>NZ_JAUTDO010000009.1 GCF_030646165.1 Conexibacter sp. CPCC 206217 | reverse complement strand
ACAAAAACACTGACACGACCGCGACAACGACAACGTCAAATTCCGACTAAAAGTGACCCGGCGCGCCATTCGCGACGGAGTGTAGAAGGCTCCGCCCCACGAACCTCGCCCCGGGGCGAATTCCCCGCCCTTTCCCTTCAGGGCGGGAATGGACGAGTTCCCCTCGATGACGCGAGACGGCCGCCGCGTAGTGCCCCTCAGCCGCCGAGCACGACGATCCGCGTGGCGGCGGCGCTGAGGCGGGCGGCGTCGAGGACGCGCAGCGTGTCGACCGCCTCACGCGGGTCGACCGGCATCGGCGTACCGGCGAGCAGGGCGGACACGACGGCCGGGTAGAAGAGATCCCAGCCGCCGGGTTCGGCGGGGACGGGAGCGCCAAGCGGCCCGTCCGCCGGCGTCCCAGGCACGTCGGTCGCCCGGTCGAACGGTGCGGCAGCGGCGCGCGGCTCGGCGTCCGCCGTCAGCAGGCGCCCCCAGTGGGCTCTGTCGGGGACGCCCCAGAGGGCGTCGGGGCTGGGTCGGGCGCCGGCGACGAGCGCCGCCTCCTGCTCGTCGGGGTGCGGCTGGTCGAAGACGGCGCGGGTGCCGCGCACGCGCAGCCGCGGGCCGGGCACGACCGCGTTGGCGGCCCACAGGTGCGACAGGATGCCGCTGCGATGACGCAGGGCGAGGAAGGCTTCGTCGACGACCCCGCCGGCGCGCCGGTCCAACTCGGCGTAGACGGTCGCGACTGGTCCGAACAGGGTCAGCACCTGATCGACGAGATGGGCGCCCAGGTCGAGCAGGATCCCGCCGCCGGTCCCCGCATCGTCCTCCAGCCGCCAGCGCGTCGCGAGCCCGTCGGCGGCCCACGACTCCATCCGCGACTCGACCCGCAGCACGTCGCCGAGCGCGCCCTCGTCCAGCAGTCGCCGCAGCGTCAGCTGGTCGCTGTCCCAGCGGCGGTTGTGGAAGACCGTCAGCGGCGTGCCGGCACGTTCGGCGTGCGCGATCAGGCCGCGCGCCGCGCCCGCGTCGTTGGCGAGCGGCTTGTCGACGACGACCGGGAGGCGGTGGTCGATCGCGCGGCGCGCGAGCGACACGTGCACCGCGTTCGGGGCCGCGATCACCACGAGGTCGTGGTCGTCAGCGCACGCCCACAGCCGCTCGGCGTCCGGGAGGATCCGCGCGTTCGGATACGCCGCCCGCGCGCGCTCCGCCCGCTCGGGGTTGCCGGTCACGATCGTCGTGACCTCGATCCCGGGCGCGGCGTCGATCAACGGCGCGTGGAACACCTCCCCCGCCAAGCCGTAGCCGACGATCGCCGCGCGTAGATCAGACATCGGGCGATCCTATTGTGCGCGCGCCGCTCCCAGCACGTGGGGGCTCGTGTGGCCCCAGGAGGGGCCGACGTCGAAGCTGCGCACGCGCTCGATCTCGAAGCCCGCCGCCGCGATCGCCGCGGCCGTGTCGCGGGCGCAGTGGCAGCCGCCGCCGAGCCGCGGCCAGATGCCGGAGGAGTCGAGCCGGCGCTGGACGCGCGCCAGTCGCGGGCGCTGCGAGCGGACGTGCTCGAGGAAGCGCAGCTCGCCGCCGGGCTTCAACACGCGCCGCAGCTCCGCCAACGCCCGTGCCTGGTCCGGCACGGTGCAGAGGACGAGGCACGTGACCGCGACGTCGGCCGCATCGTCGGGCAGCGGCAGCGCGTCGGCGGTCCCGTCGAGCACCGTCACGTCGATCGGCGCGCTTGCGGCAGCCGCGCGCGCCTTCGTCTGCAGATACGGCTCCGGTTCGATCGCGACGACCTCGTCGACCGTGCCCGGATAGTGGCCGAAGTTGATCCCGTTGCCCGCGCCCAGCTCGACGACGCGCCCGCCGAGCCTCGCCAGCAGCTCGTCGCGATGGGGGCCGATCTCCTTCTCCAGCGCGCCGCAGAAGCGATCGAAGACGCGTGCGAAGATCGGATGGCGGACGCTCGCGGCACTCATCACACGGCGAGCCTACCCCGCGCCTGCGATCCTCTCGCCGCATGCCGCGCCAGCGCCTCCTGCACTGCACCCTCCTTGTGCTCCTCGCCGCACTCGCCCTCGCCGGCTGCGGCACCGTCGGCGACGATCGGCCGGAGGTCGACGCGACGCTCGTGCTCGACGGGCGGCCGCAGGCGTACGACGCGCCGATCGCCGCCGCGGTCCAACGCGGATTCGACAGCGCGGAGGGCGTTCACCTGCGGTTGCGCGCGCCGCGCGCTCCCGGCGCCGGCCTCAGAGCGCTGCTCGACGACAGAGCCGACTTCGCCGTGATCAGCGCGGACCAGCTGAGCGGTCAGCCCGAGCTGGTCGGGATCATGGCGTTGACCAACGCGCCCACCGGCGCCCGCGCGCCGCGGCTGATCCTGACGACCACGCGCGAGCGCCTCGACGAGGACCCGAGCATCGCGAAGGCCGCGGTCGCCGGGATCCTGCGCGGCTACGACCAGACGCTGACCGACCCCGCCAGCAGCCTCAGCGACCTGCAGGAGCAGTTCCCCGGCCTGAACCGCAGACGGCTGGAGGCCGCGCTGCCGGCCGCCGGCCAGGCGATGTACCCGCCCAGCCGCCTGCAGGGAGCGCTCCCGCTGAACGACCCGCGCTACGACACCTCCGTCGTGCGAGAAGCCGCGGGCACGACGCACGACTCCTGAGCGGCGCGGGGGCTCAGCGCGACAGCACGCGCCGCACGAGGCCCGGCATGACCACGCGCGCCGCTGCCGCCAGCGCGTACGGGCGGGGGACGTACCGTTCCGCCTTGCCGCCGGGGCCGGCGTCGACGATCGCGTCGGCGACCTTGTCGGCGCTGGAGACGAGCCAGCGGGTCGTCGCCCTGCCGACGAGCGCCGTCTGCGGGAAGCCCTCGGTCGCGACGAAGCCGGGCAGCACGAGGCCGACGTGGACGCCGCCCCGCTTCTCCTCCAGGTGCAGCGAGTCGGTCCAGCCGGCGAGCGCGAACTTCGAGGCCGAGTAGGCGCCGCTCTTCGCACGCCCGATGCGGCCGGCGGTGGAGGCGACCATCACGATCGACGACGGCGCCGAGGCGCGCAGCAGCGGCAGCAGCTCCTCCGTCAGGCGCACGACGGCGTCGAAGTTGAGCGCCATCGTTCTGCGCACTTCCTCCCAGCCGGTTCTGGCGAACGACCCGCCCCAGCCGGCGCCGGCGTTGTTGACGAGCAGGTCGAGCCGCCCGCCGTGCTCGCGCTCGATCGCCTCCCGCACGAGCGCCGGCGCTCCGTCGGTCGTCAGGTCGACGGCGACGACGGTCGCACCGCCCAGCTCGTCGGCCAGCGCGCGCAGCCGCTCCTCGCGGCGCGCGACGAGCACGAGTCTCGTGCCCCGCTCACGCGCGAGCCGGCGCGCGGTCGCCTCGCCTATGCCGGACGAGGCGCCGGTGATCACGCAGATGCTCATGCGCGCAAGTACAACGCAATCGCGCGCGGAGCGTCGAGGTTGCGAGCGCTACTGCGCCCGCAGCTGCTTGAACTCTCTGCGAACCGACTCGGGGCGACCCCACATCTGGGTCACCTCGACGCGGCCGGCGCGCGACTCGCGCAGCACCAGCTCGCCCTTGATGCCGGCGTTGTCGAGCAGTCTCAGCGCGCCGTGGACGGCCGGGACCGCGGCCGCGTGGCCGAAGCGGTGCGCGACGAGCAGGCGCCAGTGCCAGTCGTGTCTGGAGTACGGCTGCGCGTTGCACGTGACGAGGTAGGTCGCCGCGTGCACGTACTCGGTCTCGTCCTCGATCCGCAGGTCGAGCTCGAGGTCCGTCCAGTCGTCGGGCAGCGAGTCGACGATCTGCTGAAAGGTGTCGGCGAGAGGCATAGACGACACAGGTTACGCGCCCTATCCGAAGAACGTCTGGTAGAGCAGGAAGCCGTTGAGCAGGATGATCGCGCCCGAGATCGCCCACCCGATCATGGTCGTCGAGCGGCGGTTGACGAGCGTGCCCATCACGTCGCGGTCGCTCGTCAGGATGATCAGCGGCACGACCGCGAACGGGATCCCGAACGACAGCACCACCTGGCTGATCACGAGCGCGCGCGAGGGATCGAGCCCGAGCGCGAGCACGATCAGCGCCGGCGTCATCGTCACCAGCCGCCGCAGCGCCAGCGGCACGGTGCGGTTGATGAAGCCGGACATGATCACCTGACCGGCGTAGGTGCCGACCGACGAACTCGCGAACCCGGACGCCAGCAGCGCGAGCGCGAACGCGAGCGCCGCGCCGCCGCCGATCAGCACGTCGAAGCCGTGGTAGGCGCCTTCGAGCGTGTCGACGTTCGGGATGTCGGCGCCGAAGAACAGCGACGCCGCGATCACCAGCATCAGCATGTTGACGATGCCGGCGATCGACATCGCGATCACGACGTCGACCGTCTGGAACTTGAACAGCCGGTGACGCTCTTCGTCGTTCTCGACCGCGATCCGTCTCTGCGTCAACGCCGAGTGCAGGTAGATCACGTGCGGCATCACGGTCGCGCCGAGGATGCCGCAGGCGAGCAGGACCGAGTCGCCGCCGGCGAAGCCCGGGACGAAGCCGCTCAGCACGCCGCTCGCGTCCGGCCCGACCTTGAGCGTGTCGTAGAGGAAGCCGAGCAGGATCACGGCGAGCATCCCGCCGATCGCCAGCTCGAAGCGGCGGTAGCCCTTCGACTGGAGCGCGAGGATCCCGAACGCGACGACGGCGGTCAGCAGGCCGGAGATGAACAGCGGCACGCCGAACAACAGGTTGAGCGCGATCGCCGCGCCGATGAACTCGGCCAGGTCGGTCGCCATCGCGATCAGCTCGGCCTGTATCCAGAGGCCGAACGAGGCGCGTCTGGGCAGCCGTTCGCGGCACAGCTCCGGCAGGTTCTTGCCGGTCGCCAGGCCCAGCTTCGCCGACAGCGTCTGGATCAGCATCCCGATCAGGTTCGCGCCGAGGATCACCCACAGCAGCGTGTAGCCGTAGCTGGCGCCGCCGTCGATGTTGGTCGCGAAGTTGCCCGGGTCGACGTACGCGATCGCCGCCACGAAGGCGGGACCGAGCAACGGCACGATCCCCTTCAGCCCCTTGCGCCCGCGGATCTCCTGCAGCGCGGTCGGCGCCGGCAGCGCGGCTGCCGAGGCCTCCTCCGGCGTGACCGCCGCGGAGACCGTCGAAGAGGAGGGCGGCGGAGGCGGCGGAGGCGGCGGAGGATTCACCGCGTGACCTCGACGCGCATCGCCGCAGCGAGCGCGCCGCCCAACACGTGCACGTCCTCGCCGCCGTCGAAGCGCACGAACAGCGGCCCGTCGCCGAACGGCTGCTTGTCGACGACCTCGAAGTCGTCGCCCGGCCGGATCCCGCGCTCGTCGAGGTAGCGCAGCATCGCCGGGTCCTGGTCGGAGATGCGCGTGAAGCAGCCGCGCTCGCCGGGCTCCAGCGCCGCCATGCTCTCCCCCGGGCGCTCCTCGATCATGAGGTCGCGCGTGGGGATCGGATCGCCGTGCGGGTCGTGCGTCGGGTGGCCGAGCTTCGCCGCGATCAGCTCCTCCAGCTCCTCGGAGATGTGGTGCTCGAGCACCTCCGCCTCGGCGTGGACACGATCCCACGGCAGCCCCAGCGACTCGGCCAGGTACAGCTCCAGCAGGCGGTGGTGGCGCAGCACCTCCAGCGCGACTCTGCGGCCGGACTCCGTCAGCACGACGCCCTTGTACGGCACGTGCGTGACGAGCCCCAGCTCGTCGAGCTTGCGCACCATCGCCGAGGCGGAGCCGGGCGTCACGCCGAGCCGCTCGGCCAGCGCGTTGGTCGTGACGGCGGCGCCGGCGCGCGTCTCGAGCGCATAGATCGCCTTCGCATAATCCTCGACGGCGGTCGAGTGCGGCTGTGACGACGGGGTGACCATGACCGCGATTATGGCATGCCAAAACCTCGGACCCGGATCCGGCCCTTCTATCCTCGGCGAGATGGGCACGACCGAGCAGCTGAGCGAGCACGAGAACGCCGTCCGGACCGGCGCCGGGCTCGTCGACCGCTCCGAGCGCGGCAAGCTCGCGCTGAGCGGGGCCGACACGAAGAGATTCCTGCAGGGGCAGATCACCAACGACGTGGTCGCGCTGGAGCCGGGGCACGGCCTCTACGCCGCGTTCCTGACGGCGAAGGGCAAGATGCTCGGCGACCTGCGCGTGCTCGACGCCGGCGACGAACTGCTGCTCGACACCGAGCGCGTCGCGCTGCAGGAGCTGTTCACGATGATCCGCCGCTACAAGCTCGGCTTCGACGTCGAGCTGCACAGACGCACGCTGGAGCGCGGGCTGCTGTCGCTCGTCGGCCCGCAGGCGCGCGAGCTGCTCGGCGAGGCGGCGCAACCCGGCGAGCTGCCCGCCGAGGAGCACGCGAACGCGGCAGCGGAGCTGGACGGGATCCCGGTCCGCCTGATCGCGACCGACCTCGGCGTCGACCTGCTCGTCGACTCCGCCCAGACGGAGGCGCTGAAGCAGCTGCTGGTCGCCCGCGGCGCGGTCCCGGTGCCGGAGGCGGTCGCCGAGGTCGTGCGCGTGGAGCGCGGGCGGCCGCGCTACGGCGTCGACCTCGACGACACGACGATCCCGCAGGAGGCCGACCTCAACGAGCGGGCCGTCTCCTTCACGAAGGGGTGCTACGTCGGGCAGGAGACGGTCGCGCGGCTGTTCTACAAGGGCAAGCCGAACCGCCACCTGCGCGGCCTGCGGCTGTCGGCCCCGGTCGCGAGCGGAACCGAGCTGACGCTCGACGGCAAGCGCGTCGGCGCGGTCGGCAGCGTCGCCGTCTCACCGGCGCACGGCTCGATCGCACTGGCGCTGGTGCGGCGCGAAGCCGAGCCGGGCACGACGGTCAGCGTCGGCGAAGCGACCGCCGAGGTCATCGCACTGCCGTTCTGAGCATCGCCGGCCGACCGCAACTGATCCAGTTTCCAACGGTTGCCGTCGTGTACTGACAGCAACCATGGGTACGATGTCTCCACAACAACGGGGGCACCATCGAAGGAAGGAGGCGCCCGATGACGACGTTCGCAGCCGACCACGAGACCGACCGCCAGCTCAGAGAGTTGGACGACCGCACGCGCACCGCGTGGCAGGACTACCGCAGCAGCATCACTGAGCTCGCCGGCGTGGAGTACGAAGACGCCGAGCTGATCTCGTGGGAGCGCCTCCAGCAGGCGCTCCACGACGTCGCCGCCGAACGGCAGCGCCTCGTCGGCGCAGCCGCCGACGACGACTCGCAGAACTAGCCCGACCAGCGTTCCCCAAGCGTCAGACGCTCCCGCATCGCGACCAGGCCATGCGGGAGCGCCAGCGCGGGAGCGGGCTGGCGCGCACGCGCCATCGGGGCACAAATCCGTTCACGGAGCGCGCGAGCGCCATCGCTGGCGCAATCGCGCGACCACTATTAGCTGGGAATCCGCCGCAGATGCGGGGTATCGCCGAAATGTCTGGTGGCGATTGACTGGTCAGTCGGCTAAGGTTTCGCCACCGCCGACGGGCGTGCGCGCGCCGCGACGCGGGCCCAGGTGACGGACTGGAAGCGAAGAGGAGATCAGGGCCACGATGCGGAAGCGGATGGTGGGGGCGATCAGCGTCGCGGTGCTCGTCGCCGGGTGCGGCGGATCCGACGACTATGCGAACGACAAGCGCCCTCCAGTGCCCGTCATCGTGTCGGTCAACGTGACCGACACGCGCGTGCTCGTGACGCCCGCGAGACTGGGCGCCGGTCCGGCGACCGTGACCGTCTCCAACCAGAGCGGCCGCTCGCGCGACGTCAGGCTGTCGCCGCCGGACGGCTCCACCAGCGCCTGCCTCGCCGCCGACGCCTCGAGCGGGCCGATCAATCCGATGGGCACCGCGAAGCTGAGCGTCGTGCTGGTCGAGGGCGACTGCGTGATCAGCGCCGGCAGCGCCAGACGCGGCCCGAGACCGGCGCTGCTGCGCGTCGGCAGAGAACGCGAGAGCGCTCAGGCCAAGCTGCTGCTGCCGTAGCGGCGCGCGCAAAGACGCTCCCGCAGCGCCTACCGCTGCCGTTCGATCGCGCCCTAACACGATGCTAATGGTTGCGTCCGCGCAATCAACTGCGCGCGTGCAACACTTGCATACGTGCAAGCAACTGCTCCCACCTCCAACTCCTCCACTCCCACCGACGTCGCGCGCGATCTGTACGCGATGTTCTTCACGCTCAACCAGCGTGTCTCGCGCGACCTCTTCCAGATGCTCGCCGACATGGGGCTGTCGATCACGCAGTTCAAGATGCTGCACCTGCTTGCACGCGAGGGCGAGCAGCAGGAGCTGAGCGTGAAGGCGCTGGGCGAGCAGTTCAGCCTCTCGCTCGCCGCCGCCAGCCGCGCGATCGACGGCCTCCACCAGCGCGGCTACGTCGACCGCGTCGAATGCGAGACCGACCGCCGCATCAAGCGCGTCCACCTGACGCCCGCCGGCCGCGGCGCGATCCGCGAGCTGCACGCGACCAACGTCGCGAACCTCGCCGGCTTCACGGCGACCCTCTCCGAGTCCCAGCGCCGCGCGCTCGCCGACGCGATCGCCCCGCTGCTGCAACTGCTCGACGTCACACCGTCGAAGGAAGGCCCCTCCAGATGACCGATCGCATACGCGCCCTCTCGCTGACCGAGGAGAACCGCCGCTGGTGGACGCTCGCGGCGATGTGCTTCGCGCTCTTCATGCTGATGCTCGACAACACCGTCGTGAACGTCGCGCTGCCCTCGATCCAGAACGACCTCGGCGCCAGTCTCGCCGGCCTCGAATGGACGATCAACGCGTACACGCTCTCGCTCGCGGTGCTGCTCGTCGTCGGTGGTCGCCTCGGCGACATCTTCGGACGCCGCAAGATCTTCCTCGGCGGCGTCTCGCTGTTCGCGCTCTCCAGCGCTGCGATCGGCCTCGCGCCCAACGACACGCTGCTCGTGATCGGCCGCGCGATACAGGGCGTCGGCGCGGCGATGATGATGCCCGCGACGCTGTCGATCGTGACCAACGCGTTCCCGCCCGAGGAGCGCGGCAAGGCGCTCGGCACGTGGGCCGGCGTCTCCGCGCTGGCGCTCGCGATCGGCCCGGTCGTCGGCGGCTTCCTGACCGAGCAGGTCTCGTGGCGCGCGATCTTCTTCCTCAACCTGCCGGTCGCCGCCGCGGCGATCGCGATGACGCTGTTCGCCGTCAGGGAGTCGCGCGACGAGACGGTCGGCAGAAAGATCGACTACGCCGGCATCGCGACGCTGACGGTCGGCCTCACGAGCCTCGTGCTGACGCTGATCGAGGGCAACAGCTGGGGCTGGGGCTCGGCCAGGATCATCGGCCTGATCGCGCTCGCGATCGTCTCGCTGGCCGCGTTCGTGACGATCGAACTGCGCGTCGACACGCCGATGGTCGACTTCTCGTTCTTCAAGTCGCGCCAGTTCCTCGGCGCCAGCAGCGTCGGCTTCATCGTCTCCTTCGGGATGATGGCCGTCTTCTTCTTCACCGCCCTCTACATGCAGAACATCCTCGGCTACTCGGCGCTGCAGACCGGCGTGCGCTTCCTGCCGATGACGCTCGTGCTGATCGTGATGGGGCCGCTCGCCGGCCGCCTGACCGACAGGATCGGACCCAAGCCGCTGCTCGTCACCGGCATGCTGATCGTCGGCGCATCGCAGATCTGGCAGTCGTTCCTGACCTCGGACACCGGCTACGGCTTCCTGCTGCCGTCGTTCATCCTGCTCGGCGTCGGGATCGGCCTCGTGATGTCGCCGATGACGACCGCCGCGATGAACGCGGTCGACCGCACGAAGGTCGGCGTCGCCTCCGGCGTGCTGTCGATGGGCCGGATGGTCGGCTCGACCTTCGGCGTCGCCGTCTTCGGTGCGATCGTCGCGGGCGTCGGCAAGTCGAAGCTCGACGAGTCGCTGCCGGGCGTCGGCCAGGGTGCGCGCGACCGCCTCGCCGAGTCGCTCGGCGGCGGCGGGGTCAGCGACGGCGCCGCTCCGGCGCGCGTCGTCGACGCGACCCACGACGCCTTCATCGCCGCCTTCGGCACGGGCATGAAGATCAGCGGCATCGTCGCGATCCTCGGCGCGTTCGTCGCGGCCGCGCTGATCTCCGGCAGACGCCCGCCGGCGCGCGAGCAGGTACCGGTCCCCGCGCCCGAGCTGGCGCCGGAGCCCGAGCCGATCACCGCCTGACCGCCTGAGTCCTCACGTCGTCGCCCGCCCGCGGTAGCGTGCGGGTGACGATGCTCTTCGACAGCGTTGACGACAGACACCTGGACGAGCTGCTCGAGCGCAGAGAGTTCTTCTGGCTCGACGTGCACTCGCCGACCGACGAGCAGCTCGACGGGCTCGCGAGAAAGTTCGGCTGGCACCCGCTCGCGCTGGAGGACACGAAGGAGTTCGAGCAGCGGCCGAAGCTCGACAGATACGGCGACCACATGCTGCTCGTCTTCTACGGCGCGCACGGGCTGCAGCCGCATCACGACGCGGAGGAGGGCGATGACCGCCCGGCGCTCGTGGAGGTCCACCTGCTGGTGAGCGGCAGCTGGATCGTGACCGTCCGCCGCCACCAATGCGAGGCGCTGGAGGACCTGCGCCGCAACCTCGAGCAGGAGGGGCACTCGCCGGAGAACGAGCAGTTCGTCGTCTACCGGATCCTCGACGTGCTGACCGACACGTTCTTCCCGGTGCTGGACGAGATCGACGAGACGATAGACGCGCTCGAAGACGCGATCATCCTCTCAGCCAACACCGAGCAGCTGCAGAGAGTGTTCCACCTCAAGCGAGTGCTGGGCGCGCTGCGCCGCGTGATCACGCCGCAGCGCGACCTCGCGCAGCGGGCGATCGACGACATCAACGACCTGCCCGGCCTCAGCGTCGGCACGCGCGACTACTTCCGCGACGTCTACGACCACCTGATCCGCCTGTCGGACACGGTCGACGCCTACCGCGACCTGCTGACCGGGCTGATGGACGTCTACCTGTCGACGACCTCCAACCGCATGAACGCGGTCATGAAGCAGCTGACGCTCGTGTCGACCGTGTTCCTGCCGGTGACCGCGCTGACCGGCTTCTTCGGGATGAACTTCGGCTGGCTGACGGGCCACATCAACTCGCTGCACTCGTTCCTGATCTTCGGCGTCGGCGGCGCGCTGCTGGCCGCGCTCGGCCTGTTCGGCTGGTTCAAGCGCGCGCACTTCTTCGACTGAGCGTGACCGTGGCGCGGGCCGTTCTCGGCTTGCCGCCGGAGAGCGGCGTGGCGGTGGCGCGGACCGTCAGGGCGAGGGCTCCGCGGCGCTGGAGGGCTCGCGTGGCGGCCGGTGACAGCGCGACCGTGAATCTGACCGTGCCGGGGCCTGCGCTGCGCTTGGAGAGGCTGCCGGCGACCAGCGGCGTGCGGCCTCTTCTGCCGAGCGCTCTGGGGCTCGCGAGCAGCTCGACGCGGACGCGCGCTCTCGCTCTGCCGAGCGCCAGCGAACCGCTCACGTGCGTGCCGCGCTGGGCGCGCGCGACGCGCAGGGCCAGCGTGCCTCCGGCGGTGGGGCGCGCGCCGCCTGCGCCACCGGGCGCGTTGGAGCGGGTCGGCGCGGAGCCACCGCCGCCGCCCGTGCCGCCCCCACCGCCGCCGGCGTCCCCGCCGCCTGCGCCCCTGCCGCCGCCGTCGCCGCCCCTGCCGCCGTCGCCGCCGGGCGTCCCCGTGTCCGGCGTCGTTCTGCCGGTCGTGGTCGTCGGTGTCGTGGTGGTTCTCGTCGGCGTCGTGGTCGTTCTGCCGGGCGTCGTCGGCGTCGTGGTCGTTCTGTCGGTCGTCGGCTCGGTCGGTGTCGTTCTCGTCTCGCTCGTCACGACGACGGTGCCGGCCATGTTCGGATGCAGGTCGCAGAAGAATCTGTACGTCCCGGCCGTGTCGAATCTGCAGTCGCTGCTCCAGCCCGACTCCTCGGGCGCGCCCGGCAGCGACGGCGAGCACGACGACGGACCGTCGGAGCCGAAGTCGGCGTTGTGCGCGCTGCCGCCAGACGGATACGAGAATCTGACGGTCCCGCCGGGGACGATCGTCACGGTCGGACCGCCGCCGACGGCGCTCCACGCGAAGTCGGAGGCGACGAAGCTGCCGGTCGACGGCGGCGTGTCGCCAGTCGCCAGGCTCGGCAGGACGGCGGTCGCGATGCCGGCGACGCCGGCGAGGACCGCGAGCGGGATCAGTCGTGTGCGCATGCCCGTCGAGACTCCGCGGCCGCGCAATCCTTCCCGGCGGCCGTGAAATTCCTGTGAGGCGGCGTCTACGCGACCGCGCGGCGGCGGAAGCCGCGCAGGCCGACGGCCCAGAACAGCACGAGCGTGACGACGAGGCCGAGCGCGATCCACTCGCTGCCGAGGTGCGGCCCGGCGGTCGTCGCCGCGCGCATCCCCTCGCTCACGTACGTCATCGGGTTGAACAGCGTGAAGACCTGGAACCAGCGCAGGTTCTCGAGCGACTGCCACGGGTAGAAGGTCGCGCCGGTGAAGATCAGCGGCGTCAGGATCAGCGCGAACATGATCGAGATCCGCTGCGGCGGGACCGCCGTGCCGAGCACCAGGCCCATCGCCGCGGCCGTCAGCGCGCCGGGGATCGCGACCAGCAGCAGCGTGCCCCACGAGATCGCGCCGAGGTCGATCCCGCCCGGCAGGATCAGCGCGCCCAGCGGCAGGATCAGCGCCGCCGCGACGATCGCCCGCAGCGCCGCGATCAGCATCTTCTGCGCCCCGACCCACTCGACCCCGATCGGCGCCAGCAGGCGATCCTCGATCTCCTTCGTGAAGGAGAACTCGATCACCAGCGGCAGCGCGGTGTTCTGCAGCGCGGTCAGCACCAGCGTCAGCGCCATCACGCCCGGCAGCAGCTGCGCGCCGTAGTCGCCCTGCGCGGCGCCGATGTCCGGCAGCACGCGGCCGAAGACGAAGAGGAAGAAGATCGGCTGCAGCAGCGCCTGGATCAGGAAGCTGCCGGGCTCGCGCCGGACCGTCACCCACAGGTCGCGCGAGCAGAGCGCGAGGAACGTGCGCAGCTGGGAGGAGGCGGCGGTCATCGAGCGTCCTGCGCGTGGGAAGGCGAGCCGCCAGGCGAGCGTTCCCAGTGGAACGAGGGCTTTGCCCGCAGTTTCATCGCATCTCCCGACCTGTGAGGTGCATGAAGACGTCCTCGAGGCTGCCCTCGAGGCGGCGCAGCTCGATCAGGCCGTTGCCGTCGGCGCTCGTCGTCGCGAGCGCTTCGGAGGCGAGTCCGGCGCCGGTGCCATAGACGCGCACGCGCCAACGGCCCTCGCCCGCCTCGGACACCTCGACCTTCTCGGCGCCGGACAGCGCCTCGAACCTCGCAGCGGCGGGCGGCGCCCCCTCCAGCAGCAGATCGATCCCGGCCTCGGCCGGCAGCAGCCCGCGCAGGCCGCGCGGCGTGTCGAGCGCGATGATCCTGCCGTGGTCGACGACCGCGATGCGGTCGCAGAGGCGGTCGGCCTCGGCCATGTCGTGGGTCGTCAGCACGAGCGTCGTGCCGCGCGTGCGCAGGTCGAGCATCGTCTCCCAGAGGAAGTGGCGCGACTGCGGATCGAGGCCCGTCGTCGGCTCGTCGAGGAACAGCACGCGCGGCTGGTGCATCAGCGCGCGGGCGATCATCAACCGCTGCGCCATGCCGCCGGAGTAGGTGGCGACCTTCTCCTTCGCGCGCTCGCCGAGGCCGAAGCGCTCCAGCAGCTCCATCGCGCGCTCGCGCCGCTCGCGGCGGCCGGCGCCGAAGTAGGCGGCGTGGAAGGTCAGGTTCTCGATCGCGGTGAGGCTGCGGTCGAGGTTGCTCATCTGCGGCACGACCGCGATCAGCCGCTTCACCGCGACCGGCTCACCGGCGACGTCGTGGCCGTCGACCGTCGCGCTGCCGGCGGTCGGCCGCACACGCGTGGTGATCACGCCGATCGTCGTCGTCTTGCCGGCGCCGTTGGGGCCGAGCAGTCCGAAGATCTCGCCCTCGCGGACGCTGAAGTCGATCCCGGCGACGGCGTCGGGTCCGTCCGCTCGATAGCGCTTGCGCAGGCCCGCGACCCTGACGATCTCCTGCTCCGACGCCATCCCGCACCCGAGGTTAGCCATTGGCGCGCGTGCGCGCGGCCTCGCGTCGTTTCACTCCGTGAACCGGCGTGCTTGCGCGGCGCGCGGATCTACCATGGCCGCCCGTCCACGAGTGGGAAGAGGACCTGTGGCTGTTGACGTGAGCCAGATCGCGACTGTCGAGACCGAGCCGGGCACGCTCCCGGAGACGATGACCGCCTGGGTGATCCGCGAGGAGCGCTTCGGCGAGCCCGTAGACGCGTTCCAGGTCGAGCAGATCGAGACGCCCCACCCAGGCGCCTTCGAGGTCGTCGTACGCGTGATGGCCGCGGGCGTCAACTTCAACAACGTATGGGCCGCGCTCGGCGAGCCCGTCTCGATCATGAAGTACGGCGACCACCCCCGGTACGGTCACCACATCGGCGGCTCCGACGCCTCCGGGATCGTCTGGAAGGTCGGCGAGGGCGTGACGCGCTGGAAGCCCGGCGACGAGGTCGTGATCCACTGCAACCAGGCCTCCTACGAGGATCCCGAGGTGCACGGCCTCGATCCGCTCGCGGCGCCGTCGCAGCAGATCTGGGGCTACGAGACGACGTGGGGCTCGTTCGCGCAGTTCTGCAAGGTGCAGGCGCAGCAGCTGCTGCCCAAGCCCGCGCACCTGTCGTGGGAGGAGGCCGCCTCCTACGGCCTCACCTACTTCACCGCGTACCGGATGCTGATGGACCAGGCGAAGCTGCAGCCCGGCCACCGCGTGCTGATCTGGGGCGCCGCCGGCGGCCTCGGCGTGTTCGCGACGCAGCTGTGCAAGATCGCCGGCGCGCAGTCGGTCGGCGTCGTCTCCTCGGCCGACAAGGGCGAGCTGGTGAAGCAGCTCGGCGCGGCCGACTACATCGACCGCAACGACTACAAGGGGATGATGCGCCGCGGCGGCGAGACGCCGGAGGAGGACAAGGCGCGCTTCAAGGAGTCGCGGCGCTTCTGCAAGGACCTGGAGGAGAAGCTCGGCGGCGCGCCGGACATCGTCTTCGAGCACGTCGGCAGAGCGACCTTCCCGACGTCCGTCCTCGCCGTCAAGCCGTTCGGTAAGGTCGTCATCTGCGGCGCGACCTCCGGCTTTCAGCTCGACTTCGACGTTCGGTACCTCTGGATGAAGCAGAAGCAGATCATCGGCTCACACTTCGCGAACGCCTGGGAGGCGACGAAGGCCAATGAGCTGATCGAGCAGTCGCTCGTCCGGCCGGTCCTGTGGCAGACGATGGGCTTCGAGAGCGTCGCGGAAGCGCATCAGCTCCTTCGAGACAACAAGCACCTCGGCAAGATCGCGATCCTCGTCGGCGCCACTGGCGAAGGACAGGGCAAGACAGCCGACGGCCCGGGTGCGATCCGAGCAGAGGTGGGCGCGTAAACCGCGCGCCCGCCAGGAGGTTCCACAATGGCCGGTGTCGTTCACATCCCCTGGTACGCCACGATCGCTCGTCACGAGAGACTCGCCGCTGCCCTGCAGGACCTCGCGCCGCTGGCGTTCAAGTACGGCGCGAAAGAGGTCCAGGTCCACCAGTCGCGTGACGATCGCTACAAGTTCGACCACATGTGCTGGTTCGACTCCAGAGCCGACTGGGAGCGTTTCTGGGAGAGCGACGAGCTGATCCGCTTCCGCGCCAGATACTCCGGCTACTACCAGGTGCCGGTGCTGTACGTCTGGAACGACGTGATCGCGCGGATCGAGGCCGAGCCGGAGCCCGAGGCCGTCGCGGTGGTCGAGGTCGTCGAAGTGGTCGAGGTCGTCGAGACCCCGGCCGACGGCGAGTCCGCCGCCGCTTAACCCTGGACAGGAGTCGCGAGCTGCGTGGGCGCATCGCGCCCGCGCAGCGTTGCCTCGCCGTCGAGCTGCCAGTGGGCGGCTTCGCCGTACGGCGAGTCACCCGCCGCGTGCTCGCCACCTCGCGCCACCTCCGCCCGCGCGGCCCGCGCGAGCGCCGCGCCGGAGGCCAGCACCCGCCCCGGATCGCGCTTCGCCCGATCCGACAGCCGCGCCGCCTCGTTGACGGCGTCGCCGATCACCGTGTACTCGAAGCGCCGCTCGGCGCCGACGTGGCCCGCCACGGCCGGACCCGCCGCGACGCCGACGCCCGCGTCCAGCTCGTCGTGCGCGCGCAGCCGCTCGCCCAGCTCGCGCCCGGCCCGCAGCGCGCGCGCCTCCTTGTCCGCCAGCGGCAGCGGCGCGCCGAAGATCGCCAGCGCGGCGTCGCCCTGGAACTTGTTGATCCAGCCGCCGTTGCGCTCGACCACGTCGACGACGTCGGCGAAGAAGCCGTTCAGCAGCGCGACCACCTCCTGCGGCGGGCGCCGCGTCGCGAGCGCCGTGGAGCCGACGAGGTCCACGAACAGGACCGCGACGTCGCGCGTCTCTCCGCCCAGCGCGACCTCCCGCTCCAGCGCCTGCCTGGCGACGTCCTCCCCCACCTGGCGGCCGAACAGGTCGCGCATCCGCTCGCGCTCGCGCAGGCCGACGACCATCGCGTTGAAGCCGGCCTGCAGCTCGCCGACCTCGCTGCCGTCCCAGACACGCAGCTCGACGTCGTAGTCGCCCTGCTCGACGCGCCTGCTGGCGCGGCGGATCGCGCCGATCGGGTGGACCGTCGCGTAGACCGCCAGCACCGACACGAAGGCGCCGAAGACGAGCGCGATCGAGCCGAGCACGACGATCGCGATCGCCAACGTCGTGACGGTGATGTCGACGTTCGTGAAGGCGACGATCCCGATCAGCACGAGCCCGACGACCGGGACCGCGGTCCCGAGCGTCCACGCCAGCAGCCAGCGCGTCGCGACGCCCGGCACGCCGCGACGGTCGGGCGCGTCGTCGGCGAGCGCGCGGGCGACGACCGGCCGCAGCGCCAGCTCCGCGAGCAGGTAGGCGAACGCGGACGTCGTCAGGCCGCCGAGCGCGACCGTCAGCCCGACGCCGAGGCCCAGCAGCGGGTCGACGATCCCGTCGAGCACGCTGAACGCGACCGCGCCGCCGAGCCACAGCGTCGCCGCGACGCGCATCACGCGCAGCGGAGCGCGCAGGACGTGGCGGCGCTGGCGCGCGTCAGGACGCAGGTCGGCGGCCAGCCAGGCGCCGGTGCCCGCCGGCCCGGCCTCGACCGTCCGGCGACCCCAGACGACGCCGCCGGTCAGCGCGACGAGCGCGTAGAGCCCGGCGAGGCCGAGGTTGAGCGCGAGCACGCCGCTGCCGTCGAGCGCGCCGTCGGGCTTCGGCAGCGCCAGGACGGCGAACGCGACGACGATCAGCGTCCCGACGGCGTTGGCGAGCACGATCGCGCCGATCGTCATCCAGCGCGCCCGCAGCCGCACGACGCGCCCCGGCAGCGCCGGATCCCCGACGAGCCACGGGTGCGCGACGAGCCGTTCCCAGAGGGAGCGAAGACGAGCCGCCATCGCGCCGCATCTTCGCGCGCCCGCCGGCCCTCCGCGCCGGCACGCGTTCGAGGAGCGGTCGTTCACTGGTCTGTGGGACCAGCAAACGACCGTTCCTCCCTTACAGCAGCCCGTCGGCCCGCAGCGCCAGCTCCAACTCGAACCGTCTGCCGGGATCCTCCAACGCCTCCCCGAACAGCTCTCTCAGCTGGCCGAGGCGGTAACGGGCCGTCTGCGGGTGGACGTGGAGGCGCTCGGCGACGACCTGGAGGCGGCCCTGGGCGGCGATCCAGGCGCCGAGCGTCTCGGTCAGCCGCTCGCGCGCGCTGTCGGGCAGCGCGTCGAGCGGCGCCAGGCGGGTGCGGATCAGCTCCTGCGTCAGGCGGCGGTCGCTGCGCAGCAGCAGCGCGGCGGCGTGGTCCTCGGCGCGCACTACGCCTCTGCCGGCGATCGCGCCGTCGGCGACCAGCGCCAGCACCGCCCGCGCGCGAGCGAGGCTGAGCGCCGCGTCGCGCCACGAGACCGACGGGCCGAGCGCGGCGTGGTGGCGCACGCCGACGGCGCGCTCCAGCTGCGGCCCGCGGTCGCTGCGGTCGGGCTCCGGGACGATCGCGACGACGATCTCGCCGAGCGTCTCGACGATCGTGTCGGCCGGCAGGCGCGGCACGATCCGCGCGCGCTCCTCCTCCCCCAGCGCCAGGACCGCGAGCGTCTCGGGCAGCCGCCAGTCGGCCTCGCGCGCGATCTCCTCGACGTCGATCGGGTCGGCCGGCGGCTGGCGCACCAGCAACCGCACGAGCCGCTGGCGACGCGCGCTGCGCTCGCCCGCGGCCGCCGACTGCTCCAGCGCGTAGCCCTCCGCCGACTTCGCCGACAGCTCGTCGATGTAGACGAAGATCGATTCGGCCAGCTGAAACAGCGTGCCGGGCTCCAGCCCCGCGTCGGCGCCCAGCAGCGCGAAGCGGCGCCAGGCGACGCGCGCGCCGACGCGGTAGGCGCTCAGCAGCGTGTCGAGCGAACGGCCGGCGCGCATCTCGCCGCGGCCGAGGTCGACGTAGACGCGCGCCCGCGGCATCCTCCCGCCGGCCTCGATCCCGTCGAGGAACTGGCGCAGCGCCTGCTCGACGCCGGCGACCAGGCCGCGCCCGAACGGCCCGTCGAGCCGGCGCGCGTACGGCGGCACCTCGACGCGCACCGCGGCGATGATCTCGCGCGCGACGCCGGGCAGCTCGGGCCGCAGCACCTCGGCGACCGCGGACGGCAGCTGATGCCAGGGACGCAGGTGGGGCGAGGAGGCCATCTTGTAAGGATCGTACAAAAATGCCGCCACAGGACTTTGCCGGTAGACGAGGACAGCGGGCCGCTTTCGTCATAGGGTCCAAAGCCATGACTCGCCCTGCTCGCATCTACAACCTCCTCGCGGTCTTCCTCCCGGTCGTCGGGATCCTCGCGGCGATCGTGCTGCTGTGGGACCGGGGCGTCGGCTGGACCGACCTCGGAATCCTCGCGTTCTTCTACCTCTTCACCGGCTTCGGCGTGACGATCGGCTACCACCGCCTCTTCACCCACCGCGCCTTCGAGACCTCGACCCCCGTTCGCGTGCTGTTCGCGATCGCCGGCTCGATGGCGATCGAGGGCAGCGTCATCACGTGGGTCGCCGACCACCGCAAGCACCACGTCTTCGCCGACGAGGACGGCGATCCGCACAGCCCCCACCTGGGCCACGACGGCGGCCTCAAGGGCGCGATCCACGGCCTCTGGCATGCGCAGGTCGGCTGGCTGCTCGACGGCGACAGCCACGGCCGCGCCTCCGCGCACCGCTACGCGCCGGACCTGATCAGAGACAAGCCGATCCGCTGGGTCAACAAGACGTTCCCCGTCTGGGTGCTGCTGTCGCTGCTGCTGCCGGCGCTCGCGGGCTTCGTGCTGAGCGGCTTGGACCCGATCGGCGCGCTGACCGGCTTCATCTGGGGCGGCCTCGTGCGGATCTTCCTGATCCACCACGTCACCTGGTCGGTCAACTCCGTCTGCCACTACTTCGGCACGCGCCGCTTCGACATCGAGGACAAGTCGACGAACGTGATCTGGCTCGCGATCCCGTCGCTCGGCGAGGCGTGGCACCACAACCACCACGCGTTCCCGACGTCCGCCTCGCACGGGCTCAAGCGCTGGGAGAGACTGGCCGACCCGTCCGCGCTGGTGATCTCCGGGATGGAGAAGCTGCACATCGTCTGGAACGTCAGAACGGTGAGCGAGGAGAAGCAGGCGGCGAAGGAGAAGAAGGTGCTGACGGGCGTCGCCTGACGCCCCGCACCGCCCGCGCGGCGCCGCCCCTCGGGCGGCGCACGCTGCATCCGAACCGAGGACGCGCCGCAACCTTCGCGCGTCCTGTCGGTTCCCTTCTCTACGATGTCGCCTTCGTCGCGATCGGGTCCCCGGTCGCGACGCCGTCTTTCTCCCCCTCATGAGACCTCACCGCCTTCCCGCCATCCTGCTGCTCGCGCTCGTCGCCGGCCTGCTCGCGTCCGCCTCGGCCTCCGCCGGCGGCCTGCTGTCGATCGACGAGGACACGCTCGTCTACCGCTCCGACGGCACCGAGCCGAACAACGTCACGATCTCGATCGTCAGCGGCGAACTGCACGTCGACGAGGCCGCCACGCGGATCGTCGCGCTGCCCGAGACCTGCAGACTGAGCAGAGACGCCTACCACGCGATCTGCCCGGCCGACGGGATCGAGCGGCTGCGCGTGACGACCGGCGACGCCGGCAGCGACGTGCGGATCAAGGCCGCGCTGCCCGCGACGATCATCGGCGGCGACGGCGACGACCTGCTGATCGGCGGCCCCGGCGACGACAGGATCTTCGGCGGCAAGGGCAAGGACGTGATCGGCGGCGGCGACGGCGACGACGTGCTCGACGGCGGCGCCGACGCCGACCTGGTGACCTACGTCGATCGCATCGGCCGCGACGGCACGCCCACGGCGCGCACGACCGCCGTGACGGTGCGACCGAGCGTCAGAGGCGGCAGCGGCAGCCGCGGTGAGCGCGACACGCTGCTCAACTTCGAGCAGTTCGAGGGCGGCGCCGGCAACGACCGCTTCGAACTGCGCGACGGGCGCGCGCAGTCGGTCGCGTGCAACCCCGGCCGCGACCTCGCGCTGATCGACCCGCTCGACGACGCGGCGATCGACTGCGAGGACAGCGAGGTCGGCCCGGCGCCCGGCGGTCGCATGACGGTCCCGACGCTGATCTTCCCCTTCCCGAACCGCGAGGACACGGCGCGCAGCGTCGTGCGCGTGAAGCCGCAGCTGCCGCTGCAGGGCAACGCGATCGTCGTGCGCGTCCGCTGCCAGATCGCGATCGGCCTGCTCGCCGCCGACGGCCCCGGCTGCAGAGGCACCGTGGTGATGAAGCGCGGCGCGACCGAGATGGGCACGCGCACGATCGAGCTGTCGCGCGGCCGTGAATTGACCTGGCGCGTGCCGCTGACGGCCTCGCGCAGCCTCGCCCGCCGCGCCGGCGGCCTCGACGTGACCGTCAGCGCGATCCCGACACGCGGTCAGGGCGTGAGGCGGGACATGCGCTTCAACGTCCGCGGCTAGCCTTGCTCCAATGGCGCCATCGTGAGCCCCGCGCCCTGCAGCTGCTCCCAGTACAGCTCGGCGACCTCTCTCTGACCCGACCAGACGATCGCCTGGCCGCTGTTGTGGATGCGGTCGGCGTACTCGTAGCCGATCGGGACCGTGATCCCGGGGATGTAGCGCGCGAGCGTCATCGCGACGTGGTCGAACGTGTTGTGATCGTCGTTCTTGACGATCACGCGCCATTCGCCGCCGAGCCCGCTGCCCGGCCCCTGCACGCGCGGCTTTTCGATCGTCTGACCCATCGATTCCGACCTTAGCGCGGCTCGCCGGCCGCCTGGGCCTCGCGCTCTGCGCGCTTGCGCCAGTAGCGCTCCAGGCCCATGTAGAGGTGCGGCGGCGGGACGGCGTTCTCGTACGCCTGGATCGTCGCCGCGCTGTCCGCCTCGCGCTCGATCACGCCGCGGATCGCGTTCTCCATCGCGTCGGCGTCGCCGCGGCGCGCCAGCCCGGCGAGGTCGCGCAGCGACATCCGCGTCGCCTCCAGCTGGGCGAGCGCGTCCTCGACCGGGCCGAAGTGGGTCAGCCCCAGCCGCGTCGGTCTCCACTCGGCGAGCAGGTCGAGCGAGCGCTCCCACGCCTCGACGTCGATGTCCGGCGGCGGCGTCGGCGCGATCACGAGGTCGCACGGCGCGATCCGCACGCCGGCGACGTCGCCGACGAAGGCGGCGCCGCTCTCCTCCTGCAGATAGGAGACGTGGTGGGAGGCATGGCCGGGCGTGTAGGCGACGCGCACGCCGCCGGCGACGTCGAGCCGCTCGCCGCCGACGAGCGCGTGGACGCGCTCCTGCGGGACCGGCAGCACGTCGCCCCACAGCCGCTTCATGTTGTCCTCGCCGTACAGCCGCCCGGCGCTGCTGAGCAGCTTCGACGGGTCGATCACGTGCGGTGCGCCGCGCTCGTGGACGTAGACCTCGAGGTCGGGCCAGCGCTGCACGAGCGCGCCGGTCGCACCGGCGTGGTCGAGGTGTATGTGCGTCAGCAGCAGCGCGCGCGGGCGCCAGTCGCCGAGCTCCGCGAGCAGCGTCTGAAGGGCCGACTCGGGCCCGGGATCGACCAGCACGTCGCCGACCTGCCAGCTGCAGATGACACGTTCGATGCCAAGATGGTGGACGTCGATGGCTCGCATGGAGAGGACCTACCCGGGGCCGCTGAGAATCGGGGTCTGATGGAGGGGGCGAACCCTACACTCGGGGGGATGAGCGACGTGGAGCCGAGACCCCCCCATCGTTTGGCGCAACCCGACCGTCCGTGGATGATGCGGACCTACGCCGGCCACTCGACGGCGGAGAAGTCCAACGCGCTGTACCGCGGCAACCTCGCCAAGGGCCAGACGGGCCTCTCGATCGCGTTCGACCTTCCCACGCAGACGGGCTACGACCCCGACCACGAGCTCGCGCGCGGCGAGGTCGGCAAGGTCGGCGTGCCGGTCGCGCACAAGGGCGACATGAAGGCGCTGCTCGACGGCATCCCGCTCGACAAGATGAACACGTCGATGACGATCAACGCGACCGCCGCCTGGCTGCTGGCGCTTTATATCGTGTGTTCAGAGGACCAGGGCGTCGACCAAGCGCAGCTGCAGGGCACGACGCAGAACGACATCATCAAGGAGTACCTGTCGCGCGGCACGTACGCGTTCCCGCCGGCGCCGTCGATGCGGCTGATCGCCGACATGGTCGCGTACACCGTCGAGGAGGTTCCGAAGTGGAACCCGATCAACATCTGCTCCTACCACCTGCAGGAGGCGGGCGCGACGCCGGTGCAGGAGATCGCCTACGCGATGAGCACCGCGATCGCCGTCCTCGACGAAGTCAGAGCACGTGTGCCGCAGGAGCTGATGGGCAGAGTCTTCAGCCGCATCTCGTTCTTCGTCAACGCCGGCGTGCGCTTCATCGAGGAGCACGCGAAGCTGCGCGCGATGGGGCAGCTGTGGGATCAGCTCGGGCGTGAACGCTACGGCGTCGAAGACCCCAAGCAGCGCCGCTTCCGCTACGGCGTCCAGGTCAACTCGCTCGGGCTGACCGAGGCGCAGCCGGAGAACAACGTGCAGCGGATCGTGCTGGAGGCGCTCGCCGTCACGCTCGGGCGCGACGCGCGCGCCCGCGCGCTGCAGCTGCCGGCCTGGAACGAGGCGCTGGGGCTGCCGCGCCCGTGGGACCAGCAGTGGTCGCTGCGGCTGCAGCAGGTGCTCGCGTACGAGACCGACCTGCTCGAGTACCCCGACATCTTCGAGGGCTCAGTCGTGATGGACGGGCTCGTCGCGGAGCTGCTGGAGGGCGCGCAGGCCGAGATGGCGATCGTGGCCGAGCACGGCGGCGCGGTCGAGGCGGTCCCGTACATGAAGGCCGCGCTGGTCGAGTCGCACCGCGAGCGGATCCGCCGGATCGAGTCCGGCGAGATGAAGGTCGTCGGGCAGAACGTCTACACCGAGACCGAGCCGTCGCCGCTGACGGCCGACAACGACGGCGGGATCATGACCGTCGACCCCGCCACCGAGCAGCACCAGCGCGAGGCCGTCGCCGCCTGGCGCGCGTCGCGCGACCAGGCCGCGGTCGACGCCGCGCTGACGGAGGTCGCGCGCGTCGCCGCCGACCCGAACGAGAACGTGATGGAGGCGACGCTCGCCGCTGCCCGCGCGGGCGCGACGACGGGCGAGTGGGCGCAGGCGCTGCGCGACGCCTTCGGCCAGTACCGCGGGCCGACCGGCGTCGGCGAGGCGGCCGGCGCGGGCGTCGGCGACGACGCAGCGCTGGAGCAGATCCGCGACGAGGTCGAGCGCGTGAGCGAAGGCCTCGGCCGGCGGCTGAAGATCCTCGTCGGCAAGCCCGGCCTCGACGGCCACTCCAACGGCGCCGAGCAGATCGCCGTCGCCGCGCGCGACGCCGGCATGGAGGTCGTCTACGAGGGGATCCGCCTGACGCCGGCGCAGATCGCCGCGTCCGCGCTGCAGGAGGGTGTCCACGTCGTCGGCCTGTCGATCCTGTCGGGCTCGCACCGGGAGCTGATCCCGTCGGTGCTGGAGGCGCTGCAGGAGGCGGGGATCGGCGACGTGCCGGTCGTCGTCGGCGGCATCATCCCCGTGGCGGACGAGCGCGAGCTGCGCGCCGCCGGCGTCGCCGCCGTCTACACGCCGAAGGACTTCGACATCACGCGCATCATGCGCGACATCGTGGCGCTGGTGGCCGAGCGCAACAACGTCAGCGTCTCCGCTTAGCCTTCACCAGGTGAGTGCTGACGACCTCGGCGCGCGGCTGCGCGCCGGCGACCTGACGGCCGCGCCCGCCGTGCTGAACCTCGTCGAGTCGCGTGCGCCGAGGGATCAGGCGGCGATCGGGTCGCTGCTGGCGGCGGTCTCCCCCGCCGCGCTCGGCGGCGAGGCGCCCGCGCACGTCGTCGGCGTCACCGGGCCGCCCGGCGCGGGCAAGTCGACGCTGTTGAGCGCGCTGCTGCACGGTTGGCGGGAGCGCGGGCGGTCGGTCGCGGTGCTGGCCGTCGACCCCTCCTCCAAGCGCTCCGGCGGCGCGCTGCTGGGCGACCGCGCGCGGATCGAGTTCGATCCGGCCGACCGCGGCGTCTTCATCCGCTCGATGGCGGCCGGCGAGCGGCTCGGCGGCCTCGCCCCTGCGACGCGTGCCGCCGCGCACGCGCTCGCGGCGGCGTTCGACGTCGTCGTGGTCGAGACGGTCGGCGTCGGCCAGTCGGAGACGGAGATCGCCGAGCTCGCCGACACGGTCGCGGTGATCGTGCAGCCCGGCTCCGGCGACGCGCTGCAGTTCATCAAGAGCGGGATCATGGAGATCCCCGACGTGCTGGTCGTGACGAAGGCCGACCTCGGCCAGGTCGCGATCCGCGCGCGCCGCGACCTGCACGCCGCGCTGCGCTCGCTCGGCGCACGCGACACCGCCGTCGTGGCCGTCAGCTCGCTGCCGCCGACGCAGGGGATCGACGACCTGCTCGACGCGCTCGACGCCCACCGCGCACGGATCGACGTCCCCGCGCGCCGCCTCACGGCGCGCCGCCTGCACGCGCTCGCCGACTACGTCGAGGAGCACGGCGCGCGCGGCCTGCGCGCGCTCGGCGGCCGCCGCGCCGCCGAGAAGTGGCTCGCGACGCAGGACCCGGCATTGGACGTGGCCGCGCTCGTCGCCGCGCTGGCCGCGCGCGCCGACGCGAGCGCGGGCGGCGTCTGAGCGGTGCAACCGCTCGCCGCTCAGCCCTCCCAGTCCGGCATCGCGCAGTCGACGATCGGCAGCGGCTCGCCGCCGATCGCCTCGTCGAGCTCGAACTCGACGGTCAACGGCAGCGCCTGGTCGGGGCCGCCGAGCGGGACGGCGTCGGCCGACGTGACGGCGCGGTATCTGCCCGCCTCAAGCAGCGGCGCCCAGCCGTGCTGGAAGCCGTAGCCGAGCGAGGTCCCCGGCATCACGATTGGGCTCGCGCAGGGGGACGGCTGTACCGTGGCCACCGGCGCGGCGCTGCCGTCGCCGAACACCCGCTCGATCTCGATCTCGCCTGGCGGGCGAACACAGACGCCGCCCTCGTTCGCGATCCGCACCAGGTCCATGACGCTCGTGCCGCCCGCCAGTCTCGCCGCCGCCGCTCTCGACGGCTGGCCGCAGCGGCTGTCGGCTCTGGCCCGCAGCCCGAACTCGTACGTGCCCGCGACGACCTCGCCCTGGCGCCCCGACCACTGCTGCGTGATCCGGTAGCGCCCTGGGAGGAGCGGGAAGGAGCCGTCGCGCGTCTCCAACCAGCGGTCGTCGGCGGTGAAGGAGACGGAGGCCGAGCTGCCCGGCGGGAGGTGCGCTGGGATTGCTGGAAAGGGGACGCTGAGGCGAGCGAGCACCCAGGTGCCGTCACCGCCGCGACGCTCGACGCGGTAGCCGACGCCGCCTGTGAGACAGGCCTGCGGGCTCGTGTTCGTGAACGTGACCGTCAGCGTCTCGCCATAGTCGATCACGGTCTTGTCGCCGGTGAAGGTGCCGCTGAACGGCCCCTGCGACGGCGTGGACCAACTGCACGCGAGCGGTGGGCTCGCCGGCGGCGGCTGCTTCGCCGACGGCTCGTCCGACGGCTGCGCTCTCCTCGGCGCGGGAACGACCAGCGTCGTGCGCCGCAGCAGCCGTCTGTCCGCTCGCGCGCTCAGCACGTAGCTGACGCCGGTCGCCGCCGGCAGCTTGGCGCTGAAGCGGCCCGCGCGCCGTGTGCGCCGCTTCAGCACGCGCCTGTCTCTCGCCCGCGTCAGCGCGATCGTCACGCGCGCCGAGCCGCGCCACCGGGCTCTCACCCTGACGGTCACGACCGCGCCCGGGAGGACCGTCACGCGCGAGCCTCTCAGCGGCCACGTCAACCTGACACCGGGCCCCTTGGCGCGCGCCGGTCTTCCGCCTGACGCCGCGCCGGCCGCGGCGGGCAGCGCGGCCGCACCGAGCAGAGCCGCGCCGAGCAGCGCTGCGGTGACGATGCGCGCGATCTTGACGAGATGCATGACTGTCCAACCCTCCTGGTCGGGCGATTGCGGCGAGACGCGGAACACGATCGACACCTCCAACGTAGTGGGCGCGTCGGAGTTGCTCACGACCGCCGAAACGCATCGCGTCGCAGCCGCTGCGCACCCCGCCGCGGCGATCGTCAAACTTCAACGATGCTCCGCGACCTCGCCGTCCTCGTCGCCGCGTTCGTGATCGCCAGCGTGATCGCGGGACTGGCCGGCGCCGCGAACCTCGGCACCGCGCTCACGTTCGGCACGCTCGCGTTCGCGGCCGTGCTCGTCGCGATCATGCTGTACAGAGACCGCAACGCCTGACGCGCTTCGCGGGGCGGAGCGCATCGCTCCGCGCCCCTTCGGTCGCGGCGGCGACCACCCATCCGGCGCATCCTGGCCAGGCAGCCAGTTAGGCTGCCGCACATGACCCTCCCGCTGCCGCAGGTCGAAGGGATCGAGCACCGCGACGTCACCGTGCGCGGGATCCGCCTCCACGTCGCCGAGGGCGGTCCGCAGGACGCGCCGCCGATCCTGTTGCTGCACGGCTGGCCGCAGCACTGGTGGATGTGGCGCGAGATACTCGTCGAGCTGGCCAGAGACCACCGCGTGATCGCCCCCGACCTGCGCGGGCTCGGCTGGAGCGAGGCGCCCAAGCGCGGCTACGTCAAGCAGGAGATGGCGGATGACAACATCGCGCTGCTCGACGCGCTCGGACTCGACAGAGTCGACCTGATCGGGCACGACTGGGGCACGATCGTCGGCTTCCTCGTCTGCCTGACCGCGCCCGAGCGGATCGGCCACTTCCTCGGTGCCTCCGTTCCCCACCTGTGGCCGCCGAGCGAGCGTCCCAGCGTCAGACGGCTGCTGGCGCTCTGGTACCAGGCGGCGCTTGCCGCGCCCGGCCTCGGCCAGGGCCTGATGCGCCAGGGCGACTTCACGAAGAAGGTGCTGCAGAGCGCCCGCGTCAACGGCCGCTTCACCGACTACGAGCTGGCCCAGTACGCCGACGTGCTGAAGCAGCCGGAGCGCGCGCTGGCGACCGCGCAGTTCTACCGCTCGTTTCTGCTGCACGAGCTGAAGCCGCTCGTCGCCGGCGCCTTCCACAGCCGCCCGCTGCAGACGCCGACGCGCCTGCTGTGGGGCAGACGCGACCCGATCCTGCAGGGCGCGCGCGACGACGAGCACCGCGCCTTCGCGCCGCAGATGGAGATCGAGTGGGTGCCCGACACCGGGCACTTCCTGCCCGAGGAGCGGCCCGCGTTGGTCGTCCAGCGGGCGCGCGAGCTGTTCTCCAGTTGAGCGGGCCGGATACGCTCAGGGGATGACGTGCCCTCCCCTGAGCGACGGACACGGCCGGCTGATCGGCGATGTCCGCATCTCGGTGACCGATCGCTGCAACTTCCGCTGCCAGTACTGCATGCCCGCCGACGGGCTGCCGTGGCTGGAACGAGCGGACGTGCTGCGCTTCGAGGAGATCGCGCGGATCGTGCGGGTGCTGGCCGAGCTGGGCGTCCACGACGTGCGGCTGACCGGCGGCGAGCCGCTCGTGCGGCGCGAGTTCCCGAAGCTCGTCGAGCTGCTCGCGCGGATCGACGGCGTGCGGGACCTGTCGGTGACGACGAACGGCTACCTGCTGGAGCGCGACGCCGCCGCCCTGGTCGCCGCGGGCGTCAACCGCTTCAACGTCTCGATCGACTCGCTGCAGCGCGACCGCTTCTTCGAGATGACGCGACGCGACGCGCTGCCGCAGGTGCTGGCCGGCCTGGAGGCGCTCGCGCAGCACCCGGAGGCGCACCCGATCAAGGTCAACGCGGTCGCGCTGCGCGGCTTCACCGAGCAGGAGGCGATCCCGTTCGCCGAGTTCGCGCGCCAGCACCCGTACGAGATCCGCTTCATCGAGTTCATGCCGCTCGACGCCGATCACAACTGGTCGCGCGACCAGGTCCTCAGCGGTGACGAGATCCGCGCCGCGATCCACGCCGTCCACCCGTTGGAGCCGCTGCCGCGCGAGCCGTCGGCGACCGCGCGCGTCTACCGCTTCGCCGACGGCCAGGGCCGGATCGGCTTCATCAACCCCGTCTCCGAGCCCTTCTGCGGCGACTGCAACCGCATCCGCGTGACCGCCGACGGCAACCTCCGCACCTGCCTCTTCTCGCACAACGAGACGAGCCTGCGCGATCCGATCCGTGCGGGCGCGACCGACGACGAGCTGGTGCAGGTCATACGTGACGCGGTCTGGCGCAAGGAGCTCAAGCACCGCGTCAACGACCCCGGCTTCGTGCAGCCGGCGCGGACGATGTCCGCGATCGGCGGCTGAGCGACGCCCCGGCGGGGCGCCGCGACCGCGTCGCTGCGCCGGGTTCAGCTGCCGCTGCCGGCCGGCGCGCCTCTCAGCGCCGCCTCGACCGCCGCGCGGTACTCGTCGACCCCGAACGCGCCCTCCAGGCGCGCCGCGACCTTGCCGTCTCTGTCGATCGCGAACAGCCACGGCTCGGTCGTCAGGCCGAACGCCGTCAGCTGCGGGCGCAGGCCCTTGCTGACGTCGTTGTCGACGTAGACCTCGTTGTGGATGAAGTCGACCTTGTCGCCGTAGGCGGCCTGCAGCTGCGCGCCGATGTCCGCGACCGGCCCGCAGACGCGCGACTGGCACAGCGCGGGCGTCGCGAACAGCAGCGCGACGGGCTTTCTGCCCAGCGCGTCCTTCAGGTCGACGTCGTGCATGTCGCTCGGCGGCGTGCGCGTGTCGATCTTTCTGACGTCGTTGCCGACCGACGCGAGCGTCGGCGTCGAGACGCTCGGCGCCGGATCGCCGACCGCCGGGATTCTCGGATGCTCGCCGACTCTCACGGTCTCGGTCCCGCCGTACAGTCTGCCGCCGACTCTCGTGACCGCGAGCACGAAGTACTGGCCTCTTCTCGGCAGGTCGACGTCAGCGTGGTAGATCGCCTTCAGCTCGCCGGGCGTCGAGTTGCTCGTCTGGCTGCGGAACGCGGTGCGGACCTCCAGCGAGTCAGCCGGCGCGAGGAACGGCCCGCTCGCTCTGCCCATCGGTCTGCGCGCGACGTAGAGCGCCGTTCTGCCGTAGATGAATCTGTTGTCGCCGTCGATCATCCCGAACGCGAGCCGGTTTCTGCCGGGCGCGTAGACCGACGTCGCGAGGCCGAGCTGCGGGCCCGGGCTGAGCGTGTCGGCGAGTTGCGTCAGCGTTCTCCCGTCCGCCTGCGGGAACTCGGCCGCGTCCGGATGTCGCGCCGTCTCCAACTGCGGCGAGGAGGCCGGCGCCGCGGTCGCGTTCGGCGAGGTCGCGCCCCCGCCGCCCTTGTCACTGGATCCGCAGCCGGCGAGAAGCAGCGCGCCGGCGCACAGCAGCGCCAGCGACGACGAGTGAGAGACGCGCATCCAAGCAGGCTAGCCGACGGGCGCGCCGGGCTCGGCGGTCGCCGCACGACCGTCGCGCCTGTGATGCTTGTGCGCACGTGAATCCCGCCCCGCGCCCCCATCCGCACATCGGCGAGCGCCTCGAGCGTGCGATCGAGGACCACGTCGAGCCGCCGCTGGAAGCGGCGCCGGAGCCGACGCCGGAAGAGGAGGCGTCGCGCCGGCGCAGACTGATGCAGACCGGCGCCTGGCTGGCGGTCACCGGGATCTCGCTCTACCTCGTCGCGCCGAGCCTGCTCGACACGCTCGGCTCGTGGAGAGACGTGCGCCGCTTCCAGCCGGTCTGGCTGCTCGTGATGTTCGTGCTGCAGGGCGCCTCCTACGTCTGCCTCTGGTTCCTGCAGAAGCTGGCGCTGCGACCGGTCGCGCTGGCGCCGGTCGTGACCTCGCAACTGGCCGGCAACGCGCTCGCGAAGATCGCGCCCGGCGGCGGGGCGCTCGGCGCGGCGCTGCAGTACAGAATGCTCGTGCAGGCCGGCGTCGGCAGAGAGAAGGCCGTCGGCGGGATCGCCGTCGTCAACCTCTTCACGTTCGCGATGGTGCTGGCGCTGCCGGTGCTGGCGATCCCGACGCTGCTGCGCGGCGGGGTCGACGAGAACCTCGTCGAGGTCGCGGCGATCGGGATCGCGGTCTTCGCCGTGCTGGCCGCGATCGGCAGCGTGATGCTCGCGGGCGACAGGCTGCTGCTGTGGGTCGGCCGCACGCTGCAGCGGATCGGCAACCGCCTGCGGCGCGACGCGCCGCCGATGACGACGCTGCCGAGACGACTGCTGCGCGAGCGCGACCGGATCCTCACGACGTTCGGGCCGCGCTGGAAGCGCGCGCTGGCGGCGACGATCGGCCGCTGGGCGTTCGACTTCGCGACGCTGCTGGCGGCGCTCGCCGCCGTCAACGCCTCCCCCAGTCCCGGGCTCGTGCTGCTCGCCTTCTGCGCGGCGCAGGTGCTCGCGCAGATCCCGCTGACGCCGGGCGGGCTCGGCTTCGTCGAGGCGGGCCTGACGGGCATGCTGACGCTCGCGGGCGTCTCAGCCGGCAACGCCGTGCTGGCGACGTTCGCCTACCGCCTCTTCTCCTACTGGCTGCCGCTGCCGCTGGGGCTCGTCGGCGTCGTCGGCCACCGCCGCGTCATCGCGCGGATGGATCGGTCCGATCCATCATCGCCGTCGCCGTCAGCAGGTCCTCCGGCAGGTTGACGTTGAAGAACGCCTCCTCGTCGTCGAGCTCCAGCACGTGCGGCTCCAGCGCCGCGACCAGCTCCGTCAACGGTCGCGAGACGCCGTCCAGCTGGTGGGCCAGCGGCGCCCGCGCCGCCGGCTCGTAGCGCGCCAGCAGCGGCTGCAGCTGTCCACCGGCGCGCGGGACGACCGCGGGGCGGCCGTGCGCGTCGGCCGTCGCGACGCACCTGACGAGCGCCTGCGTCAGGAACGGCAGGTCGCCGGCCGCGACCAGCACGGCGCGGTCGCCCGCGCTGTCGAGCGCGTGGACGATCCCCGTCAGCGGATGCTGCGGCTCCTGCGGCTCGGTCCAGACCTCGACGCCGGGCAGCTCGGGCAGCTCCGTCCCCTCCTTCGCGACGACAGCGACCTCGCCGAGCGTCGCCTGCAGCACCCCGACCGGATAGCTCAGGAGCGGGCGTCCGTGCAGCTCCACGACGGCCTTTCCACCGCCGAGGCGGCGCCCCAGACCGCCCGCGAGGACGGCGCCGATCGGTGCGTTCTGATGACCCACTGCGGTGCTCCTGGTCCAGGGCGGGTGCTCCCGCCGCACCCGGCAGCATAGAATCAGTGGGATGGAAGGTTCCACCGATCAGGAGACTGTCCGGAGCTGGCTCCGCTGCTACCGCTGCTGGTCGCAGAACCTGGAGGTCCAGGTCCACTACGAGGGCATCCACCGCATCGATCCCGGCACGGGCGAGCGGGCGGAAGTCGTCGACGAGATGCAGGAGGCCGTCGTGCAGTGCCTCGACTGCATGCACGACCAGCCGCACCTCGGCTTCCACAACGGACGCGTGGAGCCGATCGAGGACCGCTGGGAGCGGATGGTCGCCGGCACGCCGTGGGTCGCCTCGTGCACCGTCACGGTCGACGCCGACGACGTCGAGACCTGCTCCGGCCCAGAGGCCGGCGACGCGCTCTCCTACGCCGCCTTCGGCGACCACGGCACGCGCGAGTTCTTCACCCACGTGCGCTTCCACAAGCACGACGACGACCAGATCGTCGTGCACCTGCTCGTCGAGCTGTACGCCCGCTCGAGCGAGGAGGCGACGGAGGTGCTCGAGACCGCCGCGCGCGGCGCGCTGGCGATCACCTCGCTGGCGGAGGAGTCGCGCCCGCCCGCGTCCAGCAGCGACGACCCGCACTGAGCGGGCCGGTCCGCGCCCTGCGCCTGCCCGCGGGCGCCGCTGCGCCGAGTCGCGGCGGATGGCTATCGTGGCCGGCATGAGCACGAACGAGAAGCCCACGGTCGAGATTCCGGCCGACACGCCGCCGTCGTACGAGCTGGAGATCGACGACATCGTCGTCGGCGACGGCGACGAGGCCGCCTCCGGTCACATCGTCGAGGTCCACTACGTCGGTCATTCGTGGTCCAACGGCAAGCAGTTCGACGCTTCCTGGGACCGCGGCGACACGTTCAAGTTCGGCCTCGGCAAGGGCCAGGTCATCGCCGGCTGGGACCAGGGCGTCGCGGGCATGAGAGTCGGCGGCCGCCGCAAGATCACGATCCCGCCGATGCTCGGCTACGGCAAGCGCGGCGCCGGTGGCGTGATCGGCCCGGACGAGACGCTCGTCTTCGTCGTCGACCTGATCGGGCTGCGCTGAGCTGAGCGGCCGGTGGCGCTGCTAGCGTCGAACGGCATGGAGGACTGCGGCTTCACGCTCTTCGAGACGGCGCTGGGACCGTGCGGGATCGCCTGGGGCGCGCACGGGCTGCTCGCGGTCCAACTGCCCGAGCGCAGCGCCGACGCGACGCGGGCGCGGCTCGTGCGGTCGGTGCCGCGCGCGCGGCCGTTGCCGCTCACGCCGGCCGCCGAGCGCGCCCGCGACGGGATCGTCGCGCTGCTCGACGGCGCCGACGACGACCTCGCCGACGTGCCGCTCGAGCTGGAGACGGTGCCGGAGTTCCACCGCGCCGTCTACGCGCTGGCGCGCGAGATCCGCCCCGGTCGCACGACGACGTACGGCGAGCTGGCGGCGCGCCTGGGCGCCGGTCCGGGCGCGGCGCGCGCGATCGGCCAGGCGCTCGGCCGCAACCCGTGGCCGATCGTCGTCCCCTGCCACCGGATCGTCGCGGCCAGCGGCGGCACCGGCGGCTTCTCCGCCCCCGGCGGCGTCGACACGAAGCTGCGCCTGCTGGAGATCGAGCGCGTCCACGGCAACGGGACGCCGACGCTGTTCTGAACGGGGCGGGGCGCCGTGCACGCCGCTCGCCCGGCTGCGCTCGCCGCCTACCGGCCCGCCCCGCGCGCGTAGTGGTGGTGCACCAGCTCGACGCTGTTCCCGTCCGGATCCAACACGAACGCGCCGTAGTACCCCGGCGAGTAGTGGTCGCGCAGACCCGGTGCGCCGTCGTCGCGGTAGCCGGCGGCGACGATCGCTTCGTGGAACGCCTGCACGGTCGCGTCGTCGTCGGCGCTGAAGGCGATGTGGACGTCGACGGTCGGCTGCTCCCCTTGCACCAGCGTGAGCGAGCCGCCGCCCGTGCCGGTGCGGCGGTAGCGCACCAGCGTCGGCTCGTCCGCGACCCGCTGCAGCCGCGCGAACGGCGTGATCGCGTCGTAGAAGCGCCGTGAGGCGGCCAGGTCGGCGACGCGGACCCAGAGGTGGTCGACGACGCCGTCGCTGCGCAGGAAGCCGTGCGTGACCGCCTCGGCGCTGTTGCCGTCGAGATCGAGCAGGAAGCCGCCGTAGTAGTCGTCGCTGTACTGCGGCCGCGGGCCGGGCGCGCCGTCGTCGCGCGCGCCGGCCGCGACGCCGGCGCGGTGGAACGCGTCGACGTGCTCGCGCGAGGGCGCGACGAAGCCGACGTGCAGACCCTGCGTGAGCGGCTTGGCGTCGTGCGCCTGCGCGATCAGGAAGTCGCCCCACTCGACGAAGTCCTCGTTGCGCTCGGGCGGCCCGATCCCGAGCTCGGCCAGCACCGTGCTGTAGAAGCGCTCTGCCGCGTCCCGATCGCTGACCCGCAGCGTCACGTGGTCGAACATCGGTCCGATCCTAGAAGCTCGCGCGCGCAATGTGGCGGACAACCCGCGCTCGCCGGACGCGGCGGCTGTCAAGCTGCGCCGATGTCCGACCTCGCGCACGACGACCACGCCCACCGCCCCGAGGCGATCCGATGATCCTGCGCGTCGATCGGCCGCAGTCCGACGCGATCCTCGGCGCGATGCGCGCGATCGCGCTCGCGCACGGCGACGAGGGCGTCAGCGAGGCGGACCGCCAGACGATCGCCGCCGCCGCGCAGATCGTCTTCGGGCGCGACCCGGGCGACGGCGACAGCGCCGCGCCCCGCACGCCGCAGCAGCTCGCCGCCACGATGCTGAACCTCGACGACGCGCAGCAGGCGGTGCGGCTGCTGGCCGTGATGTCGCTCGTCGACGGCCGCGTCGACGCGGAGAAGACGACGCTCGTGCAGGAGTTCGCCGACGTGCTCGGCAGCGACGAGCAGTACCTGAAGATCCTCGCCGCGGCGGCCCGCGGCGAGATCGCCGCCGCCGCGGCGTGCATCGTGCGCAAGAACGCGGCGAGCTTCCCGCACCTCGAGTCGAGAGGGATCGACGAGGACGCGATCGCCCCCTTCCTGCCCTACCGCGACGCCGCCGACCCTGAGCTGGAAGCGCGCTACCGCGCGCTCGGCGAGCTGCCGCCCACCACCTTCGGCTGGGCGTTCCACGACCACTTCGCGCGCAACGGCTTCGCCTTCCCCGGCAACCCCGGCGGCCTCGCCGAGGGCTTCACGACCCCGCACGACTCCTCGCACGTGCTGAGCGGCTACTCGACCTCGCAGCAGGGCGAGCTGTGCGTCTCGACCTTCATCGGCGCGATGCATCCCGACCACCCGATGGCGGCGGAGGTCCTGCCGGTGCTGTTCAGCTGGCACCTGGGGATCCACCTCAACGACATCGCCGGCGCCTCGACCGGCGCGTTCGAGCCGCGCAGGTTCTGGACCGCCTGGGACCGCGGCGCGGCGATGACGACCGACATCGTCGCGGCGGAGTGGGACTTCTGGGCCGCGACCGAGATCGACCTCGGCGAGCTGCGCGCCGCCTGCTCGCTGCCGCCGGTGGCGGACGAGCTGCTGGCGTGAGAGAAGCCCGCCCCGGCACAGTGCCGGGGCGGGCGCGTCTCAGGCGGCCTCCAGGCGCGCTTGCAGCGCGTCGACCTGCGCGCGCAGGGCGGCGGGCAGGTGGTCGCCGAACGTGTCGAGGTGCTCGCGGATCGACGGCAGCTCCGCCTTCCACTCGGCCGCGTCGACCTTCAGCAGCTCCGCGAGGTCCGCGTCGCTGACGTCGAGGCCGTCGGTGTCGAGCGACTCCGGCGTCGGCAGGATGCCGATCGGGGTCTCGACGCCGTCGGCGGTGCCGGCGGTGCGCTCGAAGACCCACTTCAGCACGCGGCTGTTCTCGCCGAAGCCGGGCCACAGCCAGTGGCCGTCCTCGCTCTTGCGGAACCAGTTGACGTAGAAGATCTTCGGCAGCTGAGCGCCTTCGATCTCCCCCTGCGCGAGCCAGTGGGCGAAGTAGTCGCCCATGTGGTAGCCGGCGAACGGCAGCATCGCCATCGGGTCGCGGCGCAGCTTGCCGACGGCGCCGGTCGCCGCGGCGGTCGTCTCCGACGCCATCGTGGCGCCGAGGAAGACGCCGTGCTCCCAGTCGTACGCCTCGTGCACGAGCGGCACGACGCTGGAGCGGCGACCGCCGAACAGGAACGCGTCGATCGGCACGCCGGCCGGGTCCTCCCACTCCGGCGCGATCGCCGGGTCCTGGCCGGCCGCGACCGTGAAGCGCGAGTTCGGGTGCGCGGCCGGTCTGCCCGACGCGGGCGTCCAGTCGTCGCCGCGCCAGTCGATCAGGTGCTCGGGAACCTCGTCGGTCAGCCCCTCCCACCAGACGTCGCCGTCGTCGGTCTTCGCGACGTTCGTGAAGACCGTGTTGGAGCCGACCATCGCGATCGCGTTCGGGTTCGTCTTCTCGCCGGTGCCGGGCGCGACGCCGAAGAAGCCGGCTTCGGGGTTGACCGCGTACAGGCGGCCGTCCTCGCCCCACTTCATCCACGCGATGTCGTCGCCGATCGTCTCGACGGTCCAGCCGTCGATCGTCGGGATCACCATCGCGAGGTTCGTCTTGCCGCACGCCGACGGGAACGCGCCCGTGACGAACTTCACCTCGCCCTCCGGCGAGGTCAGCTTGAGGATCAGCATGTGCTCGGCCATCCAGCCCTCGTCACGCGCCATCACCGACGCGATCCGCAGCGCGAAGCACTTCTTGCCGAGCAGGGCGTTGCCACCGTAGCCGGAGCCGTACGACCAGATCTCGCGCGTCTCGGGGTAGTGGACGATGTACTTGTTGTCGGGGTTCGCCGGCCACGGGACGTCCTTCGCCCCGGCCTCCAGCGGCGCGCCGACGGAGTGGACGCACGGCACGAAGCGGCCGTCGTCGCCGAGCACCTCCAACGCGCCGGCACCCATGCGGGTCATGATCCGCATCGACACGGCGACGTACGCTGAGTCGGTCAGCTGCACGCCGATGTGGGCGATGTCGGAGCCAAGCGGGCCCATCGAGAACGGCACGACGTACATCGTGCGACCGCGCATCGATCCCTTCATGAGAGCGCCAATCGTTTCGCGCATCTCGGCGGGATCACGCCAGTTGTTCGTCGGGCCGGCTTCCTCTTCGGTCGCCGAGCAGATGAACGTACGGTCCTCGACGCGGGCGACGTCGCCCGGGTCAGACAAGGACAGGTACGAGTTCGGGCGCTTCGCGTCCGACAGCTTCTCGAACGTTCCTGCATCGACCAGCTCCTGACAGAGCCGCTCGTATTCCTCCGCCGAGCCGTCGCACCAGTGGATGCGATCCGGCTCGGTCAATTCTGCGATCTCGTCGACCCATGCCAGGAGTTTCTCGTGGCGGGTCGGCGGTGCGTCGGTCTCAGTGATGCTCACGTGCACTCCCTAGGTTGGTCGCGTGAGGTGACGGAGTATTCCATCGGATTTGGAACCTCGCTTCCGCACCACGAGCAAACGTGAGCGTTCTGACGCCCGTGCGGGCGCTCAGGTCCCCGGATTGCGCTTCGGCACCAGCACCAGCCGTCTGAACTCGGCGACCAGCACGCCGTCCTGGTTCAGCACGCGCGTGTGGACCTTCACGAGGCCGCGATCGGGCTTGGAACGGGACGGTCTGACTTCCAGCACCTCGGTCTCGGCGAACAGCGTGTCGCCGTGGAAGACCGGGTTGGGGTGGCTGAGACCCTCCGTCGCGAGGTTCGCGATCGCCTTGCCGGAGATGTCCGAGACGGACATGCCGAGCGCCAACGAGTAGACGTAGGGACCGACGACGACATTTCTGCCCTGCTGCGACTGACCCGCGTAGACGTCGTTGATGTGCAGCGGGTGATGGTTCATCGTCAGGAGGCAGAAGAGGTGGTCGTCACCCTCGGTGACGGTCTTCGCGGGCCAGTGCTTGTAGACCGCGCCCTCCTCGAACTCCTCCAGGTAGCGGCCGTAGCTGTGCGCCCCCGACGCTTCGCGCGTGGCCTGGTCGGTGTCGACGGCCTTCGTGGTCTCGGACATCTGTGCTCCTCGTGTGCGGTTCTGGGTTCCTGTTGCTGAGGCGAAGGCGGCGAAGGATGCCGTATCGGGGTCGGGATGAACGCCGGATGCCTACGATCCGCTGGCCCTTCTGACCAGGAGAGACCTCCCCGTGCGCAATCCCCGTGACTTCGCCAAGCCGCTCGCCAACGGCGCCCCGACCCCGCTGCTGGACGTCCCCGCGACCCCGTCGCGGATGATCCACTTCTTCGATCCCAGCAACGAGAAGATGGCGGCGAAGGTGCCCGACATCGCCCAGCAGTCCGACGTCGTGCTCGGCAATCTCGAGGACGGCGTCCCGGCCGACCGCAAGGAGGCGGCGCGCGCGGGGCTGATCAGAATCGCGAACGAGCTGGACCCCTCCGCGACGCTGTGGACGCGCGTCAACTCGCTCGAGAGCCCGTGGGTGCTCGACGACATCACCGCCGCGGTGCTCGAGGCCGGCGACAAGATCGACGTGATCATGCTGCCGAAGGTCGAGGGGCCATGGGACATCCACTACGCCGACCGCCTGATCGCGCAGCTGGAGGCGAAGGCCGGCCTGCAGCGGCCGATCCTGATCCACGCGATCCTCGAGACCGCGCTCGGGATGGCGAACGTGGAGGAGATCGCGTCCGCCTCGCCGCGCATGCAGGGGATCAGCCTCGGCCCGGCCGACCTCGCCGCCTCGCGGCGGATGAAGACGACGCGCGTCGGCGGCGGCCACCCGGGCTACCGCGTGATCGACGACCCGGACCCCGCCGACCCCGAGGCGCCGCGCGCGACCGCGCAGCAGGATCCGTGGCACTACACGCTCGCGCGCATGGTCGACGCCTGCGCCGCGACCGGGATCCTCCCCTACTACGGTCCGTACGGCGACATCAAGGACGTCGCCGGCTGCGAGGCGCAGTTCCGCTCCGCGTTCCTGCTCGGCTGCGTCGGCACGTGGTCGCTGCACCCGGTCCAGATCGGGATCGCGAAGAAGGTCTTCAGCCCCGATCCCGACGAGGTCGCGTTCGCCAAGAAGGTGATCGACGCGATCCCCGACGGCCGCGGCGTGCATATGATCGACGGCAAGATGCAGGACGACGCGACGTGGAAGCAGGCGCAGGTGATGGTCACGCTCGCCCGCTCGCTGGCCGAGCGCGACCCGGAGCTGGCCGAGGCGTATGGGTTGTAGCCCGCAGCGGCCGGGCGACGGCGGCGTCCCGTCGGAGGGGCGCCGCGACTGCGCGGCGCAGGGTCGCGGACGGGCGGCGCAGCGGCCGCCCGTGTCGTCCTCGCCCTACGCGTCGGCGGCGGCGCTCACGCGGCGTAGCCTGCGGCGTGCCCGGCCTCGACCACGCGCTCTGCCATCTTGCGATTCGCCTCGTCGATCATCTCGCCGTCGAACATAGCCGCGCCGCGGCCGCCCTCGTCGGCGGCCTCGCGATAGGCCGCGAGCATCGCGGCGGCGCGGTCGTAGTCCTCGCGCGACGGGCTGAACACCTCGTTGACGATCGCGATCTGCGCCGGGTGGATCGTCCACTTGCCGTCGAGCCCGAGGGCGCGGGCGAGGCGGGCGCGAGCGCGCAGGCCGTCCTCGTCCTTGAACGCGCCGTACGGCCCGTCGATCGCCTGGATGCCGGCCGCGCGAGCGGCGATCACGAGGCGCGTGTAGAGGTAGTTGAGGTGATCGCCGGGGTAGCCCTCGGGAGCGCCGCCGATCGTCGTGATCGGGATCCCGACCGCGGCCGAGTAGTCGCCGGGGCCGAAGATCAGCGTCTCCATGCGCGGCGAGGCGGCCGCGATCTGCTCGCAGGCGATCAGGCCCTTCGCGTCCTCGATCTGCGCCTCGATCCCGATCCGCCCGACCTCGAAGCCCCTCGCCAGCTCGATCTGCGTGATCAGCTTGTCGGTCATCTCGACGTCGCCGGGCGTCTGGACCTTCGGCAGCATGATCGCGTCGAGCTTGTCGCCGGCCTGCTCGACGACGTCGATCAGGTCGCGGTAGTAGTGCGGCGTGTCGGTCCCGTTGACGCGCACGGCGACCGTCTTGTCGCCGAAGTCGAGCGTCTGCAGGGCGGCGATCACCTGACCGCGCGCTCTCGCCTTCTCGCCCTGGGCGACCGCGTCCTCGAGGTCGAGGAAGACCTCGTCGGCGTCGAGACCTGTCGCCTTCTCGAGGAAGCGCTCGTTGGAGCCAGGAACGGCATGGCAGCTGCGTCGCGATCGGTTCATGCGGGCCATCCTGCCAGAGCGAATCGCGCGCCGGCCCCGTTTGGGCGGGCGCGCGTCCAGCTCAGCCCGCGAGCGCCTGCGCGGTCACGACGCAACCGTCGGCAGCGGCCGCTGCGGAGGTCGTCCAGACGGTCGCGACGTGGGTGTCGGTCGTGGCCTGCCAGGTCGCCGAGGCGGCGCCGAGCGGCCCGAGCGTGAGGCTGCCCGTGTCCGTGCGGCTGACGCTCGCAAGCGCTCTGTCCTCCTGGGCCGCGAACTGCACCTCTCTGACCGTGCCGGCGGCGCTCGTGAACGCGATCGTCGTGTCGCCTCTCGTGCAGCTCGCGACGATCGTCCCGACCGCGGGCAGCGTCAGCAGCGGCTGAGCGGCTGCGCCGTCGCTCAGCTCGACGCGCGCGCTCAGCAACTGCCCGCTGCCGCCGACCGCCGCGCCGGGCGCGAGCTTGTCGGCCGTGACAGCGCCGGCGGCGAGCTTGTCGGCGGTCACCGCGCCGTCGGCGAGCTTCGCGCCCGCGATCCCTCTGTCGGCGAGCTTCGCGCCGCCGACGGCGCCGTCGGCCAGCTTCGTGCCGGTGACGGCGCTGAGGCCGATCTTCGCGTTGGTGACCGCGTTGTCGGCGAGGATCGCACCGGCGACGGAGCCTCTCTGCAGCTCGCGCGCGGTGACGCCCTCTCTTGCGATCTTGTCGCCGCGGACGGCGCCGCGGCCGATCTTCGTGACGGTCACCGCACCGCGTCGCAGCTTCGAGCCGCCGACGGAGTTGTTGCCCAGCTTCGCGTTCGTGACAGCGCCGTTCTTGAGCTGTTTGGTGCCGATCGTCGCGGCAGCGTACGTGACGCCGCCGAGCGAGACGAACAGCGCCACCAGCGCGATCGCGGTGGCTGGGTGCAGCAGCTTCTCCCGGCTCCACATCTGAATGACAACCCCTCTGCTTCGTTTCGTGCCAGCGGACCACCTTACGGTCGCCGCCGGCTGGTTCGGCGTCTATCGCGCACCGAGCCACTCGGGTCTGGCACGCGACGCGCGCAGCAAGGCGACGATTGCGCCACTGCTGCGCACAATTGGCACGAACACGTGTCCCCACCGCGCGATTCGGTCCGTACCGTCGAGCCGACCGCGTTGTCCGCTCCGCTCGCCCACCTCTACGCCCTCGCCCTGCGCACCCTCGACGCCCGTGCTCGTGGCGTGAGACACGACGAATCCGACTGAGACGAATGCTCAGTGTCTGGCGCGCCGCGTGCGGCTGCGTTCCTCTTGCTTCTCCACGACGTTGCGGATCAGTCTGATGATCTGATCGACGCCGGTGACCTTCGCGTCGCCGTGCTCGAACGCCTGCCGCCACTGTCTGACTCTGCCCTCGGTGGCGAGCTGGTTGAACGCCGCGCGCGGGACTTCGAGGCGGATTCTGGCGTCGCTGGCGATGTCCTTGACGATCACCGGGCCCGGCAGCTCGACGCGGTACATCTGGATGTCGCCGCGTCCACGCAGCTCGAGCCCGACGACGAGTCTCAGGGGCTGCAGCGACGGAACGTCCGCGAGGAAGTTTCTGACCGCCTGCTCGATGAGCGCCTTGGTGTCCGTCGCTGAGCTCAGGCCGCGCAGTCTATTGCCCGCGCGCCACCGGCGCGAGTCGAATGCGGCGAGCACGCCATGCGCGTGCTCGCCTGCCGCTCAGCCGAGCATCAGATCTTGTGGCGCTCCAGCAGCTTCTTGCCGATCACCATGCGCTGGATCTCCGACGTGCCCTCGCCGATCAGCAGCAGCGGGGCGTCGCGGTAGAGCCGCTCGATCTCGTACTCCTTCGAGTAGCCGTAGCCGCCGTGGATGCGGAACGACTCCTCGACGCAGAAGCGGCCGGCCTCGGACGCGAACAGCTTCGCCATCCCGGCCTCGAGGTCGGAGCGCTCGCCGGCGTCCTTCATGCGGGCGGCGCGGATCGTCATCAGGCGCGCCGCGTCGACCTGCGTCGCCATGTCGGCGAGCTTGAACTGGATCGCCTGATGCTGGGCGATCGGCTTGCCGAACGTCTTGCGCTCCTGCGAGTAACGCAGCGCCAGCTCCAGCGCGCGCTGGGCGATCCCGACGCCGCGCGCGGCGACGTTGACGCGGCCGACCTCGAGCGCGTCCATCATCTGCGGGAAGCCCTTGTTGAGCCCGGCCTCCTCGCCGCCGAGGACGTTCTCGGCGGGGCAGCGGTAGCCGTCGAACACCAGCTCGGTCGACTCGACGCCCTTGTAGCCCATCTTGCGCAGCTGCGGCGGGACGATCAGGCCTCTGTACGCGCCCGTGTTCTCGCTCGCGCCGGCCTCCTTCTCAGCGATGAAGCAGGTCATCCCGCGGTGCGCCTTCTCGGCGTTCGGGTCGGTCTTGACGAGCACGAAGACGAGGTCGGAGCGCAGGCCGTTGGTGACCCACATCTTCTGGCCGTTGATCTCGTAGGCACCGTCGTCGAGCTTCTTCGCGGCCGACTTGATCGCCGCCACGTCGGAGCCCAGCTCCGGCTCCGACAGCGAGAAGGCCGCGCGGATCTCGCCGGTCGCCATCCGCGGCAGGTACTTCTGCTTCTGCTCCTCGTTGCCGAACTTGATCAGCAGGTAGGAGCCGATGAAGTGCGTGTTGATCACGCCCGAGATCGAGATCCAGCCGCGCGAGAGCTCCTCGACGATCATCGCGTACGTCGTCAGGTCGAGCCCCATCCCGCCGTACTCCTCGGGGATCGTGACGCCGAACAGGCCGAGCTCCTTCATCTGCTCGACGATCGGCTCCGGGAACGCGTCCTCGTGGTCGTAGTGCTCGGCGTTGGGAAGGATCTGCTCGTCGGCGAACTGCCGAACCATCTCGCAGATCGCCTTCTGCTCGTCGGTCTTGTCGATCGCTACGGCCATCGGTGTCAGCGCTCCGGGGTCTTGGGAAATCTCCTTGGCGAGGATAACCCCGCCCCTCCGCAAAGCACCCCGGTCCGCACCGCTGCAAGACTGCCGCGCCATGAACTTCGCGCGCGACGTGGTGGACGCGGCCGATCCCGCACAGCTGGCCCTGATCGAACTGGCCCGTGACGGCAGTCGTCGCGAGTGGTCCTTCGGCGAGGTCGCCGACGCGGCCGCGCGCCTGGCCGGCACCTTCACGCGCCTCGGCGTCGGGCGCGGCGACGTCGTGATGACCGTGATCGGCAACCGCCCCGACTGGGTCCTGACGATGGTCGCCTGCTTCCGCATCGGCGCCGTCGTGCTGCCGTGCACCGAGCAGCTGCGCGCGAAGGACCTGCGCCTGCGGCTCGACGCGGCGCGGCCGAAGCTGGTGCTGTGCGACGAGCGCAACGCAGGCGAGCTGACCGCTGCGCAGCCAAGCTGCCGCGTGCTGCTGACGCCGGACGCGGCGCTGCTGGGCGGCGCGCCGGCCGACGCGGTCGAGCTGGCACCGAGCGATCCCTGCCTGATCACGTTCACGTCCGGCACCGCCGGCGAGCCGAAGGGCGTCCTGCACGCGCAGCGCTACCTGACCGGGCAGGAATTGCAGGCGACCCACTGGCTCGACGCGCGGGCGGGCGAGATCGTCTGGTGCACGGCGGGCGCGGGCTGGTCGAAGTCGGCCCGCAACGTCTTCATCGCGCCGTGGCTGCGCGGCGCGGCGGCGCTGCTGCACGACGCCCGCTTCGATCCGCAGGAGCGGATCGAACTGCTGGAGCGCGAGCGCGTCAACGTGCTCTGCATGGCGCCGACCGAGTACCGCGTGATCGCCAAACGCGCGACGCCGCGACGGCTGGCGACGCTGCGCGGCCTGGTCGCGGCCGGCGAGGCGCTGAACCCCGAGGTGCTGCGCGTGTGGGAGCAGCAGACGGGCCTGCTGATCCGCGACGGCTACGGCCAGACGGAGACCGGCCAGCTGACCGGAACGCCGCTGGGCGAGTCGATCCGGCCGGGCTCGATGGGCAAGCCGCTGCCCGGCGTCGACCTGCGGATCGACGACGGCGAGCTGGTCGCGGACGCGGCGACGGTGCCGACGTTCTTCCTCGGGTACCTGAACGACGGCGCGGACGCGCAGACGGGCGCGGGCGGCGGCGCGGCGGGCGCGGCCGGCGCGGACGCGACGGGCCCTGCGGTCCGCGGCGGCGACCGGAGCGAGCCCTGGCGCACGGGCGACCGCGTGCGGATCGACGACGACGGCTTCCTCTTCTTCGAGGGCCGCACCGACGACGTGATCATCTCCGCCGGATACCGGATCGGGCCGTTCGAGGTCGAGTCCGCGCTCGTCGCGCATCCGCTGGTCGCGGAGGCCGCGGTCGTCTCGGCGCCGGACGAGGAGCGCGGCGCGATCGTGCGCGCGATCGTCGTCCTGCGCGACGGCGCGACCCCGTCGGACGCGCTCGCGAGAGAGCTGCAGGACCATGTCAAGCAGCAGACGGCGCCGTACAAGTACCCGCGCCGCGTCGACTTCGCGAGCGAGCTGCCGAAGACCGCGAGCGGCAAGATCCGCCGCGCGCTGCTGCGCGAGCAGGGCTGAGCGAGCGCAGCGGACCGGACACGGCCAGCCCGGCCGGTACCCTCCAGAGGATCGCGGAGCCGACGGAAGGCGCAGGGAAGCAGGGATGCGGCAGGTCTGGAATCTCGCAGCTGCCGGTCTGACGGCGATCGCCCTGCTGGGCGCACCGGCGCTCGCGCAGGCGCAGGCGACGCCGCAGCCGGGCGTCACGCCCGCCGCCGCCCCCAACGAGCTGATCATCCGCTACGCCTCCGGCACGACGGCGCCCGAGCGCGCCGACGCGCGCAGCGACGCCGGCGCCGACTTCGCGCGCGGCACGCGACTGGCCGACACCGAGGTCGTCTCCGTCGACGGCTCGCTCGCCGCCGCGGCGACGCGACTGGAGCGGCAGCCCGACGTGCGCTTCGCCGTCCCCAACTACGTCCTGCACGCGACCGCCGCGGCGCCGAACGACCCCCGCTTCGCGAGCCAGTGGGGCCTGCAGCCCGGCGGCGCGAGCGCCGGCGGCGTCGGCGTGCTCGCCGCCTGGGACGTCACGCGCGGCGCCGGCCAGACGGTCGCGGTGCTCGACACCGGCATCGACCTGACGCACCCGGACCTGCTGCCGAGCCTGTGGACCAACCCCGGCGAGATCCCCGGCAACAGAGTCGACGACGACGGCAACGGAAAGGTCGACGACGTGCACGGCTGGGACTTCGTCGCCAACGACGGCGTCCCCGACGACTACGCCCAGCACGGCACGCACGTCGCCGGCATCGTCGCGGCCGCCGCCGGCAACGCGCTCGGCGGCGCGGGCGTCGCGCCGGCGGCGAAGCTGATGTCGGTGCGAGTGCTCGACGGCGACGGCGACGGCACGCTCGACAGGATCGTCGCCGGCATGGTCTACGCCGCCCAGGAGGGCGCGACGGTCATCAACCTCAGCCTCGGCGGCCGCGCCCCGGCCGGCAGAGAGGCCGCGGTCGCGAGACTGTGGAGCGACGCGGTTGCAGCGGCCGGCGCGAGAGGCGCGGTCGTCGTCGCCGCGGCCGGCAACGACAGAGCCGACAACGACGCGATACCGGACTACCCCTGCTCGGCGACCGGCGCGAACCTGATCTGCGTCGCCGCGCTGAACTCCGCGGGCAGATTCGACACGAGCTACTCCAACTACGGGGCCGCGAGCGTCGACGTCGGCGCGCCCGGCACGCTCGTGCTCAGCAGCGTGCCGGCGTACAGAACGATCTTCGCGGACAGCTTCGACAGCACGGCGAACTGGAGCCTCAGCGGGACCTGGGGTCTGTTCACCGGCAGCGGCAACCCGAGCCTGGCCGACAGCCCGAGCGGCAACTACGCCGACAACACGGTCACCGACGCGCGCACGACCAGCACCGTGACGACGAGAACCGACCTCGGCTGCCGGCTGTCGTTCGCGGCGGCCAGCGTGCTGGCGTCTGGCGACACCGCGCTGGTCGGCGTCCTCCCCGACGGCAGCAGCACGCCGACCGTCGCGCAGAGCTTCACGAGCAGCACGAACTCAACCGCGCTGCGCTTCTACGACGACTCGATCGAGGCGGCGGGCGGCACGTCGGCGCGCGTCTACGCGAAGCTCGTCTCCAATGCCTCTGGCACCGCCGACGGGATCCGCATCGACGACGTCGCCGTCCGCTGCCGCACGACCGTCCACGCCGCCGACAGCACGACCGACTACGGCCTCCTGAGCGGCACCTCGATGGCTGCGCCGCACGTCGCGGGCGTCGCGGCGCTCGTGAGGGCGGCCGCGCCGTCGGCCTCGCCCGCGTTGGTCGTCGCGGCGATCAAGGCCGGCAGCGTGCCGGTCGCGACGCTCGCCGGCAGGACCGTGACGGGCGGCCGCGTCGACGCGCTCGGGGCGATCCGCGCGCTCGTCGCCGGGCCGCCGCTGGAGGAGCCGCCGCCCGGACCGGATCCGCAGCCGGACCCGCCGCCCGCTCCCGTGCAGCCGATCGTCGTGCCGCCGGCACCGCTCGGCCCGACCGTCCAGCAGATGGAGCCGCCCGCCAGGAGCGCCTGTCATGGCAAGCACGGCGCGGCGCTGACGCGCTGCAAGCTCGACCAGTCGGTGAGAACGAAGTGCGCGATGCTGAAGGGCGCCGGCTACCGCACGTGCGCGAAGAAGGTCCGCGCGCTCGCGCACTGCCGCGCGCTGCCCGCGAAGACGCGCGGACAGCGCGTCAAGAAGCAGCAGTGCGCGGCGAAGGCGCATGCGATCGGCCGCAAGCCGAGCGCGAGCGCACGAGCGAAGCAGCGCTGACGCCGGCCCCGCGGCAAGCCACGGTCGCGGCGCCCGTGCCGTCCTCCTCGCTCAGGCGGCCGCGACCGGCTCGGCGACGGCTCGCGCCGTGCTCTGCGCCGGCGGGATGTGGCTCATCGCGTGCTCGGCGAGCGCGGTGATCGTGAGGCTGGGGTTGACGCCGACGTTCGCCGGCACCGCGGCGCCGTCGCAGACGAGCAGGTTCTCGTAGCCGAAGACGCGCTGACGGGCGTCGACGACGCCGTGCTCGGGATCGGCCGCGATCGCCGCGCCGCCGAGGATGTGGGCGGTCGAGGGGATGTTGACCGCCTCCATCAGCGACGACTGCGCGACGCCGCCGGTCCGCTGCGCCAGCCACTCCGCGGCCTCGTTGGCGACCGGGATGAAGGTCGGGTTCGGTCTCTCGGGGTCCTGCTCGGTCTGCAGGCGGATCCCGCCGAACAGCGTCCGCTTCGCCCGCAGCGCGATCGCGTTGTCGAGCGTCTGCATCACCAGCACGATGATCGTGCGGCGCGACCAGCCGCCGGGCCACAGCAGCTTGACGAACTTCCCCGGCGAGCGCAGCGCCGCGCCGATCAGCTTCAGCGGCCGCGTCACGCGCGTGCCGTCGCCGACCAGCAGCGTGTACGTGAACGACATCGCGTCGCCGGCCTTGCCGTAGGTGACCGTCTCGATGTGCGTGTTCGGATCCGGGTAGATCGAGCCGGTGATCGCGACGCGTCTGGTGAGGTCGTCGGCGTAGTCCTTCGGCACCGTGACGGCGAGGATCGCCTCGCTGTTGGTCCGCACCAGCTCGCCGAGCCGCCGCGAGATCCGCGGCAGCGAGCCGCCGAGGCGGCAGCGCTGCAGCAGTCTGTTGGTGCCCAGCGCACCGGCCGCGACGATCACGCCGCGCGCGGTCACCGTCACCTTGTCGGTCTCGCGCCAGGCGCCCGACGGCACGTGCGTGATCGCGTAGCCGTCGCTGCCGTCGGCGGCGCCGAGCGGGCGCACGTCGGTCACGGTGCGGTCGGGGATCACCTGCGCGCCGCGTCGCTCGGCGAACCAGAGGTAGTTCTTCACGAGCGTGTTCTTCGCCCCGACGGGGCAGCCGACCATGCAGCGCCCGCACTGGGTGCAGCCGGTCCGCGCCGGTCCCTCGCCGCCGAAGTACGGGTCCGGCACGGTCACGCCGGGTTTGCCGAGGAAGACCCCGATCGGCGTCTTGCGGTAGGTGTCGCTGACGCCGAGGTGCGCGCCGAACTCCTGCAGCAGCTCGTCGGCCGGGTCGTCGTTGTCGTGCACGACGACGCCGAGCATCCGCTGCGCCTCGCGGTAGTGCGGCGCCAGCGCCGTCTCCCAGTCGTTCAGCGCGCTCCACTGCGGGTCCTCGAAGAACGGTCTCGGCGGCACGTAGAGCGTGTTCGCGTAGCCGAGCGAGCCGCCCCCGACGCCGCTGCCGCTGACGACCGTCACGTCCTTGAACGTGGAGATGCGGAAGAAGCCCTTCAGGCCCACGCGCGGCGCCCAGAAGTAGCGCCGCAGGTTCCAGTTCGATCTCGGGAAGTCGCGATCGCGGAAGCGGCGGCCGCTCTCCAGCACGCCGACGCGATAGCCCTTCTCCGTCAGTCGCAGCGCCGACACGCTGCCGCCGAAGCCCGATCCGACGACGAGCCAGTCGAAGTCGAAGCGCCCTGCGTTCTCCTCCATGCAGAAGACGGTACACGAAGGTGACGCCTGCGTCACGTTTGAACCGTGGCTAGGCTCGATCTCATGTCCCGTCCCGTGATCGGCGTCCTGACCGCCCTCGAACGTGCCCGCTGGAGCGTCTGGGACCAGCAGGCGGCACTGCTGCCGACCAACTACCTCGATGCGATCCGCGCCGCCGGCGGGATGGCGCTGATGCTGGCGCCCGACCCCGCGCTGACAGCCGATCCCGACGAGGCGCTCGACCTGGTCGACGGGCTGATGCTGGCCGGCGGCGCCGACATCGACCCCGCGATCTACGGCGCCGAGCGCCACGTGGAGACGCAGGAGACCGTCCCCGAGCGCGACGCCTTCGAGCTGGCGATGACGCGCCGCGCGATCGAGCGCGACATCCCGTTCCTCGGCATCTGCCGCGGGATGCAGCTGCTCAACGTCGCGCACGGCGGATCGCTGCGCCAGCACCTGCCGGAGGAGTTCGGCCACCACGAGCACCGCAAGGCGATCGGCACCTTCGACGGCGCCGACCACGACGTCAAGCTCGTCCCCGGCTCGCTTGCCGCACGCGCCGCCGGCGAGGAGCTGCACGGCACCAAGTCGCACCACCACCAGGGCGTCGGACGCGTCGGCGACGGTCTCGTCGTCAGCGGCTGGGCGCTGAACGACGAGCTGCCGGAGGCGATCGAGCTGCCCGACCGCGACTTCGTGCTCGGCGTCCAGTGGCACCCCGAGGCCGACGAGCGCAGCCGGCTGATCGGCGCGCTGGTGGAGCAGGCGCGCACGCACCGCGACCCGCGCGTGGCGGGTGCCGCGACGACCGGCGCCGCTCAGCGCGACGGCGCGGACGGTGCCGCGACGCCCGCGCGCGCCAGGTAGCCGACGATCCGGTTCGTCAGCGCGTTGAGCTGGCGCAGCGCCTCGCTGTGCGCCGGCGGGATGTCGTCGAGCAGCCGCTCGGCGTTGCCCAGCAACTCGGGGCCGTTCGCGACCGCCGTCCGCAGCAGCACGCGCGCGGCCTCGCGCACGGGATCGGGCTCGACCGTCCAGATCAGCTCGAAGACGCGCTCGTGGTCCGGCGCGCCGGCGGTCTGGTCGGGCACCTCCCATGCCGCCAGACAGACCGCGTAGCCGGGCGCGTCGACGACCAGCGCCCACTCGCGCATCAGCGGCGTGTCGGGCCGGAGCGGGACCTCGATCGGCTGCAGCAGCGGCATGTCGGGCGCGTCGAAGTCAGCCAGCACGACGGCGAGCCGCGCCGTCCGCGCAAGCTCGTCCCAGCGCCGCTGCACCTGGCGATAGAAGCGCTCGCGCTGGAACGCCGCGAGCACGACCGGCCGCTCGGCGGAGGCGAGCGACTCGTCCTCGATCGCGCGACTGATCGCCGTCATCGCCCACTTCTCCATCCGCTGCGGGACGAGCCCCGGGATCGCCCTGCGCATCGACGCGAAGACCGACACGTCGCCGCCCGACGGCTGCCGCGCGCGGGCGATCGCGGCGCGCATCGCGAGGCCGCGGTCGCGGTCCTGCGCGATCCGGCGGATCAGCTCGACGTCGCGGTCGCTGTAGCGGCGCGCGCCCGCTTGCGTGCGCTCGGGCGTCGGGAAGCCGTAACGCTGCTCCCACATCCGCAGCGTCCCCTCCCCCACGCCGGTGCGCGCGCTCACCTCACCGATCGAGAGTCTGGCCATCATCGGGGGACGCTACCGCGCGAGGGCGACACGGCGGCGGCCCTAGGCCGCGCCGCCGAGCGACCCGTCGCCGAGCGCGACGACCCCGAGCGCCTCGCGCGTGCGGATCAGCCCGAGCCGGATGCGGCTCTTGGCGGTGCCGACCGGGACCTTTGTCGCGACGGCGATCTCGCGGGCGCTGAGGCCGGCGCCATAGGCCAGCAGGACCGCCTGGCGCTGCTCGTGGGGCGCCTCGCGCAGCGCCGCGATCGAGGCGCGCACGCGCGACCGATGGTCGGCCAGGTCGGCGGCGTTGCCGTCGGTGTGCAGATCGACGTCGTGACTCATCCGCTCCGTCGCCGCGTCGGCCGCCTGGCGCGAGCGCCAGCGGTCCAGCGCGCGGCTGCGGGCGACCATCGAGACGTAGCTGGCGAGCGACCCGCGCGCCGGGTCGAATGCGGACGGCCGTTCCCACAGCCGCACGAAGACGTCCTGCGCGACGTCCTCCGCCGCGGCGCGATCGTGCAGCACGCGCTCCGCGGAACGGACGGCGATCGGGGCAAGGCGGCGATAGGTCTCCGAGAACTCGCGTGGATCCCACATGAGGCTACTCCTTCAACAGTACGTTGAAGATTGTTATACAACCGCTATCCGGATCCTAATCCTCGCCCGTCAAGGCTGGCGCGCCCGCACTCGCGCCGGCGCAGGCGCAGGCGCACGATCGAAGGATCGCTACCGCTGAGCGGTAGCGATCCTCCGGTCCTCCCTCGCGCGGTGGGCGGGCGGGCTACGCCAGGGTGCTCGTGACATACCCGGCCGCGGCGATGGCGCGCAGGACGTCGTCGGCGTGCGTGCTGCCGCGCGTCTCCAGCACCAGCTGGACCGCCGTCTCGCGCACGTGCAGGTCGAGGCCCTCGCGCACGTGCGTCAGCTCGACCAGGTTCGCGTTCTGCTTGGCGACGACGCCGAGCAGCGTCGCGAGCGCGCCGGGGCGGTCCGGGACGCGCGTCAGCAGCACCAGTCGACGGCCCGACTGCGACTCGTGCCGGCGCGCGACCGACGCCAGCAGACCCGCGTCGACGTTGCCGCCGGAGAGGATCACCGCGGTCGTGCCCTGCGAAGCCGGTCTCACCGCGCCGCCCAGCAGCGCCGCGACGCCGACCGCGCCCGCGCCCTCCACGACCAGCTTCGCCCGCTCCAGCAGCAGCACCATCGCCTCCGCGACCGCGTCCTCCGGCACGACGACGACCTCGTCGACCCACTCGCGCATCAGCGCGACGGTCAGCTCGCCCGGCCGCTTCACCGCGATCCCGTCCGCGATCGTCGGCGCGGCGCGCTCGACCGCGACCGGCCGACCGCCGGCCAGAGACGCCGGCATCGCCGCGCAGCGATCGACCTGCACGCCGACGACGCGCACGCCCGGCCGCAGCGACTTCAGCGCGATCGCGACGCCGCTGACGAGCCCGCCGCCGCCGACCGGCACGATCGCGAGCGCGAGGTCGTCGACCTGCGCCGCCAGCTCCAGCCCGACGCCGCCCTGACCCGCGATCACGTCGGGGTCGTCGAACGGGTGCACGAACGTCATCCCGGTCGCCTCGGCCCGCTCGCGCGCGGCGATCAGCGACTCGTCGACCGATGCGCCGACCAGCCGCACGCGCGCACCGAACTCGGCGCACGCGTCGACCTTCTGGTTCGGCGCGCTGAACGGCATGAAGACCTCGCACGGGATCCCGCGCACGCGCGCCGCGTAGGCGACGGCCTGGCCGTGGTTGCCGGCGCTGCCCGCGACGACGCCGGCCGCCGCCGCCTCGGGCGACAGCGCGGCGATCTTCGCGAGCGCGCCGCGCAGCTTGAACGAGCCGGTCCGCTGCAGGTTCTCCGCCTTCAGCGCGATCGTCGCGCCGCCGACGCGGTCGCTCAGCGTGCGCGAGCTGAGCACCGGCGTCTCGCGCACGATCGCCGCGTAGCCCGCGGCCGCGCGTTGGATCCGCTGGAGGTCGATGGGGGCATGTGCGCCCGCGCCCGAGGCCTCCGCGTCGCCCGCGCCCGTCCTGTCGTCGTCCCCATTCATCCGCGCCGGCCCACCGCCGTCAGCCCGGCAGCGCGACGATCGCGTCCAGTTCGACGCGCGCGCCGCGCGGCAGCGCCGAGACGGCGATCGCGACGCGGGCCGGCGGGTCCTGCTCGAAGAACGAGCCGTAGACCTCGTTGACGGCGGTGAAGTCGGCCATGTCGACCAGGTACACGGTGATCTTGACCGCGTCGGCGAGCGTCGCGCCCGCCGCGGCGCAGACGGCCTGCAGGTTCTCCAGGCAGCGCCCGGCCTGCTCCGCGGTCGTCTCGCCGACCAGTTCGCCGGTCTCCGGGTGCAGCGGGATCTGGCCGGAGCAGTAGAGCATCCCGCCGGCGCGGACGGCGTGGACGTAGGGGCCGACGGCAGCGGGTGCGCCGATCGCGGTGACGGACTCTCGGTTGCTGGACACGGCTGAGCAGGCTCCTGTGGTCGGTGTTCCCTGGACGCTACCGCCGCGCACGCGCTCGCGCGGGTAGCCTCGATCCCATGGCCAACGCGCTCGCGAACGAGACCTCCCCGTATCTGCTGCAGCACAAGGACAACCCGGTCGACTGGCGCCCATGGGGCCCGGACGCGCTCGCGGCCGCGCGCGAGCGCGACGTGCCGGTGCTGATCTCGATCGGCTACTCCGCCTGCCACTGGTGCCACGTGATGGAGCGCGAGTCGTTCGAGGACCCGGAGATCGCGGAGCTGATGAACGAGCTGTTCGTCTGCGTGAAGGTCGACCGCGAGGAGCGGCCCGACGTCGACGCGATCTACATGGACGCGGTGCAGGCGATGACCGGCCACGGCGGCTGGCCGCTGAACGCGTTCGCGACGCCCGACCAGGTCCCGTTCTACGCCGGCACGTACTTCCCGCCGGAGGCGCGTCAGGGGATGCCGAGCTGGCGCCAGGTGCTGGAGGCGATCTCCGACGCGTGGCGCGACAGACGCGCGGAGATCCTGCAGCAGAGCGAGCAGATCGTCGAGCGGCTGGAGGGCGGCGCGCGGCTGACGCCGGCCGGCACGATGATCGACCCCGGCATGGTCGACGACGCGGTCGACGCGCTGCGCCAAGCGGCGGACCCCGTCAACGGCGGCTTCGGACGCGCGCCGAAGTTCCCGCAGGCGTCGGCGATCGAGCTGCTGCTGGCGGAGGGCGAGACGACGGTGGCGCTCGACGCGCTGCGCGCGATGGCGGTCGGCGGGATCTACGACCAGCTCGGCGGCGGCTTCTCGCGCTACAGCGTCGACGCCGCCTGGGTCGTCCCCCACTTCGAGAAGATGCTCTACGACAACGGCCTGCTGGCGCGCGCCTACCTGCACGGCTGGCAGGTCAGCGGCGAGCCGCTGCTGCGCCAGGTCGTCGAGGAGACGCTCGACTGGGCGCTGCGCGAGATGCGCGGGCCGGAGGGCGGCTTCTACGCCGCCCTCGACGCCGACTCCGAGGGCGAGGAGGGCAAGTTCTACGTCTGGTCGCTCGGCGAGCTGCGCGCGGCGCTGAACGACGAGGCGCTCTACGAGACAGCGGTGCGCTGGTTCGGCGCGAGCGAGCGCGGCAACTTCGAGGGCGTCAACATCCTCGTGCGCGCCGAGGGCCCGGTCGCCGATCCGCCCGAGCTGCCGGAGATCAAGCGCCGTCTGCTGGCGGTCCGCGCCGGCCGCGTGCGCCCCGGCCTCGACGACAAGCGGCTGACCTCCTGGAACGCGCTGATGATCGCCGCGCTGGCCGAGGCCGGCGCGGTCCTGCAGCGCGACGACTACCTCGACGCCGCGCGCACGGCGGCCGACTTCCTGCTGACTTCCGTGCAGGACGACGACGGCCGCCTGCGGCGCTCGTGGAAGGACGGCCGCGCGACGCTGGCGGGCTATCTGGAGGACCACGCCTACCTGCTCGACGCGCTGCTCGTGCTCTACCAGGCGACGCTGGAGCCGCGCTGGTTCGCCGCCGCGCGCAGGCTCGCCGACACGACGATCGCGCACTTCGGCGACGACGAGAACGGCGGCTTCTTCACGACCGCCGACGACCACGAGCGCCTCGTCACGCGCCGCAAGGACCTCGAGGACACGCCGATCCCCTCCGGCAACTCGGCCGCCGCGCACGGTCTGCTGAAGCTCGCGCGGCTGACCGGCGAGGCCGAGTACGAGCGCCACGCCGACGGCGTGATCGCGCTGCTGCAGCAGCTCGCCGCGACCCACCCGCAGGCCTTCACCCACCTGCTGCGCGCGATCGCGTTCCAGCGGGCCGAGGTCCACGAGGTCGCGATCGTCGGGCCGGCTGACACCGCGGCGCCGCTGCTGAAGGTCGTGCGAGAGGCGTTCCGCCCGCACGTGGTGGTGGCGGGAGCGATCGGCGACAGCGCCGCTCGCGACGCGAGCGGCACGGCCGAGCCGGCCGGCGTCACGATCGAGCTGCTCGAAGGCCGCCACGCGATCGACGGCAGCGCCGCCGCCTACGTCTGCGAGCGCTTCGCCTGCCGTGCGCCGGTGACCACGCCGGACGAGCTGGCCGCGCTGCTGGACTGAGCCGATCTTTGATCGGCGCAACTCCGGTGCGTCGGTATCGTCTCTCCTGCATGCGCCTGCTGATGCCGTCCCTGCTCGTCGCGCTTGCTCGCCGGCTGCGGCACGAGCCCCGACGGCACGGTCACCTGCAGCACAGCCGGTCTCGATCTCGCGCTCACGCTGAGCGCGGCCGACGGCGACGACGAGGTGCGCGCGATCGGCTTCCGCCGCCCCGTCCTGTTCGGCGGGGACGGCGCCGACACGCTCGCCGCGATCGGCGACGGCAGCCAGCTCGATGGCGGGTCCGGTGACGACACCCTGCTGGGCAGCGCCGGTTTCGACATCGTCGACGGCGGCCCCGGCGCGGATCGCATCGACGGCGGTGCGGGCGACGACCAGCTCAGCGGCGACGGCGTCAGCGGCGTCTCCGTCCCGACCGCGCCGCCCGCCGCGCCCGCGATGACGAGCGCAAGCGGGAGCGCCCCGGCCGCTCCCCTCTCGTCCGATCGAATCGAGGGCGGGCCGGGCAGAGACACCGTCGAGTACGACCGCAGCGCCGGTGTCACCGTCGACCTCCGCGCCGGCAGCGGCGGGGCGCCGGGCGAGGGCGACGTGCTGAGCGGGATCGAGAGCGCCAGCGGCGGCGGCGGCAGCGACGTGCTGATCGGCGACGACGGTCCCAACGGGCTGAGTGGCGGCAGCGGCGGCGACGACGTGATCGACGGCCGAGGCGGCGACGACACGCTGTCCGGCAGCGGGCCCAGCGCACGCGTGGTCGGCGGGGACGGCGACGACCAGATCTACGGCGACGCGGGCGAGGTCGACGCGGGCAGGGGCGACGACCGCATCGCGGACGCGACCGGGCGCGTGCAGTGCGGCGACGGCCGTGACGTCGTCGAGACGCCGCAGCGGCGCGCGACCGTCGGCGCCGACTGCGAGGCCGTCGAGGCCGGCAACTTCGCCGTCAGGGACCTGCGCCGCGACGGCCGCCGGCTGCGGCTGACCGTCCGGGACGTGCTCGGCCTGCAGGATCGCGAGTGCGGCGCGATGGTGGCGCTGCGCGCGGTCACGGGCGATCGCGTGCTCGCGCGCGGGTTCGTCCGGCTGGCCGGTGCACGCCCCCGCCGCGCGACCCTGACAGCACCGCGCCGCCCGCTGCCGCCGCGCCTGCGGATCGCGCTGCGGATCGCCGTCTGCCACCCCGGCAAGCCCCCGCGCGCCGCGGCCTTCGCCGACGTCGACGGCTTCATCGCCGAGCCGCTGACCGGCCGCCGCTGAGATCGTCCCGCGCGCGGCGCCGCTTCGGCTACGCTCGATGCATGCCATCACCGCAGCGGGTCGCAGTCGTCGGCGCCGGTCCAGCCGGCTTCTACACGAGCGACTTCCTGCTGAGAGAGGGCTTCGAGGTCGACGTCTTCGACGCGCTGCCGACGCCGTTCGGGCTCGTGCGCGCCGGCGTCGCGCCGGACCATCCGAAGATCAAGAGAGTCACGCGCGCCTACGAGCGCACGGCCAGACATCCGGGCTTCCGCTTCTTCGGCGGCGTGCAGCTCGGCACCGACGTCCAGCGCGACGAGCTGCTGGAGCGCTATCACGCGGTCGTCTACGCGATCGGGACCTCGACCGACAACCGGCTCGGGATCCCCGGCGAGGACCGGCGCGGATCGCACCCGGCGACCGACTTCGTCGCCTGGTACAACGGCCATCCAGAGCATGCCGACCGCGAGTTCGACCTCAGCGCGCGGCGCGCGGTCGTGATCGGCAACGGCAACGTCGCGATCGACGTCGCGCGGATGCTCGTGCTCGATCCCGACGAGGTCGCGCCGACCGACACCGCCGACCACGCGATCGAGTCGCTCGCGCGGGCGCAGGTGCAGGAGGTCGTCGTGCTCGGCCGCCGCGGCCCCGCCCAGGCCGCGTTCACGAACCCGGAGCTGCTGGAGCTGGGCGAGCTGAAGCGCGCCGACGTGATCGTCGACCCGGCCGAGGTCGAGCTGGATCCGTTCAGCGCCGCCTGGATCGCCTCCGGCGGAGCCGACCAGACGCACCGCAGAAACGTCGAGATCCTGTGGGAGTACGCGGGCCGCAGACCGACCGGCAAGAGCCACCGCGTCAGCCTCAGGTTCCTGCGCTCGCCGCTGGAGATCCTCGGCGACGAGCACGACGCTGTCGCCGGCCTGCGGATCGGCGTCAACCGGCTGGAGCCGGACGGGCGCGGCGGCCTGCGCGCCGTGCCGACCGGCGTCGAGGAGACGATCGAGTGCGGGCTGGTGCTGCGCAGCATCGGCTACCGCGGCGTCCCGCTGCCGGGCGTGCCGTTCGACGAGCGGCGCGGGCTGATCCGCAACGTCGGCGGGCGCGTGACCGAGGACGACGGCGCACCGGCGCGCGGCGAGTACGCCGTCGGCTGGATCAAGCGCGGCCCCAGCGGCGTGATCGGCACGAACAAGAAGGACGCGCACGAGACGGTCGAACTGCTCCTCGCCGACCGCGACGCCGGCCGCCTCGGCACGCCCGCGCCGGAGGCGAGCGACGCCGACGCCGTCGCCGGGTGGCTGGCCCAGCGCGTCCCCCATCTCGTCGGCTGGGACGGCTGGAGCACGATCGACGCGCACGAGCAGGCGCTCGGCGAGCCGCACAGCCGCCCGCGCGTGAAGCTGGTCCGTGTGCCCGAAATGCTGGAAATTGCGCACGGCACCGCGACGCGCGGTTAGTCTGCCCGCATCGCATCCGCCCGCAAGCTCCTGACGGTCGCCGCCGGACACCGCGCGAAGTTCGTGGTGCTCGCGATCTGGCTCGTGCTCGTCGTCGCCTTCGGCTCCTTCGCGGGCAAGCTCGGCGACGTCGAGGAGAACGACCCGGTCTCGTTCCTGCCCGGCAAAGCGGAGTCGGTCAAGGCGCTGAACGCGGTCAGACGGTTCCCGTCCGGCGAGCAGACCGACGCGGTGATCGTCTACAGCCGCGACGGCGGCCTCACGCCGCAGGATCGCGCGGTGATCGCCAGAGACCGGCTCGCGATCAACACAGACCCGCCGCGCGGGACGTCGAGAGTGCCACCGCCGATCCTCTCCAGAGACGGCAGAGCCGCGCTGCTGATCGCCGAGATCGACACCAGCGGACCGACCTCCGACAACACGCTGACCGACGCGACCGACGCGCTGCGCGACCGCGTCCACGACGGCGTCCCGGCGGGCCTGCAGGTGAAGGTGAGCGGTCCCGCCGGCTTCTCGACCGACGCCGTCAGCGTCTTCGAGCAGATCAACGGGACGCTGCTGCTGGCGACCGCGACGCTCGTCTTCCTGCTGCTGATCCTGATCTACCGCAGCCCGATCTTCTGGGCGATCCCCCTCTTCACGGTCGTCTTCGCGGAGGTGATCGCGCGCGGGATCGGCTATTGGCTGGCGAAGGCCGGCGTGACGATCAACGGGCAGACGTCGGGGATCCTGTCCGTGCTCGTGTTCGGCGTCGGGACCGACTACGCGCTGCTGCTGGTCGCGCGCTACCGCGAGGAACTGCGCCGCCACGAGGACAAGCACGAGGCGGTCGCGATCGCGCTGCGGCGCGCCGGCCCGGCCGTGCTCGCCTCCGGCCTGACGGTGATCGCCGCGCTGCTGTGCCTGTCGCTGGCAGAGGTCAACGGCACCGCCGGCCTCGGCCCGGTCGCCGCGATCGGTGTCGCGCTGGCGATGATCGCGATGCTGACGCTGCTGCCGGCGCTGCTGGCGATCACGGGCCGGCGCGCGTTCTGGCCGTTCGTGCCGCAGTTCGGCGGCAGCGGCACCGACGAGACGCACGGCTGGTGGCGGCGGCTGGGCGAGCGGATACGCGTGCGTCCGCGCCGCGTGTGGGTCGCCACGAGCGTGCTGCTGCTCGTCTTCTGCCTCGGCCTGACGCAGATGAACTCCGACCTGACGAGCGGCAACGCCTTCCGCGACAAGGTCGAGTCGGTCGAGGGGCAGGAGCTGATCGCGCAGTCGTTCCCGGCCGGCGCGAACGCGCCGACGGTCGTGATCGTCGGCACCGGCGGGCAGGCGAACGGCACCGATCCGGCCCGTGTGAACGCGGTCATGAGCGCGCTGAGAGCCGTCCCGGGCGTCGCCTCGGTCGCGCCGGTCGAGCGCGACTCGCGCATCGGCGTCCGACTGGCCGTGACGCTCGCCGCCGACCCCTACAGCGAGACGGCGTTCGACGCGATCCCGCCGCTGCGCGCCGCGGCGAAGACGGCCGGAGGGCCGGACGTGCTGATCGGCGGCCCGACCGCGGAGGAGCGCGACCTGCGCGTCTCGACCGCGCGCGACAACCGCGTGATCGTGCCGCTCGTGCTCGTCGTCGTCTTCCTGATCCTCGTGCTGGTGCTGCGCGCCGTGCTGCTGCCGCTGCTGCTGATGGGAACGGTGATCCTCTCCTACGCGGCAGCGCTCGGGATCGGCGCGTTCTTCTTCATGCAGGTGTTCGGCTTCGCCGGCGTCGATCCCGGGCTGCCGCTGTTCGCGTTCATCTTCCTCGTCGCGCTCGGCGTCGACTACAACATCTTCCTGATGGTGCGCGTGCGCGAGGAGACGCACGAGCACGGCACGCGGACGGGGATGGTGCGCGGGCTGGCGGTGACCGGCGCGGTGATCACCTCGGCCGGGATCGTGCTCGCGGGCACCTTCTCGACGCTCGCGGTGCTGCCGCTGGTGGTGCTGACAGAGATCGGCTTCACGATCGCCGTCGGCGTGCTGCTCGACACGTTCGTCGTGCGGTCCGTGCTGGTGCCGGCGCTCGTGCTCGACGTCGGCGGCCGGATCTGGTGGCCGTCGTCGCTGGCGCGCCACACGGTGCCCGAGCAGGACGAGCACGACGAGCGCGACGCCGCCACGTCACCGCAGCTCGCTGACCGGGGCTAAACCCTTCGGCCGCTGCGGCCGATGAGGTGTTGTCCTCGATCAGAAGGAAACACATGCGTCTTACGAAGTTCGCCCGCTTTGCGCCCCTCGCAGTCCTCGCGGCTGGCGCGCTTGCGGTCCCCACCGCGGCTCAGGCGGCTGGTTCTGCGACTGCCGTCTGCAAGGGCAGCGAGCACTCCTGCACCGCGACGTTCAGCCTCGCCGGCGGCGCCAGCAGAAAGAAGCTGAGCGTCGAGCTCCCCGGCACGTCCGAGCTGAGACTGATCAGCGTCAACGTCACGCCGTCCTACGTCGACGGCGCGTACAACCTGTACAACCCGAACTACTCGCTCGGCGGCTCGCTCTTCACCTCGACCCTCGACGCGGTCAAGTCGATTCCGAAGGGCGCCAAGCTGATCCTCAAGTTCGGCACGCCCGAGAGAATGCTCAACTGCGGTGGGATCCGCACCGGCGTCAGCTCCTTGATCGTCGAGACGACCGGCAACGGTGCGACGAGAGCGTTCAGCTGCCCGCAGGCGGCCGGCGTCGCCAAGACGTGGCTGAAGCGCTTCAACGCCTACCAGGACCCGGAGAAGTTCAGCTACAGAGGCGTCGCGTACAAGTGCAGAGTCGTCCCGTTCCCGTCGAACATCAACTGCACGGGCGGCAGCACGCTCGTCAGCTTCGGCGGTCCCACGGGTCACTGAGACCGGCCTGACCCGAGTGGTCTAACCCTCTACTCGAGGGTTAGACAACTCGCCGCGGGGGCCCGTCCCGCGACTCAGAGCACCGGCAGGTACCGGTCCAGCTCCCACTGCGTGACCTGCACGCGGTAGTCGTCCCACTCCTGCCGCTTGATCTCGATGAAGCGGTTGAACATGTGCTCGCCGAGCGTGCGCAGCACCAGCTCGGAATCGGCCGTCAGCTCGACCGCCTCGCCGAGCGTCGAGGGCAGCTGCTCGATCCCGAGCCGGCGGCGCTCGTCGGGCGCGAGGTGGTAGAGGTTCTTCTCCATCGGCTCGGGCAGCTCGTAGCCGTGCTCGATCCCCTCCAGGCCCGCCTGCAGCAGCACCGCGAACGTCAGGTACGGGTTGCACGCGGGATCCGGGCAGCGCAGCTCCATCCGCGTCGTCTGCTCCTTGCCGGGGTGGTACATCGGCACGCGCACCAGCGCGGAGCGGTTGCGGCGCGACCAGGCGACGTAGACCGGGGCCTCGTAGCCGGGCACCAGCCGCTTGTAGGAGTTGACCCACTGGGCGAAGATCGCGCTCATCTCGCGCGCGTGGCGCAGCTGGCCCGCGATGAACGCCTTGCCTATGTCCGACAGGAAGTACTGGTCGTCGGGGTCGTAGAAGGCGTTTCTGCCGTCTCTGAAGAGCGACAGGTGCGTGTGCATGCCCGAGCCGTTCTCGCCGAACAGCGGCTTCGGCATGAACGTCGCATGCAGGCCGTACTTGCGCGCGTACTCCTTCACCGTGATGCGGTACGTCATGCAGTCGTCGGCCATCTTCAGCGCCGACGCGTAGCGCATGTCGATCTCGTGCTGCGAGGGACCGACCTCGTGGTGCGTGTACTCGACGTGGATTCCGAGCTGCTCCAGCGCCAGCACGGTCTCGCGGCGCAAGTCCGAGCCCGCGTCCAGCGTCGTCAGGTCGAAGTAGCCGCCGCGATCCAGCGGCGTCGGGTCGTTCGTGTCTCTGAAGTAGAAGTACTCCAGCTCCGGGCCGACCATGAAGTCGTCGAAGCCGAGCGCCTTCGCACGGTCCAGCGCGCGGCGCAGGACGTGGCGCGGGTCGCCCTCGTACGGGGTCTGCTCGGGCGTCTGCACGTCGCAGAACATGCGTGCGACGCCCTGCTCCTCCGGGCGCCACGGCAGCGCGGCGAAGGTCGACGGGTCGGGCATCGCGATCATGTCCGACTCCTCGACGGCGTTGAAGCCGGTGATCGAGGAGCCGTCGAAGCCCATCCCGCCCTCGAACGCGTCCTCCAGCTCGCTGGAGCCGATCGAGAACGCCTTCAGCTGACCGAGGATGTCGGTGAACCAGAGGCGGATGAAGCGGATGTCGCGCTCCTTCACCAGACGCAGCACGTCGTCGGAGGTAAGCGGCGGCGCGGCGTCGGTCATGTTGGAGGGCTCCTGATGCGTTCGGCGTTGCGACGGGGCCCTGGAGCCTACCGCGACGGGCCGTCGGCGCAGTCGGGCAGCCAGCGCTGCGCCCACGACTCGAGCGCCGCGAGCGCCGGCTCCAGCTCGCGCCCCATCGGCGTCAGCGAGTACTCGACGCGCGTCGGGGGCGCCGGCGGCGGCGGCGAGACGGCGCGCACGACGACGCCGCGCGCCTCCAGCTCCTTCATCCGCTCCGACAGCAGCCGGTCCGACAGCTCCGGGACGGCGTTGGCGAGTTCGGTGAAGCGCTGCGGCGAGCGGTTCATCAGCACGCGCACGATCGCGCCGGTCCAGCGCTTGCCGAGGAACTCGATCGCCTCGTGGTAGTGCGGGCAGCAGGCGTCGTCGCGGTTCGCGGCTGCTGCTGCGTGCGCATGATCGACCGCCATGCGACCAAGCTTACGACCGATCTCGCCGCGCGTGGGTGCGCCCGCGCACTTTGCGCTGCGCGCTGACGAGCCGCGCGCCACACGAGGCGCCGCGTGCGACCGGCGCGACGCACGACCCGCGCCCGCTCAGGCGGCCCGCAGCGTGCGCGACTGCTCGATCGAGCCGTCGACCGGCACCTCGCCGGCGACGTTGACCATCGCGGCGAGCGACTCGAGCGCGACGGTCGCGATCGCCTCGAGGATCTCCTCGTCGTTCCAGTCCAGCTCGCGCGCCTCCTCGTGCAGGTGCATCGGCGGTCTGCCGTCGACGACGAGCGCGCGCAGGTAGCGCAGCAGCGCGGCCTCTCTGGGGTCGTTGGAATCGAACTCGCGCGCGAGCGCGACCTCGTCGAGCCCGAGCCCGGCCGCTCTGGCGGCGCGCGAGTGCATCGCGATGCCGGGCGCCGAGCCGCGCTCCTCCGCGACGGCGAGCGCGATCCGCTCGAGCGTGGCGGGTGACAGATGGCCGTGGCGCAGCTCGCTGCGGAAGCGCGCGTAGCCGCGCAGGGCGGCTGGCGAGCCGGCCAGCGCACCGACGAAGTTGGGCAGCTGGCCGCCGGTGGAGAGGGCTCCGCGCAGGACGGGCACGGATCCTTCTGGAGCCGTGAGGTCGTCGTGGATCTGGAACCGGCTCATGGGAGTCTTCATGCGCGCACCCGGGGTGGTAGAGGTTCGGCATCCCTTATACGAGCGCGACCTAAACCCTGGCTCACGGTTGCTTTTGCGTGATGTATGCAGGCAAACAGCGGGCGCGCGCGATGAGACGGTCCTGCGCCGTCGCCGCGCGGATGCACGCGCGGCCGGGCCGTGCGTCACGGCCGGCGTCGCGTGGCTTGGCGACGCCGGGATCGCTGCGCGCGGCGGTGGTCGCGACGCGCCGCTGTCAGGCGCCGGAGGCGGTGAGGATCGCGACGAGGATCAGGAAGATGCCGAGCAGGACCGCGTACATCGCGGCGCGGTCGGGCCGCGATCCGGCGATTCGCTCGCCCGTGCTGCGGGGACGATGGCGACGCGCGGTCGTCTCGTACTCGTAGTCGTGACGACGCGTCGGCGGCGGGGCGACCTGGCCCCTGATGACGATCGTACGGCGCTCACCCTGCTGGTTCGCGTCACGACGGGCGCGCGATCGCGCCTCTGCGGTTGGCATGTCGGTTCGGTCCTCTTTCTCGAGCTTGCGGGGTTAGCTGACGGGCTCGTGCCGAAAGAGCGGCACTACGCGCGGATGCGCGATTCGCCCCGTTGTCGTGGGTCCCCCGCTTCCCGTGCGGCAGCCGGGAATTCAGCGGTATGACAAGGCGATCCTACCAACGGCTTGCAGGTTTCTGCCCGCATCGAGCCGATCTTATGGAAAGCGTCGGTCGGAAAGAGCGGGGTGTTTCCGATCAGCGACGCTCGTACGCGGCCTGCTCCTCGACGGTGCGCTCCGCCCACGGGACGGCTTCCAGGCGCGCGTCCGGAATCGGCGCGCCGCTCTCGACCGATCTGCCGTAGCTGCCGTCGGCGAGGCGCTGCTCCGCGCGCTCGATCGCGGCCAGCTCGTCATGCAGCTGGTCGGTGAAGCCGGCGTCGCGCTCGCGCTCGAACAGCTCCGTCCCCTCGTCGCCCGGATGCTGGTCGACGTGCGACAGCTCCTCGTCGGCGTTGTCGGACGTTCTCAGGTCGGCCAGCTCGCGCTCGACGCGAGCGCGTTCGCGGGCGAGCAGCTCGCGTGCATGCGCGGTGTCCATGGGCGCGAATCTACCCGACTGAGAAGGTTCGGCCACGTGCCGATCGGCTAGCGGCCGGCGGTCGCTGCCACAAAGGCCGCGACGGCTTCGGCCTGCTCGCCTGCGAGCAGGCCGGCGGGCATCGTGCCGCCACCGCGCTGGCGGCCTCTGATGATCGCGTCGTAGACGAGCTCGGCCGGCGGTCTGAGCATGTCGAGGTTCGGGCCGACCTTGCCGACGGCGTCGGCGGCCGCGAGCGTGTGGCAGTTGGCGCAGCTCTCGCCGAACAGCGCGCGGCCCTCTTCCTGCTGTCTGGTCAGGTTGATCTCGGTGCCGTCGACGCGGGCGACGCTGCTGTCCTTGTTGCCCGCGCCGAGCGCGACCGGAACCGCGATCCCGACGCCGACGTAGAAGACGGTGAAAGCGATCGCGGCGAATTTGCGCGCGCCGCGTCTCTGCGACTGGAGCGTCGCGCGAGCCCCGCGCGGGCCCCCGCGCACGGCGAGGAAGAAGAGGACGAGTCCGACGACGACCCAGAACGCGAGAAACGCGACCGTAGCAAGCACGGGAGCGACCCTACCCGGAATTGCCGACGGAATGGAAGGGAGAACCGCGAAAACGTGTCCGCGCCAGCACCCGACGATCAGATGAGGCAGGTTTGCCGGTCTGTGAGACCAGCGGACCTGCCCTGTTCGCGATCGCCGGGGCGAAGGCCGTGAGACGAGCGGCATGGCCGGTCATCGCGAGCGGCCGCGGCCGAAGTTCATGACGGCCGGCGCGACGGCGCGGAAGTCGCCCGGGCCGCCGCGGCTGCCGCCGGCCGCGGCCGCCTGCTGCTGCTCGATCGCGTGGCGCTCGGCGTCGTCCAGCGGCGAGAAGTCCTTCGCGATCACCTTGCCCATCTTGCTGTCGCCGACGTCGAGCGGCGCGATCCGGTGCAGCAGCACACTGATCCCGCCGCCGGCCGCCGCCAGCCGCTCGAGCGTGCCCTCGACGATCACGAGCGGCTCGGTGCGGACCGTCAGCCGTCTGGTCTCGTACAGCTCCGGCCGCACGACGAGGTTGACCGTGCCGTGCTCGTCCTCGATCAGCAGGAAGACGATCCCGCGCGCGGTGCCGGGCCGCTGGCGCGCGACGACCATCCCGCCGAGCTTCACCTGCGCCCCGTGCGGCAGCCGCGCCAGCTCGCTGCTGGCGACGGCGTCGCGCGGCAGCCGCGGGCGCAGCAGTCTCATCGGATGGGTGCTCGCGGTCAGGCCGGTCGTGTCGTAGTCGGCCAGCATCCCGTCCCACGCGCCCAGCTGCCGCAGCTCCGGCGCGCCGGGCAGCTCGAGCGGCAGCGCGAGCTGCGTGCCGCCCGGCACGCGCTGCCCCGGCACCGCGACGCCGAGCCGCCACAGCGCGACACGGCGGTCGCCGCCGACGAGCTCGTCGACGGCGCCCGACCAGGCGAGCGCCTCCAGCGCCGGGCGGCCGGCGCCGGCACGCGCTGCGAGGTCGGCGACATCCCTGAACGGACCGTCCGCGTCACGCGCGTACACGAGCGCCTCGGCGTCGTGCGGCTGCACCCCGCGCACGTAGCCGAGCCCGATCCGCACGCGCACAGGCGCCCCGTGCCCGTGCGGCCCGCCCGGCGCGCCCCGCTCCCCCGGCGCGCGCGGCTCGTCTGGCGCGCGCGGCTCGTCCGGCGCGACCTCGACGGCGCACTCCACCCCGCTGGCGTTGATCTCCGGCGGGAGCACCTCGATTCCGCGGCGCTGGGCCTCGTGCACGAGCGCGTCGGGTGGGTAGAAGCCCATCGGCTGCTCGTTCAGCAGCGCGCAGAGGAACTCAGCCGGGTAGTGCACGCGCAGCCACGTCGACTGGTAGGCGAGCAGGCCGAAGGCGGCGCCGTGCGCCTTCGGGAAGCCGAAGCCGGAGAAGCCGCGCACCATCTGGAAGACGCGCTCGGCCAGCTCCGGCGTCACGTCGTCGTGCGTCGCGATCGCGCCCGCGACGAATCTGCGGTGGTGGGCCTCGATCGCGGCCTCCGAGCGCTTGCGGCTCATCGCCCGCCGCAGCCCCTCCGCCTCTCCCGGCTTGAAGCCGGCGAACGCCATCGAGACCTCGATCACCTGGTCCTGGAAGATGATCGTGCCGAGCGTCTCCTCCAACGGCCCGACGAGCGAAGGATGGTCGTACGGGATTCTGAAGGACGGATCGATCCGCTGGCGCTGGCGCCGCTCGATGTAGGGGTTGACCGCCCCGCCCTGGATCGGCCCGGGCCGCACGATCGCGACCTGGATCGTCAGCTCCTTCAGGTTCGCGGGCCGCGTGCGCCGCAGCGACGCCATCTGCGCGCGACTCTCGATCTGGAAGACGCCCGTCGTCTCCGCGTTCTGGATCGCCTCGTAGGTCGGTCTGTCGTCGTAGTCGATCCGCGACAGGTCGATCCGCTCGTCGCGCGTGGCCGCGATCGACTCGACCGCGCGCTCGACGGCCGACAGCATCCCGAGCCCGAGCAGGTCGATCTTGAGGAAGCCGGCGTCGGCGCAGGAGTCCTTGTCCCACTGCACCATCTGACGACCCTCCATCGCGGCCGGGACGATCGGGCAGCAGTCGCTCAGCGGGCGCGTCGCGACGACCATCCCGCCGGAGTGCTGGGAGAGGTGGCGCGGCAGGCCGTGCGCCTGCTCGGCCAGGCGCGCCAGCCACGCCCAGCGACCGCCGCTGGCGATCCGCCGCTCCCCCAGCGCGCTCGCGACGTCTCTGGAGACGTCGTGCGCCGACCAGCCCTCCGAACCGCGCGCGACGCGCTCGATCTCCCCCGGCGGCAGCCCCAGCGCCTTGCCCAGCTCGCGGATCGCGCCGCGCGCGCGGTAGGTCGGGAAGGCGGCGACGAGCGCCGAGCTCTTCTGTCCGAAGACCTTGTGGATGCGCGGGATCAGCGCCGCGCGGATGTCGCGCGGGAAGTCGAGGTCGATGTCCGGCAGCGCCGACAGGTCCTCGTTCAGGAAGCGGCCGATGAAGAGGTCGTTGGCGACCGGGTCGACATGCGAGAGGCCGGTCAGGTAGCAGACGATCGAGGAGACGGACGAGCCGCGCCCGCGGCCGGGCGGCAGCAGCGCGCGGGCGCTGTCCGGGCCGCGCACCTCGACCGCGACCCCGCGTGCCAGCTCCAGCATGTCGCGGTGCAGGAGGAAGAAGCCGGCGAGGCCGAGCTTGTCGATGATCCGCAGCTCCCGCTCGAGCCGGCTGTGCGCCTCGGCGCGGTGCGCCCCGCTCGCGTCGGCGTAGCGGTCGGCGAGGCGGTCGCGGCAGATCTCGGCGAGTCTGCGGTTGGCGGTCTCGTCCTCGGCGCCGGGATAGCGGTAGCCGAGCCCCTGGGTGAGGTCGAAGCGCAGCCGGTCGGCCAGCCGCACCGTCTCCGCGACCGCGTCCGGATGGTCGGCGGCGAAGCGCGCCGCCATCGCCTGCGGGCTCGTGAGCACATGGCTGAAGTTGCCGCGCCGGCCGGGCTCGGAGGCGTCGAGCGTCGTGTGCAGCCTGACCGCGACGAGCGCGTCCTGCAGCGGGCCGCGCGCACGCGCGTGGGCGTGCACGTTGCCGGTCGCGACGCAGCGCAGCTCCAGCTCGCGCGCAAGCTGGACGAGCCGGCGGTTGCGCGCGCGGTCGTCGCGCAGATACGGCCGCTGCAGCTCGACGTAGAGATTGTCGCGACCGAAGGCGGCGCGCAGCCGGCGCAGCGAGTCGAGGTCGTGGACGCCGTGCGACGCGCAGCCGCTGAGACAGACGAGCCCCTCCGCGTGCGCGGCGACCTGCGCGAGCGTGACGAACGGGTCGGTCGCCTGCCGGATGCGCCCGCGCAGCGCACGCGTCCCCACGCGGGCGCCGGGCAGCGCCGCGGCGACGAGCGGATCCTCGCGTCTGACCGGCCGCGACCCACCGCGCGAGAAGCCGGCCGCGGCCGATCCCGCGGTCGGCTCCGGCGCGAGCGGCGCGGTCACGAGCGCTATCGGCACCGGCGCATCGCCGGGCGCGGGCGCATCGCCGGGCGCGGGCGCATCACCGGCCGCGGGCGCATCACCGGCCGCGGGCGCATCGCCGGCCGCGGGCGCATCGCCGGCCGCGGGCGTGTCGCCGGCCGCGGGCGTGTCGCCGGGCGCGGGCGCATCGTCCTGCGGACGCGCACCCGGGGTGGGCGTCCCCACCCCGGGTCCCCCCGATGCGCGCCCTCTCTTCGCGCTCCCCTCAGCACGCGAGAGCTCTGCTGCGGTCTGCTCTTCGACCGCAAAGTCGATGCCGCTGTCCGCGCTCGGCGCGGCGCCGCGCGTGTGCACGTGTGCGAGCGTGATCAGGCGGCAGAGGCTGCGCCAACCGCGCTCGTCCTCGACCAGCAGCGTCAGGTGACGGCCGTCGTCGAGCGTCAGCTCGGCGCCGTGGATCGGCCGCAGCCCGAGCGTCTGCGCCGAGCGCGCGAACTCCATCGCGCCGCAGACGTTGTCGTGATCGGTCAGCGCGAGCGTCCCGTGCCCCAGCTCCAGCGCAGCCGCCACCAACTCGTCCGGCAGCGACGCGCCGTCGAGGAAGGAGAAGGCGGAGTGGGCGTGCAGCTCGACGTAGGACACGAACGTATGTTCGCATACTTCGCCGACGCCATGGGACAGGTTCGCCACACCAGAGAAATGTGTTCTGCGGATCAAAGGAGCGGATGTGTGCCATAAGATCGGCGAATGCGTCGAATGATCTTGAGCGCTTCGGTGGTTGCCGCCGTCGCGCTGGCAGGCAGCCCCGCAGCCCTTGCGATCTCGCGCGAGGACGCCGCCGCTCAGCGGCGTGAGACGCGCTCGATCGCGCTCATCAACGCGGCGACGAGACAGATGCGCGGCAGCGATCAGAGCTGCGTGCAGCACATGGCGGGGCCCCCGGCCAGCCTCACGCACGCGGCGCCGAGCGAGGCGTTGAGATCGGCCTTCTCGCTGCTGCGCCGGCCGCAGATCCCGCAGGACCGCGTCGACGAGACGAGCATCGGACTGCGGATCCTGCCGGCCGAGGGCATCTACATCGACTGGATCCGGATGGCGCGCGCGGCCGACGGGCACGAGTTCTACCTCGTGCTCGCGCAGAGCCGCGGACTCCCGCAGCCGCTCTCGCGCGCCTGCCTGCGGGTCAGACACGCCGCACTGGTGAGATCGCTCGAGCACGCCTCGCCGCAGCTGCGCAGACTGACGCTCGGCACGGAGGCGCGGTTGAACCGAGAGGAGCAGCCGGCCGGCGGCTTTCCCAGACGCGAGGCGATCTTCCTGTTCGACCGCGACCGCAGCCGCGGCAACACGATCGGCGGCGGAGGCGGCGGCGTCGACCTCGCGTTCGTCCGCAGATACGGGCTGTTCGGCAGCTCCGGCAGCGGGTCCGACGACCGTTCGAGCGTCAGCGGGCTGCTGCCCGACGGCGTCGCGTCGATCGACATGACGTTCGCCCAGCGGGCGAGTCGCGGGCGGCACCGGCCGGCCGAGGTCTATCCGTCCGCGATCGAGCTGACCGTCCCGGTGCAGGACAACGTCGTCTCGTTCGAGGTCGCGCGCCCGGCCGAGGACGCGTCCCCGTCGAGAATGGTCTGGCATGCCGCCGACGGCTCGGTCGTACGCGTCGTCGAACCGCGCAATCGTTGACATATCGCTACCGCTGGCGAAACCAGCCGCCCTCGCGCAGGTCGTGGAAGACGACGAGGTTGCGCCCGCAGGTCGTCACGACCTCCCAGTAGCGACGGCGCAGCGGCGCATCGCTCCACCAGCGGTCCTCGACCAGCCACGACTCGCGCACGGCGTCGACCTCGCGCCCGTCGACGGCGAACGGACGGCCGTCATGCGCGTCGGCGGCCACCTGCGCGCTTCTCGGCGTCGCGAGGCGGTGGCGGCGGCCGGCCGGGGGGACTGCTCCGGAGCGAGCCGGAGCGGCCGCGCCCACGCGGGCCGCAGACGGGCCCCTGCGCGCGGCGGGCGCAGCCGGAACAGCGGCCCTGCGAGGCGCCGCGGCCGGGCCGGGGACCCAGCGGGAGCCCGCCGACGGCGGGAGAGGAGGGCGGCGGGTGCTCATTCGAACGGGGTCAGCACCGCGCGCCGCTCGGGCACGCGCGAGTCGGGATCGATCGCGAGCACGCGCAGCGCGGCGTCCGGGCCGGCCGCGGCGCGTGCCTGACGCACGCCCTCGCGCAGCCGGCCGCGCCGCTGCGCCGCCGCCTCGTCCAGCAGCGAGCGCTGCTCGCTCGAGACCGGGCCGAAGCGGACCGCTGCCAGCCGCAGCCGCTCCGCCGGCGCAGGCAGCAGCGCCAGCCGCGGCGTCAGCGCCAGCCGCATCCGCGCCGGGTTCGCGAGCGCCTCGCGGAACGGCACCTGCTCGCGCCACGTGCCGCCCTCCACCAGCACCGCCGCCAGCACGACCGCGCGCAGCGACCGCCCGCGCCGCTCGCGCCGCGCCAGCAGCCGGTCGACGAGCAGGCCGAGCGCGTGCTCCAACTGCACGCCCGACATCGCCTCCGGCAGCTCCAGCTCCTCCTCCACCCGCTCCGGCACCTCACGCGCGCGCAGCGCGCCGTCGCGGCCCCGCGCCAGCGCCCACGCGAGCAGGCCGGGCGCGCCGAAGCGGTCCGCGACCGCGGCCTGCGGCAGCGCCGCCAACTCGCCGAGCGTCTCGATCCCCAGCCGCGCCAGCGGCGCCGGCAGCGCGGCCGTCTCGTCGCGGCCGCGCAACAGCGCGACCGGCAGCGTCGCGAGGTAGTCGCGCGCCGTTCTCTCGTCGCCGAGCACGATCTGCGGCCGCCGCGGCCGCGCGCGCGTCGCCGCCGCCAGCGCGCAGAAGCGCGACGGGCCGGCGCCGAGCCGCGCCGGATGGCGCAGCGCGGCGCGCGCCGCCGCCAGCACCTTCTCGAGCGTGCCGCCGTGCAACCGCACCAGGCCCTGCGCCTCGAAGCAGGCGAGCCCCGGGCGCTCCGGCTCGACGGCCGCGCCGATCGACTCCAGCCGCACGATCAGCCGCTCCCAGGCGTCGGCGACGCCGGCCGGGTCGGGCGGCACGAGCGCCAGCCCCGGACAGCGCGCGAGCGCCTCCCCCAGCGGCATCCCGGCGCGCACGCCGAACGCCTCAGCCGCCAGCGAGACCTCGCCGATGCGCGCCTCCCGCCCGGGCTCGGGCGCGAGCGCGGCGGGGGCGCTGAGCAGCTCCTCGCGGTCGCCCACGGCGACCGTCAGCTGGAAACGGGGGATCAGAACGCAGACGACCATCGACACGAACACATGTTCGCATCGATGGTCGGGAGATGCAAGCCGGTCGCGCCGCGCGGGCGCGCCCGGAAGAAGGAGCTACTTCGCGCCGGTCGCGGCGGCGACGAACGCCGCGACATCCTGCGCCTGCGTGCCGGACAGCAGCCCGGGCGGCATCTGGCCGCTGCCGGCTCTGATCATCGTCAGCACGAGCGCTCTGTCTGGTCTGACGATGTCGAGGTCGGGGCCGACCTTGCCGACGGCGTCAGCCGCCGCGAGCGTGTGGCAGTTCGCGCAGGTCTCGCCGAACTGGGCGCGGCCCTTCGCCTCCGCCGCCGTCAGCGTCACGCTGGTGCCGGCGGGGGTGGTGACCGTCTGGTCGTTCTCGTCGGCATTGCCGGCTATCACGAAGCCGATGCCGAGCGCTGCGACGATCGTCAGCAGGGCGACTGCGAGGATCACGACGGTGCTGCCGCCACCGCGCGATGAGCGCGATCCCGGCGCGCCACCAGACCGTTGCTTCTCGACTTCCACGAACGACTCCCACGGTTTCGACGAACGTAAGACAGCTCAGAGAGACGAGGGCTCGAACCAGCCTCGTTTCGCCAGCGACCGTACCAACGCGGCACGATCTACGAACTAGTGGTGCGGGTGCCGCAGGACGCCCGCGAAACGGTTAGATGCGGCCGCGGCGCTTGGGCCGGAACGCGTTCTCGAGGCTGTCGCGGTCGAAGCCAGGCGCGACAGCGCCATCGGTCGCGTAGCGGAACAGCGCGACGCGGAAGATCGCGTTGAGCGTCGAGCCGATCAGCAGCGCGGCGATGACGCCGACGACGCCGACCGCGATCAGCAGGCCGCCGAGCGCCGCCGAGGAGTCGACCGTGTAGACGCCCAGCGCGCCGATCGCGACCGACGGCAGGATCAGCGCCAGGAAGACGATGCCCATGATCGAGCCGGAGCCGATCAGGCCCTCGCCCCAGCGCTCCTTGATCAGGCGGCCGGAGCGCTCCAGCGCCGCCTTCGGAGCGAGGCCCTCGAGCGCCAGCGACGGCACGACGAAGAAGGTCACGATCGACCACGCGGCCCCGAGCAGGCCGGAGATGATCCCGGCGACTATCCGACCGATCGGGGACTGCGCGAGCGCCGCCTCGAGCGCGTTCAGCAGCAGGCCCACGACCAGCGACACCGCCGCCCACTTCGCGATCACGCCGGTGCGCTGGCGCGCGACCGAGAAGCCGTCCGACAGCGAGGTGTCGTTGCCGTCGAGCGAGTGCGACGCGGCGGCCGAGAGCGCGACGTTGCAGTAGATCCCGATGAACGTGAGGATGTAGAGCGCGATCGCCCACAGCACGTAGGCGACCGGCGCCGGGGCGTCGACCGCCAGCACCACAACGCCGGGCCCGACCAGCAGCAGCACCGCCGCGAGCATCGCAAAGGCCGAAACGACCGGGAAGAGCGTCAGCGAGCGGTCGTTGCGCAGCACCGCCCAGCTTTCCTTCGCCAACCGCCAACCACGTCCGAAACGTCCTGATCCACTCATGGACTGGAGTATCGGACGGGCAGGCGAAAACCTGAAGCGCTTGCGTCAGGCCCTTACGGTCTCCACACGTGCGCCCGCGCGCGCGGAGGGCGGGAAGGCTCTCGCTTCGCCCCCCAACAGCACCGATTCGCCGCCGAGGCCGGCGCGCACCGCCAGGTCGCGCGCCAGCGCACGCGCCTCCCCGGCGATCGCGCGCAGGTCCTGCGCGACGAGCCGTCCGCCGGCGACGCGCGCCGCGCCGTCGACCCACACGTGGCTGACGCAGCGCGAGGTCGCGCAGTAGACGACCTGCTGCCACGGGTCATGAATCGCCGCCAGTTCGGGCGTGTCGCCGTCGAGCAGGACGACGTCGGCGCGCTTGCCGGGCTCCAGCGAGCCGATCGAGCGCTCCAGCCCCAGCGCGCGGGCGCCCTCCAGCGTCGCCATCCGCAGCACGTCGATCGCGCTGATCGCGTCGGCGCGCAGCGTGTGGACCTTCTGCAGCAGCGCCGCCGTCTTGATCGCGCCGAACATGTCCTGGCCGTCGTTGGAGGCCGCGCCGTCGGTCCCGATCCCGACGCGCACGCCCTCGCGCCGCAGCCGCGGCACCGGGCAGACGCCGGAGGCGAGGATCATGTTCGCGACCGGACTGTGCGCGACCGCGACGTCGCGCGCCGCCAGCAGCGAGATGTCGTGCTCGCCGCACCAGATGCAGTGGCCGGCGATCAGCTCGTGGTCGAGCAGGCCGACGTGGGCGCTGTGCTCGATCGTCGTGCGCCCGCCGTGTCTGGCGCGCGACTCCGTCAGCTCCTCGCGCACCTCGGCGAGGTGCGTGTGGACCGCCCAGCCGTGCTCGGCGCACGCCGCGACCGAGCGCGTCATCAGCTCGTCGCTGATCCCCAGCACCGTGCCGATCCCGAGCCGGAAGCCGATCAGCGACTCGCCGTCGATGCGGTCGGCGAGCGCCTCGTGCTCGGCCATGAAGGCGTCCTCGGACGGCGCGCCGTCGTAGAGGTTCTCCGCGCCGAACGAGACGATCCCGCGCAGCCCCATCGCGGCGAGGCCGTCGACGGCGCCGAGCGACGCGAGCGAGCCGAGGTTGCGGTGGCACGACATGTCGTTGACGGTCGTGATGCCCGACAGCAGCATCTCGGCGCCCTTCAACAGCGCGCCGACGCGCACGTCCTCGCGCGTCGTGACCCGCGCCGCCGGCGAGACGACGCGGTCGAACCACTCCCACAGCGACGCCGTCTCGCCCATGCCGGCGATCAGGCCCTCCGTCAGGTGCGTGTGCGCGTTGACGAAGCCCGGCAGCACGATCCCGTTGCCGTCGCCGACGACCGCGGCGCCGGGGAACTGCGCGCGCAGCCGCTCCCACGGCCCGACCGCGGCGATTGCGCCGTCCTCGCCGAACGCGACCGCGCCGTCGCGCACCAGCTCGCAGGCGGGGTCCATCGCGAGGACCCACGCGCCGCGCACGACGGTCCTGCCGGAGCCGGCGGCGGCCGGCGCGTCTCCAGTCAAAGGCTCTCCTTGCGGCTTTCGTGGTACCAGGGCATCACGAGCCGCTCGGCCAGCCGCACGAGCCCGAACAGCGCGATGCCGATGGCCGCCAGCACGGCGACGGTCGCGAACATCTCGGCCGTCGCGACCTGGTTGTTCAACGTCAGGATCAGGTAGCCGAGGCCGGCGTCGGCGCCGACCCACTCGCCGAAGACCGCGCCGATCACGGCCAGCGCCGCGGCGATCTTGAGGCCGGAGAAGAGGAACGGCAGCGAGCTCGGCAGCTGCGCGGTGCGGAAGCGCTTCCAGCGCCCGGCGCCGAGCGTCTTGAGCAGGTTGAGCAGCTCGCGGTCGGTTGACTTGAGGCCGTCGAGCATGTTGACGGCGATCGGGAAGAACGAGACGAGCGCGATCACGATCACCTTCGGGCGCATGTCGAAGCCGGTCCAGATCACGAGGATCGGCGCGATCGCCGGGATCGGGACCATCTGCGAGACGACCAGCCACGGGTAGATCGCACGCTCCGCCAGCAGCGTGCTGGCCAGCAGCACCGCGAGCCCGACGCCGAGCACGATCGCGATCGCGTAGCCGATCAGGATCTCCTTGATCGTCACCCACGCGTTGTCGAGCAGCAGGTCGCGTATGTCCCACATCGCGCTGAAGACCTGCGTCGGCGCCGGCAGCGTCGACTCCTCGGTGTCCGTGACTCTGACGCCGACCTGCCAGACGACCAGCACCGCGATCGCGAACAGCAGCGGCGGGAGCACGTGCGCCGCGACCGTGCGCGAGCGGCGACCGCCGCTGCCGCCGGGCCGCTCGTCGTCGGGCGGCGGCGCGGATCCCGCGGGCCCCGCCGCCCCCGTGCCGCCCGCTGCGGCGCCGGTGGCGGCGGCCGCCGCCGGCCTGGGCAGCGTCGACATCAGCCGACCACCGCGTCGAGTTGGCTGCGCGACGCCTCGTGGAGCGGCGTCAGCAGTCTCTGCTTCAGCGCGACGAACGCGGGCGAGCCGTGCAGCTCGAAGCGGCGCGGGCGCGGCAGGTCGATCTCGACGCACATCTGCACGCTGCCGGGGCGGCCCGTCATCACGTAGACGCGGTCGGACAGATAGACCGCCTCCTCGACGTCGTGCGTGATGAAGAGGATCGTCTTTCTGTCGGCCTGCCAGACGTCGAGCAGCCACTCCTGCATCGTCTGGCGCGTCAGCGCGTCGAGCGCGCCGAACGGCTCGTCGAGCAGCATCAGCTCGCGGCCGGCGAGGAACGTGCGCAGCAGCGCGGCGCGCTGGCGCATGCCGCCGGAGAGGTTGCTCGGCCAGCGCTGCTCGAATCCCTTCAGGCCGAAGCGACCCAGCTCCGCCTGCGCCTGCGCGCGCGCCTGCTTGCGCGCGACGCCGCTCATCTCGAGCCCAAGCGTGACGTTGTCGAGCACGGAGCGCCACGGCATCAGCAGGTCCTTCTGCGGCATGTAGCCGACGCGGCCCAGCAGCGAGTCGAGCTGCTCGCCGTCCAGCAGGACGCGCCCCCGCGTGGGGCGCGTCAGGCCGGCGACGATGTTGAACAGCGTCGACTTGCCGCAGCCGCTGGGCCCGACGATCGAGACGAACTCGCCGGGCGCGACGTGCAGATCGGCGCCGGCCAGCGCCACGACCGCACCGCCGGCGTCGCCGGCGAAGCGCTTGCCGACGTCCTCGACGACGAGCTTGGCGGAGGCGGCCTCGGGCACGGCGCCCATCCTAGGCTCCTACGAGCCGCCCGCCGGCAGGTAGGTGTTGCCGCCGTACTGCTCCGGTCTGAACGGCGCTCTCGCGAGTCTGTTCGCGACCATCCATGTCGAGAGGTCCTCGATCGATCTGGGGTTCACCGTGCCGAAGCTCGTCGCGTCGCCCTGGAAGAGCGGCTCGTACGCGTCCAACTGGGCGCTCGTGATGTCCTCTCTGAGCGACTTGTTCTGCGCCAGCAGATCTCTCAGCGATTGCGCCGGATCTCTGATCGTGTCCTCGTAGCCCTGCACCGTCGCGGCCGCGAACGCTCTTATCAGCGCGGGGTCCTGGGCGATGTGCTTTCTGGTCGAGAAGGCGACGAGGCCCGGGTAGACCGGTCCGCCGTTCTCGTCGAGCTTGAAGTCCTTCGTCGGCTTGCCATCGACGTTGACCTGGACGCCGTCGGCCGGCCAGAAGCCCGTGAAGCCGGCGATCTTCCCGCTCTCGAGGTTCTGCACGCCGTTGAAGCCGATCGTCACGACCTTGACCTTTCTGGGGTCGCCGCCGCCGTGCTCGACGATCGTGTCGAGGATCGCGGTGTCGGACGGGACGCCGGTGATCCCGACGGTCTTGCCCTCCAGGTCTCTGCCCGTCTCGATTCTGTCGGCGGCGAGCGTGATGACGCCGCCGAGCGGGCGCTGCGCGATCGCCATGAACGCCTCGATGTCGAGGCCTCTCTCTATCTGGTTGGCGACGTCGAGGCCGTCGGCGAGGCCGAAGTCGGCCTTGTCGGCGTTGATCAGCCGCAGCGTGTCCGCCGTCGAGGTCGGCTGGATGACCTTCAGGTCGATGTTGTGGTCTCTGTAGTAGCCGGCTGCGATCGCGCGGTAGATGCCCGCGTGCACGGCGTTCGGGACGAAGTCGAGCACGAGCGTCGCCTTCGTCATCTCAGCCAGCTGCCCAGTGTCAGTCGTTCTGACGTTGTCGGCGGTTCCACTGGAGTCGTCGCTGCTGCCGCACGCGCCGATCGTCACGACCAGCGCCGTCAGCGCGATCACGAGGGCGAGCAGCCGTCCCAGCGTCCTCTTCTGTCTCATTGCGTCTCCGTGTTCAGTGGACTGAACTACGATCAGTTGGCTGTACCAAGATTCTCCCACGGCCGGTCAAGCGTCTTTGGCCGCATGGCAAAAGATCATCTCGCGTCGCCGTCCACCCACGTGGCACCCGAACGCGCATGCGCCCGGGAAGGGCCTGCATGGAGTGTCGCTCAGAGACGGTCGAGCGCGCGGCGCCCGGGGGCGGCCGGCGCCGGAGCGGAGGCGGCGAGCGGATCGTGCGCCGAGGTGTTCGCGTCCGCGTCGACGTCGCTCGCGCCATCTGCAGCGACGGCGGACGAAGCCGCGAACGCATCCAGCTCGGCTGCGAGCGCGTCCGCGACGACCGTCGCACCGATCTCGTCGGCGGCGTCGCGGGCGGCCGCGAGCTGTGCGCGCGCGGCGTCCGGGCGGCCGAGCGCCGCGTCCAGCTCGCCGAGCGCGCGCGCGACCGGCGCGAGGTAGACCGTGCCCGGGGCGACCGCGTGACGCGCGGCGAACGGCTCCAGCAGCGCGTGCAGCTCCGCCGCGCGCTCGCGGTCGCCGAGGCGCGCGGCGACGAAGCCGAGCGCCGTCCAGGCGTGCAGCTGCGTGCCCTCGCTGCGCGCGACCTGGTCGAACGCACCGACGTTCCAGCGCCGCAGCCGTCTCTGCGCCGCCTCGCGGTCGCCCGCCAGCAGACGCACGAGCGCGGCGAGCGCGCGCGGGCCGTCGAGCGCGGGCTGCAGCCGCACGAGGTCGTCGACCTCGCCGAGCACCGCGGCGGCGCGGCCGTTGGCGATCGCGACGCGCACGTCGCACCAGCCCGGCCGTCTGGGACCGGGCGGCAGCGGCCGGCCCGCGAGCAGCTCCTGCACCGTGCGGACGTCCGCGACGACGCGCAGCGTGCGCGCGTCGCCCAGCGCGCGACCCAGCTCGTGGAGCCGGTCGAGGTCGTCCTCGAGCGCGCCGGCGCGGCCCAGTTCCCCGAGGAGCGGCAGCCGCTGCAACAGCGCGGCGACCTCGACGGCGCGGTCGCCCTCCGCGCGGGCGCGCGCGGCGACGAGGTCCGCGAGGCCGAGCCGCGGCGTCGTGGCCGAGGGATCGCGTCGCGCGCCCGCACGCGCGAGCGTCACGCGCGCGGCGACACGCAACGGCAGCTTCGCGGTGTCGCCCGCGAGGCTGCCGGCCTCGGCGGCGAGCAGCTCGGCCTCGTCGGGGTCGCTCCAGGAGCGGTCGAGCGCGAGGCGGGCAAGGAGTTGGGCGCGCAGGAAGCGGTCGCGCTCGGGCGAGCGAGCGGCGGCGGGAGCGGGAGCGGCGGGAGCGGCGGCGCGAGCAGGATCGGCGGCGCGGGAGCCGTTGCCCTCCCCCACCCGCTCCAGCGCCTCGCGCAGGCGGCGGGCCAGGCCCGGGTCGGCGTGGGCGACGTCGGCGCCGGGGCCGGAGGCACCCGCGGCGAGGGCAGCGCGGGCGAGCAGGTGCGGGTCGTCGAGGTCGCGGGCGGCCTCGTAGGCGGAGACGGCGGCACGCCAGGCGCGGTCGGGGTCGTCGCGGCGCAGCGCGCGACCGAGGTCGAGCAGCAGGCCGACGCGGTCGCGGCGGCCCGGCCCGACGGCGAGCGCCTGCTCGGCGAGCGTCGCGGCCTGGTCGAAGGCGCGGCCGCGCAGCAGCAGCTCGACGCCCGTGCGGGCGCGCGTGACGGCTTCGTCGCGCGCGAGCGCGGGAACGGCGCGCAGCGCCAGGCGTGCGATCGCGACGCGATCGCCGTCGTCGGCATCGAGCAGCGCGAGCGCGTCGGCGGCGATCTGGCCGGGCCGCGTCAGCGGCATGCCGGCGATCACGGCGGCGGCGTCGGGCGGGTGCGGGAAGGCGACCGCCGGTCCGAGCCACGACGCGGTCGGCGTCAGCAGGCCGGCGTCGCACGCGTGCTGCAGCGCTTCCAGCACGGCGCGGCGCTCCATCCCCTCCTCGCGCTCGGCCAGCCGCACGAGCAGTTCGACCGCCGCGACGTCGCCCAGCGCCGCGACCCGCTCGACCAGGCGCGCGGGCTCGTCGCCGAGCGCGTCGAGCCGCGCAGCGGTCGAGCGGATGTCGTCGATCTCCGACGCACGGGCGCGCGGTGGAGCGGCTTCTTCGGCTCTGTCATCCGATGGCGCGTGCTCAACTGACGCTGTGGTTCCGTTCGATCGAGCAGCCGCCGTCTCGATCCCGGACGACGCCCCGAGCAACCGCTGGTGCAGCTCGCGCACCGCCGGCGAGGGGACGGTGCCGAGCTCGGCGTCGAGGCTGCGGCGCAGCTCCTCGTAGACCTGCAGGGCGGCGGCCGGCTCGTCGAGCGTGCCGAGCACCTCCATCAGCGCGGCGTGGGCGGACTCACGCAGCGGGGCGCGCGAGATCGCTTGGCGCGCGGCGCGTTCGCCGGCGCGGGCACGCTCGCCGCCGAGTGCGGCGCCGGCGCGGGCGAGCAGTTCGAGCGCGTCGAGGTGGGTCGACTCGACGTCGGTCCGCCACGGGTCGATCCAGCGCGCTTCGAAGCCGACCAGCAGGCCGCGCCCGGCGATCTCACGCGTCAGCTCGGCCTGCTCCCAGGCGTACCCGGGCTCGCGCCGGTCGAGCGCCGCGCGGGCGGCGACGAGCGCGCCCGACGCCTCCTCGACGTCCACGCGCGCGTCCGGATCCAGCAGCAGCTGCACGAGCTGGCCGACCGGCAGCGCCTCTGCCCCGAGCGACCGCCGCAGCCGCGACAGCAGGCTGCTGAGCACAGCCCGCGGGTCGCGGGGGCGGTCGACCGACCACAGCGCGTCGATCAGCGCGGAGTGCTGCACGGGGCGGCGCCGGTGCAGCACCAGATACGCGAACAGCTGCGTCGCGAGTCCGTTCGGCAGCGGCGCGACGAGCGCGCGCGCACGCACCTCACCGCACAGGGCGACCTCCGTCAGCACGTCCCCCATGCTGACGGACACACGCCTTCTCTGCCAGGGCAGAGAAGGCGACGCGGGGGCCGGGCCGGTCGCGAGCGGCCATGCGAGACGAACGCTCACGAGGCTTGCATCAGCCCGTGTAGGAGGGCTGGACGGCGATCTTGGCGCAGCGCGAGAAGCTCACTCTGAGCGTCTTCGCCTTCGCACCGCTCGCGCGCGTGAACGTGACGCGGGCGCTGAGCGTGTTGACGCCGGCCTTGAGGTTGCCCGCCGGCACCTTGATCGCGGCGAGCTTCTTGCCGCGCAGCGTGACTCTCTTCATCACCTTGCCGTTGAGCAGGAACGTGACCGTGTGCAGCTGTCTGCCGGCGACGCTTGCGTGCGCCGTCGTCTTGACGCAGCCGACCGAGCCGGTCATCCGCGCGGAGGCCTTCGGGCGGCTGGCCGGGCCGCCGCTTCTGACGACGCCCCTGATCCCGCCTCTCGACGTCGGCGTCGGCGTGGCGACGGGGGTCGCCGTCGGCGTCGTCGCGGCCGGCGTCGCCTCGGGCGTCGCGGGCGTCTGCGGCGTGGTCGGCGTCTCCGGCGTGGTCGGCGTCTCGGGCTCTCTCTGCTCGGGCTGTCTCGTCTCGGGCTCTCTCTCCTCGGGCTCTCTCGTCTCCGGCTGTCTCGTCTCCGGCTCTCTCTGCTCCGGCTGTCTCGTCTCCGGCTCTCTCTGCTCCGGCTCTCTCTGCTCCGGCTCTCTCTGCTCCGGCTGTCTCGTCTCGGGCTCTCTCGTCTCCGGCTCTCTCTGCTCCGGCTGTCTCGTCTCGGGCTCTCTCTGCTCCGGCTCTCTCTGCTCGGGCTCTCTCGTCTCCGGCTCTCTCGTCTCGGGCTCTCTCGTCTCCGGCGACACGCACGAGAGCGTCGGCGTGAAGTACGCGTCGTGGATCTCGCCGCCGCCCGTGTGGCTCAGCGAGCTGCCGACGACCGCGCCCTCGACGTTGCTGTTCGTGTTCAGCGTCACCGACGCGCCCGGAGCGAAGATCGTGCCCTCGACCGTGCGCGCGCCCGACGCCAGCTCCAGCGACGTGGCGGCCGGGAAGTTGATGAAGATCCGCCGCGCCTGGTCGAGGCCGATGCCGGAGAAGTTCGGCGCGGTCCACGCGCCGCTGGTCCAGTCGGTCACGTTGATCAGCAGCGCGGCGTCGGACGGCACGCCGTTGCTGAACGTGATCGTCTCGATCCGCTGCAGCTGGTCCTTCGTCAGGTTCCAGACGTTGGTCGTGCCGGCGGCGACTCTGACGTACACGTTCAGGTTCGTGCCGCTCCAGTCGGTCGGCGCCCCGTTGGCGTTGGTCGTCGAGACGTTCGCCTCGCAGGCGCCGATCGCGGTCGAGCTCGCGCGCAGCGTCGTGAACGCCGCGCCGAAGTCGATCGCGTTCGCGGGGGCGCCGAAGATCGCGCCGGTCGGCTGCGAGGTGTTGACATCGATCTGCCCGGAGCCGGCGGTCGGTCTGATGTAGGTGACGCCGCCGTTGGGGACGGCCGCGGAGCCGCTGCCGTCGACGATGTGCGCGAAGTTGTTGTTGAGGACGTGCACCCAGCCGCCCTGCCAGTCGACCTTGCCGCCGACGTAGAGCGCGGTCGGCCGCGTGTCGCCGGTCGCGGTCCAGCGCGCGGCGTTGTTGAGGCCGACGCCGTAGGTCGCGCCGGGCGCGATCGTGAGGTCGCCGCCGGCGGCGAGCGAGCCCTCTATCTCGTTGCCCTTGACCGTCGCGCCGTGCTCGGCGAAGACGGTGAAGCCCTGCAGCGGATCGAGCGGTCTCAGCGCCGTCACGTTCGCGTTCGCCTCGCCGGTCGCGGCGAGCAGGCCGCCGAGCGCGAGGATCGAGACCGCCGCGGCGGCTCTGCGACCGACGCGCCCACGGGCGCGACCTGGACGAGCTGATGGGGTGGGCGTGGCTTCCATGCGCTGATACTCCGTTCGACGGGACGACGCCGGTGCGACGAGTCCGGGTTCGTGGTGAGCAACAGGATCAGGGAGCGCGATTGCAGTGCCATTGCATGGACATTGCGCTCTGCGGGAGCTGTGCAATCGGCGTGCAGCACGCGTCGCGTATCTTGCGATTCGTGAGCCACCGAACCACGAAGCTTCTCTCAGCGCTGACGGTCGTTCTCCTCGTCCTCGCCACCGCCGCGGGCGCGCAGGCGACCTCCCTCGCCCCGACGGTCGAGAGACAGCTGTCGAACGAGCGCACGTCGTCGTTCTGGGCGTATCCCGCACGCGTCGCGACGATCCGCGCCGCGCCGTCGGTCCACGCCAGATCGGTCGCGCAGACGCAGATCGTGACGGAGATAGGCCAGCCGAACGTCTACCTCGTGCTCGCCGAGGCGCAGGTGCCCGGCGACGGCGGGCGCTGGCTGAAGATCCGCGTCCCCGGCCGTCCGAACGGGCGCGTCGGCTGGGTCCCGCGCGACGCGCTCGGCCCGCTGCGCCACGTCACGACGCAGATCGTCGTGGACCGCAAGACGCTGACCGCGACGCTGCGCGACAGAGGTCGCACGCTGCTGCGCGTGCCGGTCGGCGTCGGCGCCGCGGCGACGCCGACCCCCGTCGGGCACTTCTGGGTGCGCGAGAAGCTGCGCTTCGACCAGCAGCCGGTCTACGGCACGCGCGCGCTCGGCACCTCGGCGTACGCGCCGACACTGACGGAGTGGCCGGCGGGCGGCGTCGTCGGCCTGCACGGCACCGACGAGCCGTGGCTGATCCCGGGCCGTCCGTCCCACGGCTGCGTCCGCATCCGCAACGCGGACATGGCGCGGCTGTGGGAACGGACGCCGATCGGCACGCCGGTCCTGATTCGCTGAGCACCGGCACGTGCCCAGCCGAGTCGCTGAGCGCGCAGCCGCGCGCGGGCACCCCGCCCGCGCGCGTGGACAGCGCCGGGCTCGCTATCTCAGCGTCATCACCGGCTCGCCGCTGCCGTTGAGGCCGGTCGCCGAGCGGGTGCAGGTGCCGCCTCTCGGAGCGCCGCCGTTGTACGCCTGGCGCAGGCAGTTGCGCAGCGCCAGCTCACCCCACCAGTTCGGATGCAGCGACTCCTGGATGTAGAAGTCCGAGCCGATCGTCGAAACCGTGCGGATCATGTTGACCCACTCGGTTCTGTCGACCGCGCCGGCCGCTCTCCAGTTCGCGAGCCCTCTCTCCTCCAGCAGCCCGACGGTGTTCTCGCACAGCCGCCGGCCGTTGAACGCGCTGCCGAGGTACATGTGCGCGACGTTCGTGAGGCCGGCGTTGTTGGCGCCGGTGTGGACGGCGTTGGAGATCGTCGGCAGGGCGGTGCCGTTGGCCCAGTTCGCGTCCGCGTTCCAGAAGCCGCAGCCGCCCGTGTTCTGGCGCGTGTAGCCGGACTCGGAGTAGCGGAAGCCGGAGCCGTCGGGAATCGGCGACTCGTAGTCCTGCACGAGGATCGTGTAGGCGTTGTCGGCGTAGCCGGCGCTTCTCATCGCGCTGCGGACGTTGAGGATCGCGTTGGTGATCGCGGTCGTCACGGCGGTGACGTTTCTGGCGGTGAAGTTCGAGGTCACCGACGAGTCGTCGTTGCAGTAGTCCGGCCACCACGACGGCGACAGCAGCCAGTCGGTCAGGCAGGTCTGGATGATCGAGGCGAAGTTGAAGTCGTTGCCGCCGATCGAGACCGCGACGAGCTTGACGTTGTTGACGGCGGCGAATCTCTGCAGCCGCAGCGCCTGTCCCTCGTTGCCACCGGAGTTGTAGAAGTCGAGCCCCGGCTTGAAGTTGCCGTCGGAGTCGGTGAACGTCGCCGTGCGCGCGCCGGAGCAGGCGAGGTTGACGCTGTTGACGCCGCCGCCGATGTGCGCTTCGGCAGCCGTCGAGCGGTGGCAGCGGACGATCGCCTCGCCGGTTCTGGTGGCATTGTCGAAGTACGCTCTGGCCCCGCCGGCGTCGATGTTCGACGCGGACGTGTTCGTGTTCCCGGCCCAGCGGCCGGCCTCCCCCGAGATGTACGAGTCGCCGAGCGTGGCGACCCACGGCGTGCCGACGCCTGGTCCGTCGGCGTGCGCGGCGCTCGCCCCGAGCGCGAGCGCGAGTAACAGCAGGACGCCCGCGCACGCGCGGGTGATGACGGTGGACATGCTCTCTCCCCTAGATCGCGAGGCGTCCCCAATTCGGCCCCGGTCAGCCCACACTATCCAGTTTTCTGTGCCTCGTGGGACTCCTTAAGCGTTCGGGGCCTCGCCGCGGCACGTGCGGCGAGGCCCCGTTGTCTCCGCGGCTCCGCGTTCCCCAACACGGAGTTCCCCCTGTGCGGAGGGCGCGCGACACGGCGAGGGAGTCAGCGCAGTGCAACCTGCGCTGTCCGCGTCGTCACGTTTCCAGCACTGTCGACGGCGCGCACGTGCAGGCGCGCGCCGGTCGGTCGTGCAAGCTTGAGCAGCAGCCGTATGCGGCCCTGCGGGCGCAGCGTCACGACGACCTCGCCGCCGCCGTCGGTGTGGGTCCTGACGTGCGCGACCTCGACGCAGTCGTGCGCGCCGGCGCGGCGGCTGCAGCGCCGGCCGGTCGCCGCGCGCCAGGCGCGGCTGCCCCACACCGGCGTGCTGAGCGTCGCCTCGAGGATCGCGTCGTCGGCGACGCGCATCCCCGCCGTCGGGCCGCGTTGCAGGAAGCGATCGAGCGCGACGCGGGGCGGCAGGTTCAGCGCCGGACGCGCCCCCAGCGGTGCCGAGGGCGCGAGCGTCGCGTGCATGGACGGTTCCATGACCCGGAACCTTCCTCTCCCGCACCTTCAAACTGGTGAAGGTGCGGTGAAGGCCGAGCTTTGAGCAGCTATGGAGTGCTGAGGACCTCCAGATACGGGTGCTGGGCGCTGGTCGCGTTGGTCGTCGAGGAGAGCGTCGAGGCGCCCTCCGGGCAGCCGATCGTTCTGTTGATCACGCAGGCGTTGAACTCGTTGTCGCCCCACGTCCAGCCGTCGATCAACAGGCTCGAACCGGCCTCCTGCGTGATGTAGAACGGGCCGAGGCCGGCAGCGCGATCGGCCTGCCAGTCCGCCACGATGCCCGTCACGTCGAACGTGACGCTCGATCTCGCTCTGAGCGAGATCGCGGTGGCGAAGGTCCCGTCGTAGTCGTCGCCTACGACCGCGCGCAGGCCGTCCGGCTCGGTGCCGTCCTCGGTGAAGACGACCAGCTGGGCCGATCTGACCGTGTCGGTCGGCGACAGCGCCGCGGCGAGCGCGCCGAACGACAGCCGCATCCCGATCTCCTCGTAGCCGGGCGTCGCCGGTCCGAAGTACTCGTGCCCGCCGACGACGATCGAGGCGGTGCTCGCTCTGTCGCAGATCGGCGTCGTTCTCTCGTACGACATGTTGTAGTCGCCGACCAGCATCGAGATCGCGCCGACCTCGCACGAACTGCTCGCGACCGATCTCGTCGTGGTCGCGCCGGCGCTGGCCGGTCCCCATGCGAACGCGGCCGCAACGACCGTGACCGCAAGCAAACGTCGCTTCATTGGTGCCCTCCCCCGGGCGTCCTTCGGTTGCGGAAGGGGCCCCGCCGAAGCGGGGCCCTCCCAGGTCTCGTGTCACATGCGCGCAGCGATCAGCGCACGACCAGCTTCGTCGTCGTGACGCTGCTGTTGCCGCTGGCGTCGAGCACGCGGACCGCGACGCGGTACGTCCCGGCCGGCAGCCTGGAGCCGAGCGAGAGCGTCCACTTCGACGTCCCCTTCGCGACCAGCGAGCGAGCGCCCGCGGTCGGCAGCGCCTTCGTCAGCGTGCCCTTCGGCGTCAGGTAGCGGTACTTGCCGCCGCCGACGCCCTTGGCGACCGTCACCTGAACGGACGACAGCTTCGCGCCGCAGCCCTTGTCGGACGCGGTGCCGCGCACGACGCGCTTGCCCTTGGTCGCGATGCGCGCCGCCGGCTTGACCGTGTCGGTGCAGGTCTTCGCCTTCGGCGTCGCGGTCGCGACCGGCTGGATCAGCGAGACGGCCTGACCGGCGTCGGCCACGCTCGCGCGTGGGGACGCGTCGACCAGGTCGACCGGCTGGACGCCGGCGACCGACGTCGCCTTCGGCCCGTCGGCCAGCAGCTGCGAGCCGCCCGCCGCCTCCTGGAAGCGGATGTCGGACAGCTCGATCGAGCCCGTCACGGGCTTGCCGGCCTCGCCGAATCTCAGCTCCAGTCCGCGCACCTCGGTCAGATCGACGCCCTGAGCGGCGAAGTCGCCGAGCGGGACGCGGATCTGGTTGAGGATGATGTGCACGCGCGCCGTGATGTTGCCGATCGTCGGCTGCAGCGCGTTGCCGTAGCGATGGTCGGCGGCAGCGACCGTGCCGACGTTGCCGTCCGCGTCCGTCAGCGAGATCGAGAAGTCCTGCGTCAGCGTCGCAGGGTTCCAGAGCGCGTCTCCTATCCGTGCGGGATTGCGCGGGTCGAAGAAGTTGACGGCGGCCGCGAGGCCGAGCGCCTTGAAGCCGCTGACGTCGCCGCTCGCGGCCGGGATGCGGGTCGCGAGCGAGGCCGGTCTGCCGGTTCTGCCGACCGGGTCGTCCCATGCCGCGGCCAGCTGCAGGCCGTAGGAGCGGTTGTCCGGCGCGTTCTCACGTGCCGCGGTCTGACCGCCGAGGGCGCCGGCAGCCGGAATCGGGCACCCCTTCTTCGCCGTCGGGAGCGCCCCGCCGAGTCTGAGGTTCGTCGGCGCGAAGTGATCCGGCTCCGGATTGCACCAGTCGAGGCCGGTCGCGGTGTCGGCCGGCATCGGGATCACGCCGCCGTCAGCCGTGTACGGGTTGGCGAAGCCGCTCGACGTCAGCGCCGTGCCGACCGCGCTGACCGTCAGCGGGTTGTCGGGATCGGGCGAGATCACGTCGCGGCGCTCTGCCGCACCCGGGAAGTAGCTCGTCATGACGCGCTCGTTGCACGCCATCCGGATGCCGCTCGGGCTCGTCGGGCAGGCGCTGGCGGGAAGCTGCTTGCCGTCGCCCTCGTTGCTCAGCTCACCCGTGACGTACGGATCGAAGTCGACCTCGCCGCCGACGTAGCGGCGGAAGAACGAGCTCATCAGCGCGAGGCCGATTCTCTCCTGGTCGCCCATCAGCGCCGGGTCGCCGGAGCCGCGGGTGTTGAGGTCGTAGGCGCCGCCGCTGAGACGGATGTTCGTCGGGTCTCTGGGACCGCAAGCCGGGTCGGCCGACGTCGAGTCGTCGTTGTCGACGAACCACACGCTGTTGAAGTAGTTGTGGTCGCCGCCGTGGACGGACATCTGGATGCGCGGGAACGGGTCGCCCGGCAACGCGTACTGGCCGCGCTCGTACATGCGCGCGCCCTGGAGGTTGGAGACGTCGCCGTCGCAGAGCGGCTCGATCGCGAGGTACGGCGTGCCGTACGGCGTCGAGCGCTCGTAGTCGACCGGCGCGAGCGCGATCACGCCGCGCAGGTTGTAGCGTCTGCCCGGCGCGGGGCGCATGCGGTTGTAGTTGATGAAGCTGGAGACCGCGTCACCGCCGCGCGAATGGCCCATCAGGCCGATTCTGTCCATGTCGAGTCTTCCGACGAGTCGGCCGCCGATGTTCGAGTTGGGCCCGTCGGGCAGCGGGGCCGCGTTGGCCTTCGTCAGCATGTCGAGCGCGGCCGCGATCAGCAGGCGGCGCTGATGCATGCCGGAGCTCTGACCGTCCTGGAAGTACATCAGCTGGTCCTGGTCCAGCGAGATGACCGTGTAGCCGTGGCTGGCGAGGTTCTCGCCGAGGTACGCGTAGCCGCGGTCGTTGCGCTTGAACGCCGTGCAGTGCGGAGACGTGCCGCTGTCGCAGTTGGTGTGGTTGCCGTGCACGAGCACGAGCACCTGCGACGGCGTCGTGCGATCGCTCGGGTAGTAGAGCGATCCGCGCAGCTGCAGCGTCGCGGCGGCCGCGGCGCCGGCGACCGGACCGCCGGCCGAGTTCGCCTCCTGCAGGTTGACGGTGCCGCCGAGGAAGGGATCGAGGGTCGTGACGGCATAGTTGCCGCGATTCATCGGATCGGGCAGTGCGGCGCTCGCCGAGGCGGCGGCGAACACCAGCGCGATGCTCGCGAGCAGCAATGCTGCGAGCGCCCGCGAGGGGGATTGGGCGTTTTTCACCAGGTCTCCGAGAGTCAGTTGTCGCTGCGGTCGGGGGGCTGTGGGCGCGCCGCGCGGTTCCGGAGCTGCATTGCGTCAGCCTGATGCCCTGCGCTTCGGCGCCGCTCGTCGTCGGTTGGACGGTGCGCGTGGGCCAGACCCTCATCGGGTCCACGACGCCGGTCCCGAGCGGGATCCGCTGCACAGTGGCCCGACGATGGTAGTGGCGGTGGTTGCACACTCACCTATCCCTGCGGACAAACCGTAGCTGCGAATTCCGTTCCTCAGGGATAACGGGAATCCGATGTTCTGTCGTTTATGTTGAACGAGCCCTCAGCCAAGGCCGGCGAGCGGCGCCGTTCCGGGGCGTCGACACATCTCCCGCGCCACCCCCGCCCGATGCTCTTTTGATTAAGCGCAGGGTGGCTCTGTCGATCCCACACGAGGTTCCCCCCATTCCATGACGCAACGAACCCTCCGCCATGCGCTCCGGGCAGCGCTCGTCTGCGTGGCGATCCCAGCCGCGCTGGCGCCGGCGGCCGCGTCCGCGTCGACCTTCACGGTCGACGACGACTCGGCCCAATGCCCCAGCGCCGCGTTCAGATCGATTCAGGCAGCCGTCGACCAAGCCGCCCCTTGGGACACGATCATCGTCTGCGACGGCATCTACGAAGAGCAGTCGACGCCGGCCTCCGGCACCGGCTCGCCGTCCGCGACCGGCTCGCTCAACGGCCTCACGATCACGAAGCCGCTGACGATCAAGGGCACCGGCGCCAGCAAGGTCACGATCCGGCCGAGAAGCTCGCTGACCACCCTCGCGGGCACGGCCCCGTACCTGCGCGACGGCGGCGGCAACGTCGTCACGATCTCGCGCCAGTCGCGCGATGCGACTGACATCAACACGATGTTCGTCGACATCTCCGGCGTCACGATCGACGCGCCGACGACATACGCCGAGGCCGGCGTCGCCTTCTTCAACGCCAACGGCGCGATCAGAAACTCGGTCGTCGGCCCGTTGCTGCGGGCGACCGATTCGGTCGAGCTGGCGGCGAGACCCCATGGCTGGGGCGTCGTCATGACGAACCACTTCCAGGGCGCCGAGGCCGGCCCGCATCGCGAGGTCTCGATCGAGAACAGCCTCGTGACCGGCTACCAGTCCGGCGGCATCCTGTTCGACGACTCGCGTGGTCCCGATGGCGACCCGACGACGTTGCAGCGCTCCGGCATCGTCCAGTACGGCTACGTCAGAAACAGCACCGTGCAGGGCAGCGGTGACAGCACGCTGATCCCGCAGACCGGCATCGAGTACCACTCCGGCCAGCGCGGCGCCGTGATCGGCACCAGAATCTCGGACAACGACTTCACGCCCGATCCGCGCAGATCGGTCGGCCTGCTGCTGACCGACGCCGACACCGGCGTCGATCCGTCCAACCCCAGCGAGCGCGCGTTCAGACTCGACTACAGCTCGTTCACCGGCAACGGCTACGGCATGTTCAACGCCAACGCCGCCAACACCGACGTCCGCCTCGGCGCGCCGGCTTTCACGCTGCCGATCGTGAGCGGCACGACGGAGTCCTACTGGGGCTGCAGCGTCGGCCCGATCGTCGGCGGCGCCAGCGCGAACGTCCTCGTCAGAGGATCCCCGCAATTCTGCAACGGCATGTCGGGCAACGACGCGAACTCGCAGCCGAGCATCGAGTACCAGCTGTTCCGTGCGAGCGCTCCGCCGCTCGCGACGGCTCCCGGCACGACGGTCGACAACGCACCGACCGCCGTGCTCGCCGAGCCGGCCGACGGCAAGATCATCGCCGGCCAGCCGTTCGAGCCGACCGTCAGCGCGACGGACGACTTCGGCGTCAGATCGGTCGAGCTGTCGCTGGACGGCAGAACGCTCGGCACCGTGAGCACCGCTCCCTACGAGTTCGTCGGCGGAGGCTTCACACCTGCCTTCGAGGAGATCGGCGAGAGCCACACGTTCGTCGCGAGCGTCACCGACTCGGCTGGGCAGACGACCGTCGAGACGGTCGTCGCGACGGTCGTCGCGCCCGCCGACTACGTCGCCGCCGCCGTCGACACCACGCTGCTCGACGCGGGCTCCGTCACGCTGGGATCGACGGTCGACAGAACGATCACCGTCACCAACACCGGCAGATACGCCCTGACGCTCAGATCGCTCGATCTGAGCGGGACGGGCTTCTCGACCGTCGCCGGCAGCGGCGCCTGCACGCCGGGCGGCACGGTCGCGCCCGGAGCGCTCTGCACGATCACGCTGCGCTTCGCCCCGACGGTCGAGGGCGCGGCGGCAGGCACGCTGTCGATCCCGTACACGGCGCTCGGCGGCGGCGACCCGCTCGTCGTCGCGCTCACCGGCGCCGGTGTGGCGCCCGAGGTGAGACCGCCGGACACGAGACCTCCGGTTGCCACGGTGCCCGTCAGCACCGCAGCTCCGAAGGTGACCGGAAGCGCGAGAGTCGGCTCCAGGCTGACATGCCAGCCGGGTGGCTGGAGCGGCGCGCCGACCAGCTACGCGTACCAGTGGCTGCGCGGCGGCACCCCGATCGCGGGCGCCACCAGCGCCACGTACACGGTCCTCGACGCCGACGTGCTGACGGCGATCAGCTGCCGTGTGGTGGCCGCCAACGCGGCCGGCGCGAGCGCCGCGGCGACCTCCACGACGGTGACCGCCTCGTTCACGACGATCACGACGAAGACGACCGTCGCCAAGCAGGCGGGCGCGTCGATCGTGACCTTCATGAAGGCGCCGAAGGTCTCCAGAAGAGGCGTCGTGACGTTCGCGAAGGTGCTCTACCTCGGCACCGGCACGGGCACGATCAGAGCGACCGGCACGCTGAAGGTCGGCAGAGCGAAGTTCACGCTCAGAATCACGCGCAAGGTCGCGAGAGGCAAGATGGCGACGCTCTCGGTGAGACTGAGCGCGAAGGCCAGAAGAGCGCTCAAGGGCAAGTCCGGCAAGCTGACGCTGAAGGTCGCCTCCAGAGGCGGCAAGAGCGGGAGCACGTCGTACACCTCGACGGTGAAGTGACGACGTAGGGAAAATCCCTCGATGGGACGTGCGAGAGCCCCGCTTCGGCGGGGCTCTTTGCGTTTCAGAGGCGTGCGGCGGTGCGCGGTGGACGACGGCTGCGGCGCCGCTCAGCCGCCGCGCTTCAGCAGCCCGGGCAGCTTCGCGATCCCGCGCGGGATGTCGCTGCGGGCGTGCTCCAGCGACTGCTCCAGCGCGTCGTTGGCGTCGTCGTGCAGGCTCGGACCGTGGCCGACGAGGATGTGGCGCGGCTTGAAGCAGCGCAGGCTGTACGGCGGCGTCAGGCGCAGCAGCGGGTGCACGCCGAGCGGGCGGCCGAGCGCCATCGCCGGCGCCGTGCCGACCGCCTCGGGCACGACCAGCAGCTGCTGCTGCGGCCACCACAGCACGACCTCGCGCCACCAGCGGTGGTCGATCAGGCGCGTCGGCTCCAGTGGCGTGCCGGGCAGCGTCCGCGGCAGCTTCAGCAGCGGCACGCCGAGGCGCTCGGCGAGCCGGGCGCTGTCGCGGCCGTGACGATCGAGCAGCTGCAGCACGCCGGCCGGCTCGCCGAGCGCGGCCGCGCGCTCCAGCGCCGGCTCCCAGTCGACCGGGTCGACGAGCCAGTAACGGCCGTCGGCGACGAGCGCGTGCGAGGCGCGCGCCATCGGCTCGTCGACGAGCCAGGTGAAGCCCGCGTCGAACTCATTCGAGATCCTCGCCTCCATTCCCGGTAGCTTGCCAGGTCCCGTGACCGGATCGCAATCGCCACTGCCACCGATGACCGTCCTCGCAGGCGTCGACGCGGCCCCGGCGTCGCGTGACGCGGCGGTGCTGGCCGCGGCGTTGTGCGGTGGGTCGCCGAGCGGCGCGGGCGCGAGCCCAGGCGGTGCCGCCCAGGCCGGCGCGGCCGGCGCGGGCGCAGGCGCTGCGCCCGGCGCGGACGCGGCCTCCCCCGCTCCGCTCCTGCTCGCGGCCGTCGCGATCGAGCCGCGCGCGTCGATCGGGGAGCGGCTGCATCGTGACGCGCAGGCGGCCGCGCGCGAGCAGCTCGACGACGCCGTCGCGCTGCTGAGAACGGAATGCGCGCCGACCGCGCAGGCGCAGTTCCTCAACGCCCGCTCGGCGCCGCGCGCGCTGCATGAGCTGGCCGCGCGCGAGCCGACGGCGGTCGTCGTGCTCGGCTCCTCGCGACGCGCGCGCGAGGGCGAGGCGTTCGCCGGCCGCACCGCGCGCCAGGTCCTCAACGGCGCGCCGTGCGCGATAGCGCTCGCCGCGCGCGGCCTGCACGCGCCCGACGAGCCGCAGCCGTTCGCGCTGCGGCGGATCGTCGTCGGCGTCGACGGCTCGCCCGAGGCGGCCGACGCACTCGCGACCGCGCGAACGCTCGCGCACCGCTGCGGCGCCGCCCTGCACGTCGTCTCCGTCGCCGACGAGTCGCTCCCGCTGCGACGCGCGCCGCTCGGCGAGGTCGTCGAGCTGGCCGGCTGGGACGAGGTCGTCGCGCAGCGGCGCGAGCTGGCGCAGCGGATCCTCGACGAGGCGCTCGCGGTCGACCGCCCGACCGGCGAGCTGCGCGTCGGCGATCCGCCAGAGCAGCTGGCCGCTGCGGCCGCCTGCGCCGATCTGCTCGTGATCGGGTCGCGTCAACGCGGGGCGCTCGCGCACGTCGTCGTCGGCTCGACGGCTGAGGAGCTGCTGCGCGGCGCGCCGTGCTCGCTGCTGCTCGTGCCGCGGCCGCCAGCAGACGCCTGACGCAGGGTCGCGCAGTCGATCGGCGGACCGGAAGTGGGCGCGTTTACCGCAAGCGCAAGCGCGCCGAACAAACGATCCCAGCAGCGATTTGGACATCCGGATATGGATCGGGTGTGAATCCTCATCGAGGATGCACAGCACCCGCCGCCGCCCCTCGCGCAGGCCCCGCGCGCTGTCCCCTTGCCTCCCCAGCTGGTGCAATGACTCTCCAAACGACGCCCGCTCGCCGGCTCACCGCCCTTGGCGACCCACCGCAGCCGACGACCGCGCTGCGCGATTTCCACGCCGACGCGCTCGACGCGGTGCTGTGGGACCACGACCTCGACCGCGTCGCCGCGTTGACCGCCGCGGCCGTCGGCGCCCCCGTGGCGATCGTCGTGCCGCACCTGCAGATCGTGCACGTCGCGCCCCGGTCCGACAGCGCGGTCGTCGCGGCGCTCATCAGGCACGTCAGCGATCGCATGCGCGGCCGGCCCGCGCAGGTCCCCGCCGACGTGCTGGCGGACGCGCCGATCGTGCGCCGCGGCGAGCTGCTCGGCGCGGTCCTGATGCTCGCCGGCGAGGCCGACTGCGCCCGTCGCAGCACCGCGGTCGAGTTCCTCCACGTCGCGGCGGCGGCGACGCTGACGCGGATCGCGGCGATCGAGCTGCGCGCGTCGATCGAGCAGGACCTGCACGGTTCGCTGCTGGAGCAGCTGCGCGGCGACGACGTGCCCGATCCGCAGCTGCTCGCGCAGCGCGCGGCACGGCTCGGCTGCGACCTCTCCGCGGGGGCGATCGCGCTCTGCATGCAGCCGCAGCCCGGTCGCGCGAGGGTCGCGCGGGCGCTGATCTCGCAGGAGCTGAACGGGGCGCTCGTGGAGGAGACGGGCGAGCGCGTGATCGCGCTGCTGCCGCTCGACGGCGAGCAGTCGTCGCTGGACCGCATGCGCGACCTGGTCGAACGGCTGCGGCCGTACGGGGTCGCCGGCGTCTCGCGCCATCACACGTCCGTCGGCGAGCTCGGCCAGGCGCTCGAGGAGGCCGAGTTCGTGCTCGACGTGATCGGGCTGTCCGACACGCCGGTCGACGTCGACAGGGTGATGGGCGGCACGTACCGGCTGCTGTTCCGGCTGCTGGCGACACACCCCGGCGAGGTCAGCGCGCTGTACGAGAGCACCGTGGCGGTACTGGTGCGCTACGACGAGCACCACCGCACCGATCTCGTCTCGACGCTGGAGACGTATCTCGAGCTGAACGGCAACATGAACGCGACGGCGGCGCGGATCTACGCCCACCGCCACACGGTCGCGTACCGGCTCGACCGGATCCGCGAGCTGACCGAGATGGACCCGGCCGACGGCGAGCACCGCGAACGGCTCGGGCTCGGGCTGAAGGCGTACCGGCTGCTGAGCCGGGACCGGAGGGCCTGAGGGGGCCGGCTCAGCCGCCGATCGCGCCGAACTCGTGCGCGCTGCGCCACTCGCCGCGGTGCGCGCCCTTGAGCCACACGACGACGCGGCACTCCGGATCGCCGAGCGCGATCCGCTCCTCCAGCACGACCGACGCGCCGCCGGTGTTGCGCGCCGCGATCCCGCCGAAGACGCTGGAGGTCATGCGGCAGAGGCCGGGTGCGCGGCGCACGACGTCGCCGAACGGGCAGGTGCGGTTGCCGAGCACGATCCGCTCGTCGTCGGCGTCGATCACGTAGAAGTCGCCTTCGATCGCGGCCTTCAGGCGCACGTAGAGGTCGGCGATCTGGGCCGGGCCGAGGTCGCCGACGACGCCCTCGACGCGGCGGTACTCGTCCTCCATGCGACCGCCGACGTCGGCGCCGACCTGCGCGATCGCGGCCGCGGCGGCGTCCGGTCCCTCGTTGCGCTCGACCGCCTCGGCGAGCTGCACGACGAGCGCGCGCAGGAACGACTCCCTGTCGAAGAAGCCGTCGGGGCGCACCTCCTCGGGCGCGGGCAGCGCGCCCGGGCGGCGGCGCGGCACGTCCTGGTCGCGCTCGAGGTCGCGCAGCACCGGCAGCTCGACGGTGACCCTGGAGCCGCCCGCGCGCTTGGCGGCGACGGTCATCCAGCCGGCGACGTTGGAGACGATGAAGAGCCCGCGGCCGCCACCCTCGGCGAGCAGGTCGGCGGGCAGTTCGCGCGTGTCCTCGAAGCCGGCGCCGAGGTCGTGGACCGACAGCACCGCGCGCACCCTGGACCAGTCGAGCTGGACCCAGGCGGGGCCGGGCGCGTGGCGCTCGACGTTGCTGAGCAGCTCGGAGATGGCGATCGCGGCGCCGTCGAGGTCGGAGCCGGGAGCGGCATGGCGACGCAGGTGCTCTCCGACCTCACGACGCAGGTCGGCGACGGCCTCCGGCTCGGTGCCCTCCAAGTACCAGTCCACGCTCGTCCGTTTCGTTCGCCGCTGCGACCAATCGCCGCGCGCGCAAAAAGAGCAGTGTACGGTGCCGCGCGGCCGGCGTCAGGCGCACTGTCCGAACGCGATCACGCTCGCGCGCGTTAACCTGTGGCGGCAGGCTGAGCAGTCGCGGAGGTGCAGCACGGGCCTTCGAGGAAAGTCCGGACATCGCAGGGCAGGGTGGTCGCTAACGGCGACCCGGGGAAACCCGCGGGAAAGTGCCACAGAGACATACCGCCTACGTCAGCCGCTCGTCCGCGAGCGACAGGCCGGCAAGGGTGAAAAGGTGCGGTAAGAGCGCACCGGCGTCGCGGTGACGCGGCGCGTCAAGGCAAACCCCACCCGATGCAAGGTCAAGCCGGACCGTTCGCAGGTTGCCCGCCAAGGTCCAGGTCGGCCGCACAGATGGATGATTGCTCCCGACAGAATCCGGCTTACAGGCCTGCTAAGGAAAAGCCCCGCTCCGGCGGGGCTTTTCTATGGGCAGGTTCGCCGGGGAATCGACACGCTAGGCAGAAATGGAGCCCATCAGCGATTTCGTGGAATCGTCGGCGCGGGCGCCCGGCCAACCAAAGTCCGCGACCGCCTCAAACACTCACTTCGTCCCTACCCGCATCCCGCACGGAACCTAGCCTTTCAACGTCCGCGTCGCTCGACGCCCGGGAATGCGCGTGTTGCATCGGATGTCTCTCCTCGCGTTGGTCGAGGTCGCGGGAGTGACGGCATCGAGCCGTCCACGCAGCCGATTGTTCTCGACACGATGGACGACCACGGCGGCGTCTCGCCACAGGTTCGACCAATGCTCGGGTCGCGGGAGCGACGGGGGTCAAACCCGCGATTTACACCCCGCATCGAGATCCGGCTCTGACGCCCGACGCGGGTTTCCGGCTTGGGGGAACCGCGCCCGAAGCGCGGCACCCCCCAAAGCCGGGACTATCTTTTCGTCGTTGGGAGTTGGAGCGTCGCGTTGCGTGTGGCTGTGGCTGATGGTGGCCGCCGGCCGACGGCAGCCGCCACGTCGATCGTCACCCGGATACGAGCGCCTCTCCTGAGCTTTCTCGCGGCGGCGGCCTTGACGGTGAGCCGTGGTCTGGCCGTGCCATTCGCTCTGATCTTGACAGTACCGGTGGCTATGACCTCTCCGGCTCTGGTGCGTGCCTTCAGGGTCACGGGACACGTCAACCCGTCGTCAGGGCAAGCAACCGTTGCACGCGGATCGAGCAGGAGGCCTCTGTTTCGCTTCAGCAGGACCGGAGCTTGCTTGCCGAAGGTGATGGTGGGACGGCCGGGGATGCCAGGGTCTGGAGCGGGGCCGGTCGGCGGCGCCTGCCGGTCGATGGTTTGAGCCACGCTACTCGGTCCGCCCCCGGCCGGCGTCTGATAGATCGGACCGGAGGGCCGGTTGCCGAGCATGAGGATGATCTCGTCGGCGTAGCCGTGGTTCTTCTGACCCGGCTGTCCAGTGGCGATCAGTTCGAGCCGGACGCTGCGAGAGGCGGACGGCAGCGGCAGGTGATCTCCACGCGCCGCCAGCATCGTCTGGTTTCCTCGTTCTGAGGCAGTAGGCCCTGGGATGCGCGTCGGCGTCACCAGCGCTTGGCCGAGAGCATCGAGGGGAGTCAGCTGGATGTCGACTGTGTCCGGAGAACTGCCGAATCCGCCGAGAAATGCGACCAGCCCGAGATCATTGACCTCGCCACTCGAGATTCTCGCTGCGAACGCTGTCAGATCGACATCCTGCACCAGCCGGGCGTTCGGCTCGTTGCCCGGGTCGAAGAACATCGCACCGCCTCCGCCGGTCCCGCTGCCGGCCGCGATCGACGCCGACACAGCCGCATCGGGGAAGTCGCCCGGCGTCCCATACGCCGTCGCCGTGTAACCAGGCGTCCCAATCCAACCTGCGAGACCAGGGCGGCCGATTTCGGCAGCCGGGTTCACCGGCAGCACGTCGATCGGCGGCCGAGCGGTCGCGTACGTCGTCGCGACCGCAGCGGCGGGCATCGCCACCACGCCGCCGACAGCCATGACAGCCACAACAGCGAGGCGCGTCGTGCACTTCGCTGTGCGGCTGGAACCACGCTTCATCCTCTGCCCCTTCCCTGCTTGAAGTTCCCCTGGCTACTCATGCTAGAGGTGAGCGACCGTGACGCCAAGTGTTGCAGCGGCGGGGCCGACATCGGTGTAGTACATCCAAAAGAGTGTGTTGCATCCCCCGTTTCTGCGATCCTCTCTGGTGCCGAAGCCGCTGGTGATACCGGTCGCGCCAGCGGTCGCCGGGTTCCAGACGGGTCCGCCCGAATCACCCCGCCAAATGCAAAGGTACTCGCCGTTCAAGGTCTGAAGGTAGGCGGTTGGGTATCCGGTGTATGTGACCGCCGTAATTCCTTGGTTCGTGCCGCAGGTCGATGCCGAGTGACCATAGGTCGGGGATCCCGTGCCAGTATGGCAATAGTAGCCGTTGATGACGCTGGATCCCACACCGCTTACACCTGCCGTGGTCCACGGACTGGTTCAATCCAGGAACGCGGGGTACGGGGCCAGTAACCCGACAGGGCGATGACGCCAACGTCACCACCGGCGTTCACGAAGCCTCCGACATCCCAGCCCATCAGCGAACACGCTCTTCTGAGATCACAGACGTTCCGCGGGGTTCCCGCAGCCTGGATGCAATGCCCGGCCGTGAGAAAGTGGTTCCCCCCAGCAGCCGTCGCATAAAAGCCCGTGACCTTCAGTCCACCGCCAACGATCATCGCCGACACCTACCCGGCACGGATCTCGCGATCCAGACGCTCCGCGACATCGCGCAATGCGGCGTTGAGCGTCGTCTCGTTCCAGCCCACCTCACGCACGACCGTGTCCGTGGCCAGGCCGCGACCCTCGACTGCTCGCCGAACCGCGGCGACGCTCCCACCCGGCCCGACTTCGACGACGTAGCGCCCGTTGTTGAACCAGACCTGACCGAAGCTCTCGCCGATCTCTTTACGCAGCTCTTCGGGCAGGCCTTCACCCTTCGCCTGCTCGTCAAGGATCTCCCGCGCCTTGTCGACACTTACGTTGTACGCCTTAGCGTATGAATCTGCGGCCGCGGCCTTCGCCATCTCCCGCGCCTGTGGAGTATTCAACTGCGTTGGGTCAAGCGGTGGTGCGGCGCTGGCCAGCGCCGCCGACGGTGATCAACACGGTCGCCGCCAGCGCGCCCGCGCACCGAACAAATCGGTGAATGCCCCGTGAACTCATGCGTCCCCTTCGTCGTGAGCGGCTCACCGGTGCTCCGCTCAATCCCAGCACAGCTCCGACGAGCCGCGCAATCACGCCTAATTTCACTACCTTTTTACATATCTTTGCTCAGGCTCGATACTGAGTGCGCCGTCACCGGAATATGCCACCCCAACCTGGCGGTGACCCGATTGTCGGATTCCCGAACAAAGCATACTGGCGCACACGCAGTCTCGACAACGGACTTGCGGTCACCGCGATACACCGCCCGACGGCATATCTCGGCCTGCTGCGCAGGCGCGACGTTTCGGGTCGCTGGCTCCGAGACTGAGATACACCGCCGATCGGTGGACTTCCCGGGGCGCAAACTCAATCGTCCGGTCGGCCACTCGTCGTGACGACCGCGACGGCGAAGACGGACATGCGTCCTCAGCGAACCTCTGCCGCGACACGGTAGAGCGCGGGCGCGGCGGGCGCCATCGCGGCGACCCGCTTGGCGTACTCGGCGGCGGCGGGATCGGCCTGCGTCGCCTCGACGTCCTGCGGGCTGCGCCACCGAGCGACGTTGACGACGCGGGCGCCGTCGAGGCTGGCGAGGATCGTCACGTCGACGAAGCCCGGTCGGTGACGGATCACCTCTTCGGCACCCGTCGTCAGCAGCTCGACGAGCTCCTGCTGCCGGTCGGGGTCCACCTCGATGATGTTGATGAAGGTCGTCAGCTCGTCAGCCATGGTCGTACTCTGCTTTCGTCTGCGGGGTGGACCGTCCTCCCCTCTCACAGTGATGACGAGCCAGCCCACCCCGACGTCAGGCGCGGCGGACGTGCGGCACGACCTGACGTTCCGAGCTGCTGCGTCGTCAACACCGTGTGGATTCCGTCGCCGACCCCGGGATGACCGACCTCGAACCTTCTGACCGCGCGCAGCTGCTGCGCGTCGCCTACCGGCTCCTCGGCTCTCTCGCGGAAGCCGAGGACGCGGTCCAGGAGGCGTACGCACGCTGGTACGCGCTCTCGCACGAGCGCCGCGGCGAGGTGCGCGTGCCGCAGGCCTGGTTCACCACTACCGTCAGCCGCGTCTGCCTCGACGTCCTGCGCTCCGCTCGTGCGCGACGAGAGCACTACGTCGGCGAATGGCTGCCCGAGCCGGAGCCCTCCGCGCTTCCCTGGACGAGCGCCGTCGGCGCCACGGACGTCGCCGACCCGGCCGAACTCGCACAGCACGACGAGTCGCTGACCATGGCGCTGCTGGTCCTGCTCGAGTCGATGACGCCAGCCGAGCGGGTCGCGTTCGTCCTCCACGACGTCTTCGACTACCGCTACGACGAGATCGCCGCGATCGTCGGGCGCACGCCGCATGCCTGCCGACAACTCGCCTCCGTCGCACGCAACCGCGCCCGCGACGAGCGCCGTCGCAGCGGCGATGGCGCGGAGCTCGCCCGAACCGCGAGCGCCATCAAACGGGCATGGGAGGCAGGCGACCTCGACGGCCTCGTGCGCCAGCTCGACCCAGGCGCCGTCGCACTCGTGGACGGCGGCGGGCACGTCAGCGCGCCCCGCGAACCCGTCCGTGGAGCGGGCGCGATCGCACGGCTGCTGCTCGGCGTCCTGACGCGGCAGCCAGACCTTTCGCTGACGGGCACGACCGTCAACGGCACACCGGGCCTGCTCGCCCACGACGGCGCCGGGCGGCCGCTCGCGGTCATCTCGATCACCGTCACCGACGGCCGCGCCGATCGCCTCTGGGTCGTGCGCAACCCCGCCAAGCTCACCGCCTGGGCCGGCCACGCACAGTGACCCCGGCTGCGCGGCGCGGTCAGCGTCGTCGGATAGGTCTGCGCAGGAAGAGCCACGCTCCGGCGGGGCTTTCTATGCGCAGATTCGCCGGGAGTCGACACGCGAGGCGATACTGCCCGCGACTGATCATGGCGACAGGATTCTCACGCCGTGCTGTTCGACGCCACTGCACGAGCAGGATCGGCGTTCTCCCACGGGCGGTGGAGCCGCAGCGTCGAGAGGATCGCCCGCGTCGCCGGACTGCGATTCATCGTGATGAAGTGGATTCCCGGCGCCCCGGCGGCGAGCAGCTGCGCCGCCTGCTGGGTCGCGTAGCTGACGCCCAGGTCCTTGACCGCGTCCGGGTCGTCCGCGCGGGCGTCGAGCTCGCGCCGGTAGGCGTCCGGGATCCGCGCGCCGATCTTCGCCAGGAAGCCACGCGACTGGCTGATCTGGGTGATCGGCATCAGCCCCGGAATCACCGGCACGTCGACGCCCTCGTCGCGCAGCCGGCGGATGAACGAGAAGTAGTCGGCGTTGTCGTAGAAGATCTGGGTGATCAGGAACCGCGCGCCGGCCGCGACCTTGGCCTTCGCCGTCTCGACGTCGTCGTGCTCGTGGCGGGCGTCGGGGTGCGGCTCCGGGTAGGCGGCCCCGCCGATGCAGAAGTCGTACTCGCCGGCGAGCAGCGCGGTCAGCTCCGGCGACGACGCGAAGCCGCCCGGCGTCGGCGAGAACCGCTCCTCGCCGCCCGGCGGGTCGCCGCGCAGCGCCAGCACGTTGTCGATCTCGGCGTCGCGCATCTGGCCGAGCACCGCGCGGATCTCGTCCTTGGTCGCGCCGACGCAGGTCAGGTGCGCCATCGCCTCCAGGCCGTGCTCGAGGCGCAGGTTGCGGACGACGTTGATCGTCCGGTCGCGCGAGCTGCCGCCCGCCCCGTAGGTGACGGACACGAACGACGGCTGCAGCTCGCGCAGCGCCTGGAGCGTTCCGTGGAGCGCCGCCTCCGCCTCGTCCGTCTTGGGCGGGAAGAACTCGAAGGAGAACGTCGGATCGGGCGACGTCGCGATGATCTCGTCGATGCGCATGGCGACCAATGGTAAGGCGCTCTCCGCTCCGCGGCGGCCGTTTCCGGAGGCGCCGCCGTGGGAGCAGGACGAGCGGCGGGGTCTTGACGTACGTCCCTGACGCGGACAACCGCGAGGCCTGCCAACCGTGATCGGGCTGCTGACACCAACGTCGAGCGTGCGAAGGCGCCGCATCGCGCCGGCTTGCGGCCCCTACCCGACGTGCGTCAGCGGCAGGAACGCGGCACGATCCGATCCCTCGGGTCGCTCAGCGTCGGGGCCGAACAGGTCGCACACGTCGAGCGTCGGGCAGTCGCAGCCGGTCGCGGTCGTCAGCCAGGACTGCATCGCCGTGGCGCGCTCGATCAGTGCCTGCACGTCGGGCAGCTTGCGCTGCGCCAGCATGCGCAGCGAGTCCGACGCGCGGTCGCTGTCCAACAGCTCTCGCACTTCGTCGAGCGAGAACCCGGCCCGCTTGGCGACATCGACCACCTGAAGGCGGCGAACCGTCTCGGCGGTATAGCGGCGCTGACCGGCGAGCCGGTCGGGCTCGGGCAGAACGCCGACGCGCTCGTAGTAGCGGATCGCCGAGGTCTTGACACCAGCTCGTCTGGCGACTTCGCCGATCGTCAGCGTCGCGTCGTCCATCTCCGAGATCACCGCCTTGACTTCAACACGAGTTCAACACCCACAGTAGCCGCATGCCCACTCGAACCCCCATCGCCTGCTCGCTGTCGGCGACCGAGCTGCCCAAGCGACTCGCCGAGATGGAAGCGATCGGCGCCGATGCGCTCCTGACCGCCGACCGCACCCCCACGACCGCCCGCCTGCGCTTCCGCGCGAGCGACGACACGCGCGAGCGGCTCGCCGCGATCGTCACCGCCGAGTCGCGCTGTTGCGCGTTCCTGAACTTCGACCTGCGCGACGACGCCGGCGCGATCGTGCTGACGATCGCGTCGCCCGCCGACGACGCGGCGCGGCTGATGCTCGACGAACTGGCCGACGCGTTCGCCGCGACCAAGGCGTGACGCGAGCGAACGGCCGCAAGCGCGCAGCCCTGACAGGATGCCGCGCATGACCGGCCGCTCGATCGCGCTCTTCATCGCCGCCGCGCTCGCCGAGATCGGCGGCGCCTATCTCGTCTGGATCGGCATCAAGGAACACAAGGGCGCGCTCGTCATCGCGCTCGGAATCGTCGCGCTCGGCCTCTACGGCGTCGTGGCCGCCGCCCAGCCAAGCAACGAGTTCGGCCGCGTCCTCGCCGCCTACGGCGGCGTCTTCATCATCGGCTCGATGCTCTGGGGCGTCGCCTTCGACGGCTTCCGCCCCGACCGCGCCGACCTCGTCGGCGCGACCCTCTGTCTCGCCGGCGTCGGCGTCATCATGTACGCCCGCTGAGCGAATCCATGCGTACATGGGACTGGCCTCTGCTCGCGCTCGCCGCCGTGGTTCCTCTCACGAGGACCGTCGTCGCGAGCAGGGCGCCTGCGACGAGCACGATCGTGATCGCCTTGAGGCGCTTGGGGGTCAGCCAGCCGAAGGCGCGCGTCGCGAGCCACGCGCGTATGCCCGCCGCGCCGGCGGTCGCCGTCATCGCGCCTGCCATGCACTGGATGCACATGGCGACAGAGCTTACGCGGGTCCACCTCAGCGCGGGAGCCGGAAGTTGGCGTTCTTGATCAGGTCGAGCGCGTAGTCGAGCACGAACGTGCCGGTCGCCGCGTCCGTCTTGCCGCAGCCGCCGGCGGAGCGGCCGGGGTTGCCGATCCAGAAGACGCCGTCCAGCTTCGCGAAGCGCGCCGGCACGTCTGAGGTCGGCTTCGGACCGAGGCCGCGGTCGGGTGCGTTGCAGCGGATCGAGTTGCCGAACTTGACGCGACTTCTCGGGCGCAGCGCGCCCTTGCCGTTGGTGGCGGTGTTGATCACGTAGTGCTTGCCGCCGATTCCGGCTGAGATCTTGTTCGCGTACTTGATCTCGCGGATCGTCTTGTTCTGGTGCGTGGCGTTGGTGAAGAAGCCCTGGATCTTGTCGACGCCGACCGCGCGCAGCAGTTTCGCCATGTTCTGCGGCGGCCGCGCGTCGCTGGCGCCCGCGTCGACGTAGACGACCGCGTGGGGGACTCTGGAGAGCGTGTCGATCGCCGAGCGCATCTCGTCGATGCGGGTCTTCAAGCCCTGTCCGGAAAGGCACTTCGCGGTGATCAGCGCGTCGATCTCGTAGAAGACGACGACCCTGTTGTTGCCGATCCCCTGCGCAAACTTTCTGTACCACTTCTTGTAGGCCGCGGCCTCGGCCGGGCTGTCGCTGTAGCCGCCGCAGGTGTGGTGATGGAAGCGGTAGGTGCCGAGCAGCGGGACCTCCCCGGGATTGCTGTGAAACGCCTCGGCGAGGTACTTCGAGACGACGTAGCCGGGCTGGGCGTTGAAGCTGCCGAAGCGCTTTGCCTCGGGCTGATCGGCGATCACCTGCAGCGCCTTTGCGGCCGTCGGGTTCTTGCCCCGGATCTGACGTGCATAGGTCCCGGCGATCGTCTGGGACGGGTTGCTGTAGAAGCGCGCGCCCTCGAGCGGGTTGTCGCCCGTCGGCGCAGGGTTCAGGCCCAGCGGATTGACCGTGTCGCGCGGATCGGTCGAGATCGCGTCGTTGTCCTCGATCGTCAGCAGTGCACGATCGGGCTTGCCGACTCTCTCGGGATATGCGCCGTAGATCCCGACTGTGGCCGTCTCGTCGGGCTCTACGAGCGGGTCGTCGACGATCGGGACTTCGAACGTCGCGGTCGTCTGACCGGGAGCGAAGTCGATGCGTCCTCTCACCGGCTGGTAGTCCTGGAACTGCTGCGCGGTCTTGTGGTACACGGCGTAGCGCACCTCGCCGCCGCGCGCGGCCTCGGTGCGCGTGACCGTGATGACGGCGTTGCCGGCGCCCTCGGAGACGTCGTAGCGGTCGGCCGAGAGGTGGACGGTCCCGGCGGCCGATGCGGCGGCCGGGACGATCAGCGTCGCGGCAGCGGCGATGGCGCACAGCGTTGTGAGACGGCGGTGAGATGCAGACATGGCGCGCAGCGTCCTCCGGAGTCGGGAGTCGGCGTGGTGCTGCCGACGGGCTGTGAAGTGAATTGCGGCGACGCTTCCCAGCCGGTTCATCACGTAATGAAGAGTGGACGGATGACCGAACGAACGAGCTTGCGCAACGGATCGCTCCAGCCGTCTTGTATCGACCGCGCGGAACTCGGGCTTGAGCGATTGGGGCGACGTGTCGCGCAGCCGCGCACGCGGCAGTACATCCGTTGAGCGGCGCATCCGAATGCGACTGCTCTACGCACTACGGGCGCAGACTGTTCCCATCGACGGGTGAGAGAGACCGTCGAGGTGATGCAGGAAACTGTCAGCGAGCCTGATCGGAGTTACGCGTGTCACTCACTTCGTCTTTCCACGAGCTTGCGACGACCGCGGCCGCGGTTGCGCCGCAGCCGTCGGGCGGCGAGTTGGCGGCGGCGCTGCGGGCCGGCGAGGTGCGCGTGGACCTGCAGCCGCAGGTCGACCTGTGCAGCGGCCGCGTCGTGGCGGTCGAGGCGCTCGCGCGCTGGTCCAGCGCGCGCTCGGGGCCGGTGCCGCCGTTGACGTTCATCCCGCTGGCGGAGGCGCACGGACTCGGCGAAGCGGTCAGCGCCGCGGTGCTGGAGCAGGCGCTCGGCTGCGTGGAGCGTCTCGACGGGCTCGGGGCGCCGAGCCTCCGCGTCGCCGTCAACGTGTCCGCGCGAGAGCTGTCGGACGTCGGCATCGTCCGTCGCGTGCGGGCGGCACTGGACCGCTCGGGCGTCACGCCGCAACGGTTGACGCTCGAGGTCACCGAGGATGCGCTGAGCGGCGATCCGAGCGTGCTGCGCGAGGTCCTGGGTCGCCTCAAGAGCCTCGGCGTGCGGCTGTCGCTGGACGACTTCGGCAGCGGCTACTCGTCGCTGGGGCGGCTGCAGTCGCTCCCGCTCGACGAGGTCAAGATCGATCGCAGTTTCGTCGAGCAGCTGCGCCGCACCGATGACACCGGGGTGATCACGGCGATCGCGGCGCTGGGCCGCCACCTCGGCATGACGGTCGTCGCCGAAGGTGCGGAATCCGAGGCAGAGCTCGAGCTGCTCGCTGGTCTTGGCTGCCAGATCGCGCAGGGCTACGCGGTGAGTGCGCCGTTGCCGCCCCCGCAGCTGTACGCCTGGCTCGATCGCGAGCTGACCTCCGCGTCACGGCGCCCGGCTGCGGCGGTGACGAGCTGCCCCGCCCAACCGCAGGCGCGGTCGCATGGGACGGTGGAGCTGAGTCTGCGCCTGCACCAGGCGCTGGATCAGACGATGACCGACAGCGGAGCCTTGGACGTGGTCTGCCACACGACCGCGGCGCGGCTGGCACGCACCCTGGGCGCGGAGTTCGCCGCGTGGTGGCGCACCGATCCGAACGTCGAGCGGCAGCGGTCGCTGCGCTGCGTGACGGTCTGGTCGGCCGAGCGGCTGGCGCAGTCTCCGCTGTTGCAGATGACGCGCGCGATGACGTTCGCCGCGGGCGTGGGCCTGCCCGGGGTCGTGCTCGAATCGCCCGATCCGGTGTGGGTCGAGGACGTCGACGCGAAGCCGGCGCTGCTGCGCGGCGAGGCGCTGCGCGCGGCCGGCCTGCGCAGCGCCCTGGCGATCCCGCTCCTCGACCGCGACGGCGCGCTCGGCGTCGTCGAGTTCTTCGGCGCCGACATGCCGAAACCCGACCGCGGCGACATGAACGCCCTCGCCAGCATCGGCGTGCGACTCGCGAACCTGCTCGTGCGCCGCGACGCGACCGCCGCAGTGGACAGCTACTCGGTGACGCTGCGAAGGCTCCAGGCCGTCTACGCGGCGCTCGAGACGGCGCCGGCGCACGCGTTGCCCGCACGGCTGTGCGAGCAGGCGGCCGAGCTCGCACAGGCGGACGTGGTCGGCCTCTGGCAGCCCGGCGCGGCCCCTGGCGAGCTAGTCCTGTCGGCATCGCACGGCGGTGTGCGACCCGGGCTGCGCACCAACGCGCTGACCGAGCACTCCGGCGTCGCGACCGCATACGCCTCGCGACATCCGCTGTTCGTCGAAGACCTCTCCACGCATCCGATACCGTCGCCGCGGCTGGCGGAGCGCTTCGACGCCCGCTCGGCGCTGTTTCAGCCGATTCCCGCAGCGGCAGACTCGCGCGCGGTCCTCGCGATCGCCTGGAAGGCCGCCAGACCGGCGATCGACCCGCCCCTGCGCTCCTGCATCGAGTTGCTCGCCGCTCACGCCGAGACGCTCCTGCGCAGTCGCTGAAAGACGCGTCCGGTCTTCGGTGGACGCGCTCAGCGGCGAGCGCCGCAAGCGGCGTGGACGATCCGGTCTCGTCCCGTCGCCTTCGCTTCATACAGCGCAGCGTCGGCGCGACCGAAGAGCCGTTCGGACGACTCGCTGCCGTCCCAGACGGCAAGCCCGACCGAGCAGCCGCGACCGTTCGGCGTCGCCGCGCGCAGCCGTGAGAGGACGAAGACCGCCGTCTCGGCGGCGCAGTCGGGCAGGCTGACGGCGAACTCGTCGCCGCCGTAGCGAGCGATCAGGTCGCCCTCCCGCAACGCATCGCGCCAAGCGATCGCGCAACGCCTGAGGAACTGGTCGCCGGCGCTGTGCCCGAGCTCATCGTTGAGCTCCTTGAAGCGATCGACGTCAACGATCGCGATCGACAGCGGGGTGCCGCGTCGCCGCGCCTGCGCGATGTCACGCGCGAGCGTCTCGTCCCAGGCGCGGCGGTTGGCCAGACCCGTGAGCGCGTCGGTGCGCGCGGTCGTCTCCAGCAGTCTGAGGACGTTCGCCCGCTGCTCCTCCGACTGCTTGCGATCGGTCAGGTCGCGCGTGACCTTCCCGAAGCCACGCAGGACGCCACTCGGATCGTAGACGGCGACGATGCGAACGTGAGCCCAGAAGCGCGATCCATCCTTGCGCAGTCGCCAGCCCTCTTCCTCATAGTGCCCGAGCGCCGCCGCTGCCTCCAACTCTCGCCGGGGATGGCCCAGGTTGATCGCCTCCTGGGGATAGAAGCGCTCGAACGACTCGCCGAGGATCTCGCTCGCTTCATACCCCTTCAGGCGCTCAGCGCCGCGGTTCCACAGGGTCACGCGCCCCTCGACGTCGAGCAGGATGATCGCCAGGTCGTCGAGGCCCTCGACGAGGTCAATCAGCACGCTGCGGTCTGGCACTCCGGTGATCGGTTTCTCTGTCATACGTTTCGCGGGGTCTCTCGGCAGTCTCGACGGAAAGCTTTACACCTGATGTCTGTACACACGCAGGCGGCGGCCGACCGGATCACCGCGTTCGGCCGAATGCGTCTTGCGTCCACCGTCTCGACGCGGACGATCACCACGCTGTTGGATCTAACGCCAACTGGTGTGATTTTGGGATGATGGCCGTCGATGACTGACGTTCTCCCATACGCCGTGCACACACCCGACGACGGTGCATCAGCGCCTGTCGGAGCGGCCGTCTGGGTCGGCGTCGACGTCGGCACGCAAGGCGTGCGCGTCGCGCTGCTCGACGAGCGCGGGACGCTGGTCGGCGGCGGTACCGCCCCGCTGCAGAGTCGTCGCGGCCCCGGCCGCCGGCACGAGCAGGATCCCGAGCAATGGTGGAGCGCGACCGTTGCGGCGCTGGCGCAGGCGCGCGCCGCGGTCGACGTGGGCGCCGTGCGAGCGCTGGCGATCTGCAGCACCTCGGGGACGCTGCTGCTCGCCGACCGCGACGGCGAGCCGTTGACGCCGGGCGTGATGTACGACGACGACCGCGGCGCCCCGCACGTCGCGCGCGTCGCCGCCGAGGGCGCAGCGCTGTGGGACGAGCTCGGCCTGCGAATGCAGGGTTCGTGGGCGCTGCCGAAGCTCGTCGGTCTGTTCGGCGGCGACGCGACCGGCGCGGCTGCGCGAGCGGGCGGCACCGCCGCCCGCTTGCCCGCCGACGCCCGCGTGCTGCACTCGGCCGACTTCGTCGCCGCCCGTCTTGCCGGCGAGCCGACCGCGACCGACGCCAGCCATGCGTTGAAGAGCGGCTACGACAGCATCCGCCGCCGCTGGCCCGTCGAACTGTTCGAGCGGCTCGGGATCCCCCCGCAGGCGCTTCCCCGGGTCGTCGCCCCCGGCACCCCGATCGGACAGCTCGGCGCCGCGGCCGCAGCCGCGACCGGACTGCCGGCCGGCGCCGCGATCGTCGCCGGGATGACCGACGGCTGCGGCGGCCAGATCGCCGCCGGCGCGCTCGCCCCCGGCCGCGTCGTCTCCGTGCTCGGCACGACGCTCGTGCTCAAGGGCGTCAGCGAGCAGTTGCTGCGCGACCCCCACGGGGCCGTCTACAGCCACCGCTCCCCCGACGGCGAGTGGCTGCCGGGTGGTGCCTCCAACGTCGGCGCCGGCGCGCTCGCGGCCGCCTTCCCCGGCCGCGACCTTCCCGCCCTCGACGTCGCCGCTGCCGCGCACGAGCCGGCCGGACCGCTGACCTACCCGCTGACCGCGCGCGGGGAGCGCTTTCCCTTCTACCGGCCGGAGGCCGAGGGATTCACGATCGGCGTCGCCGCCGACGACGGAGACCGCTTCGCGGCACTCCTGCAAGGGGTGGCGTACGTCGAGCGGATCGGCGTCGCCGCGCTCGCCCAACTCGGCGCGCCGCTGGACGGGCCGCTCGCACTGACGGGCGGCGCGACCCGCAGCCGCTACTGGTGCCAGCTGCGCGCCGATGTGCTGGGCCGACCGGTCGAGCTGCCGCGCCACCCCGAAGCCGCGGTCGGCATGGCGGTGCTGGCAGCGGCGGGCGCCGACGGCGGATCGCTGCGCGACGCGGCGCAGCGGCTGCTCGCACCGAGCGCGCGGATCGAGCCGCGCCCCGACCGCGCCGCCCGCTTCCAGGAGCGCTTCGGCGCGTTCGCGCAGGCGCTCGTCGAGCGCGGCTACCTGGCCCCGGTCCTCGCCGCCGCGGCGGTGGCGCGATGACCTCCACGACCCTGCTCCTGTCCCGCCACGGCCGCACCGAGTGGAGCGCCGACGGACGCTATGCCGGCGCCAGCGAGATCGACCTCGACGACGTCGGCCGCGAGCAGGCGGGACGACTCGCGCGGTGGGCCGCCGGCGCACAGCTCGACGCGATCCGCTGCTCGCCGATGGTCCGAGCGGTCGCGACCGCGACCGGCACGGCGCATGCGGCCGGCCTCGAACTGGTGCGCGACGCGCGGCTGCGCGAGCTCGACTTCGGCGCCGCCGAGGGACGCCGGCTCGACGAGCTGCGCACCGAGCACCCCCAGTCGGTGCGGGCGTTCGAACGCGACCCGGTCGCTCACCCGCTGCCGGGCGGCGAGGACCCTGCCGCGGCCGCCCATCGCGCCGCGGCGGCGCTGCGGGACGCCGCCGCGGCCGCGCCCGGCGGACGCGTGCTCGTCGTCGCGCACAACACGATCCTGCGACTGGCGCTCTGCGAGCTGCTGGGGATCGAACTCGGGGCCTACCGCCGCGCGCTGCCGCGGATCGACCACGACGCGCTCGCGGAGATCTCGCTCGGCGCGCGCGGGGCGGGGCTGCGGCGCCTCAACGCGCCGCTGCGGGACCCGACGCGGGCGAGCGGCCGATGAGCCCGCGCGCGTCCAGCGCGTCCGCGCGCCGCCGGCGGATCGCCGAGTACGTGATGCGCCGTGGATCGGTCTCCGTCAGCGAGTTGGCGAGCAGGTTCGAGATCAGCGCGATGACCGTCCACCGCGACCTGGACGACCTCGAAGCGCACGGGATCGTGCGCAAGCACCGCGGCGGCGCGACCGCGCTGCCGTCGAGCGTGTTCGAATCGAACATCGCCTACCGGCTGGAGGCCAACCGGCGCGAGAAGGACGCGATCGCCCGCCGCCTGCGCGAACTGATCGAGCCGGGCATGTCGCTGATGCTCGACGACTCGACGACCGCGCTGGCGTTCGCGCGTCTGCTCGGCGACGTGACGCCGTTGACGGTCGTGACCAACTACCTGGAGTCGATCAAGCTGCTGTGCGACGTGCCGGGCATCCGGCTGCTGGCGCTCGGCGGCGAGTACCACGCCGCGCACGACTCGTTTCTCGGCGTCGCGTGCATCGACGCGATCGAGGCGATGTCGACCGACCTCGCGATCGTCTCGACCGCGGCGGTCTCCGACCGCAGCGCCTTCCACCAGGAGCAGGAGATCGTGCTGGTCAAGCGCGCGATGCTGCGCTCGGCGCGGCGCACGGTGCTGGCGGTCGACCACACGAAGCTCGATCGCGTCGCGCTGCACCGCGTCGCGCCGCTGGCGCAGTTCGACCTGATCGTCGTCGACGACGCCACCCCCGCGACGGCGGTTCAGCGGCTGCGCCGGCAGGGGCTGACGGTGGCGGTGGCACCGCGCACGTCCGCATGACGACCGATCCGCTCGCGCCGCCGTCGCGCACTGGCGCGGTCGGTATATTGGTTGTCCGAATATGAGGAGGGATGTCTGTATATGCGGATAACAGGCCTGCGTGTTCAGGTTGTGGGGACCCCGTGGCGGAACCTGACGGTCGTCGAGGTCCAGACCGACGAGGGGATCACCGGACTCGGCGAGGCGCGGATGGTGAACCACACCGACGCGCTGCTCGGATATCTCTCCTACGCGCAAGACGCGCACGTCGTCGGCAGCGACCCGTTCGAGGTCCAGTCACTCGTGCAGCGAATGTTCCGCAACGACTACGACCGCGCGGGCGCGGTCGTGATGTCTGGGATCGCGACCGTCGAGATGGCCTGCTGGGACATCATGGGCAAGGCGCTCGGACAGCCCGTCCACCGCCTCCTCGGTGGCGCGGTGCGCGAGCGCGTCCCCGTCTACGCCAACGGCTGGTACACGGTCGAGCGCGAACCGCAGGAGTTCCACGCGGCCGCCAAGCAGGTCGTCGAACGCGGCTACCGGGCGCTCAAGGTCGACCCCTTCGGGCCCGGCCAGCAGGAGCTCAGCGCCCCCGAGCGCCGCACGTCGATCGCGCTCGTCGAGGCCGTCCGCGACGCGATCGGCCCCGACGCGGAGCTGTTCGTCGAGATGCACGGGCGCTTCACCCCCTCCACCGCGCTGAGCATCGCCCGCGAACTGGAGCCCTACCGCCCGGGCTGGATCGAGGAGCCCGTCCCGCCGGAGAACCTGAAGGCGCTCGCGAAGGTCGCCGAGCGCGCGAACGTTCCCGTCGCGACCGGCGAGCGGCTGCACACCCGCTACGAGTTCCGCGAGCTGTTCGAGCTGCAGGCGGCGGACATCATCCAGCCCGACCTCTGCCACTTCGGCGGCATCCTCGAGCTGCGCCACCTCGCCGCCACGGCCGAGACGGGATACGTGCTGCTCGCGCCTCACAACGTCGGCGGGCCGATCGCGACGGGGGCCAACCTGCAGCTGGCCGCGACCGTGCCGAACTTCAAGATCCAGGAGCACTTCAACGACTTCGCCGACAGCTGGGTCCGGGACCTGTTCCCCGGCCTGCCGCACGTCGGCGACGACGGCGCGATGCCCGTTCCGACCGCACCGGGCCTCGGCATCGGCGTCGACTGGGACGCGGTCGCCGAGCACCCGCGTGAGCAGGTGCGGTTCGATCTCTTCACGGAGGGCTGGGAGCGGCGCGAAGGCCGCCGCGTCGACCGGGCCTAGCAGGGCCCGCCATGACGGGCACCACGACGAGGGGCGGGCCGCGGTCCGCCCCTCCGCCCGAGAGCGTCCGCTTCTTCCTGCTGCTCGGCTGTCTCAGCGCGGTCGGCCCGGCGGCGATGGACCTCTATCTGTCCTCGCTTCCGACCGTCGCACGGGAGCTCGACGTCACCACCTCGGCGGCGCAGCTGACGATCTCGCTGTACCTGGTCGGCATGGCGCTCGGCCAGTTCGTCTTCGGCCAGCTGGCCGACGTGGTCGGGCGCCGGCTGCCGCTGCTCGGCGGGCTCGTGCTGTTCGTGCTCGCGTCGCTGCTGTGCGCCGTGAGCCCGTCGCTTCCCGTGCTGTGCGCCGGACGGCTGCTGCAGGGCGCCGCCGGCGCGTGCGGCATGGCGATCGGGCGCACGGTGGTGCGCGACCTGTTCGGCCTGCGCGACTCCGCTCGCTACTACTCGCGGCTGACGCTGATCTACGGGGTCGCGCCGATCGTCGCGCCGACGATCGGCGCGACGATCCTGCGCGTCGCGTCGTGGCATGGGATCTTCGTCGTGCAGGCCTGCTTCGGGATCCTGCTCGTGATCGGCGCGTTCGTGTGGTTTCCCGAGACGCTGCCGAAGGAGGCGCGGCGCTCGGGCACCCTGGCCGACACGATGCAGACCTTCGGCGCGCTCCTGCGCCATCGCCGCTTCGTCGGCTGCACGGCGACCCTCGGTCTGACGATGGGCGCACTGATCGTGTTCGTCTCCAGCGCGACCTTCGTGATCGAGGACGGCTACGGCGCCTCCCCCCAGCTGTTCGGGATCCTGTACGGGATCAACGCGGCCGCGATGGTCACCAGCAACCAGATCAACGCCCATCTGCTGCACCGCTTCGCTCCGACGCGACTCGCCGGGTTCGGCCTCTGCATGATGGTGACCGGCGCCGCCGGGGTGCTGGTCGTCGAGCTGGCGGGCTTCGGGCTGATCGCGCTGGAGGCGAGCTGGGCGTGCATGCTCGGAAGCTGGGGCTTCGTCCAGGGCAACACGATCGCGATCGGCCTCTCCGAGCACGGCCATGTCGCCGGCTCCGGCTCGGCCCTGATGGGCGTCTTCCAGTACACGATGGGAGCGGTGGCGGCTCCGCTGGCGGGGCTCGGCGGCGGCGACAGCGCGGTCGTCCCGGCGATCGTCGCCCTCTCGTGCGCCGGCGCCGCCGCGGTCGTCTCGTTCAGCCTGGTCCTGCGCCGACCGCCGCCGCAGGCGCCGATCGTGGAGGAGCCGCTCGAGCTGCTCTGACCCCGACCGGCGGCGGGGTGCTCCGCGTCGCCGCGGGCCGGCGGCGGGGCGGAAGCGCGGTGCGCGACGGCTAGGACGCCGCGCGGCGGCGCAGGGCCGCGGGCAGCGCGGCCTCGGGAAAGCCCTGGAAGCCGACCGGGCGCAGGAAGCGCCGCGGCGCCGTCATGCCGACGGACGTGTGCCCGTCGATCGACGTCGCCGGGAACGGTCCGCCGTGCACCGTCGCGCGCCCCACCGTCACCCCCGTCGTGATGCCGTCGAAGACGAGCCGTCCGACCTTGCGCTGCAGCCGCACCATGATCGGGTGCAGAGCGGCCTCCTCGGCCTCGGCGTACAGCCCCGCGGCCAACGCGGGCTCCAGCGACTCGAGCAGCTTCAGCAGCTCGGCCTCGTCGGCGCACCAGGCGACCACCGCCGCCGGGCCGAAGACCTCCTCGACCTGCGTCACTCCGGACGTCAGCGCCGACGCCGCCACCTGCGCGAGCAGCGGCGCCTGCCAGCTGCCCGGCCGATCGGTCTCGGCTCCGCGCGCGATCACCTCGACCGCGGGCGCCGCGGCCAGCTCGTCGGCGCCGCGCACGAACGCCTCCTTCGTGCGCGAGTCGAGCAGCGGCTGGGACTCGCCGGCCGCGAGCAGCTCGGCGAGCGTGCCGACCAGCGCACGGGCCGCCCCGTCGTCGACGAGCGCGATGATGCCGGGCTTGGTGCAGAGCTGCCCGTTGCTCGCGACGATCGCGCCTCCGAGCTCCTGCGCGATCTGCGCGCCGCGCGCGGAGGCCGCCGCCGGCGTGACGACGGTCGGGTTGACCGCGCCCATCTCGGCGTAGACCGGAATCGGGCGCGGCCGCTCGGCTGCGGCCCGCACCAGCGCCAGCCCGCCGGATCGGCTGCCGGTGAACGCGACGGCGTCGACGTCGTCGCAGGTCGCCAGGCAGACGCCGGTGGCGTGCTCGCGGCCCTGCAGCAGCGAGAACCAGGCCGACGAGGCCCCGACGCTGAGCAGCGCGGCGTGCACCGCCTCGGCGGTCAGCTCCGAGGTGCGCGGATGCGAAGGGTGCGCCTTGACGACGACGGGACAGCCTGCGGCGAACGCCGCGGCCGTGTCACCGCCGGCGACGCCGAAGGCGAACGGGAAGTTCCCGGCGCCCCAGACCGCCACGACGCCGATCGGCAGGTTCATCCGCCGCTGGTCGGGTCGCGGCGGCGTCGCCGCCGGGTCGGCCGCGTCGACGATCGGCTCCAGCAGCTCACCGCTGTCGACCACGTCGGCGAAGGCGCGCAGCTGGCCGGTCGTCCGCGCCACCTCGCCTGTGAGCCGCGCCGAGGTCAGCCCGGTCTCCCGCTCGGCCGCCTCGCACAGCTCGGCGGCGCGGGCGTCGATCTGCTCGGCCACCGCCCGCAGCAGCGCCGCGTCGGAGAAGGTGCGCCGATCGCCCTCGGAGAGGAACGCCGCACGGGCGGCGCGCGCCGCCGCGGCGACCTCGGCCGCCGTGGCGTCGACGTAGGCGCCGGGGGCCCGCTCCCCGGTCCGCGGATCGGTCCCGGAGAACTCCGCCGTCGCGCGGACCGTCATCCAGTGCCTTCGACGATCTCGATCCGATAGCCGTTGGGATCCCGCACGAAGCAGATGCGCGGGCCGTCCGCGCTGACGGTGTACGGCGCGCGCTCGGGCGAGATGCCCCGCGTGCCGAGGTCCGCCAGCGTCACGTCGATGTCCGGCGTCGTGATGGCGATGTGACCGTAGCCGGTGCCGATCTCGTAGCTCTCGACGCCGGGGTTGTAGGTCAGCTCGAGCCGGTCGCTGTCGCCGGGCGTGCCGAGGAACACGTTGGTCGCGCCGTCGGGCAACGCCATGCGATGGCGCTCCTCGAAGCCGAGCGCCTCGTAGAAGGCGACGCTTTCGTCGATGTCGACGATGCGATAACAGGTATGGATGAGGGTCATGTCAGCTGATCGGTTGGCGGCTCTTGACGTCCGCTGGGTTGGGCTCGGCGGCGTGCCGGCTGTTGGACCAAGACGTCCCGTCCGGCTCGAAGAAGCGAACCTTGGAACCTGGGATGTCGAGCGCGATGACGTCGCCGCGCGCCATCCCGGTGACGGATCGCGGCTCGACGGGCAGGCGGACCGACTCCTCGCCCTTGCTCACGAGCACGTCGGCGTGATCGCCGGTGACCTCCAGCTCGTCGATCGTCCAGCCGCCGATGCGAGCCATGCCGACATCCAGCGGCGCGGACGAGAGACTGACCGTGACGTGCACCGGCCGCGCGTAGACGCGCAGCGACTCGGGCGCCATCGTCGTGGACGGCAGCGCGCCTTCGAGCTCGAGCTCGCCGGAGCGCCAGGCACCCTCGCCGCGGACGGCCGCCGTCAGGCGGCGATAGCCCACCAGCTCGGCGACGTCGACGCCGGTCGGGTGGTCGAAGACCGCCTCCGGCGCGCCGAGCTGCGCGATCTCGCCTCTGTGCATCACGGCGACCTTGTCGCCCAGCACGGCGGCTTCGAGCAGGTCGTGCGTGACGTACACGCCGGTGAATCCGACGCGACGGTGCAGCGTCCGCAGCTCTGTGCGCAGCTGCTCGCGCAGCTTGGCGTCGAGGTTGCTGAGCGGCTCGTCGAACAGCACGATCGACGGGTTGCCCACCAGCGCGCGCGCCAGCGCGACGCGCTGCTGCTGCCCGCCGCTGAGCTGGCCCGGTCGGTTCTGCAGCAGCGATTCGTCGAGGTCGACGAGCCGCGCCGCCTCGGACACCAGCGCCGAGTGCTGCTGGCGCGAGACGCGCCGCGCCTTGAGCGGGAACTGGATGTTCTGGTACGCCGTCAGGTGCGGCCACAGCGCAAAGCTCTGGAAGACCATCCCCAGGTTGCGCTTGTTCGACGGCACGTTGACGCCCTTCTGCCGGTCGAACACCGGACGGTCGCCGAGCACGATCGCGCCGTCAGTGGGCTCCTCGAGCCCGGCCAGGCAGCGCAGCGTCGTCGTCTTGCCGCAGCCGCTCGGTCCCAAGAGGACGAGCAGCTCGCCTTCGGTGACGTCGAACGAGACGCCGCGGACGGCGTCGATCTGGCGACGGCGCACCTTGTAGCTCTTGGTGACGCCCTCTGCAGTGATTCTAGCCAACGGTCGCACGTCCCTTCGAGGTGCTGCTCAGCGCGCCACGTCCCCCGAACAGGAACGCGAGACCCACACCGAGCGCGGTAATCACACACATGACGATCGACATCGCCCCTGCCTGCGAGTAGCCAACAAAAGAGAAAAGCTGGTAGAGCTGAGTGCCCATCACCTGGGTGTTCATCGACGCGACGAAGATCGATGCGGTGAACTCCTGCATCGAGACCACCATCACCAGCGCCGCGCCGCCGGCCAGCGCAGGGCGCAGGAGCGGCAGGTCGATCGTGAGGACGCGCCGTAGGAAGCCGGCGCCGCAGGTCCTTGCCGCCGCGTTCAGCTCGGGCCCCAGGTTCACCAAGGCCGTCAGCTGCAGGCGCGTCGCGATCGGCAGGATCAGGACGACCCAGAGGATGATGATCCCCCACGCGTTGCCGTAGAGCCCGACGGATGTCTCCGTGTACAGCAGCAGGAAGCCGAGGCCGAAGATCGCCGTCGGCACGACGAGCGGGAGGTTGACGATCGCGTCCTGAATCGACGAGAGCACCGGGATGCGGCGATTCGCGTAGATGATCCGCGCGCAGCCGTGTGTCACCGGCACGCCGATCAGCACGGTGGCGACCGCGTACTTGAAGCTGTTGGTGACCGCCTCGCGCAGATCGTCTTGGGAGAAGATCAGCGAGTAGTTGTGCAGCGTGAAGTCGCCGACTCTGATGTGGCCGCTCCAGAACGGCTGCAGCGAGACGATCACGATCGCGATCAGCGGCAGCACCAGCGAGATGAGCGCGTACACGATCAAGACGGTCGGACCGGCCCAGCCGGACTGCTCGGTGGCCGGCCGCGAGCCACGGCCGCCGACCGTGACGTAGCGAGCGGCGTCGCGCAGCATGACGCGCTGGAAGATCAGCGCGATGATCCCGACGACGAGGATCGGCAGGCCATAGGCCGCGGCGAGGTTGAAGTTCGGCGAACTGGAAGCCGTGTTCGCGTAGATCGAGGTCCCCAGCACGTGGATGCCCACGGGGCTGCCGAAGATGATCGGCACGGTGATCTGGCCGATGCCCAGCAGCAACGTCGTCATGGCACCGTAGATCAGCGCCGGCCGCATGACGGGCAGCACGACCTTCCACAGCAATCTCGTCGGCCCGCAGCCGAACACCGACCCCGCGTCGAGCAGCTCCTGGCTCAACTGCGCGAGCGCGGTCTTGACGAACAGGAAGACGATCGAGGTCAGGACGAAGCTGCCGATGATGATCATCCACGGCAGCGTGTATGGATTGATCGGGCCGTACGTGCCCCCGAACAGCGACCGGTAGATCTGGTTGACGTACCCGATCGACGGATTCAGCAGGTAGACGTAGCCGGTCACCATCGCCAGCTGCGGCACCACCAGCGGCAGGAACGGGACGTTCGCGAGCCAGCGCCAGCGGGGTCCGAGCCGGCTGGCGAACCACGCCAGCGTCGTCCCCATCACCAACGCCAACGCGCCGGACCCGAGCGCGAGCTCGAGCGTGCTGACGACGAGATTCCAACTGCCCGTCGCGTTCAGCATCTGGCTGACCCCGGAGGGGTTGCCCGCGAACGCATAATTGAACACGTAGACCGCCGGGGCGATGACCGCTGCCCCGGTCAGCAGGATCAGCAACACGGCCGGCCCGCGACCCACGATGCCCAGCCGCATCAGCAGCCGGCGCCACCGGATCGAAGCGGCGCCCTGAACGGGAAGCCGCTCTGCTTCGACGCTCATGGCCGCCCCCTCACGGGTGACACGTCACGGCGGCGCGCGCCGCACACGACGGTTGACGTCGATCGCGTTCGACACTGAGTGCCAACTGCATGACTCCTCGACCCCACAGAACGCACTCTCCTCAGCTGCGATCTTTTCCGAAATACCGGATGGTCTTCCGACTTTGTAGACTGCGACGCTAACCTGGTCCATCGCGCAAGTCAACCCCGGCAGCCGTCCGCGGCCTGAAAAGAGACAGCCCATGACTTCCCTCTCGCAGCCCCGCGGACTCCTCCGCACGCGTTCGTGAGCGCCGGGCCGACGGCGCAGGCGGTGCGCCGGCCGACTGCCGGCGTCGGCTTCTTCGTGCTGCTCGGCGCGCTCTCCGCAGCTGCGCCGGCGGCGATGGACATGTACACGCCGGCACTTCCGCAGGTCGCCGACGACCTCGGCACCTCGACGTCGTCGGCGCAGCTGACGATCGCGCTGTTCCTGGTCGGATTGGCGCTCGGGCAGCTCGTCTTCGGCGAGCTCAGCGACGTCTTCGGCCGACGGCGGCCGCTGCTGGTCGGACTGGCGCTGTTCACCGTCAGCTCGATCCTGTGCGCGAGCGCGACGACGCTGCCCCTGCTCTGCCTCGGGCGGATCCTGCAGGGCGCCGCCGGCGCGAGCGGCATCGTGATCGCGCGCTCGATCGTGCGCGACCTCTACGGGCTCGAGGACTCGGCGCGCTACTACTCGCGCCTGACGCTGATCTACGGCGTCGCTCCGATGGTGGCGCCGCTGATCGGCTCGGCGGTCGCGGGCGCGACGAGCTGGCACGGCGTCTTCGTCGCGAACGCCATCTTCGGAGTCCTGCTCGTCAGCGCTGTTGCGCTGAAGCTGCCGGAGACGCTCGCCCCCGAACTGCGCCGCTCCGGCTCGCCGGCCGCCGCGCGCGCGGCGTACGCCACGCTCCTGCGCGACCGCGTGTACGTCGGCTGCATCGTCACGACGGGACTGATGGCCACGGTGCTGACCGCCTACGTCTCGATGACGCCGTTCCTCGTCACCGATCGCTATGGCGGCTCGCCGCAGCTGTTCGCGATCCTCTTCGGCGTCAACGGCCTCGTGATGGTCGCGTCGAGCCAGATCAACGCCCATCTGCTCCATCGCGTCGGGCTGGCGACGCTGACGCGCGTCGGCCTCGCGCTCCTGCTCGCCGGCTGCGCCGGCCTCGCGGCCGTCGCCGTCGGCGGCCTCGGGCTGATCGCGCTCGAAGCGTCGCTGATGCTGCTCGTCGCCAGTTGGGGCTTCTCGCAGGGAAACCTCGTGGCGATCGGGCTCGCCAACCACACGCGCATCGCCGGGGCCGGTTCGGCGCTGATGGGGCTCACGCAGTTCGCCCTCGCCGCCGCGATCGCCCCGCTGGCCGGGATCGGAGGCAGCAGCTCCGTGGCGCCGATGGCGACGATCGCGGTGATCGGCGGCCTCGGCGCCACGGGCGCCGCCCTCTTCGTCCTCGGACGCCGCTCCGCCGCGCCGCTGCCGGAGGTGAGCGCATGTCCATCCTGATCGCCCCAGCTGGTGTCGCAGGCGATCGCGCAGGCCGATCGCGACGCGCTCATCCCCTGTCCGAGACGGTTGCGATGCGCGACCTGCTGCGGGCGGCCGTGGCCGCGAGCCGGTGACGCGCGGGTTCGAGCGCTCGCGCGCCCGCGCGCGCGGGCTCGTAACGACGCAGCCGCGTCGAGCGGCGCACGACCTCGCGCAGATCCCACAGGTCGCCGATCCCGTCGTGCAGCTGCCACAGCACGTTGCCGGCGACCGTCGCCTCGACCGGGCCGGCGATCACCGGCAGGCCGGTCGCGTCGGCGGTCGTCTGCGACAGCAGCTCGTTCTGGCTCCCGCCGCCGACGACGTGGACGGCCGACGGCGTCACGCCGCCGAGCGCGGCGACCTGCTCGATCACCAGCGCGTATTTGCATGCCAGCGAGTCGACGAGGACCCGCACGACCTCCGCGGGATGCTCGGGCAGCGGTTCTCCGGCGGCGGCGCAGAGCGCGCGCAACCGCGCGGGCACGTCGCCGGGCAGCCGCAGCGACGGGTCGTCGACGTCGACGACGGCGTGCCCGGCCGGCAGCCGCGCCGCGGCCGCGAGCAGCTGCGCGAGGTCCTGCGGGCGTCCCTCCCGCTCCCATGTTCGCTGCGCCTGCGTCAGCGTCCACAGGCCGGTGACGTTCTTCAGCAGGCGCACCGTCCCGTCGACGCCCAACTCGTTGGTCACGTTCGCCGCACAGGCGGCCTGCGACAGCACGGGCGCGCGCGTCTCGACGCCGACGAGCGACCACGTCCCGCTGGAGACATACGCGAACTGCTCGTCGGCGGCCGGCACGGCGACGAGCGCAGCCGCTGTGTCGTGGCTGGCGCCGAGCCGCACCAGCGGCGCGCGCGCCAGGCCGGCGTCGGCGACGACCTCCGGCAGCAGCGGGCCGAGCGGCTCGTGCGATCCCACGATCGGCGGCAGCAGCCGCGCCGGGATGCCCAGCATCCCCACCAGGTCGTGCGCCCAGCTGCCGGCGCGCACGTCGAACAGCTGCGTCGTGCTCGCGATCGTCGGCTCGCACGCGCCGTGACCCGACAGCCAGTAAGCCATCAGCGCGGGGATCATCAAGAGCCGATCGGCCCGCGCCAGCGTCGACGGCGCCTCGGCGAGAAGCTGGTCGAGCGTGTTCGCCGTCATGAACTGCGTTCCGGTGCGAGCGTAGATCTGGTCGCGCGGGACCCGCATCAGAGCCCGCTCGATCATCCCGTCGGTGCGGCGATCGCGATGGTGGAAGACCGGGCCGACCGGCAGGCCGCCCGCGTCCAGCAGCGCATAGTCCAGACCCCACGCGTCGACCGCGACCGACTCGACCTCGCCGCCGCGGCGCGCCGCCTCGCGCAGCCCGCGCTTGATCTCGGCGAAGATGCCCAGCACGTTCCACAGCAGCCGGCCGCGGAGGTCGACGGACTCGTTGGCGAAGCGGTGCACCAGTTGGAGGTCGAGTCTCCCGCCGACGACCGCGCCGAGCGCGACCCGCCCGCTCTGAGCACCGAGGTCGACGGCGGCGACCGGACCGTGCATCTTCGTACTCACCACAGGTCGATCACCTCCTTTGGGCGCGCCGCCATGCCAGCGCACGCGCAGCCGTGACATGCTTTGAACGTGATTGCCCTCCTCGCCGCGCTCGACTCCCCGGAGTCGCGATGAGCGTCCGCGTCGATCCCTCCGCCGTCCCTTCCGCCCTCGTCGACCTGAGCCGCCGACTGGGCGCGCGCTCGCGCGACCTCGTGGTGCTCGCGGAGGGCAACACGTCGACCGTGCTCGCTGACGGCACCATCGCGGTCAAGCGCAGCGGCGCGCGGATGGACGGCGCCCGCCCCGAGGACTTCGCGCTCGTCGAACCGGCCCCGCTCGTCGCGCTGCTCGACGATCCCGCCAGCACGCAGGAGGCGCTCGACGAAGCGCTCACCAGCGTCGCCGGACCGGCAGGCGCGCGCGCCTCGCTGGAGACGCTCGTGCACGTCGCGGCGGTCGTCCACGGCGGCGCGCGCTGGGTCGCGCACACCCATCCGAGCCCCGTCGTCGGCCTGCTGTGCACGCCTGGCGCCGCCAGCCTGTGGGCGGCACCGCTGTTCCCCGACGAGATGGTCGTGCTGGGAACGCCCGCGTGGGTCGCCTACCACGAGCCCGGCCTCGCACTGGGCCGTGCCGTCGCCGACGTGCTGCGCGCGCCGCGCGGCGGGGCGCCCGCGCCGCGACTGCTGCTGCTGGCCAACCACGGGATCGTCGCGCTCGGCGAGAGCGCGGCCGCCGTCGAGGCGGTGACCGACATGTGCGTGAAGGCCGCGCGCGTGCGCGCGGTCGCGCTCGCGGCCGGCGGCATCGAGCCGCTCGACGTCGCGCACGCCGCGACGCTCGCCGACCGTCCCGACGAGGCCCACCGCCGTCGCGACCTGTTCGGCGCGTCGCCCGGCACGGCCGCCGGCGCGTAGCGCGCAGGTCACGGCGCGCGCCCCCGCGCGTCGGCCGCGTGCGCGCGGGCGGCTCATGACGCCGCCGACGCCGGCGCGCCCTCGCGCCGGATCGACAACACGGCGAACGACGCCAGCGCGAGCACCCCGCCCGTCGCCATCACGCCGCCCATCGTCGCGGGGCTCGTGCCGATCGCACCGAGCACCGGCGGCACGATCGCTCCCGCCGCGAACTGCAGCAGGCCCATCAGGCCGGCCGCCGAGCCGGCTCGCTCCTTCTGCTCGGTGAGGGCGAGGGCCGTCGCGTTGGGGTTGACCATGCCGAGGCCGCAGCACGCGACCGAGACGAGCGGGATCACCACCATCGCGCCGGCGCCCGCGATGCCGGCGATCGCCAGCACGGATCCGCCGCCCGCGATCCAGACCAGCCCGACCTCGAGCAGCCGTCGCTGCGGCACGCGCCCGACCAGCCGCTTGTTGACGATGTTGCTGGCCATCAGCACGCAGCCGTTGACGCCGAAGAGCAGGCCGTAGACCTGCGGACTGACCCCGTAGACGTCCTGGTAGACGAACGACGACGCGGTCAGGAAGCCGAACATCAGGACCGCCGACATCGCGAGCGGGACCGTGTACGAGAGGTAGCCGCGGTCGCGCAGGAGGTCCCGATAGGTGCGCAGGATGTCGGCGGGATGACCCGAGCGACGCCGTGCGCGCGGAAGCGTCTCGGCGGTCCAAGCCGCGCTGACGATCAAGAGGACAGCACCGACGACAGCCAGGAACAGGAACAGGAAGCGCCAGTTGCCGACGGCGAGCAGCAGAGCGCCCACCAGCGGTGCGACGATCGGGGCGACGCTGACGACGGCGGCGAGGCTCGAGTACATCCGCGCGACCTCCGCGCCTTCGAACGAGTCGCGGACCATCGCCCGGGCGAGCGTGATGCCGGTGGCTCCGGCGAGGCCCTGGACGACACGCAGCGCGTTCAGCATCCCGATCGAGCTCGCGAGCGCGCAGCCGACCGACGCCAGCGTGAACAGCGCCAGGCCGATCAGCAGTGGACGCCGGCGGCCGAACGTGTCGCCGATCGGCCCAGCGAGCACCTGACCGAACGCGAGTCCGAGCACGCAGGCCGTCACCGTCACCTGCACGTCGGCGACGCCCGTGCCGAGATCCTCGGCGAGGTCGGGCAGCCCTGGCAGGTAGAGATCCATCGTGAGCGGGCCGAACGCCGTCAGCGCGCCCAGGACGACGACCAGGCGACCCGGGCGGCCGACCGACCGGCGGGCGGCGGGCGCGGGCACGGCTGTCAACGATCCGTTCCGTTCAGGCGCCCGCGCGACGACGACGGCCGCACGTCCGCGCAGCGACCGGAGCTTGCAACCAACCGCTCAACGATCGGCAGCGGATCGATAAACTCCGACGGATCATGGCTCGCCTCGTAAACGCTGCCAGCCGGGCGTTCGACATCCTCGAGATATTCCTGCGGGAGCGCGGGCCGCTGTCCGCGAGGGACCTGGCAGAGCGCCTTGGCATCCCGCGCAGCACGATGCACGAACTGCTGTTCACCTTGCGCGAGCGCCACTACCTGGAGCTGACGCCGGCGGGCTACCGACTGGGCCTGCGCGCGTTCGAGCTCGGCAGCGCCTACCGCTCCGGACTCGACCTCGCGGAGGAGGGAGCCGTCGCCGCCCGCTGGCTGGTCGACGAGTGCCAGGAGACGGCGCAGGTGGCGATCCTCGACGGCGTCGAGGCCGTCTACATCGCTCGCGTCGACGGGACCAACTCGCTGCGCCTGATCTCGGAGGTCGGGCGTCGCGTGCTCGCGCATTGCACGGGCACCGGCAAGGCTCTGCTCTCCGGTCTCAGCGACGAGGAGCTGACGCTGCGGCTGGGCGACGGACCGCTGCCCGGTCTGACGCCGAACAGCATCACCGACGTCGGCCAGCTGCGACGCGAGCTGGAGCAGATCCGCCTGACCGGCTTCGCGTTGGACGACTGCGAGTCCAACGAAGCCGTGCGCTGCGTGGCGGCGCCGGTGCGCGACCGCGACCAGCAGATCGTCGCGGGCGTGAGCGTCTCGGTGCCGATCATGCGCTGGGACGACCAGGAGGCGCGGCTGATCGAGCTGGTCGTCGAGGCGGCGGCGCAGATGTCGCGCCGCCTCGGGACGCCCGAGCTGGCCGTCTCGGCCGACTGATCGGCGCCCCATCCCGCGGTGGCCACCGGGCGCGTCCGGCGGTGTGCGCGCGCGGACGCCGGCCCGTGCGAATCGTGTCACCGAGTCGTCTTCCATAGCTGGCGCCTCACTCCATCCGGTATTTCGGATACTTGTCTGGATTCTCGAACCATATGTTATGGTCTCGCCGCCAGCCGAGCCAGTCACGGACGGAGTGAGAGATGCGAGAAGACCGCACGGGCACCGGGCTGCCCGCGTATCGCGACCTGCCGCGGGGAGTCAGCGGCGCGGGGAGCGGATGGGGCCTGTTCGGGGACGGGGACGACCTCGGCCTCATGAACCTTCAGACGCCGCAGCGGATCGTCGAGGCGCTGCGACTCGCGCGGCGCGGCGAGGTCTTCTCGCTGTCAGCGCCGCTGGACCTCTTCGACCCACCGTTCTTCGGGCAGCGCACGCCGCCGCGCCACACGATCCTGCCGGGCAGCGCACGTGCCTTCGACGACGTACTCGACAACTTCTATCCCCAGGCCTCCAGCCAGATCGACTCGCTCGGCCACATCGGCGCAGCTGACGGTGTCTTCTACGGCGGAGCGACCGCGGCGGAGATCCGCTCGGGCAGACGTAACTCGATCGACGCGTGGGCGACGAAGGGGATCGTCGGCCGCGGGATCGTCCTCGACATGGCGCAGCAACTCGGGATGGGTCCGGGCGGCGAGCCGCGCGTCGGGACGCGCGTGCCGATCACCGTCGCCGACCTCGAGTCGGCGCGGGCCCGCACGGGCCTCACGTTCCAGCCGGGCGACGTCATGCTGCTGCACACCGGCTTCGTCGACTGGTGGTCGGCGCTCGGGCGCGACGACCGCCGCGCGTATGTCGCGGACGTGCGCAACGCCGGCCTCGAGCAGTCCGAGGAGATGGCCGAGTACCTCTGGGACCTGCACATCAGCATGGTGGTCGTCGACAACATCGCGATCGAGGCCTGGCCGCCCGACCAGAGCGAGGCCGCCTACCCGTTCGGGTTCCTGCACACGGTTCTGATCGGCGAGCTGGGCCTCGCGCTCGGCGAGCTCTGGAACCTCGGACCGCTGGCCGCGGACTGCCGTGCCGACGGCGTGCACGAGTGCGCGGTGATCAGCGCCCCGATCCGCACGCGCGCCGGCGTCGGCTCGCCGGCCAACGCGCTGGCGATCAAGTGAACTCCGGCGCGCAGCCGGCCGGGAAGCGAACGAGGAGGACGAGATCGATGAAGCTCTGCTTTTGGATGCTCGGAGAGCCCGAGTGGACGATCGAGCAGATCGCCGGGCACGCGAAGGAATGGGGATACGACGGCGTCGACCTGCGGGCCGCCCGCGGCGACGACGCCGGCCGGATCGCCGACCTGAGCCTCGTGTCCACCGACGAGCAGCTGGAGCGCATCCGGACCGCCTTCGAGCGCGCCGGCGTCGAGGTCTCGAGCCTGCTCTGCTCGCCGCTCGACCCCGAGCTCCCGGATTCCGGCTCATGGACGCTGTTCGAGGACGAGATCGCGCGCCACGCCGAGCTCGCGCGCAAGGTCGGCGCGCCGCGCCTGATGATCAGCCCGGAGCAGGCGTTCCCGCCGGCGGCCTCCTACGACGAGTACCTCGACCGCGTCTGGCAGTCGGTCGCGCGCGGCCTCGACGGCATCCCGGAGGTGACCAGCGTGGTGATCCAGAACCACATCGGCCGCGCGAACGCGGGCGAGACGCTGGCCTCCGTCGAGCGTGCCGGCGACCCGCGCTTCGGCGTCGAGTTCTCCTGCGATCACGTTCTGGTGATGCAGGAGGACATGTTCGCGCTGATCGACCGCTACGCGCAGCACATCCACAAGATCTGCTTCGCCGACCGGCAGGTCGTGCGGGACAAGGAGTTCGGCCGCTTCGACGGCCGCTACTTCCACGTGCGGTTCGAGCTGGCGAAGTACGGCACCGGCATCGTCCAGGCGCAGCGGATGTTCACCGAGCTCGCCGCGCGCGGCTTCTCCGGCTGGGTCGGCTACAAATGCGAGCCGGCATCGCTGCCCGGCCAGCGGATGTCCGCGAGCGCCGACCTGATGGCCGGCTTCCCCGACTTCGTCCGCGGCCTCGGCGCATCCGCCGACGCGGCTCCCGTGGAGGCGTGACCCGATGTCGATGACAGCCGACCAGTGGCCGATCGGCGCGGCGCTGCTGCAGTTCCCCGGCGTCGACGCGGCCGGGCGCAGCGTGCAGGACGCCCCGGCCGAGGCATGGGCGAAGGTGCTCGACGAGGTCGCCGCCGCCGGCTTCGACCACGTCGACGTCACGACCTCCTGGCTGCGGCCGGGTGACCTCGAGCCGGAGCGGCTGCGCGAGCTCGCCCGCTGCGTCGAGGGCGCGGGCCTGCGCGTCAGCGCGATCTCGATCGCGCGCCAGAGCGTCATCGACCCCGACGACGCGCTCGCGCGCGAGCACCTCGCCTCGACGCTGCGCACGGTCGATGCCGCGGTCGTGCTCGGCGCGAGCGTCGTGGGGACCGGGCTGCACCGGCCGTTGACCGCCGAGCAGGAGGCGGCCGAATGGTTCTGGCTGGCGCCTTGGGACGGCGACCCGCACGGCGATTCGCAACGCTGGGAGCTCGCGGTCCAGCGCCTGCGCGAGGTCGGCGCATACGCCGCCGAGCGCGGCGTGCAGGTGTCGCTCGAGCTGTACGAGGAGTCCTATCTCGGCACAGCGGACGACGCCGTCAGGCTCGTACGGGAGATCGGCCTCGCGAACGTCGGCATCAACCCCGACATCGGCAACCTCGTGCGCCTTCACCGCCCGATCGAGCCGTGGGAGTCGGTGCTGGAGAAGGTCCTCCCCTATGCCAAGCACTGGCACCTGAAGAACTACTTCCGCGACCACGACCCCGCCACCGGGGCGTACTTCACGACACCGGCGCCGGCGGAGCTCGGGGTGATCGACTACCGCCGGGCGCTGAAGATGGCGCTCGACGCCGGCTTCTCAGGCCCGATCTGCGTCGAGCACTACGGCGGCGACGGCCTGAGCGTGTCCGCGCGCAACCGCGACTACCTGCGCGAGCTGCTGCGCCTGCATCTGCGCGACCGCTGACTGACGGCGAGCGCGGCGGGGACCTCGACGACGGACGCGCCAGGCGCGTCCGTCAGCGCTGCCCGTAGTAGGCGCGCGGCCCGTGCTTGCGCTCGAAGTGCTTGGCGAGCACGGGGCCGGGGATCGGCCGGGGCTGCGGACGCAGCCGCTCCGTCAGCAGCGCGACGCGCGCGACCTGCTCGAGCGTGACAGCGTTCTCGACTGCCGCCGCCGGGGTCGCGCCCCACGCGAACGGACCATGCCACGGCAGCAGCACGCCGGGCACCTCGGCGGTGCAACGATCGCCCACGGCGTCCACGATCGCGGCCCCGGTGCTCGCCTCGTAGCCCGCGTCCACCTCGCTCGCGGTGAGCTCGCGGGCGACCGGGACGGGGAACGGCGAGAAGTCGGCGTGGGTCGTGCCGAGGACGGGGATCTCGCGCGTCGCCTGGGCCCACGCCGTCGCCCACGTCGAGTGGGTGTGGACGACGCCGCCGAGCTCTTCGAACGCGGCGTACAGCGCGAGGTGCGTCGGCGTGTCCGTCGACGGACGCCCGCCCTCCACGACCTCGCCGTCCAGCGTCACCACCGCCAGGTCAGCGGCCGACATCGACGCGTAGGGAACTCCGCTGGCCTTGATCACCACCAACCCGCGTTCGCGATCGATGCCGCTGGCGTTGCCCCACGTCAGGGTCACGAGGCCGTGCGCGGTCAGCGCGAGGTTCGCCTCCAGGACCGCGTCGCGCAGTTGCTCAAGCATGCGTGAGCGTCCAGCCCTGCGGCGAGGTCGCCTCGCGCCGGATGCGCCGCAGCGAGTGCATCAGGCCGACGTGCTCGCGCCCGAGCAGGTCGTGCAGCGATCGGTAGACGTCGTAGATCTGCGCGTAGACGGCGCTGGCGGCCGGATCGGGCGCGTAGGAGCGCGCGACCGCCGGTCGCAGCGCCGCGACCGCGCTCGCGGTGTCTGCGAAGTGACCGGCCGCGACCGCGCCGAACAGCGCGGCACCGCGGGCGGGCACCTGCGACGAGGCGGGCACGTCGACCGGGCGTCCCGTCACGTCGGCGAACAGCTGCATCAGCAGGGGGCTCTTCTCCGCGATCCCCCCGCACGCGACCACGCGATCCAGTCCGAGTCCGTGCGTCGTGAAGTTGTCGACGATGCAGCGCGTGCTGTACGCGATCGACTCCAGCAGCGCCCGGTAGATCTCCGCGGGCGTCGTCGACAGCGTCATGCCGACGATCGCGCCGGAGAGGTCGGCGTCGGCGAGCACGGAGCGGTTGCCGTTCCACCAGTCGAGCGCGACGAGGCCGCCGGCGCCCGGGGCAGGTGCGGCGGCGGCCGCCTCCAGCTCGCCGTACCCGCCGCCCGCACTGCCGAGCAGACGATCGACGAACCACGCGAGCATGTCCCCGACCGCCGGCTGACCGGCCTCGTAGCCATACAGCCCGGGCAGGATCCCGTCCTCGACGACGCCCGTGATGCCCGGGATCGGCAGCTCCTCCTCGCCGACGGCCATGCTGCAGATCGATGTGCCGACGACCGTCACGAACGTGCCCGGCCGCTCGACGCCGACGGCCGGAACCGAGACGAACGAGTCGACGTTGCCGACGGCGACCGCGACGGTCGCCGGCAGGCCGACGCGTGCGGCGAGGTCCGCGCGCAGCAGCCCGGCGCGCGTGCCGAGCGCCGCGAAGCGCGCGTCGAGCCGCGCGCGAGCGCTGGAGAATCCGGCGCAGGCCGCCTCGAAGTAGTCCGGCGACGGAAGCCCCTCGCGCTCGTTCCAGAAGGCCTTGTAGCCGGCGGCGCAGCGCGATCGGCACAGCGTGCCGGTGAGCTGCCAGACGATCCAGTCGGTCGCCTCCAGGAAGGCCGCCGTCGCCTCGTAGACGCCGCGGTCCTCCTGGTAGATCTGCAGCAGCTTCGGGAAGTACCACTCCGATGAGATCCGCTGTCCGTAGCGGGCGAGGAACGCCTCGCCGCGTTGCACCGCGACCTCGGTGAGGCGATCGGCCTGCGGCTGCGCGGCGTGGTGCTTCCACAGCTTGGGCCACGCGTGCGGGCGATCGCGCCAGCGGTCGGTGACCGCCAGCGGCGTGCCGTCCTCGGTGACCGGAAGGACCGTGCACGACGTGAAGTCCACGCCCAGGCCGACGACGCGGTCGCCGCTCACCCCGGCCGACTGCAGCGCCAGCGGAATGCCCTGCTCGATCACCTCCAGGTAGTCGAGCGGATGCTGCAGCGCCCACTCCAGCTCGAGCTGCGCTCCCGACGACGGGAGCGTGTCCTCGATGACGCCGTGGCGATAACGCACGGTCTCGGTCGCCAGCTCCGCGCCGGTCGCGAGATCGAGGACCAGGACCCGACCGGACTCCGTTCCGAAGTCGATGCCGATCGCCGATGAGGCGTCAGATCTGTTCACATCGCCGCTCCGGGCACCGAGGAGGCGTCCCCGCTGACGATCACGTCGGGTGCCTGGCGGCGCAGCAGCGCGATGCCGAGAGCGGCGCGCCGCACGCGCTCGATCGAGAGCGATCGCACGAGCGAGTCGAGGTGGCCGCCGCTGGGATAGGTGTGCGCGGCATTGCGCACCGCGAACTTGAGGTACAGCGGGCTGGCCGTGCGCGCGAGGTCCGGGATGTCGTGGTAGCGCATCCCGCCGCCGAAGTCGTCGGGGGCCTCGATGTAGATGTCGAGGGGGACGTCGACGGCCTGGCGGATCGTTGCGATCGCCGCCACCGGAAGGTCGACCGGGAGGTTGAGGCTGGTCGCGCCGAGGTCCTCCATCACCCGCGCGGTCGCCGGGTTGCCGATCGCGAGCGAGACGGAGACCTTCAGCTGCAGGTCGGCTGGCAGGCCGCCCTCGCGTTTGAGCCGGCCCAGCACCATCAGCTGGCCGAGGTCGGCGACGAGCACGCTGCGGAGGCCGAGCTCGCAGGCGCGGATCACGTCCTCCATGCCGTAGGCGAGCTGATCGGCACCGCGCAGCGACGCCCCGATCGCCGCTCCCGACGAGCTCAGCGTCTGGCGTCCGATGTCCCAGCCCGCGCGCGGGCCGACGAACAGGCACACCTCGACGCCGGAGGCTGCGCCGATCGAGAGCATCTCCTGGATCTCGGCGTCGTCGAGCATCCAGATGCCGCTGCCCTGGCTGACGCGGTGGATCGGCGTGCCGCTTTCGGCCGCGGCGGCGATGACGCTCGCCATCGCCGCGGGGCCTTCCACCGACGGGATCTCCACCCGAACCTGGGCCGCGTCGGGGAAGCGCTTGCCCGAGGGTGCGAGGTCTCCGACGTCGCGCCCTGGCAGGCCGAGTCCCGCAAGCAGCAGTTCGGATTTCGTCAAGACGGTCGCTCCCCCTCGGGTGATCTGCAAGGTCGTCACAGCGGTTGCACGACCCGCCAGTTGACTTGGGCCATTGTGCAGGCTAGCGTCGCTGTCTGCAAGTACGGATTCTTATCCGAGATTTCGGATGAGGTCGAGGCGCAGCGGACGAAGAGAGGAGCGAGACGTGACACCGACGGCCCCGCAGGCGCCGCTGCCGATCGACGACTCCAGCGTCCCGACGCCTGTCCGCCTCGATGCCAATCTGGGCTGGCTGTTCACGGAGGAGCCGTTGGAACAGCGCTTCGAAAGCGCCGCCCGCGCCGGCTTTCGCGCTGTCGAGTTCCCCGACCCGTATGCCTGCTCGCCCGCGTCGCTGCGCAAGCGACTCGACGACGCGGGCCTCGAGCAGGTGCTGATCAACTCACCTGCGGGCGCGCCCGACTCCCCCACGCGAAACGGCAGCGCGTGCATGCCGGATCGCGTGTCCGAATTTCGCGACGGCATGCTCGCGGCGCTGCAGTACGCGACGGAACTCGGCGCCGACGTAATCCACGTACTGGGCGGGATCCGCCCGGACGGCGTCACGCGGGAGGACGCGCTCGACACCTACCGCGACAACCTCCGCTGGTGCGTCGAGCAGGCGTCGCCGACCGCTGTCACGCTTGCGATCGAAGCGCTCAACCACGGCGACGCGCCGGGATTCGTGCTCGATTCAAGCGAGCATGCGGCCGAGGTCGTGGAGGCGATCGCGCACCCGCGGCTCGGCCTGCTGTTCGACGCCTACCACTGCGCACGCGCGGGCGAGGACCCGGCCGAGCGCCTGCGCGCGCTGATCGACGTCACCGTGCACGTCCAGGTCGCCGACGCTCCCGGCCGCGGCGAGCCCGGCAGCGGAACGATCGCCTGGGAGCGCTTCTTCGAGCAGTTGCGCGCGCTCCGCTACCGCGGCTGGGTCGGGTGCGAGTACCGACCCGTCGCGGGAACCCGCGACGGGCTGGCCTGGCGCGAGCGCCTGAACCTGCTTCCCGAGACCGGGAACTGAGGGCGGTTCAGGCGTGCGACGCGGAAACGGGAGCGGGAGCGGGATGCGGCATCGGCTGCCCGTCCAGCGCCGCCAGCAGGTTCGCGACGGCGAGGCGCGTCATCCCCTCGCGCGTGGCGTGGGTCGCCGAGCCGATGTGCGGGAGCACGACGAGGTTCGGCGCCTGCAGCAGCGGCGCGTCGGCGGGCAGCGGCTCGGGATCGGTGACGTCGAGTCCCGCGCCGCCGAGCTGGCCGCTGACGAGCGCCTCGCGCAGCCCCTCCTGGTCGACGAGCCGGCCGCGCCCGGTGTTGATCAGGATCGCGCCGCGCTTCATCGCGGCCAGTGCGGCACGGTCGATCATCCGCTCCGTCGCCGGCGTGAGCGGCGTGTGCAGCGAGACCACGTCGGCGTCCGCGAGCAGGCTGGGCAGGTCGTCGTCGCGGCCGGCGAACGCGATCTCCATGCCGAACGCCTGGGCGCGCCGCGCGGTCGCTCTGCCGATGCGCCCGGCGCCGACGATCAACAGCCGCGCCCCGTTCAGGTCTGCGCCGAGCCACGCCTGCGGCGTCCAGGGGCCCCACTTCCCGGCGCGCACCGCCGCCTCGGCCTCGCGCAGGCGGCGTGCGACGCTGAGCAGCAGGCCGATCGCGATGTCAGCCGTCGCGTCGGTCAGCACGTCCGGGGTCACGCCGACGGGGATGGCGCGCGCCGCGGCGGCGGCCAGGTCGATGTTGTCGGAGCCGACCGCGTAGGTGGCGATCGCCCGCAGGCGCGGCGCGGCGTCGAGCAGCTGCTCGTCGATGCGGTCCGCGCTGGTGCACAGCAACCCGTCGGCAGACGCGACCAGCTCGCGCAGCTGCTCGGCGGCGGGTGCCAACTCACCCGGCCAGACACTCACATCGTGGCGCTCCACGAGCTGTTGCATCGCGGGTCCGGGAATTGCACGTGTAACGATAACTTTGGCCATGGGGCGTGACTATAGCGACGCAGTGAAGTAAGGCAACCGAGCTATATCCATCCCGATGTTCGATCGCATCGGGGCACGTACGCAATCTGCAGAGTTATCACAACGATGAGGAGAATGAGATGAAATTGGGAGCCGCAGGCGGCCAGAGAAACGACGCGAGACTGAGCTACTTCCGCGCGGAGACCGCGGACGATCTCGACCGCATCGTCGAGAAGCTCGACCTCTACGGACTGTCGGCGATCGCATCGCCGGTGCGCACTCCTGAGATGGACGACGACGAGTGCGTCGAGTTCGGCGAGAAGGCCGCGTCGCTCGGCCTCGTGATCTCGGAGGTGCACTTCCTCACCAACCTGGTCGCGCCCACGCCGGAGCTGCGGACCGAGCGGGTCGAGCTGGGCCGCTCGCTGCTGCGCAAGGCGGACCTGATGAGAGCCCGCTGCGTGCTCGGGTTCGCCGGCAGCGCTCACCCCTCCGACGAGATCGGCGCACAGTGCGCCTACAACTTCACGCCGGAGTTCCAGGCCGAGCTGCGCGAGCTCGTCCTGCGCGTGCTCGACGGCATCGAGCTCAAGCACACGAAGTACGGCCTCGAGGCCAACAACAAGACGTTCTTCTACTCCCCCGAGGGCTGCGCCGAGCTGATCGGCTCCGTCGACCACCCCGACTTCGGGCTTCACCTCGACATGATGAACATGATCTCGCAGGCGACCTACTACAGAACGACCGAGGTCATCGACACCACGTTCGAGCTGCTCGGCGACAAGATCTGGGCCGCTCACCTCAAGGACATCCGCTGGGATCGGCACTACCAGTTCCTGCGGCTCGACGAGGTCATCGTCGGCGACGGCGAGATGGACTACCCGACCTACATCAGACACCTCGCCGCGTACGACGCCGACTTCCCGTGCATGTGCGAGCACCTCGAGACCGAGGACGACTACGTCGTCAGCTTCGAGCGTCTGCACAGAATGGCAGCCGACGCGGGCACCGAGTGGGTCGGCCGCACCGTCCCGCAGACCGCCTAGCCGCATGCGGACGATCAAGCTCACCGAGGGCGGTCCGGACGTGTCCGCCCTCGGCTTCGGCTGCAACAACTTCGGCCACAACCCGTTCGGCAACTTCGTCGAGTACGAGCGTTGCGAGCGCGTCGTGCACGCGGCGCTCGACCTCGGCTACACGCTGTTCGACACCGCCGACGTGTACGGCGCCGGCGAGAGCGAGGAGTACCTCGGCAGAGCGCTCGGCGCGCGGCGCGGCGAAGTCATGGTCGGCACGAAGTTCGGCGGCCACGGCGACATCCCCGGTGCCCCGGACGTGCCCAAGGGCTCGGCCGAGTACGTCCGGTGGGCGTGCGAGGGCGCGCTCAGACGGCTCGGAACCGACTACATCGACCTCTTCCAGATCCACGAGCCCGACCCCGTCACGCCGATCGAGGAGACGCTGGGGGCGCTCGGCGAGCTCGTCGGCGCGGGCAAGGTCCGCTACGTCGGCGTCGCCGGCTTCTCGGCGCAGCAGCTCGAGGCGGCCGCGAGCGCCGCCAAGGCGGGCGAGCTGCCGTACCCGATCTCGTCGATGACGCACTACAGCCTGCTCTCACGGCAGAACGAGGAGAGCGTCATCCCGGCCTGCGAGCGGCTGGGAATCCGTGTGCACCCATGGTTCGTGCTGGAGAGCGGCCTCCTGACGGGCAAGTTCCGTCGCGGCGCGAGAGGACCTGACGGGGCCCGCTACAACGCGCTCCTCGACGACGTCAGCGACGCGGCGTGGGACGCGCTGGAGGGCCTGCAGGCGTTCGCCGACGCGCGCGGGATCTCGCTGGTCGAGTTGGCGATCGGCGGCATCGCGGCGATGCCCGCCGTCGGCGTCGTCATCGTCGGCGCGAGCACGCCCGAGCAGGCCGAGGCCAACATCAAGGCGCGCGATTGGACGCCGACGCCCGCGGAGCTCGCAGAGCTGCGCGGACTCGCCTGGGCGTCGCCGCGCGGCTGAGGCGCGACGGCCGAGGTCCCGTGGACACGATGCAAGCCGAGCTGCAGCGGATCCTGCACGACGCCGTCCGCGACGGCGACCTCGTCGGCGCGTGCGCGGCGGTCGCGACGCCGGCGGACTGCCACATGGCGTCCGCCGGCGCGCGCTGCGCCGGCGCCGCGATGACGCCCGACACCGTCGTGCGCGTCGCCTCGATGACGAAGGCCGTGACGACCGTGGCGGTCCTGCAGCTCGTGGAGCAGCAGCTGCTCGAACTCGACGCGCCGGCGGGCGAGATCGTCCCCTACCTCGACGAGGTGCAGGTCTTCGAGGGGTTCGACGAGCGCGGCGAGCCGCGTCTGCGCCCGCCGGCCCGCCGCATCACGATGCGGCATCTGCTGACGCACACCGCCGGCTTCGGCTACGACTTCGCCGACGCCTCGCTCGACGACTACGTGCGGCGGACGGGCCTGCCGCGCGCCGGCGGCGGGCTGCGCCGCGCACACGAGCTGCCGCTGCTGTCGGATCCCGGCGAGCAGTGGCGCTACGGCGTCAGCCTCGACTGGGCCGGTCAGGTCGTCGAGGCGCTCACCGGCCGGCCGCTCGGCGCGCACCTGCGCGCGGCGGTGCTCGATCCGCTGGGGATGCACGACACGGTCTTCCAGCGCAGCGACGACCAGGTGCGCCGCTCCGCGTGCGTCCACCTGCGCGGTCCCGCCGGGCTCGTCCCCACGACGCTCGACCTGGTCGAGGATCCCGAGTTCACCAACGCGGGCGGCGGGCTCTACAGCACGGCCCGCGACTACCTGCGCTTCCTGCGGATGCTGCTCGGGGAGGGCGAGCTCGACGGCGTCCGCATCGTCGCGCCGTCGTCGGTGCGCGCGATGACGCGCAACCAGATCGGAACCCTGCCGATGCGCGGCTGGAGGAGCGTGCTGCCGGAGTTCTCGCTCGACCTCGACCTGACCGGCGGCATCCCCAAGCGCTGGGGACTCGGCTTCGTCATCACGACCGAGCCGACGCCGGAGGGCCGCTGTGCGGGCGCGCTCTCGTGGGCGGGGATCGCCAACACGCATTACTGGATCGACCCGGCCGCCGGCGTCGCCGGGCTGATGATGACCCAGATCCTGCCGTTCCTGGACGAGCCGACGCTGCGGGTCTTCGCCGCGGTCGAGCGCGCCACCTACAGCCATCTTGGCATGACGGCCGCACGCTGAGCCGCCGCGGAAACACAGGATCCATGACGCATGACGAGAAGGAGAGCGAGACCTTGCTGAACGCACGTGCTCGAAGCACCGCGCGGGTCGCGTCGGTGCGGGCGTACGTCGTCGCCGGTGGCGGCGCGGACTACCACGACCAGGCGAGCGGACACTGGATCGACGGCCAGATCGCCACGCCGATGTCCCCCTATCCCGAGTACCGCATGACGCGCTCCTCGTTCGGGCTGAACGCGCTCGGCACGGTGATCGTGGAGGTGGAGTCCGACACCGGCGAGGTCGGCGTCGGCGTCTCGACCGGCGGCCCGCCGGCCTGCTGGCTGGTGGAGAACCACCTCGCCCGCTTCGTCGAGGGCCGTCCGGTGCACGAGATCGAGCGCAGCTGGGACCAGATGTGGCGCGCCTCGCTCTACTACGGCCGCAAGGGCTTGGCGGTCAACGCGATCTCGGCGGTCGACCTCGCGCTGTGGGATCTGCTCGGCCGTCTGCGCGAGGAGCCGGTCCACGCGATGATCGGCGGCGCGGTGCGCGACGAGATCAGCTTCTACGCCACCGGCCCGCGTCCCGACCTCGCTCGCGAGATGGGCTTCGTGGGCGGCAAGATGACGCTCAAGCACGGTCCGGCCGAGGGGACGGAGGGCCTGCGCAAGAACGTCGAGATCTTCGCCGAGATGCGCGAGCGCGCGGGCGACCCCGACCAGTTCTTCATGTCCTACGACTGTTGGATGGCGCTCGACCTCACGTACGCGCTGCGGCTGATCGACGCGCTGGCCCCCTACCAGCTGCGCTGGCTGGAGGAGTTCCTGCCGCCCGACGACTACTGGGGCTACGCCGAGGCCCGTCGCCGTGCGCCGCGCGACGTGCTGCTCTCGACGGGGGAGCACGAATGGTCGCGCTGGGGCTTTCGGATGCTGATCGACATGGGCTGCGCCGACTTCGTGCAGCCCGACGTGAACTGGTGCGGCGGCATGACCGAGCTGCTGAAGATCGCGGCCTACGCCGACGCGCACGACACGCCGGTCATCCCGCACGGCTCGAGCGTCTACAGCTACCACTTCGTCTGCACGCGCCCGACGACGCCGTACGCGGAGTTCCTGATGCTGCACCACGACGCGACGGAGGTGATCCCGATGTTCTCACCCCTGTTCCTCGACGAGCCGGTGCCGGTGAACGGGCGCATCCGCGTCTCCGCCCTGGACAAGCCGGGATTCGGCGTCGAGATCGACCCATCGCTCGCGCGTGAGCGCCCGTTCGCGCGCGAAGCGCTCGTCTGAGCCCCTCCGAAGACCCGCGGAAAGGAACAGCCTCCTCCATGAACTACCGAAAGCTCGGCTCGTCTGACATCGAGGTCTCCGAGATCTCGCTCGGGTCATGGCTCACGTTCGACGGCGGCGTGGCGTTCGAGCAGGCGCGCGCCTGCACCGACGCCGCGTTCGAGGCCGGCGTCACCTTCTTCGACACGGCGAACGTGTACGGCCGCGGCGCCGCCGAGTCCGTCTGGGGCGAGCTGCTGTCCAAGCGCCCGCGCGACTCCTACGTGCTCGCCACCAAGGTCTGCGGCCAGATGTCCGACGACCCGGCCGACCGCGGTCTGTCGGCCGCGCAGATCGCCAAGCAGATCGACGCCTCGCTGGCGCGGCTGCGCACCGATCACGTCGACCTCTACCAGGCGCACCGCTTCGACGTCAGCGTCCCGATCGAGGAGACGATCGACGCGCTTGCGCAGGTCGTCACCGCCGGCAAGGCGCGCTGTCTCGGCTTCAGCGAGTGGACGCCCGAGCAGATCCAGGCGGCGATCGACATCGCGGGAGCCGACCTGTTCGTCTCCTCCCAACCGCAGTACTCGATGCTCTGGCAGGCGCCGGAGGCCGAGGTCTTCGGGCTCTGCTGCGCCAACGGGATCGGGCAGATCGTCTGGTCCCCGCTGGCCCAGGGGCTCCTGACCGGCAAGTACCGTCCCGGTCAGCCCGTGCCGGCGGACTCGCGCGCGGCGCACAGCGAGATGGGAACGGCGATGGACCTCGTCATGAGCGACGCGGCGATCGACGCGGTCGAGCGCCTGCGCCCGGTCGCCGAGGGGGCCGGACTCTCACTGACCGAGATCGCGCTCGCCTGGGTGCTGCGCCGCGACGAGGTCAGCTGCGCCATCGTCGGCGCCTCGCGGCCCGAACAGGTCCGCGCCAACGTGAAGGCGTCCGGCATCCAACTCACGCCGGACACGCTTGCCGCAATCGACGAGGCGCTGGGCGACGTACCGGTCAAGGAACAGACGCTCGCGCGCGGCGCGGAGCCGGGCGTCACACACCGATGACGCCCGCCCCCGACCCTCAGATCATTGTTCAGAGCGCCGCTACGGTGGTCAATTCACCGTGTCAGCGTCGTGATTCGGCGTCATGGTCACGCGCTCTTCGCGCCGAATGCACAGAAAGGCAAGAAACCCGGCACGGTGGGCACAGCCGGGTCTGGACGCCGCGGGTAGCCTGGCCACAGGCGCGAGATGGACCGGATCGCAGTGCGGATCCAAGCGGATCAGAGGAGAGCGCCCCACGGTGAAGTACGTCGAGCCGACAGCCGCGAAGCTCGGCTTCGCAGCCCCGACCGGTTGTTGGCCAATCAGTAGCTGGCCAATCGGTGACCAGCAAGTTCGAGGGAGGAAGAGATGAAATCTGTGCGATGGGCGGCCCTGGTCGTCCTTGCAGTCGCGCTGCTCACAGCTGGCTGTGGCGCGTCCAACTCAGGAACGGGATCCGGCACGAGCGCCGGGTCCAGCTCGGCGACGCCGAGACAACCCCCGGTCCCGCCGGACGCGACCGTCGACGGGATGCCGGGCGGCTCCTACAGAGGCTCAGCGAGAACCAGCTCCGCCGACTGGGACAAGGTGGTCGAGGCCGCCAACAGAGAAGGCACGCTGACCGTCTACTCCAACCAGAACCCGGACACCACGTGCCCGCAGCAGAAGGTGGCGTTCGAGAAGGCGTACCCGAGCATCAAGGTCGATTTCCTCTGCGGTCTGCCCAACGGCGACATCAAGATCGACGCGGAGCAGAAGGGCGGCAAGAAGATCGCCGACATCGACATCTCGTCCGATCTCGGCTTCATGCAGGACCACAAGGACTACTGGACCCCGCTGAGAGGTCCCAACATAATCGACTCGTCGACGATCAAGAAGTGGACCGGCCCGGCCGAGGCGCCGCTGTGGACGCTGTACGGCTTCCAAATCATCGCGTACGCCTGGAACACGGACCTCATCAAGGGCAGACCGACGCTCAAGCAGCTGCTCACCGACGGGCAGTACAAGAGCATGCCGAACGCCATGCTCGACTTCACGCAGGACACCAACGAGGCGTACGGCGTGTGGCTGATCGGACAGTCCTACGACAAGACCTTCAACGATCCGAACTTCGTCCAGCTGTCCGCCGACGCGAGAGCGCGGCTGATGATCGGCCTCAACCAGGGCATGCAGGCGCTGTCGGCCGGCCAGTACGCCTGGACGTCGTTCACGGCCAAGGCCTTCGTGCCGAGAGACGCCCCGATCGAGGTCGGCTTCCTCGACAAGCCGCCGGCGCCGCTGACGCTGATGGCGCTGACGAGAGACAGCCCGCATCCCAACGCCGCCCAGGTGTTCGCCAACTGGGCGATGACGAGAGAGGCGCAGGAGATCTCCGCGACCGACTCCGGCTCCGCGTTGCCGGGCATCTCGACGTCGCTGTTCGACGCCAGCCAGGTCACGCTCTACAACCTCCCCGCGTTCAGCAAGCAGCAGCTGCTGGACCTGCAGGCCTACCAGAAGCAGGTCTTCGGGATCAACTGATCCCAGCCGGACAAGACCGCAACGCAGACGGGGCCGCTCCTTTCGGAGCGGCCCCGTTCTTGCGTCGTGGGGCAGCCGGCTCGGCGCGGCAGTCGCTCAGCGCTCCTGCGGGTGGCTCGCGAGCGGCTCGACGCGGACGTCCGTGAAGCGCCACATCGGCAGCGACGCCAGCGCGTCGTGCAGATCGGTCGCGTCGGGCGCCTCGTAGAGGGCGACCGTCGCCCACCGCCCCGGCGTGCGCCAGAGCCGCTTCAGCACGCCCGCGGCGCGCAGTTCGTCGGCGCGGACCCGCTCGGCGGCGCGCAGCTCCGCGACCCGCTCCGGGTCGGTGTCCGGCGACAGCCGGTTCTCGGTGTAGACGAGGAACTCCATCAGACCTCCGCTCCTGTTCGATCGACGATCGCGCCCAGCACCTGCGCCAGCTGCGCCGGCGCCGTCACCATCGCCTCGTGGCCGGTGGCCAGCTCATGGACCGGCCAGCCGAACTCGCGCGCCCGCTCGCCGAACGGGCGGAAGACGCGCATCCAGTCGACGCACTCGACGAACGCGGACGGGATCGCGCGCGACTGCGCGCTGACCGTCGCCGGATCGGTGTAGGTGCGAAACGGATGTGGCACGAGACGGTCCGCGAGCCAGTCGCGATCGGCCTGCTCGGGCACGCCGAGGACCTCCAGCGAGCGCGGCGGGATCAACCAGCCGAAGCCCGCCGCGGCGACCGACTCGCGATAGTGGTGCGCGATCTGCGGCGGCTGCAGGTCGATCGCGCGCTCGCCGTCGTGCGGCAGGAAGGCGTCGAGGTAGACGACCCGTCCGACCAGCTGCGGGCGCGCCGAGGCGACGCCCGCGACGACCTGCCCGGCGTAGCTGTGGCCGACCAGCACGACGTCGGACAGCCGCTCGCAGTCGAGCACGCCGACGACGTCGCGCACGTGCGTGTCGAGCGTGACGGCCGGGGACACCAGGTGGGCGCGCTCGCCCAGGCCGGTGAGCGTCACGGCGACGGCCGTGTGCCCCTCGGCGCGCAGCAGCGGCGCCAGGCGCTGCCAGCACCAGCCGCCGTGCCATGCGCCGGGGACCAGCACGAACGTCGCCATCTAGCGCTCCTTCGACCAGAGCGCGAAGCCCAGCCCGACGCCCGTGCCGACCGCCGTGCGGTAGACCGGGATGTACTCGTCCCACGCCATCCGCAGGTCGCGGCAGGCGGCGGCGACCGAGATCCAGTTGCGGATCTCCGAGCTGCCGCCGTCCAGCAGCTCCGGCGGCATCCCGCGCAGCGCCTCCTCGTCATGGGTGCGACAGGCGTCCAGCACGCGCCGGTCCAGCTCCTCGTCGGTCGAGAAGTGGCTCAAGCCGCCCGACGCGACGACGCCGACCCGCAGCTCCTGCGGGAACGACTCGACCGCGGCGCGCACCGCGCGGCCGAGGTCGTAGCAGCGCGCGACCGGCACCTGGTTCGGCGGCCAGTAGGTGTTCACGAAGACCGGCACGAGCGGGATCGTCCCCGGCTCCATCAGCTGGGTCTCGACGATCCCGAACGCGTGGCCGATGCCGACGTCGCCGCCGTCGGGCACGCCGCCCATCGCGCCGACGTCGTAGCCCTGCTCCAGCAGCGTCGCGATCAGGTGGCGCGCCAGCGGCGCGTGTCCCGGGAAGACGTGGCGCTGGTCCATCGCGTAGCCGCGCATCAGCATGCTGACGTCGCCGAACTCGGCCTGATAGGTCGCGAAGCGCATCTTCGTGCCCATCACCAGCTCGTCGGCGTAGTAGACGCCGAGCGCCGGCATGTTGTCGAGTGCGTGGAACTCCATCTGGTCGTCGCCGAAGACGAGCAGCACGTCCAGCCTCAGCGCCGCGACGTCCGCGCGCAGCCGGGCGATCGCGGCGCGCGTCTGCTCGACCTGCGGCCCGATGTGCTCCAGCGTCGCCTGCTCGGCGTAGCGCGCGCCGTTGACGCGCTCCAGCTCCGCGAAGGTCGTGGTCTGCCCCTGTCGGTCACGCAGGTAGGGATGCTGCCGGTCGATCGCCTCGTGCCGCAGCCACAGCTGCGCGTCGTCGGCGACGATCATCGAGCTGTGGGACATGCCGATGCCGGCCACCAGGTCAGCCATGCGCTTCGTTCCTCTCGTTGTTCGGTTGACGCACGCGCGCGACGCGCGGCCCAGCGGCCGCGCGTCCGGCACGCCGCGCCTCAGACACCCTCGACGAGCGCGCGCAGACCGTCGAGGTCGTACGAGCGCTCGCCCGCGCGCAGCCGCTCTCGCTTGGCCGCCTCGCGCTGCTCGCGCGCCTGCGACGCGGCGAGCACCTCCTCGACGCGGTCCGCCGCGACGACCGCGCCGCCGTCGGCGTCGAGCACGACGACGTCGCCCGGCGCGATCCGCGCGCCGCCGACCTCGACCTCGACGTCGAGCGCGCCGACGATCTCCTTCGTCGCGCCGCGCGAGCGCACCCAGCGCGCCCACACCGGCAGGCCCATCGCGCGCAGCTCCTCGAGGTCGCGGATCGAGCCGTCGACGAGCACGCCGGCGGCCCCGGCCACCTGTGCCTGCGTCAGCAGCAGGTCGCCGACCAGCGCCACGGCGCTGGGCTCGGGCATCGTCAGCACGAGCACCTCGCCCGGCCGCAGCCTGGTCATCGCCGCATGGACCATCAGGTTGTCGTCCTGCCCGCAGCGCACGGTGCGCGCGGGGCCCGCCACCCGCGAGCCGGGCACGACCTGCAGCAGGTCGCAGTCCAGCAGCCCGACGCGACCGGCGGCCTCGTAGACGGTCGCCGCCCCGAGCTGCGCGAGCTGCGCATGGACGGCATCGCGGTCGTGCGCGCTCACAGCGATGTCACCACCTGCGGCACGACGCGCATGAACGCCTCGGCGTAGCGGACCTCGGACCGCCCCGCGGCCCGGCGGGCGTGATTGCCGCGATGGCCCGCTCGCTCCGTGTAGTAGTCGCGCAGATAGCTCTGCGCCTGCATCTCGGCCATCGCCTCGAGCTTGCGCTCGAAGACGGGCGTGATGTCCACGAACGTCGTCGGCATGAAGTTGCACAGCTCCGGTTGGTGGGGTTCGAAGAGGAAGAACGCCGGTGGGACGATCGTCGCGAACGCGGAGCTGACGCCGGCGCCGGCCGCCAGGCTGCGCGCGCGATCGACCGCCGCGTGGGCGATCGGATGGTCCGGGTTGAACGGATCCCTGTCGGTGTGCGTGACCAGCACGTGCGGCGCGAACTGCCGGATCGCGTCGGCGATCTCGAGCAGCTGCGCCGCGCCGATCTCGAGCGGGTAGTCGCCGAGGTCGAGGCAGCGGAACGTCGCGCCGACGTGCTCGGCCGCCCGTCGCGCCTCCTCGTGGCGGATCTGCTTGACACGCTCGAGCGTCTGCCCGGGCTGCTTCCAGAGCTCGCCCGACTCGCCGCGCTCGCCGTAGGACAACGCGATCACCTCCGCGCTGCCGCCCGCCGCGGTGACGGCGGCGATCGCGCCGCCGGCCCGCCAGACGAAGTCCGCCGAGTGCGCGCCGATCACCTGGATGCGCCGCTCTCTCATGCCGTCTCCTCCCCGATTCGCACCACGAGCTTCATCGTCTGCGCCGGTCGCTCCAGTGCCCAGCTGAGCGCGCCGGCGACGTCGTCCAGCGGCCATTCGCCGCTGATCAGCCGCCCCAGCTCGTCGCCGCGGCGCTCCACGAGGTCGACCGCCGCGGCGAACTCCGCGCGCGTGCAGCAGCTCGTCCCGAGCACGTCGAGCTCCTTGCGCGTGATGATCCCGAGCGGGATCGCGGCGTCGTCGCCGGGCAGCCCGACGAGCACGACGCGCCCGGCGGGACGCACGATCGCCAGCGCGTCGGCCGCGACCGCGGGCGCGCCGGTCGCCTCGAAGACGACCGGCGGCCCGTCGCCGCCGGCCCACGCGCGCGCCGCCGTGACGAGATCGACCCCGTCGTGCAGCGCGAGCGTGTCCATCCCGAGCGCCGCGCTCGGCTGCAGCCGCGGCGCCAGCCGGTCGACGGCGAGCACGCGCGCGCCGGCTTCCAGCGCGACGACGCCGACCGCCTGTCCGATCGGTCCGGCGCCGAGCACGACGACGGCCTCGCCGGCGCCCACGGCGCCGCGCGCGACCGCGTGGACGGCGACCGACAGCGGCTCGGCGAGCGTCGCGAGCGCGGCGCCGGCGGCGATCGGGAAGCACTGCGCGGCGGGGACGACGAGCGCGTCCTGCAGCCCGCCATCGGTGTGGATGCCGATCAGCCTGAAGTTCGGGCAGGCGTTGCCGCGCCCGGCGCGGCAGACGTCGCAGTAGCCGCAGGCCTGCAGCGGCCAGACCGCGACGCGCGACCCGACCGCCAGGCCGAGGCCGGCGTCGACCTCGGGTCCCAGCGCCGTGACCGTGGCGGCCAGCTCGTGGCCGAGCACGCGCGGAAAGGCCGCGTCGGCCAGCTCGCCGGTGAAGTAGTGCAGGTCCGATCCGCAGACGCCGACCGCCTCCGGCGCCAGCAGCGCCTCGCCCGGCCCGGGCGCGCGCGGCACCGGCACCTCGCGCAGCTCGACGACGCCGGGACCGACCGTCACCGCGGCCCGCATGCGACCTCCCGTTCGTTGACTCCTTCGCGCATCCGGCGTCACCCGTCGGCGAGCGTTCTGCGCACTGCCGCGACGACCTCGTCGGCGCCGGGCAGGTACTCCTCCTCCAGACGCGGGCTCAGCGGGATCGGCGTGAACGGCGCGCCGACGCGCTCGATCGGCGCGTCGAGGTCGTCGAAGCAGGCGGCCTGGACCGTCGCCACGATCTCGCCGCCGAAGCCACCGAACTCGACCGCCTCGTGGGCGACGACGAGGCGGCTCGTGCGCGCGACCGAGGCCGTGATCGCCTCGACGTCGAGCGGCACGAGCGTGCGCGGGTCGATCACCTCGGCCTCGATCCCCTCGCCCGCCAGCCGCTCGGCCGCCTCCAGCGCCGAGCGCACCATCCGCGACGTCGCGACGATCGTGACGTCGGAGCCCGCGCGCAGCGTGATCGCTCTGCCGATCGGCACCGCGGGCGGCTCGTCGGCGACGTCCTCGCGCGCGAAGTACAGCGCCTTGCTCTCGATGAAGACGACGGGGTCGGGATCGGCGATCGCGCTGGTCATCAGACCGGCGGCGTCGACGGCCCGGCTGGGCATCACGACCTTCAGCCCCGGGATGTGCGTCAGCCAGCTCTCCAGGCTCTGGGAATGCTGCGCGCCGCCGCGCTGCCCCGCCCCGCCCTGCGTGCGCAGCACCAGCGGGACCGACAGCTGACCGCCGGACATGAAGCGCGCCTTGGCGGCCTGGTTGACGAGCTGGTCCAGCGCGAGCGTGATGAAGTCGATGAACATGATCTCGACGATCGGCCGCATGCCCGCCTGCGCTGCGCCGACCGCCACACCGCAGACCGCGGCCTCGCTGATCGGCGTGTTGCGCACGCGCTCGCGCCCGAACTCCTCCGACAGACCCGCGGTGGCGGTGTAGGGCCCGCCCTCCGCGACGTCCTCGCCGAGCACGATCACGCGCTCGTCCGCGCGCATCGCGCGCGCGACGGCGTCGCCGACGGCCCGCACGTACGTGGTGCGGCTCATGCGGCGACCCCGTCCGCGTAGACGAGCTGCCGCGGAAGGCCGGACGGCGGGAAGGGGCTCGCGCGCGCGAACGCGGTCGCCGCCTCGACCTCCTCGCGCGCCTGCGCCTCCAGCTCCGCGACCTCTCTGTCGCCCCACCAGCCCTCTTCGCGACCGCGCAGCGTCAGCCGCGCGAGCGGATCCCGCTGCGCCCAGTCGTCGGCCGCGAGCGCCTCGCGGTACGCCTGCGGGTCGCCCTCGTAGTGGCCGCGCAGCCGGTGCGTGAGGCACTCGAGCAGGAACGGGCCGCCGCCCCTGCGCGCCGCCGCCAGGTACGCGCCGAACGCGTCCCAGACCTCCGCGGCGTCGCTGCCGGCGACCGTCGCGCGCTCCATCTCGTAGGGCGCGACGACGTCGCTGACGCGCTCGACGTTCGTGTGCGCCGAGCGCGGCGTGAACTCCGCGAAGCCGTTGTTCTCGCACACGAACACGAGCGGCAGACCCCACAGCGTCGCGAGGTTGACCGACTCGTGGAAATGCCCCGCCTGCACCGCGCCGTCGCCGAAGAAGACGACCGTCACGGCGCCGTCGCCGCGCAGCTTGGCCGCGAGCGCGGTGCCGACGGCGAGCGGCAGGTTGCCGCCGACGACGCCGGTCGCGCCGAGGAAGCCGTGCTCGGCGTCGACGAGGTGCATCGACCCGCCCATGCCGCGGCACAGCCCGCCGTCGCGCCCCATCAGCTCCGCCAGCAGGCGGTCGAGCGGGACCCCCTGGGCGACGGCGTGACCGTGCGCGCGATGCCCGCTGTAGACGGCGTCGCTGTCGCGCAGCTGCCGGCAGACGCCGGCGGCGACGCCCTCGCCGCCGATGCTGAGGTGCATGAGGCCGTAGACCTCGTCGGCGCGCTTCAGCTCGCCGATGCGCTCCTCCAGCGCCCGGATGCGCCACATCGTGCGCAGCAGATCGAGCGCCTGCTCGGGCTGCAGGCCGGCGGCCTGCGACTTGGTGGCGCCGGACGTCACGAGCTCGAGCTCTCCTGCAGCGCGGACGGCGCGACGCCGAGCAGCTCGCGCACCGCGTCGGCGATCTTCGACGGGTCGGGGAGCACGTACTCCTCCATCGGCTGGCTGTAGGCGACGGTCGCGTCGAGCGCGCAGACCATCTTGATCGGCGCCTTCAGGTCGCCGAAACCGTGCTCGGCCACCTCGCCGGCGATCACCGCCGCCGCCGACGCGGCGCGCGTCGCCTGGTCGACGAGCACGAGCCGGCCGGTCTTGGCGACCGAGGCGAGGATCGTGTCGGTGTCCAGCGGCGTCAACGTGCGGGGGTCGATCACCTCGGCCTCGATCCCCTCTGCGGCGAGCCGCTCGGCCGCCTCCAGCGACTGGCCGACCATCCAGCCGGTCGCGACGATCGTGACGTCGCCGCCGCTGCGGCGGATCGCGGCCTGGCCGAACGGGACGAGATGCTCGCCCTCCGGCACGTCGCCGTGCTCCAGCGTCAGCAGGTAGTGGTGGAAGAAGCAGACCGGGTTGTCGTCGCGGATCGCGGTCGCCATCAGGCCCTTGGCGTCGGCGGGCGTCGTCGGCAGCGCGACCTTGAGCCCCGGGACGCCCATGAACATCCCGTAGATCGAGCCGGTGTGCTGGCCGGCCCACCCGGCGGTGAAGCCGTAGCCGGCGCGCAGCACCAGCGGCACGGAGACGCGCCCGCCCGACATGTAGCGGAAGCGCGGCGCCTCGTTGACGACCTGGTCCATCGCCACGAGCATGAACTCCGCCATGTACAGCTCCACCACCGGCCGCAGGCCGGTCAGCGCCGCGCCGACGGCCATGCCGATCTCGGCGGTCTCCGAGATCGGCGTGACGCGCACGCGGTCCTTGCCGAAGTTCTTCATGAACTCGTCGTTCTCGGTGGTGGCGAGGTTCTGCCCGTAATAGAGCACGCGCTCGTCACGGCGCATCTCGAGGTCGATCGCCTCGTCGATCGCGGCGATGTATGCAAGTTCACGTGGCACGGGTTACCTCATTCGGAAACGGCATGGTTGAATCCACTGCGGCTCAGGCGTAGACGTGGAGGAGCGCGTCCTCGGCGGCCGGCAACGGGCTCTCGAGGGCGAAGTCGACGGCCTCCTGCATCTCCGTGCGCGCGGCCGCCGTGATCGCGTCGGCCTGCTCGGCTGTGAGGATCCCGTCGGAGACGAGCCGTCCGCGCATGCGCGGGACCGGATCGCCGCGCAGCGCGGCTTCGTACTCCTCCGTCGCGCCGAAGACCGAGATCGCCTCGTGCTCCGGGTAGTGCAGCGGCACGCCGGGCGGAGCGATGATGTTCCCGTGCGCGCTGAGCCGGTAGACCTTCGACTCCACGAGCGTGGGGCCGCCGCCGGAGCGCGCCCGCTCGACGGCCTCGCCGACGGTCGCGAGCACCAGCTCGGGGTCGCCGCCGTCGATCGTCACGCCGAGCATCGAGAACGCCTTCGCCTTCACGGCCAGCGGCTCGCCGTTGGCGGCGTTGGCGTCCTCCTGATCGCTGCGCGTGACGACGTTGTAGTCGTTGTTCTCCATCACGTAGACGATCGGGAGCTTCCACAGCGAGGCGATGTTCAGCGACTCGGCGAACGCGCCCTGCTTGGAGGCGCCGTCGCCGAAGAAGCAGAGCACGACGCGGCCGTCTCTGCGCACCTGCGCGGCGTACGCCGCGCCGGTCGCCTGCGGGATGCCCTGCGCGACGATGCCGGAGGTGCCCATGAAGCCGCGCTCGGTGTCGAGCAGGTGCATCGAGCCGCCGTAGCCCGAGCAGACGCCGGTCGTGCGGCCGTAGATCTCGGCCATCATCGCCTTCGGGTCGGTCCCGAGCACGAGCGGGTAGCCGTGGCAGCGATAGGTCGCGAACGCCTGGTCGCCCTCGGCCATCGCGGCGACCGATCCGATGATCGACCCCTCCGCGCCGTCGGCGAGGTGCGTGTGCCCGCGGATCACGCCGGGGTGCTCGGTGAAGGTGCGCTTGACGCGCTCCTCGAACTCGCGCACGCGCGTCATCTGGGTCAGCATCCAGATCAGGCGCTCTGCGCTGACGCGCTCGCGCTGGTTGGCCTCGTCGGTCACGTCCGTCTCTCCCTCGTTCACGCGACCGCTGCGCCGAACTGCGCGCGGGTCGACTCGTAGGCTCGTTGGAACTCCTGCTCGATCGGAAGCGCGCGCAGCTCCGCCGAGAGCACTTCCACCCCCCATGGGCCGGCGTAGCCGATCTCAGCGCACGCGGCCACGTAGCCGGGGTTGTCGAACTCGCCCTCGCCGGGCAGGCGGCGGTGGTTGATCGTCTCGTCGATGCGGTCGTCGCGGTCGGCGAAGAGGCCGTCCGACAGCTCGACCCACGTCAGCCGATCGGCCGGCAGGGCGCGCAGCGCGGCGGGCGCGATCGCCATCTTGCTCATGTGCCAGACGTCGATCGCGACGCCGCCGTTGTCGGCGTCGATGCCCTCGGCGAACGCGACCATCGCGTCGAGCGTGTTGACGTTGACGTCGAACGGCATCGGCTCGTAGACGATGTCGACGCCGTGCTGCGCAGCCTCCGCGCACAGCTCGTTGAAGCTCTCGATCACGCGCCCCAGCTCGGCCGCGGTCCCGGGGATGTTGCCGACCTTGACGTGCAGCGGCGCGAGCACCGCGGCCGCGTCGAGCAGTTGCTTGCGACGGCGGTCGGAGGCGCGGCGCGCCGCGCTGCCCTGCTCCACGAAGAAGTCGTCGATGAACTCGAGCTGCAGGTGCTTCAGGCCGGCGTCGTCGAACGTGCGCTTGATCTCCTGCAGCGTGCGGGTCTCGAGCTGGTGCTCGATGTCGGCGTGCCACAGCCCGATGCCGGCGAAGCCGACCTTCGCCGCCTGCTCGCACCGCGCGGACCACTCGAAGGTGCTCCACTCGCGTCCGTAGTGCACGTCCACCGGACCGGACACGGTCCAGTACAACGCCATCAACTCCACGTCATCCACGACGCGCTCCCTTCGCTTCACCGTTCCGGATCGCACGAGGTGCGCCGGTGCTCTCTCTCAATCCTCCGAACACGCTAACCGCGAAGGCCCGGCGCGGCTGTGCGACGCGTGACGGGTTCCTTGCCGATACGTGCAGGCCGCCGGACAGCGCGCTCGTCACGTCCGCTGCGCGCCCGTCAGCCAGTTGCGCGGGTTGTCGGCGAACAGGCGCTGCAGCGCCGCGTCGTCGAGCGCCCCCGCCTCCAGCAGCGCCGGCACGACGCGCTCGAACACGAGGCCCATCCCATACGGGTTGGACTCGCCCTCGCGCACGATCGCCTCCATCGTCTCCGGCGGGAACCAGTCGATCGTCGCGCAGAAGTCGTGCGACACGACGAGCCGATCGCCCCGGCCGCGTCGCAGCAGCTCGGCGGCGACGTCGATGCGCGCGGCGGTGAACGGCGGCCGCGGCGAGCCGAAGCGGTCGAGGCCAACGTACACGCCGAGCTCCAGCAGGCGCTCGATCTGGTCGACGTCGGTCGTGTCGCCGTAGTGGCAGATCTGCACGTGCGCGGGGTCGACGCCCTCTTCGAGCAGGAGCTGGACCTGCCGCGGCCCGTTGTCGACGGCCGGCGCGGAGTGCGCCATGATCGGCACGCCCGTCCGCAGCGCCGCCCGCGCCGCCGCGCGATGGACCTTCTCGACCCCGGGCGTGATCCCCGGCTCGTCGGCCGCGACCTTGATGAACGCGGCGCGCACGTCCGTGCCCTGGATCCCCTGCTCGACGTCCTCGGCGAAGTGGTCGGCCATCACGTCGACCGAGCGGTTCTCGAAGTAGAACGGCAGCCGGTCGAACGTGTAGATCCCGGTGCACGCGACGATCTGCACCCCTGTCAGCTCGGCGACGCGCGCGAGGAACCTGACGTCGCGCCCGGCGTTCATCGCGGTCGGGTCGACGATCGTTCTCACGCCATGGGCCATCGCGACGCCGACGGCGTCGACGGCGGCACGCAGCTCGGCGGCCGGGTCGTAGCGCGACGGCCAGTTCGCCGCGACGGCGTCGTCGCGAAAGCGCAGGTGCTCGTGGCCGAGCGTCTTCCCCAGCGCGGTCGCGTCGAGCGGGCCCGAGACGGTGTTGATCTGCGGAGCTGGTGCCATCCGCGGGACGTTAGGCGCGCCGTGCACGGGCGTCGAGACACGCGTCCCATTCGTACACGGAGGGGCAAGGAATCTCGCGCTCAACGGCACGCGCGCGCGGACGAGGGCGCCTAAGCTTCGCCACGATGTCGTCGAAGATGAAGGGCAAGGCCGGCCTGGTGACCGGCGCCGCGAGCGGCATCGGCCGCGCGTGCGCGGTGGCGCTGGCGGCGGAGGGCGCACACGTGGTGATCGCCGATCTCGCGTCCGCGCAGGACGGCGCGCGCGAGACGCTGCGGCTCGTCGAGGAGGCCGGCGGCAGCGGCGCGCTGCAGGTCTGCGACGTGACCCGGCCCGAGGACCACGACGCGCTCTGCGCCGCCGTCCTCGCGCACCACGGGGCGCTCGACTTCGCCTGCAACAACGCGGGCATCGGCGGCCACGGGCTGCTGGCCGACACCGACGTCGCGCTCTTCGACCGCATCATCGCGGTCAACCTGCGCGGCACGTTTCTCGGCATGCGCAGCCAGATCCGCGCGATGCTCGGCCACGGCGGCGGCGCGATCGTCAACACGGCGTCCAACGCCGGCCTGCGCGGTGTGCGCGAGATCGGCGCCTACGTCGCGAGCAAGCACGGCATCGTCGGGCTGACCAAGAACGGCGCGCTGGAATACGGCGACGCGGGCATCCGCGTGAACGCCGTCTGCCCCGGTGTGATCGAGGCCGGTCTGACGGAGGACGTCTCGCAGGAGCGCAAGCAGGAGCTGATGGCGCCGCATGCGATCAAGCGGTTGGGCCTGCCGACCGAGGTCGCGGCGGCGGCGCTGTGGCTGTGCTCGGACGACTCCTCGTTCGTGACCGGCGTCGCGCTGCCGGTCGACGCCGGCTCGATCGCCGGCTGGTGAACGCTCCAACGCGCCGACGCCATTTTGCTTGTGTGCGGCGGTGTTAGCATAATCTGCACGTCGTACGGGGCACGTCGTACGGCAGGACGGAGGAGAGCATGGATTCTGAGATGCAGGTCGTCGTCGCCGCGGCGCCCGAGACCGCTCGTTCGGAGCGCTGGCGGGTCAGCGGCGCCGCGGACGCCAACGGCGGCCTCCACGCCTGGGCCGACGTGCTCGCGAAGACGCACGTCGCGTTCAACGCCCGCATGACGCAGAGGACGCCGACCGTCTTCCAGGGCGTCGTCACGCGGCGCTGGCTCGACGACCTGATGCTGGTCGACTGCGAGTGCCTGCCGTTCGAGGGGATCAACGACGTCGCCGGCAACGCGTACGACGACGCGGGCGCCGTGCTCGGGCTGCAGTTCGTGCGCCGGGGCGTCGAGCGCGTGCACGAGCGTGGCGAGCGCAGCCTCGCGCGCGCCGGCGACGTGAAGGTGTGGAGCGGCTGGGAGCCGGTCGACATCGAGGTGCTCGAACCGTTCGTCAAGCGCACGCTGATCTTCCCGCTCGAGCGCGTCGCGGCAGTCTGCCCGCGGCTGTCGTATGCCAACAGCGTGCCGCCGCTGGCCGAGAGCGCCACGCGGCTGCTCGTGCGGTATGTCAACGCGGTCGCGATCGAGCTGCCGCAGCTCGATCGCCCGGCGGCGTCGGCCGCCGCGGACGCTGCGCTGGAGTTGCTGCGCGCGGCGCTGGAGCCCGGCGTGCCGAGCAGCCGCACCGCCCGCACCGAGGCGCTGCGCGGCGAGGTGCGCGCGTACATCCGCTCCCATCTGCAGGACCCGACGCTGTCGCCCGAGATGATCGCGCACGCCCATGCGGTCTCGGTGCGCGCGCTGCATGCCGCCTTCGAGCAGAGCGACGAGTCCGTCGCACGGCTCGTCCGCCGCGAGCGCCTCGCGCGCTGCCGTGCGGATCTCGAGCGCCCGACCGGCGGCACCGTCACCGACGTCGCGTTCCGCTGGGGCTTCACCAACGCTGCGCACTTCTCGCGCACGTTCAAGGCGGAGTACGGGATCTCCCCCTCCGAGCTGAGCCGCGCCGCGCGCGAGCGCAGCCCAGCGCACGTGGGCGCGCCCGCGACGCGCACGCTGACGGGCCTGTAGACCTTCCCGGGGGTTCAGGCGCCGGCTCGCTTGTACTCCTCGCGGAACTCGATCACCGTGCCGCCCGGCGCGGTGTCGAAATAGCACCAGCGCTCGCCGTTGAAGACGGCGGCGACGAGCAGCGGGTGCCCCTGGGCGGTGAAGATGTCGACCATCTCGTCGTAGTTGGAGACGCCGAACGCGATGTGGTGGATGCCCTCGCCCTTCTCGGCGATGAACGTCGACCAGATCGACTTGTCGTCGAGCGGCTGGAGCAGCTCGATCGTCAGCGGACCGAATTTCAGGAACACGAGGCGGACGGCAAACGCCGAGCCGGCGATCATGTCCGCCGGCTCGGGTGCGTAGTCGAAGACCTCGGGGTCTCCGATGTTCCAGATCGAGGACAGCAGCTTCGCCGTCGCCTCCGCGTCCTTGACCGCGATGCCGACGTGGCTCAGGTTCGTGAGCTGTGCCGTGCCGTCAGAGAGCTGCCAGGTCATCCGTTCCTCCATCGTTGATCATCTCTCGACTTCCGCGCGACCCCCGCCTGCTGCGCCCAGCCTGCGAAACCATCCGTCGTGCAGCTCGTGCGCCTTCGCCGCGTCCGGGTGCTGGCCGTCGAAGGGCGACAGGTCGACGGTCGTCGCCGCCTCCCGGTTCGCCCATCGCACGCTGTTGGCCAGCACCTGCTGGACCTCGGGCTGGTGGTAGGTCGGGTAGGACTCGTGGCCGGGGCGGAAGTAGAAGATCCGCCCGTTGCCGCGCTGCCAGCAGCAGCCGCTGCGGAAGACCTCACCGCCGCGGAAGGTGCTGAGGAAGACGAGCTCGTCGGGCGCCGGGATGTCGAAGAACTCGCAGTAGACCTCCTCGACCGGGATGACGAAGCGCGCCGGGACGCCCTCGCTGATCGGGTGGCCCGGGCTCACCGTCCAGATCGCCTCCCAGTCGTCGGACTGGCGCCAGCCCTCGGAATTGCACGTCGTGCCCATGAGGCGGCGGAAGATCTTCGACTCGATCCCGGCGTGGAGCATGATCAGGCCCATCCCTTCGCGCACGCGCTGCCACACGCGCTCGACCGTCTCGTCGGGCACGAGGTGGTGCTTGACGTGCGACCACCAGACGAGGACGTCGGTCGCCTCCAGCAGCTCCGGGCCGAGCCCGGCCGCCGGGTCGGCCAAGACGGAGGTGCGCACCTCGGCGCCGTCGCCGAGGCGCTCGCGCAGGAGGCGAGCGACCGCCTCGTGGACGTCGTCGGGGTACAGCTCGCGCGCGCGATCCACGTAACCGCGGTAGTTCAGCGGCTCCGGACGCTCGCCGAGGGTGTCGAGGTCGAGGAAGCCCTCGCCCCACACGGTGACTCTCATGCCGGTCTTCCTTGCTCGGTGCTCGATGGGTGAAGGTGTGGCGCGATCAGCGACAGGTCGGCCTCGCTGAGTCGTTCGCTGGCCGCGTTGCGGTGATGCCAGAACGGGTACAGCAGCGCGGGCCGGCTCACGGCCTCCAGACGCGCATGGTCCTCGGCGCCGAGGCTCAGCTCGCCGGCCGCGAGGTTGTCGGCCAGCTGCTCGGCGCTGCGGGCGCCGAGGATCACGCTGCTGATCCCGGGCCGCGCCAACAGCCAGGCGATTGCCACGCGCGCCGGTGAGACCGCGTGCGCCGCGGCCAGCTCCCGCAGCACGTCGACGGTGTCGTAGAGCTTCTCGGGGTCGTAGAGCGGCGGCTCGATCCAGTCTCCAGCGTGGCGAGCGCCGGTCGGCACCGGTGCGTCGCGACGGTACTTGCCCGTCAGGTAGCCGCCGGCCAGCGGGCTGTAGATCAGCAGCCCGACGCCCTGATCGATGGCCGACGGCACCAGCTCGTACTCGGCGGAGCGCTCCTGCAGCGACAGGTAGATCTGCTGGCTGACGAAGCGCGGCAGGCGCCGGGCGTCCGCGATGCCCAAGGCCTTCATGATCTGCCAGCCGGCGAAGTTCGAGCACCCCACGTAGCGGACCTTGCCCGACCGGACGAGGTCGTCCAGCGCCCCGAGCGTCTCCTCCAGCGGTGTCTGCCCATCCCAGTCGTGGACCTGGAAGAGGTCGATGTGATCGGTGCGCAGCCGCCGCAGGCTCGCCTCGCACGCGGCGATCAGATGATGCCGCGAAAGGCCGGCGTCATTCGGTCCCGGGCCCATCGCGAAGCGCGCTTTGGTCGCGAGCAGAACGCGGTCTCGACGGGTGCCGAGCGCTTCTCCGAGGATCTCCTCCGAGCCGCCCGCGGAGTAGTGGTCAGCGGTGTCGACCAGATTCACCCCCTGGTCGATCGCGGTGTCGAGCAGCCGGCGCGCGCCGTCCACGTCGAGGCGGCCGACGTCGCCGTAGCCGTGCCCGCCGCCGAACGTCATCGTGCCCAGCGCGAGCGCGGACACGCGCAGCCCGGATGCTCCCAGTCGTCGATATTCCAAGACTTCCTCTCTCAGCGAGACGGGGGTCGGCGCATGCCGTCGTCAGATCCGGTCCGCGGTCCGGCGGTCCCGGCCATAGGCCGGCACCACGAGCAGGATCACGAGGCCGTAGAAGACCTGCTGACCGCCCTGACCGAGGCCGTGGCCGATCAGGATCGTCGTCAGCATGGTGAGCAGGATCGCGCCGAGCACGGTGCGCCAGTAGTCGCCGCGCGCACCCACCAGCGCGGTCCCGCCGACGATCACCGACGCCAGGCTGGAGAACAGGTAGGTGTCGCCGATGCGGATGTTGCCGGTGCCGCTGAAGCCCGCCAGCATCAGCCCCGCGAACGAGGCCGCGACCGCGCTGAGCGCGAAGGCGAACATCCAGACCCGGCGCACCGGGACCAGCCCGACCTCCGCTGCGCGCGGGTTGGCGCCCGAGGCGTAGATGCGCCGGCCGATGACGGTCTTGTGCAGGAGGACCGCCATCAGGATCGCGATCACCGCCCAGATCACGACGATCGGCGGGATGTCCAGGCCGAAGCTGTCGGTGGCCGGCGAGGTGAGCCGGCTGACCCACGCCGGGACGCCGGCGTCCACGAGGCCGTTCGTCCACACCGCGACGGCTCCGATCACCACCGTTCCGACGCCCAGCGTGACGACGAGCGGCTCGACCTTGAAGCGGTTGCAGATCCATCCGGTCCCAGCGCCGATCGCGATCGCGACGACGATCTGCGCCACCACGGCGAGCCCGAACGGCCAGCCATGGATCCCGGCCAGCTGCGGGACCATGAAGTTGCCGACAGTGATGAAGGCCGGGACCGAGAGGTCGACGCCGCCGATCAGGATGACGATCTGCTGGCCGACGGCCGCGATGCCCAGGAACGCCGCGATGATGAGCATCGTCTTGATGCTCGAGTAGCGCGAGAACCCGTCGAGCGACGCGGCGCCGTAGGCGAACAGCAGCGCGAGCGCGGCCGCCTGCATCAGCGGCAGGCGCCGCTGGATCGAGGCCAGGCGCGCGAACAGCGGGTTCTGGGTCAGGCCCAGGCGTCCGCGCGGGACCGGGGGCCTCGGTTCGGGCAGCGCGGCGCCCGCGGAGCGGCCGGTCTCCGGGGTCAGCGGATCGTTCATGCCGGTGTCGGCGCCGGTGCTCATGCGAGTGCCTCCTTGCGGCGGCCCGTGGACGCGAAGCGCGAGCTGAGCACGACTGCGCCCACCAGCACGCCTCCGTAGGCGACCTGGAACCAGGTCGGCGCGACGCCCAGGTTGCTCAACAGGTTCTGGATCAGGAAGATGCACGCCGCGCCGAAGACGCCGCCCAGCATCCCGCCTCGGCTGCCGTTCATGACGGTGCCGCCGAGGCTCACCGCGGCGATGCCGACGAGCGTGTACTGCTGGCCGATCGTCGGGTCCGCGCCACGCGTCAGGCCGATGAGCGCGAACGCCGCCACTGCCGCGATGGCGCCGCCGAGGCCATAGGCGATGAGCCGGACGCGGACCACGTTGATGCCCGCGGTCAGCGCGGCCCGGTCGCTGCCGCCGACCGCCTGCAGCGTTCTGACGTACGAGGTGCGCCGTCGCAGCACCGCCCAGACGCCGAGCGGGATCAGGATCAGGATCAATCCGTAGGGAATCGGTCCCAGCGAACCGGCCAGGTGGTCCGTCCACCCGCCCTGGGTCGACTGGGCCGCCGGCAGGATCCACTGGCTGACGCCGCCGAGGATGAAGTACATGCAGAGGGTGGCGATCACCGGCTGGTAGCGCAGCACGGCGATGTTGAAGCCGTTGAGCACCCCGACGCCGGCCCCCAGGAGCACGCCGATCGGGATCGCCAGCTCGGGTCCGCCCAGCCCGTGCGGCTGCAGGTAGACGGCGTAGACGACGCCGATCAGCCCGACGAGCGGGCCGATCGAGACGTCGATGCCGCCGCCGCCGCTCATGATCTGCGGCGTGCTCGCCATCGCCACGAGGGCGAACGGCGCGAGCCCGGCGAGCGTCGTCTCATAGGTGCTCGGATCGCCGAACGCCGGCAGCACCAGGATGTTGGCGATCAGCAGCGCGATCGCCAGTACGAGCGCGAAGGCGAAGGTGTTCGTGCGGAGCACGGTCATCATGCGTTCCATCTGCGTCACCGTCCGAAGAAGCTGGATACGAGCGAGTGGCGGGTCAGCTGGTCGTGCGGGATCTGCGTGTGCACGGCGCCTTCGCGAAAGACGATCACGCGGTCGGCCATCTGCACCAGCTCGTCGACGTCCGTCGACACCATCACCACGGTGAGGCCGTCGGCCGTCAGGCGTGCGAGCAGCTCGTAGAGGTCCCGCTTGGCGCCCGGGTCGATCCCGCGCGTCGGGTCGTCCAGCAGCAGCACCCGCGGGTTGACCGCCAGCCAGCGCGCGAGCACGACCTTCTGCTGGTTGCCGCCCGAAAGGGTCGAGATCGGGTTCGCCGGGTCGGCGAGCTTGATCTTCAGGCTCTCGATGTAGCCGGCCAGCCGGCGGCGCGTGCGGCTGCGCGCCAGCAGGCCGCCACGGCGGTCCGCGCTCATCGTCGCCAACGCGAAGTTGTCGTTGATCGAGAGCGTCTCGAAGATGCCGTCGGTCTGACGATCGCGCGGCACGTACGCGACGCCGAGCCGGTACGCGTGCTTGCGCGACCGCACCACGGTCTCCCGATCGCCGATGACCGTGACCGTCCCCGCCGCCGGCTGAGCGCCCGCCAGGACCTGCAGGAACTGCTCCTGCCCGTGGCCTTCGAGCCCGGCCACGCCGACCAGCTCGCCCTCGACGACGGTCTCGTCGATCGGCGTCGCGCCGTCGTGCAGCTTGAGCCCGTCGGTGCGCAGCACCGGTCGTGCGGCGCTCGCGTCTCGCTCGCGATGGGCCACCAGCCACTCGTGGGCCTCCTCGCGCTGCTCCTCCTCGGCGCCGGCCATCAGGCGGACGATCTCGGACGTGGTGATCTCACCGCGCCGGACCGTCGCGACGGTCTCCCCCGCGCGCATGACCGTGATGACGTCGCCGATCTCCTCGATCTCGTCCATGCGGTGCGAGATGAAGACGATCGCCGTGCCGCCCGCCGCGAGGCGCTTGAGGACCGCGAAGAGCCGGTTGCGCGTGGCGATGTCCAGTGCCGACGTCGCCTCGTCGAGGATCAGGACCGCCGGCTCGCGCAGCAACGCGCGGGCGATGCCGAGCGTCTGACGCTCGCTGAGCGGCAGCGTTCCCGCCTCGGCGTCGAGGTCCGGCGCCTTGCCCAGCAGCTGCTCGAGCACCGCGGCCGCCCGCGGACGGCGCTCGGCGAGGTCGCCGTTGCGGCGCAAGACCCCGTCGGCGCCGAGCCAGACGTTGTCGAGCACCGACTGGGCGTCGACCACCATCATGTTCTGGAAGACGCCGACGATGCCCTCCGACATCGCCTCCCGCGGCCCGCTCAACGCGGCGCGCACGGTGCCGCCGACGTCGACGGTCCCGCGGTCGGGCGCCGCGATCCCGGTCAGCAGCTTGACGGTGGTGCTCTTGCCCGACCCGTTCTCGCCGACGACCGCGTGGACCTCGCCGGCGTTCAGCGTGATCGAGCAATGCCGCAGGGCCTGCGTCGACCCATAGGCCTTCGTCACGCCGGTCAGCCGAACGACGATCCCGGGCTCGGCGGTCACCGACGTGAGGGCGTGCTCGTCGCGCGCGCCCGTTCCCGTCACATTCTCGACGTGACTCATCTCTGATGCTCCTCCGTCCGTTCTGCTCGACGAATCAGCGCGCACGGGCGGCCCGGCCGCTCGGCCGGGCCGCCCGTGGTCCGCGCTACTGGCCGAGCAGCTCCTCGATGCCCTCGGCCTCGCCCTCGTCGATGCCGGGAGGCGCTCTGACCCCCGGTCTCGAGAAGTACCCGTCGAGGTCCTCGCTCGACAGCAGCGAGTACGGGAACGCCTCGCCGACGTTCACGTTGGCGGAGTTGAAGCCGTCCTGCTTCTGGAAGTCCGCGATCTCGTCGATGTTGTCGTTGGTGACCAGGTAGCCCTGACCGATGATGCTGTTGAGCTTCGGCCCCTTGCCCTGCAGCACCCGCAGCGCGATGTCGATCGGGATCCGGTCGAACTCGTAGCCGCCGGACGCGGTGGCCGCGCTGCCCCACTCGTCCTTGTGCTCCTTCTGATAGGCCAGGCAGCCGACGATCGCGCCCATGTTGGTGACGTAGGGCACTCTTCTGCCGAGCTGCTCGAACGCGCTCACGATGCCCGGGCAGGTCACGCCGCCGTCGCCGACGCCGTCGATCTCCTCCGGGTGCGAGGCCAGGAACTGAAGCACGACGCTCTTGGCGACCGAGTTGGAGTAGGTGCTCTGCAGCGGCGTGTCGTTGACGACCTTGATGTCGGGGCAGTTCGACAGCGCGGCCTTCATGCCGGCGAGACCGGCGATGGCGGTCGGCTGGGTCGCCTGACCCTGCACGAGCAGGTAGTTGCCCGTGCCTCTCATGTAGTTCTTGGCGACGTACGCGGTCGGCACCGCGCCGTTGAGCCACGGGTTCGTGGTCCAGTTGACGGCGTAGGGCGACGTCACGACGCCGGAGGTGGTGATCGTCGGGATGCCTGCCTTGTAGGCCGCCGTGATCGTCGGGATCAGCGCCGTCGTGCTGTTGGGCTCGACGATGATGACGTCGACCTTCTGCTGGATCAGCGAGTTGAACTGCTGGATCTGCGGCGCGACGTCGTAGCTCGGCGCGGCGCGGAGCACGAGGTCCTTGACCAGGCCGTCCTCCTTCAGCTTGCCGACGAGGAACTCGACGTCACGCTTGACGCCCTGGTTGTAGGGCTGCTCGAGCGGGCCGTTGAGGAAGCCGATCGTCCACGGCGGGCCGTGTCTGGGTCTGAAGTCCGCGTAGGCGCTTCTGTCGATCTGGTAGGGCAGGCCCTCGTAGTACTTCTGCAGCTTCTCGGGCAGCTGGGCGACGAGGTTGCCGGGATCCTTGAGCGGGCCGATCGGCACGTCACCGCACTGTCCTCTGGGTCCGGCCGACGCCTGCGCCGCCTGCGTGTCCGCCGCCTGCGCGCTCGACGAGTCGGCTCCCGCGCCGGCCGTGGTCGCGCCGCCGTCGCTGCCGCAACCCGCGCCGACCAGCGCAAGGACTGCAAGCGCCGCCACCACGACCGGAAGCTTCATTCGTGAGTCCATCGTCTCCTCCACGTATTCGACAACACGTCTCTCCCAACGCTCCGATTCGGAGCTAACTAGGTGCTGGGCGCCGCCGCTGTGCAAAGCGCGCAGGAGACCTTGCCTCCTGGCGCTGGCCCCTTCCGAGCCCGCACCGCGCCGTCCCCCGCGTCCGCCTACTCGCCGGTGCCTCGCAGCAGCGTGAGCCGACCCAGCTCCGCCAGGTCCTCCTCGGAGGGCCGCCATGCGATCGCCGCGGCGTTGGCCGTGACCTGCTCCGGGCGCGTCGCGCCCGCGAAGATCGGTCCCACTCCCGGCAGCCGCGCGAGGCCGCCGAGCGCGACCTGCAAGAGCGTCGCGCCCCGTTCGTCGGCGAATGCCCGCAGCGCGTCGAGCCGCGTCCACGTGGCGTCGCCGACGTCGGCCAGCTGCTCACGCAGCCGCCCCTCCTCGACGGAGGCGCGCGCGTACTTGCCCGTCAGCAGCCCGTTCTCGAGCGGGAAGAACGGCAGCACCGTGACGCCGAGTCGTGCGCACGCGGGGACGACGTCGGCGTCCGGGTCCCGGTGCAACAGGTTGTAGTGGAACATGCAGGTGGCCACCGCCGGCAGCTCCGGCCGCGCCGTCCGCGCGGCGGCCGCCGCCTCGAGCTCGGTGACGCTCGACATCGACGTGCCGAAGCGGCCGACCTTGCCCTCGGCGACCAGCTCGGCCACCACGCCGAGCGTCTCGTCGATCGGCGTCTCCGGGTCGGCGCGGTGCAGGACGAACAGATCGACGCGGTCGGTGCGCAGGCGACGCAGCGAGCCCTCCAGCGCCCAACGGACGTACTCCTCCCGGCCGTGCGGCACCGCCGGGGCAGCGGGCATCGGGTAACCCCACTTCGTCGCGATGACGACGCCGTCCCGGTGCCCTTGCAGCGCGCGCCCGAGGTGCTCCTCGCTCTCGCCCTCGGCATACACGTCGGCCGTGTCGAAGGCGGTGACGCCTGCCGCCAGCGCGGCGTCGACCACGGCGCGGCTCTCGGAGTAGTCCAGGAACGTCCCGAACGGGTTGTGGCCGAAGTTGTTGCAGCCGATGCCGAGGACCGAGACCTCGGGACCGTCGGCGGTGAGCGTGACCCGGTCCACGGTCAGGCCACCGCGTCGAGCTTGGTCAATTCCATGGCGTTCCTTCCATTCATCGACTGCCCGCCCACGCCGGGCGGACCGGTCCCTCTCTCTCGATGGCGACGCTAACTGCTGCCCCCGCGGGCGGCTGTGCGGACCACGCGGGGTTTCTTGCCTCTGCGCGCACGGGGCTCAGCGAGGTGTTCGCTCGCGCGCGCAGCTTTCTACACGCAGGGGCAAGGAATCACGCGCGGAAGAGCAGGCCGCGCGGCCCGCCGTGGCCTAGCCTTGCGGCGATGTCCGTGGCCGGCTCCAGCGCCGGCTGGTGAGCGTGCACGGGCACTGACGCACAACTACACGGAGAGACATGCGACGCCAATTCATCAACGACCAGCAGCACCACGTGCGCGAGGCGCTCGAAGGTCTCGCGCTCGCCAACCCACAGCTCCTGCGCTACGTGCCCGAGCCGGGCTTCGTCGAGCGCGCCGTCCCCGCGACGGGCCAGAAGGTCGGTCTCGTCTCCGGCGGCGGCTCCGGCCACGAGCCGCTCCACACCGGCTTCGTCGGCGTGGGCATGTTGGACGCCGCAGTCCCGGGCGCGATCTTCTCCAGCCCCACCGCCATCCAGGTGGAGGCCGCCACGCGAGCCGCCGATCACGGCGGCGGCGTGCTGCACATCGTCAAGAACTACACCGGCGACGTGATGAACTTCAACATCGCCGCGGAGCTGGTCGCGACCGACGGGATCGCCGTGGAGCGGGTCCTCGTCGACGACGACCTGGCGACCGAGCGCACCGACGGCGACGGCCCCGGACGCCGCGGCACCGCCGCGGTCGTCGCGGTCGAGAAGATCTGCGGTGCGGCGGCCGAGCGCGGAGCGTCGCTCGCGGACGTCGCGGCGCTCGGGCGGCGGGTCGCTGACGGCGCTCGCACGATGGCGCTGGCGCTGGCCTCGCTTGCCCACCCCGGCGAGTCGCAGCCGTCCTTCGAGCTGGGACCCGACGAGGTCGAGCTCGGCGTCGGCATCCACGGCGAGCGGGGACGTGGCCGCGTGCCGTTCGGCACCGCGCACGAGCTGGAGCGCCAGCTGACCGAGCCGCTGATCGACGCGCTGGGCCTCGCCGAGGGCGACCGCGTGATCGTGATCGTCAACGGTCTCGGCGCCACGCACCCGCTCGAGCTGTCGGTGCTGTTCCGCGAGCTGTCCGCGCACCTCGGCGAGCATCGCATCGCGGTCGCGCGGGCGCTCGTGGGGTCCTACGTCACCGCGCTGGACATGGCGGGCGCGTCGGTCACGCTGGTGCGTGCCGACGACGAGATCCTCGACCTCTGGGATGCGCCGGTGCGCACGCCCGGACTGACGTGGTGAGCGCAATGGGCACGATCGACGCGACGGCATGGGTGGAGCGCTTCCTCGTCGCCGCCGAGGCGCACCGCGCGCAGCTCGGCGACCTCGACCGCCAGGCCGGTGACGGGGACTTCGGCACGAACCTCGAGACCTCGCTGCGACGCGCGCGCGAGGAGCTGTCCGGCGCCGGAGGACAGGCGCCGTTCGCGGCCCTCTCGACGGCGTTCCTCAACACCGGCGGCACCAGCGGACCGCTCTACGGCATGTGGTTCCGCGCGCTGGCGCAGGCGGCCGACGCCGGCCCGCTCGACGCGCGGGCGCTGGGCACGGCCGTCGCCGCGGGGACCGACGCGGTCTGCCGGCTCGGCGGGGCCGCGGTCGGCGACAAGACGATGGTCGACGCGATGCGGCCGGCGGCCGACGCGCTGCTCGCGGCCTCCGAGGCCGGCGAGGACGTCGCTCGCGCGCTCGCCGCGGCGGCCACGGCGGCCCGGCGCGGAGCCGACGCCACCGCCGCGATGCTGGCCCGCCGCGGCCGCTCCAGCTACGTCGGCGAGGTCGCCCGCGGCGTGCTGGACCCCGGAGCGGTGACGGTGGCGATCTTCTTCGAGGCGGCGCCCGGCCCGGACGGGGGCGCGGAAGGCTAGCCCCAGCCGACCTTGGGGTCGTCGGAGTCCGCGGCGGCGCTCTCGCCGTGGTCGAGCGCGGTGATCGCGTCCCGCTGCTGCGGCGTCAGCGCCAGCTCGACGCTCTCGAGGTTGGACGCCATCCGCTGCGCGTTCGTCGACTTCATCACCACGCTCAGGCCGAGATCGAGGTGCCAGCGCAGGACGACCTGGGCCGGGGTGCGCCCGTGCTCGCGGGCGATCTCGACGATCACCGGCTCGTCGAGGACGCCGGCTCTGGCCTGTCCCCCGTCCTGCTGCCCCGCCAGCAGCTCGTGAACGCCGCCGCCGAGCGGGCTCCACGCCTGGGTCACGATGCCGCGCTCGGCGTGGTGGCGGCGCGCGGCGTCGCGCGTCACGTGGGGGTTGAGCTGGATCTGGTTGACGTCCGGCACGACCCCGGTCTCGTCGACCAGTCGGTCGATGTGGTCGGCCTTGAAGTTGGAGACGCCGATCGCCCGTACCAGGCCCTGCTCGCGCAGCGCGATCAGTCCGCGCCAGGCGTCGACGTAGCGATCGTGGGACGGGAGCGGCCAGTGCACCAGGTACAGGTCCACGTAGTCGAGGCCCAAACGCTCGGCGCTGCGCGCGAACGCCTCCTGCGCCTCCTGCTCGCCATGCCCATCGGCTCCGAGCTTGGTGACCACGAAGACGTCCTCGCGCGCGACGCCGCCGTTCCGCAGCCCGCGGCCGACGCCGCCCTCGTTGCCGTACATCTGGGCGGTGTCGATCAAGCGGTAGCCGACCTCGAGGGCCTGCGCGACCGCCGCCTGCGCCTCCGCGTCGCTCATGTTCCAGGTGCCGAGGCCCAGCCGGGGCATCGACGGCCCGCTGCGCAGCTCGGCGAGGGGCGCACGCACATCTGCGTCAGACATCGGCAGGCTCCTTGGTTGTCGGCGCGCCCGCGCCGCGACGGACGAAGTCGTACCCGAGCTCGTCGGCCAGACGGTGCAGCCGGGCGAAGTTGATCGCGTAGTCCCCCTCGCTGTCGAGGTGCTCGCACAGGCAGGGCAGATCGCGATCCATGCGCCCGAGGTGGTTCAGCAGCGTGGTGAAGTCCAGCACGCCGTCGCCGACGAGGACCTCGTCCAGGCGCAGGAAGTTGTGGCTCCAGTCGAGCCGGATGTCCTTGAAGTGAGCCCCGACGACGCGGTCGCCGAGCAGCTCGAACGTCGTGTCGATCAACGTGGTCGTGTCGTAGTAGGAGAACTGGTCGACCATGTTCATCTGGTCCAGGTGCAGGCCGAGGTGCGGATGGTCGACGGCCTCCATGAACGCGGCGACGTCCTCGGGCAGGTAGAAGAAGGTGTTGCTGTTCGCTTCGAGCGCGAGCTTCGTCACCTGCAGATCGAGCCCGTCGAGCACGCGCAGGACGACGTCCCGGAACCGCGCCCGGTACGCAGCGGTGAAGTTGTCGGGATGCGGCGCCGAGATCGAGTCGGACGCGTGGGTCGTGCCGGCGAAGGAGATGACCCCGTAGCAGCCCATCAGATCTGCCTTGCGCAGGACGGTGCGCAGGTCCTCGATGCGCTGCGCGCGCACCTCGTCGTCGGCGACCATCAGGTTCATGAGGTAGTGCGCCTCGCCGAGCAGGATGTCCAGCTCCGCTGCCCGTTGCCCGTACTCGAGTGCCTCGTCGTCCGGCATCTCGCCGAGCCGGTATGGGGCGACGATCGTCGACAGGCCGTAGACGTCGAGCTGCTCGACCGCCGCGTTCAACTCGGCCAGGTTCTCCGGCCGATGCAGCGACGCTCCTCCAAGCCGCATCACATCACCCCCGGGGTCGAGCCCATGTAGCTGGCCAGGATCCGGTCGCCGTCGGCACGGAGCACGTCGGTGGTCTCGCTCAGCACGACGTCGCCGTGCGCCAGCACATAGGCGCGGTCGGCGAACTCGAGGGCGAGGTGGACGTGCTGCTCGACGAGCAGGACGCCACAGCCGCTGTCGAGCGCGTACTGGCGAACCACGGGCATCAGCCGTTCGACGATCACCGGGGCCAGACCGAGGCTCAGCTCGTCGAGCAGGAGCAGCCGCGGGCGCCGGGCGAGTGCACGACCGACGGCCAGCATCTGCTGCTCGCCGCCGGACAGCAGGCCGGCGCGCCGGGAACGCAGGCTCGCGAGCGCGGGGAAGTATTCGAACGCGACGTCCGCGTCGACCTCCTCGCCGCGGTGGCGCAGGCGGAAGTGCTCCGCGACGGTGAGGCCGAAGAAGAGGCCGCGACCGTCGGGCACATGGGTCATCCCGAGTCGTGTGCGCATCGCGGGCGCGACGCCGGCGAGATCGTCCCCGTCGAGCAGGATGCGCCCCCGCTCCGGCTTGAGCAGCCCGGAGATCGCCCGCAGCGTCGTCGTCTTGCCGGCGCCGTTGGGACCCAGGAACGCGACCATCTCCCCGCGGCCGACGGTCAGGCTGATGTCTCGGATCACGACGGCGTCGCCGTAGCCGACGGTCAACTGCTCGAGCTCGAGCAACGCGCCGGCGTCTTCAGCTGGCATGGTCTCCTCCGTCAGACGAGCCGCCGAGATAGGCGGCGATCACGCGTGGGTCGGTGCGGACCTGCTGCGGCGTGCCCTGGGCGATCACCGTGCCGAAGTCGATCACGTACAGGTAGTCGCAGATGCTCAGGACGAGCGCCATGTCGTGGTCGATCAGCAGCATCGGCAGCCCGCCGTCGACGAGCCGCCGCAGCACGACACCGAACTCCTGGCTCTCCGTCGTGTCGAGCCCGGCCGCCGGCTCGTCGAGGCACAGGACCCGCGGCTGCGCCGCCAACGCCCGGGCCACGCCGATCAGCTTGCGCTGGCCCTGGGAGAGGTCGGCGGGCAGCGCCTCCCGCATGTGCCGCAGGCCGAGCAGATCGAGTGCCTCGAGCACGGATTCGGTCGGCGGCTGCGCCTTCCACAGCACCTCGCGCAGCGTCGTCTGCAGCCGCGGACGCTCGGCCGCCACCTCGAGGTTCTCGGTCACCGTCAGGTCGTCGAAGAGCTCGATCGTCTGCCACGTGCGGGCCAGGCCCAGGCTCGCTCGCTTGTGGGAGCCGAGCCTGGTCAGGTCGTCGTCTCCCAGCTTCACGGTTCCCCCCGCGGGCACGAACCCCGTGATCGCGTCGATGAAGGTCGTCTTGCCCGCGCCGTTGGGCCCGATCAAGCCCACCAGCTTCCCCTCCGGCACGGCCAGGTCGACCTCGCGCACAGCATGGACGCCGCCGAAGCGGACGGAGATCCCTCTTGTCGAGAGCACGTCGCTCATGAGCCCCACACCCGGCCGAGAACGCTGGGCTTGGACAGCCCGGCTGCTCGCATCGTCTCCTTGCGTCGTCTCTTCGCGTACTGCATCCCGGCGGTTCCGGCGGGCACGAAGATCACGTTGGCGATCAGCGCGACACCGGCGAACAGGTTCGCCCAGTTGCCGTTGATGCCAAACCACTTGAGCATCGCGTACTGCGCCAGGCCCTGGACCGCCAGGAACCCGGCCAGCACCGCGCCGGACACCATGCTGATGCCGCTGATGTAGGCGAAGGCGATCAGGCTCAGCGCGGTCAGCGCGCTGAAGCGGCCCGCCGACACGCCGCCGAAGTTGTAGCCGTACAGGACGCCGGCGACCCCGGCGATGAACGCCGCCAGCGCGAACGCGGTCAGCTTCACCATGCGGACGTTCACGGACGCCGCGGCCGCTGCGCGCTCGTTGGCGCGGACGGCGAGCATCCGCCGGCCGAGCCCGGATCGGCGAACGTTGGAGACCATGACGCACAGCAAGATCGCGGCCGCGAGGACCACGAAGCCCAGCACCGGGCTCGGCAGCTGACCGTCGAGGCCACGGAAGCTCGCCTGGTTGCCGAGGTTGAGGCCCAGCAGCTTCGGCTCCTGGATCGGCGCTCCGGTCAGGCCCGCGCCGAAGCTCGGGTTGGCGAACAGCAGGTTCTGGATCATCACCGCTCCCGCCACGGTGACCACGGCCAAGTCGACACCACGAGCGCGCAGCCCACCCATCGCCAGGGCCACGCCGACTCCCGTCGCGACCACCGCCGCGATGATCGGGCCGAACGGGAACCCGATGCCGAGGTCGACCGCCAGGTGCGACAGGGCCAGGCCGGCCACGCCCGACAGCGCCAGCTGCATCACCGACACCTGCCCCACGAACCCCGTGAGGAGCACCAGCGACAGGACGACGATCGTCCCGATCATCGAGTTCATCAGCGCCTGGCGGAAGTCGCCGGGGAACACGATCAGCGCGAGCACGCCGAGCGCGGCCGCGATCAGCGCCGGCTGAAGCAGGCGCTCCGGCCGCGGCGCCAGCGGCAGCCGTTGCTCGATCAGCTCGCCGCGCCCCGGGATCCGGTTGCCGCGCCAGTACATCGCGCCGATGATCACCAGGAACACGACGAGGTCGAACACGCCCGGCATCGGCTGGCCGGCCGATTTGGGAAACCACGACTGGATCGACGCGTAGTACAGGAGGCTCTGCACGATGCCGAGCCCCAGGCCTGCCGCACAGGCACCGACGGGCGACGTGAAGCCAGCCAGCAGCGCGGCTGCCAGCGCGGGCACGACGACCAGCGGAAGCGTCTGGGTGTCGAGCGTGATCAGCGGCGCGGCGAGCACCCCGACCATGCCCGCGATGACGCAGGCCAACACCGAGTTGATCCCCGAGAGGACGTTGGGCGACAGCCCGAACAGCGTCGCGTAGACCTCGCTCTCGGAGCCGGCCCGCGTGGCCAGGCCGAACAGCGTCCAACGGTAGAGCGCTGCCAGGAGCAACGCCGTGACCAGCACGATGCCCGCCAGGACCAGACCGTCGGTGGGAACGCCGACGCCGAACATCTCGATCCGCCCGGTCGGCAGGATCGACGGCTCCGTGCGCGGCGACTGGCCGAACGTCAGCTGCATGCCGGCCTGGGCCAGCAGCAACGCGCCGAGCGTCGCGATCAGCTTGGCCAGAGGCGGCGCCGTGCGCAACGGGCGGAAGATCACGAACTCGAAGAACAGCCCGACCAGCACGCACACCAAGAGGCACAGCACCAGCGCCGGGCCCGTGCCCAGCGACAGCCCGGGCGTCCGGAAGCGCCAGAACGCAAAGCCGGCGATCATCGCGATCGCGCCGGCCGCGAGATTGACGACCCCCGCTCCGCGGTGGAAGACGACCAGCCCGACCGCGGTGCCGGCGATCAGCGCACCGCTGCCGAGGCCCAGTACAGCGAAGAGAAAGATCTGGTTCATTTGCCGTCTACCTGTGAGTCGTGGAGCGCGCGCCCGTGGTCACCGACGGTGACCACGGGAAGCCCACGCTCGTCGGCGGTCGTCACTTGAACGGCCAACTGGTCGGCTGGGAGGACCCGAGCGGCAGGTCCTTGAGTGCGTCGACCAGGGCGGGAGCCGGTTGCACGAATCCGGAGATGCGTCTGTACAGCCCGTCGCCGAGCGGCTGGAAGTACCAGTTGCCGTCCGCGCAGCTGCCGGGGTAGAACGGGTACTTGCCGCACTCGGTCTGGAAGGCGCCCAGGACGAGCGGTCCGCGCCACGTCTTCAGGTGGTCGAGGATCGTCTCGTTGCTGATCTTGTCGGCGCCGATCTCGTTGAGGAACTGACCGATCGTCAGCATCTGCCCCCACATGCCCGACCACCACGGGTCGTTGTACATCTTCTCCTGGCCGACCTGCTTCAGGGCCTTGAAGTAAGCCTGACCGGTCGGCGAGTTGATCAGCGCGTCGCCGGACTGGGCGTTCATCACGTAGTAGTCGGGGTACGTCCCGCCCGGGTACTGCGACTTGGCCTCGGGGTTGATGCACGACGGCGACCAGATCACCTTTCTGGGGTCGACGTTGAGAGCGGAGAGCCCCTTGGCCGTGGCGATGCACTGCGCCGCGGTCGTCGGCCACGCGATCGTCACCGTGTCCCCCGAGGCCGAGCCGGCAGCCGTGAGCGCCGCGGTCAGGTCCTGGGAGGTCGGGTTGTAGGCGACGGCCTTCGTCGCGAGGCCCGCCGCTTCGCAGCCGATCTTGATGCCGTTGGCGTCCAGCGTCGAGCCGGGAGCGTCCGGCGTCGAGACCGCGCAGGCCTTGGCGCCCAGCTGCTCCTTGGCCCAGTTGCCGATCGGGTAGTGCGCGAACCCGCCGGCGGTGAACAGTGAGAAGACGTTCTTGGCGGTGGCGTTCGCCGCGTCGGCGGAGAACCCCATGATCGTCACCTTCTCGCCCTTGACGATGTTGTTGATCGTCTGGGCCCCGACCGCCAGCGCTCCGTACGTGATCATCTTGACCGCCGGATCGTTGAGGAACTTCTGCCCGCACTGCAGGCCCTCTTCCTCGGCGTTGAGGATCTCGCACTTCTTGAGCTCGAGCGGGTGGCCGTTGATGCCGCCGGCGTAGGCGTTGATCCACTTCACCGCGGCCTCCACCCCGGCGGTCGCCTCGGCGCCGACCGGCGTGACGCTGCCGCCGGAGTCGTTGCTGGAGTACCCGATGACGACGGGCGCCAGATCGGGATTGGCCTTCCCCCTCACCGCGTCTCTGGATCCGCCGTGAACGTATCTGACGAAGTCGGTGATCCAGCCGCCGGGGGGCGCTGGTCCCCAGTCGGCGGGCTTGGTGACCGGGGGTCCGCCGGCTGCGGCGGAGCCCGAGGTGCTGGTGCTGGCGCTGGTGCCGGTGCCTCCGTCGGAGCCGCAACCCGCGGCGAGCGCGGCCGCAGCGATCAGCGCAGTGCCGACCACGCTCGCTCTGCGGGCGCGAATCGCCACAGCGGCAAGTGGGACGTTCATCCTTTTCTCTCCTCCTCACCGACGACCCGCGGTCGAGTCACAGTAAGCACGACCGCACCCGTGGGCGCCACGAATTGTCTAGCGCAAGCGTGGACTGACGGTGGGAACGACAATCTGGCCGAGTCTCACCGCCAAGCCTCCTCCTCGCTGCTCTGATTGCCAGTCAACAGCGTGGTGGGGCGCGGTGCTTGTCCCGGCGCGCCGGATTCCATGCCGATCAGCGCACGGCGCCGCGTCAAGGGCGGTGGGCGAACTCTCCAGGTGCCGGGAGGGCGGACTGCGGACGGATCAGCGCGAGACGCGCACGACCACCCCCTTGACGACGATCCGTCTGCCGACGCGCAACGCGACGCGCAGTCGATAGCGCCCGCGACCAAGCCCGCGGTCGAGCCGCAGCCTCACGGTCCGCGCTCCCGCTTTCACCCGGACGGAGCGGGTGCGCGCGAGCCGGCGCGGCTTGCCGACGCGGCGCACCTCGACGCTCACGCGCCCCGGCGCGCCAGTGCGCAGGCGCAACGTGAGCGCTCGTCCGCGGATCTGCGCACGCGTGATCTTCAGCCTCGGCGCGGGCGCGGATCTTGCGCTGGGGCGTGGGGCGCGCGGCGGATCCTGGGACGGTGCGGGCGCGGGCGCCGGCCCGGCCTGCGGCGGCGCCGGGCCGAACTCGGGCGGCGGTCCCGTGCCGTCACCGCCGTCGTCGTCCGGGCGCGTCTGCCGTGCGCACGGGACGACTGTCGCAGGGTCGATCGCATCGCCGGCCACCACGGTCAGGACGTGCTCGGCCGCGACGGTCGCGCCGCCGGGCAGTCGTCCGCTCCAGCTCAGCGGGAGGCAGTAGACGCCGGTCTGGGAGAAGGTCCAGTCGCCGTGGCGCAGGTTCGTCCCGGCACGCAGCGCGGTCGTGGCGACCGGCCCGCCGCCGGCTGCCCGCGTGCTCAGCAGCGGCCCGAGGTCCTCGTCGATCCAGGCGTCGCCGATCACGACCTCGCCGGGTCCGGTCACGTCCCCGAGCGCGAGCGTCAGGTCGCCGTCGAGCTGCTGCGGCGCGACCCGCTCCATCGTCCAACCCAGCAGCGGTTCGACGCCGTTGCGGTAGGTGTCGCCCATCCCCCAGACGGTCGCGCCGGGCTCTCCCCGCCACGTGGGCGCATCGTCGTCCAGGTCGATCTTCCGGCGCGTGACGACGATCGCGTCGTCGATCGAGCGCAGCGTCGGGTCCAGCGTCGCCGCCGCCCGCGTCTGCAGTCCGACCGCGAGCGCGCCGTCGTCGATCCGCGGTGCCAGCTGCGCCCACATGTCGCCGCCGACGAGGTACGGCTCGCCCGCTGCCGGGTCGGCGAGCGGCGCACGCTGCTGGCCGTGCGGCGCCGGCTCGTCGCCGCGCCCGCACGGCAGCACCGTCTCGGGGTCGACGTCGTCGCCGACGACGACGGTCAGCTGCCCGCTGTCGCGCGCGACCGCGCCGGACGGCAGTCGCGCGCTCATCGACATCGCGAGGCAGTAGACGCCCTCGGCGGTGAACGCCCAGGCCGGGTGGCCGTGCACGTTGCGCCCCAGCTCCACGGTCGCAGGCAGACCCTGGCGCGTGGAGAAGAGCACGCCGTCGGGGCGCAGCTCGCCGTCCGGGAAGGTGAACGGCATCGTCAGGACGACGTCGCCGGGTCCGCGCACGCCGTCCAGCTGCCAGGCGACGTTGCCGTGGATCTGGCCGTGCGCGATCGCCTCGGTGCTGTACCCGGGCCAGAGCACTCCCGTCTGGCCGCTGAACGGCAGCTCCCAATAGTCGCTGCCGGGCGATCCGATCGCCCAGCCGTGCGTGTCGAGCGCGGTGACGGTGTGCTGCGTGCCGTCGCCGACGTGGAAGACGCGATCGTCGAAGTCGGCGATCGTGGAGCCGATCCCCATCTCCAGCCTGTCGCCGACGATCCGTGCGGCGACATCGGTGTGGCCGCTGCGCATCACTCTCACGTCGGGATGGGGGTCGACCGGCTCCGGGTCGCCCGGGTCCGGGTCGGGATCCGGCTGCGTCTCGTCGCCGTCGACCTGCGCGCAGGGCGCCACGACCGCGGGCGGGGCCGGCAGCTCGCCGACGACGACGGTGTAGGTCGCGCTGTCGGAGGCGAGCGCCCCGGAGGCGAGCGTCGTGGAGCCGTCGATCGTCACGCAGTAGGTGCCGGCGGCGGTGAAGGCCCAGCCCATCGTGATGGTGGCCGCCGTCAGCGCGGCGGGGAAGTCGACCGGAGCGGTTGCGTCGGCGCGGCTGTCCCAGAACGGATTGACGTTGCCGCTGAGCGCGCCGGCGGCGGTCGCGAGGTACGCCGCGAGGTACCCGCCGGACGTCGTCTGCACCGATGCGAGTCTGGTGTGGAGCTTCGCCGGCAGCGATCTCTCGACGCCGAACGCGTCGGCGGCATTGACGGCGCCGTTGACGCCCGCGTCGGCGCCGATCAGCAGCTGCTGGGCGGTGTCGACGCCGCTGGCGTTGCCGGGCGTGCGCCACAGCAGCGTGCCGGGATCGGCCACTCTCGCCCACTTCGCGTACGCGCTGTCGGCGGGGTCGCTGCCGCCGGGCCAGGCCTCGTCGCGCCTGGGCAGTTGGAGGATCGCCGAGCCGGGCGCGTGCCACGTCTGCGCGGCGGCGTCGGTCTTGTCGAGCAGGCCGAGCTGGATGCCGTCGGCCGTCAGCTTCGGCGTGATCGCGACGCTGCCCGTGCTGCGCACGACCGGCTCCGCCGCGAGGGCGGAGCCGGTCGACGCGGCGGCCGGCACGAGGCCGGCGAGGACGAGCCCGAGCGCTGCGGCGCGCGCGGGCCCCGTGCCGACGCGCCTCACGGGGCGGCGACCTCGAAGTGGAGCGTCAGCGCGTTCGAGTCGTCGTAGCCGGAGAACAGCGGCGCCGTCGCGACGAACGTCAGGTCGTAGGAGCCCGCTCTCGTGAACGTCCATGCGCCGTGACTGTGAAACGACTCCTCGCCCGGCTCGTCGGGCTGCTCGAGCGCGGCCACCTTCTCGAAGTCGCTCGTGCCGGTGTCGAAGAACGTGTCGCTGGAGCTGGCGACCACGACGCGTGCGCCGCTGGGCACGCTCGCTCTCGTCAGCGTGTACGTGATCTCGTCGTCGACGGCGAACGGCGCCGGCACGAGGTCGTCGGCCGACAGGCCCGGGAACAGCAGGTTCGGGTCCTGCGTCTCGGGCAGCACGGCCGCGCTGACGCTTCTGCCGTCGAGCGTGATCGTTCTCCACGCCGCTCTCTTGACGCCGAGCGTCGTGGTCGCCGGCGCCGGGAACTCGACCGGGCCGCTCTCGTCGTGGATGTCGAGCGTCAGCGCGCTGCCGGAGACGCCGACGTGCAGCACGTCCACGTGGCCGGTGTCGATCGTCGCCGCGCTCGCCGGACCGGCGGCCGCGACCGCCAGCGTCGCCGCCCCGAGCACACCTGCGAATACCTGCTTGAACGTCGTCATGCGTTCCCCTCTGGGTAGATATATGAGACTCAGTCTCATTAAAAGCAGGCGCGTCGACACGCGTCAAGGAGATGAGAACGCGCACACCTGGATTGCGAACGCACGCGAGTGAGTCTCACCACCATGTATTTCACGATGCCGCGTGCTCGTCGTACCTTCGATCGCATGAGCCCCCACGCGACGCATCCCCACCACGACCACGAGCATGGCCCCGGCTGCGGTCACACGGCGGTCCGCCACGACGGTCACGTCGACTACGTCCACGACGGTCATCTGCACCACCCGCACGAGGATCACGTCGACGAGCACGCGATCGCCGTCGACGCCGACCATCCCGACGGCCACACGCAACCTGCCGCCGGCCACGACGGCGCCCACGCCCACGGTCCCGACTGCGGCCATGACCCGATCCCCCATGGCGATCATGTCGACTACCTCGTCGACGGCACGCTGCACCACCCCCATGGGGATCACTGCGATCTCCACGGAACGCTCGAGGTCGTCGCGGGCTGAGATCGCGGGCGGCGGCCCCGCTGCGGCCGCCGCCCACCGGTCCGTCAGCCGACGACGAAGGTCAGCGTCGAGGCAGCTCGCAGCGATGCTCCAGACGTGGAGCGGCCCGCAAGCGCGTAGGTGAATTTGTACGTGCCGCGCTTGGTGAACGCCCAGTTGCCGTGGGCGTGGGTGCCGAGCGGGATCTGCTGGGTCTGCGGCATCCGCCGGCCGCTGTCGAAGAGGACGTCCGCGTGGCCGAACGCGCCGGTCTGGAAGACGACGAGCTTGCCGGGGCCGCTGACCTTGCTCACCGTCCACGCGATCGAACCGCGCACCATCGCGGTCGTGATCTCCTCGGTGTTCCAGCCGGCCCAGATGACGCCGGCCCGTTGGACCTGCGGGATCAGCCAGGCCGGGGAACCGGACGGCCCGACGAAGCCGAGCCCGGCCGGCAGCGTCGTGCGCGCCTTCGGCACGACGCGGATCGTGACGCCGGCGGGATCGCGCCAGACAGTCGTGCCGCCGCGCGTCGAGTCCTTCACCAGACTCACCAACCTGCCGCTGCGCATCTTCGCCGCCACCACGTCGGCGTGGCCGGTCGAGAGGACGGTGCGCGCGAGCGCGACCGGCGCTGTCGCGGCCATGCCGGCCGCGCAGATCGCGAACGCGATCGCCGCACGTCCTCGGGTCGTTCTGTTCATCTGGATCCTTTCGGAGGTTGTCGAAACCGTCAGCGCAGCCGCTGCTTGGCGATCAGGCCCTGGCGCGGGGCGCAGAACCACGCGAGCAGGAAGAGGGCCGTCAGGACGAGCACGATCGTGCCGCCGGTCGGGTAGTCCCACGACCACGAGACGTAGAGCCCGACGAGCGCCGAGAAGGCGCCGATCGCGGGCGCGAGCAGCATCATCACGCCGAGGCGGTCGGTCAGCAGCCGGGCGGTCGCCGACGGGGTGATCAGCAGCGCCAGCACGAGGATGTTCCCGATCGTCTGGACGCTGATGACGACCGCCAGCGTCACGAGCACATAGAGCGCGAGGTCCAGCCAGAAGACCTTCAGGCCCATCGAGCGGGCCGTCTCGCGGTCCAGCGAGATCGTGACCAGCTCCTTGTGCAGCAGCAGCACGATTCCGAGCACGAACACGCCGGTGCCGGCGACGACGTAGATGTCGTCGTCGGGGATGCCGGTGATCGAGCCGAACAGGAACTGCTGCAGCGAGCCCGCGTAGCCCGGCGCCTTGGAGATGATCACGATGCCGAGCGCGAACGCCGCGACGAAGAAGACGCCGATGACCGAGTCCTCCTTGATGCGGCGGTTCTGCGAGAAGACCGCGACCAGGACCGCCGTCACGATGCCGGCGATCGTGCCGCCGATCACGAGGCTGCCGCTGAGCACGAACGCGACCGCAAGGCCCGGGAAGACGGCGTGGGCGACGGCGTCGCCGATGAAGGCCATCCCGCGCAGCACGACGTAGCAGCCGACGACGCCGCAGACGATCGACGACATCACGGCGATCAGCAGCGCCTTCGGCAGGAAGGCGAGATCGGGGTTGAGCAGATCGGTGAGGAAGTCGGCCGGGGACATCTCAGGCCGCCGTCGCGAGGATCCGCAGCAGCGGGCTGCGCTCGCTGATGCCGAAGGTCCGTGTCCACAGCGACGCGTCGCCCGCGAGCTGTCGCGGGGCGCCCGCGGCGACGATCGTCTGGTTGAGCAGCGCGAGCCGGTCGCAGCTGTAGATCGCCGCCGCCAGGTCGTGGGTCGTCATCAGCACGGCGCGGTCCTCGCGCGCGAGCGACAGGAACAAGTCCGACAGCAGCTCCTGCGTCGGCATGTCCAGGCCGGTGAACGGCTCGTCGAGCAGCAGCACAGGGGACTGCAGCGCGAGCGCGCGGGCGACGAGGACGCGTTGGCGCTGCCCGCCCGAGAGCTCGCCGACGGGACGCGTCCGCAGATCGGACATCCGGACCCGTTCGAGCGCGTCGTCGACCGCCTTCCAGTCGGCGACGCCGGGGCGGCGCAGGGGCCCGAGCCTGCCGGTGCGGCCCGTCATCGCAACGTTCTCGACCGAGATCGGGAAGTCCCACGCGAACTCGTGGCGCTGCGGGACATAGCCGATCGGGACGCGTCCCGGCGCGGCCTTGCGGCCGTCGACCTCGACACGTCCGCTCGACGGCGCCAGCAGGCCCAGGGCGGTCCGCAGCAGCGTCGTCTTGCCGGCGCCGTTGGGGCCGATCAGCCCGACCAGCTCCCCGCGCGCGACGTCGAGGACGGCATCGCGCAGGGCGAGGCGACCGCCGAGCCGGACCGACACGTTCTGAACGGACAGGAGCGCGCTCATGCGCCCGCGTCCCCGGCCGAGCGGGCGCGCTGCTTGGCGCGGTTGCCACGCACGAGGACCGCCGCGAGCGCCGCCGCCAGCGCGGCCGCCGCGACCGCGATCAGCGCGACCCACGTGCCGCCCGGTCCGCTGTCGTCGCTGTCGCCGCCGTCCGGCGTCGCCTGTCTCGCCGCGGGCGCGGCCTCGCCCGGCGCGACGGAGCTGGTGGCGGCGAAGGCCGCGTCGGCGCTGGTACGGGTACCGACGGCGAAACGCAGGTCGCGGCTGTCGGTCACGCTCGAGCCGTCGACGAGGTCGGCGGCCACGGTCACGCGCGCGAGGTAGACGCCCGCTTCGGAGAAGACCCAGGTGGCGTGCGTGTGCGTGTTGACGTCCACCCACACCGGTCTCGCTCTGCTGGTCGAGTCCCACAGCACTCTCGGCGCGGCGAAGTCGCCGGACTGCAGGTAGACGACGAGCGACCCGGGCCCTTGCACGCCGGTCAGCGTCATCGTCACGCCGCGGTCGATCGTCTCCATCACCTCCGGGTCCTGGGTGTTCCAGCCGACCCACACCACATCGGGGTTCTGCGTCTGCGGCACGACGAACACCTCGCTGCCCGGCGCGGCTGCGAGAAAGCCGTAGGCCGGGTCGTCGGGCGCCTTCATCCGCGCCTCGTCGCCGACCCGCAGCACGGTCTGGCCGGTGTGGCGCCAGACGCTTCTCGCGCCGTCGGCCTTCGCGGTGTCGTCGTGGATCATCAACGTCCAGCTGCCGCCGACGAAGCGCGGGCCGACGTCGACATGGCCCGTCGAGAGCACCGCCCGGCCGCTCGCGACCGCTTGGCCCGCCCCGATCCGCTGGTCGAGCTCGTCGGCCGCGGCGGCCGCGGCGGGCGCCGCGACGCACAGCAGGCACAGGACCAGCGATCCCGTCGCTCGGCGGTTCATGACAGGCAACCTTTCAGCGAATCGGCGTTGAACCGCATCATCTGGACGTAGCTGGTGACGTGGCCGTCGAAGGTGTCGCCGTAGATCGGGCAGACGCGGATGCCCTGCTGCTTGGCGACCTCGGTCAGCGTCGAGGAGCGCGCGGCGAGGTTCGGCTCCAGGAAGACCGCCGGCACCTGCAGGTTGCGGATCGTCTCGGTCAGCTTGCGCCGCTGCGACAGCGACGGCTCGACCGCCGGGTTCGGCGTCACGAAGCCGGCGATCTTGACGCCGTAGGCGTGCGCGAGGTAGGCGAACGCGTCATGCGTCGTGACGAGGTAGCGGCGATCGCTCGGAATCGCGGCGATCGTCCGGCGGACATAGCGGTCGAGTCGGTCCAGCTCGGCGAGGTACGCCGCGGCGTTCGCCCGGTACTCCTTGGCGCCCGCGGGGTCGGCGTCGATCAGCGTGTCGCGGATCAGCTCGGTGTAGGACATCGCGTTGCGCACGTCCTGCCACAGGTGCGGGTCGATCTCGCCGTGCACGTGCTTGCCGAGCACCGCCTGCGGCAGCTGGTAGATCTGCTCGCCCGCCTTCCCCATGAACCTGAACTGCGCGCCCGCCGGGATCTCGCTGATCGCCTTCGACGGCACCTCGATCACCGCCGCCTCGGCGCCGTACTCGATCTGCGTCTGCTCGCCGCCGCCCTGCGGGTCGTAGAGGACGTACAGCTCGTCGCGGTCGAGGTCGACGGTCAGGTCGGCGTGGCCCTGGTCGAGGACCGTCGCGTCCGCTGTGCTCGGCGGCTTGACGCCGACGGCGAACGTGAACGTCGCATCCCCCAGCGAGATCGGGCGCGACGTGTCGTCGACCTGCAGGCTGGCGGCGAACGTCACGCGGTAGAGGCCCGGCTCGGTGAACACCCACGACATGTGGGTGTGCGCGTCCGCCGGCAGCGTCGCGGTGTCGTCCTTGAAGCCGCTGGCGGCGTCGAAGCCGTCGCGCGAATTGAAGTACACCTCGGCCTCGCCGAACGTTCCGGTCAGGTAGCCGAAGACGTCGCCGGGGCCCGACGCCGCGGTCGCCGCCAGCAGCACGTCGCTGGAGCGATCGGCGCCATACTGCGCGCCGTCGCCGCGCGCGCGCAGCCCCAGCCAGACGGTGTCGAGGTTGACGTCCTCAACCAGCGGGATGATCTCCGCCGCGTACTTGACGGCGTCCTCCGCAAGCGAGACGTTCGGCACGCCGTCACCGAGGTTGGCGTCCAGCGTCGTGACGATGCTGTGCTGCTCCAACAGCATGTAATTGCTGAACGCCACATCGGCATAGACGACGTCCCGCACATCGCGCAGCGTCGGCTCGAACGAGTGCGGATCGCCGCGATCGGGAACCAGGCTGACGACGTTGACGCGATCCCCGCCGACGTTCTTCACGAGGTCGCGCAGCAGCCCGGTCGTCGTGATCACCTGCAGCCGCCCGTCGGAGGTCGACAGGCCCGCCGCCGCGCCGCAGCCGGACAGCAGGCCCAGCGACGCCAGCAGCGCCAGCGCGCACATGCGCGCCGAGAAGGCGGCGCGCAGCAGCTCGCGCGTGTTCGGCGTCGGTCTCATCTCTGCGCGCGACCGGGTGTGCGCAGCGTCAGCAGGCGCACGGTCGAGCGTCCCCCGGCCGACGCCACCACGCGCACGCGGTAGCTCCCCGACGGCAAGCCGCGGTTCAGCCGCAGGCGGACCGCTCGCGCGCGCGGGGACACGATCGGCGCCGTGCTGCGTGCGACGACATGCTTGCCGCGCACCACCGTCGCGCGCACCCGGCTGCGCACGCCGACGCGCAGCCGCAGCGTCAGCGTCCGGCCGCTCAGCCGCGGCTTCGACGCCGCCAGCGTCAGGCGCGGCCTCGCGACGGCCGAACCGCTGCCGGCACCGGCCCCGCCCCTGTCGGCGCTCGTCCCGCCCCCGCCGGTCGTGCCACCCGGTTCCCTGCCGCCGCCGGCCGGTCCCGGAACGGTGCCGGGCGGAGGCCCAGCGGGAGGCGGCACGGCTCTCGGCAGCGGCTCGCCGGTCGCCGGATCGACGTCGCCGACGGTGACCGTCAGCGTCTGCGTGTCGCTCGCCCCGCCGGAGGGCGCGAGCGTCGCGCGCGTGGTGAAGGTCAGGCGATAGCGGCCCTCGGCGCTGAAGGCCCAGTTGCCGTGCGCATGCGTACCGACGGGAATCTGCGCGGTGTCGGGCAGTCCGTCGCCGCTGTCGAACAGCTTCGTCACCTCGCCGAACGAGCCGGCGGTGAAGAGCGCGAACCGCCCCGGTCCGTCGACCGCGTCCAGCGACCAGCCGAGCGTGCCGGAGACGTGCTCGGCGCCGATCTCCTCGGTGTTCCAGCCTGGCCACAGAAGCCCCTGCTGCTGCACCTGCGGCAACAGCCACAGCGGCGCTCCGGGCGCACCGAGGAACGCGAAGCCCGCACGGCTGGGAACGACCGTCGCAGCAGCGCGACGAACGTGGAACACGACGTCCGCCGGCTCGCGCCAGACGACCGCGCTCGCGCCGGCGGTGCCGTCCTTGACCTGCGCGCGCAGCCTGCCGTCGAGCAAGCGCGCGCCGTAGTCGACGTGCCCGTCCTGCAACACGACCGCCGCGCCAGCGGGCGACGCGCCCGCCGCCGCGCCCGCCGCCGCCAGCGCCAGAGCCAGTCCAGTTCCCAGTCTCATCGTTCCTTGATGCCTCGCAGAATCACGTCGTGACCGTCGAGCCGGAAGCCGAGCCGCCGCGCGACGTCGGCGATCGCCGCTTCCAGCGCCTCGTCGGTGAAGGCGTCGACCGTCCCCGTGCGGCTGTCGACGATGTGGTGATGGTGGTGGTGCGGATCCGCGATCTCGTAGCGCGCGATGCCGTCGCGGCCCTCGACGCGGTGCAGCAGGCCCAGCGCGAACAGCTGGTCGAGCACGCGATAGACAGACGCCGGCGAGCCGACGCCGGCGGCCTTCAGCCACTCGGTGATCTCCTGCGCGCTGACGAGGCACTGCCCGTCGCGTGCCAGCAGCTCGACGACTGCCGTGCGCACCGCACCTGCCCGCATCCCACCACTGGAGAGCCGCCGCTCTGCACGTTCGAGCCAGCGGTCGCGGAGTTCCGGATCCATGCGCCGCAGGCTACATCAAAATAGGAATGAGTCTTAGTCTGGTCAGCTAGACCGCGGCATCCTCACCTCTTCGACGACGCGCGCATTCACGCGCCGGACCGAGGAGCCGGCGTCACCACGGCACGTTCCCGTCGCGGTCGACGACGGTGTTGGTCGGGCCGTCGGCGCCGACCTGGGCCAGTGCGACGATCGCGTCGGTGCCCTCGGTGACCGTCTGGGGGCCGCTGTGGCCGTTCAGGTCGGTGGCGGTGTAGCCGGGGTCGGCGGCGTTGACGCGAAAGCGCGGCAGCGCCCGTGCGTACTGGCTGGTCAGCATCGTCACGGCCGCCTTCGACGACGGATACGCCACGGTCGTGAACGAGCCCTCGACCCGCTCGGGGTCGTTGGTCAACGTCATCGAGCCCAGTCCGCTGGAGACGTTGACGATGACCGGGTTCTGCGACGCCTCCAGCAACGGCAGGAATGCCTGGGTGACGCGCACGATGCCGAAGACGTTGGTCTCGTAGACCGCGGCGAGGTCGTCGACCGTCGTCTCGGGCACGCTCTTGGTGGCGCCCGCGATGCCGGCGTTGTTGACGAGGACGTCGAGGCCGCCGCCCGCGGCGCGGACGGCCTGCACCGCGGCGGCGACGCTGGCGTCGTCGGTCACGTCGAGCTGGACGAAGCGTGCGCCCAGCGCGTCGGCGGCGGCTCGGCCCGCGGCGGCGTCGCGCGCGCCGATCCAGACGTCGTGGCCGGCCTCGACGAGACGGCGGGCGGTCTCGCGGCCGAGGCCCTTGTTTGCTCCGGTGATCAAGGTGGTGGTCATGACTGGAGCGTGTCTCGCTCGGCCACGAAGGAAAAGGGGACCCTCCAGGCTGGTACTGGCAGGGCGACGATATGCGCTCGCGCTGCGCTATACCGAAGGCATGGCCATCGACCACGACGAGCTCGCCGGCTCCCTGCGCACCTGGCGCGACCGCGTGACGCCCGCCGAAGCGGGCCTGCCGGACGGCGGCCGGCGCCGCGCACCCGGCCTGCGCCGACAGGAGGTCGCGCAGCTCGCCGGCCTGTCGGTCGACTACCTCGCGCGCCTGGAACAGGGCCGCGCGACCAACCCGTCGCCGTCGGTGCTCGCGCCGCTGGCCCGCGCACTGCGGCTGTCCGACGACGAGCGCGCCCACCTCTTCCGCGTCGCCGGGCACGCCGAGCCCGCCCAAGGCTCCATCAAGCGCCACATCACCCCCAGCGTGCAGCGCGTCCTGGACCGCCTCACCGACACGCCCGTGATGGTCATCGACGCCTCCTGGCAGTGCACCACGTCCAACCCGCTGGCCTACGCCCTCGCAGGCGACACGTCCGCGCTGCCGCTGCGCGAGCGCAACGTCGCCTGGACCGTCTTCACCCAAGGCCCGACGCGCTGGCTGCGCACCGAAGCGGAAGAGCGCCTGCTGCGCCTCGAGCTGGTCGCCGACCTGCGCGAAGCCCGCAGCCGCTACCCCAACGACGGACTGCTCGCCGAACTGGTCGACGACCTCTTGACCGTCAGCGCAGAGTTCGCCGACCTCTGGGAGCAGCGCCAGGACCGGCAGCCCAACTCCGGCAGCATGACGTTCGTGCACCCTGAGATCGGGCCGATCACGCTCGACTGCGACTTCTTCACCGTGCGCGACAGCGACCTGCGGGTGATCGTCCTCACCGCCGCCCCCGGCAGCGACGCCGCAAGCCAGCTCGACCTGCTGGCCGCGATCGGGCTGCAGCAGTTCAGCTGACCAGAGCGCCGGCCCCGGCCGGTGGCGATACAGCCCGACCTGCTGCGGCGCGTTCGTGCTCGACCCGACGGGCACGACGTCGAGGTCGTCAACCACAACCGGGGCTGAGCCCCGGCCGCGTCAGGCGACGTCGTCGAAGGGATGCTCGATCGAGCGGACGATCTCGTGCTCGCGGTCGCGCACCTCGACGGCGGTCGCGACGAAGGCCCGCACGAGCGCCGTCTCGCGCTCGGGCTTCCACGCCAACCCGGTGGTGCAGGGCTCGACGGCCGTGATCGGGATGTAGCTGACGCCGGGATGCGAGAGGTAGCGAGCCGCAGCGGCGACCGTGACGCTGCAGGCGACCCCGGCTGCCACCAGCTCCAACTCCTCCGTCAGCGAGCTGGTGTGGATCAACCGCTCCGGCGGCTGCTGCAGCTGCTCCTCCAACGTCCAATAGCGGTGCCAGACCGGATCGCGCGCGTCGGCGGCGACGAGCTGCACCTCGGCCAGCTCGGCGACGGTGACCGCGTGCTTGCGCGCGAGCGGGTGGCGCTGGCCGACGGCCGCGACGAGCGGCTCTGAGAACAACGGGACGAAGCGGACCGAGCGCTCCGAGAACGGGCCGCGCAGGATCGCCAGGTCGATGCGACCGTCGGCGTAGGCGCGCCACGGCTCCACGTAGTCGAGCTCGCGCAGCTCGACTCTCAGCCCGGGGTGCTCGCGTGCGACGGCGGCGAGGATCGAGTCGGTCAGCTCCAAGGCGAGGCCGAAGCGGAAGCCGACGGTCAGCGAACCGACCGAGGAGCGGCCGGCGCGCTGGGCGGCCGCGACGCCCTCGTCGAGCGTCCGCAGCGCGCCGCGGGCGGCGACCAGCAGCTCCTCACCGGCCGCCGTGAGTCTGACCGCGCGCGTCGTGCGCTCGAACAGCTGGACGCCCAGCTCCTGCTCCAGCTCGCGAATCTGCCGGCTCATCGCCTGCTGCGCGACGAAGAACCGCGCGGCTGCGCGCCCGAAGTGCAGCTCTTCTGCGACGGCGAAGAAGTAGCGCAGTCGGCGCGTGTGCAGATCCACAACAGAACCATTGTAGATCCAACCCCGGAATGTTGCTTCTCCTGGCGCGCCGGCTCGCTTACGGTGAACACGCATCGGCTCGCCCCAGGGGCGAACCGCACGATCTCACCTCGAGACCGTTCACCAGGGAGATAATTGATGTCGTTGAAGCGAACCGTGAACGACGGGCTCGTGGCGCGGGCGGCTGCCGTGCTGCCATGGCGCGACGGGATCTACGGGCATATGAGCACCGCCAGACTGCCCGCGGGCTACCCGCAGTTCTACGCTTCGGGCGAGGGCGCGCGCGTACGCGACGTCGACGGCAACGAGTACGTCGACCTGATGTGCAGCTGGGGGCCGGTCGTCCTCGGCCACCGCCATCCGGCCGTCGAGGCGGCAGCGGCCGCCCAGGCGCGGATGGGCGACACGCTCGACGGCCCGACCGTCCAGATCGTCGAGCTGGCCGAACTGCTGACCGCGACCGCCCGCCACGCCGACTGGGCGATGTTCACCAAGAACGGCACCGACGCGACGACCGTCTGCGTGATGGTCGCGCGCGCCGCCACCGGCAGACGCAACGTGCTCGTCGCCGGCGGCGCTTACCACGGCAGCGCGCCGTGGTGCACGCCGCGGCTCGACGGCACGGTCGAGGAGGACCGTTCGACCTTCGTCCCTTACGACTTCAACGACCTCGCCAGCGCCGAGGCTGCCGTCGACCGCTGCGGCGGCGACGTCGCCGCCGTGATCGTCTCCCCCTTCAGACACGACGCGGGCTACGACCAGGAACTGGCCGATCCAGCCTTCGCCCGCGGCCTGCGCGCGCTCTGCGACCGCATCGGCGCGGCGCTGATCCTCGACGACGTGCGCGCCGGCTTTCGCCTGCATCACGGCGGCAGCTGGGATCCGCTCGGCGTGCTGCCGGACCTCAGCGCGTGGGGCAAGGCGCTCGGCAACGGCTTCGCGATCTCCGCGGTGACCGGCACCGACGCCCTGCGCGAAGCGGCCAGCCGCATCTTCGCGACCGGCTCCTACTGGTTCTCCGCGGTCGCGATGAGCGCCGCGCTCACGACGCTGACGACGCTGCGCGAGCAGGACGGCGTGGCGGCGATGCAACGCGCTGGCCAGCGCCTGCGCGACGGGCTCGACCGCCAGGCGGCCGCGCACGGCCTGCAGATCCTCCAGACGGGCCCGGTGCAGATGCCCTACATGACCTTCGTCGACGACCCCCACAAGGCGCGGCTGTCGCTGTTCGGGCAGGAGGCGCTTCGCAACGGGCTGTTCCTGCACCCGACGCACAACTGGTTCCTCTCGACGGCCCACACCGACGAGGAGATCGACCGTGCGCTGGAGGCGACCGACGCCGCCTTCTCCGCGGTCGCGCACCACGTCGAGGAGCTCGCATGAGCGACATCGCCAGAGCCCGCGAGCAGACCGCACCCGAGCCGCTGACACCGGCGCGCGCCGCGCTCGCCGCCGCCGCGCGCGAGCTGGCCGCGACGGGCGTCGCCCCCTCGACCGCGGGCAACCTCAGCGTCCGCGAGGGCGATCTCGTCGCGATCACCGGCGGCGGCGTGCAGCTGTCCGCGATGACGCCGGAGCGCTGCGTCGTCGTCGACCTCGACGGCGAGCAGGTCGCCGGCGCCGGGCGCCCCTCCTCCGAGACGCAGCTGCATCTGGCGGCCGGCGCGGCGACCGGCGCGGCCGCCGTCGTCCACAGCCACGCGCCGTTCGCGACGACGCTGGCGGCGACGCTGAGCGGCGAGCTGCCCGTCGTGCACTACTCGATGCACGCCTTCGGCGGCCCGGTCCGGATCGCGCCGTACGAGCGCTTCGGCACGGGTGCGCTGGCCGAGTCCGTCCGCGCTGCGCTGCAGGACCGCAGCGGCGCGCTGATGGCCAACCACGGCGCCGTCGTCGTCGCCCCGACGCTGGCGGAGGCGGTCGAGAAGATGGTGCTGCTGGAGTGGATGTGCGAGGTCACGTGGCGAGCGCTGCTGCTCGGCTCCCCGCGGCTGATCGAGGGCGACGAGCTGGATGCGGTCGGCGCACGCAGCCGCGCACTCAGATACGGACGGGCCGACGCGTGAGCGCGCGCCCGCGGATCGCCTGCGTCGGCGTCCACATCCTCGACACGCTCGCGCGGCCGATCGACCTGCTGCCGAGAACGCAGCAGGCGGTGATCGTCGAGCAGATCCGGATCGCCCCCGCCGGCACGGCCGGCGGCACGGCCGTCGTGCTCGCGCGGCTCGGCGCCGAGGTGCTGTCGGTCGGTGCCGTCGGCGACGACCACGCCGGCCGTTTCCTGCGGCTGCTGCTGGAGGAGGAGGGGATCGACACCGCCGCGCTGAGCGTCAAGCAGGGCGCGCAGACCGCTGCGTCGGTGCTGCCGATCAGCAGCGCGGGGGTGCGGCCCGCCTGGACCGTGCGCGGCACCAACGCGCTGCTCGGCCGCGACGACCTGCCGTGGGACGCGCTCGGCACGCTCGACGCGCTGCACTACGGCGGCGTCTCGGCGCTGCCGGGTCTCGACGGCGCGGTCGCGACCGAGCTGCTGGCGGCGGCCCGCGCGGCGGGCGTGCGCACGAGCGCCGACTGCCTCGGGATCAAGCGCGACGACGCGATGCAGACGCTGCGCCCGACGCTGCCGCAGATCGACCTGTTCATGCCCAACCGCGCCGAGGCGCTGACGTTGACCGGGCGCAGCGACCCGCGCGAGGCGGCCCGCGCGCTGCGCGACGAGGGCGCCGCAGCCGTGATCGTCAAGCTCGACGACGAGGGCTGCTTCGGGATCGGCCCCGACGGCGAGTTCACGCACCCGACGTTCGCGGTCGACGTCGTCGACACGACCGGCTGCGGGGACGCCTTCTGCGCCGGCACGATCCGCGGGCTGGCGCTCGGCCGCTCGCTGGAGGAGGCCGCATGGCTCGGGATCGCGGCCGGCGCCCTGACCGCCGGCGGCCTCGGCTCCGACGCCGGCGTGAGAGACCTCGAAGGGACGCTCGCGTTCCTGGAATCGCAGCGGCGGTCGGCCGTGGAGGCGCGATGAACCGCTCGCGCGCCACGCGTTTCACGCCGCTGCGCGGCGGCGATAACGACGACTTTTCCGACCGACAGCCGGAGGACCGACAGCATGGCTGACGCCGCGACCACCTACGGGTACTGCGACCGCTTCGAGTATCTCCCCGGCGAGACGGTGAGCGTGCACCTGCATGCGACCGTGCCGGAGCTGCGCCTCGACGTCGTCCGCCTGCACAGCGCCGACGAGCGCGTCCCGTCGCCGCAAGGACCCGAATCGCCGGTCGCCGCGATCGCGTCGCAGACGGTTCAGGGCGTCGCGCGCGCGGTCGTGCGCGGCTCCTACGCGCGCGTCGACGGGATCGCGGAGCTTGCCGGCGCGCGCCGCGTGACGGTCGCGCTGCGGGCGATGCCGACGCTGCCGCGGCTGCCGGACGGCGAGCAGCGTGCGCAGACGCTGCTGTCGACGCTCACCGCCGACGGCAGCGCCGGCTTCGCGCTCGCGCTCGACGCGGACGGACGGCCGCTGCTGAGCGTGGGCGGGTCCGCTGGCGACACGGACGCGGGCACTGCGAGCGCGGGTGCGGGCGGCGCGGACGCGGACGGCGTCGCCGCCGCCCACGCGATCTGCCGCGGCCCCCGCCCGCTGACCGAGTGGGAGTGGCACGAGCTGCGCTGCGAGCTGGACCTCGACGCCGGCCGCGCGACGCTCTCCTACCGCCCGCTGCTCCCGGTCCCCGGCGACGTCGCCGCGGGCTCCGTCGCGGGCGCGCTGCCGGACGGCGTGCGCGCCGCGGCGGCCGACGGCACGCTGCTGCTCGCGGCGACGGCCGGCGCGCCCCACCCGCGCGAGCACTTCAACGGCCGCCTGGAGGACGTGCGGATCGACGCCGACGGTGCGGCCGTCGCGCGCTGGGACCTCGGCCGCGAGCCGCGCGCGCAGCGGCTGGTCGACGTCGGCGGCCGCGGCCACCACGGCATGCTCGTCAACGGTCCGACGCGGGCGGTGACGGGCTCGACCTGGGACGGCACCGAGGTCGACCACCGCCATGTGCCGCAGCAGTACGCGACGGTCCACTTCCACGACGACGACCTCGACGACGTCGCCTGGCCGGCCGACGCCGCGATCGAGCTGCCGGCCGACCTCGCCAGCGGGGTCTACGCGCTGCGCGTACGCGGCGAGCGCGGTGCCGAGGACCGCATCCCCTTCTTCGTGCTGCCCGCGCCGGGCACGCCGCGCCCGCGCGTGGCGCTGATGGTGCCGACCTTCACGTACCTCGCCTACGCCAACTCGCAGCTGTCGGACCGGATCGACTACGAGGTCTTCGGCCTGACCGATCGCGACCGCAGACCGAGCGAGCGCGACGTGCAGCTGGAGGGCGCGCCGGAGCTGACCGGCTCGCTCTACGACGTCCACCGCGACGGCAGCGGCCGCTGCTACTCCAGCGCGCTGCGGCCGATCCTCAGCTTCCGCCCGGAGTGGCAGAGCGCGATGCAGCACGCGCCGCGCCACCTCTCCGCCGAGCTGTACCTGACCAACTGGCTGGAGCGGCTCGGCGAGCCGTATGACGTGATCACCGACGGCTCCGTGCACGCCGGCGGCGTCGAGTCGCTGGCGCCCTACGACGTGGTGATCACCGGCACCCACCCGGAGTACGTCAGCGAGCCGCAGGTGGCGGCGCTCGAGCAGTTCGTCGCGCGCGGCGGGCGGCTGATGTACCTCGGCGGCAACGGCTTCTACTGGGTCACCAGCGTCGACCGGGAGCGGCCGCACGTGATCGAGGTGCGACGCGGCAACGCCGGCACGCGCACCTGGGACAGCCGGCCCGGCGAGGTGCATCACTCCACGACCGGCGAGCCGGGCGGGCTGTGGCGTCACCGCGGCCGCGCGCCCAACCGCCTCGTCGGCGTCGGCATGGCGAGCCAGGGCTGGGACCTGAAGGCGCCCGGCTACCGTCGCGCGCCGGCGAGCTTCGCGCCCGAGCTGGCGTGGATCTTCGACGGCTTCGGCGAGGACGAGCTGGAGTTCGGCGCCGAGGGCCTCGTGATGGACGGCGCCGCCGGCGACGAGATCGACCGCTTCGACGTCCGCATCGGCTCACCGCGCCACGGTGCCGTCGTCGCCAGCTCGACCGGTCACAGCAGGTACTACAAGCTCGTCCACGAGGACCTGCCGATGAGCCGTGACGGCCTCGGCGGCGACGAGAACCCGGACGTCCGCTCCGACCTGACCTACGTCCCGTGGGCCGGCGGCGGCGGCGTCTTCGCCGTCGGCGCGATCGCCTGGGCCGGCGCGATGGCGCTGCGCGAGTTCGACAACCCCGTCGCGCGGCTGACGACCAACGTGCTACGGCGCTTCCTCGACCCCGAACCGCTGCCGGAGGTGCGCGCATGACCGACCTGAGCTGGGATCCGCCGACCTACCGCGTCGACGCCGACGGCCGCGTGATCGGCGCCGAGTGCGAGAGCACGCCGAACAACTGGGGCCGTTGGGGCGACCTCGACGAGCGCGGCACCGTCAACTTCATCACCCCCGCGCATGTCGCCAGAGCGGCGACCCTGATCAAGGACGGGAGCGTCCACAGCCTCGCGATCCCGCTCGACCGCGGCGGGCCGTTCCACCCGCTGCGCACGCCGCCGGTGCACCACTACGCCTACACCGGCGCCGACTTCGTCGTCAACGGACCGCTGGCGCGCAGATACCCCGGCCACCAGGGCAGCGACGACTACATCTACATGCCGCTGCAGGGCAGCACGCAGTGGGACGCGCTGGCGCACGCCGCCTTCGACGCGACCTTCTACAACGGCTTCTGGATCGGCACCGCCGACGCCTCGGGCGGCGCGCAGCGCTGCTCGATCCAGCGCATGAACCAGACGCTCGTCGGCCGCGGGGTGCTGCTCGACATGCCGCGCTTGCACGGCGTGCAGCGGCTGCAGCCCGGCCACGCGATCGGGCCCGACGAGCTCGACGCCTGCGCCGCCGCGCAGGGGGTCGAGATCGGCAGCGGCGACCTGCTGCTGGTGCGCACGGGCCATCTGCCGTGGTTCTACGAGCTCGAGCACAAGGCCGAGTTCTGGAGCGTCGGCGCCCCGGGCATCGGCAGCGCCGCCGTGGAGTGGATCCACGAGCGCGAGATCGCCGCGCTCGCGGTCGACAACGTCGCGGTCGAGGTCGAGCCGTTCGAGGAGCCCAATCGCACGATCTACCCCTTGCACGTGCGGCTGATCCGCGACCTCGGCCTGTCGCTCGGCGAACTGTGGTGGCTGGACGGCATCGCCGACGCGTGCGCCGCCAGCGGCCGTTACGACTTCTTCCTCTCAGCCCCCCCGTTGAACCTGACCAACGCGAGCGGGTCGCCGTTGAACCCGATCGCGATCACGTAGGTGCACGTCGCATTCACACCCCGCCGGCAGCTGCCGGCCAACGTCTCGAATCCGTTTCCGGGAGGTCTCTGATGAAGCTCAACCTGATCGTCCGCCGCACCGCTCCGCTGGTCGCCGTGCTGGCCGCCAGCGCCGCGCTCGCAGCCTGCGGCAGCAGCAGTGACGACGACTCGACCACCAGCGCCAGCAGCGGCGGCGGCGGCAGTGACCTGACGATCGCGATGGCGACCGGCAGCGCCAGCGACGCCTTCTACCAGAAGGTCAGAGAAGGGGCGCAGGAGGAGGCCGACAGACTCGGCGTCACGTTGGATTACCAGGCCTCCAACGAATTCACCGCGCAGGACATGATCCCGGTCGTCGACTCGCTGCTGACCAAGAGACCGGACGCGCTGGCGATCGCGCCGGCCGACCCGAGAGCGATGACGTCGACGATCAGACGGTTCGCCGACGCCGACATCCCGATCGTCACCTTCGACAGCAGCGTCACCGACCCGCCGTTCGACATCGTCACGCAGATCTCGTCCAACAACAAGCTCGGCGGCAGACTCGCGGCCGACCTGCTGGCGAGAGAGATCGACGGCAGAGGCCAGGTCGCGACGATCAGCACCGACACCTCCAACATCGTCCAGTACGACCGCGCCAGAGGCTTCAACGAGGAGATGGCGGCGAGATACCCCGACGTCGAGATCGTCGCCAGAGAGCTGGTCGGCGCCGACTTCCCGCGCGCGCAGACGACGGCGCAGACGCTGATGACGAAGTACTCCGACCTCGCCGGCTACTTCACCACGTGCAGCTTCTGCACCGAGTACGCCGCGCAGGGCCTGCAGGGTCTGCACAAGCAGGACAGCGTCGCGCAGATCGGCTATGAGGCCGGCCCGAAGGAGATCGACCTGCTGAGAAGCGGCGTCCTGCGCGCGGTCGTGGCGCAGAACCCGGCCGAGCAGGGCCGGCTCGCCGTCAGATACGCCGTGATGGCCGCCAGAGGCGAGACCTCCGGCATCCCCAGAACGGTGGCGATGGACCCGGTCGCGATAACCGCCGACGACGTCGACAGCAAGCAGGAGTTCTACTACGCGACGAAGGACTCGAAGTGACGGAGACCGCCCCAACCGTCAGAGCGACCGGGATCGTCAAGCAGTACGGGGCGATCCGGGCGCTCGACGGCGTCGACATCGAGCTGCGGCCCGGGGAGATCGTCGGCCTGCTCGGGGACAACGGCGCCGGCAAGTCGACGCTCGCGAGCATCCTCTGCGGCGCGGCCCAGCCGACCGCCGGCGAGCTGCACGTCGAGGGGGTCGCGCAGCGGCTGCAGACGCCGCTGCAGGCCCGCGACCTCGGCATCGAGATGGTCTTCCAGGATCTCGCGCTGGCGCCGGACCTGACGATCGCGGAGAACATGTTCCTCGGCCGCGAGCGGCTCGCCTCCCGCGGCCGCTGGCTCGCGTGGCTGGACCGCCGCGAGATGGAGCGCCGCTCGGCGCAGGAGCTGGAGTCGCTGTCGGTGCGCGTGCGGTCGGTCAAGGCACGCTGCTCGGAGCTGTCGGGCGGCCAGCGCCAGGGCGTCGCGATCGCGCGCGCCGTGATCTGGAGCTCGAAGGCGCTGCTGCTCGACGAGCCGACCGCCGCGCTCGGCGTCGAGCAGCAGGATCAGGTCGCCAACCTGATCCGCGACGTCGCCGGGCGCGGCGTCGCCGTGATGCTGATCACGCACAACATGCAGCAGGTGATGGAGCTGTGCGACCGCGTCGTCGTGCTGTGGCGCGGGAGATCGGTCGCGAACCTCAGAGCGGGCGAGTACGACATCGAGCGGCTCGTGCAGTGGATCACGGGCGCGGCCCTCGTACAGGAGGCACGCGGCTCATGAGCGCCACCGAGACCCCTTCGCAGCAGGCGGTGCCGGCGCCCAACCGACTGCTCGTGCTGCTGGCGACCCACTGGACGCTGGTCGCGTTCCTGATCGTGCTGATCCTCTTCGGCGTCGGCTCGTCGGACTTCTTCACGCAGGACAACTGGATCGCCACGAGCGTCTACGCGACCGGGATCCTGACGCTCGCCGTCGGGCAGACGTTCGTGATCGTCTCCGGCGGCATCGACCTGTCGGTCGGCGGGACCGTGTCGGCCGCCGGGATGGTCGGCGCGCTGACGATGCGCGACCTGACCGACGGCGGCTCCTCGGCGACCGTCGCGATCGTGCTCGGCGTCGCGGCGGCGCTGGCGGTCGGCCTCGTCGTCGGGATCGCGAACGGCCTCGCGATCTCGCGGCTGAGACTGGCGCCGTTCATCGTCACGCTCGGGATGATGGGGATCACCCAGGGCGCGGCGAACCTCGTCAACGACGGGCAGCAGATCTCCGAGATCCCGGCCGATCTGTCGACCTTCGGCAGCGACCTGATCGGCGGCTGGCTCTCGACGCTGGTGCTGATCTCGCTGGCGGTGACGGCGATCGCCGCGATCGTGCTGGCCAAGACGCGCTTCGGCCTGCGCACCTTCGCGCTCGGCTCCAGCCCCGAGGCCGCGCGCCGCGCGGGCATCGACGTCAGACGCCAGACGGTGATGATCTACGCGATCTCCGGGCTGCTGGCCGGCGTCGGCGGCGTGCTGGTGCTGAGCCGCTTCGGCGTCGCGCAGACGAACGCCGGACAGGGCGTCGAGCTGAACGCGATCGCCGCGGTCGTGATCGGCGGTGCCAGCCTGTTCGGCGGCAAGGGCAGCATCTTCGGCACCCTGATCGGCGTCTCGATCATGTCGATCCTCGTGACCGGCCTGGTGCTGATCGGCGTACAGCCGTTCTGGCAGACGGTCGTCACCGGCCTGGTGATCATCGGCGCGGTCTACATCGACCAGCTGCGCGACCGGCTGCAGGTCCGCATCGGGGCGCAGCGGGCCTGACGCGCTCCTGACGACGTCGAACGGCTGGAGGTCGATCGCGCTCCAGCCGTTCGGCGCAGCTCGCGCTGGAGCTGTCCTTCGGACCGAAGCCGACCCTCAGGCGGCGTCCGCCTCGACCTCGTCAAGCACGCGTTGGGCGATCGCGAACGCACGGTTGGCGGTCGGGACGCCGGCGTAGACGCCGGTCTGCAGGAAGGCCTCGCAGATCTCCTCGCGCGGAAGGCCGTCCGCGAGCGCCGCGCGTGTGATGTTGCCCTGAAGCGGCGCGGTGAACGGGGTCGTGGCCGCGACGGCCCGATCGTCTGAGCCGCGTCAGGCCTGCGCGGGCGTGAGCGTCGCGGTGTCGATCACGAAGCGGTAGCGCACGTCGGAGGCCAGCACGCGCTCCCACGCCTCGTTGATCTGGTCGGCGCCGATCAGCTCGATCTCGGAGCCGATCCCATGCTCGGCGCAGAAGTCGAGCATCTCCTGTGTCTCGCGGATGCCGCCGATGTTCGATCCGGCGAACGAGCGGCGGCGCAGGATCAGCGAGAACGCGTTGATCGCCATCGGCTCCGGCGGGGCGCCGACGTTGACGAGCGCGCCGTCGAGCGCCAGCAGCGAGACGAAGGCGTTGAGGTCGACCGCCGCGCTGACCGTGTTGACGATCAGGTCGAACGTGCCGGCGAGCGCTCTGAACGTCTCCGGATCGCTCGTGGCGTAGTAGTGGTCGGCACCGAGGCGCAGACCGTCGTCCTGCTTCTTCAGCGACTGCGAGAGGACCGTCACCTCGGCGCCCATCGCGTGCGCGATCTTCACCGCCATGTGACCGAGCCCGCCGAGCCCGACGACCGCGACGTGCCTGCCGGGGCCGGCGCCCCAATGGCGCAGCGGCGAGTACGTCGTGATGCCGGCGCACAGCAGCGGCGCGGCGGCGTCGAGCGGGATCCCCTCCGGGATCTTCACGACGAAGTCCTCGGTCACGACGATGTGGGTCGAGTAGCCGCCCTGCGTGACCTGGCCGTCTCTGCCGATGCCGGCGTACGTGAGGATGTTGCCGGGGATGCAGTACTGCTCCTCACCCTTGCGGCAGTTGTCGCACTCGCGGCAGGAGTCGACCATGCAGCCGACGCCGACGCGCTCGCCGACGGCGTGCTTGGTGACGGCGGAACCGACCTCGGCGACGATGCCGGCGATCTCATGACCGGGGACGAGCGGATACGACGCCGGACCCCACTCACCGCGCACGGTGTGGATGTCCGAATGGCAGATCCCGGCGTACTTGATCTCGATCAGCACGTCGTGCGGTCCGACGTCGCGACGATCAATCGTGGCCGGAGCGAGCGGGTCGGTCGCCGCAGTGGCGGCATAAGCATTCACGGTGAGCATGTCCATCCACAAAAGCACGTTCCAGAAAACAGGGCCGGAGTCCCCTTACACGCCACTTTTCCAAATCTCGCTCGCTGGGTAGGCCCTACCACGGAGTTCCAGTCTCAGTGCCGCTGCCAGGAGTGCCCGTCATGTCTGCTTCCCCCCACCTCGAGATCCCGGCCGGGTTCGAGATCAGCATCGAACTCGGAAACGAGTCTGTCGTCGTCGCGCCGATCGGGGACCTCGATGCGCGAGCTGCGCATGCGCTGGAGCAGGAGCTGGAAGGGCTCGTCGCGCGCGGCTTCACCGACATAGTGCTGGACCTGCGCGGCGCGCTCTTCGTCGGCTCCAGCGGATCGGAACTGCTCGACCGGCTCGAGGCGAACAAGTACACCGACGGCTACACGCTCAACATCCGCGCCGGTGGTGGCGCAAGCGCCGGGCCCGCGCGCCGGCGCCGCCGCTTCCAGCGCGCACCGTCGGCGCGCAGCCTCTGAGAGCCGCGCGCACCCGCATCAGGGCGATGACGCGGCCGTGAGCGAGTCCTGGGTGCCGGTCAGCACGCCCTTCATCACGCGCCCCATGCCGTTGCGCGGGAGCGCGTCGACGAAGTCGATCCTGACCGGCACCTTGTAGTCGGCGAGGCGTTCGGCGCAGAAGGCGATCAGCTCCCGCTCGGTCGGGCGCGGCGCCCCGCCGTCCTGCGCGTGCGCCACGACGACGCCGCGCACGTCCTCGCCGAGGATCCGGTTGGGCAGCGGCACCGCGGCCGCCTCCAGCACGCCCGGGTGCTCGGCCAGCACGCCCTCGACCTCGGCGGAGGAGATGTTGAGGCCGCCGCGGCGGATCAGTTGCTTGTCGCGGTCGACGAACGTGAGGAAGCCGGCGTCGTCGGCGCTGACCATGTCGCCCGTGCGGACCCAGTCGCCGTGGAAGGCGGCGGCCGTCGCCGCGGGGTCGCGCACGTAGCGCGACATCGTGCTCGGTCCGCGCAGGCACAGCTCGCCCGTCGCGCCCTGTGCGACGGGGTTGCCGTCGGCGTCGAGGACGGCCAGCTCGCTCCATGGGTGGAAGCTCGTGCGCCCGATCGAGAGGCCGAGCGAGCCCATCCGCTGCAGCGCCTGCGGGTGGTCCTCCGGCGTCAGCATCGTGCCGGCGGTGCCACCCTCGGTGAGGCCGTAGACGTTCGTCAGCTCCAGACCCCGGCGCTCGCCGAGCTGGGCATGGACCTCGCGGTAGAAGGCGGGACTGGCGGGCTGGCCGCCGTAACAGACGCGTCTGAGCCGCGGCAGGTCGTACTGCGTCAGCGCCTGCGGGCCGAGGCGGTCGAAGATCAGCTGCAGGACGCTGGAGATCAGGAAGACCGACGTCGCGCCGTGGCGCTGCATCCGCTCCAGCGTGCCGCGCACGTCGAACTCCGGCTCGACGACGTACGTGCAGCCGGCGGCGAGGCAGGCGAGCAGGTTCGTGTGGCAGCCGGTGCTGGTGAAGAACGGCGCGAACGACTGGTAGACGCTCTGGTCGTCGAGCCCCCACAGCGGGATCGCCTGGTGCCCGCACGCGACCGAGCCGCCATGCGTCAGCGCGACCGCCTTCGGCGTCCCGGTCGTGCCGCTCGTGAAGATCCAGTCGGCGTCGTCGGTCTCGGCGAGCGGGGGCGGGACGGGTTCGGGGGTGGCGGCGGCTGCGGCGAGAGCGATGGCGAGGGGGTCGCCGAGGGGCGGGAGCGGCGGCGCGGGGCCGGGCGGCGCGGCGGCGGGCGGGGGCGCGGTGGCGGCGGCGGGCGGG
>NZ_JAUTDO010000008.1 GCF_030646165.1 Conexibacter sp. CPCC 206217 | reverse complement strand
TTCTGCCGAGCCCTCTGATCGTGCCGCCGGCCTTCAGGTCGTCGACGAAGTTCTGCACGTTCAGCAGGCCCGCGGTCGCGGTCGCGCCCGCGGTCAGCACGATCACGACGACCGCGGCGAGCACGAAGCGCCACCACGTGCCGGCGCGCGCGCGGCGCGGGAACTCGTCGTCGAACTGTTCGTGCTGGTAGCTCATGCGAGACCGCCCTCGATCGCATGCAACCCGCCGCCGGACTCGCCGTTGCGGTCCCGCGCCAGCCATTCCGGCAGCGTCCGCACGAAATCGGCCAGCGCCTCGCGGTAGCGCGTCAGCGAGGCGATCGAGACCCACTCGTCGGGGCCGTGGTGGCCGGCGCCGGAGGGGCCGAACTCGACCGCGGGGATCCCGGCGGCCAGGAACGAGACCGCGTCGGAGGCGCCGTCGCGGCCGATCGAGACGGCCTCGTCGTCGAGCGTGCGGGCGATCGCGTCGCGCAGCGCGCGCACGTACGGGTTCGTGCGCGAGACATGCGCGGGCGGCCGCGTCAGCGTCTGCTCGACCGTGACGTCGTCCATCGCGCGGATCTGCGCGAGGATCGCGCCCGGGTCCTGACCCGGCAGGTAGCGCACGTCGACGACCATCTCGCAGTGGTCGGGCACCTTGTTGAAGGCGTCGCCGCCGGCGATCCGGCCGAGGTTGATCGAGGGCCGGTCGAACAGCTCCGAGGACTCGCGCGAGAACGGCAGCGACTCGATCCGGCGGTAGACGTCGATCGCCTTCAGCACGGCGCTGTCGCCCAGCCACGGCGTCGAGCCGTGCGCAGAGCGGCCGGCGACGTCGATCCGCATCGCCAGCACGCCCTTCGCCTGCACGCCGATGTGCAGGTTGGTCGGCTCGCCGGTGATCGCGAAGTCGCCCCTGAAGCCGCCCGCGACCAGCTCGTCGGTCGAGCGCGCGTCGACGTCCTCGGACTCCTCGTCGGGCACGCACAGGAAGCGCACGCGCACGCGCTGCTGCGCGGCGCAGTCCTTCAGCGCGCACATCATCGCCGCGAGGCCGCCCTTCATGTCGTAGGCGCCGCGGCCGATCAGGCGGTCGCCCTCCGCGCGCGGGACGTACTGCTGCTCCAGCCCCGGCACGACGTCGAGATGGCCGTGCAGGATCACCGTCGGGGCGTCGGCGGGCCCGACCTCGGCGCTCAGCACCGGCAGCCCGTTGTGGGTCTGCTCGCGCACCTCGATGTCGCGCGCTTCCAGCCAGCCGCGCACGAACGCCGCCGCGGCCGCCAGCTCCTCGGCGCGCGACGTGTCGTAGGTGATGAGCCTCTCGGCGAGCGCGCGTTCGTCGACCACGGTCGGTCCAGGATAGAGATCCGGCGGGACCGGCCGATGACAAGGGGATGGGCGCAACGCCCGCAAACGTCCCGTAGAGGAGATCGCATGTCTCGAAAGCTGGCGCAGCTGCGCCGTCCGGCCCTCGCCACGCTCGGCGCAGGATTGCTGCTGGGCTCGGCCGCGCAGGTCGCGAGCGCCGCGCAGGGCGACCCCGGACAGGCGACGCGGATCTACGCCTGTGTCGCGGGCAACTTCAAGACGCTCAACCTGACGACGCCCCGCGGGCGTTGCGCCGGCGATCAGCAGAAGATCTCGTGGGCTGTCGAGGGGCCGGGCGGCAAGCAGGGCACGCGCGGGCCGAGAGGCGCCGCCGGCGCGAGAGGCGCGAGAGGCGCGAGAGGCGCCAAGGGCGACACCGGCGCGACCGGCGCGGCGGGCGCCAAGGGCGAGACCGGCGCGCAGGGCCCCGCAGGACCCGCCGGCCCCGCAGGACCCGCCGGCCCGGCCGGACCTGCCGGCACGGGCGGCTCGGGCGGCGGCGAGCAAGGGCCGGCCGGACCGCAGGGCCCGATCGGCCCAATCGGCCCGCAAGGCCCACAGGGCGAGCCCGGCAGAGACGGCGCCGACGGCGCCCCCGGAGCAACCGGCAGAGACGGTCCGCAGGGCGACCCGGGCGTCCCCGGAGCAGATGGCAGAGACGGCGCCCCCGGCCCCGCCGGCCCGACGCTGCTGAGCGCGAGCGCCAGCGGCACGCTGACGACGGAGCTCGGCGGCGTCACCGGCGACGCTCTCGCGCTGCCGCTGTCGGGCGTCGCCGGCATCACCACGTATCCGTTCTCCGGTCCCGCGCCGTTCTCGTTCCAGCAGGTCGTCGCCGCGGACGTGACGCTGACGACGCTGCGCGTCAAGGGAAAGCTGACCAACAGCCAGACGTTGGTCGGTTCGACGGTCGAGATCTCCGCGACGCTCTACGGCAACGACGCCCCGACCGGGCTGACGTGCCCTGCGGTGTCTGGCCTCACCGGCATCGTCGCGAGCGGCACCGAGTTCGAAGCCGACTGCAGCGGCAGTGCCACGCTGAGCGCCGGCGATCTCGCCTACGTCCGGGTCAAGGCGACCGTCATCGCCGGACTCGACGTCGCCACGAGAACAGACGTGGAGGTCACCGCCGGACTCTCCTGAGCACGGCGAAGGGCCCGCTCGGCGAGCGGGCCCTTCGATCCCAACAAACTGCTGTGCCAGGCTCTAGGAGCCCGACGCGATCCGCTCGAACGCCTCCCAGCGGCGTCTGTCGCGGGCGGCGATACGCTGCTGCTCGGAGTGGGCGTCGGCTCTCGCGTACGCCTCGTCCGCCATCCGCAGCTTCTCTCTCAGATCCGCCAGGTCGAGCTGGTCGGGCGCGTGCGCCTCCTCGACGAGGATCAGCACGCCGCCGTCCTCGGCGACCTGCAGATAGCCCTCGCCCTGCGCCAGCGTGACGATCTCGCTGTCGGAGCGGTAGAGCCGCAGCTCCGCCGGGTCCAGCATCGCGAGCAGCGGCTGGTGCTTGGCGAGGATGCCGATCGATCCCTCGACCGTCTTGGTCGCGATCATCTCGACATCGTCGTTGAAGACCTCACCCTCGGGGGTGAGGACCTCGACCTTGAACGTCGTGCGGGCCACGGCGCTCCCCTAGCCCTTCTTCGCGGCCTCGACGACGTCGTCGATCGTGCCCTTGAGCAGGAAGACGCGCTCGGGCAGCTCGTCGTGCTTGCCCTCGATGATCTCCTTGAAGCCGCGGATCGTCTCGGCGATCGGGACGTAGGAGCCGGGGGTGCCGGTGAACTGCTCGGCGACGTGGAACGGCTGCGACAGGAAGCGCTCGACCTTGCGCGCGCGCTGCACGATCACCTTGTCCTCGTCCGACAGCTCGTCGATGCCGAGGATCGCGATGATGTCCTGGAGCTCCTTGTAGCGCTGCAGGATCTCCTTGACCTCGTTGGCGACCGCGTAGTGCTCCTCGCCGAGGATGTCCGGCTTGAGGATCGTCGAGGTCGAGTCGAGCGGGTCGACGGCCGGGTAGATGCCCTTCTCCGAGATCGAGCGCGAGAGCACGGTCGTCGCGTTGAGGTGGGCGAACACCGACGCCGGCGCCGGGTCGGTGAGGTCGTCTGCGGGCACGTAGACGGCCTGCACCGAGGTGACCGAGCCCTGGCGCGTCGAGGTGATGCGCTCCTGCAGCTGGCCCATCTCCGACTCGAGCGTCGGCTGGTAGCCGACCTGTGACGGCATACGGCCGAGGAGGGCGGAGACCTCCGAGCCGGCCTGCACGAAGCGGAAGATGTTGTCGATGAAGAGGAGCACGTCCTGGCCCTCGTCACGGAAGTACTCGGCCATCGTCAGGCCGGACAGCGCGACGCGCATGCGGGCGCCGGGCGGCTCGTTCATCTGACCGAAGACGAGCATCGTCTTGTCGATCGTGCCCGACTCCTTCATCTCGAGCCAGAGGTCGTTCCCCTCGCGCGAGCGCTCGCCGACGCCGCAGAAGGCCGACAGGCCGCCGTGCTCGCGCGCGAGGTTGTCGATCAGCTCCTGGATCAGGACCGTCTTGCCGACGCCGGCGCCGCCGAACAGGCCGACCTTGCCGCCCTTGGCGTACGGCGCGAGCAGGTCGATGACCTTGATGCCCGTCTCGAACATCTCGGTCGTCGGGGTCAGGTCCTCGACGTCCGGGGCCTTCGCGTGGATCGGACGGCGCTCGGTCGCCTCGACGGGGCCGCCGAGGTCGATCGGGTCGCCGAGCACGTTGAAGATGCGCCCGAGCGTGCCACGGCCGACCGGCACCGTGATCGGTCCGCCGGTGTCGTGAACCTCCGTGCCGCGTGCAAGACCGTCGGTCGAGTCCATCGCCACTGCGCGGATGCGATCGTCGCCGAGGTGCTGCTGGACCTCGCAGACGAGCACGCCGTCCTCGCCGCGGTCGATCGTGATCGCGTTGTTGATGTGGGGCAGGCCGTTCGGGAAGACGGCCTCGATCACGACGCCCTGGATCTCCTCGATGCGCCCGACATGCTGCGTCTGGGTCTCTGCGGTGGCTGACATTGGTTTCTCGGTATCTCCTTAGAGCGTCACTGGCTAGCCGAGCGCTTCGGCGCCGGCGACGACTTCCATGATCTCCTGCGTGATCTCGGCCTGACGGGCGCGGTTCATCTCGAGCGTGAGGTCGTCGATGATGTCGCCCGCGTTGTCGGAGGCGCTGCGCATGGCGGTCATGCGGGCACCGAGCTCCGACGCGGTGCTCTCCAGCAGCGCGCGGAAGATCGAGATCTCGACGTAGTCCGGCACGAGCCGCGCGAGGATCTCCTCGGGCTCGGGCTCGTAGTCGACGAGCGCGTGCGCGTGCGCTCTGCCGGCGGCGTGGGCGTCGTCCTCGTGCTCCTCGAGGATCGTCGCCTTCTGCAGCGGCAGCAGCGTCTCGCGGCGGACCTCCTGCGACATCGGCGAGATGTAGCCGTTGTAGAGGATCTCGACGCGGTCGACCTCGCCGTCGACGTAAGCCGCCGTCAGCGCATTCGCGATCTCACGCGCGTTCGCGTACGTCGGACGCTCCGTGAAGCCGGTGAAGCCCTGCTCGGGCGCCCGGTTGCGGAACGTCAGCGACGAGACGCCGCGGCGGCCCGTCGCGTAGTAGACGACCTCGCGGCCGTCCGCCTCGTGCTCGTCGGCCGTGCGCAGGCCGGCGCGCACGATCTGCGAGTTGAACGCGCCCGCGAGGCCGCGGTCGGCCGTGACCAGCAGCAGCGCGACGCGCTCCTCGTTCTCGCGGTCGGCGAGGATCGGCAGCGCCGGCACGTCGCCGGCCGCCTCCGCCGCCTGGCGCGTCATGCGACGGATCGCGCCCGCGTACGGACGCAGGGCGGAGATCCGCGACTCGGCGCGGCGCAGACGCGCCGCGGCGACCATCTCCATCGCGCGGGTGATCTTCTGGATGTTCTTGACCGACGCGATGCGGTTCTTGACGTCTCGCTGAGCCATGGGCTGTTGCGGGCTGGTCTGAGTCGCGCGAACTGCGCGTTAGACCGCCGCTGCCTCCTGCTCGCGCGTCGCCGAGTCCGCCGTCTCGCCGTTGGCCGGCGCTGCCGCCGGACGGGCTCTCGGAGCGGCTCTGTCGTCCATCGGCTGACCCTCCTCGTCGAGGTCGTAGCCGAAGTCCTGGGCGAAGCGGTCGACCAGCTCCTTGACGGCGGCCTCCGTCTCGTCGGACCAGTCGCCGCCGGCGATCGCCTTGCGCAGGTCGGCCGCCTCGGAGTGCGCGCGACGCGTCAGGTCGATCAGGAACTTCTCGACCTTGTCGACGTCGATGCGGTCGAGGAAGCCGTTGGTCGCCGCGTACAGCTGGATGACCTGGTCCTCGACGGCGAGCGGCGAGCGCTCGTTCTGGTTCAGCGTGCGCACGAGCCGGTTGCCGCGCGCGAGCGTGCGCTGCGTGTCGGCGTCGAGGTCGGAGCCGAACTGCGCGAACGCCTCCAGCTCGCGGAACTGCGACAGCTCGAGCTTGATCTTGCCGGCGACGCGCTTCATCGGCTTGATCTGCGCGTTGCCGCCGACGCGGGAGACGGAGATGCCGACGTTGATCGCCGGGCGCACGCCGGAGTAGAACAGTCTCGGCTCGAGGAAGATCTGCCCGTCGGTGATCGAGATCACGTTCGTCGGGATGTAGGCCGAGACGTCGCCGCCCTGCGTCTCGATGATCGGCAGCGCCGTCATCGAGCCGCCGCCGAGGTCGTCGTTGAGCTTGACGGAGCGCTCCAGCAGGCGCGAATGCAGGTAGAAGACGTCGCCCGGATACGCCTCGCGGCCCGGCGGGCGGCGCAGCAGGAGCGACATCTGGCGGTAGGCGTACGCGTGCTTGGTGAGGTCGTCGTAGGTGACGAGCGCGTGTCTGCCCTTGTAGAGGAAGTACTCCGCCATCGCGGCGCCGGCGTACGGCGCCATGAACTTGATCGGAGCGGCCTCGTCGGCGGCGGCGGCGACGATGATCGTCGAATCGAGCGCGCCGGCCTCGGCGAGCGTCTCGGCGATGCCGACGACCGTCGCGAGGCGCTGGCCGATCGCGACGTAGACCGAGACGACGCCCGAGTCCTTGTTGTTGATGATCGTGTCGATCGCGATCGCCGTCTTGCCCGTCTGGCGGTCGCCGATGATCAGCTCGCGCTGGCCGCGGCCGATCGGGATCATCGCGTCGATCGCCTTGAGGCCGGTCTGCATCGGCTCGGTGACGGGCTGGCGCTGGACGACGCCCGGAGCCTTGAACTCGGCCGGACGGAACTCCGTCGTCTCGATGTCGCCCTTGCCGTCGAGCGGATTGCCGAGCGGGTCGACGATGCGACCGAGCAGCGCCTCGCCGACGGGGATGTCGAGCAGTCTGCCGGTGCGCTTGACCGTGTCGCCCTCGACGATCTGCTGCCAGTCGCCGAACAGCACGACGCCGACGTTGTCGGACTCGAGGTTGAGCGCGAGGCCGGTGACGTCGTTGGGGAGCTCGAGCATCTCGAACGACATGCAGTTCTCGAGCCCGTGCACGCGGGCGATGCCGTCCGCGACGGACAGCACGGTGCCGACCTCGGTCAGGTCGGCGCTGCCGCTGTCGAGGCCCTCGATGCGGCTCTTCAGAATGGAGGTGATCTCGTCGGGCTTGATCTGCATGGTGGGGTTCTTTGGCTCCTAGGGCAGGCGCTCAGGCCTGCGCGACGTGCTTGCGAAGTTGGTCCAGGCGGTGCTTGATCGAGGCGTCGAGGATCTGGTTGCCGACCCGCAGCACGATGCCGCCGAGGATCGACGGGTCGACCTTGCTGGTCAGCTCGACGGTCTGTCCGGTCTGCTCGCCGATGCGGTCGCCGATGCTCTTCACGGTAGCTTCGTCGAGGTCGATCGCACTGGTCACCTCGACCGGCAGCAGCTTCTTCTCCTCGTCGTACAACCGCTCGAACTCCGCGCGGACGCGGAAGACGGCGGGCATGCGATGGCGCTCCAGCAGCGTCTCGAGGAAGTTGACGAACGTCTCGTCAGCGCCCTCCAGCGTTCTGCGCAGACCCTCCTTCTTCTCGTCCGTGGAGAAGTACGGCGAGAAGAAGAAGACCGCGAGGTCATGGTTTCTGTCGAGCGCGTCGGCGTACTGGCCGAGCTGCTCGCGCACGACGTCGAGCTTGCCGTGTTCCTTGGCAACCTCGAACAGCGCGCGCGAGTAGACCTGGGCGATCTCTTCCATGGGGACCTAGTTCCTCCGGTCGCCGGACAGCTGCGTGAAGTCCAGCTCCGACAGCGCCTCTTCGACGAGCCGCTTCTGGTCGTCCGGGGAGAGCGTCTTCTTCGTGACCTTCTCGGTCGCCTGCACGGTCAGGTCGGCCACCTCGCGGCGGATCTCCTGGATCGCGCGCTGCGTCTCGGCCTGGATGTCGCGCTTGGTCTGCTCGAGCATGTCCTCGCGCTTGTCCTTCGCCGCGTCGAGCGCCTCGCGCTCGGCGACCTCGCCGGCACGCTCCGCCTTCGCGACGATCTCGTCGGCCTGGCTGCGCGCCTCGGCCAGCCGCTCGCGGTACTCGGCGAGCAGCTGATCGGCCTCCTGGCGGGTGCGCTCAGCCGCGTCGATCGAGTCCTCGATCTGCGTCTGGCGCTGGTCCAGGACTCTGGTGATCTGCGGCCAGGCGTACTTGCGCAGCACGAACAGCGCCACGAGGAACGCCAGCAGCGTCCAGATCATCAGACCGGGGACGACTCTGACGAGCGGATTCAGCCCGTCGTCGCTCTCGGTCGCAGCCGTGACGAGGGGCGCCGCGATGTTGTCGATAGCGGCGAACATCGGCTTAGACGAAGAACGCGATCAGGCCGGCGATGAATCCGTAGAAGACGGTCGCCTCGGTGAGCGCGAAGCCGAGCCACTGGATCGACTGGATGTCGTCTCTCAGCTCCGGCTGACGCGAGACCGCCTCGATCGTCTTGCCGAAGATGAAGCCGAGGCCGATGCCCGTACCGAGCGCGGCAAGGCCGGTGCCGAGGCCGAGGCCGATCGCGCGTCCGGCCGTCTCGCCCGTCGCAGTTGCGGCGTCGACTGCAGCCTGTGCGGTGATCAGGATCAGGTCCACTTGCGGGTTCTCCTTAGTGACCCTCGGCGACGGCGCCGCCGAGGTAGATCGCGGTCAGTGTGCTGAAGATGAATGCCTGGAGCGTTGCGACCAGGCCGATCTCGAAGATGAAGAAGACGACGGCCAGCGTCCCGGTCGAGATGCCGAGGATCACCGAGCCGAAGACGCCCATCCCGAGCAGGACGACGAGACCACCGGCCATGAAGAGGATCAGCAGGTGGCCGGCGAGGATGTTGGCGAACAGACGCAGTGAGAGCGAGATCAGCCGCACGAAGTGCGACAGCGCCTCGATCGCGAGGATCGGGCCGACCATGAAGCCCTCGACGCCCTTCGGCACCCAGCTGCGGATGTAGCCGATCGGGCCGTGCGCGCGGACGCCCTCGACGTGGTACGAGATCCACACGACGAGCGCCAGCACCAGCGGGACGGAGATGTTCGCCGTCGCGGCGTAGAGCGCGAACGAGGGGATCTCCAACCCGAAGAGGCTGAACTTCTCGTGCGTGTTCGTCGGCAACGGGATGTACCCGATCATGTTCGAGAACCAGATGAAGAGGAACAGCGTGGCGATGAAGGGGAACCACTTCGCCGCCATTCTCGAGTCCATGTTGCCGCGCGTGATGTTGTCGCGCATGAGGCCGAACGCCAGTTCGACCGTCGTCTGCAGGCGCCCGGTCGGCCGCGTCGCCATGCGGCGGGCCGCGTAGATCATCACGACGCACGTGAGGATCGTCGCGACGACGACGTAGAAGACGGCCTTGTTGATCGACAGGTCGAGCCCGCCGATTCTTATGTCGATCCAGCTCGGAAGCGCGAACTCCTCAGAAGGGTTCAGCGCGGGCTCGTTCGCCGGGTCGGTGGTCCCCTGCGCGAGCGCCGCAACCGGCGACAGCAGCAGGACGGCGACGAGCGCCGTGGCCGAGGCGAGGAGCAGGCGGAGATGACTGCGCAGGTTCAAGAGGTTCGCTCCGGGTGGTTCTGCGGTGCACGCATGATGAGTGAGATCACGAGATAGGTGGTGAAGACGGCGAGCGCGAGCACCGCGGCAGCGAGCCCGGCGTCACGGTCGACGATGCCGACGGCGAAGATCGTAAGGGCAAGCAGCCATGAACGTCCGATCAACGACCCGGCCATGAAGCCGAAGAAGCGTCTGGCGTCCTCTTCCTGGGCTGCTTTGCGCTCCAGAACGGCCTGCAGCGCCTTCTGCCCGATCCAGGCGACGGTGGTCGCGGCCCAGCCGAGCAGGGGCTCGCCGCTGACGATGAAGATCGGCAGCGCGAGCAACAGCAGGACGACGTCGAGTTGACGGAGAAAGATCATGGCTCAGTTGTCAGAGGTCACCGAAGTGCGCACGTACCAGCGCGATGCCGGCGGCGAAGCCTACGCCCAAGCCGACGATCAACAGCGGTATGGGCGCGCCCACGAGCGCCCCAAGCCCCAGTCCCACGCCGGCGCAGAACAGCACGGCGGCGATCAGGATCGAGCCGGCGACGGCCCCGCGGGTCGGCGGACGGTCGTTCATCGTCTGGATGCTGCTCTGGGAGGTCGGGGGGGCACATGGGGGGCGTTACCGCCAGAACGTAAAAAGAACCCACTGACAGGCAGTTCCGTCCCCGCGGGCCTTGCGGAAGAGCGGCTGCCTAGTGGGCTTATGAAGAGCTTACCTGCTCTAACCCGCTTGTAACAACTTCGTGACAGTCGCAACTCTCTGTCACGTGCGCGTACGCGCACGCGTGTCGGACGATGGATGCAGGACCGGCAACAGGTGCGTCGCCGTCCTGACATGCGCGACCACTCGAATCTTCTCGATAGGCTGGCCCGAATGGCATCCCTGAGCCGACGGACGCAGGCGCAGAACAGCAAGCGCGCCGCCGTCGAGCGCAGTGTCCTCGAGGCGACCGCGCAGCTGCTGGAGGAGGGCGCCGCCTACGCCGACCTCGGGATCGAGCGGATCGCGACGCGCGCCGGCATCTCGCGCACGGCCTTCTACTTCTACTTCCGCGACAAGCGCGAGCTGCTGATGCGCCTGACCGACGGCGTCGCCGAGGAGCTGTTCGCGGAGGCGGGCCGCTGGTGGTCGGGCGCCGGACGCGGCGAGCCGGAGCTGCGCGCGGCGCTGGACAAGATCGTCGGCATCTACAGCCGTCGCCCCGCGCTGCTGCGCGCGATCGTCGAGGCGTCCGCCTACGACGAGCAGGTCGCGCGCTTCTGGCGCGCGCTCGTCGGCCGCTTCATCGACGCCACGCGCGAGCGGATCGAGCGCGAGCAGGCGGCCGGGCGCGTCGACGCGGCGTTGCCGGCGCAGGCGACCGCGTTCGCGCTCGTCTGGATGACCGAGCGCAGCGTCTTCGAGCGGCTCGTCAACGAGGGCGCGGTGCAGCCGCAGCCGCTCGTGGACGCGATGCTGGGGATCTGGCTCGCCGCCGTCTACGGCGCGCGCTGAGACGCCGGCGGGGCGGCGGGCGGCGCCGGCCCGGGCGGCGGCGGGGGCTGAGAGCCGGGCCGCTGGTCCTCCAGCGCGCCGAACTCCCCCGTCTCCAGCTCGCTGGAGACGCGCTCGTCGATCTCGTCCTCGCTCGCGTCCGGATCTGTGCGGCGCAGCTGCCAGGCGCGCAGGCGCTTCAGCTTGAGGATCTCCAGCACGACGACGAGGTAGACGCTCGCGCCGACGACGAACAGCGCCAGCGCGCCGATCACGAGCGACCAGCCGAGGTTGAAGTTGCCGTGGTTGTCCGTGTACGGGATGAACCGCATCGCGACGGCCAGGCCGGCCAGCAGGATCGTCCAGGCGTACAGGTAGAGGACCGTGCGGCGCTGGCTGAAGCCGATCCGCGAGAAGCGGTGGTGGAAGTGCTGCGCGTCCGCGGACCACGGCGCACGGCGGTATTTCAACCGCCGCGCGATCACGAAGCCGGTGTCGAGGAACGGGACGGCGAGGATCGCGAGCGGGCCGACGAGCGCGATCAAGGCGTTCGTCTTGAGCGAGCCCTGGACCGCGACGCAGCCGAGCAGGAAGCCCAGCAGCAGCGCGCCGCAGTCGCCCATGAAGATCGAGGCCGGGTGGAAGTTGTGGAACAGGAAGCCGAGCGCCGCCCCCGCGACGATCGCCGCGAGCACGCCGGCGCCGGTGCGGCCGAGGTCGAACGCGATGATCGAGAACGCGACGGCGCTGATCGAGCAGACGCCGGCCGCGAGCCCGTCGACGCCGTCGGAGAAGTTGACGACGTTCATCAGCGCGACGAGGCCGAACACCGTCAAGACGCCGCCGACGTCGCCGAACTGCAGCGCGCCGAGGAACGGAAACGTGATGTTCTCGACCTTCACCCCCGCCGCGACGGGGATGATCGCCGCGACGATCTGGCCCAGCAGCTTCCACTGCGGCGGCAGGTCGACGACGTCGTCGATCGCCCCGACGGCGGCGATCAGCGCGGCGCCGAGCAGGATCCCGCGCGTCTCCTCGGTGATCGGCAGCCAGATCGCTGACGCGACCAGCACGCCCGCGAGAATCGCCAGGCCGCCGAGCAGCGGCGTCACGCGCGCGGCCAGGCCGCGGTCGCGCGGCTCGTCGACCGCGCCGATCCGCACCGCCAGCCGCGCCACCAATGGGGTCGTCAACGCCGCGACGGCCAGGGCGACGAGAAAGGCGAAGACGGCGTCGAGCTCGTTCATGCCGGGTTTGAAGTCTGCCAGGGGCGGTGGACCGCGGTGTTACCGCGAGCTCGCCGACGCGCGTGTCAGACGGTGGCGGCGGTGCCCAAGTGGGCGTACAGCGGGTGCTTCTCGGCGAGCGCCTGGACGCGCTCGGCCAGCTCCGCCCTGCTGCCCTCGAACGCCGGCGTCAGCGCCGTCGCGAGGATTCTGCCGATCTCGTGGAAGTCCTCGACCGAGAAGCCGCGCGTGGCGAGCGCCGGGGAGCCGATCCGCAGGCCGCTGGAGACCATCGGCGGGCGCGGGTCGAACGGGACCGCGTTGCGGTTGACCGTGATGCCGATCTCGTGCAGGCGATCCTCGCCCTGCTGGCCGTCGAGCTCCGAGGCGCGCAGGTCGACGAGCACGAGATGGACGTCGGTGCCGCCCGTCAGCACGCTGACGCCGGAGGAGGCGTCGGCCAGCAGCTCGCTCGCGAGCGCCTGCGCGCCGGCGATCGTGCGCTGCTGACGTTCCTTGAAAGCGTCGCTCATCGCGATCTTGAACGCGACCGCCTTGCCGGCGATCACGTGCTCCAGCGGGCCGCCCTGCTGGCCCGGGAAGATCGCCGAGTTGATCGCTCTTCTGTGCTCTTCTCTGCAGAGGATCAGGCCGCCGCGGCCGCCGCCGATCGTCTTGTGCGTCGTCGAGGTCACGACGTCCGCGTACGGAACCGGGCTCGGGTGCAGGCCGGCGGCGACGAGGCCCGCGAAGTGGGCCATGTCGACCATCAGCAGCGCGCCGACCTCGTCGGCGATCTCGCGGAAGCGGGCGAAGTCGAGCTGGCGCGGGTACGCCGACCAGCCGGCGAGCAGCAGCTTCGGCTTGCGCTCGCGGGCGATCTTGGCGACCTCGTCCATGTCGATCCGGCTCGTCTCGCGATCGACCTGGTAGGGCGCGATGTCGTACAGACGGCCGGAGACGTTGATTCTCATGCCGTGGCTGAGGTGGCCGCCGTGCGCCAGCTCCAGGCCCATGATCGTGTCGCCCGGCTTCAGCAGCGCGTGGTAGACGGCCGTGTTGGCCTGCGCGCCCGAATGCGCCTGGACGTTGGCGTGCTCGGCGCCGAACAGCTCCTTCGCGCGGTCGATCGCGAGCTGCTCCGCGATGTCGACGAACTCGCAGCCGCCGTAGTAGCGGCGACCGGGGTAGCCCTCGGCGTACTTGTTCGTCAGCACGCTCCCCTGCGCGTCGAGCACCGCCTGCGGGACGAAGTTCTCCGAGGCGATCATCTCGAGCGTCTTCTGCTGGCGCTCCAGCTCGCGCTCGAGGACGTCCGCGATCTCGGGATCGACCTCGGCGAGCGGCTTGTTGAAGAAGTCGGACGGCAGGTCGGTCATGCGGAAGTCTCCATTGCGATCTTCATGGCGGCGGGGCCAGCGTACCAATCACCACACCGGTCGCAGCGCCGGCGCACGGCGGGGCGCCATCCGCCCCGCCGTGGAGTCTCTGAGCACTCAGCCGCGTCTGCGCGCGGGCGCGCGCTTCAGCGTCAGCGTGCGTCTGAACGTTCTGCCGCCGAGCGCGATCGTCACCGTCGTGCGCGCCGAGCCGAGCTGGCGGAGGCGTCTGAGCGCCGTTCCGCGGACGGTCAGCGAGATCTTGACGGTGCCGCGGGCCGAGACCGCGAACGGTGCCGAGAACGCGATCGCGGCACGGCGCTTCTGCTTCGGCAGCGTGAATCTGACGGTTCCGCTCGCCTTCGCCGGCGTCGCTCTGAACGTCAGCGTGAAGGCGTTGCGGGCGTTGAGCGTGAGCTTCGGCGGCAGCGTGCCGACCGTCGCCGCGGGCGTGGTCGGTCTGGCAGGCGGAGCCAGACCGCCTCCGGGCGTCGGCGTGCCGCCCGCACCCGGTCCCGGCGTGCCGCCCGCACCCGGTCCGGGCGTGCCGCCGTCGCCCGGTCCAGGCGTCCCGCCATCGCCCGGTCCAGGCGTGCCGCCGTCATCGCCGCCTCCCCCGGGCCCGTCGACCGGCGCCGCCGGCGTCGTGAAGCTGCGGTCCTCGCCGAGCGCGACGACCGTGCCGCCGCGCAGCGCGACGATGCGGAAGTGGTACGTCGTGCTCGCCGCGAGCCCGCCGACCGCGGTGCTGCGGGCGCTCGCGCCGCTGCCTGCGCCGGCCGACGCCGCCGGCGTGGTGCTGCCGTAGTCGGTCGTCGTGCCGTATTCGAAGGCGTAGTCGGTCGCGGCGCCCGCGGGGTCGAGCGTGCCGGCGAGCGTCGCCGCAGCGGCCGCGACCCCGCTCGCGTCGCCCGTCGCTGCGAGCGGCAGCGCCGGCGCGGTCGTCGCGCAGGCCGGCTGGCCGGCGTCGAGGCTCCAGGCGGTGAGGCTGCCGGTGTCGCCTCTGACGCTGTCCAGGACGCGCAGCGTCCAACTGCCGGCGCGCGGCTCGCCGTCGAAGCGGGCGAGCGGCTCGTCGGGCCGGAAGCGACCGCTGACCGCCGGGAGGTCGCCGCTCGGCAGGTTCTGGATCGACGCGCTCGCGCCGTCGTCCAGCTGCACGCCGGCGAAGCCGTCGAAGGCCGCGTTCCAGGAGCCCGGCTGCGACAGCAGCTCGACCGTCGTGCCGCTCGGCGAGGTCAGCAGCGCGCGCAGGTCGTTGCCATACGTGTGCGTGATCGACAGCGTCACGCGCAGTCCGGCGATCGCGCGACCGGCGCCCACCGACAGCGTCCGCGTGACGCCGTTGGGGTCCCCGTCCGGAATCGGGGCCGCGAGGTTGCTCGCGGACGCGAGCGGCTCCCAGCCGCTGCCGACCGGCAGCCTCAGCGGCAGCGAGACGTCGCCCTGATCGGTGCTGACGTGGAGCGCGAGCGCGACCGGCGCGCCGCACTGCGCCGCCGCCGGCAGCGTGACGGCGAACGGCGCCGCGCCGCCGGCTCTGGCGCCCGCCGCGATCGTGCCGTAGCCGACGCGCGACGTGCCGACGACGACGCCGGCCGAGCCGCTGAGCGTCGCGCGCACGTTCGTCAGCGGGATCGCCGCGGGGTTGTCGAGCTGGACGCTCAGCCGCGCCGCCTCGCCGGGCTCCAGGACGCCGTCGCCGTCGCCGATCGGGGCGGCGTCGTCGAGCGCCGGTCTGCTCGCGGACGTCAGCGACGGCAGCGCGAACGACGCGGTCGCGCGTGTCGCGTTCGGGTCGGTCACGCTCGCGCCGTAGCCCATCCCGCGGTTGGCGAAGACCTGCCAGATCGTGTCGTGGTCTCTGCCGCCGGTCGCGAGGTCGGCCTGCAGGATCGCGTCGCGCTCGTCGAGGAACGAGGGGTTGTCGACGGTCGTCAGGCGCATCGCGTTCGTGACGAGGCCGCGCGCCGTCGTCGCGCCGACAGCCTTGCGCAGGTCCCACAGCGTCTGCGCCCAGATCTCACCGTCGTCGTGGACCTCGAAGCGCGGCCCGCTGCTGGAGGCGCCGACGCGACCGAGATCGTCGAAGCTGAAGCCGCCTCTGCCGGAGGTGGAGGTGCCGGCGCAGGCGGGCGCGGCCGAGCCGACCGAGCAGTCGAGCGCCTCGCGGCGGATCCCGGTCAGCGTGTTGCCCGTGACGTATTCGCCGACCGCGATCTCGCCGTCGGCCGCCGTGTCGGCCACGATGCCGGTGGCGACGAGGTAGTCGAACGCGTACCAGTCGCTCCAGCCCTCCCCCATCGCGCTGCCCTGCTGCCGCGCCAGCTGGCTGCCGGTGCCGCCCGCGACGAGGCGGTTGGAGAGGCCGTGGGTGTACTCGTGGTAGACGACGGAGGCGTCGTCGCCGGAGTTGACCGCCGGGAACGGGTTGGAGAACAGGTACATCTGCATCCGCGGCGACTGGCCGTCGGTCGGCGTCGACATGTTCGCGTTGTTGAGTCCGCTGTAGTCGTCGGCCTCGGCCAGCACCCGGTCGCCGCCCTCGAAGTTGCGCGAGCCGGCGTCGAAGCCGATCGGTGCCTGCGCGAGCCAGTCGTGGTACGTGTTGACGTAGTAGAAGAGCTGCGCCGTCGTCTGGCTGCGGTTGGTCGTCTCGCTCGCGCGGTTGGAGCCGTCCCACGTGCAGATGCCCGCGCCGCCGCCGAACGGCGAGCAGTACTGCAGCGCGGCCGGCGCGACCTGCTGCAGCGGATAGCTCCAGTTGCCGCCCGTCGCCGCGACCTGCTCGCCGGCGTTGACGCCGTTGGGCGCCCCGACGTCGGCGTAGGCGTGCGCGTTGGGGCCGAACAGGCGCGTGTCGCCCTGCGTGTCGCCGAGCCATCTGGCGAGGTCGACGGTGTCGGCCGGGGCGGCGCCGGGGTGGAAGTCGTAGACCTGCGCGCTGGCGAAGTCCGTCAGCGAGTTGCGCGCGAGCAACTCCCCGCTGTGCGCGTCGACGACGACGTCGTAGAGGAACGGCTGCTCGCCCGCGACCGTCACGCGCCAGGCCAACCGGTCGCCGTCGGGAGCGGCGAAGGCGACGAGGCGGGCAGCGTCGCCGTTGCTGAAGGTCGTGCGCCGCTCGGCGCCGGGGCGCGCGTCGGCGCGCGGCAGCGCGAGTGTGCCGCCGACGTCCCGCTGGACGATTCGCAGCGCCTGCGATGCGGTCAGCGCCGGCGTCGCGGTGGCGATCGAGAGGTCGGCCGACGGCGCGCCGCCGATGCTCAGCAGGCGCCCGTCGCTCGTCACGTTCGCGTTCAGGACGCTGTCGTAGGCCTCGACGCCGTCGCTCGTCTGCATCCACGTCAGGTGCGTCACGCCGTCGCCGGAGGTGGTGCGGCTCAGCAGCCGCAGCGCGGCGAGGTCGTCGCCGTCGAGGCCGAAGACGACCGGATGGTCGCGCACGTAGCCGAGCGCGACGGCGGCCGCGTCGTCGCCGCTGGGCGACGTCAGGAAGCCGTCGGTGCGGCCGATCGCGCGGATCCCGCCGCTGGTGCGATCGACGCTGAGCGAGGCCTCGGTCCCAAGCCGCTGCGCGAGCGCGTCGCGCGCGCGGTCGGTCGCCGCCGGCACCGGCGCGCGCTTGCCCGCGCGCACGTCAAGCTGCGGCCTGCCCGGATCCTGCGCCTGCACGGCGAGCGCGGGCGCCGCGGTCAAGGCAGCGGTGACCGCTGATGTGGCGGCGAGTGCCGCGATCCGGCGAAGACGATGCATCCGTGACCACCCTCGTGCAGCTCGGACCCGACCCTCATGGTCACAGCCCACCACGACGATCGCGATCGTACAGGGCCGATCGCCGCCGGCACAGGGGATTCAGGCCCCTGACGCGATCAGCCGAGCGTCTGCGCGACGCGTTGCGCCGAAACCGCGCCGGCGCGCACGATCGTCCACGTGCCGGCGCGCTCGTAGCCGCGCAGGTCGATCACCGTGGAGGACGTTCCGGGCAGCGGGCCGGCGTCGAGCACGAGGTCGACGCCGTCGCGGATCGCCTGCGGCACGTCGGCAAGCGTGCGCGGATCGGGGCCGCCCGCGAGGTTCGCGCTCGACTGCACGACCGCCAACTCGACGCCGGCGAGCGCGGCGAGCGGGCCGTCGAGGAGCGGGACGCGCAGGCCGAGAGCGGGAGCGTCTGCTGGGTCGGCGCCGGTGCCGCCCTCCCCCGTTTCCGGTTGCGGCAGCAGCAGCGTCACGCCGCCCGGCAGCAGCCGCTCGGCCGCGCCGCGCGTGCGCGGGCCCAGCTCGGGCAGCGCCGCCAGCGCGCGGTCGCGGTCGAAGAACATCAGCGCGGCGGGCTTGGTCGGCTGGCGGCCCTTCAGCTCGTACAGCCGCGCGACAGCGGCGAGGTCGTCGGGCGCGGCCGCCAAGCCGTAGACGGTGTCCGCGGGGAAGACCGCGACCCCGCCGGACGCGATCGTCAGCGAGAAGGCGGCCGCGTCAGCGGTCGTGATCACCGCTCTCCCACCACCACGCGCTCGATTCCCGCCAGGTCTCTGTGCGCCCGCACGCGCGTCATGCCGGCAGCCGACAGCAGCTCGCCGACCGCGGGCGCCTGGCCGGCGCCGACCTCGAACGCGACGAACGGCGCACGCGCGGCGGCGTCGGCGGCGAGGCGGCGCAGCACGTCGAGGCCGTCGCCGCCGGCGAACAGCGCCTGCGCCGGCTCGTGGACGGCGACCTCCGGCTCCAGCTGCTCGCGGTCGCCGTCGGGCACGTACGGCGGGTTGGAGAGGATCGCGTCGAACGCACCGTCGACGCCCGACAGCAGGTCGCCCTGCGCGAACGCGACGTCGAGGCGTAGCGCGGCGGCGTTGTCGCGCGCGACCTCGAGCGCGTCGCCGCTGAGGTCGGTCGCGACGATCCGCAGGTCGGGCCGCTCGTGCTTGAGCGCGAGCGCGACCGCTCCGCTGCCGGTGCCGACGTCGAGCACGCGCGCGGCGCGCGGCAGGCCGAGCGCGACCTCCACCAGCAGCTCCGTCTCCGGCCGCGGCACCAGCACGCGGCTGTCGACCGTCAGGTCGATGTGGCGGAAGCCGCGCGTGCCGCGGATGTAGGCGACCGGCTCACGCGCCCGCCGGCGCGCCACCAGCGCCGCGAAGCGGGCGCTCTCGGCGGCGCCCAGGATCCGCTCCGGATACAGGTGCAGCGATGTCCGCGTCGCCGCCAAAGCGTCCGCCAGCAGCAGCTCGGCGTCGAGCCGCGGGTTGTCGCAGCCGGCCTCGCGCAGGTCCGCGGTCGCGATCGCCAGCGACATCCGCACGGAAGGGCCTTCCGCGAAAGTCCAATCGGATTCCGGCGCACTCACGCCGGAATCAGGCCTCGGCCTGTTCCTCGAGCTTGCGCCGCTTCTCATCGTTCTGCAACGCCGCGGTCACCTCGTCGAGCTCGCCGCCGAGCACCGCGTCGAGGTTGTGGACCGTCAGCTTGATCCGATGGTCGGTGATGCGGCCCTGCGGGAAGTTGTAGGTGCGGATCTTCTCCGCGCGCTCGCCCGTGCCGACCTGCGAGAGGCGGTTGGCCGACAGCTCCGCCTGCTGCTCGGCGAGCGCCCGCTCGTACAGGCGCGCACGCAGCACGCGCATCGCCTTGTCGCGGTTCTGCAGCTGCGACTTCTCGTCCTGCATCGAGACGACGACGCCGCTGGGTCTGTGCGTGATGCGGACCGCGGAGTCGGTCGTGTTGACCGACTGACCGCCCGGCCCCGAGGAACGGTAGACGTCGATCTGGAGGTCGCTCTCGTTGATGTGGACGTCGACGTCCTCGGCCTCCGGCAGCACCGCGACGGTCGCGGTGGAGGTGTGGATGCGGCCCTGGGACTCGGTCTCCGGGACGCGCTGGACGCGGTGCGTGCCGCCCTCGTACTTGAAGACGGAGTAGGCGCCGTTGCCGCCCTTGATCGCGAACGTGTAGGTGCCGTCGCCCTCCGACATCGCCTCGGTCTGGAAGCCGCGCCGCTCGGCGTAGCGCGTCAGCATCCGGTAGAGGTCGCCGGCGAACAGGCCGGCCTCGTCGCCGCCGGCGCCGGGGCGGATCTCGACGATCACGTTCTTGTCGTCGTTGGGGTCCTTCTCGACCATCGCGAGGCGGATCTCCTCGTCGAGCGACTCGATCCGCTCTCTCGCCCTGGCGAGCATGTCGCGGACCTCGGCGTCGTCGCCGCCCTCCTCCAGCAGCTCGCGCGCGCCGGCCTCGTCGTCGACGGCGCGGCGCCACTCGACGGCCAGCTTCGCCGCCGGCTCGAGGTCGGCGTACTGGCGCCCGGCCTCCGCGAACCGTTGACGATCCCCGATCACGTCGGGGTCGGCCATCATGTTCTCGAGTTCGCCGAAGCGCGACTCGATCTGCTGTACAAGCTGCTCGATCACGGCCGACGAGTCTAGGGGTTAACGGAGAGTGGCCCCGTCGGGACCAATCCCAACGAGGCCACTTAGGCCGAGCGCATCAGCGCGGCGGCTAGGAGGCGGCGCTCTCGGCGGCGCGTCTTGCGGCGCGACGCTGGAAGCGCTCGACACGACCACCGGTGTCGACGAGCTTCTGTCTGCCCGTGTAGAACGGGTGACAGTTGGAGCAGATCTCGACGTTGATCGTCGGCTCCACGGATCTGGTCGTGAACGTGTTGCCGCAGGTGCAGCGCACGTGCGACTCGACGTAGTTGGGATGGATGTCGGTCTTCATGGTTGTTCCAGTGTAGCCGGGCACGTCGCCACGAGCGTGTTGTTGGTCTCTCTCGCCTCGTCGATCGCGTTGGACGGATCGGCGACGAACGTCGGCCCCGGCTGACCCTCCGCGCAGAGCGGCGCGACGAACGTCAGCTCGGTCGTCTCCAGCGGCCCGATTCTGCGGATCGTGCCGACCCGCGCGGCGTAGCTGGACGAGAGCGCGACGTTCCACGCGGTCGATCTGCCGGCGTTGCGGACGAACAGCGTGTAGGTGCTCTGGGTCGGGTCGAGCGCGGGCTCCACGACGACGTCGTCGATCACGATGTCCGGGCGCAGGTCCGGCTCCTTGCACGGCAGCGTCGTGACCGTCTCCTCGCGCACGACTCTGCCGGTCAGGTCGCTCCAGCGGTAGGTGACTCTGAAGCGGTAGGCGAACGGCACGACGAGGCGGCCGACGGCGTAGCGGTACTTGAAGACGTCGCCCGGATTGCTGCCGATCGACGGGTCCGTCGGGCTGCTCCAGACGCCCAGCCCCGGCACGTCGGAGCGCAGCGCCCAGCGCCCGCCGCTGAGCGGCCGCTGGTAGAGGTCGGCGCGCAGCGACAGCTTCGTGCCGCCGTCGATCGGCCGCATCGAGGCGGCGATGACGGCCGTGCGCAGGTCCGTTCTCGGCGACTTTCTGCACGTCGCGATGCGGGCGTCGAAGGGGAGCTTGACGGACGCCGGGGCGACCGAGCGGAGCTTCGCGCCGGGCGGCGCGACGGCGGCGAGCGCCGGGCCGGCTGCAAGCGCGGCGGCGGTGCCGATCAGCAGCGCCAGCAGCGCTGCGCGGAGGGAGAATGCTGCGACCTTCATGGTGCCGCTTATAACCGCCGGCACAGCGATAAGTTGCGAACCTCTGTCCGGTCCCGCGCCGGTTGTCCCAACGGACGCAGGCGCGAGACCGCACAGGTGCGACTCAGGTGATCGTGTAGAGCGGCCCGTCGCCGCCCTCGGGCGGCGTCAGGCGACCGCCCTTTGCCGTGATCGCGCCGCACTGCACGCAGTTCGTGTAATTCACGATCACGTCGACGTTGCCCGTCTCCGGCGCGTCCTCGGGGATCTCGTAGACCCCCGCCGGGCACATCCACTTCCACGTCTCGGCGACCTCGCGCGGGACGCTTCTCTGCACGCGGATGTGGTTGGGCGCGTCGTCGCGCGTGGCGTTGCCGGTGATGAAGACCGACGAGAGCTTGTCGAACGTGTATCTGTTGTCCGGTCTCGGGTAGCTGTCGGCGGTCTTGCCGATGAACATGCCCTGCTCGTCGTTCTTGTGCCACGGCCAGCGGCCCGGCGGCAGCTTGCCCTTCGTCGCGATCGCGAGGTTGACGAGCGGGCCGCCTCTGATGAAGCCCATCTGGAACGGCTGACGGGTGTTGCGGACCTCGTACAGCTCCTTGCCCGTGAGCGAGTTCTCGATCTTCTGCTCGTAGGACTCCAGCGGGACGCCTCTGGTGAGCTGGTCGTAGATCGCCTCGGCCGCGAGCTTGCCGGACAGGATCGAGTGGTGCACGCCCTTCAGCGAGACCGTGTCGACCATGCCGCCGGCGTCGCCGACCAGCAGCGCGCCCGGCATCGTCAGCTTCGGCATCGACCAGTAACCGCCGCCGGGCAGCGCCTTCGCGCCCCAGGCGACGCGCTCGCCGCCCTCGAGGATCCCTCGCACGAGCGGGTGCAGCTTGAACTGCTGCAGCAGGTCGTGCGCGGAGGTCGTCGCGTCGGCGTACTCGAGGTCGACGACGAAGCCGATCGAGACGAGGTCGTCGCCCGTTCTCTCGTCCTTCATCGGGTAGATCCAGGTGCCGCCGATCTGCCCGTATCTCTTCGACAGCTTCAGCGGCCAGGGGCCGATCGTGTGGATCAGGCGGTCGAGCGGTCTGGTGACCTTCCAGACCTCCTTCACGCCCAGCTCCCAGACCTGCGGCTCGCGGCTCTCGTCGAGCTCGAACTCCCGGATCGCGGCGCCCGTCAGCGAGCCCCAGCAGCCGTCGGCGAGGACGGTCGCCTGCGCCTTGATGTCGGTGCCCGGCTCGAAGTTGCCGAGCGGCTCGCCGTCCTTGCCGCGGCCCTTGTCGCCCGAGCGCACGCCGACGACGGCGCCGTCCTCGACGACCAGCTGGGTCGCCGCGGTCTCCGTGAGGATGTAGGCGCCGGCCTCCTCGGCGATCCGCTGCTGGTAGCGCGCCAGCGCCGCGACCGAGATCACCTCGTTGCCGTGGTTCTTGAACGGCGGCGGCGGCGGGATGCGGATCTTCGACTTGGCCGACGGAAGCATGTAGACCGCTTCCTTGTCGACCTCGCCGAAGGCGAAGCCCTCCTTGCGCCAGTCCTCGCGGCTCAGGTCGGGATACAGCTCCTGCAGCGCCTGCGGACGCATGACGGCGCCTGACAGGTTGTGCCCGCCGCACGTCTTCGCCTTCTCCAGGACCGCGACGGGCACCTCGCCGAGGCGCTCCAGCGTCTCGGGATCGTCGGCCAGCAGCTGCAGCAGCCGGTTCGCGCACGCGAGACCGGCCGTGCCGCCGCCGACGATCGCGACGCCGACCTCGATCAGCTCGTCCTCACCGTCGAGTCCGCGCTTGATGAACTCTCTGGGCGAGTCGACCGGCGGCGGGTACGCCGCCGGCACGACCCGGCCGTTGCTGCTGCCGGCCATGCGATCAACCGCCCTTCTTGGCCTTCACGGCCTCCGTCAGCTTCGGCAGGATCTTGTTCAGGTCCCCGACGATGCCGAGGTCGCTGAACTCGAAGATCGGAGCGTTCGCGTCCTTGTTGATCGCGACGATGTTCTCCGACGCCTGCATGCCGACCTTGTGCTGGATCGCGCCGGAGATGCCGGCCGCGAGGTAGAGCTTCGGCGCGACCGACTTGCCGGTCTGGCCGATCTGGGCCGCATACGGGTACCAGCCGGCGTCGACGACCGCGCGCGTCGCGGCGACGGCGCCGCCGAGCACGCCCGCGAGGTCCTCGCAGAGCTGGAAGCCCTCGGCCTTGCCGAGCCCGCGACCGCCGGCCACGAGCACGCTCGCGTCCTCGATGTTGACGTCGGCGCCGCGCTGCTCGCCGCGCTGGACCATCGTCGCCTGGTTGGACCAGGGCGAGTACTCGACCGTGACGTCGACCACTTCGGCCGCGCCGCCGGCGCCCGGCTTCAACTCGAACGCGTTGATGCGCCCGATGATGATGCCGAGGCCCTTGTAGTGCGAGCGCGAGATCTGCGAGTCGCCGAGGATCGGGCGCTCGGCGACGAGCTTGCCGCCCTCGACGACGACACCGGTGACCTCCATCGTCACGCCGGCGTTGCGGCGCGCGGCGAGGCCGGCGCCGATCTCGAAGCCGAGCAGGCCGCCGCCGAAGATCACGTAGTCGTGACCGTTCTCCTCGATGACCTTGTCCATCGCGTCGATGACCGGCTGCGCGAGGCCCTCGGCGCCCTCGGCGCGGAAGACCTTCGCCGCGCCGTAGTCGCCGAGCGTGCCGAGCAGCTCGTCGGTCAGGTCAGCGCCGCCGACGACGATCGCGTCCGCGGTCGTGCCCAGCTCCGCGGCGAGCTTCGCGCCCTCGGAGACGGCGCCGAGCGAGTTCTTGTTGAGCGCGCCCTCGTAGTGGAGGACGTAGACGAGAATCCCGCCCATCTAGATCAGCTTCCTTTCGTCCAGCCACGCCACGATCTGCTCGACCGTCGCGTCCGTGTCCTCGTCTTCGATGATCTTGCCGGCCGACTTCGCCGGCGGCGCCTTGAACTCGCCGCAGCTGACGGACGAGCCGTCGGCGCCGACGAGCGCGAGGTCGATGCCGACGTCGCCGGCAGCGGCCTTCTCGAGCGGCTTCTTCTTCGCGCCCATGATCGCCTTCAGCGACGGGTAGCGCGGCTCGTTGATCGCGTCGCCGACCGAGATCACGGCCGGCAGCGACACCTGGACGGTGTCGTAGCCGTACTCGGCCTGACGCTCGCAGCGCAGGCCGCCGTCGACCACGTCGAGCTTGATCACCTGGGTCAGCGACGGCGCCTTCAGGTGGTCGGCGACGACCGCGCCGATCGTGTAGCACTCGCCGTCGTCGGACTGCTGCCCGAGCAGGACTATGTCGGGCTGCTCCTTCTCGAGCGCCTTCGCGAGCGCGTAGCCCGTCGCGGCGACGTCGGAGCCGGCGAGCGCGTCGTCGTTCAGGTGCAGCGAGCGGTCGGCGCCGAGCGAGACCGCCTTGTGCAGCGCACGAACGGCCGACTCCGGCCCCATCGTGACGGCGACGACCTCGTCGATCTGCAGCGCGCCGCCTTCCTTCAGCTGCATCGCAGCCTCGATGGCGTGCGTGTCGTACGGGTTGAGGTTCTTCTCCCCGCTGCGGTCCATCCGCCCCGTCGAGGGGTCAATGCGCTTCTCGACGGCGGCGTCCGGCACCTCTTTGACCAGGACGCAAATCTTCAACTGGGGTGCCTCCTCAGAAAGAGCCAAACAAACGTTCGTGGCAGTGTTCGTGGCGGCATGATACCCGTGTTGACTGACCAGTCAATCGCGTACCGTCCCCGCACCTCCCCCGTGCGGCCCGGAAACGCTCCCGCCCGTGCCGGCGGGTGACGCGTCTAGTCGCTGCGGACCGCGCCGCGGATGAAGTCGATGATGTCCTGCGTCGGTGCGCCCGGGGTGAACACCTCGGAGACCCCGAGCCGCTTCAGCTCGGGGATGTCGTCCGCCGGGATCGTGCCTCCCACCGTGACGAGCACGTCGTCGACGTCCTGCGCGCGCAACAGCTCCACGATGCGCGGCACGAGCGTCATGTGCGCCCCCGACAGGATCGACAGGCCGACCGCGTCGGCGTCCTCCTGGATCACCGTCTCCACGATCTGCTCCGGCGTCTGGTGCAGGCCGGTGTAGATCACCTCCATGCCCGCGTCGCGCAGGGCGCGCGCGATGATCTTCGCGCCGCGATCATGGCCGTCCAGGCCAGGCTTCGCGACGACGACGCGGATCTTTCGCTCGGAGGATGTGGACATTCGGGGGTGTCCGCGCGCCGTCTGGATGCGTCGGCGTCGCGGCGGGGCGAATAGTAGGGAACGGTTCGCGAAAAGGGACCCGGTCACTGCCCGAGTCGTCTTGCCAGCTCGACGAGCAGCCGCACGCCGTAGCCCGAGCCGCCGCTGCCGGCGTAGGAGCGGCCGGTGTCGTTGGCCGTCCCGGCGATGTCGAGATGGGCCCACGGCACGTCGCCGACGAAGCGGTGCAGGAACTCCGCCGCGGTGATCGAGGCCGCCTTGCGGTTCTCGGTCGAGTTGACGATGTCGGCGTAGCGGCCCTTGATCGCGTCGGCGTAGTCGCTGTGCAGCGGCAGCCGCCACAGCAGGTCGCCGCTGGCGGCCGAGGCCGCCTCCAGCGCCCGCGCCCACTCGTCGTCGTTGGCCCACAGGCCGGCGTGGCTGCTGCCGAACGTCGTCACGACCGCGCCCGTCAGCGTCGCCAGGTCGACGATCCGCTCGGCACCGTGGTTGATCGCGTGCACGAGGCAGTCGGCCAGCACGAGCCGGCCCTCGGCGTCGGTGTTGACGATCTCGATCGTCGTGCCGTTGGCGGCGCGGACGATGTCGCCGGGGCGGGCGGCGTGGCCGCTGGGCATGTTCTCGGTCGCGCCGATCACGCCGAGCACGCGGATCGGCAGCTGCAGCCGGGCGATCGCGCCGATCGCCTCCAGCACGACGGCGCCGCCCGACATGTCGAACTTCATCTCCGACATTCTCATCGCCGGCTTGATCGAGATGCCGCCGCTGTCGAACGTGACGGCCTTGCCGACGAGCGCCAGCAGCGGGCCGGTCGCGTCCGGGCCCTCGTATCTCAGCTCGATCAGGCGCGCCTCCTCGTGCGAGCCGCGCGCGACGGCCGCGAACGCGCCCATCCCGAGCGCCGCGATGTCCTCCTCGCCGCGCACCTCCAGCGTGACGCCGCTGACCTCGGCCACCAGCTCGTGCGCGCGGTGCGCGAGGCGCTCCGGGGTCAGCTCGTTGGAAGGCGTGTTCTGCAGGTCGCGGGCGCGGTTCTGGGCGGCCGCGACGACCTCCGCGTAGGCGACCGGGCCGTCGATCGGATGGTGCGCGGAGACGACCAGGCGCTCGATCCCGCCGTCGTCGTCGGGGTGGTTGCGGTATCTGTCGAAGCGATAGGCGGCCAGCACGGTGCCCTCGACGAGCGCGCCGACGTGGGCGTCGTCGAGGTGGTGCGGGACCTCCCAGCAGAGCGTCGACGTCGCCAGCTCGCGCGCGCGGCCGTGCGCGGTCGCGGCCACGACGCGCGCCCGCTCGGTGTCGAAGCGGGCGCGGTCGCCGAGCCCGACGACGATGTAGCGGCGCCCGTCGGCGTGGGCGACGGCGAGATGGCGGAAGGCGCGGCGCGCCTCGCCCTGGTCCAGCAGCCTCTGCAACAGGCCGTCCGCGACGTCGTGGGCGATGTCCTCCCCGTCGAAGACCCCGACGGCGATCGTGTCCGCGCCGGTCTGCGCCGGGGCCTGCGTCGTGGCTTCGATCTGCATCGCGCCATGCTACAAGCGGGGCCCATCCGCAACACCGACGACTAGCATCGGGGGGCCGACAGGACCACACCTTCCAACGGAGATCTCCCGATGCCCTCTACCGTCATCCTCAGCGCAGCGCGCACGCCGATCGGCAAGCTCGGCGGCGGCCTCGCCTCGCTCGACGCGACCGACCTCGGAGGGATCGCGATCGAGGCGGCGCTGGAGCGCGCCGACGTCGCTCCCGAGCAGATCCAGCACGTCGTCTTCGGTCAGGTGCTGCAGGCCGGCCAGGGCCAGATCCCCTCGCGCCAGGCGCAGATCAAGGGCGGGATCCCCAAGGACGTGTCTTCCGAGACGATCAACAAGGTCTGCGCGTCGGGCATCCGCGCGGCCGGCATCCTCGACGCGGCGATCCGCGCGGGCGACCTCGAGGTCGCGGTCGCCGGCGGCATGGAGTCGATGAGCAACGCCCCGTACCTGCTCAAGGGCGCCCGCTTCGGCTACCGCATGGGCGACGGCAAGGCGCTCGACGCGATGATCAACGACGGGCTCACGAACCCGTTCAGCGGCAAGCACATGGCGCACGAGGCCAGCGAGGTCGCCGCCGAGCTCGAGATGACGCGCGCCGACATGGACCGCTGGTCGGTCCGCTCGCACGAGCTGGCGCTGAAGGCGACCGAGGAAGGCCGCCTGCCGGAGGAGATCGTCGCGGTGACGGTCAAGGGTCGCAAGGGCGACACCGTCGTCGAGGTCGACGAGGCGCCGCGCCCCGGCACGACGCTGGAGGCGCTCGCCGCGCTGAAGCCGATCTTCATGAAGGACGGCACCCACACCGCGGGCAACGCTCCGGGCGTCAACGACGGCGCCGGCGCGCTCGTGCTCGCCTCCAGCGACTGGGCCGCCGCCAACGGCAAGCGCCCGCTCGCGACGATCGTCGCGCAGGCGCAGATCGCCGACGACTTCCCCTACCTCGCCCGCACGCCCGCCAACGCGTCGTTGGTCGCGCTCAGAAAGGCCGGCCTCGGCGTCGAGGACATCGACCTGTGGGAGATCAACGAGGCGTTCGCGTCCGTCACGCTGAACTCGATCCGCATGCTCGGCATCGACGAGGACAAGGTCAACGTCAACGGCGGCGCGGTCGCGCTCGGCCACCCGATCGGCGCCTCCGGCGCCCGCATCCTCGGCTCGCTCGCGCTGGAGCTGCAGCGTCGCGGCGGCGGCCGCGGCATCGCCGCGATCTGCTCCGGCGGCGGGCAGGGCGACGCGGTCATCATCGAGGTCGCGAGAAGCTGACGCGATGACGAGGCCGGCGTGAGCGACGAGCGCGGCGAGCGCGCGGCGGAGGGCGTCGACAGCGTCGCGCCCGAGGGCGCTGGTGTCGTGGAGGGCGGTCCGCAGCGCGGCGCCGCCTTCTTCGACCTCGATCGCACGCTGATGGCCGGTTCGTCCGCGTTCGAGTTCGCGCGCGCCGCCTACCGGCAGGGGATCCTCACGCGCCGGCAGCTGGCTGCCGGCGCCGCGGCCAACGTCCGCTTCCGCCTGCGCGGCTCGACCGACGCCGGTACCGACCAGGTCCGCGAGCAGATCTTCAAGCTGATGCAGGGCGTGGCGGTGCGCGACATGCTGCGGCTCGGCCCCGAGATGCTGGCGGGGATCCTGCCGCGCGTCTACCCGCAGATGCTGCGCGTCGCCTACGAGCACCAGGACGCCGGGCGGCCGGTCTACATCGTCACCGCCGCCGCGCACGAGCTGGCGGAGGTGCTCGCGCACGTGCTGACGTTCGACGGCGGCCTCGGCGCCAGATCCGAGATGCGCGAGGGGATCTACACCGGCCAGCCCGACGGCCCCTTCACCTACCGCGAGGGCAAGGCCGAGGCGATCCGCCTGTTGGCCGCGCGCGAGCGCCTGGACCTGAGCGCCTCGTGGGCCTACTCCGACTCGGAGTCGGACCTGCCGATGCTACGTGCGGTCGGCCACCCGGTCGCAGTCAATCCGGACGCCGAGCTGGCGCGCGTGGCGCGCGAGGAGGGCTGGCAGACGCTGCGCTTCGAGCGCCTCGGCCGCCGCCTGACGCTCGCCGGGACCGCTGTGGCGGCGGTCGCGATCGGCGGCGCGGGGTCGCTGATGGTCGGGCGGCGCCGGACACCGCCGCCCTCGCGGGTACGTTGGCCCGGCCGATGAGCCTGTACGAGTCGAATGGACGAGGCGCGCCCGCGGGCGCGCATGCGAGGTCGCGCCGATGAGCCTGCACGAGCTGACCGACGAGCAGCGCGAGGTGCGGGCGCTCGCGCGCCGCTTCGCCGACGAGGCGATCGCCCCGCACGCGGCCGAGTGGGACCGCTCGCACACGTTCCCGAAGGCCGTCTTCGCGCAGCTCGGCGAGCTGGGGCTGATGGGCGCGTGCGTGCCGGAGGCGCACGGCGGCGCCGGCACCGACTTCCTCTCCTACGTGCTCGCGTTGGAGGAGCTGGCGCGCGCCGACGGCGGCGTCGCGGTCACGGTCGCGGTCCACACCTCCGCCGCGACGCTCCCGCTGCTGGCCCACGGCACGCCCGAGCAGATCGACCGCTGGGTCCCGCCGCTGGCGCAGGGCCACGAGCTGGGCGCGTTCGCGCTGACCGAGCCCGAGGCCGGGTCCGATGCCGGGGCGCTGCGGACGCGGGCGGATGCAGACGGCCTCGTCACCGGCTCCAAGCAGTTCATCACGACCGGCTCACACGCTCACCTGCTGATCGTCTTCGCGCGCGACGAGGCGGCGAACGGGGCGATCTCCGCGTTCGTCGTGCGCCGGCCCGCGGCGGGGCTCGCGGTCGCGCGCGAGGAGGAGAAGATGGGACTGAACTCCTCCTCGACCGCGGCGCTGACGTTCGAACGCACGCCCGGAGAGCTGCTCGGCGCGCGCGGGGCCGGGATGCGGATCGCGCTGGGGACGCTCGACGGCGGCCGGATCGGGATCGCCGCGCAGGCGGTCGGGATCGCCCAGGCCGCGCTCGACGTCGCGACCGCGTACGCGAAGGAGCGGGTCGCGTTCGGCGGCCCGATCGCGCGCTTCGGCGCGATCCAGGAGAAGCTCGCGGAGATGCAGACGGAGATCGAGGCGGCGCGCGCGCTGACCTGGCGCGCCGCGCGTCTGAAGCAGGCCGGCCACCCGCACACGGTCGAGGGCGCGCAGGCGAAGCTGTTCGCCTCCCGCGTCGCGCGCCACTGGACCGGCGAGGCGATCCAGATCCTCGGCGGCTACGGCTACACCCGCGAGTTCCCCGCCGAGCGCTACTACCGCGACGCGAAGGTGACCGAGATCTACGAGGGTACGAGCGAGATCCAGCGGCTGGTGATCGCGCGGGCGCTGCTCGGCGCCGCTGCCCGGAACCCGGGCGCTCAGCGCCGCTGATCGGCCAGCGCGGCGGAGGTGCGCGCGAGCGCCGCCTCGGCGCGCGGCTCGTCGCGCAGGGCGACGGCGACGAGGAGGGCGTCGAGGACGGCGACGTGGGCGAGGCGGCTGGTCAGCGACGCGAAGCGCGGGGAGGCGGAGCGGGCGCCGGCGACGAGCACGTGGTCGGTCAGCTCGGTCAGCGGGGAGCGCGAGTAGCTCGTTATCGCGGCGGTCGTGGCACCGGCGTCGGTGGCGGCGGTGAGGGCGGCGAGCGTGCCGCGCGTGGAGCCGCTGTGGGAGATCGCGAGGCAGACGTCCTCGCGGCCCAGCAGCGCGGCGGCGATCAGCTGGCCGGGCGCGTCGGACGGCGCGGCGGCGCGCACGCCGATCGAGCGCAGCCGCTGCGCGGCGTCCTGCGCCAGCGGCGCCGAGGAGCCGGCGCCGACCAGCAGCACGCTGTGCGCCTCCGTCAGCCGCTTGGCCGTCGCGTCGAACGCGTCGCGCTGGACGGTCGCGGCGGTGTCGCGCAGCATCTCGACCCCGCGCCAGACGACCGCGCCGAGCACGTCGGTGACGCGCTCGCGGTCGTCGTCGCCGTCGACGCCGCGCCTGTCGGCGCCCGCGCCGCGTGCGCCGCCCGCGCCGACGACCGTCCCCATCCCCCGTGCGCCAGCCGCGCCGCCGCCGGCGAAGCCGCCCGCCCACGGTCCGTCCGGCCCGGCGCCGCGGTGCTCGACCGCGGTCTCCTGCGCCAGCACGAGCTTGAGGTCGTGGTAGCCGCGCAGCCCGAGCCCCTGGCAGAAGCGCACGACGCTCGACTTCGCCGTCCCGGCCGCGTCGGCCAACTCGGTGACCGACCAGAACACGACCGCGCCCGGCTGTGCCAGCACGACGTCGGCGACCTTGCGATCGGAGGTCCCGAGCGTGGGCAGCTGCGCACGCAGGTGCGGCAAGAGCGGACGCGGAATGCTCGCCATCACGCGACCACTCTCCCGGTCCGCGGTTCCCGCGGTGTTGCGAAAGAGTGAACAGGATTCCGGTTAGGGGTCCGGCTCCGCGACTTCGAGGCGACCAGGGTCGAGACGATCGATCTCTGGCGCGCGGAGTAGCGACCTCCGGCACTTCTTGGTCGCTGAGCGACCAAGAAGTGCCGGTGGTCGGCCGCGTCAGGCCCCGTCGCGCTCCGCTTCCAGCTTGCGGGCGTTGCGAGCGAGGACTTCGGTGGCGGCGGTGGCGGGGTCGAGGCGGCGGGCGACGACCTCGTCGAGCAGCTCCTGGACCGCCGGGTCGGAGCGGATCGAGGCCTCGAGCTGGCGGCGCATGCGGGCGGAGGCGATCGCGACGACCTCGTTCATCAGGTTGCGGCGGCGGCGTTCCAGCAGCGTGCCCTCGCCGCGGATGTACTCGCGGTGCTTCTCCAGCTGCTCGACCAGCTCGTCGATCCCGATCCCCGACGCCGCCTGCGTCTTGACGATCGGGACGCGCCAGCCGCTCTGCGACCCGAGCGACAGGACGCCGCGGATCTCGCGCACCATGGTGTCGGTCAGCGGGTGATCGGCCTTGTTGACGACGATGATGTCGGGGATCTCCATGACGCCCGCCTTCAGCGCCTGGATCGAGTCGCCGGAGCCCGGCATCAGCGCCAGCACGACCGTGTCGGCATGGTCGATCACGTCGACCTCCGCCTGCCCCACGCCGACCGTCTCGACGAAGACCACCTCGCGTCCCGCCGCGTCCATCAGCAGCGCCGCCTGCAGCGCCGCCTCCGAGAGACCGCCGAGCGCGCCGCGGTTGGCCATCGAGCGGATGAAGACGCCCGGGTCGAGGAAGTGCTCGGTCAGGCGGATGCGGTCGCCCAGCAGCGCGCCGTGGGTGAACGGCGACGACGGGTCGATCGACAGCACGCCGACCGTCCGGCCGCGCGCGCGCTCGGCCTTCGTCAGCGCGCCCAGCAGCGTCGACTTGCCGACGCCGGGCGGACCCGTGAAGCCGACGACCGCGGCTCTGCCCGTGTGCGGATAGACCTCTCTGACGAGCGCCCAGCCCTCGGGGCGATCGTCCTCCACGAGCGTGATCGCGCGGGCCAGGGCGCGCTTGTCCCCGTCCAGCAGGCGCTCGGCGAGCGATCGTTGATCCGGCGTCATGCGACCGCGGATGATGGCAGGCGGATCCCGAACAGCGACCCGATCGACGAGCGCGATCGGACCGGCCGCGAGCGCGCCTTCCCGCCTGCATGTCATCGCGCCGACCAGCCGACGTGGAACTCGCAGTGGCCGGCACGCATTAGCATGCGCAGCGATGGAACCCGTCATGACGCCGCCCGAGGTGGAGGCTGCGCCGCTGCACTGGCGTGAGGCGCCGCCGCCGCTGTCGGGAGGGCCGCGCAGACTGCTGCGCTTCATGCGCCGCAACCACATGCTCAACCGCCACTACGCGGTGCTGCTGCTGCGCTGGGCGTGGTTGAAGCTGCGTTGGCGCGGGCGCCTGCAGACCGACGGGATTGCGTTCGTCTGCCCCGACGTCACGTTCGAGATCGGCAAGGACGCGCGGGTCGTGCTCGGGCGCTGGTCGTGGATCGGCCACGGCACGAAGATCCGCGTGCACGAGGGCGAGGTGACGATCGGGGCGAAGTCTGTGCTCGGGCAGGAGTGCACGATCTCGGCCTACCAGCACGTCTCGATCGGGCGCGAGTGCATCGTCGCCGACCGCGTGATGCTGATCGACTTCGACCACGGCGCCGCCGAGGTCGAGCGGCCGATACGGCTGCAGGGGATCTACAAGCGCGACGTGCGCGTCGGGCACAACGTGTGGGTCGGCTACGGCGCCTGCCTGCTGCGCGGCGTCACGGTCGGCGACAACGCGATCGTCGGGACGCTGTCGGTCGTCACGAGAGACGTGGCGGCCAACGACGTCGTCGGCGGCGCGCCCGCGCGCAGGCTGCGCAGACGCCCCGCGCCGAGAACGCTGCGGTGGGGATGAGCGCGTCGATCGGCTGAACGGCGCCGCGCCCTGCGCGGACGTTCAAGGGAAACAGGCGGGAAGATCGTCCGACGAGCGGGCGCGGCGACGGTCGTACGGTCGGCTGCGTGCGAAGAATGCTTCTGGCGGTCCCGTTCGCGCTGCTGCTGCTCGTGCCGACGACGCCGGCGAGCGCGGGCTCGATCGCCTACCTCGACGAGGGCGGCCTCTGGCTCGCCTACCCGAACGGCACCGGGCAGCGACGCGTCACCGGCGACGGCGGCTACACGTCCGTGTCGCAGGCCGACGACGGCACGCTTCGCGCTGACGAGACCGACCGGCGAGTTCGCCGACCCCTCCTTCGCCCCTCGACGGGTCGCAGCTCCTCGGCCCCCGGGCGATCAGACGAGACCGGTCGACAGAGGCACGCCTCCGCCGGCCGTCGTGAGAGCGCCGCGGCTGGCCGCCGCCGGCAGACTGCCGTCGCTGAGAACGCTCGCGAGACGACGCGTGCTGACGGTGAGCCTCGCCTGCGACGGTGCCTGCAGCGCGAAGGTGAGCGCGACGGTCACGAGAGCGGTCGCGCAGAAACTGCATACCGCGAAGTCAGGGCGTGCTCGCGGCCGCGAGTGCAAGCGGGAGCGGTCGCGTGACGGTGAAGCTGACGTTCACGGGCGGCGTTGCGGCTGCGCTGGCGCGACAGAAGCGCGTCGCCGTGACGATCTCCGGCACCGCCAAGTACGCCGGCAAGACCGCGCCGCTGCGGTTGGGGGTGACGTTGAAGCGGTAGCTGAGGCGGCGCGGCGCTGACCGCGCACGGGCGGCGCGCAGGAGCGAGACCGCGCCGGTGAGCGGCGGGCAGTCAGCGGGCGAGCCGCTCGACCGCCCGCCGCCTGAGGTCCTGCGCCAGCAGGGTCAGCCAGCGGCGGTCGGCGGCGCGGGCGGCGCGGCGGGAGCGGTGGCGGTCGGCCGATTCCCAGACGTCGTGGCGCGGTGGCCGGCCGGCGGCGGCGAGCACGTTGATCGCGCGCGCGGCGATCTCGACCTGGCCGAGCGCGGTCGGGTGGACGGTGTCGGGCAGCACGAAGCGGCGGCCGGCGAGGTCGTCGAGCGCGACCACCAGCGCGCCCTGCTCGCCCGCCACCCGCCGCACGATCGCCGCCGCCTCCAGCGACTTCGGCGCGCAGGTCGGGCGGCCGAGATCGGCCGGCGGAGTCAGGAGGAGGAGGCGGCCGGCGTTCGCTCGCCCGGGAGCGGCACGATCGGCCGGCGCGACGAGCGATGCGCCCGCAGCCTGCGCAAGCGCCGTCAGCGACCGCTCGTACGCCGCCGCGTCCCAGTCGAGCGAACGGGCGTCGTTGACGCCGACGTAGAGCGCCGCGACGTCGTACGGGCCGGCGAGGCGCGGGGCCAGATCGCGCAGGACGTCCTCGGCGCGGGCGCCGTCGCGGGCGAGCTTCGTGAACGGCAGCTCCAGCGCCTCCGCGACCCACTGCGCCCACGACAGCGCCGGCACCCCGAGCCACGGCTCGCCGCGGCCGTTGGTGATGCTGTCGCCGAGCGCGACCAAGCCGCGTCGCAGCGCGGCCGCGCTGGCGTCGCGCGCGGCGTGCGCGGCCGGCCGACCTGCGGCGCTCGCGCTCGCCGCGCCCGGCCGATCCGCGTCGCCGACGCTCGCCGCAACCGCGTCGCTCACGACTCGCGCCCCGCCTCCCGCGTCACCGCCGCCAGCCGCGCCGCCAGCTCCTCCGTCAACTGCCCCTCCTCCAGCTGGAAGCGCCACGATCTGCCGATCGAGCCGGGGACGTTCATGCGGGCTTCGCTGCCGAGGCCCACCACGTCCTGCGCCTGCAGCATGCAGAGCCTCGCGGGCGAGCGCTGGGCGAGGCGGATCAGCGACCACCACGGCTCCGGCTCCTCGAAGCCGGCCGACGCGACGGCCGCATCGACCTCGGCACGGCGGTCCGCCGAGAGCGTCTCCCACCAGCCGCGCAGCGTGTCGTTGTCGTGCGTTCCGGTGTAGAGGACCTGATCTTCTCTGTGGTTCTCCAGCCGATGCGGGCCGCGCGGGTCATCGGGGTCGAAGCCGAACTGCAGGACCGCCATGCCGGGCAGTCCGAGCCCGTCGCGCAGGCGCTGCACCGCCGGGGTGATGACGCCGAGATCCTCGGCGATCAGCGGCAGCACACCGGGCACAGGTGCGTCGCCCGCGAGAGCGGACGCCTCGCCGGCGGGGCCGCCCCCCAACTCCCGCGTCACCGCGTCGAACACCGCCCGCCCCGGCCCCCGCGCCCACACGCCGTGCGACGCGTCGGGCGCGTCCTGCGGGACCGCCCAATACGCGACGAAGCCGCGGAAATGGTCCAACCGGACCATGTCGAAGTGGGCGAGCGTGCGGCGCAACCGCTCGACCCACCAGCGGTAGCCGGTCCGCTGGAGCGCCGGCCAGTCGTAGACCGGATTGCCCCACAGCTGGCCCGTCGGCGCGTACGCGTCCGGCGGGGCGCCCGACACGACGCCGTGGCGGAACAGGCGCGGGTGGGCGCGGTGGTCGGCGCCGTCGGGGGCGACGTAGATCGGCACGTCGCCGATCAGGCCGACGCCGCGCTCGCGCGCATACGACCGCAGGGCGCTCCACTCGCGCTCGAAGCGGACCTGGTCCGCGACCGCGCCAGGACCCGCGAACCGCTCCCAGTCGTCGACCCAGTACGCCTGCGACACGCGAAAGGAAACCTCCTCCTCAGCGCTCACCGGCGCGTCGGGCGAGGCAAGCAGCCCCGGCCACTGCGCGAACGCCGACGCCGACTTGTACGGCGAGCGGTATCTGTCGGGCGGGCCGAGCGGCAGCATCTGCCACCACGACTGCCCGGCCGCCTGCAGCCAGTCGACGAACGCGTACGCGGACGGGCCGAGACGGCCTCCGGGCAGCGAGGTTATGTGCAGTTGGATACCGCTGGTTCGTGAAGATCTCATTGCCGGACAGGTTGGATGAGGGCGGATGCGGTTAGCGTGGTTGCGTGCCCAGCTCCGCATCCTCTCAATCGCCGCCGCCTCGCATCCGCATCGAGCACGAGGCGCCCACCGTCGACAGTGGTCGCCATCCCGTCAAACGGACGCTGGGCGACGTGCTGCAGGTCAGCGCCGACGTCTTCCGCGACGGCCACGAGCAGCTGCGCGCCGTCGCGCGCTACCGCTCGCCCGCGGACCGCAGATGGCGCGAGGCGCCGCTGCTGCCGGTCGACGCGCACGAGGACGGCGTCCGCTGGGAGGGCGAGTTCGCGCTCGCCGGCCAGCTCGGCCGGTGGCGCTGGCAGGTGCTCGCCTGGGTCGACCGCTTCGCCTCCTGGGCCGAGGAGCTGGAGCGCAAGCTCGACGCCGGCCAGCAGGACCTCAGCGGCGAGCTGTCGGAGGGCGTGCTGGTGCTGCGCGACGCCGCGGCGCAGATGAGAGGCGCCGCCAGAAGGCGCGTCCTGACGGCCGCCGACGCACTCGCGGCCGAGCGCGCGGACCCGCGCCTGGCGCTCGATCCCGACCTCGCCGCCGTGCTCGCCCAGTTCCCCGACCGCAGCGAACTGGCGAAGGGCGAGGAGCTGGCGATCCAGGTCGATCCCGTGCTGGCTCGCTTCGGCGCCTGGTACGAGCTGTTCCCACGTTCATGGGGCGGCCTGCCCGGCACGATCGAGCAGGTACCGCGCCTGGCCGAGCTGGGCTTCGACGTGCTCTACCTGCCGCCGATCCACCCGATCGGCGTCAGAAACCGCAAGGGCCGCAACAACACGCTCGTCGCCGGCCCCGACGACCCCGGCAGCGTCTACGCGATCGGCAGCCCCGACGGCGGCCACACGGCCGTCGATCCGAACATCGGCACGCTCGACGACGTCGACCGGCTCGTCGCCAGGCTCGACGAGCACGGGATGAAGCTGGCGCTCGACTTCGCGATCCAGTGCTCGGCCGACCACCCGTGGCTGAGCGAGCACCCGCAGTGGTTCAACCGCCGCCCCGACGGGACGCTGAAGTACGCCGAGAACCCGCCGAAGAAGTACCAGGACATCTACAACTTCGACTTCGACTGCGCCGACTGGAGAGGGCTCTGGCAAGCGCTGCTGGCGATCGTGCGCTTCTGGATCGGCCACGGCGTGCGCGTCTTCCGCGTCGACAACCCGCACACGAAGCCGCTGCCGTTCTGGGAGTGGCTGCTGGCGGAGGTGCGGCGGACCGATCCCGACGTGATCTTCCTCGCGGAGGCGTTCACGCGGCGGCGGATGATGCAGGCGCTGGCGAAGGTCGGCTTCCAGCAGTGCTACACGTACTTCACCTGGAAGAACGCGCGCTGGGAGCTGACGGAGTACTTCGGCGAGCTGGCGCACTCCGGCGAGCAGGAGTACTTCCGCCCCAACGCGTTCGTCAACACGCCCGACATCCTGACCGAGTACCTGCAGGTCGGCGGGCCCAACGCCTTCCCGGTGCGGCTGCTGCTGGCGGCGACGCTGTCGCCCAGCTACGGCGTCTACTCCGGCTTCGAGAGCTTCGAGCACACGCCCGTCAGACAGGGCAGCGAGGAGTACCTCGACTCGGAGAAGTACGAGCTGCGCGAGCGCGCGCTCGACGGGCCGCTGCTGGAGCTGATCGGCCAGCTCAACCGCGCCCGCCGCGACAATCCGGCGCTGCAGCGTTTGGAGAGCCTGCGCTTTCTGGAGACGCACAACGAGGCGCTCGTCGCCTACCTCAAGCGCGACGGCGACAACGTCGTCGTGACCGTCGTCAACATCGACTTCGACAACCCCCAGGAGGGGCTCGTGGAGCTGCCATGGGACCTCGGCCTGCCGGCCGAGTTCACCGTCACCGACCTCGTCAGCGTCGAGCGCTTCGACTGGCGCACGGGCGGCAACTACGTCCGGCTCGTGCCCGGCGAGCGCGCCGGCCACGTGCTGCGGGTGGACACCTCCTCATGAGCGCGCCAGATGCTGCGACCAGAGGTCTCGCATTCGGCCGCAAGAGCTCGCCTGGCGGCTCGTTCCTGCGGGCGGAGGCAACCTCATGAGCGCTGAGCCGACGCCTCCCTCCGCGCCGCCGCCCGGCAGCCGCGCCGCCTACACCCCGTCGCACTGGTTCGAGAGCGATCCGCTCTGGTTCAAGACCTCGGTCTTCTACGAGATCCACCTGCGCGGCTTCTTCGACGCCAACGCCGACGGCTCCGGCGACGTGCGCGGTCTGACGGAGAAGCTCGACTACCTGCAGTGGCTGGGGATCGACTGCATCTGGCTGCTGCCGATGTACGCCTCCCCGCTGCGCGACGGCGGCTACGACATCGCCGACTTCTACGCCGTCCATCCGGATTACGGCACGATAGAGGACGTGCGCACGCTGATCGACGCCGCGCACGAGCGCGGGATGCGGATCATCGCCGACCTCGTGATGAACCACACCTCCAGCGAGCACGAGTGGTTCCAGCGCGCGCGCAGAGCGCCCGCCGGCTCGCCCGAGCGCGACTGGTACGTCTGGTCCGACACCGACGAGCGCTACTCCGAGGCGCGCATCATCTTCGTCGACACGGAGCCGTCGAACTGGACCTGGGACCCGGTCGCCGGCGCCTACTACTGGCACCGCTTCTTCAGTCACCAGCCGGACCTCAACTACGACAACCCGGCCGTGCAGGAGGCGATGCTCGACGCGCTGCGCTTCTGGCTCGACCTCGGCCTCGACGGCTTCCGCCTCGACGCCGTCCCGTACCTGTTCGAGCGCGACGGCACCAACGGCGAGAACCTGCCCGAGACGCACGCCTTCCTCAGACGCGTGCGCAAGGAGGTCGACGCCGCCTACCCGGATCGCGTGCTGCTGGCGGAGGCGAACCAGTGGCCGTCGGACGTCGTCGAGTACTTCGGCGACGGCGACGAGTGCCACATGGCGTTCCACTTCCCCGTCATGCCGCGGATGTTCATGTCGCTGCGGCGCGAGGACGCGACGCCGATGTACGAGATCTTGGAGCAGACGCCCGACATCCCCGGCAACTGCCAGTGGGGTCTGTTCCTGCGCAACCACGACGAGCTGACGCTCGAGATGGTGACCGACGAGGAACGCGACTACATGTATGCGGAGTACGCGAAGGATCCGCGCATGAAGCTCAACCTCGGGATCCGCCGCCGGCTGGCGCCGCTGCTGGACAACGGCCGCGACGAGATCGAGCTGATGACGGCGATCATGTTCTCGCTGCCCGGCAGTCCGGTGCTCTATTACGGCGACGAGATCGGCATGGGCGACAACGTCTACCTCGGCGACCGCGACGGCGTCCGCACGCCGATGCAGTGGACCGGGGACCGCAACGGCGGCTTCTCGCGCGCGGACTTCGCGCAGCTGTACGCGCCGCCGCTGATGGACCCCGTCTACGGCTACCAGGCCGTCAACGTCGAGGCCCAGTTGCGCACGCCGACCTCGCTGCTGCGATGGTTGAAGCGCTTCATCGCGCTGCGCAAGGAGCATCCGGTCTTCGGCGTCGGCACGTACGAGCCGCTGTCGCCCTCCAACACGAAGGTGTTCGCCCACATCCGCCGGTACGAGAACGACATCGCGCTCTGCGTCCACAACCTCGCGCGCAGCGCGCAGGCGGTCGAGCTGGACCTGTCGGCCTTCGAGGGGCGCTGGCCCGAGGAGATGTTCGGGCGCACCAGATTCCCTCGCATCGGCGAGCTGCCGTACCTGCTGACGCTCGCCCCGCGCGGCTTCTTCTGGTTCCTGCTGCGCGGCGAGGACGACGGCGACGCGGCCGGCGCGGGCGGTGGCGACGCGACCGTTGCGATCGGCACCGGCGACGCGGGTACGAACCATGGCGATGACGACGAACGGAAGGACTCGTCCGATGCTGCCTGATCTGCACGAGCTGGACGAGCGACTGCTGGCCGAATGGCTGGCCGAACGACGCTGGTTCGGCGCGAAGTCGCGCGAGCTGGCGCAGGTCCGCGTGCTCGACACGATCGTGCTGCACGACGGGCCGCCGCCGCTGGCGCTGGCGATCGTCGAGGCGCGCTTCCCCGGCGGCACGCACGACCTCTACCAGCTGCTGCTGGCCGCGCGGCCGGCGGGCGAGGGCTGGGAGCGCGGCGTCGTGCAGCAGCTCGGCGAGGCGACCGTCTACGACGCGCTCGTCGACCCGCAGGCGATCGACGGGCTGTCGGCGATGCTGCGCGAGCAGGCGTCGGTCGGCGACGAGTCGCGCGTCGCGTTCCGATGGCTCGACGACACCAGCGCCCCGCCGCTCGGCGACCCGCCGGCGCGGCCGATGGGCGCCGAGCAGTCGAACTCGTCGGTCGTGCTCGACGAGCGGCTGGTGCTGAAGGCGTTTCGCAGACTCGAGCCGGGCGAGAACCCGGAGCTGGAGATGGTGCGCTTCCTGACCGCGCACGGCTTCCCGCACATCGCGCAGCTGGGCGGCTGGTACGAGTACGCCGGCGAGGTGATGGACGCGACGCTCGGCGTCGCGCAGCGGCTCGTACAGGGCGGGATCGACGGCTGGGAGCTGGTGCTCGACGGTCTCGCCGACGAGCCGGCCGCGCTGCTCACCCGATTGCGCGACCTCGGCGCCGTCGTCGGCGCGATGCACAGCGTGCTCGCGTCCGACATGAACGACCCCGCGTTCGCGCCCGAGGAGGCGAGCGAGGAGGCGCTGCCGCTGATGACGGCGACGATCGACGAGCAGATCGAGCGGCTGTTCCTCGACCTGCCCGGCGACGACGAGCGACTCGCGTCGATCGCCGGCCGCGGCGAGGAGGCGCGCGACCGGCTGCGGCTCGTCTCGCACCTCGGCGGCGTCGGGCGGCTGATCCGCCACCACGGCGACTTCCACCTCGGCCAGACGCTGCTCGTGCCCGGCCGCGACGGCGTCGCGGACTCGTGGGTGCTGCTCGACTTCGAGGGCGAGCCGGCGCGCGCGCTGCGCGACCGGCGCCGCAAGGGCTCGCCGCTGAGAGACGTCGCGGGCCTGCTGCGCTCGCTCGCGTACGCCGTCTTCGCGGCCAGGCTGCAGCGCGGCGTCGAGGTCGACGAGGCGTGGGAGCAGCAGGCGCGGGAGGCGTTCCTGGAGGGCTACCTCGCCGCCGTCGAGCCCACGCTGCTGCCGCCGAGCACCGCCGCGACGCAGACGCTGCTGTCGATCTTCGAGCTGGAGAAGGCCGTCTACGAGCTGCGCTACGAGCTCGACCACCGACCCGACTGGGTGCCGATCCCCGCCGCGGCGATCGCGCGCCTGCTGGAGGAGCCGATCCAATGACACTGCTCCGTCCCGACACCTTCGACGCGGACCTCGCCGCGCTGCTGGCGCGCGACCTGCGCGACCCGCACCGGCTGCTGGGCGCGCACCCGGCCGGCCCAGACGGCGGCGTCGTCGTGCGCGCGTGGCGGCCGGACGCGCTGCACGTGGCCGTCCACCCCGACGGCGGTGAGCCGGTCGAGCTGCAGCGGGTCCACGTCGCCGGCCTGTTCGAGGGCGTCGTCCCGGGCGCGGAGCTGCCGCTCAGATACGGCCTCGCGGTCGACTACGGCGAGCACGGCGCGTTCCCGGTCGACGATCCGTACCGCCACGCGCCGACGCTCGGCGAACTGGACGAGCACCTGCTGGCGGAGGGGCGTCACGAGCGCCTCTACGAGCGGCTCGGCGCGCACGTGCGCACGCTCGACGGCGTCGAGGGCACCGCGTTCGCGGTCTGGGCGCCGAACGCGCGCTCGGTCAGCGTCGTCGGCGACTTCGACGGCTGGGACGGGCGCCTGCATCCGATGCGCGGGCTCGGCTCCTCCGGCGTCTGGGAGCTGTTCGTGCCCGGCGTCAGGAGCGGCGACCGCTACAAGTTCGAGATCCGCGGCGCCGGCGGCGAGCTGGTGCTGCACGCCGACCCGTTCGCGTTCGCCGCCGACATTCCGCCGGAGACGAACTCGATCGTGCACGCGACCGACCACGCCTGGCGCGACGCCGACTGGCTGACGCGCCGCGCCGAGGCCGACCAGCTCGCGATCCCGACCTCGATCTACGAGGTCCACCTGCCGTCGTGGCGGCGGCGACCGGAGGAGGGCGACCGGATGCTCTCCTACCGCGAGCTCGCGGACGAGCTGGCCGACTACGTGGTGGAGATGGGCTTCACCCACGTCGAGCTGCTGCCGGTGATGGCGCACCCGTTCCCCGGCTCCTGGGGCTACCAGGTCACCTCCTACTTCGCCCCCACCCCGCGCCACGGCACGCCGGACGACTTTCGCGAGTTCGTCGACCGGATGCACGAGCGCGGCGTCGGCGTGCTGCTCGACTGGGTCCCCGCGCACTTCCCGCGCGACGTCTGGGCGCTCGCGCGCTTCGACGGCACCGCGCTGTTCGAGCACTCCGACCCGCGCCGCGGCGCGCACCCGGACTGGGGCACGCTGATCTTCAACTTCGGCCGCACCGAGGTGAAGAACTTCCTGCTCGCGAGCGCGCTCTTCTGGGCGCGCGAGTTCCATGTCGACGGCCTGCGCGTCGACGCGGTCGCGAGCATGCTCTACCTCGACTACTCGCGCGAGGAGGGCGAGTGGGTGCCGAACGAGTTCGGCGGGCGCGAGGACCTCGAGGCGGTCCAGTTCCTGAAGGAGATGAACGAGCTGCTGTACGGCAGCGTGCCCGGCGTGATGACCGCGGCGGAGGAGTCGACCTCGTGGCCGGCCGTCTCGCGCCCGACCTACGTCGGCGGGCTCGGCTTCGGCTTCAAGTGGAACATGGGCTGGATGCACGACACGCTCGAATACTTCAAGCAGGATCCGGTGTATCGGCGCTACCACCACCACGAGCTGACGTTCGCGATGCACTACGCCTTCAGCGAGAACTTCGTGCTGCCGCTGAGCCACGACGAGGTCGTGCACGGCAAGGGCTCGCTGCTGTCGAAGATGCCCGGCGACCGCTGGCAGCAGCTCGCCAACCTGCGCGCGCTGTACGGCTTCATGTGGGCGCACCCGGGCAAGCAGCTGCTGTTCATGGGCCAGGAGTTCGCGCAGGAGCAGGAGTGGAGCCACGAGCGCTCGCTCGACTGGCACCTGCTGGAGCAGGACGGGCATCGCGGGGTGCAGAGCGTCGTGCGCGATCTGAACCACGTGTACCGGGATCGGCCCGCGCTGTGGGAGGTCGACTTCGAGCCCGCTGGATTCTGGTGGCTGGAGCCCAACGACGCCGAGCGCAACGTGATCGCGTTCGCGCGCGGCGGGAGGCTGGATCCGGCCGATCCGCGCTCTGGCGACACGCGCGACCTGCTCGTCTGCGTCGCGAACCTGTCGCCGATCCCGCGCGAGACCTACCGCGTCGGGCTGCCGCGCGGCGGCCGCTGGGTCGAGGCGCTCAACACCGACGCGGCCGAATACGGCGGCGCGGGCATCGGCAACGGCGACGGCGTCTTCGCCGAGGGCGTCCCGTGGCACGGCCAGCCGCATTCGGCCGAGCTGGTGCTGCCGCCGCTTGGCGTCGTCTGGCTCGTGCCGGAAGGGACCGACTCTTGACGACGGCGTATCCGTGGGAGCGGCGCCACGGCGCGACGCCGCTGGGCGACGGGACAGTCGAGTTCCGGGTGTGGGCGCCGGAGCGCAGCCCTCAGCTGGAGCTGCGCGGCGAGCGCCACCCGCTCGCGCCCGAGGAGGCCGGCTTCTGGTCGGTCACCCTGGCGGCCGCGCACGGCGACGACTACCGCTTCGTGCTCGACGGCGACGCGCTGCCCGATCCCGCCACGCGCTGGCAGCCGGACGGGCTGCGCGGGAGCTCGCGGGTCGTCGACCCGCGGCGGCTCGCACGCGGCGCCGGCGCTTGGCACGGCGTCGACCCCGACGGGCTCGTGCTGTACGAGCTGCACGTCGGCACGTTCACCGCCGAGGGCACGTTCGACGCCGCGATCCCGCAGCTCGCCGGGCTTGCCGAGCTGGGCGTGACCGCGATCGAGCTGATGCCGGTCGCCGAGTTCCCCGGCCACCACGGCTGGGGCTACGACGGCGTCTACATCTCCGCCGCGCAGTCGAGCTACGGCGGTCCGGAGGGGCTCGCTCGCCTCGTCGCGGCCGCCCACGACGCCGGCCTCGGCGTGATCCTCGACGCCGTCTACAACCACCTCGGCGCCTCCGGCGTGAAGGCGATGGAGGCGTTCGGCCCCTACTTCACCGCCAAGCACGAGACGTGGTGGGGCAAGGCGATCAACTACGACGACGAGCAGTGCGATCCGGTCCGCGAATGGGTGCTGCAGAGTGCCGAGGGCTGGGTCCGCGACTTCGGCATCGACGGCCTGCGCCTGGACGCGATCCACGCGATCTACGACGACTCCGCCCGCCCGATCGTCAGCGAGATCGCGGCGCGGGTGCATGCCGCGGGCGCCGAGCGCGCCGCCGCCGTCGCCGCCGCGCGCGCCGCATCGGGCGACGGCGCGACCGTCGCGCCGCCGCACGCGCCGATCGTGATCGCCGAGAGCGCGCTCAACGATCCGAAGGTGATCCGCCCGCAGCGGCTCGGCGGCTGGGGCTGCGACGCGCAGTGGGCCGACGAGTTCCACCACGCGATCCGCGTCGTGCTGACCGGCGAGCGCGAGGGCTACTACGCCGACTTCGGCGAGCTGGCGCAGATCGCGAAGGCGTTCCAGCGCCCGTTCGTCTTCGACGGCGACTACTCGCCCTCGCGCAGACGCCGTTTCGGCGCTCCCGCGCTGGACCGGCCGGCACGCCAGTTCGTCGTCTTCAGCGCCAACCACGACCAGGTCGGCAACCGCGCGTTCGGCGATCGGCTGCCGCGCGAAGTGCGACCGCTCGCCGCCTTCTGCGTGCTTCTGGCACCGTTCACCCCCATGCTTTTCATGGGCGAGGAATACGGAGAGGACGCACCGTTCCTCTTCTTCAGCGACCACATCGACGCGGAGATCGCGATCGCGACGAGAGAGGGACGCCGTCGCGAGTTCGCCGCGTTCGCCGCCTTCAGCGGCGAAGAAGTACCCGATCCACAGGCCCTCGCGACGTTCGAGCGCTCGAAGCTGACGCGCGCCGCGGACCCCGAGCTGGCGCAGCTCTACCGCGACCTGCTGCGCACGCGCCGCGAGCTGGGCCAGGACGACGTCGACGCGGTCGAACTGGATCCGCTGACCGGCTGCCTGCGCGTGCACCGCGGCGAGCACACGCTGCTGATGAACTTCGGCGCGGTGCCCGCGACGGTGCCGGCCGGCGGCGACGCCGCGCGGCTGGTGCTCGCGACGCACCCGGGCGCGACCGAGCTGCGTGCGAACGCGGCGGTGCAAGCGGCTGACGCGAGTGCCGACGACGACGCCGAGGTCGGCGCGGCCGTCGAGCTCCCCGCCCTCTCGGGCGCCCTGGTGAGCGCCCGATGAGCGCCTACGAGCTGTGGCTCGGCGAGCCGTTCCCGCTCGGCGCGACGTGGGACGGGGAGGGCGTCAACTTCGCGATCTTCTCCGAGTACGCGCAGCGGATCTTCCTCTGCCTGTTCGACGAGGACGGCCGTGAGACGCGGCTGGAGCTGGAGCACGTCAGAGCACACCACTGGCACTGCTACGTGCCGGGGATCGGGCCCGGCCAGCGCTACGGCTACCGCGTCCACGGACCGTACGACCCCAGAAGCGGCCACCGCTTCAACCCCGCCAAGCTGCTGATCGACCCCTACGCGAAGGCGATCGAGGGTGGCGTCGGCTGGGACAAGGCGAACACGCTGCCGTACGTGCCCGGCGGTGCCGACGTGCCCGACGACGCCGACATGGAGCGCGACGACGAGGACTCCGCGCCGGCGATCCCGAAGTCGGTCGTCGTGGACGCCTCGTTCGACTGGGAGGGCGACCACCCGCCGAGGAACTCCTGGCACGACACGGTCATCTACGAGACCCACGTCAGAGGCTTCACGATGACGCACCCGGAGGTGCGCGAGGACCTGCGCGGCACCTACGCCGGGCTCGCCTCCGAGGCGGCGCTGGGGTACCTCAAGGAGCTGGGCGTCACCGCCGTCGAGCTGCTGCCGATCCACCACATCGTGGACGAGAGCTTCCTGTTCGACAAGGGCCTGACCAACTACTGGGGCTACAGCTCGATCGGCTACTTCGCCCCCCACGCCGCCTACGCCGCGACCGGCCAGCACGGCGAGCAGGTGCGCGAGTTCAAGGGGATGGTGAAGGCGCTGCACAGAGCGGGAATCGAGGTGATCCTCGACGTCGTCTACAACCACACCGCCGAGGGCAACCACCTCGGGCCGATGCTGTCGTTCAAGGGCGTCGACAACCGCACGTACTACCGGCTCGTGCCGGAGGACCTGCGTCACTACATGGACTACACCGGCACGGGCAACACGCTCGACGCGCGCCAGCCGGCCGTCCTGCGCCTGCTGATGGACTCGCTGCGCTACTTCGTCTCCGAGTGCCATGTCGACGGCTTCCGCTTCGACCTCGCCAGCGCCCTGGCGCGCGAGCTGTACGACGTCGACCGCCTGTCGGCGTTCTTCGACACGATCCACCAGGACCCGATCCTCAGCCAGGTGAAGCTGATCGCGGAGCCGTGGGACGTCGGCCCCGGCGGCTACCAGGTCGGCAACTTCCCGGTCCTGTGGAGCGAGTGGAACGGGATCTACCGCGACACGATGCGCGACTTCTGGCGCGGTGCGGCCGGCGTCGCGGACTTCGCGCAGCGCTTCAGCGGCTCCGCCGACCTGTACGAGGCCGACGGCCGCGACCCGTTCGCGTCGATCAACTTCGTCACCGCGCACGACGGCTTCACGCTGCGCGATCTCGTCACCTACAACGAGAAGCACAACGAGGCGAACCTCGAGAGCAACCGCGACGGGACCGACGACAACCGCTCCTGGAACTGCGGCATCGAGGGCGAGACCGACGACCCGACGATCGCCAGACTGCGCCGTCGTCAGCAGCGCAACCTGCTGACGACGCTGGTGCTGTCGCAGGGCGTGCCGATGCTGCTCGGCGGCGACGAGCTGGGCCGCACGCAGGGCGGCAACAACAACGCCTGGTGCCAGGACAACGAGATCTCCTGGTACGACTGGAGCCTGCTCGAAGACCGCAGAGAGCAGGTCGCGTTCACGCGGCGGCTGATCGAGCTGCGCCGCAACCACCCGATCTTCCGCCGCCACGACTTCCTGCGCGGCGCGGATCCGGAGGGCGACAGGCTCCCCGACGTGTGGTGGTTCCGGCCCGACGGCCACCGCATGACGCAGCGCGACTGGGACGCGCCCGAGAGCCTCGTGCTGGGGGTCTTCCTCAACGGCGAGGCGACCGCGACGCGCACGATCAGAAACGAGCGGATCCTCGACGACTCGTTCCTGCTGCTGTTCAACGCCCATCACGACGACGCGACGTTCACGCTGCCGGCGGCCGCGTACGGCGGCGCCTGGACGCACGAGCTGTGCACCTACGAGGCGAGAATCGTGCCCGGCGAAGGCCGCTTCGAGGCGCGCAGCGAGCTGCTGGTGCGGTCGCGCTCGTTGAAGGTCCTGCGGCGGATCGCATGAGCGTCGAGGGGGTCGGGTTTCGATGAGCGTCCCGCGCGCGGTCTACCGCCTGCAGCTGTCGCCGCAGTTGAACTTCGCCGCGGTGGCGGAGCTGGTCCCGTACCTGCGCGATCTGGGCGTCTCGCATCTCTACCTCTCCCCCTCGCTGCAGGCGCGCAGCGGCTCGACGCACGGCTACGACGTCGTCGACCCGTCGCGCGTCAGCGAGCCGCTGGGCGGCGAGGAGGGACTGCGCTCGCTGGCGGCGGCCGGCCTCGGGATCGTGCTCGACATCGTGCCCAACCACATGGGCGTCGGCGACGAGAACCCGTGGTGGACGGACGAGTCGCTGCGGCCGAAGTACTTCGACTACGACCCGGCCGACGGCTGGTACCGGCGCTTCTTCGACATCGACGACCTCGTCGGGCTGCGCGTCGAGGACCCGGACGTGTTCGCCGCGACGCACGGCAAGATCCTGCAACTGGTGCGCGAGGGCGTGATCGACGGCCTGCGCGTCGACCACCCCGACGGGCTCGCCGACCCGGCCGCGTACCTGCGCCGGCTGCGCGACGAGGGCGCGCAGCATGTCTGGGTCGAGAAGATCCTCAGCCTCGACGCGCCCGCCGAGCAGCTGCCCGACTGGCCGGTCGAGGGGACCGTCGGCTACGAGTTCCTCAACGATGCGACGGCGCTGTTCGTCGACCCCGCGGGCGAGGCGGTGCTGACGCGGCTGGCGGCCGAGGTCACGGGCGAGTCGCGACCGTTCCACGAGATCGCGCTCGAAGCCCAGGTGCTGCTGGCGACGACGACGTTCGCGCGCGAGATCGCGCGGCTGCGGACGCAGCTGGACGAGCCGGGGATCGCGGACGCGATGGCGGCCCTGCCGCGCTATCGGACGTATGTGGAGCCGGCCACCGGCCCTGCGTCCGTGAGCGACGACGACCGCGCCGCGATCGCCGCGGCGGACATGTCCGAGCGGCTGCAGCGCGTGCTGACGCTGCAGGAGCGCGGCCACGACGAGTTCGTCACGCGCTTTCAGCAGACCTCGCCGCCGGTGACCGCGAAGGGCATCGAGGACACCGCCTTCTACCGCGACATGCGGCTGACCGCTTTGAACGAGGTCGGCGGCGAGCCGGCCCGCTTCTCGCTCACCGTCGCCGACTTCCACGCCGCCAACGCGCTGCGCGCGCGCCGCTTCCCGCACAACCTGCTGGAGACGCAGACGCACGACACGAAGCGCTCCGGCGACGTGCGCGCGCGGATCGGCGCGCTCGCGGGGATGGCCGAGGAGTGGCGGGAGCGAGTGCTCGCCTGGCGCGAGCTGACCGCCGACCTGCGCGCCGACGGGATCCCCGACGCGACCGAGGAGTACCTGATCTACCAGACGCTGGCGGGTGCCTGGCCGATCTCCGCCGAGCGGCTCGGCGGCTACCTCGTGAAGGCGCTGCGCGAGGGCAAGCGCACGAGCAGCTGGGCGGAGCCCGACGAGCGCCACGAGGCGCGTACGGTCGAGTTCGCGACCGCGCTGCTGACGCACCGCCCGTTCCTCGACGACTTCGAGCCGTTCCTGGAGCGGGTCGTGGCCGAGGGGCGTCGTTCGGCGCTCGCGCAACTGCTGCTGAAGCTGACGGTCCCGGGCGTGCCGGACGTGTACCAGGGCGACGAGCTGGAGGCGCTCAGCCTCGTCGACCCCGACAACCGCCGGCCGGTCGACTGGGAGCTGCGGCGCAGACTGCTCGCTTCGCTGCGCGACGGCGCGGAGGCGACCGACGAGACGCGCAAGCTCGACCTGATCGTGCGGGCGCTGGCGCTGCGCGAGCGGCGGCCCGCGAGCTTCACCGGCGGGTCGTATCTGCCGCTTGAGGCGGGACCGGGCGTGTGCGCCTTCGCGCGCGGCGATGACGCGATCGTGGTCGTCGGCGTGCGCGCCTGGGACGACGCGGTGCTGACGCTCCCACCCGCCCTGTTCGGCTCCTGGCGCAGCGTCCTCGCCGACCGCGGCGGGTTCGCACTGGACGCCGAGACGCGGGTCGACGACCTGGTAGACGCGTACGGGCTGGCGTTGCTCGAGCGCGATTCGTAGCCGCGGCGCCGCGACGGCGCGCGGCACGGTGCGGCGCGGCGCGCCGTCGGCGCGTCAGTCGCGTTCGCGCTGCAGCCGCTCGGCGAGCGCCAGCACGAGCTGCGCCTCGTCCGGCGTGATGCGGTCGGTCAGGTGACGACGGACGGCGTCGGCGTGGACCGGAAGTGCCGCGTCGAGCGCACGGCGGCCGGCCGGCGTGATCGCGACCGCGGTCCCCGGCCCGTCTCTGCGTGCGCGGCGCGTGACGAGGTCGCGCGCCTGCATCCGCGTCAGATGACGTGAGAGCCGGCTCTTGGACCAGCGCATCGAATCCGCCAACTGCTGCTGAGCGAGCCGTCCGCCGCCGCCGAGCTTGACGAGCCGGTCGAGCACGCCGAAGTCGGGCTCGGACAGGTCCGTCGCCGCGGCGACGTCGTGCACGACCCGCGCGCGCACCCGCTCGCCGGCGTTCTTCCAGGCGTGCCAGAGGCGCAGCTCGTCGGGCGTGAGCGGTTCGGTCATGTGAGCGGAAGCATAGCGACGGGTTTACATGACAACCACGCGCTATAGTGGTTTACATGGAAACCAACCGCCCAGATCAACCGGTCGCGCTCGTGACCGGCGCCAACAAGGGAATCGGCAAGGCGATCGCACAGGGCCTCGCCCGTACCGGAATGACCGTCCTGCTCGGCTCGCGCGATCAGGCCCGCGGGGCGGCGGCCGCCGCCGAGCTGACCGCGGACGCGCGCGGAGCGACCGCCGACGACGACTCGCGCGGTGCAGCCCACCGAACGGCCGGCGACGTCGCCGTCGTCCCGCTGCAGCTCGACGTCACCGACCAGCACTCGGTCGACGCCGCCGCGGCGTTCGTCGCGGAGCGCTTCGGCCGCCTCGACGTGCTCGTCAACAACGCCGGCACCGCGGTCCGCACGAGCGCCGCCGACGCCACCGCCGACGACTTTCGCGTCGTCTACGAGACGAACGTCTTCGGCGTCGTCGCCGTCACCCACGCGCTGCTGCCGCTGCTGCTCGCGGCGCGCGCGCCGCGGATCGTCAACGTCTCCAGCCTGCGCGGATCGCTCGGCGACGAGGGGGCCTTCGTGGGACGACCGTCGATGCCGTACTCCAGTTCGAAGACGGCGCTGAACGCGATCACCGTCCACTACGCGCGCGATCTGGCGAGCACCGCGATCAAGGTCAACGCCGCGGCACCGGGTCACGTCGCGACCGACTTCAACGGCTTCCGCGGAGTCCGGACGCCCGAGCAGGGCGCGCGCATCGCGATCAGGCTGGCGACGCTGCCCGACGACGGACCGACGGGCGGCTTCTTCGACGACGACGGACCGGTGACGTGGTGAGCGCGGCGTCCCGCCGCGGCGCCGTCGCAACCGCGGCGACGTGGGCCGTGACACCGACGCGAGACCGATCCGACACTGACGGATCGCGGCGGCCGGCGTACGGTGCGCCGCACGATGGGATTCCTGAAGAACGTCGCGCTGGCATTCAAGCCGTCGAACTTCATGCGCGGGATCGACGCCGCACGCAACGGGGTCGACCAGGCGCAGATCGAGGCGAGCCTTGCGTCGCTGACGCCCGAGCAGCGCGCCGCATACGACGCGAACATGGCGCAGGTCGAGCAGGGCCGCGCGGCGTCACAGGCCGCGTGGGAGGAGGCGAAGCGGATCTCCGAGCAGACGCGCGTGCTGGAGGGACCGGCGGGCAGATACGTCCACGGCGCCGGCATCGGCGACTTCGCCTCGCCCGCCGAGATCGAGGCGAGCATGATGCAGCAGGGAACGCTCCCGGTCGTCAGAGAGCTGCGCGCGCAGCGCAAGGGCGAGTTCAAGCAGGCGCTGCGGCAGTCGTTCGGGATCCAGGAGGTCAAGCAGGTCTCCGACCCCGTCGAGCGCGCCCGCCTCGCCGCCGAGGAGCGCCGCGCGCGCGACCTGATCCGCGCCCCGTTCGCCGCGCCCGACGCGGTCCCGACGGCGATCAGCCGGATCGCGACGCGCGGCGAGACGCAGCTCGCCGAGCTGCTCGCGTACCTGCGGGAATCGGGCCTCGCCGCCCGCCCCGACCTGATCTTCGGCGTCTACCGCGTCCCGGACCGGATCAGCGGGCCGGTGACGCCGTACTCGGAGCGCGGCCGCGTGGTCGAGTGGGACGTGGTGCATGCGGCGGGGGCGGCGGGAGGTCCCTCCGCCGCGCCGCTCGTCGCCACCTCCTTCCGCGGCGAGGATCGCTGGGTCGCGCGGCGGCTCGGAGAGCCGTCGGTGCTCGACGAGGATCTCGCGCTCGCGTTCTGCCTCGCGGCGGGGATCGGGCCGGAGCGGTGCGCCGGGCTCGCGCGCATCTCCGAGTTCCGTGCGCTGAAGGGCAGCGGCAGCGACGACAGCGCCGGCGAGCTGGTGACGCTCGTGAAGGGGATCGTCGCGCTGCATCCGCAGGAGTCCTCGGGCACGTTCGCGCGGATGCGCGACGCCGCCCCGGTCGCGCTCGCGCCCGACCAGCTCGCCGACGCGGGCATCCACGTCGAGGTGCTCAACTGGGAGGCGATCGGCCGCGCCGTCCACCTGAAGGTCCACCACCCGCCGCCGGTGCCGTCGCCGTTCCCCTACCTGCCGGCGACGCCGCAGGAGCTGCTGCGGGCGTACCTGGAGGTCGTCGGGCTGCGGCCGCAGGACAGCTACAGCGCGCAGGCGACGGTCGATCGCCCGAGCCCCCTGGTCCAGGGCGGCTTCATGTCGACCAACGTCGGCCCCAAGCAGCCGTGCGCCGACGGGAAGGACCGGATGCGCACGCACGGCTGCCAGCACGTCGTGTTCGTCTACCGCGACCGGCCCGAGTACGCCGCCGGACGCGAGCGCTGGGCCGCCTACGAGTCGGAGATCCTGCAGGCGCGCCTCGGCAACGGCCTCGGCCTGCGCCCGCCGCTGGCCGCGGTCGACGACGACCTCGCCGGCCTGCCCGCGATCGTCCGCCCCGTCGCCCGCGTCGCCGAGCTGATCGACCGATTGGACGCGTGGGGCGGCGAGACCGTCCCGCCCCATCGCTACTGCTGGCCGGCGATCGACCAGGGATGATCGTCGACGACCCGTTCGGCAGTCGCCCGACGGTCCGCCGCCACGGCTGGATCCGGTTGCTGCTCGGCGTCGTCCTGCTCGTCGGCGGGATCGGTGCGACGGTCGCGGGGATCGTGCAGGCGATCGAGGCGCGCGACCGGATCGAGAGCCGGGCGGTCGCGCGCGGGACGGTCCGCGACGGGCTGCGCGGCGCGGTCGCGTTCGACGTGCCGAACGGCGAGCGGCGCCGTTACTCCGTCTACCTGCTGCTGAAGGGCGGACTCGTGCGCAACTCCGAGAACGACGACCTCGTCGCACGCGACACCGGCTGCGTCGCGTCGATGCCCGACGGCGTGCTGACGAGATTCAGCGGCTCGCGCCAGACGGTCTCCACGACGCTCGGCAACGCCGTCTCCGTCGGCACGTTCACGTCGCAGCCGGGGCGCGTCAGCATCGTCTGCGGCTACGTCGCCGGCACGCGCCGCTCCGAGCGGATACGGCCGGACGGCGTCCCCTACGTCGTGACCGAGGGCGGCCCGAGCTGGACCGGCAGCGGCGTGCTCACGATCATCGCCGGCGTCACCGCCGGCGTCCTCGGCGGCTTCCTGTTCGGCTGGGGCTGGCGTGGGCGCCGGCGGGTGGTGTGGAGCTAGACCGCGAGCCCCGGCCGCAGCTCGCCGCCGCGCAGCAGCTCGCCGTAGACGTCGCGTGTCTGGCGCGCGATGTCGGCCCAGTCGAAGCGCAGCACGTGCTCGCTCGCCTCGGCGATCAGGCGCTCACGCAGCGGGTCGTCGGACAGCACGCGCTCCATCATCGTCGCCAGCGATCTGGGGTCGCGCGAGCGGAAGCGCAGGCCGACCTCCTCGTTGGGCACGACCTCGCGCAGGCCGCCGGTGTCGGCGACGATCGTCGGGCAGCCGGACGCCATCGCCTCCAGCGCCACCAGCCCGAACGGCTCGTAGATGCTCGGCACCACCGTCAGATCGGCGATGCGGTAGAGCGAGTGCAGCATGTCGTCGCCGATCCAGCCCATGAAGGTGCCGTGTCTGCGCAGGCCGAGTCTCGCCGCCTGTCTTCTCAGCTCTCGCTCGGCGGTGCCGGAGCCGGCGACGAGGAAGCGTACGTCGCCGAGCCGCTCGATCACGCCCGGCAGCGCCTCCAGCGCGATCTGGAAGCCCTTCTCGTAGACGAGCCGGCCGACCAGCAGCACGAGCCGCTCGTGCGGAGCGGCGAATCTCGCGCGCAGCGCGTCGAGGTCCTCGACCGCCTGCAGGTCGAGCGGGTCGATCCCGTTCGGGATCACCGCGACCGAGGCGTCGTCGAGCGCGTAGACGTCGGTGACGTGATCGCGCATGTAGTGCGAGCAGGTGATCACGGCGTCCGCGCTGCGCGCCATCCACGTCTCGACCGCGTGGATGTGCGACTGCGGGTGTCTGTCGACCCAGCCCTGATGACGGCCGTACTCCGTTGCGTGGATCGTCACGACCCATGGGCAGCCGAGTGCCTTCGCAAGCTCCTCCCCCGCCGCCGCGACGAGCCAGTCGTGCCCGTGCACGAGATCGAACCTGAGCCGCTCGCCCAGCTCCAGCCCGGCGGTGACCATGTCGCCGTTCATCTGCTCGATCCAGGTCAGGAACTCGTCGAGGTCGCGCGGCTTTCTCGGCTCGCGCAGACGGTGGACGTGGACCCCGGCGACCTCCTCGTGAGCGCGCATCCGCACCTGTCCGCGCGTCAGCACGTGCACCTCGACGTCGTGGCGCACGAGCTGCTCGGACAGCTTGCGCACGTGCCGGGCGAGGCCGCCCTCGACCAGCGGCGGGTACTCCCAGGAGAGGATGAGGACGCGAGTGGTGGCCATGCCGGAACTTGGCTCGCCGGCCAGGACCGGCGCCCGCGCCGCAGTGTAGTGCAGCGCCCGACATCTCACGCCGTCCGCGGTGCGACGGACAGGGTGAGAGCAGCGGGGATCAGCGGCAGCTGAGGTGCGGCGCGAGACCGCGAACCGGTGCGTCCGGGTCGATCCCGTCGAGCGCCTCTTCGAGCGCGGCCGCGTGCGCAGCCGCACGCTCGCGCGGATACGGTCCGGCGGAGTCGCGCGTGACCTGAAACGCCCAGTCGCTCGCCTGCAGCGCCAGCAGCTCCCGCAGCGCGCGGCTGCTCGGTACGCCCACGGCGCGCCCGCTCCGCTCGCTCCCGTCCCGATCGCCCCCACCGCGGCCCGCGAGCGTCCGCAGCTCCAGCGCGCGCGCCTGCCATGCCAGGTCGGCGACGTGCGGCGCGTCCCAGGTCGACAGATCGCGTGGGGTCCCCCACGTCGTGGTCGGCAGCTCCGATCCGGCCCGGTCCGACCGCGGAGCGCCAATCTGCTGTCGCTGAGCAGCAGGAGATCGGCGGTCCTCCCTCGCGGGCGGGGGTGCGGTGCCTCGGGCGGCGACGGGCACGGGCGCGTGGCGTTCGAGGGCGTCGTCGAGGTGGGTGATCCGCAGGCCCTGGCGGTCGGCCTCGTCGAGGACGGCGGCGAGCCAGTCGATGCCCTCGTACCACCAGTGGCCGAGCAGCTCGGTGTCGATCGCGCAGACGGCGAGCGCGGGGCGGCCCAGCTCGGCGGCGCCCGCGTCGAGCCGCGCGATCGTGCGCGTGACGAAGTCGGCCGCGTCGGCGCGCGCCTGCGCCCGCCCCGCGACCGGGTCGTACGTCTCGCCCGCGTTGTTCCAGACGCGGTGGTGATGGACCGTGAAGGCGTGGTAGTCGCGGTACGCACGGTGGGCGGGATAGCCGCCGTCGCTCCAGACCAGCTCGATCGTCGCGCGGTCGAGCGGGACCAGCAGCGGACCGTCAGCGCTCTGCAACGGCGCCAGCTGCGCCGCCGCGCCGCGCCCGAGCAGGTCGGTCAGGTCGACGCAGACCGCGTGCACGCCGGCCTCCGCCAGCAGCGGATCGAGCCACGGCGCATGCGCGCACTCCGGCAGCCAGAACCCGCCGCGCCATTCGCTCACCCCGTCGAACCGCGCCCGATGCGCGCCGACCCCGGTCTCCACCTGCAGCCGCACGCCCGCGTCGGTCGCCAGCAGCGGCAGCACCGCGTGGGTCGCGGATGAGGTCCAAGCGGCGTGGGGGGCGAACGCGCTGAGCAGGTCGCGGCCGTCGCGTCGCAGCGCTTCGACACCGGAGAGCGCGCGCTCGTAGTCCAGTGCCGAGCGCTCCAGCTCGCGCGCCCAGTCCTCCCGCCCGCTCGCGCGGCAGCCGTCGACGTCCAAGCGGTGCGTCTCGCGGCGAACCTCGCGCAGGAATGCGGCAAAGCGATCGGCCAGGTCGGGGACAGCGAGCTGGTCGGCGAGCACCGGCGTCAGGGAGACCGTCACGTCACGGCCGTCCTCGCGCGAGTCCAGCAACGACAGCAGCGGCAGGTAGCACGACGCGATCGCCTCCCACAGCCATTCCTCGCCGAACGGCCAGGTGCCGTAGCCCTCGACGTAGGGCATGTGCGTGTGCAGGACGAGCGCCAGCTCGCCGCGATCCGCGACCCTGCTCATCTCGGACTCAGGTGCGGCAGACGGCGACGAAGTCGAGCGCCCCGGCCAGCGCGGCGTCGTCGCCCAGGCGCAGGCGGAAGTCACGCGCGGAGATCGCGGGCGTGAAGCGGTCGTAGAACGGTCTCGTGAAGCCGGCGCGTCTGTGGATCGCGTCCCAGCCGAGGTGTCTGATCGCCAGCTCGTGGACGCGCAGCTTGCGCGCGTGGAAGAGGCCGTACAGCTCGACCTGCGGGAAGTGCGCGTCGCACAGCGCGCGGAACTCGGCGGCGCGGTACTCCTTGACGTGCCAGGGATTGTCGGACTTCTCGGCGCCCTCGGGCGCGAGCGTCAGCAGGTTCGGCGTCGAGACGTACGCGACGCCGCCCGGGGTCAGCATCGACTTGAAGTGCTCGAGGATCTCGTCCGGGTTCTGCACGTGCTCGATCGTCTGCAGGAAGACGACCGCGTCGGACTGCTCGGAGAAGCGCTCGACGAGGTCGCGCTCGAAGCGCAGGTGCGGGCGCACGTAGCGCAGCCGCGCGTGCTCGTGCGCCTCCGGATTGGCGTCGACGCCGACGACGCCGCGCGCGGTGCGCGCCAGCAGCTCGCTGCCGTAGCCCTCGCCGCAGGCCATGTCGACCACGCGCTGACCGACCGCGCGCGCGGCGATCCACTCGTAGACCGCGAGGTGGCGGCGGTACCAGTAGTTCTCCTCCGGCACGTCCGGCAGCGTGCGCTCACCGGTGAGCTCCAGCGGCGGCACGCCGTCGGGCTGATTCGACTGAACGTATGCGGTCTCCATGAGGATCGACAGCGTAGACTCCCGCGGCCTATGGAGGCTCCAAGCACCGCTGAGGACATCCGCGACGTCAACACGAAGTACCACGACGTCGCCGCCGACACGTACGACGCCAAGTGGGGCATCGACTTCGGCGAGATCGGTCAGCACCAGGTGCTGTTGAAGCTGCGCAAGGTGCTCGGCTCGCAGGTCGAGGACGGCTTCGAGCGCTCGCTGGAGATCGGCTCCGGCACCGGCTACTTCTCGCTCAACCTGCTGCAGGCGGGCGTGATCGAGCAGGCGACCTGCACCGACATCTCGCCCGGGATGATCGAGACGCTGCGCGGCAACGCCGAGCGGCTCGGGCTCGACGTCGAGACCGCCGTCGCCGGCGCCGACGCGCTGCCGTTCGAGGACGGCTCCTTCGACCTCGTGCTCGGCCACGCGGTCCTGCACCACCTGCCGGACCTGGCGCGGGCGTTCGCCGAGTTCGACCGCGTGCTGCGCCCCGGCGGCATGATCGTCTTCGCGGGCGAGCCGTCGCGCTACGGCGACCGCCTCGCGCAGATCCCCAAGCGCGGCGCGACCGCGGTCGCGCCGGCGTGGCGCTGGCTGATGAGAGCGCGCCCCGCGGGCGCGCTCGGCAACGGCCACGGCGGCGCGCAGGGTCACCACGAGGACCACAAGCTGGAGCAGTTCGTCGACATCCACGCGTTCGCCCCCGGCGACCTCGCCGACGTCGCGCGCGCGGCCGGCTTCACCGACGTCAACGTCCGCGGCGAGGAGCTGACCGCGAACTGGTTCGGCTGGACCAACCGCGCGCTGGAGGCGACCGCCGAGCCCGAGGACGTGCCATGGGGCTGGCGGCAGTACGCCTACCGCGGCTACCTCGCCTTCCAGAAGGTCGACGAGGCGCTGCTCGAAGGCCGCCTGCCGGCGGCGATCTTCTACAACCTGCTGCTCGCGGCGCGCAAGCCCGGGGCCTGAGGCGCGGGCGCGGGCGCGGCCGCCCACGCCAACGCCCCGCGCGCCGCCTCCAGCGCACTCGTCACCGCCGGGTCGGTCAGCATGCCCGCTGCCGCGACGGAATCGCCGGCGAGGAAGATCCCGTCGCCGCGGTCGATCGCGGGGCGGTCGCGCCAGCGCGGCCGTGCTCGACCAGCTCGCGCTCGCCGACTTCCTCGAGCGCGGCGAGCTGGACCGGCACCTGCGCCGGATGCGACCCAACTACCGCGCCCGCCGCGACGCGCTCGTGGCGGCGATGGAGCGCGAGCTGCCCGACTGGCGCCCAGCCGGGGTCGCCGCCGGCCTCAGCTTCGTCGCGCTGATGCCCGAGCAGCTCGACGAACGCGCGCTGCTGAAACGTGCGGAGGCTGTCGGCATGCGCCTGCACGGCCTCAGCTGGTACGCCGCGACCCCGAGCCCGCCCGGCCTCGTGCTCGGCTTCGGCAACGTCGCCGAACCGGCGATCCGGCGCGGCGTGGGGCGGCTCGCGAAGCTGGCGCGTGGCTTGGAGGCGGCGGCGTCTCAGCGCGACGTCGCCGAACCGGCCGCCCGATAGCGCTCCAGCGCGCGCTTGCGCTCGACCGCGTGATCGACGATCGGCGCCGGGTAGTCCTCGCCGATCACGCAATGCGCGGCGCGTTGCTGCTCGTCGCTCATCGTCCACGGCTCGGCGAGCCGGTCGTCGGGGACGCCGGCCAGTTCGGGCACCCAGCGGCGCACGTACTCGCCGCGCGGGTCGTGGCGCTGCTGCTGCAGGGTCGGGTTGAGCAGGCGGCGGAAGGCCGGCGCGGGGTCGACGCCGACGGAGGCGATCCACTGCCAGTTGCCGTTGTTGGACGCGACGTCGCCGTCGAGCAGCCAGCGCATGAACCACGCCTCGCCGAGGCGCCAGTCGAGCTGCAGATCCTTCGTCAGGAACGAGCCGACGACCAACCGCGCGCGGTTGTGCATCCAGCCGCACGCGCGCAACTGGCGCATGCCGGCGTCGACGAGCGGATAGCCGGTCTGACCGTCCTGCCAGGCGCGCAGCAGCTGCTCGTCCTCGTCCCAGGCGAGCGCGCGCATCCGTTCCTGATGCTCTGAATGCAGGTTCGCGGGGTGGTGCAGCAGGACGTGCGCGTAGAAGTCGCGCCAGGCGAGCTGCCGCACGAACGCGTCCGCCCCCTCCCCGCCGCGCCGCCCCGCCCGCTGTTCCAGTTCGCGCGCCGACAGCGTCCCGAAGCGCAGATGCGCCGACAGCTCCGACGCGCCGCCCGCGAGCCGGTCGTGGTCGCGCGCATAGCGCTCCAGCGGTCCGTCGAGCCAACGGGCGGCAGCGCGCCGGGCGGCGGCTTCGCCGGGTTCGACGACGGGTTCGACGGCGTCCCCCGCCCGCCGCTTCCCCAGCAGCGCCTCCAGCCCCGCCAGCCGTCCCTTCGCGAGCGCCGACGGCAACGGCGGCAGCTCGGCCGGGGCGCGCTGCACCGGGCGCCGCTCCAACGCCTCCCACGCGCGCTGAAACGGGGTGAAGACGCTGAACGGCGTGCCGCCTCTCGTGCGCGGCCGGCCGACGTCCGCGACGAAGTTGCCAGGCCCCGGCACCGCCTCGACGTCCGCCTCCGCCAACGCCTCCCGGACCCGTCTGTCGCGCGCGAGCGCGTACGGCGTCGCGTCGCTCGCCCACAGCACCGCGCTCGCGCCCGTCGCGCGGGCGAGCGCGACCAGCTCCCGCTCGGGTCGCCCGTGCCGCACGACGAGCCCGCTCCCGCGCTCGCGCAGATCGCCGTCCAGCTCGCGCAGACACGCGAGCATGAACGCGGTCCGCGGACCGGACGCGAAGCGCCCCCGCAGCAGCGCCGGATCGAACACGAACACCGGCACCACGCGCGCGTGCTCGCCGAGCGCCCGCAGGAGCTGCGGATGGTCGTGCAGCCGCAGGTCGCGCCGCAGCCAGACGAGCGCGGTCGAGTCGTCGCGTGAGGCCATCGCGCTGAGTACGGACGCACGGGGGCGAGCGGCTCACCACGCGCCGGGGCCTAGACTCCCGAACCATGCCCAACCGGCTCATGCGCGAGTTTCCCCTCTTTCCGCTCGGCATCGTCGCGCTGCCCGGCGAGATCGTGCCGCTGCACATCTTCGAGCAGCGTTACAAGATGATGATCGAGCGCTGTCTGACGCGCGGCAGCGAGTTCGGGATCGTCTGGATGTCCGACGACGGACTGCGCCCGATTGGCTGCGCATGCGAGATCAGCGAGGTACTGGAGCGGATGGAGGACGGCAGGCTGAACCTGCTCGCGCGCGGGACGCGGCCGTTCGACATCGTCGACCGCGACGAGCGGCTGCCGTGGCCGGTCGGCACGGTCGAGTTCCTCGAGGATCGCGAGGAGGTGCTCGACGAAGCCGCCGCGACGCTCGCGCGCGAGCTGTACGCCGAGCTGGTCGAGCGCGCGACCGACAGACGGCCCGACGCGCAGGAGCTGGCGACGATGAGCGCCTACGCGATGGCGGCGACCGTCGACTTCGGGCTGGAGGCGAAGCAGGGGCTGCTGGACCTGCGCTCGGAGAACGCGCGCATCCGCCTCGTCACACGCCTCTTCCGCGCGGCGACGAAGCGGCTGGAGTTCGTCACACGCGCCCAGGCGCGCGCGAGATCGAACGGCAAGGTCCGCTTCACCTGAAAGCAGCGCAGCCGCCGCCGCAAGCGGACTCCGCTCCGCCGCAAGCGAGCAGGATCGGAGAAGCGCCGCGCGCCGAGCCGCGCTTAGGATGACGCGATGAGCAAGACGACGACGGACACGCAGTCGCCTGCACAGCACGTAGCCGACAGCCACGACCTGATCCGGGTCCAGGGCGCGCGCGTGAACAACCTCAAGGACGTCAGCGTCGCGCTCCAGAAGCGCCGCATGACGGTCTTCACCGGCGTCTCCGGCTCGGGCAAGAGCTCGCTCGTGTTCGGCACGGTCGCCGCCGAGTCGCAGCGGCTGATCAACGAGACCTACAGCGCCTTCGTGCAGGGCTTCATGCCGACGCTGGCGCGACCGGACGTCGACCTGCTGGAGGGCGTGACGACGGCGATCATCGTCGACCAGGAACGGCTGGGCGCCAACCCCCGCTCCACCGTCGGCACCGTCACCGACGCGAACGCGATGCTGCGGATCGTCTTCAGCCGGCTCGGGCAGCCGCACATCGGCTCGCCGAAGGCGTACTCCTTCAACACGCCGTCGGTCAGAGCCGCCGGCGCGATCACCGTCGAGCGCGGCTCCAGAAGAACGGTCAAGGCGACCTTCAGCGTCACCGGCGGCATGTGCCCGCGCTGCGAGGGCATGGGCAACGTGACCGACCTCGACCTCGCCGAGCTGTTCGACGACAGCAAGTCGCTCTCCGAGGACGCGATCACCGTCCCCGGCTTCACCGGCAACGGCTGGAACACGCGGCTCTACGCCGAATCGGGCTTCTATCCCGCGGACAAGCCGATCGGCACGTTCACCAAGAGAGAGCTGCACGACTTCCTCTATCGCGAGCCGACGAGGATGAAGATCGCGGGCATAAACATGACCTACGAGGGTCTGATCCCGCGGATCCAGAGATCGATGCTCTCGAAGGACAAGGAGGCGATGCAGCCGCACGTCCGCGCCTTCGTGGACCGCGCGGTCACGTTCACCGCCTGTCCCGACTGCGGCGGCACGCGACTTGCCGAGGGCGCCCGCGCCTCGAAGATCGACGGCAAGAACATCGCCGACGCCTGCGCCATGCAGATCAGCGACCTGGTCGAATGGGTCCGCGGCCTCGACGAGCCGTCGGTCGCGCCATTGCTGGACGCGCTCGAGGAGACGCTCGACTCGTTCGTCGAGATCGGGCTCGGCTACCTCGCGCTGGACCGGCCGTCGGGCACGCTGTCGGGCGGCGAGGCGCAGCGCGTCAAGATGATCGGCCACCTCGGCTCCTCGCTCACCGACGTGACGTACGTCTTCGACGAGCCGACGGTCGGGCTGCACCCGCACGACATCGAGCGGATGAACGCGCTGCTGCTGCGGCTGCGCGACAAGGGCAACACGGTGCTCGTCGTCGAGCACAAGCCGGAGACGATCGCGATCGCCGACCACGTCGTCGACCTCGGCCCCGGCGCCGGCCCGGACGGCGGCACCGTCTGCTTCGAGGGCAGCGTCGAGGGCCTGCGCACCAGCGGCACGCTCACCGGCCGCCATTTCGACGACCGTGCCGCGCTCAAGCAGACCGTGCGCAGAGCGACCGGCAAGCTGGAGATCCGCGGCGCGTCGGCGCACAACCTGCGCGACGTCGACGTCGACGTCCCGCTCGGCGTGCTCGTCGTCGTGACCGGCGTCTCCGGATCCGGCAAGAGCTCGCTCGTGCACGGATCGCTGTCGGGCAGGGACGGCGTCGTGTCGATCGACCAGACCGCGATCCGCGGTTCGCGGCGCAGCAACCCGGCGACGTACACCGGGCTGCTGGACCCGATCCGCAAGGCGTTCGCGAGAGCCAACGGCGTCAAGCCGGCGCTCTTCAGCGCGAACTCCGAGGGCGCCTGCCCGACCTGCAACGGCGCGGGCGTGATCTACACCGACCTGGCGATGATGGCCGGCGTCGCCTCCACCTGCGACGACTGCGAGGGCAAGCGCTTCCAGCCGGCGGTGCTCGACTACCACCTCGGCGGCCGCGACATCAGCGAGGTGCTCGCGATGTCGGTGCGCGAGGCGGAGGAGTTCTTCGGCGCCGGCGACGCGCGCACGCCCGCCGCGCACACGATCCTCGGCCGGCTCTCCGACGTCGGACTCGACTACCTCAGCATCGGCCAGCCGCTGCCGACCCTGTCGGGCGGCGAGCGTCAGCGGCTCAAGCTGGCGACCCACCTGGCCGAGAGCGGCGGCGTCTACATCCTCGACGAGCCGACCACGGGCCTGCATCTCGCCAACATCGAGCAGCTGCTCGGCCTGCTCGACCGGCTCGTCGACTCCGGCAAGTCGGTGATCGTGATCGAGCACCACCAGGCGGTGATGGCGCACGCCGACTGGATCGTCGACCTCGGCCCCGGCGCAGGCCACGACGGCGGGGAGATCGTCTTCGAGGGCACGCCCGCCGACCTCGTCGCCGCCCGCTCGACCATCACCGGCGAGCATCTCGCGGCGTACGTCGGCGGCTGAGGCACAATGGGGGCCATGGGCGCCCCCGACCTCGACGAGCTGCGACGGCTGCGGCGTGCTCGCGACCGGATGGACCGCGAGTACGCCGAGCCGCTCGACGTCGCCGCGCTCGCCCGCACGGCGCTGATGTCGACCGCGCACTTCAGCCGCCGCTTCCGTGAGGCGTATGGCGAGACGCCCTACTCCTACCTGCTGACGCGTCGCATCGAGCGTGCGACGGCGCTGCTGCGCCGCGGTGACGTGAGCGTGACGGAGGCCTGTATCGACGTCGGCTGCACCAGCCTCGGCTCGTTCTCCGCGCGCTTCACGCAGGTCGTCGGGGAGACGCCGAGCGCCTACCGCGCCCGCGATCACAGCGATTTCGAGGTCGTTCCGGGCTGTCAGGTCATGGTGCTGACGCGGCCGCGCAAACCTGCCCGGGAGTCGAGCAGTTTTCGAGAAGCAACCACCTCGGCGCTCGCCTAGGGTCGTTTCCATGACCGTTTCCATCAGCGCCGTACACGTCCTCGTCGACGACCCCGAGGCCGCCCTCGCCTTCTACCGCGACACGCTCGGGTTGACCGTGCGCAACGAGGTCGAGCAGGGCGAATTCCGCTGGATCACGCTCGCGACCGACAGCCAGCCGGAGATCCAGATCGTGCTGTCCCAGCCGCACGCCGGCCGTTCGCAGGAGGACGGCGACACGCTCGCCGCGCTGTTGGCGAAGGGCGAGCTGCGCCCGCTGCACTTCAGCAGCGACGACCTCGACGCGACCTTCGAGAAGGTCGCCGAGACGCCCGGCGCCGAGGTACTGCAGGAGCCCGCCAGCCAGCCCTGGGGCGCCCGCGACGCCGCGGTGCGCGACCCCGCGGGCAACTTCCTGCGGATCGAGCAGGCGTAGCGCCTGCCCGCGCGCGTCGCCGTCGTCCCGCGGCGCCGATCTCAGCGGCGAGTCTTCGCTCGGGCGGGCGCCAACAACCGTCCTGGCCTAAGTTAGGTTACCCTAACAATCCTCAACAAGACGTGCTTCTCACTCCTGAAAGGCACGTCGAACTCGAAGAGGAAGCCAGCCCATGCACCACTCTGCCCCATCCCCCGCGCCGCGCCGGCGCCGTGCGCGAGGGACGCGCGCTGCCCGCGGGACGCTCGCCGCCGCCGCGTTGCTCGCAGCGCTCGCCCCCGCTCCGGCGCTCGCCGCCGGCGGCTGGTCGCCCGCGTCGGAGGCGGTCGCCGACGGCCCCGCCGGCGCGGAGGTCGAGGTCGGCATGCGGATGCGCAGCGACCTCGCGCTCGATCGCGCCGGGACCGCGACGCTCGCCTGGGCACAGAGCGACGACCAGTCCACGATGTGGACCGACCCCGCCGTCCAGTCGGTGCGCGTCAGCCGCCGCCCCGCCGGCGCGAGCTGGCAGACGCCGCAGGAGATCGCCTCCGTCGCACGCGCCGCGAGCAGCAACTACACGGTGATCGTCGGGCCGAAGGTCGCCGTCGACGGCGCCGGTCGCGCCACGGTCGCCTGGGGCGAGCGGACCGCTGCCGACTCCGTCACCGTGCGCGCGGCGACGGCCGCCGCCGACGGCAGCTGGTCGGCGCCGGCCACGCTCGCGACCGTGACCGCGCCGAGCACCTCCTTCACGATCGCCGTGGACGTCGCCGCCGACGGCGACGCCGCGATCGCGTGGCAGGGCGCCGCCGCGGTCGAGCTGGCGACCCGCGCGGGCGCGGCCGGCGCGTGGAGCGCACCGCAGACGGTCGACGCGACGACCGTCGACATCGCCGACACGATCGGCCTCGGCCGCGACCAGGACGACGCGCTGACGATCGTCTGGCGCACGGGCGCCGACAACGCCACCCGCGAGATCAAGACCCGCACCCGCGCCGCCGGAGGCGGCCTCGGCGCCGTCGCCACGCTGACCACGGCCGCCGGCTTCGCGAGCCGTCCCGCGGTCGCCGTCGACGCCGCCGGCGCCGCCGTCGCGACCTGGGGCTCGGACGCAGGACCGCGCGCCGCTGCGCGCCCGGCCGGCTCGTCGGCGGTGTGGACGCCGCCGGCCGTGCTGGCCTCCGGCAGCGCCAACGCCGCCACCACGCAGACGGGCGCCCCCGCGCGCATCACCGGCGGCACCGGCATCCCGTCGGCCGCCTTCGACGCCCACGGCACCGCCACCGTCGTCTGGCCGGAGGCGGCCGACGCCGGCGCCGGGACGCCGAGCCGCGTGCGCGCCCAGCGCTTCGGCAACGACGGCTCCTGGGGAGCGGCGGAGACCGTCGCCGAAGAGGCGACGGCCGCCAACCCGGCCGTTTGGCCACGGATCGCGCTCGGCCCCGACGGCGCGGCGACGGTCGCCTGGACCAGCAGAGTGGCGCCCTCGTTCAGCGGCGGCGTCGTGGTGCTCAGCGGCGGCGAGATCCGCGTCGCCAACCGGGCCGCCGGGGAGACCGCTTGGTCGGCGCCGGTCACCTACACGAATCCCACGCCGACCTACGGCAACACGACGGCGCTCGGGCTGCCCGACGACGCCAACCTGACGCTCGCCGGCGACCCGCTCGGCAACGCGGCGCTCGGCTGGACGCCGTACGCCGCCGCGGCCGCGCCCGCGGCGCGGACGAACGAGTCCGCCCGCTTCGAGGCGTCGGTCGCGCCGCGACTCGACTGGACTGCGCGCGGTCTGACCGGCTCGTCCAACCTGCGAACCTGGGTCAACTACCTCTACACCGCCTGGCCCGGACCTGGCCCGACGACCGCGCGCGGCGTGCAGACGAGCGACGGCGCCAGCCAACCCGACGCCGGCGACCGGTCGAGCTGGCGTCTGACGCAGCAGGACGCCTACAGGGACCCCGCCAGCGGCAAGCTCGTGATCCAGTACCGCGGCACGATCCGCTGGGTCAACACCGCGCACTACATCGACAGCACGCTCGTCGACCCGCGGTTGGAGATCGCCGCCGACGAGCGCAGCGCCCGCGTCTACGTCGACGGCCAGGCCAGCGGCTCGATGGCGGACGCGATGGCCGGCAATCCGAGAACGATCCCGGTCAGCAACGTGCGGCTGCTCGACGTCGACCTGTCGGGCGCCGCGCCCCGGACCAGCGGCGACGGCAGCGTCCGCTCGTGGGTGGCCGTGCCGGCGAGAGCCTCGGCAGCCGGCACCTCGACCTACGGGCTCGAGACCTACGCCGGCCAGCCGTTCGGCTTCCTCACGTTCACGATCCCGACCGCGATCGAGCCCCGCACCGATCCGCCGGAGGAGGAGCCGGGGCAGCCGACCCAGCCGGACACGCCGCAGGCGCCGCCGGCGCCGAGCGCGCCGACGGTCCCGAGCGTCCCGGCGCCGTCGGTCAGAGCACCGGTGTCGCCCGCCGCCACCAGACGGATCACCGCCGCGATCAGAGGCTCGAAGAAGGCCAAGCGCCAGGTCGTCCTCACGCTCTCCGGGCAGGTCGGGCGGCGCTCCTCGCAGACGTACCGCGTCGTGCTGCGCCGCGGCAAGACGGTCATGGCCAGCGGCACGCTGAGAGGCCGCACGCTGCGTCTGAGCGCAGCGGTCGTCAAGCGCCAGAAGGGCGGGAAGGTCAGCTACCGCAAGCTCAGCGGCCGCTACACGCTCGCCAGCCCGGCCCGTCACGCCGGCAGAAAGCTCGCCGGCGCGCGGCGGATCGCCGCCGTCACCGTCACGGTCCGCTAGCGACGACCGCCGTGTGAGCCGGGCGCCACGCCCGGCTCACCGCGGCCGCCGCTGACGCGCTCGCGCGCGATCAGGGGCATCGCGCGGATCGCGTGCGATCAGGGGCATCGCACCGACCGCGGGCGGGTAGCCTCGCAAGATGGCCCCAGACCCGAGAGACCCCACCAGCACCCCCGACGACGAGGCCGGCATCCACGCCTACGAGCGCGGGCTGGACGATCAGGTTCGTGCTCTGGAGCGCGAGTCGCAGCTGGTCGAGGACGACATCGTCGCGACCCGCAGAGACTGGGAGGCCAAGCGCGCGGACCGCAGCGTCCCGGGTGCCCGGCCGATTGAGGACTCGCCCGACCGCGAGCCGCCGCAGTAGGGCCCGGCGCGCGCTCAGCGCGCGAGCCCGCACATCTGCTGAGACAGCTCGCGCACGAGCTGGACGAGCCGCGCGAGGTCCTCGTCGTGCGCGCCGTCGGTCTCGCTGAAGCTGATCGTGCCGTCGGGCGCGTCGATGCGGAAGCGCAGCTGCGCGTTCGGGGCTCTCGGGTGGACCTTGCCGAACTCGAGATCCTCTCTGAGCGATCTCATGATGTCGCGCCCGTCCAGCAGCATTCTCGACGGCAGCTCTCTGAACTCGCCTCTGTCGCAGCTGATCGTCCCGCCGTCGTTGACGACGATCTGCACGTCGGCGTCCGGCAGCACGCCGGTGCGTCTGACGAGGAAGAGGTCGGAGTAGTCGGCGCCGCAGCCGGCTGACACGAGCGCGAGCGCGAACGTGCAGACGATCGTGGCGAGCAGCGGCAGACGGCGCATGCGGCGGACCCTACCGAGCCGCTTCTGCGGGCCGGTGCGCCGCGCGCGGGAAGCGACGGTTCGCCGCGCCGGAGCGCCCCTTCGCCGCGACGCGCGTGGGAAGCGACCGGCGCGACCGCTCACGCGACGACGGCCGCCCCGCCGCGCCGCGGGTCGCCGCCGCCTGACAGCGCGCCGCTGCGGGCGTCGCGCGCGACCGCCTGGACGCCGCCGAAGAAGAGGTTCAACGCTCTGAAGCGGGCGATCGTGTGGCCGTCGGCCTCCAGCGCCTCCGTGTCGGCACCCGGCTCGGCGTAGACGATCCCGTCCTCGAAGTGCAGCCGCGGCGCCCGCACCGCCGCCTCCACGTCCAGCCCGTGGTCGACGACCGCGACGATCGTCTGCAGGATCGCGGAGCGGATGCGGTTGGAGCCGGCGCTGCCGAGCACCAGCTCCGGCCGCCCGTCGCGCAGCACGACCGTCGGCGCCATCATGCTCGGCAGGCGGCGTCCGGGCGAGTAGCGGTGGAAGCCGAGCGGGTTCAGGTCCTGCTCGCCGAGCATGTTGTTGAGGTGGATCCCGGTGCCGGGCACGACGATCCCGGCGCCCTCGCCGTTGGAGCAGGTGACGGAGCACGCGCCGCCGTCGCCGTCGAGCACGGCGACGTGCGTCGTCGAGCCGAGCCGCGCGGCGAGGAAGCGGTCGAGGAACCCGGGCTCGTCGAGCCCGTCGAGGAAGGCCGGCGTGCGCTCGTCCTGCGCGGCGCCCATCGCGGCGACGAACTGGGCGGAGGTCGGACCGCCCGCCGCGCCGCTCCCCGCCGCGCCACCGCTGAGCGATGCGCCGCCGGCTCCCACCCCCTCCCGCTCCAGCAACGCCAGCGCGTACGCGATCAGCGTGCCGCCGGCCGACGGCGGCGGGTTCGAGAGGACTTCGCGGCCGCGATAGGCGACCCGCACCGGCTCGCGCGCGACCGTCTTGTACGCGGCCAGGTCGGCGCGCGTCAACAGCCCGCCGTGCGCGTCGAGCAGCGCGGTCGCCGCCGCCGCGATCTCGCCGTCGTAGAACGGCCGCGAGCCCTCGTCGGCGAGCAGCTCCAGCGTCGCCGCCAGCTCCGGCTGGACGATCGCGTCGCCCTCGCCCAGCAGCCGCCCGCCGGGAGCGAAGATCGCCTCGACCTCCGGCGTGAGGCGGCATATCCCCTCGAGGATCTCGACGATGTACGCCTGCTCGGGGTTGAGCGGGACGCCGGCACGCGCGAGCGCCGCGGCGGGCTCGACCAGCTCCGCGAGCGGCATCCGCCCGAACCGCTCGGCCGCCTCGCAGATCCCGTGCGGCATCCCATACGTGCCGACCGACGCCGCGCCGGCGTTGAAGACCTGGACCGCGTCGCCGAACGAGACCGACACCGGCACCAGCTCGGCGCGGCGGGAATGGTCGGCGCCGCGCCCGGCCGCCTCGACGAAGAAGTCGAGCAGCTGCGGCTCGCCGTCGGGCGGGACGACGAGCATGTAGCCGCCAGCGCCCAGGCCGGTCAGCAACGGCTCCGCGGCGAACGACGTCAGCATCGCCGCAAGCGCCGCGTCGACCGCGTTGCCGCCGTCGCGCAGCACGGCGGCGCCGGCCTCGGCGCTGAGCGGATGACCCGCCGCGACGACGCCGCTGCGGCTCTCCTCCCCAGCCGTGCGAACGGTCACGGCCGGGAGGATGACATCAACGCGCCCGCGCCGCGCGGCAACGACCGCGCGACGGCGGGGATGGACGACAACGCCTCCCCGCGCGGCAACGACCGCTCAGCGGTGCGGCATGAACTCGGGCACGTCCAGCTCGTCGCGCACGCGCTCGCGCGGCGGCGGGCTCGCGTGGCTCGTGCGCGCGATCCGCACCTCGCCGGCGGCCGGTTCCGCGAAACGGCTGCGCACGGGACGATCGTCACGAGCGGCGGCCGCGGCAACCGCGGCGCGCTCCTCGCGCGGCACGCCGATGTCGGACCCGCGCAGCTGCTCGCGCGACTGGCGCGGCGGGCGGACCTCGCCGTAGCCGGTCGCGACGACCGTGACCCAGACCTGGTCGCCGAGCTTCTCGTCGACCATCGCGCCGAAGATGATGTTCGCGTCCGGGTGCGCGGCCTCCGACACGGCCTTGGCCGCCTCGTTGACCTCCCACAGCGACAGGTCCGTGCCGCCGGTGATCGACAGCAGGATCGAGCGCGCGCCCTCCATGCTGGTCTCCAGCAGCGGCGAGGCGACGGCCTGCTCGGCGGCGTCGATCGCGCGCCGCTCGCCCGTGCCCATGCCGATCCCGAGCAGCGCGCTGCCGGCGTCGGCCATGATCGTGCGCACGTCGGCGAAGTCGAGGTTGATCAGGCCCGGCAGCGTGACGAGGTCGGAGATCCCCTGCACGCCCTGGCGCAGCACGTCGTCAGCGACGCGGAAGGCGTCGACCATCGAGGTGCCGCGGTCGAGCACCGACAGCAGGCGGTTGTTCGGCACGACGATCAGCGTGTCGACCTCGGCCGCCAGCTCCTCGACGCCGACGTCGGCCTGCTCCTTGCGGCGCGTGCCCTCGAAGCCGAACGGCTTGGTCACGATCCCGACCGTCAGCGCACCCAGCTCGCGCGCGATCCGCGCGACGACCGGTGCGGCGCCCGTGCCGGTGCCGCCGCCCTCGCCGGCGGTGATGAAGATCATGTCGCTGCCCTTCAGCAGCGCCTTGATCCTGTCGTACTCCTCCATCGCCGCCTTGCGCCCCAGCGACGGGTCCGAGCCGGAGCCGAGCCCGCGCGTGACGTTGGCGCCGATGTGCAGCGTCAGGTGCGCCGCGGACTGCTGCAGCGACTGCAGGTCGGTGTTGACGGCGAGGAACTCGACGCCGTTGACCTCCGCCTCGACCATCCGGTTGACCGCGTTGACGCCGCCGCCGCCGACGCCGACGACGCGCAGCACCGGGCCGTGGCCGCGAGTCGCGCCGTACGGGTCGGAGGGCAGGCCGGTCTCCTCGACGCGCGCGTAGACGTCACGCGGCGGCGCGGCGGGGGTCGGATCCATCATGTTCTCGGGAATGTCGGCGGAGAAGGCGCGGTGCAGGCGCTCCTGCGGCGTCGGCGGCGCGGGCGCCGACTCGACGGGCGGGGCGACGACGTCGCTGCGCAGCGACGGGTGCGGGCGCTCCTGCACCTCGCCGCGGGCGGCGGCGGGGGTCGACGGCTGCGGGGCCTGCGGCTGCGCGGCGGCCGGCTGCGCAGAGGCCGGCGCGGCGACCTGCGGCTGCGCGGGAGCGGGGGCCTGCGACTGCGCGGCAGCGGCCGGCTCCTGATCGCGCGGCGTCCCCTGCAGCCCCTCGTCCTCGGTTCTCCGGAAGAGCGCCGCGAGGGGACCTTCCCTCATGCTCGTGCGTCTACTTGGCGCCATTGTCGAGAACCTCCTTCGCGAGCTGTCGGTAGGCGTGGGCAGCCATGCCGTCGGGTTCGTACTTCAACACGGACATACCCTGCACGGGCGCCTCTGCGAAGCGGACCGTCTTGCGGATCCGGGACGCGAACACGCGCTCGCCGAAGCTCTCCTCGAGCAGCTCGATCGCTTCCTTCGCGTGGAGCGTGCGGGTGTCGACCAGCGTCGGCAGGATGCCTTCGATGTCGACGTTCGGATTGAGGTTCTCGCGGATCATCTTGAGCGTGTTCTGGAGCTGGAGCAGCCCTCGCATCGACAGATACTCGCACTGGACGGGGACGATCACCTTGTCGGCCGCCGTCAGGGCGTTGATCGTGAGCAGCCCGAGGCTCGGCGGCGTGTCGATGAAGATGAAGTCGTAGTCCTCCTTGATCGGGCGGAATGCCTTCTCCAAGGAGCGCTCGCGGCCTATCTGCGTCGACATCGCGATCTCGGCGCCGGCGAGGTCGATCGACGCGCAGGCGACGTCGATCTCGCGCCGGCGGATCACCTCGCGGATCGAGATGTGGTTCACGAGCACGTGGTACATCGAGGTCTCGACCGTGTCCGGGTCGATCCCCTGCGACATCGTCAGATTGCCCTGTGGATCCATGTCGCAACAGAGCACGCGATGGCCCTCTTCCGCAAACGCCACGGCGAGGTTGAGCGTCGTCGTCGTCTTCGCCACGCCGCCCTTCTGATTGGCGAAGGCGATGACCTTGGCCTGGCCGGTCACTGGTGACTCCGTTGCGTCGGGAAACCCATACGCGCCTCTATTCGCAGTCGGGGCGGGGTTTCCTCCCCCGGTCGAGCGTCTAGGCTCACGCACGGTGTCCGGACTCCGCGACAAGCGACTGCTCTTCCTTACCGGAAAAGGGGGCGTCGGCAAGTCGACCGTCGCGATCGCACTCGGGATCGCGGCGGCCCGTCGCGGCCTGCGCACGGTCGTCGCCGAGCTGACCGGCCAGGACCGCGCCGCGGTCGCGTTCGGCCACGCCGACGGCTCCAGCGGCGCGCGCGAGCTGCGCCTGGCGCGCAATCTGCACACGATCTCGATCGAGCCGCAGCACGCGCTGGAGGAGTACCTGCAGCAGAAGGCCGGCCCGCTCGGCGACGTGCTCGCCCACTCGCGCACGTTCCACGGCTTCGTCTCCGCGACGCCCGGGATGCGCGAGCTGCTGGCGCTCGGCAAGGCGTGGGAGCTGTCGCAGGCGCCGCGGCGAACGAAGGGCGCCGAGCCCTACGACCTCGTGATCGTCGACGCGCCGGCGACCGGCCACGGCCTCGCGACGCTGCGCACGCCTCGAACATTCGCCGAGATCGCGAAGGTCGGCCCGATCGCGTCGCAGGGCCGCACGCTCGACGCCTCCTTCACCGACCCCCGCTTCGCCGCCGTGATCGCGGTCGCGCTGGCGGAGGAGATGCCGGTCAACGAGACGCTCGCGCTGCGACGGTCGCTGCGCGACGACTGCGGGATCGAGCTGTCGCACACGATCGTCAACGCGCTCGTGCCCGACCGGCTGGGGCCGCGGCAGGCGGCGGGGGTGGCGAGAGCGATCGAGGCGGGCGGCGGGGTGTCCGACGGCAGCTCGGCGCGCGCGAGCACGGCGTCGTCGCCGCTCTCCCCGCTCGTCCGAGCCGCACTCGAATCGGCCCGCTCCGAGCACGTCCGCGCACGCGCCCAGCGCGCGCAGGTGCAGCGGCTCGCGGACGGGCTCGGGTCAGATCCGTTCGAGCTGCCGTACCTGTTCACGCCGTCGGTCGATCGTGCGGGGCTGGAGCTGCTGGCGGATCGGTTGGAGGAGCTGCTGTGAGCGGCCTGCGCGACGGCGAGCAGGCGGCCGGCGCGGCGGCAGGGGCGCCGGCGGGCGGCGTCGCGACGCTGCTCGCAGGCACCCGCGTCTGCATCTGCGGCGGCTCCGGCGGCGTCGGCAAGACGACGACCTCCGCCGCGATCGCGACCGGGATGGCCGCGCGCGGGCTGAAGGTCTGCGTCGTCACGATCGACCCGGCGCAGCGGCTCGCCAACGCGCTCGGCCTCGACGCGCTCGGCAACGACCCGCACCGCGTCGACCCGGCCGCCTTCACAGCCGCCGGCCTCGACCTCGGCGACGGCGAGCTGTGGGCGCTGCAACTCGACGCCAAGCGCACGTTCGACGACCTGATCGAGCGGCTCGCGCCGGACGCGAGAACCCGTGAGGAGATCCTCTCCAACCGCATCTACCGCGAGCTGTCCGGCGCTGTCGCCGGCTCGCAGGAGTTCACCGCGATCGCGAAGCTGCACGACCTCGCCGCTACGGCTGAGTTCGACCTGCTCGTGCTCGACACGCCGCCGTCGCGCAACGCGCTCGACTTCCTCGACGCGCCGGACCGCCTGACGCAGTTCTTCGAGGGCCGCGCGCTGCAGGCGCTGCTGCGCGGGTGGGCGGGACCGGGTCTGGGCATGCGGCTGCTGGGCCGCTCGACCGGTCTCGCGCTCGGCGTCCTCAAGCGCGTCACCGGAGTCGACCTGCTGACGGACCTGTCGACCTTCTTCCGCCTGCTCGGCGGGCTGATGGAGGGCTTCAGAGCACGTGCCGAGCAGGTCGACGCGCTGCTGCGCGACCCCGGCACGCGCTTCCTGCTGGTGACCTCCCCCGAGCGCGAGCCGATCGACGAGGCGATCTACTTCCACCGCAAGCTGAAGGCCGCGCGGATGGGCTTCGGCGGCGGGATCGTCAACCGCGTCCACGCCGACCAGCTCGGCGACGAGGACGCCGGCGAGCTGATCGCCCGGCTCGTCGACGAGGCCGGCCTCTCCAGACCGCTCGCGCGCAGAGTCGCCGCCTGCTTCGCCGACGAGCACGCGCTCGCCGTGCGCGACCGCGAGAACGTCGCGCTGCTCGCGGCGCGGCTCGGGCCTTCTGTCCCCCTGCTCCTGATTCCGCACCTCGACGACGACGTCCATGACGCGGAGGGGTTGGTGCGGATCGGGGGGCATCTGTTCGCGTAGCGGCGGCGCCGCGTAGAGGCGGCTGAACGCGCGTCTCGCCGCTCACATCCCGGCGCAATGCAGCTCTCGGCGCTACGCGCGGCGCGCGCGCACGAGGTCGGTGAAGAGCGTCTCCCACTGGTGAGCGTTCTGCGAGACCGTCTGAGATGAGCCCCAACGCTCGGCACGCCTGGCGGCTTGGCGGTGCGCCTTCGTGTCAATGATCATCCGGTTGATCTCTTCGAACCAGCGATCATCGGCAACCAGCCGTCCACCCTCCCGTTCGCCAAGCCCACGGTAGGGACCGATGGGCGACGCGAGCCACGGCACGCCAACCGCCGTGTACTCCTTGACCTTGATGTCGGAGCGAGCGTGGTTGAACGGGATGTCGGCGAGCGGAGCCAGCGCGACGTCGAACATGCCGATCCGCGCCGGAAGCTCGCCGAATGGCACGAGTCTCTCGTGCACGCAACGATCGCCCGGAAGCCCGAGTCCCACCCCGATTGCCGAGACGCGCAGCGCGGGATGGACGTCTAGGAGCGCTTCGAGCTGCTGACGGATGCCGAGCGCGTCATAGTCGTAGCGATGTTCGAGCCCGGCAACCCAACCAATCGTGAACCCGGCATGCGATTGTGGTTTGGCACGCACGAACGCGTCCGGAACGTAGTTGGGCAGCTCCTGCACCCGCGCGGCACCCATGGCCTGCAGGTGCGCAGTGATGCGCTCGCTCGGCGCCGTCGCCACATCGACGTGCGGGAGCAGCTTCCTCAATGCCGCCGCACGCCGTTCGTACGCCATCCCGCCATGATGCTTGTAACTCGCCGTCCTCCTAGGGATCGCAGAGAAGTCATCGTCGTCGTCCCACACGACCGCGACACCCCGCGCGCGCGCCGACTGGACCAATCCCAGCGCCGCGGCGTCGCACGACCGGTGCACGAGCAGCACGTCGACTCCGGTCAACGCTCTGCCGGTCGCCACATCCCGCCCGTTCAGCGCGCGTACCCGATGCCCCCGAGCCTCCAGCGCCTCCAACGGTCCGTGCGCGCGGTACCACCCATTGGCAGCGCCGAGGTCCGCGGAGAATGCGAGCGACAACGTCTCCACCGGCGTCTGAGCGCGCCCCCGCCTCAACAACGCCATACGTCACCGGCTCTTGAGCCCACATCATCCCCCGTTCACTCACTCTGCCGAACCTCGATCGCCCGCGTCAGTATCTGCTCCCACTCCCCCACCGACCGCTCAATCGTCTCACGCGCCGCCCACTTCTGCGCCGCACGCGAAAGCTTCCTCCGCCGCTTCGCGTCCGTGGCGAACCTGACAAGCGCGTCTTCCCAGTCAGCATCGCCGACCAACATCCCGCCCTGATCAGGACCGAGGCCGGTGTACGGCCCTATCGGTGAGGCAAGCCACGGCACCCCGCCAGCCGCATACTCCCGAACCTTGATGTCCGATCGTGACCGGTTGAACGGCAGGTCAGCCAGCGGGGCGATCCCGATGTCGAGGCTCGCGAGCTTGGAGATCAATCTCGGAAAGTGAACGCCTTCGGTGTGTATGTAGCGATCCGACTTCAGCCCGAGTGAGATCCCGACGCTCTCCACGTACACATCCGTCGAGCGCTCCAACACCCGAGCGAGCACCTCGTCCATCCCGAGGGCGCGCACGTCCATCCGATGCTCTCTCCCGGCAAGCCACCCGATCACCACAACCCGCGCGCTGATCTGCGGTCCCGTCAAATCTCTCCGCTGGATGCGATTCGGCACGACCGCAACCTCCCGTGCTCCAGCCTCTAGGTGAACCTCACACAAATGCTCACTCGGGCTGGTGACGATCCCCGCCAGCTCGAAGATCCGCCGCATATCTGCCGACCGTCTCTCCCACTTCAGGCCCCCGTGCCGAACATAATCGGGCATCGCTCTATCGATTGCAGCGAAATTATCATCGTTGTCCCAGACGACACCGAGCCCCTCCTCATGCGCAATACGCACCAAACCAAGGATTTGAGGGTCCGAGTATCGATGCACATGTAAGACCTCGAACTGGCCCAGTAACTTCCGACCGACCCCAGGATTAACCTGTCGTATCCTATGCCCGCGTGTGCCGAGCGCCACCATCGGCCACAGTGCTCGGTAACAGCCGTTCGGGGTCGCGATGTCAGCACAAAACGCGATTCTCATCCCAGCACCTCAGCCTCAGCCAATGCGATACACGTGCGCACAACCTGTGCCGAGGCACACAGCGCACCCCGGCACAAGAAGGCTACCAAATAGTGAATTATGCTACTACACCCAGGTTATTGCCGGAACAATTCTGAAAGTTCCCGTCAGAGTTGGCGCACCGCCCGCCGGACACGTTCCCGGCGCTAGCACTCTCGGCACTATATTAGTAACCGAACCAGCACCAGCGAGGGTAAGAACTCCGGTTGCTCTCGCATAGGTGCCGTTTACATCCGCGGTAAGTAGGCACGCGATTCTGCCGTCTGACGTGCTTATTAGGAACGTCACTGGTCTAATTACGACTCTGACCGTCGCAGCACCGGCTGTGCCTTGTATGAAGACGTTCCACGGCGCAGCCGACGTAAGTAGTCTACATTCTGTTATGAATCCGGCAGTCACGCTGACGCAGGTTCCAGCTAGAATGGTACCTATTTGCGTAAGAACGTTATTAGCGATATTGCCGGCTGTTATTGTCCCCGTGAGAGTGACATTACTCTGATATCCGCCGGGAGGAACACCGACGGTGAGATTAGTAGCCGTGGCAGTTATCGGTGTTCTCGTTCCAGGTGCGCCTGGTCCGATGACAATAGCGCTCGCAGCGCTCGTTATCGCCATGCCTGCAACCACAGCAAGAGCAGTCACGAACAGCAATCGCAACTTAAACATATATTACCTCATTCTTTATTGTGCTGGCTACTAGAAGCCATGCAGTAAAGCGTGTGAGCGCCACACAGATCCCCCCTTTCAACCCGCTCTCATCAGTCGACGCGCGGCACACACGCTGTTGCACATGATACTCTAGAAATGCAGTAGATGCAATAAGCCAGGATTTAGCTCTTCTACAGGGCGCGGCCATGGCCGCGCCAATCACTCTCGCCGCTCCGGACCCGAAACCATTCGCTATCCACTGCGTGAGACTCGCTCTGCCTTCCAGCCGATCGGCTACACCTGTTTTGACGCACCGCGTTGCCTCTAGAGCCATATGTGTCTACCATTAGTATGTCGGAAAGTGGGTCATCGGCTAGGAGGAGTGGATGAAGCAGATCGCGTACCAGCGCCAATGGCGCAAAACCATGTGCGCCGTCACCGGCATTGCGACGGCGCTGGCAATAAGCTCCGGGTCGGCCATCGGGCGGACGTATGAACAGGTGTCTCCGCCTGACAAGACTGGCGGCGACGTTCTCGTGGAGGCCGCTAACATTCCCGCCTCGTTTCTCGTGGATAGTGCTCCCTCGGGCGATTCGGTAGCGTTCATCTCCGGAACGCCATTTGCCGGTGCATCAGTAGGCGCATTTCGCATATCGTATGTGGCCCGCCGGACCGCAGATGGGTGGAGCACCGTGCCTGAAGCTGCTGCCGAGCATGGAAGTTTCAGCGCGCAAGCGCCAGTCGGCGGATATTCGGATGATCTGACAAAGGCGATAACGCTGGCTCAAGATCCCGTCCTTGCCCCAGACGCTTCCGCGGGGACTCTCAACTACTTCCTCAGTGCGGTCGGCCGACCCGGCTACACCACTCTCACGCTCGACACCCTGCCGAATCCTGCGCTCTATCCGGACATCTCGTACGTTGGCTCGTCGAGCGACGCGTCGCACGTCGTCTTCCAAGACTCCAACGCCCACACGGCAACCGCGCCCGCTGGCGTCACAAACCTCTACGAGTGGACGGCTGGAGCAGTCAGGTTGGTGAACGTCCTCCCCGATAGCTCGCCAGCGGCAGCAGGCGCCGTCGCCGGTGGCGGCGCGTCGGGAAGCCTGCTCAACACCGTGTCATCCGATGGCAGCAAGATCTTCTTCACGACGCCAAATGATGGTCGGATCTATGTGCGACTTGACGGCACGGAAACTCGACCGGTGTCACAGTCCCAGAAGCTTACCCCAGACGTGCCACAAGCAGCAACCTTCTGGACAGCAACCCGTGATGGGAGCAGCGCCTACTTTACGTCGGATGAACAACTCCTTGATGGCGACCAAGACACAAGGACTGATCTCTATCGATATCGCGTCGATGACGGCAGCCTTGAGCTCCTCACCGGAGGGACAGTCGGGGATCTGACAACGGTATACGGGGTTATCGGGGCTGGTGACAATGGCGATTCCGTCTACTTTGTCGCTAGCGTCGATGACGGGATGACCGTCGGGATCTATCTTTGGAGAGGCGGCAGCATCGAAGCCGTCGCGCCGACGTTCGGTTCGTCGGGAACGTTTGCCGGGCCGGGACAAACGGCTCGGGTCTCGGCTGACGGTTCGGGGCTCGTCTTCGCGTCCGAGGACAATCTGACGACTTACGATTCGAGAGGATCTCGTCAGATCTATCTTTACGACGCGGATCGGAAGATTATCTCGTGTGGGTCTTGCCCATCGAACGGGCAAGAACCTGTCGATTCCGCAGTCCTGCCTCCTGGGACAAGAGGTAGCCGGTTCGGTACCGAACCGGCCATCTACCAGAACTCGATCTCTGCCGACGGGCGGCGCGCGTTTTTCAGCACACGTCAGCGTCTCGTCCCAGGTGACGTCAACTCCCAGTTCGACGCGTATGAAATTGCCGACGGCACAGTCAGGCTGATCTCATCGGGCCAAAGCCAAGATAATTCATTTTTTCAAGACGCGAGTAGTGATGGCAGTGACGTGTTCTTCACAACGCGTGAGCAGTTGGCTACCTCCGACAGAGACAACAACACCGACCTCTATGACGCGACCCTCAATGGCCGGCCGGCACGCCCCCTGCCTGGTGCCGAATGTTCGGGAAGCGCGTGCCAGCCGTCGCCGCGAACTTTAGTTGATGTCCCACGTCTGGGCTCGTCTACGCCCGCGACTTCGGAAAACGCACCCGATCTGTCAGTCGCTCCGGTCTTTTCCGTGAAAAGAATCGGTAAGGCTGGCTGGAGACGATTTGCCGCCACCGGCCGCCTGCGGCTGACCATGACAGCAAGTACTCGAGGAGCCTTCACGGCGGAACTCCTCATCACACACAGCGGGGCGACGGTCGTAGCCGACAAGCACACCGCAACGCTCACCAGGAATCGAAACGCGACGATCGTCCTTCACGTCAACAGATTCGCCAGGTCTGTACTTGCGAGGAGAGGAATTACACGCGTCCGGGCCGTCGTTCGGTTCTCAAGCGTCGCCAAGCCGGTCACGCTGCGTCACGTCGTGCGGCAACGAGTCGGCTCCAGCGCGCTCAAGGCGGGCCCTAGAAAGGCAGAACGATGACATGTGGGCCACTGACATACGGCAAACGTGGTCTCCGGGCGTCCGCTCCGGCGATCCTGCTGTGCACGATGCTGATCTGCGCTGCGGGGTGGACGCAGACGGCGCGCGGCGCCGAGCTTTCGATCGACGGCTTCGATGGACTCGTCTCGAACGCGGACGGAGCAGCGGCGACCGCCGCCGGGTCACATCCTTACCAAGCATCGACAACGATTCTGTTCGCGGGAGTGCCCGACGAGTCGGTCAAGGACATCGTCGTCGACCTCCCCGCTGGTTTCGGCGGAGATCCCTCAGCAACTCCGAAGTGCTCGAAGGAACGCTTCTCCCAACTGGGATGCTTGCCATCCGCGCAGGTAGGTCTCGCCACGGTGGATCTCAATGGTTCACTTCTCACGTATCCTGTCTTTAATCTTGTGCCGAGCGATGACTCTCCTGCACAGTTTGGATTTCATCCGTTGAGCATTCCAGTTGTCCTCAATGCCGCGGTGCGCTCCGAGGACGACTATGGCCTCTCAGTGCTTGTCCCGGGCATCCCGCAGTCATCGCCGGTCACGGGCACATCACTCACATTCTGGGGAGTTCCGGCTGACCAGAGCCACGACCCCGCACGAGGCATCCCCGCCTCAGGCTGCTACGGCGATCACCTCGATCCCGTTTGGGACCCGATCATCGACTGTTTCGCGACGCCGACCCGAGCTAACGTCACGCCAAAGCCTTTCCTCACCCTCCCAACCGAATGCGCAGGCCCAGTCCGGACGAACCTCCGCGTCGCATCCTGGCAGGACCCGACCGACTGGAAGTACTCGTCGTTCGATTCGCACACGCCTGCTCCCGAGAACAGACCGGTTGGGTCGGAGAACTGCGACAAGGTCCCATTCGATCCGAGCCTGACGATGCAGCCCGTCATGAGAGAAGCCGACACCCCGTCCGGCTTCGAGGTGCATCTGAGAATGCCGTACAGCACCGATCCGACCGGGCTGGCGCAGGCGGCGTTGAAGAAGGCTGTGGTGGCGCTGCCGGCGGGGGTGCGGGTTTCGCCTCCGTCGGCCGCCGGGCTGGGAGGGTGCGCCCCGGAGCAGATCGGGCTGAGAGTCGACGGGCCGGCGAGTTGTCCGGGGAACTCGAAGATCGGGACGGTGACGGTGAGAACGCCGTTGCTCGACAATCCGCTGAGCGGGTCGATCTACCTCGCGCAGCCAACTGCCAGCGAGTTGATCAAGCTCTATCTCGTCGCGGCTGGCAGCGGGGTGCGAATCAAGCTGGCCGGTGTGGTCGATCGTGACGGCGCAGGCAATCTCACCGCCACGTTCGACAACAACCCGCAGCTGCCGTTCACGGACCTCGCGCTCGAGTTCAACGACGGGCCGAAGGCGCCGCTGGTGCTGCCCGAGACGTGCGGGACGCACACGACCAAGACCACGTTCACCGCATGGAGCGGCAAGGTCGCGACGTCGGAGGACTCGTTCACGGTCAGCGCGGACGGGCAGGGCACGCCCTGCGGTGCTCCCGGGTTCGACCCGGCGCTCGTCGCGGGCAGCGTCGACGCGCGCGGCGCGAAGGACTCGTCGTTCATGCTGCAGTTCTCGCGCGGCGGCCGTCAACAGGACCTCTCCGACATCGATGTCTCGATGCCCAAGGGACTGTTGGCGCGGATCGCCGACGCTGACCTCTGCTCCGATGCGGCGGCCAGCGCCGGCGCCTGCGGACCGAACTCGCTGATCGGCAGAGCGGACGTCGCCGCCGGCGCCGGGCCGCTGCCGTTCCGGCTCGGCGGCAAGGTGTACATCACCGGGCCGTACAAGGACGCTCCGTTCGGGCTCTCGATCGCGGTGCCGGCTGTCGCCGGGCCGTTCGACCTCGGGCTCGTCGTCGTGCGAGCGGCGATCTACACCGACCGCAACACGGCGCAGCTGCGGATCGTCTCGGATCCGATGCCGACGATCCTGCAGGGGATCCCGCTGCAGATCCGCGAGGTGATGGTCACCGTCGACCGGCCGCGCTTCATGTTCAACCCGTCCAACTGCACGGCGTCGAGCGTGAACGCGGCGATTCGATCGGCGCTCGGCACAGTCGCGAACCGCAGCACCCTGTTCCAGCCGGTCAGCTGCGCCAGCCTGCCGTTCACGCCGAAGATGACGCTGAAGGTCGGCGCGAGAGGCAAGCTGACAAGAGGCAAACGCACCCCGCTTGACGTCACGTTGACGATGCCGCTGGGCCAAGCGAACAACAGATCCGTTGAGGTGACCCTGCCCAAGGCGCTCAATTCGCGCCTCGACGTCGTCAACCGCAGAAGCGCCTGCACGATCGAGCAGTTCCGTGCAGAGAGATGTCCGATGGCGGTGGGTACCGGGACCGCAGTTACGCCGCTGTTGCGAGACCCACTCAGAGGGGCGGCGTACTTCGTCTACACCCCGGACCGCAGACTCCCGGACCTCGTCGTGCGACTCAAGGGTCAGGTGGCGATCGATCTCGTCGGCAAGGTGACGATCACCAGAGATCTCAGACTCCGGACGACATTCGACGCCGTCCCGGACGCGCCGATCACGAAGTTCAGCCTGAGGCTCGAGTCCGGGCCGAGAAACGGCCCGATCGGCGTCGTCAGGAACCTCTGCCTGCCGGCGACCAGACGAGGCCTCAAGGCCGACCTCGCGTTCGTTGGACAGAACAACAGGCAGATCAAGCGCTCGCAGGCGATCACCGTCGCCGGTTGCGGCAGAGCCAGCCCGAGAGCGCAGACCAGACAGAGAAGAACCAACAGAGGTAGAAACGCGAGCGCCAAGCGCAGAGCCGGCGCGAGACGTTGACGTCGGACTGACGTAGCGGACCGGCACGGGGCGGCACCCAGAGCTGGGTGCCGCCCCGCCAGTCAGACGGACTGCGCGGTCGCGAGCGTATCCAGGAACGCTTCCTCCCAGATGTGACACATGCTGGAGATCGTCTCGGCGGTCCCCCAGCGCCGAGCGCGTTCACGCTGCTTGCGATGCGCTCGAGGTGAATTGACGAGCTGGTCGATCGCCGCGAACCACTCGTCGTCGCCAACGAGCTGCCCGCCCTGGTCCTTACCCAACCCAGCGTACGGCCCCAGGTCGGACGCAAGCCACGGAACGCCGGCGGCCGCGTACTCGCGCACCTTGACGTTCGAACGGGCACGACCGAACGGGGTATCCGCCAGCGGTGCGATGCCGAGATCGACGTCAGCGAGCTCCCGTGTGAGCATGTCGAAGGAGACGTTCGGACTCGCGCGGTAGCGCTCGTGGTCCAACCCCAAGTCGAGCCCTATCGTCACCACGCGCACACATTCGTGTCGCTCCATCGTCTGCTGCAACACCGCGGCGAGACCAAGCAGCTCAGCGTCGATGGCATGCTCCGCACAGGCGTGCCAACCGATCACGAAACCGTCGTGGCCGATTGCGTTGGTGCCAGCGAATCTGTCGAGCAGATAGTTGTCGATCACCTCTATCGTGGGCGCGCCCGCCTCCTCGAAGCGATCCGCGAGTGCCTCGCTCGGCGTCGTCACGAGGTCGACCTCCGGCAGACGCGCGAGCAGGTTCGCGAACTGCTTCTGCCCACTTGCGAACCGATCGCTGCCGACGATCGCCTCGATCTCAGGCGTCCCCGCGCCCATGTCGTCGTCCTCGTCGAACGAGACGAGCGCGCCCGCCTCGTGCAGATCAGCGATCGGGTCGTGGCCGTCGAAGAAGCTGATGCGGTGCAACTGCACCAGATCGCAGCCGATGAGCGGCGATATATCGAGCCTCTCGCCGCGTTCGAGTCTGACGCCGACGACCTCGTAGCCGAGCCCCTGCAGTCCCATCATCGGGATGACTACGCGATAGAGCGCGTTAACGGTATCTGAATACACTGCCCCCAGTCTCATTACCAGATTATAGTTCTTCGAGGTCGCGCTATGTCGCAGTCGCGCAGGCCGGGACCTGGTCGCGGCCGGCGTGCGCTCGCAGGGCATCGCGATAGGCTGCGCGAAGGAATGGACTTCGCTGCTGAGGGGCTGCTGGAGGGGATCGACGACGCGCGCGAGCGCGCCGAGCGAGTCGCGCTGCTGGAGCGGCTGCTGGCGGAGGGCGTGACGCTCGACGAGCTGCGGCGGGCGGCCGCGGAGGACCGGCTCGCGCTGCTGCAGGTCGAGCGGATGCTCGGCACCGAGGAGTTCACGCCGCGCGAGGTCGCGCAGGCGGCGGGGGTGTCGCTGGAGCTGGTGCTGCTGCTGCGCCAGGCGCTCGGCCTGCCCCGGCCCGGCCCGGACGACCGCGTCCTGACGGCGAGCGACGTGGAGGCGGCCGCGCGGCTGAAGGAGTTCGAGGCCGCGGGGCTGCCGGAGGAGGGGATCCTCGAGGTCGCGCGCGTGCTCGGCGAGGGCCTCGCGCGCGTGGCGGCGACGTTGCGGCCGCTCGTGCGCGACGCGTTCCTGCAGCCGGGGATCGGCGAGCGCGAGCTGAGCGAGCGCTACGCGACCGCGAGCGCGGAGCTGGGCCCGCAGCTCGGCGTCGTGATGCAGCACATCCTCAACATGCACCTGCGCGACCAGCTGCGCACCGACGTCGTCGGGCGCGCGGAGCTGGCGCGCGGCGGGGTGCTGGGCGCGGTGACGATGTCGATCGCGTTCGCCGACCTCGTAGGCTTCACGAAGCTCGGCGAGCGCGTCGCGGCGGAGGAGCTGGGCGCCGTCGCGCGGCGACTCACCGAACTGGCCGGCGAGGTCGCCGCAGCCCGCCCGCCGGTACGGCTGGTGAAGACGATCGGCGACGCCGCGATGCTCGTCTCACCCGATCCGGACGCGCTGCTGGAGACCTCGCTGGAACTGGTCGGCGCCGCCGAGGCGGAGGGCGAGGAGTTCCCCAGCCTGCGCGCCGGCCTGGCGACCGGTCAGGTGCTCGGCCGCGCCGGCGACTGGTACGGCAGCCCCGTCAACATCGCCAGCCGCATCACCGGCATCGCCCGCCCCGGCACGGTGGTCGCCGCCGGCGCGACGCGTGAGGCGGTCGAAGCCCAGGCGTCCGCCGACCACTGGCAGTGGTCGCCGCTGCCAAACCGCCGCCTGCGCGGAGTGGACCATCCGGTACCGCTGTTCCGCGTGCGGGCGATCGCTGCGGACCGATGACGGCTCAACCACGCGTGCCGGTCAAGAGGAGCGCAAGTTTGCTGCGGTAGAGCAGCAGTAGCCCGTCGGTCCTCCCCTGCGCGGGCGTGCGCAGGACCCGCCCGCGGCTACGCGGCCGTCTCGGCGGCGGCCTCGACGAGCAGTTCGTCGGCGAGCGAGCGGACGTCGGAGTCGAGGTGGCCGCAGAGGATGTCGCGCAGCAGGGCGCGGAGGTTGCCGGACAGCTCGTCGAAGAGCGCGTCGGCGTTCGCGTCGGGCTGGGCGAGGCCGGCGATCACGGTCCGCTCCAGCGTGACCGCGCGGGCGACCCGCTCGGCCAGCTCGGCGCGGTGGCCGGGCAGCGCGCAGATCACCGCGAGGCGCTGTGCGAGGCGGCCGCTGTCGGGGCCCTCCGGCTCCAGCAGCGCGCGCAGCGCGAGCAGGTCGTCGGTCAGCGCCTCCAGCGGCGCGATCCGCTCACGCGCCATCTCGAAGCGGTTCAGCGCCCACGCGACCTCGCCGGCGCGCGGCGTGCGGCGGGCGACGAGGCTGCAGAACGCGCGCAGTTCGTCCTCCTGCTCGACCACGAGCGTCGAGCGGCCGCGCGCGCGACCGCTGCCGCCCAGCGGGGCGACCTGCCACGGGCCGCCGTCGAGCCGCGCCCACGCCAGCGGACCGAGCGCGTAGGAGCCGTCGTCGAACAGCCGCAGCGCGCTCAGCAACCTGCGAAAGCGGGTGCGGGCGGCGGTCAGCGGCGGGCCGGCGAGCTTGTCGCCCTCCAGCGTCAGGACCGCCAGCACCGTGCCGTGCTCGACTTCGCCGGGCGTCGACCAGACGGCCTCGGGCGGCACGTCGGGCATGTTCTCCCCGCGCGCGAGCGACAGCCCTTCACCGAGCGGGACGTCGTCGGACTCCAGCGCCAGCCCGAACAGCGGGGCGACGACGAGCGCGACCTGACGCCCCTCGTAGAGCGCCGTCTCCAGCTCCGTGTAGGCGGCCGCGAAGCGCTCGGGCTGGAAGCCGAACTCGCTCGACTCGGCATACACCGCGGACAGGAAGGAGCGCAGGACCGCGTCGGCGCGCTCGCGGTCGTCCGGCGGGATCCGCGGCTCGCCGCGCTTGCGCAGGTACGCGTCGATCCCGTCGATCGTCGCGATCATCCGCGCCGCCGGCAGGTAGGTCGGCAGGCGGTCGAGGATCCCCATCCGCGAGCGGATGAAGTTGCCCGTCAGCGGCCGGTAGCAGTAGAGGGCAGAGCGAGCACCGGGCTCCTCGATCACCTCGAACGGGATCTCAGCCCCGCGCGCCGTCTCCGCCGCCAGCTGCAGACCCGAGTCCTCGGTGAAGGCCTGCAGCAACTGGTGGAGCGTGCGATTGCGCATGCAGAGGCGTTCGCCGCCCGAGCGTCCCGCTCCTTCACACGCACGGACGCTTGCAGCAAGCAGGCGCGCTCGAGCGCGCAGCTACGCCGCAACCGGCGAAGCGGGCACGACAAGCGACGCGTCGTCACCGTCGTCGGAGACCGAGCGAGCCGGCGTGCACTCGCCCTCGGCCCCGAGCCACAGCCGTCCGTAGCTGCGCATGTCCTCGATCAGCGGCACGAGCGCGCGGCCCTTCTCGGTCAGCGCATACTCGACCCGCGGCGGGACCTCGGGGAAGGTCTCGCGTGCGACGATCCCCTCCTCTTCGAGCGCCCGCAGTCGCAGCGACAGCGTGCGCGGGCTGATCCCGCGCAGCGACCGCTCCAGCTCGCAGAAGCGCTGCCGGCCCTCGACGAGGTCGCGGACGATCAGCAGCGTCCACTTGCCGCAGACGATCTCGGCGGTTGCGCACACCGGACAGTTCTCGTCATACGCCATACGCCAGAGGATACCGCAACGCTTCACGAACTGAAGTGGGCTCAGCCGGCGCCGCGGCCAGTCGCGACGCCGAATCGCCGGATTCGCCCCTCAGCCGCGCAGCATCTTCGACAGGCCACCGGCCGCCCCGGCGAGCGGGTTGCCGGAGACCATCCCCTCCGACGGCTGGATCAGCACCCAGCCCTCGCCCGCGAAGGCGATCTGCAGCGTCTCTCCCGACGATCTGCCGATCAGGCTCTTGAGGTTGACGTCGGTCTTGACCGCCGTCGAGACGCCCGAAGACCAGAGGATCGCGGACTGCGCGTCGGCGAACGTCGGTGCCGCTGCGACGTCGAGGCGCAGGGGCGGCCCGTCGGTCACGATCGCGACCCAGCCGGTGCCCTTCAGCGCGATGTTCGACATCCCGCCCGCGATCGCGGAGCCGGCGTCCTTGACGCGCTCGATGTCCCAGTCGATCCCGGCGTCGAACGCCAGCACGTGTGGCCCGTTGCAGGTGATCTTGTCGTCTTCGAGGTGGATCAGGTGGATGTCCTGCGCGGCGTCGGCGAGGAACACCTCGCCCTGGCCGGTCACCTTCATCAACTCCGCGCCCTCGCCCGAGACGGCCTTCTTCAGCATCCGGCTCATCCCGCCCGAGCCGGCGTGCTCGAACGTGACGTCGCCCTGGTAGGCGACCATCGAGCCGATCTTCGCCTGGATCGTGACCGACTCCAGCCGCACCTTCAGCAGCTTCGAGTTCTGCAGCGTGAACGATTCGGTCGAGGTCGTCTCGGCGAACTGGTCAAGCGTCGTCTCCACGGCGGCGGGTCCTTTCGAGGTGGCGGTTGCGCAGGGCTGGACCGCAGCGAAACAGTCGCGCCGGAGTTCGTCAAGCAAGCGACGCAGAACTGGAGATCTCCCCTATCCCGAAGGTCTGAGGTCGCGGGAAAGCCCCGGGCCCCATCCGCTGGCGCAACCCCCGGCGATCGTCTCGAACGGTCGTCGCACCAGGAATCGGCGCCACAGCGGCCGCGGCACGGTAGGTTCGCGAGATGGACGCGACGCTCTACACGATGGATATCTCCAACCCCGGCTGGAGCGCGCGGCTGGCGTTCGAGCGCAAGCGCCTCGAGCCGCGGATCGTCAACCTCCCGGCGGGCATGCATCCGGCGCTGCTGTGGGCGCGCGGCTACCGCAGAGGGACCGTCCCCTCCGCGCGGATCGAGGGCCGCCGCGTCGAGGGCTCGCTGGAGATCGTGCAGGAACTGGAGCGGCTCGTGCCGGAGCCGTCGCTCTACCCCGCCGACCCGCGGCGGCGCGCCGCCGTCGAGGAGGCGGAGCGGTGGGGCGAGGCGGTCTTCCAGGGCCTGCCGCGCAGCATCGCGCGCTACGCGATCGCACACGACCACGCGACGCGCGTCTGGTTCATGCGCGAGCACGCGGGGATGCCGCTGCCGGCGGTCTCCGCGACCGTCAGCCTGCCGGTCGCCTTCGCGATGGCGGCGAGAGCCGACGGCACCGAGAGGGGCGCGCGCGCCGCGCTGGAGCAACTGCCGGCGGCGCTTGACCACGTCGATCAACTGCTGGCCGACGGCCTGCTCGGCGACGACGACGGCCCCAACGCCGCCGGCGTCCAGATCGCCCCGAGCGTCGCGCTGCTGGCCGGCCTCGCCGACCTCGCCGACCACGTCGAGGGCCGCCCCGGCGTCGCCTGGGCGCGGGCGTTGCTGCCGGGCTTCCCGCTCGCCCCCGGCTCGCAGGCGATCGTCAAGCTGCGCAGCGGCGCCTGAACGACGAAGGGCCCCGGCGAACCGGGGCCCTTCTGAGAAACGGAGCGACCGGGAAGAGCGGGCTACGCCACGTCGCGGAGCTTCTGCGCCTCCGCGAGCGACTGCAGCTTCTTCAGCGACTGGTTCTCGATCTGACGGATCCGCTCGCGCGTCACGTTGAACGTGCGGCCGACCTCGTCGAGCGTGCGGGGATGCTCGCCGCCGAGGCCGTAGCGCAGCTCCAGCACGCGGCGCTCGCGGTAGGAGAGGTTCTCCAGCGCCTCGCGAAGGGCTTCCTTCGTGAGGATCTCCGCGGCGCGCTCGTACGGGGACTCGGCGCGCTCGTCGGCGATGAACTGGCCGAACTCCGACTCCTCCTCGTCGCCGACCGGCTTCTCGAGCGAGACCGGCGCCTGCGCGGAGCGCTTGATCGAGTCGACCTCCTCCGGATCGATCCCCGTGACCTCGGCGATCTCCTCGGCGGTGGGCTCGCGGCCCAGCTCCGTGACGAGCTTGCGCTCGGCGCGGCCGATCTTGTTGAGCTTCTCGACGACGTGCACCGGGATGCGGATCGTGCGCGCCTTGTCGGCGAGCGCGCGGGCGATCGCCTGGCGAATCCACCAGGTCGCGTAGGTCGAGAACTTGAAGCCCTTGCGGTAGTCGAACTTCTCCGCGGCGCGCACGAGGCCGAGCGTGCCTTCCTGGATCAGGTCGAGGAACGGCAGGCCCTGGTTGCGGTAGTTCTTCGCGATCGAGACGACGAGGCGAAGGTTCGACTCGACCATCTTCTGCTTCGCGTCGAGGTCGCCGCGCTCGATCCGCTTGGCGAGGTCGACCTCCTCCTGGGCCGTCAGCAGCCGGACCTTGCCGATGTCCTTCAGGAACAGCTGAAGGGAGTCGGTCGTCATGTCCGGCTTGAGGTCGAGCGCCGTTCTGGCGCGGCGGCCGCGACGTCTGTCGGGCGCCCGCTCGACCTGGCTGTTGGCGGCCGTGGCCGGATCGATCTCCTCGACGAGCTCGATCTCGGATCTTTCGAGGAACCCGTGCAGGTCCTCGACGTCGGACTCGTCGAGATCGAGCTCGCTTACAGCGGTCGCGATCTCGGCGTACGTCAGGACACCCAGCTGCGTACCGCGATTGACGAGGCCCTTGATCTCTTCGAGTTCCTGAAGTTCAGCTACAGACATCTGGTTCCGTTTCTCGTCGCGTGCGCCACCCCAACTCCGGCCGTCGGCGCGATCATCAGACGCGGATGCGCGCAAGAAGCGCGCACCACCGCCATCCAAACATGGCCAGGAGTCTAGCTACTTCGCATTTGCAGAGTCAAAGCGTCGGCGCCAGTGGGGGAAGGGCCTGCCCGGCAGTCGGGCGTCGGTGCGCGCGTCGAACTCCACTACCTACTACGCAGAACGTCGCGCAACGTTTCAAGTTTCGCGACGGATTCGTTCAGATGATCGGCCGGGCACGACGGCGCTTGAGCGCGCCTGTTCCCGGTGCGATGTTTCACGCGCCAGCCCCGCCCGCCGAGCGCGCTTCCCGGGCAGTGTTCTGTACAGTTCCCGCCGCCACGCCGAACGACGCTACGTCCTGCGCAGCGTCGACGGGGGACCCATTGCGAGCCTCGGCTCGCGGGGGCGAATCGGTCGCAGTCCGGACCGTAGCGGCGCGCCTTGCTGGCGTCGCGAGCCCGACAGCTCACCTCGTAGGCACCGGCAACCCATCTATGAGCCTTCGTCGTCGCCCTGTCGCCATCGCTGCTGCCGCCATGCTCGCGGCCGCCTTCGCGTCCACCCCCGCCATCGCGGCGACGGGCGGCGCCTCAGCCGACCCCGACCAGCTGTCCGCCGACGCGAGCGCGCCGACCGGCGCGACGCTGGCGATCGGCACGCCGGTCGCGACCGCCAGCGCAAACGGGATCACGATCAGCTCGAAGGCCGCCGCGCTGCTGAAGCAGCGCGCGACCGTCACGGGCCTCGCCCCGGCGAACCTCGGCAGCGTCTCGATCGAGGCGCTCGACCCCAAGCTCGCGACATGGGCGCCGGTCGCGACCGCGACGATCGACCAGGACGGCACCTTCGCCGCCGCCTGGCGCCCGAGAACGCTCGGCGCCCAGCAACTGCGCGCGGTCGCCGCGACGACCGCCACGCGCTCCACCGGCAGCGCGCCGCAGGTCGCCGTGACCGTCTACCGGCCGGGACTCGCGAGCTGGTACGCGCCGAGCTCCAACGGCGGCTCCAAGACCGCCTGCGGCGTCAGACTGACGAAGACCACGATCGGCGTCGCGAACAAGACGCTGCCGTGCGGCACGCAGGTCGAGCTGTACTACCACGGCAAGAAGATCGTCGCCCCGGTGATCGACCGCGGCCCGTTCATCGACGGCCGCACCTGGGACCTGACGAAGGCGACGCACAAGGCGCTCGGCGGCCTCGACGGCCTGATCACCGTCGGCGCCCTCACGGTCACCACGGTCCCGAAGCTCAAGACGCCCTTCCAGGCGCCGGCGCTCTGAGCGCACCGCCTCGCGGCGCCGGACACGATCCGCCGAGCCTCGTGGGACTCCCTCCCTGTCGGCTCGGTCAGGTCGCGCCCGCCATCCACGATCCGGCACGCGCAGAGCGCCGGTTTCGTCGCATCGACGCTCAGCGCACGAGCCGCGGGCCCGGGCGGTTCGGGTCGTTCTCGGCGCCCTCGGGCTGCGGGATCGCTTCGCCGATGCGGGCGCCGGCGGCGTTCGCGGCCAGCATCGCCTCCTCGGCGCGGTCGATCAGCGTCGCGGCGTCGCGGCCGTCCTCGCCGTAGACGGCGAAGCCGATCGTCGCCGCCAGCGGCGCGCCGTGCCACGCCTCGCCCTCCTCGACGCCGGTGCCGATCCGCTCGGCGAGCGCGAGCGCGCCCGCGCGGCCGACGGCGGGCGCGATCACCCAGGCGCGGCCCTGATGGTCGGAGGCGACGAGATCCTGTCGGCGGATCGCCCTGCGGATCGCCTGCGCGAGCCGGCCGTACGGCACGTGCGCCTGCCCCTCCGGGGCGCTCGCGGCGACGCGCTCGCCGTCGACCAGCTCGACGCGCAGCAGCGCGAGTCCGCCGCCCTCGCGCTGGCAGCGGTCGATGTGCCGCTCCAGCGTCGCGATCCACAGGTCCGAGTCGTCCATCGCCGCCGCCGGCCCCTCGCGCGGGTCGATCGCGGGCCGTTCGGGCAGCGGCGTGACGGACGCGTGCGCGCCGCGGGCCTCGTCCCGCTCTTCGACGTCGAGGTCGACGTCGGCCTCCCGCTCGGAGCGAACCCAGTCCGGCTGCACGGCGCCGTTGCGGGCGTCGGCCGCGCGCTCGTGGGGAGCTGGCGTCAGCTCGTACGACGACCGCTCCGGGTCGGGCTCGCCGGCGTCGGCCGGCTCCGCGCGCGGCGGCTCCGCCCGCGACGGCGCGGCCTGCAGCGGCGCGGCGTGGTCGGCCGGCTCCGCGCGCGGCGGCGCGGCTTGCGGCGGCTCGGCGCCGCGCGGCGTCGGAGGCGCATCGGCGGCCACCGCCGCCTCGCTCAGCGCCGTCCCCATCACGACCGCCGTGACCTCCGCCAGCCGCTCTGCGAGCGCGCCGACGGCGCCGGCCTCGCGTGTGCCCGCGCGCGCGTCGAGCGCGGCGACCCAGAGACAGGCGCGCAGGGCGTCGACGGCGGCGATCGTCGCGGCGGCGTCGGCGGCGCCGCTGAGCGGGCCGATGCGGCGCACGAGCGGGGCGAGGTCGCCGGACGGGCGCAGCCGGTCCAGTTCGAGGTCGGAACCGAGGCCGCGCGCGACGGCGGCGCACAGCGCCGGCCCCTCGGCCGCGAGCGTCGCAGCGGGGAGCGTGCCGACCGCGTCGAGCGGAGCACGCTCGAGCAACAGCAGCAGCCATCCCTTCGCAATCGTCTGAGCGCGCCCCCCGAGAGTCTCGACCGTCCCCCACCCGATCGGCTCCGGGCGACGAGGACGGGGCGTCCCCGATTCCTTCATCCGAGGGTCTATACCAGCAGCGCAAGACGAGTGCGAGCGCAGATGGACACAATGAACCCGTGCCCAGAGTCCTGATGCCGATCGCGCAGGCCCGCAAGCTGGTCCTCGCCGCGAGCGTCAAACTGCCAGAAACCCCGGTACCGCTTGGGATCGCGCTCGATCGCGTGCTCGCGCGCGACGTGGTCGCGGCGGCCGATGTCCCGCCATTCGGAAATTCGGCCATGGACGGCTTCGCTGTACATCACGGAGCGTCCAGTCGTACGTTGCGGATCGTCGGCGAATCGCGTGCCGGAACGCCTGCCACGGCGGTGGTCGGCGCCGGCGAGGCGGTCCGCATCTCGACCGGCGCCGCGCTGCCGCCGGGCGCCGACGCCGTGATCCGCGTCGAGGACACGAGCGAGCACGACGGCGAGGTCACGCTGAGCGCCGCCGTCCCCGCCGGTCACAACATCCGCGCGGCGGGCGAGGACCTGCGCGCCGGCACGACGGTGCTGCGCGCCGGCACGCCGCTCGGCCCCGCCGAGCTGGCGATCGCGATCGGCGCCGGCCTCGGCGAGGTCGTCTGCGCGCGCGCCCCGCGCGTCGCCGTGCTGTCGACCGGCGACGAGCTGCGCCCGCCCGGCGCTCCGCTCGGCCCCGGCGAGATCCACAACTCCAACGCCGTCATGCTGGCCGCGCTCGCGCACCGCGCGGGCGCCGAGCTGACGACCGTCGAGCAGGTCCACGACGACCCCGATTCGACCGCGCGGGCGTTCGCCGCCGCGCTGGAGCAGGCCGACGTCGTGATCGCCTCCGGCGGCGTCTCGGTCGGCCCGCACGACCACGTCAAGCCGGCGCTCGCCGCGCTCGGCGTCGAGCAGCGCTTCTGGAGAGTCGACCTGCAGCCCGGCAAGCCGACCTGGTTCGGCGCGCGCGGCGAGCGGCTCGTGTTCGGCCTGCCCGGCAACCCGGTCTCCTCGTTCGTCACGTTCATGCTGTTCGCGCGCCCGGCGCTGCTGGCGCTGCAGGGTCACGCGCAGCCGCTGCCGCCGCGCGCCCAGGCGCAGCTGACGCAGCCGCTGCGACGGCGCGACCGCGAGCAGGCGGCGCGCGTGCGGCTGACGGAAGCAGAGGGCGTGCTGCGCGCGACCCCGACCGGCGCGCAGGGATCGCACATCACCGCCTCGCTGACCGGCGCCGACGGCTTCGCGTTCGTCCCGTCCGGCGACGGGGACGCGACGACGGCGGCCGTCGAGCGGATCTGAGCGGCGCGGGGTAAGGCGACGATGCGCGAGCGAGCGGATCCGAGCCGCACGGCGAGCACGGCGATGCGCGAGTGTGCGAATCGACACGGACGCGTAGCGGCTGCGGTGCGCGAGCGCGCGGACGGGCACAATCAAGGGACCGTGGCCGCCGTCTTCGCCCTCTTCGCCCTGCTCGCCGCCGCCGTCGTCGCCGTGCGCCGGCGCGTCGCGCGCCGCAGTTGGCCGGCGCGCGCCCGCATCGTCAGCGCTGAGGACAACACGACGGTCGACGCGCACGGCGCGGTCCGCTCGACGCAGGCGGCCGACCTGACGCTGCCGGACGCCGAGCTGGAGAAGCTCTGGAGCCCGCCGCAACTGGAGCGCCTCGCGCGCACCTACTGGCGCTTCCTCTCGCGCGCGACGCTCGGCGTCGTGCGCGTCGACTACAGCGAGACGCAGCGCACGGTCGTGCTGCTGCGCCAGCCACTGCGGCTGCTGCGCTTCCAGGCGCCCGAGTACGAGATGGACGGCGAGCGCGGGATCGTCCGCTGGCGGATCGAGGACGGGCTGCTGGTCGCCAGAGCGGGTCGCCACGGCGACGGCTACCTGCAGCTCGACGTGCGCCGCTGCGGTCCGGCCGACGGCGAGCCGGGCATGCAGCGGATCCACATCGAGGTCGAGGTCGCGAACTTCTACCCCTCGATCGCCCACAGCATCAGCAAGCACGTCTACCGCTGGACGCAGTCGGCGATCCACGTGCTCGTCACGCACGGCTTCCTGCGCTCGCTCGCGCGCCTGGACCTGGCCGAGTCGCGCGTCGGCCGCTACGCGGTGCCGGAGAACGTCGCAGACGTGCCCGACCCGGGCGAGCCGGCCGACTCGCCGACGCGCCCGCTCTGAGACCTCCCGAAGCGGGAAGTTCCCACCGACGCAGCGCAGCGCCAGCTCGCCGCCGTGGAACTTCCGACCTGAATCGGCCCCCGGGCCGATTCAGCCGTAGCGCTCGCCCGTGATCGCGCGCAGCTTCGTGCGGTCGTGCGTCGCCAGCACGCGACGCACGGTGCCGGAGCGGGAGCGCATCACGAGCGACTCGGTCGTCGCGCCTCTGCCGCGGTAGCGGACGCCCTGGAGGACGTCGCCGTCGGTCACGCCGGTGGCGGAGAAGAAGACGTCGTCGCCCCAGCAGAGGTCGCGCGTCGTGAGGATTCTCGAGAGGTCGTAGCCGGCGTTGACGGCGGCGTCTCTCTCGGCCTCGTCGCGCGCCCACAGGCGCCCGACGATCGCGCCGCCCATGCAGTGCAGCGCGGCGGCGGTGATGACGCCCTCGGGCGTGCCGCCGATCCCGTACAGGAGGTCGACCGGCGAGCGGTCGCTGACGGCGAGCAGCGCGGCGGAGACGTCGCCGTCGGTGATCAGGCGGATGCGGCCGCCGGCCTCGCGCACCTCGCGCATCGCTCTCTCGTGGCGCGGGCGGTCGAGCATCACGACCGTGACGTCGCCGATGCCCATGCCCTTGCGGTCCGCGACGAGCTTCAGCGTCTCGGCGAGCGGGCGGTCGAGGTCGAGCAGGTCGGCGACCTCGTCGTTGCCGGCCATCTTCTCCATGTAGACGATCGGGCCCGGATCGAACATCGTGCCGCGCTCGGCGAGCGCGATCACGGCGATCGCCGACGGCATGCCGAGGGCGCAGAGGCGCGTGCCCTCGAGCGGATCGACGGCGATGTCGACCTCCGGCGCGGAGCCGTCGCCGATCGTCTCGCCGTTGTAGAGCATCGGCGCCTCGTCCTTCTCGCCCTCGCCGATCACGACCGTGCCGGTCATCGGCACCGAGTCGAGCACGAAGCGCATCGCGTCGACGGCGGCCTGGTCGGCGGCGATCTTGTCGCCGCGACCGACGAGCCGCGCCGCGGCCAGCGCCGCCGCTTCGGTGACGCGGGCGAGCTCGAGCGCCAGGTTGCGATCGGGGCGGTTCTGATTCGAGGTCATGGAGGGGGCGGCGGTCGGGTGGTTACAGGGGCGCCGGAGGCGCGGACGCTACCACCCTCCCCCAGAATGTCGGACGATATGCCCAGTTCGACCGGCCGCCGCGCGCGCTAGCGTCCGCCGCGCGATGCAGTTCACCCGCCTCCAGCCCGATCCCGGCCCCGTCGACAGCGACGCGCTGCTGGGCGACCTCGGCCTTGCCGCCCGCGCTCACCCGGATCGCCCGTACGTGATCTCGAACTTCGCCACGACCGCCGACGGCCGGATCGCGCTGGAGGGCCGCTCCGGCGCGATCGGCGACGACGGCGACCACGAGCTCTTCCGCCGCCTGCGCACGCAGGCCGACGCGCTGCTGGTCGGGACCGGCACGATCGGGCAGGAGGGCTACGGCAGACCGATCCGCGCCGACGACCTGCGCGCGCTGCGCGAGCGGATCGGGCTGGCGCCGTCGATGCCGCTCGCGACGATCACGCGCAGCGGCCGGCTGCCGCTGGAGATCCCGCTGTTCCAGGATCCCGACGCGCACGTGATCGTCTACACGACCGCCGACGCCCAGCCGCCAGCGGTTCCGGCGCGCGTCGACCTGCACCGCGTCGACAGCGAGCGCGACGGTCCGCTGCTGAGCGCCGCGCTGCGCCACATGCGCGTCGAGCACGGGATCCGCAGCGTCCTGTGCGAGGGCGGCCCGCTGCTGTTGAGCGGGCTGCTGCACGAGCGGCTCGTCGACGAGCTGTTCCTGACGATCGCGCCGCTGCTGGCCGGCGGCGGACCGGACCCCGCGATGACCACCGGCGCCGCGCTCGCCGACCCCGCGCGGCTGGAGCTGCTGTGGACGCTGGAGCGCAACGCGTCGCTGTTCCTGCGCTACGGCGTGCGTGACTGAGACCACCGGCCCCTGCGCACCGCACCGCGTTGTGGTGCTGGCACGACTGAGGACCGCCAGCGCGACGAGTAGATTGATTGGCGCCCCCGCAACCGCCCGAGGACAGGCAGCCGGATGATCCAACTGACCGTCGCAGGCGACGCAGACGCCGCCGCCCGCATCACCGCTGAGCGCGTCGTCGCCGCGATCGACGCGGCACGCCAGGAGCGCGGCGTCGCGCACATCTCGCTCGCCGGCGGCAGAACCCCTGCGGGCGCCTACCGGCTGCTGGCGCAGCTGGTCGCCGACTGGAGCGGCGTCCACCTGTGGTTCGGCGACGAGCGCTGCGTGCCGCTCGACGACTCCGACAGCAACTACAAGCTGATCGTCGACAACCTGCTGCGCGACGCGCAGCAGCCGCCCCCGACGATCCATCCGGTCACCGGCGCCGACGCCGATCCGGCCGGCGCCGCGGCAGCCTACGCGCAGGAGCTGCTCGACGAGCTCGGCGGCCCCGTCCCGCGCTTGGACCTCGCGCTGCTCGGCCTCGGCGAGGACGGCCACACCGCCTCGCTCTTCCCCGGCGACACGGCCGCGCTGCAGGAGCGCGAGCGGCTCTGCATCTCCGTCCACGGCAGCAAGCCGCCGTTCGACCGCATATCGGTCACGCTGCCGGTGCTGCACGCCGCGCGCAGAGCGATCTTCCTCGCCGAGGGCGCCGGCAAGACGTGGGCGATCGGCCAGCTGCTGGCCGGTCCGTCGGAGCGGATCCCGGCGAGCCTGGTCGACCACGAGGACGCGCAGATCGAGCTGATCGCCGACGAGGCCGCCGCGCCGCCGAGCTGATGTCGACCGGTTTTCTCGCCATTGCGCCGACGCGCCAAAGCTGTCTCGGCGCCCCAACGCTCCGGGTTTCGGTTCCACGAGCGGCGTGAAAGACTTCCCTTCGATGCCGAGCCAGACGGCAGCCCACCAGGGCGACGTGCAGCAGGTCGTGGAGGCGTTCGCGGATACGCGTGCGCGCACGCTCCAGCTCGTCGGCCACCTCGACGACGAGACGCTCGAGCAGGTCCATTCGCCGCTGATGAGCCCGCTCGTGTGGGACCTCGGCCACATAGCGGCGTACGAGGATCTGTGGGCGGTGCGGAACTTCGCCGGCGAGCCGCTGCTGCGGCCCGACCTCGCGCAGCTGTACGACGCGTTCGAGACGCCGCGCGCCGAGCGCGGCGACATCCCCTTCCTGCGCCGCAACGAGGCGCTCGAGTACCTCGAGGCCGTGCGCGCGCGGACGCTGGCGGCGATCGCCCGCCGAGGGATCGATCCGCTGATCCACGAGCTGGTGATCCGCCACGAGCAGCAGCACGGCGAGACGATGCTGCAGACGATGGAGCTGGCGCACCTGCCGGCGGCCGCCGACGCGCTCGCGCCGCCGCTGCTGCCGCCGACCGCCGCGACGCTCGGCGCCGGCGGCCTGGAGCTGGTCGAGATCCCAGCCGGCCGCGCGACGCTCGGCGCGATCGCGCGCGAGGACGGCGGCCCGTTCTCCTACGACAACGAGCGCCCGCGGCACTGGATCGAGCTTCCCGCCTATCGCATCGCCCGCACGCCGATCACGAACGCGACCTTCCTGACGTTCGTCGAGGGCGGCGGCTACGAGCGGCGCGAATGGTGGTCGCGCGAGGCGTGGGCGTGGAAGGAGGAGTACGACATCGAGCGTCCCGGCGGATGGGAGCGCGGCGCTGACGGGAGCTGGCACGAGTGGCGGATGGACCGGCTCGCGCCGCTCGACCCCGACGCTCCCGTCGTGCACGTCTCGTGGTTCGAGGCCGACGCCTTCGCACGCGCACACGCTGCGCGCCTGCCGACGGAGGCCGAGTGGGAGAAGGCGGCGACCTGGGATCACGCGAGCGGCACCGCGCGACCGCAGCCATGGGGTGACGGCGATCCGCGCGGGCGCGCGAACGTCGACTGGCGCCGCTACGGCACAGTCCCCGCGGCCGCCTACGCCGACGGCGCCGCCGCGAGCGGCTGCCTCGGGATGATCGGCGACACGTGGGAGTGGACGTCGAGCCGCTTCGACGGCTACCCCGGCTTCGTCGCGCATCCGTACCGCGAGTACTCCGAGGTCTTCTTCGGCCCCGACTACCGCGTGCTGCGCGGTGGCTCCTGGGCGACTCGCGCGCGCGTCGCGACGCCGACGTTCCGCAACTGGGACTACCCGCAGCGCCGTCAGATCTTCTCCGGCTTCCGGATCGCAAAGGACTCCAGATGACCTCGCTCTTCACCTGCGACGCGTCGATCACGATCGACTCGCACCTCGACGAGGCACACGAGCGCGGACTCGCGGACGACGTGCTCGACGGGCTGACGCGACCGTTCAAGGAGCTGCCGCCCAAGCACTTCTACGACGAGCGCGGCTGCGAGCTGTTCGACGCGATCTGCGAGCTGCCGGAGTACTACCCGACGCGCACCGAGCGAGCGCTGCTGCAGGCGCACGCGGTCGAGATCGCCCGCGAGACCGGCGCCGTCGAACTGGTCGAGCTGGGCTCCGGCAGCGCCTCCAAGACACGCGTGCTGCTCGACGCGATGGCGGCCGACGGCGGACCGGGCCTGACGCGCTACATCCCGCTCGACGTCGCCGAGTCGGTCGTGCGCGCCAGCGCCGAGGCGCTCGTGACGGAGTACCCCGGCCTGCTCGTGCACGGCGTCGTCGGCGACTTCGAGCGGCACCTGTCGCGCATCCCGCGCGCGGATGGCGAGCAGCGGCGGATCGTCGCGCTGCTGGGCGGCACGATCGGCAACTTCCCGCCCGGCTCGCGTCGGCGCCTGCTGCGCGAGATCGGCGAGCTGCTCGGCCCTGAGGACCGCCTGCTGCTCGGCACCGGCCTCGTGATCGACACGCCGACGCTGGAGGCCGCCTACGACGACTCCGCGGGCGTCACGGCCGAGTTCAACCGCAACGTGCTGGCGGTCGTCAACCGCGAGCTGGACGCCGACTTCCCGCTCGACGGCTTCTCCCACATCGCCTTCTTCGACCGCCAGCACGAGTGGATCGAGATGCGCCTGCGCGCGCTGCGGCCGTGCTCGGTGCTGATCGGAGCGCTCGGCCTGCGCGTCGAGGTCGCGGCCGGCGAGGAGATCCGCACGGAGATCAGCGCCAAGTTCACGCGCGAGCGCGTCGAGGAGGACTACGCCGCCGCCGGCCTGCGCCTCGACGCCTGGTACGAGGACGCCGACGCCCGCTTCGCGTTGTCGCTGGCGGGACGCGTGAGCTGAGCGGGGAGCACGCCGCCGCGCGGCGCGCGATCCTCGCTCGGACGCCCGCGCCGCCTCAGCGCGTAGGATCGCCTGCGTGCCAGGGCAGCAGCGTAGATACGCGCTCCAGAACGCGGTCCGCCTCGCGCTCGCGGGCACGTGCGCGTTCGCGCTCGGGATGGGGCCGATCGACAACTCGCAGACGGCGATCTTCGGGATCTTCGGCTGCTTCGGGCTGCTGCTGTTCGCCGACTTCGGCGGCAGCCCGCGCGAGCGGCTGCGCGACTACGCCGCGCTCGCGCTCGCCGGCGTGCCGTTGATCGTGTTCGGCACGCTCTGCTCGCAGCATCTCGGCACGGCGATCGCGGGCATGTTCGTCGTCGGCTTCGCGATCCTCTTCTCCGGCGTGCTCGGCGGCACCTTCGCCGCCGCTTCGACCTCGGCGATCCTCGCCTTCGTGCTGTCGGTGACGATCCAGCTGCCGATGTCGGAGGTCGGCGACCGACTGCTGGGCTGGGGCATCGCGGCGGCGTTCGCGATCCCGGCGGTGATGCTGCTGTGGCCGGCCCGCCCGCGCGACCGCCTGCGCGCCGCCGCGGGAGCCGGCTGCCGCGCGTTCGCGCAGCTGGTCGCGGTCCGGGCGGGTGAGGGGGACACGGCAAAGCTCGAAGAAACCGCGCGCAGAGCAGTGCTGGACCTGCGCAGAACCTTCTATGCGACGCCGTTTCGGCCCTCCGGCGCGACGGGACGCGCCGCGGCGCTGGCCGCGCTCGCCGACGACCTCGACTACCTCAGCCAGTTCTCCGCGCGCGCCCAGCCCGCGGGCGGTTACGACTTTCCGCGTGAGCGCGTCGAGCTGGAGCAGGCGGTCGCGCAGGTGCTCGACGCGGTCGCCGCGCGACTGGAGCAGCGCCACGCGACCGAGCCCGCCGACTTCGAGCGGCTCGCGCGCGCCCGCAGAGCGCTCGGCGACGCGATGCTCGCCTCGATCGCCACCGCCCAGCCCGGCGACGAGCCGCGGATCGAGCGCGAGCTGGAGCAGGCGTTCGGACTGCGGATGCTCTCCTACGCGACCTGGCATCTGGCCGCCGACGGGCTGCAGGCATGCGGCGAGGTGGTGCCGGAGGTGGACGAAGTGGAGGCCGCGGAGGCTTCGACGACCGGTCCCCGCGCAGCCGCCCTCGCCGCCGGCGGCACCGTCGCCGCATCGAGCCGCCTCGCCGCGGCCTACGCGAGCACGCGCTCCGTGCTGTTCCAGAACAGCCTGCGCGGGGCGATCGGGCTGGCGCTGGCGGTCGCGATCGGCGTCGGGCTCGACCTGCAGCACGGCTTCTGGGTCGTGCTCGGCGTCGTCTCGGTGCTGCGCTCGCGCGCGCTCAGCACGGGCGCGACAGTCGTGCAGGCGATCGCCGGCACGTTCGCCGGGATCGTCGTCGGCGGCATGCTCGTGGCGCTGATCGACGGCAACCGCACGCTGCTGTGGATCGCGCTGCCCCTGACCGTGCTGCTCGTCGGCTACGCGCCCAGAGCGATCTCGTTCATCGCCGGCCAGGCGTCGTTCTCGCTCTGCGTGCTCGTGCTCTTCAACCTGATCGAACCGGTCGGTTGGAAGGTCGGCCTGGTGCGGATCGAGGATGTCGCGATCGGCGGTGCGATCAGCCTCGGCGTCGGCCTGCTGCTGTGGCCGCGCGGTGCAGCGGCGTTGCTGCGCAGAAGCCTCGCGGCCGCCTATGCCAGCAGCGCCGCCGCGCTGAGTGCGACCGTCGCGCAGCGGATGGGCTCCGCTGACCCGGCCGCGCTGCAGGATGCGGTCAGCGAATCGATCGCCGACGCGCGCCGGCTCGACGACGCGTTCCGCCAGTACCTGGCCGAGCCGGCCGGGCAGCACCAGCCGTTCGCCGACCTCTCGCGGCTGGTCAGCAGCTGCGGCCGCGTGCGCCGCACCGCCCACTCGCTGCGCGTCGGCAGCGTGCTGCTGCCGCTGACCGAGGTTCGCAGCGGTGCCACGCCGGCGCTGACCCAGCGGCGCGCGCTGCTGGAGGCTGAGCTGGAGCAGGTCGACGCCTGGCTGCGCGCGCTCGGCAACGCGCTCGCGACCGGCGGACCCCCTCCCGCCCCGCAGCCCGGCGCCGACGCCAGCGAAGCCGACGCCGCCGGCGTGCGCGTGCTGCAGACCGGCGACGGCGCCCCGCTGACCGCGACCGTCACGATCGCCTGGACCCGTCAGCACCTCGTCGCGCTGCGACACCTGGAGCCGAGGCTGGCGGAGGCGGCGGAGACGGTGCGGCCCCGCCAGCCCGCCCGTTAGGGTCCTGCGCATGGAGATCGAGAACAGCGGAGCGCTCGTCGTCGGCGGCGCGTCGGGGCTCGGCGCGGCGACCGTTCGGCAGCTGCATGCCGCGGGTGCGGACGTGGTGATCGCCGACCTGGACGAGCAGCGCGGCGACGCGCTGGCCGCGCAACTGGGCGAACGCGCGCAGTTCGTCGTCACCGACGTGACGAACCCGGAGCAGGTCGAGACGGCCGTCGCGAGCGCGGCGGCGCTGCCGGGCGGGCTGCGGATCGCCGTCTGCTGCGCCGGCGTCGGCTGGGCGGAGCGGACCGTCTCCAAGCGCGGCCCGCACGCACTCGCGTCGTTCGAGACCGTGATCGGCGTGAACCTGATCGGCACGTTCAACGTGCTGCGCTTCGCGGCCGACGCGATGAAGGCCAACGAGCCCGACGGCGGCGGCGAGCGCGGCTTGTGCGTCCAGACCGCCTCGATCGCGGCCTACGACGGCCAGATCGGCCAGCTCGCCTACGCCGCCTCCAAGGGCGCGATCGTCGGCCTGACGCTGCCCGCCGCGCGCGACCTCGCGCAGTACGGCATCCGCGTGATGACGATCGCGCCCGGCACGTTCGACACTCCGCTGCTGGCCGCGCTGCCCGAGCCCGCCCGCACCGAGCTGGGCCGCCAGGTCCCCTTCCCCTCCCGCCTCGGCGACCCCGCCGAGTTCGGCGCCCTCGTCACCCACATCGCCGTCAACCCGATGCTCAACGGCGAGGTGATCCGCCTCGACGGGGCGCTGCGGATGCCGCCACGCTGAGCGCGCACGCCGAGGACCGAAGGTCTGCTGCTGCTCGACGGCAGGAGACGTTCGGTCCTCGGGCCGAACCGCCTAGTTCAGCCGCTCCACCAACATCGCCTGCCCCATCCCGCCGGCGACGCACATCGTCTCGAGGCCGATCGACCTGTCGAGCGTGTCGAGGTCGTTCAGGAGTGTCGTCATGATGCGGGCGCCGGTCATGCCGAACGGGTGGCCGAGGGCGATCGCGCCGCCGAACGGGTTCAGCTGCTCGTCGCTGACGCCCCACTCGCGCTGGCACGGGACGACCTGGGCGGCGAACGCCTCGTTGAGCTCCACCACGTCGACGTCGGAGATCGACATGCCGGCCTGCTTGAGCACGTTGCGCACCGCCGGGATCGGGCCGAGGCCCATGTACTCCGGCTCCAGCGCCCCGATCGCCGAGGCGATGATCCGCGCGCGCGGCTTCAGGCCCAGCGCGGCCGCCTTCTCCGCCGACATCACCAGCACCGCCGCGGCGCCGTCGTTGAGCGGACAGGCGTTGCCGGCCGTGACCGTGCCGTCGGCTCTGAAGACCGGTCTCAGGGCGGCCAGCTTCTCGGCCGTCGTGCCGGGGCGCGGCCCGTCGTCCTTGACGACCGTCGTCGCTGCGACCGTGACCTCCTCGCCCTCGGGCGAGGTGACCGTGTGCTCCGGCACGTCGACCGCAACGATCTCGCGGTCGAAGTGGCCATCGGCCTGCGCTGCGACCGCGCGCGTCTGCGAGATCAGCGCCCAGCGGTCCTGCTCCTCGCGCGTGACGCCCTCGCGCTCGGCGACGTTCTCGGCCGTCAGGCCCATCGGGATGTAGACGTTCATCAGCGACCCCGGCGAGCCGTCCAGCAGCGGGTGGAACGGCATCGGCGAGCCGCCCGCGCGCGAGACCGCCTCGACGCCGGCGGCGACGTAGACGTCGCCCTCGCCGGCGCTGATCGCGTGGTAGGCCATCCGCAGCGTCTGCAGCGAGGAGGCGCAGAAGCGGTTGAGCGTGCAGCCCGGCACCGACACCGGCAGTCCGGCCAGCAGCGAGGCGTTGCGGCCGATGTTGTAGTTCTGCTCGCCCTCGCCGCTGGCGGCGCCCATCATCACGTCGGAGATGTCGGACGGGTCCAGCTGCGGGTTGCGCGCCAGCAGCGCACGCAACGGGATCGCGGCGAGGTCGTCGGCGCGCACGGAACGCAGCGCGCCCTTGCCGGCGCGGCCGATCGGCGTACGCACGGCGTCGACGATCACGGCTTCAGCCATGGTGAATCCTTTCGCGAGGTGCCCGGCGGTCTCACTCCACGGGCATTCGTTTTCCCCGGCGGTCTCACTCCACGGGGGCGTTGCAGAGGAGAGTAGCCACCCGCGATCGGCGACACGCCAGTTCGCGGACGAGATCGCCGTTCGCGGCTCCGCGGCCGCGCCGCGCCGCGCCGCGCCCGGCTCTGCCTACAGCCCGAGGTTGCGCACGCCGTCCTCGTCCCATCCGAGGTGGTGCGCCAGCTCGTGGCGCAGCGTGCGCGTGACCTGCGCTCTGAGCAGGTCGGTGTCGTGCCCGAAGTCGCGCAGCAGCGTGTCGCGGTAGATGATGATGCGGTCCGCGAAGCCGTCGCGGGCGACCGTGTCGCCGTGGTAGAGGCCGTAGGCGCGCCGCCTGCGGCCGCCGTCGGAGATGACGATCGCGACGTGCTCCAGCGCGCGGTGGAACTCGAGCGGCAGCTCGTCGACGGCGGAGCGCACGACGGCCTTGAAGTCCTCCTCGTTCCAGGGGTCGAAGAGGTCGTCCTCGTCGTCGTCGTAGTCGCCGCCCGGGAGGTCGTCGTCGTCCTCGCCCCACGAGCCCTCGCGCGCGAGCCGCTCGCTGCGGTCCACGAGCGCGTCGAACTCCTCGTCGCTCTCCGGGCTGCGCCAGCCGGCCAGCGGCCCCGTTATCAGCGACATGACGAACGCGAGCACGATCACGCCCGCGGCTGCGACCGCGATGCCCTGGAAGAGCCGCATCGGGTACGTGGTCGAGAACCCCTGGTACAGGGTTATGACGGCGATGCCGAGCAATAGCGCGACGATCGCGGCGAAGAGGATGCGCTTCGGTGTAGGTGCACGCATGGGCGTCCACCTACGTTAGCTGGCGTCGGCAAGTCGAGCCACCGAGGCCGCGTCCGCCTACCGCAGAGAGCGTGCGATCACGACGCGCTGGATCTCGTTCGTGCCCTCGTAGATCTGCGTCAGCTTCGCGTCGCGCAGCATCCGCTCGACGGGATACTCGCTGACGTAGCCATAGCCGCCCAGCACTTGGACGGCCTCGACCGTCACGCGCATCGCGTTGTCGGAGTTGAACAGCTTCGCCATCGCGGAGTACTTGCCGCGGTCGGCGTCGCCGCGGTCGGCCTTCGCGCACGCCTGGTAGAGCAGCTCACGGCCGGCGGCCGTCTGCGTCTCCATGTCGGCGAGCTTGAACTGGATGCCCTGGAACTGGTTGATCGACTTGCCGAACTGTCTGCGCTCGCGCGCGTAGGCGGCGGCGTAGTCGGTCGCGCCCTGCGCGATTCCGAGCGCCTGCGCGGCGACGCCGAGGCGCGAGTAGTCGAGCGTCCCGAGCGCGACGTGCATGCCCTTGTTGACCTCGCCGATGAGGTTCTCGGCCGGGATCCGCACGTCGTCGAAGATCGGCTGCCCGGTCGGGGAGCCTCTCATGCCGAGCTTTCTCTCCTTGTTGCCGACGGAGAAGCCCTCACGGGTTCTCTCGACGACGAAGGCGCTGATGCCGCGCGAGTGGCCGGCGGTCGGGTCGGTGACCGCGAAAACGATGTAGAAGTCGGCGACGCCGAGGTTCGAGATCCAGTTCTTCGTGCCGCTGATGATCCACTCGTCGCCGTCTCTGACGGCCTTGCAGATCATGCCGCCCGGATCGGAGCCGGCCTCGGGCTCCGACAGCGCGAAGGCCGGGGCCCATTCGCCGCTGGCGACCTTCGGCAGGAAGCGCTCCTTCAGCTCGTCGCTGCCGAACAGCTTGATCGGCAGCGTCCCGAGCTCGGCCAGCATCAGCATCAGCGCGGTCGAGGCGCACGCCTTCGCGATCTCCTCGACGGCGATGTTGAGCATCAGGACGCCCGTGCCGGTGCCGCCGTACTCGGTCTCGAACGGCAGGCCGAAGAGGTTCAGCTCCGAGAACAGCTCGCGCAGGTCCCAGGGGTATTCGGCCTTCTCGTCGATCTCCGCGGCGCGAGGAGCGACGCGCTCCTGGGCTACCTTGCGGATCGTGTCGCGGAAGTCGCGTTGATCGTCGGTCAGAGCGTAGGCATCGGCAAGTGCGGACATGTGGCCGACTCTACCGTCGCCGTACTCCAAGGGACCCCGATAGGCGCAGGGTCACATATCTGCCCTGCGCCTGTCGTTGCGGAGTTGCTAGAGCCCGGCGGGGTGACGGACCGTGAAGCCGTCGTTGGTGCGCATATCACTCTGCCAGCGGGACGGATCCGCACCGCTGGTGTCGAAGCGCAGGCCGGCGATGACCGCGTACATGTGGCCGCCGTTGGCGTAGATCGTGATCCACTGACCTCTGCCCGGCTGCTCCCAGCTCGTGAAGCTGCCCGAGGGCATCGACTCGTCGAGCAGGCCGGCGAAGTGCAGCGCGTAGCTGACGGAGCCGGAGCAGTCGTAGCCGCGGTCGTTCCACTTGCCGTGCCCGCCGCCGTAGACGTACGGCTTGCTCGCGATCTCGTTGCCCGCGGCGATCGCGTCCTTGACTTCCTGCGGCGCGTCCGACGGGGCGACGGCGAGGCCGTTGGCGAGCAGCTTCGCTCTGCCGACGGGCGCCGCGATGGTCGTCATGTCGAAGTCGGCGCCACCGGCGCTGCTGCCGGCGCTGCCGGCGTCGCCGATTCTGCGCAGGACCGCGACCGTGGCCGCGTCGACGATGCCCGTGACGGGCAACTCCTGCGTGCTCTGGAAGCGCTTCACGAGCCGCTCAGTGCCGGGACCGAAGGCGCCGTCGACCGTCGTCGTGAAGCCGGCGCGGTCGAGGTAGTCCTGGAGGACGCGGACGTCCTGGCCTCTGGAGCCCTTTCTCAGGACGCGGTCACCGAGGTGACGGCCGACGGCGGTGCTCTTCACGCGCGTCTTCGCGGTCGACGTGGGCGTGGTCGTCTTGGTCGCGTTCTTGGGGTCGGCGACCGCGCGCAGCTTGTCGACGAAGGGAGCGTCGACGACGCCGTCGACGGGCAGCGCGTAGCGCTTCTCGAAGCGCTTGACGTTGCCGAGCGTGATCGGGCCGAAGTCGCCGCCGACGGGTGTGGCGAAGCCGGCTCTCGTGAGGAAATCCTGGAGGACGCGAACGTCCTGGCCGCTCATGCCCTGTTTGAGCGTGCGTCTACCGAGCGCGGCGCCCGACGCCGTAGACGAAATGAGCAGCGCGACTGCCATTGCTGCGACACCGATCGCAGAACAACGTTTGGCAGACAGCACAGCAGTGAACGACAAGGTGCAACCCCTTCTCTTTCGGGCGCCTGCGGGGTTAGCTGACGGGCTCGCGCAGAAAGAGCAGCGCTACGTCGTATCCCTTACGACGATTCGCCCCCGAGTCCTTGGGTCGGACTCCGTGGTTCCCCCGTTCCCCGGCGGTTGCGACGCCAGGGATTCGGCTGGGTTCTTGAACGACGCGAGGAGGCTAGCAAGGGTCACGGCCGGATGTCGACCGGTTATGGATCCGACCCCCGCTTCCTGGACGCATCGCGCGCGCGAGCGCGCGTTATGAAGCGCCCTCCCCGCAAACGTGCGGATATGTAACCCGGAAAAACGGTTTATGGAGCCAACCGGGCGCTCGGGCAGTATCGTCGCGGGCGTGTCCGCCTCCTCCGAGCAGCCCTCCACCCGCGCCGCGGGCGCGCGGAGAACTGGCGGAAGCGACAGCGCGGGACGCGCGGGCGGTGCCGGCGCGGCGCACGCGGCCGCTGCCCGCACCGCAGCGCAGCAGCTCATCCGGCTCGATCGGGCCACCGCCGCGCTCGACCCGCCCTTCGCGGTCGTCGACCTCGACGCCTACCGGGCCAACGCCCGCGACCTGCTGCGCCGCGCCGGCGGCCGGCCGATCCGGCTCGCGAGCAAGTCGATCCGCTGCCGCGCCCTGCTGGAGCGCACACTCGCCTCCGACGCCGGCTTCCGCGGCACGCTCGCATTCACGCTGCCGGAGGCGCTGTGGCTCGCCGACAACGGCCTGCGCGACCTCCTCGTCGCCTATCCGACGGCCGATCGCGCCGCCCTGCGCATCCTCGCCGACCGCCCCGACGACGCCGGCATCGCCCTGATGGTCGACGACGTCGCGCAGCTGGAACTGATCGAGCGGGCGGTGGCGGGCTCGCGGACCGATCCAGCCGGCGCGAGCAACGCGGCCGGCGGGGGTGGCACGGGCGGTGGTCACGCTCCGCCCCGCCCGATCCGCCTCTGCATCGACGCCGACGCCGGCTGGTGGCCGCTCGGCGGGCGGATCCGGCTCGGCGTCAAGCGCTCGCCGCTGCACACCTCTGAGCAGGTCACCGCGCTGGCGCGGGCGATCGTCGCGCGACCGGCCTTCAGGCTCGTCGGCCTGATGGCGTACGAGGCGCAGATCGCGGGCGTCGGGGACCGGCCGCCCGGCAGGCCATTGATGGGAGCGGCCCTGCGCACGATGCAGCGACTCTCAGCGCGCGAGCTGGCGCAGCGGCGGGCCGCAATCGTCGCGGCGGTCAGCGCCGTCGCGCCGTTGGAGTTCGTCAACGGCGGCGGCACCGGCAGCCTCGAGCTGACGCGCGCCGAGCCGGCCGTGACGGAGCTGGCGGCCGGCTCCGGCCTCTACGGCCCGACGCTGTTCGACGCCTACTCGCGCTTCTCGCCGCTGCCGGCGGCGCTGTTCGCGCTGCCGATCGTGCGCCGCCCAGGCCCCGGGGTCGCAACGGCGCTGGGCGGCGGCTACCTCGCTTCGGGCCCCGTCGACCGTGCCCGCCTTCCCCGGCCGCTGCTGCCCGCCGGCCTGCGCCTCGACGCGCGCGAGGGCGCCGGCGAGGTCCAGACCCCGCTGCTCGGCGCCGCGGCCGACGGCCTGCGCGTCGGCGACCGCGTCTGGATGCGCCATGCGAAGGCCGGCGAGCTGTGCGAGCGCTTCGCCGAGCTGCACCTGATCGAGGGCGACGTGATCGTCGAGACGGTGCCGACCTACCGCGGCGAGGGAAGGACCTTTCTCTAACCCTCCAGTAGAGGGTTATCTATGCCGCTGTGATCGCCGGCCGCGCGGGCCATCCCGGCATCGTCCCAAACACGCGGTCCGTGTAGGCGTTGCCGAACCGCCCGTCGGGGTCCAACCGCCCTCGGACGGCCTGGAAGCGGTCCCAGGCGGGGTAGCGAGCGCGCAGCGTCGCCGCGGTCTGGAAGTGACGCTTGCCCCAGTGCGGACGACCGCCGTACTCGTCCATCAGCTGCTCGACCGCGCGGAAGTACGGCCGCCACTCCATCCCCCGGAACATGTGGACGGCGATGTAGCCGCTCGCGCGGCCGTGGACCGGGCTCAGGAGCGCGTCGTCGGGCGCGACGAGACGGACCTCGAGCGGAAACGGGACGCGGAAGCCGCGCTCCTCGATCAGCGCGAGGATCCGCCGCACGGCGGCCGCGGTGTGCTCGCGCGGCAGCGCGTATTCCATCTCGGTGAAGGGCACGAGCCGTCTGGTCGCGAAGACGCGGTCGCTGCGATCGATCTTCTCGCTGCGACCGGCGACGCGCGCGGCGAAGCGGTTCAACGCCGGGATCAGCGGCGGCGCAGCACGACCGGCGGCGCAGACCGCGTGGAAGGCGTGGTTGGTCAGCAGCACGTCGTCCACCCACGCGCGTGCCCGCGCGCGCGGCCGCGGCGGCCCCTCGACGCGGTTGTTCGTGCGCGTCAGCGCCGTGCGCGTGTGCGGGAAGACGTAGAACTCGAAGTGGTCGTTGGCCGCGCCCAGCTCGTCGAGTGCGTCCAGCGTCTGATCCAGCGGCGCGGGCGCGTCGACGCCGTGCAGCGTGAACGCCGACACGCAGCGCAGCGTCACGCCGGTGACGACGCCGAGGCTGCCGATCCCGACGCGAGCGGCGAGGTAGGTCTCGGTCGCCTCGTCATGGCCTGCCACCGACCCGCCCTCGCCAGCCCGGCGACGGTCGACGACGGAGGCGGCGGGCGCGGCGGCTCCCGCCGCGCACTCCAGCGTGCTCCCGTCCGCGAGCACCAGCTCCAGCGCCTCGACCTGTGCCGACAGGTTCGGCAGCCGCGCGCCGGTCCCGTGGGTCGCGGTCGAGATCGCGCCCGCTACCGTCTGCGCGTCGACGTCGCCGAGATTCTCCAGCGCGAGCCCGTGTGCGGCGAGCGCGGCGTTGAGCGCCCGCAGCGTGATCCCGGCCTCGACCCGTACGCGCCGTCCGGCCCGGTCGACGTCGAGCACGCGGTCCATCCGCTCCAGCGTCAGCAGCCGCCCGTCGCTGCACGCGACGTCGGTGAAGGAATGCCCGGAGCCGGCGACGCGGACCCGCTGCCCGGCTTCTGCGGCCCGCTCCAGCGCCGCCGCGACCTCGCCGACGGACCCCGGGCGCTCGATCGCGCTCGGCCGGCAGCTCTCGTCGCCCGCCCAGTTGCGCCACATGCACGGCAGCGTACCCCGCGGCAACACCCCCGCGCGCGAGTCATCTGCGCTGCCGCCGCGCCTGCGTCGCGGAGCGATCTGCCGATTGCCGCTGCCCGCCTGCGCGAGGCGCTGATCAGCGGCGCAGCCGCCACCCGCGGAGGGCCGGCGCCTTCATCGCGCCCACGACTATCCTCCACCCCATGTCCAGCCCAACCGAGCACTCGCCTACCGAGGTCAACGCGCTGATCGCCGAGGACGGCGACGCGGTCCAGTTGGTCGACGTGCGCGAGCCCTACGAGCACGATGCAGGCGCGATCGCAGGCGCCCGCCACATCCCGCTGGGAGATCTGCTGGCCAACGCCGAGCAGCTCGACCAGAGCCGCCCGGTCGTCTTCTACTGCCGCGTCGGCGGCCGCTCCGCGATGGCGACCGACGCCTTCCGCGCCTCCGGCTGGGACGCGCGCAACATGACCGGCGGCATCGTCGCCTGGGTCGATGAGGGTCTCCCGCTGTCGGATCCCGCCGGCACCGTCGCCGACCACTGATCCTCGACCGGCCGGTCACTCGGCCGTACCGCGCGCTGCCAGAACGCAACCGGGCGGGCGGCTCTCGCCCGCCCGCCCCGGGTCGCTGCCCTGCTGAGTCGCCGCGCGCGGCGACTCAGCAGCTCCGGCCGTCCGTCAGCGCTTGGCGCTGACGCTCTTCTTGCTGCTTCTTCTGGCGCTTCTTCTGCTGGCTCCTTCTCGACGCGGCTCTTCTCGCCGGCCCACAGCCCTTGATGCGGAGCTTCTGGGTGACGTCGAGACGTCTGCCGTTGTGGCCGATGAACGCGAGGCTGGCTCTGCCGTTTCTGCCTTCGCTTCTGCAGAGGTCGCGCACGACGCCGATCGGGCCGTTCGTCGGACCGCTCTCGAGCGCCAGTCTGAACTTCGTGACGGGCACGTCGGGGACGGTGTCGAACGTCGTCTGCAGGCGCAGATCTCTCGTGATCGTGACCTTGCCGACGAGGTCGATCGCGACCTGACCTCTCAGACGCACGACGAGGTCCGGCAGTCTGCGGGCCGGGTTGTAGACGAAGTACGCCGGCCCGGCGAGCGGATCGCGCAGCAACGGCGTGACCGCCGTGCCGCGACCGACGACCATCGGGCATCTGTCGGCGTTGAACTGGTCGATCGAGCACGCTCTTCTGCGGTTCACGACGTCCAGCCGCGAGTTGAGCGTCTTCGGCAGCGTCACCTCGACCGATCTCAGGCCGCTCTGGCCCGGGGTCTGCGTCAGCGTCGCCGTGAACGGCGTGCGCGTCTGTCTGGCCGTCTTGCCTCTGGCCCCGACCTCGAGCAGCATCTTCGGCCTCACCGGCAGGCGACCACAGTCGCCGACCTGGAAGCGCGACTTGACGTCAGCACCCGCGCCCAGCTGGGAGGTGATCCGGCCGAGCACGTCCTTCACCGCGCAGCTCGTCGGGTTGATCATGAAGCCGGGCTTGTCAACCGCCACGTTGACCGACCGGATCTGCAGCGGGATGCCCTGCAGGATCCGCGGCAGCGGGTCCGACACGACTCGCAACGAGGCGTCGCGCTGGTCGACGAAGATCGCCGCCCGCACCACGACCGTGCCGAGGTCGAACGGACCGGCGACCGCCGGCACGACGAACGAGAGACCGAACGGCGCGCCCTTGTACGGCCCGGTGATGTACGCCCGGCCAGGCAGATAGAACGGGTTGGAGCCGGGGCCGGCGGCCGTCGTCACCGTGCCGATCTTCGAGCCCTCGCCGCAGTCACCCGCGGTGGCGATCGCATCGGGGCACAGATCCGCGCTGGCGATTTTGCCCGTCAAGCCCGTGGGCATGTCGACGGTGATGTCGCGCAGCTCCTGGTCGTGGTCGCCACGCGCGAACGTGAGCGAGAACGTCGATGAGCCGCCACCGACGGGGTTGACCGTGCCCGCGTTGAACGCCGGGCTGAATCCGACCGGCTGGCAGTCCTGGTCGATCGTCATCGGCGTGCTGCCCGTGACCGTCTGTCTCGCCCACGACGTGATCGTCGTCAGCGACTGATATGTGCCGCAGATCTGCGGATTCGTCAGCGGCGCGCGCGGCCCGCTCTTCAGCTGCAGGTCGAGTGTCTCGAACGGCAGCTGCGGGTTGTTGTCGAACGTCGCTGTCAGACGGCCTGAGACCGGATCCGGATCAACGCGGCCGGCCAGCTTTATCGTGACACCGCTGCCCTCGGCGACGATGTACATGGCCAAGAGCGAATTGAACGGATTGTCGTTCTGCTTAGCGAGGTACACCGAGCCGTGCAGCGAATCGGTCAGCAAGGGTGTCTTGATCGACACAGAGCCGATCTTCGACGAGTCCGGGCAGGTGATCTCGCTGTTGGTCTGGTAGCCGAACTCGCCCGGCGCGCAGGCACCGAGACCGTTCGCTGACGACGGCGAGACCTTCATGCCCTCGGGCAGGGAGATCTGCACCTGCTTGACGTGCGCGGCCGCACGGCCATCGGGCAGCTGGTTCTGCGGAACGTCGATCCGAACGTCCAGGCCGGTCGGGCCAGCTGCTGCCCGCGAAGTCGGCTCTGCTGTCATCGTCGGCTTGAACGGAACGGCGCCACAGCGTTCCGGCGGCGTGTCGAGCGCGTCGACCGCCGTGGACGTCTTGCCCTCGTAGGAGTACGCGCGCACGTTCGTCGTCGGAATCGTGTCGCATTCCGTCGGCCCCGTCATGAAGGGAACCCGCTGCGCGCCGCTTCCGTTGTGGTCGGCCGGCACCCCCCACAGGGTGAGATCGGTCTCGACTATCGGGTGGCCGACAGGGATCTCGTCGACGACCGCGGTCAGACCGCCGTCCGGACGGACCTGCACACGAATGAACGCATACAGGGTCGGGTCGACCTTCATCCCCAGCAGCACCGGTTCATCCGGACCGTGCTCGAGGTTGAAGATCGGCGTGTTGGGTGTGAGGCCGAGACCTACGGCCGTGACAGTCGCGATGCCGACCTGCGTCTCCGGACGACACCCGTCCGTTGCGAAAAAGGCGTTAAAGTCTCTCAGCGTGCACGCTGGGAAACCCGTCGGGTTACCGACCAAGCCGGCGGGCAGGTCGACCTCGATCCTTCTGGCACGTCCGTAAGGGAGGGCTTCGGGACCGACGACGTCCGACTTGAGCCTGATCACCGTGCTGACGTCGGGGTGCCCACCGGCGCTCATGTCGCTCGAGGCGGTCGTGAACGACTCGATCGCGAACTGCTCGGGATCGAGGTGCTGCGGGCCGTCGGCGACGGCCGCAGCGGTACCAGCCGCCATCATCGCGACGCCGACTCCCAGCAACAGCGCCGCGCGGGCGAGCAGATGCCTCACCCCACCGCGGTCAGTCGATGTTGCGCTGCGACTAGCCACGGAGCACCACCACCTGACGGATGGTCGTCTCCGACTCCGAGTACGAAACGCTGATCACGAGACGCAGTCTCCTCTTGGTTCTGAGCACCGTTCTTGCTCTTCTCGAGAGCGTCAACGGCAAGCTCGCCGTCGAGCCGCTGCGAGCGACCCGCATCGAGCGAGCGACGACGACTGTGCGGCGACCGATTCTTGCGGTCACCGTCGCCGTCACGATGCCCTTCTCGTTCGCTCTGACGCGCAGGACCGTGCGGCCTCTGCGCGCGAACACGCCGCGCTGGGCAGCGGTGAGTCTCGCGACGGTGTGGCGGGGGACGAGCGGCGCGGGATCGGTGGTGTCGCCGGGTCCCTCAAACGTGCTGCTGCTCGGGAGGGTCGACACCGGGGGCGCCGTGACGGAACCCTGGCAGACGTCGCCCTCGCATCTCGGCGCTGGCTCCGGCAGTGCGAAGCCGCCGCCCTCTCGTGCTGCGTAGAGGTCTCGCGAGGTGTTGCGATCAGACTCCGGGATGATCTGAGCTTCGGTGGTGAAGAAGACCGTGGTGCCGTCTGCAGAGTTGTCGTGGTAGAAAGCGTCCGCTCGCTGCGTGCCCGGCGAGACCAGCGACACGGTGCCGTTGTGCCACTCGTACACGTCGATGAAGCCGTTGATGTCGGAGTCCACGAGCGGATCTGCCGTCTCGAAGAAGACGCGGCTGCCATCGTCGCTCATACCCCGCCCCAGATTCGGCCGGAAGCGCATCGTGTTGAGCGTGGACTGACGCGTGAAGCCTGGGAGGACGGTCGAATAGTTACCGAACCCGGCGGCGGTCACAGGGGGCGTGTCGGCGGCATCTCTGGAGATGCGTCTCAGACCCTCCGCAGGGGTCCAGCGGAAGATCTGTCTCACGCCGCCTGGCGAGTCGTCCAGCGCGGCGGTCGACGCGAAGACGATCACGCTTCCGTCGGCTGAGATGCGCATCGCACGCTTGTCGCTGCGCGACGAAGCGCCTGAGTCCAGAAGCGGGACCGTGTCGGTGAAGTCAAGGTTTCCGAGTGATCTGGCCTGGCCGTCTCGGAGCACGAAAAGCTGAGCGAGCCCCGATCGATAGACGACGGTCGATCCGTCGGCGGAACTGCCGAGGAAGTAAACGCCCGTGTCGCTGTCATCGGTCGCCAACAGCGTGAGCTGATCGCTTGCGACGTCATAGCTATAGAGCGCGGCTCCAGCTCTCTTGGCGTCGTTCGTCAACTGCTCCTCGGTCGTGAGGTACACGGTCGAGCCATCTTCGGTCGCCCCCGCGAAGGTGACGTCCATCGCCGGGCCCGGACCGCGACGAGGCGAGACAAGCGTCAGGTCGTCGCCTTCGCGCAGAAAGACACTCTTGACGCCAGCCGGGGATCCCGCAAGCGACGAGCCGGTGTGCTCGAAGAAGATCCGCGATCCGTCCGCCGACACCGAACCGGGCTCCGCCAACGTCTGTTCTGCGTCCGTCCCCAACGCGGGGAATCCACCGACAGCGTCGCCCGCTTGATCGCGCGACACGAGCCGTATCCCCTCGGGCGTCCACTCGTAGACGTCGAGTGTGTCGTTCGTGTCCTGCGGAACGAGGCCGAGGCTGCTGACGAAGATCCCGTGCGAAAGGTCTCTGGAGACCGCGACCGCCTCGCGCTCGAGCGACACCGCCGGCTCGACCGGCGACCGTCTCTCGGGCAAAGGGTTCGCAGTCGGCGCAAGCCAGCGCGGCGACGCGCCACCGTCCCACATGAATGCGCTCAGGGTGCCGCTGGCCGTTCCCTGGCCAGGCTCAGCACCGCGGTAGTCGGGATAGATCCCCAGGTCCGAAGCGAACACCACGCGCGAGCCGTCCGGGGAGACGAAGTAGACCTGACCGCCGCGCCCTCCCAGCGGCTCGACGGGGGTCGGACCGGTCACCCAAGTCGTGGTCCAGCCCGACGGTGTGCGTCTGGAGCAGAAGCCGTCGTCTGCCGTCACGAGGCCGTTCGGAGTCGAGCCCGCGATCGCTCTCTCCGTGTTGAAGCAAACGATGTCCCCGTCTGGGGTGGCTGCGCCACCGCCCAATCTGACGTCGGGATCGCTCCCCACTGGCGTGACCAGCTCGAACGCGCGGCCGGCCGCAAGCGCCGGCGAGCCCGCAGCGACCACGCCGAGCCCAATTCCAACGACAGCCGCGGCGACATGCCGACGGGCTTTTCGTGCCCTCATCCTCTTCCCTCTCCTCGCGACACAGAGCGCCGGCGCGCCTTCAACTCGACCGCGCATCCCGCCGCCCGACGTATGGTAAACACCTGTGTCCCAAGAGTACACGCGCAAGCTGGCCAGATACAAATGCGAACGTTCCCTGAGATGCGCCGACCACCGGCCGAGCAGAGCCCCACCCCGCTCCGCTCCGACCGCGCGCACATGGGGCCGCGCCGATGACGCGGCCCCATCACGCCTAGCCCGACAGGCGAATCCGCCCGTCGGCAGGTTTCGCTACGACACTACAGCCAGCTTATTCTCGCGCCGGTATTGATCGTGAGCGTCACGTCGGCAGTTCTCGTGCAGGTTCTCACTAGCTCGATAAGGAGAGGAAGCGCCGGATTCGTGGCGGTTATGCTGCTGGCACCTCTGATGATCGTCCCCGTCAATAGGCCAGAGTATAGGCATTCGCCTCCGAGGATGTTTCTAATTAGGACATTTACCGCAATTAGCACAGTTCCGTTTATTATTCTAATCACAATCGGCGGTAGTATTCTGCCGTTCACGATGGCGCCGGAGCATCCACTGATCGTCGCCGCCGTCACAGACCCCTCGGCGCCGGTAGTGGTGCCTCTCAGCGTGCCGGTAAGACCCGACACTCTGCAAGTGGACGTGCCGAGGATCGTTCTCGATGTGAACGCACCGCCATCCGAAGCGCCGAAGCTGTACGGATCCGGCGTGATCGAGGCCGACGCCGACCCACCCATCAGAGCGATCGACGCGACGAGCATCGCGGTCGCAAAGAGACCGCGCAAGAGCATCTTCATGAAAGACCTTCCAGTAGTGTGTTAGCTACGACAATCACCGCGGCGACGCACAACACCGGAGCGACGGCGAGCGCGTGAATCAGAAGGCGATCCACGACCACCAGCGCTGCAGACGCAAATGACTATCAACGCGAGCTGGTGACCCGCATCAAACGCGTAAGGACCTCGCGACCCTTTCCCCAGCGCTCCGACAAGGCAAGCCTAGCACGATGCTCTCAAACTCGCAATATCAATCTACTATTACATTGCTCTTTTCGTGGTTCGGAAAAGATAGAAAAGGCCCCGCCGTCCGACGCAGCCCCTCGTTGCTGCGCCGCCTTACGTCCAACTCAAGGCCATAGGCGCCGTTAGCCGGGTGGAGCGCGCCCATCGCCAGCTGCGTCGTTGCCCCAACCAAAGAGGCCGCGTCCGAAGACGCGGCCTCCAAGTATAACTTACTGCAGATGCTTCAGAAAGCTACCAGGTTATACTCGCGCCCGTGTTAACCGTCAGGTTAGCATCAGCGGTTCTGGTGCAGGTGCCGCTTAGGGTCGTGGCCGGCCCGATGGCCGGGTTGCTGGCCGTTATGCTGCTCGCGCCGTTGGCGATCGTCCCCGTCAGGGTGCCCGAGTATAGGCACGCGCCGCCGAGAATGTTGGTGATTAGGATGCCGACGTTGACTCTGACAACGCCTCTGTTTATGTCAACCGTAATCGGCGTTAGCGCTCTTGCGCTCGTGATGGCGCCAGAGCAACCACTGATCGTCACGCCCGTGACGGAGCCCGAAGCGCCGTTCGCGTTGCCGACGAGCGTTCCAGTGAGGGCAGACAGTCTGCAGTTCGAGGTGCCGAGAATCGTTCTCGATGTGAACGCGCCGCCATCCGTGGTTCTGAAGCTGTACGGGTCGGGGCTGATGGCAGCCGAAGCCGAACCACCCAGTGCGGCAAACGACGCAGCCGCCATCGCGGCCACGATCAGGCCACGCTTGAAGACCTTCATGAGATAAGACCTCTCTATTGTGTTGTGCACTACGACCATCACCGCGGTGTCCAACTACGTCGGGCGTCGCGCGGTAGCGCACGGACCCTGCGGACAGCTTGTTTCGCCGTGCTCATACAGAGAGCGCTTCCGCGTCCGGAAACCCATAGGCCCATTTTGAACGCGCAGGCCAATCTTGCGACTAGATTATTGCGCGACCCCCAACTTGTTCAACCGTACCACGCCTGCTGCGACGACTGCAAGCTAGTCCGCATGCATCATGCATAGGCGCGGACAGGATCCCAATTGAGTATGAATCCGAAGATTGCGCTACGACCGGGGTGTTCTTAGCCATCGGACGGCAGTCGGCGCGGGTCCGGCCCCCCAGCGTCAGCGCGCGTACAGTGTCTCGACGACGCCACGCGCGGGCTTTGTGGCGGAGGCATGTCCGACGAGCGTCGAGGGTCTCGTCGGCGACCGTCGCCTCCACAATTTCGTCCATTCACCAGCTCATAGCCGCAGCCATCGCGATTCTCAGCATGATGGCATCCGTGCTGAGGCAGGTTCTCGCATGGAGGTTCGTGACGAGCGGGACAGTCTCGCTTGTGGTGATCGCGCCGCTTCCGTTCGCGACTGAGCCAGTCAGCGTCCCCTCGGATCGAGAGTATCCGTCCAGGACGATAGGTAGAGGTTCGGAGCCGGCGGCAACGGCGGATCCACCCATGACGGCGATCGACGCTGCCAGTAGCGCGACGACAAGGCCGTGCCCACCTGTTGCGGGCCTGTCCTCCCTACTCTCGTAGTCGATGACGGCAAACCTAACCGTGATGTCCGGGCATGCGTAGCCTAGACCCACGATTCCGCACCACGCATGCGACCGCCATTGGCGTCACAAGTCGCACACAGCACGTGCGGAATTATCGGGCTTGTTCGCGCTTGTCTAATTCAGCAGTAACCCGGAGATCGCTACGTGCGCGCCGACGGCTCCCGCCCCGCCCGCCTCCCCGCCGCCCTGAAGCCGGGCAGCTCGAACGCGACCCGCGCGCCGCCCTCGGGCGAGGTCCCAGCGGAGATGCGACCGCCGTGCGCCTCGACGATCGCCCTCGCGATCGCCAAGCCCAGTCCTGCCCCGCCGGTGCGGCGGGCGCGGGCGCTGTCGGTGCGGTGGAAGCGGTCGAAGACGCGGTCGCGCTGCTCGGCGGGGATGCCGGGACCGTCGTCCTCGATCGCCAGCTCGACGCGGTTGCGGCCGATCGGCTTGACCGTCAGCCGCACGAGACCGCCGGGGCCGGTGTGCTCGACCGCGTTGCGGGCGAGGTTGCGCACGACCTGGGCGATCCGGTCCTCGTCGGCGATCAGGCGGCCCTGCGGGAGTCTGCCGAGCTCGAAGCGGCGGTCGGCCGTCAGCGTCAGCGAGTCGAACAGCTCCTCCACGAACGGCGCGAGGTCGAGCGAGTGCGCGCGCACCAGCTCGCCCTCGTCGGCGCGCGCCAGCAGCAGCAGGTCCTCGACGAGGCGCTCCATCCGCAGCACCTCGGTCCTGACGACCTCGTCGACGTGGCGCACGTCCTCCCGCGACACGTCTCTCTGGCGCGCCAGCACCTCCAGCTGGCCGCGGATCACGGTCAGCGGCGTGCGCAGCTCGTGCGAGGCGTCGGCGACGAAGCCGCGCTGGCGCGCGAAGGCGTTCTCGAGCCGGTCGAGCATCGAGTCGAACGCGTCCGACAGCACGCGCACCTCGTCGCGCGGGCGTCTGGAGCCGATCCGCTGCGACAGGTCGCCGGCCGTCACCTCGGCCGCGGTACTGGCCATTCTGCGCAGCGGCCGCGACAGCCGCGAGGCGAGCACGAACCCGAGCGCGATCGCGGCCAGCAGCGTGACCGTGCCGGCGACGAGGAACGTCCGCGCGACGCCGCTCTGCGCGCGCCCGACCGACGCCGCCGACTCTCCCACGCCGATCAGCGCGACCTCTCTGCCGGCGCGCCGCGCGCTGATGAAGTAGAGCCGCAGCGGCTCGTCGTTGACGCGCACGGTCGAGAAGCCGAGCTTCGCGGTGCGCAGCGCGCGCGCCTCGTCGCTCTCGCGGCGCGGCCCGAGCACGTCTCTGCCGACGCGCTGGTCGCCCTCGGCCGGGTTCAGCTCCGACAGGTTCGAGACGTCGCCGCCGCCGCGGATCTTGATCAGGTAGAGGCGCGCGGAGGCGCCGAAGGAGAAGCGGTCCTGCAGGTAGGCGTCGGCGGCCTCGCCGAGCGCTCTCGGTCTGACGTCGTAGCCGAGCCGCTGGTCGACCGCCTGCGCGTCGGTGCGCAGGTCGTCGTCGATCTGGTTGCGGACCTGCGTGCCGGTGCCGCGGTAGGTCGCGACGAACGCGGTCCCGAGCGTGACGACGAGGATCAGCGAGATCGACAACGCGAGGCGTGCTCGCAGGCCGCGCAGCCAGCGCCAGGGCGAACCGCTGCCGCTGGCCCCGCGCACGCTCATGGCCGTGTCGTGAGCCGGTACCCGACCGATCGCAGCGTGTCGATCGGCGCTGGCCGCCCGGGCAGTTCGAGTTTACGCCGCAGGTAGCGGATGTAGACCTCGACGACGTTCGTGCCGGGGTCGAAGTCGTAGCCCCACACGGCGCTGAGGATCTGCTGGCGCGACAGCGCCTGGTCGGGATGGCGCAGGAAGTAGGCGAGCAGGTCGAACTCGCGCGCGGACAGCCGCAGCTCGACGCCGTCGCGTCTGACGGTGCGGCCGAGCAGGTCCAGCTCGATCCCCGCGGCCGACAGCGTCGTGGCGTCCCGCTGGCGCGGCCTGCGCAGGTGCGCGCGCACGCGGGCGGCCAGCTCGTCGAACGAGAACGGCTTCGTGACGTAGTCGGTCGCGCCGCCGTCGAGGCCCGCGACGCGGTCGTCGACGGCCGCGCGCGCGCTCAGCATCACGACCGGCAGCTCGGGCTTGACGCGACGGATCGAGGCCAGCACGGCGAGTCCGTCGCGGCCCGGCAGCATGACGTCGAGGACGACCAGGTCGACGTCGTCGTGCAGCGCGCGCTGCTCGCCTTCGATGCCGTCCCCGGCGACGCTGACGGCGTAGCCCTCAGCCTGCAGGCCGCGCTGGACGAAGTCGGCGATCGCGGTCTCGTCCTCGATCACCAGGATCCGCATGCATCCATCCTACGCCGTGCTTCGCACTGCGAGTTCCACGGAGACCCGCTGAGCCTCGCTACCGACCGGGAACTCGCGGTTCGCGCTCCCGTCATACGCTGCGCGCACGGCGGTGGCCGCTAGGCCGATCTCACGCGCCCTGGATCGTCCAGGTGTCGCCCGCGTGGAGCAGGTGCTCCAGCGCGCTGACGTCGCCGACCTGGCGGTCGGGGTTCTGGCTGGCGGCGGCGCCGTGGATCGGGCGCTGCACCTGGCGGAAGACGCCGATCGGGGTCGGCTCGGTCGGCCGGTCGGCGAGGCGCGCGAGCGCGAACGCCAGCGACGGGTCCTCGCGGTGCTGGTCGTGCACCAGCAGCCGCTGCTCGTTGCCGACCGCCTCGACGATCTCCAGGCCGCCGTCGTCGGCGCGCGCGACGCCGTGCCGCGCGCCCTCGGGCCCGAACACGATCGGCTCGCCGTGCTCGAGCCGGATCTGCATCTGGACCTTCGTGTCCTTCTCGGTCAGGTTGAAGAAGGCGCCGTCGTTGAAGACCGGGCAGTTCTGGTAGATCTCGACCAGCGACGCGCCTCTGTGCTCGGCGGCCTGGCGCAGCACCTCGGTCATGTGCTTTCTGTCGCGGTCCAGCGTGCGCGCGACGAACGTCGCCTCGGCGCCGAGCGCCAGCGCGATCGGGTTGAACGGCCGATCGTGCGAGCCGAACGGGGTCGACTTCGTGATCTTGCCGCGCTCGGAGGTCGGCGACGCCTGCCCCTTCGTCAACCCGTAGATCTGGTTGTTGAACAGCAGGATCTTCACCGGCACGTTGCGCCGCAGCGCGTGGATCAGGTGGTTGCCGCCGATCGAGAGCGCGTCGCCGTCGCCGGAGACGACCCAGATCGAGAGATCCTCGCGCGTCGTCGCCAGGCCCGTCGCGATCGTGGTCGCGCGCCCGTGGATGCTGTGCATCCCGTACGTGTCCATGTAGTACGAGAAACGCCCGGCGCAGCCGATCCCCGTCACGAAGACGGTCCGCTCCGTCGGGATGCCGAGGTCCGGCATCAGCGTCTGGACCGCGTTGAGGATCGCGTAGTCGCCGCAGCCCGGGCACCAGCGCGTCTCCTGGTCGGACTGGAAGTCCGCCTTGGTCAGTCTCGGCGTCCCGCCGTTGCCGTTGACGTGCAGGGTGGCGCTCATCCGGTGACCTCCGACAGGATCGGAGCCTCGATCAGCTCCACGATCGCTTCCTCCAGCTCGGCCGCGAACAACGGCTGGCCGGTGATCTTCGTGTACGGCTTGCAGTCGACGAGGTACTCCGCGCGCAGCAGCTTGACGAGCTGACCCGTGTTCATCTCCGGGATCAGCACCTTCGGGTAGGCGCGCAGCACCTCGCCGAGGTTCTCCGGCATCGGGCTCATGTAGCGCAGGTGCGCGCGAGCGACCTTCAGCCCTCTGTCGCGCACGCGGCGCACGCCGGCGCGGATCGACCCGTACGTCGAGCCCCAGCCGAGGATCAGCACCTCGGCGCCCTCATCCTCGTCGACCTCCAGCAGCGGCAGGTCGCGGGCGATCTTCTCGACCTTCTCGCGCCGCAACCGCGTCATCGTCGCGTGGTTGGCGGGGTCGTAGGAGATGTTGCCCGTGCCGTCCTGCTTCTCGATGCCGCCGATGCGGTGCTCCAGGCCAGGCGTGCCGGGCGGCGCCCACGGCCGCACACCGCGCTCGTCACGGGCGTACGGAAGAAAAGCCTCACCCTCAGGTGGAGCCTGAGCAAAGCCCGCATCGATCTCGGGCAGCTCGTCGAGCGACGGGATCCGCCACGGCTCCGAGGAGTTCGCGAGGAAGCCGTCCGTCAGCAGGATCACCGGGGTGCGCCGCTCGATCGCGGTCTGGACCGCCTCGAACGCCGCTCTGAAGCAGTCGCCCGGCGTCTGCGCCGCGATGATCGGCAGCGGCGCGTCGCCGTGACGGCCGTACATCGCCATCAGCAGGTCCGACTGCTCCGTCTTGGTCGGGAGCCCCGTCGAGGGCCCGGCCCGCTGCACGTCGACGATCACCATCGGCAGCTCCAGCATCAGCGCCAGGCCGATCGTCTCCGCCTTCAGGTCCATGCCCGGCCCGGAGGTCGAGGTGATCCCGAGGTGGCCGCCGAACGCGGCGCCCAACGCGACGCCGGCCGCAGCGATCTCGTCCTCGGCCTGCACCGTGCGCACACCGAGGCCCTCGTGCTTGGACAGCTCGTGCAGGATCTCCGACGCCGGCGTGATCGGATACGACGCCAGCAGCAGCGGCAATCTCGACCGCACGCTTCCGGCGAGCAGGCCCAGCGCGGTCGCCGAGGTGCCGTTGATCTGCCGGTAGGTGCCGGGATCGACGTCGGTCGCCGGCAGGATCCGGTACTGCACGTCGAGCATCTCGGTCGTCTCGCCGAACGACCAACCGGCTCTGAACGCGGCGAGATTGGCCGCCTTCGCGGCCGGCTTGGAGGCGAACTTGCCCTCGATCCAGCGCTCGGTCACGTCGGTCGGACGGTCGTAGAGCCACGACAGGAGGCCGAGCGCGAAGAGGTTCTTGGCGCGGCCCGCGTCACGCGTGCCGACGCCTTCCAGCGCCTCCGACGCGCGCGCGGTCAGCGTCGTCATCGGTACGCGATGGACGGTGAACTCGGCCAGCGAATCATCCTCGAGCGGGCTGACCGGATAGCCGGCCTTCTCCAGGTTGCGTCTGGAGAACGCGTCCTCGTTGACGATGATCGTCGCGCCACGCGGCAGCGACGGGATGTTCGCCTTCAGCGCGGCGGGGTTCATCGCCACCAGCACGTTGGGCGCATCGCCCGGCGTGAGGATGTCACGCGAGGCGAAATGGATCTGGAATGCCGAGACGCCCGGGATCGTGCCCGCGGGCGCGCGGATCTCGGCAGGGAAGTCCGGCAGCGTCGCAAGATCGTTGCCGAGCACCGCCGTCGCGTCCGTGAAGCGACCGCCGGCCAGCTGCATACCGTCGCCGGAGTCACCCGCGAACCGGACGACGACCCGCTCGCGCTCTTCAACCGTCTTGCTCACCGCGTCAGATACCCCTAAGTCGATCAGGATTTACCCCATTGTACGCATAGGGCGTTCGATGAGCGTAGCGGCGCGCCCGCGGCTTAAACACGGAAGGCCCCCTGGCGGAGGCCTTCGGCGTGCGATCGCGGGTGCGAATCAGATGGCGGAGACGTTGACCGCCTTGGGCCCCTTGTCGCCCTGCTCCTCGTCGTAGGAGACCTTGGAGCCCTCAGCGAGCGAGCGGTAGCCGTCGCTGTTGATGCCGGTGTGGTGGACGAAGAGGTCCCTACTGCCTTCATCAGGAGTGATGAAGCCGAAGCCCTTCTCGTCGCTGAACCACTTCACGGTTCCGGTCGCCACGTGTGCCCTCCACTGCGTTCGTGCTGCATGCGCGGAGGATGTTGTCCCCAACGAACCCGCGTGCGTCGCACTGCTTTTGTCGCCGACGCTGTGGCCGGCCTTACGGCGCAGAACGTAGCAGGACCAACACGCCTGTGCCACCCCTTGCTGCACAAGCTCAACATGTCACACGCAACCGGTCGCAATCGACCATGTTTGCTGGGACTTCACGCCCCCAGCGAGATCGCCGAAGTCGCCGCCCAGGCCGGCGCCAGCTCACCGGCGGCGAGCACGCGCTCCAACGCCGCGACGGCCTCGGCCGAAAACTGGGTGCCGGCGCCCGCGCGGCACTCCGTCAGCGCCGCCTCGGGCGAGATCGGCGTGCGGTGCCTGCTCTGGCTCGTCATCGCGTCCCACGCGTCGGCGACGGCGATCAGACGGGCGCCCGGCGGGATCGTCTCGCCGCTCAAACCGTCCGGGTAGCCGGTGCCGTCGGGCCGCTCGTGGTGGGAGCGGATCCACGCGACCTGCTCGGGCGTCAGCACCTCCGTCGCGATCTCCGCGCCGAGCCGCGCGTGCTCGCGCAGCTGCGTCGCCTCCTCCGGCGTGCGGATGCCCGCGGCCAGGATCGCCTCCGGCACGCCGATCTTGCCGACGTCGTGCACGAGCGCGGCTTCGCGCAGCAGCGCGAGCCGCTGCGGCGGCCAGCCGGCGGCGCGCGCCAGCTTCACGACCAGGTCCGCGACGCGCTCGGAGTGGCGCTGGCTCTCGGGGTCCTTCGCGTCGACCGCGCGCGCCAGCGCGCCGATCCCCATCAGCGCCTGGCGCCGGGCGACGCGCTCGGCGCGCTGCTCGGAGCCGAGCTCGTGCAGCAGCTCCGGCACGTAGCGCGCGACGACGTTGCGGCCCTGCGCCTTGGCCCAGTAGAGCGCGTCGTCGGCGGTGCGCACCATCCCCTCGCCGTCGTCGCCGAGCTTGAGGTCGCTGACGCCGACGGAGACCGTTATCGAGCCGGCGGCGCCGATCGGCTCGTGGCCGACCAGCTGGCGGATCCGCTCGGCCGCGGCGTAGGTCTCGTCGGCGTCGGCCTCCGGCAGCAGCAGCGCCAGCTCGTCGCCGCCCAGGCGCGCGAGCAGCTCGCCGGCGCGGATCGTCGCGCCGGCGCGACGCGCGACCGCCACCAGCACGTCGTCGCCGACCTGGTGGCCCCATGTGTCGTTGACGAGCTTGAAGCCGTCGAGGTCGATCAGCGCGAGGCCGAGGTTGCGACCATGGCGACGGGCGCGCTCGGCCTCCCCCTTCAGCCGCTCCTGAAACGCGCGCTGGTTGGCAAGGCCGGTGAGCGGGTCGGTCGTCGCCTGCGCGGCGAGCGCGGCGCGCGCCGCCGAGTTCGTGTTCGCGGCCGCGACCAGCTCGGCGAAGTCGGCGAGGCGATGCTCGACCTCGGCCGCGAACGGCGTCGTGCTCGACAGCACCGCGACGAAGCCCCAGACGTTCTGGTCGCCGCCGATCGGCGCGCCGGCACGGAAGCGGAACGGGCGGTGGTTGGGGCCGCCGTCGGCGCGCGTCGGCAGGCCACGCTTCAGCGCCGCCGCGATCCCGCCGTCGTCGAGCGGCAGCAGGCCCTCGAGCGGCAGCGGGTCGGCGCCGTCGCGCGCCCACGTGCCCGTCACGCGCGCGTGACGCTCGTCCTCGTAGTGCACGACCGCGCCCGCCTCCGCCCCGAACGCGCGCGCCGCCTCGGCGGCGACGAGCGCGTGCACGGCAGCGGGGTCGGCACCGTGCGCGACGGCCGTCGCGACGTGCCGCAGCGCCATCCGCTCGCGTATGTCGAGCGTGCGCTCGTGCTCGTGCGCGGCGACACCGGCGAGATCGTGCAGCGACGCGCGCTCCTCGTCGCCCCACGCGCGCGGGCGCACGTCGTAGACGCAGATCGCGCCCAGGACGGCGCCGTCGCGGCTGAGCAGCGGGGCGGCTATGCAGGCGACGGCGCCCAGCTCGCCGACGATCTCGCCTTCGCGCAGCCGTGGCAGCGCGCGCACGTCGGCGATCGCGAGCGGCGCGTCGAGCGCATCCGCGGCGGCGTGCAGCAGCGCCTCCTCCAGCCGGTCGCCGCGCGTGCGCGAGAGCGGCAGGCCGCAGCCGGCGGCGAGCACGTGCTCGGGCGTCCTGCCGTCGGCGGCCACCGAACCCCGCGCGCAGCGCAGGGCGATCAGCGCGGCCGGCGCCGCGAGCGCACGTGCGGCGACGCGCGCAAGGCGCTCGAACACGATCGGATCGGCGTCGTCGACGAGGTAGGGCACTCTTAGATCCTCGGCCGTTGCATGCCGGGATCACATGCGACCTGGACGAACGTTCAGTTCAGTCGCCGAGGCGGGACATGCGCGCGAGCGCCTCGTGGCACTCGACGACGCGTCTGCGGACCGGGTCTCTGTCAGGCCGGTCGTGCACCAGATCCCACGTGCGGTCGGCGATCTCGCGCGCGTTCTCGGGCGTTGCGCTCTGCCACAGCTTGTCCACCAGCAGCAGCTCGAAGGCCTCGACCTGCTGCTCCGGCTTCCCGGGCGGCACTCTCGGCAGCGGGGTGCCGGTGACCTCTCGCCACATGCCGGTGGCGACGAGGAGGCGGTTGCGAAGGGTGACTGGATCCATGGTCGAGAAGCAGGCGCGGCGGCGAGCTCGCAGCATCCTAGGCGACTTGCGCGCGCAGCGGCGTGCGGCCGGCAGCGGCCGCGGGTCCGACCGGTCCGGCCGATGACCGCGGCGGGCAGGGCAGCCTCACAACCGCGGCAGCCGCTGCGCCGATCCCAGCATCGGCGCGAACAGGTCGCCCTGCTCGGCGACGCGCCGCAGCACGTCGGACGGCTCGAACGCGAGCCGCTCGGCGGCGCCGGCGGCGTGCGCCTCGCGCAGCTCCTCCCACGCCAGCGGCGTCGAGACGGTCGGCCGCTCCCGCGCGCGCACGGAGTAGACCGCGACCGTCGTCTTGTGGACGTCGTTCTGGCTCCAGTCGACGAGCACCTTGCCGACGCGCAGCCGCTTGGTCATGCGCGAGACGACGAGGTCGGGCAGCCGCCGCTCCAGCAGCTCCGCGATCCGCCGCGCGAACGGCTTCGTCTGCTCGTAGGTCGCGGCGTGCTCGCCGAGCGGCACGTAGACCTGCAGGCCCTTGGAGCCCGACGTCTTGACGACGCTGCGCAGTCTCAGCTGGCTGAAGAGCCCTTCCAGCAGCAGCGCGACCTCGGCGCACTGCGCCAGGCCGGCGCCGTCGCCCGGGTCGAGGTCGAAGACGACGGCGGTCGGGTGGTCCATGTCGCGCGCGAGCGACAGCGACGGGTGCAGCTCGATCGCCGCGAGGTTCGCCGTCCACGCCAGCGTCGCGGGGTCCTGCACGAGCGTGTAGTTGAGCCGTCTGCGCTCGCTGCGGCTGTAGATCGAGGCGGTCTGGACCCACTCGGGACGGTGCGACGGCGAGTTCTTCTCGTAGAAGGTTCTACCCTCCACGCCGTCGGGCCAGCGGCGCAGCGTCACCGGGCGATCCTGCAGGTGCGGCAGCAGCGTCGGCGCGATCGCGACGTAGTACTCGATCAGGTCGCCCTTCGCGAAGCCGCTCGCCGGGTACAGGACCTTGTCCCAGTTGGAGAATCTCTGCCCGCGCAGGTCGGCGCGCTCGCGCACGACCTCCTGCGGCGGCTTGTCGTCGCGCAGGCCCTTGAAGACCGGCTGGCGCAGCAGCCCCTCCTGCGTGCGCTCGGTGTACTCGACGTCGGCGACCAGCAGCGGCTCGACCCAGTGCGCTCCGCGCGGGATCGTCGCCGACGCCGATCTCGATCTGGTCGTCGACCTCGCGAACGGGCGGGTTCTGCGCTCGATCGCGCGCAGCCGCTGCAGCAGGTCGTCGAGCTGCGCCTCGCTGAGACCGCTGCCGACGCGGCCGGCGTACCTGAGCGGCGCGCCCGGCTGCTCGCGGTCGCCGACCAGCAGCGCGCCGATCCGCTGCTCGCGGTTGCCCTCGCCCTCCAGCCAGCCGCCGATCACCAGCTCCTGGCGCAGGCGGTTGCGCAGCTTGCGCCAGGCGCCGCTGCGACGGCCGGGCTCGTAGCGGCTGTCCAGGCGCTTGGCGACGATCCCCTCCAGCCCCTGCTCGCGCGTCGCCGCCAGCAGCGCCGCGCCGTTGCCGCGGTGGTAGCTGGGCACGCGCCAGGCGTCGCCGCCGCCCAGCTCCAGCGCCTCCAGCTGCGCGCGCCGCTCTGCGTAGGGAACGTCCAGCAGCGAGCGGCCGTCGCGGTGCAGCAGGTCGAAGATCACGTACGTGACCGGGTGACCGCGCACGGCCCGTCTGATCGACGCCTCGCTGCCGGCGTTCATGCGCCCCTGCAGCCGCTCGAAGCTCGGCTTGCCGTGCTCGTCGAGCGCGACCAGCTCGCCGTCGAGCAGCACCTCGTAGGCGCCGCGCGCCGCCAACGCGCGGCCGATCGGCCGGACCTCCGGGTAGCGGGCGGTGATCTCCTTCTGCGTGCGGCTCTCGATCCGCACCTGGCCGTGGTCGACCCACAGCAGCGCGCGGATCCCGTCCCACTTGACCTCGTGGCCCCAGCGCGCGTCCTCGGCGTGCGGCGGCAGCTCGCCGGCCTTCGCGAGCATCGGCAGCAGGCTCTCCGGCAGCGGCGCGCGCCGCGGGTCCTGCGGCGGATCCATCCGGTGGATCATCCACTCGCCCTGGGGGCCGTCGCTCGCCTCTGCGTTCGCCTTCGACTTCGGTCTCGGCGTCGCGCGGCCGATCGGGAAGAGGCCGTAGCGCCCCTCGACGCGCTCGCCGTGAAGCGTCACCTCGACCTTTCTGGCGGTCAGCTCGTGCGTCTCGTACGTGCCGTGGTCGAAGATCCCCATCGTGCCGGCGCCATAGCTGCCCGCGGGGATCGTGCCGTGGAAGTCGAGGTACTCGAGCGGATGGTCCTCGGTGCGCACGGCGATGCGGTCGTCGCCGGGGTCGAGCGGGATCCCGCGCGGGAGCGCCCACGAGGCGAGCACGCCGTCGGTCTCCAGCCGCAGGTCCCAGTGCAGTCGGGTCGCGTCGTGCTGCTGGATCACGAAGCGAGGGGATTCGCCGGCGCGAGCTCCCCCCTCCCCGCGCGGCTCGGCGGTCGCGGCGAAGTCGCGCTTGTCGCGGTAGTCGACGAGCCGGTCGCGTCTGCGGGGCATGGCGCCACCGTACCCCTTGCGCGCCGTCCGACATACGTCCAAGACAGAGGCCGTGACGAGCGGTGCAGCGGCTGCGCGCCGATGGGTGGGCATGCGCCGCCACCGTCTCCTTTCGCTCCTCTGCCTCCTGATCGTCTCGGTCTTCGCCCTCCCCGCCGCAGCGCACGGCGCCGGCCACAGAGCCAGCCGCGCGACGACCTCGACCGCGGCATGCGCGGCGGCCGACGTCGACGTCACCGGGGCGACGCTGGAGAAGGCGACCGACGCGACGCTCTGCCTGCTCAACCGCGAGCGCTCGCAGCGCGGGATGAAGCCGCTGCAGCTCGACCCGAAGCTGGGCCGGGCAGCGCGCGCGCACTCGCAGGACATGGTCAAGCGCCAGTACTTCGAGCACGAGTCGCAGGACGGGCGCACGCCGTTCCAGCGCATGCTGGCGACCCGCTACGTGCCGAAGGGCGCCAGCTGGACGCTCGGCGAGAACATCGGCTGGGGCACGCTCGACCTGGCGCAGCCGGGCGCGCTCGTGAAGGCGTGGATGGACAGCCCCGGCCACCGCGCCAACATCCTCAACCCGCGCTTTCGCGAGATCGGGATAGGGATCGTCCCCGGCGTGCCGCTGCACGACGAAGAGGGTCAGCCGGGCGCGACGTACACGACCGACTTCGGGCAGCACTCGTAGCCGACGCCCGCGCCCCGGCGCGGGTATCTTCGACCGCCATGGCCACGACTCCGAACGATCTCTGGCTCGTCCGCCACGGCGAGACCGAGTGGTCGCTGACCCGCCGCCACACGGGCCGCACCGACATCCCGCTGACGCCGCATGGCGAGCGGCAGGCCGCGACGGTCGCGCCGGCGCTGAGCCACGTCGGTTTCGCGCTCGTCCTCTCCAGCCCGCTGCAGCGCGCGCGGCGGACCGCCGAGCTGGCCGGCTTCGGCGACCGACTCGAACTCGACGACGACCTGGTCGAGGTCGACTACGGCGACTACGAGGGCCTCACGACCGTCGAGATCCGTGAGCGACGGCCCGGCTGGGACCTCTGGCGCGACGGCTGCCCTGACGGCGAGACGATCGCCGAGGTCGCGGCCCGCTGCACGCGCGCCCTCGCGCGCGCCCGCGCCGCCGACGGACCGGTCCTCGTCGTCGCCCACAGCCATCTGCTGCGCACCTTCGCCTCGGTCGCGCTGGAGCTGGATCCGAACGCCGGCCGCCATCTCGTGCTCGACCCGACCAGCATCTCCGTCATCGGCGCCGAACGCGAGGTCCCCGCCCTGCGCCTGTGGAACGACGTCGGCCACCTCCCCACCCCCGCCTGACACGCGCCGGCAGAGCGGTGGCCGTGACGGCGTGAGCGATCCGTTCGGCGCGGTGAGCCGTACTGGGTGGTGATGCGGCTTGACGGCGCCACCTGCCTGGTCACCGGTGCGAATCGGGGGATCGGGCGGGCGATTGCGGAGGAGCTGGCGCGGCGGCCGGTGCGGCTGCTCGCCGGGGTGCGGGCGCTGGACAGATGGCAGCCGCTCGATGGGGCCGGCGCACGTGCGCGCGAGGTCGTGCCGGTGCGGCTCGACCTCTCCAGCCGCGCGGCGCTCGACGGCTGCGTCGCGGAGCTGGGCGATGACTTGGACCAGATCGACGTGCTCGTCAACAACGCCGGGCAGATGACCGGCGGGCTGCTGGAGGAGCAGCGGATGGATGAGATCGAGGCGATGGTGCAGGTCAACCTGCTCGCCGCGATCCAGCTGACGCAGCGGGTGCTGCCGGGGATGCTCGCGCGGGGCCGCGGCATGATCGTCAACAACGCCTCGATCAGCGGCTACGCCTACTTCCCCTCCGCCTCCACCTACGCCGCCTCCAAGGCCGGAATCGTCGCCTTCACCGAGTCGCTGCAGCGCGAGCTGCGCGGCACCGGCGTGCGGACGCTGCAGCTCGTCACGCCCGGCGTCGAGTCCGACATGCTCGACGCGACGACCGAGCTGTACGCGCGGCACCTCGACACCTCGGGCTGGGAGACGATCCCCGCCGCCGAATGGGCGCGCCGCGCGGTCGAGGCGATCGAGCGCGACAAGCGCGTGCTCGGCCCCGGCGGCAAGACCGCGCTCGCGAAGCTCGCCTCGCGCGGTCCTGCGCAGCTGCTCGACACGATCGCCGGCCGCGGCTTCAGCCGAACGCCGCGCCGCTGAGCCGTGGTCGTCGCGGCGCCGTCGGTCAGCCGGACGCCGCGCCGCTGAGCGAATCGTCCGCGTCGTGGGCGAGCGGTGTGGCGCGCGCCGGCGCGGCGGCGGGCGGCGCGTCGGTCAGCGCGAGGCGCGGGGCGGTCGCCGGCAGCGACGGAAGCGGTTCGCGCTGGAACGCGGGTTTGGCGAGCACCACCTGCACGTCCTGGATGCGACGTTCGGCGAAGCCCGCCTCGCAGTAGGCGAGGTACAGCTCCCAGACGCGCCGGAAGCGCTCGTCGTAGCCGCACAGGCGCAGCTCGTCCCAGGCCGCGAGGAAGTTGGCGCGCCATGCCGCCAGCGTCGGGACGTAGTGGGCGGTGATGTCCTCCAGTCGCACGTTGCGCAGGTCGGTGCGGCCGACGGAGCGCTCGATCGCCGCCATCGACGGCAGCGACCCGCCCGGGAAGACGAACGCGTTGATGAAGCCGATCGAGGCGCGTTCGACGCGGTACGTCAGGTCCGACGTGACGATCGCCTGCAGCAGCATCGCGCCGTCGTCCTTCAGGCGCTCGCTGCAGACCCGGAAGTACGTGTCGAGGTGCTCCCAGCCGACCGCCTCGATCATCTCGATCGAGACGAGCTTGTCGTAGCTGCCGCGCAGGTCGCGGTAGTCCTGCAGCAGCACGGTGACGCGATCCGCCAAGCCGGCGTCGCGGACGGCCGCGACCGCGTGGTCGTGCTGCGCGCGCGAGATCGTCGTCGTCGTGACGCGGCAGCCGTAGCGGCCGGCAGCGTGGATCGCGAAGCCGCCCCAGCCGGTGCCGATCTCCAGCACGTGGTCGCGCGGGGAGAGGTCGAGCGTGCGGCAGATCCGCTCCAGCTTCGCGACCGACGCCTCGCGCAGCGTCGCGTCCGGGCGCTCGAAGATCCCGCACGAGTACATCATCGTCTCGTCGAGGAAGCGCGAGAACAGCTCGTTGCCGAGGTCGTAGTGCGCGGCGATCCGCTCGCGCGAGCGCTCGCGCGTGTTCGCGCGCAGCTTCCACGCGGTCCGCTGCAACGGACCGACGACGGGCAGCAGCCGCTCGCGCACGCGGTCGCCGGCGACCATCGCCCGCGCGGCGATCCGCACCAGCGTCACCAGCTCGTCGCACTCCCACAGGCCGTCCATGTAGGCGCGGCCGAGGCCGACGCCGTGGCTGCCGACGAGCTGCGTGTAGAACGCCGGCGAGCGGACCAGCAGCCGCGCCCGCAACGGCGCTGCGGGCGGCGACGCCTGCGTGCCGAACACGAGCACCGTCCCGTCCGGCTCGACCAGCTCGATCACGCCGCCGCGCACGCGCCGCAACAGCGCGTGGGCGACGGTGCGGGCGGCGCGTTCGGCGGTGGTCATCGGAGAGCCTCCGAATGGGTTGCCGCCGGTTTCGCGTGCCACCCCACCCCCTTCAGCTTCAGCCGCAGCGCTTCCACGTAGATCCGCACCAGCACCTGGGCGGTCACGAGCGGGTGGCGCAGCAGGATCGTCGTGAGGCTGCGGCGAGCGATCTCGCGGCGGTGGAGCGCGAGGCCGGCGTCGAAGACGACCGCGCCGTCGCGCTCGTTGGCGATCGAGATCGCGATCCGCGCTCCAGGCGTCGAGATCCGCCAGACGTATTCCATCTCCATCTCCATCAGGGGCGACACGTGCAGTGCTTTCGTGTGTCGGCTCACGAGCACGTTTGCATCGTTCCCACCTGCCCCCGCGACGTAAGCATGGCGCTCGCCCCACGGCGTGTTGGTGACTTCGGCAACGACCGCCTCGACCCGCTCGCCGCGCGCGTCGAAGCACCAGTAGAAGGCGACCGGGTTGAAGCCGACGCCCCACGTGCGCACCTGCGCGAGCATCCGCACCGGGCCGGCCGGACGGCTGCCGAGGCGCTGCTCGACGAGGTCGCGCACGGCCTCGTCGAGCGGGACCGACGGATCGCCGAGGTAGTCCGCGCGCCGCCACCAGGCCGGCGCGCGCCGCCGCGCCGACCACAGCGGATGGCCGTCGAACAGCCGCGGCAGCTCATCGAGGTCGAGATACATCAGGTACAGCCGCGCCTTGAACGCGTGCTCGACGGGCGCGCGGCGACGGTGCGTCACGACGCCCTCGTAGATCGCGGAGTTCGTCACAACCGTCCCCCCAGCCGCTCGCACGCGCGCAGCGCGCTGACGACGCCGTCCTCGTGGAAGCCCCAGCCCCAGTAGGCGCCGCAGTACGACGTGCGCCCGTCGCCCTCCAGCTCGTGCCAGCGCTGCTGCGCCGCCTGGCCGGCGCTCGTGTAGACGGGATGGTCGTACTCGAAGCGGGCGATCACGTGCTCGCGGCGGATCTCGTCGGAGCGGTTGAGCGTGACGCAGAACTCGCGGTCGGCAGCGAACGACTGCAGGCGATTCATGTGGTAGGTCACGGTCGGGCGGTCGCTCGCGCGCTCGCCGAGGTGGTAGTTCCAGCTCGCCCACGCGCGCCGCCGCCGCGGCAGCATTCCGCGGTCGGTGTGCAGCACGACCTCGTTGCGCTGGTAGGGGAACGCGCCGAGCAGCTCGCGCTCGCGCTCGCTCGGGTCGGCCAGCATCCGCAGCGCCTGGTCGCTGTGGACCGCGACCACGACGTGGTCGTAGCGCTCGGCGTCGCCGCCGCGCGGCGTCACCGCGACGTGGTCGGGGCGACGCTCGATCCGCTGCACCGGCGTCGCCAACCGCACCCGCTCGGAGCCGAGTCGCGCGACGATCGCCTCGACGTAACGCGCGGAGCCGCCGGTGACGGTGCGCCACTGCGGGCGGTCGCGGAAGCCGAGCATGCCGTGGTTGTCGAAGAACTCGACGAGGAAGCGCGCCGGAAAGCTCCACAGCTGTCCCGGATCGGCCGACCAGACCGCCGCCGCCTGCGGCACGATCAGCTTCTGCACGAACGCGTCGGAGTAGCGGCGCGCCCGCAGGTACTCGCGCAACGACGGATCCCACGCCGACGCGCTGGTCTCGAGCAGCTCGCGCGCCTCGCGGTTGAAGCGGATCAGGTCGGCGACCATCCGCTGGAACGACGGCGAGACGAGGTGGCTGCGCTTCGCGTAGAGGCCGTTCGGCGAGGCGCCGTTGTACTCGAAGTCGCCGATCGTGTCGGAGACGCCGAAGCTCATCGGCGACGGCTGCGTCGCGACGCCGAGCTGATCGATCAGCCGGGTGAAGTGCGGGTAGTTGCGGTCGTTGTGGACGATGAAGCCGGTGTCGACGTCATACGCGCCGCGCTCGGTCTCGACCCGCTGCGTGTGCGTGTGGCCGCCGGCGTAGTCGTTGGCCTCCAGCAGCGTCACGTCGTGAAGACCGTGCAGCACGTGGGCGGCGACGAGTCCCGAGACGCCGGAGCCGATGATCGCGATCTTCACGATGGTTCCTACGCGCGGGAGCGTCGCGCGGTTGACTCGGCGCCGCCCGCGGCGCTCCCGATAGCCTCAGCCCCATGCCCGTCACGGTCGAGAGAGACGGACCCGTCACGACGGTGATCCTCGACGAGCCCGCCGTCCGCAACGCGGTCGACCGCGCGACCGCGGAGGCGCTCGCCGACGCGTTTCGCGCGTTCGAGGCCGACGGCGACGCGTCCGTCGCGGTGCTGTGGGGCGCCGGCGGCACCTTCTGCTCCGGCGCGAACCTGAAGGCGGTCGCGGCCGGTGAGGGCAATCGCGTCGCGCCGGACGGCGACGGGCCGATGGGGCCCAGCCGGATGCTGCTGTCCAAGCCGGTCGTCGCCGCGATCGCCGGCCACGCGGTCGCGGGCGGGCTGGAGCTGGCGTTGTGGTGCGACCTGCGCGTCGTCGAGGAGGACGCGGTGCTGGGCGTCTTCTGCCGCCGCTGGGGCGTGCCGCTGATCGACGGCGGCACCGTGCGGCTGCCGCGCATCGTCGGCCTCGGGCGGGCGCTGGACCTGATCCTCACCGGGCGCCCCGTGAGCGCGAAGGAGGCGCTCGCGATCGGCCTCGCGACGCTCGTCGTGCCGCCCGGCGAGGCGCGCACCGCGGCCGAGGCGCTCGCCCACGAGCTGGCCAGATTCCCGCAGCTGTGCATGCGCCACGACCGTCTCTCGGCCTACGAGCAGCACGACCTGCCGCTCGACGCCGCGTTCGCGAACGAGCTGCGCCACGGCCGCGTCGCGCTCGAACACGAGGCGGCCGGCGGGGCCGCGCGGTTCGCGAGCGGAGCCGGACGCGGGGGTGCGGCGGTCGACGGCCCCACCGATCCAGTCGCGAGATGAGCGGTCGCGACGGGCGGTTCGCGCCCAGCCCGAGCGGGGCGCTGCACGTCGGGAACCTGCGCACGGCGCTGCTGGCGTGGCTGTTCGCGCGCTCGGCGGGGGCGCGCTTCCTCGTGCGCGTCGAGGATCTCGACCCCGGCCGCTCGCGGCGCGAGCACGAGGCCGGCCAGCTCGCCGACCTGGCGGCGATCGGGCTCGACTGGGACGGGCCGATCGTGCGTCAGTCCGAGCGACGGGAGCTGCACCGCGCCGCGCTGGCGCGGTTGCGGGAGGCGGGGCTCGTGTACTCCTGCTGGTGCACGCGCGCGGAGATCCGAGAGGCCGCGTCAGCCGCGCACGGTCCGCTGCGCGAGGGCGCCTATCCGGGAACCTGCCGACACCTGACCACGGCGCAGCGGGCCGAGCGCGAGGCGTCGGGACGCTCGCCAGCGCTGCGGCTGGATGCGCGCGCAGCAGCGACCGCGCTCGGCGACGGGCACACAGGCGACGTCAGGATCACCTTCGAGGACCGGCTGGACGAACGCGCGAGCGCGGACGCTGCCGACCTCACGATCGCGTTCGAGGACCGGCTGCACGGCCGCGTCGAGGCCGCCGTCGACGACCTCGTGCTGTGGCGCAACGACGACACGCCGGCGTACAACCTCGCGGTCGTCGTCGACGACGGCGACCAGCGCGTCGGCGAGGTCGTGCGCGGCGACGACCTGCTCGACACGACCCCGCGTCAGCTGCTGATCGCGCGGCTGCTCGACCTCGAAGCGCCGTCGTACGCGCACGTGCCGCTCGTGCTCGGCCTCGACGGCAGACGGCTCGCCAAGCGCCACGGCGCCGTCACGCTCGCGGACCTCTCCGAGGCGCGCGGCTGGGAGCCGGCCGACGCGCTCGGCTGGATGGCCGCGAGCCTCGGCCTGGCCGAGCCAGGCGAGCAGGTCACCCCCGCCCTGCTCGAAGCCCGCTTCTCACCGCGCCGCCTGCCGCGTGAGGCAGCGACGTTCGGCGGCTGACGGAGCGTGCGCCGCGTGCCGACAAGCGGCGCGCAGCGCATTCCAACACGACCTAGCGGCCGCGCGAGCCGCCGCCGTAGGAGCCGCCGCCGTAGAGGCCTCTTCTGGACGAGCCGGAGCCGCCGCGCGAGGAGCCGGAGCCGCCGCGCGAGGAACCGCTGCGCGAGGAGCCGCCGCCGTAGCCGCCGGACGACGAGCTGCCGCCGCGCGAGGAGCCGCCGCCGCGCTGGTCGACGCCGCCGGGCGTGCCGCCCGTGCCGCCGCTGCCGCCGCGGCGACGCCGCGTGCGGTTGCGTCCGCCGCCCTGACCGCCACCGCCGCCCTGACGGCCCTGGCGCTGCGGGGCGACGTCGACGTTGAAGCCGGTCTCGGCGAACTCGCGCTGGAGGCCCAGCTCGACGGCGATCTTGCCGATGTCTCTCGCCTGGTCGGCCATCACGAACGTGACGCCGATGCCGGTCGCGCCGGCACGGCCGGTGCGGCCGATGCGGTGGACGTAGCCCTCACGGTCCTCGGGCGCGTCGAAGTTGATCACGTGGCTGACGCCGTTGACGTCGATGCCGCGCGCCGCGACGTCAGTCGCGACGAGCACGTCGACCTCGCCGCGCTCGAAGCGCGCCAGCGCGCGCTCGCGCTGGCCCTGCGTCTTGTCGCCGTGCATCGCGACGGACTCGACGTTCTGCGCTCTGAGGCGCTTCACGAGGCGGTCCGCGCCGCGCTTCGTTCTGACGAACACGAGCGTCAGCCCGCGCTCGTGGTGACGCAGCTCGTGGACGAGGTGGTCGAGCTTGGCCTCGTGCACGACCGGCAGGAAGCGGTGGTCGATGTCGGCCACTCTCTCCGGCGCCGGCGCCAGCTCATGGCGTCTGGCGTCCGTCGTGTACTCGGTCGCGATCTTGTCGACCTCGCCCTTCAGCGTCGCCGAGAAGAGCATCGTCTGACGGCGCGGGTTGGTCGCGCGCACGATCCGGTCGACGGCCGGGCGGAAGCCCATGTCGAGCATCCGGTCGGCCTCGTCGAGGATCAGCAGCTTGACGTTGGCGAGCGTGAAGGCGCGGCGCTGGAGCAGGTCCTCCAGGCGGCCGGGCGTCGCGACGAGGATGTGCGATCTGGCGGCGTTGCGGGCCTGTCTCTCGAGGCCGACGCCGCCGTAGACGGCGGTGATCGAGAGCGCGCGGGCGTGGGCCAGCTCACGCGTCTCCTCGACGATCTGCAGCGCCAGCTCGCGCGTCGGGGCGAGGATCAGCGCCGACGGCCGCTTGTCGGTCGCCTCGATGCGATCCATCAGCGGGACGCCGAACGCGAGCGTCTTGCCGCTGCCGGTCGGCGACTGGATCAGGACGTCGTGACCGCCGAGCACGTCGGGGACGACGAGCTCCTGGATCGGGAAGGCGTTCTCGAAGCCGCGCTTCAGCAGGGCGTTGACGACCGCGCTCGAGCTGCCGAGATCGGCAAAGGACATTGGCATTGCTTGGGTGCTCCTTCTCGCGGCAGGTGGGCGGTACCCATCCCCTGCGCACGAACGATTCGGGAGATTCCTTGACCCGAATCGCGCTGTCGGCGCACCTCGAAGACCAGAACCTCACGGGCGGCAAGGCGCCACCCGTGGGACTGACGGTAGCAGCGTGCGCAGCGGACACGCCGCGCCGCACGCGTCGTTGCGGCTACGGAGCGGCCTGGAAGGTGACGCGTCTGCCGCCGTCGGCTATGCAGGTGACGCTTGCCTTCGTGCCGTTCAGCGCACCGCTGCAGGCGAAGCCGGCGGCGGCGACGTCGGCGTCGGGTCCGGACTCGCCGATCGCGTCGAGCCAGGCGCTCGCGACGCCCGTCGCCTCGCCGCAGTCGGCTCCGCTCGCCTGCACACCGGTGATGAAGCCGCCCGCGACGTTGCCGCAGGACGCGGGCGTGGCGGCGCCGCCGGACTGCTGCGGCGTGGTCGTCGTCGTGGCCGGATCGTCGGCCGACGGCGGGGTCGCGCCGCCGTTGTCGGGCGGTGTCGTCGGGGTCGTCGGGGGCGTGGTCACCGTCGGCGGCGGCGTCGTCGCCGGGGGCGGCGTCGTCGCCGTCGCGGGCGTGGTCGGCGTCGGCGTCGTCGTGGTCGCTCTCGGCGGCTGCTGCGTGGCCGTCGTGCGGGGCTGCGACACGGTCGCGTCGACCTGCTCCGCGTCGTCCGAGCCGCCGCACGCGGCAACGCCGACGGAGAGCGCGAGCAGGACGGGGGCGAGGCGGATGAACGTGAGTCGTGGCATCGGGGCACTGTAGCGAGCGACCCAGCCGCCTCCCCGGCGTCCGAGCCCGCTGGCGGGTGCAGCGGGCTTGAGATACGCTCGCGTTCCGAACGGGGCGAAAGTGACTGGGGTGGCAGGACGTTGCGAGACACGGGATGTCTGTGAAATACGCGGTCCTCGGGCTGCTCGTGCAGCGGCGTGGCTACGGCTACGACCTCGTGCAGCGCTTCGAGGAGCAGGTCGGGCCCGCGTGGCAGTTGAACGCCGGCGCGATCTATGTCGCGCTCGACAAGCTCGAGCAGGAGGGGCTCGTACGGCCGCTCGCGAGCGAGCACGGCGAGACGCCGACGCGCCGGCGCACCGTGCGCGGCGCGCCGCGCGTCGTCTACGAGCCGACCGAGCGCGGACGCGAGCGCTTCGCCGAGTGGATGGACGCCGACTCGTCGCTGGCGCCGCTGCGCGAGGTGCTGCACCTGAAGCTCGCGCTCTCCACGCCCGCCGACCTGCCGCGCCTGATCGAGCTGATCGGCGCACGGGAGCAGTCGTGCCTGCAGCGGCTCGAGGCGCACGCGGGGGCTGAGGGCGTCGAGGAGATCGTCGCCGAGGCGCCGTCGTGGCCGGCGGCGGCCGCGGTGATGGTGCGCGACGCGGAGGTCGCCCACCTGCACGCGACGGTCGAGTGGCTGCGGCGCGTGCGCGCGGCGATGCTGCTGACGCAGCAGCAACAGCCCGCCGTGCGGGCGCCCGGCTGAGCGGCGGCGCGGGCGGATCGGGCGGCGCGGGCGAATCGCGCGGCGCAGCCGAATCGCACGGCGCGCAGCGCGCGGCTGAATCGCGCGGCCGGATCGCACGGCCGAATCGCACGGCGCAGCCGAATCGCGTGGCGCGAGGCCACGCGGCGCGGCGCGGCGCCGCCGCCGGCCGCGCGGCCGGCCTCGCTCAGCCCGGATGCGGCAGCGGCCGCGCGCGCGATCTGCCGCCGCGCGCTCGCAGCGGCTTCTGGAGCGTGCACGCACGCTTGCATTCGAGCAGGCGGCGGTCGGCGACGCGGAAGAGCGCCTCGGCGCCGGTCGCGTCCTCCGGCACGGTCGCCCACGCGATCGTGACCGCGACCGGACCGACCCTCGCCGGCATCGTCGCGGTCGCGGCGACCGCCGCGTGCAGCGCGCCGGCGAGCCGCTCGGCGCCGACCGCGCCGGCGCCCGGCGCGACGACGGCGAACTCGTCGCCGCCGATCCGCGCGAGGCAGTCGACGCCGCGAACCTCCGGCTCGCAGGCTCGCGCGACCGCCTTCAGCACCTCGTCGCCGACCGGGTGGCCGTGCGTGTCGTTGATCGCCTTGAAGTCGTCGAAGTCGATCAGCAGCAGCGCCGCCGAGCGGCCGTGCTGGTCGCGCTGCTGCACCGCCTGCGCCAGCGCGCTGTCGAACGCGCGCCGGTTCGCGAGGCCCGTCAGCGCGTCGCGCTCGGCCATCGCACGCTGGCGCTGCTCGGCGGCGAGCAGGCGCCGCTTCAGCAGCCGCATGATCGCGTAGGTCGCGGCGAGCGCGACGGTGAACAGCAGCACGCGCGCCGGGTAGCCGTCGTCGATCGCGTGCGCGTCGTACAGCAGCGGCGTCGCGTAGACCACGACGAACAGGCTCAGCAGCGGCCAGGCGAGCCGCGGCGGGTAGAAGTAGGCGACATGCAGCCCGGTGAACAGCAGGACCGGCTGCAGATAGCTGCGCGCCCCGCCCGTCGCCCACAGCCCGACGCCGACCGCGACGATCAGCAGCGCGCTCGTCACCGCGCGCAGCTCGAGGCAGGTCCCCGGCCGCGGAAAGCGCAGCGACAGCAGTAGGACGCCCCACGCGAACGACAGCAGCGTCATCGCCACCAGCAGCGGGAGGTGCTCGTGCGGCGTGCCCGGCAGCGCCAGCGCGATCGCGCCGCCGACGCCCGCGGCGAGCCACATGAAGCCCGCCGTGACGTTCATCAGGACGCCCTCGTCGCGGGGGTCCTCCGCCAGCCGCCGTGCGATGTCGCGCAGTGTGCGCATCAGCCCAGGCGTGCCGCCAGCGATCGCGCGGCCGCGACGACGAGGTCGCGGTCGTGGGTCAGCACGTAGTCGTAGCGACGCTCGCGCGGGAGCACGTCGTCGGGCTGCTGCTCGCTCGCGCGTGCGACGAGCGCCGCGGCGTAGTGAGGCGCGAGCGCGATCACGGCCCACTCGCGGTGCAGCGGATCGTCCGTCGCGACGTCGGTGCCGAAGACCCCGATCGCGGGGGTTGCGGATATGCCGCTGCCGAAGACGGCGACGAGCGTCGTGCGGCTCGCCAGGTCGCGGTAGCGGTCGCGCGCGGCGCCGTCGAAGCCGGCCGCGTCGTCCAAGCTCGTCAGCACGATCGCGCCCGCGCCTACGTCGTGGGTCGCGCGCTCGATGTGCCCGCTCATCGTCGCCATCCGCGCGGCCGGCGCCTCGCGCAGCGGGCGCGTCGCGGCGAGCAGCTCGAACGGGGTGTCGCGCGATGCGGGCGGCCGCAGCTCCTGCCACAGCGGGCCGCCCTCTATCGGCAGCATCGCCTCGCTCGGCAGCGGGCCGGGTCTGCCCCACAGCCAGCCCTGGCCGAGCGTCGCGCCGATCCCGCGCGCCTGCTCCAACTGCTGCTCGGTCTCGATCCCCTCCGCGATGATCGCCGCGCCCGTGCGCTCCTGCTCGGACCAGACAGCGGTCGCGATGTCCGACAGCGTCGGGGCCGCCGCACCCGAGCCGCGCGTCGCGCGCAGGTCGAGCTTGATCGCGTCCGGCGCCACCAGCGGCAGCACGGCGAGCGAGTGACGGTCGGCGCCGACGTCGTCGAGCACGACCGCCCAGCCGCGGTCGCGGCAGGCGTCCGCGGCGCGCACCAGCTCGCGCGGACGTGCGCGCAGCGCGCCGGCCGGCAGTTCGACGGCGACCGACAGCGACTGCTCCGCGCGGCTCCACAGGTCGGGTGCGCGGCCGTCGCCGTTGGCGCTCGGGCCGACCGCCTCCGGCTCCATGTTCACGAACAGCGTCGTGCAGCGGTCGAGGCGGGCGTCGAGCGCGCCGGCGACCGCCGCCAGCCGCATCTCCCAGTCGACCTGCGCCAGCAGACCCGCGCGGCGCGCGGCCGACAGCAGTCTGTCGGGGCGCTCCAGCTGGCCGCCCTGCGGACCGCGCGCGAGCGCCTCGTAGCCGACGATGCCGCCGTGCTCCAGCTCCATCACCGGCTGGTACACGGCACTGACGAGAGCCCCCAGGCCTGACGCGGCCGGCTCGATCTCTGATGCGCTCATTGCGTGCGCTATCGGCCGAGCGGGGCCGCGACATTAGCTTCGGCGGCAGCCGCTCAAGGCGATTCTCCGTGCCTGCAGCCGACCGGCGTCAGGCACGGACGGTCGTGACGAGCGCACCGAGCCGCGCGAGCAGGTACGCCGCGACCATCAGGCCCGCCACCGACGCCCCCGCCGCGACGTTGGCGTAGTACGACAGGTAGAGGCCGGCGAGTCCCGCCACGACGGCGATCGCGACCGCCGCCGCCATCATCGGCAGCAGCCGGCGGCAGATCAGCCGCGCGGCCGCCGCGGGCGCGACCAGGACCGCGACGACGAGCAGGTTGCCGAGGCCCTGCACGGCGACCAGCACCGCGATCGCGAGCAGCACCAGCAGCAGCGCGTCGGCGACCAGCGGCGAGGCGCCGACGGAGCGCGCGCTGGTGCGGTCGAAGCCGACCGCGAGCAGCCGCCAGTGCATCAGCCACAGCGCCGCGAGCACGACCGCGGCGAGTGCCGCGCCGGCGATCAGGTCGCTGCCGCTGGTCCCGAGCACGTCGCCGAACAGCAGCTCCTGGATCCCCGGCGGCACGTCGGGACTGAGCGCCAGCAGCGCGCCGAGCCCGAACAGCGTCGTGACGACGACCGCGACGGCGTTGTCGCGGCCGATCGCGGGGATCCGCCCGGCGAGCGCGATCGCGAGCGCCGCGACGAGGATCCCGGCCGCGCCGCCGAGCAGCAGCGGGACGCCGGCGAGCGCGGCGACGACGAGGCCGGGGAACATCCCGTGCGCGAGCGACTCGGCGCCGTAGGACAGCTCCTGCAGCACGATCCAGCAGCCGAGCGCGCCGCCGACGAGCGCGAGGATCACGATCTCCAGCAACGCCCGCTGCATGATCCCGCCGGCGAACGGGTCGGTCAGGGTGGTGAGGATCGTGGCGTGCATCGGGCGGGCGGGCTGGCGGTCGAGACGCGGCGGCGGCCGCTAGTGGTCGTGGTGGTGCGGCGGCAGGATCGCGAGCCGCTCGCCGCCGTCCTGCGGCAGCGTCACGATCGAGCCGCCGTAGGTCGCCGCGAGCACTTCCAGCGTCAGCGTCTCGCGCGGGGGCCCGAACGCGACCTGACGGCGGTTGATGCAGAGGACCTGGTCCCACGCGCGCGCCTGGTCGACGTCGTGGGTCGCGATCAGCACGCCGCGCCCCTCCCCCGCCAGCTCGTCCAGCAGCCCTTCCAGCCGCTGGACGCTGACGTTGTCGAGGCCGGTGAAGGGCTCGTCGAGCAGCACGATGCGGGCGTCCTGGACGAGTGCGCGCGCGACCAGCACGCGCTGACGCTGTCCGCCCGACAGCTCGCCGAAGGCACGCTCTGCGAGCGCGTCGAGGCCGACGCGCTCGAGCGCCGCGTGGGCGGCGGCGCGCTCGGCGCGGCCGGGGCGCTTCCACCACGGCCGTCCGGCGATCGCGCCCATCAGCGCGACGTCGAGCGCGCTGACGGGGAAGTCGAGCCGCGAGCGCTCCGTCTGCGGCACCGTGCCGCAGCGGGCCGCGGTGTCGAGGCTGCCGGCGAGCGGGCTCAGCTCGCCCAGCAGCGCGCGGAAGAGCGTCGTCTTGCCGCCGCCGTTGGGCCCCAGCACGCCGATCCGCTCGCCGGCGCGCAGCGAGAACGTGACCTCGCTGAGGACCGGGGCGGCGCTGTAGCCGACCGCGAGGGCGTCGGCGGTGATGAGGGGAATCGCGGCGGCGGTCGGCGCGACCGTGCCGGTGTCGGCGATGCCGGGCGCGGTCATGCGGGGGCTCCTGCCGGCCGCGACCGGCGCGGGCTCGTGCGCGGCGCGCTCATGCGGCTGCTCCCGCGGTCGCGAGGCGACGCGCTCTGCCCTGCGCCAGCCACGTCGCGAGCGCACGGCCGAGCGCCACGAGCGCGAAGACGCCGCCGGCGATCACGGCGATCGTCGCGCCGGGCGGGGCGTTGGTCTCGAACGCGAGCCACAGGCCGGCGGTCCCCTCGACGGCGGCGAGCGCGACCGTCGCGACCTGCCACGGCAGCATCCGCCGCAGCAGCAGCCGCGTCGTCGCGGCCGGCACGACGAGCAGCGCGGTCGCCAGCAGCGCGCCGACGGCCGACAGCGTCGCGACCGCCGCGAGCGCGATCAAGATCAGCAGCGCGAGGTCCGCGAGCGGCGAGCGGACGCCGAGCGAGCGAGCGGCCGTCGGATCGAAGCCGACCGCCAGCCAGCGCTCGCCGAGCAGCGCGGTCGCCAGCAGCGCGAGCCCGGCGACGAGCGCGGCGAGGCGGATGTCGTCGGGGCCGATCGCCAGCAGCGAGCCGAACAGCAGCGTCTCGACGTTCGCGCCGGACTCGAACACGTCGGAGGCGAGCACGACGCCGATCGCGAGCGCGGCGACGAGCACGAGCGCGGTCAGCGAGTCGTGGCCGCCGCGCGCACGAGCGGCCAACTGCCCGACCGTCAGCGCGAACAGCAGCGCGACGCCGAACGCGCCGAGCGTCGCGCTGAAGCCGAGCCCGTCGGCCAGCACGAGGCCGGGGAAGGCGGCCGCGGCGACGCCGTGCGAGTAGAACGCGAGGCCGCGCAGGACGATCCACGCGCCGAGCGTGCCGGCGGCGATCGACAGCACCAGCACCTCGACGAGGGCGCGCTGCACGAACGGGTAGTCGAAGGCCTCGAGCACGGGGCCGTCGAGTCTAGATGAGAACGAGTCCCAATGCGTGGGCGTCCTCTACGATTGTGGAGATGGAGTCGATCCATTCACACGCCCAGAGCAGCCACGACTGGCAGGAGCACACGCTCGCCACGCTGTCGGCCGCGGGTCATCGCAAGGGCGGCGCGCGCAACGCCGTCGTCGAGCTGCTGGCCGACCAGGACTGCGCGCTGACCGCGCAGGAGATCGACGACCGCCTGCGCGAGACCGGCCGCGCCGTCGGGCGCGCGAGCGTCTACCGGATCCTCGAGCTGCTGACCGAGATGAAGCTCGTGCAGCGGATCGACGTCGGCCAGGGGATCGCGCGCTACGAGCGCCACCAGCCCGACGGCGACCATCACCACCACCTCGTCTGCGACAACTGCGGCACCGTCGAGCCGTTCGAGGACCCGTCGTTGGAGCAGGCGATCGAGCAGGTCTCCCAGCGCCTCAGCTTCGCGGTCGACGAGCACGACGTCGTGCTGCACGGCGCCTGCAGCGACTGCCGCGAGACGTAGCGCCGCTCAGCGCGCCTTCGCCGCCGCCAGCTCGGCCGCGGCGTCGATGATCATGTCCTCCTGGCCGCCGACGATGCGGCGGCGGCCCAGCTCCATCAGCACCTCGCGCGGCTCGACGCCGAACTTCGCCGCGGCCCGCTCGGCGTGCAGCAGGAACGACGAGTAGACGCCCGCGTAGCCGATCGACAGCGCCGTGCGGTCGACGATCTGGGGGCGCTGCATCAGCGGCGCGACGACGTCCTCGGCGACGTCCATCAGCGCGAACAGCTCAGCGCCGGTCTCGAAGCCCGAGCGCTCCAGCGCCGCGGCCAACACCTCCAGCTGCGCGTTGCCGGCGCCCGCGCCGAGGCCGCGCAGCGAGCCGTCGAGCCACGTCGCGCCGGCGTCGGCGGCGGCGAGCGCGTTGCCGACGCCGCAGCCGAGGTTGTTGTGCGCGTGGAAGCCGACCGCGGTCGCGGCGCCGAGCGCCTCGCGCAATGCCGCGACGCGCGCGGCGGCGGTGCGCGGGACGAGCGCTCCGGCGGAGTCGACGATGTAGACGACGCTCGCGCCGTAGGACTCCATCAGCCGCGCCTGCACCGCCAGTTCCGCCGGCCCGATCATGTGGCTCATCATCAGGAAGCCGACCGCGCGCATGCCGTGCTCGGCCGCCCACGCGATGTGCTGCTCGGCGATGTCGGCCTCGGTGCAGTGGGTCGCCACGCGCGCGATCGTCGCGCCCAGCGCCTGCGCCGCGGTCAGCTGTCTGAGCGTCCCGATCCCCGGCAGCAGCAGTGCGGCGATCCGCGCGTCGGAGACGGCGCCCGCCGCCGCCTCGATCAGCGCCTCGTCGGAGAACGCGGCGCGGCCGTACTGCAGCGACGAGCCGCCGACGCCGTCGCCGTGCGAGACCTCGATCGCGTCGACTCCGGCGCGGTCCAGGCCGGCCGCGACGGCCGCGACCTGGTCGGGCGAGAAGCTGTGGCGGACGGAGTGCATGCCGTCGCGCAGGGAGGAGTCGACGAGGGTGATCATGCCGCATCCCCGCTCGGCCGCTGCGCAGGGTCGATCGTCGCGAGCGGGGCTGCAGCCGCATCCCCGGCGGCTGCCGCGGCGGGTCCGACGCGCGGTCGGGATGCTCCGGTCGAGGTCGCCAGCATCCGCTCGGCGACCCGCTCCCCCACCCGCGCCGCCGCGGCCGTCATCACGTCGAGGTTGCCGGCGTACGGCGCGAGGAAGTCGCCCGCGCCCTCGATCTCCAGCAGCACTGTCACGAGCGAGCCGTCGACGTCGCACAACCGCAGCCGCGCGCCCGGCACGTACGCCCGCAGCCGCTCCAGCATCTCGCGCACGGATGCCTCGATCGCCGCGGCGTCGGGCGAGCGCACCTGCGCGAAGACGGTGTCGCGCATCAGGATCGGCGGCTCGGCGGGGTTGAGGATGATGATCGCCTTGCCCTCGTCGGCGCCGCCGACCAGCTCCAGGCCGCGCGCGGTCGTCTCGGTGAACTCGTCGATGTTCTGGCGCGTGCCGGGGCCGGCGCTGGCGGAGGAGATCGTCGCGACGATCTCGGCGTAGGCGACGTCGGCGACGCGGTCGATCGCGTGCACCATCGGGATCGTCGCCTGCCCGCCGCATGTGACCATGTTGAGATCCGGTGCGTCGAGGTGGTCGTCGAGGTTGACGCACGGGACGACGTACGGTCCCAGCGCGGCCGGCGTGAGGTCGACGCAGACCTTGCCGGCGGCGGCCAGCAGCGGCGCGCTCTCGCGGTGCGCGCGGGCGCCGGTCGCGTCGAACACGAGCCGCACGTCGTCGCGCTCCAGCACCGCGTCGAGCCCGCGGGCGCTCGTCTGCACGCCAAGCGCACGCGCCCGCTCCAGCCCGGGCGAGTCGTCGTAGATCCCGACCATCAGCGCCGTCTCGATCGCGGCGCTGCGCTGCAGCTTCACCAGCAGGTCGGTGCCGATGTTGCCGGGTCCCAGGACCGCGGCCTTGATCTGCATCTCGAGCTCCCCCGTCGTTCGCGTCGAACGCACGCGAGCCTACTGCGACGCTCAGCGCCCGTCGAGCGCCGACCGCACGGCCGCGTCGAAGTCGCGCGGCGCCGCGTTGATCCCGGGCGGCGGCGGCTCGTGCACGAGCATCTCCTCGCGCAAGCCGTCGACGAGCGGCCGCACGAGCGCCGCCTCGACCGGCGTCACGAGCTGGACCCAGTAGGACGACAGCCGCGGCGTCAGCACCGGCACGCGCACGACCAGCGGATGCCGGCGGCCCATCGCGTCGGCGGTGCGATCCATCATGGCGCGGTAGGTGAGCGGCGCGGGACCGCCGAGCTGCACGTCACCGGTCACGTCGTGGCGCGCCCCCACCTGCGCGAGCGCCGCGACGACGTCGTCGATCGCGATCGGTTGCGTGCGCGTGTCGATCCAGCGCGGGCAGATCATCGCCGGCAGCCGCCGCACGAGCGCGCGCAGCATCTGGAACGAGGCGCTGCCGGCGCCGATCACCATCGCGGCGCGCACGTGCACGAACTCCGGCACGTGCTCGCCGAGCAGTTCGGCGACCTCGTCGCGGCTGCGCAGGTGCGCGGAGGAGGCGTCCTCGGAGGAGAGCCCGCCGAGGTAGATCACGCGCCGCACGCCCGCCGCGGCCGCGGCGCGCCCGAAGCCCGCCGCCGCGCGCCGGTCGCGCGCCTCGAAGTCGGCGCCGCCGCCGCGGCCCATCGAGTGGATCAGGTAGTACGCGACGTCGACGCCGTCGAGCGCCGCCGCGACCCCTTCGCCGCTGACCGCGTCGCCCTGCACGACGCGCACGCGCGCTCCGGCGGGCGCCTTCGCGGGGTCGGGCCGGCGCATCATCAGCCGCAGCTCGGCGCCGTCGGACGCGTCGGCGGCGCCCGCCAGGCGCGGCGCGAGACGGCCGCCGACATAGCCGGTCGCGCCGGTCAGCAGGACGGTGGGCATGGGATGGGTACGTACCCGGCAGGACGTGCGGGTCACGCACGATCCTGGTAAAGTAGTTGCGCAGTCAACAATCCACATCCGCGCACCCGCCAGGAGGCGTCAGATGCAGCTCGAAGGCATCCACCACATCAGCTCCATCACCAGCGACGCCGCGCGCAACGTCGACTTCTACGTGCGGGTGCTCGGGTTGCGGATGGTGAAGAAGACGGTCAACCAGGACGAGCCGTCCGTCTACCACCTCTTCTACGCCGACGAGGCCGGCAGCCCCGGCGCGGACCTCACCTTCTTCGAGTACCCCGGCGCCCGCAAGGGCCGCGCCGGCGCCGGCATGATCCACACGATCGTGCTGCGCGTCGGCTCGGAGGCATCGCTCGACTTCTGGCGCCTGCGGCTCGCCGACGAGCGGCTCGAGAGCGAGCGCGACGGCCGCTCGCTGCGCTTCGCCGATCCCGAGGGCCTCGGCTACGAACTGATCGTCGACGAGAGCGGCGACGCGCCGTTGACGGCCGTCTCGCCCGACGTCCCGGCCGAGCACGCGATCCGCGGCTTCGCCGGCGCGCGCGCCTTCACGACCGCGCCCGAGCGCAGCAAGGCGCTGCTGGGCGAGGTGCTCGGCTTCACGCCCGGCGACGCCGACTCGGCGACGCAGTGGGAGGCGCGCGGCGACAGACGCGGCGGCTTCTACGCCTACGACCCGGCGCCGCAGGAGCGCGGGCGCGGCGGCGCGGGCACCGTCCACCACATCGCGTGGGCCTCCTACGACGACGAGATCGAGGCCTGGAACGCGCGCGTGACGCAGGCCGGCACGCACACGACCGGCCTCGTCGACCGCTTCTGGTTCAGAAGCGTCTACTTCCGCGAGCCCAGCGGCGTGCTGTTCGAACTGGCGACGCTCGGCCCCGGCTTCACGAGCGACGAGCCGATCGAGCAGCTCGGGCAGACGCTGGTGCTGCCGCCGCGCTTCGAGTCCCAGCGCGCCGAGATCGAGGCGAAGCTGACGCCGCTGCCGAACCCGCGCCCGGCGGCGCCGGCGGGCTGACGCGCGGCCGCTCTCCGGCCGGCGGCGCGGCTCGCCGTCGGCGAGTCCGTGGGCCGGGGTGCCTAACATGGGTGGCGCGCCGCATCGTTGGCGGTGACGACGGGTTCATGGAGAACCCCCACGACGGATTTCGAGCCGCGGAGGCTTCATGGACCAGATCGATCGACGAGAACTGCTGCGCCTGGCCGGTGTCGGCGCCGCTGGCGTCGGAGCCCTCGGCCTCGCCGGCTGCGGCAACGACGGTGACAACACCGCGAGCGCCGCACGTCCGGTCGCCGCGACGGTCGCGACCGTTCCGCGCACGCCGGCGAAGGTCAGCAGAAAGGTCAGAAAGGGCGACGTGCCCAATCTGCTGCTCGTCATCATCGACTCGATCCGCGCCGACGCGCTCGGCTCCTACGGCCGACGCAACGCGCACACGCCGAACCTCGACGCCTTCGCGCGCGAGTCGCTGCGCTTCACCGAGTGCTACCCGGAGGCGTTCCCGACCGGCCCGGCGCGCGCGACGATCTTCGGCGGCTCGCGGCTGTTCCCGTTCCGCAACTGGAGAGCGCCGAGCGACATGCCCAGCACGCCGGGCTGGCAGCCGGTGCCGGACGAGAACATGGTCTCGACGCTCAGACGGATGGGCTACTGGACCGGCTACGCGGTCGACACGCCGTGGGTCCAGGTCGGCTCGCAGAGACCGTTCCTGGCCGACTGGGACAGATACATCCCGATCACGGGCCAGACCGGCACCGTCACCGCGAACGAGGACATCATCAGCGACGCCGAGCTGGCGCGCTGGGTCCCGCCGAAGATCCTCTCCTCCAGCTCCGGCCAGAAGATGCGCCAGTACCTGGCGAACATGGCGAGCCGCAGAGGCGAGGACGACTACCTGCCCGCGCGCGTCTTCACCGCCGGCATGAGCCTGCTCGAAGAGGGCAAGAAGTCCGACAAGCCGTTCGCGATCGCGATCGACTGCTTCGACCCGCACGAGCCGTGGGATCCGCCGGCCAGATACATCGCGCTGCACGGTGGCAACCCCGAGCGCGCCTGGCAGCCCGGCACGGTCCTCAACGGCACGACGAGAACGAACGGCCTCGCGCCCGCCGACGTGAAGGCGATGAGAGCGCTCTACTACGCCGAGCTGACGATGGCGGACCGCTGGTTCGGCAACTTCATGCAGCGCTTCCACGAGCTGGGCCTGGAGAGAGACACGGTCGTGATGTTCCTGTCCGACCACGGCTTCCTGCTCGGCGAGCGCGGCTACGTGGCGAAGTTCGCGTGGGAGCTGCACCCGGAGCTGATCCACGTGCCGATGATGATCCGCCACCCCGAGGGCAAGGGCGCGCGCAGAACGACCGACTACTACTCGCAGACCGAGGACGTCGCCTCGACGCTGCTGTCGACGACCGGCCTCGAGAAGCCGGAGTGGATGGACGGCGCGAACCTGATGCCGCTGACCGAGGGCAAGCAGCCGGCGAAGAGACGCGACTACGTCACCGGCGCCTACAGCTCGATCGTCTTCGCACGCAACAGAGAGTTCGCCTACATCGGCGACAACCAGAACGTCAGACCCGAGCTCTACAACCTCCGCAGCGACAGAGGCGAGACCCGCAACCTCGCCGTCCGCAACCCCGCCCAGGTGCGCAAGATGTACAAGGGCATGGTCGTGAAGGACGCCGGCGGCGTGGCGCTGCCGAAGTTCAAGTAGGCGGCGCGTCGCGGTCGCGGTCGCGCCGCGCGCTCGGGCGCAGCGCGATCTCCGACACGGCCCCGAGGTGCGCGAGCTTGTCGGGGTTGACGATCGAGTGCAGGCGCACGACGCGGCCTCCCTCGACGTCGATCCCGAGGATGCTGACGACCGCGCCGTCACCCGTGCGGGCGCGCACGCCGGGCTGTCCGTTGACGGTCACGGGCTCCAGCACGATCCCCCACTCGGCGCCCATGCGGGCGAAGGCCGCGAGCGCGCGCGCGACGCTCGCCGCGCCGACCAGCGGCGCCGGCAGCGCGCGCGCCTTGCCGCCGCCGTCGCCCGTCAGCACCGCATCGGGCGCCAGCAGCGCCAGCAGGCCTTCGACGTCGCCGCCGCGGGCGGCGGCGAGGAAGCGCGCGGCGAGCGCCTCGCGCTGCTCGGGCTCGGCCTCGAAGCGCGGACGCTCGGCGTCGATCCGACGCCGAGCGCGGCTCAGCAGCTGCCGGCAGGCCGGCTCGCTCTTGCCCAGCGCGGCGGCGATCTCGGCGAACTCCCAGTCGAACGCCTCGCGCAGCACCAGCACCGCCCGCTCCTCCGGGCCGAGCCGCTCCAACAGCGTCAGGAACGCGAGCGAGATCGTCTCGTCAGCCTCGACGCGGACAGCCGGATCGGGCTCGCCGCCGACCAACGGCTCGGGCAGCCACGCGCCGACGTAGGTCTCGCGCCGCATGCGCGCGGAGCGCAGCACGTCGATCGCCAGCCGTGTCGTGACGGTCGTCAGGAACGCCTCAGGATTCTCGACGCCGCTGGCGCCGTGCAGCCGCAGCAGCGCCTCCTGCACGACGTCCTCGGCCTCGGCGACGCTGCCGAGCATGCGGTAGGCGACCGCGAAGGCGAGCGAGCGCAGCTGCGCCGACGGTTGGGGACGATCGATCCCGTCCATCTGTCACAGGCTGGCAGGTCGTCTCGTCGGAGGGGCATGAAGATCTTGCTCGCGGGAGCGACCGGCGCGATCGGCCGGCCGTTGATCCCCCTCCTCACCAGATCCGGCCACACCGTCATCGGCAGCACGCGCAGCCCGGCGAAAACGGACGCGCTGCGCGCGCTCGGCGCCGAGCCGATCGTGCTCGACGGCCTCGACCGCGCGGCCGTGCTCGACGCGGTCGCACGCGTGCGGCCTGACGCGATCGTGCACCAGATGACGGCGCTGGCGACCGTCGACATGCGCCGCTTCGCGCGCTCGTTCGCGCTCACCGACCGCCTCCGCACCGAGGGCACCGACCATCTGCTGGAGGCCGCACGGCGCAACGGCGTCGAGCGCGTCGTCGCGCAGAGCTTCACGGGCTGGCCGAACGCGCGCAGCGGCCCGTCGGCACAGCTGAAGAGCGAGCGCGACCCGCTCGACCCGAACCCGCCGAAGCAGTTGCGCCGCACGCTCGCCGCGATTCGGCACGTCGAGCGGACCGTCACCGCGGCGGGCGGCGTCGCGCTGCGCTACGGCGGGCTGTACGGGCCCGGAACCGGTCTCGCGCCCGGCGGCGACCAGTGGGACCTGATCGCGCGGCGCGGCTTCCCGCTCGTCGGCGACGGCGCCGGCGTCTGGTCGCTGCTGCAGATCGAGGACGCCGCGCGCGCGACGCTGGCGGCGCTGGAGCGCTGGACGCCCGGCGAGGTCTACAACGTCTGCGACGACGAGCCGGCGCCGGTGCGCGAGTGGCTGCCGGTGCTGGCCGCCGCGATCGGCGCCGAACCGCCGCGGCACGTCCCGCGCTGGGTCGGGCGGATGCTCGGCGCGCACGTCGTCGCGCTGATGTGCGAGATCCGCGGCTCGTCGAACGCGAAGGCGAAGGCGCTGCTCGAATGGGAGCCGCAGTGGCCGAGCTGGCGCGAGGGCTTCGCGGCGCTCGCGCGCTAGGTCCGCCGCAGGACCCTCGCCAGCTCGCGCTCGACGACCTTCGCCATCTCCAACTGGAAGCCGGCGGCGACGGCTTCGGTCGCGAGCGGGCGCAGGCGGGTGAGCGCCTCGGCCAGCTCGGCCCAGTCCTCGGCGGTGCGCGTCTGAGGGTCGATCTGGCCGCCGGCGACGTCCTCGATGAACAGTCTCGCGAAGGCGTCGGAGATCGCGCGCGAGTGGCGCTGGATCTGCTCCGCGACGGCGAGCGCGTGCGTCGCGGGGACGCCCATCGCGACCAGCTCGGAGCCGGCGCGCAGCAGCGTCGGGCTCGGGACCTCGTAGGTGCCGTCGCCGATCGCGCGGATCACGCCGAGCCGCTCGGCCTTGCGCAGCGCCTTCTGGTCCGGCCCGCCGATGCGCTGCTGCAGGTCGGCGAGCGTGATCAGCTCCGGCTCCTCCTCGGTGAACGCGCTCAGCGCCATCCGACCGAAGTCGAGCACCTGCTGGCCGGCGCCGTTGGACGCCTCCACCAGCCGCTCGATCGCCTTCAGGTTGTAGCCCTCCGACTGCATCTCCTGGATCAGCCGCAGGCGGGCGGCATGCTCCGGGCCGTAGTAGCCGGTGCGGGCGCGCACCTGCGGCGGCGGCAGCAGGCCGCGCGACTGGTGCGCGCGGATGTTGCGCACCGTCATCCCCGTCTCACGCGCGAGCTCGTCGATCGTCAGCTCGCGGTCGGGCTGATCGCTCATCCGCACATCCTACGGCCGCCCCTCAGGCGGTCAGCACGAGCGCCGGCTGGTCGCGCCGGATCACGAGCGTGTGCTCGAAGTGCGCCGAGCGGGCGCCGTCCTGCGTCACGAGCGTCCAGCCGTCCTCGAGCTCCTCCAGCTCGGTCGAGCCGGCCGAGATCATCGGCTCGATCGTGATCACGAGCCCCTCCGTCAGCGGCTCGTCGTCGAGCGGGTCGCACCAGTTGAGCACGTCGGGCTTCTCGTGCAGGCCGCGGCCGATCCCGTGGCCGGTCAGCTCGCGGATCACGTGGAAGCCGCGCTTGGTCACCTCGGCCTCGACGGCGGCGCCGATCGCGTTGCGCGGTGCGCCGGCGCGCGCCGCGTCGATCCCCTTCAGCAGCGCCGCCTGCGAGGCCGCTGCCAGACGCCCGCTGGCCGGCTTGACTCTGCCGACCGGCACCGTGATGCACGCGTCGCTGTAGTAGCCGTTCAGCTCGGCGGTGACGTCGACCTTGACGATGTCGCCGTCGCGCAGGCGCCGCGAGCCGGGCACGCCGTGGACGACCTGGTCGTTGACCGAGATGCAGATCACGCCCGGGAAGTCGTACGTCAGCTGCGGGCCCGAGCGCGCGCCCATGCGCGCGAACACGCGCCCCGCGACGGCGTCGAGATCAGCGGTCGTGATCCCGGCGCGCACGGCGCGGCGGCACTCCTTCAGCGTTGCGGCGACGACGGCGCCGGCCGCCTTCAGGCCGGCGAGATCCTCGGGCGAGTCGATCGACATGGGTCGATTATCGCAGGGGGTGGGAATCCTTCCCCGGACCCGTGACAGATGTCATGGCGATGTCCTGACGCACGCCACTTTCGCGTGCGGCGGTGCTCGCGTAGTTTGATCGATCGAGATGCCCAAGCCGTTCCCACTGTCCGCCGAGGGCGGCCCGTTCCACGAGCCGGGGGCCGTCGAGGGCCGCGGCAGACACCTCTTCGGGGTGCTGATGGGGATGGCGTGGCTGGCGATCCCGATCGTCGACACCGCGACGTCCGACCCGGCGGCGTGGAGAGCGGTGCTCGCGTTCGTCCTGTTCGTCGCGGCGGCGTTCGCCTACCTGCTCGGCGTCGCCGGACCGGCCGGCTGCCAGCCGCCGCGGCGGCTGTACCCGTGCATCGCGACGATCACGCTCGTCGGGATCGTGCTGACGCTGTTCGTCGCGCCCTCCTGGGCGATCCTCTTCACCTACGTCTCGGTGCTGTCCGGCATCCACCTGCCGCCGCAGCAGGCCGGACCGCTGCTGATCGCGTTCGTCGTGCTGGCGATCGGGCTCAACTGGCACGAGGGCGCCGGCACGTCGCTGTCGTACGGGATCAGCACGCTCGGCGTCGGCGCGCTGATGCTCGCGATGGGCCGGTTGATCAACGCCAACCGGCAGCTCGAGTCGGCGCGGATCCGGATCGGCGAGCTGGCCGTCGAGGCGGAGCGCGAACGGTTCGCGCGCGACCTCCACGACGTGCTCGGCCACAGCCTCTCCGTGATCACGCTGAAGGCGGAGCTGGCGGGGCGGCTGCTGCCCGAGCGCGGCGAGGAGGCCCAGCGCCACGTGCGCGAGCTGGAGCAGGTCGCACGCGACGCGCTCGGCGAGGTGCGCGAGACCGTCAGCGGCTACCGCAGACCGACGCTCACGGGCGAGCTGGCCGGCGCGCGGATGGCGCTCGACGCGGCCGGCATCGAGCTGCGCTTGCGGCGCCCCGACGACGACGGGCTGCCGACCGAGGTCGAGGCGCTGCTGGCGTGGACGGTGCGCGAGGGCACGACGAACGTGATCCGCCACAGCGGCGCGCGCCACTGCCAGATCGCGATCTCGCCGCCCAACGGCGACGGCCTCGCGAGCGCGGAGATCAGCGACGACGGGCGCGGCGTCAACAGCGGCGCGCCGAGCATCAGCGGCAACGGCCTCGACGGCCTGCGCGAGCGCGCGGCGCAGCTGGCCGGCCGGATCGACGCCGGCGCCCTCCCCGAGGGCGGCTTCAGCCTGCGCGTGACGGTGCCGTTGGAAGCAGCCGCCCAATGATCCGTGTGCTGCTCGCGGAGGACCAGGCGATGGTGCGCGGGGCGCTCGCGAGCCTGCTCGGCCTGGAGGACGACATCGTCGTCGTCGCCGAGGTCGGGCGCGGCGACGAGGTCGTCGCGGCGGCCGCGACGAGCCGGCCCGACGTCGCCCTGCTCGACATCGAGATGCCGGGCATGACGGGGCTCGACGCCGCCGCCGCGCTGCACACCGCGCTGCCGTCGTGCCGCGCCGTGATCCTGACGACGTTCGGGCGCCCCGGCTACCTGCGGCGGGCGATGGAGAACGGCGCCGCCGGCTTCATGCTGAAGGACGCGCCCGCGAGCGAGCTGGCGGCCGCGATCCGCCGCGCCGTCGCGGGCGAGCGAATCGTCGACCCCGGCCTCGCCGCCGCCGCGCTGAGCGCCGGCGAGAACCCCCTGACCGCGCGCGAGCGCGAGGTGCTCGCCGCCGCCCGCACGGAGGGCACGATCGCCGAGCTGGCGGACGCGCTGCACCTCTCCCACGGCACCGCCCGCAACCACCTCTCCGCGATCATGCGCAAGCTCGGCGCCGGCAGCCGGATCGAGGCGATCCGGACCGCCGAGGAGCGCGGCTGGCTGTAACGGGTGCCGGGGCGGGAGCCGCGTCGCGCCGCCGGCGTCGCCTCCGGGTCCACGCGCCTCGGGGCTCGTGGGCAGGGAATCGGCCAGGGGGTTTTCCCGATGTACAGCCGCCTGCCGAACACGTACGGTCCCGTCCATGTCCTCCGCACTCAACCTCCCCGAGGCCGCCGACGTCGACGCGCTGCGCGCGCAGATCGCCGGTGCCGTCGCGACGGCGGCCGACCCCGGCTACGACGCGCTGCGCGCGAGCTGGAACCTGACGTTCGACCAGCGGCCCGCCCTCGTCGTCGAGGCGGCGAGCGCCGACGACGTCGTCGCGGCGCTCGCGTTCGCGCGCGACCGCGGGCTGGCCGTCGCTGTCCAGTCGACCGGCCACGGTGCCGCGCACACGGCCGACGGCGGCCTGCTCGTGCGCACCGGCAGGCTGCTCGACGTCGAGGTCGACCCCGCGACGCGGACCGCGCGGATCGGCGCCGGCGCGAGATGGAGCGACGTGCTGCCCCACGTCGCGCCGCACGGCCTCGCGCCGCTGGTCGGCTCCAGCCCGAACGTCGGCGTCGTCGGCTACACGCTGCTCGGCGGGCTCGGCCACTTCTCGCGCAAGCACGGGCTGGCGGTCGACAGCGTGCGCGCGATCGACGTCGTGCTGCCCGACGCGACGCGCCTGCGCGTCACGTCCGAGAGCGAGCCGGACCTGTTCTGGGCGCTGCGCGGCGGCGCCTCCAACTTCGGCGCTGTCGTCGCGCTGGAGCTGGCGCTGATCGAAGCGCCGGCGCTGTTCGGCGGCATGGTGATGTACCCCGGCGAGCGTGCAACCGAGACGATCGCCGCCTACGCGGACTGGATCGCGACGGTCCCGGAGGAGGTCTCCAGCGCGATCTGCGTGCTGCGGATCCCGCCGTTGCCGATCGTGCCGGAGCCGCTGCGCGGGCGCACGGTCACCGTCGTCAGCGCCTGCGTCGAGGCCGATCCGGCGCGCGCGCAGGAGCTGCTGGCGCCGATCCGCGCGCTCGGCGAGCCGGTCGCGGACATGATGCGGCCGATCGAGATCGGCGGCCTCGGCGAGGTCGTGATGGATCCCGTCGACCCGATGCCGGCGGCCGGCCACTCCGACGTCGTCGCCGGGCTGACACCCGAGGTGCAGGCGCTGCTGGCCGGCACCGCGGTCGGCGAGCAGCCGTTCTCGATGGTCGAGGTGCGCCACCTCGGCGGTGCGCTCGCGCGCGCGGGCGTGGACGGTCCGATCGCCCGACCGGCCGGCGACGCGCTCTTCCACGTCGAGACGGTGGCGCCGCCCGGCCCGGCCGGCGAGCCCGTCCGCGCCGCGCTGAGAGGCCTGGCCGACGCGCTCGCCCCGCACGTCGTCGGCGGACCGCTGCCGAGCTTCCTCGGCGAACTGGAGCCGCTCACGCCGGCGCGGCTCGCGCAGGCGTACGCGCCGGAGGCGCTGCCGCGGCTGGCCGCGCTGAAGCACCGCTACGACCCCGACGACCGCTTCCGCTTCGGCCGGCCAATCGCGCAGGAGTGGGCCGGCTGAGCTGACGCTCGCGGCCGTCGCAGGGGCGCGGCGGCCGCGGGCGGGAACCTGCGTGAGCAGCAGCAGGCGGCGCTACCCTGCCGCTTGACAGGTTGTCAGAACGTACGAGTTCGGAAGAGGACCAGGCCCCCCATGGAAGCCATCACGGAAGTGCAGGAGGCGCCCGCCGCCGGCGAGCCCGTCTTCTCGCTCGAGCTGACGCAGGACCAGAAGGACGTGCGCGACTGGGTGCACGGCTTCGCGAGAGACGTCGTGCGCCCCGCCGCCGCGGAGTGGGACGAGCGCGAGGAGACGCCCTGGCCGATCATCCAAGAGGCCGCCAAGATCGGCCTCTACGGCTTCGAGGGGCTCGCGCAGTTCTTCGCCGACCCGACGGGGCTGTCGCTGCCGATCGTCAACGAGGAGCTGTTCTGGGGCGACGCCGGCATCGGCATGGCGATCATGGGCTCCGGTCTCGCCGCCGCGGGCATCGTCGCCAACGGCACCGGCGAGCAGATCGGCGAGTGGATCCCGCAGTGCTTCGGCACCGCCGAGGACCCGAGAATCGCCGCCTTCTGCGTCTCCGAGCCCGACGCCGGCTCCGACGTCTCCGCCCTGCGCACGCGCGCCAAGTACGACGCCGCGAAGGACGAGTGGGTCCTCAACGGCCAGAAGGCGTGGGCGACCAACGGCGGCATCGCCGCGGTCCACGTGATCGTCGCCTCCGTCGACCCCGAACTGGGCTCGCGCGGCCAGGCGTCGTTCGTGATCCCGCCGAACACGCCCGGGCTCGTGATGGGCACGAAGGTCAAGAAGCACGGTCTGCGCGCGTCGCACACGGCCGACGTCTTCCTCGACGACTGCCGCATCCCCGGCTCCTGCCTGCTGGGCGGCAAGGAGAAGCTCGACGCGCGCCTGGCGCGCGTGCGCGAGGGCACGAAGTCGCGCGGCCAGGCGGCGATGGCGACGTTCGAGGCGTCGCGCCCGACCGTCGGCGCGCAGGCGCTCGGGATCGCCCGCGCGGCCTACGAGTACGCGCTCGACTACGCGAGAGAGCGCAGACAGTTCGGCCGCGCGATCATCGAGAACCAGTCGATCGCGTTCACGCTCGCCGACATGAAGCTGGAGATCGACGCCGCCCGCCTGCTCGTCTGGCGCGCCTCCTGGATGGGCCGCAACCAGGTCCCGTTCAGAAACGCGGAGGGCTCGATGTCGAAGCTGAAGGCCGGCGAGGTGGCCGTCTGGGCGACCGAGCGCGCGATCCAGATCCTCGGCGGCAACGGCTACACGCGCGAGTTCCCGGTCGAGCGGATGCACCGCGACGCGAAGATCTACACGATCTTCGAGGGCACCTCCGAAATCCAGCGCCTCGTGATCGCCCGTGCGATCTCGGGAGTGCAGATCAGATAGGTCGTGCCCACATAGCTGCGTGTAGACGTACGTGTGTCAGGTACGTCGACGCGTCGGGAGGAGCGAGGCCGCCGGGCGCAGCGGGGACGCTGAGTGAGCGAGCGCGTCAGCGCCGCCGCAGCAGCTCGTCGAGCGTGCGGTCGGTGCGCGTGGCGGTGGCGGCCAGTGCGGGGCCGACGTAGCGCAGGTGCCATGGCTCGTACTCGTAACCGGTGGTCTGCTCGCGGCCGCGCGGGTAGCGGACGACGAAGCCGTAGCGGGCGACGTGGGCGGCGAGCCAGCGGGCCGGGCGGGTGCCGGCGAAGCAGCTCTCGGCGGCGCAGCGGCCGTTGGCGCCCGAGACGTCGACCGCGAGGCCGGTCTGGTGCTCGCTGTGGCCGGCGCGTGCGCTGACGTGCGACGCGTTCTCCGTGCCGCGTTCGCTCGCGTAGCCGGAGAAGAGCGCCTGCTGAGAGCCGTAGGAGCGGAAGCCGGAGACGGCGGCCAGCGGGACCTTGTCGCGGCGCGCGGCGGCGAACAGCCGCTCGAGCGCCCGCGCGGGACGACGGCGCAGCATCCGACCCTCTTCCGGCACGCCCGCGAGGAAGGTCACGCGCGGCACGACGAGATCCCGCGGCACGTAGCGCGCCGGCAGCGCACGGCGCTTGTCGACCAGCACAGCCGCGTCGTCGCGGCGCGCGGCGGCGAGCGCGCGGCGCAATGCGGCGCGCGCCGCATTGCGCCGCGCGAGCACCGGGTCGAGCCGCTGCGAAACCAGCGGCGGCGGCACGAGCGTCGCCCACGGCGCGGTGAACAGCGGGGGCGACAGCGCGGACAGCGGAGCGGGCGCAGCTCGCGACGGCGTCGTCGCGGAGACTTCGCCGGGCGCGGCGACGGGCAGCGACGCGCTGCCCGCGATCACGTTCGCGACGCGGCGCTCAGGTCGCGCTCGATCGCCCCCCAACGTGCTGGCGGCGACCGGGGCCGCGATCAGGGCGAGCGCGACCAGCAGCGTGATGAGGGTCCGGGAGGTGCGCATGACAAACGCCCGCGCGAGACGGCACTCCCATGACGGCTGAGTCTGGACGCGGCGCGGAGGCGGCAGCCCGCGCGGACGTCAGTCCAGCGTAGCGCCGCGCGCCGAATGACGCGCTCACGCCGGTGGCGCGCCGCCGCTCATCGCCGCAGCGGCGCGCGCGGCCGCGACCCGCGCGCGCCGCCGCCTCCGTCCTAGTTGCTCTCTCTCTGCGCCGCGCCCTCGCTCTTGTTGAACGCGCAGCGGAAGTTCTCCGGCTGGCTGACCGGCTTGCCGCCGGCGAAACCGCCCTTGTCGTGGTTGTCGTAGACGGTCACGTACTGCGTCGTCTCCGGCAGCGGGTTGGCGGGCAGCGGGACCGGGTCGGGCTCGCCCTGCTTGGGATCGCCCTTGGAGCCGTCGGTGACGCCCTGCGAACCGGCCGCGGAGGAGCCGGCGGCGGTCGTGATCAGCGTCGAGGACATCTCGCGTCTGTCCTTCAGGCCGTCGCTCGGGTCGAGGTCGGTCGTCGCCGTCAGCCGGCTGTCGTCGATCGTGCCCGCCAGCTTCACGCGCGGCGCGGCGCCGAGCAGCTGCGCGGCCGTCGGCAGCCAGCCGCCGAGGTCGACGCACTTCTGCGTCGCGAACAGGTAGTCGTTCTTGCCGATCTCGTCGTCCTCGAGCGGCGTCAGCGCCGACGCGAGGCACCAGGTGCCGAGGTCGACGGTCTCCGGCGAGCAGCTGCCGGTCAGCGTCTCGGAGGTCGCGCCGTCGGCCCCGAGGCGGTCGGCGCGCTTGGCGCGCGCGACCGCCGGCAGGTATCTCGCCGGGATCTTGCCCTTCACCAGCTTCACCACCGGCGCCGCCTTCTTGGCGGTCTTTCTTCTCGCGCTGCCCTTCTGCGCGAGCGCGGGCACCGTCACGGCCAGTACGAGCGCCAGCAGCGCGACGAAGAGCGCGGCGAAGCCGGCGCTTCTGTTCAGTCGTTCCATCATCGACGCCTCCTGTGGCGGCTGTGTCGTTGTTCGGCGCGTGCCTGCGCGCGGCCGTTGGCCGTCGCGGGCGCCACGCGGCGCGGGGTGTTGCGGTCGCGGCGACGGACGCCGAGCGTCAGCGCGGTGCCGGCGAACGCGGCCAGCAGCGCCACGCCCAGCAGCGCGGGCGCGAGCGGCGAGTGCTCGTCCGGGTTGTAGGCGGCGAAGGCCTGCGACGACTCCGGCGCGACCTCCTCCTCCCGCTTCTCCTCGTAGACGCGCACCGTCGCGCCGCCGGGCGGCGTCGGACCGGTGAAGCTGGTCGCGGGCGGCGGCGGCGAGACGCCGACGATCGGGCGCTGCGTCGGCGGCTTCAATGGGATCTCGCCCGGCACCAGCGCAGGCGGCACGAACGGGATCACCGGCGGCGGCAGTCTCGCCGCTCTCGGCGCTCTCGGCGGCGTCGGCGGGGGCGGGATGACCGGGGCGATCACCGGCGGCGGCGGCGGTGGAGGCGCCGGCGCCGGGCTCGGCGCGACGGCGGGCGGCAGCGCCGCCGGCGGCGGCACGGCCACGGGCGCGGTCGGCTCGGTGACGTTTCTGAAGCGGGCGGGGTCGAGCGGGCGCGTGCCGCACGGCTGCTGCACCGAACCGGCCTGCACCGTGACGACCTGCGAGTACGACATGCCGCCGGCGCTGACCGTCAGCGTCGTCGTGCCGGGGTTGAACGCGCACAGCAGCCCCGAGGTCGCGTCCGTCACGGTCTTGCCGTCGGCACCCTGCAACGGCTTGCGCAGGTTCGTCGTGTTGGGGTCGACCGCGACGAAGTCCGCGATGTCCGGGTCCGAGCTGGTGAAACGGTACTCGGGCGTCACGCGCGTCGAGCAGTTCGCCTGCAGGCAGAGCGCCGCGGGGAAGCTCAGGTACGGGTCGGCGCCGGTCGGGTTCGGGCTGCCGTCGGCCGGCGAGATCGGACCCCAGCGGTCGCCGCCGAGTGCGCGGCGGCCGAGCCCCTGGAACAGCGCCGGTCTGCTGCGCCGCAGCAGCGTGCCGTCGACGGCGGCGAGCGCCAGCTGCTTGATCAGCGGGATCATCCGCACTCTGACCGGCGCGCGGTTGGTCGTCGCGTCGCGTCCGGCGACGTCGACGCTCAGCAGCAGGTAGCCGCTGTCGCCGAAGATCGCGTCGGCCTGGTCGGGCTGCTGCGCGTTGGCGATCGGCGAGCGGTAGCCGAGCGTGCCGGTGCCGAAGGCGGGGATCGTCGTCGTGCCGCCGGCCGGGATCTGCGTCACGCGCTGCTCCTCGGGCCGCTCGTAGACGTAGGCGCTGGCGCCCTCGTCGACCAGCAGCTGCGCGATCGCGTCGCCGTCGGCGGCGACGTTGCTGCGCGGCGTGAAGCGCGTGTTGAGGTCGCGGCTGCCGACGACGATCGCCGGGATCCCTCTCGCGCGCGCGTCTCTGAGCGCGGCGCGCAGCCACGGCTCCTGCTCCTCCTGCGGGACCTGGTACGGGTCCGAGGCGGCGAGCGAGCCGCGCGAGTTGTCGATCACGATCACGCGCACGGTGCCGGCGGCGCCGGCGGAGTCGAACGCGTAGTGCGTGCGCGTCCCCAGCGACGTGTCGGCGCTGCCGAAGATCGTGATGCCGCTCGGCGTCGCGGCCGTGCCGAACGGCGACGGCAGCCCCGCGAACGCCGAGCGGAACGTCTGCGCCGTGTCGCCGAGCGAGTCGGCCGCGGAGACCGCGCCGTAGACCGGGACGGGCGACGAGCTCAGCATGCCCGCGAGCCGCGCGGCGTCGGAGAGCTGCGTCGGCAGCGTCGACGTGACGGGCATCCGGCCGCCGGTGTAGAGCAGCGCGCGCGGAGCGCCGGGCTGTGTCGCGAGCGCGCCGAGCGCGCTCGTGAGCGCGTTGACGGTGCGGTCGGGCCCGACGCCGCCGCCGAGCAGCGCGCACGGGCCGTCGCAGGTCGCGTGGCCGGCGACGGCGAAGGTCGCGGTGGCGGTGTCGAGCCCTATCGGGCTCGCGGTCTCCGCACCGGGTCCGGCCGGGACCGTGTTCGGCGAGTAGCGCTCGACGGCGGACGTCTGCACGCGCGCGCGCACCGTCGCGCCGGCGCCGCTGGCGCCGGTGCCGCGGCCGGCGTTGTCGGCCTGGCCGGACCAGCCGCCGACGGCCCAGCCGTCGCCGCTCGCCGGATCGAGCGCGAACGCGGCGATCGGATCGGCCTTCTCCGGCTTGTCGTTGGCGACGCCCGCGTACGCCTCGCGCTGCTCGTCGCGCCAGCCGCCGTCGACCTCGCGCAGGACGTAGCCGTCGGCCGCCAGCGGGAACGGCGGCACGAGCGCATCGGGGACCTCGGGATCGGGCGCGGGCAGGATCGGGGCGACGGGCCAGTCGACGTTGGGCGCCACGGCGACGACGGCGCGCACCTGCGCACCGGCGCGCACCGCGGCCGCGGCGACGACGGAGACCCCCGGCAGCGGCGACGCCGCGATGCGCCACGCGCCGGCGGCGCTGTCGCGCTCGTAGACGATGCCGCGGCCGGCCGCGATCGCGCCGCCGTCGGGGAGGCCCGCGACGGTCACGATCCGCCCGCCGCCGGGCGCCTGCGCCATCAGCGCGTGCAGGCCCGCGTCGACGTGCCAGCCGGCGGCGTCGCCGTCGTTGACGAGCACGTCGCTGCCGGCCGCGACGAGCGCCTGGCGGCCCGCGAACGCGATGTCGGTGAAGTCCGCTCTCTCGAAGCCGGCGGGCAGCGGCTGCTGCTCCCACGTCTTGCCGTACATCAGCAGCACGCCGTCACGGCCGACGGCGTAGCCGCGCTGGGAGTCGGCGGCGTCGAAGCCGACGCCCATCAGGTTGCCGTCGAACGCGATCGGCGCGGCGGCGTCCCGCTCCCACAGGCCCGTCTCCTTGCGCCACAGCCACATCGAGCCGAGGTCGCCGACGGCGTAGGCGCGCCCGGCCTCGGGCCACGCGACGCCGCGCAACAGGGACGCGTTGACGGCGCCGGTGGAGCTGAGCAGGTACTCGCGCTCCCAGCCGACGCCGGGCGCGTAGCGTGCGACGGCGCCGTCGGCGCCGACCGCGAGCGCGCCGCGGTCGAGCGCGCCGGGCGTCGCGCCGGGCTCGGTCGCGACGTCCAGCAGCGGCGAGCGCAGCGACACCGGCCATGACGCCAGTCGCGCGGGCGTAGGCGTCTCGGAGACCTGCACCGGGCCCTGCAGCCAGCCGTGGTCGGCCGAGCTGAAGCCGCCGCTGGGCGCGAAGTTGGGGCCGGCGCCCTGCTCGCGTGTGAAGCGCGTGCCGTCGAAGCGGGCCCACGTGCCGAGGTTCGTCGCGTCGTCGCCGCCGATCGCGAGCGGGTTCGTCACGACGCGCGTGCCGAAGCCGTCGCCGGCGAACGCGAACGAGCGGTAGCCGGCGCGGCGGCCGAATCTGAAGCCGAGCTCGCTCGTGCAGAGCGCGCCGCCGTCGGGGCCGTGCGCGTCGCACCAGCTGCCGGTCACGCTTCTCGCGGAGGACGACCACCACAGCGTGACGTCGCTCTCGCTGCCGTCGTCGAGTCTGATCGTGCCGTCCATCCAGACGCCGTTTGCGGTCGCGCTCAGCGGCTGCTGACCGTCGCCGGCCAGCGCGCCGACCGCGGTGATCCCGTCGGCGGGCGTGCCGAGGGCGGCGAAGCGCGCAGCATCGGCGCCGAGGTCCTGCTGCTGCCAGCGCGCGCCTCTGTCGTCCTGGACGCGTCGGAAGAGGACGAAGCCGTCGGCGGCGGTCGGGTCGGTCTGCGCCAGCAGGTAGGCGTCGCCGGCAGAGCTCGCGTCGATCGCGATCGTGTGGAAGAGCTCCGGCGAGTCGGCCGGGAGCTCGATCGGCTCGCGTCTCCAGGCGGTCCCGTCCCAGTGCGCGACGGCCTGCTCGACGTCACGCCCGACGAGCGGCAGCAGCACGTTCGTTCTGCCGTCGGCGTCGTAGGCGGCGATCGCGGTGTGACCCGCGCCCTGCTCGGGCGTCACGGTCTCCGCGGGCAGGCTGGAGAGGTCGTCGGCGGGCTCGGCGACGTCGTCGGGCGGAGCCGGCAGGACCGTGAAGCGCCCGCCCGGGTCGCGTGCGAGCACGACGCCCTGCAGGCCGCTTCTGCGCTTGCCGTCGCGTCCGACGAGCGCGCCGCCGCCGTGCGCGGTGATGCGCGCGGTCGACGCGTTGGGGTCGGGGCCGCGATAGGGCGCGCCGGTCTCGTCGACGGGCGTCTGCGCCGGCGACCAGTAGCCGGTGGCGTCGTCGGTCCGCTCGAAGACGAGCTGACCGCCGGTGCTGAGCCTGTCGGTGAACGCGCCGAAGGCGAGCGGACCGCTCAGGTCGCCGAACGACGGGACGTCGGCGGAGAGTCTGCGGTAGGCCCAGGTCTCGCCTGCCGCACCGGCGGGCGCGGCGCCCATCACGACGGTGTCGCGGTCGGCGAGGCCGAGCACGGGCGCGGCGGTGCCGGCCGCCTGGGCGGGCGCGGCGACGGCTGCGGGCAGCGTGACGGCCGCCGCCAGGACGGCGGCGAGAGCGGCGCGGATCGACGTCATCGCTTCGGTTCCTTCGTGACGAATCTGAGTCTGTCCGGCCAGCGTCTGCGGTTCAGCTGCAGGACGAGCGTGTGGCGACCCGGCTTCAGTCTGCGCAGCCGCGTGCGCGCGACGACCTTGCCCTTGCGGCGTCCCTGCAGCTGCACTCTCGCGACGCGGCGCAGCGAGAAGGTGAGGTGCAGCCTCAGGCGTCTGTCGACTCTCGGCTTGCTGAGTCTGAACATCAGCGCCTTCAGCCGGACCGTTCTCGGGTCTCTGACGACGGCCTCGGGCTCCGGCTCGACGTCCGGCGGGGCGAACAGCTGCGAGTCGTCCGCCGGCGGCGTGTCGGAGATCGCCTGCGCGACCGACTCGTTGGGGCGGTAGGTGATCAGTCTCGCGAACGCCGGATCGCTCTCGGCGGCGCGCGGGGCGCCGTCGGTGAAGTGGAAGATCCAGCCGGCGTTCGTGACCATCCAGCCCTCGTCGGCGCTGGTGAACTCGATTCTCGCGGCCGCGCCGCGGCCGGAGCCGCCGGCCGGCAGCCGCACGACCTCGGCGCTGTCGTCGGGCCGCATGTGCACGACGCGGGCGCGCGCGGTCGTCGAGGCGCGTTCCTGATAGGACTGCACCGTCGCCCACGCGTCGCCGCCGCCCGGGACGGCCGCGACGTCGGTGAAGCGGTCGTGCTCGCCGAACAGCGCGGGGTCGAGCGAGAGGTCGCGGTAGAAGCCGTTCTCCAGGCGCACCGCCAGCGGCGGGCGCGGCGAGTTCGTGTCGGCCGGCGCGACCGGTCCCGAGGCGGCGCCGCCGCCGACGAACCAGGGCGTGTTGCCGGACGCGACGTCGGTCGCCAGCAGCTCGGCGCTGCCGGGGCGCAGCCCCGGCGGCGGCAGCGTCGCGTAGCGCTCGTTGCGGAAGGCGGTGCCCTGGATCGCGTGGATCGTGTACGGGAAGTCCTCCTGCTGCGTGAGCTGGACGGGGGTGTCGCGGTCCTCGCGCTGCGCGCCGATGAAGGTCGTCTCGTAGAAGCGCCCGGCGCCGGCGACGATGTCGCTGACGCCGCGGCCCTGCGGCGCGTAGAACGACGTCAGCGTCGTCCCGTCCCAGTGCAGGTGGTAGCCGCCGGCGCGCTGGCCTGAGGGGTCCTCGGCCGCGACCCCGCCGAACCAGCAGTCGCTCGGGCCGCTGCAGGCGGCCGCGGTCAGCGTGCGGAACGGGTCGGCGCTGTCAGGCGCCGTCGAGTAGGAGGCGATCACCTGGCCGTCGCGGAAGTGGCAGAGGCCGAGGCCGCCGCCGCGGCGCGGAAGGCTGGGCTCTGTGATCGTCCAGAACTCGTCGGTGCCGGCCCAGGCGATCCGCGTCGTGTCGGCGCTGCCGCCGCAGACCGTCGTCAGCTGGCGCCACGCGGCGCCGTCGTAGAACCACAGGCCGCGCGGGACGATCGCGTTGCCCTCGACGGCGAGCAGGCAGCGCGTCGCCGACATGCAGGAGAGGTCGCCGGGTCTGCCGAGCGGCACCTTGTACGGCGAGCCGGCGGGCGGCGCCGGCTGCTCCAGCCGCCACGACGCCGCCTGCGCCGCGGGTGCGGCCGTGCCGGCGCCGGTGATGAGCAGCGCGAGCCCGGCGAGCGACGCGGCGACGGTGCAGAGCAGCCTGCGGCGCATCAGCGACGATCGCGGTCCGGCATGCTCCCGCGCTCCTGCTCGCGCAGCCGCGGGAAGTCCTCCGGCTCGACGTTGGGGACGGTCGAGAGGACGGCCTCCAGCGCGACGCCGGAGAGCGTCTCGTGCACGAGCAGCGCCTGTGCGGTCTCGTGGACGGCGTCGATGCTCTGGCGCAGGATCCCGCGCGCGACCAGCTCGGAGTCCTTCACGAGCCGCTCGACCGCCTCGTCGATGACGTCGAGCGTTCTCGGTCCGACGGAGCCGAGCTCCTGCAGCGAGGCGCCGAGGAAGACCTCGCCGGCCTTCTCGCCGATCGTGACCGGACCGAGCTCCTCGGACATGCCGAAGCTGGTGACCATCGAGCGGGCGATCGCAGTCGCCTCGTGGAGGTCGTCGTGGACGCCGGTCGAGAGGCCGCCGAACTCGATCCGCTCGCCGGCCGCGCCGGCGAGGATCGCGATCAGCTGCATGATCAGGTCCTGCTCCTCCATGATCGTCTGGTCGCGATCGGTGAGCATGTGCGCGGCCGTGCCGAGCGTGCGGCCGCGGGCGACGATCGAGACCTTGCGCGCGGTCGCGCCGGTCCCCATCGCCTCCGTCACGACGGCGTGCGACGCCTCGTGGATCGAGATGATCCAGCGCTCGCGCTCGGTCAGCAGGTGCTTCTTGGCGGGGCCGGAGACGACGCGGTCGATCGACTCCTCCAGTACCTTCTGCGTGATCTCACGCTCGCCGGCGCGGACGGTCAGCAGCGCCGCCTCGTTGACGACGTTGGCCAGCTCGGCGCCGGAGAAGCCCGGCGTCAGGCGCGCGATCTCGTCGAGGTCGGTGTCGGGGCCCATCGGGCGCTTGTTGCCGTGCAGGCGCAGGATCTCACCGCGGCCGTGGACGTCCGGCGTGTCGACGGTGATCTGGCGGTCGAAGCGGCCCGGACGCAGCAGGGCCGGGTCGAGGATGTCGGGGCGGTTGGTGGCGCCCATCACGACGAGGCCGCCGTCGCCGCCGAAGCCGTCCATCTCGACGAGCAGCTGGTTGAGCGTCTGCTCGCGCTCGTCGTTGCCCTGGCCGATGCCGGCGCCGCGCTTGCGGCCGGCGGCGTCGAACTCGTCGATGAAGATGATCGCGGGCGACATTCTGCGCGCCTTCGCGAACAGGTCGCGCACGCGGGCGGCGCCGACCCCGACGAGCGACTCGACGAAGTCGGAGCCGGAGAGGCTGAAGAAGGCGGCCTCGGCCTCGCCGGCGACGGCCTTCGCCAGCAGCGTCTTGCCGGTGCCGGGAGGTCCGACCAGCAGCACGCCCTTCGGCGCCGCGGCGCCGAGGTCGAGGTATCTGGAGGGGTCCGCGAGGTAGTCGCGAATCTCGGCCAGCTCGGCAACGGCCTCGGGCACGCCGGCGATGTCGGCGAACGTGACCTTGTGAGCGGTGCCCTTGCCCTTCTTCTTGCCTCTGCCGGTGAAGTTGGAGAACGAGGCGATGCCGCCCGCGCCCCCGTCCTGGCCGATCCGCATGAACAGCGCGAAGAGGCAGACGAGCAGCAGGATCGGCAGCAGGAACTGCACGACGATCGTCACCTGCGCCTTGCCCGGCTGCTGCTTGACGGCGACGATCGCGCCGCCTCTGTCGAGCGCGGAGGAGAGCGTCGCGGTCTGCGCGCCGGAGCTCGGGTAGGCGGCCCAGAACTCGCTGCCGTCTCTGGTGTGGATCTGGACGCGCGCGTCCTGGTCCAGCAGCGTCGCCTCGACGATGACTCTCTCTCTGGCGAGCGTGAAGACCTGGCTGAGCGGTATGCCGACGCCGCTGCTCGACGGCTTGGTCGCCCCGAGCAGCGTGAAGAAGAGGATGACGATGACGAGCGCGGCGATCATCAGACCGAGCGCGAAGACGTCTCTCAGCAGGAAGCGGCGGATCGCCGTGGCGCCGTTGCGCAGCGCGTCTGCGGCGGGATTGCGTCTCTCCGCGAGGCCCGAGCGGACTCTCGCTCTCGGCAGCGCGTCAGCACGCGTCGCGCGCTTGGTGCCGAGCGGGCGCTCGTCGCTGTTGGGGTCCGGCTGAGGTGCCTGCGGATCGTCGGTCACTGGGTGGTCCTGCGCTTCTGTGTGTGGGGAACGGACGACACTCGGTCCCGCCGCGAGAGCGGCGGGACCGGGTGTGCGGAGCTGCCGGGCGCGTCAGCGCTTGGCGGCCTTCTTCTTCTTTCTGCTGACTCTTCTGGCGGGCTTTCTCGCGGCTCTCACCGTGACGGTCTTCGTCACCGTGTTGGCCGTGCCGCCCGTCGGCGTGAAGGTGAACGCCACCTTGACCGACAGCTTCTTGCTCTTCGCTCTCGCAAGCGCGCTCTTGGCGGCCGCGGACAGCTTGAGTCTCAGCGTGACTCTGCCGGCACCCTTCGGGCTGGCGGAGACCGAGGCGACTCTGATCGTTCTTCTGCCGACTCTCGTCGTGGCAGCGACTCTCAACGAGCCGGCGCCCGGGAGCTGCGCGACGAACGTCAGCAGCGACGCCGTCGTCTTGCTGCTCGGGACCGAGAACGAGTTGCTCGGCGGAGCCGGCGTCACCGGCGGAGCCGGCGCCGGGGGCGTCGGGGGCGTCGGGGTCGGCGGGGCGGGCGCCGGGGGAGCGACCGAGGCCGACTTGTTCCAGTCGATCGCCGCAACGCCGTTCTGCGCGTACGTGCGCAGCGGCTGGGCGGCCGTGTTCGGCACCTCGGAGTAGTCGTAGCCGGCGATCGCGTTCTGACCCGCGTCGCTGACGAGCATCGTGAAGTAGTCCTTCACCGTGCGCGCCTTGGCCTCTTCCGACGCCGTGGCGCCGTAGACGACCGCGTTGTCGTCCCACAGCAGGCCGTACGTCAGGACGCAGGCGGGGTAGCCCGTCACGCCGCCGGCGGCGAACGTTCTGCTCCAGTCGCCCAGCGTCGGGTCGTTCTTGGGCGAGTTGGCAGGCGTCGGCACGTTCTTGATGTCGACGAGGCCGCAGGACGCGCCCTTCGTGACGTTGGCGCTGTTGTGCGCGGTCGGGTCGACCGAGGGCTCAGCCCACGTTCTCGTCGCCGGGTTGGCTTCCGGGTTGACCTCGAGCGGCGTCCAGATCGTCTGATCCTGGGTGCTGGCCGTGGAGGAGTTCCAGAAGTTCTTGTTGCGCGCCGCGGCGAGATCGACATAGCCGATCGAGCCGTCGACGAGGTTGACCGCGTCGGCGAGCGCGCCGCCGCCGGTCGCCGTGTTGGAGCAGAGGTTCGTCCCACCGATCGGGCAGACGGCCGTCGAGGCGGTGTCGATTCTGGTCGGCGTCGCGCTGCCGGTGCCGTCGACGGGCCAGTTGATGTTCGGCGTGGCGGCGTACGTCGTGGTCCAGCCGCGGCTCGGGCTGTTGAGGCCGAGGTAGGCCTTCCACGAGAACGTCGTGCCGGAGTTGTCGGTACGGACGATGCGGCGGATCGGCACGTCGCCGCAGTCGGTCAGGGCCGGCGTGAGGTCGGCGTACTGGCCGCTGGTCGGCGTCCCTCTGATCGTCGGGACGAGGTCGCCCCACGTTCTGACGGTGCCGGCGAAGGCGCCCTCCACCGTTCTACCGGGGATCAGCGGGCGCTGCGTGCCGGCGGCGAAGCTGTCGCCGACGGAAGCGCCGGTCAGCGTCGCCGCACCGTCGGACTTGATCGAGCAGCCCTGCGGCAGTCTCATGATCAGGACGGCGGCGCCGGTCGCGACCGGGACGACGTGCAGCAGCGCGTCGTCGGCCGTCGTGGTGTCGAGGCCGTTCTGCATCTGCGTGTACTGCGCGAACGTCGGCGGGTCGTCGGTCGCCTGGAAGGAGACCGACAGATCGCGCTGACCCGGGAGCAGCTCGCTCCCGCACGTTCTGTTGACGATGCAGAGCGTGTTCGCGTCTCTCGTGCCGGCGCCGGCGGAGCCGAGGCCGACGCCGGAGCCTCTCGCGCTGAACGTCGGCGCGGACGGGTTGCCGCCACAGCCGATCAGCGAGCCGTTGAAGACGGCGGCGAAGTTTCTGTGCAAGTCGGCCTGGAAAGAAGCTCCCTGACCGACGACGCCGCTCGCGCCGGCGCACTCGTTGAGAGTGAAAGCAGCGTGGGCGTCGGTCGCGCCAAGCGCGCCCAGCCCGAGCGCAGCTGCGGCGATACCGGCCGTCAGCACGCGTCGCGGCCAAAGTGCCGCTGCGGGTGATGCCATGAGGTGTGTGGTCCTTTCGCGTCTAAGACGTGACGTAGAGGCGAACAGAACTCTGCGGCCTGCGATACCCCGCCGAACAGAGCTCTTCACAGGATTCGCCCCGACGGTTCACAGGTTGGTGGCACACTCTTCACAGCTCGTTCACCTATGCGCAGACTTACGCGAAGCTCTCGACGCGACGAAGCGGAACCTCGACGTAATTGAGACCGACTTCGCACGCGCCTTCGGTCTCGGTGTGAGCGTCACGGTGACACGAACGGGGAGCGGGGTGCCGCGGCGGACCTTCGTGCGGTCTCTGCCCCTCAGCCTCAACGTCATCTGCACGGTGCTGCGTCTGCGCGCCTGCGCGCTTCTGACGGCGACTTGGCGTGGCTTGGCGGGCTTGACCTTCTTGGCGGCTCTTCTGCCGCCTCTCGCTCTTCTGGCTCTGGCCGCGGTGGTCCCGCTCGCACGTGTCTTGGCGACTGCGCGCAGCGAACCCGGGCCCGGCACAGAGACGCGCAGCAGCAGCGTCCCGTCTCTGCGCACGATCGCGCGCACCCCGAGGTCGTCGGAGCTGCTGACGATCTCCTCGTTGATCGGATCCGCACCGAGGCCGGCCGGCGGCGCGCCCGACGGCGGGTCGGCCGACTCGGTCACCGTGAACGCGTCCGGCTGGCCGTTGGCGTCGCCGGGGGCGAGGTTCGCGGCGCCGGAGACGAACGCGATCGAGCGGCCGTCGGCGGAGACCGCCGCGTTGGCGTCGATGCTGCCGTCGACGTCTCCCCCGCCCGGTCGCAGCACGCGCCGCGTGGAGCCGCCGGCGCCGAGGTCGATCGTGTACAGCTCGTTGCCGCCGGCCGACGACCGCGGGTCGCCGACCAGCGGCGGGGCGGGTGGCAGGTACTGCCGCCGGGCGCTCACCAGCACCAGCCGGCTGCCGTCGGCGCTCATCGCGATCGATGCGATCTCGCCGTTGACGTTCGGGTTCGGCGCGGACGTGCCGCGCGTGACCGCCTGCGTGCCGGCCTTGCGGCTGACGCCCGGCCGCATCGACGTCGTGAAGACGTCGAGGTACGTGTCGGGATCCTGCGCGGGCCGGGCCGCGGCGCCGGCCAGGAACGCGACCGTCCAGCCGTCCGCGCTGAGTGCGGGGGCGCGCGAGCCGATGTCGTTGAAGCCGGCGTCGGTGTCGGCGAGCGGGCCGTAGCAGGGCCCCGTCGCGATCGGGTTGGTGTCGACCGTCCCGTCGACGCAGGCGGGGTCGTCGGGGTCGGCCAGGCCGGTCACGCGGCGCGTCGTCGCGCCGGCGTCGTCCCAGCGGCGCCAGAGGTAGTAGGAGAACGCGTCGTCGGTGTTCTCGCCGTTGAGGAAGCGCGTCTGGCGCGAGGCGTTCTGCCCGACCCACGAGACGGTGCTGCCGTCGCGGCTCAGCACGACCGGTCCGAGCCCGCCGCCCGCGCCGTTGCCGTCGGCGTCGCGCGTCACGAGCACGGTCCGCTTCGTCGCGAGGTCGCGCACGAAGACGTTGAACGGCGACGTGTCGACCGCGTCGCGCGCGGGCAGGTCGGAGGCGAGGTCGGTGGTGCGGAAGGCGACGTAGCGGCCGTCGGCGCTGATCGCCTGGGCGGCGAAGACGTCGGCGCCCGGGTTGCGGCCCGTCAGCGGCGGATCGATCGGCGCGTAGTGGGCCGGGTCGTCGCTGCCGTCGCGCGCGGAGACGAGTCTGTAGGCGCCGCCGCCCGCGCGGTCGCTCGTCAACGGCACGGACATGTCGCGCACGTAGACGTCGATGTTGTCGTTGTCGTCCTGCGGCACGAGTCTCTGCGCCGTCGAGAAGACGACCCAGCGACCGTCGTCGCTGACCGAGGGGCGGGCCGCGCCGCGCTGCAGCAGCGTGCCGTCCTCCTCGCCGACGACGTCGCCGTCGGCGACGAGCTGGATCGCGCCGGTCGTGCGATCGAAGCGGAAGACCCCGCCGAGCCGCAGCGTGCCGATCGCGTCGGCGTCGTCGTCGGGGAAGAAGTTCGTCGCTCTCGTCTGGAAGACGACCCAGCGGCCGTCGCCGGACAGGTCGACGGCGGTCGTGCCGCCGTCGGCCTGCTCGAGGCGGGCGTTGTCGACCGAAGCGAGCTGCGCGTCGCTCCACGCGGCCGGTGCGACGGCCGGCAGCGCGGCCGCCAGCAGCAGCGCGCCGCCGAGCGCGAACGAGATCGGGCGACGCCTCATCTCACAACCACCTTCCGGACCAGCGTTCTGCGGTTGCCGACCTTGTCGCGCATCGTCACGCGGACCGTGTAGCGGCCGCGTCTGCGATATCTGTGCGTCGCGCTGCGGCCGCGCCCGCGCGTGCCGTCGCCCCAGGCGATCGCGACGCTGGCGAGGCCCGAGGACTCCGATCTGACGCCGTCGCTGACGGTCGTGCGCAGGCGCCGTCTGCGCAGCGCTCTGACACGGGCGACGGGCGCGGAGCGGTCGAGCTTCAGACGCGTCACGATGCTCGTCGTCGTCTGCTCGGCGGCGTCGGTCGCGACGACCGTCAGCTCGTGGTTGCCGTCGCCCAGCTCCGCCGCTCTGAGCGTGCGCGTGAGCGCCGTGAGGCCGGTCGCGATCTCCTCGCCGTCGACCTGGACGGCGTAGCGGATGCCGCCCGAGGCGCTGTGCGCGCGATCCCAGCTGATCGGGATCGTTCTCGCACGCGTCCAGCCCAGCGGCGGATAGACCATGAACCCGCTCGGCGGGGCGTCGATCGAGGCGGCGACGATCTGCTTGCCGTCCTCTCTGCCCTGCAGGAAGCCGACCAGCGCGCTGCCCAGCGGCGAGCCGGAGAAGCGCAGGCCGCTGACCGCCCCGCCTCTGGCGCCGCTGACGATCCGCTGGAACGGCGTGCCGTCGGCGCGCCGCTCGAACAGGCCGACACCCGCGGAGGAGCCCTGGTCGACGGTCCAGGCGGCGGCGAGCGAGCCCTCGGTGCCGCGCGCGACGAACGGGTTCGGCGCGCTGCGCGCAGAGCCGTCGTCGAGGCGGGACGGCGTGCCGACCGCGCCTTCGTCGCCGGGCACGTCGAGCGCCTGCGTGTCGAGCGAGACGCCGGCGTCGAAGCTGCCGCCGTCGTCGACGGAGACGTTGACCGTGCCGAGCGTGCCGGCGGGCCCGTCAGCGCCGCCGCCGTCGACCGCTCTGAAGCCGAGGAACGTGCCGGCGCCCTCCGCGAGGCTCGACGGCAGCATGTTCACGAGCAGCCGCGGGCGCGTCCAGCTGCCCTGCGCGTCGGGCTGTTGACGGAAGCCGACGATCGTCTCGCCGAACGGCGCGACCGCGAGCGCGACCTGGTCGGCGCCGGAGCGCAGCGGCTTGCCGTCGACCTCCGTCGGGCTCGCCGGCAGGACGTTGCCGAGCACCTGGCCGAAGACGCGGCGGGCGTAGACGCGCGGGATCAGCTGATCGTCGGGCTCGATCCAGGCGACGACCGCGTTGCCGTTGCCGTCGCTGCGCACCTGCGGCCCGTTGAGATCCGTCGGCGTCGTCTGCGGCTGGCTCTGGATGCGATCGACCGGCTGGCCCAGCTGCGACCAGAACGAGCCCGAGTAGCGCTGCAGGCGGATGTCGGCGTCGACCGTGTCCGGCGGCAGCGTCGGGCTCTGGCGCTGGTAGACGACGCGGTAGGCGAGGTAGGCGACGCCGCCCGGTCCCATCGACAGCGACGGCGCCGCGTCGAGCCCCTCGCGCACGTCGAGGTCGATCGCGATCGGCGCCTGGAAGCTGTTGGCACCGGGGTCCAGCGAGGCGGAGAACATGCGGTTCTGAACGCCGCCGCCGTACTGGTGGATCCACGTCACGACGAGCCGGCCGCCGTCGCCGGCGCCGATCGCCGGCCACGAGGAGTCAAATCTCTGACCGAGGTCGACGCGCTGCGGCGGCTGCCATCTGCGGCCGACGTAGCGACTGACGAAGACGTGGACGCGGCCGTCGACGCGCTTGCTGTAGACGAGGCCGCCGGTCCCGTCCTCCGACATTGCGACGCCGTCGACGCCGATCACGTCGGCGGACGGACCGTCGAGCGTGGAGGCGGCGTTGATCGTCGCGTGCACGGGAGCGGCTGCGAAGCCGAGCGCGAGCACGGAGGCGAGCACGGGCGCCGGCAGACGGCGAAAGGCGAACGGGCGCACGAAAGCAGAGAATGGAGACTCGCCGCGCCGGTCGCGTGAACAAGTTGATAACGACAAACCGTCGTTCACGAATCGGTAACGGGACGGGTTCATTCATGCGCCACCATCGCCTTCGCGTGCCGACTGCGGTGCGTCGCAGCTCGCGCGCATCTGCATCCGTCAACACGAAACCCCCTCTCACGGAGGTCCTGTGCGTCACCGCGCAACCACAATCGCCCTCGCCGCAGTCGCGGCATCCGCGATCGCCGCCCCCGCCGCGAGCGCGAAGACGACGATCACGATGAGCGGCTCGACGTCCGTCGCTCCGCTGATCACGCTGCTCGCGAGAAAGTACGTCAGCGGCGGCCCCGGCACCGGAAAGGTCAGATTCATCCTGCAGCAGGGTGGTTCGGACACCGGCATCAACGACGTCTCGCGCGGCCGCGTCACGATCGGCAACGCCTCGCGCGCACAGCAGCCCTCCGATCCGGGCGGCCTCGTCTTCAACAAGATCGCGTACGACGCGATCTGCATCATCACGAACCCGGGCAACCCGCTCGGCACGCTCTCGCAGGACCAGGTGGAGTCGATCTTCACGGGCCGCACGCGCGCCTGGAGCCAGGTCCCGGGCGCGAGAGCGACCGGCTCGATCGAGCTGATCAGCCGTACCGCCACGTCGGGTACCGCTGACGCCTTCAGAGAGATCTTCCTCGGCGGCCAGCAGTCGGTCGCGGCGAGCGCCCAGGTGAAGTCGTCCAACGGCCTCGTCCAGTCGACCGTCGCCAGCACCAGAGGCGCGATCGGCTTCGTCTCGCTCGACTTCGTCACCGGCGGCCTCAGAACCGTCAACTACGAGGGCGTCGGCTGCACGCTGCGCAACGCCAAGTCGGGTCAGTACAAGGGCGTGCGTCCGTTCTCGCTCGTGACGCGCGGCGCGCCGACCGGCGCGACGAAGACGTTCATCAAGTGGATCCAGACGAGCGCCGACGCGAAGGCGATCGTCAACCAGCACTGGATCCCGATTCGGTGAACGTGCTGTCGTCACGGAGGCGCGGCGCGCCGCGCCGTCCTCCGGAGCGCGCCGAGCTGTGGCTCGGCGCGCTTGCGGCGACGCTGCTGCTGGTGATCCTGGGCATGCTCGGCTTCGTCTTCAAGGAGGCGTGGCCGTCGTTCAGCCACAACGGGCTCGCCTGGTTCGGCAGCGGCGGCAACGTCCAGCAGCAGCTGGCGGCGATCTACGAGTCGCCGTCTGACCCCTCGCAGTACGAGTACCACCTGCGCGCCTGGCCGCTGATCTACGGCACGATCCTGTCGACCGGCCTCGCCGTCCTGATCGGACTCCCCTTCGCGCTCCTGTGCGCGCTCTTCATGGTCGAGTTCGCGCCTCCCGGCGTGAAGCGCATCATGACCCCGGTCGTCCGCTTCCTCGCCGCGGTCCCCTCCGTCGTCTACGGCCTGATCGGCATCCTCGTGCTGGCCCCGTGGATCGACAAGCACCTCGTCAGCCCTGAGTTCAAGCTCGCGGTCAACGCGATCGTCCCGATCAGCGGCGGCGGCGTCCTGCTCGCCTCGGTGATCCTGATGGTGATGATCGTGCCGATCATGATCGCGATCATCAGCGACGCGCTGCGCGCCGTTCCGCGCTCGTGGCTGGAGGGCTCGGCGGCGCTCGGCGTCAACCGCTGGCGCACGATGTGGAAGGTCGCCGTGCGCACCGCCCGCCCCGCGATCGCCGCCGCCGTCGTGCTCGCGACCGCGCGCGCGCTCGGCGAGGCGATCATGCTCGCGATGGTCTCGGGCTCCTTCATCTGGTCGCCCAACCCGCTCGACGGGCTCAACTTCTTCCTCGAGCCGCTGCAGCCGCTCGCCGCCACGATCGTCGGCCAGCAGGAGGGCTTCTCGGCCGTCCCGCTCGGGCAGACGCTCTACGCGATCGCGGCCGTGCTGCTCGTCTCCTCCGCCCTGCTGTCGTTCGCCGGCTGGGCCGTCCGCCAGCCGCTGCGCAAGTACGCGACCCGCTGATGAGCGCGCTCGCGACACCTCCGCGCGGACCCGCGCAGGCGCCGCCGAGACGGACGCGCGCGCGTGACAGCGCGACGAGCTGGCCGCTGCGCGACCGGATCGGCCTCGCGCTCTGCTGGATCGCCGGCGCGACGCTCGCGATCGTCGCCCTCACCGTCCTGCTGTACATGTGCTTCAAGGGCATCACGCAGCTGCGCCCGAGCATGCTCGTGACGCACCCGAGCGCGGCCGTCGACCAGAGCAGATCGGGCGGCTTCCTCGACCCGATCCAGGGCACGCTGCTGCTGACCGCGATCGGCATCGTGATCGCCGTGCCGATCGGGGTCTGCGTCGCGCTGTGGCTGGTCGAGTTCGGCCGCCCGGCGGCGCTGGCGCGGATCGTCGAGTCGGCCGTCGACGTGATCGCCGGCGCACCGAGCGTCGTGCTCGCCCTGTTCGGCCTCTCGTTCTTCTCCGAGACGTTCTTCTCGTGGATGTCGTTCCGCTCCGAGGACACGGCCTTCGGCCGCTCGTTCATGGTCGCCGGCACGGTCATGTCGCTGATCGCGCTGCCGCTGATCGTCGGCGCCACGCGCGAGGCGCTGCTGCAGGTGCCCAACCACGTGCGCGAGGCGTCGCTGGCGCTCGGCAAGACGAAGGCCTCGACGATCCGCGCCGTGCTGCTGCCGGCCGTCCGCCCCGGCATCGCGACCGGCACCGCGCTCGGCATGGGCCGCATCATCGGCGACACCGCGATCGTGATCCTGCTGCTCGGCAACACGCTCACGACGCAGCCGCGCGACGGCAGCATCCCCGTGCTGAGCGTGCTGCAGGGCACCGGCTCGACGCTCACCAGCTACATCTACGGCAACTCACCGATCGGCGAGGGCAACGCGCCGCAGAAGGCGTACGCGGCGGCGTTCGTGCTGCTGCTGATCGTCGTCGCCCTCAACGCTCTCGCAACTCGCATCGCCCGCGGGCGTGGAAAGGACACCGCGTGGATCCGCTGATGCCACCGCCCCCGATTCGCAAGATCTCGCTCGACGCGCCGCCAGTCGTGGTGCCGGTCGCGCCGATCCCGCTCGACCGCAACGGGAACGGCAACGGCACCGGGTCGCGCGCCGGCACCGGCCTCCACACCCCCGGCCCGCCGCCGTCCGACGCGCCCGTGATCGAGCGGATGCGCTGCGAGGCGGTCACGATCGCCTACGGCGCGAAGGTCGCCGTCAACAAGGTCGACCTGCCGATCAGCCAGGGCGAGGTGCTCGCGATGATCGGCCCGTCGGGTTGCGGCAAGACGACGCTGCTGCGCTCGCTCAACCGCCTCACCGAGCTGACGCCGAGCGCCGCCCGCGGCGGCCTGATCGCGCTCGACGGCGAGGACATCGACCGGCTCGAGGTGACCGCGCTGCGCAAGCGCGTCTCGATGGTCTTCCAGCAGCCGAACCCGTTCCCGATGTCGGTCTTCGACAACGTCGCCTACGGCCTGCGCGAGGGCGGCAGCAAGCGCCCGCGCAAGAAGGAGCTGCTGGAGCCGGTCGAGCGCGCGCTGACGCGCGCCGGCCTCTGGCACGAGGTGAAGGACAACCTCGACCATCCCGCATTGCGCCTCTCCGGCGGCCAGCAGCAGCGGCTCTGCATCGCGCGCGCGCTCGCCGCGCAGCCCGAGGTGCTGCTGATGGACGAGCCGTGCTCGGCGCTCGACCCGATCTCGACCGGCAAGATCGAGGAGCTGATCCTCGAGCTGCGCGAGCAGATCGCGGTCGTGATCGTGACGCACAACCTGCAGCAGGCGCAGCGCGTCGCCGACAGAGTCGCGTTCATGTACCTCGGCGAGCTGGTCGAGCTGGCCAGCGGCGAGCAGATCTTCAACGCGCCCCAGGCGCAGCGCACGCGCGACTACGTCGGCGGGGCGTTCGGGTGAGGCGAGGAATGGCGCTCGTGCTGGCATCCGCGGCAGCACTCGCGCTCGGCAGCGGCGGCTGCGAGACGACGCGCGAGCAGGCCGCGAAGGTCTCCAAGCAGGGCGACAACGCGTTCAGACAGACCGGTCTCGACGTCGGCGCCGCCAACCGCGCGGTGAGCGTCGTCGAGACGGCCGTGATATCGGACGTCAACGGCAGCGCCGTCGTCGCGGTGCTGAGAAACACCGGCCCCAGAGCGCTGTCCGACGTGCCGCTGCAACTCGTCGTCAGAGACGGCAGAGGCAGAGCGACGGCGAGAAACGACGAGGCGGGGCTGGAGCACTGGCTCACGCACGTCGCGCTGCTGCCGCCAGGCAGAGAGGTCGTGTGGGTCAACGACCAGCTGACGGTGCTCGGCGGCAGACCCGCCAGAGCCGACCTGACCGCCGGCAGAGGCAGAGACGCCCCGGCGAACGCGAGCGACGTCAAGATCACGGTCGCCGACGCGAGACTCGAGGGCGACGTCGCCAGCGGCCTCACCGCCGTCGCGAAAGTCGTCAACGGCTCGGCGGTCCCGCAGAGAGAGCTCGTGATCGCCAGCGTCGCGCGCAGAGGCGGCAGAGTCGTCGCGGCCGGGCGCGCGATCGTGCCGCTTTTGAGAGCAAGAGGCAGAGCGACGATCCACGTCTACTACATCGGCGACCCGACGGGTGCTGAGCTAACCTTCGAGTCGCAACCTTCCACACTTCCTTGACCGAGATGATCCAGATCCCCACCTGCCGCACCTGTGGCGCCCAGCTCGCACCGGATCAACGCTACTGCCTCAGCTGCGGCACGCGCGTGACGGCGCCGCGGCTCGACTTCGTCGCGGAGCTGGAGCAGTCCAATCGCGCGCAGGCCGCGACGAACGGGCACGACCCGGCCGCCGCCACCGCGGTGCACGCCGCGGGTGCGCCGGCGCTCGACGGCGCGGCTCCCGGCGGCGCCGCGCCCGCGCCCGCGCCGTCGCGGCTGGACAAGATCGGCGGCCCGATGGGCGCGGCCGCGGTCGTGCTGGTCGCGCTCGGGATCGGCTTCCTGATCGGCCAGGCCGGCAACGACACCCCGGTCGCGCAGAGAGCGCCGGTCGTGAACATCCAGGGCGGCGGGCTGCCGACGAGCGCCCCCGCTCCGGCGACGACCGACACGACCGCGAGCGATCCGGCGGCGGCGACCGACAGCGGTGCGTCGAGCGACGCGTCCAGCAGCGACAGAGCCAGAGGCGCGACCTCGAGAAGAGACGCCGCCGCCGACGCGCAGAGAGTGCTCGAGAGCACGAGAGACATCCCGCAGTCGACCGGCACCGAGAGAACCGGCGGCGACATCAACAGACTGAGACAGCAGCCGACGGAGACGGCGACGCCCGGCGCCCCGCCGCCGGTGGACGACGAACCGGCCGGCGGCGGCTCCGAAGCGACCTCGATCGGATGAGCCAGATGGACTCCCTGCAGAGAAGGCTGAGCCCCAAGCGGCTGATCTCCGGCGACCCGCCGCCGCCCACGCCGAGCCCGCTGCCGCCCGGCGGCGGCCAGGCCGTCGGCGCCTCCGACCTCGCCAAGCGCCGCGACGAGCTCGCGCGCGAACTGGCAGAGCTGCAGTGGGACCTCGGCGGCCTCGCCTACGAGATGGCGATCCGCGACCACTTCCGCCTCGACGTGCTGATGCGCCAGGCCGGCAGGCTGCAGGAGGTCGACGCCAGACTCGGCGAGGTCGAGCACCTGCTGCGGCTCGACACGACCGGCGCGGCCGGCGCCTGCCCCCGCTGCGGCGCGCTCTACGCCCGTGGCGCGCTGTTCTGCTCGCACTGCGCCTTCCAGCTCGTCGGCGTCCAGCAGGTCGGCGGTGCGCTGACGCCGCCGCCGGCGGTTGGCGGGGCGGCCGGCGCAGGTTCCGCGCCCGCTGCTGCGACTGACGCCGCGACCGTCGAGTCGGCGGCCCTTGCCGCGCCCGCGGACGGCGGCGCGGCGGCCGGGCGCGTCACGCCGCCCCCGGCCGCCGCCGACGCGCCCTACGGCGTCCACGTCCCGAACGCCGACGACGGCTTCGGCGGGCCGCGCGCGGAGGGCGACTTCCGCGTCCGCATGCCGATCGCGGAGGAGACCGCTCCGTCCGGGTCGCCCCAGCCGCTGGCCGACGAGCAGGACACGATGCCGACGGGCCTGCGCGAGCCGCGCGGCGATGACGCGATCATCGCGCCCGAGCCTCCCGGCCGCGCCGACGCAGGGCAGACCCCGGGCCTGTGACGCACCCGCCGCGACCCCTGCCCGGCGAGCAGCCGTGCGTCGAGTGCGGTGCCCCGCTCGCGGGCGACCAGCACTGGTGCGTGATGTGCGGCGCCCGCCGCGCGAGCGCCCGCACCGACGCGCTCGCGCTGCTGCTGGGGCCGCGGGCTGAATCACCCACCCCTCCCCCGACGGTCGCCGCTCCGCGCCGAGCGACCGCCGCGAACCGCCGCCGCGCCGCGCTGCCGGTCGCGCTGGCGACGCTGGTCGGGCTTGTCGTCGTGACGGGGTCCAACGTGCCGGCGTCGCTGGCCGGCTCCGGTCAGCCGCCGTTCACGGTCGTGCTGCCGGCGCAGGTCGCCGCGCAGGTGGTCGCCCAGGCGCCGCCGGCCGAGGAGCCCGCGCCGGTCGTCGACGACACCTACGAGGAGCCGCCGCTCGCCGAGACGCCGCTCGCCGACGCGCCCGTCGTGGAGGCGCCCGCGGCGACCACCGACCCGACGCCGACCGACGGTGACGACGCGCCGGCCGAGGATCCGCCGGCCGACACGCCCGCCGAGGACGAGTCGCCCGTCAGACACGTCTTCATGATCGTGCTCGGCTCGACCGACGTCGCGGCGCTCGCCAGAGACGAGACGGCGGCGCCCTACATCGCCGGCACGCTCGCCAAGAGCGGCACGCTGCTGAGCGACTACCGCACGGTCGCGCGCGGCGCGCTCGCGAACCGGATCGCGCTCGTCAGCGGCCAAGGCCCGACGCAGCAGACGCTCGACGACTGCACGACCTTCGCCGACGTGAGACCGGCCGACGCGCTGCCCGACGGCCAGACCGGCGGCGACGGCTGCGTCTACGGCTACGAGACCGGCACGTTCGGCGACCAGTTGCGCGCGCTGGAGAGAACGTGGCGGGCGTACACGGAGCCGGCGGCCGGGACTGCGTCGCGCGGCCACGCGAGCGCCTCCCGCACGCGCGACGCCGGCGCCGGCCCGCGCGCGCTCGGCGCGACGGCCGCGAGCAACGGCGGCGGCCCGCGCGCTCGCGCCGCCGCGGCCTGCAGAACCGACGCGGCGACGACGCGGCGCAATCCCTTCCTGTGGTTCCGCGGCACGTTGGAGGCCGACGACTGCGACGAGCACAACGTGCCGCTGTCGCAGCTGGAGAGAGACCTCAGAGACCCGGACAGAACGCCCGCGTTCTCGTACATCTCCAGCGACGCGCAGCAGGGCTCGGCCGAGGCCGACGCGTTCCTGGAGCGCGTCGTGCCGGCGATCCAGAACTCGCTCGCGTACGCGAACGGCGGCCTGATCGTGATCACCAGCGACCAGCCGCCGGCGGCGGCGCCGACGCCGCCCGCGCCGCCGGCCGCCACGACGCCGACGGACCCGGTGCCCCCGCCGCCCGCAGCGACGACGCCGGCCGCTCCGCCCGCGACGACGCCGACGGAGCCGCCGCCCGTCACGACGCCCGTCGACCCGCCGATCACGACGCCGACCACGCCGACGACGCCTGAGGATCCACCGCCGACGACGACTCCGACGACGCCCACAACTCCGGTCGACCCGCCGGCGGACACGACGCCGACGGACCCGCCGAACCTCGGCGCGAACGCGGCGACCGCGCGCGCCGCTGCGTCGCCGCTCGCCGCGGCCGCATCCGCCGGCGGCCCGCTCGCTCGCAGCGCCGCCGACGGCGATCCCGACCCCGCCGCTCCCGTCCAAGCCGGTCCCGGCCCGAGCAGATACGCCAACGTCGGCGACGCGGTCGCGGCCGGCGCGGGGATCCCCGTCGGAGCGCTGCTGATCTCGCCGTACACGCCGTCGGGCAGAGTCGACAGAACTCCCGCGAACGCCTTCACGCTGCTGCGCACGCTGTCGGAGATCTTCGGCGTCGACCCGCTCGGCTACGCCGCCGCCAGAGGCGTCAAGCCGCTGTCGGACAGACTCTTCTCCGTCGAGCCGTAGCGCACGCGCAATCGCGCACGCGCCCTGCTGCGCGTGTGCGCAGCGCCGGAACGGGTACGTGAAGGTCGTCGGCAACGCCAGGAGGTGGCGTCAGATGAGCTCCATTCCGACGAACGGAGCAGGGCCGCACGATCCGACCCGGCAGGAGCAGCTCGAGGAGCTGCCGATGGCGCAGCTGCTGCGGCGGCTGTCAGACCAGGCGTCGCTGCTCGTGCGGGAAGAGGTCGCGCTCGCGAAGGCGGAGCTGGCCGAGAAGGGCAAGCACGTCGGCCGGGGTGCGGGGATGTTCGGCGGCGCAGCGATCCTGGCGCTGTACGGCGTCGGCGCGCTCGTGACCGCGGCGATCGTCGCGCTCAGCCTCGCGCTCGCGACCTGGCTGGCCGCCCTGATCGTCGCCGTCGTGCTGTTCGCGATCGCCGGTGGCGCGGCGCTCGCGGGCAAACGGCAGGTCCAGCAGGCAACCCCGCCGCTGCCGCAGCAGACCGTCGAGACCGTGAAGGAGGACGTCGCATGGGCGAAGACGCGCGCAAGAACGGCACGACAGCACTGACGCTCGCGGAGGGCGACCCGGTCGCGCTGCGGGCGCAGATCGAGACGACGCGCGCTGAGCTGGGCGACACCGTCGCCGCGCTCGCCGTCAAGGCGGACGTCAAGGCGCAGGCGCGCAATCGCGTCGCAGTCGCCAAGCAGGGCGCACGCGAGCGCGCCCAGACGCTTCAGCGCAGCGCAAAGAGCAACCCGGTCCCGTTCGCCGCCGCCGGTGCAGCGCTCGTGGCGCTCGTGGCGCTGCGGATCGCGCGCCGCTGAGGAGGAAGAGCCGATGGCCGGAACAGGACGACGCAGCGGCGGCCTGGTGGGACGCCTGCGGGGACGCGTCGGGCACCAGGAAGCGGATTCTCAGGCTCGACCCGATCCTTCGGACACGGCGGTCGCCGACCCCGCGCTCCGCCCCTGGGAAGCTCACGAAATCCCTGCTGACGGCCAGTTCGACGACAGGCCTGACGCTCGAGTCGAACCTGAGACCGAGCGATCCGAGGACGCCGCGCCCGACGGACCGACCGACATCTCCAAGCGCGGCTGGCTGGCGACGCTCAAGCGCACGGGCAAGGAGTTCAAGGCCGACGGCCTGCAGGATTGGGCCGCCGCACTGACCTATTACTCCGTCCTGTCGCTGTTCCCTCTGCTGATCGTGCTGGTCGCGCTCGTCGGGCTGTTCGGCGAGTACCCGCGGACCGTCAACGCGATGCTGGACATCGTGCGCGAGGTCGCCCCCGGCTCCACGGCCGACACCGTCCAGAGCTCGATCAGCGGCGTCGTCAGAGACAAGGGCGGCGCGGGCGCGCTGCTCGGCGTCGGCCTCGTGACGGCGCTGTGGTCGGCCTCCGGCTACATCGGCGCGTTCATGCGCGCCGCCAACGCCGTCTACGACACGGAGGAGACGCGCCCGTTCTGGAAGCTGCGGCCGTTGCAGCTCGCGGTCACCGCGGTGATGGTCGTTCTGCTGGCGTTCCTGGCGATCGGCTTCGTCATCAGCGGCTCCGTCGCGCGCGCGCTGGGCGACACGATCGGCCTCGGCGACAGCGCCGTGACCGTCTGGAACGTCGCCAAGTGGCCCGTGATGCTGCTCGTCGCGATCGTGATGGTGGCGCTGCTGACGTGGGTCGGGCCGGACGTCAGACACCCGAAGTTCCGCTGGATCACGCCGGGCGCCGCGGTCGGGCTGCTGGTGCTGATCGTGGCCTCGGTCGGGTTCGCCTTCTACGCCGCCAACCTCGGCTCCTACAACGCCACCTACGGCACGCTCGGCGGCGTGATCGTGTTCCTGATCTGGCTGTGGATCGCCAACCTCGCGCTGCTGTTCGGCGTCGAGCTGGATGCCGAGCTGGAGCGCCAGCGGCAGATCGAGACGGAGGCCGCTTAGACCCGCGCGCGCGTCCGGGCGCACTCGCAGCGGTACTCGTGACGTTTCACACAAGTACCTGCTGTAGGGTTTGTGCCACTACGCACGCTTGGCCGCCTCGTCCTTCCGCGCGATTCAACAGAGGAGCGGAGGTGAGACTGTGCCCTCGAGGTCCGGTCTGATCAGGCCAACCACAGGAGCTGTGCGATGAGCGTCGCCGAGCAGCCCGTCGCGTTCTTCGTGCCGCGCCTGGATCCGGCTCAGCCCGAAGACGAGGTCGCCTACGCGGCGCTCAGACAGCGCGCGACCGACGACGCCGGCTGCGCCCCGCGCGACCGCCGCATCTTCCGCCTCTGGTGCCGCCGCGGCGGGCGCGACTGCGTGCTGGAGGTCGGCAAGCCCGATCCGGTCCACGGACAGGTCGTGCTGGCGATCTTCGACCTCGGTCGCGGACAGCCGTACGTGGTGCACAGCGGACTGCCCGGCGAGGAGGAGACGGCCGTGCGCGAGCACATCGGCCGCCACGTCTACGCCGTGACCGAGTTCGCCGACGACGGGGCTGATGGCAGGGCGCTCTGAGCCTGCGCGCCGGAAGCCCTACGCTTTCGGCGCCCCATGATCGCACCGTACGCAGCGCTCTACTTCGACTTCGACATATCGCCGGACTCCCCGCGGGGTCCGGCGCTGCTGGTGCTGCTGTCGTTCCTGCTCTCGTTCGGCTTCATCCGCACGAGCGCCCGCCTCACGCGCAGCTCGCGCGTGACGTGGTGGCCGGGGAGCGTCAGAACCGGCAGCGGCGTCCACATCCACCACCTCGTGTGGGGGATCTCGCTGCTGCTGATCTCCGGCTTCGTCGGCTATGCGACCGAGTTCAGAGCGCCGTGGATGCACATCACGGCGATCGGCTTCGGCGTCGGCGCCGGCCTGACGCTCGACGAGTTCGCGCTGTGGCTGCACCTCGAGGACGTCTACTGGGCGCAGGAGGGCCGCAGCTCGCTCGACGCGGTCGTGCTCGCGACCGTCTTCGCGACGATCGTCGCGATGGGCGTGCGACCTGTCGGCCTCGGCGACACAGGCGGCACGTTCGCCTCGATCGGCGCCGTCGCGCTGCTGGTGGTGCTGTCCGGCATCACGTTCATGAAGGGCCGCTTCGTGCTCGGGATCGTCGCCCTGCACCTGCCGTTCATCGGCCTCTACACCGCCTGCCGGCTGGCGACCCCAGACTCGCCGTGGGCACGGTGGCGCTACCGCGGCGACAAGCTCGCCCGCGCCCGCCGCCGCTTCTCCCCCGACCGCCCCTTCGCCGTTCGCCGCAATCAGCTGCTGGACCTGATCGGCGGCGCTCCGACGCGCGACTGAGCGAGCGGCGCCCGGCTCAGCTCGGCGGCGCCGGGGGCCGCGGCGCGCGCGGGCGCGGCGGCTGCGGCGGCGGGGACATGAGGCGCTGGGCGAAGCGCTTCGCCTCCGCCTTGATGCGGTCGGCGAGGCGGGGCTCGCTGCGGACCTCGACCGAGCCGAGCGCACCGGCGACGATCACGCGCACGATCGGCGCGCCGGGCGGCGGCGCCTCGGCGCCGAGGTGCAGCTCGCACGAGCCGAGCACGTTGCCGCCGCTGACGCGCACGTCGGTGCCCTCCGGCACCAGCAGCTCCGCCGAGCCGAGCACGGCCTTCAGCACGATCTCGACCTCGGGGCCGGGCATGATCGCCTGGCGCAGGTCGAGCTGGATCGAGCCGAGCGTCGCGACGAAGCGGCTGCGCGGCGCGAGCGTCCACCGGCCGCGGCGGTCGAGGCTCGACAGCACCGCGCGGTGGCGCTCGACCGCGCCGCTGAGCGGCCCGCCGGCGGCGTCCGCGGCGGTCGGCAGGCGCCCGCCCGGCAGCAGGTCCGCGGCGATCGCTCTCAGCTCGTCGTATGTTCTGGCGGCCTGCGCGAGCTCAGCGCGATCGGCCAGCTCCTCGACCGTGAGACGCCCGTCGACCGACGCCTGCCGCAGCAGCGCGATGACCTGCTCGCGGTCGTCGTCGCTGGCTCGAAGAGGCGGCTGCTGCACGCCAGCGAGAGTACCGCGCTCCGCTCAGGCCCCGACCGCCACCTCCTGCGGCAGCTCGTCGCTCTTCACTCTCGGGACCGCGACGAGCGCGATCACGACGCCGATCACGGCGAAGCCCGCGCCGACGAGGAAGGCGAGCTTGAAGCCGTCGGTGAGCGCGTCCGGCATCGCCGTGCCGGAGCCGAGCGAGCTGCTGATCTTCGAGTTCGCGATCGACGACAGGACCGCCAGCCCGAGCGCGCCGCCGACCTGCTGGGCCGTGTTGATCAGGCCCGACGCGAGCCCCGCCTCGTCGTGCGTGACGCCCGCGACCGCGGTGATCGTCAGCGGCACGAACGAGAAGCCGAGGCCGGCCGCGACGACCAGCGACGGTATGAGCACGTCGCCGAGGAACGAGCCGTTCGCGTCGATCTGGGTGAACAGCAGCAGCCCGATCGCGGTCAGCACGAGGCCGGTGACGAGGATCGGCTTCGGCCCGACCTTCGTCACCAGCTGCGAGGCGGAGCCGGCCGAGACGATGATCATGAACGCCAGCGGCAGGTACGCGAGCCCTGCGTCGAGCGCCGAGAAGCCGAGCACCTGCTGGAGGTAGAGCGAGATGAAGAAGAACATCGAGAAGAGCGAGGCGCCGACCAGCAGCGCGACCGAGTCGGCGCTGGCGACGTTGCGGTTGCGGAAGATCTGCAGCGGCATCACGGGGTGCTTGACGAGCTTCAACTCGACGACGACGAACAGCACCAGCAGCACGATCGCGAGCGCTATCAGCCCGAGCGTCTGGAACGAGCCCCAGCCGGCGCTCTCGGCGTCGACGAGCGCGTAGACGAGCACGATCAGGCCGCCGGTCACGAGCGTCGCACCGGCTATGTCGAGGCTCGTCTCCTCCTGGCCCTTGCTCTCGCGCACGAAGCGCGGCGCGACTATCGCGGCCGCGACGCCGATCGGGACGTTGACGAACAGCACCCACTCCCAGCCGGCCCACTCGGTCAGCATCCCGCCGAGCAGCACGCCGACGGCGCCGCCGGCGCCGGCCAGCGCGCCCCAGATGCCGAGCGCTCTGTTGCGCTCGGCGCCCTCGGTGAAGGTCGTCGTGACGATCGAGAGCGCGGCCGGAGCGACGATCGCCGCCCCGAGGCCCTGCACGCCGCGGGCGATGATCAGCCACTCCGACGTCGTCGCGAAGCCGCCCGCGAGCGAGGCGACCGAGAAGAGCCCGAGGCCGGCGATGAAGACGCGGCGGCGGCCGAACAGGTCGGCGGCGCGCCCGCCGAGCAGCAGGAAGCCGCCGAACGCGAGCGTGTAGGCGTTGACGACCCACTGCAGGCTGGCGTCGGAGAAGTCGAGGTCTCTCTGGATCGACGGCAGCGCGACGTTCACGATCGAGGCGTCGAGCACGACCATGAACTGCGCGACCGCGAGCACGACCAGCGCCTTCCAGCGAAGCGGGTCGGGAGCGGTCTCGTGGGAGGGGGCGGCGGAGGCCATCGTGTCGTCCTTCTCGTGAAGGCTAGAATCAGAAGGGAGCGGAACCGGATCTCCGGTTCCGCTTAGGAACGTTACGGAGGCGCGGTTCCGCTTGTCAACCCCAACCCCCATTCCCCCGCCCGGCACCGGTGCCAAACCTCTGCGCGCCGACGCGGCGCGCAACCGCGCCAAGATCCTCGACGCGGCCCGCGACGCGTTCGCGCAGGACGGGCGCGACGCGCAGATGGACGACGTCGCGCGGCGTGCCGGCGTCGGGGTCGGGACCGTCTATCGCCACTTCCCGACGAAGGAGTCGCTCGCGCTCGCGATCGTCGAGCAGCGCTTCGACCGGATCATCGCGGAGGGCAACGAGCTGCTGCGCACCGATCCCGACCCGTGGCGCGTGATCGAGCGGTCGTTCGAGCTGTGCGCGACGACCCAGCTGACCGACCGCGGCTACGCCGACGCGGTCGCCGCGATCGCCGCCGCCAGCACCGCCCACGGCCCCCTCGGCCCGCCGCCGCAGCAGCTGCTGCAGCTGATCGAGCTGAGCACGACGATGGTCGAGCGCGCGCGCGCCGCCGGCGTCGTACGGGCGGACCTGCAGCCGAGCGACATGCCGCCGCTGTACGCGGGCCTCGCGAGCGTGGTGCAGGCGGGCGTGCCCGACTGGCGCCGCTACATGGAGATCATGCTCGACGGGCTGCGGCCGCGGTAACCGAATCGGTCGGTCTCAGACGATCGACGTGGGTGGTGGGGCGGATGCGCCGGGCGAGTCCTGAGACCCGCCCGGCGCACCCGACGCGCCGGGGCCAGCTTGCAAGGCGTCGAGCAGCGGCGAGAGCTGGCGCAGCAGCTCCGTCCGTGACGCCGAAGAGAGCGCGGAAAGCGTTCCGTTGGAGCGTGAGACGGTGACGCCGAGCAGCAGCGCCAGCAGCAGTTCGGCGCGCAGCGCCGCGTCGTCGCCGTCGCCGACGGCCTCCTTCGCGGGATCGAGCACGCCGGGGCGCATGATCCGCCGCAGCAGCACGCGGCGCTCGTGCTCGGCGGGCGCGGGATCTGCGAGCGCGCGACGGACCGGTGAGACCTCGGCTCTGTCCCAGCGCCCGATGATCCGCTCCGCGATCGCGTGCAGGTCGGCGACGGCCGGCTGGATGCGTGCGATTCGCTCCTCGCCGGCGAGGACCGCGAGGTAGAGCGCCTCCTTGGAGCCGAAGTAGCGCGCGATCAGGGCGGGGTCGACACCGGCGCGCTCCCCGATCTCGCGCGTCGTCGCGCGCTCGTAGCCGCGCTCGTCGAAGAGCGACCCGGCCGCGTCGATCAGCGCCCGCCGCGTCGCCTCGGCGTCGCGCTTGCGGACGGGCTTGGGATCGGCGGCGCCCTTCGCGTCCGCCGCGCCCTTCGCGCCGTTCCTCGCGCCCGCCGCGCCCTCCGCGCCGCCCCTCGCGCCCGCCGCGCTCACGACGCCCCCACCCTCGCGACCGCTCCCGGCAGCGCCGGCTGCTCCCCGTCGAACACGCTCGGCCCGATCCCGGCGCCGACGGCGGCCTCTTCCATCACGAGCTGCTCGCGCACGTCGCGGACCTCGATCGCGGCCTCGTCGGCGACCGCGCGGCGCGGCGCGAGCGCGACGGTGACCAGCGCGGTGACGACGCAGATGACGGCGCCGGCGAGGAACGCGACGGTGTAGCCGTCCTCCAGCGGGAAGACCAGCCCGGCGGGATGGTGCGCGGACAGGATCGCGACGCCGACGGCGCTGCCGAGCGCGCCGCCGATGCTGCGCAGGACCTGGTTGAGGCTCGTCGCGCTGCCGGTCCGCTCGCCCGGCACGCTCGCGACGATCAGCGCCGGCATCGCGGCGAACGAGCAGCCGACCCCGACCCCGAGCAGCGCCGTCGAGACCGCTATCTCCCACAGGTGGTCGTGCGCGAGCGCGAGCCACAGCAGCGTCGCGGCGACGATCAGCGCGCCGGCGGGGAGCACGATGCGGATCCCGTAGCGGGCGATCACGCGGCGGGTGATCTGCTGCGAGACGAGGCTGCCGAGCGACAGCGGCAGCAGCATCAGGCCGGTCGTGACGAGCGAGGCGCCGAAGCCGTAGCCGGTCGCGGTCGGCGTCTGCATCAGGCGGTTGACGAGCGACATCACGATGTACATGCCCATCGCCAGCAGCAGCGCGGCGACGTTCGCGCCGAGGATCGCGCGCTGGGAGACGAGCCGCAGGTCGACGAGCGGCGCCTCGCGGCGCAACTCGACGCGCGCCCACGTGGCGAGCAGGATCGCGGCGGCGGCGAACAGGCCGACGACGGTGGCGGAGCCCCAGCCGAGCGTCTCGCCCTGGCTGATGCCGAGCAGCAGCGCCGCGAGGCCGGTCGCCAGCAGCAGCGCGCCCGGGACGTCGAGCGTCACCGCCCTCGCGCGGCCGGGCGCGCGCGGCACGGCGAGGTGGACGGCGAGCAGCGCGCCCGCGGCGAAGATCGCGCCGAACCAGAAGGCGGCGTGGAAGTCGAGCACCTGGGCGATCAGGCCGGTGACGGGGAAGCCGAGCCCGGCGCCGACGGCGACGGTGATCGACAACGTCGCGATCCCGGAGCGCTGGCGCTCCCCGCCCGTGTGCTCGCGCACGAGCGCGATCGCGAGCGGGACCGTGCCATAGCCGATCCCCTGCAGCGCGCGGCCGAGCAGCAGCTGCGGGAAGTGCGCGGAGGTCGCGGCGACGACCGAGCCGACGAGCGAGGCGGCGAGCGTGAACAGCAGCACGCGGCGCCGCTGCGGCCCGTCGCCGAGCCGGCCGAGGACCGGGGTCGCGATCGCTCCGACGAGCAGCGTGACGGTCAGCATCCATTGCGCGGTCTCCAGCGACACGCCCTGCGCGGCGGCGATCGTCGGGATCAGCGGCGTCCCGAGCGTCGACATCACCGAGACGGTCAGTCCGGCGAAGACGAGTGCCGCGATCATCCGGCCTGACCTAAGTCATCAAACGAAGACATCACTTGATGACCTTAGCAGCGTCGCCACGGTCCATACGCTTCTCACACTCCCCTTAACCACAGCGGCGAGACTAGGCGCGCGATGCAAGGGACCCAGACGCCGACGCTGCCGCCGCCTCCGCCGCCGCGCACGCGCGGGCGCAGGCGCACCGGGCGCAAGCGCGTGGCGGTCGCGCTCGGGGCGCTCGTGCTCGTCGCCGTGGGCGCGGCGGCGTGGGAGCTGCTGACGCCGCCGGCCGAGCCGGAACTGGCCGGCATCGAGTCGATCAAGGCGTTCCACTCGCGGCCGCTGCTCGACCCCGACGCGCTCACGGTCGCCACCCCGGCGGCCCCCGGCGTCGCGCCCGGCTTCATATTCCTCGCGGTCAAGCGCGGCCCCGGGCAGGACGGGCCGATGATCGTCGACAACCGCGGGCGGCCGGTCTGGTTCCACGCCGTCGGCGGCGACAAGACCGCGACCGCCTTCAAGGTGCAGCAGTACCGCGGCAGACCGGTGCTGACCTGGTGGGAGGGCAACACGCACCTCGGCCACGGCCACGGCGAGTACGTCGTGATGGACACCCACTACAGAGAGATCGCGCGCGTGCGCTCGGTCGCCAGCGAACTGCCCGACCACCACGACTTCCAGCTGACCGACCGCGGCACCGCGTTGATGACCCTCTACATCGAGAGAAGAGCCGACCTCTCGAAGGTCGGCGGGCCGAGGGACGGGACGATCGTCGAGTCGCGCATCCAGGAGGTCGACGTCGCCAGCGGAAGACTCGTGTGGGAGTGGCGCAGCGCCGACCACGTGCCCGTCACCGAGGGCATGACGGCCCCCAAGGACGGCAAGCCGCACGACTACTTCCACGTCAACGCGATAGACGTCGACCGCGACGGCGACCTGCTCGTGAGCGCCCGCAACATGCACGCGATCTACAAGATCGACCGGCCGAGCGGGCGGATCGAGTGGCGCCTCGGCGGGCGCAGAAGCGACTTCCGGATCGGACGCGGCGCCAGATTCGCCTTCCAGCACGACGTCCGCCGCCAGCCCGACGGGACGCTGACGCTGTTCGACAACGAGGCGACCCCCGCGAAGGCGCAGGAGTCGCGCGGCCTGCAGCTGCGCCTGAACCGCCGCACGATGACGGCCAAGGTCGTGCGCCAGTACAGACACCCGGACGGGCTGCTGGCCGGCGCCGAGGGCAACCTGCAGACGCTGCCGAACAGAGACGTCTTCATCAGCTGGGGACCCGAGGAGCGGATATCAGAGTTCTCGCGCGGCGGCAGGCTGCTGTTCGACCTCGCGCTGCCGGCCGGCTCCGACAGCTACCAGGCGTTCCGCTTCCCCTGGCGCGGCCGCCCGCTCGACCGTCCCGCGATCGCGGCCAGACGACACCGCGACGGGCGCAGAACGACGGTCTGGGCGAGCTGGAACGGCGCGACGCTCGTGCGCCGCTGGCGCGTGCTCGCAGGGCCGAGACCGGGCAGGCTGCGCCCGATCGGCCGGCCGCTGCGACGCACCGGCTTCGAGACCGCGCTGAGAGTGAGGACGAAGGCCCGCTTCGTCGCCGTGCGCGCGGTGGGGCCCGACGGCAGAGCGCTGCGCGCCTCGCGTGCGGTGAAGCCGCGCGGCGGCTGAGCCGTCGGCGGCGCGGCGCCCGCACGGAACGCTAGCCTCCCGCCGATGCCGCTCCACTTCGCAGTCGGCCTCCCCAACATCGGCGACTACGGCGATCCGCTGCTGCTCGTGCAGCTCGCGCGCGAGGCCGAGGCGGCCGGCTGGGACGGCGCGTTCGTGTGGGATCACGTCGCCTACCGCGAGCCCGGCTGGCCCGTCGCCGACCCGTACATGACGGTCGCCGCGATCGCCGCCGACACGACGCGGATCCGCCTCGGCGTGCTCGTCAGCGCGTTCGCACGGCGGCGCCCGACGAAGCTCGCGCGCGAGCTGGCGACGCTCGACGTGCTGTCGGGCGGGCGGCTGGTGATCGGCGCCGGGCTGGGATCGCAGGGCGAGCAGGAGTTCGCGGCCTTCGGCGAGGACCCCGACGCGAAGGTGCGCGCGCAGAAGCTCGACGAGGGGCTGGAGATCGTCGCCGGACTCTTCGGCGGCGCGCCGTACAGCTTCAGCGGCGCCCACGAGCAGGTGCGGACGACCGGCTTCCTCCCCCGCCCCGTCCAGCGCCCGCGCCCGCCGATCTGGGTCGCCGGCGGCTGGCCCGCGCCGCGGCCGATGCGCCGCGCCGCGCGCTGGGACGGCGTCTTCCCGACCTTCGCCGACGTCGCCCGCGACGCGACGCCGACGCCCGAGCAGCTCGCCGAGGTCGTCGCGTTCGTGCACGCGGAGCGCACCGCCGCCGCGCGCGGCGGGCCGTTCGACGTCGTGCTGGAGGGCGTCTCCGCCGGGCCCGGCCCCGCGCTCGTGGCGCCCTACGAGGCGGCCGGCCTGACGTGGTGGATCGAGAAGCTCGGCTGGTTTCGCGGCAGCCTCGAGCAGATGCGCGAGCGGATCGCGGGCGGGCCGCCGGCATGAGGACGATCGCGCTCCTGAGAGGGATCAACGTCGGCGGCAACAAGAAGGTGCCGATGGCCGACCTGCGCGCGCTGATGGAGCGGCTCGGCTTCAGCGACGTGAAGACCTACGTGCAGAGCGGCAACGTCGTCTTCAGCGGGCCCAGAAGAGCGGCCAGAACGATCGCGCGCGAGATCGAGGCGGGGATCGTCGAGCAGTTCGGCTTCGAGGTGCTGATCACGATCCGCACGCGCGACGAGCTGGCGGCGGTCGTCGCGGCCAACCCGCTCGGCGAGGTCGCGACCGTCGACAAGCGCCACCATGTCGTGTTCCTGTCCGCCGCACCCGATCCCGCCGTCGTCGCGGAGATCGACGAGGTCGCGCACGAGCCGGAGCGGTTCGAGCTGATCGGCCGCGAGCTGTACGTCTGGACGCCCGAGGGCATCACCGACTCGCCGCTGTTCAAGGCGCTGAGCGAGAAGCGCCTCGGCGTCAGAGCGACCGCCCGCAACTGGAGAACGGTCGCGAAGCTGCTCGAGATGGCGGACGCGGACGCGTAGCGCGGCTGCCGCCGGGCGCACTGGCATCAGCCGGGCGCGCCCGCTGCGCCTAGCCTTCTCTGACCGCGCCGCCGGACCCCTCGTCGACGTCGTTGTCGGCCTCGACGTCGGCTTCGGCCTCCGCGTCGGCGACGATCTGCTCCAACGCTCTGCGCGCGTCCTCGGCCGCTTCCAGCAGCCCGTCGAGCAGCGGCGCCGGGGCCTCTTCGCCTCGCTCGCCCAGCTCCTCCAGCTGCGTCGCGACGTCCGCCACGAGCACCGCGCCGAAGGTCGCGCTGGCGGCCTTCAGCGAGTGCGCCGCCGCCGTCAGCGCAGCGGCGTCCTCGGCGTTGACGACCTCCTCCAGGCGGTCCCCGAGCTTGTCGAGATAGAGCCGCACCAGGCGAGCCAGGACGGCCGGGTCGGCGAGCTCCGCGATGAGCGCGTCGACGACGTCGGAATCGAGCGGTTCGGTCTGCATTGCCTCCGATGATGCCACGCGAATCGGCAGCCCCGTGGAAGAACGCGCGCGCACGGCGCGGGTAGCGGGGCGCGCTCGGCGCACGCCGGGGAGCGCTCGCTGCTGCTCCGCCCCGCTTCCGGGTACCTTGGACGGCAATGGGTCCCTGGCTCGTGTGGCTGTGGCGGTTGCTGCGCAACAAGCGCTTTCGCGCGTGGCTGCTCGCGACGGCCGGGCCGAGAGCGATCGCCCTCTTCCTCGTCTGGCTGGAGCGCGTCAGACACCGTCAGGTCGCGATCGGCGAGGCGGACCAGATCGACGGGATGTTCAGCGCCGCGATCGTCGACGGTGCGAGGCACGTGATCGTCTGGAAGGACGGCGAGCCGGTCTCCTCCTATCCACCCGTCGAAGGCGACCTCGCCGCGAAGCTGAGAGCGCATGCGCGCAGAGACCTGACGCGCCCGGACGACCTGCCGTCGCGCAGAGCCCGCCGCTGGGTCGGCGCGACCGTGGCACGGGCGCGCGGCGGGGCGGATCGCGTCACCACGCACGCCAGAGACGGCGCGCAGCATGCGGTCGCCGGCGCGCAGAAGCTGCGCCAGCTCGCGCCGGGCGGCAGAGCGCACGGCGGCAGAACACCCGATGGCAGAGCACCAGGAGGCAGCGGCGACAGATGAACCCGCCTGACGAGACGATCCGCGAACTGCTGTCGAGCCCGCGCACGTGGGCGGTCGTCGGCTGCTCGCCGCGCGCCTCGCGCGACAGCCACCGGATCGCCGCGCTGCTGCAGTCGCGCGGCAACCGGATCGTGCCGATCAACCCGGCCGCGCTGGAGATCCTCGGCGAGCGCGCCTACCCGACGCTGGCCGACGCGCGCGAGCAGGTCGAGATCGACGTCGTCGACGTCTTCCGCCGCTCCGAGGAGGCCGGTGTCCACGTCGACGAGGCGGTCGCGATAGGCGCCAGAACCGCATGGCTGCAACTCGACGTGATCGACGAGCTGGCCGCCGCCCGCGGCCGCGCCGCCGGCCTGACGGTCGTGATGGATCGCTGCCCGGCGATCGAGTACCGCCGCCTCGGAATCTGAGGCGGCGGGCGCGACCCGCCATAGTTGTGGCATGAGCGTCAGCAGCGAGCGCCGCGACATCGAGAGCCGCGCCGACGTCGAGCGGCTGGTGCGCGCGTTCTACGGACGCGCGCTGAAGGATCCGATCATCGGCTTCATCTTCGTCGACGTCGCGAGACTCGACCTGGAGGAGCACGTGCCGGTGATCTCCTCGTTCTGGGAGACGATATTGCTCGGCGCACGGTCTTACGGCGGCGGCGCGTTCGCCCCGCATGCGATGTTGAACATGAAGGTGCGCCTGCGCGCCGGCCACTTCGAGCGCTGGCTGCTGCTGTGGCGCACGACCGTCGACGAGCTGTTCGCAGGCGAGCGCGCAGAGCTGGCGAAGTCCCACGCCCTGCGCGTCGCACGCGCCTTCAGCGGCCGCCTGGCCGCGATCAACGGCCCGGCCGGGTCCGACCCGGGCCCGGAGGCCGGCGCGAGCGCCGGCCCGGGCCTCGTCGTGATCCAGCCCGGACCGGCGCCGGATCGCGACGCTCCAGGCGGCGAACGACGCCGCGACCAGCTCGGCGATCGGCTTCCTCCACTATGACCGGTCGTCTTAGATCTGTCAGGCGGTCGGCGCGTAGCGGTGGTGCAGGTCCAGCGTGTTGCCGGCGGGATCGCGGAACAGCGCCTGGTGGCAGACGCCGCTGTCGATCGTGTCGCCGCTGAAGCGGATCCCCTGCGCCTCGAGGTGGGCGCGGGCCGCGCCGACGTCGGGGACCTGCAGCGCGATCGGCATGCTGTGCGGCTTGAACTCCTGCCCGAACGCGGTCGGGTCCATCACCGCGAGCGTCAGGTTGCCGGCCTGGAACTCGGCGCCGGGCATCTCGCCCCATCTCTTCACGAACGGCAGCCCGAGCACGGTGCCGTAGAAGTGCATCGAGGCGTCGAAGTCATCGGTCGGGACGGCGACGAAGTCGACGCCGGTGATCGTGAGGCCGGACGTGGCGGTCATGCGAGAGCTCCTCGGGTCTCGGAACGGGCCCATGCCGCTCAGACCCTACGGGGCCGCGCGGCTCATCGAGCCGGAGCAGGCGGCGAAGGCGCCAGCTCCTTCAGCGGCTCGCGCTCGGTCTTCGCCCATTCGCTGCGCTTCTTCAACTGCCGCAACGTCGAGCGCACCAGCACCGGCCACAGCACCCAGGTGTAGAGCGCGTACGGATGCGCGACGAGGAAGCCGATCAGCCAGCCGCACGGTCCCTGCTCGGCGCGGCCGGCGATGCAGCCGAGCACGACGCCGCCGAACGCGAACACGTAGACCCACACCAGCTGCCAGCTCGGCCCGCCGTTCCAGAACGGCGTCACGCCCGTGACCCACAGCACGATCGCGACGATCAGCGCCACCCCGACGAGCGCCTGCCACAGCGGCATCAGCAGGTAGCCGAGCTGCTCCGCGCGCGGCACCAGGCCGATCGGCGCACGCCACACGTCGCGCGCGAGCGCCATCGCCTGCAGGTTGCCCTGCGACCAGCGCGTGCGCTGGCGAAACAGCGGGCGCAGCGCCGACAACCCCTGCTGCTCGACGGCCGCGCGCAGCTCCTGGCGCCCGTGCCAGCCGGCCGCGATCAGCCGCAGGCCGAGGTCCTGGTCCTCGGTCAGTCTGTCGCGCCACGGCCCGTGCTCGTCAGCGACGTCGTCGAGCGCGGCGAGCCGGTTGAACTGGCCGTTGCCGCCCATGCCGGCGGTCCCCCAGCCGTTGCGACCGGCCTGGTAGAGCGCACCGTAGACGGAGAACTCGACGTCCTGCATCCACGCGAGCGGGTGCGCGCGGTTGTAGATCCGCACGCGCGACTGGACCCCGCCGACGTGCGCGTCGGCGAAGTGCGCCGAGACCCACGCGGGCGCGTTGGGGCGCAGCCGGCCGTCGGCGTCGACGATCGTGACGATCACGTCTTCGCGCGGGACCGCGCCGATCTGCTCGCCCAGCAGCCGGTAGGCGTGGTTGAGCGCGGCCGCCTTGCCGACGCGCGCGTCGGGCTTGTCGCGCCGCAGCACGATCAGGTCGGGATGCTCGGCCGACAGCTCCGCGAGGATCGCCGGCGTGTCGTCGTCGGAGCCGTCGTCGATCACGACGATCCAGCGCCGCTCCAGCTGCAGCGAGAGCAGGCGCGCGACGCTGTCGCGGATCGTCACCTGCTCGTTCAGCGCCGGCACGAGGAAGACCCACGTGAAGCGGTCCGGTCCCTCGTACGGCGGCCACGGCGCGCGCACCCGCGCGCGCTGTCCGCGCACGAACAGCACCGCCGCCCAGCCGAGCATCGTGACGATCACGAGCAGCCCGAGCGCGAGCGGCACGCACCACCCCCACGGCAGGCCGTCGAACGGGGACGTCACCTCAGGTCAGCCACTGCTCGTCGGCGTTGGCCTGCTCCTCCGCGCGACGCTCGCGGCCGGCGAGCTGGCCGAGCATCGCCTCGACCGGCTCGAACGGGCCCGCGAAGCCGGCCGCGTCGATCACCGCGCCGCGGTTGTAGCCAGGACCGAACGCGCGCGGCGCGTCGGCGCCCAGCAGCAGGTACTCGAGCGCCGCGACGATCCGGCGGGCGGCGCGGCCGTCGCCGTACGGGTTGTCGGCCTCGGCCATCTGCGCGTACGCCTCGGGGTCGGACAGCAGCCGGTCGCCCTCGCTCGCGATGCGGTCGGGATCGGTGCCGACGAGCAGTAGCGTGCCCTCCTCGACGCCCTCCAGCCGCTCCGTCTCCTGGCGCGTGACGAGGACGGGCTTGCCGAGCGACGGCGCCTCCTCCTGGATCCCGCCGGAGTCGGTGATGACGAGGTCGCAGCGGCCCAGCAGGCGGGCGAAGCGGGCGTAGCCGAGCGGCTCGGTCAGCAGCACGTTGGAGACGTCGCGCAGCCTCGCGACGATCTGCTCGCGGACAGCGGGATTGGGGTGCATCGGCACGACGAAGCGGACCTCGGGGTGCTTGCCGGCCAGGCGCGCGACGCCCTCGGCGATGCAGTCGAGGCCGTGACCCCAGTTCTCGCGCCGATGCGCGGTCACGACGACGATGCGGTGGTCGCCGTCGACGAGCGCCTGCAGGCGCGGGTCCTCGAACTCGACGTTCAGCCCCGAGGCCCAGCGCAGCGCGTCGATGCCGGTGTTGCCGGTCACGAAGACCTGGCCGGCGGGCACGCGCTCGTGCACGAGGTTGGCGAGGTTCTTCATCGTCGGGGCGAAGTGCAGGCAGGCGATCTGCGAGATCAGCCGGCGGTTCAGCTCCTCCGGGAACGGCGTCAGGTTCAGGCCGCCGGTGCGCAGCCCCGCCTCGACGTGCATGACCGGGATCTGCAGGTGGAAGGAGGCCAGCGCGGCCGCCATCGCGGAGCTGGTGTCGCCGTGCACGAGCACCGCCGCGGGCACCTGCCCGCTGAGGATCTGCTCGTTGGTGCGCTCGCCGCTGGGCACGCCGAACCACTCGACCATGAAGTCCTCGAAGCGGCGCATGACGGAGGAGACGCGCTCGTTCAGCTCACGCCGCGTGCCGGCCCAGAGGGTCACGTCGGTCGTGATCCCGGCGAGCTGGAAGATCTCCTGCACCATCCGGTGGTGCTGACCGGTCGAGATCACGATCGGCCGGTAGAACTCGCTCTCCTTCAGCGCCAGGATGATCGGCACGAGCTTGATCGCCTCCGGCCGCGTCCCGATCACGATCGGGATCGCCAGCTCGGTCCGCAGCGGCGGCTCGTGCGGCGCCGGGTATATCTCGTGGCCCGCGCCAGGGTGCGGCGGCTCGACGAGCTCGGGGACGGAGCTGGAGGGCTGATGCTCCTGCGTCGCGTCCGCGACCTCGGTGAGACGCGTCGCGCTCGGATCGTCGCCGTTGACCGTGGGGGAGTCGCTGCTCATGCGTGCGTGCCTCGTGGGAGTCGAGTTGTCGAGGGGCTCACGTCACCTGAAGTGATCGACACCGCGGTCCGGAACTTCAGCGCCGGCCGTGAGCAGCCGCTACCGTCGCTGCCGATGCGTGTGCTCGGGATCGACTTGGCGGCGAGCAAGAAGACGACGTTCGCATGCGTGCTGGAGGAGGGGAGCGAGGACCTGCGCGTGAAGCTGCACGCCCGCTGCGACGACGCCACGCTGCTGGGCTTGGCCGACGGCGCCGAAAAGGTCGCGATCGACGCCCCGTTCGGCTGGCCGCGCGCCTTCATCGACGCGCTCGCCGCCCACCGCCGCTTCGAGGCGTGGCCGGCGCCCGACGACGACAGACCGGAGCTGTTCCGCGCGGAGCTGAGCTTTCGCGCGACCGATCGCGTGACGATGCAGACGCGCCGCCCGCTCAGCGTCTCGACCGACAAGCTCGGCGTCACCGCGATGCGCTGCGCCCACCTGCTGCATCGCTGGCACGTCGCCGGCGAGACGATCGACCGCACCGGCGCCGGGCGCTTCGTCGAGGTCTACCCCGCGGGCGCGCTCGTGCGGTGGGCGTTGGATCCCTCCGGCTACAAGGGCAGCGACACGAAGCCGCTGGCGAAGCTCGTCGCCGGCATCTGCGCCGCCGTGCCCGGACTGGGCTTGTCGGACGCCGACCGTCACACCTGCGAGCAGGTCGACCACGCGTTCGACGCGCTGGTCTGTGCGCTGGTGGCACGTGCCGCCTTGGTCGGTTTGACGGATCCCCCGCCACCCGTGCTGCGCGGCCAGGCGGTTGAGGAAGGCTGGATCCACCTTCCGCTGTGGGGCAGTCTGCCCGGCGCCGGCGCCATCGTCGGCTCCGATGACGCCGCCGCACGTCCAGCGCCCGGTCCCGCCGCGGCGGCCGCGCTGGCGGCGCATCTGGAGCAGTCCGGTGTCGTGCTCGACGCGAAGGGCTACGCCGAACGGTTCGACGAGGTCGTGCTGCCGTCGTTCTCGCAGGCCACGAAGGCTGCGATCCGGCGTGACCTGTCCGGCAAAGGCGGATCGGAGCTCGTGGCGCGCGCAGGTGCGGCAGCGAAGTTCCACGCGGCCCACTCGTCAGCGTGTCTGGCTGCGAACGTCTTCGGGCCATGGCTGGACGAACGCGAGGGCGTGCCGTTTGGCGACGGGACCTTCGCCGGGACGACGGGACTCGAGCGCGAGTGCGCGACGGGCCTGCGCGGCACCCCGCCGACGCTCGACTGGCTCGTCGAAGGTCCGCGCGTGCTCGCGGTCGAATCCAAGTGCACCGAACATCTCAGCGCGCACGAAGCCTCGTTCTCGCCGGCGTACGAGGCCCGCGTCGGCGAACTCGCCCACATGACATGGAGAAGAGAGTACGAGCGACTCGTCGCGGATCCCCGTCGCTACCGCCACCTGGACGCCGCTCAGCTCGTCAAGCACTACCTCGGCGTCAAGCGCGAGTTCAGCGGCCGTCCCGTCACGCTCGCGTACCTCTACTGGGAGCCGCTGAATGCCGACGAGATCACCGTCTGCTCGATCCATGCAGCGGAGGTGAACGAATTCGCGAGCAAGGTCGGGGACCCGCAGGTCGTCTTCGTCGCACTGACTCATCGGCAGCTGTGGGACGAGTGGGCCGCCGATGGTCAGCCCACGTGGCTGCGCGAGCACGCCGCGGCGCTGCGGCGACGCTACGACGTGACGATCTGACGCTGCTCAGTCCGGGTCCGAGCGGGAGCGCTGCGCGTTGGCGAGGATCGCGTCGTGGACGTAGCGCGAGAAGCCGGGTGCGATCTCGTCCCAGGTGGCGCTGTAGCGGGGGTCGGAGACGTACAGCTCAGCGAGCTGGCGGTGCATCGCGGGACTGCAGTCGTAGAACCAGCGCGCGATGTGCTGGCGGTGGTCCTCGGCGAGGTGCATCGCGACCGGTCCGTCGGCCGGCTCGCCGACCTCGATCGCGCGGGCGAAGGCCTGGATGTTCTCGTCGGCCTCGCGTCTGATCGCGATCCAGTCGTCCTTCGTGTACGCGGCGGAGCGGCGCTGCGACTCCTTCCACGCGTCGGTGTCGCCCCATCTGTGCTCGGCCTCCTGCGCGTGCTCGGCGAACTTCTCCGTGCCGAAGATCTCCAGCTGCTCCTCGGGGGTCAGTGAGATTCCCATCTTGCGTGCCTCCATCTCGTCTTCGATCGCGCTCAGCAGCTCCTGTGTGCGCCCACGGCGGTCGCGCAGCAGCCGGTGCTGGCGGCGCAGGTGGTCGTCGGCGCCCTCGTCGGGATCGGCCAGGATTCCTCCGATGTCGTCGAGCCCGAACTCCAGCTCGCGGTAGAAGAGGATCCGCCGCAGCCGCTCGAGATCCACGCGCGAGTACAGGCGGTAGCCCGCCTCGCTGCGACCGCTCGGCAGCAACAGCCCGATCTCGTCGTAGTGGTGCAGCGTCCGCACCGACACGCCCGCCATCCGCGCGACCTCGCCGACTCTGTACTCGTCGTCCGCGTCGTTCACGTCACCAATCATGCGGCCTCACGTTGCGTGAGGGTCAAGGGCACGCGCGCGTAACCGGCTGACGAGCGCCGGCGGCGCGGCTTCGAGTCGAGCTAGCCCCACGGAGCTGCCGGCGGCGGTGCGATACCGTCGCGTGCATGAAGCGGATCGGGTTTCTCTCGTTCGGTCACTGGCAGCCCGTGGCCGGGTCGCAGTCGCAGACCGCGCGCGACGCGCTCGTGCAGACGATCGAGCTGGCCGTCGCGGCGGAGCGGATCGGTATCGACGGCGCGTACGTGCGCGTCCACCACTTCGCGCGGCAGCTCGCGTCGCCCTACCCACTGCTCGCAGCGATCGCCGCGCGCACCAGCCGGATCGAGATCGGCACCGCCGTGATCGACATGCGCTACGAGAATCCGCTCTACGCCGCCGAGGAGGCGGCCGCGGCCGACCTGATCAGCGCCGGCCGCCTGCAACTCGGGATCAGCCGCGGCTCGCCGGAGCCGGCCCTGCGCGGCTCGGAGTCGTTCGGCTACGTGCCCGCCGAGGGCGAGACGGACGCCGACCTCGCGCGCCGCCACACCGAGCTGTTCCGTGCGGCGATCGACGGCGCCGCGGTCGCGCACGCCGACGGCGGTGACGGCCGCCCGGCGGGGACGCTCGCGATCCAGCCGCAATCGCCCGGCCTGCCGGACCGGATCTGGTGGGGCGCCGGCAAGCGAGCAACCGCCGTCTGGACCGCTGAGCAGGGCATGAACCTGATGAGCTCGACGCTGCTGACCGAGGACACCGGCGTGCCGTTCGACGAGTTGCAGGCGGAGCAGATCGCGCTGTACCGCGAGGCATGGGCGAAGGCCGGGTGGGAGCGCGAGCCGCGCGTCTCGGTCAGCCGCAGCGTCCTGCCGGTCGTCAGCGACCTCGACCGCAGCTACTTCGGCACGCGTAGCGGCGACGACCAGGTCGGCCACCTCGACGGCGGCCTCGCACGCTTCGGCAAGAGCTACGTCGGTGAGCCTGACGTGATCGCAGAGGAGCTGAGCAGGGATGTCGCCGTACGTGAGGCCGACACCGTCCTCCTGACCGTCCCGAACCAGCTCGGCGTCGAGTACAACGCGCGAATGCTGGAGACGATCGCGCGCCACGTCGCGCCGGCGATCGGCTGGCGTCCGTCCGCCGCGGCGGCGGATGCGACCGAGGTCGCCTGAACGAACCCCCACGCACGTAGAAAGGACACGGCCGCCATGGCACCGCCGACACCCGAAGAGCATCACGCCGTCCTCGTCGCGATCCGCGACAGCGAGGTCCGCTTCGTGACCGACGGCGAGGGGCCGCCGATCTACGACGTACCGGCAGAGATCAACCCGGCGCTCGTCAACCGCGCAGTCGAGCTCGGCCTCGCCGCGCTGGAGGAGCCGACGAGAGTGGGACTGTCGGTCGTGCAGGACGTGCGCCTGACCGCCGTCGGCGAGCAGCGCCTCAGCGACGAGACCTGGCCCGAGCGGTGAAGTTCAACCGCTCGATGCCGGCTGCGACCGTCATCCCGGTTGTGAACTACCCGGACGTCGAGGCCGCGGTCGCCTGGCTCACCGCCGCGTTCGGCTTCACCGAGCGCGTGCGAATCGGCGAGGGTCACCGCGCACAGCTGAGCGTCGGTGACGGTGACGTCGTCGTGCGCGACGCAGGCGACGGCTGGAGCGCGCCGCGACGGGGCGCCGCTGCGCAGACGGTGATGGTGCGCGTCGACGACGTCCGCGCCCACTGCGAGCAGGCACGTGAGCATGGCGCGCGGATCGTGATGGAGCCGACCGACTTCGAGTACGGCGAGCGTCAGTACGTGGCAGCCGACCTGGTCGGCCATCCGTGGACGTTCAGCGAGACGCTCGCCGACGTCGCGCCCGAGCAATGGGGCGGGACGACGATCAATCCGCGCTAGTGCGCGGCCGCCGGGCACAGGCCACATCCGACGTCGGGCCACTCCGACGTCGGGTTGTTAAAGGGGTGTGGCCCCGTCATCGGCGGATGACGGGGCCACACACATGTGCTACGG
>NZ_JAUTDO010000007.1 GCF_030646165.1 Conexibacter sp. CPCC 206217 | reverse complement strand
GTATTAGGCACGCCGCCAGCGTTCGTCCTGAGCCAGGATCAAACTCTCCGTGAAGAACTACATACTCCATAGAGAGTGTCTAGCGCTCACACAAGGAGTTCCCAAGTACACATGCGGGAGACTCGGAACACCAGACAAGTACTTCAAATGACTCTTGACATGACCATTAATTCTCACCACGCTGACGTAAGTGAGATGGCCACTTCGAAACCTGGACGCACTCGACTCCAAGGGCCTAAGCCCAGGAGAAGAAGTGCACATGCTGTTGAGTTTTCAAAGACCGCCGTGCCTCTCTGGAGGGGACTCCTCCGTCTGACACGCGCTGAGGGCTATTTGCTCTCAGAGCGGGGCGCGAAAGTATAGCGCACTCGGGCGCGGAGTGGAAGCAATGCCTCCAACTCCCCGGTGCAGCCCCTTTCGCTGGTCTGTCCGGGCGGCCCGTCCTGCGCCGCGCCAGGAACTATACAGATGCTTCTCAGAGATGCGTCCAGCGTGTGAAGGAAGACCTTAGAGGCCTGTGGCCACTGAATGCTCGACTTCCCGGTGAGTGCGTCAGCGACCGTTTCGCATCCGTTTTGGCGCGTAGAAACTCTGAGTCGCCGGGGCGAACTTTCAGAGAATCGCGTCGCTACGGGCAGTTCTGCCCACGAGGAATTTCTACGAGAGCACTTGGACCGAGATCTCCCGTCTCCTAGGGCTGTCGTCGAAGTCGAGCAGCACGATCTGCTGCCACGTTCCGAGCTGCAGCTCCCCCTCTATGAGGGGGACGCTCTCGGACGGGCCCACCAGCGCGGCGCGCAGATGCGCGTGGGCGTTGGTGTCGCCGTTCAAGCGGTTGTGCGCCCACGCGTGCGCGCGCGGGGCGAGTTGTTCGAGCAACTCGGTGAGGTCCTGCACGCCACCGGGCTCGTACTCCATCGTCGTGACGCCGACGGTCGCGCCGCGCGCGAAGACGACGGCGACGCCACGTTCGACCCCGCTGGTGCGCACGATGCTGCGCACGCCCTCGGTCAGGTCGACGATCTGGCCGTCTCCGGCGGTCTCCACTCGCAACATTCCGCCGGAGACCGCCATGCTCGTTCAGTTGCTCCGCAGCCGAGCGAAGCGGCGCTTGCCGAGTTGGAGGACGCGTCCGTCCAACTCGCTCACGGGCCGGTCGAGCGGCTCGCCCGAGAGTGGCGACCCGTCGAGCTTGACGCCGCCCCCTCTCAATTGCCGCCGCGCCTCCGAGCTGGTGACGCCGAAGGCGGCGGAGAGCAGGGCCGGCAGATGCACGTGCCCGCTCCCGTCGCCGTCCAAGCGCGCATCTGGCATCTCGTCCGGTGGCCGGTGCTCGCGGTGCACCTGATCGAACTGCTGTTCCGCCGCGACGGCGGCGTCATCGTCGTGGAAGCGCGCGACGAGCCTGCGCGCGAGCGCGCGTTTGGCGTCGCGCGGCCCGAGATCGGGCGGCGGCGGCTCCCCCAGCAACAGCTCGTACCACGTCCCCAAGGCGGGATCTGGCAGCCGCAACGTCTTGCCGTAGATCTCCTCGGGCGGTTCCGTGACGCCGATGTAGTTGCCGAGCGACTTCGACATCTTCTTGACGCCGTCGATCCCAGGAAGGATCGGCATCGTCAGGATCACCTGCTCCGGCTTGCCGTAGTCACCCTGGATGTCGCGCCCGAGCAGCAGGTTGAACTTCTGGTCGGTCCCGCCGAGCTCGACGTCGGCGTCCACCTCGACGGAGTCGTATCCCTGCAACAGCGGATAGAGCAGCTCGAGGATCGAGATCGGCGTGTTGCTCGCGTAGCGCTTGGCGAAGTCGTCGCGCTCCAGAATCCGCGCGACCGTGGTCGTGCGCGTCAGTCTGAAGAGGTCCTCCGTGCGCATGTCCAGCCACTCGCCGTTGCGCCGGACCTCCAGTCGATCCGGGTCGAGCACCTTCAGCGCCTGCTGCTGGAACGTCCTCGCGTTCGCGTCGATCTGCTCGCCGGAGAGGATCGGCCGCGTCGAGGAGCGACCGCTGGGGTCCCCCACGCGCGCGGTGTAGTCGCCGACGATCAGCACCACCGTGTGCCCCAGGTCCTGGAACTCGCGCAGCTTGCCGAGCACGACCGTGAAGCCGAGGTGGATGTCGGGCGCGGTCGGGTCGATCCCGAGCTTCACCCGCAGCGGGCGGCCCTCTCGCTCGGCCAGCTCGAGCTTGCGCTGCAGACCGCCCTCGGGGAGGCAGTCGACCGCGTTGCGCGCGAGCCATGCGGCGGTCGCCGCGGGCGTCGAGGTTTGGAGAGCCATGGGACCCCAATGCTAGACTGATTCCTCCGGTGAGGCCCTCGTCGCCATGGGCCGCCATACCGGCGCAAGCGCCTTGGAGGACACGAGGTCCAGTGCGCCGGAACGTTGTATGAGCTTCGACGGAAACACACCCACGCCGGGCAGCCGCCGATCGAGGCTGATGCCTTTCCGTCGCCGTCGCCGTCGCGACGGCAGCAAGCCGAAGATCAAGAAGCTCCGGCTCCTCTCGATCCTCTTCGGCCTGTCGCTGCTGGCGATCGTCTCGACCGTCTTCGGGATGATGATGGCGGTCGCCTCCGATCTGCCCGATCTCGAGAATAAGCAGCAGTACAAGGCGAACAAGAACAACTCCGTGCTGCTGGACTACCGCGGTCGCAGACTCGGGATCCTGCAGAACAACCAGAACGTCGTGCTCGTCAACGACGGCCAGATCGCGCCCGCGATGAAGCACGCGATCATCGCGATCGAGGACAAGCGCTTCTACGAGAACAGAGGCTTCGACCTCAAGGGCATCACGCGCGCCGTCGTGCAGGACGTCACCAAGGGCGGCGCGGTGCAGGGCGCCTCGACGATCACGCAGCAGTTCGTCAAGAACGCGCTCGAGGCGCAGAACAGACGAACGCTGTTCCAGAAGCTGCGTGAGGCCGCGCTGGCGTACCACCTCACGCGCAAGTGGTCCAAGGAGAAGATCCTCACCGAGTATCTGAACCAGATCTACTTCGGCAACGGCGCGCACGGGATCGAGTCCGCCGCGCGCGTGTACTTCGGCAAGCGCCACGCCTACGGCCAGGCCGGCGGCTGCGGCACGACCGCCGCGAACATGTGCGCCTCGCAGCTGACGACCCCCGAAGCGGCGATGCTCGCAGCGGTCGTCGCCTCGCCGAGCATGTTCGACCCGATAACGGCACCCAACAACGCCAGATCGCGCCGCAACCTGGTGCTGCGCTACATGCGCGACCAGGGCTACATCGACGCGACCGAGTACGCGAGAGACATCGAGGACCCGCTGCCGACGCAGGACGACCTGACGCCGCCGCAGGAGGAGTCGGAGTCGCCGTACTTCACCAGCTGGGTGCGCCAGCAGGTCGTCGACCAATTCACCCCCTTCAAGGCCTTCAACGGCGGCCTCAAGATCACGACGACGCTCGACCTCGACCTGCAGCACGCGGCCGAGGACACGCTGCGCAACATGCTGCCGCCCGACTCCGGGCTGCCGTCGGCGTCGCTCGTCGCGATCGACAACAAGACGGGCGAGGTGCGCGCGATGGTAGGCGGCCCCGACTACGCGACGAGACCGTTCAACCTCGCGACGCAGGGGCAGCGCCAGCCCGGCTCGACCTTCAAGCCGTTCACGCTCGTGACCGCGCTCGAGAACGGGATCTCCCCCAACAACGTCTACTCCTCGCAGCCGAAGGAGTTTCCGGTCCCGGGGACCAACGGCAGAGAGGCGTTCATCGTCAGAAACTACGGCGACTCGTACTCCGGCAGCGCCTCGCTGGCGGCCGCGACGGCGTCGTCGGACAACTCCGTCTACGCGGAGGTCGGGATCCAGGTCGGGACGAAGAAGATCGCCAAGACCGCCAGACGGATGGGCATCCGCACGCCGATCTCGACGAACCTCGCGATGACGCTCGGCGGCCTCAGAGAGGGCGTCACGCCGCTCGACATGGCGCACGCGTACGAGACGATCGCGACCGGCGGCAAGCGCACGTACAACCCGAAGCTCGGCGCGCCCAACAGAGGGCCGATCGGGATCCACATGGTCAAGAACAGCGACGGCGACATCATCGCCGACAACCGCAGATCGCTCAGAACGGCGCAGATCATAGATCCGAGCATCGCGGCCGAGACGAGATCGATCATGGAAGGCGTCGTCTCCTACGGCAGCGGCACCGCCGCGCAGGTCGACGGCCAGGTGATCGCGGGCAAGACCGGCACGACGGAGAACTATGGCGACGCCTGGTTCGTCGGCTTCAACGACCAGTTCACGGTCGCGATCTGGGTCGGCTATCCCGACAGACTCGTGCCGATGCTGACCGAGTACGAGGGCGGGCCGGTCGCCGGCGGCACGTACCCCGCGCAGCTGTTCCACAACTTCATGATCTCCGCGCTCGGGATCCTCGATCAGCGCAGAATCGAAGCCGAGGCGGCGAAGGCTGCCAGCGACGACGATCCGTCGACCGTCAGCACGACGCCGAGCGACGACACCAGCAGCGGTGACGACCTCTACTCCGCGCCCGACACGACGTCCGGCGACGGGACCGGCGCAACGACCGACGGCACCGACGGCACGACCGGCGACACCGGCGGCGGGACGACCGGCGGCGGCACGACCGGCGGGACCGGTGGCGACACCGGCGGTGGTGGCGACACCGGCGGCACGGAGACGCCTGCGGCTCCGCCTGCCGACACGGGCGGTGGCAACACCGGCGGCACCGAGACGCCGGTCGCTCCTCCCGCCGACACGGGCGGCGGCGCAACCGGCGGTGGCGGCGGCGAGACCCCCGCAGCGCCGCCTGCGGACGCCGGCGGCGGTGACACCGGCGCCACCGAGGGCGGCGGCGCCGCGGCGCCGACGCCGTAGCGGCGGGCACAGCGCGGACCCGCGGCGCGCGAGCGGCGTGGCGATACGGCGCTCGGGGAAGCTGCTCGCGATACGCCGCTCAGACGCGCACCGGGCGCGCCACGTCCAACCCCGGCGGCCACGGCTTCGAGACGCAGCGGTTGCCGCGGGCGCAGAAGCGCCACGGCAGGTCGGGCGCCTTCGTGATGCCGATTCGCACGCCGGCGACCAGTTCGGGCGCAGGGCGGTCGGCGGGGCGCGGCAGGATCCGCAGCGGGCTGTCGACGAGATCGAGCTCGTTGTGCTCCAGCTCGATCGCGAGCGCCTGCGTCAGCTTGCCGGGACCGGAGCAGAGGTCCTCGGGGCGCTGCAGGCGGCGGCGGTGGCGCATCAGCTCCAGCTCGCCGAGCGGCTCCAGCGCGCGGATCAGGACCGCCGCGCCGACGCCCTCGGGCTCGCAGACGGCGTTGACGAGCGCGTGGATCCCGTAGGAGCGATACACGTACGCCCTGCCGGGCGGGCCGAACAGCGGGCGGGTGCGCGCCGTCAGGCCGACGTAGGAATGCGACGCCGGCTCGGACTCGTGGTAGGCCTCCGTCTCGACGATCACGCCGCTGGCGCCGTCGTGATCGAGCACGCAGCCGACGAGGTCGCGCGCGACGTCGACGACGGGGCGGGCGTAGAAGGCGTGGTCGAGCAAGCTACGCCAGCAGCGTCCGCGCGCGGTCGAGCTGCTCGCGCACGCGGCGCAGGCTCGTGCCGCCCTCGGAGTCCTTCGACTCCAGCCAGCGCTCGCCGCGCAGAACCTCGTAGTACTCGTCGTCGAGCAGCGGCGACTGGGCGCGGATCTCGTCCGGGGTCAGCTGCGTCAGCGTGCGGCCGCTGTCGACTGCCAGCTTGACGAGGCCGGCGACGACGCCGTGACACTCGCGGAACGGCAGGCCGCGGCGCACGAGCAGGTCGGCGACGTCGGTCGCGGCGGGGAACTCGTCGCCGGCCGCCTCGGCCATCCGCTCGCGGTCGAAGCGGATCCCGCCGACCATGCCGGTCGCGGCGGCGAGGATCAACTCGAGCGTGTCGACCGCGTCGAAGAGGTGCTCCTTGTCCTCCTGCATGTCCTTGTTGTAGGTCAGCGGGAGCGCGTGCATCACACCCTGCAGCGCGACGAAGTGGCCGGCGATCCGCGGCGCCTTCGCGCGCAGCAGCTCGGCCGCGTCCGGGTTCTTCTTCTGCGGCATGATCGACGAGCCCGACGCCCACGCGTCGGAGACCTCGGCGAACGCGAACTCGGAGCTGGACCACAGCACGATCTCCGCGCCCAGGCGCGAGAGGTGGGTCGCGCAGGTCGCCGCCGCGGCGAGGTAGTCGAGCACGAAGTCGCGGTTGGAGACCGCGTCGATCGAGTTCTCCGCGACGCCCGCGAAGCCCAGCTCACGTGCGACGAGGCGACGGTCGGTGTCGAAGTTGACGCCCGCCAGCGCGCCGGCGCCAAGCGGCAGTCTCGCCGTCGCCGCCTCGACCGCGCGGAACTTCTCGAGGTCGCGCGCGAGCATCCAGACGTACGCCAGCAGGTGGTGGCTGAGGTAGACCGGCTGCGCGCGCTGCAGGTGCGTGTAGCCGGGCATGCGCCAGTCGAGGTGGGCCTCGGCGGTGCTCACGAGCGCGCGCATCAGCTCGCGGATCGCCGACTGCGCGGCCTGCGCGTGCGCGCGCGTGAAGAGCGCGACGTCAGTCGCGACCTGGTCGTTGCGCGAGCGGGCGGTGTGCAGCTTGCCGCCGACGCGACCGGCGAGCTGCGTGATGCGCCGCTCGATCGCCATGTGGATGTCCTCGTCGCCGGGCTCGAACGGGAACGTCCCGTCGCCGAGCTCCCGCTCGACGGCGTCCAGCGCCCGCAGCAGTTCCTCGCGGTCGTCGGCGCCGATGATCCCCTGCGCGGCGAGCATCTTCGCGTGCGCGCGAGAGAGATCGACGTCGTAGGGGCCGAGGCGCCAGTCGAAGCCGATCGACGCGTTGAGCTGCTGGAAGACGGGGTGCTGAGGCTCGGAGAAGCGGGACATGGCGGCGAGTCTACGACGCGGGCCGCGCGCGCCGCTCGCTCACGCGCCCAGCACCGCGCGCAGCTCCTGCGCCACGCGCGCGACCTGGCTCTCCGTCATCGCCGGGAAGAACGGCAGCGCGATCGAGCGCGCGGCGACGTCCTCGGTGACGGGGAACTGGCCCTCGCGGTGGCCGAAGCGCTCGCGGTAGAAGCTCATCAGGTGGATCGCGGGCAGGTACGGCTTGCTCTGGACCCCGCGCGCGGCCAGAGCGCGGATCGTCTCGTCGCGGTCGACCCTGTGCGGCAGCTGGACGACGAAGACGAACCAGCCGCGTCTGTTGCCGCCCTGGTCCTCGCACGGCAGCGTCAGATCCTCGATCGGGTCGGCGGCGAACGCGTCCCGGTAGGCCGCCGCGACGCGCGCGCGGTCGGCGAGCATCCCGTCGAGCCGCTGCAACTGGGCGAGCCCGAGCGCGCAGGCGAGGTCGGAGAGACGGTAGTTGAAGCCGAGCCGGTCGTGGTCGAGCCAGTCCATGTTCGGCGCGCGGCCCTGGTTGCGCTCGCTGTCGATTCTCTGCTTCAGCGCGGCGTCGCCGAGCGCGACGAGGCCGCCCTCGCCGGTCGTGATCTGCTTGTTGGCGTAGAAGCCGAAGACGGCCGGGTGGCCGCGGCCGCCGACCGGGACGCCGTCGGCGTGCACAGCGCCGAGCGCCTCGCAGGCGTCCTCGACGATCGGCAGGCTGAGGCGCTCCAGCCCCGGCACGTCGGCCGGGTAGCCGAAGATGTGGACCGGCAGCAGCGCGGTCGTGCGGTCGGTGACGGCGGCCGCCGCGGCGTCGGCGTCGATGTTGAGCGTGACCGGATCGACGTCGACGAAGACCGGTGTGGCGCGCTCGTAGAGGATCGAGTTGGCGGAGGCGACGAACGAGAACGGGCTCGTGACGACCTCCTCCCCCGCCCGCTGGCCGACGCCGGCCGCGCGCAGCGCGAGATGCAGCCCGGCGGTCCCACTCGACACCGCCGAGGCGTGCGCGACGCCGAGCCGAGCCGCGAACGCCTGCTCGAACGCCGGCACGCGCGGGCCGAGCGAGAGCTGGCCGGAGCGCAGCACCTCCAGCACGAGCGCCTCCTCCTCGGCGCCGATGACCGGCCGCGCGAGCGGGATCACCTCGGTGTCGACGCTCACGACGCGGAGCCCGCGGGCTTCTTCGCGGAGGATCTCAGCGGAGCGATCTCGCGACCCGGCTGCACGGCGTACTCGAGCGAGTCGACGAGCGCGTACCAGGAGGCGGCGATGACGTTCTCCGAGACGCCGATCGAGCCCCACACCTCGACGCCGTCGGAGGCATCGAGCAGCACGCGGGTGACCGCCTCGGTGCCCTTCGTCTCGTCGAGGATGCGGACCTTGAAGTTGACGAGGCCGGTGTCGGCGAGGTGCGGGTGGGTGTCCCCTATGACCGACCGCAGCGCGTTGTCGAGCGCGTGGACGGGGCCGTTGCCCTCGCCGGTGCGGACGTAGCGCTCGCCGTCGATCCAGATCTTGATCGTCGCCTCGGTCTCGACCTTGCCGTCGGCGCGCTGCTCGACGATCACGCGCCACGACTCGAGCGTGAAGAGTGGCTCGTACTCGCCCGACTCCTTGCGCAGCAGCAGCTCGAACGAGCCGTCGGCGGCCTCGTAGTGATAGCCGCGGTGCTCGTTCTCCTTGACGCGCTCGATCACGCGGCGGGAGGCGGCGTCGTCGAGCGCTATCCCGGCCTCCTGCGCGCGCGCCTGCACGGTGCCCTTTCCCGACAGCTCGGAGATCAGCAGCTCGCGCCTGTTGCCGACGACGGCCGGATCCATGTGCTCGAACGTCGTCGCGTCGGCCATCACGCCGGCGACGTGCATGCCGCCCTTGTGCGCGAAGGCGTTCTTGCCGACGTACGGCTGGTCCGCGTTCGGCGTGCGGTTGAGCAGCTCGTCGAGGTAGTGGGCGGTGCTGGTCAGCGACGCCAGCTGCTCGTCGGAGATGCACTCGTGACCCATCTTCAGCTGCAGGTTCGGCACGATCGAGACGAGGTTCGCGTTGCCGCAGCGCTCGCCGTAGCCGTTCATCGTCCCCTGCACGTGCGTCGCGCCGGCCTCGACCGCCGCGAGCGAGTTGGCGACGCCGACGCCGGCGTCGTCGTGGCAGTGGATGCCGATCTGCACGCCCGTGTCCGCCAGATGCGCGCTGATGTCGGAGATCGCGGTGGAGATCTGGCCGGGCAGGTGGGCGCCGTTGGTGTCGCACGGGACGACCGTCTCGGCGCCGGCCTCGGCCGCGGCGCGCAGGCAGCGCAGCGCGTAGTCGCGGTCCGCGTGCCAGCCGTCGAAGCAGTGCTCGGCGTCGTAGACGACGCGCTTGCCCTGCGCGACGAGGAACGCGACCGACTCCTCGATCATCCGCAGATTCTCGTCGCGGTCGACCTTGACGACCTTCTCGAGGTGCAGGCTCCAGGTCTTGCCGACGATCGTGCAGACGGGCGCGAACGACTCCGCCAGCACGCGCAGCGCCGCGTCGTCCTCGGCGCGCGCGTCGCGGCGGCGGGTCATCCCGAACGCCGCGATCTGCGCGTTGGCGAACGACTCGCGCCCGAGCAGCTCGAACAGCTCCAGCTCCTTCGGGTTGGAGCTGGGGAAGCCGGCCTCGATCAGCTGGATGCCGAGCGCGTCGAGGCGGTGCGCGACGCGCAGCTTCTCCTCCGCCGAGAGCGACATCCCCTCGCCCTGCATGCCGTCGCGCAGGGTCGTGTCATACAGCTGGATCGCGGTCACGGCATGCTCACGGCGTCGCCGCGACGGGAACGATGTCGTTCCATGCCAGGTAGCGCTCGTCGCGCGCGTGGAGGGCGTCGTCGAAGACCGACTGCAGGCGCTTGGTGATCGGGCCCGGCTCGCCGTTGCCGACGGGACGGTCGTCGATCTCGCGGATCGGAGTCAGCTCCGCCGCCGTGCCGGTCATGAAGATCTCCTCGGCGAGGTACAGCTCGGCGCGCGCGATGTCGCGCTCGATCAGCTCGTAGCCCTCGTCCTGCGCGATCTGCATGACGGAGCGGCGGTTGATGCCGTTGAGGATCCCGCCCGTCTCGCCCGGCGTGAAGATCTTGCCCTCGCGCACGAGGAAGAGGTTCTCGCCCGTGCCCTCGCAGACGTTGCCCTGGCTGTCGAGCAGGATGCCCTCCTCGTAGCCGGCCTTGTGGCTCTCGATCTTCGCCAGCACGCTGTTGAGGTACTGACCGGAGGCCTTCGCGTGCGGGATCAGCGACTCGCCGCTGATGCGGCGCCAGCTGGAGACCTTCGCGCGCACGCCTCTGGTCTTGCCGTCGTCGCCGAGGTAGGCGCCCCACGACCACGCCGCTATCGCGACCTCGACGGGGGCGTCGAGCGGGTTCAGGCCCATCACGCCGGCGCCGCGGTAGATGAGCGGGCGGATGTAGCAGGACGGCAGCCCGTTGCGCCCGATCAGCTCGTGGATCGCGCTGCGGATCTGCTCCTGGGTGTACGGCACCGGCATGTAGTAGAGGCTGGCGGAGGCGAAGAGGCGGTCGACGTGCTCCCTGTTGCGGAAGATCGCCGTGCCCCTCTCCGTCTCGTACGCGCGGATGCCCTCGAACACGCCCGTGCCGTAGTGCAGGGCGTGCGTCAGTACGTGGACCTTCGCGTCCTCCCAGGCGACGAGCTCTCCGTTCATCCAGATGAGGTCCGCTTGGTCCACGACTGCTCCTTACAGGTTGTTCAGGACGGCCTGGGCCGCTTCGTCCGTCGTGGCGTCGCCGCCCAGGTCGGCCGTGCGCAGGCCGTCGGCCAGCGCGCGATCGACCGCGGATTCTACCGCCGATGCCTCCGCCTCCATAGCGAAGCCGTGACGGAGCATCAGCGCGGCCGACAGGAACATCGCCAAGGGGTTCGCGATCCCCTTGCCGGCGATGTCCGGCGCGGAGCCGTGGACGGGCTCGAACAGGCCCGGGCCGTCGCCCCCGAGCGAGGCGCTCGGCAGCAGGCCGATCGAGCCGGTCAGCATCGCCGCCTCGTCGCTGAGGATGTCGCCGAACATGTTCTCGGTGACGATCACCTCGAAGCTGGTCGGGTTGGAGACCAGCTGCATCGCCGCGTTGTCGACGAGCACGTGCTCCAGCTCGATCTGCGGGAACTCCTGCGCGTGGATCCGCAGCACGACCTCGCGCCAGAGCCGCGAGGACTCCAGCACGTTGGCCTTGTCGACGCTCGTCAGCTTCTTTCTCGTCGCCTGGAACGCCGTGCGGACGATCCGCTCGATCTCCTCGACGGAGTAGATCATCGTGTCCCACGCGACGTCGTCTCTGCGGCCGCGATCGCCGAAGTAGAGGCCGCCGGTCAGCTCGCGCACGACCAGCAGGTTCGTGCCCTCGATGATCTCGCGCTTCAACGGGCTGGCGTCGTACAGCGCCGGCACCGGGCGCACCGGGCGCAGGTTCGCGTACAGGCCGAGCGCCTTGCGCAGCCCGAGCAGACCCTGCTCCGGCCGCGGCTTGGCGGGATCGGTCGTGTCCCACTTCGGGCCGCCGACGGCCGCCAGCAGGACCGCGTCGGCGCGCTGCGTCGCAGCGGTCACCGCGTCGGTCAGCGCGACGCCGTGCGCGTCGATCGAGATGCCGCCGAAGAGGTGCTCCTCGAACGTGAAGTCGCCGAGCTTGTTGAGCAGCTCGACCGTCGGCGCGGTGATCTCCGGCCCGATGCCGTCACCGGGCAGGAGTGCGATGGTCTTGGTCATATCTGTGATTCGCTCGCGGTCGTCGTCGCGCCTAGAGCGCGGTCGTGACGGGGCCGGAGCGCTCGCGCTCGTTCTCGTAGACCTCGATCTCGACGGCGCTCTGCAGCGTCATCGCGATGTCGTCGAGGCCGTTGAGCAGACGGTGGCGGATCTCCGCGTCGAGCTCGAACGGGTACTCCTGCCCGCCCGCGCGCACGACCAGGTCCTCGAGGTCGACCTCGGCCTCGCCGGCCGCCGCGATCGCCTTGCAGGCCGACTCGTCCAACGCGACCGGCAGCAGGCCGATCTTCGTGCAGTTGGAGAAGAAGATGTCGGCGAAGCTCGACGCGATGATCGTTCTGAAGCCGTAGTCCTGCAGGCCCCACGGCGCGTGCTCGCGCGAGGAGCCGCAGCCGAAGTTGCGGCCCGTCACGAGGATCGGGTGCCGCGGCAGGTCCCAGCCGTCCTGCTTGGCCCAGTCGTAGAAGAGGAACTCCCCGAAGCCGGTCCGCTCGACCCGCTTGAGGAACTGCTTGGGCATGATCTGGTCGGTGTCGACGTCGTCGCGGTCGAGCACGCTGACCTGACCGTGGATTCTGATGACGTGTTCCATGGTCGGCTCCTAGCTCCAGGTGCGGATGTCGACGAAACGGCCCTCGATCGCCGCGGCTGCGGCCATCTGCGGAGAGACGAGGTGCGTGCGGCCGCCGCGGCCCTGGCGACCCTCGAAGTTGCGGTTCGAGGTCGAGGCGCAGCGCTCGCCCGGCGACAGCGTGTCGGGGTTCATGCCGAGGCACATCGAGCAGCCCGCGACGCGCCAGTCGAAGCCGGCGGCGCGGAAGATCTCGTCGAGGCCCTCGGCCTCGGCCTGCGCCTTGACCTCCTGCGAGCCCGGGACGACCATCGCGTTGACGCTGGAGGCGACCGTGCGGCCCTTGACGACCTCGGCGGCGGCGCGCAGGTCGCCGATGCGCGAGTTCGTGCAGGAGCCGATGAAGACGCGGTCGAGCGCGATCTCCTGGATCGGCGTGCCGGCCTCCAGGCCCATGTACTGCAGCGCGCGCTCGTGGCCGTCGCTCTGCGGTTGCGGGACCGTGCTCGCGACGTCGGTGACCATGTCGGGAGCGGTGCCCCACGTGACCTGCGGCGCCAGCGCCGAGGCGTCGACGACGATCTCTCTGTCGAACGTCGCGCCTTCGTCGGTGCGCAGCGTGCGCCACTGCTTGACGGCCTCGTCGAAGTCAGCGCCCTGCGGCGCCGCCGGACGGCCCTTGACGAACTCGAACGTGGTGTCGTCCGGCGCGATCATGCCCGCGCGGCCGCCGCCCTCGATCGTCATGTTGCAGATCGTCATGCGGCCTTCCATCGACAGCTTCTCGATCGCCGGGCCGGCGAACTCGACGACGTAGCCGGTCGCGCCGTCGGTGCCCATCTGGCCGATCGTGCCGAGGATCAGGTCCTTCGCCGTGACGCCGAAGCCGAGCTCGCCCTCGTAGCGGATCCGCATCGACTTGGGCTTGTGCTGCACGAGGCACTGGGTCGCCAGCACGTGCTCGACCTCGCTCGTGCCGATGCCGAACGCGAGCGAGCCGAAGGCGCCGTGCGTGGCCGTGTGCGAGTCGCCGCAGACGATCGTCATGCCCGGCTGCGTGACGCCGAGGTTGGGGCCTATGACGTGCACGATGCCCTGGCGCTCGGAGCCGAGCGAATAGACCGGGACGCCGAACTCCTGGCAGTTGCGCTCGAGCGTCTCGACCTGGACGCGCGACAGCTCGTCCTTGATCAGCCTCGCGACGGGCGTGCCGTCGGTCGGCGTGTTGTGGTCGGCGGTCGCGAGCGTGCGGTCCGGGCGGCGGACCTTGCGGCCGGCGAGGCGAAGCCCGTCGAACGCCTGCGGGCTGGTGACCTCGTGGACCAGGTGCAGGTCCACGTAGATCAGGCCCGGTGCCACCTCGTGGGCGGCCCAGATCTTGTCGAACAGCGTCGTCGGCATCGGTTCGTGCTCCTTGGGCGGGGGGCGGTGCGGGGACTCGGGGGGTGTGTTTCAGCTGCGGCGCAGACCCGCGGAGACGATCGCCAGCAGCGACGCCTCCTCGGGTCCTGGGTTCTCGAAGTGGTGCGGAAGGTCGGCGTCGAACGTGACGGTGTCGCCGGCGTCGAGCGGATACTGGACGCCGTCGCAGTGCAGCACGACGCGGCCGCGCTCGACGAGCGCGGTCTCGCGGCTGCCGGGCTCGTGCACCGGCGGGTCGCCGGGGCCGCCGGTCGCCGTGCCGCCGGACAGCAGGTGGCGCGACAGCTCCGCGCGCTGACCGGGCAGCGGCGGCGTCAGCACCTCGTAGCTGTGACCGGAGACGCTCGTCGGGCCTCTGCGGCGCTCGTCGACGCGCACGATCGTGACGGCGCCGCCCTCGTCCAGCCGCAGCAGCTGCGACAGGCTCAGGTCGAGGCCGTTGGCGATCCGCGCGGCGACCTGCAGCGTCGGGCTCGTCTCGCCGCGCTCGACCTGCGAGAGCATCGGTGCGGAGACCCCGGACCGCTCCGCGAGGTCGCGCAGCGAGAGGTCCATCGCCTCACGCAACGCGCGCACGCGCGAGCCGATCAGGGCGACGGAGCTGGCGTCGACGGTTGCCATGGTCGACTGTACGTTATCACGTACAAGCGTCCTGAGCGAGCGCCGGGCGCTGCCGCCGGGCGCGGCGCTGGGCGCCGCCCGTGCCCGGCGGCGCCGGCTCGGCGCATCACTTCACGACGATCGTCTGTCTCATGACCGTCGCGTGGAACGTGCAGAGCAGTCTGTAGGTGCCCTTCGCGGTCAACGTTCTCGCGAACGTGAAGCTGGCGGTCGCCGTCGGCGAGAGGAACCTTCTGACGCCTCTGGGCGCCGCGGTCAGCTTCACGTCGTGCGGGGCGGAGTTGGCCGCGTCCCACTTCCAGACGATCCTCGTGCCCGGTCTGACGGTCAGTCTCGCCGGCGTGTAGGCGTAGTCGACGACGCCCACCGTCTTGACCGGCGCTCTCTTCTTCGCCCCCTGCGCCGGCAGCGCGAAGATCGCCGCCAGCAGGACGACGGGCACGAGCAGGACGGTGAGACGTCGGGACATTCGGATGGCTCCTCACTTCTTCTTGCCGGTGTAGTGGACGAGCGGCGTGATGCCCTCGAACGGCGGATGCGAGTGCCGGACCCAGGCCGCCTCGTGCGTTCTGTCTCCCAGCCACGCGAGCCCGCTGAAGTAGGCGCTCTGGTCGAGCGGGATCTCGCCCGTGAACGGGCACGGCTTCAGCGTCGAGCCGTCGAGCGGGAGCGTCTTCTGGACGCCGCTGTTGTCTGAGAAGCAGTTGTCCACGTTCGCTCCGCGGATTCTGCCCGGATAGAAGAGGTCGTAGTTGTTCAGGTCGGTGCCGTCGCGACCGAACGCGTTGCCCTTCACCGTGATCCCTCTGATCGCCGCCTGGTCGGCGTCTCTCAACTCGATCGCGTCGACCGCGCCGACGCCGAAGAGGAAGTGCCCCCACACGCGGTTGCCCTCGATCGTCGTGTTCTGGCTGCCGTACAGCAGGATCCCTGAACCGACTGGGTAGGCCAGGCCCTTCGCTCCGCCGCGGACCTCGAACGGGGCGCCGCGGAAGTAGTTGAAGTTGTTCCAGAAGACGTCGTTGTCGACGATCACGTTGTCCTCGGCCGGCGGGAACTTCTCCGAGTCGAGCGCGTTCGGGACGATGCCGAGGCCGTTGTTGTACCACTGCGACTTCGTGATCGTGGTGTAGCGCATGTTCGTGCCCGAGAAGCCGAGCTGATTGCCCCACGCTCTGACGTTCGTGACGGTCGAGCGGATCGGCTTGCTCTGCTTCGGCGTCTCGCCGATGTAGTAACCGGCGTCGTTGTTGTAGAACGCCTCCGAGTCGCTGATCGTGCCGCCCTTGGAATGAAAGGCGTAGATCCCGTACGTGCCGCCGTAGCCGGCGACGAGCTTCGTGAACGTGTAACCGGTGACGTTGACCGCGAAGAAGCCGTTGCCGAGGTAGTTGCGACCGTAGAAGCCCTTCACCGTGACGCCGTCGGCCGAGTTGATCATGACCGCGTTCTGACGCTGGTTTCTGTTCAGCGAGCCGACGTCGATGACGGTCTTGCGCGGGTTCGACGGCGAGCCGATCAGCTTGATCGCGTCGTGTCTGTGACCGCTGATCGTGACGCTCTCTCCATACGTCCCGGCCGGCACCTTGACGGTGTCGCCCGGCAGCGTCTTGTCGACCGCCGCCTGGATCGTCGGCGAGCAGTTCGGCCCTCTGGCGCCTCTTCTCGCGCGCGCGAGCGCTCTGGCCTGCTGCTTGGTGCAGACCTTGAACGTCTTGCCGCCGCCCGGTCGCGGTCTCACCTTGCCGGGATCACCCGGCGCCGGGTACTCCGCCGCACTTGCCGCCGCCGGTGCCGCCAGCGCGAGCGCCAAGCCGGCGACCGCGGTGCGCATGAGCATCTTGCGCCGCATGCACTGCTCCTCTCGTGGACGTGTCTGCACCCGTGTCATGCCGGGTCGACGATGTACCAGCCCGCCATGCCGGCGTCCTGGTGGGACATCACATGGCAGTGGTACATCCAGCGGCCTGGATTGTCCTCGGTGAAGCGAGCGGTGATCGTCTCGAACGGACCGACCGTCGGCGTGTCCATGTTGACGACCCCGGCCGAGTCCTTCCATCGATGGCCGTGGATGTGAAACGTGTGAAAGTCGTTGTTGCCGCCGATCACGTGGAAGGCGACGTCCTGGCCGACCTTCGCGCGGAACGTCGGCGTGTTGCCGGCGTAGGCGCGGCCGTTGATGCAGTGCAGCAGGCGATCCAGGCCGGTCACCTCCGGGCCGAAGGAGTGAAACCAGACGATCTCCTCGACGTCCGGCGCATTCGCGCCCTTGTCGCGGATCACGATCGCGCCGAAGAGGCCGCGGAAGGTGTTGAGCGTGTGGTTGGGACCGTGGTCGTGGTAGGGCCAGACGCCGACGGAGTCCGGCGTCGCCTCCCACGTGTAGGTGAACTCCTCGCCCGGCGCGATGAAGCCGCCGACGCGCGTGAACGGACCGAAGTAGGAGCCGTCGTAGTCGGGCGTGTACTTGACCCCGTGCGGATGCATCGTGATCGCCTGGTTGAAGTGCTCGTCGCCGTTGCGCAGATGCACGACGAGCGTGTCGCCGACCTCGGCGTGCAACGTCGGGCCGGGGATCGACGCCTGCTGCAGCGCTCGCGCGAAGCCCGGGCTGTAGAGCTGGTACGCGAAGCCGCGGAACTGTCGCTTGCGCTTCTTCTGCGGGATCGGCGCGTCCATCCACTCGTCGCGGCCGCTCGGCGCCCAGTCCCACATCAGCGATCTCGCCTGGACCCAGTACTCGCGCACGACGCCGCCCGGCTGCGGCTGCGGCGTCGGGTATCTGTCGCGGTCGCGCGGGTCCAGCGCGACGCGTCTGGGGCGCTTGACCTTCGCGGCGGCGACGTCGGCGGCCGCGACGGCGCGCAGCGTCTGCTTCGTGTCGCCGCCGACGCTGCCGGTCGCCGCGAGCGAGCAGAACAGCGCGCCCGTGCCGCCCAGCGCGAGGAAGCCGCGCCGGTCGAGACCGGCGAAGCGGCTGGGTGCGGCGGCTGCGGAGAGCTCGCGATCGAGCTCCTGCAACTGGTGCGCGATCGGGGCCTCGTGGGACGGGTTCGCCCCACGCGCTCGCGGCTCTTCTTCCACCTCTGCCCTCCAACTCCGCGCGACCGGGGTGGACGCGCGCCGTGCCTGATTCCGACTGCGTCGCGATGCGATGTGCGGTTTCGCACGCGACCAGGGTCACTCTACGCAGCTACCTGAACAAAAGTCCAGTCTTCTTCGTTGGCATGGCATTAGGATGCTCGGTGATGGCGACTGCGACGAAGGTCCGGCGAGCGCGCGGCGAGCGACGGCGGCGTGAGCTGCTGGAGGCTGCGCTGGTGGTGATCGACCAGCGCGGCGTGCAGGCGACGACGCACCGGGCCGTCGCCGAGGCCGCAGGTGTTCCGCTGGCGACCACGACCTACTACTTCGAGTCGATCGACCACCTGCTGGAGGAGGCGCTGCTGCTGTTCGTCAGCGAGGAGGCCGCGCGACTGCGCGCGCTCGCCGAGCAGCTGCGCGACACGTCCGCCGCCCCGATCGAGATCGCCGAGATGTTCGCGCGCGAGCTGGCCGAGGGGTCGCCGTGGCCGGTGCCGCTCAAGCGTGTCCAGTGGGAGCTGTACCTGGAGGCGTCGCGCCGGCCCAGGCTGCAGGCGGCCGCGCAGCAGTGCGTCGCGATGTACGTCCAGGTCGCCGAGGCGGCGCTGAGAGCCGCCGGCGCCCCGCGCGCCACGGCGGGCGCGCGCCTGTTCGTCGCGATGACGGACGGGCTGGGGTTGCACGCGGCGTTCGCGGCGGGGGACGACGGCGGCGGTGGCGCGACCGGCAGCGCGGCGACGGCCGCCGGCGTGGCCGGAGCGAGCGCCGTGCGCAAGCCCTCGACGCTCGCCGACGCGCTGCTGGAGCTGTTCATCCCGTTCGCGATGTCGGCCGAGGAGCACGCGGCGTGGGAGCAGCGGCTGCGCGCGCCGCACGCGGACGCAGCCGCCCCGACGCAGTGACCGACCGTCCCGACGTGCTCGTGCTCGGCGCGGGCGGAGCGCTCGCCGAGCGCTGGATGCACGGCGTGCTGGCTGGGCTGGCGCACGCCAGCGGCCTCGACCTGCGCGCAACCGAGCAGCTCGTCGGCACCTCCGCCGGCGCGATCGTCGCCGCGCACCTGCTGGCGGGGCGGGAGCCGGTGGGGCCGAGCGATCTCGCCGCCGCGCTGCACGACGTCGCCGCCGGCGGGGGCGGGCGCGGCGCGGACGCGCCGACGGGCGGAGCGGCCGAAACGGATGTCGCCCAGCGCGGCGCGGACGCGGCGACGGGCGCTGCCGGGGATGCGGAGGCTTCTGGCCCGGGCCGCGCGCGCCGGCTGCTCGGTGCTGTCGGCGGCGGCGCCGGGCGAGCTGCGCGCGTCGTCGGAGCACCGCTGGCGCCGTACGCGCTCGCCGCGACGCGGCCACCCGGAGCGCTGCTGCGCGCCAACGTGCTGGGGCGGATCGAGACGCCGCGCGCGACGCTCGACGAGCTGGGCGCCAGGATCGCGCGCGACGAGCTGCGCTTCGACGGGCGCCTGCGCGTCGTCTGCGTCGAGCGCGAGAGCGGGCGCCGCGTCGTCTTCGGCGCGCCCGGAGCGCCGCGCGCCACCGTCGCCGCGGCGGTGCAGGCGTCGTGCAGCGTGCCGTGGCTCTACCGCCCGGTGCGGATCGGCGAGCACGAATACGTCGACGGCGGACTCTGGAGCCCGACCAGCATCGACGTCGCGCCGGCCGCACGCGAGACGCGCGTGCTGTGCCTCAACCCGACGGGCAGCGCCGCCGGCGACGCTGCGCCGCACGGCGTGATCCGCACGACCTCGCGCTCCGCCGCGGCGCTGGAGGCGCAGACGCTGCGCGGTCGCGGCGCGCTCGTGACGATCGTCGCCCCCGACCGCGCCGCCGCCTCGGCGCTCGCGGGCGGCTGGGTCGGCCAGTCCGGCGACGACCCGGCCGAGCAGGCGGTCGCCGCCGGCTTCCGCCAGGGCGTCGCGCTCGCGCGCGAGGACTGACGCGCGGCGGTCGCAACTCGCGCGACCTCGCGCGAACGGCGCCCTGCCATCGCGACTCGCCCGCGGCGTCGCGTCACGCTCGCGCGTGCGCAACGGCGCCGGTCTCAGTCAGCGAAGCGTACGCACGGCGCTCGCGCTGCGGTCGGCGAGGTCGGTCAGGCGGACCGTCACCGTCGCGACGCGTGTGCGCGGACGCGGGACATAGGCGAAGAAGCGGTGCGTGCCGGCGACCATCCCGCCGCGCGAGAAGCTGTGCGTGGATCCCGCCTGGCGAACGCTCCCGGTCACGACGCCGGTGATGTTCGTGCGGACCTGCAGGACGATTCTCGCGCCGCGCCGCCTGACCTGCGTCAGCTCGACGGTCGGCGCGGGAGCGCGCGGCCCGACGAACTGCAGATCGTCCTGCCAGATCAGTCGAAACACGCTGGTCTGAGCGAAGTTGACTCCATCGGACGGCTCGGCGTAGTGCGCCACGAGCCAGACCTTCGTCTCGTCCGGTACGGCTCGAGCGACCCCGACGTCCCAGACGAGATCGTCGATCTGCCGCACGCTCACCGCGGCGCCGGGCACCCGCTTGAACGAGCGGTCGAGCAGGCGCGCGTCGACCGACGTCGGCGGCTCGCTGTAGAGGACGCTGCCACTGAACGGAAAGCGCGCAACCGCCACGGCTGTGCCGAGCGGGCCGCCGGGGCCGTGCAGCCACTCGTCCGGACGTCCGCTGACGTCGTAGAGATCGCCGTCCACCGTTAGGACCGCGGTCGGCGTCGCGGCCGGCGCGACAGCGCAGGGGATCAGCGACGTGACGACGGCGACCGCGACGATCGCGGCGCCACCTGCGCGACATCCTGCGAGCAGTCCCATGTGATCTCTCCCCGTTGTCGCGTCGACCTCGCGCGAACCTAGCACGTGGCGCGGCCGCGCTCGTGACAGCGCAGCGTGCGCACGACGCGGGCGTCCGCGGCGACGATCCGCTGTCGAGCTGTTCAGCGCGGCTGCAGCTCGGCGACGGTCGAAGCGACCGGCGCCGAGCGTTGAGCGGCTGAGCGACGCCGAAAGCGCCGCGGACACGACGGCGCGCCGCCCGCAAGCGGCGCGCGAACCGCGATTTCCTACGGCGTCGTGACGCGCGAAGCAGCCGCCGCCGTGGCCTCTTCGGCCTCGGTCGCGACCGAGCGGCGGCGCACGGCGTTGGAGAGGGCGCGCACGTAGGCGCGGCCGGCCGCCTCGATGATGTCGGTCGAGACGCCCTGGCCGGAGCCGGCGACGCCGCCGACCTCGAGCACGACGGAGGTCTCGCCGAGCGCGTCCTGGCCGCCGGTGACGGCGTCGATGCGGAACTCGCGCAGGCGCGCGTCGACGTTGGTCGCCGCGTTGATCGCGTGGAAGACCGCGTCGATCGGGCCGTCGCCGGTGAACGAGCCGGTCGCCTCGGAGCCGTCCGGCAGCCGCACGCCGACGGTCGCGTGCGGCGGCCGTCTCGACGACGCCTCGACCTCGAACCATTCGAGCGCGTACGAGGGGATCTCCTCGCGCAGCTCGTCGGTCACGAGCGCCTCCAGGTCCATCGCAGTGACCTGCTTCTTCTTGTCCGCGATCTGCTTGAAGCGCTTGAAGGCGGTGTTCAGCGCGGCGCCGTCCACGACGATCCCCATCTCGGCCAGCGCGTCTCTCAGCGCGTGGCGCCCGGAGTGCTTGCCGAGCACCAGCGAGTTGGAGTCGAGGCCGACGCTCTGGGCGTCCATGATCTCGTACGTCTCGCGGTTCTTCAGCACGCCGTCCTGGTGGATCCCGGACTCGTGCGCGAACGCGTTGCGGCCGATGATCGCCTTGTTCGGCTGGACCGAGTAGCCGGTCAGGCGCGAGACGAGGCGGCTGGTGCGCGCGATCTCGGTCGTCACCGCACCGGTTCTCAGCCCCACGTCGGCCTGCCGCGTGCGCAGCAGCATCACGATCTCCTCCAGCGACGCGTTGCCCGCGCGCTCGCCGAGGCCGTTGATCGCGCACTCGACCTGGCGCGCGCCGGCCAGCACGCCGGCGAACGAGTTCGCGACGGCGAGGCCGAGGTCGTCGTGGCAGTGGACCGACAGCACGACGTCTCTCAACGCCGGCGTCAGCTCGTACAGGCGCTCCAGGAACGCCGTGTACTCGTGCGGCATCGTGTAGCCGACGGTGTCAGGGATGTTGATCGTCGTCGCGCCCTCGTCGATCGCGATCTGCAGCACCTCGGCGGTGAACTCGACGTCGGAGCGGGTCGCGTCCATCGGCGAGAACTCGACGTCGTCGACGTACGCCTTGGCGTGCGCGACGCCGGCGCGCGTCAGCCCGAGCACGTCCGCGCGGGTGGAGCGCATCTGGTGCTCGATGTGGATGTCGGACGTCGAGACGAACGTGTGGATGCGAGGTCGCGCCGAGTCTCTGACGGCGTTGAATGCCGCGTCGATGTCGCCGACGTGGATCCGCGCGAGCCCGGCGATCACGGGGCCGTCGACCTGACGGGCGATCGCCTCGACCGCCTCGAAGTCGCCCGGCGAGGCGATCGGGAAGCCGGCCTCGATGACGTCGACGCCGAGGCGCGCGAGCTGCTGCGCGATCTCCAGCTTCTCGCTCGTGTTGAGCGAGATCCCCGGCGACTGCTCGCCGTCGCGCAGCGTCGTGTCGAAGATCAGTACTCGGTTGGGGTCCTGCTCGGCGGGGCTCATGTCGTGCTCTTCCTTATCGGCTCGGTGCTTCGAATCTTCTCAATGGTTTGCGGCTACGCGGCCGCCACGCACTATTCCCCCCGAGGGGGGAGGAGAAGAAGTCGAAGGGCGAGCTGACGCGACATGAACGCGGAGAGCTTACCACCTGCTCCGTTCGCGCCGCAGGAAGGTTCGCCCCCCGCTCAGCCGGTCAGCGAGCAGCCGCCGCAGCCGCGCCCGCCGCTGGAGATCGTCAGCCGCTTGACGACCTCGGGCGTGCTCCACAGGTTCAGCGCCGCCGGCACGAAGTCGAGCCGGATCTGCCATCTGCCGGGCGCGTCTGCGCCGATGACCTTGAAGCTGCCGTCTCTGCGGATCGGCGTCGGGTCGCTGAGCTGGAAGGAGGCGCCGTCTCTGCGACCCGGCACGTTGCGCCGCAGGACCACGCTGCCGCCGTCCCATCTGCGTCCGATCGCCGCCGGGGTGATCTTGCCGGTCGCGAGGATGCGGCCTCTTCTCTGCGCGACGAATCTGCTGACGACGATCTTCGCGGTGCCCGGTCTGGGCGTCGCGGCGGCCGAGCTGGCGACGGCGGTCGCGCCCGTCGCGTCGGTCGCGGTCACTTGGCAGGCGAGCGGATAGGCGGTGAAGTACGGGTCGTCGATCGCGAACGTCGGACCGCTGCCGCGCGAGCTGCCGTTCAGCATCCAGTCGTACGTGAAGGCGGTCGGCGCGCCGCTCCACTGGCCGGGATCGCATCTGACGGTCTGCCCGAAGGCGAGCGTGCCTCTGATGCTCGGCGGCGCCGTCGAGACGGGTGCGGCCGCGGCGATGGAGGGGGCCGCGAGGGCGGCGAGCGCGCCCAGCAGCAGCGCGCGCCCGAGTCTGAAGTCAACGCTCATCGTGCGCACGATGGCGCGCCGGGCGGGGAGAAGCAAGGACCAGTAGTGGGTACGGCCGGGCCGATGCGCGGCGCGGCCGTACCAACGACCACTGAGCTACAGCGAGACGGCGCGGCCGCGGACGAAGCCGTCGGTCGCGGCGATCTCTTCGACGACGGCGGCCTCGACCGGCGCGTCGGTCGTGACGACCATCACGGCGTTCTCACCCGTGCCGTCCTCGTCGTCCGCCGTGCGGCCGACGGCGGCGGAGACGATGTTGATCCCCTTCTCGCCGAACGTCGAGCCGACGCGGCCGATCATGCCGGGCACGTCGGAGTAGGCGAACAGCGCGAGGTTCGGCTCCAGCTGCAGGTCGAAGCGCTGGCCCCAGACCTCGAGCAGGTGCGGGCGGTTGAGGCGCCCGACGTTGGTGCCGACGACGCGCTGGCGCGTGTCGCCGCTGACGACCGTGACACGCACGATGTCGTTGAAGTCGCGCGCGGTCGCGCGCTTGGTCTCGGTGACCTCGATGCCGCGCTGGTCGGCGATCGAGGGCGCGTTGACTTGGTTGACCTCTTCCTCGGTGTGCCCGGTCAGGACGCCCTGCAGGACGGCGATCGTCAGCAGGCGCGTGTCACGGTCACCGATGCGGCCGAAGTACTCCAGCTCGAGCCCGTCGATCGAGCCGTCCGCGAGCGAGACGGCGAGCTTGCCGAGCTTCTGGCAGAGCGGCACGAACGGGCTGAGGACCTCCATGTCCTCGGCGGCGATCGCGGGGATGTTGACCGCGGTCGTGACGGTGCCGCCGGTCAGTGCGGCGATCACCTGCTCGGCCGTCTGCACGCCGGCGCGGTCCTGTGCCTCGGCGGTCGAGGCGCCGAGGTGCGGTGTCACGACGACCTGCGGGTAGCCGTCGAAGAGCGGGTAGTCGGTGATCGGCTCGCTCGGGAAGACGTCGAGCGCGGCGCCGGCGACCTTGCCGGAGTCGAGCGCCGCCTGCAGCGCGGCGTCGTCGATCAGCTCGCCGCGGGCGCAGTTGACCACGCGCACGCCGTCCTTCATCTGGCCGAACGCCTCGGCGTTCAGCCAGCCCTTGGTCTCGGGCGTGACGGGCAGGTGGATCGTGACGAAGTCGGCGACCTTGTAGACGTCGGCCGAGGTGTCGGCCTTCTCGACGCCGAGGTCCTTGTAGCGCTCCGCCCCGACGAACGGGTCGTACGCGACGACGCGCATGCCGAAGCCCTTCGCGCGCTCGGCGACGAGCTGCCCGATGCGGCCGAAGCCGACGATCCCGAGCACCTTCTCGTAGACCTCGACTCCGCCGAACTTCGAGCGCTCCCACTTGCCGGCCTTGAGCGAGGCGTCGGCCTGCGGGACGTTGCGCGCGAGCGACATCAGCAGCGCCATCGTGTGCTCGGCGGCGGTCACGACGTTGCTCTGCGGCGCGTTGGCGACGACGATGCCGCGTCTGGTCGCCGCGGGTACGTCGACGTTGTTGACGCCGACACCGGCTCGGCCGATCACGCGCAGATTCGTGCCGAGGGCGATGTACTCCTCGGTCATCTTCGTCGCGGAGCGGATGATGATGCCCTCGTAGTCGGGCAGTCTGGCGCGGAACTCGTCGTCGGACCAGCTGTCGCCGAGGTCGACGTCGAAGTGCTCGCGGAGGAGCTCTACGCCGGTGTCGGCGAGCTTCTCCTTGACCAGGATCTTCAGTCTGTCGCTCATGCGCGCGGGGCCTTCGAACGGATGGACGCGGGCTTCAACGGGGCTGCTGAGGGCATCGGATTCAACTCGATCGTCGTCATTGGCGGCGCGCGAAGACTAGCGTCTCCGTGCTCCTGTCCGTTCTGCCGCGGAGGCTCAGCTCGATGAAGACCAGCACGCACGGCGCCCACCTCACGGCGCTGACCCGCTTCGGCGCCGTCAACGCGTTCCTCGTGCGCGAGGACGACGGGCTGACGCTCGTCGACACGCTGATGAGCGGCTCCGCGAAGGCGATCCTGGCGGCTGCTTCCGCGGCCGGCGCGCCGATCGTGCGGATCGTGCTGACGCACGGCCACGCCGACCATGCCGGGTCGCTCGACGACCTCCACGCCGCGCTGGCGGACGTGCCGGTGCTGGTCAGCGCGCGCGAGGCGAAGCTGATGGACGGCGACCCCGTGATGGAGCCGGGCGAGCCGCCGCTGAGCGGGGCGAGGATCCTCAGAACGAAGACGCGCCCGACGGCGCTGCTGGTGCCCGGCGACCGCGTCGGCTCGCTCGAGGTCCACGCCGCGCCCGGCCACACGCCCGGCCAGATCGCCCTGCTGGACCCGCGCGAGCGGACGCTGATCGCCGGCGATTCGTGGGTCACGCTCGGCGGCGTGCAGGCGGTCGGCAAGCCGAAGTGGCCGTTCCCGTTCCCCTCCCTGGTGAGCTGGCACCGCCCCACCGCGCTCGCGACCGCGCGCACGCTGCGCGGGCTGGAGCCGGCGCGGCTGGCCGTCGGGCACGGGCGGGTGCTGGAGCAGCCGACGGGTGAGATGGAGCGGGCGCTGGCGAGCGCGGGAGCCTGAGGCGGACCGACGCGAGGGAGTTCCCGGCGACGTGACGCGGTGCCGGCCCGCCGCCGTGGAACTCGCGTCTGGATCGGCGCCAGCCGATCCGGCCTACTCGTGGAACGCGGTGTCGATCCAGTCCATCTGGGCGCGCAGCTCTCTGCCGACGACTTCGACCTGGTGGCCGGCCTGCTCGGCGCGCATGCGGTTGAAGTTCTCCTGGCCGGCGCGGTTCTCCGCGATCCACTCGCGCGCGAAGGCGCCGGACTGGATCTCGCCGAGGATCTCTCTCATCGCCTTGCGCGTGTCGTCGGTGACGACGCGTCTGCCGCGCGTGATGTCGCCGTACTCGGCCGTGTTCGAGATCGAGTACCGCATCCCCGCGATGCCCTTCTCGTACATCAGGTCGACGATCAGCTTCAGCTCGTGCAGCACCTCGAAGTACGCCAGGCGCGGGTCGTAGCCGGCGTCGACGAGCGTGTCGTAGCCCGCGCGCACCAGCTCCGACGTGCCGCCGCAGAGGACGGCCTGCTCGCCGAAGAGGTCGGTCTCGGTCTCCTCGCGGAACGAGGTCTCGATCACGCCGCCGCGGGTGCAGCCGATGCCCTTCGCGTACGCCAGCGCGATGTTTCTCGCGTTGCCGGTCGCGTCCTGGTTGATCGCGATCAGGCCGGGGACGCCCGAGCCCTCCGTGTACTGGCGGCGGACGAGGTGGCCCGGGCCCTTCGGCGCGACGAGCGCGACGTCGACGTCCTCGGGCGCGACGATCTCGCCGTAGTGGATCGAGAAGCCGTGGCCGAACAGCAGCATGTTGCCGGTCGCGACGCCGTCCTTGATGTCCTCGTAGACGTCGTGATGCAGCTCGTCGGGGACGAGGATCATGATCACGTCGCCGCGGCTGGCGGCGTCGACGGGCGAGACGACCTCGAGGCCGTTGGCCTCGGCCTTCGCGACGCTCGACGAGCCGGGACGGAGGCCTACGACGACCTGGACGCCGGAGTCCTTGAGGTTGAGCGAGTGTGCGTGGCCCTGGGAGCCGTAGCCGATGATCGCGACGGTCTTGCCGTCGAGATGTCTGAGATCAGCGTCGTCGTCGTAGAACATTCGCGGCAGGGTAGCGGAAGCCCGCTTTGCAACAGCTTCCGGAGCGTCTACGCCTGCGCCGACGCGACCAGCGCCACGCCGGGCAGCGTGAAGCTGCCGTCGGGCTGCGTGTACGGGGCGGTCTTCTCGGTCAGGCGCTCTTGCAGGTCGGTCAGCTGGCGGGCGTCGAGGTCCCTGACGAGGTCGGCGAACGCGGGCGAGAGCGTCTTCGTCTGCGTGAAGAGGTCGATCACGCCTTCGTACGGGAAGCCGACCTCGATCTCGGCCGTCCGCACCTCGTCGAAGCCGGTGTCCTCCAGCAGCGCCGTGACGATCTCGGGGGTGCTGAGGTCGAACGGGTTCGGTCTCAGGATCTCGAGCGTGTCGGTCAGCCCGGCGTCGTAGAGCGCGGTGCGCGTGATCCGCGACCAGGGGTTGCGCTCGAACGCCGTCCAGGTCGCGAACGCGACGCGGCCGCCGGGGCGCAGCACGCGGCGGGTCTCGCGGAAGGCGGCCTCGCGGTCGAGCGCGAACATGTAGCCGAAGCGGCACAGGACGGCGTCGAACTCCGCCGTCTGCGCGTCGATCCACTCGATGTCGACCGGCTTGAACTCGACGTTGCGCAGCCCCAGCTCCTGCGCCCGCCCGCGCGCCTGCTCCAGCATCGCCTCGGCGCCGTCGGTCGAGACCAGCACGCCGCCGGGCTCGATCAGCTCGGCCGCGAGGAAGCCCGTCTCGCCGATGCCGGCCGCCAGCTCCAGCACGCGCATGCCCGGCTGCGGGCGGATCGCATCGACGAGCCACTGCGCGACGTCCATCGCGGTCGCGTTGAAGCGCCCGCTGCTCTCGCGCCAGCCGGGCGCCGCCCGCTCCCAGTGGTCGCGCACACCCGCGCGCACCTCGTCGGGATCGATCTCGTGCTCGTCAGCGCCGCTCATCGTTGCGAGGCTATCTCAGCTCGCGGCGCAGCAGCTTGCCTGACGGCGTGCGCGGCAGCGAGTCCGCGAAGGAGATCCGCTTGGGGACCTTGAAGCGGGCGAGACGCTGCGCGACGTGGGTGCGGAGATCCTCTGCATCGACTTCCCCTCGCAGCACCACCGTCGCCGCCACCGCCTCCCCCCACTCCGGGTCCGCTTCGCCGAAGACCGCCGCGTCCGCCACCGCCGGGTGGGCGAGCAGGACGGCTTCGACCTCCTGAGGGGCGACGTTCTCGCCGCCGCTGACGATCGTGTCGGCCTTGCGGCCGGTGACCGTCAGGCGGCCGCTCGCGTCGAGTGTGCCGAGGTCGCCGGTGTGCAGCCAGCCGTCGGCGGCCGGCGCGGCGACGGCGACGGTCTCGCCCCTGACGAGGATCTCGCCGTCGGGGGCCAGCTCGACCTGCTGACCTGCGAGCGCGCGGCCCGCGGTCTCCGGCTCGCCGGGCAGCGACGTCGTCACCTGCGAGCAGGCCTCGGTCATGCCGTAGGTCTGCGCGGCGGGGATGCCGGCGGCGGCGGCGCGGGCCGCGAGCGCCGGTGCCAGCGGGGCGCCGCCGATCAGGGCGCAGCGCAGCCGCGGCGGCTGCTGCAGGCCCGCGTCGAGCACGCGCGCCAGCGTCGTCGCGACGAGCGAGACGAGCGTGACGCCCTGCGCCGGGTCGCCGAGCGCGGCGGCCGCGCGCTGCGCGTCGAAGCGCTCGTGCAGCACGACGGTCGTGCCGTAGATCGCGCTGCGCAGCAGGATCGAGAGGCCGCCGACGTGGCTGAGCGGCAGCGTGCAGAGCCAGCGCTCGTCGCGGTCGAGGCCGAGTGCCAGCGCCGAGCCGAGCGCGTTCCAGTGCCAGTTGGAGATCGTCAGCTCGACCGGCTTCGGCGCCGACGTCGTGCCGGAGGTGTGCATCACGGTCGCGACGGCGGCCGGGTCGAAGCGGGTCAGGAGATCGTGCTCCTCTCCAGCGAGCGGCCGATCCACCACCACCTTCGCCCCCACCGCCCGCACCGCGTTCTCCTCCTCCGACAGCCGCGCGTCCAACGGCACGACCGCCGCGCCCAGCCCCAGCACCGCGTGCACCACCGCGACGAACTCGACGCCCGCGGGCAGGCCCAGCGCGACGCGATCGCCGGCGCGCACGCCCTGCAGCGCCAGCGCGCCGGCAGCCAAGCGGGCGTGCGCATGCAGCTGCGCATAGGTCGTGACGACCCCGTCGCCGGTCACGAGCGCCGGGTGCTCGGGGCGCAGCGCGGCCGCGCGCGGAAGCCATGCGTCGAGGGAGACCATCGAAGGGCTAGTGTCCCGTATACCGGACTCGCACCTAGGAGACGTACGACTTGCCCGTGAACTGGACCGCCGCCGGCGACTACACCGACATCCGCTACGAGCTGTCCGACGACGGCATCGCGAAGATCACGATCGACCGTCCCGAGGTCCGCAACGCGTTCCGGCCCGAGACCGTGATCGAGCTGTCCGACGCGTTCGACAAGGCGCGCGAGGACACGAACGTCGGCGTGATCATCCTCACCGGCGAGGGCGACAAGGCGTTCTGCTCCGGCGGCGACCAGCGCGTGCGCGGCGAGTCCGGCTACAGAGTCGGCGGCACGGCGGCCGTCGGCCGCTTCCACGTGACCGACCTGCAGGTCCAGATCCGCCGCACGCCAAAGCCCGTCGTGGCGATGGTGAGAGGGTTCGCGATCGGCGGCGGCCACGTCCTGCATGTGATCTGCGACCTCACGATCGCAGCCGACAACGCCCGCTTCGGCCAGACCGGCCCCAGGGTCGGCTCGTGGGACGGCGGCTTCGGCGCATCGGTCCTGCGCGACCTCGTCGGGACCAAGAAGGCGAAGGAGATCTGGCTGCTGTGCCGCCAGTACGACGCGCAGGAGGCGCTGGAGATGGGCCTCGTCAACGCCGTCGTGCCGCTCGCCGAGGTCGAGGAGACGACGGTGCAGTGGTGCCGCGAGATGCTCGCGCTCTCCCCCTTCGCGCTGCGCCTCGTGAAGTCGAGCTTCAACGCGCAGGAGGACGGCTACGCCGGCATCCAGCAGCTCGCGCACGACACGAACCTGCTGCTGTACGGCAGCGACGAGGCGAGAGAGGGACGCACCGCGTTCCTCGAGAAGCGCCAGCCCGACTTCTCCAGATTCCCCCGCCGCCCGTGATCCGCATCTGGTTGATGGCAGCGCGTCTGCGGACGCTTCCGGTCGGGCTCGCGCCGGTCCTCGTCGGCACGGCGCTGGCCGGCGTCGAGGACGTCTTCCACCCGCTGCGGTTCGTCGCGGCGGTGCTCGGTGCGCTCTTCATCCAGGTCGGGGCGAATCTCTCGAACGACTACTCCGACGCGCGCCGCGGCGCGGACACCGAGGACCGCCTCGGCCCGGTCCGCGTGACCGCCGGCGGCCTCGTCCCGCCGCGCCAGGTGCTGATCGCGACCTACGTCACGTTCGCGCTCGCCGTCGCGTGCGGCGCCTACCTCGTCGCCGTCGCCGGCTGGCAGCTGCTGCTGGTCGGGATCGCCTCGATCGTCGCCGGCGTGCTCTACACCGGCGGCCCGCGCCCGTACGGCTACGACGGCCTCGGCGAGCTGTTCGTCTTCCTCTTCTTCGGGATCGTCGCGGTCGCCGGCTCCTACTTCGTGCAGACCGAGACGCTCGAGTGGGAGGCGTTCGCGCTGGCGGTCCCGGTCGGCCTGCTCGCGTCCGCGGTGCTGGTCGTCAACAACTACCGCGACACCGACACCGACCGCAGGGCGGGCAAGAAGACGCTCGCGGTGCGACTCGGGCGCGAGCGCACGCGCGTGCTGTACGCGGCGATGGTCTACGGCGCGTACGTGCTGACGCCGATCACGTGGATCTTCGGTCCGCTCTCGCCGTGGGTGCTGCTGCCGCTGTTGAGCATCCCGCTGGCGGCGCCGGCGGTCAGGCTCGTGAAGAACCGCACCGACGGGCCGTCGCTCAACAGAGCGCTGGCGAGAACGGGCATGCTGGAGCTGATCTTCTGCGTGCTGCTGTCGGCCGGCGTGCTGCTCAGCTAGGACGAACGGCGGCGATCGAGCACATGCGCCTCGCGATCGCACCTCGCCGTTTGACGCTGCGCACGCCGCTGCGGACCGCGCACGGCACGATCGCCGAGCGCGAGCTGCTGGACGTGCTGATCATCGGCGCCGACGGCGTCGCGGGCGCCGGCGAAGCCGCGCCGCTGACCTCCTACGACGGCGTCGCGCTCGACGACGTGCACGCCGCGCTGGAGGACTGCCGCCCGGTCCTGCGCGAGTCGGAGGGACTGCCGCGCGCGCAGATCCTGCAGCTGTGCCGCGGGGCGGCGGTGCTGCCGCAGGCGATCGCCGCGATCGACCTCGCGCTGTGGGACCGCGAGGGGCGCAGAGTGAGAGCGCCGGTCGCTTCGCTGCTGGGCGCCGAGGCCGGCATGACGATCGCGGTCAACGCGCTCGTCTCCGCCAGCGACCGCGCCGGCGCCGCCGCCGAGGCAGCCGCGCTCGTCGCCGCCGGCCACCGCTGCCTGAAGCTGAAGGCCGGGATCGGCGACGACGCCGGCCGCGTGGCAGCCGTGCGCGCAGCGGTCGGACCGGAGGTGCTGCTGCGACTGGACGCCAACGGCGCCTGGGAGACGCCGCGCGAGGCGGTCGCGCAGCTGCGCGCCTTCCAGGACGCGGGGATCGAGCTGATCGAGGAGCCGATCCACGGCGTCGAGGCGCTGCGCGACGTGCAGGAGACGCTGCCCGGACTGGCCGTCGCGATGGACGAGAGCGCCGTCGGGCCGGGCGCGATCGACTCCGGCGCGACGCGTCTCGTGTGTCTGAAGCTGAGCCGCTGCGGCGGCATCACCGGCTTGATCGAGGCGGCCGCGCGCGCCCGCGCGGCCGGCAGCGAGGTCTACCTCGCCTCGACCTTCGACGGCCCGCTCGGGATCGCCGGCGCGCTGCACGCCGCCGCTGCGCTGCAGCCGAGCGTCGCGAGCGGGCTCGCGACGCTCGACGCCTTCGACGGGCTCGACGTCGACCCCGTGCTGGCGGTCCGCGACGGGACTATGCGGGTTCCGACGGGACCGGGGCTCGGGGTCCGGGCGTAACGGACGGCGCGCTCGGCGGGGTGGGCGGCGGCGCGCCGGCGTCGCCGCCGCCGGGCTCGTCGTCTCTGAAGTAGCCGTGCCCCTCGACGCTGATGCGCGGCAGTATCCGGTCCAGCCAGGCGGGGATCCACCACGCCGCTCTGCCCATCAGCGCCATCACCGCGGGCACCAGCAGGCAGCGCACGACCGTCGCGTCGATGATCACCGCGACCGACAACCCGACGCCGAACTGCTTGATCGTCGGGTCGCCGTTGAGGATGAAGCTGGCGAAGACGGCGACCATGATCGCGGCCGCGGCGGTGATCACTCTCGCGCTCTCCGCCAGTCCCTTGACGATCGCCGCGCGCGGGGAGAGGCCCTCCTTGTAGTGCTCCTGCACGTGGCTCATCAGGAACACCTCGTAGTCCATCGAGAGCCCGAACAGGCCGGCGAACATCAGCAACGGCAGGTAGCTGACGATCGGCACCTCGCCTTGGAGGCCGACGAGACCCGTGAACCAGCCGTACTGGAAGACCATCACCACGACGCCGTAGGCCGCGCCGATCGAGAGCAGGTTCATCACGGCCGCCTTCAGCGGGATCAGCAGCGAGCGGAACGCGATCGCGAGCAGCACGAAGCTGAGCGCGATGATCACGAGGATCGTCTCCGGCAGCGTGTCGGCGATCTCCTCGCCGAGGTCGATGAAGCTGGCGGTCGAGCCGCCGACGTAGGCGCTGACGTCGGTCGATCTGGTCGCGTCCGGGATCGTCGTGTCGCGCAGGTCGTCGACGAGGTCCTCGGTCGCGCGATCCGACGGCGCCGTTCTCGGGATCGCGTTGAACGTCGCGATCTGCCCCGGGCCGTCGAGCGTGACGGGCGTGACCGCGGCGACGCCGGACTTCGAGCCGACCGCCTGCTGCAGTCTCGTCAGGTCCGCGTCGCCCGGCTGCGCCGGTCTCGACAGTCTCGCGGCGATCACGATCGGGCCGTTGGCGCCGACGCCGAAGCCGTCCGTGATCGCGTCGTAGGCCTGGCGCGCGGTCTCCTCCTCCGGCAGCGCGGCGGTATCGGTCTGCCCCAGGTGCAGCGAGAGGGCCGGGATCGCGAGCGGGATCAGGATCGCCAGCGCGACCGCGATCGAGACGATCGGGTGGTGCATGATCCAGCCGGCGAATCTGGCCCAGCGGCTGTTGCCGACGTCGACGGCGGCGTTCGGTCTGCGGCCCGGCAGCGGCAGCGCGTTCACGCGCGTGCCGACGAGCGCGAGTATCGCCGGCAGCAGCGTGAGCGCGCAGACGATCGCGATCGCGACCATCAGGCCGGTCGTGAGGCCGAGCGCGGTCACGAGCGGGATCCCGGCGACCGCGAGCGAGCAGACCGCCACCACGACGGTCGAGCCGGCGAACAGGACCGCGCCACCCGAGGTCGCGACCGCTCGCGCGACTGACTCGTGCACGCCCATCCCGCGTGACAGCGTTTCTCGGTGCGTCGTGAGGATGAACAGCGCGTAGTCGATCCCGACCCCGAGCCCGAGCATGATCGCGAGCGTCGAGGCGGAGGTCGGCACGGTCGTCAGATGGGTCAACAGCGTGATGCCCGAGACGCCGGCGAAGACACCGACCAGCGCCGAGACGATCGGCAGCCCCATCGCGACGAACGAGCCGAACGTGAACGCGAGCACGATCAGCGCGATCGCGAGGCCGACGACCTCGCTCTGCTCCGTCTCCGGCTTGCTCAGCTTCGAGCCGAGCGGGCCGCCCGCGGAGACCTCCAGACCGGCCGCCTTCGCCGGGTCCGCCTTGTCGAGGATCGCCTGGGCGTCGTCGATCGTGACGTCGCCGAGGCTGCGATCCGGGAAGACGGAGATGTAGGCGACGGTGCCGTCTCTGGAGACCTGGCCGGCGCCGGCTCTGTCGAGCGGGCTGACGACCTTCGCGACGAACTCGTCCTTCTGCAGGTCGCTGACCGTCTTGTCGATCGAGTCGGCGTATCTGCTGTCGGTGACTCTGGCGCTACCTCTGGCCTTCAGCACGATCGGGCTGGAGCCGTTGGCCTGCGACGGGAAGCCGCGCTGCAGCAGGTCGGTCACCTGCTGGCTGCCGGTGCCGGGCAGGCTGACGTCGTCGCTCGCCTTCGAGCCGAGCGCGCCCGCGCCGATCACCAGGCCGATCGCGATCGCGACCCACACGACCACGACTGCCAGGCGGTACCGCACGCAGAACCTGCCCAGCCGGTACAGAGCCCCGGTCATGTCACGTCACGCTCCGAGTCCGAATTTGGGGACGAACCGTATATCTGTGACATGACCGGGGTCAATCACGTGCTACGGCGCACTCACAGGCCGCTGATCCTCACGAGCTGGCCGCCGGCGCCGCCGAACGGGCCTCTTCTCGGTGTGCTGGCCGGCAGCACGGAGAAGTCCGAGACGTAGACGCTGCCGTCCTGCGCGACCGCTGCGCCCTGCGGGAAGAACAGGTCTCTGCCGGAGTAGCTGGTTCTTCTGCCGTCCGGCGCGACGCGCGTGACGCGACCCGGCGCGCTTCTCGCTCTTGTGTTCGTCGTCAGCTCGGTCACGTAGAGCGAGCCGTCGGGGCCGAAGTCGATCCCGGTGACCGTCGTGAATCCGGTCGCGTAGACAGTCGGTCTGCCGCCGTTTGCGGGGATTCTGAGCACGCGCGCGGCGCCGTTGCCGGCGCCCTCGGCCAGCTCGCCGACGTAGATGTCGCCCTCCGGCCCGAGCGCCAGCGACGACGGGACGCGCTGCGTTCTGCCCGGTCCCTTGATCGCCGCGAGCAGGCTCACGCTTCTGCCTCTCACCTGCAACACGGCGTTGGCGCCTGCGTCCGCGACGACGTCGCGGCCTTCGAGCGCGAGCACCGCGTACGGGTTGGAGTTGAGATCGCCTCTGACGCCGTCGGAGTTGTGTCTCCACTCGAAGCTGTCGATCGCGGCGACGTCGGTCAGCGGTCTCGGCAGCACGCGGAACAACTCGCCCGCCTGTGCCTGCGCAGGTCTCGGGACGCCGGCGATCTCTCTCGGCGTGGCCGACGTGATGACCGTCATGACGCGGCCGTCCGGACCGGCGGAGACGCCGTCGGGCCCGGTCGCGAAGGTGCCGTCCGGGCCGGCGACCGACAGCAGCCCGCTGGCGACGGTTCTCTTCGCGCCGCTGCCGGGGTTGACGCCGACGATTCTGCCGCTGAAGCCGAAGCAGGTCGGCGATCTTCTCGGGCCGAAGCAGCTTCTGCCCGCGCGGCCTGCTGAGGCGACGTAGAGCGTCGACCCGTCGGGCGCGAGCGAGACCTGGCGCGGGTTGTCGATCCCGCGCGCCACGACCGCGAGTCTGGGCGCCGCCGCCGCGGCCGCCGGGAGCGCGAATGCGGCCGTCGCCGCGGTGAGAAGGCCCAGTCTCAGACGACCAGACCAGAAGGTGGTGTGGGTCATCTCGCGACGCTACGCCTGCGCGATTCGGACGTGGGATGGAACCGGGATGAAAGCTCCCGTTTCCTGCCGATCGCTGTCAGCGGGGTGACCGGAGCGGCCGGGCGGCGGTCGCGCGCGATCCCCTGCTCGGCGTGCGCGACCGTGCACGACCGCCGATCAGAGCAGCGCGGCGACCGCTTCCGGCTGCTCCAGCTGCACCGCGTGGCCGGCGCCCGCGACGACGTGGAGCGTCGCGTCCGGGATCAGCGCGGCCATCTGCTCCGCGAGCGCGCGGAATTTCGCGTCGCGCTCGCCGGCGATCAGCGTGACCGGCACGCGCAGCTCCCCCAGCCGCTCCCACAACGGCTCCATCGCGCCGGTCCCGACGCCGCGCAGCGAGGCGGCGAGCCCCGCCGGCGTGCTGCGCAGCCGCTCGGCGTGCGCGGCGGCGGCGACGGCGGGCGGCTGATCGGCGAACAGCGGCTGCGCGGCCCAGCGGCGCGCGAACGCCTCGACCCCCTCGGCCTCGATCCGGTCCGCGAGGATCTCGTCGGCCGCGCGACGCGCGGCGCGCTCGCCCGCGGTGCGCAGGCCGGGGCTGGCGCCGATCAGGGTGAGGCGGTCGATGCGACCGATCCCCTCCGGCGAGAGCGCGAGATCGAGCGCGATGCGGCCGCCCATCGAGTAGCCGGCGAGGGCGAGGCGCCGGGGTGCGAGCGCGAGCACGTCCGCCTCGATCGCGCCGAAGTCGACCGGTCGCGCATCGGCCGCGGAGCCGTGGCCGCGGAGGTCCGGGGCGAGCGCGCGATAGCGTTCGCCCATCGCCGCAACGACGGGATCCCAGCTGCGCCCGGTCTGCGTGAAGCCGTGCAGCAGGACGATCGTCGGCGGCGCCATCAGCGAGATCCTGCCATGACCGAGACCGCCCGACACCTGTCGCCGCCGACGCGGCGGTCTGCGACGACCACACCGCGAGCCCCCGCATGACCGCCACCGTCACCGACACCTACCTCCTCCTGCGCGCGTTCTGCGACGAGCTGGCGCGCTGCGGCGTGACCGACGCCTGCACCTCCCCCGGCTCGCGCTCGACGCCGATCGTGCTGTCGCTCGCGCGCGAGCGGCGGCTGCGCTCGTGGTCGCACGTCGACGAGCGCGTCTCCGGCTTCTTCGCGCTCGGGCTGGCGAAGCAGACCGGGCGGCCGGTCGCGATCACCGTCACGTCGGGGACGGCAGCGGCCGAGCTGGCGCCCGCCGTGATCGAGGCCGCCGAGGCGCGCGTGCCGCTGATCGTGCTGACCTCCGACCGCCCGCCGGAGTTGCGGGACGTCGGCGCCGGCCAGACGATCGACCAGCTGAAGCTGTACGGCGGCGCGGCGAAGTGGTTCACCGAGGTCGGCGTCGTCGGCGAGGCGACGCCCGCGGCGCTGCGCTGGATGCGCACGCTCGCCTGCCGCGCCGTCTGGACCGCCCAGGACGGCCGCCCCGGCGTCGTGCACCTGAACATGCCGCTGCGCGAGCCGCTCGTCCTGAGCGAGCCGCTGCCGCAAGAGGATCCGCTGCCGGGCCGGCCGGACGGGCGGCCGTGGGTGGCGCGCGGCCGCCGGATCGCTGACGCGAGCCTGGACGGCATCGAGCCGCTGCCGCACGGGCGCGGCGTGATCGTCGCGGGGCAGACGGGCGGTGGACGAGCGATCGGCCTCGCGATCGCATCCGCCGCCGAGGCGATCGGCTACGTCCTGCTCGCCGATCCGCTGTCGCAGGCGCGGCGCGGTCCCAACGCCGTCGCCCATTACGACGCCCTCCTGCGCGACGCCGGCTTCCTCTCCGGGCTCGACGCACCGCAGGCCGTGCTGCGGATCGGTGACCTGCCCACGTCGAAGCCGCTGCGCGGCTGGCTCGCAGGGCTCGATCCGAAGATCCCCCAGATCGCGCTCGACCCGCACCACGCGTGGCATGACCCGGACGCGGTCGTGAGCACTCGGCTCGAGCGCGATCTGGACGAGGCGCTCCCAGCGTTCGCGCGCGACCACTCCGGCATCGGCGACGCGACGTGGGTCGAGCGGTGGCGAGTCGCCGACGGAGTGGCCGGCCGAGCGATCGCGGCGACGATCGGGAGCGGCGCCAAGCGGCTCGTCCGCGCTGAGGCGGTCGCCGACGGCGACGCGACGCTCAGCGAACCGCTCGTCGCGATCGAGGCCGCGGCCGCGCTCGACGCGGGCGCAACGCTCGTCGTCGCCGCCTCGATGCCGATCCGCGACGTCGAGACGTTCCTGCCGGCGCGTGACGACGGGCCGCGGGTCCTCTCCAACCGCGGGGCGAACGGAATCGACGGGACGGTCGCGACCGCGCTCGGCGCGGCGGCGGCGGGCGACGGTCCGGTTGTGCTGCTGATCGGCGACGTGACGCTCGCGTACGACCTCGGCGCGCTGCTGTCGGCACGGCGGCTGCAGCTCGACCTGACGATCGTGCTGATCGACAACGACGGCGGGGGCATCTTCCACTTCCTCCCCGTCGCGACGCAGAGCGACCACTTCGAGCACCACATCGCGACCCCGCACGGCCTCGACTTTGCCGTCGCCGCGCAGCTCTACGGCGCCCGCCACGTGCCCGTCGCGACCGCCGCGGAGCTGCGCGCCGAACTGGCCCGCGCGACGCGGCCGGGCGCCGGCGTCACGATCGTGCAGGCGACGACCGACCGCGACGAGAACGTGCTTCTGCACCGCCACGTGTGGGCGGCCGTGGCAGAAGCGTTGGCCGCGAAGTAGGGCCGCCTGCGCCGCAAGCGGCTGCGGCTGACGCGCGCCGGCAGACGCCTGCTGCGACACGACGGCCGCCTGCGGATCCGCCTCGGCGTCAGCGTCCACCTGCGCGGCGAGCAGGCGGCGGCATCGCGCATAGTCGCAACCACGTGTCCGCCGGCGCGTTTGATCCAGCATGAGAGTTCACGGACGAATGCTGCTGGCGAGTCTCCTCGTCGTGTCAGCCGCGGGAATCGCGGCCGGCACGGCCGCCGCGCAGGGCAAGAGCAGCGCTGGCGGAGCCGCGGGAATCGTCACCACCGCACAGGCCAGGAAGACCGCCCCCAGACCCGCGCCCGCCGCGCTGGTGACCGGCACGATGGCCGGCGGCGGCGCGCGCTTCCGCCTCGAAGGCCGCCTGCTGACGGTCACGCTGCGCGCACCGCTGAGCAGACTGCCGCGCGGCGGCCAGCGCCTGGTGGCGCGTTGCGGCGACTCGGTCGGCAACGGATTCGACGAGGGGGAGCACGCGCCGATCCAGCCGCTGTTCACGAGCCCGCCGGCGCAGCGCGCGGTGCACGTGGCACGCGGGGCGCGCACGGTCCGCGTGCGCCTGCCGCGCGACGTCGCGGCGCGCGCAAACCACTGCACGCTCATCGGGACCCGCGGGAGAGCCCAGACGGTGCGACTGCAGGCGCAGATGCGCTTGGGGGCGGGCGCACGGCCGTCCTGTGCGCCAGCGCCGGCCGAGAGAGTCCTCGCAAGCGACGACGAGCTGCTGGTGACCGATTTCGCGCCGTCGGAAGCGCTGACCGGCTTCAACGACGACCACTACATCCGCACCTGCCTGACCTCGTCCGGCCGGCCGCGAGCGCTCACCGCCGTCAGCAACTACCGCTATGGCGGTAGCTCTATCGGGTCTGTCGTCGTCAACGGAACCTGGGTGGCATGGATCACCGCCTCGGGGGACACCATCACCTTCCACGACCAGCTGTCGGTCTCGGTCGCTGACGTCGGCCGCGACAGCTCGCGGCCGACGACGTTCACGTACGTGAACGACAACCAAGCCGCCGCCATGCGCATCTCGCAGCTCGCGCTGGCCGACGACGGCGCACTCGCCTTCCCGCTGGTGACGACGCGCTCGAACGGTTTCATCGCCCCCAACGGGATGTACGAGCAGCACTACGACTACGAAACCCGCGTCGAGGCCGGCCGCCCAGGCGGCAGAGCGGTCACGCTGGCCACGGTCGACGCGGACTCGATTACCGGCGCAGCGTTCGCCGAGGGCACGTCTGAGACCGTCACGTGGCTGGAGGCGGGTGTCCCGAGAAGCGCTGCGCTGCCGCGCGGGTAGGCAGCCGCTAGCCGAACAGCCCCTCGCCGACGAACCCGCCCCTCCCCCGCACGCCCGGCGGCACCGCGAACAGGCCGCTGCCGGTGTGCTGGACGTACTCGGTCAGCGCGTCGTTGGCGCCCAACCGCCGCTGGATCGCGACGAACTGGCGCTCGGGGTCACGTTGGAAGGCGACGAAGAAGAGGCCGGCGTCGAGCAGGCCGGTGCGGGGGTCGATCCCGTCGGTGTAGGCGTAGCCGCGGCGCAGCAGCGCGGCGCCGTCGTTGGTCGCCGGCGCGGCGAGGCGGATGTGGGCGTCGACCGGGATCGTCGGCAGGCCGTCGGCGCCTCTCGCGCTCAGGTCCGGTCTGTCGTGCTCCGCTCTGCCGCCCAGCGGCGCGCCACTGACCTTGCGCCGGCCGACGACCGCCTCCTGGTCGGACAGGCGGTCGCGGTCCCAGCTCTCGATCAGCATCCGGATGCGGCGCGCCACCAGGTAGGTGCCGCCGCGAAACCACGCCTGCGGCTCCTCGTCGCCGACCCAGACGTGGCGATCGAGCGCCGCGCCGTCGTCGACCTTGAGGTTGTTCGTGCCGTCCTTGAAGCCCATCAGGTTGCGCGGCGTCTGCTGCCCGCTCGTCGTCGCCGTGTTGCTGCCGAAGCCGAGCTGCAGCCAGCGCAGCTCCGCGATCCCGCGGCCGGCGCGCAGCAGGTTGCGGACGGCGTGGAAGGCGACCTGCGGATCGTCCGCGCACGCCTGCACGCAGAGGTCGCCGCCGCTGCGGGCGGGGTCGAGCTGGTCGCCCGGCAGCGGGCCGAGTGGCTTCAGCGCCGCCGGTCGGCGGGCGCGCAGGCCGAAGCGGTCCTCGCCGTCGCGCTCGAACAGCGACGGCGCCACGCCGATCGTGATCGTCAGCGACGACGGCCCCAGCCCGAGCGCCTCGCCGGTGTCCTGCGGCGGCAGCTCCGGCTGACCGGCGACGGCGCCGGTCGGACGCCCGGCCGTCATCAGCCGCGCCGCTTCGGTCCACGCGCGCAGCAGCTCGCGCAGATCGTCCGCGCTGTCGCTGACGACGTCGAACGAGCCGAACACCAGCCGCGCCTGCGCCGGCGTCGCGATGCCGGCCTGATGGGTGCCTTCGAACGGGACGATCGCGGACGAGCCGGAACCGCTCGCTCCGCCGTCGCCCTCGTCGGCTTGCGCGTCGCCGACGGCGTAGCCCGCCGCGGCCGCGGCGGCGAGGCCGACGACCCCGCCCCCGCCGAGCAGCAGCCGGCGGCGCGTCAGGCCGCGCGACGAGGAAGCCGCGCCGCTGCCGGTCGGCCGCGTCGCGTCGGCCTCGCCGCTCGTGCCGTCCCGCCCAGCCGCGTCGGCCTCGCCGCTCATGCCGTCCCGCCCAGCCGCGTCGTCGGCGCCGGCCATCGCGTCAGCTCTGACTTGGCAGCACCTTCCCGGCGACGAGCGAGAGCGGCTCGGCCAGGGCGGCGATCTGCTGGGCGAACTGGCGGCGATCTCTCGCGGTCAGCTCCTGATACGGCGCGAAGCCGAGCGCCGTGTCGCGTCTGTAGCGGTCCAGACCGGCCTGGACCGCCGCGATGCGCTCGTCGATCTGCGTCACCAGCGCGCCGTCGCCGCGTGCCTCCAGCGCCGGCTTGAGCACCTCGAACGCCTCGCGCGCGCCGCTGAAGTTGCCCTGGAAGTCGGAGAGGTCGGTGTGCGAGTAGCGATCCTCCTCGCCGGTGATCTTGCTGCTGGAGACCTCGTCCAGCAGCGCGACCGCGCCGTTGGCGACCTGTGCCGCCTGCAGTCTCAGCCCGTCGATGCTGTCGTCGAGCTTCGTCACGTCGGCGAGCAGCTTGTCCGCGTATCTGCCGGTGCCGTCCGTGGTGTCTCTCTGCCACAGGATCTGCTCGAGCTTGTGGAAGCCGGTCCACTTCGAGCGGTCGGCGACGTCGTTGACGCGCGCGTCGATCTCGGGATCGAGGTCGCCGAAGCTCTCGGCGATCGGCTCGACCGCCTCGTAGTGGATCCGCGTCGGGCCGAACAGCGCCTTCGCTCTGGCGACGTCGCCCGCCTTCAGCGCCGCGACGAACGCTCTCGTGCTGGTGAGCAGCTTGTCGCTCTCGCCCTTGACGTAGCGCTGGTACTCGCCGACGGCCTTCGCCAGCTCGACGTCGTCGACCGCGGCCTCTCTCGCCGCCGCGCCCGTCACCGTGACCGAGCCGTTGTCGCGCTGCTCGTTCTGGAAGGTGCAGTTGAGCACGTATCTGCCCGGCTGCAGCGTCAGCGTGAAGTCGGACGACAGCCCCGGCGCGATGTTCTCGCGCTCGCCCATGATGATTCCGTCGGCGTTCTTCAGCTCGACCTCGTCGGTCTTGTTGCTGTCCGGGTTGCTGACGACCACCTTGACCGAGCCGGCCGGCACGGTCGCCTGGGCGGGCGTGCAGCCGTCGTCGGTCAGCTGCAGTCTCAGCTCCTTCGCCGGACCGGTCGACGCGTTCGCGTTCGCGTTCGTCGAGGAGCCGGAACCGCCGCCGCCGGAGCTGTCGTCGCTGCCACAGGCCGCGAGGCCGGTTGCGAGCAGCGCCGCGGCGCTCACGGCGAGCAGGCCGCGCGAGATCGTCTGGTTCGGGTTCATCTGTGCTCCTGGTTGGCGAAGAAAGGTCTGTCAGGCCGCGCTCGTGGTCGCGACCGAGGGGTCGCGCCGACGACGGCCGAGCGTGCGGCCCTGCGGCCACAGCACGTAGATCAGCATCGGCACCGCGTACAGCAGCCAGCCGGCGACCTCCGCGACCGACGGGAAGGGATAGACGCCCAGCAGCCCGGTGATCAGCCCCGTCGTGATCGAGTCCGAGCGCGGGATCACGAACCACGAGAGGTCGAGCGCCTGCGTGTTGAAGGAGGTGAACAGCGCGGCCTCGTTGGCGTGGTGGATCGCGCTGGAGACGAGCCCCGCGGCGATGATCACCAGCAGCACCGCGGTGATGCGGAAGAAGCGCGACATGTTGACCTTCATGCCGCTGCGGTAGATCAGCCACCCGATCACCGCTGCGACGAGCACGCCGGCGACGGCGCCGAGGCCGGCGACCAGCGGGCTCGTGCCCATCGACGCCTGGAACGCGGCGAGCATGAACATCGCGGTCTCCAGCCCCTCGCGCATGACCGCGAGGAACGCCATCGCGACGAGTCCGACGGCGGATCCCGCGGCGAGCGCGCTGGCGGCGTTGCCGCGCAGCTGCCCGCCCAGCTCGCGCGCGTGGCGGCGCATGAAGACGATCATGAACGTGACCATCCCGACCGCGACCAGCCCGACGATCGCCTCGAACGCCTCCTGCTGTCTCTGCGGGAGGTTCTCGTCGATCAGCTCCAGCACGACGGCGACGCCGACGCAGAGCGCGATCGCGAGGGCGACGCCGGCCCACATCCAACGCAGTGCGTCGGAGCGCCCCTGCTGACGCAGGAACGTGGCGATGATGCCGACGATGAGCGCGGCTTCAACGCCCTCACGGAGGCCGATGACGAAGTGGACGGTGGGAAGTGCGGCGATGACCATGTCATTGCCGGCACGGAAGGCTCGGGCGCAGGGACCGACTCTGACCTCGGTCCGTTGTGCTCGGAACGTTGCGACGGGGCCTGCCGCACCGGTCCTTGTTAGGTGTGCCTAATTGATATCACAGCCGCCGCTCCGCCGCACGAAGGGCTACCTTCTTCCGACCGCCGTGTCCGACGCCCAGATCAGCTTCCTGCAGTTCGAAGACCCGGCGCCGAAGCCGGTCGCGGAGCCGAGGCCGCAGCGGCTCAGCTCGAAGGGCATCGCCCCCGGCGACGTCGTCGAGGTCGACAAGAAGGGCCGCCGCTTTCACGCGGTCGTGATCTCGTTGCAGCAGCGCGACAGCGGCCGCTTCGAGCTGGAGCTGCGCCCGCTCGACAACCGCATCTCGTACCGCAGCGCGAGCGTGCGCGAAGTCGTCGGGCTGTGGCGCAAGGCGGCGCTGCCGCAGCGCGAGTAGTCCGTCCGCCGAACCCGCTCGCCCGCCGCTGCGCCGGCCGGTAGCCTGCGCGCCATGAGCGCCTACGAGCCCTACCCGACCGACGCCGCCTCGACGGATGCGAAGGCGCCGCAGCCGCTCGAAGACGACGAGCGGCTGGCGTCGCGCTGGCGCCGCTTCTGGGCGATCGTGCTGGACGGGATCTTCATCGCGATCCCCGTGTTCGTGATCGCGATCGTCGTCGCGGTGTCCACCGGTGACTCGGACGCCGACGGCACGGCCACGGCCATCACGATCTACGCCGTCTACGCGCTCGCCGTGCTGCTCTACTACCCGCTCACGCTCAGCCGCAGGGGCGCCCACAACGGGCAGACGTTCGGCAAGCAGCTGATGAAGGTGCGCGTCGTCACCAGCGAGGGCGTGCCCGTCACGTTCTGGCGCGGGGCGCTGCGTGACGTGCTCGGCACGACCGTGCTCAGCGTCATGACGAGCGGGATCTACTCGCTGATCGACTATCCGTTCGGGCTGTTCGACAAGCGACGGCAGTGCCTGCACGACAAGATCGCCAAGACCTACGTCTACCGCGCCGACGCCTCGCGCGAGCCGCAGGCGCTGACGGATTGGCCGCAGCCCGCGCAGGCGCAGTGGCCGCCGCCGGCCGCGCCGTCGCCGACCGAGCGCTGGCAGGCGTGGCCGGAGCCGGATGCGCCGACGCCGGCGCCCGCGCCCGCCCCCACAGTGCCGCAGGAGCAACCGCCGCGCACTCCGGCGCCCGCGGGCGAGGCACCGCAGCAGTCGTGGGCCCCGCCGAGCGCGCCGGAGCGTCCGGCCGCGCCGGAGAAGCCGAAGCCGCCGGCGCCCGACAACGACGACGCGTACAGAGCGTTCGGCGCCTGACGCGCCCGGCCCGCGGCCGAGTGGCACTGCGGCGCCCGGGCGCCGCTCAGCCCGCGAGCACCGGCAGCAGCGCCTGCAGCTTGATCTCCGTCTCGGCCAGCTCCGCGGCCGGGTCGGAGTCGCGCACGACGCCGACGCCGGCGTAGAGGTGCGCGACGGGGCCGCGCAGGAGCGCGCAGCGCAGCGCGACGCACAGCTCGCCGTCGCCGTTGGCGTCGGTCCAGCCGACCGGCCCGGCGTACCAGCCGCGGTCGAAGCCCTCCAGCTGCGGGATCAGCCGCTCGGCGGTCGCGAACGGCTCGCCGCCGACCGCCGGCGTCGGGTGCAGCACGTTCGCGAGCGTCATCGCGCCGATCGGCTGCGACAGCTGCGCGCGGATCGGCGTCGCGAGGTGCTGGATGTTCGCGACCCTCACGACGACCGGCTCCGGCGCCGCCGTCACCCACACGCTGTGCGGCCGCAGCGCCCTCGCGATCCGCCGCGTCACGATCGCCTGCTCGCCGCGGTCCTTGTCGCTGCGCAGCAGCGCTTCGCCGAGATGGTCGTCGACCGCCGGGTCGGCGCTGCGCCGGGTCGAGCCGGCGAGCGCGACGGTCGAGGCGCGTTCGCCGTCGCGCCGCACCAGCAGCTCCGGCGTCGCGCCGACGAAGGTCGCCTCGCCGCGGCCGACGGCGTAGACGAAGCAGCCGGGGAAGCCGTCGCGCAGCGCCCCGAAGACGGCGCCGGGATCGTGCGCCTGCGGCGCGTGCACCTGCACCTCGCGCGCGAGCACGACCTTCTCCAGCTCTCCCGCTCTGATCCGCTCGACCGCTCGCACGACCGCGCCCTCGTAGTGCTCCGGCGGCATCGCGCTGACGACGTCGTAGCGACCGGACGGCGCCGGGTCCAGCAGCGGCAGCGACGGCGCCGCGACGAGCGCCTCGAGCCGCGCTTCGATCGCAGCCAGCAACTGCGCGGGGTCGTCGTCGGGCGTCGCGAGCGCGGCGACCGTCAGCCGCACGTCGCGACCGCGCCGCGCGAAGGCGATCTGCGGCACCTGCAGCGACCCCGGCGCGAAGCCCGACCAGGTCGGCGATCTGCCGCCCTGCGGCGCGAACGCGAAGCCGCCGACGGCGACGAGGCCGGTGCCGGCCGGTCCGTCGGGCGGGTCGGCGACGGCGTCGGCCGCGAGCCGCTCCCACGTGCGCGCGACGGCGTCGAAGCGGTCCTCTCCGCTCGCCTCGATCGCGCGCACGCAGCCGAGCGCGGCGAGCGCAGTGCCGTCGCGGTCGGGCTGCTCGAGCGCGAACCACGGCTCGCCGGGCTGGCGCGAGGCGACGACGACCGCGGTCGGATCGACGCCGCGCAGCGGCACGCTGACCGCCGCGAGCGCCTCGCCGGTGCGGTCGGCCTGCGCGGTCGCGCGGCTGCGCGCGCGCCGCACCGCCTCCTGCAGCCGCATCGACAGCAGCTCGCGCGCGGGACGGTCGAGCCACTCGGGACTCGCCGACCGCGCACGCAGGCTGAACGTCATGAAGCGGGTCTTACCCTTCGACGGGGATCAGGTCTCGCTGCGTCCGCGCGAGATCGCGATCTCGCCGGTGCGGGCCATCTCGATCAGGCCGAACGGCCGCACGAGCCGCTCGAACGCCTCGATCTTGTCGGTCGTGCCGGTGATCTCGACGATCACCGAGCGCTTCGCGACGTCGACGATCTTCGCGCGGAAGATCTCGCAGATCTGCAGCACCTCGGCGCGCGCGGCGCCGTCGGCGGACAGCTTGAACAGCGCCAGCTCGCGCGCGAGCGTCTCGCCCGGCTCGAGGTCGCGGATCTTCAGCACGTTGATCAGCTTGTGCAGCTGCTTCGTGACCTGGTCGATCGGATGGACGGCGCCGTCGAGCGTCAGCGTGATGCGCGAGACGGTCGGGTCGTCGGTCGGGCCGACGGCGAGCGTGTCGATGTTGAACGCACGCCGCGCGAACAGCCCGGCGACGCGGGTCAGCACGCCCGGCTTGTTCTCGACCAGGATCGAGAGGATGTGCTTGCGGCCGGTCATCAGCCCGCCCGCCGCCTCGAGGTCGTCGAGGCTGATCAGTTCCTGCGTTCCGGGTTCACCCATGACAGTCACCTAACCCACCATGTCCCGCGCGGCCTGGCCGGGCGAGATCATCGGATACACGTTGGCCTCTCTCGTGACGCGGACGTCGACGACGACGGGTCCCTCGGTCGCGATCGCCGCCTTCAGGTCCTCCACGAGCGTCGTCTTGTCCGTCAGCCGCAGGCCGGTGCAGCCGTAGGCCTCCGCGAGCTTGACGAAGTCCGGGTACTGCCCGAGGTCGACGTGCGAGTAGCGGTTGTCCCAGAACAGCTCCTGCCACTGGCGGACCATGCCGAGGAAGCCGTTGTTGAGGATGATCACCTTGATCGGGATTCTGTTCTGCGCGCAGGTCGCCAGCTCCTGCGCGTTCATCTGCACCGAGCCGTCGCCGGCGACGCAGACGACCGTGCGGTCCGGCACGCCGACCGCGGCGCCCATCGCGGCGGGGACGCCGAAGCCCATCGTGCCGAGGCCGCCGGAGTTGATCCAGCGGCGCGGCTGCGGGAAGTCGTAGTACTGCGCCGTCCACATCTGGTGCTGGCCGACGTCGGAGGTGATGATCGCCTCGCCGCCGGTCGCCTCGAGGATCGCCTGCACGCCCCGCTGCGGCGTGATCTCGGTGTCGGCCGAGTCCTCGTAGGTGAGCGGGTACTGACGGCGCCAGCCGTCGATCCGCGTCCACCACTCCTCCAGCCGGCCCTGGTCGGCCTCGAGCGCGACGTACTCGCTCGTCAGTCTCGCGAGCACGCTCTTGGCGTCGCCGACGATCGGGATGTGCGCCGGCACGTTCTTGGAGATCTCGGCCGGGTCGATGTCGATGTGGATGAACTTCGCGCGCGGGGCGAACTCCGACAGCTTGCCGGTGATGCGGTCGTCGAAGCGGGCGCCGATCGCGACGATCAGGTCGGCCTCGTCCATCGCGTAGTTGGCGGCGCGCGTGCCGTGCATGCCGAGCATCCCGAGCCACTGGTGGTGCGGCGCCGGGAAGGCGCCGAGCGCCATCAGCGTCGCGGTCACCGGGAAGCGGTCGCTGAGCGCGAGCGCGCGCAGCTCCTCGGAGGCGTTCGCGTTGACGACGCCGCCGCCGACGTAGAGGACCGGCCGGCGCGCGTTCGCGAGCGCCTTCGCGGCGAGCCGGATCTGCTTCTGGTTGCCGTCTCTGTTGGGCTGGTAGCCGGGCAGCCTGACGTCCGTGACCGGCTCGTACGGGATGTCCGCGCGGCTGAGGTCCTGCGGGATGTCGACGAGCACCGGGCCGGGCCGGCCGCTGCGGGCGATGTGGAACGCCTCGTGGATCGCGCGCGGGATCTCCAGCGGGTGCTGGATCATGAACGAGTGCTTGACGATCGGAAGCGTCATGCCGAGCATGTCCGCCTCCTGGAAGCCGTCCGTGCCGATCAGCTCCGTGCGCACCTGGCCGGTGATGAAGACGACCGGAACCGAGTCCATCATCGCGTCCGCGATCGGCGTGATCAGGTTGGTCGCGCCGGGGCCGCTGGTGCCGAACGCGACGCCGACCTTGCCGGTCGCCTTCGCGTAGCCCTCGGCGGCGTGGCCGCCGCCGGCCTCGTGCCGGACGAGGATGTGCCGGATGCCAGCGTCGTAGAAGGCATCGTAGGTCGGGAGGTTCGCGCCGCCGGGCAGGCCGAATACGACCTCGACACCCTCCGCTTTCAAACACTCCATCAGGGCGTCGACTGCACGCATCTGCGCTCGCCTCCTCTCAAGGGGCTCGGAAACTGGAACGCGCGCCGTGTGGCCGACGCGCGCGGATCTCCTGATCCTACCAGCGGGCAGGCGCCCGGACCGGCCCCTGGGCGGGGCCTGTCAGCGGGCTCTGAAGGCGGTCGGCGGCGGTTCGCGCGGCGCCTGGGCCGCCGTCCGTCAGCGCGCGGGTAGGCGTGGTCGTCAGCGCGCGCGGGCGGCGCGGCCCACGCGGCGCGGTGCGGCGCTCGACCTACGCCTGGTGTGACGCCGCCGCGCGCGTCCGCCGCGCCGCGGCGACCTGCGCCTCGGAGGCGATCGCCGTCTCCGGGAACTCCAGCTCGGTCCCGCAGCTCGTGCAGAGCGCGTCGTGCAGCTTCACGACCTTGCCGCAGCCGGGGCACTCGCGCCGCAGCTCGTTGTTGTCCCAGCGATACAGCAGCGCGCACGCCAGCCCTATCACCGGCACGCAGAACGAGACCAGGAACCAGATGAAGAACGAGCTGCCCTTGATCCGGCCGACGACGCCACCGGCCAGACCGAAGAAGAACAGGATGACGAGGAACGCCATCGACTACGCCGCCGCCGCCGTCAGAGCAACGTGTTGGCGGCCCACAGGATCGCGCCGATCACGACGACGGCGATCACGAGCCACAGTATGCCCGCGAGGAAGCTGAGCAGGACCTTCGCCAGCACCACGACGACGATGATCAGGATCAGCGCCGCGATCGCCTTCTGGAGGATCGACGCTCCGCCGCTCTTCTCTGTGTCTTGAGTGGACATCCTCTAAGCGTACTCCGTCGCGCAGCGGTGCCAACCGACATTAAGCTGCGCAGATGCCCGCCGACCACGCCGATCCGATCGAGCAGCGCCCGCTGGAGCTGCTGCAGCGGCTGCTGCGCTTCGACACCAGCAACCCGCCCGGCGCCGAGCGCGCCTGCATCGAGTGGCTGCGCGGCCTGCTCGACGAGCGCGGGATCGAGACGCGGATCGTCGGGCGCGATCCGCAGCGGCCGAACCTGATCGCGCGGATCGCCGGCCGCGGCGCCGCCGCCCCGCTGCTGCTGCACGGCCACGTCGACGTCGTCCCCGCGCCGGGCGACTGGACGCACCCGCCGTTCGCGGGTGAGATCGCCGACGGCTTCGTGTGGGGCCGTGGCGCGCTCGACATGAAGGGCGGCGTCGCGATGCTGACCGCGGCGTTCCTGCGCGCGCACGCGGCCGCGACCCCGCCGCCCGGGGACCTGATCCTCTGCCTGCTGTCCGACGAGGAGGCCGGCAGCACGCACGGCGCCGAGCAGGTCGTCGCCGACCATCCCGAGCTGTTCGCCGGCGTGCGCTACGCGCTCGGCGAGTTCGGCGGCTTCACGCTGGAGCTTGCCGGCCGCCGCTTCTATCCCGTGATGGTCGCCGAGAAGCAGGTCTGCTGGATCCGCGCGACCTTCCGCGGGCGCGCCGGCCACGGCTCGATGCCGGTGCGCGACAGCGCCGCCGGCCGCCTCGGCCGGCTGCTGGCCGCGCTCGACCGCGGACGGCTGCCGGTGCACGTCACGCCGTCGGCGCGGATGATGGTCGAAGGACTCGCCGCGGACGTGCCGGCGCCGGTCGCCGCGACGCTGCGCGGGCTGCTGCGCCCGCGCCTGACCGACCGCCTGCTCGACCTGCTCGGCGAGCGCGGCGCGATGCTGGATCCGCTCCTGCACCACACCGCCAGCGCGACGCTCGTGCGCGGCGGCGAGCAGATCAACGTGATCCCCGCCGCGGTCACGGCCGAGCTGGACTGCCGTCTGCTGCCGGGATTCCGCCCGGACGAGGTGCTGACGGAGCTGCGCGCGCTCGGCGGCGTCGACTTCGACGCCGAGATCGTCCGCCACGACGCCGCCACAGCGCGGCCGGACCTCGGCCTGTTCGACACGCTCGCCGACGCGCTGCGCGCCGTCGACCCCGCGGCGCGGCCGGTGCCGATGCTGCTGCCAGGCGTCACCGACGGGCGCTTCTTCGCGCGCCTCGGGATCCAGACCTACGGCTTCCTGCCGATGCAGCTGCCGCCCGAGATGCGCTTCAACGAGCTCGTCCACGCACCGGACGAGCGCCTGCCCGTCGCGGCCGTCGAGTTCGGGACGACCGCGATCGCACGGGTGCTGGAGCGCTTCTAGCGCTCCTGCTACAGCCCCAGCTGCTCGCGCACGAGGCGGTTGACCTCGCCGCCGTCGGCGCGGCCCTTCGTCTCGCGCATCACGAAGCCGACGATCGGGCCGATCGCCTTCATGTTGCCGGCCTTCAGCTTCTCGACCGCCGACGGGTCGGATTCGAGCGCCCGCCGCACGACGTCGGCCAGCTCGTCGCCCCCGCCGATCGCGCCGAGGCCCTCGGCCTCGACGATCGCGCCCGGCTCGCCGCCGTCGGCGACCAGTCTGTCGAGCACCTGCTTCGCCGCGCCCGGCGTGACCGCTCTGCTGTGCAGCAGCGCGACCAGCTGCGCGATCGCGGCGGGCGTCACCTTCGACTGCGCCGGGTCGTCGTCGCCGAGGCGCGCGACCAGCTCGCCGGAGATCCAGTTCGCGAGCACCTGCGCGTTGGCGTCGTCCTCGGCCAGCGCCGCCTCGAAGTAGTGCGCGAGGTCGGCGCGGAAGGCGAACAGGCGCGCGGAGTCGGCCGACAGGCCCAGCTGCGACTCGTAGCGCGCGGCGCGCTGCGCCGGCAGCTCCGGCAGCTCAGCTCTCGCCGCGGCGATCATCGCCTCGGTCAGCACGACCGGGACGAGGTCGGGCTCGGGGAAGTAGCGGTAGTCGTGCGCCTCCTCCTTCGAGCGCAGCGACGAGATGCTGCCCGACACGGGGTCGTAGTGCAGCGTCTCCTGCACGACCTCCTCCCCGCTCTGCACGAGCGCGATCTGACGGGCGATCTCCGCCTCGACGCCGCGCTCCAGGAAGCGGAAGGAGTTCATGTTCTTCAGCTCGGTCTTGGTGCCGAGCACGTCGCTGCCGACCGGGCGGATCGAGACGTTGGCGTCGCAGCGCAGCGACCCCTCCTCCATGTTCACGTCCGAGACGCCGAGCTGACGCAGCGTCTCGCGCAGCAGCGTCAGCCACTCGCGCGCCTGCGCAGCCGATCTGACGTCCGGTTCGGTGACGATCTCGACCAGCGGCGTGCCGCCGCGGTTGTAGTCGACCACCGAGGCGTCGGCGCCGTGGATGCGGCCGGAGCCGCCGACGTGGATCAGCTTCGCCGCGTCCTCCTCCAGGTGCGCGCGGTGGATCCGCACGTCGCCGAGGTTGCCGCCGCTGCAGATCGGGATGTCGTACTGCGAGATCTGGTAGCCCTTGGGCAGGTCCGGATAGAAGTAGTTCTTGCGGTGGAAGATCGAGCGCGGCGCCAGCTCGCAGCCGAGTGCCATGCCGACCATCAGCGCGTAGTGGATCGCTCTCGCGTTGACGACCGGGAGCGCGCCCGGCAGGCCGAGGCAGACCGGGCAGGTGTGGACGTTCGGCGGGTCGCCGAACGACAACTCGCAGCCGCAGAACATCTTCGTCTTCGTGCGCAGCTGGACGTGGATCTCCAGCCCGATGACGGGCTCGTAACCGCTGCTCATCAGGAGGCACCTCCGTTGCGGCGCACGGCCGAGCCGTCGAAGCCGAGCGCCTGCTCCAGCACGTATGCGGCTCTCAGCAGGCGGTTCTCGCTGAACGCCGGGCCGGCGATCTGCAGCCCGACCGGGAGGCCGTCGCTGAGGCCGTTGGGAATCGAGATCGCCGGGATGCCGGCGAGCGACATCGGCACCGTGCAGAAGTCCTGCAGGTACATCTCCAGCGGGTCGTCGGTCTTCTCACCGAGCCTGAACGCGACCGTCGGCGCCGTCGGCGTGACGATGAAGTCGAACGTCTCGAAGGCGTTGGAGAAGTCCTCCGAGATCTTCGTGCGGACCTTCTGCGCGCGCCCGTAGTAGGCGTCGTAGTAGCCGCTGGAGAGCGCGTAGGTCCCGAGCATGATGCGGCGCTTGACCTCGGGCCCGAAGCCCTCGGCGCGCGTGCGGGTGTACATGCTCAGCAGGTCGTCGGCCTCGGCGCGGTGGCCGTAGCGGACGCCGTCGAAGCGGGCGAGGTTGGACGACGCCTCGGCCGGCGCGATCAGGTAATAGGCGCTGAGCGCGTGCGGGGCGTGCGGCAGGTGCGTCGTCTCGATCGTCGCGCCGAGCTGCTCGGCCAGCGCCAGCGACGCGTTGAAGGCGTCGCGCACGCCGGACTCGATCCCGTCGCCGGTCAGCTCCTCGGGCACGCCGATGCGGATCCCCTTCAGGTCGACGCCCTTCGGCAGCTCGATCGCCTCGGGATGCTGCAGCGACGTCGAGTCGCAGCTGTCCTGGCCAACCATCTGCTGGAACAGCAGCGCGGTGTCGGTCACGTCGCGTGCGAACGGGCCCGCCTGGTCAAGCGACGAAGCGAACGCGATCATCCCGTAGCGCGAGACCGAGCCGTAGGTCGGCTTCAGCCCGACGATCCCGCAGAGCGCGGCCGGCTGGCGGATCGAGCCGCCCGTGTCGGTGCCCAGCGCCCACGGCGCCAGGCCGGCGGCGACGGCCGCGGCGCTGCCGCCGGAGGAGCCGCCGGGGACGCGGCTGCGGTCCCACGGGTTGCGCACGTCGCCGAAGGCGGAGTTCTCGTTCGAGCTGCCCATCGCGAACTCGTCCTGGTTCGTCTTGCCGAGCAGCGTCGTGCCAGCCGCGGCGAGCTTCTTGACGACCGTCGCGCTGTACGGCGGGCGGTAGCCGGCGAGGATCTTCGAGCCCGACTGGCTCGGCACGCCCTCCGTGCAGAAGAGGTCCTTGACGGCGAGCGGGACACCGCTCAGCGGCGCCTGCTTCGACGGCGGCGCGGCGGGCGCGGGCGCCTCGTCGGCGACCCAGGTGAAGGCGTTGAGGCCGTTCTCGCCGGCGGCCGCGTCGGCGGCCGCGCGGGTGCGGTACGCCTCGAACAGCTCGTCGGCGGAGACGTGGCCGTGGCGGATCTCGTCGGCCGCCTCCTTGGCCGACAGCGCCAGCAGGTCGTGACCGCTCATCAGCTCGCCCCCGGGCTCGGCACACCGAAGCCGTCGTCGACGACCTCGGGAGCGCTGGCGAGCGCCTGCTCGCGCGGCAGCGACGGGACCGGCTCGTCCTGGCGCAGCGCGTTGACGACGTCGATCACGTGCGACGTGGCGGGCACGTCGTCGAGCTGCAGCTCGCCGATCTTCTCGATGTGGTCGAGGACTGCTGACAGCTCGCGCGACATCGCACCGACCTCGTCGTCGGTGAGATCGAGGCGAGCGAGCCGGGCGACGTGGAGTACCTGCGCGCGATCGATCATCGGCGCGAGAGTGTAGCGGCGCGGGCGCCGCCGCCGGCTACTGGCTGAGGGTGCGGTGCTGGACCGGAACGTCCGCGATCGGACCGCCCTCGATCCGCATCGACAGGTAGCCGCCGTACGTCGTGAGCGCGCAGGCGAAGAGGCCGATCCAGGCGCCGACATCGACGTCGACGAACTCGTTCGGCCCGGGCTCGTTGATCACGACGCGGTAGGCGACGAAGACGGTCGTGACGAACGCGAGCGCGGTCAGGACCGGCGCCCACGCGGACGAGAACGCCGGCGTCTGCTGCGTCAGCGTCGCGACGAACAGGATCAGCGCCGCGAGGATCGTCAGCAGCATGAACCAGCGCAGGACCGAGTGGGTGTGCCAGCCGTTGGCCGACAGATCGACGGAGCCGCGCGTGAAAAAGGCGCCGCCGCCGACGCTGTACCAGTCGAGCAGGAAGAGCGAGAGCAGCAGCAGCACGCCGCCCGCCCCCGCGATCCACTCGCCGAGCCGCACGCGTTTGAGGTCGATCGTCATCGGCGGCGAGGCTACACGCCGCGCTGCAGGCGCGCGGCGATGAGGGTGTTGCGCAGCAGCAGCGCGATCGTCATCGGCCCGACGCCGCCCGGGACGGGCGTCAGCAGGCCGGCGACCTCGCGCACGGCGTCGAAGTCGACGTCGCCGACGAGGCCGTCGTCGGTGCGGTTGATGCCCACGTCGACCACGGCCGCGCCGGGCTTGACGGCGTCGGCGCCAAGCAGGCGCGGGACGCCGACGGCCGCGATCAGCACGTCCGCGCGGCGCGTGACCGCGTTGAGGTCGCGGGTGCGCGAGTGGCAGATCGTGACGGTCGCGTTGCGCTGCAGCAGCAGCTGCGCGACCGGCTTGCCGACGAGGTCGGAGCGGCCGACGACGACCGCCTCTGCCCCCTCCAGCGGCACCTCGTGGTGGTCGAGCAGCTCGATCACGCCGGACGGGGTGCACGGCCGCAGGCCCGGGACGCCCTGGACGAGCCGGCCGGCGCTGACGGCGGTGAGCCCGTCGACGTCCTTGTCGGGCGAGATCAGCTCGACCAGCAGGTTCGCGTCGAGGTGGCGCGGGACCGGCAGCTGCAGCAGGATCCCGCTGACCTGCGGGTCGGCGTTCAGCTCCTGCAACTGCGCGACGACGTCCTCCTGCGCGACGTCGGCCAGCAGGTGACGGTGGAGGTCGGCGATGCCGGCCTCGACGCACGCTCTGCGCTTGTTCGCGACGTAGACCGCGGAGGCCGGGTCGTCGCCGACGAGGACGGTCGCGAGACCGGGCACGACGCCCGTCTCGGCAGTGAATGCGGCGACGTCCGCGGCGACCTGGTCGCGGACCTGGCGGGCGATCGCTCTGCCGTCGATGATGGTGGCTGCCATGCGGCGCCGGATCCTATCGGCGACGAGCCGATCAGCGCTTCTCGATCGGGGCGAGGTCCGCCACGAGCTTGCGCTCGGAGCGGTCTCTCGCGAAGCGGATCACGACGATCCCGCCCCCCTCGACCGCCGTCACGACGCCCTCGCCGAAGGCCGCGTGGACGACGTCGTCGCCGAGCCGGTACTCGGTCGAGCCGGTCCCGCCGCCCGCGCCGCTGTCCCAGCCCCCGCCGGGGATCGGGCCGCTGCCGAGCGGCGACAGGTTCGGCGAGGACCCCCACGTCGTCGCGCGCTCGCGCACGCTGCCGACGCCGAAGGCCGGCCGCTCGTTGCGGTCCGTCAGCCCAACCGGGATCTCGTCGACGAAGCGGCTGCGGGCGCCGAACGAGCGCGAGCCGAAGACCGCGCGTGTGCGGGCGTAGGTCATGTAGAGATCGCGCTGGGCGCGCGTTATGCCGACGTAGGCGAGGCGCCGCTCCTCCTCCAGGCCGCCCTCCTCGATCGCGCGCTGGTGCGGGAAGATCCCCTCCTCGCAGCCGAGCAGGAAGACGATCGGGTACTCGAGCCCCTTCGCGTTGTGCAGCGTCATCAGCGTCACGAGGCCGACGTCGTCTCTGCGGCCGTCGGCGTCGGCGACGAGCGCGATCTGCTGCAGGAAGCCCGCCAGCGACGGCGGCTCCTCGCGCAGGTCGGTCGTCGCGTCGTACTCCGCCGCGACGTTGACGAGCTCCTCGAGGTTCTCGGTGCGACCCTGCGCCTCGATCGTGCGCTCTGCCTCCAGCGCGTCGAGGTAGCCGGACTCGGCCAGCACCTCTCTCAGCAGCTCGGCGACCGGCGGGTTCGCGGCGGCGCGCTCGCCGAGCACGCGCATCGAGCCCATGAAGCGGTGGAAGGCCTTTCTCGCGGCGGTGCCGAGCCCGGGCACGGAGTCGGGCTCCAGCGCCGCCTCCCAGATCGTGATGCCGGCCGTGTTCGCCCACGATATGACGCGCGACAGCGACGTCTGCCCGATCCCGCGCCGCGGCGAGTTGGCGATCCGCGTGAACGCGACGACGTCCTGCGGGTTGACGAGCATCGTCAGGTACGCGACCGCGTCCTTGATCTCGGCGCGCTCGTAGAACTTCGTCCCGCCGATCACCTGGTAGCCGATCTGCGCCCGCACGAGCGTGTCCTCCAGCACCCGCGACTGCGCGTTGGTGCGGTAGAAGACCGCCAGCTCCGCGCGCGAGACCCCCTCGTCGACGAGCCGCTCGATCTCCCCCGCGACGAACCGCGCCTCCGCGTGCTCGTCCTCCAGCTCCCGCACCTTGATCGGATCCCCGATCCCGAGATCGGTCCAGAGGTCCTTCTCGCGCTGGCCGCGGTTGTTGCGGATGACCGCGTTGGCGGCATCGAGGATCGTCTGCGTCGAGCGGTAGTTCTGCTCCAGCTTGATGACGACGGCCTCGGGGAAGTCGTCCTCGAAGTTGAGGATGTTGCGGATGTCGGCACCGCGGAACCCGTAGATCGACTGGCTGTCATCGCCGACCACCGCCAGGTTTCTGTGCTCCCCCGCGATCAGCTGGAGCCAGCGGTACTGGACGTGGTTGGTGTCCTGGTACTCGTCGACGAGCACGTGGCGGAAGGCGCGGGCGTAGCGTTCGCGGACCTCGGGGAACAGCTCCATCAGGTTGACCGCGCGTACCAGCAGGTCGTCGAAGTCCATCGCGTTCATGCGATGCAGCTCGGCCTCGTAGAGCTTGTAGACGTCGGCGACGGTCTGCTCGAAGAAGGAGCCGACGAGTCTGCCGTAGCCCTCCGCGTCACGCAGCTTGTTCTTCGCGTCGGAGATCTCGTGGTGGATCGCGCCCGGGGTGAAGCGCTTCGGGTCGATGTCGAGCTCGTCGATGCAACGCTTGACGAGGCGGCGCGCGTCGGACTGGTCGTAGATCGTGAACTGGCGCGTGTAGCCGAGCCGGTGCGCGTCGGCGCGCAGCATCCGCGCGCAGGCGGCGTGGAAGGTCATCACCCACATCGCGCGCGTGCGGCGCCCGACCAGCAGCTCGACGCGCTCGCGCATCTCCTGCGCGGCCTTGTTCGTGAACGTGATCGCGAGGATCTCGTCCGGGCGCGCCTGGCCCGTGCCGACGAGGTAGGCGATCCGGTGGGTCAGCACGCGCGTCTTGCCCGAGCCGGCGCCCGCGAGGATCAGCAGCGGCCCCTCGCCGTGCACGACGGCCTCGCGCTGGGGCTCGTTGAGCCCCGCGAGCAGCGCATCGAGATCTGCGACGTGGGCGGACATCTGTTCGACGATAGCGAGCGGGCGCGACGGTGCGCCCGCGGGTGCGGCAGCGCGCGGCGACGCGGCGCGACGGCCGCGCGGCCGCGTCGGCTCAGCCCGCGCCGCTGGGGTTGAAGCCGGGCGGCAGGCCCTGGTCGTCGGCCGACGGCGGGTTGTCGAGCAGCAGCCGCGGCACCGTCACGAATCTGTAGCCCGCTCTACGCAGCTGCGGCACGATCTGCTGAACCGCCGCGATCGTCTGCGTGCGGTCGCCGCCACCGTCGTGCATCAGCACGATCGCGCCCGGATGTATCGCCGAGACGACGTTCTGAACGATCCGGTCGACCCCCGGCTTCGTGTAGTCCTCGCTGTCGACCGACCACAGCACCGACAGCATTCTGAGGCTGCCGAGGACCGCGTGGGTCGTCTGGTTGTAGGAGCCGTAGGGCGGGCGGAAGAGGCGCGGATAGGGCGCGCCGGCGTCCTCTATCACCTGCGCGGCGCCGGCCGCCTGCGCGCGCTGGTCGGCCTCCGACAGCGACGCGAACGCGGGATGGTCCATCGAGTGGTCGTCGATCGGCACGCCGGCGTCGATCAGCCGCTTCACCGCATTGGGGTACTCGGGCACGTTCCTGCCGAGCATGAAGAAGGTCGCCGGCACGCGCAGTCTCTCCAGCAGGTCGAGCAGCGCCTCGGTGTCCTGCCCCGGGCCGTCGTCGAACGTCAGCGCTATCTGTCTCGTCTGCTTGCCGCCCATGCGGATGAACGGCGTTCTGTCGAGCGCTCTGTCGATCGCGGCGTTCTCGGCCGCGCGCTGCTCCAGCGACAGCGAGCCCCTGCCCGCGCCCGCGAGCATTCTCAGATGGCCGTACCAGCCGATCTTCGTCGCCGCGGTCGCGACGCCGCCGGAGTCGCTGCCGGCACCGGCGCCCGCGACCATGCCGAGGATCAGCGCCAGCCCCGCCAGTCCGGCCAGCAGGGTCACGCGCCGGCGGCGGTAGCGCAGCTGCCGCGGGGTCGGGCGGGCCGGTCCTCGGATCAGCCTGAGCAGGTCCTCGAGTCGCATACGACACACGGGATCATCGCGAATCGGCCGGATGTCCGCGCTCCGGGCCGTCGATCCGTCCATGCTGAAGCCACACTCCGGGGACCGGTCCACTAAGCTTCGCCGCCGCATGGCACCAGCTGTCTGGGTCATCGTGCCCACCTACAACGAAGCCGGTTCGATCCAGCTGCTGCTGCCCTTGGTCGCGCAGCAGCTCGCGCTCGCCGCACCGGGCGATCACCGCATCCTCGTCGTCGACGACGGTTCGCCGGACGGCACCGGAGCGATCGCCGAGCGGCTCGGCGAGGAGCTGGGCGGGATCGTCGAGGTGCTGCACCGCAAGGAGAAGAACGGGCTCGGGCGCGCGTACCTGGCCGGCTTCGCCCACGCGCTCGCGGCCGGCGCGCAGTTCGTCTGCGAGATGGACGCCGACCTGTCGCACGACCCGCAGTACCTGCCGGCGCTGCTGAGCGCCGCCAGAGACGCCGACGTCGTGCTCGGCTCGCGCTACGTGCCGGGCGGCGGCGTCAGCGACTGGGGTCCGCTGCGGCGCCTGATCAGCCGCGGCGGCTCGACCTACGCGAGGACGGTGCTGCGACTCCCGCAGCGCGATCTCACCGGCGGCTTCAAGTGCATGCGGCGCGAGGTGCTGGAGGCGATCGAGCTGGACAGCGTGCGCTCGCAGGGCTACGTCTTCCAGATCGAGATCACCTACCGCGCCGTGCTCGCGGGCTTCCGCGTCACCGAGGTCCCCATAGTCTTCAGAGACCGCACGATCGGCACGAGCAAGATGTCGGCCTCGATCGCGCTGGAAGCGATGTGGCGCGTGCCGCAGCTGCGCAGCAGCGCACCGGCCGCCCTGGCACGCGTGACGGCCGGCGACGCGGCCGCGACCGCCACGCCCGCGTCCGACGGCGCGGCGAACGCCTCCTAGCCGGACGACTCTCGCGCCGGCCGCCGGCCGGATCCGGCCCGCTCTCGCGCCGCTCAGCCGCCGGCCGGATTCGGCCCGCGCGCGGGCCGCACCTGCGGCAGCTCCGGCTCCGGCTCACGCTTGCCGCGCGCGTCGGCGCCGTTGTCGCCGGCCTGCTCGCTGACGGCCCGCTCCAGCGCGCCGATGCGGCTCGCGAGCCCCTTGATCGCGTCCGCGACCGGATCCGGCAGGTGGACCCAGTCGGCGTCGGGGCCCTCGGGCCGCTTGCCGTCGATCCGCACCGGGTGGCCGGGGTTGCCGACGACGGTCGAGTTCGGCGGCACGTCGTGGATCACGACCGTGTTGGCGCCGATCTTCGAGCCGTGGCCGATCGTGATCGGGCCGAGCAGCTTCGCGCCCGAGCCGATCGTGACGTTGTCCTCGACGGTCGGGTGGCGCTTGCCGGTCGCGAAGCCGGTGCCGCCGAGCGTGACGCCCTGATAGAGCGTCACGTCGTCGCCGATCACCGCGGTCTCGCCGACGACGACGCCCATCCCGTGGTCGATGAAGAAGCCGGAGCCGATCTTCGCCGCCGGATGGATCTCGATCCCCGTCAGCGCGCGCGAGAAGCCGGCTATGACGCGCGGCACGATCGGCACGCCCGCCTCGAACAGCGCGTGCGCGACGCGATGGGCGAGCACGGCGTGGACGCCGGGCCAGATCGCGAGCACCTCGGCGGGCCCGACACCGCGCGCGGCGGGGTCGCGCTCCTGTGCGGCGCGCACGTCCCTGCGAATCTCGCCTGCGACGCGTGCGAGCGTGCGGAATCCGGCCATGACCAACAGCGTAGTCGAGCGCGCGCAGGCCGCCGCGGTCTACGGTGCGAAGAACGGCGTCGAGACGTAGCGCTCGCCGGAGTCCGGCAGGATCGTGACGATCCGCTTGCCTCTCGATGCGGGCCGCTTGGCGACCTCCAGCGCGCCCCAGACGGCCGCCCCGCAGGATATGCCGGCGAGCACGCCCTCACGGCTGGCGAGCAGGCGGGCGGTGCGGATCGCGTCCTCGTCGTCGACCGCGATCACCTCGTCCAGCAGCGCGCGGTTGAGCACGGGCGGCGCGAAGCCGGCGCCGATCCCCTGGATCTTGTGCGGCCCGGGCAGGCGCCCCGACAGCACCGCCGAGGTGCGCGGTTCGACCGCGATCACCTGCAGCTGCGGGTTGCGCTCGCGCAGGAACTCGCCGGTGCCGGTGATCGTGCCGCCGGTGCCGACGCCGGCGACCAGCACGTCAACGCGCCCGTCCATCGTCTCCCAGATCTCGGGACCGGTCGTGCGGAAGTGCGCGGCCGGGTTGGCCGGGTTGCTGAACTGGTCCGGCAGGAAGACCTCGTCGCTTCTGGCCATCGCGCGGGCGGCGTCGACGGCCTCGTTCATGCCGCCGAGCGACTCCGTGATCTCGAAGCGCGCGCCGTACAGGCGCAGGAGCCCTTCGCGCTCGCGGCTCATCCCCTGCGGCAGCGTCAGCACGAGGTCGTAGCCCTTCGCGGCGCAGACGAACGCGAGCGCGATCCCGGTGTTGCCGCTGGTCGCCTCGACGATCGTCGTGCGGCCCGGCTCGATCAGCCCGTCGCGCTCGGCCGCCTCGATCATCGCGACGCCGATGCGGTCCTTGACGGAGCCGCCGGGGTTGAACGCCTCCAGCTTGCCGAAGACGTCCGCGTGCAAACCCTCGGGCGCGATCCGGGTCAGCTGGACCATCGGCGTGCGCCCAACGTGGTCGGCAATGTTGATCGGAATTCGCGGCATTGCGCGAGGAACCATAATGGTCTGCCATGTCGACATCCGCACGGACGCTTGCGATCGCCGCGCTTCTGACCCTCGGGGTGGCCGTCGCGCCCGGTGTCGGAGCCGACCGCATCGGGCCCAACGCGCAGGAGATCGATCAGATCGAAGCGCAGTACGAGGGCACCTACGCCGGCGAAGTCACCGAGGCGACGAAGCAGGCGAGAACGTATCTGCGCCAGCGCGTCAGACGCGCCGCAGATCCAGCCAGACTCGTCGCGGTCTTCGACGTCGACGAGACCGCGATCACGTCCTACGAGTGCATCAAGCGCGGCAGATTCAGATGGGCGCGCAGAAACGCCTGCGTCGTGCTCGACCCGCATCCGCCGATCCCGCAGGTGCTGGAGCTGTACCGCTTCGTGCGGCGCACCGGGGTGACGATCGTCTTCATCAGCGACCGCCCCGACTACGTCCGCAGACAGACGCTGCAGCAACTGCGGGCGGCCGGCTATCGCGGCAGATACCAGCTGTTCCTGCGCCCCACCCGCGACAGACGCGAATCGGTGCGGCCGTTCAAGTCCGGCGTGCGCAAGCGACTGGAGCGCGGCGGGCAGGTGATCACGCTCAACATCGGCGACCAGTACGCCGACTGCGAGCTCGGCGCCTGCGGCACGTTCTTCAAGCTGCCGAACGGGATGTACTCGAACCGGTAGCGCGCGTCGACGGCGCTGTGAGTGAGGTCACAGACCCCTTGCGCACGCAACGATCGCGCGCATACTGCGATTTCGGTACCTCGATCCTCCTCGCTCGCCATGACCCTCATCTCCATCGCCTCGACCCTCGCGATCGTGCTCGGCTTCGCCGGCACGGTGCCGCACATCCGCACGATGGTGCGCACGCGCTCGTCGGACGGCCAGTCGCCGACCGGCTGGCTGATCGGCATCGCCGTCAACGTCATCACGGGCTACGTCAACCTCGCGGGCCTCGGCGCCGTGCTGCTCGGCGTCGGCAACGTCGTCGCCGGCACGTTCGCCGCGGTCGCGCTCGCCTGCGTGATCCGCTACCGGCAGCCGGTCGCGTCGATGCCCGCCGTCGCCGTCGCGACCGACGCGCCCGCGCTCACGACCGTGCACGAGCTGCCGACCGGCGAGTTCACCGTCATCAAGCAGCTCGTCGACGAAGAGCACGCGCGCCGCGAGGCCGTCGCGGCGTAGCGGACGACGCGCCCGGCGGCCGCGCTCGGCCGACCGACGCGTACGCGGCCCGCGCGACGGCGCAGCCGCCCGCGCATGCGCGGCGCGCGCCGCTCACCCTCCCCACGCGTACGCGTCGCCGAGCGCCCGCAGCCGCTGCTTCAGCTCCGGCTCGCAGAGCGCGCCGGCGACGCCGGCGTCGAACAGCGCCCGCGGATCGGCGCCGAGCGAGCGGGCCGCCGCGTGCTCGTCGCCCAGCTCGCAGGCGAAGAAGGTCGGGTCGTCGGTGTTGACCGTGAACGGCACGCCGGCGGCGATCAGCTGCGGCAGCTGATGATGCGCGACGTCGGGCACGACGCCGAGGCAGACGTTCGACAACACGCAGACGTCGAGCACCAGCCGGCGGTCGGCCAGCTCGCGCAGCAGGCCGGGGTCCTCGACCGCGCGCACGCCGTGGCGGATGCGATCGGCGTGCAGCGCGTCGAGCGCGCCGCGGACCGACTCCGAGCCGGCGACCTCGCCGGCGTGCGGGACGGAGCCGATCCCGCCGGCGCGCGCGATCTCGAAGGCGGGCCCGTACGGCTCGGGCGGCCACTGCGCCTCCGGGCCGCCGAGCCCGAGCCCGACGACGCCGCGGTCCTTGTAGCGGACGGCCAGCTCGGCGGTCGCCTTCGCCACGTCGAGGTCGACGCTGCGGGTGATGTCGGGCGTCAGGCGGACCTCGATCCCGAGCTCCTCGCGCGCCTGCTGGACGCCGTCGGTGAAGCCTGCGAAGACGGTCTCCATCGCGATCCCGGAGGAGACCTTGTCGGTCGGCGAGAAGATCCCCTCCAGGTAGACCGCGCCGTGCGACTGCGCGCGGCGGGCGTAGTCGACGACCAGCTCGCGGTAGTCGCGCTCGGTCTGCAGCGCCGGCGTCGTCGCGAACCACGAGCGGATGAAGTGGTCGAAGTCGCGAAAGCGCATGAACTCGAGCAGCTCCTGCGGCGTCTGGACCGGCAGCGCGAAGCCGTTGCGCGCCGCAGCCGCGAACAGCAGCTCGGGTGAGACCGCACCCTCGAGGTGGACGTGCAGCTCGATCTTCGGGTAGTCGTCGGCGCTCATGCGCGGATTCTGACAGCGGCCGCCCGGCCGCTCGCCGGGCGCGTGTCAAGATCCCCACCGTGACGCTCTTCCCCGCTGGCATCGGCCGCCGCGACGACCTCGGCACAGATCTGCGCGCGGCCTGCGACGCCCTCGACGAAGAGGCGCTGATCCCCGCGCGCGTGCTGTCGCAGCACAGCGGCGTCTGGCTGGTGGCCGAGCCCGACGCGCTCGAGCCGCGGCTCGTGCACGCCCGCGCGAAGCTGAGAGAGGAGGCCGACGGCCCGCCCGTCACCGGCGACTGGGTCGCGCTCGACGACGGCGACGCGATCGCCGCTGTGCTGCCGCGCCACGGCGTCGTCGTGCGGCGCGCGGTCGGCGAGGGCCGGGCCGAGCGCCAGGTGCTGGCGGCGAACGTCGAGCTGGCGCTCGTCGCCGAGCCGCTGCCCGAGCCCAACGAGCGCCGCGCCGAGCGGCTCGTCGCGATCGCCGGCGCCGGCGACGTGCCGGTCGCGCTGCTGCTGACGAAGTCCGACCTCGACCCCGAGGCCGACGCGACCGCGCTGCGGCTGGCGCGCGAGATCGGCGTGCCGGACGCGATCGCCGTCAGTGTCCGCACCGGCGACGGCATCGGCGCGGTGCGCAGCCTGCTGCCGCCGGGCGCGACGGCGGTCCTGCTGGGTCCCTCGGGCGCCGGCAAGTCGACGCTCGTCAACGCGCTGCTGGGCGAGGAGCGCCAGGCGACCGGCGAGGTGCGCGAGTCCGACAGACGCGGCCGCCACACGACGGTCACGCGCGAGCTGCTGTCGCTGCCCAACGGCGGCCTGCTGATCGACACCCCCGGCATGCGCGAGGTCGGCATGTGGGACGGCGGCGTCGACGACACCTTCGAGGACGTCGTCGAGCTGGCGCTCGCCTGCCGCTTCTCCGACTGCCAGCACGACACCGAGCCGGGCTGCGCGGTGCGCGAAGTGGTCCCGCCCGAGCGCCTGGAAGCTTGGCGCAAGCTCGCCAGAGAGCAGGCCTGGGTCGACGACAGACGCGCCGCCGCCCGCAACCGCGAAAGACTCGGCCGCTCCCTGCGCGGCGTCCAGCGCGACGCCAGGTGGGTGAAGGGCGACGAGTAGGACGGACGGGAGCGACGACGCCCGCCGGGTCAGCGCGGCGCGCAGCCGGCAAGACGCGACGACCACGACCACGTGCCGTAGTCGGAGCGGCCGTGCGCGGGCTCGGTCACGCCGTTCAGCGTCCGCAGACCCGCGCCGGCGCGGAACGCGACGATGCGGTGGCGGCTCGCGCCCGGCGCGAGCGCCCGCAGGACGGCGTCGACACGCGTGGCCGGCGGTGCGGCGAAGGCCGCGCGCAGGCGCTCCCCGTCGACCTCGACGCCGTCGGCGAGCGGGACGTCCGGCGCGAGCTGCTGCAGCAGCTCCAGCGCCGCGATCGGCTCCGCGCAGACGAGCAGGGTCGCCAGCGCCGCGCCGACGTGGACGACCGGCGCCGTCGCCGGGGCCCCGTCGCGGCGAATCTCGCACGCCGCCGCGAGCGTCGCCGGCTCGATTGTCCAGTTCGGGCGCGCACCCAGCCGCGCAAGGTGCACGACGGCCTCAGGCCGGCGGCGGAACCCATCGGGATCGACCAAGCGGACGCAGCGTCTCGCAAGGTCCCCGGTCGGGTCCTCGATGCGACCGTCGAGCCCGAGCTTCGCCGCCCGCACCGTCAGCACGGGATCGCTCCAGGCGCCGCCAGCGCCGCGACCGTGCGGGATGACGCGCAGCGTCTGAAGCGAGCCGTCGACGGCCCGCAGCTCGATGAGGTCGTGCCACGCCCGTCGGCGGAGATCTCCGCCCAAGCGCCGGCGCAGCTTCTGCGCCAGCTCCGCGGGCTCGCCCGGCCAGGTCAGCTCGATCCGCGCGGGTGTCCGCCCGTCGACGAGGTCGGGGAGCGCGTCGCCGATCACGGCGACGCCCTCGATCGCACCGGCCATCGCGGGCGCGCGCCGGCCGGTGCGGCCCGTCTCTGCCCGCGGATCGCTCGCGACCGCGAGCAGCCGCCGTCCGGTGGGGGTCGAGGCGAGCGTCGCGAGCGGGTTGCCGGCGATCGGGGTCACAGGGCCGTCGGAGGAGCCGCGACGGCTCAGATGTAGTACATCGCCGCGCCGGCGTCGCGCGCTTCGCGCTCGATCACGTCGGCGACGGTCGTCTGTTCGAGCACGGCGCGGGCGGCCGCGGCGGCTTGTTCGAAGACGCCCTCGGAGTCGGCGCCGAAGGAGCCGTCGAGCAGCTCGACGACTTCGAGCACCGTGATCTCGCTCGGCGCTCTCGCGAAGCTGTAGCCGCCCTTCACGCCGCGCTGGGATCTCAGCACGCCGGCGCGACGCAGGACCGCGAACAGCTGCTCGAGGAACTGGACCGGGATGTCGCGGCGGCGCGCCAGCTCCGCGATCGGGACGGGACCGGCCGCGCCGAGGCGGCCGAGCTCGGTCAGCGCGCGCAGCGCGTAGGGGGATTTAGTGGTGATCGAGATCATCGCGCGTTCCTTAGGATGACCGATGGTATGTCACAGGCGCGACGGCTCGCACACTGGACCGGTCGTCTTGGTCCACCACTCGCCCTGATGGGCGTCATCTACTACCTCTCGGCGCAGCCCAACCTCGGCACCGACCTCGGCTGGATCGACCTGGTCGGGCGCAAGTTCGTGCACATGTTCGAGTACGGCCTGCTGTGGCTGCTGTGGCTGCGCGCGCTCGGCTGGGACCGTCGCGCCGGCTGGATCGCGGCGGCGATTGCGATCGGCTATGCCGGCACGGACGAGTTTCACCAGACGTTCGTGTCCGGTCGTTCCGGAGCGCCACGCGACGTCGCGATCGACGCCGCCGGGGTTGCGGTTGCGGCCTTGCTGACCCATCTCGTGCGTTCGCGTCACCGGCTGCTGAGTGCCGCGTAGAGCCGCGCAGCGGCCCGTGGTGGGTCGGGTGACGGCCGCCGTGTCCGGCGCGCCACTAGATCCAGCCGCGTTCGGTCGCGATCAGGACAGCCTGGGCGCGGTCGACCGCGCCCAGCTTGCCGTAGATGTTGTGCAGGTGGGTGCGGACCGTGCTGGTCGACAGCTCCAGCTCGTGGGCGATCTGCTTGTAGACCTTGCCCTGCCCGAGGCGTCTGAGCACATCCGTCTCGCGCGTCGACAGCGGGCACGGGTCGAGCGCGCGCTGGCGGTTGGCGCCGGAGGAGTACGGCAGGTCGTACATCACCGCGCGCAGCTCCGCCGGGCCGATCCCGACCAGGCGCGCCGTCGACAGCATCTCGCTCGGGGAGACGGCCTCGCCATGGCCGTAGTGCGCCAGCATGTCCGCCAACCTCACGAGCGCCGCCTCGCCGTCGGCGTCGTCGCTGTGGTGGCGCTCGATCGTCGAGGCGATCGACTTCGGCAGGCCCCAGCGGCGCGCGAGCACGCCGCCGACGAGCGCGTGGTCGACGCCCAACTCGCGCCGCTCGCGGTGGATCCGCTCCTCCGGCGTTCTGGCGTCGCCGTGGACCTGCCTCGGGTAGCCCGGGTAGGCGTGGCTGAGCACGAGCTTGCCGATGTCGTGCAGCAGCGAGGTGACCATCAGGCGGTCGCGGTCCTCGTAGCCGAGCTCGGTCGCGAGCCGGTCGGCCGCGCGCTGCGTCGCGACGCCGTGCAGGCGGAAGCGCTCGGGCGTTCCCTCCCAGATGCCGCTGCGCTCGAAGAAGTCGAACGTGCGGGCGCGGCTCGCGAGCGCCTGCACGGCCGCCGGTGAGAGCACGCTGACGGCCTTCACGACGGAGTCGACTCTGCCCCGCGACCTGCCGTCGACGCGGTTGGCGAGCCGCAGCGTCGCGATCGCGAGCGCGACGTCGGACTCGACCGCCGCGACGATCTCGGCGGTCGGCGGCCTTTCCTGCGTGAACAGGCGCAGGACGCGGTTGCGCGACTCCGCCAGCACGGGGAAGGCTTCGAGCGCCTCGAAGGCGGCCGTCAGCCGACGCCCGTGCCCCTCGTTGTGGTGGCGCGGAAAACCGGCGTCGGTGGCGTTGGCCGGAGAGCTCAAGCTGGCGGTGAGTGTCGGTGGCGTCATGGCGTTCTCATGAGCCTCGGCCGCCTCATGCGTGCCGAGGGGATCGCCCAGCCCAGCCTGGTCAGCCGCTGTCCCGATCCGTTCAGGTTATCGGCATCCCAGGCCTTCGAGTTGAGGGCAACCGAGCTTGACAGACCGTCAATGGGCTCAGGCGCCGATACGCGCCAATGCGGCGTCGATGCGCGCGAGCGTCTGATCGCGTCCCAGCAGCGCCACGGACTCGAAGATCCCGGGCGAGATCGTCGTGCCCGCGATCGCCACGCGGACCGGCTGGAAGACGTGCTTGGGCTTCCATTCGTTCGCCTCCAGCACCCCACGCAGAGCGGCCTCGACGGACTCCTGCGTGAACGGCTCCAGCGTCGCCAGCACGTCGCGCGCGGCCTGCAAGCCTTCGTGCGAGCCCTCGACCGCAAACGTCTTCTCCCACGCTCTGGCGTCGTCGCCGGGGCCGTCGAAGAAGAAGCCGGCCAGCGGCCAGAAGTCGGCGAGCGTCTGGATCTTCTCGCGGCTGATCTCGACCGCGTCGCGCAGTCCGCTGCGACCCGTGAACGTCTCCAGCCGGCTCGTCAGCTCGTCGACCGACAGCTCGCGCAGGTAGATGCCGTTGATGTGGCGCAGCTTTCTCTCGTCGAAGACGGCCGGCGACTTCGAGATTCTCTCGAGTCTGAGCAGCTCGGACAGCTCCTGCACGGTGAACAGCTCGCGCTCGGGGTCGAAGCCGGCCCCCAGCAGCGCGACGTAGTTGTTGACGGCCTCGGGCAGGTAGCCCTGGTCGCGCAGCTCCTGCACGGAGGCGGCGCCGTGGCGCTTGGACAGCTTCTTGCCGTCCGGGCCGTGCAGCAGCGGCAGGTGCGCGTAGACGGGCGCTCTCTCGCCGAGCGCCTCGAACACGAGCAGTTGCTTGGGCGTGTTGGAGAGGTGGTCCTCGCCGCGCACGACATGCGTGATGCCGGCGTCGAGGTCGTCGATCGCGACCGCGAAGTTGTAGAGCACAGAGCCGTCCGCACGGGCGATCACGGGGTCGTCCATGTGCACGTGCTGGAAGGTCGCGTCGCCGCGGATCGCGTCGTGTACGACCGTCTCACCGTCGTCGGGCACGCGCAGGCGGATCGCGCCCGCGTCCTGCGGCGTGCCGCGATAGCCGCGGTCGTCGCCGTGCTGCGCCTTCCACGCTCTGACGTCGTCGCCGGTCGCGGTCGTGCGGTACGCGTGGCCGGAGTCGAGCAGCTTCTGCAGCGCCTCCTGGTGGCGCGGCGCGTTCGCCGTCTGGAAGATCGGCCCCTCGTCGAAGTCGAGCTGCAGCCAGCTCAGCGCGTCGAGGATCTGCTCGACGTTCTCGGGGGTGGAGCGTTCGCGGTCGGTATCTTCGATCCGCAACACCAGCCTGCCGCCGCTGCCACGGGCGAGCAGCCAGTTGTAGAGGGCTGTGCGTGCGCCGCCGATGTGCAGCGCGCCTGTCGGAGAAGGAGCGAATCGAACTTTCATGGAGTCAGCATGCTAATCGGCACCCACGTGTCACAGGCCGGAGGTCTCGACAAAGCGGTCGAGCGCGGTGTCGAGAGAGGCTGCCGCTCGATCCAGATCTTCAACCAGTCGCCGCGGATGTGGAGACCGACCGCGTACTCCGAGGACGACTTCGCCGCCTTCAGAGCCGCGATGGACGACTCGCCGATCGACGCGGTCCTGATCCACGCGGTCTACCTGATCAACTGCGCCAGCGAGGATCCCGAGATCCGCAAGAAGTCGCTCGCCTCGCTGCAGCAGTCGCTGCGCGTCGCGGACGGGATCGGCGCAAGCGTCGTGCTGCACCCCGGCTCGGCGCTGAGAGGCGAGGTCGGGCCGGCGATCGCGCGCGCCGGGAAGGTCTTCGAGGAGGCGCTGGCGGAGACCGACCACAGCCTGCTGCTGCTGGAGGACACCGCCGGCACGGGCGGCACGCTCGGCCGCTCGTTCGAGGAGCTGCAGGAGCTGATCGACGCCGCCGGCGGCGGCAGACGGCTCGGCGTCTGCCTCGACTCCTGCCACCTGCTCGCGTCCGGCTACGACGTGCGCAGCATCGAGGCGCTGACGGAGACGGTCGACCGCTTCGACGCGGCAGTCGGCCTCGACCGCCTCGGCGCCGTGCACCTCAACGACTCGCAGACGCCGCTGGGCTCCAACCGCGACCGCCACGCCAACCTCGGCGAGGGCGAGATCGGCGAAGCGGGCATAAGCGCGTTCCTCTCCGAACCCCGCTTCGAGGACCTCCCCGTCGTGCTGGAGACGCCTGGGCCGGACAAGAGAGGGACGACGGCGGAGGAGATCGTCTACGCGAACAGACTCCGCAGAAGAGGGTTGAAGGCCCGTAGAGGCTAAGCCGCCGCGGGAGCCGGTGCTTCCAGCATCGCGCTCCCGAGGAGGTGGTCCAACTCCGCCTGCAAGGCCGCGTTGCGGGCGACCTTGTAGGTCGGGCCGAGGCGCAGGGTGCGGGGGCCGACGGAGGTGTGGATCTCCAGGTAGACGTGCGACTCGCCGGGGAAGTTCTCGATCACCGACTTGAGGTCGTCGATCACGGTTGCGCGCAGGGCGGTCGCGTCGAGACGCAGACGGAACGGCGGCGGGCCGACCGGCACCTTCGCGGCCTCCTCCTTCGCCTTCTCGACCTCTTCCTCGGTCGGCGCGAACAACTCCGCCTCCTGCACCACGACGGTCGTCTTCGACGCGTCCTTGTGGTCGACGCGGCCGCGCAGCGTGATCACGGAGTCCATCTCGAACGCCTCCTCGGAGGCGGCCAGGACTCTGCCGAAGATGAGGATCTCGACCGTGCCCTCGAGGTCGTCGAGGGTGGCGAACATCATGTGGTCGCCTCTCTTGGTCCGCAGTCTCTTCGCTTGCGTGATGATGCCGCCGACGGTGACCCAGTCACCGTCCTTTCTGTCCGTCAGCTCGGCCAGCGTGCAGTCGACCTTCGCGCGCATCGCCTCGCGCACCGCCTTCAGCGGGTGTGCGGAGATGAACAGGCCGATCGACTCCTTCTCGGCCGCGAGCATCTCGGCCTGGTCGAACTCCTCGGCCGGGATGCCGGGATGCGTCGGCGCGGCGAACGCGGCCGCCGCCGCCCCGGATCCGCCGACCTCGGGCCCGAGGTCGAAGATCGAGCCCTGGCCGATCAGCGCGTCCTGCTGCGCCTTCTGGCCGGACGCCTGCGCCTGCTCCAGCACCGACAGCATGCCCTTGCGGGAGGCGCCGGTGGAGCTGAAGGCGCCGCACTTGATCAGCGCTTCGATCGCCTTCTTGTTGACGGACTTGTTGTCGACGCGCTCGCAGAAGTCCCACAGCGAGGTGAAGGGGCCGTCCTCCTCGCGGGCGCGCTTTATCGCCTCGACGGCCGCGTAGCCGACGCCCTTGACGGCGTCGAGGCCGAAGCGGATGTTGCCGGCGACGACCATGAAGTCGTGGTCGGACTCGTTCACGTCCGGCGGCAGGATCTCGATCCCCATCTGCTCCGCCTGCGCGGCGAAGAACGGGACCTTGTCCTTCGTGTCCATCACGGAGGAGATCAGCGCGGCCATGTACTCGGCCGGGTAGTTGGCCTTCAGCCAGGCGGTGCGGTACGCGATCAGCGCGTAGCAGGCGGCGTGCGACTTGTTGAACGAGTAGTCGGCGGACTTCTCGTTCGTCGTCCACAGCCACTCGATCACCTGCTCCGGGATGTTCGACGCGCGGCAGCCGGCGACGAACTCCGGCTGCAGCTGTGCCATCGCCGCACGGTTCTTCTTGCCGATCGCCTTGCGGAGGTCGTCTGCCTTGGCGCCCGAGAAGCCCGCCAGCTGCTTGGCGATCTGCATCGCCTGCTCCTGGTACAGGATCACGCCCTTGGTCGACTCGAGGATCGGCCGCAGACGCTCGTCCGGGTAGGAGATGCCGTCGGGGTTGCGCTTGCCGCGCGCGTACGCCGGGATCTGGTCCATCGCGCCCGGGCGATAGAGCGCGTTGAGTGCGATCAGGTCCTCGAGCTCGGTCGGCCTGACCTTCTTGAGCGACTCGCGCATGCCCTCGGACTCGAACTGGAAGACGCCGACCGAGTCGCCGCGCGCCATCATCTCGTACGTCTTGGCGTCGTCCAGCGGCAGCGTCGTCATGTCCGGCCGCGCGCCCGTCGAGCGCTCGATGATGTCGAGCGCGTCCTCGATCACGTCGAGGTTGCGCAGGCCGAGGAAGTCCATCTTCAGCAGGCCCAGCTCTTCGACGGGCTTCATCGAGAACTGCGTCACCGTGCGGTAGACCTTGTCGCCTCTGGCGTCGGTGCCGGCGTCGGCCAGCTGCAGCGGGACGATGTCGGTCAGCGGGAAGCCGGCGATCACGACCGCGGCGGCGTGGATCGACGAGTTGCGCACGATCCCCTCGAGACCCTGCGCGACGTCGACGATCTGTCTGGAGACCGGGTTGGAGTCGACCTCCGCACGCAGCGGCTCGCCAGGCTGCAGGCAGTCCTCGAACGACGGCGGACGGCCCATGATCGGATCCGGGATCAGCTTCGCGAGCTTGTCGCCGGCGCCGTAGTCGTGGCCCAGCACGCGCGCGGCGTCACGCGTCGCGGCGCGCGGGAACATCTTGCCGAAGGTGATGATCTGCGCGACCGACGCTCTGCCGTACTTCTCCGTCACGTATCTGATCACGCGCTCGCGGCCGCGGACGGAGAAGTCGATGTCGATATCAGGCATCGACACGCGCTCGGGGTTGAGGAAGCGCTCGAACAGCAGGTCGTAGGCGAGCGGGTCGACATCGGTGATGCCGAGCGTGTAGGCGACGATCGAGCCGGCGGCCGAACCACGGCCCGGGCCGACCGCGACGCCGTTCTCCTTCGAGTATCTGACGAAGTCCCAGACGATCAGGAAGTAGGCGTTGAAGCCCATTCTGTCGACGACCGCCAGCTCCATCTCCATCCGCTCGACCGCCTCGGCCGGCAGCGGCGTGCCGTAGCGGCGGTGCATCCCCTCCAGCACGAGGTCGCGCAGGTACTGTCTCTCGTCCTCGCCGTTGGGCGTCGGGTAGCTCGGGATCAACTGGCCGCCGAGCGGGATCTCGACGTTGCAGCGCTCCGCGACCTCCAGCGTCGTCGGCAGCGCGTCCGGCCACTCGGCGAACGCGTCCGCCATCTCCTGGTTGGACTTGAGGTAGAACTCGTTCGTGTCGAACGTCATCTTCGGCTCGGCCAAAGTCGACTTCGTCTGAACGCACAGCAGCGCGGTGTGGTGGTGGTAGTCCTCGCGGCGCAGGTAGTGGACGTCGCCGGTGCCGACGAGCGGACGGCCGACCTCGCGCGCGATCCGCACGATCCCCTCGTTCGCCTTGTCCTGGTCCGCGATGCCGTTCTTCTGCACCTCGAAGTAGACCTGCTCGCGCCCGAAGATGTTCATCAGGTCGTCGACGTGCGCGCGCGCCTCTTCGGGGCGGTCGTTGACGAGCCGCTGGCAGAAGCGCGAGGCGAGGCAGCCGGTGAGCGCGATGATGCCCTCGGAGTGCTTCGACATGATCTCGAAGTCGACGCCGGGCTTGCCGCGGTGCAGGCCCTCGAGGAAGCCGGTCGAGGAGAGCTTGACGAGGTTCTTGTAGCCGACGTCGTTCTGCGCCAGCAGCGTCAGGTGGTTGCGCTCCGCTCTGCCGTTGCGGAAGTGCCGGTCGTCGACGACGTACACCTCGCAGCCGATCAGCGGCTTGATGTCGTGCTTCTTGCAGGCCTTGTACATCTCCACGGAGCCGTTCATGACGCCGTGGTCGGTGAGCCCGAGAGCGGGCTGACCGAAGGCCGCGGCACGGGCCGCGAGCGCCTCGATCTTGCACGCGCCGTCAAGCAGCGAGTACTCGGAGTGGACGTGGAGGTGGGCGCAGGCCTGAGCTGAGGAGGAAGACATCGGGATAGTGAGAATAGGCGGCCCCGCGGACACCTTACGGATCGCCCGGCGCCGTTTGGGATCGCGGCGCGTCGGCCTCCGGCGGCAGCTCCGCCGCAGTCGCCGCGTCATCGATCGTGGGTGGCGCGGGAGAGCTCGCAGGTGCCAACACCGAGCTGGCGAACTGCCCGATCAGCTGCAGCGCCGTGCGCGCCTCCGGCGTCCCGGCCCACAGCGGCACGACATGCGGCTGGCGCTCGAACACGTGCATCTCGGCAGGGCGGGCGAGCGCGTCGTCGGCTCCCGCCGCGCTGTCGGCGCCGTCCGCCTTCCTCGCCGCGCCGTCCGCGCCGGCCCCCGCCGCCAGTCCCGTCCCGTGCGAGCGCCGCGCGATCGCGCGCGCGTCGTCGAGCAGCAGCTCGGTCGAGCCGACCTGGATGTGCAGCGGCGGGATCGCCTCGCGCCACAGCTGCTCGGGCGCGAACAGCGGCGAGATGCGCCAGCCGGCCGGGTCCGCCCCGCCCGCCGCGACCTGCGCGAAGCGCTTCAGCGCGACCGGCGGGATGAAGGGGTCGATCAGCCCGTTGCGCGTGAACGACTCGCCGCTGTGCGTCAGGTCGGCCCAGGGCGACAGCAGCACGAGTCCCGCCGGTCGCGGCAGCCGCGCCTCGACGGCGTGCAGCGCCAGCGCGAGCGCGAGGTTGCCGCCGGCCGAGTCGCCCGCGACGACGATCCGCTCCGCGCTGCGCCCCTCGGCCAGCAGCTGCGCGTACGCCGCCAGCGCGTCCTCGATCGGCGCCGGCAGCGTCGCCTCCGGCGGCAGTCGGTAGTCGAGCGAGAGCGCGGCGAGCCCGCTTACGTGCGACAGCCGCGAGACGAGGTTGCGATGCGTGCGCGGGGAGCCGAAGACGTACCCGCCGCCGTGCAGGTAGAGCAGGATCGGGGCGTCGGTGGCGGGGGCGGCGTGCGGCGACACGCCGGGCTGCTCCAGCGCGCGCGGGGCGAGCACCCACTCGGCCGGGCGGCCGCCGACCCGCGCGGGCACGACGCGCGTCCCGCGCAGCACCGGGACGCGGCCGCTGGGATCGGTGACGCGCTTGAGCAGGCGGATGCCGCGCGGGGTCAGTCGCCACGAGCGCGCGAGCGGGATCCAGGTGCGCCGCAGCGTCCGCTCCAGCGCGCGCGTCTGCGCGCTGGCGGGACCATGAAAAACCTCGCCCAGTGGCGGCGCCTCCAGCATCGGCGCCAGCCTAACCGCGGCGTGTCGGGCCACGAGCCGGTTCCCGCGCACCGGCACCCGCGTGACCGAGGAGCGCAAATTTGCTGTCGTATAACCACAGCAAACTGGCGGTGGTGGAAATCGGACACGCCAAGAGGACGCCGTGGCCGCAGGTCAGCGGCGCGGGCGAGCAAGCGCGGCGCGCGAGCCGCCCGCTCAGGAGTGGGGGAACTCGGTCTGGCGGATCCAGCTGCGGATGCGCTCGAGCGCGGCGAGATCGCCGTCGATCACGCCGCCCTCGCCGGGCGGCGGGGTGATGCCGGCCAGCAGCGCGAGCAGTGCGCCCCTCGTGCAGCGCAGCGTGACGGTCGGCTCCTCACCCGGGCGCGTGCGCAGGACGGAGAGGGGCGCGCCGTGCTGTATCCGCAGCCAGGCGTCGGGCGGACCGCCCGGAAGCGGCGCGTGGGCGATCGTGAAGCGGTGACCGAACGTCGCGGACGAGTCGATCGCCAACGCCGCGAGCCACAGCGCCAGCGCCGGCTCCAGCGTCGCGCCGCTGGCCGCGAGGTCCCGCAGCGCGAGCGGCTCGCGCGTGAGCGCCCGCAGCTCGCGCAGGCGGCGGCGGGAGCCGCGCACGCGTGCCCGGCGGCGCAGTCCGCGGCGCGTCAGCAGCAGCCTGGCGAGACCGGTGTGCGTCGATATCACGCGGAAGTCGAGCCCGTGCGCGTCGCGCGGACCGTCAAGCGCTCTGACCACCGCCTGCCCGTCCCTCACGTCGACGGAGACCGTGCCACGGTCCGACAGCACCAGGTCGTACGCGAGCGCGCGCGTCGCGACGAGCCCCTGTGCCGGCAGCATCCCCACGACGATCCGCCCGGCCGTCTCCGGATCGTCGCGGCCGAGCCGCCTCAGGGCGAGCGGCAGCCACGGCGCCGGAGGGCCCGTCGGCGCGGGGACAGCCGTTGCCGTGCGCACGGCGACGGTCGTCGCCGGCGACTGGTCCGCCTCGCGCGCCGACGGCGCGGTCGCCTGATCCTCGTCGTCAGCCGGCGGCAGCGTCGCCTGATCGTCCTCGTCCACCGGCGGCGCGGTCGCCCGCAGCCGCTCGCGAGCGGCGTTGAGTCGGTTGGCGTCGAAGCCCGGCAGGGGCGCGGCCGGCACAGCGGCCGGATCAGCGACCGCGTCGGCTTCCGGCGACACGACTCCCTCCTCAGACGCAGTCGGAGCTGCAGGTGCGTCCGGCTCTGCAGGCGCAGCCGACTCAGTCGGCGCAACCGCGGAGGGCGCATCCGGCTCCGCCGCGCCCACCTCGAGCCGCTCGACCAGCGGCGGCTGCGAGACCCTCGTCGCGGCGGTCGCCTCGGGGTCGTTGTCCGCCGCAGGTATCAGCGACCGGGTCGGCGAGCCGCGCTCGGTCAGCATCCGCAGCGCGTTGGCGGCTTCGAGCTCGCCGCGAACGCGCCTCAGCGCGCCCTCGATCCGCTGCTCCGCGTCCATCCGCGACGCGACGGCGCGTTCGAGCGCGACGACCTGCTCGCGCAGCTCGCGCTCGGTCTCGGCCTGTCTGTCGAGCCGCGCCTGCAGGCGCCCCGAACGCTCGCGCTCCAGCGCCAGCGCGGTCACCGATATCGCTCGCGCCGACCCTCTGCCGGCGGCCGTCAGCGGCTGATCGATCGGCGGCACGAGCGCGCGTGGCGTCACACCGCCCGGATTCAGCGCCCGCGCGGCCGCGCGCTCGTCGACCAGCCGTCGCTCGCGCTCCAGCGCGGACGCGCCAGCGCTCGGCGGATCGGCATGTGTCGCAGGTGATGCGCCGCTCGTCGTCTCGCCCGCGGCCACACCACGACGCGCCCGCGCGAGCGTCAGCTCGGCGCGCAGGCGGCCGGCCCAGTCGGCCGGTGCGCCGGGGGCGGCAGACGGGGATCGATCCCCGGCATGCGGTCCTGGTGCGGCGGCGTCCGACTCATGCGCGGCACGATCCAGCGCGAAGCCCGAATCCTCCGGCCCGTCCTGCTCGGCCTGCTCCGCGGCACCCGCCGCCGCGAGCACCGCGTCGGCACGCTGCTCGGCTGCGGCGTGGTGCTCGTCGCGAGTGCGGTCGAGCTCGCTGCGGAGGGCGTCGCGCTCGGCGCGCGCCTGCATCAGCTCGGTGCGCAGCGCCTCGCGCTCGGCCTGCTCGTGGGCGACCTCGACGAGAACGGCGTCGGCGCCCTCGCGTGCCGCGCTGGCTTCCGCGCGCGCGGAGGCCAGCTCCATCTCCAGCTGCTCGAGCTCTTCGACGACGCGGCGGCGCTTCTCGCGCGCGGCCGCGCGCTTGGCCTCCGCCCGCCGACGCGCCGACTCGGCGGCGGCGGCGACCTGCTCGGCCTCCGTCACCCGCGCGCGCAGCGCTCCCAGCTCCGACGCCGCGCGAGCCGCCGCCTGGCGCGCCCGCTCCGTCTGCTCGGCCAGCTCCCTGCGCTGCTCCTGCGCGAGCGCCTCGGCACCCGCGACCCGCGCGGCCAACTCGTCAGCCGCCTCTGCGCGCTCGCTCCGGTCGCTGCGCTGCGCCGCCGCTTCAGCCTCCGCTCGTGCCAAACGCGCCTGCAGCTCCTCGCGCTGGGCGCTCGCCTCGGCCTCCGCTCGTGCCAAACGCGCCTGCAGCTCCTCGCGCTGGGTGCTCGCGTCGGCCTCCGCGCGTGCCAGGCGCGCCTGCAGCTCCTCGCGCTGAGCGCTCGCCTCAGCCTCCGCTCGCGCCACGCGCGCCTGCAGCTCCTCGCGCTGCGCCGCGGCCGCGGCCTCGGCGCGCTGCGCGCCCGCCTGCAGGTCCGCCAGCTGCGCCTCGAAGTTGCGGGTGCGGTCGGCGAGCGCCTCGCTGGCCTCGATCCGCTGCGCCTCCTCCCCGTGCGAGCGCTGCTCGGCTGCTCTGAGGGCGCGTTCGCGCTCGGCGACGAGGCGACTGAGGCGCTCGGGCTCGCGCCGGGCCTGCTCCAGCTCGGCCTCCAGGCGCGCGCGTTCGGCCGCCAGCTCGGCGGCGAGCGCCTGTGCGTCGGCGGCGCGGCGCGACGCGACCTGCTCGCCCAGCTCCGCACGCTGCGCGCGGCGCTCGGCGAGCACCAGAGGGTCGACGACGTTGGCGTCGCCGAAGGGCGCGTCGTCGTCAGGCGGAGGTTCTGGCGGGTTCATGAGGCGCATCGCAAAGGCGTTGAAGACCGCAGGCTATCCCGCGACGCGGACGCGTGCCGAGCCGTCGGCGCCGATGAATGCAGTCCTGCAGGAAGCCCACACGAAAGCTGCGAGAAGCGCACAGGGCCGCAAACATCGGCCGCGCCGAAACGTCAGTCGTCGTGGTGCGAGGCGAAGCGGCGCTGCGCGACGACGATGCCCGCGGCGATGCCGGCGGCTACGAGCGCGCCCGCGCCGATCTTCTTCGGCGCGGTGCCGTAGCGCCGTCGCAGGTACCAGGTGCCGCCCTTCCAGACGGCCCAGCCGAGTGCCTTGTAGTACATGGGCCCGACCCTACCCGCGGACGGAGCCGAGCAAGCTCACTCGTTCGACGACGGCTCGCCGCGCTCGCGCAGCTTGTGCGCCATCCGCGACTGCAGCGACCACAGCTCGATGAAGCCGGGCGACGCAGTCTGCGAGAAGAGACCGCCGGACTCCGCGAACGACGCGAGCGTCGCGTCGTAGACGGCGTTGGGCGACTCGCGCGTTACGACGCGCAGCGAGCCCTTGTAGAGCTTCAGCCCGATCTTGCCGGTCACCTGCTCGTTGACGCGGTCCTGGTAGGCGTCGATGTCGCTGCGCAGCGGCTCCCACCAGAGGCCGGCGTAGACGAGGTAGCCCCACTTCTGGTCCAGCCCCGTCTTGAACTGGTTCTGGTGGATCGTGCCGACGAGGTGCTCGAGCTCCTGATGGGCTCTCAGCACGATCGCCGCGGCCGGCACCTCGTAGATGTCGCGCACCTTCAGCCCGACGATCCGGTCCTCGATGTGGTCGACGATGCCGACGCCGTGCTTGCAGCCGATCTCGGCGACCTGCTCCAGCAGCTCGACGAGCCCGAGACGCGCGCCGTTCAGCGCGACCGGCACGCCCTCGACGAACTCCAGCTCGACCGTCTCCGGCTCGTCGGGCGCCAGCTCGGGCCGCGTCACGAGCTGGAAGACGTCGTCCTCCGGCGCATGCGTCAGGTCCTCGATCCAGCGGCCCTCCGACGAGCGGCCCCAGAGGTTGTCGTCGATCGAGTACGGCGTGACCTCGGTGCCGCCCTTGACGGGGATCCCGTGCTCGCGCGCGTAGGCGATCTCCTCCTCGCGGCCCATCTGCCAGGAGCGCACGGGGGCGATCACCTTCAGCTCGGGGCCGAGCGTCGCGATCGTCGTCTCGATCCGCACCTGGTCGTTGCCCTTGCCGGTGCAGCCGTGGGCGATCGTGTCGCAGCCGGTTCTGCGCGCGTACTCGACCGCGAGCTTCGCGATCAGCGGGCGCCCGAGCGCGGTGAAGAGCGGGTAGCCGCCGCCGTAGAGCGCGTTGGCCTTGATCGCGGGCTTGACGAAGTCGTGCGCGAACTCCTCGCGCGCGTCGACGACGTGCGTCTCGATCGCGCCGATTCTGAGCGCCTTCTGGCGGATCACGTCGTAGTCCTCGCCGGGCTGGCCGAGGTTGACGGTCAGGCAGACGACCTCGGCGCCGTACTCGTCGGCGATCCACTTCAGCATGACGCTCGTGTCGAGACCGCCGGAGTAGAGCAACAGGACGCGCTTGACGGCAGCCGGGTCGGCCTCGTAGCTGGCGGTCCGCGCCGGTGCGGTGGCGATGCGGTGGACTTCGGTCTGAGTAGGCTCGCTCATTGCGGCCGAGACTCTACGCGATGGCCTGGCTTCACGCCCTCGCGCGTGAAACCGTCGGCGCCAGCCGCGCCAGCAGCCGCTCGATGCGCCCCTCCAGTTCCTGCGGCCGCACCCCGAGCGTCTGCGCCATGTCGGCGCCTGGCGTGCCGTCGAGCAGCATCGCGACGATCGGCCAGTCGGCCTGCGGAATCCGCGCGCGGGCGTCCTGCAGCCGCTCGGGCGTGACCGGCGCCAGCAGCCGCTCACCTCTGTGGACGCGGCGGATCCCGTTGAACAGCTCCAGCACCGGCTCGGTCTTGTCGATCATCCCGTCGGCGCCCGCCAGCGTCGCCGCGACCGCCAGCTCGTCGTGCGCGAAGGCGGAGTAGATCAGCACTCTCGCGTGCGGGTCGAATGCCTTGACGCGGCGGCAGAGCGCGAGGCTGTTGCCGCCCGGCATGTGCAGGTCGAGCAGCACGAGGTCCGGGCGTGCCCGCTGCACGAGCTTCCAGCCCTCCTGCTCCTCCGCCGCCGATCCGACCGGCACCAATCCCGGTTCGCTGCGCAGGACGGCCACCAGGCCGGCCCGTACTGCGGGATGGTCGTCGACGATCAGGATGCGAATCACGGGCCTCGCCATGACCTTACCCGTGCATGCGCGCGAACGTGCCTCCCGTTCAGGCGAACGCGTGTCAGACGATCGGCCTTCCCGCTCGGAGTGCGCGCGTATCGGACGCACGAGCACGCCGCTCAGACGACCGCGGCGATCCGCCCGATCGCGTCGTCGAGCTCGGCGTCGCCGACGGTCAGCGGCGGCAGCAGGCGAACCGTGCCGGGGCCGGTCGCGTTGACGACGAGCCGCTGCTCCAGGAGCGCGCGTCTGGCGACGGCCGGCGCCTCGGGCACGTCGAAGCCGACCATCAGCCCGCGGCCGCGCACGTTGCTCAGCTGCGGCAGCGCGCGCAGCCGCTCGCGCAGCCGCTCCCCCAGCTCGCGCACGCGCGCCAGCAGCTGAGGATCCTCCAGCACGTCGAAGGCGGCGTTGGCGGCGGCCGCGACGAGCGGCCCGCCGGCGAAGGTCGAGCCGTGGTCGCCCGGCTGGAAGACGTCGGCCAGGCGCGGGCCGGTCACGAGCGCGCCGATCGGCAGCCCGCCGCCGAGCGCCTTCGCGCTCGTCAGCGCGTCCGGCACGACGGGCGTCTGCTCGTACGCCCACAGCGTGCCGGTGCGGCCCATCCCGGTCTGCACCTCGTCGAACACGAGCGCGGCGCCGACGCGGTCGCAGGCGGCGCGCGCGGCCAGCAGGAACTCGTCGGACAACGCATGCACGCCGGTCTCGCCCTGGATCGGCTCGACCAGCACCGCGGCGGTCCGCTCGCTGACGACGCCCTCGAGCGCCGCGACGGTCGGCTGGATCGGCACGAAGCCCGGCACCAGCGGCGCGAACGGCACCTGCTTGGACTCCTGCGTCGTCGCGCTCAGCGAGCCGTAGGTGCGGCCGTGGAAGCCGCCGTGCAGCACGACGATCTCACCGCGCGGCTTGGCCTTGCGCACGAGCTTCAGCAGCGCCTCGTTGGCCTCCGTGCCGGAGTTGCAGAAGAAGACCTTGCCGCCGAGCGAGCTGGTCGCGAGGCGCTGCGCGAGGCGCATCGCCGGCTCGGTGTAGAAGAGGTTGGTGACGTGCGTGAGGCGTCCGACCTGCTCGCGCACCGCCGCGACGACCGCCGGGTGGCAGTGACCGACGTTGAGGACGGAGATGCCGGAGAGGAAGTCGAGGTACTCGTTGCCGTCGGCGTCCCACAGGCGCGTGCCCTCGCCGCGCACCATCTCGACGGGGTAGCGCGCATACGACGGGATCACATGCTCGGCTTCGAGCGCCTGCAGTTCGGTGAGCGACATCGGGCTTCCTTGGCTAGATCGCCGGCTTGACCATCGTGCCGAGGCCGGCGTCGGTGAACAGCTCCAGCAGCAGCGAGTGCGGCACGCGGCCGTCGACGATCACCGCGGAGGTGACGCCGCCGTGGATCGCGTCGATGCAGGCCGCCAGCTTCGGCCGCATCCCGCCGGAGATCTCGGGCAGCTGACGCTCGACCTCGTCGGCGGTCACCTCGGTGATGACGCTGGACGGGTCCGACGGGTCGCGCAGCCAGCCGCGCACGTCGGTCAGGAACATCACCTTGTAAGCGCCGAGCGCGCGTGCGACTGCGCCGGCCGCCTCGTCGGCGTTGATGTTGTACGAGTTGCCCTCGCGGTCGGAGCCGACGGAGGCGACGACCGGGATGTAGTCCTGCGCGACGTGCGTCAGGACGTCGGTGTCGACGCGCTCGATCCGCCCGACGAAGCCGATGTCCTCGCCGTTGGGAGCGGTCTGGCGCGCGGCGCGGAAGAGCAGGCCGTCGTCGCCGCAGAGGCCGACCGCCGGCTGGCCGTGGCGGTTGATGCGCAGGACGATGTCCTTGTTGACCTTGCCGACGAGCACCATCTTCGCGACCTCGACGGTCGCTCTGTCGGAGACGCGCAGGCCGGAGACGAACTCGACGGGCAGCCCGAGCCGGTCCATGTAGGCGGTGATGTCGGGGCCGCCGCCGTGCACGACGATCGGGTTGATCCCGACGTACTTCATCAGCACCACGTCGCGCGCGAACTCCTCGCGCAGCGCCGGATCGGTCATCGCCGCGCCGCCGTACTTGATCACGACCGTCTTGCCGTGGAAGTCGCGGATATAGGGCAGCGCTTCGAGCAGCGTCGCGACGTCGCGCGGCGGGGCGGGCTGGGGCGTCATGTCGTGTACTCCGCGTTGATCGTCACGTACTCGTGCGAGAGGTCGGAGAAGAAGACCTCCGTCTCCGCGCCCTCGCCCGGCAGCGCGATGACGTACTCGACCTCGTCGCGCAGGACCGCTCTGTCGAGGGCGGCCGCGTCGAAGCGCAGCGCGCTGCCGTCGGCGAACACCGTCACGCCTTCGATCGCGATGTCGAAGTGCAGCGGTGCGGTGTCCAGCAGCGCCGCTCCGACCGCCTGCGCGATCCGGCCCCAGTTCGGGTCGCCGCCGTGCAGCGCCGTCTTCACCAGCGGCGAGTTGGCGACCGCGCGCGCGACGTGTTCGATCGCGCCGGGCTCCTCACCGCTCACGACGAGGCGGCCGATCCGCTTGGAACCCTCGCCGTCGGCGACGATCTGCAGCGCGAGCTGGCGCAGCAGCGCGTCAAGCGCCTCGCCGAGTCGCAGCTCGTCCTCCGACAGCGGCTCGACCTTGACGCCGCTGGCGCCGCTGGCCATCAGCACGACGGTGTCGTTGGTCGACAGCTGGCCGTCGACGGAGATGCGGTCGAACGAGCGCTTGACGGTCACGCCCAGCAGCAGCTCGGCCGTCTCCTGCTCCAGCGCCGCGTCGGTCTGCACGAAGCAGAGCATCGTCGCGAAGTTCGGCTGGATCATCCCGGCGCCCTTGCACTGCGCGCTCAGGCGCACGTCGCCGGACGGCAGCTCGACGACGAGCGAGGCGCGCTTGACGAACCTGTCGGTCGTGCGGATCGCCTCGGCGAAGTCACGGTCGCCGTCGGTGCGCAGCTCGCCGCGGACTCGCTCCAGCCCGCTCAGCAGGCGGTCGAGCGGCAGCGGCACCCCGATCACGCCGGTCGAGGCGACCGCGACGTGGATCTGCTCGACGCCGGCGACCTCGGCCGCCTTCGCCTGCGTCGCGAGCGCGTCGTCGACGCCCTGTCGGCCGGTCGCCGCGTTCGCGTTGCCGCTGTTGGCGACGATCGCGTGCAGGTGCGTCACGTCGGCGTGCTCGCGGCTGACGATCACCGGCGCGGCGAGCACGCCGGAGCGCGTGAAGCGTGCCGCGCTGACGGTCTCCAGCGCATCCGCGACCAGCAGCCCGAGGTCCTTGGCACCGCCCGGCTTGACGCCCGCTGCGACGCCGGCGGCGCGGAAGCCGCGCGGAAGCCCGCCCTCGTCCTCGTGGACGTGGCCGGGCCGCGGGACCCAGCGGGAGCTGAAGAACGCCGCGCTCATGCGATCCCGAGCCCTTCCTCGAAGCCGAACATCAGGTTGAGGTTCTGGACCGCCTGCGACGAGGTGCCCTTCCAGAGGTTGTCGATCGCGGCGAAGACGAGGATCCGGCCGGTGCGCGCGTCGACCTGCGTCGCGATCCGCGCGATGTTCGTCTCGCGCACGTCGCGCACGCCCGGCGAGCGCCGCGTCAGCTCGACGAACTGCTCGTCCGCGTACGCGTCGGCGTAGAGGTCGCGCACGGCCTCGTCGCTCGTCGCTCGCGTGGGCGTGACGTAGGCGGAGATCAGCTCGCCCTGGTCCAGCGGCACGAGGTGCGGCACGAACGTGACCTGCAGTCGCGCGCCGAGCAGCGCCAGCTCCTGTTCGATCTCGGGCGTGTGGCGGTGGCCGGCGATCCCGTAGGCGTTGACGTTCTCGTCGACCGTGACGAAGTGCGTCTTCTCGGTCGCGGCGCGGCCGGCGCCGGAGACGCCCGACTTCGCGTCGATCACGACGTCGCCGATCAGGCCCGCGCGGGCCAACGGAGCGAGCCCGAGCAGCGCGGCGGTCGGGAAGCAGCCGGGGTTGGCGACGACGCCGGCGTCCGCGATCCGCCCGCGGTACCCCAGCTCCGGCAGGCCGTAGACGGCGCCGTCGATCAGCTCCGGCGCGGCGTGCTCGCCATACCACTGCTCGTACGTCGCGACGTCGCGCAGGCGGAAGTCCGCGGACAGGTCGATCACGCGCACGCCGCGCTCGCGCAGTTGCGCGACGACGGGAGCGGCGGCGTGGTGCGGGTAGGCGACGATCGCGGCGTCGACGTCGCCGTGGCGATCGAGGTCCAGCTCCTCCATCGCCAGCGGCACGCGGTGGCGCGGGTAGAGATCGTCCAGGCGCCGGCCGACGTCGGAGCGCGACGTCAGCGCGGCCAGCTCAAAGCGCGGATGGCGCTGCAGCAGCGCCGCCGCGAGCGCGCCGGCGTAGCCGGACGCGCCGAAGACGGAGACCTTCGGTCCGTCAGGCACGCAGACTGCCCCCCAACTCGGCGAGCGCCTCCTCGATCGCGGTGCGGCGCTGCCCGACCTCCTCGTCGGTCAGCGTGCGGTCGGGGGCGCGGAAGGCGAGCCGCAGCGCCAGCGAGACGTTGCCCTCGCCGACCTGGGCACCGGCGTACACGTCGAACACGCCTGCGTCGGCAAGCAGCGGACCGCCCGCTCTCCGCACCGCGGCGACGACGTCGCTGGCCGCCACCGTGTCCGGCAGCACGACCGCGAGGTCCTGGCGCACCTCCGGGAAGGAGGTGTAGTCCGCGTAGACGGCCGCGCCTGGCACGGCGGCGATCGTCACGTTGAGGTCGATCGAGAACGCGGCCGTGCGCTCGAGGTCCCAGTCGGCGGCGATCGACGGGTGCAGCTCGCCGATCCAGCCGACGACGATCTCGTCGGCGCCGCCCTGCGGCGTCACGATCACGCGCGCGCTGCGGCCGGGATGCAGGAACGGCTCGCTGCCGGGCTCGACGCGCCAGGTCACCCGCAGCGTGTCGAGCAGATGCGCGAGCACGCCCTTGGCGGCGAAGAAGTCCGCCGGCGGCGGCTGCGACTCGCGCCAGCTGGCAGGGCGCAGCGCGCCGGTCAGCAGCGCGGCGAGCGTGTGCGGCTCGTGCGGCAGCGCGCCGTCCTCGCCGCGCACGAAGACCGCGCCGGACTCGAAGATCGCCACGTCGGGGATACCGCGCGTGACGTTGCGCTGGGCGACGTCGAGCAGGCCGCCGAGCAACGTCGTGCGCAGCAGGCCGTGCTCCGCCGACATCGGGTTGTCGACCGCGATCGCGGCGCGGCGCGGATCGTCGGCGGGCAGCCGCAGTCTGTCGGCCAGCTCGGCCGGTGACCAGCTCCAGCCGATGATCTCGTGCAGGCCCGCGCCGGCCAGCGTGTCGGCGGTCGTGCGGCGCAGCTGCTGCCACTGCGTCAGCCGCCCGGCCGCGCCGCGCCGCAGCGGCAGCGTCGCGGGCAGGTTGTCGACGCCGTCGATCCGCGCGACCTCCTCGATCAGGTCGGCCTCGCGCGTGACGTCGTTGCGGCGGAAGTGCGGGACGGTCACGTCGAGGCCGGCGGCCGTCGCAGCGCCGCCGTTCCCGGTCGCGGCAGCGTCGCCGCCGGCTGCGGTCGCGTCGCCGCCCGCATCGACCGTCTCGAACCCGAGCGCGTTGAGGATCTCCGCACTGCGCGCCCGCGGGATGTCCGCGCCGAGCAGCCCGCTGACACGCGCGTCGCGCAGGCGGATCGTCTGGTGCGTGCCGTCCCAGCCGGACGGGCCGGCCTCGTCGAGCGTGCCCTCGCGGACCGTCGCGCCGGCCAGCTCGACCAGCAGCCGCGTCGCGACCGCGAGCGCCTCCTGCGTCTGCTCCGGCGAGAGCCCCTTCTCGTAGCGCGACGACGCCTCCGAGCGCAGCGCGAGCCGCGTCGAGGTGCGCTGGATGTTGGGACCGTTCCAGGTCGCCGACTCCAGCAGCACGCGGGTCGTGCCGCCGTGGACCTCGGAGCGCGCCCCGCCCATCACGCCGGCGAGCGACGTGGGCCCGTCGGCGTCGGCGATCACGACCATGTCGGCGTCGAGTCTGCGCGTCTCGCCGTCGAGCGTCTCCAGGACGTCGCCCTCGCGTCCGTCGCGCACGACGAGCGTGCCGCCGGCGATCCGGTCGAGGTCGAATGCGTGCAGCGGCTGCCCCGACAGCAGCATCACGTAGTTGGTGATGTCGACGACGTTGGAGATCGGCCGCTGACCGGCCGCCATCAGGCGCGCCTTCAGCCAGTACGGCGACGGGCCGACCTTCACGCCCTCGAAGATGCGGGCGCTGAAGCGCGGGCAGCGATCGGTCTCGACCGTCACCGCGATCCCGTCGAGCGGGCCGGCGGAGCCGGTGTCGTGCTCCCACGGGGCCGGGCCGAGCGGCGCGCCGGTCGCGGCGTGAACCTCGCGCGCGACGCCGTAGATGCCGAGGCAGTCGGGCCGGTTGGGCGTGATCTCCAGCTCCAGCACGTCGGTCTCGAGCGGCAGCACGTTGCCGAGCGGGGTGCCGGCGATCAGCTCGTCGGGCAGCTCCATGATGCCGTCGTGGTCGACGCCGACGTCGACCTCGGACTCGCCGAGGATCATCCCCTGCGACTCGACGCCGCGCAGCTTCGCCTTCTTCAGCTTGGTGCCGTCGGGCAGCCGCGCGCCGGGCCGCGCGAGCGCGACCGTGATCCCGGCGCGCGCGTTCGGCGCGCCGCAGACGACCTGCGCCGGCTCCGCCTCGCCGATGTCGAGCGTGGTGACGCGCAGGCGGTCGGCGTCGGGGTGCTGGACGGCCTCCAGCACCTTCGCGACGACGAAGTTGTCGGAGCTCGGCACGCCGTGGTGGTGGACGCGGTCGACCTCGGTGCCGGTCAGCGCCAGGCGCGATGCGAGCGCGCGCGCGTCCAACTCGGGGTGAACGTGCTCGTGGAGCCAGGAAAGCGGGACCTTCATCGCGTTGCCTTCCTCAGAACTGCCGCAGGAAGCGGAGGTCGTTGTCGTAGAAGAGGCGCAGGTCGGAGACGCCGTGCTTGAGGAACGCGATCCGCTCCACGCCCATGCCGAACGCGAAGCCCTGGATCTTCTCCGGGTCGTAGCCGTGCTCTCTCACGTAGGAGAAGACGTTCGGGTCGACCATCCCCGCGCCGAGGATCTCGATCCAGCCGGTGCCCTTGCAGATCGGGCAGCGCGAGCCGTCCTTCAGGTGGCCGCTGCCGCCGCAGTTGAAGCAGGAGACGTCGACCTCGACGCTCGGCTCGGTGAAGGGGAAGAAGTGCGGCCGCAGGCGCACCTCGCGCTCGTCGCCGAAGATCGCGCGCGCGAACTGCAGCAGCGTCCCCTTGAGGTCGGCGAGCGTGATGTCCTCGTCGACCGCAAGACCCTCGATCTGGTGGAACTGCGGTGTATGCGTCGCGTCGCTGTCGCGGCGGTAGACGCGGCCGGGGACGATCAGGAAGATCGGCGGCGGCTGCAGTTCCATCGCGCGCACCTGCATCGGCGAGGTGTGCGTGCGCAGGACGACGTCGTCGGCGACGTAGAAGGTGTCGCTCTTCAGCCGCGCCGGGTGCGCGGCGTCGTGGTTGAGCGCGTCGAAGTTGTAGTAGACGCGCTCGACCTCGGGACCCTCGGCGATCGTGAAGCCCATCCCGACGAAGACGTCCTCGATCTCGCGGCGCGTCTGGCTCAGCAGGTGCAGGCCGCCGGCCGGCGGCAGCGGCGCGCCCGGCAGCGTCACGTCGACGCGGTCGGCGGCGAGCTGCACGTCCAACTCGGACGCCGCCAGCTGCGCGTTGCGCGCGTCGATCAGCGCCTCGAGCGCCTTGCGCGCCTCGTTGGCGGCCTTGCCGACCGGGCCGCGCTGCTCGTGCGGCAGCTGCGCGACGCCGCGCAGCATGTTCGGCAGCTCGGCTCTGCGGCCGAGCCATCTGACGCGCGCCTGCTCCAGCGCGTCAGTCGTGGTGGCGGCGGCGACCTCGGCCTCGCCCGCCCGTCTCAGCTCGTCGATGCGCTCGATCATGCGGCGCCCATCCTATGGTCAAGCGCGCTGTCGCCGCGGGTTGCCTCGTACAGCGCGATCGTCGCCGCCATCGCCGCGTTGAGCGACTCCGATCGGATCGGGATCCGCACCGTGCGGTCGCATGCGGCGAGCACCTCGGGCGGCAGCCCTGCCCGCTCGGCACCGATCAGCAGCGTCGCGTCCTCGCGCAGCGGCCCCTGCAGCGTCCCGGCAGTCCCGTGCGCGTCGAGCGCGATCGTCGTGCCGGGCAGCTCGGCGACGCTGTCGGCGCGCGCGATCGGCACCTGGAACAGCGCGCCCATGCTCGCCCGCACCGCCTTCGGTCCGAACGGGTCCGCACAGCCGGGGCCGAAGACGACGCACGCGGCGCCGAACGCGAGCGCGCTGCGCAGCACCGTGCCGACGTTGCCGGGATCCGTGATGCCGTGCAGGTAGACCGCCAAGGGACCGGTCGGCGCGGGCGCCCAGCGCTGCTCGTAGACGGCCAGCGCACGCGTGCCGGAGCCGAGCTGGGAGACGTGCGCGAGCACGTCCGCCTCGACCTCCGCGCCGCCGAGCCCGCTGCCCGTTGCGCAGAAGCGCTCCAGCGCGCGCCAGCCGGCGGCGTCGGCGGCGGCGAGCAGGTCCTCGCCCTCGGCGACGAAGCGCCCCAGCTCGTCACGACCGCGCTTGCGCGCGAGCCGGCGCACGTCCTTGAGGCGCTCGTTCTGGGGTGAGGTGATCGGTGGCATCGGTCGCGGGAGCTGGGTCGGAGCTGGACAGGTCGAATCGTTTAAACAGAAAGGGCGCCGTCCAAGAGGAGTCGGCGCCCGTTTCGGGAGAAGCTGGTGGGGTGCTCTACGCAGCCGCCGCCAGCGCCTCGCGGGCCTTGTCGGCGTAACGTCGGAACGTGTCCGCGTCGCGCACGGCGATGTCAGCGAGGATCTTGCGGTCGAGCTCGACGCCGGCCAGCTGCAGGCCGTGCATGAACTGCGAGTACGAAAGGTCGTTGATGCGCGCGGCCGCGTTGATACGCGTGATCCACAGGCGACGGAAGTCGCGCTTGCGGTTGCGGCGATCGCGGTAGCGATAGGCATCGGCCTTGAGGAGCGCTTCCTTCGCGCGTCTGTAGTTCGAGTTGGCCTCCCCACGGAAGCCTCTCGTCATCTCAAGGACTTCACAGCGCTTCTTGCGCGCGTGGACGGAGCGCTTGACGCGGGTCACTTGCCCACCTGGCCGAGCAGCTTCTTGATGCGGGGCGCGTCATGGTCGGACATGATCGCGGGGCGGCCGAGCGCGCGCTTGCGCTTCGGCGACTTCTTCTCGAGGATGTGGCTGGTGAAGGCGTGCCGACCACGGACCTTGCCCTTGGCCGTCACCTTGAAGCGCTTCTTGGCGCCGGAATGAGTCTTCATCTTGGGCATTGGGACGGAGAAGTAAAGCAAACTCTGAGAATCAACGCAGGCTCGCTTGCAGCGCAAGCGAGCGATCCGCGCCGGCATCGATCGTCGCACGCGGCAGCTGACCGCGCTGCACGGCCCGCACGAGCGCGGCGGCACCACGGTCGGCGGCCGCCTCGGTCTGGCAGAACAGCAGCAGGTCGTTGCCGGCCCGCACGGCCGCCAGCGCCTTGCGCTCCGGCGACAGGTGCGCGATCGCCGGCACCTCCAGGTCGTCGGTCACGACGACGCCTCTGAAGCCGACGACGTCGCGCAGCTCCTGCGTCGCGATCCGCGGCGAGAACATCGCCGGGCGCGAGTCGAGCGCCGGATAGACGCCGGTCGAGACCATCACGAGCGGGATGCCGCGGCGCGCGGCGTCTCTGAACGGCAGCTCGTCGTTGGCGCGCAGCGTCGCGAGCGGGACGTCGATGCGGTTGAGCCGCAGGTCCTCGTCGTCGCCGCCGCGACCGAGGCCCGGGAAGTGCTTGGCGCTCGCAAGCACGCCGCCGGCTCTGAGCCCGTCCGCGAAGGCGCCGCCGAGGCGGCTGACCTGGGCGGGCGTCGAGCCGTAGGTCCGCCCCAGCTCCAGCACGCTCGACCCGGGCAGGCCGAGGTCGAGCACCGGCGCGAGGTTGACGTTGACGCCGACCGATCTGAGGTTGGCCGCGGTCGCGACGCCTGTGCGGCGCGCCAGCGACGCGTCGTTGCGCGCGGCGACCTGGACCGGCGACAGCAGCGGCGCCCCGGAGAGCCGCTTCACGAGGCCGCCCTCCTGGTCGATCATGATCAGCAGCGGGCGGCTGCGCAGGGCGCGCGGGCCCTTCTGCCGCTCGGCCTGCAGCTGCGCGGTCAGCGCTCTCAGCTGCGTGCGCGAGGAGATGTTGCGCGCGAACAGGATCACGCCGCCCAGCTCGCCGCGGCGGATCTCGCTGGCGAGCGCGGCGGGTACCGTCGTCCCCGGCAACGACCCGATCACCCGCTGCCCGACCGACTGACGCAGCGTCAGCGACGACGCGAGCGAGGTCGGAGCGGCGACCGCCTGGGCGGGCGCGGCGTGCGGGGCGGCCGCGCCGAGCGCGGCCACCATCGCAAGCAGAGCGGGGATCATCGGCCGTCCAGCGCCGCCGTGACGGCGCCGGTCAGCTGCCGGAGGCGGCGGGGGCGCCCTCGGGCACCTCGTCGCCTCTCGGAGCGGCTCTTCTGGCAGCCGCTCTTCTGGCAGGCGCGGCTCTCGCCGCAGGTCTTCTGGCGGGCGCGGCAGCTCTCGCCACCGGCGCTCTTCTGGCAGCAGCGGCTCTGGGCGCGGCTCTCGCCGGCGCGGCTCTGGCGGCCTCAGCTCTCGCCTCAGCCGGCGCGGCTCTGGCGGCCTCAGCTCTCGCCTCAGCGGGCGCGGCTCTCGCGGCCTCGGCTCTCGCCGGGGCAGCTCTCGCGGCCTCGGCTCTCGCCTCAGCAGGCGCAGCTCTGGCAGCCTCGGCTCTCGCCTCGGCGGCCGGCGCCGTCTCAGCAGCCGCAGCGTCAGCTCTCGGCGCGGCCTCCGCGCTCACAGCGGCTCTCGCCGCCGGCGCCTCGGCTTTGCCATTCGCCGCCGGATCGGCTCTTCTCTGGCCGCTCTGGCTCACGGCGAGCTCAGCCTCGGCCAGCACCGTCTTGGACGGGCCGAGCATCATCGTCATGTTGCGGCCGTCCTGGATCGGACGCTGCTCGATGACGGCGATGTCCGCCAGTTCCTCGGCAAGTCTCTCGAGCAGCATCGAGCCACGCTCGGGATGCGTCACCTCGCGGCCGCGGAACATGATCGTGACCTTGACCTTGTCCTTGTGCCTGAGGAAGCGGGTGACGTGCCCCTTCTTCGTGTCGTAGTCGTTCTGCGCGATCTTCGGCCGGAACTTGATCTCGCGGATCGTGATCTGCTGCTGGTGCTTCTTGGCGGCCTTGACCTTCTGCGCCTGCTCGTATCTGTACTTCGAGTAGTCGAGCACGCGGCAGACGGGCGGGCGCGCGTCGGCGGCGACCTCGACGAGGTCGAGATCACGCTCCTGCGCGTACCTGAGAGCGTCCGGCGTCTTGAGGATGCCGATCTGCTGGCCGTCTTCACCGATCAGGCGCACCTCTGGAACGCGAATGCGTTCGTTGATGCGCGTGGTGTCCCGCTCTGGCGGGCGCCGGTCAAACCGTCGAGGGACCGGCATTACGAAGCGTCGTTCTGTCGCGTCAAGAGTTGCGCGACGTGTTGGTCATGAGCATCAAGGGGCCGCAGTATAGCGGCGTCGGCGACGCTCGACAGGGACTTCTGCATCTATGCGGACCGCTGCTCGATCTCTTGCGCCACGCGCGCGACGAAGTCGGCCACCGAGAACGATCCCAGGTCGCCCGCTCTGTGGCGCCGCAGGCCGACCTCGTCGGACTCCTGCTCTCTGTCGCCGACGATCAGCATGTAGGGGATCTTGCGCAGCTCCGCCTCGCGGATCTTCTTGCCGATCGACTCGGTCCGCTCGTCGACCTCGACGCGCACCTCGGCGTCGCGCAGACGGTTCGCGATCCCGTTGGCGTAGTCGACGTGGCGGTCGGAGATCGGCAGCACGATCGCCTGCAGCGGCGACAGCCACAACGGGAACTCGCCCGCGTAGTGCTCGATCAGGATCCCGATGAAGCGCTCGAACGAGCCCATCAGCGCGCGATGGATCATCACCGGGCGGTGGTCGGAGTTGTCGGCGCCGGTGTAGGCGAGGTCGAACCGCTCCGGGAAGGAGTAGTCGAGCTGCACCGTGCCGAGCTGCCACGAGCGGCCGATCGAGTCCTTCATGTGCAGGTCGATCTTCGGGCCGTAGAAGGCGCCGTCGCCCGCGTTGACCTCGTATCTGAGGCCCTGGTGGTCGAGCGCGGCTCTGAGCGCGCCCTCGGCGCGATCCCACATCTCGTCCGTGCCGACGCGCGTGTCGGGCCGGGTCGACAGCTCCAGGCTCGGCTCGAAGCCGAAGATGTCGTAGAGGAAGAAGGCGAAGTTGAGCGTGTCGACGACCTCCGCCTCGATCTGCTCCTCGGTGCAGAAGATGTGGGCGTCGTCCTGCGTGATGTGGCGCACGCGCATCAGCCCGTGGAGCGTCCCGGACGGCTCGTAGCGGTGCACGAGGCCCTGCTCGGAGTAGCGGATCGGGAGGTCTCTGTAGGAGCGCCGCTCTTCCTTGAAGAGCTGGATGTGCCCCGGGCAGTTCATCGGCTTGACGCCCATCTCGCGGTCATCTTCGCCCGCGACGTGCGCGAAGTACATGTTGTCGCGGTACTTGTCCCAGTGGCCGGACTGTCTCCACAGCTCGACGTCGAAGAGGATCGGCGTGCGCACCTCGTCGTAGCCGCGCTTGGCGTTCTCGGTCCGCCACAGTCTCGACAGCTGGTTCCAGATCGCCATCCCCGGCGGCTGCCAGAACGGCGAGCCGGGCGAGACCTCGCTCATGAAGAACAGACCGAGCTCTCTGCCGAGGCGGCGGTGGTCGCGCTTCTTCGCCTCCTCGATCCGCTCGAGGTGCTCTCTCAGCTCCTCCTTCGTGAAGAAGGCGGTGCCGTAGATGCGGGTCAGCATCGTGCGTCTCGCGTCGCCGCGCCAGTAGGCGCCCGCGACCGACTGCAGCTTGAACGCCTTGATCCGCTTGGTTCCGGGGCCGTGCGGACCGCGGCAGAGGTCGGTGAAGGGGCCGTTGGTGTAGAGCGAGACGGTCTCGACGGGCGCGTCCGCGGGCGCGTTTCTGACGAGGTCCTCGATCAGCTCGACCTTGTACGGCTGGTCCTCGCGCACGAACCGCTCGAGCGCCTCCCCCACCGTCACGTCCTCGCGCGCGAAGTGCTCGTCGGCGTTGACGTGCTTGCGCATCTCCTGCTCGATCTTCGCGAAGTCGGCATCGGAGATCGTGACCCCGTCGGGGAACTCGAAGTCGTAGTAGAAGCCGTCCTCGATCGCCGGGCCGATCGAGATCTTGACGCCCGGGTAGAGGTCGATCACGGCGGCGGCGAGCACGTGCGCGGTGTCGTGGCGCAACAGCTCGAGCGCGTCGTCGCCGCTCTTCTGCGTCAGGATCTCGAGTCTCGCGCCGTCGTGCAGCGGCGCCGTGAGGTCGCGCAACTGGCCGTCGACCTTGACCGCGAGGGCGGCGCGTGCGAGTCCGGCGCCGATCGCGGCGGCGGCATCGGCGCCGGTGGCGCCGTCGTCGAGCTGAAGCTCGGTTCCATCTGGCAGAAGGGCCTTCATCGGTCCGTGATGGTACGCGAAGCTGGCGCCGCGGACGTGATGATCGGGGGATAGCACCACCCCCGCCTCGGGGACTGACCACACCAGCGCTCGCCGGGGGCCCTCATGGGCGCGGCGCGGCCCGCTTGGGAGCCTGCTCGCAACCGCAGAGTCAAGCGTCACGCAAGGGGTTGCGAGCAATGCAGAAACAGAACTTCGCCGCACGCGCCGGCATGTGGAGCGCGCGCCACCGTAAGATCGCGATCTTCGGCTGGATCGCCTTCGTGATCGCGGCGTTCGTGATCGGCGGGATGGTCGGGACCAAGCCGGTCAGCGACCGTGACAGCGGAACCGGCGAGTCCGGCCGCGCCGAGCAGATCCTCTACGACGCGTTCCCGCAGCGCGCCGACGAGACGATCTTCGTCCAGTCGCCGCGACTGACCGCGAGAGATCCTCAATTCAGGCAGACGGTCGACGACGTCGTGAGACGGATGCGCGCGCTGCCGGAGGTCGCGACGGTGAGATCGCCGCTGACGGCCGGCAACGAGGGCCAGGTGACTCCCAACGGCCACGCCGCGATCGTCCAACTGGAGCTGAGAAGAGACGCCGACGACGCCGAGGACGACGTCGCGAACGTGCTCGCGCAGACGCATGCGGTGCAGCGTGCCCATCCGGACCTGCGCGTCGAGCAGTTCGGCGACGCGAGCGCCGGCAAGGCGATCTCGAAGATGTTCGACGACGACTTCAAGAAGGCCGAGTTCCTCTCGATCCCGGTCACGATGATCATCCTGATCGTCGCGTTCGGCGCGCTGATCGCGGCCGGCATCCCGCTGCTGCTGGCGCTCTCCAGCGTGATGGCGACGCTCGGGCTCGTCGCGATCGGCTCGCATCTGATCGCGGTCGACGACAGCGTCTCGTCCGTCGTCCTGTTGATCGGCCTCGCGGTCGGCGTCGACTACTCGCTCTTCTACCTGCGTCGCGAACGCGAGGAACGCGCGGCCGGGCGCAGCGAGGAGGCGGCGCTGGAAGCCGCCGCGGCCACGTCCGGTCGCGCGGTGCTGATCTCGGGCCTGACCGTGATGATCGCGATGGCCGGCATGTTCATCACCGGCGACTCGACCTTCATGGGCATGGGCATGGGCGCGATCCTCGTCGTCGGCGTCTCGCTCGTCGCGTCGCTGACGGTCCTGCCCGCGCTGCTGAGCAAGCTCGGTGACAAGGTCGACCGTGGCCGGATCCCGTTCCTGATGCGCAAGCGCGACGTCTCCAAGCCGCCGCGGATCTGGTCGGCGATCGTCGACGCCGTGCTGCGGCGCCCGCTCGTCTCGGTGCTGCTGTCGGGCGGCCTGCTGCTGGCGCTCTGCATCCCCGTGCTGGGGATGAAGACCGCGATCCCGGGGATCGAGACGCTGCCGCGCTCGCTGCCCGTGATGCAGACCTACGACCGCATCCAGTCAGCCTTCCCCGGCCAGCAGATCGAGGCCAGCATGGCGGTCTCCGGCGCGGGCAGGCTCGACACGCCGGCGGCGCAGGCGGCGATCAGAAGATTCCGCACGGCGGCGCTCGCGACCGGCCAGATCCACGAGCCGATCTCGGTCGAGCTGTCGAGATCGGGCGACGTCGCGCGGATCGGGCTGCCGATCTCCGGCGACGGGACCGACGCCGCGTCGCACAGTGCGCTCGACACGCTGCGCGGCGAACTGGCGCCGTCGCTGCGGGGCGACCTCGGCGCGGGCGCCGACACCCCGATCACCGGCACCACCGCCGGCACGCAGGACTTCAACAAGCTGATGAGCTCGCGGATCGTCTGGGTCTTCGCGTTCGTCCTGTCGCTCGCGTTCCTGCTGCTGCTGGTGACGTTCCGCTCGCTCGTGATCGCGACGAAGGCGATCGTGCTGAACCTGCTGTCCGTCGGTGCCGCGTACGGCGTGCTGGTGCTCGTGTTCCAGCACACGTGGGCGGAGTCGCTGCTGTCGTTCGACTCGACCGGAGCGATCACCTCGTGGCTGCCGCTGTTCCTGTTCGTGGTGCTGTTCGGGCTGTCGATGGACTACCACGTCTTCATCCTCAGCCGCGTGCGCGAGGCGTACGACCGCGGGATGGGAACCGATCGCGCGGTCGCGCACGGAATCAAGTCGACGGCATCGACGGTGACGAGCGCGGCGATCATCATGGTCGCGGTCTTCGGCATCTTCGCGACGCTCTCCGCGATCGAGTTCAAGCAGCTCGGCATCGGCCTCGCGGTCGCGATCTTCATCGACGCGACGCTCGTGCGAGCGGTCCTGCTGCCCGCGACGATGAAGCTGCTGGGCGAGTGGAACTGGTACCTGCCGCGCTGGCTGGAATGGCTGCCGCGCGTGACGCACGAGCCGTCGGTGGAGGGTGCCGGGTTCGCGGCGGGCGAAGTCGACGGCGCGGGCGCTGACGCTGACGCCGCCGCCGAGCGTGAGCGGCGCCGCCGCGAGCGCGAGATGGCGCGCGTCTGACCGCACGCGCCAGCGAGTGATCGGACATCGCTTGTCTCTGGGAGGAACGAGCGTGCCGGACGGGACGGGGTGCAGGGTCGACCCCGTCCCGCCGCCGCTCGGTTCACACTACGGCGATGACCGACCCCTTCGGCAACGAGCAGCCCGAGTCGCCGGCTGCTGCGCCTGGCATGCGGATGCTGCGGCTCATCGGCGCAGCGGAGATCGCGCTCGGCCTGACCCTGCTGATCGTCGGCTTCGCCGTCAGCAGCACGATCGTCGCGCTGATCGGCGCCGTCCTCGTCGCCAGCTCCGGCACGCTCTTCTTCCTCTCGCGCTCGCTCGGCAGACGGGGCTAGGCGCGCTCGTCGCGGGGCGCGGCCGTTCGTCCGGCGCTCGGCTCGCGGCCCAGCTCCTCGTCCGCGAGGCCCTGGTCGTGCAGGTCCGCGCGAGCTTCATGCAACTGCGCTTCGGCCCGTTCGCGCTCCGCCTCTCGCTCGGCGAGCTGAGCGCGGGCGGCGCGCCGTTCGGCCTCGTTGCGATGGGCGTCCGCGGCATCGTGACGCTCGCCGACGAGCTGCCGTTGCGCTCGGTTCGCGCGCATCCGTGGCAGCAGCACCAACAGCAGCGCCAGCACCAGGATGACAACGACCACGATCGCGATGATCGCTCCGGTCGACATGTCGCTCCTCCTTCGGTGGTTGCTCCGTACCACCAGCGTTACCCGCTCACGCGCGGGCGCACCCGCGATCGGTCACAGCTCGCGCGCGTGGAACCTCGGCTTGACCTCGCGGTTCACGAACGCCCCGACCGAGTCCGCCGCCAGCAGCTCCCGATGAATCCGCGCCGGCACGTCCGAGTAGACATACGTCCGCTCCACCGCCCACGGATGCTCTCTCACGTACGCGACATGCAGTTCCCGCGCCAGCGCGTCATACCCCACCCGCGCCACCGCGCTCGATCTCACCGGTGTCATGCGCGGTGGGGGCATCGAAGCGCAGGATCCCACGGATCGGTTCAGGGCAGCGATCACCGATAATCCCGGCGTGGACGAGCTTCGGACGCAACGACTGATCCTGCGGCGTTGGACCGCGGACGACGAGAAGGCGATGGTCGAGATCAACCGTGATCCCGAGGTCGCGCGGCATCTCAACCGACCGGTCGACGAGGCCGCGATCGCCGCGTTCCACGGGCTCGTGGCCGGGCACTGGGAGCAGTACGGCTTCGGGCCGTATGCGCTGGAGTCGCGCGAGGCCGGGCTCGAAGGGCGCTTCCTCGGCTTCGCGGGGCTCGCCCACGTGCCGCCGTTCCTGTCGGCCGCCGGCGAGCAGCCGGAGCTTGGCTGGCGGCTCGCGCGCAGCGCGTGGGGCCGCGGACTCGCGACGGAGGCCGCGACCGCCGCGCGCGATGACGCGTTCGAGCGCCTGCGGCTGCCGCAGCTGATCTCGATCATCCACCCCGAGAACGAGCGCTCGCAGCGCGTCGCGACGAAGCTCGGCATGCAGCCGTCGCGACAGATCCACAACCCTGCGCTGGACCTCGACGTCGACGTCTGGGCGCTCGACGCGCCGGCAGGCTGAGCGCGGCGGGGGTCCGCCGCGTGCGGCCATCGCGAAGGCCGCGAGCAGAAACCGAGGAGGGCTCAGGCCTTCTTGACGACGCTCGACTTCAGCTGCATCGCGCCGAAGCCGTCGATCTTGCAGTCGATGTCGTGGTCGTCGACGCCGTTGACGAGACGGATGTTGCGGACCTTCGTGCCCGCCTTGATCGGCTGCGTGTTGCCCTTGACCTTGAGCGTCTTGACGACCGTGACGGTGTCGCCGTCGGCCAGCACGTTGCCGACCGCGTCCCTGATCACCGCGTCCGTCTCGCCGACGTCCGTCTCACCCTCTGCCGACGCGAGCGACCACTCGTGCGCGCACATCGAGCAGACCTGCAGCGCCCCCATCTCGTACGTGTACTCGCTGGAGCATTCGGGGCACGCGGGCGCGGCGGTCTCGGTCATCGGCGCGACTCTATCGATCGCCCCGTGAGCCGAGCGGCGCGACGCCGGTTGCGCACCGCCCGGCCAGCCGACCGACTCGCCACCGTCCAGCGCGCCCGATCCAGTCCGGATCTTCCTCGGTCCGCAGCCGCGCCGCCCGCCCGCCGCGCACCTGGAGCGCGACGACGCGACGTGCCTCCTCGGCTTTGCCCTGGACGACGAAAGCCCCGCAGACGCGGGGCTTTCGCGTGAGTGGGCGATACTGGGCTCGACGACGAGACTGCGCCGGCAACCCCACGCAGTGGCGGGACCTACGCTGCTCTCAAGGTCCGCTCAGTTCGGTTCGCTTCGGGGGGATTGTCAGGCGTGTTGTTGGGCGCCGCACGACGGTGTGCCGCATGCAGGTCACGCAATCCGAGGAGCTGACCGGCGCGAGCTGCACGCTCTGGTCGGTCCCGCGCACTAGCTGATCGAGTCCCCGAGCGCGCGCTCGCTGCGGCTCTGTGACAGTCAGAGTCAGGATCCGAACAAGGCGCTGATTAGTAGCGCATGGTTGAGCGCGATATGAGAGAGTCGGCGCAGGGTCGTTAATCGGCCCACATCGGGGCAGGGACGTTCAGGGTTCGAGCGCGTGGGGGGATCCGCGCGCCTGGTGCCCATGCCACTATCACGAAGTACAGGAGGAATCCGTGAGGTCGAAGACCTCGAAGGGCGTCGCAGTGTTGTGCGTCGTTCTGCTCGGAATGACGACGTTCGTCAGTTCCGCGAGCGCCGCGTTCGATGTCTACTGGGAGGGATGGGGCGGACCCGGCAGCGTGCAAGCTCCCCCTCACACGCTGACCGAGGCGTCAGCGCGGACGATATCCGGCCAGAACGTGTGCGTGCAGTCGTACCACACGCCCGCGAACGGCGGGGCCAGAGCCGGAGGGCTGAGCTGCAACAACGGCGTGAACGCCCTGGCCACGGTCAACTATCCGTGCGCTTGCACTCTGCTGGTTGCTGTTACGGCGGTCGGCTCTTACACCAACTTCCGAGCGCGGGTGGACTTCTGATGCGGAAGCATGTTCGATGGATCTCAGCATTGGCCGCGGCGCTGGCGGCGGTTGTCGCGATCGTCGTGGTGACGTCGTCGGCCGTCGGCACAGACGACGCTGGCTCGGAGTTGGCGGTGCTCGACACGGGCACGCCCACGACGCTCAGCGCCGGGCTGCTTGCGACGCTCCGGACATCGGGCGTCGAGGTGGCAGCGGACGACGCTGTGACCGTGCCTGCGCCCGATGGCGTCGGCGCTCCGTGGACGATCGTCCAGAGCACCGACGGCGTCTGCCTGGTTCGGAGAAGCGAAGGCGGCGATCCAGTCAACTGCGGCACGACAGCACTGCTCCGCAGAGGCGCCATCCTCGGGTTCACCCCCGACGAGGAGGCGGCCGCTTCGCTTGGGCTGCCCGACAAGCTGGACGCCGACACCAGACCGGGGACGATTCAGTCCACCGGCAAGCGGGAGGCGGCTGGCCGTGTGTCGTACAACGCCATCGCCGCGAACGACGTAACGGCCGCGGCGGCGGTTACCGCCGACGGGCGCGCGCTTGCGAGCACGAAGGTCGAGAACAACGTCTTCGTCCTGGCGGACGTGCCATATGCCGAGGTCGCAGGGATTCGCCTCTCGCACGCCGAGGGCGAGGACACCGTCTTGCCGGCCGGCACCCGGTAGTCGGTCCCGCAGCAGGAGGGGCGGCCACCGGCCGCCCGTCCTGCCTGAGGATTCCACCGCAGCGCTATACGCCGAATGGGCCGCCGGGAGCCTTCGTCGTTCTACGCGCTCGCGGACAAGCCGCGGGCCGAGCGGTACTCGGCGATGTCGTCGCGCGTCGCGGCTGTGACCTGCTCGGGGCCGACACGCGCCGGCAGCTCCTGCGCCTCGGCGCGTCGCCGTGCCGCCTCGACGGCGGCGGCGTGCGTAGCCGCCGTGACGATCGTCCCGGGTAAACGGAATTTGGTGAGCCGGCCGATGAGTGTGACGTCGACCATGCGCCCGGATGGTACCGGCCAGCTTCGCGCCGAGCGGCGGAACCCAAGCGCTTGCCCGCCGATACCCGGTTGCACGGTGCATCGGCAGGCTCGCCCTTGCCGCGAAGTGCGTAGACGGTGGAGTGCATCGTCGGCTTCGCGATCCCGGTCGCGCCGGAGATCTGGGCGACGGTCGCGCCTGGGTTTCTGGCGACGAAGGCGAGGATCACTGCGCGGTTAGCTCCGCGAGGAGCGCGTCTGCCTGCAGCTCTGGCGGGTCTGGCGGGTTGCGCGACGCGCGGGCGTCCGCGCAGCAGCAACTGAGCGCAGTCTCCCAGCCGGGCACGATGGAACCCGCTCGCACGCGCTGCTCGACCACGGATCCCAGTGGGTTGTGGGTCCGGTAACGGTTCCATATGGAGACTTCTCAGCGACTGCCTGCGAACTCTTGATGAGCATCTCGCCGATCAGTTCGGCTGCCAGTCGGTCTTCAGTCGCAGTGAGCGCACCGGCCGCCTCGAGGAAACGCTCTGTGCTCCCGACTGATCTGCGGTCGTCAAGGGACACCGGCACCGGCACCGGGTCGGAACCTGGCCGACTGCCCATGTTCGTACGACCGTCAGCGGTCGTGTGGCGGCGGCCGGTCGAAGAATGGGACCTTATTGGGACCACCGCCTGGCCCAGAAACGACGAAAGCCCCGCATTTGCGGGGCTTTCGATGAGTGGGCGATACTGGGCTCGAACCAGTGACCTCCGCCTTGTCGAGGCGGCGCTCTCCCAGCTGAGCTAATCGCCCTGGGAGGAGAGAGCATAGCGAGGAGCGCGTACGCGTGACGCGTGACCGGCCTCCCCATTCGTCCAACCCAGCCGCACCACCCTCGACGAACCGCCGGTCGTACTCGTACGCTCTGCGCGGCGCGCCGGCGTCATCGCCGAGGCCATCGAGGACCACCGCGACTCGCGCGCCGCAGCGGAACCGCATCCTGTTCGACGAGGGGACCTCACATGGCCGCGATCCGCCCACGCATCGACGCCGATCCGGAGACGATCTGATGTCCGGCTCACGACAGTTCGCCAGAGGCGACGAGCTGCTCTTCTCGCTCGGGACGCCGATGTCCGACGCGTTCGCGATCGCCGTCGTCGTGAAGCCGTCGAGCGCGACCGCCGACCAGACCTGGGTCTGCGACCGCAGCACCGCCGGCTACGTCTTCGGGATCGACGGCGGTGCGCTCGCGATCTTCGAGTCCGGCAGCAGAAGCGCCAACTACACCTTCGACTCCTCGATCATGCCGAGAACCGGTGTGTTTCAGGTGATGATGTACGCGAAGTCCAGAGGAGCGACGGCCGGCGTCTTCTCGCGCATACCGCTCGACGGCTCCAGACCGGTCCACGTCAACGCCGACGGCGGCGCCTACGGGGATCTGAGAGCGTCGGTCGGCTGGCGGATCGGCAAGGCGGGGTTCTCCGGCTACGACTTCGCCGGGCTGATCGCGGCAGTGGCGCTGTGGAGCCGCTACACCGGGTCCGCGGAGCGCAACACGTTCACGTCACTGACGGCGATCGGCGCCGCCGCGCCGCTGCATCTGTGGGACGAGCGCGACACCTTCACGTTCGACCGCGGCAGCGACGCCGCGGCCAACCGCACCGCGATCACCGGCACCTCGCACTCGACCGACGAGCCGACGGACTTCTGGCCCGGCACCGAGAACGTGCCGGCGGGGTCGATGGTCGGCGTCGGCGACGGCAAGGCGGTCGTCTTCTGGACCGAGGTCGATCCGCCGGCGGACGGCTACCGCGTCTACCGCGACGGCGTCAGAATCTACGACGGCCCCGGCGTCGGCGACAGAGGCACGGTTGCGTACGAGGACACCGGGCTCACCAACGGCGTGCCGCACACCTGGACGGTCACGTCCTACGACGGCGCCGTCGAGAGCAATCCGACCCTGGGGATGACCGCCACGCCGATCGCGCCGACCGTGCGCACCGGCGGGTCGCGCGAGTTCGACGGCACGGACCTCGTGCGCTTCCTGCCCGGCATCGAACCGCAGGAGCAGTTGAGCGCGACGTTCCTGCTCGTGGTGAAGCCCGACAGCGTCACGACGGCGGCGGAGCTGCTGCGTGGCGACGCCTCCCCCAGCCAGGGCGACGACGGGAACCCGTACGTGTTCCGGATCTCCGACGCTGGCAGAAGCCGCTACGCGCTGACGCTCGACGTCTGGGACCCCGCGCACGAGTCGACCTCGTGGGCCGAGACCGGCATCACGCTCGCCGCCGGCGTCTGGCAGATGGTCGCGGTGTCGTACTTCTCCCCGGACGCGACCGAGCCGCGCTTTCACCACCTCAACATGGCGACCGGAATCTACAGACACGTTGACGGCGACCCGGACCACACCTACACGATCCACCCCCACGGCACCTGGACCGTCGGCGACGGCTTCAGAGGCCTGATCGCGCTCGCCGCGGTGATCGAGACGGTCGACGACGTGGTCTTCGAGACGCTCGACCTCGACGCGATAACGGCGCTCGCGCACGCGCAGTGGGACGAGCGCGACGAGTTCCTCGGCGACCACTCCGGCGGCGACGCGCTCGCGCTGCGCAACGCGATCACCGGCACCACGCACTCGACCGACGAGCCGGTGGGCTTCTGGTGAGCTGAGGAGCCAGAAAGCGCACCAGCGGCTCGAGCAGCAGGTTGCCGCGTGCGCCGATTGACGACGAGATGTGGACACATCGCTTCAGGCCACAGGCAGCGCTATGACCACCAACGCCCCTCGAGATCCCCGAGAAGGCGACGACCGGAATCGAACCGGTGTACACGGCTTTGCAGGCCGCTGCGTAGCCACTCCGCCACGTCGCCAACGAGTTGGGTAGCGTAGATGATCGGGGTAGGTTCGCGCTCTCCGAACCCACTCACGACGGACGCCCCGGCGCTCAGCTCATCCGAACTGGCCACGGCGGGTCTACCGGGCCGGCCATGTCGCTCGCCGGCTCGGCCGCCGCCAACAACAGCTGTCGCGTGTGGACGAGGTGGTCGCGCATCGCGGTGCCGACCGCGTCGGGGTCTCCGGCGCGCAGGGCGTCGAGGATCCGCGCGTGCTCGTCGTAGATCGCGCGCAGGTCGCGGCCGCGGCCGACGGTCGTGGCGCCGCGGAAGCGGACGAAGTCGCGCAGCGAGCCGACGACGCCGACGAGGCGGTCGTTGCCGGCCGCGGTCAGCAGGGTCTCGTGGAAGCTCTTGTCGTGCTCCATGAAGGCGCTCTCGTCGCCTCTGTCCATCTCGTCGCGCATCGCGTCGAGGATCTCCCCCAGCCGCGTCCGCTCCTGCTCGCCGACCAGCTCCGCGGCCCGCCGCGCGGCCGGCACCTCCAGCAGCAGCCGCAGCGCGAAGACCTCGTCGAGGTCGTGCGCGGAGGATTCCAGGATGCGCGCGCCGCGGTTGCGCTCGAAGCGGACCATCCCCTGACGCTCCAGCAGCAGCAGCGCCTCGCGCACGGGCGTGCGCGAGACCTGGAGCTGCGCGGCAAGTCTCGCGACGGAGTACAGCTCCCCGGCGCGCAACCGCCCGTCGACGATCGCCGCCCGCAGCGCCGCGACGGCCCGCTCCGTCAGCGTCTTCTGCGTGCCTTCGAGCGCGTCGAGTGCAAGCCGCTTCGCCTGCTGCGCCGGCCGCGGCTCCGTCACCGGCTGCGGATCGAGCGCTGGCGATCTCTCCTCCTCCGGCACGGCGGCGTCACCAGTTGCGGATCGACGCGGTGATGATGCCGTGCAGGTCCTGCGGGGTCGGCTCGCGCGGCGCGAGCACGAGCAGGCGCTGCTGCTTGAGGGCGCCCTCGACGAGCGCCGGCACGTCGTCCTCGTCGTAGCCCAACTCGGCGATCCCGCGCGGCGCCCCGACGTCGCGCATCAGGCTGATCAGCACGTCCGGCAGCGTGTCGGGGCCGGGATCGGCGATCGGCGCGCCGTGCAGCAGTTCGGCGACGTGGTGGTGGCGCTCCGGCGCGGCCGCGTAGGTGAAGCGGAAGGCGGCGGGCGCGGTCACGATCACGGAGTGGCCGTGCGGCACGAAGGCGTGGTCGGCTGGATAGCCGGGCGGCTGGTAGACGTGCTTGAGCCCGGCGATCGGGTAGGCGCACGCGTGCGGGATGTGCACGCCGGCGGAGCCGAAGCCGACTCCGGCCATCGTCGCGCCGAGCATCATGTACCCGCGCGCCTCGACGTCGTCGGGATCGGCGACCGCGCGGCGCAGGTATCTGCCGCCGTATTCCAGCGCCTTGGAGGACCACACGTCGGCGACCGGATTGGCGCCCTGGTAGGGCGGGCGGTCGTCGGGCCCGGCTGGTCGCGGGCGCGCGTCGAACGGCTTGGAGATGTACGACTCGGCCGCGTGACAGACGACGTCGAGCCCGGCCGAGGAGGTCACCTCGGGGCCGAGCGTGCGCGTCAGATCCGGGTCGACGATCGCCTGCGCCGGCCGCAGGTAGCGGTGCGAGATCCCGCTCTTGACCTTCAGCTCCGGGATGTCGAGCACGGCGACGGTGGTCGCCTCGGAGCCGGTCCCGGACGTGGTCGGGATCGCCAGGTGCGGCTTCAGCGGCGACGGCGGCTTGCGCCCACCGCCGACGGGCGCGTTGACGTAGTCCATCACCGGGGCCGGGTGGCTGAGCACGAGGTTGGCGACCTTCGCGGTGTCCATCGCGGAGCCGCCCCCGACGGAGACGAAGCCGTCGACGTGGTGCTCGATCGCGAAGTCGGCCGCCTCCTGGAGCGACTGGAGCGTCGGCTCGACGCGGCTGCGGTCCCACAGCACGACCTCGATCCCCTCCGCCTCGATCAGCTGTCTGATCCTGTCGGGATGGCCGAGCCTGGCGACTCCCGGGTCGGTCACGAGCAGCACGCGCGAGACGTCGAGCCGCTTCAGCTCCCACCCCGCGTCGGCCGCTGCGCCCGGCCCGAACTTCACCGGCGTCGCCTCCAGCGTGAAGATCGTCTCTCGCTCGCCGCCCACTGTTCTGGTCCTCTCCTTCCCGGAATCCTGCGAGTAGCATGTCACACGTTATGCCGAGTCTCAGAGATCAGCTGATCGAGGTCGTCGGCGCCGGCCACGTGCTCGAAGACCCGCAGCTGACCGAGCAGTTCGAGCGCGACTGGACGGGGCGGTTCGGCGGACGGGCGCTGATGGTCGTGCGGCCGGGCGATGCGGCCGAGGTGGCTCGGGTTGTGCGGGCCTGCGCGGAGGCAGGCGCGGCTGTGGTGCCGCAGGGCGGGAACACGGGGTTGGTTGGGGGTGCGGTGCCGGGTGACGGCGAGGTCGTGCTGTCCCTGATCCGCCTGAACGAGATCGGCTCCGTCGATGCCGCCCTGGGGCTCGTGGAGGTCGGCGCCGGTGTGACGCTCGCGGCACTGCAAGCCGCCGCCCGCAACGCCGGCTTCGATGCCGGCCTCGACTTCGCCGCGCGCGACTCGTGCACGATCGGCGGCGCCGTCGCCTGCAACGCCGGCGGCGCGCGGGCGCTGCGCCACGGCACCGCGGGCGCGCACGTCGCGGGCATCGAGGCGGTGCTCGCAGACGGCAGTGTCGTGACGCGCATGGCGGGCCTCGCGAAGGACAACGCGGGCTACGACCTGACCTCGCTGCTGGTCGGCTCCGAGGGGACGCTCGGGATCGTGACGCGGGTGCTGTGGCGACTGGCGCCGCGCTACGACGCACGCGTGGCGGCACTCGTGCCGCTGCCGTCCGTCGAGGCGGCGGCGGAGCTGCTGGCTGCGCTGCGCGCCGAGGCCCCGTCGCTGGAAAGCTGCGACTTCTTCCTCGACGACGGCCTGTCGCTCGTGCTGGAGCACCAGCGCCGCAACTCGCCGATCGCCCCCCGCGCGCCCGTGTATGTCCTGGCCGAATGCGCCGCGCGAGTTGACCCGACCGAGGAACTCGCCGCCGCGCTGGAGCGCGCGGGGATCGAGGACGCGCTGATCGCCGACGACACGCCGAGCCGAGAGCGCCTGTGGGCGCTGCGCGAAGGCCATGCCGACGCGATCGGCGCCGCCGGAGTGCCGCACAAGCTCGATGTCGGCGTGCCGCTGGCGCAGCTCGGCGCGTTCCTCGCCGCAGTCCCGCCCGCAGTCACCGCCGCCTGCCCCGACCTCCCCGGCGGAGTGCGAGCGATCCTCTTCGGCCACCTCGGCGACGGCAACGTCCACGTCAACCTGCTCGGCCCGGACGACGACGACGAATGCGCCGACGACGCCGTGCTGGAGCTGGTCCTCGAGCACGGCGGCACGATCAGCGCCGAGCACGGGGTGGGCGTCGCGAAGGCCCGCTGGCTGGAGCGAGCCCGCGGCACCGCCCAGGTAGCGGCAATGCGCGCGATCAAGCAGGCGCTCGACCCCAAGGCCCTCCTGAACCCCGGCAAGCTCCTCCCCCCACGAACCTGACGACACGTCCCGCGCTGAGCTGGATATACTGGCGAAGCCCTGCGGATGTAGCTCAGTTGGCTAGAGCGTCTGCTTGCCATGCAGAAGGTCGAGAGTTCGAGTCTCTTCATCCGCTTGTAACGAAAGCCCCGCGACAGCGGGGCTTTCGTCGTTTTGAAGGTGCGGCCGCTTCAGTAGGCGCCCCGGATCAACGCTGCGACCTTCCCGACGTCGTCGTTGGCCGCGAAAATGCCCTCCAGGTCGCTGGGGTTGAAGCCGTCCAGTCACCGAGCGTGCCGGTCTTGGCGAAGACGCCGCCGGCCGCCGGCCCGTTGCAGCTGCGCCTGGTGTCCGCCGTGATCAGGTTCCCGGTCAGGCCCGAGCCGTCCTTCAGCACCGCGCCGCTCGTGTCCAGTCCGCCGGGTCTCGCGCAGCCGCGGGTCGTGGCATGAGGGAGCTTCGGCCCGAGCTGAAATCCTCTGTTCCGGAACGCTACCCGCCGCGGGCGACGCGGTGGCTGGCAGAGTTCACGGGATGGGACCGACGATGCGGTTCGGGTACGACGGCGATGGCGGACTCGGTGACCGGCTGCTCGCAGCTGTGTTGCGCGGCGAGAAGACGGCGACCAGCTCGCTCGCAGTCGAGTACCGCTCCGGCGAGCCGCTGCCACGCGTCGGCGAACGCCGCACGTTGGTTGACGGCAGCGGCCGCGTCCAGGGGATCGTCGAGACGACGGCCGTCCGGGTCGTCGCGCTCGACGCCGTCGGCGACGAGATCGCTCGCGACGAGGGCGAGGGCTTCGCCGACGCCGCCTCCTGGCGAGCCGCGCACGTCGCCTTCTGGAGCGCCGCCGCCGACCTCATCCGCGCCGACGCCGGCGACCGCGGCTGGGTGCTGCGGCCAGACGAACCCGTCGTCGTCGAGTGGTTCCGTCTGCTCAGCTGAGCCGCGGGAACGCCTGAGCACCGGCACTTTTCGAACCGCTGCGGTTCGAAGAGTGCCGGTGCTCGAAGCAGACCTCGGCGGGCGGCGCGCCGCGCGGCGCGCCGCTCGCCGAGGGTGGATCAGCTCTTCGGCGCGTCCACGATGCGCAGGTACGGGAGCGGCTGCTCGAAGCCCTCCGGGTACTTCTCCTTCGCCGCGTCGTCGCTGACGGAGCCGGCGATGATGACCTTCTCGCCCTGTCTCCACTGCGCCGGGGTCGCGACCGCATGCTTGGCGGTCAGCTGCAGCGAGTCGATCACGCGCAGGACCTCGTCGAAGTTGCGGCCCGTCGTCATCGGGTAGATCAGCACGAGTCTGATCTTCTTGTCCGGGCCGACGACGAAGACGTTGCGCAGCGTCGCGTTCTGGGCGGGCGTGCGGGCCGTCGGGTCACCCTCGACCTCGGGCGGCAGCATGCCGTAGGCCTTGGCGATCGCGTGGTCCGTGTCCGCGATGATCGGGTAGTTCGGCGCGGTGCCCTGGGACGATTCGATGTCCTCGGCCCATCTGCCGTGGTTGTCCACCGGGTCGACTGAGATCGCGATGATCTTCGTGTCGCGTCTGTCGAAGTCCGGCTTGATCGACGCCATGTAGCCGAGCTCGGTGGTGCAGACCGGCGTGAAGTCGCGCGGGTGCGAGAAGAGCACGGCCCAGCTGTCGCCGATCCACTCGTGGAAGTCGATCTCGCCCTCGGTCGTCTGGGCTTTGAAGTTGGGGGCGGTGTCGCCGATCGTCAACGCCATGGAAAGGCTCCCTGATTCGGTCGTGTTGCTTGACAAAAATCTTGATCCGATTTTATACCTATGGAGTGTAGTCCCGCACGCTTGCTCGCCGACAGTCGTCTGCAATACGGTGTCGCGCCATGGCGCTCACGACGGACAGCGGAACCGGGGCCGAATCGCGGGCTGGCGGCGGCACGACGAAACTGCTCGTCGCGATGGGCCTCGCCAGCGGCATCACCTCGGTGCCCAACGTCGCGATCGCCCTGGCGATCCCCACCCTTCACCGCGAGTTCAACACCTCCACGACCGTCCTGCAGTGGACCGTCACCGGCTACCTGCTCGCATACTCCTCGCTGATGATCGCCGCCGGCCGCCTCGCCGACGTCTACGGCCGCCGCCGCGTCCTGCTCGCCGGCACGATCCTCTTCATGGCCGCCTCGGTACCCGGCGCGCTCGCCCAGTCGCCGATCGTCCTGATCGTCTCGCTGATCCTCTGCGGGGTCGGCGCCGCCGTCCTCACCCCCGCCTCGCTGGCAATCGTCACCGACGCCTTCCGCGGCCAACGGCGCGGCATGGCGGTCGGTGTCTGGGGCGCCGCGACCGCGCTCTTCTCCGGCCTCGCCCCCGCCGTCGGCGGCCTCTTCACGAGCGAGCTGTCGTGGCGCTGGATCCTCTGGATCAACGTGATCGTCGGCGCGCTGATCCTGATCGGCTCGCTCGGCGCGCGCGAGACGCGCGACAAGGAGGGCGGCACGTCGATCGACTTGATCGGCCTGATCTGCTCCGTCGGCGCGCTCGCCGCGGTGATCCTCGCGCTCAACGAGTCGCCGGTCGAATGGGCCTGGAGCTCGCCGCAGACGATCGCCGCGTTCGCGCTCGGGGCGATCCTCTTCATCGCCTTCGTCGTCGTCGAGCCGCGCCTCAAGACGCCCCTGATCGACCTCGGGATCTTCCGCAGACGCAACCTCACGGGCGCCGTGCTGTCGCTCTTCGTGCTCAACTTCGCGCTCGGCGCGGTGCTGTTCTTCCTGCCGATGTATCTGCAGGAGGTGCTTCAGTACGACGCGCTGCAGACCGGCCTGCTGCTGCTCCCCTCCAGCGCCGGCATGGTGCTCGGGATGCCGCTCGGCGGCCGCGCGTACAGCCGCTGGGGCCCGGTCTGGCCGATCGTCGGCGGTCTCGCCCTCACCGCGTCGGCGATGCTGCTGCTGTCGCGGATCGACGCGAGCACCGAATACGCCGACCTGTGGCTGCCGCTGACCTTGCTGGGCCTGGGGATCGGCGCGGCGCTGACGCCGCTGAACCTCGCCGCGCTCGGGACCGTCCCGCAACGGCTGCATGCCGCGATCGGCGGGGTGCTGGCGGCGATCGGCGGCGTCGGGCCGATGTTCGGCGTCGCGGTCTCGGGCGCCCTCTTCGAGGCGCTGCAGAACGATCGTACCGTCGACGATGCGGCCAAGGCCGGCGTCACGATCAGCAAGGACACGGCCTCGACGCTCGACGGCCTGCTGGCCGGCACGCCTTCGGCCGCCAGAGCGCTCGCGGGCTTCCCCGACGAGACGCAGGCGGCGCTGAGAACCGCCGTCACCGACGGCTTCCTGTCCGCGCTCGGCACGACGATGGCGCTGTCGTTCGCGGTCGTCGCGGGCGGGATCGTGCTGACGCTCGCGCTCGTGCGGCGCCGGCCTGCAGTCGAGGAGTAGCGGTCGAGGCCCGTTGAACGGTCGAACGCTTCCCGCCTGTTTGCGCAACCACCCCGCCCCAGCTCCGTTCACGCTCCTCGACGAGCTTCAGACCAGGGACGAACGGGGCGCGATGTCGGTACAGAACGTGGTGCTGGGACAGCTGGTGCGGCGGCGTGGCTACGGCTACGAGATCGCCGACCGGCTGAGGGATCTGTTCGGCGACGTCTTCGGCTTCTCCGGCACCGCCGTCTACCCGGCGTTGACGGCATTGGAGAAGAAGGGGCTGATCGTCGAGGTCGACCGCGGCCCGCGCGTCGGCGACGCGCCCTGGCCGCACCCGCGCGTCGTCTACGAGGCGACCGCCGCCGGGCGCGATCACTTTCACAGCTGGATGCAGCAGCCCGCCCGCAAGACGCCGCTGCGCGAGGAGCTGCACATGAAGCTGATCCTCGCCCAGCCCGACGACGTTCCGGCGCTGCTGGACGCGCTGCGCGCGGTCGAGGAGCAGTGCCGCGACCAGCTTGCGCGGATCGCCGAGCGCGACGGCGACGGCGAGCAGCCGCTCGGCGCGCGCAGCAGCGCGTTCGGCTCCGCGCTCGTGCAGGACGGCGTCGTCTCGCACCTGCGCACGACCGTCGAGTGGTCGCAGCGCTCGCGCAGCGCGCTGCGACAGTTGGCGGCGCAGCCGGGCGGCGCCGCGCGTCCGCGGTAGAACGCCGCCCGACCGGGCCCGCCGCCCGCGCGGCCTGGCGCCCGCCCCGCGCCCGCCGCCGTGCCGTCCGCCGCGATGCCCTACCGTGACCGGCGATGAGAGTCGCCACCCACTCCGGTTCCTTCCACGCCGACGACGTCTTCGCGCTCGCCGCGCTGAGACTGCTCGTCGCCGCCGAGCCCGCGCGCGGGCCGCTGACGATCGTGCGCACGCGCGATCCCGAACTGCTCAGAGCCGCCGACCTGCGCGTCGACGTCGGCCAGCGCAACGACCCCGCCAGCGCGGACTTCGACCACCATCAGCGCGGCGGCGCGGGCGAGCGCCCGAACGGGATCCGCTACGCCTCCTTCGGCCTCGTCTGGCGCGAATTCGGCGCCCGCATCGCCGGCGGCAGCGACGCGGTCGCCCAGCGCCTCGACGAGGTGCTCGTGCAGGGAATCGACGCCAACGACACCGGCCAGACGATCACCCAGCCGCTGCTGCCCGACGTCGCCTCCCCGATGACGCTCTCGCACGCGGTCGCCGCGTTCAATCCGAACTGGGACGACGACGCCTCCGGCGCCGCCAAGCAGGAGGCGTTCGAGGCGGCGCTGCAGTTCGCGCAGGGCGTGCTGGCGCGCGAGCTGGCGTCCGCGGCCGCACAGGTGCGCGCCGCCGCGCTCGTGCGCGCTGCTATCGCCAGAGCCGAGGACCCGCGCCTGATCGAGCTGGACCGCGGCATGCCGTGGCATCGCGAGCTGGTGCCGTCGGCGCCCGAGGCGCTCTATGTCGTCTACCCGCGCGAGCAGGACTGGGGCCTGCAGGCCGTCCCCGCCGTGCTGGGCGAGTTCTCCAACCGCAAGGACCTGCCGGAGCAGTGGGCCGGCCGCTCCGACGCCGAGCTGGTCGAGATCACGGGCGTGCCGGACGCGCGCTTCTGCCACATCGGCCGCTTCATGGCCGTCGCCGGCAGCCGCGACGGCGTGCTCGAACTGGCGCGCCAGGCGCTCGACGGCAAGGACTGACCCTCGCGCACGCGCCCTCGCGCGCGCACGCACCACTGGATAGAGTGCCGCGGCCATGACCCCCGGCGACGTCGACAGCGGCTCCTTCCTCGCGATCGTCGTCGTCGCGGCGATGTCAGCCGTGCTGGCAGGGCTGATAGCGAGACGGCTGGTCGTCCCGGTCGTCGTGCTGGAGCTGGTGCTCGGGATCGTGATCGGCCCCGAGGTGCTCGGCATCGCGCAGAACGATCCGTTCATCTCGTTCTTCTCCAACCTCGGCCTCGGCATGCTGTTCTTCTTCGCCGGCTACGAGATCGACTTCGACCGCATCAAGGGTCAGCCGCTGAAGCTGGCGGCGCTCGGCTGGCTGATCTCGCTCGTGCTCGCCTACGCGCTCGGCGGGATCCTCGCGGCGCTGGGGATCGTGCTGTCGCTCGTGTTCGTCGGCTCGGCGATGGCGACGACCGCGATCGGCACGCTGATCCCGATCCTGCGCGACGCAAATGAGCTCAGAACGCGCTTCGGCACCTACCTGCTCGGCGCCGGCGCGATGGGCGAGTTCGGCCCGATCCTGCTGATCACGCTCGTCTTCTCGACCAAGAGCGCGCTCTCCAACGCCGCGATCCTGATCGCCTTCATCGTCCTGACCGTGCTGACGGGTGTGATCACCGTGCGCTCCGTCGGCACCGGCTGGGACCTCGTCGAGAGAACGCTGGAGGCGAGCAGCCAGCTGGCGATCCGCGTCACGGTCGTCGTCGTCTTCGCGCTCGCAGCGCTGGCCGCGGAGCTCGGCCTCGACCTGCTGCTGGGCGGCTTCGTCGCCGGCGTGATCCTGCGCCTGGCGCTGCGCGGGCGCGAGGTCGAGGTGCTGGAGTCGAAGCTGACGGCGATCGGCTACGGCTTCCTGATCCCGTTCTTCTTCGTCGTCTCCGGCATCAACGTCAACCTCAGCGCGCTGACCGACGATCCGATCGAGTTTCTGAAGGTGCCGATGTTCCTGGCGCTGTTCCTGATCGTGCGCGGCGCTCCCGCGATGCTGCTCTATCGCAAGGTGCTCAGCGCGCGCGACCGCACGGCGCTCGCCTTCTTCAGCGCGACCGAACTGCCGCTCGTCGTCGCGATCACGACGATCGCCGTCGAGGAGGGCCACATGCGCTCCTCGACCGCCGCCAGCCTGATCGTCGCAGCGATCTGCTCGACCGCGATCTACCCGATCGTCGGGCTGAAGCTGCGCGGGCAGCGCGAGGGAGACGAACAGGAGAGCCTCGGGGGTAGTTTGGGGGATCCTCCCGACGTCGTGCCGGTGCACAGTGCATAGCTTGCGCTGACACCGACGTTCGACTCAGGAGAACCCACATGAACCACCTGCGGATCGTCCGCGCCGCGGCGCTGACGCTCGCGCTCGTGCCACTCGGCGCCGCGACGGCCTCGGCCGCCAGAAGAGCGCCCCAAGGCCCGCCGCCACCGCCGAAGGCCGCCAACGGCGCGAAGGTCACGACCGTCGCCCAGGGCGTGCCGACGCCGACCCAGTTCGCGTTCGCGAAGGGCACCGTCTTCGTCAGCGGCGCGGGCGCGGAGGACGGCTCGGCCCCGGGCGGCGTCTACGTGCTCGCCAGCGGCAGAGCGACCCGCGTCAAGGGATCGCCGAAGAGCGTCTTCGGGCTCGCGTGGTCCGGCGGCACGCTCTACCTCTCCTCCGGCCCGACGATCGCCGCCGCCAGCGGCTGGAACGGCAGGGCGTTCAGCGGTGGCTTCAAGACGATCTACACCGCCCCGAGAGGCTTCACCGGCTTCAACGGGATCGCGCTCGGCCCCGACGGGCTGATCTACGCGGGCGTCACGATGGGCGAGAAGGGCGACGCCAGAAGAGTCGCCGCGCCCTTCGCGCAGTCGATCGTCACGCTCAGAACCGACGGCAGCGACGTCAGATCGTTCGCGACCGGCCTGCGCCAGCCGTGGATGCTGACGTTCGCCCCCGGGGCGAGCAGCCCGCTGGCGACCGCGCTCGGCCAGGAGAACCTCGGCAGAAAGCAGCCGCCGGACTACGTGATCGCGCCGCAGGAGGGCGACGACTACGGTTTCCCGAGCTGCAACTGGTCCACGCCGGACGCGTGCGCGAGCTTCGCCAGACCGCTCTCGCTGCTGCCCGCGCACAGCTCGCCGATGGGCCTCGGCGCGATCGGCGACCGCCTCTTCCTCGCGCTCTTCACGGGCACGGGCAGAGGCCCGGCGGTCGTCTCGGTGCCGCTCGCCGGCGGCAGCAAGACGACGCCGCTGCTGACCGGCTTCGCCGCGCCGGTCGTCGCGCTCGGCACCAACGCGGGCTACGTCTATGCCGGCGACGTGACGGGAGCGATCTACCGCGTCAAGCCGTAGGACCTTCGTCACGAGCCCCCGAGCGCCGGGCTCAGTCGAGCTCGGCGCCGGTCGCCGCCGCGTGCAGCGGCCGCGGACGCCGGCTGGAGCGACGGCCGAGATGGCCCTCGCCGTTGCGCGCCGCCGCAGCGTCGTTCTCCGGCACGCCGGTCGCCTCGAAGTGCATCAGCACGATCGCGGCGGCGATCGCGTCCTCGCCGTGCTCGCTGCCGGATCTGCCGAGCCGCTCGGCGCTGTCGGTCTCGATTCTGTCGACTCTCTGCATCAGCACTTCGAGCTCGCTCGCGAGCAGTCTCCAGCCTCTGTCGTCGAGCGTCAGAGAACGTCGGCTGAGGTGCGCGTCGGCGCGGTCGAAGCCGCCTCTGGACGCGGCCTTGTTGACGTAGCCGGTGACCTGCTCCAGCGATGCCCCGACCATCGCGCGCTTGACGATCGACGGCGTCTCCGCCCAGCCCTCGTCGGTCACGACGGGTCGCGCCTTCGCGCGGTAGTGGTGCTCTATCGCGCCGCGGCGCGGGGTCCGCTTGACGAGCTCGAGGAAGCCGAGCGCGTGCAGCCGGCGCACGTGGTAGCTCATCACCCCGAGTGAAACGCCGAGCAGATCCGACAGCTCGTTCGGGCTCGCCATCTCGCGCTCTTCCAGGATCCCGAGGATCCGGATGCGCAGCGGGTGTGCAAGCGCCTTGATCAGGCGTGGATCGGTGATGTCGCTATAGGGCTTCATCGGGTCGTCTCGAGTTCCTTCCGCAGGCGTCCTCGGAGTCGGTGGAGACGAACCTTCACGGTTCCTTCCGGAATGCCCAGCATCCGCGCCACCTCTGGTTGACTCAAATCCTTTGCATAGCGTAGAGCAAGCAACCGCCGGTCATCAACGGAGAGCCGTCCGACGACCTGCCCGACCTGCAGCCGCATCAGCAGGCTCTCACGCTCCTCCTCGACGCCCGCGTCGGCCACCTCGGACAGCACCTCGTCGCCGTCCAGCAGCTCGCGCTCCGTGCGCGAGCGGCGTCGGTCCAGCAGCCTGAGCGCCTCGTTGCGAGCGATCTGCCGCATCCACGGAACGCGGTCCTCGCCGCGACAGGACGCACGCCGTCGCCACGCCCTCATGAGCGCTTCCTGGACCACGTCGTCGACGTCGTGTGCTGCCAGGAGATACCGGCGGGCCTCGCGTCTGGCCGTCGTGCGCATTCGCTCCCAATCCCACTCCGCGTCTCCCGGCTGGGGCTCGCGAACCCCCGCGATCACCTCGGCCACACCAGCAAATATCGAGGTTTCCTCAGAGAATGCGAAGTATGTGAAACGGTTGTGAGCGCTCAGAGGGTCTAGCTGGTCATGACGACGACAGCTCCCTCCTCGCCGGCTCTGCTCGCCTATGAGCAGCTGGCGCCGGTCTACGACCGCTTCACCGACTCCTACGACCACGACGGCTGGGTCGCGCGCCTGGAGACGTTGGCGCGCAGCCACGGCCTGACCGGCCGGCGCGCGCTCGACGTCGCCTGCGGGACCGGCAAGAGCTTCGCCCCGCTGCTGGCGCGCGGCTACGACGTGTGGGCCTGCGACCTCTCCCCCGCGATGGTCGACCGCGCGCGCACGAGCGGCGCGCTCGACCCCGGTCGCGTGACCGTCGCGGACATGCGCGCGTTACCGGAACTTGGCGCGTTCGACCTCGTGACGTGCCTCGACGACGCGGTCAACTACCTGCTCGACGCCGACGAGCTGGCCGCGGCCTTCGCCAGCGCAGCCCGACTGCTGAGCGCGGACGGCGTCTACGTCTTCGACACCAACACGCTGACGACGTACCGCGAGGGCTTCAGCACCCGCGCGACCTTCGAGCGCCCGCTCGCCGACGCGATCTGGCGCGGCGAGACGACCGGTCCGATCGTGCCGGGCGCGCTCTGCACCGCGTCGATCGAGATCGGCGGCAGCAGTGCGGTGCTGAGCCGCCACGTTCAGCGCCACCACCCCGAAGCCACGATTCGCACAGCCTTGGCGTCAGCCGGGCTCGCCTGCCGAGCCGTGCTGGGTCAGTCCACGGGCGGCGTCCTCCACGAGGACGCCGACGAGGACACCCACACGAAGCTCGTGTACGTCGCAGGGCGAGCGGTGTGACGACCGTCACGACGACCCAGGAGAGGAGGTGACCCAGTCATGACGATCATACGTCCCATCATCCGGCCGATCATACGTCCGGCGATCATCCGCCCGTGATGCCCGCGGCGGCGGGCGTCACCGGTCCCGTTCGGAGCCGGTGACGCCCCGCCGTCCGCGCCCAGAATCAAATCTGGGAGAGCGATTCGCCTGGAACGGGTACTGCTGAGACGGAATGAGTGTCAGCGATACAACCCGTTCAGGCGACCGCTTCGTCTATGTGCTCGATCACGACGCCGGTCTGCGCAGCGTCCTCGGCGAGGCCGACCGTGCCCGCTGCCGCCAGCATGCGGTCGCGGCGATCGCCGAGATCCCCACCGGGCCGTGGGATCCGCAAGCGAACCCGCTGCCCGAGGTCGAGCTCGGCCTGCTCGTGCTCGACGGCCTGCTGATCCGCGACGTGACCGTCGCGGAGGCCCGCTGCGGCGAGCTGATCGGCCCGGGCACGATCCTGCGCCCGTGGGACGAGACCGGCCTCGACGCGCCGATGCGCCACGAAGTCGATTGGCAGGTGATCGAGCCGCTGAGGGTCGCGGTGCTCGATCAGCACTTCCTGCGCGTCGTCGCGCACTGGCCGCCGCTGATCACCGCGCTGGTCGCGCGCGCCAACGAGCGCGCGCAGGATCTCGCCGTGATGGTCAGCATCCACAGCCTCAAACGCGTCGACGTCCGCCTGCTCGCGTTCTTCTGGCACCTCGCCGACCGCTACGGCAAGGTCACCTCCGACGGCATCCTCGTGCCGCTGCCGTTGACGCACAGGCAGCTCGCGCTGCTCGTCGGGGCGCAGCGCCCGTCCGTCACCTCAGCGCTCGGGACGCTGTCCGAGCGGGAACTGCTGCGCCGCGACGACGACGGCCACTGGCTGCTGAGCGGCGACCCGCCCGAGGACCTCAGCGTGCTGGCGCCCAACGACGTCGCGGCCTGAGAACGGCCGCGGGCGCCGGCGCGGCGCCCGACGCCGGCCGGACGACCCGCGCGCGTCGCGCGCCGGCCGCACGACCCGCGCGCGACGACGGCGCGACCCGCATGCTGCGGGCCACGGCGCCGCCGTGCGCTCGGCGTCAGACCGTCGTCGCGGGCGCGGCCGTGTCGCCGTCGCGTGCGCCGATCCCGCGCGCGCCGCTCTCGCCCATCGCCAGCAGCTCGTCGATCAGCGCCAGCGCGGCCACGTGCGTGCGGTCGTTGTGGCGGCGGATCGAGCGGGCCGCGTAGGTGCCGGCCGCGTCGAGCCCGAGCCGACGGTCGACGACCGTCGGCGAGGCGCGCGTGACCCAGCGCAGCGGGCGTGAGCGCTCGCGCTTGCGCTCCTCCGCCCACTCCAGGCAGCGGCGCTCGCGCGCGCGCTCGACCTCAGCGCTGCCGCGCGTCTCGACGACCTCGGACGCGTAGCGGTAGAGGTCCTGCCTGCGTCTGTCGTCGATGCGGTCGTTGTAGGCCCGCAGGAAGCCGCCGAGGACCGGACAGGCCGAAGCTGGCCTGTCGCTGAACGGCTCGCCCGCGAGCATCGACGCGAGCTCCATCACACACGCGCCCTCGGTCGGGGCGGCGTGCTTGCCCTTGCTGAGGCGGATCGTCTGATGGGTCGCGTGCTCGCACTTCTCTGACATGGACCAACCCCTTTCTGGCGTTCGGCGCACGTCCTGGATACCCACGCGCTGGCGTGGTCAGGCCATGCGCCGCGCAAACGGGCGGCTGGGCGTCATAACCCCTACATTCCAGCGGCGCACGGCGAGCGGTGCGCGCGAGCGCCCGGCGGTCGTCTCAGGCGTCGTCGAGCGCTGCGTTGACGAGCGCGTCGGCGTCCGCGTTCTGCTCGCGCGGGACGTGGCGCAGCTGCCAGCGCTCGAAGCCGGCGAGCGCCTCCATCACGGCCGCGTGCAACGGCTTCAGCGCATGGTTCTTGACGCGGTACTCGCCGTTGACCTGCCGCACGACCAGCTCGGAGTCGCCGACGAGCTCGACCTCGTTCGCGCCCAGCGCTCTGGCGCGCTCGAGCCCGAGCAGCAGCGCGCGGTACTCCGCGACGTTGTTGGTCGCCTCGCCGATCGGCTCGGCACGGCTCTCCAGCACTTCACCCAGCCGCGACGCCACGATCACGCCGACCGCTGCGGGCCCGGGGTTGCCGCGAGCGCCGCCGTCCACGTGGACGAGGACCTTCACACGCTCCCGTCGATCGGCTCCAGCGGCGCGCGCGGGATCCGCTCGGCGGCGGAGCGCTTGCGGCGGTCGCGCACGGTGCGGACGTGCTCGCCGTCGCCGGCAGCGCCTCTCGCACGGCGTTCGCCTCTACGGCGATCGACGATCACCGTCACGTTGTCGTCGTCGGCGTAGTACGCCGTCAGCTTTTCGAAGAGCTCGTCAGCCAGCTCTTGCGGCACTACGCAGTAGATCAACGGTCCTCGCCGGTCTCGACGACCAAAGTCTCGCGGATGCTAGAGCACGACGGGGACGCGGTGCGGCGACGCGCCAACGCGCTACGCCGGAGAGAGCGCACCGTACTCGTCCGCGACGGCGTTGGCTTCGACGCGGTCGGCGACGTCGAGCTCGTCCAGCTCATAGCCCTGGCCGGCCGTGCGCACCGCGCCGCCGTCGAGGTCGACCTCGTAGCGGTACCAGCACAGCTCCCACGAGACGACGATCGTGACCATGCTGGCGGGCTCCTCCAGCGCACGCGCCACGACGACCGGCGCGCCGAGCGAGCGGGCGACGCCGGCGATCGTGCGCGGGTGCTCGCTGTGGTTGAAGCGCTCGATCGCGGTCGCGGTGCGCTGCTCGACGTTGGTCGGCACCGCGCGCACCTGACGCTGCTCCCGCTGCGGCTCCATCCGCTCGACGCGCTCGACGCGCGCGCGCGTGCTGCGCGAGGTCGGCGCCTCGCGCTGGTCGTCGGCCGTGTGGCCGTTGGACGGCTGCGCGTCGTCCTGGCGCGGCCGCTTGAGCCGGCTCAGGAACGAGCGGCGCCGCTCGCCAGGCACCGAGCGGGTGCCGCCCTCCAGCGCCGCGCCCTCGCGCACCCAGCCCTCGTGCAGCGCACGCGGCTGGCACAGCTCGCAGACCTCGCGCCGCGTGCCGCCGACCAGATATGTCTCGGAATTCTCGCCCCGCAGGAGCGTCCGACCGCAAACGTCGCAGGTGACATGCGCCTGCGTCGTTCGAATGTCCTTCGTCGCCATGAGTCGCCGAGCGTACCAACACCCGGCCCGCCCGCGACTACGTCCGCAGCGCCCCGGCCTCCTCCCGGACCTGCTCGACGACTCTGCCGGCGAGGTGCGGGGGCAGTTCCTCGTAGCGCAGGAACTCCATCGCGAATTCGCCCTGACCGCCCGTGATCGCGCGCAGATCTGGCGCGTAGGCGAGCAGCTCAGCCATCGGCACCTCGGCTCTGACCTCGGTCATCCCGCCGCTCGGGCCCATTCCCAGCGGCCGCCCGCGGCGGCCGTTGAGATCGCCGATCACGTCGCCGACCGACTCCTCCGGCGCCGTCACCGTGACGAGCATGATCGGCTCCAGCAGGACGGGCCGCGCGTGCTCCAGCGCGTCTCTCATCGCATGCGCGCCGGCGACCTTGAAGGCCATCTCGGAGGAGTCGACCGAGTGGTAGGAGCCGTCGACCAGCCGCACGCGCACGTCCTTGACCGGGTAGCCGGCGACGGCGCCGTGCTCCATCGCCTCCAGGCAGCCCTTCTCGACCGCCGGGATGAAGCCGCCGGGGATCGCGCCGCCTCTGATCGCGTTGACGAACTCGAAGCCCTCCCCCGGCTGCAGCGGCTCGACCTCGATTCTGCAGTCGCCGAACTGGCCGCGGCCGCCGCTCTGCTTCTTGTGACGGCCGTGCGCCTTCGCCTGCGCGCGGATCGTCTCCTGGTACGGCACCCGCGGCGGCTTCAGCATCACCTCGGCGCCGAAGCGCTCGCGCAGTCGCGCGACGACCACCTCGACGTGGATCTGCGACAGCCCCGCGACGATCTGCTCGCCGGTCTGCGCGTCGCGGTGCAGGTCGATCGTCGGATCCTCCTCCTGCAGCCGCCGCAGCGCCGTGAAGACCTTGTCCTCGTCGCCCTTCGTCTTCGGCTCGATCGCGAACGCCATCACCGGCGCCGGCAGCGGGATCGACGGCATCGAGATCGGCTCGTCGCGCTCCGCCAGCCAGTCGCCCGCGCGCGTCTCCTTCAGCTTCGCGACCGCGCCGATGTCGCCCGGCCCGAACTCGTCCACGTGCGCGGTCTCTCTGCCGCCGAACGCGAGCAGCTGCCCGATCCGCTCCTTGCAGTGGGCGCGCGTGTTGAGCAGGTGGCTGTCGTGCGCGATCACGCCCTGGTAGACGCGGAAGAGGTTGATCCGCCCCGCGAACGGGTCGGCGCGCGTCTTGAAGACGTAGGCGTAGATGTCGGCGTCCTCGACCGCCTCCAGCGTCATCCCGGCGACCTGCAGGCCGCCGTGCTTCTGTGGCGACGGCAGGTCCTCGACGATCGCGTCCAGCAGCCGGTTGGTCGCCAGGTTGCGCGTCGCGACGCCGCACGTGACCGGGAACAGGGCGCCGTGGTTGGTCCCCTCCTCGAGCGCGGCGACGATCTCGGCGTGGGAGATCTCCTCGCCCTCGAGGTAGCGCTCCATCAGCGTGTCGGAGTTCTCCGCGACCTCGTCCATCAGTCTCTCGCGGTACGCCTGCGCCTCGTCGGCGAGCGCGTCGGGGATCGCGACCTCGCGGCAGTTCTCGCGGCCGTCGCCGTCGTAGGCGTACGCCTTCATGTCGACGAGGTCGATCACGCCGGAGACCTCGTGCTCGCGCCCGATCGGGATCTCGGTCGCGACGACGTGCGGGCCGAAGGCCGTCTTCAGCGATTCGAGCGTGCGGAAGAAGTCAGCCCGTTCGCGGTCGAGCATGTTGACGAAGACCAGGCGCGCGAGGTCCAGCTCGGCCGCGCGCTGCCACAGCCGCGTCGTCGTGACTTCGACGCCCATCACCGCGTTGACGACGAAGATCGCCGACTCGCAGACGCGCAGCGAGCCGAGCGCGTCCGCGACGAAGCTCGGCTCCCCCGGCGTGTCGATCAGGTTGACCTTGCGGTCCTGCCACTGAAACGACGCCAGCGTCGCGGAGATCGACATCTGGCGCGCCTTCTCGTCCGGATCGGCGTCGGAGAACGTCGTCCCGTCGGGGACCCTGCCGAGCCGGCTGACCGCGCCGGCGGTGTACAGCAGCGCTTCGTGCAGAGACGTCTTGCCGCTACCGCGGTGACCGACGAGGGCGACGTTCCGGATCCTGCCGGCGGACTTGTGCATGCCCGATCTCCTCTGCTCGAAGTGATCCGACCATACATCTGCGGACCAGCCCCCGCCAAGGGGCTGGTTCGCATGCAGTCACGCCAGGTTTCAGACGCCGGCTTCGGCGTCTTCGCTCTGCAGCCGCGAACGCAGCCGCAGCACGGCCTTCGTGTGCAGCTGCGAGATGCGGGACTCGGTCACGCCGAGCACCTCGCCGATCTCGCGCAACGTCAGGTTCTCGTAGTAGTAGAGCGCGATCACGAGCTTCTCCCGCTCGGGCAGGCGCGCGATCGCATCCGCCACGCGGTCCTTCAGCTCGCTCGCGTCGACGATCTTCTCGGGATCGGGCGCGTCCGGGTCGTGCAACGTGTCGAGCAGCGATATCTGGTCGCCGCTGGCGTCCGACACGGTCCACAGCTCGTCCAACGCCGCGATCGTCGAGTTCGAGATCTGGATCAGCGCGTCCTGGAATTCGTCCATCGTCATGTCGAGCTCGCGCGCCATCTCCTCATCCGTCGGCGCGCGCTGGAGTCTGTGCTCCAGCTTCGCGTTGGCGCGCTCGATCTCACGGGCACGCGCGCGCACCGACCGGGGAACCCAGTCGAGCGAGCGCAGCTCGTCGATGATCGCGCCGCGGATGCGGGGGATCGCGTACGTCTCGAACTTGATTTCGCGGCCGAGGTCGAAACGCTCGATCGCCGAGATCAGGCCGATCAGTCCATAGGAGATGAGATCTGCCTCTTCGACATGCGCGGGCAGGCCGGAGGCCATGCGGCCCGCGACGTACTTCACCAATGGCGAATAGGCCACGACCAGTCGCTCTCGGGCACGTCCGTCGCCGCTCGCTTTGTAGCGGCGCCAGAGATCCTTGAGCTCGATCGCTTTAACGTTTGTTTCCAGCGCCGCCCCCTCGTCCTACGCCCGAGGATGGCTGTTGGCGTATGCCGACCTCAGCTTCGCGGACTCTACCCGAGTGTAGACCTGTGTCGTAGAGATGCTCGCATGTCCGAGCAGTTCTTGGATCGACCGCAGGTCCGCCCCGTTGTCCAGGAGGTGAGTGGCAAAGGAATGCCGGAGCGCGTGCGGAGAGACTCCGCCGGCCGTCGAGACGCCGGCTGCCTGCCGTGCCCAGACGCGCAGCCGCCGGCGCACGTCGGAGGTCGACAGGCGCCGTCCGGACTTGGAGAGGAAGAGCGCGTGGTCCGTCTCGGCCGTCGCGAGCGCGGGCCGGGACTTCTCCAGGTAACGGGCGATCGCGCGCAGCGCGGGCTCGCCGGCCGGGACGAAGCGCGTCTTGGAGCCCTTGCCCTCGACGCGGACGCGCTCCTCGTCGAACTCGATCGAGCCGACGTCGAGGTTGACCAGCTCCTCGGCGCGCAGGCCGGACGCGTACGCCACCTCGAACAGCGCGCGGTCGCGCAGCGAGAGGGCCGTGTCGGCGGGGATGCGGTCGAGCAGTCTGGCGACCTCGGCCGGCTTCAGCACGTGCGGCAGGCGCGACGCCTTGCGCGGCGCCGACAGCAGGTCGGCCGGGTTCTGCTGCAGCTCGCCGTGCTCCACGAGCGTGCGGAAGAGCGAGCGCAGCGAGGCGAGCTTGCGCGCGACCGTCGTCGGCGCCTGGCCGTCGGCGGTCAGCCCGGCGGCGTAGCGGCGCAGCGCGCGCGGCGTGACCTCGTCCGGGGCGATCCGGTGGCTGTCGGCCCAATCGACGAACTGGGAGCTGTCGATCGCGTAGGCGCGGCGCGTCTTCTCCGCGGCCCCGCGACGGCGGAGGTCCTGCTCCTGCAGCAGCAGGGCCTGGCGCCAGCCGTCGCTGATCACCGCAACGCTAGGCTGCGTGATCATGGCTCTGTTTTTCATCGACACCGACACTGGTCAGATCGCCACCGGTAGACAGCTGCTGGAGGCCGGGCTCGCAAGCGAGATCGACGGACCGCAACGCCCATGGTTTCGCATCCAGGGTACGGATGATGCGACGACTCTGTGGTATGCGGTCATGCGGAAACAAACGCGTGGGATCTTCATCGGCGCTCTCGCTATTCGCCACAGCGACCATCATGCCTCTTTGCTGAACCAAGGTTGGGAAGAAATCTCTGTGGATGAGCTGCGCAGCGGGCCGGTCAACGGATCAGCTCAGGCGATGTAGATCGGCGTCCCGACCGGGACTTGGTCGTACAGCTCGATCACGTCGGGGATCGCCATCCGCACGCAGCCGTGCGATGCAGCGGTTCCCAGTGAATAGTCGGCGTCGGTGCCGTGTATGCCGGCGCCGTCGAATATGCCCATCCAACGCGCCTTGATCGGATTTGACGGTCCTGGCGGGACGACAGTGCCCGCCAGGTCCCCTGCCCACGCGCTGTTGGGCACGCTCCAGACCGGGTCGACGGCCTTGTTCTGGATCGCGTAGAGGCCCGCCGGCGTGTCGAGCCCGATCTGCCCGATCGCCACGACGTACTCCTTCGCGACTCTCAGACCCTTCCAGAGGTAGAGCTTGAAGTTGGCGCGATCGACTGTCACGACGGTCGGATATCTCTTCGCCAGCGCGGCCGTCTCGACCTTCGGTCTGACGCTGCTCGCTCTGGCCACGACCGTGCGGTCGCCGCTGACGGAGCGCAGTTCGCGCGCGACGGCGCGTCGCAGCCGGCGCGTGTCGACGGTCACGCCGGGCTGGCCCTCGACCGCTCCGAGCGAGCTGCCGGAGAAGCTGATCGTCGCGTCTCTCGGCGGCCGGTCGAGTCGTGTGGCGACGCCGTCGACGAAGCGGTCGACCGCGCGGCGGTCGTAGACGACCCGCGCGCGCAGGTGCTCGTCGACGCCGCCGCCGGTGACGCCGCGGCCGACGCGCGCGAAGATCGAGCCCTCGCGGCTGCGCGACACCGCCTCGTCGATCATCGCGTCATAGCGCGCGCGGACGTGCGCGACGCGCGGCGACAGCGCGAACCGCTGTCTGTCGTAGGTCACCACGACGGGTCTCGAGAGCGAGCTGCGCAGTTGCTGCTGCAGCTTCGCGCGCGCCGCGTCGGGCTTCAGGCCGCCGAGCGGCACCCCGCCGACGACGAGGCCGTCGGCGATCGTCTCGCGCCTGCTGTGGTCGTAGGCGTAGGCACCGACAGCCCCGACCAGCAGGACGCCGACAAGCCCGGCCACGATGATGAATCTTCGACTGCGCACCCGATCTCCCGTTGGCGCGATTCTACGCACGCTCCGGTCGGAAGTCGGGTGATGCACAGGTTTATCTGCCAAAACCGCTTGTGTTTGCGGTGCCTGCGCACCCCGGGTCTCAGCCCTGGCGAGCTGCGGTGCCGGCCAGCACGGGGCTGAGGCGCTGCGCCAGCTCCGCCCAGTCGGACGCCGCGATGACGCCTTCCTCGTGGCACAGCTCGCGGTTCCACGGGTGCAGGATCGTCGCGGGGACGATGCCCTGCTCCTGCGCTCTGAGGATGTTCACCGGCGCGTCGTCGATCAGCACGTCGATCTCGATCTCCGTGCAGCGGCTGATCTTGTCCCACGAGCAGTACAGCTCGTCGTACGGCAGCCCGATCTGCTCCAGCCACTGCGCGGTCGGCTCGTGCGCCTCTCTCGCGCGGTGGCTGGTGATGTGGATGAAGTGACCGGTTTCATGCCAGGCGGCGATCGTCTCGACCGCGCCCTCGTACGGTCTCGCACCGAGCACGTGCAGTGCCGCGTGGCTCTCGGCCGTCAGCGCGTCGACCTGCTCGGGCCGCAGCCGGTCTATCTCGTACGTGACCTGGTCCTGGTAGGCGAGCGTGACCCCGAAGCGCTTGCGCGCGAGCTTGGAGAAGACGTCCCAGTAGTTGTGCAGCGTCGAGTCGATGTCGATGGCGATGCGCATGTGTAGAGGTAGGGTAGACGGGCGATGGCGGAGATGACGGCACACGCCGAAGCGACCGACTGGCGTGCCGTCGACTGGCGCGATCACGCTCGCTGGGTTCGCGTCGACGGCCGCTGGGCGAACGTCGTCGAGCTCGGCTCCGGACCGCCGCTGCTGTTCGTCCACGGCCTCTCCGGCTGCTGGCAGAACTGGCTGCTGCAACTCCCGGCGTTCGCCGCCACACACCGCGTGATCGCGGTCGACCTGCCCGGCTTCGGCGCCTCCGAGCTGCCGCAGCGGCCGATCTCGATGAGCGGCTACGCGGCGTTCCTCGACGCGCTCTGCTCGCAGCTCGGCGTCGAGGGGCCGGTCGTCGCGGTCGGCAACTCGATGGGCGGCCTGATCGCCGCCGAGCTGGCGTTGGCGCTGCCGCAGCGCGTGTCGCGGCTCGTGCTGGTCGCCGCCGCCGGCGTCTCCGGCGAGCACGCCCGCCGCGAGCCGATGCTGACGGCCGCGCGCGTGCTCGGCTTCGTGACGGCGTGGGGCGCCTCGCGCCACGAGCCGTTCGCCCGCCGCGCGCGGCTGCGCCGGCTCGTGCTGCAGTTCGCCGTGCATCAGCCGGAGCGGTTGTCGGCTGCTTTGGCGTTCGAGCTGATGGCGGGCTCCGGCAGACGTGGCTTCATCCCGGCGCTGGCGGCGTTGACGAACTACTCGCTGCGCGACCGGCTCCCCCAGCTCGCCTGCCCGACGCTGATCGTCTGGGGCGCCGCCGACCGCACCGTCCCCGTGCGCGACGCCGACCGCTTCGAGCGCCTGATCCCCGGCGCGCGCAAGGTGATCCTGCCCGACACCGGCCACGTCCCGATGCTCGAGCGGCCGGAGACCTTCAACGCGCTGCTGAAGACGTTCCTGCGGGAGTAGTCAGTGCGTCAGCGCGCCCTCGGAGGCGCTGCCGACGAGCTTGGCGTACTTGCGGATCGCCACGTCCACGTTGTGGTCATGGCGCGGCGGAACCTCGTACGCGCGCAGCCGCTCCTCGATCTGCGCGTCGGTGAGGTCGACGTCGATGCGGCGGTTGTCGACGTCGATCGTGATCGTGTCGCCGTCGTGCAGCGCGGCGATCGGGCCGCCGTGGACGGATTCGGGCGCGATGTGGCCGGCCATGAAGCCGTGGCTGGCGCCGGAGAAGCGGCCGTCGGTCAGCAGCGCGACCGAGTCGCCGAGGCCCTCGCCGATGATCGCCGCGGTGACGGCCAGCATCTCGCGCATGCCGGGTCCGCCGGCCGGACCCTCGTTGCGAATCACGACGATGTCGTCGGGTCTGATCTCGCTCGCGAGCACGGCCGCCATCGCCGCCTCCTCGCCGTCGAACACGCGCGCCGGGCCGACGTGGTGGCGGCGCTCGTGACCGGCGAGCTTGATGACGCTGCCGTCGGGCGCGATGTTGCCTCTCATGATCGCGAAGCCGCCCGTCGGCTTCAGCGCCTGATCGAGCGGGCGCACGACGACCTGGCCGGGCGTCTCCAGAGCCGCGTCGGCGATCTCCCCCGCCGTCTGGCCGGTGACTGTGATCGCGTCCGTGTGAAGTCTGCCGTGCTCTCTGAGGCGCTTGAAGACGAGCGGCACGCCGCCCGCGGCATAGAGGTCGGTCGCGTTGTATCTGCCGCCCGGGGCGAGGTCGCACAGCAGCGGCGTCTGCTCGGAGATGCGGTCGAACTCGTCGATCCGCAGCGGCACGCCCATCTCCTTCGCGACCGCGAGCAGGTGCAGCACGGCGTTGGTCGAGCCGCCGCTCATCGCGACCGCGGCGATCGCGTTCTCCAGCGCCGGCTTGGTGATCACGTCGCTGGGCCGCAGGCCGCGTCTGAGCACGTCCATCACCAGCTCGCCGACCTCGAACGCGACCTCGCGCTTTCTGCCGTCCTCGGCCGGGACCATCGCCGAGCCGGCGGGCGAGATGCCGAGCACCTCGAATGCCATCGCCATCGTGTTGGCGGTGAACTGGCCGGCGCAGGCGCCCGCGCCGGGCGAGGCGGCCTCCTCCAGCGCGTGCAGCTCCTCGTCGCTGATCTTGCCGACGGCGTGCGCACCGACAGCCTCGAAGACGTTGAGGATCGTCACCTCCTCGCCCTTGTAGACGCCGGGCCGGATCGAGCCGCCGTAGAGCATCAGCGAGGGGATGTCGAGGCGCGCGAGCGCCATCACGGTGCCGGGGATCGTCTTGTCGCAGCCGCTGATCACGACGATCGCGTCGAAGTGATGTGCGCTGGCGACCAGCTCGATCGAGTCGGCGATCAGCTCACGCGAGACGAGCGAGGCGCGCATCCCGGAGGTGCCCATCGTGATCCCGTCGGAGATCGCGATCGTGTTCAGCTCCATCGGCGTGCCGCCGGCCGCGCGGATGCCCTCCTTCACTCTCGCCGCGAGCACGCGGTTGTTGAAGTTGCACGGCATCGTCTCGATCCACGAGTGCGCGACGCCGACGATCGGCTTCGCGAGGTCCTCGGCCGAATAGCCGATCCCGTGGAGGTAGGAGCGCGCGGCGGCGCGGTGCGGGCCCTCGGTGAGGGCGCGGCTGCGGTGCTTGAGGTCGAACGGCTCGTGGCTCACTGCGACGGGACTCTAGTGTCCCCCGTGGGCGTGCCCGCCGTGCGGGCCCGTTCACGTTCCCACTGCCGCAGTCGCCAAAGGTCGCGCTTCACCTGGCGGGGATCGATCTGGCGGCCCGGGAGGTGCATGTTGGCCGAGCCGATCAGCCGCTGCTCGTCGCCGGTCAGCGCCATCCACTTCGCCAGCACGTCGTCGGAGTCGGGCAGCCGCGCGCTGCCGTACGGCCGCGTCTGGTCCGGGAACTCGACGCAGAACTCGTTCAGCAGGCGGCCGGTCTGCGGGACGTAGGCGAGGATCGGCTTGTGCGGATAGACGAGGTAGGCGTACGGCTCGTCACGCACGTCGCCGCGGCGCGAGAGACGATTGCGGCGGCTGAGGCGCCCGCGGTTCGGCGGCCCGGGCCGTGGATCGACCTCCGGCCGCTCTTCAAAACCCTCCATCCGCTCCCACTCGGCCTGCTGCGCGGCGTCGCGGCGCTGCGCCTCCACCTGGTCGGCGTGCGCCTGCGCGGCGGCGTCGCCCTCGATCGCGCCGCCGTCGGTCCCGTCAGCGTCGGTCGCGCCGCCGCTGCGATCGGCGCGGCCGCTCGCGGCTGACGCGCCGTCTCTGCCGGCCTGCATGGCCCAGACGCGGATGAAGCCGAGGTCGCGGTACATCGCCCACTCCTCGTCGTTGACGCACGACTTCAGCAGCTGGCGGGCCCGTGCTTCGGCGCGGCGCTCACGGCCGGGATCGACGTCGAACTCCGCGATCTGCGGGATGCGGCGACGGCGGGCGCGGTGGTGCTCCAGCGCCTGACCGATCCGCGGCAGCATGACCTCGCCGAGCAGTGCGACGATGACGATCCCCGTAGCGGCGAGGGCGAGCACCATTGGCGCGTTGCCGCTACCGTCCGCCCGAGGCGCGGGGGAAGAAGATGACGCGCTCGGCGTCGCGCGGGATCTCGTCGAAGCTGCGCGCCATCTGCGCCTCCCGCCGGCCGGAGCGGTCGACGATCGGCACCGCCGCCCACATGCCGCTGTCGAGCTGCCGGCGGAACTCCTCCACCAGCTGCTCCTCCTGCTCGCGCACCTCGACGTCGCCCTCGGCGATCAGCACCTCTCCGTGCCCCGGTCTCATGCGCAGGAACCTCATGGGCGGATTATGCCAGAGCGTTTATGACGCGCTTACGATCAGTGCGCGCGGGCGCTCTGCAGCGGTGTCACCGGTCGGCTCGCAGACAGCGCCCAAGCGGGCGCGTCGAGCGGGCGCGTCGAGCGGGCGCGTCGAGCGGCGCGTCGAGCCCGTCGCGCGGTCGCACGCGGCGAGCTGACGGCGCTCGGCTCAGCGCGCGGGCGCATCAGTGCGGCGCGGAGCTGCGCGCGCGGATGCCGAGCGCGTCAACCGGGCCAGGACCTCTGCCGATCTCGCGCAACCCGTCCCGCACTGCCCGTGCCGCGACCCGCTTCGCCGCGCGCGCGGCCTCCAGCGGCGCGAAGCCGAGCGCCAGGTGCGCCGCGAGCGCCGAGGAATGCGTGCAGCCGGAGCCGTGCGCGGCGCCGTCGGGAAAGCGCTCGCCCGGGATCTCGTTCGTCGTCGTGCCGTCGAAGAGGACGTCGGTCGCCTGCTCGCGGTGGCCGCCGGTGACGACGACGTAGCGCGGCCCGAGCGCGTGGACCGCGCGCGCCAGCTCCGGCGCGTCCCCCTCGATGCCGGCGATCGTCCGCGCCTCGGGGACGTTCGGCGTCGTGACGGTCACGCGCGGCAGCAGCCGCTCGATCAGCGCCGCCCGTGCGTCGGCCTGCAGCAGCGCCGCGCCGGACTCCGAGACCATCACAGGGTCGAGCACGATCGGCGTCGCGGCAGGCAGCTCGTCGAGCGCCTGCACGACGGCGTCGATCGTCGCGACCGTCCCGAGCATCCCGATCTTGACCGCGTCGACACCGATGTCGCGCGCGACCGCGCGCACCTGGGCGAGGATCATCTCCGGCTCGACCGCAGCGACGGCGTCGACCCCGACGGTGTTCTGCGCCGTCAGCGCCGTGATCGCGGTCATCCCGTGCACGCCGCAGGCCGCGAACGACTTCAGGTCCGCCTGAATCCCGGCCCCGCCGCCCGAGTCAGACCCGGCGATCGAGAGCACGGCGGGAATGCGCATCGCTGTCACGGCGAGGAGCTTAGGACGTTTGCCCGCGAAGGCGCCGCCGGGGTCCGACGCACGCCCGGTCCCGATCGCGATCGCGATCGCGCGAGGCCGCGCCCGCTGCGCCGCGCTCCCGCTCCAGGCATCGTCCGCCCGCCGCTGCCCTGTGGCGGTCGCCTCCTCGCCCACGCCCGTCTCACGGCCGGCACACATAGCGCCCTCCCGTGCTTCGGCGCACTCGTCCCCGCAGCTCCAGCTGCGCCAGTCCCGCCAGCACGGCATCGACCCCCAGACCGGCGGCGGTCAACGCCGCGACGGTGTCCAGCCCGCTCCCCACCCGCTCCAGCAGCCCGCGCAGATCGGCCGGCAGCGAATCGCCGACCGCGACGGGCTCCACCTCCGGGGCGGCGGCGCCGTACATAAGCTCCAGCACGTCCTGCGGTCCGCGCACGAGTCGTGCTCCGTCCACGATCAATGCGTTCGTCCCGGTCGCGACCGGCGAGGTCACCAGTCCCGGCACCGCAGTCACGTCTCGCCCCAGCTCCAGACACAGCGCCGCCGTGATCAGCGACCCCGACCGTTCGCCCGCCTCGACGACGACGGTCGGCCCGGCAAGCGCCGCGATGATGCGGTTGCGAGCGGGAAAGCTCCACCGCCGCGCCGTGATACCGGGCGGCAGCTCGGAGATCACCGCGCCGCGTGCGGCGATCTGCGCGTGCAGTTGGCGCTTACTCGCCGGATACGCGCGCTCTGGAGCCCCTGCGAGCACGGCCAGCGTGCGTCCGCCGCCATCCAACGCCCCGGCATGCGCCGCCGAGTCGATCCCCAGCGCCATCCCGCTCACAACCGTGACGCCAGCGACGGCAAGCCCGTGCCCGAGCCGACGAGCCTGTTCGAGACCGTACGGCGTCGCCCGGCGCGCCCCGACGATCGCGGCGCAGTCCGCCGCCACGAGCTGCCGGAATCGCGCGGGATCGCCGAGCACGTGCAGCACCGCCGGCGGGTCGGGCAGCTCGAGCAACCGAGCCGGATAGCTCGGATCGCAGGAGCAAACCGCCGTCACCGCACGATCGGCGCAGCGCTGCAGCGCCGCGCCGGCGTCAAAGCGCCGGTACTCCTGCAGGACGCGAGAGCGCTGTTCCCCCGCGAGCGCGGCGATCAACTCCGCGTCGGGCAGCGCGAGCACCGCCGGAAGCGGTCTGCGAGCCGCCCACGCCAGCTCGATGTTGCCGGCCAGCCGTCCGATCAGCCAGGCGCGCCGCAGGCACGACCGGCACGGGCCGATCGGAGGTGTCGTCATTACGCCGCCACCGCCTGCGGTCCGGCATCGTGCAGTCGCAGGGTGAGCGCCTGCATGACGTCGTCGAGTCTGACCGCGTCGCGCTCGTCGAGATCGGCGATCGTGCAAGCGACTCGCAGCACGCGATCGTGGCCGCGCGCACTCAGCGCACCCGCGTCGTACGCCCTCCCCAGCGCTCGTCTAGCGGCGTCCTCGACGAGCACGTGCGAACGCACCAGCCGCGCGTCGAGCTGCCCGTTGCAGCGCGCCTCAGTCCCCGCCAGCCGCTGCAGTTGGCGCTCGCGTGCGGCGAGCACACGCGCGCGCATCCGCTTGGACGATTCGCGGGCGGGAGCGCCGAGATCGGCCGCGGTCGGGCGCGCGACCTGCATCAGCAGATCGAGCCGATCCAGCAACGGACCGCTGAGGCGGCGGCGGTGGCGGGCGAGCTCCGGCTCGCTGCAGCTGCAGTGCCGGTCGCTGCCGGCATAACCGCAGCCACACGGGTTCGTCGCCGCCACGAGCGTGAAGCGGGTCGGGAACAGCAGCGCGCGCTGGCCGCGCACGACTGCCACGTGCCCGTCCTCGATCGGCTGACGCAACGCCTCCAGGCTCGGGCGCGAGAACTCCGACAGCTCGTCGAGGAACAGCACGCCATGGTGCGCGAGGCTCGCTTCGCCCGGCATCGGCACCTGACCTCCGCCGACCAGCCCGGAGGCCGAGATCGTGTGATGCGGCGCGCGGAACGGCCGCGCCGGCACGAGCCCGGGCGCGCGGTGGATACCGGCGACGCTGTGGATGCGTGTCACCTCCAGTGCCTCACCACGCGACAGCGGCGGCAGCAACGACGGCAGCCGCCGCGCGAGCATCGTCTTGCCGCTTCCGGGCGGTCCCTCCATCAGCAGGTTGTGACCGCCCGCCGCCGCGATCTCCAACGCCCGCAGCGGCAGCTCGTGGCCGCGCACGTCGGCGAGATCAAGCGCTGTGTCCGTCGCTTCCGCCGAGGGCTGTTCGACGGCCAGAGGCGGCGGAGGCGGATCGCCTCCGCCGAGGAACTGCGCGACGCCGCGAAGACTGTCCACCGCGGCGACGTCTATGCCCTCGACCAGCGCGGCCTCGGCGGCCCGCTCACGCGGGACGATCAGGCCGGCGAGCCCACTGCGGCGGGCACCTTCGGCCGCCGCCAGCACACCGCGGCACGGCCGCAGCTCGCCGCCGAGCGACAGCTCGCCGAAGATCGCCCACCTGTCCAACCGCTCGGCCCCGCACTGACCGCTGGCAGCGAGCAGGCCGACTGCCAGACCGGCGTCGAAGCCCGGGCCGATCTTCGGCAGGCTGGCCGGGGCGAGGTTGGCCGTGATCCGGCGCGCGGGGAACTCGAACCCCGAGTTGAGGATCGCCGCACGGACCCGGTCGCGGGCCTCGTGAACGGCCTTTCCGGCCATTCCGACGACGCGGAAGGCGGGCAGGCCCGGGCGGATGTCGACCTCGACCCAGACCGGGCGGGGATCGATTCCGTCGATGGCGAATGTTGCGACACGGCTGAGCACGGCCCGGGACGCTACGCAGAAAAGCGTTACGCGTGGCATACGGACTGCAACAATTCTCAGGAGTGCTCAGTTGTTGCAGTTCTTCCTGCAAATCGTCGCAATTTCGCGGTGATTCACATGAGGGTCCTGGCCTAGTGTCCCGCCCATGTCAGCTGACCCCCGCCACCACCTGGGCCGCCTCGGCGAGCGCATTGCGGCCGAGCATCTCGAACGTCGCGGCTTCGTCGTGCTCGCACGCAACTACCGCACCCGCTGGGGCGAGCTGGACATCGTCGCGCACGACGGCGAGCGAACCGTCTTCTGCGAGGTCAAGACGCGACGGCTCGGCTCCTCCTCGACCCCTTTGGAGGGATTTCGCGAGGCGCAGCAGCAGCGCGTGCGCAAGATGGCGGTCGGCTGGCTCCAGGAACATCCCGACCGCCCGCACACCGCTGAGCTCCGTTTCGACGCGGTCGGGGTCACGATCGACGCGACCGGCCGGCTCGCGGCGCTCGAGCACCTCGAAGGGGTGTTCTGAGAAATGTCGACTCACACGCCGTTGGAGCCGGTGGCGGCTCGCCGAGGCGCGGACTACGCGCAGGCGTTCGCCCGCGTGCGGCCGACGACGCTCGCGCGCACGTCGTCAGAGCGCGAGTTGCTGGTATGCGGCCGACTGGAACGACAGCCGGTGCAGCGGCGTGATGCCGAGGCGCTCGATCGCCGCGCGGTGCTCCCTCGTCGCGTAGCCGACGTGGGAGGCGAACTCCCAGCCGGGATGCGTGACGTCCGCGCGGTGCATGAAGCGGTCGCGGGTGACCTTCGCCACGACGGATGCGGCGGCGATGGCGGCGCTGCGGGCGTCGCCGCCGACGACGGCCTGCTGGTCGTGCGGGAGCTCTGCGACCGGGAAGCCGTCGCTGAGGCAGATGCAGCCGTCGCGCGCGACGCGCGCGAGCGCGTCGTGCAGGGCGGCGAGGTTCGTGACGTGCAGGCCACGGCGATCGATGCCGGGTGCGCAGCGCGAGATCACCGCCACGCGCGTGGCGACGCGCAGGATCACCGGGTAGAGCGCCTCGCGGCGCTCGGCGGTCTGCTGCTTGGAGTCGTTCAGCGTGCTGAGCGCCCGCATGTCGGAGCGCGAGAGGCGCTCGTAGTCGAACAGGACGGCGGCCGCGACGAGCGGGCCGGCGAGACAGCCGCGACCGGCCTCGTCGGCGCCCGCTACGAAGCGGGTGCCGAACTCGCGGTCGAACGCGAACAGTCTGCGACCCGGCGGGCGCGGACGGCGTCTTCTGGGCGCTCTAGCGGCCGCGGCCACGGCGGAAGGGACGTGCTCTGGCTCGTACACCACTGCCACGCATCATGCACCACCCGCCGGGCGGAATGCGACCCATTCCGAAACAGGATCTCAGAGCGGACCGATGCGCTTCGGCGGCCAGTAGCTGGCGAACGCGCCGCCGATGATCCAGTCGCGCTTGATCGGACCCCAGTAGCGGCTGTCGTCGGACTCGCCGCGGTTGTCGCCCATCATGAAGTACTGGTCCTTCGGCACGGTTATCGTGCCGAGGTTGCAGTCCGAGCCCTCGCCGCAGGCGTTGATGAACGAGTCCTTCTGCAGGACGCCGTTGCGCACGACGTGACCGTCGCGGACCGATATGCGGTCGCCCGGCACGCCGACGACGCGCTTGATGAAGTTCTGATTCGAGCGCGTCGGCGTCGAACGCGAGCAGGGTACGCGGCTCTGCGGCCCGTCATAGAAGGGGCCCTGGCCGGGGACGCCGCACTCGTTCGTGTCGGCGCCTCTCGGCGGGTGGAAGACGAGTATGTCCCCCACGCCGGGGTCGGTGAAGTTGTTGCCGATGCGGTTGACGAGCACGCGCTCGCCAACCGCGAGGGTCGGCTCCATCGAACCGCTCGGGATCCGGTACGGCTTGACGATGAACGCCTGGATCCCGAGCGCAAGGCCGAGCGCGACGGCCACGATGAAGACCAACTCCAGCAGAGAACTGGAGGCGGACTTCGACTTGCCGCGCACGTGCTACTCGGCGCTTGCCGGGGCCTTCGGCTCGTCAGAGCCTCTGGCCTCGTCACCCGTGGTCTCGGGCGACGTCTCGGCCGCGGGAGCAGCCGCGCTCTCGGCGGCGGCCTCCTCGACCGGTGCAGCCTCAGCGGCAGGAGCCGCGTCGGTCACGTCGGGCGCGCCTTCGGTGGCCAGGACGGCCTCCTCAGGAGCGATCTCCTCCACGACGACCGCATTCGGGTCGTGCAGCAACTCGCGGCCGAAGACCTCCTCCGGGCCGACCGAGCGGCGCTCGCGCACACGGGCGCGCTTGCCGATCCGATCGCGGAGGTAGTACAGCTTCGCGCGACGGACGTCACCGCGGGCTGCGATCTCGATCTTCTCGATCTTCGGGGAGTGGACGGGGAACGTGCGCTCCACGCCGACGCCGAAGGACTGCTTGCGGACGGTGAACGTCTCCCGCACGCCGTGGCCCTGGCGCTTGATGACGACGCCCTCGAAGACCTGCGTACGACGACGCGTGCCCTCGATGACCTGGAAGTGGACTCGGACTCGGTCGCCCGCGTCGAACTTCGGTGCGCGTCGAAGCTGCTCGCGCTCAAGATTTTCGATAACAGTGCTCATGGCAAGAGAAATTGGCGGGGCCCTTCTGGCCGTCGCGGATCGGGAATGGTAGCGGACGGCAGGTCGGCGTGATGCGCGGCCCTCATTCGTCCGGTGCGGCGTCGTCGTCGGGTGGTGCCACGGCGCTGGCGCGAGCACGTTCCCGGCTCTGCTCCAGCCGCCAGTCGCGCACGCGCTGGTGGTGGCCGGAGAGCAGGATCTCGGGAACTCTCCAGCCACGATACTCGGCGGGGCGGGTGTAGTGCGGATACTCGGGTGCACCCTCCAACGCGGCGCTGAACGACTCCTCGTGCGCGGAGTCGACGTGGCCGAGCGTTCCGGGCAGCTTGCGCAGGACCGCGTCGGCGACGACCATCGCCGCCAGCTCGCCCCCTGCCAACACATATCTGCCGATCGAGATCGAGTCCGTCGCGTAGTGTTCGACGATGCGCTCGTCGAACCCCTCATAGCGGCCGCACAGCAGCGTCAGCTCCGGCTCGGCCGCGAGCTCGTCGACCAGCCTGTCGTCGAGCTGGCGCCCGCCCGGCGTCAGCACGACCACGCGCCGGCGTTCGCGCAGCTCGACGGGATCGCAGTCGTAGCGGGCCCTCAGCGCCGTCTCGACGACATCGACGCGCAGCACCATGCCGGCACCGCCGCCGAACGGCGTGTCATCGACCTGACCGCCGCTGAGCGGGGTCGTGTCGCGGTAGTTGACGCACGACACGTCGTGCCCGAGCCGCAGCGCGTTTTCGACGTGGCGCTGCGTGCGAAACCACTCGAACCACCGCGGGAAGAGCGTGAAGACGTCGAGCTGCATCACGCGAGCGGGTCGGCGCCGCCGCGATCAGGCGGCGCAGGCGCGTCGGACGGGTCGGCCTCGCCCAGGAAGACGAGGTCGATCTCGATCCGGCGGCCCTCGACGTCGACCTCGCGGACGGCGTCTCTGATCAACGGAACCAGCAGGTCGTCGGCGCCGCCCGGGCGGGCGACCTCGAGCAGCTCACAGGACGGCAGCGCACGCAGTCTGCGCACGACGCCGACCTCGTGCTCACCGTCGTGCACGCGACAGCCCTCGATCTCCTCGGGCCACCACTCGTCGTCCTCCAGCGGTGGGGCGTCGGCGCGCGGGACCAGCAGGTCTCTGCCGCGCAGCGCCTCGACGGCGGTGCGCGAGGTGCACGACGCGAGGCGAAGGATCGGTCTCGCGTCGGTGCCGGCGCGACGGACGATCTCGTCGTCATGTCCGTCGACGGCCAATCTGCGGCCGAGGTCGAGCAGTTGCGCGCGCGGCTGCGTCACATGGAAGCTGCCGTCGAGCCCGTGGGCTCTGCCGATGTGGCCGGCGATCAGCCAGTCGTCCCTGTCGCCCCGGGGGGCGGCCGGCGACTGCTCGGCCGGGCGGATCTCATCCATCGGGATCAGTCGACGATGTCGACGAGGACGCGGCGATTGTCCTTCACCGCGGCAGCCTTCACGACGAGGCGCAGCGCGTTGGCCGTCCGGCCGCCGCGCCCGATCACCTTGCCGTAGTCGTCCTCGGCGACGGCAAGCTCGAGCACGAGCGTGCCGTCGTCCTCTTCGAACTCTTCGACCTCGACGTCGTCGGGATGGTCGACGAGCTGTCTGGCGAGGTACTCGAGCAGCTCTCTCATCACCGAGCCCTCGCGAGACGACGTCACTAGGCCGTCGGACCTGCCGTCGGGCCCGTGATGCCCTGGATCTTGAGCAGCTTGGCGACGGAGTTGCTCGGCTGAGCACCCTTGGCGAGCCAGGCGCGCACCTTCTCCTCGTCGAGCGTGATCGTCGAGGGCTCGGTCTGAGCGTTGTAGTGACCGATCGTCTCGAGCACGCGACCGTCGCGCTTGGAGCGCTGATCGGCGGCGACAACACGCCAGATCGGGTTCTTCTTGGCGCCCACGCGGGTCAGCCGGAGTCGTACTGCCACGATTCCCTTTCGGAGATTTGAGTCGAAAGACCGACGTGGGAGGGTAGCGGATCCCTGCCCGTCGGGTGTGTCTGCGCCTATCGCGCCTGTCGCATCAGCGCGCCGATGTCCGGCATCTTGCCCGACTGCATCGACTTCATCAGCTTCTGCATCTGCGAGAACTGTCTGATCAGCGCCTTCACGGCCTGCACGTTGGTGCCGGAGCCTCTGGCGATCCGGATCCGACGCGACCCCTTGATGATCTCGGGGTTGCGGCGCTCGTCCGGCGTCATCGACGTGATGATCGCCTGGATCCGGTCGAACTCCTTCTCGTCGACTCTGAGGTTGCGCAGCTGGTGGCCGCCGAGCCCGGGCATCATCCCCAGCAGCGACTGCAGCGGGCCGAGTCTGCGGACCTGCTTGAGCTGGTCCAGGAAGTCGTCGAGGCCGAACTCCGACTTGCGGATCTTGCGCTCGAGCTCCTTCGCCTGCGCCTCGTCGAACTGCGACTCGGCCTTCTCGATCAGCGTCAGCACGTCGCCCATGCCGAGGATCCGCTGCGCCATCCGGTCCGGGTGGAAGCGCTCGAACTGGTCGAGCTTCTCGCCGGTGGAGGCAAACAGGATCGGCTTGCCGGTGACCGACTTGACCGACAGCGCCGCGCCACCGCGGGCGTCGCCGTCGAGCTTGCTCATCACGACGCCGTCGAACTGCACGACCTCGGCAAACTGCTCGGCGACGTTGACCGCGTCCTGACCGGTCATCGCGTCGACCACGAGCAGCACGTCGGTCGGGTTCGTGACGCGCTTGATCTCGGCGAGCTCCTTCATCAGGTTCTCGTCGACGTGCAGGCGGCCGGCGGTGTCGACGATCAGCACGTCCTTGCCCTCGCGGCCGGCGCGTTCGCGCGCCCACTTCGCGATCTCGACCGGGTCGGCGTCGGTGCCTCTCTCGTAGACCTCCGCGCCGGCCTGTCTGCCGACCATGATCAGCTGCTCGACGGCAGCCGGGCGGTAGACGTCGCAGGCGGCGACCGCAACCGACGATCTGTGCTGCTCGCGCAGGTAGCGGGCGAGCTTGGCCGTCGCGGTCGTCTTGCCGGAGCCCTGCAGGCCCGCCATCAGGATCACCGTCGGCGGGCTGGAGGAGAACTTCAGCTCGACCGACTCGCCGCCCATCAGCTGCGACAGCTCGTCGTTGACGATCTTGACGACCTGCTGACCGGGGTTCAGCTGCCCGATCACGTCACTGCCGAGCGCCCGCTCCTTGACCGCGTTCGTGAATCTCTTCACGACCTTGAAGTTGACGTCGGCCTCCAGCAGCGCGAGCCGGATCTCGCGCATCGCGGCGTTGACGTCGTCCTCGGTCAGGGTGCCGCGCCCGCGGACGTCCGCGAGCGTGGCCTGGAGCTTCTCGGCGAGTGAGTCGAACATGTCCCTGAAAGGCTACCTGGCCGCTGCTCAGGCGGCCGGGGGATCCGTCGGTCGGGGCGGCTGCGGCAGCGCCCGCTGCGCCTCGGGCCCGGCGTCGGCGTCCGGCGTCGGCGCAGCGGGCGGCGCGGGCGGCGCCGGCGGGGTCGCCCCGCCCATCGCGTTGCCGATCGCGTTCCCGAGCCCGCCGAGCGCCTGCGTGAACTCCGACGGGATCACGAACACCTTGCTCGCCTGGCCGTCGGCCAGCTTCGGCAGCATCTGCAGGTACTGGTAGCTGAGCAGCTCGCGGTCCGGCCTGCCCTCGTGGATCGCCGTGAAGACCGTCTGGATCGCTCTCGCCTCGCCCTCGGCTCTGAGGATCGCCGCTTCGCGCTCGCCCTGCGCGCGCAACACGGCCGACTGCTGGTCGCCCTGGGCGGTGAGGATCTGCGACTGCTTGACGCCCTCTGCCTGGAGGATCGTGGCGCGGCGGTCGCGCTCGGCGCGCATCTGCTTCTCCATCGCCTCCTGGATCGAGCCGGGCGGGTCGATCGACTTCAGCTCGACGCGCGCGATCCGGATGCCCCATCTGCCGGTCGCCTCGTCGAGCACGACGCGCAGCTGGGTGTTGATGTTGTCGCGACTGGTGAGCGCGTCCTCGAGCGTCATGCCGCCGATCACGTTGCGCAGCGTCGTCACCGTCAGCTGCTCGATCGCCTGCAGCGGGTTGGCGACCTCGTAGGTGACGGACTTCGGGTCGGTGATCGTGAAGTAGAGGACCGTGTCGATCTGCACGACGAGGTTGTCCTCGGTGATGACCGGCTGCGGCGCGAACGTGATCACCTGCTCGCGCAGGTCGATCAGCGGCTTCACCTTGTCGATGAACGGGATCACGATCGTCAGGCCCGGGTTGAGCGTGCGGCTGTAGCGGCCGAGCCGCTCGACGACGCCCGCGCGGGCCTGCGGGATGATGCGGATGGTCCGTGCCGCCACGAACAACAGGAACAGAACGACGACGGCGAGAACGATGAGGCCGGCCATGTGTACGTGGTCTCCCCTAGCTTGGTTGGTTCTGCGACCGAATGACCGGACGCCTGCTCACTCGGATACGAGCGCGGTGGCGCCCCTGATCTCCACGACCGTGACGGGTCTACCCGCCTCGATGATGTCGTCGTCGTCATATGCGCGCGCGGTCCAGACCTCGCCGTCGATCCGCACGCAGCCGACGGCCTCGTCGTTGGAGATCCGCTCCAGCACCATCGCGCGGCGCCCGACGAGCGCCGCGGTGCCGGTGCGCAACTGCGCGGGCGTCTTCAGGTGCGCACGCGCGATCGGCCGCACGAACAGCAGCAGCAGGACCGAGACGAGGATGAAGATCGCCGCGGAGGCACCGAAGCCGACGCCGACGCCCGCCGCGATCGCCGCCACGGCGGCGCCGCCGGCGAAGGGGGCGAGGAAGAAGCTCGTGGTGACGATCTCACCGGCGCCGAAGACGACGGCGAGGATGACCCAGATGACCCATTCGTCCATGTGAGCGCGAGCTTACCGCTGCGAGAGGCGGCGGCGAAATGGGCGAGCCGCCCAACCGCCGTCGGTTGTCCGCCACGACGGGGCGGGGCGAGGCCCGGGGCGCGCCGCTACGACAGCAGCGCGCGGGCGAAGTCGTCGGGGTCGAACGGGCGCAGGTCCTCGAGGCTCTCGCCGATCCCGATCATCTTCACCGGGATCCCCAGCTCGCGCGCGATCGCGAGCGCGATGCCGCCCTTCGCGGTGCCGTCGAGCTTCGTCAGCACGATGCCGGTCACGTCGACTGCCTCGGCGAACAGCTTCGCCTGGCGCAGGCCGTTCTGGCCGGTCGTCGCGTCGACGGTGATGAGCGTCTCGTGCGGCGCGTCCGGCAGCTGCTTGGAGATCACGCGGCGGACCTTCGTCAGCTCCGCCATCAGGTTGTCCTGCGTGTGCAGGCGCCCGGCGGTGTCGACGATCACGACGTCGGCGCCTTCCCGCACGCCGGTCGCGACGGCCTCGAACGCGACCGAGCCCGGGTCGGACTCCGGCGGGCCCTTGACGAAGCGCACGTCGGCCCGCTTGGACCACTCCTCCAACTGCTCGACGGCGGCGGCGCGGAACGTGTCCGCCGCGCCCAGCACGACCTTCTGGCCCAGCTCCTTGCGCAGGTGCCAGGCGAGCTTGCCGACCGACGTCGTCTTGCCGGTGCCGTTGACGCCGACGACCAGCAGCACGGTCGGCGACGGGGTCAGGTCGATCCGCGGCTCGCCGACGCGCGCGACGTTCGCGAGCAGCTCCTGCAGGCGCGCCGTCAGCTGCTCGCCGCCGGTCAGGTCGCCGCTGGAGGCCTCCTGCTCCAACTGCTCGACGATCTCCGCCGTCGTGCGGGCGCCGACGTCTGCTGCGATCAGCGCCTCCTCCAGCCGCTCCCACGTCTCTTCGTCGAGATCCTCGAACAGCGTCGCGGTGATCTCGCTCGTGAGCGCCTCGCGCGTCTTGCGCATGTTCTCGCGCAGGCGTCTGAAGAAGCCGCGCCGCTTCTCGGCCGTTTGCGGCTCGTCGGCGACCGCCACCGAGGCGCCGTCGCGGGTGATGAAGAGGTCCTGCCAGTCGCGTGCCATGAGGATCGGCGACGATACCAATGTGCAGACATCTCCCATCCGCATCCGGCGCGCCAGCCCCGCCACGCCGGAGGCCGCTCGCGTGCTGCGCGCCTACGGTGCCGAGCTGGTCGGGCGCGGCCGTCCGTTCTCGCCCGTGGAACCTCCGGTCGGGAGGCGGCCGGCGAGCTGGGTCGAGCCGTACGAGCTGGAGCCGCCCAGCGGCGCCTTCCTGCTCGCGGAGGATCGCGGCGTCGCGGTCGGCTGCGGCGGCGTGCGCACGCTCGCGCCGGGGCTGGGCGAGGTCAAGCGGATGTACGTCGTGCCGGGCGCGCGCCGGCGCGGGATCGCGCGGCGGATACTGGGCGAGCTGGAGCAGGCCGCGCGTGAGCTGGGACACACGCGCGTGCGGTTGGACACGAACGCCGTGCAGCCTGAGGCGGTCGCGCTCTACCACGCGTGCGGCTACACGGAGATCGCCGACTACAACGGCAATCCGTTCGCGACGCACTGGTACGAGAAGCAACTCACCTGAGGCACATCAGGCGGAAGGATCGGCGTGCCTGCCGCGGACGCAGGGAGCGCTGCGGGCGCCAGCCCGTGAGCGACCGAGGACAAAGGCAGGCGCGTCGAGACGACGTCTGATGCGCCTCAGGCGGCGGAGCCCGCTACCTCGGCCTCCGCCGCCTGCTCCGGCGGCAGTCTGCGCGAGATCACCTTCGATATGCCGTCGCCGCCCATCGAGACGCCGTAGAGGCTGTCGGCCGCCTCCATCGTGCGCTTCTGGTGCGTCACGACGATGAACTGCGCGCGCTCGCGGTAGGTGCGCAGCAGTCTCAGGAAGCGGTCGATGTTGAGGTCGTCGAGCGCCGCCTCGACCTCGTCGAGGATGTAGAACGGGCACGGTCTGGCGAGGAAGACCGAGAACAGGAACGCGAGCGCGGTCATCGACTTCTCGCCGCCGGACAGCAGCGTCAGGCGCTTCATCGACTTGCCGGCGGGCGTGATCTCTATCTCGACGCCATGCAGGTCCTCGTCGTCGCGGTCCTCTGTGTCGCTGTCCAGCTCGGCCGCCTCCGCCGCCGCCTCGGCCTCGCTCGCGTCGGAGCTCTCGCCGCCGATGACGGGGCGCGGGCCGGAGTCCTCGCGCACGAGCCGCAGTCTGCCGCGGCCGCCGGGGAAGACCTGTTGCGCCAGCTCTTCGAAGTTTCTCGCCGCCGCCGCGAACGTCTGCTCGAACGTCTCGCGGATCTGGCGGTCGGTGTCGCGGATCAGCGTCGCCAGCTCGCGCAGCGCCGACTCGAGGTCGTTGCGCTGACGCTCGAGCTCCTCGACGTGCGCGAGCGCCTCGTCGTACTCGTCCTTCGCGAGCGGGTTGACGGGCCCGAGCTGCTCGCGCCGCTTCGTCAGCCGCTCGATCCGCTGCGCCAGCGCGGCGCGCTCCTCGTCGGGCAGCGGCTGCTCGGCCGGTTCCGGCTCCAGGCCGAGCCGCTCGGCGAGCGTGCGCAGCTCCGTCTCCGCCTCCTGCGAACGGTCGCGCGCCTGCTGGGCGCGCACCTCGGAGGCCGTCACGGCCTCGCCGTCGCGCTTCAAGCGACCCTGCAGCTCCGCTTCCTCGCGGGCGCAGGCGCGCAGCTCGACGGCGACGTGCTCGCCGGCGGCGCGGTGCGCGGCCAGCTCAGCGTCGAAGACCTCCACGCGCGCCGCGATCGCGCTGGCCAGCTCGGCGAAGACCTCGACGAGCCGCTCCGCCTGCGGCACGACCGCCTGCTCGCCTGCCACACGTGCCTCGGCCAGCGCGATGCGGCCGCTGCGCTCGGCGCGCTCGCGCTCGGCGCGCTCGACGAGGCGTCTCTCTGCGGCCAGCTCGGCCTCGATCTGCGCGCGGCGGATCGCGCCCGGACCGGCGTCCTCGGCCTTGCGGCGCTGTTCGATCAGCAGCCGCGCGCGGTGCTCGGACTCGCGCGCCTCGTCGGCGGCGCGGACGATCTCGCGGACCGCTCTCTCGGCCTCGTCGCGGGCGGCGTCGACCGCGCCGATCCCGCCCGATGCGGCCTCGACGGCCTGCAGCGCCTCCTGCTCGGTGCGCGCCGCCTGCTCGCTCTTGACGATCAGCGCGTCGCGGCGGTTGCGCTCGGCCAGCACGCGCTCCTCGCCGCCGCCCGGGACCTGGCGCAGGACCCGCAGCGCGCCGTTCCAGACGCGGCCGTCGGCGGTCACGGCGGTGCCGGTGAACGCTTCGGCGACCGCGGTCACGTCCTCGACGATCCACGTGTCGGCGAGCAGCGCGGTGGCGATCTCGAGCGTTGCGGCCGGGCCGCGAACATGGTCGAGCAGGCGGTCGGCGCCGGCGCAGGGCGGATTTGCACCGGAACCAGGTTCATCTTCGTTGGTCGCGCTTGCGGGAGCCGACGCGCTGGCGGGAGCCGACGAGCTGGCGGCCGGAGCGGCCCCGTCGGCGGCCGCGGACGCGTCGCCGGGAACGGACGCGGCGGCGGTCGGCCGCGCCACCAGCGCGCTCCCGCCATCCCGCCCCGATCTCTCCAGCAGCCTGATGCCCTCCGCGCGGTCGGCGACGACGGCGGCGCGCAGGCGGCCGTCGAGCGCGGCGGCGAGGGCGAGCTCGAAGCCGCCGTCGACCTCGAGTCTGTCGGCGAGCGCGGGGGCGCCGCCGGGGGCGCCGGCCTGCGAGCGCAGGAACTGGTTCGCTGCCGCCAGCTCGCCGCCGACCCTGGCAGCGTCGCGACGGGCGGTCTCGACGACCTTCTCGGCCTCGCGGCGTGCGGCGCGCGCGGCCTCGGACTGCTGCTCCGCCTCGGCCAGCGCGGCGTTGCGCTGCGCGGTGATCGCGCCCAGCCGCTCGACCTCCGCCCCGGCGGCGGCGCGTCTGGCCTCCAGCTCCGCCAGCTCGCGCTCCAGCTCCGTTCTGCGGTCGCGCTCCAACCGCTCCAGCTCTTCCTGCAGCGACGCGATCCGGCCGGCGGCCTCCGGGTCGGCGACGTCCGCGGCGGCCTGCTGGCGCAGCGCGGTCAGTTCGGCGTCGTGGCGCACGATCCGCTCGTTCAGCGACGTCGCGGTGGCGCGGACTGCCTCCAGGCGCATCCCGACGCGCTCGTTCGCCGCCCGCGCGCGGTACGCACGGCCGGACAGCTCCTCGCGCTGCTCGCTGCGCTGCTGCAGCGCCTGCTCGGCCTCCTCACGCCGCTTCGCGACGCCGCTCAGCGCCTGCTCGGCCTCGTCGCGGCGGGCGCGAGCGCCTCTGACCGCCTCCTCGGCGTGCTGCAGCTCCAGTCGCGTCGCGCGGACGGCGTCGCGGCCCAGCTCCCAGCGCGCCTCCAGCGACTGGCGCTCGATCCGCTCGTGCAGCTCGGCCGCCTCGGCCTGCCGCTTCAACGGCCGCAGCCGCGAGCGCGCCTCGCGTTCGACGTCGAGCGCGCGATCGAGGTTGTCCTGCGTGCGCGCGAGCTTCAGCTGCGCGCGGCGGCGGCGCTTGCGGTGCTTGCCGAGGCCGGCGGCCTCCTCGATCAGCAGGCGCCGGTCCTTCGGCTTGGAGGTCACGATCGCCTCGACGCGGCCCTGCGAGATGACCGAGTGCGACTCCTTGCCGAGGCCCGTGTCGGACAGCACCTCGAGCACGTCGGCGAGGCGGCAGCGGGCGCCGTTGAGGCGGTATTCGCCGTCGCCGGAGCGGTCCAGCCTGCGCAGGATCGAGACCTCCGCGAACTCCATCTCCAACGTGCCGTCGGAGTTGTCGAGCACCAGCTCGACCTCGGCGCTGCCGCTCGCCTTGCGGCCGTGGCCGCCGCCGAAGATCACATCCTGCATCGACGCGCCGCGGATCGCCAGCGGCGACTGCTCGCCCATCGCCCACAGCACCGCGTCGGTCACGTTGGACTTGCCGGACCCGTTGGGACCGACGACGACGCTGACACCGGGACCGAACGCGAGCTTCGTGCGGTCTGGGAACGACTTGAAGCCCTTCAATGTGAGCGACTTCAGGTGCATTGGGCTCCTATGCTCCCATGGCGCCCAGCGCCGCGCGCGCCGCTTCCTGCTCCGCGTCCTTCTTCGAACGACCTCGACCGTTGCCGACCTCTCTGCCGGAGACCTCGGCGATCACCTGGAAGATGCGGTCGTGCGGCGGTCCCTCTTCCTCGGAGACCGAGTAGACGACGACGTCACCGCGCCTCGCGAGCCGCTCCTGCAGCGCCGACTTGAAGTCGACCGGGTGCTCCAGCGCGCGCTCGATCTCCGGCTCGAACGCCTCGACGACCGCGTCGGCGGTGACGTCGTAGCCGTTGCTGAGGTAGCAGGCGCCGATCACGGCCTCGATCACGGACGCGAGCACGCGCTCGGTCCGCACGAGCGCGTCGGCGTTCTGGCCGACGCCCTCGGGCGCGGCGGTGCGCAGCCGCTCCGGCACGCCGAGCCGCTCGGCGACCTCCATGCACGATCTGCCGGAGACAGCCTGGGCGCGGATCTTCGTCAGCCGGCCGGCGCCGTAGCGCTCGGCCTCCAGACGCGGATACAGATGGGTCGTGACGGCGAGCCCGAGCACGCTGTCGCCGAGGAAGGCGAGGCGCTCATAGGAGTCCGAGCGCCGATCGGTCCACGACGAGTGCGTGAAGACCTGTCTGGCGAGGTCGTCCGGAAGCCGGTCGAGCAGTTCGGCGAGCAGGCGCAGCGCTCAGGCCCCGGCTTCGCGGTCCGCGACACCGGAGGCGAGCACGAAGTCGACCGCCTGGCCGACCGTGAGGATCCCTGCCGCCTGCTCGTCGGACATGCGGACGCCGTAGGTGTCCTCCAACTCCTGCACGAGCGTGTAGAGGTCGAGCGAGTCGGCCTCCAGGTCCTCGCGGAAGCGAGTGACCTCCTGCACGCGGGCGGGCTCGATCGTGAGCTCGTCCGCGAGGTGGGTGCGGATCAGGGTGAGAATGGCCTCGCGGGTCATGTCTGTTGGACGCTAGCCGGGGCGTCGGACGAAGGTGCCTGGCGCAGCGCGCCGGCCGCGTCGAGCGCCGCCAGCGTCCGCCCGACGACGTCCTCCTGCACGGCCCGCTCGGCGACCTCGATCGCGCGGGCGAAGCCGGTGCGCGTGAAGCGGCCGTGCGCGACGACGCCGGTGCGGCGCAGCCCGAGCATGTACGCGCCGCCGGCCAGCTCGGGGTCGAGCGTCTCCATCAGGCCCGCGAGCGGCTTGCGCAGCATCATCCCGCCGGCGCGGCCGCGCGGCGTTCTCATCGCGGTCTCTCTGATCGAGCGCATCAGCTTGCTGGAGACGCCCTCGATCAGCTTCAGCGTGATGTTGCCGGTGAAGCCGTCCATCACGACGACGTCCGCGACGCCGTCGGTCACCTGGGTGCCCTCGATGTTGCCGATGAAGTTGATGCGGCCGCCCGTCTCCATCAGGCGCGCGTGCGCGGCGATCACGTCGGGGGTGCCCTTGCCGGGCTCCTCGCCGTTGGACAGCAGCCCGACGCGCGGCGCCTGCACGCCCATCACCGACTGCGCGAAGGCGGCGCCCATGAAGGCGTATTGGACGAGGTGCTCGGGGCGGACCTCGACGGAGGCGCCGACGTCGAGCAGCAGCACGGGCGCGCCGGGGACGGGCATCGGCAGCGCGAGCGCCGGCCGGTAGATGCCGCGCGCGCGGCGGATGTTGAAGAGGCCCGCGGCCAGCGCGGCGCCGGTCGAGCCGCCCGAGACGAGCGCGTCGGCGCGGCCTTCGGCGACGGCCTTCGTCGCGAGCACGATCGAGGCGTCGGGCGTGCCGCGCACGGCGAGCGCCGGATCCGGCGCCTTCGCGATCGAGCGCGGGGCGTCGACGACTTCGACTCCGTCGGGGACGGAGCCGATCTCGTCAGCTGGACCGAACAGCAGCACGCGGGTTCCGCGTGCCGCGGCGATGGCAGCGCCGGCTGCGACCTCGGAAGGACCGAGGTCGGCACCGTTCGCGTCCACGGCAACCGTGATCGGCGGCACGGTGGGCGCTTTGATCAGGCGTCGTCGCCGGAGGACGTGACGACGACGTCACGACCGGCGTACGTTCCACAGACCGGGCAGACGCGGTGCGGCCGTCGGGGGCTGTGGCACTGCGGGCACGCCTGCGTCGACGGCGCCGTGATCTTGTGCTGTGAGCGGCGCTTGTTCGTGCGCGAGTGGGATTGCTTCTGCTTCGGGACGGCCATAGAGCGGTGGAATGTACCAGGGACGGAGGCGGCGGCGCGCCGCGGCCGGCGTGCGCGCGAACGCGCACGCGCCAGCTCGCGCATGAGTTCGGCCTACAGCTCCAACTCGCGCAGCTTCGCCCAGCGCGGATCGGGCTCCGGCGCGTGCGCGTGGTCGGGCTGCTCGTTGAGGTTCTCGCCGCAGACCGCGCACAGGCCCGCGCAGTCGTCTCTGCACAGCAGCTGCGCCGGCAGGTTCAGCGACAGCGAGTCGCGCACCCAGCCGGTCAGGTCGATCACCTCGTCGGTGACGTAGGGGCTGTCGAGCTCTTCATCTCTGGCGCCGGGCTGCTCGACCTCGCGCGCGTCGACTCTGAAGCTGTTGCTGGACGGTTCGAGGCAGCGCATGCACGGTCCGTCGAGCGTCGCCTCGAAGCGGATCCTCAGTGCGTAGCCGTTCGCGGTCGTGCGCGAGACGTCCAGCCTGACGGGCACGATCGGCGGTGTGACCGCATAGGTCTGGCTGCTCAGCTCGAACTCCTGGACGGCGACGTCCAGGTCGATCGAGCGCCCCTCGCCGGAGGAGAGGCGCAGCGGCCCGAGATCGAACGTTTCGGCACTTTGGGACATCTCTTCAGCGTAGCGAGGAGCCACGCCGCCCGGCGGCTTAGCGAAGCTCTCGCTTCAGCACCTTGCCGGTGGCGTTGCGCGGCAGCTCGTCGAGGAAGACGACGTCGCGCGGGACCTTGAAGCCGGCGAGGTTCGCTCTGACGTACGCCTTCAGCTCGTCCGCCGTGCACTCGCAGCCGGCCTTCAGCACCACGACGGCCTTCAGCCGCTGGCCCCACTGCTCGTCGGAGACGCCGACGACGGCGACCTCGCGGATCGCCTCGTGGCCGGCGAGCAGGTCCTCGACCTCCGACGGGAACAGGTTCTCGCCCCCGCTTATGATCATGTCGTCGTCGCGGCCGTCGACGAACAGGCGCCCGCCCGCGTCGAAGTGACCGACGTCGCCGGAGGACATCAGGCCGTCGACGATCTCCTTGCCGCCGCCGCCCGTGTAGCCCTCGAACGGCAGCTCGTTGCCGACGAAGATGCGCCCGGTCTGCCCGGTCGGGACCTCCCGGCCGCTGTCGTCGAGCAGCCGCACGCGCGTGCCGACCGGCGGACGGCCGGCGGTGCCGGGCGCGGCGCGCATGTCCGCGGGCGTCGCGATCGTCGCCCACGCGACCTCGGTCGAGCCGTAGGTGTTGTAGAGCACGTCGCCGAAGCGGTCCATCACGCGCGTCGCGAGCGGGCCGGGCAGCGCCGAGCCGCTCGCCGCCAGCACGCGCAGCGACGAGGTGTCGTACTTGGCGAAGACCTCGTCGGGCAGCTCCAGCATCTTCTGCAGCATCACCGGCACGACGACGAGCGCGGTCGCTCTGTGGCGCGCGACGGCGCGCAGCGTGCCCTCGGGGTCGAAGCGCCGCCTGAAGACCATCGTCGAGGCGAGCGGGACGCCGAGCGTGAAGTGCGCGAGACCCCAGGTGTGGAAGATCGGCGCCGCGATCATCGTCGTCTCGCGCGCTCTCAGCGGCATCTTCGACAGCAGCGCGGCGGCCGCGCCGAGGCCGGCGGCGCTGCGCCTGGCGCCCTTCGGCGAGCCCGTCGTGCCGGACGTGAGGATGATCACGCGGCCGGGCTCGGGCGCGACCGGCACGCCGTTGGCGTCGCCCTTGGCGATCAGGTCCTCCAGCAGCGTGTCGCCGTTGCTGGACTCGCCATCGTGCCAGGCGATGAACGATCTGCGCCCGGCGCGGACCGGCTCGACGATGTTGGCGAACTCCTCGTCGTAGACGATCGCGGCCGCTCTCTCACGCTCGACGACCTCGGCCAGCTGCGGGCCGGCGAACGCCGTGTTGAGGTAGATCACGTTGGCGCCCAGACGCGAGGTCGCGACGGTCGCGTCGATGAAGCCGCGGTGGTTGCGGCACATCACCGCGATCGAGTCGCCGGGGCCGAGGCCGTGCTCCTTGAACGCGCTCGCGAGCGCGTTCGCGCGGCGGTGCACCTCGCCGTAGCTGAGCGTGCCCAGCTCGTCGACGATCGCGGGCTGATCCGGCGTGCGCGCGGCGGCGACGGCGAACGAGCCGGCGGAGGTCGTCCCCCACTTCTTCAGCGCGACCGCGACCTTCGCGATCCGGTCCGGCCGCGTCGGGCCGAGCAGGCCCGATTCGAAGAGCGTCTTGACGACGAACGCTTGATGTGACACTTGACTCAGCACGAGGCGTATCCAACCACGAACGGTGACGGACGCGTGTCAGTTTGTGACAGGGGCGGAATCCTCGTGCTCACGGCAGCTCCAGGCCGCGCGGGGTCTCGCCCCGCTCCACGAGCGCGTGGATCTCCGCGGCGCGGCGGGGATTGAGGAAGACGTGGCGCTGGCCGACGCTCGGCTTCTCCAGCAGCAGGCCGGCGTCCAGCAGGCGCTCGCCGATCGCCAGCGCGAGCGCGCGGTCGTGGCCGGCGAAGCCGCGCGCGAGGTGGCTGATGTCGGTGTGGTAGCCGCCCCACTTGCCCATCCCCATCAGGCGCTGGAGGATCCGCCGGGCGACGCGGCGGCCGCGGTCGGCGTCGTCGTGCGGGCGGGCGACGTCGGAGGTCGGGTCGAGGATCGAGATGACGTCCTCGTCATGCTCGCGCAGCGAGCCGGCGTCGGCCGGCTGACCGCCGAAGCGGGCGACCGCCTCCGCGATCCGCAGCGGGTGCAGCTCGCCGATCGGCGGGCGCAGGTCCTCGACGTCGGCGAGCACGGCGGCCGGCACCCCGTAGGCGGCCGCTCTGAGGCGGTCGACGTGCTCGAGGTGGTCCGGGAAGAACTCGAGCGCGAACTCGACGTGCTCGAACAGGTCGCCGCCGGTCAGCGGGAAGCTGAGCGCGAGCCAGCCCTCCCAGCTGCCGACGTTCAGCGCGAGGTCGCGCGCGTCGCCGGGCGCCATCGCCTCGCCGCCCTCCACGAGCGCGCCGACGAGCGCCGCGACGAGCACGAAGCCGCGCTCGACGACGGCGTCGGGGTCGGCGCGCAGCGTCGGCTTGACCGGCGCGACCGCCAGCAGCCGCTCCTTCTCCGCCGCGATCGCGACCGGGACCGGCGCGGCGGGCGGGTAGCCGGAGCGCGCCTGCTCCAGCTCGTGCGCACCGTCGGCGAGCGCGTCCAGCAGCTCGGCGCGGATCTGCGCCGCCCGGTCGCGCGGGGCGCGGATGCCGCCGGCGTCGGTGATCACGCTGCCGAGTCTGGTCATGGGCCGCCGAAACCCTAACGATCGGTCGCGGCAGGGTTGTCGCGGGTTGGTCCGCGTCAGCCGGCGCAGGCGGATCTGCCGGCCGCCGGTCTGACGCCGGCCGCGGTCAGCACGTAGGTGCTCGGCGCGACGTCGACCTGCAGCGGTCTGCCGTCGACGGTTATCTGCGCCGTGCCGACGCCGATCCTCAGGAAGAGGCTCGCTCTGCGGACCGTGTACGGGCCGGTCCGCGTCCCCTCCCACAGCTTCGCCCCAGTGCTGCCGTCGGCGACGCACATGTACGACGCCTCCGTCGGAACGATCCGCAGCACGACGGTTCTGGGCGGTGTCGTCGCCGTCTCGACGTCCGCCGCCGCGGTCGCGGTCGGCAGGACGCCCTTCGTGTCCTCGCCCCCGCCAATCGTGCCGCGCAGCACGACGACGGCGAGCAGCAGCACGAGCAGCGCCCCGAGTCCCAGCGCGCCGACGGCGAATCTGCGCTCGCGCGTGACAGGACCGGTCGGCGCGTGGCGCGCAGCGACGTCGGCGGGGCGCAGCGAGCGGCGGGAGCGTCTGGGTGGCGGCGGAGCGTCCGCGGCGGCCGGCGCCGGCACAGCGGTCGCGGCGCGCAGCTGCACCCACTGCTGCGGCTTGACCGTGTCGAGCGGCGGGTCCGCTGCGATGCCCGCGACGGTGAGCGCGGCCGTCGCGCGGCGGCGGCCGTCCGGGGTGTCGCCGCCGAAGCGGGCGAGCAGCTCCGCCGCGGGGCGCTTGAAGCCGAACGGGGTCGCGACCTCGCGCGCGAGCGCGGCGGCGGTCGCGGCGTCTTCCAGCGAGACCGCCGCCGGTGCTTCCTGCCACGCGCCCGCTCTCGTGGTCCTGTCGCGGCGCTCGCTGCGGTCAGGCATCGTTCGCCTCGTGGCGCTCCGAGCCGTCCGCGCCGCGACGCCACTCCGAGTCCGGCACCGCGACGGCCTCGCGCAGCTCCGGCGCGTGCAGTTCGCGGGCTGTCAGGTCGATCGGGGCGACGGCGGCCAGCTCCTGGTCGCGGCCGATCACGCCGTGGTCGGAGAAGCGACGGGCGCTCGGGAGCACGCGGGCGTCGAACGAGCCGACCGCGTCGTTGTAGGCGCCGACCGCCCCGCGCAGGCGCGAGCCGACTCTGTCGAGGTGGGCGCCGAAGGTCGCCAGGCGCTGGTGCAGCTCGCGGCCGAGGTCGGCGATCTCGCGGGCGGACTCGGCGACCTGCTCCTGCTGCCAGCCGTAGGCGACCGCGCGCAGGAGGGCGATCAGGGTGGTCGGGGTGGCGATCAGGACGCCGTCGCGCACGCCCTCCTCCAGCAGCGACGGGTCGGCCTCCAGCGCGGCGCTGTAGAAGTGCTCGCCCGGCAGGAACAGGAAGACGAAGTCCGGCGCGGTCGGGAACTGCGACCAGTACGCCTTCGCTGACAGTCTGCGGACGTGCTCGCGCAGCAGTCGGGCGTGCTGGGCCAGCTCATGCGTCCGTGTCGTCTCGTCCTGCGCCTCGTAGGCGTTCAGGAACGCGTGCAGCGGCGCCTTCGCGTCCACGACGACGTGCTTGGCGCCGGGCAGGTGGACGATCAGGTCCGGCCGCAGCACCCCGCCGTCGGTCGTGACGCTGCGCTGCTCGCTGAAGTCGCAGTGGTCGAGCATGCCGGCCAGCTCGACGACGCGGCGCAGCTGCAGCTCGCCCCAGCGCCCGCGCGTCTGCGGCTGGCGCAGCGCCGCGACAAGGCCGGAGGTCTCGGTCCGCAGGCGCTCCTGCGAGGAGACGAGCTGGCGGATCTGCTCGTCCAGCGCGCCGCGCTGCACGGCGCGATCGCGGTCCAGCGCGGCGAGCCGCTCGTCCACGCGCCGCAGCGAGGCGTGGATCGGCTCCACCATCGCGTCGACGCTCTCCGCGCGCCGTTCGGTGACCGCGCGCGAGCGCAGCGCGACGAAGACGGCGACAGCGCCGAGCAGAAGGCCGATGAGAAGCCAGATCGCGGACATCGAGGTGAGCGTTGCGCGGGCCGCGGACGGAATGCAATCCCCGTTGCACGCGCTCGTTCGGAGGTATCGGCGCGCGTGGCGCCGATCTGAACGTCAGCCCGGCAGCGCCGCCGTGAACGCCGCGTGGGCGTCGGGGCCGCGAACGGCGAAGACGATCCGCTCGAGCGTCGAGTCCGGGGTCTCTTCGAGGTGGCGCAGGACCTCCTCGATCTCGATCTGCGCGGCCTGCTCCAGCGGGAAGCCGCCGACGCCGGTGCCGAACGCGACGAGCGCGAGCGAGCGGACACCGAGGTCCTCGGCGCGGCGCAGCGTCGCGGCGGTCGCGGCGCGGACGATTTCGGCCGAGGTCGGGCCGCCCAGCTCCATCGTGGCGGCATGGATCACCCAGCGGGCCGGCAGCCGGCCGCCGCCGGTCTCGATCGCCTCACCGAGGCCGATCGGGCCGACCGCGTCGCTCTCGTGCTGCACCCACGGACCGCCGGCGCGTGCGATCGCGCCCGCGACGCCGCCGCCGTGCTGCAGCTGCGTGTTGGCCGCGTTGGCGATCGCATCGACCACCAGCGCGGTGACGTCCGTGTCGAGGATCTCGATCGCGGCGGGCACGGAGGCAGGCCGATCGGACGCGCGCCGCCGGCCGGGCTAGCCGACTTCGGCCGGCTCGTCCTTGCCCTGCAGGCGCTCGCGTCCGCGCTGCACGGCCGCGATGAACTTCGACAGGTTGACCTCGAGCGTGTTGAGGATCTCGTCGGCGTAGTCCTCTGCGCCGAGCCGGATCTCGCGCTCGCGGGCACGGGCGTCCTCGATGATGTCCTCGGCGCCGCGCTCCGCCTGCTTGGTGACCTCCTCCTCGGAGATCAGGCGATCCTGGCGCTCACGCGCTTCTCTGAGGATCCGCTCGGCCTCGCGCTTCGCCTCGGCGAGCATCTCCTGACGCTCCTTGACGATCCAGCGAGCCTGCTTGATCTCCTCAGGGATCGTGGCACGCATCTGATCGAGGAGATCGTAGATCTCCTCCTTGTCCACGCGGACCTGGTCGGTCAGCGGCACAGGCTTCGCGTTGTGGACGAGGTCGTCCAGCTTGTCGATCAGGACCAGGACATCCATCGGAACCTCTGTTTCGTCACCGGCTGAGTTCTTCCTTCAAGCGCGTCGCCACGAAGTCGGGGACAAGGTCGTCGATGTTCCCACCGAACGTCGCAAGCTCCTTCACGCCGCTGGAGCTCAGGAAACTGTACTGCGGCGAGGCCATCAGATACACGGACTCGACATCTGGGGCCTGTCGGCGGTTGAGCTGGTGCATCTCCAGCTCGTACTCGAAGTCCGAGATCGCGCGCAGTCCCTTCACGATCGACTTGGCGCCGACGGAGCGTGCGAAGTCGACCAGCAGGTTGCTGAACGCCTCGACGCGGACGTTGCCGAAGTGCTCGGTCGCTCTCTCGATGAAGCCGATCCGCTCGGGCGTCGTGAAGAGCGTCTTGCCCTTGCGGTGCGGCAGGTTGACGACGCCGACGACAACCTCGTCGAAGACGCGCGAGGCGCGTCCTATGACGTCCAGATGGCCGTTGGTGACGGGGTCGTAGGACCCCGGGCAGACGGCGATTCGGTTATTCAGGTTCATAGATGCGAATGAGTGTGTCGCCATAGCGGCGTTCGTCGGTCAGGGACAGCTCGAGTCCGAGCGGCTGGCGACGATCGCTCTCGCACACGATCCTTCCGTCCGCGGCGATCAGCTCCGCGAGCGCCGGCGAGAGCTCGCGGCCCAGCTCGGGCGCGAGGCGGTATGGAGGGTCGAGAAGCACGAGATCGTATTCATGCCCGCTTCTGCGTGCTGCACGCATGAATGCCTGCGCCTCCTGGCGGCGCACCGTGACGGCCTCGCGCGGCACTCTCAGCGCCTCCAGATTGGCCTTGATCGCCCGTGTGGCGGGCTCCGCGCTGTCGACGAGCGTCGCGTGCGCCGCCCCGCGCGAGAGCGCTTCGAGTCCCAACGCGCCAGATCCGGCGAACAGGTCGAGCACGCGCGCGCCGTGCAGCGGGCCGAGGATCGAGAACAGCGCCTCGCGCACGCGGTCGCTCGTCGGCCGCGTCGCGTCGCCCGGCGGGGCGGTCAGTCTGCGTCCGCCGTAGAGGCCCGCGACTACCCGCACAAGATCGCCGCCGACTCGGGAGAACGAGCCTTCAGGCGAGTTCTCCAAGCATGGCCCGAGGCCGCAGGCCGAGCGGTCATGCCGCGATCGGCGCCATCGCATCGGGGCCGAAGACCTCGGCGAGGGCGTCCTTCAGCAACGCGTGCTCGGGCGCGTCCAGCTCGGGATCGGCCTGCAGCAGCTGCTCGGCGCGGAAGTGCGCGCGCTCCAGCAGGTCCTCGTCGTCGGGCAGGATCGCGATCCGATAAGCGACCTCGCCGTGCTGGCGTACGCCGACGATGTCGCCCTCGCGCCGCAGCACGAGGTCGATCCGCGCCAGCTCGAAGCCGTCGCCGTGGGCCGCGAGCGCTCTGAGACGGGCCGAGTCGGTCGGTCCGAACAGCAGGCAGAGCGACTTGTGCTCGCCGCGGCCGATCCGCCCGCGCAGCTGGTGCAGCTGCGAGATCCCGTAGCGCTCGGCGTCCTCGACCAGCATCACGGTCGCGTTCGGAACGTCGATCCCGACCTCGATCACGGATGTCGCGACGAGCACGTCGGCGCCGCCGGCGGCGAATGCTCTCATCGCCTCCTGCTTCTCTCTCGGCCGCATCTGCCCGTGCATCAGCACGACGCGGAAGTCCTTGAACTCGGTTCTTCTGAGCCGCTCGAACTCCTCCGTCGCGGCGCGCGCCTGCAGCGCCTCCGACTCCCCCACGAGCGGGCAGACGACGAACGCCTGGCGCCCGGCGCGCAGCTCCTCGCGGATCCGCTCGTAGGCCCGCTCGCGCGCCTTCTCGCCGCTGGCGACGTGCGTCTCGATCGGCTGGCGGCCGCGCGGCAGCTCCCTCAGCGCGGTGTGGTCGAGGTCGCCGTGCTCGACCAGCGCGAGCGTGCGCGGGATCGGCGTCGCGGTCATGTGCAGCACGTGCGGGGTCAGGCCGGGCGGCGCCTTGCGGTCCAGCGCCGCGCGCTGGCGCACGCCGAAGCGGTGCTGCTCGTCCACCACGACGACGCCGAGGCGGGCGAACGCGACCGCGTCCTCGATCAGCGCGTGCGTGCCGACGATCAGCGCCAGCTCACCGCTGGCGAGCTTGCCGAGCAGGTCTCTGCGGCGCCCGCCGGGGGTCGAGCCGGTCAGCAGGCCGATCTGCAGCGCGTCGGCGCCCATCAGCCCCTGGATCGTCGCGAAGTGCTGTTCGGCGAGCGTCTCGGTCGGGGCCATCAGCGCGCCCTGCCAGCCCTGCTCGACGGCGCGCAGCAGCGCGAACAGCGCCACGACCGTCTTGCCGGAACCGACCTCCCCCATCAACAGCCGCTGCATCGCGCGGTCGCGCGCGAGGTCGGCGTCGACCGCCGCCATCGCGCGCTGCTGGTCGCCGGTCGGCCTGAACGGCAGGCCGGATTCCAACCAGCGGGCGCTCAGCTCGCGCGGGCCGTCGAGCTGCGGCGCTCTGGTCGACTGCTCGCGCCGGGCGCGGCGACGCAGCAGGCCGAGCTGAAGCAGCAGCAGCTCGTCGTAGGCGAGCCGGCGGCGGCCGTCGACCGGATCGCGCTCGCGGCTGGGGAAGTGGACCGCGGTGAGCGCCGCGTGGCGGTCGGGCAGCTCGTCGGCGAGCCGCACGCGCGCGGGCAGCGGCTCGATCGTGTCGGCGATCGCGTCGCGGTGCTCCTGTGCCAGCGCGAGCAGCTGGACGGAGCTGATCCCCTCGCTGGCGGGGTACTGCGCGACCTGCTCGACGCCCGCGACCTGCTGCGTCGTCGGCGCGTGGCCGGAGACCTTGAAGCTGCGCTGGCCGAGGCGGCCGGTCAGCATCAGGCGCGTGCCGGGCCGGTAGCGCTCGACCAGCCACGGCTGGTTGAAGAAGGTCACCTTCAGCGAGCTGGTCTGGTCGACGACGGTCGCCTCCACGAGCGGTCGCATCCCGCGCCTGCGAACCGGGCGCGAGCTGATCGAGCGGACCTCCACGAGGATCGTCGAGGTCTCCTCCTCGACCAGGTCGGCGATCGTGCGCGCCTCGCCGCGGGCGCGCGGCAGGTGGCCGAGCAGCTGCCCGACCGTCTGCACTCTCAGCGTCTCGAGCGCTCTCGCGGCTCTCGGACCGGGCGCGTCGAGCTCCTCGCGCAGGCGCGAGGGGCGTGGCAGGCGCAGCGGAGCGGCGCGCAGTTGGTCGTCGTCGAGCGGCTCGGTGCTCGCGAACTGAAACGGCGGGGTCGACGGCATGGCGGCAGCCGACACTATGGCGCGAGCGGCGGCGCGATCGCAGCGCGGCGCGCGACCGGAGCGCGGCGCACCCGTGGGCGCGGCCGGCCGCCGCGGCGGCGGAGCGGCACCCGGCGCGTCACTCGGCCGACAGCAGCCACCACCAGCTCGGCTGGCCGCCGGGCTGGAGGTCCAGCTCTATGCCGTCGCCGGTCGAGCGGGCGAGCGCGATGACGGCGTCGTCGGGCAGCGGGGCGCCGGTGCCGCTGATGCAGGTGATCAGCTCGGCGTGGACGGCGAGCCGCTCCAGCACGCCGCGCAGCGTCGCGGCCGGGTCGCCCCAGGCGACCAGCTCGTCGCCGAGGTAGCCGACCGCGTCGCCGACGTGGAAGCGGCCGGCGACGTCGTCGCGTGCTGCCGCGGCGATCGCGCCGGTGCGCACGCGCGCCAGCGCCGCCTCCATCGCGGTCGCGTTGAGGCCCGCGTCGCGCGCCGGGTCGAGCACGAGCGCCGCCGCCAGCCCGCCCTGCTGGGTGCGCGAGCGCACGACGATCACGCGCTTCTCCGACAGCTCCGCCGCTCTCTCGGCGGCCATGAAGACGTTCGAGCTGTTCGGCAGCACGACGACCTCCTCCGCGGCGATCGCGTGGATCCCCGCAAGCAGGTCGTACGTCGAGGGGTTGAGGGTCGGGCCGCCGTCGAGCGCCTGCGTGCCGAGCCCCTCGAACAGCGCGCGGATGCCGTCGCCGGAGACGACGGCGAGGACGCCGGTCGTGGCGGTCGCCGAGCCGGAAGCGGCGCCGTTGAGCGCGGCGCCGGCGCCGTCGGGCACGCCGCCGTCAGCGTCGCCGAGCGCGCCGTCGCCGGTCGCAGAGCTGGCGGACACCGTCTCAGCGGCGCTCTCAGCCGCCGCCAACCGCTCCTCGCGCTCCTCCACCTGCGCCTGCATGTCCGCCACGTCCAGGTGCGAGATCTCGCCGGCGTCGGCGAACGCCGCCGTCGCGGCGTCGGGGTCGTCGGTGTGGACGTGGACCTTCAAGGTCTGCCTGTCACCGACGACGAGGACGGAGTCGCCGATCGCCTCCAGCGCCGGCACGAACGCGCGCGCCTGCAGGCCGGTGCCGATCACCGCGAAGTTCGTGCAGTAGCGGTACGTCGTGGACGCGTGCTGGGGGCGCGTGACGCGGGCGGCCTCGTGGTGGGCCAGCTCGGGCGGGTCGCTGCCGCGCAGCGCCGCGATGACGCCCGCGAAGAGGACCGTGAGCCCGTAGCCGCCGGCGTCGACGACGCCGGCCTCGCGCAGGATCGGCAGCAGCTGCGGACCGCGCGCGACGGACTGCTGGCCGGCGTCGAGCGCACGCTCCAGCACGTCGGCGATCAGCGCGTCCTGCTGCTCCGGCGGGGCGTCGGGATCCAGCCGCGTCTGCGGCATGTGCGCCAGCTCGGTCGCGATCCGGTGCGCCATCTCGCGCACGACGGTGAGGATCGTGCCCTCGGCGGGCTCGCGCACGGAGCCGTACGCCTGCTCTGCCGCACGCGCCATCGCGGCGCCGATCAGAACGGGGTCGACGAGCTCGCCGGGGCGGCTCGCCAGTTCCTCGGCGGCGCCGCGGATCAACTGGGAGAGGATCACGCCGCTGTTGCCGCGCGCGCCCAGCAGAGCGGCGCGGGCGACGGAGGCGACGATCTGGTCGCGCCCGACCTCGTCGATCGTCTGGTCGCTCTCAGCGGCGACGAGACGGTCGATCTCCTGCAGCACGGCACGCAGCGTGAGTGCCATGTTGTCGCCTGTGTCGCCGTCGGCGACGGGAAAGACGTTGAGGTCGTTGACCTCGTCGCGCCTCGACTCGAGCTGAGCGAGCGCGGCTTCTACGACGGCGCGGAAACGAAGAAGGCTTGGGTCGGACACAGGCCGGGAGCCGGGGTCACCGGCCCCTACGCCTTGGTGACCTTGCCGGCCTTGAGGCAGCGCGTGCAGACGTAGACGCGACGAGCGGTGCCGGCATCGTTGATGCGGATCCGCTGGAGGTTCGGGTCGAACCGGCGCTTCGTGGCCACTCTCGAGTGGCTTCGGCTGTTGCCGAACGCGGGACCCTTGGTGCAGACGTGACAGATACGGGGCATGGGTGCGAGAAGTATAGGGAGGTTGTGGGATTAAGGACGCGCGGGCTCAGAAGGCCGCGAAGCCGGGCCGCGCGCGCTGCTGCTTGACCGCTTCCTGCACCTTCAGCGAGGCGATCACGGCCTCGGCCGCGTGCGCGCCGCTGTCGCGCTTGGCGCCGCCGCCGACGCGCGCCTCGGCCTGCTCGCGCGTGTCGACCGTCAGCACGCCGAAGCCGACCGGCACGCCGGTCGTCAGCTGGACGTCCTGGATGCCGCGCGCGCACTCGCCGCAGACGTAGTCGTAGTGGTCGGTCTCGCCGCGGATCACGGCGCCGAGCGCGACGACGGCGTCGTAGCGGCCCGACTCGGCGGCGTACTTGGCCGCCAGCGGCAGCTCGAACGCGCCCGGGAGGTCGTAGACGTCGACGGTCGTGGCGCCGTGCTGCTCCAGCTCGCCCTTCGCGCCCGCCACGAGCTTCTCGGCGAGGTCCTCGTAGAAGCGCCCGACGACGAGCGCGAAACGACGGTTCTCAGCGCCCATCGGCGTTCTCCTGATCGCTCTTCTGGTGGTCGTGCTCGTGCTCCTCGAGGATCATCTCCTCGTCGAGCGCGAGGCCCTGATGGTGCAGCGTGTGGCCCATCCGGTCGCGCTTGGTGCGCAGGTACGCCTCGTTGTGCGGGTTGGGCGTCGGGATGATCGGGACCTGGTCGGTGACCGAGAGGCCGTAGCCCTCCAGCCCGATGATCTTCTTCGGGTTGTTCGTGAGGATCCTGATCGAGCTGAGCCCGAGGTCCTTCAGGATCTGCGCGCCGATGCCGTAGTCGCGCAGGTCGGCCGGCAGGCCGAGTCTGAGGTTGGCCTCGACCGTGTCGAGCCCCTCCTCCTGCAGCTTGTACGCCTTCAGCTTGTTCAGCAGGCCGATCCCGCGGCCCTCCTGCGCGAGGTAGAGCAGGACGCCCTCGCCCTCCTCCTCGATCATCGCCAGCGCCGACTCGAGCTGCTCGCCGCAGTCGCAGCGCAGCGAGTGGAAGACGTCGCCGGTGAGGCACTCGGAGTGGACGCGCACGAGCACCTCGTCCCTGCCCGCGACGTCGCCCTTGACCATCGCGACGTGGTGCTTGTCGTCGACCAGCGAGCGGTAGCCGACGACCTCGAAGTCGCCGAAGGCGGTCGGCAGCGCGGTCGAGACGACGCGCTCTATCAGCCTGTCGTGCTTGCGGCGGTAGGCGACGAGGTCGGCGACCGTGACCATCTTCAGGCCGTGCTGCTCGCAGTACGGGATCAGGTCGTGGACGCGCGCCATCGTGCCGTCGTCGTTCATGATCTCGCAGATCACGCCGGACGGGTTGAGGCCGGCGAGGCGCGACAGGTCGACGGCCGCCTCGGTCTGACCGATCCGCTCCAGCACCCCGCCGTCCTTCGCCTTCAGCGGAAAGACGTGGCCGGGCTGGACGAGGTCGCGCGGGGAGGCCTTCGGGTCGATCGCGACCTGGATCGTGTGCGCGCGGTCCGCGGCCGAGATGCCTGTCGTCACGCCTTCGCGCGCCTCGATCGAGACGGTGAACGCGGTCTCGAACGACGACTCGTTCTTGCTCGCCATCAGGTCGAGGCCCATCTCGTCGCAGCGCTCGCCGGTGAGCGCGAGGCAGATCAGCCCGCGCCCCTCCTTCGCCATGAAGTTGATCGCCTCGGGCGTGACGAACTGGGCGGCCATCGTCAGGTCGCCCTCGTTCTCGCGGTCCTCGTCGTCGCAGACGACCACCATCTTGCCCTGGCGGATGTCCTCGATCGCCTCCTCGATCGTCGAGAACGGCGTCCCGACGGTTCTCACGTCCGACTCCGACTGGCTCATCGATGCGCCCCCACGAGCTTCTCGACGTACTTCGCGAGCACGTCGACTTCGAGGTTGACCGGACGGCCGAGCTCGGCCGTTCCGAAGATCGTCCGCTCCAGCGTCTCGGGGATCAGCGAGACGCTGAGCGACTCGTCGTCGACCGCCGACACCGTCAACGAGACACCGTCGATCGCGATCGAGCCCTTCTCGACGACGTAGCGCAGCAGCTCTGGCGCGGCGGCGATCCGCACGATCCGCGCGAAGCCGTCCTGCGTGATCTCGGCGATCGTGCCGAGGCCGTCGACGTGGCCCTGCATGATGTGGCCGCCGAGCCGGTCCGCCGCGCGCAGCGGCAGCTCGAGGTTGACCTCGGTGCCGGGGCCGACGCCGGCGAGCGAGGAGCGCCGCAGCGTCTCGTTCATCACGTCGGCGGCGAAGGTTCCGTTGGCGGGATCGATCGCGGTCAGGCAGACGCCGTTGACGGCGATCGAGTCGCCCTGCGCCAGCTCGGCGCCGAGCGGGCTCGCGATCGCGAGCCGCACCCCCTCGCCGGTCGGCTGCACCGCGGCGACGGTGCCGAGGCCCTGTACGAGTCCGGTGAACATCACCACTCCTTCAGGCGGGCGGAGACCAACAGGTCCTCCCCCACGCGATCGCAGTCCAGGGTCAGCGCGCGCAGCGCTTCGGAGATCGTCTCGACGCCCTCGCCCTCGAGCGGGTCGCGCGCCGTGCGACCGCCGAGCACGAGCGGAGCGAGGAACAGCCGCAGCTCGTCGATCTCGCCGCCGTCGAGGAAGGCGCCGGCGAGGCGCGGGCCGCCCTCCAGCAGGATCGACGTGACGCCGACCGCGCCGAGCTGGTCCAGTGCGGAGACGACGCGCGCGGGCTCGTTGGCGCCGGTCGCGACGATCACCTCGACGCCGTGCGTCTCCAGCGCGTCGGTCGCGGTGCGCGGCGCGGCGCGCGAGACGACGACGGTCAGCGGCACCTCGGCGGCGGCCGCGACCAGCTGCGCGTCCAGCGGCAGCCGTGCGAGCGAGTCGAACACGACGCGCCGGGGCTGTCTGACGACGTCCGGTATGCGCGCGGTCAGCTGCGGGTCGTCCGCCAGCGCGGTGCCGATCCCGACCGCGACCGCGTCGCAGGCGGCGCGCCAGTGGTGCGCCAGCTCGCGGCTCTGCGTCGAGGAGATCCACTTCGAGTCGCCGGCGCGCGTGGCGACCTTGCCGTCGAGCGTCATCGCCGACTTGAACAGGACCCACGGGCGGCCGGTGCGGGCGTGCTTGCGGAAGGCCTGATTCAGCAGCCGCGCGCGGGCGGCGATCTCGCCGTCGGCGACGACGACCTCGATCCCCTCGTCGCGCAGGATCCCGAGGCCGCGGCCGGACGCCTTCTCGGTCGGGTCGTCGGAGGCGACGACGACGCGGCCGATCCCGGCGGCGATGATCGCGTCGGTGCACGGCGGCTGCTTGCCGGTGTGGCAGCACGGCTCCAGCGAAACGTAGATCGTCGCGCCGGTGAGGTCCTGGTCGCCCGCGGCGCGGATCGCCTCGACCTCCGCGTGGGGCGCGCCGTACTCGGTGTGCCAGCCCTCGCAGATCAGCTCGCCGTCGCGCGCGATCAGCGCGCCGACCTGCGGATTCGGGCTGACGCGGCCGCGGCCGCGCTCGGCGAGCTCGAGCGTGCGCGCGAGGAACAGCTGGTCGGTGTCGGTCGTCGGAGGCACGGGCGTCATCGTGCCCGGAATCTGCTGAAAGCGGACACTTCCACTGAGGATACGCAGCCGCTCACGAACAACCCCCGCCGGACAGTCTGTAGACCACGAGTTCCGGCCCCGGGCGCTCGTACGCGAGCGGGTAGTAGTCGAACGCCCAGTCGAAGTTGAACGTCGGCGGCGTCGCCCCGTCCTTGTACGGCGAGAAGCGCGCGACCTCGGTGCCGCGCTGTCTGAGCGCGTCGTAGTAGGCGATCGCCTGCGGCACCTGGTCGGGCTGCGCGAGCGCGCGATCGCGCTGGTGGGATCCGATCACGACCCAGCAGAAGCCCTTCGCGACGTACTCGTCGAGCAGCTCGGGTCGCAAGGTGCGCTCGTACTTGTCGACCTTCACGAAGCGCGTCTGGCCGTTCGGCAGCAGTCTGCCGAAGTCGTCCACGTCGGCGCGCGTGGTGTCCCACAGTCTCCAGCGCTGGCCGTCGGGCGTGGCGGGATTCGCGCGATCCGGGTCCTCGCTCCAGCGCGCGGGCACGATCGGCTCCAGCACGATCGGCGTGCCCGCGGGGATGTTGGCCTCCATCCAGGTGCGTGCGAGGCCGCGCGTGTCGGGGCGCGACAGCACGCGGTCGTTGTGGATCACGTAGATCAGGCTCTGGCCCAGCAGCACGACCACGACCGCTGCCGTGACAGGACGCGCGGCGCGCGGCCAGCGCTGCGCGACCAGCTCCGTCAGCCAGATCGCGAAGTACGCCGCCAGCACGCAGGCGATCGGGAACAGCGGCAGCAGCCAGCGGCCGAAGTAGCGGTCCTGCGTGCCCATGTACGCGAGGTAGACGACGACCGTCGGCAGCAGCACGAGCGCGATCCGCCACTGCTTGACCGCCAGCCGCACCGCCCCGCCGACCGCCAGCAGCGCCGGGATCCAGCCGAGTCCCCAGGTGAACGTCCAGAGGTAGTAGAGGACGCCGTTGTCCTGCGTCAGGCCGAGCTTCGCCAGCTCGTCGCCGCCGGCCAGCTCGCGCTGTCTGCCGATCCCGGCGCGGAACTCGTGGTAGCTCAGCAGCGCGTGCGGGTTGGCGATCAGGAAGCCGACGGCGGAGCTGAAGCCCAGCAGCGCCAGCGCCGCGAGCGCGTGCGCGAAGCCGGCGCGCTCCTCGCGCGTGCGCAGCAGGATCGCCGTCGCGATCGGCAGCAGCACGATCCCGGCCGTGTACTTCGTGCCGGCCGCGAGCCCGACCGCGATCCCGCCCAGCAGCACCGGCCAGACGCCGCCGCGCGTCAGCACGAGCGCCGCGCACAGCAGCGCCAGCGTCGAGGGGAGCATCGACGGCACGTCGTTGAGCGCGAGGTGGCTGTAGAAGACCGGCAGGAACGCGACCGCGCCGATCGCCGCCGCCAGCACGCCGACACGACGGTCGAAGAGGCGGCTGCCGAGCAGGTGCAGCAGCCAGATCGAGACCGTCCCCAGCAGCGCGACCGTCACGCGGGCGATCAGGAAGACCTTGCTCGGATCCTCGACGTAGGCGTGCGCGATCGCGTCGCGGCCGCCGAACCAGACCGCGTAGACGGCGTACAGCAGCTCGGTGAAGCCGGGCGGGTTGAGGAAGTAGCGCGGGTTCAGGCCGTGGCCGAAGAACCCGATCGCGACCGGAACGAAATGGCCTTCCTCGTCGATGTTGTAGGAGAACGGCAGGCCGTGGCCGATGCCCCACACACGCAGACCGAACGCGCCCAGAAGGACGGCGACCAAGCCGAGGGTGAGGCCATCGATCCGCGGGCTCAGCCGGCGTGCGTGGCGTTCCATCCGGTCCTTTGGGATACTGCGGCGCGAGTCTACGGCACCGGCCGTCGGTCAACGGTGGTCGCCCGTGCTCCTCGCGTGGTGCCACCATCAGTCCCGACGGCCCGCCACGGCCCCGCGCCCCCGGCGACACGGATTCCCATGAAGCTGATCATTCAGATCCCCTGTAAAGACGAGGAAGAGCACCTTCCCGCGACCCTCGCCGACCTCCCCAGAGAGATTCCGGGGATCGACGTCGTGGAGACGCTCGTGATCGACGACGGGTCGACCGATCGCACGATCGAGGTGGCGCGCGCCAACGGCGTCGACCACATCGTCAAGCTGACCAACAACAAGGGCCTCGCGGCCGGCTTCCAGGCCGGGCTCGACGCGGCCCTGAAGCTGGGCGCCGACATCGTCGTCAACACCGATGCCGACAACCAGTACTACGGCGGCGACATCCCGAAGCTGGTCGCCCCGATCGTCGCCGGCAACGCCGACATGGTGATCGGCGACCGCCAGGTCGAGACGATCGCGCACTTCTCGCCGCTGAAGGTGGCGCTGCAGAAGCTCGGCTCCTGGGTCGTGCGGCAGGCGTCGGAGACGAACGTGCCCGACACGACCTCCGGCTTCCGCGCCTACAACCGCGAAGCCGCGCTGCAGATGGTCGTCGTGTCGAAGTTCACGTACACGCTCGAGACGATCATCCAGGCAGGCAAGCTGCTCGTCGCGATCGACGACGTGCCGATCAGAACGAACCCGAAGACGCGCGAGTCGCGGCTGTTCCCGTCGATGGGCGCCTACGTGCGCCGCAACTCGATCTCGATCTTCCGCATCTACGCCCAGTACGAGCCGCTGCGCGTGTTCTGGAGCGCCGCGGTGCTGATGGGCGTCGTCGCCGCGATCGTGTGGGGGCGCTTCTTCGTCTCCTGGGTCCAGGGCGAGGGCGCCGGCCACGTGCAGTCGCTGATCCTCGGCGCCGTCCTCTTCATGGGCGCGATGCTGCTGTTCGCGCTCGGCGTGATCGGCGACCTGCTCGCCGCCCAGCGGACGCTGTCGCAACGCACGTTCGAACGCGTGCGGCGGATCGAATTGGCGATCGGCATCCCCCCCTCCCACTACGAGCCCGGCGCGCCGTCCCCCGCCGCCGGTTCCACCCCCGACGCCAAGACCGGCGACTCGGACACCGGCGAGACCGGCGAGCGAAAGGCACTCGAGGTATGAGCACGACATCTGCGGCCGAGGCCGTCCCAACCGGCAACACGTACGACAAGTACGGCTCGACCAACCCGGTCGTGCGCCGGCTGATGTCGAACTTCGAGCGCACGCTCGGCGAGCTGTTCCTGCGGGCCGCGCCCAGCTCCGTGCTCGACGTCGGCTGCGGCGAGGGCGTGCTGACGCACCAGTGGGCGCTCGCCTTGGGCGACAAGCGGATCGTCGGGATCGACCTCGACGACCCGAAGCTGCTCGCCGAGCAGGCGACGCGCCAGGCGCCGAACCTCGAGTACCGCGTGATGAAGGCCGAGAACATGCCGTTCGCGGAGAACGAGTTCGGCCTCGCGAGCGCGATCGAGGTGCTCGAGCACGTGCCCGATCCCGCCCACACCGTCGCCGAGATGGCGCGCGTGGCGAAGGACCACCTGCTCGTCTCGGTCCCGCGCGAGCCGCTCTGGCGCGGCCTCAACATGGCCCGCGGCTCCTACCTCAAGGACCTCGGCAACACGCCCGGCCACGTCAACCACTGGTCGAAGGCGTCGTTCGTGAAGCTGCTGTCGCAGCACGGCGAGGTCGTCGAGGCGCGCTCGCCGTTCCCGTGGACGATGCTCCTCGTGAAGCTCTGAGCCCGGATCATGAGTAGGGACGGTGGTGGCCGCAACCGCGGCCGTCTTGTCCTCACCGCGGGGATCGCCTCCACCGGGATCCTCTCGTTCCTCTACCTCGCGCTCGCCAGCCGCGAGCTGAGCGCGGTCGACTACGGGCACGTCAGCCTGTTGTGGTCGATCGCGTTCGTGATCCTGTCGGTGATCTACCGGCCGATCGAGCAGCTGCTCTCGCGCACGATCGCCGACCGCCGCGCGCGCGGCCTGCACGACCATTCGCTGCGCACGCCGGCGCTGATCCAGGCCGCCTTCGCGCTGCTGTTCCTGATCGCCGCGCTGGCGCTGCGCACGACGATCGAGGACGAGCTGTTCGACGGCTCCTCGTCGCTCTACTGGATCCTCGTGATCGCCGTGCTCGCCTACGCGGGCAGCTACTTCGCGCGCGGCTGGCTGGCGGGGCACGAGCGCTTCGCCGGCTACGGCGGGCTCGTGCTGCTGGAGTCGACCTCGCGCTTCCTCTTCGCGGTCGCGGCGGTGCTCGGGATCACCTCGGGTCAGACCGCGATCGCGATCGGCATCGCGGTCGCGCCGTTCGTCTCGCTCGTCGTCGTGCCGTTCGCGATCCGGCGGATGCAGCGTGGCGAGGGACCGGTCGGCGGCAGTGTTCTGGCCACGGCCGACGTGGCGGTGCTCGACGCGGCCGGCGAGGGACCGGCGCACGCCGAGATCGAGGAGGCGTCCAGCGACCTCTCGCTGCGCCACGGCAGCGGCTTCGCGATCGCGGTGTTCGCGATCATGCTGGCCGAGCAGACGCTGATGAACGCGTCGGTGCTGATCGTCGAGCACACCTCCGGCCCGGCGCTCGCCGGCTTCGTCTTCAACGTGCTGCTGATCGTGCGCGCGCCGCTGCAGCTGTTCCAGGCGGTGCAGACCTCGATCCTCCCCCACCTGACGGGCCTGGAGGCGCGCGAGAACAGCGACGCCTTCGCCCACGCGATCCGCGTCACCGTGCTGGCGATCGCCGCGTTCGCGGGCGCCTGCGCGCTCGGCCTGCTTGCGATCGGCCCGTGGGTGATGGAGACGCTGCTGGGCGACAAGGGCTTCGCCTACGAGCGTGGAGGCCTCGCCCTCGTCGCGCTCGGCATGGGCTTCCACCTCGTCGCCGGCACACTCAACCAGGCCGCCCTCGCGCGCGGCCGCGCGGCCCAGGCGGCGGTCGCCTGGCTGCTCGTCGCGGTGTTGTTCGTCGCCTGGGTCGCCTCCCCGATCGTCAGCGACGAGGTGATGCGCGTCGAGTCCGGCTACTTCGGCGCCGCGTTCATCCTGAGCGGCCTCTTGTTCGCGCTGTACCGGCGGCCGGCGGACTGAGGCGCGGCGGCTTCAGGTCGAGGTCGCGGTCGCCGCGCGCGGCTTGAGCCGCCACAGCAGCAGCGAGCCGCCGGCGCCGCCCAGGACGATCGAGGCGACGCCGACCGCGACGACGAGCGGGGAGCCGCTGCCGAGGCCCTGGCCCAGCAGCACGTACGGGACCGTCCGCAGCAGCGCGCCGACCGACATCGCGCCGAGGAACGCGGGCAGGCGGACCGGGGAGAGGCCGGCGGCGTAGTGGAGCCATGTCGCCGGCACGCCGGGCATCAGGCGAGCGCCGAGCATCGCGGCGAAGCCGCGCCGCTCCAGCAGCTCGCTGACCGTCGCGAGGCGTCTGCGGCGAGCGACGAAACCTTCGACTGAGCTGCGCGCGACGGTCCGCGCCAGCACGAACGAGACGAGCCCGCCGAGGACCGCGCCCGCAAGCGCCAGCCCGATCCCGCCGACGGTCCCGAACGCGAGCCCGCCAGCCGCGGCCAGCACCGTGCCGGGGAACAGCGCCGGCGTCAGCAGCAGCCAGGCAGCGAGCGCGACGAGCGGCGCGAGCGCCCCGATCGACAGCAGCAGATCGCGCAGATCCCCCGGCGACTTCGGCAGCAGCAGCGCGGCCGCGACGACGATCGCCACCAGCAGCACGAGGGCCGGCAGGAGGCGGCGGATCGGCATCCGGGGATGGTAGCCGGGGTGTTTTCGCGTCAGCCGTGCGCTGACATCGCACGCGCCTCGCCAGCGCGTGGGACACGACCGTTTGACGAGCGCGGTCGAGCGCGCACAATCGTTGTCAGATGACCGACCTCCACGATCTCTCCGCCGTCGTGCACGTGCACTCGACCTATTCGGACGGGACCGCGACGGTGGCGGAGCTGATCGCAGCGGCACGCGGGAGCGGGGCCGGCGCCGTGCTGTTGACCGATCACGACACGCTGGCGGCGCGGCGCGAGGGGTGGGCGGGCACGCACGACGGGGTGACGGTCATCGTCGGGACCGAGGTCACGTGGAAGCGCGGGCATTACCTCGCGTTCGGGGTCGGCGGCGAGATCCCGCACGTCGGCCGCAGCGCCGTGGAGATCGCCGCGGCGGTGCGCGAGGCCGGCGGCGTCGGCTTCGCGGCGCACCCGTTCTCGCAGGGCGGCAGCATGCTCGTGCCCGCGCTGACGCGGCGGATCGTGCTCCCCCACGGCTGGCCGGCGCTGGAGCAGCCCGGCGGCTGCGACGGGATCGAGCTGTGGAGCGTGACGACCGACGCCGCGGAAGGCTGGCGCACGCCGGCCGCGGCGGCGCGCTGGCTGCGCGACCCGGTCGCGGCCACCGCCTCCGGCCCGCCGCAGCAGCACCTGCGGATCTGGGACGCGCTGTCCGCGCACCGCCGAGTGCCGGCCCTCGGCGGCCTCGACGGCCACGCTCCCGGCGTGCGGATCCGCGGCCGCGTCCGCTCCCCCCTCTCGCACGCCCGCACCTTCGGCCTGCTCCGAACCCACCTCCTGCTCGACCGCCCGCTGAGCGAGGGCCGCGATCCGGATGCGGACGAAGCGACCATCGTCGCGGCCCTGCGCGTCGGCTCGACGTGGCTCTCCCGCCCGCTCGTCGCGCCCGCCGACGGCGCGCGCTTCTGGGCCGAACTGGCCGACGGGTCGTACGTGCCGATGGGTGGCGAGGCGATCGTCGCGACCGGCGCGCGATCGGTGCTGCGGGTTCGGCTGCCGCGCGCAGCCGAACTGCTCGTCGTGCGTGACGGCGAGACGTTCATGCGCGCCGACGGAGCCACCCTCGAGGCGCCGGTGACGGGAGCGGGCGTCTATCGCCTCGAAGCCCGCGTCGGCGGCGCGTTGTGGCTGCTGTCGAACCCGGTGCATCTGCGGGAGCGGGGTCGATGACGAGCCGGCGCGACCGTCTTCGCAGTGCAGCGTCGGCGCCAGCGCTGCAGCCCGAGCGCAATCCGATCGTCCGCCGCGGACCGCACTGGAGACCGCCCGCAGCGCTGCGAGCAGTCTTCCTCGGCGACTGGCATCCGGTCCTGCGCGACCCGCTCGACCTGCTGCGGCTCAGCTTCGTCGTCGGCGCGGTCGTGTTCGCGGTGAGCGGCGACGGGCACGCGAGCACCCAGCTGGCACTCACGGCGGTGGCCGTCTTCCTCGCGCGGATGGTCGGGCTGCCGCGGCTGTTCGACTGGGGCTTCTGCGTCGCGATGTTCTTCAACGGCTGGGGCGACGCGCTGCACCTGTTCGTCGACTGGTCCTGGTACGACAACGTCGTCCACCTGATCCTGCCGTGCTTCCTGGCGCCGATCGTCTACATCGGGCTGTCGCGCGTCGACGTCGTGCCCGAGCCGGCACTCGTGAGACTGCGCGCCAGCCGCCTGCTCGGCATGGGCGTGATCGCCTTCTGCATCGGCGTCACCGGCGTGACGATCTACGAGGTCTATGAGTGGATCGCGGTCAGATGGCTCGACCAGAACCTCTTCATCAGCTACGCCGACACGATCGCCGACATCAGCGACGGCTTCGCCGGCTCGCTCGCCGGCGCGCTCCTGCTCTGCCTCTGGTCCCTCGGCCGCTTCTCCTCCCGCCGCACCCCGCGCGACTGGCGCGGGAACCCGATCGAGGAGTAGGCGAGGACCCGGCGCCGCGCGACGCGACGCGCCGTCAATTCAGCTCGACGACCGCTACTGCGAGTTGGTCGCGAGCGATCGCGGCGAGGCCGCGGTCCTTCGTCACAAGCGGCTCGCGGAGCTGCTCGGCGAGCGCCGCGAAGAGTCCGTCAGCGATCGCCAGATTCTCGCGCAGCTCCCAGGCGCGGGCACGCAGCACGAGCGACGGGAACAGCTCCAGTTGCAGGTCGCCGAGATCCTCGACCGCGCCACGGGCACGATCGGCTGAGAGCCCGCCACGCTGGACGTGACGACGCAGCGCAGCGAGCACCTCGAACACGATCACGTCGGGCGCGCAGAACGACTCGCCGTCAGCCAGCAACTGGCCGACTTCTCTCGCGGCGCTCGCGCCGAGCAGGAAGTCGATCACCGCGGAGCTGTCGAGGACAGTCACCGGGTCACTCGCCGTGATCCCGCAGCCGCCGGACAGTGACCTCACTGGGTTCGTCCAGTTGCACGGCGCCGCGGGCAGCGATCCGCGCCTCGAGCTCTTGTGGCGTCGGACGCGCAGTGTCGCGTGCAAGCAGCGTGCGCACGTACTCGGAGAGCGACATGCCGGCGGCGGCCGCACGCGACTTCAACTTGCGATGCACGTCGTCGGGAACGTCTCGGACTTGCAGAAGAGCGCCCATGCCCAGCAGTCTAGCATGCACCACGCATGCAAGACATGCGTGGTGCATGCACTCAAACGTGCTTGCTTCCGCCCTACTCGTACGCCAGCGCTCTCAGCACGTCCAGCTTCGCCGCCCGCCGCGCCGGCGGGATGGCGGCGAGCACTCCGGCGAGGGCGGCGAGGACGAGGAGGACGATCAGGGTGCCGATCGGGATCGAGATCGCGAAGCCCTCGCTCTTCAACGGGATCGTCACCAGGACGGCGAAGATCACGCCGAGGACGACGCCGAGGACCGCTCCGATCAGCGCTGTGATGACCGACTCGTAGCGGACGATCTGGCGCACCTGGCGGCGTGAGGTGCCGATCGCGCGCAGCATCCCGAGCTCACGCGTGCGCTCGTGGATCGAGAGCACGAGCGTGTTGACGATGCCGAACAGCGAGACGATCACCGACAGCGACAGCAGCACGTAGACGAGCGCGATCAGCTGGTCGATCTGGCCGGCCTGGTCGTCGACGAAGCCCTGCTTGGTCAGCACCTCGATCGTCGGGAACTGCGCCGAGATCTCTCTGTCGGCGACCTTCTGGATCGCGTCCGCATCCGATCCCGCCGTCGTCGTCGCGACGACGAACGCGTCTCTGGTGACGTCGAACTGGTTGGCGAGCACGTCGTTGGGCAACGTCATGTCCGCCAGCAGGCCCGAGTCGTCGTCGTAGATCCCGTCGATCGTCAGCGCGACTCTCTGGGCCGTCGGCGTCAGCACGTCGAGTCTGCTGCCGACGCTCAGCGAGTTGTCGTCCGCGTAGCCCTTGGAGACGACCGCGTGGCCGTCGCCGAGTCTGCTCAGCAGCGCGTCCGAGCCGTCCTTCCAGTCGACCGTGAAGACGTCGCCGACGGTCGCGGGGTCGACACCGGAGATGTTGACCTTCTTGCCGCCCTCGACCTGGCCGATGCCGAACCGCACCGGCGAGACGACGTCGACGCCCTGCACCTGCGCGAGCGCTCTCGACGCCGCGCCCGGCACGGGCTGGAACGAGTCGCTCTGCACGACCAGATCGCCCTTCAGGCCGTTGTTGACAGCGTTGTCGATCGACACCTTCAGGCCCGCGGCGAAGATCGCGACGAACGCGACCAGCGTGACGCCGATCATCAGCGCCGAGGCCGTTGAAGCGGTGCGGCGCGGCTGGCGCGCGGAGTTCTCGCGTGCCAGCCGGCCGCTGACGCCCAGCAGCCGCTCCAGCGGCCAGCCGACGACCGCCGCCAGCGGCTTGACGATGTGCGACGCGAGCAGGCCGACGCCGATGAAGACGACCGCAGCGCCCGCGCCGATGAAGGCCGCGCGCGACGAAGAGCCGCCGCTGCCGAACAGCCCGAGACAGATCATCGCTATGCCGATCACGGCGACGGCGATCGACAGCGGCGTGCGCAGGCGGCCGTTTCTGCCGCGCGTGATCGCCGCCGAGTCCTGCAGCGCCGCGATCGGCGGCACGCGCGTCGCGCGCAGCGCCGGCCCGGTCGCCGCCACCAGCGTCACGACCGTGCCGATCAGCAGCGAGACGATGATCGTGCGCGGCTCGACCGTCAGGCCGTTGTTCGGCAGGTCGGCGCCGAACAGCGTGAACAGCCCGCGCAGCGCCGGCGCGATCACCGCGCCCGCGAGCAGGCCGATGATCGAGGCGACGAGGCCGACGAAGAACGCCTCGCCGATCACCGCGCGCATCACCTGCCGGCGCGACGCGCCGATCATCCGCAGCAGCGCGAACTCGCGCATCCGCTGGGCGACCGTGATCGAGTACGTGTTGACGATCAGGAAGGCGCCGACGAACAGCGCGATCCCGGCGAACGCGAACAGGAAGGTTCTGAGGAAGCTGAGCTGGTCCTGCAGGTCCGACGCCTGCGTGCGCGCCTCCTCCTCGCCCGTGCGGACGTTGTAGAGCTGCGGCGGCAGCGCCGCGCGCACTCTCGCCGCCAGCGCCTCCGGCGTGACGCCGGCATCGGCGACGACGTCGATCGAGTTGAACTCGCCTCTCTGGTCCAGCAGCCGCTGCGCGACCTCCGTCTGGACTATCGCCAGCGCCGCGCCCGCGAGCGAGTCCTCGTCGCCGAACTTCGCGATCCCGACGAGTCTGAACGCCTCCGCGGGACCGTCGGCCGAGAGTCTGACGGTGTCGCCGAGCTTGAAGTCGCCGTCCTCGGCGGTCGCCTTCGCGAGCGCGACCTCGTCGGGCGCCGTCGGCTCGTGGCCCTCGACGTACTCCAGCGCGCTCAGCTCTCTCGGCTGCACGCCGTTGATCAGCATCGGCGCGCCGCCTCTGACGAGCGCGTCCTTGCCGTCCTTGGTGTAGATCACGCCGTCGGCGCTGACGCTGCCGGCGGCGACTCTGACGCCCGGCACCGCCTCGACCTGTCTCAGCACGCTGTCCGACAGCGGCGTCTCGCCGGCGTCGTCGAACTGCTCCTTCGGCGTGACGCTGACGTCGGTGTTCTTGTTCGCGGTCTCGAAGACGTTGTCGAACGCCTTGTTCATCGAGTCCGTGAGGATGTAGGTGCCGGATACGAGCGAGACGCCCAGCACGATCGCCAGCGCGGTCAGGACCGTGCGCAGCTTGCGCGAGACGAGCCCGCGCAGGGAGAGCGCGACCATCAGACGACCGTCCGCATGAGGTCGAGCACGTCGTCGGTCGAGCCGGCGTCGCCGTCGTGCACGATCTTGCCGTCGGCGAGCACGAGGATGCGATCCGCGACCGAGGCGGCGTGCGCGTCGTGCGTGACCATCACGACCGTCTGGCCGAGCTCGTCGACGGAGCGCCGCAGCAGGCCGAGCACCTCGGCGGAGGACTGCGAGTCGAGGTTGCCGGTCGGCTCGTCGGCGAACACGACCGCCGGCTTGGAGACCAGCGCGCGGGCGACCGCGACGCGCTGCTGCTGGCCACCCGACAGCTCCGACGGGTGGTGCGTCAGGCGATCGCCGAGACCGACCGTCTCGACGAGCTGCGCGAGCCACGCCTCGTCGACCGGGCGGCCGGCGATCTTCAGCGGCAGCACGATGTTCTCCTCCGCCGTCAGCACCGGCAGCAGGTTGAACGACTGGAAGATGAAGCCGATCTTGTCGCGCCGCAGCTGCGTCAGCTTCTTGTCGTCGAGGTTCGCCAGCTCGGTGCCGGCGACGATCACGGAGCCCGCCGTCGGCTGGTCCAGGCCGGCGAGGATGTGCATCAGCGTCGACTTGCCCGAGCCGGACGGGCCCATCACGGCGGTGAACCCGCCGGACGGCAGCTCCAGCGAGACACCGTCGAGCGCGTCGACGGCCGCTTCCCCTTCGCCGAAGCGTCGGCGAAGGTCGACGGCGGTGACGATGGGGGCTGAGCTCACTGGAAGAGTCCTTTCGAGGTGATTCGAACTGTCTTGGCGCATTCCGGTGGAATGATGCCGGCAAGCCTGACGGGCGGGCCGGATCGCAGGAAGCCGGATGGCCTCCGAGTCGAGCTACGGGTAGCCGTACCCAGCGGTTCTGCGCGCGCTACTGCTGCGACGCGCCGAGATAGCGCAGCACCGCGAGCACGCGGCGGTGGTCCTGCTGCGCCGGCGGCAGGTCGAGCTTGCCGAAGATGCTCGTGACGTGCTTCTCGACCGCGCGCTCGGTCACGACCAGTTCGCCCGCGATCGCGCTGTTGGAGCGGCCCTCGGCCATGTGCCCGAGCACCTCGCGCTCACGCGGGGTCAGCGCCTCCAGCGGATCGTCGCGGCGGCGGCGGCCGAGCAGCTGCGCGACGACCTCCGGGTCGAGCGCGGAGCCGCCGTCGCCGACGCGGCCGACGGCGTCGACGAACCGCTCGACGTCCGCGACGCGGTCCTTCAGCAGGTAGCCGACGCCGGCCGCGCCGCCACTGATCAGCTCCTGCGCGTAGCCCTCCTCGACGTACTGCGACAGCACCAGCACGCTCGTCTGCGGCGCTCGCTCGCGCAGCTCCAGCGCCGCGCGCAGACCGTCGTCGGTGTTCGTCGGCGGCATCCGCACATCCACGATCGCGATGTCCGGCTTGTGCGCGAGCACCTTGCGGATCAGGTCCTCGGCGTCACCGCACTGACCCACGACGTCGTGGCCCGCGTCCTGCAAGAGGCGGGCGATGCCTTCGCGCAGGAGGACGGAGTCTTCGGCGATCACCACACGCATGCTGGTGGCCTCAGTCGCGGTCGGTCGGTTCGGTGGCTAGGACGTGCACGGGATCTCGGCACGAATGGTCGTGCCTTGCCCGGACGGGCTGAAGACTGCCAGACGCCCGTCGATCGCGGACAGCCGGTCCTCCAGGCCGCGCAGGCCGCTGCCGCCGCCGGGGTCGGCGCCGCCGACGCCGTCGTCGCGCACTTCGACGACCGCATGGCCGTTGACGCGCTCCACCTGCACCGCCGCGTGCGAGGCGCGCGCGTACTTGGCGACGTTCGCGAGCGCCTCCGCGACGACGAAATAGGCCGCGCCCTCGACCGTCGCGGGCAGTCGCTCGCGCGGCATCTCGCCCAGCTCGACCGGCAGCGGCGCGCGGCTGGCGAGCGCCTCCAGCGCCGGCCCGAGGCCGCGGTCGGTGAGGATCGCGGGATGGATCCCGCGCGCCAGCTCGCGCAGCTCCTCCAGCGCCAGCCGCGCCTCGTCGCGCGCCTCACGGATCAGCGCCATCGCCTGCTCGGGGTCCCTCTCGACCTGGTGCTCGGCGATCCCGAGCGTCAGCGCGAGCGCGACGAGCCGCTGTTGCGCGCCGTCGTGCAGGTCGCGCTCGATCCGCCGCCGCTCGCGCGTGACGACGTCCAGCAGCCGCGTGCGCGACGCGCGCACCTCCGCGATCTGCACGCGCAGCTCGGCGTCGAGCCGCTCGTTCTCCAGCGCCAGCGCAACGGCTGCGCCGGCCGCCTGGACCAGCTCCGGCTCCTCGTCGAGCGAGGCGTCGTGGACGATCGCGGCGACGCGGCGGCCGTCGTGCTCGACGAGCGTGTAGGAGCGGCCGTCGCCGGGCTGCGGCAGCGCGACCGGCTGGCCGGTCGAGTCGACGTAGCGGCCCGGCGCTGGATCCGCGCGAACGGGCTCGATCTTCGCGTCGCCGCCCGCCGGCGCGGTCGCGGGCATCCAGTACGCGATCTGCAGCGAGCGGTCGCGCAGGGCGCTGGCGAGCGCGTCGCGCAGGCGGAGCGGGCCGCGGCCGCCGGGACCGCCGCCGAGCCGCGCGACGAGCCGCCCGACCGACTGGCCGCGCGAGAGGTTGGCGCGCACGATCCCTGACAGGAACGCGATCGGGACCGACGCGAAGATCACCAGCCCGGCCACGTCGGTCACGTTCAGCACGCGGTCGGGCAGCTGCAGCAACTGGCCCGCGAGCGACAGCGCGAGCCCGGCCGTCGTCGCGGCGCCGCACCACAGCACCGGCGCCAGCAGGCGCCGCTGCGGCGTCGTCGCGCGCTCCCAGCGCAGCACCAGCAGCACGGTCGCGACGACGGCCGCGGCGAACATGCCGCTGCGCAGGACCGCGTCGGCGATCTCCGCCACGTCGGCGTCGTCCACGACGAGCAGCACGTTGCGCGGCACGTCGTCGTCGAACGTGTTGGTGACGAGCAGGAGCAGCAGCGGGCCGAGCAGCGTCAGCGCGTAGACGGCGGCGACGAAGCGGCGCTCGAAGCGCGTCCGCAGGCGGCCGGTCGGGAAGCCCAGCAGCGCGTGCACGACGATCGCGGCGTAGAGCGAGCCGAACAGGTTGCCGATCGTGAACAGCACGTCGTCGTTGGAGGCGGTCAGCGCGCCCGCGAACCAGGCGAGCCCGACGAGGCTCATCTGCAGGCCGAAGCGCGAGTCGGGGCGGCGCGCCCAGGCGTACATGCCGGTCGCGGTGAAGGAGACGCCGATCAGCAGCAGCAGCGCCAGCACGAGCCACTTCGGATCGGCGTGGTCGCTCGTCAGCACGACGACGATCGTCAGCGCCGCGCCGAGGATCCCGGCGAAGCCGATCGCCGTGATCGCGGCGCGCTTGGCGGGCGTCAGCCCGGCCGGGGTCATAACAGCAGCGCGGCGACCGCGTCGCCCGACAGGTCGGCCTTCGCGACGAACCCGCACGCGCCGCAGCCCGCGACGAGCGGCCCGAAGTCGCTCGAGTCGCGGCTGGAGACGATCACGACCTGCGGCGGGTCGCTCAGCGTGTTGATGCAGTGGGCGACGCGAAAGCCGTCCGCGTCGGGCAGGCCGACGTCGAGCAGGACCACGTCGGGGCGCAGGTCGCGCGCCGCGGCGAAGCCGGTCGCGGCGTCGGCGGCCTCGCCGACGACCGCGAACCCGCCCGCCTCCAGCACGCGCCGCGCGCTGGAGCGGAAGCTCGGGTGGTCGTCCACGATCAGGATCGTCCGCGCCATCGTGCAGATGATTGTCGCCGACCGGTGAAGGGGTCAGCGTACGGCTAGCCGGCCAATCCCCGGCAGAGCGCTCTCGATCGGCTCAGCGTGAACTCGCCTGGCGGCTCGCTCTCGCGGCCGCGGGCAACTCGGCAGTCGCCGCTCTACGCGGCGCCGGCTGCCGTCGCGATCGCGGCGTAGGCCGCCGCCGGATCCGGCTTGCCGAAGATCGCCGAGCCGGCGACGAGCACGTTGGCGCCGTATCTGACGCAGCCGCCCGCGGTGGTCGCGTCGACGCCGCCGTCGACCTCGATCGCGCAGCTCGCCGGCAGCAGCGCGCGCAGCCGCTCCAGCTTGTCGAGCGAGCGGGGGATGAACCTCTGCCCGCCCCAGCCGGGGTTGACCGACATGCAGAGCGCCATGTCGAGCAGCTCGGCGACCTCGCTGAGCGCCTCGACCGGCGTCGACGGGTTGATCGCGACCGACGCGCTCGCGCCGGCGTCCTTGATCGCGTTGAGCGCGTAGTCGAGGTGCGGCGTCGCCTCGGCGTGGACGGTGATCGAGTCGGCGCCGGCGGCGGCGAACTCGGCGACCTGGCGCTCGGGACGCTCGATCATCAGGTGCACGTCGAGCAGCGCGCCGGCAGCGTGGACGCGGTCCGCGAGCGCGGAGACGACGATCGGCCCCATCGTGATCGGCGGCACGAAGTGGCCGTCCATCACGTCGACGTGGATCACGCGGGCGCCCGCGGCGACGACCTCGTCGACCTGCGCGCCGAGGCGCGCGAAGTCCGCGGACAGGATCGACGGCGCGATCCGCACCGCCCGCAGCAGCTCAGTGGCGTTCGGTCTCGTCATACGGCCCAGCAGTCTGGCGGATCGCGCGGCGCGACGCCTGTGCGGGGCGTCGCGCGGCGCGGTCGGCAGCCCGTGGCGTCAGCCTGCCGGGACCAGCGTGAACGGCTTCGTCACGGCGGGCAGCACGCCCGCCTCTCTCAGCGGGATCGCGGTCGTTCTCGTCGACGAGTTCGTGCAGGTGCCGCTGGAGCGGTAGGAGGCGAACGTCGACTCCTCCGGCACCGCCGCGACGCCGACCCAGATTCTCATCCCGGGCGCGGGCGAGCTGTCGGCGAAGTAGGGCGCCTGGATCGGGTAGCTGCTGCCGAAGTAGCCGTACGGCTGGCCTCTGCACGAGCCCTCTCTGTAGAGGATCTGGCTGCTGTTGAAGACGGTCGGGTATCTCTGGCTCGGGCTGTAGTCATATGTCAGCAGCGCACCCTCGGGCGTCAGCACCGTGATGTAGCCCGAGTAGTACGGAGCGAAGGTGCCGAGGTTGCGGCCCTCGGCGTCGACGACGTCGAGCGCGCCGGCAGCGCCGCGCGGACCGGGAACGCCTTGCGGACCGGCCGCGCCTGCGGCGCCGGCAGGCCCAGCGGAGCCTGCGGGGCCGGCGGGTCCAGCCGGCCCGGTGGCGCCTCTCGCGCCGCGGGCGCCTCTCGCGCCGCGGGAGCCCCGCAGCTCTCTCGCCAGCCCTCTGGCGAGCTGTCTGGAACCGACGCTGCCTCTGGCCAGCTCGCGGCTGGTGATGGTGCCCGGTGCGAGGTCTCTGCCGGTGATCATTCTCGCCGCCGTCGCGAGGCCGCCCGAGACGACGAAGGCGACGACGCCGGCCGCCAGCACGGCCAGCGTCAGCTTGCGGGTGCGTCCACTCATCGCTGCTCCCTTTCGATCCTGCCGCCGCAGCGTGCGACGGCGCTCCCGTGTCAGCGCACAGGCAACAGGAGCGAGGAGCCCGCGTCAGTGTCGGGTCGGTCTCAGACTGGTGTCAGCATGCTGCCCTTGCAGTGGTTGCAGATGACGATCGCGGTGCTGGACATCCGCACGATCGTCGAGTGCTCACCGCAGTTGGGGCAGACGGAGACCAGTTCGTAGCGGCGCAGGCAGTAGACGCAGCGGTAGCGGCCCGGCATCGTCGTCGGGCGCAGCCACGGCTCGCCGCAGCCCGGACACTCAGGTCCCAGCTTGACCGGCTGCTCGCTCATCTGCGCATCCCGCTCTGCACCCCTTCGTGATAGCGCATCCGGCGGATGGGCGTCACCCGCCGGGCAGCTCGAACTGGAGTCAGAGCACGCGTCTGAGGCGTGCGAGGTAGAAGCCGTCGGTGCCGTCGCGATGCGGCAGCAGCTGCAACGTGCGCGGCTCCAGGCGCGATCGCAACTGGGGATGCGCGGCGCCGAGGTCGTCGAGCACGAAGCTGGCGCCGAGACGTTCGGACAGGAATCTCTGGACCACGCGATCGTTCTCTCTGGGCGAGATCGTGCACGTCACATAGATCAGGGTTCCGCCCGGCTTCAGCGCCGCGGCCCCGGCCGCGAGGATCTGCCCCTGCAGCTCGGCCAGCTCGTCGATCGCCGCCTCGCTCGCGCGCCAGCGCAGGTCCGGCCGGCCCTGCAGCGTGCCCAGTCCGGAGCACGGCGGGTCGACGAGCACCGCGTCGTAGGACTCGGCGTCGCCCTCGCGCGGCACGCTCGCGTCGCCGGTCTCGACCGTCACGATTCCGTCCGCGTGCAGCCGTCTCGCCGTCTCCCGCAGCGCCTCGGCGCGGCCGGGGTGGCGCTCGACGGCGACGACGATGCCGGGGGCGGCGGCGAGCGCGGCCTCGGTGCCGTCGGCGCCGGCCGAGCTCGCGACGTCCGTGTCGCTGCCGCCGGTCGGTCGGGCGCCGGCCACGAGCGCTGCCAGGTGCGTCGTCTTGCCGCCGGGCGCGGCGCAGAGGTCGAGCACGCGGGCGCCGGGCGCCGGCGCCAGCAGCCGCGTCGCCAGCATCGCCGCGCGCGACTGCGCGACGAGCGCGCCGGCGGCGAAGAGCGGGTCGCCGCGCAGGTCGAAGGCGCCGTCGACGACGAGCGCTTCGGGCAGCGGCTCCCCCATCGCGGCGGGGCCTGTCTGCACCCCGCGCTCCCCCAGCTCCGCCGCGATCTCAGCCGGATCCGCGACGAGCGTGTTGACGCGCAGCGCCGTCTCGGCGGGCAGATTGACGTGGGCGAGCAGCGCGCGGGCGTCGTCGGCGCCGAGCGCCTGCCACCACAGCCGCGCGAGCCAGTCCGGCACGGAGTTCAGCAGCGCCGCGCCTCTCGGTCTGCGGTCGTTCAGCGCGGCGAGCAGCTTCGGGCCCTCGCGCGGGACGCGGCGCAGAACCGCGTTGACGAGCTTGTGACCGAAACCGCCGCCGGCCTTCGCCAGCTCGACGCTCTGGTCGACCGCCGCGTGCGCGGCGACGCCGTCGAAGAACAGCAACTGCAGCACGCCGAGTCGCAGCGCGTCGCGGACGACGGGGTCGAGCTGGTCGACGGGCCGTCTCGCGAGCCGCTCAATCACGTGGTCGAGCGTGCGGCGGCGCTGCACGGCGCCGTAGGCGAGCGCGGTCGCGAAGCCGTACTCGCGTGGCTGCAGGCCGGCGCGCACCGCTTCCCCCGCGAGCGCGCGATCGGCGTACGCCCCGTCCTGCTCGACGCGCCGCAGCACGGCGGCGGCGACCCGGCGGGCGGGCGAGACGGCAGAGGCGACGGATGGCACGCGTCCATCGTGGCAGGCGCGCGGCGACAGCGGTCGCTGGGGCGAGATCGCGCCCGCGCTCGCCGCAGCCCGCCGCACGAGCGGCACGCTCCGCACGCGAACTCGAGCGCGCACCGTGTTCGCTGCACGGTTCGCGTCAGATTGCAGCGCATTCACGCAATCTAGGCACGTCGCCGCCGACCGCTGGGGGATGATGCGCGCACCGTGCCTCTGCTCGAGACGATCTCCACGTTCGCCCAGCTCACGCCCGTCGAGCAGGACCACCTCGATCAGGCCCGCCAGATGCAGGCGATGTCGTTCGCGGTGCACATCCCGCTGACGTGCTTCGGCGTCGCGTTCCCCGCGATCGTGCTGTTCGTCGAGTGGCTCTACCTGCGCACGGGCGACCCGCTCTACCGCAGACTCGCGCGGCGCTGGTCGCGGATCATGGTCGCGCTGTTCGCCGTCGGCGTCGTCACCGGCACGATCCTCAGCTTCGAGCTGGGGATCCTCTGGCCCGGCTTCATGGCCTCCTTCGGCGACGTCTTCGGGCTCGGCTTCGCGATCGAGGGGTTCGCCTTCTTCCTCGAGGCGATCTTCATCGGGATCTACGTCTACGGCTGGGATCGGATGAAGCCGAAGTGGCACTTCGCCAGCGGCATCCCGATCGTCCTCACCGGCATGCTCGGCGCCGCGATGGTGATCGCCGTCAACGGCTGGATGAACCACCCGGGCGGCTTCGACCTCGTCGACGGCGCGGTCGCCAACGTGCGGCCGTGGAGCGCGCTGTTCGGCAACACGTTCTTCTGGCACGAGCTGGTCCACATGTACGTCGCGGCGTACATCGTCGTCGGCTTCCTGCTGGCGGGCGCCTACGCGTACGGCAAGTTGAGAGGCAGATGGGGTCGCTACGAGCGCACCGCGCTCGCGATCCCGCTGACGATCGCCGCCGTCGCCGCGCCGGTGCAGCTGCTCGTCGGCGACTGGGCCGCGCGCGAGGTCGCCTCCCACCAGCCGGTCAAGCTCGCCGCCCTGGAGGGCCTGCAGGACACGACCAAGGGCGCGCCGGAGCACATTCTCGGCTGGTACGACAAGGACACGGGCGAGATCAGATGGGGGATCTCGATCCCGAAGCTGCTGTCGTTCCTCTCCTACCACGACCCCAACGCGACCGTCAGAGGCCTCACGTCGGTGCCGCCCGACGACCGTCCCGGCCCGATCAACACGATCCGCTTCGCCTTCCAGGGGATGGTCGGGATCGGCACCGGGCTGGCGGCGCTCGCGGCGCTCGTGCTGTTCGTGCGCTGGCGCAGAAAGCGGCTGCCCGAATCGGTCTGGTTCGACCGCGCGCTCGTGCTCGCGGGCCCCGCGGCGGTGGTCGCGCTGATCTGCGGCTGGGTCGTGACCGAGGTCGGTCGCCAGCCGTGGGTCGTCTACGACTTCATGCGCACCGACGAGGCCGTCACGGGCGCCGGCGGCGTGCCGGTCGGCTACGGCCTGCTCGCGCTCGTCTACGTCGGCCTGCTCGCCGCGACCTGGTGGATCCTGCGCCGGCTCGCGGCCTCGCCGCTGGGCGGCGCGGGCGATCCGCAGCTGGTGACGGCGGGGGCGCCGGACGACGGCGGGATCGGGGCGGCGGGCGCGGCCGGCGGTGCGGCTTCGTCGAGCGGCGGCGGCTCCGGCGCGGCGGGTGGCGCCGGCGACGACGCTCCCGGCGGCGGCTCCGGCACCGGCACGACAGGCGGGAGCTGAGCGATGCATCTCTACACCGTCCCGCTGATCTTCGCGCTGGTCGGGCTGACGCTCTACGTCGTGCTCGCCGGGGCCGACTTCGGCGCCGGCTTCTGGCAGCTCGTCGCCGGCCGCGGCGACCGCGCCGACCGCGTCCGCGAGCACGCGCACGAGTCGATGGCGCCGGTCTGGGAGGCGAACCACGTCTGGCTGATCTTCGTGCTCGTGGTGATGTGGACGTGCTACCCGGAGGGGTTCGCCTCGATCGCCTCGACGCTGTCGATCCCGCTCTTCATCGCGGCGCTCGGGATCGTCTTCCGCGGCGCCTCCTACGCGCTGCGCGCCGGCACCTCCGCCAAGCGCGAGCTGCGCGCGATCGACACCGTCTTCGCCGTCGCCTCGGTGCTGACGCCGTTCGCGCTCGGGACCGTCGTCGGCGGGATCGCGTCCGGCCGCGTGCCGATCGGCAACGCGCAGGGCGACCCGTGGTCGAGTTGGCTGAACCCGACCTCGCTGACGATCGGCGTGCTCGCCGTCGTGCTGTCGGCCTACCTCGCCGCGGTCTACCTCGCCGCCGACGCGGTCCGGCACGGCAAGCCGGAGATGGAGGAGGCGTTCCGTACGCGCGCGCTCGGCGCCGGCCTCGTCGCGGGCGTCGTCGCGGCCGCGGGCCTGTTCGTGCTGCGCGACGACACGCGCGCGCTGTTCGACGACCTCGTCTCCGGCGGCGGCCTCGCGGCCGTGATCGTCTCGGCGCTGGCGGGCCTCGGGACGCTGACGCTGGTGTGGCAGAGACGCTACGAGTGGTCGCGCTACAGCGCCGCCGTCGCGGTCGCCGCGATCGTCGCGGGCTGGGCGATCGCGCAGTCGCCGACGTTGCTGCCCGGGCTGACGGTCGAGCAGGCCGCGGCCTCCCACGACGTGCTCGTCGCGGTCGTCGTCGCCACGCTCGCGGGCGCGCTGGTGCTGCTGCCGTCGCTGGCGCTGCTGTTCACGTTGACCTTGCGCGGGTCGCTCGGGTATTCGCCGGGGGACGAGGACGGCGCCGGGATCGGCGCGGAGCCGGGTGCGGCCGGCGCGGGCACGGCGCCGGACGCGCGGGTGGGCGCTGGCTCCGGCGCGACGCCGATCGACGCCCTCAGCGCCTCCCGCAGCGGCCTGCTCGCGCGCACCGCGATCGCGTTCGCGATCCTCGGGTTCGGCTTCCTGACCGTCGCCGACGCCGGCTGGGCGCACGCGATCGGCGTTCCCTGCCTGCTGCTGTCAGCCGTCTTCGGCTTCCGCGCCGCGGTCCCGCTCGACGGCCCTGCCGCGACGCCCGACGACGCCACCAGCTGACGAGGAGCGCCGATCCACTGCTGTTCTACAGCAGTGGATCGGCGCACCTCCGCCCGTCAGCTGGTCGGCAGGCCGTAGCCGCGCAGATAGTCGGCGGCTGACATCGGGCGTCTGCCGGGCGGCTGGACCTCGGTCAGTTCGAGCACGCTGCGGTTCGCGGCGCCGAGCAAGAGGCGGCCGTCGTGGGCGGCGAAGAGCCCCGCAGCGATCTGCTCGCCGTCGACCGGCTCCCCCATTCCCACCCCCAGGTACGCGACCGGCTCGCTGCCCGGCAGCGCCACGCGCGTGCCGACGTGCGGCGAGAGGGCGCGGATCGTGCGGTCGAGCTGGGCGGCGTCATCGCGCAGCGGGTCCAGCGTGCGGTCCTCGGGGCCGATCTTCTCGGCGTAGGTGAGGCCGTCCTCGGTCTGCTCGACGTACTCCGGGCGTTCGGTCAGCGCGCGCACGAGCAGTTCGCCGCCGACGCGCTCCAGCCGCTGCGCGAGCGTGCCGAAGGTGTCACGCGGGAGGATCGGCGCGCGCTCCAGCAGGCTGACGGGGCCGCTGTCGAGCCCCGCGGTCAGGCGCATGATCGCGACGCCCGTCTCGTCGTCGCCGGCCATGATCGCCCGCTCCAGCGGGGCCGCGCCGCGCCAGCGCGGCAGCAGCGACGGGTGCACGTTGACGATCTCGTGCTCGGACAGCAGCGGCTCCTTGATCAGCGCCCCGAACGCGCAGACGATCACCGCGTCGGGCCGCGCGGCGGAGATCCGCGCGCGCGCCTCGTCGCCGTTGACGCTGTCGGGCTGGTCCAGCTCGATCCCCAGCTCGCGCGCGGCGTCGGCGACCGGCGGCGACTGCAGTCTGCGCCCGCGGCCCTTCGGCCGGTCCGGGCGCGTGACGACGAGCTGCGGCCGGTGCGGGCTGTCGGCCAGCCGTCGCAGGATCGCGGCGGCGAAGTCGGAGGTGCCGAGGTAGGCGGTGCGCACGGCGCGGCTCAAGCCGCTTCGTCTTCGGCGACCTGCTCACGCAGGATCTTCATCGCCTGCTTGCGTTCGGGGCGTGAGGTGCGGTCGAGGATCAGGACGCCGTCGAGGTGGTCCATCTCGTGCTGGATCACGCGCGCTTCCAAGCCGCTCGCCTCGATCGTGACCCGCTCGCCGCGCTCGTCCTGCGCTCTGACGCGCACGTTGACGGGGCGCTCGACCTCGACCAGCACGCCGCGCAGGCTGAGGCAGCCCTCCTCCATGCTCTCCAGTTCCTCGCCGGACCACTCGATCTCGGGGTTGACGAGCGCGATCACCGGCGACTCCTGCTCGACGCGGTAGACGAGCACGCGGTTGAGCTTGCCGAGCTGCGTCGCTGCGAGCCCGATCCCGAGCGAGTCGGCCATGATCTCGCCCATCCCGTCGATCTGCGCTCTGAGATCCTCGTCGAAGCGCGTGACCGGCATCGCCTTGCTCTTCAGCACGGGATCGCCGAACTGCCGCACGAGGCTCAGCGCGGCCGCGCGACGGGCGGCCGTCTCGGGGTCGAGGCGGGGCGCCTCGCGCTCCTCGCCCTCTTGCTCTTCAAGCTCTGCCATGGGGCTTGGATTCTAGAGGGAACGGCCGCGGACGCCTCGCCCCGGCCCGCTACTGCGGATCGACGTCCGCCGACAGGCTGACGCGCCGCCCGAGCGGGGTGCGCGCGACCGCGTCGACCGCCGCGGCGACCGACTGGACGGCGGCGCGGCGCTGGGTCGCCTTGACGACGAGCTGGCTGCGCTCTCTGCCGCGCAGGCGGAACAGCGGCGCGGGGCCGAGCACCTGCGCGCCCGGCGCGTCAATCATTCTCATCACGGCGTCGGCGGCCGCGTGCGCCTGCGACAGCTGCTCGGAGGAGCAGACGACGCGGATCAGCGACGCGAACGGCGGGTAGCGCAGCAGCTCGCGGCGAGCCAGTTCGCCGGCCAGGAAGCCGTCGCTGTCGTGCGCGGCGGCGGCGATGATCGCGCGCTCGTCGGTCGCGAGCGTCTGCACGAGCACGCGCCCGTCGCCGTGCGGGCCGCGACCGGCGCGGCCCGCGAGCTGGGCGATCAGCGAGTACGTGCGCTCGTCCGCGCGGAAGTCGGGGAAGCGCAGCGTCTGGTCGGCGTCGAGCACGACCCCGAGCGTCACGTCGGGGAAGTCGTGGCCCTTCGCGACGATCTGCGTGCCGACCAGCACGCCCGCTGGCGCGGCGTCGAATCTGACGAGCGCGCGGGCGATCGCGCCCTTCGTCGCGGTCGTGTCGGCGTCGAGGCGCAAGACGGGGAAGCCGGGATCGCCGATCGCGTCGATCAGCTCCTGCTCGATCCGCTCCGTGCCCGCGCCGTGGCGCGCGAGCGTGACCGAGCCGCAGTCCGGGCAGGTCGACGGCACCCGTTCGCTGTGGCCGCAGTGGTGGCAGGAGACCGCGCGCTGGCTGCGGTGCAGCACGAGCGCGACGTCGCAGTCGGGGCACTGCCAGACCTTGCCGCACGAGCGGCAGGAGAGGAAGTTCGACCAGCCGCGCCGGTTCACCAGCACGATCGCCTTGCGCCCGGCGCGGCGGACGTCCGCCAGCGCCTCGCGCGTGACCGGGTGCAGCGGGTGTCTCGCATCCCTCATGTCGAGGATCTCGACCGGCGGCAGCGGGCGGCCGTCGACGCGTCTGAGCATCCGCAGCCGGCGCAGCGCATGGACGGACTCCGGCCGCGGCGTCGCGCTGCCGCTCAGCAGCACCGCGCCCTCGTCGTGCGCACGACGGGCGGCGACGCGGCGGGCGTCGTAGCGGGGGTCGCCCTCGTGCTTGTAGGCCGGCTCGTGCTCCTCGTCGACGATCACCAGCCCGACGTCGTCCAGCGGCGCGAAGACCGCCGAACGCGGACCGACGCAGATGCGCGCCTCGCCGCGCCGCAGCCGCATCCACTCGTCGTAGCGCTCGCCCTGCCCCAGCTGCGAGTGCAGCACCGCGACGGTGTCGCCGAAGCGCGCCTGGAAGCGCGCGACCGTCTGCGGCGCGAGCGCGATCTCGGGCACCAGCACGATCACGCTTCTGCCCGCGTCGAGCGCCGCGGCAGCGGCCTGCAGGTAGACCTCGGTCTTGCCCGAGCCGGTCACGCCGTGCAGCAGGAAGCGGCGCTCGGCGGGGTTCAGCGTCCCGTCCGCCGCCCCGAGCGCGGTGACGATCGGCTCCAGCGCCTTCACCTGCTCGAGCGTCAGCCGCGGCGGCGCGCCGCCGTTGCGCGCGCCGACGGCGGTGTGCGTCGGCCGCCGCCGCCGCTCGCGCTGCTCCAGCAGCAGCAGCCCGCGATCCGCGAGCCGCCGCAGCGAGCCGTGGTCGGCGCCGGTCTGGGCGGCCGGGAGCGGGCCGGCGTCGGCGAGGTTCTCCAGCACGAGGCGCTGCTTGGGGGTGAGGCGGACGGCGCGGTTCGGCGCAGCGGCTCTGCCCGGCGCGGCGGCGTTCCCCGGCGTGGAAGCTCCTTCGGACGCGGCTCCGTCCCCCGGCGCGGCGGCTTCCTGCCCCGTCTCCAGCGCCGCGCGTCCCCCGTGCGTCAATTCCGCCACCAGCACCCGCCGCGTTCTCACGCGCGGGGTCGTCGCGCGGCCGGCGCCGGGCGGCAGCACGAGGGCCAGCGCGCGCGCCGTCGTCGAGCAGTACTCGTCGGCGATCCAGCGGGCAAGGCCGACCAGCTCGGCCGGGATCCCCGGCTCGACGGCCGATCTCGGCTCGGCCAGCTTCTCCGGCGCGACCTCGGTCGTGTCGGTCAGCTCCGCGACGACGCCGAGCACGTCGCGCCCGCCGAACGGAACGACCAGCAGCGCGCCGACCTGCACGTGCTGCAGCGCCGGCGGCAGGCGGTAGTCGAACGGGCCGCGGATCGCGCGGGCGGTCGTGAGCGGTTCGATGCGGGCGATCGGCGGCACGAGGCGACGGGACCTTAGAGCGCCGTGCGCGCGAACAACACGCCCTCGACCGGACCGTGCTTCGTGTCTGCTGCGAACACGAACGGCGGTCCCGGCTCGCGCACGTAGCCGGCCCGCTCGGCGACCCGCTGCGACGCCTCGTTGCCGACGAACGGGATCAGCTCCAGCCGCGTCAGCGCCAGCCGCTCGAACGCCCACGCCGACAGCAGCGCGACGGCGCGCGCTGCGACGCCGCGCCGTCGCTCGCCCGGCGCGACCCAGTAGCCGACCTCGCCGCACGCGCGCTCCCACTCGATCCGCACCAGGCCGACCGAGCCGAGCACGCGCTCCGGCTGCACCGCGTCGACGATCGCGACGTCGGCGCCGCTGCCCGCCCACCAGCGCGTCGAGCTGGCGGCGACGAACGCGCGCGCCTTCAGCGCGTCGTAGTCGTCGGGCACGAACGTCCAGCGCTGGATCTCGGGATCGCGGCAGGCGGCCGCGATCGCCGGCACGTCGGCGGGGACCCAGCGGCGCAGCGCGACGACGCCGTCGGCGGGGGCCGGATCGAGTGCGGGCAGGCGCGCCATCCCCTCAACGTAGCCTGCGCACCGGCCATTCGCCGAGCGGGCGCGATCGACCGCCGCCCAGAGCAGTACGCTGCGCTCATGGGACTCGAGCTGCATCAAGAAGAGCACGTGATCTACGCCGGGCACCCGTCCTGGCGCGGCACGCTCAGCTTCTACGTGAGAGGCGGACTGTTCGCGCTCGTCGCAGCCGCGATCGTGGCCGCGGTGACGGCGATCGGAAGCGGCTTCGACGTCGCGCTGACGATCGTCGCGTTCGTCGTCGTGATGGCGGTGGTGATCCTGATCGGCTTCCTCTTCCGCTTCTCGACGACGTACACGATCACCAACCAGCGGTTGACGATCGAGCGCGGCATATTGTCGAAGCACATGCAGCAGACCCGCGTCGAGCGCGTCCAGAACGTCAACACGGACCAGTCGCTGCTCGACCGCCTGCTGCGCGTCGGCCAGGTCGACTTCGACACCGCCGGAGCTGACGACTCCGACTTCACCTTCCGCGGCATCGCCAACCCCGAGCAGGTCGTGCGCGCCGTCGACAAGGCCCACCGCGAGCGCGAGGCCGGCCTCACCAGCCAGCACCCGGACCAGCTCTCGCCGGGCGGGCTCTGAGCCGCAGCCGGCAGCAGCAGCGCCGACGCGGCGACGCGCGCCACCCCGGCGCGCGAAGCCTCGACGACGGCGGGCGCCCCGTGGGGCGCCCGCCGGTACTGCGGAATGTCGTGCGAAGCGCTCCGCTTACGCGGCCGCGCCGGCCAGGCCGGCGGCGTCGCGCAGGGCGTCGGCCTTGTCCGTCTTCTCCCACGTGAAGTCGGCGTCTTCGCGGCCGAAGTGACCGTAGGCAGCCGTCTTCTGGTAGACGGGGCGGTGCAGGTCGAGGTACTCGCGGAAGGCGCCCGGGCGCAGGTCGAAGTGCTCGCGCACGAGCTGCTCGATCTTCGCGCGGCCGATCTTCTCGGTGCCGAACGTCTCGACCATCACGGAGACCGGGTGCGCGACGCCGATCGCGTACGCGACCTGAACCTCGGCACGGTCGGCGAGGCCGGCCGCGACGATGTTCTTGGCGACGTAGCGGGCGGCGTACGCGGCCGAGCGGTCGACCTTCGACGGGTCCTTGCCGGAGAACGCGCCGCCACCGTGGCGGGCCATGCCGCCGTAGGTGTCGACGATGATCTTGCGGCCGGTCAGACCGGCGTCGCCGACGGGACCGCCGATCACGAAGCGACCGGTCGGGTTGACGAGGAACTCCTTGCGCAGCTTGTCCGCGTCGAACAGGTCCTTCGGCAGGACCGGCAGCACGACGTGCTCCCAGAGGTCGTCCGGGATCAGCGACTCGGCGCCCTCGGCGTGCTGCGTCGAGATCAGCAGCTTCTCGATCTCGACCGGCTTGCCGTCCTGGTAGCGGACGGAGACCTGGGTCTTGCCGTCCGGGCGCAGGTAGTTGAGCGTCTCGGCCTTGCGCACATCGGCCAGCCTCTTGGCGAGCTTGTGCGCGAGCGCGATCGGCAGCGGCATCAGTTCGTCCGTCTCGCGCGTGGCGTAGCCGAACATCATGCCCTGGTCGCCGGCGCCCGCGACGTCGAGCGCGTCGTCGTCGTTGGCGTCCGTGCGCGCCTCGTAGGCCTTGTCGACGCCCTGCGCGATGTCCGGAGACTGTCTGTCGATCGCGTTGAGGACCGCGACGGAGTCGGCGCTGAAGCCGAGGTTGCCGTCGATGTAGCCGATTCTGCGGATCGTCTCGCGGGCGATCTCCTGGATGTCGACGTACGTCGAGGTCGAGATCTCGCCCGAAACCACGACGAGGCCGGTGTTCACGAGCGTCTCGCACGCAACACGGCCGTAGGGGTCGTCCCGCAGCACGGCGTCGAGGACGCCGTCGGAGATCTGGTCGGCGATCTTGTCCGGATGCCCCTCGGTCACGGACTCCGACGTGAACAGGAACTCGTTGTCGCTATAGGTACTCATGAGATCTCGAACGTCAACTCCGCGGTCGTTTGCGCCTCCCCGCTCATCGACGTGAGACCGACCGCGCGGATGCGCTGGAGATCCGCACCGAGGCCCGAATCAGAGGTCAATCCCAGCGGCTCGAAGAGTCTGAGGAGCTGGCTGAGGTCGAAGAAGACTATCGAGGTCAACTTCGATTGGGAATCAGGGATTACCGCGCCGTAGTCCGGGTTGTCGGAGATCGCGCCGCTGGGGCGCACGACAGCCGCCAGCGCGGCCGCGCTCGTCGACAGCGCGAGCGTGTCGCCGCGCAGCGCGTAGTCGAGCTCGACGCCGCCGTCGGCACGCAGTCGCCGGGCCGCGAAGCCGCCGATCTTGGCGTCCCCGAAGGCTGGTGCGGCGCCGCCAGCGGGCGCGAACAGTCTCGCCACGGCCGGTTCCAGCCTGCGCAGGCCGGCCGCGGTCGCGGCGGGGTCGCGCACGCGCGCCAGCAGCGCTATCCCGGGCACGCCTCTGCCCGCGTCGACGACGACGACCGCGACCTCGCTGCCGAACAGCGGCAGCACGTCGCGCGTGAAGCTGACGCCGCTGCTGGCCAGCAGTCTGCCGGCCTCTCTCACGAGCGTGGCGGTGTCGCCGCCGAGCGCGCCCGCAGCGCCGCCGGCCGCGCCGGCCGCGCCACTTCCGCTTCCGCCGAGCCCGCCCAGGCCCAGCAGCAGCGGCGCCGCACGCTCGAGGCCGGGGAAGCCGAGGTAGGCGAGCGCGTTGAGCGGGACCGATCTCGTCAGCGTCGGCGTGAACGTCGGCGGCTCTCTGCGATCTCTCGGATCGAGCACCGCGCGCACCTGGACTCTCGCCTGTCTGTCGCCGGCCGTGAGCGCGAGCGCCGTCGCCTTCAGTCCCTGCTGGTCCAGCAGCGCGCCGACCAGCCCGAGCGGACCGCCCTGCGGCGCCAGCAGCAGCCGCACGCCCTCCACCGAGGCGTACGCGTCGAGCACGCGCCCGTCGGGCTGATCGGCCGTGGCGCGCTGGTAGGTCGGGTCGTCGGCGAGCGAGCCGACGACGCCGCCCTGCGCGTCTCCGTCGCCGCTCGCGGGCCCGTCGTCGCCGCCATCCGCTCGCTCGATCGCCCCGCGCACCGTGTCGCTCTGCCCGATCGCGAGGAAGCCGTCGACGAAGGCGGAGACCGTGCCGTTGCCGTAGCTGGCCGTCGCGGTGCCCCTGTACGCGCTTCTTCTCGCAGGTCCGGCCGTGCGGGAGAGAAAGTCGCGCGCGCCGGCTTCGTCGGTCATCGACAGCAGCAACAGCGAGCCGGCGGTGCCGCCGCTGCCTCTCGTCAGCGCCAGCGCGGCCTCGTCGCCGAGCCACGGGCGCACGTCGCGCTCGAAGTCGACCGGCGCGGCGCCGCTGCCGCTTCCGAGCAGGCCGGAGAGCTGGTCGCGCAGCGTCTGCTCGATCCCCATCCGCCGGGCAGCCGCGAGCGCCCGCTGGACGCCGCCGCGCTCGCCGTCGGTCGAGACGTGCACGTAGGCGAGCGCGTCGGCCGGGGCCAGGCGCGCGGCGGCGGTCGCGGGCGGTCCGTCGTCCGAGCCCCCGCCGCCGAGCGCGACGATCGCAACCACGACAGCCACGACGAGCGCGAGCAGCCCGGCGCCGGCGCGCCAGTCGCGCAGGACGGGTGGCAGCGTCGATCTGCGCCGCGGTGCTCTGCCCCTCGCCATGCTCATGCCGTCGGCGAGTGTGTCAGGCCCGCCGGGCGGCTGCGTCAATCCGCGTCGAGCGCGTCGAAGCTGCCGCCGGCCTCGTCGCCGCCGGCGAGGGCGGCGCCGTCGCGGTCGCGCGCGCGGTCGCGGCGGCTCTCGCCGCGGGCCGGGCGGCCCTGTCTCTCGCCGCGCCGCTCGCGCCGCTCGACGAAGTCGATGATCAGCGGGATCCCCTCCATCCGGTAGCGCTCGCGCAGGCGGTTCTCGATGAAGTAGGCGTAGTCGCGCGTGACGCGGCTGCGCGAGTTGATCTGGATCGAGAAGCGCGGCGGCCGCTCGCCGGTCTGCGTCATGTAGATCAGCTTCAGGCGGTGGTTCTGCTTCGCGGGCGGCTGGCGGATCTCCTGGACGTCGGAGAGGAAGCGGTTCAGCTGCGGCGTCGGGATCCGGCCGGAGGTGCGGTCGGCGAGCGCAAACGCCTCCGCCAGCAGGCGCTGGATGTGGCGGCCGGTCAGCGCACTGGTGGTCAGCACGCGCGGACGCAGCCGCAGCTTGTTGTTGACGCGGGCGCGCTCGTGGTCGAGGTCGAACTCGGGCTCGTCCTCGCCGCCGGTCAGGTCCCACTTGTTCAGCACGAGCGCGGTCGCGCAGCCGGACTGCATCGCCAGTTCGGCGATCCGCAGGTCCTGCGCGGTGACGCCGTCCTGCGCGTCGCAGACGACGAGCGCGACGTCGGCGCGCTCGGCCGCGCGGCGCGAGCGCAGCGCGGTGTAGTACTCGATCGAGTCGCCGACCTTCGCCTGGCGGCGCATGCCGGCGGTGTCGACGAGGATCAGTCTGCGGCCCTCGAACGTGAACGGCAGGTCGATCGCGTCGCGCGTGGTGCCGGCGACGTCGGAGACGATCACGCGCTCGTTGCCGATGATGCGGTTGACGAGCGAGGACTTGCCGACGTTCGGGCGCCCGATCAGCGCCAGCCGGACGAGGTCCTCGTCCTCCTCGATCGTGCCCTCCTCCGGCAGCCGCTCGACGACGCGGTCGAGCAGGTCGCCGGTGCCGAGCCCCTGCGCGGCCGAGACCGCGACGGGGTCGCCGAAGCCGAGCGCGTAGAACTCCGCCGCGAGCACGACGTCCTTGACGGAGTCGACCTTGTTGGCGGCGAGGATCACGGGGATGTTCGTGCGCCGCAGCAGGTCGGCCATCTCCTCGTCGCCCGGGCGGATGCCGCCCTGCGCGTCGACGACGAACAGCGCCAGCTGCGCGTCCGCGAGCGCGGCGCGCGCCTGCTCCTGGATCGAGCGCTGCATCTCGTCACGGTCGTCGAGGTCGACGCCGCCGGTGTCGATCAGCGTGAACCTGCGCCCGTTCCACTCCGTCTGGAGCTCCTTGCGGTCACGCGTGACGCCCGGCCGCTCGTGCACGACGGCCTCGCGCGTCTGCGTCAGCCGGTTCACCAGCGATGACTTGCCGACGTTGGGGTAGCCGACGACGGCGACCTTCATCGCGGGGCTCCGGAACTGGGATTCATGCGGCCGAGGATAGTCGGACGCCGTCGAGCAGGCCGCCCGCGCTCAGCGCGGGCCGGCGGCGAGGGCGCTGTTGGCGAGCGCGACGAGCTTGCTGCGGTCGCTGCCGCGGCCGGCTTCGCGGAACTGGACGTCATAGAGCACTCTGCCCATCAGCCACTGGATCTGGGGCGGCGAGCAGGACGCGCCGCACGTGCTCGGCTTGTAGAAGCCGACCTTGCCGCCGCGCAGCCTGACGCGGGTTCTGAACGCGGGTCTCGCGCCGCGGTCGGCGCTGAAGACGCCGACGAAGCAGGCGTTCGCGCCGCCGCAGCGCGGGCCGATCGCGAGCGACAGCTCCCAGCGTCTGCGGTTGGAGATCCACTTGACCTCGATGCCGTGTCTGGCGGGCGCGTCGATGTGGACCGCATCCGGCAGCAGCACCGGAATGCGCGTGTGGCGCTCGATCGCCGCCACCTGGCGTCTGAAGTCTCTTGCCGGGAAGACCGTGCGGATCGCCGCGGAGGCACCAACGGCTCCCAGCAGCAGGAACGCCCCGGACAGGACGGCGGCGAGGGCGATGACGATGGTTCGACGCATCTACGACTCCTTACGGTCGGCGACGAGCGCGGTCACGCGTGCGACGACATCCTCCAGGCTCAGGCCCGTCGTGTCGAGTTCGACCGCGTCGGCGGCCGGGGCGAGCGGGTCGTGCTCGCGCGTCGTGTCGCGCTCGTCGCGGATCGTCTGCTCGGCCAGGACGGTCGCGACGTCGGCGCCGATCTGCGCGGCGCGGCGGCGCGCGCGCTCCTGCGCGCTCGCGGTGAGGAAGATCTTGAGCGCCGCGTCGGGCGCCACGACGGTACCGATGTCGCGCCCCTCGGCGACCCAGTCGCCGTCGGCGACGATCCGCTGCTGCTGCGCGACCATCGCGCGCCGCACGGTCGGCTCTGCGGCCGCGCGCGAGGCGCCCTCGGAGGCCTCGGGCGTGCGGATCGCCTCCGTCACGTCGACGCCGTCGAGCAGCACGCGCTCGCCCAGCTCGATCGTCAGCTGATCGGCGATCTGCTCCGGCGCGACGCCGCGCTGCGCGGCGGCGAGCCCGACGCAGCGGTACATCGCGCCGGTGTCGAGGTACGTGAAGCCGAGCGCGGCCGCGACGGCACGCGCCACGCTCGACTTGCCGGCCCCGGCGGGACCGTCGATTGCGATGACCATCGGCGAGACCCTAGCCAGCGAACAGGCCGCGCGCGCTGAGGCTGCCCGCGGGCAGCGACAGCGCACGGACCCCTTACCGCGCCAGCAACCTCGCCAGGTCCTGCGTGAAGCCCGGGTAGGAGACCGCCGCCGCGTCCATGCCCTCGACGACGACGCCTTCGCGCGAGGCGAGGCCGGCGATCGCGCCGAGCATCGCCATGCGGTGGTCGCCGTGTGAGCCGATGCTGCCGCCGCGCAGCCCGCTCCCGCCCTGCACGACGAAGCCGTCGTCGGTCGCCTCGATCCCGGCGCCGAGGCCGCGCAGGCCGTCGACGACGGTCTGGATCCGGTCGGACTCCTTCACCTTCAGCTCCGCCGCGCCGCGCACGACCGTCTCGCCCTCGGCGAAGCAGCCGAGCAGCGCGACCAATGGGAGCTCGTCGATCGCCAGCGGCACCTCCGCCGCCTCGACCGTCGTGCCGCGCAGCGGGCCGTGCGCGATCTCGAGCGCCGAGACCGGCTCGCCGGGCGTGAACGCGCCCGCCGGCTCCAGCTCGCCGCTCACGATCCCGCCCATCCGTTCGACGATCCGCGCGAAGCCGGTCCGCGTCCAGTTGACGTTGACGTCCTCCAGCACGATCCGCGAGCCGGGCACGAGCACCGCTGCCGCGATCCAGAAGGCGGCGCTGGAGAAGTCGCCGGGGACGTCGATCGCGTCGAGTCCGAGCCGCTCGACGCGGCGCACCGTGACGCGCTCCCCGTCCCGCGAGACCGGCACGCCGGCCGCCGCCAGCATCCGCTCGGTGTGGTCGCGGCTCGGCGCCGGCTCGACGACGGTCGTCGGCTCGGTGGTGTTCATGCCCGCCAGCAGCACGCACGACTTGACCTGGGCGCTGGCGACCGGCAACACGTACTCGATCCCGCGCAGCTCGGCGCCGCGCAGCGTGAACGGCGGGTAGCGATCGTCGGTCGGCTCGATCGTCGCGCCCATCTGGCGCAACGGCTCCGCGATCCGGTCGATCGGCCGTCTGCGGATCGAGCGGTCGCCGTCGAACGTCCAGGCGGTGCCCGGCTGCGCCGCCAGCCAGCCCGGCAGCAGCCGCATCAGCGTGCCGGCGTTGCCGACGTCGATCGGGCCGTCGGTCGCGCGCGGGGAGCGCAGGCCGCAGCCGCGGATCAGCAGCTCGCCGCCGCCGCGGCGCTCGACCTGCGCGCCGATCTGCTCGACCGCCGCGAGCGTCGAGTTGGTGTCGGCCGCGTCGAGGTAGTTGCGCACCCGCACCGGCTCCGGCGTCATCGCCGCGAAGATCGCCGAACGGTGCGAGATCGACTTGTCCGGCGGCACCCGCAGCGTCCCGCGCAGGCCGCCGTCGGCGGGCTCGAAGCGCACAGCGGCGCTTCCCTCTCCGGGCATGCTCATGCACGTGCCACGGGGAAGCCCTGCTGCTCGACGAGCTCCAGCGCGCGTCGCGCCGGCTCGTCCCCTGCGATCCACAATGCCACGACGCCCTCCGCTTGGTTCGGCGCCGGGTACAGCGCCATGTCCGTGATGTTGACGCCCGCGCGTCCCAACTCCAGCGCCAGGCGCGCGACGACGCCCGGCTCGTTCGGCACCGACGCGCGCAGCTCGTGCAGCGGACCGCCCGCCAGCTGCGCCTCCAGCAGCCGCTCGCGATCGGCGCGCGCCGCGTCGTTCCAGCGCGCGACCGCGTCGTCGTCGCCGGACTCCAGCAGCGCGCGGAACTCTCCCAGCCGCCGCGTCGCGTCGTCGATCCGCTCGATCAGCGCGTCGCGGTTGGCCATGTAGATGTCGGTCCAGATCGCGCTGTTGGCGCCCGCCACGCGCGTCGCGTCGCGGAAGCTCGGCCCGGTCGCCGGCAGCTGCTCGGACTCCTGCTCGAGCGCCCGCGCCGCCTGCGCGACGAGCACGTTGGCGACGACGTGCGGCAGATGGCTGACGGCCGCGAGCATCGTGTCGTGCGTGGCCGCGTCGATCGTCGTCGGGCGCGCGCCGAGCCCGCGCAGCAGCCGGTGCAGGCGCTCGAACAGGACCCCGGTCGCGCCCTCGCTCGGCGTCAGGTACCAGACGGCGTCCTGGAACAGGTCGCCGCGCGCATGCTCGACGCCGGCCGTCTCGGCACCGGCGAGCGGGTGGCCGCCGACGAAGCGCGGGTCGTCGATCTCCGCCACGACGCTGCGCTTGGTCGAGCCGACGTCGGTCACGACGCAATCGCGCGGGATCGCGTCGAGGACCGCCTCGACCGCCGTCGTCAGCTGGCCGACCGGCGCGGCGACGAAGACGACCTCGGCGCCGCTGACCGCCTCCGCCAGCGTCGCCGCGCCGCGGTCGAGCGCGCCGCGCGCGACGGCGGCGTCGAGCACGCCCGGCGAGGGGTCCCAGCCGGTCACCTCTGCGCCGAGCCGCTCGCGGGCGGCGAGCCCGATCGAACCCCCGATCAGGCCCACCCCGATGATCGATACCCGCAAGCCGCTCGTGCCCTCTCTGGTCTCAGATCGCCGCGGCAGCGTGTGCCGCGTGCAGGTTGGAGATCGTCTTGCCGGCGACGGCCGCGGCCTGGCCGACCTTCTCCGCGTACGCCGCGAACTCGTCCGCGACGAGCTGCTGCGGACCGTCGCAGATCGCGTTGTCGGGGTCCGGATGGACCTCGACGATGATCCCGTCGGCGCCGACCGCGGCGGCCGCGAGCGACAGCGGCTGCACGAGGTCGCGCCGGCCGGCGGCGTGCGACGGGTCGACGATGACCGGCAGGTGCGTCAGCTCCTTCAGCACCGGCACCGCCGTCAGGTCGAGCGTGAAGCGGTAGGCGGTCTCGAACGTGCGGATGCCGCGCTCGCACAGCATCACGGCCTCGTTGCCCTCCTTGAGGATGTACTCGGAGGCGTTCAGCAGCTCCTCCAGCGTCGCCGAGAGGCCGCGCTTCAGGAGGACCGGGCGGCCGGCGCGGCCGAGCTCGGTGAGCAGCGTGTAGTTCTGCATGTTGCGCGCGCCGATCTGGATCACGTCGGCGACTTCGAGCACCGGCTCCAGGTCGCGCACGTCCATCAGCTCGGTCACGATCGGCATGCCGGTGCGCTCCTTCGCCTCCGCGAGGATCCTCAGACCCTCGACGCCGAGGCCGTGGAAGGCGTAGGGCGACGTGCGCGGCTTGTAGGCGCCGCCGCGCAACAGCGTCGCGCCCGCCGCGAGGACGGTGTCGGCGGTGCCGAGCGTCTGCTCGCGCGACTCGACCGTGCAGGGGCCGGCGATCAGGGCGAAGCTGTCGCCGCCGATCTTGCGGCCGCCGATCTCGAGGACGCTCGGCTCGCCGTGTCGCAGCTGCGAGGAGGCGAGCTTGTAGGGCTTCTGGATCGGCACCAGCTTCTCGACCCCGGGTGAAGCCTCCAGCTCCAGTCCCTGGACGTGCTCGCGGTCGCCGAGCGCGCCGATCACGGTCAGCTCCTCGCCGTCGATGCGGTGCGCGCGTGCACCGGCGCCCTCGACGCGCTCGATCACGGCCTGGATCTCGTCTTCGGTCGCGTCCTGCTTCATCACGATCATCATGCTGCGGTCCTCTCTAGGCCTGGAAATCTACGGAAGTGGCGGCACGGAGAACGTGCCGGGGCGATGGAAACGGCGCCCGACCTCACGAGGGACCCACCACGGGTGGGCGCAACGCGATGATCTGGCCGGACGCCTAGATAAATCGCCAGGCAGAGAGGCGCCAGGAGCTGGCGTACGACGCATAGCCGGCATAGGTGCCGATGGCGATGCGGTCGGTCGTACGGTCGCTGGAAGACATGACGCTGTCGCCCATTGTGCCAGAGCGGCGGGGCAGTGTGAAGGTGATCGTGTGTTCGTTTGGTGGCCAGGGTGCGCCGTACCGTCTTCCCGAGCGACGAGACTGTCGGCATGCGCCGATCGCTGCTCGTGCTCGCACTGCTCGTCCTGCTCCCCGTCATCGGGTGCGGCAACGACTCGTCAGCGAGTCGCTCCGCGTCGAGTGCGGTGGCCGCGACCGCCGCGACGACCACGCCCGCAACCGCAGCGCAGCAGCCCAGACCTCCCCGCAAGCCGGTCCGGCTGACGATCCTCGCCAGCGGCGACTTCCTGATCCACAGCCCGGTCTGGCAGCGGGCGGCGGCGCTCGCGGGCGGAGACGGGTACGACTTCGCGCCGCTGTTCCGCTACGTCAAGCCGTACGTGCAGAGAGCCGATCTGGCGATCTGCCATGTCGAGACGCCGATGACGAGCGCGCCGCCGAGCGGCTACCCGGTCTTCAACACGCCGCCCGCGCTCGCCCGCGCGATCAGATCGACCGGCTGGGACGCCTGCGACACCGCCTCCAACCACACGCTCGACCAGGGCAGCGGCGGGATCGCCGGCACCGTGCAGGCGCTCGACCGTGCCGGGGTCCGCCACACGGGATCGTTCACGACGCCGCAGGGATCGCGCCGGACGCTGCTGCTCGACGCCGGCGACGGGGTCAAGGTCGCCTTCCTCGCCTACACCGAGATGACGAACGGGATCCCGGCGCCGCACCCGTGGTCGGTCAACATCGCCAACGCAGGGCGGATCGTCGCCGACGCCCGCCGCGCCCGCGAGCGCGGCGCCGACGTCGTGCTCGTCAACCTGCACGCGGGCGACGAGTACGGCTCGCAGCCGAGCGCGTTCCAGCGCACGCTCGCCGACGCGCTGATGCGCTCGCCTGCGATCACCGCCGTCGTCGGGCAGCACGTCCACGTCGTGCAGCCGATCGCGCGCGTGCACGGCAAGCCGGTCGTCTTCGGCGAGGGCAACCTGATCTCCAACCAGACGCCTGCGTGCTGCGCTCCGGGCGCCCAGGACGGCCTGCTCGCGCAGCTGCACCTCGTCGTCGACCGCGACCGTCCGCGCCGGACGCGGGTGAGCAGCGTGACCTATGTCCCGGTCTGGGTCCGCCAGCCCGATTACGCGGTCCTGCCGATCGGCGACGCGCTGCGCCAGGGTCTTGCCGACCCGGCCACGCTGCGCGCGTCGTACGACCGCACGGTCAGCGTCGCCGGCCGGCGGGCAGCGACGCCGGTGCCGGCGCGGCTGCCGTAGGCGGCTGCGCGCCAGCGCGCCGCTGACGGCCAAGCGGCGCCGAGATCGACAGCTCAGCCGGCCGCCGCGGCCAGGCCGCCCGGCGGCCAGGCCGCCGGCGCCCTAGACCAGCTCGCCCAGCGCGTCCAGCAGGCGCCGGTTCTCGGACGCGGTGCCGACGGTCGTGCGGGCCCAGCCGGCGCGGCCGAGCGCTCTGCCGGAGCGGATCAGGATCTTGCGCGCTCTGAGGCCCTCGAGGATCTCGTCCTCGTCGCCGTCGCCGAGCGAGTGCCAGATGAAGTTCGCCTGCGAGTCGGCGACGTCGAGGCCCAGCTCCTCCAGGCCCTCGACCAGCGTGAGACGGTTCGCGACCGTCTCCTCGATCCGGCGCGTCAGCTCGTCCTGACGCAGCAGGGCGGCCTCGGCCGCGGCCTGCGCGACCGAGTTGCAGAAGAACGGCTGGCGCACCTGCTCGACCGCGACGCGGAAGCGCTCGTCACCGCACAGCGCGTAGCCGACGCGCAGGCCGGCGAGGCCGTAGACCTTCGAAAAGGTCCGCAGCAGCACGACGTTGGAGTAGCGCCGCGCGAGCGCGATCGAGTCGTCGGGGTCGTCGAGCGTCGAGAACTCGCAGTAGGCCTCGTCGATCAGCACGCAGACGTGACGCGGGACCTGGGCGACGAACGCCTCCAGCTCAGCCAGCGGCAGCGACGTGCCGGTCGGGTTGTTGGGGTTGCAGACGATCAGCAGGCGCGTCGCCGCCGTCACCTCCGCGAGCATCGCGTCGAGGTCGTGGCGGTGGTTCTCGTCGAGGTCGACGACGATCGCGTTCGCACCCGTCGCGGCGGCCATGTGCGGGTAGACCGAGAACGACGGCCACGCGTAGACGAACTCCGCGCCCGGCTCCAGCAGCGCCTCGGCGCCGCTCAGCAGGATGTCGCAGGAGCCCGAGCCTATGGCGATTCTGCCCGGGGCGAAGTCGTAGCGGGCGGCGAGCGCTCTGCGCAGCGACATGTTCGACGGGTCGGGGTAGCGGTTCGCGCTCAGGACCGCGCCGGCGGCCGCCTCGACGACGCCCGGCATCGGCCCGAACGGCGCCTCGTTGCTCGCCAGCATCGCGAAGCCGTCGAGCGCGTAGCCGCCAGCGGTCGGATAGGTCGGCAGGCGGCGGATCTTGTCGGTGAATTCGATGGCCATGTGCGTCCTATTGTGCCAGCAGCTCGAGCAGCGACGCAGCATGCTTCTCGACGAACGAGGGGCCGATGCCTCTGATGTCGAGCAGCTCGGCGGCCGTCCGCGGCTTGCGGCGCACGACCTCGCGCAGCGTCGCGTCGGTCGCGACCGTGTAGGCCGGCTTGCCGTCGGCCCGCCCGCGGCGCCACTCCTTCAGCGGCGCCAGTTGCGCGTCGGAGACCGGCGGACCCTCCTCCGCCGCGGCGGCCGCCGACGCGCGGCCCTTGCGCGACGAGGTGACCGTGATCGGCGGCAGCCAGTCGACCGCGTCGTGCACGTCGCAGCAGCGGCCGATCGGGGCGGCCGGCGAGTCGTCGCCGAAATGGTCCAGCAGCTGGCGGCGGCGGCATCTGTCGCCGGTCGCGGCGTACGCCTCGATCGTGCGGTAGGACTCCCAGCGGCGATTCGTCGCGGCGCGGCACAGCTGCGCGACGCGGCCGCGGTCGAGCCCGCCGGAGGTCAGCTCGACGCGGATCCGGCCGCCGCCGCCCGGCGCGAGCGCCAGCGCCCCGGCGCGCTCGGCGACGGCGAGCGCGACGCGGTCGCCCTCGGCGCCGGTGTCCAGCTCGACCGCCCCCTCCGCCCCGGCCTGCGCGCGCAGCCGGCCGACGATCGCCGCGACCTGCTCCGGCGTCACCTCGGCCTCCTTGATGAAGCGCACGAGGCGGCCGAGATCGGCACGCGAGGCAAGCAGGATCGCGCGCGCCTGCTGACCGTCGCGCCCGGCGCGCCCGGCCTCCTGGTAGTACGCCTCGAGGCTGCTCGGCAGCGCCCAGTGCCAGACGGAGCGCACGTCGGCCTTGTCGACGCCCATCCCGAACGCGTTGGTCGCGACGACGACGTCGACGTCCCCGCGCATGAACGCGTCCTGGCGCAGCGAGCGCTGCTCCGCGTTCATGCCGGCGTGGTAGGCGACCGTGTTCATGCCCGCGTCGTCGAGCAGCGTCGCGATCTCCTCCGTCGACTTGCGCGTGCCGCAGTAGACGACCGCCGGGCGGTTCTCCGGCATCTGCACGCCGGCGACGAGCGTCGCGCGCTTGCGGGCGACGCTGCCCTCGCCGTCGAACGGCAGCACGTCGAAGGAGATGTTCGGGCGGTCGAAGCCGGAGCGCACGCGCTCGGGCTCGCGCAGGCCGAGGCGGGCGACGATCTCCTCCGCGACCTTCGGCGTCGCGGTCGCGGTGCAGGCCATCGTCGGCGGGTGGCCGAGGTCGCCGATCACGGACGCGAGCCGCAGGTAGTCGGGGCGGAAGTCGTGGCCCCACTCGGAGACGCAGTGCGCCTCGTCGACGACGAACAGCGCGATCGCGCGATGCGCCAGCGCGCTGCGGAAGGCGCCGGAGGCGAACCGCTCCGGGGCCGCGAAGACGACCGTCGCCTCGCCGCTGCGGATCTGGTCGAGCGCCTGGCGGTTGCTCTCGCCGTCGCCGCCGGAGGCGAGCATCACGGCCGGGTGGCCGAGGTCGGTCAGGCGCGCGCACTGGTCCCGCATCAGCGCGATCAGCGGCGAGACGATCACGGTCAGGTCGTCGCTGGCGAGCGCGGGCAGCTGGTAGCAGAGCGACTTGCCGCCGCCGGTCGGCATCACGACGAGCGCGTCGCGCCCGTCGAGCGCGGCCTGCACCGCCTCGCGCTGGCCGGGCCGGAAGGTGCGCAGGCCCAGCAACGGCAGCAGCGAATCGGGCGTCTCGGCGGGGTTGCGCGGCCTGGGCGCGCGGGGCGCGGGGCGGGCGGGTGCCGAGCTCGAGCCGCCGGCAGCGGGCGACTCGCCGAACAGCGTCGGCGCCGCCGTCGTCATCGCCTCGCGCGCGTCGGGACGGGCGTCGAAGGCGGCGCGGGGCCGACCGGCGGGCGTGCCCCGCGACGCGTCAGCGAACCCGGTGCCAGACGCGTCCTCGAACCCACCCGGATCGAACGCCGGCGGTGCGGCCGCGCCGGGGTCGAAGCCGCCGAAGCGTCCCTCGTCCTCCTCCTCGATCGGGCCGCCGAGACTGTCGAGGTAGTCGAGGCGGCCGTCGTCGTCATCCGCAGGCCGCGGGCGCGGCGCGGCAGCGCGCACGCGAGCGGCCGCGAGTCTCGCGAGCGGGGTCAGCGCCTCGCGCTCTTCTGGCGCGAGCGCGCTCCACTCGGCGCGCACCCGCTGCAGCTCCGCGTCTGCTGCGGGAGCGGCCGGATCGGCGAGGACGGCGGTGAGGGATCTGAGCGCGCGCAGCACGTCCAGGAAGGTAGCCGAGCGACCGGCGAGGTCGGTCGCTACTGCGCCGACTCGAGGTCGGTCCGCAGCACGCGCGCGCCGCGCAGGTAGACGTGCTGCGGCTCGCGGTCCTCGGGTCCGTAGTAGTGGACCATCACGCGGATCACGTGCGCCAGCGAGCCCGGCACCGGGACCTCCTGCGCGCACATCAGCGGCACTCTGCTGAGCCCCATCCGGCGCGCCGCGACGGCCGGGAACTGCGCGTCGAGGTCGCCCGTCATCGTGAACAGGCAGCTGACCATCTGCTCGGCCTCGAGCGCGTTGCGCGTCATCAACTCGCGCATCAGCTCGTCCGTGGCGGAGAGGATCTGCTCGGCGTCGTTGTCGTCGACGGTGATGGCGCCTCGAAGCGCATAGAGCCGCATGGCCGCGAGATTCTGTCAGGCGCGCGGCCGCTGCGCCGCCGCGGTCGCGGGCTCGTGCGCGGCCGCGGCCAGCTCCTGCACTTCTCTGGCGGTCAGGCGGCGCGAACGGCCAAGCTGCAGATCGGCCAGCCGCAGCGGTCCGAACTGGGTCCGCACGAGCGATCTGACGGGGTTGCCGACCGCCTCGCACATGCGCCGCACCTGGCGCTTCTTGCCCTCGTGGATCGTGATCTCCATCACGTGCGCGGAGACCCGCTGCACGCGCGCGGGCGCGGTCATGCCGTCCTCCAGCCGCACCCCTTCGCGCAGCGAGCGCAGCGTGCGCTCGGTGATCGACGGGCCCTTGACGGTCGCGCGGTAGGTCTTCGGCACCTCGAAGCGCGGGTGCGTGAGGCGGTTGGCGAGATCGCCGTCGTTGGTCAGCAGGATCAGCCCCGTCGAGTCGGCGTCGAGCCGGCCGACGGGGTAGAGCCGCTTGCCCTGCGGGACGAGCTCGACGACCGTGCGGCGGCCGTGCGTGTCGGATGCGGTCGAGACGACGCCGGCCGGCTTGTGCAGCGCGTAGACGACGCGGATCTCGGCGCCGCGGACGCGCTCGCCGTCGTAGCGGACGTCGCTGTCCTCGCTGACGTCGAGCGCGGGATCGAGCACGATCTGGTTGCCGACGGAGATGCGGCCGTCCGCGATCAGCTGCTCGGAGGCGCGCCGCGATGCGACGCCGGCGTGGGCGAGGAACTTTGCAAGACGCATGAGCCTGCCACCATAGAGGCTTCATGGATCTCGACCTGCTCGCCAGAACGCTCGCCGACGAGCGCCAGCCGCCGTTCCGCGCCAGACAGGTGTGGGAGTGGACGGCGAGAGGCGCCTCCTCCTACGACGAGATGACGAACCTCCCGGCCGCGCTGCGCGCGACGCTCACCGAGCGCGTGCCGTTCTCCTCGCTGACGCTCCAGCACGAGGCGCACGCCAGCGACGGGACCGTCAAGGCGCTCTTCTCCACGCACGACGGCCGCGCGGTCGAGGCCGTGCTCATGCGATATCAAGACGGCCGCCGCTCGCTCTGTCTCTCGTCGCAGTCGGGCTGTCCGCTGACGTGCACCTTCTGCGCGACCGGGACGATGAAGTTCGGCCGCAACCTGACGGCGTCGGAGATCCTCGACCAGGCGCTGCACTTCCGCCGCATCGAGGAGGTCGACCACTGCGTCTTCATGGGCATGGGCGAGCCGATGATGAACCTCGACCACGTGCTCGCCGCCTGCGAGCGGCTGCCGAGCATCGGCATCACGCACCGCCGCACGGCGATCTCGACGGTCGGCTGGATCCCCGGGATCGAGCGGCTGACCGAGCAGGAGATGCCGATCCGCCTGGCGCTCTCGCTGCATTCGCCCGACGACGCGCTGCGCTCGCAGATCATGCCGGTCAACGACCGCTACAGACTCGCCGACGTGCTCAGAGCGTGCCGCGACTTCTACGAGCGGAAGCGGCGGATGGTCTTCATCGAGTACGTGATGCTGGCCGGCGTCAACGACGGCTACGCGCAGGCGCTGCAGCTCGCGAGGCTGCTGGAGCCGTGGATGTACAAGGTCAACCTGATCCCGTACAACCCGACCGACTCGATCTACGACGGCTCGTCGCGCGAGGCGATCGAGACGTTCCGCGCGGTGCTGGAGCAGCACGGCATCTCCGCGACCGTGCGCCTCACGCGCGGCCGCGACATCGACGCGGCCTGCGGGCAGCTCGCGGTCAGAGCGCTGAAGGCGGCGTAGCCGCGCGGCGCAGTCGCCGCGCTCGCGGCGGGCTCGCGCGCCAGCCGGTGCGGCGCTCAGACAGTCGCCGCACGGGTCGGGACGCCCTGGACGCCGGGCTCGAAGACGAGCACGCGGCCGGCGTCGGGCTGAGCTGCGAGCGCGGCGGCGTCGAGGCCCTTGCGGGCGCTGGTGACGTGCAGGCGGCGCAGGTCCGGACCGCCGAAGGCGACGCTCGTCGGCTTCTGCACGGGCAGTCTGACCTCTTCCAGCAGCGTGCCCTCGGCGCCGGAGAAGCAGCGCACGCACCAGCCGTTGTGGAACGCGACCCAGAGGTTGCCGTCGCCGTCGAGCGTGAGTCCGTCGGGGATGCCGGAGAGCGCGCTCGTGTCGGCGTGCACGACGCGCTCGCCGAGCGTGCCGCCGGCGATCTCGAACGGGAAGCGGGCGATGGTTCGGGTCGGCGTGTCGACGTAGAAGAGCGTGCCGCCGTCGGCCGACCAGGCGAGGCCGTTGGAGATCGTGACCGCGTCGAGCACGGTCGCGATCGCGCCGCCCGCGTCGAGCCGGTAGAGCCGGCCGCCGCCGGGACGCTGGTCGTAGCCCATCGTGCCAGCGAACCAGCGGCCGGCGGGATCGACCTCGGCGTCGTTCATCCGCACGAGCGCAGGATCGGCGCCGGGCGCATCCGCGAGCTTGGCGATGGTGCCGTCGTGCAGCGACAGCCGCGCGAAGCCGACACCGAGCGCCAGCAGCAGCCTGTCGTCGTCGTGCTGCAGGGCGGCCGCGCCGACCGGCGCCGGCGTCGCGTAGGAGCGGGTCGTCGCGCCGTCGCCGCTGGTGACGTGGACCTGCCGCCCGTCGATGTCGACCCACACGAGCCGCTGGCGGAGGCTGTCCCAGACCGGCCCCTCGCCCAGCTCGGCGGTGACGGGGCTGAAGACCTCGATCGCGCGCATGCGCGGCAGCGTATCTACGCCGCCGAGTTCGGCGTGAAGTGGATCACGCGGCCGGGCGGCGGTCCGTCGTCGTCGCCGCCATCGTCGTCGTCGCGCTGCGCCACGTCGGCGTCCTCGCCGAGCGCGCCGAGCGAGTCGCCGGCCGGGGCCGCCTCGCCGGGGCGCGCGCGACGGCCCTCGGCGGGCTGGGCGGCGGTCGGGACGCCGAGGCGCGCCTCGCCGGCGCGCAGCAGGCGGTCGCGGATGTTGGCGGCGACCTCGGGCGACGGATCCCAGACGCTGACGTCGGGCAGGTCGTCGAGCGTCTGCAGGCCGAAGAGGCGCAGGAACAGGTCGGTCGTGCGGTACAGGAACGCGCCGAACTGCGAGCGCCCCGCCTCCTCGATCACGCCGCGCTCGATCAGCGTCGCGGCGGCCGATTCGGCGTTGACGCCGCGGATGCGGGCGATCTCCGGTCGCGAGACCGGCTGCAGATAGGCGACGACCGCGAGCGTCTCGGCCTGCGCGGGCGTCAACGGCGGCGTGCGCGGCTTGCCGAAGAGGCGGCGCGCGGCGTCCTCGGCGGTCGGGTTGGAGGCGAGCACGAAGCCGCCGGCCAGCTCGCGCAGGACGATCCCGCGGCGGCGTGTCTCGTAGTCGGCGCCGAGCGCCTGCAGCGCGGCCTGCACCTCGTCGAGGTCGGTCTCGCTGGCGTCGGCGAGCGCCTGCGCGCTGACGGGATCGCTGGAGAGGAACAGCAGCGCCTCGATCACGCGCTCCAGCTCCTCGGTGTCGTAGTGGAGACGCTCTTGGGCGGGCGTCTCGTCGGCGGTGCGCTCCAGCGCAGCGCCCTCGGCCGGCGCGGTCTCCCCCGCGCCCGGCTCCTGCCGCTCCTCGGCCATCGCGCTAGACCGCCTCGGCGGTCGCAGCCGTCGCCGCCCACGGCGGATCGTCACGCGCCTCGACCATGATCTCGGCGAACGGCTCGTCCTGCTCCCAGGTCGCCTCCCCGCGCTTGTACAGCTCCAGCAGCGCCCAGATCGTCACCGCGACCGTCACGCGGTCGGCTCTCGCGACCGCCTCGTCGAACGAGAAGCGGCCGCGATGCAGCAGCGAGCGCAGGTGTCTGAGCCGCTCCACGACGGTCACTCTCTGGATCGTCACGTGGCTGAGCGAGATCTCGGGCGGCATCCGCAGCATTCCGCCGATCGCCGTGCCGAGCAGCGCCGGGTCGTAGACCGGGCGCGAGTCGTCGAGCGTGCCGCGGCGCAGCTCGCTCGGCAGCGGAGCGTGGCGGAAGCGGTAGCCGGACTGCTCGTCGAGGCGACGCGCGAGGAACTCGGCGGCGCCGCGGTAGCGGTGGGCCTCCAGCAGGCGGGCGAGCAGCTCCTCGGCGGCTTCGCCGGGCTGCAGGTCGAGCAGCTCCTCCTCCTCGCCCGGCAGCATCAGGCGCGACTTCAGCTCCAGCAGCGCCGCGATCAGCACGAGGAACTCGGTCGCCAGCTCGAGGTCCAGTTCGCCCTTCGCCTCGAGGAAGTCGATGTACGTCAGCACGACGTCGGCGAGGTCGACCTCGAGCAGGTCGACCTCCTCGCGCAGGATCAGCGTGAGCAGCAGGTCGAACGGCCCGGCGAAGACTTCCAGGTCAAGGTCGAGGTCAGCGGCACGCATCGACTCGACACGCTAGCGACAGCACCCGACGCCTCTCCCCGGCTGCGCGCCGGTTTCCGAGAAGATCCCGCGCAGGAACGCATTTCTGTCAGGCTCATGACCATGTCGCAGCTGAAGGCGCGGATCGTCAAGCCGTTTCAGAACAAGCTCCTCAACCCGCTCGCGAAGTGGCTGATCGGGCGCGGACTGGCGCCCGCGAGCTACGCGCTGCTGGAGACGACCGGCCGCAGAAGCGGCCTCGCGCGCCAGACGCCCGTCGGCAACGGCCTCGTCGGAGAGCAGTTCTGGATCGTCGCCGAGCACGGCGCCAGAGCCGCCTACGTGCGCAACATCGGCGCGAACCCGCGCGTGCGGGTGCGGATCAAGGACGGCCGCCGCCAGGTCTGGCGCACCGGCACCGCGACCGTCCTGCCCGACGACGACCCGCTGGAGCGCCAGCGCTGGCTGGCCGCCTCCGGCCCCGGCCGCGCCGCCAACGCCCGCGCCGTGCGCACGTTCGGAACCGATCTGACGACGGTCCGGATCGACCTCGACCCGGTCTGAGCGCGAGGCTCACTCAGCGCGTCGGACCGCCGAATCTGAGCAGGGGCGCGGTCTCGTCGTTGAGCGGCAGCTGCTCGTAGCTCTCGTAGGTCGTCCGGAAGACCGGACCCGCGAGGTCTGGGGCGCCTCTGGGCCGCGTCCCCGGGCGCCACGGCCGTCCGGAGAAGCGCTCGACCTCGACCGGCGCATGTGTCTCCGCGTCGATCAGGTAGACGGTGCGGGTCGCGGGGATGTACGCGCGCGGCTTGGGTCGTCTCGCCGCCGTCGTCGCGACGAGCCGCAGCAGTCTGCGCCCGCCGCGCGTCACCTCGCCGTCGGCCTCTGCCTCGCCGCTGTCGAGCATCCGGCGCACGGCCGCGCGCGGATCGGTCGTTCCCGCCAGCAGGACGCGGCTGGCCGGTGCACCGGGTCCCACGCCGGCGCCGAGGCCGTCACCGGAGCCGGCTCTGCGAACGGTGACGCCCGGCTGCCATGGCATCCGCATTCGCTCGACGCGATCGGCATACGCTCGCTCGTCGGTCCCGCCGGGCATGCGGCCGCTCGGCAGGAACCGTTGGATCTGTCGCCAGCGGTTCGGCGCGGTGGCGCTCCAGCGCTCGACCGGCCCGTCCATCGTTCCGATCGATCTGCCGTCGACACTCCCCATGACCTGCCGGACCGGTCTTCCGTCCGGCTGGAAGACGCGCGTGCGGGCGATCGTGTGGACGATCACGCTGCCGGCTGCCGGCACGTCGTGCACCGCGGTCCCGTCGCGGCGATCATCGCCGCCGCTGCCGCCCACCGCGACGGCGACGATCGCGACGGCCGCGAGACACGCCAGCGTGACCGCGACCGCCACGCGACTGGGCCGGCGCGGACGTCCCGGCCGCGCCGGCTCAGGGTCTTCCCCCAGGCGCGCCAGCAGCGGCCCGATCGGCGGCGCTTGTCCGCCATCGCGCTCCGGATCGTGCGCTCGCAGCAGTTCGATCACGTCGGTCATGCGCGGGCCTCCTGCGGAGATCTGTCGGGAGTATCGAGCGGCGAACGGGCTTCGCCGTCTCGCACGCGCTCCAGTGCCGCCTCCAACCGCTTCCGGGCACGGTGGACGCGGACGTGCAGCGCCGGGCGCGAGCATTCGAGCGCGGCGGCGGCGCGCGCCGGTGTCAGCCCTTCCCACGCGACGAGCAGCAACGCCTCGCGGTCGGCGGGGCGCAGTTCGGCGAGCGCGCGCAGCAGGCGCTCGCCGTCGTCGCTGACGGAGCCAGCGAGCCCGCCATGGTCGGCGGCCCGCGCGGGTGGGACCGGCTCACGCGTCAGCCGCGCCGTCAGCGCCGCGCGGCGGGCGTCGCCGCGGCGCTGGTTGGAGAGCACGTGGCGGGCGGTCGCGTACAGCCACGGCAGCGGATCGTGCCGTGGTACGCGATCGAGCCGGCGCCAGGCGACGAGGAACGTCTCGGCGACGACGTCCTCCGCGCTCGCCGGATCGATCCGGCGGCGCGCGTAGGAGTGCACGGCGGCGGCGTGCTCGGCGTAGAGCGCTTCGAGGCGGGCGCGATCGGTCACACCCGCATATGTCCAGATCAGGACCCGCGCTTACAAGCGGGTGCTGCTGCGCGGCCCGACGCCCATCAGCTCGCGCACGTCCACGAGCGTCTGCGAGGTGATCGCGCGGGCCTTCTCGGCGCCGGCGGCGAAGATCGCCTCGAGGCGGGCCTCGTCGGCGCGCAGCTCGCTGTAGCGCTCCTGCACCGGCGTCAGGCGCGCGACGACGGCCTCGGCGACCGCGCCCTTGAAGTCGCCGTAGCGGGCGTCGGCGAACTCGGCCTCGACCGCCTCGAAGCCGATCCCTCTCACGGCGGCATAGATCTCGATGAGGTTCGAGACGCCCGGCTTCTCGGGGCTGCGGACGATCTCGCTGCCGGAGTCGGTGACGGCGCGCTTGAACTTTCTCTCGATCGTCTTCGGCTCGTCCAGCACGAGCACGGTGCCCTGCTCGGTGCCGCCGGTCGTCGACATCTTGCGCGTCGGCTCCTGCAGGTCCATGATCCGCGCGCCGATCTCGCGATAGGCGCCCTCGGGCACGACCAGCGGGGGCGTCTCGGCGTCCGGCGCGAAGCGCGCGTTGAAGCGCACCGCGATGTCGCGCATCAGTTCGACGTGCTGGCGCTGGTCGTCGCCGACCGGCACCTGCTGCGCGCGGTAGGCGAGCACGTCGGCCGCCATCAGGATCGGGTAGGTGAAGAGCGACGCGGAGACGAGGTCGCGCTGGGCGCCAGCCTTGTCCTTGAACTGGTGCATGCGGTTGAGGTCGCCGAACGCGGTCACCGAGGCGAGCAGCCAGCTCAGCTCCGTGTGCTCCGGCACGTCGCTCTGGCGGAAGAAGATGCAGCGCTCCGGGTCGAGCCCGGCCGCCAGCAGGATCACCGCCGTGTCGTAAACGCTCTCGCGCATCCTCGCCGGCTCGTACGGCACCGTCGTGGCGTGCAGGTCGACGACGCAGTAGATCGCCTCGCCCAGCTCCTGGTGCTGGACATAGGGCTCGATCGCCCCGATGTAGTTGCCGAGGTGCTTGCGACCGGTCGGCTGGATCCCGGAGAAGATGCGCACGACGGAAAAGCTACCGATCGGGGTCGGTGCGCGAGGGAAGATCGACTCCCGACGCGCCACCGCCCACTCTCTGGATTTCGGCCTGCCGCGCCGCCTCGATCGCGTCGACGATCCCGCCGCCCGCCGCCGCGACGACCGCGGCCGGGACCTCGATGCTCGGATCCAGCCGCGACGCCGCCAGCAACGCCGCGACGAGCGCCTCCGCCAGCAACGCGACGAGCTGCTCCGCCGTCACGTCGCGGCGGTCGATGAACTCGCGCGTGGCCGCCTCGACCGCGCCGATCCACGCCCGCGCCGCGGCGCGCGCCAGCGGCGAGCCGCCGCCGGCGCCCGGCATCCCGGCCAGCACCCGCTCCGCGAACGCCTCGCGGTCGCGCGCGACGATCGCCGCGACATCCTCGTCGCTCGCCGCGACGCCGAGCAGCAGCGTGTGCGCGTCGGCGTGCTGCTCGATCCCGCCGAAGTGGCGCCGCAGACCGGTCAGCAGCTGCTCGGTCGGCGGCAGCGCGAGGTCGGGCTCGATCGTCTCGTGCAGCCGCTGCACAGCGCGCTCGACGCTCGCGACGTAGAAGCCGCGCTTGCCCGCGAAGTAGTGGTACAGCAGCCCGCGCGAGACACCGCAGGCGGCCGCGATCTCGTCGATCGAGACCTCCTCCCACGAGCGCTGTGCGAACAGCGCGACGCCCGCGTCGAGCAGCTGCTCGCGGCGGACGTCGATCGCCATCCGTGTGCGAGGGCTCGCCATCGTCCGCCGAGTCTAAGCGGCGGGCGACACGTAGGCATTCGACAGCACTATTGAACTTTGATTCAATAGTCTCCATGGCCACCACCGCTCCGACGCCCGCCGCCGCGACCGCCGCGCCGCTGATCGGCGTGGCGCCGCCCTCCCCCGCCGGCCCGCTCCCGCTCGGCGACGCGCCCGTCGCGATGCCGCCGAAGATCCCGCTGCCGCGCGCGCTGCAGACGCTGCGCTTCAGCGTCCGCCAGATCGAGTTGATGTTCCGCGCGCGCCGCGAACTGGGCGAGGTGTTCCAGTTCCGTGGCATCGGGGACGACGACTTCGTCGTCGTGACGACCCACCCGGACCACGTCAGATCGCTGTTCACGGCGAGACCGGACGACGCGCCGTCGCTGACCGGCGAGTCGCCGTTGCGGCCGATCGTCGGACCCAACTCGGTGCTGACCGCGGTCGGCCCGCGCCACATGCGCCAGCGCAAGCTGCTGCTGCCGCCGTTCCACGGCGAGGCGGTCGCGCGCTACGCGGCGATGATCGAGCAGGCCGCCGACAGAGAGATCGACACGTGGCCGGTCGGCGAGCCGTTCCGGCTCGCGCCGCGGATGCAGGCGATCACGCTCGACGTGATCATGGCCGGGATCTTCGGCGTCGAGGGCCTTCCGGAGAAGGGCACGCCGGAGCGCGGCCTGCGCGACACGATCCGCTGGGCGGTCGGGCTGTCGGTGCGGCCCGAGGCGCAGCTGTTCGAGCTGCTCAACATCCGCCGCGAGGAGGCGGCCGGGCCACTGAAGAGACTGCTGGCCGTCGTCGACAGACACGTCTACGGCGTGATCGACGGGCGCCGCGCGGCCGGCGACGCGGGCGAGCGCACCGACATCCTCTCGCTGCTGCTGAACGCGACCGACGAGGACGGGACGCCGCTGACCGACAGAGAGCTGCGCGACGAGCTGCTGACGCTCGTGCTGGCCGGCCACGAGACGACGGCCAACTCGCTCGCATGGTCGTTCGAGCGGCTCGTGCGCACCCCGCACGCGTACGATCGGCTGCGCGACGTCGCGCGCTCAGGCGACGCCGAGTACGCCGACGCAGACGGCTGGATCGAGGCGACGATCCACGAGACGATGCGCTCGCGCCCGGTGATCCCGATGATCGGGCGGCGCGTGATGAAGCCGTGGCAGCTCGGCGAGTACGTCGTGCCGGCCGAGACCTCGGTGCTGATGAGCATCCTGCTGCTGCACCACCGCGAAGACGTCTACCCGGACCCGTTCGCGTTCCGGCCGGAGCGGTTCGTCGGCGTCAGACCCGGCAGCTACACCTGGATCCCGTTCGGCGGCGGGATCCGCCGCTGCCTCGGCGCCGCGCTCGCGATGGCGGAGCAGCGCGTCGTGCTGCGCGCGATCGCACGCCGCACCGACCTCGTCGCCGCCGACGCGGCGCCCGAGCACGCGCGCCACCGCAACGTCACGATGATCCCCGCCCACGGCGCGCGCGTCGTGATGACGGCGCGGCGGGCGGGGTAGCTCGACTCAGCTCCCGTTGACCGACGAGGACGACGCCCGCGCGCGCACGTCGGCGGGATCCGACGGCGGGGCGTGTCTGGGCGGCGTGCCGCGCAGGTGCAGCAGGTTCTCGACGCGGACGACGCCGTCGACGTGCGCCGCCGCGTCGACGAGCGCGTCGATCTGCTCCGGCGCGTTGACGACGCCGCGCAGCTCGACGGTGCCGTCGTGGGCGTTGACGTCGACGTCACCCTTCGGCGCGTCGTCGGGGCGGAAGATCTCCGACTCGACCTTGCGCGCGAGCGTCACGTCGTCGTAGTCGTGCGGATGTCTGTGCGCGAGTCCGGCGACGCGCCCCTTCAGCGCGTTGCGGCGCTTGGCTCCAAGCAGCGTCGCCAGCGCGAAGCCGGTGGCGCCGGCGAGCAGCAGCGCGATACCGCCGCGTCGGATGTTCCGGTCGCGCTGCTCGTGCTTGCGGCGACCGGTGAGACGAGCGATCGGCTTGGGTTGGGAGGGGACGCTGAGGCGGATCATGGAACCTCCGTGGCGGTAGGTTGCTTCTCCTCGCCGTACCCCTCGCGCAATCACCCAAACGACCCGCGGCAAGCGCACTGACGCGCCCACCGGACCCAACGGCGCCAGGCGGGCGACGTGCGCTGGACCAGCGGTCCTACAGCGGCTGGCGGATGACGGGTCGTTTTGCCGCGCCGGCCTCGTCCAGGCGCCGGACCGGCGTCGTGTACGGCGCGTTCAACGCGATCTGCGGGTCCTGCTTGGCCTCGGCGAGGATCTCCGCGATCACGGCGGCGAAGTCGTCCAGCGTCTCCTTCGTCTCCGTCTCGGTCGGCTCCAACAGCAGCGCCTCGTCGACCAGCAACGGGAAATAGACCGTCGGCGGATGCACGCCGTGGTCCAGCAGGCGCTTGGCGAGATCGAGCGTTCTGATCCCCAGGTCGCGCTTCATCGGCGCGCCCGACAGCACGAACTCGTGCATGCAGATGCGGTCGAAGGCGGCCGGGAGGTACTCGGCGATCCCCGCTCTTCTGAGCAGCGCGAGCAGGTAGTTCGCGTTCAGGACCGCGACCTCCGACGCCTCTCTCAGCCCCTCCGCCCCGAGCGAGCGGATGTAGGCGTAGGAGCGCACGAAGACGCCGTAGTTGCCCTGGAAGCCGCGCAGCTTGCCGATCGACTTCGGGATGTCGTGCTCGAGGTCGAAGACCGCGGCCGTCCCGTTCGCCTCGCTGCGCTTGACGACCTGCGGCACCGGCAGATACGGGGCGATCCGCTCCGACACCGCGATCGGTCCTGCCCCCGGGCCGCCGCCGCCGTGCGGCTGCGTGAACGACTTGTGCAGGTTGAAGTGGACGATGTCAAAGCCCATGTCGCCGGGCCGCGTGACGCCCATGATCGCGTTCAGGTTCGCGCCGTCGTAGTACAACGTCGCCCCCACGCCGTGGACGATCCTCGCGATCTCCTCGATGTTGGCGTCGAACACGCCCAGCGTGTTCGGATTCGTCAGCATCAGGCACGCAACCGTCTCGTCGGCCTTCGCGCGCAGGTCCTCGACGTCGACACCGCCGTCGGCGTTGGTGCCGACCTTGACGACCTCGTAGCCGGCCATCGTCACCGTCGCCGGGTTCGTCCCGTGCGCGGTGTCCGGCGTCAGCACCTTCGTGCGCTTCTCGCCGCGGTCCTCGTGGTAGGCCCGCGTCAGCAGCACGCCCGCCAGCTCGCCGTGCGAACCCGCGCTCGGCTGCAGCGACACATGCGGCAGGCCGGCGATCTCACCAAGCGACTGCTGCAAGCCGTACATCAACTCCAACGCACCCTGCGCCCGCTTCGGATCCTGCAACGGATGCAACCGCGCATTGCCCGGCAACGCCGCCACGCGCTCGTGCAACTTCGGGTTGTGCTTCATCGTGCACGAGCCGAGCGGATAGAAGCCGGTGTCGAGGTCGAAGTTGCGCTTGCTCAGGCGGTTGTAGTGGCGCACGATCTCCGGCTCGGAGACCTGCGGCAATCGCGCCGACGCACTGCGGCGCAGCTTCGCCGGGATCAGCTCGTCGAGCGAGCGCGCCGGCACGTCGAGCGGCGGCGCGCTGAACGCACGGCGGCCTTCGACCGAGCGCTCGTAGATCGTCGTCACGTCGTCGCGCTGGAACGGGATCCCCGTCTGCGGCGCGTTGGCGATGTGCGCGAACCTGCTGCGGTCGCCATGCGGACCCTCGTGCGCGGAGATCGACGGGTCGCCGTGCAACCTGTTGTCGTTCGTGGGCGCGCTCATGCGTTTGCTCCCGCGCCCGTCGCGGCGGTGGCTCGGCCGCCGGCGTCCGAGCTGGCGCCGCTGCCGCTGCCGCGCAGCTCGGCGACCGCCCGCTCCAGCGCGTCGGCGAGTCTGTCGATGTCAGCCTTGGAACGCTGCTCGGTGATCGCCACCAGCAGCCCGTCCGCGTACTCGTCGTACTCGCGCCCGAGCCGGAAGCCGGCGTTGATCCCCTCCGCCGCGAGCCGCTCGACGACGGCCTCGACGTTCGCGTCGAGGCGGACCGCGAACTCGCGCACGACCGGCGCCTCGTGCAGCAGCGAGACGCCGTCGATCGCCGCGAGGCGGTCGCGCGCATACGCCGTGCGCTGCACCAGCAGCTCGCCCAGCTCGACGAGCCCGTCGCGGCCCAGCCACGACAGGTAGATCACGCCGGCGAGCGCGTTGAGCGCCTGCGCGGTGCAGATGTTGGAAGTCGCCTTCTCGCGGCGGATGTGCTGCTCGCGCGTCTGCAGCGTCAGCACGAAGCCGCGGCGGCCGTCGACGTCGGTCGTCTCGCCGGCGATGCGGCCCGGCATGCGGCGGATGTGCTCCTGCGCGGCGGCGAAGAAGCCGAACGAGGGGCCGCCGAAGTCGAGCCGGTTGCCGAGCGTCTGGCCCTCGCCGACGGCGATGTCGACGCCCTGCTCGCCGGGCGGCTGCAGGATCCCGAGCGGGATCGGGTCGCACGCGCAGATCACCAGCGCGCCGTGCTCCTTCGCGGCCGCGGTCAGCTCCGCGACGTCCTCCACGGAGCCGAGGAAGTTCGGCTGCTGCAGCACGACGGCGGAGACGTCGTCGGCCAGCGCCGCCTTCAGCGCCTCGAGGTCGGTGACGCCGTCCTTGAGCGGGATCTCCTGCACCGTCTGGCCGTAGCCGTAGGACAGCGTCACGAGCGTCTGGCGGCTGTGCGGGTGCACGCCGCGCGAGGCCAGCACGCGCGGACGGCCGTTGGTCAGCTTCGCGAGGTACCCGGCGGCGCCGACGGCGCTCGGACCCTCGTAGACGGAGGCATTGGAGACCGGCAGGCCCGTCAGCTCCGAAATCGCCGTCTGGTACTCGAACATCACCTGCAGACCGCCCTGCGAGATCTCGGGCTGGTACGGCGTGTACGGCGTCAGGAACTCGGAGCGCAGGATGATCGAGTCGATCAGCGCCGGCACGTAGGAGTCGTACATGCCGGCGCCGAGGAAGCTGACCTCGTCCTCGGCCGAGACGTTGCGCGCCGCGAGGTCGCGCAGATGGGCGTACACCTCCTGCTCTGCCATGCCGGCGGGCAGGTCGAGCCCGCGCCCGAGGCGCAGGCTGGCGGGGATGTCGGCGAACAGCGCGTCGATCGAGTCGACGCCGATCGCGTCGAGCATCGCGCGCCGATCGGCGTCTGTTGCGGAGGTGTACGTGCTCATATCGGTCTCGGTCAGCCCCTTCTCAGTCCAGCTGCGCGGTGTAGGTGGCGGCGTCGAGCAGGGTCGCCGTCTGCGAGGGATCGCTGAGCCGCACCTTCACCATCCAGCCCTCGCCGTAGGGGTCGTCGTTGATCTGCTCGGGCGTGTCCTTCAGGGCCTCGTTGACCTCGACGATCTCGCCGCTGAGCGGGGCGATCACGTCGGAGACGGCCTTGACGGACTCCACCTCAGCGTAGCCTTCGCCCGCGGTCACCTCTGCGCCGACCTTCGGCGGGTCGAAGAAGACGACGTCGCCGAGTGAGTCCTGGGCGAACCAGGTAACGCCGAACGTGGCGATGTCGCCGTCGATCCGGGCCCAGTCGTGCTCGGCGTGGTAGAGCAGGTCCTCGGGGTAGCTCGCGTCGGCCATTAGCTGGCGCCCTTTCTGAAGAGAGGCTTTTCCTTGACGACGGCCGGGCGCAGCTTGCCGCGCACGTCCACTTCGATCTCCGTGCCCGGCACGGCCCGCTGCACCGGCAGGTACGCCATCCCGATGCCGATCTCGAGGCTCGGCGACAGCGTCCCGCTCGTGACCTCGCCGCCGACGACGACGGCGTTGCCCTGGCGCGGGATGCCCGGGCCGGTGAAGACGAACGGGGCGAGCAGCTCGCTCGGCCCGACGGCGCGCGCGGCCGCGACGGCGTCGGAGCCGATGAAGCCGGTCTGCTCCTTGCAGCACCAGCCGAGGCCGGCCTCGATCGGGCCGCGCGACTCCATCAGGTCGTTGCCGTAGAGGTGGAAGCAGACCTCCAGGCGCAGCGTGTCGCGCGCGGCGAGGCCGACCGGCGCGGCGCCGGCCGCGGTGACGGCGTCCCAGACGGCGGGCGCGTCCGCGGGAGCGACCAGCAGTTCGACGCCGTCCTCGCCGGTGTAGCCGGTGCCGCAGACGAGCGCCGGCGCGCCGGCGACGGTCAGCTCGGCGGTCTTGAAGCGGGCGGGCAGCGCCTCGCCGTCGGCCAGCAGCCGCTCGACCAGGCCGCGCGCCTGCGGACCCTGGACCGCGAGCATCGCGTAGTCGGCCGCGCGGTCGATCACCTCGACGTCGTCGAACGCCTGCGCCTGCTTGACGAACCACGCGAGGTCCTTCTCGTGGTTGTCAGCGTTGGTGACCGTCAGGTAGCGGTCGTCGCCCAGCCGGTAGGTGAAGAGGTCGTCGAGGACGCCGCCGTCCTCCTTGCACAGCACGCTGTACTGCGCGCCGCCGACGGCGATCTTCTCGACGTCGTTGGAGAGGATCCGCTGCAGGAAGCGCAGCGCGCCCGGACCGCGCGTCTCGACCTCGCCCATGTGGGAGACGTCGAAGACGCCGACGGCGTCACGGACGGACAGGTGCTCGGCCTTGATGCCGGCCGGGTACTGGACCGGCATCTCCCAGCCCGCGAACGGCACGAGCTTCGCGCCGAGGGCCTTGTGGCGGTCGAACAACGGGGTGCGGCGGAGGGACGTCTCAGAAGCGCTCACAGGGCGTCGGAGGCTACCAATCCACCCGGCCGCGAAGCTCGCCCTGACGCAGCAAACGGCGCCGCGACGCACTCCGGAACGGCGCCCCCAGCGGGGGCGCCGCAGCTCAGCGCAGGAACGACGGGATGTCGATGTCGTCGTCGCTGATCTCCAGCGACGAGCGCTGGCGGTCGTCCATCGTCACGTCGCGGCGTCTGCGCGTCGTTCTGGCGGTCTCGCGCGCCTCGTTGGTGGCGCGCGCGACCGGCCCGCCGCCGCCGTGCTCGAAGCCGGTCGCAATCACCGTCACACGGACGTCGTCGCCCATCGTGTCGTCGATCACCGCGCCGAAGATGATGTTCGAGTTCGCGTCGGCCGCGGCCGAGACGATCTCCGCCGCCTCGTTGACCTCGAAGAGGCCGAGGTCGTGGCCGCCGGTGATGTTCAGCAGGATGCCGGTGGCGCCCTCGACGGAGGCCTCCAGCAGCGGCGAGGAGACCGCCGCCTTGGCGGCGTCGACTGCGCGCGTCTCGCCGCCGGCGGTGCCGATGCCCATCAGCGCCGTGCCGGCGTTGTGCATGATCGTGCGCACGTCGGCGAAGTCGAGGTTGATCAGGCCGGGGATCGTGATCAGGTCGGTGATGCCCTGGACGCCCTGGCGCAGCACGTTGTCGGCCTCGCGGAACGCCTCGATGATCGTCGTGCGGCGCTCGACGACGCCGAGCAGCTTCTCGTTGGGGATCACGATCAGCGTGTCGACCTGCTCGCGCAGTCGCTGGATGCCCTCTTCGGCCTGGCGGTTGCGGTTGGCGCCCTCGAAGCTGAACGGGCGCGTGACGACGCCGACGGTGAGCGCGCCGATCTCGTTCTTGGCGATCTCGGCGATCACCGGCGCGGCGCCGGTACCGGTGCCGCCACCCTCGCCCGCCGTCACGAAGACCATGTCGGCGCCCTTCAGCGCCTCCTTGATCGCGTCGCGCGACTCGGCCGCCGCACCGTGGCCGACGTCCGGGTTGGCACCCGCGCCGAGGCCCTTGGTCAGCTCATGGCCGATGTTGAGCTTGATGTCGGCGTCGCACATCTGCAGCGCCTGGGCGTCCGTGTTCGCTGCGATGAACTCGACGCCTCGCAGGCCGGCGTCGACCATGCGGTTGACCGCGTTGGTTCCACCGCCGCCGACACCGACGACCTTGATGACTGCGAGATAGCTGCCGCTTTCCATGAGGGTTACCGTCCGAGGCTGGAGTTAGCGTTGAGAGTTGGCCCCACGCCAGTGACTGGATTGTCGCACGTTACGGGCATTTTCGACTGGGTGTCAACGTGGCCTTCGCGCCGCAAGATGCGTTGCAGAAGGGCGAACTCTCCAGCAGATGTGGAGCGTTCGCAAGCCTCAGGCATGAGGCTCGACCTCAGGTTGACGGTTAGGTTAGGGCGCGGTCTCCGAGGTGGAATCGGGCGTTGCCGTGTCGGGCGTCATCGTGTCCGTCGTCGCGTTCGGATCGACCGCCGCACCGGTCGCGGGGTCGATCGTGACCCCCTCCGGCACGTCGGGGATGTCAGATTCGCTCGTCGCGGGCGCTCCGTCGGGCAGTCCGCCGACCGCCGGACGCTCCGGCGCGGCCACGTCGACGTACGTCGCGCCGGCCGCTTCGGGGTCCGCGAGCACCGCCGCGGCGGCCGCCCACTTGGCGGCCGGACGGGTCCGATCGCCGAACCACAGCGCCGGCGCGTCGCGCAGTTGAAGCTCCAAGCCGTGCGCTCTGGTCGTCGCTATCCGCTCGATCCGCGCGCGCAGCGTGAGCGGCGCGGCGGCGAGCGCCTCCAGCGCCGCGAGCGCCTCCCCCTCGCCGAGGCGGGAGCCGGCGGGCGTGCCGTGCAGCGGGACGACCGGCAGCGTGTCGGAGGCGGCGACGTCGCGCAGCAGCGTGCCGTCGGCGGTGACCGGGATCCGTCTGCCGTCGAGCTCGATCGCGCCGACGGCGACGTTGGAGACGACGTGGATCCTGAGCGTGTTGGGAAAGTCGGTCGTGACCTCGATCTGCTTGACGATCGAGAATGGCGCGACGGCGGTGTCGAGCGTCTGCCTGCGCAGGTGCAAGGTGGTCATGCTTCTGCCGGCCTCCTCCAGCGCGCGCTCGATCTCGGCCGACTGACCGCCGTTGAGGCCCGTCACGTGGACCTGCTTGACGGCGACCAGCGAGGAGTCGCGCAGCCAGAACCAGCCGGCGGTGAGCAGCACGACGAACACGATCGCGATCACGATCGTGCGCAGACGGGGCCAGCGCGGCCGGGCCCGCCCGGCGGACGCGCCGACGCGGCGCAGCGCGCGGCCGAGGCCGAGCGGCGGACGGGCGGTGGTGGGCGTGCGGAACTGACTCATGCCACCGAGGGGTTCGACCCCGAGGCGACGACGCCTGCCTGATCGACGCAATGTGGATGTCGGCGCGGCGGCGAGCCGCGCCGACGGGGCGGCGGGCGGCCCCGCTACGCCAGCAGCCGGCGGCCGAGGCCGTCGACGTCGCCGGCGCCCATCGCGAGGCAGAGGTCGCCGGGACGCAGGTGGGCGCGCAGGTAGCGCTCGGCGTCGTCGAAGGCGGGCAGCCAGGCGACGCCGGCGGGCGGGCCGTCGCGGCGTGCGTCGGCCGCGGCGGCCGCGACGAGCTGGCCGCTGACGCCGGGGAAGTCCTGCGCGCGCTCGCGTGCGGGGTAGACGTCGAGCACGACGACGAGGTCGGCCGCGGCGAGCGCCGCCCCGAACTCGCGCGCGAGCGCGCGCGTGCGCGAGAAGAGGTGCGGTTGGAAGACGACGACGACCCGTCCCGGCGCGAGCGTGCGCGCCGCCGCGAGCGTCGCGGCGACTTCGGTCGGGTGGTGCGCGTAGTCGTCGTAGATCCTCGCCCCGGCGTCGGTCGTCCCGAGCAACTCGAAGCGCCGCCCGGCGCCGCGGAAGTCAGCGAGCGCGGCGGCCGCCTCCGCCGGATCCGCCCCGGCCAGCCGGCACGCCTCCAGCGCGGCGGCGGCGTTGAGCGCGTTGTGCGCCCCCGGCACGGTCAGGTGCACGTCGTGCCCGCGCCACGAGAAACGGATCCCGTTCGCGTCCAGGATCGGCTCGGGGACGTCGTAGGGGACGACGGCCACCGGTCCGCTCGCCGGCCTCCCGTCGCTCGCTCCGCCGCCGGCTGCCCCGCCACCGACCGCCGGCGTGCCGCTCACCCCCGTCGCGGCGTCGTTCGTCGGCCGACCGCCCGGCGTCAGCGCCACCAGCTCGGGCCGGTCCCACACGACGATCCCGGTCGTCGCCTTCGCGAGGAACTCGCGGAAGGTGTCGTCGACGTCGAGGCGAGAGCCGTAGGTGGCGTGGTGGTCGAGTTCGGCGTTCGTGAGGACCGCGACGTCGGGATGGAGCTTCAGCAGCGAGCGGTCGGACTCGTCGGCCTCCACGACGACCAGTTCGCCCGCGCCCCAGCCGGCGTTGGAACCGGTCGAGCGGACCTCGCCGCCGACGAGGTAGCCCGGGTCGAGGCCGCAGCCGATCAGCGCGTGCACGACCATGCTCGACGTGGTCGTCTTACCGTGGGTGCCGGTGACGGCGATGCAGCGCCGGCCCGGCAGCGCCGTGATCTCGCCGAGCAGGTCGGCGCGGTGCAGCTCGACCAGCCCCCGCTCGCGCCCGATCGCACGCTCGGGATTGCCCGCCGGCACAGCGGTCGAGTAGACGATCTCGACGCCCTCCCCCAGCGGCACGTTCGCAGCATCGTGCCCGACGGCGACGGTCGCGCCACCGGTACGCAGACGCGCCACGGTCGGCGAGTCGGCGCGGTCAGATCCGCTGACCGCCGCCCCGAGCGCGCTGGCGACCAGCGCCAGCCCGCTCATCCCGGCTCCGCCGATCCCGATGAAGTGGAGCCGCCGCCCGGCCCAAGGTCTCACGTCCGTCACGGCGCAAGACCCTAGCGGTCACCCCGTCACCCCGCCCCGCGACGCCGACTCGCTTCGTCGACGTCCCCGCCGGCGCCGCGCGCAGACGAGCCGGGCGAAGGCTTCAGCCATCCCCCGTCCCGAGGTACGCCAGGACCGCCAGGACGCGGCGGTGGTCGTCGTCGGTGACGGGGAGGTCGAGCTTGGCGAAGATGTTGGAGACGTGCTTCTCGACGGCGCCCGGGGTGACGACCATCGCGCGGGCGATCGCGGCGTTCGTCTTGCCCTCGGCCATCAGGCCGAGCGCCTCGGACTCGCGCGGGGTCAGGCCGGCGAGGCCGCCGGTCTCGCGCGCGCCGCGGGCGCGCACCAGCTCGGCGACGACCTCGCGGTCCAGCGCGGTGCCACCGCGGGCGACGCGCTCCAACGCCTCCACGAACGTCCGCACCTCGCCGACGCGCTCCTTCAACAGGTAGCCGATGCCCCCGTCGCCGGCCGCCAGCAGCTCCGACGTGTAGACCGGCTCGACGTACTGCGACAGGATCAGGATCGCCAGTCTCGGGTCGCGCGTGCGCGCCTCGATTGCCGCGCGCACGCCCTCGTCGGTGAACGTCGGCGGCAGTCGCACGTCGACGATCGCCAGGTCGGGCTTGTGGCCGGAGACGATCCGCAACAGGCCCTCGCCGTCCTCCGCCTGCGCGACGACGTCGATCCCGCGCTCTCTCAGCAGCGCCACCAAGCCCTCGCGCAGCAGCGCGTTGTCCTCCGCGATCACGACGCGCATCCCTGCACCCTCTCGCTCAGATCCCATGCGGCAGCTCTGCCCGAATCGCGGTCCCGACACCGGCCGGGCTCGTCACGCGCAGCTCGCCGTCCAACGCCTCGACGCGGTTGCGCAGGCCCGCCAGGCCGGTCGAGCCACCGCCCGAGCCGCCGGTGCGCGCGTCGTCGTCGATCGACGCGCCGCCCGGCCCGTCGTCCGCGATCTCCACGATCAGCAGCCCGTCGCGTTCGGCCAGCGTCACCCGCGCGGACGCCGACGGGGCGTGCTTGGCGACGTTCGTCAGCGCCTCCGCGACGACGAAGTAGGCCGCGGTCTCGACGACCGGCAGCAGCCGTCTGTCGATCTGCGCGTCTACGGTCACCGGCACCGGCGAGCGCTGGCCGAGCGACTCGACCGCCGCCACCAGCCCGCGGTCGGCGAGGACCGGCGGAGCGATCCCGCGCGCGAGGTCGCGCAGCTCCTTGATCGCCGCCCCCGCCTCGCCGCGCGCCTGGCGCACCAGCGCGGCGACCTCCGGCTGGTCCTCCAGCCGCTCCTCCGCCCGCCCGAGCTGCATCGACAGCGCGACCAGGCGCGCCTGCGCACCGTCGTGCAGGTCGCGCTCGATCCGCCGCAGCTCCGCGGCCTGCACGTCGAGCGCGCCGCGGCGGGTGCGCGTCAGCACGTCCACGCGCTCGGTCAGCTGGCGCTCGCGGCGCGTCGGCAGCAGCTCGCGGTTGACGAGCAGCCAGTGCACGCCGAGGATCGAGCCGAAGCCGACGAGCGGCCAGATCGGCCAGAAGTAGCCGCCGCCGGTCATCGCCCAGATCACCAACTCGAGGCCGCAGATGAAGATCGTCACCTCGGCGTGGACGGCGAGGGGGCGCGCGCGGCCCTCCAGCGCGTCGACGAGATGACGGCCGAGCACGTGGATCGCGAGCGTGATCAGCAGGCCGAGCCAGGCCCACATCGGCCAGAAGTAGCCGGCGCCGGTCACGGCCCACACGATCGTCACGACGCCGCCGACGAGCCCGACGATCATGCCGTGCAGCGCAAGCGTGACCTCGTACTCGTCGCCGTCGGGCCGGCCCGCCGCGCCGTTGTCGGTGCTGGTGGACATCGCAGGAAAGATCATGCCGGACAGGCTCCCAGCCGGTGTTCGGCGCGTCATTGCGGGAGGTCCCAGTCCCCAGGCGGCACACACCCGATGTTCACCGGGGGTTAACCGCAGTACGGTTCGCTTGTACACACCATTACGAGTCCGGCGCCGCCGCTGCAAGATCGGCGCCCCGTTCCACGAAACGAGGCGGTCGATCACGATGCAGGAGACCCACGAGCGCGCGCCCGCGCCCGGACAGAAGGCGCAGCCGCAGATGCACAACCCCTGGCGGGAGGCGATCGCGCCCTACGCGACGCCCGACCTGAAGCGCAGCCTGCTCGACCTCGCCACCTCCGTGCTGCCGTACCTGCTGCTGTGGCCCGTGCTGGTCTGGTCGCTGGACGTCTCCTACTGGCTGACGCTGCTGATAGCGGTGCCGGCGTCCGGCTTCCTGCTGCGCACGTTCATCATGTTCCACGACTGCGGCCACGGCTCGCTGTTCGCGTCGAAGACGGCGAACACGTGGGTCGGCCGCTTCACCGCCCTGCTCGTTTTCACGCCGTACGCCTCGTGGCGCCACAGCCACGCGGTCCACCACGCCAGCGCGGGTGACCTCGACCGCCGCGGCGAAGGCGACGTGATGACGCTGACAGTCGCCGAGTACAACGCCTCCAGCCGCGGCGCGAAGCTCGCCTACCGCATCTTCCGCAACCCGCTGGTGCTGTTCACGTTCGGTCCGATCTGGTCGTTCGCCGTCTATCCGCGGCTGATCAACAAGCAGATGCGGCCGCGGATCCGCAACAGCGTGCTGCTCACCAACGTCGTGCTCGGCGTCTCGATCGCCGCGGTCTGCTGGCTGATCGGCTGGCAGGCGTTCCTGCTGATCCAGACGCCGCTGGTGCTGATGGCGGGCGGCGCGGGGGTCTGGCTGTTCTTCGTCCAGCACCAGTTCGAGGACACGTACTGGGAGACGAGCGACGAGTGGTCCTACGCCGACGCCGCGCTGCGCGGCAGCTCCTACCTCAAGCTCCCGAAGGTGCTGCAGTTCTTCTCCGGCAACATCGGCCTGCACCACGTTCACCACCTGTCGGCGCGGGTGCCGAACTACAAGCTGCAGGGCGCGCACGACAACGTCGCGGTCCTGCGCGACGTGCCGGTGCTGACGCTGTGGGACGCGCTGAAGGCGCCGCGGCTGAAGCTGTGGTGCGAGGAGCGCAAGCGGATCGTGACGTTCCGCGAGGCGCGCCAGGCGACGCGGCGCCCGGTCGCAGCCTGACGCGCCGCTTCGCCGTGTCCTGACGCGCCACAACCTGGCGCGTTTGCCGGATGGCGCGAACGTGGTATCCCCCATCACGCCCTGGCGTCGGGCTGGGGCACCATCGGGAGGAGAGCCTGATGAGGGGAGATGTTCGCCCGCGCCGCCTGCGCGGGTTCGGCTGTGCGCTTGCCGTCGCGACCACGGTCGCCGCCGCCGCACTGCCGGCCGCGGCCGTCGCTGACGGGCCGGGGGCCGGCACGCCGACGGTCGTCACGCTCGGCGACTCGGCGATCTCGGGGGAGGCCGGCCGCTGGGCCGGCAACACGAATCAGGCGCCGTCGAAGATCGACGCGCTCGGCGCGACCGCCTACTGGGACGCGCCGTCCGGCGAGGCGATCAGAGGCTGCCACCGCTCCAGAAGCGCGCAGGCGTTCATCGGCGGCGGCGTCGCCGGCGCCAACCTCGCCTGCTCCGGCGCGCGGACCTCGACGGTCGGAACGGCGTCCGGCGAGGACTTCAAGCCGGGGATCGACTTCTACAGCGACGCACAGGGCCGCAGAGGGCAGGCGCTCGCGCTGCAGGAGTACGCCGCGACGCACAACGTGAGGGCCGTCGTCGTGATGATCGGGGCGAACAACTACGGCTTCGCGGACGTCGTCCAGGCCTGCGTCGTGGACTGGCTGACGTCGCCGACGTGGTGGAAGAACTACTGCTCCGACGACTCCGGCATCGCCTCGCGCTTCACCGCCGCGCGGCAGGTGACGGAGACCAACAACGTGCGCGCCGCGCTGCAGCGGGTCGCGCAGGCGATGACGAACGCCGGCTACAGCAGCTCGCAGTACACGATCCTCGGCCAGACCTACTGGTCGCCGATCCCGCGCGGCTCCGGGATCCGCTACTCGGAGTCCGGCTACACGCGCCAGTCGGTCGGCGGCTGCGGGGCGTGGAACAGAGACCTCGACTGGGCCAACGACGTCGTCGTGCCGGCGATGAACAACACGATGCGCAACGCGCTCGCGTCGAGCGGCCTGACGAACACCAGGCTGATCGACCTGCAGACGGCGCTGGACGGGCGGCGGCTGTGCGAGAACACGGTCGGGCTGCTGGAGGAGCGCGGCGTGCCGACGTGGCAGAGTGGCGGCGCGGTCGACAACAGCGAGTGGGTCAACCAGATCCGCACGGTCACGACGCTGGTCGGTCCGTACCAGTTGCAGGAGAGCATCCACGCCAACTACTGGGGCCAGATGGCGATGCGCAACTGCCTGCGCCAGGCCTACAACGGCGGCACCCCGAGAGGCGGCAGATGCGTCCGGGTGGCGAACGGGCTCAACGCGCAGGGCGAGCCGCAGATGGGATTGCAGTGATGTCGGTCTGAGCCAGAGGAGCGGTCGTTTGCTGGTCTGTGAGACCAGTGGACGACCGCTCGTCGGCAGCAGCGCCTACCTGGCGGCCGCCGCCAGCAGCTCGTTCGCGATCGCCTGCGCCGCGTCCGGCCGCGCGAGCGCGGCCGAGGCGGCGGACATCGCCGCGAGGCGGTCGCGGTCGCGCAGCAGCGCAGCGACCTCGTCCGCGAGCCGCTGCGCGGTCAGCTCGGCGTCCGGGACGACGATCGCGGCGCCGGCCTTTTCCATCCAGCGCGCGTTCGCGCTCTGGTGGTCGGCGGCGGCGTGCGGGTACGGGATCAGGATCGCCGCTCTGCCGTGCGCGGCGACCTCGAAGATCGACCCGCCCGAGCGCGCGACGACGAGATCGCTCGCCAGCAATGCCTCGCCGAACCCGTCGATGTACTCGCGCAGGTCGTAGTGCGGGCCGGGCGACCCGAGCGTCGCGAAGTCGCGCGCGCCGGCGGCGTGGAGGATGCGCACGCGGCGAGCGGAGCCGCTCGCAGGAGCCGCGCCGCGCGTCGAAGCGGAGCCGCTCGCGGGGGCGACCCACCCGTCGACCGTCGCGGCGTCGGCGAACGCCTCGAGCGCCGCCCCGTTGATCGAGCGCGCCCCGAGCGAGCCGCCGAAGACGAGCACGACCACGTCGCCGTCGGCGAGGCCGAAGCGGGCGCGCGCGGCCGCGCGATCGGTCGCCGGCGGCGGGACCGGGCGGCCCGTCACGAGGTAGCGGTCGCCGTCACGACCGTCCAGCGGGAACGCGAGGCAGACGCGCGTCGCAAACCGCGCCAGCATGCGGTTGGAGATCCCCAGATGGCTGTCGGCCTCCGTCAGCACCAGCGGCAGCCTGCGCGACGCGGCCGCCGCGCCGACGGTCCCGGCGACGTAGCCGCCGCCGCCCATCACGGCGTCCGGTCTCAGCGAGCCCAGCAGCGATCGCGCGAGCACCACGCCAGCGCCCGCCTTCGCAACCGCCCGCGCCGCCTTCAGCGGGTTCGTGCGGCTGATCCCCTCGACCGACAGCGTCCGCAGCTCGTAGCCGGCGGCCGGCACCAGCTCCTTCTCCGCCCGCTCGCCGCCGACGAAGACGACGGAGGCGCCGTCAGCCCGCAGCGCGTCGGCGACCGCCAGTGCCGGTACGACGTGGCCCGCCGTCCCGCCGGCGGCGATCACGATCCTGATCGGCGCGCTCACGCGAGTCCGCGGCAGTCGTGGCGGGTGCGCGGCCGGTGTCGACCAGGCGCATGTACGCGCGGTTGCGGTCGGCCAGGTTCAGCAGCAGGCCGACGGCGCCGAGGATCACGATCAGGTTCGTCGGTCCGTACGAGACGAACGGCAGCGGGACGCCGGTCAGCGGCGCCAACCCGAGCACGACGAAGATGTTGAGGATCGCCTGACATGAGATCAGGGCCGTGAGGCCCACGGCCAGCAGCTTTGCATATTGGTCGACGGCGCTCCGTGCGATCCGCAGCCCGGACCACACGATCAGGCCGAACAGCGAGATCACGACCGAGACGCCGACGAGCCCCAGCTCCTCGCCGATCACCGCGAGGATGAAGTCGGTGTGCGCCTCCGGCAGGTAGAAGACCTTCTGCACCGACTGCCCCAGCCCGACGCCGAAGAAGCCGCCGGAGCCGAGCGCGATCTGCCCCTGCACCGACTGGAAGCCCTCGCCGGACTTCGACGCCCACGGGTCCAGGAACGAGGTCAGGCGGTCCTGCTGGTACGGCTGCAGGAGCACCAGGAACAGCAGCAGCACGCCGCCGATCAAGGCGCAGTAGCCGAGGTACTTCATCGGCACGCCCGCGACGATCAGCATCGACGCGACGATCCCGACGAGCACGAGCGTCGTGCCGGTGTCGGGCTCGATGATGACGAGGAAGCAGGCGGCTGCGGCGACGTAGCCGACCGGGCTCAGCATGCCTCTGAAGGAGGTCATGATCCGCTTCGGGTGCGACGACAGGAACTGCGCGCAGTAGAGGATCAGCGCGAGCTTCATGAACTCCGACGGCTGCGGCGAGAAGATGCCCGGCCCCAGCCACGAGCGCGCGCCGTTGACCTCGGTGCCGACGCCCGGCACGAGCACGAGCACGCAGGCGGCGAACGAGCCGATCAGCAGCAGCGGCGTGAAGCGTCTCATCAGCTCGACGCCGTGGCGCGCCATCACGTGCATGCCGGCGAGCGCGATCAGCCCGAGCCCGACGTAGCGGACCAGATAGCCCGACCCGCTGCCGCCGGCCTCCAGCACGTTGCGCGCGGAGGAGGCGCTGTAGACCATCACGGCACCGATCGCGATCAGGCACAGCGTCGCGGTGATCAGCACGCGGTGCTCGATCGGCCGCGGCTGCGTGGGGACGCGCTCCCGTCGCCTGATGCGCGGGACGCGAGCGGCGGAGGCCACCGGTCAGGCCTCCTCGACGAGGCGCCGGAAGTGATCCCCGCGCGCCTCGAAGTTCTCGTACTGGTCGAAGCTCGCGCAGGCGGGCGACAGCAGCACCGTCTCCCCCGGCTGCGACGCGGCGCGAGCGGCCAGCAGCGCGCCGGCCATGTCGCGCGCGTCGAACATCGGCACGCCGGCCGGCTCCCACGCCGCGGCGATCTCCTGCGCGCCCTCGCCGATCAGGTAGACGGCGGCGCAGCGCTCGGCGACGAGCGGCGCCAGCGGCGTGAAGTCCTGCGCCTTCGGCACGCCGCCGGCGATCAGGTGGACCGTGTGAGGGGCGAACGAGCGCAGCGCGACCTGCGTCGCGTCGACGTTGGTCGCCTTCGAGTCGTTGACGTAGGCGACGCCGTCCAGCTCGCGGATCGGCTCGAGCCGGTGCGCGACGCCGGCGAACGTGCGCAGCGCCTCGCGCACGGCGTCGGGCTCGATCCCGCGCGCGAGCGCGACGCCCGCAGCCGCCATCGCGTTCTCGCGGTTGTGCGGGCCGCGGATGCGGATCTCCTCGGACGCGATCAACGGCGCGCCCTCCCACGTGATCGCGCCGTCGGGATGCAACGCGATCGTCGCGCCGTCGGCGACGGTGCCGAAGGTGACGCGGCGGGCTCTGCCGGGCAGCAGCTCCGCGAGCGCGGTCGAGGTGACCGCGACGTCGCCGGAGTCCTGGCGCCGGAACGCCTCCAGCTTCGCGTCGCGGTACGCCTCGAAGGTGCCGTGGCGGTCGAGGTGGTCGGGCGTCACGTTCAGCAGCAGCGCGGCCTCGGGGGCGAACGCGAGCGTGTCCTCCAGTTGGTAGCTGGAGGTCTCGCAGACGACGGTCGCGGCGGGCTCGAGCGCGCCGACGAGCGATGCGACCGCGGTGCCGACGTTGCCGGCGACCGCGACCGGCAGCCCGGCGGTGCGGTGGACGTGGCCGAGCAGCTCGGTCGTCGTCGTCTTGCCGTTGGTGCCGGTCACCGCGATGAACTCGTTCGGGAGCAGGCTCCAGGACAGCTCGACCTCGCCCAGCACGGGCAGCCCGCGCTCGCGCGCGGCGGCGACGACCGGCGCGCTGTGCGGCACGCCGGGGCTCTTGACGAGCGTGCGCTGGTCGCTGACGAAGTCGGTCCCTGGGCCATCCAGGTGCACTTCGACGCCCGCCGCGCGAAGCCTCTCTACGTCCGGCGTTCCCGCGTCGAGCGCGATCACCCGCTCGCCGCGCGCATGCAGCAGCAGGGCGGCGGCGATCCCCGAGCGCGCAAGCCCGACGACGAGGTAGGGGCCGCCCGGCAATGCCGGCCGGCGGCTCACCGGATGCTCTGCTGGTAGATCGTGAAGCCGATCGCGCTGCAGACCGAGGCGATGATCCAGAAGCGCAGGATGATCTTCGTCTCCGACCAGCCGCGCAGCTCGAAGTGGTGGTGGATCGGCGCCATCAGGAAGACGCGTCTGCGGAACGTCTGGAACGCGAACACCTGGATCGCGACCGACAGCGTCTCGATCACGAAGATCCCGCCGAGGATCACGAGCAGGATCTCGGTCTTCGTCATCACCGCCAGCCCCGCGATCGCGCCGCCGAGGCCGAGCGAGCCGGTGTCGCCCATGAAGATGTTGGCTGGGAACGAGTTGAACCAGAGGAACCCGACGCACGCTCCGACCAGGCACGCCGCCAGCAGCGACAGCTCCTGCTGACCGGTCGTGATGAAGGTGATCCCGATGAAGGCGAGCAGCACGATCGCCGCGCAGCCGGCCGCGAGGCCGTCGAGCCCGTCGGTCAGGTTGACGCCGCTGGTGGTGCCCGCGACGACGAGGTAGATGAAGACGGGATAGAGGAATCCCAGATCGATCTGGGCGTCGACCACACGCAGCCGCAGCGTCGGCTGCAACCCCGCGCCTCTCGTCGCCGCCAGCCACAGGCCGATCGAGATCGCGACCGTCGCGAGCAGCTTCGTGCGGCCTCTGACGCCGAGCGAGCGGCGGTGGACGACCTTCGTGTAGTCGTCGACGAAGCCGATCAGCGCGCACGCGATCGCCGTTCCGAAGACGCCGACCGCGAGCCAGTCGTACTCGGTCAGGATCAGGAACGGGATCGAGACCGCCGTGAAGATGATGATCCCGCCCATCGTCGGCGTGCCCGCCTTCGCGTGGTGCCCCTCGGGGCCCTCGGCGCGGATCTGCTGGCCGAACTCGCGCTCGCGGATGAAGGCGATGAACTTCGGGCTCAGGAAGATGCAGAGCAGCAGCGACGCGGTGCCCGCGATCAGGATCCGTCCCATCTGGTCAGGCCGTCCCGTCGTTCGCGGTGGTTGACAGCGCCTGCAGCGCCTCGCGCGCGACCGTGACGTCGTCGAACGGCAGCTTGCGGCCGCCTTCGAACTCCTGCCCCTGTTCGTGCCCTTTTCCTGCGATCACGACGACGTCGCCCGCGCGCGCGGCGCCGATCGCGTCGGCGATCGCCTTGCGGCGGTCGACCTCGACGTGGACGTGGGGACCGGTCCCGGTCCCGACGACGACCTCTGCGAGGATCGCGGCGGGGTCCTCCGAGCGCGGGTTGTCGGAGGTCGCATAGGTCTCGTCGGAGAGGCGCGCGGCGATCTCCCCCATCAGCGGCCGCTTCGTGCGGTCGCGGTCGCCGCCGCAGCCGAAGACGCTCAGCACGCGCTGCTCGGTCAGGCCGCGCGCGGCCTGCAGGACGTTGTCGAGCGAGTCGGGCGTGTGCGCGTAGTCGACCAGCACGGCGAACGGCTGACCCTCGTCGACCGGCTCGAAGCGGCCGGGGACGCGGCCGGCCTGCGGCAGCGCCTGCGCGATCTCGGGCAGCGAGACCCCGAGCGCGCGCGCGGCGGCGATCGCGCCGAGCACGTTCTGGACGTTGAAGCGGCCCGGCAGCGGTGTGCGCAGCGCGATCGGCCCCTCGGGCGTGAGGGCGGTGAAGGTCGAGCCGGTCAGGCCGGTCGTCAGCTCTGTCGCGCGGTAGTCGGCGTCCGCGTCGATCGCGATCGTGACCGGCGTCTCGCCCGCTGCGCGCAGCTCGTCGGCGAGGCGGCGGCCGTAGGGGTCGTCGAGGTTGACGACGGCGGTGCCCACGCCCGCGACGCCGGCGCTCGCCGCGGCCGCGTCGCTCTCGACCAGGAACAGCTTGCGCTTGGCGAGGAAGTACTCCTCCATCGTCGGATGGAAGTCGAGGTGGTCCTGCGTCAGGTTCGTGAAGATCGCGACGGCGAAGCGGGTCGCGTCGGCGCGGTGCAGCTCCAGCGCGTGCGAAGACACTTCGATGGCAGCCGCGACGTCGCCACCGTCGAGCATCGCGCGCAGGTCGGCCTGCAGCTCGACCGCCTCGGCGGTCGTGCGCTGGACCTCGCGCTGCTCCCCGCCGACGATCGACGTGACCGTCCCGAGCAGGCCGGTCTGGCGGCCGGCGGCCTCCAGCAGGCCGCGCACGAGGAACGCGGTCGTCGTCTTGCCGTTGGTGCCGGTCACGCCGACGACCTGCAGCTCGTCGCTGGGGTCGCCGTTGAAGCGCGCCGCGAACTGCGCCATTGCGACGCGAACCGAGGGCACCTGCACTTCTGGAACGCCGAGCCCGAGCGACCGCTCGACCACGAGCGCAGACGCGCCACGCGCGACGGCGTCGGGCGCGAAGTCGTGCCCGTCACGGGTGAAGCCGGGCACGCAGAAGAAGAGCGTTCCCGGCTGGACCTTCCGGTTGTCGTAGGCGAGCGCGGCGATCTCGACGCTTGCGGCGGCAGGTGCGAGCGGAGAGGCGACAGCGCTGCCGATCACGTCCAGCAGCTTCATCGGGCGACGAGTGTACTCGGCCGGCCCGACCCCTCCCCGCACGGGTGCCGGCGCGCCACCTGCAAGGCCCTCGGAGGCGCCGTCCAGCCGCGCCTGCGGACGCATGCCGGTCAATTCGGCTGCACGCCGAAGTACGGCAGCGCCCAGGCCGCGATCTTCTGGAACGCCGGCCCCGCGACCTCGCCGCCGTAGATCGAGCCCTGCGGCTCGTCGACGACGACGGAGACGAGCAGCTGCGGGTCTCTGACCGGCGCGAAGCCCATGAACGACGCGATGTATCTGGTTCTGGAGTACTCGCCGGTGTCCGGATCGACCTTGTTCGCGGTGCCGGTCTTGCCGGCGAGGTCGTAGCCGGGAATCGACGCCTCGGCCGCGGTGCCGCCGGCCGCGAGCACGCCTCTGAGCATCTCGCGCACCTCGGCGGCGGTCTGCGCGGAGATCACGCGTCTGCCGCGCTCCTCGGGCACGGGCACGCCGCCGACCTTCTCCAGCAGTCTCGGCGTGCGCAGGATGCCGCCGTTGGCGATCGCGGCGTAGCCCTCCATCATCTGCAGCGGCGTGACGGCCTGGCCCTGGCCGATCGGCAGGTTCGCGATCGAGGAACCCGAGTACTGCTTGTAGGTCGGCACGATCCCGACCTCCTCGCCGGGCAGCGCGACGCCGGTTCTTCTGCCGAAGCCGAACGTGTCGACCCACTGGCTGAAGCGTCTGGCGCCCATGTCGAGCGCGATTCTGACCGCGCCGATGTTGCTCGACTCGGCGAGGATCTGCGCGACGCTGGCGGTCTCGTCGCCGCGCTCGTGGGCGTCGTGGAGTATGCGGTCGGCTATGTGCAGCTCAGTCGGCAGGTAGTAGGTCTTCTCGGGCGTCGCGGTGCCGTCCTGCAGCGCGCCGGCGACCGTGAACGCCTTGAAGGTCGAGCCCGGCTCGAACGTGAAGCCGACCGCGCGGTTCTGCTGCGCGTAGGCGGGCGCGCCGCCGGGGTTGTTGGCGTCCACGCGCGGCCAGTTCGCCATCGCGAGCACCTCGCTCGTCTGCGGGTTCATCACGATCGCGGTCGCGCCTCTGGGCCGGTAGGTGCGCCCGACGCCCTCCAGCACGCTCTCGACCTTCTCCTGCAGGCCGGCGTCGATCGTCAGCTGGATGTCTCTGCCGGGGACCGTCGGCGTCTGGTCCTTGATCGAGATCGCCTGCCCGAGCGCGTCGTTGACGATCCGGCGCACGCCGTCCTGACCGCGCAGAACTCTGTCCTCGCCGTATTCCAGGCCGCTGCCGCCGCCGGGCTGCTCGCTGGCGGAGCCGAGCAGCTGCGACGCGAGCCAGCCGCGCGGATAGGTCCGCAGCGAGCTGGGCGTGAAGGCGATCCCGTCGATCCCGAGTCTGCGGATCGCGTTCGCGCGCGCGGCGGGCACGCGGCGGCCGAGGTAGACGAAGCCGCTGTGCTCGTTCAGCTTTCTGAGCACGTCCTGCTCGGACTGCTGCAGCAGCGGCGCCAGCTCCTTGGCGGCTCTGAGCGGGTCTCTGACGATGTACGGCGTCGCGGAGATGTCGCTGGCGACTTCCGACAGCGCCAGCACGGCGCCGTCGCGGTCGGTGATCGTCCCGCGCGGGGCCGGCAGCGCGATCGTCTGCACCTGCTGCGTGTCGGCGGCGCGCTTGAGCGCCGGCGCCTTGACGGCGCCGAGCCACCCCGCGCGCAGGAACGCGAGCGAGAGCGCGGCGAGGAAGATCAGGAACAGCAGGCTGATGCGGCGGTCGGTCAGGCTCGGCACGGGGACCTCGTCTCGCTGGGCGCGACCGCGGCGCCGATCGCGCGCGGGTCGCGGCCGTGGTCGCTCGCCCGCTCGTGGATCGGGCCGGTCACGCCGTTCCTCACCCGGTCGGCGCGCTTGCGCCGCCCGCGGCGTCGGTCGTGCCGGCGGTGTCGGTCGCGGACAGGTCGGTCGTGCCGGTCGTGCCGGTGTCGGTCGTCGCCGGGTCGGTCGTGCCGGCGGTGTCGGTCGCGGACGGGTCGGTCGTGCCGGCGGCGTCGGTCGCGGACGGGTCGGTCGTGCCGGTGGTGTCGGCCGTAGCCGCGGTCGTGTCGGTCGTGCCGGTGTCGTCGGTCGTGCCGGAGTCGGTCGTCGCCGGGTCGGTCGTGCCGGTGTCGTCGGTCGTCGCCGCGGTCGTGTCGGTGGTGCCATCGGTCGAGGTGCCGTCGTCGAGCGTCGTGCCGGCTGCGGCGGCGGCCGCCGCGAGGGCGGTCGCGTCGGGCGCTCTGACCGTGCGCGCCGCGCTGCTCGCGTCGGCGGACTTGGAGTGCAGGAAGCGCGGCGAGCCCTGCGGCGGCATCACGAGACCCATCTGCGTGGCGCTCTGGATCACGCGCTCGGGATCGGTCAGCATCGAGTTGTCGGCACGCATCGTGCGGTTCTGCTGCTCCAACTGCGCGCTCTTCTCGACCGCCGAGCCGATTCCGGCGTTGAGCTTCAGCAGCGACAGCTGCAGCGTCACGAGCCCGACCAGCAGCGTGCCGATCAGCACGATCCACATCCGACCGCCGATCAGGCGCTCGAGCAGGTGATGGTCTGGCAGGCTGCGCACCCAGGCGGCGAAGCGAGCGGGCAGCGGCAGATCGGAGCGCTTCTGCCGCGTCGGCCGCGGCACGGCCGCAGGCTTGCGCCGCGCCGGAGCGGGAGCGGTCTGCGGCAGCGGGAGCGGGAGCGCGGCGGCGGCAGCTCCGCTCGCCACAGCAGCTCCGCCCGCCCCGCCGCGCGGACCCGTGATCCGCGCCGCAAGCGCGCTGAGCGGCATCGACCCACGGGCGCCGGGCGCCGGCGCAGAGGCACGCGAGCGCGAGGCGGATCCACGCGCCGGGCGCGCGGATTCGCGCGCCGGGCGCGCGGATTCGCGCGGCGCGGGCGCGGAACGACGCGACGTCGGCTCGTCCACGCGCGATGACGGCGCCGAACGACGCACCTGCGGCTCGTCCACCTCCGGCAGCGGCGCTCTCGCGCGGCGCTTCGGGGCAGCGCTGCGCGCCTGGCGCGCGGCCTGCTCGCGTGCGAGCGCGGCGCGTTCCTGGAGGTCGTTGGCGCGGCTCGTCTCTGCCGCGTGCATGCCGGTGCCGGCGTGCCCGGACGCGCGCTCCTGCTCCTGCTTGCGCGGCGCGGCGGGGCCGGAGACACGACGCGACGGCGGCGCTCTGCGGCGCGGCGGCGTGCCGTGGCCGCCCCCTGCTCCGGTTGCACCGGACGCACGGCGGCGGCCGGCGGCGGTTGCGGGCGCAGGGGTCACGAGATCTCCTTCAGCTTGCGCGCACCACGCAGGTGCGCTGACTTCGCGCGTGGGTTCTGCGCGACCTCACCGGGGGTCGGTGCGATCGCGCGACGGGTCAGCAGCTCGCCTTCGGGCGTGCGGCCACAGGCGCAGACGGGCAGGTCGGGCGGGCAGATGCAGCCCTTCGCACGGTCGGCGAGGAAGCGCTTGACGCGGCGGTCCTCCAGCGAGTGGAACGAGATCGCGGCGAGCCTGCCGCCGGTCTTCAAGACCTTCCACGCGCGCGGAAGGCCTTCGTCGATCTGCTCCAGCTCAGCGTTGACCGCGATGCGGATCGCCTGGAACGTGCGCTTCGCCGGGTGGCCGCCGCCGAACTGCGCCGGGATCGGGATCGCGGACTTGATCACGTCGACGAGCGCCTGCGTCGTCTCGATCGGATGGTCGGCGCGCGTGCGCACGATCACGTGGGCGATCTTGCCGGCGTAGCGCTCCTCGCCGTACTCCTTCAGCAGCCGCGCGAGCTGACGCTCGTCCCAGCTGTTGACGACGTCGTGAGCGCTCAGCTCCTGCTCGGGATCCATCCGCATGTCGAGTGGGGCGTCGTAGGCGTAGGAGAAGCCGCGCTCCCACGTGTCGACCTGCATCGAGGACATGCCGAGGTCCATGTAGACGAGGTCTGCCTGTGCGTCCTCGTCGGCGAGCTGTTGCAGACCCTGCGCGAAGTCGGCGCGAATGAAGCGCGTCGCGCAGGGGACGTCGTCCGCCAACTCGGCGAAGCGCTGCTCGGCGATCGGGTCTCGATCGATCCCGATCAGCGTGCCGGACGGTCCGATGCGGTCGGCGACGAGGCGTGCGTGACCGCCGCCGCCGAGCGTGCAGTCGACGGCGATCTGGCCGGGCTGCGGGTCGAGCAGCTCGATCAGCTCCCCAGCGAGGACGGGGATGTGGATGCCGGTCATGTCAAGAAGTGTGGCCACTAGTTATGGAAACTGTTCATCCGGCCGAGGACTGCAGCCCGGCGGCGATCTCGGAGACGTTCTCCAGCACCTCGCCGTTGTACGCGGCCCAGCCGCCGCGATCCCAGATCTCGAGGCACTCGCCGGCCCCGACGACGCTGACGTCCTTCGTCAACTTGCCGGAGTCGAGCAGGAATCTCGGCACCATCACGCGGCCCGCTCCGTCCAACTCGGTCGGGTGCGAGTTCGCGGTGAAGTGACGGTTGAGCTTGCGGAACTCCGGCGACAGCGGGCTGTGGCCCTGCAGCGCCGCTGCGGTCCACGCGTCGTAGTCCTCGGGGCGCCAGATCGCGACGCAGTCCTCGAGTCCCGCCGCGAGCACGATGCCCTCCGCAAACGTCGCCCGGTAACGCGTCGGCACGGTGAGCCGATTCTTCGCGTCGAGGGTGAGGTCGAAAGTGCCGCGGAACGTCAAGGGTCATCGCCTGAAGAGGTTCCGAACCGGGGTGGCTGAGTGGGAGGAGCCCTGCCACCCCGGTCCGTATGCGAGGCAAGCTAACCCACTCTCTCCCACTTTGCAACCCATCTCCCGCCCTTTCACCCACCGATCATGGCGTTCAGTTCGCCGACCCCCGGGATTCCCCTTCACCACGGGTCATCGCGCGGTGGGACGGTGTGGGACGAGCTTCGGAGGAATTCCGCATGAGCGATTGCACCCGGCGCAACTGGGCGCACGCTTGCAACGGCGCAGCGCCGTCGTGGGGATTCCGTCCGTCCGGTGTGCCGAAGTGGGGCGGGTCGGAAGCGGCCGATTCGCGCACGCAAGGCGCCCGAGACCCGAGCACCCGATCCACCAATCGTCGGTGCGATTGGCGCGCGTCCATCCCCTCAGCCGCGACAATGCGCGCATGTCGCCCGACGAGCTGGAGCTGCTGCAGCGTCACGCGCCGCTGCTGCGGCTCGACCTGCTGGAGCGCTTCGCGCCCGTCGCGGTCGATCCGTTCCTCGCGCGCGCGGCTGTCGTCGCCGACGGCGAGCGGCTCAGCGGACCGCCGGCCGAGCTTGCCGCGACGGCTGGGTCCAGACAGGCGGGGCTCCATCTCGACCCGCTGGCGGATGCGATCGCGGCAGGGACGCAGTCGCCGGCGGCGACGCAGCCGCCGGCCGCGGCACCGCTGCCGCTCGCCGCCCGCATGTTCGCGGCGTTCGCTCCCCCGCCCGGCCCGTCGGAATGGGTCTGCTACGGCGAGATCGAGCCGCTGATCGGCGGCGGGCGGGCGCTCTCCTACTGGTTCTTCTGGGTCGACAACCCGTTCGGGATCCGCTTCACCGACATCGGCCGTCACGTCGGGGACTGGGAGCAGGTCCAGGTCGAGCTGGCGCCCGGCGGCGCGATCGTCGCCGTCACCGTGATGCAGCACGGCAGCGCCCATCGCGTCGAGGCGGGCGCGGCGCAGCTGACGATCGAGCGGCGCCGGCCCCGCGTCTACGTCGCCGAGGGTTCGCACGCCGCGTACCTGACAGCGGCCGCACAGCCGCGCAAGCTCAAGCAGGACAACACGTCCGACGGCGGCCGCAGCGGCGTCCCGCGCGTGCGCGCGCTCGACGCGGCCGAGGCCGACGTGTGGCCGGGCTGGCCGGGCCGCTGGGGACCGGACACCGGCGCCGTCGTCCCGCTCCCCGCCTGGCTCGTCGCGCTCGCACGCCGGCTCGCGCCGAGAGGCTTCGGCGGCGACAGCCCACCGGGCCCGCTCGCGCGCGGCAAGCGCCGCGCCGGAACGAGACCGCTGCGCCGCCACACCCCTGGCGCGATCGCCCCCAACGCATGGCTCAGCAGGGCGCTGCAACGACTCGGTGGCGCGACATGGCCGCGGCGGGTCGAGATCGACGCGACGACGCCGGTCGCTGTCGATGCGGGACGCGACGCGCCTCGCGTGCAGGCGCGAGCGCGCGTGGGCGGGTGGCTGCTGCGGCGCGCGCGCTATCTCGACGCCGTCGTGGTCGATGCCGACGGCGCGGCGCTCGGCCACGCACGCGCCCGCGTCAAGGGGGCCTCCATCGACCTCACGATCGAGCTGATCGCCGCGGGCACCCCGGCGCAGCTCCGCCTCGCCGGCTACAACGCGCTCGACCAGCGCAGCAACGTGTCGCGGCGCCCGGTCGGCTGAGCGGCTTCGAGCCGGGCCGCGCGGCGGGAGCGGGGCGCGTCCGTCGGGGCGTGCCGGGCGACCGGCCGCCAATCGTTCAGGCGCCGGGCGACCGGCCGCCGATCGTTCACGCGCCGGGCGACCGGCCGCCAGTCGTTCAGGCGCCCGTGCGCTCGACCGCCGCGCGCAACGCCGTGCGGGCGTCGGCGGCGAGCCGTTCGACCAGCTCGCCCGCGGGGAGCGGCTCGGCGAGGGCGTGCGCTTGGCCGGCCCACAGATTGATCGCGTCGGCGTCGCCGCGCTCGCGGGCCGCGGCGCGCAGGGGCGCGGTCATGTGGTGCACCTCCGGATAGCCGCGCGGGGCCTCGGCGTCGTGGTCGCGCAGGAAGCGGTTGACGATCCCGCGTGCCGTGCGACCGCTGAACGCACGCGTCAGCGCTGTCGTCGTCGCCGGCTCGGCCAGCGCCGTTCTGTGCGGCTGCGAGGTGCCGGCTTCGGGCGTCAGCATGAAGGCGCTGCCGAGCTGCGCGGCGGCGGCTCCGGCGGCGAGCACCGCCGCCACCCCCGCGCCGGTCGCGACCCCGCCCGCGGCGACCAGCGGCACGGCCGGCGTCGCGGCGGCGACGAGTTGCAGCAGCGGGAGCAGTCCGACGTCGCCGGGCGCAGCGTCGTCGAACGTGCCGCGATGGCCGCCCGCCTCGAAGCCCTGGACCACCAGCGCGTCCGCACCGGCGTCGGCGGCGGCCTTCGCCTCCGCGACGGTGGTGATCGTGATCCAGACGGCGATCCCTCCGGCCTGCAGCGACGCGATCGTGGCGGCGTCCGGGATCGCGAACGTGAACGAGACGACGGCGGGTCGCAACCGTCTCAGCAGCTCGACCTTCGCGACGAACTCGTCGTCGTCGAAGCGCGGCACGCCGAGCGCGACGCCGAGTCTGTCGCTTTCCCCCTGCAAGGCGCCGGCATAGCGGTCCACCTCAGCCGGCTCGGCCGGCACGCCCCCGGCCGCGAAGACGTTGACGCCGAACGGCGCACTGGTGATCTCCCGCACGGCATCCACGTCCGCCTCGACCGCCTCGGGCGTCTTGTAGCCGGTCGCAAGGAACCCGAGCCCGCCGACCGCCGAGACTGCCGCCGCCAACGCAGGCGTCGAAGGTCCGCCGGCGAGCGGTGCCTGCACGATCGGATAGGCGAGGCGGTCGAGCGCAAAACGGGTCATTCGCACAAACGTAGCCGCTCGACGCGGCCCACGATCAGTCAGGGCGCGGCCCGCTGCGCGCTCACGCGACGAACGCGGTCAGCAGCGCGGCACCGACGAGCAGCAGAACCGAGGGGACGAGCAGCAGGGCGACGACGAGCTGGATCTTCGGGGCGGCGCGGGCGGCCTGTTCGTTGAGGCGGCGCGCGTACGCCGCCCGTGCCTCGGCGGCCTGCGCGGTGAGCGCTTCGCCGAGCGGGGCGCCGTGGCGGGCGGCGCGGTCGAGCGTGCGCACGAGCGCCGCGACCCCGGGCGCCGGGCAGCGCTGCGCGAGGTCCGCGAGCGCCCGCTCGCGCGGGACGCCCAACTCGACCTGCACGGCGACCGTGCGCCACTCGCGCGCGAGCAGTCCGGACGCGCGCCGCGCGACGTCACCGATCGCACGTTCGAGCGGAAGCCCGGCGGCCAGCGCCACACGCAACAGGTCGAGCAGGTCCGGCAGCTCGATCTCCATCTCCCGCCCGCGTGCGCGGGCGTGCCGCTGCAACCACAGATCCGGCGCGAGGAACGTGGCGGCCGGCAGCGCGACCGGCACCAGCAACGCGAGCCGACCGGGCAGCAGCGCACTCAGCGGCAGCGCGCACGCGAGGCCGAGCAGCGCGGCCCCGCCCTTGATCGCCATCAGATCGCTGACGCGCAATCCGAACGGACTCCCCGCCGCGACGAGCCGCCCCCGCAGATCGCCAGGCGCGTCGGCCGCGCCGAACCGCCGCCCGAGCCGCGCGAGAACCCGCAGCACGACAGCGCGCGAGGCCCGCGGCCGACCGCTGAGCAGCACGATCAGCTCAACGATCCCGACCCCCGCGAGCGCGCCGGCGATGCCTGCGAGCAGCGCCGCCCGGCTCATCTCCCCACCCGCGCGAACCGCGCCGTCGCGACGGCGCCCGAACCCGACCGGCTCATCCGATCACCCGGGCCAAGCGGCGGATCGCCACAAGGGCCACCGCTTGGAGGAAGACCGCGAAGCCGGCGAGCCAGGCGGCGAGCGGGACCGCGACGATCGCTGCGAGCGTGCCCGGGCGGGCGAGCTCGGCGAGTGCGGCCGCGCCGGCCGGGAGGACGCTGACGATGAGGCCGGTGAAGCGCGCCTGTGCGGTCGCGGCGCGGGCGTCGTCGGTCAGCCGTGCGGTGTGCTCCTGCGCGGCGGCCAGCTCGCGCAGCAGCGCCGCGAGGTCGCCGCCCGCCTCGCGCTGCAGCAGGATCGCCGCGACGAGCGTGTCGTACGCACGGGAGCCCGCGCGGGCGCGCAGCTGCGCCAGCACCTCCGCGGTCGGCTCGCCGAGCGCGAGCGCGGACGCGACGACGGACAACTCGGCCGCGGCCGGGCCCTCGACCGCCCGCTCGGCCTCCGACAGCGCCGCACCGATCGCGTGACCGGCGCCCAACGCGTCCGCGATCGCGCGTGCGACCGCCGGCGCCGACCGTTCGAGCTGCTCGCGATAGCGCCGCCGTCGCCGGCGCAGCAGCGCGCCGACCGCCCACGGGCCGCCCGCGCCGCACGCGATCGCCGCGAACGGACCCGCCACGAGCCAGCCCGCGACGAACATCACGGCCGCGCCGACCAGCACCAGCCGCCGCCGCTCCGGCGCACTCGGCTCGCCGCCGCCGCGCAGCGCGCGCACCAGCGGCGTCCCGAAGCGCGCCAACGACCGCACCGAAGCGGTCAGCTCGACCGCGGCGAGCCCCTCCCACAACGCCAGCACGGCAACCGCCCCCGCCGCACCGGCCAACGGCGCAGCGGTCACCGCGCGCCGCTCCGCCGCGCGCGCCGCTTCACATGTCGCGGCCCTGACGGCCGCATCGCCGCACCCCGCGACCAGCGCCCGTCGACAAGCCCGCGCCTGCCGACCGCCGCCGCGAGCCGCGACGGCCGCGTGCGCCCGCAACTCCCCGCCGCCGCCCGACCCCCTGGCCGTCCCGCACCCCCACCCCCAACGGCCCTCACGACCACCGTCCAGCCGCCGGCTCCCAGGCACCGCGGCTCATCGCTGCGGCCCTGTCCAACCGGCGGCCGTGATGCGGGCTGCCAGCTCGTCCGGGAGCGGCAGGCGCCAGATGCCGCGGCCGTCGCGCATGGCGTACAGCTCGCGGGCGCCGACGCCGCCGGCGACGCGGTCGACCGCGCTGACGGCGACGACGCGGCGGCGGCCGTCGGGCTCGCGCCGCTGGTGGACGACGAGGTCGATCGCGCCCGCGACCTGCTCGCGGATCGCGCCGTGCGGCAGCGCGACGTCGGCCATCAGGGCAAGCGTCTCGATCCGTCGCAGCGCCTCCTCGGCGGAGCCCGCGTGGACGGTCGAGAGCGATCCGTCGTGGCCGCTCGACATCGCTCCCAGCATGTCCAGCGCCTCTCCGCCGCGGACCTCGCCGACGACGATCCTGTCCGGGCGCATCCGCAGCGCGTTGCGCACGAGACGGCGGATCGTCACCTCTCCGCGGCCCTCCAGCGAGGCCGTACGCGCCTCCAGGCGGACGACGTGCGGCTGGCGCAGCTGCAGCTCGGCGGCGTCCTCGATCGTCACGATCCGCTCGCCGTCGGGGATGAAGCTCGACAGCGCTCCGAGCGTCGTCGTCTTGCCGGAGCCGGTGCCGCCGCTCACCAGCAGCGTCAAGCGCGCGCGGACGCACGCGCGCAGGAAGTCGTGCAGCGGCGCGTCGATCGTGCCGGCGTCGAGCAGCTCCGCCGGCCCGAAGCCATGGCGGCGGAAGCGGCGGATCGTCAGAATCGGCCCGTCGAGCGCGAGCGGCGGGATCACGACGTTGACGCGCGAGCCGTCGGGCAGGCGGGCGTCGCACAAGGGCGAGGCCTCGTCGACGCGCCGGCCCAGCGGGGCGAGGATCCGCTCGATCGCGTGGCGCAGCTCCGCGACCGAGCCGAACGCCGCGGCGGTCGGCTCGATCCGCCCCGCGCGCTCGACCCACACGGAGATCTCGCCGCCGACGCCGTTGACCATCACCTCGTCGACGCTCGGATCCGCCAGCAGCGGCTCCAGCGGTCCGAGTCCGAACGCGCGCTCCGCGACCCGCCGCCGCAGCTCGACCCGCTCCGGCGCGCTCAGCAGCGCGCCCTCCCGTTCGACCAGCGCCGCGATCCGCGCAGGCGCGCCGGCGAGCGCGCCGGCCGCATCCGCACCCGCGCCCGCGAGCGCGCCCGCGCTCGCCCCCTCGCCCGCATCGCCGCCCGCGTCGCCCGCGCCCGGCGCGCCCATTCCGCCGCCGCCCCGATCCCCCGCATCCGCCCCCGCCTCCCGCACGAGCCGCTCCCGCAGCTCGCCGGCGACCTCGTCCAACGCCTGCGCCTGTTCGCTCATGGACGGCCAGAGCCGTTGGTGACGCTTTTTCGCCCCCTCCAAGGCTGCTGAACGTGCCACAAACCTGCCGATTTGCGTCGAATCTCGCACGATCGACGCAAGTTGCAGCCGCCGGGGCCGATCTACAAGACGATGAGCGTCGAGCTCGCCGACTCCCCCTTCCCCGCCGCAGAAGACGTCGCGATCGCGCGGCAGCCGATACACGATCGCTGGAACAAGGTGATCGGCTACGAGCTGCTGTTCCGCGGCTCGGCCGGGCGCGTGGACTTCGATCAGGAGCGCGCGACCGCCAGCGTGATCCTGGAGACGTTCACGGGGATCGGGCTCGCCGCCGTCGTCGGCCGCCAGATCGCGCACGTGCGGCTCTCGCGCCGCTTCCTCGTCGAGCAGCACGCCTTCGCCCTGCCGGCCGATCGCGTCGTGCTGGAGATCGCCGCGCCCGCGCCCGACGACGAGCAGGTGCGCAGGGTGCTGCATCAGCTGGCCGAGCTCGACTACCGCATATCGCTGGCGTGCGATCCGCACGGACCGCTCCCGGACGCCGCGCTGATCCGGATCGCGCACAGTATCAAGCTCGACGTCGGCGCACTCACGCCGGAGGAGCTGTCAGCCGCGGCCGAGCGCTACGAGCCGGCGACCAGCAACCTGATCGCCGCCGGCGTCGACACCCCCGCGCTGCTGAAGCGCTGCCGCGAGCTGGGCTTCCACGGCTTCCAGGGATTCTTCTTCTGCACGCCGGACGTCGTCCACGCGCACGCGCCCCCCACGAGCAGGTTGACGGAACTGCACTCGCTCGCGACGCTCTACTCGCAGACGCTCACGTTCGAGGAGTTCGAGCGCGTGATCATGCGCGACGTCGGCCTCAGCTACCGGCTGCTGAGTTACCTCAACTCGGCCTTCTTCAACCTGCCGCGCCACGTCGCGTCCGTGCGCGAGGCGCTGATGATGCTCGGGATGAAGGCCGTGCGCCGCTGGGCGACGCTGATCGCGCTGTCGGCGACCGACGAGAAGCCGACCGAGCTGACCGTCACGGCGCTCCTGCGCGGGCGTCTGTGCGAGCTGATCGGCCGCCGCCGGCCCGCCGCCACCGCCGGCTCCGACGCGTTCTTCACGGTCGGCCTCTTCTCCGTCATGGACGCGATCATGGACACGCCGATGGAGGACGTGCTGGAGTCGCTGCCGCTGACGCAGGAGGCGCGGGTCGCGCTGCTGGACCGCACCGGCCCGATGGGCGACGCGCTCGCCGCGATCATCGCCTACGAGAGAGGCGAGCTGCTGCAGGCCGAGAAGCGGCTGCCTGGCCTCAACATGACCGAGCTGTACATCTCCGCCGTGCGCTGGGCGGACGCCGCATGCGGCGCGCTCGACGGTCGTGACCAGGCCGACGCGACCGCCGCCGCCGCTCAGGACAGCGACGGCGAGGACGAGGGCGACGTGTTGACGTCGATCCCGGCCTGAGCCAGCTCGCTCGCGGGCGGTAGAACGAGGCCGTCGCCGAGCTGCCTGCCCGCTTCGGTCGCGGCCAGCTCGCGGCCGACGACGCGCACGATCGCCTCGACGACCTCGGGGGCGAACTGCCGCCCCGCGTGCGTGCGCAGCTCTTCGAGCGCCTCCTGCGGCGAGCGCGCGCGGCGGTAGGAGCGGTCGGTCGTCATCGCGTTGAAGGCGTCGCAGGCGGCGACGACCGTCGCCTCCTTCGGGATCCTGCCGCCGCCGAGGCCGTCGGGATAGCCGCCGCCGTCCCAGCGCTCGTGCGAGGCGCGCACGATCCGGCCGATGTCGGCGAGCGGACCGCCGACGCGGTCGAGCATCCGCTGCCCCTCGACCGTGTGCGTCTTCATCAGCTCCCACTCGGTCTCGTCCAGCGGACCGGGTCTGTTGATGATCTCGGTCGGGATCACGATCTTGCCGATGTCGTGCAGCAGCGCCGCCAGCTCGACGTTGTGGCGCTCGCGCATGTCGAGCCCGAGCTCGTCGGCGACCTCCAGCGACAGCGCCACGACGCCGCGCGTGTGGTCGCCGCCGGTGTACTCGTCGGCGTCCTCCAGCAGGTCGCCGAGCAGCATCGCGATGCCGCGGTAGGCGCCGCCAAGCTCCAGCGCCTGTTCGAGCCGCTCGTTGCGCTCGCGCGCGAAGACGGTCAGCAGCAGCGCGAGCGGCAGCACCAGCAGGAAGGCGTAGGGACGGTCGACCGAGGCCATCGCGGCGAGCACGCCGGCCGGCGTCAGCAGCGCGTCGACGAGCCAGACCCATTCGAGCGCGCGCAGCTGGTCGCGCAGCGGGATGTCGAGCGCGAGTCTGGAGCGCACCGCGGAGACGACCAGCTCGATCGCGAACTGCGCTGCGAGCGCCGGGATCAGCCAGATCCAGTCGCCGCCGAGCGGATTGACCGCGCCGGCCGCCAGCAGCACGAGCGCCGGCCCGACCGAATGCCACGCGTCCCCGGGCAGCATCGCCGCGCGCGCCGGATGCAGCGCGCCGCGCGCGTAGTCGGGCAGGTTGCCGACGAGCATGCCGACCAGCACCAGCAGCGGAACCAGCTCGGTCGGCAGCGTGTAGAGCATCGTCACGAAGACGAGCTGCGTGGGCACCGTGTGGCCGGCGCCGGCGTAGAAGCGCACGTGCGAGAGCGCGCCGTAGGCGATCACGAGCACGAGCGCCGGGCCGATCTCCAGCGAACGGCCGGAGTTGAACAGCAGCGCGAGCGCGATCGCCGCGGCGAGGAATGGGAGGCCGAGCGCCAGCTCGGCACGGATCTCGTGCCAGGACGGCGCCTCGGACCGTCTCACGCGCGACCCTCCCGCGCGCACGAGGCGGCGACCGTGCCGCAGTGCGGCAAGGCTGGAGCCGTCGCGCGAGCGACGACGGTGACGGGCACGACCCCGTTGAGGAGCAGTCTCCTTGACATGCGCTCAGCGTGAGAATCGGCTCAAGCGACCGATTCCTTGAGCCCTGATTACAGATCGGTCCGATCACGCCGCTAGCGTGATCTGGTTCGTCGGCGCGGCGACGCCGGGCGCTTGTCGCGGAGCGGCCACGCGCGCGCAGCAGCGCCGTCGCGCGGTCGCCACCGCACGTCTCGCGCTCATCGCAGGCGCTCGTCGATCGCGAGGCCGGCGCGGCCGCGGCGGCGGTCGTCGGGGGCGCGCGGCAGCAGCCGCAGCTCGCGCGCGAAGCTCTGCGCGGCCGCCAGGTAGACCGCCTGACGGACCGTGACGCGCAGCGAGGCGGCGACCCGATCGCCGTCGCCGCCGCCGGCCGCGGCCTCCTCGCCGGGTGCCGGCGGGCCGGCGTCGAGCACCTCGACGTCCTCCAACGCGAGCACGGTCGTCCCCGGACGTTCGCCGGTCGCATCGCGTGTCACGAGCACGTCCACGCGGCTGCCGGCGACGATCGTGGCCGGATCGCCGCGCGCGACGACCTCCGCGGCGCGCTCGCCTGGGCCGACCGGCACGGCGGCGGCCCCCGGGGTGCGCAACACCGCCCGCGTGACGTACGCGCCGGCGGGCAGCGCCACCGCCGCCTGCGCGCCCGCCAGCAGCCGCGGATCGGTCAAGGCGTCGGGTGGCACGTAGCGGCGCGGCAGCTCGCGCAGCGCCGGGCGAGCGTCGGCGAGCGGTGCGCCGGCGACGACCGGTGCCGCGGTCACCAGCACCCGCGCGGGCGGACCGAGCGCAGCGTCCAGCGCAGCCTCGCGGCGCTGGACGCTCGACGCCGCGAGCAGCCCCAGCAGCAGCGCGAGCGCGATCAGCAGGAGGGCGCGCCGGCGGTGGTTCATTGCGCCACCGCCGTCGGCGACAGTCGCGGGCGGCGCGGGAGCGCGTGACACGGATCGTTCATCCGTCCACCGCCGTCGGCAGCTCCAGCACCAAGCGGGCGCCGCGGTCGGTCGGCGCGGAGGCGAGCCGGCCGCGGTGGCGCGCGGCGATGTCGGCGACGATCGCGAGTCCGCGACCGCGTGCCGCGCGACCGCCGCGCGGCCGGCGGCGAACCAGCTGCGCCACCGGAGCCGGCAGTCCCGGCCCGTCGTCGAGCACCTCGATCCGGACCGTGTGCAGCCCGGCGCGCGCCCGCAGGACGACCTCTCCCTCGTCTTCGTCCCGCCGCCCGTGCTCGATCGCGTTCGCGAGCAGGTTTCCGCAGGCCTGCGCAAGGCGCGCGCGGTCGCCGTGGACGAGCGCGTGGCCGGGCGGCTGCTCGACGCGCAGGCGCACGCCGTGCTGCGCGGCGATCGGGCGAAACGCCTCCGCAGCGTCGACCAGCAGCACGCCGACGTCGAAGGTGCAGGCGCGCTCGGCGGCGCGCGCGCCGCCGCGGGCGGCCGTCAGGTCCGCGAGCGAGAGGCGCGCCCTCCCCAGCTCCAGGTCGATCGCCTGCAGCGGCCCGCGCACCGATGCCGCCGGGATCATGCCGCCGGCAAGCTCCGGCCCGCGCGCCGCGAACTGCGCCGCCAGCCGCGCAGCCGTGAGCGGGCCGCGCAGCTCATGGCACGCCCGCGCGACCAGCTCCATCCGCCGCGCAAGCACGATCCGCCCGTGGAGCGCGGCAACCGCAGCCGCGAGCCAGCCGCTGATCGCAACCACGCCGCTCATCCCCGCCCCACCGGCCCGTCGCACAAGCGGTAGCCGATTCCCCACACGTTCACGACGAACCGCTCGCCGTCGCGGGAGAGCTTCTGGCGCAGGCGGCAGGCGTGGGAATCCAACGTGCGCGTCGAACCCAATTGGCGGTAGCCCCAGATGTTGCGCAGCAGCTCGTCCTTGGAATGGACTCTGGTGGGATCCAGCGCAAGCGTGCGCAGCAGCGCGAACTCCTTCTGCGACAGCGACAACGGCCTGCCGTTGAGGCGGACCGTGCGCGCCGCCGGGTCGATCTCCAGCGGGCCGACGCGCATGCGGCCGTGACGGGTGCGGTGCTCGGATCGCCGCAGCAGCGCGCCGATGCGGGCGCGCAGCTCCGGATAGGAGAACGGCTTCACGAGCACGTCGTCGGCGCCGCGGTCGATCGCGCGGACACGGTGCAGCTCCGTCGCGCGGCCGCTCAGGACCAGCAGCGGCAGGGTCGGATCGACACGGCTGACGAGGCCGTCGGAGGCGCGGATCTCCTGCACCAGCTCGAGTCCGTCGCGGCCGGGCAGTCCGAGGTCGAGCAGCACGAGGTCCGGGTAGCGCTGCTCGAACGAGGCGAGCGCCTCGTCGACCGACTCGACGGAGAGCGGCTCATAGCCGTCGGCCGAGAGGTTGTCGGCGAGATACGAGCGCGTGGTGCGGTCGTCCTCGACGATCAAGATGGTTGGGCGGTCGTCGTTCATGGGCGTCCTGAGCCAGATCGACGGTGTTTCTCGCCCCCTCTTGCGCAATTTCGTGGCAAACGCGTGCGTAGAGTTGCAGGAGGGATGTTCCATCCCGCACGCAAACCGCAACGAACGAATGGACCACCACATGGCCAAGGTGCTCTACACCGCTGAGGCGACCGTCGCGGGCGGCCGCGCGAACGGTCACGGACGCACGTCGGACGGCGTGCTCGACGTCGATCTGCGGCTCCCGACCGAGATGGGCGGCGCCGGCGGCGGGACCAATCCCGAGCAGCTGTTCGCGGTCGGCTGGGCAGCGTGCTTCGAGGGCGCGCTCGGCGCCGTCGCGCGCCGTCAGAGAGTCGAGGCCGACGACGCCTCGATCGACTCGAAGGTGAGCCTGCTGCCGACCGGCGACGGCGGCTTCAAGCTCGCCGGCGAACTGCACGTCACGCTGCCGTCGGTCAGCGGCGACGCCGCCGTCGAGCTGGTGCGCGCCGCGCATCAGGTCTGTCCCTACTCCAACGCGACCCGCGGCAACATAGACGTCGTCCTGACCGCGAACGGCGCGCCGGTCGACTGAGACGGCGCGAGAGCGGACGTGCGTGGCGCGGCGAGGGCCGCCGCGCCGCCGCGCCCGTTCAGACCAGCTCGACGGGGTCGCCGACGGCGACCTCGCCGGGCTCGGCGACCCAGCAGTTGAGCGCGAAGCGGCCGTCGTAGTCGGCGTTGATGCGCCGCAGCACGTCGGGCGAGACCGCCTGCGTGTCGGGGTCAAGCGTCGTCATCACGCAGCGCTTGCAGACCTTCTCGACGTCGATCAGCGCGCTGCCGACGCGCAGTCTCCCACCGGGCCACCCACGCTCGGCGAGCCCCTCCACCCCGGCGATCAGGATGTTCGGCCGCAGCCGCCGGCGATCGACCCCGAGCGCCTGCACCGCGCCGTCGGTCGCGATCAGCAGCGTCGTGTCGTCGAAGCGCGCGTCGCCGTTCATCTCGATCAGCCGCGCGTCGTCGTCGGCGACGGCGTCGCGGACGGCTGCCAGCGCCGCCGGATCGCGCCACGGGACGCCGTCGACGAGCGCGCAGCCGCCGGCATCGAGCGTCGCTCTGAGCGCGAGCAGGCGGTGGCGCGTGCGGGCCGTCACAAGCCGGTCGTCGCCGTCGCGCACCTGCACGCGGCGGTCGCCGGGGATGCCGTCGGCGCCGATCGTCGCACGCTGCAGGGGCTGACCCGCGAGCGATTTGACCGGATAGACCCACAGCTCGGCGACGTGCATCGGACGCAAGATCCTGACACACGACCTGTCCGAAGCCGCGATTCATGCGCCTTGCAGGAACGTTCTGCGCGAAGGCCCCTGAAAGGGGCCGCTGAGACGCTGCAAGTTCGCGTGCAGGGGACACGGATCAGGAGGAGTGCTGCATATGATGCCGACGCCGAAAGGGCCGCCGTGTTGCCGCCCCGCCCCTACCCGGCACTCACGGATGATCCAACGCGGAAACTACAGCTCAGGCGATGACTTCGTTCTCGAATACGGAGAGCTTCGCTTCACCTTCAACGAGCGCGACTTCGGCGAGCGCTGCGAGCAGGCTGCGCGCAAGCTCGGCTTCGTCTCCGGCCGCCTGGAGCAGCAGGAGGCGGAGGACCTCGTCAACCTCGTCGTCAACGGCGAGGTGACCGATCCCGCCTCAGCGCTCGGCGAGCACGTCAACGACTGCTGGCCGGAGCTCGTCGGCCCATCAGAGCGCTCGCTCGTGCACTGGCTGCGGCGCCTGATCTTCCGCGGCGCGTGGCTCGACCAGCGGGTCAAGGAGGGCGAGCTGGACGTCGCCTTCGACGAGGACACGCACACCTTCTCCTACGTGCAGCCCGATCGCGGCAACGAGCCGATCGAGCTGGCGCCCGAGCCCTCCTGGGGCCGGGTCGCGTACCTCCCGCGCTCGCTGTAGAGCGAGCCGCACGCGCCGCTGCGCCGAGCAGCGGCGAGTTCCGGCCCGCAGCGGTTCGAAACTCGCCGGTGCTCGCTCGGAGCGCCCGCCCGGTCAGGCGGGCGCCCAGGCGAAGCGGTTCCTCAGCGAGCGGTCTCGCGCGCGGCGGCGACGGCCTTCGCGCCGGCCTCGCCGATCAGCAGCTCCGGACGGAGCGTGCCGCTGGCGAGCAGGTCGAGCGCCGGGTAGCGGCCGGTCGCGGCCAGCTCGGCGTCGAGCGCGACGACGGTCGTCTCGCCGCCGAACGGCTCAGACGCGGTCGCGATCACCGTCAGCGAACCGCCGTCGGCGATGTTGCGGGCAGCGGCGAGCGCCTTGCGCGCGGCGGCCGGGTGGACGCCGTCGAGCGTGTCGACGAGCACCACGGCGTTGCCGCCGCGGGCCGCGACGCGCTTGCCGTTGTCGATCGCGCGCTCGAGCGCCTGCGACTGCGCGTCGGCGGAGGCGGCGAAGCTGAGCCCCGCCGCGACCTCGACGGCGGCGCCGTTCCACTCCGAGATCTCCTCGGGGCGGACGCCGACGAGCACGACGCTGGATTCGAGCCCGTCGAGCTTCGCGAGGTGGTCGGCGAGGCGGCGCAGCGTCTCGGTCTTGCCGGCGCGCGGGCCGCCGACGATCACGACGCGCGAGCCGCGGCCGATCGGCGTCAGCCACTCGATCGCCTTGACGGTCGCCTCCGACGCGTCGAACGCGAACCGCTCGGTCGCGAACGCGGCCGGCAGCTCGTCGAACTTCGTGCCGTCGGAGCCGCTCTCGTCAGCCGGCTTGCCGTTGATCGTGTCGATCCGGACGAGCGACGGGTAGCGCTCCGAGCGACGCGGGGCGCGCACCGGGCCGCCGACCCTGTCGCCGGCGACGAGCTCGCAGCGGCGCACCTGCGCGGCCGAGATGTAGACGTCGCCGTCGGACGCCTCGGGGCCGTTGACGCGGACGAAGCCCGAGCCGTTGCCGAGCAGCTCGACGACGCCCTCGATCAGCTCGCCCTCCTGCGGCGCCTTGCCCTTCGGCGCGCCGTCTGGCTTGCCGGCGCGCGAACCGCGGTCGCGGTCGCGGCCGCCCTCGCGCGGCTCGCGCTCGGCGCGCGGCTCGCGCTCGGCGCGCGGCTCGCGGTCGGCGCGGGACTCGCGGTCGGAGCGCGGCTCGCGGTCGGAGCGCGGCTCGCGGTCGGAGCGCGATTCGCGGTCGCTGCGCGACGGGCGCTCGTCGGAAGCGGCCTCGTCGCGACTCTCGTCGCGGTCGCGGTCGCGGCTGCGACCACGGCCACCGCGGCGGCGACGCGGACGGTCGCTCGACTCCTCGTCGTCGGCCTCGACGGGTGCAGCGGCGCCGTTGCCGTTGCCGTTGCCGTTGCCGCCCTGCAGAGCGACGATCGCGTCGATCAGATCCGGCTTGCGGAGACGGCGAAAGCCGTCGATCCCGAGCTCCGTCGCGATCGCATGCAGATCGGCGAGCGGGCTGTCCGCGAGCGCGGAACGTTCGAGCACTGACAAGATTGGGTCCTCCTGGGGTGATGGATGATCGGTTGGCTCCGGCCGTGTTGAGACAACGGCCGGCGATGCAGCAGCGGAAAGGCTAGCGCGTTCTACGGCGTCTGCGCGCGCTCGACCGCGGCCGCCGTCAGCGGATGCTCCAGCATCCGGCGCAGCACTGCGGCCGGAACAGACGCGTTCTCGGCGCCCAGGCGGGCGGCCAGCACGACCTGTTGCGGGTTCCGGATCCCGCCGACGAGCACCTGTGCGGTCGTCTCGCCGCCGTGCAGCGATTCGACGATCGCCTGCAGCGTTTCGCCGGCGTCGATCGAGGCGTCCTCCAGTGGACTCAGCGCGGTCGACACCAGCGCGGCGCCGGCCTCCGCCGCGAGCAGCGCTTGGCCGGCTGCGAAGGCATGCGTCAACTCGACGGCGATCTCCTGCTCGCTGAGCGCGCTCGCCGCGACCAGCCCGGCCGCGGTGCACGCCAGGCGCGGGACGACGTGCTCGTGCAGTTGCACCAGCGCGAGTCCGTCGGCGACGAGCTGCTCGGCGTCATCGCCGACGAGGTCGACCGAGACCGATGCGTCGATCAGGTCGCAGATCCGCACGATTGCGGCGTCGTCCAACCGTCGCCGGCTCGTCGTCGCGCCCGCGAGCACGCCCCAGGCGGCGAGCTGCTCGACCTCCGCGACGGAGCCGGTCTCGACCCACAGCTTCACGACTGCTGCTCCCAGCGCAGCCTGTCGGACAGGCGCGCGTCGGGATCGAGCTCGCGGCGGCCGGCCAGCACGTCGCGCACCGCCAGGAACTCGGCCGCCTCGGCGACGTCGTGGATGCGGAAGACGTGGCCGCCGGCGTCGACGCCCCAGGCGAGCGCGGCGAGCGTGCCGGCGAGCCGCTCGCGCGGCGGGCGGCCGGTGATCGCGCCGACGAAGTCCTTGCGCGACAGCGCGAGCAGGACAGGACGGCCGAGCGCCAGCACGTCGTCGAGCCGCCGCAGCACCTCGACCGTCTGCGCCGGCGTCTTGCAGAAGTCGGGGCCCGGATCGACGATCAGCTGCTCGGCGGCGACGCCGTGCGAGCGCGCCAGCTCGATCCGTTCGCGCAGGAACGCGACGACCTCGTCCGCCATGCGGCCGTCCATCTCGGGGTCGAGCAGCTTCGTCTTCGGCGCGGAGCGCGTGTGCATCAGCACCAGCGCGGCGCCGGTGCGAGCGCAGACGTCGGCGAGGCCGGGATCGCGCAGGCCGCTGACGTCGTTGACGATGCAGGCGCCAGCCTCGATCGCCGCCGCGGCGACGGCCGGCTTGTAGGTGTCGACCGAGACGACTGCGCCGAGCTCGTCGGCGATCCGCTCGATCAGCGGCACGACGCGGGCGATCTCCTCGTCGACCTCGACCGCGGGTCTGTTGGTGACGCCGGACTCGCCCCCGACGTCGATCACGTCGGCGCCGGCCGCCAGCAGCGTGCGCGCCAACTCGACGCGCGCCTCCAGCGTCCGATAGCGGCCGTCGTCGGAGAACGAGTCGGGCGTCGCGTTGACGATGCCCATCAGCCACGGCCGCTCGCCGAGCCGCAGCGTGCGAGCGCCGGCGCGGACGTCGAGCACGCGCGCCGCGGCGGCGCTCATCTGGCGCCCGTCTCGCCTCTGGCGGCGCCCTTGTCGTCGCCGCCTCTGCCGCCTCTGCCTCTGGCGTCTCTTCTCGGCTTCGGCGGCTTGACGATCGTCAGCGGCAGTCTCGTGACCGAGCGGTTGCCGGCCTTGTCGAGCACGGTCACCAGCACCGTGTATCTGCCGGCTCTGGTGTAGACGTGCTGGGAGCCCGCCTTGATGCTCTCGCGTCTGGATCTGTCGCCCCAGTCGAGCACCGCGCTCGCGACGCCGGAGGTCTGCGCCGGTTTCGCGCCGGCGGCGGGCGGCGGCGGGGCGTCGGCGGCGACGAGCGTCAGGCGCTGCCTGACGTCGGTGCGGCGCACGCCGCTGACGCGCACTCTCGCGGTCGGCGCGACGGTGTCGACGCGGACGGTCCCGACGCGTGTCACGGCGCTCTGCGCGCGCCGGTCGACCGCGGTGATCTGCCAGCTGTGCGCGCCCTGCGCCAGCGCGGCCGGCAATCTCATCGACTGGCGCGTCGTCGTGCCGACCTCGACGCCGTCGACGACGACTCTGTAGCTGAGTCCCCACGCTTCGCGCGAGCGGGTCCAGATCAAGGTCGGCGTCTCCGTCCGCTCCCACTTGGTTCTGGAGGCTCTCGGCGCGAAGCGGCCGGGCGGCTGGTCGATCGTCGCGACCGCGATCGATCGGCCCAGCGGCGTCGTCTGGACGTAGGCGATCGCGATGTCGCCGTTGTCGTCGCCGGACGCGTCGAGGCCGGTCTCGCCGTCCGTCGGCCCCAGCTCCGGCCGCGACAGCGCCATCTCGGTCTCGAAGTCTCTGCCGTTGTAGAAGCGGCCGCGCACGTCGGTCGCGCCCTCCGGCGAGGTGAACTGCCACGCGACGAGCATCTTCAGCGGTGTCGCCGTGACCGGTATCGCGTACGTCGGCGCGCTGCTCTGGGCGATCGAGTCGACCTGCACGACCGGGCCGGGCGTAAGGTCGGCGCGCATCATCTGCGCGTAGCTGAGGTTGGTCGTCGTGCTCGTGCCGAGCACGATCCCCTGGCCGATGCCGCCGTTGGAGATGTGCGGGTTGCTGGAGCTCTGCCCCGACGCGAACGGGGTTCCGTCGCTGACGACCGCGCCGTCGAATCTCGAGCCGCGCAGTCGGCGGTAGACGACGCGGGTGCGCGGCGGCCCGCCGACGTCGAAGACGGCACGGAAGGCGACGCCGGTGAACGAGTCGTCGTCCTGCACGCCGACCTCGGGCAGGTCGGCGCCGATCGCGCCCACGCCCTCGACCTGGAGGCCGTCGGTGGCGCTCGCGAAGACCGGACTGGGCCGCGTGCCCATGACGCGGCGCGCGATCACCGCGCCGGCCTCGCCCCAGACGACGACGGCGACGCCGTCGGCCGACGCCCCGACGCGCGGGCGGCCGTTGACGGCGCCCGCGTCCGCCGCGGGATTCGCGTCGAATGCGCTGCCGATCAGCGTCCACGGCGCGGCGTCCTTCGAGTACGCGACGCGCACGTCGTGGCCGCCGGCGCCCGGCGCCGTGAAGGCGATGTAGCCCTTGCGATTGACGCTGAGGTCGATGTAGGGATCCGACGCGCCGCCGGAGCCCCAGATCGTCTGCAGGCCGCCCCACGGTCTGTCGGCCGCCGGCTTCGTGATCGCGTAGATGTTGCCGCCGTTGGCGAACACGACCGCGACGCGACCGCCGTCGCCGCTGGACACGACCGGCTGCGACGACGCGCCCGGCAGGCCGGCGTCGAGCTTCTCCGGGCCGCCCCAGCCGCCGTTGACGGTACGCGAGACGAAGGCGCGATCGACGCCGCCCTCGTCGACGGTGTAGACGATCGCCCCGCTGCCGTCGGGCGCGAGGTCGATGTTGCCCATCGTCTTCAGCGTCGGCAGCGGGCCGACGACGACGTCGCCGGCGAAGGTCCCCGCGGACGCGGGCGCTGCGCTCAGCAGCGCCGCGGCCAGCAGCGCGCTCAGCAGCGTGGCGGCGCGGGAGCGCAGGAGTCGGGGACGGGAAAAGCGGGGCATGGAGGACTGACCGGTTCGCGGCATCGTGGATCTCAACCGGCGAGAACGGCAAAAGTTACGCAATCGGTCGGACGCGCGCTCAGATCCTCGACCGATGGCACGGCCGCGGACAGCGCGGGCGCACGCAGGTGGTGTCGCGAGGCCGGCTCCCGCGGCCCCGCTCCACCTCTCCCCCTCGATCCCGACGACAGACGCGACGCTTCAGCTCCGCGTGTCGCTCGCCGCCATGTCCCCGTGGCGCGGCGACCACTGCTGCCCCGACGCGACGAGAAGGTCGCACACCCGCTGGGACCGCGTCGAACAATGGTAAGAACGCTGACGTTCAGACGAGTCGGCGCGCTTGCTGCTCAGCGCTGCAGCGGCAGCCCGGCGTCGCCGCCGTCGGCGCCGGTCGCGAGCGCGAATCTGTCTCTCAGGCGCTGGACGTCGAGCGCCTCCGCGGCGGCTCTGACGCCCGCCAGGTCGGTGCCGGTGATCCCCCACGTCGGCACCTGCTCGCCGAGCTTGACGGCGGCGACGAGGCCGGCGCCCGCGCCGAGCGTTCTCGCCGTGCGGCCCTGGGAGTCGATCAGCTCCAGCTGTCTGCCGTCCGCGTCGAATCTCGCGAAGACGCCGGATCTGGACGGACCCTGGTCGATCAGGCGCAGCGCCTGGTCTCTGCGCACGACGCTCCACGTGCCGACCAGCACCTTCAGCACCTCGGTCTCGACGTTGGTGCCGAGCGCCTGACGCGCCGGGCTCGCGCCGACCGCCGACAGCTGCTGGGAGACGAGCTGGCAGGCCGCGTCGGCGTCCTCCGCGCACTGCAGCACGACCGGGTAGCGCTTGCCCTCGGCGCCGTGCGCGAACGGCTCCGGGTACTGGCCGACGACGGCGTTGATCGCCCCTCGCGAGACGCGCGCGTCATGGTGGTCCCACCAGACGCGGTCGCCGCCGTGCAGCTCGAAGTCCGCGGCGCTGTCGTCGCTGCCGATCCCGTTGACCCAGTAGTTCCAGGCGCTCCCGTCCGCTCTTCCGGCTCTCGGGACGCCGTCGATCGAGTCGACCCCGACGCCGCCGGCGACCGTCTTCACGTTCGCGAAGCTGCGCTGCGTCAGGCTCAGGACCGAGTCGCCGTCCGAGACGCCCTGCTGGATCGTCGCGCCGCGCACGTCGCTGCCGAAGTCGCGCGTGGCGATCATGCGGACGTCGGCGCTCTTGCCGCCCTGCGGCTGCATGCCGCAGCCCGAGACCGCGAGCGCGGCGAGCGACAGCGCTCCTACGAGGGAGCCGAGGAACTTGCGAGACATGCGTCCACCCCTTTCCGCGCGGGCGTTCGAGTCAGCGGCCGGGGTTCTGCTTCCCTGCTCGTGAACGGGCGGATCGTAGCGGCTCGGGCGCGGCGGCCGATGCGCGCAGACGGGGTCGGAAGCGCCGGCACGGGAGTACAGTCCAGCCCATGACGGTCAATCTGACGCGCATCTACACGCGTCTCGGCGACAGAGGCGAGACGCACCTCGGCGACATGAGCCGCGTGCCGAAGACGCACCCGCGGATCGAGGCGTACGGGACCGTCGACGAGCTGAACGCCTTCATCGGCGTCGCACTGACCACTCCGGGCCTGCCGCAGCAGTACGCGGGCTGGCTGAGACGGATCCAGAACGACCTCTTCGACGTCGGCGCCGACATCGCGGTCCCGCACGGCGACGACCGCACGCGACTGCGCGTGCAGCCGGCGCAGACGACGTGGCTCGAGGAGCGCTGCGACGAGGTCAACGCGACGCTGACGCCGCTGCGCTCGTTCGTGCTGCCGGGCGGCACGCCCGCGGCCGCGCAGTTGCACGTCTGCCGCACCGTCTGCCGCCGTGCCGAGCGCGCCGCGATCACCTGCGGCGACGAGCTGAACGAGCAGGTCGTGCACTACCTCAACCGTCTCTCGGACCTGCTCTTCATCCTCAGTCGCGGCGCCAACGGAGCCGACGAGCCGCTGTGGGAGCCGGGCGCGAGCCAGTGAGCCGCTGCCCGCGGCTCAGCGGCGCGACGTGCGCAGCGTCAGCAGGCTGAGACCGGCCGCGAGCGTCAGCGCGACAGCCCCCAGCGCGCCCGCGCCGATCACGAACAGGGTGTGCTGCTCCGCGTAGTCCGTGACCTGATCGGGTCGCGCCAACAGCAGCATCGTCGCCAGCAGCGCCACGCTCACGACCGTCACGCCGACTGGAGCGAGCGCCTCGCCCACCAGCGGCGCCTGCCGCTCGCCGGGCTCGCGCTGCGGCCAGCGCAACTGCGCCCACGACAGCGCCGCGACCGCCGACAGCGCCCACAGCGCCGCGACGAGGAAGCCGCCGAGCACGTCGCTCGGGTAGTGCCAGTCGAGCGTGAGGAACGAGAACGTGACGGCGACCGCGAAGAGGCCCCCGAGCGACGCCACCCACGGCCGCATGCGCGCGGGCGCGACCAGCACGGCGCTCAGCGCGATCGACATCGACGCGGTCGCGTGGCCGCTGGGCCACGACGCGGGCACCACCTGGCCGACCTCGTCGAGCAGCGGCGAGAGACGCGGGCTCGCGAGCGCCGGCTTGAGCACCTGCGTGGTCACGTTGGCGCCCGCGAGCACGATCGCGACCGCGGCGGCCGTGCGCGGTCTGCGCCGCAGCAGCGCGAGCGCGACCAGGGCGGCGACGAACCAGACGAAGTTCTTCGGATCGCAGAGCGTCGCGATCGCGCGGGCGGCTGGATCGACGCGCGGCCCGCCGAGGCCCGTGAAGCCCTTGAGGATCGTCGCGTCGAGGGTGTGCACGCGCTCGACGCGGGTGGCGGCGAGATAGACCAGCGGCAGCAGCGCCGCGATCATCGCGGCGCCCGTCAACGCGAGCTTCGTGCGCCGGTCCATCCACAGGAGGGTAGCGAGACTCTCCGCCCGATCTTCGGATAAATGATGGATAAACATTCATCATTCCTTAAAATGGATCGAACTGAACCGTCGCACGGTGCGACCTCACTGAGGTACATTCCCCTGCCGTGAATACTGCGCGCGCAACTCGACTTCTCGCCGTCGGCCTCTCTGGCGCGGCGCTCCTGCTGGCAGGCTGCGGCGGGGATGACGACACGTCCTCCACGCCGACGACCGCCGCGGCTGACACGACGGCGTCGGCTGACACGACGGCCTCGACGCCGACCACGGCGACACCGCCGGAAGATCCTGCCGCGACACAGATCAGAAACCCGTACAGAGAGCCGAGACAGCCGGCTCATCCGGGTGCGAGAGTGGATCGTCTCATCGTCAGAGACGTGAGAGTCGGCGACGGCGAGGAGATCCAAGCCGGCGACACCGCGATCGCCGACTACTACGGCACGATCTATCAGACCGGCAGAAGATTCGATTCGTCGTGGGACAGCGGCCGTGAGGCGATCGAGATCAGAATCGACCGCGGCGCGAGCGTCGACGGATGGTGGCAGGGCATCCCGGGGATGAGAGTCGGCGGCCGTCGCACGCTGATCATCCCGCCGTCGCTCGGTTACGGGGAGCAGGCCCGGCCCGGGATCCCGGCCAACTCGACGCTCTTCTTCACCGTCGACCTGCTCGGGATCAGACGCGCCACGGCGCCCGGCGTCGCCGCCGATCCCTCGATGCAGGCGCCGCCCGCCGGCTGAGCCGCAGGCGCTCAACCGACCGACTGAGACGCACGACGAGGGCCGCAACTGCGGCCCTCTCGCGTTTGTGCGTCTGCTGCGCAGATCGTTGATTCAACGTTAAGTGCGGTCTCGACGTCGATCGCATATCAACGAACTACCGCTGTCATCGGGCCAGCGGCCCGGCCGCGACGGCGTTCGATCAGCGCAGTGCCGGGGTCGCCACCGCGCGGAGGAAGCCGAGCACGCGGCGCCAGGCGTCGGCCGAGGCGTCGGCGTGCTCTTCCTGCGAGCGGTCGAAGAACGAGTGCGGGGCGCCGGGGTAGACGACGAATTCGTGATCGACGTTTGCAGCCGTCAGTCTGCCGTCGAACTCGTCGACGGTCTCCTGCGGGATGCTCGGGTCCGCACCGCCGAAGAGGCCGAGGATCGGGCCGCGCATCTGCGGCTCGTGGCCGAGCGGCGTCGGCATGCCCGGTCGGCCGCTGCCGAGGCCGCCGTAGAAGGCGACGACGCCGGCGAGGCCGAGCGCAGGCGCCGCGGCGGCGAAGAACGACTGGCGCCCGCCGAAGCAGAAGCCGACCGTGACGACCGGCACCTCCCCGACGCGCGCATGCAGCGCCGCGATCGCGGCGGCGGCGTCGGCCTGGATCTGCGCCGGCGTCGTCTGCGCGACGTGCGGCATGTACTCGAACTCGGCGTCGCGCGGCGCCAAGCCGGCTGTGCGGCCGAAGTAGTCGATCACGATCGCGTGGTGGCCGGCCTGCGCGAACCGCTCCGCCAGCTCGCTGTAGAAGCGGAACAGCCCGCGCACGTCGGGCAGGATCACGACCGCGGCGCCCTGCGGGTCGGGCGCCTCGGCGAGCGCCGCGGAGAAGCGCGTCCCGTCGGCTGAGGTCAGTTCAAGCAGCTCCGCCCCGGCCCCGCCGGCCATCGGCGCGCGGGCGAGGTCGACGGGCAGGTCGGGCGGGAGAGCGTCGGCGTCGAAGCACATGGGCCGACTGTACCCGCGGCGTCGCGGCCGGAAAGCACGCGGCTGCGAAGGCGCCGGCGGCGCGCCTCACATCACCTCGGTGATCTCCCAGACGGGCCAGTTCGACAGCAGCTCGACGCCGTCTCTGCGGATCACGACCATCTCTTCCACGCGCACGCCCTGGGAGCCGTCGCGGTCCTGCGTCTCGACCGCGAGCGTCATGCCCTCTCTCAGCTCGATCGGGTGCTCGGGCGAGACGCCGCGCCAGATCAGCGGGATCTCATAGAGCTGCAGGCCGATCCCGTGGCCCCAGTGGTTCGTCGTGATCTGCCACGCCTGGTTGGCGTCGTAGTAGTCCCAGTACTCGCCCTCGGAGTCGGGGAAGTGCTTCGCCGCGTCGGCGGTGGTCGCGCCCGGCTTCATCGCGTCGAGCACGTTGTAGAGGTTCTCGACCGCGCGCTTGTAGGCGTCGTGCGTCGCCTGCTTCGCTCTGCCGCAGCTGAACGTGCGGTAGTAGCAGGAGCGGTAGCCGTTGTAGCCGATGTTGTAGAAGTCGGCGTAGACGACGTCGCCGGGGCGGATGATGCGGTCGCTGCTGTCGGCCTGCGACTTCGGCCACGTGTCGGGGCCGCTGGACAGCTTGCCGCCGCCGTGCTCGCCGCCGAGCGCGATGATCCGCCGCACCGACTCGGCGAAGATCTCGTTGTCGCGCACGCCCGGCTTGATCATCTCCTTCATCGCCTGGAAGCCCGCCTCGCAGATCGCGGCCGACATCCGCAGGCACTCGATCTCGTCCTCGGTCTTCGTCGAGCGCGCCTGCGCGAGCGCGGCGGCGGCACCGGCGTCGACCTCGTAGCCGGCCGCCTGCAGCTCGGCGATCAGCGCCGGCTGCGAGACGTCGACGCCGACGCGGCCGGAGGTGATGCCGTGGTCGCGCAGTGCGGAGACGACCTCGCGCGTCATCGCGCCGCGCAGCATCTCGACGCCGGAGCCGCCGCCGATCGCGGTCGGCACGATGCCGATTCCCGGCGCCGCGTAGCGGATGTCTCTCAGCCACGGGCACGCCTCGCGCTGCACGACCGCATGGTCGGCGCTGTCCCAGTGGGTGATGGCGCCGTCGGCGGTCAGCAGCGAGTAGTGGAAGCCGCCGGCACCGGAGACGGAGCTGGTCGCGACGCTCGTGACGTAGCGGATGTTCGGGTCGCTCAGCAGCAGGACGGCGTCGTAGCCGGCCTGCGCGACGGCTTCGGTCGCCTTCGCGGTGCGCTGGCGGCGCAGCCGGTCGACGTCACCGCGACCCTCCCAGTCGGTCGCCATCGAGCCGCGCGTGCCCTCCATGTAGCCAGGGGTGTGGATCGGCATCGGTATCGCTCCTTGGTCAGGTGTTCGGGGGATCAGCCGGCGAGCGCTGTCGCCAGCGTCTCGAGGTAGCGCGCGCCGTCGGCGCCGTCGAGCTGGCGGTGGTCGGCGACGAGCGTCACTGTCAGCAGCTCGCCGGCGGCGGTCGGGCGCGCACGTCCGACGCCGATCGCGACGCTCTGCGGGACGGTCAGCACGGGCGTGATCGCGTGCACGCCGAGGCCGGCGACGTTGGAGAGCGTCACGGTCGCGCCGGTCAGCTCCTCGACGGCCAGCTCGCCCGCGCGCGCACGCGTGACGAGGTCGGCGCGGGCGGTCGCGATCTCGCTCAGGTCGAGCCGCTGCACGCCGCGCACGACCGGCGCGGTCACGCCGCCGGGCACGTCGACCGCGAGCGCGACGCCGACGTGCTCGAACTCCCACGCCTCCTCGCCGGACGGCAGCACCCACGCGTTCGCCGCGGGATGCGCCGCGCCGGCCGCGCCCATCGCGCGCAGCAGCACGTCGGTGAACGTGACGGCGTGGCCTTCCTCGCGCGCGGCCGCGACCGCACGCCGCGCCGGTCCGGCCTCGATCTCGCGCTGCAGCACGAAGCAGGGGATCGCGGTCGCGGCGGCCATCCGCCGCCCGATCGCGAGCCGGCGGCGCGAGAGCCTGCGCGCGGCGTAGGTGCCGGAGGAGGCGGGGTCGTCGACGAGCGCGGGCGCGGGGGCCGGATCGGAGGGAGGTACCAGCGCGAGCGGAGCTGCCGCGGTGCGGGTCCAGCCCGGACGCGGAATCCCTGCCAGTTCTCCGTGTTCGACGACGAGGAAGGGTACGAGACCATCCTCCGCCGCGGGACTGGGAGGTGTGATCGCGGGCGCTGCCGCAAGCGCCACGGGCGCTGGTGTCGGCGCGACCGCGACCGCTGGGGAGGGTTCTGGTGCGGCCGCCTCCGCCAGCGCCGCCTCCACGTCCTCCCCCACGTCGACCATCCGCCCGTAGACGGCGCCGACCTCGACGGTGTCGCCGTCGCTGCTGACCTGCTGCACGAGGACGCCGTCGAACGGGGCCTCGACGTCCATCTTCGCCTTGTCGGTCTCGATCTCCGCGATCGGGTCGCCCTCGGAGAAGCCCTCGCCGACCTCGCACAGCCAGCCGACGAGCACGACCTCCTCGGCGCCGAGCGCCAGCTGCGGCATCGTCAGGTCTCTCACGCGCCCACCTCCACGAGGCCGCGCACGGCGGCCTCGACCGATTCGCTGGAAGGGAAGATCCGCCGCTCCAGCTCGGCGTTGTAGGGCGCGGGCGCGTGGCGGCTGCCGAGCCGCGCGACGGGCGCGCGCAGCGTGTCGCCGGCATGCTCGGAGACGACCGCGGCGAGCGTCGCGCTGAAGCCGCCCAGCAGCGGGTCGTCGGACATGCACAGCACGCGCCCGGTGCGGCGCGCGCTGGCGGCGATCGCGGCGACGTCGAGCGGCGCGACCGTGCGCAGGTCGAGCACCTCCAGCGAGATCCCGTCGGCCGCGAGCGCGTCGGCCGCGGCCAAGGACAGCGAGACGCCGTTGCCGAACGCGATCACGGTCGCGTCCCGCCCCGGACGCACCACGCGCGCGCCGAGCGAGACCTCGTCGGCGTGCTCGACCAGCTCGCCCTCGCGGCGGTACAGCCGCATGTCCTCGGCGAAGACGACGGGATCGGGCTGGCGCAGGCTCCAGCGCATCAGGTCGTAGGCGTCCTGGGCGCTGGAGGGCGCGCAGACGGCGAGACCCGGCACGTTCGCCAGCCAGCCGTGCAGCGCCTGCGAGTGCTGCGCGCCGAAGGAGCCGAGCGGCCCCTGTCCGACGCGCACCACCAGCGGCACGCGCAGCTGCCCGGCGCTCATGTAGCGCAGCTTCGCGGCGTTGTTGACGAGCTGGTCGAAGCCGAGCAGCAGGAAGCCGGAGAAGTCGACCTCGACGACGGTGCGGATCCCGTGCAGCGCGGCGCCGACGGCGCAGCCCATCGTGCCGGCCTCGGAGATCGGCGTGTCGCGCACGCGCTCGGGGCCGAAGCGCTCGATCAGGTCGCGCGTGACGCCGAACGGGAAGCCGATCGCGATGTCCTGACCGAGCAGCGTGATCGTCTCGTCCAGCTCCATCTCGGCCGCCATCGCGCGGCGGATCGCCTCCGCGTAGGAGACGGTGACGGCGGTCGCGCTCACGGGCCCCACACCTCGCTCGTCGCCTCCTCGGGCGCCGGCGGCGGCGCGTCGCGCGCGGTCTGCAATGCCGCGTCCATCTGCTCTCTGGCCTCCTGGTGGATCTGCTCGCGCACGGCGTCGTCGAGCGCGTGCGCACGTGCGTGGACGCTCAGCGGGTCGCGCTCGCTCCAGCTGTCCCACTCCTCCTGCGTGCGGTAGAGCCCGTGCGCCGGATCGCCGCGCGAGTGGCCGACGAGCCGGTAGGTGATCGCCTCCAGCAGCCCCGGCTGCCCGTCGCGCGCGAGCTGCGCCAGCTCGCTCGTCGCGGCGTGCATCTCGACCGCGCTCTGCCCGTCGACCGTGCGCGCCTGCAGGCCGAACGCCCGCGCCCGCTCGGTCACGCCGGAGCCGGCGGTCGAGTAGCCGCTCGGCACGCTGATCGCGTAGCCGTTGTTCTCGCACACGAACAGGACCGGCAGCGACCAGATCTGCGCGAGGTTGAAGCTCTCGTAGAGGATCCCCTGGTTGACGGCGCCGTCGCCGAAGAACGCGACCGTGACGACGTCCTGCCCGCGCCGCCGCGCCGCCAGCGCGACGCCGACCGCGAGCGGGATCGAACCGCCGACGACGGCGTAGGAGCCGAGGAAGCCGACCGCGACGTCGGTCGCGTGCATCGAGCCGCCCTTGCCGCCGGAGACGCCGTTGGAGCGCCCCATCAGCTCGCCGAAGAGGCGCGCGGGGTCGACGCCCTTGGCGAGCGCGTGGCCATGACCGCGGTGATGGGTGAAGACGAGGTCGTCGGGGCGCAGCGCGGCGATCGCGCCCGCCGCGACGGCCTCCTGGCCGATCGAGGCGTGGATCGTGCCGGTCACCTCGCCCGTCTCGTAGGCGCGGTAGGCGACCTCCTCGAAGCGGCGGATGCGCGCCATCTGACGGTAGAGCCCGAGGACGACCGCCTCGCGCTCGGCGGTGGTGCTGGTCGTGCTCATGCCTCTCCCCCGGCGCGCAGCCGCGCGGTCTCGTCGACGTCGATCAAGCCGCGCTCGTCAACCGCCACCCGGTACTCCGAGCGCGCCGCGGCGACGCTCACGAAGCCGAGTCTCACGTCCTGCGCGACCCGTGCCGGCGGCCGTTGCGCCGGGTCCCCCCAGCCGCCGCCGCCGGCCGTCACCTGCGTCACGACCGTGCCCGGCTCCAGCGCGATCATCGTGCCCTTCGAGCGCAGCTTCGGGGCAGCCGGGCGCTCGGCGTCGGTGTCCGCGTCGAGCAGGTAGTCGGCTCTGCCGCCCTCGCCGCCGCCGTCCAGCCCCCACGGCGGCACGAGCGCGCGGTTGCCCATCAGCGACAGCTCGGCGGTGTGGTCGAGCACGCGGTAGTCGCGCCGCACGCCGAGCCCGCCGCGGTGGATGCCGGCGCCGCCGCTGTCCTCGCACAGCTCGTAGCACTCCATCCGGATCGGGAAGCGGCGCTCGACTGCCTCGACCGGGATGTTCCAGGTGTTGCCGGCGATCGAGAACGTCGCGCTGAGGCCGTCGCGGTCGCGGTTGCCGCCCCAGCCGCCCTCCGGGTACTCGTAGAGGACGTAGCGCTCGCCCGTGCGCGGGTCCGAGCCGGCGATCAGCAGGTTGTTCGAGGAGCCCTGGTCGCACGCCATCACGTGCGGCCTGCCGCCGGGGATCTTCGCCAGCGCGCGGAAGACCGTGTTGTGGATGATCAGCGTCACCTCGTTGCCGCCGGTGCAGGCGGCCGGGAAGCGCGGATTGACGATCGTGCCCTGCGGCGCGACGATCGAGATCGGCCGGTAGCAGCCGCTGTTGGGCGAGATGTCCGGATCGCTGGCGGCCTGGAACGTCATGTAGACACCCGCGTGCGTGTAGCCGAGCACGCTGTTGACGGGGCCGGCGCTCTGCGGCGAGCTGCCGGTGAAGTCGACCTCGGCGGCATCGCCGCGGATCCGCACGGTCACGTGGATCTCGCGCCGCTCCTCGCTGATGCCGTCGTTGTCGAGGTAGTCCGACGCCTCGTAGTCGCCGTCGGGCCAGCTGGAGATCGCCGCGCGCATGCGCCGCTCGGAGGCGTCGAGGATCGCGTCGACCGCGCCGTCGAACGTCTCCAGTCCGTAGCGCTGCACGAGCTCGCGCACGCGCACGATCGCGGTCGTGTTGGCCGAGATCTGGCTCTGCAGGTCCATCCGCATCTGGCGCGGCAGGCGGCAGTTGTTCAGCACCAGCTCCAGCAGGTGCTCGTCGACGACGCCGGCGTGCTGCAGCTTCACGGGCGTGATCCGCAGACCCTCCTGGTAGTTCTCGGTCGCGTGCGAGTAGAAGCTGCCGGGGACGGTGCCGCCGACGTCGAGGTGGTGCGCGCGGTTGGCGGCGAAGCCGACGAGCTCGTCGTCGGCGAAGATCGGCGAGACGATCGTGACGTCGGGCAGGTGCGAGCCGCCGCGGTAGGGGTCGTTCAGCAGGACGGCGTCGCCGGGTTCGAAGCCGTCGAGCCCGAACGCGTCGATCGCGTAGCGGACCGAGAACGGCAGCGAGCCGAGGTGGATCGGCAGGAACTCGCCGTGGCTGATCAGCTCCACGCGCGCGTCGAAGATCCCGCACGAGTAGTCGTTGCCCTCGTTGAAGATCGGCGAGCACGACGTCTTGCGCAGCGTCACGCCCATCTCGCGCGAGGCGGCCGCGAGGCCGTGGCGGATGACCTCGGTGGTGATCGGGTCGCGGCTGGTCGCGCTCATCACGCCACCTCGGCGGGCTCGCGGCGGACGGCGGCGGCTCGGCCCGGCGCGGCGCTGCCGTGCTCGCGGTCGGTCAGCACGAGGCTGCCGCCGGCGAGCGCCTCGGCGGTGAAGCCGGGCGGGACGAGCACGGTCGCGTCGACCTGGTGGATCACCGCGGGCCCCTCCAGCAGCTCGCCGGGCGCCAGCCCGTCGCGGCGCACGATCGTCGCGTCGACGAAGTCGCCGTCGCCCTCGACCCACACGCGCCGCTGCGGCGCCAGCCGCGGGGCGTCGGCGTAGATCCGCTCCCAGTCCCACCACATGCCCGGGTCCGGGTGGCGCGCGAAGCCCTTCACGCGCAGGTTCACCAGCTCGACTGGGACGTCGTGGAAGGCGTGGCCGTAGAGCTTTCTGTGCAGCGTGTGGAAGCGTCCGACGGCGGCGGCAAGCGCGTCGCCGTCGAGCGCCGCGTCGTCGAGCTGGACGCTCAGCTCGTGCGCCTGGCCCTCGTAGCGGACGTCGAGCCACGTCTCGACGTGGACCAGCTCGTCGTCGAAGCCCTCGTCCTTCAGCGCGGCGTGCGCGTCGGCGCGCAGCTGCGCGTTGAGCGCGCCGGCCGCGCCGAGGTCGACGCGCTCGACGCTGCGCGCGATCGTGCGCAGGAAGTCGCGGCGGCTGCCGGAGGTGACGGCGCCGAAGGCCGAGGCGCAGCCGGGGAACGGCGGCACCAGCACGCGCGGGATCCCCAGCTCGCGGGCGATCTCGGCGGCGTGCGCGGGGCCGGCGCCGCCGTAGGCGACGAGCGTGAAGTCGCGCACGTCGCGGCCGCGCTCGACGGAGATCGTGCGGACCGCGTTGGTCATCAGCACGTTGACGATCCGGATGATGCCGGCCGCCGCCTGCTCGACGGAGATGCCCAGCGGCGTGGCGACGTGCGTCTCGATCGCGGCCCGCGCCAGCTCTCTGTCGAGGTGGACGCTGCCGCCCAGCAGCGCCTTCGTGTCGTAGCGGCCGAGCACGAGGTTGGCGTCGGTGACGGTCGGCTCGATCCCGCCGCGGCCGTAGCAGGCGGGGCCCGGGCGGCTGCCGGCGGAGCGCGGGCCGACGCGCATCGAGCCGCCGGAGTCGATCCACGCGATGCTGCCGCCGCCGGCGCCGATCGTCTCGATGTCGTAGGTCGGGTAGCTGATCGTGTGGCCGTCGATCTCCATGTCGAGGCGCTCGTCGGGGATCCCGTCGACGATCCCCGAGACGTCGCAGCTGGTGCCGCCCATGTCGAGCGTCAGCACGTCGCGCCAGCCGACGTCGCCGGCCAGCCGGCGGGCGGCCTCGACGCCGCCGACAGGCCCCGACAGCAGCGTCGAGATCGGCAGCTGCGCGACGGTCGAGGAGGACAGCGCGCCGCCGGAGTTGGTCATGATCGAGAGGCGCCCGTCGCGCAGGCCGCGCTGCTTCAGCTCGTCGCCGAGGTCGTGCAGGTACTGCTCGACCGTCCCCGCGATCCGCGCCGCGGCGACGGTGGTGGAGGTGCGCTCGTACTCGCGGTAGGACGGGAGCACGTCGGAGGAGATGAAGACGCTCTGGGCGCCGCCCTCCTCCAGCACGATCTCGCGGGCGCGCTGCTCGTGCGCGGGGTTCTCGAACGAGAACAGGAAGACGATCGCGACCGCCTCAACGCCGGCGGCGCGCAGCTGGCGCCATGCGCGCCGCACGCCGTCCTCGTCCAGCGGCGTGACGACCGCGCCCTCGGCGCCGACGCGCTCGGAGACCTCGAGCCGCAGGTCGCGCGGCACCAGCGGAGCCGGGAACGTCTCGTCGAGGTCGAACAGGTGCTTGCGGTGCGTGCGGCGGATCTCCAGCACGTCGCGGAAGCCGGCGGTCGTGATCAGCCCGGTCGGGGCGCCGGAACCGGTCAGCAGCGCGTTGACGCCGAGCGTCGTCCCCAGCCGCACGGTCAGCACGTCCTCGTAGGCGACGCCGGTCGCGGCGATCGCGTCGAGCACGCCCGCGCTCGGCGACGTGACGTTCGTCGGCACCTTGAACCACGCGGTCGCGCCGGTCGCCTCGTCGAGTGCGACGACGTCCGTGAATGTGCCTCCGACATCGAGTCCGATACGAACCATGCGTCTCCTTCAGTATCGCTTAGCGATATAGGACTTCGCTGAACGGTACACTACGTCGTCATGGACAACCAAGCTCCGCTCGCGCCCCGCTTCGAGGGCGCCGTGGCGATCGTCACCGGCGCCGGATCCGGCATCGGTCGCGCGACCGCCCTGCGACTCGCGGCGGAGTCCGCGCGCGTCGCCTGTCTCGACCTCGACGGCGCCGCCGCACGCGCCACGGCGCACGCGATCGCCGCCGCCGGCGGGACCGCCTGGGCCGCCGCCTGCGACATCCGCGACGAGGACCAGGTGCGCGACGCGTTCGCCGCCGCCGAGCACGCGCTCGACGGCCCGCTCGCGGTCCTCTGCGCCAACGCCGGCATCGGCGGACCGGTGATGCCGGTTCCCGAGATCGACGCCGCCGCCTGGGACGCGGTCGTCGCGGTCAACCTGTCGGCGCAGTTCCTCTGCGCCAAGCACGCGATCCCGTCGATGCGCCGCGGCGGCGGCGGGGCGATCGTCTTCACCGCCTCGCACGTCGCGTTCGCGGCCGTGCCGCGCTGGACCGCCTACGCGGCGACGAAGGGCGGCGTCGTGATGCTCGCGAAGGGCCTCGCGGTCGACCACGCGCCGGACGGGATCCGCGTCAACTGCGTCTGCCCCGGCCCGGTCGCGACCGCGCTGCTGCAGGAGGGCGACGCGCAGCGCGACGCCGAGCAGGCCGGCCGCAGAGCCGAGGACCGCGGCCGGCTCGGGCAGCCCGAGGAGATCGCGGCCGTGATCGCGTTCCTCGCCGCGCCGGAGGCGGCGCTGGTGACCGGCGCGACGCTCGTCGCCGACGGCGGCGCGGGCGCGCGCATGGGCGTCAGCTGGCCCAGCAGCCACTACTGGGACTGACGCACGCGGGCACGCGGCGGCGCTCGCAGCCGCCGCGCGCCCACGCGTTCCCTCGTCCGTCGCTGCCTCCAAGCCGCTCACGCTTTGATGCACGCGACGCGGTGGCCGGGGGCGACGTCTTCCAACGGCGGGACCGCCTCGGTGCAGCGCTCCTCCGCGAGCGGGCAGCGGGTGTGGAACGGGCAGCCGGACGGCGGGCGCACGGGGCTCGGGATCTCGCCCTCCAGCGTCTGCAACTGCTCGTCCTCGCGCAGCATCCGCGGCGTCGAGGCGATCAGCGCGTTGCTGTACGGATGGCTCGGCTGCGCGAAGAAGACGTCGGCCGCGCAGGCCTCCATGATCCGCCCCAGGTACATCACGACGACCGAGTCCGCCACCTGGCGCACGACCGACAGGTCGTGCGTGATGAAGACGATCGTCAGGCCGAGGTCGCGGTGCAGGTCCAGCAGCAGGTTGAGGATCTGGCTCTGCATCGAGACGTCGAGCCGCGAGACCGCCTCGTCGGCGACGATCAGGCGCGGGTTGAGCGCGAGCGCACGCGCGATCACCGCGCGCTGGCGCTGACCGCTGTTGAGCTCGTGCGGGTAGCGCCCACCCATCGTCGCCGGGATCCCCGTCAGGCTCAGCAGCTCGCGCACGCGCGTCTGCGCCGCCCGCTTGTCCAGCACCTTGTGCACCAGCAGCGGCTCCAGCAGCGCCGAGGCGATCGTCTGGCGCGGGTTCAGCGCCGAGCTGGGGTCCTGGAAGATCATCTGCACGTCGCGCGCGAGCGCCCGTCGCGAGACGTGCCGCGAAACGCGCCGGCGTCCTTCGCGCGCCTCCACCAGCGGCGAGCCGTCGAGCCGGATCGCGCCCGCCGTCGGGTCGAGGAAGCCGGCGATGCAGTTCGCCAGCGTCGTCTTGCCGGAGCCGCTCTCGCCGACGAGCGCGATGAACTCGCCTCTGCGCACGTCCAGGTCGACGCCGTTGAGCGCGTGCACGACCTCGTGTCTGCGTCTGCCCGGCACGCCTCTCGCCGGCAGCGGGAAGTGCTTCACCAGCCCGCGCACCTCGACCAGCACGTCGGTCGCCGCGCGCGTCTCGCCCGCCACGGCGCTCATGCCGCCACCGGGTTCCAGCAGGCGAGGTCGTGGCCGGCACGCTCCAGCGGCGGGAACTCGTGCGTGCAGCGCTCCAAGGCGTTGGGACAGCGCGGATGGAAGCGGCAGCCGTCGCCCGCCTCGACCGTGTCGGGCGGCGCGCCCGCCACGACCGGCAGCGGCGACTTGCGCTGCTCGACCGACGGCAGGCAGGCGACGAGCGCGCTCGTGTACGGATGCTGGCCGCGGCGCAGCAGCTCCTGCGGCGGCGCCGCCTCGGCGACCTGGCCGGCGTACAGCACGACCGCGCGCGAGCAGACGTTGGCGACGACGCGCAGGTCGTGCGTGATGAACAGGACCGAGACGCCGAGACGCGTCGTCAGGTCGCGGAACTCCGACAGGATCTGCGCCTGGATCGTCACGTCGACGGCCGAGGTCGGGTCGTCGGCGATCAGCAGCTCGGGGTCGCACAGCAGCGCCAGCGCGATCCCGACGCGCTGCTTCATCCCGCCGCTCAGCTCGCCGCCGTAGGCGCCGAGCACGCGGTCGGGATCGGCCAGCCCGACGCGCCGCAGCGTCGCGAGCGACTTCTCTCTGATGGCCCCGGCGTTGAGGTCGGTGTGGCGTTCGAGCACCTCCGTCATGTGCTGGCGGATCGTCAGCACCGGGTTGAGCGCGAGCGACGCGTCCTGCGGGATCAGCGCGATCCGGCTGCCGCGCAGCGCGGTCAGGTCGGCCTCGGACTGGTGCAGCAGGTTCTGCCCGTCGAAGACGATCTCGCCGCCGGTGACGCGGCCGGGCGGCCGCGTCAGGCCGAGGATCGCGCGTGCGATCACGCTCTTGCCCGAGCCGCTCTCGCCGACCAGCCCGACGCGCTCGCCGCGCCCGATCGCGAGGCTGACCCCGTCGACCGCGCGGTCGACGCCGCGCGCGCCGGTGAACTCCACCGACAGGTCGCGGATCTGCAGCAGCGGCTCCATCAGGCCTCCTTCGGATCGAGCGCGCGCCGCAGCTGCGCGCCGAAGACGTTCCAGGTGAGTACGAAGACGACGATCGCGACGGCGGGCACGAGCACCAGCCACGACGCGAAGAAGATCGACTTCTGACCCTCGGCGAGCATCGCGCCCCAGTCCGCCGTCGGCGGCTGGATGCCGAAGCCGAGGAAGCTCATGCCGGCGATGTCGATGATCGCGTAGGGCAGGTTGAGGCTCGCCTGCACGATGATCTGCGAGGTGCAGTTGGGCATCATGTGGCGGAAGACGATCCGCCGCCCGGAGAAGCCCAGCCCGCGCCCGGCGGCGACGTACTGCTCGCCGCGTTGCACGAGCGCCTCCGAGCGGATGATCCGCGCGATCGACGGCAGGTAGCCGACGCCGATCCCGATCACGACCGGCAGCAGCCCCGGCCCGAGGCTGGCGACCAGCACGATCGCGATCACCAGCGGCGGGAACGACAGCACGAGGTCGAAGAGGCGCATCGAGAAGCGGTCGAACCAGCCGCCGAGGTAGGCGGTCGTCAATCCGTAGATGAACCCGCCGACCGCCGCGATCAGCATCACCGCGAGCGCGCCGAGCAGCGTCCAGCGGGCGCCGTAGAGCATCCGGCTCAGGACGTCGCGGCCCTGCTTGTCGGTGCCGAGCAGGTACTCGCCGCCCGGCGCCTGGTAGTTCGCGCCGGGGTGCGACTGATTCGGATCGAACGGCGCCAGCAGCGGCCCGAACAGCGCGATCAGGACGTAGAAGACGATGATCGCGCCGGTCACGACCAGCAGCTTGTGCGTGCGCGCGAACGCGAACGCACGCCGCGCGCGCGAGGGCGCGAGCGCGGCGGTGGCGGTGTGGGGCGCGGCCTGGACGCTCATCAGCGCACCGCGTAGCGGGGATCGAGCCGTGCCGCGACGAGGTCGACCGCGAGGTTGGCGAGGATGAAGAAGGCGCTCACCAGCAGCACCGACGCCTGCACCAGCGGCAGGTCGCGGAAGCTGACGGCGTTGACGAGCACGCTGCCCAGCCCGCCGAGGCCGAAGATGTAGTCGACGAAGACGGAGCCGACGATCATCGACGACAGTTGCACGCCCAGCAGCGTCACGACGGGAACCAGCGCGCTGCGCAGCGCGTGACGGCGCAGCACCGTGCGCCACGGGATCCCGCGGCTCTGCGCCATCACGATGTAGTCCTGGTGCAGCGCGTCGACGAGCCCGGCCCGCAACGTCGCGGTCTGCGCCGCCACGAGCGCCAGCCCGAGCGTGATCCACGGCAGGATCATGTGCTGCACGACGCTGCTGAACGAGTCGAACTCCAAACCGAACGCCGGGAACAAGTCGAGCTGGTAGCTGAAGACGTAGATCGCCAGCACGCACGTGATGAACAACGGCACTGCGAACAGCAGCATCGTCAAGCTGATCACGAGCTGGTCGGTCGGTCTCCCTTCACGCAGTGCCGCCAGCAATCCGAGCGGCAGCGAGATCAGCAGCGAGACGATGAACGCGCCCGCCAGCAGCAGCAGCGTGCGCGGGATCGCGCGGCCGAGGATCTCCGTCACCGGCTGGTTGGACTTCAGCGACGTGCCGAGGTCCCCGGTGACGGCGTTGCCCAGCCACGCGACGTACTGCGCCGGGATCGACTCGTCGAGGTGGTACTCCTGCGTCAGCGCCGCGCGCTGCTGCGGCGTGATCGGCGTCCCCTGCGCGAGCACCGAGACGGGATCACCCGGCAGCACGCGCATCGCGATGAAGATCAGGATCGACGCGATCAGCAGGACGGGGATGACGGAGAGGACGCGGGTCGTCATGCCGCGCCCCCTCCGCCGACGGCTGTCAGGCCCATCTCGACGTCCGGTACCAGTCGTCCCACTCGGCGAGGATCGTCTGCTCGGGGGTTCTGATGCTGTTGCTCTCGGCGCGGCGCATCGCGTCCCAGCCGTGCGGGAACAGCACCGCCTCCTCCGCAGCCATCAACTGCAGCTGTCTCAGCTTCGCGTTGCGCTGCTCGTCGTCGGTCGTTATGACGGCGTCGTTGACGAGTCTGTCGAATCTTCTGTCGCTGTAGCCGGAGAAGTTGCCGGACTCGAGGTTCGCGCTGGACAGCATCCCGGCGAGCGGGTCGAGCGTGTTCGGCTGGTTGTGGAGCCAGTTGTAGGTGCCGATGTCGAACGGCCGCGGGCGCTTGTAGAGCGCGGCGGAGACGTCGCCGTCGGGCAGCTGCTTGATGTTGACTCTGATGCCGATCTTGCCGAGCTGCTCGGCCGCGCCGAGCACGGCGGAGACCTCCTGCGGGCGCGTCGCGACGACGAGCCAGTCGACCGAGAAGCCGTCCGGCGTGGCGCTCGCCTCGAGGTACTGCTTCGCTCTCGCGAGGTCGCCCGTGTACATCGCGTTGGTCTGGTCGTAGGCGCTGCCCTCGAACGATCTGTGGATCAGCGCACCGGCCGACGGCTCGTAGTACTGCTCCGGGTAGGCCGACAGCGCCGATCTGTTGTCGAGCGCCTCCATCACGGCCTTGCGCGCGTTGACGTCGTTGAACGGCGCTCTCGTGACGTTCGGGTACGAGGTGACGATGTGCGGGCCGACCTTCGCCTTCACGCCGACGTCGCCGAAGCCGGAGACGAGCTCGAGCTGGTCGAAGTCGACGTCGGGCGAGAGCGTCACGTCACCGGTCTTGAGGCTGGAGACGATCGTGCTGCCGTCGAGCACGTCGAGCACGACCTGGTCGACGTACGGCAGGCCGTCCTCCCAGTAGCCGTCGTACTTGTCGAGCACGACCTGGTTGCTCGACGCGCGCACGAATCTGAAGGCGTTGGTGCCGACCGGTCTGCTGGTCGCCGCGGTCTCGCCGACTCTGTCGAAGTAGGCCTTGCTGACGATCGCGCCGGGCGGCCAGTAGTAGGCCCACTGGAAGCGGAAGTCGGGCTGGTGCAGCTTCACCTCGACGGTGTGTCTGTCGCGTGCTCTGACGCTCTCGAGGCTCGTCCAGCCGTAGGTGCCCCAGCTGATTCTCTTGCTGCGCAGCGTCGAGAAGACGACGTCGTCGGCGGTGAACGGCGTGCCGTCGTGGAAGGTGACGTCTCTGCGCAGGTGGTAGATCCACGTTCTCGGATCTGGGTTCTCCCACGACGCCGCGAGCGCCGGCTCGATTCTCTGGCCGCCGAAGCCGAGCCGCACGAGGCCCTGGTAGACGTGGTTGGTGACGATGTTGGCGGTGAAGCCGCCCCAGCTGTGCGGGTCGAACTTGCCGATCGCGTTCGCCACGCCCGTTCTGACGGCGCCGCTGCCGCCGCCCGCGCCGCCTCCGCCGCCGCCCCCGTCCTCGCTGCTGCCGCACGCGGCCAGGATCGCGCTGATCGACGTTGCGCCGAGGCCCAACGCCATCGCGCGCCCGATGAATTGACGGCGTCCGATCCGGCCGTCCCGCAGTTCCTGCGCAAGCGTCAGGACCTGTCGATCCTCAGCACTGCTGCGTGGCATACGTGCTCCTCGCTGGGCTCGTTGTATCGCTGATCGATACGCTGATTCGTTCCGTGACCGTATCCGAGCCATGGGAGACGAGTCAAGCGCCAGATGGACAAGCGGACTGCGCCATAGGCACAGTGTTCATGGGGAATCACCCGCAGAAGCGTCTCCCGATCGAGAAAACCTGCAAGCGCAGTGGAGGGTTGGGATATCGCCGAGCGATACCCCGATTCATACTGACTGAGCAGTCGCGTCAATGCGCTTGGCGCACTGACGCGGGTCGCGAGGGCCGCGCGCGGACGGCGCGCGCGACGCGTCGCCGCGACCCGGGTCAGCCGGCGAGCAGCACGGCGGAGCGACCGCCGAGCGCGAAGCTGATCGCGTCGGCGGCGGGCATCAGGCCCTCGACCGCGAAGCGCTCCAGCTTGCTGAGCGCGACGCGCGCCGACGGCACCGAGACGCTGATCGCGGCGACGACTCTGTCGCTGTGGTCGAACACCGGCGCGGCCGCCGCGCGATGGCCGACGGCGAGCTCCTCGTCGTTGATCGCATAGCCGCGGCGGCGCGTCTCGTCGAGCCGCTCCAGCAGCTCCTCGATCGACTTCAGCGTGTGCGGCGCGCGCTGCACGAACTCGCGCCCCGCGACGCGCCGGCGGACCTCGTCGTCGTCGAGCCCGGACAGCAGCATCTGCCCGGTCGAGGTGCAGTACGCGGGCAGGCGCGAGCCCAGGCGGGTGCGCGGGATCAGCAGCTGGTCGGCCTCGATCCGGTCGACGTAGACGACCTCGTCGCCGTCGAGCACGGTCAGCACGATCGTCTCGCTCAGCTCGGCCGCGAGCCGCTCCATGTGCGGGCGCGCGATCTCCGGCAGGCGCGTCGCGCGCAGCGCAGCCTGGCCGAGCGTGATCATCGCCGGCCCCATCACGTAGCCGCGGCCGTCCTGCTGGCGCAGCGCGCCCTCGGTCTCGAGCGTGCGCACGAGCCGGTAGACGGCCGGCTTGCTCCAACCCAGCACCTCGACGATCTCGCCGAGCGACGCCGGCCGGTCGAGCGCCGCGACGGCGCGCAGCAGTTGCAGCGCGCGGGCCGCGGTCTCGACGTAGTAGCGCTGGTCGATCTCGTGTCGCTCGCTCATCGTGGCTCCCCTTGCTGCTCGACGTCCCGGCCGGTCCCGGCGCGCGCGGCACGTCCCGCACCACCGCATCGTACGATCCCCTGAGCGCCCACGCCAGCGGCAGCCGTCGCGTTCATCGCGTCAGCCATCCGCCGTCGACCGCCAGCACCGAGCCGGTGATGTACGACGCCTCGCCGGAGGCCAGGAAGCAGATCGCGGCGGCCTGCTCCTCGGGCCGGCCGAAGCGCCTCATCGGGATGCCGGCGGCGAGCCTGCGGGCGCCCTCGGCGTCAGCGCGCAGGCGCTCGTTCATGCCGGTCTCGGTCACGCCCGGGGCGATCCCGTTGACGCGGACGCCGTGCGGGGCCAGCTCCAGGGCGAACGAACGCGTCAGCATCAGGATCGCCGCCTTCGACGCCGTGTAGGCGGCGTGCGCGGGCAGCGCCGTGAACGACTCGATCGAGCAGACGTTGACGATCGCGCCCGGCGCTCCCGCCGCGACGCGCTCGCGCGCCAGCTCGCGACAGAGCCGGAACGCCGCGCGCACGTTGACGTCGAGCGTCGCCTCCCAGCCGTCGAGCGGGTGATCGAGGACGTCGTGGCGACGCAGGATCCCGGCGGCGTTGACGAGCACGTCGAACGGTCCGCGCTCGCGCATCAGCGCGGGCGCCTGCGGCGCGCCGACGTCGAGCGCGGCCCACGTGCCGCCGCCGGCCGCGCCGCGGCCCGCGCCCGCCTCCGCATCCGCGAACGTCGCTTTCAACCCGTCCTCGTTGAGGTCGACGCCGAGCACCTCGGCGCCCTCGTCCATCAGCCGCTGCGCGGTCGCGCGGCCGATGCCGGAGCCGGCGCCGGTCACCAGCGCGCGACGGCCCTCGAATCGCTGAGCGCTCATGGCAGCAGGTACCCCCCGTCGACGTAGACGATCTCGCCGGTCACGTAGGAGGCGCGCTCGGACAACAGGAACGCGACCGCGTCACCGACCTCGGCCGGCGTCCCGAGCCGGCCGCCGAGCGGGATCCGCGCCGGCAGGTCGGGCAGCTCCGTCGGCGCCATCTCGGTCGCGATCGCGCCGGGGCCGACTGCGACGACGCGGATCCCGCGCGGTGCGAGGTCGAGCGCCATCGCCCGCGTCAGTCCCAGCAGCCCGCCCTTCGTGACGGCGTAGCCGGCCTGCGGCGGATCGAGCCAGCCGACCTGCGCCTCGATCGAGCAGACGTTGACGATCGTGCCCTTGATCCCGCCCGCGACCCAATGGCGGCCGACCTCCTGCGAGAGGCGGAACGGCGCCGTCAGGTTGATGGCGAGCATCGCGTCGAACTGCTCGTCGGTCTGCTCCCAGCAGGGCGCGTGGACCTGCGCGCCGGCGTTGTTGACGAGGCCGTCGAGGCGGCCGAAGCGGGCGATCGCGGCCGCGAGGATCGTGCGCGGCGCGTCGGGGTCGAGCACGTCGGCGCGGATGCTCGCGAGGCGCTCGTCGTCGGCGAGGCCGGCGGGGCTCTCGCCGCTGCGGCTGACGCCGACGACGGCGGCACCGGCGTCGATCAGCCGCCGCGCGATCCCGGCGCCGATGCCGCGACTCGTCCCCGTGACGGCGACGACGTGGCCCTGCAGATCGTTCATCGAACCTCCGGTGTTCTCAACGACACGTCGGGACGGGACTCGGTCGCTGTGAACCGCTTGACGGCAGCGACGTGAGGCGTCTAGCCTCTATTTCGAATCAGCATATCGCAGAGCGATACAACCAGTGAGGAATCCATGCCTGCTCGAACCGGCGTCGTCCCCACCAGCGAATTGGCACGGGTCAGCGAGGCGCGCTACCGCGCCGGCCGCACCCGCTCCCAGGCGCTTTCGAGGCAGGCGTCGGGCGTCTTCCCGCAGGGCGTGAGCGGCGCCGCCAAGCACTTCGACCCGTTCCCGATCTTCGTCGCCTCCGCGGGCGGCTCGCACGTCGCCGACGTCGACGACAACGACTACGTCGACCTGCTGATGGGCGCCGGGCCGATGCTGCTCGGCCACGGTCATCCCGCGGTCGTGGAGGCGATCCGCGAGCAGGTCGCGCGGATGACGAACCCGATGATGCCGATCGAGCGCTCGATGCTGCTGGCCGAGCGGATCCGCGGTCACATGCCGTACCTGGAGCGGCTGCGCTTCGCCAACACCGGCTCGGAGGCGACCCGCTCCGCCGTGCGCGTCGCGCGCGCCGCCACCGGCCGCAGGCTGATCGCCAAGTGCGAGGGCAACTTCCACGGCTCCGACGACACCTTCCTCGTCTCCACGCACAGCCGCAGACTCGCCGGCAGCGACGCGCGACCCGAGCCTGTCGCCGACTACGCCGGGCTCGCGCCGGACGTGCTCGACGGAGTGATCCTGCTGCCCTTCAACGACGTGCAGGCCGCGGTCGAGATCATCCACCACCACGCGGCTGACCTGGCCGGCGTGATCATGGAGCCGGTCGCTTTCTCCAGCGGCGGCGCCGTCCCCGCGACGCGCGAGTTCGCCGCGGCGGTGCGGGCGGCGACGAGGCGGCACGCGATCGCGCTGATCTTCGACGAGGTCCTCTGCGCCTACCGCATGGGCCTCGCCGGCGCGCCCGCCTACCTCGGCGTCGCGCCCGACCTCGCGACGATCGGGAAGGCCGTCGGCGGCGGCATGCCGCTGGCCGCGTTCGGCGGCTCGGCGGAGTGGATGGAGGCGGCGCTGGGCACCGAGGCGGGCGCGCGCAAGATCTTCCAGTCGGGCACGTTCACGGAGAACCCGGTCTCGATCGAGGCCGGGCTGGCGGTGCTCGACGTGCTGGAGAACGAGCCGGTGCTGGAGCGCGCCGACGCGATCGCCGAGCTGATGCGCGAGGGCCTGCAGCGCGAGCTGGACGCGCACGGCGAGGAGGCCGTCGTGACCGGCGCGGGCTCGATCTTCCAGGTCCACTTCGGCGCGCGCGAGATCCGCAACCGCCGCGACGTGCTGCGCTCGGAGCTGGAGCGCACGCGCGCGTTCCTGCTCGGGCTGGTCGCGCACGGCGTGCTGTGGCCGCCGATCCACCCGGCCGTCACCTCCGGCGCCCACGACGAGGACGACGTCGAGCTGCTGCTGGAGGCGACGCGCGCCGTGCTGAGCGCGGCGGAATGAGCGGGCCGGGCGAGACGAGCGCGCCGGGCGGGATGCGGATCGGAGCGATCGTCCCCAACTCCGGCGAACTGCCGGGCGCGCTCGGCATCGGTGCGATGGCGCAGGCCGCGGAGGCGGCCGGCGCCGACTCCGTGTGGGTCAGCGACCACCTGCTGATGGTCGACGCGCCGACCGACGACTACCCCTACAGCGACGACGGCAGACCGACCTGGAGCGCCGAGGTCGACTACTACGAGGCGTTCGCCTGCTGCGCCTACATGGCCGCGGCGACCACGAGCTGCCGGATCGGCACCGCCGTGCTGGTGCTGCCGCAGCGCTCCGTGCTGGAGGTCGCCAAGACGGCCGCGACGATCGACCGCCTCAGCGGCGGGCGGCTCGAGCTGGGGCTCGGTGCCGGCTGGTACGCCGCCGAGATGGAGGCGCTCGGCTACCCGCACCGCACGCGCGGCACGCGCTTCGACGAGATGCTCGCGGTCCTGCGCGACTGCTGGAGCGGGCGCCCTGCGGCGTTCGCCGGCAGCGAGGTGACGGTCGCGCCGTCGCTGGTGCTGAACCCGCGCCCGCTGCAGCGGCCCGGTCCGCCGCTGCTGGTCGGCGGGATGACCGATCCGGCCGTGCGCCGCGCCGCCCGCCACGGCGACGGCTGGCTCGCGCTCGACTACGTCGGCAAGCTCGATCCGGAGCGGCTCGCGGCGCGGCTGGAACTGCTGCGCGAGCAATTGCGCGACGGCGGCGGTGGCGCGGCGCGTCCCTTCACGACGACGCTGAAGCTGCACGCGAGCGCCGAGGAGGCCGGCGCGCTGCCGGCCGCCGCGGCTGCCGTCGAGCGGCTCGGCTTCGACGAGCTGATCGTCGAGCCGCCGTGGGGGCATGGGCTGGAGGCGGTCGCGGCGACGTTGAGAGCGGTGCGCGCGGCGCTGCGGCCGTCGCCGCGCGGCGCCTGACGCGCTCGCGGGCGCGGCTCGTCAGCCGGGCTCGCTCGCCGCGCCGTCGCTGGTGTCCGTCGGCAGCATCGCGACGAAGTTCGCCAGCGCCGCCGAGCCGTCGCCCGCGCGCCAGAAGGCGCCCATCTCGATCGGCGCGTGGGCGTCGCGCAGGGGGCGGAAGACGACGCCCGCGCGGTTGAGGTTCTGCACCGACGCGGGCACCAGCGCCACGCCGAGGCCGGCCGCGACGAGGCCGAGCACGGTCTGCAGCAGCCAGACGTCGCGCTGCACGACCTCGGGCTCGAAGCCGGCCGAGCGGCAGGCGGCGACGATGCCGGCGTTGAGGCCCGGCATGTGGTGACGCGCGGGCAGCACGAACGGCTCGTCGCGCAACTGCTCCAGCGCGACCGTCTTGCGCCGGCCGCCCGCGAGGCGGTGCTCGGCCGGCAGCGCGGCGACGAGCGGCTCGCGCAGGACCGTGCGCGTGCGCAGCCGCTCGTCGGCGAACGGCAGGTAGAGGAAGCAGACGTCGATGCCGCCGGCCAGCACGGCCGCGACGAGGTCGTCGGGCGCCATCTCGCGCAGCGTCAGCTCGACGCCCGGATAGCGGCCGTGGAACGCGCGCAGCTGGCTCGGCAGCAGGGCGTTGGAAGCCGACGGGACGAAGCCGATCGCGAGCCGGCCGACCTCGCCGGTGCCGGCGCGCACCGCCGCCCGCAGCGACTGGTCGACCTGCTCCAGCAGCCGGCGCGCCTCGACCAGCAGCACGTCGCCGGCGGCGGTCAGGGCGACCGCCCGGCGCGAGCGGTCGAACAGCTCGACGCCCAGCTCTCGCTCGAGCTTGCGGATCTGCGTCGACAGCGGCGGCTGCGCGATGTGCAGCCGCTCGGCGGCGCGCGTGAAGCTCAGCTCCTCCGCGACCGCGACGAAGTAGCGCAGGTGGCGCAGCTCGACGTCCATACCTTCAGAGTATGCGACACGGCTCAAACGAGTATTGGACAGATGAGTCGCCGCGCGTGAAGCTGACAGCATGGTCACTGTCCTCACCGCCGCGCAGGCCGTCGAGCGCGTGCGCCCCGGCGACACCGTCATGGTCGGCGGCTTCGGCCTCGTCGGCGCGCCGCTGTCGCTGATCGCGGCGCTCGTCGACGGCTCGTCCGCCGGCGATCTCACGGTCGTCTCGAACAACCTCGGCGAGCCCGGCAGAGGGCTCGGGCGGCTGCTGCCGAGCAGACGCGTGCGCAAGGCCGTCGGCTCCTACTTCACCTCCAACCGCGAGGTCGTGCAGGCGCATCTGGCCGGCGAGATCGAGATCGAGCTGCTGCCGCAGGGCACGCTCGCGGAGTCGATCCGCGCCGGCGGCGCCGGCATCGGCGGCTTCTACGTGCGCACCGGCGCCGGCACGCTGCTGGCCGAGGGCAGAGAGCAGCGCGAGATCGACGGCGTGCAGTACCTCTTCCAGCTGCCGCTGAAGGCCGACGTGGCGCTGATCCGCGCCGCGCGCGCCGATCGCGCCGGCAACCTCGTCTACGCGCGCACCGCGCGCAACTTCAACCCCGACATGGCGACCGCGGCGACGACCGTGATCGCGGAGGTCGACGAGATCGTCGAGGTCGGCGCGCTCGACCCCGGCGAGATCGCCACGCCGCATCTGTTCGTCGACCATCTCGTCCTCACCGAAGGAGCCGCCGCATGAGCGAGTCCGTCTCCGACGCGATCGCCCGCCGCGTCGCGTCGCACCTGCGCGGCGGCGAGATCGTCAACCTCGGGATCGGGATCCCGACGCTCGTCGCCGACCACCTCCCGGACGACGTCGACGTCGTCCTGCAGACGGAGAACGGCATGCTCGGCGTCGGCCCGACGCCCGGCCCGGACGCCGTCGACCCGAACCTCGTCAACGCCGGCAAGCTGCCCGTCAGCGAGCTGGCCGGCGCCTCCTACTTCTCCAGCTCGGCGTCGTTCGCGATGATCCGCGGCGGCCACGTCGACGTCGCGATCCTCGGCGCGCTGCAGCTCGACGGGCGCGGCCGGATCGCGAACTGGTCGATCCCCGGCAAGCCGATCCTCGGCGTCGGCGGCGCGATGGACCTGCTCGTCGGCGCGCGGCGCGTGATCGCCGCCACGACGCACCTGGCGAAGGACAGGACGCCGAAGATCGTGCAGGACGCGACCTTCCCGCTGACGGCCGACCGCCCCGTCGACCTGATCGTCACCGAGCACGCGACGTTCGCGGCCGGCGCCGACGGGCTGACGCTGATCGAGATCGCGCCCGGCACCTCGCAGGAGTGGGTCGCGGAGAACACCGGGGCCGCGTTCGCGGTCGCGCTCGGCGCGGCGGACGCGGACGCACCTGCCGCGGCAGTGGGCGCGGCAGCGACGAGCAGCGAGACGGAGGACGAGCGATGAGCGGGACCGAGCGTGGCGAGGCGTGGATCGTCGAGGCGGTGCGGACGCCGATCGGGCGCTACGGCGGCGCCCTGAGCGCGGTGCGGCCGGACGACCTCGCGGCGCTCGCGGTCGCGGCGGCGGTCGAGCGCTCCGGCGTGCCGGGCGAGGCGATCGAGGACGTCGTGCTCGGCTGCGTCAACCAGGCGGGCGAGGACAACCGCGACGTGGCGCGGATGGCCGCGCTGCTGGCCGGGCTCCCGGAGACCGTCGGCGGCACCACCGTCAACCGCCTCTGCGGCTCCGGCCTCGACGCGATCTCGGTCGCGGCACGGGCGCTGATGCTCGGTGACGGCGACGTCTTCGTCGCCGGCGGCGTCGAGTCGATGACGCGCTCGCCGTGGGTGACCGCGAAGCCGTCGAAGGCGTTCCCGAACGGTCCCGCGACGATGTACGACTCCAGCCTCGGCTGGCGCTTCGTCAACCCGCGGATGGAGCAGCTCGGCCACACCGATCCGCTCGGCGTGACGGCCGAGAACCTCGTCGCCGAGCGCTGGGTCGCGCCCGGCACGTCGGAGGATCCCGCCGACGCCGATGCCGCCGCGCGCGCCTACGACCTCTCGCGCGAGGCGCAGGACCGCTTCGCGCTGCACAGCCACGCGAAGGCGCTCGCCGCGCAGGAGGCGGGCCGCTTCGACGCCGAGCTGATCCCGGTGACGGTGGCCGAGCGCAAGGGCGAGCGGATCGTCGCGCGCGACGAGGGACCGCGCGCCGACAGCTCGCTGGAGCGGCTCGCGGCGCTGAAGCCCGCGTTCGTGAAGGACGGCAGCGGGACCGTCACCGCCGGCAACTCCAGCTCGCTCAACGACGGCGCCGCCGCGCTCGTGCTCGTCTCCCCCGCCTACGCACGCGAGCACGGGCTCAGACCGCTCGCGCGGATCCGCTCGAGCGCGACCGCCGGCGTGCCGCCGCGCGTGATGGGGATCGGGCCGATCCCGGCGACCGCGAAGGCGCTGCAGCGGGCCGGCATCGGGCTCGCCGACGTGGGCCTGATCGAGTTGAACGAGGCGTTCGCGGCGCAGTCGCTCGCCGTCCTGGACGCCTGGAGCCTCGACGCCGAGGACGAGCGCCTCAACGTCAACGGCGGCGCGATCGCGCTCGGCCACCCGCTCGGCTGCTCCGGCGCTCGCATCCTCACGACGCTCGTGCACGAGCTGCAGCGCCGCGACGACGTCACGTTCGGCCTCGCGACGATGTGCATCGGCGTCGGCCAGGGGATCGCGATGGTCGTGGAGCGCGTCGCGGACTGAGTCCCGACCGGGCTCGTTAGCCTGGAGACAGATGTGGCGCCCCGCGCGAGACTCCGGCGGCAGCACGCTGCGAGCGATCGCGGCGGTGCTCGCCGTCGCGCTCGCGGCGGTGCTCGGCGGGGTGCTGCTGCTATGGGCCTACTCCGCCGAGCGACGGCTGTCGGCCGGCACGATCTCGCTCTCGATCAGCCCCTTCCACGCCGGCGCGCTCGACCTCTACGTGCCGCTGCTGGACTGGGGCGTGCGCTTCGACGGGGTCCGCTTCCCGGCGCGGCTGCAGGTCGAGGTGCAGGCGATCGACCGCGACGCCGCCGCGCGGATCGCGCGCGAGGGCAGTGCCGCGATCCAGCCGCTGCGCGCCGAGGCCAGCGACGCGATCGCCTCCTACCTGAAGCTGCTCGCGGTCTTCGCAGCGGCCGCTGCGCTCGCGCTCGGCGGCCTCGCGGCGGCCGCGATCGGCCCGCGCACCCAGGTGCGCGCCCGCTGGCTGGTCGTCACCGCCGCGGTCGTCGCGCTCGCCTGGATCCCGGCGGTCGCGTTCCTCGTCGCGCCGCGTGGCGAGCTGGCCGATCCCTCCTACTACGCGCACGGCAGCGACATCCCGGTCGCGCTGGAGGCGGCCGAGGCCGCCGTGCGCACGCCGGACCAGGTCAGCGCGAGCTTCGAGGACCAGATCCTCGGGCTCGCGCGGCTCGTGATCGCGCCCGGCACCCGGCCGGACCTGCGCGACCGCCCGCGGCTCGTCGTCGCCTCTGACCTGCACAACAACGTCCTGCTCGTGCCGACGCTCAGAAGCGCGGCCGCGGGCGGCCCGATCCTCTTCCCCGGCGACCTCGCCGACCGCGGCTCGCCGCTGGAGACGAGCGTGCTGCGGTCGGTCGTCGCCAGCGGCGCCCCGTTCGTCTTCACGGCCGGCAACCACGACTCCGACACGCTCTCGCGGGCGCTCGCGCAGGCCGGCGCGATCGTGCTGACGCAGCACGGGCGGCTGCTCCCGAACGGCCGCTACGGCCCGCTCGTCGCGACCGTCAGAGGCCTGCGCGTCGCGGGCTACTCGAGTCCCAACGAGCGCCGCGCCGCGGACGGCTACCGCGACCGCGGCGCCGACGTCACGCCCGCGCAGCAGCAGGCGTTCCGCACCTGGCTGCTGCGGATCCGCGATCGCGTGGACGTCGTGATGGTGCACGAGCCGGCGCTGGTGGAGCCGCTGCTGCAGGAGCTGCGCGACACGCCGGGCGAGTCGCAACTGCTGCTCGTCGTCGGCCACACGCATCATCCGGCGGTCGACTCCGACAGAGGCGTGACAGAGGTCAACGGCGGCACGATCGGCGCCGGCGGCACCGGCAATCTCGCCGAGCAGCAGAACGCCAGCCTGGCGATCCTCACCTACCAGGAGGCGCCGTTCGCGCCGCTCGCCGCCGACGTCGTGACGCTCGACCCCAGCACCGGCGAGACGACCGCCAACCGCATCCGCCTCGGCCAGGGACCGGTGCGGATAGGCGACATGGAGGCGCAGCCGCCGGAGGAGGAGAGCGGCGGCTGAGCGGCGTCCGCCGGCCAGCGACGGCGTCCGTCCCAGCCGGCGAGCGCGTCGCGCGAGGCGCCTACCCCGCCAGCACGTCGTGCGCGAAGCGGACCGACAGGGCACCGTCGCCGACCGCGCCCGCGACCCGCTTCGCCGCGCCCGCGCGCACGTCGCCGGCGGCGAAGACGCCCGGGCGGACCGTCTCCAGCAGGTGCGGCTCGCGGTCGCCCAGCGGCCAGGCGAGGTAGCCGGCGTCCTGCGCCGCGCCGCTGCCGCACAGCAGGTAGCCGGCGGGGTCGACCGCGAGCATCCCCGTCGTCGCCTCCGTGCACGGCTCGGCGCCGATCATCACGAAGACCGACGTCGCATCGACTCTCTGCTCGGCGCCGTCGCGGTCACGCAGGACGACCGACTCGACCGTCGCGGTGCCGTCCACGGCCGCGACCTCGGTGCGCGTCATCACCTCGATCTGCGGCGAGCGCTCGATGCGGTCGACGAGGTAGTGCGACATCGTCGACTTCAGCGCCTCGCCGCGCACGACGATCCGCACGCTGCGCGCCCGCGTGCCGAGGTGGACCGCCGCCTGGCCGGCGGAGTTGCCGCCGCCGACGACGATCACGTCCTCGCCGCGGCAGCGCTCCGCATCGGAGGCCATCGCGGCGTGGTAGACGCCGGCGCCGCGGAAACGCTCGACGCCGTCCGCGCGCAGCTCGCGCCAGCGCGCGCCGGTCGCCATCACGACCGTGCGCGCGAGCACGTGCTGGCCGTCGTCGAGGTCGACGCGCACCAGGCCCTCGGGGCCGTCGGCCAGCTCGACCGCTCTGTGGAAGCTCGACAGGACGGCGTCGAAGCGGCGCGCCTGCAGCGTCGCCTTGCGCGTCAACTCGACGCCGGAGATGCCGCTCGGGAAGCCGAGGTAGTTCTCTATCCGCGTGCTCGTGCCGGCCTGCCCGCCGGGCGCCCACGCCTCGGCGACCAGCGTTCTGAGTCCCTCCGAGCCGCCGTAGACCGCGGCCGCCAGGCCCGCCGGCCCGGCGCCCAGCACGACGAGGTCGAAGCGCTGGTCGTCGACGTCGGCGCGCAGCCCGAGCGAGCGCGCGACCTGCGCGGCGGACGGGTTGCGCATCACTCTCGCCGCGTGCACCAGCACGGGCGTCTCCTCGCGCGGGATGTCGAGCCACCTGAGGAAGTCGGCGCTCTCCTCGTCGGTGTCGACGTCGTAGAAGCGGACCGGCAGCAGGTTGCGCTCCAGCAGGTCGCGCACCTCGTGCGCGCGACGCGATCCGCGCGGGGCGATCAGGCGCATGATCCCGTGGCCCTCCGCCTCGTGCCAGGCGCGTCGCGCCAGCAGCGTGCGGAAGATCTGCTCGCCGAACTCGGGCCAGCGCGCGACCATGTCGCGCAGCCCCTCGCGCGAGAACGCGATCACCTCGGTCGTCTCGATCGCGACGCAGGCGCTGATCGTCGGCTCGCCGGTGAACGCGGCGATGTCGCCGATGTAGGTGCCGGCGTCGGCCTCGGAGACGTGCACGTCCTTGCCGGGTTTGCGCTCGACGATCTCCACGCGGCCGCGCTCGATCACGTAGAACGGCGCGTTGCGGACGGCGTGCTCGTACAGCACCTCGCCGGGCTCGAAGACCTGTCGCTCGCCGCGCTCCGCCAGCCACCCCAGCTTTCTGTCGGACAGCCGGGGGAAGAGAACCTCGTCGGCCAGGTCGGGGAACTCGGTTCTCATCGTCATGCGCGTCGTCGCCATCCTTCGAGGATACCCCCGCCGCGCCCGCCCAAAGGCGACGCGGCGGGGCGCTGCGTCTGCGTCAGGCCAATAGCTCCAGGGTGAGCCCGTCAGGGATGATCAGCGGCGAGGCGCTGCTGAGCGTCCCCGTCGCCGGGCACAGCAAGCCGCTGCCTGGCTGCTTGCTGAACGAGTCCGCTGTATTTAGCAACGTGACCAACTCCGGCACGGCGGTGAAGTCGATTAGCGCCGCCTGATTGCCTTTGTATAGGCAGTCACCGATCCCGGGGACTGTGAACTTGAACTGCAGCTCCTGTATCAGGACTAGGATCCCCGTTATGTTCGGTAGGTTACCTAGGAAGGCGACATAGTTGATCGACGTGATCGTTCTCGTTCTTAGGACCTGCGCCGAGACTCCCGCCGGCTGACAATTGGCGAGCGTGCCGCCGTCGACGCCGCCCATCGGATGGAGCGGAAGCTTCGACGTTCTCGGGAATATCGCTATGGCCAGTGTCAGGTCGCATGTCCCGGTGAAGAGGAACGCGCTGAATCTGACGCCGCCAGTCTGCGATCTCACCGACAGCAGCCGGTCGAACGGCGTTATCCCGATGCCTCTCTCGGCCACTGCCACACCGCCCGCGCACGCGAGCGTGAGCACCGTCATGCCCGCCAGCACGGCGAGCTTCGTTCGCTTCAACATCTGCATGCACCTCCGTCGCCCGCGGCGTGCGGGCGTTCGGTCGCTCAAAGAAGGACCGCGCGCAAGCGCGCGGGGAATACCGACAAACCTCCGTTCTGCTAAAAGGCGGAGGTGGCCGATCTTAGGTCGCTCGCGACGGCGCGACAAGCGACGCGAGGGGGCGGGCGGCGAGGTCGCGCCGGGCCGGCGACCGCGACCGCCTCGCGTCAGCGCCGCTCAGGCGTGGAACGCGGGCACGTCGCGCCCGCCGGTGCAGCCGGCGCCCGCGCGCGCGGTCGGGCGATGCATGCGGTGGGCGAGCAGGCCGATCGCGGCGATCAGCGCGGCGACGATCCCGAGGCTGACCGCGAACGCGGTGCGCATGCCGTCGGGTCCCGGAAGCGTGAGCGCGGCGAAGGTCGCGCCGATGATCGCGACGCCGGTCGCGAGGAAGACCTGCTGCGTCGTCGTCAGCGCGCCGCTGCCCGCGCCCGCCTGCTCGACCGGGACGCCGGAGAGGACGAGTTGGTAGATCGCCGGGATCATCATCGCCTGACCGGCGCCGGCGATCGCGCTGCCGGGCGCCAACTCCAGCAGCGTCAGGTTCGGCCACCACGCGACCGACGCCGCGATCAGCAGGCCGATGCCGGTGATCTCGATGATCGGCCCGTAGATCATCACGCGGTGCCCGAACAGCCTGCCGAGGCGGGTCGCCATCAGCGAGACGGCGAGGAACGCGAGCGCGAACGGCGTCAGCACGAGACCGGCTTCGATCGCGCTGAAGTGCAGGCCCTCCTGCAGCGTGATCGGGAAGACGAAGAGGAAGCCGCCGAAGGCCATGAAGAACGGCAGGAACAGCAGCAGCCCGCGGCCCATGCGCTCGTAGCGCAGCAGCGACGGCGGCATCAACGGCCCGCGCCCGTCCTGCTCCAGCCTGTGCTCGACGCGCAGGAACCACCACAGCAGCAGCGGCGAGATCGCCAGCGACGCCCACGTCCACAGCGGCCAGCCGATCGACTCGCCGAGCGTCAGCGGCACCAGCAGCGCGAGCACCGTGATCCCGAGCAGGATCGTCCCGCGGCCGTCGATCGCGAGCGGATGATCCGAGCGCGTCTCGGGGATCGTGCGGCCGGCCATCACGGCGACCAGCAGGCCGATCGGCACGACGACGAAGAAGACCGGGCGCCAGCCGGTGCCAGCGACGTCGGCGGTCACGAGCACGCCGCCGAGCACCTGCCCGATCACCATCGCGATCCCGCCGGTGGCGCCGTAGAGCCCCAGCACGCGCCGGCGTGCGGCCGGGTCGGTCGTCGCCTGGATGATCGCCAGCACCTGCGGCACCAGCAGCGCCGCGGCGGCGCCCTGTGCGGCGCGGGCGGCGATCAGCGCACCGATCGTCGGCGCCAGCCCGCACAGCAGCGAGGTGACGCTGAACGCGAGCATCCCGATCTGGAACAGGCGGCGGCGACCGAACGCGTCGCCGACACGGCCGCCGACGACCTGCAGCAGCGCGAGCGCGAGCCCGAACGCGGCGACGACCCAGACGAGGTCGGCCGCGGACGCGTGCAGCTCCGTGCGGATGTCGGGCAGCGCGACGTTGACGATGAACTGGTCGATCGGCGCCAGCGCGGCGCCGAGCAGGACGGTGAAGAGCCCGAGCCCGCTCAGCAGCGGCTGACGTCCCGGCGGCGAAGTCGGCGATGCGGGCACCGTTGGATCATCCTTGGCTCCTCTTTACGGCGCCGGTTCCCTGGTTGTCACCGCCTCAGGCCAGCGCGCGCTCGATCGCGGCGACGACCTCGTCGGACTCCGGATCGGTCGTCGGGCGAAAGCGCGCCAGCACCTCGCCGCCGGGCGCGACGAGGAACTTCTCGAAGTTCCACTGCACGTCGCCCGCGGCGCCCTCGGCGTCGGGCGTCTGGGTCAGCTCGCGGTAGAGCGGATGGCGGTCGTCGCCGTTGACCTCGAGCTTCGCCGTCATCGGGAAGGTCGTCCCGTACGTGGTCGAGCAGAACGTCGCGATCTCCTCCGCGCTGCCGGGCTCCTGCTCGCCGAACTGGTTGCACGGCGCCCCGAGCACGGCGAACCCGCGCTCGGCATACCTCGCATGCAGCCGCTCGAGCCCCTCGTACTGCGGCGTCAACCCGCATCTGGAGGCGACGTTGACGACGAGCACGGCCCGTCCGTTCAGGTCGGCGGTGTCCAGCGGCGTGCCGTCGAGGGCGGTGAGGTCAGGCGGGAACAGTGACATCGGGCTCCTGGATCAGGTTCCTGTCGGGACGGTCGAGCGTCACACGTTAGAGCGTGTCGCCGCTCACGCCGCCGGCATCACCAGCACGTCCGCGGGGTCGACCGCGACGTGGGCCGGGGCGCCGGGGGCGAGGGCGACGGAGGGGTTGCAGCGGGCGCGCAGCTCGGTCGGGCCGGCGGCGAGGACGTAGTCGATGCTGTCGCCGAGGAACGCCTGGCTGACGACGGTCGCCGGCCATTCGTTGCGCGTCGCGGCGCCTGCGGCGAGCGGCTCGGTCGACGACGCCGCCGCCACCCGCAAGCTCTCCGGGCGAATCGCGAGCAGCACTTCGCTGCCCTGCGCAGGCGTCGCGGCGCCCGCCGCGCTCCAGACCGGCGTCGCCGCCGTCTCGATCCGGACCAGCTCGCCGACCCGCTCGCCGACCCTCCCGGCGATGAAGTTGCTCGTGCCGATGAACTCGGCGACGAAACGGGACTGCGGGCGCGTGTAGACGTCGCGGGGGCGGCCGACCTGCTCGACCCTGCCCTCGTTCAGCACCGCGATCCGACTCGACATCGCCAGCGCCTCGGTCTGGTCGTGCGTGACGTAGATCGTCGTCAGGCCGAGCTCGCGCTGCAGGCGCGTCAGCTCGAAGCGCATCGTCTCGCGCAGCTTCGCGTCGAGGTTGGAGAGCGGCTCGTCGAGCAGCATCACGTCCGGCTGCGTCGCCAGCGCGCGTGCCAGCGCCAGCCGCTGCTGCTGGCCGCCCGACAGCTTCGTCGCCCGCCGGTCGGCGAAGCTCGACAGCTCCGTCACCTCCAGCACGCGCTCCACGCGCGCGCGGATCTCCGCCTTCGCGGGACGCTTGCGGCGCGGCAGCACGTCGAGCGGGAAGGAGGCGTTCTGGAAGACCGTCATGTGCGGCCAGATCGCGTACGACTGGAAGACCATCCCCAGGCCGCGCTTGTTCGCCGGCACGCTGACGCCGCTGGAGCCGTCGAACAGCACTCTCTCGCCGAGCAGGATCCGGCCCCTGTCGGGCCGCTCGAGCCCCGCGATCGAACGCAGCGTCGTCGTCTTGCCGCAGCCGGACGGACCGAGCAGCGTGAACAGCTCCCCCGCCTGGATCTCGAGGCTGACGGCGTCGACGGCGTTGACGCGTTCGGGCGCAGCGCCCTCGCCCTCGGCCTCGCCGTCCCCAGAGCGCGGCCGGTGCTCTCCGTAGCTCTTGGACAGCGACTCGATCGTCAGCATGGCGCCGCTCCTTCCGTCAGCGGTCATCGGTGGACTCCAATCCGAAGCGGGCGCCGAGCTTGTAGGCGATCGCCACGAGCGCGGTCAGGATCGCGATCATCACGACGCCGATCGCGGCGACGGTCGTCAGCTTGCCGTTCTCGAACTGCTCCCACAGCAGCACCGAGACGACCTCCTTGCCGGGGCTGTAGAGCAGGATCGCGCTCGACAGCTCGCGGAACGAGACGATCAGGATGTAGACGAAGCCGACGAGGATCCCGCTGCTGGCCAGGGGCAGCAGCACGCGCCGGAACGTCTGCAGCCAGGAGGCGCCCGACACCATCGCCGACTCCTCCAGCTCTGAGGACATCTGCGCCATCGCGCCCGAGGCGTAGCGCATCCCGTACGGCAGGAACTTCGTCGTGTACGCGATCAGCAGGATCAGCAGCGTCCCGTAGATCGGCAGGCTCGAGCGCAGGTAGACGAACGACAGCGCCAGGCCGATCACCAACCCCGGGATCACGATCGGGATGAACGTCAGCAGGTCCAGCGCGGCGCGGCCGCGCGCTCTCGTGCGCACGACGGTCCAGGCGATCACGCTCGTCAGCAGCATCACGACGGCGGCGGCGCCGAGCCCGAGGATCAGCGAGTTCTTGAACGCCGTGATCGTCGTGTCGTTCTCGAAGATCGCGCGGTAGTTGCCGAGCGAGATCGTGTCGAAGGTTCTCGCCGACGGCTTCGCGTAGAACTTCAGCAGCGAGGCGTAGATCAGCACCGCGACCGGCAGCACGACCGCCACCACGAAGTACGCCAGCACGCCGGCGCCGACCCACGGCCGCGCCCGCCCCAGCGCCACCGGCCGCGGCCGGAACGCCTTGCCGGTGATCGTCTGGAAGTCCGACGATCTGCGCGTCAGGCGCGAGCCCATCAGCACGCCCGCGGTCGCGATCGCCAGCAGCGTGATCGCGTACGCGCCGGCGGTGCCGTAGTCGATCGGGTACGACTGCAGCGACAGGTAGATGCGGCTCGTGAAGACGTACGTGCCGTTCTGCAGCCCCAGCAGCGCCGGCACCTCGAAGCTCTCCAAGGACTGCACGAACAGCAGCAGCACCGCGGCGACGAACGCCGGCCGCAGCACCGGGACCGTGACGCGGCGGATCACCGTCAGCTGGCGCGCGCCGCTCATCAGCGCCGACTCCTCCAGCGAGGGGTCGATCGCGCGGAAGGCGGCGACCATCAGCAGGAACGCGACGGGCGCGTAGTGCAGTCCCTGCACCCAGATCATCCCGCCCATCCCGAACACGTTCAGCGACTGCCCGGTCAGCGGCTCCAGCGCGAGCGTGTTGAGCAGGCCGACGTTGGGGTCGGCGAGGAAGATCCAGGAGACCGCGTAGAGGATCCCCGGGATCACGAGCGGGACCAGCGACGCGGCGAAGAAGAGACCTTTGAACGGCGCGTCGGTGCGCACCTGCACGTACGCCAGCACCGTGCCGACGACCAGCGACAGCGCCGCCGACCCGGCGCTGAACGCGAGCGAGTTGAACAGCATCCGCCCCGCCTGCGTGTCGCCGCCGTAGGCGCGTGAGAAGGCGGCGAACGACAGGCCGGAGCGGCCGGTGAAGGTGTCTCTGAAGAGGTAGATCAGAGGCACCAGCACCAGGTAGGCGACGATCAGGATCGCCGCCCCCACGATGTACGTGCGCGGGTCGCGCAGGCGCTCGCGCACTCAGTTGTCGTCCTGCTTGACCGCCGTCACGCCGCGCAGCAGCTCGTCGTATCTTCTGTCCCAGCCGGCGGCGTCCTGCGTGTACTCGGCCGGGTCGAAGGTGACGAATCTGACGCCGTCGAGCGTGTTGTCGCCGGGCACGTCGCGGCGCACCGGGGTGACGCCCGCCTCCAACAGCGCCTTCTGGCCCTCGGGCGACAGCAGCCAGTTCTCGAACAGCCAGCCGGCGTTGGGATGCGGCGCCTCGCTCGTCAGGCCGGCGCCGTTGGGGCGCGCGAAGCCGGGCGTCGAGGTCGTGCCGTCGGCGCCGGTGTAGGCGACCGGCGCGCCCTCGTCTCTGGTGTTGCGGATGTCATAGCTGTACGCCATCGCGTTGATCGCCGTCTGGCCCGCGGCGAGCATCTCGACCATCGTCGAGTGGCCCTTCGCGGTGACCGCGTTGGCGGCGATCGCCTGCCACAGCCTGTCGACCTCGGCCTGGCTCTTGCCCTCTCTGAGCCAGTAGTTCGTGACATACGCGAACCAGTCGCTGTCGCCGATCTCGAGCTGGATTCTGCCCTTGTATCTGGGGTCGGCGAGGTCCTCCCACGATCTCGGCTCGTCGCCGGCTCTGATCAGGTCGGTGTTCCACGCCGGCAGCAGCACGTTGAGCCGGTCCGCGGCCCAGCCGTCGAATCTGGCGTTGTCCGGCAGATCCGCCAAGGACGGTCCTCTGAAGTCGCCGAGCAGTCTCTCTCTGCCGAGCGCCTCCATCGTCACGAAGCTGCCTTCGACGACGTCCGCGCCGGGGCGACCGGCCTGACCCTCCTGCAGCGCCCGCTGCAGGACCGTCTCGGCGTTGCCGCGGAAGATGTTGACCTTGATCCCGTATCTGTCGGAGAAGGCCTTGCCGACGGGGTCGGCGCCCGTGATCGTCGTGTACCAGGAGACCTCGCCCTCGTCTCTGGCGGGCGCGACCGCCGCCTCGGGACCGTCGGCGCCCTTCGCGTCGAGGTCGGCGTAGACCTGCTGGGCCTTCGAGTCGCCGCTGCTGGCGTTCGTGTCGGCGCCGGGCGCCGAGCCGACGTCGGCCGCGCCGCCACCGCAGGCGGCCAGCGACAACGACAGGGTCAGCGCTGCGAGCACCGCGGCCAGGCCCGGCTTGGAGATGGTCGGTCGTGACATTCGTGAAGTTCTCTCTGTCTCGGAAGGGGAGGTGGTCAGGCCGTCCACGGCGTCTCGGCGGCTACCTGCTCGCCGGCGACCTTGCCGCCGATGAAGCACTCGGAGTTGTTGCCGCCGAGCAGGTAGAGGTGACCGAAGATCGAGCCGTTCTCGCCGGCCTTGTAGAGGCCGGGGATGGAGGCGCCGAAGGGGTCCAGCACGCGCTGGTCGGCGTCGTGGACGAGGCCGCCCTGCGTGTTGGTGATGATCGGGTGGACCTGGATCACGTAGTACGGCGCCGTCGCGATCGGCAGGCGGCTCCAGCCGGGCCGGCCGTACTGGTCGTCGGACTCGCCGCGCGCGTCGCGGTTCCAGTCGCTCAGCGTCCGCTCGACGTTCCCGACCGGCGCACCGATCGCCTGCGCCAGCTCCTCGATCGTCTGCGCGACCTTGATGTAGCCGCGCTCGACCTCGCGCAGGTTGTCGCGGCTCCACTCGTACGCCGACGCGACGTCCTTCATCGCCGGGCGGCCGATCGGACCGTTCTTGCGGCCCTCCTCGTCGAAGACGAGGTAGGCCGGGATGCGCGGGTAGGTCTGGGTGTCCGGATCGAAGCGGATCAGGTCGCGGATCGGCGTGTCCTGCGACGCCGGCGGGTACTCGTTCATGAAGCGCTGGCCGGTGCCGTCGACGACGATCCAGGGCATCTTCTGCGCCGCTCCGCGCGGGCCCGCGACCGCGTGGCGGATCGCGACCGCGACGTCGGGCAGGCGGTAGCCGTAGCTGCCGTGCAGGTGGTTCATGTGCCACAGCGCGGCGCCGACCTTCTGGCCCATCAGGATCCCGTCGCCGGTGTTCGTCAGCGGGCTCATCGAGGTCATGTCCGCGGAGCCGACGTAGTGGCGGATCAGCCGCTCGTTGTGCTCGAAGCCGCCGGTGCAGAGGACCACGCCGCGGCGCGCGCCGATCCGCTCGACGCGGCCGTCGCGCTCGATCTCGCAGCCGACGACGCGGCCGTCCTGCACGATCAGCTCGCGCACGGTCGTCTGCAACTGCACGGTGATCTGCTCGCGCTGGCGGACGTTCTCCATCAGCACGTGGAAGAGCGTCGCGCCGGCGCGCGCGCCCGTGACCCAGTCGAAGCCGTCGAAGTCGTCGCCGCGCGTCACGCGCGCGGAGCGCAGCTGCTCGTAGCCGGGAAAGGGGTAGTTGCCCGTGCGCGGCTCGTGCACGATCTCGCGCCCGACCGCCGCCGCCAGCTGCGTCAGGTCGGCGGGTATGCCGACGAGCCCGGCCGCGAACGCGTCCAGCACCTCGTCGTCGGTGGTCCCGTCGCAGGTCGCGCGCAGGTACGCCAGCGTCGCGTCGTGGTCCGTGCCGAAGACGCAGCTCCCGCCGGACAGGATCGAGTTGCCGCCGGGGTTGGTGTCCTTCTCCAGCAGCAGCACCTCCGCGCCCGCGTCGGCGGCTGCGACGGCGGCACGACCGCCCGCGTAACCGTAACCGGCGACCACCACGTCATGGACGTGGTCCCAAGGGCCCGTCTTCGTCATCCGTTGCTCTCCCTGTCTATGCGACCGCTGCCACCCCCCGCAGGGCAAACGCGACCTTCATGTCACCTTTCCCGACCGATCCTATCCATTTAATAATCGACCTATGTGTCCGGTGTCACAGTAGAACTCATTTCACCTAGTGAACTCGCGGGTTCTCTGGAGGCTGTCGCGAGCTTTTCGAAGGCCTGCGATGAGTTTCGCGATGAGTTTCGCGCGGTGGCCCGGTCTAGAGGGCATGACAGATTCCACGCAGGCCCCCACCACGCTCACGAACATCGGCGTCGCGATGTTCGCCGTCGCCGACCAGGACGCGGCGATCGCGTTCTACACCGAGAAGCTCGGCTTCGAGCTGCGTGCCGACGTCACCTTCGGCGAGAACGGCGAGATGCGCTGGGTCGAGGTCGCCCCGCCCGGCTCGACCGCCCGCCTCGCGCTGAACCCGCCGATGGGCCGACCTCCCGGCGGCAGCGGCATCGGCGTCGAGACCGCCGACGTGCACGCCGAGTACGCGCGGCTGAAGGCGATCGGCGGGATCGACCTCGACTCCGAGCCGATGACCTCCCCCGGGGCCCCGCTGCTGTTCATGATGCGCGACCCCGACGGCAACCACATCGCCGTCGTGGAGGCGCCGCCGGCCGAATAGCGGCGCGCCGACGCCCCGAGGCCGGCGCTCGTCGCGTCCGGTCCCCGGGGCTCCCGCGCGAGCCTCGCGGACGCGCTCGGCTCGACGGCCGCGGCCGGCTGAGCGTCACCCCAGCAGGTCCAGCGCGGCGCCGACGATCGTGTCGGCGTCGATGCCGAAGTTGCGGTAGAGGTCCTCGACGTCGCCGGACTGACCGAAGTCGGTCACCCCCAGGCAGGCGATCGGCGTGCAGCGGATCGCCGACAGGAAGCTGAGCGTGTGCGGGTGGCCGTCGAGCACGCTGACGATCGGCGCCGCGCGCGCGGGCGGGAACAGCTCGTCGAGGATCGCGTCGCCGCCGTCGGCGAGCCCCTGGCGCGCCTGCAGCGCGCGGAAGACGAGGTCGGCCGAGGTGAGGCAGACGACGTCGGTGGCGCGACCGGCCGCGTCCAGCTCGTCGGCCGCTTGCAGCAGCTCGGGCATGATCGCGCCGGCGCCGACCAGCGTCACGACGGGGGCCGCTTCGCTGCGGCGCAGTGCGTAGCCGCCCGCGAGCACCTGGCGGCGCCGGCGCTCGCGCGCGGCGGGGTCGTCGTCCGGCACGCGCGCCAACGCCTGGTCGAGCGGACGTGTCGTGAGGCGGAAGTAGGCCGAGCAGCCGTCTCGTCTGCCGAGCCGCGAGAGCGCGTCGAGCAGCGCCCATTCGAGGTCCTGCCCGAACGCCGGCTCCCAGGCGATGCAGCGCGGTTGCTCCAGCCCGACCGAGGGCGTCACGATCGACTGGTGCGCGCCGCCCTCGGGCGCGAGCGTCACGCCCGACGGCGTCCCGACGAGGATCGACTGCGCGCCCGCGTACATGCCGAACGACCACGGCTCCAATGCCCGCGTCACGAACGGGTCGTAGAGCGTGCCGATCGGCAGCAGCGGCCGGCCGTCGCGCGACCACGTCAGGCCCAGCTCGGCGAGCAGGCCGACGAGGTTGCCCTCCGCGATCCCCAGCTCCAGGTGCTGCCCGTGCTCGGACTCGCGCCAGCGCATCAGCGTGTCGGTGTCGTCGGCGAACCAGTCGACGCGGTCGCCGGGGCTCCAGACGCCGACGCGGTTGATCCAGCCGCCGAGGTTGGTCGACGAGGCGACGTCGGGGCTGACCGTCACGACGTGCTCGGCGACCTCCGGCGCGGCGTGCGCGAGGTCGACGAAGAAGCGCCCGAACGCCTGCTGCGTGGAGGCGGTACCGGCGTGGCCGCGGCCGACGTCGGGCGGGATCGTCGGCGGGGCCGCGGGCCTGTCGGCCGCGCGCGTGAGGCGCGCCGCCGTTTCCTCGCACACCCGCGCCTCCGGCGATTCTTCGGCGAAGCGCGCCCACGGGTCGGCCGCGTCGGCGCCCAGCTCGGGCGCGAGCCGCTCCCACTGCTCGGTCGTGAGCAGCGCCGAGTGGTTGGCCGGATGCCCCTGCGTCGGCAGCCGCCACGCCTTGATCGTGTACGCGACGATCACCGACGGCCGGTCGACGACCGCATCCGCCTCGGCGTAGGCGTCGAGCAGCAGCCCGAGGTCGTGCCCGCCGAGGTCGCGCACGGCGGCGAGCAGCTCCGCGTCGGTGAGGTCGGCGATGAGGTGAGCGATGGCGCCGGGGTCGCCGCTGCTCCCGCCACCGCCGCCGCCCGGCAGCCGCTCCCGGACCTCGTCCGCGGACGCGCGCAGCAGCCGCTGGAACTCCTCGTTGGTCATCGCGTCGATGCGCCGCCGCAGCGCGTAGCCGCCGTCGCGCTCGAACAGGCTTTGCAGCCGGCGCCCGTACTTGACCGTGATCGCGTGCCAACCGGCCGCCTCGAACATCCCGGTGATTCGCCGTGCCGCGATCTCCGGCACGACGCGGTCGAGCGACTGGCGGTTGAGGTCGACGATCCAGAGGACCTCGCCGAGTCTCGACACGAGCGGGTCGACGATCGCCTCCCAGCAGGCGCCCTCGTCCAGCTCCGCGTCGCCCAGCAGAGCGATCTGCCGCCCGCCCTGCGGGACCTCGAAGTGCCCCGCGACGTAGCGGTGCGCCAGCGCGCTCCAGATCGGCGCGGTCGCCCCGATCCCGACCGAGCCCGTCGAGAAGTCGGCCGGCACGGGATCCTTCAGCCGGCTCGGATACGACTGCAGCCCGCCGAACGCGCGCAGCGTCGTCAGGTGGCGCGCGTCGAGCTGCCCCAGCAGGTACTCGATCGCATGCAGCACCGGAGCGGCGTGCGGCTTGACGGAGACCCGGTCCGGCGCGCGCAGCTGATGGAACCAGAGCGCGGTCATGATCGAAGCGATCGAAGCCGACGACGCCTGGTGCCCGCCGACCTTCACCCCGGAGCGCGTGCTGCGAACTCTGTTGGCGTGATGCACGATCGAGGTCGCGAGCCACAGCACCCGCTCCTGCACTGCGTTCAGGACCTGCAGGTCGGCAGAAGACACGGCGGACGCTGACATCGCACTATCTTCCCCACCAAGCGGCCCCCAAGTCCAGAACTCCGTCCGCTTTCGCACGGTGCGCAAAGATCTTGCGCTGGAGGCTGTGACGAGCTACGGGCCTCACACGATCGCGCGGCCGGGATGTTACGTGCCCGAGAACGACACAACCCGCCTCGTCGGGGCGGGTTGTGGGCGGGGAGTCACCCCGAAACGGCTGATAACCAATCTGGATGCTAACCGCTTCTGCGCCGAAGACAACCTCGCCGCGACCGGATGGCCATGAACAGGCAGCGCGGGAGTCACCCGCAGACGCATGATCTTCGCGCACGCCTCCGATCTTGGCCACCGGTCGAGCAAGCATGGCGGAGGGCGGGAGACTCGAACTCCATCAGGGCGACGAACTCGAATTCCCGGTTATACGATCGTCGGCGGCGATGCACCACCCGCTAGATATGGGAATTCCGGAGGTTCTCGGCATCTGCACCTGAACACGTTGTCATCGACCCGAAACCGCTGTCTGGCTGCACCCGACGCTTCGAGGCGCGATGCCTGCGACCGTGATGACGGTGTGCCAATGAACTGCGAGGCGGTGATCAGAACCGAGCCCATCACCTTTGAGCAGTGGCGCCGCGAGGCACCCGCCTGCGTGCCAAGAGTCAGCAGGTCATCGCACGCCTCGGCCCGATCAGACGCGACAAGCCGCGCGACCCGACCGAAGCGGCGTTCCTGCGCGAGATCGGCACGCCCGAGCGGCTCATCGGCCCAGAGAAGTAGTCGTCACCCCAACTTGTCCGGATCCGGCAGGTTCGGGTCCTGAGCCCGGACGGCTCCGTTGACGTGGTAGACGATGACGTCGCTCGGGCGCGCGAGGAGCTGGCCGACCTGGGCGCGGTAGCGGCGGTAGTGCGGGGTTGCGTAGTGGGCGCGGAGGGCTGCTTCGTCGGCGTAGAACGACACCACCGCGACGTCGCCCGGTTCGTCGCCGGTCGCGATGCGGAAGGCGTGGCAGCCCGGCTCCGTGCGGGATGCGGTCGCCAGCTCAGCGAGCAACGCGTCCAACTCGGCGGCGCGCCCGCCGAGTCCGTGCAGGACCGCTTCCAAGATCACTCTGGCATCGCTCATGAGGCGACCATACCCCGCCGCGGCCCGCTCTGACGATCGCCGGATCCGCTCGCCGGGCGACCGGCGACCCACGGCTGTGACCGGATTCTGACCGGGTATGAGACATTGCGATAGTCGCATCCCCTACTATTTCTCTCCCAGCGCTGAGACTGCCGAGGAGAATCGACCGTGACGACCCACACCGACGTTGCAGGCACCGCCCGGCCGGAGCGCGTCGGGGAGCTGCCGTTGCGATTCGTCACCGCGGCATCGCTGTTCGACGGGCACGACGCGGCGATCAACGTGATGCGGCGGCTGATCCAGGACAGCGGCGCGGAGGTCGTGCACCTCGGGCACAACCGCAGCGTGCGCGACGTGGTGCGGGCCGCGATCCAGGAGGACGCCGACGGGATCGCGATCAGCTCCTACCAGGGCGGCCACACCGAGTACTTCAAGTACGCGGTCGACATGCTGCGCGAGCTGGGCGCCGGGCACATCCGCGTCTTCGGCGGCGGCGGCGGGACGATCACGCCGGCCGAGATCGCCGAGCTGCAGGAGTACGGCGTCGAGCGCGTCTACCACCCCAACGACGGGATGGCGCTCGGGCTCACCGGCATGATCGGCGACCTGATCGAGCGCGCGAGCGAGCAGCGGATCGAGTCGAGCGCGCCCGCCGACGCCGCCACCGCCACCACGGACGACGACGTCGTGATCGCGCAGATGCTCTCCGCACTGGAGGACGAGGTCTTCGACGGCGACGAGCTGGAGGCGCTGCGCGCGGCCTGGCGCGAGGCCGGCGAGGGCGTCCCGGTGCTCGGCATCACCGGCACCGGCGGCGCCGGCAAGAGCACCGTCACCGACGAGCTGCTGGCGCGCTTCATGCGCCAGTTCCCCGAGCTGCGCGTCGCGGTCCTCGCGGTCGACCCGACCCGCCGGCGCACCGGCGGCGCGCTGCTGGGCGACCGCATCCGCATGAACAGCCTGCGCCACGAGCGGATCTACATGCGCTCGATGGCGACGCGCCGGCAGCACCGCTCGACCAGCGCGATGCTCGAGGACGCCGTCGCCTACCTGCGCGCGACCGGCTTCGACCTCGTGATCGTCGAGACCGCCGGCATCGGCCAGAGCGACTCCGAGATCGTCGACCTCGTGGACGTCGCGATGTACGTGATGACGAGCGAGTTCGGCGCCGCCAGCCAGCTCGAGAAGATCGACATGCTCGACCTCGCCGACATCGTCGCGATCAACAAGTTCGACAAGCGCGGCGCCGACGACGCGCTGCGCGACGTGCGCAAGCAGTGGCGCCGCAACCGCGTCGCGTTCGACACCAGAGACGACGACACGCCCGTCTTCCCGACGATCGCCAGCCAGTTCAACGACCCCGGCCTCAGCTGGATGTTCGTCAACCTCTGCCGCCTGCTGGGCGAGCGCGCGGTCGCGCGCGGCGGCGACGCGCAGCGCTGGGATCCGCAGCTGGAGCTGGCGACGCACACGCCGCTGGGCAACATGCTGATCCCCGGCAGCCGCGTCCGCTACCTCGCCGAGATCGCCGAGCAGGGCCGCTCCACCAACGCCGAGGTCGAGCGGCTGGCGGAGGTCGCCGGCACCGCGCAGCACCTCTACGAAGCGCTCAGAGCGCTCGGCGACCCGGCCCTCCCGGCGCCGCTGGACGCGTACCCGAGCGGGGACCTGGAAGGAGAGGGCTCCTTCCCCGCCCTGCGCGAGCAGTACAACGCCACCCTCGCCCAGCTCGGCGCCGAGCCCGCCGCGCTGCTGCGTGAGTGGACCGCGAAGGTCGAGAGCATCACGGCCGAGACCTACACCTACACGGTGCGCGGGCGCGAGATCAGCGGCGACAACTACCGCACCTCGCTCAGCCACCAGCAGATCCCGAAGATCGCGCCGCCGCGCTTCGACGGCTGGGGCGACCGGCTGCGCTTCCTCCTGAAGGAGAACCTGCCCGGCTCCTACCCCTACACCGGCGGCGTCTTCCCCTACCGCCGCGAGGGTGAGGACCCGACCCGCATGTTCGCCGGCGAGGGCACGCCGGAGCGCACCAACCGCCGCTTCCACTACCTCTCCGAGGGGCAGCCGGCCGCGCGCCTGTCGACCGCGTTCGACTCGGTCACGCTCTACGGCGAGAACCCCGCCGAGCGGCCCGACATCTACGGCAAGGTCGGCAACTCGGGCGTCTCGATCGCGACCGTCGACGACGCGAAGAAGCTCTACTCGGGCTTCGACCTGTGCTCGCCGACGACCTCGGTCTCGATGACGATCAACGGACCGGCGCCGATAGTGCTGGCGTTCTTCCTCAACGCCGCGATCGACCAGCAGGTCGAACGCCACCTCGACGAGACCGGCGGCTGGGACGCGGCCGAGCGCAAGCTGGAGCAGTACTTCGCCGGCAAGGAGCGCCCGCAGTACAGCGGCGAGCTGCCGCCCGGCAACGACGGGCTCGGGCTGCGGCTGCTCGGCGTCTCCGGCGACCAGGTGGTCGACCGCGACACGTACGAGCGGATCAAGGAGGCGACGCTGCGCAAGGTCCGCGGCACCGTCCAGGCCGACATCCTGAAGGAGGATCAGGCGCAGAACACCTGCATCTTCTCGACCGAGTTCGCGCTCAAGATGATGGGCGACGTGCAGCAGTACTTCGTCGACCACGAGGTGCGCAACTTCTACAGCGTCTCGATCAGCGGGTACCACATCGCCGAGGCAGGGGCGAACCCGATCTCGCAGCTGGCCTTCACGCTCGCCAACGGCTTCACGATCGTCGAGTACTACCTCGCGCGCGGGATGGAGATCGACGCGTTCGCGCCGAACCTCAGCTTCTTCTTCTCCAACGGGATGGACCCGGAGTACGCCGTCATCGGCCGCGTCGCGCGGCGCATCTGGGCGCGCGCGATGCGCGAGCGCTACGGCGCCGGGCCGCGCAGCCAGATGCTGAAGTACCACATCCAGACGTCGGGCCGGTCGCTGCACGCGCAGGAGATGAACTTCAACGACATCCGCACGACGCTGCAGGCGCTGTACGCGATCTTCGACAACACCAACAGCCTCCACACCAACGCCTATGACGAGGCCGTCACGACGCCGACGGAGGAGTCGGTGCGGCGCGCGGTCGCGATCCAGCTGATCATCAACCGCGAGCTGGGCCTCAACTTCTGCGAGAACCCGTGGCAGGGGTCGTTCATCGTCAACGAGCTGACCGACTTGGTCGAGGCCGCCGTCTACGAGGAGTTCGACCGCATCTCCGAGCGCGGCGGCGTGCTCGGCGCGATGGACACGATGTACCAGCGCGGCAAGATCCAGGACGAGAGCCTCTACTACGAGCGGCTCAAGCACGACGGCACGCTGCCGCTGATCGGCGTCAACACCTACCTGCCCCGCGCGCACGCCGGCGAGGTGCAGGCCGAGATCGAGCTGGCGCGCTCGACCGAGCAGGAGAAGCGCGACCAGATCGTCAACGTGCACGCCTTCGACGCCAACGGCGCCGACGGCGCCCCGGCGACGCTCGCGCACCTGCGCGAGGTCGCGCTCGCGCGCGAGAACGTCTTCGACGCGCTGCTGGACGCGGTCAAGGTCGCCTCGCTGGGCCAGATCTCGGGCGCGCTGTACGAGGTCGGTGGCGAGTATCGCCGCAACATGTAGCCGCACCGACGCGGCCGGCACCCTTCACCCGCCCGCCGGCCGCGACGCGCGGATCGTCTGCCTCGTGCCGAGCGTCACCGAGCTGCTGTGCGACCTCGGGCTCGCGCCGCAGCTCGTCGGGCGCACCGGCTTCTGCATCCACCCGTGGGAGAGCGTCCGCGGGATCCCGAAGGTCGGCGGGACGAAGGACGTGCAGCTCGACCGCGTGCGCTCGCTTCAGCCCAGCCACGCGATCGTCAACGTGGACGAGAACACCGCCGCGACGGCCGCCGCGCTGGCGCGGTTCGTCCCGCACGTCGTCGTCACCCACCCCTGCGCGCCGCTGCACAACCTCGGCCTCTACCGCCTGCTCGGCGCGATCTTCGGGCGCGGGGAGGAAGCGGAGCACCTGTGCACGGAGTTCGAACGGGCGTACACGTACACGACGGCGACCGACCGCCCGCCGCGCGACGTGCTCTACCTGGTCTGGAAGGACCCGTGGATGACCGTCGCACCCGACACCTACATCGCGCGGACGCTCGCGACGGTCGGCTGGCGCACGCTCCCCGCCGCGCCCGCGGTCCGCTACCCGGAGGTCGAGTTGGGCGACTTCGCCGGCCGGGTCGACCACGTCCTGCTCAGCAGCGAGCCGTTCCACTTCAAGCAGGCGCACGTCGAGCAGGTCGCCGCGCTGCTGCCCGGCGCGCGCGTCAGGCTGATCGACGGCGAGATGACCTCCTGGTACGGCAGCCGCGCGATCGCGGGGATGCGCTATCTGGCGGAGTTCGCGGACGGGGCGTGAGGCGCGCCCGGCGGATCTCGACGCGCCGTCACTCCCGTTCGCCGGCGCGTTCGCCCGGCGCCGATCCGGGCGCGACCAGCCCGGTCTCGTACGCGTAGATGACCGCGTGCACGCGGCTGGTGAGGTCGAGCTTGGCGAGCATCCGGCGGACGTGGCTCTTGACGGTGCTCTCCTCCAGCTGCAGGTGTGTCGCGATCTCGGCGTTGCTGCGGCCGCCCGCGATCGCCAGCAGCACGTCGCGCTCGCGCGGGGTCAGCTCCGCCAGCGCCGGATCGCCTGCGCGCGACGGCGCCGAGGAGGCGAACTGGTCGAGCAGGCGGCGCGTGACCTCGGGCGAGATCAGCGCGTCGCCGCGCGCAACCGAGCGGACCGCGTCGATGATCCGCTCCGGCGGCGAGTCCTTCACGAGGAAGCCGACGGCGCCGGCGCGCAGCGCCTCGAAGACGTACTCGTCGAGGTCGAAGGTCGTCACGACGATCACCTCGACGCCCTCGACGCCTCTCAGCAGGCGGGTCGCCTCGAGGCCGTCCATCCGCGGCATGCGGACGTCCATCAGCACGACGTCCGGTCTGCGGCGCTCGACCTGGCCGAGCGCGTCGAGCCCGTCGACCGCCTCCCCCACGACCTCGATGCCGGGCTCGCTCTCGAGGATCATCCGCAGCCCCTGCCGGGAGATCGCCTGGTCGTCGGCGACGATCACGCGGATGCTCACGCGACGGCCTCCAGCGGCAGCGTCGCGCGCACCGACCAGCCGCGGCCCGCCGGCCCGGCGTCGAGGCCGCCGCCGACCAGCGCGACGCGCTCGCGCATCCCGTCGATCCCGCCGCCGTGCCGGCGCGGCGGCCCGCCGACGCCGTCGTCGTCGACCGCCAGCCGCAGCTCCTGGTCGCCGTACTCGACCCGCACGACGACCTCGCGCGCGCCCGCGTGACGCACGACGTTCGTGAGCGACTCCTGCACGACGCGATAGGCGCACGCCTCCAGCTCGTCGGACAGCGGTCGCGCGCGCCCGCTCAGCTGCAGGTCGACGGCGAGGCCGGCGTCGCGCGCCGGCGCCAGCAGCTCGTCGACGTGCGCCAGCCGCGGCGCGGGCGTCAGCGCCGCGGGACCGTTCGCGCGCAGGATCCCGAGCGCGCGTCTGGTCTGCCCCAGCGCCTCCGTCGTCAGCCTGTGGATCCGCTCCAGCGCCGCGCGCGCGACCGGGTCGGAGGTCTGGCGCCCGGCGCCGCCGGCCTGCAGCGAGATCGCGCTGAGGTGGTGGCCGGTGATGTCGTGCACGTCGCGCGCGATCCGCAGCCGCTCCTGCGCGACCGCGTGCTCGACGTCGCGGTCGCGCAGCTCCGCGGTGCGGCGGGCCAGCTCGCGCGCCTCGGCCGTGCGCGTGCGCTCGGTGCGGATCACGCGGCCGACGAGCACGGGCACGAGGCCGACGGCGAAGCCGCCGATCGCGCGCAGGACGGCGTCGTTCTCCAGCGTGCCGACCGCCATGCCGGCGATCTGAATGCCGGTGTACGCGCCGACGAGCCAACTGGCGGCGCGGTCGGCATGGATCGCCGCGTTGCCGGCGAGCACCAGCGCGGTCACGAGCGGGATCGCCACCGAGTAGCCGAGCATCCCGCCGATACCGGCGGCGGCGAGCGCGACGAGCGCGGTGGTGACCGGGAACGGGCGTCTCACCGCGACCATCGCGCACGCGATCACGCACAGCGCCACGCCCAGCGCGTCGGGGTCGTGCGCCGTCGTCTGCCCGCCGTCGCTGACGTTGACGGTCATCAGCAGCAGCGCGACCGAGGCGGCTGCGAGCACGGCGGCGACCGCCGCGTCGTGCGGCTGCGGCGGGGAGCTGCGCGACGGTGCGAAGTCGCCGTCGATCGACTGCGCGTCGAGCACGTTCACAGGGTAGTGCGCGGCCCCCGCCGCGCCTCCTCCGAAAGGAGCAAGCGCACGCACCCCCAGGGCGCAACCAGGTCGCCCCCTTGTGAGGTCGGCACGGGCGGCGATCCGCGCCACCGTATGGGTGCACCTCCCCCTCTCTCCTCTTGATCCGACTGAAGGACCTCTCGCATGGCAACCGCCCTCTATCGACTCGGCCGCACGGCCTTCCGCCGACGGCGGCTGGTGCTGGCGATCTGGCTCGTGCTGTTCGCCGGCATCGGCGTCGCGGCCGGCACGCTCAGCGGAGACACGAACGACAGATTCTCGATCCCCGGCACCGAGTCGCAGCAGGCGATCGACCTGCTGGCGCAGCGGCTGCCGCAGGCCAACGGCGCCTCCGGACGGATCGTCTTCGCCGTCCCGCAGGGCGAGCGGCTCACCGACCCGGCCAGCAGAGCCGCGATCGTCAGCGCGCTCGCCGGCGTCGGCAGAACGACCGACGTGCTCGCCGTCAGCGATCCCTTCACGAGCGGGGCGGTCTCCAGAGACGGCCGCATCGCGCTCGCGCAGGTGACGTTCGACCAGCCGGCACAGGAGCTCGCCGACAGCGCGCGCGAAGGCGTCCAGACGGCCGCCAGAGCCGTTGCCGGCGCGGGCGTGCAGGTCGAGTTCGGCGGCGACGCGGTCGTGCAGGGCGGCGGCGCGGGCGGCATCGGCGAGGTCCTCGGCTTCGCGATCGCGGCGCTCGTGCTCGCGATCACGTTCGGCTCGCTCGTGTCCGCCGGGCTGCCGCTGCTGACGGCGCTGATCGGCGTCGGCATCGGCCTCTTCGGCATCACCGCGGCGACCGGCTTCATCGACCTCTCCTCGACCGTCCCGACGCTCGCGCTGATGGTCGGCCTCGCGGTCGGGATCGACTACGCGCTGTTCATCATCTCCCGCCACCGAACGCAGCTGCTGGGCGGCGTCGACCCGGAGGAGTCCGCGGGGCGCGCCGTCGGCACCGCGGGCAGCGCGGTCGTGTTCGCAGGCGCGACGGTCGTGATCGCGCTCGCGGCGCTGACCGTCGTCGGGATCCCGTTCCTGACCGCGATGGGCCTCGCGGCCGCGGCGACCGTCGTGATCGCCGTGCTGATCGCGATCACGCTCGTGCCCGCGATGCTCGGCTTCGCCGGCACGAAGCTGCTGAAGGGCAAGAACTTCGAGACCGGCCCGCGCGCCGCGAAGCCGACCTTCGGCGCGCGCTGGGTCGGCTTCATCACGCGCCATCGCGCGCCCGCGATCGTGCTGACGATCGTCGCGCTCGGCGCCGTCGCGATCCCCGTGCTGAACATGCAGCTGGGGCTCCCTGACGACTCGACCGCCGCGCCGGGAGACACGAACCGCAAGGCGTACGACCTGCTCAGCGACGGCTTCGGCCCCGGCTTCAACGGGCCGCTGACGATCGTCGTGGACGGCCGCGCCGGCAGCGACGTGGCGAGAGCCGCCGCGACCGTCGCGGCGCAGTTCGAGGGCAACCCGGACGTCGCCAGCATCGGCAGACCGACGCTCAACAGAGCGGGCGACACCGCGATCCTCTCGCTGACGCCGAGCAGCGGCCCGTCGACCCAGGCGACGAAGGACCTCGTCGCGCAGATCCGCGACCGCGCCGGGACGCTCGACGACGAGGTCGGCGCGCAGATCCTCGTGACGGGCGCGACGGCGGCCAACATCGACGTCTCCGACCGCATGGCCGCCGCGCTCGTGCCGTACCTGGCGGTGATCGTCGTGCTCGCCTTCCTGCTGCTGGCGATCGCGTTCCGCTCCGTGCTCGTCCCGTTGACCGCCGTCGGCGGCTTCCTGCTGACGATCGGCGCCGCCTTCGGCGCGACCGTCGCGGTCTTCCAGGAGGGCTTCGGCGCCGGCCTGATCGGCGTCGAGCAGACCGGACCGATCATCTCGCTGCTGCCGATCCTGATCATCGGGATCCTGTTCGGCCTCGCGATGGACTACCAGGTCTTCCTCGTCTCGCGGATGCGCGAGGAGCACGTCCACGGCGCGCCGCCGACGGTCGCCGTGACGGAGGGCTTCCGCCACGGCGCGCGCGTCGTCACCGCCGCCGCGCTGATCATGGGTTCGGTCTTCGCCGGCTTCATCCTCGAGGACGACGCGATCGTGAAGTCGATCGGCTTCGCGCTCGCGTTCGGCATCCTCGTCGACGCCTTCGTCGTCCGCATGACGCTGATCCCGGCGCTGATGGAGCTGCTCGGCGAACGCGCCTGGTGGCTGCCGCGCTGGCTGGACCGGATCCTGCCGCGCGTCGACATCGAGGGCGAGCAGCTGAGCAAGCAGCTCGAACGCGAACTGGTCGCAGCGGGCACGCCACGTCCGTGAAGATCGACCTGACAGGCGAGCGCGCGTTCTGAGCGGTTCGACGCAGGGGATCGGCCGCGTGATCGCGGCCGGTCTGGCGGCCGCCGAGCCCGAGGAGGACCAACGGTAGCGGCACCACGTTGGCGCGCGGGCGGCTGGCAGTGTTTGGATCGGTGTGGAATACTCATTCCAAAGTCACCTATTCCGATGGGGTTTATGCCTGTTTCGAGGCATCGGCTCAGCCTCGCCCCATCGGCGCGTCGACCTGCTCCGATCAATCCCACCAGCCAAGGAACTGACCAGATGAAGCATTTCGGGCGCATGCTCGTGTTCGTCGCCGCCGTCGCCGTGCTCGCCGCCGGCTGCGGCAGCGACGACGACAGCTCCTCCTCGACGACGAGCGCCGCCGCCACCACGACCGCGGCCGCCACCACCACAGGCGCCGCCGCGAACGGTCCGGCCGAGCTGACGAAGCTGAAGATGCTCAGCGTCCCGTACTTCGGGCTCGAGCGGATCGCCGCCGACCAGGGGATCTTCAGACAGCACAACCTCGACGTCGAGTTCGTCGACCAGACGCAGCAGGGGCTCGCCGGCGTGCAGGCGCTGCTCGCCGGCCAGGTCGACACGGGCCAGAGCTTCGGCGCGTTCGTGCCGATCGAGGTCAACGCGCGCAGAGGCGCGCTGAAGGCCGTCGTCTCCGGCGCGACCTCCAGCTACGGCGAGAACCGCTTCTACGTCAAGAGCGACAGCGCGATCCAGAGATGCGCGGACTTCGCCGGCAAGAAGGTCGGCATCGTCGCGCCGGGCTCGATGGGCGACATCGTGCTGAAGGCATACCTGAACAGATGCGGGCTCGGCTCCGACGACGTCGAGGTCGTCAGCGTGCCGCCAGCGACGATGTGCACCGCGCTGGACCGCGGCCAGGTCGACGTCGTCGGGATGCTGAGCCTCAGCTGGGGCCCGTGCGAGCAGCAGAGAGGCGACGCGATCCGCGAGCTGTTCGCCGACAAGGACGTGCTGCCGACGGACAAGCTCTACTCGGCCTACGACTTCACCGACAGATTCATCGCCGAGAAGCCCGAGGTCGTCAGAGGCTTCATCGGCGCGATCCAGGACGCGGCGGCGTTCGTCGAGGCCAACCCCGACGAGGCGAGAGCGATCATCGCGAAGTCGTCGAGAATCCCCGCCGACCTGCTCGTCGTGCCCGACTACCCGAAGGGCAACTGCATCGACCCGGCGGCCGCGGCCGAGTGGGTTAGAGCGCTGGAGCAGATCGGCGACGTCGAGCAGGGCTCGGTCGCGCCGGACGCCTGGTACACCAACTCGCTCAACCCGAGCTGCGATGGCTGAGATGTCGACGCTCGAGGATCCGGCGGCCGCCCGCAGCTGGCGGCTGCGCCGCGCGGCCGCCCCGGTGCCGCGCTCGCACGACACGCTTCCCGCGCGCTCCGACGCGCGCGGGAAGGGGCGGGCGGCGAGGCGGACGCTGATGTGGATCGGGCCGATCGTCGCGTTCTTCGTCGTCTGGCAGCTCGCCGCCGAGAGCGGCGTGATCGACGCCTCGCTGCTCAGCCCGCCGACCGACGTCGGCCCGGCGCTGTGGGACATCACCAGCTCCGGCCAGGTCTTCTCCGACCTCGGCAGCAGCCTCGCGCGGGCAGGCATCGGCTTCGCGATCGCCTCCGTCGCCGGTGTCGTGATCGGGCTCGGGATCGGCTGGGTGCCGACGCTGCGCGGGTTCGTCTCGCCGCTGGCGGAGGTCTTCCGCCAGCTGCCGCCGCTCGCGCTGCTGCCCGCGTTCGTGCTGCTGCTCGGGCTCGGGATGCGCTCACAGGTCGCGATGGTGATCTGGGCCGTGATCTGGCCGGTGCTGCTGAGCACGGTCGCCGGCGCCGCGACGGTCGACCCGCGCCTGATCAAGGCTGCGCGCAGCATGGGCGCCGGCGGCTGGAGGCTGTACGCGAAGGTCGCCTTCCCGGGCGCGCTGCCGTCGATCGTGACCGGCCTGCGGCTGGGCGCCTCCTACGCCCTGCTGGTGCTCGTCTCGGCCGAGATGATCGGCGCCAGCTCCGGCATCGGCTACCGCATCATGGAGGCGAGCAACACGTACCACATCCCCACCATGTACGCCTACATCGTGGTGCTCGCCGCGGTCGGCGTCGCGCTCAACTACGCGCTGCTGGGGATCGTCCGGCTCGCGTTCCCGTGGATGGCCAGATGAGCCAGCTGAGCGCCACGAGCGAACTGGGCCAGCACGTCTCCGTGCGCGGCCTCGTGAAGTCGTTTCCCGTGCGCGGGCGCGCCGACGACAACGTCGTGCTGGACCAGCTCGACCTCGAGATCGAGGCCGGCGAGTTCGTCAGCCTGATCGGCCGCAGCGGCTGCGGCAAGTCGACGCTGCTGGAGCTGATCGCCGGCCTGCAGCTGCCGACGACGGGCGAGATCGTCGTCGGCGAGCAGCCGGTGCGCGGCCCCGGCGCCGATCGCACGCTCGTCTTCCAGCAGTACGCGCTGTTCCCATGGCGCACCGCGCTGCAGAACGTGATGTTCCCGCTGGAGATGGCGGGCGTCGGGCGTGCGGAGCGGCGCCAACTGGCGCTCGAGCGGCTCGACGTCGTCGGCCTCTCGCACGCCGCCGACCGCTACGCCGGCGAGCTGTCGGGCGGCATGCAGCAGCGCGTCGGGCTGGCGCGCGCGCTCGCCTGCGACCCGCAGATCCTGCTGCTCGACGAGCCGTTCAGCGGCGCCGACGCGATCACCCGCGAGGGGCTGCAGGCGCTGCTGGCCGACCTGCACCGGCGCTTCCGCTGCACCGTCGTGCTCGTCACCCACAGCGTCGACGAGGCGCTGCGACTGTCGGACCGGATCGTCGTGCTCGGCGGCCAGCCGGGCCGCGTCGTCGCCGAGGTCGAGCGCACCGGCGACGGCGAGGACGCGGGCGAGATGCGCGAGCAGATCGTCTCGCTGCTCGGCGACTGAACGCACCACCGCACTTCCGCAGCACCCGGCATCACCGAACTTCACTACGAATTGGAAGGACCGCATGGACCTGGAACTGCGTGACCGTCACGCGCTGGTCGTCGGCGCGAGCCGCGGAATCGGCCTCGAGGTGTGGCGACAGCTCGCCGCCGAGGGCGCGCACGTGACCGTCGCCGGCCACCGCCGCGAGACGCTGGAGGCCGCCGCCGCCGAGCACGGCCTCACCCCCGCCGGCTACCTCGTCTTCGACATCGCCTCCGAGGCCTCGATCGACGACGCGATCGCGCAGCTCGACGAGGCCGGCACGCCGGTCGAGATCGTCGTCCTCAGCGTCGCCCGGCCCGGCTTCGACTCGATCTGGTCGTTCGACGTGACCGAGTGGGAGCTGAACATGCGCACGAAGTACATCGGCCCCGGTCACTTCTCCCGCCAGCTCGTCAGACAGATGGCCGCCCGCGGCAACGGCGGCGCGATCGTGATGCTGAGCGGGATCGCCTCGACCGGCGCGATGGGCGACACGCTCGCGACCGGCGGCGCCAACTCCGCGATCGACAACTTCGTCAAGCTGCTCGCCTCCGCCGCCGGCCCCTACGGCGTGCGCGTGCTCGCGGTCAGCCCCGGCACGACCGTCACGCCCCGCTTCGAGCAGTGGGCCAGCGACGAGACGGTCGCCGCGATGTCGGAGATCGTCCCGCTCAGACGGCTCGGCAGCGCAGCGGAGCTGGCCTCCGTGGTGACGTTCCTCGCCTCGCCGCGCGGCGGCTACGTCAACGGCACGACCGTCGTCGTCGACGGCGGCCTGACGACGGCGGCGCGCTACCGCGCGGTCGCGCCGGAGCCGGAGCCGGCCGCGGCGGTGCAGCCGTGAGCCAGATGCACCTCAACCTGTTCGTGCTGCAGGTCGGCCACCACGAGGCCGCCTGGCGGCTGCCGAGCGCCCCCGCCGGCGGCGCGACCGACGTCGCCTTCTACGCCGGCCTCTGCCGCGCGGCCGAGGCGGCGGCGCTCGACTCGGTCTTCTTCGCCGACCGCCTCGCGCTGCCGCCGAGCGCGCGCTACAACGCCGTCGAGTCGCTCGAGCCGCTGACGCTGCTGTCCGCGCTGGCGTCGCTGACGCAGCGGATCGGCCTGATCGGGACCGTCTCGACGACCTTCTCGGACCCCTACACCGTCGCGCGCCAGCTGGCGTCGCTGGACCACATCAGCGGCGGGCGCGCCGGCTGGAACGTCGTCACCTCGATCGACCCCAACGCCGCGCGCAACTACAGCCGCGCGTTCCCCGACCACGCCGCCCGCTACGAGCGCGCCGCCGAGTACCTCGACGTCGCGCTGAAGCTGTGGGACGGCTGGGATGCCGACGCGCGCGTCGACGACCGCGACGGCGGCATCTACACCGACACCGCGCGCGTGCGCGCGACCGACCACAGCGGCACGCACTTCGACGTCGCCGGCCCGCTGAACGTGCCGCGCTCGCCGCAGGGGCGGCCGCTGCTGGTGCAGGCCGGCTCCTCCGGCGACGGTCGCGCGCTCGCCAGCCGCTACGCCGACGCCGTCTTCACCGCGCAGCAGACGCTCGACGGCGCACAGGCGTTCCGGGCCGACATCCGCGCCCGCGCCGGCGCGCACGGCCGTGATCCGGACACGGTCAAGGTGCTGCCGGGGATCTGCCCGATCATCGGCTCCACCGAGGCCGAGGCGCGCGCCCGCGAGGCGGAGCTGGGCGAGCTGATCGTCGTCGAGTACGCGCTGCACCAGCTGACCGAGTTCCTCGGCGTCGACCTCTCCGACCACCCGCTCGACGAGCCGCTGCCGCCGCTGCCGCAGGAGTCGACGGTGCAGACGCACCGCAGCCGCTTCGGCCTGATCCTCGAGATGGCCGAGCGCGAGCAGCTGACGGTCCGCCAGCTGATCGCGCGGATGGGCGGCGGGCGCGGTCACCGCGTGATCGCCGGCACCCCGGAGCAGATCGCCGACGAGCTGGAGACGTGGTTTCGCGAGGGCGCCGCCGACGGCTTCAACATCATGCCGCCGGCGATTCCCCAGGACGCGACGCCGTTCCTGGAACAGGTCGTGCCGGAGCTGCGCCGCCGCGGCCTCTTCCGCAGCGCCTACGACGAGGGCACGCTGCGCGACCGCTACGGCCGCGCGGCCTAGGACGGATGCCCGCGGGGCGCGCGCCGTCTACGCTCACATGATGGGGAAGCCACAGTGGTCGAAGCGCCCGCTCGACGAGCTCGACGCAGAGCAGCTGGCGGCGTACGAGCGCCGCCGCGCGCAGCTGCTGGAGGCGGCCAGGGCGGTCGTCAGCCGGCTCGGGGACGACTTCACGATGGCCGACGTCGCGCGTGAGGCCGGCCTCGGGATGTCGTCGGTCTACCGCACGTTCTCGTCCAAGGAGGATCTGCTGATCGAGCTGCTGCACGCGCGCAAGCAGCAGTGGCTGACGATCTGGCAGCGCGCGGAGGCGCGCGACGACGCGGGCCCCGCGCTCGTCGACGCGATGTGGGAGTTCGCCGAGCTGGAGCACCGCGACCTCGGCCTCGCGGCCGCGCTGCGCGACCTCGCCTTCAGCCGCCGCGACCTCGTCACCGAGACGGAGTCGATCGGCCAGCGCGTGCTCGCCCGCGCGCAGGCCGTCGGCGCGATCCGCGCCGACGCGGAGTACCGCGACGTGCTGCGGATCTTCCACATGCTGTCCAGCCTCGCCGACGAGCGCGAGTGGCGCCGCGGCCTGGCGCTCTACCTCGACGGCATGCGAGCCGCCGGCGAACCGCTGGTCGGCCGCGAAGCCCCCGGCGCGAGCGTCCCGGCCGGCGGCTGGTAGCGCGGCGGGGTCGCGCTCGCGGAGCGCTCACCGTCCTGATATAAGGGTGCCCTAACTTATCAACGCCGGGTTGCTGACCGACGTTTGTCAGGTGCATGCGGTCGCGTGCGCCCGGCCTGAAAGGACCCCAGGATGGATGGAAGCCGCATGACGCCGCGGTCGCTCTCGCGCGCGTCGATCACCCGTGGCCGCGGCGGGCGCCGCGGACTGCGCCGGCTGCTGGGACTGGCGGCGCTCGCCGTCATGCTGCTCAGCAGCGCCCCCGCGCTCGCCGCGCAGATCCCGATCGCCAGAGGCGACGGACTCGACTGGGGCCTGAAGGAGTCGTGGCGCAGATACATCGGCGACGGCGGCACGACGGTCAGCGACGGCGCCACCCGCAACGCCGACGGCACCTTTCACTTCCCCGTCACCGGCGGCAGCTACGAGGACACGACGAGAACGACGACCGTGCAGTTCGGCGGCACGCTCGTCTTCCTCGGCCACTGCGAGGGCGGCGGCGCCTACGAGCGCCCGTGCGCGCTCGACATGACGCTGACCGACCCGCGCGTCGAGCTGACCGAGGACGGCGGCTTCCTCTACGCGAAGATGACGAGCAAGCCGATCGAGGGCGGCGAGGCCGTCGACCTGCCGGACGTCAGACTGGCCGCGCTCGACCTCGAGGACGCGGCGCCCGTCGTCGCGGCCGGGGTGACGAGCTGGAACAGACTGCCGGCAACCGTCACGGCCGCGGGCTCACAGGTCTTCACCTACGCGATCGGGACCGTGATCGACCCGGTCTCGTTCAGCTACGAGGGTCCCGGCGGCAAGCCGCTGGGCGAGGTCTGGAGCGAGCCGAACCTGGCGACGTACACCGCCGCCCCGCTCGCCGGAGCGGCCGTCGCGACCCGCCTCGCGCCCGGCCTGAGCAGCAGCGAGACGCTCGTGCGCGGCCCGGCCAGCATCGCGATCGCCGACCCGGCCACGCTCGTCCCGAAGACGCCGACCGCCTCGATCGCGATGGGCGTCGTGCGCGACACGATCGCGTTCGACCCGAGCACGAGAACGATCTTCGCCGCCGAGAACGGCAACCAGAAGCAGCTGCTCGTCTACAGATGGGACGGCACGACGCTGAGCGGCGGCGTGGCGGCCGGCAGTGACAACAGCGGCCTGTCGGGCGACCCCTCGACGCAGGGCGCCGGCGTCTGGGACGCGGCCAACGCGCGCTACCTCGTCGCGCGCCAGTATGCGACGCGCCAGGACCTGTGGCAGATCAGAAGCGTCGCCGGCGTCTGGACCGCGAGCAGAGTCGCGACGATCCTCGGCCCCAACGGCCAACCGTACGCCGGCAAGATCTCCAGCCTCGCGATCACCCCCGCCGCCGTCCCGTTCGGCGGCCAGACGATCGTCGCCGCGCCGTGGTCCGACGGCCCGCTCGTCGCGCTGAGCGTCGGCGCCGACTCCGCGTCGGTCGAGCCGCTGGCGCAGGCCGCGGGCGTCAACGCCAACGAGCTGTTCCGCACCGCCAACGGGCTCTACGCCTTCGGCAACGACGGGATCTGGTGGCTGCCGACCAGAGGGACCGGCGCGGCCGCGGTGCTCGAAGCGGCCCAGCCGCTGATCAGATTCCCGCAGGGCGCGCCGCTGTGGGACGCCAACCGGACGTTGAACTGGATCGCCGTCGATCCGACCCGCGACACGCTGTACGCCGCCACGAACGGCCTCAGACGGATCACGCGGATCGTCGCCGGCAGACAGGTGCAGTCGTTCGCGGTCCCGGGGATCGCCGCGCTGCAGTACTTCGACCACTACCTCGCCGGCACCGACCCGGACGGCAACCTGCTGCTCGCCTCGACCGGTTCCGGCACGGTGACGCGCCTCTCCTACGCGAGCGCGACGCCGTCGTTCACGACCCAGCCGCAGGACACCGACGTGAGACTGGCCGTCACCGGCACGACCGCGCAGGCGACCTTCTCAGTCGCGGTCACGGGCGATCCGGCGCCGACCGTGCGCTGGCAATCGCGCATTCCCGGCGTCGGCAGATGGACCGACCTGAGCGACGGCGCCGACGTCAGCGGCGCGACCACGACGACGCTGAGAGCCCGGGTCGGCGCCGCCGACGGCGGCCGTCAGTACCGCGCGATCGCGACCAACGCCGACGGCGAGGTCGCCAGCTCGCGCGCGACGCTCGACGTCAAGACGCTGCCCGTCGTCTCGGTCGCTCCGGAAAGCATCTCGGTGGTCGAGGGCGAGCCGGCGCTGTTCAGAGCGATGCCGTCCGCCAACCCTGAGGCCGCGGTGCTGTGGCAGCGGCGCGTCGCCGGCTACTGGACCGCGGTCGACGACGACTCCGGCGACTTCGCGGTCGACGGCGGTGCGCTGACGGTGCTGGACCCGACGCTCGAGATGTCGGGCTCGCAGTTCCGTGCGCGGCTGCGCAACGAGGTCGGCACCGTGTACACGAGAGCGGTCACGCTGACCGTCGCACGCCGGCTGACCGGACCGGTCAGCTTCGGCGGCGGCTCCGTCGAGTGGGGCTTTGCCGAGCGCTGGCGCTGCTACGTCGTCGGCACGATCGCGCGTGGCGGCATCGTCACCTCCGGCGGCGCGCAGCAGATCCCCGGCACGCTCGCGAACGGACCGATGTGCGCCGGGCGCGGCGGCTCGGAGGCGGTCCGCTTCCCGGTCCGCGGCGGCAGCTACGACCCGCTCAGCGGCAGACTGACGCTGACGCTCGGCGGCAGCGTGCGCTTCTGGGGCCACGACTACCACGTCCCCGGCGACACGCGTCCGCAGCTCGACACGACGTTCTCGAACCTGCGGCTCGTCGCCGAGGGCGGGACGGGGACGCTGTACGCCGACACGGTCGGGGCGACGATGGACAACCTGACGCCGGTCGCGCGGACGGGCGTCGCGCTCGTCTCCGTCGACCTCGGCGACGGCAGCCCGGTACCGACCGGCGACGGCCTCGCTTGGAGCGCGCTGCCGACCGCGCTGACCGCCGACGGCAGCGCCGTCTTCGGCAGCTACGCGGTCGGTGAGCCGTTCGACGCGCTCTCGCTGGCGCCGGCGTTCGGCGAGCCGCGGGTGGATCCGGGTCCGGAGCCGCAGCCGCAGCCAGATCCGCAGCCGCAGCCCCAGCCGGGAGCCGATCCGCTGCCGCTGCCGCAGCCGCCTGCGCCGAAGCCGGCGCCCAAGCCCGCGCCCGCGCCCGCGGCGAAGTTCACGGTCGCGAGAGCGGCTCGCGCGCTCGACCGCAACCGGCGCGTCGCGCTGGCGACGATCGCCTGCCCGAAGGCGGCGAGAGGCGGCTGCCGCGTCGCGACGGCCAAGCGGGTCGGCGTGGTGGTCGGCGGCAGACGCTTCAGCGCCGCCGTCGTCACGCCGCGCACGGTCGCGGCCGGCCGCAGCGCGACGCTGCGGGTGCAGCTGACGAAGGCGGCGGCCAGACGCCTCGCCGGGCGCAGCGCGCGCGTGCGCGTGAAGGTGACGACGACCGTTGCCGGCAAGCGCACCGCGCGCACGATCGCGGTGACGGTCAAGGGGGCTCGCACCGCACGCGCCCGCGGCTGAACCCGAGGAGTCGATGAGTACCCCCGAGGGCCGGGGGTACCATTGACAGAGGAGGGCATCACGTGGGATCGGCCGGCCGGGTCGGGAGCGCGGTTTGACTTTCGACTCATTCGCTCTGTCATGCGAACCGAAAGCCGACCGCTCATGCTCTCCTCCCTCACCGAGGCCCCGCCCACCACCGTCTCCGCGGCCCATCCCGCCAACCCATGGCGCAAGGCGCTGGCACCGTACGCGACGCCGCGACTCGATCGCGGCGTCGTCGACCTCGCCACCTCGATCGTCCCGTACCTTTTGCTGGCCGCGGCGATGGTCGCGCTGGCGCCCGTCTCCCCGCTGCTCACGCTTGCGCTCGCGCTGCCGGCCGCCGGGTTCCTGCTGCGGACGTTCATCGTCTTCCACGACTGCGCGCACGGCTCGTTCCTGCCGTCCAAGCGCGCGAACCAGTGGCTCGGCCGGGTCCTCGGCGTCGTCGTCTACACGCCGTTCGGGGCGTGGCGCCACAGCCACGCGATGCACCACGCCTCGGCCGGCGACCTCGACCGTCGCGGCCACGGCGACGTGCTGACGATGACGGTCGCCGAGTACCACGCCGCCTCGCGCGTGCGCCGGCTCGCCTATCGGCTCATCCGCCACCCGGCGGTGATGTTCACGCTCGGCCCGTTCGTCGCGATGGCGCTGCTGCCGCGCCTGACGACGCCGTCGGCGCGTCCGCGGATCCGCAACAGCGTGGTGCTCAACGACCTCGTGCTCGCGATCGCGATCGCGGCCTTCTGCGTCGTGCTCGGCTGGCAGACGTTCCTGCTCGTCCAGGTCCCGATCGTGGCGCTCGCGGGCGGCGCCGGCGTCTGGCTGTTCTTCGTGCAGCACCAGTTCGAGGACGTCTACTGGGAGAGCGCGGAGGAGTGGTCCTACGCCGACGCCGCGCTGCGCGGCAGCTCCTACCTGCGGCTGCCGAAGCTGCTGCAGTTCTTCAGCGGCAACATCGGCCTGCACCACGTCCACCACCTCAGCGCGCGGATCCCGAACTACAACCTGCAGGCCGCCCACGACGACAACGACGTCTTCCACAGCGTGCCGCAGCTGACGCTGTGGCAGGGGATCCGAGCGACGCGGCTGAAGCTGTGGGACGAGCACGCGCACCGACTCGTGACGTTCGCCCAGGCGCGCTGATCGCGGCCCGCGGCGAGTCAGGCGCCTCAGCGCGTCAGGCGACGGCGCGGAAGGTCTCGACGTGGGCGATCGCGGCGTCGAGCGCGACCTCGAGCGGCGTCGTCTCGCGGCGGATCTGCGTCAGCAGCAGGCCGCCCTGCAACGCTGCGAGCATCGCCAGCGCGAGACGATCGGGATCGGCGTCCGGGCCCAGGACGCCGCGCTCGCGCATCGCGTGCAGTCCGTCGCGGATGGCGCTCTCCCACTGCGCGAAGCTGTCCGCGAGCTCGTTGCGCGCGTCGACGTCGACCTCTGCGAGCTCACCTCCGAGGGAGCCGATCGGGCAGCCGCCCTGGCCGTGGCGATCGGCCTGCAGGCCGACGATCACGTCGCGCCACGTCTCGAGCGCCTCGAAGCTGTCGAGCGCGCTCAGCAGCGGGCGCTGGACGTCGAGCACGACCTGGGTCTGGTGGGCGATGACGGCGTGCACGAGCGCCTGCTTGTCGACGAAGTAGTGGTAGAGCTGCGAACTGCTCACGCCGGCGGCGCGCTTCACGTCGTCGATGCTCGTCCCCGCGACACCTCCGTCGAACATCAGCTGAGCCGCCGTCTCGACGATCCGCTCGCGGGTCGCCTTGCCCTTGCGCGTCAGACGCGGCACTGCGATGGCGTCATCACGCTCGCTCACAGCCTCAGTCTACAAGATAAATGGATTTGACAATCCATTCCTGCTATATTGGATCGTGCAATCCATTTTTCTCACGGACCGTAGAGCAGAGGACAGCGCGACCATGGAATTCCAGGACAAGACAGCCCTGATCACCGGCGGAACGGCCGGCATCGGTCAGCAGACGGCGATCCTGCTCGCCCGCGGCGGGGCGTCGGTGATCGTCACCGGACGCGACGCCGAGCGCGGCGCCGGCGCCGTCGCGACGATCGCGGCCGCCGGCGGCTCGGCGCGCTACATACCGGCCGACCTCGGCGACCTCGCGTCGGTGCAGCAGCTTGCCGCGCAGGCCGGCTCGGTCGACATCCTCGTCAACAACGCCGGCAGCTTCCCGACGGCGGCGACCGTCGACCAGGACGTCGCCTCGTTCCAGGAGATCTTCGACACCAACGTCCGCGGCGCGTTCTTCCTGACCGCAGCGCTCGTGCCGGACATGCTCGCGAAGGGCTCTGGCAGCATCGTCAACGTCACCACGATGGCCGCGGAGATCGGGATGGCCGGCGCCGCCGTCTACAGCGCGTCGAAGGCCGCGCTCGCATCGCTCACCCGCACCTGGGCCGCCGAGTTCAGCGGCAGCGGCGTGCGCGTCAACAGCGTCTCCCCCGGGCCGACCGCAACCATCGGCGTGATGGCCGTCTGGGGCGAGGACGCGATCAACGGGCTCGGCGCGGGTCTCCCGATCGGCCGGCCCGGAACCGCGGACGAGATCGCCGAGGCGATCGTCTTCCTCGCATCCGATCGCGCCAGCTTCGTCACGGGCGCGACCATCCACGCGGACGGCGGCCGTACGGCCATCTAGGCAGCACCGTCGAGCACCCGGGCGGGTGCTCGACGCGGCGTGCGCCGCGGTCAGCTGACCGCGCCCGCCTCGCGGTGCGGGAGCTTCCAGCCCGGCCGCACGAAGTGGCAGGTGTAGCCGTTGGGGTAGTGCTCCAGGTAGTCCTGGTGCTCGGGCTCCGCCTCCCAGAACGGGCCGGCCGGCTCGACCTCGGTGACCGCCTTACCGGGCCACAGGCCGGAGGCGTCGACGTCGGCGATCGTGTCCTGCGCGATCTTGCGCTGCTCGTCGTCGGTGTAGTAGATCGCCGAGCGGTAGCTCAGGCCGACGTCGTTGCCCTGCCGGTTCTTCGTGCTCGGATCGTGGATCTGGAAGAAGAACTCGAGCAGGTCGCGGTAGGAGATCTGCTCCGGGTCGAAGCGGATCTCGATCGCCTCGGCGTGCGTGCCGTGGTTGCGGTAGGTCGCGTTCGGGACGTCGCCGCCGGTGTAGCCGACGCGCGTGGAGATCACGCCGGGACGCTTGCGGATCAGGTCCTGCATGCCCCAGAAGCAGCCTCCTGCGAGGATCGCCTTCTCGGTGGTGGCAGCCATAGCTCTTGCTCCTCTTCGTCCTGGAACGATGTGGTCTCATTGAGAGTAGCCGGGGTGTCCCGCCTAGCCTCTCAGCAGCTCGCGCGCGACGGAGCTGGGTCCTCGAGCCGGTCGGCCCTGTGGACGTCAGCTAGCTCGCCGCGAGATCGGCCAGGGCGGCCGAGAGGACCTGCGTCGCGATCGCGATCGCATGCTCGTCCGTGTGCTCCGCGGGCGTGTGGCTGACGCCGTCGGCGAGGCTGCGGGCGAACAGCATCCCGGTCGGGATCCCGACGGCGGCGAACGACTGCGCGTCGTGGCCCGCGCCCGACAGCAGCTCTGGCGCGCTGAGCCCGGCCGCCTGCGCGGCATGCGCCAGAGCGGCGCGGACGGGCGCGGCCATCGGCGCGGCGGGCTGCTGCCAGCGGCGGACGACCGCGTGCCTGCAGCCCGCCTCCTGCGCGCAGCGGTGGGCGGCCGCGTGGAGGTCCGCTTCGAGGTGCGCGAGCCGTGGATCGTCGGGCGCGCGCACGTCGACCGACAGCACGGCTCGCTCCGGCACGACGTTCGCCGCCCCGGGCGTGACCGCGACGGCGCCGACCGTCGCGACGGCGCCGTCGATCCGCAGGGCCGCGTCACGCAGCGCGAGCGCCGTCGCGGCGGCGGCGGCGAACGCGTCCGCACGTGCGGCCATCGGCGTCGTGCCGGCGTGCCCGCCGCGGCCGTCGAAGCTGACCTCCAGGCCCGACATCGCGACGATCCCCTCGACGATCCCGACCGGCGCGCCGAGACGGGCGAGCACCGGCCCCTGCTCGACGTGCAGCTCGACGAACGCGCCGATCGTCTCACGCCCGCCGACGTCCGGCCCGTCGGCGGCGTATCCGAGCGCGTGCAGCGCTTCGCGCCGCGTGATGCCGTCGCCGTCGCGATCGTCCAGCTCGGCGGGGTCGAGCGCGCCCGTCAGCGCGCGGCTGCCGAACAGGCCGCGGCCGAAGCGCCAGCCCTCCTCGTCGCGCAGCACGGCGACGGCGACGGTGCGGCGCAGCGACCGCTCGCGCAACGCCGCGACGGCTTCGATCCCCGCGACGACGCCGAGCGCGCCGTCGAAGCGGCCGCCCGCGGGGACCGTGTCGAGGTGCGAGCCGGTCCACACCTCCGGCAGCTGCGGTCGCGTGCCCGGCAAGCGGCCGATCACGTTGCCGGCGCCGTCGCGCTGCACGGTCAGGCCGGCCTCGGCCATCCAGCCCGCAGCCAGACCGCAGGCCTCCTCCTCCGTCGCGCTCAGCCCCGGCCGGTTCGCGTGCGGCGATGCGCCCAGCTCGAACAGCCGCTCGAGCCGCTGCAGCACCCGCTGCGACCCCGCGGCGACGGTCAACCGCGCGGCGCTCCGCTGTCGGACGCGCCGCGCTCCAGCGCACCCGGCACCCCGCTGACGAACCCGCCGTGCCCAGGCGCGACGTGGATCTCGCCGTCGGCGAAGACCGTCTCCCCGCGCACGAGCGTCCGCAACACGCGTCCGCGCACGGCGCGTCCGGCGAACGGCGACCACGGGTTCTTGGAGAACTGCTGCGCGACCGCGTCGACACTCCAGCGCGCGTCGAGGTCCCAGATCGCCACGTCGGCGTCGCTGCCCGGCAGGAGCGTGCCCTTGCGCGGGTAGAGGCCGGCGATCCGGGCGGCGTTGGTGGAGCTGAAGCGCACGAACGCGTCGAGCGCCATGCCGCGCTCGTGCACGGCCTCCGACAGCACCAGCGGCACGGTCTCCTGGATCACCTGGCAGCCGAGCGGGACCTCGAAGATGTCCTCCCGCCCCAGCTCCTTCTCGGCGATCGGGTAGGCGGCGTGGTCGGAGACGAGGCAGTCGATCGTGCCGTCGAGCACGCGCTCCCACATGCCCTCGACCAGCGCGCGCTCGCGCAGCGCCGGCGCGCAGGCGCCGTAGGGGCCGAGCGCGAGGCCGTCGTCGAGGTCGAGCAGCAGGTGGTGGGGACAGACCTCGGCGGTCGCCGCCAGGCCGCCGCGCCGCGCCGCGGCGATCAGGTCGACGCTGACGGGGCTGGACGTGTGCACGATCTGCACGCGCGCGCCGGCATGCGCGGCGAGGAACAGCGCGCGGTGGACCGCCTCCTCCTCGACGAACGGCGGGCGCGACTCGTAGTGCGCCAGCGTGTCGGTGCGCCCGGCGGCGCGCAGCCGGCTGATGTTGCCGCGCAGCAGCGCGTCGTTCTCGGCGTGGATCAGCACGATCCCGCCGAGCGCCGCGACCGTCCGCATCCCCTGCAGCAGTTCGTCGTCGTCGACGTGCGGATACGACGGGTCCGAGACCGGCATGAACGCCTTGAAGCCGAGCGCTCCCTCCGCCCACTGACCCTCCATCTGCCCCAGCGCCGTGCTCGTCAGCGCGCCCCACAACCCGAAGTCGACGACGGCCTTGCGCTCCGCCATCGCGCGCTTCTGCGTGTACAGCTCGACTGTCGTCGTCGGCGGGTAGGTGAGCGGATGCTCGACGACCGTCGTGAAGCCGCCGGCGGCGGCGGCCATCGTGCCGGTCGTGAAGTCCTCGCGCTCGGTGTGGCCGGGATCCTCGAAGTGCGAGTGGAGGTCGATCGCGCCCGGCAGCACGAAGCGGCCGCGCGCGTCGATCAGCTCGTCGGCCCCGTGCAGGACCGCGTCGTCGTCGCTCAGCGCGACGATCCGCTCGTCCTCGATCACGACGTGCGCGCGAACGCTGCCGTAGTCGGCGGCGACCGTGCCGTGCGCGATCACGGTGCGCTTGCCCGGTGTCACGCGGCGAGCGCCTGGTCGAGGTCGGCGATCAGGTCGTCGGCGTCTTCGATCCCGAGCGAGAGGCGGATCGTCGTCGGCCCGATTCCCTGGCGGTCGAGCTCCGCCGCGTCGAGCGTGACGTGCGAGGTGAAGCGCGGCAGGCACGCGAGGCTCTCGACGCCGCCGAGGCTCGCGGCGTGCTCGATCAGCCGCAGCGCGCCGACCAGCCGGCGCGCGCGTCCCGCATCGCCCGCCAGCGTGACGGTCACGATTCCCGATGCGCCCGTCAGCTGCTGGATCGCGAGCGCGCGGTCGGGATGGTCCGCCAGCAGCGGATACGCGACGGAGGCGACAGCGTCGTGCCCGTCGAGCCAGGTCGCGACGGCGAGGCCGTTGGCGTTGTGGCGCTCCATCCGCACCGCGAGCGTCTTGAGTCCGCGCTCGAGCAGGAACGCGGCGCCGGGGTCGAGCGTCGCGCCCCGCAGCGCAGCCAGCGGTCGGACCCGCGCGAGCGCCTGCTCCGAACCCGCGACCGCCCCGGCGATCAGGTCGGAGTGGCCGTTGAGGTACTTCGTCGCAGAGTGCACGACGACGTCGAAGCCGTGCTCGTACGGGCGCACGTTGACGGGCGAGGCGAACGTCGCATCGACGATCGCCAGCGCGCCGGCGCGGTGCGCGATCTGCGCCAGCGCCGTCAGGTCGGCGACGCGCAGCATCGGGTTGGAGAGCGCCTCGACGTAGATCGCGTCGGCGCCGCCCTGCAGCGCGCGCTCGAAGCCCGCGTGGTCGCCGACGTCGACCCAGCTGACACGACGTCCGGCCGCGGCCCACTCGCCCGCGAGCAGGCCGACCGTGTCGCCGTACAGGTCGGCGGCCGCGACGAGATGGCCGCCGGGCGCCACGAGCGCGGTCAGGACCGTGTCGATCGCCGCCATCCCGGAGGCGAACAGCTCGGCCGCGGGCGCTCCCTCCAGCGCCGCGACGACCCCGGCGACGCGCGCGACCGTCGGGTTGGCGAGGCGCGAGTAGTACCACGTGTTGCGTCCGCCGGTGGCGGCGACGTCGTCCAGCGCGGCGTCGTCGAGCGGGAACGTCGCGCCGTGGTGGACCGGGCCGACGACGGTGGACCGGACCGGCGGTGGGCCGCCGGCACGCAGGTCGCTTGCGCGCGGGTCGCTTGCGTGTGCGCCGCTTGCGCGCGTGGCGCTCGCGAGCGTGGCGCTCGCGCGGGCGCCGTGCACCGCGGTCGTCGCGATTCGCTGCGGTGGGCGTTCGTTCATCGTCTGACCATGACGAGCTTGCCGACGTGTTCGCGCCGCTCCAGCGCGCGATGCGCCTGCGCCGCCTCGTCGAAGCCGTAGGTCGCGTGGATCGGCACGCGCAGCACGCCGCTCAGGGCGAGCTGGAGCGAGTACTCGATCTCGTCGGGCGTCGCGACGCGGAAGCCGAGGATCCGGCGGCCGCTCTGAAACAGCGCCACGACGTCCAGCTCGACCCGCTCGCCGGCGTGCGCGCCGCAGGTCGCGAGGCGCCCGTCGGGCGTCAGCGCGCCGAGGTGCTCGCCGAACAGCGGACCGCCGACGGTGTCGAGGACCGCGTCGACGCCGCGGCCCCCGGTCAGCCGCGCGACCGTCTCGCCGACCGGGCTGTCGCGGTGGCAGAAGACCTCGTCGGCGCCGAGGTCGGCGACGGCGTCGAGCTTCGCGGGCGAGCCGACCGTCGCGATCACGCGCGCGCCGGCGCGCTTGGCGCACTGCACCAGGGCGCCGGCGACGCCGCCCGACGCGCTCGGCACCAGTACGGTCTCCCCCGCGCGGACCTGCGCGAGCGCGACCGTCATGTGCCAGGCGGTGCTGACGACCGTCTGCGCTGCGGCGGCGACGACGAACTGGTCTTCGGAGGCGAGCGAGACCAGCGCCCGCGCCGGCACCGCGACCTGCTCGGCGTAGCCGCCCCAGCGGTCGGTCCCGAAGACGGTGAAGGCGGCGCAGAGATCTTGACGCCAGCTGGTGCAGGCGCGGCAGCGGCCGCAGCTATACTGCTGCAGCGCCGTCACGGGCTGCCCGACGCGCACGCCGCGGACGTCGTCGCCCAGCTCGCGGACCGTCCCGGCGAACTCCGCCCCCAGCGCGAACGGCAGCTCGAACTGCCAGCGCGAGGTGCCTGCGCGCGAATCGAGGTCGGAGTGGTTGATCCCGCATGCGTGCACGTCGATCAGCACCTCGTCGTGCGCCGGACGCGGCGCGGGCACGAGCGCGTGCTCCAGCACCTCGGGTCCGCCGTGGCGGCGGAAGACGGCGGCGCGCATCATCGGCCCGGCCACCCATACGCGTTCGCTTTGCTCGTCCGCATCCCCGTCCGCCACAGCGCATGCGCCGTCAACGCCCCGAACGCGACGCCGTCGCTCACCGGCACGCCGAGCCGTCGCGAGACGTCGGCGCCGGAGGCGGCCATCGCGCCGCAGGCGAGCACGAGCGCGTCGGCGCCGAGGCGCTCGACCGCGTCGCGTCCGAGCGCAGCTATCGCGTCGGCGGCGTCGGCCTCGCGCTGGCGCTCGACGCCGCGCTCCAGCGCCAGCACCCCGGCGCAGCGGTCGCGCAGTCCCTTCGCGGCGAGCCCGTCCTCGATCGCCGCGACGCCCCGGCGCAGCGTCGTGATGACGGCGAAGCGGCGGCCGACGAGCGCGGCCGCGCCGTAGGCCGCCTCGCCGATCCCGACGACCGGCGCCCGCGTCAGCTCGCGCGCCGCGTGCAGTCCGGGATCGTCGAAGCAGCCGATCAGGTACGCGTCGAGCTGCGGCGCCGCGCGAATCATCCGCAGCACCTCGACAGCAGCGTCGGCATGCTCGGCCTCGCCCTCGATCGCGGCGTGCCCGTCGCGTGCGGTGAAGCGCTCCAGCACCGCCCCGCCCGGCAGCGACGGCGCGATCAGCGCTGCCATCGCGGCGGTGTCCGCCTCGCTGCTGTTGGGGTTCAGGAGGCCGAGCCGAAACGGATCCATCGAAAGCCCATCATAACCGTCGTTATGGAAGCGACGAGGTGTCGTGCGGCACGCATGGTCGACGGCAGCACGCGGGCCGCTCAGGCGGTCGCGACGATCCCGTTCAGCACCCGCACCACGCGCGGCGCGAGCCCGAGCGAGGTGAGGTGCGCGACGAGCGTCCCGCGCGCCTCGTCCCAGCGCCCGTTCAGCATCGTGCGCACACCGAGGCCGTCGACGAGCCGGCCGATGATGCGCGCCTGCTCGGCGGCGTCGAGGTCGGCCGGCAGCACCTCCTCCTGCACCGCGCGCTCGATCACCGCACGCAGCTCGTTCTCCCACAGCGCGTCCGTCTCGATCAGGTACGCGGCGAACTCCGCGTTCCAGCCGGCGTAGGTCCACATCTCCGACCACAGGCGCCATTCGAGCTGGTCCTCCTCGGCCTTCGGGACGCACAGCTCGACGATCACGCAGAGCTGCTCCTCGACCGTGTGAACAGCGCCGAGCGAGCTTCTGACGCGGCCGATCCAACGGTCGGAGGCGCTCGAGAAGACGCCGAAGATGAGCGCCTGCTTGTCGGCGAAGTAGTGCGTCAGCAGGCCGGTCGTGAAGCCGCCCTCGCGCGAGATGTCGCGCAGCGTCGTCGCGCCCAGCCCCTTGCGCACGATCACTCTGCGCGCCGCCTCGTCGACGTCGTGCAGCCGCTGACGCGGGTCGTCCCCGTGCACTAGGTCAGACATCGCCCATCCCCATTTCCAAGCGCCTCGCGGCGACCGTAACCATAGTTGCGCGACCCTAACAGTTGGGGGTGCGGGCGGGCGCGGCTCATGCCGGCTCCCGCAGCCTCGCGGCGTCCTCGAGCCGCGGCGTGTTCGCGAGCAGCTCGCGCGTGTAGCCGGCCGCCGGCGCGCGGAACACGTCCGCGACCGCGCCCTGCTCGACGATCCGTCCGTCCGACAGCACCGCGACGCGGTCGGCGACGGTCCGCACGAGCGCGAGGTCGTGCGTGATGAAGAGCAGGCTGAGGCCGCTCTCGTCGCGCAGCTCGCGCAGCAGCGCGACGATCGTCGCCTGCACCGAGACGTCGAGCGCGGAGGTGACCTCGTCGCAGACGAGCAGGCGCGGCTGCGCGGCCAGCGCGCGGGCGATCGCGACGCGCTGTCGCTCGCCGCCCGACAGCTCGTCAGGACGCTGCTCGGCGATCCCGGGCGCGAGCGCCACGCGCGCCAGCGTCTCGACCGCGGCACGGCGCGCGTCGCGTCGGCTGACGTCGCCGAACAGCTGCAGCTGGCGCGCGATCGTCGCGCCGACCGTGCGGCGCGGGTTCAGCGACGCGTACGGGTTCTGGAAGACGTACTGGATCCCGCGGCGCGCGTCGCGCGAGCGCCCTCGCGCGGAGCCGGGCAGCAACTCGCCTTCGAAGCGGACCTCGCCGTCGTAGCGCCCGTGCAGCCCCGCGACGCAGCGCGCGAGCGTCGTCTTGCCGCTGCCGGACTCGCCGACCAGCGCGACGCACTCGTCGCGGCCGACGGCCAGCTCGACGTCATGCAGCGTGGTGCGCTCGGCATGCGCGGCGCTCAACCCGCGCAGCTCCAGCACGGGCGCCTCCGGCGCGACGACCGCGAGCTCGGACGCGGCCGGCAGCGCGCCGGCGAGCGAGATCCCCGGGGCCAGTGCGACGTGGTGGCAGAGGGCGAAGCGGGCGTCGAGGTCGACCGCGGGCGGATCCTGCCTCGCGCACACCTCGCTCGCCAACGGGCAACGCGGATGAAACGCGCACCCGCTCGGCCGCGCACCGGGCGGCGGCGCGTGGCCGGCGATCCCGAGCGGTGTGCGATCCCCGGCCGCGTCGGGCACCGCGCGCAGCAGCAGCCGCGTGTACGGGTGGCGCGGGTCGCTCAGCAGCGCGGCCGCAGGACCCTGCTCGACGATCCGGCCGGCGTACATGACGGCGATCCGGTCGGCGATCTCGCCGACGACGGCGAGGTCGTGGCTGACGTAGAGGGCGGCGACGCCATGGGCGCGGCACAGCTCGCGCAGCGTCTGCAGCACGCGCGCCTGAGTCGTGACGTCGAGCCCGGTCGTCGGCTCGTCGCAGACGACGACGCTCGGGCGCGGCGCGAACGCCATCGCGATCAGCACGCGCTGCTGCTGCCCACCGGAGAGCTGGTGCGGATAGGAGCGCAGGAAGCGCTCCTCGCCGGGCAGCCCGACCTCCTCCAGCAGCTCGGCGAGGCGCGCGGCGCGCTCGGCGGCGCTCAGCTGCGGCAGGTGCGCGTCGAGCACCTCCGTCAGCTGCGAGCCGACGCGCAGCGCCGGGTTCAACCCGCTGCCGGGATCCTGCGGGACATAGGCGACGACGCGGCCGCGCAGCCGCTCCAGCTGCGCGTCACTCGCGCCGGCGACGTCCGCGCCGTCCACCAGGACGCTGCCGCCGCCGATCCGTCCGCCGCGACGGACGTGGCCGAGCAGCGCCATCCCGACCGTCGTCTTGCCTGACCCCGACTCGCCCACGAGCCCGAGCACCTCGCCCGCTCTCAACGCGAACGAGATCTGCTCGACGATCGCCGCGCCGGAGCCGCGCAGCTCGATCCGCAGGTCGGTCACTGCGGCCGGCAGCGCTCAGCCCTCCTCGCGGTCGAGACCGATCGCGGTGCGCGCGAAGGCGTCCGTGACGAGGTTCGTGCCGACGCTCAGCAGCGCGATCGCGATCACCGGCAGCACGACGCCCCACGGCTGCGCGGCGAGCGCGAGGCGGTTCTCGTTGATCATCAGCCCCCAGTCGGCGGCCGGCGGCTGCAGGCCGAAGCCGAGGAACTCGATCGCGGCGACGAGACCGATCGAGTAGGTCAGCCGCAGCCCCAGCTCGACCAGCAGCGGCGTCGTGACGTTCGGCAGCAGCTCGAACAGGACGATCCGCGTGCGCCGCTCGCCCGCCGCCTCGGCGCTCTTGACGAAGTCGCGCTCGGCGACCTCCTGCGCGGCGCCGCGTAGCACGCGCGCCACGCGCGGCATGTGCGTCAGCGCGACCGCCAGCACCAGCAGCCACAGCCGCGGGCCGAAGACCGCGACGGCGAGCAGCACCAGCACGACCTGCGGGAAGGCGAGGATCGCATCCGTCAGGCGCATCAGCAGCTCGTCGCCGGCGCCGCGCGCGTACGCGGCGACAAGCCCGACGAGCGCGCCCGCGGCGACGCCGAGCAGCGTCGCGGCCGCGGCCAGCCAGAGGATCGTGCGCCCGCCTGAGAGGAAGCGGCTCAGCACGTCGCGGCCGAGCGCGTCGGTGCCGAAGGGAAGTCCCGGCGCCGGCCCGGCGTTCGGCGCGCCGACGAACTCGGTCGGCGAGTGCGGCGCCAGCAGCGGACCCAGCAGCGCGGTCAGCACGACGAGCGCGACGAGCGCGAGGCCGATCCGCATGCGCGTGGAGCGCAGCACGCCGCGCGCGAGCGGACGACGCCGGCGCGTGCCGGAGGCGCCAGCGCCGCCCGCGCCGTGCTCGCCGCTCACGACCGGGTCGCCGAAGACCGCGACGTCGAGGTCGCTCATCGCGCCCGCGTCCGCAGCTTCGGCGTCAGCAGGATCGTCGCGACGTCGGCGACGAGGTTGCAGACGACGTAGACCGCGGCCGCGATCATCGTCACCGCCTGCACGACCGGGATGTCGCGGTTGCCGACCGCGTCGACGAGCGTCGTGCCGATGCCCGGGAAGGCGAACACGTACTCGACCACGACGACGCTGCTGGCCATCCACGCCAACTGCAGCGCCGACGCCTGGATGCCTGGCACGATCGCGTTCGGCAGCGCATGGCGCCACGTCACGCGGCGTCGCGAGAGCCCGCGCAGGCGCGCGTTGGTGACGTAGTCGCTGGCGAGGATCTCGACCATCGAGCTGCGCATCACGCGCGCCAGGTACGGCACGACCGCGAGCACCAGCGTCGCGACCGGCAGCACCATCGACTGCGGGCTGGACCAGACGCGCTCGCCGGGCTGCGCGAGCGAGACGGCCGGCAGCCACTGCACCAGCGTCGTGGCGAACACCAGCACCAGCACGAGCGCGATCACGAACTCCGGGATCGCCGCGAGCACGAGCCCGGTCGTCGAGCCGATCTGGTCGAACCAGCCGTCGCGGCGCACGGCCGCGAGCACCCCCAGCAGCAGCGACAGCGGGATCGCGATCAGGCCCGCGACGAGCACGAGCGCGGCGGAGTTGGCGACGCGGTCCGACAGCAGCTTGCCGACCGGCTCGCGCGTCGCCGCCGACTCGCCGAGGTCGCCGGTCGCCATTCCCTTCAGCCAGCTGACGTAGCGGCTGACGACCGGCTCGTCGAGGTCGAGTTGCGCGCGCAGCGCGGTCAGCCGTGCGGGGGTCGCGTCACGCCCGAGGATCGCGGTCGCGGTGTCGCCCGGCAGCGCCAGCGTCGCGCCGAAGACGAGCAGCGACACGAGCCACAGCGTCAGCAGCCCGAGCGCCAGCCGGCGCAGGATCAGCGTCGCGACCACCCGCAGCGGCTCCTCAGGCCGGCGGCGTCGCCGCCGCGTCGGGGCCGGTCCGCACGTACTCCGGCAGCGCGGCGACCTGCTCGTGGTCGAGGTGGATGATCCCCTCGACCGGATCGCCGTCGAGGACCGAGACGACCCAGACGGTCCGCAGGTGCGGGATCTCGGGGCTGCCGGGACTGCCGTTGCGCAGCGCGATCCGCTGCGGCAGGTCGGGCGTGCCGGCCGTGCCGATCCGCTCGATCGTCGTCTCCTGGTCGTGCGGGAAGGTGCCCCACAGCAGGTGGACGCCATCGGGGTCCAGCTGCGTCAGCGTGTCGCCTCTGAGCACGCGCACGTGCCCCTTGTCGACGGAGGAGCCGTTCAGCGCGGAGATCGTCGCGGTGTCGGCCGCGCGCAGCGTCTGCAGCGTGAGGCTCTCGCGCACCGGGCCGGTCGCGGGCGGGTAGTCGGCGTCGGGCGGACGCGTGTACTCCGGCAGCGCGAGCACGTCGGCGTGGTCGAGGTGGATGATCCCCTCCTTCGGGTCGCCGTCGACGACCGACAGCAGCCAGACGGTCCGCAGGTGCGGTCTCGACGGCCACCCCTCGCTGCCGTTGCGAAACGCGATCCGCTGCGGCAGCGACGGCTCGCCGTCGTCGCCGACGCGCTCGACGATCGACTCGTGGTCGTGCGGGAACGCGCCCCACAGCAGGTGCACGCCGTCGGGATCGAGCCGTGCGATCAGCTCGTCGGCGAGCACGTGCACGCGACCGCGCGCGACGCAGTCGGCGTTGAGCGCGACGACGGTCGCGGTGTCGGCGGCGCGCACGGTCTCGCGCCGCACGGGGATCTCCGCCGTCGCGGCGGCTGACTGCTGACTGCTCATCTGATGAACCCCACGTTCTTGAACCAGAAGTTGCCGAGGTTGAAGCCCGATCTCGCCTCGACGAAGCCGCCGACCGCGGCGCTGTGAGCGTCGATCATGTTGGACCAGTACGGGATGATCTCGCCGCCCTGCTCGTACTGCATTCTCTGCGCCTGGTGGATGATCTCGGTGCGCTTGGCCTCGTCCAGCTCGGCGCGCGCCTGGTCGATCAGCTTCACGAACTCGGGCGGGTTCCAGTGCGTCTCGTTGAACGGCGACGTCGGCAGGTTGCTCTGCGACACCTGCGGCAGGTAGAGGCGCGTCGACCACGAGTCCTGCGCCAGCACCCATCTGAGGTAGTCGGGCCCGTAGAAGGTGCTCGAGTCGACCTTTCTGAGCTTCACGTCGACGCCGGCGCCCTTCGCCTGCTGCGCGAACACCTGCGCCTGCTCGACCGCGCCTTGGAAGACCGGCGCCGTCACGAACTCGATCGACAGCCCCTCCCGCCCCGCCTGCTTCAACAGCGCTCTCGCCTGCTCGAGGTCCTGCGTTCGCTGCGGCAGCGAGGAGTTGTAGGCGGCGTCGTAGCGACCGAAGATGTCGTTGGCGATCTCGCCCTCGCCGGCCAGCACCTGCTGCACCATCTGCTCGCGGTCGACGATCAGGCGGAACGCCTGCCGCACGCGCACGTCGTCGAACGGAGCGGCGTCGACGCGCATCGTGATCGGCTTCCATGCGCCCGTTCTGGAGATCAGCACTCTCAGCTTCGGGTTCGCTCTGACGCTCGCGATCTGCGGCGCCGGCAGGTTGTCGATCGCGTCGACCTGGTCGCCGAGCAGCGCGTTGACGCGCGCGGCGTCGTCGGCGAAGTCGATGATCACGAGCGTGTCGACGGCCGGCTTGCCCTCCTGCCAGTAGTGCTCGTTGCGCACGAACGTGCTCTGCTCGCCGGGCGTGAAGCTCTGGTATCTGAAGGCGCCGGTGCCGATCGGCGCTCTCGGGTCGTAGCCGACCGGCACGATCCCGTTGAAGGGCTGGCCGATGTCGTCCGGGAAGCCGGCGTTCGGCTGTCTGAGCGGGATCCGGACGGTCTTGTCGTCGAGCTTTCTGAGCCGTCTGTAGTCGACGTAGCCGATCGACGCGGCGCCCTGCTTGGGATCTCTCGGATCGAGGATGCGCTGGATCGAGAAGATGACGTCGTCGGCGGTCACCGGTCTGCCGTCGTGGAAGAGGATGCCCGGCCGGATCTTCACGATCCAGGTGTCGGCCGTCTTGCCCTCCGGCTCGATCGACTCGGCGACGAGCATCTCCAGCTCCTCGAAGCTCGTCGAGCGCACCGCGAGCGGCTCGTAGAGGTTCCAGATCCGCGCCATGTCGGGATCCGACGTGGTGCGGTGGGCGTCGAGCGTGTCTCTCGCGCCGCCGCCCGTCGCGCCGACGCGCAGCGTCCCGCCGCGTCTGAAGCTGCCGGGCTCGGCGGCGGTCGTCGCGCCGGTCGAGCTGCCGGTCGCAGCGCCGCTGTCGCTGTCGCCGCCGCACGCGGCGAGCAGTCCGCCGAGGCCGACGACCACGCCGCCGGCAAGCGTTCCACGCACCACCTGACGGCGCGTGTGACCGTGGGATACGAAGTCCGGGACGCCCTTCTCTGGGGTCATGCAGTCGTCTCTTTCAGAGGGTTCGGAAGTGATCTGCGACCGACGGCACGGCTAAACCACACCAGTTCGGTCGAGTTTATATCACAACAGTTGTTTTGTGCGTAGATACCGATGTACAAAGGCACATCGACATAGCCTCTCGCGCACGATGGTCGTTCCGTAACGCCAGTCTGGTCAATCTGACCATTCCGGGCGGTTTTATCGGATTAGCGCGACCGGCGTCGTGGCGAGCGGGTCGAGGGAGGTCGGCGGCAGACGCCGGACACCACCGCGGACGCAGCGCGCGCCCTGCCCCTCCTGCCGCTGCCCGCGCGAACGGCCTGAGCGGCCGCGGCCGCCGCCGGCGGCGCCGTCTAGGACTCGTTCAGGCTGACGGCAGCCCGGATGAGCGCGACGAAGGCCTGCTCGTCGATCTCGTCGCCCTCGTGCACGTCGATCGCGCGCCGGGTGTTGCCTTCGAGGCTCGCGTTGAACAGTCTCGACGGATCGTCGAGCCGGGCGCCCTTCATGAACGTGAGCTTCACGGCGCTCTTGTAGGTCTCGCCGGTGCAGACGATGCCGCTGTGAGACCAGACCGGAACTCCCGGGTTCGTGGCCTTTCTCCACTTCCACTCCTCGACCACGTCGGGGTCGGCCTGCTTGATCAGGGCTCGCAGCGCGGCGAGCGTCTCGCCCCGCCAGTCGCCCAGTTGCTCGATCCGCGCGTCGATCAGCTCGGAGGCGGCCTCGACGTCCTGCTCTGATCTGTTCGTCATGGGGTGACGTTACCCACCCCTGAACGGGTATGACGGTTTGGCGTATGACGAAGAATGCGATGAGGAGACACCGTCCCGTGAGAGCCGTCCGTTGGAGCCTGCCCGTCGTCCTGGCCGCCGCCGCGGCCGTCGCCGCCCCCGCGGCGGCGCTCGCCGCCGCCACGCCGGTGAGGGTGTCGGCGAGACCCGTGACCGCGCCGTTGTCGACGAGAGCGAAGAGGACGACCGTCGTCGTGAAGAACACCGGCAGAAGACGCGTCAGCGGCCTGGTCGTCTCGGTCGCGTCGGCGAGAGGCGTGAAGGTCGCGCTCGCCGGCGCCAAGCGCGGGAAGACGAGCCGCGCGCTGCCGCCGCTCGGCGCCGGCAGGGCGGCCCGTCTCGGCGTCAGCCTGAGCCGCACCGGCAGAGGGCCGCAGAGAGGCCGGCTCGTCGTGAAGGTGACGAGACGCGGCAAGACGCTGACGAGCACCCGCCTCGCGTTCGGCCCCGCGCCGGCGAGATCCGTCCCGTCGATCCCACCGAGAACGCCCGCGCCGCCGGTCAACCCGAACTCGCTCGCCGGCCGCTACTTCTGGGGCTCGCAGTACACGATCAACGGGATCCAGCAGTTCACGCTCTACTTCACCGGCCCCGACCTCGTCTTCACGGCCGCGACCGAGAGCGCCCTGCCGACGTGCGCCGCGGTCAGCGACACCTGCAAGCCGTACAGCTACGACGCCAGAACGAATCAGCTGACGATCGACGGCAAGCCCGCGACGCTGACCGGCCGCAGACTGGAGTTCGACTCCGACAACTACGGCGAGTTCGGCTTCCCGCCGGCCGGCGCGCGTTGGGACACGACCGTCACGTACTCCAACTCGAGCGGCCTCTGCCCGCTCTACTGCAGCTACTACACCGAGAACCTGACGTTCCTGCCCGACGGCACGTTCGTCCGCGACGCCGTCTCCTCCGGCAGCGGCCCGATCGTCGACTGGGCCGCCGTCCCGCCCGACAGCAAGGGCACGTACGAGATCCGCGCCGACCACACCCTCCGGCTCGCCTACGCGGACGGCAGAGAGCGGATCGAGACGGTCGCCAACTACCTCAACGACGACGGCTCCCTGAAGGCTGCGGGCGAAGGCATCCTGTTGGGCGGCGACGGCTACTTCGACATCCGCGACTGAGATCACCCGTCGGCGTCTGCCTCCGCACGCATGAACAGCAGGTCGACGTCGAACTCGACGTCCCAGGCGACCGCGTTGCCGCCGCCGGGCAGCTGAACCTGCCAGTCGAAGCCCCAGTCGCGGCGGTCGACGGTCGTCTGGAGGCGCATGCCCGCGGCCTCGCCGAAGCCGACCTGCCGCGGCGAGTCGAACTGGCCGGCGGCGGTGACGGTGCGCGTCACGCCGCGCATCGTCAGCTCGCCGTCGACCGCTGCCTGGCCGTCGTCGCCGAGGCGGATCGCGGTCGAGCGGAAGCTGAGCTCGGGATGGTGCTCGACGTCGAAGAACTCCGGTCCGAGCACGCTTGCGCGCAGCGCGGCCGGCTCGGCGATCGAGATCGACGCGACGCGCGCGGACCCTTCGAGTGCCGGCGCGTCGCCGCCGTCGCCCCGCAGCGTCGCGGTCACATCCGACAACGTGCCGCGAAAGCGGAAGACGCCGGAGTGGCGCACCGCGAACGCGATCGTGGAGACCTCCGGCGAGGCGCGGAAGAGGCCGGCGAAGGGCTGAGCTGAGAGTGACGACATGGGGATCCTCCTGGTGCGGGATTCGGCTGCTCGCACGTCTGACAGCGCAGCCACCCGCCCTGTGACAGCTCAGAGATGCGCGAGCTTGTCCGGGTTGCGCACGATCCGCACGGCCTGGATCCGGCCGTCGACGACGTCGACCGTGAGCACGCTCCAGACCCTGCTCTCAGCCTGCTGCGCGGGGACCGTCCCGGCCGCTCGGCCGGCGGCGGCCTCGCGGGCGGCGGCGGCCTGACGGCCGGCGGCAGCCTCACGGGCGGCGGCAGCCTCGCGGGCGCGCCTGACGAGCGCGGCCAACTGCTGCGGGTCGACCTCGCCGGACGCCACACGCGCCATCTCCCCCGCGGCGGCGCGCCGCTCCGCCTCCCCGGGCTGCGGCTCGTCCGGGCCGCGCAGCAGACGGCCGGGCTGGCCGTTGACCCGCACCCGCCGCGTCTCGAACTCCCCTGACAGTGGGCGCACCTGCGCGACCGCGGCCATGAAGCTCGCGATCAGCGCGGCGCCCACGAGCGGCTGCGGCGGCGCCATCGCCTTGCCGCCGCTGTCGGCGTACAGGACCGCGTCCTTGGCCAGCAGCTCCTCCAGCGCGGCCAGATCGCCCTCCTCGGCGGCCGCGAGGAAGCGGTCCAGCAGCGTGTCGCGGGTGGCCTCGTCGGCGTCGAAGCGCGGGCGGCTGGCCTCGATGTGCTTGCGCGCCCGCGTCACGAGCTGTCGCGCGTTCGCCTCGGTCCGCTCGATCACGGCGGCGAGCTGCGCGTATTCGTAGCCGAACACCTCGCGCAGCAGGTAGGCCGCGCGCTCGACCGGGTTCAGCCGCTCCAGCAGCATCAGCAGCGCCAGCGACAGCGAGTCCGCCAGCTCGGCGCGCGCGGCCGGGCCGGGCTCCGGGTCCTCGAGCAGCGGCTCCGGCAGCCACGGCCCGACGTAGGCCTCGCGACGCGCCCGCGCCGACCTCAGGACGTTGATCGACAACCGCGTCGCGACCGTCGTGATCCAGGCGGCCGGCTCGTCGATCGCGCCCTCCTGCCGCGTGAAGCGCAAGAGCGTCTCCTGGGCCACGTCCTCGGCCTCCGAGACGCTGCCCAGCATCCGGTACGCCACGCCGAAGCCATGACGCCGCAGCGTCTCGAGCTCCCTGTCGCCCATCAGCATGTCCGATCTCCGATGCACATCGTCACCTCAGCACCTTGACAAGGCAAGGCGACCGGCTGTGACACGCGGGTTAGAGCGACGACCGCAGTTCGAAGACGAGGGCGGTGACGACGGGGCGCGACTCCGGCGAGGGCTGGTCGCGATCGGAGTACGGGCGGTTGAGGAGGTGGCCGCGGTGCACGAGCGTGGCGGAGCCGCCGCCGTCGAGGTTGATCGCGTCGCGCGCGCCGAAGGAGCGCATCAGCTCGGCCAGCTCGACCAGGTCGAGCCCGGCGTCGACGCCCGAGCGCCGGCCGTCGCAGCAGACCGCGAGCAGCTCGTCGTCGCTGACGCCCAGCGCGCAGCGCGGGTGGCGCTCGGCGGTGATGTCGGAGTCGAACTGCGCCGAGCCCTCCGAGAAGCCCTCGCGATCCTCGTCCGGGCGCAGCACGACCTCGCCGTCGCGCACGAGCAGGGGGCCGGCCTGCACCAGGTCCCCGCTCAGCTCGGCGGGCAGCTCCTCGCGCGGGGCGAGCGTCACGCCGTTTCCGTGCGCAGCGCCGTCGCCGACGTGCACGCATCCTCGCCGCTCGCCCCACGGAGCTGCGATCGGCTCGTATACGACCGGTCGGCCGCCGACGAGCACCTCCCCGAGCGGCCGGTGCGGCGCACGGACGAAGAACCCGGCGACGATCGCCTCGGCGACGCCGCTGGCCGCGCACCAGCGATCGAGGCGCGTCGGCTGCTCGAAGCTGACGACACGCAGCCGCGTCGCGGGCAGCGGATGGCGCACGAGATAGACGGTCGTCTCCTCGCCGTCGCGCGTGCGCGCGCGGGACAGCTCGTACGTCGGATCCGTGCGCAGCGACATCGGCCGCGAAGTCTCGCCGCCTGCGCGGACGCCACGCAGTGCGGAGGCATCCTCGCGCACCGACGCGACCGCAAGGCGCCCCGCCCGCGCGGTCAGTCGACCTCCGAGCGCGCCGTCAGTCGAACATCTCGTGCGCGACGCCCGCGTGCACCTCGTGGACGCCGACGACGTCGCTGATCTTCGCCGCCAGCTCCGTCACCGGGTTGCTGCCGCGCAACTCCAGCAGCACGCGCACCAGATCGCGGTCGTGCGCGCCGCCCTCGGGGCGGTCGACCGCCACGTCGGCGATCGCGAAGCCGCCGCGTGTGCAGGTGGTCATCACCTCGCGCAGGATCCCCTGGCCGTCCTCGTAGGTGACGCGAACCGCCGTCGGACCGCGCCCCGACGTCAGCCGGCTCAGCAGCCAGGGATACGCGTACGCGACGACGAAGTACGCGGCGGTCGTCGCGGTCGCGAGGATCGGCAGGTCGGCGGCCGCGGCGGCACCGACCGCGGCGGTCAGCCAGATGCCGGCCGCCGTCGTCAAGCCGCGCACCGCATCGCGCCGCACGAAGATCAGCCCAGCGCCGATGAAGCCGATCCCGGAGACGATCTGCGCCGCGACACGCGAGGGATCGAGCACGACCGTCGTGCCGTTCACGACGTCGGCGAACCCGTACTTGCTGATCAACATGAACAGCGCCGACCCGACGCCGACCAGCGTGTACGTGCGCAAGCCCGCGCTCTTCTGGCGCAGCTCCCGCTCGAAGCCGATCGCCGACGACAACGCGAGCGCGAGCACCAGCTGCCACAGCGCATCCCACTCGTTGAACATCCTCCAGCTATTCCCCCGCTGCGTCAGGGGAATCGGGAGTTTCCGCGGGGGTCGCGTGGCGTCGAGGCTCCTCTGTTCCGATCCGCGTCGCGAACTGGCGCGTCGGAGCGCATCGAGCCGGTGACGGCGCCGGGCGTGCCGGCGCGGCGACGTCGAGAATCCACCGGTGGCTCCGACCGGTACCACTGACGCTCGGGGCTCGTGCGCGCTGTCGGGTCGTCGACCATGGAGTCGCACCAGCCGGGACGCGATCGATCGAGCGGTCGCTGGTCGTCCAACGACCGGCCAGTTGAAGCAGGCGCGTCTACGGTATGCCGGGCAAGCGTCCGATCGTGTCTGCAGAACCGGCGCCGGCGGTCGCTCGGCGGGCGCCCCGAACGAATCGAGACGCATCCGGATGCCGCCGTCGATCCTCATCGCATACGCCAGCAGAAACGGGTCGACCCGCGAGGTCGCCGAAACCGTCAAGCGGATCTTCGACACCGACGGGGAGCCGGCGGCGATGCGGCCCGTGCTGGAGGCGAAGGACCTGACCGGCTTCAAAGGCGTCGTGCTCGGCGGGTCGATCTATCGCGCGGCGCTGCAGCAGGAGGCGATGCTGTTCCTCAGACGGCATCACGAGACGCTCCAACAGGTGCCGCTGGCGATCTTCGCGCTCGGGCCGATCAAGAACGATCCGGACGAGTGGGCACGCTCGCGCAGGCAGCTCGACGCCTCGCTGGCCCAGCTGCCCGGACTGCGCACGTGCGCGATCGCGATCTTCGGCGGCGTGATCGTCCCACACCGGCTGCCCCACCCGATGAACCAGCTGCCGCCGTCCGACAACCGGGACTGGTCCGCGATCAAGGCATGGGCGCGCACGGCGCGCGCCGCGCTCGCACAGGCTTGAGCGCCGCGACGAACGTCGTCACGTTCAACGCCCCGGTGGCGCCGGTCCCGGCTCTCAGCCGCGCTCAGGCGCCGAGCGGTGGGCGCAGCGGGTTCGCGAGCAGCATGCGCGCGACGGCGCTGCGGGCGGCGCGGCGGCGGCGCGGGCGCGGTGGGCGCTGGGGAGCCGCCTGCGCGGCCTGGCCCACGCGCGCGAGCAGCCACTCGTAGGAGCGTTCGGTGCCGCAGACCTCCTGCCAGCCGTCCAGCGCGCTGGCGAGATCGTCGGCGGGGACGGTGCCGAGCAGCTCGACCTCGCCGCCACGGCCGTCCTCGGTGCGGTGGGCGACCGTGTAGATCTCGTCGGTGTCCTCGATCCACGCCGCCCGATACGACATCCCGTCCGCGGAGCGCCAGGCCAGCCCGAGATCCCGCTCGCTGGACTCACGCCGGACCCGCTCGGAATAGAACGCCTTCAACCGCATGGGCCGGACCCTTCCAAACGAGTCTGAACGCCACCTAAGGCTTCAGGCGATGCTGCGTCGCCGGCGAGCAGCGCTCAGCTGACCGAGCCGGTTCACAGCTCCCGCGCCGCCCGCTTCGGCGCCGGGGTGTTGCGGCTCTTGGTGTAGCGGACCTCGCCGGCGGTGATCGCCGCGCCGATCCCGGGCACGTCGCCGACCTGCAGCGCGCCGGCCCAGTCGTCGCCGGCCGACCCCAGCGGCGCGTCGAGGACCAGCAGATCCGCGGGCCGCCCCACCTCCAGCACGCCCGCGTCGAGACCGTAGACACGGCCGACGCTGCCGGTCGCCGCCGCGATCGCCAGCTCGACCGGGAGACCGTCGAGCGAGACCAGCTCGGCGATCAGGTGGAACATGCCGAGCGGCACGACACCGGTCCCGGTCGGCGTGTCGGTCGAGATCAGCAGGCGGTCGGCTCTGTCGTGCTCGCGCACCAGCCGGCAGATGTCGAGCGCGGAGCGGAGGTTCCCCGCCATCGCGAGCTGCAACGCGACGTCGCCGCCCTCGACCACGATCTTCTCGTTGTCGGAGGCGCTCATCGCGGTCGGGCCGCCGTTGACGTGGAACGACACGTGCGCGCCCATCGCGATCACGGCGCTCGCGTCGATCCGGTCGAGCGAGCCGGGGATCGAGCCGCCGCCCGTGTGACAGGTCACCAGCAACCCGGCGGCCCGCGCAGCCTGCGCCACCGGCACGTAGCCGAGCGGACCGTCGAACGCGCCGAAGCCCGCTTTCGCCAGCCACACCCCCTGCGCGCGCAGCTCGTCGAAATCCGCGCGCGTCAGGCCCGGCTCCAGGATCACCGAGCCGGCGTGGACGGTCACCCCGCCCGGCCGGTGGTCCGCGAAGCAGCGCTGCGCGGCGATCGCCAGCGCCTTCACGCCGGCCGGATCGCTCGGGCGCCCCGGCACGTGCACCTCGCTCGCCGTGATCGCGCGCGTCATCCCGCCGTGCAGATAGCTCTCCAGATAGCCGACCGTCTGCTGCCGCGGCGTGTAGTCGCCGAAGGTGACGTGCACGTGCGAGTCGATCAGGCCGGGCACGACGCCCGCGCCGCCGGCGTCCAGCACCCGCTCGTGCTCGCCGCGCGCGACCTGCGCCGAGTCGCCGATCCAGGCGACCGCGCCGTCGGAGCAGACGAGCGCGTCGCCGGCCAGCGGCGTGCCGGCCAGATCGCCCACGTGCGAACGACCGATGTTGACGACCGCGACACCCATGACGCCGCCCACGATATGCGACGGCGCGGATTCTGCGCTGCGGCAGCGAGCCGATCGCTCGACCGCGAGTCGACGGCCGTTTTCAGGACAGGCTTGAATCTGCCGATGGAGGGCATGAGATGACACGCCGGTCGACGTCATCTCCCTTTCGCCAGTGAACCCCTATCCCTTCACCAGTCCGTTCGCGTCCGGCTCGATCCGGCGGCTGATCCGTCAGATGCACGCGGGCATCTACGGCGCGGCCGCGGTGAGCCTCGCACTGGCGCTGCTGACCGACGGCGGAACGGAGCGGCAGCGGCTCTTCACCGTCGGCGCGATCGCGTTCACGGCCGCGGTCGCCGCATTGATGCTGGCATGGCACGACGTCGACGACCGCGTGCTGCTGGCGGCCTTCCCGATCGCGGCGCTCACCGTGACGACCGTCGCGGTGCTCGACCCGCCGCTCGCGCTCACACCGATGTTCTACGCCTGGCCGCTGCTGACCGCCGGCTCGTTCCTGCGCCGGCGCGAGGCGCTGCTGACCTATCTGGTGACGATCGGCAGCTTCGGCGCGATCCTGCCCTGGGTCGTGACCGACGCGCCGCGCGCGATCCTGTGGCTGACCGTCGCGATCGTCGGCGCGGGCCTGCTGCTCTGTGCGATCGCGCTCAAGGAACGGGTCGACACGCTCGTCGGCCGCTTGGAGACGCTCGCGCGCGAGGACCCCCTCACGGGCGCGTTCAACCGACGTGCCTTCGTCGAACACGTCGGTCTCGCGATCGGGCGACGCGAGCAGTCGACGACGGTCGTCGCGATCGACATCGACCACTTCAAGGCGATCAACGACCGCGACGGCCACGCCGCCGGCGACGAGGCGCTGAAGGTGCTGGCAACGACGGTCACCGGTCGGCTACGCCGCGGCGACGTGTTCGGCCGCCTCGGCGGAGACGAGTTCGCGGTCGCGCTCGCCGACGCGGACGCCGATGCCGCCGCCGTGTACTCCGACGCCATCCGCCGCCAGGTCGCGTCGACCTCCGCGGCGGCGGACGTTCCCTTCACGATCAGCATCGGCATCGCGGCATCGGCCGACGTCGAGCAGGGCGCGGAAGCGCTCATCGCGGCCGCCGACGCGGCGCTGTACCGCGCCAAGGCCGCCGGCCGCGACACCGTTCGCGTCGCGGGTCCGAACGTTCCGTCGTAGCGCCGCTCAGCGACGCCGGGCCCGCCGGCCCGCCGGCCCGCCGGTGGCCTCGTCCGACGGCGCGTCGGATCCCGAGCGAGCCGCTGCGCGGCGTACGCGCGACGCCGGCTAGCCGACGTCGCGCGTACGCTGCCACGCCGCTTGCGCGAGCGCGGGGACGCCGACGCCGAGGCGCGCGAAGTACGTGTCGTCGGTCGAGCCGGCGAGGAAGCGGCGGTAGCTGCCCTCGAGGAAGATCGCCGACTTCCAGATCGCCAGCACCTGGTACCAGCGCAGGTCGCGCGTGTCGCGGCCGGTCCGTTCGGCGTAGCGCGCGGCGAGTTGCTCGCGCGTGGGGAAGCCCGGCTCGCGCGTCAGCGCCGACAGGTCGAGCATCGGGTTCGGCGCGTCGCCCGGCTGCGCCCACATCGCGGTCAGGTAGCCGAGGTCCGCGAGCGGATCGCCGAGCGCGGCCAGCTCCCAGTCGAGGATCGCCGCGAGGCGCGGCACACCGCTCAGCGCGAACATCGCGTTGCCGAGGCGGTAGTCGCCGTGGACGACCGTCGTGGCGGGCGAGGCTGGACGGTTGTCGGCGAGCCAGGCGGCGACCTGCTCCAGCAGCGGCAGGGGGCGCGTCGCGGTCGCCTCCAGCAGGCCGCCGAAGCGGCGCAGCTGACGCTCGAGGTAGCCGCTCGGGGCGCCGAAGCCGTCGAGTCCGCTCGCCCTCAGGTCGACCGCGTGCAGCTCGGCGAGCGCGTCGACCAGCTCCGCGCCGATCGCGGCACGGTCGGCTGGGCGGGTGAGCAGATCGCCGCCCGGCGCGGCGCTCGACAGGACGTGACCGTCGATGTGCGCCATCACGTAGAACGGGGCGCCGATCACGTCGGCGTCCTCGCACGTGCACAGCACCTCGGGCACGCGCACGCCCGCCGGCCGCAGCCGCGCGAGCAGCCGCGCCTCGCGCAGCACGTCGTGCGCGGACGGCGGCAGCGGACCGCGCGGCGGGCGCCGCAGCACGACCCGCGTCTCGCCGCGCCGCAGCAGGTAGGTCACGTTCGAGTGCCCGTCGCCGATCGGCGTCGCCTCCAGCGGCCCCGCACCGATCGACGCCGCGTCGAGCAGGGCCTCCAGCGGCTCCAACACGAGCAGCGGCTCCCGCCTCGCGCGCGCCGCCTCCGAAGCGGTGCGGACGACGTCGGCGCCGGCGACGGGAGTGCCGGCCGCGCTCACGCGCCGCTCCCGCCGGCCGCGGCGCTGCCGGCCGCGCCGCTGCCGCCGGCCGCCGCGAGCGAACCGTTCTGCTCCCCCACAGCCCGCTCCCGCTGCCGCAGCGTCCGGCGCGCGATCGCCCAGCGGTGGGTCTCGGTCGGGCCGTCGTAGATGCGGAACGGGCGGACCTCGCGCAGGAGGGCGGCGAGCGGGGCGTCGCCGGAGACGCCGAGCGCGCCGCAGATCTGCACCGCGCGGTCGACCACGCGCCAGACGGCCTCGCCGACGTGCGCCTTCGCGATCGACGACTCGTGGCGGGCCGGCTCGCCGCGATCCAGCGCCCAGGCGCAGCGCCAGATCAGCAGGCGGCTCGTCTCGATGTCGATCACCGACTCCGCGATCCGCTCCTGCACCATCCCGAGCTCGCCCAGCTTCGACCCGAACGCCTCGCGCTCCGAAGCGCGGTCGAGCGCGACGTCGAGCGCGCGCTGCGCCGCGCCGAGCCAGCGCATGCAGTGCGTCAGCCGCGCCGGCGCGAGCCGCACCTGGGCGTATCTGAAGCCCTCGCCGACAGCGCCGAGAACCGCCTCGTCGCCGACGACGCAGCCGTCGAAGACGACCTCCGCGTGACCGCCGGCGAAGCCGCGGTCGAGCGAGTCGACGACGCGCTCGACGTGCCAGCCGGGGTTGTCGGCGTCGATCAGGAACATCGTCGCGCCCTCCGGTGCGAGCGCCATGCAGATCGTGAAGGCCGCGTCCTCCGCCCCGGTGATGAACCACTTGCGCCCGTCGATCCGCCAGCCGCCGTCGACGCGCGTCGCGGTCGTCGCGAGCATCGACGGGTCCGAGCCGGCGCCGGGCGCCGGCTCGGTCATCGCGAAGCACGAGCGCACGTCGCCCGCCGCCAGCGGCGCGAGGAAGCGCTCCTTCTGCTCGGCCGTCGCGACGACGTGCAGCAGGTGCATGTTGCCCTCGTCGGGCGCCGCGCAGTTGAGCGCATGCGGCCCCAGCACGCTGTAACCGGCCGCCTCGAAGACGACCGCGACGGAGCGCATGTCGAGCCCGAGGCCGCCCCACTCGCGCGGCACCTGCGGCGCGAACACGCCCGCCGTGCGCGCGGCCGCCTGCAGCTCGGCGCGCAGCTCGTCGTCGACGCCGTGGGTGCCGGTGTCGCGCGCCTCGGCGGGAATCGCGACGTCGCGCACGAACGCGGTCACGCGGTCGCGCAGCGCGACCAGCTCTGGGTCCAATTCGAAGTCGATCACTGCGCCGTCCAGTCGCGGTCGGGAGACGAGGTCGTGCCGGCCGCGATCACTGCGCCGTCCAGCCGCCGTCTATGAACAAGGTCGTGCCGGTCACGTAGCTCGCGGCCTCGGAGGCGAGGAAGAGCGCCGCGGCGGCGACCTCGGACGTCGTGCCGAAGCGGCCGAGCGGGACTCTCGCCAGCAGCTTCTCGCTCCAGCGCTCGTGGTTGCGCAGCGCCGCCGTCATCTCCGTCTCGAGGTAGCCGGGCGCGACCGAGTTGACGCGGATCCCGCGTCTGGCCCACTCGATCGCGAGCGTGCGCGTGACCATCTCCAGGCCGCCCTTGCTGGCGGCGTAGGCGATCAGCCGCTCGTGCGCGACGCGCCCGTGGACGGAGGAGACGTTGACGATCGACCCGCCGCCGGCGGCGTCCATCAGCGGCGCGGCCGCCTGACAGCAGTGGAACGCGCCCGACAGGTTCGTCTCCAGCACGTCGCGCCACTCCCGCTCGCCGACCTCCTCGGAGCGCTTGAACGTCGGGCTGATCGCGGCGTTGTTGATCAGCACGTCGAGCCGGCCCCAGGTCTCGCGCACGAGCGCGGCGGCGCGCTCGACGTCGGCCGCGTCGGCGACCGAGCCGCCGAGCGCGTGCGCGACCCCGCCGTGCGCGCGGATCGCCGCGGCGGTCTGCTCCAGCGGCTCCTGCGAGCGGGCCGACAACAGCACCTCGGCACCGGCGCCCGCGAGCGCGTAGGCGAGCGAGCGGCCCAGCCCGCGGCTGGCGCCGGTCACCCACGCGACCTTGCCGTCCAGGCGCATGACGGGCGGCTGCGCCAGCAGCGCGGCGTCCGTGCCCGCGATTGAGCTGTTCATCGTTCAGGACCTCCGCCCGACCGCATAGACTGAGCACGTTGCCCAGAAGAACCAGAAGACCCGCAGCGCGCAGAGTCACCGCCGCAAACGGGAACGAGGCGCCGAGCCGGCGTGACGACGTCATCAGGCAGTCCGCGACGCTGTTCGACGAGCGCGGCTACCACTCCACCTCGATGGAGGACATCGCGTCCGCGGTCGGCGTGCGCAAGCCGACGCTCTACCACTACGTCCAGTCCAAGGACGAGATCCTCTACTGGATCCACGAAGAGTTCATCGACCTGCTGATCTCCCGCCAGGAGCGGCGGATGAGCACCGCGATGAGCCCCGAGCAGCTCGTGCTGGAGGTGATGGGCGACATCCTCGAGCTGATGGAGACCCACCGCGGCCATGTGCGCGTCTTCTTCGAGCACCACCGCGAGCTGCCGACCGACGAGCACGCCGCGATCGCCGCCAAGCGCGAGCGCTACGAGAGCGCCGTCGCGGCCGTGATCCAGCGCGGGGTCGACGAGGGCGCCTTCCGCCCGGTCGACGTGAAGCTCGCGACGCTGGCGCTGTTCGGCATCTGCAACTGGGCCTACCAGTGGTACAGAGCGGACGGGCCGCTGCGCTCGCGCGAGGTCGCCTACGTCTTCTGGGACCTGCTGTTGAACGGTCTCGCGAATCCGAGACGCTGAAGGATTCACCGCGCTCCCGCCCTGTCGAGCAGCTTGAACTTCTGCAGCTTGCCGGAGGCCGTGCGCGGCAGCGGCGGCTGCACGCGCAGCTCCCACAGCTTCGGCAGCTTGTAACGGGCGACCTGGCCCGCGAGGTGGTCGTGCAGCTCCTGCTCGCTCGTGGAGCCGTCGGCGTCGAGCACGACGACGGCCTTCACGACCTCGCCCCAGCTCGGGTCCGGCACGCCGACGACGGCCGACTCGATCACCGCCGGGTGGCGGTCCAGCACCTGCTCGACCTCGACCGGGTAGACGTTCAGCCCGCCGCTGATGATCAGGTCCTTCGAGCGGCCGGAGATGAACAGGTAGCCGTCGCCGTCGAGGTGGCCGAGGTCGCCGGTGTGCAGCCAGCCGCCTCTCAGCGTCGCCGCCGTCGCGTCGGGCAGGCCGTGGTAGCCGATCATCGTCGCCGGTGAGCGGGTCAGGATCTCGCCGACCTCGCCCGCTGGCAGATCGCGGTCCTCGGCGTCCACGACGCGCACCTGCGAAACGCAGTTCGCCTTGCCCGCCGAGCCCATCTTGGCGACCACGTCCTGCGGCTCCAGCAGCGTCACCAGCGACGGGAACTCGCTCATCCCGTAGACCTGCAGGACCGTGACACCCGGCAGCCGCTCGCCCATCTCCTCCATCAGGTGGACCGGCACGGCGGCGCCACCGGCGATCGCGACGCGCAGCGAGCTGAGGTCGCGCCGCTCGATCCCCTCCAGCGCGAGGATCCGCGCCATCACGGTCGGCACGAGCGCGACGTGGGTCGCGCCGTGACGCTCGACCAGGTCGCAGAAGCGCTCGGCGCTGAACGGCTCGTCGGTCGGGTTGACGACCGCCGTGCCGCCCGACCACAGCGTCTCCAGGCAGAGCGAGTGGAAGCCCGCGACCCAGCTCAGCGCCGGCAGGCAGAGGTAGACCGCCGTCTCGTCCAGCATGAAGTGCTGACGCTGGGAGATCGCGTTCCACATCACCGTCGAGTGGGTGTGCTCGGCGCCCTTCGGGAAGCCGGTCGTGCCGGAGGTGTACTGCAGCAGGAAGAGGTCGTCGGCGCCCACGTCGGGCCGCACCGCCAGCGGCGCGGGCGCGAGCAGGCGCTCGTAGGGCGTCGTGTCCGCGCGCGTGTCGCCGATCGCGCCGAACCGCTCGCCGCCCGCCGGCCGCACGCCGCCGATCGCGACGTAGCGGAGGTCGCCGGCGTCGCCGTCGCTCGCCAGCAGCTCGCGCACGCCCTCGGCGCGCTCCCACAGCTGCTCTTCGGCGACGAACCAGGTCGCGCCGGAGTCCTCGACGATGTACTTGATCTCGTGCGGGGTCAGCAGGTGGTTGACCGGCACCAGCACGCCGCCCAGGCGCGCGAGCGCGAAGAACAGCTCGAACCACTCCAGCCGGTTGTGCATCAGCACGCAGCAGCGGTCGCCCTGCTGGAAGCCGGCGGCGGAGAGCCCGGCGGCGAGCCGCTCGGCGCGCCCCTCCAGCTCGCCGAACGTGAGCGACTGCTCGCCGTAGCGCACGGCGGTGCGGTCGCGCTCGCGCTGCGTCGGCTTGGAGACGATCTCGGAGATCGTGTAGACGCTCATCGCGCGCTCCCTCCTCCCCCGGCCGCTGCGTCCAGCAGCCGCTCGGGTTCGCTCAACAGCTCGCCGAAGGCGGTCTGGAAGCGCCCGGCGGTCTCGCCGTCGACGACGCGGTGGTCGATCGTCAGGCTGGAGTACATGACGGTGCCGACGGCCAGCTCGCCGTTGCGCACGACGGGGCGCTCGATGAAGGCGCCGGTGCCGACGATGCCGACCTGGCCCTGCACGAGGATCGGCGTCGCGAAGTGCGAGCCGTAACTGCCGATGTTCGTCACCGTGAAGGTGCCGCCGGACAGCTCCTCCAGCGTCAATTCACCTGCGCGCGCTCGCTTGACGAGCGCATCCACGCGGGCATGCAGCCCGGCCAGTGACAGCCTGTCGGCGTCGTGCACGACCGGCACCATCAGGCCGTCCGCGATCGCGACCGCGATGCCGATGTTGACGGAGGTGTGCGTGACGAGCCTGTCGTCAGCGGTCAGCGACGCGTTGAGCTGCGGTACTGCCCGCAGCGCCAGCGCGCTGGCGCGCACGAACAGGTCGGTGAAGCTCGGCCGGAACCCGAGCGCCCCGGCCCAGCGCACGCCGGCCTTGCGCAGCGCGACGAGGTCGGTCACGTCGTGCTCGCGCACGTCGGTGATCTGCGCCGTCTCCTGCAGGCTCGCCTGCATCCGCAACGCGATCCGGCGGCGCATCGGGGAGAGCGGGGCGTCCTGCGGGGGAACGGTGGGCGCCGTCGTCGCCGCGGCGGCCGTCGCGGGGGCGGCCGCGACCGGTGGCGCGGCGGGCGCCGCACCGTTCCCGTTTGCGGCGCGCGTCGCCATCGCCGCCTCGACATGTCGCTTGCGGATCGCTCTGCCGGGCGCGAGCGCGACCAGCTCGGACAGCTCGATGCCGTGTGCGCGCGCCATCCGCCGGGCGACCGGCGTCGCGAGCGGCTCGCCGCGACGGCGTTCTGCGAGCACGCCGCGGTCGGCCGAGCCGCTCGCGGCGGCCGCGGATGCGGCGCGATCGGCCGAGCCGCTCGCGGCGGCGCCGGCCGGCTCGCTGGCGGAAGCGGCGGCGGCCGCGGGCGCGGCGGGAGCGGCCGCCGCTGCGGCATCCCCACCGATCCGCGCCAGCACCGCGCCGACCGCATGCTCCTCCCCAGCCGCCGCGACCAACGCGATCGCGCCGGCGGCGGGGGCTTCGAGGTCGGTCGTGACCTTGTCGGTCTCGATCGTCGCGACCGGCTGGCCGGCGTCGACCTCGTCGCCGTCGGCGACCAGCCAGTCGGTCAGCAGGCCGCTCTCCATCTCCGGCCCGAGCTTGGGCAGCGTCAGTTCGACAGCCATCGCCTAGCCCTCGACCAGCTCGCGCACCGTGCTCGCGATCGAGTCGGCGCTCGGGAACAGGAACTGCTCGGCGCGACCGAGCGGGATCGGCGCCCAGGCGCCGCCGAGCCGGCGCACCGGCGCGTCCAGCTCGTAGAGGCACTCCTCCGCGATCGTCGCCGCGATCTCCGCACCGAAGCCCGACAGCTTCGGCGCCTCGTGGACGATCACGACGTTGCCCGTCTTCGCGACCGACGTGAGGATCGTCTCGGTGTCGAGCGGCAGCAGCGTGCGCGGGTCGACGACCTCGACGGAGATCCCGTCGCGCGCCAGCAGCTCGGCCGCCCGCAGGCTCTCGCCGACCATCCGTCCGGTCGCGACGATCGTCGCGTCGCCGCCGCCGCGCTTGACGTCGGCCTTGCCGATCGGCAGCACCTCGCCGGCCGCAGGGATCGGCCCCTTGTCGCCCAACAGCGACTTCGTCTCGACGAACACGACCGGGTCCTCGTCGCGGATCGCCGCCTTCAGCAGCCCCTTCGCATCGGCCGGCGTCGACGGCTGGATCACCTTCAGGCCGGGCACGTGCGTGAACCACGCCTCCAGCGACTGCTCGTGATGCGCGCCGATTCTGAAGCCGGCGCCGCCGAGCGTGCGCACGACGAGCGGCACGCCGATCGCGCCGCCGGACAGGTAGCGCGTCTTCGCCGCCTGGTTGGCGAGCGCATCCACGACGAGCGCCATGAAGTCCATGAACATGATCTCCAGCACCGGCCGCATGCCGTTGATCGCGGCGCCGACGGCGAGGTTCGCGAGGCCCTCCTCGGAGATCGGCGCGTCGCGCACGCGCTCGCCGCCGTATCTGTCCCACAGCCCGCGCGTGAGCCCGAAGACGCCGCCGGAGCGGCCGATGTCCTGGCCCAGCAGGCAGACGCGCTCGTCGCGCTCCAGCTCCTCGTCGAGCGCTTGCGTGATCGCCCAGCGCATGTTGAGCGTGTCGGTGGGGCGCTTCGCCGCAGTCGCCTCAGGCATCCCCGGCCTCCTCGTGGTAGACGCCGCCGAGCACGTCCTCGGCAGTCGGCAGCGGACGCGACGCGGCCCACGTCAGCGCGTCGGAGACGACCTCGCGCGCGGACGCGTCGATCGCCGCCAGCACGTCGTCGGTGACGCCGCGCTGCGCGCTCAGCCGCCGCCGGTACGCCGGGACGGGATCGGTCGCCGCCAGCAGCGCCGGCTCGTCGTCGGGCCGGTAGTCCTGCGGGTCGCCCTCCCAGTGGCCGCGGCGGCGGATCATCTTCGCCTCCACCAGCGACGGCTGCCCGCCGCGGGCGAGCGCGACCGCGCGGGTCAGGGCGTCCGTCAGCGCCTCGGGGTCGTGCCCGTCGACGACCTCGCCCGGCATCCCGTAGCCGGCCGCCCGGTCGGCGATGTTCTCGACGCCGATGAAGTCGCTGATGCGCGACAGCTCGACGTACTGGTTGTTGTCGCACAGGAAGACGACCGGCAGCCGCCAGATCGCGGCGAGGTTCAGCGCCTCGTGGAAGGCGCCGCGGTTGGCGGTGCCGTCGCCGAAGCTGACGAGCGTGACCTCGTCGACACCGCGCATCTTCGACGCGTACGCGACGCCCGCGCCGAGCGGGATGTTCGACCCCAGCACGCCGGTCATGCCATAGATGCGGTGCGCGACGGAGGAGACGTGCGTCTCGCCGCCGCGCCCTCTGCTGGCGGCGTCGACGGTCCCGAACACCTCGGCGACGATCGCGCGCACGCTCATCCCCTTGCCGAGCTGCTCGGGGCGCGAGCGGTAGTGCGGCACGAGGTGGTCGTCCTCGCGCAGCGCCAGCGCGACCGCGCCGGCGAGCGCCTCGTGCCCTTCGCACGAGTGGATCCACCCCGGCAGCCCGCCGTCCGCGTACGTTCTCGCGAGCTGCACCTCCAGCTCGCGCGACGTCGACATCAGGCGGTACGTCGAGATCGCCTGATCGTCGCTCAGCCGCGCGCTGCCGACGGCGCTCCCGGTGCCGGCGCCCGCCACGGTCTCCTCCTGCGCCGTCACGACGGGAGCACCGCTCCCTTGAACTCGCGCGGCCAGTAGTTCGCGGCGGCGAGCCCCTCCAGCGCCGCGCCATAGGGCAGCACGTTGTTGAGGTGGTCCTTCCAGACGGCGCCGAACGCGCGGCGCGTGAGGCGGCGGGTCAGCTCCGGCTTCTCGAGGATCCCCTGCGCGATCTCGTAGGCGCGCGGCAGCAGGTCCTCCTTCGGCATCAGCTCGGCGACGAGGCCGAGGTCCTTCGCCTCCTGCGCGCTCAGCACCTGGCCGGTGTACATCAGATAGCGCGCGCGGTTCATGCCCAGCAGCAGCGGCCAGATCACCTGCACGCCGTCGCCGGGGACGAGACCGTTGGGGAAGTGCGGTTGGTCGGCGAAGGCGGATCTGTCGGACGCCAGCACGACGTCGCACAGCAGCGCCATCTCGGCGTGGATCGTCGCCGGGCCGTTGACGGCCGCGATCATCGGCGCGTCGATGTCGATGTGGTTGTAGATCAGCCGCAGCACGTACGGCAGGATGTAGCCGCCCCACGTCTGCGCCGGCAGCGCGTCGAAGTCGGCGCCGAGGTCCTCGTGGTGAATGAAGGTGTCACCTGTGCCGGTGAGCACGATCACCTGGTTCTCGGGATCGTTGCCGATGTCGACGAACGCCTTGCCGAGCTCGTCGTCCGGTCTCATCCCCCAGATCAGGTCTCTGCCCTCCGAGTGCATCGTCATCGTGAGGATGCCGTCGTCGGTGCGCTCGAATCTGTAGTTCTCGTACTTGTCCTCGTACGACTCGAATGCTGTCGCCATCGCGTTCGCCTCTCTCTCCGCTTGCCCGTTTACGAACCTTGAACCAGCCGTCTGCACCGCGCGAGCGGCGTCAGGCGACGCCCCAGCCGCCGTCGACGGCGATCACCTGGCCAGTGATGTATTGCCCATCCGCGGAGAACAGGTGCGCGATCGACGCCGCGATGTCCTCCGGTGCGCCGAAGCGGCCGATCGGGATCCCCGCCGCCATGTCGTCCAGCAGCGACTGCTCGATCCCGTCCTGGATCGCGGTGCGGATGAAGCCCGGGGCGATCGCGTTCACCGTGACGCCCTGTCTGACGTACTCGATCGCGACCTGGCGCGTGAGCGCCGCGATGCCGCCCTTGGAGGCGGTGTAGGCGAGCAGGCCGGGGATGCCGATGATCGCCGCCTCCGAGGCGATGTTGACGATCACGCCGCTGCCGCGCTGGAGCATCGTCGGGAGGACCGCTCTCATGCCGAGCCATGGTCCCTTCAGGTTGATCGAGATGATCCGCTCCCAATCCTCCAGGTCCTGCCCGAGCGCGGTGTCGTCGCCCTTCGCGACGACGCCGGCGATGTTGGCGAGCAGGTCGACGTCGCCGAAGCGCTGCTTCGCCTCGGCGACCGCGCCCTCCCAGGCCGCGGGCTCGCGCACGTCCATCGCGTAGGCGGCGGCCGCGTCGCCGATGCCCGACGCGGTCGCGTCGGCGTTGGCGACGTCGCAGCACAGCACCTGCGCGCCCTCGGCGGCGCAGCGCTGCGCGGTCGCGCGGCCGATGCCGGACCCCGCGCCGGTGACGATGGCGATCTTCCCGGACAGCTTCATGCGTTCTCCTCCCTCTGTGACGTGCACAGCGATGGTTCGGTTCAAGTGGTGGTGGCGGGCTGCGGTCTGCGGCCGCGCGGGCGCCAGAAGCCGCCCAGCAGCGCACGCGTTCTGGCGCGCGCCTCCCTGTCGATCGCGAACTCGATCACGATCGCCAGCAGCAGCAGGCCGCCGGTCGCCAGCTGCTGCGTGTCCTCCGCCGCGCCCTCGTTGGTGAGGCCGACGACGAACGACTCCAGGATCAGCACGCCGAGCGCGACGTTCAGCATCGTTCCGCGCCCGCCGTAGAGGCCGATCCCGCCGATCAGCGCCGCGGTGACGGCGAGCAGCAGCAGGCTCGAGAACGCCTGCGAGCTGCCGGAGCCGGCGACGATCGAGGAGATCGCGCCCGCGAGGCTGGCGGTCGCGCCCGACAGCGCGAAGGCGAGGATCAGCGGCCGTCTCTGCGCGACGCCGGCCGCGGCCGACTCCTGCCGTGCCCCGCCGATCGCGTAGATCTCGCGGCCGTAGCGGCTGACGGCGAGCGCGCCGCCGACGATGATCATCACGCCGATCGTGATCAGGCTGTAGGGCGAGAAGATCCCGAAGCGCTCGATCAGCGTGTCGGACTGGTCGAGTCTGTCGATCGGCAGCAGCACCGCCTGGCTGTCGGTCAGCACGTTGGCGACGCCGCGCAGCGCGAACAGCATCCCGATCGTGAAGACGACCGAGTTGATTCTCAGCCACGCGATCGCGGTCCCCTGCAGGGCGCCGTAGATGCCGCCGAAGATCGTCGTCAGGACGATCGCCGGGACCAGCCCGAGCCCGGCCAGCTTGACCGCGATGATGCCGGCGACGGTCGCGACGGAAGCGGCCGACAGGTCCAGCTCGCCCGCGATCATCGCGACGCCGACGCCGACCGCGACGAGGCCGAGGAAGGCGAAGCCCTGCAGCACGCTGAAGAGCGAGTCCTCGTTCGCGAAGCCGGAGTCCAGCAGCGAGAAGACGATCCAGACGATCGCCAGCATGGCGATCCGCGCCGCGACGTCGACCGTGCCGAGCGTCCGGCGCAGCGCGTGAAGCGAGCCGTTCATCGGGCGTTCCTCCGCTGTCGCATGATGTGGAAGGCGGTGACGGCGAGCACGACGACGACGCCCTGGATCGTCAGGCGCACGCCGTAGGAGTAGTCGTGCAGCACCATGAAGTTGGCCAGCGTCGCGATGAACAGCGCGCCGAGCGCGGTGCCGGCCGGCGACCCTTCGCCGCCCTGCAGCGCGGCGCCGCCGACGAGCACCGCGGCGAGCGCGTCGAACGTGAGGTCGTCGAACTGGCCGCCGTCGGCGCGGTTGAACTGCGTCACGGTGAGGACCGCGACGACCGCGCAGCAGGCGGCCGAGATCGAGAACGCGAGCACGGTCGCGCGGCGGAAGCTGAGGCCGGTCGCGGCCGCCGTCAGGCGGTTGGAGCCGACCAGCATCAGCGCGCGGCCGGCGCGGTGACGGGCGAGGAAGACGACCGCCAGGATCGCGATCACGACGAACGCGTAGGTCGGGATCGGGAAGCCGAGCGGGCGCGAGTCGCCGAGCCAGTCCAGCGACGTCGAGCCGGTCGCGATCCCCTTGCCGCCGGCGATGATCCCGGTCAGGCCGGCGAGCGCGCCGCCGGCGCCGAGCGTCACGATGATCGGGTTGGCGCCGGCCGCGACGACGACCCCCTGCGCGCAGCCGATCGCCACCGCCAGCGCCAGCACGACCAGCAGCGCGAGGCCGGCGGGCCAGCCGTCGCGCAGCATCATCGCGAAGACGACGCCGCAGGCGGCGGCCGTCTGGCCGAGCGACAGCGAGAAGAAGTTGCCCGACAGCGTCACGAACGTGAGCCCGATCGCGACGATCGCGGTCAGCGCCGCCGCACGCACGATCGCGCGCAGGTTGTCGACGTCGAGGAAGTTGTCGGTCGTCGCGATGCTGAGCACGACGAGGACCGCCAGCAGCACCAGCAGCGTCATCGTCTCCGGGCTCGCGAACGCGCCGAGCCGCAGCGCGCGGCGCGGGGCCGCTGGAACGGCGCCGGGCGAGGGCGATCCGGGCGTGCGCTGCATGCCGGTCGCGCTCATGCCGCCACCGCCCGCGGGCCGTGCGTCACGTCCGCCATCAGCTCCTCCTCGCGCAGCTGCGCCGCGTCGATCCGCCGCACCATCCGGCCGCGGTAGAAGGTCATCACGGTGTCGGACAGGCCGAGCACCTCCGACAGGTCCGAGGAGGCGAAGACGATCCCCATCCCCTCCTGCGCCAGGCGCCGCAGGTGGCCGTAGATCTCCGCGCGCGCGCCGACGTCGACGCCGCGCGTCGGCTCCTCGACCAGCAGCACGGCCGGCGCGATCCCGAGCCACTTGCCGACGGCGACCTTCTGCTGGTTGCCGCCGGACAGGTTCGCGACCAGCGCCGACAGCTTGTCCGCGTTGATCTGGAAGCTGCCGGCAAGTCTGTCCGACAGCTCGCGCGAGCGTGTCCGCGAGAACCAGCCGTGCGGCGTGACCTCGTCGAGCGCCGGCGCGGTCAGGTTGTCCGCGACCGAGCGGCGGGCGAAGATCCCGTCGCGCTTGCGGTCCGCCGAGCAGTAGGCGATCCCGGCGCGCATCGCGTGTGCCAGCGAGGCCCCGCTGACGTCGTTGCCGGCGACCTCGACGGTCCCGTCGGTGATCGGCCGCGCGCCCGCGATCGCCTGCAGCACGTTGCCGACGCCGCTGCCGATCTGCCCGGCCAGGCCGACGATCTCGCCGTGGCCGACGACGAGGTCGACCGGCTGCGCGATCCCGTCCGCGAGCAGGCCGGTGACCTCCAGCAGCGGCGCGCCGCGCTCGCTTGCTCGCGGCGGATACATCGTCTGCAGCGAGCGGCCGAGCATCCGCTCGATCAGCCCGTCGACGTCGGTCTCGGCGACCGTCACCGGCGGCTGCGTGACGCCGTCGCGGATGACGGTCGCGCGGTCGGCGATCTCGAACACCTCGCCGAGGCGATGGGTGACGTAGATGACGCCGCGACCGCGCGTGACGAGCCGGCGCACCAGCGCCAGCACGCCCGCGATCTCGACGTCCGACAGCGCCGCCGTCGGTTCGTCGAAGATCAGGATGCGCGCGTCGCGCGCCAGCACGCGCGCGATCTCGACGAGCTGGCGCTCGCCGACCGACAGCTCGCCGACCGGCAGGTTGCGGCGCACTGGATCGAGCCCGACCTCGTCGAGGTGGGGCGCGGCCAGGCGCCGCAGCCGGCTCTGCGTCCACGGCCCCTTCAGGCCGCTCCCGAGAAAGACGTTCTCGGGAGCGGTCAGCGCGGGGACGAGGCTGAACTCCTGGGTGACGACGGCGATGCCCGCCGCGCGCGAGCGGGCGGCGCTGCCGAGCGCCTCCGCCTGCCCGTCGATCGCGACGCTGCCCGCGTCGCGGTCGACGAGGCCGGCGAGGATCTTCACCAGCGTGCTCTTGCCGCCGCCGTTCTCACCGAGGAAGGCCATCACCTCGCCGGCGCTCAATTCGAAGTCCACCGCTCTCAGCGCTCTGACCGCGCCGTAGGACTTCTGCACGCCTCTGATCTCAACGAGCATGCCGGTCATGAGTCAGTCGCTCATCTGGCGCAGAGCTCGTCCGCCGTCTGTCCCCACAGTCTGGACTCGGCGACGATTCTCTTGTTCTCGGCCGGGCTCTTGCCGGCCTCGATCGCCGGCAGCGGCATGTAGTTGTAGTAGGCCAACTCGGCCGGCAGCTCGGGGACCGTGTCGGGGTCGGCCGGGAGCGTGTACTCGGTGTCGGTGCCGGTCGTTCTGCCGCCGTTCTCCAGCACCTTCGCGAGCACCTGCGCCGCAGTCTGCCCCTCGATCGACGGGCTCTGCAGGATCGTCCCGTACTCCGCACCCGAATTGATCAGGTCGAAGTTCGTCTGACAGTTGCCGGTCACGACGCCGACGTCTCTGCCCGGGGTGAGGCCGGACTCTCTCAGCGCCTTGATCGCGCCGATCGCCGGGAACTCGCTGACTGCGATGACGAAGTCGATCCCTCTGTCCTTCAGCCCCGGCAGCGCCTGGGAGACGTCTCTGTAGGACTCCTCGGAGGTGAATCTGGTGACGACCGTGCCGACGACGTTGAACGGATCGTCTCTGGTCGCGTCTTCGATCCCTCTGACGCGGTCGATGCCGGCCTGGTAGCCGGGCACGTAGGTGACGATCAGCGCGTTGCCCTCGGGCGAGTGGAATCTCAGGCCGGCCGCTCTGAAGGCGTCGCGCATTCTCAGCGCGAGTCTGCCGGTCGCGACGCCGTCGGCGTAGTCGTTGACGCCGCCGAACGCCTTCACGTATCTCTGCGCCTCGGGCAGCACCTTGTTGTTGGTCTGCACGACCGGTGCGATCTGCGAGAGGCGCCGCACGGACGCGATGCCGGCCGGGTTGTCCGACGGCCACCAGATGAAGCCGGCCGGTCTGTCGCCGCTGGCGATCACCTGCTGGACCTGCTGGTCCTCCTCCGACTGGTCGAAGTTGTTCTCGTAGAATCTCGGCTCGTAGCCGGCTCTCTCGAGGGTGTCCTTCGCCGCCGCCGTCCACATCGCGACGTAGTTGTTGCTCGTCGCCGGGGTGAAGACGACGATGCTCTTGTTCGACGGGTCGCTGGACCCGCTCGTGCTGCCCGAGTCCGCGCCCGCGCCGCTCGCGGCGCCGGTGCTCGACCCGTCGTCGTCACTGCTGCTGCCGCACGCCGCCAGCGCCAGCACCGCCACGCATGCGAATGCGGCCACGCACAACCGCCAGGCTCTCGCCCGCATCTCGACTCTCCTCCGTTCGCGGAGCGGCAGGTGAATTCACGCGATGACGCGCCCTGCGATCACTCCGTTTGACACACCTCTCCGATGCGAGTCTCACACTAACGGGGTCGATTCGAGAATGCAACCCGACTGGACGGTCGGGATGTATCTCGTCGTGAGATTTCCTTCTATAGCTGGCGATCTAGTCCCAACCGACCGGTCGGGAACTGGCATTTGCGCGCTGCTCCCGACTACCCGGTACGCGTCCTGAAATGATCAGTGACCGCATCTGCACAGCCGCTCTCACCAGTGAAGCCGTCGGCGGACATCCTCACTGCAACTGCGCGACGTACTGCAGCTCGGCAAAGCGCCAGGCCCCGATCGACGGCGCCTGCTGACGAGGTACGACCGCGGCGCCGACTTCCAGCGGCAGCGAGGGATCGGCGGAAGCCGAGCACGCGCGCGTGCCCCCGCACCCCCGCCGTTCGACGCCGAGCTGGCAGCTGCCCCGCCTGCCGCGAGCATTCCGAGAAGCGCCGACGCGATCCCCGGCGACGACGACCTGCCGACCGACGGCTGCCACCTCACATTACTGTTATCATCAATGCCATTGTTTTTGGCAGGGGTGCGCGCGCACATGAGGAGAGGAGCGCAATGGCACAGGGCCTACAGGAGGCGGTGATCGTCGAGGCCGTGCGGACGCCGGTCGGCCGCGGCCATCGCGAGAAGGGAATCTTCCGCGACGTCCATCCCGCGGTGCTGCTCGGCGGCTGCTATTCGGCGCTGTTCGCGCGTTCGGGAGTCGACCCTGAGACGGTCGACCACGCGATCTGCGGCTGCGTCTACCAGATCGCGGAGCAGTCGGCCGGGATCACGCGCAACGCGTGGCTGCAGGAGGGCCTGCCCGAGCGGACCGCCGCGACGACCGTCGACGTGCGCTGCGGATCGGGCCAGCAGGCCGTCAACCTTGCGGCGCTGCGGATCGCGACGGGCGTCGACGACGTGGTCGTCGCCGGCGGCGTCGAGCACATGGGCCGCGTCGGCTTTCCGGTCAACCTCGGCGCCCAGGAGCAGTGGGGCCAGGCGTTCACGCCCCAGCTGCTGGAGCGCTACGCGCTCGTTCCGCAGGGCGAGGGCGCCGAGCTGATCGCCGACAGATGGGGCATCAGCCGCGAGGAGATGGACGCGCTGTCGGCTGAATCCCACCGCCGCGCCGCCGCCGCGACCGACTCGGGCGCCTTCGCGCGTGAGCTGCTGCCGACCGTCGGCAGCGGCGCGACGCAGACGGCCGACCAGGGGATCCGGCCCAGCACGACGCCCGAGATCCTGGCCGGGCTGAAGCCCGCGTTCCGGCCCGACGGCCGCGTCACCGCCGGCAACTCGTCGCAGATCTCCGACGGCGCCGCCGCGCTGCTGCTGACCTCCGCGGCGAAGGCCCGCGCGCTGGGCGTGCGCCCGCGCGCGCGGATCGTCGACCAGGTCGTGCTCGGCGTCGACCCGATCACGATGCTGACGGGCCCGATCCCCGCGACCGCGAAGATCCTCGAGCGCAACGGCCTGACGATCGGCGACCTCGACGCGATCGAGATCAACGAGGCGTTCGCCTCGGTCGTGCTGGCGTGGGAGCGCGAGCACCGGCCCGACATGGCGCGCGTCAACCCGCGCGGCGGCGCGATCGCGATCGGCCATCCGCTCGGCTCGACCGGAGCCCGCCTGATCACCACGCTGCTGCACGAGCTGGAGGACCTCGACGGCGAGCTCGGCCTCGTCACGATGTGCTGCGCCGGCGGGATCGGAACCGCGACGCTGATCCAGCGCCTGTGAGCGACACCGCACCGACCATCACGACGACGAGGCTCCCCCATGCCCTTCCACCTCGCTGACACCCACCTCGCGCTGATCGACGAGGCGCGCGCCGTCGCCGCCGTCGTCGCGCCGTTCGCGGCCGAGGCCGACGAGCTGCAGACCGTCCATCCCGGCGTCCGCGACGCGCTCGCCGCCAGCGAGCTGTGGCAGGTGCTCGTCCCCGCCGCCCACGGCGGGCGCTTCGAGACGGTCGACCCGCTCGCCGTCACGGTCGTGCGCGAGGTGCTGATGGGCACCTCGGCGCACCTCGACTCGCTGTTCGCGCTGCAGGGCGTCGGCAGCTACGCGATCACCGCCGGCGGCACCCCGCAGCAGCGCGACGCGTGGCTCCCGCGCGTCGTCACCGGCGAGGCGATCGCGGCGCTCGCGCTGACCGAGCCGGAGGCCGGCTCGGACCTGAAGGCGATCACGACCGCGCTGCGCGCCGACGGCGACGGCCTCGTGCTCGACGGCGCCAAGGCGTTCATCTCCAACGCCGGCGCGGCCGCCTTCTACACCGTGCTCGCGCGCGACGGCGACGGCTACTCGATGGTGCTCGTGCCCGCCGACGCGCCCGGGCTGAGCGTCACGCCCGGCCCGCAGCTGATCTCACCGCACGTGATCGGCGACCTCGCCTTCGACGCCGTCGCGCTGCCCGGCGACGCGCGCCTCGGCGAGCCCGGACGCGGCTTCGACCTCGTGCTCGCGACGCTGTCGATGTTCCGCGTGTCGGTCGCCGGCGCGGCGCTCGGCGTCGCACAGGCGGCGCTGGAGGAAGCGACCCGTCATGCCGCGCGGCGCGAGCAGTTCGGCCGCCCGATGGCGCGCCTCGGCGCGGTCGCCTCGATGCTCGCCGACTCCTGGAGCGAGCTGGAGGCGGCGCGGCTGCTGACCTACGCCGCCGCCGAGCAGGCCGCGGCGGATCCGCTCGCAGCGCTCGAGCGCTGCTCGATGGCGAAGCTGCTGGCGAGCGAGACCGCGGGCAGAGTCGTCGACCGCTGCGTGCAGGTGATGGGCCGCTGGGGCCTGATCCGCGATGCGAAGGTCGAGCGCCTCTACCGCCAGGCGCGGCCGATGCGGATCTACGAGGGCGGCTCCGAGGTCCTGCGGCTCGGGATCGCCCGCGCGCTCGTGCGCGAGCTGGCCGACGACGCCCCCGCCACCGCCTGAGCGGCGGCGGCGGAAGGCGGCGGCCCCGCCGTGCGCGCCTAGCGCACGGCCGGCGCCGCCTTGTCTCTGCGCAGCCCGACGGCGATCTCGCCGATCAGCGCGCGGTGCAGGTCGTTGGAGCCCTCGACGATCTGCAGCACCTTCGCGTCGCGGAACAGGCGGCCGACGCGGTGGTCGGGCGAGACGCCGGCGGCGCCGTGGACCTGGAGCGCGTCGGTGGCGCTGCGCATCGCGACGTCGGTCGCGTGCATCTTCGCCATGCTCGTCAGCTTGCGCGCCCGCTGGCCCGCCTGCAGCGCCCGCGCGCAGTGCTCGACGAGCAGCCGCGACGTCGTCGCCCCGACCTCCATGTCGGTGATCTTCGACTGCACGATCTGGAACTCGGAGATCGGGTGCGAGAACGCCTCGCGCTCGTTCGCGTAGGCGATCGTGTCCTCCAGGCAGGCGGCCGTGACGCCGACGCCGCGCGCCGCGACGCCCAGGCGCCCGCGCTCGACGGCTGTCATCGCCACGTCGAAGCCGGAGCCCTCCTCCCCCAGCAGCGCGTCGGCCGGGACGCGCACCTCGTCGAGCACCACCTCGCCGGTCGACAGCGGGCGGAAGCCGAGCTTGTTCTTGTACGGGTGCAGGCTCATCCCGGGTGTGTCGCGCGGGATCACGAAGGCGCTCACGCCGCCGTGGCGCAGGTCGCGGTCGCGCGTCGCGAAGGTCAGCACGAAGGAGGCGACGTTCAGCCCCGAGATCCATGCCTTGGCGCCGTTGATGACGAAGTCCGAGCCGTCGCGCCGGTAGGTCGTGCGCATGCTCGCGACGTCGCTGCCGGACTGCGGCTCGGTGACCCCCGCGGCGCCGAAGATGCGGCCCTGCGCGAGCGGGCGCAGCCACCGCTCGCGCTGCTCGGGCGTGCCGTAGCGCAGCAGGCTGGCGCCGACCAGGCCCGACGGCAGCGAGGCGAGCGTGCCCATGATGTGGCAGGTCTTCGACAGCTCCTCGATCAGCCGCGCGTAGGTGACGAAGTCGAGCCCCAGCCCGCCCTCGGAGACCGGCACGACGCCACCGAAGAACTGCAGCTCGGACATCCGCTGCAGCAGGTCGAGCGGGAGCGTCTCGGCGAGGTCGTACTCGGCCACGCGCGGCGCGATCTCGCGGCGCGCGAACTCACCGACGGCATCGACGATCGCCTGCTTCTGGGCGTCGTCGAGCTGGGCGCCGCCCTCGGCGGCGGGCTCACTGCTGAGCGACATTCGGCTCTCCCGTTCTCCTCCGCTGCCGTCCCGACGGCGACAGTCAGTATAACTATTACTATACTAGTCAGACTCGTGGAGACGACGGGGTCGTCGTGCGGACCGCTCGCGGCGGCCGGCGATCCGGATCGGAGGAGAGATGGACCTGGGCCTTGAGGGCAGGGTCGCGATCGTGACCGGCGCCAGCCGCGGACTCGGCCGCGCAGCGGCCGTCGCGCTCGCGGCGGAGGGCGCGCACGTGCTCGGCGTCGCGCGCACGACCGGCGACCTCGCCAGCCTCGCGGCGAGCGATCCGCAACGGATCGCGGTCGCCGCCTGCGACATGCGCGACACGGCGCAGGTCGCCGCGCTGCCGGCGCAGGCGATCGAGCGCTTCGGTCGCGTCGACGTCGTCGTGAACAACGCCGGGATCGCACCGGCGGCCAGCTTCGCCGAGCAGGACTGGCAGGTGTGGAACGAGGTGCTGGCCGTCAATGTGACCGCGCCCGCGGTGCTCGCGCAGGCGGCCGGGCGCCACTTCATCGCACAGAGATCCGGAAAGGTGATCAACATCGCCTCGACCTCCGGCGTCCGCGGCAAGCCGTCGCTCGTCGCCTACTCGACCTCGAAGGGCGCGCTGGTGCGCTTCACCGAGGCGCTCTCCGGGGAATGGGCCAGACACGGGATCCAGGTCAACACGATCGCTCCGGGCGCCTTCGACACCGTCGCGCAGGCGGCCGTCACCGGCTCGCCGGAGGTGTTGGAGAAGCGCGTGCGCAAGATCCCGGCGCGGCGCATGGGCGAGGTCGGCGAGTTCGGACCGCTGGTCGCCTTCCTCGCTTCGCCGCTGGCCGAGTTCATCACCGGCGCGACCTACGTGATCGACGGCGGCGAGGTGGCGAAGCTGTGATCGTCGACACGCACGTCCACGTCTGGCCCGACAAGATCGCCAGAGCCGCGCTCGCGCGACCGCAGGAGGACCTCCAGCGCCAGGGCGACGGCACCGAGCGCGGCGCGATCGCCGCGATGGCGAGCGCCGGGATCGACCGCTGCGTCTGCCTCGGCGTCGCGCCGGATCCGAAGCGGGTCGAAGCCGCCAACAGATACGCCGGCTCGCTCGACCCCGCGCACTTCGTCGGCTTCGGCTCGATCCACGCGCGGCTGTCGCCGGAGCAGAACGTCGAGAGCCTGCGCCGCAACGGGCTCAAGGGCGCGAAGGTCCATCCGCTGTTCCAGGGCTACGCGCTCGACGACCCCGGCCTGTGGGCGACGCTCGACGCGATGCAGGGCGAGTTCGCGATCATCGCCCACGTCGGCGAGGGCGACAGCGGCGAGAGCAACACGCGCTGCACGCCGGCGATGCTGAAGGCGCTCGTGCAGCGGTTCCCGCGGCTCGACGTCGTCGCCTGCCACTTCGGCGGCTACCGGCTGCTCGACGAGGTCGAGCGCACGATCGTCGGCCTCCCCGTCTACGTCGACACCTCGTGGCCGCCCGGGTTGTGGAGCCTCGACCGCGCGCGCGTGCGCGCGATCGTCGAGCGCCACGGCCCCGAGCGCGTGCTGTTCGGCTCCGACTGGCCGATGGCCGACCCGGCCAGATGCGTCGCGGCGATCGAAGCGCTCGGCCTCTCCGACGACGACACCGCGGCGGTGCTCGGCGGCAACGCGGCGCGGCTGCTGCGGCTGGAATAGACGGCGCGGCACAGGCGCCGGGGTGCGGGCCGCGCAGCGGCCGCAGGCCCGCCCCCGGCGTTCAGAACGCCATCGCCAGGATGTGGTCGCGCGTGTACTCGTCGGCCAGTTGCGGGTGGTCCGCGCGCAGGTGCTCGTAGGCGCGCTCGACCAGCTCGTCCTCGTCTCTGCCGACGAGGCGCTCGCCGCACGGGCAGTCGAGCCGCAGGGGCCGGGGCGCGGTGTTCGCGTCTTCGCTCATCTCAACCCTTCTCCGGAAACCGTCATACCATTATCATCGCTTCGTGGGCGACAAGGCAACTGCGGCGACGCGGACGCAGGTGCGCCGAGAATCTCGAACTATCAGTAGCATCGTTGTCATGTTGCCCAGCACGCCGGATCCCAACGTCCTCACCAATGAGGACACTGTTCCGATGGGCACGTTTGGAGGAGCCAGATGACGCCAGCGCGGACGTCGACCAGAGCCACCGCGAACACCAGAGCCAGAGCCAGAGCGACGCAGGACGGGCACGCGCCCGTGAGCATGCGCAACGGGCGCGGCGCGCCGCGCTCGCGGCCGCAGAAGACGGCGATGATCGTCGCTCAGCGGATCGTCGCCGACATCGACCGGCTCGACCTCGGCGTCGGCGACCGGCTTCCGCCCGAGCGCGTGATGCTGGAGGAATACGCCGTCGGCCGCGGCACGCTGCGCGAGTCGCTGCGCTTCCTCGAGCTGCAGGGCGTGCTGTCGATCAAGGCCGGCCCGGGCGGCGGTCCCGTCGTCGAGCGGCCCGACGCCTCCAACCTCGCGACGACGCTCGTGCTGCTGCTGCAGTTCTCGCACGGCACCTACCGCACGATCGCCGAGGCGCGCGACCTGCTGGAGCCGATCATGGCGGGGATGGCGGCGGAGCGGATCAGCGACGCGTCGCTGGACGAGCTGCGTGAGACGATCGCCGCGATGGAGGAGGGGCTGGAGCGCAGCGGCGCCTTCCTGGAGGCGAACAAGCGCTTCCACGACATCATCGCGTGGGAGTCCGGCAACGAGCTGTTCGGGCTCGTCGTCGACGCGCTGCTCGGGATCCTCGACGGCACCGCGCTCGGGATCGACTACCCCAGACACCGCCGCGCCGCGATCATCAAGGCGCACCGCGCGATCCTCAGAGCGCTCGAGGCGCACGACCGCGCCGGCGCCGAAGAGGCGATGCGGCTGCACATCGGCGAGTACTTCAACTACGCCAAGCGCAAGTTCCCCGAGGTGCTGACGCAGCCGGTCACCTGGGACTCGCTCGCGCGCGCCTGACGCGCCTCAGATGACCGGCAGCGGCGCGGCCAGCAGCCGCTCGCTGCCGCGCACGAGTCCGGCGAGCCGCTCGGCGTCGCGGTCGATGCCGCCCGCGAGGTAGGCCTCGGCCGCGCGCTCGCCGCCGAACCAGAGGATCTCGACCGCCTCGAAGGCGGCCGGCTCGTCCTCGACCGCGAGGAACGCCTCGCGCCCGCGCGTACCGGCGCCGCGCGCGCCGTCGGCCAGCGCCTCGGCGAGCTGCGCGCGCCCCGCGCCCGGCGCGAGCCGCAGGAAGACGAGCAGCCGCACGATGCCGGCGGGCTCGCCGACGCCCGCGCCCGCGCCCGCGCGAGAGTCCGCACCCGCGGCGAGACCCGTGCCGCGCTCCACTCCCCCGCGCTCGCCCTCGCCGACGATCCGCTCGGTCGTCAGCACGCCGTGGCCGTCCATCGCGCAGAGCAGCGGCTGATCGGCGCGGACGGCGTCGAAGGCGGGCGCGGCGAAGGCGCGCGCGAACGCCGCCCGGTCCGGCGCGTCCATCTCCGAGCAGGCGTCGAAGCCCGGCCACGGCAGCAGCGCGCCGGCGCCGGGGAGGCGGTGGTTCTGCCAGTAGCGCGTCAGCTCCGGCAGTGCGCGCATCGCCTGCGCGTGGTGCGTGCGCCAGTGCCGCTGGAAGGCCGCGACGGTCATCCCAGGGCGGCGCGGAGCGAGTCCGAAGCGTGTCAGCATCCCGTCAGTTAGTATAACCAATGTCATCGTTAGCGAGGAGAGCTGGCCCATGTCCGACGACGTGCTGATCGAGCGCCGCGGCAACGCGACGTGGCTGCGACTCAACCGTCCAGAGCGCCGCAACGCCTACGACGAGGCGATGTGCGCCACGCTCACCGAGGGCGTCCGCGACGCCGTCGGATCCAACGTGATCGTGATCACCGGCAGCGAGGCGGCGTTCTGCGCCGGCGGCTTCCTCGCCAACCTGCAGGAGGCCGACCCGCTCCAGCTGCGCTCGCTGTTCAGCGGCTCGCTGCGGCTGTTCGACGAGATCCGCCGCAGCCCGCGGCCGGTGATCGCCGCCGTCAACGGCGTCGCCGCGGGCGGCGGCAACGAGCTGGTGATCGCCTGCGACTTCGCGATCGCGGCCGAGAGCGCCTGGTTCGGGCAGACCGGCCCGCGCGTCGGCAGCGCGCCGGTCGTCGGCGGCACGAACATGCTCGCGATGTCGATCGGCGAGAAGCGCGCGAAGGAGGTCTCGATGTTGTGCCGCCGCTACCCCGCGCACGAGGCGCTCGAGCTCGGCTGGGTCAACGCGGTCGTCCCCGACGCCGAACTGGAGGCGGAGGTCGACAGATGGTGCGCGGAGCTCGGCGCGCTCAGCCCGCGCTACCTGGAGATCGCGAAGATCTCGTCGAACGTGTGGTGGAACCAGCTCTACGACTCGTTCCTGTCGGGCCTGGGGATGTTGACGCAGGCGGTCGGCTCGGCCGACATGCTGGAGGGCGCGAGCGCCTTCATGGAGAAGCGCAGACCGCAGTTCCCGCAGCCCGGCGACGCGGCCCGGGAGGCGTGATGCCGGCCCTGCGCCCCGACGAGGAGCTGCAGCGGACGGTCGCCGAGAGCGCCCGCGGCAAGATCGTCGCGTGCGACTCGGCGTACGACGTGCGCGCCTTCAACCGCGGCCGCGACGTGATGCTGAACGCCTCCTACAGCGGCGTCCTGCCGGCCCGCTACGTCGGCCGGCACGTCCCGCGCGGCGCGATCGGCGTCGACTGCGCGATCGGCCTGGAGGCGGCCGGGATCTCCGGTCTCTGGTACCTCGAGGCGCTCGGCGTGCCGGCCGCTGCCGCGGACGTCTTCACGGTCGAGCTGGGCCGCGGCGAGAGCCTCTACGAGACCGGCGTCGTCAGCCGCCTCAACGAGGACGCGCGCGGCCGCGGCGTGCGCGAGGGGATGAGCGTGCGCGAGGCGGCGCACCTGATGCTGGAGCGCGACGCGCCGCCCCGCTCGCCGGACGAGATCGACAACCGCGAGGTCGTCGCCGACGGCCGCGACGGCCGCCAGGTCGTCTGCCTCGACTCGATCGCGCTCGGCAGACCCGAGGACCGCGGCCGCAACGTGCTGTGCGGCGCCGGCCACTGCGGCCGCAGCGCGGCGATCTACCTGCGCCACGTCGCCCCGCTCGGCTTCATCGGCTCCGACGGCGGCCGCGGCCGCGACGACTCGGGGATGGCCGGGATCTACGCGGTCGAGCCGGACGGCCTCGCGGTCGCGACCGTCGACGCCCGCACGGCGCGGATGGGCGACGGCCACAGCACCTACGCCGACGGCACGATCAGCGCCGTCAACGCGGTCGCCGAGGCCCTCGGCGTCGCCGTCGGCCAGCCGGCGCGCGAGGCGGCGGCGCTGATGCTCGACGCCTGAGCGCGCGCCGGCCTCAGTCGTCCTGCTCCCAGCGCGGTCTGCGCTTCTCCAGGAACGCCGTGAGGCCCTCGCGCGCGTCCGCGTGGCCGAAGGCGAGCGCGAAGGCGCGCCGCTCGACGCCGATCCCGGCTCTGAGGCCGACCTCGTGGGCGGTCGCGACCGCCTCGCGCGCCAGCCGCTGCGCGGTCGCGGGCCGGCCGGCGATCGTCTGCGCGACCTCCAGCGCGAGCGCGCGCCACTCGCCCTCGGGCGCGATCCGCGAGACGAGCCCGGCGCGCTCGGCCTCGGCGGCATCGAGCAGCCGCCCCGTGAGGATCATGTCCATCGCCAGCGCCCTGCCGATCGCGCGCGGCAGCAGCTGTGTGCCGCCGGCGCCCGGGATCAGCCCGAGCTGCGTCTCGGGCAGCCCGAAGCGGACGCTCGGCGCGGCGACCACGAGGTCGCACGTCATCGCCAGCTCGCAGCCGCCGCCGAGGCAGTAGCCGGAGACGGCGGCGACGGTCGGCGTGCGCAGCGTGCGCAGCGCCTCCCAGTGGCGCGCGCGGTCGCCGTCGTACAGCTCGTGCGGCGTCCGCTCCAGCAGCGCGCGGACGTCCGCGCCGGAGGCGAAGACCTTGTCGGCGCCGGCGATCACGATGCAGCGGACGGCGCCGTCGTCGTCCAGCCGCGCGAGCAGCGGCGCCAGCTCGCCGAGCAGCTCGTCGGTCAGCGCGTTGCGGCGCGCCGGGTCGTCGAGCGTGACCAGCGCGACGGCGCCGTCGCGCTCCAGCCGCAGCGGGCTCCCCTCCCCCGCCATCACTGCGCCCGTCTGCCGTCGGCGTCGTAGTCGTAGAAGCCGCCGCCGGCCTTGCGGCCGATCCGGCCGGCGGCGACCATGTTCTTCAGGCCGACGGTCGGCTGGAAGCGGTCGCCGTAGGCGTCGCTGAGACCGTTGAGCGCATTCAGGAACGTGTCGAGACCGTTCATGTCGCCGAGCTCCAGCGGGCCCATCGGGAAGTTGAAGCCGAGCTTCATCGCGGTGTCGATGTCCTCGGGCGTCGCGACGCCCTCCTCCAGCATCCGCATGCACTCCAGCCGCAGGATCGCGTAGGCGCGACTCGTGATGAAGCCGGGGCTGTCCTTGCGGCAGACGACAACCTGACGGCCGACGTGCTCGCCGAACGCCTTCGCTCGCTCGACGACCTCCGGCGGCGTCAGCAGCCCGGCGATCACCTCCACCAGTCTCATCATCACCGGCGGGTTGAAGAAGTGGATCCCGACGAGGCGGTGGGCCTGATCGCCCATCGACGCGGCCAGCGACGTGATCGACAGCTGCGAGGTGTTGGTGCCCAGCAGCGCGCCGGCCGGCGCCCGCTCGGCGACCTCGGAGAGCAGCTCCTCCTTCAGCGCGCGCACCTCGGTGATCGACTCGATCACGACGTCGGCGCCGTCGACCGCCTGCGCGACCTCGGTCGTGAACGCGATCCGGCCCAGCGCCGCGGCGGCCTCGTCGTCGCTCAGCCGCCCCGCCTTGACGAAGCGCGCGAGGCTGCGCTGCGCCGCGTCGCGCCCTCGCTGCAGCTGCTCGGCGCCGATGTCGCGCACGACGACGTCGTCGCCGGCGGTCGCGGCCAGCTGGGCGATGCTCGCGCCCATCGTTCCCGCTCCCAGGATCGTCACCTTCATCGTTCTCTCCCTCGCCGATTACCAGCCGAACAATTATACTGATTAGCCATCGGACGCGGAAGGCGCGCCGCGCGCCGGCGCCGGCGACGGTCCGGCCGCGAGCAGCCACGCCGCATCGCGCGCCGCCTGGCCGACGCGCACGCCGCGGGCCGCCGCCAACTCGTTGCAGGCGCTGATCACCCCGTCCTCCCACGTGCTGCGCCCGTCGCCCAGGCGCGCCGTCATCACGTCGACGGTCGCGCCCGGGATCCCGATCGCGAGGCCCGCGAGCCCCGAGTCCCCGCGCCCGCGCCCGCCGTCGGAGCAGACGAAGCCGTAGGGCGCCGCTCTGCGGATGTTCGGCGGGCCGGCGAAGCCGCCGGTGCAGAGGACGTTGCGGCCGCGATCCTGCGGCTGCGCCAGCGCGATCGTCGAGAGGCACACGACCGCCCGCCCGCTCGGGTGCTCGGCGACGACCGCGCGCTCGGCGTCGTCGGCGTGCCCGCGCGGCCCGGCGTGCCCACACTGCGCGGCGTCGTCGGCGTCCTCGCCGTCAGCCGGCCCGCGCGGCTCGCGCCCGAGCAGCAGCAGCGCGGCGTCGGCGATCGTCATGCCCTCTGCGACGCCGCACGCGGCGGCCGCTGCGTTGCGGCGGCTGACGATCCCGTTGCAGAGCACGTCGGCGCCGTTCATCAACTCGACGCCGGCGACCGCGGCCGCGACCGCCGGGATCCCGAGCGCCTCCAGGAACCAGAGGCCCGCGATGCCGGCGCCGTCGTAGCCGATCCCGCAGTCCACCCCGATGATCGCGCGCGGCCGGTGCGGCGCCATCACGCGCGCCGGCCAGACGCCGAGGTAGGAGGCCGTCACGACGACGTCGCGCGCGCGGTTGCCCGCGTCTACGTGGTAGGCCGTCGGCATCGAGACGATCCGGCGCCCGCGCCGCTCCAGCTCGACCGTCTGACCGCCGGCCGCGAACAGCGGTCCGCTCGAAGCGATCGTCCTCACCTCCCGCGGGTCGTTCGACCCATCGCACGACTCGTCGATATGGTTATCACAGTTGAGGATCCTGCCAAACGCGGTGACCTGGAGGAGCAGATGGAGTTTCTCGTCCGATCCGAGCTGCACGTGCCCGCGAGCGTCTCGCCCGAGCAACTGCAGGAGACGATCGCGCAGGAGCGCGAGCGCGGCCTGGAGCTGCGCGCCAGCGGTGCGATCGTGCGGATCTGGCGCGCCCCGGGCCGCCGCGACAGCGTCGCGATCTACGAGGCGCGCGACGCGACCCACCTGCACGAGCTGCTCGCCTCGCTGCCGGTCTGGCCGTGGCTGAGCTGCACCGTCGAGCCGCTCGCCCACCACTACCTCGAGGACGAGCGGTAGGCGGCCCGCGGCCGCGTGGACGCGGCCGCCGCCGCGGCCGGCGGGCCGCCCGACCCGGGCAGCCGCGGCACGCCCGCCTACCCCAGGCTGCGCAGCAGCTCCGCGGAGCGCTCCAACTCCCGCGGCAGCGCCGTCACCCCTGCGACGTGGGTCCAGGGCGTGCGCAGCCACAGCCGCTCGCCGGCGCCGGCCGCGCAGATCCGCCGGCCCGACGGCCCGAGCGGGATCTCGTCGTCGGCGACGCGCTCGTCGAGCGCCGCCCACGCCCGCAGCGCCGGCCGGCCGGCCGGCGCGTACTCGACCACTCCGCCGTCCACGACGCCCAGCCGTGCCGCCGTCGCCGGTGACATCCGCGCCAGCCGGCGGCCATCCGCGTCGTAGTCGTCCGCGTCGCCTGCGAGCACGGCGGGCCGCAGCCGCGCCGCCTCCAGCTCGGCGCGCAGCGCGCGCGTCGCCTCCTGCTCGACGGCCGTCCCGGCGGCGTCGAGCACGACGCCGTAGTCGGCGCGCGCCCCGGCGACGCTGACGTAGCCGTCGGCGACGTCCTGCAGCACCCGCTCGGGCTCGCGCGTGAGCGGGTCGCCGTAGCCGGCGCCGCCGGCGACGAGCGTGATGAAGAGGTCGCCCGGCCGGACCGCGAACTGGCCGACCTTCAGCGGCACCTCGGAGACCGGCAGCCGTCTGCCGTCGCGCAGCACGATCAGCTGGTTGAGCGCGCCGCCGTAGCCGCCCGCCATGCCGGGCCGCGGCAGGATCCCCTCCGAGCCGAGGAACGAGAACTGCCCGTCGGCGCGCATCTCCCAGGCGCGCACGATGCCGATCCCCCCGCGCCGGTAGCCCGGGCCGCCGCTGTCGCAGTGCAGGCCGTTGAAGACGCCGCGGATCGGGTTGGCGAACTCGCCGCGCTCGACCGGCCACAGCATCGGCAGGTCGCCCATGCACCACTGCGCGCCCGCGATGTTGCCGTCGAGGTCGTGGACGGCCGGCCAGCCCTCGTAGGGGAACTCGAAGATCGACCACGGCTCGCCGGGCCGCTGCGGGTTCGACGGTCCGTTGAGGTTGGTCTGGTTGGCCGACGAGCCCGGCACCGCGGACGCGCGCTCGGGCACGACCTGCGCCAGCAGCGCCATGCAGCAGCCGTGAACCGGCCCGAACAGCATGTCGGCGAAGCCGCCGATCGGAACCGGGTGGCGCGCGTCGACGACGGTGCCCGGACGCGTCACCACGTTCAACTGGCGCGCGGCGCCGGTCGTCGTCGAGGCGACGTCGGAGAGGACCGTCTCCAGGACGGTGTAGGCGCCGGCCCAAGTCGTCGCGTACGGCGCGTTGCCGACGCCGGCGCGCTGTGGCGAGCAGTCGGAGAAGTCGAACGTCAGCGTCTCCCCCTCGATCCGCATCCGCCCGCGCACGAAGATCGCTCTGAGGTTCTCGCCGCTGGTGCCGGAGTTCTCGAGGTAGTCCTCGTAGTGGTACTCGCCGTCCGGCAGCGCCGCGATCGCCGCCGCCGTGCGCCGCCGCGTCGCCTCCAGCTTCTGCGCGACCGCGTCATGCAGCGCGCCGGCGCCGTAGCGCTCGCCGAGCGCCTGCACGCGCTGCTCCGCGAGCCGGTTGACGGCCGCCTGCGCATGGAACACGCCCTCTGCCTCGAACGGCGTGCGGACGTTGGCGAGGAACAGCTGCAGCATCCCCTCCTCCAGCTCGCCGCGGCGGTAGACGCGCACGAGCGGGATCCGGATCCCCTCGTGGAAGATCTCGGTGCTGGCGCCGCTGACCGAGCCGGGGACGGTCCCGCCGACGTCGCCGTAGTGGGCGCGCACCGCCGCGTACAGCTCCAGTCTGCCGTCGAGGAAGATCGGCCGGATCATCAGCACGTCGTTGAGGTGCGTGCCGGCGGTCGAGGGGTCGTTGACGAGGAACACGTCACCCGCCTCCATCTCCTCGCCGAAGCGCTCGTGCAGCTCGCGCACCGCGAACGACACCGGGAAGATGTGCATCGGCACGTCGACGTGCATCGCCACGACCTCGCCGGCCGGGTCCAGCAGCGCGCAGGAGAAGTCGTGCGTCTCGTAGAGGATCGGCGAGTAGGAGAGGCGGATCAGCGTCGCGCGCATCTCGCGCACGACGTAGCGCAGGCCGGCGTCGATCACCTCGCCCGTGATCGCGTTGACGGGGGTCGTCGTCTGGGTCATCGCTCACGCCTTCCGTTCGAGCATCAGGCATCCCAGCTCGTTGACGTGGCCCGCCCAACCGGGCGGGACCGCCATCGTCGAGCTGTACTCCTCCAACACCGCCGGGCCGCTCACGGCCGCGCCGGCCGGCAGCTGCTCGCGCCGCAGGATCGGCGCCTGCATGCGCTCGCCGCCGAAGATCACCTCGGTGCGCGGCGGCGGCCCGTCGTCGGAGACGGCGCCGCGGTCGACCAACGAGGGCTTGCCGACGATCCCGGTCGCGGTCACGCGGAGGCTGACGAGCTCGCACATCGAGGCGTCGCGCTGGTAGCCGTAGCGGCGCCGGTAGCGATCCTGGAAGGTTTGCGCCAGCCAGTCGGCGCCGAGCTCGCGCGCGACGATCTGCTCCTCGTAGGACTGGCCGCGATAGCGCATGTCGACCAGCCGCGTGAGGCGGATCTCCTCGGCCGTGAAGCCCTCCTCGACGAGCAGCGCGCAGCCCTCACGCTCGAGCTCCTCGAAGACGTGCTCGAGGTCCTCCGGCTCGGTCTCCGGCAGCGCCCGCAGGAAGCCGCGCACGAGGTCGTGGCGGTGGTCGGACAGCAGCAGCCCGAGCGCGGAGAAGTCGCCGGCCTCGCGCGGCACGACGACGGTCGCGATCCCGAGCTTGTCGGCGATCGCGCAGGCGTGCATCGGGCCGGCGCCGCCGAAGGCGACGAGCGCCAGCTCCGCCGGGTCCTCGCCGCGCTCGACCGAGACCTCGCGGATCGCGCCCATCATGTGCGTGTCGGCGATCTCGATCACGCCCGCGGCCAGCTCCTCGACGCTCGCCAGGCCCGACGCCGGCAGCAGCCGCTCGGCCGCGGCGCGCGCGGCGGCCGCGTCCAGCGGCATGTCGCCGGCGAGCTTGGAGGAGGCCGGCAGGCGCCCCAGCAGCAGGTTCGCGTCGGTGACGGTCAGCTGTTCGCCGCCGCGCCCGTAGCAGGCCGGGCCGGGCTCGGCGCCCGCGCTTCTGGGCCCGACCTTCAGCACGCCCTCCTCCATGTACGCGATGCTGCCGCCGCCGGCGCCGATGCTGTGGACGTCGACCTGCGGGATCGCGAGCGGGTAGGCGCCGAGCGTGCGCTCGGCGACGACCGACGGCGCGTGGTCGCGGATCAGCGCGACGTCGGTCGAGGTGCCGCCCATGTCGAACGTGACCATGTGCGGCACGCCGATCAGATGGCCGAGGTTCGTGCTCGCGGTGACGCCGCCGACGACCCCGCCCCACAGCATCGTCGTCGGGCTGGCAACGATGTGCGGCCCGCTCACGATCCCGCCGGCCGAGCCCATGTAGGCGACGCCGCGGTCATAGCCGGCGCGCTCCAGCTCGGCGCCGAGCCGCGCGACGTAGCGCGAGGCGATCGGCGCGCAGAAGGCGTTCAGGATCGCGGTCGTGAAGCGCGGGTACTCGCGGAACTCGGGGATCTGCGAGGAAGGGATCGCGAGCACGTCCGGCAGCCGCCGCTCCAGGTGCGCGCGCACCAGCTCCTCGTTGGCGCCGTCGGCGTAGGAGTTGAGCAGGCAGATCGCGACCGCCTCCACGCCGGCCGCCTCCAGCTGGTCGCAGACCGCGTCCAGCTCGGCCGCGTCCGGCGCGTGCAGGACGGTGCCGTCCGGGGCGGTGCGCTCGGCGATCGTGAAGCGGCGCGAGCGCGGCAGCGCCAGCGGCTGCTCGCGCCGCCAGCGAGCGTCGAAGAGGCCGCCGGTGTAGCGGCGCGTGTCGCCGATCTCGACGTGGTCGCGAAAGCCGAGCGTCGTGATCATCGCGATCTCCGCCCCGCGCCGCTGCAGCAGCGCGTTGAGCACGACGGTGCTCGCGTGCACGAGCCGGCCGAGCGACGGCAGCTCGATCTGCTCCAGTCCGGCGAGCATCGCGCGCGACGGGTCCTCGCGCGTGGAGGAGACCTTGCGCACCGTCAGGCGCTCGCTGCGGCGGTCGTAGAAGACCAGGTCGGTGAAGGTGCCGCCGATGTCGACGCCGACCTCCCATGCGGTGGTCGATCCGTTGTGCTGCGTCACGGGTCGCAACTCCTCTCGTCATCGTGCGGCCGCCTGCAGCGGCCGCGTCAGCGTGGACGGCCGCGCTCGTCCACGAGCAGGCCGCCGATCAGATATCCGCCGTCGACCGGCAGCGCGACGCCGTTGACGTACGACGCCGCCGGCGAGGCGAGGAACAGCGCCGCCTGCGCGATCTCGTCCGGCTGCCCGCGCCGGCCGGCGGGCGTGCGGTCGACGAACGCCGCCAGCAGCTGCTCGTCGAGCGCGGCGTTCGCGAGCGCGGTCTCGGTCGTGCCCGGCAGGATCGCGTTCGCGCGCGCGCCGACCGGGCCCAGCTCGGCCGCCAGCACGCGCGTCAGGCCGAGCACGCCGCCCTTGGAGGCCGAGTAGGCGCCGCGCCCGTGCGAGCCGATCGAGGCCGACACCGACGCGACGTTGACGATCGCGCCCGAGCGCTGCTCGCGAAACCGCCGCGCCGCCTCGCGGCAGGTGTTGAACGTGCCGGTCAGGTTGACGCGCAGGACGCTGTCCCACTCCTCGTCGGCCATGTCCGCGACCGCTCTGAAGGCGACGATGCCGGCGTTGTTGACGAGCGCGTCGAGCCGTCCCAGCTCGCGGTCGACGCGCGCCATCGCCGCGGCGACCTCGCGCGCGTCGCCGACGTCGGCGCCGATCGCGAGCACGCGGGCGCTCGTCGCGGCGAGCGCCGCGCGAGCGCCGCCCGCGCCGTCGCCGTTTGCGCTCGCGGCGTCCGTGCCGCGGCCGACCGCGGCCGCCGCGTCCTCGTCGCGGTCGAGCGCGACGACGGTCGCGCCCGCCGCGAGGAACCGCTCGGCGATCGCGCGACCGATCCCGCGGCCGGCGCCGGTCACGAGCGCGACCTGGCCGGCGAGCGTCATGCGGTCGTGCCGCTCGCCGCCCGCTCGGCCGCCTCGCCGGCGAGCTCGCGCAGGAGCACCTTGCGGACCTTGCCCGACGGCGTCTGCGGCAACGTCTCCAGCAACTCGACGTAGGCCGGCCGCGCGAACGCAGGCAGCTGCCGTTCGCACCACTCGCGCACCTGCTCGACGGTCATCGGCGCCGCCGGGTCGACGACGACGAACAGCGCGACCTCGTCCTCGCCCGCCTCGCTCGCGGCCGGGGCCGCGACCGCGGCGCAGTCGGCGATCCGCTCGTGCACCAGGACCGCCTGCTCGACCTCGTAGGAGCTGATGTTCTCGCCGCGGCGGCGGATCGCGTCCTTGAGCCGGTCGACGAAGTAGTACCAGCCGTCGGCGTCGCGTCTGATGCCGTCGCCGGTGTGGAACCACAGGTTGCGCATCGCCTCTGCGGTGCGGTCCGGCATGTTCCAGTAGTCGGTCAGCATGATCCACGGCTCCTTCGCGCGGACCGTGAACTCGCCGACCTCGCCGACGGGGACCTCCAGGTCGGTGACGGGGTCGACGATCTTCGCCTCGAAGAACTCGTCGACCAGCAGCCCGGCTGCGCCGGCCGGGCGCGGGACGCCGTAGGGCGACAGGATCGGCATCGAGATCTCGGTCATGCCGTAGTTCTCGACGAACGCCTCGACGCCGAAGCGGTCGGCGAAGTCCCTCAGGATCGACGTCGGCGTCGGAACCGTGTAGATGCAGCGCAGGTCGTTGTCGCCGTCGTCGGGACGCTCGGGCTGCTTGTAGGTCCAGTCCATCATCACGCCGATGAAGTTCGTCACGGTCGCGCCGCTCTCGCGGATCTGGTCGATCCAGCGGCTGGCGCTGTAGCGCTCGCGCAGGACCGAGCGAGCGCCGGCGATCAGCGCCGGGTAGATCGCCAGGAACTGGGCGTTGCCGTGGAACAGCGGCCCGACCGTCATGTGCGTGTCGGCGTCGGTCAGGCGCACGAGCGAGATCAGCTCCTGCGCGAAGAAGCTGAGATGGGCGTGCGACATCGTCACGCCCTTCGACAGCCCCGTCGTGCCGGAGGTGAAGAAGATCGCGCCGGTGTCCTGCGGCGCGACCGCGGGCAACTCGACCCCCTCGGCGCCCTGTTCCAGCTCGGCGAACGGCGCGGCGCTGCGGCCGGCGCCGTTCAGATGGGCGATCGCGCGCTCGCGCGCGGCGCCCTCGCCGAGCACGTAGAAGCGCTCGATCGTGGCGTACGCCGCGACCTCGCCGCTGGTGAAGCGCTCGGCGAAGTCGGCGTCGACGACGGCGATCCGCGGCCCGGTCGTGCGCACCTGATGCTCCAGGAAGGCACCCGTGTAGGCCGTGTTGATCGGCACCTCGACCATCCCGGCGACGCTCGCGCCGAACCAGGCGAGCACGACCTCGGCGCTGTTGGGCGCCATGATCAGCACCCGCTCGCCCGGCTGCGACCCGGTCGCCAGCAGCGCCCGCCCGATCGCGTGCGCGGCGTCGCGCAGCTCGCGGAACGTGAGTGCGCGGCCGTGGTCGGGCACGTCGAGGAAGACGCGCTCGCCGTGTGTCCGCGCGCGCTCCTCCAGCACCCACGGCAGCGTCCAGGTGGCCCGGTCGGGCAGCGTGAGCCGCAGCTCACGGTAAAAACGCTCGCTCACGCTGGCGTCCCTCTCTCTCGCGTTGCGTGCATTGTGCCCCGCCTATCCCATCGCCGCATTGCGCTCGGCGCGCGTGACGGCGAGCGCCGCCAGCAGCACGACCCCGGTGAAGACGTCCGGCGCCCAGACCGGCGCGCCGGCGAGGCCGAGCCCGGCCGTGCCGGTGCCGAGCATCAGCACGGCGATCAGCGTCCCCCACGCGTTGAAGCGGCCCTGACGCAGCTGCGTGGCGCCGAGGAACGCCGCCGCGAAGGCGTTCAGCAGGTATGGCGGGCCGACGGTCGTCGAGCCCGAGCCGATCTGCGAGGAGACCGTGATGCCGGCGATGCCGCCCGCGATGATCGCGGAGACGACGAGGCCGATGAAGCGCAGCCGCCGCACCGGGATGCCGGCCAGCCGCGCGGCGTCGGCGTTGAAGCCCGACGCGTACAGCCATCGGCCCGAGACGGTGTGCTCGAGCACGAACCAGATCACGACCGCGACGATCAGCATGTACAGGACCGACAGCGAGATGCCGCCTATCTGGGTGTTGGCGATGTCGGAGAAGAAGCCGTGCGTCAGCTCGCTGCCGACGATCTCCGAGTTGCCCGACACGAACGTCACGCCCGCCAGCAGCAGCGAGCCGGTCGCGAGCGTGCCGATGAAGGAGTCGATTCTGAACACGACCACCACCACGGCGTTGACGACGCCGATTGCCAGCGCGGCCACCAGCGTCAGCAGCAGCGCCAGGTCGACGCCCATCCCGGCGCGCACGATCAGGTAGGCGAGCAGGACGTTGCAGAGTCCGAGCGCGTAGCCGATCGAGAGGTCGAAGACGCCGGCCGACAGCGGGATCACGAGGCTGAGCGCGACGAGCGCGGTGACCGCGTTGCCGTTCAGCACCTGGCGCACCGTGTCCCAGTGCGGGAAGGTCTCCGGCGCCCAGAACGAGAAGACGACGATCAGGATCAGCCAGACGTAGAGCGCGCCGACGTTGCGAAACGACAACGCGCGGCGCCAACGCGTCGCGGCCGAGGGCGTCGTGCTCGTCGGCGGCGGCGGCGCCCCGCCCAGCGCGGGCGCCATTCGGGTCGAAGCTTCGTCAACGCTCATGTGAGAGGCCATCCGTCTGTCGGGTGTGGGTTCGGGAGACGCCCTCGGCGGCGTCGAGGATCGCCGGCTCGGTCACCTCGTCGCCGATCAGCTCGGCGACGACGACGCCGTCCTTCAGCACGACGACGCGGCTGCACATCGCGACGAGGTCCTGCGTGTCGGAGGAGGCCACGAGGACGGTCAGGCCGCGCTCGTCGACCTCGTCGCGGATCAGCTGGTAGAGCTGCTCGCGCGCGCCGATGTCGACGCCGGCGGTCGGCTCCGACATCACCAGCAGCTGCGGCTCGCGGCAGAGCACGCGCGCGAGGATCACCTTCTGCTGGTTGCCGCCGCTGAACTTCGGCAGCATCCGCTCGGCGTCGCGCGGGACGACGTCGACCTTGTCCATCCAGCCCGCGACCGAGCGGCGCTCGCGCGCCGCGTTGACGACCGAGCGGTCGGGCAAGCCGCCGAGGCCCGACATCGTCAGGTTCTCGCGCAGGTTCATCGGGCCGAGGATCGCCTCGCGGTTGCGATCGGCCGGCACGAAGCCGACGCCGAGCAGCTGCGCGCGGCGCGGCGAGCCGTGCGTCAGCGCCTGTCCGCCGATCTCGATCTCGCCCTCGATCGCGGGTCCGGCCGCGCCGGCGAGCGCATACGGCAGCTCCTCGCGCCCGGAGCCGAGCACGCCGGCCACGCCGACGGTCTCGCCGCGCATCACGCGCAGGTCGACACCGGCGAGGCGTCGCCCGCGCAGGCCGCGCGTGCGCACGACGACGTCGTCGTCGGACGGCTGCGCCGCCGGCAGTCTGCGGCCGCTCGTGACCGCCCGCCCGACCATCATCGTCGCGAGCGTGCCGGCGTCGAGATCGCCGGAGACGTCCTGCGTGCCGACCATGTGGCCCTCGCGCAGGACGCTGACGCGGTCGGCGACCGCGACGACGTCGTCGAGGCGGTGCGAGACGTAGACGACGCTCGCACCCTCCTTCACGACGCCGGCGACGATCTCGTGCAGGCGCTCGACCTCGGCCGCCGGCAGCGACGCCGTCGGCTCGTCGAGCACGAGCACGCCCGAGGCCTCCTCCCAGCCCGCGAGCGCGCGCACGATCGCGATCGCCGTGCGCTCGACCTGGGGAAGCCGCGCGAGCGGCTCCTCCATGTCGATCGCGATGCCGAAGCGGGCGAGCGCGCGAGCGGTGAACTCGCGCTGCTCGCCCCAGTTGATCGTGCCGAGGCGGCCGCGCGCGTAGCCGCCGCCGAGCGCGACGTTGTCGATCGCGCTCAGCTCGCGCACCAGCGCCAGGTCCTGGTGCACGAAGCGCAGCCCGAAGGCCGCGTCGTGCACCGAGCCGAGCTGGAACTCCTCGCCGTTGAGCGCGGCGCGGCTGCCCTCGTCCGGCTGGTGATAGCCGGCGAGGATCTTGATCAACGTCGACTTTCCTGAGCCGTTCTGCCCGACGAGACCGTGGATCTCGCCGGGCCGTACGTCGAAGTCGACGCCGTGCAGCACGGTCGTGCCGGCGAACGTCTTGGCGACGTTCCCCAGCACGAGTCGCGGCTCGGGCCGTTGGGCTGCGTCGATCACTGGAGCCACCTCTCGATCGCCTTCGCGCTCAGCCCTTGCCCCAGAGTCTCTCGTACTGCTGGACCATGTCCTCGACGTTGGACTCGGGGATTCTGTCGAGCGCGTTGTCCTTGTCGACGATCCAGATGTTCTGGAGCGCGTCCTGGTCGGGCTGGACCGACTGCCCGGCGAAGTGCCGCGCGAGCGTGTCGGTCAGCAGGTACGCCCACGAGCTCGGGTCGCCCTGGTTGGTCGACGTCGCGATGCCGTCGTTGATGTACTGCAGCGTCGTGTCGCCGCCGAAGTCGCTGAAGTACTGCAGCGGTCTCGACACGCCGGCGCTTCTGACCGCCTGCGGCAAGCCGGTGATGAGCGGATCGGAGGCGCCGAAGACGCACTTCGTGTCCGGCGAGGAGCGGATCGCGCCGATGACGGCGTCCTGCGCGTTGCCCTCCTTGGTCGCGGCGATGTCGACGCGCTTGATCTTCATGTCGGGCGCCAGCCGCTTGACCTCCTCCTCGAAGCCTCTGCGCATGTACTCCAGGACGATGAAGCCGCCGACGTCGATGTAGACGGTCGTGCCGTCGCCGCAGCCGGCGGCGATCAGGTCGTCGGCGTGGGCTCTGCCGACGCGCAGCGACGAGTCGTGCGTGTAGATGCTCGCGATGATCGGCCCGAACGGGACGTCGGGATCCTGGACCGTGACGACCGGGATTCTCATCCGCTCGATCTCGGCGAGCTTGTTTCTCGCGACCTGTGACGAGACCGCGACGACGACGAGGCCGTCGGGCTTGTCGCGGATCGCCGTGTCGTACGCTCTGTTGATCGCGTCCGCGGTCGCGTCGACCTCGATCACCTTCGCGCTCCAGCCGAGCTTCTCGACGGCCTGCTCGAAGTAGTCGGCTATTCTCGCGCAGCCCGGCGAGGAGCACGTCAGGAAGTCGATCTTCTTGCCCTCCGGGATCGGTCTCGTGATCGGCTCGCTGACCTCGATTCTGGTCGGCCGCGTCTTGAACGGCTCGACGAGTCTCGCCGCTTCCGCAGCCGCGTCGTCACCACCGGACGAACTGCTGCTGGTACTGCCGCTGCTGCTGGTGCTGCCGCCGCCACCGCTGTCGTCGCTGCTGCTGCCGCAGGCTGCGACGCCCGCCGCAAGCAGGCACAGCGCAGCCAACAGCGCAGCGAAGCGCCAGGTCATCCGTCCTGCCATCGCTCTCCTCCTCAGGATTGCTGTACGGATCGTCCCGCTGCACCGCCGTCGGAGGCGGGCGCGAGGCGTTCGCTCATACAGTGGTTACGATAGTCATAGTTGCAATGCTTGTCAACGTCTTGGCACCGGCAAGCGGGGTGCTGTCCCGACCTCAGTCCAGACGGGGCCTGGCGGGCAGCGGGGACCCGCCGCGAACAGGCGGCAGCGGCCCGCGAGCATTCGCCAGCGGGCCGCTGCGACGGGTCTCCGAGGCCTCAGCCGCTGAAGTAGTCGGCGTTCGCCGCGGTCGCCAGCGACCACTCCGCCGGCACGTTCTTCTCCGCGAAGATCGCGCCGACCGGGCACGACTGCGCGCATGCGTCGCAGTCGATGCACTCCGTCGGGTCGATGTGCAGCTGCTCGGCCTCCTCGTACCCCGGCTCGTCCGGCGTCGGGTGGATGCAGTCGACCGGGCAGACCTCCACGCAGGAGGTGTCCTTCATCGACGCGCACAGCTCGGTGATCACGTACGTCACAGCAACACCTCTCTCAATTAATGACCCAGCCGGCGTCGACCGGCAGGACCGCGCCGGTGACGTAGCGCGACTGCTCGCCGGCCAGCCACGCGACGGCGGCGGCGACGTCGTCGGGCTCGGCCCACTGCACCGGGAGCGCGTGGTTGGCCCGCATGATCTCGCTCGCGTCGGAGATTCTCGGCGCCTCCAGATCGGGGCGCATCAGCTTCGCGATCGCGTCGCTGCCGGCCAGCTCGGTGCGAACCGATCCGGGCGCGACGACGTTGACGCGGATGCTGTGCTCGGCGACCTCCAGCGCGAACGCGCGCGCCAGGCCGACGACGCCGTGCTTGGCGGCGACGTAGTGGGCGTGGTTCTGCGCCGGCCGCGTGCCGACGGCTGAGCCGACGATGACGATCGAGCCGCCGCGGCCAGCCTCGATCAACGTCGGGACCACAGCCTTGAGCGTGTGCCAGACGCCGGTCAGGACGACGTCGATCACGGTCCTCCACTGCTCCTCGGTCAGCTCCCACGCTCTGCCGAACGAGGCGACGCCGGCGTTCGGCACGACGACGTCGAGGCGGCCGAACGTCTGCAGCGCGTCGGCGACGGCGGCGTCGAGCTCGCCCTGCTCGCGCACGTCGGCGCGGCGCGCGAGCGCGCGCCCGCCGGCCGCCTCGACCAGCCGCGCCGTCTCGCTCAGGTCCTCGTCGACCGCCAGCCGATACGGGCTGGCGGCGAGGTCCCGGCAGAGGTCGAGCAGCACGACGTCGGCGCCCTCGCGCGCGAGCCGCACGGCGCTCGCGCGGCCGATGCCGCGCGCGGCGCCGGTCACGAGCGCGACGCGCCCCTCCAACGATCCTCCGGAGGCCACCTCAGGCCACCGTCGCGGCGACGTCGAGGCGGGCGATCCCGCGCAGGTTGCCGTGGTTGACCCACGGGACCGGGTCCTGCTCGAGCTGCAGGTCGGAGAAGCGATCCAGCACACTCGTCATCACGACCTCCGACTCCATCCGCGCGAGCATCGCGCCCAGGCACATGTGCATTCCCTGCGCGAAGCCGAGGTGACGGACGTTCTCGCGCGTGATGTCGAGCCGGTCGGGCGCCTCGAAGCGGCGCGGGTCGCGGTTGCCGCCGGACAGGATCGTCCAGACGCGCGCACCGACCGGGATCTCGACCTGCTCCAGCGCGAACGGCGCGGTGACCGTCCGCATGATCCCGAAGTGGACCGGCGCCTCGAACCGCAGCAGCTCTTCGAGCGCCCCCGGCAGCAGCTCGCGCCGCTCGCGCAGCAGCCGCAGCTGGTCGGGGTTGCGCAGCAGCGCGACGAGCGCGGCGCCGAGGAAGGCGGCGGTCGTGTCCGAGCCGGCCGCGAGCAGCAGGAAGGCCATCGCGGCGGTCTCCTCGCTCGACAGCTGATCGCCGCCGTCGCGCGCCTGGATCAGCTTGCTGAGCAGGTCCTCCCCGGGCGTCTTTCTGCGCTCCTCCAGCAGGTCGGCGAGATACGCTCTGAGGCTCAGCGCGGCCTCGTCGACGCGCGCCATGTGCTCGTCGGTGACGACCGCGCCGGTGCCGGTCGTGATCAGGAAGTTCCACTCCGCGAAGGTCGGGATGTCCGCCTCCGGGACGCCGAGCATCCGGCAGATCACCGCGACCGGGACGTGCTCGACGAAGTCGCCCATGTAGTCGAACGAGCCGCGCTCGGCGCACTGCGCCAGCAGCTCGTCGACGAGCTGCTGCGTCGTCTCGCGCAGCCCCTGGACCGTCTGGCGCGTGAACGCCTGGCGCACGAGCCGGCGCTCGCGCGCATGACTGGCCGGATCGTCGCAGAACAGCATCGAGCCGCCGAACATCTGCAGCGTCGCGCTGGACGCGTAGCGCGGATCGCTCGTCAGCCCGGCCGACATGCTCATGCCAGGATGGCGCAGCGCCGCCATCACGTCCGTGTAGCGCGAGAGCACCCACAGGTCGTGCTCGCGGCTCTCGTGGATCGGCGCCTGTTCGCGCAGCGCGCCGTAGAGCGCATACGGATCGTCCAGCGCGAGCGGCTGGCCGTACAGCAGCGCGGTGACGACGCTCTCGGGATCCGCCAGATCGACGGCTGGTTTCACTGCCGACATCGTGCTCTCTCCTCCGTCTCTCCGTAGAGATCCGTCTTACCATTATCAGCGCTAGGCCCGGAGCGCAAGCTTGCCGCCGGCCATGACAACTAGTATAACTGTATAAACAATAGTGCGTGTCGTGAGCACCTACCGACCGCAGTACCCACCAGCTAGGACGAGGCCTTGGCATCCACAACCCCGGCGCCGGACGCATCCGCGGCGCCCCGGTCAGCCTTCGAGCTGACAGACGAGCAACGACAGATGCGCGAGACCGCGTCGCGGCTCGCGCGCGAGCGGTACCGGCCGCGCGCAGCCGAGTGGGACGAGCAGCGCGCGTCCTTCCCGCTCGAGGAGCGGCGGCGGCTCGGCGCGCTCGGCATGCTCGGCATCTCGCTGCCCGAGCGCTTCGGCGGCACCGACCTGCCGCTGTTGGACGCGCTGATCGTGATCGAGGAGCTGGCGAAGGAATGCCGGCCGGCGGCGTTCCAGGTGTTCGAGGCGAACACCGGGCCGGCGCAGGTCGTCAACCTGCTCGGCAGCGAGGAGCAGCGTGAGCGCTGGCTGCCCGCCGTGATCGCCGGCGACGCGACGATCGCCGTCGCGATCTCCGAGCCGGACGCCGGCTCGGGCGCGACCGACATGACGACCTCCGCGGTCCCCCACGACGGCGGCTACCTCGTCAACGGGACGAAGCGGTGGATCTCCAACGGCGGCCACGCCGACCACTACCTCGTCTACGCGCGCATGAGCGACGTGCCCGGCGCCAAGGGGATCGGCGCGATCGTCGTCGACGCCGGCACGCCCGGCTTCACGTACGGGATCCAGGAGAAGCTGATGGGCTTCCGCGGGATCCCCTCGTGCGACCTGATCTTCGACGACGTCGTCGTGCCGGCGGAGAACGTGCTGGTCGGCCCCGGCCGCTTCCGCGAGCTGTTCACCGGCTTCTCGGTCGAGCGGCTGGGCAACGCGACGATGAGCCTCGCGATCGGCCAGGCGGCGCTCGACCGCACGAAGGAGTACGTGCTCGAGCGCGAGCAGTTCGGCAAGCCGCTGATCGAGTTCCAGAGCGTGCAGATGACGCTCGCCGACATGATCCTGCAGGTCGAGGCCGCGCGGCTGCTGCTCTACCGCGCCGCGATCTCGGCCGGGACCGGGCTGCCGGACCCGCTCGAGGTCTCGCTCGCGAAGTGCACCGCCAACGAGATGGCCAAGCGCGTCAGCGACCTGGCGATGCAGCTGCACGGCGGCAACGGCTACACCGAGGACTACGGGATCGAGCGCCTGCACCGCGACGCGCACGGCTGGGCGCTCGCAGGCGGCACCCCGAGCATGCAGCGCACGCGCATCGTGGCCGAGACGCTCGGCCGCTCCTTCGACCAGCGCCGCTAGAGGCGCCGGCCGCCGGGCGAGGCTGCGCCCGGCGACCGACACCGCCCACCGGCGGAGGGCTGTGGTCAGCCCGACACCGGCAGATCGGCGGCTGCGGGCGCTCTGCCCGGCCAGCGCACGGGCGTCTCGGTCGTCAGCGACGTGGCGACCTCCTCCCACGGCCCGATGTGCGCCACGCGGTGCGAGCGGCGGCGAATCCGCCAGCTCCCGCGTTCGCGCACGTACTCGTCCTCGTAGCGGACGGCGCCGTAGAGCGTTCTGCCGTCGACCGACAGCTCCCAGTGGGCGCCGATCACGCCGTGAGCGACGTCGTCGTCGCCCTCGTCGAAGGTGAACAGGATCCCGTCCGGCGTGTGGATCGTGGGACCCATCTCGGAACGGCTCTCGGCCATCACCTCGACGACCTGGTCGCGGCCGAAGGCGCCCGCGAACTCGGCGTCGTTGGAGAAGACCTCCGAGAGCGCGTCCCAGTCGTCGTCGTCGCACGCGAAGAAGTAGCGCACGACGAGGTCGTGCAGCTCGGCGCGGTCCTCGAGCCGGCGCAGGCGCCGGCCGAGCTCGTCGTTGGAGCGCTCACCCATCGTCTCGCCCTCCTAGCGCATGATGCGCTGGTCGCGCAGGTCGTTGAAGGCGACCATCGCGCGGCCCATCATCGCGTCGGTCACTTCGAGCACCGGCAGGTCGGCGAGCTTGTTGACGACGTTGACGAACGTCGGCAGGTCCTCCCAGCGCGCTCTGTGGAACTCGACGCTGCCGGTGCCCGAGAAGCCCTCGAGCACTCTCATGTCGTAGTTGCCGGGGGGCGAGACGGTCGCGTAGGCGGCGTCGGCCTCGCCCCAGTCGCCGGTCTTGGGGATGTACTTGTAGTACATGCGGCTGCGGCCGGCGGAGCCGCCGATCCCGAGCTTGGCCGATTCGGCGCTGGCCTCCCTGTCGTACGGCCACGGGTTGAGCGAGAGCCCCTCGACCTCGAGGTCGAGGAATCTGAAGCCCTCCCAGCTGCAGTGGAATCTCGTCGACGGCTGGCCCGTCTCGAGGTCCGGGATGTCGGCGTACAGCTTCGGCAGCCCGATCTCCTCGCGGCCCGGTATGCACGGGTCGGCCTTGCTCTCCCACATGACCGCGACGAAATCGCCCTCGACCTCGTCCTCCTCGCCGCGGTAGACGGCCGAGAACAGCACCTCGGCGAAGTTGTAGCCGCGCCCGGCGAGCCACGCGAAGTCCGTGTTGAAGTGACACTGGACGCGCACGATCGGGTCGGCGGTCGGCTCGAAGCCCGGCGGCATCAGCGGCACGAGCGCGTCGTGCTCGGTGCGATAGGCGACGCCGACGGTCGTCGTGCGCGCCCACTCGCCGTTGAAGCTGCGGCCGCCCGGGCCCTGGCGCGGGCCGACCGAGGGCCCGAACCCGTACGGCATCCGGTAGATCGGCTTCGTCGCCGTCGCGGTCGTCCCACCATCATGTTGTTCCATCAGATAACCCTGCCTATGATTTGTATGTTTGTCAAGATCGATCGCCGTCCGTCGCGACACCCAGGCGCAGCTCCAGCCGCCGTCGCGCCGCGACGATCGCCGGCACGTGCGACTGCGGCAGCAGCAGCCGGCCGGCGCAGCGGGCGCGGGCCGTCTCGAGGTCGCCCCGCTCGATCGCCGCCTCGACCTCGAACAGATCCACCGACGCGCCGCCGCGCAGCCGATAGGGACGCGCGCCGAGCCGCTCGCCGAGCAGGCGGCGCAGGCGTGACAGCCCCGCGCGCACGGAGACCGGTCTGCCGCCCTCGCCGAGCAGCTCGAGCGCCAGCTGCTCCGCCGACCATCCGCCGGGCCGCAGCAACAGCAGCATCAGCAGCTCGCCCTGGCGCGGGGACAGCTCGAGCGGCGCGACGGCGCCGCCGAGGCGGACGCGATCGCGTCCGAGCGCCTCGATGCGGAGCTCACCCGCGACCGCGGCCGCGTGCGCCTCGCCCGGCGACTCGCCGCGCAGGCGGCGCGCGCGCCCGTCGGCGGCCTCGGGGACGACGCCGCGACGCTCCGGCTCCGCTGCCCGCAGCGCATCCAGCCGCCGCAGGTCCGCCGCGGCGGCCGCGGCCGCCGCGCGCACGATCGCGAGCGTCAGCGGGTGGGCGGTGCGGGCATCCCCGGAGAGGTCCACGACGCCCAGCAGCGCGCCGTCGGCAGGGTCGTGGATCGGCGCCGCGCTGCAGACCCAGCTGCCGGCGGCGCGCAGGAAGTGCTCGGAGGAGAAGACCTGCAGCGGGTGGCCGGCGACGAGCGCCGTGCCCATCGCGTTGGTGCCGGCGGAGCGCTCGCTCCAGCTGGTCCCGGGCTCCAGCCGCACGGCGCGCGCGATCTCCAGCGCCTGCGCCTCGCCCTCCAGCCACAGCAGCGTCCCGTCGCGATCGCAGACGAGCGCGACGTGGCCGGTCTGGCGGCGCGCCTCCGACAGCACGGCGCGGATCGCCGGCAGCGCGGGCGCGAGCCGGTGCCGTTCCCAGCGCGCGGCGGCCTCCTCCGACCCCACGGCGTCGGTCGGCAGGCCGCCGTCGGCGTCGATGCCGCGCCGCAGCGCGCGCCGCCACGATGCGGCGATCACCGGGCGCACGGTCGCGGGCGCGGTACCGCCGGCGAGCACGTGCTCGCGGGTGCGAGCGAGCGCGCGGGCATGGGCGCGCGGGTCGGCGCCCGACCTCAGCGCCGCCCAGCCGCTCACCCGGCGACCGCCAGGCGGCGCACGCCGCGCAGGTTGCCGTGGTCGTACCACGGGGTCGACGACTCGCGCAGCTGCAGGCGCGGGAAGCGCAGCAGCAGCCCTTCCAGCGCGGTGCCGGTCTCCATCCGCGCGAGCATCGCGCCGAGGCACATGTGCATGCCCTGCGCGAAGCCGAGGTGACGGACGTGCTCGCGCGTCAGGTCGAGCTGCTCGGGCCGTTCGAACTCGTCCGGGTCGCGATTGGCGCCTGCGAGCAGCGTCCACAGCCGCTCCCCGGCCGGGATCTCGACGCCGCCGAGTTGCAGCGGCGCTCTCGTGAGGCGCGTGATGCCGAAGTGGACCGGCGCCGCATAGCGCATCAGCTCCTCGACCGAGCCGCGGATCCGCGCGGGCTCGGCGCGCAGCAGCGCGAGCTGGTCGGGATGCTCGTAGAGCGCCGCGAGCGCGGCGCCGAGGAAGGCGGTCGTCGTGTCCGAGCCTGCCGCCAGCAGCAGCACCGCGAGCGCGATCGTCTCCGAATCGCTCAGCTGGTCGTCCTCGTCGCGTGCGGTGATCAGCTTGCTGAGCAGGTCGTCCGACGGTGTCGAGCGGCGCGCGTCGAGCAGGTCGGTGATGTAGGCGCGCAGCTTCAGCATCGCCGCGTCGGCGGCCGCCATTCGCTCCGGCGGCACCGAGGCGGCGCTGGTCGAGGTGATCGCGAAGTTCCACTCGTGGAAGACCTCGACGTCAGCGGCCGGCACCCCGAGCATGTGGCAGATCACGGCGACCGGGATGCGATCCGCGTAGTCGGCGATCGCGTCGAACTCACCGCGTTCGGCGCATTCGTCGAGCAGCTGGCCGACCAGGCCCTCGACGAACGGGCGCAGCCCCTGCACCGTCTGCTGCGTGAACGCCTGGCGCACCAACCGCCGCTGGCGCGCGTGGTCGGCCGGCTCGTCGAAGTGGAGCATCGACTCGGCGAACGTCTGCAGCGTCGGGCTGGTCGCGTAGCGCGGGTCCGAGCGCGAGGTCGCGCCGGTGCTCGCGCCGGCGAAGCGCAGCGCTCTGTGCACGTCCTGAAAGCGGCTGATCACCCACATGCCGTGCTCGCTGCGGAACAACGGCGCCTCGCGGCGGACGGCGGCGTACAGCTCGAAGACGTCGTCGCGCGCCAGCGGCTGGCCGTGCAGCAGCACGTCCACGACCGCCTCGGGATCGCGCAGGTCGGGCTGCGGCGGCGCCACGGTCATGCGAGCACCTGCATCGTGTCGCGCAGGTCGTTGAAGCCGCGCGCGACGTGGACCATCTGCGCGGGGCGCCACTCGGCGACCGGCAGCGCGTGCAGCGCGTTGACGATCTGGGCGAAGGTCGGCAGGTCCTCCCAGCGCGCGGGCGTGAAGGCGCAGCGGCCCTCGCCGCTCCACGTCTGCAGCACGCGCTGCTCGCTCTGGCCGGGCGGGAACATCACGACGCGCGCGATGTCGGCCTGCTCCAGGCCCGCCGTGCTCGGTTGGTACTGGTAGTTGAAGCGCGGTCGCCCGCCGGCGTTCGTCGTCGCCTCGCTGTCGCGCTCGATGCCGTCGGGGAATGCGGTCAGCTCCAGCCCCTCCCACGTCATGTCGAGGAATCTGAATCCCTCCCAGGACGCCGAGCCGTAGCTCGACCCGCCGTGCGCGATCGGGTCGGGGATGTCGGCGAACAGCTTCGGGTGACCGCACTCCTCGCGCCCGACGATGATCGGGTCGGCCATGTTCTCCCACATCACGGCGACGAAGTCGCCCTCGACACGGTCGCGCTCGCCCTCGAAGACGACCGCGAAGTCGACCTCGACGAAGTGGTAGGCGCGGCCGGCCAGCCACGGCATGTTGTGGTTGTAGTGCATCCGCACGGTGACGAGCGGGACCTCCGCGGGGCGGAAGCCGGCGGGCAGCACAGCGGCGAGCGCCGCGGGTTCGGTCACGAACGCGTTCGACATCAGCGTCGAGCGCGAGACCTCCCCCGTGAAGCGCTTCCCGTCGGGTCCCTGCCGCGGACCCAGGGAGGGGCCAAAGCCCACGGGCATGCGGTAAAGGCTGGACATCGCTCTCCTTCGATGGCTCGGACGAGAGCCTATTACCCTTCGCATGAATGTCAATGATTTCCCTCATCGCACCTCCCGCTCCGGGCGGCGGTGTGATACACCTGACAGGCCACAAACCTAGTATTGGTTATCAGGTAATTGAGGAGGAAACGCTGAGATGGAGCGCCCTGTCGCCCCGCTGCGCGTCGCCGTCGTCGGATCGGGTCCGGCCGGCTTCTACGCCGCCGGACAGCTGCTGAGAGCGCTGCCCGGAGCCGAGGTCGAGATGTTCGACCGGCTGCCGACGCCGTGGGGGCTCGTGCGCGCCGGCGTCGCCCCCGACCACCCGAACATCAAGGCGGTCACGCGCGTCTTCGAGAAGACCGCGAGCCAGCCGGGCTTCCGCTTCCACGGCAACGTCACCGTCGGCCGCGACGTCTCGCACGCCGAGCTGGCCGCGCACTGCCATGCCGTCCTCTACGCGGTCGGCGCGCCCGCAGATCGGCGTCTGGGCATCCCCGGCGAGGAGCTGCCCGGCTCGCTCGCGGCGACCGCGTTCGTCGGCTGGTACAACGGCCACCCGGACTACGCCGACCTCGATCCCGACCTCTCGTGCAGACGCGCGGTCGTCGTCGGCAACGGCAACGTCGCGCTCGACGTCGCGCGGATGCTCGTGCTCGGCCGCGAGGCGCTCGGCGTCACCGACGTCGCCGATCACGCGCTGGAGCTGCTCGGCCGCTCGGCCGTCGAAGAGGTCGTCGTGCTCGGCCGCCGCGGTCCCGCGCAGGCGGCCTTCACCGATCCCGAGCTGGAGGAGCTCGGCGCGCTCGCGGACGTCGACCTGATCGTGCGCCCCGAGGAGCTGGCGCTCGACCCGGCCAGCGCCGCCTGGCTCGACTCCGACGCGGCCTCCGAGACGGCGCGCAGAAACGTCGCCCTGCTGCGTGAGCTGGCCGGTCGCGTGCCGCAGGGCCGGCGCAAGCGGATCGAGCTGCGCTTCCTCGCCTCGCCGCTGGAGATCGTCGGCGACGGGCGCGTCGAGGGCGTGCGGATCAGCCGCAACGCGCTCGACGCGCAGCAGCGCGCGCAACCGATCGGCTGGGAGGAGACGCTCGCGGCCGGGCTCGTGCTGCGCTCGGTCGGCTACCGCGGCGAGCCGGTCCCCGGTCTCCCCTTCGACGAGCGGCGCGCGACGATCGCCAACGAGCGCGGCCGCGTCGTCGACCCCGCCAGCGGCGCGCCGGTTGCGGGCGCCTACACCGCCGGCTGGATCAAGCGCGGGCCGTCGGGGATCATCGGGACGAACAAGAAGTGCGCCCAGGAGACGGTCACCGAGCTGCTCGCCGACCACGCCGCCGGCCTACTGCCGACGCCGCAGGCCGGCGCACAAGAGCTGCTCGACCTGCTGCACGCGCGCAACCCGGACGTCGTCGACTACGCCGGCTGGGAGCTGATCGACGCGCACGAGCGCGAGGCGGGCGCGCCGGCCGGACGCCCGCGCGTGAAGGTCGTGCGGCAGGAGCGCTTCCTGCAGCTCGCCGGACAGCGCAAGAGCGGAGAGGACTGACGATGCCGAAGATCACCTACGTCCACCCGGACGCGCGCACGACGACGCTCGACGGCGTCGTCGGCGACTCGGTGATGGAGACCGCGGTCGCCGGCGAAGTGCCCGAGATCGTCGCGGAGTGCGGCGGCAACATGCAGTGCGCGACCTGTCACGTCTACGTCGACGAAGCGTGGGCCGAGCGGATCCCCGAGGCCGACGACGACGAGGACGCGATGCTCGACGAGACGGTCCTGCCGCGGCAGCCGACGAGCCGGCTGTCGTGCCAGCTGCGTGTCTCCGACGCGATCGACGGGCTGGTCGTGCGACTGCCCGAGCGCCAGACCTGACACCAGCGCCAACGGCTGTGAGATGACGCGTCGGGAGTCGTCTGAGACCCTCGACGCGGCCCAGGATAACTGTTATCCTGAATACCAACGTCGAGGAGAGGAACCGACCGAATGAGCACGACGATCCCTGCGCTCGCGGAAGCCGTCGACCTGAGCGATCCCGAGGACATCGTCGACGCGATGATGCATCGCGCGCCGCTTGCGCTTCCCGGCGACGACACACCGTGGGAGATGTATCGCGCGCTGCGCGATCAGGCGCCGATCTTCAAGAGCAGACACGGCGTCACGGTGGTGACGCGCTATCGCGACTGTCTCGCGACGCTGCGTCACCCGACGATGGACCTCGGCTTCCGCATGCGCGCCGACGCGGCGGCCGGCGTGGTCGCCGCCCAGTTGATGGCGCCGACGATGCTCTACTTCGAGGATCCGGTTGACACGATGCGTCAGCGGCGGCTGATGCGCGGCGCTTTCACGCGCCAGGCGGTCGTCCACCGCCAGCCGGAACTGGACGCGCTCGTCGACGACGTGCTGGCGAGATGCGCCGAGATGGGCTCGTTCGACTTCATGAACGACTTCGCCGACCACATCCCGGTCGCGGTGATGTGCAGCGTGCTCGGCGTGCCGCGCGAGGACGTGCCGATCTTCCGCGACTGGACGCGCCGCAGCGCGCCTGCGACCGGAGCTGTCGTCAACGAGGACGACGCGAAGGACATCGAGCTGGCGTTCGTCGGCCTGCGCGACTACATGACGGGGCTGGTGGCCGAGCGTCGCAAGGCACCCGGCGAGCACGACCTGCTGAGCGTCATGATCCGCGCCTCCGAGGGCGACGAGGCGGTGCTCAGCTCGGAGGAGCTGATCGCGCTCGCGATCTTCGCGCTGTCGGCCGGCTCGGACACGACGACGCAGCTCGTCACCAGCGCCGCCTACACGCTCTCGCGCTTCCCCGCCGAGCAGGCGAAGCTGCGGGCCGACCGCGCGCTGATGCCAGATGCGCTGGAGGAGATGATCCGCCACTCCGGTCCCGTCCACTACGCGCAGCCGCGGCTGGTGATGGAGAGACCGCTGCAGCTCGACGGCTACGAGGTCCCGGTCGGCGACGTCGTCTGGACCTCGGTGCCGGGCGCCAACCGCGACCCGGAGCAGTTCCCAGACCCCGACACCGTCGACTTCGAGCGCCGCGACATCCGCCATCTCGGCTTCTCGCAGGGGATGCACCTCTGCATCGGCGCGATGCTCGCGCGCCTGGAGGCGACGACCGTGATGAACAGATTCCTCGACTGGTTCTCCGCCTACGAGGTGACGGAGGACCAGATCGACTACGTCGACTTCGGCACGATGCGCGGGATCAGAACGCTCAACATGACGACGCAGCGGGCCTGATGCCGCGCGTCGTGCCGGGCTTGTAGGTCCGAGCCCCGCCGCCCAGGAGGCATGTGCTGGGCGGCGGCTACCTCTCGGCCTGCAGCTGCACGACGACCGCGACGTCGAGGCCGAGCTGCGGCAGGCCGAGCTTGGCGCGTTCGTAGACGCGCCGCGGATCGTAGAGCGCCGACCAGCAGTGCCGGACGGCTTGGATGACCGCGCCGGTGCCCTGGACGTCACAGGCGACGTCGTCGTTGCCGGGCTCCAGGTCTGACAGCTCGTGCTCGACGAACGAGGCGCTTACGGTGACGCGGGCGCCTTCGGCAGCGCTCGGTGTCAACGCGTGGTACGCCTGATGGATCTCGGCGTCGATCCAGCTCGGAGTCGGCTCGCACGCGATCAGGCTGCGGGCGACGGCCGCGGCCGCCATCAGCCGCTCGGGCTCCTCGATGCATACATCGGCGAGCGCGGCGGCGAGCCGCCGGCTCAGGTCGCCCGCATCGCACAGCGCGGCGTATGCCGGCGTGCCGACGACGAAGCCGGGCGTCCGGTCGATGCCGGTGCGCGCGCGCTCGCTCAGTCGCGCTCCGAGGCCACCGGCGAAGGCCCCGTCGGCGAACGACAGCTGCGAGAGCGGGCGGGTCGACGTGGGCTGCTCGAGCGGATCTCCCGGCATCGCCTTGCGGACGTGGGAGGAGCAGTTGGGGTCGTTCGGTTCGGCGGCGCGGATCAGGGTCATCGTCATCGGCTCCGGTGTCGTCACACGCCGCGCCGATCGGTCGGCCGCGGCGCGTGGGAAGAGGTTGAGAAGCACGCTACGCCGACGCGGTGGCGCAGTCTTCGGCACTGGCCCGCATGGCTGTTGCGCGAAAGTACGCACGCAGCTCGGGGAGCCGCTCGCAAGCCGCTACGCGCTCCGTTCGAGCAGCCGCTCAGCGAGGTACGGCGCCAGCTCGCGAGCGGCGATCTTCGCGGGCGGCCACCATGGCGGCTGCTCGAAGACGCCGTCCTCGGGCGCGGCACCGGTCAGGTCGGCGCGCAGGTAGCGGGGCCGCCCTCCGGTCAGCAGCACGGAGCGCAGGATCGGGTGAAACGGCGCGGGCGCGGGCGCCGCGCCATGGCGCCAGGCGATGTGCGCGGCCGCGGCGTCCGCCCGCTGCGCGGCGAGCCCGCCCTGCTTGACGGGATCGGCGCACATGTCGCCGACGGCGTAGACGTGCTGCTGGCCGCGCGCGCGGCTGTGCTCGTCGACCGGCACGAAGCCGGCGCCGTCGTGGACGATCCCGAACGGCGCGGGGCCGTGCAGCCGCGGCAGCGCGATCGCCGCGTCGACGTCCAGCGCACCCTCGAACTCGATCCACAGGACGCCCTCGTCGAAGCGCTCGACGACCCCTGCGGTCAGCACCTGCACCCCGTGCTCGTCGAGCAGCTCCGTCACGCGCTGCGCAGCGTCGGCGCCGAAGACGCCGAGCGGCTGTTCCTCCGGCGTGACGACGAAGACGGCCGGCGCGCGGCCCTGGCGGTCGTGCTCCGCGGCCAGGCCGAGCGCCAGCTCGTACAGCGGCAGCGTCCAGCCCTCCCCGCCCGCGGCCGTCAGCGCGATGCGCCGGACACGGCCGGCGCGCACGCCCTCGACCACCGCGGCCACCGCCGGGACGTCGCGCGGGTCGCCGAAGCGGATCGCGCCGCGCGGCACCGGCTGCGGACGGGCGCCGAGCGCGAGCACCAGCGCGTCGTACGGCAGCCGCGCGCCGTCGCGCGTCGTCACGATGCGATGCTGCGGGTCGACCTCCTCAAGCGCGTCGTGGACGAACGCCGCGCCGTGCTCGGCGGCGATCTCGGCCAGCGGCAGCGACGGCGGCGCGGCGCCCGTGAACGGCTCGGCGACCGCGAGCGGGCGGTAGACGAACGCCCGCTCGGGCGCGAGCAGCGTCAACTCGACCGCGCCGGCGAGCAGGCGGTGCAGCGCCAGCAGCGCCTCGATCGCGCCGACGCCGCCGCCGGCGACGACGATCCGTCTCGCCGGCGCGACGCTCATGTCGTCGCCGCGACGTCTGGCACCGACCGCGCGCCGTCGGGCGCCGTCGAGCGCTCGCCGGCGGCAATCGCGGAGTGCGCGTGGTCGGATGCCGCCGCGGGCTCGTCGGGGGCGGCGGAGCGCGGGTGCAGCAGCACCGGGCAGGCCGCGTCGCGCACGACCGCCGTGCTGACGCTTCCCAGCAGCACGCGCAGCGACGGCCCATGGCTGCGCGAGCCGAGCACGAGCAGGTCGAGCTGCTCGGTCGCCGCGATCAGCTCGTGCGCGGCGCGACCCTCCGGACGCTTGATCTCGATCCGCTCGATGCCGTGCCGCCACAGCTCGCGCTCCGCGCCGTCGAGGTGCTGGCTGGCGAGCTCGAGCATGTCGTCGGCGTAGCTGCCGTAGCCGTAGGCGTCGACCAGCGGCGGGCCGACGGTGTCGGCGACGTCGATCGCGACGACCATCGCCGCGCTGCCGCGTGCGAGCTCCGCCGCGAGCGCAAGCGCTTGGCGGGCTTCGGTCGAGCCGTCGTAGGCGAGGCCGATGCGGCGCAGCGCGCCCTCGCCCGCGCGGTCGGCGTACCCGGGCGGCGCCACCGCGACCGCGCGCGGCGAGCCCATCAGCGTCTGCTCCGTCGCGCTGCCCCCGAAGATGCGCCCGAGCCCGTGCCGATGGCTCGCCCCGACGACGATCACGTCGAAGTCGCCCTCGCTCGCAAGACGGTGCAGACCGGCGCTCGGCGATGTCCCGCGGACCGCGCGCAAGCCCCACTCGGCGGCGTCCGGGAGCCTCCGGCGAACCCCGTCGAGCAGCTCCTCGGCCTCAGCCTGCAGGCGCTGCTCGCGCAGGCTCGGCTCGCCGCGCCCGTTCTTGGGGATCAGCGCGTCGTACACGTTCGCGACGACGACGGTGGGCGTCTCGACCGCGTCCGCGAGCACGCGTCCGAGCGCCAGCGCGTCCTCCCCACGGGAGGAGCCGTCGTAGCCGATCAGGATCTTGTGCATCGTTCGTCTCCGGGTTCGCGGGTCGGCAGCATGTGTGACGACGACGCTACGCCCGCACTCGCGCCGCTCCATCAGCCGCCCGCCGCAGACCCGATCCGTAGAAACGACGGATGCCGAGCCGGCGCTCAGCTACGCAGGTCACGGCGTTCGAGCGCGAGCGCGGCCACGCCCGCCAGCAGCAGCGCGACGCCTACCAGCAGCGCCGCCCGCCACAGCTGCAGTCCGGCGCCGACGAGCACGCTGTCGCTGGCGTACCAGGCGAACGGCGACAGGTCGCGCAGCGAGGAGAGGCTGTCGACCAGCGGCGCGAGCGCGTTCAGCATGTACGCGGCGACAGCCGCAGCCGACGTCAGGCCGAGCGCAAGCCCACGCGCCCCGGTCGCGCAGCCGATCGCCAGCGCGAGCGCCCCGAACGGCAGCGCGACAAGCACCGTCGCGAGCGAGATCTGCGCGAGGCGCCCGAGCGGGACGTCGAGCGTGCTCAGCAGCGAGCCGAGCGCGAGCGACGCGAACAGCACCAGCCCGAGCGCGAACAGCACGGCGACGCCGCCGGCGACCTTCTCCAGCAGCATCCGCCGGCGCGTGAGCGGCATCGACATCAGCAGGTCGATCGTGCCGCGCTCCTCCTCCGCGGCGACCGCGCGCGATCCCATTCCGATCGCGACGACGAGGAACAGCAGCGGCATCATCAACGCGAACAGCTCGGTGTTGAGATAGCCGGCCGGGGTGCTGTAGCCGGCCCCGCCGGTCAGCGCGCGCGCCGCCTCGGGCAGGTCGTCGAAGAACGACTGCAGCTGCGGGTTGTCGCGCACCGACGGCCAGTAGGCGACGATCGTCGCAGTCAGCACCACGAGCCCGGCGCTCCATCCGGCGAGGCTGCGGCGACGGTCGTGCAGCGTCTTGGCGAACACGCTAGCGAGCATCGGATCCTCCGCTGTCGTCGAGCAGTTGCAGGAACAGGTCGTCGAGGTCGGGCTCGCGGCTGGCGAGCGTCAGCACGCGATGGCGCGCCGCCTCCTTGACGACCGCGTCCGCCGGGCCGTCGAGCGTCAGCGTCACGTGCGCGCCGGCATGCTCGACGCCGGCGACGCCGGGCAGCCGCTCGAAGGCGCCTGCCGGCGGCGGCTGCTCGAAGCGCAGCTCCAGGCGGCGCGTCAGCCGCGCCTTCAGCGCCGCGACGTCGTCCACCAGCGCGACCCGCCCCTCGCGCACCAGCGCGACGCGGTCGGCGAGCCGGTCGACCTCGCTCAGCACGTGCGAGGAGAGGAAGACGGTCTGCCCGCGCTCGCGCGCCTCCTCCAGCATCCGCCCGAACTCGCGCTGCACGAGCGGGTCCAGGCCGCCGGTCGGCTCGTCGAGGATCAGCAGCTCGGGTCGGTGCATGAACGCCTGCACCAGCCCGACCTTCTGCTTGTTGCCCTTCGAGAGCGTGCGGATCGGCCGCTCCAGCTCCAGCGACAACCGCTCGGCCAGCGGCGCGATCGCAGCCGCGCCGGCGCCGCGCAGTGCGGCGAGGTGACCGAGCAGCTGCGCCGCGGTCAGGTCCTCGTACAACGCCAGCTCGCCCGGCAGGTAGCCGACGCGACGGCGCACCTCGACCCCGTCGCGGCGCGCGTCCAGCCCCAGCACGCGCACGTCGCCGCCACTGGGCCGAATCAGGTCCAGCAGCAGCCGGATCGTCGTCGTCTTGCCCGCCCCGTTGGGACCGATGAAGCCGAACACCTCCCCGCACTCGACCCGCAGGTCGATCGCGGCGAGCGCCTGCTGGCGCCCGTAGCGCTTGCTCACGCCGCGCAGCTCGATCGCGGGCACGGCCGGTGGAGCCGACGACGACGGCCGCGGGGGTACCGGAGCCGGGTGCGGCGCCGCGGTCATCGCGCCTTCTCGGACTCGTCCGCCGGACGCGGCACCAGCAGCAGCGAGCACGGTGCGTCGCGCAGCAGCGACTCCGCGACGCTCCCGATCACCACGCGCGAGAAGCGACCCCAGTGCCGCGAGCCGATCACCAGCAGATCGGCGTCCGCTGCGGCGTGCGCCAGCTCGGCGTCGGGATCCCCGGTTCGCACCTCGGCCGCCGCGACCTCGTCGGACTGCGACGCGCGCGCGACGACCTCGTCGGCGCGCTCACGCTGGCGTGCGATCAGCTCGTCCCATTCGAGCAGCTCGAGTCCTTCGCTGAAGCGGCCGAAGCGCAGCGGCAGCTTGTCGTCGACGACCGCGACCGCCTTCAGGTGCGCGCCCAGCGATGCCGCCAGCCGGCTGGCGAGCGCAAGCGCCGCGTCCGCCTCCGGGCCGCCGTCGATTCCGACGACGATCCGCCGCACGACGAGCGGCAGGTGCGCCAGCCCGTGGGCCGCGAGCGCCACCGGGCACGTCGCGTCGTCGATCGCCTGACGAGCGTCACGACCGGCGCGCGCGTGGCCGCGCGCGGCGGACGGCGCCGAGCCGAGCACCAGCAGGTCGGCGTGTTCCTCGCGCGCGGCGCGACGCAGCGCGCGCGCCGGCGAGAGGTCGCTCAGCGGACGCGTGACCGCGCGCGGCGCATACTCGTCGCGGACCGCGAGCAGCGTCCGCTCGACGTCCTCCAGCGGCTTCACCTGCGGACCGAGCAGCAACGGCAGCGGCAGCAGCGACTCGCGCCACACGCCGGTCAGCAGCACCAGCGGGTCGTCGGCGGACGCCAACGCGGTCGCCAGAACAGCCGCGTCGCGCCCGCCCTCGGCTCCGTCGACGCCCGTCACGATCACTCTCAGCATGGCTCCTCCTTGCGGGTCGGGCGGATGTGCGGACGCCGCAGGTCGCCGACATCCCGCATCGATCACGTAACCGCTCGCACGCTAAGCCGTCCGCCGATCCCCGCCATCCGCAGCGACAGCCCGTACCGACGCGGGAATCTACGGAGCGCGCTGGCAAGACGAGGACGGCGTCGTCACGTTGCCGCGCCGTCGAGCGCCGCGGCCAGCGCGTCAGCGATCTGCGCCGGTGGACGATCGCTGCGCAGCAGGTGGTGACGCTCCGGCGTGACCTCGGCGAGCGGCTCGAACTCGGCCAGTTGCGACAGCGCACGCGCGGGCGTCGCGTCGGAGATGCGGCCGGGATCGGCGAGCCGTCGCTGCGCGCGCTCGCGCACGACCGCCGCGGGCGCCGTCAGCTCGATGTGGACGACGGTGCCGGTGTCGCCGCCCAGCGCCTCGGCGAACGCAGCCCGGTCGACGCGGTTGCGGAAGGTCGCATCGACGATCGCGCCCTCCGAGGCCGCCGTCGCAGCACGTGCGAGCGCACGGTGGGTGCGGCGGTTCATCTCCGGTGTGTAGGCCGCGTCGTCGGCCCGCGACGTCGCGGGGATGCCGGCGAGCTGCTTGCGCACGACGTCGGCGGACAGCACCGGCCGGCCGCTGCGTCGCGCCAGCTCGCTCGCAAGGCAGCTCTTCCCGCTCGCCGACGGCCCGCAGACCACGAGGACCTGCGGGAGTCGCAGCCGCCACGCGAACCGCTCCGCGACCGCCAGCAGGGCTTCGGCCAACGCGCGTGCCGCGACGGCCTCCGGCGGCCGGGACTGCGCCGCGCGCAGCAGCGCGACCTTCGCGCGCACGTGAGCCTTGTGGATCGCGTGGAAGGCGACGAGACCGGGCGCGCCGAGGTCTCCCCCAGCGCCGCGGTAGGCGTCGAGCAGCGCGCGTGCCGCGTCCGGGCGGCCGAGCGCGGTCAGGTCCATCGCGAGGAACGCGAGCTCGTCCGCGACGTCGATCTGGCGCCAGTCGCGGTTGAACTCGAGCCGATCGACGATCCGCACCGGCGGCCCCGGAAGGACGTGCTCGGCGCGCAGGTCGCCGTGCAGCTCGCGCACGTGGCCGTCGACCGCCCGCGCGGCGAGCGTCGCGGCGTGGGCGCTCGCCCATGCGGAGGCGCAGCGCCATTGCGCCACCACCATCCCGCGTCCGCGCACGCCGGAGCGCTCGTCGCCGAGCGCCTCGATCAGCTCCTCGGCGTTGCCGTCCAGGAGCCGCAGCGCCGCGACGGCTGCGTCGGCCGGCGTCGCGGGGAGGTCAGCCGCGACTGGCGCTGCGCGATGGAATGCGGCGAGTCGTTCGGCGACGGCGCGCACGTGGTGCTCCTCCAGCCGGCCGCCGTCGATGAGTCCCGCGAGCGTGGCGGACTCGTCGAAGCGCCGCATCTCGATCGCGTACTCGACCGCTGCGGGTTGCGCGGCGGGCCCGAGCCCCAGCCGTTCCCCGTCACCGGTCGGCGCGAGCGAACACACGCCGAGGTAGACGTCCGGCGCCAGCGCGCGGTTCAGCGCCAGCTCGGCCTCGCAGGCGGCTCGCCGCCGGGCGAGCGTGCTCTGGTCCAGGAACGCGAAACGGATCGGCTTCTTGACCTTGTACGCCCGCTCGCCGGCGAGCACGACCCACGAGGCGTGCGTCTCGCGCAGCGCGACCGAGGCGGGATCGCAGCCGTGCAGCGTGGGATCGAGCAGCGCCCGCACCGCCGCAGGCAACGGCTGCGCGGTGGCCGTCATGGCCGCAGCGCCCGCAGCGCGTTGAGGATCACGGCGACGTCGATCGCCTCCTGCAGCAGCGCTCCGGCGACCGGCGGCAGATAGCCGAACGCCGCGACGACCATCGCGGCGACGCTCAGCCCGATCCCGGCGATCACGCTCTGGCGCGCGATCCGCATGGTGCGCCGGCCGATCCGCACCGCCTCCGCCACGCGGTCGATCCGGTCGACGGTGATGACGGCATCGGCCGCCTCGCTGGAGACCGTGCGGCTCTCCCCCGCCAGCGCGATCCCGACGTCCGCGAGCGCCAGCGCGGGCGCGTCGTTGACGCCGTCGCCGACCATCACGACCGGCCGCAGCTCGGGCCGCTCGCGCGCCGCGCGCACGACCGCGAGCTTCTGCTGCGGCGACTGTTCGGCGTAGACGCGGTCCAGCCCGACCTGCTCGGCGACCGCCTCGGCGACGGCAGCGACGTCGCCGGTGACCATCGCCACCTGTCGCACGCCCGCCGCGTGCAGGTCCTGCACGAGTCTCGCCGCATCCGGTCGCAGCCGGTCGGCCATCACGAGCACCCCGGCGAGCTGGTCGCCGACGCCGACGTGCACGAGCGCGCGGCCGGGCGGGGCGTGCGGCGGCTCCCGCACCGACGCGGCGCGCGCGACGCTCCGAGCCGATGCGGCAGCGGAGCTCGCGGCAGCGGTGCCAACGGCAGCGGAGCCGTTCGTCGCATGAAAGCCCTGTGCGACGAGCCAGGCGCGGCCGCCGACACCGACGCGTCGGCCGTCCACCTGCGCGACGATCCCGTCGCCGGGTTGCTCACGCGCATCGTGCGGCGCCGGCAGCGTCAGGCCGCGCCGCTCGGCGTCGTGCACGATCCCGTCCGCGAGCACGTGCGCCGAGAGCTGATCGACCGACGCGGCGAGCGTCAGCAGCTCGTCGTCGGAGCGGCCGTCATACGCGAGCACCCGCTCCACCGCCGGCTGGCCGCGCGTCAGCGTCCCGGTCTTGTCGAGCAGCACGGTGCGCGCGCTGCCGAGCCGCTCCAACGCGGTCCCGCCCTTCAGCACGATTCCTTCGGCGGCGGCGCGCGAGAGACCCGAGACGAGCGCGATCGGCGCCGCCAGGATCAGCGGACACGGCGTCGCCACGACGAGCACGGCGAGCGCGCGCACCGCCTCCCCGCTCAGCGCCCACGCCAGCCCCGCCAGCGTCAGCGCCACGGGCAGGAAGATCAGCGCGTACCTGTCCGCCAGCCGTGTGAACGGCGGCTTCTCGCGCTCCGCCGCGCGCACCAGTCTCACCAGCGCGGCGTACGAGCTGTCGGCCGCGCCGCGGGTCGCGCGCAACTCGAATGCGTCGCCGGCGTTCGCCGTGCCGCTGCGAACGGCCTGGCCGCGCGCCACCGCGATCGGCAGCGCCTCGCCCGTGATCGCGGCGGCGTCGATCGACGCGCGCTCGCTCTGCACGACCCCGTCGACCGGGACCAGCTCGCCCGCGCGCACGAGCAGCACGTCAGCGGGAGCGACCGTCTCGACCGGGATCTCGACCCACCGCTCGCCGTCGTGACGGTGTGCGATCTGCGGCGCGCGCCGCAGCAGCGCTGTCAGCTCCCGCCGCGCACGGCCGTCGGCATCGGCCTCCAGCGCGTTGCCACCGGCCAGCATCACCGCGATGACGGCGCCGGCGAGCAGCTCACCGCCGATCAGCGCGCCGGCCATCGCCAGCAGCGCGATCACGTCAACGCCCGCGTCGCCGTGCAGCAGTGCCCGCGCGACGGACCACGTCAGCGGCACGAGCGTCGCGGCGATCGTGACCGTCCACAGCGCGTCGCCGGCGTCGGACGCGTTTGCGAGATGGCAGAGGCCTCCCGCCACGGTACCGACCAGCGCGGCCGCTGCAGCCGATTCCGGTGCGGCCCGGCGAATGCGGGTTGAAGAAGCTCCGGTCTCCGGCATCACGGCAAGTCTCGCCGCGCGCCGCCGCCCCGCACATCCGCAACGATCCGCATGCGATCCGGTGAACTACGCAGCCGCGGCGCGATCACCGCGCGAACGTTCGGTGAAGCGGCTTGATCGCCGCGTGCACGCGCGTAGAGTGAGCGACGATGCTCGACGAACAGCGCCTGCGGCGGATCCTCGAAGTCGGCCGCTCGGTGGTCTCCGAGCTGGATCTGGAGACGCTGCTGCAACGCGTGCTGGAGGAGTCGCGAGCGCTGACGGGCGCGAGATACGCGGCGCTCGGGATCCTCGACGACGACCGCACCGAACTGGAGCGCTTCCTGACGGTCGGGATCCCGCCCGAGGCGCATGGCGCGATCGGCGCACTGCCGCGCGGGCGCGGCGTGCTGGGCGTGCTGATCAACGACCCGAGACCGCTGCGCCTGGACGACGTCGGCGACCACCCGCGCTCCTACGGCTTCCCGCTCGACCACCCG
>NZ_JAUTDO010000006.1 GCF_030646165.1 Conexibacter sp. CPCC 206217 | reverse complement strand
GTGCGGGCGCGGGCACAGGCGGCGGCGGTGCGGGCGCGGGCACAGGCGGCGGCGGTGCGGGCGCAGGCGGTGCAGGCTCGGGCAGCGCGGCCGGCGGCGCGCTCGGCCGGTTCGGCCGGCCCTCGCGCAAGCAGCTGCTCGGCGGCGGCGCGGCGGTCATAGCGATGCTGCTGCTCCTGCTCGCCGGCACGCGGATCTTCGGCGGCGACGATGCGCCCGCTCCGAGACCGGCCGCGGCGCCGGTCGCCCAGACGCAGCAGCCGACGGCAGCCGACAGAGCGCAGTCGCGCGCGGCGGCCGCGGCGCAGGCGCAGGCACGTCGAGCCGAGCGCGAGCGGGTCCTCGCCGCCCGCCGCGAGCTGGCCAGAGCGCAGCGCAGCGCGGCGCTCGCACGCCAGCGGGAGCAGCCGCCGCAGACGGTCGTCGAGCGGGAGTCGCCGCCCCCGGCCCCCACCCCCGTCGCGGCGCCCGAGCCACCACCGGTCGCGGCGCCGACGTCCGAACCGCAACCGCAGCAGCAGCAGCCGCCGCCCGCGAGAAGAGAGCTGATCACCGACGGCGCGCAGGAGTTCGGGCCGGAACGGTAGGCGACCGGTGGTCGCGGCCCCGCACGCGAGCACCGGCACGTTCCCGAACCGCTGCGGGTCGGGAACGTGCCGGTGCTCACCCGCGGCACGTGGCGGATCCGATCCGCCGGGGGGAATCGTCGCTCCGCGCGCGACGAAGTCGTGTGCATCCGCGTTCCCCAGCCGATCGACCGCCGTCCGACGGCCCGCCTCCCTGCGAGGTCGCAGGATTGCTGGAGCGGGTCGCCGCGACGGCGGTCGCGGCGCCTGGGTCGGAGGCGCTGACGTCGGCGGCCGCCGGCAGGCGCTACCTCGGCGACGCCGTCACGGCGACGTTCGACGGCGACGAGGCGACGCGGATCGCGCTGCTCGCGAGGCTGCTCGCGCTGGCCGACGCCGCCTGGCGCTGCAACGACCCCGGCCACGAGCTGACACCGCCGACCGACCGCCTCGCGTCGAGGCTGCAGCGCTGGGAGCACGCCCGCCACAGCGGTGCGGCCGCGCCGCGCCCGCACCCTCAGGAGATCGGTGCCCGCGTCGCGCTGCTCGACAGCGCCTACCCCCCGGCCGCCCTGCTCGGCCTCGACGTCGTCGCGACGGCGATCGCCGAGCCGGTCGCGGTCCACGTCCTCGCCGGTCCGATCAGCCTCGAGGAGGGCATCCGCTGCTCTGCCGAGCTGGACCCGATCGTCGCCGCCGCCGCGACGCTGCTCGCTGCGCCGCAGCGCGAGCACGACCGCGCGCCCGAGCACGAGGCCTGGCGACCCGATCGACCGCCGCGAGACGGACGCGAACCGCCGGATCGCGCGACGCGGCGCGACTGGGCGCAGCGACACCCGCGCGATACGCCGGACCGCTCCGCACGGGGCGCGCAGCCGTCGGGTGATCCCGACCGCGACGTCTACGTCCGCCCCGGCGCGACGCTCGCGCATGTCGAGCGGGTGGCGGCGCAGCTGGAGCTGATCGACCGCGGCGGGGTCGCGCTGAGCGATGCGCTGTGGGCGCGGGCGCTGTGGCTGGAGCTGGCAGCGGCGTTCGTCTTCGTGCACGACGCCTACGACGGCCGCCCCGCGCACGGCGCGCGCTGGCGCGCGGTCCACCGGATCGCCGCCGAGCAGCTCGCGGTCGGGCGCTTCGAGGCGACCCCGGCGGCGTATGACTGCGCCGCCGCGCTCATGTTCGCGCGCACCGCGGCGCTGACGTTCGCCGCCTGCTGGCTCGACGAGACGCGGCACGACGTCGCCTTCCCGCCGAGTTCGCTCGCGGTCGAGCGGATCGACGAGGCCGCGGCGCGTGCGCTGCTGGCGGCGTGGGCGCTCACTCCCCGCCGCGCGCCTCGTACTCGATCCGGCCCTTGATCAGCTGAAGCGCGAGCTGCCGGCGAAGAGGCCCGGCTGGACCTCGCTGCGCTCGAGGCTCCCGAGCGCATCACAGACATCGACTATTGACAAGCAATTCTTTTACGTACAAACTCTTTTTGGAAATGAGAGACGTCCTGTACATGGAAGCGGTCGAGCAGGCCGAGGCGCTGCTGAAGCCGCAGCGGATCGAGGTGCTGCGGCAGTTGGCCGAGCCCGGCACCTGCTCCGACGTGGCGGCGCGGCTGGGTCAGAGCCCCCAGCGCGTCTACTACCACGTCAGAAGACTGGTGCAGGCGGGCGTCGTCGAGCAGGTCTCCGCGCGCAGAGTGCGCGGGATCCAGGAGGGGATCTACCAGGCGAGCGCCCGCTCGTACTGGCTCTCCCCCAAGCTCGTCGGCCGGCTCGGCGGACGGCGCGCGCAGGACGAGCTGACGCTCGGCTACCTGCTCGACCTCGTCGAGCAGGTCCAGGCCGACATTGGCGCGCTCGACAGAGCCGCGCCGGAGCTGCCGTCGGTCGGGATCGCCGGCGAGATCCGCATCCCGCCCGCCCAGCGCGCCGAGTTCCTCGCCGATCTGCAGACCACGCTCCAGGACCTGTTCGCACGCTACGGCGGCGCCGAGGGAGACGCCTTCAAGCTCGCCGTGGCCTGCTACCCCAAGGGAGACGAAGATGAGTGAGCCGATGATCATCCGCGCCCGCCTGGCCGCACCGGTCGACGCCGTGCGCCGCGCCCTCACCGAGCCCGCGCAGCTGCGCGTCTGGTTCGCCGAGCACGCCGAGGTGGAGCTCCCGAACCGCTTCGAGTTCTGGGGCCGCTACACGCCCGAGGGCGATGCTCCGCACCAGCGCCTGCTGCACGCCGACGACACGACCCTGCGCTTCAACTGGCTGCTCGACGGCGTCGACACGACGACCGAGCTCTCGCTCGCGGCGACCGGTCCGGACTCCACCCTGCTGACGCTGACGCAGTCGCACTTCGACTACCAGGAGATGATGGCCGGGACGTCGATCCGCGGCGTGCTGCAGACGTTCTGGGTGCTCGCGACCGCGAACCTCGCCGACCACCTCGAAGGCCGTCCGCTGACGGCGCGCGTCGACTTCACCTCCGACGAGCTGCGCGCGGACGTGCTGGTCGACGCCTCCGCCGCCACGATCTTCGACGCGCTGACCGATTCTCAGAAGGTCTCGTCCTGGTTCGGCTTCCCGATCGAGATCGAGGCCGAGGTCGGCGGCCGCTACGCGATGGGCGGCTTCGACAACCCCCTCCTCCCCGCGAAGGTGCTCGAGCTGGAGCCGGGCCGCAAGCTGGCGGTCGACTGGGGACAGCCGGTCGGCGTCACGACGTGGGAGCTGGCGGAGTCCGACGGCAAGACGCGGCTGACGATGGTGCAGAGCGGCTTCGACGCCGCCAAGCCCCCGTACGGCGGCTGGAGCGGCAACGTCTCCGGGCTGGCGGAGCTGCGCCGCTACGTCGAGCGCTCCGACTGGCAGCCGATCTGGCCGCGGGACGAGGCTGCGGCGTCGCAGAGCTGACTATCGTCCGGACGTAGATGGGCGACCGAGCGCGGCAGACTCCCCTCCAGTGGCTGCTGACCGCGCTCGCGGTCGCCTGGCTGGTGACGGTCCTGACGATCCAGCTGCTCGGGCTCGCGCCCGCGGACATCGCCAGCAGCCCCGACTGGGTCGTCGACGGCCGCCTCGCACGGCTGCTCAGCAGCTCGCTCGTGATCGACGACGTCGTGCCGCTGCTGCAGTACGTCGCGCTGGCGGCGATCTGCGCCGCGGTGCTGATCCGACACGGCGCCCTGATCTGGTGGGCTGCGACGCTCGCCGGCCACGTCGGCTCTGCGCTGATCGCCTACGCCGTGATCGGCATCGCGATCGCGCTGGACTCCAACTCCGCCGAGCGCGCTGCGGACGACCTCGACTACGGGATCTCGTGCGTGCTCGCCGCCCAGCTCGGGGTGCTCTGCCTCGGCAGCGTGCAGCGCCTGCGCGCCGGCCGCGGGAGCGGGCTCGACCGCTTCGTGATCGTCGCCTCCGCGCTCGCGCTCGTGTTCTTCTTCGTGACGCTCGACTGGTTCGGGATCGAGCACCAGTTCGCGTTCCTGCTCGGCGCGGGCGTGCTGTGGCTGAGCGAGCGGCTCGTTGCCCGGCGCGCGGCGGGTCGCCGCTCGATGATCTAGGGTCGCCGCCGTGGAGATCATCCTCGCCCTGGCGGCCGCGCTGCTGTTCGCGCTCGGAACCGTGCTGCAGCAGAAGGCCGGGCTCGACGAGCCCGAGGCGGCCGCCGGCTCCAGCGGCGGGCTGCTGCTGCGGATGGCGCGGCGGCCGGTCTGGCTGATCGGCATCGCCGCCGACGCGCTCGGCTTCGTCGCGCAGGCGATCGCGCTGACGATCGGGCGGCTCGCGGTCGTGCAGCCGCTGCTGGTCTTCAGCGTCGTCTTCGCGCTGCCGCTCGGCGCGAAGCTCACCGGCCAGCGCGTGCGCCGCGCGGACATCGCCGCGGCCGTCGTGGTGACCGCCGCGCTCGCCGTCTTCCTGCTCGTCGCGGACCCGTCGGGCGGCCGCGACGACGCGCCGATCGGCGAGTGGCTGATCGCCGGCGCGATCATGGGCGGTGTCAGCGCCGTGCTGGTGCTGGTGGCCCGCCGGCTGCACCCGGCCGGCAAGGCGGCGACGCTGGGGATCGCGACCGGCATCCTGTTCGGCCTCAGCGCCGCGCTCACGAAGGCGGTCGGCGACCAGTTCGAGGAGGGCGTCTTCACGATCTTCACCGACTGGCACCTGTACGCGCTGATCGTCGTCGGCTACGCCTCGATGACGCTCAGCCAGCTGTCGCTGCAGACAGGCGTGCTCGCCCCCGCGATCGCGACCAGCATGGCGTTCGACCCGATCGCCAGCGTCGTGCTCGGCACGACGCTGCTGCAGGAGTCGCTGCACACCTCGACGCTCGGCGCGATCGCCGCCGTCGCCGCTCTGCTCGCCGCGCTCGGCGGGCTCGCGGTGCTGGCGCGGACCCAGGAGGGCGGAGCCGTCGCGCGCCCCGCCGCGGGCACGCACGTCACCGGGGCCGCCGAAGCGGCCGCGCCCGTCCAGCCGGCCGGCTGATTCGCTGGCGGGCGCCGCCTGCCGGCGCCCGTCTCCCGCTCAGTCCGCCGGCTGAACCGCCGGGCCGCTCGCCGCCGCGGCTTCGCCCTCCTCGGCGATCTTCTGCATGCGGGCAGTGCTCCGCGGCTTTGCGTACGAGAAGAAGATCACGAGGCCGATCAGCAGCCAGACGAACAGGCGGATCCAGGTCGTCACGGGCAAGAGCGCGATCAGCGCGGCGGCCGAGAGCATGCCGGCCGGAGCGACGATGTTGACCGCGGGGACGCGGAACGGGCGCTCCAGCTCGGGCCGTCTGTTGCGCAGCACGAGCACCGCGCCGGAGACGATCACGAACGACAGCAGCGTCCCGATCGAGACGAGGTTCGTCAGCACGTCGATCGGCGTGAAGCCGGCGACGATGCCGCCCGCGACCGCGCACACGAGCGTCGCGGTCCCGGGCGTTCTGAAGCGGCCGCTGATGTCGCCGAGCTTGTCCGGCAGCATCCCGTCGGAGGACATCCGCATGAAGATGCGGGTCTGGCCGTAGAAGGTCACGAGCACGGTCGCGGCGAGGCCGACGACCGCCGCGATCGACACGGCCGCCTCCAGCCACGCGAGCGACGGCCCGGCGGCGCGCACCGCCTCCGAGATCGGGTCGGCGACGTCGAGCCGTCTGTAGTCGACCATGCCGGTCATCACGACGCCGATCAGCACGTACAGCAGCGTCGAGATGCCGACCGTCGCCATCAGGCCGATCGGGATCGTGCGCTGCGGGTTGCGCGCCTCCGCGGCGGCGGTCGAGACCGCGTCGAAGCCGATGTAGGCGAAGAAGACGACGCCGGCGGCGCGCAGCACGCCGGTGATGCCGAAGTCGCCGAAGTGGCCGGTGTTCGGCGGGATGAACGGGTGCCAGTTGTCGCGCGAGATGTAGAAGAGGCCGAAGGCGACGAACGCGACCAGCACGCCGAGCTTCAGCGCGACCATCCAGTTGTTCGCCTTCGCCGACTCGCGCGTGCCGATGTAGAGCATCCCGCAGGTGAGGAAGACGATGAAGATCGCCGGCAGGTTGACGACGCCGGGGTTGTCCTGGAACGGCGCCTGCGTGAGCGAATGCGGCAATGTGATGCCGATCGACTGCAGCATCGAGTCGAAGTAGCCCGACCAGCCGACCGCGACGGTCGACGCCGCGAACAGGTACTCCAGCAGCAGATCCCAGCCGATGAACCAGGCGAGGAAGATGCCGAAGGTCGCGTAGGCGTACGAGTAGGTCGAGCCGGCGGCCGGGATCATCGCGGCCAGCTCGGCGTAGCAGAGCGCCGTGACGGCGGCCGCGAGGCCGGCGAGCAGGAACGAGAAGATCACGGCGGGGCCGGCGTACTGCGCGGCCGCGGCGCCGGTCGTGACGAAGATTCCCGCCCCGACGACGGACGCGATGCCGAGCGCCGTGAGGCTGCCGGCGCCCATCGCCGCCCCGTCGAGACGGGAGCGGTCGCGTCTTGCCTGCTCGAGGACGGCGTCGAGTTGGTTGCCCGGAGTCATCACAGCTTCTCATCGACCGCTCGGCCCGCGGCTTTATGCCCGCAGTCGCCATGCAACGGATTTGAGGGGGCATCCTGACATGGCGCGCGGCGGTGCCTTGACTCCGTCCGGTGCGAACAGGACGATGCCCCGCGTGAGCGCCACCGACGAGGTCCCCGAAGCCGAGGCCCAGGCCGCGGCCGGGGCCGATTTCCAGGAAGCCGAGCGCGAGCGCCGGCTCGCCAAGCTCGACGCGATGCGCGAGCGCGGCGTCGAGCCGTACCCCGTCCGCTTCGACCGCGACGCGACCGCCGGCTCGCTGCACGCGAGCAACGGCGACCTCGCGCCCGGCGCCGAAACGGCCGAGACCGTCAAGGTCGCCGGCCGCGTGATGGCGCTGCGCCGCCACGGCGGCCTCGACTTCGCCGACCTGATGGACGAGACCGGCACGATCCAGCTGCTCGCCACGCGCGACGAGCTGGGCGAGGAGGCACTGCACGACTTCTCCGCGCTGGACCTCGGCGACTGGGTCGGCGCCGAGGGGCGCGTGATCGCCTCCGCGACCGGCGAGCTGACCGTCAGGCTGACCGCCTTCCAGCTGCTGTCGAAGGCGCTGCGGCCGCTGCCGGACCTGCGCCACGGCCTGACCGACCCGGAGGCGCGCTACCGCCGCCGCTACGTCGACCTCGTCGTCAACCCGAGAGCGCGCGCGGTCTTCAACGCCCGCTCGATCGCGATCTCGGCCGTGCGCCGGGTGCTGCTGGAGCGCGGCTTCCGCGAGGTCGAGACGCCCGTGCTGCTGAGCCAGGCCGGTGGCGCGTCGGCGAAGCCGTTCCTGACGCACCACAACGCGCTCGACATCGAGATGAGCCTGCGGATCGCGCTGGAGCTGCCGCTGAAGCGGCTGCTGGTCGGCGGGATGGACCGCGTCTTCGAGATCGGCCGCGTCTTCCGCAACGAGGGGCTCGACACGCGTCACAACCCTGAGTTCACGCTGCTCGAGGCGTATCAGTCGTTCGGCGACTACAGAGACATGATGGAGCTGACGGAGACGATCGTCTCCCAGGCGGCGCTCGCCGCCAACGGCACCACGGTCGTGAGAGTCGGCGACCGCGAGATCGACCTCAGACCGCCGTTCCGCCGCGCCTCGATGATCGAGCTGATCAAGGAGCACGGCGGCGTCGACATGCACCCGTCGATGCCGGTCGAGGAGGCGCGCGCGATCGCCGACAGATTCGGCGTCGAGTGGATGGAGGTGTGGGGCTCGGGCAAGATCCTCTCCGAGGTCTGCGACGAGCTGTCGGAGTCGAAGCTGATCGAGCCGACGTTCGTGATGAACCACCCGAGAGAGATCTCGCCGCTGGCGCGCTCGCACCGCGACGACCCGACGCTGACCGAGCGCTTCGAGCTGGTCGTCGCCGGGCGCGAGCTGGCGAACGCGTACTCCGAGCTGAACGATCCCGTCGACCAGGCCGAGCGCTTCGCCTACGAGGCCAAACAGCAGGCCGGCGGCGACGAGGAGGCCGAGCCGGTCGACGACGACTACGTGCAGGCGCTCGAGTACGGCCTGCCGCCGACGGGCGGCCTCGGCGTCGGGATCGACCGCCTCGTGATGCTGATCACGGGCGTCGAGTCGATCCGCGACGTGATCCTCTTCCCCACCCTGCGCCCGACCGAGGGCGGCGGCCAGAGAGCGCCGGCGACGGCGACCGCGCCCGACTCGCTCGCGCTGCGCCAGCCCGGTGCCGCGCTCGCGGAGGAGGTCGACACGGACGGCGACGGCGTGCCCGACGCGCCGCGTCAGGCGCCGGTCGTCGCGGTCCCGGTCACCCGCCGCCCGCGCGCGCTGAAGCCGCTCGCGTGGCTGACGGCGATCGTCGGCGTGCTGTCGCTGCTGCCGTCGTTGCCGCTGGTCGAGTGGTCGTTCGGGATCGGCAACCTGCTCGACCGGCCCGACCGCGCGACGACGTTCGTGATCTCGGTCGTGCTCGGCGTCGCGCTGATCGTGATCGCGCGGCAGGTCGCGCGCGGCAAACGGCGCGCGTACTGGATCGCGCTCGGCCTGTTCGGCGCAGCCACCGCCGTCCACGTGCTGAAGGGACCCGATCCGCTGGCGGCGTTCGCGAACCTCGCGATGCTGATCGCGTTCGTCTGGAACCGCGACGCGTTCCAGGCCAAGGGCGATCCCGGCTCGTTCGTCGACGCGCTCGCGTTCATCCCGCTGTACGTCGGCGTCGTGCTCACGTTCGGCGTCGTGACGCTGCTGACGCAGGCCAACAACGTCGAGCCGCGCCTTGGCGCCGGCGGCGTGCTGAAGTCAGTCTTCGGCGGGCTGGTCGGGATCGACGGCCCCTACACATTCCGGCGCGACCTGTTCGAGGACTTCTTCGACGACGCGATGCTCGCGCTCGGGATCGCCGGGCTCGTGATCCTGCTCTACCTGCTGTTCCGCCCGCTCGTGCAGAGAACGCCGCCGAGCGAGGAGCGCCGCGCGAGAGCGCGCGCGATCGTCAAGCGCTGGGGCAGCGACACGCTGGCGTACTTCGCGCTGCGCAAGGACAAGAGCTACTTCTTCTCCTCCGACGGCGGGTCGCTCGTCGCCTACGCCTACGTGCGCGGCTACGCGATGGTCGCGGCCGACCCGATCGGGCCGCCGCAGGATCGCGCGCGCGTGCTCGACGAGTTCCTCGCGTTCTGCCACGAGCAGGGCTGGGGCGTCTCGTTCCTGGCCGTGCGCGAGGCCGACGCGCCGCTGTACCGCGAGCGCGGGATGCACACGATCTACCTCGGCGACGAGGCGATCCTGCGCTGCGACACGTTCACGCTGCAGGGCAAGCCGATGAAGGCGGTGCGCGAGGCGGTCAACCGCGTCGGGCGCGACCACACGTTCGAGCTGATGCGCGAGTCCGACACGTCGGCGGAGCTGGTCGGGCAGCTGAACGCGATCAGCGCCGAGTGGCGCAGAGGCAACGACGAGCGCGGCTTCACGATGGAGCTGGGCGAGGACGTCGAGGGCGTCGACCCGGACTTCGTGATCGCGCTCGCGCGCGATTCGAGCGGCGCGCCGGCCGGCTTCCTGCGCTTCGTGCCCGCGTACGGCGAGGACCTCGGCTATTCGCTGGATTTGATGCGCCGCAAGCTCGGATCGGCGAACGGCCTGACCGAGTTCCTGATCGCCAACGCGGCGCTGGAGCTGGGCGCGCGCGGCGTCAGACGGCTGTCGCTCAACTTCGCCGCCTGGGGCCGGCTGCTGGATTCCGCCGAGGACGCCGGCTTCGTCGGCCGCTTCGAGCAGGCCGTCGCGCGCGGGCTGAACCCGTACTTCCAGATCCAGTCGCTGCGCGACTTCAACGAGAAGTTCGGCCCGCAGTGGCTGCCGCGCTCGATCGTCGTCGACGATCTCGGCGAGCTGCCGAAGGTCGCGCTGCTGTACGCGAGCGTCGAGGGCTTCCTCGACCTGCCGCTGATCGGGCGGCTGTTCGTGCCGCCGGTGCGGCGGGCGGTCGCGAGCGGCAGCGGAGCGAGTGGCGGCTGAGTGGCGGCTGAGCGGCGGGTGGCGGAGCAACGGCGCATGACGGTGGTCGAGCGGTGCGGCGCCGCGCGCGGGGCGCGCGGCTGGTAGAAGCGCGCGATGGTGCAGACGACGGTGACGGGCGCGGTGATCGAGGCCGGCGGCGCGATCTTCGAGACGACCGGCCAGCGGGCGGGCTTCATCACGCTCGCGGGCTTCCTGCTCTCGTTCCTCGCGATCCGCGCCTCGACGCGGCTGATGCGCAGTCCGCGCGTGCCGTGGTGGCCGGGCAGCGTCAAGACCGGCGGCGTGCACGTGCACCACCTCGTGTTCGGGATCGCGATGATGATCGCCAGCGGCTTCTTGACGTTCGCACTGCAGCCCGAGGGCGTCGGCCTCGACCTGCTGGCGGCGATCTTCGGCGTGGGCGTCGGCCTGACCGTCGACGAGTTCGCGCTGTGGCTGTACCTGGAGGACGTCTACTGGGCGAGAGAGGGCCGCGCCTCGATCGACGTCGCGATCGTCTGCGCCCTGCTCGGCGGCCTCGTGGTCGTCGCCGGCGGCCCGTTCGACACGACCGCGAACTCCAACTGGCTCGTCGGCGGCACGATCGCCCTCCACCTCTTCTGGTGCTGCGTCGTGCTGTCGAAGGGCAAGGTCCGCCTCGCCGCGATCGGCTTCTTCATCCCCCCGGTCTACTTCTTCGCCGTCCTGCGCCTCGCCCGCCCCAACTCCCCCTGGGGCCGCCGCTTCTACGAGCCCGGCAGCCGCAAGCTGGAGAAGGCGACCCGCCGCGCCGCCCGCTGGGACGACCGCCGCATCCGCTGGCTCGACCGCATCGGCGGCGCCCCCAGCATCGAGCGGCCGCCGGGCGGGTGAGGGCGGGTCAGCCGATCACCCGTCGGGTGTGCTTCTCGCGCTGTAGCCGTCGGCCGCCGAGCCGACGTAGCGGACGAGGTCCGGTTCCATGCGGTGGCGGCCCTGCCGGTCGTAGCGGCGCACGAAGAACGCCGCGAAGCAGAGCCAGAAGAGCAGGCCGAGCGCGGTCGCGACGAGCGCGCTGCCGAGCCCCGCGTCGAGGCTCGCATCGAGGTAGAGGATCGAGCGCACACCGTCGATGATCTGGCGCAACGGGTCGATGTGGCTGACGAGCGCGAACGGTTCCGGCAGCGCCTCGATCGGCACCGTCCCGCCGGCGGAGGCGAGCCCGACGTAGATGAAGATCAGCAGCGCCGCGATCTGCCCCGGCGTGCCGAGGACCGCGAGCAGGCTGAGCGTCGCGATCGCCACGGTCACCGCGGAGAACCAGCCGAACAGCCACAGCAGCAGCGGCTGCGGCGCGTCCATGCCGAGCAGGGCGGCAGCGACGAGCAGCACGACCGCGCAGAGGATCGCGGTCAGCCCGGCGGCGATCGCCCACTTCGTCAGCAGCGTCTGCCAGCGGCTGATCAGCGCCGGTCGCCGCTGGCTCCAGCGCGGGCCGATCTCGTTCGGCGCGAAGCCGAGCGCGCCGTCGACGTTCGCGTTGACGATCGTCGCGCCGAGGAAGCCGCACATCAGCATCAGCAGCGAGACGTAGAAGGCGCTGAGACCGAGCGCGGCCTTCGACGGCAGCGGCCGGTAGGGCTCGCTGACGGTGTCGACGGGGTCGGGGAGCACGGCCTGCGCCGCGGGATCGAGCGGGCCGCTGGCGGCCGCCGTCAGCGCGGCTCCGGTGGTGCGGGAGAACGCGGCGATCACCGGTTGCAGGACCCCGGTCGCGAGGCTCGCGCCCTCGGTCCCGGCACGCTGGTTGGTGAGCAGCGTCACGGTCGGCAGGCCGGATCTGCCGGGCGCCGCCGTCTTGCCCACGAGCACGAGCGCCGCGGCGGTGAAGTCCCGCGGGATCACGACCGTCGCGTACGCGTCCCCGCGATCCATCCGCTCCCGCGCCGCGTCGAGCGGCTCGGCGTGCACCGCGAGCTTTCCGGAGGTCGTCTCCGTGCGCAGCAGCTGCGCTTCGAGCGCTCTCCCGAGGTTCATCGAATCGCCGCCGTCGTCGAGGTTCACGACCGACACCGGCAGCCCGTCCATGCGGTCGATCGGATCGACGACCGAGCCGATGTACAGCGCCGTCATCAACGCGATCACAACCGCCCCGAGCACGATCGGCGCCACCCACAGCGGCCGCTTTCTCAACAGGTCGAGCGCCCCCAGCGGTCTTGGCATGCCGGCACTATACGGTGGCGCGGGCTCACGCTGGTCGAGCGACCGGAGCCGAGACCCCAGCCTCGAAGTCGCCGACCAGCTTCAGCAACTCGCCGCATCCCCACAGGCGACCCCACTTCTTCGCGTTCAGCGGCTGGAGGATGCCGGCGGCTTCGAGCTGTCTGATCGCGCTGCCGATCGCGACGTGCGACTTGCCGGTCACCTGCTGTCCGGCGGCGACGTCGTCTCGAGGCTGGAATCGCGCGAACGTCGAGCGGATCGCGCCGTAGCCGTCGTCCGCTACTCCCCCGCCCGGTGCCACTCGATCGGCCCCGCTCTGAGCGTGTGGCTGCCGAGCGGGCGGGCGAGGACGTCGCGGACGGCGCGGGAGGCTTCCAGGAGTCGGGGGAGGTCGATGCCGGTGGCGACGCCCATCTCCTCCAGCATCGAGACGAGGTCCTCGGAGGCGATGTTGCCGGTCGCACCCTTCGGGACGGGGCAGCCGCCCAGCTCGCCGAACGACGACTCGAACGAGGTGACGCCGGCCTGCAGCGCCGCCAGCACGTTCGCAAGTCCCTGGCCGCGGGTGTTGTGGAAGTGGGCGGTCAGCTCGGTCTCGGCGAGGCCGTCGGCCGCCCGGGCGGCGTGGAAGAACTCGCCGACCTGGATCGGGTTGGCCATCCCGGTCGTGTCGCCGAAGCCGATCTCGTCGGCGCCGAAGTCGACCAGCGTCGCCGCGATCTCGCGCACGCGCGCGGGGTCGACGTAGCCCTCGTAGGGGCAGCCGAACGAGGTCGCGATCACCGCGACGCGGCGCAGCCCCTCCTCCCCCGCCCGCTTCAGCACGACCTCCAGCCCCGCCAGCGACTCCGCGACCGAGCGGTTGACGTTGTGCTCGTTGTGCGTCTCCGACGCCGACAGGAAGACGCTGACCTCGTCGATCCTGTCGCGGTGCGCGAGCGCGCCGTCGAGGCCGCGCGGGTTCGGCACCAGGACGCTGACGCTGACGTCGTCGGGCAGCGTCACCGCCTCCAGCACCGCGCCGGCGTCGGCCAGCTGCGGGATCACGTCCGGGCGCACGAAGCTGGTCATCTCCATGCGTCTCAGGCCGGTGCGGCCGAGCAGCTCGATCAGCCGCACCTTGTCCGCGGTCGCGATCGTCTCGTCCTCGTTCTGGAAGCCGTCGCGCGGACCGACCTCGCGGATCTTGACGCTCTTCGGGAGCCCGCTCATCGTGCGCCCTCCGCCTCAGCCGCGCGTCGCCGCGGCCGTGGGCCGCTTCGCGAGGATCTTCGCCGGGATGTCCGACGGCCGCGTCACGACGTCGACGCCGACCGCCTCCAGCGACGCGCGCTTGGCCTTGTACGTGCCGCGCCCGCCCTCGACGATCGCGCCGGCGTGGCCGAGGCTGACGCCCTCCGGCGCGCTCGACCCGGCCAGCAGCGCGACGACCGGCAGGTCGTCGTCGCGCAGCAGCTCCGCGAGGTCCTCCTCGTCGGTGCCGCCGATCTCGCCCAGCAGCACGAGCGAGTCGGTCCGCTCGTCGGCCAGCACGTCCGGCAGCAGGTCCGCGAAGCAGGAGCCCTTCACGCGGTCGCCGCCGACGCCGATCCAAAGCGAGACGCCGAGGCCGCCGTTCCCAAGCGCGTGGACCGCCTCGTAGGACAGCGTGCCGCTGCGCGACAGCACCGCCGTGCCGCCGACCGGCATCCGCTCGACCGGCAGGAAGCCGAGCAGGTAGCGCCCGGCGCTGACCATCCCCGGGCAGTTCGGCCCGATCACGCGCATGCCGGCCTCGCGCGCCGCCTCCAGGCCGCTGACGACGTCGTGCAGCGGGACGCCCTCGGTCAGGCAGACGGTCAGGCGGATGCCCGCCTCGGCCGCCTCCGCGAGGCCGTCGCCGACGGCTCCGGTCGGCAGGAACGCGACGCTGGTGGTCGCACCGGTCGCCTCGACCGCCGCGGCGATCGTGTCGAAGACCGGGATGCCGTCGACGATCCGGCCCGCGCGGCCGGGCGCGACGCCCGCGACCACGTTCGTGCCGTAGTCCATCATGTGCCTGGCGTGGCGGCTGGCCGCACGGCCGGTGATGCCCTGGATCAGGACGTTCGCGCCGGCGTCGTCGAAGATGCCCATCAGTTGCCTTCCTTCGTGTGGTGCGCGATCCGCTCGACCAGCTGCTCGGGCGACGTGACCGCCTCGATGCCGGCGGCCGCGAGCCGCTGGCGCGCGCCCTCGACCCCGCGGCCCTCGACGCGCACGACGACCGGCACCTGTGGCCCGACCGTGGCCAGCGCCTCCAGCAGCAGCGCGACGAACTCCTCGAGGTCGGTCACGCCCGCGAAGACGTTGACCGCGATCACTCTCAGCGTCGCGTGTGAGGTGAGGTCGTCGAGCACGAACCGCAGCCGCGTCCCGTCGCCGCGCATCGTGCCGGTGCGGATGTCGCAGAAGTCGATCGCCGACAGGCCGGCCTCCGACAGCAGGTCGATCAGCATCATCGACGCGCCCGCGCCCGTCGTGATCAAGCCGACCTGGCCCTGCGGGTCGATCGTGACGTAGTCGAAGCCCAGCTCGCGGCTCTGCGCATGGCGCTCGTCGGAGGCGGTCGACGGCGTCAGCGCCGGGTCCCGCACGACGCGCACGTCGGCGGCGACGAGACCGTCGTCGCCGCAGTCGAGCACCGGGTTGGCCTCGACCAGCTGCGCGCTCTGCGCCTTGAAGATCCGTGCCAGCGCCCGTGCGACCGGCACCAGCCGTCTCGTCGTCTCGGGGTCGAGGCCGGCCTGTGCGGCGGCGGTCCAGACGTGGTCGGCCCGCAGCCCGCGGCTGAAGTGCCATGGCACGCGCGCGACCGTCTCCGCCGCCGACTCGACGTCGACGCCGCCCTCGGCGCTGATCAGCAGCACCGGCATCCTGCTGCGCGGCTCGACCGCGATCCCGACGTACAGCTCGCGCGCGGCCGGCAGCGCCCGCTCGATCAGCAGCTCGCTGACCGGGAAGCCGAGCACGCTCGCGCCCAGCAACTGCGCCGCCTCCGCCTCGGCCGCGCCGGCCTCGACGACTCTGATGCCGCCGGCCTTGCCGCGCCCGCCGGTCGGGATCTGCACCTTCACCGCGACGCGCCCGCCGAGTCTGGCGGCGGCTTCAGCCACGCCCGCCGTCGTGGTGACGACGATCCCGTCGGGGATCGTGACGCCCTCCGCGGCCAGCAGCGCCTTGCCCTCGTGCTCCAGCAACTGGCTCACTTGAGCACCTCGCGGGCGATCGCGGTCCGCTGGATCTGCGGCGTGCCGCCGCCCAGCGGGCCGTAGCGGGCCCAGCGCAGGAAGCGCTCGGCGGGGAACTCCTTCAGCCAGCCGTGGCCGCCGAACAGCTGCACGACGCGGTCGGTCACTCTCAGCGCCATCTCGTTGGAGACGACCTTCGCGATCGCCGCGTCGTGACGGTTGGGGAAACCGCCCGAGGCCGCCGCGGCCGCGCGCCAGACGAGCTGGCGGGCGCTCTGGATCTCGATCTCGTTGTCGGCGATCATCCACTGGATGCCCTGGTGCTCGGCGAGCGCCTTGCCGCCCTGCACCCGCTGCTTGACGTAGGCGACCGCGGCGTCCTGCGCACCCTGCGCGAGGCCGACGGAGATCGCCGCGTTGAGGCAGCGCTGGCCGTTGAACGCGGTCAGCATCTTCTTGAAGCCGTTCTCGCGCGCGAGCACGTAGCTCGCCGGGATACGGCAGGTGTCGAAGCTGAGCGCGTAGAGCTTCTCGCCGCCGAGCGTCTCGCGACCCTCGTCGATCGTCAGCCCGGGCGTGTCGCGCGGGATCAGCACGGCGCCGATCGGGCGCATGCCCGGGTCCTGCGACCAGCGCACGTAGACGACGAACAGGCCCGCGACGTCACCGCGCGAGATCAGCGCCTTGCCGCCGTTGACGACGACCTCGCCGCTGTCGGGGTCGTCGGTCGCGATCGTGCTCATCGAGAAGATGTCGGAGCCGGCCTGCTCCTCGGTGATGCAGACGGAGCAGATCAGGTCGCCGGAGGCGATCTGCGGCAGATACTTCGCTCTGACCTCGTCGCTGCCGTAGGCGGCGAGCGCCTGCGACTGCACGCCGATCTCGCCGAGCGACGCCATCGCGGTCACCCAGCAGGCGCGCGCGATCTCCTCCAGCACCAGCGCGCCCTCCATCCAGGAGCCGCCGTTGCCGCCGTGCTCGACGGGGATCGTGGTCGCCAGCAGGCCCTCGCCGGCGAGCGCCTTGACGTTCGCCCACGGGAACTCGCCCGTCTGCTCCCACTCCAGCGAACGCTCGGCGAAGCCTTCGCGCTCGACCAGCGCACGCGCGCGCGAACGCAGTTCCTCCTGCTCCGCGCTGAGCGCGAAGCTCGCGGCCGAGGTCTCGTGGGTCGCCAGCTCAGACATGGTCGCCTCCGCAGCCGCACGTCGCGTCGGGACCCGCGACGAAGCTGCTCTCGTATCTCCAGTGCAGGTCGAGCAGACGCTCGTTGACGAGGTGCGCGTCGAACTCGTCGCGCTGCACCGACGCCGGCAGCACCGTCAGCGGCTGCGCGTGCGACAGCGACGCGATCAGCGTGCGCGCGTGCTCCTCGGCGTGCAGCGCGCGATAGAGCGCCTCCGGCAGCGTCTTGCCGACGACGATCGCGCCGTGCCAGCGCATCAGCGCCAGCGACTGCGTGCCGAGCAGCTGCGCCAGGTGCGTCGCCGCGTCGCGGTCGCGCACGAGGTCGGTCTGCTCGAAGACCGGCACGGCGTCGGGCCAGAAGCTCGCGTGCAGCTGCAGCACGTCGGACGGGATCTGCTCCATCACGCTCAGCTGCGTCAGCCCCGGCGCGTGGATGTGCACGAGCGCGCCGACGCTCGGCGTCAGCCGGTGCGCCTCGCTGTGCATGTACAGCTCCAGCGGCATGCCGGGCTTCCAGTCGTCGTCGAAGGAGAGGTCGAAGACGTCCTCGCCGCGGCAGAGGTCCTTGCGGCGGCCCGCGCCGGGGCTGACGAGGTAGCGGCCGGCCTCGGGGGCGAGCACGCTGACGTGGCCGAACATGCCCAGCAGCTCGTGCCGCGCGAGCACGCGCGTGGCGATCGCCAGATCGTCGGCGAGGCTCATGCGGTGGCTCCGGTCAGCTGCGCGTACGCCTGTCCCATGCTGTCGGGGACGCGCTGTCTGCAGAACGGCAGGTCGGCGAAGTGCTCCAGGCCCGCCTGACGGGCCGCGGCCTCGTCGCCGCCGGCGGCGATCACGCGCTCGGTGACCTCGACGATCTCCGCGATCTGTCTGAGGTTGTCGTCGATCCGCTCGAGGCCGCCGACCTCGCCGTGGCCCGGGATGACCACGCTGATGCCCTCGCGCGGGAGCTTCTGCAGCACGTTGCGCAGGCCGTACAGCTCGCCGTCGTGCATGAACAGCGCAACGCCCTCGACGACGAGGTCGGCGGCGATCAGCACGCCGCGCTCTGGGATCGTGACCGTCACGTCGTGGTCGGTGTGCGCCAGCTCGCCGTGGAATCTCAACTCGAGCGTCATGTCGCCGGCTCTCAGCGTCATGCCCTCGTCGCCGAACGTCTCGGTCGGGTAGCGGACTCTGACGCCGATGTCGACCAGCTCGGGCGCGAGGTCGGGGCGGCGGCCGCTCAGCTCAACGACGTAGTTCTGGCCGCGCCGCTGCAGCTCGGCGAGCGCACGCTCGTGGGCGATGATCCGGTCGGTCGGGATCGCCGTGTTGCCGAACGTGTGGTCGCAGTGGAAGTGCGTGTTGATCAGCGCCTTGACCGGGGCGTCGGTGACCTCGCGCAGCGCGGTCATCATCTCGGTCGCGTATCTGGGCGTGAAGAGTGAGTCGACGATCACGACGCCGTCTTCGCCGCCGTCGATGCAGACGGCGTTGGGCATGCCGTTGCTGCCGAGGACTGCGTAGACGTCGGGAGCGACTTCAACGAACCGCGTGCGCACGCGCTCTCCTTTGGGGTGTCGGAAGACCGTGGCGGCGGTGCGAGCTCATGCGAGTCTCGCGAGGCGGGGACACCATGCCGTCGCGGCCTGGAAGGGATCGATGACGCTGGCCTGCGCCTGCGCGGACAGCTCCGCGCTCGTCAGGCTCAGCGGGAAGGGCCAGTCGCTGCCGAGCAGCACGCGACCGGCCGGGAACAGCTCTGTGAGGAAGCTTTGGAAGCGCGGGTCGAAGACGACGCCGTCGACCCAGATCGAGTCGAGGCGCCGCTGCTGGGCCGCCCGCGCCTCGGGGTCGAGCAGACGCGTCGCACGCGAGTGCGCGACCGCGACGAAGCCGCCGCCGTGCGCGGCGCACAGTCTCACGCCGCTGTCCCAGAGGGCGCAGTCGGCTGCGAGCAGGTCCAGCAGGGCGGCCGTCGTGACCGTCGGGAAGCCGAGGATCGACGGCCGCGCACCCGTCTTGGCGGCCCCGAGCGGGTCGCCGTCGGGGTGCACGAAGAGGCCGAGATCGGCCGCGGCGAGCGCGGCCCAGACCTCGTCGAGCGCAGGATCGGACAGCGGTCGCGAGCCAGGTGCGGCTCCGACCGCCATCCCCACCACCACCTGCTCGCCGGCGAGCCGCTCGACTTCGGCGACAGCCGTCGCCGGGTCGCCGAGCGGCAGCCAGCCGAGCACCGCCGCGCGCGGACGGCCGGCCGCGAGCGCGACCATGCCGTCGTTGAGACCGGCGGCGAAGCGCGCGAGGCGCTCGCCCTCCAGGTCGTCGCGGAACGCCAGCGGGGGCGGAGCGACGACGGCCCAGCCGTCGTCGCCGAGGCGCTCCCAGCAGGCGTCCGGCTGCTTCAGCCCGGGGGGCGCCGGCACGCCCGGGGGTGGCGTGCCGGCGCCGAGCTCCCCGACGAGCTCGGGGTAGCTCGCGGGGAGCAGGTGACAGTGGACGTCGATCATCTGCCCGCTTCGTACAGGTAGTCGCTCGCCGGGACGACCGTCTCCTGCAGACCCTGATCGATGAAGTTCTGCTGGAACAGGTCGATCGTGTCGGTGTCGAGGCTGCCGTCGTCGCTGAACAGCACCGGCGCCATCGCGTCGTACAGTCTCGCCTCTCTGACGGGCGTGTTTCTGGCGAGGATCGCGACGACCTCGGGACGGCCGGTGCCTCTGCCGCCGCCTCTGGGGAACGCGGCGTTGTAGTCCGCGACGCCTCTCAGGTAGGCGCTTCTGAGCTTGTCGGCCAGCTCCGGATCCTTCACGAGCTTCTCGCTCGCGACGATCACGCCGTTCTCGCCGTTGGGGACGACCTCGCCCAGCGGCGACAGCTCATGGCCGACGTCTCTGAACTTCGCCAGCGTGATGAACGGCTCCTGCAGCACGGCCGCGTCGACCGCTCTGTTGGTCAGTGCGACGAGCGCGTCGGCCGGGTTGCCGGCCTGGATGCTGACGTCGTCGAGCGTCATGCCTCTCGTTCTCAGCAGCTCGGCGAACTCGGCCGCCGTCGAGGTGCCCTTGCCCGGCAGCGCGACCTTCTTGCCCTTCAGGTCGTCGACGCTCGTGATCGTGCCGTCGTCGAAGAGGTCTCTGCGCACGACGAGCGAGACCCAGCTGTAGCCGGGGCCGATGCGGCCCTTGTCGGTCAGGATCTTGAGGTCGACGCCGCGCTGGATCGCGTTGAACAGACCGGGCGTCGGCGCCGTGCCGGCCGCGTCGACCTGGCCGGCGGCGAGCACGCTGATGACCTGCTCCGCGGTGCCGGTCGGCACAAGGCTGACGTCGAGGCCGGCGTCTCTGAAGTAGCCCTTGTCCTGGGCGATGTAGATACCGGCGTCCGACAGTGCGCCGAACACGCCCAGCTTGATCGGCGTGGAGCCGCCGTCAGAGGAGGACGAGCTGGTGCTCGACCCGCTGCTGCCGCTGCTGCTGTCGTCGGATGAGCCGCAGCCCGCCGCGAACAGACCCAGGCCGACCATGCCCACCACTGCTACCTGCCGCGCGCGCTTGGCGATCGCGATCATTCTCTCTCTCCTTTTCGCATGCGAATCTCGACCCGCTCTCTCGGACGGACCGGTACCTCAGTCGCTCTGGCCGCGCCAGGACACCAGGCGCCCGTTCAGCCAGCGCGAGAACATCTGGATCGCGATCCCGTAGATCGCGACGACTGCGAGTGCGGCGTACATCAGCGGCACGTTGAACGTCTGCCAGGCCTGCCAGATGCTGTAGCCGAGGCCCGACTGCGCGCTGACGAACTCAGCCGCGACGACGAGCAGGAAGCCGACGCCGATGCCCAGCTCCAGGCCGGTGATGATCAGCGGCAGCGCGCCCGGCAGCGTGACGGTGCGCACGCGTCTCCACCACGAGACGCGGTACACGGTCGCCGTCTCGTCCAGCACGGAGTCGATCGTGTTGATGCCCGCGAGCGTGTTGATCGCGACCATGTAGAAGACGCCGACGGCGACGAGCGCCCACTTCGACGTCTCGCCGATTCCGAACAGGACGAGGAAGAGCGGCAGGATCGCGATCTTCGGGATCGGGTACGTCATCGCGATCAGCGGGCGCAGCGCCAGGCGCACCGGGCGCCAGAGGCCCATCCCGATGCCGGCGACCAGGCCCAGCACGCCGCCGATCGCGAGGCCGATCGCGAGGCGACCGGTCGTCAGCAGCGTGTCGTGCATCAGGTCGCCGTGGAAGATGCCGTCCCACAACTGCTGCAGGATGTCCGTCGGCGCCGGCCAGAAGCGCTGGTCGATGATGTCGGTCTTGGCAAGGAACTGCCAGATCAGCAGCACCACGATCGGCGAGATCAGCTCGAGGCTGTTGCGCCCGAGCCGACTGAGGAAGTTGTTCATCGGACGCGCCCTTCGCGCTGGTTCTGCATCTCCTCGCGCAGCTCGTCCCAGAGCTTCGTCGCGAGCTCGGCGTAGCCCTCGTTCTCGGCCAGCGTGAATGAATCGCGCGGGCGCGGGAAGCCGGCGGCGGAGATCGTGCGCACCGACGCCGGAACCGACGTCATTAGCACGACTCTGTCAGCCAGCAGGATCGCTTCGCTGATGCTGTGGGTGACGAAGAAGACCGTCGGTCTCGTGATCTTCCACGCCTCGAGCAGCTCCTGCTGCAGCAGCAGGCGGGTCGGCTCGTCGAGCGCGGCGAACGGCTCGTCGCACAGCAGCAGCTCGGTCTCGGCCGCGAGCGCGCGGGCGATCGCGACGCGCTGCGCCATGCCGCCGGACAGCTCGTAGCCCTTGCGCTTGGCGTAGGGCGTCAGGCCCATCCGCTCGATCCACTCGCGCACGCGCTCGCGGCGCTCCTCGCCCTTGACGGAGCCCTCGATGCCGTAGGCGACGTTGTCCTCGACGCTGAGCCACGGGAAGACGGAGCGGCCCTGGAAGATGAAGCCGGCGCGCGGGTGGTGACCCGGCCAGCGCAGCATCTCCTTGGACGGCGGCTTCTCCAGGCCCGCGAGGATCCGCAGCAGCGACGTCTTGCCGCAACCCGACGGGCCGATCAGGCAGATGAATTCACCCTTGGCTACGTCGAGTGTCACATGGTCGAGCACCGGAACGGGCTCGCCGCGCCGCCCCCGGTAGGCGAACGAGAGATCGTTGATCTCAAGCGCCTCCGATCTATCCGGACCCTCGGACATGTCAGCTACGGGTTGGTGCTTGAGGCTGGGCACCGATGACCTCCTCGATCTGTCGGGCGCGCTGTTGCAGTGCGGCGATCCATGTGTTCATGTCGCGGTCCGCGTCGAAGCGGACCGCCGGCGCGAAGACGGCAAGGGCGAAGACCGCGCCCGACGTCGCGTCTGTGACGGGCACGGCGAGGGCGACGACGCCGCGGGTCTTCTCGCCGCGGCTGATCGTCCAGCCCTGCGCGCGCGTCGTCTCACAGTCACGCTCGAGCGCTTCGCGCTCGGTCAGCGTGAGCGTGGTGAAGCTGTCCAGCTCCTGCGCCAGCACCTGCGCCCGTGCCTGCGGCGAGAGGTAGGCGAGCAGCAGGCGGCCGCTGGCGCCGACGTGCAGCGGCGCGACCGTGCCGATCTCGTGCACGTGGCGCAGCGGCTGAAGGCTGGGGAACTCCTGGATGCAGATGCGGCGGTCGCCGGCCAGCGCGCTGAGGCTGACGGTCTCCCCCAGCTCGTCGCGCAGCTCCTCCATCGGCCGCTGCGAGACGCTCAGCACGGGCGTGCGCGCGAGGTAACGGTGCGCGAGCGCGATCACGGCGGGGCCGAGCGAGTAACGGGCTCTGTCGTCGCGCGAGACCCAGCCGTTCTCCTCCAGCGCGCGCAGGAAGCGCAACGTCGTCGGGCGCGGCAGCTCGACCTGGTCTGCGATCTCGGCGAGCGACTGGAATTCATGGCTCGAGATGTGCTCGAGCAGCAGGAAGATCCGATCGTTGCTACGCATGAATTTCAGTAGTTGAAATCATAAGTACGCTTAGTGGAATGCTCTGCCAAGCTAGCGTGGGGCGAGCGTGCGTGTCAAGCACACTCGGCGTATTGCACGTGTGATCCGGCGCACAAAACGCCGGAATGGGCGGGACGGCGCTATCGGCAGGCTGAACGACCCCGCTGGAGGGGCCGCCGGAACCGGTGGCCGTGGTCGCCGGAGCCCCGTGGGCGCGGCTCAGCTGGGCGCGTCGCCGGACTCGGCGGCCTGGCGTTCGAACCACTGCGCGACGAGTTCCCCGGCGCGGTGGACGTGGTACGTCATCAGCAGGCGGGCGGTCGACGGCTCGCGCCGCTCGATCGCCTCGCGGATGCGGCGGTGCTGGTCGACGTTCTCGCTCAGCAGCTCCAGGCCCGAGCTGAGCGGGGCCCAGGTCATGCTGCGCGGGAACAACATGTGCAGGTCCGAGACCGTCTTCTGCAGCCGCTCGTTGCCCGCCGCCTGCTGGATCACCTCGTGGAAGGCGTCGTTCGCCTCGTTCCACGCCGTCTGCGTCGCCAGCGCCTCCGCCTCGCCGACGCCGGCCGGGCGCGACGCGACCTCGCGCACGGCGGCGAGGAACTGCTGCTCGGTGGCGCGCAGCAGCAACAGCTGGTCGTCGCTGATGCGCGGCGTCGCCAGCTCGACGGCGAGCCCTTCCAGCTCGGCCCGCACCAGATAGGCCTCGCGGATCGCGCGCGGCGTCGGGCCGCGCACGACGGCGCCCACGTTCGGCACGATCGTCAGCAGGTCGGCGGCTTCGAGCTTGCGGATCGCCTCCCGCACCGGCGTGCGGCTGACCTTGAAGCGAGCCGCGAGCGCCTCCTGCGGCAGGCGGCTGCCGACCGGGAACTCGCCGCTCAGGATCGCGTCCTGGATCTCGCCGGCGAGGCGGTCGACGAGCGAACCCGACGTGCGGGCAGGGCCCCTTGGACCGCTGGTCGTGGTCGATGTGGACCGTGTGTCGAAGGTGGTGTCGGCGGTCTTGTGCTCCATTGGATCCCACGCTAGCTTACCGGCCCAGTCATTGGATACAACCTTCCGGGCCGCGCCCCCCACCCGGCAAACCCCACTCAGGGAGAGGAATGGTTGAGGTGCGATGTACGCAAGTCAACGCGTTGCGCGAGCTCTCGTCTTCGAGGGGCGATCGCTTGCGAAGTGACGCGGCAGCACTGAGCGGCGCAGGCGGCCAGAGTGCCGTCCAGGCGACCGGCGGCATCAGCGTCGACCGCCTCTCGAAGACCTACGAGCGGATCGTCGGGCGCGAGCTGTCGCGCACGGCGGCGCTCGCCGACGTGGGCTTCGACGTCGCGCCGCAGGAGTTCGTGTCGGTGATCGGCCCGTCGGGCTGCGGCAAGAGCACGGTGATGAAGATCATCGCCGGGCTGCTGGCGGCCAGCTCCGGCGACGTGCGCGTCTCCGGCGCGAGCGTGACCGGCCCGGGCACCGACCGCGCCTGCGTCTTCCAGTCCCCCGGCCTGATGCCGTGGAAGAACGCGGTCGACAACGTCGCGCTGGCACTGGAGTTCGCCGGCATATCGCGCGCGGAGCGCAGACGGCGCGCCGCGGAGTACGTCGAGCTGGTCGGGCTCGGCGAGTTCAAGCAGCACTACCCCGGCGAGCTGTCGGGCGGCATGCAGCAGCGGCTGGGCATCGCACGGGCGCTGGCGATCGAGCCGGTCGTGCTGCTGATGGACGAGCCGTTCGGCGCGCTCGACGCGCTCAGCCGCACCAGAATGCAGGACGAGCTGCTGCGGATCTGGGAGCAGAGAAAGAAGACGGTCCTCTTCATCACGCACTCGATCGACGAGGCGGTCGTGCTGTCGGACCGCGTGCTCGTGATGGGCAACGGCACGATCGCGGCCGAGGTCGAGATCGACCTGCCGCGCCCGCGCTCGCGCCACGAGCTGCTGCAGGACCCCAAGACGCTGGACCTGATGCGCCGGCTCGAGGACCTGCTCGACGCCACCAGAGGAGGCGATGCCTGATGGCGATCGCAGTCGAACGCCGCCAGCTGTCGCGCGCGACCGTCCTGCGGCGCAGCCTGATCTCGCGCGACCGCCTCGTGCAGATCGGCCTGATCGCCGCGATCCTGCTGATCTGGCAGTACATCGGCGAGCGCGAGGGCGACTTCTTCCTCGCCCCGCCGACCTCCGTGATCGACGCCTTCGGCGAGGAGCTGCGCGACGGCGCGATCTGGGGGATCGTCGGCAGCACCGTCTCCGGCGTCCTGATCGGGTTCGCCATCGCCGCCGTGATCGGCGTCACGATCGGGACGCTGATGGGCACCTCGCGCGCCGCCGCGAAGGCGCTCAACCCGCTGATCTCGGCCGGCTACGTCGTCCCCGAGGCGGCGATGGTGCCGCTGCTGATCATCTGGTTCGGCCTCGGCATGACGCCGCGCGTGATCTCGGTCGTGCTGTTCGCGGTCTTCGAGATCATCGTCAGCACCTACGCGGGCGTGCGCAACGTCGACCCCGTGCTCGGGCAGGTGGCGAGATCGTTCGGCGCCAGCCGCGCGCAGCTGTTCCGGCGCGTCACCTGCATGGCGGCGCTGCCGTACATCTTCGCCGGACTGCGCATGGGCGCGGCCCGCGCGGTGAAGGGAATGGTCGTCGCGGAGCTGCTGTTCGCAGCGACCGGCGTCGGCGGCGCGATCCAGGACGCCGCCAACGCTTACCAGACGGACAAGGTCATGGTCTACGTGATCGTCGTGACGCTGATCGGCGTCGGATTCGCGGGCCTCGTCCAGCTCGCGGAGCGCCTCTGGATGCGCTCCTGGAACGGGCACTACGCCGACAACTAGGAGAACCTGATGAAGAAGACATTCACGGTGGCGGCCGCAGTGGCCGCCTGCTTCGCCCTGGGCGCTTGCGGCAGCAGCGACAGCGGCGACGACGGCGGCGGCGGATCCGCCTCGACCGGCGCGTCGACGACGGCCGCCGACACGTCGGGCATGCGCGTCGCGTACGCCTCGGCGCTGGACCCCAACGACATCGCCGACCAGCTCGGGCTCGAGAAGGCCGGCGCGAAGGTCGACACGCTGACCGACGACAGCGCCGTCGTCGCCGGCCTGCTGCGCGACAACATCGACGTCGGCAACGTCGACTTCGACGCGGCCGTCAAGGCGCGCGCGAGCGGGGTCCCGATCAAGGTGATCGGGATCGCGCAGACGAAGCCGGAGTACGTCTTCGTCTCGCGCCCGGAGATCAGCTCGTTCCAGCAGCTGGCCGGCAAGAAGGTCGGCTACCACGCGAAGGGCAGCCAGACGGACATCTTCGTCAACCAGCTCGTCAAGCAGCAGGCGCCGGACATCTACGACGACGTCGACTTCCTCGCGCTGGAGGAGTCCTCCCGCCGCGCGCAGGCGATGGAGGCCAGAAGACTCGACGCGAGCGCCCTGGAGGCGATCAACCTCGCCGCGCTCAAGCTGGAGGGCGACTACCACGAGCTCGGCACGTGGGCCTCGCTCAGAGGCGACGCGCAGGACATCGTCGGCACCGCCTGGGTCACGACCGAGGACAAGGCCGGCAGCGACAGAGCGCAGCTCGTGAGACTGCTGAGCGACCTGCAGTCCGGCTACGACGAGTTCTACACCGACAAGCAGGCGTGGCTCGACATGGCCAGAGAGAAGGTGCCGGACGTCGACCAGGCGCTGCTGCCCGAGGTCTACGAGTCGTACAAGAGACAGGCGATGTACCCGAGAAGAGGCACCGCGGCGATGACGCCCGAGGCCTTCAGCGTCAACGAGCAGTTCTTCCGCGACCTCGGTGAGTGGGAGGACGAGCAGCCCGACGAGCTGGTCGACTACGGGATCCTCGACGCGGGAGCCGGGGTGAGCGGCAGATGACGCAGCCCGCGAGCGTCCGCGCCGACCGCGGGATGGTGGCCACGAGCCATCCGCTCGCGGCCGGCGCGGGCGTCGCGATGCTCGACGCCGGCGGCAGCGCGGCCGATGCCGCGGTCGCCGCCGCCGCTGTGCTGTGCGTGATCGACCCGCGCTCGACCTCGATCGGCGGGGACGCGTTCGCGCTCGTCTGGCCGGCCGGCGCCTCGGCGCCGGCCGCGCTGGCCGGCGCGGGCGTCTCGCCGGCCGGGCTGAGCGTCGAGGCGCTGCGCACGGCCGGCAACGAGCGCACGCCGGAGCTGGGCCCGTGGACGGTCACCGTCCCGGGCGCGGTCTCGGCCTGGGAACGGCTGCTGGAGCGCTACGGCCGGCTCGGGCTGGAGCGAGTGCTGCAGCCGGCGATCGCGCTGGCCGAGCACGGCTTCGAGGTCGCGCCGGTGATCGCGCGCGAGTGGGCGGCATCGGCCGGTCGCCTCGCGCACGACGCCGAGGCGTCGCGCGTCTTCCTGAAGGCCGACGGGCAGCCGCCGGCCGCGGGCGAGCGGATGACCAATCCAGAGCTGGGCGCGGTTCTGCGCCAGCTCGCCGCGGGCGGCGCGGACGCCTACTACCGCGGGCCGCTGGCGGCGCGGATCGCGGCGGCCGTGGAGGCCGCCGGCGGGCCGTTGCGGGAGCAGGACCTGGCCGGCTGGGAGGGCGCGACCTGGGTGACGCCGCTGCGGCGCGACTACCGCGGCGCCGACGTCTTCCAGCTGCCGCCGCCCGGGCAGGGCATCGTCGTGCTGGAGGCGCTCGGGATCTACGCGGGCCTCGTCGAGACCGGCGCAGGTGCGGCGGCGAGCGCCGCGAGCGACGCCGCCGCCGCGCGCGAGCACGCCGCGATCGAGGCGCTCAAGCTCGCCTTCGACGACGCCGCCGCGCACGTCGCCGACCCCGACCACGTCGCGGTCCCGACCGAGCGGCTGCTGTCGGAGGAGCATCTGGCGGCGCACCGCGCGGCGATCGATCCCGACGCCGCGCGCGCGGGCGGGGCGGCGAAGCGCAGCGACACGGTCTACATCGCCGCGGTCGACGCGGACGGCGGCGCCTGCTCGCTGATCCAGAGCCTCTACGAGGGCTTCGGCTCCGGCATCGCGGTCCCCGGCACTGGGATCCTGCTGCAGAACCGCGGCTCGAACTTCTCGACCGCCGACGGCCACCCCAACCGGATGGCCGGCGGCAAGCGTCCCTACCACACGATCGTCCCGGCGCTGCTGGCACGCGACGGCGCGTTCCTCGGCTGCCTCGGCGTCGTCGGCGGCTTCATGCAGCCGCAGGGGCAGATGCAGATCCTGCGCCACCTGCTCGACGACGGGCTCGACCCGCAGGCCGCGCTGGACGCACCCCGTGCGCGCTGGTGGGAGGGTCGCCGCGTCGCGCTGGAGCCCGGCTTCGACGCCGGCGTCGCGGCGGGCCTGCGCGCCCGCGGCCACGAGCTGACCGAGCTGGGTCCGCTCAACGGCGGCGGCGCGCAGCTGATCCTGGCCCAGCCCGACGGCACGTTCGCCGGCGCCTCAGACAAGCGGAAGGACGGCTGTGCACTCGCCCAGTGAGGAGCGCCCCCGGCTGCTGCTGGTGGGCCTCGGCGGCGTCGGACGCAGCTTCCTGGAGCTGCTGGAAGAGCGCGAGGTGGCGGTCGACGTGGTCGGGGCGGTCGACTCGCGGGGGCCGCTCGGCGGTGACGGTGCAGCCGCGGCGGACCCGCGCGGCGACGCCCTCTCCCCCCGCGACCTGCTCGCGCTGAAGGCCGATCCGGCCCGCGGCGAGCTTCCGCACATCTCATTGGATCCAATCGCGCTGGTCGCGCGCACGGCGCCCGACGTCGTCGTGGACCTGACGAGCTGCTCGTTCGAGACCGGCGAGCCATCGTTGTCGCTTCTGCGCGCGGGGCTGGCGGCGGGCGCGTCGGTCGTGACCGCGAACAAGGCGCCGCTCGCGCGCGCGTGGACGGAGCTGACGCGGCTGGCGCGCGAGCACGGCGGGCAGATCGGCTATGCCAGCGCCGCCGGCGCGGCGTTGCCGGCGGTCGCCGTCGCGCAGGCGCTCGGCCGCGCGGACCGGATCGACGCGTTCGAGGGCGTGCTGACGGGCACCAGCTCCTACGTGCTCGCGCAGGTCGCGACGGGCACGCCGGTGGCAGAGGCGATCGCGGACGCGCAGGCAGCCGGGATCGCCGAGCCGGACCCGACGATGGACCTCGGCGGCTGGGACACGGCCGCGAAGCTCGTGATCCTCGCGAACACGATCTGGCCGGCGACGCTCGCGATCGAGGAGCTCGAGGTCGTCGGGATCGACGAGCAGAGCGTGGCGGGGCTGGAGGGCGCCGCCATCCACCTCGTCGGCCGCGCCGAGCGCGCCGCCGACGGCAGCGTCATCGCGAGCGTGCGTCCGCGCGGGATCCCCGCCGGCGATCCGCTGGCGGCGCTCGAGCCGGGTGAGAAGGCCGTCGTGCTGCGCGGCGGCGGCATCGGCGAGGTCGTCCTCAGCGGCGGCAGATCGAGCCCCCGCGGCGCCGCCTCGGCGGTGCTCGGAGACGTCCTGCGAATCCTGGAGGTGACCGCATGAGCGGGTTCCACGCACATTGCGACGCGGTCGTCGGCGAGGTGAACGCATGAGCGGCTCCCATGCACGCTACGAGGCGGTCGTCGACGGCCTGCTCGACTGGGGGCTGCAGACGTTCGTCTACGTGCCCTCGTCGCATGTCGCCGCGATCATCGCCGGGCTGGAGCGAAACGGCGTGCCCGGCCTGATGGCCAACCGCGAGGAGGAGGCCGCCGGGATCGCCGGCGGGCTGCTGCTCGGCGGCAGACGCGTCGCGATCGTGATGCAGGACAACGGCTTCGGCAACGCGCTGACCGCGCTGACGACGTTCGTGAAGGCCTACCACCTGGGCCTCCCGATCGTCGCCAACACGCGCGGCGGACTCGGGGAGTACAACGCGATGATCCACACGTTCTGCGAGGCCGTCCCCGACCTGCTGAAGACGGCAGGGATCGCGGCCGAGCGGCTCGGGCCGGCGGAGTCGCCGGCGCTGTGGCGCACGACCACGCGCGCCGTCGCCGAGCACGCCGCGATGACGCACCGGCCGGTCGTGCTGCTCGCCGACGTGATGCACCCGGGGAGCGCGGAGGCATGAGACGGATCGATGCGCTCAGAGCGATCGACGCCGTCTTCGCGCACGACCCGCTCGTCGTCACGCTCGGCGCCACCTCGCGTGAGCTGGCGTCGCTGGGCAAGCGCGACTCGCACCTCTACCTGCTCGACTCGATGGGCCTCGCGCCCGCCGTCGGCGCCGGGCTCGCGCTCGCCGGCCGCGGCGGCCCGGTCGCGGCGGTCGAAGGCGACGGCTCGCTGCTGATGGGGCTGTCGATCCTGCCGACGCTCGCCTACCTCGCCCCGCCCCGCTTCACGCTCGTCGTGCTCGACAACCACCAGCACGCCTCGGCGGCCGGGCGGCCGTCGCAGGCCGAGCGGATCGACCTCGCGGCGCTCTGCCGCGGCGCGGGGCTGGCGACACGCCAGGTCGCCGATGCCGTCGCGCTGGAAGAGGCGCTGCACGAAGCCCGCGCGGCGGACGGCACGTCCGTCGTGCTCGGCGCGATCGAGCCGGGCAACGCGCCCGGCACGCCGTTCCTGCTCGAAGACCCGGTGGCGATCGCCACCCGTTTTACCACGTTCCTGAACAACGAAGGAGAGAGATGACCGCCGCACTGTTCGACCGCGAGGAGCTGATCGCGCGCGCCGACCGCGCGCGTGAGGAGATGGCGCGTGCAGGCCTCGACGCGCTCGTGGTCACCGGCGACTTCGCCGCCGGCATGAACTACTACTACCTGAGCGGTCACCTGCCGCGCGACTACCAGCTCAACTACTCGCGCCCGCACGTGATGGTGCTGCCGCGCGAGGGCGAGCCGCTGCTGTGGGTCTACGGGATCAACGAGGCGAACGCGCGCGTGCAGTCGTGGGTGCAGGACGTCGTCGCCTACGGTCCCCCCTTCAGCGGCGCCGCGCTCGCCGACGCCGTCCGCGCGCGCGGGCTCGGCAGAGGCAGGATCGGCGCCGAGTTCGGCACCGACCAGCGGATCGCGATGCCGTTCGACGAGTGGCGCGCGTTCGAGGCCGGCCTGCCCGGCGCGGAGTTCGTCGACGGCACCGACGTGCTGTGGGCGCTGCGGATGATCAAGAGCCCGGCCGAGGTCGAGTGGATCCGCAAGTGCGACACGATCAACGGCGAGGGGCTCGCGAACGCGTTCGGCGCGATCGTCGCCGGCGACTCCGAGGTCGACGTCGGCCGCAAGGTCGGCGCCGCGCTGGTCGAGGCCGGCGCCTTCCGCCCGCCGTACGCGCAGGCGCTGATCGTCTCGGAGGCGAAGGCGAAGGCGCTCGGCCACACCTCGCGGATGCTCGGCCCGCAGACCGACCAGATCCTCAAGCCCGGCGAACTGCTGTTCGTCGACTCCGGCGTGACGCTCGCCGGCTACTGGGGCGAGTTCAACCGCATGGCCGTCGTCGGCGAGCCGAGCGCCGAGCAGACCTTCCACCACGACAACATCCGCGAGATCGTGCGCCGCTCGATCGCGGAGGCACTGAAGCCCGGCGAGTCGTTCAGAGCCGTGATGGAGCACATGGTCCGGCTCTACCACGAGCTGGGGTACGGCGACGAGAAGATCGGCAACTACCTCGGCCCGCCGTACATGCACCTCTGCCACGGCCTCGGGATCGCCTCCAGCGAGCCGCCGTTCGTGCGCCTCGACAGCGACGACGTGCTGCTGCCCGGCATGGTCCTGTCGTGCGAGGCGTACCTGCCCGAGGGCGGCATGACCTACGGCTCCGAGGAGGACGTGCTGATCACCGCGGACGGCTGCGAGGTCCTCTCCGAGCCCGATCCCGGCCTCTACGTGATGGGCGCATGAGCGACACCGTGCTGACGCGCATACTGGGGATGCCCGACGTCCGCCACCTGCTCAGCGTCGAGGCGGCGATCGACCTGCAGCGCGACGCGTTCCTCGCGCTCGGGCGCGGCCTCACGCAGGCCGCGCCGAGCGCGTGGCTGCGGCTGCCCGGCGAGCAGCGCGGCTGGCTGAAGCTGCTGGCCGGCTGGGACGGCTCCTCCGGCGGCCTCGGCGTGAAGGTGCTGGCGCGCTTCCCGAAGAATCCGCCCGGCAGGAACCTCGGCTCGTTGCTGCTGCTGTTCGACGACGAGGACGGCACCCCGCTGGCGATCATGGACTCGGTCTACATCACCGCGGTGCGCACGGCGGCCGGCGCCGCGGTCGCGACGGAGGCGCTCGCGCGGCCGGGCGCGACGCGCTCGCTCGGGATGGTCGGGACCGGCGCGCTGGCGTGGTACGCGGTGCTCGCGCACAAGGCGCGCTTCCCGGCGCTGGAGTCGGTCCGCGTGACGTCGCGCTCGCCGGTGCGGCGCGAGGCGTTCGCGCAGCGCGTGCGCGAGCAGCTCGGGATCGACGCGAACGCGGTCGCGACGACTGCGGAGGCGACCGCCGGCGCCGAGATCGTCGTGACGGCGACCAACTCGCCCGTGCCGGTCGTCCGGCGCGAGCACCTGGAGCCCGGCCAGCACGTCAACGCGATCGGCATCAGAACCGAGCTGGAGAGCGACCTGCTGGCCGCCTGCCGCGTGATCGGCGACGGCCGCGAGGAGACGCTGCACGACGGCAAGTTCGCGGTCGCGCTGGAGGCCGGGACCGTCACCGCGGACGATCTCGGGCCGGACCTCGGCGCGGTCCTCGACGGGACGGTCGGCCGTCGCGACGACGACGAGATCACGCTGTTCGACTCCTCCGGCGTCGCGATCCAGGACATCGTCTGCGCCGTGCACGTGTGGCGGGCGGCCGAGCGCGAGGGGATCGGCGTGCTGGCCGACCTCGGCGCGCGCGAGGTGCTGGAGTAGCGATGGCGCAGACCTGGCTGACTCCCGGTCCGACGCCCGTCCCCGCGGCGGTGCTGGAGGCGCAGGGCCGCCACCCCGTGTTCCACCGCGGGCGCGCCTTCCAGCTGCTGCTGAGCGAGGTCACCGAGGGGTTGCAGTGGCTGCTGGAGACCAGCAACGAGGTGCTGCTGTACACCGCCTCGGGGACCGGCGCGCTGGAGGCGGCGATCGTCAACTGCTTCGCGCCGGGCGAGCGGATCGTCGTCTGCGTCAACGGCTTCTTCGGCGAGCGCGTCGTGACGATCGCGACGCGCGCCGGGCTCGTAGTCGAGCGGCTCGACTACCGCTGGGGCGAGGCCGTCCGCGCCGACGACGTGGCGGCCTGCCTGGCGCGCACGCCGGACGCGCGCGGCGTCGTGCTGCAGCATTCCGAGACGTCGACCAGCGTCGTCAACGACCTCGCCGCGATCGCGCCCGTCGTGACGGCGGCGCCGTCGGCGCCGCTGCTGATGGTCGACGCCGTCTCGGCCGCGGGCGCGCTGCCGATCGGCACCGACAGGCTCGCGCTCGACCTCGTCGTCGGCGCGTCGCAGAAGGCGCTCGGGGCGACGCCGGGCGTGTCGTTCGTAGCCGTCGGCGCCCGCGCCTGGGCACGTCACGGCGAGCTGCCGCCGGCGCCGTACTACTGGGACTTCAGCGAGTACCGCCGCTGGGCCAGACCGGGCACCCCGGAGAGCCCGTATACGCCGGCGATCTCGGTGATCGAGGGGCTCGCGGCGGCGCTGCGCGGGCTGCGCGAACAGGGCCTCGACGCGGTCTTCGCGCTGCACCGGCTCAACGCCGCGGCGGTCAAGGCGGGGGTCGCGGCGCTGGGCTTGGAGCCGTTCGGCGAGAACATCGACGCGGGGGTCGTCGTGACGGCGGTGAGAGCGCCGCCCGGCGTCGATCCGAGCGCGCTCGCGGCGCATCTGGAGACGCGCTACGGCGTCGTCGTCGCCGCCGGCCAGGGACCGCTGAGCGCCGACGTGCTGCGGGTCGGTCACCTCGGCAGCGTCAGCGCGGCCGACGTCGTCGCCGGCATCGCGGCGCTCGAGGCCGCGCTGGCGGACTTCGGCGGCCCGCAGCCGACGGGCGCCGGGGTCGCAGCGGTCGTCCAGACGTACCGAAAAGCGGGGAGCTGGCCGGGGCGCTAGACGGCAGGCCGCGGCGGCGTGCCAGGTCGGTCCGACCACCGAGAGGAGAATTAAGAAACGTCACTCCTGACCGATCACTCCGAGCAGAGGCGACGCCGGTCCGGCCCCAACCGGCGACTCGCCCTTCCCCACTACTGCTTAGAGGAGACAACGGTGCGTTTCACCGTGAAGACGAAGCTGCTCGCCGGCTTCCTCACCATCGTCGCGCTGATGCTCGCCGTCGGGATCGTTGCCGTCACCAAGCTCGGCTCGATGCGGAACGTCACGGACACGTTCGCCGACGCAACCGTTCCCAGCGTCAGATCCGCCGGTGACATCCACCTCGCGATCAGCGAATACCGCAAGGATCAGGTCCGCTACGTCGGCAGCGCCGCGATCGGCCTGCCCGACGACGGCCAGTCCGGCGACCTCGAGGACCTGAGACTGTCGCAGGACCTGATCGCCAGAGCGCCCCGTCTCGACGCGGCCGACATCGCGAACCTGGACAGACTCGACGCGGCCTGGAGACAGTACGTCGACACGTCGAGAGAGTACGCCAGACTCGCGCAGGCCGGCGACTACAGAGAGGGCCTCGGCGTCCTCACGACCGGTGCCGCCAACGACGCCTGGGAAGGCGTCAAGACCGCGCTCGCCGACCTCAAGGACCACCGCTACTCGCTCTCCGCCGCGCAGGCGAACAGCGCCGATTCGACCGTGAGAACCGCGCGCACGACGATCATCGCGCTGCTGATCGCGGCGACGATCATCGGGATCGCGATCGCGCTGCTGCTGGCACGCAAGATCGCCGGCGGGCTGAAGCAGATGCTGACCGCCGCGCGCGGGATCTCGCAGGGCGACATCGAGCAGCGCGTCGAGATCAGATCGCGCGACGAGATCGGCGAGACCGGCGAGGCGTTCAGGGAGATGATCGGCTACCTCGACGAGACCGCGACCGCCGCGCGCCGGATCGCCGCCGGCGACCTCGCCGTCAGGGTCCGGCCGAAGTCCGACAGAGACGTGCTCGGCAACGCCTTCCTGGAGATGGCGACGCAGCTGCGCGACGCGCTCGGCGACCAGTCGAGCCTCGAGGCGCTGGTCGAGCGGATGGAGTCGCTGCGCGGCCGTGACCTGGTCGAGCTGGAAGCCGGGCTGGCGGCCGTCGCGCGCGGCGACCTGACGCTCGACGCGAGCGCCGACACGCAGCCGCTGACGGCCGAGGGGGAGGCCAAGCTGGGCCGTCTCGCGGAGATCTTCAACGAGATGCTCGCGACGACGCACAACTCCGTCGACGGCTACAACGGGATGCGCGACAAGGTCGCCGCGATGCTGCGCCAGATCGCGCAGGAGACGCAGGCCGTCGCCGCCGCCTCGCAGCAGATGGCGTCGACCTCGGAGGAGTCCGGCCGCGCCGTCGGCGAGATCGCCTCCTCCGTCGGCGAGGTCGCCGCGGGCGCCGAGCGCCAGGTGCGCACCGTCGGCGACGCGCGCGACCTGACGAGCGAGGTCGTCGACGCGACCCGCACCGCCGCCGAGAACGCGGAGCAGACCGCGCAGGCCGCCGAGCACGCGCGCGGCGCCGCCGAGGAGGGCGCCGCCACGATCGCCGAGGCGACCGAGGCGATGCAGGCCGTGCAGTCGTCCTCCATGCAGGTGACCGAGACGATCCGCGAGCTGGGTGCGAAGTCCGGCCAGATCGGCGGGATCGTCTCGACCATCACCGGCATCGCGGAGCAGACGAACCTGCTGGCGCTGAACGCCGCGATCGAGGCCGCCCGCGCCGGCGAGCAGGGCCGCGGCTTCGCCGTCGTCGCCGAGGAGGTCCGCAAGCTCGCCGAGGAGTCGCAGCAGGCCGCGCGCTCGATCTCGACGCTGATCACAGAGATCCAGACCGAGACTGGCCGCGCCGTCGAGGTCGTCGAGAGCGGCGCGCAGCGCACGCACGACGGCGTCGCGACGGTCGAGCAGGCGCGCACCTCGTTCCTGCAGATCGGCACGTCGGTCGAGGACATGAGCGATCGCGTCAGCCAGATCGCAGTCGCGACCGGCGAGATCTCCGAGCGCGCCAGCCGCATGCAGGCGAACATGACCGAGGTCGCCGCCGTCGCGCAGCAGTCCTCGGCCGCGACCGAGCAGGTCGCCGCCTCGACGCAGCAGACCTCGGCCTCCACACAGGAGATCGCCGCCTCCGCACAGGAGCTGGCGAAGACCGCCGAGGAGCTGGAGCGGCTCGTCGGCCAGTTCACGCTGAGCGCGCAGACGTAGTCCTCGGACCCCGCCCCCAAACCCCGGCGCACCCACGGCCCGCCGACCGGATCCCTCCCCGGTCGGCGGGCCGGCGTCGTCGCGCGCCGGCACCGCGGGCGTGCGGCGGACCCAAGCCCGACCTTCGCAATACTGAATCTCATTATTGCTAGGCTGCGGTCATGGACCGACGCCTTCTCCTCCTCCCTGCCCTCGTCACGACACTCGCGCTGAGCGCCTGCGGCAGCTCCGACGACAACGCCGCCACGAGCGCCGCCACGGGCGCGTCGAGCGCCACCGCGGACAGCGCGACGACCGCCGCGAGCAGCGCCGACCCGATCGCCGTCGTCGCGACCACGACGCAACTCGGCGACATCGTGCGCCAGATCGGCGGCGACGCGGCCGACGTGACGCAGATCCTGCAGCCCAACAGCGACCCGCACGACTACGAGCCGCGACCGCAGGACGTGACCGAGACGGCCGGGGCGAAGGTCGTCTTCGAGAGTGGCGACAACCTCGACCACTGGATGGCGGACGTCGTCACGCAGTCCGGTGGCGACCCCACGGTCGTGACGCTCGCCGACAGCGCCGTCGACAGAGTGCCCGGCGAGACGTCCGGGCCCGAGGCGTCCAGATACGACCCGCACTGGTGGCACGACCCGGCCAACGTCGAGGCCGCGATCCCGGTCATCCGCGACGCGCTCAGCAGCGCCGACCCGGCCGCCAGAGCGACCTACGACGCCAACGCCGCCGCCTACCTCGCCAAGGTCCAGGCGCTCGACGCGGGCATCAGAAAGTGCTTCGCCGCCGTGCCGGCCGCGCAGCGCAAGCTCGTGACCGACCACGACGCCTTCAACTACTTCGCCAAGCGCTATGACGTACAGGTGATCGGTGCCGTGATCCCCTCCCAGACGACGCAGGCGCAGGCCTCCGCCGGCGACGTCGCGAGACTCGTGCAGACGATCAGAGCCGAGGGCGTCAGAGCGGTCTTCCCCGAGTCGTCGGTCAACCCGAAGCTCGCGCGCGCGATCGCGCAGGAGTCCGGCGCGAGCGCCGACCACACGCTCTACGGCGACACGCTCGGCCCGCAGGACTCGCCCGGCGCGACCTACCTGACGATGGAGCAGGCGAACGCCGACGCGATGCTGCGCGGCTTCACCGGCGGCAGACGGGGCTGCACGATCGCGGGGATCTGACGGTTGCCGCCGCTCGCCTCGATCCCGAGCCCCGCGGAGAACGGCTTCGGCATCGGGCCGTTCTTCTTCCACGCCTACGGCCTCGCCTACGTCGTCGCGCTGCTGGCCGCGATCGCGATCACGTCGCGCCGCTGGGAGCGCGTCGGCGGCCGGCGGGCGCTCGTGCAGGAGGTCGCGCTGTGGGGCTTCCCGGCGGGGCTGATCGGCGGGCGGCTGTACTTCCTCGCGACCAGCTGGGACGAGGTCCCCGACCACTGGTGGGGGCCGTTCGCAGTCTGGGACGGCGGCCTCGGGATCTGGGGCGGGATCGCGCTCGGCTCGCTCGCGGGCGTGCTCGTGCTGCGTCACCGCAGAGCGGACGTGGCGCTGTTCATGGACGCCGCCGCGCCCGCGCTGCTGGTCGCGCAGGCGATCGGGCGGATCGGCAACTGGTTCAACCAGGAGCTGTTCGGCGGGCCGACGAGCCTGCCGTGGGGCCTGCGGATCGACCCTGAGCACCGGCCGGCGCGCTACGCCGACGACACGACCTTCCAACCGACCTTCCTCTACGAGCTGATCTGGAACCTGACGCTCGCGGGCTTCCTCGTCTGGCTCGGCCGGCGCGCGCGGATCCGACCGCCCGGCCTGTTCGCGCTCTACGTCGCCGGCTACTCGCTCGGCCGCATCGGCGAGGAACTGCTGCGGACCGACCCTGCGCACCACGTCTTCGGCCTGCGGCTCAACTTCTTCGTCGCCGTCGTGCTGTGCCTCGCTGGACTGGCGTGGTTCGCGTGGAGCCAGCGGCCACGCGTCACCGCGGGCGCGGGCGCGGCCCGCGCCTAACGGCGCGTGCCGCGCTCTTGCGAGGCGGGCACGATGAGCAGGTCGCGCGTGGCGCTCGCCACCCGGCCGCCGTCGAGACCGCGCGCCTCGTCATCTGCATTGAGTCGCTGGTGACGGTGCGCTACGGGCCTTGACGCGGCGACCGGCGCGCACTAGCCTCGCGCCACGCACGTGGCAATCGATTGCCACCAGCGCGTCGCCAACCGCACAGCACCCACCCGCGCATCAGGAGAGAGCATGGGCACGCAACGGATCAGCTACGTCCCGTACGACGACATGACCGCCGAGATGCAGGCCGAGATGGAGCGCTGCGCGCGCGAGGGCACGCCGCGACCGGAGAGCTCCGCGATCCGCGCGCACGTCCCGGCGGCGTTCTGGTCCTTCGCCGACAGCTGGCGCGACCTCTTCCGCGACGGCGTCCTGGACCACTCGGTCAAGGAGCTGGCGCGCGTCTACATCTCCAGAACGGTCAAGTGCGAGTACTGCGGCAACCAGCGTTCGGAGCAGGGCGCCGCCGCCGGCCTCGTCGAGGGCAAGTACGACGAGCTGCTGAACTTCGAGAGCTCCGACCGCTTCGACGCGCGCGAGAAGGCCGCGCTCGCCTACGCCGAGGCGATCGCCTGGAGACTCGACACCGACGACGCCTTCTGGGAGCGCCTGCACGGGCAGTTCAGCGAGCCCGAACTGGTCGAGCTGGGTTGCATGATCGGCCTGACGCTGGGCCAGCAGAGCTGGCTGCGCCTGCTCAACATCGACCACCACCAGGTGATGCCCGGCACCCGCGCCTCGATGGCCCCCGGCTTCGAGGACGCCGAGAGACTGGCGGCGAGCAAGGCATCGGAGGAGTACTGGGCGAAGGCGTAGCCCCTACGATCCGCTGATGCCGCGGCGACCGACCCTTCGTGACGTCGCCACGCGCGCGGGCGTGCATCAGGCAACCGCCTCGCGCGCCTTGAACCCCGCGCTGCCGGGTCGCGTCACCGCCGCGACGGCCGAGCGCGTGCGTGCGGCGGCGCGCGAACTGGGCTACGTGCCCGACCCGACCGCGCGCAGCCTGCGCACGCGCCGCTCCGGCGTCGTCGGCGTCGTCGTGCCGGACCTCGCGAACCCCGTCCTGCCCCCGATCGTGCGCGGCATCGAGCGCGTGCTGTGGAGCGCGGGGCTCGCCTGCCTCCTGGCCGACACCGACAACGACCCCGAGCGCGAGGCGGTCCACGTCGCCGAGCTGCGCGCGCGCCGCTGCGAGGGCCTGATCGTCGCCACCGCCGCCCGCACCAGCCCGACCGTCAGCGACCTGCTCGGCGCCGAACTGCCCGCGGTCCTGGTGACCCGCGAGATCGACGGCGGCGGCCTCCCCTTCGTCGCCGCCGACGACGCCGCCGGCACCGCCGCCGCGGTCGCCCACCTCGTCGCGCTCGGCCACCAGCGGATCGCGCACGTGACCGGGCCGTTGGACCTGTCAACGACGATGACCCGTCTGGAGGCGTTCCGAGCCGCGTTGGTCTCCGCCTCGCTCCCGCTTGTCGAATCGCTCGTGGTCCATGGGGATGCGTTCACGACCGCTGCGGGGGAGCGGGCGGCGGAGCGGCTGCCGGGGCGCGCGTTCACCGCGATCGTCGCCGGTAACGACATGATCGCCTTGGGCGTGATCGCGGCGCTGCGGCGGGCAGGGGTGCGATGCCCCGAGGACGTGTCGGTCACGGGGCACAACGACATGCCGCTGGTCGATCGCGTCGACCCGCCGCTCACGACGGTTGCGATCCCGCAGGACGAGATTGGCGCCGCGGCCGCGCGGTTGCTGCTGGAGCGGATCGACGGGGGCGGCGGCGCGGACGCAAGCGGCGGCGCGGCGCCCGCGGGCCGCGCGGACACCGCCGACGCCGACGCCCCGCCCCGCGTCCTCCTCCCCACCCGCCTGATCGTCCGCGCCTCCACCGCGCCCGCTCGTTAGCACCGCTCACCCGAGCACCGGCACGTTCCGAACCGCTGCGGTGCCGAAGGTGTCGGTGCTCGACCGAGACCACCGCCGTTGACCCCGGCGCCGCGCCGCCGTAGGGTTTGGCAAACGATTGCAGAGGAGCAGATCTTGAGCACGTCGAACGTCGCGCCGCGAGCCGGTTACGTCCATCATCCCGGCGAGCCGGTGCGCGGGCCGCTCGACGCGAGCGTGCCGCATGCGGCGACCGGCGCGGAGCTGCAGCTGGTCTTCACCGACGACGGGCTGTATGTCCCGTTTCTGTTCAAGCGCCCCGCCGGCGAGGGGCCGCATCCGACCGTGATCTGCCTGCACCCCGGCTCCGGCGGGCTCGGATTGCCGTATCTGAGCGACCAGCTCAACGAGCAGTCCTACCTGCTCGACCGGCTCGTCGAGGCCGGCTTCGCGATCGCCGTCGCCGAGGGGCGCTGCGAGGACGAGGGCGCGTACGGGCGGCCCGAGACCCACCACACGCTCGACCATGACGACGTCGTCGCGATCTTCCGCCGCGTCGTCGAGCTGCCGGACATCGACCCGCAGCGGGTCGCGTTCTTCGGCGTCAGCCACGGCGGCGAGATCCAGCTGAAGGCGACCTCCGCGCTCGGCGGCGGGCCTGCCGCCGGGGCGACCTCCGCGCTCGGCGCGACGCCCGCGGCGCTCGTGCCGACCGAGCCCGCCGTGATCGAGCTGCTCGGGCTGAAGTACCCGGACGCGCGGATCGAGGCGGAGCTGCAGTACCGCCGCGAGGTCGGCGACGAGGAGATCGACCTCGAGCGCGCGCTGGAGCGGATCGCGCGGATCCCCGACGACCTGCCGATCCTCGTGATCGGCCGTGACGACGACCACCTGCAGGGCGTCTTCCGCAAGGCGTTCGAGCTGCTGCAGCGCGCCGGCAAGCGGGTCGAGTGGACGAGCTTCGACCACCCCGACCACGCGTACCAGTTCGGCCCCCGCCGCGAGGCCGGCGGCTACTTCCCCGACGCCGTCACGGTCGCGACCGCCGACCGCGTGATCGCGTTCCTGGGGGAGCAGCTCCTGCGCTAACCGACCCGCACCAGCCCGCGCTCGACGGCGTGCAGCCGCTCCACGCCGTCGCCGGTGATGTGCAGCAGCTCGCCGGTCTGCACGCCCGCGCGCTCGTCGAGCGTGCAGACGTTCGGCTGGACGACGACCGTCATGCCGGCCTCGAACGTGAAGTCCGGTATCGGCTCCAGCTGACGGCTGTCGCTGCCGAGCACCGGCGGCAGGTAGCCGCCGACGAAGCCGTGCATCAGGTCGTCGCGCGTCGTGTAGCCGGCGTCCTCGATGACGCGCGCGGCGGCGACGACGTCGGCCGCGGTCGTGCCCGGTCTCAGAATCGCGACGACCGCGTCGAACGCCGCGTCCGCGACCGCGTGCAGCTCGGCGAACTGCGCGCTCGGCTCGGCGCCGACGGCGAACGTGCGCAGCACCTGGCCGGGATGGTCCCACCACGAGGCGCTGATCTCGCACGTCAGCGCGTCGCCGGCCTGCAGCACGCGCGTCGTCGGCCACTGCGCCGGAACGCCCATCTCCGGCGAATCCATCGAGGTCGCGGCGAAGTAGTGGATGTGGGTCGTGCCGCCCTCGCCGACGTACGCGCGCTCGACCATGTTGCCGAGCTGCAGCTCGTCGACGCCCGGCCGCGCGCCATCTGCCAGCGCCTCGACGGCGAGGTCGGTCAGCGCGCAGCCGCGCCGGATCCACTCCAGCTCCTCGGCCGACTTGCGCAGCCGCAGCTTCGTGTACGCGCCGCCGAGGTCGACGACCTCCCCGGCCAGCTCTGCGAGCCGTCCGCACGCGCGGAACCCGAGCGGCCCGATCACGCCGATCCGCTTGCCGGCCGCACCGCGCCGGCGCAGCTCGTCGACCGCGCGCGCGATCCCGGACGGCGCCGCGCCCTCCACCGTCGCCGCCGTCGCGATCCGGCGCGCGTTCGGGACGTGGTTGTAGAAGTCGACCAGCAGCAGGTCGCGCGCGCCGGGCGTGAAGACGACGAGCGCCTCGCGCGTGACCGGCCAGCGCGTCAGCCACGGCACCGCGGAGCCGAAGCGGTTGGCACCGTAGACGAGCACGTGGTCGATCCCCTGCGCGCGCATCACGTCCGTCAGCGCGTCGCGGCGCGCCTCGATCTCCGCGTCGGAGAAGCGCGGGTAGAGGTCATCGGTCATCGGTTGATCTCCTGGATGGAAGAAGGAGCCCCTGGGCGAGTTCTTCCAATCGATTCAAGGCCGCAGGCCGCGGAATCGACCGCCTCGCGGATCGTTCGCAGCGCGGCGATGCCGACCTCGGCATCGGTCTCCGGCGCGACGCCGTCCGCGATGCAACGGGCGAACTCGGTCAGCTCGTCGGCGAGCATGTCGCGCTCGGCGAACTCGACCGGCGCGCCGCCGAGCGTCAGCGTCGTGACCGCGTCCATCAGCTCGGCGTCGGGCCAGATCGAGAAGTCGGCGTGGTAGTCGAGCACGGCCTCGGTCCCGAACAGGCGCAGCGAGAACGTCTTCGGCGAGACGTACGAGCCCGTCACGGACGCGAGCGCGCCGCCCGCGTACTCGACCGTCACGACGCCGACGTCGTCGATGTCGGCGTTCGCTGCGAGGTGCTTGAAAGCGCCGCTGGAGCCGACCGGCGCGCCGAGCCACGAGGCGAGCGTGTCGACGTGGTGGATGCCGAGCTGCATCAGCGGCCCGCCCGGGTTGCGGGCGCGGTGCGCGCGCCAGGCGCTGGGCGGGAAGGCGCCCGGCAGCGACAGGTTCGCCTCCGCCAGCACGACCTGCCCGAGCGCGCCCTCCGCGATCAGCTCGCCGACGCGCCGCGCCGCGCCCAAGCGCCGGAACGAATGCCCGACCATCAGCGTCACGCCGGCCGCCAAGCAGGCGTCGCGCATCCGCTCGCCGGCCGCGACGGTGTCGGCGATCGGCTTCTCGACGAACACGTGCAGGCCGCGCTGCGCGCACAGCAGCGTCTGCTCCTCGTGCACGTCGTTGGGCGAGACCAACAGCACGCCGCGCACCTCCGGATGCTCCAGCGCCGCCTCCAGCGACGGGGCGGGCGCGCAGCCGAAGCGCTCCGCGAACGCCGCGCGCCGCGCCTCGTCGCGACTGAAGCAGGTGACCAGCGGCATGCCGGCGCGCTGCGCCGCCGCGGCGATCCGCTCGCCCCATCTGCCGGTCCCGACGATCGCCACCCCGGGGAACGTCATCGGCCCAGCTGCTCCTGCGTCCAGTCGCCGACGAGGTTGCGGTACTTGTACGGCACGTTGTTGCAGACGTGGGTGCCGTCGTCGAACAGGACCCAGGTCGAGTCCTGCGCCTCGTCGGCGATCCGCTTCGTCTGCTCCCACGGTATGAGCCGGTCGAGCTTGCCGGTGAGGATCAGCGACGGCTGGTCGATCAGCTCCGCGACGCCGGTCAGGTCGAGCTTCAGCGTCCGCTCGCGCGCCTCGTCGTGGTCCGCCGCGTGCGTGTGGTGCATCAGCGTCTCGCGCGTGACGTTCGGCAGGTCGTCCCAGTTGGAGCCCATCGTGTACGGGCCGCTGATGCCGGCGACCGCCTTGATGCGCTTCTCGAACGCGGCCGCGCGCGGCGCGTAGTAGCCGCCCATCGAGACGCCGACGGCGCCGATGCGGTCGTGGTCGAGGTCGGTGCGGTCGGCGACGTGGTCCAGCAGCGCGCCGACGGGGACGTCGTAGTCGTGGCGGATCGGCAGCTCGAACCCGCTCTCCCCCTGGCCCGGCCCGTCGAACGAGAGCGTCGCGATGCCGCGCTGCAGAAAGACGTTCTCCCAGCCGAAGAACTCCTCCTTGGTCGAGTCCAGGCCCGGGATCAGCACGACGAGCGGCGCGCGCTGCACGCCGGTGGGGTGGCGCAGGTTGGCGGCCAGCGTCGTGCCCTCGAACGGGACCTCCAAGCGCTCGGCGGTCGGGTCCAGCAGCCGGTGGGCGCGCGCGAGCGCGTCGATCGCGCGGCGCGTCGTGGCACGGTTCTTCTCGGCGTCGACGACCCACACGAACTTCGCGAAGTGAAAGCAGGTCGCGGCCGAGACGTACGCCTCGCCGGCGGTCAGCGCGTGGCCGGCGGCCTCGGCCTGCGCGGCGATCTCGAGGTGGACCTCGGCGGCGCCGGACCAGGCGTCGAGCCAGTCCTCCCAGTGCTCGAGTCCGCGCGTCGTGCGCACGAACACGTTGTAGTCGACCCCGTTCGTGATGAAACGGGGACCCCAGTTGTCGATCGCGGCCTGGACGCGTGCGTCGGGCATCGTCGACCACCTCCTCTCGAGTTGTCGTCGGGTCGGGCTACGCCGGCAGCGCGGCTGCGCGCATCAGTGCGGCCAGCTCGTCGTCGGGCTCCAGCACGCAGAGCCCGCCGCTGTGGCGGTCGGTCACCCAGATCAGTCCCTGATGATCGACCCACAGGTCGTTGCTCGCCGGGGCGGCCTGGCCCTCGGGCGGGTCGGAGACCCAGTGCGCCACCTCGACCGGGTTCGCCGGGTCGGCGAGGTCGTAGACGCGCACGCCGGCGTTGAACCAGGTCGCGAACACGAGCCGCTCGCTGCGGTAGGAGCCGACGCGGTTCTCGTGGAAGTTGTGCGGACCGAAGCGCATCGGCTGTGCGTCGAACGACGCGTCGGGGCGCGGGAGCGTGCCGAGCACCCTCGCGGCGCCCCGCTGCGCGACGTCGATCAGGTGGATGTCGCGCTGCGGCGCGTGCGGGCCGTCGGTCTGCTGCTCGTCGGTGACGACGACGAGTCTGCGGCCCGGCAGCGGCATGCAGGTATGGGTCGAGCCGCCGCCCCAGACGACGTGCTCGACCTGCCTGGGCTGCGTCATGTCGGAGACGTCGAGCACGACCATGTTGGCGTCGTCGTAGCCGAGGTAGGCGAGGTCGCCGTCCAGCAGCGCGTGATGCGCCGCGTAGCGCTCGCCCTCCGGCCACGTCGGCTGCTCGCCGGCGCCGACGTTCTGCCCGGGCCACCACCAGCGCGCGGCCTCGACCGGATTGGCCGGGTCGATCAGGTCGACGACGACCCAGATGCGGTCGTTGAAGCCGTCCGGTCGCGCGGACATGTGGGCGTAGCGGCCGCCCGTCCAGACGATCCGGTGCACCCCGCGCCCGCCCGCGTCCCAGAAGCCGATCTGCTGAGGGTCGAACGGGTCGTCGAGGCTGTAGATCGCCAGCCCGCCGCGGAACGGCTCCTGCGGCGGGCGGCCCATCGGGTACGACTCGTGGTTGGTCAGCAGCAGCCCGTCGGCCACCTGCACCTTGTGGGCGTGGGCGTTCGAGGGAGCTGGCCACTGCGTCACCAGCCTGGGACGGCCCGGGTCCGACACGTCGAGAATCGACGTGCCGGCCCGGCTGGTGCCCGTGTGACCGACATAGAGCGCATCGCCTTCGCGCTGGACCTGCATCCCGTCGCCGCAGCCGCCGAGGTCATGGTGGGCAAGCAGCTTCAGGCCACGGGCACTCGCCGTCCCGTGTGTCATCTCACGCTCGCGGGGTCCGGGTTGAGCGGGATGCCGAGCTCTCTCTGGGCGGTCCAGAGCGGCTCGAGGTCGACCATGTCGCGCCAGTCCGTACCCGCCGGGATGATTCTGAGCTCGATCTGCTGATCGACGAATCTGTCCATGTCGGCCGGGTCGAAGCCGCCGTCGACGACGTGGTACTCGGTGTTGTTCTCGTCCGGGTACGCCGCGATGTAGTCGGCCGGCAGGTCGAAGCCCTTGTCTCTGATGATCGAGAGGACCTCGTCCTTGTTCGCCTGGTCGGTGATGAACTGGCGCGCTCTCAGCGTCGCGGCGAGGAACGCGGCCATCGTGTCGGGATCCTTCGCCATGTCCGGCGAGGCGGACCAGCCGACCTGCGGGACTCTGTCGGTTCTCTCGAACAGGAACTGGCCGCCCTCGTCCTCGAGCAGCTTGCGGTGACGCAGCTGGAGGCTGGCGCCGTCGACCGTGCCGGCGATGACCGCCTGCAGGCGCTCGTTGGACTGGCCGCCGGTGGAGACGATCTTGACGTCCTTGTCCGGGTCGATGCCGTTCTCTCTCAGCAGCTGTCTGATCAGGAAGTCGTTGCGGGAGTCGAACTGACCGCCCGTGATCGTCTTGCCCTTGAGGTCCTCGGGGGTCTTGATGTCCTTGCCGACGCCGAGGATGTTCGCCTCGCCGCCGAGGTAGACCGCCAGATACGGCAGCGTCGTGCCGGACTTGGCCGCGGCCGCCATCGTCGTGTCCGTGTCGTAGAGCATGAAGTCCAGCGAGCCGCCGATCAGCGGGGGCAGCGGGTTCTCGGTCTCGACGATTCTGACGTTGTCGATTCCGTACTCTCTGAAGTAACCCTTCTCCTGGGCGATGATTATGTCTTCGTGGAAAAGGTAGTACGGGTTGTCGACGCCGACGGTGAGGTCCTTCTTCACCTTCGCGACGTCGATGCCGTCAGCTCTCGCAGCGGGCGTCTCGGCGGCAGCGGTGGTGTCCGCCGCGGTCGATGCCGACGACGAATCGTCGTCGGAGCTGCTCCCGCACGCGATCAGCGCGACGGCCATCAACGGCAGCAGGAGGGCAGCGACGAGCGCCTTCCAGGTCTTCAGCATTCTCTCTCCCATTCCTTCGGTTGAAACGATGGAACGACGTACTTCACCGGGCGACTTCACGCCAGGGCGCGACGCGACGTTCGAGCCAGCGCATGAACTGCACCAGCCCGACGGACATCACTGCGAGCAGCAGCAGCGTGCCGTACAGCAGCCCCGAATTGAACTGATCCGCCGATCTGTCCAGCAGGTAGCCGAGGCCCTCGCCGCCGCCGCCGAGCAGCTCACCGATGAGCATGCCGACGAGGCCGCGGGCGATGCCCTGGTTGATGCCGGAGATGACGAAGGGCAGCGTGAACGGCAGGATGATCTTGAGGTACATCTGCGGCTGACTTGCGCCGAAGGTGCGACCGGCGCGCAGCAGCGACGGCTCGACGGTCTTCACGCCGGCCATGCAGTTGATGATGATCGGGAAGACGGCCGACAGCACGATGATCACGAGCTGCATCGTGTTGCCGAAGCCGAGGATCAGCAGCAGCAGGGGGATCAGGGCGACGCGCGGCAGCGCCGTCATCGCCCACACGTAGGGGCTGAGGACGGTGTCGACGACTCTGCTGACGCCCATCAGCAGGCCGACGGGCACGCCGATGGCGATCGATATCGCCATGCCGACGAGGAAGTTGATGAGCGAGTGCTTCAGCTCCGGCCAGATGACCCCGTCGCTGAAGCCGGTCCAGAGCGCGTCGAAGGTCTCGGTCGCCGACGGCAGGAACAGCGGGTTGACGATCTCGGCCTTGGCGATCAGCTGCCACAGGACGAAGAAGCACGCGAGGTTGACGATCGTGATGTAGACCGTCTTGTAGCGCATGATGCGCGTGCCGAGCGAGATCTCGATTCTCTCGATCGCGCTCTGCTGCGATCTGGGGATCGCGGTCGTGGCGGGCATCAGGCGGCCTCCTCGCTCTTGGCGCCGAGCGCCTCGGCTCTGAACAGGTTCCAGAGATGCTCACGCAGCTCCGAGAAGCGGGGCATCAGCTTGACCTCGTCCTCGAACCGCGAGCGCGGGAGGTCGACGTCGATCACCTCGCGGATCCTGCCCGGACGACTCGACACGACGACGACGCGATCGGCAAGCGTGATCGCCTCGTCGATCGAGTGCGTGATGAAGACGACGGTCTGCCCGGTCTTGCCGATGATCGCCTCCAGCTCGGCCTGCATCGCCTCGCGCGTCATCGCGTCGACGGCGCCGAACGGCTCGTCCATCAGCAGGATCTCGGGATCGCACGCGAGTGCGCGAGCGATCCCGACGCGCTGGCGCATGCCGCCCGACAGCTCGTACGGATACGAGTTCTCGAAGCCGGTCAGGCCGACCAGCCCGATCGTCTCCGCGACGCGGCGCTTGTTGTGCTCCTTGTCACCGCCGCGGTGGTTCTCCAGCGCGAACATGACGTTGCGCTCGACCGTGCGCCACGGCAGCAGCGCGTAGTCCTGGAACACCATCGCGCGGTCGGAGCCGGGCCCCTTGACCGGCAGGCCGCGGACGAGCACCTCGCCCTCCATCGGCTTGACGAAGCCGGCGATCATGTTGATGAACGTCGTCTTGCCACAGCCGGACGGTCCGACGATCGCGATGAACTCGCCCCTTCTGATCTCCAGCGAGACGTCGCGCAACGCCGTCAGGCGCGTACCCGCGCGCTTGTTGTCGTAGCTCGCGGTCACGTGATGCGCCGCGATCAACGGTGCGTCGGTCATGTCGTCGCGGGCGCCATCGACCGCATCACCCGTCAGCTCTTCTGCCACAGCTCGTTTGAGCATCGAATGGCTCCACTCTCTCCTAAGCAATCGTTTGCAGTGCTCCGGTCGAGCGCCGCCACAATCGTTTGCACTTATACAGGGAGCGAGGGAGCGCAGTCAAGCGAACGGCTCATAAAGACACTCCTCGCGACCGCGCCGACGGGCGCCGCAGTCTCCCCGGAAAGGGGTCTGAACAGCGCCTCACGTCAGCAGTTGCAGCATAGCCGCGATCCCCACCAGCACGATCACGACGCGCAAAGCTGGCGCCGGCAGGCGGCGGCCGATCCGCGCGCCCAGCAGACCGCCCGCCGTCGAGCCGACGGCGATCAACGCGACCACCCGCCAGTCGACGTCCGCGACCAGGATGAAGACGATCCCGGCGATCAGGTTGACGAGCCCCGCGCAGACGTTCTTCAGCGCCACGACGCGGTGCAGCTCGTCGTCGAGCGTGAGCCCGAGGATCGCGATCAGCAGGATCCCCTGCCCCGCGCCGAAGTAGCCGCCGTAGACGCCCGAACCGACCGTCAGCACGGCCGATCCCGTGCCGCCGTCGGGCGAAGCGTGCGCAGGCCTGCGCGCGGCCAGCCAGCGCGCGATCCGCGGCTGGAAGATCACCAGCAGCAGCGCTATCGCGATCATCACCGGCACGATCGCCTCGAACGCCGACTCCGGCAGCGCGAACAGCAGCGCCGCGCCGATCGACCCGCCCAGCAGCGACGCGAGCCCGTAGCGGACCATCCGCCTGCGCTGGCCGGCGAGCTCCTTGCGATAGCCCCAGACGGCCGACAGCGACCCCGGCACGAGCCCGACCGTGTTCGAGACGTTCGCCGTCACCGGCGCGAAGCCGACCGCCAGCAGGACCGGGAACGTCACGAGCGTGCCGCTGCCGACGACGGCGTTGACCGTCCCCGCCGCGACCCCGGCCAGCAGCACCGCGATCGCCTCCAGCAGCGTCACTTCGCGGCCGCGTCCCCGGCCGGCGCCGCGCGGCCGACCGTGATCACCTCGGCCGCGTGCGCCAGCGGCCAGCGGTGGCGCGCCAGCAGCGTCGCGAGCAGGCCGCAGGCCGCGACCAGCAGCGCGGGGCGCAACCCCGCCATCTGCGCCACGACGCCCCAGATCGCGCTGCCGCCCGACATCCCGCCCTGGAAGACGAGCTGGTAGATCGACAGCGCCCGCCCGCGCACTCTCGTGCGCGCCGCCAGCTGCGCCGCCGTCTGCAGCGACGAGACGACGGCCATCCAGGCGACGCCCGTCAGCACGAGCGAGACGACCACGATCGCGGTCACGTGCACGAGCCCGAGCACGAGCAGGTTGACGGCGGCGTAGACGCTGCCGCAGAGGATCAGCGGCTCCAGCCCGAAGCGGGCGCGCACGTGCGGCAGCACCTGCGCGCCGAGCACCGCGCCGACGCCGAGCGCACCGAGGATCCCGCCGAACGCGGCCGCGTCGAGGTGCAGGCTGTCGACCGCGACGGCCGGCAGCACCGCCCACATCGCGCTCGCGGGCAGCACGAACAGGAAGCCACGCACGAGGCAGACCTGCAGCTCGCGCGAGGAGCGCGCGAAGCGCAGCCCGACCTTCAGCGCGTCGCCGATCCGCTCGCCCTTGCCGGGCGGCGGGGTCGTCGAGCGCGGCGCCGTCAGCAGCGTGATCGCCATCGCGCTCAGCGCCGCCGCCAGCAGCGCGAACAGCACGCCCGCGCCGACCAGCGCCAGGATCCCGCCCGCGAGCGCCGGGCCGACGACGCGCGCGAGGTTGATCGAGATCCCGTTCAGCGCGACCGCGTTGGCGATGTCGGCGCGCGGCACGAGGTCCTGGATCAGCGCGGCGAAGGTCGGGATCGCGATCGCGATCGTCGCGCCCATCGCGAACGTCAGGCCCAGCACCACCGCCGGCGACGCCATGTCGCCCGCGACGAGCCCGCTCAGCACCGCCATCGCGAACGCCGTCAGCGCGATCAGGACGATCACGAGGCGGCGGCGGTCGACCATGTCGGCGGCGACGCCGGCCGGCAGCGCGAACAGCACCGCCGGCAGCGTCGAGGCGGTCTGCACGAGCGCCAGCAGCAGCGTCGAGGACGACTGCTCGGAGATCACCTCGACGGCGCCGACCGTCTCCGCCCAGTTCGCGATCTGGACGGCCAGGAACGTCAGCCAGACGATCCGGAAGGCACGATGGCGCAGGGGTGACCACGCCGCGCCCTTGCCAAGCGCGCCCATCCGGACCTGCCCGCTAGCTAACCGTTCGCGATCGCGAAGTACTTCGTCGCGAGGTACTCGTCGATCCCCTCGCGCCCGCCCTCGCGGCCGAAGCCGGAGTGCTTGACGCCGCCGAACGGCGCCGCGGGGTTGGAGACGATGCCCTGGTTGATGCCGAGCATGCCGGTCTCCAGGTGTGCACCGACGCGCAGTGCACGGTCGAGATCGCGCGTGAACACATACGCGACGAGACCGTACTCCGTTGCGTTCGCACGCGCCACGACGTCGTCCTCGTCGGTGAACGTCTGCACCGGCGCGACCGGGCCGAAGATCTCCTCCTCCAGCACACGCGCGCCGAGCGGGACCGACCTCAGCACCGTCGGGGCGTAGAAGTAGCCGGGACCGTCGACCGGCGCGCCGCCCGTCAGCACCTCGGCGCCGCGCTCTCGCGCGTCGTCGACGAGCGCGGCGACCTTCGCGCGCTCGGTGCCGTCGATCAGCGGGCCGACCTGCGTCCCGTCGGCGGCGCCGTGGCCGACCTTGAGGTCACCCATCCGCTCGGCAAGCCGCTTGGTGAATTCGTCCGCGACGCTGTCGTGCACGAAGAAGCGGTTTGCCGCGGTGCAGGCCTCGCCGCCGTTGCGCATCTTCGCCAGCATCGCGCCCTCGACGGCCTTGTCGAGGTCGGCGTCCTCGAAGACGACGAACGGAGCGTTGCCGCCCAGCTCCATCGACGAGCGCAGCAGCTGCTCCGCCCCCTGCTTGACGAGCAGGCGGCCGATCTCGGTCGAGCCGGTGAAGGAGACCTTGCGCATGCGCGCGTCGGTGATCAGCGGCGTGATGATGCTCGACGCGCTGCTGCTCGCGATCACGTTCAGCACGCCCGCCGGCAGGCCGGCGCGCTCGAGGATGTCGGCGAGCGCGAACGTCGACAGCGGCGTCTGCTTCGCCGGCTTCATCACCATCGTGCAGCCGGCCGCGATCGCCGGGCCGATCTTGCGCGTACCCATCGCCATCGGGAAGTTCCACGGCGTGATCAGCAGGCACGGGCCGACCGGCTGCTTCATCACGAGCAGTCTCGATCTGCCGTCGGGCGCGGTCGCGTAACGGCCGTCGATCCGCACCGCCTCCTCGCTGAACCAGCGGAAGTACTCGGCGGCGTAGGCGATCTCGCCGCGCGCTTCGGAGAGCGGCTTGCCCATCTCCAGCGTCATCAGCAGCGACAGCTCCTCGGAGCGGTCGATCAGCTCCTCGAACGCGCGCCGCAGGATCTCGCCGCGCTCACGCGGCGGGTGCTGCGCCCACTGCTCCTGCACGGCGCAGGCGGCGTCGAGCGCCGCGACCGCGTCCTCAGGCGTCGCGTCGGCGATCTCGGCGAGCGTCTCGCCGGTCGCCGGATCCTCGACGCCGAGCGTCCTGCCGCCGGTCGCCGCGCGCCACTCGCCGGCGATGTAGAGGCCGGTCGGGACGCGCTGCAGCAGCGCGTCCTTGTCGGGGTGGATCGTCGTCGCGGCCATCGTTACGCCACGCCCGCGCCGAGACGCTGGTGGACCGATTCGACGATCGTGCTCGCGCTCGGCAGCAGGTTGTCCTCCAGCGGTGGGCTGTACGGCACCGCGACCTCGCCGGGCGCGACGACCCAGACGTCGTCCAGCTCGTGCAGGCCGGCCTCGGCGATCGCGCCCAGCAGGCCGGTCGCCCAGCCGCCCGTGCGCGGTCCCTCGTCGACCGCCAGCAGGCGGTGCGTCTTGGCGACCGACTGCAGCACGGTGTCGACGTCGAGCGGGCGCAGCGTGCGCAGGTCGACGACCTCGACGCTGACGCCGGCTTGCGCCAGCGTCTCGGCGGCGGCAAGCGCATCCTGCACGCCCTTGCCGATCGAGACGATCGTGAGGTCGTCGCCGCCGCGCGGGATCCCGGCCTTGCCGAGCTCGATGACCTCGCCGTCGGCGGGCGCGTCGCCCTTGATCGAGTAGAGCCGCTTGTGCTCCAGGAAGATGACCGGGTTGGGGTCGCGGATCGCGGCCTTCATCAGCCCCTTCGCCTCGGCGGGCGAGGACGGCATCGCGATCTTGATGCCCGGCACGCTCTGAAACCACGGGCCGTGGTTCTGCGAGTGGATCGCGCCGAAGCGGCCGCCGGCGCCGACGGCGCTGCGCACGACGAGCGGGACGGTGCCCTGCTCGTTGGAGATGAACCAGTACTTCGCGGCCTGGTTGACGAGCGAGTCCATCGGCAGCGCCATGAAGTCGCCGTACATGATCTCGACGATCGGGCGCAGGCCCGTGACGGCCGCGCCGTAGGCGGCGCCGGACATCGCCAGCTCGGAGATCGGGGTGTCGAAGACGCGCGCGTCGCCGAAGCGCTCGTGCAGGCCGGGCGTGACGTTGAAGACGCCGCCGGGGACGACGTCCTCGCCGAACAGGATGACGGAGTCGTCGCGCTCCATCTCCTCCGCGATGGCGTCGCGGATCGCGGTGCGGAACTCGAGCGGTCTGGTCATGCGGGTGCGAACTCCGTGAGCTCGATGGCGGGATCGGGGTACGGCGCGGCGAGCGCGGCCGCGACGGCCTGCTCCAGCTCCGCGCGGGTGGCGGCCTCGACGGCGTCGAGCTCCTGCTCGGAGACGCCCTCGTCGAGCAGCCGCTGGCGCGCGACGATCAGCGGGTCGCGCTCTCTCCACTTTTCCAGCTCGCCCTCGGGGCGGTACTTCGCCGGGTCGGACTTCGAGTGGCCGAAGTGGCGGTAGGTCTGGCACTCCAACAACGTCGGCCCGCCGCCGGAGCGGGCGCGGTCGACGGCTTCCCTGGCGGCCTCGACGACGGCGTAGAGGTCGTTACCGTCGACCTTCGCGTTCGGGATCCCGAACGGCTCGGCGCGCTTGGCGATGTCGGCGCCGGCGGTCGACTTCTCCAGCGGCGTCCACTCGCCGTACCAGTTGTTCTCGCAGACGAGGACCAACGGCAGGTTGAGGATCTTGGCGAAGTTCATGCACTCGAAGAAGTACGCCTGATTGGTCGCGCCGTCGCCGAAGAAGGCGACCGCGACACGGTCCTGCTGCTTGCCGCTGAGCGCGGCGCCGGTGGCGGCGGCGATCGAGCCGCCGACGATGCCGTAGCAGCCGACGACGCCCTTCTCCTTGTCGATCACGTTCATCGAGCCGGAGCGGCCGCCGCAGGTGCCGGTGACGCGGCCGATCATCTCGGCGACCATGCCCTCGGTCTCGCTGCCCTTGGCGAGCGCGTGACCGTGACCGCGGTAGGTGCCGGCGATGTAGTCGTCGGGACGCAGCGCCTGGCAGATCCCGGTCGGGATCGCCTCCTGCCCGATCGTCAGGTGGGTCGTGCCGTGCAGATCGCCTCTCAGATAGAGGCGGTGCATCTCCTCCTCGAACAGACGGATCAGCTGCATCCGTCCATACGACGCGAGGTACGGACGGACCGCGTCCGGCGCCGCGGCAGTGTTGGCCTTCGCCACGAGTGACTCCTCCCGGGTGTGCACAAACGATTGCGCCACAGGTGGCAACAGGCCACTGCGGTGTGGTAGAAACCATATCGCAATCGTTTGCATCTCTGCAACCGGGCCACCGTGGAGTTCGTGCGGATGAGCCGCCCGGACGCCCCACCCGAGGAGGACGGACTGCATGTCGGTCGAGATCTTGATGCCGCGCCTGTCGGACGCGATGGAGGAGGCCACCGTCGTGGAGTGGCTCGTCGCCGAGGGCGAGCAGGTCAGCAAGGGCCAGCCGCTCGTGGAGATCGAGACCGACAAGGCGACGGTGACGCACGAGGCCGACGCCGACGGCGTCCTGCTGCGCATCGTCGCCGCCGCCGGCAGCGTCGCGGCGCTCGGCGAGACGATCGCGATCGTCGGGGTGGCGGGTGAGGCGGCGGAAGCGGCTGCTGCGTCCGTCTCCGCGTCCGGCGCGGGTGAGCCGACGCCGTTGGCGGCTGCGGCCGCAGGCACGCCACCTGCGACAGCCGCGAGCGCGGCGGGCAACGGAGTCGTGGCGCCCGCCGCACTCGCCGCAGCGGCCCCGATCGTCGGCGACGGTCGCGTCGCGGCCTCTCCCCTCGCCCGTCGTGTCGCCGCCGATCTCGGCATCGACCTGGCGGGGCTCGTCGGGACCGGTCCGTCAGGGCGAGTCGTGCGAGCGGATGTGGAGCGCGCGGCAACCGAGCAGATCGAGGCCCCCGCCCCCACCGCTGCACCTGCGACGCCCTCCCCCGTCTCCCGTGACGACGCCCGCGACACCGGCGCACCGCAGCCGCTCACGCGCACGCAGGCGACGATCGCGCGGCGGATGGTCGAGTCGCGCACGAACGTGCCGGAGTTCGAGCTGCGCGTCGACGTCGACATGAGCGCCTGCATCGAGCTGCGCGAGCAGTTGCGCACGCTCGGTGCCGATCCGCTGCCGTCGTACAACGACATCGTCGTGAAGGCGTCGGCGCTGGCGCTGCGCGAGCACCCGCTCGTGAACGGCGGCTTCGAGGACGGCGCGTTCGTCAACCACGGCCGCGTCAACGTCGGCGTCGCGGTCGCGACCGAGGGCGCGCTGCTGGTGCCGACGGTCTACGACGCCGACCGCGCCTCGCTCGGCGAGATCGCGCGCACGACCCGCGCGCTGGCGGGGAAGGTCCGCGAGGGCAAGATCAGCCCTGCCGAGCTGGACGGCGGCACGTTCACGGTCTCCAACCTCGGCATGTTCGACATCGACAGCTTCACCGCCGTCGTGAACGAGCCGCAGGCCGCGATCCTCGCCGTCGGCTCGCTCGCCAAGCGCGCGGTCGTGGTCGGCCCCGACGACGACGTCGTCGCCCGCCCGATGGTGACCCTCACGCTCGCCTGCGACCACCGCATCATCTACGGAGCCGACGGCGCCCGCTTCCTCGCCCGCCTGCGCGACCTGCTCGAACAGCCGCTGGCGTTCATGCTCTGAGGCCGCCGCCCGAGCCCGAAACCCAGAGGACCGAAGGATTGCTGTCGCTGAGCGGTAGTGATCCTTCGGTCCTCTGGGCCGACGACGAAAGGGCCGCGACGTTCGTCGCGGCCCTCGGTCAGTTCATATGTCAGTACGACTGATTCAGCTTGCCGCGACCGGCACCGGGGGCTCGAGGCCGTCGGTGACGTCGGCGCCCTCGGACTCGATCTCGTAGCCGGAGGTGCGGGCCTGGAGGGTCAGGAGGGCGGCGAAGTCGACGTCGGTGTAGCCGTGGCCGATCAGCTGCTGGACGACCTCCTGGGTCGTCGCGGCGACCGGCATCGGGACGCCGAGCGACTGGGCGGCCTCGAAGCCGAGGTGGAAGTCCTTCAGCAGCAGCGCCGGGGTGAACGTCGGCGTGTAATCGAGGTTCACGTACGCCGGCGTCTTGTAGCGCGTGAAAACCGAGCCCATGACGCTGTCGTTGAGGAAGTCGAGGAAGTCGGCGCGCGAGACGCCGCCCTTCTCGGCCAGCACCGTGATCTCGGCCAGGCACTGCGAGACGACGCCGAGCATCAGGTTGTGGCAGACCTTCACGAGGCGGGCGCGCTCGCCCTCGCCGACGTACGTGACGCCCTTGCCGAAGATCTCCAGCATCGGCTTCGCCTGCTCCCACGCATCCTCGGGCCCGGAGACGCAGACCGTCAGGTTGCCGGTCTCGACGACCTTCGGGTTGCCGGAGACCGGCGCCGCCAGCATCCCGACGCCCAACTCGGCGGCCCCGGCGCGAACTGCCTCGCCGGCGGCCGGCGAGACCGTCGTGCTGTCGACGATCAGGCTCGGCTTGCGCTCGCCGGAGAGGATCCCCTGCGGGCCGAGCACGACCTCCATGATGTCTCTCGTCCCGGCGACCATCGTGAAGACGACGTCGCAGGAGCCCAGCTCGGCAGGCGTGTCGACGAGCGTCGCGCCCAGCGCCGCCAGCGGCTCGGCCTTAGAGCGCGTGCGGTTGTAGACGGTCACGTCGTATCCCGCGTTGAGCAGCCGCGTGATCAGCGCCGACCCCATCCGGCCCGCGCCAGCCCAACCGAGCCTCAGCGAGCTATCGACAGATGCCATGGACACCTTCCTATCTCCGATGTTTCTGCAAACGTTTGCAACAGGCTACACAGGCCCGTTCGCTCTCGTCAAGATCGCGTCAGTATTCGCCCGGTATGAAGCCGTCCGTGGTAGGGTGTGCAATCGTTTGCAACCAATGGGAGAGCCTCGGCATGAGCATCCACAGCTATGGCGTGCAAGGCGTCGACTGGGAGGAGCGGATCCGCTTCGACCGACTCCGCGACGAGCGTCTCGCACGCGTCAGAAAGATCCTCGACGAGTCGTCGCTCGGTGCGCTGCTGTGCTTCGACATGAACAACGTCCGGTACATCACCGCGACGCACATCGGCACGTGGGCGCAGGACAAGCTGGCGCGTTTCTGCCTGCTGCCGCGCAACGAGAAGCCGGTCATGTGGGACTTCGGCTCGGCCGCCCGTCATCACCAGCTGCACAACCCGTGGCTCGGTGAAGGCCGCTCGCGCGCTGGCATCTCGACGATGCGCGGGGCGATGTCGCCCCAGTCCGGCCGCGCCGAGGCCGTCGCCGAGAAGATCCGCGCCGAACTGGCCGAGCACGACCTGCTGGGCGAGCCCGTCGGCATCGACGCGGTCGAGCCGGAGGTGCTGTTCGCGCTGCAGAAGGCCGGTGTGCAGGTCGTCGACGGTCAGCAGGTCATGCAGGAGGCGCGCATGATCAAGACGCAGGACGAGATCCTGCTGCTGAACCAGGCCTGCTCGATGGTCGACATGGCCTACGACCATCTCTATCAGGCGATGCGCCCGGGTTTCCGCGAGAGCGACGCCGTCGCGCTCGCCAACAAGGTCCTCTACGAGGCCGGCTCGGAGTTCGTCGAGGGCGTCAACGCGATCTCCGGCGAGCGCTGCAACCCGCACCCGCACGTCTTCTCCGACCGCGCGATGCGCCCCGGCGACCCCGCCTACTTCGACATCCTGCACAGCTACAACGGCTACCGCACGTGCTACTACCGCACGTTCGCGGTCGGCGGCGCCTCGCGTGCGCTGATCGACGCCTACAAGCGCTGTCGTTACCTGCTCGACGCCGCGATCGCGCTGATCAGACCGGGCGCCACGACCGCCGACGTCGCATCCGTCTGGCCGAAGGCGCAGGAGTTCGGCTTCGCCAACGAGGAGGACGCGTTCGCGCTGCAGTTCGGCCACGGCATCGGCCTGACGATCTGGGAGAAGCCGGTCTTCAGCCGTCTCGTCTCGCTCGACCACCCCGAGGTGATCCAGGAGGGCATGGTCTTCGCGCTGGAGACCTTCTGGCCGTCGACCGACGGCTGGTCGGCCGCGCGGATCGAGGAGGAGCTGGTCGTGACCGCGACCGGCTGCGAGGTCATCACGCGCTTCCCGGCCGAGGACCTGCTCGTCGCCGGGCGCCCGATGTACACCACCGGCGGCGCCCTGCCGATGGAACGAGAGGTGACATCGGACCGCAACACGATCCTCGACCACGAGGCCGGCCTGGCCTACCCGCGGATCCCCACCAGCGCGTCGAATGGAACGGGCAACGGCCACGTCGCCGACCCCGGCGCGTCGTCGCTCATCTAGCCATGAACCGGGCGCGGCGCTCGCCCGAGCGCGCGCCCGCCCGAGGAGCGGTCGTTTACTGGTCTGTGAGACCAGTAAACGACCGCTCCTCGGCGTTTTACGCCGGATCGACGACGGAGCTGAGGTCGGCGACGCGCTCGGCGGCGGCCTGTCTGACGGCCGCGACGATGCCCTCGTAGCCGGTGCAGCGGCAGAGGTTGCCGGCCACCTCCGCGCGGATCTCGTGCTCGCTCGCGTCCGGGTGGTCGCGGACGAACGGCTCCAGCGTCATCAGGAAGCCTGCCGTGCAGAAGCCGCACTGCAGCGCGTGGTGCTCGTGGAACGCTCGTTGGAGTGGATTGAGCGTGCCGTCCGCGTCGGCGAGCGCCTCGACGGTGCGGATCGAGCGACCCGCGGCCTGGACGGCGAACATCAGGCAGGCGCGCGTCGGCGCGCCGTCGACCTGGATCGTGCAAGCCCCGCAGACGCCGTGCTCGCAGCCGACGTGCGTCCCCGTCAGCCCCAGCTCGTGTCGCAGGAAGTCCGACAGCAGCATCCGCGGCTCGACGTCGGCGACGTGCACCGTCCCGTTGACCTCGACGGCGATTCTCATGCCTGAGCCTCCTGGTGAGCGGCGACGGGGGAGGCGATCATGCTCCGGCCTCCTGCAGCGCGTCGCGTACGAGCGACGTCGTCAGCGATCGCTTCCACGGGTCGGCCAGCAACGCGCCGGCGAGCGCGGCAGCCTCGGCGGCGGAGGCGCCGGCGAGCAGCGCGGCCTCTGCCGCGGAGGCGCGGCGCGGGGTCGGGCCGGCGCCGAGCAGGGCGATGGCGGCGTGCTCCGGCGCCACCACGACCGCCGCTCCGCAGATCGCCCAGTCACCGTGGGTGCGGGCGTACTCCTCGAAGGCGGTGCGGGCGCCGGGCGGGAGCGGCGGGATCTCGATCTCGACCACCAGCTCGCCCTCCTCCAGCGCCGTCGTCAGCTGCGAGACGAAGAAGTCGCTCGCTTCGAGGACGCGCTCGCCCGTGCGGGAGCGCAGGTGGAAGCGGGCGTCGAGCGCGGTCAGCGCGACCGGCAGCTCGGCGGTCGGGTCGGCGTGCGAGCAGGACCCGCCGATCGTGCCGCGCGTGCGGATCGCCGGGTGGCCGACGTGCTTGACCGCCTGGCGCAGCAGCGGCGCGGCGCGCGCGACCAGCTCGGAGTGCTCCAGCGTCGCGTGCCGCGTCAGCGCACCGATCCGCAGCGCGCCGTCGCGGCGGCGCAGGTACGTCAATTCCGCGATGCCGTTGAGGTCGACCAGCCGCGCGGGGGTCGCGAGACGGAAGTTCATCACCGGCACGAGGCTCTGCCCGCCCGCGATCGCCTTCGCGTCGTCGTCGCCGTCGAGCAGCGCCAGCGCCTCGTCGAGCGTGCGCGGTGCCGCGTAGTCGAACGCGGCGGGCTTCACGCCGGCCCCGCTCCCTGCGGCGGCCCGCCGGGCGGCAGGTACGGCGGCCAGCCGGGGTACGGCCCCCACGGGGGCGGAGTCGGAGTGGGTCTGCGTCGGAGGAGTGCTCCGATGATCACTCCCAAGACGATCCCGACGAGGGTTCCGCCGCCGATCAAAGCCGCTCGTTGGAGAAGCGGACCGCGAACCGCGGAGCTGACGTCGAGCGCCTCGTCGGCGTCGTCGAAGCGGGGTGACGGAGCACCTGCACCGTTCAGGTTGGGTTCGCCTCCCCCGCCCCGCAGCTCCCGCTCCAACCGCACCGCGAAGTCGGCCAGGATCGCTCCTGCCACCTCTTCCATCAGGCCGCGGCCGAACTGAGCCTGGCGGCCGGTCACCTGCATGTCGGTCACGACCACGACGTGGGTCGCGCCGCCGGCATCGCTCAGACGCAGGGAGATCGCCGCGGCCGCGGCTCCCTGGCCCTTCGCCTCGCGGCCCTCGACGCGGAAGCGGGCGATGTGGTCGTCGTCGTCGACGTCCTCGATTCTGGCGGTGCCGGCGTACTCCGTCGTGACGGGGCCGAGCTTGATCTTCATCGTGCCGCGGTAGACGCCGCCGTCGCTCTCCGGATCGATCTTCGCGCCCGGCAGCGCGCGCGCCACGCGCGGGACGTCGAGCATCGTCGTCCACGTCTGCGCGAGCGGGACGCTGACGTCGAACTCGTTCGTGATCTTCATCTCTGCGCCATCTCCTGAAGTGCAAGCCACAACTTGTCTGCGGTGTAAGGCGGGTCGACGTGGCGGCCGCCGAGCGCGTCGGCGACGGCGTTGGCGACGGCCGGAAGCGTCCCGATCGTGCCGCCCTCGCCGAGGCCCTTCGCGCCGAGCGGGTTGTGCGGCGAGGGCGTCTCGACCACCCCGATCGACACGCGCGGCATCTCGGCCGCCGTCGGCAGGCTGTAGTCGGCGAACGAAGCGGTCCGCAACTGGCCGGCCTCGTCGTGGACGGCCTCTTCGACCAGCAGGCCGCCGATCGCATGCGCGATCCCGCCGATCACCTGCCCGTGCGCGAGCAGCGGGTTGATCACGACGCCGCCGTCGTCGACGCCGACGAGCTGGACGATCTCCAGGATCCCGGTCTCGCGGTCGATCCGCACGGTCGCCCCGTACGCGCCGGAGCCGAACACCTGCGGCGAATGGAAGCGCGCGGACGCGTGCAGGCCGACGTCGGTGCCGGGCGGGAGCCTCGTCGGCGTGTAGGCGAGTCTCGCGACCTCGCGGAGCGTGACGGTGCGGTCGCCCACGACGAACCGCCCCGTCTCCCACACCACATCGTCCAGATCGGCGTCCGACAACAATGCCGCCAACGGCCGCGCCTGCGCGACGATCCGTTCCAGCGCCTTCACGATCGCGGAGCCGCCCATCGCGGCGGAGCGGCTCGCGAACGTCCCGACGCCGCGCGGGACGACGGCGCTGTCGCCGAAGCGCAGGACGACGTCGTCCATCGCGATCCCGAGACGCTCGGCGACGATCTGCGCGAAGGTCGTCTCGTGGCCCTGGCCGTGCGGCGAGGAGCCGCTGCGCACGACCACGCGCCCGCTCGGCTCGACCGACACGTCGGCACTCTCCCACTGCCCGCCGGCGCGCTCGACGTACATCGCGACCGCCTGTCCGACGACGTACCGATCGTCGCCCGCAGGCGCATCGTCGAGCAGGTCCAGAGCGACGTCGAGCAGCCTGTCGTAGTCGCCGGAGTCGTACGTGAATCCCAGCGGTGTCTTGTGCGGGAAGCTGCTCACGAGGTTGCGCCGCCGCAGCTCGACGCGGTCGATCCCGAGCCGCAGCGCCGCGGCGTCCATCGCCGCCTCCAGGAAGTACGCCGCCTCCGGGCGCCCGGCGCCGCGCAGCGGCCCGGTCGGCGTCTTGTCGGTGCGGGCGCCGTACAGCTCGACCGACGCGGTCGAGACGTCGTAGACGCCGCACATCAGCAGCGCCGCCGTCTGCCCCGGCGTCGGCGAGTTCGTGTAGAGGTAGGCGCCCACGTCGGCGAAGATCGACGTGCGGATCGCGAGCAGGCGCGCGTCGGCGTCGAACGCCAGCGCGACGTCCGCCTCCATCCCGCGCCCCTGGTAGGCGGCCTGGAAGTTCTCGAGCCGGTCCTCGACCCACTTGACCGGGCGCCCCAGCTGCATCGCGGCGACGCAGATCGCGGCGACCTCGGCCGGCACCGCGCCCTTGCTGCCGAACGCGCCGCCGACGTCCGGCACGATCACGCGGATCGTGTCGTCGGGGCGGCCGAGGATGTGCGACAGCTGGCCGCGCGGGCGGTGCGGGTCCTGCGCGGAGACCCACACCGTCAGCTGGTCGTCGCCCGCGTCGTACTCGGCGATCCCGCCGCGCGTCTCCATCGGCGCGGCGATCGTCCGCGGCAGCTTGTAGCTGCCCTCGACGACGTGCTCGGCGGCGGCGAAGACGCCGTCCACGTCGCCGCCGGACTTCGAGATCCGCAGCAGCATCTCGGGCGCGGTGCGCGCGTCCACGACCGGATCGAGCGGTTCGTACTCGACCGCGACCCGCTCCGCCGCGTCCTCGGCGAGCGCGCGCGTGGCTGCGACGACGAGCGCGAGCGGCTGCCCGACGTAGCGAACCTCGCCGGGGGCCAGCACGGGATGGCCGACGCCGTCGGGGATCGTCACGCCGGGCGCTCTGCCCACGTTGCTCGGCCGCACGCGCGCGCCGAGGTCCTCCGCGGTCAGGATCGCGACGACGCCGTCGGCCTCCTCGGGCGCCGCGATCGAGACGATCCGCGCACGCGCGTAGGAGCTGCGCACGAACGCCGCGTGCAGCTGACCTGGCCGCTCGATGTCATCGACGTAGCGGCCCTGCCCGCGCAGGATCCGCGCGTCCTCGCGCCGCCGCATCGCGACGCCGACGCCGGGCTTGGCGTCGGGGTCGACGTGGTGGTGGTCCTCAACTGCCTCCCGCACGCGCGCGACGCCCATCGGCCACCACCTCCTCGATCGACGTGCCGAGGTCCTGCAGCAGGACGGTCGCGGCGTTGCGGCCGGGGCCGCCGGTGATCGAGCCGCCCGGGTGGGTGTTGCCGCCGGTCTGGTAGAGGCCGGGCAGCGGCATCCGGTGCTGCGCCCAGCCGGGCATCGGGCGCAGGCCGCCGCTCTGCGCGATGCTGCGGTCGCCGCCGTGGAAGGTGCCGCGGATCATGTGCTCGTTGGCGCGCTCGATGTCCTCCGGCGCCTTCACGAGCCGCTCCAGGACCGCGTCGCCGCCGAAGCCGTCGGTGACTGCCTCGAGCCGATCCAGCAGGCGGTCCGCGATCGCCTCCTTGCGCTCCTCGAAGCCGTACGACTGCGCCGCGAGGAACTTCACCGTGTGGTGGCCCTCGGGCGCGCGCGAGGGATCGATCAGCGTCGGCGTCGCGACCAGCACCCACGCGGGGTCCTCGACGAAGCCGCCGTCGCGCAGCGTGCGCGAGTCGTCGATCAGCTGCTGCGGCCAGCCGGCGAGGCCGGCGGACACAGCCGTGCGCGGTCCGTCGAACCCGCGAAAGACCGGCGGCGCATTGGTCGCCAGCTGCACCGCCATGCACGAGACGCCGACGTCGAACGTCTCGACGCCGTAGCGGAACTCCTCCGGCCACGCGTCGGCCGGAGCCATCTCGACGAGGTGCTTGAGGTGGATCGTCGAGACGACCGCCTGGCGCGCCAGGTAGCGGTCGCCGGCCTCGGTCTCGACGCCGGCGCAGCGGCCGTCCTCGAGCACGAGCCGCGCGACGCGACGCCCGCACAGGACGTTGCCGCCGTTGTCCTCGATGCTGCGCACGAGCGCGTCAGTCAGCTGGCCGGAGCCGCCGCGGGGGATCGACCAACTGCGCGCCTGGCGCCCGGCGACGATCGAGTAGGCGAGCGGGCCGGTGCCGGGTGCGTCGATCGGCACGAGCGTCTGGTACGCCTGCCAGAGCATGAACGACTGCACGTGTCTGCTCTCGTACTCGCGCTTGATCACGTCCCACGCCGACATCACCCGGCGCTTGAGCCAGATCGAGCCGCGCGGATGCTCGCGCAGGCGCTGCTCCAGCGAGGGACCGAAGCCGACCGGGGTCCAACTGGCGGCGCCGAAGATGTCCTTGACTTCGTCCCATTCGCCCAGCATACGACGGTAGGTCGCGGCATCGGCGGCCGAGTAGCGGGCGATCTCCGCGCACGTGCGCTCGACATCCATCCACGCCGTCAGCTGCTGCCCGTCGGGGAACGCGACGTGGGCGAACGGGTCCGGCGTCAGGTACTCCAGCCCGTAGCGCGATCTCAAGCCGAGCTCGTCGTCGACCAGCAGGGGGTTGCTCTGGATCAGCGTGTGGCCCGTGGAGCACGAGTCGAGCAGGAAGCCCGGCGCCATCAGCTCCTCGCTGGCCGCGCCGCCGCCGGGGATCGCCCGCGAGTCCAGCACGACCACCTCGCGCCCGGACGCCGCCAGGTAGGCGGCGGTGATGAGGCTGTTGTGGCCGGCGCCCGCGACGACGACGTCGGTGGTGGTCGTGCTCATGCGGTCAGCTCCAATCCGAGCAGCGCCGCGGCGTTGCCCTCCAGCACGAGCGCTTCGTCGCGCGGGTCGAGGCCCGCCGCGCGGACCGTGTCAGCGGGGCGCAGGTCGCCCATGTCGAACGGGTGGTCGGAGCCGAGCATCACGCGGTCGGCGCCGACCGTCTCGACGAGCGCTCTCAGCAGGCCCGCGTCGTGCACGACGCTGTCGTAGTAGAAGCGGCGCAGCGAGGCCTCCGGGTCCTCGCGAAGGCGTGAGCGCGCCTGCGGCTGGAAGCTGTGCGCGTGGCGCAGCCGGCCGCGCAGCGCGAGGATCGTGCCGCCGCCGTGGGCGAGCAGGATCCGCAGCCCCGGGTGGCGCTCGATCGTGCCGGTCAGGACCAGATGGGCGGCGGTGATCGTCGTCTCCAGCGGGTTGCCGACGGCGTTCCAGAGGTAGTGCTCGGTGAAGACGGGGTCGTCGAAGCCGCGCGTCGTCGGGTGGATGAAGACGAGCGCGCCGGTCTCCTCGGCCGCCGCCCAGAACGGCTCGAAGCAGTCGTCGCCGAGGTAGGTCCCGCGCACGCTGGCGGCGATCTCGACGCCGCGCAGCACGCCGCGGCCCATCAGTTCGCGCAGCTCCGCGGCGGCCAGCGCGGGGTCCTGCAGCGGCACCGCGCCGAGGCCGGCGATGCGGTCGGGGTGGGCGGTGACCATCGCCTCGATCCCGTCGTTCTGGATCCGGCAGCGCGCCAGCGCGTCGGCCGCGTCGGCGTCGCCGTACAGCAGCGAGACGAGCGGCGACAGCGTCACCACGTCGGTGCCGGCACGGTCCTGGTCGGCGAGGATGCGGTCGACCGCGACCCACTCGCGCACGGACGAGCGGATCTCGCGCCCGCCCATCTCGACGGTCTGGTCGAAGCGGTCGGGCTCGCGGTAGACGTGCGGCCGCCACGTCTCCTGCGGCGCCGCGTCGCGCACCAGGCCGGGGACGATCACGTGGGCGTGGGTGTCGATCGTGCGTGTCATGTGGTCACCAGGAGGAGTGCTCCCGCCACGACCAGGCCGGCACCCGCCCACAACCCTGCCGTGACGCGCTCCTTCGCGCGGCCGGCGAGGATCGGCGCGAGCAGCAGCACGATCGGGACGGACAGCAGGTTGAGCGCGAGCACGGCGCCGACGGTCGCATCGTCGAGCGCCGCCCATCGCCACCATGTCGACAGGCCGACGAGCGCGCCGGCCAGCAGCTTCAGGTTCGTGATCGAGGAGACGATCGTGCGGCGGGCCTGCGACCGTCCTCTCCAGATCGCGTACAGCGCCGCGTACGCCAGCACCGTGATCGCGAGGCCGACGACGAGGCCGGCGAGCGGCGAGTCGTAGCCCTCCAGGCCGCGCGCGATGAAGATCGGGCTGATCGACCACATCAGCGCGCAGCCGAGTCCCGCGACGGCGTCGGCGGGCGCGACCGTCGCGATCCCGCCGCGCGAGGCGACGACGTAGGCGCCGGCGCACATCAGCCCCATCGCGACGAGCGCGATCCCGCTCGGCAGCTGGCCGATCGTCACGAACGCGACGAACGCGCCGAAGACCGGTGCGGTCGTCAGCAGCGGGCTCGTGCGCGCCGCGCCGATCCGCTGCTGGCTGAGGTTCAGCAGCGACCAGCCGGCGAGGAAGTGCAGGATCCCCGACAGCGTGAAGTAGCCCAGCGCCCACAGCGGCGCGTCGAAGACGCCGGCCACGTCGCCGGTTGCGAGCGCGATCACGGCCAGCAGCAGCGCGGCGACGACGACCTGCACGAAGGTGGACGCGTAGGGATCCTCGCCTTCGCGCAGCGCGCGCACGTTGATGCTCTGAAAGACGCCGAATCCCACTCCCGAGGCGGCGGCCAGGACGGCTCCGCTCATCCCCGCGCCACGCAGAGGCGCTGCAGCACGTCTGGTCCTCGCATGCACTCTCCCTCGGGCTCGGTCTCGGTCTCGGTGACAATCGTTTGCAGGGACGATCGTGCAAACGATTGCGGTCGCGTGCGGCCAAGGCTAGCCGCAGGGGCGAGCAGATGTCAAGGCGTGCCGGCCGCGGGGTTCCGGCGTCTGGAGCCGGAGGTGCGTCTGACGGGTCTGGCGGCGGCGCGCGCGGATCTCGCGCCAGTCGGTGCGGCCGCTCTCGCGGCGCTGGCGCCATTCGCGGCCGGCGTCGATCTGGCCGCTCTCGCGCGTCTGGCCGCTCTCGCGGTGGATCGTCTGGCCGCTCTCGCGGCGCTCGCTCGCGCGCCGCTCACTCTCGCAACGGGCACCGGCGCCGTCGAGCCGCGCACGATCAGTCTCACCGGCAGCACGATCTCGCGGCTCGGCGCCGACGGGTTCGCGAGCCGCTCCAGCAGCAGCGAGCCCGCCTCCATGCCCAGCTCGTGATGCGGGACGCGGACCGTCGTCAGCGGCGGCGAGAAGCGCTCGCTCCAGGCCATGTCGTTGAAGCCGACGACCGAGACGTCCTCCGGCACGCGCAGGCCGGCCTCGCGCAGCGCGTCGATCGCGCCGAGCGCGATCAGGTCGTTGCCGGCCGCGATCGCGGTGAACCGGACGCCCGCGCCGAGCAACTGGCGGGTCATCCGCGCGCCCTCCGCTTCCGCGTACATCCCGCCGATCGCGACCAGCGCCGGGTCGACCGGGAGACCGGCCGCCGCCATCGCGTCCTCGTAGCCGCCGAGCCGCTCGGTGCCGGTCGAGATCTCGGCCGAACCGCCGACGTGGGCGATCCGCGTGTGGCCGAGCTCGCGCAGGTGCTCGACCGCCTGGCGCATCCCGTCGCGATCGTCGGCGACGACGGCGGAGATGTCGTGACCGTCGACGACGCGGTTGACGAGCACCAGCGGCCAGCCGCGCGCGATCTCGCGCAGCAGCGGATGGTCACGCCGCGCGGTCGCGGTGATGTAGCCGTCGACCTGGCGCGCCTGCAGCGCCTCGAAGCTGGTGCGCTCGTGCTCGGGATCGTTGTCGGTGTTCGCCAGCAGCGCCGTGTAGCCGCCCGGCTCCAGCCGCTCCTCGATCCCGCGCGCGATCGGCGGGAAGAGCGGATTGCGCAGATCCGGGACGACGACGCCGACGATGTAGGAGCGGTTCGTCTTCAGCCCGCGCGCGATCGAGTTGGGCCGATATCCCAGCCGCGCCGCGGCGCGCATCACGCGCTCGGCCGTCGCGGCGTTGACGAAACCGCGCGTGCTGTCGTTCAGCGCGCGCGAGGCGGTGCCCGTATGGACCCCGGCCTCGGCCGCGACCTCTCGCAACGTGACCGGGGCCGTGCGGGGCTCCGGCGTCCGTGACCGGTCTCTTGGCATCCGCAGATCATTACCTGGATCGCGCCCGGAGGACAACCAGACCCCTGCCGCGTGGCGGCCCGCCGGATGGCGGACCACCACCTTTCAGGTCAGCGGTTGCCGGAGCTGAACGCGTTTGCGAACGCCCACGGTGCGCCGACGACGCCGCTGCAGGTGTTGCCCGTCACGGTCGTCGGGGTCGGGCACGGCGCGTCGCGGTTGGCCGACCAGGTCGCGAGCCGGCCGAGGCCCTTGCGGGCGGCGAAGTCGGCGAGCTTGCGGGCGTCGGCGATGGTGAAGATCTCCGCCGGGTTGTCGTTGATCCCAAGCATCGGCGTGACGCCGACCATCGCCCACAGCTGCGCGTCGGTGCGGTAGGGGTAGAGGGCGGCGAGCTGGTCGTGCGTGCTGGTCGCGGCCTCGATCGCGAGGTCGCCCATGTGGCCGGCGACGTCCAGCGACGGGTCGAAGTAGTCCATCGCCATCACGTTGACGACGCCGTTGGCGATCGCCGATCTCAGCACGCCGAGGCCGTCCGGCGTGAGGCCGTACGGCATCACCGGCAGCGTGAAGGAGACCTTCACCGGTCTGCCGGCCGCACGACCGGCCCCCTGCAGCCGCGCGATCGCCTTCGGCCGACACAGTAAACGGGGCTTTCGCCCCGCGGTGGTGTCCGTCTGGACAAGAAGGCGAACTGCGTTGTCTGCAGTGCGCCAACAGTAGGGTCCCGCGGATGAGCGAGGGTGACGAGGGGACCGACGAGTTCGCGCTCGCCCGCAGAGGGCTCGTCGCGAGCGAGCCGGAGCTGGCGATCCGGGCGGACGACGGGACCGCCGTGTGGGACGCCGACGACTACGCGTTCCTCGACGGCGACACGCCGCCTGCCACCGTCCACCCCGGCCTCTGGCGCCAGGCGCAGCGCAACCAGCTGCACGGGCTGTTCGAGGTCGCCGAGCGGATCCACCAGGTGCGCGGCTACGACCTCGCGAACATGACGCTGATCGCGGGCGACACGGGCTGGATCGTCGTCGACCCGCTGACGGTGCCGGAGACCGCGCGCGCGGCGCTCGCGCTCGCCGACGCCACGCTCGGCGCGCGGCCCGTCGTCGCGGTGATCTACACGCACTCGCACGTCGACCACTTCGGCGGCGCGCCGGGCGTCGTGTCCGCCGAGGACGCCGCCGCCGGCCGCGTGCGCGTGATCGCTCCCGACGGCTTCCTCGAGGCCGCGATCAGCGAGAACGTGCTGGCCGGCAACGCGATGGCGCGGCGCGCCGACTACATGTACGGCTCGCTGCTGCCGCGCGGCCCGCGCGGCCACGTCGACGCCGGCCTCGGCAAGGGCATCCCGCACGGCCTGCCCGGCCTCGTCGCGCCGAACGAGCTGGTGACGCAGGACGGCGCGGAGCTGACGATCGACGGCCTGCGCTTCGTCTTCCAGCTCGCGCCCGACAGCGAGGCACCGGCCGAGCTGCACTTCCACCTCCCCCAGCTGCGCGCGCTCTGCATCGCGGAGAACTGCACCTGCACGCTGCACAACCTCTACACGCTGCGCGGCGCGCAGGTGCGCGACGCGCTCGCCTGGAGTGGGGCGATCGACACGGCGCTGGAGCGCTTCGGCGGCGCGACCGACGTCGTCTTCGCCGGCCACCACTGGCCGCGCTGGGGCGCGAACGAGGTCGAGCACTTCCTTTCGCTCCAGCGCGACCTCTACCGCTACCTGCACGACGAGACGCTGCGGCTCGCCAACCGCGGCCACACGATGGACGAGTGCGCGGAGCTGGTGCAGCTGCCGCCGGCGCTGCGCACGGAGGCGTTCACCGCCGGCTTCTACGGCACCGTCAGCCACAACGTGAAGGGGGTCTATCAGCGCTACCTCGGCTGGTTCGACGGCAACCCGGCGCACCTGCACCCGCTGCCGCAGGTGGAGCGGGCCAAGCGCACGGTGGCGTACATGGGCGGCGCCGCGGCCGTCCTCGCGCGCGCCCGCGAAGACCTCGCGGCGGGTGAGCTGCGCTGGGTCGCCCAGGTCGTCAACGACGTCGTCTTCGCCGAGCCCGACAACGCCGAGGCGCGCGAACTGCAGGCCGACGTGCTGGAACGGCTCGGCTTTCAGGCCGAGTCCGCGCCGTGGCGCGACTTCTACCTCAGCGGCGCGCACGAGCTGCGCCACGGCGTCCGACCGGCCGCGCCGCTGGTGCCGGCGAGCTTCGTCGCGCAGATGCCCGTGACGATGGTGTTCGACTTCCTCGGCGTGCGGCTCGACGGGCCGCGCGCGGCGGACAGACGACTCACCGTCAACTGGCACTTCACCGACCGCGACGAGCGCTACGTGCTGCGGATGCGCAACGGCGCGCTGACGCACGTGCGCGGCCGGCTCGATCCCGACGCGGACGTGACCGTGACGCTGACGCACGCCGCGTTCGTCGCGCTCCTGCTGGTCGCGGCCGGCGTCGCGGGCGTCGACCCGCCGACCGAGATCGCGATCGACGGCCGCCCCGAGGCGCTCGGCGAGCTGATGTCGCTGCTCGACGCATTCACGCCGGACTTCCCGCTCGTGACCCGTTAGGAGCGCCCCCGCCGGTGTCTCGCCGCCGGCCGTCTCCCGCCAAGCGGTCTGTGCGCGCGCGGGCGGCAGACCTTGCGCACGACCGCGACGACGCGGCGCTTGGTCCCGTGCGGGCCGCGGACCGTCTTGCGGCGCTTCACCTTGACGCACTTCTTCGCTCTCTTCGCTCTTCTTCTCGCAGCGGCTCTTCTGCTCGCCGGCGGCGTGGCGCCCGCTCTCTGCGGCGCCGTCACGGGCGGCGTCAGCACCGGCCCGGGGCCGACCGGCGGATCGTCGATGTGGTCGACCGGTCTGGTCTGCGGCGGCGTCGTCGGCGGGGTGACGGGCGGTGTCACGGGCGGTGTGACCGGCGGCGTCACGGGCGGGGTCACGGGGGCGCCCGGCCACGGCGTCGTCGCGACGTGCGTGCTGGTGCCGGGCGGCGCGACGCCCCAGCCGGAGCGCGTGCCGCCGTACAGCTCGCCCACCTCGGTCCCGCTCAGCGGCAGCGCGACGCCCGACGCGCCGGCGTTGACGATCGTCACCTGCGCGCCCTGGACGTAGCCGCTGACGGGCCCCGCGCCGGCGGCCGCCCACGCGTCCTGGCGCCCGATCAGGTCCGCGATCTCGGCGTGGCCGAGCTGGACGATCGGGGCGTTGGGGGCGAACGCGGCGGTGTAGTCGGCGAGCACGGCGTCGAGGATCGGGAAGAGGACCCCGCCGCCGGCCGCCTGCGTCTGCGCGATGTTGGTCTGGTGGAAGTAGTGCGGCCGCGGGTCGTTGCCCATCACGTGGCCGAAGATCCGCTGCGACTCGCCCGCGACCACGTCCGCCCATGTCGACGGCTGCGTCTGGCAGGTCGTCGTCGCCGTGTCGACGCAGATGCCGCCGAGCGCCGGCGGGTTGTAGAGGTAGTTGAACTCGTCCAGCAACTGCGCCTGGGTCGCGACGTTGTAGTAGACGTTGGTCGGGTAGCGCGGGACCGTGCGCGCCGGGCCGTCGAGGAACGACGCGCCCGCCGGCCACTGCGCGCCGCCCGTGCTCGCCGGATTCTGCGGGTAGGGCTTGGAAGCGTCGGTGGCGACCGCCCGGACGCCCGCGTCGGAGAGCGCGCCGGCGAAGTTCGGGTTCTGCGCGTACGGGTTGATGCGCGCGCCGTTGGAGGCCGGCGGCGCGGCGGCGCTGCCGGCCGCGCCGGTGTCTCTGAACGACAGCCCGACCGGTCCGCTGTCGGTGAACGCCGTCGCCGGCTGCGCGACCGCGCCGATCAGCGCCCACGCGCCGGCCGGCGAGACGCGGCGGTAGACCTTGTACGTGGACGCGTGGCAGATCGCCTCCCAGCTGACCGTCACCGAGCCGGTCGCGCCGGTCGTCGCCGCGGTCGCGATCGAGCCGATGCTCTCGCCGTTGGCGGTCGTCGCGGTGACGCTGTAGTCGTAGCTGCCGGCCGGGAGCGTGCCGCCGGTCGCCGCCGGGTCGGCGTCGTCGATCCCGGGCGGGTCGATCGTGCCGGGGTTGCCGGGCACGAGGTTCGCGAGGCCGGAGTGCTCGCCGGTCACCAGCTCGCCGCCGTCGACGGCGAAGCCGTTGGCCTGCGCCCAGGCGACGTTGTCAGCGATCTGTCTCGCGATGAACGATCTCGTCGAGCAGTCGAGGTTCGGATGGTCGTAGGTGTGGTTGATCCATTCGAACTGCGACTTGACGGCCTGGAAGGCGGGCAGCAGCGGGTCGCTGCCGTTGGCCAGCTGCTCGGCGACGCTGCCGCCGCCGTTGTAGACCATGTCCAGGCGGATGCCGGTCGTGCTCGACCAGTTCGACAGGAACGTCACGTCGGCCGGCGTCATGCGGATTGCGGCGGCCGGGTCGTAGTTGGTCACGTGTCTAACGGGATCCCATGCGTCGTCGGGCAGGAAGATGTCGTCGACCTGCAGTTCGAGGTAGTTGCGCTGGAGGCCGAGATAGGTGCCGCGGGTGACCCACTCCAGCTGCCCGTGACGCAGCAGCCACGAGTGCAGCTGGTACTGGTTGCCGTCGAACGTCTGGACCATCTCCTCGCGTCCGTCCGCGTGCGTCACGACGCCGACGAGCGCGGAGCCGCCGGGACCGGCGAGCAACGTCTGGAAGTTCGCCCCCATGGCCGGCGCGGCCTGGTAGCCGTACGTGCCGGTGGCGATCGTGACCGGCCCTCTGAGGTACGGGAACGCCTGCAGGCCGGCGCTGGTGAGGTTCGCGACGGTGCCGTCGAGCGGCCCCGACGCGGCCGGCGGATCGAGGCCGAAGTCGGCGCCGGGGAAGGCGTAGGCGGTCAGCTGGCGGATGTGGAAGGTCCGCTCGAACGTCTGCAGCGCGGCCCACTCCGCGGCCGACAGCGCCGACGCGCACGGCGTCGCCTCGCAGGTCAGCAGTCCCCCGGTCGCGACGACGACCGCCTCGTACTTTGCGACGAGCGTGCCGTCCGGCAGCGTCGTCGACAGCGTCGCGGCGGTGATCGGCGCGTGGCCGGGTCTGGCGATCAGCGCGTCGAACGGGACGCCCTCACGCCGCAACTGCGCCTGCCATGCCTCGAAGGAGGGCTCGCTGCCGGTCGCGCCCAGCAGCAGCACCTTCAGCTGGATGCGCTGCGCGGGTTCCGCGCTCGCGGGTGCCGTGAGTGAGAGCGTGCCGGTGATCGTCATGACGGTCATCGCGAGGGCGAGCATCATCCTCCGCATGGTCCCTGCGCTCCTTCGATGGGGAACCGAATGGAGTCTCAACGATCGGGTCGCGCCGCCCAATGGGCCGCGCGGCGCATTGAGCGTTCAATTGATTGAACGCCCCTTCTCTGTGTTACGGTGACACTTCTCTCCGCCGAGGAGTCTGCGATGAGCACGAAGGACCGACTGGCAGCGCTCGCGCGCCGTCGCGTCGCGCTGCGAACCGCCCACCGCTGGGCGCCGGCGTTCGGCTGCGACCCGGCCCGCTGCGACCTGTCCGGCTACGAGCTGATCGTGCTCGACGGCGTCGGCGAGTCGGCTCGCGACCAGCTCCGCGTCGCGAAGCTGCTGCCGCCGCTGCAGCGGCACGCGCTGGTGCTGGGATATCTGTCGCTCGGGACCGTCGAGGCGTGGCGGCCGTATGCGAGCCAGGTCCCGGACGCGTGGACGATCGGCGCGGTCGACGACTGGCCCGGCGAGCGCTACGCGGACGTGCGCGAGCGCGGCTGGCGCGAGCTGATGACCGAGCAGGCGATCACGCTGAGCGCGCGCGGCTTCGACGGCCTCTACCTCGACAACCTCGACGTCGCCGAGGACCATCCGCCGCTCGCCGACGCGCTCGTCGCGCTGGTCCGCGGCCTGCGCGAGGCCGCGCCGGAACTGCTGCTCGTCGCGCAGAACGGGCTCGCGGTCGACGAGCGGCTGCCGATCGACGCGGTCGCCCACGAGGACGTCTTCTGGCGCTGGGAGGACGGTTATCGCCGCTCGCCGCCGGCGGAGACGGAGCAGCTGCTGCGCGGCCTGCGCCGGCTGCACGCGCGCGGCCTCCCGGTCTTCACGCTCGACTACGCCGAGCCCGGCTCCGCGGGCGCCGCCGACGCTGTCCGGCGCTCGCTGCAGGAAGGCTTCCACCCGGCGGTGAGCGTGCTGGAACTGGACCGTCCTCCCCACCTCGCCGAACCGGCCCGGAGCGTCGTGTGACGATTCTGCCGCTGGCGCTGGCGGTGGTCGCGGCGATCTTGATCCCGCCGCGCACGCAGCCGGCCGCGCCCGCTGCCCCGCAGCCGGTCGCCGACGTCGCCGCGCGCATCCAGCGCCCGCCGCCCCACGCCTCCTGGCAGTGGCAGCTCGACGGCCGCCTCGACGCCTCTGTCCCCGCGCGCGTCTACGACGTCGACGGGTTCGACACGAGCGCCGCCGCGGTCGCGCGGCTGCACCGCGACGGGCGCTACGTCGTCTGCTACTTCAGCGCCGGGGCGTGGGAGAACTGGCGGCCCGACCGCGACCGCTTCCCCGCCGCGACGCTCGGAGCCGACAACGGCTGGCCCGGCGAGCGCTGGCTCGACGTGCGTCGCCTGCGCGCGCTGGCGCCGGTCCTGCGCGACCGCATCGCGATGTGCGCGCGCAAGGGCTTCGACGCGGTCGAGCCCGACAACGTCGACGGCTACGCCAACGACAGCGGCTTCCCGCTGACCGCGCGCGACCAGCTGCGCTTCAACCGCTGGCTCGCGCAGACCGCGCACGCGCACGGGCTCGCGGTCGCGCTCAAGAACGATCTCGAACAGGCGCGGGCGCTGCAGCCGAGCTTCGACTTCGCCGTCCTGGAGCAGTGCTTCCAGTACCGCGAGTGCGGGCGCGCACGGCCGTTCCTGCGCGCCGGCAAGGCGGTCTTCGACGCCGAGTACGCGCTGCCGCGCGAGCGCTTCTGCGAGCCGGCGAAGCGACTCGGGATCAGCGCGATCCGCAAGCGGATGGGGCTCGGCGCGTGGCGCGACGCCTGCTGAGCGGGCGCGGCGTCACTGAATCCACAGCGCCGTCGCCAGCACCCGCCCCGGAAAGCGCAGCAGGCCGACGAGCGGCGCGAGCGCGAGCAGCGTGCCGACCGTCCCTCCCGCGATCAGCCCGGCGCCCGCGACCGGCGCGCCGAGCCAGTGGCTGACGAGCAGCTCGACCGCCACGCTCGCGCCGGCGCACAGCAGCGCCCAGCGGTCGTAGCCGAGCGACTCCAGCAGGCTGACGAACATGCAGACGAGCGCGGCGAGACCGAACGCGACGAACAGGCTCGGCGCGTCGGTGCCGGAGGTCCAGCGCGAGATCAGCAGCACCACCAGCGACAGCGCGACGGTGATCCCGATCAGCCGCACCAGCGCCTGCAGGACGATCTCCGTCGCCGGCCCGCGCACCATCGAGGCGCTCGCGCGCGACAGCTCGACGCCGCGCAGCCCGCGCGGGATCTCCTCGTGGAACTGCCACAGGTGGTAGCCGCCCCAGAAGCTGCCGACGACCGACGGCACCAGCGTCAGCGCCGGGAAGGTCCCGTGGATTCCCCAGCCGAGGCTCGGGTCGCCGACCAGCAGGCAGCCGAGCAGCCCGCCGATGACGCCGGCGGCCAGCGCCCGCGTCAGCCGTCCCGGCGGCATGACCGCCGTCTCGTGCGCGCTCACGACCGCGTACACGACCGTCGCCAGCGTCACGACCGTCAGCACGACGAGCGACGCCAGCGCCGGCAGCCCGAGCACGAGCCACAGCGCCTCGACGGCCAGCAGCCCGCCGTAGAGCAGTCCCCAGCCGCGCCGCGTCAGGACCGTCCCGCCGCCCCAGATCGCGACGAGCATCGCGGCGATCGGGCCGCCGTCGGGCACGGCCGCGACGCAGGCCGCCAGCGCGACGAGCGCGAGCGTGAGGCCGACGCGGTTCTCCGCCAGGCAGGCGAGGCCGGCGCGGCGGCTGAGGTAGCGGCTGCGGATCGTCCACTGCAGCGCCAGCGTGATCGGCAATGCCAGCCGCAGCGCGCGCTCGAACGTGGTGTCGCCGAGCGCGGCGCTCAGCGGCCCGGCCCAGACCGCGATCGCGAGGATCGCCGCCAGCAGCGCGACGCCCTCGGCGACGACGGCCCTGCGGCCTTCGCGGTCGACCGGCTGCCACCGGCGCGGATCGGTGCAGCGCAGCGCCGGCAGCAGCACGCGCGGCCCGATCCGCAGCGCGGACTCGGCCGTCATGCCGCCCCACGCCTCCAACACGACCGCGGCCTCCAGCACGTCCTGCGGCGGCCGTCCCAGGCGTGCGTGGATGACCGCGCCGGCCCCGTCCGCGCCCACGTCGCCGACGCTCATTCAGGCGACCTCGCAGAGCGCCGCGCGCAGCTCCTCGACCGGCTCACGCGCGGAGGCCGGCGACTGCTCGGCGCGCGGCGCGGCGCTCAGCTGACCCAGCAGCTCGCGGTAGCGCGCCAGGCAGAGCGACTGCGTATAGCGCTCGCAGACGCGGTCGAACGCGCGCTGGCCGAGCTGAGCCGCGAACTGCGGGTCGCGCAGCAGCGTCGTGACGCCGCTGGCGAGACCGTCGACGTCGCCGGAGGGGACGACGACACCGCAGCCGCGCAGCACGTCCGGGACGCCGCCGACACCGGTCGCGACGACCGCGCGCCCCTGCGCCATCGCCTCCAGGATCGCCATCGGCATCCCCTCGGAGATGCTCGTCAGCAGCACCACGTCGGCGTCGCGCAGGACCTCGTCGGGCGTCTGCGTCGACCCCATGAAGCGGAAGCGGTCGCCGAGGCCGAGCTGTTGGCGCAGCTGCTCGCAGGCGCGCGCATAGGCCTCCTGGCCACGCGTCGCCGGGCCCCAGTATTCGAACCGCGCCTGCGGGACCCGCTCGCACACCTCGACCGCAACGTGCAGCATCGTCTGGACGTCCTTGAGCGGGTCGATGCGGCCGATCGAGACGACCTTCAACCCGCCGGGCGGCGCGATCGAGCCGAGCGGCGCGGGGATCCCGTTGTGGATCACGCAGATCTTCGCCGGGTCGACCCCGAGACCGACCTCCCACGCCGCGTTCGCCTCGGTCACCGGGGCGATCACGTCGGCGGCGGCGTACGCGGCGAGGCTGAGCCCGCGCGCCAGCCGCGTCGCGAGGAAGCGCTCGCCGGCGGAGGCGTCTGCGCGTGCGGCGGCCAGATACGCCTCGCGCACGTAGACGCCGTGCTCGGTCAGCAGCAGCGGCGTCCCGCGCAGGTGCCGGTCGACGAGCGCCGGCAGCGCGGCCCAGCCGGCCGCGGTCACGTGCAGCACGTCGCAGGGCGGCGTCGCGACGGCCGCGGTGCGGGCGATCCAGTACAGCCGCTGGTACAGCATCGCCGCGTCGACGGCGTCGAGCTCGGGCGCCGGCGCGGCGTCCGGATGGCGCTCGGCGACGACCAGCTGCAGCTCGGCGACGAACTGCTCCCAGGCCTCGATCGAGCGGAACGTCGGGCGCAGCGCGTCGGGATGGGCGCGCGCCCAGACGAGCCCCTCGACGAGCGCGCGCTGGTCGCCGCGCCAGCCGATCAGCGCGCGTGCGAGGTCGCCCGGCAGCCCGGGCCGCACCTCGCGGCGCAGCCCGGACGTCCGGCGCCGCCGCGGCAATTGCTCGGACCAGACGTCGATCCGGCCGGCCAGCGCGGCGTTCGGTGCCAGCTCGTAGAGCTGGACGGGCCGGCGGCCGCCCGCGTGGATGGGAAGGATCCGCCACGTGAACTCGGGCAGGCCGCCGACCACGACATGGCACCAGGAACTGACCCCGCCCACGGCGAACGGGTAGGTGCCTTCGGTCGTCATCAAGATGCTGGGAGGCACCCGTCGACCCTTTGCAGTGCCACCTCGAGGTCGCGGCACGCATCGACGAGCGCAGTGCGCAGCAGCCGGCACTCGGTCACCAGCTCCCAGACGTCGTCGCCCGGGCCGTCGGAATGGGTCGCGCGCGGGACGACGCGGTCGCGCACGCGTTCGTCCCACGGCCGCTCCGGTTCGCGTGCGGCGCGGATCTTCAGCCGCGCGTTCTCCTCGCGCAGCAGCGCCAGCTCCGCCTCCAGCTGCTCGACGTGCGAGGCGCCATCGCGCTCGTCGGCGCCCGCGGTCGCCCCGCGCAGCCAGCCGCCGGCCTTCGCGCGGCGACCGACGCGACCCGGGGCGGGTGTGCGAGCGTCGTCCGGGGTTGCGCCCCTGCTCGCATCTACCGTCCTGGCCTGCATGGTGCCCGTCACCTCCGGGGGACGACCTCGATGAAGTCCGTCATCGAACGGGAACCAGTGTCGAGGGTCCTCGGAGAAACCCCAATGGGCCGCCTGTCCCATCTGGTGTTCAAGCGCTGAACGACGCGTCCGCACGTCGCGCGAAGCGCCCGATCCGGCGAGTTCGCACGCGCCATCTTCACCCGAAAGGTATGGATCGCGTTTCGATCGCCCCTCCCACCGGTTTCGGGACCGTCGATGCGGTACGGTCGTCCGAAATTCCTCATGGCAGAGGTTGAAGGAGACCGCGAGTGATGGCACGAAGAGTGCTCGCCGGTCGGGCACGATGCTCTCCGAAGGATCGCTTCCAGGACGGCCGACGGGCCCAGGTCAGGCGCGCGAAGCCAAGACCGCGACCACAGGACGCGGTGGCGAAGACCGCACGGCGCGAACGCGGCGCGGCGAAGACCGCACGACGGGAGCGCGAGCGGCGGTCCGCCGCGCTGGCCGAGCAGCGGCGCGCGATCGCGCGCGACGTGCACGACGGCCTCGCGCAGGAGCTGGCGTTCATCGCCGCGCAGCTGCAGCGCCTCGACGGCGCGGCGCCCGATCCCGACCTCGTGCGGGAGCTGCGGGCGGCGTCGCGACGGGCGCTGATCGAGGCGCGGCTGACGATCGACACGCTGCGCGCGCCGTCCGACGTGCCGCTCGGGACGCTGGTGGAGCAGGCGGTCGCGTCGTTCACGGCGCGCTTCGGCGTCGCGGTCGAGCTGCGGCTGGAGCTGGCCGGCGCCGCCGCGAGCGACCGCGCGCGGCGAACCGCCGTCCTGCGGATCCTCGGCCAGGCGCTCGCCAACGCCGTCGAGCACGGCACCGCCGAGCGCGTCCGCGTCTGCCTGCGCACGTGCGCCGGCGGGCTGTCGTTGAGCGTCGCCGACGACGGACGCGGGTTCGCGCCGCCGGTCGGCGCTCCCGCCCCGCGCGGCTGGGGACTCGTCTCGATGCGCGAGCGCGCCGAGCTGCTCGGCGGCAGCTTCCGCGTCAGCGCGCGGCCTGGCGAGGGCACCGAAGTCGCGGTGGTGCTGCCCTGATGGACCAGCCGCGCGTGCTGCTGGCGGACGGTCAGCCGGTCACGCGGCTGGGGCTGCGGATCGCGCTCGAGCACGACGGCCTCGCGGTCGTCGCCGAGGCCGTCGACGCGCGCGGCGCGACCGTCGCCGCGCAGCACCACGCGATCGACGTCTGCCTGCTCGACGCCGGCCTGCCGGGCGGCGCGATCTCGACCGTCGCCGAGATCTCGGCCCGCTGCCCGCGCGCGCGGATCGTGCTGCTCGCGGCCAGACACTCCGACGACGAGCTGCTGGCGGCGTTGCGCGCCGGCGCGGTCGGCTACCTGCTGAAGGACATCGCCCCGGCTCCGCTCGCGCGCGCCGTCCGCGGCGCCGCGCGCGGCGAGGCGCCGCTGTCGCGGACGCTCGTGGCGCGCGTCGTCGAGGAACTGCAGACGCGCGGCGGCGCGCGGCGCGTGCGGCTCTCCGACGGCGCCGTCGTGACGCTGTCGCCGCGCGAGTCCGCATCGCTGGAGCTGCTGCGCCGCGGCCTCTCGACGAAGCAGATCGCGCAGCAGCTCGGCGTCTCGCCGGTGACGGTCCGCCGCCACCTCTCGACCAGCGTCCGCCGCCTCGGCGCCAGCGATCGCGACGCGGCGCTGCGGCTGACAAGCCATGCGATGGCGACGTGAGGCGTGCGCCGTGACGACCGCTGCGAGCGACCCGCGAGGCGGTGGCGACAACCGATGACTGACGCGATCACCGTCGTGTTGGTCGACGACCACACGATCTTCCGCGCCGGGCTGCGCGAGCTGCTGACGGCGCACGACATCGCCGTCGCGGGCGACGCGCCGACGGTCGCCGGCGGCGTGAGGCTGGTGCAGCGCTACGCGCCCGACGTCGCGGTCGTCGACCTCGACCTGCCGGATGGCACGGGGATAGAGACGATCCGCCAGATCGCCGCCTGCGCGCCGGCGACCGCGGCGCTCGTGCTGACCGTCTCGGCGGCGGAGGACGACCTGACCGACGCATTGCTCGCCGGCAGCCGCGGCTATCTGCTGAAGGACGCCGCGATCGAGACGATCGTCGCCGGCGTGCGCGCGGTCGCGGCGGGCGAGGCGATGCTCTCCCCGCGCGTGGCGGCCACCGTGCTCGGGCGGATCCGCAGCAACGGCCGGCCGCACCCCCCGCACGACGACGACCCGCTGTCGCCGCGCGAGCACGACGTCCTGCGCCTGGTCGCCGACGGCAAGGACAACGCGGCGATCGCCGCGCAGCTGTTCATCAGCCCGCACACGGTCAAGAACCACATCTCGAGCATCCTCACCAAGCTGCACGTCGCCAACCGCATCCAGGCGGCGGTGCACGCGGTCCGCGAGGAGCTCGTCTGACGGCCGCGGCCCACGCGGCACGTCCGACCGCCGCCCACCCGGCATCGCGCGGCCCGCTCGAGGCGCCCGCCGCTCAGCCGTACACGCAGTAGGAGCCGGTCGGCTGAGCCGCGACGAACGAACGCGCGTAACGCCACACGTAGGTCGGCCGGCCGCCGTACCAGTAGATCACCTCGAAGACGCCCAGCGCATATGACCGCGCGCCGCCGGGCACGTCGATCGGCCCCCACGTCCACGGGTTCAGCGCACCGGCGGGCTGCAGCCATTGCGCGACGCCGGCCGGGGTCGCGATCAGTTCCAGCCAGCGGCTGGCGTCGCGCCCCCGCAGGCCGAGCCAGCGCCAGCCGCCGTCGGCGGTGTACGAGGCGACCCATGGCCGCACGGCGATCGAGGTCGACGGCGTCACCGTGAAGTTCGGCGCCACCAGATACGCCTGCGCCGGGCCTGGCGAGGCGCATTGCAGGCCGCCGTCGCTCCAGAACCCCGGCGACCACGAGCGGCCGGCTGCGGCGAGCGCGACCGACAACCGCGCCGTCGTGGCGCCCTGGCGCAGCGTCACGCGCCCGAGCGCGGGACTGATCGGCGCGAGCCGTCTCGCGTCGGCGCTGTCGATCCGCAGCCGCACCGCGGCGCGGCCGCCGTGGCAGCCGTACGCCGCGCGCGCCAGCGTCACCGAGCGCAGCGCGGCGACGCTCAGGCTCGCCCGTCCGCTCGCGCCGCACGCGACACGCAGCGTGAGCCGGCCGGCGGCGGTGACCTGCGCACCGCCGTCCACAAGTGCCGGGCCCGCGGGCGCGGGGATCGCGGTCGATGCACCGGGCGCCGGAGCGAGCGGGACGGCGCCCGCCGACGGCGGCAGCGGAAAGCCGGCGCCGGCGCCGGGCGGCGGCCCGGGCAGCGACGGCGGTGACTCGGCGGCCGTCGCGGCAGCAGGCGGCACAGCGTCGGCCGCCCTCGCGGCAGCAGGCGGCAGAGCATCGGCCGCCCCCGCGACCACCGGCATCGCTGCTCCCGCCGCCGCGCACGTCAGCAGCATGACCGCCGCGTGCGCCATGACCGGTCTCGTTCGTCGCACCACGAAGCCTCCATCTTGCGGAGGTCGGCAGCGCCGGCCAAGGGCCCGGACGGCCCCTTCGGCGTTCAACGCCTGAACGCCGGCCGAGCGCGGGCGCTCGCACGCCGCGCGGCTCATGCTCGCCTCATACCGGACGACGGAGTGACCGACGTCGAGCCCTTTCGCGACACGCGGGTTACGCGCTAGAGTCGTTTCAGCGACCATCGCTGACCGCTCAGGCGCGGCGCAGCGGGGTCGAGGAGCGAGGAGAGGGATCCCCGGATGACGCTGTCTCGCCAGGACGTGACCGCTGCTGCGCTCTGTCGTCCCGCGACGGCCGGAGTCACGTGACCGCGAATCCGTGGCTTGCCGTCGACGCCGCGACGGTCCCAGCCAAACGCGCGCGCGAACTGCGCGACGCGTGGGAGGACTTCGTCGCGCAGCCGTCCTCGCAGGCCGACGACGGCCTCGCCGGTGCGGACACGACCGACGGCACCGAGTCGATCCACGTGCGGCTGCCGATCGCCGACTCGTGGCGGCGCTCGCGCGACGCCGGCGTCGACCCCAGCGGCCGTCACAGCGCGCCGTCGGTCGCCGACCTCTCCGACGCCCGCTCGCTGTGGCGCGGCCACCCGCTCGCCGCCGCCGCGCCGATCATCCGCGAGTGCCTGTCGGAGGCCGCGGGCGAGGCCGACCACCTGATGGTCGTCAGCGACGCGGACGGCGTCCTGCTGAGCGTCGAGGGCAGCACGTACACGCGCGGGCGCGCCGCCGACATGATGAACTTCGTCGAGGGCGCGCTGTGGAGCGAGGCGGGCGCCGGCACCAACGCCGTCGGCACCGCGATCGCCGCCGGCCACGCCGTGCAGGTCTTCGCCGCAGAGCACTTCACCGAGCCGGTGCAGCGCTGGACCTGCTCCGCCGCGCCCGTGCGCGAGCCCGAGAACGGCAGCGTGATCGGCGTGATCGACCTGACCGGCGACTTCACCGGCGTGCATCCGCACAGCCTCTCGGTCGTCGTCGCGACCGCGCGCGCGGTCGAGGGGTTCCTGCGGCTGGCGCTGCTGGAGCGCGACGACCTGCTGCGCACCCGCCACGGCGAGCGGCTCGACCCCGGCGCGGTGCGGCGCGCGCTGGTGACCGAGTCCGGCCGCGTCCTGATCGGCCATCCCGAGCACTGGGATCCCGCGCGGCGACTGGTGATCCCGAGCGGCGGCGGTGCGCTGACGCTGCCCTCCGGCGTGCAGGCGATCGCCGAGCCGGTCGGCGACGACGCCTACGTCGTCGCGCGCGCGGACACCTCGGCGCGCGCGACCGCGACGCCGCACGTCAGCGAACTTCAGCTCTCGCTGCTGGGCCCGGAGCAGCCGCGCGCGGTCGTCGACGGCAGAGCCGTCCCGCTGCGCCGCCGCCACGCCGAGCTGCTGGCGCTGCTGACGGTCCGCCCGCGTGGCGCCAGCGCCGAGGTGCTGTGCGCCGACCTCTACGGCGACGATGGCCACCCGGGCGCGATCCGCGTCGAGATGTCGCGCCTGCGCAAGCTGCTCGGCGATGCGCTCGACGGCTACCGCTACCGCCTCTCCCCCGCCGTCAGCAGCGACGCCGAGCGCGTCCGCGCGCTGCTGCGCGCCAGCGACGTGCGCGCCGCGGCGCGGGCGTACACGGGCCCGCTGCTGCCGGACTCCGAGGCGCCGGGCGTCGCGCGCGAACGTGACGAGCTGGACGGCTGGCTGCGCCACGCGGTGATCAGCTCCGACGACGCTGAGGCGCTGTGGTCGTGGGTGCAGTGCGCCTCCGGCACCGACGACCTGCTGGCGTGGTCGCGACTGCTGTCGCACCTGGATGCGGAGGATCCGCGCCGCAGCTTCGCCGCCGCCCGCACGCACGCGCTGCGCGAGGCGCTCAGACAGACCACTCAGCTGCCGCCGCCGTCGCTGTAACGGCCTTGTAACGCCGCCCTGATCGACTGAATCTGCCGGCATCCGCCGGCAGGGGCAGTTCGAGGAGAGGGACGACGATCGACGCGCACGCCACGACCACGGGCGCAATCGCGCCGCGAGCGCGCGGGCTCAGCACGGCACGCGCCGTGCTGCAACTGCTCGCGCTGCTGGGCCGCAGCGAGCACGGGCTGCGCGCCGACGAGGCCGCGCGGGCACTCGGCAAGAGCGTCTCGACCGCCTACAACCTGCTCGACAGCCTCTGCGCGGAGGGCTTCGCGGTTCACGCCGACCGCGGCGTCTACCGCCTCACGCGCGACGCGCTGGAGCTGGGCGCCTCCGAGGCGGCCGCGCCGCAGCCGCTGAGCGGCTTCGCCGACGTGCTCGACAGGCTCTTCGCGCGCACGCGCAAGCGGGCGTACGTCGCGGCCGGTCAGGAGGGGCGGATCGTGATCCCGCTCGTGCGCGGGCGCCAGGGGATCCGCAGGCTGCCGGGCCTCGACGGCGAGATCCGCGGCAACGCGCACGCGCTGGCGCTCGGCAAGGTCGTGCTGGCGCTGCAGGACCGCGAGCAGGTCGAGAGCTACCTCGACGAGGGCCTGACCGCCTTCACCCCGCACACGATCGTCGACCCGGACGTGCTGCTGGCCGAACTGGACGAGGTCCGCCGCCGCGGCGTCGCCTCCGACCGCGAGGAGTTCGGCGACGACTTCTGCTGCATCGCGGCACCGGTCTTCAACGCGCGCCGCCAGGCCGTCGCGGTGCTGGGCATCTCGATGACGACGCACTGCTTCGAAGCCGAGCGCGAGCTGCTGGAGCGCGAGGTCGGCGCCGTCGCGAGCGCCGCCACGGCGGCGCTGTCGGGGGCGCCGGTTCCAACGATCTCGGAATTCGCGGGGCGTTCTTGAATGACCACAGCCGCCACACATAACGTCGAAGTGCCGCGTAATTCGGAGAAGGAGGTCTCACCATGAGTCGGGCGAGCATCACGAAGGCCCACCAGAAGATCCAGGAGCTCTCCTGGGATCCGACGTTCGTCGAGCCGGTCGACAAGTACCCGACCGACTACACGTTCGAGAAGGCGCCGAAGAAGGACCCGCTGAAGCAGGTCCTGCGCTCCTACTTCCCGATGGAGGAGGAGAAGGACAACCGCGTCTTCGGCGCGATGGACGGCGCCATCCGCGGCAACATGTTCCGCCAGGTGCAGCAGCGCTGGATGGAGTGGCAGAAGCTGTTCCTGTCGATCATCCCGTTTCCGGAGATCTCCGCGGCGCGGGCGATGCCGCTGGCGATCAACGCGGTCCCCAACCCCGAGGTCCACAACGGGCTGGCGATCCAGATGATCGACGAGGTTCGTCACTCGACGATCCAGATGAACCTCAAGCGCCTCTACATGAACCACTACATCGACCCCGCCGGGTTCGACATCTCCGAGAAGGCGTTCTCCAACTGCTACGCGGGCACGATCGGCCGCCAGTTCGGCGAGGGCTTCATCACCGGTGACGCGATCACCGCCGCCAACATCTACTTGACGATCGTCGCCGAGACGGCCTTCACCAACGTCCTCTTCGTCGCGATGCCGGGCGAGGCCGCCGCCAACGGCGACTACCTGCTGCCGACCGTCTTCCACTCGGTCCAGTCCGACGAGTCGCGCCACATCTCCAACGGCTACTCGATCATCCTGATGGCGCTCGCCGACGAGCGCAACCGCGCCCTGCTGGAGCGCGACCTGCGCTACGCCTGGTGGAACAACCACGCCGTCGTCGACGCCGCGATCGGCACCTTCATCGAGTACGGCACGAAGGACCGCCGCCTGGAGCGCGACAGCTACGCCGAGTCGTGGCGCCGCTGGATCTACGACGACTACTACCGCTCCTACCTCGTGCCGCTGGAGAAGTACGGCCTCGAGATCCCGCACGACCTCGTCGAGGCGTCGTGGGACCGCATCTGGAACAGAGGCTACGTCCACGAGGTCGCGCAGTTCTTCGCGACCGGCTGGCCGTTCAACTACTGGCGCATCGACGCGATGGACGACAGAGACTTCGAGTGGTTCGAGCACAAGTACCCGGGCTGGTACGACAGATACGGCAAGTGGTGGGAGAACTACGCCGACCTGTCGAGAAAGAACGGCCACAACCCGATCGCGTTCGAGGACGTCGACTACCAGTACCCGCACCGCTGCTGGTCGTGCATGGTGCCGTGCCTGATCCGCGAGGACATGGTCGTCGACGAGGTCGACGGTCAGGTCCGCACGTACTGCTCGGAGACCTGTCACTGGACCGACGCCGTCGCGTTCCGGCCCGAGTACGAGGGCCGCCCGACGCCGGCGATGGGCAGACTGACCGGCAAGCGCGAGTGGGAGACGCTCTACCACGGCGTCGACGTCGCGGAGGTCGTGAAGGACCTCGGCTACGTGCGCGACGACGGCGAGACGCTGGTCCCGCAGCCGCACCTCGACCTCGACCCGAAGAAGATGTGGAGACTGTCGGACCTGCGCGGCAACACGCTGCAGAGCCCGAACGTGCTGCTGAACGAGATGACGCCGGAGGAGCGCGAGGCGCACGTCGCGGCGTACAAGGCCGGCGGCCCCGCCGGCAGACCGGCCCCGGCGACGGCGTAGGCAGGCAGGCGTCATGGGCGAAAAGCACACCGTTCGCCTCGAGCCGGTCGGCATCGAGATGGAGGTCGACGAGGACGAGACGATCCTCGACGCCGCCTTCAGACAGGGCCTGATGCTGATGCACGGCTGCAAGGAAGGGCAGTGCGCGGCGTGCAAGTCGTTCCTGCTCGACGGCGAGGTCGACCTCGATCGCTACTCGACGTTCGCGCTGCCCGACTACGAGGAGCAGGAGGGCTACACGCTGCTGTGCCGGGCGCATGCCCTCACCGACCTCGAGATCGAGCTGATCAACTTCGACGAGGAGGTGCTGCGCTCCGGGGTCCCGCTCCAGGTGCTCAGCGCCCGCGTCGAGGCGATCGAGGAATTGACCAGCGACATCCGGCGCCTGGTGCTGAAGCTGGCGCCGGGCGAGTCGATGGCGTTCCACGCGGGTCAGTACGTCGACATCTCGATCCCCGGCCATCCGCAGGAGCACCGCTCGTTCTCGATGGCGAACACCTGCGCCGCCGGCGACGAGCTGGAGTTCATGATCAAGCTGTACCCCGGCGGCCGCTTCTCCGGGCTGCTGAGCGACGGCTCGATCTCCGTCGGCGACGAGTTGCAGGTGACGGGGCCCTACGGCGTCTTCACGCTGCGCGACAGCTCGCCGCGGCGGCTGGTCTTCATCGGCGGCGGGGCCGGCATGGCGCCGGTCCTGTCGCTGCTGCGCTCGATGGTCGAGAAGAACTGCGAGCGGCCGGCCGTCTACTACTACGGCGCGCGCGGCGAGGAGGACCTGTTCCACCTCGGCGAGCTGCAAGAGCTGGCCGCCAAGCTGCCCGACTTCCGCTTCGTGCCGGCGCTCTCCAACGCCGACACGAACGGCTGGGGCGGCGAGAAGGGCCTCATCACCGACGTCGTCGACCGCCTCGAGGGCGATCTGGCCGACGTCGACGCCTACCTCTGCGGCCCGCCGCCGATGGTCGACGCGGCGATCGCGCTGCTGATGAGACGCGGCACCGCCGAATCGCACATCTACTTCGACAAGTTCACCACCAGCGCGGACTGACGTCCCCGCGTCACGAGTGAGAGGAGATCCCCGATGGCTGAGGACACAGAACCGGCGGTGAAGGAGCGCAACGTCCCCAAGCCGGTCTTCACCGACGCGGAGGCCGGCGCGCTGGAGTTCCCTTCGTCGCGCAGCCGCTCGTACAACTACTTCACCCCCGCCAGACGCCGCGCGAGCGTCTACGAGGACGTCACGGTCGACGTCCAGCCGGACCCGGCGCGGCACCTGTCACAGGGCTGGATCTACGGCTTCGCGGACGGATCGATGGGGTATCCGCATGAGTGGACGGCGTTGAAGTCGTCCAACTGGCATGCCTTCCTCGATCCCAACGAGGAGTGGGAGCAGACGATCTTCCGCAACGGTGCGGACACGGTGCGCCAAGTCCAGGCGTCGCTCGTCAACGCCAGAGCCGCCGATGCCTATCGCGGCTGGAGCCGCAGCTGGGCGAGAATCGTCGAGCGCCACGTCGGCGCGTGGGCCCACGCCGAGCACGGCATCGGGATGCACGTGTACACGTCCGCGCAGCGCGACGGACCGACGAACATGATCAACAACGCGCTGTCGGTCGCCGCGGCGCACAAGCTGCGCTTCGCGCAGGACCTCGTGCTCTACAACCTCGAGGTCAGCGAGCAGGTCGAGGGCTTCGACGGCTCGGCGCACGTGCAGACGTGGCAGTCGGACCCGATCTGGCAGGCGACGCGCGAGAACGTCGAGCGGCTGACCGGGGTGCGCGACTGGGCGGAGGCGTTCTTCGCGACCGCGGTCGTGTTCGAGCCGCTCGTCGGCGAGCTGTTCCGCAGCGGCTTCGTGATGCACGCCGCCGCGCCGCAGGGCGACTTCGTCACGCCGACGATCATGGGCACCGGCGAGGCCGACTGCGCCAGAGAGCAGCGCGGCGCGCGCGCCCTCTTCCGCATGCTCGCCGACGACGAGACGCACGGCGCCGTCAACCGCGAGCTGATGCAGGCGTGGCTGGCGGAGTGGGTGCCGCGCAGCCTCGAGGCGGCCCGCCAGCTGCAGCCGATCTGGTCGCAGCCGGCGGAGAAGCTGGTGAGGTTCGACGACTCGCTCGCGCGCTCGCGCCAGCGGCTGGCGGACCTGTTGGAGGACATCCGTCTCGAAGCGCCCGCGGAGGTGCAGGCATGAGTGCTCAATTCGCAGCCGATCGCAGCTCGTCCAACAAGGCCGGCGTGACGCTGATGAACAACCAGGTGGGCCACGTCGTCGCCCAGCTGATGCAGGAGAAGGGCGACGTCGAGGTCGTCGAGCTGCCGTCGATGATCCGGCTCGACGGCGTCAACAAGATCGACTTCGACTTCGCCGAGATCGCCGAGGCGCTCGGCTGGGCCGACTTCGGCCAGGACGACTTCGAGGAGATCATGTCGACCCACTACGGGCGCATGGTGGTCCTCGACGACCGCGTGCTGCTGTTCGCCAACCCGGAGGACGCCGCCGAGTACATCGGCTTCGACCTCACGCCGGTCGAATAGCCGCGCCGAGAGGGAGATACCCATGTACGAGAAGGACGGCGAGAAGTACTTCGTCCTCGACAGCCATCTGCACTTCTGGGACGCCAGCCCCGCGAACTGGGTCAAGGGGCAGGAGCAGTATGCGAAGGGCTGGATCGAGTGCTTCCATGCCTACCAGTCGCTCGGCCCGCCCGCGACGCACTGGTCGATCGAGCACTTCCAGAAGTACAGCGAGGACGACTTCGAGAAGGACGTCTTCCAGGACGGCCACGTCGACATGGGCATCTTCCAGTCGACCTACCTGAAGCAGTGGTACGAGAAGGGCTTCAACGCGATCGAGCAGAACGCGTCGCTGTTGGAGCGCTTCCCCGGCAGACTGCGCGTCAACGGCCGCTGGGACCCGCGCGAAGGCGAGGCGGGTCTCCAGCAGCTGCGCGCCGACCACGCCCGCTACGGGCTCAAGGGCGTGAAGCTGTACACGGCCGAGTGGCTCGGCAGCTCGCGCGGCTGGACGCTGAGAGATCCCGAGGCGGTGCCGTTCCTGGAGCTGTGCCAGGAGCTCGGGATCAAGAACATCCACATACACAAGGGCCCGACGATCTGGCCGCTGGACAAGGACGCCTTCGACGTCAGAGACGTCGACTTCGCCGCGACCAGCTACCCGGACCTCAACTTCGTCGTGGAGCATGTCGGGTTGCCGCGGATCGAGGACTTCTGCTTCATGGCGACGCAGGAGCCCAACGTCTACGCAGGCCTCTCGGTCGTCGTCGGCGGGCTGATGTACGCGCGCCCGCGCTTCTTCGCGAAGGTGATGGGCGAGCTGCTGTTCTGGGTCGGCGAGGACAAGATGCTGTTCGGCTCCGACTACGGCATCTGGGAGCCGAGATGGCAGGTCGAGGGACTGGTCGACTGGGACTACCCCGACGACACGTTCTCCGACTACCCGCGCTGGACGACGGCGGCGAAGAAGAAGGTGCTCGGCCTCAACGCGGCCAAGCTGTACGACGTCGAGGTGCCGGCCGAGTTCCGGCTTCCCGACGAGGCCGGCACGCCGGCCGCGCGCGATGACGCACAGCTGGTGGAGGGACGCGCGTGACCGCGAAATCCCACGGCCAAAGGCCTCGGATTCCGTTACGGGCACAGGCGCTGGCGGCGCTGGCGACGGTCTACGACCCGGAGCTGGACGAGCCGATCACGACGCTCGGTTTCGTCGACGCGTGCGACGTGTCGGCGGACGGGGACGTCGCGGTGCGCCTGCGCCTGCCGACACCGCAGTGCGCGCCGAACTTCGCCTTCCTGATGGCCGCCGACGCCCGCGACGCGCTGCGTCGCGGCGTGCCGGCGGCTCAGGCGATCAGCGTCGTGCTGCGCGACCACTACACCGGTGAGGAGATCAACGCCGCCGTCGGGCGCGGCGGCGGCTTCGAGGACGCGTTCCCAGGCGAGAGCGACGGCCCGGCCGACTTGGAGGCGCTGCGAGAGCTGTTCCAGCGCAAGGCGCTGCTGGCCCGTCAGGGGCGCGTCGCACAGGCGCTCCTGGCGGCCGGCACCGCGCCCGAGCAGGTCGTCGCCGCGCGCGTCGGCGACCTGCCCGACACGCCGGACGCGCACCGCTGCGTGCAGCTGCGGCGCGAGCTGGGGCTGTCGTGCGACGCCGACGCGCCGGCGCTGGTGGCCGGCGAGGACGGGGCCCCGATCCCGCCCGAGCAGCTCAGCCCGTGGCTGCGGCGCGCGCGGCTGGTGAGCCTCAGCCTGGAGAGCAACGGCGGCATCTGCCGCTCGCTGCTGCAGGTCCGCTACGGCGTCGAAGACCCGACCGAGGAAGGGGTGGCGGCATGACTCGCGCAGAGCGCTCGCATGCCGGGCGCGAACTCGCCCAAGGGCTCGCTCGCGCGTCCCAGCAGACACGGGAGGTGGCGGCATGATCGCCGCGCGTTTGCACAAGTACCACGACCCGCTGACGGTCGAGCAGATCGCCGAGCCGACGATCACCGGCCCGCACGACGTGATCGTGCGGATCGGCGGCGCGGGCCTCTGCCGCACCGACCTGCACGTGCAGGAGGGGCAGTGGAAGGAGAAGTCCGGCGTCGTCCTCCCCTACGTGCTCGGCCACGAGAACGCCGGCTGGGTCCACGAGGTCGGCTCCGCCGTCGACAACGTCGCCGTCGGCGACACCGTGATCGTCCATCCGCTCGTGACGTGCGGCCTCTGCCGCGCCTGCCGCGCCGGTGACGACGTCCACTGCGAGAACAACAGCTTCCCCGGCATCTCCGTCGACGGCGGCTTCGCCGAGCTGCTGAAGACCAACGCCCGCTCCGTCGTCAAGCTCGACCCGTCCCTGCACCCGAAGGACATCGCCGCGCTCGCCGACGCCGGCCTGACCGCCTACCACGCGGTCAAGAAGGCCGCGGCGCTGACCTACCCCGGCACGCGCGCGGTCGTGATCGGCACCGGCGGCCTCGGGCACATCGGCATCCAGGTGCTGAAGGCCCTGACGCCGGCCGAGATCGTCGTGCTCGACCCGTCGGAGGAGGCGCTCGCGCTGGCCAGAGAGTCGGGCGCGGACCGCACGATCAAGGTGGACGGCAGACACGTCGACACCGTCATGGAGCTGACCGACGGCAAGGGCGCCGAGGTCGTGATCGACTTCGTCGGCGAGCGCGGCGCGATCGAGGACGGCGTCGCGATGCTGCGCAACGCCGGCTCGTACTTCGTGATCGGCTACGGCGAGAACGTCAACGTCCCGACGATCGACATCATCTCCCGCGAGATCAACTTCATCGGCAACCTCGTGGGCTCCTACAACGACCTCGCCGAGCTGATGACCCTGACCGCGCAGGGCAAGGTCACGCTGCACACGAGCGCCTACCCGCTCGACGCCGTCAACGAAGCGATGACCGACCTCGACCAGGGGCGGCTGCACGGCCGCGGCATCCTGGTCGCCGACGCCGCCTAGCCGAGCATCGAGGAGATCCCATGGGCAAGATCCTGTACTTCAACCACGACGCGCGCCTGCTGCTGCAGGCCGGCGTCGACGAGCTCGCCAACACGGTCAAGGTGACGCTCGGGCCGAAGGGGCGCAACGTCGTGCTCGAGCGCCTCACGGGCGTGCCGATGATCACCAACGACGGCGTCTCGATCGCGCGCGAGATCGAGCTGAGCAACCAGTTCAAGAACATGGGCGCGCAGCTCGTGCGCGAGGTCGCCGACAAGACCAGCGACATGACCGGCGACGGCACCACGACCGCGACGGTGCTGGCGCAGGCGCTCGTGCGCGAGGGCATGAGAGTGCTCGACGAGGGCGCCAACCCGATGATGCTGCGGCGCGGGATCGAGGAGGCGGTCGAGCTGGTCGTCGCCGACCTGCTGAAGATGGCGACGCCCGTCACCGGGCGCGACCACCTGCGCCACGTCGCGACGATCGCGGCGAAGGAGGACGAGCGCATCGGCGAGGCCGTCGCGGACGCGCTGGAGCGCGTCGGCGAGGAGGGCGTCGTCTCCGTCGAGGAGGCCGACGTGCCCGGGATCGCCGTCGACTTCGTCGAGGGTCTGCACGTCGAGAACGGCCACGCCTCGCCGTACCTGATCCGCGACCAGGTGCGGATGGAGACGGTCTTCGAGAACCCGTACATCCTGATGACGACGAAGCCGATCACGTCCGTGCAGGACCTGATGCCGGCGCTCGACCATGTCATGCGCGACCCGCGCCCGCTCGTGATCCTCGCGGAGAAGATCGACGGCGCCGCGCTCGGGATGATCGTGCAGAACAACCAGCACGGCACGCTGCAGGCGGTCGCGGTGCGCGCGCCCGGCTTCGGCCACCGCCGCATCGCCTACCTGGAGGATCTCGCGGCGTTCACCGGCGGCGAGGTGATCAGCCCCGACGCCGGCCGCTCGCTCGACAGAATCACGAAGGAGAGCTTCGGCAGCGCGCGCCGGGTGATCGTCAACGAGGACTCGACGACGTTCGTCGAGGGCGCCGGCAGCGCGGCCGGCGTCGACGCGCGGATCGGCCAGATCCGCGTCGAGTTGGAGCGCGCGACGCAGGAGAACGACGTCGACGCGCTCAAGGAGCGGCTCGCGCGGCTGGCCAGCAAGCTCGCCGTGATCCGCGTCGGCGGCGCGACCGACGTCGTGCAGAAGGAGCGGCTGCGCCGCACCGAGGGATCGCTCGCCGCGACGCGCGCGGCGATGGCGGAGGGGATCGTGCCCGGCGGCGGCACCGCGCTGCTGCGCGCGGAGCGGGCGCTCGACGGCGTCGAGCTGGACGGCGACGCCGGGATCGGCGTCGACGTCGTGCGACGGGTGCTCGGCGAGCCGCTGTTCTGGATCGCCGCCAACGCCGGCTACGACGGCTCCGCCGTGGTCGACCAGGTCCGCGCGATGGAGGACGGTCACGGGCTCGACGCGCTCACCGGCGAGTTCGGCGACCTGCTGGAGGCGGGCGTGATCGACCCGGTCCGCGTCAACCGCCTCAGCTTCCAGCACGCGGCCTCGGTCGCGGCGCTGCTGCTGACGACCGAGGCGCTCGTCGCCGAGGAGCTGATGGCACAACCCGGCGCGATCATCGCGCCCGGCTTCGGCGACCTCGCCGAGGGCATGGCGCGCCCGTCCTCGCCCGTCTGACCCGAGTCCGACACCAACAGGAGGAGGAGAGATGTCTGCAGTACACGCAGAGACGACCGCCCCTGCGGCGACCGCACCCGCCCAACCCGCCGCGACCCAGGCCGAGGCGCCGCCGGGCGACCCCGCCGTACTCGGCCTGCCGGCGTTCGCGGTCGGCTCGATAGCGCTCGGGCTCGCGCTCGTCGGCTACGTCTCGCCGGCGGCGCAGGGCAGCGCGCTGCCGATCATCTTCGCGATGACCGGCCTCGGCCTGCTGCTCTCGACGGTCTGGGCGGCGTCGCTGGGCCAGACGATGGTGGCGACGATCTTCGGGCTGTTCGCCGGCTTCTGGCTCAGCTACACCGTGCTGATCGCGAGCCTCACGCACGGCTGGTTCCCGGTCCCGCCGGCTGATGTCCAGCACACCGTCGCGCTGTTCCTGATCAGCTGGGCGGTGATCATGGCCGCGCTGGCGCTGGCGACGGTCCGCCTGCCGGTCGCCTTCACCGCCGTCGTCGCGCTCGTCGTGCTGGCGCTCGTGCTGCTGATCTTCGGCACGCTCAACACCAGCGAGACGCTCACGAAGGCTGCGGGCTGGGTCACGCTCGTGTTCGCCGCGCTCGGCGTCTACCTGTTCCTCAGCGCCGCCTCGGCGGCAGGCGGCGGGAAGTCGTACCCGCTCGGGCCGCCGCTGGTGAAGTAGGTCGTCGCGTCGCGTCGTTCGCGGGCCGTCAGGCTCTGGCGTTCAGCAGCTGGTCCACCGGCGCGTTGTCGTCGGTCAGCTGCTGGGCGCCTGCGGCCCACTCGACGAGCGCTCTGCGGTCGTAGGCGGTGCCGCCCTCCGCGGCCGCCCCGCCTATGTCGTCCGGCAGCTTGCGGTCGGACGCGAACAGGACCGCGTTGCCGCCGCCGGGCAGCGTGTCGGGGCCGGGTATCGTCACCAGCTGGACGTCCTCGAACAGCGGCAGCAGCGTCGCCGTCTCCGCCCGCAGCAGGTCCAGCGGCAGCATGTCTATGACGTTGAGCGCGTACAGGCCGTCCGGCCGCAGCACGCGCTTGATCTCCTCGGTCCACTCGCGCGTCGCCAGATGCCACGGCACGGCGTAGCTGCCGAAGGCGTCGCCCACCAGCAGGTCGGCGCTTGCATCCGGCTCGTCACGCAGCGTCATGCGCGCGTCGCCGACCGTCGCCGTCAGCCGCGGCGACGTTCTCAGGCCGAGCCGCTGCTTGTCGAAGTCGACCAGCTCGCCGTCGACCTCCAACACGTGCGCGTTGCCCTGCGGGCGCGTCGCGACCAGCCAGCGCGGGAGCGTGAAGCCGCCGCCGCCGACGAAGACGGCGTCGAGCGGCCGGTTGCGCGGGTAGATCGCGTCGACCGCGTGGCCGATCCACTGCGTGTAGCCGTACACGAGGTTCGTCGGGTTGGCGAGGTCGACGTAGGAGTGGTGGATGTCGTCGAGCATCAGCTCGCGGCCGTTGGGGTTCTGCGCGTCGACGAGCACGCTCGCGCAGTGGTAGGTCGTCTCGGTGTCGCACGGCGAGTCGCGCGTCGCCGCGAGCAGCGCGAGCGCGGCCGCCGTCGCGACCGCAGCGCCCGTCGCACCGCGGCTGAGCGCTCTTGTGTGCCAGCCCAGCAGCAGCCCGACGAGCACCAGCAGCAGGCCGGTCGCGAGCACCGCGGTGCTGACCGACAGCAGCGGCACGAGCACGAAGCCGGTGCCGAACGTGCCGACGAGCGCGCCCGCGGTCGCCCACGCCGACAGCCGCCCGACGATCGTGCCGCTTGCGTGCAGGTCATGCAGCTGGATCCGCGCCATCGTCGGCGAGACGGCGCTCAGGACGGCCGCGCTGGGGACGAGCGCGAGCAGCGTGATGCCGAGCGCGGGCAGGTCGCCTCCCCCACGCGCGCCAGGTCCGAGCGCGCGCACGATCGGGACCGTCAGCAGCGCCAGCAGGCCGCCGCCGATCAGCAGGCCGGCGGCGAGCCGGTGCGGGTCCTGCCGGTCGGAGACCCAGCCGCCGAGCGCGGCGCCGACGGCGATCCCCGCGAGCACGGCGCCGATGATCGACGTCGTCGTCTCGAGCGTCAGCCCGACGTACGGCGCGAGCAGCCGGACGGCGAGGATCTCCAGCACGAGCACGGCGCCCGAGGCTGCGAAGACGGTCCCCGCGGCGATCGCGGGAGCGAGCGCGACGGGGTTCGTTTGAGCACCCTTGCGGGTGGACACGGTGGCCATGGAGGTACGTTAGTGAACTGGCGATCGCTTTGCACGATTTAGTTGCTTTACATCGCGCTTCTTTCTTCGGAATTGCGGGAATTGAATGCCTGTCGAGCCTCGGGCCAGCAGACTCGTCTCATGTTATGCGCCTTTTCGGTCTGTTGAGTCGCTGGATCCCTCCGCCGGCCCGGCGACAACGCACGATCGCGCCGCCCGATCGGTCAGTCGGCGAACCCTCGCACGATTATCGGGGGTGCGATAGTAGGATTCCCTCATATCTGCATCGCAGCGTCCACATCCTGCGGAGGGTGAGCAAGAAATGAGCGATCACGTATCGATCGAGAGCGTCGGCGTCGTCGGCGCCGGGTTCATGGGCTCCGGCATCGCGGAGTCCTCGGCGCGCGCGGGTGCGCGGGTGCTGGTCTACGAGCCGCAGCAGGCCCCGCTGGACCGCTCGCGCGAGGCGATCTCGACCTCGGTCGCGAAGGCCGTCTCGAAGGGCAAGCTGAGCGACGACGAGGGCAATGCGCTGCTGGCGCGGATCGACTGGACGACCGACCTCGGCGCGCTCAGCGCCTCGACGCTGGTGATCGAGGCCGTCGTCGAGGACGAGGACGTCAAGCGAGAGCTGTTCGGCCGTCTCGATGCCGTCCTCGGCCCCGACGCGCTGCTGGCCTCCAACACCTCCTCGATCCCGATCGCCCAGTTGGCCGCCGCCACGAGCCGGCCCGACCGCGTGCTCGGCCTGCACTTCTTCTCGCCCGTGCCGGTGATGAAGCTGGTCGAGATCGTCGTCGCGCTGGACACCTCCGACGCGACCGTCGCGCGCGCCCAGGCGTTCGCGACGGCGATCGGCAAGACGGCCGTGCGCACGAAGGACCGCTCCGGCTTCATCGTCAACATGCTGCTGGTCCCGTACCTGATGGCCGCGGTCAGAATGTACGAGGAGGGCTTCGCCTCCGCCGAGGACATCGACGTCGCGATGCAGCTCGGCGCCGGCCACCCGATGGGCCCGCTGACGCTCGCGGACTTCATCGGCCTCGACGTGCTGTACGCCGTCTGCAACTCGCTCTACGAGGAGTTCAAGCGCGACGAGTACGCCCCGCCGCCGCTGATGAAGCGCATGGTCGCCGCGGGTCGCCTGGGCCGCAAGAGCGGCCGCGGCTTCTACGACTACTCCCCGGCCGCGGTCGCGGCCCGCCCCTGACCCGATCGAACACGGCAGGTTTGGTGTCGTCTGACGACATCAAACCTGCCCTCTTCCCGGAGCTCAGTCCGTGAAGTCGCCGGCTGCTTGGCGCAACTGGCGCAGGACGTCGGTCATCTCTCTCAGGTCGGCGGCTCTCAGGGGGGCTGTGCCGAACCTCTCGCCGTTGAGGGCGGCGGTCGCCTGCTCGGCGACCTCGCGGCCGCGCGCGGTGATCGTCGCGAGCGTCGCGCGGCGGTCGGTCGGGTGCGGTGAGCGGGCGGCGTAGCCCTGCTTCTCGAGGCCGTCGATCAGGCTCGTGACGCTGGTCGGGTGGACCTGCAGCCGCGAACCGATCTTGCCGAGCGGCAGCGAGCCGCGTCTGCTCAGGAACAAGAGCATCAGCGCCTCGTAGCGCGAGAACGACAGCGCGAACGGCGTCAGCAACTCGTTCAGCCGCGCCAGCACGACCTGCTGCACCCGCATCAGCGACGTGACCGCCATCATCGGCGTCGCCGCCGGACCGCCCCAGTGCTTGCGCCACTGGCGGCCGGCTTCCTCGATCGGGTCGAACGGCAGGGGATCGCTCACAGCGCGGGCGAGTGTTGCACACCAAGGCCCGACTGGCGCTTACGCCAGTCCCCGCGGGTGTCGCGGTACAAGAAGGTGGGGCGATGGAGATCGGGTTCATGGTGCTGCCGCGCTCGCTGGAGGAGACGCGAGCGGTCGCGCAGTTGGGCGAGCGGCTCGGGTTCAGCTGGATCAGCGCGGCGGATTCGCCGACGGTCTACCAGGACTCGTACCTGCATCAGCTCGAGATCGCGCGCGCGGCGCCGTCGGTGAAGGTCGGGCCGATGGTGAGTCACGTCGTCGCGCGCCACCCGGTGATCGTCGGCAACCTGCTCTCGACGCTCAACAGCTTCACCGGCGGCCGCGCGATCGGCACGCTCGCGACCGGCAACAGCGCCGCCCGCGGGCTCGGCATGAAGCCCGCCCGCCTCGCCGACCTGGCCGACGCGGTGACCGCGATCCAGGGCTATTGGCGCGGCGAGGGCGGCCGCTTCCGCGACACGCAGATCCCGGTCAGCGGCCTCGTCCGCGACGCCTGCCCGCTCCTGATCGCCGCCGACGGCCAGAAGGGCGCCGAGCTGTCCGGCCAGGTCGGCGACGGCCTGCTGTACGGCGGCACGATGGCGCCGGAGGTGCGGCAGCGGCGGCTGGCGGCGTCGCAGGCGAGTACACCCCGCACCGCCTGGATCGCTCCCACCGTCTCGCTCGCCGAGGACCGCGCCTCCGTGCGCGACGACCTCGGCGCGATGGTGGTCGCGATGGCGAACCGGGCGATGCGCGGCGATCTCGACGAGCGCGCGGTGCCGGCCGCCGTGCAGGCGGACGTGCTGGAGATGCGGCGCGCGTACGACTACGGCTTCCACGCCGACAACTCGCGCCCGCGCAACACCGGCGTCGTCAGCGAACGGCTGACGAACCACCTGATCGACAGCCTCTGCGTCTGGGGCGACGAGGCGCGCTGGGCCAAGACGCTCGACGAACTGGCCGCCGACGGCTGGTCCGGCGTGATGCTGATCCTCGGCCAGGCCGAGCAGATCTCCGTCGTCCAAGCGGTCGGCGAGCGCCTCCAGCGCCTCGGCTGGATCCTGCCGCGCTCCTAGTAGGAGCGCGGCAGGCCCAGGGAGTGCTGCGCGACGTAGTTCAACACCATCTCGCGGGAGACCGGGGCGATTCTCAGCAGGCGGACGATCCACCACAGGTCCGCGAGGCCGTATTCGACCGACAGGCCGTTGCCGCCGTGGGTCTGGATCGCGCGGTCCAGGCAGGATGCGCCGGCGTCGGCCGCCAGCAGCTTGGCCATGTTCGAGGCCTCGCCGGCGGGGGCGCCCGCGTCGTGCAGGACGGCCGCCTTCCACGTCATCGTGCGCGCGGCCTCCAGCCACACCTTCCCCTCCGCGAGCGGATGCGCGACGCCCTGGTGGGAGCCGATCGGGACGCCCCAGACGGCGCGCTCGTTGGCGTATCTCGACGCCTTCTCCAGCGCGTAGCGGGCGATCCCGTTGCAGGTCGCGGCGGCCATGATCCGCTCGGGGTTGAGGCCGTCGAAGGCGACCTTCAGCCCCTCGCCCTCGCCGCCGAGCAGGCGGTCGCCGTCGATCGCGACGTCGTCGAAGAAGAGCGTCCACTGCTGCTCGGGCGCCTGCATCACGGTCTCGATCGGCTGGCGCTGCATGCCGGGCGCGTCGACGTCGACGAGGAAGACCGACAGTCTGCCGCGGCCGTCGGAGCGCTCGCTCGTGCGCGCCATCACGACCAGCAGCTGCGCGTCCTCGACGCCCGAGATGTAGGTCTTCGTGCCGTTCAGGATCCATTTGTCGCCGTCGCGCCGCGCGCGCGTGGAGATGTTGTGCGAGTTGGAGCCGGCGTCGGGCTCGGTGATCGCGAACGCGTAGTGCGCGGCGCCCGTGCCGAGGCCGCGCAGCCAGCGGTCCTTCTGCTCGGCCGTGCCGTGGCGCGTCAGCAGCGTGCCGGCGATGCCGGGCGAGACGAGCAGCGGCAGCAGCGGGCAGCCGGCCGCGGCCAGCTCCTCCCCCACGATCGCCAGCTCCAGCAGCCCGAGCCCGCCGCCGTCGTACTCCTCGGGCACGTTGACGCCGAGGAAGCCGTGCGCCGCGAGTGCTCTCCACAGCTCCGTCGGCGGCTCGCCGGCCTGCGTGACGCGGACGTAGTACGAGTGGCCGAAGTCGCCGGCGATTCCGGCGACCGAGGCGCGCAGCGCGCGGTGCTCGTCGCTCTCCACGAGCGGCAGCGCGGGCGCGGGAAGGGGTGTCTCCTGCATCGTCCCGACGCTAGGTGCGCGGCGGTCGCCGCGGAACTGTCGGCAACGCCAGTCCGCCCGCCGGCCGCTACGCCAGAGCGGTCGGCTCACGCGGCGCCGCGGCGAGATCCGGCGCGCCCGCGAGCGGCACACTCGCGGTCACCCGCGTCCCGCCACCATGCCCGCGCGTCACGCGCAGCGTACCGTCCTGCTCGCGGATCGAGCGCCGCAGGGCGAGCAGACCGTGATGGTGCTCGCCGTCGCCGGCCGCAGCCGCCCCCGCCGAAGCCCGTCCGCAGCCGTCGTCCTCGACCACCAGTCGCAGCCGATCGCGGGGCGCCAGCTCCAGCCGCACGTCGACGTGACACGGCCCCGCGTGCTTCGCGGCGTTGACCAGCGCCTCGCGCGCGACCTTCACCAGCGCGTCGCTGGTGGTTCGCGGCAGCTCGCGCGCCCTCACGGCGGCGTCGTCGTCGACCACCAGAGCAGCCGCGACCGCGAACTCGTCCTCGACGCTCGACACCACGCTTGCCAACCGCGTCCCGATGTCCGCCGCCGGCGGGCTCGACAGGCGGTGGATGACGGTCCGGATCGCGGTGTCGCCGCGGATCAACAGCCCGCGCGCCCGGGCGATCCCGGTCACCGCGTCGTCGTCCAAACCCCCGCGCTGGAGGATCGCGTCGAGGCTCAGCTGCGCCGCGAACAGTATCTGCGCGACGTCGTCGTGGAGGTCGTCCGCGATCCGCTGGCGCTCCTGCATCCGCGCCAGCTCCGCACGCTGGCGCTGGTAGCGCTCGGTTGCGCGCGCGAGCGCGGCGAGGTTCGCCATCCGCGCCAGCGCGCGGCGGTCGGCGCGCGCGAACGGCTCGCCGCGCAGGCGATAGGCGGCGAGCGTCCCCATCCGCTGCCGGCCGAGGTAGACCGGCACGTAGAACGCCGCCCAGCCGGGGTCGCCGGCCTTCTCCGGGCCGATCACATAGGCGCGGATGCCGGGCTCGTCGCCGGCCTCGTCCAGCACGGTCTGCTCCAGCACGACGTCGCGCTCGCCGCGGCGAGCGAGGATCGGCGGCCCGTCGTCGGGCACGATCGCCAGCAGGCTCGCCTCCGTCACCTCGCACAGCTCCTGCAGCGCCGGCACGAGGAAGTCGTGCGCGTCGGCGCCGGAGGCGACCGCGACCGCCACGCGCGCGAGGATCCCCTCCAGCCGCTGCTGGCGGCGCAGGCGGAACAGCGTCGTCGCCAGCTCCACGACGCTCGCGATCCGCGGCGCCAGCGCCAGCGCCCGCTCGACGTCGGCGAGCGTGAAGCCATCGGGCTTGTTGGCGATGTGCAGCACCCCGACCTGGCGCAGCGGCACCGTCAGCAGGCGGTGGATGCCGAACACGTCGACGTACTCCTGGCGGATCCCGGCGTCCTCCTCGGAGGTGTTGCTGAGGTGCGGCTGGCCGGTCGTGAAGACCCGCGCGGAGTTGCTGCGCGGGTCGAAGATCGAGACCTGGTGCGACGCCGCGACCTCTCTGTCGGCGCCGAACGAGCCGGGGATCATCTGCAGCACGTTGCGCTGCGAGTCGGCGACCATGAGGCCGCTGATCGCACCGTCGAACAGCGGCGCGATCACGCCCGCGAGCGCGCTGCTGAGGTCCTCGAGGTTGTGGACGGAAAGGACCAGCTGGTCGAGCTCGCCGAGCATCTCGTCGCGCTCGGGCGCAAGCGCGCCGGTGGTCGCCGCCGGGCGCCGCCGCAGCCCGAACGCGATCGCGACCTGGACGGCGAAGTTCGCGATCAGCGCGGCGTTCTCGAACGGGTCGCCGTCGCGCTTGAGCGCGTGGATCGCACCGAGGCGCTCGCCGTCGTGCACGACCGGCGCGCTCAGCACGCCCTCGAACTCGCGCTGCAGGTACGCCTCGCCGCTGTCGCTGAGGCCGCGCTCCAGCCCGGCCAGCTCGCCCGCCGCCAGCCCTTCGGCCGCGACGACGACGGGCGGCCGCGTGCCGGGCTCGAAGACGATCACGATCGCCTCGCTGCCGAGTGTCCGCCGCGCCGCGGCGGTGAGGCCGTCGAAGCCGGCCTGCCCCTCGCCGAGGGGCGGGGAGACGAGCGTGATCATGCCTCGGGCTGGATCCCTCCGGCCTCGCCGGCCGGCGCGATGAAGCCGGTCCGGATCGCCTTCGCGATCAGCTCGGTCTTCGTGCGCGCCTCGAACTTCGCCTTCAGCTTCTGCACGTGGAAGCGGACGGTCGACTCCGAGATGAACAGCCGGCTGCCGATCTCGTTGTTGGTGAAGCCCTGCGCGGCCAGCTCGAGCACGCGCTCCTGCTGCGGCGTCGGGCGCGCGCCGTCCATCCGCGTCTCGACGAGCGCATGCAGCTGCTTGACGATCTGCGGACCGGCCGCCGCTCCCGGCTTGGTCGTGCCGTCCATCACGCGCTCCAGCGCCGCCATCAGCTCCGGCAGTCCCGCCGCCTTCGTGACGTAAGCGGTCGCGCCGGCCTCCAGCGCCCCGCGCACGGTCTCCTCGCTGAGGTACGTCGTGAGGATGATCACGGCGGTGCTGGGGAAGTCGCGCGTCAGCTCGCGCGTCAGGTCCTCCCCGCGCATGTCCGGCAGGCGCAGGTCCACGAGCGCGACGTCGGGCAGCGTCTGGCGCACCAACCGCAGCGCCGCTCTGCCCGTCGCGGCCTCGCCGACGACGTCGATCCGGGGGTCGCTGGACAACGTCGCACGGACGCCTTCACGGACGATCTCGTGATCGTCGACGATCATCACCCGCATCGCTCTCTCTCCTCCTGCTCGACTGACGTCCCGCCGTTCCTACCGAGCGGTCGGTTCGCCTGCGACCGACCATACAGCGCGGCAGCGGGCGACGCCAGTGGCGCCGCCCGAAGCCGTTCCCCTCTCACACTGCGGCGACCTGCTGCAACATGCTCGCCGCCGGCAGCGTCTCCAGCTCGTCCGTCGCCACGTCGACACCGAGCGACGCCGCGCAGGCCGGGCAGAAGTGCTCGCGCATCGTCACGCGCGGCGCCTCGAGCCGGTCGCGGACGATCATCCCGAGGTCGTCGTAGCGCTCCGCGATCGGGTGCTCCGACAGGATCGCGCCGTCGCGCCAGTTGCCGTCCACGTCGGCCAGCTTCTCGTCGCACGAGGCGCACGACCAGCTGCCGCCCGCGCGCGTCAGCGAGATGCCGACGCTCGGCGGCGCGCTGAGCGGCTTGCTCGGCCTGCCGCCGATCCGCGCGCTGCGGATCTGCTCGCGCCGCTCGCCCGTCTTCTGCTCGTCGACGTTCTGCTCGCCGTCGACGACGACGCCGTAGATCGCGTCCGCGTGCTCCGCCGTCACATAGCCGGCGCGCACGTCCTGCGCGACCAGCGCCGCCGGACGCAGCAGCGGATCGCCGAGGCCGGCGCCGCCGCCGGCCGTCGCGACGAAGACGTCGCCGACCGCGAGGTTGATGTGCGTCAGCTTCGAGCGCACTCTCTCCGCGCGGCCGTCCAGGCGCGCCATCGTCGGCTGCGTGCCGTCCTGCACCAGCGCCGGCACGTTGCTCTCGCGGACCGGGTGGAAGGTGCCGGACGAGCCGGGGTAGCCGCCGCCGACGCCGTGCGGCGGGACCTGCGCACAGGCGTTGAAGCACGGGCCGGCCATGCCGCTGCCCTCGGTGATCGCGTACGCCTGCTCCAGCGACTGGCCGCCGCGGAACTGGCCCGGACCGCCCGAGTTGGAGACGAGCCGGCGCCACAGGAACAGGACCGGGTCGGCGCCCTCGTGGTTCTCGATGTCCGGGATGCCGCCGCCGGTCGTGCAGGTGAGGCCGTAGGCGTCCTGCCCGTCGGCGATCGTCTGCGCGCCGCCGCCGGAGCCGATCGCGTTGTCCGGGTAGAAGATCACCGAGACGCCGCCGTGCTGGTTGGTGCCGAACAGCGCGTTGCCGGGGAAGCCGTCCTGGTGCTGACCGGCGATGCGGCTGCGCAGGACCGGGTCCTCGCTGAGCGCGAGCGCCTGGCAGAGCACGTCCTTGCTCAGCTTGCAGGCGCGCATGCCGACCTCGGAGTGGGCGTTGGAGACCGGCGCCGGCGGCACGCTGTTGACGATCGTGCCGGGGTCGCCGATGTCGACGCTGATCGGGCGCCAGAGCCCGCCGTTGACCGGCAGGTCGCCGTAGACGAGGACGGTCATCAGGCCCGTCATCGCCTGCCCGAACATCGGGCCGCGGGTCGAGTTGACGAACGCGTCGATCTGCGGCACGCCGGTGAAGTAGTAGCGCAGGTCGGTGCCGTCGACTTCGAGGCGGCAGCGCAGCTCCAGCAGCCGGTCGGGACCCTCGTGGCCGTCGAACTCGTTCCAGTCGACCGCCTCGTAGACGCCGTCCGGGATCTTCGCGATGCGGTCGCGCAGCACCTGCTCGGACAGGTCCTTGTTGATCTCGCAGTAGCGCTTGTGGTTCTCGAGGCCGAACTCGTCGATGATCTGGTTGAGCTTGCGCTCGCCCGTGCGGTTGGACGCGACCATCGAGCGGATGTCGTTCAGGACGGCGCCCGGGGCGCGCACGTTGGCGGCGATGTACGTCTCCCACTCGGGGTCGATCACGCCGTCTCTGATGATCTTGACCGGGGGGAAGCGCATTCCCTCCTGGTAGACGTCGTGCGCGCCCGGCGCGTAGCCGGAGATGCCGACGCCGCCGACGTCGAGCACGTGCATGTTCGCGAACGACCAGCCGAGATGCTCGTCGCCGTAGAACGTCGGCATGATGATCGAGACGTCGCCCTGATGCATCGCGCCCGCGGTGTGCGGGTCGTTGACGATCCAGCCGTCGCCGGGGCGCAGGTCGGAGCCGTCGCCGACGAGGTCGATGATCGCCTGCGTCCCGATCAGCGACGAGCCGACGTGGAACAGCACGTAGGAGGAGAACCCGAGGTGCTCGCAGTCCTTGTCCATCAGACAGGTCGAGAAGTCCTTGCTCTCGGTCACGATCGGCGACCCGGAGGTGCGCACGAGCGTGATCGCCATCTCGTCGGTGAGGTTCTGCAACGCCTTGCGGTGGACCTCCGCGGCGATGACGTCGTAGTCGGCAGTGCTGCTCATCTGTCCGCTCCTCACCGTGTCAGGACGTAGTTCATGTACTCGTCGCGCTCCGCGGTGGTTCCCGGGGGCACGTAGATCGTCGTGTCGACCGCGTCGATGATCGCCGGGCCTTCGACGCGGGCGCCGACGGTGAATCTGGCGTCGTCGATCACCGGCACGCGCTCGCGCCGGCGCTCGGCCGGCAGGAACACTTCGCGCGTTTCGCGCACGAGGTCCTCGGCGGGGCCGCCGTTGCGCTCGGCGGTGCCGAGCGCCGGGCGCTCCTGGCGACCCGTCACCGTGACGCTGTAGTTGATCAACGACGCCGGCACGCCCTTCCAGGCCGTGCCCTCGCCGTAGGTGCGCTCGTAGGTGGCGTGGAAGTCGTCGAAGATCTGCTGCGCGTCGTCTTCGGTCAGCGTCCGCGCCGGCATCGGCAGCGTCAGCTCGTACGCCTGGCCCTGGAAGCGCACGTCGGCGCTGCGCTGGACGTCGATCTGATCGCGCGGGAAGCCCTCGGACTCCATCTGCTCGATCGCCTCGGCGACCATTCTCTGCGCGATCGCGTTGACGCGCGCGACGCCCTCCGGCTTGGAGAGGTCCCAGTTGACGCCCTGGTCGTTGCGCAGGACGTAGTCCGAGGACAGCAGCCCCAGCGCGCAGAAGACGGAGCTGTTGGCGGGGATCACGATCGTGTTGATCGAGAGCCGCTCGGCGATCTGCGACGCGAACAGCGGCAGCGTGCCGCCATAGGCGAGGAACAGGAACTCGCGCGGGTCGTGGCCCTTGCCGACGCTGACCTCGCGCACGGCGTTGGCCATGTTGACGACGACGAGGTCGTGGACGGCCGCGGCGGCCTCCTCCGTCGTCCAGCCGAAGCGCTCGCCGAAGACGCTGTCCAGCGCCGTGCGCGACAGCTCCGGCTTCAGCTGCACGCGGCCGCCGAGGTAGTTGTCGGGGTCGATGAAGCCGAGCGTCACCATCGCGTCGGTGACGGTCGGCTGCTCGCCGCCGCGGTCCAGCGCCGCCGGGCCGGGGGTCGAGCCGGCGCTCTGCGGGCCGACCTGCGGCACGCCGCGCTCGGAGACCCAGCCGATCGAGCCGCCACCGGCGCCGACGGAGATCACGTCGACGATGTTGACGCCGGTCATGAACGGACCGAGCTCGAGGTTCTTGTCGATGTGGATCTCGTTGTCGACGATGATCCCGGTGTCGAAGCTGGTGCCGCCCATGTCGCCCAGCAGCACGCGCTTCTTGCCCATCCGCTTGGCCAGCTCGTTGGCACCGATCGCGCCGCCGGCCGGGCCGGAGCCGAGCAGGCCGAGCGGATACTGGCGCGCCTTGTCGAGGCTGATGCCGCCGCCGAGGCCCTGGAAGAAGGCGAGGCCGCCGTCCAGGCCGGAGGAGCGCAGTCTCTCGTTCAGCGAGGTCAGGTAGACCTCGGCGCGGTCCTGCACGAACGAGTTGAGGATCGCCGTCGTCCAGCGGCGCGTCTCGCCCTCGACCGGGAAGACGCGGTGCGACGGCGTCACGAACAGATCCGGGTAGATCTCCTTGACGGCCGCCTCGGCCGCAAGCTCGTGCTCCTCGTTGGCATGGCTCCAGAGGAAGCAGATCGCGATCGCGTCGACGCCGACCTCTTCAACGAGGTGTCTCGTCTGCGCCTTGACCTGCTCGAGGTCGAGCGGGACCAGCACTCTGCCGGCCCAGTTGACGCGCTCCTCGATCTCGGCGATCGCCTTGCGATCGACGAGGTCGGGCACGTTGACCTGGAGGTGGTCGTCGATCTCCGTCGTGCGCGGCCCGCCCGCAAGGCGGAACGCGTCTCTGAAGCCGCTCGTGATCAGCACGCCGACGCGGGAGCCGCGCAGCTGCGTGATCGCGTTCGTCACGACCGTCGTGCCGTTGATGAAGAGCTGCGTGCGCTGCAGCAGGTCCTCCATCCCCAGCTCATAGTTGGAGGCGGCCACTCCGACCGCTTCCAGCACGCCGCGACTGAAGTCGTCGTAGGTGGTGAGCGCCTTGCCGCGCTCGACACGCCCCTCGTAGACGACGGAGACGTCGGTGTGCGTGCCGCCTACGTCGACGCCGATGAAGGCGCTGCGGCCGTTGCCGTTGCCCACGCTGTTACTCATCTCTCTCCTCGACCGATGTTGCGAACATCGACTCCGCCACGTTGGTGAACCGCTCTCGCAGCAGGAACTTCTTCGGCTTGCCGCCGGCCGTGCGCGGAAGCGCATCGACGACGTGGACGACGGCCGGCTTCTTGTAGCCGGCCAATCGTTCGGTGCAGAAGACGATCAGCTCCTCCTCCTGCACGACGTGTCCGTCAGCGCTCTCGACGACGGCGCAGACGGTCTCCCCCCACTTCTCGTGCGGCACCCCGATCACGGCGACGTCCGCCACCGCCGGGTGCTCGCGCAGCACGTCCTCGATCTCGGTCGGGAAGATGTTCATCCCCCCGCTGATGATCATGTCGCCCTTGCGACCGGAGATGAAGAGGAAGCCGTCCGCGTCGAAGCGGCCCATGTCGCCGGTGTGCAGCCAGCCGTCGACGATCTGGCGCTCGGTCAGCTCCGGGTCGTCCCAGTAGCCGGCCGTGACCGACGGGGCGCGCACGAGGATCTCGCCGTCCTTGCCCTGCGGGACCTCGAGTCCCTCCGGGTCGGCCAGTCTGATCTGCACGTGCTGGGACGGCTTGCCGGCCGAGCCGGGCTTCGCGCGCGCGTCCTGGGGGCGCACGAAGGTGACCGAGCCGCCGCCCTCGGTGAGGCCGTAGACCTGGATGAAGTCGGCCGACGGAAACGCCGTCTGGGCGCGCTCGGTCGTCGCGACGGAGACCGGCTGGCCGCCGCACATGATCATTCTCAGGGCGCTGAAGTCGTAGTCGCCGAGCGTCGGCAGGCGCAGGATCTCGTACAGCATCGTCGGCACCCACAGCACGTGCGAGATCCTCTGCTCGGCGACGTAGCGGACGACCTCCTGCGCGTCGAAGCCGCTGGAGCGCTTCACGTGCACGGTGCCGCCTTGGTGCAGGATCGGCCACGTGAAGTCGTGGCGGCCGCCGATGTAATAGAGGTCGATGATCGCGTAGGTGGAGTGCTGCGGCCCGAGCTGGTAGTCGGTCACCTGCTGCAGCGAGTTCCACATCAGCGTGCCGTTGGTCCACACGACGCCCTTCGGCTTGCCGGTGGTGCCCGATGTGAAGATGATCTCGTGCGGGTCGTCGAGCAGGCCCTGGCGCGGCGGGCGCTCCGCCGAGGAGGAGCCGCACAGCTCGTCGTAGGAGAGGTCGCCGGCGCTGCCGTCGAGCGTGATCACGCTGCGCAGGTCCGGCAGCTCGCCGCTGCGGCGCAGCTCCAGGATCGTGCCGAGGAAGCGCTCCTCGACGAAGATCGCGCGGGCGGCGCAGCGGCGCAGCAGGTTCGCCAGCTCGCCGGCGCGCAAGCGCCAGTTGAGCGGGACCATGATCCCGCGCGCGGCCGAGATCCCGACCTCCAGCTCGATGAACTCCAGCCGGTTGGCGCTCAGCACCGCGACGCGGTCCATCTCCTCGATGCCGAGGCCGATCAGCGCGTTGGCGACGCGGCGGGCGGCGTCGCGCAGCTCGCCGTAGGTGCGCGAGCGCTCCTCGAAGACGATCGCCGGCTTGGCCAGGTCGAGGCCGTCGCGCTCCAGCAGGTACGGCAGCGCGAGGTCGTTCCAGCGCGCCGCGCGCGACAGGTCGAGCTTCACGTTCCCCGGGGCCAGTTCACCCATGCGACCCTCCCTCGTCCCAGTCAGCATGCTCAGCGAGCTTGCCAGCGGCTGCCCGTCGCGGCTACTGGCGCTAGTGCCAGTCACCTCGGTCACCTCTGCTCACCAGCCCATCAGCGCGGCGAGGTCCTGCCGCAGGCCGGGCAGCACGAAGCGGCCCCAGGCCATCCGGATGTCGGTCGTCGCGCCGCTGGCGTAGACGTTGATGCCGGTCGTCATGATCGCGAACAGCATCAGCGCGCCGAGCGCGGTGAACGTCCGCACCACTTCCGGGTCCGTCGGACGGCCGGACAGCTCGCTGTAGCGCGTGTGAAACCAGTCGCGCTCGGCGCTGCTGTTGAGCAGTCTCGATCCCGGCGTGGTGAACTTACCGGCGTGGTACTCCAGCGCCATGTAGCCGAGGTCGAAGCGCGGGTCGCCGACCGAGCACAGCTCCCAGTCGAGGATGCCGCTGATGCGACCGCCGTCGATCAGGCAGTTGCCGATCCGGTAGTCGCCGTGCACGAGGCAGGGCGCGACGGGGTCGGGCTCGCGCTCGCGCAGCCACGCGTACGCCTCCTCGACGACCGGGTCGCGCACGAGCCGCATCTGCTGGTAGACGCCCTCCCAGCGGTCGATCGTCCGCTGGAACGTGCGCGGCGTCGCGGCGGTCGCGGCGCGCTCGCCGCCGATCGCATGGATCCCGGCGAGGTGGGCGGCGAGGTCGTTGGCGATCCCTCTCGCGCCTGCCCAGTCCTGCTCCAGCTCGACGCGGTCGCGTCTGCGCCAGACGTTGACGGCGTGGCCGCTGAGGCGGTCCATCACGAAGAACGGGCCGGTGAAGGGCGTCTCCTCGGAGGGCTCGAAGCCGCGTGGGGCGGGCGTCGGCAGCGGCTCGGGCACGAGCAGCTCGAAGACGCGGAACTCCTCGCCGAGGTCGGTGTCCAGCAGCGAGCCCTGCGGCCGCACGCGGACGATGTAGGCCTCTTCGCCCGTCTCGTTCGCGGCGGTCGCCCGGTCCGGGTGCGTCACCCGCGCGGCGTAGGAGTGCCGCGACCAGCCGCCCTCCAGCTGCTCCAGGTAGGTGATCCGGCTGCTGTCGTCCGCGTCGCCGGCCGCGCGCATGGTCGCCAGCACGGCGTCGGCCTTCGCCGCGTCGATGCTGGCGCTCTCCTCCGTCTCCATCGCCATTGGGACGACGGTACCGCCCGCCGGGCGCCCGGCCCATTGGCGAAAGCGCTAGCTGGCGGGTTGCGGCGCTCCCTCCGCGGCGGCCTGCAGCGTGGCGACGTCGAGCTTTCTCATCTCCATCATCGCGGCCATCGCGCGCTGGGCCCGTGTCGGATCGGCGTCGGCGAACAGCTCCGCCATCCCGGTCGGGACGACCTGCCAGGAGAGCCCATAGCGGTCCTTGCACCAGCCGCACTGGCTCTCCTGCCCGCCGCCGGAGGTCAGCTCGTCCCAGAAGTAGTCGATCTCGGCCTGGTCCTCGCAGTCGATCTCGAACGAGACCGCTTCGTCGAATCTGAAGTGCGGACCCCCGTTTATCGCGGTGAAGCGCACGCCGCGCAGCTCGAACTCGACCGTCAGGATCGTGCCGGCCGGCCGCATCGAACCCTCGGTGTAGTGCGTCACGTTGACGATGCGCCCTTCTCTGAAGACGGAGACGTAGTACTCCGCGGCTTCCTTCGCCTCGTTGTCGAACCACAGGTTGGGGATGATCTTCTGGGGCACGGTGGCGTCCTTTCGGTCGGGCTGTGGAGTGAAGACCGGCCGCACGTTCGGAACTCATCGCAGGCCTCGGGTCCGACGACGCGATGAGGGTAGGGTGCGGCGCCATGTTCTCCGCGACCGCGACGCGCCCGCCGGAGCCCGGCACCGCCGCGGTCGACCTGTTCTGGCTCCCGCTCGGCGCCGGCGGGTGGTTCGTGCGGCGCAACGGCCGCGCCTACGAGGCGCTGATGGCGCGGATCGAGCACCGACCTCGCTTCGACCTGTACCACTCGGCGTTGGAGGTGCGGGTCGACGGTGAGCGGTTCGTGATCGAGATGACCCCGGTGCGGGATGACGGTGGCGATGGCCATGTACGGCGCGGCGGTGCGGGCGATGACGCGCGGCGCGGCGCCGTTGGCGGCGACCACGTTGATGGCGCCCGGCGGCGCGGCGCGGTTGCCGGCGGCGCCGTCGGCAGCCGCTGGGCCGGGCGGCTGCGGATCTTCCGCTACGAGGTCCGCCGCTGGCGCGACGGGCTCATTCCCGACGTCGGTGAGGCGGTCGACAGCCCGCGGCGGCTGTCAGCGGATCCCGTCGTCGCGCGGCGGGTGCTGGAACTGGTGCTGCAGGTCCCGACCCCCGTCTGGGGCCGCGACGAGCTGCGCGCCGGCGACATGTGGAACTCGAACTCGCTGATCGCCTGGCTGATCGAGTGCAGCGGGCTCGATGCGGCGTCGATCGAGCCGCCGGTCGGAGGCCGGGCGCCGGGGTGGGACGCGGGCGTGGTGGTCGCGGGCCGCAGCCGCGCCGCGGCACGCGTCCCGCCGCCCGATCAGCCGTGAGGAGCGGTGATCCACGGCACGCCCCCACCGCCCGGTCAGCGGCGAGGAGCGCCAATCTACTGCTGTAGAGCAGCAGTAGATTGGCGCTCCTCCCCGTGCTCGGCTGACGGCGACGCGCAGGGCTGGCGCCGCGGCGCTAGGATCGCCGCGCCTGGCCGGCCATCACCCGCGATGGCGGCCGCGAGGAGGAACCGCGTCCCCATGTCCGAGTACGCCATCGCCACGCCCCAGCTCGACGCGACCGCCGCCGGCGTCGCGGCGTTCGACGCGGGCGGCAACGCGATCGACGCCGCGCTCGCCGCGGCCGCGACGCTGTGCGTCACCTACCCCCACAACGTCGCGCTCGGCGGCGACCTGTTCGCGCTCGTGCGCACGCCGGCGGGCGAGACGACCAGCGTCAACGCGAGCGGCCCGGCGGGGCGCGCGGCGGATGCGGAGACGTTGCGGCGGCGGATTTGCGGCGGTCCGACGACAGGGTCACCGCGCGTTAGCGCCGCGGCGCCAGGTCCGAATGCGAAAGGGTCAGGGGCGCGAGAGCGCGAGGCCGGCCGGCCCGAAGCGCGCCGACGTGACGGTGCCGCGATGCCCACCTACAGCCCGGACGCGATCACGGTCCCCGGCCTCGTCGCCGGCTGGGAGGCGCTGCACGGGCTCGGCGCGACGCGGTCGTGGGCGGACACGCTCGGCGCCGCGATCGGACATGCCGCGGATGGCTTCGCGGTCGGCCGCTCGCTGGCGGCGGCGATCGACGCGGCGCGCGGCGCGCTCGACGGCGATCCCGGCCTGCGTGCGCTGTTCGTCCCGGGCGGCCGCCAGCTGGTGGAGGGCGACACGCTGCGCCAACCAGCGCTCGCGAGCACGCTGCAAACGCTTGCCGCCGAAGGTCCGCGCGCGTTCTACGAAGGAGCGCTGGCCGAGCGTCTGATCACGGGGCTGCGCCGTGCGGGCTGCTCCCTCGACACCGGGGACCTCGCCGCCTTCGGCCCCGAGCTGACTGCCCCGCTGCGCCACCGCTGCGGCGATCTCGACCTGCTCACCAGCCCGCCCAACTCGTCCGGCGTCCTACTGTTGCAGGCGCTCGCGGCGTTGTCATCGGCCGGCGTTCCCGACCCACTCGGAGCCGACGCCGCTGTCCTGGCCGAGCTGCTGCGCCTCGGCGCCCAGCAGCGTGACGACGCCCTCGGCGATCCGCGTGCTGTCTCGGTCGAGTTGGAGGCGTGGCTGGGATCGGAGCGGATCGCAAGGTTGGCGGAGGCGGCGCTGGCGCGGGTCGCGGACGGTGCAGGTGCGGCGGACGTGGCCGGGTCGGACGTGGCCGGGTCGGACGTGGCCGGGTCGGACGTGGCCGACAAGGGCGCGGCCGGCACGGGCGCGAGCGCCGCAGCCCAGACCGCTCGCGGAGAGCGGTCGCCCCATCCCGACGGCGACACGATCGCGATCGTCGCGGTCGACGGCGAAGGGCGGGCGGTGTCGTTGATCCAGAGCGTCTTCCACTCGTTCGGCGCGCGTCTGCTGGAGCCGGAGACGGGCGTGCTGATGCACAACCGCGGCTCGTTCTTCTCACTCGTCCCCGGCCACCCGAACGAGCTGGCGCCGGGCCGCCGCCCCGCCCACACGCTGATGCCGGTGATGGTCGAGAGCGACGGCGAGCTGCGCCACGTGCTCGGCACGATGGGCGGCAAGGCGCACGCCCAGATCCACGCCCAGGTGCTGCTGCGCCTGCTCGCCGGCGAGCACCCGCAGGCGGCGGTCGCCTCGCCCCGCTGGATCGTCGGCGGCGCAGACGTCGGCGACCCCGACGACACGGTCCTGATCGAGGACGACGTCACCCCCGCCGCCCGCGCGTCGTTGCAAGCGGCTGGCATGCGCCTCGTCCCCGCCGGCACCCGCAGCGAACGCTGCGGCCACGCCCAGGCGATCGCCTTCACCCCCACCGGTCTGCAGGCGGGCAGCGACCCTCGCGCCGACGGTGCCGCGGTGGTCGGCTCGCGCTAACCCGGCAGCGGCGCCGCGAGCGCGGCCTGTTCGCGGTCGGTCAGCTCGCGCAGGACGTGCTGGACCGCGGTGCGGGTCTCGTCGGCGGGGTCGCGCGGGAGGGCGGCGAGCAGGTCGGCGACCGCCTCGCCCAGCTCGACCCCGTTCGCAGCGACCGCGATCCGCTCGCGCGCCTCGCCGACGCGGGCGCGGTCGTCGCCTCTGAGCGCCGTCGTCAGCTCGGCGCGGGTCCACGCGAGCAGCTCGGTGGCGCCCGCCAGCTCCGCCGCCAGCAGACGCGTCACGCTGTAGGCCGACAGGGTCTGGCTGCGCTGGTAGTCCTCGAGCGTGCCGTTCGCGTCGGCGGCGGACCGCAGCACGCGGCCGACCCCGACGAGCAGTTGCTCGGAGCTGAGAGCGTTGAACACGCCCGTCATCTCATCGCGGACGGCGCCCGCGTGCAACTGGCGGATGCGCCAAAGGGGCTGCTCACCCCCGCGGCACGAGACCGCGCGGGGCGATCACGAGCGCCTGCAGGATCTCTTCGCCGCGCTGGTTGGTGCAGACCAGCGGGAGCGTCACGGCGGCGGCGTGGTCGAGCGGGTCGGCGGTCGCGCGGCAGGTGACGGTGTCGCCGGCGCGGACCGGTCCGCGCAACGCCACGTCGACGACGACGCCTGGCGGCAGGCGATCGTGGCCGAGCCAGCGCGCGACCGCGTCGAAGATCGTCTGCAGGCCGATCGGGCCGTGCGCCACGATCCCGCCGAACGGGCCGGTAGCGGCGTACTCGGGATCGACATGCAGCGGATTGCGGTCGCCGGACAGCTCGGCGTAGGAATCGATCGCCGCCTGGTCGATCGTGCGCGCGAGCTCGGGGAACGGCGCCCACGTCGTCATCTGCGGCTCGCTTCGTCCGGCGGCGCCAGGATCGTCCACTCGACCGTCGCGGCGAGCGCGCCGGCATGAGCGGACGAGCCGCCGCCTTCCGGCGAACGGACGCCGTCTGCCGCGCCCGTACTCGCGAGCGCGAACGTGAACGTCGTCGCGAGGCCGCGCGGTCGCTGCTCCTGCGCGGTCACGACGACCTCCGCGCTCAGCACGCACTCCGCCGGCAGCTCCACGTGCGCCGCGAAGCGCTGGCGCAGCAGGACGCCGCCGGGCGGGATCCCGTCGAGCGCGCGGCGCAGCACGCGCAGCGTCACGAGCGGCAGCACGCCTGCGCCCAAGCGCTCGCTCACCTCCGCGCTCACGCGCTCCTCGAACGGCCCGAAGCGCTGCCCGAGCGACAGCTGCTCGTAGCGCAGCTCGGACAGCAGCGGGACGCCGGCGAGGGTGTCGACGCGCTCGCTCACGGCAGCCGCGGCAGACCGGCGCGTGTGTCGCAGCTGCGGCTCACGCCGGCCGAGCGCCGATCGCGTCGCTCCCCGCGTCCAGCGCCACCGGCGCGTCGGTCGCGCAGGCGTCGATCAGCGCCAGCGCGCTCTCGCGCACGCGCTCGGGTGAGAGCGTGAACGAGGGGGTGTAGAGGATCGCGTGGTCGAGCACGCCCTCGTAGCGGCGCAGGGCGCAACGGACGTCGTCCGGCGTGCCGGCGACCGCGAGCGCGTCGACCATCGCGTCGGGGACGGCGGCGATCATCGCGTCGAGGTCGCCGCGTGCGAACGCCTCGCGGATCGTCTCGCCGACCTGTGCGAAGCCGATCGTCTCCAGCAACGGGGCGTACGTCTTCGCCGACGCGTAGAAGGCGATCTGCGCCGCGACCTCGCGCCGCGCAACCTCGGCGTCCTCGTGCACCGACGCGAACAGGAGGCTCGCCAGCTTGATCGAGGACGGATCGCGCTCGGCCCGCAGCGCGCCCTTCTCGATCGCGGGCTTCACCACGTCCTCGATGTATCTGACCGTGAAGAGCGTATGGCCGAGCAGGCCGTCGGCGACCCGTCCCGCGACCTCGACCATGCGCGGGTTGACGCCCGCGGTCCAGATCGGGATCCGCTCGCGCAGCGGCGGCAGCAGCTCGCCGGTCGGCGCGATCCTCACGCGGTAGAAGCGGCCCTCGTGCGCGACCGGGCCCTCGTGCAGCCGCCACAGCCGCCGCAGCAGCACGACCAGCTCCTCCATCCGCACCGCCGGCGCGTCGCCGTCGAGGCCGTGCCAGTCGGCGATCATCCGGCGCGTGCCGTTGCCGAGGCCGAGCACGAGCCGGCCGTCGGAGAGCTCGTCGAGGTCGCGCGCCTCCGCCGCGAGCGTCAGCGGGCTGCGCCCGACGCCGTACGCGATCGCCGTCCCAACCGTGCAGCGCGTCGTGCGGTGCGCCATCTCCGCGAGCGTGATCGTCGCGGAGCGGTTGTACAGCTCGGGCGTCCAGGCGGCGGTGAGGCCCGCCGCGTCGGCCGCGGCCGCGATCTCGCCCATCGCGCGGACCGACGTGCCCTGCGGCTCGATCCCGACCGTCAGCGGGCCGGTCATCGCGCGACCGCCACGCGCGAGCGATTGGCGCGTGACCCGTGACCGGCGCGCGTGCGCACCACCATCACCGCGCCGTGAACGTCGCCGGCCGCTTCTCGCGGAACGCGGCGAGCGCCTCGCGGAAGTCGTCGCCGCGGGTCGCGAGCGTCTGGCCGCGGTTCTCGACCTCGACCGCCTGCGACAGCGAGCCGGCGTCGACGTTCGCGTTCAACACGCGCTTGGTCAGCGTCACGCCGAACGGCGTGTTCGAGGCGATCTGCGAGGCGAGCTCGAACGACTCCTGCAGCAACGACTCGGCCGGCACGACGCGGTTGACGAGCCCGATCGTCGCCGCCTCCGCGGCGTCGACGAAGCGCCCGCTCAGCATGATCTCGGCCGCGTGCCCGAGCCCGACGACGCGCGGCAGCGACCACGAGACGCCGACGTCCCCTGCCGACAGGCCGATCTTCACGAATGCGGCGTTGAAGCGCGCGGCCGGCGAGGCGAGGCGGATGTCGGCGGCGAGCGCCAGACCCAGCCCGCCGCCGGCGGCAGCCCCGTTGACGGCCGCGATCACCGGCTGCGGCAGCTCGTGGAAGTTGACGAACGCGCCGGCCCAGTACTGCTGGCCGAGCATCATCTCGTGCGGGCTCATGTCGGGCAGGGTGACCGCGTCGTCGAGGTCGAGGCCGGCGCAGAAGCCTCTCCCCTCCCCCGTCACGACGACGACGCGCGCCTCGCGGTCTCTCAACAGGCGGCCGCAGACGTCGTGCAGCTCGTCGAACATCTCGAACGTGATCGCGTTCATCCGCTGCGGGCGCGCGAGCGTGATCAGCACGACGCCGTCGCGCGGGCGCTCGACGCGCAGCGTCGCGTAGTCGAACTCGCTCATGCCCGCTGCCCCGCGCTCGCGCCGGCACCGTTGGAGCCGGCAGCCGGCGCGCCGCCCGCGGCCGCGGCGGCGGCCGCGATCCGCGCCGGCGGACCCCAGCCGGCGTCCGGCCCGATCCCGTCGATCGGCTGGACCTTGCGCAGCTCCATCCGCGCGATCACCTGCTTGTGGACCTCGTCGGCGCCGTCGCCGATCCGCAGCATGCGGTTGTAGCGGTACATGCCCGCCAGCGGCGTGTCCTCCGAGACGCCGGCGCCGCCCCACACCTGGATCGCGCGGTCGATCACTCTCAGCGCCATGTTCGGGACCGCGACCTTCGTGATCGACAGCTCCTCGCGCGCGAGCCGGTTGCCGACCTGGTCGAGCTTCCAGGCGGCGTGGGAGGTGACGAGCCGCGCCTGGTCGATCTCGATCCGCGAGGTCGCGATGAACTCCTGCACGAACTGCTTGTCGGCGAGCGTGCCGCCGAACATCTCACGCGACTTCGCGCGCTGGCACATCAGCTCCAGCGCGCGCTCGGCGACGCCGATCAGCCGCATGCAGTGGTGGATGCGGCCGGGGCCGAGGCGGTCCTGCGAGACCTTGAAGCCGCCGCCGCGCGGGCCGAGCGTGCACAGCTCGGCGGGGACGCGGCAGTTGTCGTACTCGACCTCCCAGTGGCCGGGTCCCTCGACGTGGCCGAAGTTCGACAGCGGCCGCACGAGGTTGAAGCCGGGCGTGTCGGTCGGGACGAGGATCATCGTCGCGCGACCGTGCGCGGGCGCGTCGGGATCGGTCACCGCCATCACGATCGCGACCTGCGCGCCGAGCGCGTTGGTCGTCCACCACTTGCGGCCGTTGATGACCCACTCGTCGCCGTCGAGGGTTGCCGCGCAGGCGAGCCCGGTCGGGTCCGAGCCGGCCGTGTCGGGCTCGGTCATCGAGTAGCAGGAGCGGATCTCACCCTCCAGCAGCGGCTGCAGCCAGCGCTCGTTCTGCGCCTGCGTCGCGTGCTCGCCGAGGATCTCCATGTTGCCGGTGTCCGGCGGCTGGCAGTTGAAGGCGTACGGCGCGACCAGCGTCGCGCGGCCCATCTCCTCGCTCAGCACGCCGTACTCGGCGTTCGTCAGGCCCGGGCCGTAGCGCTCGTCGGGCAGCGCGAGGTTCCACAGGCCGGCGGCCTTCGCGCGTTCGCGCATCTCGACGATGATGGCCGGGAAGGGCGTGTCCGCGTCGACCTCGCGATCGAGCGCCGCCTCCGCCTCGCGCTCGTTCGGGTACACGTGCGCGTCCATGAAGTCGCGCACCCGTTCGAGCAGCGCCTTGCAGCGATCCGTCGGCTCGAAGTCCACGGTCGGGTCCTCCTCGGGTCGTCTCCCTCTCGGCATTGACCCTATTGGCCCCGCCGAAGCGGGGCCATTGGCAGAAGCGCTAGTGGTCGCTAGGCGGCCGCGAGGCTGACGCTGCTCTGCAGCGGGACGGTGTTGATCAGGGTGACCCCCGTGGCGGTGATGGCGACCGCTACGACGCCGACGGTGCCGGCGGAGATCGGGATCGCCAGACCGCTCGTCTGGCACGAGGAGACGATGCCGCCCGGAAGGCTGCCGGTCAGCTGCGGCGCGGCGATGCAGATCGCCCCGGGCACCGGCGTCAGGATGGTGGAGCCGGCGGGCGCGGTGAACAGCTGCGCCTGGATCGTGACCGTCGTGCCGACGAGGTTCAGCGCGGCCGTCGTGACGAACCGCCCCGTCATGTCCGTCAACGTCGCGTCGCGCGGAAAGCTCTGCGTCTGCGCCTGCACGTCCGGACCGGACAGGACCGGGCCGGACAGGGGCACGACGGGCGCCTCGCCGAGCTGGCCGGACAACGGCAGGACGCCGACGCCGCCGACGAGGCCGCCGGCGACAGTCGACGGCGCGGTGTGCCCGCCAGCGGTCAACATCGCGCCCGTCCCCGGGGCGCCCTGCGGGCCCGGGGCGCCGTCGTCGCCCGGCGCGCCCTGCGCCCCTCTCTCGCCCTGCGGTCCTCTCTCGCCCTGCGCGCCTCTCTCGCCCTGCGGCCCTCTCTCGCCCTGCGCGCCTCTCTCGCCCTGCGAGCCCGCCGGCCCGCGCTCGCCCTGTGCGCCGCGCTCGCCCGGCGAACCGGCGGGCCCCGGCGCACCGGCCGGGCCGGCATCGCCGCTCGGGCCGGCCGGCCCGACGGGACCGGGGGCGCCCGCGGGCCCCCGCGCGCCGGCGGCGCCTCTCGCGCCTCTCGCGCCGGTGAGCCCGCGCGCCCCCTCCGCGCTCCACGAGATCTTGTGCTGACCTGGCGCGCATCTGCGCGTCGCGGAGGAGAGGTTGAGCGTGCCGTACCGTGCGGTCACGCAGGCGTAGATCTGCTCAGGCGGCCGCGCGCTTGACGTGACCCGATCGGCAACCGCGTACGCGGATCCTCCCATCAACAGGAACAGCGCCACGAATGCCAGCACGTGGCGGCGGACGAGCGTCAGCAACTTCGACATGTGGGGCCCTCCAAAGGCCGTTGGCGTGACGATCGCCCCTGCGACCGCACCCGCCGTGCGAAAGAATCGCTGGCACGCTACCGCTCGCGTGACGCTGCGTCGAACTCGTGCCTCAGACGAGTCGCACGACGACCTTCCCCGTCAGCCTGCGCGACTCGATCAGCTCGTGCGCGTGGGCGATCTGCTCAGGCGGCAGGACCGTGATCTGGGGGCGCAGGCGGCCGGCGCGGACGCGCTCCTGGATCGCGTCGAAGGCGCGCTGGGGCTCGGCCGGATCCTGCTCGGCGACGCGCGCGACGACGAAGCCGGCGATCGTCTGGCCGCGCGGCATCAGTGCGCGCACGTCAAGCGTCGCGGGCGCCTGGCTGGCGGATCCGGCGACGACGTAGCGGCCGTTGAAGGCGAGCGCGCGCAGGCTCGGCGTGAAGAGCGGGCCGCCGACGCCGTCGATCACGGCGTCGGCGCCGCGACCATGCGTCAGCCCGCGCACCTGCTGCGCGAGCGTGTCCGGGTCGGAGATCAGCGTGTGGGCCGCGCCGTGGTGCTCGCGTGCGATCGCGAGCTTCTGCTCCGTCGAGGCGGTCGCGATCGTCGTCGCGCCGTGCTCGGCGGCGAGCTGCACGGCGAGACCGCCGAGGCCGCCGGCGGCGGCGTGGACCAGGACCGTCTCGCCCGCTGCAAGCCGGCCGTAGCGATGGACCGCGTACCAGGCGGTCACGCCCTGGGTGAAGATCCCGGCCGCGGTGACGTCGTCGACGCCGTCGGCGACCGTGTAGACGTGGTCGCGCGGGACGACGACCGCGTCCGCGTAGCCGCCGCCGTGCTCGGTGAAGGCGACGACGCGGGTGCCGGGGGCGAGCGGCTGCCGGCCGTGCGCGGGATCGCCGCCGGCCGCACCGCGCGAGTCCTCGCCGGCCGGCGCTTCGACCACCCGCCCCGCCACCTCGAACCCGGGCGTGAACGTGAGCGGCTGCTCGCGCCGGTACTCGCCGCGGCGCACCATCGTGTCGCCGAAGTTGACGCCGATCGCCTCGACCGCGACGAGCACGTCGTCCGGTCCCCGCGGCGGGACGGGGCCGTCGTCCCAGCGCATCACCTCGGGCGGACCGAAGCGGTCGAGCACGATCTGGCGGCGGGTCTCGATCTCCATCTGCCGCACGCTCGCAGACGCCGCCGCTGACCCACAACTGGCGCTTGTGCCAGCGGCGCCGGGCCCCGCCGGCACCTAGCGTGCCCTCCCATGACGGACGTGACGAACCTCTCAAACCGTCGCGCGGTGGAGCGCTGGGAGCGCGTCAGCGTGGGCGACCTGTTCGAGCGGCTGACGTGGAGCTACCCCGACAAGGAGGCGATCGTCGCGTGCGACGGCGCCTTCGCCGACCCGGCGCTGCAACGCGTCACCTATCGGCAGGCCGACGCGATCGCCAACAGGATCGCGAACGCCCTGCTGGCGCGCGGCCTGCAGCGCGACGACCGCGTGCTGCTGTTCTGCGAGAACTCCGTCGAGGCGTATCTGACGAAGTTCGGGATCGCGAAGGCCGGCCTCACCTGCGTGCCGATCAACCCGCTGCTGGCGCCGGACGTGATCGGCCACCTGATCGACCGCGTGCAGCCGCGCTTCGCGATCGTCGACGCCGTGCTGTGGCCGAAGGCGCAGGAGGCGTTCGCCGCGCACGGGGTGAATCCCGACGTGACGATCGAGATCGGCGGCGGGATCGTTCCCGGCGGCGTCTCGTTCCGTGAATTCATCGCCGACGCAGACACCGCCGAACCGGATGTGGAGATCCACGCCGACGACGTCTGGCAGATCATCTTCACCTCCGGGACGACCGCGCTGCCGAAGGGCGCGATGGTCTCCCACAACTACAGCTACCTCGCCGCCTACTCGTTCGCGCTGACGCTCACCCGCGGTCTGAAGTTCGAGTGCGACCTGCGGCTGTGCAGCTTCCTGCCGCTGATCTACCACATCGCCGACCAGATCTTCAGCTTCCCCGCGTTCCTCTCCGGCGGGACGCTGATCATGGGCCGCGGCTATGACCCGGCGAAGATCGCCAGCGCGGTGACGAAGGAGCGCGCGACCGCGCTCTGGAGCGGCTCTCCCGCGATGCTGACCGACCTCGTCGCGGTGCTCGAGCGCGAGCCGCTGTCCTACGACGTCAGCAGCCTCACGACCGCCGTCTACGGCTGGACGGCGGCGCCTCCCGGCCTCCTCGCGGCGCTCAAGCGCCACTGCGGCGACGACCTCGTCGTGTGCGAGATCCTCGGCCAGACGGAGGCGATCTCCTGTCACCGCTTCTGGCCCGACAAGTGGCGCGACACGTTCCTGGCGACCTCGCCGGCGCATAATTACGTCGGCGTGCCGAACCCGCTCGTGGCGGGCGACGTCGTCGACGACGAGGGCCGTTCGCTGCGCGACCGGCCGGGCGTCCCGGGCGAGGTCGTCTACCGCTCGCCGGTCGTGACGGCCGGCTACTACAAGGACGAGGCGGCGACGCAGGAGGCGTTCCGCGGCGGCTGGTTCCACTCCGGCGACGTCTGCGAGTACGACGCCGACGGGCTGCGGATCATGGTCGACCGCTCCAAGGACATCGTCAAGTCCGGCGGCGAGAACGTCTCCAGCCTGCGCGTCGAGGCGGTGCTGCACCAGCATCCGGACGTGCAGAAGGCGGCCGTGGTCGGCCTCCCGCACGAGCACTGGGGCGAGGCGGTGACGGCCTTCGTCGTCGCCGCGCCCGGCAGGGCGCCCGATCCCGACGCGCTGATCGCGTGGTCGCGCGGGACGCTCGCCGGCTTCGAGGCGCCGAAGCGGATCGTGCTGGTGCAGGAGCTGCCGGTGACCGTCGGCGGCAAGGTCCTGAAGTACAAGCTGCGCGCCGAGAACAAGGAGCTGTACGAATGAGCGACGCCCCCGCCCTGTCGGCGATCACCTACGACGAGCTGGTCGTGGGCGAGCGCAAGGGCCCGTACGCGGAGTCGGTCACGGCCGACCTCGCCGGCCGCCTCGCCGGCCCGATCGGCACGCCCGTCGCGGTCGCCGCCGCTCCCCCGGCGGTCTTCCCGGTGCTGTTCCTGCGCGCGCTGCGGCGTGCGATGGGCGGCATCCCCGCCGGCGCGATCCTGGCCAAGCAGGAGCTCGAGTTCCACGCCGTGTTGGCAGTCGACTCCGAGGCGAGCGTGACGACGTGGGTCGGCGCGAAGGAGGTCCGCCGCGAGCGCCCGTTCGTGACGATCGAGTTCGACATCCGCGACGCGGCCACCGACGAGCAGATCGTGACCGGCCGCAAGGTGATCGTCTGGCCGACCGGTCCGGGCGAGACGGCGAGCACGGAGGCAAAGGCATGAGCACGCGCGGAGAATTCACCTCGGTCACCGACACGGTGACGCAGGCGTCGATCGACGCCTACGCCGAATTGTCGGGCGACTTCAACCCGCTCCACGTCGACCCGGTCGCGGCCGCCGCCTCCGAGTTCGGCGGCATCATCGCCCACGGCCCGATCGCACTCCATTCCTTCTTCCGCTCCGCGACCGACTGGCTCGGCACCGACGCCCTGCCCCCCGGCAGCAGCGTCCAGATCACCTACCGCGCCCCCACCCGCCCCGGCGACGCGGTCGCGTGCGAGGTGACGTCGTCGGAGGACTCCGAGGACGGAACGACCACGAAGGTCGAAGCCGCCTGCGTCAAGCAGGACGGCACGACGGTCGTGACGGTGAAGGCGACGCTGCCGAAGTAGAGGTCGTCCCGCGCCGCCGATGCGGTACCGTACATCTGTACGGTACTTCGAGGAGGCGTGGAATGGCGACGAAGGCAGAACGTGTGGAAGCCCGACTGACGCCCGTCCAGCGCCGGCAGATCGAGCAGGCCGCCGCGCTCTCAGGCGAGTCGATGTCGGCTTTCATGGTGCTGGCGGCGCTCGAGCGAGCTGAGACCGTTGTCGTCGAACAGGCGACGACGGTCGTCCCGGCCGCGTACTTCGACCGGCTCGTGGCTTCGCTCGACCAGCCCGACGATGCCCCGCGCCTCGAGCGGGCAGCGAGATCCGCCAGCCGGATCAAGGCGGCGTGAGCTACCGGCTCGCACCGCTCGCCCCTGAACACGAACTCGACGACTTCCGCTGCGGTGAGCCAGCGCTCGACGAGTGGCTGCGCAAGCACGCGCGAAACGCCGCGGGCCAGGGAACGCGCACGTACGAGCTGCTGAACGAGCGGACGAACGGGACGGCCGGCTACTTTGCGATCGCACCGCACCTGCTCGGCCGCGAACAGGCACCGAGACGCATCGGCCGCGGTGCCCCAGCCCGCATCCCGGCGATCCTGCTTGCGAAGCTCGCGCTGGACGCTCGCCTTCACGGCGAGGGGCTCGGTGCGGAACTGCTCGTGCACGCGCTGCGCGTGATCGTCGGAGCGGCACGCACGGCGGGCGGACGCATCGTCGTGGTCGATGCGATCGACGAGGACGCGGCCGCCTTCTACGCGGCGCACGACTTCACGCCGACACCGAACGATCCGCTGCGGCTGGTGATGAAGCTCAGCACGGCGGCCAGCGCGCTGGGACTGCCTTGGCCGTAGGCCGTAGACCGTAGACGCGCGGGCAGCGCCTACGTCGCCGGTCTGAGCGGGTCCAGTTCGATGCCTGCGGCGTCGATGACGCCGGCGAGCATCGCGTAGAAGCCGACGAGGACGAGCAGTTCGAGCCGCTCTTCGTCGTCGTGGGTCGCGCCGAGCGCGGCCCACGTTGCGTCCGTGACAGTGCGCTCGGTCGCCAGCTCGTCGGCTGCTCGCAGGAGGGCGGCGTCGGCCGGGCTCCAAGGGTGAGCGGTGGCGGGCGAGGCGTCCGCGTCCGCTGAGGCCGTGCGCTCGACGGCCAGCGCGGCCTCGATCTCTTCCGGCGTCAGTCCAACCGCCGCGCCGATCGTGCGGTGGTGCTCGGCTTCGTAGGTGCTGCCGGTGAGCGCTGCGGTGCGCAGGACGACCAGCTCGCGGTCGCGCGCCGGCAGCTTGCCGTGGACGGCGAAGTAGCCGCCGAGGCCGTTGACGCGTCTCAACAGCCGCGGGACGTGCGCCAGCGTCGCGAAGATGTTCAGCGGCGTGCCATCCGTGCGCGGGAGCGCCTTCGCGAGGGCGGCCGCCTGGTCCGCGTCGGGGGTGGTGACGGGCGGGATGCGGGGCGTCGCGACCACGCCCCGCGGCGCGAGCGGCTCGCCCCGCGGAAGCTGCTCGCTCAAGCCAGTGTCCCGTGCACGTCCACGCGCTCGCGCAGCAGCGCCAGCTCCTCGGCGGTCGGCGCCGGCGTCGTCGGGACGTCGTCGGGGATCTGGAGGTCGAAGCCGGTCTTCTCGCGCACGTCGTCGACGCTCACGCCTTCGTGGAGGCTGCGCACGCGCATGTCGCCGTCGTCGCCGAAGTCGAACACGCCGAGCGGCGAGAGGACCATGCGGATGCCGCCGCCGGGGAGTCTCAGGCGCGTGCGCTCGCTGCGGTCGCCGAGGGCGGAGATCAGCGCGACTCGCTCGACGAACGTGCGCGGGTCGTGGCTCGGCATCACGACGTAGTAGCCGCGGCAGTGGGCGCTCATCGTCGCCAGCGCGATCGAGCCGGGGCCGCGCATCTTCCAGCCGCCGTCGCCGTCGGGGATCCCGAACAGGTTGAGGTTGCCGCGCTTGTCCAGCTGCAGGCCGCCGATGAAGAAGACGTCCGGGCGGCTCATGTCGTCGAACACGCGCCCCTGGTACATCAGCGCCTCGGCCGCGAGCGTGCGCGGGTCGAACACGAACGGGTGGACCGCCGGCGGCGGCGCGCCGTCGCCGAGGTTCTGCACGCCGAGGCCGATCAGGATCCGCGCGTCGGGATGCGTCGTCAGGTTCGCCAGCACCGCCGCCGCGCGCGCCATCGGCATGTTGGCGCCGACCATGATCGTGCGGTCCTCCGGGCGCAGGTCGCGCGCGAGCAGGATCGCGAACAGCTCGTTGGTGGAGGCGGTCGCGGCAGCAGCAGTCGTCTCGGTCATCTCGCTCATCTCCCGCTCACACCAGCAGCGAGGTCAACCGGCGGATGCCGATCGCCTCGAGGTAGTCGTCGTGGTCGGCCGTGTCGCGGACATGGCGGGCGAGGTACTCGTCGAGCGCCTCGCCGCCCGCGCGGCCGGCTTTCGCGAACGCGCGCAAGTGCTGCTCGTCGGCGGCGATGTGGGCGTTCGAGTACGGGTGCGTGCCGAACGGCGCGCGCGTGACGACCGTGTCGCGCCAGTAGACGGTCCGCTCCGGCTGCGCGCGGATCGTCTCGTTGGAGACGATCCTGTCGACCTGCAGCAGGACGCGCTCGGCCGCCGCGCCGAGCAGCTGGTCCATGTGACCGGTACCGATCCACTGGGCGTTGCCGTAACGATCGGCCGTCTCGGCGTACAACAGCGCGAAGTCGAGTCTGATCGCGGGGATCGCCAGCAGCGGCTCGCCCGCGACCGGGTCGTCGAACTCGATCAGCGTCGGGTTGAGCTGCGGAAAGGACGTCCCGACCCCGCCGCGCCACGGCAGGAACGGCAGCTCCTGCCCGGCCGCGCGCAGACCCTGGACGCAATGCGCCTCGTCGAGGTCGATCACCTCGACCTCGCCGGCCTCGACAGCGCGCCGGAAGACCGGGCCGACGCCGGCGACGACCTCGATCCCGACGTAGGAGCCGATCACCGCTCTGACGCTGCCGGCGGCGATCAGCAGGTCGACCTCGATCCCGCCGGTCGGCGCGACGAGCGTCAGGTCCCTCGCGCCGCGCCGCGCGAGCGCGCGCACGAGCGCCATCGGATGCCCGGCCGTGACCGCCCCGCCGAGTCCGACGACCGCGCCGTCGAAGATCTGCGCGACCGCTTCCTCCAGCGTCGCGACGACGGGGCGACGCCCGCCCGCTCCCTCTCCCGCTCCACTCATGCGAAGCACTCCACTCCAGCGGGGCGCCCGCGGCCACTGTCAGTTCCGCCAATACGCTCGCTGCGGCGGGGCGCTAGCGTCGTCTGGGAACCTGGTTCGCGTACGACGCGAGGAGAGACTGCACCGATGTCCGAGCACCCACGGCCCGACCGGTCGGCGCCACCGAACATGAGCTCCTACGAGCAGACGCGCGCGGCCTACGCGCCCGTCGTGCCGGAGCGCTTCAACCCGGTCGTCGACATCGTCGAGCGATGGGGCCTGGAGGCGCCGGACGACCTCGCGCTGGTCTCGCTCGGGCCGGCCGGCGAGACGGTCGCGGAGCACACCGCCGCGCAGCTCGCGGAGCTGGCCCGCCGCGCCGGCCGCGCGCTGCTGGCGCTGGGCGTTGAGCCAGGTGACCGGATCTTCGTGATGCTGCCGCGCGTGCCCGCCTGGTACGCGGCGATGCTCGGCGCGATCCGCATCGGCGCGGTGCCGATGCCGGGCACCAACCAGCTGACCGCGCGCGACATCGGCTACCGGATCGAGGCCGGCGGCGCGGTCGCGGCGATCACGAGCGCGGAGGGCGCCGCGAAGCTCGGCGCGGCCGATCGCGACATGCCGACGCTGCGTCACCGGATCGCGTGGGAGCCCGGCGCCGCGGCGACCGCGGCCGGCTGGCACGACTTCGACGCGCTGATCGACGCGGCCGGCGACGGCGACGGCGCGTCGCCGCTGCCCGGCTCGCCGACGGCGAAGGACGATCCGCTGCTGCTGTTCTTCACCAGCGGCACCGTCAGCTACCCGAAGATGGTCATCCACTCGCAGGGCTACGGCCTCGGCCACGTCTCGACCGCGCGCTTCTGGCACGACCTGCGCCCGGGCGACCGCCACTGGACGGTGACCGACACCGGCTGGGCGAAGGCGGCCTGGGGCGGCCTCTTCGGCCAGTTCCACGAGCGCGCCACCAACGTCCAGGTCGCGCTCGGCAAGCCCGACGCGGACACGATCCTGAGACTGCTGAAGGACGCGCGGATCACCTCGTTCTGCGCGCCGCCGACGCTCTACCGCCTGCTCGTCCAGGCCGACCTGAGCGCGTACGACCTGTCCGGCCTGCGCCACTGCACGAGCGCCGGCGAGCCGCTCAACCCCGAGGTGATCCGCGCGTGGCGCGAGGGCACCGGCGGGCTGACGGTGTATGACGGCTACGGCCAGTCGGAGACGACGGTGCTGGTCGCCAACTACCGCACGATGGACGTGCGACCGGGCTCGATGGGCAAGCCGGTGCCGGGCTGGACGGTCGACGTGCTCGACGAGAGCGGCGCGCCCGCGCCCGACGACACCGTCGGCGCGATCGCGGTGAAGCTCGGCGCGACGCCGCAGGAGCGCCCGGTCGGCCTCTTCACCGAGTACGTCGACGACCCTGACGCCAACCGCGGCGCCTTCCGCGACGGCTGGTACTACACCGGCGACAAGGCGTGGCGCGACGGCGACGGGTACCTCTGGTTCGAGGGCCGCGACGACGACGTGATCACCTCCTCCGCCTACCGGATCGGCCCGTTCGAAGTCGAGTCGGCGCTGATCGAGCATCCGGCCGTGATGGAGGCGGCGGTGGTCGGCAAGGACGACCCGGAGCGGACCCAGATCGTCTGCGCGTTCGTCGTGCTGGCGGCCGGCTACGAGGCCGGCGACGAGTTGTCGGCCGAGCTGAAGCGCCACGCGAAGGAGCTGACCGCACCGTACAAGTACCCGCGCGAGATCCACTTCGTGACGGAGCTGCCGAAGACGGTCAGCGGCAAGATCCGCCGCAGCGAGCTGCGCGGCTGGCTGCGCGACGGAGCGCCGGCGGGGGCGTGACACGCGCCGAATCGGGGAGGACCGCAGGATTACTGCCGTAGAGCGGTAGCAATCCTGCGGTCCTCGGCCGTTTCGACGCGCTAGCGTGATCGCGCATGGACGTGCGCGCGATCCTGCTGGACATCGACGGGGTGCTGTACGTCGGCGACGAGCCGATCGAGGGAGCACACGCGGCGTTGGACGAGCTGCGTGCGCTGGTCGACGGGCGGCTGCGACTGGTCACCAACACGACCTCGAAGTCGCGGCGGGAGATCGTCGAGCATCTCGGTGAACTCGGCTTCACGGTGTCGCCCGAGGAGGTCCTGACACCGGCCGCGATCGCGCTGCAGCTGTGCCGCGAGCGCGGGTTCGAGCGGGTCGCGCTGCTGGTAGCGGACGGGCTGCGAGCGGACCTGGCGAAGCTGCGGGAAGCGGGCGGCGATCCTCCCGACGCCGTCATCCTCGGCGACCTCGGCTCCGCCTTCGACGACGCGATCCTCAATCGCGCGTTCCGCTGGTTGATGGATGGCGCCGAGCTGGTCGCGCTGCAGCACAACCGCTTCTACCGCCGCGGCGGCGGGCTCGTGCTCGACGTCGGCGCCTACGCGGCGGCGCTGGAGTACGCGACCGGGCGCGAGGCGATCGTCGCGGGGAAGCCGTCGGCGGCGTTCTTCGGCGCGGCGCTCGCGGCGGTGGGCGTCGATGCGCCAGACGCCGTGATGGTCGGCGACGACGTCGAGGCCGACGTCGGCGGCGCGCTCGACGCCGGACTCAACGGGATCCTCGTCAGAACCGGCAAGTACCGCGTCGAGCTGATCGACGCCAGCGGCGTCTCTCCCACGGCCACCGTCGGCTCGATCGCGGACGTCGCGGAGCTGCTCAAACCCCCGTCGTGACGCCGCCGTCGACGGAGATCGCGGCTCCGGTCACGTATCTCGACGAGTCACCCAGCAGGAAGTGGACGACGTCGGCGATCTCCTCGACGGTGCCGTAGCGCTTCAGCGCCGTCGTGCCCTCGAACATCGCTCTGGCGACCGTCGGGTCGGTGGGGCTGACGAGCTCTTCGATCCCGCGCATCAGCGGGGTGTCGACCGGGCCGGGGCAGACGCAGTTGGCGCGGATCGGGACGTCGGCGTTCTCCAGCGCGATCGAACGCGTGAGGCCGAGCAGGCCGTGCTTGGACGCGGTGTAGCCGCCGAGCATGCCGTAGCCCTGCAGGCTCGCGGTCGAGCCGATGCTGACGATCGCGCCGCCGCCCTGCGCGCGCATGATCGGGATCGCGGCGTGGACCGCGTAGAAGGCCGACAGCAGGTTGGTCGCGACGACCTGCTCGAACTCGGCGATCGCGTACTCCTCGATCCGCGCCGAGCGGCCGTTCATGCCGGCGTTGTTGACGAGCCAGTCGAGTCTGCCGAAGCGCTCGGCGGTGTCGCGGACCCAGGCCTGCACCTGCTCGGCCTCGGTCACGTCGAGCGAGGTGAAGAACGCGGTCCCGCCCTCGTCCTCGATCTGCGCGACGGTCTCGCGCCCGCCGTCCTCCCCGCGTGCCGCGACGGCGACCGCCGCACCCTCGGCCGCGAGTCGTAGCGCGATCGCGCGCCCGATCCCACCGGACGCCCCGGTGACGGCGGCGACATGCTCGAACTGCGGCACGGACTTCCTCCTCGCTCCAACGAAAACCGGTCGCACGACGCTATCCCGCGCCTCGTGCGGCGGACACCGGCGCTTCCGCCAGTTCCCACGTCTGTCGGGTCGAACACGACCCGCGCGCGGTTACGCTGCGGGCATGAGAGCGAACGGCACGCCCGTCGCACGCGGCCGCCCCAAGCGCACCACCCCTGCCGAGGTCTCGCGCGCGGCGCTGGAGCTGTTCGCCGCCAACGGCTTCGTCGAGACGACGGTCGACGACATCGCGTCCGCGCTCGGCGTCGGGCGGCGGACGCTGTTCCGCTACTTCTCGTCGAAGAACGACACCGTCTGGGGCGACTTCGACTGGGTCCTGGACCGCCTTCGCGGCGAGCTGGCGAAGAGCTCGCCGGACGAGCCGCTGATGGGGGCGCTCGGCCGCGCGATCGTCGCCTCCAACAGCTATCCCTCCGAGGAGCTGCCGCAACTGCGGCTGCGCATGACGCTGATCACCGCCGTGCCCGCTCTGCAGGCGCACTCGATGCTGCGCTATCAGGCGTGGCGCGAGGTCGTCGCCGAGTACGCGGCGCAGCGGCTCGGGCTCACGCCCGAGCACCACGTCCCGCAGACGATCGCCCACACCGCCTTCGGCACCTCGATGGCCGCGTTCGTCACCTGGGTCGGCGACCCGGACGCGGACCTCGAGGCGTCGCTGCGCGAGGGCTACCGGCTGCTGGCGACCGGCTTCGACGTCACCGGCAGCTGAGCGGCGCCGCGCGCGCCGCTCAGCGCCGAACGTCAGACGCCGGCCGGCGCCAGCCGACCCGGCGCCTCCTCCCCCAGCGAGGCGTGCCCGATCGCGGTCTCGCTGATCTGATCCGATCCCAGCTCGTGCGTCACGACGCCGCCGCGCATCACCAGCACGCGGTCGCTCATCAGCGCGACCTCCTCGACGTCGGACGACGACAGGATCACCGCCACGCCTCTCGCCGCCAGCCCGCGGATCAGCTCGTGCACCTGCGCACGCGCGACGACGTCGATCCCCTCGGTCGGCTCGTCGAACAGGAAGACGCGCGCGTCGTGCATCAGCCAGCGCGCCAGCACCGCCTTCTGCTGGTTGCCGCCCGACAGCCCGCCGATCGCCAGCCGCGCCGCGTGTTTGGGCTCGATCTGCAGCTCCGCCAGCGTCGGCGCGACCGCCGCCCGCTCGGTCCGCGGACCGATGAACGGCAGCGCCGGGAACGGCCGCGCCGGCCGCTTGTCCGGCAGCGTCACGTTCGACGCGACCGACATCCGCGGGATCACCGCCAGCCGCGCGCGATCCTCCGGCACGTGCGCGATCCCGGCCGCGATCGCCTTCTTCGGCGAGCGCGGCGTGACGTCCTCACCGTCGATCAGGACGGCGCCCGAGTCGGCCTTCTCGACCCCGCAGATGGTCCGGATCAAGCTCGTGCGGCCGGAACCGACGAGCCCTGCCAGGCCGAGGATCTCACCAGGCCGCACCTGCAGGTTGATGCCCGCGATCTTGGGGCTGCGCGTCAGGTCCCGGCATTCCAGCCGCGGTGCGGCGGACGTGTCGACCGCCAGCGCGCCCTCGCGCCGTCTGGGCTGCTCGACGACGCCGCCGACCATCAGCCCGGCGAGTCTGCCGGTGGTCGTCTGCGACGCCTCCTCGGTCGCGACCAGCTGGCCGCCGCGCATCACCGCGATGCGGTCGGCCAGCGCCAGCACCTCCGGCAGCCGGTGCGAGATGTAGACGATCGTCTGCTGCTCGGCGCGCAGCGAGCGCAGGATCTCGAACAGCCGCTCGACCTCCGCGCCCGCGAGGATCGCGGTCGGCTCGTCGAGGATCAGCAGGCGCGGGCGCCGCAGCAGGCCGGCGCCGATCATCAGCAGCTTCAGCACCGCCGGCGACAGCTCGCGCGCCTTCACGTCGAGGTCGACCTGCAGGCCGAGCCGTCTCAGCACGCCCTCGATCTCGCCCTCGACGTCGCCGAGGCGACGCCCCTCCCCCGGCAGCCGGCGCCGCTTGTCGAGCCCCAGCATCAGGTTCTCGCGCACCGTCAGGTTCGGCACGACCGAGAGGTGCTGGGAGACGAGCACGACGCCGTTGGAGATCCCGTCGGCGGCCGAGCGCAGCGAGACGCGCTCGCCGTCGACCTCGAGGTGCCCGGAGTCCGGCGACTCGCCGCCGGAGATCATCCGCATCAGCGTCGACTTGCCGGCGCCGTTGGCGCCGACGATCCCCAGCGTCTCGCCGCGGCGCACGTCGAGCGTCACGTCGCGGACCGCCCTCACGCCCGGGTAGCTCTTGGAGATCTGCGCGATCCGCAGGATCGGTCCCGCCTGCGCCTCAGGAGTGCTCACGCGATCACATCCCCTGCGGCGATCCGGTCCGCGCGACGATCCGCGCGAACAGCAGCGCGACGAGCAGGATCGCTCCCTGGAAGATGTAGACCGCCCACGAGGCGACGTTGATCAGCAGCAGGCCGTTGTTGATGATCGACGCGATCAGGATCCCGACGACCGTGCCGGGGATGTTGAACTCGCCGATCTTGAACGCGGCCGCGCCGATGAAGACCGCCGCGAACGACGGCAGCAGCACGTTGAGGCCGGTCAGCGGATAGGCGACCGCCTGCTGGCCGGCGTAGAGGATGCCGGCCGCCGCCGCCAGGCCGGAGCAGAGCATGAAGCCCAGCAGCCGCACCTTGCGCACGTCGATGCCGGCGATCCGCGTCGCCTCGGCGTTGCCGCCGATCGCGCGCATGTTGCGCCCCAGCGCGGTGCGCTCCAGCATCACCCAGATCACGACGGCGATCGCGATCGCGATCACGAACAGCGTCGGTATCGGGCCGATCATGCTGCGGGCGAAGCTGACGAAGCCGGGCGGGAAGCCGCTGCTGATCTGCTGGCTGCCCGCGAACGCGAACTCGAGCCCGTTGAGGACCGAGCCGACCGCGATCGTGACGACGAGCGCCGACATCCCGATCCACGCGACGAGGATCCCGTTGAAGAAGCCGATCCCGAGCCCGATCAGCAGCAGCAGCGCGATGCCGACGATCAGCGGCATGCCCTCGCGTGCGATCAGGACGGAGACGACCGTCGTCGCAAAGCCTGCGACGGCCGCGATCGAGAGGTCGAAGTCGCCCATGATCAACGGGACGGTCAGGCCGACCGCGACGATCAGCGACAGCGCCGACTGGCGCAGGATGTCCTGCAGGTTGGCGCTCTGGAGGAAGTCGTCGGACAGCAGCGAGAAGACCGCGATGATCACGAGCGTGATCGCCGGGACCCCGAACGGCCCGAGCTTCTGACGCAGCGCCGCGCCGCGGTCGGCGGCGGCGGCGTCGCGCGGCTCGGCGCGCACGGCCTCGGTGGTCGCGCGCGCCCGGTCCTCGCCGGGTCCCGAAGGACCCGGCGAGACCGCTTGGGTGGATGGAATGTCGGACACTGGTCTCTCCTCGCTCAGGCGAACTTCTCGCCCCATTCCGCGATGAAGCCCTCGCGGTAGGTGGCGCCGCCGAAGACCCACGTCGTGCCGTCGCCGGGGATCTGCTCTCTGATCGTCGGACGCGCGAGGACCGTGACCGGCACCATGTTGGTGTAGGACGCCGTGCGCTGGACCTCGTTGCCGGCGACGACGTCGAGCATGTAGCCGATCGTCGCGTAGGCGGTGTAGATCAGGTCGATCCACGAGGTCGCGCTCATCGGGCTGTTGGGGTCGCGCAGCGCCTCGATGCCGGCGGCGTTGGCGATGTGGCCGTAGACGCCGACCTGTCTGACCTTGTTCTTCTGCGCGATCGCGTTCGCCGCGGCGACCGCGGAGTTGGGGTAGTTGGCCCAGATCGCGTCGAGGTCGGGGAACTGCGTCAGGAACGACGACGCGATTCTGGACGAGCTGCCGTCCGGGTCGGCGAGGTCGATGTTCTGCGCCCCGACGATCTTGACCTTTCTGTACGCCGGAAGTCTGACCAGCGCCTCCAGCAGCTTCGTGCGGCCGACGACGACGTCGAGGTCGGAGTCGACGAGCGCGACCTGGATCTCGTCCTTGTCCGCGTGAAGGGTGCTCAGCTCCGTGAGCATGTAGAAGTCGAGCGGGACCGAGTCGCTCTCCAGCACGGCCGCGTAGTCGAACTGGATCAGCGGATCCAGCGGCGCGGCGGTGAAGCCGCCGATCACGGGGATGCCGGCGTCCTTCGCACGCTGCAGCTCCGACTGCACGAGCCGCGGCGGGATCCCCTCGAGGTAGATCAGGTCGACTCTCTTGGAGATCAGCGACGCCAGGCCGACCTGCGCCTGGTTGGGCTTGCCCTGGCCGTCGACGACGTTGAATCTCCAGCCGAGGCCGGCGCGTCTGTCGGCCTCCTCGAACGTCTGCTGTATCAGCGAGGCGTTCGGGTCGGCGAGCGTCAGGTACGCGCAGCCGATCGAGAGGCCTCTGTATCTGTCGCCGACCGGTCTCGCCGCGGCGGCGCCGGCACCGGCGCCCGCCGTCGTCGAACCGCCCGCGTCGCCGCCGATCTGCGAGTCGACGGAGGCGTCGCTGTCGCCGCCGCAGGCGGCCAGCAGGCCCGCGGAGCCGATGCCGGCGCCGAGCAGGCCGGCGGCCCTGAGGAAACGGCGGCGATCGACGCCCGCCGCGTTGTCGTCATCTGAATTCATCGGACGCCTCTCGTCAGTGCTCATGGATGATCACGCCGCGGACGTTCTTGCCGTCGAGCAGGTCCTGGTAGCCCTGGTTGACCTCGTCGAGTCTGTAGCGGCGCGTGATCGTCTCGTCGAGTTGCAGCTTTCCGGCGCGGTAGAGACCGACCAGGCGCGGGATCTCCTCGAACGGGTTGCCGCTGCCGTACAGCGAGCCCTGGATGCGCTTGTTGAAGAGCGTCAACTCGAAGCCGTGCACGTGGATGTTGCGCAGCTCCGCGTCGGCGACGGAGGTGACGACCGCCGTGCCGCCCTTCGCGAGCACGCTGAAGGCGGAGCTGACGACCTCCTCTCTCAGCACGTCCATCGTGATGATCGACTGGTCGGCGCCGACGCCGTGGGTGATCTCGTGGACGATCTGCTGCGCCTCCTCCGCCGTCGCGGCGACGTGCGTGGCGCCGAAGCGGCCCGCAGCCTCGCGCTTGAACGGAATCGGGTCGACCGCGACGATGTTCTGCGCGCCGGCGTAGGCCGCGCCCTGCACGGCGTAGTTGCCGATGCCGCCGGTGCCGTAGATGACCGTCGTGTCGCCCGGCTGCACCTCGCCCGCCTTGACCGCGCTGCCCCAACCGGTCGGCACGCCGCAGCCCAGCAGCACGACGACGTCGAGCGGCAGGTCCTTGTCGATCACGATGCACGAGTCCTCGCGGATCACGGCGTACTGCGAGAACGTGCCGAGCAGGTCCAGCGCGCCGAAGTCCTCGCCGTCGGCGTGGAAGCGGAACGTCCCGTCGGGCATGCTGCCCTCGAGGATCGTCGCGCCGAGGTCGCACAGGTAGCTCTTGCCGCGAGCGCAGAAGCGGCAGTGGCCGCAGACCGGCAGGAACGAGCAGATCACATGATCGCCGACTCTTACGCGTGAGACGCCCTCACCGACCTGCTCGATCACGCCCGCGCCCTCGTGGCCGCCCACGATCGGGAAGCGCACGTCGAGATCGCCGTGACGGATGTGCTCGTCGGAATGGCACAGTCCTGCGGCGACGAAGCGGATCAGCACCTCGTTCGCCTTGGGCGCGTCGAGGTCCGCTTCGATCACCTCCCAGTCCTGTCCGACGCCGCGGATGACCGCTGCCTTCGTCTTCATGAACTCTCCTCTGGAGTCGTCGACCGGGCGGCACCGTACAGGGAGTGAAAAGTGATGGTCAAGCCTTCCGAGCGGTAGGCGTGAAGTGAACGGATCGGTCCCGGGGAGCGTTCTGGAGCCGATCGCGGACGGGGATCTCTGGCACCAAGTGCCGTAAATGCCCGATCTACGGCGAAATCTGGAGTTCCGGGATTCTGGACCGACCCTCGGAGAAGCTCGCCGAGCGTGTCTCGGAAGGGCGAGAGCTGGAACCGAGGACTATCACTAGCGATAGGCGACTGAGGGGTAGGCTCGCGCCGAGCCACGACGGACTTGAATCGATCAATCGAGGAACGGGAGCACGATGTCAACGCAGTCATCGAGCCTTGCGGGCAAGGTCGCGATCGTCACCGGCGCGGCCGGTGGCATCGGCGGCGCCAGCGCGGCCGAGATCGGTCGCCACGGCGCGAAGGTGCTGCTGGTCGACAACCGCGACGACGCGGTGCGGCAGAAGGCCGACGAGCTCGCCGCCGAGGGTCTCGACGTCGCCGCCTTCACGGCCGACGTCAGCGACGTCGCGCAGGTCGACGCCTACGTCGCGGACGCGATCGCGCGCTGGGGCAGAATCGACCTGTTCCACAACAACGCGGCGATGGAGGGTCCCTTCCTGCCGATCCAGGACTACGACGTCGACGTCTTCGACCGGCTCGTCGCGGTCAACGTGCGCGGCGTCTTCCTCGGCCTGCGCGCGGTCCTGCCGAAGCTGCTCGCTCAGGATTCCGGCGCGATCGTCAACACCTCCTCGATCGCCGCCTGGGTCGGCTTCGGCAACCTCGCCGCGTACACCGCGACCAAGCACGCCGTCGCCGGCTTCACGCGCGCGGTCGCGGCCGAGATCGCGACCACGAACGTGCGCGTCAACGCCGTCTCCCCCGGCGTGATCGAGACGGAGTTCGTCAAGCGGATCGAGCGCGTCGTCGCCGCGCCGGGTGACCCGACCGAGGGCCACGGGCTGTTCATGCCGTCGGTGCCCAAGCAGCGCTACGGCCAGCCGGAGGAGATCGCGAAGGTCGTGCGCTTCCTGCTGTCCGACGACGCCAGCTACGTGCTCGGCGCCAACTGGCTCGCCGACGGCGGCATGCAGGCGACCGGCTGAGCCGAGCGGCGCGCGCCCGGCGGGCGACCGGACGGTCGGCCAGCCGCCGCGGCGCTGTCCGGTTCGCTACCGATCCTGGTACATCAGCGACCCGGGCGTCGTCAGGTCCTCGCCGGTCTCGAGCAGCGTCTTGAGGCCGGAGAGGATCATCGGCCAGCCGCCGTAGAGCTGGTCGTTGGCCCCCTCGCGCAACTGGTCGTGCGTCACCGTGAGGCGGCACGAGTCGCCGACGGGCTCGATCTCCCACGTCACGCGTGACGTCCCCTCGGCCTTGACGTCCTCGCCCCACAGCGCGTTGAAGCTCTGCACCAGCCGGCGCGGCGCGTCGACCTCGAGGTTCTCCCCCGCGCTGATCGGCACCTCGCCGTTGGCGCCGTCCTGCGCGGAGGCGCGGTAGGTCGACCCGGTCGTCCAGTCCGACTCGACGCCGGCGCCGAACGTGTAGCGCGCCCGCAGCGCCGGATCGGTGATCGCCTCCCACAGCCGCTCCGGCGTCGTCTTGATGTAGATCTCGAACACCTTCTCCATCAGGCCCTCCGTTTCGAGGTCGCGCTTGAGACCGGTGAGCGTCGCCGCCCACGGCTCGGCGTATTTGCTCACCCAGCGGTCGTGGACGAGCCGAATCGGGACGGGGTTGAGGAAGTGGAGCTTCTCGCGACCGCGCCGCCTGGTCGTGATCAGCCCCGCCTGCTCCAGCACTCTCAGGTGCTTCATCACGCCGAAGCGCGTCATCGACGCATGCTGCTCCAGCGCGCCGAGCGTCTGGCCGTCCTCACGCTGCAGCTCGTCGAGCAGGCTGCGGCGGGTCGGATCGGCCAGCGCTCTGAAGACCTCGTCCATGGCGAGGAGAATAGGTGACCTTTTGGTCACATGTCAAGCGGCGCTACTTGCCCTGCCACACCGGCGGTCGCTTCTCCTTGAACGAGCGCGGGCCCTCCTGGGCGTCGTCGCTCATGTAGACGGGCTCGTAGAGCGCGTCGGCGGCTTCCAGCGCGGCGCTCCAGCCATGCTCGGCGGAGAGGTACACGAGCGCCTTCGCGGCGCGCACCGACAGCGGGGCGTTGGCGGCGATGCCGCTCGCCATCTCCAGCGCCGCGGCGCGCAGCTCCGCGGCCGGCACGACCTTGTTGACGAGGCCCAGCTCGTACGCGCGCTGCGCCGTGATCGGCGCGGCGGTGACCATGATCTCCATCGCCGCGCGCGGGCCGATCAGCCACGGCAGCGGCGCCGCCCACGGCGAGCCGCGGCCGACTCTCGCCTCGGTGATCGCGAACTTCGCGTGGTCGGCGGCGATCACCAGATCGCACATCTGCGCGAGCAGGAAGCCGCCGGCGAACGCGACGCCGTTGACGGCGGCGACGATCGGCTTGTCGGTTCTGACGCTGCGCTGCAGGTACGGCAGGAAGTCCGGCGGCGGCACCTGCATCGCGTTGTCGGACATCTCCTTCAGGTCGCCGCCGGCGCAGAACGCCTTCTCGCCGGCCGCCGTCAGGATCAGCACGGCCGCGTCGTCGTCCGCGGCAAACCGTCTGAAGCCCGCCCACAACCCGTCCCGGACCGCCTTGGAGAGCGCGTTGCGCGCCTGTGGCCGGTCGATCGTCAGCCACGCGACCTTGTCCGCGACCTCGTACTTCACGACGTCGTTCATCCGTCTCTCCAGTTCTCGTTCAAGCCGCTCGGTGTCAACTCAGATCCGCAGCACGCCGCCGGGCGCGCGCACGATCGGTGCGTTGAGCACCGCCGAGAGCGACATGCCGAGCGTGTTGCGCGTGTCGGTCGGATCGATCAGGCCGTCGTCGCGCAGGTCCGACGTCAGGTAGTACGAGTGGTAGGTCTGCTCGAAGTAGGCCGTCACCTCGCGTCTGATCCCGCCGATCTCGTCGGGCGACGGCTCCTCCCCGCGGCGCCGCAGCCCCGCGACGCGCACCTGCGTCAGCACGTCGGCGGCCTGCTCGGGCCCCATGATCGAGGAGCGCGAGTTGGGCCACGCGTAGATCAGCCGCGGATCCCAGGTGCGGCCGGCCATCGCGTAGTTGCCGGCGCCCTGCGAGGCGTGGCAGAGGACCGACAGCTTCGGCACCGTCACGTTCGCCTGCACCATCAGCATCTTCGCGCCGTCCTTCGTGATCCCGCGGCGCTCGTACTCGCGCCCGACCATGAAGCCGGTCACGTTGTGCAGGAACAGCAGCGGGATCCCGTCGCGGTCGCACAACTGCATGAACTGCGTCGCCTTGTTGGCGGCCTCGCTGAAGATCACGCCGTTGTTGCCGAGGATCCCGACCTTGAAGCCCCAGATGAACGCCCAGCCGCACACCATCGTGTCACCGTAATGCGGCTTGAATTCATGGAAGAGGCTGCCGTCCACCATGCGCGCGATCACCTCGCGCATCTCGAACTGCTTCTTGACGTCGTCGGGGATGATCCCGTACAGCTCGTCGGGGTCGTGGAACGGGTCCTCCGGCGTGCGCCGGTCGGAGTCGGCCTTGTCGCGCCGCGCCCACACGCCGACGACGTCGCGCGCCAGCGCGAGCGCCTCCGCCTCGGAGTCGACGGCGTAGTCCGCCACGCCCGAGACGGTCGTGTGCATGTCCGCCCCGCCCAGCTCCTCGGTGCTGACCTCCTCGCCCGTCGCGGCCTTCACCAGCGGCGGCCCGGCGAGGAAGATCGCGCCGCGCTCGCGCACCATGATCGTCTGGTCGCACAGCGTCGGCGTGTACGCCGCGCCGGCGGTGCAGTAGCCGAACACGACCGCCAGCTGCGGGATGCCGGCCGCGCTCAACTGACACTGCTGCTTGAAGATGTGGCCGGCGGTCGCGTAGATCTCGTCCTGCAGGTGCAGATTGGCGCCGCCGCTGTCCAGCATGTGCACGACCGGCAGCTTGTTCTCCAGCGCCACCTGCAGCGCGCGCACGATCTTGCGCGTCGTGATCGGGTACCAGGCGCCGCCCTTCAGCGACGAGTCGTTGGCGACGACCATCACCTCGCGGCCGCTGACGACGCCGATCCCGGTCACCAGCAGCGCCTGCGGCGCCTCGCCGTCGTAGTGACGGTTGGCCGCGAGCGACATCAGCTCCAGGAACGGCGCACCGGGATCCAGCAGCAGGTCCAGCCGCTCGCGCACGGTCAGCTTCTGCTGCTCGGCGAGACGGTCCAGCGCCCGCTGCGGGCGCTCGTGGCGGGCTCTGTGGAGCGTCTCGCGCAGCTCGGCCGCGAGCCCCAGGTTGTGCTCGCGAAAGGCGCGGTAGGTCGGCGACGTCGTGTCGACGTGCGTCTCCAGACGGTGCATCAGTCCTCGTCTCCGTCGTCCTCGGCCACCAGCGCGACGAGCGCGGCGCCGCGGTCGAACGTCTCGCCGACCTCGACGTGGACGCGCTCGACGACGCCGTCGCGCGCGGCGACGATCTCGTTCTGCATCTTCATCGACTCGATCACCAGCAGCTGCTGGCCCTGCTCGACCGCGTCGCCGGCCGCGACCGCGACGCTGATCACGGCGCCCGGCATCGGCGCGGTCGCGACGTCCTCCGACGGGCCGCCGCCGCGGGCGCGCTCGACCGGGTCGATCACGCTCAGCTGCCAGGCGCGCCCGAACGCGTGTACGTGGACCGTGTCGCGCTCGACGACGATCCACATCGGCTCGGTGCGGTCCTCCAGCGTCAGCTCCCAGCCGTCGCCGGCCGGGCGCAGGCTGCCGTGGTAGTCGTTGCCGTCGATCGTGACGGTCGCGCGGTCACCGCGCCGGGCGAGCCCGACGGTGTGCGCGGAGCCGCCCTCCAGTGCGATCTCGTAGCTCATCTCCGCCATCCCCCCATCGAGGCGAGCGGTTCCGGTACCGAGAGCCGCTGGTCGAAGCGCGGGCTGGCGAGCGCCGCGGCCGCGACGAGGCAGCGCTCGGCGTCCTCGTCCGCCACGGCGCCGTCGCCGACGAGCGCGTCGCTGTGCTCCTCGATGAAGCCGGTGTGCGTCTCCCCCGCCGCAAACGCCGGCTGCGCCAGCACCCGTTCGAGGAAGGCGGTGTTGGTGATCGTGCCGAGCAGCACGGTGTGCCGCAGCGCGTCGCGTCCGCGCGCGATCGCCTCCGCGCGCGTCGGCGCGTGGACGGCGAGCTTGGCGATCATCGGGTCGAACGACGCGCTCACGTCCTGCCCCTCGACGACGCCGTGGTCGACGCGGATCCCCTCGCCGGCCGGGAAGCGCACGAGCTTCAGCGGGCCGGTCGCGGGCACGAAGCCGGCGTCGGCGTCCTCAGCGTAGATGCGGCACTCGATCGCGTGGCCGTCGAAGCGCACGTCCTCCTGGCCGAAGCCGAGGCGCTCGCCGGCCGCGACGCGCAGTTGCTGCTCGACGATGTCGATCCCCGTCACCAGCTCCGTGACGGGGTGCTCGACCTGCAGCCGCGTGTTCATCTCGAGGAAGTAGAAGTTCGCCTGCTCGTCGACGATCAGCTCGACGGTGCCGGCGGAGACGTAGCCGACCGCTCTCGCGAGCGCGACGGCCGTCGCCCCCATCTCCGCGCGCTTGGCGGCGTCGACGAACGGCGACGGGCACTCCTCGACCACCTTCTGGTAGCGGCGCTGGATCGAGCACTCGCGCTCGCCCAGGTGCAGGACCGTGCCGTGGCCGTCGGCGAGCACCTGCACCTCGATGTGGCGCGGGCGCTCGATGAAGCGCTCGACGAAGACGCGGCCGTCGCCGAAGCTGGCGAGCGCCTCGCCGGAGGCGCGCGTGAACGCCTCGCGGCATTCCTCGACGTCGTAGGCGATCCGCATGCCCTTGCCGCCGCCGCCCGCGCTCGCCTTCAGCAGCACCGGGAAGCCGATCCCCTGCGCGATCGTCGCCGCCTCCTCGGCGCTCTCGACCGCGCCGTCAGAGCCCGGCAGCGTCGGCACGCCGGCCTGCTCGGCGAGCCGCTTGGACTCGATCTTGTCGCCCATTGCGCGCATCGCGTCCGGCGGCGGGCCGACGAAGGTGATGCCGGCCTCGGCGAGCGCCTCCGCGAAGCCGGCGTTCTCCGACAGGAAGCCGAAGCCGGGATGGACCGCGGTCGCGCCGGTGCTCTGGCACGCGGCGACGATCCCGGCGACGTCGAGGTACGCGCCGACCGGCGTGTCGCCGAACAGCTCGACGGCCTCGTCAGCCTCGCGCACGGCGCGGCCGTCGGCGTCCTCGGCGTGGTAGACCGCGACGCTCGCGATCCCCAGCCGCCGCAGCGTCCGCATGATCCGCACCGCGATCTCGCCGCGGTTGGCGACGAGGACCTTGGCGGGGAGGTTCATGCCCAATCCGCCGGGACCAGCATCGGCAGCTCCAGCAGCATCGCCGCGAAGCTCTTGCCCTGCGGGTCGAAGCGCAGCGTCGAGGTGCCGCCCTTGCCGCCGAGCGCGCCGTCGAGCACGAAGTTGACGGCGCCCAGGCCCGGCAGCTCCCAGCGTCTGACGCCGCCGGTCAGGTACTGCGCGAAGAAGTCGCCGACGCGCGTCGTGCTGAGCTGCTGCTGGATCAGCGCGACGAACTCCGGGCGGCGGGCTATCACGCCGATGTTGGCGTTGTTGCCCTTGTCGCCGCTGCGCGCCCATGCGAGCCGCCGCAGCGGGACGGTGAAGCCGCCGCCGGAGAGGTCCACGGGCGCGCCGCCGGCGGCCGGATCGGCGTCCGGCAACTCCGGCGTGCCGGCGACCGGGCCAGGGGCGCCCGCCGCGACGGCGACCTCGAACGGCTCGTCGTCGTCGAGGTGGACGCGGACGGGAGTCGCGCTCTTGTCGACCAGCAGGTGGTAGACGGAGATCGCCGGCGCGGGCCGCGGACGGCCGCCGAAGAAGCCGGTCATGCCCTGCGCGACGAGCGCCATCGGCGCGTACTCCATCGCGAAGATCTCCAGCGCCGCTCTCTGCGGGTGGCGCGCGGCGATCTTCACGACCGCCTCGGTGACGGAGTCGTCGCGATGGTCGGGACCGTGCGTGTCGCCGGCGCCGATCACCTCGATCGAGGACTCGCTCAGCGGCACGTGGCCCGCCTGCGCGATCAGCCGCTCGGTGCGGCTCAGCAGCGCCTGCCCGGCGCGGCGCGCCTTCGCGCCGGCGTCGAGGCCGCTGAACATCGCGGTCGTCATCACGCGATAGCCGTCGGCGTGGGTCGCGGTCACCTTGTAGGTCTGCGGCGGCTTGGTGCCGCGCGCGCCGGAGATCCGCACGCGGTCGGTGCCGACCTGCTCGAGCGCGATGTCGCGCCAGTCGCAGACGACGTCGGGCATCACGTAGGCGCCCGGGTCGCCGATCTCGTAGAGGATCTGCTCGCTGACGGTGGCCGGGCTGACGAGCCCGCCCGTGCCGGCCGGCTTGGTGACGACCGCGGAGCCGTCGGCGTGGCACTCGATCACGGGGAAGCCCATGTCGTCCCAGCCGGGGACCTGGTCCCAGTCGGTGAAGTTGCCGCCGGTGCACTGCGGGCCGCACTCGACGACGTGACCGGCGAGCGTGCCGGCGGAGAGCAGGTCGTAGTCCTCGTCGCTCCAGCCGAACTCGTGCATCAGCGGGCCGAGCAGGACGGCGGAGTCGACCGCGCGGCCGGTCACGACGACGTCGGCGCCGGCGTCGAGCGCGGCGGCGATCGGCCGCGCGCCGAGGTACGCGTTCATCGTCATCGGGTCGGCCGGCAGCGGCTCGCCGCTGAACATGTCCCTCGGGGCGCCCGCGAGTATCTGCTCGCGCCGGCCGCTGAGGTCGTCGCCCTCGACGGCGGCGACCTTCAGCTCCACGCCCGCGGCCGCGGCGGCGTCGCGGAAGGCGTGCGCGCACGCGACCGGGTTGAGCGCACCGGCGTTGGTGACGATCTTGATGCCGCGCGCCTTGATCTCGGCGAGGCGCGGTTGCAGGACCCGCACCGCGTCGGGCACGAAGCCCGCCTCGGGGTCCTTCGCGCGGGCGCGCGCGAGCAGCGCCATCGTGATCTCGGACAGGTAGTCGGCGACGAGGTAGTCGACGTCGGCGCCGTCGAGCAGCTGGTCGACGGCCACGCTGGTATCGCCCCAGAAGGCTGCCCAGCAGCCGAGGCGCACGGGATCTCTCATGAGAGAAGAAGCTAAATAATCGTTTAGTTGATGTCAAGGGGCGCGGCTGCCAAGATGTGGTCGGATGGCACGGGGAAACGCCGACGTGACGCGCGAGAAGCTGCTGAGAGCGGCCCACGACCTGCTGGCCGAGCGGGCCTCGGGCGCCTCGGTCAGCGAGATCTGCTCGCGCGCAGAGGTCAACGTCGCGATGGTCAGATACTGCTTCGGCTCCAAGGACGGCCTGCTCGACGCGCTGCTGGAGCGCGTGCTGGAGGGCCTCTCGGACGAGATCGAACGGCTCGCCGCGCTGGACCTGCCGCCGTCGGCCAAGCTCCAGCGCCACGTCAGCGAGATCGTCCGCAACTACGTCCGCTACCCGTACGTCAACCGCCTGATGAACGAGCGTCTGTTGTCGGCGGAGCCCGAGGCGGTCTCCGGGATCGCCCGCAGCTTCGCTCTGCCGGCGCGCGACTGGTACGCGGAGCTGCTCGCCGACGGCCGCCGCGAGGAGGGCTGGCGCGAGCTCGACCCGACGCTCTTCTTCTTCTCCGTCGTCGGCCTGTGCGAGTTCCTCTTCTCCGCCCGGCCGCTGCTGGAGCGCGGGTTCGGAGAGCCGCTCGACGACCGCCTCGTCGAGGCCTACAGCGCGCACGTCACCGGGCTGGTGACGGCGGGGATGCGGTAAATCGTCGTCGTCGCGTCAGCGCGGCGGGCAGGGCGCCCGCGCCTTCGCGCTGGCCGTCGTGCCGTCCGCGAACACGAAGTCGCCGCGGAACCGCATGCCGGCTGCAGGGCAGCGGCTCGGGAGTCCGATCCCGTCGGGACGGTAGCGACGGACCTTGCCGGCGACGGTGCGGCGGTAGCGGATCGTGGAAGCCGCGATCGTCGCATCGACGCCGAGCAGCGCGACGCTGGCGTCGGCATACGGGAGATCCGGGATCGGCGGCAGCGATATCGAGATCGCGCCGCCGTAGGGCGGCCGCGCGGGCGTGAGCGCGCCGCTGTAGGCGAGCAGGACGCCGAAGGGGTTGACGCCCTCGACGAGGCCGACGAGTTGCAGCTGACCGGGTTGGAGCGGGCCGGCGAGGATCGTCATCAGCGCGGTCTGGCGAATCGTCAACGTGTCGAGCCGGACCTCGCCGTCGGCCGTTCCGGTCGCGATCACGGAGTTCGCCGGGCAGGCCGCTCGCCCGGTGAGCGGGATCATCACTCTGGCGAAGTCCTCGGGCGGGCGGCGGCACTCGTCGAGCACGAGACCGCTGGTGGCGATCTCCAGTCCCTGCGCATAGCGGATCCGTATGCGCGTCACCGGCGACGGGAGGCGTCGGCTGATCGACAGCTGCAGGCGCAGCGAGGTCGGCTGCCCCAAGCGCGCGTCAGGACCGAACGACGCGGCGAGGTGAGCCGGCGCCGCGGAAGCGGAGGCGGAGCCTGAAGTCGCGAACACGACGAGCCCGAGCAGCGCGAGCGCCGCGCCTGCTCGTCGTGCGCGGTTTGCGGTCAATAGGTGAGCGAGCCGGTCGCGTGGACGGTGGTGGCCCACGTCGAGCGGTCCAGCGTGCCGGTGAATCTCGCGCTGCCGCGTGCGCCTCTGTAGCGGCCGGTGCCGGCGACGATCGTCATCGTGCCGCTGGCCGTGGTCTTGCCGCGCTTGGAGCCGGTCGGCCGCCCGTTGATCGTGAGCGTGATCGATCCCTTTTCGGGCAGCAGCGTGACGGTCCCGGTGATGCTCGTGAGCGAGACGGTGAAGAGCGCGACGACGGGGCCGGGCAGGGTGCCGGTCGCGGTTCCGCGCTCGCGCAGCTGGTTGCCGTTCTTGCCGTTCTTGACGAGGTGCAGCTTCGCGTCCGCCTCGATGGCGATCGTCCGCGCCGTCGCGACGGTCGGTGCGGCGAGCGCGACCGCGGTTGCGATGACGAGCGCGAGCGCGATCGGACGGCGCTTGCGGGCCATGGTCAGGAATCTGAGCATCCGGCGTCCCCTTCGATCCATTTCGACTGCCCCGGACGGCAAGCCCATTCGCCGCTCGCCGTCGACGTCGCAACCTACCGAGGACCGGTGCGGCGCGCGGCGGTTGCTGGCTGCTGCGTGCTTGCGTCAGAGCTGACGCGCTACGCGGTCGGCGCGGGAGGAGCGTCGCCGCTCAGCGGGACGCGCGACTGGAACTCGACCGTGCCGGCGCCGTGGCGGCCGTCGGTCGTCGTGCTGGCGTAGAGGCAGCGGTCGATCCAGGCGGTCATCGCGGTGCCGTGCTCGTCGCGCATCGGGAAGCGCAGCGGGATCACGCGCAGCAGCTCGGCCTCGCCGGTGATCGCATGGCGGGCGCTCTGGAGGTCGAACGACCAGCGCTGGGGGCGCGGTGCGCGGTCGCGGGGGGCGAAGGTCGCGCGCTCGGCGAAGCTCGTCAGCGGATCCGCTTCGCCGCCGGCGTAGATCGCGCCGTCCTGCAGCCACTCGTCGCCGTCGAAGGTCGCGCGCCACAGCGACGCCTCGGGGCCTTCCGGGAACAGCAGGTCGGCCCAGCGCCAGCCGTGCGGACGGGCCCAGTCGCGCTGACCCCACGAGTGGTCCTTGCAGCCGCGGGCGTCGATCTCGTAGGTCGTGCCGTCGACCGTCAGCGTCCCGGTGACGCGGCCGACCTCGTCGACGTGGCCGTCGAAGAGGCCGTCCCAGGCCGGGTTCTCTCTGTAGATGTGCGCCGGCTGCTCGGGGGTGAAGAGGAGGTCGTAGGAGACGGGAACGGAGCTGGAGTCCGCTGCTCTCACCGCGCGCGGATCGCAGCCGACCGCGCTGCCGCCGTCGTTGAGGCGGCCGTCGAAGCGCAGCCGCCAAGGGCCGAACGGCTCCACCGGCTCGTAGCTGAGGCCGCCCGCCGGATGCGGGACGGCATGGTCGGGGGCGTGATCCAGCTCGGAGGCGACGAGCGTCGGCAGCTCACGGCCCCAGATGATGTTCAGCGAACCGGAATGGCCTCTCGCCGGCCGGTAGCCGATCGTCGAGTCGCCACCGAGCTGGTGGTTGAAGTCCCAGAACTTGAAGTAGAACGACTCCCGCCAGCGCGGCCGCGCGAGGTCGGGGGCGTGCATCAGGTCATGGAGCGGATCGACGGTCATGCGGCCTCCTGGGGCACCGTCTCACGCACGAGCGTGCCGACGTCGGGCAGTTCGAAGACGTCGCGCACGGCCTGCTCCAGCCGCCCGCGCGCGGCGGGCGCGATCGCCATCTCGCCCGCCATCCGGGCGGCGTTGGCGCGCACTCCCTCCCACTCCCAGCCGTAGGTGGAGGCGTCGGGGAGCAGCTCGCCGGCGAGCGTCGTCGTGGCGGTGCCGGGCGAGCCCGCGCCGGTGTCGCGGCTGGCGGTCACGTCGACCTCCACCCGCGCGCCGAGCGGCGGGATCCGCTCATCCCCGCTCACGTCCGTGACGCCGATCAGACGCGCCAGCTGCGGATCCTCGAATCCGCGCAGCCCCGCGAGCGTCGCTGCGCGGTCGCGCAGCGCCATCGCGACGCAGTACTCGGCGCTCATCAGCGTCGCGCCGACGTCGCGGTAGGGGCCGCGGTTGACGGTGCCGGGATAGGTCCGATCGTTCACGTTGAGATGAACGCGCACGGCGCTCACCGTCTCGGTGTCGAGATCGTGCTCGCGCGTCAGGCCGAGCCCCACCTCGACCGCGCTCTGCAGGATCGCGCAGACCGGATACGGCTTGTAGGTCACGTCGAGCAGGCGCCAGCGCTCGCCCAGCTCCCACGAGTCGGATGACGCCTCCTGCACCCCGCCGAACGCCCGCGCGAACCCGGCGGCGCCCTCGTACCAGTGCACCGCGCCGCGCTGGCCGCCGGCGGCCAGCGAAGCCGCCAGCACGCCGTTGCGGGCGGCCATGCCCAGCTCGATGCGGTATTCGGACGAGCCGTCGATCCAGGTCTGGTTGAGGCCGCCGCTGAAGCTCGATGCGATCGCGATCGCGTGGGCGGTCGCGCCGGCATCCAACCCCAGCACCGACGCGCACGCCGCCGCCGCGCCGAGCGTGCCGAAGACCGGCGAGGCGCGGAAGCCGCGCACGGTCGACGCCGCCGCGTGGCGCTCGCCGACGGCCGCCGCGACCTCGCAGCCGGCGACGACCGCGGTCGCGAACGCCGCGCCGCTGACGCACTCGCGCTCGGCCAGCGCGAGCGCCGCCGGGATCACGGCCGCGCCGACGTGCGTCTTGGCGGCGAAATGCGTGTCGTCCTGCGCACGCGCGTGCATCAGCTGCGCGTTGGCGAACGCCGCGTGCTCGGCGCTGACGTGCGTGCCCTCGCACAGCAGCGTCGCCTCGGCGGGACGGCGGTCGCGCACCAGCGGCCACACCTCCGCCCCGACCGGGTACGCCGCCAGCGTCACCGCGAGGTCGTGCAGCAGGTTGCAGCGCAGCTTCTCCTGCACGGCCGGCGGCAGCGCGTCGGCGCGCAGCGCGGCGACCCAGCGCCCGAGCTGCGCTCCCGCCGGCTCGCTCATCCCTCCAACACCACCAGCAGGCTTCTCGACGGCACGACGTCGCCCTCGGACACGAGCACCTCGGTGACCGTGCCCGCGGACGGGGCCTCGACGTCCATGTTCGCCTTGTCGGTCGAGACCTCGAGCAGCACGTCGCCCTGCTCGACCTCCTCGCCGACCTCGACCATCACCTCGACGACCTCGATCTCCTCGTGGCTGCCCGGATCCTCGATCGCGACCTCGACGCGCATCGGCGTCACGCTCCCCTCATGACGGTGCGGACGGCGTCGGCGACCGCGTCGGGACCGGGCGCGCGCGACTCGGCCAGCGGCACCGGCGTCGGCACGTTCACGAACGGCGAGGCGACCCGCACCGGCGGCGCCTTCAATGCGGACAGACACTGCTCGACGACCACCGCGCAGACCTCGGACGCGAACGAGAAGCCCGCCGTCGCCTCCTGCGCGACGACCAGCCGGCCGGTCTTCTTGACCGACGCGACGATCGTCTCGGTGTCGAGCGGCGCGAGCGTGCGCGGGTCGATCACCTCCGCTTCGATCCCCTCCGCGGCCAGCGTCTCGGCCGCCTCCAGCGCCCGGTCGACCAGCCGTCCGATCGCGACGATCGTCACGTCGCTGCCGGAACGCCGCGTCTCCGCGACCCCGATCGGCAGCACGAAGTCGTCGACCTGCGGCACGTCGCGACGGGTCGTCAGCAGGCCCAGCGTCTCGATGAAGAGGACCGGATCGTCATCGCGGATCGCCGCCTTCAGCAGGCCCTTCGCGTCGGCCGCGTTGGACGGCATGATCACCTTCAGGCCCGGCACAGCGCAGTACCACGACTCGAAGTTCTGCGAGTGCTGCGCGCCGTTGGGGCCGCCGGCGCCGCACATCGTGCGGATCACGAGCGGCATCGACTCGCCGGAGAAGTAGCGGAACTTCGCCGCCTGGTTGACGATCTGGTCCATCGCGATCATCGCGAAGTCGAAGAACATGATCTCGACGACGGGGCGCAGGCCGACGGCGCCGCCGCCGACGCCGAGCCCGACCAGCACGGCCTCGCTGATCGGCGTGTCGCGCACGCGCATCTCGCCGAAGCGGTCCTGCAGCCCGCGCGTGACGCCGTAGGGACCGCCCGGCTTCCCGACGTCCTCGCCGACGAGCACGACGCGCTCGTCGCGCTCCATCTCCTCGACCATCGCCTGGTTGACGCCCTGCCAGAACTTCAGCGCCTTCGTCGGCGCAGCTGTGGCGCTCATTCAGCTCACCGCCCAATGGTCGATCGCGAGTGCGTCAGGCCCTGTCACCGCGCTGCGCTGCGCGAACGCGAGCGCGGCGGAGATCTCCTTCTCGACGTCGGCGTCGAGCGCCTCCGCCTCGGCGGGGTCGAGCGCGGCGCGCGCCTTGATCAGCGGATCGCCCGCGCGCCCGGTCTCGACCTCGTTCTCGTCGCGGTAGGCCGCGCGGTCGCCGGCGTAGTGGCCGAACCAGCGGTAGGTGACCGCCTCGATCAGCGTCGGCCCGCCGCCGCCGCGGGCGCGCTCGATCGCGTCGGAGGCGGCCTCGTGGACGGCGTCGACGTCGTTGCCGTCGACGCGCACGCCGGGGATCCCGAACGACTCGCCGCGGCGCCAGATCTCGCCGGCGACGTGGACGCTCTGCGGCGTCAGCTCGACGTACTGGTTGTTCTCGCAGACGAACACGAGCGGCAGCGACCACAGCGCGGCGAGGTTGAGCGCCTCGCCGAAGACGCCGGCGCCGGTCGCGCCCTCGCCGAAGAAGCAGACGGTCACGTCGTCGCGGCCCTGCGCCTGCATGCCGTAGGCGGCGCCGGTCGCGATCGGGATGCCGCCGCCGACGATGCCGTTGGTGCCGAGCAGGCCGATCGAGGGGATCGCGACGTGCATCGAGCCGCCGCGCCCGCGCGAGTAGCCGGTCGTGCGGCCGAGCAGCTCAGCCATCAGGCGGTCGGCTCTGGCGCCCTTCGCGAGGCAGTGGTGATGACCGCGGTGCGTCGAGAGCACGGCGTCGGTCTGCCGCAGCCCCCAGCAGGCGCCGACCGCGACGGCCTCCTGGCCGATCGACAGGTGCAGCGGACCGGGCACCTGCCCGTCGCCGAACTGGTCGTGGACCGTCTCCTCGAAGCGGCGACTGAGCCGCATCATCCGATAGCGCCCCGCCGAGCCGCGCGCTTCGCCGGTGCCGGCGATCGTCCCCGCCCGCCCCGTATGAACCTCCGCCATCCGGTTCCTCTCCTTCCGCAAGACATAGAAACTCCCTACCGGTCGGTAGGCTATCCTATTTGTCATAGGCGATTACGACAAGTTGCCTACCGATGAGTCGATCGGATCCAGCCAGTATTCTTGTTAAGGAGCGGATGACTCCGCTCCTCATCCGACCCCCTTGGAGCGCGCGTGTCACGAACCGCACCCACCCCGTCGACCGGCGGCGGCCCTCCGCCGAAGGTCCGTGCGGACATCATCGAAGCGGCCACGCGCGTCTTCAGCGAGCGCGGCTACCACGCCGCCTCGATGGCGGAGATCGCCGAGCTGCTCGGGATGCGCAAACCGAGTCTCTACCACCACGTGCGCAAGAAGGAAGACCTCCTCTTCGCGATCCACGAGCAGCTGATCGACGAGCTGATCGACGAGACGATGGGCGTCCTGTCGACCTCCGGCGATCCCGCCGAGAAGGTCCGCGGCGTGCTGCGCGTCGCGCTCAGCTTCGTCGCGCGCCACCGCGACGGCGTCACCGTCTTCCTGCAGGAGCGCCAGGCGGTCAGCGGCGAGCGCTGGAACGAACTGGTCGTCAAGCGCGACTTCTACGAGCAGATGGTCAGCCGCATCATCGCCGAGGGCAGCGCGACCGGCACGTTCGTCGCCGTCTCCCCCACGATCGCGGCGAAGGCCGTGCTGGCGATGGCCAACTGGGGCTACACCTGGTTCCAGCCCGACGGCGCGCTGAGCGCCGAGGAGGTCGCCGACACCTTCGCCGAGATCGCGTTGCGGGGGTTGGAGGCGCGTTAGCCCATCACCCGCTCGGCGTCGCCGCGTCCGCGAGCGCTCTGCGCAGCACGTCCTTGCGGACCTTGCCGATCGACGTCTTCGGCAGCTCGTCGACGAACTGCACGACGGTCGGGACCTTGAACTTCGACAGGTGCTGGCGGCAGTGCTCGACGATCTCCTCCTCCGTCAGCCCGCCCGGCGCGGCCGCGACGACGATCGCCGCGACCGCCTCGTCGCGGATCGCGTCCGGGACGCCGACGACGGCCGCCTCGGCGACGCCGGGATGCGACACGAGCGCGCCCTCGACCTCGATCGCGGAGACGTTCTCGCCCGCGCGCTTGATCATGTCCTTCTTGCGGTCGAAGAAGTAGAGGTAGCCGGCCTCGTCGGCGTACGCGTTGTCGCCGGTGTGCATGCGGTTGCCGCGCAGCGCGCCCGCGGTCGCCTCCGGGTCGCGGTAGTAGCCGAGCATGATGTCGCGGCCGGGCGTGCCCTCGACGACGACCTCGCCAACCTCGCCCTGCGGCACCTCGTTGCCCTCGGGGTCGAGCAGCAGCAGGCGACGGCCCGGTGACGGCAGGCCGATCGACGGCCAGCGGCGCGGGCCGACGACCGGCGCGCAGGTCAGCAGCGTCATCGCCTCCGAGAGGCCGTAGCCGTTGATCAGCGAGATGCCGAAGCGCTGCTCGAACTCCGTCTTCTCCTCGTCGGTGACGTTGATCGCGTAGAACAGCCGGCGCACCTGGTGGTCGCGCTCGGCGGGGTCCGGCGGCTGCGCGATCAGCGTGCGCAGCTGCATCGCGACGATGCACGTCTGCGTCGCGCGGTGCGCGCGCACCTGCGACCAGAAGCGCGACGCTCTGAACTCCTCGATCAGCACCAGCGTGCCGCCGACCGTCAGCGTCGCCAGCACCGACATCGCCTGGCCGTTGACGTGGAACAGCGGCAGCGCGGTGAGGCAGCGCTCGCCCTCGTCCAGCCACAGGCAGTGCACCGCATCCAGCCCGGATCGGATGCAATTCGCGTGCGTCAGCATCACAGCCTTGGGCTTTCGGGTGGTACCCGAGGTGAAGATCAGCTCCGCCAGGTCCGAGCCGCTCAGCGACGACGGGCGCGGGGCGCGGCGGTCGTCGGTCAGCAGGTCCTCGAAGCGCTCGCGTCCGTCGGCCGTCCCGCGCGCGACGACGACGGACACCGCGTTGCCGCTTGCCGTGATCGCGCGGTCGACGGTCTCCAGCAGCGACGGCTCCGTGATCGCCAGCCGCGCGGAGGTGAACGAGAGGATGTGCTCCAGCTCGCCGACCGTGTTGGCGACGTTGGACGGGATCAGGACCGCGCCCAGGCGCGCCAGCGCGAACCAGGCGATCAGGAACTCGGGGCTGTTGCGCAGGTGCAGCACGACGAAGTCGCCCTGCGCCACGCCGCGCTGCGAGAGCCCGCGCGCGCAGCGCTCCACGCGCGCGTCGAAGTCGCGGTAGGTCAGCTCCGAGATGGTGCCGGCACCGTCCTCGAAGACCAGGAAGGTGCGCTCCCCGTTGGCCGCTACGCGCTCCTCGAGCAGATCGGTCAGGGTGCGGTCGCCGAGCGGATCGAGCACGGAGGGTCCTCTTGTTCGTTGTCGAAGGTGGAGCGGCTCATGCCATGTACATGCCGCCGTTGACGTCCAGCGTCACGCCGTGGACGAAGGCCGCGAGGTCGGACGCGAGCACGACCGCCATCCGCGCCTGCTCCTCGGGGCCGCAGTGGCGGCGCAGCGGGGCGCGCTCGACGGCCTCGGCGCGCGCCTGCTCGCCGAGGATCGAGGTCATCGGCGTGACGGTGAAGCCGGGGTGAAGGCAGTTGACGCGCACGCCGAGCGGGCCGGCGTACTGCGCGACGTGCTTGGTGAGGCCGGCGACGCCGGCCTTCGAGGCGGCGTACGGCGCGCTCGCGCGCAGGCCGCCGGTGCGAGCGGCGAAGGAGCCGAACAGCACGATCCGCCCGTCGCCGTGCTCGCGCATCAGCTCGACCGCGCCCTGCGACAGCAGGAACGAGCTGCGCAGGTTGACGTCCATCACGAGCTCCCACTCGGCGTCGCTCACCTCCGGCAGCTGCGTGACGCGGTAGATGCCGGCGCAGTGGATCAGCACGTCGAGTCTGCCGAAGCGCTCGCGCGTGGCGGCGAGCACGCGCTCGACCTCGGGGCGGGTCGAGAGGTCGGCGGTGATCTTCAGCGCATCAGCGACCTCGACGCTCGCCAGCGCCTCCTCCTGGTTGTCGCACAGCGCCAGCTGCGCGCCCTCGCCGGCCAGCAGCTCGGCCGTCGCGCGGCCGATGCCGTTGCCGGCGCCCGTCACCAGGCAGACGCGCCCCTCCAGTCCACTCTCAAGCATCCAGATCCTCCTCAGTAGCCCTTGAACGCCATCCAGCCGCCGTCCACGAACAGCGTGTGCCCGTGGACGAACTCCGCGGCGGGACTGCAGAGGAAGATCGCGGGTGCGGCGATCTCGTGCGGCTGCCCCCAGCGTCCGAGCGGCGTGTTGGCGGTGATCGCGGCGATCATCCGCTCGTCTCTGAAGTACGGCGCGCTGAGCGGCGTCTCGACGATCCCGGGCGCGATCGCGTTGCAGCGGATCCCGCTCGACGACATCTCCGCGGCGATCGACTGCGTCAGCGCGATCACGCCGCCCTTGGAGGCGTTGTAGGCCGCGCGCTCCTTCAGCGCGATCGCGCCGGCGATCGAGGCGAGGTTGACGATCGAGCCGCCGCCGCGCGGCAGCATCAGCGCGATCGCCGTCTGCGCGCAGAGGAACGAGCCGGTCAGGTTGACGTCGAGTGTGCGCTTCCAGACGTCGAGCGGGTGCTCGGCGAACGGCGCCTGCGCGCGGATGCCAGCGTTGTTGACGAGGAAGTCGAAGCGGCCGAACTGCTGCGCGACCTCGCCGAACGCGCGCTCGATGCCGGGCGCGTCGGTCACGTCGCCGGTCAGCCCGAGCGTCGCGCCGCCGATCTCCGCGGCCGCGTCCTGCGCGCCGGCGGTGTCGAGGATCGCGACCTGCGCCCCCGCGGCGGTGAACGCCTCCGCGATCGCCCGGCCGAGCCCGCGCGAGCCGCCGGTGACGACACCGGCTCTGCCTTCCAGAATCCCTGTCTCACTCATCAGCTTGCGGCCTCCCCCAGCAGGTCCCGCGCGATCATCCAGCGGTGGATCTCCGCCGTGCCGTGGCCGATCCGCCACAACCGCACCTGGCGGAAGAAGCTCTGCACCGGCGAGTCTCTCGCGTAGCCGCGGCCGCCGAAGACCTGGAGGCAGCGGTCGGTGACGCGCTGCGCCATCTCGGTCGCGAACAGCTTCGCCTTGAAGGCCTCGGTGCGGACGTCGTCGCCGCGGTCGGCCGCCCACGCGGTGCGGTAGACCAGCAGCCGCGCGGCATCCAGCTCGACCGCGCTGTCGGCGAGCATGAACTGGATCGCCTGGCGCGACGCGATCGGCCGCCCCCAGGTCGTGCGCTCCTGCGCCCACGCGACCGCCAGGTCGATGCAGCGCTGCGCGATCCCGAGCTGGTAGGAGGCGATCTTGAGGCGGCCGTGGCTGAGCTGATGGTCGGCCGTCGCGAAGCCCTCGTCGACCGCGCCGAGGCGCTGGGAATCGGGCACGCGGCAATCCTCGAAGCGCAGCTCGCACGGGTCCCACGCGTCGCCCATCGTCGGGATCGTGCGCACGACCTCGTAGCCGGGCGTGCCTCTGTCGAGCAGGAAGACGGTCACGCCGCGCGCGCCGCGAGCAGGGTCGGTCGAGGCGAACAGGATCAGGAACTCGACCCGCTCGGCAAGGCCGATGAAGAGCTTCTGCCCGTTGATGACCCAGTCGTCGCCGTCGCGGACCGCGGTGGTCTGGATCGCGCCGAGGTCGGAGCCGGTGCCGGGTTCGGTGAAGGCGTAGGCGCTGCGCTTGTCGCCGGAGACGACGGCGCCGAAGTAGGCGTCCCACTGGTGCGGGGCGCAGTGGTAGAGGACCGGCTCCGGCGCGCCGCCGGTCTCGAACATCATCGGGTGCTTGTTGAGCTCCTCGTGCACGGCGCAGACGGCCAGCTGGCCCATGCCGAGGCCGCCGTGCTCCTGCGGCACGTCGATCGCCCACAGCCCGTGCTCGTCGCGCGCCTGCGCCTGCAGTCTCGGACGCAGCGGCCACGGCACGTTGCCGTCGGCGAGGAACTGCGGCTCCAGCGGCGCGAGCACCTGCTCGCGGAAGTCGCGCGCTCTGGCGACCAGCTGCTGGACGTCCTCGGGAAGGTCGAAGTTCACGTGCGCTCCTGCTGCTCGAATCCGGGTTGGAAGAGGGTCCGCACGGCCGTCAGCGCGCCGGACGCGTAGTCCTCGAAGGCGCCTGTCAGGCCGTCGAAGCCGACCCGCTGCTGCACGAGCGGCGCGAGGTCGGCGGCGCCGCTGCCGACCCACTGCGCGACGTCGGCGAAGTCGCCGTCGGAGTAGCCGAACGAGCCGGCGATGCGGGTCTCGCGCCAGACGACGGTGCTGACCGGCAGCGGGATCTCGTCGGAGAAGATCCCGACCAGCATCACGAGCCCCTGCGGTCGCACCGCCTGGACCGCGTTGGCAAAGGTCTCCGGACGTGCGACGCAGTCGAGCGCGAGGTCGAAGCCGTCCACGGGGCTGTCAGGCGCAGCCGCCCGCAGGCCCAGCGCCTCGCACAGCGCCCGCCGCTCCGCCCGCGGCTCCAGCACCAGCAGCTTCCCGACCGCCCCGATCCGCCGCCGCGCCGCCAGCGCCGCGCCGATGCCGATGATCCCTCCGCCGATCACCAGCACCGCGTCGCCGGCCGCCGGCGCCGCCAGCCGCACGGCATGCGCGCCGACCGACAGCGGCTCGACCAGCGCGCCGACCTCGATCGGCGTGCCGGGCGCGAGCACGTGCAGCTTGCGGCGCGGCACCACGACGGCCTCCGCGTAGCCGCCCGCCGCCGCCGGCGTGCAGCCGTAGACCGTGCGCGCGTCGCAGAGGTTCTCGTCGCCCGCGCGGCAGGTCGGGCAGTCGCCGCAGCCGGCGATCGGGTCGATCGCGACCGGCGTGCCCGGCGCGAGGTCGCCCGCGCCGGGTCCGCCCAGCTCGACGTGACCTGCGACCTCGTGACCCATCACGAGCACGTCGCCCTCGCCGAGCACCACGTCGCGGCGGTCGTTGACGCCGCTGACGCCGTACACGTCCGACATGCAGAGGCCGGTCGAGTGCACGCGCACGCGCACCTCTCCAGGCCCCGGCACGGGCGCCGGCACGTCGTCGACGGCAAGCGCGCCGCTGCCGCGGTAGCTCAGCTGAAGCATTCGTTCTCGTCCTGAGTCAGAAGGGTCGGAGGTCCGGTCCGGGCGCCTAGAGCCCGAACTCCGTTCTCCACTTGGCCGTGAAGTAGGCCGGGATGTCCCATTCCGGTCTGACGTACTCGCCTCTGGGCGGCAGGTCGTCCTTCGTGACGATTCTGTAGGTGAACGGATCGCCGATGCCCGGGTAGGTGGGCTGGTTGTCCGTCATGAACGGCGTTCTGCGCGCGAAGAACTCGGCCATGTTGTCGGCACCGATCCACACGCCAGCGTCGTAATTGACCTCAGAGGTCATGTCGATGTCGCCCTTGCGCATCAGCTCGATCGTGCCGAGGTCCGCGTGGAAGGTGACGACCAGCGGCTTGTCCGGGAACTCTCTGCCGGCGTATCTGGACTGCACGACCTGACCGGCGACCTGGCCGGCGGTGTCGAACGAGACCCAGAACGCCTTCAGGTCCGGGTTCTGCGTGATCTGGTCCGCGACCGTCTTGCGCGTGAACGGGACGAGGTTGGCGCCGTCTGTGACGGTGTCGGCGTCGATCTTGACCTTGTCCTGGTCTCTGAGCGCGTCACGCAGCGCGTCCGTGCGGGTTCTCGCCCAGCCGGCCGGGAAGTCGTGAATCGCGATCGGGACGGAGTCGCCCGGCAGCGCGTCGAGTCTCGGCAGCAGCGCCTCGGTCAGCACCTGGCCGGCCTTGTACTCGTCCGGGCCGTAGTTGCCGTCATAGCCGTCGGGCACCGCGCCGCCGCCGGTCTGGATCACCGGGACGCCGGCCGCTCTGGCCTTCGTCAGCACCTGCTGCACCTGGCCGGGCTCGATCGCGACCATCACTATGCCGTCGACGCCGCGGTCGAGCATCTGGTTGCCGCACGCGACGAACTGCGTCGGCGTGCCTCTGCCGTCACACGTGATCGTTCTCCAGCCAAGGATTCTGGCTGCGAGCTCGTTCGTCGAGACGAGCCGGTCCGACGACTCGATCCCGTTGAGGAAGTTGACGATGCCGATCGTCTTGACAGGCAGTCTGACCGGTGCGCCGGCCTCTCTGCCGGCGGCGACGCCGGCGGTCGTGGCTCTCTCTGCATCCGTGCCGCTGCCGGCGCGGATTCCCTCGCCCTTCGTCTGCGACGAGCTGCTGCCCGAGCCGCTGGTACTGGATCCTCCGTCGTCGTCACTGCTGCTGCCGCACGCTGCCAACAACGTGGCGGCGCACACCAGCGTCACCGCGAGCAGCAGCAAGCGGCGCATCTGCGCGAGTCCTCTCATCGTCCTCTCCTCCCTCGCCGTTTCTCTCGGCGAGTGACGCGGCTCACGCCGCGCCGTCGGAATTCAGTGGCTGTAACAGGACGCCACAAGTGCGGCGTCGCTGATCGCCTCTCCCTCGAACTCCTTCACCAGCCTTCCGTCCCGCATCACCAGCACGCGGTTGCAGACACCCACCAGCTCGGTGAATTCGGAAGAGATGAAGATCACTCCCCGTCCCTGGTCTGCCAGCTTGGCCATGAGGTCGTAGACCTCCTCCTTGCCTTCGACGTCGATCCCGTGCGTCGGTTCGTCGAAGATGTACACGTCGGCGCCGGAGTCCAGCCACTTCGCCAGCACGACCTTCTGCTGGTTGCCGCCGGACAGGTTCAGCGCCGGCTGCTCGACGTCGGCCACCTTGATGTTGAGGCGGCCGACGAGGTCCAGCGCCGCGGCGCGCTCTCTGCGCTGGTTGGGCAGCGGCAGCGGCGGCGCGACGCGGTAGCGGCTCATCGCCGGCAGCGTGATGTTCTTGCGCACCGAGAAGTTCATCACCGCGCCCTGCGTCTTGCGGTCCTCGGGCAGCAGCACGATCCCGGCCGCCATGCCGTCGTGCGGCGAGCGGATGCGGCGCTCCTGTCCGCGCACGGTCACGCGTCCGGCGGCGGCGCGGTCGGCGCCGCTGACGAGCCGCATCAGCTCCGTGCGACCGGCCCCGACGAGACCGGCGATCCCCAGCAGCTCGCCCGCTCTGAGCGAGAAGCTCGCGTCGTGCACGATGCCGGGCTGCGACATCCCCTCCACGCGCAGCACCTCCTCGGTCCCCTGCGGGGAGACGCGACGGCGGCGCTGCTCAGGCGCGACGACGTGCGTGCCGGTGATGTGCTCGATCAGCTGCTGCTTGTCCAGGGCGGAGGTCTCGCCGTGGAACACGTCGCGGCCGTCGCGCATCACGGTGACGCGGTCGGTGACGGCGAAGATCTCGTCGAGCCGGTGGCTGACGTAGACGATCGCCACGCCCTCGTCGCGCAGCGTGCGCAGCACTCTGTGCAGGTGGGCGATCTCGTCGTCGGTCAGCGACGCGGTCGGCTCGTCGAGCACGAACAGGCCGGCGTTCGCGGCCAGGCCGTGCGCGATCATCACGAGCCGCCGCTGGGCGATGCTGAGCCGCGACAGCGGCGTCGAGGGGTCGATGTCGGCCTCGAGCCGGTCCAGCACGGTGCGCGCGTTGCGCTTCAGCACGCGCCGCTTGACGATCCCGCCGGGATAGGTCGGGTAGCCGAGGCCCAGCCCGACGTTCTCCGCGACCGACAGGTTCGGCACGTCGGCCAGCTCCTGGTGCACGAACGAGAAGCCGAGCGCCGTCGCGGCGTGCGGGTCGTGCAGCGTGATCGGCTCGCCGTCGAGCACCATCTCGCCCGCGTCCGGCTGCACGACGCCGGCGAGCAGCTTGATCAGCGTGCTCTTGCCGGCGCCGTTCTTGCCCAGCAGGCCGAGGACCGAGCCGCCCTCGATCGTCACGTTCGCGCCGTCGAGCGCGACCACGCCCGGGTACTGCTTCAGCAGGCCGCGGACCTCGACGCGCTCCAGGCGCGCTCTCGGCGGGGCTGTCGGGGCGGCGGCCGTCATCGCCGCGACATCCCGAGCCGGCTGATCAGCACGGCGGCGATCAGGATCCCGCCCTGGACGAGGTTGATCACCCAGGTGTCGAGGTCGAGCATCGTGAGCCCGGTCTGGATCACGCCGAGGAACAGCACGCCGACGACCGTGCCGAGCACGTTGAACTCGCCTGGTCGGAAGACGGCGGCGCCGAGGAACACGGCGGCGAACGCCGGCAGAAGATACGAGGTCCCGCCGTTGGGCGCATACGACGCGCTCTGCGAGGTGATCAGGATGCCGACCACCGCCGCCGCCACTCCGACGATCACGAAGCCGAGCATCCGCAGGCGCAGCACGCGCACGCCGGACAGGCGCGCCGCCTCGGGGTTGCCGCCGATCGCGTACATGAAGCGCCCGATCTCGGTGCGGTCCAGCAGCCCCCAGATCACGATCGCGATCACCGCCGCTATCCAGATCTGGTTGCTGAGCCCGAGCAGCTCGCCGCTCGCGAGCTTGACGTAGCCGGCCGAGATCCCGTCGTAGACCGTTTCCTGGTCTGTCAAACCGAATTCGACGCCGGTCAGCACCGTGCCCATCGCGAGCGTGATGATGAACGACGACCCGCCGAGGTAGGCGACCATGTAGCCGTTGGCGATGCCGACGAGGACGCCGATCAGCAGCACGACCACCACGGCGACCTGCCATGCCCAGCCGTGATTCACCATGAACGCCGTCGCGGCGCCGCCGGCGAGGCCGATCATGCCGCCGAAGGAGAGGTCGAAGTCCTGCATCACGAGCACGACCGTGAGGCCGACCGCGATGATCAGCGACGGCGCCGCCAACGTCAGGATCGACTCAGCGTTGCGCCACGTCGGGAACGTCGACGAGCGCGCGACGCTGAAGACGACCACCGTCGCCAGGAACGCGATCAGAAGCCCGTACTTTGCCGCCAGCTCTGCTGACGCGCTGCGACCCGGTGCAGCTGTCGGCGCGGCCTCATGGCCACCGCCGGCGTTCTTTCCGGGGCCACTGGAACCCGTTGCGACGGCGTTGCCGTCGAGCGCTGCAGCCTGCGTCGTAGCCGGCACGTGCTCAGACATGCTCGTCCCTCCCGTGCGGCGCACCTGCGTGCGATCCCATCACGCTCCCTCTCCTCTCAAGGTCCGCTCCATCTTGTCGAGCGTGGGAGCCGGGAGCTACTAGCGCATCCGCTAATCGCTGCAGCGCTGTGTCCGTTCAGCGCGCGAAACGGGCGCCGTGGTGCAGCGTCGGGACGTCGTTCACCACACGCGCGTGCGGGAAGGTGAATTCAATGTCGGTCCGTTCTGCGCCGACCGGCTCGCCCTGCACCCGCACGCCGACGGCGAACAGCAGCGCGCAGCTGGGACAGTAGTAGCGGCGCGCGAGCACGCCGCCGCCGGTGGAGTCGCCCGGCGCGCTCGCTTCCACGACCAGCTGCTCGGTCGTGACCGCGCGCAGACGCGGATCGCGCCCCGCCGGCCCATAGCTGTAGCCGCACTCCGCGCAGTCGACGTGGGTGCGGTCGTCCTCGCCGTGCCGCAGCACGAGCGTCTCGGTCATCGCTCTCCTCCTCGCCCGCCGCAAGCGCCTACCGCTCGGTCGGCCAGACGAGGCGACACTACCACCCGCGTGTAGGCGAACGCAATGGCTGTTGCCTACCGTCAGGTCGACAGTCGTGCCGGACCCGGCGCAATCGAGCGACCCGCGGTGGCGTGGAGCAGCCGCCTGGCTGCCGCGCTCCGCCCCGGCCACGACTGGCGCTAGCGCCAACCACATGCCCTGCGCCCGCGCCCTAGAGTCGCCGCGATGGCACGCGACTTCCAGGCCCCTTTCACGCTGCCGGCAGGCGCCGTGCAGCTGCTGCTGGTGCGCCACGGCTCCTCCGCGCGCGTCGCCGGGGAGCAGCCCGGCGCGCTCGTCGACGGGCACAGCGACCCACCGTTGTCGGACGCCGGGCGCCGGCAGGCGGAGCTGGTCGGCGAGCGGCTCGCGGGCGAGCGGCTCAGCGGGCTGTTCGTCACGCCGCTGCGCCGCACCGCCGAGACGGCCGCCCCGCTCGCGCGGAAGCTGGGGCTGGCACCGGTCGTGATCGGCGATCTGCGCGAGGTCCACCTCGGCGCCTGGGAGGGTCAGCTGCACGCGCGCCTCGCCGGCCGCGACCCGCTCACCGGCGAGGTCTTCGCGGCCGAGCGCTGGGACGTCATACCCGGTGCCGAGGCGATGGAGGCGTTCGCCGCGCGGGTGCTGCGCGGGATCGACCACGTCGCCGACGTGACCAAGCCCGACGAGACCGCGGTCGCCGTCGTGCACGGCGGCGTGATCGCGGAGGCGTGCCGCCAGACGACCGGCAGCACCCCGTTCGCCTTCCTCTACGCCGACAACGCCTCGATCACCCGCCTGATCCGGCTCCCCAGCCGCCGCTGGGCGCTCGCGGGCTTCAACGACGTGGGGCATCTGAGCGCGCTGCGGGAGCCGGTGCGATGACTGACCTCGAGAGGGTTCTCGCCGAGCGCGCCTGCGAGCGGCTGATCGTCGAGTACGCACGCCGCGTGGACTTCGGCGAGGCGAGCGGGATCGCCGACCTGTTCACGGACGACGGCCGCTGGCAGGGGACCGAGCTGGTGCTCGACGGCCGCGAGCAGATCCGCGCGTGGTTCACCAGACGCGAGGGCCTCGCCCGCCGCGTCTCGCGCCACGTCTTCACGAACCTCGCGGTCGAGCTGCTGTCGGCCGACGAGGCCGTCGCCACCAGCTACATGGTCAACTACCGCCACGATCGTGCCGACGGCGACACCAGCCTGCCGGTCCCGGCGCGCGCGCCGAAGTACGTCGGCGAATGCCACGACCGCTTCCGCCGCACCCCCGACGGCTGGCGCTTCGCCGAGCGCCGCGTCGAGGTCAGCTTCGTGCGCCCGCGCGGCGGCTGAGCGGCCGGCTCAGGTGATCGTCAGCTGGCCGTGATGGTGCGGGCTGGCCGCGACGATGCGCGCGCGGCCGGCCGCCTTCGCGCGGTAGAGGGCGGCGTCGGCGGCGCGGTGCAGTTCGTCGACGCCGGTCGCGTGGGCGTCGCTCTCGGCCGTGCCGGCGCTGAAGGAGACGTGGAACAGCTCGCCGTCGTCGGCTTCGAACTGCTCGCGCGAGAACGTGTCGAGCAGATCCTGCAGCCGGCGCATCGCGTCGCCGGCGCCCATCCCGTACATGCCGACGACGAACTCCTCCCCGCCCCAGCGCCCGACGACGTCCTCGCCGCGGAACGCCTGGCGCAGCAGGTCGCCCATCCGCCGCAGGACGGCGTCGCCGAGCGCGTGTCCGTAGCTGTCGTTGACGCCCTTGAAGCCGTCGAGGTCGATCACCGCGAGCGACAGCGGCTCGCCGAAGCGGCGCGCGAGCTGCACGAGCCGCTCCAGCCGCTCCAGCGATGAGCGGCGGTTCGGCACGCCGGTCAACGCATCGGTGTCGGCGAGCAGTTGGTGCAGCCGCCCGCGGTCGAGCCGGTTGCGGATCCGCGCGAGCAGCTCCGCCGGCACGACCGGCTTCGTCAGGTAGTCGTCGGCGCCGGCGTCGAAGACGCGCTGCAGCGTCTCGGGGTCCGCGTGCTCGGTCAGGAACAGGACCGGGACGGTCGCCCAGCGCGGGTCGTTGCGCAGCACGCGGCAGAGGTTGATCCCGTCGACGCCGGGCATGTCGACGTCGAGCAGCACCACGTCCGGGCGCGTGCGCTCGATCTGCTGCCAGACGGCCAGCGGATCGTCCTGCGCGACGACGTCGATCCCCTGCGGCGCCAGCAGCGTCGCGATCGTGTCGAGCACGACGCGGTCGTCGTCGACGGCGAGCAGCGTGACGACGTCGCGGCGCGTGCGCTCCAGCAGCTGCACGACCTGGTCGAAGACCTGCGGCACCGGCACCGACCGCGGCGCGAAGCCGCGACCGCCGCGGCGCGCGACCTCGACGCGGTCGACGAAGCTGTCCTGCATCGTCAGCACGATCACCGGCACGCTCGCGGGCTCCGCCGTCAGCTGCGACAGCAGCTCCAGCGCGTCCTCCGTGCCGTCGTCGAAGGTCAGCCCCAGCAGCGCCGCGTCCGGCCGCTCCTGCGCCGCCAGTCGCCGCCCCTCGGCGGGCGAGACCGCGATCCGCGGCCGCAGTCCGCGCAGCATCCCTTCCGCGGCGAAGCGCTCGGCGAGATCGGCATCGCCGTCGATCACGAGCACGGTCGCGGTGCGGCCGGCCGGCCGCGGCTGCTCCGGCAACGGCAGCGAGACCGCCGGCGGCTCCAGCAGCGCGTCGCGGATCCCGAGGATCAGCTCGTGCGCGTGCTGCGTCTGCGCGGGCTCGAGCGCCGCCGGTTGCGCCAGCAGCCGCTCCAGCTCGATCGCCGCGGCCGTCGTCTGCGGGAAGCCGAGCGTGCCGAGCGAGCCGGCGAGCTTGTGCGACGCGCGCACGGCGCGCGCGCACTGCTCGCCGTCGACGCTGCCGCGCCGCAGCGCCAGCACGGCGTGCTCGATGACCGCGACCTGCCGGAAGATCGTCGCGCGGTGACGCAGCCAGATGCGCCCGAGCGGGGACGACGCCTGCGGATGGTCCACCGCAGTCGCATCCGGCTCACCGTGCGTGGGACCTGGCATCGAACCTCCGAGACGACGTCGAGGACTGGACTCTAGCCCCACCCTTCCCCGAAGTCGCGTTCGGTGTTCTCACACAGCCGGCTTCTCGAACACCATCCGGTGGTGTTCGAGCAGCTCGCGCTCGAAGCAGACGCTGTTGGCGCTGACGCCGGAGGTGAAGGCGAGGCGGAAGTCGGCGCTCGTCAGCCAGTGCGGCAGCAGGCGCAGCTTCAGCAGCAGCTTCTGCGGGCTGCGCTCGCCGAAGCGGCTGCGCCATTGCTTGATCGTCTCGATGTAGTCGAGCCGGCCGCTGACGCTCGACACCAGCGTCAGGCTCGGCGCCGCGGTGCGGACGATCTGCTCCTGACCGAACGGCAGGAACGAGCCCGGGAACTGTCTCTGCATCAGCGCGACGTACCAGGCGTCGGAGTCGCGCGGAGCGTCGATCGAGACCTCCTCGATCGGGATCATCTGCGGGCCGAAGACCATCGTCTGCAGGTACAGCCGGCCGCCGGGCGGCAGCAGGCCGGCGATGTTGGCGAAGAGGTCGCGGTAGACCTGCTCCTGGCGCCCGGCCGCGTAGTCCTGCGGAGAGCAGAAGTGTTCGAACGCGCCGAGGCTCGCGACCGCGTCGAAGCCGCCGCCGAAGGTCTCGGCCGTGACGGTGCGCGCGTCGCGCAGGTGGACGTCGAGGCCGTGGCGTCTGCACGCCGCGGCCTGGGCGCTGGAGAGCGTCACGCCGACGCCGGTCGCACCGCGTCTGCGGATGTCGTTCAGCAGCGGGCCCCAGCCGCAGCCGAGGTCGAGCACGCGCCGGCCGGGGCCGATCCCGATCTGCTCGGCGACGTAGTCGTGCTTGCGCGCCTGCGCCTGCTCCAGCGTCAGCGAGAAGTCGCCGTCGTACTTCGCGCCGCTGAAGTCCGCCAGCTCGCCGAGGCTGAGACGGAAGATCCGGTCGATCAGCGAGTAGGAGAAGTCGAGGTCTCTGCTGTCGGCCATCCGAGCCCTCACCTACCCACAAGTTCGCCGATCGCCTCGGCGAATACGGCGTGGTGGCGGTCGACGTCGGCGACGGAGGTCTGCGGGCACATCAGCGCCATCGCGTGAAACGGCGTCAGCAGGACGCCGCGGTTGGCGAGGTAGACGTGCAGGAAGTCGTCGAGGTCGGGCTGGTGCGCGGCGTTCGACTCGCCGCCGTTGCGCGGCGCCGGTCGCGCGAAGCGGTACTCGGCGCGAGCGCCGAGCTGCTGGATCGACCACTGCAGCCCGTGCTCCTCGATCACCTGCCCGACGCCGGCGGTGAAGCGCGACGCGAGCGCGATCATGTGCGCGAACGCGTCCGCGGTCAGGACCTGCTCCAGCGTCGCGCGCATCGCGGCGATCGAGATCGGGTTGCCGGCGAGCGTGCCGCCGACGCCGCCCATGTCGACGAGGTCCAGCTCGGTGTGGCGCGCGATCTCGGCCGCGAGCTGCTCGGAGAGCCCGTACGCGCCGCACGGGATCCCGCCCGCGAGCGCCTTGCCGATCGTCAGCACGTCGGGCTGCAGGCCCCACGCGGCGGTCGCGCCGCCGGGGCCGGCGCAGAAGGTGTGCGTCTCGTCGTTGATCAGCAGGGTGCCGTGCGCGCGCGTGATCTCGCGCACGCCCTCCAGGTAGCCGCGCTCGGGCAGCACGATCCCGATGTTCGTCAGCGCCGGCTCCATCAGCACGGCCGCGACGTCCCCGTGTCGGAGTTCGCGCTCCAGCCGCTCGAGGTCGTTGTACTCGGCGACGCGGCTGGTCAGCGTCACGTCGCACGGCGCGCCGACGTTGCCCTCACGGCTGGCCGCCTCGCCGTCGGGTCCGATCACGATCAGCGACTCGTCGACGGAGCCGTGGTAGCAGTACGAGTTGACGAGGATCTTCGGGCGCCCGGTGATCGCCCGCACGAGCCGGATCGCCCAGCGATTGGCGTCGGTCGCGGTCAGCGAAAAGCTCCAGTACGGTAGCCCGAAGCGCCGCGCCAGCTCCGCCCCCACCCACTCCGCGTCCTCCGTCGGCAGCATCGCGGTCGCCCCGCCCAGCTCCGCGTAGCGCCGCTGCACGGCGGCGACGGTGGCCGGCGGCGAGTGCCCCGCCATCGCGCCCGTGTCGCCGAGGCAGAGGTCGACGTGCTCGTGCCCGTCGAGGTCGGTGACATGCGCGCCCTGGGCGCGATCGAGATACAGCGGGAACCCGGCCGCGGTCTTGTTCATCCACGTCATCGGCACGCGTCCGAAGAGGTGGTCGGCCGCGTCGTAGGCCGCGCGCGAGCGCGGATTGCGCGCGGCGAACTCCGCCCGCTCGCGCGCGAGCAGGCCGTCAAGGCGATCGGGGGAGATCACATGCGCACGCTATCCGCGCGACGGCACCGTCCGCAACTCTGCCTCCCGCGCGCGGCGTCGACCGGCGTGGCGCGTGCAGGGCCCGCGCGCTCCGACCCGTGGAAGGGCAGGACCGCTGACGATGAAGACCGCGGCGAATCGCCGCGCTGCTCGCGGCTGGGACGTTGCTTGCGCTGAGACGCCGCCGCTCAGACGAGCGGCAACGCAAGCGGCTGCGGACGGCGGGCGAGCCGCCAGACGGCGAGCGCGACAGACCGCTCAGCAGCGCCGCGCCGATCCCCAGCGCGGCCCACACCCACGCGGGCGCCGTTGGACGGCTGGGCCGGGCCGATCGGCGGCGTCTCGTGCGTCAGCTCCGAGGCTCGCGCCGACCGGCTGGACCGCCAGTCTGACCGAGCGCAGCGCCAGGCTGCGCGTCAACCGGCCCGGCAGCCGCACCGTCTCGGGCAGCGCCTGGCGGCTGACGCGCGTGTGATCGCCGGCGCCGTGTTGGACAGCAAAATCCCGTCCGTGCTGGCGCATCGGCGGTGGGTCGGCTGGGGAGCACCGGCACTTCTTGGTCGCTCAACGACCAAGAAGTGCCGGTGCTCGCGCCGTCGGCCGATCTCGCTCAGATCGTCAGCGCGGCGCTGCAGACCTCGCCGGACGGGCTCGTCGCGCGGGCGCTGACGCGGTCGCGGCCGGAGCCGTCGGCGAGCTTGCGCTCGACGGAGAAGGAGCCGCTGCGGGCGTTCGTCGTCGCGCGCGTGGAGACGGCGACTCTGCCGTTGCGGCGCAGCACGACGTTCCAGGTGACGCCGCTGCGGTTCTGATCGACCTCGAACTCGGCCTCCAGGCGGCCGTCGTCGGGCTTGACCTTCAGCTTCGCGGTCGAGCCGTCGGTGCAGCTGCCGACGACGAGCTTGCGACCGCGGTTGCCGCCGCCGTTGTCGTCGCCGCCGCGACGGCCGCCGTTGTCGTCGCCGCGCCTGTCGTCGCCGCCACGGCCGCCGTGGTCGTCGCCCGCGTCGTGGTTGGGGCCGTCGTCGGCGCCATGCTTGGCGAGCGCTGTAGCGGGCACCGCGGCGGTCGTGAGGATGGCGAGGCCGAGCGCCAGTGTGCGTGAGGTGGAAAGCATGTCGTCTCCGATCCGAGGGGAACAGGTCGAACGTCATGCTGCCCCGCGGCGGGTCGCGGTCACAATGGGACTTAGGTCGCAGTGCCGTGCGGACGGCCGCCGCGACGGGCAACATGGTCGGGGTGCAGCGGACGACCGACACCGACGGCAGGCGAGCGCGACGCGGCCGCCGCGGCGCGCGCGACGCCGCTGCCGGCCGCGGGCGCGCGTCCGCCGCCGACGCTCCCCCGCGCATCGGCGCCGCCGTCGCCCGCTTCATGCTCGGCAGCCTCGTCGCGATCGCCGTGATCGTCGTCGGCGGCTACTTCGCGCTGCGCCAGGTCGCGATCGACGAGGCGGAGCGCGACACGCGCGAGCGCGTCGAGGCCGCGGGGCGCGTCGTCGAGGCGGCCGGGCTGACCGACGGCGTCCTGCGCGGCGATCGCAGAGCGCTGCAGAGACTCGACGAGCTCGTGCTCGGCCAGGTCCTGACCGGCTCGATCGTGCGCGTCAAGCTGTGGACGCAGGACGGCACGATCCTCTACTCCGACGAGCCCGCGCTGATCGGCAGACGGTTCCAGCTCGGCGAAGAGGAGCGGGAGCTGTTCACCGACGGCGGCGCCGACGCGGAGCTGAGCGACCTGTCGCAGCCGGAGAACCGCTACGAGCGCGCCGAGGACAAGCTGCTGGAGGCGCACACGACGATCCGCACGCCGGACGGCACGCAGGTGCTGTTCGAGATCTACCAGCGCTTCAGCTCCGTCAGCGCCAGCGGCGAGCGGCTGCTGCGCGCGTTCGCGCCGCCGCTGCTGGCCGGGCTGCTGGTGCTGCTGCTGTTCCAGCTGCCGCTCGCGTGGTCGCTGGCGCGGCGGCTGCAGCGCGGCCACCGCGAGCGCGAGCAGCTGCTGTCGACCGCGATCGAGGCCTCCGCGCAGGAGCGCAGCCGGATCGCCGCCGACCTCCACGACGGCGTCGTGCAGGATCTCGCCGGCGTCGCGTTCGGGCTCGCGCCGCTGGCCGCCGAGGCCCGCGCGCGCGGCGACGAGGGCGACGCCGCGGTGCTCGGAGACGCGACCGCGCGACTGCGCCAGGGCGTGCGGGACCTGCGCACGCTGCTGGTCGAGATCCACCCGCCGAACCTCGACTCGGCGGGGCTGGAGGCCGCGTTGAGCGACCTGCTGAGCCCGCTCGCGAGCGCCGGCGTCGCGACCTCGCTGGAGATCTCCGACGCGGCGGCCCAGACGGACGGCGACAGCGCGGCGCTCGTCTACCGGGTCGCGCGCGAAGCGGTCCGCAACGCCGCCGCGCACGCTGCGCCCGGCAGCGTGCGGATCGAGCTGACGCGGCCGGTCGCGGGGTCGGTGCGGCTACTGATAGCCGACGACGGCCGCGGCTTCGCCCACGCGACCCGCGAGCGCGGCGCCGCCGACGGCCACCTCGGCCTGACCCTGCTCGACGGTCTCGTCGCGCAGGCCGGCGGAAGCTTGGAGGTCCGCTCGCACGAGGGCGGCGGAACGCAAGTCGAACTGGAGCTGCCGGCATGAGCGGCCCGCGCGGCGACGCGCCGGACGACACGGGCGGCGGGCGCGAGCCGGGCGGCGCCGGAGGCCTCGGCGATCGACGCGAGGCGAGCGGCGGCGCACCCATCCGCGTCCTGCTCGCCGACGACCACGGCGTGATCCGCGACGGGCTCGGGCGGTTGATCTCGGCGCTCGACGGGCTCGAGCTGGTCGGCGTCGCGGCGGACGGCGCGCAGGCGCTGGCGCAGACGCTGCGGACCGAGCCCGACGTCGTCCTGATGGACCTCGAGATGCCGGTCATGGACGGGATCGAGGCGACGCGCCGGATCCTCGCGCAGCGGCCGCAGACGGCGGTGCTCGTGCTGACCTCCTTCTCGGATCGCCCGCGGATCGTCGGCGCGCTGGAGGCCGGCGCGTGCGGCTACCTGCTCAAGGACGTCGACGCCGAGCAGGTCGCGGAGGGGATCCGCGCCGCCGCGCGCGGCGAGTCGCCGCTTGACCCCCGCGCAGCCCGCACGATGCTCACGGCCCGCACGGCGCCCGACCCGCTCGCCGCGCTCTCGGCCCGTGAGCGCGAGGTGCTGACGCTGCTGGTCGAGGGGCTGCCGAACAAGCTGATCGCGCGGCGACTGGAGATCAGCGAGAAGACGGTCAAGTCCCATCTCACGAACGTCTTCCGCGCGATCGGCGTCAGCGACCGCACGCAGGCCGCGCTGTGGGCGGAGCGCAACGGGCTGCGCGGCGGGGGCGGCTGAGCGCACCCCGACCAAAGTCCCATTGCATCGCGGACCGCCGAGGCGCCACCGTGGTAGGCGATCCCGTTGCTGCGCCCCGTTCTCATCCTCTCGCTCGTCCTGGTCGCCCTCGCGGCACCGACCTCCGCGTCCGCCAAGCACGGCGGCGGCGACGAGGCGCGAATCGAGGCGACGTGCGGCAGTGGGGTCTCAGCCGAGCTGCGCGCGAAGGCGAAGGACGGCGCGATCGCAGTCGAGCTGCGGATCGACAGCCGCCGCTCCGGGGAGCGCTGGCGCGTCGTGCTCGTGCACGAGCGCCGTGTCGCCTGGCGCGGCACCGTCCGCACCCGCGGCGGCGGCGACCTGCGCGTGCGCCGCACGCTGCCCGACTTCGGCGGCGCCGACGAGATCACCACGCTCGCCTCCGGTCCGCGCGGCGTCCGCTGCCAGGCGACGGCCGTGCTGAGCGGGTCCTAGCGCGCCCCCGCGAGGTTCGTGACGAACGACGTGTCGATCTCGATCTCGCCGACGGGCAGGCGCTGCAGGTGGGCGAGCGACGCGCAGCCCGTTCGTCAGGTGGACGGCGCTCCGAGCTCCAGCGGCTGCAGCAGCCGCCGCGGCGCGCTCAGCGCGCGGCTGACGAGGTCGTCGCGGCCGCGAGCGGGATCGGTGCGCTCCGTCTCGACGTCCTGCGGCGGCGGGACGAGGCCGCAGGCGGGACACGCGCCGCCCGGCTGCAGCTCGCTCCCGCACCGCGCGTGACGGTGGCTGCGGGCGGGGCCGCCGTCGCCGGCGCGGTCGGCGCCCCAGCGCATCAGCGCATGCAGCGCCGGCCACAGCGCGCGCCCGTCGGCGGTCAGGCGATAGCGCGGGCGGCCCGCATGGCCGGGGTCGTCCAACCGCTCCATCAGCCCTTCGTCGACCAGCGATCTGAGCCGTTGCGACAGCACCGCGCGCGGGATGTCCAGCCGCGCGGCGAAGTCGCCGAAGCGCTCGACGCCGTAGAAGGCGTCGCGCACGATCAGCAGCGTCCAGCGCTCGCCGACGACCTCCAGCGCGCGCGCCAGGCCGCAGTCCTGGCCGTCGTAGGTCTTGCCGAGCATGCACGGAAGTCTAGTGATTGAACTGATGCGGTGGTAGGGTGACCGACGCATGAGTTCAGTGATCGAACCGCGGTCGGAGAGCAGCGCGGCCGGCACGAGCGGCGCGGCCGAGGCAAGCGCCGCCGCCCGCATCGTCCTCCCCGTCGCCCTCGCCGCCACCCTCCTGGTCCTGATCGCCTTCACGAGCGCGATCACGACCGTCGGCGAGACGGCTGCGACGCTGGACGCGGGGATCTCGTGGCAGACCTGGGTCCTGTCGGCGATGAGCCTCGGGCTCGCGACCGCGCTGCTGAGCACCGGCGCACTCGCCGACCGCCACGGCCCGCGCCGGATCCTCGCGCTCGGCGCGCTCGGGCTGCTCGCCGCGTCCGTGCTGGCCGCGGCCGCACCGACGATCGCCGTCTTCGTCGCCGCGCGAGTGCTGCAGGGGGTCGCCGGCGCGGCGGTGCTCGTCGCGACGCTGGGGCTGATCGGCCTCGCCTTCGCCCCCGGTCCGCAGCGCGCGCACGCGACCGGTCTGTGGGGCGCGATGGTCGGCGGCGGGATCCTGCTCGGCCCGCTGCTGGCGGGCGCGCTCGCCGACGTCGCCGACTGGCGGCTCGTGCACTGGCTGGAGGCCGCCGGCGCGCTCGGGATCGCGCTCGCCGCCGCACGCCTGCCGGACCTGCGCGCCGACCGCCGCCACCCGCTCGACCCGCCCGGCGTGGCCGCGCTCGCCGGCTCGATGGCCGCGCTCACCGCCGGCCTGATCTGCGGCCGCTCCAACTGGACGAGCACCGTCACGATCGCACTGCTGGCCGGCGGCGTCGTGTTGCTCGGCCTGTTCGTCGCGATCGAACTGCGCCGCAGCGCGCCGATGCTCGATCTGCACCTGTTCCGCGCGCCGCTGTTCGTCGCCGCCACCGCCGGCTCGCTGTTCCTCGGCCTCTCGACGATCGCGACGATGAGCTACCTGCCGCTGATGACCCAGCGCGCGCTGCACACCTCCGTGCTCGGCAGCGCCGCGGTGCTGGCGATCTGGTCCGGCACCTCGACCGTCGTCGCCGCGCAGGCGCGGCGCCTGCCGAAGCGGTGGGACGGCCGCCACCCGCTGATCGTCGGCTGCCTGCTGTGCGCGGTCGGCCTCGTCGCGCTCGCCTTCCTGACGACCGACTCGACGTGGGTCGCGCTCGCGCCCGGGCTGCTGATCGTGGGCGTCGGCAGCGGGCTGTCGAACGCCGCGCTCGGCCGGCTCGCGGTCGAGGCGGTCCCGCCCGAGCGCGCCGGCATGTCGAGCGGCGCCTCCAACACCGCCCGCTACCTCGGCGGCGCGGCCGGCGTCGCGCTGACCGTCGCGATCGCCACCGGCGACGGCACCTCCCACGCCGACCTGATCGCCGGCTGGAACCATGCGGCGCTCGTCGGCGCGGCCCTGATCGCGCTCGGCGCGGTCGTCGCGGTGCTTGCGAACCGCCGGCGCTGACGGCGCTCCCGACCAGTCCGGTCGCGATCGTGAACTTTTCCCCGCGGACCCGTCGCCCCGCGCGATGATGCAGGCATCTGACTGACGCCGCGCGACCAGGTCACGTCCAGACTGGTCATGTGACCGCGCGCCGCCGGCGCGACGACCGACCAAGGAGCGCCACCGTGAGCACGATCACCGTCAGAGACGGCACCGAGATCTACTACAAGGACTGGGGTGCCGGCACACCGGTCGTCCTCTCCCACGGCTGGCCGCTGAACTCCGACAGCTGGGAGGCGCAGGCGCTGTTCCTCGCCGCCAACGGCTGCCGCGTGATCGCGCACGACCGGCGCGGCCACGGCCGTTCGACGCAGACGTGGGGCGGCAACGAGATGGACACCTACGCCGACGACCTCGCGGAGCTGATCGAAGCGCTCGACCTGCAGGGCGTCACGCTCGTCGGCTTCTCGACCGGCGGCGGCGAGGTGGCGCGCTACGTCGGGCGCCACGGCACCGCGCGCGTCGCCAAGTTCGTGCTCGTCTCGGCGGTCCCGCCGTTCATGCTGCAGACCGACGACAACCCCGGCGGCGTCCCGATCGAGGTCTTCGACGGCATACGCGCGGACTCGATCGCGGACCGTTCGCAGCAGTACAAGGACTTCGCCGACGGCCCGTTCTTCGGTCGCAACAGAGGCATCGAGGTCTCGCAGGGCGTCCGCGACTCGTTCTGGCTGCAGGGGATGACCGCCGGCCATCGCAACGCGTACGAGTCGATCGCGGCGTTCTCGGCGACCGACTTCCGCCCCGACCTCGACAAGGTCGACGTCCCGACGCTGGTGATCCACAGCGACGACGACCAGATCGTCCCGTTCAGCGTCGGCGGCGAGGCCTCGGCGGCCCGCATCAGAGGCGCCCAGCTGAAGGTCTACAGAGGCGGGCCGCACGGCATCACCGACACGCACAAGGAGCAACTCGGCGCCGACCTGCTCGAGTTCATCACGTCGTAGACCCACGACGCACCGTGCAGGAAACGATCCAACAACCGCAAAGAGGGGCACCATGAGCCGCGACGGAGCCCGAGGCGGCCTCATGACGATCCGGCTCACGCACATCGGCGGGCCGACGGCGCTGATCGAGGTCGGCGGCTGGCGGCTGCTGACCGATCCGACGTTCGACGCGCCCGGCCGCAGATACGACTTCGGCTGGGGCACGTCGTCGCACAAGCTGACCGGCCCGGCGATCGCGGCCGACCAGCTCGGCCCGATCGACGCGGTGCTGCTGAGCCACGACCACCACGGTGACAACCTCGACCCCGCGGGACGCGCGCTGCTGCCGTCGCTCGGGGTCGTGGTCACCACCGTCCCCGGCGCCAGACGGCTCGGCGGCAGCGCGCGCGGACTGGCGCCGTGGGGCACGACGCGGCTGGAGGCGGAGGGCAAGCCGACGCTGGAGATCACCGCCACGCCGTGCCGTCACGGCCCGCCGTTGAGCAAGCCGATCGTCGGCGAGGTCGTCGGCTTCGCCGTGAGATGGGAGGGTCAGCAGGACGGCGTCCTGTGGATCTCCGGCGACACCGTGCTCTACGACGGCGTGAAGGAGGTCGCGCAGCGGCTGCGGGTCGACACCGCGATCCTCCACCTCGGCGGCGTGAGGTTCCCGATCACAGGCCCGCTGCGCTACACGATGACCGCGGCGGAGGCGATCGAGCTGATCGGCCTCGTGCGCCCGCGCACCGCGATCCCGATCCACTACGAGGGCTGGAAGCACTTCCGCCAGGGTCGCGACGCGATCGAGCAGGAACTGGCCGGCGCGCCCGCCGACGTGCGCGAGCGGGTCCGGTGGGTGCCGATCGGGGAGCCGGTCGAGCTGGCGTAGGGCGGTCGCGAGCTGCGCGCCGGGTTGGCGGCGCGTGAACCGCCCACGTGCGGCTGCAACTTCACCTGCACAGGCGAGCGAATCGACGGGGCGCTGGTAGCTTGGCCAGCGGCCCCGACGTTCCCTGTCGCACGTGCAGACCACCCCCGTCACCTTCCGCTGGCGCCGTGCCGGCGCGCTCGCACTCCTGCTCGCCCCGTTCGCGGCGGCGCCGGCGAGCGCTGGTCCGAGCAAGGGCGAGCTGCAGCAGCAGCTCGGCACCGCGCACCAGCACGAGCAGACGCTGCAGGGCACGATCGACCGCGAGAACGCGCGCATCAACGGCTTCCAGGGCACGATCGACGACCTCACCACGCGCGAGCGGGCGATCCAGGCGACGCTCGACCGCGAGAGCGAGCAACTGCACGAGACGCAGCGCGACCTGCGCGACGCGCGCGCCAAGCTGACGAGGCTGCGCACGCAGCTGACGCACGACCGCAAGGCGCTCGCCGAGCAGCTCGTCGCGCAGTACGAGCTGCCGCAGGAGGACATCGTCTCCGTCGTCGTCAACTCGCACGGCTTCAGCGGGCTGCTGGAGCAGATCGACGACCTCGACCGCGTGCGCGAGCAGAACGTGCGCGTCACGACGCGCGTCGGCGAGGCGCGGCTCGCGGTCGCCGAGCAGACCCAGCGGCTGTCGAGAATCGAGGCCAGACGCAAGCTGATAGCCGACGCGACGCTGGTGCAGCGCGACCAGGTCGCACGGCTCAGAATCGCCGTCGTCGACCGCCAGATGGCGATCGTGCGCGAGCGCTCGCGTGACCGCGGACAGCTCGGCGCGCTGCAGGACCGCGCCGCGGCGCTGCAGGGGTCGCTGAAGAAGATCGAGCGCCAGGAGGCCGCTGCCGCCGCGCGCGCCGCAGCCGCCGCGGCAGCACCGTCGGCGCCGGCAACCGGCGCCGCGCCCGCGCCCGCGAGCGCCCCGTTCGCCTCGCACGGCGGCTCGACCGGCTTCTTCCAGGCGCCTGGGACGAACTACAGCGTCGGCGTCGAACCGACGCTCGCGGCCCGGCTGGACCAGCTCGGCAAGGCGCTCGGCCTGCACCTCGAAGGGATCTCCGGCTACCGCACGCCGCAGCACTCGGTCGAGGTCGGCGGCTTCCCGAACGATCCGCACACGCGCGGCGAGGCGTCGGACACGCCCGGCGTCGAGGGTGTGCCGGAGGCGACGCTGAACGAGTACGGCCTCACGCGCCCGTTCGGCGGCGCCGCCGAGGCCGACCACATCCAGCTGCTGGGCGGCGGTTGAACGATGTCAGCGAATGTGAGCGCCCGGTGAGAGTGGCTTGACGGACCGCGCGATGACCGTCACGGTGAAGGAAGGTTGAGCATGGAGGCGTCACGAACGATTGCCAGCGATCGTGTGCAGATCGCCCCGGGCGGACGGCGCCGCGGTCGCGTTCGAGTGCTCGTCGGCATGCTCTTGCTGGCCGTCGTCGCCGTCGTCGGCCTGATCGCCGCCGTGCTGCTGCTCGGCGACGCGAGCCTCGTCCCGGACGCCGGCAACGGCCTCGCGACCGTCGACGTCGAGGCGCTCGGCGGGACGCTCGTCGGCGCGACCGCGCATGACGCGCACGGCCACGCCGTCCCGCTCGCCGTCCACGACGGCCGCATCGTGCCGCGCTCCCACGTCGCCCCCGGCGCGCTGCTGACGGTCACCGCGACCGTCAGACGCCCGAGCTGGACCGGCTGGGCGCTCGGCAAGCAGTCGCGCCAGAGACTGACGATCCGCACCCCGAAGGCGGGGCTGCGCACGAGATGGACGACGGTCAGATCGGGCTCCGGCCTGCGCGTGGCGTTCGCCGCGCCGGTCGCGCGGCTCGCCTACGGCACCGCCGGCCACATGCACCACGTCGTGCTGCACCATCCGCGCCGCGTCGTCGACCTCGGCGGGCAGGCCGCGGCCGGCACGCTGCTGGTGAGCGGCGCGCCGCGCACGTGGGAGGGGCTGCCGAGAGCGGCGCCCGTGACGTGGTTCCCGGCCGGCAGCGCGACGACGGCGGTCGTCGATCCCGCACCCGACGCGTCGATCTCCCCCACGTCCAAGCTGACGCTGACCTTCTCCAAGCCGCTCAGCGCGCTCGGCTCCGCGAGACCCACGTTCGCCGCGCCGGTCGACGGCACGTGGAGCCGCCGCGACAGCCACACGCTCGTCTTCACGCCGAGCGGGGTCGGCTTCGGCCTCGGCGCGCACGTGCAGCTGACGCTGCCGGCGGGGGCGCAGCTGGTGAGTGGAGGCTCCACGACCCAGACCATCTCGGACACCACCGCCCCGAGCGGCGCCACGGTCTCCTGGACCGTCCCGCCCGGGTCGACGCTGCGCCTGCACGAGCTGCTCTCGCAGCTCGGCTACCTGCCGCTCGACTTCCACTCCGACGCCGCCCCGGTCGCCGCCGGCGACGGCGCGCAGCTGCGGGCGGCGATAGATCCGCCGAGAGGCAGCTTCGACTGGCGTTGGGACCTGCCGAGCCAGCTGACCTCGCAGTGGAACCCGGACACCGAGACGGCGATCACGAGAGGCGCGCTGATGGCGTTCCAGAGCGATCGCGAGCTGACCGTCGACGGGCTCGCCGGGCCGGACGTGTGGAGCGCGCTGATCGCCGCCGCGCGCGAGCACAAGACCAACGCGCACGGCTACAGCTACGTGCTCGTCCACCGCGACGCCGCGCAGCAGACCGCGACGCTGATCCACAACGGCAAGACGATCATCACGACGCCCGGCAACACCGGCGTGCCCGCGGCGCCGACCGAGCTGGGCACCTTCCCGGTCTACCTGCGCTACGACGAGACGACGATGTCCGGCACCAACCCGGACGGCTCCAGATACGTCGACCCGGGCATCAAGTGGGTCTCCTACTTCAACGGCGGCGACGCCCTCCACGCCTTCGACCGCGCCTCCTACGGCTCGCCCCAGAGCGTCGGCTGCGTCGAGCTGCCCGAGTCCGCCGCGGCGAAGATCTACCCCTACACCCCGATCGGCACGCTCGTACAGATCGCGGCGTAGGCCGCGCTGTTCGCGACCGATCGGTAGGACGACGCGCCGGGTCCTCAGGGATCGGGCAGCGTCTCCAGCTGCGTCAGCAGTGCCGCGAGGCTGTCGCGGTACGGCGGCGGCGGGTCCTTCATGAAGTAGCCGCCGTCGCGCTGCTCCAGCAGCCCGATCCGGACGAACCCCTCGACGTGCTCGTCGATCCCTCCGTGGGGGCTGACGCCCGCTGCGCGGGCGAGGCGCGCCTTCGACCAGCGCTCGCCGGGCGGCTCGCTCAGGAGCGCCTCGAGCGCCATCCGCCGCGGCCGCGAGCCGAACAGCCAATCCCGTCGTGTCAGGGGTTTTGCACCACGCCGCGCTGTCATGTAGAATCTATTTCTACAATATGGACCGCATCGGCAACAGCGCGACCGCATCGAGACCGACGCTCCGGGCACTGCCGGGCGGGCTCTACGACGCGGCCGCCGACGGGCGCGACGGGCAGCGCGGCGGACGGACGAACGGGCATGCCATGGCGTCGGCGCCGGGCGAGTGCGCCGTCAGCCGCGGTGCCGTGCGCGCCGGGGAACGCAACGAGCCGTGGACGCTCGCCGCCTCCCTCCCCCTGCGCAGGCTCGCCGGCGCCGCCTATGCCATCGGGATAGACCTCGAGCTGGCGCTGCGGATCGCGCTCGAGAGCGAACTCGCATGCCGGGATCTGCGCGACGCGGGGGTCGACCCGGCCCTGCTCGACGCGGCCGCCGCGGCGCAGCGCGTCGACGGTCAGCTCGACGCGGCCGCCAGCGCGTACCTGCGCCGGCTGACCCACGAGCGCGACAGCCCGCGCCGCGACGTCGACGACGCCGTCACCGTCGGCCTGCCGGCGCGCCTCTCAGCGCGACTGCTGCGGGCCGACCTCGACCACCTGCTGAGCACCGCCGACATCGCCCGCGCGATCAGGTGGGAGACCGCGGCCGTGCTGACCGGCCGCACGATCAGCGAATGGGCGCCGCTCGCCGCCCTGCGGCTCGCCGCGCCCGCGCCGCCCAGCCCGGCCGCGGCATAGCCCGAGCGCTCCGACCGAGGAGCGGGGACCGGCGCCCGAGGACCGAAGGACTACTGCTGTAGAGGAGCGGCAAACTTGCGCTCCTCTCGGGCGTGGCCGCGCCGCCCGTGCCGCACGCGCCGCACGGATGGGCCGCGGCTATGCGTCGAGCCGCATCGCCGTGTCGGCTGCGGCGGCGCGGCGGGTGCGCGCAGCCGCGGCGACGGCGGCCCAGCCGGGCTGCAGCGGAGCGAGGGCGAGTTGGCGGCGGATCGCGTTGGCGCGCCCTATGCGGGCGGCGAGGCGCTGCTCGTCGATGATCGGGACCAGGCGCGTCGCGTCGCGCGCCTCGGCGGCGAGCTGCCAGGCGTTGTGGCGCAGCGCGGCGCGGCGCCTGCGCGGCGGCTCGTGCAATGGGTGCTCGCCGCAGCGGCAAGGGTGGCGGACGAACAGCCATTCGAGCGCGTCCGCGGCGTGCGGGCCCGGTGGAACCGTGCCGAGGATCGCGGGATGGAAGACCTCGACCGCGATCCCCGTCACCTCGTCGCCGTCGATCGCCTTCGGCGGGAAGCTCGCGCCCGCCGCGCCGCCTCCGGCGCACGTCGCCGCGACTCCGCTCGCCAGCAGCGCCTCGTGCAGCGACGCGATCCCGGAGACCGTCACCGGCCGCCCCGTCGCATGCTGCAGCCCGAGCGCCAGCTCCGCCACCGCCCCCAGCTGCGCGCCCGAGCCGTCGGCGTCGAAGACCGTCAGCCAGTAGCCGGACACGTCGAGCGGCGCGTACAGCTCGATCAGGCGATCGACGACGTCGCCGCCGGCACGCCCACGCGCCACCGCACCGCCCGCGCCCCCGCCCGCCGGCGCCCCAGCCACGCCGTCGCGCGCCGCCGCGCCGCCCACGCCATCGCGCGCCGCCGCATCGCCGCGGGCCGAACCAGCCACCAACCCCCTCCCCCGCACCGCGATCCCTGCGAACAGCTCGCGCGGCGGGGCGTCGGGGCGCTGGGGCGGCGGGCGCCAGGCTTGGCGTTCGTGCCAGGCGGCGATCGTCGCGTGGGCGAGGCCGAGGTCCTGCTCGCGGCCGTACGACAGTTCCGCGTCGCAGACGTGGGCCGGCGTCGTCGCGAGCGTGGCGCCGGCGGACAGCTGGGCGTCGAGGAACGCCTCGGCGTAGTCGGCAAGCGCCGTCGCCGACATCCGCGTGCGCTCGACGTGCAGCGGATACGGCTGTGCGAACGGCAGCGCCGCGAAGCCGCGGCCGCGAGCGGCGACGGGCAGCTGGTTGAGGTGCGCCTGCCCCGCCAGCACCACCCCCAGGCCCTCGTCGGCGGCCCGTGCGATCAGCGCCGTCTCAGCCGCGGCCTGGCGCAACGGCAGCGCGATCGCGCCGACGACGTCGCGCTGCTCCCGCACCACGTCGAAGCCCGCACGCGGCGCCGCCCACGCCACGAGGGAACGCCGATCGATCCGCGGATGCCGCGGAGCCTCGCTGTCACGACCACCACTCACAGTTGCAGGAACGATGGCAGCGACGGCGGACGCGAACGTGCCAGCGATCCCCGGCTCGAGCTGGTGCGACGGAGGCGGAGGCCGACTACCGCCTGCCGACCGACGCGCACCAGTTCACGCTGCTCAACCGGCCTGCCGCGCCGCCGCCTCGGCCGGCACCAGCTCGACCTCGACGACGAGGTGGGCGGGGTCCTTGATCATGCCGGCGCGGTTCCAGGTCATCCCGACCTGCTCGCGGGTGACGGTGGTGCGACCTCTCAGCCGCAGGCGCCCGGCCGCGCCGGGGACGGCGGTGACGGGGAGCTGAAGGCGGACCGTGCGGTCGCGCACCTGCAGCCCGCCGACGACGAGCAGCGTGCCGTCGGCGCTGCGGGTGATCTCGGAGGCGGTGAACTCGACGGCCGGGTGGTGCTCGACGTCGAAGTAGTCGGGCGAGCGCAGGTGCTCGTCGCGTCTGGCGTTGCCGGTGTCGAGCGAGTCGGCCTCGATCGACAGCGACGCGGAGATCCCGTCGTGCCTCACGTTCAGCGCGCCCTCGAAGCGCGCGAAGCTGCCCTTCACGTTCACGAGGCCCCACAGCGTCTTGACCTCGAAGCCGACGCGGCTGCGGTCGCGGTCGGCGCGCCATCTGCCGAGCGCAAGGCCCTCGTTCGTCGTGATCGCGTCGCTGACGTCCTGGCTCATCTCACCCTCCGGATATCCGTGCGGACCGTTGGTCCGATTCTTTGCACGAACGTAGCACAAGCGGACTGACAGTCCGCATCGGTAGGATGATCAAGTGACCGACGACGTCCAGCCGCTCCCGCTCGCCGGCGTCGTCCCCGAGCGCGCCGACGCCGCCGCGAACCGGCTGCGGATCCTCGCCGCCGCGCGCCGGCTGATCTCCGAGCGCGGCGCGGAGCACACGTCGATGGACGACATCGCGGCCGCGGCCGGCGTCGGCAAGGGCACGCTGTTCCGCCGCTTCGACAGCCGCGCCGGCCTGACGCAGGCGCTGCTGGACGAGTCGATGCGCGCGTTCCAGGACGCGTTCCTGACCGGCCCGCCCCCGCTCGGCCCCGGCGCGCCGCCGGCCGCGCGCCTCGAGGCGTTCGTCGACGAGCTGATCGGTCTGCTCGACGAGCAGCTCGACGTGATGCTCGCCGCCGACTTCGCCGCCCGCGGCGGCGACCAGCCGAGCCCGTTCGGCACGCTCACCCTCCACGTCCGCACGCTCGTCAGCGAACTGAACCCGGCGCTCGACGCCGACACCGTCGCCGACCTCCTCCTCGGCGCCCTCGCCGCCGGCGTCGTGCACCGCCTCAAACGCGACCGCGGCGTCGACCTCGCGACCGTCCGAGCATCGGCCCGCGCGCTCCTGCGCGGGCTCACCTGAGGCAGTCGTCACCTCGTTCGCGGCCGCAGCGCTTCCCCGCTACCCTCGGCCGACCGAGCGCTCCGTGAAGCTCCTGCAAACGTTTGCCATCCGATCCGTTCCGGCATAGGATGCGGCGCGAAGGCGGTCCGGCCTTCGCACCACACCGGAAGGGATTACCGAGATGCTCCAGGCATGTTCCGACCGCGATCGGCGGGTCGCATGAGCGCGACGGCGGGCACTGCGACCGACGCGTTCACCGACAACGTCGAGTTCGTCGGCTACGACGATCTCGACGGGCGCTCGGGCTTCAAGCTCGCGCTGCACGAGGCGAACGGGCGCTTCTACCTCTACGTCGCCGCGCTGTGGCACTCCGGCTGGAGCATCGTCGACGTGACCGACCCGCGCGCGCCGCGCTTCGTGCGCTGGATCCCCGGTCCGCCGAACACGTGGACGATCCAGGTGCAGGTCGCCGACGGCAAGATGGTCACGAGCCTCGAGCACATGCCGCCGGCCTGGGGCGGACAGCCGGACCCCGCGCCGCAGGAGGGGATCCTGATATGGGACCTCGCCGACCCCGAGGACCCGCAGCTGCTGGGCCACTGGAGAGGCGGCGCGCGCGGCACGCATCGCAACTTCTACGCCGGCGGGCGCTATGTCCACGCGACGACGACGCTGCCCGGCTTCCACGGCCATCTCTACGGCATCGTCGACATGGAGGATCCGAGCGAGCCGCAGCTGGTCGGCCGCTGGTGGTGGCCCGGCCAGCACGTCGCGGGTGGCGAGCAGCTCAGCGCGCACGACGCCGCGAAGGGCAGGGAGTTCGGCAGAGTGCCGGCGATCTCGCTGCACGGCGCGCCCTACGTCGAGGGCAACCGCGCGTACGCCCCGTGGATGCGCGCCGGCCTCGTGATCCTCGACGTCGAGGACGTGACCGTCCCCAAGCTCGTCGGCTCGCTGTCGATGTCGCCGCCGTTCGGCAGCCGGATCGCGATGCACAGCGCGATCCCGCTGCCCGGCCGCGACCTCGTCGTGATCAACAGCGAGGCGATGAAGGAGCGCTGCGAGGAGCCGCTCAACTACGCCGGCATCGTCGACGTCAGCGACGAGACCGACCCGGTCCTGATCTCGCTCTTCCCCGTCCCCGACGTGCCCGAGGGCTACGGCCACGAGACGTTCGCCGACAAGGGCGGGCGCTTCGGTCCGCACAACCAGCACCAGCCGCAGGGCCAGCCGGTGCTGGAGCGGATCGGCGACCTGATCTACCTGACGTACTTCAACGCCGGCCTGCAGGTCTACGACATCAGCCGCCCGATCGCGCCGAAGCTCGTCGGCCACTACATCCCCGGCGACCCGGCCGAGCGCCGCGGCCTGCTCCCGACCGAGCTGGTGACGCAGGTCGAGGACGTCGTCGTCGACCGCCGCGGCTACGTCTACCTGTCGGAGAAGAACAGCGGCGTGACGATCGTGCGGTACACGGGCAACGACTGAGTCAGCGCGGCGTCGCCAGCGCGCGGGCCTGGGCGGCGGTCGCCTCGTGCGGCCATCGTCGGCGACCGCCCGCCCTACCTCCAGAGCATCCGCAGCACGTCGTCGCCGCCGTTCTGCAGCGGGCCGAGCGTCTCGCGGACCTCGGACAGGCCCTTGCGCAGCTCCGGGTCGCCGACCTCGACGGGCAGCAGCGAGTCCTGCAGCTCCGACAGCACGTCGTCGGCCGTGCCGGCCTCGTCGACGGCGTCCTGCACGAGGCTGCGGGCGCCGTGCCAGGCCGCGGGCGGCGGCGGCTGGACGAACGTGCGCGACGGCAGCCGTCTGCGCTCGGCGAAGTCGGCGTGGACGCGCCGGGCGCGGCCGTAGGCGCCCTGCAGCGGGCGGAACAGCAGCCGTTCCAACTCGTCGCCGCGCGACTCGTCGAGCTCCTCGTAGGCGACGCCGAGCCCGGCGATCGCGCGCCCCAGCCCGTCGATCGCCTCAGCGAGCGTGTCCAGCAGCTGCTGCTGCCCCTCCGCCGTCGTGTAAGCCATCCTCACAGCCTACGCCGCGACGATGCCGCGTTCGCCCCCTCGCCGGGACGCCACCCGCGCGCACACATCGTTAGCGTCCCGCGGCATGGCCCTCACGACCCCGGCGTACAGCGCCCCATCCACTGGTGTCACGCCGCAGCCGACGACGATCGAGCGGCGCGACGTCGGCCCGACCGACGTGCTGATCGACATCAGATTCTGCGGCATCTGCCACACCGACATCCACCAGGTCAACAGCGACTGGGGCAGGGGGATCTTCCCGATGGTGCCCGGTCACGAGATCGCCGGGATCGTCGCGCAGGTCGGCGCCGAGGTGACGAAGTTCGCCGTCGGCGACCGCGTCGGCGTGGGCTGCTTCGTCGACTCCTGCGGCGCGTGCGAATACTGCCGCGACGGCGAGGAGCAGTTCTGCGCCAGAGGCGCCGTGGCGACCTACGGCGGGCGCGACTACGACGGCAAGCCGACGAAGGGCGGCTACAGCCAGCAGATCGTCGTCAAGGACCGCTTCGTCGTGACGATCCCCGACAGCCTGCCGCTCGCCGACGCGGCGCCGCTGCTGTGCGCGGGCATCACCACGTACACGCCGCTGAAGCACTGGAACGCGGGTCCCGGCAAGCAGGTCGCGATCGTCGGGATGGGCGGGCTCGGCCACGTCGGCGTGCAGCTCGCGAAGGCGATGGGCGCCGAGGTGACGGTGATCAGCCAGACGCTCTCCAAGCGCGAGGACGGCCTCAGGCTCGGCGCCGACCACTACTTCGCCAGCTCCGACCCGGCGACGTTCAAGACGCTGCGCAACCGCTTCGACCTGATCGTCAACACGGTCGGCGCGAACATCGACCTCGACGCGCACCTGTCGCTGCTGCGCGTCGACGGCACGCTCGTGCACGTCGGCCTGCCGGCCGCGCCCGACTCGCTGCGGCTCGGCTCGCTGATCGGCAAGCGCCGCAGCATGGCCGGCTCCAACACCGGCGGCCTGCGCGACACGCAGGCGATGCTCGACTTCTGCGCCGAGCACGGCGTCGCGCCGTGGATCGAGCTGATCGGCGCCGACGAGATCGCATCCGCCTACGACCGCGTCGTCGCCAGCAAGGTGCGCTACCGCTTCGTGATCGACGCGGCGACGTTCTCGCATTAGTGCGTCGAAGGCTCCGTCTCGATCTCCGAGCGGTCGCCCGACCACAGCGTGTGGAAGACGCCGTCTCTGTCGATCCGTCTGTAGGTGTGCGCGCCGAAGAAGTCGCGCTGGCCCTGGATCAGCGCAGCGGGCAGGCGCTCGGAGGCGAGCGAGTCGTAGTAGGCGAGCGCCGAGGAGAAGCCGGGCACGGGGATGCCGGACAGCGCCGCGGTCGCGACGATCCGGCGCCAGGCCGCCTCGCCGTCGCGCACGGCCGCGGCGAAGTAGGGATCCTCGAGCAGCGTCGCGAGGTTCGGGTCGTTGTCGTACGCCTCGACGATGCGGTTGAGGAAGCGCGCGCGGATGATGCAGCCGCCGCGCCAGATCTTCGCGATGTTGCCGAGTCTGATGTCCCAGCCGTACTCTCTCGCGCCGGCGATGATCGCGTCGAAGCCCTGCGCGTACGCGACCATCTTGGAGGCGTAGAGCGCCGCGGCGACGTCGTCCTCGAAGTTGTCGCCCGGCTGCTGGATCTCGGGCCGCGACTCGACCGTCGCCTGCACCGCCGCGCGCTGCTGCGGCTTGCTCGACACGGCGCGTGCGAAGACGGCCTCCGCGATCCCGCCGACCGGCACGCCGAGGCCGACCGAGTTCTGCACCGTCCAGACGCCGGTGCCCTTGGAGCCGGCCTCGTCGCGGATCACGTCGACGAGCGGGCCGCCCGTGGCGGCGTCCTTCTGCCGCAGCACCTCGGCGGTGATCTCGATCAGGTAGGACTCGAGGTCGCCCTTGTTCCAGGCCGCGAAGACGTCGGCGATCGCGTCGACGTCGTGGCCGCCGACGCGGCGCAGCAGGTCGTAGGACTCCGCGATCAGCTGCATGTCGGCGTACTCGATGCCGTTGTGGATCATCTTCACGAAGTGGCCGGCGCCGTCGGTGCCGACGTGCGTGACGCACGGCTCGCCCTCGGCGACGGCGGCGATCGAGGCGAGGATCGGCCCGAGCGTCTCGTACGCCTCGGCGGAGCCGCCGGGCATGATCGACGGCCCTCTCAGCGCCCCCTCCTCCCCGCCCGAGATGCCGGCGCCGACGAAGTTCAGGCCGCGCTCGCGCAGGTCCTTCTCGCGGCGGATCGTGTCGTGGAAGTTCGCGTTGCCGCCGTCGACGATGATGTCGCCGTCCTCGAACAGGCCGGCGAGCTGCTCGATCACCGCGTCGGTGCCGCTGCCGGCCTGGACCATCACGATCGCCGTGCGCGGCTTCGCGAGCGAGTCGACGAACGCCTCGATGCTCTCGCTCGCGACGAACCCGGCCTCGGGATGCTCCTCGACGAGCGTGCGCGTGCGCTGCGGCGAGCGGTTGTACACCGCGACCGTGTTGCCCTCGCGGCTGGCGAGGTTGCGCGCGAGGTTGGACCCCATCACGGCGAGGCCGACGACACCGATGTTCGCGGACGATCTGTTCTGACTCATGGGCTCATCCTAGAACGGCCGATCGGGTTTGCCGGTATGGCAAGAGGGCTTGTCGACCGCCCTGCCGTTCGCGAGACTCAGTCTCATGGAAACGACCTGGGACTGCACCATCGTCGGCGGCGGAGCGGCCGGGCTGAGCGCCGCGCTGATGCTCGGGCGAGCGCGCCGCCGCACGCTGCTGATCGACGCCGGCGAGCCGAGCAACCGCCACGCGCACGGCGTCGGCGGCCTGCTCGGCCACGACGGCCGCCCGCCGGCCGAGCTGTACGCGCTCGGCCGCGAGCAGCTGGGGAGATACACGAGCGTCGAGGTGCGCGACGGGGAGGTCGTGGGCGGGGAGCGGATCGGCGACCGCTTCACCCTCACCCTTGCCGACGGCAGCCGCGAGCTGACCCGCCGCGTCCTGCTCGCGACCGGGATGGACTACCGACCGCCGGCCGTGCCGGGCGTGGAGCAGCTGTGGGGGACGACCGTCTTCCACTGCCCGTTCTGCCACGGCTGGGAGGTGCGCGAGCGCCCGCTCGGCGTGCTCGACGACAACCCCGACAGCGGCGTGCACCGCGCGCTGCTGCTGCGCTTCTGGAGCGACGACGTGGTCCTCTTCACCAACGGCCCGTCGACACTCGACGCCGCCGCGCGCGAGCGCCTCTGGGCCGCGAACGTCGCCGTCGACGAACGCCGCGTCGAGCGCCTCGTCGCCGACGACGCCGGCGCGCTCGCCGCGATCGCCTTCGCCGACGGCACGCAGGCAGAGCGCAACGGCCTGCTCGTCCCCGCCCCGCTGCACCAGCGCTCCGCCCTCGCCGAACAGCTCGGCGCCACCCCCTCCCCCGAGCCCGGCCCTGTCGCCGTCGACCCGGTCGCCGTCGACCAGATGTTCCTCACCGCCGCCCCCGGCGTCTTCGCCGCCGGCGACCTCAGCGGCACGATGCCCTCGGTCCCCAACGCGATGGCGGCCGGCGCGACGGCCGGGGCGATGGTGGTGCAGAGCTTGATGGCGGAGCAGCGCGGGTAACTACACTATTTCAGTCGTCTTTATTGGGTTTTCCGCGCAGGCAACCGCACAGGAGGCACCGTGAGCGTCACCGACGAGCTCGTCCGCAACGCCGAGGCGTACGCCGCCAGCTTCGACAAGGGGGCGCTGCCGCTGCCGCCCGGGCGCAGAATCGCGATCGTCGCGTGCATGGACGCGCGGCTCAACCCCTATGGGCTGCTGGGGCTGTCGGAGGGTGACGCGCACGTGATCCGCAACGCCGGCGGGGTCATCACCGACGACGAGATCCGCTCGCTGACGATCTCGCAGCGGTTGCTCGGCACGCGCGAGATCGTGCTGATCCACCACACCGACTGCGGCATGCTGACGTTCACCGACGACGCCTTCCGCCGCGAGGTGCAGGACGACACCGGGATCAAGCCCGAGTGGGCGCCGGAGTCGTTCACCGACCTCGACGAAGACGTGCGCCAGTCGCTCGCCCGCATCCACGCCTCACCCTTCATCCCCCACAAGGAGTCGGTCCGCGGCTTCGTCTACGACGTCGCGACCGGCGCCCTGCGCGAGGTCGAGCGCACGCCGTAGCGACCGCCGACTGGCCAGTCAGCCAAACTTCTCAGGAGGCGGCACGAAACTGTCACCGCGGCAGTTTCGCGCCGCGAAAGCGCCAGCATCTTTGGCGCACCTGATTGCCGACGATGTAGTGATGGCACGGTCGCGGATGCGGAATCGCGGAGAGGGAATGATCTCTCTGCTCAGCACGCGGCGCCAAGGGTCGGCAGAAGGGGTCGAGACCAGCATGATCACACGCTCGGAGAGTTCAATCCGGGTCGGCTCGACGTACGAGCTGGCCGCCAAGATGGACGCTGCCGCGCTCGTCGCGCGCGGGCTGGAGGACGTGGGGTTGTCGCTGTCGCTCGACGCCGCTCCCGGCGGTCGCGTGCGGATCGAGCTGCGCAGCGCCTCCGGCGAGCCGCTGCGGGAGCTCTCCTACGCGGAGCTGTTCGGCCTGTTCGACCTCGCGCCGAGCGAGCTCGACGCATGGGCCGCGAGAGCCGTCCACGACACGTCGTTCGCCTGAGCGCGTCGGTCAGGAGGCTGGCGCCATGTCGCCCATCGAGGTGGCGCAACATCGCTCTATGATCGACCGCGTGGCCGCTTCGCACACCACAGGCGAGGCGCAGGCGAATCTGACGACGACGGGCGTCGACCGGGATGCGCTGCTGACCGATGTCGCGCAGCACCTGATCGCCGTGGCCGGCGTCGCGGGCGCCGACGGCGCCAAGGTCGCGCTGCCGGACCTCGACGGCCGCCTGACCGTCGTCTCGGCGGCCGGATCGGCCTGCGCCGCGGTCGGCACCCACCTGCCGCTCGACCTCGCCGCCCTGCGACTCGCTCCGGCGGGCGCGCCCGCGACCGTCGTCATCGACGACTGGAGCGTCGCGCCCGACCGCACCTACGCGCGCTGGATGGAGGCGCGCGGCGTGCGCAGCAGCGTGCTCGCGACCGTCTGCGCCCCCAACGAATCGCTCGGCCTGATCGCCGTCCACTCGCGCGCGCACCAGGCCTTCGACGCAGGCGATGCGGGGCGCGTGAGGCTGCTCGCCCAGCTCGTCGGCTCGGTCGTGCACCACGCCTGGCTGGAGCGCAGCGTCGAGCGCCACGCGCTGCTCGACGAGGTCACCGGCATCCCCAACCGCGTCGCGCTCGAGCGACGTCTCGCCGAGACGATCGCGAGCACCGGCGACAGCACGGAGTTCGCCGTGATCGCGATCGACATCCACGGCATGGCCGACGTCAACGACGCGCTCGGCCATCGCGCCGGCGACGCGGTCCTCGCCGACGCCGCGCGCCGGCTCTCCGGCGCGCTGCCGGCGGCCTTCTTCGGCCGCATGGCGGGCGTGCGCTTCGTCGCGATCGTCGAAGGCGTGCGCGGCGAGATCGCGGCCCGGCGCGTCGCGCAGTCGATCCTCGACGGGCTCGGTGCCGTGCACGCCGGCGACGGCACGCCGGTGCGTCTGAGCGGGCACGCCGGCGTCGTGCTCGGCCCAGCCGGCAACGTCGAGGCAACCGAGCTGCTGCGCGACGCCGACATCGCGCTGCGCGAGGCGAACGCCGACGACGACCGCCGCATACACGTCTTCACGCCGCGCGCGCGGGAGCGCCTGCTGACGCAGCTGCGGATCGAGCGCGAGCTGGCGGTCGCGCTCGAGCGCGACCAGCTGGTGCTGCACTACCAGCCGATCCTGTCGGCCGCCGGCGGCGAGACGATCGGCGTCGAGGCGCTCCTGCGCTGGCGCCACCCGGAGCGCGGGATCGTCGCGCCGGGCGAGTTCATCCCCGTCGCCGAGGCGACCGGGCAGATCGTCGAGATCGGCACCTGGGTGCTGGCCGAGACCTGTCGGCAGATCGCGCGCTGGATCGAGCAGGATCCCGAGCACGACCCGCCGCCGGTCTCGGTCAACCTGTCCGCCCGGCAGCTCGCCGACCGGACGCTTCCAGGCCGTCTTGCGACCGCGCTCGCCGCCACCGGCATCCCCGCGTCGGCGCTCACGCTGGAGCTGACCGAGTCGAGCGTGATCGACGGCGCCGGCGACCCCGTCGAGATGCTGACGATGCTGAAGCGGATCGGCGTGAAGGTGCTGCTCGACGACTTCGGCACCGGCTACTCGTCGCTGGCCTATCTGCGGCGGCTGCCGGTCGACGGCCTCAAGATCGACCGCTCGTTCGTCCAGAGCATCAAGCGCGCGACCGACGCGACGCCGATCATCGACGCGATCGTCGGGATGGGCCACGCGCTCGGGCTGACGGTCGTCGCGGAGGGGATCGAGACGGAGGAGCAGCTGACCGCCGTGCGCGCCGCCGGCGTCGACGCGGTCCAGGGCTTCCTGTTCGCGCGGCCGTCGGTCTCCGGGCGGACCGTCACGCGCCCGCGACCCGCCTCGTTCGCGCCCGGCCTGCGCCCGCTCGCGCGCACCGACGTCGACGACACGATGACGCTGGGCGCGGTAGCGCGCGTGCTCGGCGTCTCGCCGAGCACGATCCGGCGGCTGGCCGACGAGGGGGCGCTGCGCGGCGTGCGCACCAGCGGCGGCCATCGCCGCTTCCGGCGCCGCGACGTGCAGGAGCTCGCCCGTCGCCGCTCCGCCGGGGCGCTGCTGAGCGCACAGGAGCTGCCGGACGGCGCGATGGCCGCGACCGCCGACCTGCTCGCGCGCAGCGGCGACGCGCTGATGGAGCGCGCCGCGCGCGTGACCTACGACGCTTGGAGCAGCGGCTGGTTCGCCTCCGCGGCCGGCCAGGAGCTGGGCCGCGAGTGGCTCGCAGCGCTCGGCGCCGCCGTCCGCACCGGCGCTCAGCGCGACGCGCTCGAGGCAACCGTGCGGTTCCTCGACGCGGCGGCGCTCGCGGGCGCGCGGCTGGCGGAGTGCAGCCGCTTCGTCTCGCAGCTGTCCGCGCTCGTCGTCGCCGAGCTGGTGCGGCTGCGTGCGCCCGCCCAGGAGGTCGCGAACGTGCGCCGGCTGCTGCCGCAGGCGCTCGAAGCGCTCCTCGAGCACGTCGATCCGGCTCGCTGAGAAGCTCGCGACGCCGGGCTGAAAGCTGTCAGGCAGGCGTGGCTCCGGCCAGAAGCTCCCACTGTCTGACCGCTCCCGCACCGGCCGTCGATGCCATCCGGGATGGGATCACGACGGAAGGGAACGCAGGTGCGCAGACGAGCTTGGACCACCGGCCTCGCGCTCGCGGCGCTGCTCGCAGTGCCGCTCGCCGCGACAGCCAGCGCGACAGCGGCGACGTTGACAGTCAACGACGACGCGGGCGGAGCCGGGCCCGCGGGCGCCACCTGCGCGCAACCGGACTTCAGCGGGATCGCGGCCGCGGTCGCCGCGGCCGGCGCGGGCGACGAGATCCTCGTCTGCGACGGCACCTACGCCGGCGCGGTCACGATCGCGACGCCGGGGCTGACGATCGCCGGTGGTGGCGGCGTGACGATCACCGCGCCCGGCAGAACGGCGATCACGGTCGCCGCGGGGGCCGACGGCGTGGCGCTGCGCGGACTGACGCTGACGGGCTCCGCGAACGGCCTGCTCGTCACCGGCGCGGTCTCCGACGGGCTGCTGCAGGACCTCGCCGCGACCGGCAACGCGCAGGCTGGCGTCGAGGTCAGAGGCGGCGGCGCGATCTCCGGCTGGCGCCTGGAGCGCGTGCGCGCGAGCGGCAACGCGCTGGGCCTCAGCGTGCGCGGCCACGCGAGCGGGCTGACCGTCTCCGGCAGCAGCTTCGACGCCAACAGATACGGGCTCTACGTCGACGATGCCGGCAGCGACGTCGCCGGCGTCTTCGACCATGTGCAGGTGAGCGCCACCAGCTTCGACCGCAACCAGCAGGGCGGGATCTATCTGGAGGCGCTGAACGACGTCGCGTTCGACGGCGTCACCGTGCAGGACACGGGCGCCGGCGTCGCGCAGCCGACCGGGTCGCTCAACGGCATCGACGTGAACGTCAAGTACGGTGACTTCGCCGGGCTTCGCGTCGCCGACGCGATCGTGCGCGGCAACGGCGGCCCGGGCTTCGCGATCAAGGGCCGCAACGACGACGCGTACGCGAGCGATCCCGCGACGCTGCGCGACGTCGAGCTGCGCAGCGTGCTCGCGACCGGCAACAGAAGCGGGGCCGAGTTCGGCAACGCGGTCAGCGGCGTGCGCGTGACGCAGTCGCGCCTCGACGGCAACGCGACCGTGGGCATCAAGAGCTATGCCGATGCGACGAGCGGCGGCGGTGGCGATGGCGGCGGTAGCGGTGATGGCGGCGGCGACGGCGCGGCCGTGACGATCGACGCGCGCGGCAACTGGTGGGGCTGCGCGGCCGGGCCCGGTCACCCGGGCTGCGCCGACGCGCTCGTCGAGGACGGGCACGCGTCGATCGACGCGGGAGATCCCGCTCCCGCCCCGCTGCTGGCAAAGCGGCACGTCAGCGTCGGCGGCGACGACGCGGGCAACTTCTGCCTCTCCCCCGCGCACCCGTGCGCGACCGTCCAGCATGCGATCGACGTCGCCGTCGAGCGCGACACGGTCGCGATCGCCCCGGGCAGCTACCAGGAGGGCCGCACCGACTTCAGACCCGGCGGCCGCTACGGCATCGCCGGGACGCAGCGCTACGGCCTCTTCCTCGACAAGCCGCTGACGCTCGAGGGCGTCGATGCCGGCGGCGCGCCGATCGTGGACGCCGACGCGGTCGCGGCGACGATCCTCAGCAGATACCAGGCCGGCTACGGCACCAACATCGCGGTGATGGCGCGCGACGTGCACGTGCGCGGACTCGAGATCACGCCGACCGCCGGCACCACCGCGGAGGTCAACAAGGTCTTCGAGGTCCACGCGAGCGGCTTCGAGCTGCGCGACTCCGTCGTCACGGCCGGCACGACCGCGGCCGGCGCGCCGGCACCGTCAGCGTCGGCGGTCTACTTCAACGGCAACGCGACGCCCGGCGAGCTGGAGGCGGCGACGGTCGCCGGCAGCCGGCTGCGCGGCAGCGTCACGCTCACCAACGGCGCGGGCGCCGAGTCGTGGACGCGCGGCGACTCCGCGATCGTGCTCGACGGCAACGCGATCGACGGCGACTACCTGCCCGCGCTCCGCGTCGACTCGCGCGTCGGCGCCCAGTCGTGGCTGCAGGGCGAGACGGGCCTGCCGGCGCTGCGCGGCAACACGCTCGCGGCGACCGGCGACGACGGCCGGCTCGCGCTCGTGCGCGGCGACGGGCTCGCCGACGGCGGCAACATCAGCCAGGCGCAGCTCGACGCGTTCGTCGACGACCTCTACGCCGACAACAGCGTGCCCGGCGCGAACCTCGCCGACGGCGGGCACGTCGCGACGACGCCGGACCCCGCCACCGGCACGCGCCAGGCCGAGGTCTTCGGCACGCTGCAGGCGGCGATCGACGCGGCCGGCGCAGGCGGGACCGTGCGCGCCGGCGCCGGCACCTTCGCCGAGCAGCTGGTCGTCGACAAGCCGCTGACGCTGCGCGGCGCGGACGCCGGCGCGGACGGACGCGAGCGGGCGGGCGCGGCGGGTCGAGCGGGCGCGGCGGGCGGAGCGGCGCGCTTCGGCGCGAGCGGTGCGGCGCGGGCGCACGACACGACGCACGCAGTCGCGGCGGCCGCCGACGACGGATCCGGCGCGACGGTGATCGCCGGGCCGGCGGACCATCCCGGCGCGGTCGTGCGGGTCGCCGCCGACGGGGTCACGCTCGACGGCTTCACGATCACGCCCGGCGGCGCGGGGGCGCCGTCCGGCGTCGCCGTCGACGGCAGGGACACGCGGATCGTCAACGACGTCGTGACCGGCAACGGCTACGGCGTCAGCGCCAGCGGGCGCGACGTCAGCGGCCTCGTCGTCGCGGGCAACGCGTTCGTCGCCAACGACCGCCGGCCCGACGCGCACGCGGTCATGCTGGCCGGCGTCTCCGGCTCCGGCGTCAGCGTCACCGGCAACGCCTTCAGCGGCACCGGCGACGGCGCCGGCGCCAGAGCGGCGATCGCGCTGAGCGGCACGCCCGGCGATCCGATCGCGGACGTGGACGTGAGCGGCAACAGCAGCCGCGGCGACGGCTCGTTCGTCGTGCTCGGCGAGGTCGCTGGCGCGACCGTCAGCGGCAACGACGTGCGCGAGGCGACCGGGCCCGCGATCCTCGTGTCGGGCAGCGCCAGAGCGCTCGCGATCGAGGACAACGCGCTGCGCGACGGCGGGTCCGGCGTGGCGCTCGGCGATCCCGGCGGCAACGGTGCGCCGACGTTCGAGGGCGTCACCGTGAAGGGCAACACGATCAGCGGCATGAGCGGCGCGGGCGTCGAGATCGCCGCCGCGGCGAGCTTCGGCGAGCAGGCGCTGAGGCTGGAGGGCAACGACCTCGCCGGCAACGGCGCCACCATCGCCAACCAGTCGCCGACGCCGCTCGACGCGACGAACTCGTGGTGGGGCTGCAACGCCGGTCCGGATGGCGGAGCGGGCTGCACGGCGCTGCCGGGCGGCACGATCGCCGCGCCGTGGACCGTGATGTCGCTGAGCGCGGCCGACACGATCGTCGGGCCGGCGCGCCAGACGACCGTCACCGCCGACTTCACGCGCAACTCCGCGGGGTTCTCGATCCCCGGCGGCGGAGTGCCCGACGGGACCGTCGTGACGTTCGCGTCGAGCCAGCCGGGCTGGACGGTCAGCGCGACCGCCGCGACGGTCGGCGGCAGAGCGACCGCGACGCTCGCCGCCCCCGCGGCGATCGGCGCGACGAGCGTGCAGGCGACGCTCGGTGCGCAGGTGCTGGCGACCGAGGTCGCCGTCCCCGGGCTCCTGCCCGACGCCGAGTCGATCGCCTTCGGCACGCAGGCGCGCACGACGCTCGGTCCCGCCCGGCCGGTCGTGCTGACGGCCGCGGCCGGCCCGCTGGAGCCGACCCGCGTGCGCGTCACCGGCGCCGCGGCGAACGAGTTCCTCGTCTCGTCCGAGTCGTGCAGCGACGCACCGCTCGCGATCGGCGAGAGCTGCACCGTGTGGATCCGCTTCGCGCCGAGCGACAGCGGCCCGCGCGCGGCGCAGCTCCACGTCGCCGTCGCGACCGGCGCAGCAGCCGAGGTCACGCTCAGCGGCGTCGGCGGTGAGCTGCCGACCGGGCCGGAGGGACCGACCGGGCCGGAGGGACCGACGGGGCCCGGCGGAACGCAGGGACCCAGCGGTCCGCAGGGCACCGACGGTCAGCCCGGGCCGGCGGGTGCGCAGGGCCTCACCGGGCCGCAGGGAGCCGGCGGCCCGAGCGGGCCGGCGGGCGCCGTCGGTCCGCAGGGACCTGGCGGCGCGGCCGGCAAGACGGGGCCGCAGGGCAGACCTGGCCGCGACGCGCGCGTGAGCTGTCGCGTCACGCGCAGCGGCGGCCGCCAGCGCGTGACGTGCACCGTCAGACGCGGCGGCAGCGCCAGAGGCGCCGCCGCGACGCGCGCCGGCACGCGCGCACGGCTCATGCGCGGCCGGCGGACCTACGCGATCGGGACCGTCGCGCACCTGCGCACGACGCGCCCGATCGCCCGCGGCCGCTACCGCCTGCAACTCGGCGGCGGCGCACGCGCGGTCGTGGTCCCGGTCAGCGTGCGCTGAGGCGACGGGCGCACGCGCGGTGGTGATCCCGGTCAGCGTGCGCTGAGGCAGCGGCGCACGCGCGGTCGTAATCCCGCCAGCGTGCGCCGCAGCGCGCTCGCGGCCCGTCGCACCAAAGGCGACGGGCCGCGAACCTGCGGCGTGCGGGCCTCCTCAGTCCAGCGCCGGGAACTCCGCCGGCGGCTTGCGACGGTGGGTCGCCGACTCGTACGCCCCGCCGATCTCGAACAGCGTCTGCTCGCTGAACGGCAGGCCGAGGAACTCGATCCCGACCGGCAGCGCCTCTCTCTTGGGCGGCAGCAGCGCGCCGTCGGCGCCGCGGTCGTAGACCTGCGTCGTGAAGCCCGCCGGCACCGTCATCGCCGGGAAGCCCTTGCTGCTGATGTTGGACCACGACAGGCCGCGGTCGTTCACCGTCGGCTCGGCCGGCGACGTCAGGATGCCGGGCGGGATGTTGCCCGACGGGTAGACGACGGCGTCGAGTCTCATGTCCGCGAAGCAGTTGTAGATCACCGTCTGCCACGCGATCCGGGTCTGCTGCGCGCTCGCCGTGGAAAGCGTCAGCGCGGCGTCGGTTCTCTCCAGGCTCGACTTGCGGTTGGGGAACTTCGGGTCGACCCAGAAGTTCGCCTTGTTGATCAGGTCGGTGAGACTGTGAATCGAGGCGTCACCACGCTCGCGGATGTACGCGTTGAAGTTGTAGCGCGCGTCACCCACGTCGGTGCTCGTGCCGGGGATGTTGCGGGCGCTCGGCCGGCCGGTCGCCGTATGCGGCACCAGCGACTGGTCGAAGTACATGTCCAGCAGCGTCGAGATCTGGTCGCTGCCGGCCGCGAACGTCTCCGGGAACTGCGGGATGAACTGCTGGTTCATCCACTTCGGCACGTATCTGTCGACGCATCTCTGGAACAGCGCGCCGTGCACGCCCGGGTCGACGATCGTCGCGCCGAGCTGCCGCAGATTCGTGATCGCTCTGTCGACGAGGTCGATGCTGTCACCGTCAGCGAGCGTGAACGCGTCCTTGTCCATGTACTCGCGCACGACGCCGATGCGGTACCCGTCCAGGCGCGCCTTGCCCCCGGTGCTGTACGAAGGCTTCGACGCGATCCGGCCGGTGCTGAACGCCGTCATCTCGTCTCTCGGGTCGTAGCCCGCATAGGCGCTCAACATCTTCGCCGTGTCCGCGACGCTGCGACAGATCGGCCCCACGCGCGTCGCCAAACCCTTCTGGATCATGCCGGCCGCGCTGACCAGCTCGCGGGTGGGCGCCATGCCGACGGTGCTGGCGAAGCGGGCCGGCTTGAGGATCGAGCCGCCGGTCTCCTCGCCGATCGAGCAGGTGACGAGGTTCGCGGCGACCGCGACCGCCGAGCCGCCGCTGGAGCCGCCCGGATCGCGCTCGGTGTCGTAGGCGTTGCAGCCGGTGCCGCCGAACGAGCTGCGGGCGTCGCCGCCGGCGTACTCGTCCATGTTCGCCTTCGCGATCACGATCGCGCCGGCCGCGCGCAGCCGCGCGACGACGGTCGAGTCGGCCGGCGGGCGGTCGTTGGCCCAGAAGGCGTCGGCGCCGGACGTCGTGCGCATGTCGAACGTGTCGTACTGGTCCTTGATCGCGACGACGACGCCCTGCAGCGGCAGCAGCTTGCCCGTGCGGGCGAACTGGGCGTCGAGCTTGGCGGCCGTCTCGAGCGCGTCCGGCATGTTCGGGTCGTTGTCGGTCGCGTCGGTCATGCTGCGCGCCTTGCGGTCGTCGAAGCCCCACGCTCTGCGCGCGGCCGGCCGCAGGTTGAGCGTCATCAGCGCGTTGACCTTGCCCGCGTTCGGGATCATCGTGATCGGCCCGAGGACGCCGTCGGGCTGGCTGACGCAGGTGCCGTTGTAGGCCTTGATGCGATCGAGGTAGTCCTCGACGATCTCCGTCGTCGTCACCTTGCGCCGCAGCAGCGCCGTCTGGATGTCGTCGATCGACGCCTCGGCGACCTGGAAGTCACTGTGAGGCGATCTATGAGGCGATCTGTGGTGATTGTCACCGTGACCGTGATGGTGATCGTCGCGGCCGCCGTGCCCCCAGCCGCCGCGATGGTCGTCATGCGCCGAGTGCCCCTTCGGCTTGCCATGCGCGCTGGCGCTCTGGGCGGCGAGTCCCAGACCGACCAGCAATGCGAGCAGGGCGACAAGCGTCGCCCTGCCCCAGGTCCGTTTAATTGCAGGGGCTTTCCTCACGTGCATGCCGCCTCGCTTCTATGAATTGGGCCTTCGAGAGAGCGGCGATCGTATTAGTACGGTGAGAGCCTGACTATGGACCGACGGTCCAATGCTGCTCAGGAGACTGCTCTGGCCGCAGCGCGACCCGCGACGCGGCCGGAGAAGAGGCAGCCGCCGAGGAACGTGCCCTCCAGCGAGCGGTAGCCGTGCATTCCGCCGCCGCCGAAGCCGGCGACCTCGCCGGCCGCGTAGAGGCCGTCGAGCACGCTGCCGTCGGCTCGCAGCGCGCGGGCGTCGAGGTCCGTGTGCAGACCGCCGAGCGACTTGCGCGTCATGATCGACAACCGCACGGCGACCAGCGGGCCCGCCTTCGGGTCGAGGATCCGGTGCGGCGCCGCCACGCGCGTGACCTTGTCGGCGAAGTAGGCGCGAGCGCCGTGGATGCCGGTGATCTGGCCGTCCTTGGAGTACGGGTTCTCGATCTCGCGGTCGCGCGCGTCGATCTGCGCCTTCAGGTCGGCGAGGTCGATCAGCTCCTCCCCCGTCAGCGCGTTCATCCGCCGCACGAGGTCCGGCAGGTTGCGTTCGACGACGAAGTCCGCGCCGCGGTCCATGAACGCCTGCACCGGCGACGGCGGCCCGCTGCCGAGCCGCTCCTTCAGCACCGCGCGCCAGCTCTTGGAGGTCGTGTCGGGGTTCTGCTCGGAGCCCGACAGCGCGAACTCCTTCTCGATGATCTTCCGGGTCAGCACGAACCACGTGTAGTCGTAGCCCGTCTGCTGGATGTGCGCGAGCGTGCCGAGCGTGTCGTAGCCCGGGTAGAGCGGGCCCGGCAGCCGCTTGCCGCGCGCGTCGAACCACAGCGACGACGGCCCAGGGATGATCCGAATCGCGTGCTTGGGCCAGATCGGGCTCCAGTTGTCGAGCCCCTCGACGTAGTGCCACATGCGATCGCCGTTGATCTCGTTCGCACCGGCCGTTCTGGCGATCTCCAGCATCCGCCCGTCGACGTGCGCCGGCACCCCGGACAGCATTCTCCGCGGCGGCGCGCCGAGCCGCTGCGGCCACTTCGCCCGCACCAGCTCGTGGTTGCCGCCGATCCCGCCCGTCGTGACGATCACCGCCTGCGCGTGCAGTTCGAAGTCGCCGGCCTCGGTGCGGCTCGAGGCCGCCCCGCGCACGACCGTGCTCGGCTCCAGGATCCGGCCCGCGACGCCGTCGACCGCGCCGCCGCTGACCGACAGCGCGTCGACACGGTGGCGGAAGCGCAGCTCGACGAGCCCCTTCGCGACCGCCTCGCGCACGCGCCGCTCGAACGGCGCGACAATGCCGGGCCCGGTCCCCCACGTGATGTGGAAGCGGGGCACGGAATTGCCGTGGCCGTCGGCGTGATAGCCGCCGCGCTCGGGCCAGCCGGGGTTCGGGATCCAGCGCATCCCCTGCGCGTGCAGCCAGGCGCGCTTCTCGTGCGTGCAGAAGGCGACGTACGCCTGCGCCCACTTGCGCGGCAGCTCGTCCTCGGCGCGGTCGAACGCGGCCGTGCCCATCCAGTCCTGCAGGGCCAGCTCGTAGGAGTCCTTGATCCGCATCCGGCGCTGCTCGGGGCTGTCGACGAACATCAGGCCGCCGAGCGACCAGAACGCCTGCCCGCCCAGGCTCTGCTCCGGCTCCTGATCCAGCAGGACCACCTTGCGCCCCGCATCGGCCAGCTCCGCGGTGGCGACCAGCCCGGCCAGCCCACCGCCCACGACGATCACATCCGCATCCAAGCTCATCCCCGGCACGCTAGGGCGGCGCGGCCCGGCGCGCGACGGTTGGGGCGACCACGGCGCGCGGCGCGCAATGTGCACGATGCACACCCGAGGACTGACCGATCCGTGAGGACCGACGATCTACTGCTGCTGTGTGACAGCAAACTTGCGCTCCTCCGCGGAAGCGGTCGCGCGCGGCGGCGCGGTCAGAACGGGCCGGCCGGTGCGCGGGAGGCGAGCCAGATCGTGCCGCGGTCGGCCGGGTCGTCGAGGTCGAGTGCGGTCAGCTGCTCGATTCTCGCGACCCGCTGCAGCAGCGTGTTGCGGTGGACCGGCAGCGCGGCCGCGGCGGCCGAGCGCTCGAAGCCGCTGGCCGCAAGCGCGCGCAGCGTGTCGGCGAGGTCGGGCCGACCGACCGCGAGCAGCGGCCCGAAGACGCGTGTGTGCAGCCGTTGGGCGAGCCACGGTGAGCGCGCCAGCAGCAGCTCGGGCAGCCACGCGTCGGGATCGATCACGCCGCGCTGACCTGCGGCCACCGCGAGAGCGACGACCGTGCGCAGATCGGCGAACGTCTCGCCGAGGCTTCCCCGCTCGTGCGGTTCGCCCTGCACCAGCAGCAGCCGCTCCCCCGCCGCCAGCCGCGCGAGGTCGAGCGGCAGGTGCGCAAGCCCGACGACGCGCTGGCCCTCCGAGACGGCGAGGACGTCCGGACCGCGCAGGTGGGCGGCGAGCTGGAGGAGCTGGGCAGCGGGGGCGGCGGGCTGCGCGGGCGAAGCGGCGGGCTGCGCGGACGACGCGGCGGGTCGCGCGGGCGCGGGCCGCGCCGCCGCCAGCGCCGCCACGAACGGTCGATACCTCCCCGCCAGCCGGAATCCGAGCGCGTCGGCAAGGCGTTGGCCGTCGGCACCGGGCTCGTCTTCGGTGAGGATCAGCTCCAGCAGTCGGCGCGCGCGCCGTTCGTGCTGGGAGACGAGCGCGTCGCGCTCCTCGGCGTAGGCGTGCTCGAACACCTGCGAGACGATCTCCAGCCACTCCAGCAGCAGGTCGAAGGCGCCGCCGAGGGCGGCCCGCTCGCGTTCGTCGGCGGCTTCGAGCACGACCTCCCAGCCGGCCCGCATCGCTCGGCGGTAGACGGCGAGGCCCTCCTCAGGCGGCCGGCCCTCCGCGGCGCGCACGCCGATCAGCTCGCGCAGCCGCGCGAGCTCCTGCGGTCTGGGAGCCGCGCCGTCGTCGACCGCCCAGCGCAGGAACGCCTCCAGGTTCCAGCGGATCCCGGCCGGGCCGCGGTCGTCGAGCTGCGTGCGGCCCTCGACGAAGCCCTGGTACTCCGCCATCTCCTCGATGCTCCGCTGCACGCGCGCGACGCACTCGGCCATGTCGATCCGCGCGACCAGGCCCTTCAGCAGCGCGCGGCTCTCCTCGTCGACGGCCATCCCGAGCAGGATCCCACTCCGCCGGGCCGGCCGGCGCCGGCAGCTCGCGCCGGAGCTCAGCCTGCCGGATCCGCGGCGAGCGCGTCCGCCAGCTCGTCGCGACCGCTGATGCCGAGCTTGCGGTAGGCGTTGGCGAGGTGGAACTGGACCGTCTTGGGGACGATCACCGCCTCCCTCGCGATCTCCCTGTTGGTCAGTCCGAGCGCGGCGAGGCGCGCGATCCGTCGTTCGCTCGGCGTCAGCGCCGCGACGCCGGCGGTCGCCACACGACGTGTCCGCGCACCGGTCGCGCGCAGCTCCGCCGCGGCCCGCTCCGCCAGCAGCGTGGCGCCGATCTCGGTCGCGAGCGCGAGGCCTTCGCGCAGGCTGGCGCGGGCGTCGTCGGCCCTGCTCGTCGCGCGCGCGCCATCCACCGCCCCCGTTGCGGGCGCCGCGTCAGCCCCGTTCGTCGCGCGCGCGTCATCCACCGCGGACGCGCGCCGCAGCGCCGCCCCCAGCTCCACCAGCGCGCGGGCGCGTTCCAGGCGGGCTGGCGAGTCTGCGAGCGCGGCGGCCGACTCGCGCAGCAGCGCGAGGCCGGCTTCCCCGCCGGCGACGACGCCCGCCGCGCGCAGCGACGCGCCGAGCGGGCGTGCGAGGCCGATCGCCCGCGCCAGCGCGACCTCCTCCTGCGCCAGCTCCACAGCGCGCTCGCGGTCGCCCTCCTGCAGGTGCGCGAGCGCGGCCTGGGAGCGCCACGGGCAGAACGGATGGCCCGTGTCCATCGCGGAGATCAGCGCCCCGCACGCCTCGAACGCCTGCGCTGCGGCCCGGCCGTCGCCGCGTATCAGCGCGAGCCGCCCCTGCGCCTCCAGCAGCATCGCGTAGGGGATCGAGCCGGCCCATTTCTCGGCCGCGTCGGGGACGTCGAGCGCCGTGTCCGCCTCGACCACGTCGCCGCGCTCGATCGCGACGAGCGCGATCACCGCGCGCGCCGACGGCTCGTACATCTTCCAACCGGGCGTCGCGAGCGCGACGCGAGCGTCGGCGTCGGCCGCCGCGAGCCGGCCGCAGTAGTAGTGCGGCCACGCGCGCAGATAGGCGGCGGTCGCAAGCTGGTGGGCCGCGCCGTTGCGCTCCGCATGCGCGACCGCGGCGTCGAGCACCTGCTCGGATTCGTCGAGCGCGTCGGACCAGGTCAGCGTCGCCGCGATCTGCGACAGCACGATCCCCTGCGCGTCCAGCTCGTCGAGCACGCGCCCGTGCGCCCACGCCCGCAGCGCGAGCGCGATCGCCTGCTGCGGCGGCGCGCAACGGATTCCCTGCTCCAGCGCGACCTCCGCCAGCAGCGCCCGCTCGCCGCGCGTCGTCCCGTCCGCCATCGTCTCCAGCAACGGCGCCAGCCGCCGCTGCGCCTCCGGCCGCAACGAGGTCTCGAAGCGCGCCGCGCTGATGTAGCCGGCACGCAGCTCGGTCTGCAGCTCGGCGAGGATCGCGTCGGCGGCGGCCGGCCGCGCGCCTGCGCTCGCAGCGGTGCCGATCACGCCCGCGGCGTCGAGCACGTCCAGCCCGCGATCGAACGCCTTCGCCGCCTCCAGCAGCGCGCCGCCCGCGAAGCGGGTGCGGCCGATCCACAGCAGCGCCTCGGCGCGCTCGCGCGGGGTGTCGAGCAGGTCGAGCGCGCGCGTCAGCGTCTCGGCGGCGTCGGGGAGGCCGGCGGCGGCCTCGGCGCGGCCCAGCTCCAGCAGCGTCTCGGCCAGCTGCCAGTCGGGCGGCGGCTCCTCCAGCGCACGGCGCAGGTAGGCGATCGCCGACTCAGGCACCGCGCGGGCGCGTGCCTGTCGCGCCGCGGCGTGCAGCAGCTCGACAGCCTGCGGATCGCGCGCCGGCAGCGCCCGCATCAGATGCGCGGCGATCCGTTCGCTGTCGGCGCGGTCGGCCGCGAGCTGCCGCGCCGCGGCCGCGTGCAGCCGTCCGCGGCTGGCCGGCTCGAGATGGTCGTGCAGCGACGCGCGCACGACCGGATGCGCGAACGCGAGCGGCTCGACCTGCGCCAGCACGCCCGCCTCCAGCAACCGGTCAGCCGCCGCGGCGGCGCGGTCGAGGTCGGCGCCGCACAGCCGCGCCGCCTGCCGCAGCGACGCCCCGTCGCCGAGCACCGCGGCCGCCAGCGCCAGCTCGCCGGCCAGCGGCGGCAACCGCCCGAGCTGCGCCTGCACGTACCGCGCGATCGCCAGGACGCCGCCCAGGTCCGCCGCGCCGCCAACGCCCGCCGCGCCTGCCGGCCCGCCGCCCGCCGCGCCCCCAGCGGCCAGCTCGACAGCGGCCTCGCCCAGCTCCCCTCGCGTCGCCACATCGCTCAGCAGCGCCTTCAGCAGCAGCGGATTGCCGCTGGTCACCTCCACGCACGCGGTCAGGAAGGTGTCGGGCGCGGCGGCGAGACCGGCGGCGGCCGCGAGCCTGGCGATGTCGCGAAGCGGAAGCGGGCGGGGGCGCACGACGGTCGCCGCCGGCTCGAAGCGGAAGCGCTCAAGACCGGCCGGGTCGGCGGGCGGCTCGCCCGCGCGCAGCGCCGCGGCGACCGCGATCGGCTGGCCCTCCAGCCGCGCGGCCAGGTGCGCGAGCACCCGCAGCGAGCCGGCGTCGACCCACTGCAGGTCGTCGACGACCACCAGCAGCGGCTGTCGCGCGGCGGCGTTGGCGAGCAGCCGGTAGGCGCCGTGCGCGAACTGCTGCGCCGCATCGGCGTGCGCGAGCGGCCGGCCCGGCGACAGCAGCGGCTCGATCAGTCTGGCGGCGCCGGCGAACAGCTCGGCGCGCTCGGCGCCGGTCACGTCGGCGAGCGGCTCGACCAGCTCCAGCGCGATCCCGAAGGCGACCTCCGTCGCGAGCGGGTCGGCGCGCGCTGACAGCACCCGCAGCCCGCTGCGCCGCGCGACCGCGTCGATCTCGCGCAGCAGCCGCGTCTTGCCGATCCCGGCAGCTCCCTCCAAGACGAGATGCCGGCCCTCCCCGCGACGGGCGCCGTCGAGCAGCTCGACGAGCGCGTCCAGCTCCAGGTCGCGGCCCAGCAGCGGATCGCTCGTCGCTGCGGGACGGAGGTCGGCGCGCACGGGCGGCATCTTAGAACGTCGCTGGCGCGATGACACCCTATGGCGGTGTGACAGGTGAGGATCTAGGATCCGGCAGTCTGCGCTGGGCAGGCCCATTCGATCAGGGAGGACCTTCACATGAACCGTCGGCAGCTTCGCGCTCTCGCCGTCACCGGAGCGCTCGCGCTCGCGAGCCTCGGTGCATCATCGGCCGTCAGCGCCGCGCCCGTGGCGAAGGCGGCGAAGACCTGCAGCGTCAAGGGCAAGGAGCAGACCTACGGCCCCAGCTACGTCACCTCGCTGAGCGTGACCGGGGTCAGCTGCGGTGAGGGCGAGAAGGTCGTGCGCGCGTACTACAGATGCCGCGCGGTCAACGGCCCCGCCGGTCGCTGCGTGAGAAAGGTCCGCGGCTTCGCCTGCACCGAGCAGCGCGCCGGGATCGCGACGCAATTCGACGCAAGAGTGACGTGCAAGAAGAGAGGCGCGACCGTCCGCCACTCCTACACGCAGAACACGTAGGCCGCGCAGCGCTCCTGCCGCGCACGACCGCGCGCGGCATGCGCCCGGCGTCTGGCGCGGGGCGGGCGGCGCGGTCTACCCGACCGCACCGTCCGCCCGCATCGCTCTGATCAACAGGCTCGTCGCGATCTCGTTGCCGGACCAGGACAGGTGGTAGCCGTCGGATTCGCGCACGGTGACCCAGCGGCCGTCGTATTCCATCGCGGAGCGGAAGTGGCCGCCGGGGGTGAAGACCGGGCGGATGTCGATCACTCTGACGGTGTCCGGGAAGCGTCTGGCGGCGCGGACGATCGCGGGGTTCACGGCCGCGACGATCCCGGCCAGTTCGCCGGAGGACGGGGTCGGCAGCGTGAACCAGTAGACGCGACCGCGGCCACCGCGCGAGAACGACCGCATCATGTCGGCGACGCGCCGCTCGTAGCCGGCGATCCAGTCGCCGCCGCAGCAGTTGACGCTGCGCCCGTCCTTGGGCCGCGGCAGCGGGAAGCCCTCGTTGCCGCCGATGTAGACCACCGTCACGTCCGGGCGAAAGCCGTCGGCCATGCCGCGCGCATGCGCGTTCCAGTCGAACATGAACGGCTTCGAGATCCCGGTGCTGACGTGGGCGTCGCTCTTCACGTCGGCGCGGCCCCGCAGCGATGCGGCGAGGATCTCGTCGATCCCCTGTATCTCCGAGTCGCCCGTCGCCAGCAGCCGCGCGCGCCCCGGCGCGACGACCGTCTCGGCCCGCAGCTTCTGCCATCTCGTCGTCGCCTCGACCCCCCAGACGCCTCCGCGCGGCGGCGTCAGCCCGACCGTCGTGCTGCGCTTGCGCCCGTCGAACTCGACGACTCTGCAGATCGCCGCGGCGCCGGCGGTGCTCGCGCACACCTGCGCGCGCAGCTCGCCGCCGCCGTGCCAGGCATCGGCGACGCGCACGCGGATCGCGCTGTGAACACGTCCGCGTCTGGGTGCGCTGAAGCTGAGACGGTCGGCGCAGGAGGGGGTTCTGACGGACGCGCTGACGGTCTCCTCACCGACGCGCGCAACGAAGCGGCGTCCTTGACGATCGCATCGCCACGGCGTGGATCTGCGGAGCGTGATCGTGCCAGAGGAGGGAACTGTGATCGTTCGGATCAGCGCCTGGCGACTGCGCACCCGCTCCGTGAGCGTGACGACTGCCCCAGGGTCACCGTTGACCTCGAGCGCAACCCATCCTTCTCTCCCTGCCGCAACGAGTCTGATCGGCGTGGGAGCGGCCGCCCCCACCCCGACGACGACAAGTGCCGCCGCGGCCATCAGTGCGGCCGTTCTCATGGCTCGAAGTCCTCCCCCAGCGCACGCTGGACCTCGTCGGCGGCGACTTCGGCACCGGCCTCGTTCAAGTGGATGCCGTCGGATTCGCGCACCAGCGTCGACGTGCCGTCGACGTCGATCGCGTCCTCGTAGCGCTCGCCGGGCGTGAAGACGCCGACCATGTCGAGCACCCGCACCTGGTTGGCCCACGGCTGCGCGGCGACGTCGATCGCGGCGTTGACCGTGCGCGCGATCGGCTGGCGGTCTCTGTCGCGCGGGGTCGGGAGCGTCAGCCAGTAGACGCGCGCGGCGCCGGCGCGGCGGTAAGCGTCCATCATCGTGCGCACGCGCGTTGCGTAGACGGCGGCCCAGTCGGCGCCGCAGCAGTCGAGCTGCCCGCCGCCGGGACCGTCCATCGGGAAGCCCTCGTTGGCGCCGATGAAGACGACGACGGCGTCCGCCGCTCTCGCCGCCTGCTCGTGCGAGAGCTTGCCCCAGTCCAGCAGCGCGGTCTTCGAGATGCCGGTGCCGACGTGCGCCTCGCGCAGCACTCTGACGCCGTCGCCGACGAGCCGGCGCGCGAGCACCGCGTCGAGCGGCATCGCGAGCGAGTCGCCCGTCACCAGCAGCGTTCTCAACTGGAGCTTCGGCGGCGCTCTCTCGCCCAGCTCCGAGGCGGTGAAGGCGTCCGGCGAGACCGGCGGGACGCCGAGCGGCTCGCCGCCGGCCGCTGGGCCCGCGCCGGAACCACCAGCCCCAGCCGCCACCGTCGAGAACCCGCCCGCACCCCCGCCGAGGTCCGCATCCGGCGACAGGAACGCGGTCGCGCGACGACTCGCGTCCTGGAATGGGAGCCGGTCCGCGATCGCGCCGACCGGCTTGCCGACGCCCTTGACGACCGTGCGCTCCAGGCCCGGCTGCATCTCGTCCGCGTCGTGCAGCAGCGAGCCGCCGCCGAACAGCGCCAGCAGACCGACGAGCAGGAGCACGGCGAGGACCGAATCGCGGGCCGAGAAACGGCGCAGGCCGAGTCGGTCGAAGCGGTTGAGGCGGCCGTCGCCCTCCAGCTCCAGCTGCTCCCCCTCCCTGTCCCCCATCGCGCGCATGCTGACCGACCCCCTCAGAACTGGAAGTAGATGAACGGCGGGACGCCCTGGCTGGGCACGGTCGCCATCACGAACACGATCACGACGGCGACGCCAGCCGCCAGCACGAGCGGGTTGAGCCGCTCGATCCGCACCTGCGTCGCCTCGATCCAGCGCGGTGGCAGCAGCTGCAGCCCGACCACGAGCACGACGACGCCGACCGCGGTCGCGCTCCACAGCGTCGGCGCGGAGAAGACCGTCAACTGGTGCAGCAGCGCGCCGACGACGTCGAGCCCCTGCGCGCGGAAGAGGATCCACGCGAACACGACGAGGTGGAAGGTGAGCAGCCAGCGCAGCCAGCGCGGCACCCGCTCGATCCGCCTGCCGATCGCGTGCTCGGCGACGAGGCCGACGCCGTGGAACGCGCCCCACAGCACGAACGTCCACGCCGCGCCGTGCCACAGCCCGCCGAGCACCATCGTCAGCAGCAGGTTGCGGTAGGTCTTCCAGCGCCCGCCGCGGTTGCCGCCGAGCGGGATGTAGAGGAAGTCGCGCAGGAAGCGCGACAGCGTCATGTGCCAGCGGCGCCAGAACTCGCGCAGGCTGAGCGAGCGGTACGGGCTGTCGAAGTTCTGCGGGAAGACGAAGCCCATCAGCAGCGCGAGGCCGATCGCGATGTCGGTGTAGCCGGAGAAGTCGCAGTAGATCTGGGCCGCGTAGGCGTACGAGGCCAGCAGCACGTCGAGCGCGCCGTACGCCTCCGGCACGCTGAAGACGGGATCGACGACCGTCCGCGCGAGGAAGTCGGCGAGCGCGACCTTCTTCACCAGGCCCAGCGCGATCAGCGCCAGGCCCGAGCCGACCGCGACCTTCGACGGGTCGCGCGGCCGCGCGAGCTGCGGCAGGAACTCTCTCGCGCGCACGATCGGGCCCGCGACGAGGTGCGGGAAGAAGCTCAGGTAGATCGCCACGTCGAGCGTCGAAGACGGCACGATCTCGCGCCGTCTGACGTCGACCACGTACGAGATCGCCTGGAACGTGAAGAAGCTGACGCCGACCGGCAGCGCGATCGTCAGCAGCGGCAGCGGCATGCCGAGGCGGATCGCGTCGAGCGCGTCGCCGACGTCCTGGACGAAGAAGGCGTAGTACTTGAAGACGCCGAGCAGCAGCAGGTCGCCCGCGACCGCGACCCGCACGATCCAGTTGCGGCGCGCGTCGTCGTCGGTGCGGTGCAGCAGGACCGCGCCGAGCTGGTTCCACCCCGTGACGAGCGCCAGCAGCAGGCAGAACTTCCAGTTCGCGCCCGCGTAGAAGGCGTAGCTGGCGAGCACGATGAACGGCTTCCACAGCCCCTGACGCGGCATCAGCCACCACGACAGCGCGAGCACGATCGGGAAGAAGATCGCGAACTCGACGGTTGGGAAGAGCATCTCTCGTGGGTCCGGTTCCGTGTCCCGCGCGCGCGGCTGCGTATGCGGCGCGGGGATCCTGTCAGAGTCCTGACGCATGCGCCTCACCGCTGCAGTCTTCGCGACCGTCTCGGCCTTGACCCTCGCCGCTGCGCCCGCATTCGCCGACTGCGGCAGCGTCCACGAATACCCCGCCAGGAAGGACATCGGGCCGGGTCTCGCGCCGCTGGCGATCGGCGACTCGGCGATGCTGCTGGCGCTGCCGGACCTCGCGCGCGCCGGCTTCGACGCCAACGCGCACGGCTGCCGCGACATGCACGAGGGACTCGCGCTGCTGCGCGCTCGCGCCGCCGCCGGCGCGCTGCCGGACGTCGTCGTGATCGCGCTCGGCGCCAACGCCTCGATCGACGCGCGCCAGGTCAGCGCCGCGCTGCACCGGCTCGGCAGAACGCGCCGGCTGGTGCTCGTCACCCCGCGCGAGCTGGGCGGCTGGTCGGGCGAGGACGCGCGCACGGTGCGCGCGTTCGGCAAGCGGCTGCCCAGACGCGTCGGCGTGCTCGACTGGGTCGCCCACAGCCGCGGCCACACGAGCTGGTTCCAGCCCGACGGGCTGCACCTGACGTTCGACGGCGCGCGGGCGTTCACGAAGCTGCTGGCGCGGGCGCTGCCGAGACGCGGGCGCTGATTCGGCGCAAGCGGCGCGGCGCGGCGCGACCGTCTCCGGCCGCGCCACGCGTGCCGCCCGCTGCGACTACGCCAACGTGAACTGACCGACGAGCCGTTCCAGCTCCTCGGCCGTGCGCGCCAGCTCCTGTGCCGAGGCCGCGATCTCCTGCGTCGAGGCGCTCGTCTGCTGCGTCGAGGCGGAGACCTGCTCGGTCGATGCGCTCGACTGCTCGGCGATCGACGCGACGTCGGCCATGTTCTCCTCCATCTGCGTCGCGCGCTGCGCGATCTCCGTCACCGCGCCGGCGATCTGCGCGATGCGGCCGTTCATGTCCTCGACGCTCGACCCGATCCGGTCGAACGCGAGGCCGGCCTGCTCGACCGTCTGCGCGCCGTGCTCGGTCTGCCGCGCGCCGTCCTCGACGACGTCGACAGCCCGGCCCGTCTCGGACTGGATCTCCTTGATCAGCTCCGAGATCGAGCGCGCCGCCTGCTGCGACTCCTCGGCCAGCTTGCGGACCTCCTCGGCGACGACCGCGAAGCCGCGCCCCTGCTCGCCCGCGCGCGCCGCCTCGATCGCGGCATTCAGCGCAAGCAGGTTCGTCTGCTCCGCGATGCCGGTGATCGTGGCGACGATCCCGCCGATCTGCTCGGACTTCGAGCCCAGCTGGCGGATCGTGCCGGTGACCTCCGAGGACGACGCGCGCACCGCGCTCATCGCCTCGGTCGCCTGCCGGATCGTCTCCGCGCCCTCCGCCGCGACCGCGCGCGCCTGATCGGCGGCGTGGGCGGTCTGCTCGGCGTTGTCGGCCGACTGGCGCGTCGCCGAGACGACCTCGCCCGTGAGCGTGCGCGCCTCGCCGACGGTCCGCACCTGACGCTCCGCGCCAGCCGCGACCTCGCCGACCGCGGATGCGATCTCGTTGACCGCGCGCCCGGACTCGTCCGACGTCGTCGCCATCTGCTGCGACGCCGCCGCGACCGCCTGCGACTCGCGCGCGATCTGCTGCAGCATCTGCGCCACACGCGCGCGCATCGCGTTGTAGCTGGAGATCGAGCTCTGCGTACGGCCGAGCATCCCGTTGAAGATCGTCGCCAGGCGGCCCGCGTCGCGGCCCTCCTCGGCGTCGATCGTCCGCGTCGCGATCGCGACGTCGACGGTCAGGTCGCCGTTGGCGACGGCCGTCAGCGCGAGCTCCAGGTCGGCGAGGTCGCGCATGCTGAGCGAATCCATCCGCTCGATCAGCGCGTCGAGCGACGACTGGTCGCCGAGCGCCGCCCGCAGGTCCGCCGACATCTCCTGGAACGCGAGCCCGAGCGCGTCGCGCTCGGACTTCGGCAGCACCTCGACGGACAGGTCGCCGGCCGCGATCCGCCGCGCCGCCTGCGCCATCTCCTCGAGGTAGGCGATCATCTCTCTGAACGCCTCCGCGGTCTCGCCGATCTCGTCACGCGACTTGACCTCGACGGTCTGCTCGACGTCGCCCTTCGCGATCCCGCGCGCCGCGCGCATCATCTGCCCGACGCCGCCCGAGATCTGCCGCGACAGCAGCATCGCGATCAGCAGCGCGACGACGACCGCGACGACCGCCAGCCCGATCAGCAGCGTGCGAGCGCTCGACGCCGTGTCGCCGGCGTCGGTGACGGCCGTCGCCGCGTTCGCGACCTGCGAGGCACGGATGTCCTGGACCGCCGCGTCGATTCTCGCGGTCGCCTCCGCCGCACCCTCGCTCGAGTAGACCGCGAGCGCCTCGTCGATGCTGCCGGCGTCCGCGAAGTCGCGCACCGGCTCCACCGCTCTCAGATACGCCTGCCACGCCTCGTCGAGCGCTGCCCATCTGGCGAGCAGGTCCGCTCTGCCGGCGTTGAGCTTGACCGCCGCGTCGATCCCGCCGTCGGCGGCGTCGACGTCACTGCCAAGCTCGCTCGCGACTCTGCCGGTGTCGCCTCTGCGCTGTGCGACGCCGATGTACTGCGGGACGTCGCCCATGTAGGCGTTCATCCCGTTGCTCGCAGTCAGCAGCGCCTGCGAGCGCGGGATGATGTTGTCGCCGAGCGTGTCGGCCGTGCTTCTGACGCTGCCGATCTTCGCAACACCCACGATCGAGACGATCACGAGCAGCGCGACGACGACGAGGAAGCTTCCGAGCAGCTTTGTCCTGACGCTGAGTCGCACCTCTCACCCCCCTTTGGAGTCGATCCGGAAATGCACACGTTTGCATCCCGTCGTGCGCACTCCGCTTGTTCTGGCTGTCAACCGCGGATGATCGGACGCTTGCCGCCGATCTGAAGCCGGTTGCTCGAGAACGCCGTCGCGCCAGATCCACGGGTTCGAGGAGCATCGTCCGGAAACCCGGCCGCCGCGGCCCAGACGTCGATCCTGCTCGACGCGAACGAGAGCCCCGCCCCGCCGCTCGCGCTCGCGGGCCGCGCGCTCGCCGCCAACCGCTACCCGGAGCCGCAGCCGCGCGAGCTGCTGGAGCGGTTCGCCGTCGCGTACGGCGTCGAACCCGGCGGGCTGCTGCTGACGCGCGGCGCGTCGGAGGGGATCGACCTGCTGGTGCGGGCCTTCTGGACGAGAACGACGCGATGCTGGCAGCGTTCAGCGACTACGCCTCGGCGGCGACGGCGATCGGGGCCGTGCGGGGCTGAGCGGCGGCAGGCGCGCGACGCGCCCGCTCAGACGAGCGCCATCGGGGCGTCGGCGGGCGAGGCAGCGAGCGCGACGGATGCCGGCCGACGGCGCCGGCGCGGTCTCAGCAGTGTTTGGGCGAGCGCGTCGAGGGCGAAGCCGAGGATGCCGATCGCGACGATCACCGCCATCAGGTCCTCGTAGGCGAGCTGGTCGCGGGCGTTGAGGACGGCGTAGCCGAGGCCCGACTGGACGCCGAGCATCTCGGCCGGGACGAGCACGATCCAGGCGACGCCGAGCGCGAGCCGCACACCGGTCAGCACGTGCGGGCGGATCGCGGGCAGCACGACCCCGCGCAGCAGCTCGTGACGGGCGGCGCCGAGCGCGCGCGCCGTCAGCAGCCAGTCGGGATCGGCCGCGCGCACGCCCGCGGCCGTGTTGAGCGCGATCGGCCAGATCGCGGCGGCCGCCACCAGCGCCTCGACCGGCCGGCTGCCGACGCCGAGCGCGATCACCGCGATCGGCGTCCACGACAGCGGCGAGGTCATCCGCAGCAGTTGGAACAGCGCCCCGGTCGCCCGGTCGAAGATCCGCACGCCGCCGACCAGCAGGCCGAGCGGGATCCCGATCAGCGCGGCCGCGCCGAGGCCGATCGCGAGCCGCGCCGAGCTCGTCGCCGCGTCTTCGACCAGTGTCCCGTCGCGCACGAGCGAGACGAGCGCCGGCAGCGCCTCCTCCGGCGAGAACGCGTGCGCGATGCTCTGCGGCGCCGGCACGACGTCGGTCGCGACCCACCACAGCAGCACCGCGAGCGCGAGCACGGCGAGCTGGAGCGTCAGGGTCGTCGCGGCGGTGCGCAGGCGCACGACGGCGGCGCCGCCACCGCGGCTCGCCTTCGCACGGCCGTCGATCGGGTCGACCACGGCGTCGGACCGCAGCGGCGTCACGGCGCGATCTCCTCGTGGCGGCGGTAGCTGTCCGGGAGGCCGAAGGCGCGGGCGCCGCCGGCGGCCTCGATCGCTCTGCGCACGAGCGCGTCGTCGACCAGCTCGGCGTGCGCGTCGGCGGCGTCGAGGCCGTCCAGGAACGAGAGGTCGCCGTCCACGACGGTCGTGCGCAGCTGCTCGATCAGCGCCGCGGTGTACGACGGGAACGGGTAGCCCTGGAAGTCGATCCGGCGCTCTCTCCAGCGCGGGTGCGTGATCGCCGCGTCGCGCGTGTAGGCGGGGTCGGCGTCGTGCGTCAGCGCCCACTTCACGACCGGATCGGGCTGCGGCAGGTAGCGCTGCTGCGTCAGCGTCGCGGCGGCCCGCGCGGGATCCTCGCGCGTGGCCCTCTGCGCGTCCACGACCGCGCCGACGAAGCCGGCCGCGACGTCCGGGCGCTCCTCCAGCAACCGCTCGTCGACGGCGACGACGCAGCAGGCGTGGTCGCGCCAGACGTCGCCGCTGAAGCGCAGGATCTTGCCGATCCCGCTCAGCTCCGCGGCCGCGTTGAACGGGTCCGCGACGATGTAGCCGGCGATCGAGCCCTGCGCCAGCGCGGGCGGCATGTCGGGCGGGGCCATCACGATCAGCTTCACGCTCTTCGCCGTGCGCGACGCGTCGCCGGAGACGATCGCCGTGAGGCCCTCGGCGCGCAGGATCATCTGCAGCGCGATGTTGTGGACCGAGAACCAGCCCGGGATCGCGACCGTCTGCCCCGCCAGCTCGCGCACGCTGACGACCTGCGGCCGCACCGTCAGTGCCGAGCCGTTGGTGTGGTTCCAGGCGATCACCTTCGCGGGGAACCTGCGCTGGAAGCGCAGCTGCAGCGCGAGCGGCATCAGGATGTGGACCGCGTCGACCGCGCCGCCTTGGAACGCTTCGGCCAGCGCGGGCCACGAACGCAGCAGCGTCGGTCTCGGCACGTCGACGCCGTGTCTGTCGTAGAGCCCGTCCGCGTGCGCGACCAGCAGCGGCGTGGCGTCGGTGATCGGCAGGTAGCCGACCTTGACGACCCGATCGCTCGCCTTGGCGCCATTCGTACTCGTGGGGCGCACCAGCGAGCCACCATCGACACCGCTGTTGCCGCACGCAGCCAGAACACTGGCGCTGGCGACGGTGATCCCAGCGGCGGCGGTGCGGCGGAGGAAGTCTGTACGTGTCAGTTCGTTCATCGTGTCCTCCGCTCAGGCGGCGGCGGTCGTGGTCGTCGGCGCCTGAGCGGGGCGGGCGCGGACGCCGGTCTCGTAGAGGGCGAGCAGCTCGCGGCGAGCGGGCAGGTCGGGCAGGTCGCAGCGCTCGGCGCGGCCGGCGTCCCAGACGGGGCCGATGCCGGGGACGCCGCGGCGCAGCAGGCCGACGCGGTGGCCGAGGTGGAGCGCCTCGTCGGGATCGTGCGTGACGAGCACGGTCGTCTGGCCGCGCTCGCTCGCGAGGTCGCGCAGCCAGTCCTGCATCGAGCGGCGCGTCGCGGGGTCCAGCGCCGCGAACGGCTCGTCGAGCAGCAGCACGTCGGGATCGGTCGCGATCGCGCGGGCGAACGCGACGAGCTGCTGCTGTCCGCCCGACAGCTCGTCCGGGTAGCGCGCGGCCAGCGGCGCGATGCCGAAGCCGCGCAGCAGCTCGTCGGCGTCGATCCGCCGTGCGGCGTCGCGGTTGGCGGCGAAGCGGTGGCCGAGCCGCACGTTCTCGCGCACGTCGAGCCACGGCAGCAGCGCCGGCTTCTGCAGCACCAGCGTCGGGCGCCGCGTCGGATCGGCCCGTTCGATCGTGCCCGCGACGAGCGGCTGCAGCCCGGCCAACGCGCGCAGCAACGTCGACTTCCCGCACCCGCTCGGCCCCACGAGCGCAAACGTCTCCCCCGCGGTCAGCTCCAGCTCGACCGCGCTGAAGACGTCCTGCGGACTGCCCGGATGGCGCGCGCGGGCACCGCGCACGCGGATGGCTGGGGCGCCGCTCACGCGCCCCGGCGCAGCTCCCACCTGAGCTGCCCCTCCGTCGGCGACTGGACGGGCAGGAACGCGGCTTCGCGCAGGCGGCGCGCGGTCGGGCTGCTCGCGACGTAGCCGCGGCCGCCGGCGACCGCCGACTCGATCCGGACGGCGTCGCGCGCGAGCAGCGCGACGTCGAGGCGCAGGCGCACGAACGCGCGCAGCGGTCCCTCCTCGCCGGCGAGCGCGGTCGCGCGCTCCTCTATCGCCGCCAACCGCTCGCTCGCGTCGGCGTGGTCGGAGGCGAACTCGGCGCCGAGCCCTTGCAACGCCGGCTCGCCCGCGGCCAGCGACGCGCGCGCGAGGCCGCTGCAGAAGGCGCTCTGCAGGAGCAGGAACGCCGGCCGCACGCGCGCCGCGAAGGCGGGGAACGGCTCGTCGAGCAGGGTCTCGGGCGAGACGCTGACGCCGTCCAACTCCAGCTGGCCTGAGGCGGTCGCGTCCAAGGCGAGCAGGCCGCGCGCCGGCCGCACGGTCACGCCCGCGGCGGCGACGTCGACGGCGACCGCCGTCAGCGCGCCGTCCTCGCGCTCGGCGGCGAGCACGACGAGCGCGTCGGGGTGCAGGTTCGACGCCCACGGGATCCGGCCGTCGAGCACGAAGCGACCTGCGCGGCCGTCGCGCAGCCGCACCGGCGCCGGGCCGAGCCCGACCGCCGCCTTGAAGCCGCTCGCCATCGCGGAGCTGCCGATCCGCGCCAGCGGCGCCAACTGCGCCAGCTCCGGCCGACCGGCGAGGTACTCCAGCGCGATGCGATGGCCCCAGGCGCTGAACGCGGTCGCCATGCAGCGCTCGCCCAGCGCGGAGATGACGGCGAACTGGTCCGCGAGCGTGCCGGCGGCCGCGCCCTCCAGCCCGAGCGTCAGCAGCCCGACGCGCGCCAGCCGCTCCAGCGCCGCCCGCGGCTCACGCAGACCGGCGTCGACGTCGGCCGCCCGCCCGGCGACGAGCTGGGCCAGCTCGGCGGGGAGCGCGGCGACGGGTCGCGCGGGAGCGAGCGGCTCGTGCTGCGGCGCGTCGCCCGCGGGCACGGCGGCGGGCTCGCGGACAGCCGCCGCGGCGCTCAGCGCCCCCGCCTCAGCGGGCATCGCCGTCGAGCGCGTGCAGGCGCGTGATCGGCGTCGAGACGACCTCGCGTGCGCGGCGCACCTCCTGCTCGCCCGGCGCGTCGTAGAGGCACAGGCACTTCTGCATGTCCTCGCGCACGTAGGTGCGCAGGAACGAGACCTCCGGGACCTGCTCGTACAGCGGCGTCTTCTCCTGCTTGCGCGCGAGGTAGCCGTCCATCGTCAGGTCGGCCGGGAAGTCCCACTCGACCAGGTAGCGCGCGGACGCAGCGTCGCGCGAGGCGCGCACCGCGTCGATCGTCGCGCCGACGAGGCGGACCTCGTCGGGGCCGGTGAAACGCAGGCCGGTGGCGCGCGCGGCCGCGACGGCCGCGTCGCGGTCGTCGCTGACGAGCACGACGAACGCGCGGGCGTGGTCGCCGGTCACGTTCGCTTCGAGCAGCTCGGTGCCGGTCGCGGTCGCGGCGTCGGCGACGGCGTCGAGCGCGGCGTCGGCGGCCTCGCGGTGGGCGCCGTCGATGGTGACCTCGATCAGATGCAGGGCCATGGTCGATCGTCCTTGTCGGGTGCGTTGCAGAAGATCGCTCCAAGATCGCAGCGGCCGATGCCTCGCCACAGACGTGCTTCCGGACTGCTCGTGTCGGGTTCTCCCGACACCGCGCGGGCGCATCGCCGACACCGCGACGCCGACGCCCGCGGCGCTGGCTAATGTGCGGGCGATGCCACCGCTTCGCGTGCTGATCGCCGAGGACCAGGTGCTGCTGCGCTCAGGGCTCGCGCGGCTGCTGGAGGACGCCGGGATGGAGGTCGTCGCGGAGGCCGGCGACGCGCCCGACCTGATCCGCAAGGTGCGCGCGCACAAGCCCGACATCGCGATCGTCGACGTGCAGATGCCGCCCGACCACACCGACGACGGCCTGCGCGCCGCGATCCAGCTGCGGCGGGAGCTGCCGGAGGTCGCGATCGTCGTGCTGTCGCAGTTCCTCGAGGAGCGCTACGCGCTGGACCTCGTCGGCGAGGACGCCAGCCGCGTCGGCTACCTGCTGAAGGACCGCGTGATCGACGTCAGCTCGTTCGTCGACGCGCTGCAGCGCGTCGCGCGCGGCGGCTCGGCGCTCGACCCGGAGGTCGTCTCGCGGATGGTCGGCCGCCGTCGCAGCGACGACCCGCTCGACGCGCTCACCCCGCGCGAGCGCGAGGTGCTCGGCCTGATGGCAGAGGGCAAGTCCAACCGCGGCATCGCCGAAGCGCTCGGCGTCACCGGCGCCGCGGTCGAGAAGCACGCGACGCGGATCTTCCACAAGCTCGGCGTCACCGACGAACCGACCGAGCATCGCCGCGTGATGGCGGTGCTGAGCTTGCTGCGGGCGAGCTGAGCACTCGCCCGCTCACCCCAGCGGCAGCTCCGCCTCCAACCTCGTCCCGCCGCCGGGCGGGCTCGTCACCGTGAGGCGGCCGCCGGCCGCGCCGACGCGGTCGGTCAGGCCCTGCAGGCCGTGGCCGGGTGCCGCGGTCGCGCCGCCGGTGCCGTCGTCGCTGACGGTCACGCGCAGCAGCGCGCCGTCCTCCTCCACGACGACGGACGCGCTGTCGGCGCCGGCGTGCTTGGCGACGTTCGCGAGCGACTCGGCGATCAGGAAGTAGGCGGCCGCCTCCACCTCGGGCGCGTACCGGCGGTCGGGGACCTCGAAGCGCGTCGGCAGCGGCATCCGCCCGGTCAGCGACTCGACCGCCGCGCCGAGCCCGCGGTTGGTGAGGATCGACGGGTGGATCCCCGCCGCCAGCTCGCGCAGGTCCGCGATCGTCGCACGCACCTCGGCGAGCGCGTCGAGCAGCCGTGCCGTCGCCTCTCCGACCTCGTCCGCGACGCCGGCCCCGCCGGCCGCGCCGTTGCCGCCGGGCGCTCGCGCCAGCGCGGAGAGCCCGCCCTGGATCCCGAGCGCGACGTTCATGAGCCGCTGCTGCGCGCCGTCGTGGATGTCGCGGCCGAGCCTGCGCCGCTCCGCGTCGGCCGCCGCGACGATCCGCGCGCGCGACGCCTGCAGCGCCTCGGCACGGGCACGCTGGACGGTCTCGCGGCGGCTCGCGGCCTCCGCCGCGCGCCGCTCGGTCGTGTCGCGGAAGACGACGACGGCGCCGCGCCCCTCGGGCGCCTCGACCGGCGCGGAGGAGTAGGCGACCGGCACCATCGAGCCGTCGCGGCGGACGAACCAGTCGTCCTCGACGCGCACCGGTCTGCCGGTCGCGCGCGGCAGCAGCAGCGGGCACTCGTCCTCGGGATAGATCCCGCCGCCGGGATGATGGGAGTGGATCGTCGCGTGGCTCGGCGCACCGAGCAGCTCGTCCTCGTGCCCGCCGTCGTAGCCGAGCACCGCGAGCGCGGCCGCGTTGGCGAACCGCACGCGGCCTCTGTGGTCGACGAGGTAGACGGCGTCGGCGACGCTCTGCAGCAGCCCGTCGAGCAGCTGCGCCGGAAGCGCCTGGCTGTGCGGCAACGTGGTCACGCGATCCAGGGTACGCCGGTCATGCAGCACGCGCCGGCCGCACCCGACGCGCCGGCCGCACCCGCCGCGCCGGCCGCGCCCGTCACGCCGCCGCGCGCTCCCTCGCCAGCGCGACCAGCGCGCCCTCCGCCGCGGCGATCCGCTCGCGGTCCTGCTCGATCCAGGCGGCCGCGGCGTCGAGCGCGCCGTCGCAGTCGCGCAGCATCGTGTCGAGCTGGCCGCGCGCGGCGCCGCCCGGGACCGTGCGGGTCGCCAGCGCGGCGACGGGGTCGAGCGCGTCGGCGACCTGGGCGTCGGTGAGGCCGAGCGGGCGGCCGAGCAGCTCCTGCGCGACCGCGTCGAGGCCGGCGGCCGTGAGCGCCTCGGGGCCTCTGCCGGCGTCGCCGGCGCCCGCGACCGCGCGCCCGACGACGCGGTAGGCGGAGCGGTAGTCGATCCCCGCGACGTGCGTGACGACCTCCGCCAGGTCGGCCGCCTGCGTGAACTCCTCCGTCGTCGCGCGCAGCATCGCGGCGCGGTCGACGGTGACGCTCTCGGCCGTCGCGGCGGCCAGGCGCAGCAGCCGCGCGGCCAGCTCGACCGACCCGGTCAGCTCGCCGTAGGCGTACATGAAGTTGTCGGTGCGCCCCGACGAGGTGCGCTGCGTCGCGAGCAGGCCGGTGGAGCGGCCGATCAGCGTGCCGGCGCCGCCGCGCAGCACGACGAGCGCGTACGGGTTGCGCTTCTGCGGCATCAGCGCGCTCGCGCGGCAGAGCGAGTCGCCGATGCTCAGCAGGCCGAACTCGCTCGTGCCGTACAGCTCCAGGTCCTCCGCGAAGCGGCTCGCGCCGACCGCCGCGAGCGCCGCGTGCGAGCCCAGCTCCGCGAAGCCGTCGACCTGCCACATCGCGTCGCGCGTGTGCGCGATCTGGTCCGGGAAGCCGAGCAGCTGCGCCAGCCGCTCGCGGTCCAGGCGCATCCGCGAGCCGTTGACGCCACCGGCTCCGGCCGGGCTGCGGTCGACCCATGCGAGGTCGCCGCGCAGCCGCTCGAGGTCGCGCAGCACGGGATAGACGAACGACAGCACCCAGTGGCCGACGGTCGTCGGCTGCGCCGCCTGCAGGTAGGTGTAGTCGGGCATCACCGTGTCGCGCTCACGCGCCGCGAGGTCGGCGAGGCCGCTGCCGAAGCGCACGCACGCATGCGCCAGCTCCAGCACGCGCCCGCGCAGCGCCAGGCGAAAGGCGATCCGCCCCGCCTCGCGCCGCGGCCGCCCGGCCGACAGCCAGCCGGCGACCGGTCCGATGCGCCGCTCCAGCCAGCGCTCGCGGACGTTGGAGAGGTCGCCGTAGCGGCTGTCGACGTCGAGCCGGTTGGGCGGCAGCTCGTGCAGCTCCAGCAACGATCTGAGCAGCGTCGCGGCGTCCTCGACGGGGATCTCGCCCTGCTCCTGCAACGCGATCACGTGCGCGAAGTCGGCCAGCCCGAGCCCCTGATGCAGGAGCCACATGTCGGCCAGCTCCAGCTCGTAGCCGGCCTCGATCAGCTCCGGCGCCGGCCCGCTGCGCACGCGCGCCTCGGCGCCGAGATAACCCTCCGGCGGTGGCTCGGGATCGTGGTGGGCGGCGTGTCGGGACGGGAGGTCGTGCACGTTGGTCATCGTCGTTCCGGGTCGGGAGTCAGCACTCGATCGATCAGCTCGTCGACGGCGCCCAGCGCCCGTTGCGCCCGCAGCAGTTCGTCGAGCGCCGCGGCGTCGAGGTGGCGGACGACGTCCGCGTCGGCCAGCAGCGCGTCGCGCAGTGTCAGGCCGGCGGCGTGGCCGCTGCGTGCGGCGGCGTGCACGAGCGCGTGGGCCCGCGGCTTGCCGACATGCTCGGCGAGCGCCAGCATCACCGGCTCGGCGAGCACGTAGCCGCGCTGCGCATCGACGTTGTCGCGCATCCGCACCGCGTCGACCTGCAGACCGTCGAGCAGCCGCACGCCGAACGCCAGCGCGGCGCCGGCCGCCGTGCACGCCTGCGGCAGGAAGATCCACTCGCCCTTCCAGGTCGCGCCGTCGCGCTCGTGCTCGCCGACGAGCCCCTCGAACGCGGGCACCAGCGCGGCGCGCACGACGCGCGCGAGCGTCACGAGCTGCTCGGACAGCTCCGGATTGCGCTTCTGCGGCATCGTGATGCTGCCGACGACGTCGCCGTCGACCGCCTCCCTCAGCTCGCCCAGCTCGGGCCGCTGCAGGTTGTAGACCTCGTTGCCGATCCGCGCCAGCGCGCCGGTCGCGAGCGCCAGCAGCGAGACCAGCTCGGCGACGCGATCGCGCGCGGTCAGCCAGCCGATGTCGGGCAGCGCAAGCCCGAGCCGGTCGAGGAAGGCGCGCTGCAGCAGCGGCCCGCGCGCGCCGAACGACGACTGCGTGCCGACGGCGCCGGCCAGCTGCCCGACCGCCAGCCGCGGCCGCGCCTCCTGCGCCCGCAGCCGCGTGCGCCGCAGCTCCGCCGCCCAGCCGGCCGCCTTGAAGCCGAACGTGATCGGAAGGCCGGGCTGGCCGTGCGTGCGGCCGAGCATCGGGTCGCCGCGGTGGCGGTCGGCCAGGCAGAGGAGCGTCTGCTCGGCCGCGGCCAGGTCGCGCTCCAGCAGGTCGAGCATCGTGCGGGCGACGAGCCCGGTCCACGTGTCGGCGACGTCCTGCACGGTCGCGCCGTAGGAGACCCAGTCGCGCGCGGCTTCCGGCAGCGCGCGCTGCAGCACGCGGATCAGCCCGAGCGTCGAGTGCCCGCTGCGGCGCGTCTCCTCTCCGACGGCGTCGAGGTCGATCGCGCCGGCGTCGGCTGCGGCGGTCGCGATCGCCTCGGCGGCGGGGCGCGGCACGATCCCCAGCTCCGCCTGTGCGAGCGCGAGCGCCGCGAGGATCTCCACCCACGTCGTCGTCCGCCCGCGATCGTCGAACAGCGCCCGCGTCTCGCCGGTCGCCCAGAGGTGGCCGAAGACGACGGAGTCGGCGAGCGTGACGCCGGTCATCGGGCAGCTCCCGCGACAGACCCCGGTGCGGCTGGATGGGCACCGAGCGGCTCCGGCTGAACCGCCCGCGCCCGCGCCGGCTCGGCCGGCAGGCCGCACAGCAGGCGCAGCGCCGTGCGGACCTCGTCGAGGTTGGCGCCCCAGGGGACGAGCATTTGACCGCCGTCACGCTCGATCCCCCGCTCCAGCAGGCAGCATCTCGACAGCGTCGTGGAGCCGTCGTCGGGGACGCGAACGCGCGGACAGAAGTCGACCCGCTCGCGCGGCTCGCGCCCGTACATCGCGACATGGATCTCACGCGAGCGCTCGCAGCCGACGAGCGTCCACGACGGGTCGTCGGCCGGACCCTCGTCGAGGAACTCGACCGGCAGCGCGGGATCGATCCCGCCGCTGCGGCACGGCAACAGGTAGCGCGGGGCCGGGTTCTGCGCGATCAGCGTGCGCAGGTCGATCGCGACCAGTTCGAACGCGATCGGCGGCAGGTCCTCGTCGACCTCGACCATCGCCCGCGCCATCTCCAGCAGCTTCGGCGGCTGCGGCGGCACCGCCTCGACGACCCGGATCGTCAGCGGCTGCGGATCGACGATGAAGTTGACGTGCTGAAAGCGGCCCTGGACGACGTGGATGCGGGCGCCGGCAGCGGCCGCGCCGAGCGCTGCGCGCGCGAGCTGCGTCGCGTTGCCGACGTCGACCCGCTCGTCGTCCACGAACACGACCTCGTCGCCGCTCGCCACCACCTCTGCGTCGCGGACGGGGACGAGGATCCCGTCGCCCTCCGCGCGCTCGATCCGCACGACCGCCCGCTCGCCGCCGCACTCGGCGACGACGAACTCGGTCCGGCGATAGACCCGCCGGCCCAGCAGCCGCTCCCGCAGCGCCGTCGGCTCGACGCTCGGCACGCGCTGCACGCTCACGCCGCGGTACGGACGGACGATGAAGTTGGCGGGGAGGTCGATCACGCGGCCGTCTCCGCGACCCCGGCCGCGATCCCCCACAGCAGCGCGCTGCCCGAGCTGGCGCCCCAGCCGTCGAGCGCGCCGGCGGCGCGCGCGGCGCCAGCGCGGTCGCCGCGGCGGACAGCGGCGAGCACGCGGGCGGCGACGACCGGCAGCTCGCCGCGCTCGGCGCATCGCAGATAGGCGAGTGAGAGCGGCGAGGTGCGCGGTGCGGCGGCGAGCGAGAGCGCTGCCGGCCCGGCGGCGGCGCGCGACGCGGACGGGTTGTCGGGATCGCGCCCGGCGGCGGGCGTCGCGGCCGCGCGCTCGGCGTGGCACCACGCCGCGTAGCCCGCAAGCACGTCGTCGCCGGCCGGAGTGAGTCCCGGACCGCGGCCGGCGAGCAGCGCGACCGCCTCCGCGCGACGGCCGTTCGCCAACGCCGCGAGTCCCTCCTCCAACTCCGCCGACGGCCGCGGCCGAACCGCGAGCGCCGCGGCGAGTGCCGCGTGGACGCCCGTCGCCGCCCGTGCCGGGGCGCGCGGCGACTCGACCGGGCGCACGCCGCCGAGCTCGACCATCACGCCATCGAGTTCGATCCGCTCACTGCCCACCACCACGACGCGGTCACCCGTCGCGATCCGGTCGACTGGGAGGCCGTCCACGAGCAGGGTCAGGGGACCGATCGGAGAGCGCGGCGGAGCGAGCAGCAGCCAACCGCCGGGCAGCTCCAGGTAGGCGCCGTCGTGCAAGCGCAGCGCGACAGTCCCCTCGCCGCCGGCCGCGAGCGCCCGCAGCGCACCCGGCCCCGCCCAGCCCGCGCGCGCCGGGCGCAGCGCGAACGAGCCGACCCACCCCGGCCGCGGGAGATGAGCGGAGACCGGCACGGCCGCGTCGGCCGCATCCGTTCCCGCGACCCGGGCGCTCGCTGCGAGCGCGCGTGCCGTGTCCGCCCGCTCCCTCACGACCCCTCGTCCAAGCGCCCCGCCAGCGCCGCGACCGCCGCGCGGAACGGCTCGACGGGCTGGTGGGCGACGCCGGCGCCGATCTGGCCGACGCCGTTGGAGCCGTGCAGGACGCCGGTCGTGATCTGGGGGGTGATCGACAGCTCGGCGACGAGGCGGGCGTCGATGCCCACCGGGGTGCCGGCGCCGCCCTTGTTGACGAGGCGGAAGCGCTCGGACTCGGTGACGCAGATCTCGCCCATCCGCTCGGTGCTCGCGAGCGCCGCGGCCGCGTCGCCGCCGAAGAAGGCCGCGACGATCGGCGCCGCCGCGAGCGCCATGCCGCCGATCCCGACGCACTCGATGATCGCCGAATCGCCGATGTCGCGCGCGGCGTCCGCGGCGGTGTAGCCGTCGCGCAGCAGCGCGTCCTGGACCTGCGCGGCGGGCGCGACGAACCACTCGCCCGGCAGGCCGGCGAGCTGGACGCCCATGTCGGTCCCATTGCGCGACATCACCGTCACGACGCTCGATCCCTCGACGCCGACCGCCGCCAGCGACGCGCACTTCGCGGCCGCCATCGTCAACGTCAGGAAGAAGTGGTGGTTGCCGGCGAGGAAGCGCGCCTCCTGCTCGGCGCCGGCCGCGGCGAGCCCGCCCGCGAGGTCGCGCAGCAGCAGGTTGCCGGTCGCCTGGCTGCGCATGTGCAGCTCGTCGCCCATGCTGAGGCCCTGCGCGACGAGGCCGAAGACGTCGATCGGACCCTCTCTGCGGATCAGCTGCGACAGCGTCGGGCCGAGCTGCTGGCTCAGGAAGCGCAGCCGCTCGACCGCCTCGTCGCCGCCGACGCCGAACCAGAGCGTGTCGCCCGGCCCCTCGTTGAGCGTCGAGTACGCGACCGTGCCGCTCGCCTCGTCGGCGACGACCCAGACCGCCATCGACGGCGAGCAGACGCCCGTCATCGGCCCGACGTGGCCATGCTCGTTGCCGGGCTCAAGCACGATCGACCCGTCGGCGAGCATCCGCGCGGCGGCCTCGCGATCGTCCGCCCAGCCCTCGAACACGGCCGCGGCGACGAGCGCGCGCCGCTGCGGATCGCAGACGCGCTCCCATGCGATCGGCGGGCCGGAGTGCAGCAGCACGCGGTCCTCTCTCAACGCCTCGATCACCTCGCCGGCGCGCGCGACGTCGATCGCGCGCGGCGCGGCGGCCTCGATCCGCGCGACCGCGTCGGCGTTCGCCTGCGCGACGCGGTCGCCGTGCGCGCCCCACAGGCGCGTCAGCTGCGCGATCACCGTCGGATCGCCGCCGGCCGGGGGCTGCCAGTCGACCTCGGCGACGCGCGCGCCCTGGTCGCTCAGCGCCGTCGCGAACATCGGCAGGCCGAGGTTCACCGCGACGACCTCGCGCAGCACGTCAGGTTGATTCATCTACTTCATCTCCATAATCGAAGTCATGACTCAGCAAGAACTCGACGCGCTGGCCGCCGCCGTCCGCGACGCGCCCGGCCTCGACGGCAAGCGCGACCTCGACGTCGTCGCCGGCCTCGACGCGGGGATCGACGGCGACGACGGCGCGCTCGTGGGGCTCGGCGACGCGGCGCGCGACGGCGAGCAGCTCGTCGTCTGCGGCGAGGCGATCGCGCCGAGCTTCCTCGCGGCCGACCCGTTCGCCGCGGGCGCCGCGGCCGTCGTCACGAACGTCTCCGACGTGCGCGCGATGGGCGGCCGCCCGCTGGCGATCGTCGACATGCTCGTCAGCCCCGACCGCGCCCACGCCGAGCGCGTGCTCGGCGGGCTGCGGTGGGCGTCGCAGCTGCTCGGCGTGCCGGTCGTCGGCGGCCACACGACGATCGGCCACGCGGCCGCGCTGTCGGCCTCGTGCACCGGGATCGTGCGCGCGCCGCTGCGCGCGGCCGCGGCCAGGCCGGGCGACGTGCTGCTCGCCGCGTTCGCGCTCGAAGGCCGCTACGCGAACGACACCAGCTTCTTCTTCAGCTCGCTGCGCGACCGTCCCGCGCAAGCGCTGGGGAGCGACGGCGACGCGCTCGTCGAGGTCGCCGAGGCCGGCCTCTGCCATGCCGCACGCGACGTCTCGATGCCGGGCGCGGCCGGGTCGCTGCTGCAGCTCGTGGAGGTCGCCGGCTGCGGCGCTGTGCTCGACGTCGAGCGGCTGCCGCGCCCCGGGGGCGTGCCGCTGGAGCGCTGGCTGCTGACGTTCCCGAGCTTCGGCTTCCTGCTCGCCGCCCCGGCCGAGCGGGTCGGGGAGGCGTGCGCGGCATTCACCCGCCGCGGCCTCGCCTGCGCGCCGTGCGGCGCGTTCGAGGCCGGCGGCGTGCTGCGCCTCGCCAGCGGCGAGCTGACCGCCGACGTGTGGAACCTCGCGCACGAGCCGCTCACCCGCCTGACGGCGACGTGAGCGGGATCTCCATCCCCTGGTGCTCGACGTCGTGGAAGAGCGTGCGGGGGCCGGTCTGGCACCAGCCGAGCCGCTCGAAGAAGCGCACGTTCGGCGCCTGCACGGTCGCGACCATGCGGATCCCGCCGGCCTCGCCCGCGAGCTGCACGGCGCAGCGCACGAGGTCCGCGCCCAGCTGCAGCGCGCGCGAGCGCGGCAGCACCGCGAGCCGGTCGCCCTTCCACAGCCCGCGTCCGTCGAGCCGGTAGAGCCGCACGGCGCCGACGACCTCCGCGCCGGCGAGCCCGACGACGTGCAGCGTCGCCGGGTCGTCGTCGTAGGCGTCGCGGTCGTCGCGCTCGAACAGCTGCTGCGCCTCGACGAAGATCCGCCGCCGCACCTCGAAGTGCGCCGCCAGCTCGCGCCGGTCGGCGACCGGCCGCACGACGCTCTCGCGGACGAGTTCGAGCCTGCGCGCGCTCGGCGCGGCGGCTACCTTCGGCGTCTGCACGCCCTCAGGTCCGCACGCTGAAGAAGTCCGCCACATCGGGCGACTCCTCCTTCTTCGTCAGCCGCTCCCACGCGGACAGGCCCGAGCAGGCCTGGCAGCGGGCGCAGCCGGCCTTCGCGGCGGTGTGGTCGAGGCCGGCGTCGGCGATCATCGCCGAGACGGAGCGGTACATCGACGCGACGTAGTCGGCGTCCGGCGGCTCGGCGTTCTCCATCAGCGTTCCGGGGACCGGGCGCAGCGGGACGACGAACGGGTAGACGCCCATCTCCGTCGCGCGGCGGCAGCCCTCCTCGATCAGCGCGGGGTCCTCCCCCATACCGAGCAGCACGTACGTCGTGACGGCGCCGCGGCCGAACACCTCGACCGCGCGCTCCCACGTGCTGAAGTAGCCCTCGACGCCGCATTGCGCCTTGCCGGCCGCGACGCGCGCGAGCACGGCGGGGTCGAACGTCTCGATGTGGATCCCGACCGCGTCGACGCCGGCGCGGTGGACCTCGTCGAGCACGCGCAGGTCGTCCGGCGGCTCGAACTGGACCTGGATCGGCAGGCCCGAGGCCTCCTTCACCGCCGCGGCGCAGCGGCTGATGTAGAGCGCGCCGCGGTCGCGGCGGTTCAGCGAGCCGGTCGTCAGCGTCACGTCGACGGCGTGGTCGAGGTCGCGCGCGGCGGTGCAGACCTCGGCCAGCTGCGCCGGGGTCTTGACGGGGATCGTCTGCTCGCCGCGCGTCAGCTCGATGCCGCAGAAGTGGCACTGCTCCGGGGTCCCCCAGTAGATGCATCTCTGCACGACGGTCGAGGCGATCGAGTCGAGGTGCAGCAGCGCGATCTTCCAGTACGGGATCCCGTCGGCGGTCTCCATGTCGTAGATCCGCGGGCGGCGCGGCAGCCGCACCGGCCCGACCAGCTCCTCGCCGCGGTACAGCAGGTCCGTCCCGCCGGAGCTGCGGATCTCGTACGGCGAGCCGCCGACGTAGCCCGAGTGCTTGGGGACCGTCAGCGGCAGCCCGCGCACCCACAGGAAGAGCGCGTCGGACGGCCCGGCCCCGCCGCGGCGCGACGACGGCGCGCCCGCGGCCATCTCCACGAGATCGAGATCGACCTCCTCCGCCACCCGCACTCCGAACGACTGCAGCTCGACCAGCAACTGCCGATCGTCGAGATCGAGCAGGTCGTGGGAGCGTGAGGCGTGGTCAGGCATCGGTCCCGTAGGCGCGCTCGTAGTTGCGCCAGAAGACGTTCTCCTTCAGCTCCTGCGAGATGTCGCGGACGCCGTTGAGCTTCCAGTACTCGGAGTCGAAGTCCGACCACGGCTCGTCGGAGCCGAAGAAGACGCGGTCGCCGCCGACGCCGGTTCTCTCGATCTCGGTCAGCAGCCAGCGCGCGCCGAAGCCGACCGCCCACGACGTGTCGGTGTAGACCTTGTAGCCGTCCTGCACCCATCTGAGGAACTTCGGGACGAGCTTGATGTGGCCGGAGACGCCGCCGCCGAAGTGGACGAGGTAGATCTTGCAGCGTCTGCCGTAGCGCTCGACCAGCGGGACGAAGTTGTTGATGTCCGAGTTGCCGCCGGGGCTGGTGTGGAAGTGGAACATCAGGTCGTGCTGCTCGCAGACGTCGAAGATCTCGTCGGCGAGTCTCAGCGTCTCCTCGTCCCATGTGCCGGGGTCGGGGTTGCCGCCCAGCAGGAAGGTCGTCTTCAGCGCGACGACGCGCTTCTCCGACGCCAGCTTCAGCGCTCTGCGCGTCAGCTCCGCGTTGCGCGGCAGGAACGAGACCCAGATCGCGCCGAGGATGCGGTCGTTGCTGGTGACCGCGTCCATCACGACGTCGTTGAGGTCGAACGACAGCTCGTGCACCGGCACGCCGTAGTTGGAGATGGCCAGCGCGCGCTCGATCTTGAAGTAGTCCATGTGCCGCTTGACGAACGTTCTCGTGTCGGCGTAGTCGTAGACGGTCGGCTTGACCGGGTGCTCGAGGTCGTAGAACTTCCACGGCGGGATCTCGCCGATGTGACAGTGCGCGTCGATGATCTTCTTCGGGTGGGTGGCCACCGTCAGCTCCTTCTGAAGAGGAGCCGCGCCGCAGCGATGCGCGCCTCCCATTCCTCGCGGTTGTCGTAGGTGGCGGTCGGCATCAGGGGCGGCTGGTCGAGCAGCCACGCGCCGTCGCGCGGGTCCAGCTGCACGACTTCGAGCGTGAATCTCGGCCGGCTGGCGTCGAGCGGCAGCTCGGAGGCGGCGTGCAGCGCGCGGCCGGAGGCGACGTGCATCTCCAGCACGTGCGAGCCGACCGGCGTGACGTCGTCGAACAGCACGACCCACTCCGCGCCGCTGCGCTTGGCCTGCTCCAGCCGCTCGCGCGCCAGCTCTCTGCCGAGCTGGCGTGTCAGCTCGCGATGACGGTGGCAGAAGGCCGCGTCGCGCACGGCCTCCAGGTCCATCAGCGGCGTCATCTGCAGCGACGAGCGGGCGACGACCTCGCGCACGAGGTCGTGCTGCTCCTGCCACGCGGTCACCAGCGACTGCTCGTCGGTGACCGCGCTCAGCTCCTGCGAGACCGCTTGCACCACGGTCACGTACTCCTGATAGAGGCCGGCGTTGACCATCACCGACGGGTAGATGCGCGACTCCGCCCGGCGCCAGGCCGCGACGGCGGCGTCCCGGTCCAGCACGGCCGTCATCTCACAGCGTCCAGGTGTTGAGCTGGAACGCCTTGTCGCGCCACGCCGTCAGCGCGCAGTCGAGCACGTCGAGCGGGTGAAACGGCGTGATCCCCTCCATGAACAGGTTCTCGGGGAAGCCGTACAGCGCGCCGGCCGCGAAACGACAGGCGTAGATCGTCGCGCCCTCGTCGATCAGCGTCTGGAGCTGTCTGTTGATCGCCATGTGACCCGGGAAGGCCTCGTCGCCGACCTTCGGGAAGCCGCGGCTGGCGGACGCCATCAGGACGGCGGGCCCGTACAGGACGAGGTGCGTTCTGAAGCCCTTGCGCTGGACGCGCGTGGTCGTCATCAGGTTGACGAGGCCGACAGAACCCTCGTACGGGACCGTGTGCATGAACGTGTAGGCGCTCTCGCCCTCGTTCGCCTTCACATCCGGGAACAGCTTCTCGGAGGTGTCGAACAGCTCGTCGCCCACCGCGGGTCGCTGGATGCTCTCAGACTTCGCCACTGGAGAATTCCCTTCGTGCCGTGAACAGATCCCGTATCGGATCGGAAACAAGACACTAGGGAACTCACCGCGGATTCGTCAAGAGATCCCCACAAACTGCCTTAAGAAGCGAAGAAATCCCTCAACACCGTCCCCAAGAATCATCTACCATAGGAAATGTCATGAGGAGAACCGCGATGCCGAACGAGATCTCAGACGGGCCCGAGAGCACCGCCTCGATGCCTGAGATCGAGGCGGCCGTGTCCGCGATCGGCGCGAAGGTCGCCGCCGAGCGCGCGGCCCGCGGCTGGACGCTGGCGCAGCTGGCGCAGCGCGCCGGGATGTCCGCCGGCGCCGTCCACAAGATCGAGAAGAGCGGCATGACGCCGACGATCGCGAGCCTGATGAAGGTCGCGGCCGCGCTCGGCAAGTCGGTCGCCTACTTCATCGACGAGACCGACGCCGACCGCGAGGTCAACGTCACCCGGCACGACGCGCGCAAGCAGATATCGACGTCGAAGCAGGGGCTCGAGCTGTACGACGTGTCGGGCCGCTACGGCCCGTTCCTGATCGCCGGCGCGGAGGCGACCGTCGCCCCGCGCGCGGACAGCGGGCCGGTCCCGATGCGCCACGTCGGCGAGGAGCTGGTCGTCGTGCTGGAGGGCGAGCTGACGTTCACCGTCGCCGGCCAGGTCCACAGATTGGCGACCGGCGACTCGATCCACTTCCGCACGCATCACCCCCATTCCTGGTCAAACCCCAGCGACCACCCGACCCGAGCCATGTGGTTCGTCGGGCGGTCCTGAGTCTTCGAAAGCGAGTCCGTACGTGCGCATCGTCGTAGCGATCGGTGGCAACGCCCTCATTGCCGAGGGCGAGGAGGGAACCTGGCCGCAGCAGCTCGCGCACGCGCGGGTCGTCGCCGAGCAGCTGGTCGACCTCCGCGAGGCCGGCCACGAACTGGTTCTGACGCACGGCAACGGACCGCACGTCGGGCTGCTGCTGCTGCAGCAGGCGCTCGGCTCCAGCGAGGCGCCGGAACTGCCGCTCGACGCGCTGATCGCGATGACGCAGGGGGAGGTCGGCTACCTGTTGGAGACCGCCTTCGGCGAGGTCGATCCGCAGGTCCCGGTCACGACCGTGCTGACGCGCGTCGTCGTCGATCCGGCGACCGCCGCCCCGCCGACCAAGCCGGTCGGGCCGTTCTACACCGAGGCCGAGGCCGGTCGGCTCGCGGTCGAACGCGGCTGGGACGTCGCGCCCGACGCCGGCCGCGGCTGGCGCCGTGTGGTCGGCAGTCCGCGCCCGCTGCGGATCCTCGGCTGCGAGCAGATCCGCTCGTTGATGGACGCCGGCACCGTCGTGATAGCCGGCGGCGGCGGCGGGATCCCGATAGTCGAGGACGACGACCGCTCCCATCCGCAGGGCTTCGCGGGCGTGATCGACAAGGACCGCTGCTCGGCCGAGCTGGCCGTCGCGGTCGACGCCGACCTGCTCGTGCTGCTGACCGGCGTGCGCCGCGTCGCGCTCGACTTCGGCACGCGCTGGGAGCGTCAGCTCGCGCGCGTGACCGTCTCCGACGCCGTCCGCGGCCTCGCCGAGGGCGAGTTCCCGGCCGGCAGCATGGGCCCGAAGATCGAGTCCGCCACGCGCTTCATCGAAAGCACCGACGGCGCCGCCGTGATCGCCTCCGCCGAGCACCTCGCGGACGCGGTCGCGGGCGAGGACGGCACGCGGATCGTCGCCGACCGGCACGGGCCTTCGGTGGTGGCGCAGAAGCTTTGCGTGGAGGTGGCGCGATGAGCTGGCAGGCACGGGTCGTGCGCAACCGCTACGTCGACAGCGTGCGGCTGATGGCCGTCGCGCAGTCGCTGCGCGAGCGCGACGGGGTCGCGGCGTGCGAGGTGCTGACCGGCACGCCGGCGAACCTCGAGCAGCTCGCCGCGCGCGGGATCGCCGCTGACGCGGCGCCGACCGACATCGTGCTCGCGGTCGACGCGGGCTCCTCCGAGGATGCGGCGGCCGCACTCGACGCCGGCGAGCAGGCGCTCGCGGCCGATCCGCCACGCGCGGGCGGCGACGGCGGCTCCGTCTCCGCTCCCCCGCGCACGTCGGTCAGCGCGGCGCGCGCGCTCGGCGGCGCGAACGTCGCGCTCGTCTCCGTCCCGGGCGAGTACGCCACGCTCGAAGCGCACCGCGCGCTCAGCGAGGGGATGCACACGTTCCTCTTCTCCGACCACGTCTCGCTCGACGACGAACTGGCGCTGAAGCGCCGCGGCGCCGAGCGCGGACTGCTCGTGATGGGTCCCGGCTGCGGCACCGCGATGCTCGGCGGCGCCGGGCTCGGCTTCGCCAACGTCGTCCCGAGCGGCCCGGTCGGAGTCGTCGCCGCGGCCGGCACGGGCGCGCAGGAGGTCGCCGTGCTGCTGGCCGGCGCGGGCGTCGGCGTGTCGCAGATCATCGGCGTCGGCGGGCGCGACCTGCACGCCGAGATCGGCGGGATCATGTTCAGAGCGGCGATGCGGACGCTCGCCGAGGACGACGAGACCGAGACGCTGCTGCTCGTCTCCAAGCCGCCGTCGCGCGAGGCCGTGCAGGCGCTCGGCGACGTCGACGTGAAGGGCAAGCGCGTCGTCGCCGCGTTCGTCGGCTGGGAGGGCGGCGACGCCCCGTTCGAGATCCACCCGACGCTCGACGCGGGCGCCTTCGCCGCGGCCGGCGCGACGCCGCCGAGAGTCGACGCGCTGGAGCGCGCGATCACGGACGCGGCGCGGCGGCACAGCCGCGGCGGCGCGGTCAGCGGCGGCAGCGCCGGCGCGGCCGCCGGCAGCGGCCACGCGGACGGCGACGACGGCGACGGCCGCGCCGCGCATGTCCTCGGCCTCTACTCCGGCGGCTCGCTCGCGTACGAAGCGGTCACGCTGCTGGAGCCGCTGCTGGGCCCGGTCGGCGGCAACGCCGGCCACGGCGACGACGACGAGCGCCACGCGATCTTCGACCTCGGCGAGGAGGAGTACACGCAGGGTCGCCCGCACCCGATGGTCGACCTCGAGACGCGCCTCGGCTTCCTGCGCGAGCGCGCCGCGCGCGACGACGTCGCCTGCGTGCTGCTCGACGTCGTGATCGGCCACGGCTCGCACGCGGACCCGGCCGGCGGACTCGCCCCGGAGCTGGGCCGCCTGGCCCGCTCGCGCGTCGTGATCGCGCACGTCTGCGGTACGGAGCTGGACCCGCAGGACGTCCGCCGCCAGGAGAGAACGCTGCGCGACGCGGGCGTCTTCGTCGCCCCGACGAACGCCGCGGCCGCCCAGTTGGCGGCGCACGCGGTGGCGGTCTCCAACCGTCGAGTCACCGCATGACACGGATCGCGATGCTGACCTACTCGGTCAAGCCGCGCGGCGGGGTCGTGCACGCGCTCGAAGTGTCCGAGGCGCTGGCGCGGCGCGGGCACGACGTGACGCTCGTCGCGCTCGCGCGGCCGGGCGAGGCGCTGTTCCGGCCGGCCGCGGTGCCGGTCGAGCTGATCCGTCACGTGCCCGATCAGGACGCGCCGTTCGACACGCGCATCGAGGCGATGCTCGTCGCCTACGCCGACGGGCTCGCCAGGGTCCTGCCGCAGGGCGACTTCGACGTCGTCCACACGCAGGACTGCCTGTCGGCGAACGCGGCGCTGGACCTGCGCGACCGCGGCCTGATCCGCGAGGTCGTGCGCACGGTCCATCACGTCGACGACTTCACCTCGCCGTCGCTGGTCGACTGCCAGCAGCGCTCGATCGCCGGCCCCGACCACGTCCTCTGCGTCTCCCAGCCGTGGGCGCAACGGCTCGCCGACGACTTCGCCGTGCATGCGCAGATCGTCGCCAACGGCGTCGACCGCGCCCGCTTCCGCCCCTCGCGCGACAGATACGAACGCGCGAGCGAGCGCGCCGCCAGCGACCTCGGCGACCGCTGCGTGGTCCTCACCGTCGGCGGGATCGAGCCGCGCAAGGGCTCGCTGACGCTGCTGCGCGGCTTCGCCCGCATGCGCGCGCTGTCGCCCGAGCGCGACCCGCTGCTGCTGATCGCGGGCGGGACCACGCTCTTCGACTACCGCGACGAGCTGGGCCGCTTCGCAGCGCTCGCGCGCGAGCTGGGCGTGACGGAGCACGTGCGCGTGCTCGGCCCGCAGACCGACGCCGAGATGGAGCGCCTCTACCGCGCCACGGACGTGTTCGCGTTCCCGTCGGTGAAGGAGGGCTTCGGCCTGGCGGCGCTGGAGGCGCTGTCGGCCGAGCTGCCGCTCGTCGCCTCCGACCTCGACGTCTTCCGCTCGTTCCTGACCGACGGCGTCAGCGCGCTGCTGACGCCGACCGGCGACGGCGAGGCGCTCGGCCGCGCGCTCGCGCGCGTCGCCGACGAGCCGCTGCTGCGCGAGCGCCTGATCGCCGGCGGCCGCGAGGTCGCCGCGCAGTATTCGTGGGAGGCCGCGGCCGTCTCGCACGAGCGCGCCTACGAGCAGATCCGCTCGTTGGAACGGGACGCGGCATGAGCGACACGAGAGCGATCGCCGTCGAGGCCGTCTACCGCGGCGGATACAGCGCCGAGGTCAGCGCCCGCGGCCACCGCATCACGGTCGACGAGCCCGTCGCCGACGGCGGCGCCGACAGCGGCCCGATGCCGACGGAGCTGCTGTGCGCGAGCATCGCGAGCTGCTTCTGCCTCGCGCTCGGCCACGTCGCCGCCAAGCACGACGTGACGCTGCCCGAGGACGTGCGCGTCGGCGTGCGCGCCGAGCGCGACGGGCGGGCGCTGCGCTACGGGCGCTTCGCCGTGACCGTCAGCTCGTCGCTGCCGCGCGCGGCGATGCAGCCGCTCGTCGCCCGCGCCGAACGCTACTGCTGGGTCTCGAACACGCTCGCGCTCGCGCCGGCGCTCGACTTCAGCATCGAAGAAACCGCGAAGGACACCACGGAGGTCCCATGAGCCAGCGTCTGATCGTCATCGGAGGAGGCGGCGCCGGCACGGCTGCGGCCACACTCGCCAAGCGCTTCGACCCGAGCCTGAGAGTGACGGTCTTCACCGAGTTCCCCGACATCGCCTACTCGCCGTGCGGGATGCCGTTCGTGCACGGCAAGGAGATCCCGAAGTTCGAGGACCTCTTCCTCTCGACCGTCGACCGCTACCGCGAGGACGGGCTCGACATGCGGATGGAGACGGCGATCACCGACATCGACCTCGACCGCCGCACCGTCACCGCGCGCAACACGCACGAGGGCTTCGACAAGCTCGTGATCGCGAGCGGCTTCGTGTGGGAGAAGCCGACCGTCCCCGGCTCCAACCTCGACGGGCTGCACTACGTCAAGGACATCCGCGCCGCGATGGAGTTCGACAAGCAGCTCGACTCGATGAGACGCGCCGTCGTCTTCGGCGCGACGCCGATCGGGATCGAGATGGCCGGCAACCTCGGCAACCGCGGGCTGCAGGTCGACCTCGTCGACGAGGGCCCGTGGGCGCTGTCGGAGATCCTCGACCCGGACGTCGCCGAGCCGGTCCACAGATCGCTGGAGAAGCACGGCGTCACGCTGCACTTCGGCACAAAGGTCGAGGGTTTCGTCGAAGGCAGAGACGGCCGCGTCGGCGCGGTCCAGACCTCCAGAGGCGAGCTGCCGTGCGACGTCGTGATCGTCGCGCTGCACAAGCAGCCGAACGCGACGCTGGCGGAGGCCGCGGGCCTGACGATCGGCACGACCGGCGGGATCATGGTCGACGAGCACATGCGCACGAGCGCGAGAGGCGTGTGGGCGGCCGGCGACGTCGTCGAGGTCCCGCACGGCCTCACGATGCTGCCGATCCGCGGCCTCACCGGCGCGCACGCCTACGCGCAGGGCCGCACGGCCGCGTTCGACATCAGCGGCCGCGGCGGCGTCTACGACCCGGTCTGGATCCCGTGGGGCATGGTCGCCGGCGACTACACGATCGGCGGCTTCTCGCTCGGCGAGACGCTCGCGACGGCGATCGGCGTGCCGTACGTGCTCGCCAGAGGCGTCGGCGTGAGCCGCGCGCGCTACTACCCCGGCGCGACGATGACGCACGTCAAGCTGCTGGCCGAGCCCGACACGCTGAAGCTCGTCGGCGGGCAGATCCACGGCGGCGAGGGCGTCAAGGAGCGCTGCGACTTCCTCGCCTTCGCGGCCAAGCGCGGCGCGACGCTGGAGGACCTCGCGTGGATGGAGAACATCTACTCGCCGCCGATCGGCGCGCTGTTCGAGCCGATCGCGATCGCGGCGCAGAACGGGCTGGCGGCGCTGCAGCAGCCGGCCCGCGCGAAGGCGGCGGCGTGAGCGGCCTGGCCGACCTCAAGCTGCGGCTGCGCGAGCAGGCCGAGCATCATCTGCTGATCGACTCGACGCGGCGGCTGCGCAGAGGTGCGCCGAGCACGGTCGACCCCTACCGCGGCAGCGGCGACCGCTTCTGGCGGCTCGTCTTCGTGCCGCTCTACCGGCGGCTGCCGTGGGGCGTCAAGCGGCGCGCGATGACGGCGACGAGAATGACCGCGCAGGGCTGGACCCCGCCCGCACGCAAGCCGGGCGAGCCGTGGCGACCACCGTCCAGATGAACGAAGCCGGCTGGGAGGTCTTCCCCGACCTCCCGCGGCGCGCGGCCAAGCCGCGCGCCGAAGGGCTCACGTCGGTGCTCGACGCCGGGCTGTCGCTGGCCGCCGTCGACGGGCTGCTGGAGGTCGCGGGCGACGCCGTCGACCTCGTCAAGCTCGGCTGGGGCACGGCGCTGGTGACGCAGAACCTCGCCGCGAAGCTCGCGCGCTACCGCGAGCGCGGGATCGCGGTCGTGCTCGGCGGGACGCTGACGGAGCTGGCGATCGTGCACGGGCGCGTGCCCGCGTTCGCGGCCTGGCTGCGGCAGCTCGGGCTGCGGCACGTCGAGGTCTCCGACGGCACGATCGACCTCCCGCACGCCGACAAGCTGCGCCTGATCGAGCAGCTCGCAGCCGACTTCACCGTCCTCTCGGAGGTCGGCACCAAGGACGACCGCGCGCTGGAGCCGGCCACCTGGGTGCGGCAGGTCGAGCGCGAGCTGGAGGCCGGCGCGACGAAGGTGATCACCGAGGCGCGCGCCTCCGGCACGACCGGGATCTACGACGCCGACGGCGCCGTCCGCGTCGAGCTGATCGAGCGGATCGCGGACGCGGTCGGCAGCGAGCGGCTGCTGTTCGAGGCACCGCGCACGCAGCAGCAGGTCTGGTTCGTGCGTCGCTTCGGTGCGAGCGTCAACCTCGCCAACATCTGCCCCGCCAACGTCGTCTCGCTCGAGACGATCCGCCTCGGCCTGCGCGCCGACACGCTCGCGCAGCCCGCGCGCCTCACCTGACCCCGCGGCCGCCCCTCGATCGCCGACGAAGCCAGTAGGCTCACGCCGCACGGAGCGCGACCAGGACGGCCGGCGCGGGGTCGCGATGCACTTGGGTTCGAGCGTACGAAAGCCAGGCCGGTCCAACCTTGGATCGCGCCCACACCTTCCGCTGCTGCTCCTGCTCGGCGTGGCGGTCCTCGCGCTGTGCGGGATCGAGGCGGCGCTGCTGCTCGACGACCCGCCGTCGTGGGTGCTCGTGCTGTTCCCCGTCGCGGCGCTGACGTGGTTCGCGGCGGGCGCGGTCGCGACGCTGCGGCGGCCGGGCAACCGGATGGGCGCGATCATGATCGCGGGCGCGCTGGTGTGGATCGGGGCGGGGCTGTCGAACGTCGCCTACCCCTCGCTCGCCGCGGTCGGCGTCGTCGTCGCGACGCTGCCGCTGGGTCTCGTCGTGCACCTGCTGCACGCCTTCCCGTCCGGCCGGCTGCGCGGCAGGGCGAGCCGCGCGATCGTCGCCGGCGTCTATGCCGCGGCGCTGCTGCTGCATGCGCCGATCTACCTGTTCCTGCCCGACGGCTTCGGCGCTCCGCTGCAGCTCGCCGACCGCCCGGATCTCGCGCGCCTCGGCCTCAACGTCCAGGAGGCGATCGGCGGCGGCCTGCTGATCGCAACCGCGTTCGTGCTTGCCGCGCGGCTGCGCGCCGCGACCCCGCCGCAACGACGGGTGCTGGCGCCGCTGTCGGTCTGCGGGATCGCCGTCGTCGTGCTCGTGCCGCTGCTGAGCCACCTGCGCGGGCCGCTGCTCGGCGACGATCCGTTTGCATTGTTCGCCGCGCAGGCGGTGCTGCTGAGCCTCGTCCCCGTCGCGTTCACGAGCGCCGTGCTGCGCGGCGGCTTCGCGCCGACCGCCGGCGTGCAGGAGCTGAGTGCCTGGCTGGGCGCGGCCGCCGCCGACGGCGAGCGCGCGACCCTGCGCAATGCGCTCGCCGACGCGCTCGGCGACCCGTCGGTCGAGCTGGTCCTGTGGGCTGGCGAGCGCGACGGCTGGCTCGACCCCCACGGCCGCCCCTTCCCCCTCCCCGACCCCCGCTCGGGCCGCGCCGTCGTGACGGTCGAGGCAGAGGAACGGCGCAGCCGTGCGGGCGAAGCGGTCGCTGCGGGCGAGGAGCGGCGGGTCGGCGTGAGCGGCGAGCCCAGCCGACACGGCGTCGCGGCTGCGCCCGCGAGCCGCCGGATCGGCGCGATCGTCTACGACGCCGGGCTGATCGCCGATGCGGCTCCCGTGCGCGAAGCGGCGCGCGTGATCGCGCTGGCGCTGGACCGCGAGCGGCTGACCGCGCAGCTGATCGCCAGCCGCGAGGGGCTGCGCCGCTCGCGTGCGCGGATCGCCGCCGCGGCCGACGACGAGCGGCGGCGGATCGCGCGTGACCTCCACGACGGCATGCAGGGCCGCCTCGTGCTGCTGGCGATGCGCGCGAACGAGCTGGCGCGGGGCACCGACGGTTCCGCATCGGCGCGCGCGGACGCCGACGCCGATGCGGACGCGCTGCGCGGCGAGCTGGACACGGCGCGCTCCGAGGCGGACGCGCTGCGGGCGGAGCTGGAATCGGCGCTCGGAACGCTGCGCGAGCTGGTCCACGGCGTGCTGCCCGCAGCGCTGGTCGAGCGCGGCCTCGGCGCCGCGGCCGACGAGCTGGCGGACCGCATGCCGATCCCGACGACGGTGCACGCCGGCGACGAGCGTTTCCCGCCCGCCGTCGAGAGCGCGGGCTGGTTCGTGATCGCCGAGTCGCTCGCCAACGCCGTCAAGTACGCCCACGCGCGGACACTCGGAGTCCGCGTCGAGCGCACCGCCGTGGGACTCCGGGTGGAGGTGCGCGACGACGGCGTGGGCGGTGCCGGCGCGAGCGGCGGCACCGGCCTGCGTGGGCTCGCGGATCGGGTCGACGTGCTCGGCGGGCGCCTCACCGTCGACAGTCCCGCCCATGACGGGACGCGGGTCGTTGCGGAGGTTCCGTGCGCGTCGTGATCGGCGAGGACGAGGCGCTGATGCGCGAGGGGCTCGCGGTCGTGCTGATGCGCGGCGGGTTCGACGTCGTAGCGCTCGCGTCCGACGCGGACACGCTGCTGGCGGCCGTTCGCGCCGAGCGCCCGCAACTGGTCGTGACCGACGTCCGCATGCCGCCGACGCAGACCGACGAAGGCCTGCGCGCCGCGCTGACGATCCGCTCGGAGCTGCCCGAGACGGCGGTCCTCGTGCTCTCCCAGCACGCGCAGCGCCGCTATGCCGGCGAGCTGCTCGCGCACGGGTCGGCCGGCGTCGGCTACCTGCTGAAGCAGCGGATCGTGGACGCCGAGACGTTCTGCGCCGACGTGCGCCGGATCTGCGACGGCGGCATGGTCTTCGATCCCGAGCTGGTCAGCACGCTGCTCGCGCGCGCCCGCCCGCAGGACGATCCGCTGCACGACCTCACCGAGCGCCAGCGCGAGGTCCTGGCGCTGATGGCCGAGGGCCGCAGCAACGCCGCGATCGCCGAGCGCCTCGTGGTCACCGAGAAGGCCGTCGTCAAGCAGGTCTCGCAGGTCTACGACCGACTCGGCCTGCTGCCCGACAGCGACGACCACCGCCGCGTGCTCGCGGTCGTGCGGTACCTGTCGCGGTAGGGGCTCAGACCTCCGCCGGATCCAGGACCGCGTCGCCGAAGCTGCCCCAGCCGCTGTGGGAGCCGTCGTCGTAGGCGGCGCTGAAGTCGGCGTCGCCGGGGCGGGCGGTGAAGCGCTGGGGGTCGTAGGCGGGCGGCTCGGCGGAGAGCGGCTTGCCGGCGGCGATCCAGCCGTCGCGGTCGTGCTCCAGCAACCAGACGTCGTCGTGGCCGTAGTACTTGAGGTACCAGAAGGTCGTGGCGGCGAACCAGTTGTCGCGGTCGCCATACAGGACGATGCGATGCTCGTTGGAGATCCCGTGCGCGCCCAGCAGCTCGCCGAAGCGCTCGGGGCCGAGGAAGTCGCAGCTCGCGCGCGCCTGCAGGTCGCGGCGCCAGTCGAGCCCGATCGCGCCGGGGATGTGCCCGCGCGAGTAGAGCCCGACGTCCTCGTCGACCTCGACGACGCGAACAGTCGGATCCTCCAGGTGCTGCTCGACCCACTGCATGTCGATCAGCACGTCAGCATCGTTACCCACGGCGCCACCTCCTACGAGTCCTGCGGCAGACGAGCCCTCTCGGAAATGGAGCCTCTCGCAGCGCGCAGGCCGCGCCTATGCCTGTCGCTGGACAGCCGATGTCCGGTTTTCGGACATCGCGACAGATCGAGGTCGATCGAACTCACGAGTACGATCGATCGCATGGTCAGAGATGGAAAGATCCCGAGCCGCGCGATCGGCTCACTGCAGGTCGGCGCGATCGGCCTCGGCTGCATGACGATGGCGGGCGCGTACGAGACCGACGTCGACGACGAGCGCTCGATCGAGGCGATCCACCGCGCGCTCGAGCTGGGCGTCACGCTGATCGACACCGCCGACGCGTACGGAGCCTTCTCCAACGAGCGCCTGCTCGGCCGCGCGCTCGTCGGTCACCGTGAGGCCGCGGTCGTCGCGACGAAGGTCGGCCTGGTCCCGCACGGCCCCGCGGACAGACGGACGTTCACGCGCGACGGCTCGGTCGCGCACGTGCGCGAGGGGATCGACGGCTCGCTGGAGCGGCTCGGCGTCGACCACGTCGACCTCTACCAGCTGCACCGCGTCGATCCGGAGGTCCCGCTGGAGGAGACGTGGGGCGCGATGGCGGAGACCGTGCAGTCCGGCAAGGCGCGCGAGATCGGCCTCTCCGAGGTCGGCGTCGAGGAGCTGGAGCGCGCGCACGCGATCCACCCGGTCGCGTCGGTCCAGTCGGAGCTGTCGCTGTGGGAGCGCGGCGCGCTCGCCGAGGTCTTGCCGTGGTGCGCGGCCAACGGCGTCGCGTTCATCCCGTTCGCCCCGCTCGGCCGTGGCTACCTGACCGGCACGATCGCCCCGGACGCGACGCTCGCCGCCGGCGACTGGCGCACCAGCAACCCGCGCTTCACCCCGGAGGCGCTTGCGGCCAACGCCCCGATCGTCGAGCGCGTCCGCGCGGTCGCGCAGCGGCTCGGCGCGACCCCGGCCCAGGTCGCATTGGCATGGACGCTGGCCCAGGACGACGGTGTCGTCCCGATCCCCGGCACCCGCCGCCCCGAGCGGGTCGAGGAGAACGCCGGCTCGGCGCTCCTGACGCTCAGCACCGAGGATCTGGCGCAGTTGGACGCGCTTCCGGCGGTCGTCGGCGCGCGCTACTGACCGGGCTGTGCTTCGAGGAGCGGTCGTTCACTGGTCTGGGAGACCAGCAATCGACCGCTCCTCCCCTGCGTCAGGACGTGGGGGCGACGCCGCGCATCCCGCGCAGCACCAGCTCCGCGAGCCGGTGCGCGCCCTCGGGGCCGATGCCGGCGAGTTCGCGCAGGGAGCAGAAGAGGAGGCGCAGGTCCTCGTGGCTGGCGTCGTCGCCGAGGACGCCGGTCGCGCGGACGCGGTCGACCATCTGGGCGAGCGCGTCGGTCGCGCCGGCGCGGGCGGAGCGGACCGACTCGTGCGCGAAGGCGGCCTCGTCCCAGGCGGTCTGCGAGAGCGCGTCGGCGATGCAGTCGTCGACGGTCTCGTGCGTCGCCTGGCGCAGCGCGTCCCACGGATCCGGATCGTCGAGCGTCGCCAGGAAGCGCGCGCGCAGCGTGGTCGCGCGGGCGATCACGAGTGCCGCGATCACGTCGTCCTTGGTGCCGACCTGGCGGTAGATGCTCCCCACCCCGGCGCCGATCGCGCGCGCCAATACCGGCATCGGCACGTCGATCCCCTGGCGCGCGAACAGCTCGTCGGCGACGTCGAGCGTGCGAGTCCGCTTCTGTGCGGCGGTGAGCGATGCCCATGGCGGCGGAACGGCCATTCCGCTAGTCTACTGATTCCCTCCCGCCCCGCCCACGAGGAGACCCGAGATGCCACCGTTGAACTCCCGCACCGTCACCCACGGCCGCAACATGGCCGGCGCCCGCGCGCTGCTGCGCGCCGCCGGCGTCGCACGGGAGGACTTCGGCAAGCCGATCGTCGCGGTCGCGAACTCCTACACGCAGTTCGTCCCGGGGCACACGCACCTGCAGCCCGTCGGCCAGGTCGTCGCGGACGCGATCAGCGCCGCCGGCGGCGTCCCGCGCGAGTTCAACACGATCGCGGTCGACGACGGGATCGCGATGGGCCACGACGGGATGCTCTACTCGCTGCCGTCGCGCGACCTGATCAGCGACAGCGTCGAGTACATGGTCAACGCGCACTGCGCCGACGCGCTGATCTGCATCTCCAACTGCGACAAGATCACGCCCGGGATGCTGAATGCCGCGCTGCGGCTGAACATCCCGACCGTGTTCGTCTCCGGCGGCCCGATGGAGGGCGGCACCGCGGTGCTCCAGGACGGCACCGTGCGCAAGCGCGTCAACCTCGTCAGCGCGATCGCCGACGCCGTCGCCGACGAGGTCAGCGACGCCGACATCGCGCTGATCGAGGAGGCCGCCTGCCCGACCTGCGGCTCCTGCTCGGGGATGTTCACCGCCAACTCGATGAACTGCCTGACGGAGGCGCTCGGCCTCGCGCTGCCCGGCAACGGCTCGACGCTCGCGACCCACACCGCGCGCAAGGAGCTGTACGAGGACGCCGGCCGCGCGGTCGTCGAGATCACGCGCCGCTACTACGAGGAGGACGACGCGTCGGTCCTCCCCAGATCCGTCGCCACGCGCGCCGCGTTCGGCAACGCGATGACGCTCGACATCGCGATGGGCGGCTCGACCAACACGATCCTGCATCTGCTCGCCGCCGCGCAGGAGGCCGAGCTCGACTTCACGATGCAGGACATCGACGAGCTGTCGCGTCGCGTGCCGTGCCTCTGCAAGGTCGCGCCGAACGGCACGTACCTGATGGAGGACGTCCACCGCGCCGGCGGGATCCCCGCGATCCTCGGCGAGCTGCGCCGCGGCGGCCTCTTCGACGACAGCGTCACGACCGTGCACGCGCGCACCGTCGACGAGTGGCTCGGCGCGTGGGACGTGCGCGGACCGAAGCCGTCGGAGAAGGCGATCGAGCTGTTTCACGCCGCGCCCGGCTGCAGACGCTCCGCGACCGCCTTCTCGCAGTCGGAGCGGTGGGAGTCGCTCGACGTCGACGCGGCCGACGGCTGCATCCACGACGTCGCGCACGCCTACTCGGTCGACGGCGGCCTGGCGATCCTCTACGGCAACGTCGCCGAGCGCGGCTGCGTCGTGAAGACGGCCGGCGTCGACGAGTCGATCCTCAGATTCAGCGGGCCGGCGGTCGTCGTCGAGTCGCAGGAGGACGCGGTCGAGACGATCCTCGGCGGCGGCGTCAGAGCGGGCGACGTGGTCGTGATCCGCTACGAGGGACCGCGCGGCGGGCCGGGCATGCAGGAGATGCTGTACCCGACCTCCTACCTGAAGGGCCGCGGCCTCGGCAAGGCCTGCGCGCTGATCACCGACGGCCGCTTCTCCGGCGGCACCTCGGGCCTTTCGATCGGCCACGTCTCGCCCGAGGCGGCCTCCGGCGGCGCGATCGCACTGGTCGAGAACGGCGACACGATCGCGATCGACATCCCCGCCCGCTCGATCACGCTCGAGGTCGACGACGACGAGCTGGCCTCGCGCCGCAGCGCGCTGGAGGCCGGCGGCGGCTACGCCCCCGCCGCCCCCCGCCCCCGCAGAATCACCCCCGCCCTGCGCGCCTACGCCGCGATGGCGACCTCCGCCGACACCGGCGCCGTGCGCGACGTCGACGCGGTCGAGCGCGCCGTCGCGGCGCAGGCGGAGCGCGACGCGGCGGCGCGCCAACCGGTCGTGTGAGCGCTCAGCGCACCAGCGTGAACTGCGCCACCAGCGCCTCCAGCTGCTCCGCTGTGCGCGCCAGCTCCTGGGCGGACGCCGCGATCTCCTGCGTCGAGGCGCTCGTCTGCTGCGTCGAGGCGGAGACCTGCTCGGTCGAGGCGGAGGACTCCTCCGCGACGGCCGCGACGTCGAGCACGTTCGCGCGCACGCGGGCGGCGCTGTCGGAGATCTCGCCGACCGCCTCGGCGATCAGGCTGACGCGGCGCGTCATGTCCTCGACGCTGTCGCCGATCGCGACGAACGACGCGCGCGCCTGCTCGACGGTCGCGACGCCGTCGGTCGTGCGCTGGGCGCCGCTCTCGACGACCTCGACCGCGTGGCCGGTCTCGCGCTGGATCTCGGCGATCAGCTCGGCGATCGAGCCGGCTGCCAGCGCCGACTCCTCGGCCAGCTTGCGCACCTCCTCCGCCACGACCGCGAAGCCGCGCCCCTGCTCGCCCGCGCGCGCCGCCTCGATCGCCGCGTTCAACGCCAGCAGATTCGTCTGCTGCGCGATCCCCGTGATCGTGTCGACGATCCCACCGATCTGATCCGACTTCTCGCCCAACGTGCGGATCGTCGACGTGACCGCGGTCGAGGAGGCCTGCACCTCCTGCATCGCGGCGGTCGCCTCGCCGATCGCGGCGGCGCCCTGCTCGGCGACCGTGCGCGCGCGGGCGGCGGCGTCGACCGTCTGGCGCGCGTCGTCGCGCGATCGCCCGGTCACGTTCGCGACCTCGTCGGTCAGCTCGCGCGCCTCGCCGACGGAGCGCGCCTGACGCTCGGCGCCCGCCGCCAGCTCGGCGACGGCGTTGGCGATCTCGCCGGTCGCGCGGCCCGACTGCTCCGACGTGGACGCCATCTGCTGCGAGGCGGCCGCGACCGCCTCCGACTCGCCCGCGATCTCGCGCAGCATCCTCGCGACCTTCGCGCGCATGCCGTTGTAGCCCTCGACCGACGCCTGCAACTGCGCGAGCATCGCGTTGAAGATCTCCGCCAGGCGGCCGGGCTCCAGGCCGTGCTCGACCTCCAGCCGCCGCGTCGTGCTGGGCGCGTCGACCGTCAGGTCGCCGGCGGCGACGGCGGCCAGCGCGCGCTGCAGCGCGGCGAGGTCGTCGTTGGAGAGCTGCTCCATCCTCTGCACGAGCGCGTCCAGCGACGATCTGTCGCCCAGCGCCGCGCGCAGCTGCGTGCTCATCTCCAGGAAGGCGTTGCCGAGCGCGTCGCGGTCGGACTTCGGCCGCACGTCCACGGCGAGGTCGCCGGCGGCGATCCGGCGCGCCGCGCTCGCCGTCTCGTCGAGATAGGCGACCATCTCCCTGAACGCGTCGCCGGTCTCGCCGATCTCGTCGCGCGAGCGGATCTCGATCTTCTGCTGCACGTCGCCGAGCGCGATCCCGCGCGCAGCGGTGCGCATCTGCCGCACGCCGTTGACGATCGCGCGCGACAGCAGCAGCGCGACCGCGAGCGCGAGCGCTGCGGCGACCGCCAGCAGCACGAGGATCTCCGCGCGCGTGCGCGAGACCGTGTCGTCGGCGTCCTTCGCGAGCGCGGTCGAGGAGCTGCCGCGGAAGGCGGTCGCCTCGTCGAGCGCGACTCTGACGGCGTCGAACGCGTCCTTGCCGGGGCCGGCGGCCATCAGCTCGATCGCCGCGCGCTGGTCGCCGCCGTCGGCGAGCGATCTGTAGTTCGCGGTCGCCTCGACATAGGCTCTCCAGGCGTCGACGAGCCTGCTCATGTTCGCGACGCCGGTCGCGGAGGTCGCGAGCGCGATGCCGCGGCTCAGCCCGGTCTCCATGCTTCTGAGGTCGGCCTCGACGTTGGCGGCCATCTCCGCTCTGTCGGCCTCGTCGAGCGCGGTCGCGTAGCGCAGCTGATCCTTGCGGTACCCCTGCGTGTTGTTGTTGAGCAACGCGTAGTTCTGCAGTGCCGGGACCGCGTTGTCCCCCAGGTCGTCGGTGATGTCGTCGATCGATTCGAGCTTGAGGATCGCGATCGCCCCGACGACGACCATCAGTGCGATCACGACGCCGAAGCCGCTCAGCAGCTTGGTCCGGACGGTCGCCTTCAACGTGTACCTCCTGGAGACGGGGCCTGACCGGCTCGAGAGCGCCGGCGCACGACGAGCTACGCCCTGTGGATCGACGTCAAGGCGGCCAACTGAAGCGAGCGGCTTCGTGCCAGGTGTGGAGACCCGAACGGGCGGGCGACGCGAGTGCGAGCGCGAGGCGCCGAGCTGCAGCGCTGCGCGTGCTAGATCTTGTGCGATGAGCCACGATCTCCAGCCGCGTCCCGAGGATCGCTTCACGTTCGGCCTCTGGACGATCGGCAACCCCGGACGGGATCCGTTCGGCCTGCCGACGCGCGCGGCCGTCGATCCCGCCGACTCGGTGCGGCGGCTGGCCGAGCTGGGCGCCGCGGGCGTCAGCCTCCACGACGACGACCTGATCCCGCACGGGACGCCGGCGGCGGAGGCGGAGCGCATCACCGCACGCTTCGCGACGGCGCTGCGCGAGACCGGGCTGCACGTCGGGATGGCGACGACGAACCTGTTCGGCCACCCCGCCTTCAAGGACGGGGCGTTCACGTCGAACGACCGCGGGGTGCGGCGCGCGGCGATCGGCAAGGCGATGCGCTCGATCGACCTGGGCGCGCGGCTGGGCGCGAAGGTCTACGTCTTCTGGGGCGGGCGCGAGGGCGTCGAGGCGGGCGTCGCGAAGGATCCGCGCGACGCGCTGGAGCGCTACCGCGAGGCGATCGACACGCTCGCGGACTATTCGGTCACGCAGGGCTACGGCCTCAGATTCGCGCTGGAGCCGAAGCCGAACGAGCCGCGCGGCGACATCTTCCTCCCGACGGTCGGCCATGCCCTGCACTTCATCTCGACGCTGCAGCGCCCGGAGATGGTCGGCGTCAACCCCGAGGTCGCGCACGAGACGATGGCCGGCCTCTCCTTCCACCACGCGGTCGGCCAGGCGCTGTGGGCTGGAAAGCTGTTCCACATCGACCTCAACGCGCAGCGGATCGGCCGCTTCGACCAGGACTACCGCTTCGGCGCCGAGGACCTGAAGGAGGCGTTCCTGCTCGTGCGGCTGCTGGAGCGCGCCGGCTACGACGGCCCGCTGCACTTCGATGCGCACCCGTACCGCAACGAGGACGCCGACGGCGTCTGGGACTTCGTCCGCGGCTGCATGCGCACGTACCTGCTGCTCGCCGAGCGCGCACGCACCTTCGACGCCCTCCCCGAGGTGCGCGAGGCGCTCGCCGCCGCCGGGGCGGACGAGCTGGCGCAGCCGACCGTCGCCAGCGGCGATTCGCCCGACACGCTCGAGCGAGCCGCCGACGAGCTCGACACGCTCGCCACCCGCGGCTACGCGAACGAGCGGCTCGACCAGCTGCTGGTCGAGGTGCTGCTGGGGGTGCGCTGAGGCAGGGTGCGCGCCGCCGCCCGCACGTCAGGCCGGCTCGGGTGCTGCGGCCGGACCCGGCGGCGCGTCGTCGTTGCCACCACCGGGCTCCAGCTCCGGCGGCAGCTCGCCCTTCGGCAGCTGCCGGATCCGCCACCACTCCCGCACCGCGATCTGGATCGTTGCGGCGGCGGGGATCGCCAGCAGCGCGCCGAGCACGCCCAGCAGCGACGCGCCGGCGAGCACGGCGAGGATCACGAAGACGGGGCGCATGTCGACCGCCTTGCGGTAGACGAACGGGCCGATCACGTGCGTCTCCAACTGCTGGTAGACGATCCAGAAGACGATCCATATGAGGACCGTCTCCAGGCCGGCGAAGGCGGCGACGAACGCGATCACGGCCGCGCCGACGGTCGAGCCGACGAGCGGGATGATCGCGAACAGCGCCATCTGCGCCGCCAGCGGGACCGCGAACGGGATTCCCAGGATCGTCATCGCGACGAACGAGACCAACCCCGCCAGCAGCGCGACCGCGAAGACGCCGCCGACGTAGCCGCCGACCGCCGCCGCCGACTGCTGCGTCAGCCGGCGCGCCTGCTCGCGCCGGTCCTCCGGCAGCGCCTGGCCGAAGACGAAGTCCAGCAGCCGCGGCGCGTCGAGCAGCAGCAGGAACGCGATCGCCAGCACCGCGATCAGCTCGACGACCCGCTCCAGCACGCCGACGGTGACCGCCTCCAGCTCGCCGAGCGCGCCGCCCAGCAGCGACGGCAGCTGGTTGACCTGCTGTTCGAGCTTGTCGACGAGGTCGTACTGCTTGTCCCATCTGGCGATCAGCGCTGAGTCCTCGAGCTGGCGCACGTATCTCGGCAGCTGTCTGAGGAAGTGGTCGAACTCGGTCACGAACGGCGGCACGATCAGCAGCCCGAGCCCGATCAGGATGCCGGCCAGCCCGAGGTAGACGAGCAGGATCGCGAGTGCGCGCGGCACTCTCAGCCGCCGCTCCAGCAGCCCGACCGGCCCGCTCAACGCGACCGCGACGAAGCCCGCCAGGATCGCCAGCAGCACGATGTCGCGCAGCAGATAGCCGACGTAGATCAGCCCCGCGACCAGGGCAGCGGTGAAGACGTTGCGCGCTACCTCGGTCGCTCTCACAGCGCGGCAGACTAGCGACGCGGGAAGACGCCTCCGCTGCGCAGGCGCCGATGCGACCGTTCACTCGATTGCAGCGCGCCGGCAGCGGCTTCACTGCCGCCGCAGCCCGCCGACCCGCCACGGCCGCAGGCGCCGGTCCTTCAGCAGCGCGTGCGCGGCGCCGCGGCCGCTCATCCCGTGCACTGCGCCGCCGGGGTGCGTCGAGGCGCCGGCCACGTAGAGGCCGCGCAGTGGCGTGCGGTAGCGGATCATGCGCGGGTCGGGACGGAAGACGAGCTGCTGGTCCAGCTCGTAGGAGCCGCCGCCGAGATCGCCGCCGACGAGACTCGGGTTGTCGCGCTCGGATTGCGCGGGCGAGCGCGTCGCGCGCGCAAGGACGATGTCGCGGAAGCCCGGGGCGAAGCGCTCCAGCTGCGCCTCGATCCGCTCCGCGACCTGCTCGTCGGACTCGGGATAGCGCGCCGGCACGTGGCCGTAGACGTAGAGCGTGTGCCGGCCGGCCGGCGCGCGCGTCGGGTCCAGCAGCGACTGCTGCCCGACGACCAGCGCGGGCCGCCACGGCAGCTCGCCGCGGCTCGCTTCCTGCGCCGCGGCCGACAGCTGCTCCAGCGCGCCGCCGACGTGCACCACCGCCGCCTCGCGCGGTTCCAGCGCCGTCCACGGCACCGGCGCCGAGAGCGCGTAGTCGAGCTTGAACGGCGCGGTCGCGTAGCGCCAGCGCGCGAGCCTTCGGTGCAGGCGCCCGGGCAGCGCGCCTGGCGGCAGCAGCCGCGCGAGCAGGCCCGCGCTGACGGTCGAGACGACCGCGTCTGCGGCGATCTGCTCGCCGTCGTGCAGCTCGACGCCGGCGACACGGCCGCGCCCGTGCGGGACGGCGCCGCCCAGCGCGCCGCCGGAGCGGCCACGCGAGATCAGCACGCTTCTGACCGACGCGCCGCAGCGGACATGCACGCCCTCGCGCTCGGCGCGGCGCACCAGCGCAGCGGTCAGCTCGCCCATCCCGCCGCGCGGCAGCGGCCAGCCGTGGCTGTGCGCGAGCAGCTGCAGCAGGAAGCCGAACGCGCCGCTGAGCGTCGTCGAGGGCGGCAGGCCCGAGTGCTGCGCGGAACCCGCCAGCCATGCGGTCGCGCGGCGGTCGCCGTCGAACAGGTCGAGCCCGAGCGCCTCGACGGAGCCGAGCATCCGCCGCGTCCATTCGACCAGCTCGCGGTTGAGCCCGGCCGCGACGCGCGTGCCCTGCACGGCCGCAGGCAACGGCGACAGCACGCTCTCCACCAGCGGCGTGGCGATCGGCAGCATCCGCGCCATCGCCGTCTTCCAGCCGTCGGCGGCGCCCGGACCGGCGCCGCATGCGAGCGACTCGCACGTCGCGCCGACGTCGCGCCGCAGCGCGATCGCGCTGCCGTCGTCGAAGGGGTGGGCGAGGATCGTCGGCGGATCGATCCACCGCAATCCGTCGTCATCGAGGCGCAGTTCCTGGATCGCCGGCGAGGCGGCCGCCATCGGCACGAACGCCGCGCAGTGGTCGTGGACGAAGCCGGGCAGCGTCGCGGCCGTCGAGGAGGAGGCGCCGCCGGGATGCGGGGCGTGCTCCAGCACCGTCACGTCGAGGCCGTGCGCCGCCAGCTGGATCGCGGCGACGAGACCGTTGTGACCCGCGCCGATCACGAGCACGCAGCTCATCGCCCGCGTCGCTGGAGCCGCATCGGCCTCACCTCCTCGTCGCTCGGTTCGCTGCCTTGCCTGCTCGCTACCCGTGAGCGGACCGTCCTACGCTGCGCGCACCAGCTCGACGATCCGCGCAACCGCGGGCGCGACGTCGATCTCCGCCGTCGGCACGTGCAGCTCCGGCGTCTGCGGGCGCTCGTAGGGGGCGTCGACGCCGGTGAAGCCCTTGATCTCGCCGGCTCTCGCGCGCGCGTAGAGGCCCTTCGGATCGCGCCGTGCGCACTCCTGCACCGACGTGTCGACGAAGACCTCCACGAACGCCAGCCCGGCGGCGTCGTGCAGCTCGCGCACGGCCGCGCGATCGGCCTCCATCGGCGACACGAGCGAGACGACCGCGACGGTGCCGGAGTCCGCGATCAGACGCGCGACGTGGCCGACGCGGCGGATGTGCTCGGCGCGGTCGCCGGGCGAGAAGCCGAGGTCGTCGGAGAGGCCGTAGCGGATGTTGTCGCCGTCGAGCAGGTACGCGGGCTGGCCGGACTCGACCAGCGCGCGCTCCAGTTCGACCGCGATCGTCGACTTGCCCGATGCCGGCAGTCCCGTCAGCCAGACGGTCGCGCCGCGGTTGCCGAGCGCCGTCCAGCGGTGGCCGCGATCGAGCGCCGACGGGTGCCAGGTGACGTCGCGGCGGCCCTCGCGCGGCGGCTTGACCTCGCGCGCGCTCAGCACGAGCCCGGCTGCGACGGTGTCGTTGTCGTGCTCGTCGATCAGCACGAAGGCGCCCGTCACGCGATTCTCCGCATACGGATCGGCGAGCACGACCGAGCTGGTGCGCAGCGTCACGCGGCCGATGTCGTTGAGCGCCAGCGCAGCCGGCTCGCGCTCTGCCAGCAGCGTCTCCGGATCGATCCGCTCGTGCAGCGCCTGCACGGTCGCGCGCACGGTTCGCGTCGTGTGCTTGAGCGCATAGCGGCGCCCCGGCCGCAGCGGCTCCTGCGCCATCCAGCAGATCGTCGCCTCCAGCTCGCGCGCGGCCGGCGGCTCGGAGCCGGGTGAGACGAGCACGTCCCCGCGGCCGACGTCGATGTCGTCGGCGAGTTCGACGGTCACCGAGAGGGGCGGGACGGCGACGGCGCCATCGCTCGACGCCGCCGACGCGCCATCGGCCGCGCCGCTCGCGCCGGCGGTGGCCGCTCCGCCCCCCGCCGCATCGTCAAGCGTGTCGACCGCCGTCACCGTCGTGCGCGTGCCCGCCGGCATGACGATCACCGGATCGCCGGCGCGCAGCGTCCCCGCGGCGAGCTGGCCGGCGTAGCCGCGGCGGCGCGAGCCCGCCGGCCGCGCGACCCACTGGATCGGCAGGCGCAGTCGCGCGAGGTCGCGGTCGGCGGCGACGTCGACCTGTTCGAGGTGCTCCAGCAGCGGCGGGCCGTCGTACCAGGGCGTGTGCGGGGAGCGGTCGACGACGTTGTCGCCGTGCAGCGCGCTGATCGGCAGCACCAGCGGGTCGGCGATCCGCAGCCGCTCGGCCAGCTCGCGCACGTCGGCCGCGACGGCGTCGAAGCGGTCGCGATCCCAGCCGACGAGGTCCATCTTGTTGACGCACGTGACGACGTGGCGGATCCCCAGCAGCGCGGAGATCTGCGTGTGGCGGCGCGTCTGCGTCACGACGCCGTGGCGGGCATCGACCAGGACGATCGCGAGGTCCGCCGTCGAAGCGCCCGTGAACATGTTGCGCGTGTAGCGCTCGTGGCCGGGCGTGTCCGCGAGGATGAACGACCGCCGCGGGGTCGCGAAGAAGCGATAGGCGACGTCGATCGTGATCCCCTGCTCGCGCTCGGCCCGCAGGCCGTCGGTCAGCGCGGCGAGGTCCGGTCCGTCGCCGTTGCTGCCCGAGACCGCCTCCAGCTGGTCGCTCAACAGCAGCTTCGTGTCCAGCAGCAGCCGGCCGAGCAGCGTCGACTTGCCGTCGTCGACCGAGCCGGCGGTGGCCAGCCGCAGCAACTCCCGTGGTTCGCTCACTAGAAGTAGCCCTCTCGCTTGCGGTCTTCCATCGCGGCTTCGGAGGTGCGGTCGTCGGCGCGGGTCTCGCCGCGCTCGGAGACGTTGGAGGCGACGATCTCCTCGATCACGGCGGTGATGTCGCGCGCCTCGGAGCGGACGGCGCCGGTCACCGTCAGGTCGCCGACGGTGCGGTAGCGGACCGAGAGGTCCTGCACCTCCTCCCCGGCCTCCGGCTGGACCCACTGCGACCACGCCAGCAGCATCCCGTCGCGCTCGATCACGCGGCGGTGATGGGCGAAGTAGATCGACGGCAGCTCGAGGCCCTCTGCCTCGATGTAGCGCCACACGTCCAGCTCTGTCCAGTTCGACAGCGGGAACACGCGCACGTGCTCGCCGCGGCGGATGCGGCCGTTGTAGATCGCCCACGGCTCGGGCCGCTGCTGACGCGGCTCCCACTGGCCGAACTCGTCGCGGAACGACAGCACGCGCTCCTTCGCGCGGGCGCGCTCCTCGTCGCGGCGCGCGCCGCCGAAGGCCGCGTCGAAGCGGTGCTCCTCCAGCGCGTCCAGCAGCGTGCGCGTCTGCAGCCGGTTGCGCGAGGCGCCCGGTTCCTGCTCCTTCACGCGGCCGGCGTCGATCGAGTCCTGCACGGAGGCGACGATCAGCCGGTGGCCGGCCTCGGCGATGCGGCGGTCGCGGAACTCGAGCACCTCGGGGAAGTTGTGGCCCGTGTCGACGTGCAGGACCGGGAACGGCAGCGGCGCCGGCCGGAACGCCTTCTCCGCGACGCGCAGCAGCGCGATCGAGTCCTTGCCGCCGCTGAACAGCAGCACCGGCCGTTCCAGCTCCGCCGCGACCTCGCGGACGGCGTGCACGGCCTCGGCCTCGAGCGAGCGCAGCAGCGAGACGCGTGTGGCCGTCACACTGCCACCCTGGAGCGGGCTTCCCGATACCGCTGCGCCCACTCCCGCGACGTCGCATCGCGCTGGCGCGCGAGCGCCGGCTCGGGCAGCTGCTCGGCGACCGGCAGATCGAGCAGCCGCAGCACCTGCGCGACGCCCTCCTGCGGCGCGCTTCTGAGCTGCTCGTAGACGAGCGTCAGCGGCGTGCGGCCGGTCGCTTCGAACCAGCGCAGCCAGGCGGCGTCGTCGCGTTCCAGTAGCGCGACCAGCTGGTCGATCGCGCCGAAGTGGTATTCGGCGGGCGCATCGGGTACGCCCCTGTCGTGCCGCCACGACTGCGTCTGCATGGCGCGCCAGAACGAAACGGCCTGCGCGACCTTGTCCTCCCGCCGCACGTGGACGAGCCGCACCTCGCCGAGCAGACGGTCGAGCACCGTCGACAGGTCCGCGTCCGCCAGACCGGGCAGCAGCGACGCCCGCGCGACGAAGTCCTCGGTGTGGTCCCACATCAGCTTTCCGCCCCAGATCCCGTTCGGCGTCGTCCCGTCGCGCACGATCCGCGCCCACCACGCCGCCGCCGGCTCGGCCCCGAGCGTGCGGGCCGGGTCGACCGGCGCGGGCGGCGGCAGCAGCGCCTCGATCGCGGGATCGCTCACGCCCGCGAAGTGCTCCTGCGCCTGCCGCGGGCGCCCGCTGTGGCGCAGCAGCTCGAAGTGCTCGAAGGGTCGACCGGCGATCCCGGTGGCGCGCAGCGTCTCGCACAGCACGGTGCTGCCGCTGCGCTGCGTGGCGCAGACGAGATACGCAAGTTCCGGCATCACGCTCATCGGCATCTACACTTTCCCGGTCGGGATCCAGAACAAGCATGAAACAGCCAAACATCGTCTATGTCCACTCGCACGACACCGGCCGGTACGTGCAGCCCTACGGACACCAGGTCCAGACGCCGAACATCCAGCGGCTCGCGGACCAGGGTCTGCTGCTGCGCCAGGCGTTCGCCGCGGCGCCGACCTGCTCCGGCAGCCGCGCCGCCCTGCTGACCGGCCAGTACCCGCACGTCAACGGCATGACGGGGCTCGCCCACCGCGGCTGGGCGCTGAACGACTACGGCCGCCACATCGTCCATCCGCTGCGCGAGGCCGGCTACTGGTCGGCGCTGATAGGCGAGCAGCACCTGTCGCAGGACCCCGGCGTGCTCGGCTACGACCACGTCGTCGACATCGGCACGACGAAGGTCCACTCGATCGCGCCGGCTGCGCAGCAGCTGCTGCGCAGCCGGCCGCCGCAGCCGTTCTTCCTGTCGATCGGGTTCTTCGAGACGCATCGCGAGTTCTTCGAGCCCAGCTCGGTGCGGGACGCCCTCTACGGTGCCCCGCCGCCGCATCTTCCAGACACGCCGGAGACGCGCGCGGACATGGCCGCGTTCAAGGCCAGCGCGCGCTCGTTCGACCAGGGCGTCGGCGCGATCCTGCAGACGCTCGACGAGCAGAACCTCGCCGACGACACGCTCGTCGTGCTGAGCACCGACCATGGCCTGCCGTTCCCCGGCGCGAAGGGAACGCTGACCGATCGCGGCCTCGGCGTGCTCTGCATCCTGCGCGGTCCCGGCGGCTTCATGGGCGGCCACGTCAGCGACGCGCTGATCTCGCAGCTCGACGTCTACCCGACGCTGTGCGAACTGGCCGGCGCGCCGCTGCCGCCGGACCTCGACGGCAGCTCGCTGCTGCCGCTCGCGCGCAGAGAGGTCGCGTCGGTGCGCGAGGAGCTGTTCGCGGAGCTGACGTTCCACGCCGCCTACGACCCGCAGCGGGCGATCCGCACCAACCGCCACAAGCTGATCCGCCACTGGGGGCCGCGGCGCGAGGTCGTGCTGCCGAACGTCGACGACTCGCCCTCGAAGGACCTGCTCGTCGCCGCCGGCTGGGCCGAGCAGCCCCGCCCGGAGGTCGAGCTGTACGACCTGCTCGCTGACCCCGGCGAGATGCGCAACCTCGCCTACGACCCCGCCTTCGCCGACGTGCGGCAGCGGCTCGACGGACGGCTGCGCCAGTGGATGTTCGAGACCGACGACCCGCTGCTGGACGGCGACGTGCCGGTCCCGCCGGGGGCGTTCGTGAACGACCCCGCGGGCTTGTCGGCGCGGGAGCCGTTCCTCGGCGCGGTCGACTAGAGCGGGGTGCGCATCGAAGCCGTCGTCGTAGTGTTCTAGTCTGAAACCCGACTTTCTCACTCGACTAAGGGACCGTGATGATCTTCCGGCAGCTGCTCGACCGCGACCTCGGATGCGCCTGCTACCTGCTCGGGGACGGCGGCAGCGGGGTCGTCGTCGATCCCGGGCTCGACGTCGAGCGGATCGTCGCGGCGGCCGAGCAGGAGGGGCTGGAGATCGAGCTGATCGCCGAGACCCACGTCCACGCCGATCACGTCTCCGGCCGCGCCGAGCTGGCGCAGCGCACCGGCGCGCGCGTGCTGCTGCCGGCCGGCGGCGACTACGACGACGGTGCCGGCGAGCCGCTGCGCGACGGGCAGACGCTCGACGTCGGCAACCTGCGACTGACCGCGCTCGCCGCGCCCGGCCACCGCCCGGAGCACACGGTCCTGGTCGTCGCCGATCGCTCCCGTTCCGACGCCCCGTGGCTGCTGCTGAGCGGCGACTCGCTGCTCGTCGGGGACCTCGCGCGGCCGGACCTCGCGGTCGATCCGGGCGAGGGAGCGGCGGCGCTGCATGCGACCCTGGCGCGCCTCGGCGAGCTGCCCGACGGCGTCGAGCTGTGGCCGGGCCACGTCGGCGGCTCGCTGTGCGGTGGGCCGGGCCTGTCGCGCAAGCCCAGCTCGACGCTCGGCTACGAACGCGCCGTCAACCCGCTGCTGGCGGCCGACCCCGAGGAGCTGACCGCGCGGCTGATCGCATCGCTGCCCGACCGCCCGCCGACCGTCGAGGCGGTCGTCGCGAGCAACCGCCGCGCGGTGCCGAGCGCGCCCGCCGAGGAGAGCCGTGTGGCGCCCGCCAGCTTCGCCGGCGACCGCCGCGTCGCCGCCGCCTTCGCCCCCCTCGCCCGCCTCTCCCCCGCCGCGCTCGCGGATGCGTACGCCGACGGCGTGACGCTGATCGACGCGCGCGACTCCGCCGCCTTCGACGCCGCCCACGTCCCCGGCTCGCTCAGCCTCGCGCTGCGCGGCAACGGGCTCGGCACGCGCGCCGCCTGGGTTCTCGATCCCGCCGACGAGCTGGCGGTGCTCGCCGACGACGAGGCCTCCGCGCTGGAGTTGGCGCGACGGCTGCGAGCGGTCGGGCTGGCGCGGGTGCGGGGGATCGCGGGTGGCGATGTGGAGCAGTTCGGACTTCCGTTGGAGACCGTCGCGCCGATCGCCGTCGCCGAGCTGCCAGACCTCGTCGACGAGCTGACCGTCGTCGACGTGCGCGATGTGCCCGAGTGGCGCGACGGGCATCTGCGCGACGCGCTCCACCTGCCGCTGCCGCGGATGCGCGCGGAGGCGGCGACGCTGCCCAGCGGCCCGCTCGCGGTGCTGTGCGCGAAGGGCCCGCGCGCCGCCTTCACGGCCAGTTGGCTGCGCGCCCAGGGCCACGACGCCCGCCGCGTCGCCGACGGCGGGATCCCCGATCTGCCGGGCGTCGGCCTGGCGCTGACGACCGCCTGAAGCGAGGAATGCCTCAGAGGAGCGGTCGTTTGCTGGTCCGTGAGACCAGCAAACGACCGCTCCTCCGTTCAGGGCGCTCTTCTGTTCGGGTCGACGAGGACCAATGTGCCATCCGGCAACTGGTAGACCTGCCCAACGGCTCTCCCTCTCCCCGACGCCGTTCTTCTGCTGTCGGGTGCTCTGACGGTCGTTCTCGCGCCCGCCTGCGCGGGATCTCTGTCTCTTCTCGGCAGCACTCTGCTCATCCCGAGGCCCGCGATCAGGAACGCGATCGCCAAGACGAGGCCGACGTCGAAGAGGTTGACGAGCCCGTCGAGCGGATCGCCGCCGTCGGCGTCGAGCTGACCGTGCCGTCCGAGTCCGACGCGGCTCATGTCGAGTGATCCCCCACCGCGGCGACCACGCGCTGGTGCGGCGGCGCGCCCGCCGGGGCGAATTGCGCGACCGCGCGCTCCAGCGCCGCGAGGTCCTCGGTGTAGACGCGCGTGCGGAACAGTGTCAGCGCGAACGCGCCGGTCCCGACGAGGATCCCGACGACGGTCGCCGCGAACGCGATCTGCAGGTCGGCCGCGAGCTGCTGGAAGTCGCCGTCGCCGAGTGCGGCGAGGCCGGGCGCGAGCGGGATCAACGTCCCCATCAGGCCGAGCGCCGGCCCGGCGCGCACGAGCATCCGCGTGTGGTCGAGCCGCCGCTGGATCCGCAGCTCGTAGTCGGCGAGCGCGTTCTCGACCGCGTCCTGGCGCTCGGAGCCGGCCGCCGCCGCGAGGTCGACGACGGTCCGCTCGGCCAGCGGACCGGGCGCCGCGCGCGCGAGCGCGGCCGCGTGCGCGGGATCCTCCAGCGCCCGCCGCGTGACCTCTTGCAGGCCGGGATTGCTCGGCCGCACGCGCCGCCACGCCTCCGTCGCGACCTTGCCCAGCTCGAGCGCCAGCAGCGCCAGCAGCACCACCGCGGCGGCATGGACGACGCCCTGCAGCCCGCTGGTCAGTCCGGCGAGCGCCTGCCCGGCCGGATCCTGCGCCGCCGCCACGAGCGGGATCAGGCTCATCTGCCTGCCCTGAACACGCCCTCGAAGTGCCAGCGCCCCGTGAAGTCGTTGAACGGGCCGCCGACGATCTGGCTCGTCCAGGTGATCTCGTATCTGCGCGTTCTCGGGTCGTACGTGCCGCTGACCGCGCGCGTCTTGCCGGGCAGTCTGCCGTTCGGCTTCGGCGCGCCCTGGTTGAAGTAGATCGAGTTCCACGAGGCGGTGAAGCTGCGCAGGTCGCCGGTCAGCTTCTTGCCGTCGGCCCAGATCGACGGCAGCGTCGTGACTCTGACGCCGCTCTGCTGGTCGACGTCCGCCGTCGAGAGGCTGAACTTGATCCCGGCGAACAGCAGCGGCTGCACGATCCGGTTGGCGAGCGAGAAGCCGTTGGGGGCGAACGCCGGGGTCGGCTGCGGTTGGTAGGAACCGGTCCGCAGGCCCTTGTCGATGCCGGGCTTGAAGAGCGTGTAGGTCTTGTCCTTCGAGGTCGAGTCGGAGTTGTCGAAGAACGGGCCTCTCACGTACGGATCGCCGTTCGGATAGGTCATGCGGAAGTACGAGCCGGTCACGTGCGCCTTCGTTCTCCCCTTCGCGGCGACGTATCTGCCGGGCGCGAGCTGGAAGGTGCCGATCAGCGGCGTTCTGGCCGCCGACGCCGTCGCGGCGAGCGCGAGCGCAGGCGCCGCCGTCAGACCGGCAAGGCCAAGCGCGACGGCTGCGAGCTTGTGTCGGTGCATGGAAGGTCCTCGTTGGTGTCGTGGTGGTCGGATGGCGGTGACGGGCGCGCGGGCTGCGGCCGGCGGCCGGCCAGCAGCGCCAGCGCGATCGCGAGCAGCCCCGGCACGACGAACAGCCAGGGGAACAGCGGGAACGGGGGCAGCGCGGCGACGGCGCGGTAGTTGACGACGTTGTCGCTCATCACGCCGATCATCGGCGTGAGGTTGTTGAGGATCGCCGTCCAGCGTCTCTGCAGCCGCATCGACGCCGGCAGTTGCTGTCTCAGTCTCGCGTCGCTCCAGCCTCTGGCCTGCAGTCTCGGCACCAGCTCGGTGCGGATCGCGCCCTGGCCGACGGCGATCGTGCCGAAGTGACCCTGCACCGTCTGCACGGTTCTGCGCGTCTCGATCGTTCTGAACGCGTCGACCATGCGCCCGCCCTGCGGCGCGCGCGTGAACATCTGGAAGGCGACCGGCGCCAGCACGAGCCCGACGCCGAGCGCGATCGTCGCGCGCCGCAACGGGATCCAGCTCGCAGGCCGGCGCCGGCCCAGCAGCAGCCCGGCGAGCGCGAGCACGATCAACAACGCCCCGGGCACGACGAAGAACCACGGGAACAAGGTGAACGGCGGCAGCGCGGCGACCGCGTCGTAGTTCGCCTTGTTGCCCTGGATCGTGCCGAGCAGTCTCGTGAACGTCCTGTGCACGTCCGGCCACTGCTGCGAGAAGAGCGCGACCTGCGGCGATCTGGTGAGGAACTGCTGCTGGCGCTGCTGCGGATCGGAGACGCCGGGAACGAAGATCTGCGGCGCCTTCGTCAGCGCCTCGTCGGCGTACTCGTCGACCTCGCGCACGTCGCGCTGGAAGCTGGCGAGGCGCTCGCTCGTCATGTACGGCGCGAACGCGTCGATCATCGTCGCCCCCTGCGGCGCGCGCTCGAACATCTTCGTCGCCGCCGGCAGCGCGATCAGCGCCGCGCCGAGCGCGAGCACCAGCAGCAGCGGCCAGCGCCGCCGCGCGACCAGACGCCGCCCGCTGGCCGGATCGCGCACGCCCGCGCCGCCGAGCTTCGCGGCGCCGCGCACGACCGGCCGCGCCGCCGCCTGCACGCCGGCGATCGCCTCGGTCGAGAGCGGGCGCGCGCCGGTCGGGCGCGGGCGCAGCCGCTCCGTCGCGATGCCCGCGAGCAGCAGCAGGCCCAGCAGCGCGCCGACCGCGATCGTCGCGCGCTGTCTGTTGGTGAGGCCGGAGTCGTCGGCGCCGGCTCTCGTCTGCAACGGCGGCCCCGACGACGCTCTCACGACCGCGCCGCTGACCTCGTCGCCGCCGGCCGCGGCGGGCGGATCCGATCTGTCGCCCGCTCTGTCCGCGGCGCCGCCGCTCTGCGCGTCGGCTCTGTCGGCGCTCGCGGATCTCTTCGCGTCGTCCGGCGCCGATCTGGCGTCCGGCCCCGCGGCACCGCCGCCGGATCTGCCGTGCGCCGCGTCCTCGTCGTCGTTGCCGCCCGCGGTCGCTCTCTCGAACGCGCCCGGATCGTCGGCCGCGCTCGTGTCGCTGGACGCGTCGCTGCTCGTCCCGCTGCTCGCACCATCCGACGACGTGCCGGTGCTCTCGCGCTTCTGCGAGTTGTCGTGCTTGGCTCTGTCGGCCGCGCGCTTCTTCGCGTCCGCGCGCTTGCGCGCGGCGTCGGGACCGCCGCTCGTGCTGCGCACGACCGGCAGCTGCAACGAGACGCCGTTGAAGGCGGGAAACGCCTGCGAGGTCTCGACGACCGACGGCGCGACCTGGCTGTAGATGCCGCCCTTGGAGGTGAGCCCGCCGCTGGACTGCTGCTGGTACTGCGTCAGACCCTGGCGCTCGGTCTTGCCGGTGGAGGTGCGGATGCTGCCGAGGCCGAAGGCGTTCAGCGCCTGGATCGTGTAGGCGGTCGCGGCGACCGAACCGCCCGCGCTGGCCTTGTCGACGCGCGTCGACTCCGCGATCGCGCCGTCGTTGACCTGGGCGTTGCGCAGGTAGGCGAAGCCGCTCGTGACCTGCGGCGTGTCGCGGTTGGCGACGCCGGTCGCGGCGAGCGCCTGCAGCACGAGCGCGGTCGAGGCCGAGTCGGCGTTGCCGTCCGGTCCCCACGCGCCGTCGGAGGTGGTGCTCGCCAGCAGCGACTGCGCGGCGCTGCGCGCTGTGGCGCGCGCCTGTCCGTTGTCGGCCGACAGCAGCCCGAGGATGGCGAACGCGACGCCGCGCGGGTCGGCTCTGACGGCGCTCTCGCTGAGCCGCGGTCGCAGCCTGTCGAGCGGCCGCCCGAACGCGCTGGCCCCGAGTCTGCTCGCGTTCTGCACGAGCGCGAGCAGCCCGAGCTGCTCCAGCGACGAGTAGGAGGCGGCGTGCGCGACGAGGTAGTCCTCCGCGCTGCGGCCGTTCTTGAGGAACTCGTCGCGCGGGTTCTTGCCGGCCGCCAGCAGCGCGGCCGACGCCCACAGCGTCGCGAGCGGATCCGACGCGCCGCCCTTCTGCGCGCCGAAGCCGCCGTCTCTGTTCTGCGCCTCCTCGATGAAGCCGACCGCGCGCGAGGCGTTGCCAGCGGCGCAGGCGCGCGCGACGAGCGGGCCGACGAGCAGCGTCGCCGCCAGCAACGCGAGCAGCGCGACGCCGGCACGGGTCCGCGAGGACGCCGGCCGACGTTGCTCCCGCCGTGTCACGACACCGGCGGCGCCGGAGCCGAAGCCTTGCGCGCGCCCCAGATGTCGTTGCAGCGCTCGCAGACCTCCTCCGGGATCACCCCGGCGCGGATCAGCAGCGCGAACGCCTGGCAGCCGAGGCAGAACCCCGCGAACGACTCCAGCGACGCCGCGACGACGAGCGCGCCGAGCACGACGTACGCCGCCGTGTCGAGCCCGAACGCGAAGAACAGCAGCGCGGCGGCGGTCGAGAACGTCAGCCCGATCGTCTGCGCGAACCGCTTCGGCGGACCGGGCACGAGCTTCGCTCTGAACGGCAGCCGCGGCACGATCACGCGCGTCGCGAGCAGGCCGAGCGGACTCAGCTTCGGCCCCGCCAGCACCCGCAGCAGGAAGCCGACCGCGATCACGACCGAGAGCCACGGCTGTTGCAGCACGATCGTGAGCACCCCGAGCAGCACGACGCCGCCGGCGACCACGCGCGCGGCGACCTCGTTGACGGGATTCGGAAACGAGAACAGCTCAGAAGCAGTCATGGGTTCGAAAAACAATACACGCTTGTCTACCGGCTTTGTCGGGTTTAAGGTCTGCGGCGGCGTCCATCCGCTGACGGACGCCGCCGCCCCGCCCACGGTCCTCCCCATCGGACCGCACCCCCTGAGCAGATCGATCTAGCGCACCACCCGCACCGTCACCGTGCGCTCGAGCGTCTTGGAGCCGAGCTTGAGCTTGACCGTGACGCGGTGGCGGCCGAACGTCGCGTTCGCACCGACCTTCACCGGTACCGTCACGGTTCGTGTCCTGCCAGCCGCCAGCGCCTTCACCGTGACAGCCTTGCCGTGCTTGGATCGCAGGCTCTTCGGCGCGCTGAACGTCGCAGACGACTTCGCGAGCCTTCCGCTCGTCGCGTTCTTCACGGTGAAGCGCAGCGAGGCCGTCTTGCCGCGTCTCGCCTTCACCGTCGTCACCTTCGCCGCAAACGTCACGACGCCGTTTCTGCCGGCGGTGCCTCTGGGGCCGGTCGCGCCTGCCGGGCCGGCGGGACCGGTCGGACCCGCGGGGCCGGCCGCACCGGGCGCTCCGCCCTCGCCCTTGTCCCCCTTCTCGCCGGGCGTGTTGCCGGGCAACTCGACGCCGAAGCCCGACAGCGGCAGCGTCGCCGTCTCGCCGTCGCCGCTCAGCACGAGCGTCGCGAACCGCTCGCCCGGCTCCGACGGGAAGAAGCGCACGAAGACGAACAGGTTGTCGGTCCCCGTCGGTCTCCCCGTCGCAGCGGTGACCGTGATCGGCAGTGCCTGGGCGTCGGAGAAGCTGCCGCTGTTGTTGAACCCGGCCAGCTCGAAGTCGCCGGCGTCGGGTCCCGTGATGCGGATCCGCGTGACGGTCGTCGAGTCCCCGATGCTGAGGAACTGCGCTCTTCCGAGCGGGCTGGCCGTCCCGACCGCGTGCGTGAAGAACGGCAGGCTGTCGTTCTGCGGGGAGCGCAGCGTCGTCTGCGTCGGAGCGATCTGGACGCTGCCGCTGGATCCGACACCGAGCCACGGCACGCCCTTCAGACGGCCGACGCGCTGCGGGATCTCCGTCCCGACCTGATCGGCGACGCCCGGGCTGCCGTCGTAGGGGAGCGCGAAGTCGTAGTCGGGCGCGGCGGTACCGGAGCCGAGCTGGCCGGTGCCTCCGTCGCCCCACGCGAGCACGCGGCCCGCGATCCCGCCGCCGCCGGCCGCGGCGATCGCGTACGTCGTGTTCTCCGCCGCGCTGATCTGCGTCAGTCTCGGGTAGCGGTCGGGGTGGGCGGCCGTCACCGCGGGCAGCGGCTCGGTCGGCACGAGGTCGTCGCCCGTGCCGTCGCCGAGGCCGAGCTGGCCGTAGCTGTCATAGCCCCACGCGGCGAACGTGCCGTCGTCGTAGAGCGCGTAGCTCGAGCGCGCCCCGGCACTGAGCGCCGTCACGCGCTTGGCGTTCCCGGCCGGCGGGGCGATCACCCGCAGCGGGTCGCCGACGGCGACTCTGGTCCCGTTGCCGACCTGCCCCCGCGCGTTGGCGCCCCATCCCCACACGCTGCCGTCGCTCAGCAGCGCCAGGCCGTGCTGTCGCCCGGCGGCGATCGCCGTCGCTCTCCCGCCGGCCGGCAGCGCGACCCGCTGCGGCGTGCCGGTGTCATCGCCCGCCACCGCCGCGGTGCTGCCGAGCGCGACGTTGTCGCCCCACGCCCAGACGCTGCCGTCGGCCTCGAGCGCGAGCGAGAAGTTGCCGCCGGCCGCGACGGCGGTCACGTCGGCGACGCCGGCGATCGGCGTCGGCGTCTCCGTCGAGCTGCCGACGGTGCCGCCGCTGGCGCCGAATGCGTTGAGTCCGAAGCCGAGCAGCGTGCGGTCGGCCCGCAGGATCAGCGTCGCGTCGGTGCCGGTCGAGACCGCGGTCGCGCCCGCCGTGCCGGGAAGCGACGTGAAGGGAAGGCCGGTCCCCGCGCCGGGAAGCCCCAGCCAGCCCCCGCCGGCAGCGAGCACGCCGCCCGGCGTCAGCACGAACGACGCGAGCGGCCCGATCGCGGCGGCGGTCGCCGCCGACGCCTCGGGGATCGGCGTCGGCGCGACCGGCGATGGCAATCCCGTGGTGCCGAGACCGACCGCCGCGGCGTCGCCCCAGCCGGTCACGGGCAGCGTCTCCGCCTGCGCGGCAGGGACCGCGAGCAGCGCGAGCGCACTGGCGAGGGCGACGGTGCCGCCCGCTCCGAGCAGTCGGCGACGGCGGTGCGCGCGGTGAGGCGAGCCGGGCGAGGAAGCGGATCCTGGGCGCGGGGAAGTCAGGGACATCTTGGGGGGAGTTCCTTGGTCGGTGGCGGAATACGGGAAGTCGGGAGGGGGCCCGGCCTGAGCGTGGGCCACGGGGGTTCCCGCGGCCCACGCCGGTGGTGGTGCGTGGTGCGTGCTGCCAGCGGCGAGCGCGGCGCGCTCACCGCGCCTGGGTCACGGCGTGTACGTGCCGACCCAGTGGAACTGCGCGCGGAAGCCGGAGAAGCCGGGCTCCGTCAGGTCGCTCGTCCAGTCGAGCGTGATCGTCGCTCTGTCGGTCGCGTCGCCGGTGATCGAGCCGGTCAGCGCCGCGGTGTGCTTCGGGAATCTGACGAGGTTGCCGTCCTCCGTCGTGCTGACGTCGTACGGGCCGCCCGGGTAGCTGATCCGCAGGCCGCTGAGGTCGCCGGCCGTCAGCGTCCGTCTGACGACGTCGTCCGCGTCACCGGTGAACGTGAATCTCGGCGTCGAGCCGGTGACCGTCAGGCCGTCGAAGTCGGCCGCCGTCAGTCTGGTGGCGCCGAACGCGGTCAGCGGCCCGAAGATCCCGCCCGCAGGCTGTGCTCTGCCGAGCTGCAGCCCCGTCGATCTGCTGCCGTTGATCGGCGTGTACTCGCCGCTCGCCCCGGTCGAGGCCGCGTTGTCGAAGTAGCTCGTCCCGTCGTCGGTCGGCAGCTTGACCCACGAGCCGCTGGACGGCGGCGTGCCGGTCGTGCTGCCGTCCTGCAGTCTCAGCGTGCCGCTGCTGAGCGTGAAGTCGGCGTTGGCGACGCCGGTGAAGGCCGTCAGGCCGAGGCCGGCGAGCCCCACTGCGAGCGCTGTCCGCAAGGACACGCGCCGATGTGATCTACTGCTCATGTTGATCCCCTAGTGCTGTGGATTGACGATTCGGATGCGCGCTGCAGTCGAGCATCCGGGTACTCCTCGCCCCGTGGCCTCCAACAGCCACGGGGCGAAGCTTTGTCTGGTGTCCGCGCACCGACGGGCGTCACGCCGCCGGCTCGAACGTCCCCTCGAGGTGCCATTCGCCGAGGAAGCCGCTGAACGGGCCGCCGACGATCAGGCTTCTCCACGTCAGCACGAAGTGCCGGCTGGCGGCGTCGTATCTGCCGCTCAGCGGCGTCGTACGACCGCCGGAGGGGCTGACGGGAAGGGTGCCGTCGGGCTTGGGCGTCCCCTGGTTGAAGGAGAGCCCGTTCCACTGCGCCGACCACGCGGTGATCTGACCGCCGAGCGTGCCGTTGTCGTTGACGATCCCCGGCAGCGGGTCGGGCAGGCTCAGCTGCGGGTCGGTCGGCGCCGTCACGATGCTGAAGGCGGTGCTGAAGAACGTCTGCGGCCGCACGATCCGATTGGCGAGCGCGTCTCCGCTGGGGCCGCCGCTGACCGGGTCGGTGCCGGCGAAGGCCGGTGTCGGCGGCACCTGGTAGACGTCGGTTCGCAGGCCTCCGTCGGTGCCCGGCCGCAGCAGCGTGTAGCTCTTGTCCAGCGCGGTCGAGTCCGCGTTCACGATCCCCATGCTGAACCAGGTGCCGGTGAGTCTTCCGCTGATCGCCTGTCTGCCCTCGTCGAGCCGGAACAGCCCCACGAGCGGCGTCCCCTGCGTCGGAGCCGGCGGCGTCGGCGTGCTCCCCCCGCCGTCGGGCGTGGGGGTGCCGCCGCCCGGCGTCGGGGTGCTTGCGCCCCCGCCGGGCCCCGGCGTCGTCGTTCTTCTCGTCACGACTCTCACCGTGAGCGCGCGGGTGGTCGCTCTGCCGGAGTTCTTGCCGCCGATCGTCGCGCGGACGGCGAGCGAGAGCCTGCCGGTGAGCTTTGTCGCACGCGTGAGCTTGAAGGCGCGCTTGGCGTCGATGCCGGCGGCGAACCGTTCCGTCTTGCCCTTCCCGTCCTTCAGCGTGAACGCGACCTTCGTGCGTCTGCGCTGTCTCGCGGTGTTGCTCGGCAGCGTGACGGCGCCGCGGATCGTCACCCTCTGCCCAGCGACCTTCAGCTGCGTCAGCGTGACCTTTGCGGCTACCGGCTTCGCGGCACGCTTGACGGCGGCGTGCGCCGACGGGGCCGCGAAGGCGGTCGCGACGAGGGCTACGAAGGCGAGGAAGAGCGCGGTGACCGCGCTCCGCCCCGCCGGCACGACGAGGGACAGACGTCTCGACACGGGTGATGCTCCTGACGAAAGTGGATGAACTGCGTGCCAGGCGCCCCGTCCGTCCGGCTCACGACCAGCCGTCGAGCAGCGCCTCGCAGGTTCGAAAAACAATACCACCTTGTCTACCGGATTTATCGGGTTTTCACCCGAGCGACCACGACCGACACTGCGACGACCCCTGCTGCTGCGCACGGCGAACGACCCCCTGTAGATGCGGCGGCAGAGCCGGGGCCGGCACTGCGTCGGCGTCGATGGGCGACTCGTCCCACCCCGCTGCGCGTGCCAGCCGCTCGGCTCGAAAAACAATCTCTCATTCTCGACCGGATTAGTCAAGATTAGAATTCGAGCATCCCCTGCGGCGCTCGAGAACGGCCGGGCACGGCGGCGCGGGGCCGCGCCGGCCGCCGGGCCTGCGGGGCCGCTCAGCTCAGCGGGTGATCGGCGCGGCGCGCCAGAGGATCGTCGCGAAGGTCTGCTCCGCGGCGTCGAGGTCCGGCGGCGTCGCGCCGGCCTTGATCTGCGCGCGCATCGACGCGTGGATCATGTTCAGCAGGAACTCGCCGTGGAGCGAGTCGGGCGCGTCGTCACGGGTGCGCGCCATCAGCGCGAGCAGGCGATCGCGATGGCGCACGCGCGTCTGCAGCACGCGCGAGTCGCGCATCGTCGCGACGAAGTGCAACTGCAGCGCGTTCGGGTTCGAGCGCATCTCCGTGTAGCACGCGAGCACCGAGCGGTACAGCCCGGCCTGCCACGTCGGAGCGTCCGCGATCAGCCCCCGGCTGCGCTCGTAGACGCGGTCGAGCACGCGCTGATAGTCGGCGAGCGCTGCGGGGTCCGGTGTCGGATCGCGGCGCATCTACTCGGGACGGGGATCGGACGCGTGGCGGAACAGCATCATGCAGAAGCCGTGCAGGTCGTCGAGCAGATCGGGCAGCTCGCTCGCCTGGCCCGCCGCGATCCGCTTGTAGACCACGTCGTAGACGGCGCCGACGATCCCCTCGGCCGTCAGCGGCGGCAGCGGCGCGCCGTCGTGCTCGCGCGCGATCTCGTCGAGCAGCCCCGCGAACGCGCGCATCTGCGTGTCGCGATGCTCGATCGCCTGCGGCCCCGCGGACAGCACCGCAACGACGCACAGGTGCGCCACGCGCGGCTCGGACGCGAGCCCGTCGAGCAGCGCCTCCAACCCCGCGTGCAGTTGCTCGGAGGCGCTCGTCCCGCTCGCGCGCCGCGCATCGACCTGCGCGAACAGCCTCGCCCCCGCCTCGTCGCAGGCGCGCAGGAAGACGTCCTCCCTGCCCTCGAACTGCTCGTAGAAGGTGCGGCGCGAGACGCCCGCGCGCGCCGAGACGCGCTCGACGGAGGCGGCCTGGTATCCGAGCGAGAAGACGACGTCGACGAGCGCGTCGACGATCCGATCGCGCTGGTTCGCGGTCACGAACCTGGGTGCAAGCCCGTGACGGCCGGACGGCAGCTGCTGCTCGTGCGGCGCCGTCGACCTGCGCTTGCGCCCCGGCATGCCGGCGTTGGGCACCTTCTCGGGCACGCGGCGGACCATACCTGACCCCATGTGCGAATCTTGACTCCCCCAGTCGTGAATGGCAAGGCATGGCACGTCGGCGCGATCGGCGGCCCCGACGATCGACCCGCGCGCCCGCTGGTGGAGCGGGCGCGCGGCCTCGCTCAGCGCACGACCCGCACGTCGACCACGCGCGTGAGCGTCCGCCCGGGCAGCTTCAGCCGCACGCCGACCCGGTGGACCCCCGGCTTCGCCTTCGCTCCGACCGCCACGCGCAGCGTGACCGTGCTGCTGCGACCAGCCGGCAACGCCCGCACGCGGACCGCGCGCGCCCGCTTGCCTCCCAGCGCCTTCGGCGCGGTCAGCGACGCCGTCGCCTGCGGCAGCCGGCCCGTCGTGCCGTTGCGCAGCGTGAGGCGCAGCAGCGCGACCTTCCCTCGTCTCACCGTCGTCGCGCGCTTCGCCGCGAACGTGACGACGCCGTTTCTGCCGTTCCTCCCGTTCCTGCCGTTCGCCCCGCTTCTGCCGTTGGTCCCGTCTCTGCCGTTGACGCCGTTGAGCGCGGGCGGGCCCGCGGGGCCGGCCGGCCCGGCCGGACCTGCCGGGCCGCCGGTCGGCTCGGTCCCGAAGCCGTCCAGCGGGATCTCGGCGACCTCGCCGTCAGCCTCTGCCACGAGCGTCGCGTTGCGCTCGCCCGCCTCGGAGGGGGCGAAGCGAATCTGGACCGAGAGCGAGTCGGTGACGGGCGCCAGCGTCAGCGGGAAGGTCGGGTCGCCGCCGATCCCGACGATCAGGAAGTCGCTCGCGTCGGGCCCGACGATCCGCACGCGGCTGACCGTCGCGGGATCGCCGACCGCAGCGAAGCTCGAGACGCGCGGTCTGCTGAGCGTCCCGACCTGCTGCTCGAAGAAGCTCGGCTCCGAATTCGACGGCTGCAGCGTCACCGCCGTGCGCACCACCTGATGGCTGCCGCTGCTGCCGACCGCCAGCCATGGCACCTGCTTGAGCTTGCCCGCGCGTTGGGGGATCTCGGTGCTCGTCTGCGGATCCTCGGTCGCGGCCGGATACGGGAAGCCGTACGCGAACGTCGTCGAGCCGAGCTGCCCGGACCCGTTGTAGCCCCACGCGAACACTCTGCCGTCCGCGGCGATCGCATACGTGGCGAGCGCCCCGGCGCTGACGTGCGTGAAGCTTGGGCGCTGCGGAAAGAACGGCAGCGCCCCGGGGTTGACCGCCGTCGGGACGCTCACGTCCTGTGCGCCGTTGCCGATGCCGAGCTGACCGACGTAGTTGCTTCCCCACGCCAGCAGCGTCCCGTCGCTCAGCAGCGCGAAGCTGTCGCTGTCGCCCGCCGAGATCGCGCTGACGGACGCCCCGCCCGGCAGCGGAAGTCCTGCGACACGTGCCGGGTCGTAGCGCGCGTCGGTGGAGCCGTCGCCGAGCGCGCCGCTGGGGTTCTCGCCCCAGGAGGCGATGCTGCCGTCGCTCAGGAGCGCGAGCGCGTGCCGGGAGCCCGACGCGATCGCCGTCGCTCTGAGGCCGTCCGGCAGCGGAACCTGGACCGGCACGGCCGTGTTGCCGGCGGCATACGCCGCCGTACTGCCGAGCGTCTCTCTGTTCCCCCACGCCCAGACGCTGCCGTCCTGCTTCAGCGCGAGGCTTCCGCGATCGCCGGCGCTGACCGCTCTGACACCGGAGAGGCCGGGAATCGTCGTCGCGGCGAGCACGTTCTGGCCGAACGTCTCGCCGTCGAGCCGGTTGTCGACGCCGGCCCCGAAGTAGAAGTTGCGCCCGAAGCTCGCGACCGTGCCGTCGTTCCTCAGCACCAGCGCGGCGTCACTGCCCGCTGCAACCGCCGTCGCGCCCTGCGTGCCCGGAATCGGCGCCAGTTCCGCGCGCGTGCCCGATCTGTCGTCTCCGAGGCCGCCCTCCGTCGCCTCGCCCGCGCCCAGCACACCCGTCGGCGTCACGACGAACGTCTGCCCTGGCGAGACGGCCGCCGCAGTCACCGTGACACCCTCGGAGCCGTGGACCGGAGCCGGCACGAACGACGAGTTGCCGTTCGCCAGCTTGCCGACCGTGTCCTCCCCCCATGACACGAGCTGCACGTCGGCCGCCAGCGCGGCTGACGGAGCGAGCGCTGCGACGGCGACGGCGAGCGCCGCCAGCGTGCCGGCGCGTGCGCCCCGGCGACGCGACTGCGCGTGTGGACGAGGACGGGGGGAAGCGAGATGCATGAGGTTCCTTTTGCGTGTGGACATGACGATCGGGAGGGGACGGCTCGTTGGAGCCGTCCCCTCCCTGCGAGACCGGTGGACCTATAGGTCGGTGATGGCGGCCTCGATGTGCCAGTAGCCGTTGTTGCCCGCGAACGGCCCGGCCGTTATCGGCGCGATCCAGTCGAGCACGATCGTGCCTCTTCTCGTCGTTAGGTTGTACGTGAACGACGTGGGCGTTATCGGCGCGGTCGTTCTATTGCCCTGCCAAAATATCTGGTTGTTCCAGTACGCCGTCCAGGCGCCCACTATCGCTCTTATCGTCGGTATCGGTCTCACTAGTAGGTTGATGACGATCGACACCGGGTCGTTTCTCAGTCCGGTGTTCGGGTCGAACTCCGGCGTGGCGACGCTGAAGTTCACGCCGTCGAAGCCGGTCGGCAATATGATCGAGTTGGCGAGCGCGTTGCCACCGCCGTCGAACGCTGGTCTGGGACCGTTTAGGAACGCTAGGAGCGGAAGCCCCGTTCTCCCTCTCGTCAGCAACGTGTACGTCTGGTCGACCGTGTTCGCGGAACTTCTGTTGCTGAAGTAGCCAGGGGCGACACCGAGGCGGAACCACGATCCTGTCGGCGGAACTCCTGCTCTTGCGGAGGGAGACCCCGACGTGATTAGGAGGGTGTCGACCAATAGGGTCTCGGTTGCACGTGCCGCCGATGCGGCGAACGCCGCCGCGAGTGCGACCAGCGCAGCCGCGAGCAGGACGACCCTGAGCGGCGCGCGCCAGAGCCCGTCGATGGACTTGCTCACTGCGATCACATCCTTTCGATGTGTGTGGATTGTTTGAACTGTCACCGCGGTGGTGACAGCTGACTGCTATGGGGACGTCTGAGCAGGTCTGAACGTTCCGGTCAAGTGCCAGAACCCTATGAACTTGTCGAACGGCCCGGTCACGATCAGGCTCTTCCACTCGAGCAGGAAGCGACCCGTCGCCGCGTCGTAGGTGCCGCTCACCGGCGTCGTCGCACCCGGCACCGTGCCGTCGGGCTTGGGCGTGCCTTGGTTGAACCAATTGCCGTTCCACTGCGCCGCCCACGCCGTCACCTGGCCGCTCAACCTGCCGCCGGAGTCGACGATCGCGGGCTGCGGGTCGGCGACGCCGAGTTGCGCGTCCAGCGGCGCGGTGACGATGCTGAAGTACTGACCGAAGAACTTCGTCGGCTGGACGATGCGGTCCGCCAGCGCGGCGCCGGTCGGATCGAAGGCGGGCGTCGGCGCGGGCTGGTAGGCGTCGGTGCGCAGGCCGCCGTCGGTGCCGGGGTCCAGCAGCGTGTACTCCTTGTTGCGCGATCTCGAATCGGCGTTGACGAAGTTGGTGCCGGCCGGTGTGATCATCTGAAACCACGAGCCGGTGTGGGACCCGTTGACGTAGGAGACGCCGGGCTCGAGCGCGAACGTGCCGACGAGCGGCGTGCTCTGCGCAGCGGCGGGCCCCGGGCCGCTCGGCGTGCCGCCGCCGGGAGCAGGAGCCGTTCCCCCGCCCGCCGGCGGCGCCGAGCCCCCGCCCCCGCCGCCCGCGCCCGTTCTTCTCGTCGTCGTCCGTCTGGTCGCCGCTCTGACGGTGAGCCTGCGGCTGACCGATCTGCCCGACGCCTTCCCCGCAATCGTCACCCGCGCGGTCAATGACAGCCGCCCTCTGAGCCGGGTCACACGCGTCAGCCCGAAGGCCCGTCTCGCATCGATCGACGCGCCGAACCGCTCCACCCCGCGCCCGGCGTCCTTCAGCGTGAAGGCGATCCGCGTGCGTCTGCGCTGCCTGACGCTGTCGCCCGGCAGCGTCGTGCGGCCCTGGATCGCCACCCGCTGGCCGGTCGCGCTGACCTGCGTCAGCGTCAGACGCGCCGCCGCCGGTCTCGCCACACGCGAGGCACCCGCCGCCGTCGGCGAGAGCGCGCCGAGGATCGCGAGCGCAAGCAGGACTGTGGAGCGACTCGGCACGTGCATGACTCCTGACGGAAACGGTCGGAATGTGCGGATCGCCGATCTCGGCATCAGCCCGGGGACAGCAGGCGCTCCGCTTGTTCGAAAAACAATACTACATTCTCTACCGGTTTAGTCAAGAATAGATTTCGGCCTATCGATCTGTGCCTCAACCGAGTGATCCGCCAGCCCGGCCGCCACGCCGCGCGAGGCGGCGATCGCGAAGGTGGCGACTACCCCGCGATCGCGTGCGCGACCGTCTGCGCCTGGTTGCGGATCTCGCGCATCGCGGTCGTCTCCCACAGCTCGCCGCGCCGCAGCGGACCGAGCAGGTGCAGATGCGGCTGGACCGTGCCGTCGGCGGCGAGCAGCGCGCCGTCGGGCGTGGCGCGCAGGCCGAGCGAGAGCGGGTCGGCGCTGGCGACACCGCTCGCGAGCATGCCCTGCAGCAGCGGCGACGACGCGCGGCGCACGTCCGTCCCGGCGCCCGCGCAGAGCACGACACGGTCGGCGCGCAGCGTCCGCAGGTCGTCCCCGTCGCCAGCGACGAGCACCTCGACGTTGCGCTCCAGCGCGCGCACCGCGACGACTCTGCCGGCGCGCACCAGCAGCTGCCCGGCGTCGAGCAGGCGACGGACGCGGCGGGCGCTCTCGGGCGCCATGCGGTGGCGGCGCAGCTCCCACGCGCGCCCGTGCTCGCGCACGAAGCGGCGCTGCTCCTCCGGCGGCAGCGACTGCCACAGCCGCGGCACGTGCGGGCGCACGCCGTCGACGACCTCGCGCCAGTCGTGCCCGGCGCCGCGCATCGAGCGCACGTGACGCTCGAGCCAGTTGCGCACGCCGTCGGCGCTCGCGGGCGCCGCCGGCAGCTCCGGCGCCGGCACCGCCGCGCGCACGCCGGGAAGGTGCTCGTATGGCAGGCAGCCGCCGCGCGATATCGCGATCGCGCGACTGCGATCGCTCCTGCCGCACAGCGACAGCGCGACGTCGACGCCGGTCAGCCCCGAGCCGATCAGCAGCGACGTCTCGTCGCCTCCGATCTCGTCGAGCGCTCCCGGCGCCCACGGGGCGGCGATCACGCGCGGATCGTCGGGCAGCGCCGACGGCCGCGCGGCCGGCAGCGATCCGAGCGCCAGCACGATGTCGTCGGCGGCGATCCGCCGGCCGTCGGCGAAGACGACCGTCGCCCCCGTCGCGTCCGCTGATGCCGCTTCCCCCCACGCACCGGTCGTCGCGTCACCGGCGCCGAACGCGGCCGCCGCCGTGACGGCCTCGGCGGCGGTCGCGCCACGGGACCCCGGCTCGACCGCGACGACCTCCCCCACGACGCGCTCCAGGCGACATCGGCCGCGCGCGCCGCGCTCGGCCGCGTCGAGCAGGTCGCGCAGGTAGGCGCCGAAGTGCGCGCGCGGGAGATACGCGCCGGGCGCGGTCGGGCCGACCGTGCGCTGCGCCCAGTCGGCGAAGTGGCCCGGCTCGTCCTCGAACGCGCTCATCCGCTCCGCGACGACGTTGAGCCGGTGGCGCTCGTCGGTCGTCGAGTACGCGACGCCGGGCCCGAACGTGCCGCTGCGCTCGATCAGCACGACGCGCGAAGGGCCGTCGCCGCGGCGCAGCAGGTTGACCGCCGTGAGCGTGCCCGCCGCCCCCGCGCCGACGATCGCGACAGTTCGCGTCACGCCAGATCCCATATGACTTCGAACGACTTCTCCTGCACGCGCGCCGGCACTCCTTGTCTCCCATGCAGAGCGAGGTGGTCAACTTATCGTCCCACGCAACCCAGATGGCGCACGATCGATGCGGTGGTGCGTGCGCGTTCGACCTCGTGGTCCGCGACCTGCGCGTCCCGGCGCGCGTCAAGCGACCGCCCAGTCCAGCTCCGCCGGCTCCAGCGCACCCGCGATCGAGCCGCTCAGCGTGACGTCACGCGGGTCGAGCGCACGCACGCCGCTGCCCGGCGAGAGGTCGAGCGCGTCGAGCTCCAGCCAGACGACGTTGGGGGCGCGGGTCGACTGGAAGTAGTAGGTGCGGTTGGTCAGATCGGTCGCCGACGCCCACCAGGTCGGGTAGGTGTCGAAGCGGCTGTCGGGCGCGCCGTAGGGGACCTGGCAGTTGCGCACGACGCCGAAGACGCCCGCGATCGCCTCGGCGGCGTCGGCCGGCGCGGGCAGGTGTGAGCGGTAGTAGGTCGCGCGCACGAAGCGCTCCTCGGAGACGATGTCGCCGGGGATCCCGAGCGCTCCTCCCCATGGTCTGTACAGCTTCAGGTTCGCGACCTGCTCGTCGTACGGCGGGTCGTTGGCGACGACGTCGTACCGGCGTCCGTGGTGGACGGTCGCCTTCCCGTTCAGCAGCTCGATCAGCGCGCTGTCGCCGCTGGAGTCCTCCAGCAGCAGATGCGCGCCGAGGTGCTGTCCGCGCATCGGCAGCGACGCGACGCGGACCTCGGCAAGGCCGGCGACCGCGTCGGACACGGTCGCGAAGTTGTCGGCGGCGTACTGCGCCCAGACCAGGTTCGCGACGACCGGCCGGTCGTCCGCCGGCTCGTAGTCGGTCGAGCCGAGGTAGAGCACGCGCGCGGAGAGGCCGGCGTCGTTGACGGCCTCCGTCGTCGTGCAGGCCCAGCCCTGCATCGCGACCGTGCCGTACTCGGCGGTCCACTCGATCGCGTGCGGACCGGCCTCGGGGCCGGAGTCGCGCCGCGTCCCACGCGGGATCGCCCACAGCCGCGGCTCGTCGCTCGTCTCCCAGTCGAGCGTGCGCCCGCAGACCATCGCGACCCCGTTGTCGTTCCAGAACACCCGTGTGCACATGCTCCGGCTATCGGCCGCCCTCCGACCCTGCTTGAGCAGGCGGTGTCGCTGCGCGGCGGCTCATGCAGCCGTCGAGATTCGCGCGGGTGTGGCGAGGCGGCGGGCAGCAGGGTCATTGCGGTGGCTCCTGAACAGAGGATCGATGGGCTCCCGCGGTGCGAGCCGGTCGCTCGCACCGCGTCATGACCGCAGTCTTCTGCGCAGGCGCCGCCGCGACATCAGTAGCGCGACTGCATCTGTCTCCCCACCGCTACCTAACGGCCCCCATCCGCAGCACGACGCTCGTCGTGGTGGTCGTCGTCGTGCCGTTCGCAAAGCGCGCGCTGAGCGTCAGCGTCGTGCGCAGGCGACGTGCTCTCGCGGCGAGGATCGCGCGGCGACCCGCTCTGCTCACGTTCACGACCACGGTGCGCGTGCGGCCGGCGGACAGCGGCTGCGGGCGGGTCTTCGCGAGCACGAGCGTGCGCGATCTCTTCCCGCCTCTGCGGCCGACTCTGGCGCTGAGCGTCACGCCGGCAGTGCAGCCGCCGGCGACCTTCGGGCAGCTCAGCAGCAGTCTCGTGCGCCCGCTGGACGCAACCGTGAAGACGCGCTGCGGCAGCGTCCCGAGCCGCACGCGCGTGCTCGCGGTCGCCTGCGGCAGGCCCGCGCGCGCGGGCGGCGCCGGCGGCGGGAGGATCGCCTGCGGCGCGGGCGCGACTGTCAGTGTGAAGCTCTGCGTCCCGGCGGGCGCGATCCCGTTGGCGGCGCCGACCGTCAACGCGTACGTGCCGGCGGAGCCCGCGGCGGGCGTGCCGGCGATCGTCGCGCTGCCGTTGCCGGCGTCGGTGAAGGTGACGCCCGCCGGCAGCGTGCCGGCGACGGTGAGTCTCGGCGCGGGCGCGCCGGTCGTCGTCACGGTGAAGCTTCCCGCCTGGCCGACGGTGAACGCGGCGGTCGCGGCGCTGGTGACCGACGGCGCTGCGATCCCGCCGCACAGCCCGCTCTGCACGAGCCGGCCGATCGGCGTGCCGAGGCCGCTCGCCATGTCGTAGCCGGGCGCGGCCGGGAACAGGCCGTTGTTGGTCCCGAGGTAGTCGTTGTCGCCGACCGTGACGTCGTTGAACGGCGAGGCCGTGCTGCCGGCGAGCTGGTACAGCGCCGGGTTCAGCAGCCCGACGCGGCCGCCGCGCGCCTGGCACTGCGGCGACTGCGTCGTGAGCGCCGTCATCGAGGCCCACAGCGGGGTCGCGGCGGAGGTCCCGCCGACCGTCATGACGCCGCCGTTGTAGGCGATCACGTAGCCGGTGTCGGGATCGCCCAGCGCGGAGAGGTCAGGCACCTGGCGGCAGTTGACGTAGACGAAGTCGCAGGCGGTGCCGTTCGTGAACGGTCCGATCACGCCGGGCCCGGACTGATAGGCCGGCATCGGCCAGTTCTCCGACTGGCCGCCGCCGCCCGCGCCGTTGAGGCTGGCGACGCCGTCGTTCCAGACGTGCTCCACCGGCGGGTCGGTCGGCTGCACGAGCGTCGTGCCGCCGACGCTCGTGACGTTCGGCTGGCTGCCCGGATCGTCGACGTTGAGCTCCGTCAGCGTCGGGGTGTCTCTCGACCAGCAGTCGGTCGAGCCGTCGTCGCCGGCGGCCGCGAGGACCGTCTGCCCCTGCGAGGCCATCTGCTGGAAGATCGCGGCCTCCGCGAGCACGTCCGACTGGTCCAGCTCGTCCTCGCAGTTGCCCCAGCTGGTGCTGACGACCTGCGCGACGTTGGCGTCGGCGATCGTCGAGTACATGTCGGCGTTGGAGGTGCCGTTGTCGGCCGAGTAGACGACGATGTCAGCCTCCGGCGCGAGCCCGATCAGCACCTGGATGTCGAGCGCCGCCTCGCCCTCGCCGGGCCCGGTCCCCGGGCCTCTGCCGATCGTCACGTTCGTGATGCTCGTGTCGGTTCTGTAGCACTCCTGGAAGTTCGCGATGTCGCCCGGCAGATACGGCTCGAACTCGACCAGCGCCACGGTCGCGCCCGCGCCGGCGTTGCCGGCGCCGTAGAAGCTGCCGAAGTCGTACGCGTCGGCGATCTGCCCGAAGGTGTAGACGCCCTCTCTCTGCGCGAAGTCGGCGATCCCGCTGCACGCCTCGGGCCCCGACCAGCCGGACGGGAGAGCGGCTGCGGAGCTGCCGGAGGTCTCGATGGCACCACTGCGGACCCCGGCCTTCACGACCTGCGGCCGCGGCCGCGTGCGCGTGTCGAGCCCGACGATCGCCTGCACGTCTGGCGCGATCGCTCTCGCGAGGCGCGGCGCGCTCGTGGCGGCGAGCCCGGTCTCCCCCGACGGCAGCCGGTAGCTGGCGATCTGCGTGTGCAGCGCGGCCTCGGCCTCCGCGACGGTCGTCGTGACCGGGATGAAGAGCCCGCTGCGCGACGGCGTGCCCGGCGTCAGCCCGGCGCTGCGCAGCGCCGCGCGGACCGCGTCGATCGTCGCCTGCGTCGGCCCGAAGCGCCCGCGGAACTCGCCCGTGGCGAGGTAGTCGCCGTAGAACGGCGACCCGGGCGTCGAGACGGCCGTGACGAACGCGTCGAGCGCCTGCGGATCGCGCGGCACCAGCAGCACGTCCGGCTCGATCGTCTCCCCACCCGGCGCGTCGCCGACGTTGCGCGCGTCAGGCAGCCGCGGCGGCGCCGAACCGACCGCGGCGGTCTGCGAAAGCGGCGGGGGGCGTCGCAGCCCCCGCGGCGGCGGGCGCCGCAAGCGCGACGAGCGCGAGGGCGGCGGTGACGACGGATGACGGACGCATCGAACGGGACTCCTTGGCGCAAGAGACAGACACTCAGATCTGATCGGCACGCGCGCGACGGACCTGAACGACCTGCGTCAGCGCGGCCGACTGGCGTGGAACTGGCGCTTGCGGCAGGCGACGCGGCGCGGGCAGGGTGATTGGGTGCGGGAATGGACCGTGCACCGCTGGGCATCTCCGTCTTCGCCCCCGAGCTGCGGCAGACGGTCGCGCTCGCCGCGGCGGCCGACCAGGCGGGGATCGACGTCTGGACGAGCGAGCTGTTCAACCGCACCGCGACGGTGCCGCTGGCGGTCGCGGCGCATGTCACCTCGCGGGTGCGGATCGGCTCATCGGTGATGTACGGCGTCGGGCGCTCGCCGCTGATGCTGGCGGCGGAGGCGCGCGACCTCGACCAGCTTTCCGGCGGGCGCTTCGTGCTCGGACTCGGCAACGGGACGCGGCGGATGATCTCCGACTGGCACGGGCTCGACCCGGCGGCGCCGGCACTGCGGATGGAGGAGCTGATCCCGCTGCTGCGGCGGCTGTTCCGGCTGCACCTGGAGCCGGTGATCCACTCCGGCCGCTTCTACTCGGTGAAGGTGCACCCGATCGCCGACGGCGCGCCGCCGCTGCGCGAGCAGGTCCCGATCGTCACCGGCGGCGTCAGCCCGCGCATGATCGAGTCGGCCGGCCGCGTCGCCGACGGCTTCATCGGCCACCCGATCATGTCGGCCGACTACCTCGACGCGGTCGTGCGACCGGCGCTGCAGCGCGGCGCCGCGGCGACCGGGCGCGCGCTCGCCGAGGAGCGTTTCGAGCTTGCCGCGATGGTGCTCTGCTCGGCCAACGACGACGAGCGCACCGCGCGCCTCGACGCCGCCAGCCAGCTCGCCTTCTACGGCACCGTCAAGTCGTACGACAGCGCCTTCGACCACCACGGCTTCGGAGCGGAGACGACCGCGATCCGCACCGCGTTTCGCGCGGGCGACCTCGACGCGATGCGCGCCGCGGTGTCAGACCGGATGATCGACACGCTCGCGATCGCCGGCACGCCGGAGGACGTCGCCGCGCGCCTCTGGGCCCGCAGCGCCGCACTCGACCACCTGATCGTCTCGGGCCCGACGAACGGGGTGCCGGCGGAGCGGGTGGAGGCGAACCTGCGGGGGTTGATCGCGGTGTTGGGCGAAGATCAGTACGCCCGTACCGCGATTCCCGGGTAGTCGAGGATCAACCCCGCCGCGTCGTACGCGAGCAGGCCCCGGAAGTCGAACCGGGGCGACGTGTAGTCGTAGCGCTCACCCGCGCCGTCGTGAGGGAGACGCACGTAGCCCTGCTCCAGCCGCTCGACCGCGCCGTCGAGACGCACGTACGCGGCCGGCGCCGGCGCGTCCTCGCCGACGGAGAGCGCGAGCCGCCGCACCGGCAGCGCGTTGGTGCAGGCCGACGCTTCCAGGTCGACGTCGAGCACGCCGTCGAGGTGTGGCGCGGCGACCCCGTCGACCGTCCACGTGCCCTCTCCGTCGCCCTCGACCGACAGCTCGTACGTACGCTCCGGCAGGCGGCCCCATATCCGCGCGTTGCGCGTCCGCACCCGCGCGTCGGTCGCGATCACGTAGCGGACCGCGTGCGGGAGTCCCTCCTCGACGGCGCTGACATGCCCTTCCAACCGCAGCCCCGTCGCGTCCGCGCGCATGAAGACGACCTCGAAACCGTCGCGCGCGTCCCGCTGCGTCCAGGCCGCGACGGCGGGCAGTTCGGCGTGTCGATCCATACGTTCAGGCTCCTTCCGGACGGACGGACGGGCGGACGGGCGGTCGGTCGTTCGGCGCAGCGTCGCATTCGATGCGGTCGGCGCAGACGTCGCGATGCCGCTCAGCCGACCGCCGCGAGTTCGAGCCCGGGAACGCGGGCGAAGTCGCGGGTGTTCGTGGTCGCGACGGTGTAGCCGTGGGCCAGCGCCGTGGCGGCGATCCAGAGGTCGTGCGCGCCGATCGGCGTGCCCGCGGCGTCGAGCTGCGCCCATGCCGCGGCGTGCGCGCGAGCAACGCGGGTCGTGATCGGGATTGGGTCGAGCGCGGCGAGAATGTGCTCGACGAACGCCTGGCGGCGCGCGCGGGCGCGATCGTTGACGGCGCGGTGGACGCCGTGCAGCAACTCGCTCGCAGTGATCACGCTGACGGCGCGCTCCTCCTCGCCGATGGCGGCGTCGAGCGCGGTGCGTCCACGCTCGACGTCGATCAGCACCGAGGTGTCGATCAGGACGGCCATGCGGCGTCCGGCGGGCCGACAGCCTCACGGGCGCGCGCGACGTCGCCGGCGAAGTCGTCGTCGACCGCCGGCGCGCTCGCCATCAGCTCGCGCCAGCGCTCGGCCGACAGCGTCTGACGACGCGGCGCGGGACGCAGCTCCGCGACGGGAACGCCGTTGCGGACGATCTCGATCTCCTCACCGGCATCGACGCGGTTCATCACCGCCGAGAAGCTGCGTGAGACGTCTGTGGCGGTCAATCGCACCATCGGACCGAACATATCAGACAAATCAGATTCGGTCCGCACACGCGGTGCGCCCGCCATCATCCGCCACCATGACCATCACCCCGCCAGCAACGCCTCCATCTGGCCGATCGACTGGCGCATGCCCTCGTCCATGCCCATGTTCACGAGCTGCTCCATCTGCTCGCGGGAGGCGAAGGTCGAGCGCAGCTCCATGCGGGTGCCGCCGTCGTGGTCGATCAGCTGCATCCGCATGGCGGTGACCGGCATCTCGGTGTTGGGGGTTCCTTCGGCGTCTGCGAAGCCGTCGGTGAACTCCAGCGAGCGCGGCGGGTCGACGGCGGTGATCCGCCACCAGCCGTGGAATCTCTCGCCGTCGGGACCGGTCATGAAGTAGGCGACGCCGCCGCCGGGGGTCAGGTCATGCTCACCGACGGTCGCCGGGTGGGTCGGCGGACCCCACCAGCGCTCCAGCTTGCGCGGGTCGGCCCACAGCTGCCAGACGCGCTCGGCCGGAGCGTCGAAGTCGGCGACCAGGGTGAGGGTCAGGTTGTCGAGGTCCTTGTCGACGCTGGTGACACTCATCAGTCATGTCCTCTCGTCCGGCGGCCCGCGTGGGGGCGATCGCCATGGTCACGGTCATGGTCGTCGCCGTCGCCGTCGCCGTCGCCGTCGCCGAGCAGGTCAGCCATCCGCTCCACCCGCCCGCGCCAGGCCAGCTCGAGCTGGTCGAGCGCCTGGCGCGCCCGGCGCACCGCGTCGGGCTCGGTGCGCACGAGCTGCTCGCGCCCGCGTCGCACCTTCGTGACGAGGCCCGCCCGCTCCAGCACCGCGACGTGCTTCTGCACCGCGGCGAAGCTCATCGGGTACGCCTCGGCCAGCCGCGACACCGACGCCTCGCCCTGGACGGAGCGGCGCAGGATGTCGCGGCGAGTGGCGTCGGAGAGCGCGTGGAACAGCTCGTCCACGGCCTGCTCGGGCAACGGCGGCTCAGCTACAACCATTCGGTTGTACGTTACCCGATCACGTGCCGCTCCATGCCGCTCCACGCACGCACGCTTGCGCGGGCGGCGTATCCGCGCGTCCGCTGGCCGCTCAGGTTGGCGGCGCGCTCGCCGTGGCCGGCGCGGCGGCCACGCCCGTCGCGCCGTGGCGCAGGCCGTCCATCACCAGCGCGAGGACGCGGCGCCCCTGGCCGGGCTGGTCGGGCATGTAGAAGATCGAGGCGGTCGCTCCGATCACGTCGTCGGCGGTGACGTCGGGGCGGATCGTGCCGGCGGCGGCGCCGGCCTCCAGCAGCGTCGTGAGCGTGCCGACGATCTGGCGGCGCGCCTCGGCGAAGATCTCCGAGCCGGATGCGACGAACGATCTGAGCGCGTCGGCCATGCCGCGCTTGGTCGCCGCGTAGTCGACGAAGCCGCCGAGCCATTGCTCCAGCGCGACGTCGGCCGGCTGCGTGCGCAGCAGCTCCTCCCCGCGCGCGCAGAGCTGCTCGGCCTCGTTGCGGTAGACCGCCTCGACGAGCGCGTCGTGGGTCGGGAAGTGCCGGTAGACGGTCCCGATCCCGACCCCCGCGGCCTTCGCGACCGCGGCCAGCGAGACGTCCGTGCCCGCGTCGGCGAACAGGCGCGACGCGGTCGCCAGCAGCCGCTCGCGGTTGCGGCGCGCGTCGGCGCGGATCGGTCTGTCAGCTCGCTTCGTCATCGTGGCGTGAAGAAACGGAATCAGATTCCGTTTCGGTGGTACATTCGAGTCCTATCCGGAAGATGATTCCGTTTGACTCTTCAAGTGTAGGCCCGATGCCCGGAGGACCCATGTCAGACAGCAGCCGCATCACCACCCCGTTCGGCTTCGAATCGACCGCCGCCGAGGTCGCGGCCGGGATCGACCTGCGCGGCAAGCGCGCGATCGTCACCGGCGGCTCGTCCGGGATCGGGATCGAGACGGCCCGCGCGCTGGCCGGCGCGGGCGCCGAGGTCACGCTCGCCGTGCGCGACACCGACGCCGGCGATCGCACCGCCGCCGACATCATCGCCACGACCGGCAACGACGCGGTCCGCGTCGGCCGGCTCGACCTCGCCGACCAGGCCTCGGTCGCCGACTTCGTCGCGGCGTGGGACGGCCCGCTGCACCTGCTCGTCAACAACGCCGGCGTGATGGCGCTGCCGGACCTGCAGAGAACGCCGCAGGGCTGGGAGCTGCAGTTCGCGACCAACCACCTCGGCCACTTCGCGCTCGCGCTCGGCCTGCACGACGCGCTCGCGGCCGGGGCCGCGGACGGCACGAGCGCCCGCATCGTCTCGCTCAGCTCCGTCGGCCACCAGCGCTCGCCGGTCCTGTTCGACGATCCCGGCTTCGAGACGACGCCCTACGACACGATGGTCGCGTACGGGCAGTCGAAGACGGCCAACATCCTCTTCGCCGTCGAGGCGACGCGCCGCTGGGCGGTCAAGCGGATCTTCGCCAACGCGGTCCACCCCGGCGCGATCCTCGACAGCAACCTCTCGCGGCACATGGATCCCAGAGTCCTCGCCGACCTGCGCGCGTCGGGGACCTACACCTTCAAGACGCTTCAGCAGGGCGCCTCGACGAGCGTCCTCGTCGCGACGTCGCCCCAGCTGGAAGGCATCGGCGGGCGCTACTTCGAGGACTGCAACGAGGCCGCGACGATCGAACCGAGCGAGCCCTACGCTCCCGGTCCCGGCGTGGCGAGCTACGCGCTCGACCCGGCGAACGCCGAGCGGCTGTGGGAGCTGTCGCTGAGACTGCTCGGCTGAGCGACGCGGCCGCCCCTCGACACCTCCGAGGGGCGGCCGTTCGCGTCGTCGTCGCTACCGCAGTCGCACCGGCAGCGTGAGCGTGCCGACGCGCAGCGTGTAGCGGGCGCCGCGCGTGACGCGGTGCGTCGTGCGCAGGGCGCCGAGGCGGCCGCTGGCGTAGGTGCGGCCGTTGCGGACGAGGCGTGCGCTGGTCGTCGCGCGCGCCTTTCTCGCCGACTTGCCGCCGGATCTCGCGAGCGTGACCGCGCACGAGACCTTCTGGCGGCCTCTCGTCGCCATGATCCGGCACGTGACCTTCGCGTCGCGCCCGGGCGCGCCTCTGTCGCCCTTGGGACCCGTGGCACCCCGGTCGCCCTTGGCGCCGGTATCGCCCTTGTCGCCCTTGGCGCCGGCATCGCCCTTCGAGCCGCCAGCGCCCACCGGGCCGATCGGACCTGCCGGACCGATGTCGCCGTTCGGACCCGCAGGGCCGACCGCGCCGGTCGGACCCGCGGGACCCGCCGGCCCTGTCGGACCCGTGTCCCCTCTCGCCCCGTCAGCCCCGCTGTCGCCGGTCTCGCCTCTCTCGCCGGCATCTCCTCTGGGCCCCTGCGGCAGCCCTGTGCTGGTCGCGCTCAGCACGACGCTGCTCGACCCCGACGGCGTGTTGTCGCTCAGCGTCAGCGTCGCGTGCGAGGTCACGTCGGAGCGACCCGGTGCGAAGCGGATCATCACGTCGCAGGTGTCGCGCGGTGCGACCGGGCCGTCGCCGCAGGTCTCGTCGGCGAGCAGGAAGTCGCCGGTCGAGAGACCGTCGGCGTCCTTGATCCGCACGCGCGTGACCGTCAGCGGCGAGACGCCGCTGTTCTGCACCGTCACCCGCTGCACCGGCCCGGTCGTGCCGACCGCCTGGTCCGGGAACGCCGGCACGGTGAATTCGCTGTGCGGCGCGGTGTCGACCGGCTGCGGCACGCTGATCGTGTGGCTGCCGGATCCGACGTCTGCGTGCAACTGGTCACCGTCGACCTCGGTCGCGACCGCGACGCCGTCGACCAGCAGCTCGTCTCTGCCGCCGACCACGCGCGGCAGCGTCACCTCGGCGACCGTGTTGGCCGGCGAGGTCAGCTGCAGCACGAGCCCGTCCGCAGCGCTCCTGTCGAACGAGGCCGTGACCGGACCGCGCACCGTCGGCGTCGTCAGGCTCGCGTGCCCGAGCGTGCCCGGCTGCGGCGCGACCTTGAAGCGCGCCCAGCCCGGCGCCGTCGGCTCGAGCCCGAAGATGCCTCTCGTCACGTTCACGACGGGGCTCGAGGCCCACGGGTGCGAGAACGACGTGTTCGGCTTCAGCGCCGGATCCCACGCCTCCATCACGGCGCCCGCGCCGAGGTCGATCATGTGCAGCCAGGAGCGCTGCGCGGTCGAGGTCATCATTCTGATCGACGCGTCCGCACGGCCCGCGTTCGTCAGCCCCTGCAGCACGAACTGCGCGCAGAAGACGCTGCACTGCATCCCGCGGCTGTCGAGGTAGGCGGCGCCGCGCGCGGCTCTGTCGGCGTCGGCGAGGCCGAACGCGAGCGCGAACGTCGTCGCATGGACGGCGAAGTGGTCGATCGGGTTGCCGTCGTCGGTGAGGCCGTCGCGGTAGGCGCCTCTCGTGTCGTCCCACAGTCTCGCGTTGATCCCCTGCTTCAGGCGCGCGGCCGCGTCGGCGAAGGTCGCCGCGTCGTCCCCGCCGCCGAGCGCGCCCGCGATCTGCGCCATGTCGGTGAACGCTCTGTACGCCCACGCGTTGATGACGGTGTCGGTCTGCGTCATCACGTAGCCGTCGCGCTCGCCCGCGGGCCAGTCGACGAGGTCGTCGACGCCGCTCACCGACGTCGGCTTCTTCACGAGGCCGTCGGCGGTGATGTATTTGAGCGGCAGGAACCCTCTGAGCGTGTCGTACTGGCGCCGCAGCGACGTCAGGTCGCCCGTGTGCATCCAGTCCTCGTAGGCGGCGAGGATCGTCGCGTAGCGCCACTCGCTCGGCCAGGACGGACGGAACGCCGTGTACTCGGTCGACCAGCGCGCGAGCGCGCGGTCGGAGCTGAGTACGTGCTCGGCCATCAGGTTGATGTAGGTGTCGCCGCCGTACTCGGCGCTGCGCTCGCGCGTCGCGGAGTCCATGAAGGCGTCGAAGTCGAGGCCCTCGATCGAGTTCTTCGTGAACTGCCAGACCTCGTCCAACAGCGGGTCGTCGGACTCGAAGCTCGACTCGCCGCGGTCGAACGGCGTGCGCAGCGAGGTCGCTGCGATGTCGTCCGCGGTCACGCCCTCCGGCAGCCCGGTCAGCTCGACGTAGCGGAAGACGCGGTAGCCCCACTGCTGCAGCGTCTGATCGCCGTCGCGCAGGGTGAACGTGTCGCGGTAGTTGTTGCCGGTGCGCATCTGCCAGCGCACCGTGCCGTCGCCGCCCAGCTCCTCGCCGAGTCTGACGTCGACCTGGTCGCCGGCGGTGCCGTCGGGGATGTGCAGCTTGATGCCGCCGATCCACGCGCGGCCGAAGTCGACGACGACGCGGCCGTCCTCGAGCGTCGTCAGTCTCGCGACCGGCTCGTCGTACTGCTGCGGGTTGACCGTCTGCGCGCCGACGAGGCCGCTGATCGGATCCTTCTCGACGACCGGCTCCCACGTGCTGTCGTCGAAGCCGACGTCCTCGAAGCCGAACGGGAAGCTGCGCGCGTCGATGTTCTCGGCCGGCGCGGCGAAGAAGCTCGTGCCGATCGAGCCGCCGCCGTTGAACGCTCTGTAGCCGGCCCAGCCTCTCCACGAGGCGGCACCGGTGCCGAACGTCGCCGTCGTGCCGTCGGCGTAGGTGACGTCGAGCTGGCCGAGGAAGCGCTGCTCCTTTCTCGTGTACGCCTGCGCGGCGATCACGTTCTCGGCGCCCTGTCTCAGCAGGCCGGTGACGTCGTAGCCGGCGTAGGCGGTCGTGCCGCTTCTGGGCGCGACCGTCGGGCCGAGGCCGACGAGCCTGCCGTTGATCCAGGCGCGGTAGACGAACTGGCGGATGTCGTCGCGCGAGGTCGCGGTCGCGTACAGCGTCGCGGAGTCGATCGGCTTGTCGGCGAGCTGCAGGTCGCTGCGCATGAACGCCCAGTCGCCCGCGGCGCCGCGGATGCAGATGCCGGAGAAGCCGACGGTCAGCACGCCGCCGTTGACGGTGCCGCAGGTGATGTCGCCCGCGGAGCCGCTGAAGTCGTTGCCGTAGAGCACGTCGCCGTTGGTCGCGGTGACCGTCAGGTCGTCCCATCTGGCGATCTCGGTGCGGCCGTTGCGGAAGCCGACCGTGCCGTTGGCGAAGCCGCTGATCGTGCGCTGGTCGACCTGCGTGCCGTCGACCGTGGTCGTGAACGTGCTGCCGGTGGCGTTGACCGCAACGGTGTGCGTCTGCCCGTCGCCGAGGTTGATGGGAGCCGGCATTCTGATCGCGGCGCCGCTGGTCGCGTAGGTGCCGTTGGTCTGCGTGTGCGGGACGATCGTGTTGTCCGCGCGGAACTGCCACATGAGGCTGTTGCGGTCGTCGCGCGCGCGCAGTTGCAAGCCGCCGGCGACGGCGTTGATGTTGACCTTCGCGCTGACGGTGTAGTCGCTCCAGCTCGCGCTTCTGTCGCTGCTGCCGAGCCAGATCGGCGCGGCGCTCCAGCTCGTCAGGCCGGTGCCGAACTGGGCCGGCGCGGACCAGCCGCTGGGGGTGCCCTGCTCGGCGGCGTCGGCGCCGCGCGCGGCGGTCCAGGTGCGGACCGACCAGCGGTAGCGCATGCCGGGTCTGAGCGCGGGACCGGCGTAGGCGACGCCGGTCGAGTCGGCCGACTCGACGCGGCCGGAGTCCCACAGCGGCGTGCCGCCGTCAGCCAGGTCGGCCGCCGTCGTGGCGACGCGCACCTGGTAGGCGCGCTGGACCACGTCGGCCGCGTCGGAGCGGACGTGCCAGGCCAGCTTCGGCCCGGTCAGGTCCTCGATCACCATCGGCTTCGGCTGCAGCTCGACGTTCAGCGCCGTCGGCGGCGGCGCGGACGGGGGGTCCTCGCCGGATGCGGCCACGGGCAACGCGACGATCGCGACAACGGTCGCTGCCACGGCAGCGCCGCGCAGCAAACGGGGGACGACCAAACCTGCTCCTCTCCTCACGGCCGGGTCGCCACGCGAACGCGCTGGCGACGCCGATCCAACAATCTTGCCGAGAGCTTACGGTCAGATTCGGTCGATTTCCACCACTAACGTTCCATTTCGATCAGGACGGAACTGTTAGAGCGATGAGCGATTTACTGGTGCTTTGCCGCGCTGCGACGGTCGAGCGCGTGTGCGGTGAGCTGGGCGAGCACCGTCCCGATCAGCGCGCCCGCGACGACGTCGCCGGGATAGTGGACGCCTGTGTGCACGCGCGAGTAGGCGACCAGCGCGGCGAGTCCGCGCAACGGGATCGCAGCGGGCGGGAGCACGTGGCCGACGCCGGTCGCGAACGCGAACGCGGCGGCGGAGTGGCCGGACGGGAACGAGGTCGACGACGGCATCCGCACGTGCCGCGCGACGGGGACCTGCCGCGCCACGCGATCGGGGCGCCTGCGGCCGCCGAGCGGCTTCGCGACGACGTTGACGATCGTCGCCGTGACGCCGATCGACGCGAGGCCGCGGCCGGCGGCGCGACGGCCGCGCGCACCGCCCGCGGTCGCGAGCAGCGCCGACGCCGTGAGCGACAGACGCGAGTAGTCGGCCGCGTCTGACAGCCGCGCCATCGCGCGGTCGAGCGTCGGCGTGGGCGTCTGCGCGATCGCCGCGTACAGCGCGACGTCGATCCGCTCGGCGTCCTGGAGCCAGCCGGCCTTGGAGTCGGAAGCCATCGGCGAATGATCCTACGAGCCCCGCGCACTATGCTGGTCGAAGAGATGGTTGCAGCTGCACGGATCTCCTCGGCGGTGTTGGCTCGCCTCGCCGGTGGACGCATGAGAAGGCTCCCGTTCGCGGTCGCGTTCTGGGACGGCTCCGTGCTGCCCGCGGGCGAGACGCCGTCGATCGGCACCGTGCGGGTGCGGCGGCGCGCGATCGCGCACCTGCTGCACGAGCCCAACCAGCTCGGGCTCGTGCGCGCGTTCGTGCTCGGCGACCTCGACCTGGACGGCGACATCGAGGCGCTGCTGGCGCTGCGCGGGCGCTTTCGCGGCGTCGAGATGTCGCACCGCGACGTCGCGCTGGGGCTGGCCGGCGCGCTGCTGCTGGGCGGGCGCGGCGCGCTGCGGCCGCCGCGAGCGCCCGCGTCCGAGCTGCGCGCGGAGGGTCACCGGCACTCGCTGCGGCGCGACCGCACCGTCGTCCAGCACCACTACGACGTCTCCAACGCCTTCTACCGCCGCCTGCTCGGCCCCACGCTCGTCTACTCGTGCGCGTACTTCGAGTCGCCCGACGACTCGCTCGAAGCGGCGCAGGAGCGCAAGCTGGAGCTGATCTGCCGCAAGCTGCGGCTGCAGCCGGGCGAGCGGCTGCTGGACGTCGGCTGCGGCTGGGGCTCGCTGCTGCTGCACGCGGCCGAGCGCCACGGCGTGCGCGGCGTCGGCATCACGCTGTCGGAGGAGCAGGCGGCGCTGGCGCGCGAGCGCGTGCGCGACGCCGGCCTGCAGGACCGCATCGAGATCCGCGTCGCCGACTACCGCGAGGTCGACGACGGGCCGTACGACAAGATCGCCAGCGTCGGCATGGTCGAGCACGTCGGGCTCGCGCAGCTCGACACCTACGCCGCGACGCTCGCGCGCCTGCTGCGGCCCGGCGGCCTGCTGCTGAACCACGGGATCGCGCAGCTGTTCTCCCAGCCCGCCGGCGAGAAGTCGCTGATCCAGCGCTACGTCTTCCCCGACGGCGAGCTGCCGCAGCTCGGCGTCGTGATCGGCGCGCTGCAGTCCGCCGGCCTGGAGCCGCGCGACGTCGAGTCGCTGCGCGAGCACTACGCGCTGACGCTGCGCCGCTGGCTGGCGAACCTCACCACCGAGCGCGACGGGATCGTCGCGGAGGTCGGCGAGGAGCGCGAGCGCGTCTGGCGGCTCTACATGCTCGGCTCCGCACTGGCGTTCGAGGACGACGACATCAGCATCTTCCAGGTGCTCGCGACGCGTCCGGGCGCGGCGCACGAGCTGCCGCTGGTGCGGGCGCAGGCGGTCGAGCCGGCGGCGGACGCCCTCTGACAGCAGTCGGACGGCGGTTCGTGGCGCATTGGCGCACTATGCTGCGGCACGATGTCGGACACGAAACGACTCGAGACCGATGTCGTCGTCGTCGGCGCCGGCCTGGCGGGGCTGACGGCGGCGCGCGAGCTGGTGCGCGGCGGGCACGACGCGATCGTGCTGGAGGCGCGCGAGCGCGTCGGTGGGCGGACGTTGAACGAAGCGGTCGGACCGGCGTTCGAGCAGGTCGTCGAGCTGGGCGGAGAATGGCTCGCGCCGACGCAGCACCGCGCGCTCGCGCTCGCGGCGGAGCTGGGACTGGAGACCTTCCCGACGTACTCGACAGGCGCGAACCTGCTCGAGCGCGACGGCAGCATTCATCGGTACAGCGGCACGATCCCGTCGCTGGGACTGCTGCCGCTCGCCGAGGTCGGGATCGCGATGGCACGGCTCAACCGGCTCGCGCGCGGGATCGACACGGCCGCACCGTGGACCGCGCGGATCGCGCCGCGGGCGGACGAGCAGACGGTCGCCTCCTGGATCCGCCGCAACGTCCGCACGCGCGTCGCGCGCGAGGCGATGCGGATCGCGGTCGAGGCCGTCTGGGCCGCCGACCCCGCCGACGTCTCGCTCCTGCACGCGCTCTTCTACATCCGCTCCGGCGGCTCGTTCGAGCGCCTGCTCGACACCGAGGGCGGCGCCCAGCAGGACCGCATCGTCGGCGGCTCCCAACTGCTCGCGCTGGGGTTGGCGCAGCAGCTCGGGGAGCGGGTGCGGCTGGGGGCTGTGGCGGAGCGGATCGAGCATTCCGCTCAGCTGCTCGATGTGATCGCCGCGGACGGCCTGCGCGTGCGCGCGCGGCGCGTGATCGTCGCACTGCCGCCGACCCTGGCCGGGCGGCTGCGCTACGAGCCGGCGCTGCCGGCCGTGCGCGACGGGCTGACGCAGCGGATGGCGATGGGCGCCGTCGTCAAGTGCATGGCGATCTACGACGAGCCGTTCTGGCGCGCTGACGGACTCTCCGGCCACGCCACGAGCCTGGCCGGGCCGGCCGCGATCTTCTACGACAACTCGCCGCCCGGCGGCAGCCCCGGCGTGCTGCTCGCGTTCCTCGAAGGCCGCGCCGCGCGCGCGACGCTGCGGCTGAGCGCAGCCGCGCGCGAGGCGCTCGTGCTCGACGGTATCGCCCGTCTGTTCGGCCCCCGCGCGCGCACGCCGCAGCGCTACGTCGAGCAGGCGTGGAGCGACGAGCCGTTCAGCGGCGGCGGCTACGCCGGCTACTTCCCGCCCGGCGCCTGGACCGACCACGGCCCGGCTCTGCGCGCCGCGATCGGCCCGCTGCACTGGGCCGGCACCGAGACCGCGACGGTCTGGAACGGCTACATGGACGGCGCGATCCAGTCCGGCCAGCGCGCGGCCCGCGAGGTCGCGGACGCGCTGGGTTAGGCCACGAGTTCCCGCGCCGTCGCCTCCGCCAGGTCGAGGCAGCGGGCGACCGAGCGCCAGTCGACGCGGTCGGCGGTGTCGGTCGGCAGGTGGTAGTCGCTGTAGCGGCCGTCGGCAGCGACCGACAGCAGCGAGACCGCGCGCAGGCCGGCGAAGCGGGCGAGGATCGGGTCGGTGTAGGCGCCGATCCGCCAACGCTGCGGCGGCTCCAGGCCGGCGCGGCGGGCGGCGGCGTCGACGAGGTCGTTGTCGCGCGCGGCGTAGCGGTGCGGCAGCAGCACGCCCTCGGCGCGCGCGACGATCGGCTCACCCGCGCCGAGCGTGTCGAGGCCGAGCACGAACGTCGTCGCGGGGTCCAGCGCGTCGCCGTGCGCGGCGAGGAAGGCCGCCATCCCGCCCATCCCGGGCTCCTCGCAGCCGGGCGCGAGCAGGATCGTCTCCAGTCCCTCGGGCGGATCCGCCGACAGCCGTCCCGCGAGCGCCAGCAGCGCCGCGACGCCGGTCGCGTTGTCGGATGCGCCCGGAACGGTCGGCGAGCGCTTCACGTCCGCCATCAGCCCGACCGCGGTGGCGGCCAGCGTCCCGCCGAGCACGCGGCCAGCGCGGGTGTCGCTGGCGGCGGCGAGCGCCATCAGCGCGAACGGCCAGCCGGTCGGCTCCATCGCCCGGCGCCGCAGCCGCAGCGCCGCGCCGCCCTCGCTCAGCGCCGGATTCCAGATCAGCCCGGTGTGCGCGGCGTCGTGGTGGGCGACGACGACGAGCGTCGCGCGCTTGGGCCCGCGCGCCGGCAGCCGGCCGATCGCGTTGGCGCCGTCGCCCCGCGGCAGCCAGCGGCGCAGCCACTGCAGGCGGCCGCTGACGTCCAGCTCGTAGGAGGCGAGCGCGGCGAGCGCCAGCACCCCGCCGCGACGCCCGCCGAGCACCGCGCCGGCGCCGATCGCAGCGGCATGCAGCGCGTAGGCGTGGGTGTACGTCGGGGTGTAGCGAAATGGCTCGATCCGCACGTCCTGCGCCCCGGCCCCGCGCAGCCGCTGCGCCACCCACGCGGCGGAGGCGCGCTCGCCGGCGCCAGCCGAGTCGCGCCTCATCGCGGACAGCTGCTCGACGTCGGCGCGCAGCGCGGTGTCGGGCGCCGCCTGCTCGCTCGCCTCGGTGATCTCCGTCATGCGCGCACCCTATCCGCCGCCGCACGCGGTCCACGCCCGGCGGCGATCGCGTCGGCTGCACGCGACCCTGGGACCCCCTCCAGACTTTCCGGCAACCGCTCGCTCCCGCGGCGCGCACGCTCTAAGGTCGCCAGCCATGATCCGACTCGCCTCCGCCGCCTCTCGCGCCGCCGCGTGCCGCCCCGCGCGAGCGGGGCTCGCCGTCGCCGTCCTCGCCGCGGTCACGCTCGCCGCCCCCGCCTCGCAGGCGCTCGCGAAGGCGCCGCGCGCGCAGGTCGAGAGCTGCAGACGCCTCAAGGGCTCCGCCAAGAGAGCGTGCGACGTGCGCAACGCGGCCAACAGAACGGTCCTCAAGAAGCTGCTCGACTCGGAGCTGATCGGGGTCCGCGGCGACGGCGCCGAGGTCGACTGGACCTTCTGCGCCACCGGCCGCTTCGTCCTGGGCACGACCAGCGGCGGCTCCACGGGCGTCTCCAGAGGCATGACCTGGCAGGTCGAGAACGCGCGCGTCAGACAGGGCGGCAGATGGTTCGACGCGATCGTCACCGCGCCCGGCGGCCTCGCGGTCGCGGTCGCGATGCGCGGGGGCAGATGGCAGGTCGGGATCGAGTCCTTCGACGAGGTGAGCCAGCTCGGCCCGGTCACGCGCACAAGCGCGAAGGTGGCCTGCGCGACGGACTGACAAGCGCGTCGCGCCGCTCGAGCAGCTCTGCGGACCGCCTGAGCGCGTGACCGCTCAGCGCGCCAGCAGCGCCCTCGCGCCCTCGCGCACCGCGGCAGAGGCGTCGCGCGGGGCGAGCGCGTCGCCGACCACGACCACCTCGCAGCGCTCCCCTTCGAGCGCGGCGGCCAGTTCGATCCCGGCCGGCGTACGTCGCGTGGCGGCCACGACGACGCCGGCTTCCAGCCGCCGCACGACGCCGTCGTAGACGTTCTCGACCAGCAGCACGCCGTCCGCGAACGAGACCGCGCGATGGTCTCGCACGAGCCGGGCGCCGGCCCGCTGCAGCCGCCGGTAGAGGTCGGCGAACGTCGCGCGGTCCAGCTCGGCGCCGATCGCGGGCGACGGCGTCACGACCGTCACCTCCGCCCCGCGCGCCGTCGCCTCCAGCGCCGCCGTCCACAGCGGCGCGCCGGCTGAGCCGTCGTCGACGAGCGCGATCGGCCGCCACGCCCGCGGATCGATGCGCGCAGCGTCCCGCCGAACCGGCGCCGCCCCCTCGTCGCCCGCGCCACCCGGGTCGCCCGCGTCGCCCTCGTCGCCCGCGTCGCCCTCGTCGCCCGCGTCGCCCGCGTCGCCCTCGTCGCCCGCGTCGGCGCCGCCCGCGAGGAACGCATCGATCGTGATCGCGCCGCGCAGCGACGGCGCCGACGGTGTCGAACCCGTCGCCACCACCACGAGGTCGGGTGCGAGACCGACGAGCGCGGCCGCATCGACGTGCGCGCCGAGCACGACGGTCGCCTCGCCGCAGCGCAGCTCGCGCTCCAGCCAGGCGACGTAGCGCGCCCACTCCTCGCGCCAGCGCACCGCGGCGGCCAGCACGAGCTGACCGCCGAGGGCCGCGCCGCGCTCCAGCAGCGTCACGTCACAGCCGTCGAGCGCCGCCGCGCGCGCTGCCTCCATCCCGGCGACGCCGCCGCCGACCACCACGACGCGCTGGCCGGCGCGCTCAGACGAGCGCCGCAGCTCGCCGTCCCCGACGAACGGGTTGACGGCGCAGCCGACCGGCAGCGCGTCGATCAGGTTGCCGAGGCACAGCTGGTTGCAGGCGGTGCAGGGCCGGATCTCCTGCGCGCGGCCGCCCAGCGCCTTCGCCGCCCACTGCGGCTCGGCGATCAGCTCGCGCGCCATCCCGAACGCGGCCGCCTTGCCCTCCGCGATCAGCCGCTCGCCGTAGTCCGGTGAGCGCAGCCGCCCGAACGCGATCACGGGCAGCGACACCTCCGCGGACAGACGCGCGAACGCGTGCTCCGCGTAGCCTTCGGGGATCGACATCGGCGCCGTCACGCGATCGATCACGGCGTTGATGCCGACGTCGGAGGAGATGTAGTCGGCGAGGCCGCTCGCCTCGACCGCGCGCGCGAAGGCGATCCCGTCGTCGAGGCCGTAGCCGCCGGGCACGCACTCGTCGAGCACCAGACGCACCCCGATCGCGATCCCCCGGTCGACCTCGCTGCGGATCCGTGCCAGCAGCTCCAGCAGCAGCCGCATGCGGTTCTCGCGCGTGCCGCCGTAGGCGTCGCCGCGATCGTTGGTGAGCGGCGAGAGGAACTGGCGCACGAGACCGTCGTGGGCGGCCTTCAGCTCGACCGCGTCGAAGCCGGCGGCCGCGAACGACGCAGCGCCGGCGGCGAAGTCGTCGGCGATGCGGTCGACCTGCGCGGTGCTCAGCGCGACGCAGGGGTTGCGCGTGCCCGGGTCCGGCAGGCGTGACGGACCGAGCAGCGCCTTCCCGGTCACGCGCGCGTCGCCCTGGTTGCCGTAGTGGGTCAGCTGCCCGCTGATCGCCGCGCCGGCCGCGTGCACCGCGTCGGCGATCCGCCCGTAGCCGTCGATGCAGCGCGGGTCGCTGGAGACGATCAGCGGGCCGCGCTGGCGTCCGTCGAGCGAGACGACCGACGACTCGACGCAGACGAGCCCGACGCCGCCACGCGCCCGCGCGGCGTAGTAGTCGCGGTGACGGTCGGTCGGCACCGGCGCCGCGTGGTCGGCGTACAGCAGCCCGTGCGGCAGCAGCACGATCCGGTTGCGCAGCCGCATCGGCCCGAACGCGACCGGCGAGGCGAGCAGCGGGAAGGGAGCGGCGTCGCCCGGCGCGGCGGCACCGCCCGAGGCGCCGGCAGCGTCGAGCGGGCCGGCAGCGGGATCGAACCCGCTCATGCCGCCCGCACCACCCCTCCGTCGACGCCCCACTCCGAACCGGTCACGTGGCCGGCGGCGTCGGAGGCGAGGAAGACGATCGCCTCGGCGACGTCCTCGGGGCGGCCGACGCGGCCGAGCGGGAGTCTGCGGACCTCCTTCGCGAAGTGCTCGACCGCCGCCTCGCGGCCCATCCCATAGCTGTCCGCGAGTGCGTCGAGGAAGCCGCCCGGCTCATCCCACAGGCGCGTGCGCGTCGGCCCGGGCGAGACGACGTTGACGCGCACGCCGGCCGGGCCGAACTCGTTCGCGAGCGACTTCGACAGCGACAGCAGCGCCGCCTTCGAGGCGCTGTAGTCGACCAGGAACGCATCTGGCTGGCGGCCCGCCTCGGAGCCGACGTTGACGATCGCGCCGCGACCGGCCCGCACCATCGCCGGCAGCACCGCGCGGCAGGCGCGCACCGCGGCGTAGAGGTTGAGCGCGAAGACGCGCTCCCACTCGTCGTCGCCGAACGAGAGGAAGCCGTCGCGGAAGCTGCCGACGCCGGCGTTGTTGACGAGCAGGTCGACCCTGCCGAATCGCTCCAACGCGGCGTCGACGAGCGCGGCGGGACCGTCGGGCCGGGAGAGGTCGACGGCGACGCCGACCGCGGAGCCGCTCGCAGCCGCTGCGTCGCCCGGCGCACAGGACCGGTCGGCCGCACGCTCGACCGTCTCGCCGAGCGCATCCACCGCCCCCGGCTCGCGCGCCCCGCCGACCACGTGCGCCCCCTCGCGCACGAACGCCGCCGCGGTCGCGAGGCCGATGCCGGCGCTGGCGCCGGTCACGACGACGACGCGGCCCTCAAGACCGAGCTGCATCGGGATCACCGTCCTCCTCCACCAGCAACGGCACGATCCGCTGCGCCGCCACCTGCACGAGTCCCTCGGGCACGAGCCGCAGCTCGCCGATCTCGACCGGCAGGCCGACGAAGCCGAGCGTCGAGAACGGCTCCGGCATCTCGCAGCCGAGCGCGGTCGCCGCCGCGGTGACCGCGCGCAGGCCGTCGACGACCTGCTCGAACGGCAGCTCCGACAGCAGCCCGAACAGCGGCAGCTCCAGCAGCGCCCGCACCTCCCCGCCGTCGACCACGACGAAGCCGCCGCCGCAGTAGCGCAGCGTGTTCGCCGCAAGCGCCAGGTCGCCGTCGCCGGCGCCCACGGCGACGATGTTCTGCTGCTGGGAGTTGAACGTCGTCGCGATCGCGCCGGAGCGCAGGCCGAAGCCGCGCACGAGCCCGACGCCCGTCGCACCCGTCCCCTGCACGCGCTCGATCGCGGCGACCTTCAGCACGTCGCGCGCCGGATCGGCGGCGATCGAGCCGCCCGCGACCTCCATCCGCACGTGCGCCTCCTCGCTCAGCACCGTCGTGCCCGAGGCGACGATCACGCGGGCGAGCGCGGGGCCGTCGGGCGCGTCGACGGCGACGCGGAAGTCCTCGGCGCGCATGTCGCGCGGCAGCTTCACGGTCGCGCGAGCCCACGCCGGATACGACGGCGGGGTGCGCGGCGACACCAGGGCGCCGTCCTGCGCGACGAGTCTCCCGTCCGCGACCATCGCGACGACCTCGAACCGCTCCAGCGAGTCGACCAGCGCCACGTCGGCCCACTTGCCCGGCGCGATGCTGCCGTGGTCGGCGTCGACGTGCAGGCACTCGGCCGCGTTCAGCGTCGCCATCTGCAACGCGGCCATCGGCGCCACGCCGCACGCGATCGCCTTGCGCACGAGGTGGTCGATGTGGCCGACCTCGACGAGCCGCTCGGCCGACAGCACGTCGGTGCAGAAGCAGAAGCGGCGCGGGTCGGCGCCGTGTCTGGTGATCGCCTCGACGACCGCCTCGAGGTTGTAGATGCCCGAACCCTCGCGCACGGCCACGCGGATCCCGAGCCGCGCCTTCATCGCCGCCTCCAGGCCCGTAACCGACTCGTGGTCGTCGAGGTCGCGCACATAGCCGACCCACGCCGACGCCTGCGCCTCGCTGACGCCGGAGCCGTGGCCGGAGACCTTGATCCCGGCCGCCTGCGCGCCATCGACGACGTCGAGCATCGTCTCGTCGCCGGCCGTCAGCCGCAGCGCGAACGTGTCGCTGATCCCGTACGTCTCGGGCCAGCGCAGCAGCTCGTGGAACTGCTCGCGCGTCGGCCGGCCGGAGTGGCCGAACGGCCGGTTCTGCACGTAGCCCGGCACGCCGCCCAGCAGCCACACCTTCAGCGCCGAGCCGCGCGCCAGCTCGACCGACGCGCGCACCGCCTCGATCCCGCCGACGACCAGCTCGCCGTAGAAGTCGGTCGCCAGGCCCGCGGTCCCGTGCGGCAGCGCGGCCGCCGCGAACTCGCCGATCGTCAGCTGCGACTCGTGCACGTGCAGGTGCTGGTCGATCAGCCCCGGCACCAGCACGCGCCCGCGCGCGTCGAGCGTCCGCGTGCGCGGACCGCGCGTGCGCGCGACGTCGCCGACCGCCGCGATCCGGTGTCCCCGGATCGCGACGTCGGCCTCGATCAGCTCGCCCGTGAAGACGTTCGCGACGGTGCCGCCGGCGACGATCAGGTCGGCGTGCGCGCGGCCCTGGGCGACCTCGACGACTGCCCGCAGCAGCTGCCGCTCCTGCGCGTCCGGAACCTTCGAGCCTTGCATCCGCGTCCTCTCCTCCGTCGCCGCCGCTCAGGCCCGCCCGCCGCCGGCACTGCGGGCGCTCATGCGCCCGCCGCCGCGTCGAGCTGCTCGAACAGCGTCTTTCTCGTCCGACTCAGTCTCGCGACCTCCGCAAGCGCGAATCTTCTGAGCTGCTGCGCGTACTCCGCGTCGACCTCTCTGCGCTGGCCCGCGGCGGCCGCTCTGGTGTACTCCTCGGGCAGCTCGTAGCCGTTGGGCTTCGCGACGCCCTGCGCGACGCCCCAGTACTCCTCCGGGTCGAACGTGCGCAACGGCCACTGCGGATCCCAGTCGTCGGGGTGCTCGATGCGCGACATCAGGCCGTAGTCGAACAGTCTGCCGGCGGCGCCCTTCGCCAGCGCCTGCTGCTTGAACGCCGTCGCCGACGCCTTGTTGTCGATGATCAGCAGGTCCTGGTACATCAGCGTCTCGGTCGGCTTCGGTCTGTGCCCGGCGGACGCGTCGAGCGCCTGCACGAGCGTGTAGCCGCCGCCGAAGATCGGCGCCGCGCCCTCGGTCCCGAACGCGCGGCCGTCGATGATCGCGTCGATGAACTCCGGGATCCCGTCCGCGCCGGCGACGAGCGTCTTGCCGACGAGGTTGCGCTCGCGCAGCGCGTCGAGCGCGCCGACCGCCTCGTCGTCGCTCTGGCAGTAGACGGCGTCGACTCTGCCGCCCGTCTTGGAGAGGATGTTCGTCATCACCTGGCGCGACTTCTCGCGGTTGTACTCGCCGTACTCGCGCGCGACCAGCTCGATGCCGGGGTACTGCTTCAGCGCTCTGTCGACCGCCTTGTCCTTCGCCGGCGAGGTCGACACGCCGCCGGAGCCCGACAGGTGCGCGAACGTGCCTCTGCCGCCCATCTCCTCGAACATGTTCACGCACATCACGTACGCGCCGTCGGCGGGGTTGGCGAGACCCTGGTAGTGGAACGCGATCTCCGGCTCGCACGGCACGACCCACGGGCCCATCGTCGCCCACGAGCTGAGGTACGTTCTGTTGCGCACGCACGCCGTCGCGAGCTGGCGCGCGAGGCCGCCGTCGAGGATCAGCGTGTTGATGCCGGTCACGCCGAGCGTGCCGAGCTGGTCGATCTGCGCCAGCTGCTTGTCGGAGTCGCCGTTGTAGTTGACCTTCTTCAGCTCCAGCCCGAGCTGCTGGGAGACGGCGCCGGCGGCCGCCTCCAGCTGGTCGCCGATCACCCAGGCGGTGAGCGGGCCCTGGTAGGCGATCGGGCCCTTCAGCTTGCCGCCGGGGTTGCCGGCGCCGCCGCCGGACGGGCTGCTCTCGCTGCTGCTGCCGCAGGCCGCCAGCAGGCCGCCGCCGGCCATCACCGTGAAGCCGGTGGCGGCGGAGCGGGTGATGAAACTGCGGCGCGACAACTTCGCCGCTCGCTCGTGCGACATCTCGTCCTCCTCCGTTGATGGTGAATTACGTGCGACGTGTGCTACTTGACGACATCCGACAGGCGCCGGATCGTCAGCGCCGAGGCGACGATGATCACGAGGCCGCGGATGATGATCTGGTACTGCGCGTCGACGCCCGCGAGCGTCATCCCGTTGTCCAGCACGGTGATCACGAGCGCGCCCAGCAGCGTCCACTGCACGCCGCCGATGCCGCCCGACAGTGACGTGCCGCCGACGACGACCGCCGCGATCGAGGTCAGCAGGAACGGGTCCCCCATCGTCGGGGTCGCCGCCGAGGCGCGCATCGTCAGCATCAGACCCGCGATCGACGCCAGCAGGCCCGACAGCGCGAACGCCGCGATCTTCACGCGCGTGACCGGCAGCCCTGACAGCCGCGAGACCCGCTCCGCCCCGCCGATCGCGTACATGTAGCGGCCATAGCGCGTGCGCGCGGTGAAGACGATCACCAGCGCCAGCACGACGATCCCGATCAGCACCAGGTAGGAAACGTTCTGTCCCAGCAGCGCAACCTGGTTGGAGCCGATCTTCGTCGCCAGCTCGCCGGTGAACGGCTGCGGGACGCCGCCCATGATCACCTGCGCCAGGCCCGTGAAGGCGAAGTAGGAGCCGAGCGTGACGAGGAACGAGGGCAGGCGCCCGACGGCGATCACGAGCCCGTTGAGCGTGCCGGCCGCGATCCCGATCAGCGGCGCGACCAGCAGCCACGCCTCGCCGTGCTTGGCGGCGAGCGTCGCGCTGACGCCGCCCGCGAGCACGACCACGCCGGCCAGCGAGAGGTCGATCGAGCCGAGCAGGATCGGCAGCGTCGCGCCCGCGCCGACGAGCATCAGCACCGGCAGCGCGTTGATGATCGAGTCGAGGTTGCGACTCGTCAGGAAGCCGGTCGTGCCGGCGAACACGATCACCAGCAGCAGCAGCGCCGTGAACGGCACCGCCTTCGGCACCAGCGTCTTCCACTGAGGCCGTGGCGGCGCGCCCACGGGCTTGGCGGTCTGTACGTCAGCGCTCATCTAGACCATCTCCGCGATCAGAAGTTCCTCGGACGGCTTCGCCTGCGGCGCGGCGTCGAACCAGCGCCCGCTGCGGCCGTCCTTCATCACGACGATGCGGGAGCTGAGCCCGATCGCCTCCGCCAGGTCGTCGGTGATCAGGACGATCCCGTGACCCTCCGCGGCGAGCTCGCGCAGCAGCGCGTAGATCTCGCCCTTCGCGCCGGCGTCGACGCCGCGCGTGGGGTTGTCGAGCACGATCGCGCGCACGCCCGTCTGCAGCACGCGCCCGAGCACGACCTTCTGCTGGTTGCCGCCCGACAGGTCGCCCATCGGCGTGTCGGTCGAGCGGGTGCGGATCGTCAGGCGCTCCACCCAGCCCTGCGCGACCTCGCGCTCGCGACGGCGGTCGACGAACGGCCCGCGCGCGATCGGCGCCTGCGCCAGCGAGGTCAGCGAGACGTTCTCGGCGACCGAGAACAGCTCGACCGCGCCCTCGTTCTGGCGGTCGCTCGGGACGTAGCCGACGGCGCCGGCGCGCGCGCCGGGCGTGCCGCCGCCGCTTGCGCCGTCGCCGCCCGCGCCGTCCCCGCCCGCTCGGTCGCTGCCGCCGCCGGCGCGCGTCACCTCCACCCGCCCGCGCGTGGTCTTCGCGGCGCCCGCGATCGCGCGGCCGAGCTGCTCCTTGCCGGAGCCGACGACGCCCGCGACGCCGACGATCTCGCCCGCGTGGACGGTCAGGTCGACGCCCTCGAAGCCGCTGCCGGCGAGGTCCTCGACGCGCAGCAGGACCTCGTCGGCGGCGGTCCGCTGCTCGCCCTCGCGGTAGTAGTCGGCGATCCGCTCGCGGCCGACCATCAGTCTGTGCAGCTCCTCCTCGCCGGTGCCGGCGGGGACCTCCGCGACGACGCCGCCGTCCTTCAGCACGTAGGCGCGGTCGCAGTAGTCGTTGATCTCCGCGAGGCGGTGCGAGACGAACACGAACGAGGCCTCGCCGCGCAGCCGCCGCAGCGTCTCGAAGAGGATCGCGAGGTCGTCGCCGACGAGCGCGGCGGTCGGCTCGTCGAGCAGCACGAGCGGGTGCTCGACACCGAGCAGGCGGCTGGCGAACAGCGCCCGCAGGATCTCGATCGCCTGCTGCGTGTTGCGATCGCAGCTGGACATCTGCTGGCTGGGCGAGACGAGCCCGGCGAGCGGCTCCAGCGCCTGCTCGACGGCCCTCTGCAGCGCGCCGCGGCGGATCAGCCCGCCGCGTGTGAACGCCGTCTCGACGCCGAGCGCCATGTTCTCGCGAACGCTCAGGACCGGCACGAACGCCGGCTCCTGGTAGACGCGGAAGACGCCGCGGCGCATCGCGTCGCGGTAGGAGCGCGGTGCGTAGTCGGCGCCGTGCACCGTCAGCGTGCCGGCGTCGGGTCGGACCGCGCCGCAGATCACGTTCAGCAGCGTCGACTTGCCCGCGCCGTTCTCGCCGATCAGCCCGACGACCTCGCCCTCGCCGACGCGCACGCTGACGTCGTCGAGCGCGCGGAAGGCGCCGTAGGTCTTCGTCACGCCGCGCAGATCGAGCGCGGCGGGGCGCGCGCCGCCGTCGGCGCGCGCGACGCTCACGCGTCCGCCGCCGGCATGCTCGCTGTGCGCTGCTGCCGCCATCGTCTCGCTCCTCTAGCGCGCCGCGCCGGCCGTGCGGGCTCTGACGGCGTTGAGGCCGGTGATCTCGCGCGCCTCGGCGGGCGTCGCGACCTCGCGGCCCATGCCCTCGGCGATGCGGACGACCTCCTGCACCAGCTCGGCGTTGGTCTTCGCCAGCTCGCCGTTGGGCAGGTAGGGGTTGTCCTCCCAGCCGACGCGGACGTGGCCGCCGAGCGCGACGATCGTCGGGATCAGCCGCCACGAGTGGACCGGGTCCATGATGCTCGTGTTCCAGTTCACGTTCGGCGGCAGGTGGTTCCTCATGTAGGTGACCGCCTCGACCGTCGGCGGGGTCCATGCGCCGCCGGCCCAGTCGAAGAACAGCGTCGCCCAGACCGGGTCCTCGAGCAGGCCCATGCGGCGGATGAACTCGAGGTTCCAGTAGGCGCCCGTGTAGAAGCACTCGACCTCGAGCTTCACGCCGTGCTCCAGCGCCGCGCGGCTGGCCTCCTCCAGCTCGTCGCGCGGGTGCAGCGCGTACATCTCGTTGGCCGGCAGCGACGGGTCGGGCTGGAAGTACTCGTCGTGGACGTTGAAGGCGTAGGACATCATGTCCGGGCCCTGCTTCATCAGCTCGATCTTGTCGGGCAGCCGCGCGCTCGCGATCCCGTACTGGACGATCGCGTCGGAGCCGCCGCGGATCGCGTCGGTCATCCGCTGCCAGCCGTCGAAGTCGATCCGCGACAGCTTGCGACCGTCGTCCTGCATCTTCTCGTCGAGGTAGTGGATGCCGTGGTGGTGACAGATGCTCGCGCCTGCCTCGACGGCGCCCAGGTACTGCTTCGCGATCGCGTCCGTGTCCTCGATCGGCGGCATCAGCGGGTTGCCGGGATACGACATCGTCGAGTCGACCGTGACGGTGATGACCAGCTTGTCCATGACCCTCCTCAGAGCCCTGCGGTTGCGTCACCCGCACCACAGTGTTGTGCGCAACACGCAACGTGGTGCGTATAGCCCAACATTCTCGCAACGCCCCTCAGTTGTCAAGTAGGAATTTGCTACTCTGTTGCGCGATACGCAACATCAAGAAGGGGTACTGTGCCAACCGTGCCGACAGCGAAGAGATCACCGCCCACCGAGGAGCCGCGCCCGCGCGGCTCACAGCTCGATCGCGGCCTGCGCACGCTGGAGCTGCTCGCCGCGCAGCCCCGCAGCGCCGCCGAGATCGGCGCCACGCTCGGCGTCAACCGCAGCACCGGCCTGCGCCTGCTGCAGGACCTCGAGAGCCTCGGCTACGTGCGGCGCAACCTCCGCACCAAGCGCTACGAGGTCGTCGCCGAGCGCTTCCTCTCACTCGCCTCCTCCGACCATCACAAGGACTGGCACGAGACGATCAACCCGATCCTCGAACGGATCCGCGACGAGGTCGGCGAATCGACCCTGCTGGCGACGCCCGCGACCGGCGTGATGGTCTACGTGACGTTCTTCGGCTCGACGCAGACGGTCGCCGTGCGCGAGAACCTCGGCACGGTGCGCCCGATGCACGCCTCCGCGATCGGCAAGGCGTGGCTGTCGTCGCTGCCGGAGGCGCGCCTGGACGCGGCGCTCGGCGAGATCGACTACGCCGGCGGCACCGAGCACGCCCCGAGAGGCCCGCTGGAGCTGCGTGCACGCGTGCAGGAGGCGCGCGAGCGCGGCTTCGCGACCGACTACGAGGAGTCGCTGCCCGGCGTCTCGTGCGTCGCGGTGCCGGCCTGGATCGGCCGCACGCCGGTCGGCTCCGTCGCCGTCTCCGGCCCGGCCGTGCGGATGGGCGAGGACGTCCTGGAGCGCACCGGCGCGCTGCTGATCGACGCGTTCGCGCCGCTGCGGGACGACTCGGCCAGCTAGCCGGTCGGCGCGCGCGTCGTGCGGACGCCGCCCACGATCGCCGCAGCCCCGCCGCCGCTTGCCGGCCACGCTCGCACCGACCCGCCGTCAGCCCGCCGCCAACAGCTCTGCCGCGCGCTCGGCGACCATGATCGCCGGGATGTTCGTGTTGCCGCGCGGGACCGCCGGCATGATCGAGGCGTCGACGACGCTGAGTCCCTGCAGGCCGTGCACGGCGCAGCGCGGATCGACGACCGCGCCGTCGTCGGACGCCGCGCCCATCCGGCACGTGCCGGCCGGGTGATAGGTGCCGAACGTCCGTCTGCGCACCGTCGCCGCCGCCCATTCGCGCGTGCGCATCCGCTGCTCGTCGACGTCGCGCTCGGCGATCCCGTACGTGATCATCAGCCGCCGCAGCTGGTCGGGGCCGTCGAGCAGGCCAGCGATCGCGCGCGTCACGAGCAGGTTCGCGAGTCCCGGCTGGTTCAGCCGCCGCACGACGCGCGAGAAGCCCGCCGCGAACAGCTCGTGGCGCAGCCCGCGCACCGCCTCGTCGCCCATCAGCTCGACCGCCAGCTGCAGCCCCGCGACCATCCGCTCCATGTCGCGCGGATCGGTCAGCATGCGGAAGCGGACGTCCGGCGCGGCGCCGTCGTGATGCGCGGAGGTCGCCGCCACGCTGCCGCGCGAGTGCGGCGCGACGAGGCAGGTCCCGACGCTGGCGACCGCCTCGCCGAGGCCGTGCCAGGAGGACTTGTTGATCACCAGCGTCATCATGTCGCCGTCGCTGCCGCCGTCCAGCGCCGAGCTCCAGCGCAGGCCGGCGTTGAACTGCGGGCGCAGCAGCGGCGACTGGCGCGCCCGCTCGGTCAGATGCGTCGCGAGGTACGCGATCGGATGGTTCTGCAGGTTCGCGCCGACCCCCTCGCGCGCCAGCAGCGGCGTCACGCCGAGCCGCTTCAGCAGCGCCGCCGGCCCGACGCCCGAGCGCTGCAGCAGCACCGGCGAGTGGATCGCCCCGGCGGACAGCACGACGTGTTGCGCGTGACGCGCCTCGCGGCGTCCGTCGCGCGTGACGACGGTGACGCCGACGCAGCGATCGCCCTCGAACAGCAGCCGCTCGACGGTCGTCCGCGCCTCGATCGTCAGGTTCGGCCGCGCGCGCGTGTGCGCATCGAGGTAGGCGGAGGCAGACGAGACGCGGCCGGCGAGCGTGCCGCTGATCGGGATCCGGCAGTAGCCGTCCTCGAAGCTGCCGTTCATGTCGTCGACGAGGGCCCAGCCGCGGCGCTCGGCCGCCGCGCCGACGGCGCGGCAGAACGGCGGCCACTCCTCGACGCGATGGCGGCGGATCGCGACCGGCCCGTCGGCGCCGTGCAGCGGGCCGCCGAAGTCGCGGTCGCTCTCCAGCCGGCGAAAGTACGGCAGCACGTCGTCCCACGCCCAGCCGCGCACGTTCCAGCGGTCGTAGTCGCCCGGCAGGCCGCGCACGGCCATCATCCCCATCACCGACGAGCCGCCGCCCATCACCCGGCCCTGCAGGAAGTCGCTCTTGACGCCGCTGCCGTCGCCGCCCTGGTCGGCCTGCAGGCCACGCCACATGTAGGCGCTGTTGTAGTAGGAGCGCGGGTAGAGGTCCTCGACGTCGGCGGGCACGGCGCCGGGAGGCGTGTCGCGTCCGGACTCGACCAGCCGGACCTCGGCGCCGGTGGCGCTGAGCCGGTTCGCGAGCACGCAGCCGGCGGACCCGCCGCCGACGATGAGGAAATCGGTCATTTGTGCATCTTACGCAACATCAAACGCCTCACGCAACTTATTTGGCGGGTCGGGTGGTGATCTCATGCATCACGTTGCATAATGTGCAACTGATGACGGCGATGGACAGGGAGACTGGGGAGGTGCGCAACGGAGCGTCGCAGCTCGATCGCGGGCTGCACGCGCTGGAACTGCTCGCGCACGGGCCGCAGTCCGCGGCCGCGACGGCGGCGGCGCTGAGCGTCAACCGCAGCACCGCGCTGCGCCTGCTGCAGGTGCTGGAGAACCTCGGCTACGTCCGCCGCGACCCCCGCTCCAAGCGCTACGCAATCGTCTCCGAGCGCTTCATCGGGATGGCGAACGGGAGCCACGTCGACTGGCACGAGACGATCAACCCGGTGCTCGAGCGGCTGCGCGACGAGGTCGGCGAGTCGACCCTGCTGGCGACGCCGGCCAACGACGTGATGGTCTACGTCAGCTACTTCGACTGCGACCACACCGTCGCGGTGCGCGAACGGCTCGGGACGGTGCGCCCGATGCACGCCTCGGCGCTCGGCCGCGCATGGCTGTCGGCGCTGCCGGCGGCCGAGCTGGACGCGGCGCTGGGCCGGATCGACTACTCCGGCGGCACGCGCAGAGCGGCGTCGGGGCCGTTGGAGCTGCGCCAGAGGGTCCGCGACGCGCGCCAGCGCGGGTGGGCGGCCGAGAGGGGCGAATCGGTCGAGGGCGTCAGCTGCGTCGCGGTCCCCGCCTACATCGGCGAGGTCCCCGTCGGCGCCGTCGCGATCTCCGCCCCCACCGGCCGCATGGACGACGAGACGCTGATGCGCAACGGCCGCCTGCTGCAGGACGCGATCGACCGGCTGCGACGATGACAGCGCCGGTCCCGGCAAACGAAACCGGTCACACCACTAGCCGACCGGCACGCCCGTCGCGACCGGCCGACGGGCGCGCTCACGCGCCGCCGCGCCGACAAGCTGAACGGCGCCGCTGCGCGCGACGAGCGTGCGCAGCGCGGGCAGCTCCGCGGCCGCGGCCGGATCGGCCGGCGCACCCACGAGGACGATGTCGAACGCACGCTCGCGCAGCGCTGCGCGAACAGCGTCGGCGGCGCGTCCGTGGCGCACGAGGCGCTCAGTCGCTCCCGCCCACGGGACGGCAGAATCGATCTCCGCCAGGCGCGCATGCGCTGCTCGGTCCAGCTCGTCGGCCAGCACGTCACCGCCGCCGGTCAGCAGTCCGGCAGCCTGCGCCAGCAGCCGGGGACGCCGCATGCACGCGAGCAGCGTGATGCGGTCCTCCGCCGACGAGGCGCGCCGTGCCGCCAGTTCCAGCGCCGCGACGCCTCCATCGACGTCGAGCGCGACCACAAGGGTGTTCATCGTGGGTCCTCTCTCCTACCGCGAGAGAGCACCGTACCACGCTGCGCCAAGCGCAACTAGTGCGTCAACTGCAACATTGCGCCATGCAAGGCGCAGCGGAAGCCGATGTGACTCATGCCGGTGTCGACCATCTGGGGGCGGCGGGCGGCGGGGCGGTAACGCAGGCAGTAGCTGTCGGCGCACAGGAACGAACCGCCCTTGATGACCTTGCGTGCCACTTCGAACTGCGGCTGGGCGGGGTCGAGGCTGTCGCGCTCCGGCCCGCCGCGCGGGTCGCGCGGCACGCAACACGGGCTCCCCGCCGGCTCAGGGTGGCGCGACGAGAACCAGTCCGCGGTCCATTCCCAGACGTTGCCCGCCATGTCGAACACGCCCGAGCCGTTGGCGGGGAACGAGCCGACCGGTGTCGTGCGGCCGTAGCCGGGCGCCGGCCGCCAGGGAAAGTCACCGTGCCAGTAGTTCGCCAGCCGCTCGCCGCGCGGCTCGGGCTCGTTCCCCCACGTGTACGTCGTCCCGTCCAGCCCGCCGCGAGCCGCCAGCTCCCACTGCGCCTCCGTCGGCAGCGTCTTGTCAGCCCACGCGGCGAACCGCTCGGCGTCCTCGTACGCGACATGCACGACCGGGTGCCGCTCGCGCCCGTCCAGTGACGAGCCCGGTCCCTCCGGGCGCCGCCAGCACGCCCCAGGGGCCCATGCCCACCACTGCGACAGGTGGCGCAGGTCGACCGGACCGGGCGTGCGCCGGAAGACGAGCGACCCGGGCACGAGGTTCTCGGCGGGCGCGCCCGGGAAGTCCGCCGGGTCCAGCGGCCGCTCGGCGACGGTCACGTACCCGGTCTGCGCGACGAAGGCGGCGAAGTCGCGGTTGGTGACCTGGTGGCGGTCGATCCAGAACCCGCTGACCGTGACGGAGTGGGCCGGCGCCTCCTCGCGGTAGTGCGCGTCGGACCCCATCAGGAAGGTCGCCTGCGGCACCCACGCCATCTCCGCGACCGCCGCCGAACCGCTGCCGGGGGCCGGCCCGGCCACGCTCATCGTCCCGAGGTCAGCACGGTCTCCAGCTTCGCGACGACCTGGTCGATCGTGAAGCTCGCGGCCTTCTGACGCGGCGGAAACTCCTGGAACGTCTCCAGCACCTGCGCGACGAGCGTCGAGGCCGCGAGGATGATGTAGTCGTTGTCGAACAGCCAGTCGTAGTAGGTGTTCGACGTGACGTCGGCGCGCTCGTACGGGTCGGTCCGCAGGTTGTAGAGCTTGGGCACGCGCAGCGTGACGAACGGCTCGGCCCAGACCTGCAGCGTGCCCTGCGCGCGCTGCTCCATGAAGACGACCTTCCAGTTGTCGAAGCGCAGCGCGAGCACGTCGCCGTCGTCGGAGAAGTACATGAACCCCTTGCGCGGCGATCTGTCGGCCGCGCCGGTCAGGTGCGGCAGCAGGTCGTACCCGTCGACGTGGACCCTGTAGGTGGTGTCGCCGATCGTGTGGCCGGCCTTCAGCTTGTCGACGATCTCCGGCTCGCCGGCCGCCGACAGGAACGTCGGCAGCCAGTCATGGTGCTGGACGATCTCGTTGGAGATCGACCCCGGCGCGATCCGGCCCGGCCAGCGGATCAGCTGCGGGACGCGGAACGCGCCCTCCCAGTTGGTGTTCTTCTCGCTGCGAAACGGCGTCATGCCGGCGTCGGGCCAGCTGTTCATGTGCGGCCCGTTGTCGGTGCTGTAGATCACGATCGTGTCTTCGGCCAGGCCAAGCGCGTCGAGCTTGTCGAGCAGCGTTCCGACGACCTTGTCGTGGTCGATCATCGTGTCGTGGTAGGGCGACTGCCACCGTCCTGCCTGTCCGACGCTCTCCGGCTTCGGGTGCGTGCGGAAGTGCATGTGCGTGGTGTTGAACCAGCAGAAGAACGGGGTGTCCGCGGCGGCCTGGCGGTCGAGGAAGTCGATCGCGTGGTCGAGCACCTCGTCGTCGATCGTCTGCATCCGCTTTCTCGTCAGCGGCCCGGTGTCCTCGATCCGCTGACGCCCGACGCGCCCGTAGCGCGGGTCCTCGGCCGGATCGTCCTCGTCAGTCGCCCACGAATGGATCACGCCGCGCGGTCGGAAGCGCTCGTTGAAGCCCGGGAAGTCGTCGGCCGGCGGCCAGTTCGGCGACTCCGGCTCCTCTTCCGCGTTGAGGTGGTAGAGGTTGCCGAAGAACTCGTCGAAGCCGTGCACCGTCGGCAGGTACTTGTTCAGATCGCCGAGGTGGTTCTTGCCGAACTGCCCCGTCGCGTACCCCAGCGGCTTCAGCAGCTCCGCGATCGTCGGATCCTCCGCCTGCAGGCCGACGTCCGCGCCCGGCATCCCGACCTTGCTCAGGCCGGTTCGGAACACGCTCTGCCCGGTGATGAACGACGACCGGCCCGCCGTGCAGCTCTGCTCGCCGTAGGAGTCCGTGAAGCGCATCCCCTCGTCCGCGATCCGGTCGATGTTCGGCGTCCGATAGCCCATCAACCCGTCGCTGTAGCAGCTCAGATTCGAGATCCCGATGTCATCTCCCCAGATGACCAGGATGTTGGGACGCTGAGCTTCAGACATGCGGACCTCCTCGAAGGTGAGACACGAAAGAACGAGCGGCGCTGACACGCCTGCGCTGGCGGCGTCGGCCACAGGCTACTGCGCCTGCCCCGCTACCCTCCAAGCGTGAGTGCCGAGCCCGACGAGGACGTACAGCCCGAGGCCGGCAGACTTCCGACCGGCCGGGTCGCGCGGACGGCGCGGGTCGGCGGGCTCGTCGCCGGGCAGGGGCTGCGGTGGGCGGGGATGCGGACCGCGAATCGCATGCGCACGCCCGAGCGCGCCGCGGAGGCGCAGAACGACCGCACCGCGGCGCTCGTCAACCAGCTCGTCGAGCAGCTCGGGCAGATGCGCGGCGCGGCGATGAAGGTCGGCCAGATGATCTCGATGGTCGAGTTCGACGGCCTGCCCGAGGAGCAGCAGGACGAGCTGCAGCGCAGACTCGCGGCGCTGCGCGACGACGTGCCGCCGGTCGCCTTCGCCGACCTCGAGAAGCTGCTGCGCAAGGAGCTGGGCGGGCCGCTCAGCCGCGTCTTCTCCGATTTCGACGAGCGCGCGTTCGCCGCCGCCTCGATCGGCCAGGTCCACCGCGCCACGACGCTCGACGGCGACGACGTGGTCGTCAAGGTCCAGTACCCCGGCGTCGCGGAGGCGGTCGAGACCGACCTGCGCAACGCGACGCTGCTGCTGCCGCTCGTCAAGCGGCTCGCGCCCGGCCTCGACGCGAAGGCGCTGTCGGGCGAGATGCGCGAGCGGATCGGCGAGGAGCTCGACTACGAGCTGGAGGCGCAGAACCACCGCCGCATCGAGCGGCTGCTGCGCGGCCACCCGTTCGTGCGCGTCCCGCACGTCCACACCGAGCTCTCGACGCGGCGCGTGCTCGTCTCCGAGTACGTCGAGGGCGAGCGCTTCGAGGCGGTCCGCCGCGCCGGGGAGCCGGTCAGGGACCGCTACGCGGAGATCGTCTTCCGCTTCTTCTTCGGGCTGCTGTACCGCGAGCGGATCGCGCTCGGCGACCCTCACCCCGGCAACTACCTGCTGTGCGCCGACGGCCGCGTCTGCTTCCTCGACTTCGGCCTGCTGCGCGACGTCGACGCCAACCGCGTCGACGACGAGCGCGCGATCGCCCGCGCCGTGCGCGACAAGGACGCGGCGGCGCTGAAGACGGCGCTGCGGACCGGCGGCTACCTCCCCCGCGACCGCGCCGACGCGGTCGACGCCGACTTCGCGCTGAGACTGATGCGGATGGCGATCAAGTGGTACGCCGTGCCGGGCGAGCGCCGCTTCACGCCGGACGACGCGCGCGGCGGCCCGGGCGGCCCCGGGGGCGCCGACGGACGCGGGCGCGAGCGTCCCGACGCGGAGCAGCGCGCCGCGATCAGAACGCAGATGAACCAGTTCACGCTGCCGCCCGACGCGCTGCTGATCCGCCGCATGCACGGGATCGTCGCCGTCGTGCTCGGCCAGCTGCGCGCCGGCGCCGACTGGGGCGCGATAGCCGCGGAGTACCTCCACGGCGCCCCGCCCGCGACGCCGTTGGGCGAAGCCGAAGTCGCCTGGCGCCCGCGCCGCTGAGCAACGCCGCTTTTCGAACCGCTGCGGTACCGAGAGTGCCGCTGCTCGTTCGGTGCGACGCGCGCCTACGCCTGCGCGAACGTCGCGGCGTCGATCACGACGCGGTAGCGCGCTCTGCTGGCGGCGATCCGCTCGTACGCGTCCGCGATGCCGTCAGCGCCGATCTGCTCGATCCAGGGGCGGACGCCGTGCTCGGCGCAGAAGTCGAGCATCGCCTGCGTGTCGCGGATGCCGCCGGTGTTGGCGCCCGTGATGCTGCGCCGCATCAGCGCCAGCAGCATCGGCGTGTACGACGTCTGCTCGGGCGGGATCCCGACGTTGACGAGCGCGCCGTCGGCGTGCAGCAGCGTCAGGTAGGGATCGAGTTCGAGGCTCGCCCCGACCGTGTTGAGGATCAGCTCGAATCTGCCGGCGAGCTCCGCGAACGTCCGCGGGTCGGAGCTGGCGTAGTAGTGCGACGCGCCGAGTCTGAGGCCATCGTCGCGCTTGGAGAGCGTCTGGCTGATCACCGTCACCTCGGCGCCCATCGCCTTCGCGAGCTGCACGCCGACGTGGCCGAGCCCGCCCATCCCGACGATCGCGACCTGCTTGCCGGCGATCTCGCCGCGCTCGAGCGGCGTGTACGTTGTGATGCCCGCGCACAGCAGCGGCGCCGCGTCGGCCAGCTCCAGCGCGTCCGGGATCGCGACGACGAATCTGTCGCTGACGACGATCCGCTGGCTGTAGCCGCCGTCGGTCGGGTTGCCGTCGTGGTCGAGGCTGCTGTACGTCAGCACGAGTCTCGCGCAGAACTGCTCCTCGCCCGCCGTGCAGTACTCGCACGCGCCGCAGGAGTCGACGAAGCAACCGACGCCGACGCGGTCGCCGACGGCGAACTTCCTCACCTCGGCGCCGACCTGCGCGACCGTGCCGGCGATCTCGTGGCCCGGCACCATCGGGAAGATCCCGACGCCCCAGTCGTCGTGGACCTGGTGGATGTCGGTGTGGCAGATGCCGCAGAAGGCGATGTCGATCAGCACGTCGTGCGCGCCGACGTCGCGCCGCTGGATCGTCGTCGGCTGCGGGATCACGCCGGCCGACGGGGCTGCGAACGCTGGTGTGGGAATGGACATGTCGCCGAACGTAGTCGCGTGCAGCGTGCGCGAACGGACCCCGTCGAGGGTGGCTCCAGCAGGGTCTGGCTGGGCTCGATGCGGCGGCTATCGTGAGGTGGATGTCAGCCGACGACGACCGGCCGCTGCGAGCCGGGGCCGCGCGTGACGAGCGTGCCGCGCCAAGCGCCGACAACCCCCTCGGCGCCTTCCTGCGCGCGCGGCGGGAGCAGCTCGCGCCGGAGCAGGCGGGCTTCGCCGACGACTACCGCCGCCGGCGCGTGCCGGGGCTGCGGCGCGAGGAGCTGGCGCTGCTGGCCGGCGTCAGCGCGCCGTACTACGCGCGGCTGGAGCAGGGCCGCGACCGCCGCCCGTCCGCCGAGGTGCTCGACGCGCTCGCGCGGGCGCTGCAACTCGACGCGGACGAGACGCGCCACCTGCACGCGCTCGCGATCCGCCCGCCAGCCGGCAGGCGTCCGCGCAGCAGCCGCCCGGAGCGCGCCAGCGAGCCGTTGCAGCGGCTGCTGGAGCGGCACGTGGACGTGCCCGCCTACATCTACGGCGCCACCAGCGAGGTGCTGGCCGGCAACCGCCTCGCCGCGCTGCTGCACCCCAGCTACCAGCCGGGTCGCAACCTCGTGCGCGACTACTTCCTCGACGAGGAGTCGCGCGCGCTGTACCTGCCCTCCGAGCGCGCGGAGATCGCGGTCGAGGCCGTCGCGATGCTGCGCTCGCTCGCCGCGGCCGACGCGGACGACCCGCGCATGACCGAGCTGGTCGGCGAGCTGTCGCTCAAGAGCGACGAGTTCCGCCGCCTGTGGGCGCGTCACCACGTGCGTGACAAGGGACCCGGCACGAAGCGCTTCCTGCACCCGCTGCTGGGCGAGCTGACGCTCGACTACGAGGCGTTCACCGTCACCGGCGCCGACCGCCAGCAGCTGCTCGTCTTCCACGCGATGCCCGGCAGCGACTCCGAGCGCTCGCTGAAGCTGCTGACGACGCTCGCCGCCGAGCCGCGCAGCGCGGCGGCGGGCGCCGCCGCGCCTCAGTCCTCCGGTCTCGCCATCCAGTCCGGGAAGTCGTGCGAGAACGGCAGGTCGCAGTAGGGCGCGTTCGGGTTCGCGTAGAGGTCGCGGCCGTCGAAGTTCTTCGCGTCGAAGAAGCGCAGCGGGTCGATCCCGAGCCCCGGCGTCTCGTCGGTCGGAGCGTCGAACAGCCGTCTGCCGAGTCTGCGCGTCGGTGGGCTGCCGCCGCGCGTCGCGAAGCGCACGACCCAGTACGGCTGCGTCGCTCTGGCCGCGTAGCCGACGTTCGTTCTCACCATCAGGTGCGGCTCGAGGTATCTCCACGGGTAGCGCTGCTTGTAGGTGCCCAGGTGCGGGTTGAAGCCGCACGAGGTCTGGCGCGGCGTCTCGCCCGCCATCGTGTGCACGAGGTCCGGGAAGGCGGCGCCGAACAGCTCGCCCGCGACCCACTGGCCGGTCGCGACACGCATCGCTCTGAGCGTGATCGCGTCGCTGGCCGGCAGCCGCCAGTCGCTCAGGATGTGCCGCGTGACGGCCTGCATCTTGCCCCAGTCGCTGACGATCAGCTGCTGCTGGGCGATCAGCGCCTCCTGCGCCTGCACGAGGTTGTCGCGCAGCTGCGTGGCGAGCGCGTCGGCGCGCACCGGCAGCTCGGAGCCCGCGACCGGCTTGCCCTTCTCGTCGGACAGGAACGAGATCAGCCCCATGACGGCGTTGAGCCCGTGGATCGCCGAGCCGATGCCGCCGAAGTACAGCCCCGCGACCTCGGTCGCGTGCTCGAACAGCTCCGGCAGATAGGCGCCGGACTTGTTCTCGCCGGCCGGCTGGATCGCGTCGTAGATCTCCTTCGCGATTCTTCTGACGTCGACCTGGCCGTCGCTCTCGGCGCGCGGCAGGATCGACGACAGCTGCTCGAAGTAGGTCTTGATGTGGACGATGTCCGACATCTCCTCCAGCAGCTGAGCCTTGACGCTGCTGAACTCGGCGGCGCTGAAGCCGCGACCCTCGCCCGGGTAGGTCATCGCGCGCAGGCCGCTCGCCAACTCTCCCCACGCCGCGCGGTAGCTCTCGTAGTACATGCGGCGGATGTCGCACGACGCGGCGGTGAAGGAGCAGACGCGCAGGTACTCGCCGATCGCGGTCTGGGCGGCGCGCTGGCCCGGCGTCGAGAAGGCCGGGAAGGGCGTGCCGTCCTGGTAGGCGATGGCCGGCAGCTCCGCCGTCTGCCCGCCGTTCGGCGAGGCGATCAGCGGCTCGTAGGCGTACGCGTGCGTGCGCGTCAGGATGCCTGACAGCTGCGCCTTCTCGACGTCCTCGGGGTCGCGCGTGCCGGGCAGCGAGCTGACTTCCACCGACGGGCGCTCGCCGCCGAGCCGCCCGACGAACGCGTACTCGCTGCTGCCGTCGAAGGAGGCGATCAGCGAGCGCGTCGCGCCCAGCCGCAGCAGCTCTCTGATGACGTGGTTCCAGTCGTCGGTGCCGGTGACCGGTCTGCCGATCGTCTGCACGAACACGACCGGCTGCCCCGGCCCGTCGATCGCCTTCTCCAGCGCCGCCGCCAGCAGCACCTCGCTGTACGCCTGTATCTGCCCGTCGACCGGGTAGACGGCGTCGGCGATCTGCAGACCGTTGATCGGGTTGATCGCGACGACGTGGAAGCCGGCCGTGCGGCCCGCCGGCAGCGTGCCGGTGTAGTCGTTGCCGCCGATCCGCATCTTGTTGGCGCGCGGGTTGCCGGTCGGCACGTCGGTGTCGAACGCGAGCATGTCCGGGCTGACGAGGTCGTACTGCTGCGTCGCGGTGTTGCGCTGCAGCAGCCCGCGGAAGGCGCCGACGGCGTACTCGTTGTAGCGGTTGATCCGCGTCCACGCCGAGCCGGTCGCGCCGCCCGCCACGCCGGCGAGCGTGAACGGCACGCCGAGGCCGAGGTCGCGCTTCTGGAAGGCGGTCAGGTCGGCGCCGCCGAGCAGCTTCAGCAGTCTCTCGGCGAGGTCGAGGTTCGCTTGCTCGATGCCGCGGTAGCCGGAGACGATCATCAGGTATCTGTCGCGGGTCTTGTATCTGTCGGCGAGCGCGATCAGGTCGCCGAGGCCGGCGCGGCTGCGCGGCCTGTTGCCGGCGGCGACCTCTCTGCGCGTCGCGCGCTCCAACACGAGGTAGTAGAGCGCGCTCTCGTCGGAGCTGCGTCTGGTCCCCTCCACGCCTCTGCCGTCGATCCGCATCGCTTGCGAGCCGGGGTGCAGCGTGTCCAGCTCGACCCCGATCGGCGGGTCGTCCGGCGTGACGGTGACGGTGAGCGTGTCACGCCCCGCGCCGAGCGGGCCGTCGGGACCGTCCCCGTCGGCCGTCAGCCGCAGCACGTACGTGCCGACGGTGTCGGCGGCGAGCAGCGGGCGCTCGCGCGTCTTCCCCCTCAGCTCGAAGCGCGCGCCGCGCGGGGCGTCGACGACGCGCCAGCGCACGCGCGCGTCGTCGTCGCCCTGCACGCCGCCGCCGGCGCCGAGCCGGACCGGCTGGTGGGCGCGGACCCAGAGGTCGTCGCCGGCGTCGACGCGCGTCTGCGCGCGGCCGGGGTCGGGATCGGCGAAGGCGATGGCCGCAACGGCGGCGAAGAGCACCGCGGCGAGCGCCGTCAGCGCTGCCGATCGGCGGACGGTGGAAGCGATGCAGCGCGGCGACATGCCCGCTAGCGTAGATCATTGCGAACGCTGTTCGGTTCGACCTGGACGCAATCCCGATCCCGGCGGCCACGCGCTCTCGTGCCCCTGGATTCGGTCGATTGGGCGGGTTAGCATCCGGGGTAGGACCTGGCCGCAGGACCGCGGCAAGCGGTCGATCGACTCCGGAGGCGCCGTGTCGCACCAACGCCTGATCCCTTTGCTCCTGCTCGTCCTCGCCGCCGCGTTGCTCGCGCCAGCGGCTGCCGGCGCCGTGCCGGTCGTCAGCGGCGAGTTCCCGCCAGCCGGGTTCGCCGACACGCCCGGCCAGCTCACGACCGACCCCGCCGGCAACGCCTGGGTCGTGCTCGGCGGCACCGACGACGTCGCGGAGGTCACGCCCGACGGCACGGTGAGAACGTATGACGCGACCGACATAGCCAACCCGGTCGACATCACGCTGGGGCCGAACGGCGACCTGTGGGTCTCGCAGGCGAACGGGGTCGCGAGATTCTCGCCGTCGGACCCCAGAAGAGCGACCGCCTACGCGATCCCCACGGTCGCCGGCAAACGTGGGATCACCACTGGTCCCGACCAGAACATCTGGTTCGTCGCCGGCGACCAGGCGGTCCAGGTCAACCCAGCTGACGGCAGAGAGATCAGAAGCTTCCCGGTCACCGGCATGGACGCGCGCGGGATCACGACCGGTGGCGGCAACCTCTGGATCGCCGACTTCGGCGGCAACCGCATCGTGCAGCTGACGACCGCCGGCGTCCCGACGTTCTACGACACCGGTGTCAACAGCGCCCCGCAGGAGGTCGTCGCAGGGTTGGGCGCGCAGGTCGGCTACACGGCGCCTGGCCTGGACCCGGACGAGGTCGGACTGATCACCCCTCCGGATCCGGCGATCCGCGTCCCCGCACCGAGAACCGACGCGACAGGCATCGCCTTCGGTCTCGATCAGGCGTACTGGGCGGCCGACTTCCTCTCGAGCGATCTGACCCGCTTGACCTCGACCGGCACCGTCACCACCTTGACCGGGCTGAGCGCCAACAGCGGCCCGCGCCAGATCACGGCCGGCCTCAACGGCACGCTCTGGGTCTCGCTCGAGACGTCGAGAAGAATCGCGCTCGTGACCGGCCTGGAGGCGCCGCCGCCGGTCGTGCCACCCGTGACGCCGCCGACGGGCCCGAGCCCGCCGAACCCGCCGCAGATACCGAACCCGCCCGGTGCTCAGCCGGTGTTCGCGAGAGTCTCGCTGACACGGACGATCACGCAGGGCAGATCGGCGACGCTGAGAGTCGCCGTCACGAGCGCGGGGACGGTCTTCGTGCGCGTCGAGCGCAAGCTCTCCGGGCGGCGCAGCGGCAGACGCTGCGTCGCGCCGACGAGAAGAAACCGCCGCGCGAGAGCGTGCTCACGGTATGTGACACGCGCGACGCTGAGACTGCCGGTCTCGCGCACGGGCAACGCGACCGGCAGATTCGGCGCGCGGCTGAGCGCGGGCTCCTACCGCGTCTCGATCAGCGCCGGCAACGCGGTCGGCACCGCGCGCACGTCGAAGCCGTTGACGATCAAGCCGCGCGCGAGAGCGAGACCGGTCAGACGCTGAGCTGAGCTGGCGCGGGCGGCCGCGAGCGCGGCCGCCCGCGGGCGGGCGGGCGGGCGGGCGGGCGGTGAGCGTCCCTCACACCTGTGCCATCAGCGCCGCAAGCAGCCGGTCCTGCAGCGCCGGCGCGAGCGACTCCAGGTAGGCGACCTGGACGGAGCGCACGACGCGGGCACGGGTGAGCGGGCGCAGGACGATGTCGTCGCGGATCGGGACCATCGCCAGGCGCGGCAGCAGCGAGACGCCGAGGCCGGCGGCGACGAAGCCCTGCGTCATCGAGAAGCTGTCGACGCGATGGGCGAAGGTCGGCTCGAAGCCCTCGCGGCGGCAGGCGCGCACGAGCGCCGCGAAGCTCGGGTCGTCGTCGTCGGGGGCGGCGATCCAGCGCTCGTCGCGCAGGTCGGTGAGCGCGACCGCCGCCTTCGCCGTCGCCGGATGCCCGGCCGGCAGCACGACGAGGTGCTCGTCGTCGAACAGGTGCAGGAAGCGCACGCCCGCCAGCGCCGCCAGCGGCTCCTCCGGCGAGGCGAAGACGAGCGCCGCGTGGACGCTGCGGCGCTGCAGCGCGACCAGCAGCTCAGGCACCTCCGCCTCCAGCACCTCGACCAGCAGGCCCGACTTCGCGAGCGCGGCCATCGCGCGCGGCGCCAACTCCGAGCCGGCGCTGGGAAAGGTGCCCAGCCGCAGCGTCGAGACGCCGTGCTCGGCGCGGCGGCGGACGTCGGCCTCGACGGTGTCGAGCTGCTCCAGCAGCTCCGCCGCGTGGCCGGCGAGCAGCGCGCCCAGCTCGGTCAGCCGCGCCCCGCGCGAGTCACGCTCGACCAGCCGCGCGCCCAGTCGCGTCTCCAGCCCCGCGAGGTGCTGGGAGGCGGTCGGCTGGCTGTAGTCGAGCTGCCGCGCCGCCGCGGCGATCGAGCCCTCGGCCGCGATCGCGACGATCAGGCGCAGGTCGCGCGCATCCAACTCTCGTGCCATCGGCTCAGCCTATAGCGGTTGGCCTGATCTCCGCTTGCCTGTGCGCGTTGCCGATAGCTACCGTCCGCGACACGATGACGCTCACGCAGACCCCCGGTACGGCGGGCGCGCCCCTCGCCGCCCGCAGCACCGAGCAGCTCCACGCCCCGTACGTCGAAGCGCTGCTCGCCTACGGGCACCGCGCACCGCAGCGGCTGCACGTCCCAGGCCACGGCGGCGGCGCCGGCGCCGACCCGGCCCTGTTCGCCGCGCTCGGCGCCTCGACCTTCCAGCTCGACATACCGCAGGACATCGAGGGCGTCGACATCGGCGCGCGCCCGACCCCGTACGAGCGCGCCGAGACGCTCGCGGCGGCCGCCTACGGCGCCGGCCGCACGTGGTTCCTGACCAACGGCGCTACGCAGGGCAACCAGGCGATCTGCCTCGCGCTGACGCCCGCCGGCACCGCCGCCGTCGTGCAGCGCAACTGCCACGGCAGCGTGATCGACGGCCTCGTCCTCAGCGGCGGCTCGCCGACCTACGTCACGCCCGGCTACGACGCCGGCCTCGGGATGGCGACCGTCGTGACGCCCGACAGCCTGCGCGCGGCGCTGCGCGAGCGGCCCGACGCGCGCGTCGCGATGCTCGTCTCGCCGACCTACTTCGGCATGGTCGCCGACGTCGCCGGTTGCGCGGAGGTCGCGCGCGAGGCCGGCGTGACGCTCGTCGTCGACTGCGCCTGGGGCCCCCACTTCGGCTTCCACCCCGCGCTGCCCGACAGCCCCCTGCGGCGCGGCGCCGACGTCGCGCTGACGTCGATCCACAAGCACGCCGGGAGCCTCACGCAGAGCGCGATGCTGCACGTCGCGCCCGACCGCGAGCAGCTGACCGAGAGAATCGGCCGCGCCGTGCGGCTGCTGCGCTCGACCTCCCCCAGCTCGCTGCTGCTGGCCTCGCTCGACGCCGCCCGCCGCCAGCTCGTCGTGCGCGGCGCGCGCGTGCTCGGCGACGCGATCGTCGCCGGCGAGCGACTGCGCGAGCGGGTCGAGGAGATCGACGGCTGCCAGGTGCTCGACCGCTCCTGGAACGGCCCCGCGATCGACGCGTGGGACCCGCTGCGGGTCGTCGTCGACGTGCGCGGCACGGGCGTGCCGGCGACGACGGTCGCGGCGCTGCTGCGCGACGTGCACGACGTGCAGCCGGAGCTGAGCACCCACACCAGCATCGTCTTCGTGATCCCGCTCGGGATGACCGCGACGACCGCCGAGCACGTCGCCGACGCGCTGCGCGAGGCGGTCGCCGACGGCGCGCGCGGCAGCTCCTCGATCCCGGAGTCCGTGCTCGCCGCGCCGCCGTCCGCCGAGCGGCCGCGCTGCTCCCCGCGCGAGGCATTTCTCGGCCGCGTCGAGCGCGTCCGCCGCAGCGCCGCGATCGGCCGCCTCAGCGCAGAGGCGATCAGCGCCTATCCCCCTGGCATTCCGGCGCTGCTGCCGGGCGAGCCGATCACCCGCCGCGCGCTCGACCAACTGCTGTCGCTGCACGCCGCCGGCCTGCGCCTGCACGGCGCGTCCGATCCGGACCTGAACACGCTTGTGGTGACCGCGGAGTCCTGACGCGCCACCGCTCGATCGGCATGCGCCGCCGGCGGAGCGCTCGTCCCCGCCCGCCGGTGTGCGCGGCCGCGCCTGCGGTCAAGCCGGTCGCGGGGCGCTCCACGCGACCGGTCCCGCCGTCAGCACGTGCGAGCCGAGCGGGCGGCCGAGCAGGTCGCGCACGGTGCGCGTCGCGTCGAGCAGGCGGTCGAGGTCGATGCCGGTCTCGACGCCCATCTCGTGCAGCATCGAGACGAGGTCCTCGGTCGCGATGTTGCCGGTCGCTGGCTGTCCGTCCGGCCCGCCCGACGGGCAGCCGCCCAGCTCGCCGAAGCTCGACTCGAACGACGTGACGCCGGCCTGCAGCGCCGCGAACACGTTCGCCAGGCCCTGCCCACGCGTGTTGTGGAAGTGCGCGGTCAGCTCGACCTGCTCCCCCAGCGCCGCCCGTGCGCCGCCGAAGAAATCCGCCACCTGCAGGGGGTTCGCCATCCCGGTCGTGTCGCCGAAGGCGATCTCCTCGCAGCCGGCGTCGCGCAGTGCGCGCGCGATCTCGAACACCCGCCGCGGCTCGACGCGACCCTCGTACGGGCAGCCGAACGCGGTCGCGATCGTCCCCTGGCGGCGCAGCCCGGCATCCCCGGCCCGGGCGAGCAGGCGGCCGATGCCGTCGAGCGACTGATCGACCGATCGGTTGACGTTGTGGCGGTTGTGCGCCTCCGACGCCGACAGGAAGACGTTGACCTCGTCGAAGCGCTCGCGCACCAGCAGCGCCTGCTCCAAGCCGCGCTCGTTCGGGATCAGCACCGAGACCGAGACGGCGTCCGGCAGCTCCAGCGTGCGCAGCACCTGCGCCGCGTCCGCCAGCTGCGGGATCACCTCGGCGCGCACGAAAGAGGTCACCTCCAGCCGCGTGATCCCGCTGCGCGCGAGCGCCTCGATCAGCGCGACCTTGTCCGCGGTCGCGAGCACCTCGGGCTCGTTCTGGAAGCCGTCGCGCGGGCCGACCTCGCGCAGGTGGACCCGCTGTGGCAGGCCTCCCCGATCGCCCGTCGTGTTGATCGCATGTACCTGAGACATCGCATGAGAATACCGAACGATTGCTCTAACTCCGAGGCTATACTCGGTCTCGTCGCAGCTCAGCCGTGCTCCTGGAGCGACAGCTCCGCGCGCGGTTGGTCGCGTCTGGTCACCGTCAACTCCGCGACGAGGCCGACGATCGTCAGCAGGAACAGCACGCTCGTCCAGGTCGAGCCGAGCCCGAGGCCGCCGTCGGCCGTCGGCTGGGAGAGCCAGTCGCCGATCGAGGCGCCGAGCGGGCGGGTGAGGACGTAGGCCAGCCAGAATGCCAACACCGGATCGAGTCTCAACTGGAAGTGCGCGAAGGCGATCGCGCCGACCAGCCCGGCGAAGATCGACGCCGAAGGGAAGTAGCCGAGGCTGAATCTCTCGGCGACGAGGTCGCCCGCGGCGGTGCCGAGCGCGAAGGTGAAGAGGATCGCGAGCCAGTAGAACGCCTCGCGGCGGGTCGTCGAGATCGTGTGGATCGAGAGCGTCCGCTCGCTCCCCCACCAAGCCGCAAAGGTGACGATCAGGGCAATCGAGAAGGCGATCGTGGTCGTCTGCAATGCGACGCCGTAGTTGTCGACGAGGTTGTCGGTGATGAGGGTGCCGACAATGCTCAGCAACACGACGGCGAGCCAGTAGAGCGCAGGGACGTAGCGCCGCGCGCGGAACTGGAAGACGAGTGCCACGACCAGCAGGCTGCCCATCAGGTACGTGGTGCCGGTGAGCCCCAGGCCGAGCCGCTCGTTGAGGTTGTCGGCCGCGGTCTCGCCGACCGTGGTCGCAAGGATCTTGATGATCCAGAAGGCGAGCGTGACCTCCGGGACCTTGTTCAGCAGCTTGCGGGCACGGCCGTTCGCGGCGCCTCGCTCGGCAAAGGTGGACATGCCGGCGACCGTCGCACGGCGCACCTGAATCCCGCCTGAACAGGCGCCTGCCCGGCGACTCAGCCGACGGCAGGCAGTCGCAGCACGACGTCGCCGCCGGTCCCAGTGGTGACATCGCCGCCGGCCGAGCGTGCGAGACGCCGCGCGAGCGGCAGTCCGAGGCCCGCTCCACCGGAGCTGCTGACGCCCGGTGCGAAGACGGCCTCCGACTGGTCCGGCGCGATTCCGTCGCCGTCGTCCTCGACGTGCAGCAGCACATCACCGCCGTCACGCTCCAGCCGCACCAGCACGCGCGAGCGGGCATGGCGGATCGCGTTGTCCAGCAGCGGAGCGAGCGCCTGGACGACGAGCTGCTGCTCGGCACCGACGCGCAGCGGCGTCGCGAGGCCGGCCAGCTCCACGCGCACGCGCTGGCGTCCGGCGGTCGAGCTTTCGTCGCGCTCGGCGACGGTCGCTGCCGCGCCGACCGCCTCTCGAGCGGCCGCCGTCGCGTCGCCGATGCCGCCGTTGCCGCCTTCCCCGCGGGCGGCTGACAGCAGCGCGTCGATGACCGATTGCATCCGATCCGTGCCGCGCAGCATCCGTTCGAGTGCGATCTGCACATCCGCGGGCGTGTCGGGGGCCCGCAGCGCCAGCTCCGCCTCGGCGCGCACGCCGGCCAGCGGAGTGCGCAGCTCATGCGCCATCTCGGCCGAGAAGCGCTGCTCGCGTCGGACGCTCGCGGCGATCCGCGCCAACAGCCCGTCGAGCGTGGCCGACAACGCGGTCAGCTCGTCGCGCGGCGGCCCGAGGTCGAAGCGCCGGTCGAGGTCGTGCTCGCTCCAGTCGGCCGCCTGCGCCGTCATGTCGGCGACCGGCTGCAGCGCCTTGCCGACCGCGCGCCGCGCCAGCAGCGCGCCGAAGACGACGATGCAGAGGTCGAGGAACGCGATCCCCAGCAGCGCGAGATGCTCGGTCCGCTCGTACGGATCCAGCGAGACGCCGACGACGACGGTCCCGATCCGTTCGGCGGTGGAACTCGCGTGGACCGGCTCCGCGCGCAGGCGCAGCTCCTCGCCGACGTCGCGCTCGGTCGGACGTGTGACGCCCACGAGCGAGCGGGCCGTGCGCTCGACCTCGGCGCTCGCGCGCGGGCGTCGCAGGACGCGCCCGTCGGCGTCGAAGACCCAAGCCTGCTCGTCGAGCACGTCGTCCGGCGTCCCGCGCACGACGGTCCGCCCATCGACCTGCGCGACCGCGGCCTGTTGCGCGTCGGCGCGTTCGTTCAGCGTCGAGGTGACGTCGTGGTCGAGCTGGCCGAACAGCAGCAGCAGCGCACCGGCGCTCAGCAGCGCCAGCCCGCCGGCGAGCACCGCCGCCGTCGCGAGCGTGACGCGATCGCGCAGGTCGAGCCGGCCGAGCAGCGCGGCGGCACGAGCGCGCAGGCCGCGCTCGCCACCGCGGGCCGCGCCGCGGTCCTCCGCGCCCTCGGGGTCTCGCTCGGGCGCACCGCTCACCGCAGCACGTACCCCACGCCGCGCACGGTCTCGATCCGCTGCACCGCCTCCAGCACGGCGAGCTTGCGGCGCAGGCGGGCGGTGTAGGCATCGAGCGTGTTGTCGTGGACGATCGCGCCGTCGGGCCACGCGGCGGCGACCAGCTCGCGGCGGCGCAGCACCTCACGCGGTCGTGCGACGAGCGCGGCGAGGAGGCGGAACTCGGTGGGCGTCAGCTGCGCGCTCCGCTCGCCGACGCGCGCGGCGTGCGCGGCGGGGTCGAGCCGAAGTCCGGCGGTGTCGACCATCTCCCCCGCCCCGCTCCGTCTCAGCAGCGCCCGCACCCGCACGATCAACTCGGCGAGGGCGAACGGCTTCGTCAGGTAGTCGTCGCCGCCCGCGTGGAAGCCGGCGAGGCGGTCGGTCAGCGCGTCGCGGGCGGTCAGGAAGATCACCGGCGCGCCGACACCGTGGCCGCGCAGGGCCTGGCAGACGTCGCGGCCGTCGGCGTCGGGCAGGCCGACGTCGAGCACGAGCAGGTCCGGCGGCGCGCTGCTGAACGCCTCGACCGCCTCGTGTCCCGTCATCGTCGCGCGCACCTCGAAGCCCTCGCCGCGCAGGGTCCGCACGAGCACCGAGCGCAGGTCGGCGTCGTCCTCGCACAGCCCGATCCGCGCCGCGCTCATCGCGTCGCGCCGCCCGTCGACGGCCCGATCCGCCCCGCCGCCATCGCGCTCGCGCCGCCGTCGCACGACCGGATCTGCACCGCCACCATCACGCTGCGCCACCTGCTCCGGACCCGTCGCAAAACCGCCGTCATCGCCTTGATCATGGCGGGTGCCGGGCCGATCGTCAGGTTTCAGTCAGGTTGCATTCAGGTCGCGACGCCATCGTGACCATCGTGTTCACGACCCCTCCCCTCGCATCGATCTCCGGCCAGCTCGTCGACCTCGTCGCCCGTCACGGCGTCGTCGCCGTGATCGTGCTGATGGCCGTCGACGCGCTGCTGCCGGTCGGCGGCGAGCTGACGATGCTGTACGCCGGCGTGATCGCGGCCGGCGTCGTCGCCGGCGCCGACGTCTCCGTGCTCGGCCTGCACCCGCACGCCGGCCTCGAGTCCTATCTCGTGATGGTCGCCGCCGGCACGCTCGGCTACCTGCTCGGTGCGCTCGCCGGCTGGCTGATCGGCGCGCGCGGCGGCCACCCGCTGCTGGAGCGCCACGGCCGCTGGCTGCACCTGCCGCCGCACCGCGTCGCCAGAGCCCAGCGCTGGTTCGACCGCTTCGGCGCGCGCGCCGTCTTCCTCGGCCGCCTGACGCCGCTGGTGCGCTCGTTCATCTCGATCCCGGCCGGCGTCTTCGGCAGCCCGCTGCCCGCCTACACGCTGCTGACCGCGGCCGGCAGCGCGATCTGGTGCGCGCTGTTCGCCGGCGTCGGCTGGGCGGTCAGCGACAACTGGGAGCAGGTCCACCACGCCTTCCGCTTCGCCGACTACGCCGTCGTCCTCGCCGTGGTCGGCGCGGTCGCGTACGTCGCCGTCCGCTCCCGTCGCAAGCCCGCGGCCGCGGGCGCGGGAGCCGGGCGACGATGAGCGATCCGATCTCGATCGTCCAGGGAATCGTGCTCGGCGCGCTGCAGGGTGTCGCCGAGCCGTTCCCGGTCTCCAGCCTCGGGCATGGCGTGATCCTCCCGTCGCTGCTGGGCTGGGACATCCATCAGAACGACGACTACTTCCTCAGCTTCCTCGTCGCGACTCACCTCGCGACCGCGATCGTCCTGTTCCTCTTCTTCCTGAAGGATTGGATCCGGATCGCGCGCGGCCTCGGCCGCTCGCTGCGCGACCGCCGCATCGACCCGCAGGACACCGACGCACGGCTCGGCTGGCTGCTGGTCGCCGGCACGCTCCCGGCCGGGATCCTCGGCCTCGCGTTGGAGCACGAGCTGCGCGACCTGTTCGCCTCGCCGACCTCCGCCGCGCTCTTCCTGACGCTCAACGGCGTGCTGCTGCTGGCGTTCGAGCGCTGGCGCCGGCGTGCGCCGGCGCCAGGCGACGTCCGCCCCGCCGCCGACGGCGACGCCCGGATCGCGAGCGCGCTGACGTGGCGCCAGGCGATCGGGATCGGGACCGCGCAGGCCGCGGCGCTGATCCCGGGCATCTCGCGCTCGGGCATGACGATGGGCGGCGGCCTGCTCGCCGGCCTCTCCAACGAGGACGCCGCCCGCTACGGCTTCCTGCTCGCGACGCCGATCATCGGCCTCGCCGCGCTCTACAAGCTGCCGGACCTGTTCGGCGGCGCCGGCGACGGCGTGCGCGGCGCGGCGCTCGCGGGCGCGCTCGCCGCGGCCGTCACCTCGTTGCTCGCGATCAAGTTCCTGCTGCGCTTCTTCGAGACCAACCGCCTCACCCCGTTCGGGATCTACTGCATCGCCGCCGGCCTGCTCTCGACCGTGCTGCTGGCGATCTGAGCGGGCGCGATGAGCCGTGACCGCGCGCGGCGGCGTGACGCGTGGAGCGGCCGCGTCGCGACGCGCAGTCCCGTGCGGACCGTCGGCGGTGCGAGGATGCAGCGGTGGACGTGAGCCGCACCGCCGCAGGGGCCGGACTCGTCGCGCGCGACCTTTGGCTCGTGCGCGGGGAGCAGCGCGCGGCGACCGCAGACGATCGCGGCGATCGTCGCCACGTGCTGCGCGGCGCCTCGATCGACGTGCCGCGCGGTGCCATCACGGCGCTGCTGGCGCCGTCGGGCGCGGGCAAGAGCACGCTGCTGCGCTGTCTCAACCGACTGCTCGAACCCGATCGCGGGACGATCCTGCTCGACGGCGCAGACGTCAGGACGCTGGAGCCGTGCGCGCTGCGGCGGCGCGTCGGGCTCGTCGCGCAGGAGCCGGTGATGCTGCCCGGCGACGTCGCCGCCAACGTCGGCTACGGACTCGACGCGCTGCCCCGCGAGCGCGTGCAGGCCGCGTTGGCGGCGGCCGGGCTCGACGCCTCCTTCGCGCCGCGTCGCGCCGACGCGCTGTCGGGCGGCGAGCGCGCCCGCGTCGCGATCGCCCGTGCGATCGCCCGTGAACCGGAGTTGCTGCTGCTCGACGAGCCGACCGCCGCGCTCGACGGCGACGCCGCCGAGGTCGTCGCCGCGACGCTCGTCCGGCTCGCGCGCGAGGGCCTCGGCATCTGCCTCGCCACCCACGACCTCGCGCTCGCCGAACGGATCGCGGACCGTTCGGTGGGGTTGGACGCGGCGTGATCGAGCGGCGCGCGATACGGGCCGGCGCGGCGCTGGCGGGCGCGGCGCGGGCGGGCGCGGCGCTGGCGGGCGCGGCGCGGGCTCGCTCGGGGGAGCCGCGCTGATGGATCGCGGCACGATCCAGGTCCTCGCGGCGTTCGGCTTCCTCGCGCTCGCGGCCGGGCTCGCGGCGTGGCTGCGGCTGGGGTTCGAGCGGGCGCTCGTGATCGCGGGGGTGCGGGCGGCGGTGCAGTTGGCGGCGGTCGGCGCGCTGATCGCGCTGATCTTCCGCGTGCCAGCGCTCGCGGTCGTGTTCGTCGCGACGATGGTGCTTGCCGCCGCGTTGACCTCGGGCGGGCGGCTGCGGGTGCTGCCCGGTGCGCGACGGCGCGCGGCGATCGCGATCGGCGTCCCGTCCGTGCTCGCGACCGGGCTGCTGCTGGCGGTCGGCGCGTTCGCCGCGACCCCGCGCGCGACGATCCCGACCGCCGGGATCCTGATCGGCGGCGCGATGGCCGCGACGACGCTGACCGGCCGGCGCCTGCTCGAAGGCCTGCACGACGACGCCGGCGAGATCGAGACGCGGCTGGCGCTCGGCGACGACGTGCGAACCGCCGTCTGGCCCGTCGCGCGCCGCGCGATCACCACCGGTCTCGTGCCCGCGATCGACCAGACCCGCAGCGTCGGCCTCGTCGCGCTGCCCGGCACGTTCGTCGGCCTGATGCTCGGCGGCGCCTCCCCCGCAACCGCGGCGCGCACCCAGCTCGTCGTGCTGCTCGCCCTGCTCGCCGTCGAGCTGCTCGCGGCGCTGATCGTCTCCCAGCTGATCGTCCGGACGGTCACCGAGCCGGGTGAGCGACTGCGGGAGGTGCCGCCGATCTAGCGTCGTGAGTCAGAGATTCGGCGGCAGCAGCGGGCGCCGCACGACACCAGCGGGCGCGGCGCGAACGTCAGCCGCGCGGCGCGTGCGCTCAGGCGCCGGCGGCGACCGCCGCGCAGCGCTGCGCGAACGCCTCGAACAGGCGCCGGCCGCGAGCGAGGTCGACAGCCTCGACGGCCGCGCGCAGGATCCGCTCGCAGCCGTCGCCGAGCTGCTCGCGAGCCTCGCCGGCCATCGACGGCTCTGCCAGCCAGAGGTCCAGCAGGGCGGCGTCGGCCTCGGGGTGGAAGAGCAGGCCCCACGCCGATCTGCCGGCGCGAAACGCCTGCACAGCGGTGGGTTCCGAGCGCGCCAGCGCGGACGTGCCGACGGGCAGCTCGATCAGTTCGCCGTGCCAATGCAGGACGGTCGTCGCCGGCGCGAGCGCGCGCAGCAGCGGATCCTCGTCGTCGAGCACCTCGACCGGCGAGAAGCCCAGCTCCAGCGCGGGCCCGGGCGCGACGCGGCCGCCGCGCGCGACGGCGAGCAGCTGCGACCCGAGGCAGATCCCGAGCACCGGCAGCTCGGCGTCGAGCGCGTCGCGCAGCCAGCGCACCTCGTCGGCCAGCCACGGCAGCCTGTGGACGTCGTTGACGCTCATCGGCCCGCCCATGAAGACCGCGCCGCGCACGCCGCCGACCGGCGGCAGCTTCGCCCCCGGCGAGAACGCGTCGTGCACGTGGACGGGCACGCCGTCGAACGCGTCGAGGATCCGGTGCGGTCCCTCCCACGGGACGTGGCGCACGACGAGCAGCGGCAGGTCTGACGACATGGCGGCCAAGGCTAACGCCGCGGCCCGCCGCCGGCCGCGTGGTCTCGTCGTCTCCTCGTCGCAACCGGCCCGCGCGGCGCTCGCGCAGGCGCGCAGCGCAGCAGCTCAGCTCAGCTCAGCTCTCAGCTGCAGCAGCGCCTTCGCGTGCAGCACGCCGACGCGGGACTCGGACAGGTCGAGCACCTCGCCGATCTGGGCGAGCGGAAGGTCCTGGTGGTAGTGGAGCGCGAGGATCACCTGATCGCGCTCCGGCAGCCGCTTGACGGCGGCGGCGATCCGCTCGCGCCGGTCGTCGTCGCCGCCCGCGACCTCGGCCGGGTCGTCCGCCTGCGGGTCGGCGAGCGTCTCGACCAGCGTCATGCTGCCGTCGGTGTGCGCGAAGCGCATCGGCTCGTCGAGCGCGACCATCCGCGACAGCGCGACGCGCTGCAACGACTTCTCCAGCTCCTCCTCGCTCAGCGTCAGCTCGCGCGCGAGCTCGTCGTCGGTCGGCGCGCGGTGCAGCCGCGCCGTCAGCTCGGTGGTCGCGCGGGAAATCGCGCGCGCCTCCTCGCGGACGGCGCGCGGCACCCAGTCCATCGAGCGCAGCCCGTCGAGGATCGCGCCGCGGATGCGACGGTCGGCGAACGACTCGAACGGCACGCCTCTCTTGGGATCGAACCGCTCGACGGCGTCGATCAGGCCGACGAAGCCGTCCGACATCAGCTCGGCGCTGTCGACGTGCGCGGGCAGCCGCGACGCGACCCGCCCGACGACGTACTTGACGATCGGGGCGTACGCGAGCACCAGCTCGTCCCGCCCGCCGCTGTCACCGCTCGTCTTGTAGTGGCGCCACCGTTCGCTCAGGACGACGGGCTTGCGCTGCTCGATCACGTCGACAACTGTAGGCCTCTTTCTGGATAAAAAGGGGAACGATTGCGCGCGGGCACGATCGCGGCGTCGATCAGCGCCCGCGTCACGCCGTCGCTTCGAACGTCTGCGCCCCGATCACGGACAGCAGCTCGAGTCTCTCCGCGTCCTCCGTTCCGGGCGCCGCGGTGAAGACGACGAGCCGCTCGGTCTGGTTCTGCGACGTGAGTATCTGGCAGTCGAGCGTCAGCTCGCCGACGACCGCGTGGACCATCCGCTTGCGCGTGTCGCGGCGCTCGGCGACCTCGTGCTCGTCCCACAGCTCGGCGAACTCGCGGCTGTCGCTGCGCAGCCGCTCGACCAGCGCCTGCGCCTCGGCGTCGTCCGCATTGCGGCTGTGCACCGCGCGCAGCGTCGCGACGTAGCTGCGCGAGTGCAGCTCGTGGTCGTCCGGCGGATAGATGCGGCGCTCGGCGGGGTCGGTGAACCAGCGGTACATCAGGCTGCGCGCGAAGCCCGTGTGCTCGGTGTGGACCCCCAGCAGCGCTTCCGCGAGCGGGTTCTGCGCGAGCGTCACGCCGAGGTCGGAGACGATCTGCGCAGGCGTGTCGAGCCGGTCCAGCACCCGCATCAGCGCGGGCGTGACGTGGTCGCTGCGGTAGCCGCGCGGCGGGGCGGCGTGGCCGGCGAGCTGGAAGAGGTGGTCGCGCTCGTCCTGCGTCAGGCGCATCGCGCGCGCGAGCGCGGCGACCGTCTGCTGCGACGGGCGCGAGCCGCGGCCCTGCTCCAGCCGCGCGTAGAAGTCGGTCGACATGTGCGCCAGCGCTGCGACCTCCTCGCGCCGCAGGCCGGCGGTGCGGCGTCGGCGCCCCGGCGCCAGGCCGACGTCGGCGGGCTGCAGCGCCGTGCGGCGCCGGCGGAGGAAGTCCGCGAGGCCTTCCCGATCCATTCATCCAGTATGCGACGCGCGCGGCGTGTTGGCCAGGGACACCCTGTCCCTGGCTGCGGCGCTCATCCAGGGAGCGGCTGTCCCTGGATGAGACGACCCCTTTTCACGGTGAGAGTCGAGCACCACGATCGAGTCCAGCAGTCGCCCACCGACACGGACAGACAGACCCGGGAGTCACCATGACCACCACCTCCTCCCCACGCATCGCGCTGATCACCGGCGGCAACCGCGGCATCGGCCGCAGCGCCGCGCTGGCGCTCGCGCGCGACGGCGTCGACGTGATCCTCACCTACCGCTCCAACGCCGACGAGGCCGCCGCCGTCGTCGCGTCGATCGCCGCGCTGGGCCGCACCGCCGTCGCGCTGCAACTCGACGCCGGCGAGGTCGGCTCGTTCGACGCGTTCGTCGCCGCCGTCACCGAATCGCTGCGGACGAGCTGGGATCGCGACACGTTCGACTTCCTCGTCAACAACGGCGGGATGAACATCACCGCGCCGTTCGCCGAGGTCACCGAGGCTGACTTCGACCGGCTCGTCGACGTCCACTACAAGGGCGTTTTCTTCCTCACACAGAAGCTCGCCGGGCTGCTGGCCGACAACGGCTCGATCGTCAACATCTCCACCGGCCTGACCCGCCTGACCGGTCCCGACCGCGCGGTCTACGCGTCGGTGAAGGGGGCGGTCGAGGTGCTGACGCGCTACCTCGCGGTCGAGTTCGGCCCGCGCGGGATCACCGTCAACACGATCGCTCCGGGCGCCGTCGCGACGGACTTCAGCGGCGGCGTCGTGCGCGACACGCCGGCCCTGCAGGACCAGCTCGCGTCGGTCACCGCGCTCGGCCGCCACGCCGTCGCCGACGACATCGGCCCCGCGATCGCCGCCCTGCTGGGCGACGGCAACCGCTGGGTGACCGGCCAGCGGATCGAGGTCTCAGGCGGGCTGCACCTGTGAGCGACAGACGCGAACCGGTGACCCGGCTGAGCCGCCCGCTGCAGCGGCCGCCTGGCCGCCGCGCTGCGCCGCACGCGCCTCGACGCGGTAGCGCCCCGGTGGCTGTGCACGAGCGCGGCTGAAGGCACGGCTGAACGCGTAGACCGACGTGTAGCCGACCGCCTGCGCGACCGCCTCCAGGCTGTCGTCGGTGTCGCGCAGGCGGCGCGCCGCGAGGTCCATCCGCCAGCGCGTCAGGTACGCGGCGGGGCTCTGGCCGACGACGGCGTCGAACCGCCGCGACAGCGTCGCGCGCGAGACCGACAGCTCGTGCGCGAGCGTCGCGGTCGTCCAGTCGCGTGCGGGGTCCGCGTGGATCCGCGCCACCGCCGCACCGACGACCGGATCGCCGAGCACGCCCAGCCACGACGCCTGCGACGACTCCGGCCGGTCCTCCAGCCAGACGCGCAACAGCTGGACCAGCAGGATGTCGACGAGGCTGTCCAGCACGACGGCGGTCGCGATCTGCGGATGCGCCAGCTCGCGCGCGAGCAGCCGGACGGTGTCCTCCAGGCAGCCGCCGCCGTTCTCGGCGCGGATGTGGACGAGATCCGGCAGCAGCGTGAGGACCTGCGTCGCGACGGCCGGGTCGTGGCCGTAGTGAGCGCAGAGGATGTGCGTCTGCACCGGACCGTCGCCGATCCTCACGGCCCCGCTGCCGGCCCGCTCCCACATGCTGAAGACCTGCTCGCTGGTGCGCGCGACGGCAGCCGCGTCGCTCCCCAGCACGTGCTCGGTCCCGGTCGGCAGCAGGACGACATCGCCCGGCATCAGCTGCAGCGGATCCTGCCCGGGCAGTCCGAGCCACGCGGTGCCGGCGGTGACGGCATGAAAGGCGGCGGCGGGCGACGGGTCAGCCCACCAGCCCCAGTCGCTGCCGGCCTCGATCCGCGCCCCCAGCGTGCCGCGGACGCCCGAGACGGCAAGCACGTCGGCGAGTACGTCCATTCGCAGAATGGTACAGACACGAATCATCGATGCAGCAAGAAGCTATTGATCTGCTTCAGATGCGCATCGATTGATCCAGTCCTGCGGCGTACGGTCAGTCGCATGAACATCTCCGCAAGCACCGCCCTCGTCACCGGCGCCAACCGCGGCATCGGCCGCCACTTCGCCCAGCAGCTGCTGGAGCGGGGCGCGGCGAAGGTCTACGCGACCGCGCGCAACCCGGCGTCGGTCGACCTCCCCGGCGCCGACGTCCTCCAACTCGACATCACCGATCCGGCGTCCGTCGCCGCCGCGGCCGCCGCGGCGCAGGACGTGACGCTGCTGGTCAACAACGCCGGCGTCACGACCCACCAGGACCTCGTGAGGGGCGATCTGGAGCAGATCAGGCTGGAGCTGGACACGAACCTCTTCGGCACGCTCGCCGTCGTTCGCGCATTCGCCCCGGTGCTCGCGGCCAACGGCGGCGGCGCGATCCTCAACGTGCTGTCGCGCATGTCATGGCTCTCGCTCAACGGCGCCAACGCGTACGCCGTCGCCAAGGCCGCGGCGTGGAGCATGACCAACGGGGTGCGGCTGGAGCTGGCCGAGCAGGGGACGCTCGTCACGGGCCTCTTCCTCAGCGCCACCGACACCGACATGATGGCCGGCTGGGACATCCCCAAGAACGACCCCGCCGACGTCGTGCGCGCGGCGCTCGACGGGATCGAGGCCGGTCGCTTCGAGGTGCTCGCCGACGCGGACACGGTGCAGGCGAAGGCGGACCTGGCCGCGGATCCGAGCGTGGTGTATCCGGAGCTGGCCGGTACCTCGGCGGCAGCCGGCTGACGCGTCGGGCTCGCCGCGCGCCGCTCAGTGGTGGTGATGCGCGTGCGCAGACGCCGGCAGCGCACTCGTGGGCGCCGGAGCCGCGATCAGCGCCGCCAGCGCGGTCGTCAGCGGGACCGAGACGAGCAGCGCGATCGCGCCGACGAGCGTCGCGACGATCGGCTCGGCGAGGTCCTCGCGGTTGAGCGCGTCGACGCCGGCGACGCCGCCCGCGTCGAGCACCAGCAGCAGCGGGAAGGTCGCGCCGACGTAGACGAGCACGAGCGTGTGGGTCGTCGCGATCAGGTGGTCGCGCCCGACCGCGAGCGCCTCGTTGTAGACCTGGCGGACCGTCAGCGCCGGGTTCGCGCGCCGCAGCGCCATCACCGCCGAGGCCTGCGTGACGGCCTGGTCGGCGAGCACGCCGAGCGCGCCGAAGACGAGCCCGGCGAGCACGACGCCCTGCAGCGACAGGCCGGCGTTGAGCTGCGCGAGCGCCTGCGACAGCTCGCTCGCGCGGCCGTCCAGGCGCGCGCCGTGGACCGCGACCGTGCCGAGCACGCCGGCCAGCAGCAGGCTCGTCGCGATCCCGAGGATCGCCGCCAGGCTCGGCGCGGCGATCCCGTACGTGAGCCCGACCGTCACGAACATGACCGCGAACGCACCGACGATCGCGACCGCGAACGGCGGGCCGCCGTCGGAGACCGCCGGCACGAGGAAGCGCGTCAGCAGCAGCAGGCTGATCGCGAAGCCGGCGAGCGCCAGCAGGCCGCGCCAGCGCGCGAGCAGCACGACCAGCGCGACGAAGACGAGCGCGAGCCACACCATCGTCGAGCGCCGGTCGACCGATGTGAAGCCGTAGCGCTGCACGTTCATCTTCGGATCGCCGGCCGCCCGCTGCACCCGCACGCCGTCGCCGGCGTCGACCGTCGGCGAGACGTTCGACGGGCCGAGCAGGATCGGCTCGCGTCTGCCGCGGTCGGCCCCCTGCTCGATCCGCACGACGATCGAGCGGCACGTCTGCCTGTAGGGCCCTGGGCACTGCTGCTCTCTCACCGCGGTCACCGTCGCCTCGACGGTCGGCGTGGAGGCGAGCTGTCTGCCGCTCGGCCCGTCGCCGTGCGGCCACAGCACCACCAGCCCGACCGCCGTCACGAGCGCCAGCAGCGCCACCGCGCCGCTCAGGCAGCGTCCCCAGCGCGTCGAGAGCAGGCCATGCGACTCGCCCCGCCGCGCCCGCCGCCGTTCGGCGCGCGCCCGCGCCGCCGCGTCGCGCTCGTCCGCCCATGCCTCGACATGGGCGCCGTCGTCTCTTCGTCTGTCGGCGCGGGGCATCGGCGGGCTGAAAGCGGTCGGTGTGAAGAAAGGGACCCAGTCTCGTCACATTCCGATAACGAGTCCCATCACCGGCAACCATACCGTGCGCACATGGCTGATCCCACCACCCCCTCCGAGGCGGCCGCAGGCACGACTCGCCGCCACTTCATCCGCGGCGTCGCGACCGCCGGCGCCAGCACGGTCGCGGCGAGCGCGCTGTTCGACCTGCCGGGCATCGCCGATCTGCTCGGCGACAGCGACGCGATGGCATCCGGCGCGCCCACGCCGTTCGCCGACTTCAGAGCGCTCGCCGCATCCAGCGCGGACGCGTTCGAAGTCCCCGCGGGCTACCGTGCGCACGTCGTGATCGGTTACGACGATCGTTTCGACAACAGCGATGGAACGCAGCTGAGGTTCGGCTACAACAACGACTTCCTCGCCTTCTTCCCGCTCGAAGGCAAGCCGGACGAGGGCCTGCTGTTCGTCAACCACGAGTACCCGGCGCCGTTCTTCCAGCACGGCAACACGGACGGGGCGACGAAGACGGCGCCGCAGATCGCGCTGGAGCAGTACTCGGTCGGCAACTCGGTCCTCCACGTGCGCAAGGACGCCGAAGGGCTGTGGCAGGTCGTCACGCCGTCGCCGTACAACCGCCGCATCACCGGCACCGACCCCGCGTGCGAGTTCACCGGACCGCTCGCCGGCGCCGCGAGAATCGGCACGAGCGCCAGAGGCTCGCTGGCGAACTGCTCCGGCGGGATCACGCCGTGGGGCACGGCGCTGTCGTGCGAGGAGAACTTCCAGGACTACGCCGTCACGTACGGCTGGGCCAATGCGAACGGCCTCGCCGCCGACGCGACGAACGCCGAGTACGACCACACCCAGCTCTCGAAGTACGGCTGGGTCGTCGAGACCGATCCCTACGACCCGTCGTGGACCCCGCGCAAGCACACGGCGCTCGGGCGCTTCCGGCACGAGAACACCGCGTTCCGCGCCGTCGCCGGCAAGCCCTTCGTGCTCTACATGGGCGACGACCTCGCCAACGCCGGCGTCTACAAGTTCGTCTCCAGACGCCAGTACCTCCCGGGGCAGCGCTCCAACAACCTCAAGATCCTCGAGCAGGGAACGCTCTACATCGCCTCGTTCGACCACGGTCGCCGCGAGTTCGCCAACGACGGCGATCGCATCCCGACGACGCCGCAGAGCGGGACCGGCTTCTGGCGCGAGGTGCTGACCAGCGAACTGGAGGACTGCAACAACCTGATCAGAAGAGCGATCGGCGACAGCGACTGGAACGCCCACTTCGCGACCAACCGCCCCGAGGACGTCGAGGTCGACAGCGACGGGACCGTCTACGTCTCGTTCACGAACAACTCGACGGTGAGGGACCAGCACGGCGCGATCCGCAAGCTCGTCGAGGCCGGCGACGACCCGACCGCGGTCGGCGAGTCCAACAGATTCGCGTGGACCGACTACGCCGGCGGCGGCGACCGCGGCACCGACAAGCCGGCTGGCGAGCGCGGCTTCTCCAGCTGCGACAACCTCTGCTTCGACAACCACGGCAACCTGTGGGTCGTCACCGACATCTCGTCCAGTTCGCTGTCCGGTGCCGCCAGCAGAAAGACGTGGTACGAGTACCACCTCAACAACGCGGTCTTCATGATCCCGCGCTCGGGGCCGAACGCCGGTGTCGCGTTCCGCTTCGCGAACATGCCGGCCGAGTCGGAGGGAACCGGCCCGTACTTCACGCCCGACGAGCAGACGCTGTTCGTCAACGTTCAGCACCCGGGCGAGGAAACGGCCGCGAGAGGCGTCTACGGAGACCTCTCGACCTACACCTCGTACTGGCCCAACGGCAACAAGACGACGGGCCAGAATCCCTCGACGCCGGTGCCGTCGCTCGTCGCTGTGACGAAGCTGCCGCCGGCCGCGGCTCCCGACCCCGATCCCGATCCCGATGACAGACGACCGGGCACCATCATCCCGCCGCCGCTCGACAGACAGCTGCCGCCGCCGACCGACACACCGGCACCGCCGCCTGCCGCCAGAGACGGCGCCAAGCCGCGCCTGAGCGCGATCGAGCTGCCGAGACGGCGCACGCACAGACAGCTGCTGAACCGCGGGCTGTCGTTGGGGCTGAGCGCCGACGAGGCCGCGCGCGCGACGTTCACGCTCAGCGCGAGCGTGCCGGCGCTGGTCGGCAGAGGCAGAAGAGCGAGACGCAAGCTGAAGCGCGTGACGCTCGGCAGAGCGACGAAGTCGCTGAAGCCCGGCGCCAACAGCGTCACCGTGAGACTGTCGGCGGCCGGCAAGTTGCGGGTCCGCGCGCTCAGAGGCAAGGACGTGACGGCGACGCTCGCGATCGAGGCGCGTGACGCGGCGGGCAACCGCTCCGTCGTCAGACGCTCGCTCAGACTCGTCTGAGCGAGCGGCGCTCCGCGGCACGCCGGTCGCTGCGGCCGGCGCGTCGCGGACGACGGCGCCGGACGCCGAGCCGCGGCTGCCCGCATTACCATCGGACGCGTGAGCTTTCCGCGTACGGCCGTCACCGCGCGGCTCGATCTGCGGGCCGCAGCGGGGCCCGACGTCGACGAGCTGTATCCGATCATGAGCGACCCGGACGGGTGGTGGTTCGACCCGGCCGCGTGTCATGCCGACGTCGAGCAGACGCGCGCCTGGGTCGCACGCGCGGCCGAGCGCTGGGCGGAGGGCATGAGCTACTGGACCGTGCGCGAGCGCGACGGCGGCCGCGTGATCGGGATCGGCGGCGCGCAGCGCCATGCCAGCGGCGCCTGGAACCTCAGCTACCGGATCGCGACCGGCGCGTGGGGCCGCGGCTACGCGACCGAACTGGCCACCGCCGCCCGCGACGCGGCCGTCGAGATCGACCCCGGCGTCCCCGTGATCGCCTGGGTCGCCGAGCACAACGGCCCGTCCCGCCGCGTCGCCGAGCGCCTCGGCTTCACCGACTACGGCGCGTTCGTCGACGCCAACGACGGCGAGACCCGCCTCGCTTACGCCGACCGCCCGGTCGCGGCGTTCCTCACGCGCGGCGGCTGACGGCCCGCGGCGCTACGACTCGCTCGCTGCCTCCGTCTCCGGCACCGTCGGCGGTTCGTCGAACAACGCCGCGACGCGATCGAGGATCGCCTGCTCTCTCTCGCTCACGCGCGTGCCGCCGACGCCGAGGAAGCTGCCCTCCTTGTGCGCGTTGGCGACCGCCTCCGCGAGGCCGTAGACGAAGCGCTTGTACTCCGCCACCTCCTCCGGCGTCGCGCCGAGGTCGAGGATCCGGATCGCCTCGCGCAGTCTCCTCAGCACGATCCGCTGCAACTCCTCCGCGTCTCTCGGTGCGCCGCCGGGCGGTCCCGCCGAGGCCGGCGACTCGAGCACCTCGAGCAGCAACTCGCCGGGCTGCGCCTCGCGTGCCGCCGCGTACGCGCGCGAGATCGCGACGGTCTCTCTGATCGTCCCGCCCCGCCCGGCGGCGACCACGAGCAGTCCGGTCAGCGCTGGCGCCGTCGTCACCACCGACCAGTCCTCTGCGTTGAAGGCGGCCTTCGTCGTCATGCGAACCTCCGTCGTCGTTGCACTGAAGGTACCCGGGCCCGGCGCGGAGGCGGCCGCGCGGGGCGCGACCGCCGGAGGGTGAAGCGATGCGGCGGCCGCGCGAGGGCACGGCCGCCGCGATCGTCGACCTAGCCCAGCCGGACCTTCAGCGACAGCCCCGCCACCCGCAGCGTGTAGCGCGTGCCGCGCTTGACGCGGTGCGTCGTCTTCAGCGCGCCGACACGGCCGCTGGCGTAGGTGCGGCCGTTGCGGAGCAGACGCGCGCTCGCGCCTCTCGCCTGTCTCGCCGCTCTGCCGCCTCTGACGAGCGTGACCGAGCACGTCACCTTCTGGCGGCCTCTCGTCGTCGCGATTCTGCAGCTGACCTTCGCGTCGCGGCCGGCCGCGCCTCTGTCGCCCTTCGGGCCGGCGGGACCCCGCTCGCCGGTGTCGCCCTTCGCCCCGGGCGTGCCCACCCCGGCGTCGCCCTTGGCACCCGGCGCGCCGGTGTCGCCCTTGGGACCCGCAGCGCCCGTGTCGCCCTTCGGACCGGCGGCACCGTCCGCGCCGCTCGGGCCAGCGGGTCCGATCGGACCGGTCGGACCCGTCGGGCCGGTGGGGCCCGTCGGTCCTGTCGGTCCGTCGTCGCCGTCGTCGCCTCTGGGCAGGCCCGTGCTGGTGGCGTTCAGCGCGACCGTGCTCGTGCCCGCGAGCGTGTCGTCGCTCAGCACCAGCGTCGCGTGGGAGGTGACGTTCGCGCGGCCCGGGGCGAACCGCACCAGCACCTCGCACGTCGCATCCGGCGCGATCGCGCCGTCGGTGCAGCTCTCGTCGGCGAGCAGGAAGTCGCCCTTCGAGAGCCCGTCGGCGTCTCTGATCCGCACGCGCGTCACGTTCAGCGGCGCGTCACCGGTGTTTCTGACCGTCACCGTCTGACCGGCGCCGATCGTTCCCTGCGCCTGATCCGCGAACGTCGGCACGTCGAACGTGGCGACGGGCGCGAGCGGTTGCACGATCGTGCCGGGAGAGCCCGTCGCGCCACCGGCCACGAACGCGCCGTTGACGCCCGCGACGCTGACTGTCGTGATCACCGGCAGCGGCAACTCCGTGCCGCCGACGCCCGCCGCGTTGTCGAACGAGACACGCGGCGTCGAAGCGCCGAAGCTGACGCCCGTGACCCGGTCGCCAGCCGCGTTGAAGACGTTGACGGAATCGCCGCCCCCGCCGAGGCCGATGCCGCTGCCGCTGTAGGTGCCGACAGCCAGGCCGGCAGGCACGTCGGAGCCGAACCAGAACGTCTTGAACGCGGCGGCCTTCGTCGCGTCACCCTCGAGGAAGACGGCCGACTGACCGGCCGCGAGGCTGCTCACGCCCGTCAGCGCCACGCCGCTGCTGAACAGGTTGGAGTTGTCGTCGATCTTCCAGCCGGTCAGATCGACCGGGCTGGAACCCGTGTTCGTCAGCTCGATCCAATCCGCTCCGTACGACTCGTCGCTGCCCCACGGCGCGACCTCGGAGACGGTCACCGGCGGCAGCTCGGGCTCCGCCGGCGACTGCACGATCGTGCCGGGCGAACCGGTCGCGCCACCGGCGACGAACGCGCCGTTGACGCCCGCCGCGCTCAGTCTCGTGATCGCCGGGAACGGCTGCGTCGTGCCGCCGACGCCCTCGGCGTTGTCGAACGAGACGTTCGGCGTCGAGGCGCCGAAGGTGACCGCGGTCACGCGGTCCCCGGCCGGATCGAAGACGACGACGGAGTCGCCGCCGCCGCTGAGGCCGATGCCGCCACCGCTGTAGGTGCCGACCTGGAGGCCGCTCGGCACGTCGGAGCCGAACCAGAACGTCTTGAAGGCCGCGGCCTTCGTCGCGTCACCCTCGAGGAAGACGGCCGACTCGCCCGCCGCGAGGCTGCTCACGCCGGTCAGCGCGACGGAGGCGGGGAAGTCGTTGCTGCTGTCGTCGATCTTCCAGCCCGTCAGGTCGACCGCGCTGGTGCCGTTGTTCGTCAGCTCGATCCAGTCCGCTCCGTACGGCGCGTCGCTGCCCCACGGCGCGACCTCGGAGACGGTCACCGGCGGCGTCGTCGGCTCGGAGGCGATCGTCCCCGGCGAGCCGGTCTGGCCCTCCGCGACGAAGGCGCCGTTGACGCCGGCCACGCTCAGTCTGGAGATCGCCGGCAGCGGGTGAATCGTGCTGCCGATGCCCTCGCTGTTGTCGAACGTCTTGCCGACCGTCGGGACGCCGAATCTGACGCCCGTGATCGGGGTGCCGGTCGCGTTGAAGACGTTGACCTCGTCACCGTCGGTGCTGAGGCCGATGCCGGAGCCGCTGTAGGTGCCAACCTTGAGGCCGCTCGGCGCGCTCGCGCCGAACCACGACAGCTTGAATCTGCTGATCGTCGTCGCGTCGCCCTCGAGGAAGACCGCGGACTCGCCCGCCGCGAGGCTGTTGACGCCGGTCAGCGCGACGGCGGAGGAGAACGAGTTGGAGGAGTCGTCGATCTTCCAGCCGGTCAGGTCGACGGCGCTGGAGCCGGTGTTCGTCAGCTCGATCCAGTCGGCCGCGTAGGAGGAGTCGCCGCTGCCCCAGGGCGTCACCTCGGAGACGATCACCGACGGCGTGACCGGCGTCTCGTCGACGATGTCGGTGAGCGTCAGCGTGTACTCGTCGCTCGTCGCGTCAGGGGTCGTGCCGACGTTCGGGTCGTCGACGACGACGCTGACTCTGTAGCTGCTCTTCGTCTCGTAGTCGAGCGTCGTGCCGGCCTTGATGTAGAGGCCCGTGCTGTCGACCTCGAACGCGGACGCGTCCGGGCCCGTGAGCGTGAGGTTGTTGGTGCCGAGGCCGTCGTCCTCGACGTTCACGTCGGCGACCTTGAGGCGGCCGACCGTGCTGGTGTTCTCGGCGAGCGTGTCGACCTTGTTGGCGAGCGTCACCGCGGTCGGGGCCGCGTTGGGCGCGCTCGACGGCGCGAAGACCCACAGCTGCGGGTGCGAGTTGTCGCCGCCGCCCTGCTCGTTGACGGTGTAGATGTTGCCGTCCGGATCCATCGTGACGCCTTCGTGCGTCTGGTCCGGGATCGACAGCGGGCTGCCGGGATCGGTCAGCGTCAGCGTGCTGGAGACGTTGCCGGAGCGGTCGACGTTGACGACCTTGCCGGACTCCTGGCTGATCATCAGCAGGTGGCTGCTGTCAGGCCCGCTCAGCGTTCTCACGTTCGAGAGCGCGTAGACGTCGGAGAAGTCCGACAGGCCGGGCAGCAGCGCCGGGTCGAACAGGTTGACCGAGTTCTCCGTGGTCGGCGAGCCGTTGGTGGCGAGCCCGGTGGTGAAGTCGATCCCCGTCTGGAAGATCCCCTTCGGGTCCTTCTCCTTGACGGCGATGAACCCGCCCGTGGTCGGATCGTTGGTGATGCCCTCGATCCCGATGTTGTCGATCGTCGTGCCGAGCTTGACCGTTCTGACGTCGGCGCGCGCGAGCGTGCCGCCCGCGACGTAGGTGAAGAGGTTGACCTGCCGGTAGCGCTCCTCGACGAGCACGAATCTGCCGTCGCCGACGTACGCGATGCCCTCGGTGTCGTAGAACTCCGTGCCTTGCGCGCTGGCGCCGGAGGGCAGCGTCATCGAGTCGACGTACGTCCCGTCCTTTCTCACCTGCACGACCGAGGTGCCGCCGTCGCCGACGACGAACAGCGTGTCGGTGTCCCAGTCGTAGGTGACCCCGGAGGCCTCCTGCGCCAGCAGGCTGCCGAAGGGCGCGGCGGTGCGCAGCGGCTCCGGCAGGTCGTGGCGGCCTACGCGCACGTAGGTGGACAGGTCGACACCGGTCAGCGGCGCGGCGGACGCGGACGCGGACGAGGCGGCGAGGCCGGCAAGCGTCGTCGCGACGGTCGCGAGGCCAATCGCGGCGTTGCGGACGACGCGCCGATTCGCGCGTCGCGGAACTGCGGCAGTTACGGCGATCATCGGGCTCCTGTTGGACGTCGCCGAGCACGACTGCCGGCGAGCGCCGGACGCTATGGAGCGAGATCACCGATGTTGTGAACGACGTGAGATCAAGTTGCAAACAAAATGCAACGAGGGCGTGACTCAGCTCTGGGCCGTCGGCCGCACGATCAGCTCGCCGACCTCGACGTCGGCGGGCTGCTCGAGCGCGAAGGCGATGGCGCGGGCGATCGCGTCCGGGGAGATCGCAAGCGACTCCATCGAGGCTCCGGTCTGCGCCTTCACCGCGGGGCTGGTGACGCCGTCGCCCAACTCGGTCCGCGTGTAGCCCGGTGAGATCACCGTCACGCGCAGCCCGTCTCTCGCCTCCTGGCGCAGCCCCTCCGACAGCACCCGCACGGCCGTCTTGGTCGCGGCATAGACCGACTGGTTGGGCACGATCCGGTGAGCCGCCGTCGAGGAGGTGTTGACGATGTGGCCGGATCTCTGCGCGCGGAAGACGGGCAGCGCGGCGGCGATCCCGTTCAGCACGCCCTTGAAGTTGACGTCGACCATCAGCTCCCATTCGTCGGCGCGCAGTTCCTCCAGCGGCGAGATCGGCGCCACGCCGGCGTTGTTGACGAGCACGTCGAGGCGGCCGAAGCGGGTCTGCGCCAGCTCCACGAGGCGCTTCGGGCCTTCCCGCTCGGTCACGTCGACGGCCGCGCAGACGGCCTCGCCGCCGGCTCGCTCGATCCGCTCGACCAGCGCCTCCAGACGGTCGACGCGCCGTGCGCCGAGCACGAGCCGGGCGCCCCGTGCGGCCAGCAGCAGCGCGGTCGCCTCGCCGATCCCGCTGCTGGCGCCGGCGATCGCGACGACCTTGCCGGTGATGTCACTCCTCATGTCAGTCACAGACATCACCATAGCATTCGCATGACAGTGACTGACATAGGAGGTACGATGCCCGCATGAGCCGCTGGCAGCCAGACGCGCGTGGCCGACTTCGCGCCGCCGCGCTGACGCTGTTCGAAGCGGACGGCTTCGAGCGCACGACCACCGCGCAGATCGCCGCCCGCGCCGGCCTCACCGAGCGGACGTTCTTCCGTCACTTCCCCGACAAGCGCGAGGTCCTGTTCGGCAACCAGGATGCGCTGAAGGCCGAGCTGGTACGCGCCGTCACCGAGCTGCCGGACGAGGAGCCGGCGCGCGCGGCGGTCGCGGCTGGCCTGGCGGCGATGGGCGAGCAGCTGCAGCCGCGCCGCGACGAGCTGCGCCAGTTCGCACGCGTGATCGCCGAGCAGCCGGAGCTGCGTGAGCGCGACCTCAGCAAGCAGGCCGCGCTGGTCGACGCGCTCGCGGCAGCGCTCGCCGCGCGCGGCCTCGGCGGGTCGGCCGCCGCCCCCGACGAACGCCGGCCCGACACGTCGGCCACCGCCCCCGACGAACGCCGGCTCGACGCGTCGGCCGCGCGCCTCACGGCCGAGGTCGCGATCGCGATCTTCCGCGTCGCCTTCGAGCGCTGGATCGCCGACGGCGAGGAGCGCCCGCTCGCTCGTCTCGCGCTTGCGGCGCTGGATCAGCTCGGGGCGCTCACGGCGCCGCTTCAGACACAGGCGTAGCGCTGCGCGAAGTCCGTCGCCGCGGCTACCCGGCGGCGACCGCGGTGGCGGCGGTCACGATCCGCTCGACGACCTCGTCGGGGTGCGAGACCATCGCGACGTGGTTGCTCGCGACCTCGATCGTGTCGGCGCCCATGCGGGCAGCGAACTGACGCTCGGCGTCGGGCGGGATCGCCTCGTCGCCGTCGGCGACGAGGTACCAGGACGGCAGCGACTTCCACGCCGGCGCGCCCATCACCTCGGCGAGCGCGGAGGTGTGCAGCGGCTGCTGCACGGCGTGCATCACCTTCGCCTGCGCCGGATCGACGTCGGCGGCGAAGTGGTTGACGAAGTCGTCCTGCGGCAGCCACGCGAAGCCCTCGGCGTCGATGTCGAGGTTTCTCAGCGCCGGGGTCGGCGGTCCCTGCTGCAGCAGCCCGCCGATCGACTCGCCCTCGTCGAGGCCGAACGCGGCGATGTAGACGAGGCCGGCGACGTTCGGCGCGTCGGTGCCGAGCGCGGTCATGATCTGGCCGCCGTACGAGTGGCCGGCGACGACCGTCGGGCCGTCCTGACGACCGAGCGCCAGTCGCAGCCGCGCGATGTCGGCGGCCAGCGAGGTGAGCGGGAACTGCGGCGCGGTGACGCTGTAGCCGGCTGCCTGCAGGCGTCCGACGACGGCGCTCCAGCTCGAGCCGTCGGCCCAGGCACCATGGACGAGGACGATGTTCGGCGACGCGGTCATCTGAGGAACCTCTCTCGACGGCAGCTTGATGGAATGCGCCACCTTACCTTCGGCGCCGCCGCAACTGGAAACGATCTGGTGACGCGGCCGAGTCCCTTGGCGGCCGGCGCGCCGCTCTAGCTCGCCTGCGTGAGCACCTCGTCGCGCGGAGCGACGTCTTCGTCCTCCAGCGCGCGGGCGAGCAGGGTCCGCAGCGTGGCGCGGTCGGCGGCGTCGAGCTCGCCGAGGATCTCGTCCTCGACGCTCTCCATCCCGCGCTCCGCGCGCTTCAGCGCGGTGCGCCCCTCGTCGGTGATCTCGACGATGTGACGGCGGCGGTCGCGCGGGTCGCGCACGCGGCGCGCGTGCCCGGCGGCCTCGGCCTCGTTCAACAGCAGCACGCACGTGTTGGCGTCGACGCACATCACCTCGCTGAGCGCCTGCTGCGTCAGCGGACCGTGGTCGCGCAACTGGTTGAGCGTCATGAACTGCTTCATCCGCATGCCGAGGACGTCGCCGGTCGCGCTGCGGTAGACGAGGCGCGAGAGACGCGTCAGCAGGACGATCGCTCCGGGGCTCGATGTATCGCTCATTACAGCGTTCACACTACCACCTAACAGGATCATCACGAAACCGGGACGATCACTGCTACTTTGATCGTATGGCCCATTTGACTGATGACCGACGACGCTGGGCGATGCTCGGCGTCGTTCTCCTTGCCTTCATGATGACCGTGCTCGACGCCACGGTCGTGAACGTCGCACTGCCCGCGATCCAGGACGACCTCGGCTTCAGCGCATCCGACCTCACGTGGGTCGTCAACGCGTACCTGATCACCTTCGGCTCCTTCCTCCTCGTCGCCGGCCGGCTCGGCGACCTGATCGGCCGCCGCCGCGTCTTCCTCTGGGGCGTGACCGCCTTTGCGATCGCTTCGGCACTGTGCGGATTCGCCAACTCCCCCGGGCTGCTCGTCGCGGCCCGCCTGATCCAGGGCGTCGGCGGCGCGCTCGCCGCGGCCGCCGTGCTCGCGATCATCGTCGCCGAGTTCCCCAACCCGCGCGAGCGCGCGAGAGCGATGGGCCTCTACATGCTGGTCGCCGTCTCCGGCGGCTCGATCGGCCTGCTCGTCGGCGGCGTCGTCAGCGACCTGCTGTCCTGGCACTGGATCTTCTTCATCAACCTGCCGATCGCCGTCGCCGCGCTGATGCTCGGCCGCGCGCTGATCTCGACCGACCGCGGCCAGGGCTTCGGAAGAGGCCTCGACGTGACCGGCGCCGCGCTCGTCACCGTCGCGCTGATGGTCGGCGTCTACGCGATCGTCGGTGCCGCCGACCACGGCTGGACCTCGACGCGCACGCTCGGCCTCGGCGCGCTCGCGATCGTGATGCTGATCGCCTTCTACGTGCTCGAGTCGCGCTTGGAGAACGCGATCATGCCGGTGCGGATCCTCAAGCTGCGCTCGCTGATCGACGCCAGCATCGTGCGCGCCTTCGTCGCGATGGGCATGTACTCGTCCTTCTTCTTCGGCACGCTCTACCTGCAGAACATCAACGGCTACGGGCCCGTCAGAACCGGCCTCGCGTTCCTGCCGATGACGGTCACCGTCGCGTTCCTCTCGACCGGCACGACCGCGCGGATGGTCAGATCGATCGGCGCGCTGCGCACGCTGTTGATCGGCCTCGTCTCGATGATCGCCGGCCTGCTGCTGCTCGGCTCCCAGGGCGCCGACGCCGCCTACTTCCCGGTCTCGCTGATCGCCTTCCTGCTGATGGGCTTCGGCGCCGGCAGCTCGTTCCTGCCGCTGCTGACGCTCGCGATGGCCGAGGTCCCCAGAAGCGACGCCGGCCTCGCCTCCGGCATCGTCAACGTCTCGATGCAGATCTCGGCCGCGATCGGCCTCGCCGCGCTCGGCACGATCGCCGCCAGCCACAGCAAGACGCAGCTGGCCGACGGCCACGCGACCGCGGACGCGCTGCTGAGCGGCTATCACCTGGCGATCGCGATCGCCGCAGCCGTCGTCGCCGTCGGCGTCGTGGTCGCGGTGGCGACTCTGCGCCCCAAGGCGCACAGAGTCGCGGAGGTCGCACCCGCCGCGGAGGAGGCGGTCGTCCACTAGGACGGCCGCCGCCCCGCGCCGCTCCTCGCCCCGCGGCTCCTCGTCGCGCGCGGCGATGCAAGCCGTCCGCGGCGCGCTCATGTGGATCTCCACGACGCGCGCGCCGTCGGCCGCTTTGGCCGCCGGCCGCCGCGGGGTACCGTCGGCTCGGCCCGACGCACGGCACCGCCGTGCGCGGTGTCCCGACCCGACCTGAGGAGCGCACCGATGTCAGACAGGCCGTTGCTGGACCGCGGGCTCGCGGTCCGCCGCGAGGTGCTCGGCGCCGAGCACGTCGACCGCTCGCTCGCGCGCACGAGCGACTTCTCGCGCCCGATGCAGGAGCTGGTGACGGAGTACTGCTGGGGCGCCTCGTGGTCGCGCCCCGGCCTTGACCGCCGCACGCGCAGCATGCTCAACCTCGCGATGCTGACGGCGCTCAACCGTCGCCACGAGCTGGAGCTGCACGTCCGCGGCGCGCTCACCAACGGCGTCACGCCGACGGAGATCCAGGAGGTGCTGCTGCAGGCGTCGATCTACTGCGGCGTGCCGGCCGGCCTGGAGGCGTTCCGCGCGGCCGAGAGCGTGCTGGAAGCGGCGGGGCACGACATCGGGAGACCGCAGGCATGAGCGCCTCCCCCACCGCGATCGGCTTCGTCGGGCTCGGCGCGATGGGCACGCCGATGGCGGGGCGGCTGCTCGATGCCGGGCACACGCTCGTCGTCCACGACCTCGACGACGTCGCCGTCGCCGCGCTCGTCGCGCGCGGCGCGCAGCAGGCGAGCAGCCCGCGCGCGGTCGCCGACGCGAGCGAGATCGTCTTCGTCAGCCTCCCCTCCCCGGCCGCGGTGCGCGCCGTCGCACTCGGCGCGGACGGGATCGCGAGCGCGGGCGCCGGTGCGAGCGCGGGCGCGCGCACCTACGTCGACGTCTCGACGACCGGCCCGCAGACGGCCGAGGAGGTCGCCGACGCGCTCGCGGCGAACGGGATCGGCGTCGTCGACGCGCCCGTCAGCGGCGGTCCCGCCGGCGCGGCCGCCGGCACGCTCACGTTCATGGTCGCCGGCGCCGACGACGCCGTCGCACGCGTGCGCCCGCTGCTGGAGACGCTCGGCAAGGCGATCTTCCACGTCGGCGCGCGACCCGGCCAGGCGCAGACGACGAAGGTCATCAACAACCTCGTCTCCGCCGCCTGCATCGCGATCACGTCCGAGGCGACCGTGCTGGGCGCGAAGGCGGGGCTCGACCCGGCCGTCCTGCTCGACGTCGTCGGCGTCAGCAGCGGCTCCAACAACGCCGCGCTCGACAAGTTCCCCAAGCAGGTGCTGACGCGCCGCTTCGCGCACGGCTTCCGGCTCGAGCTGATGGCCAAGGACGTGCGCCTGTGCCTGGAGGAGGGCCGCCGCCAGGAGGTCCCGATGCTGCTCGGCGGGATGGTCGACCAGCTGTGGCGGCTCGCCGCCGCGCAGGAGCCCGACGGCGCCGACTGCACCGCGTTCACGCGGATGATCGAGGCGTGGGGCGGCGCCGTCGTCGCGTCGCCGCCGCAGCTCGCCGACGCCGCCCCGTCCGCGCTCGCGACGGAGCGCTGAGCGATGGCTGGCGGACCCGTCCCGCAGGCTCCCGACGCGCAGGCGCTCGCCGCGGCCGCGGTTGGCGCCGGCCCGGCAGGCACCGGGCCGGCGGGCACCCGGCCGGCAGGCACCGGGCCGGCGGGCGCAGCCCACGTGAACGCCGCGCTCCCCTCCCTCGCGCTCTACGTCGACGGCGCCTGGTCGCCCGCGGCCGACGGCGCGACGTACGAGACGTGCGACCCGGCGAGCGGGCGCGCGTGGGCGACGGTCGCGGCGGCGGGCGCGGCCGACGTCGACCGCGCCGTGCGCGCGGCCCGAGCGGCGCTCGACGGCCCGTGGAGCCGCGTGCTCGCGATGGACCGCGCGCGGGTGCTGTGGCGGATCGCCGCGCTCGTCGACCGCGACCGCGAGCTGCTGGCGCGGATCGAGTCGCGCGACAACGGCAAGCTGCTGCGCGAGACGCGCGGCGAGCTGGACCTGATCGTGCGCTACTTCGAGTACTTCGCCGGCGTCTGCCAGACGACGCTCGGCCACACGATGCCCGCGACCGGGCCGCAGTTCACCTACACCCGCCGCGAGCCCGTCGGCGTCGTCGGCGCGATCGTGCCGTGGAACTCGCCGCTCAACATGCTCGCGTGGAAGCTCGCACCGGCGCTGGCCGGCGGCAACGCGGTCGTGCTCAAGCCGGCCGACGAGACGCCCGTCACGGCGCTCGTGTTCGCGCGCATGATCGAGGAGCTGGAGCTGCCGCCCGGCGTCTTCAACGTCGTGCCGGGCCTCGGCGGGGTCGCGGGCGCGGCGGTCGTCGAGCATCCCGGCGTCGACAAGATCGCCTTCACCGGCTCGACCGCGACCGGCCGCCTGATCGCCGAGCGCGCCGCGGCGACGCTCAAGCCGGCGACGTTCGAGCTGGGCGGCAAGTCGCCCAACATCGTCTTCGCCGACGCCGACCTGGACGTCGCCGTCCACCGCTCCGCCTACGGGATCTTCTCCGCCGCCGGGCAGTCGTGCATGGCCGCCTCGCGCACGCTCGTCCAGCGCGACGTGCGCGAGGAGTTCGAGGCGCGGATGGCGGAGCGGGCCGCGCGCATCCGCGTCGGCGACCCGTTCAGCGAGCGCTCGCAGGTCGGCGCGCAGACGTCGCTGAGACAGCTGGAGAAGATCGCCTCCTACGTCGAGATCGGCGCCGGCGAGGGCGCCGCCGTGCTGACCGGCGGCGCGCCGCCGAGCGACGCGGGCGACGGCTGGTTCTTCCGCCCGACCGTGCTCGGCGGCGTGCGCAACGACATGCGCGTCGCGCGCGAGGAGATCTTCGGGCCGGTCACCGTCGTGATCGAGTTCTCCGACGAGGAGGAGGCGATCCGGCTTGCCAACGACAGCCCGTACGGGCTCGCCGCCGCCGTCTGGACGCAGGACGTCAGACGCGCGCACCGCGTCGCGCACCGGCTGCAGGCGGGGACCGTCTGGATCAACAACTACCGCCTCTGGAACTGGCTGATGCCGTTCGGCGGCTACAAGCAGTCCGGCTATGGCCGCGAGCACGGCCTGCAGGTGATGGAGCACTACACGCAGACGAAGTCCGTCTTCGTCGACCTGCAGGACGCGCCGGCCGACTGGTTCGCAGACTGAGAGAGAGGAGATCGGATGGGATCCGATCCGGTACGCGCGGGCATCGTCGGCGCGGGCAACATGGGCGGCCGCATGGGCCGCCGCGTCGCGGCCGCGGGCGACCCGATCGTCGCCTACGACCGCGACGCGCGGACGCTCGCCGACTGCGGGATGGAGCCGGCCGCGTCGCTCGGCGCGCTCGTGGAGGCGGTCGACGTCGTGCTGCTGTCGCTGCCCGACAGCAGCGTGATCGAGCCGGTCGTGCTGGGCGACGACGGCGTGCTCGCGCACGCGCGCGCCGGCCAGGTGGTGGTCGACCTCTCGACCGCCGCGCCGGAGTCGACCGTGCGCCTGCACGCCGCGCTGGCAGAGCGCGGCGTGCAACTGCTCGACGCCGGCATCTCCGGCGGCGCGAAGGCCGCCGAGCAGGGCTCGCTGACGATCATGGCCGGCGGCGACGCAATCGCGCTGGAGCGCGTGCGGCCGCTGCTGGAGCGCTTCTCCGCGAAGGTCGTCCACATGGGCGGCCCCGGGACCGGACACGTCGCGAAGGTGCTGAACAACTTCCTCAACGGGATCGCGCTCGCGGCGACCGCCGAGGTGATGGTCGCCGGCCGCAAGGCCGGCCTCGACCTCGAGCGCCTGCTCGACGTGTTCAACTCCAGCTCGGGCGTCAACTTCGCGACGCTCAACCGCTTCCCCAGCATCGTCAGAGGCGACTACCTCGAAGGCGGCCTGACCGGGCGCCTGATGGCGAAGGACGTGCGGCTCTACCTCGAGCACGTCGCGCATGCGAACGTGCCCACCTTCACCGGTCCCGGCTGCCTCGCGGCGTTCGAGCTGACGAACGCGATGGGATACGGGGACAAGATCTCCAACCGCATCGTCGACGGCATCGGCGACCTCGCCGGCGGCGTCCGGCTCCACGACGAGAGAGAGGCAGCATGAAGCTCACACGCGGGCACGAGCCCGGCGCGCCGTCGGAGGTGCGCGACGCGACCTTCACCGGCGCGGTCAGCTCCGACCCGGTGATCGCCGGGATCGACGGCGTCACGGTCAACACGGTCATGTTCCCGCCGGGCGCGCGCACGCATTGGCACCGCCACGACCGCGGGCAGCTGCTGTTCGTGACGCACGGGCGCGGCTACGTCGGGACGCGCGCGGGCGAGGTCGACACGATCGGACCGGGCGACGTCGTCTGGTTCGCCCCGGACGAGGAGCACTGGCACGGCGCCGGGCCCGACACGTGGATGTCGCACGTCGCGATCTCGCTTGGCGGCCACGCGTGGCTCGACGAGCTGGCCGACGACGACTTCGCGGCGGCGATCGCGGGGGTCTGAGCGCTGCGGCGGCGGCCGCCCGGCCGCCGCCCCGCCCGTCCGCTCAGAACTGCGGCTCGTACTGGTCGATGTCGTCGCTCGTGTAGACCTTGAACGGCGGCAGCGTGACGCGCTCGGGCGTCGTGCCTCTGAAGGCGGCGACGAGCGCCTCGATCGAGTCCTCGACCTCGGTCTTCGGATAGGTCGGCGCGGTCAGGCCGACGACGCCTCTTCTGACCAGCTCCGCGACCTGTCTGGACCCGCCGAAGTCGGCGAGTGCGACGCTGCCGGACTTGCCCGCCTGCTCGATCGCCTTCGCCGCGCCGACCGTCAGGTCGGAATAGTCGGAGACGATCAGCGTCAGGTCGGGGTTGGACTGCAGCAGGTTCTGCGCGGCGCTGTAGCCCTTCGTCGTCGTGTAGTCGGTGCGCAGCTCGCCGACGACGTCGAAGTCCGGATGGTCTCTCTGGATCTCCTTCACGTCGAGGTCGACGAGCTTCGAGAGGCTGTCGACCGCGAGGCCGGTGATCAGCCCGACCTTCTGCGGGCCCGGGTACTTGTCGGCGACCGCCTGCAACCACTGCAGCAGCCGTCTGCGCGTGAAGTAGCCGGACGCGTAGTTGAGCGTGCCGGGCTGCCAGAGGCCGGCATCGGTCGGCTGGATGTAGCGGCCGCAGAGCGGCTGGTTGACGACGCCGACGACGATCTTCTTCGCCGGGGCCTGTCTGCTGGCGAGCGTGCAGACGAGGTTCGCGTCGATCGGCCCGAGCGAGAAGGCGTTGAATCTGCCCGACTGCACCGCGGTCTGCAATTGATTGAACTGCTTCTGCGGATCGAACGCGCCGTCGTAGACGGTCAGCTCGAGGTCGTTTCTCGCCGCCGCGGCCTTCGCCGCCGCCACGCCCGCCGCGCCGTACGCGTTGCCGCTGCCGTAGACGAAGTACGCCACTCTCGGCTGGCCCGAGACCGAGATCTTCTGCGTCCCGACGTCGACCGACGCGCCGTCACCGCCGCCGCCCGATCCGCCCGATCCGCCGGTCGATTCGCTGTCACCGCAGCCGGCGAGGGCGAGCACGCCCACCGCCGCGACGGCCGCCAGCCACCAGCTCGTCCTTCCACGCTTCGTCATCGATGCTCCTCCGTTGACTGCCCATGTCCATCATTCCGGTCTGCTGTCGCCGCGTCTGGCGGCGGCCGGCGCGGCGCTGTAGGCACTCACAATTGGCCGGCGAGCTGCTCCAGCGCGCGCAGCGCCTCGGCGGGCGCGACCGTCAGCCCGGCGGCGACGCCGTCGGCGCCCGCGGCGCGCATCGCGCCGACCGCCTCGACGAGCTGCGGCGGCGCCGGCGCGCTGACGCGCGGGACGATCCGCAGCTGCGGCCAGCGTGCCTTCGCCCGCGCCACGTCGTCGGCGCCGAGCAGGATCGGGTGCCACGTCGCGCCGAGCGCCAGCGCCCGCGCGGCGGCGCGCTGCGAGGCGCCGCCGATCCAGATCTGCGGCGGCGGCTCGGGCAGCGGCCCGAACGTCGCCTGCTCGAACTGCCACAGCGCTCCGTGGAAGTCCGGCGTGCCGGCCCACAGCGCGCGCATCACCGCGATCGCCTCGTCGGTGCGCCGGCCGCGCCCCGCGAACGGCACGTTCATGAAGCGGAACTCGTCGGCGTGCCAGCCGACGCCGAGCCCCAACCGCAGACGCCCGCCCGACAGCTGCTGCAGGTCGGCGGCCTGCTTGGCGAGCAGGAACGGGTCGTGCAGCGGTGCCACCAGCACGGAGGTGCCGAGCGCGACGCGGCGGGTGCGCGCGGCGATGAACGCCAGCAGCGGCAGCGGGTGCACGACGTGGCCGTACGCCGCCGCCGCGTCGGGCCCGACGACGACGTGCTCGGTCGCCCAGACGGCGTCGAAGCCCGCCTCCTCGGCGGCGCTCGCGAGCGCGACGACGTCGGCGGCGCGCGCCTGCGGATGCGCGTTGGAGAGGTGCAGGCCGAGTTCGAAGGTCATCGCGCGCGCTCGATCCGCACCGCGAGGTCCGCCAGCGCGGGGCTCACGGCCGGGAAGCGCTCCATCACGGCGGGGTCGTGGCCGACCACGACCGGCAGCCCGTCGTCCTGCAGTCCCCGCAGCAGCGCGAGCGCGGCGTATGACCGTTCGAGGTCGGCGAACACGTCGAACGGACGGTCGTGCGTCAGCTCCTCGTAGAAGTGCGCCGCGTCGGACGCGAGCACGACGTCGCCGGCGCGCGTCGCGACGCGCAGGATCTGCTGACCGGGCGAGTGACCTCCGACGCGGATCGCCGTCACGCCCGGCACGACCGCCTGCTCGGCGCCGACCGCGGTCACGCGGCCCGCGCGGCGCGCCGCCGCGACCTGCTCCAGCTCGTCGCGCTCGGCCGAGCCGGCGAAGCACGGCCGGTCGGCGTACGGACCGCTCCAGAACTCCAGCTCGCGCGCGTCGACGAACAGCTGCGCGCGCGGGAACAGCCCGAGGTTGCCGGTGTGGTCGTAGTGCAGGTGCGTGACGATCAGCTCCGTCACGGACGCGGGGTCGACACCGAGCCGCGCGAGCGCCTCCCCCGTGTCGCACAGCAGCGTGCGCCCGCGCCGCGCGCCGGCCGCCGCGCCGAAGCCGGTGTCGACCACGATCGTCTGCTCGCCGCGCCGCAGCAGCCAGAAGTAGTAGTCCATCCGCTCCTCGGCGTCGGGCTCGCCGTACTCGGACCAGCGGTAGTAGAGCGCGCTCCTGCGCGTCAGCAGCGTACCGTAGCGCACGGCGAGGACCTCGTCGAAGGGCGCCGACGCGGCACCCGAGGGCTCGGTCGCGCTCATCCCAGCGGCGGGAAGTCGGGCGCGCGCCGCTCTGTGAAGCTCGCGACGCCCTCGGCCAGGTCCGGCCGGTCCAGCGACGCGTACATCGCCTCCTCGGCGGCGGCGTAGGCCGCGTCGAGCCCGCGTTCGAGGTCGTCCTGGACCTGGCGCTTGATCACCGCCATCGACGCCGGCGAGCTGTGGGTCGCCAGCTCGCGCGCGTACGCCCAAGCGGCGTCGAGCGCCTCGCCCCTGCCGACGACGCGGTTGACGAGCCCCAGCTGCAGTGCCTCCTCGGCCAGCACGACGCGCGCCGACAGCAGCAGGTCGAGCGCCGCCGCCGGCCCGACGAGCCGCGTCAGCAGCCACGCGAGGCCGTGCTCGGCGATCAGCCCGCGCCGCGCGAACGCGGTCGTCAGCTTCGCGCCCTCCGCGGCGATGCGCACGTCGCACATCGCCGCGAGCATCAGCCCCATCCCGGCCGCCGCGCCGTTGACGGCGGCGATCACGGGCTTCGGCAGCGTGCGCACGAACGTGTGGCGGCGGTCGTCGACGATCTCCGGGTGGTTGCCCGGCGAGATCTCGTTCAGGTCGCCCATGTCCGCGCCGGCGCAGAAGCCGCGCCCGGCGCCGGTCACGACGATCGCCCGCACGCCCGGGTCGGCGCCGGCCCGCGCGAGCGCGTCGTGGTAGGCGAGCCCCAGCTGCGGGGTCCAGGCGTTCAGGCGCGAAGGACGGTTGAGCGTGACCGTCGCGACGCGCTCGGCGACGTCGTAGAGCACGAGCGGCTCGTCGCCGGCCGATGCATCCGGCGCCGCGGCCTTCGCCGCCCCCGGCTCAGAGGTACTCGACATAGCTGATCGGGGAGCGCTCGTGGTCGATGAAGTTGCGCTCGTCGACGTACAGCTCGGTCATCAGCGGCAGCTCGGCGAGTCTCGCCTGCCACGCCAGCGAGTCGAAGAACCACTCGACGATCCCGTCGACGTCGTGCCCGCCGACGCCCGCGACCGCGGCCGCGCGCTCGCTCGCGTAGTCGACGCCGTGGAACTGGCGGTAGACGAAGTCCGGGATCAGCATCGACAGCTTCGTGTGCTCCAGCCGCCAGAAGTCGTGCATCTGCTGCAACGTTCTGTCCGCCGGCCGGCGCACCGCGAAGAGGCCGCCGAGCGGGCCGTCGCCCGCGATGAACGTCTCCTCCGTGCCGGCGACGGCGACCGACGCGCGCGCGTCGATCGCGTCGCCGAGCCGCGCGGCGGCGCCCTCCAGCGCCGCCGTCAGCTCGTCGGCGAGGCCCGCGCGGCCGGCGACCGACAGCGCGCCCGCGTAGCCGGCCTGGTCGTAGCCGTCGCGCTCCTCAGCGGTCAGCGCCGCCTTCGGCGCGCGGTCGTCGACGCCGATCCCGGCGATCGCGACCGCGCCCTGCGGCACGCGCTCGGCCAGCAGCTCGCGCTCGCCGGCGAGCCGCTCGCGCAGCTCCCCGACGGCGGGACCGGCGGCCAGCAGCAGCGTCACCTTCGTGCGGCTCGTGGTGCTCACAACGTCGCCTCCGTTCCGAGGATCGCGGTCGCCTGGCTGGACAGGACGTCGCCGTTGCCGTGCGCCAGCGCGACGTTCGCGCCGCGCACCTGGCGCGCGTCGGCCTCGCCGCGCAGCTGGCGCGTCGACTCGATCAGCGTGAAGATCCCGTACATGCCGGGGTGGCAGTAGGAGAGCCCGCCGCCGTTGGTGTTGACCGGCAGCTCGCCGCCGGGCGCGATCCGGCCGCCTGCGACGAACGCGCCGCCCTCGCCCTTGGCGCAGAAGCCGAGGTCCTCGAGGAACAGGATCGGGTTGATCGTGAACGCGTCGTAGAGCTGCACGACGTCGACGTCCGCGGCCGTCAGGCCGGCCATCTCGAACGCGCGGGCGCCCGAGTCCTGCGCGCACGTGACGGTCAGGTCCGGCATCTGCGAGATGTTCTGGTTCCAGGTCGCCTCGCCGGCGCCGAGCAGGTAGACCGGCGGGCGGCGCAGCTCCCTCGCGCGCTCGGCGCTCGTCATGATCACCGCCCCGCCGCCGTCGGTCACGAGGCAGCAGTCGCGCGTCGTCAGCGGCGAGCAGACGGTGCGCGCGGACAGCACCTCCTCGATCGTCAGCGGGTCGCGCGCGAACGCGCGCGGGTTCAGCTGCGCCCAGCCGCGCGCCGAGACGGCGACCTCGGCGAGCTGCTCGCGCGTGGTGCCGTACTGGTGCATGTGGCGCGCCGCGGCGAGCGCATACATGCCGATCGGCCGCCGCGCCGCGTAGACGTCCTCGTAGGCGAAGACCTGGCCGGCGCCCTTCAGCGCGCCGCCGCCCGAGCGCTGCGTCGAGCCGTACGCGATCAGCGCGACCTCGCAGAGGCCGGCGTCGATCGCCGCCGCCGCGTGCAGCGCGTGCGACAGGAACGAGCTGCCGCCCGTCATCGTCGTGTCGTGGTAGCGCGGCCGCACGCCGAGGTACTCGGCGACGCTCAGCGCCGGCAGCGGGAAGCCGATCGAGGCGGTGAAGATGCCGTCGACGTCGGCCTTCTCCAGGCCCGCGTCGGCGAGCGCCGCGACCGTCGCCTGGCCGATCAGGTCGAGGTCGTCGACGCCCTCGCCGACGATCCCGAGATCGGACTCGGCGATGCCCACGATCGCGGTCCGCCCGCGCAGTCCGTCAGCCATCGTGCACCTCCGTCGCGAGCGCCGCGCGCAGCGCCGGCTCGCCGTCGAGCTCGCCGGCGACGACGAGCACCTCCCGCCCGATCGGCGGCTCGTCGGGCGTCGCGTCGTCGATCCGCACCATCACGCGAATCCCCTCCTCGAGGTCGACGAGCGCGACCGTGTACGGGTCGACGCCGCGCAGGTGCACGGTCGTCGCCGAGTAGACCGTGCCGCGTCCGCCGCTGTCGCGCCACGCCAGCTGCGTCGAGCCGCAGGCGGGGCACAGCACGCGCGGGAAGAAGACCGCCTCGCCGCACGTCTCGCAGCGCTGGTACGGCACGGCGCCGCCGCGCAGACGCTCCCAGTACTCGGCGCCGGGCGTCAGCGAGCGCACCTCGGCGCCCTGCGCCGCGCTGCTCATGCCGTCACCCGCGACGGGGCCGCCGCGTCGCGCAGCCGCTGCGCGGCGAGCCGCGCCACGCTGCGACGATGCTCGTCGCCGCTGCCCAGCTGCGCCGCGCTCGCATGCGCGCGCTTGAAGATCCAATGCACGTCCGCCTCCCATGTGAATCCGATGCCGCCGTGCGCCTGGATCGCCATCGCGGCGACCCTGCGCGCGGCGCTTGCCGCGCTCGCCTTCGCCATCGCGGACGCCGCCGGCAGCTGCGCCCGGTCGGCGTCGGCGGCCCAGGCCGCGAAGTAGGTCGCCGAGCGCGCCGCCTCGGTCAGCGCGAGCATCTCGGCGCAGCGGTGCGAGACGCCCTGGAAGGCGCCGACCGGCCGGCCGAACTGCTTGCGCTCCTTGACGTACGCGACGGTCATGTCGAGCGCGCGCTGCGCGAGGCCGGTCAGCTCGGCGGCGAGCGCGACCTCGGCCCGCTGCAGGCCGCCCGCGACGTCGCCGGCCAGCGGCTCGCCGGCCTCTGCGGCGACCTGCACGCGCGCCCAGCGGCGCGTCAGGTCGATCCCGTCGTAGGGCTCCACTCGCGCCTCCTGCGCGGGCACGACGCGGGCGCTGCCGTCGTCGCCCACGAGCACGATCGCGGCCGCCCGCTCAGCGTCGGGCACAGCAGCGGCGACGCCGTCGCGCACGCGCGCGACCGTCGCCGTCTGCTCGCCGCTCGCGATCCCCGGCAGCCAGCGCGCGCGCTGCTCGTCCCGGCCGGCGAGGTCGATCACGAGCGCGGCGCAGACGTCGGCCACCAGCGGCGAGGGCGTCAGCGCGTAGCCGACCTGCTCCAGCACCGCGACCAGCTCGACGAGCCCGAGGCCGACGCCGCCGTGCGCCTCGCCGATCGCGAGGCCCGGCCAGCCCAGCTCGACGATCTCGCGCCACAGCGCCTCGTCGTAGGCGCGCTCCTGTGCCGCCGCGCGCACGCGCTCCAGCGGCGCGCGCCGTGCGAGCAGGTCGCGCGCGGAGCGCTTGATCTCCTCCTGCTCGTCGTCGAATGCGAATCGCATGGTCCCTCAGTGCAGTCGCGGGAGGCCGAGCACGCGCTCGGCGACGATGTTCTTGATGATCTCGGTGGTGCCGCTCTCGATCGTGTCGCCGCGCGAACGCAGCAGCTCGAACCCCCACGGCGAGTCGAGCGCGAGCGCCTCGCCGCCGAGCAGCTCGACCGCCGCCTCGGTCACCGCCTGGTCGGTCTCCGACCAGATCCACTTGATGATCGATCCCTCGGGACCGGGTCTGCCGTAGCGGATCTCGCTCGTGACGTTGCGGTACGCCGTCTGGCGCACGGCCTCGACCTGGATGTGCAGCTCGCCGAGGCGGGTCGCGACCGCGGCGTCGTCGAGCAGGCCGCGCCGATCGGCGATCGCCGTCAGACGGTCGAGCAGGATCTTCGCCTGGAAGGACTTGCCGAAGACGAGCCCGGAGCGCTCGTTGGAGAGCGTCGTCATCGCGACGGCCCAGCCGGCGCCGACGCCGCCGAGAACATGCTCGTCGGGCACGAACGCGCCCTCCAGGAAGACCTCGTTGAACTCCGCCTGACCGGTGATCTGCAGCAGCGGACGGATCTGGACCGCGTCCTGCTCCATGTCGAGCAGGAAGTACGTCAGGCCCTTGTGCCGCGGCTGCTCGGCATCGCTGCGCGCCAGCAGCAGGCACCACTTGGCGTCGTGCGCGAAGCTCGTCCAGACCTTCTGCCCGGTGATCCGCCAGCCGCCGTCGACCTGCGCGGCGCGCGTCGCGACGGCCGCCAGGTCGGAGCCGGCGCCGGGCTCGGAGAAACCCTGGCACCAGATCTCCTCGGCCGACAAGATCGGCGCGAGGAAGCGCTCGCGCTGCAGCTCGCTGCCGTGCGCCATGATCGTCGGGCCCGCGAGCGTGATGCCGATCACGTTGACCGGCGGCGGCGCCTCGGCGCGCGCCAGCTCCTCGTTGTAGATCGCGGACTCGATCAGCGTCGCGCCGCGGCCGCCGTACTCGACCGGCCAGTGCACGCCGGCCCAGCCGCCGGAGTGCAGTCGCCGGTCCCACGCGCGCCGGTGTTCGAACGAGGCGCGCTCCTGCGCCGGAGTCTCCCCGGGAGGGTTCTGTCGCAGCCACTCCCGCAGCTCGTCGCGGAAGGCCGTCTCCTGTGTCGTCAAGCCGAGATCCATCGCGACAGGGACGCTAGGCGACGACCGTTTCGCCGTCAGGCGGGTGCCGTGCGAGGCTTGTCGACCTCCCCAACCGACCCGTTCGAGGCGGCCTCGGAGGAGGCTGCGGCGGCCGCCTCCGCGGCCAGCTCGGCGCGAATCTCGTCGCCGTGCTCGTCCAGCAGCGGCGCGCGGCCGTGCACGCCCGCCGGCGTCTCGCTGAACTTGATCGGCTGACCCGCGACGGTGACCGTGCGGTCCATGCCGGGGTGGTCGATCTCGACGAGCATGTCGCGCGCCCGCACGTGCGGGTCCTCGAAGATGTCGACGACGGTGTTGACCGGCGCCGCCGGCACGAGGTCGCCGAGCTCGTCGACGACCTCTCTCTTCGTGCGCACCGACGTCCAGGCCGTCAGCAGCGCCTTCACCTCGTCGCGGTGCTCGACGCGCTCCACGATCGTTCTGAAGCGCGGGTCGTCGATCAGCTCCGGCTGGCCCATGATCGTGCACAGGCGTCTCCAGCGCGGCGGCGTCGGTGCGCACACGACGACCCAGCCGTCCTTCGCTCTGACGACGTCGAACGGGCTCCACATCGGGTGGCCGTTGCCCTGCGGGACCGGCACCTCGCCGCGGTAGGAGTACTGGTAGACGATCCGCTCGCACAGCGACAGGACGGCGTCGTACATCGCGACGTCGACGTACTGCCCCTCCCCCGTCGCGCGCGCACGCACGATCGCGGCGAGCACGCCGACGGTCGTCAGCGTGCCGGGAAAGATGTCGCCGACGCCCGGGCCGACCTTGATCGGCGTGCCGTCGACGGTGCCGGTGATGCCGAGCACCCCGCCCATCGCCTGTGCGACGAGGTCCATCGACGGTCGGTGCGCGTACGGGCTCTCGCCGCCGCGCGGGTCGCCGAAGCCGCGCGTGGAGGCGTAGACCAGGCGCGGGTTCTCCGCGCGCAGCCGCTCGTAGGAGAGGCCGAGGCGGTCCATCACGCCGACGGTGAAGTTCTCCACCAGCGCGTCGGCGCCGCGCACGAGCGCGAGCAGCTCCTCGACGCCCTCCGCTGTCTTGAGGTCGATCACGATCCCGCGCTTGCCGCGGTTGACGCTGTTGAAGTAGCCGCCGAACGCGCGCAGCTCGTCCTCGTCGGCGTACGGCCCGAGCGTGCGGGTGACGTCGCCGTGCGGCGGCTCGACCTTGATCACGTCGGCGCCGAGGTCGGCCAGCAGCATCGTCGCGAACGGACCCGCCAGCGCGTGCGTGAGGTCGACCACGCGGATGCCCTCCAGCGGCCCGCCCGACTGCTGCTCGCTGCTCATCGCTGCTCCTCTGGTGGTGTGCGGAGCGACGCGAGGCGAAGGCGCATGCGCGCAGCGCACGCCGCCGCCATCGGACGCCGTGCGGCAGAGGCTACGACGCTCGGCCGGCGGGCCCGGTGCGCGGACGCGGCCGGCGTTGTCGAGAGGTACAAGCCGCGCGCCCCCGGCCGCTCCCGCCGGCGCCGCGGGGCGGCTAGCGTCGCCCTGCCGTTCTCCAGAAAGGGACACACGCAATGGGAATCTTGGATGGTCGCGTCGCGATCGTCACCGGCTCGGCTCGCGGCATCGGACGCGCCACGGCCGAGCTGCTCACCGACGCCGGTGCGCGAGTGGTCGTCAACGACCTCGACGCCGACGCGGCGCGCGCGGCGGCCGACGAGATCGCCGGCGAGACGGCGCTGCACACGGGCGACCTGACCAAGGCCGGCGAGCCCGAGCGGCTCGTGCAGACCGCGATCGACGCGTGGGGACGGCTCGACATCGTCGTCAACAACGCCGGCTACGCGCTCGACGGCGTCGTGCACAAGCTCAGCGACGACGCGTACCAGCGGATGCTCGACATCCACGCGGTCGTGCCCTTCAGAGTGCTGCGCGCGGCCGCGCCGCACATGCGCGAACCCGCGAAGGCCGAGCGCGACGAAGGCGTCGAGGTCTTCCGCAAGGTCGTCAACGTCACCTCGATCGCGGGCACGATGGGCGCGCCGGGCCAGGCCAACTACGCCGCCGGCAAGGCGGCGATGGTGGGTCTCACCAAGACGGTCGCGAAGGAGTGGGCGCAGTTCAAGATCAACGTCAACGCGGTCGCCTTCGGCTGGGTGCAGACGCGCCTGACCGGCTCGATGGACGCCGACAACGCGATCGAGATCGACGGCGAGCGCGTCCAGCTGGGGATCCCAGAGCGGATCCGCGACACCGCGCCGCAGCTGGCGCCGCTGGGCCGCCCGGCGACCCCGCAGGAGGCGGCCGGCGGCATCTTCCTGCTGTGCACCCCGTGGTCCAACTTCGTCCACGGTCAGGTTCTCAACGTGACAGGTGGGCAGGCGATCGGAATGGTCGCGTGAGAGATAGTGAATGAAGGACACCGGTGAGTAGGTTTCTACTCACCGGTTGAACCGTGATGTAGCCTTGCTCGACGTTCGGTCGGAGGAGAGAGAAGTGACCGTGTACGCAGTTCGTGCGGCTGAGGAGCCGCACGGCACCCACGAGCCCGACGTCGAGGACGTCGTCGCGGCCTTCGATGCGATCGCCGCTGCGCTGAGCGCCGAGACGGACCTCGACGGCCTGCTGCACCTGATCGCCGAGCGCGTCTGCCACGTCACCGGCGTCAGCCGCTGCGCGCTGTACCTGCGCGACACCGACCACGGCCTCTTCCGCGGCAAGGTCGCCCACCCCGGCCCGCGCCGCGACGCCGACGCCTGGATGGCGCGCTCGGTCGCGGGGATCGAGGCCGACAGATTCACCCAGGAGATCCTCGCCACCAAGGAGCCGGTGCTGATCGTCAACGCGCTGGAGGATCCGCGCCCGATGCGGCGCGCGATGCTGGAGTGGGACATCCACTCGATGCTCGGCGTCCCGATGATCCTGCGCGACGAGGTGCTCGGCCTGCTGTTCCTCGACAACGGCGCCGTGCCGCACGTCTTCACGCCCGCCGCGCAGCGCCTCGCCGCTGCGCTCGCGAACCTCAGCGCCGTGGCGATCTCGCAGGCGCGCCGCGGCGCCGAGATGCGCGACACGCTGCAGACGGTGGTGCGCCAGAACCGCCTGCTGCGACAGGTCTCCGCGATGGACGACCAGCTCAGCCAGCAGGTGCTCGACGGCGCCAGCCTGGAGGAGATCGCCGACTCGATCGTCACGATGACGACCCACCCGTGCGGGATCTACGACGCCGGCTGCCAGCAGCTCGCGCTGGCGCTGGCCGACGCCGACGAGACGGCGGTGCCGCGGCTGATGGACCCCGCGGTCCGCTGCGCGCCGGAGGTCTCCGCCGCGCTGGCGCAGCTGCAGCCGGGTCAGCCGAGAGTGATCGGCCCGTTCCCGTCGCTGGGTCTGCACCGCCGTCACCTCGTCGCGCGCGTGCAGGGTCGCGGCGACGCCTGCGGCTACGTCGTGCTGGTCGACCACGGCCGCCGGCTGACGACCTATGACGCGATGCTCGCGCGCCGTGCCGCGACGATGGTCGCGCTCGAGCTGAGCGCCGAGCGGCGCGCGGTCGACGCCGACCGCCACGCGCGCGAGTCGCTCGTGCGCGACCTGCTGCACGGCCTCGACGAGCAGCGCTCGCTCGGGCGCCGCGCCGGCTTCCACCAGCTCGCGCTCGACGTGCCGCACGTCGTCTGCCTCTTCCACCGCCGGCCCAGCTCCGACGGCTCGGCGCCGGCGGTCGCCGACGTGCACGCGGCGTTCGCGCGCGTCGGCCTCGTCGAGCGCCCGTTCTGCGCCGCGGTCGAGGCCGGCGTCGCGCTGCTGCTGCGGCTGCCCGACGACGTGCACGCGCGCGCCGGGATCGCGGCGGCGAAGCGGCGCGTCGAGGAGGTCGTCGCGGCGATCGCCCCCGACGGCGGCGTCGTGGCGGCCGTCTCGCCCGTCTGCCGCGCGATCCCCGACTATCCGCGCGCGATCGCCGAGTGCGAGCGCACGGTGCAGTGCATGACCTCGCTGCTGGCCGACGAGAGCATCACGGTGCTGGCGACCGACGACCTCGGCGCGGGGCGGCTGCTGCTCGCCTCGACGAACCCGGAGACGGCCGAGCGCTTCGCGCTCGACGCCGCCGGCGCGCTGCTGGAGGACTCCAGCGACCGCGTCCAGCTGCTCGCGACGCTCGCCGCCTTCTGCGACTCCAACCGCAACGTGCGCGCGACCGGCAGCATCCTCGGCATCCACGAGAACACCGTCCGCTACCGGCTCGGCAAGATCCACGAGCTGACCGGCCTCGACGTGATGGCCGACGCGGAGGATCAGCTGACCGCGCAGTTCGCGATGCTCGTCTTCAAGCTGAGGGGCTGGATCGGCGGCTGGCGCGGTGCGCTCGCGGCGCCGGCGGCGACAGCGCCGGCGGCGGACGACGCGGACCCGGCGATCGCGGTGGGCAGCGCGGGTGCCGCCGCCCCCGCTGCCGCCCCCGCGGTCACGACGACGGCGGCGGTCGGCGCCGAGGTGATCGACATCGCGACCGCGGCGGGCACGACGCTGCCGGTCGTCTAGACGATCCAGCGCGAGACGGCGTCGGCGACGCACGCCGGCTTGTCGGCGCCCTCGCGCTCGAACGTCTGGCGCACGACGATCTGGATCCCGCCCGGCACCTCGGTCGCGCTCAGCAGCAGCGCGTGCATCCGCACGCGCGCGCCGACCGGCAGCGTCGCCGGGTAGCGCACGCGCTCGAAGCCGTAGTTGAGCCCGAACGAGAAGCCGGCGACGTCGAACACCTCGGTGTTCAGCAGCGGCCCCAGCGACAGCGTGTAGAGACCGTGCGCGATCGTCGAGCCGAAGTCGCTCGCGCGCGCCCGCTCGACGTCGACGTGGATCCACTGGAAGTCGCCGGTCGCCTGCGCGAACGCGTCGATCGCGGCCTGCGTGACGTCGTGCCAGGAGCTGACGCCGAGGTCGGCGCCGACCTGGTCCCGCAGTCCGTCGACGCCTTCGAGTCGTGTGATCATCGGCGCAGCGTAGAGGCGTCCGCGACGCCCGCGAGGGGGTGTGCGCGCAGCGGCTTGTGAGCCCCGACAACGGCGTCCGCGACACCGTTCGCGACGGCCCCGCGGGCGGTGCAGAGTGGCCTGCATGAGCGTGACGCGACAGCAGGACCGAGACGCGCGCGGCGCCGCCGGCGCCGGCTTCACCCCCGCGCTGGCGCAGCGGCTGGCCGGCTTCGAGCGCGCCGCGCTGCAGCCGACCGCGATCGAGCGCGCACGCCACTGCGTGCTCGACTGGCTCGCGACCGCGCTGACCGGGTCGGCCGAGCCGTCCGCGCGGATCGTGCAGTCGGTCGTGCGCGCGGAGGGCGGCGCGGCGCGCGCGGACGTGCTCGGCGCGCGGCTGCGCACGAGCGCCGTGCAGGCCGCGCTCGCCAACGGCCAGGCGGCCCACGCGATCGACTTCGACGACAGCTTCCCGCCCGCGCAGACGCACGGCAGCGCGTGCGTCGTGAGCGCCGCCTTCGCGCTCGCGCAGGCGCAGCGCGCGAGCGGCGCGACGCTGCTGGAAGGGGTCGTCGCCGGCTTCGAGGCGCTGCACCTGATCGGCCCGGCGATCGGCCCCTCCCACTACGCGCGCGGCTTCCACAACACGGGCACGCTCGGAGCGATCGGCGCGGCGGCGGCGGCCGGGCGCGTCGCCGGCCTCGACGCGCAGCGGCTCGCCGTCGCGCTCGGGATCGCGGCCGACCAGGGCGCCGGCCTGAAGGCCGTCTTCGGCACGATGGCCAAGCCGCTCAACGCTGGCGCGGCGGCGAGCGGCGGCGTGCTCGCGACGCAGCTCGCCGCCGCCGGCTTCACGGCGCCCGGCGACGCGATCGAGGCGCCGGTCGGCTTCGCCTGGACGCACGCCGACGACTTCAGCGCGGCGCGCGCGCCGTTCGCCGACCCGGTCGGCGCGGGCATCGCCGGCAACGCCTTCAAGCTGCACGCCTGCTGCCATGCGACCCACTCGGCGCTGGAGGGCGTGCGGCAGATCCGGACGGCGCAGGCGATCGACCCGGACGCCGTCGAGCGGATCTCGCTGGAGGTCGCCGACGGCGCGCTCGACCTCTGCGCGATCGCCGCTCCCCGCACGGGCCTGGAAGGCAAGTTCAGCCTCGCCCACGTCGCGGCGCTCGCGCTCTGCGGCGCCGACACCGGACCGGCGGGCTTCACCGACGCCGCCGTCGCGGACGCGCGGCTGCGGGCGCTGAGCGAGCGCGTCGTGCTCGTGCCGGTGGCCGACCGCGGGCTGTTCTGCAGCCGCGTCGAGCTGACGCTCGCGGGCGGCGCGCGCCACAGCGCCGAGGTCGACGTGCTGGCGCCCGTCGCCGACGCCGGCCTCGCCGCCCAGTGGGACGTGCTGCGGTCGAAGTTCGACGCGCTCGCGACACCCGTCGTCGGCGCGGACCGCGCCGACGCGCTCGCCGCCGCCGTCGCGGAGTTGGAGCGGGCGCCGTCGCTCGACACGCTCGCCGCGGCCGCGCAGCCGGCCGCGGCAAGCTGAGTCCTACGGCACGACGACCCCGCGCACGACCGTGCCCGCGTGCATCGCGTCGAACGCCTCGTTGATCTGCTCCAGCGCGAACGTGCGCGTCACCATCGCGGCGAGGTCGAGGCGGCCCTGCTCGGCGAGGTCGACGAGCATCTGCAGGTCGCGGTGGACCTGCGCGGAGCCGTAGGTGCAGCCCTTGATCGTCTTCTCGTGGTGCAGCTCGAACGCGTTGAACGAGATCACGTCCTCGTTGCGCGCGGCGCCGACCATCACCGCCGTGCCGCCGCGGCGCGCCATCTCGTACGCCTGCATCATCGTCTGCGGCCGCCCGACGACCTCGAACGCGTAGTCGACGCCGCGCCCGCCGGTCAGCTCGCGCACCTGCTCGACGGGGTCGCCGTCGCCGGGGTCGACCAGGTCGGTCGCGCCGAACGCGGTCGCCACGTCGCGCTTGAGCGGGGTCGGGTCGACCGCGACGATCCGCGCCGCGCCGGCGATCGCCGCGCCCTGGATGACCGACTGCCCGACACCGCCGCAGCCGACCACCGCGACCGTCGAGCCCGGCTTCACGCGCGCCGTGTTCAACGCCGCGCCGACGCCGGTCGTGACGCCGCAGCCCAGCAGCGCGAGCTGCTCGCCCGGCAGGTCGGTCTCGACCTTCACCGCCATCGACTCGTCGATCACCATCTCGTCGGCGAACGTCCCGAGGCCGTTGAGCCCCTCCAGCCGGCCGTCGCCCTGCGCGCGCTGCGAATGCTTGACGTGGTGGACGACCGGGTGGTGGTCGCACAGGTTCGTCTCGTCGCGGACGCAGTGCCAGCACTGCCCGCAGGCCGCGTACAGCGCCGCGACGATGCGGTCGCCCGGCTTCACGCGCGTGACGTGCGCGCCGACTTCGAGCACCACGCCCGCGCCCTCGTGTCCCATGATCACGGGCAGCTCGAGCGGGTAGAGCCCGCTCATCGCCCACCAGTCGGAGTGGCAGACGCCGCTCGCCTCCACCTGCATGCGGACGTCCTTCGGTCCGAGCTCGAACGCGTCGATGCGCTCGATCACGAGCGGCTCGCCGTACTCGAGCAGGATCGCTCCCTTCATCGTGCCTCCCTCGTCGCCTCGCGCAGCGCGTCCGTCGCAGCCGCGTCGATGGTCAGTCCCTCCGGGTCGTGCGCGGGATCGCCGAGCACGACGACGCCGTAGTCGCGCGCCGCGCCGCCGACGCTCACGTAGCCGTCGCGCACGTCGCGCATCACCCGCTCCGGCGCGCGCGTGAACGGGTCGCCCCAGCCGCCGCCGCCGTTGGTGCGGTAGCGGTAGACGGCGCCGCGCGCGGTGTCGCGGATCGGCACGTCGGCGTAGAAGACGTACTCGCCCGCGGGATCGGGCAGCTGCGTCGCGGGGTCGAGCACGCCGCCGATCGCGATCGCCTCGCGGTAGCGCTGCGACCCGTCGTCCGGCAGCCGCCGTGCGTCCGCGACGTCGAACACGCCGGGCTCGAACAGCCACACGCCGCCGCCCGCGCCGTCGGCGCCGCCGTGCACGCCGAAGCCGCTGCGGTGGCGCAGGTGCAGCGGCGTCGAGTAGTGCTGCGCCGGCGTCAGCCACAGCGAGTCCTTCAGCACCGCCGCGCCGCCGCGGTTGACGCCCGCGCCGCCGGTGTCGGGCGCGTACTCCTTGCGCAGCAGGATCATCGGGCTCTCCGCCTCGCACGCCTCGACGGCGGTGTCGAGGTTGTTGCAGAGCATGATGACCTGGTAGCTGTCGGCGTCGCCGTGCTTCGTCGCGCCCCACGGCCCGTGCTCACCGCCGGCGTGCAGCGCGCTGACCCACGGCGTGCCGTCGTCGCGCACGCCGTTGGCGTTGTGCATGCAGCCGGAGCCGAGGTCGCCGCCGATCGCGTCCTCGCCGAGCACCCCGGCGAGCGCGCGGAAGATCGCGTGCACGACCGGCTGGCTGCTCTCCCAATAGACCATGATCGCGCCGTCGGGCGGCATCGCGGACACGAACGTCCCCGGCGGCAGCACGACGTCGAGCGGGCGGAACGCGCCGGAGGTGAAGGCGCCCTCGGAGTCGACGAGGAACTTCAGCGCGACCCCGACCGCGGTCTTCGTGTCCATCCAGCCGCAGTTGATGCACGTGCGCGCCTGGCGCGAGCTGCCGCTGAAGTCCAGCTCCGCGCGCCGGCCGCGCTTGACGATTCGCACTGCGACGCGAAACTGCTCCTCGGCGTCGACGCCGTCGGCGTCGATCGTGTCGCTGCCCTCGTAGACGCCGTCGGGGATCCGCTCCAGCGCGTCCGCCATCGCGTCGGCCGACTGGTCGCAGGCGTAGCGCATCGCGCCGACGCACGCCTCGGCGCCGTAGCGCTCGACCGTCTCGCGCAGCAGCCGCTCGCCGAGCAGCACGTTCTGGAAGATGCTCTTGACGTCCGGCAGCATCAGCTCGCCCATGCGCGCGTTGTCGAACAGGAGGCTGAAGGTCGAGCGGACCGGCTCGTCGTCCTGGTACATCAGCATCGGCGGGATCACGACGCCGTTCTCGTAGACGTTGCGCTTGGTCGCGCTGAAGCCGGCCGGGACCGTGCCGCCCATGTCGAGCATGTGCGCCTTCAGGTTGACGAAGCCGACGATTCGCTCGCCCGCGAAGACCGGCCGCACGAACAGGATGTCGTTGACGTGGTTGCCGACGCGGTAGGGGTCGTTGCAGACGAGCACGTCCCCGGGGCGCAGCCGCTCGGCGCCGTACTCCTCGACGATGTTGCGCGTCCCGTCGGCCATCGTGCCGAGGAACAGCGCGAGGCTGTCGCTGACCGCCGGCATCGGGTAGTCGTGCTCCGGCGGGCCGGAGATCGTCGCCGCGAAGTCGTACCAGTCGCGCAGCGACGCCGAGAAGGCGTTCGTCAGCAGACCGGTGCACATGTGCTTGACGACGTAGCGGTAGCGGCTCGCCAGCACGGTCGCGGTGAAGCGGTCGCAGTCGTAGCGCGCCTGGAAGGTCGCCTCGTCCAGCTCGCGCAGCGGCGTGCGCGCGGCGGCCGCGTTCGTCAGCTCGATCATCTCGTTCCTCTCGTCGTGCGCTCGATCGCGATCTCCGCCAGCTCGCCGACGGTCGCGACGCAGCCGGCCGGCACGAACGTCGTCGACATCGACTCGCGCACCAGCGCCGGCCCTTCGATGCGGTCGCCCGCGAGCAGCTGGTCGCGCGCGTGCTCGGTCGCCTGCTGCTGCTCGCCGAGCGCGCCGAGGTGGTGCAGCGGGATCGTGCGCAGCGGCACCGGCGCCCCGCCCTGCGCACGGCGCCCCAGCCGCGGGTAGTCGACCTTGTCGGACTCGACGACGACCTGCACGCGGTAGGTCACGCCCTGCACCGCGATCTGGTCGAAGCGGTTGCCGGTGCGCGCCTCGTACTCGCGGTGGAAGCTCTGCACCATCCGCTCGACGGCGGCCGCGTCGATCCGCCCCGCGGGCGCCTCGACGAACGGCGTCTCCCAGCTCTGGCCCAGCAGCCGCCCGTCGAAGCTGCGCAGCACCCGCGCGCGCCCGCGCGCATCCCCGACGCGCGCCAGCAGCCGCTCCTCCAACGCCGCGAAGACCGCGTCGATCTCCTCGGCGGCGGCCGCGTCCAGCAGCGTGTACGCGCTGCGGCTGTCGGCGTAGACGAGGTCGGCGCTGAGCAGGCCGAGCGCGCTGAAGAGGCCCGGATGCGGCGGCACGACGACGCGCCGCAGGCCGACCAGCTCCATCACCGACGGCAGCATCATCGGCCCCGCCGCGCCGTACGCGACGAGCGTGTAGTCGCGCGGGTCGACGCCGTGCGAGATCGCGATGTCGAGCAGCCCCTCGGCGATCGTGTTGAGCCCGAGGTTCCAGGCGTAGGCGACGCGCTGGGCGAAGTCGAACGGCAGCTCCAGCGCCGCGAAGGCGTCGCGCGCGAGGTCCTCGCGCAGTCTCATCCGCCCACCGGCGAAGCGCTCGCCGTCGAGGATCCCGATCAGCAGCGCCGCGTCGGTCATCGTCGGCGCCTGCCCGCCGCGGCCGTAGCAGGCGGGGCCGGGCTCGGCGCCCGCGCTGGCGGGGCCGACGCGCAGCTCGCCGGTCGAGGAGACGCTGACGATGCTGCCGCCGCCCGCGCCGAGCGTCGAGATCTCGGTCGAGAGCGCGTTGACGACGAGGTCGTGCTCGATCTCGAACGTCGTGTTCACGAACGGCCTGCCGTCGGTCACGATCGAGATGTCGCACGACGTCCCGCCGACGTCGGCGCAGACGAGGTTGGGCTCGTCGATCAACGTGCCGAAGTGGGCGCTGGAGACCGTGCCGGCGGCCGGCCCCGCGAAGATGATCCGCGCCGGGCTCTCCATCGCGAAGTCCGACGCGAGCAGCATCGCGGCGCAGTCGGCGAAGTTGAGGTCGCCGCCGAAGCCGAGCTCCCCGAGCCCGTGCTCCAGGCGCGCGGTGTAGCCGCCGTAGACGATCTTCATGATCACGTCGACGACGGTCGTGGAGGCGCGCGCGTACTCCTTCGCCAGCGGCGAGACCTCCGACGAGATCGAGCACGGCACGTCGCCGAGCACGTCGCGCACGAGCGCGCGCAGGCGGCGCTCGTGGTCCGGGTTGACGTAGGCGTGCAGCAGGCAGATGGCGACGCCCTCGACGTCGCAGCGGCGCAGCAGCTCCAGCTGCTCGCGCGCCTGCGCCGCGTCCAGCTCGATCAGCGGCGTGCCGTCGACGGTCATCCGCTCGCGCACGCCGCGGCGCAGGTAGCGCGGCACCAGCGGCGCGGCGGCGTCGCCGAAGGGCCGCCGCCAGGAGGCGTCGGTGAGCGCCTCGAACGGCCGCCACGTGTTGCCGACGTCGAGGATGTCGCGATGGCCCTCGGTCGTCAGGAAGGCGACCTTGCCGAGTCTGCGCGTGATGACCGCGTTGAGCCCGACGGTGCTGGCGTGGTTGAACGCGGCCATCTCCCGCGCGCCGACGATCGCGGCGCCCTCCAGCACCGCGTCCTCCGGCGCCGACGGCCGGCTGGGGACCTTGCCGGTGACGATCCGCCCGTCCACGATCGCGATCACGTCCGTGAACGTGCCGCCGACGTCGACGCCCATCATGCCGCTTGCCGCGGGGCTCACAGCGTGTCCGCCAGCAGCTCGATCGGACCGAGCCGCGACCACCGCTCGCGCGCGGCGCTGGCGAGGCAGCGCGGGCACTTGACGACCGTGAACCAGCCGCCCTCCGACAGCACCGGGTAGCGCTCCAGGCCGGATCCGCCGCACCCGCCGCACCTTCCGTCGACCGCCTCGCGCTCGACGTGCAGCGTCAGCTGCGTTGGTCGTGGATAGCCGCTCACGGCGTCTGCCTCCTTTGCTCGCCCGATGGCAGGCGCCCGCCGCCGGCGGGCGCCCCGAGTCCAACCCTGCCGCGCCGCGGCGCGGCCTGCCCAGCCGCGCCGCTGCGTCGTTGTGGCGCGCGACAACCGGCCGCGCCGCGCGCCGTCGCGCGCCCTAGAACTCCGGTCTGTACGAGGCGATGTTGTCTCTCGTGTAGACCTTGAACGGCAGCGGCCCGACGCGCGGGACTCTCTTGCCCTCGAACGCGTCGACCAGCGACTTGATCGAGTTCGTCGCCTCCGAGTACGGGTACGTCGGCGTCGTCAGCGCGACCGACCCGTCCTGCACCATTCTCGTCACGGCGCTCGAGCCGCCGAAGTCGGCGAGCTTGACCTGGTCGGACTTGCCGGCCTGCTCGATCGCCTTCGACGCGCCGACGGTCAGGTCGGAGTAGTCGGAGATGATCAGCGTCAGGTCGGGGTTCGCCTGCAGCAGCGTCTGCGCCGCCGCGTATCCCTTCGTCGTCGTGTAGTCGGTGCGCTGCTCGCCCGCGACCTCGAACTCCGGGTGCTCCTGCTTGACTCTCTCGACCTCGGAGTCGAAGTCCTTCGACAGCGAGTCGACGGCGAGGCCCGTGATCAGCCCGACCTTCTGCGGGCCGGGGAACTCTCTGACGATCGCCTCCAGCCAGTCGTGCATCCGCTGGATCGTGAAGTAGCCGGCGACGAAGTTGAGCGTGCCGGGCTGCCACAGGCCCTCGATCGTCGGCTGCGCGTAGCGGCCGCACAGCGGCTGGTCGAAGACCGACACGACGATCCCTCTCGCGGGCGCGGTTCTGCTGGCGAGGTTGCAGACGAGGTTGGCGTCGACCGGGTCCAGCGAGAAGGCGTTGAATCTGCCTGAATTGATCGCCGTCTGCACCTGGTTGAACTGCTTCTGCGCGTCGAACGCGCCGTCGTACAGCGTCACGTCGACGCCGTAGTCGGCGGCCGCTCTGAGCGCGCCCTTTCTCTCCGCCACGCCGTAGGCGTTGCCGCCGCCGAATATGTAGAAGGCGATTCTCGGCTTGCCCGAGACCTTCACCGGCGTGCCCGTGCCGACGTCGACCGAGACCTCGCCGGAGCTGCCCGAGTCGCTCGATCCCGTCGAGCCCGAGCCGCCGCTGGAGCTGTCGCTCCCGCAGCCTGCGAGGGCGATCACGGCAACGGCGCCGGCGAGCGCGCCGACGCGCCCGAAGCGGTGCTTACGCATGGAACCTCTCCTCCTGGTTGACCTGGTCGCGCGCGGCGGCCGGCACTACGGGCCACCGTCGCGCTGCGGTCCGACGCGTCGATCTTCCTCGTTGGAGAGCGGTGCGCCGCGGCAAGCGGCGCGGGCCGTTGTAGGCCCGCACAACGAGCGGGCGGCTCGGCGGTCAGGTCGCGCGCAGCCGCAGCCGGCGACGCCACGCGCCGGGGTTGCGCGACAGCAGTTCGGCGCCAAGCGCGAGCAGGATCACGCCGCCCTTCGCGACCTCCTGCACCTGCTGGGACCACTGCAGTGCGTCGAACAGGTTGTTCAGCGTCGCGAGGATCAGCAGGCCGAGCGCTATCCGCCAGACGGCGCCCTCGCCGCCGCGGATCGAGATCCCGCCGACGACGACGACCGCGATCGCGTCGAGCGTCAGGCTGGCGTTCGCGTCGGCCTGCGCGAGCCCGACCTTGGAGGTCGCGATCAGGCCGGCGAGGCCCGCGAGCGCGCCCGACATCGCGAACGCGAGCACGCGCACGCGCTTGACCGGGATGCCGGCCAGGCGCGCCGCCTCGGGGTCGCCGCCGACGGCGTGGACGTGCTGGCCGAAGCGCATCCGCGCCAGCAGCACGCCGCCGAGCACGAACATCACGACGAGGATGATCAGGTCGAGCGGGATCCCGAGCCAGTGCGCCAGGCCGAGGTAGGAGAAGCCGGACTTGTCGACCGTCACGCCGCCGCTGACCGAGACGGTCAGCGCGAGCCCGCTGATCACGACGCCGGTCGCGAGCGTCGCCATGAACGAGTCGAGCCGCAGCCGCGTCACCAGCAGGCCGTTGACGACCCCGGCCGCGAGCGCCGCGGCGAGCCCGGCGAACGCCGCCACGACGACCGAGTCGTCGAGCGCGACACGCGCGAAGACGACGCCCGCGAGACTCGCGGTCGAGCCGACCGACAGGTCCCAGCCGCCGCAGATGATCACGAAGCCGACGCCGAGGGCGGTCAGGCCGAGCCCGACGTTCTGGCGCAGCAGGTTCTCGAGGTTCTGGCCGTCGAAGAAGCCCGGATAGGCGAGGCGCCCGCCGACCAGCAGCGCGATGTAGGCGAGCACGATCGCGGCCCCCGGCGGCAGCCGGCGCGGGCGCCGCAGGCGCGGCGTCGACCCCTCCGGCTCGGCTGCGGCGTGGGCTGGCGCGGCGGACATGCTCGGCTCCTCGTCGTGGGTGGGGGCTGCCGGGGACAGCGACGATCGGGCGGCGCGCTGACTCATGACGCGCGCCGGGTGAGGGCGTCGATCGCGAGCGCCAGCACGAGGATCGTGCCGGTGATCAGCGACTGGCCGGACTGGCTGATCGCGAGCACGTTGTAGAGGCTGTTGATCGTCGCGAGGATCAGGATCCCGACCCCCGTGCGCCACATCGCGCCGATCCCGCCGAACAGCGACGTGCCGCCGATCACGACGATCACGATCGCGTCGAGCGCGACGTTGCCGCCGATGTTCGACTGGCCGACGCCCGTCTGCGACGCGACCAGCACGCCCGCGAGCGCGGCGCAGGCGCCGCTGATCAGGTACGTCAGCGCCCGCAGCGTGTCGGTGCGCAGCCCGGCGAGCCGGCTCGCCTCGAGGTTGCCGCCGACGGCGTAGAGCGCGGCGCCGAAGCTGGTGCGGTGCAGCAGCAGCGCGCCGATCACGACCGCGCCGATCAGCACCAGCACCATGTACGGAAGCTGGCCGACCATGCCGTTGCCGAGCGTGCCGAAGCTCGGATTGGTCGGGACGATCGCGTCGATCCCGCCGTACAGCACGACGCCGCCGGCGAAGATCGAGCCGGTGCCGAGCGTCGTCACGAAGGCGTTGAAGCGCAGCTTCGTCGTCAGCAGCGCGTTGCACGATCCGAGCGCGACGCCGACCGCGAGCGCCGCGATCAGCGCGAGCGTCAGCGAATGGTCGATCCCGACCTTCGTGTAGACGACCGAGCCGGCCGCGTAGATCCCGCCGACCGAGATGTCGATCCCGCCGGCGATCAGCACGAACGTCATGCCGACCGCGACGACGCCGATCGCGGCGTTCTGCGACAGCACCGTCTGGAAGGAGGACCACTCGAAGAAGTTCGCGTTCTGCGACCACGCCAGCAGCAGCACGGCGACGAGCACGAGCACGATCCCGTAGCGCTGCAGCAGCCCGCCGGCGCGCGGCATCGCGGCCCAGTCCTGCGGCCGTGTTCGACCGGCGAACGCGGCCGTCAGCCGGCCGCCGGAATCCTCGGCGGCGGCTGGCCGCGCGCCGACCTCGCGATTGCCCATCACGCCACCTCCGCGGCCGCGCCGAACGCGGCCATCAGCAGGGTCGACGGCGTCACGCCGCCGCCGCGGTTGTCGAACGTCCCGTGCACCCGCCCCTCGACCATCAGCACGACGCGGTCGCTGAACGCCGTCACCTCCTCCAGCTCGGAGGAGACCAGCACGACCGCCAGCCCCTCGTCGTGCGCGAGCCGGCGCAGCTCCTGCAGGATCTCCGTCTTGGCGCCGATGTCGACGCCGCGCGTCGGCTCGTCGGCCAGCAGGATCCGGGGCTGCTCGAAGTGCGCCCGCGCGACCAGCAGCTTCTGCTGGTTGCCGCCCGACAGCGTGCGCGCCGGCACGCGCGCCTTCGACGCGTCGACGCCGACCGCTCTCAGCAGCGGCGCGACGCGGCGGGCGACGCCACGCGGGCTGACGCGGCCGAGCCGGCCCGTGGCGCCGAAGTCCGGCAGCGCGACGTTGTCGGAGGCGGACATCTCCAGCGCCAGCCCCTGCGCCTTGCGGTCCTCGGGGATGAAGGCGATCCCGAGCCGGCGCGCGGCGCGCGGGCTGCGCGGCCAGCCGAGCGAACGATCGCCGGCGGCCAGCTCGCCGTCCGCCTCGGGTTCGGCGCCGGCAAGCGCGCGCAGCACGCTCGTGCGCCCGGAGCCCATCAGCCCCGCGAGCCCGAGCACCTCGCCGCGGCGCACGTCGAGGTCGACGCCGTGCAGGCGGCGCGGGATCGAGAGCCCGCGCACGCGCAAGGCCAGCTCGCCGGGCTCGGACGGGCTGGCGCCAGGTGCGGCCTCGCCGACGACCGGCGCGTCCGCGACGGTCGCCGTGAGCGCCGCGACCGCGGCCGCCGGATCCGCCTCGTCCAGCTCCGCCGCGACGAGCCCGGCCGCGGCCTTGTCGGAGCCGAGCATGCTCGCGACCAGGTCGCGCTTGGTCCACTCCGCGCGCGGGCGCGTGGCGACCAGCTCGCCGTCGCGGAAGACCGTGATCGCGTCGGCGTTCTCGAGCACCTCGTCGAGGTTGTGCGAGACGAACACGATCGTCACGCCGCGCTCGCGCAGCGATCCGACGAGGCGGAAGAGCGCGTCGCGCTCGGCGATCGCCAACGCCGCGGTCGGCTCGTCGAGCAGCAGCACGCGCGCCTGCGCGCTGATCCCGCGCACGATCTCGACCAGCTGCTGGGCGCCGACCGCCAGCTCGCCGGCAGGCACGTCCGGCGCCGGCGCGATCCCGAGCTGCTCGCAGACCTCCACGTAGCGGCGCCGCATCGCGCGCTTGCGGATCAGGCCCCAGCGCGTCGGCGGCGCCTCCAGGAAGGCGTTCACCTGCGGGCTCAGCGCGGGGATGATCGTCAGCTCCTGGTAGACGGCGGCGACGCCGAGGCGCATCGCGGCGCGCGGGTCGCCATAGGCGAAGCGCTCGTCGAAGACGCGCACCTCGCCGCTGCTGGGCGCGATCCGCCCGGCGATCACGCCGAGGCAGGTCGACTTGCCCGCGCCGTTCTCGCCGACGAGCGCGTGCACGCTCCCAGCCGGGATCTCGAGGTCGACGTCGCGCAGCGCGCGCGTGCCGCCGAACGAGCGCGACAGCGCGCGGCAGGAGATCGCCGTCGTCGCGTCTGCGGATCTCGTCGTCATCGCTCTCTCCTCCACCGTGCGCCGTCCTCGCGCCCTATTCGGCTCGCGCCCGCGCGGCGATCAGGTCGTCGAAGTCGACGATGCTCTGCATGATCTTGGCCGACGCGATGTCGACCATCTCGCCGTCGACCGTGACCGCGCCGAGGCCCTTCGCCTCCGCCTCGGCGATCGCCTCGATCAGCCGCCGCGCCCGCGCGACCTGCGGCGCCGGCGGCGTGAACGCCGCGTGCGCGAGCGGGATCTGCGACGGATGGATCGCCCACTTGCCGACGGCACCGAGGACGGCCGCGCGTCCGGCCTGGATGCGATAGGTCTCGGGGTCGTTGTAGTTGCCGAACGGGCAGTCGATCGCGTCGATCCCGGCCGCGCGCGCCGCGACGACGATCTTCGTGCGCGCGTACGCGAGCGGGTCGCCGCCGAAGGCGTCGTTGGCGCCGTCGAACTCGAACAGGCGCATCCCCTGCGAGGCGGCGAGGTCGCCGACGCCGAAGATGATCGCCTCCATCCGCGGGCTCGCGGTCGCGATCTGCTCGCAGTTGATCAGCGCGCGCACGTCCTCGATCAGGAACTCGAAGCCGAGCGGCTGCTCGATCCCGTGCTCGCGCTCGAGCTGCGTCACCAGCTGCTCCAGCTCGTGCACGTCGGCGGCCGTCTCGGCCTTCGGCACGACGATCACGTCCAGCTCGTTGCCGCACTCGGCGATCAGGTGACGCACGTCGTCGTGCCCCCACGGCGTCGAGAGCGCGTTGATGCGCGCGGCGCGCACCTTGCCGCCCCAGTCGAGCGTGCGCATCGCCTCGCTGACCTTCGCGCGGCAGCTCACCTTCTCCGACGGCGCGACGGCGTCCTCCATGTCGAGGAAGACGAGGTCGGCGTCGCCGGCCGCGGCGGAGGCGATCATGCGCTCGTTGGAGGCGGGCGTCGCAAGCTCCGAGCGGCGCAAGCGGCGCTTGCGGATCGCCACGGCGCTGTCCTGGGTCTGGGTCATCGATGCCTTTCTGCGGATGTCGTCGCCGCGCCCTCAGCGGGCGGCGGCGCGCGCCGGCTGGGCCGACTCGATCTGGTCGAGCACGGGCAGCAGGTAGCGCTTGAAGACCTCTGGGTTCTCCGACATCGGGAAGTGGCCGATGCCCTTCATCTCGACGAACGTCGCGCCCTCGATCGCGTCCGCCAGCTCGCGCCCGTCCGCGGGCGCGGCGGAGTAGTCGTACTCGCCGTTGAGGATGTGGACGGCGACCTTCGAGGTGTCGATCTCCTTCGCCGTGTGCGTCACGTCGTGCTCGACGAGGTAGTAGGCGAGGTCGCCCTTGAACGCCTGCGGCGCTCCCTGGCTGTAGAGGTAGCCCGTCTCGCGGCGGTACGCCTCGGGGCTCTGCGGCGCGCAGACGGTGTGCATGTGCTCCGCCTTGAACGTGTTCGAGATGTGCGGGTGGAAGTACCACTGCATCAGCCCGTCGGCGCCGTGGCTGTTCATCGCCGCCTCGACGCCGATCACCGCGCGGAACTCGTCCGGATGGTGCAGCGCGAGGTCGGGCGCGAGGTGACCGCCCATCGAGCAGCCGATGAAGACCGGGTCCTCCAGCTCCAGCGCGTGCGCCAGCGCGACCGTGTACTCCATGAAGAACGCCTGCGTCAGCGCGTACTCCTGCTTCCACCACTCCAGCGAGGTCGGCGGCAGCGACTTGCCGTGGTAGGGCAGGTCGGCCGCGATCACGCGGAAGCGCGAGGTGATCTCGGGATCCTCGAGCAGGTGGCGCCACTGGCGTCCGTCGGCGCCAGCGGTGTGCTGGCACAGCAGCGGGATCCCGCTGCCGGCCTGCTCGAAGTAGACGCGGTACTCGACGCCCTGCAGCTCGAGGTAGACGTAGCGTCCGCTGACGTCGGCGAAGCGGGCCATCGCGTCAGGCCTCCTGAAGGTTGTGGGTCTCGCGCAGCACCTCGAGCAGCCGCCGCACGGCGCCGTAGGACGCGTACAGCGACGCGAGGTCACCGCCCATCTCGAAGTCGTGGCGGAAGAAGGCGCCGAAGAAGTCCTGGTAGAACGGCGGCGGGACCGGCTCGAGCAGCTTCTCCCAACCGTCCTCCGGCCCGCCGATCGAGATCGTCCAGGTGTCGAACTGGTCCGGCTCGTCGGTGAAGCGCGCGACCTTCCCATCCTCGATCTGCACGAGGTACGCCTGTTCGCCGACGCGCAGCTTCATGCCGACGTTCCAGAGGCGCGCGTTGATGAGGAACTCCGGGTCCTCGTTCAGCGCGGCGCGGGTCGCCGCACACGGCAGCTTGACTGTCATCGCTCTCGTCTCCTCTCTCTCCGTGACGAGGCCTCAGAGCCTCACGATCACCGTCTTGACGTGCGTGTACGCGAGCGCGCCCTCGATGCCCTTCTCGCGTCCGAAGCCGCTGTCCTTGACGCCCCCGAAGGGCGTCTCGACGCCGCCCGCGAGGTACTCGTTGACGAACACCTGCCCGACCTCCAGCCGCGCCGCCATCCGGTGCGCGCGCGACAGGTCGCGCGTCCACAGGCCGGCGACGAGGCCGTAGTCGCTGTCGTTGGCGATCGCCAGCGCCTCCTCCTCGTCGCGGAAGCGCAGCACCGACAGGAACGGGCCGAAGATCTCCTCGCGCGCGACGCGCATGTCGTTGGTGACGCCGGTGAAGATCGTCGGGCGCACGAACGCCCCGGCCTGCGGCAGCTGCTCCGGCACCCCGCCGCTCACGACGCTCGCGCCGTCCCGCTCGGCGATCTCGAGGTACGAGACGACCTTGTCGCGGTGCTCGGCGGTCGCCAGCGGACCGATGTCGGGATCCTCGCCGGTCGGCCCGATCCGCAGCCCGCGGTTCAGCTCGACGAGCCGCTCGACGACCTCGTCGTGGATCTCGTCCTGCACGAGCAGACGCGAGCCGGTCGAGCAGATCTGGCCCGAATTGAGGTTGATCACTCTCCACGCGCTGCGCACGGCGACGTCGAGGTCGGCGTCGGCGAAGACGATGTTGGCCGACTTGCCGCCCAGCTCGAGCGTGACCGGGATCAGCCGCTCGCCGGCGGCCGCGGCGACGCGCCGGCCGGTCGCGACCGAGCCGGTGAAGACGACCTTGCGCACGCGCGGGTGCGCGACGAGCGCGGTGCCGGCGACCGCGCCGTAGCCCGGCACGACGTTGAGGACGCCGGCCGGCAGGCCGCAGTCGACCGCGATCCGGGCCAGCTCCAGGCAGCTGATCGAGGTCTGCTCCGCCGGCTTGGCGACGACGGCGTTGCCGACCGCGAGCGCCGGCGCGATGCTGCGCGCCGCCTGGTTCAGCGGGCCGTTCCAGGGGATGATCGCGCCGACGACGCCGTACGGCTCGCGGCGCGTGTACGAGACGTAGCCCTCCCCCAGCGGGATCGTCTCGCCCTGCAGCTTGTCGACCATGCCGCCGTAGTACTCGAAGTAGCGCGCCGCGCCGCGGATCTCGTTGACGGCCGTCATGCGCGGCTTGCCGACCTCGCGCGTCTCCAGCTCGACCAGCAGGTCCAGCTCCTGCTCGATCCGCTGCGCGATCCGCGTCAGCACGCGGCCGCGCTCGGCCGGGAGCGTGTCGCGCCAGGTCGGGAAGGCGGCGTCGGCGCCGCGCACCGCGACGTCGACGTCGTCGGCGGAGTACGCGGCGACCGCGGCGAACGGCTCGCCGGTCGCGGGGTCCAGTGAGGCGATCGTCTCGCCGTCGCCGGCGGGGCGCCAGCCCCCGTCGACGAACGCGTCGTAGCGCGTCAGCGCCTGGGTGTCGGTCATCAGATGGTCTCCAGTCCGGTGACGCGCGCGTCGAGCTGCGCGCCTTGGTCGGGCGCGAGCTCGCAGCGGATCTCGTCGCCGTGCTCGTCCAGCAGCGGGGCGCGCCGCCCGAGCTCCGACGGCGTCGCGGTGAACTTGATCGGCTGCCCGGCGATCACGACGGGCTCAGGGCAGCCGGGGTGCGGGACGCTGAGCAGCATCCCGCGGCGGCGCGGGTGCTCGTCGGCGAAGATGTCGGCGGCGCTGTTGACGGGCGCCGCCGGCACCTCGCCGCCGAGCCGCTGCAGGATCTCGCGCCGCGTGCGCGGCCGCGTCCACTCGCTCAGCTGCGCGCGCACCTGGTCGCGGCGGCCGCGCCGCCGTCGCTTCGTGGCGAAGCGCTCGTCGTCGACGAGGTCGGGCCGCTCGATCAGCTCGCACAGCCGCCGCCAGCTGTCGCGCGTCGGCGCGGCCAGCGCGATCCAGCCGTCCTTCGCCGGCAGCACGCCCAGCTCCCCGTCGTCGGAGACGTCGATCGGCGCGCCGTCGGTCGCGTCGGCCTCGCCGTCGCCGTCCCCGCCGCGCGCGCCGCCGTTGCCGTCCCCGTCGCGCGCGCCGCCGCCGGCCGCCGCGCCGTAGGAGTGCTCGTAGACGAGCCGCTCGCAGAGCGACAGCACGCCGTCGTACATCGCGACGTCGACGTACTGCCCCTGGCCGGTCTTGCGCGCGTGCAGGACGGCCGAGACGACGCCGAGCGCCGTCAGCGTGCCCGGGAAGATGTCGGCGATCCGCAGGCCCGTCTCGGCCGGCGGCTCGCCCGCGTCGTCGCCGGCGGCGGATGCGGACGCCGCGGCGATCCCGAGCGGCCCCGCGATCGCCTGCAGCACGACGTCGTCGACCGGCCACGCGGCGTACGGCGACTCGCCCGTGCGCGGGTCGCCGAAGCCGCGCGTGGAGGCGTACACGAGCCGCGGGTTGATCCCGCGCAGCCGTTCGTAGGCGACGCCGAGCCGCTCCATCACGCCGACGCTGAAGCTCTCGACCAGCACCTCCGCCTCCGACACGAGCGCCAGCAGCGTGTCGATCCCCTCGGCCGTCTTGAGGTCGAGCACGATGCTGCGCTTGCCGCGGTTGACGCTCTGGAAGAGGCCGCCGTAGGCGTGCTGCTCGTCGTCGTCGCGGTACGGGCCGAGCCCGCGCGCGAGGTCGCCCTGCGGCGGCTCGACCTTGACGACGTCGGCGCCGAGGTCGGCCAGCAGCATCGTCCCGTAGGGCCCCGCGAGCGCATGTGTCAGGTCGATCACGCGCACGCCCTGCAGCGGTCCGGTCATGTCCCCTCCCTCGGCCGTCGCCGCAGCAGCACGCGGCGCTCCAGCTCGCAGACCGTCTCGCCGTCGGCGTTGAGGCCGAGATGGCGGAAGCGCACGGTGCCGCTGGCGTCGTCGCGCTCCTCGCGCTCCAGCACCTCGGTCTGCGCGTACAGCGTGTCGCCGGTGACGGTCGGGCGCGGGAAGCGGATGCGCTCGAAGCCCAGCTCCTCGATCGCCTGCTCGGCGGTGTCCTGGCTGGCGAGCCCGTAGACGATCGCCGCCACGACGCCGCCGAACGCGAGCGGCGCGCCGAACTCGCTGTGCTGCATTCTGTCGGCGTTGAAGTGCCCGTCGGAGGTGTTCATCACCAGCTGCGCGAGCGTCATCGTCTCCAGCTCCGTGACGGTCTTGCCGCGCGCGTGGCGAAAGCGGTCGCCGACGACGAAGTCCTCGAAGAAGTTGTCATGACCGACGAGGCTGCTCACGCCGCCGCCTCCGCCAGATGTCTGCGGCTGATGATCACCTTCTGGATCTCCGAGGTGCCCTCGAAGATCTTCGTCAGGCGCGCGTCGCGCCAGTGGCGCTCGACCGAGTAGCGCGTCGTGTAGCCGTTGCCGCCGAGGATCTGCAGCGCCTCGCTCGTGACGCGCTCGCTCATCTCGCTGGCGAACAGCTTCGCCATCGAGCACTCCTTCTCGCAGCGCTCACCCGCGTCGAGCAGCTCGGCGGCGTAGTAGTAGAGCTGCCGCGCGGCCTCGATCTCGGTCGCCATGTCGGCGAGCTTGAACTGGATCGCCTGGAACTCGCTGATCGCCTTGCCGAACTGCCTGCGGCCCTTGGCGTATTCGGTCGCCTCGTCGAGCGCGCCCTGCGCGGCGCCGACCGAGCGCGCCGCCGTGTGGATGCGCGCGCGGTTCAGCATTCTCACCATGTCGTAGAAGCCGGTGCCGGTCTGATCGCCCTGCATCAGGATGTTGGCGGCCGGGACGCGCACGTCGGTCAGCGTCAGCTCCCACGAGGTGATGCCGTGGTAGCCGATCTTCGGCAGCACCTCGCCGGTGACGCCGTCGGGCAGCGTGTGGCGCGGCTTGGGGAGGATGAACGTGTCGAGCCCCTTGATGCGCTCCTCGCCGGTGCGCGCGAGCAGCATGATGAAGTCGGCGACCTTCGCCATCCCGCACCACTTCTTCTCGCCGTTGACGACGTAGTCGTCGCCGTCGCGCACCGCGCTCGTGGCGACGCCCGCGAGGTCGGAGCCGGCGTTGGCCTCCGACAGCGCCGCGCCGGCGATCCATCTGCCCGCCGCGGCTCTGCGCATCAGCTCCTCGCGCCACTCCGCGTCCCTGACGGCGGTGCCCATCCCCTGGGCGCGCGCGAGCACGCTCGCGGCGCTCATCCAGACGCGCGAGATCTCCTCGCTGATGATGCAGTACTCGAAGACCCCGTGGCCCATCCCGCCGTGGTCTCTGGGGATGATGATGCCGAAGTAGCCGCGCTCGGCGAGCTTGTCCATCAGCTCGTCGGGGATGTCCTTCTGAGCGCTGTCGAGCGGCCCGGCGACGGGCAGCACCTCCTCGCGCGTGAACTCGCGCGCCTCCGCGATCAGGTTCGCGCGCTCGCGCGACAGCAACGCCGATGCCATCAGCCGTCCCTTCTCAGAATCAGATTGGTGCGCTCGAACTCGAGCAGCAGGCGACCGTCCTGGTCGACCCCCTCGGTGCGCCACGTGACGATGCCCTGCGTCGGGCGCGAGCCGGACGCGCGCTTGGACAGCACGGTGCTGCGCGCGCGCACGGTCGTGCCCGGGTAGGCGGGCCGCGCGAAGCGCAGGTCGTCGACGCCGAGGAACGCCCCGCCGCTCTCGCTGAGGTCCTCGACCGACATGCCGAGGACCGTGCAGAAGAGCAGCAGCGGATGCAGCGTCACCGTCTCGTGGCCCTGTTCGCGCGCGTACGCCTCGTTCAGGTGCAGCGGCAGCCACGACAGCGTCGTCGTGCTGAAGAGCGCGTTGTCCGCGTGCCAGAGCGTGCGGCCCCAGTGGTGCTCGAAGCGCTCGCCGACGGTGAAGTCCTCCCACCGTCGTCCCTTGGCCCACAGGCGAGGCGCTGCCTCGGCCGTGCCGTGCGTGTCGTCAGCCATCTCTCTCCGTTGCGGCGGTGCGCTCGCCGTGCGGGGCGAGCATTGACTGAGCCGAAGCTATCCGCGGCCCGGGCGCGTGCGGGCGGCGCGCGCCCGCACGCGTTGTCGACTTCTACGATCACGGCCGCAGCCCGCGGCGGCGGATCGGCTCCTCGCTGACCACGTCCTGGCGCACGATGTCGTACGCCTGCGCGGCCCACAGGCACAGCTGCCGGCGCGTGTCGCGCGGATCGATCACGTGCTCGATCGAGAAGCGCTCCGCGGTGCGGAAGGGCGAGGTGACGGCGCGCAGGTGCGCCTCGATCTCGGCGCGCAGCGCGACCGGGTCCTCGGCCGCCTCCAGCTCGCGCCGGTAGGCCGCCTCCAGCCCGCCGGCGATCGGCAGCGAGCCCCAGCTGCCGCTCGGCCACGCGTAGCGCAGGTTCAGCCGCGAGCCGTCGCCGTGCGCGGCACCCGCGATCCCGAAGCACTTGCGCACGATGATCGAGCACCACGGCGTGCGCGCCTGCATCACGGCCGCGATCAGGCGCGACCCGCGGCGCATCGTGCCGGCGCGCTCGGACTCCGTGCCGACGACGAAGCCGGGCTGGTCGACGAGGTTGACGACCGGGAGGCGGAACTGGTCGCACATGTCGACGAACCGCGTCTGCTTCTCGGCCGCCGACGCGGTCAGGCCGCCGCCGTAGTGCGTCGGGTCCGACGCGATCACGCCGACCGGCTTGCCGTCGAGGCGCGCCAGCGCCGTGATCGTCGAGCGGCCGAAGCGCGCGCCCAGCTCGAACACGCTGCCGCGGTCGAAGACCAGCTCGACGATCCGCCGCATCTTGTACGTGCGCCGCTCGTCGCGCGGGACGATCGACAGCAGCTCCTCCTCGCGGCGGTCGACCGGATCCGTCGCGGCGTGGACCGGCGGAGCCGTCCAGACGTTCGGCGGCAGGTAGGAGAGGAAGCGCTTCAGCTGCGCCATCGCGTCCTCCTCGTTCGCGGCCTCGTTGTCGACGGCGCCCGCCTTCACCTGAGCGCGCGCGCCGCCCAGCTCCTCCTTGTCGGGCCGCTCGCTCATCGCCCACGCGACGACGGGCGGCCCGGCGATGAACAGCTGCGCGGTGCCGCGCACGATCACGCTGAAGTGGCTCTGCACGACGCGTGCGGCACCGAGGCCCGCGCAGGGACCGAGCGCGGCCGCGACGACCGGGACGCGGCTGAGGTTGGCGATCGCGAGGTCGCCGCCCGCCAGCGACGGGAAGGCGGCGTAGCCGGCGGACGCGAGCGTCTTGACGCTGCCGCCGCCGCCCGTGCCGTCGACGAGCCGCACGAGCGGGCGGCGCAGGTCGTGCGCGGCGCGCTCGGCCCACGTCATACGGCGCCAGACGGCGTCGTCGCCGGCGCCGCCCTTGACGGTGAAGTCGTCGCCCTGCACGACCACCGCGCTGCCGTCGACCTCGCCCTGCCCGACGACCATCGTCGAGGGCGCGAACTCGACGAGGCGGCCGTCGTCGTCGTAGCTGCCGACGCCCGCCAGGCCGCCGGTCTCGCGCCATGTGCCGGGGTCGAGCAGCAGCTCCAGCCGCTCGCGCACGGTCAGGCGGCCGGACGCGTGCTGCCGCGCGACGCGCTCCTCGCCGCCCATCCGCGCGGCCAGCTGCTCGCGCCGGCGCATCTCCTCCAGCTCGGGCTCCCAGCCGGTCGGCGCGGTGTCGGCTGCGGCGCCCGGCGCGGCGTCAGTGGGCGCGGCGGCGCTGGCCGCGGCGTCTGCGGCCGCGGCGGGCTCGGCGGATTGCATCTGGGCGTACCTCCATCGATCCTGATCCGGGTCGAGCCGACGCTAGCCGCTGCACCGACCCGTGCGGGATCGCGGTCAGCACGCGCCTCCGGCGCCGTTGTCGATCTCCACTACGCGCGCCTGGCGACGCTGATCGCCATCCACTGACCCCCATCTAGGTTGCACGCCATGACCAACGTAGAGGCGCACCTGACGGGCAGCGTGTGGAGACTGCTGGTCGCCCCCGGCGACGCCGTCGAGGAGGGCGACGTCGTCGCGATCCTCGAGTCGATGAAGATGGAGATGCCGGTCGAGTCCGAGGACGCCGGCACCGTGAAGGAGGTCCTCGTCAGCGAGGGCCAGGCGGTCTCGGAAGGCGATCCGCTGCTCGTGCTCGACTGAGCGCGGCCGGCCGCGAGCGCACCGCGCGCGTGGCACGCGGAGCTGCCGAAGGCGAGCGGCGCCCGGCGCTGCGGGCGCGGCCCGCCGTCAGTCCCGCGCGAAGATCGTCGCCGCGCCCTTGAAGAAGGCGCCGGTCGACGCGTGCAGGGCGACGCTCGCGCCCTCCACCTGGCGCGGCCCGGCCGTGCCGCGCAGCTGGCGCACCAGCTCGCAGACGTGCAGCCAGCCCCACATGTAGCTCTCCGACAACTGCCCGCCGTTGGTGTTGACCGGCAGCGCGCCGCCCGGTGCCGTGTGGCCGTCGGCGACGAACGGCCCCGCCTCACCCGGGTCGCAGAAGCCGAAGTGCTCGAGCAGCTGCAGCACCCACACCGAGGTCGGGTCCTGGAAGTACGCGACGTCGACGTCGCCGGGCCGCATCCCCGCGGCCGCGAAGACGCGCTCGGCGACCGGCTTCAGCCATGGCCGCAGCAGGTTGTCGGGGTTCTGGCTCTGGCGCAGGGCGGCGGTCTGCGCGATGCCGCGCAGCAGCACCGCGGGGTGCGGGTGCGCGGCGGCGCGCTCTGCCGCGGTCATCACGACCGCGACGCCGCCGTCGGAGATCATCGTCACGTCGTCGCGACGCAGCGGAGCGACGAGGTACGGCTTGGCGAGGTAGGCGTCGAGCGTCAGCGGCGATCTGAAGATCGCGAGCGGGTTGAGCTGCGCCCAGCGGCGCTGCGCGACCGCGATCGCGCCGAGCTGCGCCTCCGTCGTGCCGTACAGGTGCTGGTGACGGCGGAAGGCGAGCGCGGCCGGGCCGGCGATGTGGACGAAGCCGTGCGGCAGCGCGAAGTCGCGCGCCTCCTGCGTCTGCGCGAAGTCCGTTCTGCCGGTGCGCTGGTTGGCGCCGTAGACGAGCAGGATCGTGCGCGCGAGCCCGCTCGCGATCGCCATCGCCGCGAGCTGCAGCGAGAAGTTGCAGGTGCCGTAGCTGAGCGCCGCGCTGTAGCGCGGGTTGAGCCCGAGCAGCGCGCCGACCGCGACGTCGTCGCCGTGCCCGTCGAGCGTGCGGCAGCTGATCAGGCCGTCGACCTCGTGCTTGGCGATGCCGGCGTCGGCGAGCGCGCTCTTCGCGGCGTCGACCGCGAGATCGTCGGCCGCGAGCCCCGGATGCTCCCCCTGCGCAGTCGCTCCGATGCCGACGATCGCGGCGTTGTTGCGCGACTGCGCGGCGGTCATCGCGGAGCTCCTGGCGCGGTCCCGTCGTCGAGCGCGAAGCGCACGAGCGTGACGCGCGCGGCGACGTCCTCGAAGCGCACGCGCACGCGCGCCCCGACCGCGAGCCGGTCGATCGCGTCGACCGCCGCGCCGATCATCAGCGGTCCGGCGTCGAGCGTCACGGCGAGCACGGCGTACGGCACCGCCGCGGCGAACGCCGGATGCAGCGCGCGGTGGTAGACCGCGAAGCTCCAGATCTCCCCCGTCTGCGCGACCGCCTCCCAGCGCAGCCGCTGCGCGAGGCAGTCGGGGCAGACGCGCGCGGGCGGCCACGCGACGTATCCGCATGCGCCGCAGCGCTGCAGCGCGAGCCGCCGCTCGCGCGCGGCGGCCCAGAAGGGCGCGGCGAGCGCATCGTCGACGTCCGGCAGCGGCGGCACGGGTCGCGCGGTCATGGCGGGTCACGCTACTGCCGGCGCGGCACGGCGCAGCGGGCGCAGCGGCGGCCGGGTTGGAGCCGGCGACAAGCGCCTCCTCCCCGCTCAGCCCCCCACAGCCGGCGCGAGCACCTCCTCGCACCACTGCCGGAAGCTCGTCGGCGTCGTCGCCTGCGGCGTGCGCGGCTCAGCGTTGTCGAGGCCGGCGTCCTTCGCCTCCATCATCTCGAGCGTCGCCTGCGCGATCGCCTCCGACGCCCCGAACTCGAGCAGCCGCGCCTTGAACGCCTCGCCGGGGATCTGCTGGAAGCGCACCGGCTTGCCGAGCACCTGCGAGATGATCTGCGCCATCTCGTCGTGGGAGAGGTCCTCGGGGCCGAGGACCGGGACGCTTCCCTGGCCGCTCCAGGAGTCGTCGAGCAGCAACTCGGCCGCCACGGCGGCGATGTCGCGGGTGGCGCAGAGCGGGAGTCTGCGATCGGCGGAGAGCGGCGAGAAGAAGACGCCCTGGTCCCTGATCGATCCGACCTGGCGCAGGACGTTGTCCATGAACGACGGCATCGTCAGCGCGCGGTAGCCCACGCCCGTGCTCGCGATCAGGTCGTCCATCGCCAGCGACGCCGTCACCAGCCCAGCGCGGTCGGTCACGCCGCGGCCGAGCGCCGAGATCCCGACGACCCGCTTGACGCCGTGCGCCTCGAAGGCGGCGCAGGCCGGGCGGGTGAAGTCGGTGTAGCCGGCCTCGACGCTGTCGGCGCGCGGGTTCGGCGGCGGCAGCCAGAAGACGGCGTCGGCGCCGGCGAACGCCTGCTCGACCACCGCGGCGTCGCCGTGCGAGCCCTCCACGAGCTCGACGCGCTCGCGCGTCTGGACGGGAATGCGGGAGGCGTCTCGGGCGATCACGCGGATCGGTTCGCCGCTGTCGAGGACACGTTCGAGGACCTGGCGGCCGATCTGGCCGGTGGGTGTCGTGATCACGATCATGCGAGTGACTCTGCGCTCGCGCGCGCCGCGCGTCCAATACCTCTTCACGGGCATTGATACCGTGAAGGCATGGATCTGGATCTGCGCAAGCTGCGCTACTTCGCTGCCGTCGCGGAGCACGAGCACTTCGGCCGTGCCGCCGAGCAGCTCTACATCGCGCAGCCGGTCCTGAGCCGGCAGATCCGCGCGCTCGAGCAGGAACTGGGCTGCGCGCTGCTGGTGCGCACCACCCGCAGCGTGCAGCTGACGCCGGCCGGCAGGCAGCTGTATGCGGACGTGCCGGGCGTGCTCGCGACCGCCGCCGCGGCGACCCGCCGTACGCACGAGGCCGCGCGCGGCGTCGAGCGCCTGGTGGTCGGCTTCGCGCCCGGCCTGCAGGTCTCCCCCGCGGTCCGCGCGTTCGGCGCAGCGCACCCCGGCGTCGAGGTCGAACTGCTGCGCCTGCACTGGTACGACCAGGCCGAGGCGCTGCGCGACGGCCGCGCCGACGTCGCCTGCATCCGCCAGCCGTTCGACCCCGAGGGGCTGCGCACGATCCGGGTCGGCAGCGAGCCGAAGGTCGCCTGCATGCCGGCCACCCACCGCCTCGCGTCGCGGCGCCGCCTGACCGCGGCCGACCTCGACGGCGAGACGATCATCGACGCCGCCGCACGGCGCACCGCGTCGGTGGAGGAGAAGTTCGAACTGGTCGCGTCGGGCCTCGGCATCGCGATGGTGCCGCGCAGCGTCGCGCGCTCCTACGCCCGCCCGGGCCTCGTCCACCGCCCGGTGGCAGGCGCCGAGGTGCTGGAGATCCATCTCGCCGTCACCGACGACCGCCGCCAGCAGCGCCTGGAGGATTTTCTGTCAGTCGCGGCGGCGGCGTTATCAAGATAGGCTGGCGAACGTGACCATCGGAGGCAGCCTCTTCCTGATCATCGTCGGCGCGATCCTGCGTTTCGCGGTGACCGCGCACGTGGCCAGCGTCGACCTTCAGACCGTCGGCCTGATCCTGATGATCGGCGGCGCCGTGGGTCTCGTGATCGGGCTCGCGATGACGTTCGCGACGACCCGTCGCACGCAGCCCGGGCGGCGTCCGCCCGGGCCGCCCGAGCCGCCGGCGTACTGACGCGTCAGGCGAGTGCCGCCGCGACCTCGCCGGCCGCCTGCGCGACGCGCGCGCCGACCGCGTCGAGCGATCGTCTGCGCATCCGCTCGCTCGGCCCGGAGACACTCAGCGCGCTGAGGGCGCGCCCGCCGACGAGCACCGGCGCGGCAGCGCAGACGACGCCCTCGTCGAACTCCTCCTCGTCGAGCGCCCAGCCGCGCTCGCGCACGCGCACCAGCTCGGCGCGCAGGGCGTCGGCGGCCGTGATCGTGTGCTCGGTCACCGCCTGCAGTGGCGCGCCGGCCAGCAGCGCCTCGACGTCCTCGGCCGCAGCGTGCGCCAGCAGCGCCTTGCCCGCGCCGCTGGCGTGCGCCGGCACGCGGTTGCCGACCCGGCTGAAGAGGCGCACGGGGCGCGTGCTCTCGACCTGGTCGACGTAGACGATGCTGGTGCGGTCGAGCACGACGAGGTTGGTCGTCTCGTCGAAGGCGTCGCGCAGCCGCTCCAGCGCGGGCGCCGCAGCGCGCCGCAGCCGCTCCAGCTGGCGCTCCCCCGCCGCCGCGACGGTGAACAGCTGGATCCCGAGGCGGTAGCGCCGCGTCTGCGCGTCGTGCGCGACGTAACCGCCGGCGACGAGCGTCGCCAGCAGCCGGTGCGTCGTGCCCGCGCTCAGGCCCGTCGCCTCGGCCAGCTCGATCACGCCGACCTCGCCCTCAGCCGCGATCGCGTTCAACAGCCGCAGGCTGCGCGCGACCGCCTGGACGGGTCCAGCTTCGCTCATCGCGCGCTCGTGCAACCATTAGTGGAATACATCGGGCAGATTATTTCACATCGTGGAATGGAGCGAGATGACCGCCGCACGCATGACGAGAACCGAGGGGCTCAGCGCCCGCGCGCTCGACGAGATCCTCACCCCCGAGGCGCTCGCCTTCGTCGGTGAGCTGCACGGGCGCTTGGACCCGACCCGGCGGGAGCTGCTGGGCGCGCGCGCCGCGCGCCACGCGGCGCTGCTCGGCGCCGGCGCGACGCTCGACTTCCTGCCCGAGACGCAGGAGATCCGCGACGGCGCCTGGCAGGTCGCCGCGCCGCCGGCCGACTACGTCGACCGCCGCGTCGAGATCACCGGCCCGACCGACCGCAAGCTCGTCATCAACGCGCTCAACTCGGGCGCGAAGGGCTTCATGGCCGACTTCGAGGACGCCAACTCGCCGACCTGGTTCAACCAGACCGAGGGCCACGTCAACCTCAAGGACGCGATCGACGGGACGATCGAGCACCGCAGCCCCGACGGGCGGGAGTACCGCCTGAACGACGAGATCGCGACGCTGCTGGTGCGCCCGCGCGGCCTGCACCTGCCGGAGAAGCACCTGCTCGTCGGCGAGGAGACGGTCGCGGGCGCCTTCGCCGACTTCGGCCTCTACGCCTTCCACTGCGCCAGACGACTGCACGCCAGCGACCGCGGCGTCCACTTCTACCTGCCGAAGCTGGAGCACCACCTCGAGGCGCGGCTGTGGAACGACGCGCTCACGTTCGCCGAGCAGCAGCTCGGCCTGCCGACCGGCGCGATGCGCGCGACGATCCTGATCGAGACGTTCCCGGCCGCCTTCCAGATGGACGAGATCCTCTACGAGCTGCGCGACCATTCGCTCGGCCTCAACGCCGGTCGCTGGGACTACATCTTCTCCGCGATCAAGTGCTTCCCGAACGACCCGGCGTTCGTCACCCCCGACCGCGCCGCGGTCACGATGACGGTCCCGTTCATGCGCTCCTACACGGAGCTGCTGGTGAAGACCTGCCACGCCCGCGGCGCCTTCGCGATGGGCGGGATGGCGGCCGTGATCCCGTCGCGCACCGACGCGGAGGCGAACGAGCGCGCGTTCGCCGGCGTGCGGGCCGACAAGGAGCGCGAGGCGCAGGCCGGCTTCGACGGCACGTGGGTCGCGCATCCCGACGTCGTCGGCGTCGCGCGCGAGCAGTTCGACGCCGTGCTCGGCGAGCGGCCCAACCAGATCGAGCGCCGCCGCGACGACGTCACCGTCGCCGCCGCCGACCTGCTGGCCGTCTCCGAGACGCCCGGCGAGGCGACCGAGGCGGGGCTGCGCAGCAACGTCAGCGTCTGCTTCCAGTACATCTCGTTCTGGCTCTCCGGCCGCGGCGCGGCCGGCATCAACAACCTGATGGAGGACGCCGCGACGGCTGAGATCTCGCGCTCGCAGATCTGGCAGTGGGTCCGCCACGGCCGCTTCACGCGCGAGCACGTGGTCGAGGTGCTGAACGAGGAGATGGCGGCGATCCGCGCCGCCGTCGGCGACGACACGTGGCAGAGAGGCCGCCCCGACGACACGCGCGCCGTCTTCGAGCAGGTCGCGCTCGGCGACGAGCTGGTCGAGTTCCTGACGCTGCCGGCCTACGAGTTGATCGACTGAGCGGCGCGGCTCCCGCCGGGGCCGGTTCGGTTGCCGGCCCCGGCGGCGCTGCGGGGTGAGGGGTCGTCGGCGCGAGCGACGCGGCCCGATCGGTAGGGTTGCGGACGCGAGTCGATCGCACCCGAAGCACGGGTCAGGGAATCCGGTCGGAATCCGGAGCTGGCGCGCAGCGGTGGGGACGTGAGGCAGCGGTTCATGAGGCCACTGGGGCGATGCCCTGGGAAGGCGGACCGGCAGCGACGTCCAAGCCCGAAAACCTGTCGACTCGGCCCGTGCGGCGTTCCGCCGACGGGTTCCGACCACCCGGCCTCGCGAAACGGCCGCACGGAGCAGGAGCCGACATCGTGCCACATCACCCGAACAGCCACGTTGCCGAGGAGCGTTTCTCGGAGGCTGGTTCGTCGGTGCGCGCGACCGCCGGCCGCTGAGACGTCGATGCCGTCGCTGCCCAAGTGCCGCTCGGCCATCACGCTTGCGTTCGCGGCGCTGACGTGTTCGCTCGTCGCGCTTGCGTTCGCCAGCCGCTCGTCGCCGGCGCAGCCGGGCGATCGTCTGCTGGACGGGACCGTCGCCTACATGCAGCAGCACCAGCTCAGAGACGGCTGCTTCCCGATCGTCCCGGGCGGCGAGGGGGATCCGGTCGTGGCGAGCCCGTGGACGGCGCTGGCGCTCGCCGCCGCCGGGGTCAACCCGCGCGAGCAGTTCCGGCCCGACGGGTACCGCTCGGTCTTCGACTGCATCGAGGCGTCGGCGACCAGACTCGAGAACACCACCGACCTCGAGCGAACGCTGCTCGTGGTCGTCGCCGCCGGCACCGATCCGCGCTCGTTCGGCGGCGTCGACCTCGTCGGCGGCATCCTGCGCCAGCAGAAGGACAGCGGCGCCTTCTCCCGCACGTTCGACGCCCCGGAGACCTCCTCCCCCGTCAACACGACGATCTTCGCGATCCTCTCGCTCGCGCTCCTCAGAGATCCCGCGGTCGACGCCGCGATCCCCAGAGCCGCCGACTGGCTGCTGAGCGCGCAGAACGACGACGGCAGCTGGTCCGACACCTCGCCGCACTCCAACAGCAGCACCGACATGACCGGGGCGGCCCTCCAAGCGCTGCGCGCCGCCGGCCGCGTCAACAGCGGCGGCACGGAGGACAGAGCCTCGCGCGCGGCGCTCGAAAGAGCGCTGGAATGGCTGCACGCGATGCAGAGAGACGACGGCGGCTTCCCGCTGCTGGTCAGCGAGAATGCGGGCAACTCCGGCTCGACCGCGTGGGTCGCGCAGGGGTTGTGGGCCGTCGGCGAGGCTCCCACGGCAGCGGAGTGGCGGAGATCGGGCGCAAGCGTGCTCGACTTCCTCGCATCGCTCCAGAGACCGGACGGACACATCAGCTGGAAGGTCGACGACGACATGAGCCCGATGTGGATGACGGCCTACTCGATGCCGGCCTACGCGGGCCGGTACCTGCCGATCCCGCCCGTCCCCTTCACGCACAAGGTGCCGGACCCGCGCAACGCCCCCTCGCCGGACAGACCGGCCGACGGCATCGGCGGCGGCAGCGGCGGTGCCTCGAACACGCCCGGCGGCGGCGTCCTGGCGGGCGGCGGCGGCGAGGGCGCACCGAACTTCAGCCGGCCCCGACAGGGCAGCAAGGGCCGCGCGATCGGCGGCGTGCGGCAGACCTCCGTCACGCGCGCCGTCAGACGCGGCCGCGAGCGCACCCAATCCGAGCAGGACAGAGATCCGGTCGACAGCGAGGCGCCGCCGCAGAGCGAAGCGTCGGCGCCCCCCGCCTCCGGACCGGCCGCCGCGAAGCCGTCCGCCCCCGCCAGGCCCGACGGCGGTGGCGCTGACGTCGACACCGGCTCGACGCTGAGATCCGGCGGCAGCGGCGGCGACTCCACGCGTGGCCGCACAACTGGCTCTGACGCCGCCGCCGGCGAGCAGGTCAGCGGCGTGCTCGTCGGCGGCGACGCGGCGGCCGGGAGCAGGGATGTCGCGCTCGCGGCGGCCTACGGGCTGCGCGGCGCCGAGGCGGGCGGCGACGCCGGCCCGCAGCTGGCCGTCGCGATCGCGATCGCGCTGCTGATCGCCGCCGCCGCCGGCGGATTCTGGGAGCGGCGCCGCGAGCCGTCCCACGACGACGAGCGGCAGGGCAGATCGATCGCGACCGCCGCGCCGACCACGACGTGAGCATCCACCTGTGAACCGAACGACGGAGAGAACTGGATGAGTCCTCCCTTCGCAGTGTCGCTGCACGACCGCGTCGGCGACGCGCTCGCCCAGCTCGTCGCGGTGCTGGCGATCCCGGTCCTGCTGCTCGCGCTCGTCGCGTTGATCGTCTGCGCGCTGGAGTGCGGTCGCTTCGCGACCGAGTGGTGGCAGCGCCGGTCGCGGGCACGCGACCATCCGCTGCGTCAGCTGGCAGCGCGCGCGGTCGCGGCGCCCGGCGAGGCCCCGCAGCTCGCGACGCAGGCGCCGACGAGATTCGCTGCGACCGCGATTCGCCAGCTCGCCGCGGCGGTCAGCTCCGCGCGGCCGCAGGCGGCGGAGTACGCGCTCGCCGACTTCGAGCTGGCGGTGCAGAAGCGGCTCGACCGGACCCGACTGCTCGTCCGCGCCGGCCCGGCGATCGGGCTGATGGGGACGCTGATCCCGCTCGCGCCCGGCCTCGAGGCGCTGTCCGGCGGCGACATCGGTCAGCTCGCGAGCGACCTGCGGATCGCGTTCGCCGCGACCGTCGTCGGCCTGTTCGTCGGCACCGTCGCCTTCGCGCTGACGCTGACGCGCACGCGCATGTACACCGAGGACCTCGCCGCGCTGGAACGGGCCGCGGGAGAGGTTCCGACGGACCGCTCCACGCCTGCGGCGGTGGTCGTATGAGCCGCATCGGTCTCGGCCGCCACGGCAACCTCGACGACGCCGCGGGCGACCCGCTCGACGGCCTCGTCAACCTCTTCGACGTCGGCATCGTGCTCGCCGTCGCCTTCCTGATCGCCGGCCTCGGCCTGACCGCGAACCAGAGAAGAGCGGCGACCGGCGGGCCGCAGAGCGCCGCGCAGCAGCAGAGAGCGATCCCGAGCCCGGCCAGCGCCCCGCCGGCCAGCGGTCGCGGCAGATCCGTCGGCCAGGTCTACCGCCTCGCCGACGGCCGCCTCGTCTACGTCGAGGACGGCAGATGACCTGCTCCGCGAGCCGCGCGGCTCGCGGCCGGGCACCGCGCCCGGGCTCCGCGCCAAGTCACGCCGCGAGCCCCACCCCGTCGACGCTCACCTCGCCTTCCAGGACCTGCAGCGTCACGACGCCGCCGCGGCGCAGCACGGGGCCACGCAGCTCGCGACTCCCGCTGCCGGCAGGAATCCGGACGGTCGTGCGCCGGCCCCCGGCGATCAGCACGGCCCGCGCCGCCCGTCTGCGATCCGGTCGCACCACCACGACCGGCCGCCCGGCGGCGAGCCTCGTACGCAGGATTGCTCCCGTGGCGCCGCGCGACACGGTCCCGAGCCAGGCGCCGGCGTCGCGGGCCGCGGTCCACGCGCGCCCGCGCGCGACCGATCGCGCACGGTCGTCGATCGGCGCGAGCACGCGGCCGACGTTCGTCGACGCGCTGCGGCCGAGTGTGTCGACGAGCGTGAAGCGCAGCGCATAGGTGCGGCCGGCCGGCAATCTCAGCGAGGCCGACGTCGCGTCGCTGCCGGACGCCCGGTCGGTGAAGCCAGCGCCTCTGACGCCGAGCGGCCTGGCCGCGATCGTCCAGCGCGCGATGCCGGCGCCGGCGTCGATCACGCGCCAGTCGACCTGCACGCGGCCACGGCGCGCGTCGTCGGCGACGCGCGGCAACTGCACGCGGACCGGCGCGGTGTTGCGCGCGGAGGGCGTCGGCGGTGCGGGCCCGACCGGCGGGGCTGGCGGTGCCGGCGAGGCGGGTGGCGCGGGCGGCTGCGGCGCTGCCGGCGGAATCAGCGGCACGCGGCTCGGCGGCTGGCCCGCGCACTCGTCGGCGAGGGCGGCGACGACGCAGACGTCGACGCTGTTGGAGGCGATCGCGTCGTCGCGGCCGTCGGCGTCGCCGTCGAGCGCGCGCGCCTTGATCCGCTGCCAGCCGAGCTGCCGGAACGCGACCGTCGCGCGACCGTCGCTGCCGCTGTCGCCGGCGTCGGCGGCTCCCGCCGGGGCCGGTCTGCCGTTCGCCGTCACCGCGCTCACGCGCGCGCCCGCATACGCGTCGCCGACAGGGTCGTCGCCCTCGGTCGACGGTCTCGTCGCCGACACGTCGGCGTCATAGGGCGCGTCGAGCAGCGCCTTGGCGGGGCCGGCGAGCCACAGGAACGCGCGCCCGTTGAAGGCGTCGTTGACCCACAGCACGTCGTCGCCGGTCCCGACGCGGAACTGGCAGCCGCCGACCGGCGTGAAGCTTCTGTTGACGACGATCCCCCACCACCACTGCTTGGCGTCGTTCTCCGCCTCGGTCCCCCAGCGCGTCAGGAAGTAGTCGTCGAAGCCCGCGTACCAGCGCGCGTCGAAGCCCTGACCGATCGACGCCATCGCGTCCACCGTCGCCGCCGTCGCCGTCGGTCCCGGCGAGGGGTTGGCGCCGAGGTTGGTGCCGTCGCAGTGGCGCAGCGTCGTGTCGGCGGCGGCCTGCACGTAGCGGCCGTCGGTGCGCACGACGCGGTCGAACACGGTGCTGGCGACACCTTCGACGCGCACGTGCACGTCTGCCGGCGCGGCGTCTGCCGGCGCCGCGAGGAAGCCGGCCGCCGCAGCGGCGAGAACGGGAATGAGCGCGGCGCCGATGGCCGCGCGCGAGCGTGATCGCATCTGTCTGAGAGCCCCTTTCCGCGAGGGCGAGTCGACGGTTGAGAGACAGGGCGACCGATGTCCTGGCTTCCGAGCGATCCAGTCGCGCCTTCCCGAGCCGGGTGGCTCCGTGGCGTGCGTCTGCGTGCGACTGGCGTCCTCGGTCACAGTGGCGGGCCCGCGCCGGTCTTGCACCGGCTTCCCGGACCGCCTGTCCAAGTATGTGGCGGCGACTGTAGCGCAGCGATCTCCACGGGACCGCCGTCAGCGCGCGCACGCCGTCCGCAGAAATCGGCGCCACACAGATCGCGAACCAGATAGGTTTGTTCGCGCTCACGTTTGCGGGGAACCCGGTGCGAATCCGGGGCTGTCGCGCAGCGGTGTGGGTGACGACCGGATCGCAGGTCCACTGAGCTCGACAAGGGCTTGGGAAGGAGATTCGGGAGGTCGATCCCAAGCCCGAAGACCCGGTGAGCGAATACCCGCCTCGCGATAAGGGCGGCTGACCTCGCCACGGCTGTCTGCTGTGCGTGTTCGCCGCCCGGGACAGGAGCATCGAACATGCATCGAAGGGCACTTGCCCTCTTCGTCGCGGCGTGCGCTGCCGCGGCAGTCAGCGCGTCCGCGCTGACGCCCGCCCGTGCCGTCGCGGCGACCGACGTCCAGGTCGAGCAGGCCGTCACCGGCGCTGTCGACTGGTTCGAGGTCCGTCAGCTGCCGGACGGCTCGTTCGGCGCCAACGGCGGTCTCGACCCCGCGTGGGCGCTGCTCGGCCTCGCCGGGGCCGGCATCCACCCCGCGGACCTGCATCCTGCGCCGGGCGCGCCCAGCGCGCAGGACGGCCAGCTGGCGATCTGGACCGGCCCCGACCCGAGCGCCTGGTGGGCGTTCTCCTACGAGCAGGCGACCGACTGGGAGCGCGCGCTGCTGCAGGCGCGCGCCGCGGGCCTGCAGCCGACGCGCCTGTCCGCGCAGCACAACCTGCTCGCCGGCCTCGCACGCCACTACCTCGACGGCTGGTTCACGTCCAAGACCTCGGTCTTCAACCACACGATCTTCGGCCTGCTCGCACTGTCGACGGTGCCGGTCCCGCAGACGCTGCTGGAGCGGACCGTCCGCGTGATCGAGACCAACCAGCACGACGACGGCGGCTACACGAGCTACCCGGCGACCGACCCCGTCGTCAGAGCGAGAGCGAGCGACATCGACTCGACCGGCGCCGCGATCGCCGCCCTCTGCCGCGCCGGCCGCACACCGGCCGACCCGTCGGTCGCGGGCGCAATCGCGTTCCTGCGCTCCAGACAGGGCGCGGCGGGCGGCATGATCGGCAACGTCAACTCGACCGCCTGGGCGCTCGACGGCTTCGGCGAGTGCGGCATCCGCCGCGGCGGACCGGGCTGGACCGCCGCCGACGAGGCGACCGTCGACGCGCTGCTGAGCTTCCAGCTGACCAGCGGTCCCGACGCCGGCGCGTGGGGCTACAACGGCACCGTCAACGAGTACGCGACCGCCGATGCGCTGCGCGCGCTGAGCGCTGCGGCGTTCGTCGTCGATCCGCCGGCGCGCGCGAACCCCGCCGACCCGGCCGTGCGCCCGGCGCCCGCCGTCGCCGACGGGACCGTCGTGCCGACCGCGTTCGTCGTCGACCCCGGTGCAGGACGCGCGCGGCTGTGCGCGACCGACGCGCCGGTCGACGCGACCGTCGTCGAGCTGCTGGCTGCGGCGCGCACGGCGTCGCGACCGGCCGGCTGCGTCGCGTCGTTCGAGGCCGACGGCGGTCTCGTGACGAGCATCGACGGCGCGCTGGCGAGCAGCGGCGGCGCGTGGCTGGCCAGCGTCGACCGCGGCGCCGAGGCGCCCGCCGGCGCGCAGACCGTCGGCTTCGGCGACGTGCTCGCGCTGCGGCTCGACCTGCCGACGACGCTCGCCTTCGACCGCGAGCGGCTCGACTTCGGCGAGCAGCCGCACAATCTGCTGAGCGGCGCGCGGCGCGTCGTGCTGAGCAACGCCGGCAACAGCGACCTGACGATCCGCCGGCTCTCCGTCGGCGGCGCGGCCGCCGCGAACTTCGTGATCGGCACGCAGGACTGCAGCGGCGAGACGCTCGCGCCGCAGGCCTCGTGCACAGTCGCGGTGCGCTTCGCGCCGACCGCGCTCGGTGACCGCGCAGCGCTGCTGAGCGTCGCCGTCGACGGCCTCGACGGCGACCCGGGCATCCCGCTGCGCGGCAGCGGCACCGCGCTGCCGGCTGGCGGCCCGGGCCTGTCCGGCCAGGAGGGCCCGGGCGGAGCGCCCGGCGCCACGGGCCCGCTCGGCCAGCCGGGGCTGCCCGGCCTCCAAGGCCTGCCGGGCCTCGGCGGCGCGGCCGGTGCGCCGGGCGCGACCGGACAGCGCGGCCCGGGCGGCGCGACCGGGGCCCGCGGCAGAAGCGGGCCGAGCGCCCGCGCGCTGCGCGTCAGCTGCCGGCTGACCGGCAGACGGAGCGTCCGCTGCACCGCACGCGCGGCGACTGCTCGCAGCCGCCTCGCGCAGACGACAGCGGCGCAACTCCTGCGCGGCCGCACCGCGGTCGCGCGCGGCACGCTCGGCCGCCTGCGGGCGCCGCGTGCGCTCGCGCGCGGCCGCTACGTGCTCGCGATCGGCCGCGGGAGAGCCCGCCGCACCGTACGCGTCGCGCTGCGCCCCACCACCTCCACCCCGACGACCACGAGGGACCGATGAGCAATCAGCTGAAGGCGATCCAGCGGGCGCGGTGCGACGCGCGCCCGGGCCGCAGCACCGCCGGCACGACGGCACGGCTCGACCGCGCCGGCCTGATCCGCCGCACGGGTCTCGCGCTCGCGTTGACGCTCGGCCTCGGCGGCGGCGGCGTCGTCGCGAGCGGCGCGCAGGCCGCCGCGCCCGTCGGCGCACTGAAGACGTGGGGCGCAAACGAGACCGCGCAGCTCGGCACCGGCAGCTCCAGCTCGCCGGTCGCAACGCCCGTGCGCGCGGCGATCGGCTCGCTCGCGGCCGTGGAGACCGGCTCGCGCTTCACGCTCGGGCTGCGCACCGACGGCAGCGTGTGGGCGTGGGGCTACAACGAGTACGGCGCGCTCGGCGACGGCACCGCGATCGACCGCCCGGACCCGGTGAGAGTCGCCGGCGTCGGGAGCGCGAGCGCGATCTCGGCCGGCTTCGACCACGCGCTCGCGCTCGAGGCCGACGGCGACGTGTGGGCATGGGGCCAGGACTATGCCGGCGCGCTCGGCGACGGCACCGCCGACCCGACCGGCTGGCAGCCGCCCGCGCAGGTCGCCGGCCTGCCCGACGCCGTCGCCGTCAGCGCGGGCCTCGGGTACTCGCTCGCGCTGACCGCCGACGGCAGCGTCTGGGCATGGGGCGACAACAGCTATGGGCAGCTCGGCCGCGGCACGCTCGGCCAGGCTCCGTCCGACGCCACGCCGGCGCAGGTGCCGGGGCTGACCGACGTCAGAGCGATCTCGGCAGGCGGCTACACCGCGTACGCACTGCTCAGAGACGGCGCCGTGCGCGCCTGGGGCTGGGCCGGCGACGGCGCGCTCGGCGACGGCCTCGTCCACGACGGCAGCGAGCACCCCGACTCGGTCCCCGCGCCAGTCGCGGTCGCGGGCGTCGGCGGCAGCGGCACGCTCTCGGGTGTGCGCGCGATCGCGGGCGGCTTCTACCACGCGGTCGCGCTGCTGCAGGACGGCACCGTCGCCGGCTGGGGCCGCAACGAGAGCGGCCAGCTCGGCGCCGATCCCGACGCGGCCGCTCGCTTCGACGCGCCCGCGACGATCGCTGGGCTCACCGGCACGGCCGAGGTCGCGACCGCTGTGGGAGCGACCTTCGCGCGCGCCGCCGACGGCTCCGTGCGCGCGCTCGGCAGCAACTTCGAAGACCTGCTCGGCACCGGCTCGGACGCCCCCTACGCGTTCGTCGCGCAGCGCGTCCCGGACCTCACGGCGACCGCGCTGGTGCGCGCCGCGCAGGCCACCCACGCCGGCGCGTTCGAGCGCGCGCTGTCCGCCGACGCGCTCGCGTTCGGCGAGCAGGCGCACGGCACGCTCGGTGCCGGGCAGACGGTCACGATCACCAACCCGGACGGCGCGATCGACGTGCGCGGCACGCTCGTGACCGGCCCCGCCGCCGACGACTTCGTCGTCGTCGGCGAGACCTGCAGCGGCCCGCTGGCCGCCGGTGAGCAGTGCACGGTCAAGCTGCGCTTCGCGCCGACCGCCGTCGGCGCGCGCACGGCGACGCTGTCGCTGCGCGCCGCTCCCGCCAGCACCGTGACGGTCGCGCTCGGCGGCACCGGCGGCGCGCCGCCGAGAGGGCCGCAGGGCGCCGACGGTCCGCAGGGCGATCCCGGTCCGCAAGGGCCGGCCGGCGCGCAGGGCGAGGCCGGCGCGCCCGGCGCTCCGGGCGTGCCCGGAGCGGCTGGCCCGGGCGGCGCCGCGGGCCCCGGCGGGCCTGCCGGCCCGAAGGGCGAGACGGGCCCGCGCGGCGCGACCGGTCCGCGCGGTCGCGCTGCCCGCGTCAGCTGCCGCGTGACCGGCAGAGGCGCTGCCCGGATCCGCTGCAGCGTCACGTACGCGGGCGCCAGAGCCGGCACCCGCACCCGCGCCAAGACGTCCACGACCGCGCGGCTGATCCGCGGCAAGCGCACGATCGCGCGCGGCACGCTCGGCCGGCTGCGCCTGACCGGCGCGCCCGCGCGCGGACGTGTCGTGTTGGTGATCGGCCGCGGTCGCGACGCCGTGCGCGTCGCCACGACGGTGCGCGGCTCGGCGCGATGAGGAGCTTGTCAATCCACCCAACCGAAGGGGGCAGGATGTCGATGAAGCACAGCGGCTCGATCAGACGGGCCGCGCTGGGAGCGGCGTGCGCCGTCGCGGCGATCGCCGCGGCGCCGTTCGCCGCGCAGGCCGCGGACGTGACCGTCCGCGTCGAGGGACAGACCGGAGCGCTGCTCGCACCGACGAGCGTCACGATCGGCAGCGGCAGCGGCACGGCGCTGACGTGGGACGGCAGAGCGATGCCGATCAGATGCGCGGACGACTCCGTCTACGGCGCGACCGAGAAGGCGACGGTCGGCAACTGGGATCGCAACCCCTACGTCGAAACGATCATCAGAGAAAGACACACCTGGAGCCCGAACGAGGAGTACTGGATCCTCTACCACAACAACGACTACGCCGACTGGGGCGCGTGCGACCTGCACCTCAGAGACGGCGACACGGTCCTCTGGCAGGCCGGCAAGTCCGGTCCGTCGCCGGACTTCATACCGGACTCGGTGCCGATCCAGATCGCGCGCGTCGGCTCGGGCACGATCAGACCCGGCGGCACGGTCACGATCCAGCTGACGGCGTGGCGGCCGACCGACATCTTCGGCACGCCGGACCCGAGCGACCCGAACCACTGGATCATCCCGCCGAGCCCCTCCTCGACCCCGTCCGGCTACACGATCAGCGGCGGCACGTCGACGAGAACGACCAACGCCAGCGGCCAGGCGACGATCACGATGCCGTCGACCGCGGGCTGGGCGACGGTCGGCGCCAGCGTCCCCGGCAGCAGCTCCAACTGGAGCCGCGCGGTGCCGCTGAGACTGTGCGTCGGCACGAGTCCCTGCTGACCGTCGGCGGACCAGGCAACGGTCACCTGACGCACCACTAGCGTCGGCTCAGCCCGCCGCCTCGGCGGCGGGCTCCGACCGCTGGCCGATGTCGCGCGCGACATCCGCCAGCGCGCCTGCGACCGCGTGCTCGCGCTCCAGCGACAGGCGCCCGGTTCCGCACGACGCGGTCAGCAGACTCCGCTGCGCGACGCCCTCCCCGCCCAGCCGCGCCAGCGCCGCGCGCAGCCGTCCGACGGCCTCGGCGACGCCCTCGTCGCGGTGCGCCGCGAGCACGCCCCAGGCGATCCGTCCGCCGCGCGCGAGCAGCCGGCGCAGCGCCTCGGCGGCGCGGCGATCGAGCGGCGCGAGCGCGAGGTCGAACGACAGCAGGTCCGGCTGCGCGCGCTCGACGACGTCCCACGGGACGGCGCAGCACAGGTGCAGCCCCCACGCCGGCGCGACCGCGCGCAGCGGATCCCACGCCTGCTCGATCCCGCGTGTGCCGAACAGCTGCAGCGCCGGCTCGTCGACGACCAGCAGCGTGTCGAGGCCGCGGGCCGAGAGGGCGTCGACCTGCCCGCGCGCGTTCGCCGCCAGCCAACCCGCCAGCTCGTGCGCGAGTGAGAGCGCGGCCGCGCGCGACGGTCGCCCGCCGCGCTCGCGCTCGAGCGCGCAGGCGAGCGTCGCCGGACCGGTCACCTGCAGCTTCACGACGCGATGCGCGGGCGGCGCGGCGTCCAGCTCGTCCAGCAGCGCCTCCCACGCCGGCGGCCGCTCGCGGTCGCGCTGCGGCGACCAGCCGCAGCGGTCGGGGTCGGCGCCGAGCCATTCGGCCACCATGTCGCCCTCCAACCGCGGCAGCTGCGGGCAGAACGGCACGTCGTAGGCCGCGACGGCGTGCGCCGCCGCGGCGCGCGGATCGCGGTGCGGCAGCGAGCCGACGCCGGTCGTCGCCCACGGCGGCAGTCGGTCCAGCAGCACCGCGATCCCTTCCCTACGCTGCGATCGGCGACGCCGCGCGCCGCCGCCGGGTCGCTTCCAGCAGGTGCTCCAGCGCCGGCATGACGTCGTCCCAGCTGCGCGTCTTCAGCCCGCAGTCGGGGTTGATCCAGAGCCGCTCGCGCCCGATCCGCTGCTCGGCCAGCTCCAGCAGCCGCTCGATCTCCTGCACCGACGGCACGCGCGGCGAGTGGATGTCGTAGACGCCGGGGCCGATCTCGTTGGGGTACTCGATCCCGTCGGCGCCGACGAACGCGTCGAGCACCTCCATGTCCGAGCGCGACGCCTCGATCGAGATCACGTCGGCGTCCAGGCGCACGATGTGCTCCATGATGTCGTTGAACTCCGAGTAGCACATGTGCGTGTGGACCTGGGTCTCGTTGCGCGCCGGCGCGACCGTCAGCCGGAAGGCGTCGACCGCCCAGCGAACATAGTCGTCCTGCTGTGCGCGCTGCAACGGCAGCCCCTCGCGCAGCGCGGCCTCGTCGACCTGGATCGCGAACGCGCCGGCCCGCTCGAGGTCGAGCACCTCGTCCTGGATCGCCAGCGCGATCTGCGTCGCGGTCTCGCTGCGCGGCTGGTCGTCGCGCACGAACGACCACTGCAGGATCGTGACCGGCCCGGTCAGCATCCCCTTCACCGGCTTCTCGGTGCGCGACTGCGCGTACTGCCACCAGCGGACCGTCATCGGCGCCGGGCGTGACACGTCGCCGTAGAGGATCGGCGGCTTGACGCAGCGCGATCCGTACGACTGCACCCAGCCGCTGGCCGAGAACGCGAAGCCCGCGAGCTGCTCGCCGAAGTACTCGACCATGTCGTTGCGCTCCGGCTCGCCGTGCACCAGCACGTCGAGCCCGAGCCGCTCCTGCACCTCGACGACGCCGTCGATCTGCTGCTCCAGGAAGCGCTCGTACGCGACGCGGTCGAGCGTCCCGTCGCGCAGCTCGCGGCGCCTGGCGCGGATCTCCGGCGTCTGCGGGAAGGAGCCGATCGTCGTCGTCGGCAGCTGCGGCAGCGGCCGCCGCTCGTCCTGCGCGGCGCGGCGCTGCGGAAACGGCGCCGCGCGATCGTAGTCCGCCGCCGCCAGCGCGCCGACGCGCTCCCGCACGGCCGCGTCGTTGGTGTGCTTGGAGGTGCGGCGGCGCGAAGTCGACTCGCGCGCAGCCGCCAACAGCACGTCGCGCTTGACCGCCCCGGTCGCGGTCTTCAGCGTGCGCAGCTCGGAGACCTTCTCGGCCGCGAACGCGAGCCAGTCGCGCACCTCCGGATCGATCGCGGTCTCGCGCGCCGCCTCGTACGGCACGTGCAGCAGCGAGCACGACGGCGCGATCGTGATGCGATCGGTGCCGAGCGCCGCCGTCGCGCGGTCGACCATGTCGAGCGCGGCGTCCAGGTCGGCCGCCCACACGTTGCGGCCGTCGAGCACGCCGAGGCTCAGGCGCGTGCGCGAGCCCGCGGCGGCGCCGCCGTCGGCCAGCGCGGCAAGCGCCGGCTTCAACTGCGACGGCGCGCGCACGAGGTCGAGATGGACCTCGGCCGCGCCCAGCGCCAGCACGCGCTCCAGCGCACCGACCTCGTCGAGGCCGGCGAAGTACGTCGCCAGCGTCAGCTCGACACCGGCCTCCTGCGCCGCGACCGACAGCGCGCGGAACGCACGCTCGAACAGCTCCAGCTCGCCGGGCGCGTGGTCCAGCACGAGCGCCGGCTCGTCCAGCTGCACTTCATGCGCACCGGCCTCCGCCAGCTCGGCGAGCAGCTGGCCGTACACCGGCACGAGCGCGTCGAGCAGCTCCAGCGGACGCTGCAGCCCCTTCGCCAGCTTCAGGAACGTGAACGGCCCGATCACGACGGGACGCGCCGGGATCCCGAGCGCCCCGGCTTCACGGAACGGCACCACCCAGTGCGAGGCGTCGAGCGAGAACGTCTGGTCCGGTACCAGCTCCGGCACGAGGTAGTGGTAGTTGGTGTCGAACCACTTCGTCATCTCCAGCGGTCGCTGCTCGGCGGTCCCGCGCGCGAGCGCGAAGTAGCCGGCCAGCCCCTGCTCGCGCAGTGCCACGCCGCCGTGGCGCGCCGGGATCGCGCCCAGCGCCCACGCGGTGTCGAGCATCTGGTCGTAGTAGCTGAAGTCGCCCGCGGGGATGACGTCGAGCCCGGCTCTGACGGCCCGGCCCCAGTTGAACGCGCGCAGCCAGCGCGCGACTCCCTCGAGCTCCTCGACGGTGGTGCGGCCTGCCCAGAACGACTCCAGCGCGAACTTCAGCTCGCGGTCGGGACCGATGCGGGGAAGCCCAAGGACGGCAGTGCGTGCCATCTGGTCCTGCTCCTCTTTCCGTGCGGCCTTTGTCGCGAGGCCGCGGTTTTCGGGGCCCGATCCGCGGATATGCCCGCGGCGGGCGGAGGCGACAGGTCTTCGGGCTCGGACGCGATCGGGACGACCGCCTTCCCAGACCGAACCCGGCCCAGTGGCGATGCGTCGTCTCGCGCGTCCCTACCGCTGCGCGTCAGCTCCGGATTTCGAACCGGATTCCCTGACCCGTGCTGTACGGGTGCGATCGACTCCACCGGGGACGATAGCGGGCTCGCCTACTGGCAGGCCTCGCACTCCTCCCCGTTGCGCATCGCCTCGATCGAGCAGGCGGTCGGCAGCTCCGCGTACGCCGGCGCCGCGACGGTCGCCTTCTCGATCGTCGAGGCGCCGAGCGTGCGCAGGTAGTAGGTCGTCTTCAGGCCGGCATGCCAGGCGCGGCGGTACATGTGGCTCATCGCCTTCAGGTCCGGCTGCGCGAGGAAGAGGTTGAGCGACTGCGACTGGTCGATCCACTTCTGCCGGCGGGCCGCGGCATCGATCAGCCGCTCGGGCTCGATCTGGAAGGCGGTGCGGTAGAGGTCGCGCAGTGCCCGCGGGACCTCCGGCAGCTGCTCGAGGTCGCCGTCGACGGCCTTCAGCCGCTCCGCCAGCGCGCCGTTCCACAGGCCCGCGGCTTTCAGGTCGCGCACGAGGTACGGGTTGACGATCACGAAGTCGCCGGACAGGTTCGACTTCGCGAACAGGTTCTTGTAGATCGGCTCGATGCAGGGCGAGGTGCCCATGATGTTGGCGATCGTCGCCGTCGGCGCGATCGCGAGCACGTTGGAGTTGCGCATCCCCTGCGCGGCGATCTTCGCGCGCAGCGGCGCCCAGTCCAGCTGCCCGCCGCGCGGCACCGCGATCGGCTGGCCGCGCTCGGCCTCCAGCAGCTGGAGCGTGTCCTGTGGCAGCATGCCGCGGTCCCACTTCGAGCCCTCGTAGGAGCTGTACGTCCCGCGCTCGGCCGCCAGGTCGCTGGAGGCCTCGTAGGCGTAGTAGGCGATCGCCTCCATCAGCTCGTCGCCGAAGTCCAGCGCGGCAGGCGAGTCGAACGGCAGGCCCTTGCGGTAGAGCGCGTACTGCAGCCCCATCACGCCGAGGCCGATCGGCCGGTGGCGGTCGTTGGCCGTTCTGGTCGGCTCGGTCGGGTAGAGGTTGACGTCGATCACGTTGTCGAGCGCGCGCACGGCGACGCGGATCGTCGCGCGCAGCTTCTCGTGGTCCAGCTCGCCGGCGGCGTCGAGATGCTGGTCGACGACGATCGAGCCGAGATTGCAGACGGCGGTCTCGTCCGGGCCGGTGTTGAGCGTGATCTCGGTGCAGAGGTTGGAGCTGTGCACGACGCCGGCGTGGTCCTGCGGCGAGCGCACGTTGCAGGGGTCCTTGAAGGTGATCCACGGATGCCCGGTCTCGAACAGCAGCTTCAGCATCTGCTTCCACAGCTCCAGCGCCGGGATCCGCTCGCCGAACAGCTCGCCGGCCTCGACCTGCGCCTCATATGCCTCGTAGCGCCGTTCGAACTCCGCGCCGTAGGTCTCGTGCAGGTCGGGCACGTCGTTGGAGCGCAGCAGCGTCCACTGCTCGCGCGCCTCGACGCGCTTCATGAACAGGTCCGGGACCCACGTCGCGGTGCTCATGTCGTGCGTGCGGCGGCGGTCGTCGCCGGTGTTGCGGCGCAGCTCGAGGAACTCGCGGATGTCGTTGTGCCACACCTCCAGGTAGGCGCAGCCCGCACCCGCGCGCTTGCCGCCCTGGTTGACCGCGACGAGCTGGTCGTTGTGCATCTTCAGGAACGGCACGACGCCCTGGCTCTCGCCGTTGGTCGACTCGATGTGCGCGCCGGTGCCGCGCACCGCGGTCCACGAGCCGCCGAGGCCGCCCGCCCACTTCGAGCACATCGCGTTCTCGGCGATGCCGCGCCCGACGATCGAGGAGAGCGTGTCGTCGATCTTGTAGAGGAAGCACGACGACAGCTGCGAGTGCGGGGTGCCGGCGTTGAACAGCGTCGGCGTCGCCGAGCTGAAGCGGCGCTGCTTGTAGACGGTGTAGAGGTCGATCACGCGCTGCTCGCGCGCGACCGGGTCCTCGGCGCGCTCGCCGAGACAGACGCCCATCGCGACGCGCAGCCAGAACAGCTGCGGCGTCTCCATCCGGCGCGGCGATCTGCCGGTCTTGTCGATCAGCAGGTAGCGGTCGTAGAGCGTCTGCAGGCCGAGGAAGTCGAAGTCGAGGTCGGCCGTCGGGTCCAGCGTCGCTGCCAGCTGCTCGACGTCGTAGGCGAGCAGGCGCGCGTCGATGCGCTTGATCGCGACGCCGCGCTCCAGCAGCGCGGGCAGCGCGCGCTCGTGCGCGGCCTTCAGCGCGCCGATGCCGTCGCGCTCGATCTGCCAGTCCAGCGCCTCCTCGTAGACGTGCGACAGCAGGATCCGCCCGGCGAAGCGGGAGAACTCCGCGTCGCGCTCGACGAGCGCCTTCGCGTTGAGGATCGTCAGCCGTCGCAGGTCGGCACGCGCGATTCCCGGCCGGATCGAGCGGCGCAGCTCGCGCTCCAGCTCGCGCGCGTCGAGCGGCAGGTCGAGGCCGATCGAGGCGAACGCGATCCGCTCGCGCAGGTCGGCGCCGCTCCACAGCGTCTCGCTGTCGTCGGCCTCGACCACCGGCACGGGCGGGTGCGACTGCGCCGCGCCCGTCGCCGCGTCGCCCCGTTCGCCGGCCTGCTGGGCGCGCAGCAGCGAACGCTCGGCGCGGTAGACGATGTAGCGCTCGGCGACGCGCATGTGCCCGGCCAGCACGAGCTCCTCCTGGACGATGTCCTGGACGGACTCGATCGGCACGTACGCCATCCCCAGCGCCTGCGCCCGCTCGGAGACGCGCGCTGCGAGCGCGACCGCCGGCTCCGGAGCGTGCTGCAGCGACAGGAACGCCTTGCGGATCGCGACCTCGATCTTCGCCGGCTCCCATGCCGTCACGTGCCCGGAGCGGCGGATCAGCCGCAGCGTCGACGGCCGCGCGCCGGCGCCGCCGCCCGCCTGGGCGCTCGGCGCGGCGCGGCGCAGCACGAGCGCCTTCGCGATCTCGTAGTGGCCGGCGTCGATCAGCGCCGCCTCCACGACGGTCGACAGGTCGCCCTCGGTCAGCTGACGGGCGCCACCGCTGGCGGCCGCGGCGAGCCGCGTGACCGTCTGGCGCGTCACGGCCCGCACGATCGCGCGCGCGGCGGCGGTGTCGCCAGCGGTCTCGCCGCCGGCCAGCGCGAGCGTGCGCAGCGCGTCGGCGACGACCGTGCCGGCTTGCGCGGGCGCGAACGGGCGCTCGCCGCCGTCCTCGCCGATCAGCGTGAGGCCGGCCAGCGCCGGCTCGTGCTCGTGCTCCAGCTCCGCCAGCGCGGCGGCGACGTCGAGCGCCGGGCCCTCGCCGCCGGGCAGGGCCGCGGCGCGCTTCAGCTCCAGGTCGCGCAGGATCTCGTCGAACTCGATCAGCATCAGGTCCCTCACAGCTCGTCGTCGGAGACGACGGCCAGCGCCGACGCCTTCTGGTACTCGGTCACGCGCCCTTCGAAGAAGTTCGTCTCCTTGCGCACGTCCATCAGCTCCGCCAGCCACGGCAGCGGGTTCTCGACGCCCGGCTTCAGGGGCGCGAGGCCGACGCCCTCCAGGCGGCGGTCGGCGATGTAGTCGATGTACTGCGCGAACTCCTCGGCGGACAGGCCGACGCCCTCGACCGGCAGGCAGTCGCTGATGAAGCGCTGCTCCAGCGCGACGGCCTCGCGCATCAGCTCGCGCAGCTCCTCCTGGAAGTCGGCCGTCCAGATCCCCGGGTTCTCGGCGACCAGCTCGCGCAGCAGCCGGCGGAACAGCTCGATGTGGTTGGACTCATCGCGCAGCGTGTAGCGGAACATCGTCCCGATGCCGGGCAGCTTGCCCTGGCGGTAGAGCGACAGGACCATCCCGAAGAGGCCGTAGAACTGCGTCCCCTCCATGCACTGGCCGAAGACGAAGATGTTCTTCGCCAGCAGCCGCTGGGCGGCCGGGTCGGTCATGTCGAGGTCGCGCCGCAGCTGCTTGGAGACGCCGGTGACGAACGCGTTCTTGGCGACGATCGTGGGGATGTCGTCGAACATCGCCTCGCACTCGTGCGGATCGATCTGCAGCGAGGAGATCATGTACAGCAGCGAGTCGGCGTGGATGTTCTCCTCGTGCGCATGGCGGCCGAGCACGAGCTTCAGCTCCGAGGCCGTCATCAGCTCCCGCACGACGTGGAGGATGTTGTCGCCGACGATCCCCTCGGCAGCGGAGAAGTAGCCGATCGCCATCCGCACGATCCAGCGGTCGATCTCGCTCAGGATCGAGTCCGCACCGACCCCGCGCCACTGCTCGATGTCCTTGGCCATCTGGACGTCTTCCGGCTCCCAGTGGTTGGCCTTCATCGTGCGGTACAGCTCGTACGCCCAGCCGTACTTCAGCGGCAGCAGGTTGAACGTCATCGTCTCGCGGCCGCCGACGACGCGCTTGGCCGCAAGCGCCGCCTCGGCCTTCTCCTGGTCCAGCACGAAGCTGCGCGGACCGATCGTGTACGTCTTCGTGGTGCTGCTCGGCGTTGTCGTGCTGATCGCCAACTGGGGCCTCCTTCGAGTCGGCGGGAGGTGCCCAGGTGGCCCACGGCCGGGTATGGCGGTCGCGGGGCGCCGAGAAGCGGTCCTTCTGCCGAGGACGGTTCATCGAACGTGGACGCCAGGCGACCGGGCTCGTCCCCGCGCGGTGCGGGGCATTGCCGTTGCGGGACAGCGCCGGAATCTCACCGGACTTCGCTGCCGACCACGTCCCGCGATATGTGCGCGGGGTCGATCAAGCTACGCCGGGGGTCGGACGGACTCCTCGCCGGCGACGTGCGGCGTGGCGCGTCCGGCGGGGTCCTCCGCGCAGCGCGCGGTGTAGGCTGGGCCGCGCTCATGGTGGCGGGAACCCGGTGTGACTCCGGGGCTGTCGCGCAGCGGTGTGGGTGACGATTCGGATCGCAGGTCCACTGAGCCGGAGCCCGGCTTGGGAAGGAGATCCGAGAGGACGACCCCGAGCCCGAAGACCGTGCCGCGAGCAGATGACCCACCGTCTTCGCGATCTGGACGGCGTCAGCCTCTCGGCACGGACGTTTCGTGCCGTGCTCACGGCACGACGCTGGGGAAGGGACAACGAGCGTCGTGACCCGCATCAGCAGCTCCACCTCCATGGTCTGGCGGGCTCCGCTCGCCTGTGTGGCCGCGCTGCTGTGCGCGCTCCCCGCCGCCGGCTGCGGGCTCGGAGCCGGCTCCGGCGGGGGCGACGCGACGATCGTCGTGACGGAGGACTTCGGGGCGCGCGTGCTCGGCTCGCACGTCGACAGAGACGTGCCCGAGTCCGAGACGGCGCTGCGCGCGACCGAGCGCAACTTCGACGTCAAGACCTCCTACGGCGGCCGCTTCGTCGACTCGATCGACGGCGTCGCGGGGAGCGGCAGACGCGACTGGTTCTTCTTCGTCGACGGCTCCGTCGGCGACAAGAGCGCCGCCGACGTCCAGCTTCAGAACGACGCGCATGTCTGGTGGGACTACCGCGACTGGAGCGGCTCGCAGAACGTCGACGCGGTCGTGGGGCAGTACCCGGCGCCGTTCGCCGGCGATGCGGACGGCGCGGCGCGCGAGGTCGCGGTGCGCTGCGCTCCCGGCGCCGACGTGCGCCCGCTCTGCGACACGGTCGCCAGGAGCCTCACCGCAGCCGGCGCCAGCGCGGCCGTGCAGCCGCTGAGTGCCGCCGCGCCGACCGGCTCGCCGAGCGTGCTCGTGGGGCCGTGGCGTGCGCTGCGCGCCGACGCGGCCGTGCGCGAGCTCGACAGCGGCCCGGCCAGAAGCGGCGTCTTCGCGCGCTTCGACGCAAGCGGCGAGAGACTGGATCTGCTCGACCCGAGCGGTGACGTCGCCGAGACCGCGGCCGCCGGTGCGGGGCTCGTCGCGGCGGTCGAGCACCGAGGCGAGCCGGTCTGGGTGGTCACCGGCACGGACGCCGCGGGGGTCACCGGCGCCGCTGACGCGCTCGACGCGGAGCGTCTGCGAGCGCACTTCGCGCTCGCCGTCCTCTCCGGCAAGGGTGACGTCGCGTTGCCCGCGGCACGCTGATGGAGCTGATCGACCGCATCCGCAGCACCCCGCGATCGGCTGCCGCTGCGACGGCGCGACGCTCGACGGCGAGCTGATGCGGCCTCGCCCTCGCCCTCGCTCCCGTTCCAGCCCGCTGCACGCGACGCGCGCCGCGGTCGGCTGCGCGTTGTGCGCGATGCTGGCGCTGATCGCGCTGCTGTTCGACCACCCGCTCGTGCTCGCCGCCGTCGTCGGCGCGGCGCTGGCGATCGGCACGCTCGGGGGAGCGTGGCGCACGCTCGCGCGAGGCCTGGTGTTCGCGTTGCCGTTCGCGCTCGTGATCGCGCTGTTGAACCCGTTCGTCTCGCACCAGGGGCTGACCGTGATCGCGCGCTTCGGCGAGCTGCCCGTGCTCGGCCGGCTCGACATCACCTTGGAGGCGGTCGTCTACGGCGCGATCCTCGGACTCCGCACACTCGCGTTGCTGCTCTGCACGATCCTCTACGCCGCCGTCGTCGATCCCGACGAGGTGCTGCGCCTGCTGCGCCGGGCGTCGTTTCGTTCGGCGCTGACCGCGACGCTCGCCACGCGCATGGTGCCGCTGCTGCGCCGCGACGGCCAGCGGATCGCCGAGGCGCAGCGCTGCCGCGCCGGCGCGCCGCCGTCGCGCGCGACGCTCGTGCGGGCAGTCACCGCCGGCGCACTCGACCGCGCGGTTGACGTGGCGGCGGCGCTGGAGGTGCGTGGCTACGGCAGCGCTCGCCGGCCGGCACGCGAGCGGATTCCGTGGTCGCGCCACGATCTCGCCTTCGGGGGCGCGACGCTCGCGTTGGCGCTGCTCGCCGTCGGCGACCGGCTCGCCGGCGTCGCGGGCTTCGCGACCTATCCGCAGATCGACGGCGACTGGGCGCCCGCGACGTGGGTGCTCGCGAGCGCGATCGTCGCGCTGCCACTGTTGCCGTTCCTCGATCGGCGGGGGATCGGATGAGCGACGTGCTCGTCTTCGACCGCTTCACCTACACCTATCCGGGCGCAGAGACGGCGGCGCCTGCGCTGCGCGACATGACGCTGACCGTCGGCGAGGGCGAGTTCGTCGTGCTCGCCGGCAGCTCGGGCGAAGGGAAGTCGACGCTGCTGCGCGCGGCCGGCGGGCTCGTGCCGCACTTTCACGGCGGCGAGGTCGCCGGCGAGCTGCACGTCGGCGGGATGGACGTCCGCACGCACGGCCCCGGCGAACTGGCCGCCGTCGTCGGCTCGCTGTTCCAGGATCCCGAGACGCAGGTCGTGATGGGGACGGTGCGCAGCGAGCTGGCGTTTGCGCTGGAGAACCGCGGCGAGCCGGCCAGCGCGGTCGCGCGCGCGGTCGAGGAGGCCGCGCTCGCGCTCGGGATCGAGCACCTGCTCGACCGCCTGACACACGAGCTGTCTGGCGGTGAGCTGCAGCGCGTCGCGCTCGGCGCCGCGCTCGCGGGCCGCCCCCAGCTCCTGCTGCTCGACGAGCCGACCTCGCAGCTGGACCCGGTCGCAGGCGACGAGCTGATCGGGCTGCTGCGCCGGCTCAACGAGGAGTGGGGCACGACGATCGTGCTCGCCGAGCACCGCCTCGAACGCTGCCTCTCCGCCGCCGACCGTGTCGTCGCGCTCGCCGCCGGCCGGATCGCCTGCGACGCCGCCCCGCGCGACTTCCTCGCCTGGGCCGCCGACACCGCGCCCGCGCTGCAGACACCGGCCGCCCGCCTGATCGCAGCCGCGGGCCTGAGCCCGGCGCCGATCGGCGTCAAGGACGCCCGCGCGACCTTGCGCGCCGCGGGAGCCCTGCGGACGAGCGCCGGTGATCGTCAAGAGCAGTTCCCACCCGCCCGGGGAGCGTCGCACGCCGCCGGTTCGCCCCCCTCACCCCCGCCTTCGCGTCACCACGGTGACGACGACAGCTCGCCGCGCCGCCTGCCGTTCGGCCGCCGCGCCACGACCGCCACCGCACTTCGCCTCGCGCGCGTCTGGCTCGAGCCGCGCGATGCACGCGCGATCCTGCGCGACGTCGAGCTGCGGATCGCACCCGGCGAGCGCGTCGCGTTGATGGGCCGCAACGGCGCCGGCAAGTCGACGCTGCTGCGCATCGCGGCCGGCCTGCTGAAGCCGACCCGTGGACGCGTCGAGGCCGCCGGCCGCGTCGCGCTGCTGCTGCAGAACCCCAACGACTACCTCGTGCACGACCGCGTCGGCGACGAAGCACCCGCCGCAGCACTCGCGCGCGTCGGGCTCGCCGACCTCGCCGACCGCCACCCACGCGACCTCTCCGGCGGCGAGCGCCAGCGGCTCGCGATCGCGATCGTGCTCGGCGACGGTCCGCCGCCCGCCGTGCTCTGCCTCGACGAGCCGACGCGCGGTATGGACCGCGCCCACAAGGACGACCTCGTCGCGCTCGTGAGCGGCCTTGCCGACGCCGGCACCGCAGTGCTCGTCGCCACCCACGACCCCGAGTTCGTCGCCGCGTTCGCGCAGCGCGTCGTGCTGCTCGGCGACGGCCGCCCGATCGCCGACGGCCCCACCGCCGAGCTGCTGAGCGGCGGGTGGTACTTCACGACCGAGACCGCCCGCATCCTGCGCGGCGCCGGACACGCGCTCGACCCCGACGCCGGCGCCGCGCTGGTCCGCGCGCGGCTGGACGCGACCGCGCGAGCAGCGTCGCAATGACCTGGCAGCTCGCCGCCTTCCTTGTCCTCGCAGGCGCCCTCGCCGCCGGCTTCGCGTGGTACGAGCGCTCGCGCCCGACGGCGCGCGTGCTCGCGCTCGTCGCCGCGCTCGCGGCACTCGGCGTGCTCGGCCGGATCGCGTTCGCGCCGGTTCCGAACGTGAAGCCGACGAGCGACATCGTGCTGCTGACCGGCTACGTCTTCGGCGGACCGCCCGGGTTCGCGGTCGGCGCGATCGCCGCGCTCGCCTCCAACCTCTTCTTCGCGCAGGGCCCGTGGACGCCGTGGCAGATGCTCGCCTGGGGCGCGACCGGCACGCTCGGCGCCCTGCTCGCCCGCCTCTCCCCCCGTCTCGGCCGCGTTCCCCTCGCACTCGCGTGCGGCGCGACCGGGCTGCTCTACGGCGCGATCGTCAACTTCGGCGCCGTCGCCACGGTCGGCAACGAGGACCTCTTCAACCGTTACCTCGCCTACCAGGCGATCTCACTCCCCTGGGATCTCACCCACGCGGCCGGCAACGTCGTCTTCTGCCTGCTCTTCGGCCCTGCCCTCGTCCGCACCCTCCAACGCTTCCGCAGCCGCGTCACGTTCACGTGGGAACCGGTACTCCGCTCGGAGACAGCGACGAACGTCGGCTCAGCCTTGCACCATCCTGTCTGGCTCCGGAAACGTTGGGGCAACCGTGCTGGAAGGGGCTACGAGCCCGTCGGTCGAGATTCTCGTGAAGGGGACGTTGTATGACATTCGTGGCGCGCATGCGGTCGAGAGTCGAAGAGGTCGCACCCCGCGCGGCGCACCTTGCTCGCAAGGTTGGGCGGGCGCGGCGTGATTTCGGCGACCCGTTGCCGCCGTCCGCGTCGCATCATCGTGCGGACGAGATCTTTCGCCGCACCTTGCGCGACCAGCCCCAGCTCTCTGATCGCGAGTCGCGTCTGTGCGAGCTGATCGAGTACTACGGGTGGGAGATCGGCCACCGCGCGCAGTACGCCACTCCGTGGTTCTACGAAGACGATCCGCGCGCCCGCAGATACGAGGATGCGCTCGGTGTCTCGAACCTGGAGTACCAGATTCTGCACATGTACTCGCTCTTCAACCGGATGGATCCCGAGCGTCCGGACTTCTACTGGATCTACGACAACATCCTCGACCGACTTCAGGCGCTCGGCGGACCGGAGAAGGTCAGCGTCCTCGACTTCGGCACCGGGCTCGGCCAGATCGGCCTGTCGCTCTGCGCTGCTGGCTACCGGACGGTGATGTCCGATCGGATCGAAGGCTTCCTCGACTTCATTCGCTGGCGCGCCGAGCACTTCAGACTCGAGCCGGTGCTCGACGAGGCGACGACCGACTACTCGTTCTTCGACACGGGCGACGACGACCACGACTACGGTCTCGTCGTCGAGTGGTCAGCGTTCGAGCACGTGCACGACGTCATCCCCGCGCTCGAGAGGATCACCGGCGGTCTCGTCCCGGGCGGCGTGTTCGTCACGACGACGTTCAAGAAGGACTGGACCCCAGAACTGATCGAGCACTACCGGCGTGATTCACAGGACGACGACATCGCCGATCAATACTTCTCGCCCGATGTCGATCAGTGGATCGACGAGCGGTTCGACGTCGTGTCGTCGCCGAGATCGCTTGCGAAGCTGCTGATCCGGAAGGGATGACTCTCGCACCGAGCGGCGCTCAGAGGTCTTCGGCTATCAGCGGCGCTTCGAACCAGGCGCGCACCGCCGCCGGCGTGCCGAGCCGCCCGTGTGCAACTCCAACCGTGAAGGACCGCTACTTCTCGATCACCGACGCCCCGCATGCGGTCGCGCGACTCGTGCTCGACCTGCTGGACGAAGCCGGGAGCTGACCGCCGCGAGGCGGCGGGTGCAGCTCGGCCGGCTTCGTCGATTCACCGCTCTCAGCTCAGCGGCTGACCCGCTGCTTCGCCCCCTTCAGCGTCGTCTTCACGACCCGCGTCGTCGTGCGGCCGCCGGCGCTCACCTTCACGCGCACGCGCACCGTCGTGCTGCGGCCGCCGAGCCGCTTGGCGGCTGCCTTCGTCAGCCGCACGCGCACGGTCGCGCTGCGGCCGGCGGCGATCGTCTTCGGTGCCAGCACCGTCGCGTGCAGGCGCTTGCCGGCGATCGTCAGCGTGACCCGCTTGGGCACGGTGACCGCGCACGCTCTGCCGCCGCGCGGGCAGCTCAGCCGCGCGACCTGCGCGACGCGCCGGGCGCCGATCGTCAGCGCCGTCTTGCCCGGGACGACCGTCGCGACGGGCGCGGGCGCCGGCTTCGGGGTTGGCGGAGCGACCGGGACGACCGGGGCCGCCGGTGTCACCGGGGCCAGCGGCGTGACCGGTTCGGCCGGCGTCCCCGGCCCCTGCGGCTCCCCCGGCTCCTCAGGCTCGCCCGGCTCCTCGGGCTCGCCCGGCTCCTCAGGCTCCTCCGGCGTGCCGAAGTCGGCCGCGAGCGCGATCGGGTCGAACTGCTCCCCGGCCGGGTAGCTGCCGAAGACGGCGGCGCCCTCGGCGGTGAGCGTCGTCTCCAGGCCGCTCCAGTCGAGCCCGCCGTCGCGCCCGACCGGCGCGGACGGCAGCGTCACCGTGACGAGCGGGACGTTCGTGCGCGTGACCGGAGTCGGCGACTCCATCGTCGCGCCCGCCGTGTCGGCGTAGAGCGTGCCGACGGCGCCGTCGGCGACCAAGCGCAGGTTCGAGAAGGTCGTGTCGAGCTGCGGCGTCGTGTCGCCCGGCACGTGGTAGTCGTGGCCCCAGAAGCGCACGCTGCCGCGCAGTCTCAGCTCGAGCGCGCCGCTGGCCGGGTCGTAGCTGCCGCCGCGGATGCCGAAGCGGACGATCTCCGAGCCGGCGTCGCGGCCGTTGCAGAGCGCGCCCGTCGCGAGCGTGCCGGGGACCTGGCTGGCGCCGTCGGAGACGACGATTCCGCCGCGCGCGACGTTGCCGACGACGTAGCAGCGCCAGCGGTTGGCGAAGCCCCAGTCGAGCTGACCGCCGCCGAACGTCACAGCGGTGCTCACCGGCGGTGAGACGTTCAGCCTCACCGTGCGCGTGAAGACCGTGCTCCACGCATCGGAGCCGGGCGTGATGCGGTTGCGCAGGCGGGCGCGGAACTGCGCGCCGTCCATCTCGACGGAGGCGTTCGGCACGCGCAGGAAGCCGCCGTCGACGTCGAAGTCGCCTGATTCCGGGTCGACGTCGGCCCAGAAGCCGCCGACCTTGCGCTGCCACTGGATCTGCGGTGCCGGGTTGCCGACCGGCATCACCTTCAGCTCGGCGGTCGCGCCGGCTGTGACGGCGACGTCGGAGGGCTGCACGGCGATCGTGGCGGCGGTGTTCACCGTGATCGTCGCGGGCACCGCGACCTGGCCGGCGACGTTGGTGAAGATCGCCCGCACCTGGCGACCGTTGTCGTCGGCGGTGACCGGGAGCGTCAGCGTGCCGGTGGTCGCGTCCGGAATGTCAGTGAAGCGACCGCTGCCGCCGGCGCGCGTCTGCCAGCGCACCGTCGGCGTCGCCGTGCTGCCGTTCCAGCCTCTGCCGGTCGCCGCCGCGGTGAAGCTCGCGGTGCCGCTGTCGACGCCCGCGGCAAGCGGGACGACGACGTCGTCCGGCGCGTCGGTGACGTCCGCCGCGTAGGCGACGCGCGCGTACTTGATCAGCGTGCCGTTGGAGGCGACATAGACGGTGCCGCCGGTGCCGGCGGCGATGCCGACGGGGTTCAGCACGCCTGCGCCGAGCTGGCTGCCGGGCGCGAGCGTTCCGACCGCCCGCGATCTCTCGACCAAGCCGATTCTGTTCGTGGCCGTGTCGACCGCCATGAAGGTGCGGTTCTCGAGGTCGACGGCGCTCGCCAGCACCGTGCCGAGCCCGAGGCTGACGCGCTCGCCGACCTGTCTGATGACGCCGTCCGCGTCGCGCTGGGCGGTGAAGACCTGGCCGTTGTAGTTGGTCAGGTAGAAGCCGCCCTGACCCGGGATCGCCTGCACCGTGGTCGGCTGGTTGAACGTCGCCTGGACCGCGTCCGGGTTGCTGTAGTCGCCGGGCAGGAAGGAGGCGGTCGCGGTCGTGCCGTCGAGCGTCAGGCGCACCGGCCGCGTGCTGGCGGCGGTCACGACGATGTCGCCGAAGCCGTCGACGGCGATCACCGCGCGCGCGTCGGCGTTCATCGCGACGCCTCTGCGGATGTATCTCGTCTGCACCCAGTCGCCGTTGCCGTCACGCTTCCAGCTGACGAGGACGTCGCCGTTGGCGGCGTACAGCGTGCTGCCGTTGAAGACGAGCGTGCTGGCGCCGAAGCCGCCGGGCAGCGTCGTCTGTCTGTAGGTCTGTGTGTCGCCGTCCCACGCGAACGCGTAGGTGTTGCCGGCGGCCGAGTCGAAGACGGTCCCGGTGTTGGGATCGCCGGCCGGTGCCGGGTAGTTCTCGAAGATCGCGTTCGGGCTGGAGCCGAGCGGGGTGCCGACCGGCGCGAGCGTGTCGGGGTCGAGCGCGACGATCCCGGCGCTGCCGCTGACGACCGTGTGCATCAGGTTGTGGCCGTAGTCGTAGAAGAGGCCGTACGTGCGGCGCTCGGGGTCGGGCGTCACGCGCGCGACCTCTCTCAGCGCCAGCGCGCCGTTGCCGACGAGCGGCTCCTCGGTCGCTCTCGGCAGGCCGCCGGGACCCGTGTAGGTCGTCGAGAGCGGATCCATCGTCGTTCCCGCCGGGTAGTTGCCGCTGAACGCCTCGCGGCCCTCGGCGGTCAGCGTCGTGGTCAGCGCTCTCCAGCTCGTTCTGCCGCTGGCGACGGTCAGCGCGTCCGCTCTCAGCGCGACGGTGACGATCGGGATCTCGCCGTAGTCGACCAGCTGACCGCCGACCTCGTCGCGGCTGACGGTCTTGACGATCAGCCGCGCGTCGTCGCCGTCGACGACCAGGCGCGGATCGCTCATCGTCATGTCGAGCGCGCCCTCGTGGCCCGTCCAGTGGACGGAGCCGCCGAACTGCAGCTCGGCTCTGTGCGTGTCGGGGTCGTAGCTGCCCGATCTGAACGGCCAGCGGTAGCCGTCGGCGCCGCCGACGTAGTCGACCCCGCCGGACCAGGTGCCGATCCCCGTGTAGTCACGCCACGACTGCTTCATGCCCCACAGCAGCCCCTCCCCCTCGGTGATCGCCACCGGATCGGCCGCGTCGGCGCGTGCCGCCGCCGTCGCCGAGGCCGCGAAGAGCGCCGCAAGCAGGCAGAAGAAGACGATCAGCGCGTGCCACGCCGATCGCCGGAGGATCTGTCGGAACATCTGTACCTCAGGTGTTAGGGAACCTTTATTAGGTTACCCTAAGTCTGCTTACGCGCCAGCTCAGAGTCGTCTCTTCGCGGATGCTCGGCGTCTCCTGTCGCTACGCCGGCTCGCTCGGATCCTCGTCGGCCGCCAGCCGCAGTGACGAGTCGCGCACCGCGGCGACGTGGCGCTGCTGCAGTGGCAGGACCGCCTCGACCAGTCTCGCCACCTCGGGCAGCTGCGCTCTTCTGTTGAGCGTCCCGAGGATCTCCCAGTGCGCCAGCTCGCCGGCCTCGGCCATGCTGAGGAACTCCAGCCCGTCGAGCGCCTCGGCGTCCTCCAGGTAGGTCCGCATGAACTCGGCGACCTCTCTCTTCGTCTCGCGCGCCTTGTCACGGATCGCGGTCTTGAGCCCGTCGCGCGAGTCGGCGACCTGCTGGCAGCGCTGCTCCGTGTCGGCCGCCTCCGTGCTCATTCTCTGCAGCAACTCCAGCAGCTCCGTCTCCTGCTCTCTTCTGGCCAGCCCGGCGACCTTTCTCGTCGCCTGCTGCGCCGCCTGCGCCAAGCCCAGCACCTCCGCCAGCTTCTCGTCCAGCACGGTCAGCTCAGCCATCGATCCTCCTCAGGGTCGTTGCGGTTCGTCACCGTCGTCGACCGAGCTACCCGCGCATGAGCGCGCTCATGCGAAGGCAGCTAGCCGGCCGGCGGCGCCGGTCTGCTGCTGGCCTCGACGAACGCCTCGGCGTCGCTCTCACGTGCTGGCAGCGTGCCGGTGGGGATCGGCTCGCGTCTCTCCGCCAGTGCCTTCAGCCGCCGCAGCGACTCGCGGTTGCGCAGCCGCACGAGCGGGTCGCTGAGCGGGTTGAGGAAGATGCGGGAGCGCATGTCCGCGGGGTGCTCGTCCATCGTGATGCGGGTCCGTTTGCGGTCGAGCTGCGTCATTCTGAGCGTCACCCAGGCAACGGTCAGCGGCCGTGCCTTCACGCGCAGTCTCAGCAGCCGCGGCGGCTCGCACTCGACGGCCTCGGAATGGTCCTTCAGCCGCAGCGGGCCGATCCCGACGGTGTGGTCGAAGGCGGTTCCGGGGTTCGGCCAACCGCGGTCCGCGCGGCGGATCGCGCGCGAGCCGACGACCCAGCGCGCATAGGAGCGTGGGTCGGCCAGCACGCCGAAGACGGCTTCGGGCGCGGCATCGACGTCGATCTCGTTGTGAGCCATGACCCACAACTGCCCGCTCGACGTGGCGGCGACTCATTCCCGGCGCAACGTCAGTCGACGGCGAGGACGAGCAGTGTGGCGTCGTCCTGTAATGGCTGGGTCCACGAGTCGGTCACTGCCTGAAGGATCGCCATCGCGGTCGCTGCGGCAGTGGGAGCGGCTGCACCGGCGACGGCGTCGCGGACGCCGTCGAGGCCGAAGGTCCCGCCGTCTCTGACGATGCGCTCGGTGATTCCGTCAGTGAGCAGGATCAGTCGCTCGCCCGGGTCGAGCTGGACCACGCTCGTGTCGTAGCGCGGTGCGGCCGCGGTACTGCCGAGCGGTGGGTGACTCGGGCCCGCGAGCGCGGTGAAGGCGCCGTCGGCGCTGACGAGCTGACCCGGCGGGTGGCCGCAGTTGATCCATGCGAGCGTCGCCGTCGGAGCGTGCCAGCGCGCGAGGATCGCGGTGACGTAGAAGTCGGGGTTGCCGAGCGTGCGCACGACGTCGTCCATCGCGGTCGCGGCGCCGACGAGGTCCTGGCCGCTGCGACGTGCGGCGCGCAGCGCCCCGAGCGCGGCGGCGCTGAGGCCGGCGGCGGTCGCGCCGTTGCCGGCGGCGTCGGCGATCACCAGCCATGAGCCGTCGCGGTTCTCGACGAAGTCGAACCAGTCGCCGCCGACGTCGTAGGTCGGCAGCAGCCCGCCGGCGATCTGCGCGCCGGTGACGCGCGCGATGCGCGGCGGCAGCAGGTGGTGCTGCACCTCGGCGGCGGCGCTCGTGGGCTTGCGCCGGCGGGCCGCCTCGATGTGGTCGGTGTAGTCGTTGACCAGCTCCAGCGCCGCGGCGCCCTGCTTGGCGATGTCCTCCAGCCCGACGACCGGTTGCCCGACGCAGAGCAGCAGTCCCAGCACGCGACCACGCAGCCACAGCGGCTCGGCGACGCAGCGCGGCAACTGCTGCGCGAGGCGCTCGTAGAACTGCGGCAGTCCTTCGGGAACGATCTCGGGACCGAGCGCGGGCGGGGCCTCGAGTCGCTCGGGAAAGTCTTCTGAGCCGGCGAGACGAACCAGCTCGGAGCCGTCGATGTCGACGACGTAGAGCGCGACGGCGACGCCGGCCGTCCGGCGTGCCTCGGCGACGAGCTGGTCGGCGATCAGATGCGGCGGGACCTCGTCGAGGACGTGGGTGACCTCGAGCGCGAGCGGGCTCACACGGCCGAGGCGGCCGGGCGGTTGAAACGGCAGCGTCGCGACCGTCCGCGGCGGGACGGTCGGCGTTGGGATGGCTGCATCCTCTTGACGCTGCGCGAGCGCGTCGGCGAGGTCCTTGCGCGTGGGGAAGTGCCGATAGAGCGTCGAGCGGCTGACCTCGGCGGCTGCGGCGACCTGCGCCATGCTCGCGCGCCGATCCCCGGCCAAGCTCGCGGCCGCTACGAGGATCCGCTCCCGCCGGGCGACGGCGTCGGCCCGCAGCGGCGGTTGCTCGTGATCGTCCGGATGCGGCGGACTCTGCTCGTTCGAGGCCACGTCACGGAACCTATCCGACGCGCTGCTCCTTCGTGCCGCAGGTTTGGCGATCCGTCTCTCCATGCGTCCCGTATAGCTGCCCGCTTGAGTTCATCTGAGACACCCGCCCAGCGTATCGTCCCTCATTTTGTCCCAAATGCTGGCACATGCCCGGTCAGAAATGCAGTTTCTGCTCCATTTCACCGGGTACTTGGGACACACAGGCTGTGGAAGCAGCATGCACATGTCCCACGTAGAGGAGCAGAGATGACGGGCATCACAGACAGCTATGACGTCGCCGGCCGCACGTTGCTCGATCGCGACGGCGACAAGCTCGGCAAGGTCGACGAGGTCTACACCGACAGCCAGGGCGGCCAGCCGGAGTGGGCGCTGGTGCAGTCGGGGCTGTTCGGCACGAAGAAGACCTTCGTCCCGCTGAATGGCGCAGAGCCCGACGGCGAGGACCTGCGCGTGCCGATCGACAAGTCGCAGATGAAGGACGCCCCGCACGTCGACGCCGGCGACGAGCTGAGCGAGGCGGAGGAGCGTCAGCTGTTCGAGCACTACGGCGTCGCCTACGGACCGTCCACGACGGCCGCCACCGGCGACACCTCCGGCCAGACCACCGGCCACGACACCTCCGGCCAGACCACCGACGACGCGATGACGCGCTCTGAAGAGGAGCTGCGCGTCGGCACGCGCGAGGTCGAGCGCGGACGGGTGCGCCTGCGCAAGTACGTCGTCACCGAGCAGGTCACGAAGACCGTGCCGGTGAGCCACGAGGAGGTGCGGATCGAGCGCGAGCCGATCACCGACCAGAACGCCGGCGCCGCGACGGACGGCCCCGAGATCTCCGAGGAGGAGCACGAGGTCGTGCTGCACGCCGAGGAACCGGTCGTCGACAAGACGGTCGTGGCGAAGGAGCGGGTGCGGCTCGGCACGGAGACCGTCACCGGCGAGGAGGAGATCTCCGAAGAGGTCCGCAGCGAGCGGATCGAGACCGACGGCGCGGACGAGCGGCGCTAGACGATGTCCGCCACCCCGCAGGACCAGAAGACGCAGTCTGGCGTCAGCGGCGCGGCGCTCGCACGCAGCGGCTCTGACGATTCGCCGCTGGCGTCTGAGCAGGGCTCGACGTCGATCGCGGAGGGCGTCGTCACGAAGGTCGCCGGGATCGCCACGCGCGAGGTGCCGGGCGTCTATGCGCTGGGCGGCGGCGCCGCCCGCGCGCTCGGTTCGGTGACGCAGCGCGTCGGCATCGGCGACGAGCGCACGCAGGGGGTGTCGGTCGAGGTCGGCGAGCGCGAGGCCGCGGTCGACCTGACGCTCGTGGTCGAGTACGGCGAGTCGATCCCGCAGATCGCGGAGCAGATCCGCTCCAACGTCAAGAAGCGGATCGAGGGGATCACGGGCCTGACGGTGACGGAGGTCAACATCGCCGTCAACGACCTGCACTTCCCCGGCGACGAGCAGCCCGACGAGCCGGCGCGGGTCGCCTGAGGTGACGGCCCCGGCCGCAACCGTGCCCATGGCGGGCTCCCTGCCGCGGACGACCACGCCGACGCTGCCAGTGCCCGCGGGCGCGGGCGCGGCGGCGCCGCGGCTCGCGCTCGCGCAGCTCGCGAGCGCCGCCGCCGTCCGCACGCCCGGCGTCGTCTCGCTGCGGCGCTCCGCTCACGTCACGGAGGAACACGGCGTGCGCGTCGGCGGCGTGCGCGTGATCGCCGAGGGCGGCGGTCGCTACGAGGTCGCGGTCGCGCTGGTCGCCGCCCCGGTGGCGCTGCATGCGCTGGCCACTCGGGTGCGCGAGCGGATCCGCCGTGCCGCGACCGTCGCGGGGCTCGCCGATCGGCTCGGGTCGATCGCCGTCGCGATCGTCGACGTCGTCGAGGTCGCCTCCGAGCAGGAGCCGACGAGATGATGATCCTGCTGCAACTGCTCGCGCGGCTCGTCGCGTTCCTGCTGCTGCTCGCGCTCGCGCTCGCCGGTCTCGCCGTCGCGGTCTTCTCGATCCAGGACACCCACACGGGACTGAGCATCGAAGGACTCGCGCATGACGCCCGGCTGCCGCAGCTGCGCGACACCGTCGGCGACTTCCTCGCGAGCGTCGAACGCGGCGGCCCGGTCGCCGTCGTCGCGGCGCTGTGCGGGCTCGGCGCGATCGTGCTCGGGCTGCTGCTGGTGCTCGGCGTCGTCGGTTCGCGCCGGGAGCGGCTGATCGTGCTCGACGACGGCGCCCAGGCGGGACGGACGGCCGCGAAGCGGCGTCCGCTCGCGCAGGTCGCCACGGCGCTGAGCGAGCAGGTGCGCGGCGTGACGTCGGTTCGTGCACGCGCCCATGCCGGGCGCCGTCGCAGCACCGTGGGCGTGCGCATCGATCGCGCCGCGACTGCCGACGCGCAGCAGATCGGAGCCGACGTGCGACAAGCGCTGTCGTCGCTGACGGACGTCGGTGTGCGCGCACGTGTGGAGACGCGCCGCGGCGGACCGCGATCGCGAGTGGCGTGATGGTCCGCCAGCGGATCCGCACCGACTCCGCCCGGCTCGGGCTGCTGGGCCGACTCGTGCTCGTGCTCGCCGCGCTCGCGCTCGTCTGGTACGGGCTGATGCTCGTGCTGCTCGCGCTGAAGGTGGCGCCCGCCACGGTCGAGTCGATCAGCGGCTACCGCTCGATCTTCGACGAGCTCGCGGCGCTCGAGTCGCCGCACGGCACCGCCGCGCGTGCGATCGTCGCAGGCGCCGGCGTGGCGGCGTTCCTGCTGTTCGGCTATCTCGCGCTCGCGCAGATCCCCCGCCCTCGCCTCGCGCGCACGGACGTGGTGCTCGACGACGCGCCGTCCGGCTCGCTGACCGTCGAGCCGCGCGCGATCGAACGCGTCGCCGAAGCCGCCGCGGCCGGCAACACGGCCGTCAGCGCCGCCGCGGGCCGCTGGGGCACCGACGACCTCGCCGTCTCGGTCCACGTCGCGCGCGCTCGCGACGTACCCGGAGTGCTTGCCGACGTCCGCAGTCGCGTCCACGCGGCGCTGACCACCCACGACCTGCCGGACCTGCCCGTGAACGTCACGCTCGGCGGCTTCGACCGCCAGAGCCGAAGGGAGCTCGACTGATGATCAGAACCAAGCACCTCGCCGCCGCACTCGCGTTCTCCTTCGTGGCGGCGTGGATCGGCTTCGGATTCGGCCAGGCGGTGCTCTGTCTGCTCGCCGCCGCCGTCCTCTACACGGCCGTCGCGGTGCGCGCGGGGGAGATCGACCTCGCCGGCCTGCAGGCGCGCATCGTCGAGCGGCAGCCGCCCACCCCAGCGAAGCGGAAGGTGATGTGATGAACGCCGACGCGCGCCGTGCGGACTACGCGCCGGTCGGAACCGACGGCAAGACGGGCCTGTTCGCGACGCTCAAGCGGACGCTCACCGAGTTCAGCGAGGACAACCTCAGCGACTGGGCAGCCGCGCTGACCTATTACGGGCTGTTGTCGCTGTTCCCCGCGTTGATCGCGCTCGTCTCGATCGTCGGGCTGGTCGGCGACCCGGCGTCGACGACGAGAACGCTGACGGACATCGTCACGAGAATCGGGCCCAGCTCGGCCGCCGACACGTTCTCCGGGCCGATCAGATCGATCACGTCGCACAGAAGCGCGGCGGGGATCCTCTTCTTCGTCGGGCTCGGAACGGCGCTGTGGTCGGCGTCGGGCTACATCGGCGCGTTCATGCGCGCCGCCAACATCGTCTACGAGACGCCCGAGGGCCGGCCGATCTGGAAGCTGCGCCCGCTGCAGATCCTCGTCACACTCGTGATGGTGATCCTGCTGGCGCTCGTCGCGCTGGCGATCGTGATGACCGGACCGATCGTCTCGGCCGTCGCGGAGCCGTTGGGCATCGGCTCGACCGCCGTCACGATCTGGGACATCGCGAAGTGGCCGGCGCTGCTGGCCGTGATGATCCTGATGTTCGCGGTCCTGTACTACGCGGCCCCGAACGTGAAGCTGCCCGGCTTCAAGGTCGTCACGCCCGGCGCGCTGCTGGCGATCGTCGTGTGGCTGATCGCCTCGGCGCTGTTCGCGCTCTACGTCGCGAACTTCAGCTCCTACGACAAGACCTACGGGACGCTCGGCGGCTTCGTCTGCCTGCTCGTCTGGTTCTGGATCACGAACGTCGCGCTGCTGCTCGGTCTCGAGCTGAACGCCGAGCGCGAACGCAGCCGCGAGCTCGACGCGGGCGTCCACGGCGCCGAGAAGGAGATCCAGCTCGAGCCGCGCTCGGAGCCGAAGGTCCAGAGAACCACCTGAGCGTGCGTCAGCAGGACGCACGCGACGTCGTCAAATCCCCTCGAAGGAGACCGCATGTCGCACGACGGCATCAAGGAGAGAGCGCAGGACGCGCAGCAGCAGGTCAAGCAGACCGCGCAGACGAGAGTGCGTGAGCAGGTCGACACGCGCTCGACGCAGGCCGGCGAGCAGGTCTCGGCGACTGCGCAGGCCCTGCGCACGACGAGCAGATCGCTGCACGAAGAGGGCCAGGACGCGCCCGCCAAGGCGGCCGATCAGCTCGCCGGCTACGCCGAGCGGATCGGTGACTACCTGACCAAGACCGACGGAGAGCAACTGCTGCATGACGCCGAGGAGTTCGGTCGTAGACAGCCGCTGGCGGCGATCGGCTTCGGCCTCGTCGTCGGGATCGCGGCGTCGCGGCTGCTGAAGGCGTCGAGCCGCAACCGCTACGAGAGCCGGCAGACGCCCGCGCTGCCCGGGGACCGTGTGTGGGTCGCGCCATGAGCGACGGCATCCCCCGCCAGGCGCGCGACGAGTCGATCGGCGAGCTGCTGAAGGACCTCACCGACGAGACCAGCACGCTGGTGCGACAGGAGCTCGCGCTCGCAAGAGCGGAGCTGACGCAGAAGGGCAAGGCAGCAGGCAAGGGCGCCGGCATGTTGGGTGCGGCGGGCGTGGTGGCGTTGCTGATGCTCGGGACGCTGACGGCCTGCGTCGTCGCGTTGTTGAGCACGGCCGTCGACCACGTCTGGCTGGCCGCGCTGATCGTGACCGTCGTCTACGCCGCTGTCGCGGCAGTGCTGGCGCTGGCTGGTCGCAGAGCGTTGAAGGACGCGGTGCCGCCGGCACCGGAGGAGACCATCGAGAGCGTGAAGGAGGACGTCGCATGGGTCAAGACCCAGACGAGATCCGCGCGGGCATAGACCGGACGCGCGAGCGCATGGGCGAGACGATCGACGCACTCGGCCACAAGGCCGACGTCAAGGCGCGCGCCAAGGACAACGTCAGCGGAAAGGTCGACAGCGTGAAGGAGAAGCTCGGACTGCCCGCCAAGCGCGCCGGCGAGATGACGCCGGACGCCGAGGAGGTCAAGCAGCAGGCGCGCAAGGCGGTCGGTGTCGCGCAGGAGAACCCGCTCGGCCTCGTCGTCGGCGCGGCCGCGCTCGGCTTCCTCGCCGGCATGCTGATCCCCAGCTCACGCGTCGAGGACGAGAAGCTCGGACCGGTCGCCGACCAGATCAAGGACCAGGCGAAGGAGACCGGTCACGACGCGCTCGAGCACGGCAGAGCGATCGCGCAGTCCGTCGCCGAGACCGTCAGAGACGAAGCACAGGACCACGGCCAACAGCTCGCCGACAGCACCAAGGACCGCGCCGGGTCGGTCACCACCTAGAAGGCTCGCCCCCGAGGAGTTGGCCGTGACGGACGCTGTCACGGCCGCCTCCGGGCGCGACCCCCAGACTCAGGCAGCGGCGTTCGGCGCGCCGGCGGCGGTCAGCGCGGTCGTCTCGCGCAGCAGCGCGCCCATCCCGCCGATCGCGTGCGCGCGGCGCTGCCGGCCGGCGCCGCCGCCGCGCTCCAGCAGTCCGCGCAGCGACTCCAGCTCGTCGGTGCAGCCAAGCTCACGGGCGTGGCCGCCGACGGTCGCGAGCAGCTCTTCGAGCAGCGCCGGCACCGGGTTCAGCCGGCCCTCGGCATCCGGCAGCTTGGCGTCGAGGCCGTAGCGCGCGGCGCGGAAGACGCCCTCGTCCAGCAGCTCGCCGGGCGGGTCCGTCTCGCGCGCGGTCGCGTCGCGTTCGGTCTCGTGGCGCGCAAGACAGTGCACGAGCGCGACGAGGCCGGCGAGGTCCTCCAGCGACGTCTGCGTGTCGAGCGCGCGGATCTCGACGGTGCCCAGCCGCGGATGCGGGCGCAGCTTCCACCAGAACCACGTGTAGTCGGGCACGTCCGCGGCGCGCGCGAGCAGCGCGCTGGCCGAGCAGAAGTCCTCGAAGTCGCGCATCGCGCGCGGGACGCCCGAGCGCGGCCAGCCGCGCATCGTGACCTCGCGCGCGGACGCCAGCCCCGTGTCGCGGCCATGACGAAACGGCGAGTTGGCGCCGAGCGCCTGCAGCAGCGGCAGATGCCGGCGCAGACCGTTGAAGGCGCGGATCGCGGTCTCGGCGTCGGGCATCCCGACATGCACGTGCAGCCCGCTGACCGGCGTCGCAACCGCGTCGCCGAGCAGGTTGCGGATCCGCTCGTAGCGCTCCTTGTCGGTCGTCTCCGCCTCGCCCTCGACGGCCGAGGGGTGCGTGCCGGCGCCGAGCAGCCCGGCGCCGGTCGCCACGACCGCGCTGCGCAGCCCGCCGAGCGTCCCGACCGCCTCCGACGCCGTGCGGCAGACGTCGGTGATCAGCTCGACCTGACAGGCGTGCAGCTCGCGCTCGACCGTGCCGTCGACCGGCCCGAGCCGCTCGATCACCGCCGCCGAGGCGTTGACCTGCTCGCCCGTCACCGGATCGACGAGGAACAGCTCCTCCTCGACCCCGAGCGTGAACGGGTCGCCCACGCCGAAGCGGCTCTGCTGGCCGATCTCGTCCACCCCGTCGCTCACGTCGCGCTCGTGCGGAGGTGGGCCGTTGCGGTGATGACGACGCCGATGCGCATGCGCGGCAGGCTGCCCGATCGGCGCGCTGGGAGAACGCGATCCGTGCCGCCGCGTCGCCGCATCGGCACCGCCGGATTCCGACGCACTGCGCCGGGTAGCGATAGCGCGTCACAGTTCCCCGAGGAAAGCGAGTCAGCGATGAAGGCGGTTGCCTGGCACGGCACCCACGACGTGCGCGTCGACACGGTGCCCGATCCGACGATCGAGCAGCCCACCGACGCGATCGTGAGAATCACGTCGACGGCGATCTGCGGCTCCGACCTGCACCTCTACGAGGTACTCGGCGCGTTCATCGACGAGGGCGACGTGCTCGGTCACGAGCCGATGGGGATCGTCGAGGAGGTCGGCTCCGAGGTCACCCACATCAGAGCGGGCGATCGTGTCGTGATCCCGTTCAACGTCTCCTGCGGCCACTGCTTCATGTGCGGCCACGGGCTGCAGTCGCAGTGCGAGACGACACAGGTGCACGAGTACGGCACCGGCGCCGCCCTGCTGGGCTACACGAAGCTGTACGGCCAGGTGCCCGGCGGCCAGGCCGAGCTCCTGCGCGTGCCGCAGGCGCAGTACGGGCCGATCAAGGTCCCGGACGGGCCTTCGGACGACCGCTTCCTCTACCTCTCCGACGTGCTCCCGACCGCGTGGCAGGCGGTCGAGTACGCGAACGTGCCGCAGGACGGGAGCGTGCTCGTGCTCGGCCTCGGTCCGATCGGCGAGATGTGCACCCGCATCGCCCAGCAGCGCGGCGCCGGCCAGGTGCTCGCGGTCGACCTCGTTCCCGAGCGGATCGAGCGCGCCCGCGCGCACGGCGTCGTCGTGCTCGACCTCGAGCAGGAGGGCGACGACCTCGCCGACAGAGTGCGCGAGCTGACCGGCGGGCGCGGTCCGGACTCGGTCATCGACGCGGTCGGGATGGAGGCGCACGGTGCGCCGATCGGCAAGCTCGCGCACCGGCTCGCGGGGCTGCTCCCGGACGCGGCCGCGCGGAAGCTGATGACGACCGCCGGGATCGACCGCCTCAGCGCGCTGCACAGCGCGATCGAGATCGTCCGCCGCGGCGGCACGATCTCGCTCTCCGGCGTCTACGGCGGCGCGGTCAGCCCGATGCCGCTGCTGCAGCTGTTCGACAAGCAGATCACGATCAGACAGGGCCAGGCGAACGTGCGCCGCTGGATCGACGACCTGATGCCACTGCTGAGCGAGGACGGCGACCCGCTCGGCGTCGAGCAGTACGCGACCCACCACCTCCCGCTCGACGCCGCCCCGCACGCCTACGAGATCTTCCAGAAGAAGGAGGACGGCTGCTTCAAGGTCGTGCTGCGACCTTGAAGCGCGCCCTACCGGAAGCGGGGCAGCACCTCGGCCGCCCACGTCTCGAAGAAGGCGTCCTGCAGCGGCCCGACCTGCTGCACGTACAGCTCGTCGACACCCGCGTCGGCATATGCCTGCAACGCCGCGACGTGCTCGTCGAGGTCGGGGCCGCAGGGGGTCGGCGAGTCGGCGATCAGCTGCTCGCTGACCAGTTCGCAGGCCTGCTCGAAGTGCGCCGGAGTCGGCAGCACCTGCGCCAGCTCGCCCGGCAGCGCCTCGTTGGGCCAGAGGCGATGAAGGGTCTTCACGGCCTCGGCCTTGTCGGGGCCGAAGCAGACCTTCGTGCCGGCCTGCACCGGTCCTCTCCCCCCTTCGCGGCGGTACTGCGAGATCAGCGCTCTGTCGGGACTGGTCGTCGCGAAGCCGTCGCCGACGCGAGCCGCCAACGTAGCGGCCTTCGGCCCGAACGCCGAGACGATCACCGGCGGCGGCGTCGCGGGCAGGTCGTAGACCCGCGCGTGCTCGACGGTGTAGTGGGTGCCGTCGTGGTGGACGACGCCGCCGTCCCACAGCGCGCGCATCACCGCGATCGCCTCCTCCAGCATCTCGATCCGCTCGTCGGCACCTGGCCAGCGGTCGCCGTAGATGTGCTCGTTGAGCGCCTCGCCGCTGCCGACGCCGAGCGTGAAGCGCCCGTCCAGCAGCAGCGCGCTGGTCGCCGCGGCCTGCGCGATCACGGCCGGATGGATCCGCATCGTCGGGCACGTGACGCCGGTCCCGAGCGGCAGGTCCGTCGCCTGGGCGATCGCGCCGATCGTCGACCAGACGAACGGACTGTGACCCTGCGCGTCGATCCACGGGTGGTAATGGTCGGAGATCCAGAGGCTGGAGAACCCCGCCTGCTCGGCGCGGATCGCCTGCGCCACGAGGTCTCTGGGCCCGAACTCTTCGCTGGAGAGGAAGCAACCGATTCTCATGATCCGATCCGTTACCCGCCGGATCGCGTTGCTAACGGGCCGGCTCGGCGCCAAGCGCGTCGGCCACGACGGCGAGGTCGCGCACGAACGTCGCGCGCGCCGCGTCGCGCGCGTCGGTGCCGCGGTCGCGCGTGACGCGCACGTCGCGGCCGAGCGCGTGGTCGTGCCACGCGTCGAAGGACAGCCGCGTTCATGACCGATCAGTACGGAACCGTGCTAACTTGACCGAATGGTACAAAACGAGCCGTTCACCTCACCCTCTGCAGACCGCGGCGAACTGGCCGGGCGGCGCGTCGTGCTGACCGGCGGATCGCGCGGGATCGGGGCCGGAATCGCCCGTCGTCTGCTCGCCGCCGGCGCCGACGTGCTCACGACCGCGCGGACCGCGCCCGCGCCCGACGCGCTGCCCGACGGCTTGCGCTTCGTCGCCGGCGACGTCAGCAGCGCGACCGGCATCCAGGCGATCGCCGACGCCGCGCTGGAGCAGCTCGGCGGGGTCGACGTGATCGTCAACAACGCCGGCGCCTCGCACACGTTCCCGGCCGGCTCGCTGACGATCCCGGACGGCGACTGGCAGAGCGCGCTCGACGTCAACCTGCTCGCCGCCGTGCGGCTGAACGCCGCGCTGCTGCCGCAGATGGTCGAGCGCGGCAGCGGCGCGATCGTCAACATCTCCTCCAGCGCCGCGTTCGAGGTGCCGGCCCCGCTGCTGCACTACGGTGCCGCGAAGGCTGCGCTGACCGCGTACTCGAAGGGCCTCGCGAGCGAGTTCGCACCGCAGGGGATCCGCGTCAACACGATCACGCCGGGCCACGTGGAGAGCCCCGGCGCGGACAAGGTCCGCGACGACCTCGCGACCGCCTTCGGCATCGAGGTCGCCGCGATCCACGCGACCGTGCCGATCGGCCGCATCGGACGCCCCGAGGACATCGCCGAGGCGGTCGCCTACCTCGTCTCCGACCGCGCCTCCTACGTCACCGGCGCGAACCTCGTCATCGACGGCGGCGAGCAGCGCCGCCCCTGACGTCCGATCGCCGAGCCGTGCCCACCGCCGCTCAGACGCCGACCTGCGCGACGATCGTCCCGGCGTCGACCGCGGCCTGCACCTCCTCGTAGTCGCGCTCGTTCTGGTCCGCGTACGCCTCGGCGAACACGGCGAGCGCTCTGTCGAAGCTGTCGCCGCGGCCCATGTAGTGGGCGATCGGGGCGGCGTCTCCCGCTCGCGCGTGCGCACGCGCGAGCGTCTGGCCGCAGATCTTGGCGTACTCCGCGAGCGCTCTCACGTTCATCAGGTCGACGAGCGCCGAGCCCTTCGCGTCCCACAGCTGCCGCACGTAGTAGTCGCGCTCGACACCGTCGGGACCGGTCGTGCGCAGCCATCCGAGCGTGATGTCGGTCGCGGCCTGCGTCAGGCGCTGCCCCTCGACGACGCGCTGGCCGTGGTTCTCGAACTCGCTGGCGCCGAGGAACGGCTCGAGCACCGACGCCTCGGCCTCCTTCAGCTGCAGGAACAGCGGGTCGGTGCCCGCGCGGCCGATCAGCAGCGCGATCCAGGCGCGCGTACCGACGCTGCCGACGCCGACGACCTTGCGCGCGGAGTCGACGTAGCGAAACCGTTCGAGCAGACGACGGCGGTCGTTGCCGAGCGTGCTGCGGTAGTGCTGCAGCATCGCGTGAACGATCTCGTCGAGCTGCCCGTGCTGCTCGGGCCCGAACAGCTCGCGGGTCGGCACGACGACCGGCGGATCGCTGCGGATCCGGTAGTCGCCGTCGACGAACTCGGTCAGCTTCGCCAGCGCCCGCACGCTGTCTTTCGAGCGCGCCTTGGCGATGTTCCTCTGCGCCCGCTTCATCTGCTTGGCCGACGCGGCTGCGGCGAACTGCTGGACGAGGTCGTCGACCGAGATGCGCGAGTACCAGAGGTCGAGGTCGGGCGCCGTCGCGTAGCGGGACATCGATTCGCGATAGGCGCGCGTCGCCGTGAGGTTGACGGCCTCGCGCTGGTGCGCGTCGAAGCCGCGGTCGCGACCGGCGACGGCGAAGCTCGTGACGAGCCGCTTGAGATCCCACTCGAACGGCCCGGGCAGCGTCTCGTCGAAGTCGTTGATGTCGAAGACGAGGCTGCGGTCGGGGGCGGCGTAGGCGCCGAAGTTCGACAGGTGCGCGTCCCCGCACAGCTGGGTGTCCAGCGTCGTGCGCGGCTGGCCGGCGAGGTCGGAGGCCATCAGGAAGGCGGCGCCGCGATAGAACGTGAAGGCCGATGCGAGCATCCGGCCGTAGCGGATCGGGACCAGCTCGGGCACGCGCGTCTGCGCCTGCTGCTGCAGCAGCTCGACCGGCCCGGTCCGGCCCGCGGGCGCGCTCCAGGCGGCGTGCGAGCGCCGCGGCAGCTCGGCCCGCGCGGCGCGCCCGCGCGCGGCGCGCTCGGCGAGGCCGGGGTGTTCGACTGCCGCCTTCGTGGTCGTGACCATGGTCGACCCTTCCTTCCGGACGCTGGTTTGCCGCGTTGCACTCAACGCTGTTCTGGCCGATCTGGCATCGCCCGGACGGGGTGAACCGGCGCAGGTCGATCAATGGTCCAGAGCGGCGAGATCGCGATCTGAACAGTGTACGGTTACGGACGATGCTCCCGCTCAGCCGCACATTCCCCCGCTCCGCCCGCGGAGCCGCGAGCGTCGGCCGCCGGCCGACGACGTCCCTCGCCTTCGCCCTCTTCGTCGCGCTCGGACTCGGCCTGACGCTCGTGCTCGCGCTCGGCACCGGCCCGGCCGCGGCCGCGAGGCCGGCCGCCGCGATCGTGCGCGTGACCAACGACAGCGCACAGTCCCCGATCCGGGTGACCGTCGCCGCGCGGGTCCAGGACAGACTGCGCGTGCGGCTCAACGGGCGGCGCGTGGACGGCGTCTTCGTGCAGGCCAGTCCCGGCACGCGGGTCGGTCTGCTCGGAGCCAACGACGGCGCCCGCGTCGGCGAGAACCGCCTGCGCGTGCGGGTCGCGCGCCACCACGGCGCGGCCGTGTCGGCGAGCCGCAGCGTCTCGCTGCCGGGCGACGCACCGGTCGCCGGCGCCGGCCACGACCAGCGCGTGTTCGGGCGCGCGCCGGTGCAGCTGAGCGCGCGTTCCTCGCGTGCGAGCAGAGACGGGCACCAGTTGGCATACCGCTGGCGGGTGGTGGGCGCGCCGCACGGCGCGCGGCCGCGACTGCGCGGCGCCGACACCGCGACACCGCGGCTTCTGGGCGACCGCCACGGCCGCTATGCGCTGCATCTCACCGTCACCCAGCACCGCGGCGCGGCGGTTGGCGCGGACGGCGGCAGCGGCACCGGCAGCGCGGCGACCCCGGACCGCGGCCGTGACGCCGACACCGTCACGATCGACGTCGTTCCGAACGATCCGCCCGTCGGCGTCCAGGCCGACACGCTCGCCAACGCGGCCGGCGACATCGTGATCGCCGGCAGAAAGGTCGACAGAACGGGCGGCGGCAGAGACAACCCGATCTCCTACGCGGTGCTGGACCGCGCCACGCGCGCCCCGCAGGCGTCCGGAGCGGTCGCCAAGTCGGCCGACGGCCTCAAGACGATCCAGAACGCGATCAGAGACAACCCGACCGCCGACTCGCTCGTGATCGTCAACAGCACCGCCGGGATCGACGCCGCGCAGCAGTCGCAGTTCGAGGACCTGATCGGGTCGATCGGCGGCGGCCCGCTCGACGACGACGCCAGATTCGCGGTGACGCGCGGGCAGCCGTTCTCGGTCGTCGGCGTCCCGACCGCGCCGGCCGGCTCGCTGCAGTCGACGTTCTTCAGCGCGACCGCGCTCGCCTCCGCCGCCGGCAAGCCGGACGGCGACCTGTCCGGCCTGCTGCAGTTCAACGCCGGCATCGCCGAGTACGGCTTCGTGCTGCGCGACTACGTCAGCTTCTCGACCGACGCGACGACGGGGGCGATCGTCGTCGGCGGCACGAGATACACGAGCAGCCTGGGCGCCGGCAAGAGCGGCTTCCACGTGCTCTCGCTCGACAGCCGCACGCTCGGCCCGACCTCCCTCGACAGCAGCCGTACCCCCGACAGAGACGAACAGGTCTTCGAGACCAACAGCGGCGACGCGACCAGCGACGCCGCGGCGCTGCGGGAGATGACCAACTGGCTCAACGTGCGCAGCGCGCCCGAGCCGCGGTTCGGCAACGGCAGCCCCCTCGTGATCATCCAGTCGATCGGCAGACCGAGACTGCAGACGGAGTTCTGGGGGATAATCGGCGACCGCATCAGAAGCCTCGGCGGGACGATGCAGACGTTCAACACGCTCGACGGCAGCGGCGGCTACGCGCTCGTCGGCCGCGGGCCGACGAGACTCGACCGCCTGCCGGTCGTGGAGGCGGCCGAGACGAGCACGCAGACGTCGCCGAGAGAGCCGGCGAGACTCGTCGGCATGCTCTCGCGCGGTCGCGACGGCGCCTTCTCGGCGACGCTCGCCGACCCCAACGGGACCGTCAACGCCGAGCTGATGCAGGTCGTCTACCAGCCGTCGAGAGCGTTCACCCCGTTCGAGGGCAGACAGCAGCTCGCCAACGCCTGGGCGGCCGAGCAGCTGAGACTGATCGTCAAGACCGACGTGCGCGCGAACTACACGCGCAATTACACGTCCGACTGGGGTGACATCGGCTCCAGACTCGACCGACTCGACGTCCCGAGAAGCGTCACCACGTTCACCGACGCCGACCTCGAGGCCGTCAAGAGAGTGCTCGCCCCCGAGATCGCCCGGGTGATCGAGGTCAAGACGTTCGTCGCCAACCTGCAGTCGCCCGGCGACACGGCGTTCGCGTCCTACCTCGACCTGCAGAGAATCAGCGAGAAGATCCAGGCGGCGGTGCATCCGCCCGACGTCACGAACCGCACCAACGCCGCGAAGGTCTTCCAGTACGGCTTCCTCGCGGTCTCCAAGCTCGTCCCGGGGAACCCCGGCGGCGCCGCGGGCCTGCTCGCGAGCGCGTTCGAGTGGGTCTCCAAGCAGACCGGCCCGGAGGGATCGGCGCTGCTCGGCCCGCTGCAGACGAGAACGACGGAGCTGCAGACGGACCTGCTCGCCAAGTACGAAGCCGCGCGCGCCGGACTGCGCCTGATCGGCCTGATCGTCGTCAGCGACCCCGACAAGCTCGCGACGGTCGCGGACAAGTCGACGAGCGATCCGACCTGGGTCTGGCCCGAGCAGGACACGCTCGTGCGCACGGCGATGCGCAAGGGCGCCAAGCGCTACTTCTACTCGCAGCTGCTGCCGCTCGCGTTCGTCCAGTACCACTTGACCGGACCGGTGCGCGCGAACGACTGGTACTGCAGACGCAGCTCGACCGGCTACCAGGCGCACGTCTTCGAGAGCGAGCCCGACAGCGGCCAGTACGTCGCGATCGACCGCTACCGCGAAGGCCCGTTCCGCGCCGACACCTCGGCGCGCGCGCTCGGCCAGGCCGACGTGACCGGCCGCTTCGCCTCCAGCCCCGACGCGGCCAAGCCGCCGCCCGCGAGCCTCATGGACCCGCTCTTCAAGCCCCTGGACCGCGACCCCGCAACCGACAACCTCGGCATCGACAAGCCGACCTTCTTCGAGCGCTTCTTCACCACGCGCGAGGAGCCGGTGCCCTTCAGCTACTACTGCTGAGTGCTCGGGGCCGGCGGCGCCCAACGCGTCGGTCATCGCAGGAGCGAGCGGCTGCTGCGCCAGCTGATCTGGATGATTTGATGTCGAGAAGCGCTGATCGGCTCCGCTCACCAGGCGAAGGGCCACGAGAGACGCGGCCCACCACACAGGGAGACCACGATGCCCAAGTACCTGCTTCTCAAGCGCTACCGCGGCGGCCCGGAGCCGCACCACCCCTTCCCCCCGATGGACCAGTGGGCCCCCGAGGACGTCGAGGCGCACATGGCGTTCCTGCGACACGTCAACGAGTTGCTGGAGCAGAACGGCGAGCTCGTCGGCGCGCAGGCCCTGACGCCGTCGCGCACGTTCGTGCGCTACGGCGGCCCGGACGCCGCGCCGGTCACGACCGACGGCCCGCTGCCCGAGACCAGCGACCTGATCGCGGGCTGGACGATGGTCGACGTCGAGTCGTACGAGCGCGCGGTCGAGATCGCGGCGCACATCTCCTCCGAGCCCGGCCCGGGCGGCGGGCCGATGTACGAGTGGATCGACGTGCGGGAGGTCATGTGGGAACGCCCGCGGACGACTGATCCGGCGTGAGCCAGGAGCGGACCTCGCGGCTGGACGGGGGCGCGCTGCGCACGGTCGGGCGGGATCTCATTCCGCGGGTGCTCGCGACCCTCGTCAGGCGCGGCGAGGACTTCTACGCCGCCGAGGACGCGCTGCAGGAGGCGCTGCTCGAGGCGCTGCGGACCTGGCCCGAGCACCCGCCGCAGGACCAACGCGCGTGGCTGGCTGCGGTCGCGACCCGGCGGCTCGTCGACGCACGCCGCAGCGAGACCGCCCGTCAGCGCCGCGAGGAGACGATCCACGCGCAGCCGGCACCGCCGCCCACCGCCGCCGAGGTGGGCGACGACACGCTCTTTCTGTTGTTCTGCTGCTGCAACCCCGACCTCGCCCCCGCCTCGCAGGTGGCGCTGACGCTGCGCGCCGTCGGCGGCCTCACGACGCGTGAGATCGCCGACGCGTTCTACGTGCCGGAGGCGACGATGGCGCAGCGGATCAGCCGCGCCAAGCGCACGCTGAGAGGCCGCCGGCTGGACCGGCCCGGCGACCTCGCCGTCGTGCTGCGCGTGCTCTACCTCGTGTACACGACCGGCCACGCGGGCCGCGTCGACCTCGCCGCCGAGGCGATCCGGCTCGCGCGCCAGCTCACGCTCGCGACCGAGGAGCCGGAGGCGCGCGGGCTGCTCGCGCTGATGCTGCTCAACCACGCCCGCCTCCCGGCGCGACGCGACGCAGAGGGCCGCATCGTCACGCTCGACCGCCAGGATCGCGGCCTGTGGGACACGCGTGAGATCGCCGAAGGCGTGCGCGTGCTGCAGTCGGCGCTGGCGCTCGAGCGTCCCGGCCGGTACCAGATCGAGGCCGCAATCGCTGCCCTGCACGACGACGCGGCGAGCGCCGAGGAGACCGACTGGCCGCAGATCCTCGCCTGGTACGACGACCTCGTCGCGCTCACCGACGACCCGGTGCGCCAGGACCCCGCCGCGGTGCTCGGGCGCGCGGTCGCGGTCGGCCACGCCCTCGGCGCCGCCGCCGGGCTGCGCGAGAGCGACCGGCTGCGCGAGGTGCTCGGCGAGCGTCACCGCTGGCACGCCGTCCGCGGCCACCTTCACGAGCTGAGCGGCGACCTCCCCGCCGCAGGCGAGGCGTACGCGAATGCCGCACGCCTCGCCACCGACGTCGCCGAGCGCGACCACCTCGTCCGCCAGGCCGCCCGCGCGCGGGCGGCGGCGCCCGCCGAGCGCCCGCCTCCGACGTGACGCCGGACGCGGGCGCGATCGGATCGTTACGCGCGGCGCGTCAGGCGCGAGACGACGCGCGCGGCGACGCCGGCGACACCGGCGACAGCGTCCAGGCGGTCGTGCTCGCCTGCGAGACGGGGCTGGCGATGCCCGGCGGCGGCTGACGGCACGTCCCCCGGTCGACGCGATTCGCGGCACACTAGGTGTCGCCGCGACCGATTCGCGGTAGCTGTGTGCGGATGGAGGCCAGCCCGATGCCCGAGCCGATCGAAGATGACCTTGCAGCCGCGTTGACCCGCGGTCGCTTGCGCGCTCAGCCGGTCGAGCTTCACGGCCTGCCCGACGACGCGCACGCGCGGCTGGAGAAGCTGCACCGGATCGCCGACGCCGCCCTCGCGTACCTCCCCCAGGAGGAGCTGTTGGTCGAGCTGCTGGAGCGTGTCAGCGAGATCCTCGACTCCGACACCGCCGCGATCCTGCTGCTGGACCGGGACGACGGCCTGCTGCGCGCCCGTGCCGCAAAGGGGATCGAAGAAGAGGTCGAGCAGGGCGTGACGATCCCGCTCGGCAAGGGGTTCGCCGGCCGGATCGCCGCCGAGCGCCGGCCGATCGTGATCGATGACGTCGACCACGCCGACATCCTCAACCCGATCCTGCGCGAGAAGGGGATCCGCTCGCTGCTCGGCGTGCCGCTGCTGGTCGAGGGCAACGTCCTCGGCGTGCTCCATGTCGGGAGCCTCCGGCCGCGCCGCTTCACCGCTGACGAGACCGACCTGCTGCAGCTCGCCGCCGACCGCGCAGCGCTCGCGATCGAGCACGCCGCCCTCTACGAGCAGCGCCGGCTGGCCGAGGCCCTGCAGCGCCAGCTGCTGCCCGATCTGCGCACGGTGCCGGGTACCGAGCTCGCGAGCCGCTACCTGCCGGCCAGCAGAGAGACGCTCGGCGGGGACTGGTATGACGCCTTCCCGCTGCCCGGCGGGCGCGTCGCGGTCGCGGTCGGCGACGTCGTCGGCCACGGCGTCGCCGCGGCCGCGGTGATGGCCCAGCTGCGCACGGCGCTGCGCGCGTACGCCGCCGACGGCTACGGGCCGGCGTCGGTCGTCGAACGGATGAATCGCTTGATGTGGCAGCTCGGCCCGCACGAGATGACGACGCTCTCCTACCTCGTGCTCGATCCCGAGGCGGCGACGTTCGAGCACGTCAGCGCGGGCCATCCGCCCCCGCTCGTGATCGACGTCGAGCATGGCGCGGACTTCCTCGACGTCGTTCCCAACCTGCCGCTCGCCGTCGGTGCTGGGTCGCGCTTCCACAGCACCGTTCACCCGTACCGTCTCGGCACCACGTTCCTGCTCTACACCGACGGCCTCGTCGAGCGCCGCGGCGAGCTGATCGACGAGGGCCTCGCACGGCTGCGCGCCGCCGCTGGAAGAGAGTGCGCGGTCGAGCCGCTCTGCCGGCAGGTCGAGACGGCGCTCGTCGCCGAGCAGCGCTCCGACGACGTCGCCATGATCGCCATCCGCATCCCGCCTCCGACGGCGGTGTTGAGCGGCCGTTGGCCGGCCGACCGCCGCATGCTCGCCGAGATCCGCATGCAACTGCGCGCCTGGCTGCGCGCGCACGGCGCCGGCGAGGACGAAAGCTACGACATCACCGTCGCATGCCAGGAGGCATGCGCGAACGCGATCGAGCATGCCTACAGCCCCGGCTCCCACAGCTTCGAGCTGACGGCGACCTGCGACGACGGCCTCGTGGAGGTGTGCGTGCGCGACGACGGCAGCTGGCGGCCGCCGCGCGGCGAGCACCGCGGCCGCGGGACGCTGCTGATGCGGCGGCTGACGGACACGCTCGAGATCGAGCACGGCGACGACGGAACAGTCGTCACGCTGACACGCAGACTGAGGGGAGGTCGAGCGTGACGCCATTGGCGCGGATCGACACAGAGCACGACGACGAGCATCCGCTGGTCGCGATCGAAGGCGAGATCGACGCGTCCAACACGGTCGAGATCGGCGAGGCCCTGCGCGCCGCCGTCAGCAACCGCAGCACGACGCTCGTCGTCGACCTGACCGAGGTCGGATACGTCGACAGCGCCGGCGTCAACCTGCTGTTCGCGCTCGGTGCCGAGCTGCGCGACCGCCAGCAGCGACTCCACCTCGTCGTCGAGCCCGGCACCTCGATCGCGCGCGTGTTCGAGATCGCCGGTCTGACGGGCGCTGAACGAACCCACCCGACGCGCACCGACGCGCTCGCGGACGCCCGCGGGACGCCCGCCTAGATCCGTACGGCCTCTGTCGCGCGGCTCGTGCCCACGGTCGCGCGAGCGTCGCCGGCGGTCACCTGCCGCCGGCGGCTGGCTCGAGTCCGAATCTGACCGTGACCGCGCCGCCGTCCGCTGGCTGCACGGTCGCCGTCGCGCCACCTGCGCCGTGGGCGGCGAGGCGGTGTCGTGACGGCTACGGCTGACTACGCCTCCGGAGCGTCCGCGGAATCCAGCGCCTCCGGAGCAGCCGTGTTGGTCGTCGTCGGCGGCGTCTCGCCGGACAGGCCGGCGAAGACGCTCTTCGCCATCGGCAGCACGGCGGTCGCGGTCCCGAGCGTCGTCATGATCGCCTTCTGGACGCCTTCCGCGCCGTCGAGCACGGTGAACGACTCGACGTTGGAGAACGGCGCAGCGGCGGCCGCGACGATCGCGGGGAGGTTCTCGGCGATCTGCTGCGCGATGACGCCCTCGGCATCCTCCGCGAGCGCCTTCTGGCGCGCTTCGATGCCGGCGGCCTCGGCGAGCCCGCGCTCCTTGACGCCGTCGGCCTCGGCCAGCGCCTTGGCTCTGATCGCGGACGCCTCGCCGTCGCCGAGCTTGCGGAAGGCCGCCGAGGTGGCGTCGGCGTCCAGCGAGGTCGCCGTCGCTCTCGCTCTCGCGTCCAGCTCCAACGCGGTCGCAGCGGCGGTCGCGCGCGCGACCTCGGTCTGGCGATCGGCGTCGGCGAGCGTGACGAGCCGGTACGCCTCGGCGTCGGCCGGCTTGCGCACCTGCGTCTGCAGCTGCTGCTCGGCGAGCGCGGCCTCCAGCTCGGCGGCCGCGGTGTCCGCTCTGACGACGGCCTGGCGGGCGGTCGCCTGCGCCAGCGGCCCGGCCTGCTCGGCCTCCGCTCTGGCTCTCTCGGTCTCGGCCTGGGCTCTCGCCTGGCGGACCTCGGACTCCTTGCGGGCCTCGGCGGCGAGCGCCTGCGCCTCCTGCTCTCTCTCGACCGCCTCGCGGTCGCGGTCGGCCTCGGCGATGCGGGCGCGCGAGGCGACGGCGGCGGCGTGCGGCTTGCCGAGGTTGGCGATGTAGCCAGCCGAGCCGTCCTCGCTCGGAACGTCGCGGATCTGCTTGAGCTGCAGCGAGTCGATGTGCAGCCCGAGCTTCTGCATCTCGACCGCGGTCGCCTCGCGGACCTGCTCGGTCAGGACGTCGCGGCCTCTGATCAGCTCCTCGACGCTCAGGCCCGCGACGATCGTGCGCAGGTGTCCGTGCGCCATCTCCTTGATCGTCTCGTTCATCTCCTCGTCGCTCTTGCCGAGGAAGCGCCGGCCCGCGTTGACGATGCTGGCGCGGTCGTCACCGACCTTGAAGACGACGACGGCCTCGACCAGCACGGGGATCGCCTCCGCGGAGACGCACAGGACGCCCGTCTCGTCCTCGTACTCGGAGCTGCCGAGGTCGACGCGGCGGGTGTCGAGCGGCAGCTTGTGGCCGCGCTGCAGGAACGGGACGATGAACGCGCCCTTGCCGGTCACGACCTTGAAGTCCTGCGTCTCCTTGACGGCAGGCGCGTCGCTGTCGCTGGCCGCGGCGGCGGCCTTGCTGTTGTCGACCTTGGCGCCCAAGCCGGTGATGAGCAGGGCCTCGTTCGGTCCGGGAACGCTGTACAGGAACATGGGGTGAGCGTGCGTCCTTGCTGGTGGGTTGGCGGGGGCCGGGATCGACGCTCAGACCGCGTCTGGCATCGCGGTGACGAAGACGGTTCGGGAGGCCTCGTGCGGGCGGTAGTCGACGACGGCGCAGCGCGCGCCGACGGGGATGACCTCCTCCCCGTCGTACGGCTTGGCGTAGAACGCCTCGACGCCGCCGCGAATGGCGAGCATCACTTCGCCGACCGCCCCCGGCCGGACCGTCCCGGTGACGGTGCCGACCATCCCCGTCATGGAGTCGTCATCCATACGCTGCGACCCTAAGCGAAATGCCGCCTGTGCGCCAGACCTTCCTGTCACCCATCCGCTCGCCTCAGCAGCTCACCCGCCGGTGCGGATCAGCTTCTTGTTGACGAACTCGTCGGCGCCGAAGCGGCCCAGCTCGCGACCGAAGCCGGATCCCTTCACCCCGCCGAACGGCAGCTCGGCGCCGTCGGCGTCGACGACGTTGACGAAGACCATGCCGGCCTCGATCTGGTCGGCGACCCGCTCGGCCTGCGCCGCGTCGCTGGAGAAGACGTAGGAGCCGAGGCCGTATGGCGTGTCGTTGGCGAGCCGGACGGCCTCCTCCTCGGACGCGGCGCGGTAGACCTGCGCGACCGGCCCGAAAAACTCCTCGCTGTAGGCGGGGTTGTCCGGCGCGATGTCGGCGAGCACGGTCGCGCTGAAGTACGCGCCGTCGCGACCGCCGCCGGCGACCAGGCGGGCGCCGCTCGCCAGCGCCTGCTCGACCTGCTGCTCGAGCCGTTCTGCGGCGGCGGTCGAGGAGAGCGGGCCGAGCGTGGTGTCCTCACGCGAGGGGTCGCTCGGCTCGATCGCGGTCATCGACGCGGTCAGCTTGTCGAGGAACTCGTCGTAATGCCGGTCGAGCACGATGAAGCGCTTGGCCGCGTTGCAGGCCTGCCCGCCGTTGCCCATGCGCGCGGCGACCGCCGCCGCGACGACCGGGTCGAGGTCGTCGTTCTCGAGCACGAGGAACGGGTCGGAGCCGCCCAGCTCGAGCACCACCTTCTTGAGATGGCGCCCGGCGATCGCGGCGACGGCGGCGCCGGCGCGGCCCGAGCCGGTCAGCGAGACGCCCTGCAGGAGCGGGTCGCCGATGATCCGTTCGACCTGCTCGTTGCTCGCGTAGATGTTGACGTACGCGTCCGCGGGCAGGCCGGCGTCGTGGAAGATCTGCTCCATCGCGGCGGCCGACTCCGGGCACTGCGGCGCGTGCTTGAGCAGGATCGTGTTGCCGATCAGCAGGTTCGGGCCGGCGAAGCGGGCGACCTGGTAGTACGGGAAGTTCCACGGCATGATCCCGAGCAGCAGCCCGACCGGGGTGCGGCGCACGAGCGCCGAGCCTTCGCCGTCGAGCAGCCTGATCGGCTCGTCCGCGAGCAGCTCGCTCGCCCGGTCGGCGTAGTACGCGTAGATCGCGGCGCTGAAGTCGACCTCGCCGAGCGCCTCCTCGATCGGCTTGCCCATCTCGCGCACGATGATCTCGGCCAGCTCCCGCCGGCGCTCCGTGTGCAGTTCGCCGACGCGGCGCACGACCGCGGCGCGCTGCTCCGGCGACGTCCCTCTCCCCCACTCGGCGCCGGCTGCGGCAGCGCGGCCGATCGCGTCCGTCAGGGCCTCATCGCCGATCAGGTCATAGGTCTTGATCGTCGCGCCCGTGGCGGGGTCGACGACGGCATACGACGGTGCGGTCATGGTGCCTCTCTCCTCTGTTCAGAACGTCATCGACATCATGATCCATGCGAACGGCGCCGACCTCGAGAAGGTCGGCAGAACGCGGAGTCTCAGCCCGCGCCTTTGCAGACCGCTTCGACGTTGTAGCCGTCCGGGTCGAGCACGAAGGCGCCGTAGTAGTGCTCGGAGTACTGCGGCCGCAGCCCCGGAGCGCCGTTGTCGGTGCCGCCGGCGGCGAGCGCCGCGGCGTGGAAGGCGTCGACCTGGTCGCGGCGCTCGGCGGCGAACGCGACGTGCAGGCCCGGTGCGATCGTCATCGCCGGCCGCGTCGAGATCCCGAACGGAAAGAGGCCGCCAGCGCCGAACTCGATCTCCTCGTCCGGGGCTTCCTTGCCGTCCGCGCGCTCGGCGAACCCCAACGGCGCGAGCACGACCGCGTAGAAGAGACGGCTGCGCTCCACGTCGGAGACGCCGATCGCGATGTGATCGATCCGCGGCACGTGAGGCATCGCCGAGCGCTCAGCGGGCATGGCGACCAGTTACCCGCGATCGGTGTCGCGCAGACCTCCGCCGTGAGCCGCTCAGGCGCGCGCGCTCGGCGGCACGAGGCCTTCGAGCGTCAGCGTCAGCACTCGATTGGCCGCGACCGCGCGGCCCGCGGCGCCCTGCGACTTCTCCATCGCGCCGCGCGTCATCAGCAGCACGAGGAAGACGTCGTCGAGCGACGTGTCGCGGCGCAGCTTGCCGGCCGCCTTGGCGTCGCAGAGCGGGCGCTTCAGCAGCTCGGCGACGCGCTGGCGGCTGCGGTCCAGCTGGGAGTCCACGCAGGCGTCTTCGCGCGCGAGGTGGCCGAACGCGTAGAGCGGGACAACGCCCTCGACGAGGCTGCGCAGCAGTACGAAGAAGGCGTCGGGGTCGTCGGCGTGCTCTGCCGCGATCCGCTCGATCCGCTCGACGTGCTCGCCGAGGATCTCCGCCGCGAGCGCGGTGCGGTCGGGAAAGTTGCGGTAGACGGTCGCCTGCCCGACGCCCGCGCGGCGCGCCACCTGGCACATCGTGACGTCCGCCGTCTCGGCGAACAGCTGACGCGCGGCGTCGAGGATCGCCTCGCGATTGCGCCTGGCGTCCTTGCGCACCTGCTCTCTCGGAACCGTGACGGCCATCCGCCGAGTGTACAAACCGGAGAAGGCTCTCCGAATGCGTGACGTCGCTCACGCCTTCCCGGGTCATCACGGCGACCACCTTCACCTGCTATTCATCACGCGGTGCATTCGCGACGATCCGGAGTGCGCTGTCCACATACCTCGATCTCAGGCCCCGAGATGAAGAGAAACGACATGAACGTCCTGCCCGCAACGACGCTGGGCGGTGGTTGCTGATGCGCCAAGGTCCTCTCGCAGGCCGCTATGCCGCGGTCGCGTCGATGGTCATGTTCGCGCTGATCCCGTACCTGGCGCTGTCAGCAGCGCTCGAGCCGCTGACGCCGATCATCTCCAAACAGCTGCACATGAGCGCGCAGACGATGAGCCTCAGCGCCGGCATGGCCAACGCCGCCTACGCCGTCGGCACGGTGCTCGCGGTCCAGTTCGCCCAGCACCTGCCGCAGCGCCGGATGCTGCTCAGCTACGCCGTGCTGCTCGTGATCGGGTCGGTGCTCACGGCGGCCGCGCAGAACGCGGCGATGTTCATCACCGGCCACATCATCCAGGGCCTCTGCACCAGCCTGCTGCTGATCGCCGCGGTGCCGCCGCTCGCGATCGGCTACCCGAAGGAGAAGCTGCGCGACACGGCCGTGATCATGAACATGTGCATCTTCGGCGCGGTCGCGCTCGGCCCGCTGATCGGCGGGCTGCAGGCGCAGTCCGACGGCTGGCGCCCGCTGTTCTGGATCGTCTCGGGGATATCGCTCGCGGCGCTGGTCCTGGCCGTGCTGACGTTCGAGGACTCGCCGGCCGCCAATCCCGACTCGCCGCGCGACCTGCCCGCGATCGGGCTGGCCGCGGTCGGCTGCGTCGCCGCCTTCTTCGGCGCCTCGATGCTCACGACGCACGCGTTCGTCGACGTCACGACGCTGCTGCCGCTGATCGGCGGCCTGGCGGCGATCGTGATCCTGATCGTCTACCAGTGCCTCGCGCCGAACCCGCTGCTGACGATCCGCTCGATGCTGACGAGCACGATGCCAGTCGCCGGAATCGTCGTCGCGCTGTTCGCGGCCGCCGCGTCGGTCTCGGCGTCGGCGCTGACGGCGGCGCTGCTGGTCGGGCAGTACAGCCCGCTGCACATCGGGCTGCTGTACCTGCCGGAGCTCGGCGGCGCGGTGCTGACGGCAGTCGCGCTCGGACTCGTGATCACGCGCAAGCAGATGCACTACCTGCCGCTCGTCGGCATGCTGTTCCTCGCCGCCGGCATCGCGGTCTTCCTGATCAAGGTGCCGTCCAGCGAGGGGCTCACGCTGCTCGGCTCGGGCCTGACCGGCATCGGCCTCGGCGCGACGGTCGCGCCCGCGCTGTTCGTCGCCGGTTTCTCGCTGCCGTCCGCCAACCTCCAGCGCGTGTTCGCGATCATCGAACTGCTGCGCGCGGTCGCGGCGTTCATGATCGCGCCGATCTTCGCCCACCTCGCCACCACGGTCGGCGGCGACGTCGTCAGCGGCACCACGACCGCGCTCTGGATCGGCCTCGGCCTCGCGGTCGGCGGCGCTGTCCTCGGCGTCGGGATCTACGCGCTCGGCGGCGCGCGCCCGCAGCAGCCCGACCTCGACCGCTTCCTCGCCGGGATGGAGCCGGCGTGGTACTCGCCGCCGCTGCTGGCGAAGATCCGCCGCGGCGTGCCGGCAGCACCCCCCGCAACCGAAAGCGTGAGCTGACATGACCTCGACTGACGCAGACGCGACGACGACCGCCGCCGGGCCGCTCGACCCCGGCCCGGTCCTGTTCGCCTACGACGGCTGCGAGCTGGCGGGCTGCGCGATCGAGCAGGCCGGCAAGCAGCTCGCGAGCGGGCGCGACGCGCTCGTCCTGTGCGTGTGGCAGCCGGCCGACGTCGGATTCGTGCCCGTCGGCGAGCAGCACTTCGACGCCGCGAACGCCGCCGAGGTCCACCAGGCCGCGCACGAGACCGCCGCGCAGGGAGCGGCGCTCGCGGAGAAGGCGGGCTTCCGCGCGCAGATCCTCACCGAGGAGGCGGCGCCGACCTGGAAGGGCATCGTCAAGGTCGCGCAGGAGCGGAACGCGAGCCTGATAGTGCTCGGCGCCCACCGCCACGGTCCGCTCGCGGGCCATTTCGTCGGGAGCGTCGCCTCCGCCGTGCTGGCCCACTCGGAGACCTCCGTGCTGATCGTGCATCAGCGGGCCTGAGGCTCGCCGCAAGCCCTGGGAGCAGGGACGACCTTCGTCGACGGCGTCAGTCGGCGCCGTCGACGAGGGCGCGCAGCACGCGACGAGTGGTCGCGACGTCGGCGCCGTCGAGGACTCTGGCGAGCCTGCGGTGCCAGCGCTGCGCCTGCGCGGTGATCGCAGCGAGCGCCTGGCGCCCCTCCGGGGTCAGACGGATCAGCAGCGAGCGCTGGTGGTAGGGATTGGGCTCGGCGGTGAGCAGTCCTTCGTCGCGCAGCTCGTCAGCGACGCGCTGGACCGCCTGGCGGCTGATGCCGAGACGGTGCGCGATGCGCGGGACGGTCCAGTCACCCGCGCTGGCGACGCTCAGCAACTGCCAACGGGCCTGCGTCTGCCCGGACTGCGCCGCGATCCGGTCGCCGTGGCGCCGCATCGCGCCAGCCGCCTCGAACAGGTCGGCGATCAGCAGCGGAATTTCCTCTCTGGCGTCGTCGCGGGCAGGCATGGCGTGGGAGATGACAATAACGGTCGACTCCGACAGCCGCCTGACAATATGACAGCAATATGTCGACTTGACAATTTATTGTCGTTTTGGGAATCTGCTCCCGTTCCTGCTCGGCCGCCCACCGGTCGAGCGATCTCCAACCCGGAGCACCACGATGAGCACTGCCATCACGACCGTCGAAGCCGCGTTGCAGCGCGGCGCCGCCATCCGACCCGCCGTCGGCGGCTTCCCCCACCTCGCAGCCTCGCTGCGGGAGGCGGGCGTCAGCCGCTGCCACGTCGTCGTGCCGTCCAACGCGTTCGTCTACTTCACGACCGACGGACCGGTGGTGATGCAGCACGAGCCGATCGCCAGCGGTATCGCCGACGTGGCCCCGTTCGACGAGCCCGCGCTCGTCGCCGCGATCCGCACCGACCAGGCCGGCGAGTCGGCCTTCCCCGACTTCATCGCGGCGATCTGGGCTGCCGGCGTCCTCACGTACGACGTCGACCTCACCGCCAGCACCTGCACTTACCACGGCGCCGACGGCGCCAGCTACGTCGAGCGCTTCGAACTCGTCGCCATCTGACCCCGTCCGATCACCACCGACTGGAGGCCTTCGCCATGACCGTCCTGCTGATCCTGCTCGTGCTCGTCCCCTGGTCGATCTCACGCCAGATGCGCGTGCACGAGGTCACCACCGCCGGCCTCGTCAAACTGCCGCTGATCTTCGCCGCGATCGGCGTGCTCGGCTTCGGCACCGGCGACCTCGCCGACAGCACCGACGCCGCCGCCTATCTCGCCGTCAGCGCGGTCATCTCGATCGCGATCGGGCTCTGGCGCGGCGCCGCGATCCCGATCTGGCGCGACCAAGCGGGCACCCTGCTCTCCCAGGGCAACCGCACCACGCTCGCGCTCTGGGCACTGCTGATCGGCATCAAGATCGCGATGGGCACCGTCGCCTCGATCACCGGCATCTTCCCCGGCGAGCACCCCGGCGACATCTTCCTCTTCATCGCCCTCTCCTTCGCCGCCCAGAACCTCCTCGTCCACCGCGCGATCTGCAGGCGGCCGCGCTGGAGCAGTTCGGCTACCAGTCGGAGTCCGGCCCCTGGCGCAACTTCCACCTGACCGCGGCGGAGTGGACGCTGCTGGTCCGCAACGGCGCGCTCAGCCAACGCCACGGCAACGCCGCCGCCGACGCTCGACCGCACCGGTGCGCCGGGCGTCAGTCGATGCGCGGCGCGCGGAACTTCTGCGCGAGGTTCGGGTCGCCGTTGGGGTCCTGGATCAGGTTGGCGGCGATCGTGACGCCGGCGAGTCTCGCGCCCCTGGGTGGGCGCGGCAGGCAGAGGTCGTGCATGTTGTCGGCGTTGGCCGCGCTTCTGTGGTCGTGCAGATCGGCGACGTCGAGCGGCGCGATCGCAACGCTCTTGCCGTTCGGCCGGCGATACAGCGCGCGGTAGGAGGAGACGACGGCGGCGCCGACCTCCTCGCCGGTCGGGTACGCCGTCAGCCCGTTGGACCACATCACGCGCACGAACGTTCTGCCGGTCTCGCAGCGGTTGCGATCGCCGCGGTAGAGCGCCGGCGTGAGCGTCCAGGCGTCGACGACGTACGGACCGCCGGACAGCGGCTCGACGTCAGCCTGCTTCAACGACGGGAACGCCTTCCACGCGTTCGCGCCGGGAGCCTTGCCCTGCAGCGCGCCGACGATTCCGATCGCGACCGGCGTCGGGCCGTTCACGGAGTCACCGAAGTCACCGATCAGGTTGACCGTCTGCGCCTCGTCGCGCTCGTCCGGCGGGAACTGCAGCGCGCAGGTCGGCGTCGCAGTGGTCCCGTCGCTGCGCACGATCTGGAAGTCCGTCGTCTGGATCGACGCGCGGCGGACGAACCAGTCGAAGGTGACGGGGATGTTGTCCAGGCCGCTCGCGCCCGACGGGCAGCCGACCGCGTCGTCGGTGCCCCACGAGGCGCTCAGGATCTTCGGCTTCGGCCGCGGGTTCGTGGCGGTCTCGGTCGCAGCCGCGGTCGTGGCGGACACGCCCACGAGAGCGGCGACGGCGACGACGGCGAGGGCATGGAGACGACGCTTCGGAGACCGCTCGGAGGCACGCATCGGGGCAGCGTAGTCGGTTCACATTCCGACGTGAGGAGATCGGCCGCTCGGGCTAGTCTGCGAGGACATGACGCCTCCGCAATCGCTCTGGCCCCGGCTGGCAGACCTGCCGTTGATCGTCGAGTCGTGCGAGTACGAGCGACTGCACGCCGTCCTCGCCCAGGAATCCGAGCGGGTGACGACGCATGTGCGGCTCGTCGGCGCCGGCGCTGACGGGCTCGGCGAGGACGTCTCGATCCACGAGGAGGACGGCACGTCGCTGCACGAGGCGCGGCCCGCGCTGCCGCTCGCGGGCGAGTGGACGCTCGCCGGCTTCTGCGACCACCTCGCGACGCTCGATCCGTGGCCCAGACCGCCGGAGTGGGAATGGGCCCGCAGCTACCGCAACTGGGCGTTCGAGTCGGCGGCGCTCGACCTCGCGCTGCGCCAGGCCGGCCGCGCTCTGCACGACGTGCTCGGCCTGCAGCCGCGGCCGGTGCGTTTCGTCAACTCGCTGGGCCTCGGCGAGCAGCCCGCGATCGAGCCCGTGCGGCGGCGGCTCACCCGCTCGCCGGGCGTGCGCTTCAAGCTCGACGCGGAGGCGACGTGGTCCGCCGCGCTTGTCGACGAGGTCGCCGCCACCGGCGCGGTCGACACGATCGACTTCAAGGGCCAGTACGGCATCGAGGTGAAGGATCCGCAGGCGCTCGGCGAGCTGTACGAGCGCGTGCTCGTCGCGTTCCCGGACGCCTACCTGGAGGATCCCCACGACTTGCCCGAGATCACGCGGCGGCTGCGCGACCACGCCGAGCGCATCTCCTACGACGCGCCGATCCACAGCGCCGACGACATCGGCGCGACACCGCTGCCAGGACGGGTCGTGAACGTCAAGCCGTCGCGCATCGGCGGCCTGCGCGCGCTGTTGGAGGTCTACGCCCGCTGCACGCGCGAGCAGCGCCCGATGTACGGCGGCGGCATGGGCGAGCTGGGCGTCGGCCGCGGGCAGATCGAGCTGCTCGCTTCGTTGTTCCACGCCGACGCACCCAACGACGTCGCCCCGAGCGCCTACAACGAGGACGACCCGACCGGCGAGCTGCCCGCGAGTCCGCTGTCGCCGCGCCCCGCCGCCACCGGCTTTCGCTGGGCGGCGTCGCCCGCAGCTTCGTCGCGCGCGCGTTCGGCTTCGTAGCCGCGCGCACGCGCGACGAAGATCTCGCGCAGGTCGCGCGCCGCCGGCGACGCCGCGCTCGAGCGGGGGCGCTGGATCACCAGCAGCACGCTGGTGTCGCTGTCGGCGAGCGGACGCCACGTGATCTCGCCGCTGCGCTCGAGCGGATCGCCGATGACGCTGAAGTCGGCCAGCACCGTGACGCCGAGCCCCTGCGCGACCATCAGCTTGCCCAGCTCCGCGCCGTCGGTCGCATACGGGAACGCCGGCACGCGACCCGCCAGCAGGCGATGCACGAAGCGGTGCATCGTGTAGCCCGAGCGCATCACGATCAGCGGCTGCTCGAGCAGCTCCGCGCTGTGGATCTCGGCGCGCGCCGCGAGCGGGCTGTCCGGTCGCATGCAGAGGACGGGCCGCCCGCGCACGAGCACGGACGTGTCCAGCTCCGGCGGCAGGTCGTCGCCCTCCAGGTAGCTGACGAGGCCGAGATCGACTCCGCCGTCGAGGATCAGGCGCTGGATCACCTCCTGCTGCGTGCCGATCAGCTCGACCTGCGTCGCCGGATGCCGCTCGCGAAAGGCCCTGATCGCCGGTGCCAGCAGCGGCGTGCTGGCGCTGTTGACGGCCCCGACGCGGACGGTGCGGGCGCTGCTGTGGTGATCGCCGGCCGTACGGCGCAGTCGGTCGACGGCCTCCAGCACGGAGATCATGTGCGGCAGCAACTCGCGGCCCTCGTCGCTGATCTTCGCGCCCGAACGGCGGCGGTCGAGGATCTCGACGCCGAGCTCGCGCTCGAGGTTGCGGATCGTCTCGCTGAGCGCCGGCTGCGAGATGTGCAGTTCCTCGGCGGCGCGACGGAACGATCCCAGCCGCGTCACCGCGGCGATGTACTCGAGTTGCTCGATTCGCATGAGTCAAGTGAAAAGCCGTGAAAGTCGACCGGGTTGGTAGGGAAACCCTATCAACCCCTCGCGAATGCCGATTTGACGCTGATCGAAACGTCGCTGATGCTCCCTCGCCTTCGCAGGTCCTTCACCTCAGAGGTCAACGCACGCATGAACTCCCCACGTCAGACACCGCGCACCGGCTCCGCAGCGAGCGGGTCCGCGCACCAGACCGGCACCCGCGCGCGGCCACGCGCGCCGCGCCGGCGGACCGCAGTCGCCGGCCTCGCCGCCGGCGCGCTCGCGCTCGCCACGCTGCTGTCGGCCTGCGGCGGTGACGGAGGCGGCGGCGCGACGACGAGCGGATCCGGCGACACGGCCGGCGGCAGCGCGACGGTCGCGAACGGCACGCCGGCCAGTGGTGGCACGATCACCTACGCGCACGTGCAGGAGGTCCCCTGCCTCGACCCCGCCAGCGGCGGCTGGGTGCAGCAGGCGCTGATCGCGCGTCAGTACCTCGACTCACTCGTCTCGCTGGAGCCGGGCGGGAGACTCGTGCCGTGGCTGGCGACGTCGTGGAGCGTCTCGCCCGACGGGCTCAGATACACGCTCCAGCTCAAGAGAGGGGTCAGATTCACCGACGGCTCGCCGTTCGACGCCGACGCCGTGAAGGCCAACATCGCGCACTGGTTCGACCCGAGAACCGGCAGCGGGGCGCTGACCTACTTCGGCGGGCTGTTCGACGCGAGATCGACGCGAGTGGTCGACCCGTACACGGTCGCGATCACGCTCAACGCGCCGTACTCGCCGCTGCTGACGGTGCTGTCGCAGTCCTACTTCGGCATGCAGTCCCCCAGAGCGCTCGCGCGCGGCCTGGCGGACAACTGCGAGTCGCCGGTCGGGACCGGTCCCTTCGTCGTGGAGAAGTGGAACCACGGCCAGGACGTGACGATGGTCAGAAACCCGGGCTACAACTCGGCACCCGAGAACGCCAGACACCAGGGCCCGGCGTACGTCGACGGGTTGGTGTGGAAGTTCCTGCCCGACCCGACCGCCCGCTTCGGCGCGCTCGAGACCGGTCAGGTCGACGCGATCTACGACGTCCCGACAGTCGACTGGGACGGTGCCAGAGCCGACTTCGAGCTGCAGCAGGTGATCACCCCCGGCGCGCCGGTGCGACTCGCGCTCAACACGATCAGACCGCCGTTCGACGAGCTGAAGGTGCGCCAGGCCTTCCTCTACGCCGGCAACGCCAGAGCGGCCGCCGAGAGCGCCTTCAACGGCGTCGTGCCGTGGGCCGGCAACCCGGCGCTGAGCAGCAGCACGCCCGACTACGACGCGGCGCTGGCCGACGCCTACCCGCTCGACCTCGACAGCGCCAACAGACTGCTCGACGAGGCCGGCTGGACGCAGAGAGACAGCGACGGCTTCCGCACCAAGGGCGGCAGACGCCTCACCGTGAGACTGGTCTACGGCGCCGGCGCGATCATCAACCAGGAGGGCGCGACGCTGCTGCAGAACCTCCAGCAGCAGGTCAAGGAGGCCGGCTTCGACGTCGTGCTGGAGCCCAAGACGCAGGCCGAGATCTTCAGCGGCAGATACTCGACGCCGGACGCCTACAACGCCTACCCGAGCTACTGGACCGCGCCGACCCCCGGCGTGCTGCTGATCAACTACCGCCAGTCGACGCCGGACAGCCCCAACCCCTGGAACACGTCGTTCTTCAACGACCCGCAGCTGGACAGCACGGCCAGAGCGGCCAACGCGACGCTCGACCCGGCCAGACAGAGAGCGCTCTACGAGAGAGCCCAGAGAATCGTCGCCGACAACGCGGTCGCGCTCGGGCTCTACCCGCAGACGACCTCGCTGGCGATCGACAGAAGACTGCAGGGCGTCTGGATCGAGCCCTCGCAGGGCGAGCCCGTCTTCGGTGACGCCCACTTCGCCAGATGAGCACCGTCTCGCTGACGTCCGCGGCCGCCGGGCGCGGCGGCCGCTGGTCCCGTCGCCTGCGCACGGCGGCGGGACGGCTGGCGGGCGTCGTCGGCGTGCTGCTGGCGGTGGCGACGCTCGCGTTCCTGATCCAGCAGCTGATGCCGGGCGACCCGGCGACGCTGATCCTCAACCAGTCCAGCGGCAGCGTCTCGGCCAACCCCGATCCCGCCGCGCTCGCGGCGCTGAACGCCCAGTACGGCTTCCACGACCCGCTGCTGTCGCGCTACGCGAGCTTCATCGGGGACGTGGTGCGCGGCGACCTCGGCACCTCCTACCAGCTGCATCGCCCGGTCACCGAGATCATCTTCGAGCAGGCCGGCCCGACGTTCGTGCTGACGCTCGCAGCGCTCGTGATCGGCTGGATCCTCGCGCTCGCGCTGACGCTGGCGACGGCGCGGCGCGGACGGCTGCGCTCGTCGCTCGGCTCCGGCTTCGAGGTGCTCGCGGTCGGCCTGCCGCAGTACTGGCTCGGGATCGTCCTGCTGGTCGTCTTCGCGATCCAGCTGCAGTGGTTCCCCGTCGAGGGCGGCGAGGGCCTGATCGGGCTCGTGCTGCCCGCGCTGACGCTGGGGATCCCGCTCGCCGGCTTCCTCGGCCAGGTCACGCGCGACACGTTCGCGAAGGTGCTCGACGAGCCGTTCGTGACGTCGGCCCGCGCGCGCGGGATGGGCGACCTCGAGGTGCGCGTGCGCCACGTCCTGCGCCACGCGGTGCTGCCGGCGATCACGCTCTCGGGCTGGGCGCTGGGCACGCTCTTCTCCAGCGCCGTGATCGTCGAGACGGTCTTCTCGCGGCGCGGCCTCGGGCAGGTGATCGTGACCGCGGTCAACGCTCGCGACCTGCCGGTCGTGACCGGCGTCGTGCTGCTCGTCGCGTTCGTCTACGTGATCGCCAACCTGCTCGTCGACCTGGCGTACACGATCGTCGACCCGCGGATGCGCGCGCAATGAGCAGCACGATCGAAGCCGCCGAGGCCGTCCCCGCGCTGGTCGAGGGCGCAGCGCGGCCGGCGTCGCGGCGCCTGCCGCGCCCGACGTTGGTGCTGTCGCTCCTGATCGTCGCGTTCTTCGTCGTGGCGGCGCTCGTCCCGGCGCTGCTGACGAGCCGCAGTCCGGTCGCGATCGACCTCGCCGACGCGCTCAGAGCGCCGTCGCTGTCGCACCCGATGGGCACCGACCAGTCCGGCCGCGACGTCTACACGCGCGTCGTCTACGGCGCGCGTCAGTCGCTGCTGATCGGCCTCGGCGCGACGGCGATCGGGCTCAGCCTGGCGCTGCTGCTCGGCACGCTCGCCGGGCTCGGTCCCAGGCTCGTGGACGGGGTCGTCAACCGCTTCCTCGAGGTCGCCTTCGCGTTCCCGGTCCTGCTGCTGGCGCTGCTGCTGGTCGCCGTCTTCGGCGCGAGCGTCTCGACGGAGATCGTCGCGGTCGGGGTCGGCATCGCGCCCGGCTACGCGCGGATGGTCCGCGGACAGGTGCTCGCCGTGAAGGGGTCGGGCTACGTCGAGGCCGCGCACGCGCTCGGCCACTCGTTCGGCCGCGTGACGCGCCGCCACATCCTGCCCAACGCGCTGCGGCCGCTCGTCGTCGTCGGGACGATGGGCGTCGGCCAGTCGATCGTGTGGGCGTCCGGTCTCGCCTTCCTCGGCCTCGGCGTCGCGCCGCCCGCGTCGGAGTGGGGCGCGATGCTCGACGCCGGCCGCAGCTACGTCACGCACGCGTGGTGGCTGGAGGTGATGCCGGGCCTGGCGATCGTCGCGTTCACGATGGCCGTCACGACGATCGGCCGCTATGTCCAGCTGCGCCTCGAAGGAGGGCTCGATCGATGAGCGCCGAGGACGTGACGCGGCGCGACCTGCTGCGCGTCGAGAACCTGCGTGTCGGCTTCGGCGACCGCAGGGCGCCGGTCGAGGTCGTCAGAGGCATCTCGTTCGCGCTCGCGCCGGGGAGCTGCCTGGCGATCGTCGGCGAGTCGGGCTCGGGCAAGAGCGTGACGGCGCGCTCGCTCGTCGGGCTGACCGGCGGACGCTCGCAGGTCGCCGCCGACCGGATCGAGCTCGACGGCCGCGATCTGCTGAGGCTGCGCGATCGGCAGTGGCGCGCGGTCCGCGGCGCCGAGGTCGGGTTCGTGCTGCAGGACGCGCTCGTCTCGCTGGACCAGCTGCGCCCGGTCGGGCGCGAGATCGCCGAGCCGCTGCGGCTGCACCGCTGGGGCACGCGCGAGCAGCGCCGGGCGAGAGTCGTGGAGCTGCTGAGACAGGTCGGCGTGCCGGAGCCCGAGCTGCGCGCGCGCCAGCTGCCGCACGAGCTGTCGGGCGGCCTGCGCCAGCGTGCGCTGATCGCCTCCGCGATCGCCCTGGACCCGAAGCTGATCGTCGCCGACGAGCCGACGACCGCGCTCGACGTGACGATCCAGGCGCAGGTGCTGGAGCTGCTGGCGCAGACCAAGCAGCGCGGCAGCGGCCTGATCCTGATCAGCCACGACCTCGCGGTCGTCGCCCAGATGGCCGACCACGTGGCGGTGATGCGAGCCGGCGAGATCGTCGAGCACGGCCCCGCGCGGGAGGTGCTGCGCAGCCCACGCCACGCCTACACGCAGGCGCTGCTCGACGCGATCCCGTCGATGCACTCGAAGGGCACGCGCCTGGCACCCGGCCGTGGGCCGCATCCGGCGCTGGGGGTGCGCTCGCGCCCGCTGCGGTCCGGGACCGTTCCCGTGCTGAGAGCCGAGGGGCTCGTCAAGCGCTATCGCGGCCCCGACGGCGTCACGCGCACCGTCGTCGACGACGTCTCGTTCGAGCTGTCCGCCGGCGAGACGCTCGGGATCGTCGGCGAGTCCGGCTCGGGCAAGACGACGGCCGCGCGGATCGCGCTCGCGCTCGTCGAGCCGGACGCCGGCAGCGTGCTGCTCGACGGGCGGCCGTGGAGCGGCGTGCGCGAGCGCGACCGACGCGACCGCCGCCGCCAGATCACCGTCGTCTACCAGGATCCGCTCAGCTCGTTCGACCCGCGCTGGACGGTCGAGCGGATCGTCGACGACGCGCTGTCGCCGTCGGCCTTCCCGAGCCGCGAACTGCGGCGCGCCCGCGTCGGCGAGCTGTTGGAGCAGGTCGGCCTGCCGCAGGAGCACCGCGCGCGCCGGCCGCTGCAGCTGTCCGGCGGTCAGCGCCAGCGGGTCGCGATCGCGCGTGCGATCGCGCCCGATCCGGCGGTGATCGTCTGCGACGAGCCGGTCTCCGCGCTCGACGTCTCGATCCAGGCGCAGGTGCTCGACCTGCTCGCCGACCTCCAGACCGCGCTCGGCGTCAGCTACCTGTTCATCTCCCACGACCTCGGCGTGATCCACCACATGAGCGACCGCGTGCTCGTCCTCAACGACGGCAGGGTCGTCGAGCAGGGCAGCGCCGACGAGGTCTTCCTGCGCCCGCGCGAGCCGTACACGCGGCGCCTCGTCGCCTCGCTGCCGACGCTCGAGCGCCCCCAGCTCAGGGCGGTCGCGCGGCCGTAGCCGCCGCGACCGCCGCAGCACCCTCCCCCACTCGAACCAGCCTCCACAGGAGCCCGCGATGTCTCGCCAGATCCTCGTCAACGCCTTTGCCATGAACACCCCGACGCACCTCGTCTCGGGCACGTGGCGCGATCCCGACAGCCAGTCCTGGCGCTACAAGGACCTCGCCTTCTGGACCGACCTCGTGCAGCACCTCGAACGCGGCCTCTTCGACGGTCTCTTCATCGCCGACGTGCTCGGCATCTACGACGTCTACGGCGGCGGCCCGGAGGCCGCCCTGCGCGGCGGCGTGCAGGTGCCGGTCAACGATCCGCTGCTGCTCGTCTCCGCGATGGCGCACGTGACCGAGCACCTCGGCTTCGGCGTCACCGCGTCGACCACGTTCGACCACCCGTACACGCTCGCGCGCCGCTTCTCGACGCTCGACCACCTGACGAGAGGTCGGATCGGCTGGAACGTCGTGACCTCCTACCTCAACAGCGGCGCGCGCAACATCGGGCTCGACAGACAGCTCGGCCACGACGAGCGCTACGACGTCGCCGACGAGTACCTCGAGGTCGCGTACAAGCTGTGGGAGGGCTCGTGGGAGGACGACGCGGTCGTGCGCGACCTCGACCGCCACGTCTTCGCCGATCCCGCCAAGATCCACCCGATCGGCCACGAGGGCAAGCACTTCAGAGTGCCCGGCATCCACCTCGCCGAGCCCTCCCCGCAGCGCACGCCGGTGCTCTACCAGGCGGGCGCGTCGGGCCGCGGCCGCGCGTTCGCCGGCCAGCACGCCGAGGCCGTCTTCCTGGCCGTGCCGACGGAGGCGATCGGCGCCGCGCGCGTTGCCGACATCCGCGCGAGAGCCGTCGCGGCCGGGCGCGACGCACGCGACGTGAAGGTCTTCAGCAGCTACACGGTCGTCGTGGCGGAGACCGACGCGGAGGCGCACCGCAAGCACGACCTCTACCGCAGCTACCTGGAGCCGGAGGCCACGCTCGCGCTGTGGTCGGGCTGGACCGGCTTCGACATGGCCAGCTACGACCCCGACGAGCCGCTCAGACTGGTCCCCAGCGACGCGGTCCACTCGACCGCCGAGCTGCTCGGCAACGGCGACTGGACCGTGCGCGACCTGGTCGAGCAGGCGGCCGGGCTGCGGCCCGGCGGGGCGTTCGCGGTCGGCTCGCCGGCGACCGTCGCGGACAGAATCCAGGAGTGGGTCGAGGCGATCGACGCCGACGGCCTCAACCTCTGCAACGTCATCACGCCGGGCTCCTACGTCGACTTCGTCGACCTCGTCGTGCCGGAGCTTCAGCGCCGCGGCGTCTACCGCACCTCCTACGACGAGGGGACGCTGCGCCGGAAGCTGTTCGGACGCGGCGACCGCCTCCCCGACACCCACCCGGCGGCACGCCACCGCGCGGATGTCTCGCGTCAGAGCGCGGTGCCCGCCAGGTAGTGGCGCTTGACGGCCTGCGGCGTGAGCGCCTGGTCGTAGACCGCGACCTCGTCGACGTCACCGCCGACGATCACCGGGTAGGAGGGCGGCAGCACGACCTTCAGCTTGTTCGCCCAGTCGACGTCGTTGGCCATGTTGAAGGCCCAGACGTCGAGCTGGTTGGGGTTTGTCCCCGTGCTCGGGTCGAGGTAGTTGGTGACTCTGTTGGCCGACGCGTACGTGACGAGCGGGTCGGCGACGCCGAAGCTCGTGTAGGTTGCGACCGGTGGCGTCGCTGAACGGCGCCGATCCGTCGAGCCGCCAGAGCGCGCGCGGATACTGGTGCATCAAGCCGATCCACGACGTCATCGCGTTGAACTCGGCATCGCTGAGCGCGCGGTTCCAGACGACGCCGTCGTTCAATTGCAAGGCGGCGGTGCGACTGGCGAGTTCCGCTCCAGGCTGATGCGCGAAGCCGTATCCTCGGCCGCATGGACGTGGGTGGCGAGGGCGCATCGGATGAGGTGACGTTGTTCCTCGACGGCGACGAGCTGTACGTCACTGGCGAAGTCGGTGCCGTTGACCTGGTGCTGGCGGAGCTGCTCGGCCCGGACACCTCCCCGCGACGACGCTCTGTGACGAGGATCGCCGAGGCCGGGGCCGTCGCCACCTCCGTTGCGGCCGCGCGCACGTTGACCGAGGACCTCTACCGACTGACGCCGGAGAGCTTGGCGAAGCTCGCCGAGGTCGGACACGAGTTCGGCGCCGACAAGCTGCTCAAGGGAAACGCTCGCCACATCAACAGCAAGTTTGCCGGTGAGTTGTCGTTCCAGGGCGTCTCGATGGGAGCGGAGCAGGCGCTCGCGATGCAGACCGCAGCAGTCTCCTTGGCGCTGCGCTCGGCCATCGCCGACGTTCAAGCGGCCGTCGAGGCCGTCGACCAGAAGGTCTCGGACGTTCAGAAGCGGGTCAGGGCGCGCGAGGTCGGCGAGGTCGTCGGGACGTACCGGTACCTGCAGCAGGTCGTGGACGCGACGCAAGCGCGCGGCCGGCTGCTGGAGGCCGACTGGGACCAGGTTGCCGGCGCCCGGCGTGACCTGGAGATCGCCCTCGAGGCGCTCCGGGCGTACGTGACCGATTCGATCAACGACATCGATTCAGCGGACTCGCTTCCCAAGCGCGAGGCGGCCGTCGATCGGATCGCGAGCCCCAAGGGGGTCGCGGGGAGCCTCAGACTCATCCTGATCGCTGAGCAAGCGCTCCATCTCCTCGAGTACCTGCGGCTGGAGCGGATCCGGGCGACGGACCCCGAGCACGTGGCGTCGGCCTTGGCCGAGGCGAGACGTGCGCTGGCCGACCAGCGCGAACGTGACGCGGCGCTGGTTCGTACGGCAGCCGAGCGGATCGAAGCAGCCAAGCGGATCGATCCGCTCGAGGTTCACCGGCTCTTCTCGATTCGCGACATGCAGAGGTCATCGACGCAGGCGCTGAACGCACTCGAATCGTTCGCGACCGTCTCTCGGGCGGAGTTGCCGGAGCTCGACCGGAGGGTGCGCCGACCAGCGCTGTCTGAGACCGGCGCCGAGGTCAAGCGCCAGACCATCAGTGCGAAGGACGGCGTGGTCGACGCATCGCGCGTCGTGGGTCAGGCGACCTCACGTGGTGCGAGACAGGCGTCGGAAGCGATTCGCCGGAAGACCAGAGACCTCTTCGGCTGATGCGTCCGGCGCTCGTCGCCGCGCGGCAGGATCACGCCGAGTCCAGGATTCCGAGACCGCTCAGCGCCGGGGCGCCATGGCCGGACCCGCATCGAGCGCTGAGGCCATGCTCGCCATCGAGATCGGCAGATGCCGCAGGCTGCGGGCGCAGCGCTGCACGTCGGCCGCGAGCGTCTCGATCCGGTCGTCCGTGACGCGCGAGGCAGGACCCTCGAGGCTCACGACCGTCGTGGCGGTGTGGTCGACGCCGAGGATCGGAGCGGCGAGCGCACGGATCCCGGTCGCGTGGTCGTCGTCGTACGCCCACCTTCTGTAGCTGACCGCGCGGATCTCGTTGACGAGCGCCGTCGTCGGCTCGCCGAAGAGCGCCACGCTCTCCCGCACGGGCTCGGGCGAGTAGGCCAGGAGCGCGTGCCCGGCCGCCGAGTCGAGCAGACCGAGACGCTCCCCGACCTGACGCTCGATGCGCAGAGCGCTGAGCGGCGGCGACGCGATCATCACGAGGGCGGACCGTCCGTCGCGCACCACGAAGGTCGCCGTCTCCCCCGTGCGCAGCGAGAGGTCCGTGATCGCGTCGGACGCTTCGCCGAGTCCGCCGTGGGCCAGTGACGACCGCGCCAGACGCATCAGCAGCGGCCCCGGCACGAAGCGTTCGTCATCCGCGTCCCGGCAGAGGATGTCGCCGTCGCACAGCGTCTGGATGAGGCGATGGGCGGTGCTCACGCTCAACTCGGCGTTCCGCGCGAGCTCGGTCAGCGTCAGGCCGTCGTGGTTGTCGACGAGCGACGCCATCAAGGCGATCGCGCGACGGACCGATTGGACGCCTCTCGCGGAGGAGGCGCCGTCCGTCGCTTCGGGTGGGGCGGTCGGAGCGGTCATTTGCACGTCGCAGTATCGCAGAACGGGAGACAGCCCCGCGGATTTCCATTTTGCGCTTCCATTCTATGGAAGCGCTGCTACTATCCTCCCACCTGACGACACGACAAAGTCGATCGTATTTATGAAGATTCAATCTGAGTCCCTCGCACCTCCGTCCGCCGCCCGCACCAGGGCGCCGGTCGCGACCGGCGCGCCGCGCAGACGGCACAGGCGGCGGTTTCGCGTCCCCGCCGGCATCCAGCGCCTCGCGGGGCCGCTGCTGCTGCTGCTCGCCTGGCAGGCCGGTTCGAGCCTCGGGGCGATCGACCCGCAAACGCTCGCGTCGCCGTCCGCCGTCATCTCCGCATCGTGGGCGCTGATCGAGAGCGGCGAGCTGCCGAAGCACCTGTGGGTCTCGCTCGGCCGCGCGATGCTCGGGCTCGCGATCGGGGTCGCCGTCGGCACGGTCGCCGCGCTGGTCTCCGGGCTCTCCCGGATCGGCGAGAACATGGTCGACGGGCCGATGCAGATGTTCCGCACGATGCCCGTCACGGCCACGATCCCGTTGCTGATCGTGTGGTTCGGCATCGGCGAGACGCCGAAGATCGCGATGGTCGCGATCGCGACGACCTTCCCGATCTACCTCAATCTCCTGGGCGGCATCCGTGCCGTCGACCGTCGCCTCGTCGAGGCGATGCAGACCTTCGGGCTGGGACAGGCGGCCCTCATCCGCCACGTCGTGCTGCCGTCGGCGCTGCCGTCGTTCCTGGTCGGGCTGCGCTACTCGCTCGGCATCGCCTGGGTCGTGCTGGTGATCAGCGAGCAGATCAACGCGACCTCCGGGATCGGCTACCTGATGATCGACGCGCAGCAGTACTTCCGCACCGACGTGATCGTCGTCGGCCTGATCGTGTACAGCCTGCTCGGGCTCGCCTCCGACGTCATCGTGCGCGTGATCGAGCGGCGGGCGCTCGACTGGCGAGCGTCGCTGGGGACGGACAGATGACCGCCGTGACGAGCACCGGCAGCGGCGCGCGTGTGCACGGACTCCAGCGGAGCTTCGGCGACCGGCGCGTGCTCGCGGGCGTCGACCTCGAGATCGCGCCGCGCGAGTTCGTCGCGCTGCTGGGCGCCAGCGGCTCGGGCAAGAGCACCCTGCTGCGGATCCTCGCGTCGATCGACCGCGAGGCCACAGGCGACCTGGAGCTGCCGCAGCGGCGCTCCGTCGTCTTCCAGGACTCGCGTCTGCTGCCGTGGAAGCGCGTCGTCGACAACGTCCGCATCGGCATCTCCGCCGACGACGGGCGTCGGCGCGCCGTCGCCGCGCTGGAGGAGGTCGGTCTGAGCGAGCACCTCTCCGCATGGCCGCGGACGCTCTCCGGCGGGGAGGCGCAGCGCGTCGCGCTCGCCCGTGCCGTCGTGCGCGAACCGGAGCTGCTGCTGCTCGACGAGCCGTTCGGCGCGCTCGACGCGCTGACGCGAATCCGGATGCACAGACTGCTGCTGGAGCTCTTCGACCGCCACGGGCCGGCGACGCTCCTGGTCACGCACGACGTCGACGAGGCGCTGCTGCTCGCCGATCGCGTGCTCGTCCTGCGCGACGGGCGCCTCGCGTTCGACGCGCCGGTCGAGATCCCGCGGCCGCGGCCGCGCGACCATCCGCACTTCGCCGAGCTCCGCGACCGGCTGCTGAAGCAGCTCGGGGTCTTCGACACGGATCTGCTCGGTCCCACCAACCTCAACAACGAGACGACATGAACCGACGAATCCTGGCACCGCTGCTCGTCCTGCTCGCGATCACAGGGCTCTTTGCCGCCGGCTGCGGCGACGACGACAGCGGCGGCGCGGCGACGACCGCCACGACCGCCACGACCGCGGCGGCATCGGGCGCCGCCGACCTCGACGGCGTCAAGCTGCGCGTCGCCCAGGTCGGCAAGTCGCTGTCGCCGATCCTCGAGTACGCGGGCGAGGACGACACACCGTACGAGCTCGAGTGGAGCTCCTTCGACGCGGCGCCGCCGGTCATCCAGGCGCTGCAGGGCGACGCCGCCGACATCGGCATCTCCAGCGACCTCGGCGTCATCAGCGCGGTCGGCAACGGCTCGCCGATCAAGGCGGTCGCGGCGACGGAGGTGCCCGGAGTCGGTCAGCAGATCCTCGTGCCGAGAGGCTCCTCGATCAGATCGATCGCCGATCTGAGAGGCAAGAAGATCGCGGTCTTCAGAGGCTCCGCGGGCGAGGGCTTCCTCGCGCAGGCGCTCAAGAACGAGGGCCTCTCCGCGGACGACGTCGAGATCACGAACCTGCCGCCGGCGCAGGCCGCCGCCGCCTTCAACTCGGGCAACGTCGACGCCTGGGCCATCTGGGAGCCGATGGCGACCTCGACGGTGCTCACCGCCGGTGCCGAGAAGATCGCCGACGGCAGCGAGTTCTGGCGCACGCGCTCGTTCATCGACGCGAACCCGAAGGCGCTCGACGACGAGCAGCGCTCCGCGGCGATCGCCGACTTCCTCGAGCGCTTCGCGCGCTCGACGAGATATCTCGCGGCCAACAGAGCGGGCTGGGCGAGAAAGTTCGCCGAGGTCAACAGAATCGACCAGGCCGTCGCCGATCAGGCCGCGGAGGCTCTCTCGATGGAGCTGATCCCGGTTGACGGCGAGACCGCGGCCAAGCTGCGCGAGTCGCAGGACCTCTACCTCGAGGTCGGCGCGATCAGAAGAACCATCGACCCGGACGAGCTGCTCGTCCCGACCTTCACCGACAACATCAACGCCGGCCTCGCCGGCGGCAACTAGTCCCGGACCAAAGGAGCAGATCAATGACGCTCGTCACTTCCCGCACCAAGATCGCCATCCTCCCGTCGGCGCCCGTCTTCACTCTGCCGGAGCAGGTCGCCGAGGAGGAGGGCCTGTTCGAGCGCGAGGGCCTCGACACCGTCGTCACCGACGACTGGCACTGGCAGCCGCAGGGCAAGCACGGCTGGGAGGCGATGTTCGACCGTTTCCGCGAGCACGGCGCCCACACGTACAACATGTGCGAATGGGGCGTGATCAACCAGATCGAGCAGGGCGTGGAGAGAAACGCGAAGATCGCGTACCTGCGCCCGGCCGTCACCGCCCAGGCGATCGTCAGCTATCGCCCTGAGATCCAAGAGCCGCACGACCTCGTCGACCAGCCCGTCGGGGTGGCGAAGTTCACCGGCCAGCACTACACGACGCTGCAGCTGCTCGAAGGCGGGCTGCGGCGCGAGCAGATCGACCTCCGCTATCCCAAGAGCATGGACGACATCCTCTCCGGGGCGCGCGAGGGCGACCTCGCCGCGGTGACCGTCATGGAGCCGTTCCTGAGCCTCGCGCTCAAGGAGGGCGCGCACATCGTCGCGCTGACCTTCTACCGCGGCGGGCAGATCTTCGGCTCCGCGGTGCCGGACGCGGCGCGCTCGGCGTACGTCCGAGCGGTCAACGGCGCCGTCGACCTGATCAACGCCGACCGCGACAGATATCGCGCTCACGTCGCCAAGCAGACCGGCGGGCGCCTCGCGCCCGAGGAGCTGAGCCTCGCGTTCCACCGCTACTCGCACGCGAAGCCGTTCGATCTCAAGCGCTTCGAGGAGACGTACAGCTGGATGCAGTCGTGGGACCTCGCGGACGGCCAGAACACCTACGAGTCGATCGTGGCGCCGATCATCTGAGGCGCTGCGATCCGGGAGCCTCCTCGGGGGCTCCCGGACCGTCCTCTGCCATGACTCTGATCTGGAACCAAGTCGGCCCGGCCGCGCGTGAGGCGATCGAACGCGCCGCCCCCGACGTCGAAGTCCTCGACATCCCGCTGGACCCGGAGGCCGCTCCCGGCCGCCCGGCCGACGTGCTGTTCGCACGACCCCGCCCTGACCTGCCGCGCGCGGCGCTCTCCTCGATCGACGTCAGCTGGGCCGACGGCGTGCCGTGGGTGCACAGCCTCAGCGTCGGGATCGATCAGTACCCGCCCGGCCTGCTCGCCGAGCGCGTCGTCACCGTGCCGCGCGGCGTCTGGAGCGGCGCGGTGGCCGAGTACGTGCTGGCCGCGATCCTGAGCGCGGAGAAGCGCATGCCGTGGATCTACTCCGGCGCGCACGTCCCGCTCTTCACGCTCGGACTCCTGCGTGACGCGACGGTCGGCATCGTCGGCTTCGGCGACATCGGCCAAGCCGTCGCGCGGCTGCTGGCGCCGCTGGGCTCGAATGTCGTGGCGACACGCCGCTGCGGCGAGCGCTCGCCGCTCGCGGGCGTCTCGATCGTGCCGCTGGACCGCCTCTTCGCGCAGTCGGATCACATCGTCCTCACCGTTCCGACGACGTCGGAGACGATCGGTCTCATCGGCGACTCGGTCCTCGCGGAGGTCAAGCCGGGCGCCCACCTGATCAACGTCGCGCGCGGCTCGGTCGTCGACGACGCGGCATTGCTCCGCGCGCTCGACGACGGGCGGCTGAGCGCGGCGACGCTCGACGTGACCGAGCCCGAGCCACTGCCCGATGACCATCCGCTGCGGCAGCGCGAAGCCGTGCGGATCAGCCCGCACGTCTCCGGCGCCGCCAGGGGTCTGGAGCACCGCGCCTTCGAGGCCTTCACCGACAACGTCCGCCGCTTTCTCAGCAGAGAGCCGCTGCAGGGCGTCGCCGACATCGACAAGGGGTACTGAGATGGATCCGACGTCCTGGTCGCTGCTGCGGCAGTTCGGACTGGAGGGCAAGGTCGCGCTCGTGACCGGGGGAGGAAGCGGGATCGGACTCGGGATCGCTCGCGTCTTCGCGAGCGCCGGGGCGCGCGTCGCGCTGCTGGGCCGCTCCGCGGAGCGGCTGGCAGACGCGGTCGCCGACCTGCCCGGCGAGGCGCTCGCCGTCCCAGCCGACGTGCGCGACCCCGCGGCGGTCGAACGGGCCGTGGCCGCGGTCCGCGAGCGGTGGGACGCGATCGACGTGCTCGTCAACAACGCGGGTGGCGCCTTCTCCGACGACTACCGCCACGGTCCGCTGCTGGAGGTCGAGCCCCAGAACTTCACCAACGCGCTCGCCACGAACCTCGTCGGCGCGCACGTCGTCGCGCGCGCGACCGTGCCGGCGATGCTCGAGCGCGGCGGCGCGGTCGTGAACATCGCGTCCGTCGCCGGCCGTCAGGGGGCGACCCCGTTCCCCGGACTCGGCTTCCACGCGGCGGGCAAGGCGGGGCTGATCCGCCTCACCAGCGTCATGGCGGCCGAATGGGCGCCGCGCGTCCGCGTCAACGCGATCGCGCCCGGCTACGTCGCGACCGCACGACTGGAAGCCGGCATCGACGCCGGGAACCGCGCGAGCACGGTCGCCCGCACCGCCCTGAGGCGCGCGGGAACGCCCCACGACATCGGCGCGGCGGCGCTCTTCCTCGCCTCTGACGCAGCCGGCTGGATCACCGGCGTGACGCTCGACGTCGACGGCGGCCTCCTCGGCGCCGGCACGGGGCAGGCCGCTTCCTGAAGAGGCGGCGGCCTTCGTCGCTGGCGAACGCCGTCGCGCGCCGCTGCGCGAACTGCGGGACGATTTTGCGACACATGCATTAGGCTTCCCTAACTCAGTGTGGCGATGGCGGCGACGCGGCGCTGCACGATTCGAACAGCAATCACAGGAGGCATGGCGATGATCGTCGTCATGAACGTGGTCCACGTCACCGATGGCCGTCACGCGGAGTTCGAGGCGGCGTTCCGTCGCCGCGAGCGCCACCTGCACGAGCAGGAGGGCTTCGCCGGGTTCGAACTGCTGCGCCGCGACGAGAGCGACGAGTACGCGGTCGTCACGCGCTGGGAGTCTCACGCCGCGTTCGAGACGTGGGTCGGCAGCGACGCCTTCTTCGCCAGCCACGCCGAGCGCGACCACACGCTGACCGAGCGCGTCGAGATGCGCACGTACGAGGTCGTCCCCGTCGACGACGAGGTGGCGGCGTGAGCGTGCGGGCACGGCGGCTCGCGCCGCTGCGCGCACTGACGCTCGTCTGCGCCGCGCTGGGCGCGGCCGCGCTCGCCGCAGCTCTGCTCGCCGCCGCGCCCGCCGCGCGCGCCGACGACGCCGAGCGCGTCGTCGCCTTCACCCCCTTCACCGCGAACATCGTCGCCGAACTGGGCGTCGAGCCGGTCGCGATCGGCCGCCCGCCGGTCGAGAGATACCTGTCGAGCAAGCTCGACGGCGTCCCACGGATCCCGCTGTCGCATCCCAACGGCGCGAACCTCGAGCAGCTGCTCGCGCTGCGCCCCGACCTCGTCCTCTCCTCCCCCACGTGGGAGGCCGGCACGCCCTCGATCCAGCGGCTCGGGATCAAGGTCTACGACCAGTTCGACCCGCAGCGGATCGTCGACGTGCCGCGCTCGATCCGCTACATCGCCGACGTGCTCGACAAGCAGCAGGAGGGTGCCGAGGTCGCCAGACGGATGGCCGACGAGATCCGCTCCGCCACGCGCGGGATCAGAGCGCGCCGGAGCGTGCTGGTCGTGCTCGGCCTGTCGCGCTACACCGTCGCGCTGCTGGAGAGAACGTGGGGCGCCGACGTGCTCATGCGCGCCGGCGCCACGCTCGCGACCAGAGGGCTGAAGCCGCTCGCCGACCAGGGCGCGGCGCAGAACGCGGCCAACATCTCCAACGAGGAGGTGCTGCGGCTCGACCCCGACATCATCGTCGTCGTCCCGCACGGCGCGGCCGCCGACATCGAGACGATCGCGCGCTACTACCGCGGCTACCGGCCCTGGCGGATGACGAAGGCCGCCAGAAGCGGCCGCATCTACGTCCCCACCGACGATCAGCTGCTGCAGGCGACCGCCGATCCGGCCCGCACGATCCGCGAGGTGCGCAGAACGATCCTCAGAAACTGGCCGGCGCCGACGAGAACGAGCAGACGAAGAGCGCAGACGCGCAGAGCGAGAGCAAGAGCGAAGCGGCGGGCGGCGCGGCGACGATGAGCTGCCCGGCGATGGCGGACGGCGCGGCCGCGCCGTCCGCGCAGGCGCCGGCGCGCCGGCGCGCGCGGCCGCTGGCGCGCCGCACGGCGGTCGCGGTCGCGGTCATCGCCGCGCTGCTGGCCGCGGTCTGCGCGTCGCTGGCGCTCGGCACGCTGAAGCTGCCGCTGCGCGACGTGATCGACGTGCTGCTCGGCCGCGACGGCGCCGACCCGCTCGCGCGCGAGGTGATCCTGCAGTTGCGCCTGCCGCGCACCGCCGCGGCGATCCTCGTCGGCGCCGCGCTCGGCGTCGCCGGCGCGCTGCTGCAGGGGGCGCTCGGCAATCCGCTCGCCTCGCCCGACGTGATCGGCGTGACCGGCGGCGCCGCCTTCGGCGCGATGCTGGTGATCCTGCTCGTGCCGGGGCGGGTCGCGCTGCTGCCGCTGGCCGCGATGGGCTGCGGCCTGATCGCCGTCGCGCTCGCGGTCGCGATCGCCTGGACCGGCGTCAATCGCGGCTCGATCAGCCGGCTGATCCTCGCCGGCATCGCCGTCGGGGCGATCTTCACGGCCGGCACCGGGATGCTGATGGCGCTCTATCCCAGCCGCGTCCCGTCCGCGGTGATGTGGCTGACCGGCGGCCTCACCTCCGACGGCTGGACGACGATCCGCGCGGTCGCGCCGTACGTCGTCGCCGGCCTCGTGCTCGCGGTCATGTTCGTGCGGCCGCTGAATCGGCTCGCGCTCGGTGACGACGTCGCCGCCTCGCTCGGAACGCACCCGCGGCTGGTGCGGCTGGGAGCGATCGCCGTCGCCGCCGTGCTGGCGGCCGGCAGCGCGGCGCTCGCCGGGCTGCTGACGTTCGTCGGGATCGTCGTGCCGCACGCGGTGCGGATGATGGGCGGCACGCACGGGCACGCCTACGTGATCCCGGTCTCGGCGCTCGCCGGCGCCGCGCTGGTGACCGCCGGCGACGTCGTCGCGCGCACGATCAAGGCGCCGATCGAACTGCCGGTCGGGCCGATCATGGTCGCGATCGGCGTGCCGCTGTTCCTCTGGCTGATGCGGAAGAACGTCTGATGCCGGGGGCTCCGCCGCGGGTCGTCGCCCGCGGCGCGACCGCGCCGCTGCTGGAGGCGCGCGGCATCCGCGTCGAGATCGCCGGCACGCCGATCCTCCACGGTGCCGACCTGACCGCACAGCCCGGCCGCCTGGTCGCGGTCGTCGGGCCCAACGGCGCCGGCAAATCGACGCTCGCGCGTGTCGTCGCGGGCCTGCAGCGCCGCAGCGGCGGCAGCGTCCGCTGGCACGGCGAGGAGCTGCGCCGGCTGCACGGCCGGCGGCTCGCGCGGCTGCGCGCCTTCGTGCCGCAACGCCCGCGCGTGCCGGAGGGGATCGTCGTCCGCGAAGCCGTGCTGATCGGCCGCTCGCCGCACTTCGGGCCGCTGCAGCGGCTCTCGCACGGCGACCGCGACGCCTGCGAGCGAGCGATGGAGCGAGCCGGCGTGCTCGCCTTCGCCGAGCGGCCGCTGACGACGCTCTCCGGCGGCGAACTGCAGCGCGTCCAGGTCGCCGTGGGACTGGCGCAGGAGACGCCGCTGCTGATCGCCGACGAGCCGACCTCCGCGCTCGACCTCGGTGCCGCGGCCGCGATGGCGCAGTTGCTGCGCGACCTCGCCGACGACGGCCTGGCGATCGTGCTCGTCGTCCACGACCTCGCGCTCGCCGCCGCGGTCGCCGACGAGGTCGTCGTGCTCTCGCACGGTCGCGCGGTCGCCAGCGGCACGCCCGAGCAGGTGCTCGTGCCCGCCCGCCTGCGCGAGGTCTGGCAGGTCGACGCCGATCTCGAGCAGACGACCGCCGGGCGCACCGCGCTGCACGTGACGTGGCTCAGATCCCGCCGCGAGGCGCCGCGCGCGTGAGCGGCCGGCCCGTCGCGGGGCGAGCGCTCACAGCAGCGGGGTCGGCGGCGGCTCGCCGCTCAGCGCCTCGCGCACCATCCCCGCGCTGACGATCGCAGCGAACGCGACCGCGATCAGCAGCGGGCGCAGCGGCGCGTCGAGGCCACCGGCGCGCTCGCTCGCGACGACGGTGCGCCCCGCTGTCGCGGGCGCCTGCGCGACGATCGGCCGCCCGCCCGCGAGGTCGATCAGCTGGCCCGCCACCGTGGTCCCGGCAGGCGGTGGCGCGGCGGGCGGCGTCTGCCGCTCGCGCGCGGACTTCGATGCGGCATCCGTCGCCGGCCTGCGCGGAGCGGTCGTCGCCGCCGGGCCGTGTCCGGCGCCGGCCGGCGCCGCCGCTCTCGGCGCCGTGCGGGCGGCGCGTCTGCGCTCAGGCGGCGACGCAGGCGACCCTGACGACGCGGGTGGCGCGGCGGCGCCATCCCCACGACTGCCGTCCGTGCGACCCGCGCCCCCGTCGCGCACCGCTTGCGCGGCCCCGCCCCGGCCCGCGCCGCCCGCGCCGCCCGCTGCCCCGCCCGCGCCCGCCGCTCCCCC
>NZ_JAUTDO010000005.1 GCF_030646165.1 Conexibacter sp. CPCC 206217 | reverse complement strand
CGCGGCGCCGGGCGCGGGTGCCGCGCCGGCGGGCGCGGCGTCCGCGGGCGCCGTGGGCGCGGCCGCGGTCCCATTCGGCGCCAGCGCCTTCCCCCACGTGCGGCGCGCGCGCAACTCGTCGCCGATCGTCGTCTCCCACGCGACGCCGCCGACGGCGTCGAAGATCTGCGCGACGAGCTCGAGCGCGTCGCCGAGCAGTTGCTCGGGCGAGGGCTCGGCGGCGAGCCGATCGGTCAGCGTGCGCTGGCCGTCGAGCAGGCGACGGGCGCGGCGGGCGGCGCGGCGGTCCTGCGCGCCGTGGTGCTCGCGCGCGACCGTCTCGGCGAGGCGGCGCGGGTCGGGCTCGTGCGCGACGCGCCCGTCGGCGGGACGGTGGGCGTCGGGCGCGGTCAGCACCAGCGCGACGTCGGCGTCGCGCGCGGCGGCGAGCGCCGCCTCGATGCCGTCACGCTCCGCGTCGCCGTAGACGACGGCATCGAAGCCGCCTTCGCGCAGCGCCGCGGCCAGCTCGGTCGGGTCGTGCAGAACCACCGCCTCGATCGGCCCGCTCGTCCCCTGGAGGGCGTCGGCGAGCTCTGAGGCGGCGGTCGGGTCTCGATGGACGACGAGCGCGCGCACGGAAAAAAGGTGGAGAGGCCGCCCCGGCCGACTCCCGGATGTCGATCACCAGTACGGGATCGGCCTCGACGTTCCTGCTTACAGAGTGTCGTACAGACTGTCGGAAACCGGGGTCGATCGCTGCAGTCAGACCGGCTCGCGTCGCAGTCGCATCGCTTTTGGAGCAGAAACTGCAGAGTTCCGTGACGAACGGGGCCTACCATCCAGCACGATGACCGATGACCGCGAGGGGGCGCTCGAAGCGCTGAGAGACCAGCTGTCGGAGCTGCTGGCGGCGCAACGGCGCCTGCGCGGCCGTGACGCGGGGCAGCGCAGGGACGGGCTCAGCTTCCCCCAGTACCGGCTCCTGCGCGAGCTGGCGAGAGCGCCCGGCGGCGAGCTGCCGGCCAGCCAGCTGGCGGCCGCGGCGGAGCTGTCGCCGCCGACCGTGACGCAGATGCTCGACCAGCTCGCGGCATGCGGGATCGTCGAGCGCACGCGCTCCGAGCGCGACCGCCGCGTCGTCACCAACCGCCTCACCGCGGAGGGCCGCCGCCGCCTCGCCGCCAAGGACGAGCTGCACGCGCAGAAGTGGCGCGAGACGTTCGCGCTGCTCGATCGCGACGAGCTGCTCGCCGGCGCGGCCGTGCTGGAGCGCCTCAGCAGTCTCTACGACGACCTCTGAGGCGCATGCGCGCGTATCGTTGACGGCAGTTCCCCCGACCGAGGACTCCTCCGAATGCCCAGCACGATCATCGCCGGCTACGACGGCCGCGACCACGCCTCCGACGCGCTCGCGCTCGGGCTCCTGCTCGCCCGCACCACGTCGGCGACGCTGCTCGTCGTATGCGCATATCCGGAGGATCCGCTCGGGCACGGCGGCGCGCTCGCCGACCTCGGCACGTCCGCCCGTCACGACGCCGAGAGAGCGATCGAGCAGGCGCGCGCGGTCGTCGGCGACGGCGGTGGCGTCGCGGTCGAGTTCCACGCGCTCGCCGGCGCGAAGCCGTCGCAGGTGCTGCACGACTTCGCGGAGCAGCGCGAGGCGACGCTGATCGTCGTCGGCGCGACCCACCACGGCGCGGCCGTGCGGCTGCTGACCGGCTCGACGCCGGAGCGGGTGCTGGACGGCTCGCCGTGCCCCGTCGCGGTCGCGCCGCTCGGCTACGCGGAGGCGAACCAGGACCACGCCGTCGACGGCACGCTCGGCGGCGCGGGTGGCACGCCGCTGACGGTCGCGGTCGCGTTCGACGACTCGCCCGAGTCGGCCCGCGCGCTCGACGCGGCGGCCGACTTCGCGCGCCGCGCCGGCGGCGGCAGGCTGCGCGTCGTGACGGCGGTCAACAGCGCCGTCGGCGCCTACCCGCCGCTGGACCCGACCGCCTACGCCGAGATCGCCAACCTCGCGCGCGAGACCGCGCAGGAGAGACTCGACAAGGCGCTCGCCGGGCTCGAGGGCCTCACCGTCGACGCCGCCGTGCTCGACGGCGACCCGGCGATCGTGCTGCTGGAGGACTCCGAGCACGACGACGTGCTGTTCACCGGCTCGGGCGCGAAGGGCCCGTTCCGGCGCGTGCTGATGGGCTCCGTCTCGACGACGCTGCTGCGCGAGGCCGCCTGCCCCGTCGTCATCGTGCCGCGCCCGAGCGGAGAAGGCTCCAAGAGATGAGACACGCCGTCGTCGCGATCCGCTACGCGCTGCCAGCGGCGATCGTGCTCGTCGGCCTGATCTTCATCGTGATCGATCCCAGTTCGAACTGGGAGGGTGCCGCCGCGCTGATAGGCGCGGGCCTGTCGGTGCTGCTGCTGAACATCCTCTACCGGATGGGCATCTCCGGCGACAGGGACCGCGACCGCGAGGCCGCGCAGCGGCGCTACTTCGACGAGCACGGCCACTGGCCGGACGAGCGGCCGAGATAGCGCCTCAGATCTCGTCCATCACCTGCGCGAGGCGCTGCAGCAGGGCGGTCGCCTCGCGCCGCTCGCGGTCGCTCAGCGCCTCGCTCGCTCTGACGAGGCCGGCGTGCAGGTGCGACCACGTCTCGTCGAGCACGCGGCGGCCCTCCTCGGTCAGCGAGATCAGCACCGCGCGGCGGTCCGTCAGGCACTTGCGACGCTCGACGTAGCCCTCGCGCTCGAGCGCGTCGAGCATCCGCGTCGCGGTCGGCTTGGCGACCATCGCGAGGTCGGCGAGCACGCCGACGGGCAGTTCGGGCTCGTGCAGCAGCCCGCTCAGCAGCAGCGTCTGCGGCAGCGACAGCGCACCGTCGCCGTCGTTGGCTCTGCGACGTGACTTGGCTCGCTCCGACGCGCGCGAGAAGGTCCGCCACGCCTCGATGAACTGCTGGTGGCCGGCGTCGTCGGCGGCGGACGCGGCGCGGGATCGCTTGGGCCCGACCGCGAGCGACACCGTTCAGCCCTCCATCCCGGCGCCGGCGAGCGCCGTCTGCTCCCGGGCCGGTTCGGCGGTGGCGGGCGCGTTCGCCTGCTGGGTTGCGACCGCGCGCCGCGCGCGTGGGATCCCGAGCGCGATCAGCGCCGCCAGCAGGCTCATCGCGCTGGCGAGCGCGAACGCCAGCGTGAAGCCGGAGTCGCTCGTCTCACCGGTCGAGGCGAGCACGTGGCTGGCCAGCACGGTGCCGGCGACCTGCGAGCCGATCGACGCGCCGACGTTGCGCAGCAGCGTGTTGACCGCGGTCGCCTCGCCGGTCTGGTGTTGCGGCACCGACTCGATGATCAGGTTCGGCAGCGCGGCGAAGGCGGCGCCGATCCCGAGTCCCTGCAGCGCGCCCCACAGCAGCAGCAGCGGCACGCTGTCGTGCATGACGGCGTACAGCAGCAGCGCCGCGCTGGTGACGAGCGAGCCGGCGATCAGCGGGCCCTTCGAGCCGTTGCGCGTGCTGAAGCGGCCCGACAGCGGCGCCCCGACGAGCATCATCAGCGTCGTCGGCAGCAGCAGCAGGCCGGCGACCGTCGCGCTCGTGCCGAGCCCGAAGCCGGTCGACTTCGGCAGCTGCGCCAACTGCGGCATCAGCACGAAGCCGGCGAACATCGCGAAGCCGACGAAGACGGTCGCGATGTTGGTCAGCAGCACCGGCCGCAGCGCGAACGTGCGGATGTTGACGAGCGGCTCCTTCTGGCGCAGCTCGAAGCGGCCGAACAGGACCAGCACGACGAGGCCGACGGCGATCAGGCCGAGCGTTCTCGGGTCGCCCCACCCCCATGCGCCGCCCTGGCTGACGCCGATCAGCGGCGCGGCGAGGCCGATCGACAGCAGCCCGGCGCCCGTCCAGTCGACTCTGCCGGGCGCGCGCACGGGCGACTCCGGCACGATCAGCTCGGTCGCGACCACGGCGACGACCGTCAGCGCGAGCGCGAGCCAGAAGATCCAGTGCCAGCTGGCGTTGTCGACCAGCAGGCCGCCGATGATCAGGCCGAGGCCGGCGCCGACGCCGAGGATCGAGCTGATCAGGCCGATGCCGCTGGCGACCTTCTCGCGCGGGAACTCGTCGCGCACGATCCCGAACGCGAGCGGGAACAGCCCGCCCGCGGCGCCCTGCACGACGCGACCGAACACCAGTACGCCGATCGAGGGCGCGACGGCGCAGATCGCCGAGCCGACCCCGAACGCGATCAGCGTCATCACGAGCACGCGCTTCTTGCCGAACATGTCGCCGAGCCGGCCGATCAGCGCCGTCATCACCGACGCGGCGACGAGGTAGGCGGTCAGCGTCCACGCGACGGCGGAGGTGCTGATCCCGAGCGCGTCCTGGATCTCGGGCATCGCCGGCGCGACCATCGTCTGCGACAGCGCGCACGCGAGCACGCCGAGCGACAGCACGGCGAGCGTGGTGGTGGGGTTGCGGCGGGCTGCGTCTGCGGGTGGCACGGGCGTTGCTCCGGGGGCGTGGTCGAGATCGGGGAAACCGTAGGTACCTAAGTATTAGCACGCTAACGACCATTCGTGCTAGATTGAAGTGCGACCGTGGTCTCACTTTCAACGGAGGCATTCCAACCATGGCCTGGCTCACCCTCTTCGTCGCGGCGCTGCTGGAGATCACCTGGGCGATCGGGCTCAAGTACACGGACGGCTTCACGAAGCTGCTGCCGACGGTCCCGACCGTCGCGGCGATGGTCGGGTCGCTGCTGCTGCTGTCGCAGGCGACCAAGACGCTGCCGATCGGGACCGCCTACGGCGTCTGGGTCGGGATCGGCGCCGCGGGCGCGGCCGTGCTCGGGATCGTGCTGTTCGACGAGCCGCACAGCGCCGCGCGGATCTTCTTCCTCGTGCTGCTGCTCGCCTCGGTCGTCGGGCTGAAGGTCACATCCGGCCATTAGCCGGCCCATCGACCTCACCGGCATCTAGAGTCCGGCAACCCGACGACCTTGGAGGTCCCATGTTCCGCTCCCGCTGGACGATCGCCGCGGCGATCGCACTGCTCGCCTGCCTGCTGACCGCGCTGCCCGCCAGCGCCGCGCGCAAGGCGACCAGATCCGAGACCGCCGCGCTCTCCAAGGCGGTCTTCCAGTCGCCGCTGGGCGGCGGCGACCCGGACTTCGCGGCGAGATTCCGCGTCACGGGGGCGAAGGTCTCGACCGTCAGCAAGGCGTGGGCGACGGCCAACGTCGTGCCGAAGCCGAGATACGCCAGAAGCCTGCAGGGCGGCTACGTGATCGCGGTCCAGCCGGCCGGCACGAAGAGCTGGGTCGTGGTCGACTTCGGCTCGGCCGACGTCGGCTGCGGGATCGCGCCCACGGCCGTGATCGCGGACCTGCTGAACGTCAAGCCGGCAAAGAACGCCTGCCCGCCCGGGAGCGGCGTTTAGGACCTCGCACGAAACCCCGCAAGGAGCGGGGAAGCGGCCTCGGCGGGGGCGGTTGCGTCCGACCCGCTCGCTAGGTTTGCCGTCCGATGTTGGCGCCCGCCGAGATGATTCCCACCGTGAGCGAGATCGAAGAGCTGCTCGCCTGCAACCCAGGGCTGATCGGCGTCTCGACCGGCTACATGGTCGGTGCGCGCGGCGACTGGCCGCGGCTTGCGGCCGCGGCAGAGGTCCTTTCCGACGACGTCGTCGAGCTGTCCGCGTTGAGCGCTCGCGAGCTGCCCGGCCTCGTCTCGTTCGTCGAGGACATCCCGCAACTGCCGTTCCGCCACGTCTCGGTGCACGGCCCCTCCAAGGGCTGGCACGGCTCGCCGCAGGCGCTCGCGGACGCGCTTGCGGAGCTGCCGCAGTCGGTCGAGGGCATCGTGATGCATCCCGAGACGCTCGGCGACGCGCACGCGTTCGCCGCGCTCGGCAGCCGGCTGCGACTGGAGAACATGGACACGCGCAAGCCGGACGCGCGCACCGCCTCCGAGCTGGCCGGCTACTTCGAGGCGCTGCCCGCCGCGCGCTTCTGCTTCGACATCGCGCACGCCCAGCTGCACGACCCGACGATGGGCCTCGCGCACGAGTTGCTCGACGCCTTCGCCGATCGCCTCGTCGAGGTCCACCTCAGCTCGATCGAGCCGAGCGGCGCCCACGTCCCGCTGCGGGTCGAGGACGCCGAGGCGTTCATGCCGGTGCTCACCCGGTGCAGCGGCGTGCCCTGGGTATTGGAAGCACCGCTTCCGCCCCGCTGAGGCAGGCGCCTCAGAACACCGCGTAGTTCTGCGTCACGTCTCGCAGCCCGTCGCCGAACAGCAGGCTGACCAAGCCGCGGTCGATCGCGCGGCCGAGCTGGGTCACCTCGGCGAAGCGGGCTGACGCTTCGGCGGCGGCGCGGCCGTCGATCGCGTGCAGCTCGGCACGCACCGCTTCGTCGCCGATCAGCTGCAGGAAGCGGTCGTAGGCGTTGAAGACGGACGCGCCCTGCACCAGCGCGCCGTAGTGCAGGAAGGCGCCGGCGACGCGGTCGGTCGGCGGCAACGCGAGCTGCGCGGCGAGGAAGGCGGGGATCTGCGCGGCCGTCAGCTCGTGGCAGCGCAGCACCGGCAGCAGCCCGCTCGCGAACAGCAGCTTGCGCGACGTGCGCAGCTTCGCGTTGCGCAGCCCCCAGCCCTCGCCGGCGCGCTTGCGGTCCTTCGCGACGAAGTCGACGCCGATCGTGCGCCAGTAGCGGACGAGGTCGTTGAGCAGGAAGCGCGGCGGGCGGAAGTCCTTGACGGAGTCGCTCAGGTAGTCGTCGATCACGTCGCGGCGCGTGCCCGCCAGCACGTCCGGGTTGCAGGCCGCGACCGACTCCAGCATCAACAGCATCCGCCGCGTCAGGTTCGTGTTGGAGTCGTCGTCGAGGCCGATTCTCTGGACCAGGTCGGCGGAGTGGACGACCTGCGCGAAGATCCCCTCGCGCCCCGGCCTGCTGGAGCCGGCCGGGTCGGCGGCGAACGCGCGGCCGACCTGCGCGGGCGTCGGGCGCGGCGGCGCGCCCGCTCTCTTCCCCCGCACGAGCACCATGTAGTCGTCGTCGGAGCTGGGCGTCAGCTCGTGGCGCCCCCACGAGCCCATCAGCACGACGGTCGCGTCGTCGTCGACGTCGAGCGCCGACAGCAGCTCCTGCCGCTTCTTCAACCGCTCGGTCGTCCGTTCGCGGGCGCGCAGCAGCGCAGCGACGTCGGCGCCGGTCTCCTGCTGGAGCTGCTCGAGCGAGCTGGCCATGGGTGCGCTCAGTCAATTCGAGCGTATGCGCGCCGATCCTGCCGCGTTTGGCGGGAGGAGCGAAGGATTGCTGTCATAGAGCAGCAGCAATCCTTCGGTCCTCGTCGTCGCGCGCTACGAGGCGCGCGTGTCGGTCGCGCTCGGCGGGGCTTCGACCTGGGTCGCGTCGGAGGGGTCGCCGTCGAGCGGGACGAGCGCGCCGTTGGGGAGCGGGTTGGGGTCGGGGCCCGGTTCGCCGCGACGGCGCGCGAGCGCGAGGCGGGCGGTCAGGCCGTGGCAGACGACCAACGCCGGCTGCGGGCCCTGCTCGATCTCCGCGATCGCCGCCATCACGCGGTCGCCCTGCTGCTGAAACGACTCGCCGCCCGGGAACGCGAACGCCGGGTCGCCGTTCAGCCACGCGTCGAACGCCTCCGGGTCCTCGGCGCGCACCTCCTCGAAGCTGCGGTCGGTCCAGTCGCCGGTGTCGGTCTCGACCAGCCGATCGTCGAAGCGGATCTCGAGGCCGGTCGCGGCGGCGACCGCCTCGGCCGTCTGGCGCGCCCGTCTCAGCGGGCTCGCCCACAGCGCGACGAGGCCGCGCCCGGCCGCGTGCTCGGCCAGTTCCTGCGCCTGGCGCAGTCCGGTCTCGTCGAGTGGGACGTCGCCGAGTCCCTGGAAGCGCCCCTCGTGGTTATAGGGCGTGCGGCCATGCCGTGCGAGGTAGATCACGCGCCTCAGGCTACCTTCGTGTGCGCGATCGTGACCGAGCGGACGGGCTGGCCTCCCGTGGGCAAGGGAGCGGTGCCGCCCCGCGTGCGTGCCGAGCGCCATGTTGCGCGAGCGCAAGGATCGGCCGCGACGCGCCGAGGGAACGCGTCGCGGCCCGAGCGAGTCGCCCCTTAATGCGACCGCCTTGCGGGACTGCCTACCCACCCCGCGCGCGCCCACACGCGACAGGTCCGCGAACCAATACTGGATATTCCTGGTCGGGTTTGAGATGATTAGGTTCACCGTCACGTAACACGGAGGACCACCGGCCATGCCCACCCAGACGACGACGTCGATCCGCCCGCAAGCGCAGTCCGCAACCGACCTGCTCGCCACGATCTGGCAGCTGGTCCAGGACGGTCGCTGCGTCTTCGACGACGTCGCGGGCAAGCCGATCGCCGGGATCGAGCACTACGCCGACCTGCTCGACCTCGAGCGGCCGCTGCTGCTGAGCGAGCTCGCGCGCGGCGGAGCGCAGCTGGCGCCCGCGCCGCACGACGACTTCGAGGCGGCCGTCCGCGCGCTCGCCGCCCAGACGCCGCTCGCGATCGACGCCGACGACACCGCCGGCCGCGGCGCCGGCCGCACGCGCGAGCGCGCGATCAAGGCGACCGGCCTGATCGCGCAACACGCGCACGAAGCGCTCGCCCAGCGTCGCCCGGCGGCCGTCCGCCCGCGCAGCAGCCGCAGCCGCAGCACCCGCGCGCGCCGCGCGGCCTGACCCCGCCTACTTGCTGCGCTCCGGCAGGCGCCAGCCGCGTCTGCCGGCCAGCTCGAGCGCGGCGTCGGGACCCCACGAGCCGCGCGGGTACTTCTGGATCTCGGGCGGGTTCTGCAGCAGCGGGTCGCTGACCTCCCACAGCCGCTCGATCTCGTCGGAGCGGGTGAAGAGCGTGTGGTCGCCGCGCATCACGTCGAGCACGAGCCGCTCGTACGCCTCCAGGCCGTTGCTGTCGCCGAACGCGTCCGCGAAGTTCAACCTCAGCGGCGCGGCGCCCAGCTCCATCGCCGGCCCCGGCACCTTCGCGCGCACGTCGACCGTTATCTGCGGCGTGTCGGCGAGGTCGAAGACCAGCTCGTTGGGACGCTGGCAGCGGGCGAAGTCGCCCTCGTCGGCGAACATCCGCAGCGGCGGCTCCTTGAAGCCGATCGTGATCGAGCGGCGCCCCTCGGCCATCGCCTTGCCGGTGCGCAGCAGGAACGGCACGCCCTCCCAGCGCCACGTGTCGAGCTTGACCTCGATCGCGGCGAACGTCTCCACGCGCGACCGCGGATCGACGCCGTCCTCGTCGCGGTAGCCGTCGTACTGGCCGAAGGCGACCTTGTCGCGGCGCAGCGGGCGCATCGCGTCGAAGACCTTCGCCTTCTCGTCGTGCAGCGCCTTCGGCGTCAGTCTCACAGGCGGCTCCAGGGCGACGAAGCCGAGCAGCTGGAACAGGTGCGTGACGACCATGTCGCGGAAGGCGCCGGTGCCCTCGTAGAAGTTCGCGCGCCCCTCGACCGTCAGCGTCTCGGGCACGTCGATCTGCACGTGCGAGATGTGGTTGCGGTTCCAGGCCGGCTCGAACAGGCCGTTGGCGAAGCGGAACGCGAGGATGTTCTGCGCCGCCTCCTTGCCGAGGAAGTGGTCGATGCGGAAGATCTGATCCTCGTCGACGACCTCGCTGAGGACCGAGTTCAGCTCGCGCGCGGAGGCGAGGTCGGTCCCGAACGGCTTCTCCATGATCAGCCGCGCGCCGGCGACGAGGCCGGTCGTGCCGAGCATCCGCACCATCGACTGCATCGCCGACGGCGGCACCGACAGGTACAGCAGCCGGCGCGCGGTGTGCCCGATCGAATCCTCGGCGCGGCGGACCGCGTCGGCCAGCTCTGCGCCGTCGTTGGCCGAGGAGGCGGTGAACGAGAGCCTCTTGGAGAACTCCTCCCACGTGTCGTCTCTGACCTCGCGACGGCCGAACTCGGTCAGCGCGTCGTGGACCAGCTCGCGGAAGTCGTCGTCGCTGCCGGGCGCATGGCGGCCGGAGCCGATGATGCGGAAGTCCTCCGGCATCAGTCCCGCGGCGAACAGATGGAACAGGCCGGGGAACAGCTTGCGCTTGGCGAGATCGCCGGTCGCCCCGAAGATGACGATCACGTGATCCTGCGGCGGCGGCGTCTTGCGCGCTGCGGGTGCGGGGGCGACTGTCGTGCTCATGGGCGGGATTCTCCCCTCTCAGCTCGGTGCGGCAACCTGCGGCCGGGGCTGAGCGGTGGCGGGTGTCAGGTCGAACTGCTCGGCGATCAACTCATAGGAGCGGCGGCGCGCCGCGTGGTCGTGCACGATCGTGACGACGAGCACCTCGTCGGCGCCGTACTCGACGGCGGCGGCCTCGATCCCGTCGCGCACTCTCTGCGGCGTGCCGACGATCGTGCGGCGGCCACGCTGGCCGCCGGGGATCTCGCTGTTCTGCGACTCCAGGAAGCGGACGGCGCGCTCGACCGTCGGGACCTCGATCAGGCGGCCCTGGCGCAGCATCGTCATCGCCATGCGTGCGCTGGTGCTGAGCAGCTGCGCCTCCTCGTCGGTGTCGGCGGCGAGCGCCCAGACCCCGATGCTGACCTCCGGCTGCTCGCGCCGGTGCGACGGCTCGAAGCGCTCGCGGTAGATCTGCGCGATGCCCGCGCCGCGGGGGTTGATGAAGTCGGCGAAGGAATACGGCACGCCCAGCTCCGCCGCCCACAGCGCGCTCTGCTCGGAGGAGCCGAGCAGCCACACGTCGGGGCGCTGCGGGCGCCCCGGCAGCCACTTCGCGTAGCGCGCGAACGGGTGGCCGTGGGGGAGCGCGTCCTCGAAGTAGCCGAGCAGCTCGGCGAGCTGGTTGGGGAAGTCGTCGGGCGCGGGCGTGCGGCGGTCGCGCTGCAGTGCCAACATCGTGTGGCCGTCCGAACCGGGCGCGCGACCGATCCCGAGATCGACCCGGCCGGGGTTCATGCCGGCCAGCATCGAGAAGTTCTCCGCCACCTTCAGCGGGCTGTAGTGCGGCAGCATCACGCCGCCGCTGCCGACGCGGATCTGGTGCGTCGCGGCCGCGATCGGCCCGATCAGGACCTCCGGGCTGGGGCTGGCGAGCATCGGGCCGCCGTGATGCTCGGCGACCCAGTAGCGGTGAAAGCCGAGGCGATCGGTCAGGCGCGCGAGGTCGAGCGTGTTCGCGAGCGCCTGCTGACCGGTCGACCCTTCGACGATGGGGGACTGATCCAGGACGCTGATTCGCATGCGTCTGATTGTTGCACGTGCATGGATTTTTCCTTCAACGCAGGGACAACTTCTTCACGACCGCGCCCGGCTCGCGCTCGTGCGCAGCCGGCGGGCGACCGCTCGCGACAGTCCAAGACCACCTCGTTGGACCGTTTGCGCCCGCGCCGGACGGGCGTAGCGTGCGTGCATGCAACCGACCGAGCAGATCTGGATGAGCGGTCGCTTCGTGCCCTGGGCCGAGGCGAACGTGCACGTGCTGACCCATGGACTCCACTACGGGACCGGGGTATTCGACAGCATGCGCACGTACGCGACGGATGCCGGGCCGGCGATCGTCCACCATCGCGCGCACCACCGGCGGCTGCGCGACTCGGCCTCGCTGTACGGGATGGAGCTGCCCTATTCGCTCGACGAGCTGACCGCGGCGACGCGCGAGCTGGTGCTCACGAGCGGGTTGCCGTCCGGGTACGTGCGCACGATCGCCTACCGCGGCGCCGGGCCGCAAGCGATGGGCGTCTCGCCGAGAGGCGCGCCGGTCGAGGTCGCGATCGCGACCTGGGGCTGGGGCGCGTACCTCGGCGAGCAGGCGATGACGCAGGGGATCCGCGCGAAGGTCTCCTCCTGGCGCCGGCTCGGCCACGGCTCCCACCTGCCCGCCGCGAAGGCGACCGCCCACTACCTCAACTCGGTGCTCGCGCGCGTGGAGGCGGAGGAGCTGGGCTTCGACGAGGCGATCATGCTCGACGAGAACGGCCTGCTGGCAGAGGGCTCGGGCGAGAACCTGTTCCTCGTCAAGGACGGCGTCCTGCTGACGCCGCCGCTGTCCAGCGGAGCGCTCGGCGGGATCACGCGCGGGGCGGTGCGGGAGCTGGCCGAGGTCCTTGCGATCCCGTTTGCCGAGCGCCCGCTGACGCGCGGCGAGCTGTACCTCGCCGACGAGCTGTTCCTGACCGGCACCGCAGCCGAGATCACCCCCGTCCGAGAGGTCGACGGCCGCCCGATCGGCGCCGGCGCGCGCGGCCCGGTCACCGAGACGATCCAGTCCGCCTACGACACCGCGGTCCACGGAAGGGATCCGCGCTTCGCGCATTGGCTGGATCTCCTGAGCGCGTGAGCGGGACCGAGGAGCGGTCGTCTGCTGGTCCATACGACCGGCAAACGACCGCTCCTCAGTCGGTCAGCTCGGCCCAGGCGGTCGCCAGGCGCGCGGCGCCCTCGCGGAGGGTGGGCGGCGGGGCGGCGTAGGCGATGCGGATGGCGGGGGGCGGGGATCTGCCGTCCCGCGCGTAGTGCGCACCGCCCGCCGCCACGTCCACACCGTGCCGCGCGGCCGCGGCCGTCAGCGCCTCGCCGTCGACGCCCGCCTCCGGCGGGAGCTGCGCCCACAGCGACCAGCCGCCCTCGGGGGCGTCGATCCGCCAGGACGCAACCGACGCGCGCAGCTCGCCGCGCAGCACCTCCATCCGCCCGTGCGCCTGCTCCACCCGCGCCGCTCGCAGGCGGTCGACGTCGGGCAGCAGCTGTAGGGCGGCGAGCTGGCCGAGGATTCCGCTGCCGAGGTCGCGGGCGGCCTTCAGCGCGGCGAGGCGGGCGATCGTCGCCCGCGGGCCGCTGACCCAGCCGACGCGCAGGCCCGCCCACGCGAGCTTGTCGAGCGAGCCGACGCGCAGCACCCGCTCGGGCGCCAGCGAACGCAGCGACGGCAGCGGGCCGTCGAAGCGCAGCTTGTCGAGCGCGGCGTCCTCGACCACGAGCAGGTCGTGCCGCTCGGCCAGCTCCAGCAGCGCCGGCCGCCGGCCGAGCGCGATCGAGCCGCCCGCCGGGCTGTCGCAGCCGGGCATCAGGTAGAGCAGCGCGACGACCTCTCGCCCCAACAGCGCGGCGAGCGCGTCGGGCCGCATCCCGGCGGCGTCGCGCGCGACCCCGACCGGCCGCCCGCCGGCGCGCTCGAACAGCTCCAGCGCGCCGGGGTACGTCGGCGCATCGACGGCGACCGGCTGCCCGCGCCCGACGAACAGCGTGCCGATCAGCTGCAGCGCCTCGTGCGCGCCGGAGGTGATCAGGACCTCGTCGGCGCGCGCGTCGAGGCCGTCGTGCGTCAGCCGCTCTGCGATCGCCTCGCGCAGCGCCGGGATCCCCTGCGGGTCGTAGCCGTGCGGCTGCACGAGCCCGGCCGCGTCGCCCAGCTCGACGCGGATGCCGGCGACCAGCTCGTCGAGCGGCGGCGCGGCGACGGCGAGGTCGACGTGCTGCGCGTCCGGCGCGAGCAGCCGGCCGAGCTGCGGCAGCTGCGTCCCGGGCGCGCGTCCGCGCCGCCCGACGGCGCGCACGCGCGTCCCGGAGCGCTCGCGCGAGGCGACGAGCCCGTCCGCGCGCAGCCGCGCGTACGCGTCGATCACCGTCGTGCGGCTGACGCCCAGCTCGGCCGCGAGCCGCCGCTCGGCCGGCAGCCGCACGCCGTCGAGCCCACCGCGCTCGATCACCGCGCCGAGCGCGGCGGCGAGCCGCTCGGCCAGCGACCCGGGTCGCTCGCGCCACGACCCGAGCTGGGCGGTCAGGCGGACGGTGTCAGGCACACGTGCGCTCCCGCTCGCCGCCCCACCGACCCTGCCGCGCCGCCGTCACGGCCCCGCCAGCACGCTCGCGGCCAGCACCTGCGCCCCCGCCTCCAGCCGCTCGAACGGGACCCCGCGGCCGTCGCGCAGGTGGACGAGCAGCTCGCCGGCGAACGGGGCCAGCAGCAGGTCCGCGACGATGCCGGCGTCAAGCTGCGGGCGTGCCTCGCGCAGCAGCAGGGCGACGTGCTGCTGCCAGGAGACGTAGGAGCCGGTCGCGTAGCGGGCGCCGACTCTGGAGGTCTCCGACGCGAGCAGGACGTGGCGGTGGCGCTCGCAGAAGGCGGCCAGCGCGCCGAGGAACGCCTGCAACCGCTGGGCCGGCGGGGCGCCCGGGCCGAGCGGCGGCGGGCCGCCGAGGATCGCCTCCTGCAGGTCGCGCTCGTGCTCGCCGAGCAGTTCGTCCAGCAGCGTCGCCTTGTCGCCGAAGCGGCGGAAGACGGTCGCCTTGCCGACGCCGGCGGCGGCCGCGATCTCGGCCATCGTGACGTTCCCGACTCCACGCGCGTCGAACAGCGCCTCGGCCGCGGCGAGGATGCGGCGGCGGTTGCGCGCGGCGTCCGCTCGCTCCGGGGCGGACTCCCCGGCGATCGGCAGCGGCACGGGCTCCATCCCGCGAGTCTAAGCCGGATCCGCCCCCGCGTCCGCCGCACGGCAGCGGCATGCCGATTCGGGACGTTTGCTTGAACGCTCAGAGCGCAAATGTGCCGAATTGGATGCTCCTGCTTCGAAAATGCAGATCCAATAGTCAAGAGATGCTGACTTGGACCGATGTTTGAGGGCGTGTCCTCCCTCGAGCTGGTCTTCATCCTCTCGGGAGCCATCGCGCTCGTAGCCGCGCGTTGGCTCCACAAGCGCGCGGTGCGCCGAGCAGAGTCAAATCTCCGGACGGTCTTCGACACCGCGCCGATCGGCAACGCGGTGCTGGGGCCGAGGGATCGCATCGTCGAGGCCAACCACGCGCTCGGGCGGATCGTCGGCTTCACGCCGCGCGAGCTGCTCGGCCGCACGCTCTCCGACATCGTCCATCCCGAGGACGCCGGCCGCCTGACGGACGCGATCGCCGCGTTGCGCAGCGGCGAGCAGCGTGGGCTGGAGACCGAGCTGCGCTGCCTGCACGCGACGGGTCAGTCGATCCCCGCCGCCGTCCACGCCGCCGCGCTGCGCAGCGCCGACGGCGACGGCGCCCGCGTGCTGCTGCAGGTGCTGGACATAACCGAGCGCAAGCGCGTCGAGGCGCACCTGCAGCACATGGCCGACCACGACCCGCTGACCGGCCTGCTGAACCGCCGCCGCTTCGAGCAGGAACTCGAGCGCCACGTCGCGCAGGCGCAGCGCTACGGCACCGAGGGCGCCGTGCTCGTGCTCGACGTCGACCGCTTCAAGCAGGTCAACGACGCCTACGGCCATACCACCGGCGACCGTGTCATCAACAGCGTCGCGCGCGTGCTGCGCCGCCGCCTGCGCACGACCGACACGCTCGCCCGCCTCGGCGGCGACGAGTTCGCGGTGCTGCTGCCGAAGGCCGACCGCAGAGAGGCCGAGATCGTCGCGCGCAGACTCGTGGAGGCGATCCGCGCGCAGGCCGATCCGGCCAACGACGAGCGCACCGGCGCGGTCACGATCTCCGTCGGCGCGGCGGTGCTCGACGAGCGCGAGACGCTCAGCGCCGAGGCCGCGATGGTCGACGCCGACCTCGCGATGTACGACGCCAAGGACGCCGGCGGCGACGGCTACGCCTTCTTCACGGCCGAGGTCCACGCGGCCACGCGCGCCCGCGCGCGCACGACCTGGCGCGACCGGATCGTCGACGCGCTCGCCAACGACCGCTTCGCGCTCGTCGCCCAGCCGGTGCTCGACGCGCAGAGCGGCAAGACGGTCCAGCACGAGCTGCTGCTGCGCATGACCGGCCCGCACGGAACGCTGATCCCGCCGGCCGCGTTCCTCTCGATCGCCGAGCGCGACGGGCTGATCGTCGCGATCGACCAGTGGGTCGTGCGGCGCGCGATCGGGCTGCTGGCGGAGCTGGAGCAGCGCGGCGAGGCGACGCGCCTGGAGGTCAACATATCCGGCCGCTCGATCAGCGACGCGACGCTGCTGGCGCTGATCGCCGGCGAGCTGAAGCGCACCGGCGCGGACCCGCGCAACCTCGTCTTCGAGATCCCCGAGACGGCCGCCGTCGCCGACGTGCAGCTCGCGCGCGCGTTCGCCCAGCACGTGCAGGGCCTCGGCTGCCAGTTCGCGATCGACGACTTCGGCGCCGGCCTCGCCTCGCTCTACTACCTCAAGCACCTGCCGTTCGACGCGCTCAAGCTCGACGGCGAACTGGTCGGGCACTGCACCCGCAACCCGGCCGACCGTCTGCTGATCGAGTCCGCCGTCAACGTCGTCCACGGCCTCGGCCGCAGCGCGATCGCCGAGCAGGTCGGCGACGCCGAGACGCACGCGCTGCTGCGAGAGCTGGGCGTCAACCTCGTCCAGGGCCACCACTTCGGCATGCCGCTGCCACTCGACGCCGCCTTCGGCAGCGGCGGCACCCCGGCCCCCGCGACGCAGGCGCGCCTGCGGCGGGTGGCGTAGCGCCTCAGCCGCGCCCTCTGAGGCGCTCGCCGAGGTCGGCGGGGGCCGTGAAGAGCGCCCGGCGTCCCTGGCGGTGCTCCTCCAGCAGACCGCGCGCGGCCAGCGCACGCAGATCGGTGCGCGCCGTCTCGTGCGTGACGCGATGGCTCTGCGCATGCCCGCCGAAGGTGTAGGTCTCCCCCGGCTGCCGCAGAGCAGCCGACAGCAGCGCGAGCTGCCGGCCGTTAAGACCGTCGTCGCCCTGCATCAACCGCTCGACGTCGCGGATCTCGTCCGTCTTGCGGCGCAGGTACACGTAGAGATCGTCGATCGCACGCTCGATCACCAGCAGCTGGTGGAGCAGGAAGTACGTTGTGTCGCCCCCGTCGGTCTCGGTCAGCAGGAAGGAACGCGCGTATTGGCCCGGCGCTTCCCGCAGGATCCGCGAGATCGACAGATACTCGATCAGCCAATAGCCGTGCTTGGCCATGTACCACGAGAAGAGCGCGCGGGCGGTGCGCCCGTTGCCGTCCGCGAACGGGTGGTCGTACGCAAGCTGGAAGTGCACGAGGATCGCGCGCAGGACGGGATGGACAAATCTCTCTCTGGCGTCATCGTCGTTGGCGAACGCGCAGAGGGCCTCCAACCGCTCGGCCAGTTGCTCCGCCGGTGGCGGCGTGTGCAGCACGAGGGTCGGATTGCTGCGGTCATGGACCGCGACGCGCTCCTCACCCGGCCGCTGGATCCGTCCGGCCTCGTCCGCGCGCTCCAACGTGCCCTCGGTGAGGATCCGCTGCAGCTCGCAGACGAGCGCGGGCGTCAGCCGCTCGCCGCTCATCTCGCGCATGAACAGCAGCGCTCTGTAGTTGTTGAGGATCATCCGCTCGCCGCGATCGACCGGCGCGCGACCGCTGCGCAGCATGTCCTTGGCGGCCTGCCGTGACGTGGTCGCCCCTTCGAGCTGGCTCGAGCGGATCGCCTCCTCCATCAGGCCGTTGACGAGGTATCTGGTCTTCGCCTGTTTGTCGCCGGTGACGATCTCCTGGCTGGCGATCTCTCCGGCACAGCGCTGGTCGACGATGTGCAGCGGCCGTTGCAACTCTTCCGGCAGCGCGAACTGGAACGGACGCCCGTCGACGTCGCGCAGGGGCAACGGGCGATGAGCACGCCCGATCCGGACCAAGGTCCACCACTGTTCGTGCCTGTAGCCCTCCGGCACCCGCATGTGGCGCAGCTTGTCCCAGTGCGGATAGCCTGCCGGCTCCTCCGGCCATCCATAGTCTTCCGTCGCATCCATAGCGGCGAGGATGTCGAGCTGCGGTGGCTTCTGGACGTACACGTTCTATTCCAAATCTATTCCAAGTTTCTCCAAGTTCTTGGAATAGTATCCAAATCCTTGGACAGATTGGGAATAGATTTGGATCGGCGCGCTGAAGCTCACCGCCGCGCCTGCCGATGATCCCTAGCAATGGCCTCTGCGCGACTTCAACGGATCTCGGGACCGCTGCTGCGGTCCAGCGACTTCGGGTCGCTGCAGGAGACGCTGCTGGTGACGGCCGTCGCGACGGTGCTGATCATCCGCACGCAGCTGTGGCTGACGAACTACCCGCAGATCGGCGGCGGCGGGCTGCACATCGCGCACCTGCTGTGGGGCGGGCTGTTCATGCTGATCGCGCTGGGGCTGTCGGTGACGTTCCTCGGGCGGCCGGTGAAGCGGCGCGTGGCGATCGTCGGGGGCGTCGGCTTCGGCTTCTTCATCGACGAGCTGGGCAAGTTCGTCACGTCCGACAACAACTACTTCTACAAGCCGGCCGCGGCGCTGATCTACCTCGTCTTCGTCGCGCTCTTCATGGTCGCGCGGTGGATCCAGAACCGCGGCGTGCTGACGTCGCGCGAGTCGCTCGCGAACGCGATCGAGCTGGCCGGCGAGGCGACCCGCCACCGGCTCGACGAACGCACGCGCGAGAAGGCGCTGGCGCTGCTGGACAGAGCCGACCCGGACGACCCGCTCGTCGCGCCGGTGCGGCGGCTGCTGCTGGAGATCGAGACGACGCCGCTGCCGCCACCGAACTGGTGGACGCTGCGCGTGCAGCGGATGCGCGGCGCGATCCAGCGGCTCACGACGCGGCCCGACTTCCCGCTGCTGCTGACGTTGGTCTTCGGCCTCTGGGCGCTGCTGTCGTTCCTCTCGACCGCCGAGCTGGCGCTCGCGCTCGTGACCGACCTCGGCGGCGCGCACGCCGGCTTCGTCGCCGACGGCTTCGGCAACCTGCGCTTCGCGAACGTCGCGAGCATCTGCTCCAGCTTCGTCTCCGCGCTGTTCGTCGCGCGCGGGATCGTGCTCGTCTACCGCCGCGACACACCGGGCGCCGTCGTCTGGTTCGAGCGCGCGCTGCTGCTCTCGATCCTGCTCGGCCGCGTCTTCGACTTCTACGAATCGCAGTTCGGCGCGGTGCTCGGCCTGGCGGTCGACCTGATGCTGCTCTACGGCGCGCGGCGGCTCGCGAACAACGCGGAGCCGGCGGAGCGTCAGCCGGTCGTGTCGGCGGGGCCCTCCGCCGGCGTCGTCGTGCCGGCGTCGGCGTCGTAGCGGTCGCCGGAGCGGTCGCGCTCGCCCGAGCCGCCGCGCGCGTCCGTGGCGCCCGCGCCGGCGAGGTCCGCCTCGCGGTCGCGCCGATAGGCCGCCTGCGCGATCGCGTGCGCGGCGATCGGGGTCGTCAGCAGCAGGAACAGCGCCACGACCGCGGCGCGTGCGATCGTCGCGCCGTCGCGCGTGCCGACCGACGCGGCGAGGATCGCGACCGTTCCGAGCATCGACGCCTTGCTCGCCGCCTGCAGCCGCGAGTAGAGCCCGCGCAGCCGCACGACGCCGTAGACGGTCACGCTCGTGACCGCGATCCCGAGCACGATCAGCGCGACACCGAGCGCCTCCAGCAGCGTCCCGATCACCGGAACGGACCCCCGCCGCCGTCGGAGCGGACCGCCGCGAGCGTCGCGACGAACGACAGCGCCGCCAGCGCGAGCGCCGCGTCGAGGTAGTACGAGACGTCGCGCAGGTAGGTCAGCAGCGCGAGCAGCGCGATGCAGACGACCGTCAGCAGGTCGAGCGCGACGATCCGCTCGAGCACGTCGCGCGCCCGCAGCAGCACCGCCGCGCCGATCCCGAGCATCCCGGTGACGCAGATGAGCGCGACGATGATCACGACGTCAGGCATGCGCTCGCCGCCCGCTTCGCCGCATGCTCGCGATGGACTCGCACGCCAGCGCGCAGCTTCGCCGCACGCGCCGCGGGGTCGTCGGCTCGGGCATCAGGGCACCACCTTTCGCTGGTATCTCTCGTAGAACTCGTGGTGGCGCGCACGGATCGCGTCCGGGTCGCTCGCGTCGAGCGCGTGGATCACCAGCACGCCGCGCTCCTCGTCGACGTCGAGCACCAGCTCGCCGGGCGAGATCGTCGAGATGAACGCCCACGCCGCGACGCCCTCCTCGGAGATCCCCTCCAGCTCGATCTCGACGATCCCGTCGTGCTCGACCTCGCGCACGCCGAGCGAGTACTTCGCGACCTCCCACGTGCCGCGCGTGATCTCGACGCAGACGGCGAGCACCAGCCGCGGCAGCGCCAGCAGCGCGCGATGCAGCGGCGGTCGCTGCGAGCTGTCGGCGGCGTCGCTGCCGATCGTGCCGCCGCGCGCGGCGCGCCGGCGCCAGCCCAGCTCCAACGCCGCCGCCAGCGCCAGCCCGATCGCGACGTCGCCCCACGCCAGCGACCCGAGCGTCAGCAGATAGACGCCGAGCAGCACGACGACCGCGAGCGCGCGAGCTGCGAAGCCGCCGCTCACCGCACCGCTCCCCCGTGCAGGACCGCCGCCGCGTCGCTCGACAGCGACAGCAGCGGCTCCGGCCAGATCCCCAGCGCGAGCACGACGAGCGCCAGCACGATGCTGACCGCGCGCACCGCGACCGGGCTGGCGGCGGAGCGGTCGCCGGTCGCGCCCGCCTCGTCGTCGGCGACGGTGCCGGCCTGCACGCGACCACCGCGCCAGAACTCGTGCTGGTAGAGCTGGAAGGCGTAGACGAACGACAGCGCGCCGCCGGCGAACAGCAGCACGATCAGCGCGACGCTGCCCTCGTCGACACCCGTGCGGAAGAGCGCGAGCTTGCCGAGGAAGCCGGCGGCCGGCGGCATCCCCGCCAGCGACAGCGCGCCGACCGCGAACGCCGCCGCGACCAACGCCCCGCGCAGCCCGCCGGAGAGGAACAGCAAGGCCTTCGAAAGCGCGTTGAGGATCGCGTACAGGACCGCCGCCGCGAGCCCGATCGGCCCGCCGACGCCGAGCGCGACGAGCACGTAGCCGGCCTGGCCGATCGCCGAGTAGGCGAGCATCTCCGACGGGTCGCGGCGGCTGACCGCCAGCAGCGCGCCGTAGAGGACCGACAGCCCGCCGATCACGACCAGCACCGTCGAGCCGAGCGCCAGCTCGTTCGGCAGCAGGCCGGCGCCGAAGCGCAGCAGGCCGTAGGCGCCGATGTTCGCGAGCGCGCCGGAGAGGATCGCGGCGACCGCGGGGCGCGTGCCGGCGTAGACGGCCGGCAGCCAGAAGTGGAACGGGAAGAGGCCGAGCTTCGTCCCGAACGCGACGAAGAAGGTGACGGCGATCAGGATCGCGGCGTTCGGCTCGACGTCGGCCATCCGCGTCGCGACGTCGGCCATCGCGAGCGTGCCGGTGACGTGGTAGGTCGCGGCCACGGCGATCAGGAACAGGAACGAGCCGACGAGGTTGACGACCGCGAAGATCAGCGCGGCGCCGAGCTGGTGGCGGTCGTCGCCGTACGCGGTCAGCACGTAGGCGGAGATCATCGCCAGCTCGAAGAAGACGTAGAAGTTGAAGACGTCGCCGGTCAGGAAGAGGCCCGTGAGGCCGGTCGCGAGCAGCACGACGAGCGCCGGGAAGGTGCGCGAGCGGACGCCGTCGAGGACCTCGTGCACGAGTGCGGCGAGCACCACGAACGACGACACGAGCGCGAACGTGACGCCGAGCGGATCGGCGTGCAGCACGATCCCGACGCCGCCCTCCCAGCCGCCGGTGCGGATCGTCTCGGAGCCGTCCGGCAGCACGCGCGCGGCGAGCACGATCAGCGCCGCGAGGTTCGCGACCAGTCCGCCGACCGCGGCCCAGCCGACGAGCTTGCGGCGGCCGTCGGCGAGCAGCAGCAGGACGCCGACGACCCACGGCAGCAGCAGCGCGAGCGCGAGCGCGGTCATCGCGAGGCTCCCGCCGTCGCACGCGCAGGCTGGCGCGAGCTGAGCACGCGCATCACTGCTCCTCCCCCGCTTCGCCCGGATCGAGCCGCTCGTACATCTCGTCGAGCGAGCGCTCGACGGCGGTCGTGTGCTCGGCCTCGTCGCGCGCCAGCTCTCTGACCTCCAGCGAGCGCAGCGTCGCCCGCACGCGCGCGACTATCGCCAGCAGCAGCGCGGTCACGGCGAGGCCGATCACGATCGCGGTCAGCGCCATCGCCTGCACGAGCGGGTCGCTCGGCTGCTTGTCGCCGCTCGGCAGGATCGGCGCGTCGCCGCGCGTCAGCCCGGAGGCGATCACGACCAGCACGGCCGACTGCGAGATCAGCACCATCCCCGCGACGACGCGCACGAGGTCGTTCGTCAGCACGAGGTACGCGCCGCAGCCGAAGACGACCGCCGCGGCGATCGCGAAGATCAGCGTCATGAGAGCCCCTCCTCCTCCAGCTCCGGCGGCTCCGCCAGGTGGTGGATCAGCGCGATCAGCGCGCCCGCGACGAGCAGGAAGACGCCGACGTCGAACAGCACCGGCGTCATCAGCTCGAGTCTGCCGATGTGGATCGGTCTGTCGCCGACGCCCGGCGCGTGCGTGAAGACGGGGTCGCCCCACAGCAGCGGGAAGAAGCCGGACGCGAGCGCGATCAGCAGGCCGGCGATCGCCGCGCGCGGCGCGTGGCGCAGCAGCGGGATCTCCTCCTCGGTCCGTCTGGCGCCGAGCACGAGGTACTGCAGCGCGACCGCGAGCGTCACGACGACCGCGGCGCTGAAGCCGTCGCCGACGTCGGCGTAGCCCTTCACGAGCATCGCGGCGGCGACCATCAGCGCCGGCGCGAGCAGCAGACGGGCGACCGCTTCGGTCAGGATGCTCACCAGTTGCGCCCCTTGCGCAGCAGCGCGATCACGCCGAAGACGGCGACGCCGATGACGGTGATCTCGACCATCGTGTCGAGCCCGCGGAAGTCGGCCAGGATCACCGTCACGACGTCTCTGCCGTGTGCCTCCGGGGTCAGCCGGATCTGCTCGCTGACGACCCGCTCGGTCGCGGCCGGGCGCGACAGCGACGCCCACACGACGAGGAACGCGGCGGCGCCGGCGACCGCGCCGATCAGCGGATCGCGCCAGCTGCGGCTCGGATGGCGGCGGCGCTGCGGCTGCGACGCGGTCCCCTCCTGCTCGCTCGCCGTCGGCCGCTCGCCGCGCGGGGCGTAGGCGACGATCGCGAGGAAGACGAGCGTGATGACGGTCTCGACGAGCATCGCCACGAGCGCCACGTCGGGCGCGCCGAGCAGCGCGTAGACGACCGCCAGACCGAGTCCGACGACCGCGAGCGAGACGACGAGCGAGACGTGCTGGTGGGTCGCCGTGACGACGATCGCCGCGACCGCGACGAGCGCCAGCAGCGCGACGACGAGCAGGTCGGTGCCGCGCACGCTGCCGACCACGAACGCGCCGGCGGTCGGCGTGGCGGCGAAGCCGAGCGCGACGAGGATCCCGCCCGGCAGCAGGACCGCGGCGACGCGGCTGCGCAGGTCGCGCACCTCGACGTCGTGCAGCATGGTCGAGACGCGGTTGAGGCCGCTCAGCCCGCGCTCGTAGAGGGCGCTCGGCCCGGCCCGCTCGCCAGCGCGCGAGAGCGCCCGCGCGGCCGGCCCCCACAGCTTCGGCGTCGCCAGCAGCAGCGCTCCGAGCGCCCAGGCGGCGAGCGCCATCAGGTTCTCCGTGCGCGTGTCGAGGTGGTAGGCCGGATGGACCGCGGCGTGGTGCCCGAGCGTCGCCGTCGCGGCGTCGCTCGCAAGGTCGGCGAACGGCTTGACGATCACGCCGCCGAAGCAGGCGAGCAGGGAGAGGACGGCGATCGGGGCGACGAGGAGGGACGGGAGCGGGCTGAGCGCGGCGGGCTTGGCGGGCCCCCCGGTCGCGGTCGAGACGAGCGGGCGCGGCCCCAGGAAGATCCCGCTCCAGAAGCGCCACGTGTAGGCGAACGTCAGCCCGGCGGCGACGACGGCGAGGATCCCGAGCGCGGTCGAGCGGCCGGCGGCGGCGTGGAAGAACAGCTCGTCCTTGAAGAAGCCGATCGTCAGCGGCAGCGCGCTCAGCGTCGCGGCGGCGACGGCGCTCGCCGCAGCCAGCACGGGCAGTTCGCGCCACAGACCGCCGACCTGCGACAGGCGTCTGGAGCCGGTCGCCATCGTGACCGCGCCGGCCGTCAGGAACAGCGCCGACTTCGCGAGCGCGTGCGCGACGACGTAGAACGCGGCGGCGCCCGCGCCGGCTCTGCCGCCGATCCCGTAGAGCGCGACGACGTAGCCGTACTGCGAGATCGTCGAGTACGCGAGCACCTGCTTGAAGCCGTCGCGCGTGAGCGATATCGCGCCGCCGATCGCGATCGACGCGAGCCCGACGACGAGCAGCCCGTCGAGCACGACCTGCGAGACCTCGATCAGCTGGTAGCAACGGCCGATCACGAGCACGCCGGCGGCGACCATCGCGGCCGAGTGCAGGTAGGCGGAGACGGGCGTCGGCGCCGCCATCGCGCGCGGCAGCCAGAAGTGCAGCGGCACCTGCGCCGACTTCGCCAGCGCCGCGACGGTGATCAACGCGACGGCGACGGTCGTGCCGGTCGAGGGATCGCCAGCGCCTTCGAGGATCCGCGACAGCTCGGGGATCGAGAAGGTGCTGTGGTCGACGTACAGCACGACCGCGCCGATCAGCAGCGCGACGGCGCCGACGCCGGTCACCAGCAGCGCCATCAGCGCGGCGAGGCGCGAGGCGCGCTCCTGGCGGTCGAAGCCGATCAGGAAGTACGAGCAGACGGCGGTCAGGTCGAACAGGACGAACAGCAAAATCAGGTCCTGCGCCATCGCGAGCCCGACCATCGAGGCGGTGAACAGCCCCATCCACGGCCAGAAGCGCCAACGGTCGCGCGCCGGGCGCGTCTGGTGCTCGAGGTGCAGCGGCAGGTAGGCGGTCGCGTACGCGAAGACGGCGGCGCCGACGCCCGTCGCCAGCAGCGCGTAGAGCGCCGCGAGGCCGTCGAAGTCGACGTGCAGGCGGAGGTCGTACTGCTGCGCCCACGGCACGTCGAGCGCGAAGCCGCCGCTTCTCCAGAGCACGAAGCTGGCCGCGAACGCTGCGAGCGCGAGCAGCGTCACGGTCCAGGCGAGCGGGTCTCGCGGCGGAGCGTGTGCTGATGGTCTGAGGGGCGCCGGCACGCCCCTGGAACCTACCCGGCGCGGCGGTTGGGCGGGTGTCAGGCCCCGCGCCGCAGCGTCAGCGTCTCGGCGCGCGTGAGCGCGATCAGGTCGGCCGGCGCCAGTTCGATCTCCAGCCCGCGCCGGCCGGCGCTGACGAAGATCGTCTCGAACGCGAGCGCGCTGTCGTCCAGCAGCGTCGGCAGCGCGCGCCGCTGGCCGAGCGGCGAGATCCCGCCCGCGACGTAGCCGGTGACCTTCTCGGCGCGATCGGTCGGCGCCATCGCGGCGCGCTTGCCGAGCGCGCGCAGGTCGAGCGTGCCGCCGGCCGGCACGATGCAGACCGTGAGCGCGCCGTCGCGGTCGACGACGAGCGTCTTGAAGACGCGCGCCGGATCGAGCGCCAGCGCCTCCGCCGCCTCCAGCGCGTAGGAGTCGGCGGACGGGTCGTGCGTGTACTCGTGCAGTCTGTGGTCGACGCGCGCCTGCTGCGCCACGCGCGTCGCCGGTGTCGCTCTGCCGGCCATCGGGCGAGCCTACCGAGCGAGCCGCTACGGTCGTCGGGCAATGCGGCGCGCCACCGTCATCCCCTCCCTGCATGCGCTCCTCGTCGCGGCGGCCGTCGTCGCTGCCGCGCTGCTCGCCGTCAGCGCGCTCGCAGGTTGTGGCGGCTCGTCCGGCGGCCGCGCGTCCGGCGACGACCCGCCGCTCCCCGCCCACCCCGCCGACCTCCCGCCGACCCCGCGCGAGAGAGCTGCCAGACGCGCGGCGGCGCAGCGGCCGGCCGCGCCGAGATGCGCCGCGGACGCCGGCAACTGCAGCACCGCGCAGGGGACCGTGATCGCGCTGGAGTCGCTCGATCCCGACGGCGACGGGGACCTGCACCTGATCCTCGCGGGCGGGTCGATCACGTTCCCCGGGATCTCGGTGCTCGACATCAACAGGGACCTGCGACCGAAGCGCGATCCGCGCGTCGGCGACTGGGCGGCCGGCGCCGGGCCGGTCTACCCCGGCAGCCACGGGCAGCACCAGATCCAGGTCGAGCGCGTCGTCTACTCGCCGCGGCGCTGAGCGAGCGCGCGCCGGGCGGATCGCGCCGGCTCGACGCGCTTCGACGAGCGTCGACTGGCTCTCCAGCCAGTCCCCGTCGGATAGCGTCCGGCGCTCGATGAACCCTGAGGAGGCACGATGGCGGGTGAGCTGAAGCTCGGACTCAACACCGGCTACTGGGCGGCCGGGCCGCCGCCGGGCGTGACGGAGTCGGTCGCGGCCGCGGAGGAGCTCGGGCTCGACTCGATCTGGACCGCCGAGGCGTACGGCTCCGACGGCCTCACGCCGCTCGCGTGGTGGGGCGCCCAGACGAGACGGCTCAAGCTCGGCACCGGCATCACGCAGATCTCGGCACGCCAGCCGACGATGACGGCGATGTCCGCGATGACGCTCGACCATCTCTGCGGCGGGCGCTTCGTGCTCGGCCTCGGCGTGTCAGGGCCGCAGGTCGTCGAGGGCTGGTACGGGATGCCCTTCGAGAAGCCGCTCGCACGCACGCGGGAGTACATCGGGATCCTGCGCGACGTGTGGGCGCGCGAGGCGCCGGTCACCAACGACGGCCCCTTCTACCCGCTGCCGCTGCCGGACGGAACCGGCCTCGCGAAGCCGCTGAAGGCGTCGATCCACCCGCTGCGCAGAGAGATCCCGATCTACCTCGGGGCCGAGGGGCCGAAGAACATCGCGCTCGCGGCCGAGTTGTGCGACGGCTGGTTCGCGATGCTGTTCGCGCCCGAGCACGAGCAGATGTACCGCGAGTCGCTCGACGCGGGCTTCGCGCGCGACGGCGCGCGCCGCTCCTACGACGACTTCGAGGTCTGCGCGACGGTCCCGTTCATCGTCACCGACGACGTCGCGCAGGCGGCCGACTACCTGCGCCCGTTCTACGCGCTCTATTTCGGCGGGATGGGCGCAAAGGGCAGGAACTTCCACGCCAACGTCGCGATCCGGATGGGTTACGAGGCGATGGTCGACGAGGTCCAGGAGCTGTACCTGTCGGGCAAGAAGGCCGAGGCCGGCGCCGCGATCCCGCAGGAGCTGATCGAGGCGCTGTCGCTGATCGGACCGAAGGACAAGATCAAGCACGACCTCGAGGCGTGGCGCGAGTCGATCGTCACGACGCTGCTGATCGGCGGCGACGCGGCGACGGTGCGCACGGCGGCGGAGCTGGTGCTGGGCTAGGAGATGCCGCCGCGGCGCATCCCGAGCCACAGCCACAGCAGGTAGGTGGCGAAGATCGCGGCGGAGACGAGATGGCGCACCGACGTCCGCTCGATCATCGTTCCAGTGTCCCGGTGTTCGGAACAATTTGCAGACGAGCGGTCGCGTCCCGCGCGCGCTCGCCCCGAGGACCGCAGGCTTGCTCCCGCTCTCCCGCAGCAAACCTGCGGTCCCCCCTTCAGGCGGGGATGTGCGGGGCGAGCGCCGTGGTCGCCGCTTCCACCGCCACGCGCGAGGCGCGCGTGAGGGGGAGGCGGACGTCCGCCGTCGGAATCAGGCCTTCGGCGTGCAGCATCGCCTTGATCACCGCCGGGTTCGGCTCGGCGAACAGCGCGCGGACGAGCGGGCGCAGCGCCCAGGCGTGCGCTCGCGCCGAAGCCAACTCACCCCGCTCGACGGCGCTCAGCAGCGCCGCGAAGCGAGCCGTCTCGCAATGCGCCGCCGCGGCGATCGCACCGCTGCCGCCGGCCGCGGCGATGCTGAAGATCTGCTGGTCCTCGCCCGCCAGCACCGCGAACGACGGCGGCGCCGCGGCGAGCAGCTCCAGCGCGTCGTCGTCGAACGCCGCAACCGCGAGCTTCACGCCCGCGATCGTCGGTGCGGCGGCATGCAGCTCCAGCAGCGCCGCGCTGCCGAGGCGGATTCCCGTCCGCAGCGGGACCTCGTAGACCAGCAGCGGGACCGCGCTCGCCGCCGCGAGACGCTCGAAGTGCGCGACGACGCCGGCGGTCGAGGGCCGCGAGTAGGGCGGCACGACGCTCAGCAGCGCGTCGACGCCCGACTGGGCGGAGCGCCGCTCGACCTCGCGCACGGCCGCCGCCGTGTCGTTGCCGCCTGCGCCGACGGTCAGCGGGACCCCGCGGGCCGTGCAGACGGCGGCGCAGCAGTCGACGATCGCGTCCTGCTCGGCCGCGCTCAACGTCGGCGCCTCAGCGGTCGTGCCGAGCGCGACGAGCCCGTCGGCGCCGTTGCCGAGGCAGTGGTGGGCGAGCCGTTCCAGCGCCGCGAGATCGACGCGGCCGGCGGCGTCGAACGGGGTCACGAGTGGGATGTGGAGACCGGTGATGGTGCTCATGCGCCTCATGCTCCCGCCCCATGCTCACCAACACAACTTACGATTCCTCACACCACCCGTTAGCCTGACTGAAGGATGATCGACGTACGCCGACTGCGGATCCTGCGCGAGGTCGCGCTCGCGGGCACGATCAGCGGTGCCGCTCGCGCGCTCGGCTACACCCCCTCGGCGGTCTCCCAGCAGCTGACGGCGCTGGAGCGCGAGAGCGGCAGCGAGCTGCTGCGGCGGCGCGGGCGCGGGGTCGAGCTGACGGCCGAGGGACGGTTGCTGGTGGAGGTCGCCGAGCGCGTCGGCGCAGAACTGGAGGCGGCCGAGGCCGAGCTGGCCGCGCGCGCCGCGCAGCCCGGCGGAACCGTGCGGCTGCTGGCGTTCGCGACCGCGCTGCAGACGCTCGTCCCGCGCGCCGCGGCGGCGCTCGCCCGCAGCACGCCCGGCCTCGTGCTGGAGATCGACGAGGCTGATCCCGACGACGCGCTGCGCCTGCTCGTGCAGCAGCGCGCCGACGTCGTCGTCGCGCACGACTACGACCTGCTCGAACGCCGCCGCCACGCCCGCATCCACCGCCGCGAACTGCTCGCGGACGAGCTGCGGCTGGTCGGCGCGCTCGACCGCACGCCGGAGGCCCGCGGCGCCGGGCTCGACCCGCCCGCCCACGAGCAGATCGACCGCGCCGCCGCCTTCGCCCCACCCGCCCACGAGCCGCCGACCGACCACCCCGACCGCCCCGGCCCCGCCCCATCCGCCGCGCTCCCCATCCCCCTCGCCACCCTCGCCGACCGCCCGTGGGTCCTGCCCGACCGCGGCAGCGCGTGCGACCGCGTCGTCGAGCGCGCGTGCGCGGCGGCCGGGTTCGCGCCGCGGGTCGTCGCGCGCAGCGCCGATTTCGCCGCGATCCAGGCGCTCGCGAACGCCTGCAGCGCGGTCGCGCTCGTGCCGCAGCTGTCGCTGCAGCAGCGGCACGCGAATACGCAGGCCCGCCCGCTCCAGACCCCCGTCAAGCGGCTGGTCTTCGCAGCCGTCCGCGACGGCGCCCAGCGCCGCCCGCTGGAGGCCGCCGCGCTCGCCGCGCTGGCTGCTGCGAGCGCGCCGCAGATCGCTCATTGACAGTCCGCAAACGCGGTCGCACGACTTGCACCGGTTTCCGACCTTGACACACGCGCCACGTCGGTCAAGCCTAACGCCGTTCCCGCCGATGTATGCGGAGTCCGACCCCGCCCTCGACCGCGTTGACCCCGCCCACCATCCATCGACTCTCCCGCCTTCTGCTGGGCGTCAGCGCGGCCGTCTGCGTCGCCTCGCTGCTGCGCACCGTGCTCGGGATCGGCGACGCGACGCTCGCCGAGATGATCTACGACGTCGGGATCCTCGCGGCGATGCTGACCTGGTGCCTGCGCGCCGCGACCCCAGACCCCGCCCACCTCGCGTTCCTGTGCGGCGTCGGGGCCACGCTGCTGTGGGTCGCCGGCGCGATCGTGACCGCGTTCGAGGGCAACAGCGCCGCGCTCTCGCTCGCCGACGCGCTGATGTTCGGGGTCAACCCCCTGATCGTGCTGGGGATCGTCTGCTACGGCCGCAGTGCCGTCCCGCACCCGATCCCGGCACCGCGCTGGGTCGACGCGCTGCTGAGCGCGCTGACGGTGACCGCCGTCGGCGCCGCGTTCGTGATCGAGAGCGCGATCAAGTCGGTCGACAGCGCGACCGTCACGGCGGCTGTCTACCCGACCGGCTCCGTGATCCTCGTCGCCGCCTCGGTCGGCCTGCTGGCGCTGCGCGGCTGGGCGTTCGACCGCCGCTTCGCGCTGATCGTCGCCGGCGCCACGACGCTGGCGCTGACGGAGGTGCTCTACCGCCACGCGCAGGCGACGACCCACACCGCCGAGTTCGGCACGCTCTACGACGTCGGCTGGATGACGGGCGCACTGCTGATGGGGCTGGCCGCGTGGCAGGCGCCGCAGCCGCTGTCGAGCGTCCCGCGCCGGACCGAGATCTTCGTGCCGATCCTGCTCGGCGCGATCGCGCTCGCGGTGCTGATCGTCGAGGGCGCCGAGGCCGACTCCGCACCGCTGACGATCACGCTCTCCGGCCTCGCCGTCGCGACGCTGCTGGCGCGCATGGCACTGAGCCTCTCGCTCAACTACCGCCTGCTGCTGCACAGCCGCGAGGAGGCGGTCACCGACGCGGTCACCGGCCTCGGCAACGGCCGCCGGCTCGTCTCCGACCTCGAGCGCCTCAACGGCGCCCGCGCGACGCTCGTGCTGCTGGACCTCAACGGCTTCAAGTCCTACAACGACACGTTCGGCCACCTCGCCGGCGACCACCTGCTGCGCCGCATCGGCACGGCGCTGCAGCACGGCGCGGGCGCGGACGGGCGCGCGTACCGGATGGGCGGCGACGAGTTCTGCGTGCTGCAGCCGGCCGACGCGAGCGTCACGCCCGCGGCGCTGGCCGACGGCGCCGCCCAGCACGGTGACGGGTTCACGGTGACGGCCGCCTTCGGCGCGGTCACGCTGCCGGACGAGGCGACCGGCTCGACGACCGCGCTGCGGCTCGCCGACGAGCGCATGTACGCGCACAAGCGCGGCAGCGGCGGCCGTGAGCAGCCGGTCGTCGAGGCGCTGCTTGCGCTGCTGGAGGCGCACGACCCGCAGCTGCGCCGCCACGCCGACGCGGTCGCCCGCAACGCCGCCGCGACCGCGACCGCGCTCGGCCTCGACGACACCGCCCGCCGCGACGTCCGCAACGCCGCCGCGCTGCACGACCTCGGCACGCTCGCGCTGCCCGCCGCGATGACCGACAAGCCCGGCCCGCTCGACGACGAGGAGCGCGCGTTCGTCGAGCACCACACGCTCTTCGGCGAGCGCGCGATCGCCACGACGCCGGAGCTGCGCGGCGTCGCGGCGCTGGTGCGCGCCAGCCACGAGCGCTGGGACGGCACCGGTTACCCGGACAGGCTCGCGGGCGAGCAGATCCCGCTCGGCGCCCGCATCGTCTTCGCCTGCCACGCCTACGACGCGATGATCTCCGAACGCGCACATGCCCCCGCGCACACGCACGCGGACGCGATCGCGATCCTGCGCCGCTGCGCCGGCACGTCGTTCGACGCGCGCGTGGTGGAGGCGCTGGCCGGCACGCTCGAACACGACCTCGAACGCGAGCGCGTCACCGTCGACGCGCTCGACTCCGTCGAGGCCTGAGCGGCCGCGGCGCGCAGCGTCCGACTGCGCCCACCACGCCTACTTGGGCGTGAGCGTGATCGTGCGGGTGACGCGGCGCGCGTTCCCGGCGGCGTCCCTGGCGCTGATCGTGACCTTGACCTTCACGCCGCTGCGCGTCTTCCTGCTGCGCAGGGCCTTGGCGACGGCCGCTCGCGCGGATCTGGAGAGCGTCAACTTCAGCGTCGCGCGCCTGCCGGCAGCGAGCCGGCGGGTGACCGCGCCGAGCTTGTAGCGCTTGGCCTTGGCGGCGGACGGGACGGTGAGGACGGCGCCGGCGCGCGCGCTGCACGCCTCCGTCGGACAGCTCACCGTCACCGAGATCGACGCGCCGGCCTTCTGCGAGGTCGGTCCGGAGAGCTTGACCTGCGGCGCAGCGGTGTCGCGCGCCGGTCGGGTGCCGGCGGGCGGCGCGACGACGGCAGGCGCCGGAGTGCCGGCGGGCGGCTGGCTGCCGCTGTCGCCGGGCGACGCGCTCGGGTCGCCGCCCGGTGCCCCGCCGCCGTCACCGCCGCCCGGGGTGCCGCCCCCGCCCCCGCCCTCGTCTCCGCTCGGCGGCCCCGTCACGGTCGAGCCGGACAGGTTCACGTGCACCAGACGATTGTTGGCAACCTGCGTCACGCCCACCCACGGGTCGCCGTTCGCGGCGATCGCGATCGCGCTGGTGGCAGTCGGCAGCGCGAACGGGTAGTCGTCGCGACTGCTCCCGGTCGCCGGGTCGATGCGGTCGACGACCGCCGGGTTGCCGCCCGTGATCCAGAGGTCGCCGTCCGGGCCGGTGGCCATCGCCGTCGCCGGCGTGCGAAAGCGCGGGTAGCCGGGCCGGTTGGCTCCCGTCACGGGGTCGAGCCGCGAAAGCTGGCCGTTCTCGCCGTCGTCGACCCAGACGTCGCCATCGGCGCCGACGGTCAGCGCTCCGGAGAAGCGGTCGCCGCCGGTCGGCTTCGGGTAGCCCGGCACGACCGCCTTCGTGTCGGGATCGAAGCGCGTGATCTGCGAGTGGTGCGCGGAGTTGCCGTCGAACAGCGGAGCCCACACGTCGCCGTCGCGGCCGACGGCGAGCGCCGCGGGCAGCAGGACCTTGTCGGGCGTCGGCGTCGCCCCGGTGCCGAGCGGATAGCCGGCGCGGTTCACCCCGGTCGCCGGGTCGAGCCGCGAGACGGTGTTGGAGTCGTTCGCGACCCAGACGTCGCCGTCGAGGCCGACCACGACCGCGTGCGGCGCGTCGACCGGGGCCGGGAAGGTGCTCACGGCACCCGACGACGGATCGATCCGCGACACGCTGCCCGCGGTTGCGTCGAAGTGGTCCTCGTCGCCCTCGTTCGCGACCCAGATGGCGCCGTCGACGCCGACCGCGATCCCGCTGGGGCTGGCCTGCGCGACGCCGCCCGCGTCCTTCAGCGAGATCGGGTAGCTCGCGGCGCACTTCTGTCCGGTGCGCTCGTCGATGCAGCTCACCAGCGTCGGATCGAAGGCGACCCTGTCACCGGCCACCCAGACCTTTCCGGCCGCCTCCGCGACCTGCCGCACGTTGGTCAGCCCGGTCGCCGACTCGGGGTAGGTGACGAGCGGCGGCGCGGCGCTCGACGACGCGGCGCAGACAGCGGAGAGCAGCAGCGCGAGCGCGCCGCAGGAGAGCAGTCGGGGCATGCCGTCGGACTATGCGCGGTGACGCGGCGGCCGGCAAAGCCCGACGCCCGCGTCCGTACGCATCATGCGTACAGGATCGGCTCGCGCGCGGTCCGCTCGGCCAGCGCCCGCTCCAGCGTCGCGGCCACCCGCAGCAGCTCGGCGTCGCCGCCGTGACGGCCGACCAGCTGCAGTCCGACGGGCAGTCCCGACGGCGTGAAGCCGGCCGGCAACGAGATCGCCGGGTGGCCGGTGACCGTGATGCGCGAGCAGGAGCGCAGCCAGGCGACGTAGTGCTCCATCGGCGCGCCGGCGACCTGCCGCGGCCACTCGACCTCGACGGGGAACGGCACCACCTGCGAGGTCGGCAGCGCGAGCACGTCGAAGCGCTGCAGGAACTCGCGCAGCGTGTGGAAGGCGCGGCCGCGCAGCGTGATCGCGCGCGCGACCGCGGCGCCGTCGAGCGCGCGCCCGCGCGCGACGTTCCAGTGGATCGTCTGCTTGACCTGCTCCGGCGTGGCGTCGACCTTCGCCCCGTGCGCGGCGGCGAACATCACCGCCCGCAGCGTGTCGAACGCCTCGTCGGCGAACGCCAGCGCGGGCTCCGCGTCACGGACGTCGCAGCCGATCGCGGCGAGCGCCTCCCGCGCCGGCTCCAGCGCCGCGAGCACCTCCGGCTCGACCGGCAGCCCGCCGAGGTCGCGGCTCCAGGCGACCCGCACGCCGACGCCGTCGCCGGGCTCGCGCAGGCGCAGCTCGAGGTCGCCCGGCAGCGGCTGCAACGCACTCAACGGCGCGCCGGCCTCGCGCCCGGCCAGCGCCCGCAGCAGCAGCGCCGCGTCGGCGACCGTGCGGCCGAACGTGCCGCTGACGCCGAACGGGCTCCACGGATCGGCCGCATCGGAGTCCTCCGGGATCGTGCCGGGCGTCGGGCGGATCCCGACGAGGTTGCAGAACGACGCCGGGTTGCGGACGCTCGCGGCGAGGTCCGAGCCGTCGGCCAGCGGCACCAGCCGCGCGGCGACGGCGGCCGCCGCGCCGCCGCTGGAGCCGCCGGGCGTGCGCGCGCGGTCGAAGGGGTTGCGGGTCGGCCCGAAGACGGCGTTGCAGGTCTGCGAGCCGGCCCCGAACTCGGACGTGTTCGTCTTGCCGACGACGATCGCGCCGGCCGCGCGCAGCCGCTGCACCAGCAGCGCGTCCCGCTGCGGGACGTGGTCGCGGAACAGCGGCGAGCCGTAGGTGGTGCGCAGTCCAGCCGTGTCGACGAGGTCCTTGACCGCGATCGGGAGGCCGAGCAGCGGCCCGAGCTGCCCGCGCCCGCCGCGCGCCAGCGCGCGGTCGGCCGCGCGCGCCGCCTCCAACGCCGCGTCGGCGTCGAGCGTGACGATCGCGTTGACGAGCGGATCGACCGCCTCGATCCGCGCGAGGTGGTCGGCGAGCACTTCGACGGCGGAGAACCTCCGCGCACGGATCCCCGCCGCGATCTCGACCGCCGTCAGTTGATGGATCGGGCCGCTCATGTCGTCGCCGGGCGCAGCGTAGCCGCGATGGCGTGCGCGGACGACGGGTCGCCGAGAGATGACTTTTGTCACTGGGAACTGGTGAGGGCCGGGACTACCGGACGCGCCCTGACGGGGTGACGCTGTATGCATGAACGACAACGCAGATTTCAATCCAGCGGTGCGGGTCCGCGGACTGCGTCGGAGCTACGGACACGGGTCTTCGGCGTACGAGGCCGTCCGCGGGGTCGACCTCGACGTCCCGCTCGGCTCGATCACCGCGCTGCTCGGCACCAACGGCGCCGGCAAGACCTCCACCCTGGAGGTGATCGAGGGGCTGGCCCCGGCGACCGCCGGCGAGGTCAGCGTGCTCGGGCTCGACCCGATCGCCGAGCGCGCCGCCCTGCGCCCCCGCACGGGGGTCCTGCTGCAGCGCAGCGGCTTCTCGGGCGACCTGACGGTCCGCGAGACGCTGCGCATGTGGAGCGCGACCGTCACGTCCCCGCGCTCGGTCGACGAGATGCTCGCGCTGCTCTCGCTCGAAGCGCGCGCCGACGTGCGCATGCTCGCCCTGTCCGGCGGCGAGACCCGCCGCGTCGACCTCGCCTGCACGTTGACGGGCAGCCCGGAGCTGGTGATCCTCGACGAGCCGACGACGGGCCTGGACCCCGAGAGCCGCCGCGAGGTGTGGCAGCTCATCGGCGGCCTGCGCGACGGCGGTGCGACCGTGCTGATCACGACGCACTACCTCGAGGAGGCCGAGACGCTCGCCGATCGGCTGGAGATCATGCACGCCGGCCGGATCGTCCGCTCGGGGACGCCGAGCGAGATCGCGGCGGGGCATCCGTCGAAGATCAGCTTCGCGGACGTCTCCGGCGTGCCCGACGACCTCGCCGGCGTCCGCAGCCTCGTCCACGAGCACGGGCGCACGACGCTGGAGACCGACGCGCTGCAGACCTCGCTGTCGGACCTGCTGGCCTGGGCCGCGCACAACGAGGTCACGCTCGACGGCCTCGAAGCTCGCAGCCCGAGCCTCGAGAGCGTGTTCCTCTCGATCGCCGACGGTCGCGACCCGGCCGCCGCCAGCGCCGCTCAGGAAGCGCTGCCCGACAAGGAAGGAGCCCTCCGATGACCTCGCCTGCCGATCGCTTCTCGCTGCGGCGGACCGCGAGCCTGACGCGCTGGAACGCCGTCCTGCTCTCGCGCAACCGCCTCGCGTTCGTCTACGCGGCGGTGCTGCCGCTGCTGCCGCTCGCGCTGCTGTTCAGCGGCGAGCGCGGCTCCGTCGCCACGGGTGCGGGCTCGATCGTCACCATGTTCCTCGTCATCGCGCTCTTCCCCGTCTACTACAACGTCCTCGCCCAGTTCGTCAGCCGCCGCGACGAGCTCGTGCTCAAGCGGATGCGGACCGGCGAGTCGCGCGACGCCGAGCTGCTCGTCAGCATCGCGCTGCCGGGGGCGATCAGCGCGCTGGTCCTGAGCGCGGTCGCGATCCCGGTCGCGGCTGCGCTTGGCCAGCCGCTGCCGGTCAACCCGCTGCTGTATGTGGCGCTCGCGCTGCTGTCGGTGATCATGTTCACCGCGTTCGCCTACTGGACCGCGGCGTGGACGCGCAGCGCAGAGGCCGCTCAGCTGACGAGCATGCCGATCATCCTGATCGCCTCGCTCGGGCCGCTGACCAACTCGATCACCGGCATGTCGGAGCGGCTGCGCGACGTGCTGTCGCTGACGCCGGGAGCGGCGGTGTCGGACCTGGTGCGGATCGGCTGGTTCGGCCTCGACGGCCCAGGCGCCGAGCAGACGACGCTGACGTTTGCCGAGACCTGGAGCCAGGCGGCCAGACCGCTGGCCGTGATGGCGGCCTGGACGTACCTGGCCGTCGTGCTCGCCCGGCGCTCGATGCGGTGGGAGCCGCGCACCTGATGATCAGGCCCGGCACGTGGCTGCGCTGGTCGGACCTCACCGGGGTCGAGCGCGTCGGGCTGTACACGCGCCAGTCCGTGTACCTGGTGCTGTTGGGCTTCACCTGCCTCGCCCTGCTGCCGGTGGCGTTCGATCTCGACGATCGCGGGCAGGCGGTCGCGCTCGTGGCGGGCGGAGCCGCCGTGACCGCGCTCGGCATCGCCGTCGCGATGGCGGTGCTGCAGCGCTTCCCGGCCGTGCAGCCGCTGCCCTGGGGCCGCATCGCGGCGCTGCTGAGCGGGTGCGGCGCGTACTTCGCGATCGCGCTGGCGTCATGGACGGGAGACGCTCGCAACGTCGCGGTGACGGCGATCGTCGCCAGCCTGACGCTGACGCTCGGGCTGTTGCCGGGCCCCCGGCTCGCCGTCGCCCTCGTCGCGCTCTCCGGGCTGCTCTTCGGAGTCAGCGGCGGGGAGGCGCCCAACGTCGTGGCAGGCGTGCTCTTCGGGGGAGCGTTCCTCTTCACCGCCCGCGCGTCGGTGTGGCTGCTCGGGATCGTCACCGACCTCGACGTCGCCCGCCAGGCTCAGGCCCAGCTGGCGGTGGTCGAGGAGCGCCTGCGCTTCTCGCGCGACGTGCACGACGTGCTCGGCCGGCGGCTCTCCACGATCGCGGTCCAGGCCGAGCTGGCCGCCACGCTCGCCAAGCGGGGCGACGAGCGCGCCGCCGAGCAGATGCTGGAGGTGCGCAGCGTGGCGCACGAGGCGCTGCGCGAGGCCCGCGAGCTGGCGCGCGGCTACCGTTCCACCGACTTCCTCAAGGAGCTGGAGGGTGCGCGCTCGCTGCTGCGCTCGGCCGGCATCGAGGTGCGGCTGAGCGTCGACGCGATGCCGCGCGCCTGGCACGAGGCCGCCGCCTGGGTCGTGCGCGAGAGCGTCACCAACGTCCTGCGACATTCGAATGCGAGCGTCGTCGAGATCGAGTACGCCGACGGGCAGCTCAGGGTCGACAACGACGGCGCGCGTCCGGGCGGCTCGTCCGACGGCTCCGGGTTGCGCGGGCTGCGCGAGCGTCTCATCCCGCTGGGCGCCTCGCTGGTCGTGCAAGCCGACGGCGGCGATCGCTGGGCCGTCGTCGCGCAGCTCCCGGGCACCGGACCTCTCAGCGCCACCGACAAGACGGGTTTCCACGAATGACCGCACCGATCCGCATCCTGCTCGCCGACGACGAGCACTTGATCCGCACCGCGCTGGCGCAGATGCTCGACCTCGAAGAGGACCTCACCGTCGTCGCCGAGGCGGTCGACGGAGAGCACGCGGTCACCGCGGCCGTGAAGCACTCCGTCGACGTGGCCGTGCTCGACCTGCAGATGCCGAAGCTCGACGGGATCGCCGTCGCCGAGCGGCTCACCGAGCTGCTGCCCGGCTGCGGCTGCGTGATCGTCACCAGCCACGGACGGCCCGGCCATCTCAAGCGCGCCCTCGCCGCGGGGGTGCGCGGCTTCCTGCCGAAGACGACGTCCGCGGTCACGCTCGCCGCGGTCGTCCGCACCGTGCACGCCGGCGGCCGCCACGTCGATCCCGAACTGGCGGCCGAGGCGATCGCCGCCGGCGACTGCCCGCTGACGCCGCGCGAGGCGGACGTGCTCGAACTGGCCGCGACCGGCGCCCCGATCGACGACATCGCCGACCGCGCGGCGCTCTCCCCGGGGACGGTGCGCAACTACATCTCGAGCGCGATGACGAAGCTGAACGCGTCCAACCGCCACGAGGCCTGCGCGATCGCCCGCCGCATGGGTTGGATCTGACGCGCGGCAGCGGAGATCGCTTGGATCACGGCCACAGCCGATGCTGCTGCCAGGAGCCGTCGGCGAGGCGGTACCGGAGGCGGATGTGGCGGCGATCGCGGTCGGCTTGCCAGAACTCCACCTCGTCGGGCAGCAGGCGATAGAGCGTCCAGTCGGCGGGGATCAGGTCGGGGTCGCCGACGAGGTCGGCACGGGCCTGTTCGACAGCGACCTCGACGTCGTCCGGGTCGTGCAGGACTGCGCTCTGGTTGCCGGCGAGCGTCTCGATGCGAGAGCCGATCGGGCGGGCGAGGTAGTCGCGTGCGCTGGCTTCGGCGCCGGCGTCGATGACGCGGCCGCGCAGTCGGATCTGGCGGCCTTGCTCGCGCCAGTGGAAGGTCGCCGCGGCCCACGGGTTGGCGGTCAGCTCGCGGCCCTTGCGGCTGGCGCCGCTGGTCGCGAACTCCCAGCCGCCGTCCGCGATGCCTTTGAGAATCAGCGTGCGCGCCGAAGGACGGCCGTCGCTGTCGATCGTGCTGAGGACCATTGCGTGCGGCTCGCGCACGCCTGCGTCGATGGCGCCCAGCAGCCAGTCCGCGAACAGCTCCTGCGGTTGCCTCGGGGCTGCCGCCGGGTCGAACTCCGGAAGCTCGACGTCGAACACGGGCAGCGCACGAAGCCGCCGGCGCAGCTCGTCCGCGGCGACATCGCGATGCTCGTCGGAACGCTCGCTCATGCTGAAGCAGTATCGGCGCGATACTGGCCGGCATGCGCCACAACCCCCGATACGCCGTCACCGATCCCGGCGTCGTGCGGACGCTGATCGCGGAGAACCCGTGGGCGACGATCGTCAGCCACACGGAGGCCGGGATCGTCGCGTCGCATTACCCGGTCCTGCTCGACGACCGCAGCGACGAGCTGGCGGTCCTCACCCACGTGCAGCCGGCCCGTATCGCAACCCGCGACTCGCGGACGAGATCGATCGAGCGCTCTCGCAGCCGCCGGACTGACGTTCGGGGCGCGGTGCGCCTCGTCCGATGCGGACGATGTGCGCCCCGCTGCCGCCGTGTCGCTGATCAGCCTCTGCCGTGCGCGGCGATCGAGAGCGGCTCCCACTCGCGCCAGGTCGCGAGACGGGATTCGTAGTCTCTGGTGGCGATCGCGAGCGGGCCGTCGCCGAAGAAGATCCGCAGCGGGGGCTGCTCGGCGTCGACGAGTTGGAGGATCGCGGCGCGCGTGGCGACGGGATCGCCCGGGGTGCCGACGCGGGTTCTTCGCGCCTGTTCGACCTGCTCGTGGAAGGCGGCGTAGGCGGGCAGCGGGGTGGCGCGCCGGGCGGAGGCGCCGCCCCAGTCGGTCGAGTAGCCGGCCGGCTCGATCAGCGTGACGTGGATGCCGAAGCCGGCGACCTCCTGTGCGAGCGACTGGCTGAGGCCTTCCAGCGCCCACTTGGAGGCGTGATACATGCCGATGTTGGGGAAGGCGCTGATCCCGCCGATCGAGGAGACCTGGATGATGTGGCCGGAGCCCTGCGCGCGCAGGATCGGGAGCGCCGCCTGCGTGATCCACAGCGCGCCGAAGAGGTTGGTCTCGATCTGGTCGCGGGCCTCCTGTTCGCTGAGCTCCTCGACGAGGCCGAACTGGCCGTAGCCGGCGTTGTTGACGACGACGTCGAGCCGGCCAAACCGCTCGTGCGCCGCTCTGACGGCCGCGAAGTCGGCATCGCGGTCGGTCACGTCGAGCCGCAGCGGCAGCACGGCGTCCCCGAACCGTTCGACGAGGTCGGCGAGCGTCGCCGTGTCGCGCGCGGTCGCCGCGACGCGGTCGCCGCGCTCCAGCGCCGCGATCGCCCATTCGCGGCCGAAGCCGCGCGAGCAGCCCGTGATGAACCATGTCTTGCCAGGCATCGGATTCTCTCTTTCGTCGTCGTGCTGGAACCTATTTTGCGGTGTCTTGAGCGAGCAGTCCGTGCAGGGCGGCGTCGGCGATCGCCTCGGCGGCGTCGGCGTCGAGCGGCGCGTGACCGGAGAGGAGGCGGAAGATGAGGGGGCCGAAGAGGAGGTCGATGGCCGTCTCGACGTCGACGTCGGAGCGCACCTCGCCGCGTCGTCGGGCGCGGTCCCAGAGGGTGCGGATCGCCTCGCGGCGGCCGACGAGGAAGAAGTCGCGGAAGTACTCGCCGGCGTGCGGGTCGGTCGTGCCGGCGGCGAGCAGCTGCGCGAAGACGGTGCCGGCGTCGCTCGCGTAGAACGCGGCGACGCGGCGCGCCTGCTCGGTCAGATCTCCCGTGGCGGAGCCGATGTCGGGGAGGGGGATGGCGTCGGCCATCTGTCCGCCGAAGGCCTCGGCGGCGACGGCGGTGCGGCTGGGCCAGTGGTTGTAGATCGTCGCCTTGCTGACGCCGGAGCGCCGGGCGATCTCGTCGACGGTGGCGGCGGGGAGGCCGCCCTCCTGCAGCAGCTCGCGGGTTGCCTGGAGGACGGCGTCGTGCGCGCGGACGCTCTTGGGCCGGGTCAGGTCGGGCGTCGGCGCGCCCTTGCCGTCGCTCATCGCGCGCCCTCCGTCAGCGCGTCGGCCTGCGCGTCGGAGAGCGCGATCCCGGCGGCGGCGAGGTTGTCCTCGAGGTGCGTGACGGTGGAGTTCCAGGGAATCGGCGGCATGACGGGGGAGCGCTTCAGCTGCCAGGCGAGTGGTTGTGCCGTTGAGCGAACTGAACGACCAGTTCAGTTGTAGCACAACGGCGCGGCCGATCGAGGCGGTCCGCCTGGCTGGCCGCGCTAGCCGGTCATCGACGTTGGGGCCTGGGTCAGCATGGTCGCCCCAAACGGTTCGACGAGGATCTCGTCGAACACGGCGGCGACGTGCTTGAAGTGCGGCGTCGCGAAGTGGACGTCGAGGGCTTCTCGGTCGGCCCATTCCTCGACGCTCGTCGGCGAACTGTGCGCGCTCGTCACGCGTGCGCGTCGTCCAGGACGGTGGTGCCTCTGATCAGCCACGTGGGGCCTTCGGCGTAGTCGCCGATCAGCGCGAAGAACCGCTTGAAGTAGGGACCGTCGGCGTGGACGTTGAACGCGTCGAGGTCGTCGTAGGCCTCGTTGAGGTAGAAGCGGTTCGGGTTCTCTTCGTCGACGATCAACTCGAAGCGGCGCGTCCCGGGCTCGTTGGCGCCGGAGTCACGACCGTCCTGCAGGGCGGCGGCGATGAACTCCTCGCGGTGCTCGGGCTCGATGTCGAAGTGGACGGCGATGTGGTACATGGGAGGCCCTCCCGGGCTCTAGACTGGCTGGCGGTGACGCGATCGATGATCAATCGGAACCCGGCGGGGCAACAGAGTCGAACGGATCCCGGTACTGGCAGTGCGACCCTCCCGCCGGCCGGGCTGGACCGCCAACGCGAGCTGGCTGACTTCCTGCGCCGGCGCCGCGCGCAGATCGCTCCCGAGCAGGCCGGCCTTCCCGCACCGACCGGCCACCGTCGCACGCCCGGTCTGCGGCGCGAGGAGCTCGCCGCGCTGTCGGGGATCAGCGTCGACTGGTACATCCGACTCGAGCAGGGCCGCGCCGAGCGGCCCTCCCCCTCCGTGCTGGATTCTCTGGCTGGCGCGCTGCAGCTGACCCCGGATGAGCGCAGCCACCTGTACGCCCTCGCCCGCAGCGAGCAGCCGCCGCTCCATCAGCCCGCTGCCGAGACCGTCGACCCGAGCATGCAGCGCATCCTGCACTCGCTCGCCGACGACGTCGCCGCCTACGTCCTGGGTCGGCGCTGGGACGTCCTGGCGTGGAATCGCGCCGCCTGCGAGCTGCTCGTCGACTTCGACGCGCTTCCCCCCGCTCGGCGCAACCTGATCGAGCTCACCTTCCTCGACGCCGCGATGCGCGACCGCTACCTCGACTGGCAGCTCGTCGCCCGCTCCACACTGGCCAACTTCCGCGCCGCCGTCGCACGCAACCTCGAACAACCCGAGACCGCCGCCCTCGTCGACCACCTGCGCACGACCGACGCGCACTTCATGGAGTGGTGGAACCTGCACGAGGTGCAGGAGAAGACCGCCGGCGTCAAACGGTTCCGCGGCCCCGACCGCACGTCCTTCGAGATGCGCTACGAGTCCGTCCTCTCACCGACCGCCCCAGACCAACGACTCATCATCTACACCGCCGTCGCGGAGAGCTGACCGAAGGCAGCTCACCCAGACGAGGCTGCGAGGCCCGCGAGGAGCGGGCGGACGGCGGCCTTGATGGTGTCGAGGCTGACGCCCTCCCTGCGGCGCAGGTGACGGACGATGTTGACGTTGAGCGTGGCGAGCAGCAGCTGCGCGGTCGTGTGGGCGTCAAGGTCCGCGGAGATCTCGCTGACCAGGTTCTCGACGTGGACGGCCATTGCGAGATAGCCCTCGATCGGCGCGCCCCAGCGGTCTCTCTCAAGCGCGAGGCTGAGTTCGAGGTGGGTGTCCTGGAAGTCGAGCAGGCCGTCGAGGAACGCGGCAAGACGGTCGTGGGGCGGTGCGCCGGGCCCGAGCGGCGGGGCACCGAACAGAAAGGCGTCCTGGAAGACCCGCAGGTGCTCGTCCAGCAGCGCTTGGAAGAGGCCCGAGCGGTCGCCGAAGCGGCGGAACACCGTCCCCTTCCCCACCCCGGCTTCGGTCGCGACGGCGTTGATGGAGGTGCCCGATGCGCCGCGCTGCTCCAGCACACGTCGGGCGGCCGCGAGGATTCGCGCGCGATTGCTGGCCGCGTCGGCGCGCTCGCGCGGCGCGCCGGCCATCGGCAGCTCGGTCCGGTCTGTCGCGCTCCTCACGGTCGCATCCGCCATCGCGTCGATGTTCCCACGCCGGGCCGTCATCGGCTGGTTCAGCCAGACGCGCGCCGCGCGGTACGTCACGCGGGCCAGGCGTGCACCTCGCGGCCGGGGACCGGCATCTGCTCCCAGACGACGAGCTGGCCGGGTCGGCCGTCGGTCGCGTAGAGGGAGCGGCCGTCGGGGCCGCCGAAGCAGCAGTTGGTGGTGAATCCGGGGGTCGCGTCGGGCGTGTCGGGGATGGCGAGCTCGTCGATCTGCGTTCCGCGGGGGTCGAGGACTCGCACGACGTGGTCGGTGGTCCCGGCGGCGTAGACGTTGCCCTCGGCGTCGAAGCAGAAGCCGTCGGCGCCGCCGGGGCCGAGCCGCTGCACGATCCATTCCCGCGTCCCGTCCGGATCGAGACGCATCAGGCCCTCGCCCTCGACGACCACGAGGTTGCCGTCGGGGTCGAGCGCGATGCCGTTGCAGTGCTCGAAGCCGGAGGCGACGATGCGCGTGGTGCCGTCGCGGCCCATCGCTTGGACGCGGCCGAGCGGTCCGCCGCCGGGCGGTGTGACGGGATCGGTGAAGTACAGCGTGCCGTCCGCGGCGGTGACGAGGTCGTTGGGGTTCTGGAACGCGCCGGCGGCGAGCGTCGTCACGGTGCCGTCGGGCAGCACGCGCTGGATGCCGGAGGGGACGTGGACGACGGGTTGGTCGGTCCAGCCGGGGCCGGCCGCGGCGGTGAAGTCGAAGCCGCCGTTCTGGGTCACGACGAAGCCGCCGTCGCTGGCCGGCGCCGCGGCGTTGGGTCCGCCGTCGGTGCGCGCGATCACTTCGCGGCGGTGCTCGCCGGGCCAGATGCGGTACAGAACGGCGAGCGCGACATCGGTGCACACGACGGTGCCGTCCGCGCACCAGACTGGGCCTTCGGGGAAGACGAGGCCGTCGACGACGACCTCAGCGGTCTGCGCCATCAGAGGCGTCCTTTCAGTTGCACGTGGTGATCGGGGGTCAGCCGGGGAGCTGAGGGCCGCCGTCGACGTCGACGACGGTGCCGGTGACGGCCCCTGAGCGCGCAGAGCACAGGTAGGCGCACGCCCACGCGATCTCCTCGGGGGCGATCAGGCGCCGGATCGGCATCGCGGCGGCCGCGCGGTCGCGCACGCCCACGTCGTCGAGGCTCGACCCGGCGCCGCGTGAGATGTCGACGAAGCCGGGGTTCACGTCGTTGACGGTGATGCCGTACTCGCCGAGGCCGGCGGCCAGCGACTTGGTGAGGACGTGCAGGCCGCCCTTGCCGACGGCGAGCGGGATGCTGCGCGAGGAGCCGGTCCAGCCCGCCGGTCCGTTGATGTGGATGATCCGGCCCCACCCCGCCTCGCGCATGCCCGGCACGAACGCCTTGGCGAGATACCAGGAAGCGGTCAGTTGCTGGTTGAGGAAGAAGTGCCAGTCCTCGTCGGTGGTGTCGAAGAACCCTTCGCGGCGCATCCGCCCGTTGGCGTTGCTGACGCAGATGTCGACGCGTCCGAAGCGCGCCTGCGTCAGCTCCTTCATCCGCGCGATCGTGCCGGGCTCGGCCGCGTCGCCGGCGACGACCAGGGCCTGGACGCCATGTGCCTCGGCTTCTCGCTTGACCGCCTCGGCCTCGGCGGCGTCCTCGGCGGTGGCGCGTGCGTTGACGACGACGTTCGCGCCGCGCGCGGCGAGCTCCAGCACGATCGCGCGTCCGATGTTGCGTCCCGAGCCGGTCACGAGGGCCGTCTTGCCGGCGAAGTCCAGTGCGTCCTTCATCTGCTTCGTTCCTCTCCTGTACGACGGGCCGCGGCGAGCGCGAGCGTCATGCCCGCGCGGCCGTCGCTGCGTCGGTGTCGGTCAGTTCCTGCAGCAGCGCGGCGAGCTCCTCCGCGAGCTGCGGGTCGGCGAGCCGTCCGTCGTCGCGGAACTGCTCGTGAGCGGTCGGGACAGGCAGCTCGCGATCCACGACGCGTGCGCCGATCGCGCCCAGCACCTTGCGCGCCTCCGCTTGCGCCCAGACGGCGCCGAACATGCCCGTCGAGGCGCCGATGACCGCGGCGGGCTTGCCCTTCAGCGGCGAGTCCGCCAGCGGGCGCGACAGCCAGTCCAGCGCGTTCTTGAGTTGCCCCGGCAGCGAATGGTTGTACTCGGGCGTCGAGACCAGCAGCGCGTCGGCCGCGGCGACCTCGTCCCACAGGCGCTGGACGGCCGCGGGCCGATCGTGCGTCAGGTCGTCGTCGAAGGCGGGGATCCCCCGCAAGCCGTCGTGGGCGACGAGCTGCGCGCCGGGCGGCAGCAGCTCCGCCGCCGCCCGCACCAGCGCGCCGTTGTGCGAATCGCGTCGCAACGACCCCGAGATCGCGAGGATGCGCATCCCGCTAGACCCGGACGAACTCCAGCTCGACCGTCAGCGTCACGTCGTTGGACAGCGCACGCCCGCCCTTGGGCAGATCGGCGTTCCAGCTGACGCCGAACGCGGTCCGATCGACCGTCGTCTCCAACGTGAAGCCCAGTCGCGTGTGGCCGGCGAAGTCCTCCGTCGGCCCGTTGACGGTGCCGGTCGCGTGGATCGGCTTGGTGACGCCCTTCATCGTCAGCTGCCCGTTCAGCTCGACGCGGTCGCCGTCGATCGCGAGCTGGTCGGACGCGAAGCTGATCTCGGGGTGCTGGACCGCGTCGAAGAAGTCAGGCGCCTGCAGATGGGCGATCAGGTTCTCGTCGCGCACCGACACCGACGCGACCTTCACCGAACCGGCGAGACGGCCGTCGACGAGCTGCGCGTCGACCTCCTCGAAGCGGCCGCGGAAGCTGGCGACGAGGTACTTGATCGCAAAGCCCGCCGACGAATGGACGGGCATGAATCTCCACGCCCCGGCAAGGCGATCCTGGACGGTTTCTGCTGAGGACATCGGTGTGCTCCTTGATCGGTTGGTTCGCAAGCGTTGGACGCGGTGCACAGCCGTCTCGACTGCCGGACCGCCGGTCCGGATCGGACCGTAGCACAACCGGACCGGTGGTCCGTATATGCGCTACGCTGGCCGCATGAAAGCCATCTGGTTACGAGAATTCGGCGGTCCCGAGGTGCTGGTCGCGGGCGACGCGGACGAGCCGGTCGCGGGTCCCGGACAGGTGATGGTCGAGATCGCCTTCGTCAACGTCTCGTTCTCCGAGACCGCGTTCCGGGCGACCGGGCGCGGACCGTTCCCCGGCGACCCGCCGCTGATCCCCGGCTACGGCGTCGGCGGAACCGTCACCGCCGTGGCCGAGGGCGCCGATCCGGCGCTGCTGGGCCGACGCGTCGTCGGCGGCACGCGCGGCCGCGGCGCCTACGCCGAGCGCGTCGCGCTCGACGCCGCCAGCGTCGTCCCGCTCCCCGACGGGCTCGCGCTCGATGCCGCGGTCGCCCTCTTCGGCGACGGCCGCACCGCGACCAAGCTCACCCGCACGGCCGCCGTGCAACCCGGCGAGCGGATCCTCGTCGAGGCAGCGGCCGGCGGCGTCGGCACGCTGCTCGTCCAGCTCGCACGCGCCGCGGGAGCCACCGTGATCGCCGCCGCCGGCGGACAGCGCAAACTCGCGCTCGTCCGCGAGCTCGGCGCCGACGTCGCCGTCGACTACCGACAGCCCGGCTGGACCGCGCAGGCCGGCGCGGTCGACGTCGTGTTCGACGGAGTCGGCGGCGAGCTCGCACACGCCGCCTTCAAGCTCCTGAGACCGGGCGGACGCATGGTCAGCTTCGGCGCCTCGAGCGGACGCGGGTCAGCCGTCGACCAAGCAGCAGCCGCCGCCGCGGGCGTCACGCTCCTGCGCCCCGGCATGCCCACGCCCCAGGAGCTCCGCGCCGACATCGACAGCGCCCTCGCCGAAGGCGCCGCCGGCCGCCTGCGCGTCGTGATCGGCCAGCGCTTCCCGCTCGCGCGCGCCGCCGACGCGCACGCGGCCATCGACGCCCGCCAGACCGTCGGCCGAACCCTGCTCGAGGTCGGCTAACCCGCGCGCAGCAGGTCGTCGAGGCCGACGCGGACGAGGAAGTCGCGGCGAATGCGGTCGGCGACGTCGCTGACCTCCTCGGAGCCGTCGTCGGCCGGGTCGACATGCACGCGGTAGGGCCGCTGACCCGCCGGGAGGGCGACGATGCGCGCGATCTCGTCGGAGACGAGCGAGGCCGTCGCGCCTTCCGGGGCGAGCGCGGCGAGCTTCTCGGCGACCTGCGTCATCAGCCCGGCGTACTTCGTCTCGTACTCGGCCTCGACCGCGGTGTCGGCCGGATGGCCGCTGTGGGCGAAGTGGTTGGTGCCGGAGGTGAACGAGCCGGGCACGACGATCGAGGTCTCCACACCCCAGCGGGCGAGCTCGCCGGCGTAGCTGACCGCGAGCGAGTCCATGCCGGCCTTTGCCGCGAAGTACGGAGCCAGGTATGGCGGGGTGCCGCCCTTGACGCTGGAGCTGGAGACCCAGATCACGAGGCCCGCTCCACGGGCGCGCATGCCGGGCAGCACCGCGCGGTTGACGCGCTGCGTGCTGAGCACGTTCACGTCGTACAGCTCGGCGAGCTGCTCGGGCGTGAACGCCTCGGCCGGCCCGACGACCATGTGCCCGGCGTTGTGGATCAGCACGTCGACCTGACCCTGCTCCTCGACGACCTGGGCGATCGCGGCGTCGACCGACGCCTGCGCGCCGACGTCGAGCTCGATCGCGCGCAGGTCGACGCCGTGCTCCTGGGCGTAGTCGGCCGCAGCCTGGACCTGCGGCGCGTTGCGGCTCGCCGTCTCGCGCATGCCCGCGTAGACCGTGTGGCCCGCGTCGGCGAGCGCGCGTGCGGTGAGGGCGCCGAAGCCGCTGGAGGCCCCGGTGATGACGATGGTGGTGCTCATGGCGGTGCTCCTTGTGGACAATCGTTTGCAGGCGCGCCGGTCCGCCGTCGGCGGCGGCGCAGAGATGTGGCAGGCCGCGTCCGCGGCGCGAGGATGGCCGCGCGTGACCTGCGCCTAGGCGATGCCGCCGTTGGCGTAGAGCGTCTGGCCGTTGACCCAGCGGGCCGGCCCGGCGAGGAAGGCGACGACCTCGGCGATGTCGGCGGGCGTGCCGAGCCGCTCCAGCGGCGCGGCCTTCGCGAGTCTGTCGATCGCCGCCGCGTCCTTGCCCTCCAGGAACAACGGCGTGGCGGTCGGCCCGGGCGCGACCGCGTTGACGGTCACGTCCTTTCCGCGCAGCTCGCGGGCGAGCACGAGCGTCATCGCCTCAACCGCCGCCTTGCTCGCCGCGTACGCCCCGTAGGTCGGGAACTGCAGGCGCGTGACCGACGTCGAGAAGTTCACCAGCGCCCCGCCCGCGCGCAGCCGGCGCGCCGCCAGCTGCGAGACGACGAAGGTGCCGCGGATGTTGACGCGATGCATCCGGTCGAGGTCGGCGAGGTCGAGCTCGGCGATCGGCGCGAGCAGCATGATGCCAGCCGTGTTGACGACGACGTCGATGCCGCCGAAGCGCTGCTCGACGGCGTCGAACGCCGCGGCCATCGCCTGCTCGTCGGCGACGTCGCCGACGACCGCGATCGCGCGTCCGCCGGCGGACTCGATCGCGCTGACGACCTCGTCGGCGGCGGCGGCGTTGCCCGCGTAGTGCACTGCCACGGCGATGCCGTCGCGCGCCAGCCGCTCGGCGGTCACGCGGCCGATGCCGCCGGTCCCGCCGGTGACGAGGGCGACGCGGGTGGGTTCATCGGTGCTGGTCATCGGACTGCTCCTCATGGGTTCGGGGGATGGCACGCGCAGCCGCCTCGCTCATGCGGGCTGCAGGTGCGGGTGGAAGCGGCCGTCGGGGTCATATCTCGCGCGCAGCCCCTGCAGGCGCGTCCAGTGCGCGGGCGAAAGCGTCGCCGCCGCGCGCGATGGGGCGGCGAGCAGGTCGACGTCACCGGCGTAGTGGCCCGTGCTGATCGACTCCAGCCCATCCATCGTCTCGCGCAGCCAGCCGATGTTCCGCTCGTCGTCGCGCTCGTGCTCCCAGACCGCGTAGAACGAGACGAAGTAGCGGCCGAGGACCCCCGCCGCCATGTCGGGCATCGGCGCGCGGTGGTTGCCGAACGGCAGCTGCCAGAGCGCGTGCGTGCGGCCGCTGGGCGCGGCGCGCATCTGCTCGCGCACGAAGCCCAGCGGCTGCTCGCGCGGCGGCGTGTCGGTCCAGATGCAGTCGACCGCGTAGCGCAGGCCCTGCCTGTAGAGGAGGTTCTGGAACTCGAACAGCTCGGGGAAGGTCGTGTCGACGACGGTGCGCGCGAGCGCGCGTTCGTTGAGCGCTCCCTGCTCCAGCGGCTCGAGCGCGGCACGCGACAGCTCCGGCGTAGCACCGAAGACCAGCGCGTTGAGCAGCAGCACACGATCGTCGCCTCCGGCGCCGTCGCGACCATGGCCGGCGGGAGTGGCGGCGCTACCGATCTCGTGACCTCGCAGCCTGCCGATCCAACCCATCGGCTCGACGCAGGGATCGAGCTGCGGGGTGATCTCGTCGAGCCAGGCGGCGACGTCCTCGAGCAGCTCCAACGGGAAGGCGTACGAGCTGCTCATCAGTCCCTCCGGGTCGCGCTGCAGCGCGAGATGAAAGCGCGTCACGACGCCGAAGAAGCCGGGCCCTCCACCGCGCGCGGCCCAGAAGAGGTCGGGCTCGCTGTGCGCGTCGGCGCGCACCTGGCGACCGTCGGCGAGCACCACGTCGACGGCGGTCACCTGCTGGGAGCCGTAGCCCCAGGCGCCCGTGTTGAACCCCATCCCGCCACCGAGCGCGAAGCCCCCGAGCGCGACGCTCGGGCAGTGCCCGACCCCGAATGCCAGCCCCTCGGCGCGCAGCCGCGCGAGCAGCTGTTCTCCCTTCACGCCCGGCTGCGCCGTCGCCGAGCGCGTCGCCGCGTCGACGGTGACGGCGTTCAGGCGCGAGACGTCGAGCAGCAGGCCGCCGTCGCGCACCGAGGCGCCGACGAAGTTGTGCCCGCCGGAGCGGATGCCGATCCGCCAGTCGCGTTCGCGCGCGAGCGCGACGGCAGCCACGACGTCCCGCTCGTCCCGCGCGATCGCGATCGCCTCGGGCCGGCGGTCGGGCATCCGCGCGTTCCAGACCGCGTCACGCCGCGCATCCTCGTACCCGCTCTCACCGCGTTCGAGCACCAGCAGCCCGCTCATCCCGCCTCCGTCGCTTGATTCTTCAGAGAAGAATGCGATTCTTGCATAGCGAATAGCGGCTGACAACACGGCCGTCAAGACGGCGCGCTGGCGTCGTCGCCGGGCGCGCGACCGGCACCGGAGGCTGGGGTGAGAGGCTGCGACGAGGCCGGGCTAGAGCCCGAGCTCGCGCGCGATCGTCGCGGCGCAGTCGACCGCCGCGGCGGCGATGCGAGGCAGGTCGTCCGCAGCCAGGCGCGCCGTCGGCATCACGACGTCGACGGCGAAGCTGGCGGTGCCGCCGTGATCGCGGATCGGCGCGGCGATCGCGCTCACGCCGGGCTCCATCTCCTCACGCTGGACGGCGTAACCCTGCTCGCGCACGCGCTCGAGCTCCCGCTCCAGCTCCGCCCGCGAGACGATCGTGTTCGGCGCGAGGCGCTTGAGGCGGGCCGGGTACAGCTGCCGCACGCGCTCGACCGGCAACGTGGAGAGCACGGCGCGCCCGCCGGCGGTGGCGTACGCCGGCAGCACGGCGCCGAGGCGCCCGACCGCGCGGACGACGTAGGGGCCTTCGACCGCGTCGAGGCAGATCATCTCGGTGCCGGCCTGCAGGCCGAGCAGCTGGACGGTCTCCCTGACCTCTTCGACCAGCGCCTCGATGTGCGTGCGCGAGACGGTGCGGACATCCAGGCTGCGCAGCCCGCGCAGGCCCATGTTGACCCAGACGGGGCCCGCGCTGTACGCCTTCGAGCGCGGATCCTGGCGCACGAAGCCGTAGAGCTGCAGCATCTGCAGGAGACGGTGCGCGGTGGAGGCGGCGACGCCCAGCTCGCTGCTGGCGTCGGAGACGCGCACGTCCGAGCGCTCGCCGAACATCAGCAGCAGCCGCAGCGCGTTGTCGACGGAGCCGATCGGGTACGCGGGCGTGGGACCCCCGCCCGGTGCCTGACCCCCTTCTCGCGCTGACGACGCCATCTCGGTAGATATATCAGGAGTCGAACGTGTTCTGCGCAGCAGTCGCGTTGTCTGCCATCCGGCAATCAGCGGTCGCCCTTCGATCGCAAAAGGGCTAACAGTATTCTCCTCTACAGAATCCATTCTGCACAGCAGACGCCGTGTCTGCTCCACACCGCACCCTGCCACGACCGAGGTGACCGCGCCATGACAACGTACGACAACGACTCCGCCGAGTTCTTCCGCGCGCGTGGTTTCGGCCTGCGGATCGGCTTCGGGGCGCGACCCGCCCTGCTCGTGATCGACCTGATCAACGGCTTCACCGACGCGACGATGCCGCTCGGATCCGGACTCGACGCGGAAATCGTCCACACGCGGGCCCTGCTCGACGCCGGCCGTGCCGCCTCGGTGCCGATCCTCCACACCGTGGTGCGATACGACGAGGAGGATCTCGCGGATGCCGGCGTGTGGCGGCGCAAGCAGGCGGGGGCCGCGTCGTTGGTCGCCGGGACGCGCGCCGTGGAGCTGGACGAGCGGCTGGAGCGCAGACCCAACGAGCAGGTGGTCGTCAAGAAGTACGCGAGCGCGTTCTTCGGCACCGACCTCACCTCGCGGCTGCTGAGCGCCGGCGTCGACACGCTGCTGATCGCCGGCTGCACGACCAGCGGCTGCGTGCGCGCCAGCGCCGTCGACGCCGTCCAGCTCGGGTTCCGCCCGATGGTCGTGCGCGAAGCGGTCGGCGACCGCTCCGCGGCCGCGCACGACCAGGCGCTGTTCGACCTCGACCAAAAGTACGCCGATGTCGTCTCCGCCGAGGACGCGCGCCGCTACCTCGGCGAGCTGACCGCCGGCGGGTGACCGGCGACCGCTGCGGCCGGAACGCCCCAGACCGCTTCCAGCTCCCGCGCGACGACGCCGAACTGCGACGGCGCGAAGACCGCCGCGACGAAGCGGTCCGGCCGCACGAGGACGTAGGAGCCGGCGGCGCCCGCAAGCGCCCGGCGCACACCCCCGTCGAGGTCGGCGACGGTCGTGCAGGCGCCCTCGGCCGGGAAGCGGTCCTCGAGCAGCACCCGCACGATCCGCGGCGCGATCGCGTTCCAGAGCGGGCTGTCGGGCAGCTGCGGCCGCTCGACGTCGACCGCCAGCAGCGCGAAGCCGTTGCCCATCACGTCGTCCAGCAGCGCGACATGGCCCTCCGGCAGCAGCACGCGCGGCTGCGCCACCGCGGCGCCGACGAGCCCGTCGGCGCCGTCGAGCGCCGCCGCGAAGCCGTGCTCGTAGCGCTGACGCGGGCGGAAGCGCATCTCGTCGATGAAGCGCCGTCCGGGGCCGAAGCGGCGCACCAGACGCACGAGCGCGTCGCGCACGCGCGCGGTCCGGGCGTTGGTCGTCATCACGACGTGGCCGAGCCGCACCGAGAGATCGATCGTCGCCTGCGCGTGCGGACGCCGCTCGCTCTCGTAGGTCTGAAGCAGCGACGGCCCGGCGCGCCCCTGCAGCACGACCGCGAGCTTCCACGCGAGGTTGCTCGCGTCGCGCACGCCCGAGTTCAGGCCCTGTCCGGCGAACGGCGGCATCATGTGCGCCGCGTCGCCGACGAGGAACCAGCGCCCCTGCTGCCAGCGCTCCGCGTTGAGCGCGTGGAAGTTGTAGACCGCGACCCGCTCGACCTGCTCCCGCGTGATCGCGCGGTGCGGCTCCAGCAGCTTGGCGACCAGCTCGAACGGCGGTCTGTCGAACGCTCTCGGCACCTCTGCGGGGTGCAGCAGGAACTCGTAGCGACAGCGGCCGGCGCCACCGGGGATGACGACGAACGGGCGGCTCGGATCGCCGTGGTGCATGCCGTAGCGGTGGTCCTCGGCGTCGCCGAGCGTGTCGATCACCATCCACGGATCGGGGAACGACATCCCCCTCATCTGCACGCCCATCAACGTGCGCAGCGGACTGCGGCCGCCGTCGCAGCCGACGAGGTAGCGGCAGCGCACGCGGCGGACGCCGTCGGCGTCCTCGATCACCGCGTCGACGCCGTCGGCGTCCTGCGTCGCGGTCACGAAGGTCGACGCGAAGGCGGCCTCGACGGTGCCGTACCGCTGCAGCCCCTCGTGCAATACGCGCTCGAAGTCGGGCTGGGCGAAGGGGTTCTTGATCGGGTGGCCGTGGAGCGGGTGCTCGGGACCGCGCGCGTATGCGATCGGGCGTCCGTCGACGCCGTAGTAGCGCGTTCCGGTACCCGGCAGCACGACGTTGCGCAACGGCTTCAGCAGGTCGACGCGCTGCATCGTGCGCAGCGATTCGTCGTCGATGCTGATCGCCTTCGCCGCTGAGCTGGTCGTCGCGTTGCGCTCCACCAGCAGCACCTCGACGCCGCGGGCGCCGAGCAGGTTCGCCAGCAACAGCCCGGACGGCCCGCCGCCGACGATGCAGACGTCGACCGTCTGCCGGCGCTCGCGCCCCGCGGCGCCGGCGCCCTGGGCACGGCTGCCCGCGCTCGCGGCCTGCGCGCCGTTGGTCTCTGCTCCGGTCATCTCAGACACGCGAGCGGATCAGCGTCTGCGGAGCGAACAGCTGCTCGACCGGGACCGCCGCGGCGGCGACCCCCTGGTCGACCGACCAGCCCATGAACGCCTCGAGCGTCGTGCGGTTGGCCTCCACGCCATACGGCCACCAGTCGTCGCCGAAGAGCGGTGCGAGCGCGTCGAGCTGCTCGCTCGCCCATGGCAGCGCGACACGGCTGGCGGTCAGCTCGCGCAACCGCCGCACGCCGGCGGCCTTGGCCGCCTCGAACGCGCGCAGCAGATTGGCGGCGACCCACGGATGCGCGTCGTGGACGTCCCGGCGCAGCACGATCACGTGCATGATCGGAAAGATCCCGGTGCGCTCCCACGAGCGGCGCTCGACCGCGGCGTGGTCCTTGATCAGCCGCACGATCGGGCTGTCGCGCCGCTCGAAGCTGCGCGGCGGGTGGGCGGTCACGACCGCGTCGACCTCGCCGCTGAGCAGCATCGCGTCGAGCGAGCTGTCCGGACGCCGCTCGTAGCGGAAGCCGTCCGGCAGCTCGACCGCCACCGCGTCGGTGCGGCCGGGCTCGTTGGTGCCGGCCTGCACCCAGTCGATCGAGCGCAGGTCGACGCCGTACTCGTCGGCCAGGACGCCGCGCGCGTAGACGCCGGCCGTCTGCGCCCACTCCGGCACGCCGACGCGTGCGCCGGCGAGGTCCTCCGGGGCGGCGATCCTCCCGCCGGCTCTGACGAAGATCGCGGAGTGGCGGAAGACGCGCGAGGGGAAGACCGGAATCCCGACGAGCGAGTCGTCCCCGCGCGAGCGCAGGTGCACGAACTGCGCGAAGGAGAACTCCGACGCCTCCCACTCTCGCGCGCGCGAGAAACGCTGGAAGATCTCCTCGACGCTCATCCGCAGCGGCGTCAGCTCGACGCCCTCGACGGGGATCCGCCCGCTGACGAGGTCCTCGACGTGGTCGTACTCGCTGATCGCGAGCGTGATCGGAACGCGCGCGATGCTCATGCGAGGCAGCTCATGCGACGGCCTCGGCGACGACGACGCTCTCCTGCGTGCCGACGCCCTCGATCGTGACGGTCATGCGGTCGCCCGGCTTCAGCAGGACCTTCGGGTCGCGCCGGTAGCCGACGCCGCCGGGAGTTCCCGTCAGCAGCACGTCGCCCGGCTCCAGCGCGGTGAACTCCGAGACGGTCGCGACGATCGTGGGGATGTCGAAGATCAAGCGGTCGGTGTTCGACGACTGCATCGTCTCGCCGTTGAGCGTGAGCGAGATGTCGAGCCTGCCCGGGTCGTCGACCTCGTCGAGCGTCACGAGCGCCGGCCCCAGCGGCGTGCTGGCGTCCCACGCCTTGCCCTGCAGCCACTGATGGGTCTTGTATTGGAAGTCGCGCATCGTGACGTCGTTGGCGACCGTGAGGCCGGCGACGTGCTCGTAGGCGGCCTCACGCGCGATCCGGCGTCCCGGCTTTCCGATCACGACCGCCAGCTCGGCCTCGAAGTCGACCTGCGCGGACTCGGGCGGGAGCGCGATCTCGGCGCCGGCCGCGATCAGGCTGCTGGCCCACTTGACGAACAGCACCGGGTAGGTCGGCAGGTCGCGGCCGGTCTCCTCGACGTGCGCGTTGTAGTTGAGGCCGAGGCAGACGACGCGACGCGGGTTGGGCACGACCGGCCGCAGCACGACGTCCCCGTCGTCGATCGGCTCGGTGGCGGTGGCGGCAGCGGCGCGCAGGACGTCGATCGGCGTCTCGACGCCGATCTCGGAGAGGCCCGGGACGAGCAGCAGCCCGCCGTCGGATTCGAGCGCGACCGCGGGCTCGCCGCGGTGCAGGATGGAGCGCAGGCGCATCGCTCAGGCCGCCGCGACGTCGCTCTGGGGGCGCCAGGTCGGCGCGATCCCCCAGAGGTTCGTGGTGCGGACGTCCTCGATCCACGTGCGCTGGTACTCGGCCAGCTCGTCGTGGTACAGCTCCATCTCGGCGGAGAGCTCGATGTGGTTGCCGTCGGGGTCGTCGAACATCACGAACAGGTTGTTGCCGGGGCCGTGGCGGCCGGGTCCCCAGCTGAGCGGGACGCCGAGGCCGGAGAGGCGGTCCGACCAGGAGGCGAAGTCGTCCCAGCGGCTGAGGTCGAACGAGAAGTGGTCCAGCAGCGTCGCCGACGGCGCCTGCACCATCGCGACGGTGTGGTGCTCGGCGCCGCAGCGCAACCACGCGAAGCGACTGCCCATGCGGTCGGAGACGCGCATGCCGAGCACGTCCTCGTAGAAGGCGGCGAGGTCCGGCACCGATCTCGTCGCGAACGTGATGTGCTGCAGCCGCGTCGGCCGGCGCGCCGGGTCGGCGCGGAACTCGCCGCTGCGGTCGACCCGGCCGTGCAGCTCGATCCGCCGGCCCTCGGGATCGCTCACCAAGAAGGTCTCGGGATCGTGCGCGGTCCGCTCGCGGTGACCGACCTCGACGCCGGCGCCGCGCACACGCTCCAGCAGGCGCTCCAGCTCCTCCGCGTCCGGGATCTCGAGGCCGTAGTGGTCGAGACCCGGCGCGCCCGGCAGCAGGTCGAGCGCGTGCTGCCCCGCGCCCCAGCCGAGCCGCAGCCCGTCGGGATCGCCCCCGGGGTGCTCGGTCAGACCGACCGCGTCGGCGTAGAACCGCCCCGAACGCGGAACGTCCGCGCATCGCAGCGCGATGTGCGAAAGCTGCCCATGCCACAACAGCGGCTCCATATCGAATCCTCCATCACTGCTCGTCGTCTGGTTCATGTGCGTCAGGGAGATGCGGTGCGTCGTGCGCGTGCTGCCGGGGGGGCGTGCGGCGAGGTCAGCGCTGCAGCGCCGGCGGGTCGCCGCCGTGGACCGCGGCCGCCTCGGTTGCCTCCAACGCGGAGGCGGGGTCGGCGCCGGGCGCCTTGCGGCGGACGCGGCCGACCGAGATGCGGTCGCCGAGGATCGCCGCGACGAGGATCACGCCGGTGACGACCTGCTGCCAGGAGCTGGCGATGCCGGCGATGCTGAGCCCGTTCTGCAGCACGCCGATGAAGAGCACGCCCAGGGCCGTGCCGCCGACGCCGCCGGCGCCGCCGAAGAGGCTGGTACCGCCGAGCAGCACGGCGGCGGCGGCCTGCAGCGCGAGCGTGTTGTCGACCTGCGGCGTCGCGGCGCCGATGCGGCCGATCGCGATCACGCCGCCGAGCGCCGCGCAGGCACCGCTGACCGCGTAGACGCAGACGACCGTGCGCGAGGTGCGGATCCCGGACAGCCGCGCGGCCGGCATGCTGCCGCCGACGGCGTAGACGTCGCGGCCGAAGTACGTGCGCGTCTGGACCCACAGCGCGATCAGGAAGGTCGCGACCATGATCAGGATCGGCGTCGGCACGCCGCCGACCTTCTCGACGCCGATCTTCACGACCAGCGGAGCGGTGACGTAGAACGATCTCGTGTCCGACCAGAGGTTGACGATGCCCGTGTAGACGGTCATCGACGCGAGCGTGACGACGAAGAAGGAGAGCTTCAGCTTGCCGATCAGCACGCCGTTGACCGCTCCGCCGACGACCGCTCCGACGAGCACCGTCAGCAGCACGGCGATCCCGCCCGGCACGCCGGCCTCGAGGACCTTCGCCATGAAGAGGCCGACGAGCACCGAGAGCGCGGCGACCGAGAGGTCGACGCCGCCCGTGATCATCACGAACGTCATGCCCATGCTGACGACCCACAGGATCGAGACGCCGGTCAGCAGGTTCTGCAGGTTCTGCGACGTCAGGAAGACGTCGCTCTGCGTCGCCGCGAAGTACGCGAACAGCACGACCACGAGCAGCAGCACCGGCCGGAAGTGACGGGTCGCGGCGAACGCGGTGGCGAGACGGCTCGGGCCGGTCAGCCCTTGCGCAGCCGCGGACGCGGTCTCGGGGCTGGCGGTCAATCCGTCACTCATGGTGTCCTCCGGCATAGCTGGCCAACATCGGTTCGGTCGCCTCATCGGCGGGCAGCGAGGCGACGACTGCGCCCCGGTACATCACGAGGATCCGGTCGCAGAGGCGCAGCAGCTCGTCGTTCTCCGAGGAGCTGACGAGCAGCGCGAGGCCGCGGTCGGCGGCGGCCCGCAGCAGCTGGTGGATCTCGGCCTTGGCGCCGACGTCGACGCCGCGCGTCGGCTCGTCGAGCAGCAGCAGGCGCTTGTCGGCGGCGATCCACTTGCCGAGCGCGACCTTCTGCTGGTTGCCTCCGGACAAGGTCGAGACGGTCGCGTCGGGCGAGGCCGCGCGGATCCGCATCACGTCGTAGACGTGATCCATGGTCGCGCGCGCGTCGGTCGCGCGCGGCCGGCGACCGCGGAACAGGTTCGCGGTCACGACCATCGTCAGGTTCTCCGCGACGGTCCGCTTCAACACGACGCCCTGGATCTTGCGGTCGGGCGGCAGATAGCCGATGCCGCGGTCGATCGCGTCGCGCGGGCCGCGGGCGCGCAGCGGCTCGCCCTCGATCTCGATCGTCCCCGCGGCCGGCGAGCGCAGCCCGAAGATCGCCTCCAGCAGCTCGCTGCGGCCGGCGCCCTCCAGCCCCGCGAGCCCGACGACCTCGCCGGGTCGCACGTCGAGGTCGACGTCGGACAGGACGCCGTCGACGGTCAACCCTCTGACGGCGACCGCGGGAGTCGTGCCGGCACTCGCCGGCGCGGCCGGCTTCGTGCGCGCGACAGGGCGCGTCAGCGACGTGTGGTCGCCGACCATCGCGGCGACGAGCTTCTGCTCGTCGAACTCGGCGGCCGGGCCTTCGGCGACGGTGACGCCGTTGCGCAGGACGGTGAACTCGTCGACGAGGGCGAACATCTCCTTCAGGCGGTGCGAGACGAAGATCGTCGAGACGCCGTCGGCCTTGAGGCCGCGGATCGTCGTGAAGAGCGCGCCGACCTCGTCGTCGCTGAGCGAGCTGGTCGGCTCGTCGAGGATCAGCACGCGCGCGTCGAGCGACAGCGCGCGGGCGATCTCGACCATTTGCTGCTGGTCGGGTCGCAGCGTGCGGACCAGCCGACCGGGCGCATAGTCCAGCTCCAGCCGCGCCAGCACGGCGGCCGCCTCACGCCGCGTGCGGCGCCAGTCGATCCCCCATGGCGAGCGCGCCATGCGGCGGCCGAGGAAGATGTTCTCGGCGATCGACAGGTCCGGCGCGAGCGCCGTCTCCTGCGACACCATCGCGATGCCGTGCGCGAGCGCCGCGACGGGACTGGAGAACTCGACCGGTCTGGCGTCGACGTAGATGGTCCCGGCGTCCGGCGACTTCTCGCCGCAGAGGATCCCGAGGATCGTCGACTTGCCGGAGCCGTTCTCGCCGATCAGCCCGTGGATCACGCCTGCGGCGGTGATCGTCATGTGCGCGCCGCGCAGGGCGTGGACCCCTCCGTAGCGCTTCTCGACGCCGGCGACGGCGAGCGGAGAGCCCGGAGGCACCGGGTCGGGGGTGTGTGAGAGGGCGTCGTGCATTGCCACGGGAGATTTAGCAGAATGCAATTCTGCTGTAAAGAAAATGAGCGATCCTGGCTTGTGGAATCGCCGCATTCGGGGCGGCGCGCCCTGTCATGCGTAAGATCGAATCGCCCTCTGTCTGTCAGGCGTCACCTGGAAGCGAGCGTCAGCTGTCATGAGCCTCTCCATCTCCGTCGAGCAGGTCCTCGAGCTGCCGACGGTCAAGCGCGGGGTCCCGGAGGTGATCGCAGGAGCCGTCAACCTCGGCAACCCCGTCCGCTGGGTGCACGCCGGCGAGGCGCCCTACATCGGCGCGCTGCTGCAGGGCGGCGAGCTGCTGCTGACCGGCGGACGCAGCATCGGCCCCAGCCGCCGCGACGAGGAGCACCTCGTCGAGAGTCTCGTCGAGCGCGGCGCCGCCGGGCTCGTGATCGAGCTCGGCAGCCGCTTCCGCTCGTCGCCGAAGCTGCTCGGCGCCGCCGCCGAGCGCGCCGGCCTGCCCGTGATCGTGCTCCACCGCGAGGTCCCCTTCATCGCGATCGCGGAGACGGTCAACCGCGACATCGTCCACCGCGAGGCCGCGCTGGCGCTGCACACCGCCGACATCCGCGCGCAGGCGACGCGGCTGCTGATCGACGGCGCCGGCGTCGGCGAGCTGCTGGCGCTGCTGAGCGCGACGATCGGCAACCCCGCGATCCTCGAGCTCGCGTCCGGAGGCGTCGCCTTCCAGATCACCCACCGTGCGAGCGACCGCGAGGTCTCCGCCGCGTGGGACACGTTCAGGCGCCAGCTCCCGGGCGCGCCCGACGCCGCCGTCCACGCGATCGTCAGCGAGCGGCGTGGAGAGTGGGGAAGGCTCGTCGCGCTCGCCGTCGACGCGCCGCTGGCGGACGCCGACCGCCTCGCCGTCGACAGCATCGGCCAGCTGCTCGCGGTCGAGCTGATGCGCGGGCGCGAGCCGGCGAGCTTCGCCGCGCGCCGCCGCAGCGACTTCATCGCCGACCTGCTCAGCGGCGACGTCGACTCGGCCGAGGCCGCCGTGCGCGCTTCCGCGCTCGGCTTCAAGCAGCCGGTCAGAGGGCTGATGCCGGTCGTCGTCGTGCCGCAGGAGCGGACCGACGCGGCGCCCCCCACGCCGTCGATGCGCGACGCGCCGTGGGACCTCGTCTGGCGCGACGTGCGCGACGCGCTCGAGCGCGAGGCCGCGCAGGTCCTGCTCGGCCACCACCGCTACGGCGAGCACATGCTGATCGTGCTCGGGCTGCGCGACACCGAGGAACGCGCGACGTTGGCGGGGCGGCTTGCCGAGGTGCTGAGGACCAGCACGCTGGCGCGCGTGCCGGGCGCGCCCCCGTTGGTCGTCTGTGCCGGCCCCTCGACGCATTCGTGGGACGCGCTCAGGGCGGCGCTGCACGCGACGATCGACGCGGCGACACCGACCTCGCGCTCCGAGGCGCGGCCGTGGCACGACGTCACGGTCCCGAACGTGGACCGCTTGATCTGGTCGTTGCGCGACCGTCCCGAGCTGATGCAGTTCGCGACCGCCCGCCTGCATCCGCTGCTGCAGCGTGACCGCGAGCGCACGACCAGAATGCTGCCGACGCTGGAGACGCTCTGCCGGCACGGCGGCCGCAAGGCCGACGCGGCGCGCGAGCTGCACATCGAGCGGCAGTCGCTCTACTCGCGCCTGGCGCGCATCGGCGAGCTGATGGACGCCGACTTGTCGGATCCCGACACGCTCGCCGCGATCCAGCTCGCGCTGCGGATCCGGACCGTGCTCGGCGAGCGCGGCTGAGCCGCGCCGCCGTCGTGGCGGCGCGGCTGCCGTCGGCCGTGCCCGGCGTCGTCGCCTCAGGCGTCGTTGGCCGGCGTGTAGTCGTCGACGTTGTCTCTCGTCACCATCGTGCCGCTGGTGATGACGATGTTTCTCGGCAGCGGCAGGTGCTGTCTGGTGGCGAGGTCGTAGGCCGCGATCGCCTGCTGCACGCCGATGCCTCTCTCGTCAGGACCGTAGGTGCCCCACAGCTGACCCGACTTGATCATCCGCACGGCGGTCGCATCGCCGCCGTCACCGACGATCTTGACGTCGGTCTTGCCCGAGGAGCGGGCGACCGCCGAGGCGGCCTCCGCCGCCGTGTCGTTGTAGGCGATCACGTAGTCGACGTCGGGGTACTTCGCCAGCAGCGCCGTCATCGCCTGCTGACCCGCGTTGGGCGTGTCGTCGGCAGCGTCGACCTCGCCGACGAATCTGTTGCCGAATCTGTCGCCCCAGTAGTGCGAGCGGTCCATCGCGTATCTCAGCGACGGGACCGGCAGCGACTGGCCCAGCAGCGCATACGTCGCACCCGGCGACTCTCTCGCGACCGCCTGCGCGATTCTGTAGCGCGCGATGTCGAGGCCCTGGTGGACGTTGGTGTCGTAACCGGGCTCCAGCGGCAGGCTCGCGTCGGGCGGCGTGTCGTTGGTGACGATCGGGATGCCTGCCGCCTGCGCCTCTCTGACTCTCGCCGCCAACGCGCTCGGCAACAGCGGATAGGCGACGATCACGTCGGGATGCTGCGCCAGCAGATCGGCGAATTGGCTGACCTGCTTGTCCTGGTTGAAGTTGGCGTCATAGCCTATGAACTTGCCACCGAATCTCTCGGTCTGCTCCTTGACGCCCTTGTAGACGGAGGCGAGAAAGCCGATCGACGAATTCGGCGAGAGATAGCCGACCGTGTATCTGAAGCCCGGTCTCACCGTCGGCTCCGGGTACGACGTCGGCAACCCTGCCTCGGGGCTCTCGAACGGAACGTCCGCGGCCGGCTGCGACGCGGTCGTGCTCGCCGCCGTGGATCCGGCGCTGCTGCTGGAGCTCGTGCTGTCGTCGCTGCTGCCGCAGCCGGCCAGCACCAGAGCTGCGAGGAGCGCGACCAGGCAGGCCGATGCCAACGCCCGCGGCGTGCGCCTGTTTGTCCTCATGATGTACGTACCTCCGGTTGGGTCATGTACTCGGCCGGCCGGCGACGTGCCGCCTGCCGCATGTGCGACGTGGACCGCTGCGCTCAACCGCGCACCAGTCCACCGTCGACGTTGAACGTCTGCCCCGTCACGAACGAGGCGTCATCTGAGACGAGGTAGGCGAGCATCCCGACGAGGTCCTCCGGTTCCCCCGTCCGCGGAATCGCCTGCTTCACCCGGTCTCGCTCGAACTGCTCACTCATCTTGCGGGTCGTCGAGGGGGTCCTCGTCAAGCCCGGCGAGATCGCGTTCACGGTGATCCCGTGGGCGCCGAACTCGCTCGCAAGCGCACGGGTGAGGCCGATGACGCCGCCCTTGCTCGCGATGTAGTGAGTGAATCCGATCGGGAGCCCCATCCCGAACGTGTTGGATGCGATGTTGACGATCCGCCCCCAGCCGCGTGCGCGCATCTCGCCGACGAGCGCGCGCGACATCAGGAACGGTCCCTCGAGGTTCACCGCCATCAATTCACGCCATGACTGCAATGTGATCTCCTCGAAGCGCTCGACACGACCGAAGCCGGCGTTGTTGACGAGGATGTCGCAGCGGCCGAAGCGAGACGTGACGCGCGCGGCCAGCTCGGCGACCGCCTGCTCGTCGCTGACGTCGGCGGTGGCCGCCAGCGTCCGCACCTCCAGCGCGGCGAGCCGCTCGGCGACCTCATCGCACGGGCGCACGTCGACGAGCACGACGTCGGCGCCCTCCTGCGCGAGGCGCAGCGCGAAGCTCGCGCCGAGCCCGCCGGCCGCTCCGGTCACCAGGGCGACGCGCCCGTGCAGCCGCGCCGATTCGCAGCTCATCGCGCGTCGTCTCCGCCGGCGAACGTGCGCGCCGCGTCGTCGTAGGCGTTGGCCAGGTACCACTCGGCCAGCTCGTCGGTCGTGCAGAACCAGACGTCGTCGTGCGCGCGCACGTGCCGCAGCGCTCGCTCCAGCGCCGGCATCCGAAACGGTTGACCGACCAGGAACGGGTGCAGCGAGAGCCCGAAGACCGCGCCGGGGCGCTCCTGGGACTCGGCATGCAGCACGTCGAACTGGTCGACGATCATCTGCTCGAACCCGCCGGCGGTCGTGCTCTGGTCGAGAAAGACCGGGATGTCGTTGACCTCGATCGAGTACGGGACGGCGAGCAGGCGCGCGCCGGGCACGTCGAGCGCGAACGGCTGGTCGTCGGCGACGCCCCAGCCGAGCGTGTACGTGAGTCCCAGCTCGGCCAGCAGCGCGGGCGTATGAGCGGTCTCGGTGAGCGCCGGGCCCAGCCAGCCGCGCGGACGGGTGCCGGTCGCCGCCTCGATCGTCTCGACGACCTCGCGCAGCGCGACGCGCTCGACCGCCGGTTCCATGCCGGTCCACAACTGCGAGTTGGTCTGTCCGTGCGCGACCCACGCCCAGCCGCGCTCGCGCCCGGCCGCGACGATCTGCGGGTACGCGGTCGCGGCGTCCGCGTTGACGAGCGCCGACTGACGCAGCTCGAGCCGATCGAACAGGTCGATCAGCCGCCAGATCCCGACGCGCGTGCCGTAGTCGCGCCAGCCGTGGTTGAGGACGTCGACCGGCAGCGCCGCCGTCACGGCGGCGCGGCTGGTCGAGCGCACGCCGGCGTGGAAGTGCTCGATGTTCATGCCGACGTAGAAGGCCATCCGCTTGCCGCCGGGATAGACGAGCGGCGGTCGCGCGACGATCGGCGAATAGCGGTACGGCGGCGTTCTCGGCCACTGCGACGATCCGCTCATGCCTGCTTCCTGACGCCGCCGTCGACGACCCACTCCGAGCCGGTCGCCTGAGCGGCCGCGCCGGAGGCGAGGAAGACCACGACGTTGGCGACCTCCTCAGGCGTGCCGAGCCGGTCGGAGGGCATCGTGCGCACCTCCTGCACATAGCGGCGCATCGCCTCCTCGCCTGAGATCCCCAGCGCCGGGCCGACGGTGTCGTCGAAGTGGGCGACGAGACCGGGCGTGCGCGTCGGCCCGGGCGAGACGACGTTGGCGCGGATCAGCGGGCCGAACTCGATCGACAGGCTCTTGGAGAGGCTCAGCAGCGCGGCCTTCGCGGCCGCGTAGTCGACGAAGCGCGGGTCGGGCTGACGTGCGAGGTCGGAGGCGATCGTGACGATCGAGCCGCCGCCCTGGCGCTGCATGTGCGGAATCGCGGCGCGCGTCGCGCGGACGGTGCCCATGAAGTTGCGCTCGAAGGCCGCGCCCCAGGCGTCGTCGTCGAGCGCGAGGAAGCCGTCCTCGCGCCCGGACGGTCCGCCGAGGCAGTTGACGAGCAGGTCGACGCGACCGTGGCGCTCAACGGTCTGCTCGACGATCCGCGCGCCGGCGCCGGCGGCGAGCAGGTCGGCCTCCAGCGCGTCGACCGCCTGGATTCCCGCCAGGCGCGCGAGGTCGCGGTCGGCCGCGCAGACGCGCGCGCCCTCCCGCACCAGCGCCTCCACCACGGCGAGCCCGATGCCCGCGCCTGCCGCGGTCACCAGGGCCACGCTCCGCTCAAGTCTCAAGTCCACGCTCTCGCCACCAGATTCTGTACAGCAGAATTACGTTCTGCGACTCTAACGATGATGCCGGAAACGCGCAAGCGATCAGATCCGCAGCAGCTTCTCGGCGTTGAGGTGCGCGATCTTCGACTTGTCCGCCTCGCTGATCGGCGCGTCCTCGATGTAGGCCCGGCCGGCCGTCTCGGCAGCCCCGAACGGATAGTCGGCCGAGTACAGGACGCGATCCGCTCCGACCGTCGCCAGCGTCAGCAGCAGCGGCTGGATCGTCTCGATGCCGCCCGGCGTGACATGAAAGTGCTCCGCGAAGTACTGCGCCGGCGACTTTCTCAGGTGCCTGACGAGCCGCTTCATGCGGATGTCGACGCGCCCGAGGTAGAACGGGATCAGCTCGCCCCAGTGGCCGAGGATCACCTGCAGGTTGGGATGGCGGTCGAAGACCCCGCCGAGGATCATCCGCAGCGCGTGGCTGCCGGTCTCGACGTGCCAGCCCCAGCCCGCCGTCGCGAACATGTGCTCCATCCGCTCGGCGTCGGGCCCCGCCTCGTGGACGTCGCGGAAGTAGGCGTCCTTGACCGCCTCCGGCGGCTCGGCCGGGTGCACGTAGATCGGCACGCCCAGCTGCGACGCCGCCCGCAGCACCGGCTCGTTGCGGGGATGGTCGAGGAAGCCGCCGCCGGCCTGCCCGTGGATCATCGTCCCCGTGAAGCCGAGCTGCTCGACGCAGCGGATCAGCTCGCTCGCGGCCGCGTCGGCGTCGCCGGTCGCGAGCGTCGCGAAGCCCGCGAAGCGGCTCGGGTGGCGCGCGATCGCGGCGGCCAGCTCGTCGTTGGCGGTGCGCGCCCATTCGACCGCGCGCGGATCGGAGATCTGCGCCCCCGGAGAGTGGTGCGAGAGGACCTGCACGTCGATGCCCGCGGCGTCCATCGCCTCGATCCGCGCCGCGTCGACGTCCAGCAGGCGCTCGACGTTGGCGGCCGGCTGGAAGCGGCCGTGCTCGGCCAGCAGATCGTCGTGCACGCGCTGGAGCCCGGGCGTCATGCAGTGCTCCTCCAGCGCGATGTAGCGGCGGGGTGCGGTCATCTGGTCGTCTCCTTGGCGGTGCAGCGCGCGACGAACGGCTCGACGAGCCGTCGCATCGCGGCAGGGTCCTCGCTGAACGGGAAGTGGCCGACGCGGTTGAGCAGCGCGAAGTCGAGCTGCGCCCGCGTCGTGGCGAGCAACTCGAACAGGCCGTCGCCGTGCGCGACGGTCACGAGCGGATCGTGCGACCCCCACACGACCGTCACCGGCACCTCGTAGCCGACGTCGCGGCAGTAGGCGAACAGCGCCAGCTTCTCCCCGAGCAGGTCGCTCTCCAGCTCCAGCGCCACGTCGGCGCGTGCCGCGGTCTCGCTGGCGGCGCGCTGCGCGTCGCCGGCCGCATGGCCGGCGAGCGCGGCCACCAGCCCGTCGGTCACGTGCGCCGCCGAGTACGACAGCCGGTCCAGCGCCCACCGCACCGAGGCCGTCGAGCCCAGCGGCGCGGGCGGGTTCTCCAGCACGACCGGGCTGACGCCGTCGCTGGTCGGCGCCGCGCCGGTCGCGGCCACGACGACGGCGCCGGGGACGCGCAGGTCCGCGTGCTGCCGGCGCGCCAGCAGCAGCGCCGCGAGCGACGCCTCGGCGTGTCCGACCGGCACCGCCTCGGCGACGCCGAGCGCGCGCAGCGTGTCGGCGACGCGCGCGGCGATGCCGGCGATCGTCAGCTCCTGCCGGTCGCCGAGCGGCGAGCCGCCGCAGCCGGGCAGGTCGATCGCGACGATGCGGCCGTCGCCGTCCGCCGCCCGCATCAACGGCGCCCACAGGTCAGCCGCGCCGATCCACGGGCTGTGGCCCTGCAGGCCGCCGTGCAACAGGACCGTCGCGGTCTCGCCGCTGCCGCGCTCCAGCACGCGGACGGGCCGTCCGCCGACGTCGAGCAGCCGCTCGCTCAGCTCACCCGCGGTCATAACCGGCCTCCTCGATGAAGCGCCCGACGGTGTCGTTGAACCAGGCGGGATGCTCGCGGTACGGAAAGTGACCGCTCTTGTCGACGATGTTGAGGACGGTGCGACGCTCGTTGGCGGCGATCGTCCGGAACAGCTCGTGCCCGCGCTCGCGGTGGGCGGTGCGGTCGTTGCGGCCCCAGACGATCTGGCACGGCCGCTGCAGCCGTCCCTCGGCCAGCCACGTCAGCGTCTCGCGCTTGTCGATCGCGAGCTGCGGCAGGAACTGCGTCGGCAGCAGCTTGCCGCGTCTGATCCGCTCGACCGCCTCGCGGTAGGCGTCGCGGTTGACGAGCTCGAAGGAGCGCTCGACCCACTCGTCGGTCACCGCGCGCCTGTCATGGCAGTAGGACTCGTAGACCCAGCGGATGCTCTCGCGCGTGTAGGGCGGGTGCGGCGGGCGCGCGAGCACGACCTCGTTGGTGCCGACGCCCGGGCTCAGCGTGCCGGAGTTGACGATCGTCAGCGAGCGCACGAGGTCCTGCCGCAACAGCGTCGTGCGCGTGACGACGTAGCCGCCGCGCGAGTGCCCGACGAGGTGCACCGGCGGCAGTCTCAGCGCCTCGACGAAGCCGATCAGATGCTCGACGACCTTCGCCATCGTGAAGTCGGCGTCGTCGGCGGGATTGCCGGAGAAGCCCTGCGCCGGCTTGTCGTACGCGATCGTGCGAAAGGAGCCGGAGAGCGCGTCGACGGCGAGGTCCCAGGCGTACGCGCCGGGCGCCGACTCGGGCGTGCCGAAGTTGCCGCCGTAGACGAACACGACCGGCGTGCCGCTGCCCGCCTCCGTGTACCACGTGTCGATCCCGCCGACGTCGATCGACCGCGCAGCCGGCATCCCGGGATAGGACGGCAGCGCGGCGGACTGCGTCGCGCCGCTCATCGGGTGAAGTCCTGCTCGAGCGTCCAGGCCGCGAGATCGCTCTTGCGCGTCCACCAGACGCGCTCGCGCGCTCTGACGTGGCGCAGCACCGCGCGCAGCGTCGGGACGAAGGTCGGCCGCCCCGCCATGTGGCAGTGGAGCACCACGTCAGCCCAGCCGGGCCGCCCTCTCAGCCCCTCCGCGTGGAGGGTGTCGAAGGTCGCGACGAAGCTGTCGGCGAAGACGCCGGGCGCGTTCTTGGGCAGCACCCACTGCAGCAGGTCGTTCGCGTCGATGTTGGCCTTCGGCAGCACCGCCATGCGCGTGCCGCCGACCTGCTCGACGAACGGCACGTCGTCGCTGGCGTCGTCGCCGGTGAAGGTGACGCCCTCCTCCTGGAGGATCGCGAGCGTGCGCTCGGAGGACATGTTGCCGGGGCTGGCCCAGCCGGTCGGGCGGCGGCCGCCCGCCGTCTCGATCGCGTCGAGCGTGCGACGGATCATGTCGCGCTCGTCGGTCTCGGAGGCGTCGGCCATCAGGCGGTCGTTGACCCAGCCGTGGCCGATCAGGTCATGGCCGGCGCCGGCGACGGCCCTGATCGTCGCGGGATGGTCGGCGGCGACCTTGCCGCTGATCGAGAACGAGGCCGTGACCTCCTCCTCGGCGAAGACCTCCAGCAGCCGCCACACCCCGACGCGAACGCCGTACTCGGCGTAGGAGAGCGAGAACAGGTCGCGCTCGCCGCCTCTGCCCTCGGTCCGCACCTGCGAGTGGCGGTCGAAGGCCTCCAGCGCCACGCCGACCGTCATCGCGATCGCCTCGTCGTGCGGCCAGCGGACCGCGCGGCGGACCGACCCCGGCGTGACGCCGGCGCCATCTGCACGTTCAGACATACGTTCACTGCCTCCGTCGTCTCCCGGGGGGATCGGCACCCGGGGGCGCTGCGCGGCGGTTGGGCCGGCGCAGCCTCCTCGTTGAGCACCAAGTATCCGAACGCCTGCACGAGCCCTCAAGCTGTCAGACGTACGTTCTGCCGCGCTGCGCGTTGACACGTCGTCGGCGGTCGCTCAGTCGCGCTCGACGATGCTCACCGTGCCGCCGTCGACGACGAGCGTCTGGCCGGTCACCCACGCGGACTCCTCGCACGCGAAGTAGAGCGCGGCGAAGGCGACGTCCTCGGGCTGCCCGACGCGGCGCAGCGGCACGCTCGCGGCGATCCGCTCGCGCGCGCCCGGCGCCGCGAAGATCGGCGCCGTCACCGGCGCCTCGATCAGCCCGGGCAGGACCGCGTTGCAGCGGATCCCGTGCGCAGCCCCCTCCGCCGCCGCCTGCCGCGTGAGCGCGAGCACGCCCGCCTTCGCGGCGCTGTGCGCCGCGCACGACCCGCCGCCGCCGATCGGCAGCGGCAGCCCGCGCAGCGCGGCCGTCGAGGAGGTGTTGACGATGCTGACCGTCCCGTCCTGCGCGACCAGCTGCGGCCAGGCCGCGACGATCGTGGCGAAGACGAGGTCGAGCTCGCCTCTGATCGTGTAGCGCCACGACGACCAGGCGTCGTCGTCCTCGATCCGCCGCATGATCGCCGTGGAGGCGTTGTTGTACAGCACGTCGATGCGCCCGAAGCGCTCGACGCCGGCCGCGATCCACCGTCTCGGCCCGTCCTCCTCGGTCAGGTCCAGCGGGTGCAGCGACGCGATCGTGCCGCCCTCGGCGCGCACCAGCCGCAACGTCTCCTCGCTGCCCTCCGCGTCGAGGTCGCACCCGAAGACGGCCGCTCCCTCGCGCGCGAACAGCAGCGCCGCGGCGCGCCCCTGCCCCCCGGCGGTCCCGGAGATGAAGGCGACGCGTCCCGCCAGCCGGCCGCCGCTCATGCGCTGACCTCGACGGGACGGGCCGCGCCGAGCGACGGCACCGGTGGCGCCAGCTGCGCGTCCAGGTCGAGCAGCGGCAGCAGCAGGTCGGCGACGCGGTATGCCTCCTCCAGCGTCGGCGGCGCCCACAGGATGAACCGCTCGATTCCGGCCAGCCGCTCGATCTCCTTCATCCGCTGCGCCACCTGCTCGGCCGATCCGATCAGCATCGTGCCGGGCAGCGGCAGCTGGCGGCGGACGTCGATCCCGACGCGCTCGGCCGGGCCGGTCCACATGTTCGGGTGGAACTCGAGGTCGCGCGCGGCGGGCCGGCGGCCGGACGCGATCGCGTCCATGACGCGTCCCTCGCGCTCGTCGGCGGCGTCGCGCCCGGCGGCCTGCGCCGCCTGGTAGCCGCGCAGGCCCGCGATCGTCTCTGGGCTGATGTGGCCGAGCTTGCGCTCGGCCTCCGCCCACGCCTCCTCCTCCGTCTCGCGCACGAGCACGCCGAGCGAGACGCCGAACGACGGCGTCGGCCGGCCCTGCTCGGCCGCGACCGCGCGCGCGGCGCCGGTGCGCTGCGCCAGCTCCTGCGGCGTGCCGGCATGGCTGAGGTAGGTGTCGACGAGCGAGATGACGCGGCCGAGGCCCTCCGGCGAGCCCGACGCGCCCCACAGCGGCGGGCACGGGCGCTGGACCGGCTCCAGGCCGAGGAACGTCTCGGGATCTCTGACCGGGAAGAAGCGACTCTCCGGGACCGCTTCGCCGGCATACAGCGCGCGGAAGACGCGCCAGTAGTCGTCGAGCATCTCGTAGCGGTCGGCCTTTTCCAGGTGCACCCCGTGCGCGGCCATCGTCACGGGGTTGCTGCCGACGACGTTGAGCATCAGCCGCCCGGCGCTGAGCTGGTCCAGCGAGAGCGACATCAGCGCCAGCTGCGTCGGCGTGATCAGGCCCGGATAGACGGCGATCAGGAAGCGCATCCGCTCCGTCAGCGGGGCGACGGAAGCGGCGACCGTGAAGGGGTCGTAGGTGCCGGGCACGCCGATCGCGAGCAGCGCGCCGGAGAACGGCAGCCGGTCGATCGCCATCGCGACCTGCGCCAGGCGGCGGATGTCGCTGCGCCAGCGGCCGTCGGCATTCCACGGATGGGGGCCGTCGGAGGAGCCGCCCAGCGTCCAGAAGACCTCCATCACGCCACCAGCGCGCGGTCGAGCGTCGCCTCGAGCAGACGCGCGAGCTGGAACTCGCGGTCGAACTGCGCGAAATGGCCGCACTGGTTGACGAGCTGGAAGTCGAGCCCGGCCGGGCCACCGGCGAGAATCTGCGCCAGCACCGCGCCGCGCGCGACGGTCGCGGTCGGATCGGCCGCGCCCCAGAAGATCGTCAGCGGCTGCCTGTAGCGCTCGTCGCGGCAGTAGGCGTAGAACTCGTCCTGCGCGGCGATCTGCGCGGCGAGCATCGCGGAGGCGTTGACCGGATCGGCCAGCAGCTCGACGGCGCGGCGGTGCGGCGCTCCGTCCGCGTTGTCCACGAGACGCTCCAGCAGGGGCCGCGGAAAGCGGTCGGGGACGTAGGTCAGCCGCCGGATCGCCCACCGCTGCGAGCGCAGCGTCCAGCGCGGCTGCGGGGGGTTCAGCAGCGAGACGTTCTGGATGCTGTCGCCGATCGGGGCGGCGGCGTTGGGGGCGATCAGGAAGCCGGAGGAGACCTCCGTGCCGCCGATCCCGTCGCGGATCAGCGCCAGCGCGGCGAGCGACGCGTCGCCGTGGCCGACCACGTGGATCTTCTCCACACCGCGCAGGCTCGCGACGAACTGCTTGACGAAGTGGACGATCCCGTCCGTCGTCAGGTCTGCCACGCCGTGCAGCGCAGTCGCGCCGCAACCCGGCAGGTCAGGCGCGACGATCCGGCGCTCGCCGGGGCGCAGCTGCCGGACGAGGTCTGCGAAGAGGTCGCAGGAGCCGGCGAACGGCGACTGTCCGGGGGCGCCGGTGTGCAGCAGAAGCAGCAGCTCGGGGCCCTCGCCGCGGTGGAGGTAGCGCACCTCGCGGCCGTCGACGAGGAGCGTCGACTCGTTGACGAGATCAGACATCGGCTTCGACCTCCTCGACGAACGTGGTGACCATGTCGTCGAACCAGCGCGGGTGCTCGCGATAGGGGAAGTGACCGGACTTGTCCTTCACGCTCAGCGTCACGCGCATCTCGTGGCGCGCGAGGATGTCGTAGAGGTCGTAGCCGAGTTGCACCGGCACCGTGGGATCGGTCAGCCCCCAGAGGATCTGCGTCGGGCGCTGCAACCGCCCCTCCTCCAGCCACCGCAGCGTCTCGCGCTTGTCGCGCGCCAGCTGCGGGATGAAGAAGCGCTCGATCAGCCGCTCGGCCTCGATCCGTCTCATCATCGTCAGGTACGGCTCGGCCTCCATGCGGTCGACGAACGGCTGCATCCACGCGTCGGTCACGTGCGAGGGGTCGTAGCTGTAGTGGGCGTGACCCCACTTCATCCCCTCGAGGCTGAAGACCGAGTACGGGTTGCCCGCCAGCGCCACCGCGTTCATGCCGACGCCGGGGCCGAGCGTGCCGGAGGTGACGATCGTCAGCGACTTGACGAGATCCTGCCGCAGCAGCGCGGTGCGCGTCGCGATGAAGCCGCCGCGCGAGTGGCCCAGGAGGTGGACCGGACCGGCGTCGATCGCGTCGAGGAACGCGATCAGGTGGTCGATCACGAACTCCATCGTGAAGTCCTCGTCGCGTTCGGGCGCGTCGGTGTAGCCGTTGCCCGGCCGGTCGTACGTGATCACGCGATAGGAGGCCGACAGCCGCTGGAGCGTGTCGTCCCAGCACATCGCGCAGTTGCCGCCCCCGAATGCTGGCGAGCCGAAGTTGCCGCCGTAGACGAGCACCAGCGGCGGGCCTTCGCCGGCCTCGGTCCACCATGTTCTGAGGCCGCCCGCCTCGAGCCAGGAGGCGGCGGGGAAGCCGGGGTAGGTCGGGACTGTGGAGGTGGCGGTCATCGGCGGCTGTCCTCCCGGAGGGCGACGTTGGCGATCTCGTCTCCGCGGGCGAACCAGACGCCCGCGTGACGCTTGCAGTAGCGGATCAGCTCGCGCACGGCCGGGACCAGCGTCGGGCGGCCGGCGCCGTGACAGTGCAGGACGAGCCCGACCATGCCCGGGCGTTCCTGCAGCGCCTCCTCGTAGACGGCGTCGAAGGTCGTCTTGAAGCCGTCGACGATCGTGCTCGGCGGCTGGCCGCGCAGGACCCAGTGCAGCAGGTCGTTGGAGGCGAGGTCGGTGCTCGGGACGACCGCGATGCGGCGCGAGCCGACGCTGCGCACGAACGGCAGGTCGTCGCTGGCGTCGTCGCCGGTGTATCTGATCCCGGCGTCGAGCAGGATCTCGTCGGAGTCGGGCGAGCCCATCTTGCCGGGGCTCGTCCAGCCGACCGGCCGCACGCCGCCGGCGCGCTCGATCGCCTCGAGCGTTCTGGCGACGAGCTCGCGCTCGGCGTCGCCGCCGGGCATCCCGCGATCGTTGGCCCACGCGTGACCGACCAGCTCGTGGCCGCGCTCGGCCATCGCCTTGACGACGTACGGGTGCGCGTCGGCCGCCTTGCCGTTGATCGCGACGCTGCCGACGACGCCCTCGTCCTCCAGCAGTTGCAGCAGCCGCCACGCGCCGACGTGCGCGCCGTACTCCCCGTAGGAGATCGAGAACGGGTTGACGCCGTTGCCGGCCTCGGTCGTGAACTGCGAGTGCTCCTCGAACGCCTCGAAGGCGAGCAGCAGTTGCACCGCGACGCGGGCGCCGCCGGGCCAGGTCACGCTGCGCCACGCGGGGAAGCGCTCGAGCGTCGATGGACGCGATTCCGGTGGGCTGGTGGACGTCACACGATCTCCTTGGACGGACAGTTCGTCGTCGCTGCAATATCGCGGCCGTTCCAGCGCCCTTCTAGCTGTCGGCCGTCAACCGTTGCGCCGCTCTTGCCGACCGTCTGTCAGATGCGCCCGCACGCCGGCGAGCGCCTGCGCGCCCGCCTCCGAGCGCCGTGGAACATCGCCGCTGGCTTTCTGGACAGCGTAGTGTGATTCTGTAGGCTGGATGTCGCACCGATCCTCGACCACGAGCAGGAGACCGTGAGCCACCAGGCGACCCTCCGCGGGACCACCTATCGCTTCGCGGATCTGCGCGAGCTGTTGGCGAAGGCCAACGAAGCGAAGTCCGGCGACCAGCTGGCCGGCATCGCCGCCGGTTCCGGCAGCGAGCGCGCAGCGGCCAAACTCGCGCTCGCGGACGTGCGCGTCGGCGAGCTGCTCGACGCGACCCTGATCGACGACGACGTCACGCACCTGATCGAGCGCGACCTCGACCGCGACGCCGCCGCCGAGCTGCGCCCGCTCGCGCTCGGCGAGCTGCGCGAGCTGATGCTCTGCGCAGAGTTCCCCGCCCGCTGGCAGGGCGGCCTGCGACACGGGCTCTCGCCCGAGGTCGTCGCCGCGACCGCGAAGCTGATGAGCGCCAAGGACCTCGTCGTCGCCGCCGCCGGCCTGACCGTCGTGACGCGCTGCCGCAACACCGTCGGCCTGCCGGGCACGCTGTCGGTCCGGGCTCAGCCCAACCACCCGTCCGACGCGGTCGAGGGGATCGTCGTGGCCGCGCTCGACGGCCTGCTGCACGGCTGCGGCGACGCGGTCATCGGGCTCAACCCCGTCAACGACGGCGTCGCCTCGACCGGCACCTCGCTGCGCGCGCTGCACGAGTTGATCGCCCGGCTCGGGGTGCCCACCCAGGCATGCGTTCTGGCGCACGTCACGACGCAGCTGCAAGCGCTGCGCGGCGGCGCACCCGTCGACCTCCTGTTTCAGTCGATCGCCGGCAGCGAGGCCGCCAACCGCAGCTTCGGCGTCACGCTCGACACGCTCGCCGAGGGTCGCGAGGAGGTGCACGCCCACCACCGCTCCCGCGCGGGCGAGTTCGTCGGCGAGCAGGTCATGTACTTCGAGACCGGGCAGGGCAGCGCGTTGTCGGCCGAGGCGCACCACGGCGTCGACCAACTCGTGCTGGAGGCGCGCGCGTACGGCGTGGCGCGGGCCTACGACCCGTTCCTCGTCAACACCGTCGTCGGCTTCATCGGCCCGGAGTACCTCGCCGACGCGCGCCAGATCGTCCGCGCCGGCCTGGAGGACCACTTCATGGGCAAGGCGCTGGGCCTGCCGATGGGCTGCGACGCGTGCTACACCAACCACGTCGACGCCGACCAGGACTCCAACGACCAGCTGCTGATGCTGCTGGCGCTCGCCGGCTGCAGCTTCGTCATCGCGGTGCCGGGCTCCGACGACGTGATGCTCAACTACCAGTCGGTCAGCTATCGCGACGCCGCCGTCGTGCGGCGGCTGCTGAACCGTCGCCCGGCACCGGAGTTCGAGGCGTGGCTCGTCGAGGCCGGCCTGTGGGGCGAGGACGGGCTCGGCGACGCGGCCGAGCGGCCGCTGAGCCCCGAGCATCCGCTGCTCGCGCGGTCGCTGGCGACGCTGAGCGGATCGGCGCCGACAAGCCTGCTCGGCGGATGAGCCGCGACAGGCAGATCGAGGACGGGACCCCGCCCGAGCGACGCCAGCAGCGGCAGGCGCTCCAGACCGAGCAGCTGCGACGTCTGCGCGCCGCGACGCCCGCCCGCGTCTTCCAGGGCGGCGTCGCGGGCGGCGACACGACCGCCGCCTACCTGCGCCTGCGCGCCGACCACGCCGCGGCGCGCGATGCCGTTCACGCGCCACTGGACCTGGCAGACGACGCGCTCGCCGCGACGACCGCCCGATTCGAGCTGTTCGCCGTCGATTCGCAGGCCAAGTCGACCGCAGAGCACCTGCTGCGCCCGGACCTCGGCCGCCGCCTGAGCGAGGCCGCGCGCGCAACGCTCGCGATCCGCTGCACGCCTGCGGCCGACCTGCAGATCGTCGTCGGGGACGGCCTCTCGGCGACCGCGGTCCAGCGGCAGGTGCCGCTGCTGCTCCCCCTGCTGATCGAGGAAGGGCGCGCCCGTGGCTGGAGCGTCGGGCAGACCTTCGCGCTGCGGCACGCGCGCGTCGGCGCGATGAACGAGATCGGCGAGCTGCTGCGCCCGCGCGTGCTGGTCCTGCTGATCGGCGAGCGGCCGGGGCTGACGACCGCCGACGGGCTCTCCGCCTATCTCGCGCTGCACCCCCGCCGCGGCCGCACCGACGCCGACCGCAACCTCGTCTCGAACATCCACGCCGGCGGCACCCCGCCCGCCGCGGCGGCACCGCGGATCCTGCGCCTCGCCGCGGCGATGGTCGCGGCCGGCCTCAGCGGTCACGCGTTGAAAGAGCCCGACGCTGCCGCAGAGCTCGGCTCAGGCGCGCACCCGACCAGGAGCTGATCCGATGCACGACACGCCAGCACCCCTCGGCTCGTCCCCGCGGCCAGCGGCCGCTTCGCCGCCCGGCCCGCCGCCGCCGAGCGGCATCGGCGAACCGCCGACCCGCGCGCTGCGCGTCGCCCCCGCGCTCGCAGACGGCGAGACGGTCGTCGTGCACGACGACCGCATCTGCCTCGCGGTCGTCGCGGCGCGTTTCGCCGACGAGACGACCGTCGCCGCGTTCGCCCGCGACGCCCGCGGCCTGGTGACGGTCCCGATGGCGCCAGAGCGACTCGACGCGCTCGGCCTCCCTGCCCAGAAGGGATCGCCGGACCGGCGCCTGCCGGACTTCATGGTCTCGGTCGACGCGCTGAACGGCACGACGACCGGAATCAGCGCCGCCGACCGCGCCACCACGATCCAGGCGCTGCTGGCGACGGCGCCCGACGGCCGCCTCGGCGTTCCCGGTCACATCCTCCCCGTCCGCGCGGCGGCCGGCGGAACGCTCGAGCGCGCCACGCTCGCGGAGGCCTGCGTCGATCTGGCACGGATCGCCGGCGTCGAGCCGGTGCTGGCGGCGTGCGAGATCCTGGACGAGGACGGCGAGGCGCTGGCGCCTGAAGCGCTCGGCACCCATCGCGTCTACGGCGACCACGTCGCGATCTCCGTGCACGCCGTACGCGCGCACCGGCGCGGTCTCGCCGAAATCTCGGTCGCCGATCTCAGCACGTTCCGCTCCGCGTCGAGCGCACTCGTCTCCGGCGTCGCGGCGGTCACCGTCCGTGACCGGGACGGGGCGCCGCGCGGCATGCTCGCGACCTCCGTCACCTCCTACAGCGACCGGCCCCCGTCGATGCTGATCTCCGCCGCGCACAGCTCGCGCACGTCCGCGTCGCTGATCTCCGCCGCCGGCTTCGGCGTCCACGTGCTGAGCCACGAGCAGCGGGACGTCGCCGACACGCTGGCGAGCCGCGCCGACGACAAGTTCGCCGCGCTCGACTGGTCGTGGGACGGCGACGTCCCACGACTGGGCGGCGCGCTCGCGTACCTGCGCTGCTCACGCGCCGCCTGCTTCGCGCACTACGACCACACGATCGTCATCGGCGACGTCGAGCTGATCGAGCTCGCGGACACGTTCCCGCTCGTCTACTTTCAGCGGACCCTGGGCTGGCAGCTGGAGCACCGCGGAGGATCGTGAAGGCAGCCCCGCGACGGCGGGTTCTCGCCTGGCCGATTCATGCAGTCGCCTGCTGAGCCGGCTGTGGCCGCCCTCTGAAGACGCGCCGCAGCCGCGGCAGCGCGCGCGGTCGCGGGGCGGCGAGCGCGCCGGTCACGCGGTCGAGGTAGATCGCGAGGATCACGACCGCGAGGCCGCCCTCGAAGCCGGCGCCGATGTCGAGCTGCGTGACCGCGCCGGTGACGACCGCCCCGAGCCCCTCCGCGCCGGCGAGGCCGGCGACGACGACCATCGAGAGCGCGAGCATGATCACCTGGTTGATGCCGGCCATGATCGACGGCAGCGCCAGCGGCAGCTGCACGTCGCGCAGCACCCGGCGCGGCGGAGCGCCGAACGCCTGCGCCGCTTCGACGACCTCGCCGTCGACCTGGCGGATCCCCAGCTCGGTCAGCCGCACCGCGGGCGCGAGCGCGAAGACGGCCGTCGCGACGACGCCCGGCACGACGCCGACCCCGAAGAAGAAGACGGCGGGGATCAGGTAGACGAAGGGCGGTGTCGTCTGCATCAGGTCCAGCAGCGGTCGCACGAGGATCGAGACGAGCCGGTGGCGTGCCGCCCAGATCCCGAGCGGGACGCCGACGACGATCGCGACCGCGGTCGCGACGAGCACGACGGCGAGCGACTGCATCGTCTCGACCCACAGGTCCATCCCGTCGATCAGCGCGAAGGCGAGCAGCGCGAACAGCGCGATGCCCCAGCGGCGCAGCGCCAGCGGGATCAGCGTCAGCAGCAGGATCAGCACGAGCGGCGGCGGGCCGGTCAGCGCGTCCTCGATCCAGCCGACGACGTCGGTCGAGACGGAGGCGATTGCGTCGAACAGCCAGCCGAAGTTGTCCAGCAGCCACTCGACGACGTCGTTCGCGGGCCCCGCAAGGTCGATGTCGGGCATCAGGCCGCGACCCCGCGCTCGGCCGCGACGAAGCGCGCGACGTAGTCGTCGGCCGGCTGCTCGAGGATCTCCTGAGCGGTGCCGGTCTGGGCGACCTCGCCGCTGCCGAGCAGCGTGATGCGATCGCCGAGCCGGATCGCCTCGTTGAGATCGTGCGTGACGAAGACGATCGTGCGGTCGATCTCGTCGCGCAGGTGCAGCAGCAGGTCCTGCATCTCGCGGCGGATCAGCGGGTCCAACGCCGAGAACGGTTCGTCCATCAGCAGCACGTCGGCCTCCGTCGCCAGCGCGCGGGCGAGACCGACGCGCTGCTTCATGCCGCCCGACAGCTCGGCGGGGCGCTTGTCGCCCCACTCGCCGAGCCCGACCTGCTCCAGCGCCCGCTGCGACCGCTCGCGGCGCTCGCGCTTGGCGAGGCCGCGGATCTCCAGCCCGTAGCCGGCGTTGTCGCGCACGCTCTTGTGCGGCAGCAGCGCGAAGTGCTGGAAGACCATCGAGATGCGCCGGTTGCGCACCTCGCGCAGCTCGGCCGCCGACAACGAGGCGAGGTCGCGACCGTCGAGCGAGACGCTGCCGGCGGTCGGCTCGACGAGGCGGTTGAGCATCCGCAGCACCGTCGACTTGCCCGAGCCCGACAGCCCCATCAGCACATACAGCTCACCGCGGCGGACGCTGATGCTGACGTCCCGGACCGCGACGGTGCCGCCCGGATAGGTCTTCGCCAGCGAAGCGGCCTCGATCATCTCACCCACGCATCGACCTCCGCTCTGTGCTCGTCGACCCACTGTCTGGCGACGACGGCCGGGTCGGCTCTTCTGGCGTCGACCTGGTCCAGCAGCGACTCGATCTCCTCCAGCGGGATCTGCACGTTTCTGAGCGCGGCGGCGAATCTCGGCGCGCGCTCGGCGAGATCCGAGCGCGCCGCGATCCACGACTGCTGCGCGGGGATCGCGCACTTGTCCGCGCCGCCCTCGAAGCAGCCGGCTCTGTACGGGTTGGGCTCGTCGAGCTGGACGACGTCGAACTGCTGAAACAGCCAGTGCGGCCGGTAGAAGAAGAAGAGGATCGGCTCTCTCTTGTCATAGGAGCGTCTGACCTGCGCGATCAGCGCCGCCTCACTCGACTTCGCGTGTCTGAGGTCGAGGTCGTATGCCTTCAGCCGCTTGGCGTTCTGCTGCGTGGTGATCCAGCCGGCGTCGCCGTCGTAGAGGGTCTCGTTGACCTCGCCCTTGTAGTCGTTGAGCTGGTCGATGCTTCTCAGCCCTTCGAGCGGACCGCCGGGCTCGACGGCGTATCTCGGCACGAACCACGCCTGCACGGCGCCGTCGTAGACTCTCGCCGCCAGCACCGCCTCGTCTCTGGCTCTGTCGGCGAACGCCTGCTGGTTGGGCAGGTTGACCTCGGTCAGCAGATCGACGTCGCCGCGCTGCAGGCCGACCCAGCCGGCGGCCGGGTCGAGTCTGACCGACTCGATCGACTTCACGCCCAGTTCCGGGTGCTCGGCCGCGATCGCCGCGAGGATCTCCGTCTGCACCGCGGCCGCGGTCCACGAGAACTGTCCGGCCTTGAGGTCGACCCCCTCGGTGGCCGCAGCGGTCGTGGAGGCGCCCGCGGCCGCCGTCGCCGCGCCCGTGCTCGCGCCGTCGTCGTCGGAGTCACCGCAGGCGGCGAGGCCGAGGCAGAGCAGCGCGGCCGCGATCACAGCGACGAGCCGGGCCCAGCGGAAGGGAGTCATCGAGAGAGCGTCTCCTGGAGTCTCGGGCGTTGCGCATTACGCGACGCGATGGGTATAGTGCAACGACCCTTGATGATCACTATCCCGACCAAACTTGTCAAGAACTGTCGCGGCATCTGACCTCGAACCCGCCGGCAGCGGCAAGGTCCAGAGCGTCGAGCGGGCGCTGACGGTGCTGCGCGCCTTCACCGAGCCGGGTCAGCGGCTCTCCCTCGCCGAGCTCGCCGGCCGGCTCGACGTGCACAAGTCGACTGCTTCGCGCCTTGCCATGACGCTCGTGAGCGCCGGCTTCCTCGAGCGCGGCGACGACGAGCGGCTGACGCTCGGGCCGGAGCTGGTGCGACTCGGCCGGCTCGCCGTCAGCGGCCGCTCGCTGCCGGAGATCGCACGCCCGGTGATGGACGAGCTCGCCGCCCAGACCGGCGAGGCGGTCACGTTGTCGGTGCCCGACGCCGGCGAGGCGCTCACGATCGCCCAGAGCGAGGGAACGTTCGCCGTCGGCCTGCAGAGCTGGCTCGGCAAGCACGCGCCGCTGCACGCCACCTCCGACGGCAAGGTCCTGCTCGCCTTCGGAGCTGCCGCCCTCCCCGCCGGCGAGCTGGTCGCGCGCACGCCCGACACGATCACCGACCGCGCCGCGCTCGCCGCCGAGCTGGCGCGCGTGCGCGAGCGCGGCTGGGGCAGCTCGCGCGGTGACTTCGAGCTCGGGCTCAACGGCGCCGCCGCCCCGATCCTCGCGCCGGACGGCAGCTGCCGCGGCGCGCTCTGCGTGTCAGGGCCCGCCTACCGCGTCCAGACGGACGACCTCGCCGCGCTCGGCGCCCGCTGCGCCGCGGCGGCGGCGCGCATAGCGTCGCTGCTCGACCTCGCCCCTTCCCTCCCCGCCCCACCGACCGGATGACCATGGACCGACCGAACATCCTGCTGATCCAGGCCGATCAGCTGAGCGCCGCCGCGCTGAGCGCATACGGCAACACGACCGTCGTCGCGCCCCAGCTCGACGCGCTCGCGCGCGACGGCGTCGTCTTCGACCGCGCCTACTGCAACTCGCCGCTCTGCGGCCCCTCGCGCGCCTCGATGCTCGCCGGCGAGCTGCCGTCGACGATCGGCGCCTACGACAACGCGGCCGAGTTCCCGGCGTCGGTCCCGACCTTCGCCCATCGGCTGCGCGCCGCCGGCTACCGCACCTCGCTCGTCGGCAAGATGCACTTCATCGGGCCCGACCAGCTGCACGGCTTCGAGGAGCGCCCGACGACCGACGTCTACCCCGCCGACCTCGAGATGGTCCCCGACTGGCGCCTCGCCGACGACGAGCGGCTGCCGTGGTACCACGACACCCGCTCGATCGGGGGCGCCGCCGTCTCGGCCGCGACGCTGCAGCGCGACTACGACGACGCCGTCACCTTCCACGCCCGCCGCACCCTCACCGACTTCGCGCGCGACCGTGCCGGCGGACACGACGAGCGGCCGTTCCTGCTGGTCGCCTCGTTCATCGCGCCGCACGACCCCTACGAGCCGCCGCAGCCCCACTGGGACCGCTACGACGGCGTCGAGATCGACGCACCGGCGGTGCCGGCGGCGCCGGCCGGCGCCGCCGACGACGCGCACAGCCGCCGGCTGCGCGCGATGTGCCAGCTCGACGTCGCGCCGCCCTGCGCGCGGGAGGTCGAGCGCGCACGGCGCGGCTACTACGCCTGCGTCAGCTACCTCGACGACCAGGTCGGGGCGGTGCTCGCGAGGCTCGACGAGCTTGGCCTGCGCGACTCGACCGTCGTCGTCTTCACCTCCGACCACGGCGACATGCTCGGCGAGCGGGGCCTCTGGTACAAGATGGCCCCGTTCGAGGACTCCGCGCGCGTGCCGCTGATCGTGCGCGCGCCCGGCCGCTTCGCCGGCGGCCGGCGAATCGGCCGCACCGTCTCGCTCGTCGATCTGCTGCCGACCTTCTCCGAGCTGGCCGGAGCGCTCGCGCACGACGCGCCGCCGACCGCCGGCACCAGCCTCGTCAGCCTGCTCGACGCCCCCGGCGACGACGGCCCGGCAGCAGCATGGCCCGATCGCGCCGTGATCGAGTACCTCGCCGAGGGCGTGCGCGCGCCGCAGCTCACGCTCGTCAGCGGCCACCACAAGCTTGTCGTCTGCCCCGGCGACCCCGACCTGCTGTACGACCTCGACGCCGACCCGCGCGAGCTGCGCAACCTCGCCGACGACCCGGCGCACACGGCGCTGCTGTCGCGCCTGCGCGAGCAGCTGCTGGCCGGCCGCGACCTCGACGCGCTCGACGCGCGCGTACGCCGCTCGCAGGAACAGCGCCGCCTCGTGCACGCCGCGCTGACCAGCGGCCGCCGCACCGCATGGGACCACGCCCCCGCCGACGGCTCCGCCGACACCTACGTGCGCGGCGACTTCTGGACGGCGATCGAACGCGGCCGGCTCGCGCCGCACCGCTGAGCCCAGCCGCCAGATCGGAGTCGGGCGCTTGCGCCCGGCGTCAGCTCTCGGCGTGGACTGCTCAGAACTGCGGCCGTTGGCGTGGGAGCTGCGCGCTGGCGGCGACCGCCGCCGCCAGCTCGACGGTGGCGTGTCCGAGCCGCCGTGCGGCAGCGGCCAGCTCGTCGTCGAGCACATGGCCGTCGGCGATCTGGTTCGCTCGTCCGTACAGGCCCGGCGGGACGACGTAGGAGGCGAAGAAGCGCGGCAACAGCCCCAGCAGCGCGTCGATGCCGAGGTAGTGGTGGTCAGAGCCGCCGGTGCCGACGACCGCGACGGGCTTGCCGAGCAGCGCGCTCTCGAAGTCGCCGTGCGGTACGCGCGGCAGTTCGTCCAGGAACTGCTTCAGCACGCCCGTGAACGACGAGCGGTACATCGGCGTAGCGAGCACGAGCGCGTCCGCACCGTCGGCCCGCTCGCGCGCCGCCGCGGCGACGTCCGCCAGGTACTCGCCGCGGCCGAGGCAGAAGGCGCTCGTCAGCGCGCCCGCCTGCTCGGCGCCCTTCAGCACCTCGCCCACGAGCGTGTGAGTCGTGCCGCCGTCCGCCGAGCCGATCACGGCGACGACCGCAAGGCCGCTCATGCCACGCCCTCCGGCACGGGCGCCGGCGACGGGTCGCCGCGCCCTCGCTCGACCTCGATCGCCACCCTGCGGCTGCGGCGTCGGCCGAACTGACGGCGCACGAAGCCGGTCGAGGCGGCCAGCACGAACACGACGCCGACGATCACCTGCTGCAGGTCGTCGTTGACGCCGATCAGATCCAGACCGTTGGTCAGCACCGAGATCAGCAGCACGCCCCAGACCGTCCGCACGATCGAGCCCTTGCCGCCGAACACGTCGGTGCCGCCGACGACGACCGCCGCGATCGCCGTCAGCGCGAGCAGTCCGCCGGCGGTCGGCTGCCCGGACTGCACGCGCGCGGTCAGCGCGATCCCGCCGACCGCGGCGAGCGTGCCGCTCAGCACGAAGACGAGGAAGCGCACGCGTGCGACCGGCACCGCCGCCAGGCGCGCGGCCTCGCGGTTGCCGCCGATCGCGAAGACGCGCAACCCGAAGCGGGTCTGCGTCTGCACCGCCAGCAGCAGCAGGAAGACCCCGACCGTCAGCCAGATCAGCAGCGTGATCCCGAGGAAGCTGCTCGTCGCCAGCGTCCCCACGCCGGACGGCAGCGGCGCGATCGTGGTGCCGTCGGTCGAGGCGAGCGCGATCCCCTGCGCGGTCACCATCGTGCCGAGCGTCGCGATGAAGGACGGCACCTGGAGCACGGTCACGATCAGCCCGTTGACCGCCCCGACGAGCGCGCCGACGCCGAGGGCGGCGGCGAAGCCGAGCAGGACCGAGCCGCTGTCTCTCATCACATGGGCTGCCACGACGCTCGTCAGCGCGACGACCGCGCCGACCGACAGGTCCAGCTCGCCGGCGAGGATCACGAACGTCATCCCGAACGCGACGAACGCGAGTACCGCGCCCTGGAGGAAGATGTTTCTGATGTTGATCGGGTCGAGGAAGTACTCGTTGAAGATCGACAGGTAGAGCACCATCAGCAGCAGCACCGCCGGCACGAACAGCAGGTCGAAGGCGCCGTCGACGCGGGCGCGCTCGAGGATCCGCGCGCGCGTGGCGCGCAGCGCGCTCATGCCGCCGCCTCCGCGCCGAGCACCGTCAGGTCGACGCGCGACAGCTCGCCGACCGGCCGCAGCGCGACCAGCTCCCCGTGGCGCAGCACGCCGACGCGGTCGCACAGGTCGAGGATCTCGTCGATGTCGGTCGAGGCGATCAGCACCGCGCCGCCGCGTGCCGCGAAGTCTCGTAGCAGCGTGTGGATCTGCGCCTTGCCGCCGACGTCGACGCCGTGCGTCGGCTCGTCGATCACGAGCACGCGCGCCCCCGTCGCCAGCGCGCGCGCCAGCAGCACCTTCTGCTGGTTGCCGCCCGACAGCGAGCGCACGGGCGCGTGGATCGACGGCAGCCGGATGTCGAACTCGTCGCGGAAGCGGCGCGCCTGTTCGTCGATCGCGCGCCGTCTCAGCCACGGTCCGCGCGAGGTTCGCTGCAGCGATGCGAGCGCGATGTTCTCGGCCACGCTCTGGTCGGGCACGAGGCCCGCGCCCTTGCGGTCCTCGGCGATGAAGCCGATCCCCGCGCGCTGCGCCTCGATCGGCGTGCGGATGCGGGTGGCGGCGCCGCCCAGCTCGGCGACGCCGTCCAGCGGCGTCGCGCCGCCGAGCATCGCCAGCAGGCGCGCGGCGCCGGAGCCGAGCAGTCCGGTCAGCCCGACGACCTCGCCGACGCGCACGTCGAGCTCGATCGGCGCGCCGGCCGCCGCGATCCGCACGTCGCGCAGGCGCAACGCCGGGGGCCGCGTGTCGCCGGCGGGCGGCGGCGCCGCCGTCGCCGGCGACGCCCCCGCCCGCGCGACACGGGCCCGCTCGGCGTGCGCGCCGCCGACCAGCCGCGCAAGCTCACGGCGGTCGGTCGCGGCGGTCGCGACCGCCGCCAGCCGGCGCCCGTCGCGCAGCACCGTCACCTCGTCGCTGACGCGCGTCACCTCGTCGAGCCGGTGGCTGACGAGCGCGACGCCGGCGCCGCCGTCGCGCAGCTGCTCGATCAGCGTCAGCACGCGCGCGGCGGCGGCTGGCTCCAACGACGCGGTCGGCTCGTCGAGGATCAGGAAGCGCGGCCGGACGACCATCGCACGGGCGATCTCGACGAACTTGCGCTCGACCGCGTCGAGCGTTCGCACGAGCCGCCCCGGCGCAAGCGTGATGCCGAGCTCGCCCAGCAGCCCGTCCACCAGCGCATGCAGGCGCCGCCGGTCGACGCGGCGCAGCGGACCGCGCCGCGGCAGCGGGTGCCCGAGCGCGTAGACGTTCTCGGCGATGCTGAGGTCGTCGATCAGGTTGTAGTCCTGGTGCACCACGGCGATCCCGGCCCGCTGCGCATCGCCGGGATTGGCGAAGACGACTGACCTGCCGGCGATTGACAGCTGCCCTCCGGTCGGCGTCAGCGCGCCGGTCATGATCTTCAGCAGCGTGCTCTTGCCGGAGCCGTTCTCACCGATCAGCGCCGCCACTCGCCCCCGCTCCAACGTGAATCCGACGTCGTGCAGAACCACGTTGGCGCCGTAGGCATGGACGACGTGCTCAGCGGCGAACTGTTCGCTCACGAGCCGCATTCCTCCTTTGGCAGGCCGAGCACTCTCTCGACCGTGTCTCTGGTGATCGGGAGCTGCTTGACCGGCACCTCGGCGGGCGGTGTCTGGCCTTGGAACTGCTTGTCGGCCTGCTCGGCGGCGAGCCGCCCGGCGGCGAAGCTGCACGAGCTGGTCGTGTAGGTCAGCTCGCCTCTTCTGATCAGGTCGACCGCCGCGGGGCTGCCGTCGGAGCTGACGGTGACGATCGTCGCCGGGTCGAGGCCGCGGTCTCTGATCGCCTGGATGCCGCCGACCGCCTGGTCGTCGTTGCTGAAGTAGATCGCGTCGAGTCTGCCGCCGGCGCGCTGCAGCAGGTTCTCCGTCGCCTTCAGACCGGCGTCCCCAGACCAGTCGTTGTAGCCGGCGTCGACCAGCTCGATGTCCGGGTAGTTGGCAAACTCCTCCTCCAGGCCTCTCTTCTGTCCCTCGGCGAAGTTGGCGCCGCGCGGGCCGTCGACGACGCCGACGCGGCCTCTGCCTCTCAGCGCTCTGGCGATGTAGTCGGCCTTCTGTCTGCCGATCGAGTCCGGCGTGTAGGAGACGAAGCTGACGACCTGCGACGGGTCGGCGACATTGCTGCCCATCGTCACGACGGCGACACCCTGCTGCTTGGCCTGCGCGATGATCGGCGTCAGCGCGTCCGGGTTGATCGGGATCAGGAAGATCGCGGAGGGGCGCTTGGTCAGCGCGTTCTCGATCTGCTGGATCTGCGTCTCCGGCGTGTTGTCGCCGTAGGCGTCCTCGATCACCTTCCAGTTTCTGCTTCTGGCGTAGTCGATGATCCCCTCCGAGCGGCGCGTGAAGGCGCGCAGCCCCTTGGCGAACTGGTTGATGTAGATCGACTTGTCGCTGTCGGCGGCGGGGGCGTCGCTCGACGCGCTCGTCGCGCCGGCGGCCGCCGCGGTCGAGGCGCCGCCGTCGTCGTCGCTGCTGCCGCAGGCGCTGAACAGCACAGCTGCGAGCAGCATCGCCAGGACGGTCGCGAAGGGTTTGCGCATCGTGGTCGGGTCCTTTGTCGTTTCGGTCGGTGAGAAGAGGTCGGGGACTGGGGGACTGGGGACCGGGGAAGCGGGCGTCGTGCGGGGTCAGGCCGAGACTGCGCGGCGTTCGTCCAGGCGAATGCGCGCGGCGGCCAGCGGCGCGGGATCGATCAACGCGTCGACGTCGACCGGTCTGTCGAGGAAGCCGATCGCAAGCAGATGCTCTGCCTGCGAGCGCAGCGCCGCCAGCCCCCACTCGTCGAGTCGCAGGTCGAGCTGCGTGTGGACGTCGGCGCCCCATGCAGCGTCGACGAACTCCTCCGCGATGCCCGACTCGCCGGCGATCATGCGCTTGGCCTCGGACTCGTGCTCGGCCGCCCACTCGGCCGTCTCCAGAACACGCACGAGGAACCGCTCGACGAGGTCCGGCCGGCGGTCGAGCAGCGGGCCGCTGACCGACATCACGACCGGCACGAGGTTGTTGTACGGCCGCTCGAAGCCGCCGGCGTTCGCGATCGCCCGCAGCCGCAGGGTCGCGGTGACGCTGGCGCCGATCGCAGCCTCGCTGGCGATCGCGTCGACCTCGCCGCGCGCCAACGCCAGCGCCTCGTCGCGTTGGTGGCCCGCATTGGCCCAGGCGCCCCACAGCGCGCCACGCTGTCCCGGGTTGGGCTTGGCGTCCTCGAGCGCGGTGCGCTGTACGTCGACCTCGACGAGCTCGACGTCGTCGAGCGTGAGGCCGGCGCTGGCGAGCACCTCCTTGTAGGTGCGCAGGGTCGTGCCGTACCAGAAGTCGACCTTGTCGTTGGGTCGACGCGGGACCGACAGGCGCTTGCCGCGCAGGTCTGCGGCGGTCCGGACGTCGGACTCGGGCAGCACGAGCACCGGCTGGCTGGTGTATGTCCAAGAGAGACCGAGGAAGCGGTGGTCGACGCCCTTGGAGGCGGCGATCAGCGGCGGCGTGTTGCCGCCCTGGCGGAACAGGTCGGTCGCCGCCTGCATGTAGTGAGCGCTGCGCACCGCCGCGTCGGGAGAGGAGGCGAGCGAGCGCACGACGATGCCGTCGGGCGCGAACTCGTCGTCGATCAGCCCCCGCTGAATCGCCATGCCGGTGGCGCTTGGGACAGGGCAGCGGGTGTACCAGATGGTGGTCTCTTCAGGCATGTCTGGTCCTTCCTCGTGACAGAAGCGGTGAGTCGCTTGAAGCCGTGGCGTCGGTTGCCGCGGGCGCTCAGGCGGAGACGGACGTCGCGCGCACGCGCGGCATGACGTGCTCGGCGAAGCGGCGCATCTCGTCCTCGAACGGCTGGAACTGGAGCATGAACAGCTCGATCCCAAGCTCGTGAAAGGCGCGGATCCGCTCGGCGACGGTGTCGTAACTGCCGACCAGGCCCGCGGCCGTGCCGCCGTTGCTCCCGATGTGCGGATATCTGGCGTAGGTCTGGAACATCTGCACTCTCGGGTCGACCTGGGCGGCCAGCCACGCCTGCTCGGCCGCGTCGCTCTTGCCGATCTCCCACGCCTCCCGGTGCGCCTCGTCGGCCTCCTCGTCCGTCTCGCGCGCGATCACGAAGGCGGACAGGCCGAAGGTCACCGGCGGGCCGACGCGCGGACGCGCACGGACGTCCTCGATCAATTGCGCGACACGCTCGATCGGCTGGCCGTTCATGAACCAGGTGTCAACGGTGTCGGCGACCAGCGCGCGCGCCGGCGGCGACTCGCCACCGGCATAGATGCGCGGGCGCTCGCGCCATCTCGACGCCGGTCGCGGCACGTATCCGTCGGTTCTGAACCAACGGCCGTCGAACGTGGACGGGCGGCCGGCGAGCAGCTCGCGCACGATCGTGATCCACTCGCGCCCGTAGTCGTAGCGCTCGTCGTGCTCGTAGAACTGCAGGCCGAGTCGTCTGGCCTCCAGCACGAACCAGCCGTTGACGAAGTTGATCGCGAAGCGGCCCTTGCTGATCTCCTCGATCTGCAGCGCCATCTTCGCCGCGATCGCGGGCGGATATGCGTACGGCTTGATCGCCGCGATGATCTCGATCCGCTCGGTCAGCGCTGCCAGCGCAGCTGCCAGCGACCATGCCTCGCCCTGGTCGTACTCCTCGCCCCACGGGCTGATGAAGAGCTGGGCGATCAGCGTCGAGTCGAACCCCAGCTCCTCCGCCAGCAGCACCTGCCCCTTGATGCGCTCCCAGCTCGCGTCGTGCGGATCGTCCGGGTGATGCGGGGACCCGAACGCACCCTCCTCCAGCGCCCAGACGCCGATGCGCGGGCCGACGTCGCGCCCGGCCGTGTCGTCGCTGACGAGCGTCACGAGGACGAAGCGGTGCGAGCGCGGCTCGGCGCGCGGAGATGCGGGACCGTCGGAGCGGACATGGGCAGCTTCCTTCTCTGTCGTGGCCTGAACGTGCTGCGACGCGATGTCGCGGCGAGGGCGTCGCGTGTCGGTCAGACGACATGCCCTGCGAATTCACGACGTTACAACAAAGTCGACCGTATTGGTCGAGAAATGGGGACGGCTCTCAGGTACAGACGCGTCCGCGCTATTGACACGCGAAGGGTGCAATGGTGCACCGCAACGGCGACCGAGCGCCCAGCGCGTCGACGCCGCCCGCGACGGCCCGCGGTCAACGGCGCTAGATGCTGCCCAGCCGGTCCAGGTACGCCCGCAGGACGTCGCGGCGCAGGATCATGCTCTTGAACTTGCCGTCGCGGATCATGTCGATCAGCCCGGCGGCCTCCAGCTCCTTGAGGTGGTGCGAGAGCGTTGCGCCGCTGACGTCGTGAAGGCCGTTGAGCACGCTGCACGGGAACGGCTCCGTCGACCCGCCGATCTGCTCGAGCATCGTGAACCGCCGCGGCTCGGCCAGAGCGCGGCCGATCTGCGCGAACTGCCGATCGGAGAGCTCCACCGCCGTGGCGCGCTTCGCCATCTCACCGACCGCCCTGCCGACATCGCTGCGATGCCGGACCGCGCCGCGCTGCAGACCGAGAAGCCGTCGTCCCCATGGTTAGAGACTTATACAGCAGTCGAAGCGACTGCGCGCGGTCTTGACGGCTCGCCGTTAATGAGATACTTGTCTAAGTGTCTATTTGATCGAGGGCGGCCGCTGACGGCTGGTCCGCCCGCAGAAAGGCCACGATGCCTCCGCTCCCACGGAATCGAACGCCCGCACCCGCTCGCACGCACCACGGCGTGATCCTCGCCCTCATGTGCGCGGCGCAGTTCATGGTCATCGTCGACACGACGATCGTGAACGTCGCCCTCCCCGACATCCAGCACGACCTCGGCCTGTCCAACGCCTCGCTGACGTGGGTCGTCAACGCCTACGTCTTGGCCTTCGCGGGCTTCCTGATGCTCGGCGGCCGCATCGCCGACCTCTGGGGACGGCGCCGCATGTACCTCGTCGGCCTCGGCCTCTTCAGCCTCATGTCGCTGCTCGGCGGCTTGTCCCAAGGCAGCGGCGAGCTGATTGGCGCCCGCGCGATTCAGGGGCTCGGGGCCGCCGCGATGGTGCCGGCGATCATGAGCATCCTCATGACGACCTACACCGAGCAGGCGGAGCGGATCCGCGCGCTCGGGATCTGGGCGTCGGTCTCCGGCGCCGGCGGCGCCACCGGCGTGCTCCTCGGCGGCGTGCTCACCGACCTGCTGTCGTGGCGTTGGATCTTCTTCGTCAACGTCCCGATCGGCGTGGCGCTGATCGTCCTCGCCCGGGTCTTCGTGCCCGCCGGCGACAAGGCGCGCGAGCGCACCGCGGTCGACTGGGCCGGCGCGGTCACCGTCACCCTCGGCGTGACGGCGATCGCCTTCGGCGTCGTCTCGACCAGCGATCACGACTGGGGCTCGGTCCGCGTCACCGGTTCGCTGATCGCCGGCGTCGTCCTGCTGGCGCTGTTCGTCGCCACGGAGAGTCGCCACCGGGCGCCGCTCATGCCGCTGGGCCTCCTGCGCTCGCGCAGCCTGACCGGCGCGAACGTCGCGATGGTCCTCGTCTCGCCCGCGGTCTACACCACGATGTTCTACCTCTCGCAATACCTCCAGGACGTGCACGGCTACAGCCCGCTGGAGACCGGCCTGGCCTTCCTGCCGATGCCGCTGGCCTGGATCACCGGCTCGCAGATCTCCGCGCGGCTGGTCGGTCGCGTCGGCGTGCGCACGCTGCTCATCGTCGGCCCGCTCGTCTCGGTGGTCGGCCTGGTCGCCCTCTCGCGCCTGAGCGCCGACGACTCCTACGCGCTGCACGTCGGCGTCCCCGCGGCGCTGACGATGCTCGGCATCAGCATGGCCTACTCACCGATCACGCTGGCCGGCACCAGCTCTGTCGGCGCCGAGAACTCCGGCCTCGCCGCCGGCATCCTCAACACCACCCAGCAGATCGGCGGCGCGGTCGGCCTTGCCGCGATGGTCAGCATCGCCAGCGCCCGCACGCGCGCGCTCGACGACTCGCCGATCGGCGTCGCGCTCACCAGCGGCTACGCCCGCGCCTTCGCGGTGCTCGCCGCGCTCGTCGCGGTCACGGTCGTCGTCGCCCTCACCGTCATCCCGCGCCACAGCACGCCCGGCACCGACGACGGCACCTTGGAGCGGGAGGTCCGGGCGCTGCACGACGATCCGGCCCTGGCCGAGACGATCGCCTACGAACCCGACAGCGCCACGCTCCTCCAGCGCCAGGAGCGGACACCGTGACCGCGTCCGCACGCCGGCCGCGGCCGGCCGCACGACCACCCCGGATGCGAACGCGGACGGCTGGCTCACGCCGCGGTTCGCCCGCCGTCGACGGCAAACGTCCCGCCCGTGGCGTAGCTGGCACGCGCGGAGGCCAGGAAGACGATGATCTCGGCGATCTCCGCCGGCTCCGCGACCCGGTTGAGCGGCACCGTCGCACCGATCGCGTCGAACACCTCGCGCGGACCCGCGTTCGAGTAGGTCGGGCCGGGTGCCACGCTGTTGATGCGGACGCCCGACGGCGCGTACTCGGTCGCCCACGAGCGCGTGAGCGCGTCGAGCGCCGCCTTGGTGGCTCCGTAGGCAGCGGCGCCCACCAGTCCGACGCTGGCCGCCATGCTGCTGACGTTGACGATGCTCCCCTCGCCCTTCTGCGCCATCGCGCCGGCGAACGCGCGCACCAGGAAGAACGGAGCCCGGACGTTGAGCGCCAGCAACGCGTCCAGGTCGTCGATCGCGAACTCCCCCGTGGCGCCCCAGATCGACAGCCCCGCGTTGTTGACGAGCACGTCCACGTCGCCCGCGGCGTCGACGAGGCCTTGAAGGCTGCCCAGATCGGCCAGGTCGGCAGCGATGAACCGCGCCGTGCCACCAGTCGCAGCGATCCGATCGAGCACCTCGTCCCCGCGCCGGCGATCACGGCCCACGACGATCACGTCCGCCCCCGCCGCCGCCAGGGCGATCGCGGCCGCCGCTCCGATACCGGACGTCGCCCCGGTGACGAGCGCGGCCTTGCCTGAGAGATCTTCGGTCGGGCGTGTCACGTGTCGCTCCCTCGCATGGTTCGATGCATGGACATATGTCTGCCTAGAGCTGGCTCTGGCCGCCGTCGACCGGCAGGTCGGCGCCGGTGATGTAGCTCGCCTCGTCGGACGCGAGGAAGACCACCGCGCTGGCGAGCTCTTCGGGGCGTCCGAGGCGGCCCATCGGGACCCTGGCGGCCATGTCGACGCGCACGTGGTCCGCGGTCTCCCGGTCGGGGAACTGCACGTCGATGATCGGCGTCTCGACGGGCCCGGGGCTGACGGTGTTGACGCGGATCCTGCGCTCGATGAGGCTCGCGGAGATGGTGCGCGCGTAGGAGCGCATCGCGGCCTTGCTGGCCGAGTAGGTCGTGTAGACCGGAACTCCGATCAGGTGCGCGGTGGACGAGATGAGCACGACCGAGCCGCCGTCCCGCAGGAGCGGCAGCGCCTTCTGGACGAGGAAGTACGTGCCGCGGGCGTTCACCGCGAACGTCTGGTCGAAGTGCTCCGGGTCGACCTGCTCGAACGGAATCGGCTGCACGAAGCCCGCGCTCGAGACGATGATGTCCAGCCCGCCCTTGACCTCCCGCACGACGGAGTAGAGCCGGTCGAGGTCGTCCAGGCTCGCCAGGTCTCCCTGCACCGCGGTGACGTTGTCACCGATCTCGGCCCTCGCCCTCTCCAACTCGCCCTCGCGGCGGCCGGTGATGAAGACGTACGCGCCTTGCTGCACGAACTGCTTGGCCGTCGCCAGCCCGATGCCGCTGCTGCCGCCGGTGATGACCGCGACCTTGCCGTCGAGCCTCATGCCTCACGCCTTTCAGAGATTTTCATAGCGCGCACTACAGAGTGCGAGAGCGAAACTTAGCAAGCGCTACATATTTCCGCGGCGCAGAGCCGCGATTCTGTAGCGCGCGCTACTCTCAGGGCAGGGATCCGATGTCCGAGTTCGCCGACACAGCGCCCGGCCTCCAGCCCGGCGCCGAGCGCCGCGGCCGCGGCCGGCCGCGCTCCTTCGACAGCGAGGCAGCGCTCGACCAAGCCGTCGAACTGTTCTGGCGACAGGGCTACGCCGCCACCACCGTCGCCGACCTCACGGACGCGATGGGCATCAACCCGCCCAGCCTCTACGCCGCATTCGGGAGCAAACAGCAGCTCTTCGAACGCGCCGCGCAGCGCTACGCAGAGACCTACCGCCACATCGTCGAGAGCGCACTCGCGCATCCCGACCTCGAGACCGTCGTCCGCGCCTTCCTGACCGGCGTCATCGAAGGCGCCACCCAGCCAGACCACCCCGCCGGCTGCCTCACCATCCAGGGGGCGCTCGCCTGTCGCCACGGCGACCACGACGTCACCGACCTGCTCGCCGCCCAGCGCCGCGCCACCCAAGCGGCGCTCGAGACGCGCTTCGCGCAGCTCCGCGCCGCCGGCCTGCTTCCCGCCGGCGCCGACCCGACGACGTTGGCGCGGTACTTCGCGACCCTCGCGCAGGGCCTCGCCGTCCAAGCCGGAGCGGGCACGACCCGCGACGAGCTGATGGCCCTCATCGGCCCGGCGGTCGCCGCGGTCGCGGCGACCACCCGCTAGCCCGCCGACGATGCGGTCGCCGCCTGGCGACACGGGCGGTCGGTGCAGAACGCAGTCCCGTGTCGAGCATCGCGTCGGCCCGACTGCGGCCGACGCGCACGAGGCTGGACGGCGCGCGGGCGCTTGTGCGATGCTTCGATGCGGTGGCGCGTGAGCGTCGCAGAGCGATGAGGCCCGCTCGATAACCGCGGCTCCGGGCCGCTGATGGCTTCTACGACCCGTCACCCGACGTCGTGGAGGCCTGCATGCAGTCGATCGCTCATCGCCGCACCGAATCGCCGGCCGCCGGCCTGTCGAGCGGAGGGGCGCGGTGACCACGACGAGACGGTCGCGACGCCTGTCGGACCGCGATCGGTCCGTCGCCGCGCGCTCGATGCAGCGTCTTGATCGCCGCCAGCTGGCGGCGATCGCGGCCGGCGGGCTCGTCGGCACGCTCGCCCGCACCGCGCTGGCCGAGCTCGTGCCGCACTCGCCGTCGGAGTGGCCCTGGGCGACGTTCGCGGTCAACGTCGTCGGCGCGTTCCTGCTGGGCTATCTCGTGGTCCGGCTGCAGGAGCGGCTGCCGCTGTCGACCTACCGCCGGCCGCTGCTGGGCACCGGGTTCTGCGGCGGGCTGACGACCTTCTCGACGATGCAGGTCGAGCTCATGCGGATGCTCGACGCCGGCGCGCTCGGGCTGGCCGCCGCCTACGCATCGGCGAGCGTCGTCGCCGGGCTGGTGGCGATGTCGGCCTCCGCGAAGCTGGTGCGGCGCGTGCGGGCGCTGGCATGAGCGTCGCCGTGTGGTGCGCGGTCGGCGCGCTGGGCGCGTTCGGCGCGCTCGCCCGCTTCGCGGTCGACTCGCTCGTCAGCACGCGGATCGCCGGGCGCCTGCCGTGGGGCACCTTCGTCGTCAACGTCGGCGGCGCGCTGGTGCTCGGCCTGTTGGTCGGCGCCGCCGTCGGCGGTGACGCGTACGTCCTGGCCGGCACCGCGACGATCGGCTCCTACACGACCTTCTCGACGTGGATGTTGGAGACGTTCCTGCTCGCCGAGGACGGCCAGCTGCGCTGGGCCGCGGCCAACGTGCTCGGCAGCCTCGCCGTCGGGCTCGCCGCGGCGGAGCTCGGCAACGCGATCGGAGGTCTGCTGTGAACGTCGACTGCCTCAAGCTCACGACCTACACCAGCGAGCGCCGGCGAATCGACGGCGAGTTCCTCGCCGACGCGCTGATCGACCTCTACGCCCGCCACCGGTTCCAGACCAGCATCATGCTGCGCGGCACCGAGGGCTTCGGCCTCAGGCACCACCTCCGCACGCAGCGGCTGCTGACGCTCTCCGAGGACCTTCCGATCGTCACGATCGCCGTCGACACCCGACCCCGGATCGAGGCTGCCGTGCCAGAGCTGGCGAGCATGACCGAGCACGGCCTCGTGACGCTGGAGCGCGCGCGCCTGCTGACCGGCGCGATCGAGCCGATCAGGCTGCCCGAGCGACTGCACGACGAGACCAAGCTGACGATTTGGATCGGACGCCGCGAGCGCGCCGCCGGGAGGCCGGCGTTCGTGACGATCGTCGACCTGCTGCGACGACACGGCGTCGCCGGCGCGACGGTCCTGCTCGGCGTCGACGGCACGACGCACGGCCTGCGCCGCCGCGCCGCCTTCTTCGCACGCAACGCCGAGGTTCCGCTGATGGTCGTCGCGATCGGCTCCGGTACCACGATCGCCGCCGCGCTGCCCGAGCTGGCCGCCACGCTGGACAGACCGCTGTTCGCGATCGAGCGCGTCCGCGTCTGCAAGCGCGACGGTCGCCGCCTCGCCGGCCTGCCGGAGGTCGCCGGCAGGGACGCCGGCGGTCTCAACGTCTGGCAGAAGCTGACGGTCTACGCCGGCGAGCAGTCCCGCCACGACGACGGACCGCTGCACGTCCAGCTCGTCCGGCGCCTGCGCGAGGCCGGACTGACCGGAGCGACGGCGGCGCGGGGCATCTGGGGCTACCACGGCGACCATGCACCCCACGGCGACACCGTCCTGTCGATCAGGCGCCGCGTCCCGATCGTCACGATCGTCGTCGACCGCCCCGCACGCATCCGCAGAGCGTTCGAGCTCGTCGACGAGCTCACCGACCAGACCGGCCTCGTCACGAGCGAGCTCGTCCCGGCCCTCCGCACGGGCGACGGCGACCGCTCGCTCGGCGGACTGGGCCTGGCCGAGCCATAGCCCCAGAGGCGCCCGCGACGACCGGAGGACCGACCTGCGCCCCGGTGCTGCTCAATACCACCGCTCGCGACCGCCGACGGCGCGGCCGGTCGCGCCAAGGATCCACAACACGATGCCGATCAGCACGAGCACGATGCCGATCGTCCACAGGATGCTGCTGCTGACCAGCAGCCCGACCAGCAACAGGATCAGTCCCAGCAGGATCATCGTCGCTCCTCTCTCGCAATCGCGGCCGGCATGGCCGCGCTCTGTCTCTCGAGCGTGCTCGCCGAAGCCCGATTCGATGCGCGCGATGTGTCGGGTCATCGCATGTGAATCTCGACCGCGACGCCGTCGAACTCGGTTCGCGCGGCCAGGTGCAGCTCGCGCCATGGCACGTCCGGGGCCGGACACGGATGCGGTGGTCGGCAGCCCGCGAGCAGCACGGGGCGGCCGCTTGACCGGCCATCCTCCGGTCCACTACCGTGGCACACGCTCAAGCCCGCGGTTCGACGTGGCGCGCCGATACGGATCTGGGGATGGGAAATGGACGCTCGCGACGTCGCAGGCCGGGTTCGCAGCTTGATGCCGGGGCTGCGCAGTGACCTCGAACGGCTGGTGCGGATCCCGTCGGTGTCGGTCCCGGGGCGGATCGACCGTCCGCTGCTCGATGCCTTCGAGCTGGTCTCGCAGCTGTTCGCCGACGCCGGCGTCGCGGTCGAGCGCCTCGACCTGCCGGGCACCGCGCCGGTGCTGACGGGCGAGATCGCGGCGCCTGAAGGCGCGCCGACGGTCCTGCTCTACAGCCACTACGACGTCGTGCCGGTCGGCGACGAGGCGCAGTGGACCTCGCCGCCGTTCGAACCGACCGAGCGCGACGGCGCGCTCGTCGGTCGCGGCGTCGCCGACACGAAGTCCAACGTGATCGCCCACGTCGGGGCGCTGCGCGCGTGGGGCGGCCGGCCGCCCGTGGGGATCAAGCTCTGCATCGAGGGCTACGAGGAGATCGGCAGCGGCGCGCTGACGAGCTACCCGCAGACCGATCCCGCCCGCTTCCAGGCCGACGCGATGGTGATCGGCGACATGGGCAGCATCCGGCCCGGCCTGCCGACGCTGACGACGGCGCTGCGCGGGATGGCGAACGTGACGGTGCAGACGCGCACGCTCGAGTCGGGCAAGCACAGCGGCCTCTACGGCGGCGCCGCCCCCGACGCGCTGCTGGCGCTGCTGCAGGCGCTCGCGTCCCTGCACGACGCCGCGGGCGACGTCGCCGTCGCCGGCCTGCGGCGCAACGAATGGGAAGGCCCAGCGCAGCCGGAGGCCGACTTCCGCGAGCTGGGGACGATCGTGGACGGGATGCCGCTGATCGGCACCGGCGGGCTCGGGTCGCGTGTCTGGTCGGGGCCGGCGATCACCGTCACCGGTATCGACGCGCCCTCGGTCGACGGCGCCGTCAACGCCGTCTCGCCGTACGCTCGCGCACTGCTCAACGTGCGCGTCCACCCCGAGCAGGACGCGGTCGAGGCGCAGAGGGCCGTGATCGACCACCTGCGCGCGCAGCGGCCGTTCGGCATCGAGCTCGACGTGCAGCCCGGCGCGACAGGCAACGGCTTCGCCGCCGCGACCGACGGACCGGCCTACGCGGCGGCCCGCGAGGCGTGGTCGCAGGCGTGGGGCGCCGACGTCCTGCTCGCCGGCAGCGGCGGCTCGATCCCGATCGTGAGCGCGCTCGCGCGAGCGCTCCCGCGGGCTGAGGCGCTGCTGGTCGGCACGACCGACGGCTTCGCGAACATCCACGGCCCCGACGAGCGGCTGCTGCTGTCGGAGTTCGAACGCGCGACGATCGCGGAGGCGGACTTCCTCGGCCGCTACGCGAGCGCGTTCTCGGCCGACCGGAGCGCGGGCCGATGAGCGCCACGGCCAGCGGTCACGTCGACGGCACGGGCGGCTTCGGCGAGGGTGACGGCGGGGGCGGCTTCACGCAGCGCGCGCTCGCGTGGATCGAGCGCAACGGCAACAAGGTCCCGAACCCGGCGATCCTCTTCCTCGGGCTCTGCATCGGCGTGATCGTGCTCTCGCAGATCCTCGACTGGATCGGCGTCAGCATCACCAGCGAGGTTGTCGACGTCGGCAGCAGAGCGGTCGAGGCCCGCCCCGACGGCGTCAGCGCGCTGCCCTACGACAACGCCCCGGAGCACTACGCGGTCGTACGCGAGACCTTCTCGATCAGAGGCTTGTTGACCGGCGACGGCATCCGCTTCATGTTCACCTCGTTCGTCCCCAACTTCCTCGGCTTCACCGCGATCGGCGTGATCCTCGTGGCGATGGTCGGCGTCGGCGTCGCCGAGCTGTCGGGGCTCGTCGGCGGGCTGATCCGCAAGCTCGTCGCGATCTCTACAGCGGCGTCTCTGACCTTCATCATCGTCTTCGTCGGGATCATCTCCAGCATCGCCGCCGACGCCGGCTACCTCGTCCTGATCCCGCTCGCCGCGACCGCGTTCCTCAGCGTCGGGCGCAATCCGCTCGCGGGGATCGCGGCCGGCTTCGGCGCGGTCAGCGCGGCGTTCGGGGTCAACATCCTGATCGTCCCGGCCGACGCCGTCATCACCGACATCACCAACGAGGCGGCCGCGCTGGTCGATCCGACGACGAGAATCGACCTCGTCTCCAACCTCTTCTTCGGCATCGGTTGCACGATCTTCCTGACGATCGTGATCGCGCTCGTGACGACCAAGATCGTCGAGCCGCGGCTGGGCAGATGGGATCGCAGCCTCGCCGACGAGGAGGAACTGGCGCGCGAGGAGGGCGTGACGGTCGACGCGGCGCTGGAGGCGAAGGGGCTGCGCTGGGCGGGCCTGGCGGTGCTCGGCGTGCTCGCCGTCATCGCGCTGCTGACGCTGCCGCCGGGGGCGCCGCTGCGCAACCCCGAGACCGGCGACATCATCGGCGACTCGCCGTTCATGAGCAGCCTGATCGTGATGATCTCGCTCGCCTTTCTCGCCGCGGGAATCGCCTACGGACGGGCGGTCGGAACAGTCAGAAGAAGCGACGACGTGCTCGGGATGATCACGAGATCGTGGGCGAGCCTTGCGAGCTTGCTCTTCCTCTTCATGCTGATCGCCCAGTTCATCGCCTACTTCGACTACAGCAACATGGCCCAGGTTGCGGCCGTCTGGCTCGGCGACATCCTCGAAGAGCTCGACCTCGGCGACATCTGGCTGCTGCTCGGCGTGATCGTCGTGACGATCGTCGTCAACTTCCTGATCCCCGCCAAGATCGCCAAGTGGGCGATCCTCGCACCGATCTTCGTGCCGCTGATGCTGCGGCTCGGGATCGAGCCGCAGACGGTGCTGGCGGCCTACCGCGTCGGCGACTCGCCGACCAACGTGCTGACCCCGCTGATGCCGTACTTCGCCCTGATGGTCGTCTTCGCGAAGCGGTACCAGAGAGACGCGGGAATCGGCACCGTGATCGCGCTGATGCTCCCCTACACCGTCGTGCTCACGATCGCCTGGACGCTGTTCTTCGTCGCCTGGTACCTGATCGGGATCCCGCTCGGCCCCGGCTGGCCGGTCCGCTGATCCCGCACATGGACGATGCCACGGTCACGCTGCTGATCCTGGCGGCGGCCGTGGCGCTGTTCGTCTGGAACCGCCTGCCCGTCGCAGTCGTCGCGCTCGGCGCCGCCCTCTCGCTCCATGCCGCGGGGGTGATCACGCTCGACGAGTCGCTGGCGGGCTTCGGCTCGCCGACGGTGCTCTTCATCGCCTCGCTGTTCGTCGTCAGCGAAGCGCTCGACGCGACCGGCGTCACGGCATGGGCGGGACAGCGCCTGGTCGCCGCGGCAGCCGGTGACGCGAACCGGCTCGTCGCGCTCGTGCTGGGGCTGAGCGCGGTGCTCGCCGCGCTGATCACGCCCAACGGCGCGGTCGCCGCACTCGTGCCGATGATGGTCGTCGTCGCAACCCGGATCGGTCGCTCGCCCTCGAAGCTGCTGATGCCGCTCGCCTTCAGCGCGCACGCTGGCTCGCTGCTCGTGCTGACGGGCTCGCCGGTCAACATCCTCGTCTCCGAGGCATCCGACGGGGCCGGCACAGGGCGGTTCGGCTTCTTCGAGTTCGCCGTCGTCGGCCTGCCGCTCGCGATCGGGAGCGTCGGCCTCGCGCTGCTGCTGGGCAGGCGGATGCTGCCCGACCGCCGTGCACGCGCGATGGCGCCCGACCTCAGCAGCCACGCGCAGACGCTCGTCGTGCAGTACGGGATCACGGCGAACGCGTCCGGCCACGAGGTGCCGGAGGCGCTCTTCACCCGTCAGGTCGGCGTCGCCGAGGTGGTGATCCCCCCGCGCTCGCCGCTGGTCGGGGAGTCCGTGTTCGCCGGCATGACGACCGACAGCGGCGACCTCGTCATCCTGTCGGTCCAGCGCAACGGAGAGGCGCCGGAGTCTGAGCGGCTGGTGCTCGCGGCCGGCGACGTGCTGCTGCTCGAGGGCTCCTGGCGCGCGCTCGACGAGCGCCTCGACGGCGACGAGGTGCTCGTCGTCGACGCGCCCGCGGCGGTCCGCCGGCAGCTGATCGCGCTCGGGCCGGGAGCGCGGCGCACGCTCGTCGTCGGCGTCGCGTTCGTCGCGGCGCTCGCGACCGGGGTGGTCCCGGCCGTCGTCGCCGGCCTGCTCGCGGCGATGGCGCTCGTGCTGCTCGGCACGCTCAGCGGCGAGCAGGCATACCGTGCCGTCGCGTGGCCGACGGTGATCCTGATCGCCGGGCTGATCCCCGTCTCCGAGGCGATCTCGAGTACCGGCGCAGCCGACAGAATCGCGAGTGTCTTGACTGACGCCGTCGGCGGCTCCAGCCCCTACCTGCTGCTGGCCGCGCTGTTCGTCGTCGCCGCCGCCTTCGGGATCGCAGTCAGCAACACGGCGACCGCGCTGGTCCTGATCCCCGTTGCGCTGTCGGCGGCAGCCGACCTGAACCTCTCTCCCCGACCAGTCCTGATGAGCGTCGCGATCGCCTGCGCCGCGTCCTTCCTGACGCCGATCTCCACCCCCGGCAACATGATGGTGCTGGAACCCGGTGGCTACCGCTTCGGCGACTACTGGCGCTTCGGGCTGCCGTTCCTCGGCCTCTTCTTCGTCGTTGCCGTCTTCCTCGTGCCGCAGATCTGGTCGTTCTGAGCAGCCGCCGCCACAGCAGGCGATCGACCTCGGCACGGGCGCGTACGTTCGATCTGACTTTCGCAGGCGGCTCGAACGGATGGACGTCCCGACCGTCGGGAGCAGCCGACGTACCCGCTTAGCGCCGGCCGGGACCGCGTCTGGCGCGGTCCCGGCCGTTCGTCGCGCTACGCGGGGACGGGCACGCCGTCGATCGTGAAGGTGCCGCCGGGCGGCTGGTTGAAGGTGTCGGCTCCTCTCGGCGCCGTGTTGCCGGAGATCGCGGTGCCGGTGACCGTCATCGTGCCGGTCGCCGAGTTCCACAGTCCGCCGCCTTCGTTGGCAGCGGTGTTGGCGGTGACGCTGCCGCCGGCGATCGTGACGGTGCCCGCGCCGGTGGTGTGGAAGCCGCCGCCGTTGCCAGGCGCGGCGCCGGCTCCGTTGGCGGCGAGTGTCACGTCCGTGAGGGCGACGGTGCCGAGGTTGGTCTCGATCCCGCCGCCGGCGCGCTTGGCGGCGTTGGCGCGGATCTCGCTGCCGCTGACCGTCAACGTGCCTCTGTCGTTGAGGATCGCGCCGCCGGAACCGGCCGCGCCGTCGGCTCGGTTCTCGGCGATCGTGCCGCCTTCGACGGTCAGTCTGCCGCCGTCGTTGAAGAGCGCGCCACCGCCCTGGTCGGCACCGGCGCCGGCGGCGAGGTTCGCGACGAAGGTCGTGCGCGCGACCGTCATCGTGCCGGCGGCGGAGTTCCACAGGCCGCCGCCCTCCGCAGCGGCGCTGTTGCGCGCGACCTGCCCGTCGCGGACGGCGACGGTTCCTGCTCCGGTGAGGTGCAGGCCGCCGCCGTTGCCGGGCGCTGCGCCGGTGGCGTTCGCCTCGAGCGTCGTCCAGTCGAGCGTCGTGCTGCCGAGGTTGGCTTCGACGCCGCCGCCGGCGCGGGTGGCGCTGTTGGCGCGGATCATCGTGCCGCTGATCGCGAGCATGCCTCTGTCGTTGAGGATCCCGCCGCCGGAGCCGGCCGCGCCGAGGGCGCGGTTGTCGGCGACGGTGCCGCGCTCGACGATCAGCCGGCCGCCGTCGTTGAAGAGGCCGCCGCCGCCCTGGTCGGCCGCGGCGCCGTCTGCTCTGTTGCCGCTGACGGTCGTGTCGAGCACGCGCATCGCGCCGGCGGCGGAGTTCCACAAGCCGCCGCCCTCGGCGGAGGCGCTGTTGCCGCTGACGGTGGTTCGGGAGACCTCGACCTCGCCGGCGCCGGTCAGGTGCAGGCCGCCGCCGTTGCCCGGGGCCGTGCCGGTCGCGTTGCCGGTCAGCTTCGCGCCGAGGACGCTCGTGGAGCCGGCGTTGGCCTCGATGCCGCCGCCTGCGCGGCTGGCGCTGTTGGTGTTGACGTCGGTGCTGTCGATCAGGACAGTGCCGAGGTTGTTCAGCAGGCCGCCGCCGGAGCCGGCCGTGCCGGTCGCCTGGTTGCGGGCGAGCGTGCCGCGGTCGATGCGCAGTCGGCCGCCGTCGTTGAAGATCCCGCCGCCGCCTTGGTCGGCGTCGGCGCCGCTGGCGACGTTGCTGGTGATCGTCGTGTCGGCGACGCTCATCGCGCCGCTGGAGGAGTTCCACAGTCCGCCGCCCTCGGCCGTGGCGCTGTTGCGGTCGATCAGCGAGTCGCGCACGTCCACGACGCCTCTGCCGGTGAGGTGGAGCCCGCCGCCGTTGCCCGGGCCGCCGGCCGTGACATTGAGGAGCAGCGACGCTCTGCGCAGCAGCGTGGTGCCCTCGACGGCCTCGACGCCGCCGCCGGCGCGCGGGGCGCTGTTGCGGTTGACCTGCGTGTCGCGCAGGATCAGCGTGCCTCTGCTGTTGAGGAGACCGCCGCCGGAGGCGCCGTCGCCCTGGACGGCGTTCTTCAGCACGCGCACGCCCTTGAGCTCGACGCGGCCCTCGCTCTCGATCGCGCCGCCGCTCTGGCCGGCCGGCGGAGCGCCGTTGGCGATCCGCGCTCTGCCGATCGTCAACCGCGCCCCGGGCGCGACGTCGAAGGCGCGGTCGAGTCTGGCGGCGTCGATCAGCGCGCCGCGGCCGACGATCGTGATCGTGCCGGTGACGTCGAGGTCGCCGCTGCGGGCGCCGTCCTCGCCGGCGCCGGCGCTCGTGAGCTTGTAGCGACGGGCTCTGAGCGCGATGCGGGCGCCGTCTCTGCTCGCGTTGCCCTCCATGATCGCGGCGCGCAGCGAGCAGCGACCGCCGCTGTCGGCGCAGCGGCCGTCACCGGGTCTTCTGTCGAGCGTGTCGGCGGTCGTCTCGACTGCGAAGCGGCTCGCACCGGAGGCGAGCGAGGGCAGCAGCGCCGCGGCGAGCGCGGCCGCCAGCGCGGACAGCAGGACCAGCAGTGAGCGGTGCATGTGACGGAGCCTCCTGGGAGGGGATCGGAACATCCCTGACTGCTCTCTCATGCGACGAGCGGGCAGAACGTCACAGCCCGTCGTCGGCGCGTTGATCCGCGTGACGCTTGCGGGCGTTGCCTCATCTACGAGTGCCATCGACCGACGCCCGACATGACGACCCACACGTCCGCGACCTCGTCGAACGCGCCCGCGCCGGCGACGAAGCCGCATGGGAGCTGCTCTACCGGCGCGCGTATCCGCGGCTGCTCGCCTATGCCCGTCGCCGGCTCGCCGGCGACGCCTCCCCCGAGGACGCGGTGCTGGAGACGATGACCCGTGCGCTCGAACGGATCGACCGCTTCCGCTGGCGCGACGGCGGCTTCGAAGCGTGGCTGTTCGGGATCCTGCGGCTCGTCGTGCTCGAGCACCACCGCGCCGACCGACGTGCCCGGCCCGTCGCCGAGGTGCCCGAGCGCGCCGCGCCACCCGAAGGCGGGCCGGCAGAGACGGCGCTGCGCGCCGAGCGCCACGGCCTGCTGCGGCGCGCCTTCGCAAGGCTCAGCGACAGCGATCGCGAGCTGCTGGAGCTGCGCGTCGTCGGCGAGCTCAGCGCCGAGGAGGTCGCGACCGTCGTCGGCCGCAGACCGGGAGCGGTGCGGATGGCCCAGACACGTGCGCTCGACCGGCTGCGTGCGAAGCTGCGGGAGAGCGAGCATGCCTGACGACGACCGCCTCCTCGACGAGCTTGCCGACGCCCTGCGCGCCGACGAGGATCCGCAGGCCCAGCCCGACCCGCAACGGCTGGCCGCGTTCCGCCGCGCCGTCGCCGCCCTCAACGCCGACACCGCCGGCGACGACGGCGGCGCGTCGACCGCGCCGACGTCCGCTGCGCGTCGGCACCGCCTCGTCGTCCCGGGCTGGCTGACGCGCCCGCGGCTCGCGCTCGGCGCGGCGCTCGCGGCCGTTGCGCTGGCGATCGGCGGGGTGCTCGTCGGCGAGGCGATCGACGGCAGCGACAGCGCCGCCCCGGCGGGCGTCGTCGAGTACGCAGGCGCGATCCAGCTGCCCGACGGCGGCGACGCCGGAACCCTGGAGATCCGCGCGATCGGCATCGGCCGCACCGTCGACCTCCGCACCGACGAGCTGCCGCTGCTGCCCAGAGGTGACTACTACGAGGTCTGGTTCGTCGGCCCCGGCGACACCCCCGCCAGACCGAACCGGATCTCAGCCGGCACCTTCCACCCCGACAGAACCGGCCGCTCCGACGTCCAGCTCAAAGCCGCCGCCGACCCCGCCCTCTACCCCACCGTCGAGATCACCGCCGAGCCCAGCGACGGCAACCCCGCCGCCACCGGGCCCGAGGTGATGCGCGCGCGGGTCGACTGACCCACCGAGTGATCCCCTGGACTCAGTGGCGCTCAGCGCATCTGGCGCACACCGCACGTGTCGCCGCTACGTCTCGCCTGATCTGTGCCACGAGCTCGTCGGCCGTCTCGAACCGCTGCTCGTCGCGCAGCCGCGTCAGCAGCTCGAGCACCACGCGTTGCCCGTACAAGCTGCCGTGGAAGTCGAGGACGTGCGCCTCGATCAGCACCCCGAGGCGCGATCTGAAGGTCGGCCGCGTGCCGATGCTGACGGCCGCGGGCCGGCCGTCCAGCAGCCCGGCGTAGACGCCGTGCGCGGGGATCGGCGAGTCCGGCGGCAGGTCGATGTTGGCGGTCGGGAAGCCGATCGTCCGTCCCCGACGCTCGCCTTGCACGACGATCCCCTCCAATCTGGTCATCCGTCGTCTCCTCGTCGTCGGGGAACCCCATCACGCCTGGATGACGCGGCTCCTGTCAGGCCGCGAGCGCAGCGACGCGAGCCGGCCTCTGCAGCTCGCGCAACGCGTGCGAGTACGCCAGCATCCCTGCCATCGCAACGTCCCCGCGTTCGATCGTGTCGATCAGCTGCGTGTGCTCGCAGACCAGGCGTGCGGTTGCCTCCTCGACACCCAGCGGGCGCAGCAGCTCCAGCAGATCCGGCGCCGCGGCGGCGAGCAGCGCAGCGGCGCCGGAAGCCAGCTGGTCGGCAACGAACTGAGCCGCCAGCGCGTGAACAGCGGCGTCTGCGTCGAGCAGTGCGGTCCAGCCGCGGGCGCGGCCAAGCTCGGCGTTGGCAATCCGCAACCGGGCCACCATCGCCGCCTGGTGCGTGCGCGCAAGCTCGGTGGCGACCTGCTGCTGCACCAGGGCGAGCGGGTGCAGCAGATCGCTCGTTCTGACGCCGGTCGCGAGCGCATGCAGCCGCCACGCGTTCTGCAGCCCTTCGTGGGTCGCTGCGACGAGGTGCGAGCCGCTGTCGCGCCCCGATCCCCGCCGGGCGCTGACAAGCCCGAACAGCTCGAGCGCGCGCAACCCCTCGCGCACCGTCGCCCGGCTGACCTGCAGCCGCTCGGCGAGGGTGCGCTCGCCCGGGAGGCGCCCGCCGATCTCGATCTGGCCGGCGCGAATCGCACGCTCGATCGCCTCGACGACGTAGGCGAACGCCCGCGCCCGCTCGAACGGCATGGACGCTTCGTGCGCCCCAGCGTCTCTCGCTGGTTCCATCTGTCCTGCTCCCTCCAGCCCGACAGCCTGTGCGCGAGGCCGTGATGATCGGTTCCGCCCGTTGCGGGCGGAGGAGTCGGCAGGTCTTCGGGCTCAGACGCACCTCGGCTCGCCTTCCCAGGAGCTCTGATCCCAGTGGCATGTCGGCCGTGTATCGCGTCCCCACCGCTGCGCGCCAGCTCCGGACTTCGACCGGATTCCCTGACCTCGACATGCGAGGAGACCGACTCCACGGTCGATCGTAGCGCGGTTCGCCGCGCGCATCCAGCGATCGACTCGCGTGCGCAGCGGCGCTCATGCGAGTCGGACCAGGCTGACCGCTGCGGCCGCCAACAGGACGGCGGTCACCATCCTCGCCCCGAGCGCCGTCGCGAGCGCCGCGACGCCGAGGCCGGCGACCCGCGCGTCGAGCGCGATCGTGCCGCCGCGCTCGAACGTGCCCGTCACGACCAGCGCGGCCAGCAACGCGGCGGGCAGCCCGGCCAAGGTGCGCGTCAGCCATGGCGGCAGCGTCCTGCCCCCGAGGCCGACCGGACCGGCGGCGCGGATCGCGAACGTCGCGAGCGCGAGCCCCGCAGCCGCCAGGAAGGTGGCGCTCATGTCGATGAGCGCCACCCGGCGAATGCGGCGAGGCAAGCAGCGATCACCGGTACGCCCGCAGGCGCGACGGGAAGCAGCACCACTGCGATCGACGCCGCGGCGGCGGCGGTGACACGCGCGCGCCGCTCGCCCAGCTCTCTCAGCAGCAACACGAGGAAGAAGGCGGGGAAGAGCGCGTCGACACCGTAGCGCCCGGGGTCGCCCAGCTGCGAGCCGATCACGACGCCGACGATCGTGCCGGCCTGCCAGCCGAGCCACTGCGGCGCCGTCGAGCCGATCAGGCGCCGCGCGCCGTAGCGCCCCTCGGCCAGCCGCGCCATCGTCAACGAGGCGTCGACGATCGCCTGGCCCGTCAACGCCCGCCGCACGATCCCGCCGCCGATCGACGGACCGATCGCGATACCGACCGGGAGGAAGCGCAGATTGACGAGGATGCCCGCGGCGAGCGCCGCGACCACGTCGCCGCCCGCCGCCAAGACGCCCAGCACCGCGATCTGCGCGGCGCCCGAGAACGTCAGCATCGACATCGCGATCGGCGTCACGACGCCCCACCCGCGCGTGACCGCCTCGATTCCGAAGGAGGTCCCGATCAACAGCATCGGCACGGCGAGCGGCGCGCCGGCGCGGACTCCCGCGCCGACGCCGTCGATCGACGGTTGCGTCGCGGCCAACTCAGGCCGTCGAGGCGGGCGCCTCGTAGGCGATCGGCTCCTCCAGCGGAATCGCCTGCACCGCCGGGAGCACCTCGCGCGAGAACAGCTCGAGGCTGTCGAGCGACTCCTTGTGCGTCATCGCGCCATAGCGCCCGGTCAGCATGAACTCCTCCGGATGAAACGCGTCGCAGAGCCGGCGGAGCTTCTCGACGCACTGGTCGGGCGTGCCCCAGATCGAGTTGCTGATCCACGCCTCGCTCATCGTCTCCAGCGGTGTCGCGGCCGCCTCCTTGTAGTGCTCGTAGCCCTTCAGTCTCCCGAAGTGGCTGCCGCTCAGCTCGTAGTTGCGCGAAGCCGAGTCGACGTACTCCGGCACATATCGCCGCGCCGCCGCCTCGGCCTTGCCGGCGTCCTCGTGGCAATACATGTGCAGGTGCAGTCGCGGACGCGCGGGCGCAAAGCCCGCTTCGCCGCGGGCCGCGCCGAACGCTGCGAGCTCGTCGTGGTAGTCCGTCAGGGCCTTCTGCGGAATGATCAGCGGCCGCAGCCCGAGGCTGGCGCCGACGGGCGCGGAGCTGGGGCTGCCCCACGAGAAGCACAGCGCGTCGAGCAGCGCCTCCGGATCGCGCGGACGGGGACGCATCGTCGTGTCCTCGTAGCGGTGATGCTCGCCCTCATAGGAGAACTTCTCCTCGGTGAGCGCCAGCTTGATCACGTCGACGCTCTCCTTGAAGAGGCCGCGCGACTCGTTCTGGTCGATGCCGAGCGCTTTGAACTCGCGACGGCCGAGCCCGCGACCGACGCCGATGTACGGCGTCCGCCCGCGCAGCACGTACTGCAGCATCGTCATCTCCTCGGCGACCCGCAGCGGGTCGTGCCACGGCAGGATCACCACCATCGTCCCGACGTCGATCCGCTTCGTCACGCCCGCGACGAACGTGAGCGCCTGAATCGGGTTCGTAACCATCGTGTAGGGGCTGACATGGTGCTCGACCGTCCACAGCGAGTCGAACCCGAGCTCCTCGATCATGAGCACCGTCTCAAGCTCCTCGGCCCACACCTGCGCATCGGTGTTGGGCTCCAGCGGCGGTACGTCTTCGCCGCGCTCGAGTGCGTTGAATCGATCCCAGTCGGGATAATTCTGAATGTAGAGCGAAAGACCGACCTTCATCGTCGTCTCCTCGTTGGTGGTGGTTCAGGGGCGCAGCAAGACCTTCAGATGCGGAGTGGCGCCGCTGCGCAGGTCGTCGAACCAGCGCGGCGCCTCGTCGAGGCCGGCAACGGCCGTGACGATCTGCTCGCAGGGAATCCGTCCCGCGGCGATGTGATCGAGCGCTTCGGCGAAGTCGCGTGTGGAGTACGCGAGCGAGCCGCGGATCGACAGCTCCTTCATCGCGACCGCCGTCAGGTCCAGCGGCGCGGGCTCGCCTGGGATCCCGACCACGACCAACCGCCCCGCGGGCGGCAGCAGGCCGACGGCGAGCGGGGTGCCGCTCGGATGGCCGCTGCAGTCGATCGCGACCGTCGCGGCGGCCGCGCCGAACAGCTCTTCGGCGGAGGCCGCCGCCGCGCCGGGTGCGGCCGTCGAGAAGCCCAGCCGCTCGACCATCTCGCGGCGAGCGGGATTCACCTCCACGACCACGACGCGCCGCACGCCCCGCGCGCGCAGCCCGGCCGCCGTCATGACGCCGATCGGACCGGCACCGATGACCCACACGCCCGTCTCCTGCGACGGCTCGGCGAGCGCGATTGCGCGAATCGCCACGGCCAGCGGCTCCGTCAGCGCGCCGTGCGCTTCGCTTACGCCGTCCGGGAGCCGGCGCAGCATGCCGGCCGGCACGACCACCGTCTCGGCGTATCCACCGGCCCGGCCGAGCCCGGGGCCGCGCGAGAGGCCGTTCTCGCACAGATGGTCGTGGCCACCGCGGCAGGCGTAGCACTCCCCGCACGGCACGATCGGGAGCACGGTGACACGGTCGCCTACCGACCAGCCCGCGACCGCCTCCCCCACCTCGCTGACGCTGCCGGCGAGCTCGTGCCCGAGCACGAGCCCCGCCGGCACCCCCGGCATGTCGAGCATGTGCAGGTCGGAGCCGCAGATGCCGCAGTAGGCGACGTCGAGGCGCACCTCGCCGGCCATCACGGGCGCCTGCGGCGCATCGATCAGCTCCAGGCCTCGATCGGCCCCGATCGCGACAGCTCTCATGCGCTCCCTCTCCTCGTGTTCGCCGGCTGAGCGGCCCGGGTCGTCGTGGAGCCCTCACCCGTCGTCGCCGTTGCCGCGATCAGCTCAGCGCCGAGGCGCAGGCAGGTGCGATCCTCGCGATCCTTCAGGTAGAGGCGCACGTTGACGCCTCCTGCGTCGGCCGTTCGGTTGATCACGCGCAGTTCCAGGCGCACCTCGCGCGGCTCGCCGATCCCGCGCGGGAACTTGACGTCGTGGACTCGCTGCACCAGCCAGGCATCGCCCACGAGCGCCGCCAACGACGAGCTGACATCCGCCAGCAGCCGCGCGGCATCGGGCAGCGTCACCGCGCCGGCCGGGCTCCCGGGCGCGTGGCGCGCCGCGCTCGGCGCGAGCGCGTGCCACGCCCCGACAGCGTGTCGCCCGATCTCCGCGTCCGCGGTGCCGGCGACGAAGCGCTCCAGGGCGATCGGCACAGCCTGCGCGTCGGCGGGCTTCAGCATGACGGCCATCAGAAGACCGGGGTTTCCGTGTAACGGCCGAAGAGCCCCTCGAGCGCGTTGACGATCTCGCCCATCGAGGCGTGCGCCCGGACGGCGTCGATCGTCGCCGGCATCAGGTTCGCGCCGGGATCCCTCGCCGTCCGCACCAGCGCTTCGAGCGTCGCGCTGACGCGCGCGTTGTCGCGCGTGCGCTTGATCTCCTGCAGGCGCTCGATCTTGCGCCGCTCGCTGGTCGGGTCGATCTTGTGGACCTCGATCTCCTGGTCCTCGTTGTCGTCGACGAACTTGTTCACGCCGACGACGGTGCGGTCGGCGGCGGCCTTGCGCTGGGCGAACTCGTAGGCGAAGTCGGCGATCTCGCGCTGGAAGAAGTTCTGCTCGATCGCCGCGAGCGTGCCGCCGACCTCCTCGATCTTGGCGAGGTACTCGTCGATCGAGCGCTCGAAGTCGCGCGTCAGCGACTCGACGTACCAGGAGCCGCCGAGCGGATCGATCACCTGCGTGACGTTCGTCTCCTCGGCGATGATCTGCTGCGTGCGCAGCGCGACCTTCATCGCCAGCTCCGACGGGATCGCGTACGCCTCGTCGAGGCCGTTGGTGTGCAGCGACTGCGTGCCGCCGAGCACGGCCGCGAGCGCCTGGATGGCGGTCCGCACGATGTTGTTCAGCGGCTGCGGCTTGGTCAGCGTCGCCGCGGCCGTCTGCGTGTGAAAGCGCATCCGCATCGACTCGGGGCTCTTGGCGCCGAACTCCTCCCGCATCATCCGCGCGTACCGGCGCCGCAGCGCGCGGAACTTGGCGACCTCCTCGAAGAAGTCCGCCTGGCAGACGAAGAAGAACGACAGCCGCGGCGCGAACGCGTCGACGTCGAGACCGGTCGCCGTCACCGCGCGGACGTACTCGCGCGTGGTCGCGATCGTGAACGCCGCCTCCTGCAGCGCGCTCGAGCCGGCCTCCGAGATGTGGTACCCGCTGATGTTGATCGGGTTGTAGCGGGCCATTCGCCCGGCCGTGTAGGTGATCGTGTCGCGCACGATCCGCATGCTCGGCTCAGGTGGGTAGATCCACTCCTTCTGCGCGATGTACTCCTTCAGGATGTCGTTCTGGATCGTGCCCGACAGCTTGTTCAGATCGAGCCCGCGCGCCTCCGCCACCGCGATGTACATCGCGAGCAGGATCCATGCGGAGGGGTTGATCGTCATCGAGACGCTGATCTGCTCGAGGTCGATCCCGGCGAACAGCCTGTCCATGTCCTCCAGCACGTCCACGGCGACGCCCTCGCGGCCGACCTCGCCGACGCTCTTGGGATCGTCGGAGTCGAAGCCCATCAGCGTCGGCATGTCGAAGTCGACCGAGAGCCCGGTCTGCCCCTGGGCGATCAGGTACTGGAAGCGCTCGTTCGTCTCGTCCGGCGTGCCGAAGCCGGCGATCTGGCGCATCGTCCACGGGCGGCCGCGGTACATCGTCGGGTAGGGACCGCGCGTGAACGGGAACTGTCCGGGCAGCCCGATGTCCTCGTAGGGGATGTCGGCGACGTCCGCGGGGGTGTACACGCGTTTGACGGGTCTGCGCGAACCGGAGAGGTACTCGCCGCGACTCTCGGGCCGGCGCGCCACGAACGCGGCGAGCTCTCCCTGCTCCCACGTCTCCAGCTCCGCCTCGACGTGCTGGCGGACGGTCTCTTCGATCAGGTTGGTGAGTGCCCTCGTGCTCGGGGTCATCAGATCTTCTCCAGCTGCGGCTCGGGAACGGGTTCGTGGTCGACCAGCGCGCGCGCGGCGGTGTGCGGGTCCAGTCGTCGGGCGGCGACCTCGTGCACGACGCGCTCGACGAGCTCGGTCGCCGCGGGGTCCGCGAGCCGCTCCAGGACGAGGTCCTTCGCGATCGAGTGGATCCGCGCCGTCGCGATCGAGCGCTCGCGACGCGTGCGCTCGCCCGACTGCGCCATCCACGCGACGTGGGCGGCGAGCGTGTCGGCCAGTTCGGGGACGCCGGTGCCGGTCAGCGCTTCGGTGCTGAGGACGGGGACGGCCCAGCCGCCGGGGCCAGGCGGACCCGCCAGTGTGAGCATCGACAGCAGCTCGGCCGCGGTCTTGTTGGCGTCCGGCCGGTCCGCCTTGTTGACGACGTGGACGTCGGCGATCTCCATCAGGCCCGCCTTGATCGCCTGGACGTCGTCGCCGGCCCCGGGCACCGACACGACCGCGGTCGTGTGGGCGATCCGCATGATCTCGACCTCGGCCTGGCCGACGCCGACCGTCTCCACGACGACGTTGTCCCAGCCGGCGGCGTCGAGCACCGAGACGGCGTCGACGGTCGCGCGCGAGATGCCGCCCAGCGACCCGCGGCTCGACATCGAGCGGACGAAGATCCCGCGGTCCAGCGTGTGGTCCTGCATGCGGATGCGATCGCCGAGGATCGCGCCGCCGCTGAGAGCGCTGGAGGGATCGACGGCGACGATCGCGACGGTCTCGCCGCGCTCGCGCAGCTCGCGCGCGAGCGCGTTCACCAGCGTGCTCTTGCCGCTGCCCGGCGAGCCGGTGATTCCGATCACGTGCGCGTGGCCGCCGGCCCGGTACAGGTCGGCGAGCACGGCGCCGCTGCCGACACGGCGTGCCTCCAGCGCCGAGATCAGCTGGCTCGTCGCGGTCACATCGCCCGCCCGTGAGCGGGTCAGCAGGTCGGCGAGGCGCTCGTCGGTGGAGCTCATGCGCCGACCACCTCGCGGAACAGGTCCCGCTCGTCGATCACCCGACGGGCCTTGAACTCGCTGCGCTCGAACGTGTTCTGCGGCACCGCGACGACGTGCGTGCTGACGCCGAGCGTCGTGCGCAGCGCATCCTGCGCCGCGATCCGGAACGCCTCGACCGCACCGGCGTCCGCAGTTCCGTTGGCGCTGTATTCGATCTGCACCGCCAGCGAGTCCATCGTCTCCTCGCGCGAGACGATGATGCGATGCTCGCCGCCGTAGCCCGGCAGCGAGGTGACGATCTCCGAGATCGTGCTCGGGTAGACGTTCTCGCCGCGGATCGTGAACTGATCGTCGATGCGACCGTAGATGCCGCGCGGGAGGATCGGGTAGGTGCGGCCGCACGGGCTCGGACCGGCCTCCCAGCGCGTCAGGTCGCCCGACAGCAGCCGGATCATCGGCTGGCTGGTGCGCTCCAGGTGCGTGTACACCGGGGTTCCCTCGCTGCCGTACGCGACGGCCGCGTGGCTGGAGGGATCGACCACTTCGGTGTAGACGATGTCCTGCCAGCACAACATCCCGGCCTGCGCGCTCGTCTCGCCGAGGTTCATCCAGGGGCTCATCTCCGCCATCGAGCCGGAGTCGAAGACCTTTCCGCCGTATCTGCTCTCGATCTGGCGGCGGATGCTCGGGATCGCCGCGCCCGGCTCGCCCGAGAAGAAGAGGATCCGGATGCCGAACTCGCGCGGGTCGACCCCGCCCTCCTCGGCCACCTCCGCCAGCCGCAGCGCGTAGGACGGAGTGCCGTAGAAGACGGCGGGCTTCATCTGGCGCATCCAGTTGACGGCGCGCTGGGTCTGGCCGGCGACGCCGGCGCCGAAGGGAAACGCCGCCGCACCGAGCCGCTCCGCGCCCAGCAGCGCCGCCCACGAGCCCATGTAGAGACTGAAGACAGAGCCGACGAAGACGGTGTCGCTGGGGCGGATCCCCATCGACCACATCACACGCGCGTGCGCGTTGGCGATCGACCTCCAGTCCTCCCGGCCGATCCCGAACGCGGTCGGGCGCCCAGTCGTGCCGGAGGTTCCGTGAACGCGCACCACGTTCGTCTCGGGGATGCAGAGGTAGTCGCCGAACGGCGGATGCTCGGCCTGAGCCGCGCGCAGCTCCTCCTTGGTCACGACCGGCACGCGCTCGAAGTCGGCGAACGTCCGCACGTCGCCGACCTCGACGCCCGCGGCGTCCCACTTGCGACGGTAGAACGGCGCGTGCTCGTAGGCGTACGCCATCACCTCGCGCAGCCGCTGGAGGATCGCGACGTTGCGCTCCTGCGGGTCCATCGTCTCGCGAACCGGGAACCAATGCTCCTGGTCGACTGGCGGGACGTACCCGTCGTCGTAGCGAGGCGGCCAGCTCCATTGCTCCATCAGACCCGCGCTCCCCGCTTGGCGACGAGCTCGCGTACGAGCGCCGCGGCGGCGTCGGGCGGCGTGTCCTGGCCGAGGATCGCCTGCACCCCCATAGCCGTCAGGGCCTCGACGTCCTCGTCGGGCATCACGCCGCCGCCGATCACGATGTAGCGCTCGAAGACCCCCTCCTGCTTGAGCAGCTCGAGCAACTGCGGGAAGAGCGTCATGTGCGCGCCGGAGAGCAGGCTGACGCCGATCACGTCGACGTCCTCCTGGATCGCGGTCGTGACGATCTCTTGGGGAGTGCGGTGCAGGCCGGTGTAGATGACCTCCATCCCCGCGTCACGCAGCGCCCGCGCGACGACCTTGACACCGCGGTCGTGCCCGTCGAGGCCGGCCTTCGCCATCAACACGCGGATCGGGCCGCCGTCGCCTGTCGCCGTTCGTTCATTCATTGAGGTTCCGCCTGTCATGGATCTCTCTCCGCGGCCAATATCCGTCATTGGCCTCTCCTTCGTATGGTCTGACCTTATACATCCGACGTCGGAGTCGTCAAGCGAGGACACGTGCCCTGCCCGTCACGTCGTCGAGATCTGTCTCTGCGACGACGCGCACGCCGCGCTCCTGCAGCTCGCCCGCGTGGTCGCCGTCGGCCAGCAGCGTGATCGGGCCGGCGCCGAGGTCATGCAGGATCTGGGCGGCGACCGACCAGCGCTCGTCGCCGGCGGACCGGGGCCCCCGCGCGGGACACGCCGCCAGCGTGCCGTCGCCGCTTCCTCGCGCGCGCGCGTAAACGAGCACGCCGTGGCCGACCGCCCCGATCAGCTCGAGCGCAGCGCGACGGCGATCCGCGCAACGGCACGTCGGCGATCCCAGTACGTCACCCGCGAAGCAGTGCTCGTGCACGCGCACGAGCGTGCTGCGCGCGTCGTCGAAGTCGCCCAGCACCAGCGCGACATGCTCCCCGCCGGTGAGCAGCTCGCGGTAGCCGACGATCCGGAAGTCGCCCTGCGGAAGCGGCAGCGCCGTCTCGACCGCGCGCTCGAGCTGCGGTGCGCGTGCCGTCCGATATGCGACGAGGTCGGCGATCGAGATCAACGGCAGGCCGTGCCTGTCCGCGAACCGCCGCAGCTCGGGCAGCCGCGCCATCGCGCCGTCCTCCGAGGCGATCTCGCAGATCACGCCGGCCGGCGTGCAACCGGCCAGACGCGCCAGATCGACGGCCGCCTCGGTGTGCCCCGGGCGTTCGAGCACGCCGCCCTCGCGCGCGGCGAGCGGGAAGACGTGACCCGGACGCACCAGATCCGCCGCGACCGTCCGCGTGCTCGCGAGCGCGCGGATTGCGGCCGCTCGGTCGGCCGCCGAGATCCCGGTCGTCGCCAGTCGCGCGTGGTCGACTCCGACGTGGAAGGCGGTACCGTGGCGGTCCCCGCTGGAGCGCACCATCGCAGGCACCTTCAACGCGTCGAGGCGCGCGCGCTCCATCGGCACGCACACGAGCCCGCGTGCGTGACGCACCATGAAGTTGACGGCCTGTGCCGTGACGTGCTCGGCCGCCATCAGCACGTCGCCCTCGTTCTCGCGTCCAGGGTCGTCGACGACGACGGCCATTCCACCGCCGGCGATCGCGTCGATCGCGTCGTCGACCGGATCCAGCGCCTCGGCCCCATCCGGCGCCGAGAAGCTCACGACTCACTTCCAGCTGCCGCGTGAAGACGGGCGAATCGCACGACCTGCGTCGCGAGCAGGCGCGTCTGCGCGGCAACCGCCTCGTCGGCGATCGACCCGTCCTCGGCGAAGACGCGGTTGGCCGAGTTCATCGCGATCCCGAGCGGCGTCGGCCACCCGCGCAGGGCGTGGACCACCGACCGCAGCGACACCAGCGTCGTCGTCGTGGCCTGCCAGCCGTAGGCGCATGCCACGCAGCCGACGGCGCGCCCGTCGAGGTAGGGCCGCTCGTCAGCGCGCAGATCCTCGATGTAGTCGAGCGCGTTCTTGACGAGACCCGAGAGACCGCCGTGGTAGCCGGGCGACGCGATCACGAGGCCGTCCGCGCGCCGGACCGCTTCGACGAACGTCACCGCCGCGGGGACGCGGCCCGGGCGCTCGGGGGCGTACATCGGGAACTCGATGCGGGCGGCGCCGAACATCTCGGTGTCCGCTCCGACCGCCGCCGCCTCGCGCAGTACCGCGCGCACGGCCCGTTCGCTGGAGGAGTCATCGCGCGTCGTGCCGCCGACGCCGATGATGAGCGGCCGCGGCTCTGCCGATGCGTTGTGGTCAGACCTCATCCGGCGGCTGCCTCCGCCCCGTCGACGCGGCCGAGGTAGAGATCGGTCAGCAGATCCCGCACGTCGTCGGGCTCGCCGAACGCGGCGACGCGCCCCTTCGCCATCACCGCGACGTGGTCGGCCAGCTCGAGCGTGTACTCCGCCAGCTGCTCGACCAGGACGATGGTCCCGCCGGCCCTGGCGAGATCGGTCACGACGCCGAACAGCTCCTCGACGAGGTTCGGCGCGAGGCCCATCGAGATCTCGTCGATCATCAGGACGTCCGGCGCCGTCGTCAGCGCACGGCTGAGCGCGAGCATCTGCTGCTCGCCGCCGGACATCGTGCCCGCGATCTGCTTGCGCCGCTGTCCGAGGCGGGGGAAACGCGCGTAGGCGATCTCCTCGACCTCCTTCAAGCTTCCCGCACGCGGCATCTTCGACTGCAGCTTGAGGTTCTCACGCACGCTGAGCGACGGAAAGATCCCACGCCCCTCGGGGATCAGGCACAGCCCGCGGCGCGCGATGCTCCGTGGAGCGCTTCCCAGCAGCTCCTCCCCTCTCAGCTTCACCGAGCCTCTGCGTGCCGGCACGAGGCCCGCCGCGACCTTCAGCGTCGTCGTCTTGCCGGCACCGTTCGGGCCCAGGATCGCCGTGATCCTGCCCTGCTCGATCGGGAGGTCGACGGCATACAGGACCTCGAGCGGGCCGTAGCCGGCCGTCAGCCCCGAGATCTCAAGAATGGGCGGCATGCTTGCTCCCGAGGTAGGCTCTCTGCACGGCTTCGTCGCGGCGGATCTGCTCCGGCGGGCCAGCGGCGATCGTCTGGCCGAAGTCGAGCACGTAGACGTACGAGCACGTGTTCGTGACGAGCTCGACGTGATGCTCGACGAGGATGATCGCGGTGCCGTCGGCCGCGAGCGACGCCAGGATCCTCCCCAGCTCCTCGGTCTCGACCTCGTTGAGGCCGGCCGACGGCTCGTCCAGCAGCAGCATCGTCGGGCGCAGCGCCATCGCGCGCGCCACCTCCACGAGACGGCCCTGTCCGCTCGACAGCTCGCCGACCGGGACGTCGGCGATGGTGGTCAGCCCCAGCTGCTCGAGCGCCCGCCCCGCGATCCGCTGGGGAGCGGCGTCGCGATTCCATTGGCGGCCGAGCTCGGCGGCGGTCAGCACGTTCTCCGCGACGGTCATCGAGCTCCACAGCTCCAGCCGCTGGAACGTCCGCGCCATGCCGAGCCGCGCGCGGCGGTGCGGCGCCTTGCGCGTGACGTCGTGTCCGGCGAAGCGGACGCGTCCCGCCTTCGGCCGCTGCAGCCCGCTCAGCACGCCGAGCATCGTCGACTTGCCGGCGCCGTTGGGTCCGATCAGCCCGGTGACCGCACCGGGCTCCGCGGCGATCGACACGTCGGCGAGCGCTTTGATGCCTCCGAAGGAGACGCTGATGCTGTCAGCCTCGAGCAACGGCATGAGACTCCTTCTGGGTCGCGGTGTCGATCTGCGCGGAGGAGCGCGGCGGCCCCGCTCCGCCGCCCCGCCGCGCCTTGATCGCGTCACGCACCTGGTTGACGACGCCCTCCGGGTGCTGCGCCAGCCCGAACATCGCGAGCCCGATCGCCAGCGGCTGGATCAGGTTGACGGTGTCCGGGTCCTCGACCCACTCCGGCAGCATCATGAAGAAGATCGCGTAGAAGACCGAGCCCAGGATCGCTCCCGGCACGCTCGTGAGCCCGTAGATGACGAGGATCAGCAGCGCGATCAGCGACTGCATGTAGCCGAACTGGCTCGCGATCACCTGGTCGTTGAGGCCGCCGAAGAGCGCACCGATCAGACCCGCCATCGCGGCCGACGTCGTGAACACGACGAGCTTCGTGCTGACGAGGTTCATGCCGAGCGCGCTCGCGGCTGCCGGCGCGTCGCGCATCGCCGTCAGGCGCCGGCCGAAGCGGCCCCGGCGGATCGCGAGGATGCCGATCGCATACAGCGCGACGACCGCGGCGAGCAGCGGCAGCATCGAGTTGAACGAGTCGGCGCGCAGACCGAAGATCTGCGGCGCGCGAACCGGGATCGCGCCGCCCGAGGTCGGGAAGACGTGCGAGTTGACGAACACGACCTTGTCCATCAGGACGGCGAAGGCGAGCGTCGACAACGCGAGGTAGAGGCCGCGCAGCCGCAGCGCGGGCAACGCGATCAGGGCGCCGACCACCGCGGCCGACGCGGCCGACGCGAGCAGCGCGAGCCAGTACGGCATGTCGTCGCCGATGTGCGACATCATCACGCCGCCGACGCCGACGAAGGCGAGCTGCGCAAGCGAGACCTGGCCGGCCATGCCGGCGATCAGGACGAGGCTGAGCAGGATCCCCGCCCACACGAGGCCGGTGCCGGCGACGAGCGCGTGAAAGCTCGACAGCTGCGGCGCGACCAGCGCGACGACGACCACCCCGGCCACGCCGATCGCGATCGTCGTCCGCAGCGCCGGCGGACGCGGCTCGTTGAAGACCTCGACCCGCTGGAAGACGCCGAGCTCCTCGCGCCGGACGACGAGCGCGACGAACAGCAGCACGAACGGCATCGCCGGCGCCACGTCCTGAACGAGCTCGTTCTCCGGCGGCAGGTAGCCGACGAGCAGCGCGGTGACGATCCCGAGCGCGAGCGCGCCCAGGAAGGTCAGCGGCACGCTCGTCAGCCCGCCGATGATCGCCGCCGCATACGCCGAGACGACCAGCAGGCTGAGCGCCTCGATGCTCATCGAGAGGCCCGGCGCGACGAGGATCGCCGCGAGCGCCGCGAGGCTGCATCCGAGCGCCCATGACAGCGACGTCACGTAGCGGGGGTTGACGCCGTGCAGCTGCGTCAGGTCGCGGTCGTCGACGACGCCGCGCATGATCGTGCCGACGGTCGTGCGCTTGAACAGGAACCACATCCCGGCGGCGACGACGACGGCGATCAGGACGGTCGCGGCCTGGTCGTTGGTGACGGTCAGGTCGCCGATCGCGAACGAGCCGTTGCCGAAGATCTGCGGCATCGAGCGCAGCTCCGTGCCCCAGATCCAGACCGCGAGGCCCTGCAGGAAGATGAAGATGGTGAGCGTCACGACGAGCCGCACGGCGACCGACGCCCGTTCGAGGTGACGCATCACCGCGAAGTCGAGCAGCACGCCGATCGCCGGGGCGACGACGAAGACGCAGAGCCCGAGCGCGAGCCACTCCGGCAGGCCCTGGTCCACCCACAGCGTGTAGGCCAGGAACGCCATGCACATGCCGATGGCGCCGTGCGCGAAGTTGAAGATCCGCGATGTCGCGTACGTGACGACCAGCCCGGAGGCGGCCAGCGCGTAGACCGCCCCCGAGGTGACGCCGATCAGCAGGTAGACGAAGAACGTGTTCATGGGAGCCGCACGAGCTTCGAATCGCAGAAGAATCTGCCTCTCTCCTTCGGCTCGAGGCGCTCGTAGCCGTCGTCCGTCGCCTGCATGACGACGCCGCAGTTGCCGGCTGCCTTGCCCGGTCTGTTCCACTTGACGGGCGCGGTCAGGCCGCCGTTGTCCCACGTGTCGATTCTCGCGAGCGCGGCCAGCAGGCCTCTGCGCGTGAGCTTGGGGCCGGCGTCGATCAGGCCCTGCGTGAAGTACTGCGCCTGCACCCACCCCTCGATCGCGAAGACGTCGATCGGCTTGCCGGGGTTGACCTGCGGGAACCACTTGTAGAAGAGCGCGCCGCCCGGGGTCGTGTTCAGCTCCGCGCGATCCAGGAACGGCCCGATCCCATACGGCGGATTCGACGTCCAGCCGGCCGCCCCGGGCGCTGCGAGCTTGTGCCACTTCTCGTCGTAGACCGCGTAGTTGAAGCCGACCGCGTCCCAGCTCTGCTGCTTCATCGCCTGCGCGATGCGCGATGCGCCCGTGACGTCCTGTGCGAACGCGTCGACCACGTCGGCGCCCTTGGACTTCGCCTGCAGCACGTAGGAGGTCATGTTCGGCGCCTGCGCGTCGATGCCGACGTCGTAGACCGGCTCGACGCCGACGCTGCGCCAGCACTCCTTCTCCAGCTCGACGAACGTCTTGATGCCGGCGACGTTGATCCACAGGATCGCGACCTTCTTGATCTCCGGCTTGGCGGCCTTCATCGCGGCGCAGCCGACGTTCCACATCTCGCCCGGCGGCTGCGAGGGCAGCGATCCCATCGCGTTCGGCAGCTCGGCGTAGCTCGGGTCGAACCAGTTGCCGATGAACGGGATGCCGGACGACTCGACGAGCGGCTTGCAGGCCGCGTCGACGTTGCTCTGCGTGCCGACGAAGGCGAACAGGTCCGGCACGTTGCTCGTGCAGATCGCCTGACCCTTGCTGGCGTCGAAGCCGGTGTCGAGTGACTTCAGCGCGACCTTGCGGCCGTAGACGCCGCCGCTGGCGTTGACGTACTCGAAGTACGCTCTCGCGCCCAGGTAGGTGTTCACCTGCGCGCCGGGCAGCGGCCCCGAGGCCGCGTAGAGGCTGCCGGCCTGCACCTGGGATTCCGTGACACCCGTGTCGGTCGCGCCCCCGTTCCCGCCGGCGGGCGCGGGGTGCTTCGGGAACGGGACGAGCAGCTTGGGATCTGCAGCCACCGTCGTGTCGCCGCCACCACCGCTTGCACCGCTCGTGCTCGTGCCGCTGTCGCTCGTGCTGCTGCCGCATGCGGCGAGCACGAGCACCAGCACCGCCACTGCACTGCTGACTGCCAGGACCCTCATGGTCGAAGCCATGCGCTCTCTCCTCCTCAGTCCAAGCCTGGCTCCCCTCGGCCGGCCTATGGTCAGGCCAACCATATGGCCGGTCCACTTTGTAAGTCAAGTGGCTTCTTGCGCCGAGCTGACATTGGTAAGACCTCAGGCCTACCGCCACCTCCTGTGCCAATTACGCGGAGCGCCGACGTCTGGCCCGACGACTCAGTGACTCAGCGACCCTGCGACTCAGCGAGCGGAGTAGAGCAGCGGCGCCTCGACCGGGATCGCGTGCACGCCCGGCAGGACCTCCTTGGCGAACAGGCGCATGCTGCGCTCGGCCGCGTCGGCCGGCATGCCGCCATAGCGCATCATGAAGACGAACTCGCCCGGATGGAACTGCCGCGCCAGCGTCTCGATCTTCGCCAGGCACTGCTCCGGCGTCCCCCATACGTGGTTCTCCACGTAGACGCGTCCGACGGCAGCGCGATCGGCCCTGAGCGCCGACGACTGCGCCGCGTAGTGCTCGTAGCCTCTCGTGCGCCCGAAGTGATCGCCGGCCAGCTCGTAGTTGCGCAGCGCGCTGTCGCCGTACTCGGGCATCCAGCGCTCGGCGCCCGCGCGCGCCGCCTCCTCGGTCTCGGCGCAATAGGTGCACATGACGAGGATCGGCTGCGCCGGCTCGTAGCCGCTGTCAGCCCGCACCGTCGCGAACTGCTCCATCTCGGCGTGGTAGTCGTCCCATCCCTTCTGCGGGATGATCATCGGCTTGAGCCCCGCCTGCGCGGCGATCGGCACCGTGCCGGGGCTGCCCCAGGCGCAGAAGAGGTTCTCCAGGATCTCGCTCGCGTCGCGCGGCTTGGGCCGCAGCTCGACGTCCTCGAACGTCCAGTGCTCGCCCTTGAAGCTGAAGCGGTCCTCGGTCAGCGCCAGCTTGATCACCTCGACGGCCTCGTCGAAGCGCGTGCGCGACTCGCTCATCTCCATGTCGAGCCCCTTGAACTCCCGGCGGCCCGCCCCGCGCCCGAGCCCGACGATCGGTCGCCGCCCCTCGCCGAGGACGTTCTGCAGCAGGACCAGGTCCTCGGCGACGCGCAGCGGATGGTGCCACGGCAACACGACGACCATCGTGCCGAGGTCGATCCGCTCGGTCGCGCCGGCGAAGTAGGCCAGCAGCTGGAGCGGGTTGGTGATCATCGTGTACGGGCTGACGTGGTGCTCGACGGTCCACAGCGAGTCGAACCCGAGCTCCTCGACGAGCCCGCCGATGCGCAGATCCTCGCGCCAGATCTGCGCGTCGGGCACCGCCGGGCGGCCGGGCACCGACTCGCCGCGCTCGGCCGCCTCGAAGCGATCCCAGTCGCCGTAGTTCTGGAAGTACAGCGTCACACCAGCACGCATGCCGGCTCTCCTCTCCAGGACACCAAGAACGCGCTCGCCGTGCGAGCCCCCGGCTCCTCACCGGAGAAAAGCGAACACGGTGTTCACCTTACATACGGGCCCAATCCCGGTCAAGACCACGCCTTTCATTGGCCTGACCTCATGGATTGCGCCGGCCCGACGCCTACTCGACGGATTGATCGCCCTCGCTGAGCACCGACCACCAGAACTCGCTCAGCACCTCCAGCGCCTGTTCGCGATCGAAGTCGATCGAGGAGATCATCGTGTAGAAGGCGCGCTCGCTCATCATCTGGAGCAGGACCGAGCGCATGCGGGCACGCTCGCGCGACGCCCCCTGATACCGCTCCAGGTAGTGGGTCAGCAGCTCCGTGATCCTGGCTTCGACCTCGAGGTTGCGCCGGTGGATGCCGGGGTCGCTCGTGGCCGCCTGCCATGCCGCCCGCAGCAGCACGGCGTACCGCTCCCACTCGTCGGCCCAACCCGTCAGCCAGGCGTGCAACTGCGCCCGCGAGAGCTCCCCCCGTCTGTTCAGCTGGGAGTTGAGCCGCTCGTAGGAGGCGTCCACGATCGGGTCGAGATCGCCCAGCGCGCTGATCAGGAGCGCGCCCTTGCCCGTGAAGTGCGCGTAGAAGGTCGCTCGCCCGGCACCAGCCTCCTCGAGGATGTCCTCGACGGTCGTCGCCAGGTAGCTCTTGCGCTCGAAGCAGGCGAGCGCACCCTCGATCAGGCGCTCGCGGGTCGCTTCGCGCTGCTGCGCTCGCCCGGAGCCCGGGCTCGGAGCAGGTGCGGATCTGGACGCCACGGGCGCGTCGATTCTATTCGATGGAGACGGCGGTGGCGACGGTCACCCGTGCGCGTGCTGCCCGAGCAATTGCGCGAGGCACGGGCCGCAGACGCCTCCGTGACGCTCCCTCCCGTCGCCCTCCCGGATGACGTAGCAGACGTCGTCCGCCCGCACCGAGCAGCGCTCGCAGGCGGCGCCGCCGATCGGCGGATAGAGCGCGAGCACCTGCCCGTCGCCCAGCCCGCAGACGATCTCCTGCGACCGGTGGGAGGCCACGACTCCCGACGGTCTCGTTGACGCGCTCGACATTTCGACCTCTCCGTCCGTTTGCACACCGATCACAGCCGTCCCCGCCTCATCGCAACGCCTCGGCCAGCCCGCCGACGCCGTCGACGGCGAAGACGGCGCGCGGCACCCTCGACAGCAGCTCCGCCCCCGCCGCGGTGACGACGACGTCGTCCTCCAGGTTCACCGCGCCGAAGCCCGGCGAGATCAGCTTCGGCTCGATCGCGAGCACCATCCCGGCGCCGACCGCGCCGTTCGCGTGCGGCCCGAGCACCGGCGGCTCGTCCAGCTCGAGGCCGATGCCGTGGCCGACGTAGGGACCATGGTGCGCGCCGTGGCCCTGGAAGAAGTCGCCGCAGCCCGCCTCGTGCGCCGCCGCGACGCCGGCGTGGTAGACGTCCGCCGTCGCGACGCCGGGCCGCACCCGCGCGAGGATCGCGTCCTGGATCGTGCGGACCGCGTGCGCCAGCTCGGCCGTACGCTCACAGACGCCGCCGACCGCGTAGGTCCGCGCCATGTCAGCGTGGTAGCCGGCGACGTTGATCCCGAGATCGATGTTGACGAGGTCGCGGGAGGCGACACGGCGCGCCGAGGCGCCGAACGGCGTCGCGCGGCTCAGGCCGACCCCCGAGACCGTGATCGGCCCGCCGGAGATCGTCGACAGGTTGGGTCCCGACGCGAGCGTCCCCTCGGGCTGCAGGGCGGCGTCCCAGCGCCGCTGGGCGACCAGCCCGGCATGGCCTGCCCGGCGCAGCACGCGCTCGACCTCGGCCGCCAGCTCCAGCTCGGACACGCCGGCGCGCAGGTGGCTCACGAGCGTCTCGTGCACCAGCGCGAAGCGCGCGGCCGCGGCGCGCAGGCATGCGACCTCCAGCTCGTCCTTGACCGCGCGCTGGCGCAGCAGCGGCGCGGCGCAGTCGTCGAGCTCGAACGAGGGGAAGGCGTGGGCAGCCCGGCGGTAGAGCGCCGCGGGGATCACGTCGAGCTCGAGGCCGAGCCGGCCGGCGCGCACGCCACGCCGCTGCAGCTCGCGCCCGACGGCCGCGAAACCGGCGCCGGAGCGCACCGGCACGCCCACGGCCTCCGCCTCGGCCAGGTCGGCGAAGCGCCGCGCCAGCAGCACCGGCTGAGCGCCCGGCACGACAACGAGGTTGCATGGCTGCGCTGTCCCCGTCAGGTAATAGAGGTCCTGCGGCTGACTGACGATCGCGGCGGCGAAGCCGGTGTGCCCGAGCGTTGCCGAGAAGCGCTCGAGACGCGCCGCGTGGTCGAACGCCGCGGCTGCGGGCAGTTCTGCGGTCAAGTCGTCCAGAGGCCTTACCATTTCATGATCCTACCGCGCTGGGTTCTCGCTGGCGCGACTCCCCGATCCACGGACCAGATGCCCTCCACACCGATCGACCTGCAGTTCATGAGCCGGCCCGGCCTCATCGGCGCCTGGCGGACCGCCGACGCGATCGTCGATCCGGGCCCCGCCTCGACCCTGCCGACGCTCCTGCGGCGGCTGGACGGCTGGCGGCCGCGCGCGATCGCGCTGACGCACATCCACTTCGACCACGCGGGCGCGGTCGGGGCGCTGGTGCGACGGTGGCCCGGCGTCGAGGTGATCGTGCACGCCGCAGGAGCCCGGCACCTCGCTGACCCCGCCCGGCTGTGGGAGAGCGCCAAGCGCGTCTTCGGAGACGAGCTCGAGCTGCGCTTCGGGACGATGCTGCCCGTGCCGGCTCAGAACATCCGTGCGCTCGACGGCGGCGAGCGCGCCGCCGGCTTGCGCACGGCCGCGACACCCGGGCACGCCAAGCACCACCTGGCGTATCTCGACGAGGACTCTGGGCGCGCCTATGTCGGCGACGTCTGCGGTGTGCGGCTCGGTGCCGGCCCCGTGCTGCCGCCGACGCCGCCGCCGGACGTCGACCTCGCGCTCTGGCGCCGGTCGCTCGAGCTGATCGCGGCCTGGGGGCCGAGCGAGCTCGCGCTGACGCACTTCGGCGCGGTCGCGAATCCCGGCCCGCACCTGGAGGAGGTCGCCGCGGCGCTGGCCGAGCACGACCGCCTGCGTCGCGGCGGGGAGCAGCGCTACGTGCGCGACGCGCGGCGGCTGCTCGCGCGCACCTGCACGCCCCAGCAGGTGGCCGACTACGAGCTGACCGTTCCGCTGGACCAGAATCAGCGTGGCCTGCAGATGGCGCACGAGCGTCGACGCGCGCGGGACGCGACCGAGACCGGTTGACGGCGCGGCTGCCCCGCCGGCCGCGCGCCGCGCTCAGCGTTGCCGCGCGCCGAGCGGGAGCGAGACGCTGCCTGCCCCCTCCAGACCTTCGAGCGCATCCGTCGCAGGGCCGCTGACGTCCCGCTCCCCGTGGTGGGTGAGCGCGCGTGGGACGGCGAACAGCCCGTTGGCCAGCAGCGTCACCACGGCGATGCCCGCGAGGATGTAGAAGTCGACGGTGAAACCGCCCTCGACCGGCACCGCCGTGCCGGCGATGTGATCGGCGTTCATGACGACGATCATGATCGCCGTCGTCAACGCGCCGACCGGGAGCGCCAGCGCGTACTGGATCCCGAACGTGATCGACATGTTGTCCTGGCGCCCGGCGGCCGCGACGAGCGCCCAACCGACGTTGAAGCAGATCACGATGCCAACGCCGTAGAGCGCCGTCCCGACGTACAGCTGCCAGAGGTGCGCGTGCGCGAGCGCGTACCAGAGGTAGGCGACGACGCAGAGCGCGCCGCCGAGGATCATCGGCGGCCGCGGCCCGACGCGCGGCAGCAGATGGCGCGAGATCGCCGAGGCGAGGAACGTCCCCGGCAGGATCGGCAGCAGCGTCATCGAGGAGCCGAGCACGCTGGAGCCGAAGCCGTAGCCGACGTCGGACGGGGTCTGCGCGATCGCCGGGACGATCAGGTACATGCCGCTCGCCAGCGCGGCGATGCCGCAGTAGGAGAGGTAGCCGCTGAAGACCTGGCGCCTGTCCATGTCGCGGAAGTCGAGCAGCGCGTCCTCGGTGCGCCGCTGCTGGACGATCCACAGCAGCAGCACCAGCACCCCGGCCGCGAACAGCGCGACCACGGCGGTCGAGCCCCAGCCCCACTCCTGCCCGTTGCTGATCGCCAGCAGCAGGCAGATCAGCCAGGCGCCGAGCCCGGCCGCCCCGAGCCAGTCCAGCCGCACCTTCGAGCGCTTGTCCGCCGGCGTCTCGGGAGCCGCGAGCGCCAGCCCGAGCAGCACCAGGTAGCCGGCCGCGATGATCCAGAAGACCGCCGTCCACGACGTGCCCGCCTCGAGCATCAGCCCGCCGAGGATCAGCGCGATCGGCGTCATGATCGAGATCACCGTGCCGTTCATCAGCGCGGCGGTCTGCATCACTCTCGCGTCGGCGCGGATCTTCAGCATCGCCCATGCCATCGGCGCCGAGATCGCCACGCCTGTCAGCACGCGGCCGACGACCAGCAGCTCGAAGCTGGAGGCGAGCGCGCAGACGACGGAGCCGACGACGCCCAGCGTCATCAACGGTACGAGCACGCGCCGATGGCCGACGATGTCGGCGTAGCGCGCGCTGAGCCCGAGCACGACCGCGCTCGCGAGACTGAGCGCGTTGAGCGCCCAGCCCGTCTGCGACGCCGACAGCCCGAGGTCGCTGGCCATCGTGCCGACGAGCGGCAGCAGCGCGACCCCCTGGATGTCGGTCACGATCCCCGTCGCGGCCAGCAGCACGAGGAAGAACGGGATTCCGGCCGCGAACCCCGCCCCCCGCACGTGCGCTGTCGCGGGCCCGGCCACGCCAGGCCGATGGACGTTACTCATCGTCTTCCCTCCTGCGGTTGAACTGCGCGTGCTGCGCACGGCGCGGATTGACGCGACGCGAAAGCGCGCCTTTCGGCTGTTCTCTCATCCGCGACCTCGGCGATCCGCGGCAGGACGACCTTCCCATCGATGACTCCCCCATGTCAAGGTCTGGCCTTTGAACCCACGTGACGCCTTGCGCCCTTCCTACGGAGACCATTTGCCTTGCATTCATGCCATTCGTGAGGATATGGTCTTGGTAAGGCCTTCAACTGCGGGCCACGGCAAGGAGGAGCAGTGAACGAGATCGCCTCAATCGACGCGGCGGCTTTCGACAGCCGCGCCGTCTCCGACGAGGTGCGTGAATTCAACGCGGCGCTCGTCGGCGGCATGGAGCAGCTGGGCTGGACGTTTCCGCCCGAGTCACTGGAGCGCCTGCGCGGCGTGATGACGGCGGCCGGCGAGCCGTATCGCTCGCCGCGGGCGCGCGCCTTGGTCGCCCCCTCGCCGGGCGGGGGCATCCCGTTGCGAGTGATCGACAGTCCCGAGCCGACAGGGGTCTACGTCCACTGCCACGCCGGCGGCTGGACGATCGGCGCGTCGGACATGCAGGACGAGCGGCTGGAGCGGATCGTCGAGGCGACGGGCATGACGGCCGTCAGCATCGAGTACCGGCGGGCGCCCGAGCATCCCTACCCGGCGCCGCTGGACGACTGCGCGCGCGCCGCCCGCTGGATCTCCGACCACGCGTCCGAGCAGTTCGGCGCCGAGCGGCTCGTGATCGGCGGCGAGTCGGCCGGCGCGAACCTCGCGCTCTGCGCCCTGCTGCGCCTCAAGCGAGACGGCGCGCACGCTGCGTTCGCCGCGGCCAACCTGCTCTACGGCAATTACGACCTCACGATGACGCCGAGCCAGCGCCACGGCGAAAGGGGCGTGCTGATCACCCGTCGTTCGCTGGACTGGTTCTACGACCGCTATGTGCCCGACGCGGCTGTGCGCGGGACGCCCGACGTCTCGCCGCTCTACGCCGACCTGACCGGCCTGCCACCGGTCCTGCTCAGCGTCGGCACCGCCGACTCGCTCGTCGACGACACCGTCTTCCTCGCCTGCCGCCTGCTCGCCTCCGAGGTCCCGTGCGAGCTGCTGCTCGTCCCCGGCGCCGAGCACGGCTTCGACAGCGCGCCGGTTCCCGCGGCACAGGCGGCCGTCGCCCACATCGACGAGTACCTCGCCGCGGCCGTGCGTCCATGACGGCCCCACCGTCCCGCAGACACGACCAGGAGAAGAGACAGTGAGCAACGACTCGAGGTATGCCGGCAAGGTCGCGGTCGTGACCGGCGGCGCGTCCGGCATCGGCGCGGCGATCGTCCGTCGTCTCGTCGCCGAGGGCGCGTCGGTCGTCGCCGGCGACATCGACAGCGCAAAGCTCGAAGCGCTCGGCGAGCAGCTCGGGGAGCGCTTCACCGGCCTCACGACCGACGTCACCAGCGAGCACGCCGTCGAGGCGATGGTCGTGACCGCCGTCGAGCGCTACGGCAAGCTCGACGTCGGCTTCAACGTCGCCGGCGGCGGCGGCGGCGCGATGCTGGTGGAGCAGACCGAGGCCGACTGGCGCCGGGTGCTCGACCTCTGCCTCACCGGCGTCTTCTTCGCGATGAAGCACGAGGCGCGGCAGATCGTCGACCAGGGCGGCGGCGCGATCGTGAACGTCGCCTCGCTGAACTCCCGCGTCCCGATGTTCGGCGGCTCGGCCTACTGCGCTGCCAAGGCCGGCGTGGCGATGCTGACGCAGTGCGGCGCGCTCGAGTTCGGCGAACAGGGGATCCGCGTGAACGCCGTGTCGCCGGGCCTCACGGAGACTCCGCTGACCGCCGGGCTGCAGGCGCTGCCGGGCGCGACCGACGCATACCTGGAGCGGATCCCGCTCAAGCGCGTCGGCCAGCCCGAGGACATGGCCGCCGCCGCCCTCTTCCTCGGCAGCGACGACGCGACATACGTGTCGGGCACGAACCTGTTCGTCGACGGCGCTTGGGAGACGACCACCTATCCGGACCTGCGGCCGTTCCTCGCGCAGCTCAGCAGAGCGTGAACGCCGGCGGATCGGCCCGCAGGCGGGCGGTATCCCGGCGTATCGTCGGGTAGGCCATGGTACTGTCAGACCAATGGTCCAGCCTGCGGCCGACACGCCCTTCCGGGCACTCAATCAACTCCGTGCGTTCGAGCAGATCATCGTCCAGATCGAGGACGCGATCATCGGCGGCCGTCTGCAGCTGGGCGACCGCCTGCCGTCCGAGCGAGAGATGGCGGAGACGTTCGGCGTCAGCCGCGCGTCCGTGCGCGAAGCACTGCGGGTGCTGGAGATGTTCGGCGTCGTCGTCGCCCGCCGGGGGACCGGCCCCGAGGCCGGCTCGGTGCTCGCAGCCGAGACGCAGAGCGGGCTGCAGAACGTCCTGCGCCTGCACGCCGGCCTGCTCCGCATCCCGACCCACGACATCGTCGACGTGCGCGCCGCGCTCGAGCGCCAGGTGGCCGAGCAGGCCGCGCGCAACGCGACGCCCGAGTCGCTGGAGCAACTGCGCCGCCTGATCGACGACATGAGCAAGGCACCGTCGATCGGCGTCTACCACGCACGCGACACCGAGTTCCATGTCCAGCTCGCGCGCGCTTCCGGCAACGCGCTGCTGCCGGTGCTGATGGAAGCGCTGCGCGGCGCGATGCGGCGGGCGATGGTCGACGGCTTCGCACGGCTGACCGACTGGCAGCAGGAGCGAGACCGGCTCGTCGAGGAGCACCGCGCGATCCTCGACCGGATCGAGCAGAGAGATCCCGACGGGGCCGCCGAGGCGTTGCGCAGACACGTCTTCCGCTTCTACCAGCACGTCGTAGAGGACGAGCACGACGCCCACGCTCCTGCGGTGTGACAGCCGGTCACTGACGACCCCGCTCAACGACGAACGGCTCTCGCCGGACCGCTGGAGAACACGGCGGGGAACACGGCGCGATGCACCTCACGGTCTGCCGCGGCGTATCGCGATCACGGCGCTCTCGCCAGCATCTTCCGCGACCGAGCGTCCGAGGCGAGGTTCCCCGCCGCCGCCGCCGAGAGCGGCCTTGCTGCTCAGCCTCGGCTCCTCCGGTCAGGCGTCCGGCTCGGCGGCAGCCGCAGGACGAGCCGGGTGGTTGGCGAACTCGACGCAGCGCAGCGGCTCGATGAACTCGAATGGTCCGTGCGGCGTGCCGGCGGGGTTGAAGGTATAGGTGCCCGCGACGTGCGTCTCGTCGCCCACGCGGCAAGCGCCGGCAAGCACGAGGCAGTCCTCGTCGTAGGTGTGCAATGCGACGCCGGGGGTGACGCCGTCGAGCCTGAGCACCCGCGCGAACGAACCCGACGGTCCGCGTGTCAGGACCTTCTCGAACGCCTGGCCCGGCGTGCCGTCGGGCTTCTGCGTCCACGGCAGCGCAGCGACGTCCTCGGCACTCAGCGCGACCGCGGACTTGTCGAGCGAGCTGTTGACGTCACGCAGTTGCAGGACGACGGCGCCGTCCCCGCCAGCCACCGCGCGCTCTCCCGCTCGCGGAGGCCGGCAGATGTAGGACCCGTCGGTGAAGCGACGCCCATCGAGCACGAGCGCGCCCGCGAGCACGTACGTCTCGCGCCAGCCGTCCGGGGACGCGGTCTCGACGGCTGCGCCCGCGCGAACGTCCACGCGCAGCGTCTCGGAGCCCGCGACGGGGTCACGTGCGAGGAGCCGCTGCTCAGCTCCCTCCCACCCCGGCAGCGGGGTCGTGGCGAGGCGCGCGACTTCCTCGGGAAACAGGCGAGTCAGCTCTTTCGGCACTACGAGTTCCTTTTTTCGTCGTTTCAGGAGTCATGAGGTGGCGAGGCGGATACGCGGATCGACGACGCCGTACAGCAGATCGGTGACGAGGTTGACGACGCTGTAGACGAGCGCGCCGAGCAGGATCGCCCCCTGGACGGGCGCGTAGTCCTGCGCCTGGATCGACTGCGCGACCCAACCGCCGATACCCGGCCAGTTGAAGACCGCCTCGACGAGCAGGGCTCCGGCCATCAGCTCACCGAACCACATGCCGCTCAGCGTCAGGATCGGCAGCAGCGCGTTGGGCAGCGCGTGCCGGAACAGCACGCGCGTCTCGCTCGCGCCCTTCGCACGCGCCGTGCGGACGTAGTCGTTGCGGTAGACGTCAATCGTGCTCCGTCGCACGATCCGCGACAGATACGCCGCCAACGGGATCGCGAGCGTCAGCGCGGGCAGGACGAGATGGGCGAGCGCATTGCGGAACGCTGCGAAGTCGCCTGCGAGCAGCGAGTCGACGAGCAGCAGCCCGGTCGTTCTGGCCGGCATCGCGACCGTGTCGTCGATCCGGCCGAACGGCGCGGGCGCGATGCCGAGCCAGGTGAAGAAGACGAGGATCAGCACCAGCCCGAGCCAGAATTGCGGCATCCCCAGTCCGACGATCGCCCCCGAGCGCGAGAGGCGATCGATCCATCGTCGCCGACCGGCCGACAGCACGCCGATCGGAATCGCGAGCATCAGGGCGACGATCATCGCCGTGGCCGCCAGCTCCAGCGTCGCCGGCAGCCGCGCCGTCAGCTCGGCGGTCACCGTCGTGCGTGTGCGCCACGAGTAGCCGAGATCGCCGGTCGCGAGGTCGGAGACATACGTGCCGTACTGCTGCAGAAGCGGTTGGTCGACGCCCATGTCGGTGCGCAGGGCAGCGACCGCCTGCTCGCTCGCCTGCGGCCCGAGCAGCTTGCGCGCCGGGTCTCCGGGCGCCGCGCGCAGCAGCACGAACGCGATCAGCGATGCGAAGAAGAGGACGGCGAGCGTCGCAAGGACGCGTCTAACGACGAAGCTTGCCATGAGGATCCAGGTGGTCGCGCAGGCCCTCGCCGAGAGCCATGCTGAGGGTTACCAGGGCGAGGATGCCCAGGCCCGGGAAGATCGACATCCACCACTGCCCTGAGATCAGGTAGGTGCGGCCTTCGGTGATCATCCCGCCCCATTCCGGCGTCGGCGGCTGGATGCCGAGGCCAAGGAAGCCGAGGCCAGCGATCGCGAGCACCGCGTAGGCGATGCCGAGCGAGGCCTGGACCGCGACGCCGCCGAGCACCGACGGCAGCACGTGGCGGACGAGAATGTGTCCGGTGGGGGCGCCAAGCACTCGCTGGGCGTCGATGAACTCGCGCGAGCGCAGCGACAGCACCTCGCTGCGCACCGTCCGGGCGTACCACGGCACGCCGGTGACTGCGATGGCCAGCCCGACCGAGACCGGGCCGGGACCCATCGCGACCGCGAGCGCCATGCCCATGATGAGCGCAGGGAAGGCGAGCACGCCGTCGAGCGCACGGCCGATCACCGCGTCCACGACGCCGCCGACGAGGCCGGTGAAGGCACCGATCAGCGTTCCGATCACCGACGAGGCGAACACCGCGCAGACGCCGACGGCGAGCGAGATGCGCGCACCGACGAGGAAGCGCGCGAAGACGTCGCGGCCGAGTTCGTCGGTGCCGAAGGGGTGCGCTGCGGAGGGGCTTTGAAGACCACTCGAAAGCTCGACCTCGAGCGGGTCCTTGCCCCACAGCAGCGGCCCCACGAGCGCGAGCGCGAGGAACAAGAGCAGCCCGATCGCGACCGCGCGCAGCCCGGCGGAGCCGATCGCCGCCCACACGCGGCGCAGCAGCGCGGGCGAGCGCGCGGCCCGGCCGCCGTGCGGGTCGGGCGCCGGACGCGCCGGCTCTCGCATCGTCGCGCTCATGCCGGCGCTCCGCGCGTCGCGCCGAGCAGCGAGGACGGCAGGAACTCCGCCTGACGGTCCGCGAAGTGGCAGGCCGCACGATGCTGGCTTGCGTCGGCGCGGCCGCCGAGATCGGGCCGGGTGGTCGTGCAGATCTCCGGGTCTCCCAGTCTGTGCCGCAGCCAGCAGCGGGTGTGGAACGCGCAGCCCGACGGCGGATCGGAGGGGCTCGGCGGATCGCCGTGCAACACGATCCGCTCGCGCGCCCGTTCGCGCGCGACGTCGGCGATCGGCACCGCCGACAGCAGCGCCGCCGTGTACGGGTGCCGGGGGTCGCGGTAGACCTGCTCCGACGAGCCGCTCTCGACGACGCGTCCGAGGTACATCACGGCGACCGTGTCGGCGATCTGACGCACGACTGCGAGGTCGTGCGAGATGAACACGTAGGCGATGCCGAGCTCGCGCTGCAGGCGTTCGAGCAGCGAGAGGATCTGCGCCTGGATCGCGACGTCGAGCGCGCTGACGGACTCGTCGAGCACGATCAGCGACGGCTCCAACGCGAGCGCTCGGGCGATGCCGATGCGCTGGCGCTGCCCGCCGCTCAGCTCGTGCGGCAGCCGCGTCGCGAACTCCGGCCCGAGGCCGACCAGCTCCAGCAGCTCCATGACGCGTCTCTGGCGCTGCTCGCGGTCGCCGCACAGGTCGTGCAGCGCGAGCGGCTCCTCGAGGATCCGGCCGACCCGCTGACGCGGATCGAGGCTCGCCTGCGGATCCTGGAAGACGAGCTGGAAATGCCGCCGCAGGTCGCGCAGACGACGAGAGCTCTTGTCGCCGAGCCGCGTCCCGCCGACCGTCACGTGACCGGCGGTCGCCTCGGCGAGCTGCACGATCGCGCGGCCGAGCGTCGTCTTGCCGCAGCCGGACTCGCCGACGAGTCCGAGCGTCTTGCCGGCGCCGACGGTCAGCGAGACGTCGTCGACCGCGCGCACGCTTGCCACTCTGCGGCCGATCGCCCCGCGGCGTCTGCTGAAGATGACCTCCAGCCCGTCGGTCTCCAGCGCCGGGTCCTGCGGCCTGTCGCCGGGCTCCGGGGCGGCGCCCCCGTGCGACCGCTTCGCCACGTCCAGCCGCGGCAGCGACTCCAGCAGCTTGACCGTGTACGGGTCGCTTGGACGGCTGAGGATCCGCGCGGTCTCGCCCCGTTCGACGACCTCGCCGCGGTTCATGACCACGACGCGATCCGCGATGCGCCCGACGACGCCGAGATCGTGCGTGATCAGCAGCACGCCCATCGTCAGCTCGCGCTGCAGCTCCTGGATCAGGTCGAGGATCTGGGCCTGGACGGTGACGTCCAGCGCCGTCGTCGGCTCGTCGGCGATCAGCAGCGGCGGCGAGGAGGCGAGTGCCATCGCGATCATCGCGCGCTGGCGCATGCCGCCGCTGAACTGATGGGGATAGTCGCGCAGGCGGCGCTCCGGATCCGGGATACCCACCTGGGCGAGTCTCGCGACGGCGAGCCGGCGTGCCTGACGCAGCCCGACCCGTCTGTGCAGCCGGATCGCCTCGACGATCTGGTCGCCGATCCGCTGCACGGGGTTGAGGCTCGAGAGTGGATCCTGGAAGACGGTGCCGGCGCGCGCGCCGCGGATCCGGCGCAGCTCCTCCTCGCTCATCGCGGCGCGATCCTCGCCTGCGAGGACGGCCTCGTCCATCGTCACGCGCGCCCCGGCCGGCAGCAGCCCCAGCAGCGCGAGCGCGCTGACCGTCTTGCCGGAGCCGGACTCGCCGACGAGCGCGACGACCTCTCCGGAGCGCACGTCGAGGTCGACGCCCCGCACCGCCCGGACCGGGTCCTCGACCGGTCCGAAGGCGACGTTCAGCCCGCGGACCCGCAGGAGCACGTCCCGCTCGGTCGCGCCGGCGGCGCCGACGCCGGGCGCCGCCGGGATAACGCCGTTGCGATTCACGACGCGTCGTCCACCGTCAGCTTCCGCACCACGAGCTGCTGGTCGTCGAAGTACTCGTAGCCTCTGAGCCGCGGGCTGCCGACCGCGATCGTGTCGCTCGCGAAGATCGGCAGTATCGGGTTGTCGGCGACCGCCTGCTCGGAGACCTTGCGGTAGATCTCCTCGCGTCGCTTCGGATCCGGCTCGGTGCGCCCCTCCTCCAGCAGCCTGTCGACCTCTCTGTTGCAGTATCTCGACCAGTTGAACGGGTTCCCGCACATGGCGAAGAAGCCGAGGAAGAAGGCCGGGTCGTTGACCGACGAGCCGTCACGCAGGATGTACGCCTGCGTCTTGAAGTTCGAGACGGTGTCCGAGAACGCCGACGCGCTGAGCGTGTTGATCTCCAGATCGATGCCGATCTCCTTCCACGCCGACTGCAGGGCCGTCGCCATCTGCAGCTGCTCGGTCTCGCCGCTCTTGACCGCGAGCGAGATCCGCTTGCCGGTGGCGCCAGCCTGCTCGATCAGCTGCTTCGCGCGCGCGACGTCGCGCTCGGGTACGGCGAGCCCGGGATAGAACGGCATCGCCGGCGGGATCATGCCCGCGAACGCTCTCGCGTGACCGTAGCCGAACCGCTCCTGCAGCTCGGTGTGCGGCATCGCGAGCCAGAGCGCTTCGCGCACGCGCGGGTCGTCGACGGGCGGCTTGTCGTTGTTGAGTCCGATGTAGGCGTAGCGGTTGCTCGGATTGGCGAAGACCTGGCGGCCCTGCTGCTCCAGCGATCTGAGGTCCTTGAGCGCGACGCCGTACGCGAGGTCGACCTCGCCGGAGGCGGTGAGCGTCTGCAGCGTGGTCGGGTCCGTGACTATGCGCATCACGACGTTCTTCGCGCCGACGGGCTCGCGCCAGTAGTCCGCGCGCGCTCTGAGGCGCACCTCGCTGTCAGGGTCGTAGGACTCGAGCTCGTACGCGCCGGCCCCGGCCGTGTTGCGCGCGAGCCACTCGTCGCCCGCTCTCGTGAGCCCGCCGTGCTGCTCCAGCACTCTGCGGTCGATCGGGCCGTTGCCGCGCGAGGTCATGCGCAGCAGGAAGAGCGGGTCGGGGTGCGCGATACGGACGCGGACGGTGTGCGCGTCGACCTTCTCGATCGCGCTGAAGAGGCCCTTCTCGCCCATCGTCAGCACGTATGCCTGACAGCCGTCTCTGTCGAGCAGGCGGCGGAGGCTGAAGACGACGTCGTCGGCGGTGACGGGGTTCCCGCTTGCGAAGGTCGCGTCTCTGCGCAGGAAGAAGGTGTAGGTCTTCCCGTCTCTGCTGACCGTCCATCTCTCCGCGAGCGCCGGGGCGATCTCGTGCGCACCCGACGCGTCCCGTCTCGGCGACAGCTCGATGATGTTGTCGTATGCCGCGGTGACGACGTGGTAGTCGTACGGCGAGGAGCAGGCGAGCGCCGGGTCGATGTTGGTCAGCCCGGTGTTGTACGCGATGTCGAGCGTCTGCGCGGATCTGCCCTCGCCGCCGCCCGCCCCCGCCGGGACGCTGCTGCCGCAGCCGACGGCCGCCGCTGCCACGACGGCAAGGCCGGCGAGCGCCGCACCGCGGCGCCAGCGCCCCCACGGGGCACGGGGGCGCGCGGACAGGCTCCTGTCGGAGCCGATGGATCGAGTGCGCAACTGCATCAGAACCAGCCTTTGCCGTGGGAGCGCCGAGCGCTCCCAGCTCCACGAATCTCTCCGCCACGGCGACGTCCCGTGACTCCTCGATATTTAGCAGCGCTGAAATTCAGATGCAAGAGGAATGTAATATCTGGGCTCATCGCCGCTTGGGTCCCCGCCCGCCTAGGCGTAGTTCTTCACTTCGAGGCAGAGGTACGGCTCGCTGAACTCGAACGGCCCGTGATGGGTCCCGGGCGGGTTGTTCGTGTAGGTGCCGGCGGCATGGCGTTCGCGCTCCTCGCCCGCGAAGTAGCAGCCGTCGAGCGCCAGCATCTCCTCGCCGTGGTTATGCAGCTCCGCATGGCGCTGGTTGGGAGCGCCGCCGGCGAGCGGCTCGATCTTCACCAGATGGGTCTTCGAGCCGCACGGCCCCTCCGCGAGGACCTTCTCGTAGAAGCCCGCGCTGCGGCCCTCCATCGGCTGCCACGCCATCGCCTCGACCTCCTCCGCCGTCAGCGAGACGGCCGGTTTGCGCATCCGCGTCGCGACATCCTCGAGCTGCAGGACGGTCGCGCCGTCCGGCCCGGCTTCGATCGGCACGGCGTCGCCCGGCCGCCAGCAGAGGTAGGAGCCGGCGCGATGGGCGCGGCCGGCGATCGAGACCCTGCCGTCGAGCACGTACAGCTCTTGCCAGAGCCGCTGGTCGATCGGATCCAGCCGCGCGCCGGCTGCGAGCGAGAGCACGCGCGTCTGCGCGCCGCTCTGGGAGCTGGCGGCGAGCACGCGCGCCTGCACGCCCGGGCGCAGCTGCCTCCACGCGAGCGCCGCGACCTGTTCGGGCAGCAGCTGGACGGGACGGTCAACGATGGTCGGCACGGTGCCTCCTCTCGCCGGCCGCGAGCGGGCGGACCGGTGCGGGCCGTGCTCTCTGCCGGACGGTTCGAACGTGTGGGTGCGCTGCGGGTGAAGCTCGTCACGGTCGCCCTCGCGTCCCGCCAGCCGCGGCGGCGGGCACGGGCGCGAGCGCGCCGCGGCGGTGGACGGCGATCCAGATCGCGGCGCACGCGATCGCCGCCGGCGCGACCGCCAATGCGGCGGCGGTGCTGGCATGGTCGATCATCCAGCCGGCGCAGACGGAGCCGGCTGCGACCCCCAGGACCATCGCCGAGCTCGCCCAGGCGAACGCCTCGGTCAGCAGCTGCGCCGGGGCGATCTCGCTCAGCACCAGGAACTCGGTCGAGACCGCCGGCGCGAAGGCGGAGCCGGCCAGCAGCGCGCAGAGCGCCGCCGCCGGCGCGCTTGCGGCGCCGACCAGCGGCACCGTCGCGACCGCGACGGTGGCGAACGCCGCCGCGTACCGCGTGACGGGGCCGATCCGCCAGCTGCGGGCTCCGTACCACAGGCCGCCCGCGAAGCTGCCCGCGCTGAAGAGCGCCAGCAGCACGCCCGCGAGACCGGGCCCGGACAGATCGACGGCTCGCGCCGAGATGCCGACCTGCAGCACGCCCCAGTAGATGCCGGAGAGCAGGATCGCCACGAGCACCGTCCGCAGCGCCGGCAGCGAGGCGGCGCTGCGATCGCCGGTCGGCCGGCGCGGCGACGGGCGCGCCCGCCGCACGGCCGGAACCGCGACGAATCCGAGCGTCCCGACGAGCGCGAACGCCGCCGCCGCGATCAGCGCGTCCGGTGCCTGCACCAGCGCGACGATCAGCGCGACCAGCAGCGGCCCGCTCACGAAGACGACCTCCTGCGCGATCGCGTCGAGCGCGTACGCCGACTGGCGCTGCTCGGGCGCCTGCAGCACCTGCGGCCACAGCGACCGCAGGCAGGCCGATACCGGCGGCAGGGTCGCGCCGACCAACGCCGCGGCGCCGATCAGAGCGACACCGGGGGCGCCGAGGCGCACCGCCAGCGAGAACGCCAGCAGCAGCGCGCTGTGCAGCAGGGCGCACGGCAGCAGCACCTGCTGCCGGCCGCGGCGGTCGGCGACGCCGCCCAGGAACGGCAGCGCGATCGCGCTCGCCGCCGAGTAGGCGGCGACGGCCGTGCCCGCGAGCGCGAACGAGCCGGTCGTCTCGCGCACGGCGATCAGGATCGCCAGCGACGTGAGCCCCATCGGCAGGCGGGCCACCAGCGCCGTCGCCAGCAGCCGCGGCAGGCCCGGGACGGCGAGCACCCGCCGGTAGGCGATCATCGCGTCCGCGCCCGCATCACCACGAGCGCATCAGCCCACCGTCGACCGGGATCACGGTCCCGGTCAGGTAGGAGGCGCGCGCCGAGGAGAGGAACGCGACGAGGTCGGCGATGTCGGCGGGCGCGCCAAACCTGCCGGCCGGGATCGCCGCCAGGTCGGCCTCCGGCGAGCGGTTCGCGTAGTACTCCTTGAAGCTGTCGGTCTCGATCCGCCCGGGCGCGATCGAGTTGACGGTGATCCCGTCGGCGGCGACCTCGCGCGCGAGCGTCATCAGCCAGCCGACGACGGCCGGGCGCAGCGAGTTCGACAGCACGCGGCCGTCCTGCACCTCGCGGAAGGTCGGCGAGCCGATCGACAGCACGCGTCCCTGTCCGGAGCGCCGCAGCGCCGGCAGCAGCCGTCGCGTCAGCTCGACGACCGGCCAGAGAACCAGGTCGATCGCCTCGTCGAGCTCGCCGCGGGTGACCGACTCGGTCGTCGCGTCGCCGGGGCCGCCGCCGTTGTGGACGAGGATGTCGAGCCCTCTGCCCCACTGCTCGACCTCCGCGGCGAGCCGGTCGAGGTCGCCGGCGTCGGTCAGGTCGCCTGCCACCAGCAGGCAGCGATCGGCGCGAGCCGTGGCGGGGCGCTGCGGGCTGCGCGCGAAGCAGATCACCTCGGCGCCGGCCTGCACCAGCGTCTCGGCGCAGGCGCGGCCGATGCCGCGCGACGCGCCGCAGACGAGCGCGGTGCGGCCGCTCAGATCGAGGCTAACCATGGGCCAGCGGCTCCGCGCCGCTGTCGGCCGCGTCGAGGAAGCTCGACGCGGAGCCGCTCAGCTGGTCGCCCTCGCCACTGCGCAGGAAGAGGCCGTGGCGGCTCTCCCACTGCACGTGGACGCGCTCGCCCTCGACCGCCTCCAACGCGACCTCGACCGGCTGGCGCGAGCGGACGATCAGCTCGTCGTCGAGCACGACCTCGGTCACGCAGTACGCGCCGAAGTAGCGCACCCGGCCGATCGAGCCGGTCAGCGAGCTGTCGAAGCGGAGGTCGCGCTCGCGGCTGACGCGCACGTTCTCGGGGCGCACGACCAGCATCCCGGCGACGCCCGCCGGCGCGGCGTTGCGCCCGCGCAGGCGCAGCGAAGCCCCGTTCGAGCTGAACTCGACCTCGCCGTCTGCGCAGGTCGTGACCGGCAGGCGGTTGGACTCGCCCATGAAGCGCGCGACGAACAGGTCGGCGGGCCGCTCGTAGAGATCGGAGGCGGTGCCGATCTGCGCGATCCGGCCGTCGTTGAAGATCGCGACGACGTCCGACATCGTCATCGCCTCGTCCTGGTCGTGCGTCACGTAGATGACGGTGATCCCGAGCGCCTCCTGGATCCGCTTGATCTCGACCTGCATCGCGTCACGCAGCCGCCGGTCCAGCGCGGCCAGCGGCTCGTCCATCAGCAGCAGCCGCGGCTCGAAGACGAGCGCCCGCGCCAGCGCCACGCGCTGCTGCTGGCCGCCCGACAGCTCGCGCGGCAGCCGCTCGCCGTGGTCGGCGAGGTGCACCAGCTCGAGCGCGTTGCGCACCTTCTCCCTCACCTCCGCCTTCGGCAGCCTGCGCCGCTTCAGCGGGAAGGCGACGTTGTCGGCCGCCGTCATGTGCGGGAACAGCGCGTAGTGCTGGAAGACGACGCCGATGTTGCGCTTGTGCGGGGGCAGCGACAGGATCGACGCCCCGTCGAGCAGGATCTCGCCGTCGTCGACGTCGAGGAAGCCCGAGATCGCGTTGAGCGTCGTCGTCTTGCCCGAGCCGCTGGGCCCGAGGAAGGTGACGAACTGCCCGGGCTCGATCGACAGCGACGTGTCGTCGACGGCGACGACCGAGCCGAACCGCTTGGTCAGGTTCTTGATCTCGACCCGCGCGCCGACGGCCGAGGTCTCAGCGGCTGGCTGCATCGCCTGCGGCTCCCTTCTTCGTCATGATCAGGAACGCGACCGCCATCCCGAGCGCCGCGATGGAGAGCGTGAGCGTCGAGGCGACGGCCACCGTGGGGTCGACCGTGTCGGTCAGGCTCGAGTAGATCTTCACCGGCAGCGTCTGGAAGGTCGGGCTGGAGATGAACATCGCCACCACGACGTCGTCCAGCGACGCCGCGAAGGCGAGCCCGGCCGCGATCGCCAGCGACCGCTTCAGCAGCGGCAGCGTGACGGTGAAGAACGCGACCGCCGGGCTGGCGCCGAGCGTGCGCGCGGCCCGTTCGAGGCCGTCGTCGAGCGATCTCAGCCCCGCCGTCACCGTCACGATCACGAACGGCAGCGCGATCAGCGAGTGGGCGATCACGAACGCCTGCAGCGTCCCCACCATTCTCGCGTTCAGGAAGATCGCGTAGAGGGCGATCGCGACGAGGACGATCGGGATGATCATCGGCGCGGTCGCCAGCGCCATCACGGCGGCTCTGCCCGGGAACCGGCCCCGCGCGAGGCCGTAGGCCGCCGCGGTGCCGATCACGGTCGCCACGACCGTGACGATCGCCGCGACCACGAGCGAGTTGACGATCGCGTCGCGCCAGGTGACGTCGGTGAAGAGGTTCTCGTACCACCGCGTCGACCACGACTGCGGCGGGAACTCGAACGTCGCGCGGCCGTTGAAGCTCATCGGCACCGCGACCAGCGCCGGCGCGATCAGCAGCGCCATCACGAGGACGCAGAAGACGATCAGGGCGATCCGCCCCTTGCCCGCGCTCATCTCCCACCCCCGCCGCCGTTGCTGAGCACCGCGCTCCAGCGGCTCGCGCGCGAGCCGAGCCAGAGCAGCAGGAGCGTGACGACCAGCAGGATCAGGCCCATCGCGCTGCCGCGCCCCCAGGCCAGGAGCTGGTTGATCTGCTGCGCGACGAGCTGCGGCAGCAGGCTCTGCTGCGGCGAGCCGAGCAGCGCCGGGGTGATGTACGACCCGAGCGTGATCACGAAGACGACGAGCGCGCCGGCGACGAGGCCGGGCAGCGAGAGCGGCAGGTAGACCCGCACGAACGCCTGCGACGGCGTCGCGCCGAGCGTGCGGGCGGCCCCCATCAGGCGCACGTCGATCTCGCGCAGCGACGCGTACAGCGGCAGGATCATGAACGGCAGGCTGATCTGGACGAGCCCGATGATGACGCCGCTGAGCGAGCCGATCATGTGGAACGGCCCGAGGCCGAGCGCGCCGAGCGCGTCGTTGACCGGCCCCTTGTCCTGGAGCAGGATCACCCAGGAGTAGTTGCGGGTCATCGTGCCGACGAGCAGCGGCGCGATCACGGCGGCCTGCATCGCCAGGCGCATCCGCCAGCCGACCACCGTCATCGCGTACGCGTACGGATAGGCGATCACGAGGCAGCCGAGCGTGACGATCGCCGCCGTGCGGAAGGTCCGCAGCAGCACGACGCGGTTGAGCTCCTCCTCGAAGAACCAGCGGTAGTTGTCCAGCAGCGCCCCGTGCCCGCCGGGGAAGTCGGTGACGCTGCGCTCGACGATCGTCGCGAGCGGATAGCCCATGGCGAAGCCGAGCAGGATCAGGGCCGGGACGGTGAGCGCGAACTCACGCGAGAAGAGCCCGCGGAGGCCGCGCCCCGCCGGCTTGGGCCGGGAGGGCGCGGCGGCGCGGCTCGAGCGCTGCACGATCGACATGGTTCAGGAGGCCGCTCGGCTCGCGCTCAGCCGGAGATCCACGCCGTGAAGCGCTGGTTGAGCTCTTCGTAGTTGTCCGCGTACCACTGCTGGTCGAACGGGATCGCGACCTGCTCGTGCTCGGGCACCGCGAGGCTGTACTTCTTGAAGAGCTCGTTGGGGTATCTCGGCTGCTCGGCGGCTTCGAGCGCCGGCGAGACCGGCCACATCTCCGCGGCCTGCGTCTGCAGTCTGGGGTTGAGCACCCAGTCGATCACCTGATCGACGGCAGCCCGGTCGGGCGTGCCCTCGGTGACCGTCCAGAGGTTGATGTAGATGAAGGCCTGGTCCCAGATCGGCTCGATCGTGGCGCCCGCGTCGGCGGCCTGCCAGGCGGCGGAGTCGGTGTAGATCCCCATCGCGACATCACCCGAGACCAGCTGTTGAATCGACTGCGCCAGCGTGTTGTAGACGAGCAGGTCGTCCTTGATCGAATCCATCTTCTTGAACGCGCGGTCGAGGTCCAGCGGGTAGAGCTCCTTCGGATCGACCCCGTCGGCGATCAGCGCGCCTTCGATGATCCCGTTGTAGTAGAAGCTCGGGATCGCGCGCTTGCCGGGGTATCTCTCGACGTCGAAGAAGTCGGCCCAGGTCGACGGCGGGTCGCTGGCGAACGTGTCGGAGTTGTACGCCTTGATGAACGAGCCGGCGTCGCGCGGCAGCACGCAGTCGCCGACGATGTCGCGGTACTTCTCCTTGAACATCGACGGATCGGATCTGATCTTCGCGAAGACCGTTCCGCACTGGGCGATCGCCATGTAGGGATCGCCGCTCGTCATGTTCCACTGGATGTTCCCGGTCTCCGCCTGCGTCTGCAGCTTGGCGTAGTCCAGCGGAGCGTCGAAGCTCATCGAGATCCCGGTTCTGCTCTTGAACTCGGGCGTGAAGTAGACCTTTCTCATCACCTCCTCGGTCTTGCCGCCGTAGGTGGCGATCGTGACCTTGCCGCCTCTCTTGGCGGTCGCGCCGCCGTCGTCGCTGTCGCTGCTGCTGCCGCATGCGGACAGGGCGACGCAGGCGACCGCCGTCGCGGCGATCACCGGCCAGCGGCCCTTCCGGTTCCACAGGGACATCCTCACCGCTTCCTCCTCACCTCGCCCATCACGTCGCGCGACGGGGCTCACGGGGTCGCGACTACTTTAACCAGAGTGCAGAAGAATTACAACTGTACTTAAGGATAGGAATCCTCCGAGGTGTTTGAGCGCGCGGCCCTTCCGGCCGCCTGCGCCGCCTGGAGGCGCGCCGCCGCCTCACTCGGCGACGGCAGCGACCGCCTCGATCTCGACCTTGAAGAACCCCAGGTCGCAGCCGACCGTCGAACGCGCCGGCTTGGGATCCGGAAAGAACTCGGCGTACACCGCGTCGAACGCTGCGAACTCGCTCAGGTCCTGCAGGAAGACCGTCGTCTTGAGGACCGCCGCCATGCTCGAGCCCGCCGCCTCGAGCACCGCCGCCAGGTTCTCCAGCGTCTTGCGCGTCTGCGCGGCGACGTCCGCCCCGACCGGGTCGTCGCTGCCCGGTCTGAAAGGACCCTGCCCCGCGGTGTAGACGACCCCGCCGCTGACGATCGCCTGCGAGTAGGAGCCCGACGGGGCCGGGATCGCGTTGGTCGTGACCTGTCGCTTCATGGTGCCTCCAGAGTTCAGGTTGAGACGGCGGGTCGGCGTGCGCCGCGGCGCCAGACCGACGGCCGCAGCCAGCGCGAGAAGCGCGCCGGGTCGAACGGCGCGGCGACCGCCGGCTTGCGCCCGGTCGTCATCTCCTGCGCGAGCAGGTCGCCGGAGGCGGCCGCGATCGTCATGCCGAGCATCGAGTAGCCGGTCGCGGCGTAGGCGTTGGCGACGCCGGGCAGACGCCCGACGACCGGCAGTCCGTCCGGGACGATCGGCCGCGCCCCCATCCACGCCGGCGCCGCGTCGCGCCAGCCGCCGAAGGTGTCGCGGGCGACGTCCTCCAGCGCGCGCACGCGCTCGGGGTCGGGCCCGCGGCGGCGGCTGAACTCCATCGTCCCGGCGATCCGCAGCCGGTCGCCGAAAGGCGAGACGGCCAGGTGCGTGTCCATGTACATCAGGGCGTGCCGCGGCATCCAGTCGGGCTCGGCGACGTCGAGGCTGTAGCCCTTGCCGGCGACCACCGGGATGTGCGCGCCGAGATCGGCCGCCAGATCGCGGGAGGCGGCGCCGGCGGCGATCACGAGCGCGTCGGTCGCGATCGTCGCGTTCAGGCAGCGCACCGCGGCGACCCGGCCGCCGGCGAGCTCGAAGCCGCTGACCTCCCACCGCTCCCGGATCTCGACGCCGAGCGCCCGCGCGCGCCGCGCCAGGTATTGCAGGAAGACGGCCGGGTCGACCTGCCAATGGTCGGCGACGTGCACCGCACTCGCTCTGCCGACCAGACCCGGCTCCAGCGCGGCCAGTTCGTCGTCGTCCAGCAGACGGTGCGGCAGCTCATGCCCCTGCTCGCGCAGCGGCGCGACCGCGGCCAGGAAGGCGCGCACCGGCTCGGCGTCGGCTGCGGCGACCATCAGACCCGAGCGCTGGGCGGCCGGCGCGTCGTCGTCCTCGGCCAGCAGCTCGCTGACCAGCGCGAACGACGGGTAGCCGAGATGCGACATCGCCCGCACGCCCGCGGCGTAGTCGCGCGCGTTGCAGCGGCGCGCGAACGCCGCAAGCCACAGCGCCATGCCCGGGATCGAGCTCGGCGCCATGTAGAGCGCCGAGCGCCGGTCGCCGAGCGACCGCAGCCCGTAGGCGACCTGCCCCGGCTCGGGCAGCGGGCCCGCCTGCGACGGACACAGCCAGCCCGCGTTGCCCCACGAGGCGCCGCTGCCGACCGCACCCGCGTCGACCACCGTCACCCGCGTGCCGCGACGGGCGAGGGCGATCGCCGCCCACAGCCCCGCCGAGCCCGCGCCGACGACGACCGCCGCCTCCGGCTGCTTGAACCGCTCCATCGCCTTCACCTGCCGTTCTCTCGAATCACGCGTTTTGCCGCCTAGGTCGCTCAGGCGACCGGGTTCTCGCACCAGCCGCCGTCGACCCGCAGGTTCGTGCCGGTGATGTACGACGCCGCGTCGGAGAACAGGAAGGCGACGGCTCTGCCGATCTCCGCGGGGCTCGCGAAGCGTCCCATCGGGACGGCCGCCGCCTCCTCGCGCTCGATCTCGCTCGGACTGACGCCCCGCTGCTGCGCCACCGCGCGGAAGCGCTCCTCGGCTCGCGGCGTCATCACCCAGCCCGGCAGGATATTGTTGACGCGGATGTTCTCCGGCGCCAGCTCGGTCGCCTGATACTTCGCATAGCCGGTCAGCGCCAGCCGGGGCACCTCCGAGAAGCGCGTCTCGTGGACCATCTGGTGCACCCCGCAGGAGGTCAGATTGACGATGCTGCCGCCGCCGCTTCTGCGCATCTCCGGGACGGCGCTGCGCATCAGCCGCACGGGGCCCATCGTCCACAGCTCCCACGCGTCGGCCCAGCGGGCGTCGTCGTCCGGGAAGGGCGTTCCGTAGGAGCCCTTCATGTTGGTCAGCATGAAGTCGAGCCGCCCGAACCGCGCGACCGTCTCACGCACCGCGCGATCGCAGTCGGCGGCGACGCGCACGTCGCAGGCGATCGCCAGGACCTCCTGCGCCGCGATCGCGCTCAACTGCGACCGCGCCTCCTGCAGACGGTCGTCGCCGAGCCCGTAGATCGCCAGCTTGACGCCCTCGGCCGCCAGCACCTCGGCGACGCCGTAGCCGATGCCCTCGCTGCCACCGCCGATCAGCGCGACGCGTCCGTCGAGTCCGAGATCCATCGCCGATCACGCCTCCCCGGTCGTGTGCCCGAGGACGTAGACCACCTGCAGCGCGCCGCCCGCGCCCTCGGCCACCTTGACCTCCAGCAGCCGCCAGCCGCGCTCCTCGCGCAGCAGGCGGTTGACCGCGGCGGTCTGCGGCGGAGGCAGCACGATCACCCGGACCTCGTCAAGACCAAGATCGCTCAACTCAACTCTCCCGTGTCGCATTCCATGTCACCTCGATCGCCGGCGCTCCCGGCTCCCCGCCCGCGGTCAGCGGGCAGGCGGACACGAGCACCGTGCAACGGCTCGCGGCGCTGAAGCGGACGAAGTCCCCGACGCTGCTGGAGCCCGCGCGCAGGCCGTAGCGCCCGCTCCGCTCGTCGGCCTGCTTGAAGATCCCGACGGGGTACGGCACCCACTTCTCGGGCAGCCCCTCCCGCTCCAGCCAGGCGCGAAAGCTCGTCCAGCAGCAATCGCCGGCGAGCGTCGCGCTGAGCGCGCGGCTGACCCACGGGTTGCATGCCTCCAGGGCCAGGTCGTGCCGCTCGTTGCTCAGCTCCTCGACGCGCAGCAGCGCTCTGTACTCCTGGCTCCAGAGGACCATCCCCTCTCGCAGCGTGTAGGCGCCCTCCGCCAGCCCGGTGAGCAGCGTCGAGAGCCGCTCGCGGGGATCGGCCGCGGCGTGCGCGACCAGCTCGGCAGCCTGTCCGGCGACGAGCGCGCGCACGCAGAGGCTGTCGCCCGGCGCGAGCGTGGCGACCGCCATCGTCCCCGCCGCCAACTCGACCTCAGGCACCGCCTGCCTCCTCCAGAATCGTGTCGATCGTCGGCCGGGAGGCGCCGTGCGGTCCCACCCAAACGTGCAGGCGGGAGGGGTTGAACGCGTTGGTCGGCGTCCGCTCCTGCGGGCAGTTGGAGGTCAGGACGACGAGGTCGACGAGCGCCAGCAGCTCGACGTAGTCGCCGGACTCGGCCTCGGGAAGGTCGATCACGTAGCTTCCGTCCGCGTCGCGGCGGATCGTCATGAAGGGGCAGTAGATGTGCTGCACGTCCGCCTCCTCGGCGCCGTACGGCGCTCCGGCCGCGAGCAGATTGGTGCGGCAGTTCGGCGTGTCGGGGATGCCGAAGCGGGCGTAGTTGAGCGGTCCGCTGCAGGAGCCGCCGACGATCACCCCGGCCCCGGCGGTGCAGGCCTCGACCTCGGCCAGCGCAGTCGCGCGCTGCGAGTAGAGGACGCAGCCCGGCATCATCAGGTAGCTCTCGTTGAGGAGCTGAGAGGCGGTCGGCGACAGCCGATCCGCCGGATCCGCTCGCGCCCACAGCACGATGTCGGGCACCTGCTGTCCGTCGACGACGGTGATGCGCAGCGCCTCGCCGGCGTCCACCTCCGAGGCGGTGTGCGCGCGAGGGTCGAGCAGGATCTCCTGTGTCGCGTTCCGAGCCAATGCAACCCCTCCTAGCAGAGCTCGCGGCTCAAGCCGCCGTCGACGGGAATGTGCGTGCCGTTGACATAGGCCCCGGCATCGGACGCCAGGAACCGAACCACCTCGCCGACCTCGCGCGACGTCCCGAAACGGCGCAGCGGGATCTCCGCCAGATCGTGCTCGCGCGAACGGCCCTCGTAGAACGAGAGCAGCGTGCGCGTGGCGATGCGCCCGGGGCCGACCGAGTTGACAGTGATGCCCTGCGCGCCGATCTCGGTGCTCAGCATCTTCAGCCATCCGGCGGTGGCGGGCCGGAACGCGTTCGAGGCCGCCATGCCGGCGATCGGCTCGCGCACCGACGTCGACGTGATCGCGATCACACGGCCCGCTGCGCTGCGGCGCAGATGCGGCAGCGCCAGCTGCGTGAGCGCGACGGTTGGGAGCAGCATCCGCTCGAAGCCGAGCCGCAGCACCTCCGCCGAGGTCGTCGTCGCGTCCGCGTCCGGTGCGCCCGCGCCGTTGTGAACGACGATGTCGACGCTCCCGAACGCGCCGAGCGTCGCGTCGACCAGCGACCGCAGGTCGCCCTCGTCGGTGAAGTCCCCGACGACGGCGAGGCCGCCGAGCCGCTCGGCCTCTCTGCGCAGCTCCTCGCCGTCCAGCGCGAACATGGCGATCTGCGCACCAGCCGCCCGCAGCGCCTCCGCGACGCCCAGGCCGATGCCGGTCGAGGCCCCGCAGACGATCGCCGTCCGCCCGTCGAGGCGGGCCGGGTCCACACTCATCTCGTCACCTTTCATCACAGTCGCTCGTCTCGCAATCGCGGCGGCTCAGCCGCCCGCCAGCTCGCGCGCCAGCCGCTCGACATCGCGTCGACGTCGCGCCGGGTCGGTGATCCGCAACACCACGCCGGCGCAGCCGGCGGCCTCGAACGCGCGCAGCTGCTCGACGCAGCGCTGCGCAGGCCCGTGCACGGTGACCGCGAGCGCCAACTCCCGCGGGATCGCCCGCGCGATCTCCCTGCCGCGCTCGGGCGACCACGCGAGCGAGCTGCCGGCGCTCTCCCCGGCCGCCTCCCCGAGCGCGTGCTCGAGCACCTGCGGCGCCATCGAGAGGTAGAGCCGCCCGCTCGCCTCGGCTTCGGCCGAGCGGTCCTCGCCGGGCTCCTCGACGAAGGTCGGCACCCACAGCCGCGGCGCGAAGGCGCCGGAGCGCGACGGCATCCGCTCGAGGAAGACGCGGTAGATCTCCGGTGTCAATCCGAACGGGAGCCAGCCGTCGGCCCGCGTCGCCGCGAGCTCGAGCATGCGCGGACCGATCGCGGCCAGCGACACGGGCGGCGCCGGCGCGTCCGGCAGGTTCAGGAAGGCGCCGCGCAGCTGCCAGCGCTTCCCGTCGTGGTCGAAGGGCCGCTCCGGGCTCGACGCGAACAGGCCGCGCACGACCTCCAGCGACTCCTCCAGCCGCGAGACAGCCGCTCTGGTCGGGATGCCGAAGGCGCTCAGATCCGGCCCGAAGCCGGTGCCGAGACCGAGATCGAAGCGACCGCCGGAGAGCGCGGACAGCGTCAGCGCCCCGTGGGCGAGCACCGCCGGATCGCGCTTGGTGGTCGAGACCACGCAGGTGCCGAACCGGAGTCGATCGGTCGAGACGGCGACCGCGCCGAGCGTCGTGAAGACCTCGGGGACGATCCAGCTCGTGTCGCGACCGGCACCGTGGAAGTGGTCGGCGATCCACACCGACGAGATCCCCAGCCGCTCGTAGGCGACCGCTTCGGCGACCGCGTCGCGCGGCTGGCCGGGGAAGATCTGGACGCCGACGTCCAAGCTCATGCCGCGCCCTCGGCGAGCGTCGTCCAGGCATGCGGGAGCGGCAGCTCCATCAGCCGGTGCAGGCCCGGTGCCGCCCGCAGCAGCGTGGGGATCGAATTGACCATCAGCGCCGCGCGGCCGCCGTCTCGAATCGCCTCCCCTTCCATCGCAAACTCGATGTTCCCCTCGCCGACGATCGAGATTCGCGCGCATGGCAGCTCGCGCTCGGTGGGCGGGACGCGAGCCTCGGCCGTCTCGCCGCGCAGCAGGCCGCTGAGCTTCGCGCCCGCCCTGTCGGGGAGCCGGGAGTCGACGGCCGGCAGGCGGACGTCGACCCGGTCGACCGTCACGCACGCCATCGCCAGCACCGCCGGGAGCATGTCGGCCACGAACGCGTGCTCGCTCTCGATCAGCAGCAGCGTCGTTCCCGCTGCGGCCGCGGCCGCGCTGTGACGGGCCAGCTCGTCGTCCGACCAGCCCGGGGCGGGCAGCAGGAGCACGGCGTCGGCCCCCGCCGCGACGACCGCCGTGACGAGCGCCGAGGCCGCATCCCGCGAAGCGGGCGCGAGCAGCGCCACGTCGGCGCGCGCCTGCGCGAGAGTCCTGCCGATGACGCTCGCCTCTCGCGGCGAGACGGCCGCCACCAGCTCCAACGCGGAGTGCCGCGCGGCGCACGCCGCGATGCCGCGGCCCGTCTCGCTCTCCCCCACGCAGACGACCCGGGTCGTTGCGACCGCTCCGGCCGGACGAGTTCTCACAGCGGGCACGAACGTCACCTCTCAGATGTTGGCCGCCTTCACCCGTCCCTGCGCTCGGGGCGCATGAGACGACGTGAGCGGCAGACTGGCGATGGTGTGGATTCCCGGCTCGGCCTTCACGAGCGCCGGGATCAGGTTGATCATCAGGGCGACGGTCGCGATGCCGCCGTCGAGCGCGGGGCTGATCCGCGCGCGCAGCAGCTCGCCCCCGTCGATCTCGATCAGGTCGTGCAGCGGCTCCTCCCCGTCGAGGCGGCCGATGCGCTGCGGGTGCTCCAGCGTCACGGTCTGCCCGGTGGGGGCGACGGCCCGGCACCGCTGGTCCACGCCGACCACGACGCCGCCTGGGTAGGAGTGGCCGTCGAGCTCGGTCGGCCCTTCGCGCACGATCGGTTCGGAGACGTTGTCGGTGATCTGCAGCGGCACTCCGAGCGCCGCGGCGAGGAAGGCGACCGAGACGTCGTAGCCGACGTGGCCGTCGATCTCGCCGCGGCTCGCGGCGGCGGCGAACTGCTCGGGGGAGAGTCCGATGCCCATGCTGCGCAGAACCGTCTCGCCGAACGGCGCGAGGCTGCTCGCCCGCCGTACGCGGATGCTCGTCCAGCCGGCCGTCGCGGCAGTCAGCACCATCGGCAGGAAGTCCATGACGTAGCCGGGGTTGGCGCCGGTGCCCACCATCGCCGTCTCATGCCGCTTCGCGAGCTGCTCGAGGCGACGGGCCAGAGCGGCGTCGACGGCCTCGGGATAGATCGCGTCCTCCCCGATGCAGACGACCCGCAGGCCGAGCTCGAAGGCAGCGGCCAGCTGTGCCTCGAGGTCGACGAGATGGCCGTGCGTGGCGAGCAGGACGACATCTGCTCCCCCGGCGCGCGCGACGACCTCGGCGAGGTCGTCGCCGGCGACGGCGGAGCCGGCGACGGCCGGCGCCTCGCGCGCGAGCGTCGCCGCGGCCTGCTCCGCCGAGCGCTGCGACACGACTCCGGCGACCGCGAGCCCCGGGGTCCGCGCGGCGACGCGCAGCGCGTGGCTGCCCATCGCCCCGGTCCCCCAGTGCACCGTGCGGATCGCTCGCGTCAACCGAAGGTCCCCCGCGGCGGCGCCCCCTCGAGCACGAGCTCGACCGGGTTGACGGCGAGCATGCGGTGCGCGTCGTCCTCCGCGAGGCCGGTGTCGACGAGGCACTGCGTGTAGCTGCGCAGCGCCTCCGGCATCAGCGGGAAGACCGCCGCGCCGGCGTCGGAGGAGAGGATGCAGCGCTCGGGGCCGATCGCCTTGATCGTCTCGACGACCTCGGCCGGCGAGGCGTGGCACGGGATCGGCAGCGAGATCGACGCCGCGAACTCGATCGTCACGCCCATGTCGGCGATCTCGAGCAGGTCCTCGAGCGAGAGGTTGAGCGGCTTCCACAGCGCGTGGCCGAGCAGCATCCGTCTCGCTCTTCTGGAGACCGCGTAACGGAAGGCGGCGAAGGTCTCCTCGCGGCCGAGGTGGGCCGTCCCGATCACGACGTCATGGCGGACGCAGATGTCGATGACCTCTCTCGCCTCGGGCAGCAGCTCGCCGTCCTCGCCGAGCGCGGCGACGCCCGGGCCGCGCGTGAGGCGCTCGAAGCCCTCGTTGCCGCCGATCAGCTGCGGACCGCCGTCGCCGGCGTCGGTCACGTCGTAGCTGCTCGCCGTGCCGAAGTAGTCGAAGTGGTTCTTGGAGTCGACCGTCGGGAACCACACGACGCGGCCGCCCATCTTGATCGCCGACTCGACCGCGAACGGGTTGAGGCCGCCGGTGTAGCGGTTCAGCACGACGCCGCCGACGACCGTCAGCTCCGGGAAGGCCTTCTGCACGTCGCTCGCCTGCGCGACCGACGGCTGGAAGTGATGCTTGAGGACGAAGCCCTTCATCCCCTGTCTGAGCGCGGCCTCGGCCGTCTCGAACGCGGTCCATGGCCGCTCGAACAGCGACGGCGCGGTGTGGACGTGGCAGTCGAATGCGCCTCTGATGTCGATCATCGGTGGGTGCTCTCCTTCGTTGGTTTGGCGGGCTCAGGCCGCCACGGGGGTCAGCCCGATCTCGTCCATCAGTCTGTGCAGGTAGTGGACGTCCTCCGGCGGCAGCGGCAGCAGGGGACGACGGCAGGGACCGCCGGTGCGCCCGACCCGCTCGAGACCGGCCTTGAAGATCTGGATGAAGTCGGGACGCTCGTCCGCGCGCCCGAACATCGGCTTGATCGAGGTCATGTTCACGAGCGGCAGGATCCGGTACCACTGCTCGCGGGCCGCCTCGAGCTCGCCGGCCTGGGCGAGGTTCCACAGCTTGACCGCCTCGTGCGGCATGAAGTTGCTGACGCCCGCGACCCAGCCGTCGGCGCCGCCGCAGATCGCCTCGAAGGCGCCGTAGTCCTCGCCGTACAGGACCGGCACGTCGGCGGGCACAGTCAGCTTGAGGTCGTGGATCCGCGCGGGGTCCCCGTGGGACTCCTTGACGATCTTCGCGGTGCCGTCGTTCGCCAGCTCGGCGAGGTCGGCGGTCTCCAGCGAGACGCCCGAGGCGCCCGGGTTGTTGTAGACGACGAACGGGATCTCGACCGCCGCCGCGATGTCGCGGAAGTACTGCATCACCTCGCGGCGGGGCGGGCTGGAGTAATAGGGCGCGACGCTCATGACGCCGGTCGCGCCGGCCGCCTCGGCGGATCTCGCCAGCCGCACGGCGATGTCGGTCGACGTGTCCATGACGCCGATGTAGAGGGGCACGCGGCCGTCGACCCACTCGACGAACCTCGCCGCCAGCCGCTCTCGCTCCTCGGTCTCGAACGAGAAGAACTCACCGCACGTGCCCAATGCCAGGAGGGCGTGCACGCCGGCGTCGAGCAGCCAGTCGACGTGCTCCTTCGTGCGCGCCTCGTCGACCGCCCCGTCCTCGTCGAAGATGGTGACGCACGGCGGCATCACTCCCACAGTCTCGGCCATGCAGCTCCTTTCACGCCGTGACCACGATGCCACGGACACTCTCTTAAGGATTAGTGTAGGCAGACTTCAATGACATTGCAAATTCTCATGACCGTCTCCGCGCCGTCTCGTGTTCGCCGCCAAGGCCGTAGACGACGCCCGCGACGATCGCGACGCAGCCGGACGCGGCGCTGACGGAGACCGCGTCGTGGCCGAGCGCGACCGCGCTGACCAGCGCGAGCAGCGGCACCGCCCCGACGAACAGCCCCATGCGCGCGGCGCCGAGCGCCAGGACCGCGAAGCTCCAGCAGAGGAACGCGGCGGCCGTGACGAACAGCCCGAGGTAGACGATCGCGAGCGCCTCTCCGCGCGCCGGGAGCGCGAAGCCGTGATCGAAGAGCGCGGCCGCCGCGGCCGATACGAGCGCCGCGGCGAGACAGGTCCAGGCAGCCACCCGATGCGCTCCCATCCGGCCGAGGATCCCGCCGATCGCGACCATGAAGCCCGCCTGCAAGAGCAGCGCGGCGACCGCCGCGCCGGCACCCATGAGCGACAGCGCCCCGCCGCCGGACACGGTCGCCACTCCGACCGACACCAGCAGCGCCGCCGCGAGGCTCCGTCGCGACGGGCGACGCCGCTCGCTGAGCGGGGCGAGCAGCGCGAGCACGACCGGCAGGCAGCCCGCGATCATCCCGACCGGCGCCGGCCCCACCTCTCGCACCGCGGCGACCATCAGCACGTTGGAGCCGACCACGCCGCCCGCGGAGAGCAGCAGCATCGAGACCGCGTCACGACTCGACGGCAGCCGCCGCGCCTTCGACGGCAGCGCGAGGAAGAGCACCGCCGCAGCGAGCGCGTAGCGCATCGCCTGCCCCGTCGCGGTCGGATAGGCGCCGAGCTCGGCGAATGCGACGAAGGAGGTCCCGACGAAGAGGACGTCGACGAGCGCGAACACGATGCCAACTCGGCGCGCGGGGCGCCACGGCGTTCCTTCGCGCGCATCCGGACGCGCCGACGATGAGACCATCTCCACAGTCTCACTGTAACAGCGGTACTACCGCATTGTAATTGCCCTAGCCGCCGCCGCACCGGCCGGCGAACCGCCTCAGAACGACGGCGGCGTGATGGCGGAGACGAGCACGGCCCGCTCGTCGGAGCGGTTCTCGACCTGATGCGGCCGGCCGCTGTCGAACGAGATGCTGTCGCCGGGGCCGAGCACGTACTCGCGGCCCTCGATCGAGACGACGACCGCCCCCTCGATGCAGACGGCGTTCTCCTCACCCGGGTGAGACATCGGCGTGGGGTGCGTGCGCGAGCGGGGCGCGTACTCGATCCAGAGGAACTCGATCGCCCGGTTGAGATCCGGCGTCAGCAGCTCGTACTCGACGCGCGAGCGCCGCACCCTGAGCCCCTTGCGCTCGCCTCTGCGGACGATGATCCGTCTGCCGTCGAACTCCTCCGCACCGCCCTCCGCCTGGTCGTGCTCGACGAACAGCGCGGCGATCGGGACGCTGAGCGCGGCCGCGAGCCGTCGCAGCGTCGTGATCGACGGGCTGGCGATGCCCCGCTCCACCTGCGAGATGAGGCTCTGCGAGACACCGGCGCGACCAGCCAGATCTTGCAGCGTCAGCCCCTCGTCGGTGCGCATCGCGCGCAGCTTGCGACCGAGGCGCACGGCGTCGAGATCGTCGTTCACGACGCCGTCGACCGATGTCGCCGATGCTTGCCGTTCAGCCCCCATGGTGGGCGACACCCTACCAGGGTGATCACAGGAAAGTTCAACGCTCGTGCAGGCAGGATGCAAACGGAGCACCACGGTCGACCGGCGCGATCGGCACGCCTCCACAGAAATTCAATCAGGATGAAATACTTCCTGGAATTTCATCAGTAGCATTGCAGCAAATCTGGAAAGGGAGGGATCGATGCACAGCGTCACCGAAGCACCGCTCAACCTGATCGGCGGCGAGCTGTCCGGCGCCTCGGACGACCGCACCGAAGCGGTCGTCAACCCGGCGACCGGGGAGCCGATCGCGACCGTGCCGGTCTCGACCGAAGCCGACGTCGACCGCGCCGCGAGGGCCGCGCGCGCCGCGTTCCCGTCCTGGTCCGGCACGACGCCGCGCGCACGGGCCGAGGCGCTGCTGCGGATCGCCGAGGCGCTCGAGGACGACGCCGAGCGGTTCGCGCGGCTTGAGGCACTCGACGCGGGCAAGCCGATCACCGGGCTGCTGGAGGAGGACATCACGCTCGCGATCGACAACCTGCGCTTCTTCGCCGGCGCCGCACGCTGCATCGAGGGCCGTGCTGCCGACGAGTACCTCGCCGGCCACACCTCGTTCATCCGTCGCGAGGCGATCGGCGTGGTCGGCCAGATCGCCCCTTGGAACTACCCGTTGATGATGGCCGTCTGGAAGATCGCGCCGGCGCTCGCGGCCGGCAACACCGTCGTTCTCAAGCCCGCCCGCACGACGCCCCTGACGACGTTGGAGCTGGGGCGGCTGTGCGCCGACCTGCTGCCGCCCGGCGTCCTCAACGTGATCGCCGGGCACGGATCGGCGATCGGCGACTCGCTGGTGCTGCACCGCGACGTCGCGATGGTCTCGCTCACGGGCTCGATCGAGACCGGGCAGCACATCGCCCGGCTCGCCGCCGACGGCGTCAAGCGCCTCCACCTGGAGCTCGGCGGCAAAGCGCCGGCGGTCGTATTCGCAGACGCGGACCTGGCGACGGCGCTCCCCGGGCTGGCGACGGCTGCGTTCTTCAACGCGGGACAGGACTGCACCGCCGCGACACGCGTGATCGTCGCGAAGGAGATCTACGACACGGTCGTCGCAGGGCTCGCCACCGAGGCGCGCAAGCTGAAGCTGGGCGACACGCTCGCGCCCGACACGACGCTCGGGCCGCTCAACTCGACCGGACATCGTGCGCGCGTCGCGCGCTTCGTCGACGAGCGGCCGGACCACGTCGAGGTCGTCGCCGGCGGGCGCGTCCCGGAGGCGCTGGGCGCCGGGTCCTTCTACGAGCCGACGGTCCTCGCCGGCGTCCGCCAGCAGGACGACGTCGTCCAGCAGGAGATCTTCGGCCCGGTCATCACGGTGCAGCCGTTCGCCGACGAAGAGGAGGCGCTGCGCCTCGCCAACGACACCCCGTTCGGCCTCGCCTCCTCGGTCTGGACCTCCGACGTCGGACGCGCCATGCGCGCCTCACGCGCGATCCACACAGGCTGCGTGTGGGTCAACACCCACCTCCCGCTCGTCTCCGAGATGCCGCACGGCGGCTACAAGGCCTCGGGCTACGGCAAGGACATGAGCACATACGCACTTGACGACTACACCGACGTGAAGCACGTCATGATCGCCAACGGCGCCGCAGGCTGACGCGACGGTGGCTGCGGGGCGGCAGCGCAGCCCCGCAGCCCGCCCGTCACCGTGCCGCCGGATCCTCAGCGGCGGCGCGCTTCAGGATCGGCATGCGATCGACGAACAGGTCGTCGGGCAGCGAGCCGACGTACTGAAGCACCTCCTCGATGCCGAGCACGTCGGCGTACTTCATGTGCATGTCGAACAGGTTGACCCAGTGCGACGCCTCGGCGCGGTCGAAGGTGCACTCCTCGACGACGATCATTCTGTAGTTGTAGGAGAAGCCGTCGTTGACGCTCGCGCGCACGCACCCGCTCGTCGCGACGCCGCAGGCGATGATCGAGTCGGCACCGAGGTCGGCCAGGTACGAGGGCAGCAGCGTGCCGAAGAACGCGCTCGACTTCCCTTTCTCGATCACGACGTCGGCCGGTCCCGGCTCGATCTCGCGAACGATCTGGTTGGCCCGCTCCGGCTCCAGGTCCTCCGTCTCGCGGCCGCACTTGTCCTTCCAGCGACCCATCCCGAAGTCGCCTGCGATCGCTCTCTCCGGACCGGTCGTGTAGAAGATCGGCACGCGTCGCTCGCGCGCGGCCGCGATCAGCCGCTGGATCTGCGCGATCGCCTTCCACGCCTCCTCGCCGGCGCTGTTGTGCCATCTCTTGATCGATTCGAAGATCGGCTCCGGCCCGTCGCCGGTGAAGGCGTAGGAGACGTCGATCACGAGCAGCACCGGCCGCTCGCCGAAGCCCCCGCGCTCGCCGTAGCCGGTGAGCGGAAACAGTCTCTTGTCCCGCTCGGTGATGAATGCATCCCAACCGCTCATTCCGCCTCGCCTCCCGGCGTCTCGCCGCAGTCGTCGTATCGCGTGAACGTCAGCATCGCCGAGATCAGGAGTAGTTCTTGATCTCCAGGCAGGTCAGCCGCTCGTCGAACACGAACGGCCCGTCCTCCGCGCCCGCCGGCATGCACGTGTAGGTGCCGGGCCCGTAGGTACCGCGATGCGAACTGCAGGCGCCGTCGAAGATCAGGACCTCTTCGTCGAAGTCGTGCAGGTCAGGCTCGGTCGTCCGAGCGCCGGGCTCGATGCGCCCGAGCGCGGTCAGCGAACCGGAGGGGCCCGAGGAGAGCACCTTCTGCTGGAAGTCGTCGTCGCGGTACGGGATCCGCTCCCACGGCAGCGCCTCGAGCGCTTCCGCGGTCCAGGCGACCGACTCCTTGTCGAGCACGTCGTTGAAGTCGCGCAGCTGGAACAGCAGCGCGCCCTCGGCGGAGGCCGTGGCGGAGCGCGAGTCGCCCGGTCTCTGGCAGATGTAGGAACCGGCGCGGTACGCGACGCCGTCGCGCTCGAACACGCCGTCGAGGACGTAGGTCTCCTCCCAGCGGTCGAGCGTCTCCGCCGGCAGCGTCGCGGCGGACTCGAGCTTCAGGAACCGGGTGGCGGAACCGCTCTCGTCATCGTGCGCGATGACCCGCTCGAGCGCCCCGGAAGCGTCGGCGACCTGCGTCCACGGGAGCGCGTCGATGTCTCTCTGATAAGCGCGGACGACCGGCTTGGCCATGCCCTTCCTCCTTGACCGCCGGCACGGACCATACCGTGCCGTAGATCAGTAGCATTGTACACGCACTTCAATAGCACTGAAGCGACGTGCAAACGCCGTGGCCGGTCCGGTCGCGTACGCGCTCCGGCCCGGTCCACGCAACGAAAGGAAGCGAATGGCAGAGCATGTGGCGATCCTCGGCGGCACCGGCGCGCTCGGCTACGGGCTGGCGCTGCGCCTCGGCGGCGCCGGCGTCCAGGTGACGATCGGCTCGCGCGAGGAGGGGAGAGCGCGCGCCGCCGCCGAGCGCGCCGCCGCGACGGTCCCGCACGGCCGCTTCGACGGCGCCCTCAACGAGCACGCGGCGGCCGGAGCCGGCACGATCGTCGTCCTGACCGTCCCGTTCGCGAGCCACGCGGCGACGCTGAGAGCGATCGCGCCGGCGCTGCGCGAGGGACAGATCGTGCTCGACGCGACCGTCCCACTGGCCCCGGCGGTCGGCGGCCGCCCGACACATCTGCTCGGCGTCTGGCACGGCTCCGCCGCGCAGCAGACCCGCGCGCTGGTCCCCGCCCACGCCGGGGTCGTCTCGGCCCTGCACACGATCAGCGCCGCGGACCTCGAGGAGCTCGACCGCGACCTCGGCCAGGACACCCTCGTGTGCGGCGACGTCCGCGCCGAGAAGGCGACGGTGATGGAACTCCTGGGGCTCCTGCCGGGCCTGCGCGCGATCGACGCCGGCAGGCTTGAGACGAGCCGCATCACAGAGTCGTTGACGCCGCTGCTGATCGGTCTCAACATCCGCAACAGAACGCACACGGGCATCCGCATCACGGGTCTTGACTGACCGGCCGACGCCGACAGGTCCCGCCCAGGAAGCGAATCGAGGCTCGCCGCTCAACGGAGGACGCCTTCTACCGACGGGCTAACCGCGACGTTCCTCGATCGGGAGGCGGCGAGCAGCCGGACCGGCGAGCAGCCGGACCGGCGACAAGCCGTCTGGGGAAGATCAGGTGCGTCGCGGTGTCGTCGCGGCGCGCAGACAGCCGTGCGCGGGGCAGACTGCGCAGCGCTCGGACGACGGCGTGCTCGATGTGCCGCGGCACGCGGTCGATGTCGGCGGCCAGCTCGCGCAGCGGATCGAAGAGGTGGGCGAGGTCGTCGCCGTCGACGGGCACGATCGGCGGGTCGAGCACGGCGGGCTCGCCGGGGAAGTCGGGCAGCGGGTCGACCTGCGCGCGGTCGAAGACGGCCGCCAGGCGGAAGAACGTCCGCGGCCGCTCTCTGGGGTCGGCGCCGGCCTCGCGCCACGCTTGCAGCCGCGACTTCGACGGCGGCACCGGCGCCCAGATGCGGATCCCGGTCTCTCCTCTTCGGACGCAATAGCCGAGCTTCAGCCACGCCTTGAACCCGCCACGTGTGGCGTCGGGGCACGGCAAAGCGATCAGGAACTGGTTCGCGACGCTGTAGCTGTGGAAGTGCCCGCGCACACGCAGTCACCGCTGCCAGCAGTCGCTCTGCAGCGCCTGCATCGAGCGCGCCGTCAGCTCGCGCTCGCCCGCGCGACCCGCGTCGCGATCCGCTGAGTCCAACGCGCGAAGTCGTCGAGCGTCGGAGTCCAGCGCTCAGCCATCGACGAGCGCAGCTACTCGGCGAGGCGGTCGAACGTCTCGCGGTGCTCGCCGATGAAACGCTCGGCAAAGGCACGGTCATCCGCACGTCGCGCAACCCGCGGATCGTCGGCCAGCTTGGCCCCCAGAAACCGCACGTCCTCGTCGTCGAAGGCGTACCGCTCGCGCAGATCTCGCGCGACCTCGCGCACGACATCGTCGGTGATCCGCTGCGCGCCCATGAAACCGAGTCTGCGCCCGCTCTCAGAAACGACGAAACCCCCGCTTTCGCAGGGGCCTCATTCGCAAGCGCGCCCGAGAGGATTCGAACCTCTGACCTTCGGTTCCGTAGACCGACGCTCTATCCAGCTGAGCTACGGGCGCAAGCGGAGCGGGAATGATAGCCGTCCCGCCACGAGGATGACGGCCGGCCCCCAGGCGGCGTGAGCGGCGCGGTGCCAGGCGGGTCGGGTATGGCCCGCGGCCCTGACGGCGGTGCGTTGCTCCGACTCCTCGCCCAGCGGCTGCGCGACCCCCTCGATCCTTCGCACCGGTTACAGGGATGTTTATCGAGGCGTGGCCCCGGTCATCCGGAGCCGCCCGCCGCAGGCACGACCCGGCGCGCCCTGAAGCACCTGCTGGATGTGGTGGAGCCGTCGCGTGAGGAACTCGGTCAGTTCGTTTGGTCAGCCGACGAGAGAGCAGAGCCGCTCAGCGCACCGTGACGAAGTTGACGTAGGTCACCGCGAGATTGGTTGCCGGGTTGCGCACGACCACATAGATCTTGTGTTTGCCGCGCTTGAGCTTGCGCTTGCCCACAGGGACGGCGATCGATCGTCCGGAGGTCATCTTCGCCAGCCGCTGGCCGACCTGCGCATTGCCCTGGAAGATCCGTACGCGCACCCAGCGCGGAGCGCCCTTGGGCGCGGCGAACCGGATCTGGCAGCGCAGGTGGTAGATCCCTCTGATCCGCACCTGCGGGCAGGGCGTGCTGGTCGTGACACCGTCTGCGCCGTCGGCGCCCCGGGGGCCGACGGGACCGGTCGCCCCTCCGGCGCCGGGCTGGCCCTGCGGACCCCGCGCGCCGTCGGCGCCGGTCGTCCCGGGACTGCCCTGCGGACCGATCCCGCCCGGCGCCCCCTGCGGCCCCTGCGGCCCCTGCGGCCCGCTCGGGATCGCAGTCCCGAGCCCGCTCAGCGCGACGGTCGTGGTCGCCCTCGGCCCGTTGCTCGTCACGCTCAGCGTGGCGGAGCGCGCGCCCGCGACGCTCGGGACGAAGCGCACCTGCAGCGCGCAGGACTGCCCGATCGCCAGCGCCGCACCCGCGCACGTGCCCTTCTCGGTGCTGAAGTCACCCGCGCCGGCTCCGCTGAGCGCGGTGCCCGAGACGCGCAGCAGGGGCGCGTCCGCGTCGGTTCCGGCGTTGGTCACGGTGACCGCGGAGGGAGCGCTGCTCGTCGTCGCGGGCTGGTCGGCGAAGGTGACAGCGCTCGTCGTCGCGATCCCGGGTGTGCGGTGCAGCAGCACGGACAGGTCGCCGTTGGTCATCAGCGCGACGGCGTCGGTCCAGCCGTCGCCGTCGAAGTCGCCGGCGGCGCCGGTGAGCGGGACGACGCCTGCCACGTCGAAATCGGCCGGCGTCCGGAAACCGCCGAAGCCGTCGCTCAACGCCGCGCTCAACTCGACCGTCGACTGGTCGAGCACCAGCACGTCGGCGAAGCCGTCGCCGGTCAGGTCGGATGTCGCGCTGACCCACTGCGGGTCCTGACCGACCTGGTACTGGACCTCGCGGCCCAGGAGCGTGCCGTCCCCGCGGCCGAGCCGCGAGGTGACCGTGTCGACCAAGCCGGCCAGGCCGGTCGTGGTGACGGCCACGTCGAGCGCGCCGTCGGCGTCCAGGTCGCCGACGGACACGTCGGTCGGCCCCTGCAGCGGCGACACGTCGTAGTCGGTCGGCGGCGCCAGACCGCCGCTGCCGTCGCCGAGCACGACGGTGACGCCGTCGGTGACGAGCCCGTCGTCGGCGGCGACCAGGTCGTCGATGCCGTCGCCGTCCATGTCGCCCGCCGCGACTGCGACGGGATTGCTGAGGAACGCGTTGCGCGTCCCGACCGTCCAGGTGCTGCCGCTGCCGGTCACGAGCGCGGCGTAGCCGTCGCTGCCGAGCGCGACGTTGCGGGAGTAGGTGGCGACCAGGTCGGGGATGCCGTCGCCGTTGAGGTTCGCGACCGCCAGGTCGGTGACGCTGCTGTTGGCGGAGCCGCCGACAGCCGGGGGGATGGGGGTGGACGCAGCGATCGTGAACGCCCCGCTGCCGCTTCCGGTCCAGCGGATCACGTGGCCGTCGGAGGTCCCCACGGCTGCGTCGAGGTCGCCGTCGCCGTCGAAGTCCGCCACCGCCAGCGAGGTCGGGTCCGTGCCGACCGACACCGAGGTGCCGGCGAGCGAGAGCGCGCCGGAGACGGTGCTGGCGTAGGCGAGCAGGCGCGTCGTGTTGCCGCCAGATCTGGTGAGGGCGACGGCGTCGTCGCGGCCGCTCGTCGCGTCGAGCTTGCCGGTGGTGACCGCAACCGGTGTGCCGACCCCGTTGCCGATCGCGGGCGAGAGGGCCCGGTAGGACACGGCGCTCGGGCCGGCCCAGGCGGGCGCGGTCGCGAGCGCCAGCGAGGCGGCCGCGGTCGCCGCGATCGCTGCCGCCCGGCGGCGCGTGCGGGCGCGGCCCGGCATCTGATCGGTGTCCATCGTTCCTCCGTTGTGCGGTGCGTGATGCTGCGGTCGAGTCGCGGTCGGCACGTCGTATCGGCGCGCAGACGGCGCACGATCCGTCGATCTCTCCGGTATCGGAGCGAACGCGCGCGAACTCAAGCCCGGTGGTCATCGGCCCTCCTGAGACGACCGCCGGCGGCTGGGAGGGAGGACGCGACGAAGGCGGCGGCAAGCGTCACGGTCATCGCGTCGCCGGGTGCCTGACAGCTGCTTGCAACGGCCGTTCGGCGCCGTTGCCACCTGCGAGGCCCCGATCACCAGTGGTGACGGGGCTGCACTTCGACGGACAGGGAGGGATTCGAACCCTCGATGGAGCTCTAAACCCCATACTCCCTTAGCAGGGGAGCGCCTTCAGCCACTCGGCCACCTGTCCCGGGCAGGAATGGGCAGTGTAGAGGCTCGGGCGCCAAGGTGCATCTGTCCCCCACGACCCTGGCGACGACCCCCGCGCCCTGGTCCATTAGCATCGTCCCAGCACACCCCGGAGGGGTGGCAGAGCGGTTGAATGCACTGGTCTTGAAAACCAGCGAGGGTGCAAGCCCTTCGAGGGTTCGAATCCCTCCCCCTCCGTTGCGTCGTTCGCGGCTCTCCGTCGAGCACTGAACGCGTTCCCGCTGCAATCCGCCGCTTTTTCTGAACAGCCTCGGCGGGGAGCTGTCCGGACCGGCAGTCACCATCCGTCGCATGAGTTGGCACATGCGACGCCTCGCCGCATTCGACGTGGAGACGACCGGCGTCGATCCGACGAGCGATCGGATCGTGACGGCCGCGGTCAGCCTCGTCGGCGGCGGCAGGCGGTCGGAGAGCTACTCATGGATCGTCGACCCGGGCGTCGAGATCCCCGCGGGCGCCACCGCGGTGCACGGGATCACGACCGAGCAGGCGCGCGCCGAGGGCGTCGAGACGGCCGAGGCCGTCCACGAGATCACGGCGCTGCTGGCCGACCAGCTGCTGCACGGCGTGCCCGTGATCGCGTTCAACGCGCGCTTCGACCTCACCTGCCTCGATCGCGAGGCCCGCCGTCACGGGATCGTGCCGCTGATCGACCGCGTCGGCGCCGACCGCATGCTCGTGATCGACCCGTTCGTGATCGACAAGCAGTACGACCGCTTCCGCCGCGGCAAGCGCACGCTCGGCGCCGTCTGCGAGCACTACCGCGTGCGACTCGACGACGCGCACAACGCGAACGCCGACGCGCTCGCCGCCGCGCGCGTCGCCTGGCGCCTCGCGCAGTCGATCGCGGAGCTGCGCGAGACCGAGCTGACGTTGCTGCACGCCCAGCAGATCGGCTGGGCGGCGGAGCAGGCCGCGTCGCTGGAGGCGTACTTCCGCGAGCAGGGGCGCTTCGAGCAGATCGAGCGCGACTGGCCGGTCGTGCCGCTGCTGTCGGAGGTCGCGGCCGCCGCGGCTGCCGAGCAGCAGCCGCTCGCGGCCTGAACGGTCACGCCGCCGCGCCCACCGCGACCCGCTCCAGGTGCTCCACGAGCAGCCGCCGCACCGTCTCCGGCGCGTCGGCGAAGGGCCAGTGGCCGCTTGCGGGGAGCACGTGGACGTCGGCGCTCGGGAAGACGTCGCGCTGGCGGGCGGCGTAGGACGACGGCAGGTACGCGTCGTGCTCGCCCCAGATCACGAGCGCGGGAATGTCGCGCGGGGCCAGCAGCGCGGCCAGCTCGCGCGCGCCGGCGCCCGGGTCGCTCGTCGCGCGGTAGAGCTTCAGCACCGCGCGACGCGTGCGGCGATCGTAGTGGTCGTACATCCCGTCGAGGAACGCGCGCGGAAGCCCGCGCGGCTCCCTGCTGCCGACGAGCCAGCGGAACGCCGGGCGCGTCGCGGTCGCCTGGAACAGCTCGCCGAGCACCGGCGTTCGCCACACGCGCGCCAGCCGGTGCCAGCGGTAGCCGGGCAGCACGCCGGTGTCGAGCAGCGTCACGCTCAGCAGGCGGTCCGGGCGACCGGCCGCCCACGCGATCGCAATCGGACCGCCGAAGTCGTGCGCGACGAGATGGACTCGCTCGATCCCGAGCGCGGCGAGCAGCGCCTCGACGAAGGCCGCGTAGCCGGCGACGTCATGGACGAAGCCGGACGGCGCGACCGTCGTGCCGAAGTCGGGCAGGTCGAACGCGACCGCCCGCATCCCGACCGCCCCGGCCGCGTCGACGAGCGCGTCCCAGTCGTCGGCCGAGCCGGGATTGCCGTGCACGAACACGACCGCGTCGCGCGCGTCCTGCGGCCCGGCCGTCCGCAGCCGCGTCCGCGTCCCGCCGGCCTCGACGCCGCGCACGAGCGTGCTCATGCGACGGCGGCGGTCGTCGCGGAAGCCGCCGCATCGTCACGCGCGCCGATGTCGCCCTCGGATCTGAGGCGAGCGACGCCAGCGGGCGCGAGCGGCGCGTACCGCGGCCGCCGCTCGAGCGCGTGCCGGACGTTGACCGCGACGGCTCGCGGAACGGCGCGCACGAGGAATGCGTTGGGGTCGATCACGCGCGCGCCGAAGGCGTCGGTGACCGCCGCGACACGGCCGTCGCGTGCCGCCGCGGCGAACACGAGCCGCTCGCCGGCGTTCAGCCGGCGCCCGCCGGCGAAGTCGTCGATCACTCTCGCGTGGGGGCGCAGGCCGCGGCGCCAGCGGCGGCGGTAGCTCGCGAGCGCGGTGTCGAGGGCGGCGCCGTCGGCCGCAAGCGATCCCGCAACCGCATCCCCGAGCCACTCCGCGGTCTGAAGCGCCCAGCCGCAGCCGATTCCCCACAGCGGGTCGGTTGCGAGCGCGGCGTCGCCGATCAGCGCGAGCCCGGGCGCGGTCGGCTCGTGCTCGACGTTGGGCATGTCGAGCTTGCCGGTGATCGTGCCGACCATCTTCGCCTGGCGGATCGGCGGCGGCTCGGGCAGGTCGGCGAGCATCGCGACGAGCGCCTTCGCGGGGTCGCCGCGGAACTCGGGCAGGCGGTCCTTCGTCGGCATCGCGGCGTAGAACGTCAGGCCGGCGTCGGTCGGGAACGCGGCGGCCCACTGCGGATCGAGCATCCACAGCGACGCGTCGGGCGCGTGCGCCGGCTGCGGGCCCTCGAAGTAGGCGCCGTAGGCGAAGCGCCCATGCGGCGTCGTCTTCGTCGCGACGCCGGACAGTCTCGCGATCCGCGACCCGCGCCCGTCCGCACCGACGACCAGCCGCGCCCGCAGCTGCCGCTCCTCGCCCGCGCGATCGCGCACGACGACGCCGCGCACGCGCCCAGCGGCTGCGCCGCGCGCCGCGCCGTCGGCGGCCGCGCCAGGCCCGTCACCCCGAGCCGCGCCGGCGGCGGCGCTCCCGTGCCCGTCCCGCACCAACCCCACAGCCCCGTATCCGAGGAACGACTCGACACCCGGCGTCCCCAGCGCGGCCGCGCGCAACAGCGGGTCGAGCAGCTCGCGGCGCAGGTTGAGGCCGTACTGCGCCGACTCGGGCGGCGCGACGATCCAGCCCCAGCGGGTCCAGATGCGGAAGCTGGAGCGGACCGCGCCGGCCGCCGTCACGGCGTCGAGCAGGCCGAGCCGTTCGAGCGTCGGGACCGCGGAGGCCTGCACGAAGTGGGAGCAGACCTGCTTGAAGGCGTGCGGGTCCGGCCGCTGCTCGACCAGCGCGACGCGCGCGCCGGCACGGCCGAGCTTCAGTGCCGCCGTGCAACCTGCGAGGCTGGCGCCGACGATGACGGCGTCGAACTCCTCACCTCGTGCTGACTGCGTCGCGTGCAGACGCGGCGCCCGGTCTTCGCTCACACCCATGACAGCAGCTCCCAGGTCGATCGATGCTCCGGTTTCCAACAGTGCAGGGCGTACTATACGGAACGCATCATGGATGACAAGTCGATCCGTCTGAGCGGAACCTCCTACGCCGTGCTCGCGCTGCTCGACCAGCTCGGCGAGGCGACGCCGTACGACCTCAAGCAGGCGCTGGCGCAGTCGATCGAGAACTTCTGGCCGGTCCCGCACACGACCTTCTACGCCGAGCCGACGCGCCTGGCCGCCGCCGGCTACCTGTCGGAGCGCAAGGAGCAGCACGGCCGCCGGCGCAAGCTCTACGCGCTGACGGACGCCGGCCGCGCCGCGCTCGCCGCATGGGCCGCGAGCGCCACCGCCGGCCATCCGCAGACGCGCGACGAGACGCTGCTGAAGATCTTCGCCGGCAGCGAGCCGGAGCCGCTGCTGCACGCGCGGCGCGCCTGGCACGTCGACAAGCAGGCGGAGCTGGAGGCGATGCTGGCCGAGGACCCATGGGACCTCGAGGAGGGCGGCGGGCCGAGACGCACCCTGCTGATCGGCATCCGCTACCACGCGATGTCGATCGAGCTGCTCGACGAGTTCCTGCTCGCGCTGCCCGCAGCCGGCGCCGAGCCGTGCGCGGACGGTTAGCCGCGCGCCCGGTTCGCCGAGCGGCGGGCGGCCCTCACCCCCACTCCGACGTGCGCGCCTCCTGCAGCGCCAGCCGCTCCAACCACGCCTGCGCGACCGCTTCCTCCGACTCGCACGCGAGCCGGTGCACGCCGGCCTCCAGCTCGTCGCAGGCGAGCTGGTGCAGCGCCAGGCCCTGCAGCGTCAGCAGCACGTCGGCGGCCCCCGGCGCGAGCCCGTCGCCGGCCGGCGACAGCAGCGCGGCGCCGATCACGTCGCGCCCCGAGGCGTGCACGATTCCCGGTCCGGTGACCACCCCGATCACCGGCGGCAGCCGGCCCGGCAGCGCGCTCGCGACGAGCGCGCCCGCGGGCAGTTCGGAGATCGCGGCGGCGCGTTCGCAGGCGATCACGACCTCGACCGGTTCGAGCGTCTCGCTGACGCGGTGGCCGTCGAGCGCGGCCGAGAGCGCGCACAGCGGCTCCTCCTCGACGACGAGCACGTGCCCGTCGACGTCGCGCACGCTGCGCGCCACCGAGGCGCCGACGTCGCCGTAGCCGAGCACCGCGACGGTGCGGCCGGCGAGCGAGAGGTTCGTCAGCCGTGCCAGCCCCCGCACGACCGCGGGGCCCGCGGCGATCCGCAGCACCAGCCGCGCGACCTGCGAGCAGCCGATCGCGACGACCGGCGCGTCGAGCGCCCGCGCGACGGCGCCGAGCACCGTGCCCGGCTCGACGAGGCCGCGGACCCCGCGCTGCTCGTGCGCGAACGGGCCGATCGCCAGCTCGGGCCGCTCGTCGACGAGCACGGCGCCGCCGTCGGCGAGCGCGGCGGCGAGTCGCCGGCGCGGTCCTTCGCGGTCGCCGGCGAGGGCGACGCGGCAGCCTTCGAGGGCTCGATCGGCGAGCGTCTCGCGCAGCAGGCTGTCGAGCAGCGGTGAGGAGTCTTCGAGGTGCACTCCTGGCGAGTGTAGGAGGGTGAGCGCAAAGAGTGCCGAAGTGACCGCCCGGGCGCCGGCCGTGAGCGTTCTCACGCACAAAACACACGCGGCTCGGGCATACCGGTAGAACCTAGGTACACGAGTAGGCCACAAGGAGCGAAACATGGCGCATCACACGATCAGCGAAGACCACCATCCGACGCTGCGGCACAACGACCGCGAGGCGATCGGCGCCGAGTTGCAGGCGGTGCTCGTGACCCTGATCGACCTGTCGCTGCTGGGCAAGCAGGCCCACTGGAACATCGTGGGGCCGAACTTCCGCTCGCTGCACCTGTTCCTCGACGAGCTGGTCGACGCCTGGCGTCTCGCCGCCGACGAGGTCGCGGAGCGCGCGGTCGCGCTCGGCTACTCGCCGGACGGCCAGGTCAGAACGGTCGGCGCGCGCACGATCCTCGCGCCGCTGCCCGAGGGCCAGCAGCTCGACCAGGACGTGATCGCCTCGTTCACGCGCCTGCTGACCGACTCGATCGGCGACATCCGCAACCGCATGGACAAGCTGGAGGACGTCGACACCGTCACGGCCGACCTGCTCCACTCGGTCGTCGCGGGTCTCGAGGAGAACCTCTGGATGATCCGCGTCCAGGCCGGCTGAACCCGGCAACTCGCACCTCCGCCGCTCGCACGACCACGCTGCGAGCGGCGCGCAGCACCGAGGACCGAAGGTCTGCTGCTGAGCGGTAGCAGACGTTCGGTCCTCGTCCGTTCGGCGCTCCTCCCTATCCTCCAGCGCATGACCGCCGTGCGGCTCCTGCGCGTGCCGCTCTCGACCGGCTGCTCCCCCACCGCCGTCCTGCGCGGGCTGGCCGGCGACCCGTGGCCGTTCGCGCTGACCGGCCGCTGGGCCGGCGGCGGCGCGATCCTCGGCTCCGCCCCCGTGCGCCGCGCCGACGCGAGCGAGGATCCCTTCGCGCTGCTGGACGAGCTGCCGGAGGTCGTCGGCGCGGATGCTGCGGGCGACGCCGTCGGCGGCGGTTGGTTCGGGTGGCTCGGCTACGGACTCGGCGCACGGGTCGAACAGCTCCCGCCCCCACCGCCGCGTCCGGCCCCGCTGCCACCGTTCCAGCTCGCCTACTACGACCATCTGCTGCGTCTGGATTCCAGTGGCGCCTGGTGGTTCGAGGCGCTCGTCGCGCCGGAGCGGGAGCGGGCGATCGAGCAACGGCTGGACGAGTTGCGCGGGCGACTGGAGCGGATCGACGAGCCGGCGGAGTCGCCTGTTCCCGCGCCCCGCTTCCGCATCGCCGGCGACGGCGCGGCCGCGCATGTCGCGGCCGTCGCGGACTGTCGTGAGCGGATCGCGGCGGGTGAGATCTTCCAGGCGAACATCTGCCTGCGCTTCGAAGCGCAGTGGCCGGGCGGCGACGTGACCGATCTGTTCGCGCGTGCCGTGCAGCGGCTGCAACCGGCCTATGGCGCCGCCTTCCCGGCGCCGTGGGGCGGGATCGCCTCGCTCTCGCCGGAGCTGTTCCTGCGCCGGCGCGGCCGTATCGCGCAGACGGCTCCGATCAAGGGGACGATCGCGCGGCCGCAGGACCAGGACGACGACGCCCGCGCCCGTCTGCTCGCCTCCGCCAAGGACCACGCCGAGCACGTGATGATCGTCGACCTGATGCGCAACGACCTCGGGCGCGTCAGCGAGTACGGATCGGTCGTCGCGGCGCGCACCCCGGAGGCGCAGGCGCATCCGGGCCTCTGGCATCTCGTCTCGCGCGTGCAGGGGACGCTGCGGCCCGAGGTCGGCGACGGCGAACTGCTGCGCGCGACCTTCCCGCCCGGCTCCGTCACCGGCGCGCCGAAGGTCCAGGCGATGCACGTGGTCAACGCGCTCGAGTCGACCGCGCGCGAGCTGTACACCGGCGCGATCGGCTACGCGAGCCCGCTCGCCGGGCTGGAGCTGAACGTCGCGATCCGCACCTTCGAGGCACGCGACGGCCGCCTCTGGCTCGGCGCCGGCGGCGGCATCGTCGCCGACTCCGACCCGCGCGCGGAGCTGGAGGAGTGCTTCGTCAAGGTCCGCCCGCTGATTGCCGCGATCGGCGGAACCCTCGACGAGCAGCGAACATCGGTTTCGACCGCAGCGCCTTCCGCCCTCATCCGTCCCCGCCGGCGCCCGGACCCGTCACGCGGGGTGTTCGAGACCCTGCTGGTCCTCGACGGCGTCGCGCAGCACGCCGACGCGCACCTCGATCGCCTCGCGCGCAGCGTCGCGGCGCTCTACGCGATCGAGCTGCCGAGCGACCTCGGCGCGCGGATCGCGCGCGCCGCTGGCAAGCCCCTGGCCGCCCTCGCGAACGGGCACGCGAACGGCGCCGCGCGCGGCGCCGCGCCCGCCCGCGCCCGCCTCAGAGTCGTCGTCGCGCCCGACGGCACGATCGACGTGCAGGTGGTGCCGGACAGACCGCGCGCGACGCCGGTCCCGCTCGTGCCGTTCACGCTGCCGGGCGGGCTGGGGTCGCACAAGTGGCTGGATCGCGCGCTGCTCGACGCGCTCGGCGCGGACGCGCGCGCGGCGCTCGGCGGCGATCCGAACGCGACCCCGCTGCTGCTCGACGGCGGCGGCGCGGTGCTCGAAGCGGCGTGGGGCAACGTCTTCGCGGTCGAGGGCGACACGCTCGTGACGCCGCCCGCGGACGGCCGGATCCTGCCCGGCGTCACACGTGCGCTGCTGATCGAGCGGGCGGGCCGGCGCGTCGTCGAGGAAGCGATCGGGATCGAGCGGCTCGCACGGGCGGACGCGATCCTGCTCACCAGCGCGGCGGCCGGCGAGGTCGAAGCGGCGCTGGCCTGCGCGCCCCCGGAGGGGACGCGCAGGTCGAGCAACGTGGTCCTTGCGAGCTGACTACCGCGCGATCGCGGCGAGCGAAGCCGTCGCGATCTCCTGACCGGCCTGGAAGGCGGTCGTTCTGAACGCGGCGTTGAGCGCTCCCGCGGCCGTCGCGTTGATTCTCACGCCGGCGCCGCCGACGTTGATCGCACGCGTTCTCGGGTCGACCGAGGTCGTGATTCTCGACAGGTCGAGATCCGCGACAGCGCCGAGGTTCGTCGTCAGCGTCGGCGTCGCACCGAGGTTGACGACGAGGTCCGACAGCGGCAGCGGGCCGATGTTGAGGCCGCCGGAATGCGTGATGCTGCCGCTGAACGCCGTCGGGTTGACCGTGCCGCCCGTGATCGGGAAGAACAGCTGCCCGGTCGCGGCGTCAGCCGTCGCCGGGGCGATCGGGGCGAGCGTCGCGCCGAACTGTCTCAGCGCGCCGGCCGTCTGCGCGTTGATCTGCAGCGTCGTCGTGCCTCTGTCGATCGCGACGTCTCTCGAGACCGGGGCGCTCGCGGCGGTGCCGAGCGCGAGGCCGGACTTGAAGACTCTGACGCCGAACGCTCTGTTGAGGACGCCTGCAGCCTGCTTGCCGAGCTTCAGCTTCAGGCCCGCGACCTTCGTCGCGAAGCCGTCGCGGGTGACCTTGCCGCCGCTCAGCGAGCCGACGGCGAGGGTGCTTCTGCCGGCCTTGGCGCTGACCGTCTTCTTGCCCGTGTTGAGCGTGAACGCCGTCAGTGCGACCTTCGTTCTGCCCATCGACAGCGTGATGCCGCCCTTGTGATCGATCGTGCCCTTGGCGTTGGCCGGATCGATCGAGCCACCGCTGACCGGAAGGACGAGCGCGCCGCCTCTGTTCTTCCCGGGCTTCGACGGCTTCACCGTGATGCCGGCGCTCGTGAGCGCTCTCGCCGTCTTGCCGTCCAGTCTGAGCGTGGTCGAACCACCGCTGAGTCTGACGGACGTCGTGGCAGCGTTCGCCGGGACTGCGACCGCGAAGGTCGCGAGTGCGGCGGTCGCCACTGCGAGGCGGCCGTGCCAACCGTACCTCGATCTCATGACGATCCTTTCTGTATGGGGGGACTCCTCGCAGGGAACCTACGCGCCCAGCGAGATGACTGTCAAACCCTGTACGACTCTCCAGGTTTCGGCGCTTAACCCGGCGGATGCGCCAACTCCTACCGACGCCATACCGTGCGCCACCGCCAACCGTGCGACAGTGGGCGTGCTTCCGATGCGACAAAGCAGCCCGTCATCCATCGAGGTCCGCATCGCCGACGGCCTCCGCCGCGGCGACCCGGACGCGGTCCGCGCACTCTGCGCCGAGTACGGGCCGCCGACACTCGCCGCGATCTCCGACACGCTCGGCGATCGCAACGCCGCCGAGGACGTCTTCCAGCAGGTGCTGCTGGAGGCGTGGCTGCGCTGCGCCAGCTACGACCCGACGCGCGCGTCGCTGCGCACGTGGCTGGCGACGATCGCCAGATCGCGTGCGATCGACCATCTGCGCCGCCGCATCCCGGAGCCGTTCGACCCGGCCGACGCCGATCCGGACTACGCTGCCTGCGAGCGCGAGCCGTCGGCCGACGTGGTCGACCGGATGGTCGTCGACGGGATGCTCGCGCGCCTGTCGAGCGTGGAGGCGGAGGTCGTGCGACTGCACTTCCACCTCGGCTTCAGCCAGAGCCAGATCGTGGCGCTGACCGGGATACCGCTCGGCACCGTCAAGTCGCGCATAGCGAGCGCGCTGAGGCGGCTGCGGGTGATGCTGGAAGAAGAGCGCACGCCGCTCTGAGCAGCGTGCGCTCCGCTTGCAGCACGACTCAATTCTGGAAGTACTCCGCGTTTCTCTGCGCGTACTCCGTCCACTGCTCCGGCAGCAGATCCTCCGGGAAGATCGCGTCGACCGGGCAGGCTTCGACGCAGGCGTCGCAGTCGATGCACTCCTCGGGGTCGATGTACAGCATCGTCGCCTCGGCGAAGCCGGGCTCATCCTGCGTCGGATGGATGCAGTCGACCGGGCAGACCTCCGTGCACGACACGTCCTTCGTGCCGATGCACGGCTCCGCGATCACATACGTCATGAGGCTGCGGAGTAGCGCTCGGCGACCTTGTCCCAGTTGACGACGTTCCAGACCGCAGCGATGTAGTCCGGGCGTCTGTTCTGGTACTTCAGGTAGTAGGCGTGCTCCCACACGTCGATGCCGAAGAGCGGCGTCTTGCCGTCGGCCAGCGGGGTGTCCTGGTTCGGCGTCGAGGTGACCTCCAGGCCGTCCGGGCCCTTCACGAGCCACGACCAGCCGGAGCCGAAGCGGCCCGCGCCGGCGGCGGCCATCTTCGCCTTCAGCTCGTCGAACGAGCCGAACGCGGCGTCGATCGCCGCGGCGAGGTCGCCCGTCGGGGCGCCGCCGCCGTCCGGGGAGAGGCTCTCCCACCAGAGCGTGTGGTTGTAGTGACCGCCCGCGTTGTTTCTGAGCGGATTGAGCTTGTCAGCGGGGAGCTTGTCGAGGTTCTTCAGCAGCTCCTCGACGGGCTTGTCGGCCCACTCCGTGCCTTCGAGCACCTCGTTCGCTCTCGCCACGTACGTCGCGTGGTGCTTGTCGTGATGAAACTGCTGCGTCGCCTCGTCGATGTGCGGCTCGAGGGCGTCGTATGCGTAGGGAAGCGGGGGAAGCTCGTAGGCCATCTTGGCTCCTTCGTGGTCCGCGGCGGATATAGACAGTCGCTACTGTTCAAACATACATGGAACCGGCACTTGGTCCCGTCCTCGCAGAACTTCCGTCTACCCGCAGGACGCTGCTCGTCACGCTCCGCAAGCGCGGCGAGGCGCGCGCGGAGGAGCTGGCCCAGGAGCTCGGCATCACCGTCAGCGCCGTGCGCCAGCATCTGCAGGGCCTCGCGGCGGCCGATCTGGTGGTGCACAGGGACGAGATCGCCGGCCCCGGGCGCCCGCGCCGCAGCTATGCGCTCGGCGCCGCGGCCGAAGCACTCTTCCCGAAGGCGTACGGGGAGCTGACGCTGGAGCTGCTGGACCATCTCGCCGACGAGGACCCCGGCGTCGTCAGACGGGCGTTCGAACGCCGTCGCACGGCGCGCGTCAGACGCGTGCAGACGCGGCTGGAGGGCCTCGACTTCGCCGGCCGCGTCGCGGAGATCGCGCGCGTGCTCGACGAGGACGGCTACCTCGCCGACTTCGCCGCGACCGACGACGGCGAGGGCTTCCTGCTGCGCGAGCACAACTGCGCGATCCTCGCGGTCGCCAGACGCTACGGCCACGCCTGCTCGACCGAGATCTCGTTCCTGCGCGAGCTGCTCCCCGACGCCGACGTCAGACGCGTGGCCCACATCCTCAGCGGCTCGCACGCCTGCGTCTACGAGATCCGGCCGACGCCGGTCGCGTGAGCGCACCGTCTCGCGGCCACGCTCACGCGACCGGCTTCTGTCAATCCACCAAATCGCGCACGAGCGCGTCGGCAAGCAGCCGCCCCCGCCGCGTCAGCCTGACACGCCCCGCCGCGAGGGCCGCCGGGTCGGCGAGGCCGTCGAGGACGGCGCGACGGGCGGCGGCGAGGCCGTCCTCGCGCAGCAGCTCGGCGTCGAGGCCCTCGCGCAGGCGCGTCTCCAGCATCACGCGCTCGAAGCGGCGCGTCTCGGCGTCGAGCTGCTCGCGGCCGGCGGCCGGGGAGCGGCGTTCGCTCAGCGCGGTCGCGTAGGCGGAGGGGTGCAGCACGTTCCACCAGCGCACGCCGCCGACGTGGCTGTGCGCGCCGGGGCCGACGCCCCACCAGTCCGCGCCGCGCCAGTAGTTGAGGTTGTGGGCGCAGCGGGCGTCGTCCGACGCCGCCCAGTTGGAGATCTCGTACCACTGCAGCCCGGCTGCTGACAGCGCCTCGTCGGCGATCGCGTAACGATCCGCGAGCTGGTCCTCGTCCGGCAGCGGCAGTTCGCCGCGGCGCACGCGCGCGTGCATCCGCGTGCCGGGCTCGACCGTCAGCGCGTACGCGCTGACGTGGTCGGGAGCGGCCGCGAGCGCGGCGTCGACCGACGCGCGCCAGTCGTCGTCGCTCTCCCCCGGCGTGCCGTAGATCAGGTCGAGGCTGACGTGCTCGAAGCCGGCCGCACGCGCCTGGGCGACAGCCGCCGCCGGGCGGCCCGGCGTGTGCGTGCGGTCGAGCGTCTTCAGCACGTGCGGGACGGCGCTCTGCATCCCGAGCGAGACGCGCGTGAAGCCAGCCGCGCGCAGCGTCTCGAACGTCTGCGGCGTGACGCTCTCCGGGTTCGCTTCCGTCGTCACCTCGGCGCCGGGCGCGAGCCCGAAGCGCTCGTCGATCGCGCGCAGGATCGCGGCGAGGTCGGCGGCCGGCAGCAGCGTGGGGGTGCCGCCGCCGAAGAAGACGGTCTGGACCTGGGGCGCGGACGCTCCCAGCACCTGCCGCGCCAGCCCCAGCTCAGCGATCGCACTCGCCGCGTACGAGCCGCGGTTGACGCCGCCCGGCAGCTCCTGCGCCGTGTACGTGTTGAAGTCGCAGTAGCCGCAGCGCGTCGCGCAGAACGGCACGTGCACGTAGATCGCCAGCGGGCGCTCGCCGAGGCCGGCGAGGGCGTCGGCCGGAAGGGCGCCGTCGGTGGGCAGCGGGGCGTCAGGAGCGTGCGGCAGCGGCGCGGGCATCCGCTCCAGTGTGGCAGCGCCGCGGTGGTCAGCCCGTCGAGGGCTCCCGCGGTCTCGCGCCGGCCGCCACGAGGGCGACCGGTGCGCCGGCGCTGCGAAGGGGTGAAGGACCGCCTAGAAGATGCCGGTGAGCGACGCGCCGGCCTTGCCGGCCAGCTCGAACAGCGGACCAGGGATCACGCCGAAGAACAGCACGGCGGCGGTCGCCAGCCAGGCGACGAACAGCATCTCGGGCTGCGCGCCCTCGACCAGCTCGTCGGCCTCCTGCGAGCCGCCGGCCATGATCGGCGGCGCGCCCGGAGCGGCGACGGCGGGCGCCGACGCGGTCGCGGCAGCGGCCTCCGGCTCGCCGATCCACATCGCCGCGATGACCTTCAGGTAGTACCCGAGCGAGATCATCGAGCCGATCACGAGCACGATCGCCAGCCACGCGTAGCCGCCGTCCACAAGCGCGTTTATCAAGTAGAACTTGCCGATGAAGCCGGCGGTCGCGGGGATGCCGGCGAGGCCGAGCAGCGCGATCGTCAGCGGCCATGCGAGCAGCGGCTGCGTCTTGCCGATCCCGGCCAGCGAGCTGACCTCGTCGCGCCAGATCGACGCCCGCTCGCGGGCGATCACGACCGAGAAGGCGGCGACGTTCATCGCCATGTAGACGACGAGGTAGAAGACCGTCGCCTTCGCGCCCAGCTGCGTGCCGACGACGACGCCGGACAGCAGGTAGCCGGCCTGCGCGACGCCGGAGTAGGCGAGCACGCGCTTGAGCGACGTCTGCGTCAGGGCGCCGACGTTGCCGACGATTATCGTGATCGCGGCGAGCGCGGCCAGCATCGGCCCCCACTGCGGCGAGATGATCGGCAGCGCGCCGTCGAACAGCCGCAGCAGCACGCCGAAGGCGGCGACCTTCGTCGCGACCGCCATGAACGCCGTGATCGGCGTCGGCGCGCCCTGGTACACGTCGGGCGTCCACTGGTGGAACGGCGCCACGGAGGCCTTGAAGGCGAGCCCGACGAGCGTCAGCGCGACGCCGGTGAGCAGCAGCATGTCCTCGCGGATCTCGGCGTTGGCGAGCGCTCTGTCGATCCCGGCGAAGTCGGTCGAGCCGGTCGCGCCGTAGATCAGCGCGAGGCCGTACAGCAGCGTCGCCGAGCCGACCGAGCCGATGATCAGGTACTTGAGGCCCGACTCGAGCGACCCCTCGCGGCGGAACTCGGCCGCGCAGAGGACGTAGAGCGGGATCGACAGCAGCTCGAAGGCGACGAACAGCGTGATCAGGTTCTGCGCCGCGACGAGCGTCAGCATCCCCAGCAGCGACAGCAGCAGCAGCGCGTAGTACTCGGCGTGGCCGGCGGTGTTGGCGGCGTGCGAGCGCCACGACATCAGCACGGCCGCGATGCCGGTGGCACCGAGGATGAAGTTGAGCGTCAGCGTCAGGTCGTCGATCGCCAGCGCGCCGGAGATGATCGACTTCGACTCGCCGAACTGCCAGACCGACAGGCCGATCGAGGCGGCGATCGCGATCAGCGCGATCACCGGCGTGACGTTGCGCGCGCTGCGGCCGAGGAAGATCCCGACCAGCAGCACGAGCACGCCGCCGCCTGCCAGCGCGATCAGCGGCGAGAGGCCGGCGAAGTCGATGTGCGGGGCTCTCGCGGCCGCCATCACGAGCGCGGAGGTCATGGCGTCTGCTCCTCGGACTGCTTGGTCGTCTGTTCAGCGGTCAGCTGGCCGGTCTTCGCCTGCACCTGCGCGACGCTCTGCTGCGTGCCCTGCTCGCTCTTCGTCAGGCCGAACTGGGGGTAGAGCGCGAGCGCCAGGATCACGGCGATCGACGGCACCAGCACGGCCAGATCGCGGAACGTCACCTCGCTGGAGTCGACGGTCGGGTTGACGCGGTTGTGCATCGCGCGGATGAACGCGCGCAGTGCGTAGACCGCGGCCAGCGCGACGCCGATCGAGGCGAAGAAGGCGAACGCGACCTTCGCTCTGAAGACGCCCAGCAGGATCAGGAACTCGCCGACGAAGTTGGCCGAGCCCGGCATCGCGAGCGTCGCGAGCGAGATGATCAGGAACAGCGTCGCGAGCACCGGGGCGCGGAACGCGATCCCGCCGAGGTCCTTGATCTCCTCCGAGCCGCCGGCGCGTGCGGCCAGCAGCCCGACGATGAAGAACAGCGGCACGGTCACGAGGCCGTGGTTGACCATCTGCAGCAGCGCGCCCTGGGCGCCGTCCTCGTTGAGGGCGAAGATCCCGAGCGTGATGAAGCCCATCTGCGCGACCGACGAGTAGGCGACGACCATGCGCACGTTCTGCGCCGAGAAGGCCATCACCGAGCCGTACAGGATCGAGCCGAGCGCGATCAGCAGCAGCAGCTCCTGGAAGTGCACGGAGGCGTCCGGGAAGACCGGCAGCACGATCCGCAGGAAGCCGTAGGCGGCGACCTTCGAGAGCACGCCGGAGAAGACCCCGAGCGCCGGCAGCGGCATCGCCTTGTACCCGTCGGGCAGCCAGGCGTGCAGCGGGAAGGCCGGCATCTTCACGAGGAAGGCGGCGGCGAAGCAGAGGAAGATCCAGTTCTGCGAGCCGTGCGAGAGCGGCAGCTGCTGCAGCGCGGAGATCGCGAACGTGATTCTGGTGTCGTGCTGCTGGGCGGCGAGCACGCCGGTCGCGATCGCGGCCACGAGCATCAGCAGCGAGCCGACGAGCGTGTAGATCACGAGCTTCTGCGTGGCCTTGACGCGCTGCTCGCGCGAGCCGTTGCCCCAGATCCCCGTCAGGAAGTAGAAGGGGATCAGCATCAGGTCGAAGAAGGCGACGAACAGGATCAGGTCCTGCGCGACGAACGCGCCGAGCACGGCCGTCTCCGCGATCCCGAGCCAGAAGAAGAACAGGCCGGGCCGCTCCCACTCGCGCATGTTGGCGAAGATCGTCGCGAGCGCGAACAGGAACGTCGCCATCAGCAGCAGCAGCAGGTTGAGGCCGTCGACGCCGAGCTTGTAGGTGATCCCCAGCTCGGAGATCCAGTTCTCGTCGGTGACGAACTGCAGGCCGTCGCCGGTCTTGTAGCGGACGACGAAGGAGATCGCGATCCCGAGCGTCGCGAGCGAGCCGAGCACAGCCAGCTTCGGCGCCACCTTCCCGCCGAGGACGACCCCGACGAGGGCGACGGCGAGCGGCAGCCAGATGAGGATTGAGAGGGTCATCAGCGGCGCCTCACGAGCTCGCGATCAGGAAGTACAGGACGACCGCGGCCCCGCCGAGCAGCAGCAGTGCGGCGTAGTAGCGCAGGAACCCGGTCTGCAGCGCACGGACGGCGGAGGAGCCCGCCTTCACGATGCCGGTCGCGCCGCCGACGAAGACGCCGTCGACGATCACCCGCTCGAACCACGTGCGCGCGAAGCTGCCCACAGCGCTCCACGGGCGCACGACGAGCAGGTCGATCAGCTCGTCGAAGTACCACTTGTGGAAGAGGAAGGTGTGCAGCCCCTTGAAGCGCGCCTGGATCGCCGCGGACGTGCCCGGCTTGCGGACCCAGATGTAGTGGGCAATCGCGATGCCGGTCAGCGCCACGACGGTGCCGAGGATCATGCCGAACCAGACGAGGCCGTCGCTCGGTTCGACGTGGAGGTACTTGGAGTCCTCGAAGGTCGGCTCCAGGAAGGTCGTGATCACGTGCGTGACCATCGGTATCTGCAGCACGCCGAGGAACGTCGCCCCGAGCGCGAGGATGCCCATCGCGACCTTCATCGGTATCTCGCGCTCGGCGACCACGTGCTCCGGGCCGGGGAAGCCGACGTCGGTGTCCTCGACCTCGCCGTTGGCCGGGTTGGTCGGCTGCTCGGCGTGTGCGATGTGGCCGTGCTCCAGCTCGACGGCCTCCGGGACCGGTCTGCCGAAGAAGGCGCGGAAGATCATCCGCCAGGTGTAGATGCCGGTCAGGAACGCGCCGACGTAGCCGACGACGTAGAGCGCGACGAACCAGCCGCCGCGGTCGCCGACGAAGGCGAGGATCTCGTCCTTGGAGAAGAAGCCCGAGAACGGCGGCACGCCCGACAGCGCGAGGCCGCCGACGACGAAGCAGCCGAACGTGAACGGCATCGATCTCTTGAAGCCCGACATCTTGTCGAGCGACTGCGAGCCGGCCATCGCGCCGATGATCGAGCCGGCCGCCATGAACAGCAGCGCCTTGAAGAAGGCGTGCGTCAGCAGGTGGAACATGCCCGCGGCGTAGGCGCCGGCGGAGACGCCCATGATCATGTAGCCGATCTGCGACATCGTCGAGTACGCGATCACGCGCTTGATGTCGGTCTGGACCAGCGCGATCGTGCCGGCGACGAACAGCGTCACTGCGCCGACGATCGCGCCGACGTTGGCGGCGGCGGGCGCGTGCTCGAACAGCGGGTGCATGCGCGAGATCAGGTAGACGCCCGCGGTCACCATCGTGGCGGCGTGGATCAGCGAGGAGACCGGGGTCGGGCCCTCCATCGCGTCCGGCAGCCAGGTGTGGAACGGGATCTGCGCGGACTTCGCGAAGGCGCCGACGAGCAGCAGCAGGCAGCCCGCGACGAGCGCGCCGTTGTGCGTCGCGAAGGCGCCGTCGTCGACCGCTCTGAACGTCCCGAGGAAGTCGAGCGTGCCGCTGTGGCGCAGGATGAAGAAGGTGCCGAGCACCAGCCCGACGTCGCCGACGACGTTGATCACGAACGCCTTGATGCCGGCTCTCGTGGCCGTCTCGCGACGGAACCAGAAGGAGATCAGCAGGTAGGACGCCGCGCCGACGAAGGCCCAGCCGACGATCAGCAGCATGAAGTTCGCCGCCGTCACCAGCACGAGCATCGAAAAGACGAAGAAGTTGAGGTACGCGAAGTAGCGCGCGTTGCCGCGGTCGCTCTTCATGTAGCTGATCGAGTAGAGGTGGATCAGCGTCGAGACGCCCGTGATCACGAGCATCATGAAGACCGACAGCGGGTCGATCAGGATCGACAGTCTCGCGTCGATCGAGCCGGTCACCGCGTAGTCCCACAGCGAGGAGACGAGCTGACGCTGGTCCTCGGGGTGGTCCTGCAGCGAGATCAGCGAGCCGACGGCGCAGACGAACGCGAGCAGGATCGCGAGCGTGCCGATCGCCCCGGCCGGGCCTCTGCCCAGCCGCTTGTGGCCGAGGCCGATGATGATCGTCCCCGCCAGCGGAAAGGCGAGGACGAGCCAGCCCCAGGTCGTAGTGCTCACCCTTGAAGCTCCTTCAGCTCATCCACGTCGATCGGCAGCTTGCGGCGGAAGATCGCGACGATCAGGCCGAGGCCGACGGCGACCTCGCAGGCGGCGACGACCATCACGATCAGCGCGAAGATCTGGCCGTCCGCGTTCCCGTGCATGCGCGAGAACGTGATCAGCGAGAGGTTCGCGGCGTTGAGCATCAGCTCCAGGCAGAGCAGGATCACGAGCGGGTTGCGCCGCGTGAGGACGCCGCCTGCGCCGATGCAGAATATGAGGGCCGAGACGACCAGGTACCAACCGAGGTCCATGGTCAGTCCTCGTCCTTCGGATTGCGAGTTCCACGACTGGCGTCATCGGCCGTGATGTCGGGGGAGCTCGCGTTGACAGGGTCAGGTGCGGCCGGGACCGGCTCGCGCTCCGGGGCAGGTCTCGGCGCGACGCGCGGCGGCTCCGGCGGCGCGTGCAGCGCGCCGACGGCCTCCGCCATCGTGCCGGAGAAGAGCGAGCGCGGCGTGATGTAGCGCGCTGCGTCGTACGGCTCGTCGTCGAGCGTGACGCCGCCGCTGCGGCGGCGCGCCAGCATCACGGCGCCGACGGCCGCGACCAGCAGCAGCAGCGAGGCGAGCTCGAACGGCAGCAGGAACTTCGTCAGCAGCGCCTCGCCGATCGACTCGGGCGTGCCGAAGCCGGGGACGTACGGCGCGCCCTTGCCGTCGATCGCCTTCAGGCCGGAGCCGAGGATCGCGATCGCCAGCTCGACGAACAACACGCCGACGAACATCGCCGAGACGTTGCGCAGGCGCAGGCCGCCGGGACCGAACGGGACCGTCCCGTCGCCGACGTAGGAGACGACGAAGACGTACAGCACCGTGACGGCACCGGCGTAGACGATCACCTGCGCGGCGGCGAGGAACTCGGCCCGCAGCAGCAGGAACAGCGCCGACAGCGAGATCAGGTGCCCGACGAGCGCGAGCACGCTGTAGAACGGGTTTCTGAGCGCGACGACGCCGATCGCGCCCGCGAGCGCGCCGATCGCCGCGATGAAGAAGATGACTGCGGACATCGCGGCCTACTCGTCCTCGGTCCGCAGCGGCGTGCGCTCGAGCGGCTCGGCGAGCAGCATCTCCTTGGTGAAGATGAGGTCGTCGCGGTTGTAGTCGGACATCTCGTAGTCGTGGCCCATCGTGATCGCGTCGAACGGGCACGCGACCTCGCAGTAGCCGCAGAAGATGCAACGCGAGAGGTTGATCTCGTAGACGGCGGCGTAGCGCTCGCCGGCCGAGACGCGGTGCTCGGGCGTGTTCTCGGCCGCGACGACGCGGATGCAGTCGGCCGGGCAGGCGGCCGCGCAGAGCGAGCAGCCGACGCACTTCTCGAGCTTCGAGTCCTCGAAGCGGTGCAGCTTGTGGCGCCCGCGGAAGCGCGGGTAGACCGGGACCTTCTCCTCCGGGTACTGGTAGACGATCGGTCTCTCCAGCATGCGGCCGAAGGTCGTCTTCAAACCGCGCAGCGTCTCGCCGAACGCACGGTAGGCGCCGCCGACGCCACCGGGCTCGGGAGCGCGCTGAACGGCGATGACGTCCTCGCCGGGGTTCCAGGCCATCAGTGAGTCACCACCACGATGATTGCGGTCACGAGCGCGTTGGCCGTGGCCAGGGGAAGCAGGATCTTCCAGCCGAGCGACATCAGCTGGTCGTAGCGGGGGCGGGGGAACGTCGTGCGCGCCCAGATGAAGAAGCAGACGATCAGGATCGTCTTGACGAGCACGACGATCGGGTCGACGAAGCGCGGCGGGTCGATCCCGAACGGCAGCATCCAGCCGCCGAAGAACATCGTCGCCGCGACCGCCGAGGCGATCACGAGGTTGAAGTACTCCGCCGCGTAGTAGGCGGCGAAGCGGCCGCCGCCGTACTCGGTCGAGTAGCCGCCGACCAGCTCGGCGTCGGCCTCGGTGAGGTCGAACGGCGGGCGGTTGGTCTCAGCGAAGGCGGCCAAGAGGAAGATCAGGAAGCCGATGAACTGCGGGACGATGTACCACATCCCGGACTGCGCCTCGACGATCCCGGTCAGCGACAGCGTGCCGGCCGTTATCACGACGCCGATCAGCGACAGACCCATCGAGACCTCGTAGGAGATCAGCTGGGCGGCGGAGCGCATCGCGCCGAGGAAGGAGTACTTCGAGCCCGAGGCCCAGCCGCCGAGCATCAGCCCGTAGACCGACAGCGCGGAGAAGGCGAACAGGAAGAGGATCCCGATCGAGACGTCGACGCCGTAGAGGCCGACCTTCTCGCCGAAGATGTTGACCGTGTCGCCGAACGGGATGATCGCCAGCGAGGCGGCCGCGCAGACCATCGAGATCGCGGGCGCGACGGCGAACAGGAAGCCGACCGACGTTCTCGGGCGGAACTGCTGCTTGAACAGCAGCTTGCCGATGTCGGCCATCGGCTGCAGCGCGCCGAACGGGCCGACGCGGTTGGGGCCGTAGCGCATCTGCATGCGGCCCATCAGCTTGCGGTCGAGCATCAGCGACAGCGGCACGAGCGTGAAGCCGACGAGGAAGATGATCACTGCCTTGAGGATCTGGATCCACCATGGCTCGGCGAACCCGACCTCGGCGAAGGTGATCGGCAGGTTCATGCGGGACGGACCTCCACGAGCCGGGGCTCCTCGCCCAGCAGCTCGGTCGCGGACTGCTCGGCTGTCGCCTCGGCGAGGAAGATCGTGCCGGCGGGGATGTTGCCGCGCACGAAGACATGGGCGAGCACGCTCGCGTCCCCGGCGCTGACGGAGACCTTCTCGCCGTTCTCGAGGCCCAGCCGCTCCGCGTCGATCGGCGACAGCTCGGCCTGCTGCTTGGCGGCGAGGAACTTCAGCGCGGGCGAGACCTCGACCTCGGGGTTGGCCCAGATCGAGCGGTAGGTGCCGAGGCGCAGCGCGCCGTTCGGTCTCAGCGCGTCCAGCGGAACGCCGCTCTCGAACGGGCCTGCCGGCGCGGCGGGCGCCTGCGCGACCGCGTCGCGCTCCTGCCAGCGCACGCCCTTGCCGCCGATCTCCTCCAGCGTCAGGCCGGCGTAGAACGGGACCGCGGCGACGACCTGTCTGGTCACCATCGGGCCGGTCAGCGCCTCGACGTCGAGCCCGACGCGCTTGGCGACGTCGGCGAGCACCTGCCACTCGGCGCGGACCGAGCCGGGCCGGCCGATCGCGGGGCGCAGGCGCTGGACGCGGCCGTCGAGGTTGACGATCGTGCCCTCCTTCTCGGCGTAGGACTCGGCCGGGAAGACGACGGTCGCGTTCGCGCGCAGCGCGTCGCTCAGCAGCGAGGCGTGCGCGACGACGCCCTCGGCGTCGGCGAGCGCGCGCTCCCAGAGGCGGCGGTCGGCGTAGTCGCGGACGGGGTCGGCGTGCAGCAGGTAGAGCGTCTCGATCTCGCCGCTGACGGCCGCGGCGGCGATCTCGCGCGCGCTCTTGCCGGGCTTGGCGGCGGCAGTGAGGCCGGGGCCGGCGTTGCTCTGGACGCCGACCTCGCGCAGGCCGCGACCGTTGCCGCCGACCGGAACCTCCAGCAGGCCGGCACCGGCGACGTCCGCCAGTCGCAGCGTCGCGGCGACGTTCAGCAGCGACGCAAGCGGCGCGCTGCCGAGCCGCTGGCTCCAGAGGATCACGACGTCCTCGCCGCCGTCCTGCAGCATCGTCGCGAGCGCGGCGATCGCCTTCGGGTCGGCGTCGGCCTTGTCGCACAGCTCCTGGACGCCCTCGGCGCCGCTCAGCTGGGCCTCCAGTGCCGCGAGGAACGCGTGCTCGGCGCCCGGCGCGTAGCGCAGCCACAGTCTGGCGTTGGGATCGAGCGCGCTCGGGCGGCTGGTCGCGACCGCCAGCTTGACTCTGTTGCGGCGCACGCCCTTGCGGATCCGCAGGTCGAGCGCGGCGACGTCGTCGATCGGGTCGGTCCCCAGCACCAGCACGGTGTGGGCGAACTCGAGGTCCGGGATCGTCGCCTGCAGCGCGGGCGCGGCAAGCGCCTGCTGCGTCGCGACGTCGACCGGCGGCAGGCCGGCGCGCGCGTCGAGGTGCGGCGAGCCGAGCCCCTCGCGCAGCAGCCGCTGCAGCAGGAAGCCCTCTTCGTTGGTGGTCGTGCCGCCGGCGACGGCGCCGACCTTGGCGCCGGCCTGCGTCAGCACGGCGGCGGCGGCGTCGAGCGCGTACTCCCACGTGGCGGGAGCGAGCTCGCCGCTCTGCGGGTCGCGCACGAGCGGCTCGACGACGCGCTCCTCGGAGTGGATCGCCTGGTAGGCGAAGCGGCCCTTGTCGCACAGCCAGCCGTCGTCGACGCCCTCGTGGTCACGCGCGAGCACGCGCAGGACGCGCTCGTCGCGGACGGTGAACTCGACGTTGCACTGCGCCGGGCAGTGGGTGCAGACAGAGCCGGAGCCCTCGATGTCCCACGGCCGCGCGCGGAAGCGGTACGCGCGCGAGGTGAGCGCGCCGACCGGGCACAGCTCGATGATGTTGCCGCTGAACGGCGCGACGTACGGATGCCCGTCGAACGTGCCGACGAACGAGGAGGCGCCGCGCTCGTTGAGGATCAGCTGGTAGTCCTCGCTGACCTCCTGCGAGAAGCGCACGCAGCGGTAGCAGAGGATGCAGCGCTCGCGGTCGATCGCGATCAGCGGCGACAGCTCCAGCGGCTTCTTGAAGTGGCGCTTGGGCTCGACCATCCGCGAGACGCCGCGGCCCCAGCCGAAGGTGATGTCCTGCAGCGGGCACTCGCCGCCCTTGTCGCAGACGGGGCAGTCGAGCGGGTGGTTGACGAGCAGGAACTCGACGACCGAGTTCTGCGCCTCTCTCACGCGCGCGGTCTGCGTGTGAACGACCATGCCGTCCTTGACCGGCGTCGAGCAGGCGGTCTGCAGCTTCGGTATCCCCTCCACCTCGACGAGGCACATGCGGCAGGCGCCGACGGGGTTGCCGAGCTTCGGCTCGTAACAGAAGACGGGGATCTCGACGTCGCCGTACTTGGCGCCGTCGACCAGCATCACGCCCGACGGCGCGCTGACCTCGCGGCCGTCGATCGAGAACGTGACGAACTGTCTCTCGGGGCGAGGCATCAGGCGGCGGCTCCGGCGATCGCGACTTCCGGCGTGGCGGGCGCCGCGCCGAGGCCGGCGCGCTCGCGCGCCTCCTCCATGTACTGCTCGAACTCGCCGCGGAACTTCGCGACCATCGAGGCGAGCGGCATCGCCATCGCGTCGCCCAGCACGCACAAGCAGTTGCCCATGATCTGGTCCTGCACGGAGGCGATGATGTCGAGGTCCATCGGGGTGCCCTCGCCGCCGTGGATGCGCTGGAGCATCTTGACGGTCCAGTTCGTGCCCTCGCGGCACGGCGTGCACTTGCCGCACGACTCGTGTCTGTAGAACTTCGCCAGCGTCAGCGCGACGTCGACGACCGAGTTGCTGTCGTCGACGACGATGATCGCGCCGGAGCCGAGCATCGAGCCGGCCTTCGCCATCGAGTCGAAGTCGTAGCCGAGGTCGAGGTCCTCGGGCAGCAGCACCGGCGAGGACGATCCGCCCGGGAACCAGAACTTGACCTCGCGGCCCGGCTCCGGGCCGCCGGCGAGCCCGTAGATGATGTCGCGCGACTTCATCCCCAGCTCGATCTCGTAGTTGCCCGGTCTCTGGACGTTGCCGGAGATCGAGATCAGCTTCGTGCCGGCGGAGTTCTCGACGCCGAGCTTGGCGTACTCGGTGCCGGTCATCCGCATGATCGCCGGGACCGTCGCCAGCGTCTCGACGTTGTTGATCAGCGTCGGGCCCTGGTAGAGGCCCTGGTTGGCCGGGAACGGCGGCTTCAGGCGCGGGTTGCCGCGCTTGCCCTCGAGCGAGTCGAGCAGGCCGGTCTCCTCGCCGCAGATGTAGGCGCCGGCGCCGCGGTGCAGCACGAGCGTCTGCGAGTGACCCGAGCCGAGGATGTCCTCGCCCAGGTAGCCGGCCTCGCGCGCCTCGATCAGCGCCGCCTCGAGCTTCATCGCCTGCAGCTCGTACTCGCCGCGGATGTAGATGAAGGAGCGGTTGGCGCCGGCGGCGTAGGCCGCGATGATCATGCCTTCGATCAGCATGTGCGGCGTCTTCTGCATCAGCTCGCGGTCCTTGAAGGTCCCCGGCTCGGACTCGTCCGCGTTGCAGACGAGGTACTTGTCCATCGCGCCTCTGGGCAGGAACGAGACCTTCTTGCCCATCGCGAAGCCGGCCCCGCCGCGACCGCGCAGGCCGGAGTCGAGCAGGTTCTGGAGAACCTCCTCGGGCGTCATTCTGAGCGCCTTCTCGAGCGACTGGTAGCCGCCGCGGCGCTTGTAGACCTCGAGCGTGTCGAGGCCGGGCTCGTCGATCCGGTCGAACAGGAGCTTGTCACTCATGGCCAGTGTCCTTCGCTGCGGGGTCGGCGCAGGGGCGCCGGGAAAGCTGCTTCTCGGGCAGCACCTCGCGGCCCTCTCTGAGGTCCGCGATCAGCTGCGCCGCGTCGGCGAGTTCGAGCGGGCCGACGAACTCGCCGTTGACCGACGCCATCGGCGCGATGTCGCAGGCGCCGAGGCACTCGAAGCCGCGCACGTTGAAGTCGGGATCGTCGCCGGCCGCCTCCTTGACGGCGGCGAGCATCTCCTGGCCGCCGCGCAGCGAGCAGGAGATGTTCGTGCAGACGTAGACGCGCTGACGGCCGACCGGCGTCGTCTCGAACATGTCGTAGAACGTCGCGACTGCCGTCACGTAGCCGGGCGTCAATCGCATCACGCAGGCGACCTGTTCCAGCGCCTCGGGCGAGCACCAGCCGTGCACGGCCTGGGCGGCGTGCAACGCGGGGATCGTCGCGGAGCGGAAGTCGGGGTACTTCGCCATCGCGGCTTCGATCTCGGCCCGCAGCTCGGCCGGGACCGGCGTCGTCGCGGGGTCCGGAACCGTCGCCGGGTCCTTGCCGAGATCGACGGCGTCGTCCCAGCCAGGGATGCGCGAGCCGTGGCCGTAGCGAGCCACGGCTGAGGGCTGCTCGGACATCAGCGGTCCACTCCTCCGAGGATGGGGTCGATCATCGCCAGCGACACGACGAGGTCGGCGATGTACGAGTCGCGTGTCGCCGCGGCGGTCATCTGCAGGTTCACGAACGAGGGGTCGCGCATGTGCACGCGCGCCGGCTTGGAGGAGCCGTCGGAGCGCACGAAGCAGCCCAGCTCGCCGCGCGGCGACTCGATCGGGTGGTAGACCTCGCCCGGCGGCACGCGGAAGCCCTCGGTGACGAGCTTGAAGTGGTGGATCAGCGCCTCCATCGAGGTCGCCAGCTCGTGCCGCGGCGGCAGCGCGACCTTGCGGTCCTCGGTGATGAAGGGACCCTCGGGGAGGCCGTCGAGCGCCTGGTCGATGATGTCGCAGGACTCGAGCATCTCGGCGTGGCGGACGCGGTAGCGATCGTAGTTGTCGCCCTCGGTGCCGACCGGGATCTTGAATCTGAAGTCTTCGTAGGAGGAGTACGGCGCGGCCTTGCGCAGATCCCACGGGTTGCCGGTCGCGCGCAGCAGCGGGCCGGTCACGCCGAGGTCGAGCAGCGTTCTCTCGTCGACGACGCCGGTGTGGCGCATCCGCTGCAGGAAGATCTCGTTTCTGTCCAGCAGCGCCGCGTACTGGTGCGAGCGCTCGCGCATCGTCTTGGTGAATCTGCGCACGCGCTGGACCCAGCCGGAGGGGATGTCCTCTATGACGCCGCCGACCTGGAAGTAGCGCGTGTGCATGCGCTGGCCGGAGGACATCTCGAACAGGTCGAGGACCTGCTCGCGCTCGCGGAAGCAGTACCACCACATGCCGATCGCACCGAGGTCGATGCAGCTGGTGCCGAGCCAGACGAGGTGGGACATGATCCGGTTCAGCTCCATGTGGATCACACGGAGGTACTGCGCGCGCTTGGGGACGTCGATCTCCAGCAGCTGCTCCACCGCACCGCAGTAGGCGTACGCGTTGAAGTAGTAGGAGAGGTAGTCCATCCGCTCGACGACGGGGATGACCTTCCAGTAGGCCTTCTGCTCGGCCGTCTTCTCGATGCCGGTGTGGACGTAGCCGATGATCGGCTTGATGTCGCGCACGACCTCGCCCTCGAGCGTGAGGATCAGGCGCAGCACACCGTGCGTGGACGGGTGGTGCGGGCCCATGTTGATCGTCATCAGCTCCGACTGCGTGCCCATCCCTGCGGCTTCGGCGGAGTAGGAGATCGACTCCTCGCGTCTGCGGTAGTCGCTCAACGCGGTCATTGCGTCCACCCCGGGATCTTGTCCTCGTTGTAGGTGAAGATGATCGGCTCGCCGCCGACCGGGAAGTCCCGTCGCTGCGGGTGGCCCTCGTAGTCCTCGGGCATCAGGATGCGGCGCATGTCCGGGTGGCCGTCGAAGACGACGCCGAACATGTCGTAGACCTCGCGCTCGGGATGGTTGGCCCCGGGCCAGAGGTCGACGACGCTGGCGACGTGCGCGTCGTCGAGTCCCATCCGCACCTTCACCGCGATGCGGTCGACGGTGTCCATGTCGAGCAGCTGGTAGTGGACCGAGAGACGCGGCTCCTCGGGGTAGTAGTCGACCCCGTGCAGCGACGCGAGGAATCTGTAGCCCTTCGCGCGCAGGCCGATCAGCACCTCGCGCACCTGCGCGGGATCGACCAGCAGGGTCGCCTGCTCGCGGAAGTGGAGCGTGTCCAGGATCGCGTCGGGGTGCTGCTCACGCAGGTCCTGAGCGATCAGCTCGAGACCGGTCGCGTCAGGCACCTTGCGTCTCCCCGGATTGGAAGACGTTGATCGCGTTGACGCCGGGGCGGTCGGCGGCGCCGACGACCTCTTCGGTGCCGACGGCCTCGTAGCGCTCGCGCCAGCCTCTGGGCGGGTTGCCCTGGACCTTCGAGCGCAGCTTCAGGATCGCGTGCGCGAGCGCCTCCGGGCGCGGCGGGCAGCCGGGCACGTGCACGTCGATCGGCATGAACTTGTCGGCCGGGACGAGCGCGTAGTTGTTGAAGACGCCCATCGACGAGCAGCAGGCGCCCATCGAGATCGCCCAGCGCGGCTCCAGCATCTGGTCGTAGATGCGCCGGATGATCGGCGCCATCTTGATCGAGACGCGGCCCGACAGGATCAGCATGTCGGCCTGGCGCGGGGAGGCGCGGAAGGCCTCGAAGCCGAAGCGGCCGATGTCCAGGCGCGCGCCCGGCAGCGACATCATCTCGATCGCGCAGCAGGCGAGGCCGAAGGTCGCGGGGAACATCGAGTTGCCCTGCGCCCAGGCGGTCACCTTGTCGAGCGTCGTCGTCAGCACGCGCTCCTCGACGTACTGCTCCAGCTCGACATCGGTCAGGTCGCCGCGCAGCATGTCGCGGGCGCGCTGCTGCTGGATGCGGAACTCCTCGCCGCCGGGCGGGCGGGACTGGTCTGCGGGGGCCCCGAGCTTGGCTCGCGTTATTTCCATTCGAGCGCACCTCGGCGCCAGACGTACACGAAAGCCACCATCAGCAGCACGATGAAGACGATCGTCTCCACCAGCGCGAACGTCCCGAACGCCTTCAGCTGCACGGCGATCGGGTAGAGGAAGATGACCTCGATGTCGAAGAGGATGAAGAGCATCGCGATCAGGTAGAAGCTGATCCCGAAGCGGAAGTTGCCTCTCACCTCGGAAGGCAGGCCGCACTCGTAGGGAGTGACCTGCGCCTCCTGTGTAGATCCTGCGCGCTTGGGGCCGAGCAGTGAGCCGGCGGAGACGAACACGGCGCCGATGAGGGCACCGAGGACGACGAAGACGATGGCGGGACCGTACGTAGTGAGCATCTCGGCCGTGGTTATATCACCAGTCAGCAGTAGCTTGTAACAACGTGTTACTTAGTGCTTAAAGTGTCGAATTGGATGTGCTGAAAGGCGCAAGATGCCAACTGTCCACCTCATCATCGGCGTGCTGCTGCTCGTCCTCAACCTCGCGGCCGGAATCGTCGGCGCCTGGGCGTGGTTCAGGGTCGAGCCGAGCCTCATCTTCTGGCCCCTGCTGCGGGCCGCTCAGGCGACGATCGTCGTGCAGGTTCTGCTGGGCGCGATGCTGCTCCTGCTGGGTCACTCTCCAAAAGGGGATCTCCACATTCTGTATGGGGTTCTGCCCCTTGCGGTCTCGTTCATCGCGGAGCAGCTGCGGATCGGATCGGCCGAGACGATCCTCGAGGGACGCGGCTTCACGTCGTCGCAGGAAGTCGGCGAACTGCCGCCCGCCGAGCAGCGCGTCGTCGTGATGTCGATCGTCCGCCGCGAGGTCGGCGTGATGGCGATCTCGTGCTTCGTGATCGTCGCGCTCGCGCTGCGCGCCGCGAGCGAAGCTGGCGCGATCTGAATCGCTTAATTAGGACGCCCTAAATAAGGTTTTCCGTCTCGCAGGAGGAGACGGACGGGTGACGGCGAAGAACCGTCTCAGTCCCGGCGCCGATCGAGACGATCTTCTCGCATTCGATCGTCCTCAACGGCGGCAACCAAAGAGGGTCGGCGCCGGGACCCTCTTTCTCATCCGACCTTCACCGAGCCGTACTCGCCGAGCGTGTTGTGGCGCTCCTGGGCGCAGCGCATCACGTAGCTGCCGGAGCCGAGCCTCACCGTCAGCGTCTCGCTCTCCCCCGGCTTCAGCGGTCTGCCGAGCGCGATCCGTCTGGAGAGGTCCTCGCTGCGCAACTCGAAACGGTGCACGAGCGTGCCGTCGTTGGTGATCTCGAACGTCCGCTCGCCGGCGCCGTTGAGCCGCACGTCCTGCGGCTGCAGGCGGTATTCGGACATCGCGATCGCGACCGGTTCGCTCTCGGCGACGTCGACGGCGGCGGGCGAACCGCAGCCTGTCGAGAGCAGCGCGACGGCGAGCAGCAAGAGCGCGAGCGGGCGCGCGAGGAAGCGAGCGAGGGGGGAGAGGGGCATCGCGGCGGGATTCTTCCGTATAGTCCCCGACCGCATGACGCGCCTCCCGAAGTTGATCATCCTCATCGCTGCCGCACTGACGATCTCCGTCACTCTCGCCGCTTGTGGTGAGCAGAAGATCGAGGTCTCCAAGAGCGATACGTCGGACTATCGCCCGGCCGAGCTCTTCAAGCAGCGTTGCGCCGGCTGCCACACCTTCAAGCAGGTCGGCACTCGCGGGTCCGCCGCGAACATCAGAACGCGCGAGCGCACCGACGGACCGAACTTCAACGTCCGTCACGAGTGTGTCGAGCGCGTCCTCTACGCGATCCAGAACGGCGGCTTCTCCGGCGCTGTGATGCCGGGCAACATCCTCGTCGGCGAAGACGCGAAGCTGGTCGCGCAGTTCGTCGCCAAGTACGCCGGCTCCGAGGCAGGCGAGCGCCCCGAGGGCACGGGCGACTCCTCCAACGGCTACTCCTGCACCTCAGTTGAGGGCGACACCGGTCCGGGATCAGACACCGGCGGCGACTGACGGGCGCGAGTCCGAGCCGTGCTCGACCTCAGACTGATCCGCAGACAGCCCGACGCAGTGCGCGCCGGGCTCGCCCGTCGCGGCGACGTCGCGCCTGACGCGATCGACCGCCTGCTCGCACTCGACGAGCAGTGGCGCACGCTGACCGAGCAGCTGGAGCAGATCCAGGCCGAGCAGAACCAGCTCAGCCGCGGCCGCCGCGGCGCGCCGACGCCCGAGGAGCACGCCGCGATGAGCGAGCTCGCCGCACGCGGGCGCACGCTCTCCGACGAGCAGGCCGCACGCAAGCGCGAGCTCGACGAACTGCTGCTGACGCTGCCGAACGTCCCGTCCGAGGACGCCGCGCCGCAGGACACGGTCGTGCGCGAGGTCGGCGACGCGACCAAGACCGGCAAGGACCACCTCGAGCTGGCCGGAGATCGCATCGACATGGAGCGCGGCGCGCGCCTGTCGGGCTCTCGCTTCGCCTATCTCAAGGGCGACCTGGTGCTGCTGGAGCTGGCGCTCGTGCGCTGGGTGCTCGGCAAGCTCGCCGCCGAGGGCGGCTTCGAGCCGGTGATCCCGCCGGTGCTCGTGCGCGAGCAGGCGCTGTACGGGACCGGCTTCCTGCCGGACACCGAGCAGCAGATCTACCACCTGCCCGCCGACGACCTCTACCTCGCGGGCACCTCCGAGGTCGCGCTCGCCTCGCTGCACGCGGGCGAGATCCTCGCCGAGGAGGAGCTGCCGCTGCGCTACGCCGGCTTCTCGCCCTGCTTCCGCCGCGAGGCCGGCTCGGCCGGCAGAGACACGCGCGGCATCTTCCGCGTGCACCAGTTCGACAAGGTCGAGATGTTCTCGTTCGTGACGCCAGAGCAGTCGGCTGCCGAGCACGAGCGGCTGCTGGCGATGGAGGAGTCGATCCTGCAGGACCTGCAGATCCCCTACCGCGTCGTCAACATCGCGGTCGACGACCTCGGCGCCTCGGCGGCGAAGAAGTTCGACACCGAGGGCTGGCTGCCGGGGCAGGAGCGCTTCCGCGAGCTGACCTCGACGTCGAACACGACCGACTACCAGGCCCGCCGTCTCGACATCCGCTACCGCCCCAAGGACTCGAAGAAGCCGGTCACGCTGCACACGCTCAACGGCACCGCGGTCGCCGTCGGCCGCACGATGATCGCGCTGTTGGAGAACGGCCAGCAGGAGGACGGCTCGATCGTCCTCCCCCAGGTGCTCGCAGACGCGGGTGCCCCGGCCGTCATCCCGGCTGCGTCGTAGCGGCACGCCCGTTAGCCTCTCGCCGCGATGAGCGAGGCGACGGGCACCCTCTGGTCCGACGCGTTCCGCGTCGAGCGCGCGGGCATCGATCCGCTCGCGGGTCTTGCGGGTGCGATCGCGACGTGCGGGCCGCTGGCGCTCGGGGTCGCGTTCAACGAGCCGGCGATCGGCGTCGCCGGCTGCTTCGGCGGGCTCAACGCCGCGCTCGGCGTCCCGCGCGGGCCGCTGCGCGAGCGGCTCGGCTGGGGGATCGCGGCGGCGTTGCTGTGCACGCTCTCGGTGACGATCGCGACAGCGGTGCAGGACAGCGCGGTCGCCTCGGCCGTCGCCGTTCTGGTCATCGTCGCGCTCGCGACCGCGCTGCGCTCGCTCGGTCCCGACGGCGGCCTGACCGGCTTCGTGATCGGCGCGATCTTCACGATCACCAACGGCATCCCCGCCGCCCCGTTGTCGATCGGCGAGCGCAGCATGTGGTTCCTCGCGGCCTCCGCCGTCGGCGTCGCGCTGATGGTGCTGGCCTACTCGGGCGACCATCCGCTCAACAGATCGGCCACTGCCCCGGCGCTCTCCGACGTGTTGCGCACCGGCGCGGGGAAGCTGCGCGACACGTTCGCGCACGACGCCGTCCTGCGCGCGCACGCGCTGCGGCTCGCGACCGTCGTCGCGGTCACGACGCTCGGCTACAAGCTGCTCGACCTCGAGCACGGCTACTGGATCCCGCTGACGATCCTCGCGGTCCTGCAGCCGGACGAGCACGCCAGCCGCGTGCGGGCGCTGCAGCGCGCGGCCGGCACGCTCGTGGGGACGATCGGGATCGCGCTGCTGACGATCTCGACCGGCTCGCAGTGGCTGATGGTCGCCGCCCAGGGCCTCTGCGCATTCGGCCTCTTCGCGCTGTTCGCACGCGGCTACTTCTGGCTCGTCGTGCTGCTGACGCCGACCGCCCTGCTGACGATCAGCGCGGTCGACTACCAGGGCGCCGACATCGCGCTCGAACGCGCCCTCACCAGCGGCGCCGGGATCCTGATCGGTCTCGCGATCGGCGAACTGGTCTGGCGCGTCGCACCGCAACTGCCGTCGGGAGCGCGCCCGTGGCACGACGACGGGCGCTCGACATAGCGAACGAATCGGCGGTGGTCGTATTCGATGACGAGCGGGCGATCGTCCGTAACGGCGCCACTTGTGGCATTCTCTGCCTTTAGGCATGCGGTGTCACGGCTTTGGGAGCTCGGCATCGAGGGAGGAGACCAATGCGCGTTTCAGATGGGGAGTCGTCGAGATGAACACTTCGGGCAGTGATAGCCGTGGTCGGGAGCGACATCGGTTCGGCGCGTATCTGCTGACGCTCGTCGCGGTGGCGCTCGTCGCTGTCTTCGCGGGCTGCGGAGGCGACGACGAGCCCGACACGACGACGCAGTCGAACGTCGACTCCAGCGACAGCAACCCGGTCCCCGCCGTCGGGACGATCGATCCGTTCGAGCCGGCGGGGGTGAACTGGCCGGTCACCGGCGGTGACTACGGGCACACCTTCCACTCGCCGCTGAGACAGATCGACACCTCGAACGTCGCCAACCTCAAGGGCGACTTCATGCTCGATCTCGACTCGGGCACCGCGGCGAAGTACTCGCACGAGGAGAACATCCTCGCGATCAACGGCAACCTGTACCTGTCGACTGGCGAGAACGACGTCTTCGCGATCGACACGCGCACGCAGGACGTCATCTGGAAGCTCAGAGGGGACCTCGACCCCCAGATCACGACCGTCTGCTGCGGCTGGGAGTCGCGGGGCTTGGGCTACAACGGGACCGACACGCTCTACTCGTCGCGGATCGACGGCAAGGTGCAGGCGATCGACCTCGAGACGGGCAAAGTCAAGTGGGAGACGAAGGTCTTCGACTGGCACACGAACAACGCCACCTCGATCGCGGCGCCGCTCTACTACGACGGTCTCGTCTACATCGGCAACTCCGGCTCGGAGTTCCTCGCGAGAGGCCGTCTGACGGCGCTGGACGCGAAGACCGGGGCGGTCAAGTGGAAGTTCTGGTTGACCGGTGACGGCAACGACCCGGTCGCCGACCCGACGTGGGAGGGCGACAGCGCCAGACTCGGCGGCTCCGGCCTGTGGAACGCTCCGGCGATCGACAAGGAGCAGAACCTGTTGATCTTCGGCACCAGCACCTCGGGTCCGGACGTCAACGGCTCCGAGCGCGGTGGCGACAACCTGTACTCGAACTCGATCGTCGCGGTCGACGCCACCACCGGCAGATACAAGTGGCACTTCCAGCTCGTGCACCACGATCTCTGGGACAACACGGTCAGCAGCCCGGTCGTGCTGTATGACGCCGAGATCGATGGCGAGAAGATCCCGGCGGCGGCGATCGCGCCGAAGATGCCGTGGGTCTATGCGGTCGATCGGCGCACCGGCAGACCGCTCTATCCCGGCAGAGAGACGCCCGTCCCGCAGGCGCCGGAGAACAAGTCGGCGAAGACGCAGTGGATCCCGTCGACGACGGCGCTGATGCCGATGAGAGTCACCGACGCGCAGTACGAGGCGCTCGAGAAGCTGATCCGCGCCTCGCCGGCGATCCCGAACGCGAGAACGGTCAGAATCAACCGGCCGGTCGACGGCGACCCGGCCTCGCTCGTCTTCAACCCGAGCGGCACGAAGCGCGGCGCCGCGATCACGGTCGGCGCGCCCTCCGGCGGCACGACGTGGGCGCCGATGTCCTACAGCCCCGACACGAACATGCTGTACGTCTGCGGCCAGGAGAGCATCGGCTGGAGCGCGCAGGGTCCCAAGAGCGGCGGCTTCATCGCCGGCTCGACCAACCTCGGCGGCGGGCTCGGCACGCTCGGCTTCGACATGCCCGGCTATCTGACGGCGCTCGACGCGAACACGAACGAGCCGGTCTGGTCGTACAAGATGAAGAACGAGAGAGGCAGACCGCAGTCGTGCTACAGCGGCTCGGCGACGACCTCCGGCGGTCTCGTCTTCGTCGGGAAGAACGACGGCCGCCTGCTCGCGCTCGACGCCGCAACCGGCAGAGAGCTGTGGTCGTTCCAGACCGGCGCCGGCGCCAACGCGGCGGCGACGGTCTTCGAGGTCGACGGCAGACAGAAGGTCGCGATCGTCGCGGGCGGCAACGCGCTCGCGGGCGCGCCCCATGGCGCGAACCTGTGGGTCTTCTCGCTCGACGGCGAGGTCAGCCCCGCGCCGGCGCCGGGCTCCGGCGAGGCGATCACGCACGCGGGCGAGGACCCCAGAGACGACGACGCGGGCGGTGACGTCTCCGCGAGACCCGACCCGGAGGCCGGCAGAGACGTCTTCGCCGAGAACTGCGCCGTCTGCCACGGCGCCGACGGCAGAGGCGGCAACGGCGGTCCCGACCTGACCGCGATCCCCGACGCGAAGGCGTTCGACCCGACCAAGAGACAGGTCGCGGAAGGCGGCGGCGGCATGCCGGCCTTCGGCGACTCGCTCTCGGAGAGAGAGATCGACGACGTCGCGGCTTTCGTCAACAGAGGCATCAACTAGGACGACTCACCACCGCTGCCGGCGCCCCGCGCCGGCAGCGGTGGTGAGGGACGGATACCGACGACGCCGGCTATCGGCAACACTTCGTTCGTGACCAGCCGACACCCGCCTGGCTCGCTGCGCGAGCGCAAGAGAGCTGCCGCGAAGGCCGCAGTCGCCGAGGCTGCGATCGGGCTCTTCGCCGAGCGTGGGTACGACGCCGTCTCGGTGGCGGAGATATGCGAGGTGGCCAACGTGGCGCCGCGCAGCTTCTTCCGCTATTTCCCCACCAAGAAAGATCTCCTGTTGGAGCCGTTCCGTGACATGGCTGACGGGGTCACGGGATCGATCGCATCGGCTCCGAGCGACATGAGCGACAGAGAGGTGATCCAGCAGGCGATGCGCGAGCTCGCTCGACACGTGCTCGTGGACTGGGACCGGATCATGCGATACCTCAGAGTCCTGCAAGGGGCGGCCGCTGTGCGCGCGGCGCCGGAGCTGCAGTTCGCTGATCTCGAGCGCGAGTACGCAGACACGTTGATGCGACGACGCGGCGCTGCCGGATCCGCGGACTGGCGCACACGACTGTTCGTCGCACGGATTCACTCGGGCTTCCGCGTCTGGTTCGACGAGCTGACCGATCGCGACGTCGAAGATCCACTCGGTCTGCTGGACCAGATCCTCGCCGAGCACGAGTGAGCGAGACCCGGGAGGCAGTCAGCGTTCCCGTCCATCCTAGCCCGCCTGCGCCCGCTCCGCCTCCAGTTGCCGCAACTCGATCCGGCGGATCTTGCCGGTCAGGGTCTTCGGCAGGCCGTCGACGAACTCGACGCGCCGCGGGTAGGCGTAGGCGGACAGGCGGTCGCGCACGAACGCCTTGATCTCGTCCGCGAGCGCGTCGGAGCCGTCGTGGCCGGTTGCCAGCACGACGAACGCCTTCACGACGAAGCCGCGCCGCTCGTCGGGCGAGGCGACGACCGCCGCCTCCGCGACGGCGGGATGCTCGAGGCAGACCGACTCGACCTCGAACGGGCCGATTCGGTAGCCGGCGGCGATGATCACGTCGTCGGCGCGGCCCTCGTACCAGTAGTAGCCGTCGGGGTCCTGCGAGGCGGCGTCCTTGGTGTGGAACCAGTCGCCGTCGAACGTCTCGACGGTCGCCTCCGGCTGCTCCCAGTAGCCGAGCGGATAGTGCGGGTTGGTGCGGGCGCGCAGGCAGATCTCGCCGCGCTCGCCCTGCGCGACGGGCCGCTCGTCCTCGTCGAGGATCGCGACCTCCCAGCCCGGCATCGCCTTGCCCATCGACCCCTCGCGGACCTCCATGAAGGGGTAGTTGGCGACGAGCGGATACGACTCGCTGAGGCCGTAGTAGTCGAGCACGGTCACGCCGTACTGCTCGCGGAACCAGCGGATCGCCTCCGGGTTGAGCGGCTCGCCGGCGCTGCAGACGCGACGCAGGCGCTGCGGGTAGCGCGTGCCGGCGTCCTCGATCGACATCATCGAGCGCATCGCGGTCGGCGTCGTGAAGACGTTCGTGACGTGGTGGCGGGAGAGGAAGTCGAGCTGTCTGTGCGGGTCGAAGCCGCCCTCGCGCTGGTAGACGCACTGCACCGCGCCGAGGCGCCACGGCCCCAGCAGCGGCGCGATCCCGGCCGCCCACGCCCACTCCCCCATCCCGTGGAACAGCTCGCCGTCCTGCACCTCGTGGCAGTAGCTGAACTCCTCGTGCGCGAGCAGGTAGCGATGCGCGTGCACGATCCCCTTCGCGAGGCCGGTCGTGCCGGACGTGTAGTAGAGCTGCGCGGGGTCGTCGGCGGCGGTCTCGACCGGCTCGAACTGCTGCGCGCCGGTCGCCAGCAGGTCGTGGTCGAGGATCAGCACGCGCTCGACCAGCGACGGATCGATGCGGCCGGCGTTCTCCGCGTTGGTGACGAGCACGCGCGGGCGCGCGTCGGTGAGCCGGTGGCGGATCCCCTCGTCGCCGTAGAGGACCGACATCGACAGCAGGATCGCGCCGCACTTCCAGGTGCCGAAGAAGACGGCGGCCGTCTCCGGCGTCGGCGGCAGCAGCATTGCGACGCGGTCGCCGGGCTCCACGCCGGCGGTCTGCAGCACGCTCGCGAAGCGGTTGGACAGCTCCTGCAGCTCACCCCACAGGACCTCGCGCACGGTCCCGTCGAAGTGCTCGTGGATCAGCGCGAGCTTCTCGGGCGGGTGCTTGTCGCAGACGTCCTGCGCGATGTTGTAGCGCGCCGGCACCTGCCAGCGATGCTCGGCGCACGCCTGCTCATAGGAGCTGAAGCCCATCGTCCCCTCCCTCGTCCGGAACACCCTGCGCCGCCGATCCTCCTCCGCGCGGGCGGCGCGCGTCAACCGGGAGGCGGCGCTACTGCTCCTGCGCCTGCGCCTCGTTGACCTGGCTCTCCAGCGCGGCCATCACGCCGGGGTCGCGCAGCGTCGTGACGTCGCCGAGCGCGCGGCCCTCGGCGATGTCGCGCAGCAGACGGCGCATGATCTTGCCCGAGCGTGTCTTGGGCAGGTCGTCGGCCCAGATGATCCGCTTCGGACGGGCGAACTTGCCGATCCGCTCGGCGACGACGGCGCCGATCTCGGCGACCAGCTCGTCGCTGCCCTCGATCTCCCCGTTGAGCGTCACGAACGCGGCGATCGCCTGGCCGGTGTCCTCGTCGGACTGCCCGATCACGGCCGCCTCGGCGACCTTCTCGTGCGCGACGATCGCGGACTCGACCTCGGCCGTCGAGAGGCGGTGGCCGGAGACGTTGACGACGTCGTCGATGCGGCCGATGATCCACAGGTAGCCGTCTCTGTCGCGGCGCGCGGCGTCGCCGACGAGGTAGGTCTCCTTGCCGAAGCGGGCGAAGTACGTCTCGACGAAGCGCTCGTCCTCCTTGTAGAGCGTGCGCAGCATCGACGGCCACGGCTGCGTCAGCACCAGCAGCCCCTGGCCGGTCTCGACCGACTCGCCGTCGCTCTCGCTGACGACGTCCGCGAAGACGCCCGGGAACGGCTTCGTGGCCGAGCCCGGCTTGGCCGAGGTGATCCCGGGCAGCGGCGTGATCATGATCGCGCCGGTCTCCGTCTGCCACCACGTGTCGACGATCGGGCAGCGGCCGCCGCCGATCACCTGCTGGTACCACAGCCACGCCTTCGGGTTGATCGGCTCGCCGACCGATCCGAGCAGCCGCAGCGCGCTGAGGTCGTATCTGGCGGGCAGCTCGTGGCCCCACTTCATGAACGTGCGGATCGCCGTCGGCGCGGCGTAGAGGATCGTCGCTCTCGTCCGCTCGGCGACCTCCCACCAGATCCCTCTGTGCGGGTAGTCGGGCGCGCCCTCCCACATCACGGAGGTGGTCCCGTTGGCGAGCGGCCCGTAGACGATGTAGGAGTGGCCGGTGATCCAGCCGACGTCCGCCGCGCACCAGTAGACGTCGCTCTCCGGCTTCAGGTCGAAGACGTATCTGTGCGTCGCCGATACGCCGGTCATGTAGCCGCCGGTGGTGTGCAGGATCCCCTTCGGGGAGGCGGTCGAGCCAGACGTGTAGAGGATGAAGAGCGGGTGCTCGGCGTCGAGCGACTCAGCCGGGCAGACGGGGTCCGCGGCCGCGCAGACCTCGTCGTAGAAGACGTCGCGGCCGGCGGTCATCGGCACGTCCGGCAGGCCGGCGTGGCGAACCACGACGATCGTCTGCAGGCTCGCCAGGTCGCCCATCGTCTCGTCGACGGTCGCCTTGATCGGCGCGGTCCTGCCCTTGCGGCGGGCGCCGTCGACGGTCACCAGCACCTTCGCCTCGGAGAACTCCATCCGCTCCTTCACCGACTCAGCGCTGAAGCCGCCGAAGACGACGTTGTGCGGCGCGCCGATGCGGGCGCACGCGAGCATCGCGACGACGACCTCGGGGATCATCGGCAGGTAGATCCCGACGACGTCGCCGGCCTGCACGCCGAGCTCCTTCAGCGCGTTGGCGAAGCGCTGGACGTCGCGATGCAGGTCGGCGTAGGTGACGTCGCGCCGCTCGCCCTCCTCGCCATGCCAGTGGTAGGCGACGCGATCGCCGATGCCGGCCTCGACGTGGCGATCGACGCAGTTGTGCGAGGCGTTCAGCCTGCCGCCCGTGAACCACTTGTAGAACGGCGGGTCGGAGTCGTCGAGGACCGCGTCCCACGGCTCGAACCAGTCGAGGTTCGCGGCCTGTCTTGCCCACCACCCCTGCGGATCGCGCGCGGCCTCCTCGTAGACCGCCGGATCGCTCAGCAGCGCCTGCCGCCGAAACTCCGCCGGCGGATCGAACCGCTCGATCTCCAGCATCGCCTCGAGCTCGTGCTCCAGCGTCGTGCCGTCTCTTGGTGCGGTATCAGCCATCTCGCTCCCTCTCCTCGCCGGGCGTCCAAGCGGGAGTTGTACCCGGCAAGCCGTCCGCAATGAATTCCACCAGGTGGACTGAGCTGGGACAAGGGAGCGCGCAGGGCGCCGCGCGAGGGGCTTCGCGCGGGCTGCGCCGTGCGCTACTGCAAGCCCTGGCGGGCTTCGCGCACGAGCGTGACCGCCTCGGGGAAGACGACCGCCATGACGCTGCGGATCTGCTGCGCCTGCTCCTCGGTCGTGCCCTGGATGTTGACGCGGTTGACCGCTGCCACCGTCAGGTCGACCGCGAGCTTGATCGCGTTGTCCGCCCAGGCGAGTCTCTGGGCACCCTGCATCTGGTCCGCGAACTCAGCCATCTTGCGCTGCAGTTCGTCCGGATCCCCGAAAAGTCCACCGAAGCCTTCCATGCGGCTGATGGTACTCCCCCGCGCCCGCGGGCTCGCGAAGAAGCCGAGATCTGCGCCGCGCGCGGCCCGATCATTAGGCTGCGGCGCATGAGGATGACCGTCGAAGGGGCCGGGGTCGAACTGTCGGTCGACGCGAACGCAAGCGGCCGGCCGCTGCTGCTCGTGCACGACCTCGCTGCCGACGCGCGCGACTGGGACGCGCTCGTCGCCGCCCTCGGCGACCGGGCCGGCCTGCGCACGCTCGCCTACGACCGCCGCGGCTACGGCGCCAGCGGCGCGCCCGAGCCGTACGAGCGCACGACGGTGCAGGAGCAGGCCGAGGACGCGAGGGCGATGCTGGCGGGGGCGATCGGCGACGCTGAGCCGAGCGGGGCGACGGGCGGGCCGGGCGGGGCGGCGGGCGCGGCGAGCGGCTCCGCGGCCGATCCTGGCTCTGCCGGCGCCGCTCCCCTCGCCGTCGGCACCGGCTTCGGCGCCCTGATCGTGCTCGACCTGCTCGTGCGGCTGCCCGGGCTGCTCAGCGGGGCGGTGCTGGTGGCCCCGCCGCTGCACCAGTTCTCGGCCAGCGCGACGGCGGTGCTGTCGGAGCAGCGCGCGCTGCTCGAGGTCGCGCTGCGCGAGGGCGGTCCGGCCGCGGCCGTCGAGGCGTGGCGACCGGATGCCGACGACGCGGTCAGAGCCGCCCACCGCGCCTTCTTCGCCGACTTCGGCGGGCTCGCGAGCTGGCCCGTCACGCGCGGCGAGCTGCGCGCAATCGCGGTCCCCGTCGCGGTCCTCACCGACAGCGCGACCCCCGCGCACCTCGTCGAATCCGCCGACGCGCTCGCTGCCCTGCTCCCCCACGCCCGCCGCACGCTCGACGGCGACACGCTCGCCGCGGTCCGGGCGCTGTCGTAAGCGCGCACGCGCCCCCTCGCTGCGAGGCGCCGGCAGAGCCAGGCACGCCGTGCGCGGAGCGGCGCTAGGCCGGGTCCAGCGCGTACGTGACGCCAGCGGGCGCGAGCGCGTCGAGGAAGTCGCGCGCGTCGAAGGCGCTGGCGGGGGCGAGCACGCCGGCGGCCTTGAAGTCGTCGGCGAGCATCCGCGCGGCACCCTCGACCGTCGTCGTCGCGGTCAGGCCGTAGGGGTCGGCGCCGTGCACGAGCCCGCTGCGCGTGCGGCCGTCCTCCCCCGCCGCGACCACCGCGACGGTGAATCGCGCAGCGCGGCGCTGGTCCTCCGGCGGACCCTCCGGCAAGCGGTCGACGGCCGCGTGCACGAGCCGCTCCAGCGGCGTGCGCAGCGCGAGCGTGAACGCCGGCATCAGCATCGGCACCAGCGGCGCCGCGGCGCGGTGGCCGACGAGCGTCTCGACGCCCATCAGCGTCGTCAGCCGGCGCGTGCGGACATGGCGCGGCACGATCGCGACCTCGCCTGAGGGGTAGCGCATCACCGGCTGCCAGCCGAGCGGCTCGGGGAAGCGGAAGCGGATCCGGCGCGCGCGCAGCGGCGCGGGTCGCCAGTCGCCGTCCTCGTAGACCTCGCCGCCGTCGCGCGCCTGCTCCATCGCGGTGCGCGTCGTGCCGCGGGTCGGGGTCACGTCACGCGTCGAGTAGGCGATCGTCAGCTCTCGGAGCGGCTCGAGCCCCTGCGCGGCGAGGTGAGCGATCAGGTCGCCCGGCACGTAGTCGAACCCCATCGCCGGCACGACGGCGACCTCGGCGGCGCGCGCGGCGTCGTCGAAACGGCGGTGCAGCAGCTGGACGTAGGACTGCTCGCCGGTCGTGTCGAGGTAGTGGCAGCCGGTCTCGACCGCGGCCCGCGCGATCGGCTCGCCATAGCGCATGAACGGTCCGGCGCAGTCGATCACGACCTTGCAGCCGCCCAGCAGGTGGCGCAAGCCGTCGCGGTCCTCCAGTTCGACGGCATGCGTGCGGACCTGCCCGCCGAGCTGATCGGCGAGCCCCGCGAGCTTGCCGGCGTCGCGGCCGGCAAGCACGCAGTCGAGCCCCCGACGGCGCAGCTCGTGCGCCACCAGCGTGCCGGTGTAGCCAGTCGCGCCGTAGACGGCGATCGCGCCGTTCCGCATCCGCGCGAGTCTACGGCAGCGCACCCCGCGAGTCGCCGCATCACCGGCCCGGTTAGCATGTGCGCCACATGGCCACGAACGACCTTCTCCAGGCGGAGGCGCGCGAGCGTCCGCGCGTGGCCATCCTTGCGGTCTTCGCAGCCGTCCTGACGATCGCCGCGCCGTTGATCGTGCGAATTGCCGTCGGCACCGCGTCGACCGACAACGCGCTCACCAGCGCGCTGACGCAGGCGGACCACCGCACGGCCGTGCTGATCGGCGCGGCCTCGTCGCTGCTCGGCCTGCTCGCGATCACCCTCGTCGCCGACTTCCTGCTGCGCGCCACCTCGGCGCGCGCCGAGGTGCAGCCGTTCATACGCCCGCTGCTGCTGATCGGCGGCGTCGCGCTGGCGATCTTCAGCGGCGTGCTGCAGGTCGTGACCGCGATCCGCATCCACCACTTCGCGACCGAGAGCTCGCTGACGTGGGACGAGCTGAAGGACGCCTCCGGCGTCGGCGCGCTGATCTACATCGGCATCGCCGCCCAGTTCGCCTTCGCGATCGGCCTGATCATGGTCTCGCTGAACGCGATGAGAGTCGGCCTGCTGTCGCGCTTCCTCGGCTACCTCGGCGTCTTCAGCGCGGTCCTGTTCGTGATCGCGATCCTGCCGCTGCCGATCGTCCAGGTCTACTGGCTGCTGATGCTGGCGCTGCTGTTCTGGGGCTTCAACAGAGCGAGAGAGCCGGCGGCCTGGTCCAGCGGCGAAGCCGTGCCGTGGCCGACGGCGGCCGAGATGCGCGAGCAGCGCGTGCGCGCCGCCGAGGTCCGCCGCGGTGAACACGCCCCCGAGGACCTCGACGCGTCCGCGCCCGCCGCGGACAGCGGCGACGAAGACGCCGTCGAGACCCTCCCGGGCCTCGGCGACGACGGCGAGAGCCAGGGCGCTCGCCGCAAGCGCAAGAAGCGCCGCTAAGCGGCTGTCGCGGCACCGAAGTAGTGACCGGCGCCGAGGTCCTCGATCAGCCCCGGATGGGTCGGCTCCCAGCCCAGCCGCTGCCGGGTCAGCGCGCTCGACGTCGGATTGTCGAGCGCGACGAAGGCGCCCAGGAATGAGAAGTGCTCGCCGGCCTCCTGCGCCGCGATGCTCGCCGTGGGCACGTCGAGCTTGCTCGCGATGACCGCGGCGATGTCGCGGAAGGGCACGCCCTCGTCGGCGACCGCGTGCAGCCGCGATCCGGCCGCGGCGTTCTCCAGCGCCAGGCGGTAGACGCGCGCGGCGTCGCGCGTGTGGACCGCGGGCCAGCGGTTGGATCCGTCGCCGACGTAGCCCGCAACGCCCTTCTCGCGTGCGATCGCGATCAGCGTCGGGCCGAAGCCGTGGTGGTCGAGCGTGCTGTGCACCAGCGGCGGAAGGCGCACCGCCGAGGAGCGCACGCCGCGCTGAGCCAGCCCGATCACCGTGTTCTCCGCGTCGATCCGCGGGCCGGCCTCCAGCACGTCCTCCTCCGTGCCAGCGCGCCCGGTGATCCCCCCGAAGGTCAGCATCAGCGTGCCCGAGGTGCTGACGAACGGCTTGCCGGAGTCCTCCAGCCCCGCCCCGATCGCCTCGATCGCGCGCAGGTCGGCGGCGACCGCGCCGGGGAAGTCGCCGGATTGCATCGCCTCGTGCTTGAAGGCGAGGTGGATGACGCCGTCGGCAGCGGCGGCGGCCTCCCGCAGGCCGTCGAGGTCGTCGAGATCGCCGCGGCGGACCTCGGCGCCGGCGGCCGCGAGGGCGTCCGCGGAGCTGTCGGAGCGGGCGAGACCGACGACCCGGTGGCCGGCCTGGAGCAGCTCGGGAACGACCGCGGAGCCGATGTGGCCGGACGCGCCGGTGACGAGAACACGCATGAGAAGACCTCCGGAGGAGCCCGTCCTTCGCCCCGCGTCGGCGAGCCCAAGGACGGTCGATGACACTAAGTGACATCACCGTAGCAGAGTCATGTCACCAGGTGCCATCGACTAACCTGGACCGTATGGGCCGATGGCAACCGGACGCGCTCGGGAAACTCCAGCACGCCGCACTCACGCTCTACGGCGAGCGCGGCTTCGACGCGACGACCGTCGCGGACATCGCCGAGCGCGCAGGGCTGACCAAGCGCACGTTCTTCCGCTACTTCGCCGACAAGCGCGAGGTGCTCTTCCACGGTGCGGAGGCGCTCGAAGAGCTGTTCGTGACCCAGGTCATCGCCGCCCCCGCGTCCGCACCACCGCTCGAAGCCGTGACCGTCGCCCTGGACGCAGTCGCCGCCGCGTTCGAGGAGCGGCGCGAGTTCGCCGCCCACCGCCAGCAGATCATCGCCGCCAACCCGGCGCTGCAGGAGCGCGAGCTGATCAAGCTCGCAAAGCTCGCCGACGCGGTCGCGGCCGCGCTGCGCCAGCGCGGCGTCGACGATCCCGCCGCACCCCTCACCGCCGAGGCCGCGATCCTCGTCTTCCGCGTCGCGTTCGAGCGGTGGGTCGCCCGGGCCAACGAGAAGGACCTCGAACAGCTGATCCACGAGTCGTTCGCGGAGCTGCGGGCCGTGACGGCCGCGTAGCGGATCCGCCCGCGTCGCATCCGCGACCCGCGCGCGCTGACCGCGCGCGCAACTCGCGCGCGAAGGGCGCGTCTACGTTCGCGCCGCGATCGGGCACCCTGTTCGGGCGCGCCGCGCGCTCACTCGACCGGATTCGCGATGTCGAACTCGACCGATCGCGCGACTTCCTCTCCATACGCTCCCTTCCCCGGCACGTCGATCGGCGTGCCCGGCGGCGGGCTCGGCGGGATCGGTGTCGGCGACGAGGGATCCGACACCGATGCTTTCGGCTCGGCAGGCCTGCGCGCTGGCTTCGGCGTGGTGCGGATCACGGCCCGCCACGTCCTTCCCACGGCTCGTGCCGTCAGCGTGTAGCGGGCGCCGAAGGCGGCCGGCAGTCTCGCCGCGAACGCTCCGGCGCGCAGGCTGCGCCGCTTGAGCACCCGCACGCCGCGCGATCCGTCGGTGCGGCGCAATACGACGCTGATGCGCGGCGAACCGACGCGCAGGGCGGTGACGCGAGCCCGTACGATCGTGCCGGGCGCGACCGTCGCCGACGCATCGCCGAGCGACGAGGCCACCCGCGCTCCGGCGGCTCTCAGCACGACGGGCGCGGACACAGCGGCGACTCCCGGAAATGCAAAGCCCCGGCCGCATAACTCCCTTGCAGGAGTCCTAGGCGGGACCGGGGCGTCAAGAAGTAGGGTAGCGCGATCGTGGAGCCGAGCCAAGCCCAGACCTGGCTCTCGTCAGCCCGCTTCCAGCCGTTCTTGGATGAGGTCGGCGGGGATCACGAACGGGCGCTCGCGCTCTATGACTGGCACGCCGAATTGGCCACCGCATGTTTCGGCATGGTCCACCACTTCGAGGTGCTCGTCCGCAACGCGATCGACGCCGTGCTCGGCGACGGCCAACCGCAAGACCCGCTCCGCGACACCTGGCTCATGGACTTCAGAGTCCTCCAGCCCGACGGCGTCAAGCAGGTCATCGTCGCCGTCGAGCGCCTCGACAGAGGCAAGGCGGTCACACGAGGTCGGGTCGTCGCCGTTCGGCTTCTGGGCCGGTCTTTTCAGCAAGACCTACGAGGAACTGTGGCGACACCGACTCCATCACGCCTTCCCACACGGCTCGGTCGTCCGAAGAGACCTGACTCAGCGGATGCGCCTGCTCCAGCGCTTCCGCAACCGCATCGCACACCACGACTGCCTGCTCAAACAGGACATAGCCGCACGATCCGACGACATGCTCCTCATCGCCGGCTGGATCGATCCGGACGCCGAACGCTGGCTCGCCGAACGCACCCGCGTCCCAACGCTGCTCGGCACGCGGCCGCTGTAGCTGCTCCTCCGCGCTCGCGCCTCACTCAGAGGCAGCCAACCCGTCAGCCATTCTCGCGGTCCTCGGAACGAGACGCAGACAACGCCCGACGCGGACGCTCATGCCCGGACGCGAGGTCGCCTACGCCGCCGCGCTCAGCTCCTCCAACGCCTTCAGCACCTCGTCGTCATGCGTTCTCGGCGTCACTCTCGGGATCACGTGGACCACGACGCCCTCAGCGTCGATGATGAAGGTCGCGCGCAGGGCGCCCCAGTACTTCTTGCCGTACATGCTCTTCTCGGCCCACGTGCCGTAGGCCTCGCAGACGGCGTGCTCCTCGTCGGCGAGGAGGGCGAAGTCGAGCGCGAACTTGTCGGCGAATCTCTTCACTCTTCTGACCGAGTCGGGTGAGACGGCCAGGACGACGGCGCCGGCCTCGGCGTAGTTGGGCAGGTGGTCGCGCACGCCGCATGCCTGGGTCGTGCAGCCGGGGGTGTCCGCCTTCGGGTAGAAGTAGAGGACGACCGTCTTGCCCGCGAAGTCGGACAGGCTGACGTCGTTGCCGTCCTGGTCGGGAAGCGTGAACTGGGGGGCCTTCTCGCCGGTCTCGATCATGGGATGCCTTTCGGGCTCGCGGATGCTTCGCGCCGGAGGATACGAGACCCCTGCGAGCAGACCGGGTCCGCGACGTGACCCGCTACTTCAACAACCGCGACATGCGGCGGTCCTTCAGGACCTTGCCGTCGGTCTGCTCGACCGGGCAGTACGAGATCACGTAGTCCTCGTAGTGGACGGCCATCAGCTCGGCGCCGCAGCTGGGGCACGGCTCGCCGTGCTTGCGATGGACCTTCAGCGGCAGCGGGAGCTTGTCCGGCAGCGGCAGTCTCAGCGTCTCTTCGTAGAACGCGATCGCGCCGCCGAGCACGTCCACCGTCGCCGAGCGCAACCTCGTGGCCTCCTCCTCGGACAGGTCTCTGCCGCGCTTGAACGGCGACAGTCTCGCGGTCCAGAGGATCTCGTCGACCCAGGAGCGGCCGATCCCGGCGATCGTGCGCTGGTCACGCAGCAGCGTGTGCAGCGGGCGCGCGAGTCTCAGCAGCGGCAGGAACGGCGGCGGGTCGGGCCACGCCTCCGGGCCCAGCGTCGCGATCGACTCCTCGGCATCGACCTCCTCGGCGCGCAGCAGCTTCGCCCACGCCGCCTGCTTGGTGCCGAACTCGCGCAGACGCAGCTCGCGCCCGTCGTCCAGCCGCACCAGCACGCGCGACGTTCTGTCGCGCAGACCCGCGCGTCTGTCGTACAGCTGCAGCCGGCCGGCCGACATCAGGTGGAACAGCAGCACCAAACCCGTGTCGTTGGTCACGCCGAGCTGCTTGCCGCGGCGCAGCGTACCCGTCAGCGTCGTGCCGTCGAGCGCGTGCAGCGGCGGGTCGAACGTCTTGATCGCGTTGATCCCGGGCGCGAGCGTCGACTCGACACGGGCTCCTGCGACCGCCTCACCCAGCAGACGGGCGGTGATCTCGACCTCGGGCAGCTCGGGCATCCGGCCTCCACACTAGACGCTCGCGCGGAGGTGGCCCGCGGCTTGCACGCCGGGCGTATGCTGCCCGCAGGAGAGGGACCTGCGAGGAGAGGTTGCGCTGTGGCACGCCGACGTTCGACCACGATGCTGGCGATGACGCTGCTGACCCTGCTGTCGTGGGCGCTCGCTGCGACCACCGCGCAGGCCGCGACGCAGACGATCTCCAAGACGTTCGGGCCGATCAAGATCGGCGGATACGAGGTCCGTCAGGAGAACTCGATCGGGGTCCCGACGCCCGGCGTCGACGGCTACATCACCGACATGAGAGTGAACGTCGTCGACAAGCGGGGCAAGCCGCTGCCGATCTCGCGCGTGATGCTGCACCACGTCGTCTTCCTCAACGCCGGCAGCCCCGCCAGACCGCGCACCGACAAGACCTGCTCGCAGTTCACGCTGTGGGACTCGCGCTCGAGACTGCCGGCGCTGGCCGAGCGCTTCTACGCCGCCGGCGAGGAGCGCGCGGAGATGCGGCTGCCGGCCGGCTACGGCTACCCCGTCGCCAGAGACGACACGTGGTTCCTCGTGTGGATGCTGATGAACCACAGACAGCTTCCCGACCAGGCGTACATCAAGTACGACATGACGGTCGAGACGGCCGACCCGCTGCAGGAGGTCACGCCATACTGGCTCGACGTCAACAACTGCCTCGTCGACCCGATCTACAACATCCCCGGCGGCGGCAGACCGGGTGCGCTGGACAGACGCTCGGCCGAGTGGACGATCCCGACCGCCGGCCGCCTCGTCGCCGGCACCGGCCACGTCCACGGCGGCGGCCGCGACCTCACCGTCACCGAACCGACCTGCGGCGACCGCGAGATCGCCCGCTTCCAGCCGACCTGGGGCCAGGCGACGCACCCGTTCTACAACGTGCGCCCGATCCTCCACGAACCCGGTCCGATCAACGTGACGGCGATGACCTCGCCGACCGGCGTCCCGCTCGCCGCCAACTCGAAGCTGCGGCTGACCTCGACCTACGACGGCGTGCTCCCGCACACCCGCGTGATGGGGATCTCCGTCGTCTACGTCGCGCCCGATCCGACCGTCACCGAACCATGCGGAGCGCTCCCGCTCGACGTCTCCTACAGCGGCCGGCCGCCCGGCCGCCCGACGCCGCCGCGCTTCACCGTCCCGCTGACCGGGATCGATCCCGACAGCGGCAGAGCGATCACGATCCAGGCGCCGCCCGGCAGACGCGTCGCGCTCAGAAGCGGCGCGACCGTGAAGATCAAGGGCTTCAACTTCTCCAAGCGCAACATCGTGCTCAGACGCGGCAGCAGACTGCGCTGGGACTTCGACGACGACGGCACGATCCACAACGTCACGCTGGCCTCCGGGCCGATCGGCTTCGGCTCGGAGAATCTCGACCGCGGCAGCTTCACGCAGCGCTTCAGCAAGGCCGGCACATACCGCATCTTCTGCGCGCTGCACCCGGTCGCGATGACCGAGTCCGTCGTCGTGCGCTGATCCGCCGCAGGAGCGGTGGCGTAGTCCAATCTGGAATCCGGCACGCCGCCGCAACTCGGGCGCATGGACGCTGTTAAGAAGGGCGTTACGAGGCTTAAGACGGACGTTCCAAAGGCGTTAGGGGTTCTTAACAGCCCGACACCAGACTGGCGGCCATGATGACTGACATCCTCCTGATCGCAGGGCCCAACGGACATGACGAAGAGCTCGTCGCGTCGGCCGCTGCGCACCACCCGCACCACGTCACGGTGCTGATCGAAGGCAGCGACCCGGCCTGGTCGTGGAGCCCGGCGCAGACGGCGCATGACCGCCGCGACAGGCTCGCGACGCTGCTGACCGCGACCTCGCTGGCGACCGGCGCCGCCGTCGTCGGGATGGTCGGCAACCCCTCCCAGCTCGCGCTGGACGAGTTCGACGCCGTGATCGACTCGCGCAAGCTGCTCGCAACCGCCTGATCGCTTTGCCCAGACGTCCCCGCGGCCCTCGCCGAACGCCAACGCGCGTTCGGCGAGTCGGCGGGAACTGCTGGAGGGGACCATGGACGACCCTTCTTCGCCACTGCTGGACGACGGCGTGCCGAAGCTCGCGCAGCGCGCCTGGGAAGTTGCCAGCGGCACCGTTCACTAGCATCCGGCCTCTTGTCCAGACGTGCCCAGTCGTCCCGTCGCACCGCACCACCGCCGAGGAGCCCCGCGCTGCCAAGCCGCGCGGTGCTGATCGGTGCCGGGGTCGTCGTGCTGATCGTGATCGTGCTGCTGGTGAAGGGCTGCGGCAGCGGCCTCAGCGAGCAGGAGCTGCGCACGCAGGCGAGCGAGATCTGCAACAGAGTCGCGGCGACGACCGACAGGGTCGCGGTGCCGAACGCGCCGGCCGGCGGCGAGCGGTTCCTGTCCGAGGGCCTCACGCAGCTGCGCCCGGCGCTCGTGAGACTGCAGAGACTGCAGGACAGAGCGCCCGACTCGCTGCGCAGAGACTATGAGCTGGCCGTCTCGGCGAACGCCCGCCAGCTGCAGCTGATCGGCAACGCCGTCAGAGACCTGAGAGGCGGCGCCGACCCGATCGACACCTACCAGCAACTGCAGCGCAGACTGGCGCTCGTCTCGCCGACCGCCGACGCGACCTGGCGCAGGCTGAGAATCCCCGCCTGCGTGAGCCACTGAGCGGGCGGCGGATCCGGCCCGAACGTCTGAGCCGCTTGCACCGAACGACGGAGGCGGCGCAAGGCGGCGACGACGATCGTGTCGGACCATGCAACGACGCCTCCGTCTTCCGCCGCCGCTCGCCGTCCTGACCGCCGCGCTCCTCTGCGCCGCCGTCGCGCCGGCGCCCGCGCCCGCAGCCGCCGCCAGAACCGCGACCTCAGCCCGCTTCGAGCTGGTCGACGTGAACGTCAGAGGCACCGTCGGCGTGGCGCTCGACGACGGCGCGGACCACTACACCTACAGCGGCAGAGCGACCTACGCCGACGGCAACGCCACGCGCGGCGAGCTGACGATCCCGCTCAGCGCCGCGAAGCGCCGCGCCCTGCTGCTCCCGTTCACCGCCACGGGCCTCACCTACGGCGGCAACAGCGACGCGACGATCGTGACACCGACGCGCACATGGGACTGCGGGCAGGCGACACCGGACGCGCTCGAGCCGACGAGCATCGCCGCCGGGATCACCTTCAGAGGCGACAGAATGCGGATCCAGTGGAGCTTCTTCCCGCCGCCGATGAGCTGCCCGCAGGGCGCGCCGGCGTGGTCGATCCCGGGCATCCCGGTCGCCGCCACGACGCGCACCTACTCGCTCAGACAGCTGCTGGCGGTCAAGCGCGGCAAGAACGTCCGCATCGCTCCCGGCATCGATTCGAGTTGGAGCGACGACGGCGGCCTGCACCACGTCAGCTGGAGCGGGACGCTGAGACTGAAGCGCGTCGCCTGACACCGGTCAGGCGCGCTTGCCGCGGCCGTACAGCAGTCTCGTGAGCCCGCCGATCAGCTTCGTCACGCGCTTGCTGTAGGGGAACATGTGCGGGTCTCTCTTGCCCGCGAAGCGGGTCACCAGCAGCGTCTGCTGCTGCGTGTACTTGCGGATCCCGCCGGCGCCGTGGCGGGTGCCGAGGCCCGACGACTTCCAGCCGCCCATCGGCAGCTCGAGCGCCGTGTAGTTGACCTGCGCGTCGTTGACGCAGACGGCGCCGGCCTCGACGCGGCGCGCGAGCTGCTCGCCGCGGCGCAGGTCCTTCGTCCAGACGGACGCCTGCAGGCCGTAGGGCGAGTCGTTCGCCAGTCTCAATGCCTCGTCGGCGTCGGCGACCTTCATGATCGGCAGCGTCGGCCCGAACGTCTCCTCGGTCATGCACGACATCGTGTGGTCGACGTCGACCAGCACGGTCGGCTCGTAGAACATGCCGGGGCCGGGCGCGGCTCTGCCGCCGGTCAGCACTCTGGCGCCCTTCGCGACGGCGTCGGCGACGTGCGCCTCGATGATGTCCAGCTGCGGCGGGAAGGTGACGGCGCCGACGTCGATGCTGCCGGGGCCTGACGGGCGGCCCTGGCGCAGCGACTTGACTCTGTCGGTGACCTTGCGCACGAACTCGTCGTAGGCGGGCGCCTCGACGTAGACGCGCTCGATCGAGATGCAGACCTGCCCGCCGTTGTTCATCGAGTAGTAGGCGGCGGCGTTGGCGGCGCGGTCGAGATCGGCGTCGGCGAGCACGATCATCGGGTCCTTGCCGCCCAGCTCGAGACCGACCGGCGTGAGCGTCTTGGCGGCCCGCTCCATCACCTTCTTGCCGGTCTTCGTCGAGCCCGTGAACATCACGAAGTCGACGTGGTCGATCAGCGCGCTGCCGGTCGCGCCGTCGCCTGTCGCGACCTGGAAGACGTCGTCGGGCAGGCCCGCGGCGCGCAGCCCCTCGGCCATCAGCAGCGACGTCAGCGGCGTCACCTCGCTCGGCTTCAGGATCACCGCGTTGCCGGCCGCGAGCGCCGGGATGCAGTCGCCGAAGGAGTTCGTCAACGGGAAGTTCCACGGGCCGATCACGCCGACGACGCCGACGGGCCGGTAGCGCACGACCAGCTTCTTGCCCTTCACGAGCGGGTTGGCGGACTTCATCGGCTCGTCGGCGAGGAAGTGCGGCGCCTCCTTCGCCCAGAAGCCGAACGCGGCGGCGGCGTACATGATCTCGGCGAGCTGGGCGTCCTCGTAGGTCTTGCCGGTCTCGCTGACGATCGTCGCGATGATCCGCTCGGAGTTGTCGGTGACCCACTTCTGGGCGCGCCGCAGCACGCGGCCGCGCTCCTCGAAGCCGATCGCCTCCCACGCCGGCTGCGCCGCGCGCGCTCTCGCGACGAGCGCCTTCACGGCGCTGGCCGACAGCGTCGGGAGCGTGGCGATCGTCTCGCCCGTCGCCGGGTTCTCAACGGGGATGCCGGTGCCGCCCTGCGCGGCTGCCGGCGCCTGCTCGACACTCGCCATCGATCCACTCCCTCTCGGTGCGTTGACTCGACCTCGCCTCTCACCCTACCGGAGCGGCGCACGCGTTTGGCCAGCTGGCCAGTTGTGCGTCCAGATTCTGAGTGTTACTGTCATTTCATTGTGACTTTCAAAAACGAGGAACTCTCATGGATCATGCCGACCCTCGCCGCTGGTGGGCGCTCGCCGCGCTCGCGCTCGGCGTCCTGACCGTCGGGCTCGACTCGACAATCGTCAACGTCGCGCTGCCGACGCTGTCGCACGAGCTGCACGCCTCCACCAGCCAGCTGCAGTGGATCGCCAACGCCTTCAACCTCGTCTTCGCCGCCGCGCTGCTCCCCGCTGGACTGCTCGGCGACCGCTTCGGGCGCAAGAAGCTGCTGCTCGGCGCGCTCGCGCTGTTCGGGATCGCGTCGTTGGCGTGCGCGCTGGCGTCCAACGCCGGGCAGCTGATAGCCGCCCGCGCGCTGCTCGGGCTCGGCGGCGCGGCGCTGATGCCGCTGTCGATGGCGGTCCTGCCGGTGCTGTTCTCCGACCGCGACCGGCCGAAGGCGATCTCGACCTGGGTCGCCGCGACCGCGATCGCGCTGCCGCTCGGGCCGATCCTCGGCGGCGTGCTGCTGGACAACTTCGCGTGGGGCTCGATCTTCCTCGTCAACGTGCCGGTCGTGCTCGCCGCGCTGGTCGCGATCGCGCTGCTGGTGCCGGAGTCGCGCAGCGCACGCGCGCCGCGCATCGACGTGACCGGGATCGTGCTCTCCAGCGCCGCGCTGGGGCTGCTGACCTACGGCGCGATCGAGGCCGGCGACCGCGGCTGGGGCGACGCGCTCGTGCTCGGCACGCTCGCCGCCGGCGCCGCGCTGCTGGCCGTGTTCGCGGCGACGCAGCTGCGGCTGGAGCGGCGGCCCGACGGTGAGCCGCTGATCGAGCTGGCGCTGCTGCGCTCGCCGACCTACCTGTGGGCGACCGTGCTGGCGACGATCGTCTCGTTCGCGCTGTTCGGCCTGCTGTTCGTCGCGCCGCAGTTCTTCGCGATCGTCTTCGGCGCCGACGCGCTCGGCACCGGGCTGCGGCTGCTGCCGGTGATCGGCGGCCTCGTCGTCGGCTCGCGCGTCTCCGGCCGGCTGCTGACGCAACTGGGCGCCAAACGCGTGATCGCGGCCGGCTTCGTGCTGATGACCGCCGGCCTCGCGCTCGGCGCGACCAGCTCCGTCGAGAGCGGCTACGGCGTCACGGCGGCCTGGATCGCGCTCGTCGGGGTCGGGACCGGCTTCGCGCTGCCGACCGCGATGGACGCCGCGATGAGCCAGCTGACGGCCGACAGCGCCGGCGTCGGCTCGGCGCTCGTGCAGACCTGCCGCCAGGTCGGCGGCACGATCGGCGTCGCGCTGCTGGGCACCGTGCTGGCGGCCCGCTACGCCGGTCCTGGCGACAGCGCCGCGGCGTTCGTGGACGGGATGGACGCGCTGCTGTGGGTCGCGGCGGCAGTCGCGGCGGCCGGGATCGTGCTGGCGCTGGCGCTGATGCCGAGCGCGCGTGCCGGCGCGGCGCCGGTCGAGGAGGCACAATCGGAGCATGGCATCGCCGTCTGAGATCGCTGACAGACCCATGGGCCTGCGCGAGCGCAAGAAGCTGAGAACGCGCGCGACGATCCAGCAGGAGGCGCTGCGGCTGTTCAGAGAGCGGGGCTACGCGGCGACGACGGTCGACGAGATCGCCGCCGCCGCGGAGGTCTCGCAGAGCACCTTCTTCCGCTACTTCCCGGCGAAGGAGGACGTCGTCATGTACGACTCGCTCGACCCGCTGATGATCACGGCGTTCCGCGCGCAGCCGCCCGAGCTGACGCCGCTCGCCGCGCTGCGCGGCGCGCTGGTCGAGCTGCGCCGCACGCTGCCGCGCGAGGAGCTGGAGCGCGAGCGCGAGCGCCACCTGCTGGCCAGCACGGTGCCGGAGCTGCGCGCGCGGATGCTGACGTCGCTGACGGGCACCGTCGAGCTGCTGGCCGAGATGGTCGCCGAGCGCACGGGGCGACCGGTCGACGACCTCGCCCTGCGGACCTTCGCCGGCGCGCTCGTGGGGATCTCGCTGGCGACGATCGAATCGATGGCGCGCGGCTCCGTGGAGGACTACTTCGACACGTACTCGCGGGCGCTGGAGCTGCTGGAGCAGGGGCTGCCGCTGTAGGCGCGCTCGTGGGCAGGGCCGGCGCGGCGCGGAAACGCGGGCCGCAGGCGAGCGGGACGAGGGCGGCGGCGGTGGCCGCCGCTCGCACCTACTTCACCAGCGTCAGCCGCCCGTAGCGCCCCGCCTGCGGGATCACCTCGGCGGCGTCGGTGCGCAGCCAGCCCTCGATCAGCGACGCGTAGACCTTGCGGAAGTCGATCGTCACGCGCAGGTTGTCGTCGCGGTCCAGCGCGGTCAGGCTCGGATAGTCGGTCAGGATCCCGGACGCGGCGCGCGTGCCCTGGACCCACGCGAGGCCGCCGGCGCCGTGGTCGGTGCCGGACGACTCGTTGCCCTGCGGGCGACGGCCGAACTCCGACCACACGAGCGTCAGCACGCGGTCGGCGAGGCCGCGCGTCTCGAGGTCGGCCTGGAAAGCCGACAGCGCCAGCGACAGGTCTCTCAGCGATCTCGCCAGATCCTCCGGCTGATTGTCGTGCGTGTCGAACTCGCCGTCGGCCTGCGCCGCGGCTATCCGCACGCCCAGCGGCTGCGCGAGCAGCGCGGCCAGCCGCGACAGGCGCGTGGCGAGGTTGTTGTCCTCGGGATACTCGACCGGGGGCGCGAGCGGATCGCGGCCGTTGCGCTCCGCGTACGGCGCGAGCCGATCGCCGACGCGCTTGGCCAGCAGCGAGGCGTTGCGCACCGACGCCGGGCCGTCGGCGCGGCCGCGCGCGCCGTGCGCGAGCTGCTCCCATGCGTTCAGCATCTTCACGTGCGGCTTCTGCTCCAGCCCCCAGATCTCCAGCCCGACGTCGCCGGGCGACTCCAGCGCCGCGACCGGCGCCGACGCGGTCGCCATCACGGGCGACAGCGTCGAGCCGAGCGTCAGGCCCTGCAGCGGGTTGTCGGCCGAGCCGTGCCGGTCCAGCCAGCGGCCGAGCCAGCCGGGCGCGGCGCGCTCGGTGATCAGGCCGGTCTCCCAGAAGTGGCGCGAGTGGAAGTGCGACAGGTCCGGGTTGGCGTAGTCGATCCCGGGCAGAAAGCCGACCTTGCCGGCGTCGAAGAGGCCCTTCACGCCGCCGCCCGCGCCCTCGGCCAGCGCCGGGTGCAGCGCGAGGCCGGTCGCGCCCAGCAGCGGCGGCTCGGCGACCTTCGTGCCGGGCCGCAGGTCGGCGTAGCGGCCGTAGTTGCCGACCGGGATCAGCGTGTCGAGCAGGTCGGCGCCGCCGGGCAGGAAGACCGACACCAGCACCGGCGCGCCGGGCGCGCCCGCGGCCTGCGCCTCGGCCGCCTGCAGCACGTCCGGCAGGCCCATCGCGCGCTGCGCCCAGATCGCCAGCGCGCCGCCGAGGCCGGCGCCGACGACCTGACGGCGCGTCAGCGGATGGCCGTCGCCGAGCCAGCGCTCGCGCGCGGCGGCGCTCGTCTGGCGGAAGTCGTCGCAGCCCTTGTGCACGGGTCGTGTCATCAGCAGAGCTGGGCCTCCGGGCCCGCGATCAGGAGGTGGCGCAGGGTCCGCTGCAGCGCCTCGGCGCGTGAGTCGGCCTCGTCGCGCCAGGAGCGCGGGATGTCGTCGAACCAGTGCGTCGCCAGTCTCGTGAGGACCTGCTCGGTGTGCGCGGAGACGGGCGGCGAGCCGACCGCGGCGATCGCGAGCGCGACCGCGCGCTGCGGCGTCAGCGTCGACTTGTAGCGCCCCTTGCGGACTCTCGGGCGGCCGAAGTTGACGACGTAGTTGCCGAGCACGAAGCGCTGGCGCATCGAGTTCGACGACATCCACTTCGAGCCCCAGTCCCAGCCGGCGACCGACGGCGGGCGGAACAGCTGCTGGCCCATCGTCGACAGCAGCCAGGTCGGGTACCCGTCGGTGATGCCGCTGCGCGTCTGGCGCAGCGCGCCCGCGACGTAGACGACCGGCCACTTGACGAGGTCCGGCGCGCCGAGGTCGCGGTAGAGCGCAGGGTGCTCGAGGATCTCGCGCACGACCGGCTTGACCTGCAACCCGTTGCGGCGGTAGGTCGCGGCGAGCGCGCGCACCGTCTCCGGCGACGGCGGCGTCGCGACGAAGTACTGCCACAGCTTCGTCACGAGGAACGGCGCGTGGCGCGGGTGGTCGCAGACGAGGTCGAGCACGTCGTCGGGCTCGAAGCGGCCGCGTCTGCCGAGGATCCGCTTGACGCCCGGATCGTGCTCCTCGGGGTCGTAGCGGATCCCGCCGAAGCCGCTGCGCCGGCTCCACTTCGAGCGGAAGCCCGTCAGCGCCCGCGCCGCCTCGCGCACGTCGCGCTCGCTGTAGCCCCTGCCGAGCGTGAACAGCTCCATCAGCTCGCGCGCGTAGTTCTCGTTCGGGTGGTCCTTCGTCGAGTCGGCGAGCGACAGGAACAGCTGCATCGCCGGGTCGCGCGTGACCTCGCGCAGGAACGGGCGGAAGGCGCCGAGCGCGTGGCTGCGGAAGAGGCGGTTCTGCGCCAGCATCAGCGGCGTGTCCTGCTCGGTCGTCGCGAAGTGGTCGTGCCAGAAGAGCGTCATCTTCTCGACCAGCGGGCGGTTGCTGCGGATCATCCGGTCCAGCCACCAGAGCTGGTCGTCGCCCCACTCGTTGACGGGGTCGAGTCTGCGCCCCCTGACGTGCGGCGCCGGCCCGATCAGCTTCGTGCCGCCGGGCGGCCCGTCGACGATGTAGTCGAGCGTCGCGCGGCGGCCGCGTCGCGCCCACGTGCGCGCCTCCTGCGAGGTCGCGCCGAAGCCGGCGCGCCAGAACAGCCGGTGGACGTGCGCCTCGGTCCAGCCGCTGCCGGCGCGGGCGGCGGCAGCGCGGGCGCGGGCGGTCGTGGGCGCGCCGGTCGCGTCGCCGCGGCCGGGTGCGCTGCGACGACGGGCCATCAGCGCCGCACCACCGTGAAGCCGCTGCGCATGCCGAGCTGCGCGTGGTTCGCCACGTCGCAGCTGAGCCGGTAGCTGCCGCGGCCGAGTCGCACGCGGAGGACCGCGCGGCCGCCCGGCTTGACATCGGCCGTGCTGCGCAGCACGCGGCCGCGCGCGTCGCGGACGACGAGGTCGTGGACGTCCTCGCCGTAGTTGGTCACGTTGAAGCGGACCTCGCCGACGGGCACGCGCGTGCGGTACGGCGTCAGACGGAACTCGCGCTGGGAGACGCCGACGGCAGTCGACGCGGGCGCGGGACGCTTCGCCTGCGCCGCCACCAGCGCAGGCGTCAGGGCAGCCGCGCCGAGCACGGCGCAGACCAGCAAGCCTCGCGACCAGACGCGCACGCCGTCAGTTTCGCCGCCGGGAACGCGATTCCCGCGGCGTGCTGCGCAAATTGCACGGGTTAGCGCCGCCGAGCCCGCAGCCGCGCGGCTGCCGGGCGGCTGCCGGGCGGCTGCTGGGCGGCGGCGCCGACCGCGATCCGACCGCAGACCTGTTTCTAGCTCAGCTCGATGCGCTCGATGCCGGCCGGCTCGACCGGGCGGTCGCGCGCGTCGGTCTCGAGGCCCTCGATCGCATCGAGCGCGTCCATGCCCTCGACGATCTTGCCGAAGACCGTGTGCTTGCCGTCGAGCCACGGAGCGGCGTCGACCGTCACGAGGAAGAACTGCGAGCCGTTCGTGTTCGGGCCGCGGTTGGCCATCGCCAGCGCGCCGCGCTCGATCTTGTGGTCGTTGATCTCGTCCTCGAACTCGTAGCCCGGGCCACCGGTGCCGGTGCCCTCCGGGCAGCCGCCCTGGACCATGAAGTCTCTGATCACGCGGTGGAACGTGAGACCGTCGTAGTAGCCGTCGGTCGACAGTCTGCGGAAGTTCTCGACCGTCTTGGGCGCGTCCTCGTCGAACAGCTCGATGACGATCGCGCCGTGGCTGGTGTGCATCGTGGCCTGGGACATCGGCGGCTCCTCCGGGGGATTGGTGCGTGGTGGTCGGGTACTGCGATGCGCTGCGGTGGGTCCTGCTGCGACCCTACTACCCGCCTTGCGCGGCCGGCAGTTCGGCGAGGCGCTCCAGCAGCGGCAGCTGGGCGGGCAGCAGCTTCTCGCGCGCCTGCGCGAGCGTGAACCAGCCGGCGCGGTCGACCTCGGGGAAGGCCTGCGTGCGACCGGAGCGCGGCGGCCACTCCATCTCGAACGTGTTGCTGACGATCAGCTCGGGATCGAGGTCGCCGGCGAGCGCCCACGCCGTGACGAGCTTGCCGCCCTTCTGTCTGACCTCGCCGAGCGACTGCGGCTCGGCGTCGGGCGAGGGCGGCGTGCCGAGCTCCTCCTCGAACTCGCGCAGCGCGGCGGCGAGCGCGTCCTCGTCGTCGCCGTGCTCGCCCTTCGGGATCGACCAGGCGCCGACGTCCTTCTTCGCCCAGAACGGCCCGCCCGGGTGGACGAGCAGGACCTCCAGCTCACCGCCGCCGACGCGGCGGTGAAGCAGGATTCCGGCGCTGCGTCTGGGCATCGGGATGACGGAGGACCGCAGTACGCGGGGCAGTTGGGCGGGGTGAGGGGGCAGCCGGGTGGCGGCCTACGCGCGGATCGCTTCGAGGCGCAGCTTGTGGCCGTCGACCTCGGTGCCGGTGACCTGCTCGACGACGTGCTCCGCGGAGGCGGACGGCACGTCGAGGAACGTGAACTGCTCCAGCACGCGGATGTTGCGGACCGCTTCGCCGTCGATGCCCGCGGCCGTCTTGATCGCGTGGATCAGGTCCTTCGGCTCGATCCCCTGCGCGAGACCGCCGGCGACGACGAGGCGCGTGCGCGCGCCGTCGTTGATCGGCGCGGCGGCGACGACGGCCGGCGTGTCGCCGTTGGTCGGCGCGACCGGGGCGACATCGTGCGGCTTGGTCTCGTGGCGCTTGGGCTTGACCTCGACCTTCAGCGTCCCGACGCGCGCGCCCTCGGTCCACGGCGCCATCGGCGTTCTCGTGTGCCGCTCGATCGCCTCGATCTCCCTCTTCTGCTTCGAGTCGTAGAACGTGATCGCGCGGCCGGAGCGGCCGACGCGGCCGGTGCGGCCGATGCGGTGCACGTAGACGTCGGGCGAGGTCGGCACGTCGAAGTTGACGACGTGCGTGACGGAGGAGATGTCGAGCCCGCGCGCGGCGACGTCGGTCGCGACGAGGATCGGCAGGCGGCCGCTCTTGAACGACAGCATCACGCCGTCGCGCGAGCCCTGGCTCATGTCGCCGTGCAGCGCCTTCACGTTCATGCCGCGGTCGCGCAGCGTGCGGTAGAGCTGGTCGGCGCGGATCTTCGTGCGCACGAAGACGATCGCCTGATCGGGCTTCTCCGACTCCAGCACGCGGCCGAGCATGTCGTTCTTCTCGCGCTGCGGAACCTCGAGCGAGAACTGCTCGACCGTGTCGACGGTCAGCGTCGCCGCTCTGACCTTCACGTGGACCGGGTTGTAGAGGTACTTCTCGGAGAGCTTTCTGATCTCCGGCGGCATCGTCGCGCTGAAGAGCGCGGTCTGGCGGCTGCCGGGCGTCAGCGCGAGGATCTTCTCGACGTCCTCGAGGAAGCCGAGGTCGAGCATCTCGTCGGCCTCGTCGAGCACGACGAAGCGGGTCGCGTGCAACATCAGCGAGTGGCGCGAGATCAGGTCCTTCACGCGGCCGACGGTGCCGACGACGATCTGTCCGCCGGCGCGCAGCTGCGCCTGCTGGGAGCGGATCGGGGCGCCGCCGAAGACGGCGACGACGTCGATGCCCTTGCGCGCGCCGTAGGAGCGCAGCGCCTGGGTCACCTGGATGCAGAGCTCGCGCGTCGGCGTCAGCACGAGCGCCTGGACGTCGCGGTCGTCGGGATCGACGTACTCCATCAGCGGCAGGCCGAATGCCGCGGTCTTGCCGGAACCGGTCTGCGCCTGGCCGATCATGTCAGAGCCGGTGAGGAGCGCCGGGATGGCCTGCTCCTGGATGGGGCTGGGGCTCTCGTACCCCACGTCGCGCAGTGCTTCGAGCACCGGAGCGGAAAGTCCGAGTTCAGCGAAAGTAGTCACTAGCCACTCAGGTTAGTCCTCGTGCGGCTACGCCGCATTGCGAGTTCCACGGCAGCGTGCCGGCGGCGCGCGGCGCGCAGGGGAACTCGCGGGCGAAATCCGCCCTCATTCACGCGCGTCACGCGCGCGGATCCAGCAGCAGTTTGCCAGTCGTGCGGCGCTCGGCGAGGTCCACCTGCGCCTGCGCGGCCCGCGCCAGCGGGTAGGTCGCGCCGACGACGACGCGCAGCTCGCCGCGGGCGGTGCGGGCGAACAGCTCGGCGAGCGGGTCCTCGAGCAGCTGCGGGTGCTCGAGGCAGTGCCGGAACCAGAAGCCGGCGACCGTGCGCGAGGTGCGCAGCAGCTTTCCGGTGCGGATCTCGTTCTGCTCGCGCGAGGCGATCCCGTAGGCGACGATCCGGCCGAGCGGGGCGAGCGCGTCGAAGGAGGCGTCGAAGACGGCGCCGCCGGCCATCTCGAAGACGACGTCGACCGGTCTGCCGCCGTTGGCCTCCAGCAGCCGCTCGGTGAGCCCTTCCGCGCCGCCGTCGATCGCGGCGTCGGCGCCCAGCTCCAGCGCGAGCGCGCGCTTCTCGGCGGTCGAGGCGGAGGCGATCACGCGGCCGGCGCCGAGCGGCTTGCCGAGCTGCGTCGCGAGCGAGCCGACGCCGCCGGCGGCGGAGTGCACGACGACCGTCTCGCCGGGCTGCACACGGGCACTGGTGCGGTACAGGTGCCAGGCGGTGAGACCCTGGATCAGCAGCGCGAGCGCCGTTTCGTCCTCGACGCCGTCGGGGATCGGGAAGGTCAGCGCGGCGGGCGCGGTCGTGTACTCGGCGTAGCCGCCGGTGTGGCAGATCGCGATCACGCGCTCGCCGGTATCGGCGCGCACGCCGGCGACCTCGGTGCCCGGCACGAGCGGCAATTCGGCCTTCGCGACGTAGGAGTTGGTGCGCTGGTGCGTGTCGGCGAAGTTGAGCCCCGCGCGGCTGACCTCGATCAGCACTTCGCCGTCGGCGGGGACGGGCGTCGGCAGCTCGACGAGCTGCAGCGTCTCGGGCCCGCCGAACTCCTGCTGCTGGATCGCGCGCATCGCGGCGGAGGCTAGTAGAGGCCGCTCGCGGTGGCCGCCAGTACCCTGTGGGGAACTTCACCCGACCGAAAGACCTTCCCTCTCCTATGGCACTCACCGTCGTTGGCTCGATCGCGTTCGATGCCGTCACCACGCCCTTCGGCACCCGCGAGAAGATGCTCGGCGGCGCCGCGGTGCATTTCTCGCTCGCCTCGTCCTTCTTCACCGACGTGCGCGTCGTGGGTCCGGTCGGCGACGACTTCGGCGACGCCGAGTACGCCGTGCTGCGCACGCGCGGGATCAACACCGACGACGTCGAGCACGTCCCCGGCGGCGAGACGTTCTTCTGGCGCGCGCACTACGACTTCGACATCAACACCGCGCACACCGACGACACGAGACTGGGCGTCTTCGGCGAGTTCGACCCGAAGCTGTCGCAGGCGTCGAAGGACAGCGAGGTGCTGTTCCTCGCCAACATCCAGCCCGACGTGCAGCGCGCGGTGCGCGAGCAGTCCAACGCCAGATTCGTCGCGCTCGACTCGATGAACCTGTGGATAGAGATCGCCCGCGACTCGCTGATCAAGACGATCGAGACGGTCGACTGCGTGCTGCTCAACGACGCCGAGATCCGTCAGCTGACCGGCAAGCCGAACCTCGTCCAGGCCGCGCGCGAGATCCGCGCGATGGGTCCGAGAGTCGTCGTCGCCAAGCAGGGCGAGTACGGCGCGGCGCTGCTGACCGAGGAGGGCTTCTTCGGCCTCCCCGCCTACCCGCTGGAGACGGTCATCGACCCGACCGGCGCGGGCGACTCGTTCGCCGGCGGCTTCGTCGGCTACCTCGCCGCGCACGGCGGCGAGGACCTCTCGCACGAGACGCTCTGCCGCGCGATGGCGTACGGCACCGCGATCGCCTCCTACAACGTCGAGGAGTTCGGCACCGAGCGCGTCACCCGCCTCACCCGCGACGAGGTCACCGACCGCGTCGCCGAGCTGCAGCGCATCACCCACTTCGTCGACGCCCCGGTCGAACTGCGGGCGTAGGGGGCGCGCCGGCCGGGGCCGCGGCGATCCTGGCCGGGTCCGCTCGCCGGCGCCGCGGCCTTCCCGGCGATCCTCGCTCCGGATCACGCCTCACGAGCGGTAACATACGCTGAACAGCGCATACAGTGGTGCTGTACACATGTTTTCCCAAGCCCCGGAGGAGAAGATGAGCGGACGACTCGACGGCAAGACCTGCCTGATCACGGGCGCCGGTCGCGGCATCGGCGCGGCGATCGCGCAGCGACTCGCCGCCGACGGCGCGAACGTGGCCGTGGTCGACCTCGATTCCTCGACGGCCGAGCAGGTCGCCGGCACGCTCGACGGCCGCGGGCTCGGCATCGGCGCCGACGTCGCCGATCGCGCCGCGATCGCCGGTGCGATCGCGCAGACGGTGGAGCGCTTCGGCCGCCTCGACGTGATGTTCAACAACGCCGGCATCTCACAGACGAAGCCCTTCCTCGAGGTGACCGAGGACGAGTACATGAAGATCCAGCGCGTCAACGGCCTCGGCGTCCTGATCGGCACGCAGGAGTCGGCGAAGCAGTTCATCGCGCAGGGCGGCGGCGGCAAGATCGTCAACACCGCGTCGATGGCCGGCAAGCAGGGATTCCCGCTGTTCGCCGCGTACTGCGCCTCGAAGTTTGGTGTCGTCGCGCTGACGCAGGCCGGCGCGCGTGGGCTCGCCGAGCACGGGATCACCGTCAACGCCTTCGGGCCCGGCGTCGTGCAGACGGAGCTGTGGGAACAGCTCGACTCCGAGTTCCGCGAGCACAGACTGACCGAGCGCAGAGGCCAAGCGCTGGAGGAGTTCGGCGAGGGCATCCTGCTCGGCCGCCTCTCGACGCCCGACGACATCGTCGGGATCGCGTCGTTCCTCGCCTCCGGCGACTCCGACTACATCACCGGACAGGCGATCCAGGTCGACGGCGGGATGGTCCTCTCCTAGCAGCGCCGGCGCGGCACCTTCCGCGCCGCGCCATGGCACGCGAAGAGGGGCGGGCGCCATGCGGTGCCCGCCCCTCTTTGCGTCGTGACCGCCCCCAGCCCGGGACGTGGGCGAGAAGCGGCTGGCTCAGCCTGGATCCAGGCTCAGGCGGAGGAGCCCTCGTCGCCGGTGCGGAAGTCGAAGCCGGTCGTGAGGCCGCCGTCGGCCATCACCTGCGCTCCGGTCATCCCCTTGGCCGCGTCCGACAGCAGGAACAACGCGACGTTCGCGCACTCGCGCGGATACGGGATGTCGCCGAACGGCTGGCGCGCGGCGCGCGTCTGGAGGAACTTCTGCGGATCGTCGGCCGACTGCATGTGCCGCTGGAACAGGCCGGCGCGCATCGGGCCCGGGCAGACGCAGTTGATGTTGACGCCGTCGCGCGCATGGTCGAGCGCCGCGGTGCGCGCGAGCTGCAGCACCGCCGCCTTCGACGCGCAGTAGGAGACGAGCTGCTGCTCGGCGAACTCGGCGTCGATCGACGCGATCGCAACGATCGAGCCGTCCCTCGCGGCGATCATGCGCGGCAGCAACGTGCGCATCGCGAGCACCGTCCCGAGCACGTTGATCTCGTAGGTCTTGCGCCAGACGTCGGGATCGAGGTCGAGCACGGTGCCGACCTCGAGGTACGCCGCCGACGTCATCAGCCCGAGCCGCCCGGGCGCCGCGGCGCCGAGCAGCGCGTCGACGCGGTCCCACGTCTCCTGCGCGGTCACATCGCCCGCGACGTGCGTGTAGCCGGGATACTCCGCGACCGGCGCGAGGTCGACGCCGATCACCTGCGTCCCGGCGTCCGTCAGCAGCCTCGCCGTCACGCTGCCGAGGCCGTCGCCGCCGGTGCCCGTGACGACGACCACGGCCGGCAGCTGGCCGGGGAGGCGACGGTCCGCTACCGCCGCCGTCTCCGTCTGGCTCATACGACGCCCTCCAGGGTTCTCTGCCAGCCGGGCAGACCCTCGTAGCCGAGGTCGGCGTAGCGATCGACGCCGGTCCAGAAGGTCACGACCTCGCACACCTCGTCAGTGTCGTTGTAGAAGCCGTGCCACTCGTGCGGGGGGTAGATCGCCACGTCGCCGGCGTTGAGCCGCACCGGCTCGCCGTCGGAGACCGACAGGCCCGATCCCTTCACGACGTAGAAGTACTCCGCCGCGTTGTCGTGTCTGTGGACTTCGTGCGCCTTCTGCGGCGGGAAGTCGACCGAGTTCAGCACGATGCCGGTGGTGCCGGTCTGCTCCTTGTCGATCAGCCACCAGAGGTGCATGCCCTCCCAGCCGTCCTGGCTGGTGATCGCGACATCCTCCGGCACCGTGCTGCGCGAGCGAACGATCATCAGCCGACTCCCTCCGCGCAGGTCGCCAGGTTCGCCTTCGTGATGACCTCGGCCGGCAGGTACTCGTTGTGCGGCTGCTCTCTGCCGGAGAGGATGTTGACGACCGCTCTGGCGGCGAGGTCGCCGTCGTCGATCGGCGACTGCAGGACGGAGGCGTACTGCTCGCCCGATCTGATGTTGCGCAGACCCTCGGGCTGGCAGTTGCCGCCGACGATCACGAGTCTCGCCGGGTCGAGGCCCTTGCGTCTGGCGGAGACGATCACGCCGGCCGCCATGTTGTCGGCCTGTGCGTACACGCCGACGATGTCCTTGTTGGCGTTGGCGGTGAAGAGGCCGTCGGCGGCGGTCGTCGCCTGCGTCTGGTCCCAGTTGCCGGGCTGGTTGCCGACGATCTTCACGTCGGGCGCTCTCGCCTTCAGGATTCTCTCGAAGCCGGCGAGCCGCTGGATCGCGGGCGGCGAGCCGGGCTGACCGCCGACGACGAAGATGTTGCCGGCGGCTCTGCCGTTCTTCTGCTCGAGCCCTCTGATCATCGCGTCGGCCGCGAGCTCGCCGAGCGTCGTGTCGTTGGGGCCCGTGAAGGCGTTCCAGAGATCCTGCTTGTCCTCGCCCGGTGACGAGTTCGTCACTATCACCGGGATCTTGGCCGCCTTCATGCGGTTGAGCGACGGGATGCTGGCGGTCGCGTCGGCGGGCCAGTAGACGATCGCGTCGGGTCTCTGGGCGATCGCCTGGTTGACCTGGTCCGCCTGCTCGGCGGCATCGTAGTTGGTGATCTTCTTCTCGACGCTGAGGCCGGCTCTCGCGGCTCCGGCCTCGAACGCTCTCGTCGCGCGGGCGCAGTAGTCGCACTGCGGCGTGACGGTGAGCAGGATCACTCTCTTGCCGGCGACGTCAGCCGTCGTCTTGACGGCCGAGCCACCGGCGCCCGACGAGGACGACGAGCCCGAGTCAGAGTCAGACGAGCCGCAACCGGCTCCGGCGAGCGCGACGGCTGCGACGGCCGTCAACGCAAGCAGCGATCGGGTGACCTTGCGGGCCAGCCCCTCCTCCTGATGGAACATGACACTCCTTGTGGGGTTTGACGGTGGGGGAATCGACAGCGCGGCCTGGGCCTCAGCCCGGTACCGCGCGCCGCCGTCGTACGAGCTCGAGCAGGCGTGTGGGCCCGCCCGCGCTGATCGTCACCACGGCCAGCAGGAGCAGGCCGTTGGAGATCGAGATCGCGGCGTCAGATGCGCCGACGAAGCTGAGGCCGTTGTTGAGCGCCGTCAACGTGAGGGCGCCGACGGCGACGCCCGGCACGGTGCCGATGCCGCCGCTGAGCGCGACGCCGCCGAGGATCGCCGCGGACACCGCCTGCAGCAGCAGGTCGGCGCCGGTCGTCGGTGCGGCGCTCAGGAGCGAGAAGGCAAGCAGCCCGCCCGCGAGCGCCGCGAACGTCCCGGAGATCGCGAACGAGGCAACGACCGCCGTGCGCGTGCGAGCGCCGGCGGCGCTGGCCGCGTCGCGCGAGCTGCCCGTCGCGATGATGTCGCGGCCCAGGCGCGTGAAGCGCAGCAGCAGCCAGACGACGACGCAGGCGCCGATCGCGACGAGGCTGCGCGGCGAGAAGACCGTCGCGATCACCTGGTCGACCTGGGAGGCGATCTCGAAGTTGTCGTAGGAGACCGTCTGCCCGCCCGCGAGACCGTAGGCGAGCCCCGTCAGCATGATCTGCGTACCGACGGTGACGACGAGCGAGGAGACGCTCAGCCAGACCGTCAGCAGGCCGTTGACGAGGCCGACGCCGAGGCCGAAGAGGACGGCGACCGCGAGGCCGACGCCGGCGCCATCGCCGCCGGTCTTGATCGCGATGATGCCGGAGACGGCGACCATCGAGCCGACCGAGAGGTCGAACTCGCCGGCGATCATCGTGACCGCGAGGCCGACCGCGACCAGGCCGAGCAGCGCGAACGCCTGCATCAGGCTGAAGAGGTTCCCCGTGTCGAGGAAGCCGCTCGCTCTCGCGCTGAAGTAGATGACGATCAGGATCAGCAGCGCGAGCCGCAGGATCGCCGCGCGATTGTTGCGCAGCAGCGTGTTCAGGCGGGGGTTCATCGACGCCTCCGAGAGGCCAGCGCGGCGAGCGCGATCGACAGCAGGACGATGCCGCCCTTGGCGAGCAGCTGCAGCTCGTAGGGCTGGCCGGAGACGATCAGGATGTTGGAGACCATCCCGATGAAGACGGCGCCGAAGGCCGCGTCGATGATCGAGCCGCGCCCGCCGGTGACGGCGACGCCGCCGACCAGCACCGCGGCGATCACGTCGAAGTCGAAGGTGGCGCCGAGTCTGAGGTTGCCCTGCGACGCCTCGGCGGCCAGCAGCGCGCCGCTGAGCGCGGCGGCGGCCGCCGCCAGCACGAACGCGAGCACGATCACCCGCCGCACGCGGATCCCCGCCAACTCGGCGGCGTCGCGGTTGGAGCCGGTCAGCCGCACCTCGCGGCCGAAGCGCGTCATCTGCATCAACGCGTGCGCGGCGAGCGCGACGACGAAGAAGACGAGCACGCGCACGGGCAGGAAGTCGCCGAAGATCGTGTCGTTCAGCAGGTCGGCGGAGCCGCTGGCGTTGACGGTCAGGCCGCCGGAGACGATCTGCCCGACGCCGAGGATCAGCGAGGCGGCCGCGATCGTCGTGACGATCGGATTGGTGTTCATCAGGCCGACGGCCGCGCCCTGCACGAGGCCGGCGACGCCGCCGACGCCGAGCGTGATCAGCAGCGCGAGCGGCAGACCGAGCGACAGCGCCTTGGCGAAGACGATCGTCGAGACCGCCGTGCTGGCGCCGACGCTGAGCATGAAGTAGTTGCCCGACAGCGTGACGAAGGCGGTGCCGACCGCCGCGATGCCGATCAGCGAGACGGACTGCAGCAGCGACTTGACGTTGTCGACGGTGCCGAAGCCGTCGACCGCGATGCACGCATAGACGAGGATCACGAGCGCGGCCGACCGGATCGCGAGCGTCTGCGGGTCGCGCTCGCGCAGCCAGCCGCTCGCGCTTTGCAGCGGCGTGCTGCCGCTGACGGCCGCGGCGTCGCCGTCGGCGAGCGCGGGACGGCGCTGCTCCAGCGGGCTCACGCCGCCACCTCCTCGTCCTGCGGATGCAGGATGTCGCGCAGGATCGCCTGCTCGTCGAGCCCGTCGACGTCGGCGATCCGCACGACGCGACCGCGGAACATCGTCACGACGCGGTCGCACGCCTCGATGATCTCGACGAGATCGGTCGAGAACAGCAGCACCGCCGCGCCGTCCTCGGCGAGCTTGCGCAGGTGGTCGTAGATCTCGGCGCGCGCACCGACGTCGACGCCGCGCGTCGGCTCGTTGAGCACGAGCAGCTTCGGGCTGGGCGCAATCGACTTCGCCAGCGACACCTTCTGCTGGTTGCCGCCGGAGAGGTCGCCGGCGCGGGAGCCGAGCCGGCGCTTGTCGATCGCCATCAGCCTGCCGAGCCGCTCGCCGAGCGAGCGTTCCTTGCCGCGTTGCAGCAAGCCGCCTGGCGCGACCTCGCCGAGCACCATCGAGGAGATGTTGCGCTCGACGCTGGCGTCGAGGAAGACGCCGTCGCGCGCGCGGTCGCCGGAGACGTAGGAGATGCCGGCGCCGAGCGCGCCGCGCACGCCGCCGTTGCCGATCTCCTCGCCGTCGAGCACGATCCGGCCGCTGCGCTCGCGGCCGAGACCGGCGACGGTCTTCGTGACCCAGTCGGCGCCCGAGCCGATCTGGCCGGTGATGCCGACGATCTCGCCGGCCGCCAGTTCGAGGTCGAGCGGCGCGAAGCGGTCCGGCAGCGCGAGCCGCTCCAACCGCACGCGCGCCGGGCCCTGCGCCTCGCCGCGCACGCGCGCGACGCGCCCGCGCTCCTCCAGCGCTCTGGAGCCGATCATGCGGGCGACCAGCTCGTCGGGCGTCAGCGCGCTGGTCGGGTCGGTCGAGACGTGACGGCCGTTGCGCATCACCGTGACCTTGTCCGCCAACTCGAAGACCTCCTTCAGCCGGTGGGAGATCCAGACGACGGCGCAGCCGTTGTCGCGCAGCCGGCGCGCCGCGGCGAAGACCCGCTCGATCTCGACGTCGGAGAGCGTCGCGGTCGGCTCGTCGAGGATCACCGTGCGGCACTCGCGCGCGGTTGCGCGGGCGATCTCGACGAGCTGGCGCTCGGCCAGCGTCAGCTCGTCCGCGGGGCGGTCGAGGTCGACGTGGCCGAGGCCGAGCGTCTCCAGGTGTCTGCGCGCGAGCGGTCGCAGCGCGCGTCGTCGCATCAGCGGCTTGACGATCGGATGCCCGAGGAAGACGTTGTCGAGCACGGACAGCGCGGGCACGATCGTCAGCTCCTGGTAGACCACGCTGACGTCGTCGGTGCCGCCGGCGACGTGCAGCTCGCCGCCGTCGGGCTGTACCCGGCCGGCGATGATCTTCACGAGCGTGCTCTTGCCGGCACCGTTCTCGCCGAGCAGGGCGTGCACCTCGCCGGGCAGCAGCTCCAGGTCCGCGTGGGCCAGCGCTTGGACACCGCCGTAGCTCTTCGTGACGCCGATCGCTCGCACGAGCGGCTCCGTGGTCGTGGGCGCAACCGGGGCGCTTGCCGACACGATCTCTCCTCGCATCATGTTCAGTAAGACTACACGCTGGCGGTCAATTGTCAAGTGAAACGCGGGCCCAGCCAGAGACTCGTGGTTCTATACTTCACGACTGTGCGGCGGTGTCACACGATCGCTCGCACGCTGCCGCCGTCGACCCCCCACACGCTGGACGTCACGAACGCCGCCAGGTCGGAAGCGAGGAAGACCACGACGTTCGCGACCTCCTCGGCCGTGCCGAGCCGCTGCAACGGCAACTGGCGAAGCTTCATCTCGTGCTCGACAGCCTCCTGCGGCGGCAGCCCGTGCACCTTCGCGAGCGTGTCCGCGAAGCCGCCCGGCTTGGTCCAGAACGGCGTCCAGATCGGCCCTGGCGCGACGGCGTTGACGCGGATCGCCGGACCCTCGGCGCGGGCCAGCGACTTCGTCAGCGCGAGCACCGCGGCCTTCGACGCCGCGTAGTCGACGGGGTTGGCCTCGGGCTGACGTGCGAGGTCGGAGGCGTTGTTGACGATCACGCCGGATCCGCGCGCGCGCATGCCAGGAAGCACCGCGCGGATCGTCCGCAGATAGCTGAAGAAGTTCAGCTCGAAGGTCGCGTGCCAGTCGTCGTCGGTGAGGTCGTCGAACGTGCGCACCGAGCCCGCACCGACATTGTTGACGAGCACGTCGGGGGAAGAGCCGTCGCCCAGCAGTCGCGCGAGGCCGTCCGCGACGCCCGCGGCCGTCGACAGGTCGGCCGTCGCGACGGCCACCTCGACGCCGCGCCCGCGCGCCTCGTCGGCGGTCGCGGCGAGCGCGTCGCCGTCGTGGTCCAGCAGCGCCAGCCGCGCTCCCTCGGCCGCGAAGCCGAGCGCCGTCGCACGGCCGATTCCGGTCGCAGCGCCGGTGACGAGCGTGAGCTTGCCCTCGAAATTCGTGCGCAACACGTGTCCTCTCTCCCAAGATCCGATGACGACGGACGTGTCGGCAAGCTTATTGCGAGTCAACGTATTGTCAAGCATTGATGGACATGCAACGGCGTCGAGCTGACATTTTTCAATGAATACCGGGCCTTTGGCCAGCACGGCCACGCGTAGGTTCGCTTATTTGTGTGCTGCTGCTGTACGCTCTGGCGATGCCGAGGAGGGTGGAGAGAGCGCGCGCGCTCGACGACGCGAGCGCGCAGGCGGAGCCGACTCCGCCGATCGGCGCGGTCGGGGAGGGTCTGCGCGCCGCACGCGAGCATCAGCGGCTCTCGCTGCGCGAGTTCGCGAAGCAGCTCGGCCTCTCGCCCAGCGCCGTCTCGCAGATCGAACGCGGCCAGGTGATGCCGTCCGTCGGAACGCTCTACGCGATGACCAGCCGACTCGGGCTGTCGATGGACGAGCTGTTCGGCGCCAGGACCGGCGGCGCGGCGGCGCCGCCGCTGCCCGCGCTCTCGCCCCCGGCGGCGCTGCGCTCGCTGGCCGCCGGGAGCTTCGCGCCGACCGACGACGACGCGCCCCCCGCGGGCGCCATCGTCGCGCTGACACTCGCGGCGGGCGGCGCCGGCAGCCCGACCGGAAGGGTCTTCCCGAAGGACGAGCGGACGGTCATCACGCTCGCCTCCGGTGTCCGCTGGGAGCTGCTGACCAGCTACGAGCCCGGCGTCGAGTTCCTCTACGTCGTCTATCCCGTCGGCAGCGAGTCGTGCGAAGCCGACAAGCTGATCAGCCACGGCGGCAGCGAGCGCGGCGTCGTGCTGCGCGGCCGGCTCGGCGTGACGCTCGGCCGCGACCACCACGAGCTCGGCGCGGGCGACTCGATCGCCTTCCGCTCGGACGTGCCGCACCGCCTCTGGGCGATCGGCGACGAGGCCGCGGAAGCGGTCTGGTTCGTGACCGGCCGCAACGCTGGCGGCTGACTCAGCCGCCAGCGGGCGCCAGCAGCTCCAGCACGCTCGACACGTCGCGCCCGCCGAGGCCGGCGGCGCGGGCGCGGTCGAGCAGCAGCGCGGCGGCGCTGCCCACCCCCACGTCGACGCCCGCCTCGCGCGCCAGCTCGAGCCCGAGTCCGACGTCCTTGCGCATCAGGTCGACCGAGAAGGCGACCGGAGCGTTCGCCGGATCGACGAACGCGGCGCGCTTGTAGCCGACGTACGGTGCCGCCAGCGCGCCGCCGGCAAGCACGTCGTATGCGTCCTCCCGCGCGATGCCGGCGCCCGCGGCGAGCGCGAGCGTCTCGGCGATCGACTGGTTGACGACCGCCAGCATCAGGTTCAAGGCCACCTTCATCGCGGCGCCCGCACCGCTGGGACCGAGGTGCAGTTGCGCGCGCGTGATCGCGGCGAGGACGGGTTGCACGCGCCGCAGCGTCTCCGCGCAGCCGCCGACCATCGCGACGAGCGAGCCGTCGGTCGCCGCCGGAACGCTGCCGGAGACCGGCGCGTCGAGGAAGTCGAGCCCGGCCGCCTGCGCCTCGCGCGCGACGGCGCGCGCGGCGAGCGGGCCGATCGTCGACATGTCGATCAGCACGCAGCCGCGCGGCGCGGCGGCGAAGATCCCCTGCTCGCCGCGGAGCACGCCGCCGAGGGCGTCCGCGTCGGCCAGCATCGTGATCACGACCTCGGCGCCGTCGGCCGCCGCCGCGGGCGTCGCGCTCTCCAGCGCCCGCGGCGGCACGAGCTCCGGACGCGGCGTGCGGTTCCACGTGCGCAGCTCGTGGTCCGCGGCGGCGAGGCGCGCCGCCATCGGCGAGCCCATCCGCCCGAGTCCGAGGAATGCGATCTTGCTCATGGTTCTCCTCCGATCAGCTGTCCAGTGAAAGTAAACAGGTGTTCCGAAGCGCTGTCATTCCGGGACCGCGCGGCGTACACTGAGCGACGTGTCCCAGGGGATCCAGAGAGCGGCCGAGAACGGCCACGCGGCGGCGATGGCGCCGGGCTTCGGTTCACGTCTGCGGGCCGAGCGCGAACGACAGGGCATCGGCGTGCGCGAGCTGAGCCGCAGGCTCGACGTCTCCGCCAGCATGATCAGCCAGATCGAGCGTGAGCGCGTGATGCCGTCCGTCAACACGCTCTACTCGATCACCTCGGCGCTCGGCATCTCGCTCGACGACCTGTTCGGCCGCGAGCGCCCGTCCGCCGAGCGCGACGGCGCCGCCGCGCCGCGCGGACCCGGCTTCGTGCAGCGTCGCGACACGCAGCAGTCGCTGTCGCTGAGCTCCGGCGTCCGCTGGGACCTGCTGACGTCCGAGCCGAACGCCGACGTCGAGTTTCTGCGCGCGAGCTACGCCGTCGGCAGCGAGTCGACGCCCGCGGACGCGCTGATGCGCCACAGCGGTCACGAGTACGGCACCGTCGTCGACGGCGTGCTGTGCGTCACCGTCGGCTTCGAGACGCACGAGCTGCAGTCGGGCGACTCGATCTCGTTCGAGTCCTCCACCCCGCACCGCCTCTTCAACGCCGGTGACGAGCCGGCCGTCGCGATCTGGGTCGTCGTCGGTCGCGGCGCCGACCCGCGCAGCACCCGTCCGCACTGATCCGCGCGCGCCGCGGCGGCCGGCCGGCGCACGTCAGCGCTGCGCATCGAGCGGTTCGTGCGACGGCGAAAAGCCGGCCGCGGCGAGCAGCCGCTCGATCGTGCGCAGGGTCCTGAGCGTCTCGTGCGGCGGCACGACGAAGGCGGTCGCGTCCCCGCGCACCGCGCGCGAGACGTCGTCCAGCTCGTGGGCGAACGGATCGCCTCCGTCGAACGCGATCGTCTGCGTGACGCCGTCGAGCGTCAGAAACGCCTCGCGCGGACACGGCGCCGGCGCCCACAGGCGGTCGCGTGACGGCTGGTAGGGATTCGGCACGCGCAGCGTGCCGCGCGCGCCGGTCGCGACGAGCCAAAGCGACATCGCGCTGTCCATGCTGACGTCGAAGCTGGCGGTCGCGCCGCCCGCGTAGGCGAGCGTGCCGGCGAACCCCATGTCGACGCCGCTCGCGGCCGAGCGCGCGCGGCCGCCGACCGCGACCGGCTCCCCGCCGCCGAGCAGGTTGAGCAGGCTGACGCAGTAGCAGCCGAGATCGCGCAGCGCACCGCCGGCGAGCGCCGGATCGGCGCGCGCGTCTCCGCGTTCGAGGCCCGGGATGGGATAGTGGAACGTCGCGTGCAACGAGCGCAGCGGGCCGAGCCGCTCGGCGACCAGCTCCTGCAGCAACGCGGTCTGCGGGTGGTGGCGGTACATCATCGCCTCCGCGAGCACCAACCCGCGCGCGGCGGCACGCGCGAACAGCGGCTCGGCCTCCAGCGCGGTCGCCGCGAGCGGCTTCTCGCAGAGGACGTGCTTGCCGGCCTCCAACGCGGCGCCCGCCCAGCGTGCGTGCAGGCCGTTGGGCAGCGGGACGTAGACGGCCTCGATCCGCTTGTCGGCCAGCAGCTGCTCGTAGGAGCCGTAGCTCGCCGGGATCCCCCGCGTCCGCGCGTACGCGGCGGCGCGGACCGGATCGCGGCTGGCGACCGCGACCAGCTCCGCGCGCGAGGACCGCCGCAGCGGCCCGATCAGCTCGTCGGCGATCGCAGCCGTCGAGAGGATCCCCCAGCGGACGCTGGTCGTCCGCGTCACTCGCTCGCCGCTGCCACGCCGAGCCGTGCGCGCACGCTCGCCACGATCGCGTCGGTGCCCGGCAGGAAGGCGTCCTCCAGCGGCGGGCTGTACGGGACGGGGGTGTCGTCGGTCGCCAGGCGCCAGACGTCGTCCAGCTCGCCGAGCGCCTCCTCGCTCACGCGCGCGACCAGCTCGCCGGCCCAGCCGCCGGTCAGCGGCCCCTCCTCGACCACCAGCAGGCGGTTCGTCCTGCCGACCGAGCCGACGACCGCGGGCACGTCGAGCGGGCGCAGCGTGCGCAGGTCGACGACCTCCAGCTCGATCCCCTCGGCCGCGAGCGTCTCGGCCGCGGCGAGCGCGTGATGGACGCTGGTGGCGACCGCCGCGACGGTCAGGTCGCCGCCGGCGCGGACGACCTTCGCCGCGCCGATCGTCGCGACCTCGTCGGCGGCGCCCGGCGCGCCCTTGATCGAATAGAGCCGCTTATGCTCCAGGAACAGGACCGGGTTGTCGTCGCGGATCGCCGCCTTCAGCAGCGCCTTCGCGTCGGCCGGATTGCTCGGCGCGACGATCTTCAGGCCCGGTACGCCCTGGAACCACGGCGCCGGCGACTGCGAGTGGATCGCGCCGAAGCGGCCGCCGGCGCCGTAGGCGGAGCGCACGACGATCGGCGCCGGCGCCTGCTCGTTGGAGAGGTACCAGTACTTCGCCGCCTGGTTGACCATCCCGTCCATCGCCAGCGGCAGGAAGTCGGCGAACATGATCTCGATCACGGGCCGCAGGCCGCAGACGGCGGCGCCGAACGCGGCGCCGGTGATCGCCAGCTCCGAGATCGGCGTGTCGAACACGCGCGCCTCGCCGTGGGCGTCGTACAGCCCCGGCGTCGCGGCGAAGACGCCGCCGGGCTTGGCGACGTCCTCGCCGAAGAAGACGACGCGCTCGTCACGCGCGAGCTCCTCGTCGAGCGCGTCGCGGATCGCGCGGCGGAATTCGAGCTGGTCAGCCACGGGAGGACCCCTTCGTTGCGAGTGAAGTGTTCAGCGAGAGCGCACGCGGGCGCGCGCGGGTTTCGGATCGCGTGCTCACAGCGCCAGCAGCTCCGGCGCTTGCAGCAGTGCGCGCACGCGCGCGAGGAACGCGGCGCCGTCGGCGCCGTTGAGGATGCGGTGGTCGCAGGTGAGGCGGGCGAGCAGGGTCTGCGCGAGCACCAGCTCGCCGTCGCGCGCGTGCGGCCGCGGGCGGACCGCGCCGACGGCGAGGATCGCCGCCTGCGGCGGGTTCAGCACGGCCGTGAAGGCGTCGACCCCGAAGCCGCCGAGGTTCGAGACGGTGAACGTCGCCCCGCTCATCTCGCCGGGCGTCAACGTGCCGGCGCGCGCAGCGGCCGCGAGCCGGCGCACGTCCGCGCCGACTTGGCCGAGCGAGCGGCTGTCGGCGTCGAAGACGGTCGGCACGAGCAGCGCGTCGGGTGCCGCGACGGCGACGCCGACGTTGACGCGCTCGTACAGCTCGACGCGCTCGCCGGCGAACGCGCCGTTGACGCGCGGCTGCTCGCGCAGCGCGAGCGCGCACGCCTTGATCACGAAGTCGCCGAGCGACGGCGCTGGCGCGTCGCCGAGCAGCTGCTTGAGCCGCGCGCGCATGGCGACCGCGGCGTCCATGTCGACCTCGACGTCGAGCGTGAAGTCAGGCGCGCTCGCCTTCGACTCCCCCATCCGCCGACCGACCAATTGCTGCGTACGGGAGAGCGGGACCACGGTGGCCGCGCCCTTGGTGGGGACGCTCTGTGAGACCAGTGGCGGAGTGCTCACCGCCTCTGCCGCTTCGTGCGCCTCCGCGCCCAAGACGTCCCGCTTCACGACACGCCCGTTCGGACCGCTCCCGACCAGCGCAGCCAAGTCGATCCCCAGTTCGCGCGCGATCCGGCGGGCCAAGGGAGAGGCGCTGACGCGCGACGAGGGGAGAGCCGCGGCCGGCACCGACGGGGGAACCGGGCCGGCCGCGGTTGTGGAGCGATCGGTGGGGGAAGAGGTTGGGGCGGCGGTGGGCGAAGCCGGCGCGGGCGCGACGGCCAGCGCCACGCCTTCCGGCGCGATCCGGGCGATCGTCGTGCCGACCGCGACCGTCTCGCCGGCGGCGACCGCGTGGTGCAGCACGCCGTCGCCCTCGGCCTCGTACGGCATCGTCGCCTTGTCGGTCTCGACCTCGACGATCTCCTCGCCGCGCGCGACGGGCGCGCCGTCGGCGACGAGCCAGGTCACGATCGTGCCCTCCTCCATCGAGTCGGAGAGCCGGGGCATCGCGACGACCTGCGCCCGGAGGGCTTGGTCGCCGTGCGCGAACTCGCCTGCGGCTCCTTCGCACGCGTCGTCGGCGAGCCGGGGCATCGCGACGACCTGCGCCCGGAGGGCTTGGTCGCCGTGCGCGAACTCGCCTGCGGCTCCTTCGCACGCGTCGTCGGCGAGCCTGGCGGTCACGGGGCGAACTCGCGCGCGGCATCGCGCGCCGGCTCCGGGTACGGCGCCGCGAGCGCGCGCTCGACGATCGCCTCGAACTGCGCGTCGACCGCGCCGTCGACGCCGTCGACCGCGTCACCCGGCACGCCGAACGCGTCCGCCAGCCGCTCGCGCGCGACCTTCAGCGGGTCGCGCTGCTTCCACTCGTCCAGCTCGCCCGCCTTGCGGTACCTGCCCGGATCCGAGCGCGAATGGCCGACGAAGCGGTACGTCATCGACTGGATGAACTGCGGGCCCTCGCCTGCGCGCGCACGGGAGACAGCCGCCTCGGCGGCCTCGCGCACGGCCCACACGTCCATCCCGTCGACCGTCTCGGTCGGGATCCCGAGCGTCTGCGGGCGCGCCGCGATGTCGCCCGCGGTGACGTCCTCAAACGGCGTGAACTCGCCGTAGCGGTTGTTCTCGCAGACGAACAGCACGGGCAGTCTCAGCACCGCCGCGAAGTTGAGGCACTCGTGGAAGTAGCCGTGGTTGGTCGTGCCCTCGCCGAAGAACGCGACCGCGACGCCGTCGCCCTGCGTTCTCAGCGCCAGCGCGGCGCCGGTCGCGGCGGAGATCGAGCCGCCGATGATGCCGAAGCAGCCGATCAGCCGGTTGGCCAGGTCGATCACGTTCATCGAGCCGGCGCGGCCGCCGCAGACGCCGGTCTCGCGGCCGAGCATCTCGTCCAGCAGCGCCTGCGGGTCGACGCCGAGCGCGAGCGCGTGGCCGTGGCCGCGGTAGGTGCCGGCGACGCGGTCCTGCGGCCCGAGCACGTCGGCGACGCCGACGGCACCGGCCTCCTCGCCGACGTAGAGGTGCGTCGTGCCGTGCACCTCGCCCTTCTGGAAGAGCGACTGCACGGTCTCCTCGAAGCGCCGCACGACGAGCATGCGGCGGTACAGCTCCAGACCGTGCTGAGCGGGGCCGCTCAGCTCGGTCGCGGCGTCGGCGGCCGCCCCGTCCGCGTCGTGCGTCGTGCGGGCCACGCTCACACCTCCACGCGGTCGGCGACGAAGTCCGCGCCGCGCACGTACTGGCGGCCGCAGACGAGCAGCTCCTCGCCCGGGAAGCGGGTGATGATCTCCGGCCCCTCGGCCGTCACGACGATCTCCTCCTCGATCCGCGCGGCGCCCTTGCCGTCTCTGGTCGCGCAGTAGGTCTCCAGCGCGAACACCATCCCCTCCTCGATCACGATCGGGTCGGTGAACGAGTTCAGGCGCGAGATCATCGGCGCCTCGTAGAGGCCCACGCCGAGGCCGTGGCCGAACTGCAGGCCGAAGCACGACTCCTCGCTCGGGAAGCCGAGCTCCTGCGCGGTCGGCCAGACCTCCGCGATCTTGTCCGTCGTGACGCCGGGACGGACCAGCTCGATCGCGTCGTCGAGCCACTCGCGGCACTGCTTGTAGGCGTCGAGCTGCTGCTGGTTGGCGGTGCCGACCGAGAACGTGCGGTAGTAGCACGTGCGGTAGCCCATGAACGAGTGGATGATGTCGAAGAAGGCCTGGTCGCCGGGGCGCAGCAGGCGATCGGAGAAGACGTGCGGATGCGGGCTGCAGCGGTCGCCGGAGACGGCGTTGATCGCCTCGACCTGCTCCGAGCCCAGCTCGAACAGCAGCTTCTGCGTGGCGGCGACGATCTCGTGCTCGCGCACGCCGGGGCGCAGCGTCTCGTAGATCTGCTGGTAGGCGGCGTCGACGATGCCGGCGGCCTGGTCCAGCAGCGCGATCTCGTCGCCGGTCTTGATCTTGCGCGCGGCCTGCATCACGGGCGCGGCGTCGCCGGTGAGGATTCTGCGGCGGCCCAGCGACGCGAGCGTCTCCATGTCCGTGAGGTCGATGCCGACCGGCTGGTCGAGCAGGCCGTGGTCGTCGAGCACGTCGTAGATGTGCCCTGCCAAGAGGTCCGGCACCCCGCTGGACTCCGGCATCGCGCCGCGCATCGACGTCACGCCCGCCTGCCAGCTGGACTCCGGCAGCCACGGCGCGTACAGCTGGTGGTGCTTGGCGGCCGAGCCGAAGTCCCACAGCACGGGCTCGCCGCCCCGCGGCAGCAGGACGCAGCGCGCGCTCTTGTCGCGTGCCCACTCGCCGATGTGGGTCGACGTGACGTAGCGGATGTTGTTCTGGTCGAACAGCAGCACGGCGCCCAACTCGGAGGCCTCCAACGCCGCCTTGGCGCGTGCGAGGCGATCCGAGCGCAGCCGCGCGAAGTCGACGCGCTGCTCCCAGTCGACCGCCATGGACGCTCCACGTGACGCGATGTTCATCCCCCGCCCTCTCCTCTAGTGATCCGGGTCATTGCGTGAAGCAAGAATAAACAGTTAGCGGTGATCTCGTCAATCCCGGCTGCCCAAACAGCCGATTTCAGCGTATTCCGTGCATTTGAGCTTGACGTTGTGGGTGGACGTCAGCGCTCCGGGAGACGGCGTGACGGCGGCGTGGCGGGCAGGTAGGATCGGTCGACCATGGGATGGGGCTTCGTCTGGCTGATGGTGGTGCTGAAGATCCCGATCGGGCTGCTGCTCTGGCTCGTGTGGTGGGCCGTGCGCCAAGAGCCCGACGACGCGGCCGGCGAGGCGCCCAGAGGCGACGGCGGCTCGAAGGTCCCGCAGCAGCGCGACCCGCGCCACCCTCACTCGCCGCTCCCACGCCGCCCACGCGACCGCGGTCCGCACGGTGACCCGCTGCTCCCGCCCCCGCCCCGCACCCGCACGCTCGTCGCGCGCTCGCGCATGCGCGAGCACTGAACAGACCGAGACCCTCGCACGACGCCCGCCGGATGAGTTAGGCTCGCTTCGCATGTACGGGTTTCTCGTCTTTGCGGCCGAGGGTGCGGCCGATCACGGCTCCAAGACCGCCTTCTACATCGCCGGTCTCGCGCTTGCCGCCTGTGCCGTGCTGATCGGCGCGCTTGGCGTCGCACGCCCCGCCTTCGCCGAGGGCGAGGGCACCAGCCGCGCCGTCATCGGGCTGGTGCTGGTGCTGATGATCGCGACGCTCGCAGCCGCGATCGCCACCTCCTCCTAGCAAGCTCCCAGACGCGCTCCTACATATCCCGCGTGCGACCGCGCGGGCGGCTGCCGGGTACCCGGCAGGGGCTCGGCCTGTCCGATCCGGTAAAACGGATGCGATACGAACGCGCTAGGGAGAGTCATGAGCACGGACACCACAGGGCAGGGCGACGCCGGCGGCGTAGCCCAGGCGAGCAACACGCTCACGATCACGGACAACCGTACTGGCCGTCAGTACGAGGTTCCGATCGAGGACGAGACGATCCGCAGCATCGACCTTCGCAGAATCAAGGTCAACGACGACGACTTCGGCCTGATGACCTACGACCCGGCGTTCATGAACACCGCGTCGTGTCGTTCGTCGATCACCTACATCGACGGCGACAAGGGCATCCTCGAGTATCGCGGCTACCCGATCGAGCAGCTCGCGGAGAGATCGAGCTACCTCGAGGTCGCGTACCTGCTGATCCACGGCGAGCTGCCGACGCAGCCGCAGTTGGACACGTGGACCCACGAGGTCACGATCCACACGTTCGTGCACGAGAACGTGAAGGAGTTCATGCAGGGCTTCCGCTACGACGCGCATCCGATGGGGATGCTGCTGGCGTCGGTCGGAGCGCTCTCGACCTTCTACCCGGAGGCGACGCAGATCAAGGACGTCGACCTGCGCTACCAGCAGATCGTGCGCCTGATCGCGAAGATGCCGACGCTGGCCGCCTTCGCGTACCGCCACAACCGCGGGATGCCGTACGTCTATCCAGACAACGACCTCTCCTACGCGGGCAACTTCCTTTCGATGGTCTACAAGATCGCCGAGCTGAAGTACCAGCCGGACCCGCGCATCGAGAAGGCGCTCGACGTGCTCTTCATCCTGCACGCCGACCACGAGCAGAACTGCTCGACGAGCGCGGTGCGCTCGGTCGGCTCCTCGCAGGTCGACCCGTACTCCTCGGTCGCGGCCGGCATCGGCGCGCTCTACGGCCCGCTGCACGGCGGCGCCAACGAGGCGGTCCTGCGGATGCTGCGCCGGATCAGAACGACGGACAACATCCCGGCGTTCGTCGAGGGCGTCAAGAAGGGCGAAGAGCGGCTGATGGGCTTCGGCCACCGCGTCTACAAGAACTACGACCCGCGCGCGAAGATCATCAAGAGAGCCGCGCAGGACGTGTTCGAGGTGACGGGCACCAACCCGCTGCTCGACATAGCGATGGAGCTGGAGCGGATCGCGCTGGAGGACGAGTACTTCGTCTCGCGCAAGCTCTACCCGAACGTCGACTTCTACTCGGGCCTGATCTACGAGGCGCTCGGCATGCCCGTCGAGATGTTCCCGGTCCTGTTCGCGATCGGCCGCACCTCGGGCTGGATCGCCCAGTGGCTGGAGATGATCGACGACAAGGAGCAGAAGATCGCGCGTCCGCGTCAGATCTACACGGGCGGTCGCGAGCGCGACTACGTCCCGATGGCGCAGCGCTCCTGACGAGCGCCGCATTCTCCCGGCGCGCCGGCTCCAACTCCCGGAGCCGGCGCGCAGCGCGTCAGCGCGCCGAGTGCAGCGCGACGCTGGAACCGCCTCCTGAGCGGGGCGATTGACGGGCCGTGACGTCGCACGTCGCCGCCGTCATCGCGGGCAGATAGGCTCGCCGCGATGGCGCGTTACAAGCTGACCGTCCGCGACGGACCGCGCGTCGAGCGCGATCGCTTCGACACGCTCGAGACGGCGCTCGACGCGCTGCAGGCGCGCGTGCTGCAACTCACGGCACGTGTTCCGCGCAGAGAGATCGACATCCGCACGCGCAGATATGCGCCCGTCGAGCAGGTGACCGCGCGCGCGGAGCTGAGCGGCCCGGAACGGCTGCTGCCGCGGGTCCGGGCCGGCATCGACGTGCGCGGCGACGGCTCCGCCGAGCCGTGGACCGGCCGCGCCAGCCGCACCGTGATCGAACGACAGGACGGCGAGTCCGCGATCGCGGCAGTGCGGCGGGTCATCACCGCCGCGGTCGAGCGCTGAGCCCCAGCTCGTCGTCGGCCAACTCGGCGCGCGTGAGCTGGTGACCGTAGGGGCCACGGCCGGTGACACACCAGGCGCCGCAGCGAGCCGCCAGCGCGATCGTGCGTTCGATGCCCAGGCCGGCGCCGAGGCCGTACGCGAGCGCGGCAGCGAACGAGTCGCCGCAGCCGTAGGCGTCGACCGGTGCGGACGGCGGCCGGACCGCCTCCCACGTGCCGCTGCTGCCGTCGGTCCCGTGCCAGTGGCCGCCCTCGCCCCCGCGGGTGAAGATCGTGTAGCGGGGGCCTGAGGGGCCGCCGCCGGGGGCCGGGGAGTTGGCCCCGAGCGCCGCCTCGAACGCCTCGACCCCCGCTACCTCCTTCTCGTCGCGTTCGCTCGCGACCAGCACGTCGGGGACGACGCCGCCGGCGATCAGCGCCTCGGGGGCGCGGCCCGTCGCGACGAGCGCGCGGGCGCGGCGGGCGGCGCGGGCGGCTGCGCCGTCGGCGCCGGTGAAGTAGACGCCGTCGACCTGCGCGAGCAGATCCCACGGCAGCGGGTCGTCGGCGTGCGGGACGAGCCGATCGCCGAGCACGGTGATCGTGCGCTCGGCGTTGCCGTCGACGTGCGTGAAGGCGCGTCGCTGCGGGACCTGCCGCGTGACTGCGTGCAGCGTCAGCCCGCGCTCGCGCAGCTCCGCCGCGCTGCGCTCCCCGAGCAGGTCGTCGCCGACGACGGTGAAGAAGTCCGCCGCGCCGGCCAGCCGCAGCAGCTGAATCGCCGCCACCGCGCCGCCGCCGGCCGCGACCGCGACGTGCTCACGTGCCGTGACGATCTCGCCGGCCCGCGGGAGATGGTCGACGACGGCGAAGTCGAGCCACTCGACGTGACCCACGACCGCAACGCGCGGGCCGCTCACAGGACCAACGTCCCGCCGTGCCTGCGCAGCCAGGCCGAGTGCAGTCTGTAGTCGGGCCAGCGGCGCGCCAGCAGCGCCCAGAAGCGCGGCGAGTGGTCCATCACCTCGAGGTGGCAGACCTCGTGCCAGACGACGTAGTCGAGCACCGGGGCGGGCGCCAGCAGCAGGCGCCAGTTGAACGACATCGCGCCGTTGGTCGAGCAGCTCGCCCAGCGCGTTCTCTGCCCGCGGATCGTCAGCCGCGAGTAGTGGGTGCCGGCGAGCGCGGTCGCGCGGTCCAGCCGCGGCGCCACCTCCTCCTGCGCGCGGCGGCGGTACCAGCGCTCCAGCGCGGCGCGGGGGTCCTCTGCCCCCGGCACCAGCAACGTGTCACCTCGCCGGTGCACGCGCGTGCGGCCCGGCTCGGGCAGCAACTGCAGCGTCTCGCCGAGGTACGGCACCGTCGCCCCGCGCGCCGCTATCTGCGCGCGCGTGCGCTCCAGCTCGGCGATCCGGCGCTCGATCCAGGGGCGCAGCTGGCGGATCGCGGCGGCCGCCTCGCGCTCGGCGCTGCGCCGCGGCAGCACGACTTCGACGCCGCTCGAGTCGTCGACTCGGACGCGCACGCGACGGGCGCGATCGGAGCGCCGGATGCGGTACGCGATGTCTCCTTCTGCACGGTTCACCGCGATGAGGGTACGCTGGCAGCGGGATGGAGCGTTGGCATGTGGAACTTCCGGGCGGAGTGCAGCCCCCGATCGATGTGTTCGTCAACGGCGTGCTGCAGCAGCCGGGGAACGATTACGAGGTCAGAGACGGCGTGCTGCTGTTCTCCAGACCACTCGTGCAGGAGGGCAGACTCGGCTTCTGGCGCTGGTTCTGGGGCGCCTGGGGCATAGGCACGTACAAGACCAACCACACGGTCGACGTGCGCTACGAGCGCGACGGCCGCAAGCTCGTCGCGCACGCGCTCAGAGCGCTTCCGCCCGACAACGCTTGATTTCTGTTCATCGGTCAGGTTTGCTGGACCCGGGGCAAGGGTCCGCTCGGACCACCACTGACCGAAGGGGAGAGCAATGCTGCACACCACTCGCGCGCCCGACCGCCGTCGCGCGCTCGTCGCCGTCCTCGCCGTCCTGACCGTCGCGCTGCTCGCGTGCGCGTCCGCACTCGCGCCGGCCGCGCGCGCCGATCTGCCGGTGATCTACAACTTCCCGACGGGGATCGCGGCCGGCACGCTCGCGCCCAACAGCAACCCGCCGGGCGCCAACGACTTCTCCTGCAGACCGACGGCCGCGCATCCGCGCCCGGTCGTGCTCGTCCACGGCACGCTCGAGAACCAGCGGCTGAACTGGAACGCGCTCGCACCGCTGCTGAAGAACAACGGCTACTGCGTCTTCGCGCTCAACTACGGCGCCTACTGGCCCGGCCCGTTCCTCGGCCTCGACGACATCCCCGGCTCGGCCGCCGAGCTGGCGGCGTACGTCGACGGCGTGCTGAGCGCGACCGGCGCCAGAGAGGTCGACCTCGTCGGCCACTCGCAGGGCGGGATGCTGCCGCGCTGGTACGTCAAGTACCTCGGCGGCGCGACGAAGGTGCACACGCTCGTCGGGCTGACGCCGTCCAACCACGGCACGACCCTGCTGGGGCTCTCGACGCTGGCGAGATTCCTGCCCGGCGCCAGCTCGGTGCTGGAGGCCGGCGGGCCGGCGTTGGAGGATCAGCGCCTCGGCTCGGCCTTCAACAGAAGACTCGACGCGGGCGGCGACACGATAGCCGGCGTCTCCTACACGGTGATCGCCTCGATCTACGACGAGGTCGTGACGCCGTACACCAACAGCTTCCTCAGCGGCGCGACCAACATCACGCTGCAGAGTGGCTGCATCGTCAACTTCACCGAGCATCTCGGGATCGCCTACGACCGCCGCGCATTGCGGCTGGTGCTGAACGCGCTCGACCCCGCGACGGCGAGAACGCCGCCGTGCGTGCCGACGCTGCCGGGGGTGGGAGGCTGAGTGCTTCGCATTGCGAGTTCCACGGCGGCGGGCTGCGCCGCGCGGCCGCCGCGGGAACTCGCGGGTGCCGGTGTCGCCGCCGGTGCCGGTGCCGCCGCCGGTGCTGGTGGCTCTATCCCGCGGCGACGCGCAGCGCCGGCTCGGCGCCCGCGCCCTTCTCCCACGGCCGCTGCAGCCGCAGCGCGGAGAGGATCGCGCGCGTCGCCGGCGAGCGGTTGATCGTGTAGAAGTGGATCCCGGGCGCGCCGCTGGCGAGCAGCTCGGCGCACTGCAGCGTCGCGTAGGAGACGCCCAGCTCCGCGACCGCCTCCTCGTCGTCGCCGCGCGCCTCCAGCGCCTCCATCAGCGCCGGCGGGATCGTCGAGCCGCCGAGCGCGGTCATCCGCTTGATGCCGGCGGTCGAGATGATCGGCATGATGCCCGGCACGATCGGCACGTCGATCCCGATCGCGCGCGCGTCCTCGACGAAGCGGTAGTAGACGGCGTTGTCGAAGAACAGCTGCGTGATCAGCACGCGCGCGCCCGCGTCGACCTTCTCCTTCAGGTGCAGCAGGTCGGTCTCGCGATCCGGCGCCTCCGTGTGGACCTCCGGATAGGCGGCGCCGACGAGGCAGACGTCCGGATAGCCCTCCGCGACGAGCTTCGTCAGGTCGGTCGCGTGCGCGAGGCCGCCCTCGGTCGCGGTGAAGCTCGTCTCGCCTCTCGGCGGGTCGCCGCGCAGCGCCAGCACGTTGACGATCCCGGCGGCGCGCATCTGCCGCAGCGCGGCGTGCAGGTCGTCGGTCGTGGCGCCGACGCAGGTGAAGTGCGCCATCGCCTCGAGGTCGTGGTTCTCGCGGATTCTGGAGACGATGTCGATCGTCTTGGAGCGGGTCGAGCCGCCCGCGCCCCAGGTCACGGAGACGAACGCGGGCTCCAGCGGCCGCAGCGCCTCCAGCGCCTGGAACAGTCTCAGCTCGCCGTCCTCGGTCTTCGGCGGGAAGAACTCGAAGGAGAAGACGGGGTCCCCGCCCGCGGCGATGATCTCGTCGATGCGCATGACTTCCCAGTCTAAGCCAGGGAACCCGGCACAGTCGCCGGACCGTCCCACAGCCACATCCCGAGGCGGCCGTGCGCGACGAAGCCGAGCCGCTCGTAGAGCCGCTCCGCCTCGTAGCTGGACTGCAGCGTCGCGGTCCGCATCCCGCGCTCGCGCGCGTCCAGCAGCGCGGCGTGCGCGAGCCACTGCCCGATCCCGCAGCGCTGCAGCCGCGGCTCGGTCGCGACCCAGTTGACCATGCAGTCGCCGTCGTGGTCGAACGTCACAAGGCAGGCCGCCGGGCGCCCCTCGACGCGCGCGACGTAGCGGTGGAAGCTGCGGTCGCGAAGGCCCGCGAAGGCCGTTCCGAAGGCACCCGGCGCTTCGCCGTTGGCGCGCTCGTTCAGCGTCGTGATCTCGAGCGGATGGGGATCGCGGTCGAGCGTGACGTGGACGTCCGGCGCGGCCGGATCGACCAGCTGCGTCAGCGTCAGCGACATCGCCATCGGCTCGTACTCGGCGAGGTGGCCGGCGGCGCGCAGCAGCTCGGCGGCCGGCTGCTCGCCCGGCATCGTCCAGACCATCCAGTGCGTCACGTCGGCGGCGCGGTACGCCCGCGCCAGCTCCGGCAACCGCGCCCCGAGCGCCGCGACGTCGTCGAACAGGACGCCGTTGACGATCGACTGGGTCGGCGCGCTCGGCGTCATGAACGCCGTCAACCCGTCGTGCTCGATCACGCGGCCGCCCGAGGCCGGCGCCTCCGCGCGGTAGAACTCGCGCATCGTCGCCTTCAGCGCGTCGATCACGAGCAGACCATCAGACCGCGACCCAGCGCTCCGGGTCGCCGGGCTCGCGGCGGGCGGCGCCGATCGCCTCCAGATGGCGCAGATAGCAGAGCGTCTCGGCCAGCAGCCAGGCGGCGGCGTGGATCGCGTCTCTGCCGTGCACGTACGGGACGACCTCATAGGCCGTCAGCGGCTGACCCTCGATCGCGACCGCGGCGGCCGCGACGCGCTGCGCGACCAGCTCGCGGTTGGCCTCGATGTGCGCCTGCACGTCGGTGAACGGCCGCGCGTGGCCGGCGAGGCAGAGGCGCGGCAGCGGGTCCAGCGCCTCGATCGCGTCGAGCGAGCGCAGGAACTCGCCGACCGGGTCCGGCGTCCAGCCGTAGTCGTAGTAGAGCGAGATGCGGCCGAGCAGGTGGTCGCCGGAGATCAGGATGCGGCGCTCGGGCTGGTAGAGGCAGACGTGCGACGGCGCGTGGCCGGGCGTCTCGACGACGCTCCAGAAGCCGAGGTCGGTCGGGATCTCGATCCCCGGCAGCAACGCGAGGTCCGGCGCGATCGCGCGCGCGATCCCCGGTCTCTGCTCCTTCGCGATCTCCGCGTAGCGGCGCAGCACCAGCTCCGGCACGCCCGACGTGCGGCCGATCTCCAACCGCCGCTGGAACGCCTGCTCGGGATCCTCGACCGAGCGCGTCGCGTGCTCGTAGTTGGGGTGCATCCACAGCTCGCAGCCGGTGCGGTCGACGATCGTCGCGGCCTGTCCGTAGTGGTCGACGTGCGCGTGCGTGCAGACGAGCAGCCTGACGTCGTCGATGCTCAGCCCGACCATCTCCAGCGCGCGCTCGAGCTGCTCCATCGAGCCGTCCTCGTGCATGCCGCAGTCGACCAGCACGATCCCGTCCTCGGCGGCGATGGCCCACGCGTTGCAGTGTGGGATGCCGGGCCAGGGCAGCGGCAGCCGCAGCCGCCAGATGCCTCTCAGCACGCGTTCGCCGCGACCCAGCTCCCGCTTACGCACCGATTCGGACATGCTCAGCCCACCATATAGGCGCGCGACGACCGAGCGCGGTCCGAATGCGATCGCGCCGAGCGGGCACACCGACGCTCCGGATGCAGGCGCGACCCGGCCCCGACCCGAAGCAGTAGGCTGGCCGCTCAGCCAGTCCAGCTTGCGGGAGAGGGAGAGCGCGATGGCAGCGGCGGCAAAGACCACGTCCGAGACGACCGAGCAGGTCGCGCGGCGCTACTTCGCGGCCGTCGGAGCGCGCGACGCCGAGGCGATGACCGCGTGCTGGAAGGCCGGCGGGGTCGACGTGCTGCACGGCCAGGCGACGCTCGTGGCGCCCGACGACATCCGCGCGTACTTCACCGACCTGTTCGCCGCCTTCCCCGACATGCGCGTGGAGATCCTCTCGACGACCGCCGACGGCGACCGCTGCGCCGTGCGCTGGCGGATGAGCGCGACGTTCGCCGGCCCCGGGCGCTTCCAGCAGTTCGAGCCCAACGGCGCGCGCGTCACGTTCGAGGCGGTCGACCTCGTGCAGGTGCGGGACGGCCTGGTCGTCGGCAACGACGCCTACCTCGACGGCGCCGACGTGGCGCGCCAGCTCGGCGTGCTGCCGCCGAGAGACTCACGCCCGGAGCAGGCGATGGCGAAGCTCGTCAACGTCCGCACGCGCGTCGGGCGCCGGCTCGCCGCCGCCCCGCCGGAGCAGATCGCCGACGGCGTCTGGGTCGTGCGCGGCGGGCTGCCGCGCAAGCTGATGAACGTCTACCTGCTGGAGGACGACGGCGGCGTGACCGTCTTCGACGCCGGCGTCGCGACGATGGCGCCCGCGCTGGCTGCGACCGGCGCGCGGATGGGCGGGATCAGACGCGTCGTGCTCGGGCACGCGCACCCCGACCACCGCGGCGCCGCTGCCGCGCTGTCGCGGCAGACCGGCGTGTACTGCCACGAGGCCGACCGCGCCGACGCCGAGGGCGATGGCGGCGTGCACTACATGGACCTGTCGAAGCTCGATCTGCACGGCCGCATCGGGATGCCGCACCTGCTGAAGAGCTGGGACGGCGGCCCGGTGCAGATCGCCGGCACCGTCGCCGAGGGCGACGAGGTCGCCGGCTTTCGCGTCGTGCACCTGCCCGGTCACGCGCCGGGGCTGATCGGCCTGTGGCGCGAGTCCGACCGCCTCGCGCTCGTCAGCGACACCTTCTACACGCTCGATCCGCAGACCGGGTTCGCCGGCGCGGTGCGCGTTCCGCACGCCGCCTTCAACCACGACACCGAACTGGCGCGCGCGTCGATGCGCAAGCTCGCGGCGCTGAGACCGGCGACGGCGTGGTCCGGCCACGCGCAGCCGCTGCGCGACGACGTCGCGCGGCAACTGGAGGTCGCGGCGGACGGGTAGCCTTCCGTCGCGATGGGACGCCGCAGCCGCCAGCGCGACAAGCTCGACAGACTCGACGCGCCGACCTCCGACTACACCGACGCCGACGGCAACGTGCTGACGCTGCGCGGCGCGCTGTCGCCCGCGACGCGCCAGCAGTACGCCGCGGTCGTCGGCGGCTCACCGCTGTCGGCCGAGGACGCCTGGCAGCGCGCGGTCGAGTTCCTGTTCGAGCGGCTCGCGGCCCGTTGGACGATCGCCGAGGTCCCGATCGAGAAGCAGAAGGAGCTCCTGCAGCGCTACCGCTTCGCCTCCCAGGACGAGCGCCGCTGGATCCGCGACGCGCTGCGCGAGCACCTCGCCGAGTGGTTCCCGGACATGAGACAGCCGTGAAAAGCTCGCCCGGAGGGCTCGCGTTCAACTGCGAGAAATCGCCAGAGGCTCCTTCTCGCGCGCGAGGCGAGCCATGAGCTGGCGAGACGCCGACACCGACGCGTTCGCCGAGCTGCTGGCCGGCTACTGCCTCGAGATCCAACCCCAGCAGCAGGTGCTGGTGCGCTCCACGACGCTCGCCGCGCCGCTGCTGCGCGCGCTGCAGCGGTCGATCCTGGCGCGCGAGGCGTGGCCGCTGCTGCGCCCGGCGCTGCCCGGGCTCGACGAGGACTTCTACGTCCACGCGCGCGACGCGCAACTCGACGGCTACTCGCCGCTGGCGCGGGCCGAGGCCGAGCAGGCCGACGTCTTCCTCTCGATCCAGGCGCCGCAGAACACGCGCGCGCTCGCCGGGATCGATCCGCAGCGGCTGGCGCGCGCGACCCGCGCCGCCGCCCCGTTGAGCGAGCTGCGGCTGACGAAGCGCTGGTGCGGCACGCTGTGGCCGACGCAGGCCGGAGCGCAGCAGGCCGGGATGGGCTTCGACGCGTTCGCCGCGTTCGTGCGCGGCGCGCTGTTCCTGGACCGCGACGACCCCGCCGCGGCCTGGCGCGAGCTGGGCGCGTTCCAGGCGCAGCTGATCGAGCGGCTGACGCCGGCGCGGACGCTGCGGATCGAAGCCGACGGGACCGACCTGACGCTCGAGGTCGGCGGCCGCAGGTGGGCGAACTCCGACGGCAGACGCAACATGCCCAGCGGCGAGGTCTTCACCGGTCCGCTGGAGACGTCGGCGAACGGCACGATCCGCTTCACCGTGCCGTCGAGCCCCGGCGGCGTCGAGGTCGAGGACGTGACGCTGACGTTCCGCGACGGCGAGGTCGTCGCGGCGAGCGCCGCGCGCGGCCAGGAGTACCTCGACCGCACGCTCGCGACCGATCCCGGCGCGCGCCGGCTCGGCGAGATCGGGATCGGCACGAACTTCGGCATCACGCGCCCGATCGGCGCGATCCTGTTCGACGAGAAGATCGGCGGCACCGTCCACCTCGCGCTCGGGCGCTCCTACGCGGAGACGGGCGGGCTCAACGAGTCGGCCGTGCACTGGGACCTGATCTGCGACCTGCGCCGCGGTGGACGTCTGACTGCTGACGGCGTCGTCGTCCAGGAGGGCGGCAGCTTCAGCTGAGCGGGGCCGGTCACGAGACCTTCACGGGTGCGTCACAGGTCGGCAACTACATCTTGTAGTAGGCACGACACGGTAGAGGCGTCGTTCCTCTTCCATCAAGGAGCCCCCCGCCTCATGAACAAGCGTGCCCTGTCCACCATCGCCCTTCTGGGCGCGACCGGTGCGCTCGTCGCCGGTGGCGTCGCGATCGGCGCCAACAACGGCGACGACCAGTCGGCAGCGCTTGCCGCGAAGATCGACTCGTCGCGTCCCAAGAACGTGATCCTGCTGATCGGCGACGGCATGGGCGACTCCGAGGTCACCATCGGCCGCTACTACGGCAAGGGCGCCGCCGGGCGCCTCAACATGGACAGACTGCCGTTCCGCGGCAGCTCGATCCACTACGTCCTCTCCCCCGGCGACGGCCCGAACTACGCGCCGAACTACGCGGGCGACTCCGCGCCGACCGCGACCGCGTGGTCGACCGGCAAGCGCACACAGGACAACCGCCTGTCGCAGTCGCCGTCGACCGCCGCGAGCGTACCCGGCAGAGAGAACTACAGAACGTACATGGAGATGGCGAAGGCCGAGGGCAAGGCCGTCGGCAACGTCTCCACCGCGGAGATCACCGACGCGACGCCGGCTGCTCCCAGCTCGCACATGTCGCAGCGCTCCTGCATGGGCCCCAACGACACCCGCGCGACGTGCCCGACGGAGACCAAGGAAGCCGGCGGCCTCGGTTCGATCGCCGAGCAGCAGGTCGACCAGGGCTTCGACCTCTACCTCGGCGGCGCGCGCGCCAAGTACGAGCAGCCGCTGCTGGCCAACGGAAGCACCGGCACCGTGGTCGACTACGCGAGAGCGAGAGGCTACGAGTACGTCACCGACAAGGCCGGCCTTGCCGGCGTCACGTCGCTGAGCGGTGGCAGAAAGCTGCTCGGCCTCTTCCACCCGACGAACATGACGACCGAGTACGACCCGCTCTACGCCCGCACCGACGCGTACCTGGCGGCCGAGAGAACGGCCGGGACGCTCAACCCGAACATCAACGGCGGCGGCGCGGACATCGCCTGCACGCCCGGTCAGCGCTCCGGCACCACGCAGGAGCCGTCGCTCGCCGAGATGACGCAGAAGGCGATCGACCTGCTGAAGGACGATCCGGACGGCTTCGTGCTGCAGGCCGAGGGCGCCTCGATCGACAAGCGCGATCACGCCTCCGACCTCTGCGGCCAGATCGGCGAGCTGCTGGCGCTCGACGAGGCGGTCGGCGTCGCGCAGGAGTTCCAGCGCACGCACCCGGACACGCTGATCATCGTGACGGCGGACCACTCGCACACGTCGCAGATCATCAACGCGGGCTCCAAGCCGGCGACCGGCGCGGCGTACGCGACCGTCAGAACGGTCGACGGCGCGCCGCTGCGCGTCGCGTACGGCACGCAGGACACGGGCACCGGCGCGATCGCCGGCGGTTCGCAGGCGCACACGGGCGCGACCGTCCCGGTGTGGGCGTCCGGCCCGCAGGCCGCGAACATCCAGGGCACGATCGACCAGACGGACATCTTCGCCGTCCTCAACGGCTTCGTGCCGTCGAGAATCGTCGTGGGCCCGGCCGGCGCTGACGGTGCCGCCGGTGCGAAGGGCGACAAGGGCGACACCGGCGACGCGGGCGTCGTCGGCCCGAAGGGCGACACCGGCGCCGGCGGTCCGGCTGGCGCGAGCGGCCCCGGCGGCCCGGTCGGTCCCGGCGGTCCGGTCGGTCCGGCTGGCAGCAACGGCAGAAATGGCAGAAACGGCAGAAACGGCCGTGACGCGAAGGTGTCGTGCAGAATGGCCGGCAGCAGAGCGGTCAAGTGCAAGGTCACGTTCGCCAGAGGCGCCAGAAGCGCCCGCCTCGTGCGCAGCGGCAAGACGGTCGCCAAGGGCAAGATCGCCCGCAACGGCTCGCTGACGCTGAAGGCGAACAAGAAGCTGGCGAAGGGCGCGTACACGCTCGTCGCGGGCAGCAGCAGCGCGAAGCTCTCGCTGCGCTGAGACCACGGCGCGCGCGTGGGCGTCGGGGCCTTCGCGCACCGCGCGCCGCACGGTCGTTGATGGAGCGTGAGGGGGCGGCCGATTCGGCCGCCCCCTCGTGCGTTGCGGGACAGTCCTCGCGGCTCCGACGTACACGTCCGAAAACCACTAGTGATGGGTGCTGCGGATCGCCATCATGGACTCCGTGGTCAAGGACTTCGAACAGTGCTACCGGGCCGTCAGCGCAAAGGACGGCCGCTTCGACGGCTGGTTCGTGACCGCCGTCACCTCGACCGGCATCTACTGCCGGCCGAGCTGCCCGGCCGTCACGCCCAAGCGCGCGAACGTGCGCTTCCTGCCGACCGCCGCCGCCGCGCAGCGCGCCGGCTTCCGCGCCTGCAAGCGCTGCCGCCCCGATGCCTCGCCCGGCTCGCCGGAGTGGAACGTGCGCGCCGACGTGGTCGGGCGCGCGGTGCGGCTGATCGCCGACGGCAGCATCGACCGCGACGGCGTCTCCGGCCTCGCGAGACGGCTCGGCTTCAGCGAGCGGCACCTGCACCGCCAGCTCGTCGCCGAGCTGGGCGCCGGGCCGCTTGCGCTCGCGCGCGCTCAGCGCGCCCACACCGCGCGGCTGCTGATCGAGACGACCGAGCTGCCCTTCACCGAGGTCGCGTTCGCCGCCGGCTTCCCCTCGGTCCGCCAGTTCAACGAGACCGTCCGCGACGTGTTCGCCACGACGCCGACCGAGCTGCGCCGCCGCAGCGCCCACCGCAACGGCGACCCGGCGACCGGCGCGCTGACCCTGCGCCTGCGGCACCGCCCCCCGTTCGACGGCGCCGGCCTGCTCGCGTTCCTCGGGATGAGGGCCGTGCCGGGGGTCGAGGTGGTGGAGGGGAGCACGTACCGCCGGGTGCTGGCGCTGCCGCATGGCCCCGGTCTCGTCGCGCTGACGCCGCACGCGGAGCATGTCGAGTGCACGCTGCGGCTGCGCGACATGCGCGATCTCGCCGCCGCGGTGCAGCGCTGCCGGCGGCTGCTCGACCTCGACGCCGACCCCCTCGCAGTCGTCGCGGCGCTCGGCGACGACCCGCTGATCGGCGCGCTCGTGCGCGCGAACCCCGGCCTGCGCGTACCCGGCGCGGTCGACGGCGCGGAGCTGGCCGTGCGCGCCGTGCTCGGCCAGCAGGTCTCGGTCGGCGGCGCCCGCACGCTCGCGGGTCGCCTCGCCGCCGCCTACGGCGAGCCGCTCGCCGAGACGCTGCCGACGTGTCTGGACGACACCCAGCTCACCCACGCCTTCCCCACAGCCGCCGCGATCGCGGCGATCGATCCCGAGCAGCTGCCGATGCCGCGCGCACGCGGACGAGCGCTCGTGGGGCTGTGCGCGGCGCTCGCCGACGCCGAGATGGCGCTCGATCCCGGCGCCGATCGAGAGGAGACGCGCGCACAGCTCGTCGCCCTGCCCGGGATCGGACCGTGGACGGCCGAGTACGTCGCGATGCGCGCGCTCGGCGACCCCGACGCCTTCCCGGCGAGCGACCTCGGCATCCGCCACGCCTTCGCCCGCCTCGACCAACCGCACGACGCCCGCGCGGTCGCCGCGATCGCCGAGCGCTGGCGCCCCTGGCGCGCCTACGCCGCGCTGCACCTGTGGGCGACCCTGACACCGACCGAAGGAGGAACGAGATGACTCCCGCCACCGCCACCGCCACGCTCGTCACCACCACGATCCCCACGCCGCCCGGTCCGTTCACCGTGATCGCGCGCGAAGACGAGAGCGGCGAGCTGACCGTGCTCGCGAGCGGCTGGGCGCCGGACGCGCAGGCGCTGCTGAAGCTCGTGCGCGCCGAGCGCGTGCCGGCGCCGCCCGAGGCGCTCGCGCCCGGTGCGATCGCCGAGCGCGACGAGCTCGGCGCGATCACCCAGGCCGTGCGCGACTACGTCGCCGGCGACCTGCGTGCGATCGACGCGGTCACGGTCGAGCAGGAGGGCGGCGCGTTCACCGCGCGTGCCTGGGAGCGGCTGCGCGAGATCCCCGCCGGGGAACCGCAGACGTACTCGCAGCTGGCCGCCAGCTCCGGCAACCCCGGCGCGATCCGCGCCGCCGGCAGCGCCTGCGGCCGCAACACCGCCGCGCTGTTCGTCCCCTGCCACCGCGTCGTGCGCACCGGCGGCGCGCTCGGCGGCTTCCTCTACGGACTCGACGTGAAGCGCTGGCTGCTCGCGCACGAGGCGGGGGCGGGCGCCGCCTAGCAGCGGAGCGGCGACGGCTCGCGCGAGCCGCCGCCGCTCCAGCGCAGCGCTCGTCCTAGCGCCCGTTCACCTCCCCGCCGTCCAGCCCCGGCACGCGGATGACGATCGCCTCGACGTCGTCCGGCTTGCCGGGGACGCGGCCGGCGTCGCCCGGGAAGTTGTTGTCGTTGGCCAGCAGCAGGCGGTCGCCGCCGAGCGGCAGCACCGTCTCGACCGACACGAACGGGAACGCGAACGGGTCGCCGAAGCCGAACCCGCCGGCCGGCGCCGGCAGCGAGACGCCGAACGGGTCGCGGATTCGCAGCAGGTCGGCGACCGTCCGCGTCGGCAGCGTGCCGTCGGCGGCGGGCGCGTCGTCGAGGTCGACCTCGATCAGCCGCTTGACCCTGGCGGCGGGGCCGCCGCTGTTGTCGCGCTCGATCATCAGCAGGCGGTTGCCCGGCAGCAGCTGCGCGTCGCCGACGTAGCGGTCGGTCGGCGCGCTGACGTGAAAGCTCCACGTTCTGCCGGTGTAGCTGTTGCTGCGCACGTCGAACTCGTGGATCGTGCGCAGCGTCTGGTCGGGCTCGGCGGTCAGCGCCCGCTCGGTGATCGCGTACAGCGTGCGGCCGTCGGTGCTGGCGGCGAGCGGCTCGAAGCCGCCCGAGCCCGGCAGCGTCGGCGTCTCGCCGACGGCGAGGTCCGGGCTCTGCGGCGACTTCACGCCGGCGAGCGGGACCGGCGCCTGCAGCACGCGGCCGTCGGGCGCCGTCTTCAGCAGGTACGGACCGAACTCGTCGCCGAACCAGAGGTTGCCCCAGCGGTCGCGCTGGACCGCTTCGACGTCGAAGTCCGCACCGGTCAGCAGCCGCTCGCGCGTGGCGCCGTTGACGATGCTGAACGGGATCTTTCTGTCCGGGTCGCGCAGCGAGATGAAGCGGTCGAACCGCAGCTCGCCGCGGCCGCCGCGCGCCGTCTTCCACTGCGGCTTGACGTGGTACATCCGCAGCAGGAAGTCGGCCGAGTTCTCCTTCGCGCCGAAGCCGTTGTCGGGCATGCCCCAGAAGCCGCCGTCGTCGGCGCGCAGCGCACCCGAGATGCCGGGAACGGGCTGCCCGGAGAACGGCGGCGTGACGCCGTTGGCGGGGTTGACGCCGACTCTGCCGGAGGCGGGGCCGGGCTGCATCTTCAGCGCGTCGTAGGTCGCGCGCGACTCCAGCTGCGGCTCGCCCGGCAGCCTCACGGCGAGGCGGTAGAGACGCGTCACCTGGCCCGTCGAGAAGTTGTCGTCGGACAGCAGGTACAGCTCGCGCGCGCCGTCGCCGAGAGCGTCGCCGAGAGCCATCGCCTCGACGTTGTCGAGCAGCGGGTTGGCCTGTCTGCCCGGGTTCGTCGCGCCCGCCGGCGGGCAGGCGCCGAGGTCGACCAGCAGCCGCTTGGAGACGAGGCGGATCCCGTCGCGTCTGAGCGTCGGCTCCGCGCTGACGTCGTCGGCGCCGGCCGGGAACGCCTGGTAGACGCGGACGGTGTTGCCGACGCCGTTGACGAAGCCGCGCTCGAGCACGAGCAGCTGGTCGCCGTCGACGACCTGCAGCTCGCTGATCGCGAGGCCCGGATCGGTCTTGTAGCCGAGCTGACCGGCGACCTGCCAGTCGTTGCGGCCGTCGCGCTCGTAGCGCACGATCCGGTTCAGCGACTCGCCCGCGGCGGTGGTGCCGTCGGCGGAGAGCGGACCCTCCATCCCGGCGTAGAGCGTGCGGCCGTCGGGCGCGAGGCCGAGCCCCTCGAACGCCAGGTTGGTGGTCGCCTCGCCGGCCGGGGCGATGCGGAAGCGCGCGGGCACCGGCAGCTCGCTGAGCTGGCGGCCGTTGGGGGCGAAGCGGCGGATCGCGGGCTCCGTCTCCGACGAGACGACGAACGAGCCGTCGCGCAGCTGCTGCATCCCCTCGCCGTCGAGGGTGGCGCCGGTGTACGGCGTGCCGTCGGGGCGGCGCAGCGTCGTCACCGCGCCGACACGCGGGCGCGGCGTGCCGTTGCGCCCGGCGCCGTCGAGCCGCAGGTCGTAGAAGCGTGCGGGCGTCGTGCCCTGGTTGTCGACCAGCGCGCGCGCCGGCGTGCCGCCGCGCGACCACGGGCTGCGGCTGTCGCTGCCGCCGAGCGTCAGCGCGGACAGCCCGCCGACGTCGGTGCCGGCGAATCTGGTCTTGTCGAGCGCGTCACTGAAGCCGAGCAGACGCGCGCGGGGGGAGCAGGTCTGCCCGATCGGAGCGGGGTTGCCGTGGTCGCCGCCGTGGGCCGCGGCCGCGACGGGCGCGGCGAGCGCCAGCACGGCCACGGCGGTCGTGGCGAGGGTGCGTCGTGCCATCGAGGGATCGTCCTTTGAACGTGAGGGACGGGACGCCTTCAGATCCAACTGCGCCGCGGCCCGCGCGATGTAGCGATCCCGGTGCACCGCCGTGGCGATCTCGTGGCGATCGCGTGACGATCGTGTGAGAGTGCGTTTGCAACTGCGCGAGCCAGCCGTGGATCAGGTGACGGTCGCCGCGTTCGGCGCGGTGACCGTTGCCCGACTCGCCGCTAGGATCCCGCGGGCCGTGCCCCTGGTCGACGACATCCGCGACGGCGCCGCCTGGGTCGCCGCGCAGGCGACGCATGTGGTCGTCGACCGTGACGCGATCGACGCGTACGCCGCGGCGTTCGCATCGCGCGGCGAGCTGCCGGGGATCGACGCCGACGCGCACGTCGTCGACGGCCCGGCCGAGCTGCGCGCGGCGTTCTTCCTCACGCTCGACGCGATCAACTTCGGCTCCGGCTGGTTCCCGACGATCCGCAAGCGCGCGGGCCGCTCGGGCTATTTCACGGTCGCGCTCGGGCTGCGCGACCGCTTCCGCGCGCACGGCGCCTGGAGCGCCGCGGAGCTGAGCGAGCTGAGCACGGCCGAGATCGCCGGCGTCCTGGGGCAGGATCCGCAGCACGAGCTGATGGCGCTGTTCGCCCGCTCGCTGAACGACCTCGGCGCGCGGATCACGAGCGATCACGACGGCCGCTTCCTCGGCCCGGTCGAGGCGAGCGGCGCAAGCGCCGTCGCGCTCGTGGAGGAGCTGGCGACGTGGAATTGCTTTCGCGACGTGTCGCCCTACGGCGGCCGCACGATCCCGCTCTTCAAGCGTGCGCAGGTCGCCGCGTCCGACCTCGCGCTCGTCGGCGCGGCGGCGTTCGGCGACCTCGAGCGGCTGACGCTGTTCGCCGACAACCTGATCCCGCACGTGCTGCGACTCGACGGGATCCTCCGCTTCGAGCCGGCGCTGGTCGCGCGGATCGAGGCGGGCGAGCTGATCGAGCACGACAGCCCCGAGGAGGTCGAGATGCGCGCCGGCGCGATCCACGTCGCCGAGCTGATCGCCGCCGCGCGTGCGGACCTGACGCCCGCGCTCGTCGACCAGACGCTGTGGACCAGAGGCGGCGGCGCGCGCTACAAGGCGGTCCCGCGCCCGCGCGCCCGCAGCACGGCTTACTGATGGCCGACGCTGCGACAGCTCCCCTGCTGACGGAGCGCCTGCTGCTGCGCCCGTTCCACGACGACGCCGGCGACCGCGACGCCTACGCCGCGCTCTGCGCCGACGCCGAGGTGATGCGCTACATCGGCATGGGCGAAACGCTGACGCGCGAGCAGAGCAGCGCGCAACTGACGCGCTTCGTCGAGCACTGGACGCAGCATGGCTACGGGTTGCGGGCGATCGTGGAGCGCGGGGGCGGCGACGGCACGCCGGGCGGGGACGGCACGGTCGTCGGCTTCGTCGGCGTGATGCGCGCGGGGCAGCCCGGGGTGCGGGCGGGCGACGTCGAGATCGGCTGGCGGCTCGCGCGCGACCGCTGGGGGCGCGGCTACGCGACCGAGGGCGCGCGCGCCGTGCGCGACCACGCCTTCGCACAGCTGCGACTGGCGCGGCTCGTCGCGTTCGTGCGACCGGGCAACGCCGGCTCGATGCGCGTGATGGACAAGCTCGGGATGCGGCTCGAGAAGGAGGGCCTGTGCAACTACGGCCGCCCGATGCGGATCTACGCGCTCGACAATCCGCTCGCGAGCGCCACCGACCGGGGAGCGGCTCGCTAGCCTCCCGCGCGTGCGCCTCGTCACCTGGAACGTCAACTCGCTCAGAGTGCGCCTGCCGCGCGTGCTCGAGTTCCTCGCCGAGCACAGACCCGACGTCCTGTGCCTGCAGGAGACGAAGACCGATCCCACCGCCTTTCCGCACGCGGAACTGGCGCAGGCCGGCTACGTCGCGGCCGATCACAGCGGCGGGCGCTGGGCCGGCGTCGCGGTGCTCGCGAAGGAGGAGCTGGGCGTCGCGGACGTCAGCAGCGGCCTGCCCGGCGAGGCGGTGCAGGACGAGGCGCGCTGGGTCGAGGCGACCGTCGGCGACCTGCGCGTCGTCAGCACCTACGTCCCCAACGGCCGCGAGCTGGCGAGCGTCTGGTACGCCCAGAAGCTCGACTTCTTCGCCGCGATGGCGCTGCGCGTGCGCAGACTGCGCACCGCCGGCGGCCCGCTCGTCGTCGCCGGCGACATGAACGTCGCGCCGGCCGACATCGACGTCTACGACCCCGCCGCGTTCGTCACCTCGACGCACACGAGCGAACCCGAGCGCACGGCGCTGCTGGCCGTGCAGGCGGAGGGCCTCGTCGACGCCTACCGGCAGCTGCACCCTGACGACGTCGGCTACACCTGGTGGGACTACCGCCAGGGTCACTTCCACCGCGGCTTCGGCCTGCGGATCGACCTCACGCTGGTGAGCCCGGAGATCGCCGAGCGGCTGACGCGCGTCGGGATCGAGCGCGACTACCGCAAGGGCTCCAGACCCTCCGACCACGTGCCGCTCGTGGCGGAGTGGACGTAGCGCTCAGCCCAGCTCGCTGAACAGCACGCTGCGCCCCCGCACGAGCGCGCGGGTCGCCGCCGCGACGCGCAGCTCCGCTTCTTCGACCGCCGAGACGCTCTGCGCATCGGTCCCGAAGGCGTGGTCGAGCAGCAGCGTGGCATGGCCTTGCGCGAGACCGCCCATCGCGAGCACGAGCGAGGCCGCGGCCTGCGGATCTCTGCCGGGCGCGAGCGGCAGCGCAGCCTCGACGAGGTCAGCCAGCAGGCCGTACGTCGCCTCCTCCAGGCGCGGGTAGCGCGCCTTTTCGAGCCCTGCTCCGAACAGCACCTCGAACATCGCTCTGCGCTCGGCCGCGAAGCGCACATACGCGACCGCGGCGGCGGCGAGTCTGCCGGCGACGTTGCCAGGCGTGTCGAGCGCAGCGGCGAAGCGGGCGCGCAGCTCCTCTGCGGCGCGCGTCGCGGCCTCCGCCAGCAGCTCGCCGCGGTCGGCGAAGTGACGATAGGGCGCGCCGGCGCTGACGCCGGTGCGGCGCGCGGCCTCGGCGACCGAGAACGCGTGCACGCCCTTCTCCTGCACCAGCTCGAAGGTCGCCTCGACGAGCGCCTCGCGCAGGTCGCCGTGGTGGTAGGGACGGGCTCTCGTCTTTGTCGCCATCGCGGATCGAACCATACCGTCCACTTGCAATGTAAGCGAGCGTCACATACATTGTGAGAGGTCATTACATCGAGCACACGGAGCCGGCGACATGAGCAGCGATTGGACAACCGACCAGATCCCCGACCAGCACGGACGGCTCGCGATCGTGACGGGGGCCAACAGCGGTATCGGCCTCGTCACCGCGAAGCAGCTCGCGCTCCACGGCGCCGACGTGGTGATCGCCGTGCGCAACGCGCAGAAGGGAGCCGCGGCGGTGCGCGAGATCCAGGCCGCGGCGCCGGGCGTCACCGTCGAGCAGTCGGCGCTGGACCTGTCGGACTTCGACTCCGTGCGCGCGTTCGCCGAACGCTTCCGCGCCGATCACGATCGCGTCGACCTGCTGATCAACAACGCGGGCGTGATGGCGCCGCCGAAGCGCCTCGCGGCCGGCCCGAACGAGCTGCAGTTCGCGACCAACCACCTCGGCCACTTCGCGCTCACCGGGCTGCTGCTCGACCTCGTCGAGCCGACCGCCGGCCGCGTCGTGACGGTCTCCAGCACCGGTCACAGATTCGGGACGATCGACTTCGACGACCTCCAGTCGGAGCGCAAGTACCGCCGCTGGCGCTCCTACGGCCAGACGAAGCTGGCGAACCTGCTGTTCACGTTCGAACTGGACCGCCGTCTGCGCGCGGCCGACTCGAAGATCCGCGCGACCGCCTCCCACCCCGGCTACGCGGCGACGAACCTGCAGAGCGCGGTGGCGGGCGCCGCCGAGCGCGCCGTCACGAGCGTCGCCAACCGCGTGCTCGCCCAGAGCCCCGAGATGGGCGCCGAGCCGACGCTCTTCGCCGCCGTCGCCGACGTCCCGGGCGGCACGTTCGCCGGCCCCAGCGGCATCGGCGAGCAGCGCGGCCATCCGCGCGTCGTGCAGGCGAAGGCGACGGCCCACGACACCGCGGTCGCACGCAGACTGTGGAGCGTCTCCGAGCAGCTGACCGGCGTGACGTTCAAGCTGCCGGCGCCGGCAGCGGCCTGACGAGCGCCCCGGGTCGCGCCCGCGCCGCGGAGGACCGAAGGTTCACTGCTGCTCTACCGCGGTAGACCTTCGCTCCTCGGTCCGCCCGGCAGGCTTGCGCGCCGCCACGACCGCGATCGGTCCGTGGCCGCGTCGCAGTTCGACCTCGCCGAGCCCGGCGGCCTCCAGCCAGGTGCGATGTTCGGCCTCGGAGTAGGCGTCGCCGCCGTCGTTCTCGACCATCATCATCACCGCGAACAGCGGCAGGTCGGGCGCGGTCGTGCCGGCGTCGGGGATCCATTCGTAGAGCAGCAGCGTCCCGCCGGGCGCGAGCAGGCGAGCCGCCTCGCGCACCAAGCGGGCGTTCTGGGCCGGCGTGTGGTCGTGCAGGATGTTGGCGAGCAGCACCACGTCCCACCGCTCGTCCGCGGAGCGCCCGAAGCGCTCGTCCGCGAGGTCGCCCGCCACGAACGGAATCCCCGGATGTCGCTCGGCCAGCACCGGCGCGACCTGCGGCAGGTCGAGCACGGTGGGCCGCACGTCGGAGCGCAGGCCGGCGAGCAGCGCGGCGTGCGAGCCGGCCCCGCCGCCGACGTCGAGCAGGCGGAGCGGAGCGTGCTCGCCGGCATCGCCCGTGCCCGCCGCCGCCGGGCCCGCCGCCGCCGAGCCAGCCGCCGCCGGCCCAGCCGCGCCGACGTCGTCCGCCCTGTCGCCGCGCGTCGCCGGCAGCAACCCCGCCGCCGCCTCCGCCAGCTCGCCGCCGAAGCGGGCGGCGAGGTCGTCGAGGGCCCGGAGGAAGCCGAATGCGGTCGCGCGGTCGGTCTCGACGCGCTCGCGCCAAGGCGAGATCCGGCCGCGGCCGTCCTCGATCGCGGCGGGCAGCTCGTTCCAGACGCCGTAGAAGAACCACTCCTTGCGCACGATCCAGGCGAGCGTCTGCGGATGGTCGCTGGCGAGCACCGCGCCGGCGTCCGTGAGCGCGAACAGCGTGCCCGCGTCGACCGGCGCACCGGCGACGAGCCCGTCCGCGCGCCGTGCCAGCCCGAGCGCGACGAGCGCCGACAACAGGATTCGCGTCGCCCGCGGATCAGTCCCGGCCTCACGCGCGACCTGCTCGACGCTCAGCCCGGCGGCGCCCGCGGCATCGGAGCCGCCGATGGCGCCCGCGACGCTCGCCGATGCGACCTGACGCGCTGGCGCGCCGGCTCTTCCATCCGCCGCACCGCCGTCGCGCCACTCCACGCTCGCCAGCGCATCCGCGACGCCGCTCGTCACGGCCGCGGCGACGACGGCCGACTGCTGGTAGGCGGTCAGCAGCGCGAGCGGGTCGGCAGGAGCCGCGCCGCTCACGACGCCCTCCGCAACGCCCGTGTCGCCTTCCAGGCATCGCGCACGAGGGCGCCGCGTTCGCGGGCGCGGCGGGCGAGGCGGGTGCCGCGCGGCTCGACGCCGAGCGCGCTCAGGGCGACGCGCGCGGCGTTGCGACCGGGGACGCCGGTGATGCCGCCGCCGGGATGGGTGCCGGCGCCGGTCAGGAAGAGGCCCTCGATCGGCGTCTTGTAGCCCGAGAGGGACGGGGTCGGGCGGAACCCGAGCAGCTGGTCGATCGACATCTCGATGTGGTTGGGGTTGGCGTTGGCGTTGGTGTGGCGAGCGACCCAGGCGGCCGGGCCGGTGAGGCGCCGCTCGACGACGGCCATGCTCTCACCGAGCGCCCGCTCGGCGATCTCCCAGACCCGGTCGGCGGCGTGCTCCAGCGCCGGCTCGTCCCAGCCGCCGCCCGCCCTCCGCCACGGCACGAACGTCGAGACCCACGCGACGGCCTTCCCGTCCGGCGCCCAGCCGGACTCCAGCGCGGACGGGAACGCGATCATCACCGGCGGCCGCTCGGCCAGCTCGCCGAGCTGCACGCGCGCGAACGACCGCTCGATGTCGCTGATCGTGTTCGCCGACAGCATGAACGCCCGCTCGAACCCGGCCGGCTCGACCACCGGCAGCGCCTCGATCACCGCGTCGACCTTCAGCTCCGAGACGTTGCGCCGCCCGGAGTGGACGCGTCTCAGCTGCGACGCGAGTCGCGCGGGCACATGCTCGGGCGCGACCAGACCGCGCGCGCCGCGCCCGCCCACCGCGCCGCTCGCGCCGGCCGCACCGCTCGCGCCGGCCACACCGCTCGCGCCGGCCGCACCGCTCGCCCACCCGTCCCCGAACAACCGCAGCGCATCGATCGCCGACACCACGCCGCGCGAAGCCGGGTACCGCTCGCCGCCCGCCACCACCGCGACCGCGCGTCCGCCGGCGACTTCGACCGACGACGCCGGCGCGTTCGCGACGACGCGGCCGCCGGCCGCCTGCAGGCAGCGCACGAGCGCCTCGACGGTCGCGCGCGAGCCGCCGGCCGGGCGGGCGGCGGGGGCGCCGTGGAAGGCCGCGAGCGCGAGGCCGCCGGCGCCGGTGCCGGGGTCCAGCGGCGACTGCTGCGAGTGCGCGGCCCAGTGCGCCATCGGCGCCATCAGCCGCTCGTCCGCGAAGGTCGAGCGCAGCACGTTGGAGGCGGAGCCGAGCAGGGTCTGGATGAACGGCGCCGCGTCGACGCCGAGCGACGCCTGCGCGAGCGCGGCGAGCTGGCCGGTCGACGGCGGCGGACCCGCGTCGAGCGAGCCGATCAGGCGCATCCCGGCGGTCGCCCAGGCGGCGAAGCGGCGGTACGCGTCGGCGTCGGCGCGGCCGACGACCGGGCCGAGCCCCTCGACCGTCCGCTCGAGGCTGTTGTGGAAGGCGATCCGGGTGCCGTCGTCGGCGGGGCCGAGCGTGACCTCGTCGCGCAGGTGGAAGCGCAGGCCGTGGCGGCTCTCCAGCTCCAGCTCCGCCGCGACGCCGCTGCCGCGGATCCCGCCGTGCTCGTAGGCGCCCAGCTCCAGCCGCCCGCGCCCGTCCGGCAGGTCGCGCGTGTCGATGCAGCCGCCGACGGTGTCGGACTGCTCCAGCACGGTCACGCCGAGTCCGGCGCGCGCGAGGTAGCAGCCGCAGACGAGCCCGTTGTGCCCGCCCCCGATCACGATCACGTCGGTCATGCCCAGGTCTCCTCCAGCCATCGCCACGCGCGCGCCTCCTCGGCCGCGTGGTGGCGCGAGCGCGCATCGACGCCGGTCGGCACCACGGCGTCCGGGCCGGCCTCGAGCGCCACCCGCGCCCGTTCTTCGAGGAACCATGCGCGCACCGTCGCCTGCTCCAGCGTCGCGCCCGTCACGACGCTTCCGTTCGCGCGGATCAGCAGGCAGTCGGCGGTGCCGAGCGCGGCTGCGGCCTCCTGCGCGGCCGCGGTCGTCGTGACGAGATCGTCATCGGCGGTCCAGCTGACGACGTTCCCCGCAAGGCCTCCGAGCCCGTGCAGCAGCGGCGGCACGGTTGCGCGCACCCCCCACACGACCGCCGCCGGTGAATGCGTGCGGCAGATCGCGCCGACGTCCGCGCGGGCAGCGTAGATCGCGGCGTGCAGCGGCGCTTCGAGCGGAACGCCGCCGTTGTCGCCCGCGCTCACAGGCGCGCCGGCGACGTCGAGCAGGTGCACCGATGCCTCCGCGTGCGACGCGAGCGGATCGGTCGAGGTCAGCAGGAAGCCGTCACCGCCGACCGCGCGCGCCGAGACATGACCGAACGCTCCGACGAGGCCGGCCCCAGCCAGCACCCGCGCGACGCGCGCGACCGCGGCGGCGGGTGCGGCGCCGGTCGGCGTCATCCCTCCGGCTCCCACACGCGCAGCGCCATCGAGGTCGGTGCATAGGCGTTGCAGGGGCTGAGGTCCTGCGGGCAGGCGGACAGCACGACGAGCAGGTCGTCGAGCACCTCCAGGTCGATCGCGGAGCCGGCCCGATGCGGTGGCTCGTGCGTGACGATCCGGCCGTCCTCGTGTCTGTTGTTCATGAAGACGTTCCAGGCCGTCTCGCCGCGCACGGGCCAGTCGTGCCCGGCGGCGGCGACGGCCGCCTCCAGCGACGCCAGGCAGGAGCCGTGGCCGTGCACGCCGTAGTCGCGCGAGTAGCGCTCGGGGTCGCAGCACGGGACGATCAGGTCGTGCGAGCCGACGTCGTCCTGGAGGATCCGCAACAGCGGAAGGCGGTGGTTGGAGAACAGCTCGTCGCCGACCTGCGGCACCAGTCTCGTCAGCGCCGAGACGGTGTGGCCGGCGCTGAAGACCTCGCTCGGGTCGGCGAGCCGGTAGGCGATCAGGTCGCCGACCTGCTGGCCCTCCAGGTCGACCAGCTGCAGCACCTGACCGGCGTGCACCTCGACCGCCCGCGCCTCACGCGCCGGCACCACGACCTCCTGCAGGAGCACGTCGTAGGAGCGCGCCGCCGGCCCGACCATCATCGCGCCGCACCGCCCGCGCCAGCGCCCGCCGCGCCACCATCGACCGCGCCCGCATCCGCGCCCGCGCCAGCGCCCGCCGCGCCACCATCGACCGCGCCCGCATCCTCCTTCGCAACCCCGCCCAGCCGCGCGTTCAGCCGTCCGCGCGTCGCGACCGCGCCGACCAGCACGATCTCGTCGGGGCCGGGCGCGTCAGGGATCGTGACGGTGATCGTGTCGTAGTGCGAGCGCACCAAGATCTCGTTCGTGAAGCACAGCGGCACGTCGATCGAGGCCCCCGGCGCGGCCCGCTTCGTCGTCGACGGCAGCCACGCTTGGCCGCCGCCGAACGCCTCGCGGAAGGGGTTGCCGAACGTCGTCGTCTTGACCGCGTTGCCGTGCTCCTGCTCCCCGGCCGTGCCGACCATCACGGCCTTGCCGTGGCTCTCGACCGTCGCGCCCGCCGCCTCGGAGCAGCGCGTACCGATCAGCGTGCCGAGCTGCGCGCTCGGCTCGACCAGCAGCGACAGTTCCTCGGAGAACGCGCGGCCCGCGTACGGATTGCGGAAGACGACCGCGCACGCGACCTTGCGCAGCAGCCCGCCGTCGTCGCCGCGCCCGCCGTCGCGCAGCACGTCCTCGGAGAGCACGACGATCTTGCGGATCTCCAACGCGGGCGCGCTCATCTCGCCACCGCCGCCGCACCGGCCGCCCCGGCGGCCCCGACCGACGCCCCGCTCGGCGTCCGCTCCCCGCACGGCCGCTGCGGCAGCGAGTCGATCCAGGCGATCACGTCGTCGGTCGCCTTCACGTCGCCGTACTTCATCTGGATGTCGAGCAGGTTGACCTTGTGGCTGATCGTCGAGCGGTCCCAGACGCACTCGTGCGGGACGATCGAGCGGTAGTTGTACTGCGCCGCGTCAACCGCGCTGGCGCGCACGCAGCCGCTCGTCGTCGTGCCGGTCGTGATGACCGTGTCGACGCCGAGGTAGATCAGGTAGTCGAGCAGGTGCGTGCCGTGGAACGCGCTCGGCTTGTCCTTCACGAACACGACGTCCTGCGGCTCCGGCGCGATCTCCGCGACGATCTCGTTGCCGAGCGAACCGCGCACGTCGGTCTCCTCCCCTGCGCGGTGGCTCTTCCAGTTCCAGGCGCCCTGGTCGAAGCCGTCGGGACGGCGGTCCATGCCGGTGTAGAAGATCGGCACCTGCTTTGCGCGCGCCGCCGCGATCATCCGCTGCAGGTGAGCGATCCCCTCCCAGCCGCGCTCGCCGCAGGAGTAGCGCCAGCGCTCGATCGACTCCAGGATCGGCTGCGGTCTGTCGCCGACGAAGTTGTAGATCACGTCGACGACGAGCAGCGCGGGGCGCGTGCCGAAGCCGACCTCCTTGCCCCAGCCGGCGCGCTCGAACACGAGCCGGTCCTCTTCGGGGAGCACGTCGTCCCAGACGTTGCCCATCGCGATCAGACCTCCTCGAGGATCGGCTTCGCACCGGATTGCGGGGCGCCGGCCGCGACGCGGCGCAGGTATCTGCCGTCGGCGTCGCCGACGAACTCGGGTCTCGGCGCGCCGTCCTGCCAGCGCGACATCTGCTTGCCGCGCAGGTAGGTGGCGACGTTCCAGCCGTGGATCGTTCTGCCGTCGAGCACGGTCCAGCCGGAGCGCGTCTGGACCATGTCGTTGCTCACCGCGACCGTCTTGTCGAGGTCGACCAGCACGACGTCGGCGTCGAAGCCGACGTCGAGCGCGCCCTTCTGCCCCCACAGGCCGAAGATCTTCGCCGGGTTCTCGCACGCGACGCGCACGAGCCGGTCGAGCGTCAGCTCGCCCTGGTGGACGCCCTCCAGCAGCACCGGCAGCAGCATCTCGACGCGCGATGTGAAGCCGGTCCGCAGCTCCCAGATGTTGTCGCTGTAGGAGTTCTCGTAGGAGGGGTCGCCCCAGATCACGACGTGGTCGGAGCCGACGACGTTGACGACGCCCTCGCGCAGCGCTCTCCAGATGTTCGGGTTGTTCGCGCGCGAGCGCAGCGGCACGTTGATGCGCCAGGCGTTGTGCTCCTCCTTGCCGAAGTGCAGCCAGTGCGGCCCCGTCTGCGCCCACACGGTCGCGCCGCGGCCGCGCAGGTCGAGGATCTCTCTGTACGTCTCCGGCGTGGTCGCGTGCTGGATGTAGATCGGGCAGCCGAGGTACTCGGCGAAGTGGCCGTACTGGCGCACGTGCTGCGCTTCGAGGAAGTGCGGCGAGCGGTCCGACCAGGTCGCCCAGTCGGTGCGGCCCTGCGCTCTCAGGCGCGCGTCGAAGACCCGCGCGATCTCCCAGTTCTCGCAGTGCATCGCGACGACGCCTGGCGCGCCGAGCGCCGCGACCGCCTCCATCGTCTGGTAGACGACCCCGTCGTCGAAGCCCGCGCCGAGGCCGGCGCGGCGGCCGGGCCAGTTCGGCTCCGCCTCCGGCGACATCGACTGCAGGTAGAGCTTGTACGAGGTGACGCCGTGGTCCTTCGCGTACTCGGGGATCTCGCGCGCCTGCTGGTCGGTCTCCAGCATGTAGGTCGCGAACACGTCGATCGCCGAGTCGGCCTCGATCACGCTGGTGAACGCGTCGATCGCGTCGTGGAAGGAGACGACGTCCTCCTTCTGCACGTACTCGACGAACGGCTTCGCTCCCATCCGCGTGACCGGCGCGTGGATCCCCCACGTCGTGACGCCGGCGACGACCGCCGCGACCGACTCCGTCGCGACGTCGTCCTGCAGCGGGACGTAGCAGCCGGGGTGCGCCTCGGTGTCGACGAGGCCGGGGATCACGTGCAGGCCGGTCGCGTCGTGCGTCGCGCGCGCGGGCGGCAGCAGCGTCTCCTCGCCGATCGCGACGATCGTGCCGCCGTCGATCGCGATCCCCGCGCGGCGCGTGCCGGTCGGAGTGACGACGGTGCCGCCCACGATCTTCAGGTCGACCTCGCGGGGTTCGCTCATCTGCTCTGCTCCTTGGCCGCTGTGCCGGCGGCGTTCTGTGCCAGAGGATCGCTCGTCAGCGCGCCGCCGCCGCACTCGGCGGTGATCGCGTCCGCCACGTCGCGCAGCACGTGCCCGATCGACGGGATCGCGTCGCGCGTGAGCTGGTCCGGGAAGCCGATCGCGATCAGCATCGCCGCGAGCGTCCCGTCGGCGTTGCGGACGGGGACCGCGACGGCGTTGTTGTGGCGGTACTCGCCGATCGACGCGCCGTAGCCGACGCCGCGCACGTGCTCGACGTCGGCGAGCAGCGCGTCGGGATCGGTCAGCGTGCGCTCGGTGTGCGCCGGGATCTGGCGCGCGCGCTCGCGCACGAGCTGCTCCGCCGCGGCCGGCGGCTCCAGCGCCAGCAGGCACTTGCCGACGGCGCCGTCGAACCACGAGTAGCGGATCCCGAGCGAGATCCCGACGTGCGTGTCGTCGGGGAAGGCGACCGCGACGACCTCGACGTCGCCGCGCCCGAGCGGCTGCGCCGCGACGACGGTCAGATGGTGCTCGCCGGCGATCTCGTGCGTGCGCTCCATCGCGAGCGCGAGCGCGTCGACCTGCCTGACGGCGAAGGCGCCGAGGCGCACGAGCCCGCCGCCGAGCCGGTACGCGCGCCCGCGCGGGTCGCGCCGCACCCAGCCGAGCGCCTCGAGCGTCGACAGCAGGTTGTGCGCGCTCGACTTCGACAGCTCCAGCTCTCTCACCAGCTCGGTGTGCGTCATCCCGTCCGGCGCGCTCGCGATCGCGTCGAGGATCGAGGCGGCCGCCATCACCGCCGGGACGCGGTAGCGCTCGGTGCTCTGTCTCTCGCTCATGCGCCCTCCCCTGGCAGCTCGCGCCGAAAGCGGCGCAGGACGATCGTCTTCTCGCGCGTCAGCTCGTCGATCGTGTAGCCGAGCCCCTCGCGCCCGCTGCCCGACAGCTTGACGCCGCCGAACGGGATCACCGGCGGGCGGTAGTTGTCGGTGCCGTTGATCACGACGCCGCCGGCGTGCAGCCGCTCCGCCACGGCCACGGCCAGCTGCACGTCGCGGCTGAAGACGCTCGCCATCAGGCCGAACGACGACGCGTTCGCGAGCGCGATCGCCTGCTGCGGGCCGTCCGCTCTGACGAGCACGAAGACGGGGCCGAAGATCTCGTCGTCGGTGGCGACCGCCGCCGCGGCGGGGACGTCGGCGAGCAGCGCCGGGGGCAGCAGCGCCGTCTCACCGTCGACGTCCCCGCCGCGCACGCGCACGGCGCCCTCGGCGACTGCGCGATCGACCTGATCGCGCACTCGCCGCGCCGCGGCGGCGTTGATGAGCGGGCCGACGGTCGTGGCCGGGTCGGTCGGCGCACCGAGCACCTGGCGGTCGACGACCGCGGCGAGTCGCTCGACAAGCTCGTCGTGGAGATCCGGGTGGACGAGCACGCGCTTGCTGGCCGAGCACGCCTGTCCGTTCATCATCAGCCGCCCGAACGCCAGCTCCTGCGCGACGAGGTCGAGGTCGGCGTCGGCCAGCACCAGCGCGGCGTTGTTGCCGCCGAGCTCGAGGTGCAGGCGCCGCAGCGTCGGCGCGCCGGCCTGCGCGACGGCGACGCCGGCGGCGGTCGAGCCGGTCAGCGAGATCGCGTCGAGCCCGCGGGCCGTCGACAGCGCGATCCCGACGTCGCGGCCACCGTGCAGCAGCGGCGCGACGGCGGGCGGGATGCCCGCGTCGAGCAGCGTGCGATGGACCTGCTCGACGACCAGCGGCGCCTCCGGCGGCGCCTTCGTGACGACCGCGTTGCCGCCGACCAGCCCGGCGGCCACCTTCTCGACGAACAGCTCGACGGGGAAGTTGAACGGCAGGATCGCGCCGACGACGCCGAGCGGCTCGCGGCGCGTGTAGGCGAGGTCGCGGGCGGTCCCGCCGAGACCCTCGGTCGGCAGCACGCGGCCCTCCCAGCGGCGGCCGACGCGGGCGTTGTCGGCCAGCAGCCCGATCGAGGCGCGCAGCTCGAACTGCGCCTGCGCGAGCGGCTTGCCGGACTCGCGCGCGAGCAGCTCGCCGAGCTGCTCGGCCCGCGGGCGCAGCGCGTCGGCGGCGGCCTCGAGCCGGTCGGCGCGCTCCGCGAGCGTCGTGCGCGACCACGTCTCCTGCGCCGCGCGGGCGGCGTCGACGACGCCCTGCACGGCAGTCGGATCGGTCAGTTCGATCTCACCGAGCTGCTCGCGTTCGAGTGGGTCATACACGATACCTGTTGTCAACATATTGAACTTTGTTTCTTTCTCTGAACTCGAATCTGAGAGTACGCGCGCCTCCCGCGAACGTCAAGGCGAACCGCAACCACCCGCATCGGCGACCCACGCCACCCATTCGTCCGTGCCGGTCCGTCGTTCACCAGTCGAGACCAGGGTTCTTCCTGCGTACCCGCTACCTTGCTTCCCGTGCGTCGTACAAAGATCGTTGCCACCATCGGACCCGCATCGCGTGATCCGGAAGTCCTCGTCCAGATGGTGGAGGCGGGTCTCGACGTCGCCCGTCTGAACTTCTCGCACGGCTCCAGAGACGAGCACGAGGAGAACGTCCAGCTGATCCGGGATGCCGCCAGCCGCGCCGGCCGCCAGGTCGCGATCCTGCAGGACCTGCCGGGTCCGAAGCTGCGGATCGGCTCGCTTGAGAACGACCACGTCGACCTGCGCGTGGGCGACAGGCTGACGCTGCGCTGCGGCAGCGAGGACGAGGGCGACCAGGACTCGATCTGCGTCTCCTGGGGCGGCCTGCCCGACGCGGTCGAGCAGGGCGACATCGTCTACCTCGCCGACGGTCGCATCCGCCTCGCCGTCAGCGGCGTGCGCGGCAGCACCGGCGAGGTCGACACGGTGATCGAGACCGGCGGCCCGGTCGCCTCGCGCCAGGGCCTCAACATCCCGGGCTCGACGAAGGGCCTGCCGGCCGTGCCGGAGCGCGACCTCGAGCTGCTCGCGTTCGGCGAGTCGATCGGCGTCGACCTCGTCGCGCTCTCGTTCGTGCGCGAGCCGGAGGACGTGCTCGAGGTCCGCAACCACACCAGGCTTCCGCTGATCGCGAAGATCGAGAAGCCGCAGGCGGTCGAGAACGCGGTCGAGATCATCCGCGCCGCCGACTGCCTGATGGTCGCGCGCGGCGACCTCGGCATCGAGCTGCCGATCGAGGACGTCCCGGTCGTGCAGAAGCAACTGCTGAGAATCGCCGGCCGCCTCGCGCGCCCGTCGATCACCGCGACGCAGATGCTCGACTCGATGATGACCGCGACGCGCCCGACGCGCGCCGAGGTGACCGACGTCGCGAACGCGATCTTCGACGGCACCGACGCCGTGATGCTGTCGCAGGAGACGGCGGTCGGCGCCCACCCCGCGCTGGTGATCGCCACGATGGCGAGAATCGCGATCCGCACCGAGCGCGAGCTGCCGTACGAGCGCTGGAGCGAGGAGCGCGTCCGCCGCGACGCGCGCGACCCGGCCTACACGGTCGCCCACTCCGCCTGCGTCGCCGCCCAGGAGCTGGGCCTCGCCGCGCTCGTCGTGCCGACGCTGTCGGGCCGCTCCGCCCGCCTGATATCCGCGCACCGCCCGAACGTCCCGATCTACGCCCTCTCCCCCGGCAAGGAGACCGTGCGCCGCTGCGGCCTGATGTGGGGCGTCGAGGCGGCCTCGATGCGCCGCCACGAGGTCACCGAGGAACTGATCAGGGACGCCGGCCGCCGCGCGGTGGAGCTCGGCTGGGTCAAGCCGGGCGACCGAATCGGCATCACCGCAGGTCTCCCCTCCGGCAAGCCGGGCACGACCAGTCTGTTTCAGGTCGAGACCGTTTAGTCACACACACGTGTAGAGCTGTCACAGCGTCCTCTCGCCGCCCGCGACGCCCGCACGTCGCGCGCCGCGAAGATCAACCCGATCACGGCCATGCCGACGAGGACGCCGAAGGCGACGATCGCCTCGGGGGAGCCGAGGTCGTCGAGGCTGCCGCCGAGCGCGACGTAGGCGAACGCGCGCGGAGCGCAGCCGACCGCCGTCGCGGCGGCGAAGACCGCGAGCGGCACGCGCGTGAGGCCGGCCGCGTAGTTGACGAGGTTGTACGGCACCGCCGGCAGGATCCGCGCGTACAGCACGGCGAGGAAGCCGCGCGCCGCGATCCAGTCCTGCAGCGCGCTGACGCGTCTGCCCGACAGCTCGTCGAGCGCGCTCGCCCCGAACCGCCGCGAGATCGCCGCCGCCAGCGTCGCCCCGAGCGTCGCCGAGACGATCGCCGTCGGCGTCCCCAGCGCGGTCCCGAACAGCAGCCCGGACGCGCCCGCCAGCAGCGGCCCGGGAACGCACGCGACGGTCAACCCGGCGGAGATCACGATGAACACCAGCGGCGCCAGCACGCCGATGTCGTCGACCGCGTCACGAACCCCCTCGGACGAGAGCCCGAACACCGAGGCCGCGACGACGAACAACGCGATGACGAACACCCCGAGCCCCAAGAGCCGCCCCAGCGCCCTGAACTGAGCGCGCCGCGATCTGGCCCCGACCCCCTCGCGGCCGTCGTCGGCCGCGGCAGCGAGCGCATCCAGCGGAGCTACTCCGTCAGGAGACCGCGCTGCCATAGAACTCCGCCTCCTCGCGCCCCAGCTCCGTCACGGGCGCCTCCCCGTACATCCACTCGCGCGCTATGCGGTGCCAGTTGGCCTTCGCGCGCAGCTGCGAGAGGACGGCGAGCGTGAGCATCTCCATGCGGCGGCCGAAGAGATGCTCGGGGCGGATGTCCTGGTGGCGCATCTCGCGGAAGTGCGACGAGCGCATGTCGGAGGACTCGATCACGATGTGCGTCGCGATCTCCGGCGTCAGCTGCACCTCGTCGTCGTTGGTGTACCACCAGATCGAGTCGAGCACGTACGACATGACGGCGTCGGGGTCGACCTTCTCGGGGTGCGGCAGGAAGCCGTTGGAACCGAGCAGCCGGTGCAGCTCCCCGGCGTCGCCCTCGGTCACGGCCCGCTGGCACGCCAGCTCGAACTCGACCTCCTCCGGCGCCATCCGCTTGAACAGCCCGAAGTCGAGGAAGGCGACTCTGCCGTCGTCCTGCAGCAGGAAGTTGCCGGGGTGCGGGTCGCCGGAGAACTGGTGGTGGCGGTAGAGGCAGCCCATGAAGAAGCGGAAGACGATCTCGCCGAGCCGGTCGCGCTCCTCCTGCGAGCGCGTCTTCAGCTCCTCGAAGCCGGTCCCCTCGACGAACTCCATCACGATCACGCGCTCGCGCGACAGGCGCGTGACGACGTCCGGCACGACGATGAACGGGTGGCCGCGGAAGATCCGCGCGAGCGAGCGCTGGTTCTGCGCCTCCAGCTCGTAGTCGAGCTCCTCGTCGATCCGCAGCCGGATCTCCTCGGCGACGCCCTTCGCATCGATCCCGGGCGCGAGCCGCTTGATCAGCCGCATGATCAGGCCGAGGTTGGCCATGTCGGAGCGGACCGCGGAGGCGACGCCGGGGTACTGCACCTTGACCGCCACGTCGCGCCCGTCGTGCAGCGTCGCGCGGTACACCTGGCCGATCGAGGCCGCCGCGATCGGCTCCTCCTGGAAGGTCGCGAAGACCTCCTCCAGCTCGTCGTCGAGCTCCTCCTCGATCACCTTCTTCATGTCCTTGAAGGCGACGTTGGGGGCGGCGTCGCGCAGCTTCGCGAGCTTCGCCTGGAACTCCTCGCGATGCTCCTCCGGGACGAGGCCGACGTCGAGGAACGACATCACCTGCCCGAGCTTCATCGCCGCGCCCTTCATCGTCCCGAGGGCGGTGACGATCTGCTCGGCCGCCTCCAGGTGGCGCTTCTCCAGCGCCACCTGCGCGTCCTCTCTGGAGCGCCCGACGTTGGCCGCGTGCGTCCCGGCCTGACGCACCGCCTGGCCGGCCGCAAGTCTGCCGATCCGCGCGGTCCGCCCGACGCGGGACGTGGGCATTCTGTCGGACGGCATCGGTAGAGCTTAGGACGCTGTCTCGACGCGCGAGCCCGGCACGATGTCGTCGCTGCCGTCGGGCCAGCGGATCCACGCCTTGTGGCCGCCGTCGTAGTCGTCGCCGAGCAGCACCAGCGTGGCCGGCTCGCCGAGCGCGGTGCACGGCTGCGAGCCCTCCGGATCGAGCCCCCGCCAGACGCGCACGAATCTGTTGGACTCCAGCTCCGCGCCGACCGTCGTCGGCTCGGTGTGGCCGGGGTGGATCGGCGTCTCGGGCGGGAGCGTCAGCAGCGTGTCCATGATCGACGACTTGATGTCGGCGTAGCTCGTGTGGTCGGGACCGCGCACGCCGCCGACGGAGCCCTTGAAGAGCGTGTCGCCGGTGAAGAGGATCTGCTCGCTGCCGTCGCTGACCAGCAGGGAGACCATCCCGGAGGTGTGACCGGGCGTGTGCAGCGCGTCGATCCGCAGCCCGCCGACGGAGATCGGCTCGCCGGGGACGATCTCGCCGGTCGCCTGCGACACGAGCGCGCGCTCGTTCGCGTGGATCAGCACGGGCGTGCCGGGGAAGCGCGCGAGGACCGTGTCGAGATCGGAGACGTGGTCGCCGTGGTGGTGGGTCAGCAGGACCGAGACGAGCGTCAACCGCTCGCGCTCGATCGTCTCCAGCAGCGGCTCCAGCCCGCCGCCCGCGTCGATCAGCACCGCGGAGCCGTCGGGCCCGTCGGCGACCAGGTACGTGTTCGTCAGGAAGCCGTCGGACATGGTGCGTTCGAGAATCATGGCCCTGAGCTTAAACGCCGCCGGCGGCCGGCTCGTGGACAACGAGCCGACCGCCGGCGGGAACTGCCTGCGACTCGCGGGCGCGGCGCGATCCAGCGCGGCGCCCACGCCTCCTCAGCGCAGTCTGATCGTGAGCTTGACCCGCTTCGTGGTCTTCGCCCCCGTCGGGTTTCTGAGCGCGTAGGTCGCCGTCGCGCTCACGCGCGCACGTCTCCCGAGCGCTCTCTTGGCCTTTCTCGACAGTCTCACGACGAGCGTCGCGCGTCTGTTGGCTCTGATGCTGATCTTGCCGCTGCCGAGCACGACCGTTCGTCTGCCGAGCTTGACGCGCAGCGTGACCGTGCCGGTGAGTCTCGCGCGCGAGCTGTTGGCGAGCACGAAGCGGACTCTGCCACCTCTCGTCGTCGCCGACTTCGCGAAGCGGGCGCGGATCGCGACGCCCGACGGTCTCGCCGTCGGTCTCGACTCCTGCGGCGGAGTCTGCACCGGCGGGACCGAGATCGGCGGGGCGGGGACGTCGATCACGGGTGGGCTCGGCGTCTCGCCGGGCACGTATCTGAGCGCCGGGGCGGTCGTCGTCTGCGGCCGCGGGCCGCTCACCTGCTCCAGCGCGTAGCCCATGCCGAGGACCTGCGGATCGGCCCACTCGCGGCCCATCAGCTGCATCGTCATCGGGTCGCCGTGCGGGTTGAAGCCGACCGGAACTATCGAGGTCGGCAGGCCCGGGCCCTGCGTCAGGACGCCGGTCGCGCGGTCGGAGCCGTTGTGCGAGCCGGCGCCGTCGTTGTCCCACACGTCGCTGAGGAAGCCCGGGTAGACGATCGCGTCGACGCCGTTGTCGTCCATCCACGTGCCGATCACCTGACGGTAGGCGGCGCGGTAGGCGAGCAGTCTGGCGCTGTTCTCGTCGTCGTAGCCGGTCTGCGTGCCGCCGGAGCGGTTGTACGGCAGGTTTCTCGGCGACTGCAGGATCCCGGCGGCGTTGGCGTAGGGGAACTCGGGGCTGCCCGCGATGTAGCGCTCCCAGCCCTCGACGTTGGCGCTGCCGCCTCTGGCGGTGTTGGTCGGAGCGCTCGGCTGGGCGGTCATCTCGACCACTCTCGCGCCGGCCGTCTCGAACAGCGACAGCTTCGCTCTGATCGCGTCGGCGGTGCCGTCGTCGGCGGCGTAGCCGGTGAACGAGGCAGGCAGGTAGCCGATCGTCTTGCCTCTCAGCGCGTTCGCGTCGAGGTATGCGGTCCAGTCGGCCGGCTTGTGCGCGTCGGCGTCTCTGGTCAGCTCGTCGCCGGGATCGGTGCCGGCGACGACGTTGAGGATGCCGGCGATGTCGGAGACGGTGCGGGCGATCGTGCCCGCGTAGTCGGTCGCCCACGTCAGCGGCATCACGCCGGCGGCGCTCTGCATGCCGTCGGTGCCGCGGAAGGTCGCGAGGCCGGCGCCGGTCGACGGCGCGTACAGCGAGACGCCGGTCTGCGTGCCCATCGCGAACGCGGCCATGCTGGTCGCGACCGAGACGGCCGAGCCGCCGGAGGAGCCCAGCGACGACTTCGACGGCTTGAAGGCGTTCCAGACCTGGCCGTAGCTGGAGTCGCTCATGCTGCCGGAGTTGGCGAACTGCGACAGGTTCGTCTTGCCGAGGATGACGGCGCCGGCATCGCGCAGCTTGCCGATCTGGAAGGCGTCGTCGTGCGGGCGATAGCCGTCGAGCGCCATCGTGCCGTCGGTCGTCGGCATGTCCTTCGTGTCGTAGAGGTCCTTGACGGCGACCGGGACGCCGAGCACGGCGCTGCGCTTGCCGGCGGCCCGCGCCTCGTCGGCTGCCTTCGCCTGGGCCATCGCGTCGTCGGCGACGTGGATGAAGGCGTGGAAGCCGAACTGCCCGGTGTCGTACGCGGCGATGCGGTCGAGGTAGGCGCGCGTGATCTCCTGCGAGGTCGTCACGCCGGCCGTCATGTCGGCCTGCAGCTGCGTCAGCGACTTGCCGACGACGTCGTACGCGGCGCCGGTCGTCGGCTCGGCCGGCTTGCTCGGCGCGACGACGGTGAGCGGTCTGGCGGCGCAACCGGCGGTCGTGAAGCCGGGGATCGTCACCGCAGTGAGGTCCCAGTTCGCGATCGAGCAGATCTGCGCGGTCGAGAGGCCGCCGAGGTCGGGCGCCGCGGCGAGTCTCGTGGCAGCGGTGCTGACGGCCGTCACCTCCTGGCCGGCGGTGTCGCTCGTCTCTCTGAGGCCGACGACGAAGTAGCGCACGACCGATCTCGTCTCGCCCGGTCTCAGCGTCAGCTGGTCGTTGAAGCCGAAGAAGTTGGCCTGCTGGCCGCTGCTCGCCAGCGGCGTCAGGAACGGGTCGCGCTGGAAGTCGCCGACGCCGGTGAAGCCGCCGAACGGCGCCGGCGTGCCGAGCACGACCGCCGAGGGCGAGTTGGCGCTGTAGCCGGGCGTCGGCGTGGCGACCGTCACCCACGAGTCGTCGGTCCCGATCGCGGCGTCGCCGCTGGAGCTGCCGACGACCGCGCTCTGCGAGTTGCCTCTGGCGAGGCCGAGCACGCCGCCGAAGGAGACGTCGATCGTGACGTCGCTCTCACCGGTGTTCGAGAAGGTGTCGAAGAAGCGGGCGTAGTTGCCGCTGCGTCTGATCAGCAGGTCGCGTGAGATCGCGACGTCGCCGAGCTGGACGGGCTTCGTCGTCGAGAACCACTCGGCACCGTCGAAGCGCAACCCGAAGCCGCGCATCAGCTCGCCGTTGAAGCGCGGCGCGGGCGCCGAGTCGACGGCGACGCGGATGCCGCCGAAGCCGTAGACGGCGCTGCTGCCGGCGCTGTTGAGCGAGCCGGTGTCGAGCCCCGGGGCGGCGCTGTCGGCGACCGACCACGACGCGCCGTTGCCCGAGGTGACGTAGTTGATGGCCGAGGCGGGCGCGGCGGCCGCGAGGCCGGCGGTCAGCACCGCGAGCGCGACGAGGCCAGTACGGCGCCCGCGCGGCGGGGAATGCTCCGGGAAGCGTCTGGGACGAGACGGCAAGGGTTCTCCTTGTCAGGTCAGCACGACGTGACCGCGGGGCCGAAGCCACCGCGGTCATCAGATCGGACGATCGTAAGGAGCGGTGGTCGCGAAGACCATGGACCGGCGGTCGAAACCTCTGGAACGAGGTTCCGACCGCCGGTCGAGCGCCGATTGGACGCCTTGCGTGTTCTGCCTCTCAGCGCAGCCTGATCGTCAGGCTCGCTCTGCGCGTCACGCTCGCGCCAGTCGCGTTTCTGAGCGCGTACGTCGCCGTCGCGCTCACGCGCGCGCGTCTGCCGAGCGCTCTTCTGGCCGCTCTGCCGAGCGTCACGACGAGCGTCGCGCTTCTGCCCGCCGCCACGCTCACGCGTGCTCTGCCGAGCACGACCGTTCTTCTGCCGAGCTTGACGCGCAGCGTCACGGTGCCGCTCGTCGCGGCGGCCGATCTGTTGCGCAGCGCGAAGCGGACCTTGCCGCCTCTGACCGTCGCCGCTCTCGCGAACGCAGCGCTGATCGCGACGCGTCTGGACGCCGGCGGCGCCGTCGGCGGCGGGACCGGGCTCGTCGGCGGGGCGACGTCCCCGGGCGGGGTCGGTGCCGGCGGGTTGTTCGTGCCCGGGTCCGGCGCCGGCGGATCGGTCACCGGCGGCGCCGGCTTCTCGATCACGATCGGCGGCGGCACGTAGCTCGGGTCGTATCTGAGCGCCGGCGCCGTCGTCGTCTCGGCGTGGCCTCTGTTGACCACGTCGAACGCGTACGCCATCCCGATCAGCTGCGTGTCGTCCCACGCCTTGCCCTGCAGCTGCAGGTTGAACGGCTCGCCGTGGTTGTTGACACCGCCCGGGAATATGACCGTCGGCACACCGGAGTTCGACGACTGCGGGTCGATCCGCGCGAAGCTCGGCGTGACCGTGTCGTTGAGCCCGATGTCGCTCAGCAGGCCGGGGTAGACGACCGCGTCGACATCGTTGTCGTCCATCCAGTCGGCGAGGATCGCGCGGTAGTCGGCGCGATATCTCTTCCAGGCTGCGACCTCCGACGCCGTCATGCGGCCGGTGCCTCTGTAGCCGCTGCTGCGCGAGTAGGCGAGCCGTCTGGGCGACTCGATGATCTCGACCGCGTCGTCGTACTGCGACTCCGGATGGTCGTCGACCCAGCGCGCCCAGCCCTCGTAGCCGCGGTCGCCCCCGACGCTGGCCGGGCCTCTCGGCGGCGGCGGGATCTCCTTCAGCTCCGCGCCTGCAACTCTGAAGCTCGCGAACGAGGCGAGCATTGCATCGCGCGTTGCGGAGATGCCGAAACCGGCCGGGAACGCGTCCGCGTAGAAGCCGATCGTCTTGCCCTGCAGCGCGTCGGGATCGAGCGCCGTCGACCAGTCGGCCGGGCGGCGTGCGTCCGCGTTGGCATCGACCGTCAGCTCGTCTCTCGGGTCGGTGCCGGTCGTGACGTTCAGCATCGCCGTCAGATCGGGCAGCGAGCGCGCGATCGTGCCGGCGAAGTCCTGACCCCACGTCAGCGGCATCACGCCGGCGGCGCTGGCGATGCCGTCGGTGCCGCGCAGCGAGTACAGCGACGCGCCCGAGGACGGACCCCACAGCGAGTCGCCGGTCTGGCTGCCGAGCGCGACCGCCGCGAGGCTCGCCGCGACCGAGACGGCCGAGCCGCCCGAGGAGCCGATCGACGACTTCGACGGCTCGAAGGCGTTCCAGACCTGGCCGTAGCCGCTCTCGCTGAAGAAGCCGGAGTTGGCGTACTCGCTCAGATTCGCCTTCGCGAAGATCACTGCGCCGGCCTCGCGCAGCTTCGCGACCTGGAACGAGTCGTGCGTCGGACGGAAGCCGTCGAAGACGAGCGAGCCGCCGGTCGTCGGCATGTCCTTCGTGTCGTAGAGGTCCTTGACCGCGACCGGGATGCCGAGCACGGGGCTCGTCTTGCCCTCGGCGCGCGCTCTGTCGGCGGCGCGCGCCTGCTCCATCGCGTCGGACGCGACGGTGATCAGCGAATGGAAGCCGAACGGGCCGACGTCATAGGCCGCGACGCGATCGAGGTAGGCGCGCGTGATCTGCGCCGAGGTCGTGACGCCGGAGGTCATGTCGGCCTGCAGCTGCGTCAGCGACTTGCCGACGACGTCGTAGGGCGAGCTGGTCAGCGGCGCTCTCGGGCCGCCGTTGGAGGTCGGGACCTGCGAGAAGGCGACGCCGGCGCAGTCGCTCGCGAGGAAGCCCGGGATCGTCAGCGCCCCGAGATTCCAGTTCGCGATCGTGCAGAGCAGCCCGGTCGGCAGATCGCCGAGGACCGGGTTGGCGACGAGGTCGGAGACGACCGTTCTGACCGCGTCGACCTGCTGCCCGCTCGTGCCCGCGGTCTCTCTCAGGCCGACGGCGACGAAGTGCACGAGCGATCTCGTCTCGCCCGGTCTCAGCGTCAGGCGGTTGAGGTAGCCCTGGTAGTTGGCCTCGTGACCGACCGTCGCCAGCGCCCCGTCGAACGGACCGGTGAAGAAGTTCGTCGCCGCCGTCAGCGAGCCGGCGAACGCCGGCGAGCCGATCGCGACGCCCGCGGGGCCGTTGAAGCTCGCGTTCGAGGCGGACACCTGCGGCGAGGCGACGACCGACCAGGTGTCGCCCGGGGCGATCGTCGTGTCGCCGCTGGAGGTCGCCACGACGCTGCTCTGGTTGGCCGCGGAGCTGCTGCCGTTGCTGGCGGCCGACGTCTGCGCGTAGCCGGTCTGGCCGCCGAAGACGACCTCGACCGTCTTGTTGCCGTTCGTCGTGTTGGTGAACGTGTCGACCCAGCGCGTCCAGGTCGCCGATCTCTCGACGTGGATCGCGCGGCTGATCGAGACGCCGCCGAGGTCGATCGCCGAGGTCGAGGCGAAGTCCTCGTAGCCGTCGTAGCGCAGCCCGAAGCCGCGCATCAGCTCGCCGTTGAAGCGCGGCTGCACGCCCGCGACGCGCACGCGGATGCCGCCGAAGCCGATCAGCGCGCTGGAGCCTCTGACGTCGCGGATCGAGCCGGTGTCGAGCGCCGGCGCGGCCGCGTCGTGGACGCCCCAGGTCGTGCCGTTGGCAGCCGGAACGTAGTTGATCGCGGAGGCTCTCTCGGCGCCGATGAGACCGAGCGCGAGTGCGGCCGCGAGAGATGTTCGAAAACTTCGAGAACGCTGCAATGCAACTCCTTCTTCGGGTTGCTCGCTGACCCTAGGAGCGCACCTGTCCGATCACCATGGCCCGCCGGTCGGAACCTGGCCGCACCGACTCCGACCGGCGGTCGGGTTTGCGCCGCAGGCGCCGCGCTACGCTGCGCCCATGCCCCTCATCCACACCTGCTATCGCATCTTCGAGATCGACCGCTCCGTCGCGTTCTACGAGGCGCTCGGCTTCGAGGAGGTCCGCCGCTCGCCGATCCGCGACGAGGCGATCAACGTCTTCATGAACATGCCGGGCGACGAGGGCGACGGACCGCGCCTGGAGCTGACGTTCAACCACGGGCGCACGGAGCCGTACGAGATCGGCACCGGCTACGGCCACATCGCGATCACCTCGCCCGACCTCGACGCGACGCTCGCGCAGCTCGCCGAGCAGGGGATCGCGCCGGAGAAGCCGCCGTACCGGGTGCGCGAGGGCAGCTCGCGGATCTGCTTCGTGCGCGACCCGGACGGCTACCGGATCGAGATCATCGAGCGCGTCCCCAGGGGCTGACGCGGCGGCCCCTGCGCGCTACCCTCAGTTGACGATGGCCGACACCAGCAAAGTCGCAAAGAACCTGCAGCGCTTCGCCCAGGCGATCGCCTCCCACGACCGCGAGAACCCGACCCACACCGCGCACGGGATCGGGATGGCGCACTTCGACATCGAGCGCCTCGGTTTCGAGGAGGGCGAGGAGATCCTCCCCGGCATCACGATCCAGACCGACAGCGGCACGTCGGGCAACTTCCGCGTGCTGTGCGACGGTCAGCACGACGGCGAGAAGGAAGAGACCGAGGAAGAGGTCGTCGACGCGTTCGCGACCACGACGGTCGGCGGCGGGTCCACCAGCGACCTCGAGCGCCGCTCCTTCTAGGACGCGCTTGCAGCGCTCGTCGCTTCGGCGACGAGCGCTACCCGTCCAGCGGCAGCAGCAGCGCCAGCGCGGTCGTCGCGCGCGGGCCGGCGCCGGTTCCGTCCGCTCTCGCCAGCCGCTTGATGCTCGCGCGCTCGATCTCGTCGAGCCGCCGCGCCCAGCGCTCCAGCAGCACGCGCAGCTGTCTCATGCCGCGCTCGTCGAGCAGCAGCGCGCGACTGCCGGCGCGAGCGGCGACGGCGTCGAAGCCGCCGCGTGCCAGCGCCGCGTGCGCGTCGTCCAGCAGCGTCGCGAGTGCGGCCGGCGGCCGCACCTGGCTGGCGACTGCGGTCGGCCCGCGGCGACGCCGCTGCGGCCGCGGCGGTTCGAGTGCGGCGCGTACGCGGTAGTGGTGCTCGACGGCGCCGCGGCGCTGGGTGCGCGTCGCCAGCTCGATGAAGCCGAGCGCCGCCAGCCGTCTGACGTGATAGCTGACGGTGCCGAGCGGGATCTCCAGCTCGCCGGCCAGCTCGACCGGGCTCGCCAGCTCGCGCGTCTGCAGCAGCTCGAGGATCCGCACCCGCGTGGGGTGCGACAGGGCCTTGACGACGCGGGCGTCGACCGCGTCGGGCGGTTCGGACAGCGGAACGTTCACCTGACGCTCAGCAGCCGCGACCGGTCAGCAACAGCGATGACAGCGGCGGCTGCCGCGCGGGCGCGCTCGTGCGACAGCCGCCGCTGCAGACGGTCCTGGCGGGTACGAGACCCGCCAGGACCGTCGCGCAGCGCTCGCACGCCGTGTCGCCTTTCGCTAGCAAGCTTCGACCGCAGCGGGAGGCGCGGCCGGGCCAGCGTGCCCATGCGCTTCAAAGGGGGCGCGCACGGGACACCGCGACGACCGCTGGGGGATGTGCGGTCGCCGCTTCAGGGGCGGACAGGACGGCGGTGGCGAGGCTGTCATCGCCGCGAATGCTTGGGATCGGCGAGACGCCGATCAAGGCCCAGCACTGACACTTCAGAACTGAATGATTGCAACCAAGCTGCGAAATTCAGAATTCTGAACAGCGTAAACAACGTTGACCAATAAGCACCGCGGAACGGCGGGCCGCGGCCAGCTTACCCAAGATCAAAGACACATATGTTTGTTGGCGGTCAGCCAGCAGCGCCGACGCCGCGCCGCGTTTCTCCCGCCGTATCTGCGCTTCGGCCACCGCGCCACGTGCAACCCGCCGTCCGGCTGCCATACCGTTGCGCGCAAGCCGCGAACGCAGCAGTGAGCGCCGCCGGAATGGTGAAGACCGCTGCGAGGCGCTACTGAGCGGTCGCGGACAGGTCCGCGACGGAGGGATCGAGCAGCACCCCAGGATTGAGCAGCCAGCGCGGATCGACGGATGCCTTCGCGCCACGCAGCGCCGCCGCGAACGGCTCGGGCCGCTGCCGGTCGTACCACGGGCGGTGATCGCGACCGACCGCGTGGTGGTGCGTGATCGTTCCGCCGGCCGCCAGGATCGCCTCGCCGGCGACGCGCTTGATCGCGTCCCAGCGCTCGACCTCCTCGCCGCGCGCGACCGGCGCGACGACCGTGAAATACGGCGCCGCGCCGTCCGGATAGGCGTGCGTGACGCGGCACGTCACGAGCCCCTCGCCGCACTGCTCGCGGACCGCCTGCGCGACGGCCGCGCGGACGGACGCGACGAAGCCGTCGAAGCGCTCCCACGTGATCGCGGTCTCGAACGTCTCCGACAGCACGCCCATCGCGATCAGCACGTCGCGCACGTACGGCGCGCGCAGGAACGCCTCGCGCCAGCTGCCGACCGCACCGCCGCGGGCTCCCTCGGCCTGCTCGTCCCAGCTGCCGCCGGCTTCGCGACAGAGCGCGAGCGCGCTCGCCAGGCGCGCGTCGACCGGCTCGTGCACGGACTCGAAGCCGAGCACGAGCAGCGCCGCGGAGCCGTCGCCGGCGAACGTCAGCGCCGCCTCCGACGGATCGATCAGGCGGCAGTTCTCCGGATGCAGGCCCGACTGCGCCAAGGCGCGCACGGCCTGCGCCCCGGCCGAGAACGAGGAGAAGCGGACCGCGCGCCCTGCGCGATGGACCGGCTTGGGCCGCACCCGCACCCACGCCTCCGTGACGATCCCGAGCGTCCCCTCCGAGCCCAGCAGCAGCCGGTCGGGGCTCGGCCCGGCGCCCGAGCCCGGCAGCCGCCGCGACTCCCACGTGCCGGCCGGCGTGATCGCGCGGATCGACTCGACGAGGTCGTCGATGTGCGTCTGCAGGGTCGCGAAGTGCCCGCCAGCGCGCGTGACGATCCAGCCGCCGAGCGTCGAGAGCTGGAACGACTGCGGGAAGTGGCGCAGCGTCAGCTCGTGCGGCGCCAGCTGCGCCTCCAGCTCCGGCCCGAGGATCCCGCCCTGGATCCGCGCCGCGCGCGAGACCGGATCGACCTCGAGCACGCGGTCGAGCGCCGTCAGGTCGAGCGAGACGGCGCCGGCGTAGCGCGCGCCGATCCGCGCCTCGACGCCGCCGACGACGCTCGTGCCGCCGCCGAACGGGATCACCGCGGCGTCGGCGCCGTCGGCCCATGCCAGCACCTGCTCGACCTCCGCCTCGTCGCGCGGTCGCGCGACGAGGTCCGGCGGATCCTCGAAGCGGCCGCGCATGCCGCGCACGACGTCGCGGTAGGCGCGCCCGTACGTATGCCGCACGCGCGCGGGGAGGTCGTCGGCGAACAGGCCCTCGCGTGCGCCCGCGGGTGCGCGCAGCCGCGCGGGCGGGAGCTCGACCGCGTCGAGCGCGACCGGCAGCTCCGGCTCGTGCGCGCCGAAGCCGAGATGCTGCGAGAGGCCGACGGCCGCCTCGCGCAGCTGCTCGCGCGTCAGCCGCTCGTCCTCCCACCCCCAGCCCCAGTGGTTGCGCAGTCGCGCCACCGCACGAGTGTATGCATGCCGCCGGGGGCGGTGAGTAACTAACGTTCATGGCGTGGCGCTCACCCACGACATGCTCGCGCGCGGCCCCTGGTCCCCGGACCAGGTCACCTGCGCCTGGCGCGACGACGCGTTCGTGCCCGCCGCCGCCGACACCGCCGCGGCCGATCTCGCGCTCGCGCGGCTGCGCGAGCGCGGCTCGCCGAGCCACGACGGCCTCGCCGCGCGGCTCGCCTCCTTCGAGCAGCGCGACGGCGGCCTCCAACTGGAGCTGCAGCCGGCGCGCTGGTCGCTGCGGCTGACCGGCAGCGCCGCGGCGCGCAGCGTCTCGGTCCTGTGCGTCGTGCGCGACGCCGACGGTCGCTGGCTGGCCGGCAGGCGCGCCGCCTGGCTCGCCTCCTGGACGGGCCGCTGGACGCTCGGCGCCGGCGGCGCGGTCGAGGTCGGCGAGTGCCCGGTCGAGGCGATGACGCGCGAGTTGGAGGAGGAGTGGTCGGTCGTGCCCGAGCGGCTGACGGTCGAGGCGCTCGCCGCGACGCCGAACGGGCTCGCGTTCCTCGTCGGGCTCGCGTGGCTGCCGGTGGGCGCCACGGCGGTGCCCGACGACGAGCACGACGCGCACGCGTGGTGGCCGGCGGCGATCGAGCAGTGGCCCGACGAGGCCGACGAGACGGTCCGCGGCATGGCCGCGCTGTTGGCATGAGGACGGTATGAAGGCCGCGCCCGCCGATCCGCTGACGCGCCCGCGCCTGCGCGCGTCCGACGACAGCCGCGAGCACCGCTTCCCCTCGTTCGGCTTCCTCGAGGTCCTCTCGTTCGTCCACTCCGGCGTCTACGCCGTGCTGATCTTCTTCTGGCTCGGCCCGACGAACGAGACCGCGACGATGCTGCTGGGATGGGCGCACGGCCTGCTCTGGATAGCGATGTCGCTGCTCTGCATCGTCGCCGCGCGACGCCGCACGATCCCCTTCTGGCTCGCCGTCGTGGTCGCCGTGATCGGCGGTTTGGGGCCGTTCGCGGGCACCATCGGATTCGTCTGGGAGCAGCATCGGCGACGCCAGCAGGCCACTGGCTGAAACGCGTTCAATCTCGCTGACGGCGCGCCGATCACCGGGACGTGCACACCGACGACGAATCGCTATTGTCAGACAACGAGATGTCCGTGGACACGACAGTCCAGGTGGTCATGCCCCAGATGGGCGACTCGGTGACGGAAGGTACCGTCCTCGAGTGGCACAAGTCTGAGGGCGAATCGATCGAAGCCGACGAAATCCTCGTCGAGATCTCGACCGACAAGGTCGACGCAGAGGTTCCGGCCCCTACCTCAGGCACCGTCGTCAAAATCTTCGCCTCCGAGGGTGACACCGTCACCGTCGGCAGTGTGCTCGCCGAGATCGCCCCCGGCGACGGCGCGCCCGCGGCGACGAACGGGAACGGGAGCGCACCGGCCGCGGCCGACGTCGCCGCCCCGCCGCCCGCCGACCCGGTAGCCGCCCAGACGCTCGAGATCGTCATGCCGCAGATGGGCGAGTCGGTCAACGAGGGCGTCGTGCTCGAGTGGCACGTCGAGGCCGGCCAGACGGTCGCCGTCGACGACACGGTCATCGAGATCTCGACCGACAAGGTCGACGCCGAGGTTCCGGCCCCCGCCGCCGGCACGATCACCGAGACGCTCGTCGCCGCCGGCGACACCGTCACGGTCGGCCAGGTGCTCGCGCGCATGACGACGAGCGCCGACGCCGCCGTCTCCACCCCGGCCGCGGGCGGCGCCCCCAAGCCCGCCGCCGCGCCATCTCCTGCCGCTGCTCCCGGCCAGCTCGACGAGTCCGCCAACGCCTCGCCGATCGCCCGCCGCGCGGCCGCCGCGCTCGGCGTCCCGCTCGACCGCGTCGCCGGCTCCGGCCGCGCGGGCCGCGTCGTCAAGGAGGACGTGCTCGCCGCCGCCAATGGCGGCGCCTCGACCAACGGCAAGGCCGCCGCGGCCGCCGACAAGCCCGCCGGCGCGACGCTCATCAAGGGCGGCGCGGCGATGCTCGCCAGATACATGGACGAGTCGCGCTCGATCCCGACCGCGACCTCGTTCCGCACGCTGACCGTGACGACGCTCGACGCCCGTCGCAAGCAGCTCAAGGCAGCGGGCATCAAGGTCTCCTACACGCACCTGATCGCGTACGCGATCGCGAGAGCTGGCCACGACCTGCCGGTGATGGCGCACCACTTCGCGGAGATCGACGGGAAGCCTCATCGGATCGACGATGGCGGCGTCAACCTCGGTCTCGCCGTCGACGTCGAGAAGAAGGACGGCAGCCGCACGCTGATGGTCCCGATCATCAGAAACGCGGACGCGCTCAGCTTCAGCGACTTCCTCGACGCGTACAACGCGCTCGTCGAGAAGGCGCGCACGAACACGCTGACAGCCGACGACCTGACCGGCGGCAACGTCACGCTGACGAACCCCGGCGGCATCGGCACCGTCGCCTCCGTGCCGCGGCTGATGACCGGCCAGGGCACGATCGTCGCGACCGGCTCGATCGCCTACCCCGTCGGGCTCGGCGCGATCGGCGCGCTGATCGGCGCCGAGAGAGTCATGTCGATGACCTCGACGTACGACCACCGCATCATCCAGGGTGCGGAGTCGGGTCGTTTCCTGCAGCGGATCGAGCAGTTGCTGCAGGGCGAGGACGGCTTCTACGAGCAGGTCTTCTCCGACCTCGGCGCCACGCTGCCGGAGCTTCCGCCGCCGCCGGCGCCCGCCGCGCAGGCCGCCGCGACGCTCGCAGCGCCGGTGGCTGCCGCCGCGCCCGCCGCTGCCGGCGCCGCGCCGAGCGAGGAGCTGCTGCAGGCCGTCCAGGCCGCCGTCTCGCTGCTGAAGGCCTACCGCACGCACGGCCATCTGGCCGCGCGCCTGGACCCGCTCGGATCCGAGCCGGTCGGCGACTCGGGCCTCGATCCCGAGGGCCTCTCGCTGACGCCGGAGCTGATGGCGCAGATCCCCGCGCGGATCATGCGAATGGGCGTCCCCGGCGCGACCTTCGCCGACGCGCTGCCGCACCTGCGCGAGACGTACTGCGGCACGATCGCCTACGAGATCGAGCACATCTCCTCGCACCGCCAGCGCGTCTGGCTGCGCGAGAAGATCGAGACCGGCACCTTCCGCAAGCCGCTCACCAACGACGAGCAGAAGACGCTGCTGCGCCGCTTGATCGAGGTCGACGCGTTCGAGCGCTTCATGCACAAGGCGTACCTCGGGCAGAAGCAGTTCTCGGTCGAGGGCCTCGACATGACGGTCCCGATCATCGACGAGCTGGTCCGGCTCGCCGCCACGCGCGGCGGCCGCGAGGTCGTCATCGGCATGGCCCACCGCGGCCGCCTCAACGTGCTGGCGCACAACCTGCGCCGCTCCTACGGCTCGATCTTCGCCGAGTTCGAGGGCGTCTCGACGCTCGACGTGATCACCTCGATCCCCGACGGCGGCACCGGCGACGTGAAGTACCACCACGGCGCGCGCGGCTCGTTCCAGGTCGCGGGCGGCGAGGAGATAGTGGTGCGGCTGGAGTCGAACCCGTCGCACCTCGAGTTCGTCGCGCCCGTCGCGACCGGTGCCACGCGCGCCGCGCAGACGACGCGCCAGGGCCCGCACGCGCATCAGGACACCAACGCGGCGTTCCCGATCGTGCTGCACGGCGACGCGGCCTTCCCCGGCCAGGGCATCGTCGCGGAGACGTTCAACCTGCAGGCGCTCGACGGCTACACGGTCGGCGGCACGATCCACCTGATCCAGAACAACCAGGTCGGCTTCACCACCGATCCGGACGACTCGCGCTCGACGCGCTGGGCGTCGGACATGGCGAAGGGCTTCGACGTCCCGATCATCCACGTCAACGCCGACGACGTCGCCGCCTGCGTCTCCGCAGTCCGGCTCGCGCACGCGTACCGGCAGGAGTTCGGTCACGACGTCGTGATCGACCTGATCGGCTACCGCCGCTTCGGTCACAACGAGGCGGACGAGCCGGCGTACACGCAGCCGGAGATGTACACGCTGATCAGAAGACACCCGACGCTGCCGCAGCTGTTCGGCAGACAGCTGGTCGAGGCCGGCACGGTGTCGCAGGACGAGGTCGACGCGATCACGAACGAGGTCTGGCAGGTCCTGACCGAGCAGCACCAGGAGCTGAAGGCCCGTCTCGCCGCCGCGACGCCCGTCGAGCAGGGCACCGGCGAGTACAAGCTCGACCGCACGCCCTCGCCGGAGGTCGCGACCGCGGTCGACGCCGAGCGCCTGCGCAAGCTCAACGCCGAGCTGCTGCGCGTGCCGGAGGGCTTCACGATCCACCCGAAGCTCGTGCGCTCGCTCGACCAGCGCCGCGACGCGCTCGGCGCCGACGGCGGCATCACCTGGGCCCACGCCGAGCAGCTCGCGTTCGCGTCGCTGCTGGAGGAGGGCACGCCGATCCGCCTGACCGGTCAGGACGCGGAGCGCGGCACGTTCTCCCAGCGCCACACGGTGCTGCACGACCCGAAGACGGGTCAGGAGTACTGCCCGATCCAGAACCTGCCCGAGGCGCTCGCGCCGATGGAGCTGCACAACTCGCCGCTGTCGGAGATGGCCGCGCTCGGGTTCGAGTACGGCTACTCGCAGGAGGGTCCCGAGACGCTCGTGCTGTGGGAGGGCCAGTTCGGCGACTTCGCCAACGGCGCGCAGGTCATCATCGACCAGTTCATCGTCTCCGGCCTGGCGAAGTGGGGCCAGAGCAGCCGCCTGACGCTGCTGCTGCCGCACGCCTACGAGGGCTCGGGCCCGGAGCACTCCTCCGCGCGCCTGGAGCGGTTCCTGCAGCTGGCGGCGGAGGGCAACATCCGCGTGGCGTACCCGTCGACCCCGGCGCAGTACTTCCACCTGCTGCGCCGCCAGGCGAAGATCGCCAAGCAGCGCCCGCTGATCGTGATGACGCCGAAGTCGCTGCTGCGCCTGCCGCAGGCGACCAACCGCATCGAGCACCTGTCGGACACGCAGTTCTACCCGGTGCTGGCCGAGCCGCGGGTCGACGATCAGAAGGTCACGCGCCTGATCCTCTGCACCGGCAAGGTCTACTACGACCTCGTCAACGCGGAGGCGCGCAGAGACAACGAGGGCGTCTCGATAGCCCGCATCGAGCTGCTGTACCCGTTCCCGCAGGCGCAGGTGCTCGAGGTCGTCAACCGCTACCCGAACCTCAGAGAGGTCGTCTGGCTGCAGGAGGAGCCGCGCAACATGGGCGCCCGCGCGCACATGTCCCCGCGGCTGATGCAGATCCTCCCGCGCGACCTGAAGTTCGGCTACATCGGCCGCCCCGAGCGCGCCTCCACGGCCGAGGGCTACCCGGCCGCGCACGCCGCCGAGCAGCGCCGCATCGTCGAGACGGCGCTCGACCTCGGCCGCCCGGTCGGCATGTACCCGGTGAAGCTGCCGGGCGACCGCTAGTCAGCGGCGAGCAGATTCCGCAGGACCAGAGGCGCGCCCGGCGGGCGCGCCTCTCGCGTTTGCGGGGGCGATCCTGTCGCGTTTGCGGCGGCGATCGCCAGGCGCGGGCGCGCGCGACGATCGTCAGGCGACGAGCGTGCGAGCGGCTTCGAGCGGCCCGCGCTCGACCCAGCCGGCGAGGTCGACGCTCGCGCCGACGAAGCCCTGGGTCAGCAGCCAGTCGTTCTGGGCGCCGAGCGCGGCGAGCGACTGCTGCGAGAGGTCGATCGCCGCGTCGAGGCCGCACCGACCGCGCGCGGGTCGTGCCTCATCCGCGCGCAGGCGCGCCGCCAACTCCCGCGCGACCCGCTCCGGATCCAGCCGCAGCTGCCGCGCATCGACGGTCAGCGCCAGCGGCGTGGCGGCGTTGACGCGCACCATCGGATCGAGGTGCGCGCCGAGGTCGACGACCTCGACGGCGCCGATCCGGCGCGCGAGCGCGCGGCCGGCCTCGCCCGCGACGTAGATCGCGTCGACCGTTCCGGCCAGCAGAGCGACGACCTCGGCAGCGTACGGCTCGATCGCGTGTGGCTCGTCCGGGTACGGTCCGCCGCCCGCGTGCAACTCGCTCGCTGCGGCATTCGATTCGCCGCCCGCGGACGCGTCCTCGACGTCGATCCGCTCGTACTCGTCGCAGAAGAGACAGGCGAGCGCGGTGGCGGCGTGGACGCCGCGGCTGGCGGCGACGCGGTCGACGTCGATCGCCAGGCGCGTGTCGCAGCGCGGCAGTCCGAGCCGACGGCCGGCGAGCTGCGCCGGCTCGTGGATCCCGGCGCCGGGCAGCGCGATCACCGCCTGGTAGGCGCCGGTCCAGGCGAGCCCGACCAGGCGCGTGTCCGCGCCTGCGCTGCGCGCGTGCAGCGCGGAGACGTTGTCGCTCTCGCGCAGCAGCGCACCCGTCTCGCGCGCGTCGATGCCGGTCTCACGCGAGACCGGCGAAGTTGGTGGATGGCAGGGCTGGGGCGTCCCCGGACTCCCCAGGAGCGTCTGCGACGCCCGCCGCTCGCTCCACAGCCGACCGCTCGTCCTCGAGGCGTCCCCGGTACTGCTCCCTCGATTAGTCTGATTGCCGGTCGGCTTTGCCCTATTTGCCATCCTCGGGGATCGTAGCACCATCTTGACCGGTTTGGTCGGGATATGTCGGCAGATTTCCGCAGATCGCCGCTCTATCCTTGGTTTCGTGAGGTCTTCAGCTGAGCGAGCAGCGCGAATCCTGGCGCGTGTGCGCGCCACTCCAGAGGGCTTCGTGCGCTCCTACGGCGACGTCTCTCCCGGTGCGCCCCGCCTCACAGGCGCCGTGCTGTCGGCCTGCGACGATCCCGACCTCCCGTGGCACCGGATCGTCCGCGCCGACGGATCGCTCGCCAAGGGCGCCCGCCAGCGTGCGCTCCTGGAGGCCGAGGGCGTCCCCTTCCGCGGCGAGCGCGTCGACATGCGCCAGGCACGGCTGCCGGACTAGTGGTGTGACGCGGCGAGGACAAGCCCGACCCGGTGAACGTTGCCGGTCACGCCACTAGCCTTGCCCCATGTGGATCCAACGCCAGTTGCGCCTGCCCCCGGTCCCGCGCGGCTTTCACCTGATCACGCGCGAGGTGGTCGGCGCACTGCCGGAACTGCGCGACCTGCGCGTCGGCCTGCTGCACCTGCACATCCTCCACACGTCCGCGTCGCTGGCGCTGAACGAGAACGCCGACCCGAGCGTCCGCCGCGACTTCGAGGCATGGTTCGACGAAGCCGTGCCCGAGCGCGCCCGCTACTGGACCCACACCGCGGAGGGCGACGACGACATGCCTGCCCACATCAAGGCGAGCCTGCTCGGCCCCTCCCTCACGCTCCCGATCGCCGGCGGCTCGCTCGCGCTCGGCACGTGGCAGGGCATCTACCTGTGCGAGCACCGCGACCACGGCGGCTCGCGCTCGCTGGTCGCGACGGTCAACGGCGACGCGGGCGACTAACCGGCTCCACGTCCGTCCGATTTCTACCACCGCAGGATTACTACTCGTATACGGCAGTAATCCTTCGGTCCTCCCCCCCCGACGGAGGCCGGCGCGGCACTCAGCCGAACAGCGTCAGATCCGGCTCGCGCTCGCCGCGCAGGACGCCGAGGTCGACCTCGACGCAGGCGATTCCGCGCGCTTCGGCGAGGACGCGGGCCTGCGGCTTGATCGACTGCGCCGCGAGCACGCCGCGGCAGACGTTCATCGCCGGGTCGAGGCGGATCCGCTCGAGATACCGCGTCAACTGCTCGACGGCGTCGATCGTGCCGATCCGCTTGATCTCGACCGCGATCCAGCCGTCCTCGTCGTCGCGGCACATCAGGTCGACGGGGCCGATGTCGGTCGGCCACTCCCGCCGCACGAGCCGGAAGCCCTCGCCGCACCAGTGCGGCTGCTCCGCCAGCAACTCCTGCAGGTGCGCCTCGACGCCGTCCTTCTCCAGGGCCGCGGCCTCGCCCATATCGTGCGTGACGTCGGAGATCACCTCGGCGATCGCGATGTCGAGCCGGTCCTCGGTCGTGCCGGCGAACTTGCGCACGACGAGATGACCGTCGCCCTCCTCGATCGTCGTCGGCGCGACCATCCAGTTGCTCGGCTTGAAGCCGCCATGGTCGGCATGCACCATCACCGACCCGTCGGACTTGATCACGATCAGCCGCAGCGCCTCCGGCAGGAGGGCATCGAGCCGGCCCGTGTAACGGACCTCACAGCGAGCGACGATCAAGCGCACGGCGGCACAAGGTAGCGGTCGAGCGGGACGGAGCGCCGGCCGCCGCGTCCGCATGTGCAACGACCTGCTCGCCGCCGGCGCCGCCGGTCTGCTGACCTCGGAGGGCCGAACGCGCGGCCGACGCGACCTCCCCGGTCCGCGCCTGCTGCCTTTGCTGGCCGACGCGATCGGGGCCCCGGAGGAGACCGACCGAGCGATCGCCGAGACGCTGGCCGCCGCGCCGCTGCGCAGACGACACCTCCGCCCGCAAGCGCGCAGGTGTGAACCGCTGTGACCCCTGCTTGCACACGAGATCGAGATTCCTCTACCATTGGCTGCGTTGTGACTGAGATCACCGCTGCAGACACCGAGCGCCGCGACAGCGCGGCCCGCACCGAGACTCGAAGACGAATTCACGTCTCGTCTCGAAGACGCACGCTCGTCGCGTTCAACTCCTGATGTACCTCGCCACGCTCGTGGCACACGGCCGAAAGGCCAGACGCGAGCGGCAGGCCCATCAGTCATCTGTCAGCAAGTCCTTTCGACGAATCTCAGGAGAAATCCAGACCCATGTCTGCCACCGCCGATAGCACCACCACGACCACCGTTCCCGCGCCGCTGATCTGGCCGGAGCGCGACATCCACGCGCTGACCGCGGTCGACCTCGACCCTGCCGTCCCGGCCAACGTCCAGCCGCTGCTCCCCCAGCTGCGCCAGCTGGCCGCGCTCGGCGACGCGCTGCGCTCGCTGCAGGGGCTCGACGGGTCGTTCACCAACGACGATCATGCTCAGCTGCTCGCCGATGCCTCGGCCCGACTGATGAGCGAGATCGCGGACACCGACGCGGTCTCGGCCGAGCAGGCTGACATCGTCCGCCGCCGCGCCGTCGCGCTCGGCGAGCTGACGCACGACAAGGCGATCGCGCACACCGAGGCCGAGCTGACGACGCCGCAGAACCTGACGGTGATCGCGGGCCCGGTCTGCACCTTCCGCAACAAGACGCGCACGCCCCTGCACTCCGTCGCGATCGCGACGGCGCACGCCGAGGGCGACGCGCTGATCGCCGCGCTCGACGCCTCCTCGACCGCCGTGCTGGAAGAGGTCAACGGACGCACCGGCACGAGCGACGTGACCGTCAGCGGCGTCTTCGCGATGCAGATCACCGACCTGATCGCGATGGGCGGCGAGTCCAACGCCTTCCCGAAGCACTTCGCCTACTTCCTGCCCGAGGACGAGGGCGCCGGCTACGGCGACGTCTACAACAAGACGATCCTCTTCCGCAACGTCTACGGGCTGCGCTACGAGTACATCTCCAAGCCGCTCGGCGACAAGCTGCTGAAGGGCCACAAGCCCACCGAGGGCATCGACCTGCGCAACGTCCTGATCACCTGGATGCGCGGCCACGACATCGCCCACGCGGTCACGACCCCGCGCGCCGGCAAGGTCGGGCCCAAGGACGTCGGCCACGAGCCGTGGTACTCGCTGCAGGAGGCGATCGCCGACGCCTACGGCACGGCGATGTCGCTGACGCCGACGTGGCTGGAGCTGGCCGGCTGCACGGCCGACGACATGGTCGCCGTCTACCTCGCCGAGGCGCTGCACTACGTCCGCCGCGGCCCGTGGAACTGGAGCGACGCCGGCGCCGCCTGCGTCGAGCTGAGCTTCCTCGCCGGCAACGGCTACCTGGACGTGCACGAGGACGGCACGATCTCGTGGGAGACCGCCCGTGTGATCGAGGGCGTCCACCAGCTCTGCGCGACGCTCGAGCGCGAGGTCGTCTCCGCCGACAGCAAGGACCAGGTCCAGGCGATCCTGGACCAGTACGGCTGGCGCGAGGACTCGCCGATCGCCCCGGCGGTCTTCAAGATCCGCGACGAGCTCGGAGGAATCCCGACCTCGATCGCGTACCTCTGAGCGCGAGCAACATCCCTCATTGAACGGCGGAGGGCCCCGCGCGAGCGGGGCCCTCCGGCGTTACCGGTCACCGCGTAGCGGAAGTATCGTCGTGGCTGGCAAGGACGCAGGGAGCCGTAGTGGGCGCCAGCCCATGAGCGACCGAGGACGCCGCCAGGCGCGGCGAGACGACGCTAGGCGGCGACCGGGGGCTCGACCTCGAAGATCCCACCCTCGCGCTCGATCGCGCGCAGCGCCTCGTAGTCGCGCAGCAGCACGTCGCGGTCGGGGTCGACGAGGTAGACGATCCCCGGGCAGGAGAAGAGGTCGACCGTCGGGGTGATCTCGTCGCCGGGCTGGGCCATCGAGATCGAGCCGGCGTACGACGGCAGCGCCTCGACCGCGCGCATGCCGGCGTCGGAGACGACGCGGCCGCCCTGGTGGGAGATCAGCATCACGCAGCGCGACGCGTTCGCCAGCTCGTACGGTCGCTTCGCGCGCTCGGCGACCGTCTCCGGGCGCAGGTAGGCGTCGACGGTGACGGTCACGTGCGACGGCGTGCAGCGGTCGATCACGTCGTCGCGGATCGAGCCGTGCAGGCGCGCGCCGGACTCGACCAGCACCGGGCCGTCGGCCGTCAGCATCACCTCGGTGTGCGCCGGGCCGTACCTGATCCCGAGCGCGTCGAGCACGTCCTTCACGTACGGCACGACGAGGTCCTGCTGCGGCCCGCGGAAGGCGAGCAGCTCCTCGAAGTCGTAGGCGAGGTTGCCCTGGATGCGGATCTTCGTGTCGCGCCAGACCTCGGAGACGTGGTGCACGCCGTCCCACGAGATCGAGTCGCAGAACAGCTGCGTGCCGCGCAGCAGCTCCTGCACCAGCAGCTGCTCGTTGGCCCCCTGCAGCGCGTTGGGGCGGCCGAGCACGTCGGTGAACGCGCGGCGGATCGCGTCGGGCGTCTCGCACAGCGAGACGCCGTCGGTGCCGGCCGAGTCCAGCGGCTTGACGACGACGGGCCAGTCGCCGCGTCTCTGCGCCCACGCGATCGCCTCGTCGACGTCGCCGGTCTTCAGCTCCTGGACGGCGCGCAGGCCCGCTCTGCGGACGGCGTCGGCCATGACCGACTTGTCGCGCCGCGCCTCGCTCTGCTCAGTGCCGTTGGACGGCAGCCCGAGCCGCGCGCTGAGCGCGTCGCTCAACCGCACGCCCGGCTCGGAGCCGACGACGACGAAGGCCGGGGCGTATCTGGCAACGGCCGCGGCGGTCGCCTCGAGGTCGCCGTGGTGGACGACGTTCTCGACGAAGTCCTGCGTGCGCAGGCGGTCGATGTAGAACGGCGACTCGTTCGGGTTGCTCTGCACGTGCACGACGTCGAGCCCCTCGGCGATGAAGCGCGGGGCGAGTCTGGAGCCGGTCGAGTAGGCGTCGACGACGACCGCGACGCGCCTGCTGGTGTCGGTGCTCGTCATGCCGTGGCCACCAGCACGAGCCGGTCGTCCGGCTGCTTCGGGTGGGCATCGAAGCCGCCGTAGCGGGCGATGTCATGAAAGCCGGCGGCCTCCACCATCGCGGCCAGCTCGTCGGCCTCGAAGTAGCGCGTCTCGACCTCGAGCGATCTGCCGGCGGCGGTGTACGTGACGTGCAGGATCTTCGTCTCGGGATCGACGTAGAGGTGCTCGTGGACGCCGTTGTCCTCGCGGTCGACGACGGTCCCGAGCGGGCCGAGGCGGTGCAGCGTGCGCTCGATGTCCGACAGCTCCATCACGAGCTTGCCGCCGGGCTTCAGCGCCGCGTGCCAGGTGTTCAGCACCGCCTGGTCGTCCTCGATCGTCTTGCCGTAGCCGAACGACGAGTAGAGGTTGACGATCGCGTCGAAGGCGCCGACCGAAGCGGGCAGCGGTCTCGTCAGGTCGTGGACGAGGTAGGTCGGACCCGGGTTGCGCTTCTCGGCCTCCGCGATCACGGCTGGCGAGATGTCGACGCCGACCGCCTCGTAGCCCAGTCTCGCGAGCGCGCCGACGGAACGGCCGAAGCCGCAGCCGGCGTCGAGCACGCGCGCGCCCGGGGCCAGCGACAGCAGCGTCGCGATGTCGCGGCACTCCTGCTCGGTCTCCTCGTAGCGGCCGAGCTTGTCCGACATCGCGATGAACGCGGCGCCGAACGCGTCCAGCTCGTTGAGGTTCTCGACGTCCTCGCTCATGTCGCCGTCCCGACCAGCACGAGCCGGTCCTCGGGGCGCTTGGCGGCGCCGTCGAAGTCGCCGTACAGCGCGACCTCCGAGAAGCCGACCTGCTCGACCATCCGCTGCAGGTCCTCCTTCTCGTACATGCGGATGCGCGAGTGCACGACGTCGCCGTCGAGCTCGTATCTGACGTGCAGTCTGCCGGTCGAGAAGTCGACGTCGAGCGTCTCGATCACGCCGTTGGTGTCGCGCACGACGACGCCCTCGTCGGTTCTGAGACGGAAGCGCGAACGTTCGAGGTCCGACAGCTGCATCACGATCTGGCCGCCGCTCTTCACGAGCCGGCGGAAGGCGCGCAGCATCTCCATGTCCTCCGCCTCGGTCGCGCCGTAGCCGAACGACGAGTAGAGGTTGACGATCACGTCGAACGGGCCGACGCCGGCGGGCAGCGGCTGCGTCAGGTCGGCGACGAGGTAGCGCGGGCCGGGGCTGCGCTTCTCGGCCTCCGCGATCGCGGCCGGCGAGATGTCGATCCCGGTCGCCTCCATCCCCTGCTCCTGCAGCGCGGCGCAGTAGCGCCCGAAGCCGCAGCCGGCGTCGACGACCGTCGTGCCGGGCGCCAGGCCCAGCAGTCTCACCATCGCGGCGGCGTCCTCGGCGGTGCTGTCGTAGCCGCCGAGCCGCTCGGCGATCCGCATGTACGCGGGGCCGTAGGTGTCGACCTCGTTGAGGACGTGCTCGGAGGTCGGGGTCGTCTCGTCGGTCATGGCAGGTCCTCGTCGGTGGCTTCGGTCATCTGATCGCGGCGGTGGCGGCCTCGGCACGGCGCAGCGTCTCGGCGCGCGCCGCGTCGCCGCCCGCCCGCACGAGCCCGAGCGCGCCGAGCCCGCAGGAGAGGATCGCGCGCATCACGCGACCGACGCGCCGGTCTGCGTCGCGCTCCAGGTACCACTCGCTCAGGTGCGCGACGTAGCGGTAGTACTTGAGCAGGTCGAACGCCTCCAGCGCAACTGCCAGGTTGCGGCGGTGGACCTGCGACTGCAGCACGATGTGGCGGTAGTCGGAGTCCTGCGGAGCGGGGTCGGCCGGCCCGTCGTTGGCCGGGTCCCAGGCCTTCGCCCACGCCTGCGCGATCCGCCAGGCGCTGTTGTGCTCGGGGTCGACGAGGCGCTCGGCCGGCGGCAGGATCAGGCCCTTCACGAACGGCTTGTCGAGGCAGAAGCCGAGCACCGCGAGCGCGACGAGGTCGTCGGCGGACACGAGCGCCTGATCGCGCGCGAGCGCCTTCAGCTCCGGCCGCTCCAGCAGCTCCGCCAGCAGTTCGTCGACGAGCAGCGCGTTGCCCTTGCTGGACGACAGCTCGCCGCCGATCTCGGTCGAGACCATGCCGTGCAGGACGTGGCGCGAGGGCAGCACCGGGAGCGTCGGCTCGAGTCTGCCGAGCAGCTGCTCGGTGTGCTCGACGTGGGCCTTCCACTCGTCGCCGGAGAGGTGGATCAGCTGCGCCCCCTCCTCGTCGATCATCATGTCGCGCCACATCGCGACGACGCGCAGGTGGTGCGTCGGGAAGCCGTCGGCGCGCGTCAGCGGCATCACCGGGTACGAGTCGTCGCCGGTGTAGTAGGCGACCGTCCCGCGCTCCTCTCTGACGAACACACCGCGCTCGATCCCGAGGCGGGCGACCTCCGCCGTCTTGGCGGTGCGGTCGGAGTCGTAGAGGATCCGCTCGAACTGGACGCCGAGCCGGTCGAGCGTCTCGTTCTGGCCCTCGACCGCCCAGTCGCGCACGCGCTTCCACAGCGCGACCGCCTCCGGGTCGTCCTGCTCCAGGCCGCTGAGCAGCTGCTGCGCGAGGTCGTGGCGCTCGTCGAGGTCGCGCGCGACCGGCGCGTCGCCGTCGGCGACGTCGGCGACCGGGCCCTCTTCCCTGGCGTAGCGCGCATAGAGGTCGCCGACGAACTGGTCGGGCTTGCGGTGCGCGTCGGCGGGCGTGCCGGGCGCGGCGTAGCGGACGTATCCGGCGATTGCCTCGCCCATCGAGCGGCCGGCGTCGCCGATGTGGCTCTGGCGCTCGACCTGCGCGCCCGCGGCTCTGAGCGCGCTCGTGACGGCCTCGCCGAGCGCGATGTTGCGCAGGTGGCCGACGTGCAGCGCCTTCGTCGCGTTCGGATCGCAGAAGTCGACGATCGCGCGCTCGCCGGCGAGCAGGTCGTCGGTCTCCATGCCGGTGAAGCGACCCGCCTCCAGGCCGGCGCCGGTCTCCGCGATGCGCGCGTCGGACAGCTTCAGCAGGAAGCGCTGCTGCTCCTGCTCGGCGGCGGCGATCGCGGGATCGGCCTGCAGCGCGGCGAGCGCCCGCGGCGCCAGCTCGCGATCGCGTGTGATCGCGCCGACGTCGGTCGCGTCTTCCTGTCTCAGGTTGGGGACGACGCGGAACGCATCCGTGTCGACGGCACGCAGGGTCGACTCGACGGCGTCGAGCAGGTTGTCCGCGCGCAGATGCGGCTGGTCACTCATATCGTGGCGGATCCCCCTCCGGGCGCCCACTGTTCGGGCTGCCTGAAGCACGGGAGACGGGGCTCGAACCCGCAACCATCGGCTTAGAAGGCCGGTGCTCTACCAATTGAGCTACTCCCGCATGTTTCCTGGCGACACCACGCGGGCGGACTCGCCAAGGCCTGAATGAGTCTAGAGGAGTGGCGCGTTTCGCGACGTCCCGACGCGCTCACGCCGCGCTCTCGGCCGGCAGCGCGCGCGGCTGACGCTCGCGCAGCGTCAGCAGCAGCGCCGCGACCTCGGCGTCGGTGCCGAGGTCCATCGCGTGCTCGCAGGCCGCGATCGCGTCGCTGACGCGGTCGGTGCGGGCGAGCGCGTGGGCGTAGCGCGACCACGCCGGCGACGACTCCGGCGCCAGCACGGTCGCCGCCTCGCAGGCGGTCACCTCGGCGCCGACGTCGCCGCTGAGCTGGTGCACGAGCGCGAGGTCGAGCAGTCCCTCGACCGTCGGCATCAGGTCGCGCGCCCGCTCCAGCGCCGTCTGCGCGCCCTCGCGGTCGCCGAGCCGCAGCCGCAGGCGACCGAGCCGCTCCCACGCGGAGGCGTCGGTCGGCGCGGCCTTCGTCTCCCTCAGCGCCGCGTCGCGCGCGAGGTCGTAGGCGCGCATGTCCTCGTAGATGCGCGCCGCGAAGCGGTGCGGCGCGGGCCGCTCGCCCTCGACGCGGATCCAGTCGCGCACCGTCCGCGCGGCGGCCGGCAGGTTGCCCGACTGCCAGAAGGCGACGGTCAGCTGGCGCAGCACGACCGGGTCGCGCGGCGCCGAGTCGCGCGCGAAGACGAGCCGTCTGGCGGCCAGCTCCGGGTCGCCCTCCGCGAGCGCGTGCGCGGCGGCCGTCATGAAGCGCTGGACGCGGTCGGCGGCCGGGTCCGGTCTGGAGAAGTCGACGAACTGCAGCGAGCCGGCCGGGATCGTGCGGACGCCGAGCTGGAACTTGACCCGCGCCCACTGCTGCACGTCGTCGCCGTCACCGGAGAAGTAGATGCCGGTGACCGAGCCGACGCCCCACTCCGGGTAGGAGAGGCAGCGCGCGTAGCGGTGCACGACCGAGTGCGCGGGCGCCTGGGAGCCGAACGGATCGTGCTCGGCTCTGTCGGCGTCCTGCTCGGCGCGGCGCTGCGCCTCCTCGTAGGCGCGGCGGCCCTCCTGGGCGCGCGCTCTGCGGGCGGCCGCGGCCGAGACCTTGACGGCGTTGGCGGAGACCTTGCCGCCGCGCGAGGTCTCGGCGAGCTGCTCGAGCTGGTCGGCGGCCTCGTTGATCGCCTGCAGGTGGCGCTGATGCTCGTGCTGGCGGCCGGGCGGAGCGATGTCCGGGTGCCAGACCTTCGCCATCCTGCGCCGCGCCAGCTGCACCGTGCGCTTGTCGAAGGGGGGATCGAGCTCCAGCAGCAGGATTGCCTGCTCGATGTCGAAGACTGCGGCCATGAAGAACCAAGGCTAGCGACGCTGGACCGCCCTGGGCAGGCTTGTCCGGGCCGCGCCAGAGTGCTATGGCGCCTCACGCACTATCCTCGACGGCGTGTCCGCACAGTACATCTTCACCATGCACAGACTGTCCCGGCTGTTCCCGCCGGACAAGGAAGTGCTGAGAGAGGTCTCCCTCTCCTTCTACCCCGGCGCCAAGATCGGAGTGCTCGGGTACAACGGCTCCGGCAAGTCGACGCTGCTGAAGATCATGGCGGGCATCGACAGAGAGTTCCGCGGGACCGCGCAGCTGGCGCCCAACGCGAGCGTCGGGCTGCTGGAGCAGGAGCCGCACCTGGACGAGTCCAAGGACGTGCGCGGCAACGTCGAGGACGGGGTCGCCGAGACGCGCGACCTGCTCAACCGCTTCAACGAGCTGGCGGCGAACTACTCCGAGGAGACCGCCGACGAGTTCGCGCGGCTGCAGGAGCAGATCGACGCGGCCGACGCGTGGAACCTCGACACGATGCTCGACACCGCGATGGACGCGCTGCGGCTGCCGCCCGCCGACGCCGACGTCGCCTCGCTGTCCGGTGGCGAGAAGCGCCGCGTCGCGCTCTGCCGCCTGCTGCTGAGACAGCCCGACCTGCTGCTGCTGGACGAGCCGACCAACCACCTCGACGCCGAGTCGGTCGCGTGGCTGGAGCTGCACCTGCGCGACTACAGAGGCACGATCGTGGCGATCACCCACGATCGCTACTTCCTCGACAACGTCGCCGGCTGGATCCTCGAGCTGGACCGCGGCCGCGGCTTCCCGTACGAGGGCAACTACTCCGGCTGGCTGGAGCAGAAGCAGCAGCGGATGGCGCAGGAGGAGCGGCAGGACAACACGCGCAAGAAGGTCCTGCAGCAGGAGCTGGAGTGGGTGCGGATGAACGCCTCCGCCCGCCGTGCGAAGCCGAGAGCGCGCCTGAACGCCTACGAGGCGCTGCTCGCGGAGGACCGCAACGTCAAGCTCGACCAGGTCCAGATCCACATCCCCGCGGGCCCGCGCCTCGGCGACGTCGTGATCGAGGCCGAGAACGTCCGCAAGGGCTTCGGCGACAAGCTGCTGATCGAGGACCTCTCGTTCAAGCTGCCCCGGGGCGGGATCGTCGGCGTGATCGGGCCCAACGGCGCCGGCAAGACGACGCTCTTCAAGATGATCACCGGCCAGGAGAGACCCGACGAGGGCACCTTCAAGGTCGGCGACACGGTCAGACTCGCCTACGTCGACCAGTCGCGTGACGCGCTGGACCCGGAGAAGACGGTCTGGCAGGAGATCTCCGGCGGCGACGACCAGATCTCCGTCGGCGACCAGAAGATGAGCTCGCGCGCCTACACGTCCGGGTTCAACTTCAAGGGCACCGACCAGCAGGCGAAGGTCGGCAAGCTGTCCGGCGGCGAGCGCAACCGCGTCCACCTCGCGAAGCTGCTGCGCTCCGGCGGCAACCTGCTGCTGCTCGACGAGCCGACCAACGACCTCGACGTCGACACGCTGCGCGCGCTCGAAGAGGCGCTGCTGGCGTTCGGCGGCTGCGCGGTCGTGATCTCCCACGATCGCTGGTTCCTCGACCGCATCGCGACGCACGTGCTCGCGTTCGAGGGCGACTCGCAGGTGCGCTGGTTCGAGGGCAACTTCGAGGCGTACGAGGAAGAGCGCCGCGAGCGCCTCGGCGCGGAGGCCGACCGGCCCCACCGCGTGACGTACAAGAGACTCGTCCGCAGCTAGCGGTTCGCGCTGGTGCGGCTCATGGGCGCCCCGGTAGGGTGCGCCCATGACACAGGTTTCGAGAGCTGTGCTGATCACGGGCTGCTCGTCGGGCATCGGGCGGGCGACCGCGCTGCGGCTGGCGGGCAGCGGCTGGACCGTCTACGCGAGCGCCCGCAAGGTCGACGCGATCGCCGACCTCGCCGACGCCGGCTGCCGGCTGCTGAGCCTCGACGTCACCGACGAGGCGTCGATGGTCGCGGCGGTGGAGCGGGTCGAGCGCGAGGTGGGCGCGATCGGGGTGCTGGTCAACAACGCCGGCTACAGCCAGAGCGGCGCGGTCGAGAGCGTGCCGCTGGAGGCGGTGCGACGGCAGTTCGAGACGAACGTCTTCGGGCTCGCGCGCCTGACCCAGCTGGCGCTGCCGAAGATGCGCGCGCAGGGCTGGGGCAAGGTCGTCAACCTCGGCTCGATGGGCGGCCGCCTGACCTTCCCCGGCGGCGGCTGGTACCACGCGACGAAGTACGCGCTGGAGGCGCTCAGCGACGCGCTGCGCTTCGAGGTCGCCGGCTTCGGCGTCGACGTGATCCTCGTCGAGCCGGGCCTGATCACGACGGAGTTCGGGGCCGCGGCGAGCGCTTCGCTGGCGGATGCGGAGCCCTCCCCTGACGACCCCTATGGTCATTTCAATCTGACAGTGGGCGCTGTCACAACCGGTGCCTACGAAGGTCCGCTGCGGCATTTCGGAGGCGGACCGGATCGTGTCGCGAAGGCGATCGAGAAGGCGATCGACCGACGGCGTGCCCCCACTCGGGTCGTCGTCACGCCGTCGGCGCGCACGACGATCCCGTTGCGAAGACTCCTTCCGGACCGTCTCTGGGACGCCGCGATGCGCCAGCAGTTCCCGACGCCGAGGTAGCGCTCAGACGAGCGCGTCGATCAGCGGGGCGAGAGCGTGGGCGCCGGGGGCGACGGACGTCGCGCCGTGGAGGTCCGCGGCCTTGAAGCGCCCGGTCTCGACGCCGATGCAGCGGACGCCGTCCGCCAGCGCGCAGGCGACGTCGCGCGGGGTGTCGCCGATCACGACGGCGCGCTCGCGCGGATGTGCTGCGCTTTGGGAGTTCCACGACGGCGGGTCGTCACCGCGGGATGTCGCGGGGAGCTCCCAGGCACCCTGGTCAGCCGCCGCAACGCCGCGAGGGCTCGGCTCGGCGGCCCGCATGCGCGCGATGCCGGGCAGGTCGGTGCGGTCCTCGCTGTCGGAGCCGAAGCCGCCGGGGCCGCCGTCGAACCAGTGGCCGATGCCGGCGGCGCGCAGCTTCACGCGCGCGATCGTCTCGTAGTTGCCGGTCACGAGCGCCAGCCGCACGTCGTCGCGGGCGGCCAGCTGCGCCAGCAGCTCCGGCACGCCCGGCAGCACCTTGTCGCTGAGATCCGCCGGGCAGGTCTGCGCGTAGACCTCGCTCGCCGCGATCCGCACGTCGTCGGCGCGCGCGTCGATCCGCTCGGCGGAGACGTCGTGCGCCAGCAGGATCGCGCGCGCGATCTCCGGATCGGTCCGCCCCGCGGGGTCGATCCCGCGCGTGCGCTCGCGCTCGACCTCGTGCAGGCCGTGGACCTCGCGCAGGGCGGTGTGCAGCGCCGCCGCATGCGCCTCGGTCGCGCCGGCGAGCAGCGTGCCGTCGATGTCGAACAGCAGCAGGAGCGGGATCACTAGCGCAGGAACGACGTCTCGGCCGTCAGCTTCTGCGTGAACTCGGCGATCAGCTTCGCCGTGTCGTGCACGTCGCCGAGCTGGACCATCTCGACCGGCGAGTGCATGTAGCGCAGCGGGATCGAGACGACGGCGGTCGGGATGCCGCCGCGCGTCAGGTGGACGACATCGGCGTCGGTGCCGGTCGCGCGGCCGGCGGCCGACAGCGTGTACGGGATTCTGTTCGCCTCGGCCGTCTCGATCAGCAGCTCGGTGACGAGCGGGTGGACCATCGAGCCGCGCGTGATCGACGGGCCGGAGCCGAACGGCTGTCTCGACAGCTCCCCGAGCGAGATCCCCGGCTGGTCGGTCGCAAAGGTGACGTCGACGACGATCGCGACGTCGGGTCTGAGCGAGAAGACGCTCGTGCGCGAGCCGACCAGGTTCGTCTCCTCCTGGACCGCGGCGACGGCCGCGACGTCGCCGGGCGCGCCGCCGGCCTCGGCGACCAGGCGCGCGACCTCGAACGCGACGAAGGCGCCGAGGCGGTTGTCCATCGAGCGCGAGACGAGGCGGTCGTTGGGCAGCTCGACCGGCTCCGCGGCGATCACGGCGACGTCGCCGATCCGCAGGCGCGCGCGGGCGTCGTCGCCGTCCTTGGCGCCGATGTCGATGTGCAGGTCCTTCAGCTCCGGCACGCTCTTGCGGTCGTCGGCCTTCATCAGATGGATCGGCTTCTTGCCGATCACGCCGTCGAGCTCGCCGTCCTTCGTCGTCAGCTTGATGCGCTGGCCGACGAGGATGATCGGATCCCAGCCGCCGACGCCCTCGAAGCGCAGGAAGCCGTCGTCGTCGATGTGCGTGACGATCACGCCGATCTCGTCGATGTGGCCGATGATCGCGGTCAGCGGGCCGCCGGCGGTCCCCTTCACGCGCGCGACCGAGGAGCCGACCGTGTCGTGCGTGACCTCGGCGAAGGCGCCGGCGGCCTCGCGCCAGACCTTCGCGACGGGGGTCTCGTACCCGGACGGACCGGGCGTAGTCAGCAGCGTGCGGAGGAAGTCGGGCGTCGGCATGGCGCTCAGACTAGCGGCCCGCCGCCGGCCCCGAAAGCGGCGCGGGGGCGAGCGGGCCGCGCTGACGCAGGCCGGCGGCGCCGGCTCTGGCAGAGCGAAGGACGATGGCAGGGGCATCGGCTGCGGACGACGCTGACGCCGCCGCCACGAGCTGCACCCGACGCCCGTCGAGCCTGCCGGTGACGCCGCGGCGGGAGAACGTCAGACGGCCGTGGGCTGCCGCCGGGCCGCCGATGTCGAACGTGAACGATCTGGCGCGTGGGTCGATCCAGCCGCTGAGCGTCACGCCGGGCACGAACGCGTAGTCGCGCAGCAGCAGCCCGCGTCTGGGATCGAGCGCGGCGCTGCCGCCGCGCAGGCCGCCGAAGGCGCCGCTCGAGCGGCCGTTGCCCGCCAGCTGCACGTTGACCTGGTCGCCCGCGTCGCTGAACGTCAGCAGCGCGGCGGTGAGCGTCCGGCCGCGGCGGCCGGCGATCGTGCGCGGCGCCGGCAGCGCGGCGAGGCTGCGCGGCGCCGGGCTCGCCGGCGCCACGACGCGGCGCGCGGGGCGGCAGTTGCGCGGCGTGCCGCCCGCCAGGAACGTGTTGACTGCCCGCTCGGCGCAGTCGGTCGGGTCCGAGCCGAGCACGGAGTGGCCCGAGTTCGGCACCTCGACGACCGTCGCGCGCGGCAGCAGCGCCCCGAGCGCGAGCGCGTCGGCGCGCGGCGTGCGGAGGTCGTCGTCACCGGACAGGATCAGCGTCGGCACGTCCGGCAGCGGCGCCGTCGGCTGCGCGACCGGCGACTCCGGCCACGCGCTGCAGATGTCTGCGAGGCCGAGCTCGCGCACGGTCGCGCGGTCGAATGGCGCGAAGGCGCGCTGCGGCAGCGCCCCCGCGGCGGCGTCGACGGCCGCGCGACGCTCGTCGAGCGGCGTGCCGAGCGGCCACGGGACGCCGCCGTCCTCGCACGTCGTCGCAAGGTAGAGCGCGTCGCTGGAGCCGCCGTCGGACCCGCCCTGGCTCGCGCCCACCAGCCGCACCAGCGCGGCGCCGTCGCCGCGCAGCGCGGACGCGACCGCGCCCGGGATCGCGGCGCGCAGGAACGGCGAGAAGTCGCCGGCGAGCAGCAGGCTGAACAGCTGCGCACGCCCGAGCTGGACGGTGCGGCGCCTGCCCTCCGCGGTCACGTAGGGGGCGTTGAACGGCCCGCGCGCCATCCGCCGCACGAGCGTGGCCAGATCGGCGAGCGGGTTGCGCGTGAAGCGGCAGCCGTCGTCGGAGCAGACGTTGCCCAGCACCCGGCCGATCGACGCCAGCGTCGTGCGCTGGAACGGGTCGACGCCGCCGGCCGGCACGACCGAGTCGAGCACCAGCGCCTCGACGTGCCGCGGGTACGCGGCCGCGTAGTCGAGCGCGACCTTGGTCCCGTAGGAGGTCGCGTAGAGGACGATTCTGTCGACCCCGAGCGCGGCGCGGACCGCCTCCATGTCGGCCACGGACGCCGCCGTCGTGTACTGCGCGCGGGCCGGGCCGAGCTCGCGCGCGCAAGCGCCCACGACGGCCGACAAGCTGCCCGAGGAGCGCGCGAGCGCTCTGCACCTCAGCTGCCCGGAGCCGCCGGTGCCGCGCTGGTCGAACGCGACGAAGCGGCGCGTGCGCCCGGCCGCGCCGAAGCTGTCGGCGAACTGCTCGACCAGCGGCGAGGCTGCCTGCCCCGGCCCGCCCGCCAGCCCGAAGACGGTCGCCACCGGCATCGCGCTGCGCGACGGCAGCACGCGCACGCGCAGGTCGAGCGTGCCCGGCACCCTGCCGCTGCGGTCCAGCGGCACGCGCAGCTTCCCGCACTGGCCGGCGTCGCCGCGACCGCAGGGAGCCAACGCAAGATCCGCGCTGGCAGGAGCGGCTGCGACGCCGAGCGCGAGTCCCAGCATGACGATCAAGACGGCAAGTGAACGGCTCATCTCAACGCCCCCGGCGGCACGACCGGCAGCGGCAGCTCCCCGAGCGGCGAGCCGGCAAGCCGACGGGCGCGGGCGAGCGCCTCGCGCAGGGTCGCGCGGGAGACCGGCGAGCGCAGCGCGGCGGCGGCGACGCGGGGGTCGGCGGCCGCGGACGAACCCGCTTCGGCGCGCGGCTCACCGGAGCCGCCGTCGCTGACCCGCACCGAGATGCGGTGGCCGCCGAGCGTGCCGGTGATCCGCGTCTGCGTGAAGCGCAGCGTCCCGTGCGCCGCCGCGGCGCCGCCGATCCGCATCACCAGCGGCGCGTCCGGGTCGTCGTCGACCGCGACGCGCGCGTTCAGCGTCACGCCGGGGATGTAGCTGTAGCCCGCGATCGTCAGCGCGCGCTTGGTGAAGCGCACGTGGCCGCCGCGCAGGCCGCCGAAGGCGATCGCGAACGCTCTGCCCGGGTCCTCGCCGAGGGCGGTCTGGAAGATCCCGAACAGCAGGTCGGACGCGAGCTGCCCGAAGGTCAGGTTGACCGCGGTCAGCGTGCGGCCGGCCCGCAGCGGCAGGCCGCGGAAGCGCGGCAGCGCCGACAGCCGCGTCGGCGGCGGGGCCGCCGCCTCCAGCAGCCGCGGCGGCCTGTACGTGCAGTCACGCGGGCGTCTGCCCTGGAAGAAGCGGCGCAGCGCCTTCGCGGCGCAGCCGGAGACGTCGGCGCCCAGCACCGAATGGCCGGCCTCGGGGACCGTCACGAGCTGTGCCGAGGGCATCTGCGCGACCAGCGTCAGCGCGTCGCTGCGCGGCGTGCGGAGGTCGTCGTCGCCGGACAGGATCAGCGTCGGCAGGTCCGGCAACGGCGCCGTCGGCTGCGCGATCGGCGACTCCGGCCAGCCGGCGCAGTAGCCGATCTGGCTGCGCGCCAGCGTCGCGCGGTCAAACGGCGCGAGGTCGCGCTGCGGGATCGTCAGCAGCGCCGCGCGCGTCGCCGCGGCGCGCTCGTCGCGCGGCGTTCCGGCCGGCCACGGCACGCCGCCGTCCTCGCACGAGGTCGCGACGAAGAGCGCCTGCGAGTCGCTGACGGGATCGAGGTCTGCGCCGCCGTCGGCGCCGAGCAGGCGCGCCAGCAGCGCCGTGTCGCCGTCCAGCGCGGCGCGCACGGCGCCCGGGAAGAGCGCGCGCGAGAGCGGGTCGAAGTCGCCCGCCATCAGCAGCGACAGCAGGTCCTCGCGCCTGATCGCGATCCGCCGCCCGACGCCGCGGCCGTCGTAGCGGATCCCGTGCAGCGGTCCGTTGCGGGCGATGCGGGCGACGAGCCGCTGCAGGTCGGCCGTCGGGTCGCGCGTGAAGCGGCAGCCGCGGTCGGCGCAGAGCTGCTTCAGGACGCGCGGGATCGAGGCGATCGTCGTGCGCATGAAGGGGTCGGAGCCGCTCGGCAGCAGCAGTGAGTCGAGCACCAGTCGGCTGACGTGCTGCGGATGGCGAGCCGCGTAGTCGAGCGCGACCTTCGTGCCGTAGGAGACGCCGTAGATGACGATTGTGTCGATCCCGAGCGCGGCCCGCACGGCCTCGATGTCTTCGACGGACGCCGCGCTCGTGTAGGCGATGCGGCGCTCGCCGAGCCGCTTCGCGCAGCCGGCGACGGCGCGCTCGACCGCCGCGTCGGTGACGGTCCGCGCCAGCCCGGGGCAGCTGAGCCGGCCGGAGCCGCCGGTGCCGCGCTGGTCGAACGCGACGAGCCGCCGCGTCTTCAGCACCGGGCCGAGCATCTGCGCGATCGGCATGATCAGCGGCGCGGCCGCCTGGCCGGGGCCGCCGGCGAGCGCGAAGATCGTCCCGTTCGCTCTGCGCGTGCGCGACGGCAGCACGCGCACCTTGAGGCTGACGCGCCCGCGCACGCCGCCGCTGCGGTCCAGCGGGACCGACAGCCGCCCGCAGCGGGTCGGGTCGTGCTTCGCTCTGGAGCAGCGCTGCAGGTCGAGCTTCGCCGCGCTCGCGCCGGCGGCGAATGTGCAGAGGACCGCGAGCGCCACGGCCGCCGCCAGAGCGGCGAGGCCGCGTGGCCATCTCTTCGCATCCATGCAGGAGCGATCTTGACTGGTCACGCGGCACCGTGCGCTACGCGCGTGTTAACGCGCCAGCGGGATCGGGGCTCGCGCGACCTGCCGCGCGAGCCCCGCGCGGTCATGCCGTCGCCAGCAGTTCGCGCAAGACGTACTGCAGGATGCCGCCGTTGCGGTAGTAGCGCTGCTCCTTCGGCGTGTCGATGCGGACGGTGACGGTGAACTCCGTCACGCCGTTCTCGCCCGCGGCCTTGACCGTGACCTCGCGCGGGACGGTGTCGCCCGCGGCGATGCCGGCGATCGAGAACGTCTCGTAGCCGGTCAGGCCGAGCGACTGCGCCGACTCGCCGTCCTTGAACTGCAGCGGCAGCACGCCCATGCCGACGAGGTTGGAGCGGTGGATGCGCTCGAAGCTCTGCGCGATCACCGCGCGCACGCCGAGCAGGTTGGTGCCCTTTGCGGCCCAGTCGCGCGAGGAGCCGGAGCCGTACTCCCTGCCGCCCAGCACGACGAGCGGGATCCCCTGCTGCTGGTACTTCATCGAGGCGTCGTAGATCGCCAGCGCCTCGGGCTCGCCGTCCCCGCCGAGGTAGTACGTGTTGCCGCCCTCGGGCAGCGTGCCGCCGCCGAGCAGGTTCTTGAGGCGGATGTTCGCGAACGTGCCGCGCATCATCACCTCGTGGTTGCCGCGGCGCGCGCCGTAGGAGTTGAAGTCCTTGCGCTCGACGCCGTGCTCCTGCAGGTAGCGACCGGCCGGGGAGTCCGGCTTGATCGCGCCGGCCGGCGAGATGTGGTCGGTCGTGACGGAGTCGCCCAGCAGCGCCAGCACGCGCGCGCCCTCGATGTCCGTGATCGGCTGCGGCTCGCGCGGCAGGTCGACGAAGTACGGCGGGTTCTGCACGTAGGTCGAGTTGTCGTCCCAGGCGAACTTGTCGCCGGTCGGCACCTCGAGCCCGCGCCAGCGCTCGTCGCCGGCGTAGACGCCGTCGTAGCTCTTGCGGAACATGTCCGACTGGACCGCCTGCTCGACCGTCTGCGCGACCTCGGCCGCGGACGGCCAGATGTCTCTCATGTAGACGGGGTTGCCGTCCTGGTCCTCGCCGAGCGGGTCGTTCAGCAGGTCGACGTGCAGCGAGCCGGCGAGCGCGTAGGCGACGACGAGCGGCGGCGACGCGAGGTAGTTCATCTTCACGTCGGGGCTGATGCGCCCCTCGAAGTTGCGATTGCCCGACAGCACCGCGGTCGCGGCCAGGTCGTTCTCGTTGATCGCCTTCGAGATCGCCTCCGGCAGCGGGCCGGAGTTGCCGATGCAGGTCGTGCAGCCGTAGCCGACGAGGTTGAAGCCGAGCGCGTCGAGGTCGGGCGTGAGGCCCGCGCGCTCGTAGTACTCGGTCACGACCTTCGAGCCCGGCGCCAGCGACGTCTTGACCCACGGCTTCGTTCTGAGGCCGCGTCCGACGGCGTTGCGCGCGAGCAGGCCGGCGGCGAGCATCACGGACGGGTTCGACGTGTTCGTGCAGCTCGTGATCGCGGCGATCACGACGTGCCCGTGGTCGAGCGTCGTCTCGGTGCCGTCGGCGAGCGTGACGGGAACCGCGCTGCCGTTCGTCGCGACCGCGGTCGTCGCCGCGTGCGCGGTGTGCAGGTGGTCGTGGCCGTGCCTGGGGGCGTCGCCGTTGCCGGGCTCCTGCGAGGCGGTCGGATCGCTGGCGGGAAACGTGTCTTCCAGCGCGTCGTCCTCGCCGTCCTGCTCGGGGAGGTAGCCCTTCAGCGCGTCGCGGAACGACGACTGCGCGTCCGACAGCGCGACGCGGTCCTGCGGGCGCTTGGGGCCGGCGATCGACGGCACGACGGTCGCGAGGTCCAGCGACAGCGTCTCCGTGAAGGTCGGCTCCTCGGCGTCGGCGTCGTGCCAGAGGCCCTGCTCTCTCGCGTACGCCTCGACGAGCGCGACCTGCTCGGCGCTGCGGCCGGTGAACTGCAGGTAGCGGATCGTCTCGGCGTCGATCGGGAAGATCGCGCAGGTCGAGCCGAACTCCGGCGACATGTTGCCGATCGTGGCGCGGTCGGCCAGCGGCAGCGCGGAGACGCCGGCGCCGTAGAACTCGACGAAGCGGCCGACGACGCCGCGCTCGCGCAGCTTCTCGGTCACGGTCAGCACGAGGTCGGTCGCGGTCGCGCCCTCGGGCAGCTCGCCCGTCAGCTTGAACCCGATCACCTGCGGGATCAGCATCGACATCGGCTGGCCGAGCATCGCGGCCTCGGCCTCGATGCCGCCGACGCCCCAGCCGAGCACGCCGAGGCCGTTGATCATCGTCGTGTGCGAGTCGGTGCCGACGAGCGTGTCGGGGTAGGCCCGCGGTGACTGCCCGTCAGGGCCGCCCTCTTGTACGAAGACGGTCCGCGCCAGGAACTCGAGGTTGACCTGGTGCACGATGCCGGTGTCGGGCGGGACGACGTCGAAGCCGTCGAACGCGGTCTGGCCCCAGCGCAGGAACGCGTAGCGCTCCTCGTTGCGCTCGAACTCGCGCTCGGCGTTGTGCTCGAACGCGTATCTGGTGCCGAACTCGTCGACCTGGACGGAGTGGTCGATCACCAGTTCGGCGGGGACGAGCGGGTTGATCTTGGACGGATCGCCGCCCATCGCGCTCATCGCGTCGCGCATCGCGGCGAGGTCGACGATCGCGGGGACGCCGGTGAAGTCCTGCATCACCACGCGCGCCGGGGTGAACGCGATCTCCTTGCTCGGCTCGGCGCTCGCGTCCCAGGTCGCGAGCGCTTCGATGTCCTGCGCGCGGATCGTCTCGCCGTCCTCGTTGCGGAGCAGGTTCTCGAGCAGGATCTTCAGCGAGAAGGGCAGGCGCGCGACGTCGTATCTGGCCTGCAGCGCATCGAGCCGGAAGATCTCGTAATCGCGACCCCCGACCGACAGCGTGGCTCTCGCCCCGAAGCTGTTGGTTGACATGGGTTTCTCCTGTGTCAAAAAAGCGTCTTAGTCATGGAAAGCACAAGAGAGTCTGTCATGCGCGCGCCGCTGCTGACGGCGCGCTGGACGTCAGCGCGCGCGACCGCGCTTGCGGCGCTTCTGCTCCTGCTTGCTCGGCTTCCTTCTGGTCGTCGCGCGCGTGTGGTGGCGGCCGCGCGAGCCGGGCGTCGCGCGCTCCGCCGCGTCGGGCTCGGTGCGCGCGGTGTGCACGCGTCTGCGGTCCGGCGCGGCCTCGCGCGCGTCACGCGCGATGAAGAACCAGATGCCGCCTATCAGCCCGAGCACGATCACGCCGATCGCTATCCCGACGCCGGGGCTGAGCCCGTCGCCGTCGTCGCGGTCCTCGACCGGCGCGGGCGGCGGCGGCGTCGACGGCTGCAGCGAAGGCGCCTGCTGCTGTTGATCGGGCGGCAGGAAGGGGTTGTCTTGCGCGAGCGCCGCCGCGGGCAAGGCGGCGAGCGCCGCGACGATGACGATCATCGCGACGAAGCGGTTCATGAAACGAGCTTAACGACGCGGCGCGGCGCGTGTGCGTCTTCCCGCTCACCCCTCCCGCTCGACTTCCTCCGGCAGCTCGTACCAGCGCTTGCGCTCGCCGATCTTCGCGCGCATCTTCCAGCCGCGTGACTTCGGCTCGGTCTCCATCGCCGTCGCCAGCGCGTCGATCGCGGCGCCCGCGCTCGCCGGTCCCTCGCCGGAGTCGACCCCGGCGCGCAGACGCGCAAGGTTCAGCTCGAACGTGTGGTGCAGACCCCAGTCGCGGCCGGTCAGCGACGCCAGCCGCGCCGGCTCGATCGCGCGCTCGTCGCCGTCGCCGACGTCGCAGCCGGACAACAGCGCGTAGAGGTCGCTGCGGTCCTTCGCGTTCAGCTCGACGATCTGCAGCTTCGTCATCACGAGGTCGGTCGCGGGCAGCGACGGACCCGGCCGACCGAGGCTGTCGGCGAGCGGCAGCTCGTGGCACATCGAGAACTCGCCGACGAAGACGTCGACCTGCGCCTCGCTGAGCGGATCGTGGAACAGCAGCCGGCGGCCGCCGCCGAGCGTGTTGAACTCGACCGCGGGCGCCCACCCCCGCCCCGACAGCAACTGCTCGACCCCGCGCCCGTCCTTGCGGCCGCAGAAGATGTCGACGTCGCGGTAGGGGCGCGCGAAGGCGGGGTCGAAGCGGTCGCCCAGCAGCAGCAGGATCGCGATCCCGCCGAGCAGGCGCACCTGCAGTCCCTGCGCCTGCGCCGCGGCGACCAGCTCGCGGCCCTCCTGCGGCAGGCGATCGCTGAACGGGCGCGCGTCGTCGGTCATCTCTCGGTTCCCGTCATCCGGTGACGAACTGGTGGCGGACGCCGTCGCCCTTCAGCGTGATCAGGCACCCGTTGATGCGACCCGTGTGGTAGTCGCTGCCGGGGTTGATCGCAAGCGTCCGCCCGATTCTGACCGCCCCGGGCGACTCGTGCACGTGCCCGTGCAGCGACAGCAGCGGCTGGTATCTCTCGATCGCCTCTCTGACCGCCGTCGAGCCGACGCCGATCATCTTCGGCGCCGAGCCCGACATCACGACCGCGAGCGTCTCGTCCAGCGCCGGCGCGGTGTCCAGCGTCGAGTCGTACGGCGGCACGTGCAGGTTGAAGATGCAGCGCGTCATGTCGCCGGCCTCGTCGGCCATCGCGCAGACGCGCGCGTACAGCTCCTCCTCGGTCAGCTCGCGCGGCGAGTCGAACGGGGTCGTGTTCGCGTAGCCGAGCGAGATCATCGTGTGGTCGCCGAAGGCGACGACACGCCCGTCGCACGCCTCCACCTTCGCCGCCTGCTCGATCGAGACGTCGACGCCGGCCGGGTCGTCGTTGCCCGGCATCACGAAGCAGCGCTTGGAGGCGTCGAGCCGCTCGTCGGCGAGCGCGAGCCAGCCGTCGAAGGTCTGGCGCATCACGTCGGCGAACCACGCCTCGCGCTCCTCCTCGCTCAGCGCCGCGACCCGCTGCACGTCCGCACCGCTCATCCGGTGCGGGTACATGCCGTTGTTGCGGATCTTGTTCTCCATCTCCTCCAGCGCCTCGCCGCTGATCACCGATCTCTGGCCGAACAGGTCGACGTGGAAGCCGTCGGCCTGCTCGACGAGCGGGACGACGACCTTGCCGGTCACGTCGCCGCCCATCACGAGCACGTCGGCGTCATAGGCCTTGCCGGCGTTGAGGAACTTGCGCCAGAGGACGCCCGAGCCGTGGATGTCGGAGGCGTAGTAGAGGCGCGTGGCGGCTCCGCCGCCGCCGTCCTTCTTGCGGAACAGCCCCATCGCCTATGCCGCCGGAAGCTCGCGGTACGCGAGGTCGACGTCGATGCCCTGCGACTTGCGGATCGCACGCGAGATCCACCAGATCGCGATGCCCGCCAGGTAGATGCCGATCACGAGGAAGACCTTGCCCGAGTTCTCGCTCAGCGAGACGCCCGAGGACGGGTCCCACAGCAGGATCGCGATCGCGCCGGCGAAGCCGACGATCGCGAGCGAGCCGACGGCGGTCAGCACCGGGATCCCGAGCACCTTGCCGGAATAGGGCGAGGACTCGACCAGCTCCGGGTGGCGGAACGGCAGCAGCGTGCCGGCGATCGCGGTGACCAGCAACGGCAGCGTCAGGCCCAGCAGGGCCGCGATCGAGCTGAACCAGGTCGTGAACGAGTAGATCGCGGTCGAGGCGATCGACAGCACCAGCATCACGCCGATCGCTATCAGCGGCGAGCGCGAGCGCGGGTCGACGTAGGACAGCTTCGCCGGCATCACGTTGTCGAACGACCAGGCGAACATGTTGCGGCTGACGAGCATCAGCGTCTGCGGCAGCCACGTCAGCAGGCCGATCGTGAAGCCGAGGATCGCGACGATCCCGATCACCGGGCTGCCCGACGCGATCCCGATCAGCTCGGGGTAGGCGGGGGCGCCCGCGGTGAAGCCGTACGCGGTCGGATCCGCCAACCCGAGCATGTAGCTGAAGTCGTAGCCGATCACGTGCGTGTAGGTCGGAACCATGCACAGCAGCACCAGCACGGCGAGCAGCACCGCGCCCGGCATCGAGTAGATGTGCGTCCGCTTCGCGAGCCGGATCTCGCCGGCGAAGTAGTTGCTGGAGAAGATGAAGCCGAAGATGAACCAGAAGATCGAGACCGCTCTCACGGTCATCTCGAAGCTGAAGTCGGCGGGCGCGAAGCCGGCGTCCTGCGCGGAGGCCGCGAGCTTCGCGGCCGCGTCCTGCACGCCGAGGTTGGCGGCGTAGTCGTCGAAGTTGCCGACGAACGTGCCGTGGCTGGTGAGGAGGCCGACGAGCACCGGCACGACGATCGCGCCGAGCAGGTACAGCGCGAACGCGACGACCTGGATCTTGAAGAACAGCCGCACGCCGCCGAAGGCGAAGATCGCGGCCGACAGGATCAGCACGACGGTGCCGGTGATGAACAGGCCCGGTCTGGTCGAGAACCAGTCGCCGAACGAGAGCCAGCCGTCGCCGGCGCCGTAGCCGGCCATCATGCGACCGAACGCGCCGAAGCCGTACGCGGCGATGTAGGTCGAGTAGACGCCGATCACGACCGCCAGCCAGATCGAGTAGGAGAAGTTGCCGGCGAAGCCGATCGACGGGTGCAGGGAGCGGCTGTTGAAGACGTAGTCGCCGCCGGTGCGCGGCATCAGCTGCGTCAGCATCGCGTACAGGAACGCGCCTGGAAGGCCGAGCGCGGCAGCGATCAGGAACGCGAGCAGGGCGTTCGCGCCGGGATAGAACGCGGCGAACAACCAGAAGAAGGCGAACGTCAGCGCGACGCTCGACCACAGCAGGTTGTAGAACAGCGCATCGCGCGTCCGCCCCTCGCGCACGAGGCCGGTCGCTCTGCGTGTGAAGAGACCTGGTGCTTCGTTGCTCATGGCGTTCCTCCGGTGACGCTCGGGGACGATACGACCTTCGCGACGAGGTCGTCGCGCAGATGCTCCAGATAGTTGACCTGCGGTTTCGCGGCGACGCCAAGGGGGATCTCGACGACGCGTACAGCGGCGGCGGCGCTGCCGGGCGCCTCGGTGCCGGCCGCGCCCGCGTCGCGGTCCAGTTGCGCGATCGGCGACCCGTCCGGCGCCAGCACCGCGCTGCCGCCGACGAATCGCAGCCCCGCCTCGCTGCCGACGCGGTTGACGTAGACGTGCGGGAGGCGGTTGTCGAGCGCCCGCGCGCGGGCCGCCAGCGCGTGGTCGGGACCGTACGGCTCCATGTTCGCCGCGACCGTCACGAGCAGCTGCGCCCCCGCGCGCGCGAGCAGCCGCGCCGGTTCCGGGAACTCGACGTCGAAGCAGGTCAGCAGGCCGATGCGGTGGCCGGCCAGCTCGACGACGAGCAGCTCGTCGCCCGCCACGAACGCCGCCGCCTCCGCCGCGAACAGGTTCGCCTTGCGGTAGGTCGCGACGTGGCGGCCGTCGGCGTCTATGCACGCGAGCGCGTTGGCGACGCCGCCGTCGATCGTCAGCTCGGGGAAGCCGACGAGCAGCGCGGTGCGGTGACGACGCGCGGCCTCGCAGATCGTCGCGAACGGGTCGGCCGCCCGCGGCGCGCGCGCAGCCGCCACGGCGTCGCCGGCCGCCGTGGCCGCGTCCGGCGGCACCAGCGCGAGCGCGAGCACGCGCTCCAGGTCGTAGCCGGTCAGGAACAGCTCTGGGAAGACCGCCAGCTGCGCCTCAGGGTGATCGGCGAGCGTGGCCGCGATCGTCGCGGCGTTGGCACCGGGGTCGCCCGGCGCCGGGTCCAGCTGTGCGAGCAGGACGCGCATCGGGCTCAGGCCTCGCGGCCGGCTCCCGCCGTGACGACGTCCGGCAGGCGCGCGCCCGCATGGAACGCCATCGCCTCCAGCGCCACACGCCCGGCGATCAGCGCCGTCGGCGAGCTCGCGCCGGCCTCGAGGCTCGGCGCCGTCTCGACGACGTCGACGCCGATCAGGCCGTCCTGCGAGACACCGCGCACCAGCTCGATCGCCTCGCGGGAGGTGAGGCCGCCCGGCGACGGGCAGCAGGTGCCGAGCGCGTGCGCGGCGTCGAGCGAGTCGACGTCGAAGGAGAGGTAGATCCCGTCGCCGGCGCCCGCGACCTCGCGCGCCTTGTCGGCCGCCCATCTCGTGCCGCGCGCCCAGATCTCCTCCAGCCAGATCACGGTGATGCCGTGCTCGCGGCAGTAGGCCAGTTCGGTGCGCGGGTTCATCCAGCCGGAGATCCCGACGAGCGCGATCTTCTTCGGATCGAAGCCGGCGTCGACGGCGCGCACGACCGGGCAGCAGTGGTTCAGCTCCTCGCCGCCGACGTCCGGCGCGGTGTCGAGGTGCATGTCGATCAGCACGAGGCCGGGGTCGGCGATCCTGTCGCGCACGGCGCGCACGGCCGGGATCGTGATCGAGTGGTCGCCGCCGAAGGTGACCGGCAGCGCGCCCGCGTCGAGGATCGCGCCGATGTCGGACTGCGCGCGGGCGAACGTCTCGACGGCGTTGGCGAGCACGACGTCGCAGTCGCCGGTGTCGACCGGCTTCAGGTCGAGCAGGTCGAAGTCGAGCGTCGCGTTGTAGGTGAGGAACTGCGCCGAGACCTCGCGGATCGCGCGCGGCCCGTAGTTCGCACCTGTGCGGCTGATGTTGGTAGCGTCCCACGGCAGACCATAAATCGCTGCTTTGGCACCATGGCTTTTCAGCGCATCGGAGTCGGCCGGCACGTGGGGCAGTCGCAGGAACGATCCGACGAGGCCGGCGTGCAACAGGCTGGTCCACATCGTCGGATCGACAGGGGTGGTCGACACAGTCTTTCCCTCCTCAGGTGAAAAGACGTTTTTGCACTTCCTCCAGCGCAGCCTAGAGAAAACGCTTTTGCATTGTCAACCTCCACACGGATAATCTGTCCGCCACATGGCGTCGAAACGCACCCGGATCGGGATCAAGGAGGTCGCGGCCGCCGCCGGGGTCTCCGTCACGACCGTCTCGCACGCGCTCAACGACAAGGGCCGCCTGCCTGAGGCGACGCGAACGCGCGTCCGTTCGATCGCCGACGAGCTCGGATATCGCCCCAACGCGACCGCCCGCAACCTCGTCGTCGGCAGAACCGGGCTGCTCGGGCTCGCCGTCTCCCAGCGCGGCGGCCCGCCGTTCGCGGTGACCGACTTCGCCTACTTCGCGCAGCTGATGATGTCCGCCTCGACCGCCGCGATCGGCGACGGCTACGCGCTCGTGCTCGCCCCCGCCGACGGGGCGCTGGAGCCGCAGAGCGGGATCGCCGTCGACGGCGCGATCATCGTCGACCCGGTCCGCGACGATCCGCTCGTCGCAGCGCTGCAGAGAGCCGGCATCACCGTCGTCACGACCGGTCGCGTGCCCGGCGACGACGAGCGCTCCTGCTGGGTCGACAACGACCACATAGCCGGCACGCGCGCGATCCTCGACCACCTCGCCAGGCGCGGCGGGCAGCGGATCGCGCTGATGACCAGCCCGCTGGAGATCTCCTACACGCTCGACGTCGAGCGCGCCTACCGCGAGTGGTGCGCCCAGCACCGCGTCGAGCCGCTCGTGAAGACGACGGAGCTGGGCCTGACCGAGCGCGCCGGCCACGCCGCGGCGGGCGAGCTGCTGGCGCTGCCGCAGCCGCCCGACGCGATCTTCGCGACCTACGACCGGCTCGCCTACGGCACGCTGCTGGCCGCCGAGACGCTCGGCGTGCGCGTGCCCGAGGACCTGCTGCTGGCGACGACCGCGACGGAGAGCCAGGCGCCCGAGGCGGCCAGACCGGAGCTGACGACGCTCGACCTCAACCCCGGCGAGATCGGCCGCAGCGCCGCAGCGCTGCTGGTCGAGTTGCTCGACGGGCAGGAGACCCCTCGCCACGTCGTCGTCCCCCACCGCATCTCGGCGCGCGCGTCGACCAGACGGCGCAGCTGAGCGAGAGGAGCGGTCGTCTGCTGGTCTGTGAGACCAGCAGACGACCGCTCCTACTCTCCCGCCAGGATCTCGCGCAGCACGACGAGCGCCCGCTCGCGGTGGGCGTCCAGCTCGGCGATCAGCGGATCCGCCGCGCCACCCCGCACCGCCGCCATGATCCGTTCGTGCGCGACGGCCGCCGCGTCGCGCTCCTCAGGGGTGTTGTAGTAGAGCGCGCGGTAGGACTCGGTCGAGTCCCACAGCGTCCGGATCAGGCGCAGCAGATGCGGCTGATCCGGTGCCTCGAGCAAGCCGAGGTGAAAGCGGCGATTCGCCTCCAGCTCCGCCGCCACGTCGCCCGCCGCGGCGGCGACGACGCAGTCGCGCGCCGCCGATTCCATCCGCTCCAGCGCCTCCGCGTCGAGCGTCGGCAGCGCGTGGCGCACGGCGCGCGCCTCCAGCAGCGCCCGCAGCGCGTAGATCTCCTCCAGGTCGGCGACGTCCAGCTCGGTCACGAAGTAGCCGCGCCGCGGCCGGTACGTCAGCTGCCCCTCCTGCTCCAGCACGCGCAGCGCCTCGCGCACCGGCACGACGCTGACGCCGATCCGCTCGGCGACGTCCTCCTGCACGACACGCGCGCCCGGCCGCAGCTCGCGCGCGACGATCGCCGCGCGCAGCCACTGCACCGCGTGCTCCTGGGAGGTGCGGTTGGGTCGCGGAGCGGCCTTCACCGAAACGCCTGGATTCCCGTCAGCGCGTGGCCGATCACGAGTGCGTGGACGTCAGCGGTGCCCTCGTAGGTCACGACCGACTCCAAGTTGTTCATGTGCCGGATCACCGGATACTCAAGCGTGATCCCGTTCGCGCCCAACACCTGACGGGCCGTGCGCGCGACGTCGAGCGCCGCGTTGACGTTCGCGAGCTTGCCCATGCTGACGTGCTCAGGCCGCAGCGCACCGGCATCCTTCAGACGGCCGAGATGCAACGCCAGCAGCGTCGACTGGTTCACCTTCACCGCCATCTCGGCCAGTCTCGCCTGAATCAGCTGAAACGACGCGATCGGGCGGTCGAACTGCACGCGCGTCTTGGCGTACTCCAGCGCCGACTCCAAGCACGCGCGCGCCGCGCCAGCCGCGCCCCAGACGATCCCGTAGCGAGCCTCGTTCAGACACGACAACGGCCCGCGCAGCGAGGTCGCCTCCGGCAGCCGCGCACTGTCAGGCAACCGCACGTCGTCAAGCACCAGCTCGGATGTGACCGAGGCGCGCAGCGACAGCTTCTTGTGGATCTCCGGCGCACTGAAACCGGGCGCCCCCCTCGGCACCAGGAACCCGCGCACGCCCTCCTCGGTTCTCGCCCACACCACCGCCACGTCAGCGATCGACCCGTTCGTGATCCACATCTTCTGGCCGTTGAGGACCCAATCGCCGCCGTCGCGCTTGGCGTGCGTGCGCATCGAGCCGGGATCGGAGCCGGAGTCGGGCTCGGTCAGGCCGAAGCAGCCGATCGCCTCACCGGCCGCCATCCGCGGCAACCACTCCTGCTTCTGCGCCTCCGACCCCCACCGCCAGATCGCGAACATCGCCAACGACCCCTGCACCGAGACGAGGCTGCGCACCCCCGAGTCGCCCGCCTCCAACTCCATGCACGCCAGGCCGTAGGCGGTCGCACTCGCACCCGCGCAGCCATAGCCGGTCAGGTGCATCCCGAGCACCTCGAGGTCGCCGAGCTGCTTCGGCAGCTCGGCCGGGATCGTCGCGGCCTCGAACCAGTCGCCGACGTGGGGCGTGACGCGATCGGCGACGAAGGCGCGCACCGCATCACGGATGTCGCGCTCCTCATCGCTGAGCAACGCGTCGATACCGAGGAAGTCGTTCGCGCGCAACGGCTGGGAGGGTCTGGTCGATGCGGTCATGCGTGAATCTTATAAAATCTAAGAATGAACGCCACCGCACTCGGCGACGTGCTCGTGCTCGACTTCTCGCGCGTGCTCGCCGGACCCCTCGCGACGATGCTGCTGGCCGATTACGGCGCGACGGTCGTGAAGGTCGAGCGGCCCGGCTGCGGCGACGACACGCGCGCATGGGGTCCCCCGCACGACGCCGCCGGCACCGCCACCTACTACCTCTCCGTCAACCGCAACAAGCGCTCGCTGGCGCTCGACCTGCAGGACCCGGCCGACCTCGCGACCGCGCAGGCGCTCGCGGCGAAGGCCGACGTCGTCGTCGAGAACTTCCGCCCCGGCGTGATGACGAGACTGGGCCTCGACCACGCGACGCTCGCCGCCGTCAACCCGGCGCTCGTCTACGCGACGATCAGCGGCTTCGGCAGCACCGGCGAGGGCGCGCGGATGCCCGGCTACGACCTGCTCGTGCAGGGACTCGGCGGGCTGATGTCGGTCACCGGGGCGGCCGGCGGCGAGCCGCAGAAGGCGGGCGTCGCGCTCGTCGACGTGATCGCCGGGCTGTTCGCGACGACCGGCATCCTCGCCGCGCTGCGCCACCGCAGCGAGACGGGCGAGGGCCAGCGGATCGAGATCGACCTGCTGTCGTCGCTGCTGGCCGCGCTCGTCAACCAGGCCTCGGGCTACACGGCGGGCGGCGTCGTGCCGCAGCGGATGGGCAACGCCCACCCCAGCGTCGCGCCGTACGAGCTGTTCGACGCCGGCGACGGGACCCAGCTGGTGCTGGCCGTCGGCAACGACCGCCAGTTCGCGCGCCTCTGCGAGCTGCTCGGCACCCCCGCGCTCGCGAGCGACCCCCGCTTCGCGACCAACCCCGCCCGCGTCACCGCGCGCGAGCAGCTGCGCGACCTGCTGCAGCAGCGCCTGCGCACGCAGCCCGCTGCGACGTGGGCCGAGCGCCTGCTGGCCGTCGGCGTCCCGGCCGGCGAGGTCAACGACGTCGCCAGAGCCTTCGCGCTCGCGGAGCGCCTCGGCCTGGACCCGATCGCGGAGCTGACGCGGCTCCCCGGCGGGGAGGCCGCGCACGTGGCCACGTCGGACCCGCCGCCACCGACCCGCGTCCCGCGCAACCCGGTCCGGATGTCGCGCACGCCGCCGCGCCACGCGACCGCCCCGCCCGCGCTCGGTGAGCTGAGCACGGAGGAGGCGTCGCGGCTGTTCGGCGTCGGCTGACGCGCGGATCCGCTACCGGATCCGCGCGCGGCTGGTGATCGTGACCGCTCTGCCCTCGCCGCGCGGCGCGACGCGCAGCCGCACGACGGCGGTCACGGCGCGCCCGGCGCGGCGCGCCTGCTGGACGCGCATCAGCGAGCGGGGCGCCAGCCGCAGGCGAAGCTGGACCGCGTCGCCGGCGCGCAGCGTGCGACGGACGCCGCGCAGCGACACGCCGCCGCGGCGCCAGTCGAGGCGACCGGTGGCGCGCACCGACGCCGGCGCGCTGACGCCCACCAGCGCCGTGATCGTCCCACCGCGGCCGAGCCGCTGCGGGCCGACGCGCAGGCTGGCGCGCAGCGCCGTCGCGATCGTGCCGCCCGGCTGCAGGGCCGGCGGCTGCGAGACCGGCGGAGCTGGCGGCTGCGGGGCGGGCGGAGCCGGCGGCTGCGGAGCCGGCGGCTGCGGTTGCGGCGTGAGGGCGGCCAGCGCAGCGGCGACGTCGACGCGCCCACCGGTCACCGTGCGCCCGAACAGCGCGGGGTCCGGCACGACGGTCGAGGTCAGCGCGTCGCGCAGCTGCGCGCTCGTCAGCCGGGGGTCCTTGGCGACCAGGAGCGCGGCGGCGCCGGCGACATGCGGCGAGGCCATCGACGTGCCGTTGAAGAGGGCGTAGCCGTCATGGCTGGCGTCGTCGAGGCAGCGCGCGCGCAACGTGGCGATGCGCGCGCCGCCGAGGCCGGGCGCAACGACGTCGTCAGTCACCAGCCGGATGCGCAACCGCACCTGCTCGGCGCCGTCCGCGAGCAGCGGCAGGGAGCTGGTCCGCCAGCCGGCGGTCGTCGTCTCGCGGCCGATCTCCGTCCAGCCTGCTCCGTCGATCGTGCGTTCGAGCACGACGGCGCCGCTGGGCTCCTCCGGGTCGCCGAGGTCGAGGTTCATCTGCGCCTCCAGCGAGCAGCCGCGTCTGCCGGCCAGGCTCCACGGTCTGCTGAGGAGGAAGCTGTCGAGGTTCGGCGGCACCGAGCCGGCGCCGGGGCCGACCAGCTCGTCGCCGTCCGGCTCGGAGACCGCCGTCCATTCCTGGCCGGCCGGCCCGGTCGTCCAGTCGACGGGGAAATCGGCGGCGTCGATCGTCAGCGCGTGCGCCGTCAGGTAGGTCGGCACCGTGCTGAGCACCTGGCTGCCGGGCGCGCCGACGTCGACCGTCTCGCGGCCGTAGTTGGAGAACCACGACAGGTCGCCGACGTTGCCGGTCGCGGCGACGCACAGCACGTTGTCGTACTCGAATCTGCACGGGTAGGAGTCGCCGCCGTCGACGTCCTCGCCGTCGTTGCCGGCGGCGACGACGAACAGCGTGCCGGTCGACAGCCGCAGCGCGTCGCCGATCGCCTGCGAGCGCCCCGGTCCGCCGAGGCTGGCATTGACGACCGGCAGCCCGAGCGCGCCGGCGTAGGCGAAGGCCGCCGCGATGTCAGCGCTCGTGCCGCTCCCGGCGTCGAGCGCTCGCAGCGCGACCAGGCCGACGTTCCAGTTGACGCCCGCCACGCCGATCCCGTTGTCGCCCACGGCGCCGATCGTGCCGGCGACGTGCGTGCCGTGGCCGTTGGCGTCCGCGGTCGCGTCGCCGGCGTCGTCGAAGGGGTCGCGGAAGTCACGCGAGAGGTCGACGCGCAGGTTGGCGTCGAGATCCTCGTGGTGCGCGATGCCGGTGTCGACGACGCCGACGAGCGTCTGCGCCGAGCCGGTCGTCACGTCCCAGGCGCGCGCGGCGCCGAGGTCGACCCCCGGGATGCCGGCGCGCAGCCCGTTGTCTCCAGGCGCGAGCGCCTGTGGAACGCTCTGACCGCTGTTGCTCAACCCCCACAGCTGCGGCAGGCGCGGATCGTCCGGCAACCGCTCGGCGTGGTAGACGTAGTTCGGCTCGGCCCACAGGACGTCGTCGCGCCCTTGCAGCCTGCTGATCGCCGAGCGCTGCGAGACGCCGTCCTCCAGGCGCACCACGCGCGTGGACGGCAGCGCGATCGCGGCCGAGCGCTCGGCACCGGCGGCGGAGACCGCCTGCCGTTGGACGGTGGTCGCGGTCCCCTTGGCGAAGCGCACGACGACCTCGCCGGGGACGGTCTGCGGAGTCGCCGCGCCGGCGAGCGCTGGGACGGCGCCGAGCGCCAGCAGCGCGAGGAGCAAGGATGGGACGAGACGACGGGACATGCGGGCACGACCTCCGGACGGTGGCGACAACGACCAGCGCCTGCGCGTGAGTGCGCAGGCGCTCGGACCATGCCTCCGGGATCGGCAGACGCCGCCGACGACTTGAGTCGTGCCGCAGCGCCCAGACCGCCGACGGCGCTCCGTCGCCGCCGGCTCGGGGCGCGCCCGCTGCGGGGATCCCGCGCGCCGCCGGGCGCGGCCGCCCGCCTACGACGAGGTCTTCGCGGCCTGCTCGCGCTCGTTCAGCGGCGGCGACTCTCTGTACGGGTACGGGTTGACCGCGTTGCGGTCGCCCTGGCCGTTGACCTTGTCGGAGGACGAGTCGTCGCCCTCCTCGTGGTACTCCTGCTCGGCGTTGACGCCCCAGATGTCGTGTCTGGTGCCGTCGACGAGATTGTCGACCGCGCGCATCGCCGTCAGCATCGAGTGGTCGGAGTTGTTGTAGCGGTGCAGGCCGTTGCGGCCGACCTGGACGAGGTTCGGCGTCTCGGCGAGCCAGTTCTTGACGACCTCGAGGTTTCTCGCGTACTCCTCGTCGTAGACCGGGTAGGCCTTGTGGACGCGAGTCGCAAAGCCCATCGTGACCTTCGACGGGTCGCCGAGGCCCATCTGCCCCAGCTCGCGCTTGGCCAGCTCGACGAGGTCTTCGTCGTTCATGTTCCAGAGCGAGTCGCCCTCGAAGCAGAAGTACTCCATGCCGATCGACGCCTCGTGGTCGTTGGGGACCATGTACGGCGACCAGGAGCGGAAGTTCTGGATGCGGCCGACCTGCACGCCCGGCTCGTGGATGTAGATCCAGTTGTCGGGGAAGAGGTCACCGCCGTCGATCACGAGCGAGACCGTGAGGAAGTCGCGGTAGCGCAGGTTGCGACCGGCGTCGCGGACCTCGGCGGGCGCCTCCGGATCGGTGATCTTCGTCGTCACGCCGAGCGGCAGCGAGGAGATCACGGCGCGCGCCTTGATCGTCTCGCCGCCGGCGATCACGCCGACGGCCTTGCCGTCTTCGATCAGGATTCTGGTGACGGGCGCGTTCATCCGCACCTCGCCGCCCTGCTCCTCGATGTCGGACTGCATTCTCTCCCACATCTGGCCGGGGCCGAATCTGGGGTAGTGGAACTCGCCGATCAGCGATCTGATCTCGTTGCCCTTGTTGCCGAAGAACGCGGCCTTCGCGGCCGCGAAGAACGACAGGCCCTTTATCCGCTGCGCGGCCCAGTCGGCGCGCAGCTCCGATGTCGGCACGCCCCACACCTTCTCGGTGTAGGTCTTGAAGAACTGCGTGAAGAGGAATCTGCCGAAGCGGTTGGAGACCCACTGCTCGAAGGTGTCCTCTCGCTGCGGGCGGACCTTCGTCTTGATCGCCGCGTAGAGGTAGGAGAGGAAGGCCTTGCTGAGGTCGACCGGGCCGAGCTTCTTGATGACGTCCATGCCCTCGAGCGGGTACTGGAGGAACTTGCGCCGCCAGTAGATGCGCGACTGGCGCGGGCGCAGCAGGAACTCGCCCTTCATGATCTCCAGCCAGAGATCGTCGACCTCTCTGACCTTCGTGAAGAAGCGGTGACCACCGAGGTCGAAGCGGTACTCGCCGCCGTCGGGCGCTCTGCGCACCTCGGTGCGGGCGATGCCGCCGACCATGTCGGTCGACTCCAGCACGATCACGGGCTCGCCGCGCTTGGCGAGCAGGTAGCCCGCGGTCAGGCCGGCGGGTCCGCCGCCGAGCACGACGTACGGGCGGCTGTCCTCGGAGGCGGGCTTGGTGGTTCTCGTCTCGTTCTCAGTCATATCCGTTCGTCTTCTCTGCGGCGTGTCAGGGGAGTTGCGTCATCGGTCTGTCGGACACCTTCTCGTAGAGGATCCCGACGTTGCCGACGGTCGATGCCCCGCGGTAGAACTTCGGTGCGACCGCGAGCTCTCTGAGCTCGCCGTCTCTGACGGCCTGCGCAAGGATCGCACCGAACTGCGCCGAGCGGCGCCGGGCGAGCTGCGTCCACGGGGCCGACCAGTTCTCGACGCCCTCGGTGAGGGGTCGCATGAACAGGACCTTCTGGCCGGGCTGCAGGCTATCAAGCAGTCTTGGCACGACCTCCCGCGGCTGTGCCGCTTCGTACTTGTCCATCGCGTCGATCCAGTCCATGTGACGGGGATCGGCGACGGGACCGGCGGTGTCGGCGTATCTGAGGCCGCCGGGCATGTAATACCAGGCGACCGGGACCTGCTCGGGCTGGCCGACTATCACCATGTCGTTCGGTCTCATCAGCGATCCGGCCTCGGCGCCGATGTCGCGCACGTCGGACTTGTAGCCGTCCACGAACGGCTTCGGGTTGAGCCAGAACAGCATCAGCACGGCGAGCGCGCAGATGCCGAGCGTCTTCGCGCGCGCCAGGCCGAGCGCCGCCAGCAGCAGGATCGGGCCGAGCGCGACGGCGAAGTAGCGCGACGCCCACGCCGGCGTTATCTGCGACAGCGTCCAAGCGATCGCGAGCGTCACGACCGGCATCAGCACGAGCACGTAGATCGACAGCCGCTCGCCGTCGCGACGGCCTCTGTGCGCCTGCAGCGCCGTCGCCAGGCCGAAGCCGCCGATCAGCAGCAGGATGATCGACGACCGGTCGCCGCCGAGCAGGTCGCGCGAGATCTGGATCGGCGCGCCGAAGCGCGGCGCTCTGCCCCACGGAGCGGCCGTGTGCGCAGTCTGGAACAGCAGCGTCGGCAGCCACGGCAGGAACAGGATCGCGGCGGCGCAGAAGGCGGCCAGGCCGTCGATCGCAAGCGCTCTTCTCTCCTCGCTGCGGCTCCAGATCAGGATCAACGCCAGGAACGCGCCGATGCCGTAGAAGATCCCCCAGCCGTGCGTGTAGAGCATCAGCGTCTGGAAGAGCGCGAAGCCGGCGATGTAGAGGCGGCCGCGGCGGTAGACGAAGGCGTGCAGGAAGAACGCCGTGGCGAGCAGCGCCCACAGCGTCATCAGCGCGTACATGCGCGCTTCCTCGCCGTAGGAGGTGAGGAACGGCGACAGCGTGCAGAGCGCCGCGCCGATGAAGCCGGCGCGCTTGCCCCAGAGGCTCCAGCCGGCCCACATCGCCGACGGGATCGTCAGCAGCGAGGCGGTCAGCGAGAACCAGTGGACCGCCGTCTCGGTGCGGCCGAAGACGTCCATCCAGACATGCAGGCCCATGTAGTAGAGCGGCGGCGAGCCGTCCTCTCTGAGGACGCCCGGGATGTCGAGCAGGTCGTGCGAGGAGATGCCGACCGACAGCCCCTCGTCCATCCAGAAGGAACCGCTGATCGCGCGCGTGCGCACGTAGATCGACAGCGCGACCAGCGCGATCAGGGTGATCGCTGCGAGGACGCCGTCTGAGGCGCGCAGATCGAATCTGCGCTCAGAACGGGGGACTGCGACGGTGGCCATCGGCGAAGGAGAGGTTACCCAGGCCCTAGGCGCCTGGTGCTGGACAGGTCGAGTACAGGTGCGTGGTGCGCTGCATGACGAGTCGCTCGTAGCCCGCCGGGAACGGTCCCGGAGGCGCCCACGGAGCAGCGCCGGTCGAGCGCGACGCGACGGCCGAGCCTCTGCCCGGCAGCACGTCGAGGCCGACGTCCTGGGTGTGTCTGTGCACGTACCAGGCGACCATCGGGACCTGGTAGGTGCCGGTCGCCATCGTGCCGCAGGAGGCGAACCGCTCGCCGCCGCCGACCTTGTCGAGCGCGTCGCTGAGGTCGATCCGCAGCTCCGCCTGGTAGCGCAGCGCGCGGTCGAGGTTGCCGAAGCTGCGGAAGCGCGGACCGGCCCAGTGGTAGGTCGCGCCGAGCAGCACGACGCAGGCGAGCACGCCCGTGCCGAGCGCGAGCCAGTTGCGGTTGCCGTCGTTGCCGATCCGGCTGACGACGGCGCCCGCGATGTCGACCGCGCGGCCGAAGCCGACGCCGCCGACGACGGCGATGAGCGTCGTGCCGAGGATGATGTAGCGCGGGTTGCCGGAGAAGCCGGCCTCGGTCATCAGCGCGATCAGCCCGATCCACAACACCGCGAGCCCGAAGACGGATATCACCGCGAGGTCGCGTCTGTGCTTGACCCACTGCCAGCAGGCGACGACCAGCGCGAACGCGGCCGCCGCCTTGACCGGCGTCAGCATCAGCGGCCAGGTGTTCTTGATCACCTGCCAAGCCGGATGCTCCGCGAACGCGGGGCTGTTCGGGCTCGGCTGCTGCGCACGGTCGGCCGCGCGCCAGAAGTTGCCCGAGCCCCAGTACTCCGGCAGCAGCCACAGGACCGGGATCAGCACGCCGCAGGTCAGCACCAGGATGAGCGTGCGGCGATCGCGGTCGATCAGCATCAGCCAGAGTCCGTAGAGGCCGAGGAACGGCCAGATCTCCGGGCGCAGGAGTGCCGACAGGAAGCCGAGGAAGAAGGCCTGGCGGTACTTGCCGTCGAGGTGTCGCTCGATCCCCCACAGCGTGAACGCGACCAGCAGCCCCTCGGAGTTGCCGAGCGTCATGTTGCGGATGAACTGCGAGCTGATGAACAGCGCCATCGCGGCGATCACACCGGCGATCGCGCGCGCCGGCAGCGAGCCGCCGGTCAGCCGCCAGGCGAGCCGGAAGGCGAGGAAGACGGCCATGAACGCGCCGGCGCGGCCGACGACGAGCCAGAGGTCCGGCGCGATGCTGCCGAACGGCGCGAACAGCGTCGTGAAGATGACCGTCAGCGGCTTCCACGACGGACCGTCGGTCGTGACGAGGTCGAAGTGGATGATCTCGCGCCCCCACACGATCCACGACCAGGGGTCGTAGGTCGGTGTCGACGGATACAGCAGCGTGAACGCCGCGCAGACGACGGCGATGACGGCGAGCAGCGTGTAGAGGCGGCCGTCGGTGGCGCGCTCCTGCACAGGCTTGGGCGTCAGGCGGGCCTGCAGCGTGGCAAGCCACGCAGGCGACTGGGGGGATGCGGTCGAGGCAGTCACAGAGGGGGAGAGGTGCGGCTTCACGCGGTCGTCGCGGCGGTTTCCGCGTGCGTGTCGGTGCGCGCGGCCGCGGCGGCTTCGTGCTCGAGCCGCTCTTCGACACGGGCCGCCTCGCGCGCGGCCTTCACGCGTGAGAGACCACCGTAGCGGGCGACGAGGACGACGAAGCCGACGATCGTGATCGGCACGAAGAGGACGAAGCGCAGCAGGATCAGGTACGACAGGACGGCGCTTCTGGAGGCGGTTGACACCGCATTCACCGCGAAGATCACGGCCGCGTCGTAGGTGCCGATGTAGCCGGGCGCGGCGGGGATCAGCGCGGCGGCGTTCGTGAACGCGACCACCGCGAGCCCGTCCTGCAGCCCCAGCTCGATGCCGACGGCGTGGCCGACGGCGATGTAGACGCTCGCCTCGACGCACCAGACGACGAGCGACAGCACCAGCAGCGTGATGCCGTGGCTGCTGAGCAGCTGTCTCGTCGGCTGCAGCATCGGCTTCAGCGACTCGAGCACGAAGAAGAGCCGCTCGCGGTACTTCAGCAGCGCGACCGCGAGCGCGATCAGCAGCAGCACCAGCACCACCGCGCCGGCCAGCAGCAGCGTCGTGCTCGGCGCCGGCAGCTCGCTCAGCAGGTTGGAGGCGAGGACGACGAGGATGATCCCGAGCGCGACCGCGTCGAGCACGCGCTCGGCGAGGATCGTGCCGAGGATCGTGCGCTTGGTCGCGTCCGGCGCTCTCGCGCCGAGCAGGAACGTGCGCAGCAGCTCGCCGCCGCGCGCGGGCAGCACGTTGTTGCCCATGTAGCCGATCGGCGTCAGCGCGTACACGTCCGCGCGCTTGGCCTTCACGCCGGCGCGGCGCAGGATCCGCTCCCAGCGCTCGGCGCGCATCAGCGTCGCGACGCCGTAGAGCGCGAGCGCCCCGACGAGCGCAAGGATCCCACCGGCGTCCGACGGCAGCGTCGGCGCCTCCTGCTTGCTCGCCCACCAGACGACGCAGACGATCGGAATCAGCCAGACGACGCCGATCAGGATGCGCTTCTGCAGCTGCGTCATCAGTATCTGACGCCCCGCGCGTCGAGGCAGTCCTCGACCTTGCCGGCGACGCTGTCGTCGAGGTCGCCGACGGTGAACAGCGCGGGGCCGATCGCCTCGGCGCCGACGGCGTCCGACTCGTTGCGCAGCTGACGGCTGAGAGCGTCCTGGAGCGTCGCGGCGAAGGTCACGTAGGCGCCGGACGTCGCGGGCATGATGTTGATCCGCTCGCGGTAGCGGTCGTCCTTCGTCGCCTCGACACCCTTGCCCCGGAAGCAGCCGAGCGGTTCGTCACGGGGATCGAACGCGGTTGCCTGACGCGTGCCGGCACCGGTCTCGGGGGCGTCGTTGCCGCCGCCGACGTTGGTGCCGCTGGAGCCGCAGGCGGCGAGCGCGAGGGTGAGGATGAGGGCAGCGACGAGCGCAGGGGCCTTGAACGCACGGCGAAGCATGAACAGGACAGGCTAGAGGATCGGGAGGCGCGTCGACCGCACGCTCGCGTGCAGGCCGGCGCTGCGCGGACCTCTAGACTCCGGCGCCCCATGCTCGCGGTCCCCTTCGCGCTGGCGGGTCCGGCGCCCGAGGCCGGCGCCGTCGCAGCCGTCCTGCTCGTAGCGTGCGCACTCGTCGCGCGCTCCGTCCGCACGCGCGCGCTCGCGATGGCCGGCGCGTTGCTGCTGGCGCCCGTGCTGCTCGTCTCCGACATCTGGGACTCGCCGCAGTTGGAGGTCGTGCGCGACCATGCCGGCCCGGCGCTGGTCGCGGCCGTGGTCGGCCTCGGCGCGCTCTCGCTGCTGGCCGCGCTGATGGCGCGCAAGCCGCTGCTGCTGCCGGTGCTCGCCGTCGCGGCGCTGCCGTTCCGGATCCCGCTGGAGGTCGGCGGCACGACCTCCAACCTGCTCGTGCCGCTCTACCTCGTCGTCGCCGCCGGCGCGCTCGCCTTCGTCGTGCCCGCACTGCGCGCCGACCCCGAGGCGCCGCAGCCCGCGCGCACGTGGGAGCCCGGCTGGCTGGAGCGGCTGCTGGCGCTGTTCGTCGTGCTCTACGGCGTGCAGGCGACCTACTCGGCCGACTTCGAGAAGGCGCTGCAGCAGATCGCGTTCTTCTACGTCCCGTTCGCGCTGCTGTTCGTGTTGCTGGCGCAGATCGAGTGGACGCCGCGGCTGCTGCGCTGGTGCTTCGGCGTGCTCGTCGGGCTCGCGCTCGTCTTCTCCGGGATCGGCTACGTCGAGTACGCGACCAAGCACATCTTCCTCAACCCGAAGCTGATCGCCTCCAACGAGCTGCACACCTACTTCCGCACCAACTCGGTCTTCTTCGACCCCAACATCTACGGCCGCTTCCTCGTCGTCGCGATGCTCGCGGTCGCCGCCACGATGCTGCACGCGCGCCGCAGAGAGCTGCTGATCGGCGGCTCGGTCGTGCTCGCGGCGCTGTGGGCGGGGCTCGTGCTGACGCTGTCGCAGTCGAGCCTGCTGGCGCTGCTGGTCGGCCTCGCGACGCTCGCGGTGCTGCAGTGGGGCGTACGGCGGACGCTGCTGCCGGTGCTCGTCGTCGTGGTCGTCGCGGGCGCCGCCGTGCTCGCCTCGCCGAGCACGTTCGGCGTCGACCTCGACAACCTCGACGCCTCCACCAGCGGCCGCTCCGGCCTCGTCACCAGCGGCGGCAGCCTGTTCGTCGACCGGCCGCTGCAGGGCTTCGGCTCCGGCGCGTTCGAGGTCGAGTACCGCTCCAGCCATGGGCGCGAGGGCGGCGACGCGGCCGCGACCTCGCACACGATCCCGATCACGGTCGCCTCCGAGCAGGGGATCGTCGGCGTGCTCGCCTACCTGGCGCTGCTGGCGGCGGCCTTCGCGCGCCTGCTGCGCGGTGCCGCGACGACCCCGCAGCGCGCGTTCGTCGCCGCCGCCTTCGTCGCGCTGATCGTCCACACGCTGCTGTACGCCGCGTTCCTGGAGGACCCGCTGACGTGGGCGCTGCTGGGGATCGGGACCGCGCTGGCGGCGCAGACGGTGCCGGTGCTGAGAAGACGCCGCGCGGGCGCGAGCGCCGGCGCGGCGGATCAGCGCGACGTCAGCGACGGCGCCGCAGCGCCCGGCGCGACCCTGCGCACGACCGACACGTCCCTGCCGGCGACGTAGCCGCCGCCGGCATCGGGGGCGGCGCCGTTCGCGGGCGCGGCGCCGTCGGACGCCTGACCGCACGGGCACAGCCCCTCGATCAGCAGCGCGCGCGGACGCTCGGCGCACAGCGCGCGCGCCTCCAGCGGATCCAGTCCCAGCTCGCACGCGGCGGCCAGCGCGGCCGTCATCGACGGCGGCCGGCGACGGCCGTGCGCGTCGGACGCCATCAGCCCCGCGTGGCCGCCCGCGAGCAGGCGCACGGCGTTGCGGCGCGCTCTTATCCCGTGCAGCCCCAGCAGCGAGGAGGAGCTGACCTGCGCGAGCGAGCCGAGCTCCAGCTCGCGCCGCAGCCCCTGCATCTCCCGCTCGAACAGCGGATGGCAGCGCTCGGGATGTGCGAGCACGACGCCGTAGCCGGCGTCGCGCAGCGTGTCGGCGGCGCTGTGCAATATCGCGATCGAGCCGTCCAGCGGCGCCTCCAGCAGGATCCAGCGCGCGCCGGCCGGGCCGTGGGCGATCAGCTCCAGCTCGTCGGCGGACAGCCGCGCCGCGCCGCGCGCGGCCAGCTCTCCCCCGCCCTCGACCGTCAGCGGGATGCCCGCGTCGCGCAGCGCCGCGTTGACCTCCGCGACGCGCGCGGGGATCTCCGCGACGTCGAGCGACGCGACGTGCGGGGTCGCGGTCGCGGTCACGATCCCGTCCGCGACCTCGAGCCCGGCCAGCTCCAGCGTCGCGTCGAGGTCGCGGGGACCGTCGTCGACGCCTGGCAGCAGGTGGACGTGAAGATCGACAAAGCCTCTTTGCATCTATCTCTATCAACGGCAGAACCGCGCAATGGTTTCGTCACGAATGCGAACTTGTGACGCATTGGAGCGTCGCCGGGCCGCCCGGTGTGCGCAACGTCGCCCGCCCCGTGTGGCATGGCGCTACCGTGACCCGGTGAGCAGCGAAGCGAGTGTTGGCGCGTCAGCAGCCGCCCCCGGCCCCGGCGACGCGGCGCCGATCTCGGCGGCGGCGAAGCGCTGGACCCTGATGGCCTGCATCCTCGGCTCCGCCGTCGTGTTCCTCGACGGCACGGTCGTCAACGTCGCGCTGCCGGCGATCGCCACGGGCCTCGACAGCGGCCTCTCGGCGCAGACCTGGATCGTCGAGGCGTACCTGCTGACGCTCGGCTCGCTGATCCTGCTCGGCGGCTCGCTCGGCGATCTGCTCGGGCGCCGCCGCGTGTTCGCCGTCGGCGTCGCGGGCTTCGGAGTCTGCTCGCTGATATGCGCGGTCGCCCCGACGACCGAGCTGCTGATCTTCGCCCGCGCCCTGCAGGGGATCGCCGGCGCGCTGCTGGTGCCGAGCACGCTCGCGCTGATCATGGACACGTTCCCGGAGTCCGAGCGCGGCGCCGCGATCGGCAGCTGGACCGCCTGGACGGGGATCGCGACCGTGATCGGCCCGCTCGGCGGCGGCCTGCTGCTGGAGGTCGTCTCGTGGCGCTGGATCTTCGCGATCAACGTCGTGCCGGTGCTGGTGACGCTGTGGCTGCTGAGACATGCGCCGGAGGGCCACCGCGAGCCGGGCGTCCCGATCGACTGGCTCGGCGCCGCGCTGTGCGCGCTCGGGCTCGCGGGCCCGGTCTTCGCGCTGACCGAGCAGCCGACGTACGGCTGGTCTGACCCGCGCGTCGCGATCCCGCTGCTCGCCGGCCTCGCGCTGCTGGCGGCGTTCGTCTGGTGGGAGGGACGCGCGCGGGCGCCGATGCTGCCGCTGTCGATGTTCCGCACGCGCAACTTCTCCGTCGGCAACCTCGCGACCTTCTCGCTCTACGCCGGCCTCAGCATCATGTCGCTCTTCCTCGTGCTGTTCCTGCAGCAGGTGGGCGGCTTCTCGCCGGTCGCCGCGGGCGCCGCGATGCTGCCCGTGACGCTGATCATGTTCACGCTCTCCAAGCGCTTCGGCGCGCTCGCCGACAGATATGGGCCGCGCCGCTTCATGGGCTACGGACCGCTCGTCGCAGGCGCCGGGCTGCTGTTGCTGCTGCGCGTCACCACGACGCCCGACTACCTGACCGAGGTGCTGCCGGGGATCCTGCTGTTCGGCCTCGGCCTGTCGATGACGGTCGCGCCGCTGACCGCGACCGTGCTGGGCTCGGCCGGCGTCGAGCACGCGGGCATCGCGTCAGGCGTCAACAACGCGGTCGCGCGCGTGGCCGGGCTCGTCGCGATCGCGATCGCGAGCGCCGCCGTCGCCGCGGCCGCGAGCGACAAGCTCGACTCCGAGCTGGCGTCGCATCCGCCGCTGTCGCCGTCCGCGCAGGTCGCCGTCGACAGAGCGCGCAAGCTGCGGCTGACCGACCGCGCGCCCGGGACCCCGGCGGCCGAGCGCGCGACGGTCGAGACGGCGCTCGCCGACGCCTCGCTGAGCGGCTTCCACGTCGCCGTCGGCCTCGCCGGCGCGCTCGCGATCCTCGGCGGCCTCGTCTCGCTCGCCGGCATCCGCGACCCGCGCCGCGAGGTCCGCTGCGAGAGCTGCCCCGGCGGCGCGATCGTCGGGGCGTCGAGCGAGGCAAGACCGGAGCCGCTCCCGCAGCTGCCAGAACCGGCCGGCGCGGCCTGAGCGGCGCCCACCGGCAGCTTCCGAACCGCCGCGGTACCGAAAGCGCCGCTGCTCAGCCCAGTCCGCGCGCGAAGCAGACCGAGTTGGCTGCGCCGACCTGGGCGGCGACCATCTCGGCGCGCAGCAACTCGCCGTCGGGCGTGTCGTACGGCTCGACGAGGACGGTGACCTCGGACGACATCACCGGATCATGCCCTCAACGAGCGCGACCGCGCTTCGTGGAGCGCGGTCGCGGTGCTGCGGGGGGGCTGGGAGAGGAGTGGTCCGGGGGGTCGGTCGTGGTGGTGGTCTTGCAGGCTGGTGGCACTACGCGGCTTCGCGCAGCGCGGACAGCGAGGCCTCGCGAGAGAGGCGGCGCAGGGCCTGCTCCTCGATCTCGCGTGCGCGCGAGGAGCTGACGCCGAGGCGTCTGCCGATCTGCGTCAGCGTCTGCGGCGGCTCGCCGGCGGTGCCGAAGCGGAGGTGGATGACGGTCTTCTCGTTGTCGGGCAGCTCTTCGATCGCCTTCTGCACCGTCTCGTGGCGGAGCGTGTCGGCGACTTCCTCGTCCGGCTCGGGCGTGTCGGTCTTGATCAGCGCTCCGAGGGCGGTGTCGCCGTCCTCGCCGACGGGTGCGTCGAGGCTGGTCGGCTCGCGGTCGGCTCTGCCGGCCTCGATGACCTGCTCGAGCGGGAGTCTCGCGACCTCCGCGATCTCCTCGTCCGTCGCGTCGCGACCGAATCTCGCCGTCAGCTCGCGGCGCACGCGTGCGACCTTGCGGGCACGCTGGCCGACGTGGACGGGGAGGCGGATCGTGCGCCCGGTGTTCTCGAGGCCGCGCTGGATCGACTGGCGGATCCAGAGCGTCGCATAGGTGGAGAAGCGGAAGCCCTTGCGCCAGTCGAACTTCTCGACCGCGCGGATGAGCCCGAGCGTCCCCTCCTGCACGAGATCGCCCATGCCGAGCCCCTGGCCCTGATAGTGGCGGGCGATCGACATCACGAGGCGCAGGTTGGAGTTGACCATCCGCTCCTTCGCCGAGAGGTCGCCGCGCTCGATGCGTCTCGCGAGCTCGATCTCCTCGGCCGGCGTCAGCAGCGGCCAGTTGCGCGCCTCGCGCATGAGCAGCTGGAGCGGGTCGAACGTGGTGTCGTGGGTTTCGTGCTGTGCAGTTCCGGACGTCTTCATGTCAACCTTCGTATTCGTCTCGGGGTCCTTTCAATACCTACTGTTACGCTAGGTATTGTACGTCGGGATCATTGCTTCGTCAACCACTTTGAGCCCCGTGCGGCACTTGTGTGTGCTCTCTCACAGTTCGGGGCGCTGAGCGCGCGTAGTTGCAGGCCTCAACGGGCAGGCCACTCTCCACAGGATCCACACGTACCTAAGGAGGAGCGAAATGGCCGACGACGGATCGATCGACAAGACGAAGGGCAGCGTCAAGAAGGCTGCCGGCGAGCTGACCGGCGACGACGACCTGAAGAACGAGGGCCGCGTCGACAAGGCCGAGGGCGGCATCAAGGAGAAGGTGGACGAAGCCGCCGACAAGCTGAAGTCCGTGCTGCACCGCGACAGATAGGCTGACTGGCGACAACTCGTTCACACGCCGATAACAGGAGCCGGGCGCGCAACGCCCACAATCGTTGCCATGTCATCGACCGCAGGGCCTGCCGCGACGACCAGTGAGCTGCCAGCGTTCGCTCGCAACTCGGACACGATCGCGAACGCATGGGCGCTCGCGCTCGAGACATACCGTGCGAAGGGCGGCGGCAACATCGCCGCCGACGTCGAGCACGCTGCGATCACCGCCCGGCTCCTGCATGACGCGGGCGGCGACGACGCCACGATCGCGACCGCCATCCTGCACGACGTGATCGAGGACACCGGCGTCGATCGCAGCGTGATCGCCGACCGGATGGGCGAGGAGATCGCCCGTCGCGTCGAGGCGCTGACGGAGCGACCCGAGCTGGAGAGCTACGGCGAGCGCAAGGCGGAGCTGCGCGCGCGCGGGATCGCGGCAGGCAAGGACGTCGCCGCCGTGATGGCGGCGGACAAGCTCGCGCGCGCCACGCGCGCCGCCGGCGGGCGCCTGCGCCCCGAGAAGCTGCGCCACTACCAGGCGACGCTCGCGCAACTGCGCGACGCCTACCCCGACCTGCCGCTGCTGCAGCCGCTGGCCGAGGCGATCGAGCGGCTGAAGCCCGCCGACGCCTCCAAGACGGTCGAGACCGCCGACCCCGCGCACTTCATCAACCGCGAGCTGTCGTGGCTGGACTTCAACGAGCGCGTGCTGCAACTGGCCGAGGACAGTCACCAGCCGCTGCTGGAGCGCGTCAAGTTCAGCGCGATCTACAGCTCCAACCTCGACGAGTGGTACATGGTCCGCGTCGCGGGCGTGCACGAGAAGGTCGACGCCGGGATCGAGGCGACGAGCGCCGACGGGATGCCGCCGCCGGAGCTGCTTGAGGAGATCGCGCGGCGCGTGCGCGAGCTCAGCGTGCGCCAGTCGACGCTGTTCCAGCAGACGCTGCTGCCGGCGCTCGCCGAGCACGGCATCCGCATCCTCGACTACGAGCAGCTCGACGCGGACGAGCGCGAGCAGGTCGACGTGCGCTTCGAGCGCGAGGTCTTCCCCGCGCTGACGCCGCTGGCCGTCGGCCCCGCCCAGCCGTTCCCCTACATCTCCAACCTGTCGCTGTCGCTGGCCGTGCTGGTGCGCGACCCGGAGGCCGACCAGACCCGCTTCGCGCGCGTGAAGGTGCCGAAGGAGGGGCTGCCGCGCTTCCTCCAGATCGGCGAGCGCGCCCGCACGCTGGTGCCGATGGAGACGGTCATCGCAGCGCACCTGGACCAGCTCTTCCGCGGCATGGAGATCGTCTCCCACGCCGTCTTCCGCGTCACGCGCGACGCCGACTTCACCGTCTCCGACGAGGCCGACGACCTGCTCGAGGCGGTCGAGGCCGAGCTGCGCCGGCGGCGCTTCGGCGAAGTCGTGCGGCTGGAGGTCAGCACCGGGATCGACCCGCTGCTGCTGACGCGCCTGACGACCGACCTCGGGATCGAGGACAGCGACGTCTACGAGCTCGACGGGCTGCTGGACTACGCCGACCTGTGGCAGATCGCCAAGCTGCCCGGCCTGCGCGAGCTGCGCGACGCGCCGTGGACGCCCGTGATGCCGCCCGAGTTCGTCGAGGAGGGCAAGCAGAAGAGCCTCTTCTCGCAGATCCGCGAACGCGACCTGCTGGTGCACCATCCGTACGACTCGTTCGCGACCGTCGAGCAGTTCGTCAAGCAGGCCGTGTCGGATCCGAAGGTGCTGGCGATCAAGCAGACCGTCTACCGCACCAGCGACGACTCGCCACTGGTGCCGGCGCTGATCCGCGCCGCCGAGCGCGGCAAGCAGGCGGTCGGCCTGGTCGAGCTGAAGGCGCGCTTCGACGAGCGCCAGAACATCACCTGGGCGCGCGCGCTGGAGCAGGCGGGCGTCCACGTCACGTTCGGCATGCCCGGTCTCAAGACGCACGCGAAGGCGGTCCTCGTCGTGCGCCGCGAAGGCAACGGCGTCAAGCACTACGCGCACATCGGCACCGGCAACTACCACGCCGGCACCGCCCACCTGTACACGGACTTCGGCCTCTTCACCGCCAACGACGAGATCACCGCCGAGATCGCGGAGCTGTTCAACCAGCTGACCGGCTACTCGAAGCCGGAGGGATTCGAGCACGTGCTGGTCGCGCCGATCAACCTGCGCGACAGGATCATCGAGCAGATCGACCTGACGATCGCGACGCACACGCCCGAACAGCCGGGCCGGATCGCGATGAAGATGAACTCGCTCGTCGACCCGGCCTGCATCCGCGCGCTGTACCGCGCCTCGCAGGCCGGCGTCCAGGTCGAGCTGAACGTGCGCGGCGCCTGCTGCCTGCGGCCCGGTGTGTCCGGCGTGTCCGAGAACATCCGCGTCGTGTCGATCGTCGGCCGCTTCCTCGAGCACTCGCGCATCTACGCCTTCCAGCGTGGCGGTGAGACGTCCGTCTTCATGGGCTCCGCCGACCTGATGCCGCGCAACCTCGACTCGCGCGTGGAGCTGGTCGTGCCGGTCGTCGACGCCGCCGCCCGCGGCGACGTGCTCGACGCGCTGGAGCGCTGCCTCGCGGACACCGAGAACGCATGGGACCTGCACGCCGACGGCACGTGGTCGCACCGCCGCGTGCAGCCGGGCGAGGAGCGTCACGACGTGCAGGCCGAGCTGATGCGCATGCACCTCGCGCGCGCCGAGCACGTCGAAGCGTGATCGCCTCGCCGCGAGAGGGCGCGCGCGGTGTCGTGCGGCGCACGGCCGTGATCGACCTCGGCTCCAACAGCTTCAGGCTTGTGGTCTTCTCGGTCGGCGAGAGCGGCTGGTGGAAGCGCACCGACGAGCTGTCGGAGATGGTCCGGCTCGGCGGCGACCTCGGGCCCGACGGCGAGCTGGCGCCGCAGCGGATGGCGCACGCGCTGGAGACGCTGCGCGTCTTCGCCGCCTTCTGCGCGACGAACGGGATCAGAACCGACCAGATAGAGGCCGTCGGCACGAGCGCGATCCGCGACGCGCCCAACGGCGAGGAGTTCGTCCAGCGCGCGCGGCGCGCCACGGGCCTGCCGATCAGGATCCTGTCGCAGCGTGACGAGGCGTGGTTCTCCTACGTCGCCGCGGCCAACTCGACGGCGCTGCAGGACGGCATCGTGCTCGACATCGGCGGCGGCTCGATGGAGCTGGTGGCCGTCGAGGCGCGCCAGGCGATCGAGTGCGTCTCGTGGCAGCTCGGCGCGGTCCGCACGACCGAGCGCTTCCTGAAGCATGTGGACGGCCCCGCCGACCCGGCCGAGATGGCGGCGCTGCGCGAGCACGCGCTGACACAGCTGAGGAGCGAGCCGTGGGTCGCGACGGCCGGGCGCGAGCACCTCGTCGGGATCGGCGGCGCGCTGCGCAACCTCGCCGCGGCCGCGATCCGCGCGCAGGAGCTGCCGCTCGACAGCGTCCAGGGCTTCGTCCTGACGCCGGCCGCGCTCGACGAGCTGATCGCGCAGTTGGCGGAGCGCGCGCCGGAGGACCGCGAGCGCGTGCCGGGCATCAAGCGCGGCCGCGCCGAGGTGATCCTCGGCGGCGCGATCGTGCTGCGGGCGGTGCTGGAGGCGACCGGTGCGCCGGGCATCGAGGTGATCGAGGCCGGCCTGCGCGAGGGGATCTTCCTCGCCGGCCAACTGGCGCCCGAGGATCCGCCGATCGTGCCCGACGTGCGCAGAGCGAGCGTGATCAATCTCGCGCGCCAGCACGGCGTCGACCTCGTCCACGCCGAGCACATCGCCGAGCTGGCGGACCAGCTCGTCGACGCGCTGCCGGGCGCGGGTCTGCCGGCCCCCGGCGAGCCGGAGCTGGTCGAGGCGGCCGCGCTGCTGCACGACGTCGGCATGGCGGTCGACTACGACGACCACCACAAGCACTCCAGCTACCTGATCCTCGGCTCCGGCCTGCCCGGCTTCACACCGCGCGAGGTCGCGCTGATCGCCCTGATGGCGCGCTACCACCGCAAGGGGTCGCCCCAGCTCGGCGCGGCCGCGGCGCTGTGCGAGCCGGGCGACGAGGAGCTGCTGCTGCGCGGCGCCGCGCTGCTGCGGATCGCCGAGCAGCTCGAGCGCAACCGCGACCAGGTCGTCCACACCGCCCGCCTGCGCCGCGCCGAAGACGCCGGCGGCGGCGTCGTCCTCGAACTCGACGCCGAGGGCGACACCGTCGTCGCCGAATGGGGCGCCGAGCGCCAGGGCGACCTCTTCGCCCGCGCCTTCGGCGCCCCGCTGACGGTCACGCGCAGCTGAAGAACTGCGCGTGCGGGACGGGCGCCGGCCCGCCCCGCACGCCGTTTCGACGCTGGCCTGCTCAGGCGAGCACGGGTCCGGCGGGAGTCGCGCCGGCCGGCGTCGGCGCACCGCCGCTTGCCCGCGCCGCCTCGGCCTGCTCCAGCTCCTCGCGGTCCTCGATCGCGATCCGCTCCGCGGCGGCGACCTGGCTGCGGTGGCCGGGGACGAAGAGGGCCGCGACGACGCCGGCTGCCAGGACGGCGGCGCCGACCCAGAGGGCGGCGGTGAGGCCGTCGGTGAAGGCCTGCGGCGAGGCGTAGGAGCCGGCGCCGGCGAAGACCGTCGAGAGGACGGATACGCCGAGCGCGCCGCCGATCTCGCGGATCGTGTTGGTCGCGCCGGAGGCCTGGCCGGCCTCGCTCGTGCGGACCGACGAGAGGACCGCGTTGGCCGCCGGGGCGAAGACGAGCGCCATGCCCGCGCCGGCCATCACGAACGGGACCAGCAGCGAGGCGTAGGCGACGTCCGGCGTCGAGACGGCGGCCAGCCACGCCAGCGCGCCGGCCTGCAGCGCCAGGCCGGCCGCCATCAGCGGCCGCGAGCCGATCCTGTCGGACAGGATCCCCGCCAGCGGCGCGATCAGCATCGTCGTGCCCGTCCACGGCAGCGTCCGCAGCCCGGCCTCCAGCGGCGAGTAGCCCTGAGCCGTCTGGAAGAACTGCGCGAGCAGGAAGATCGAGCCGAAGACGCCGAAGAACATCGACAGCGAGACGCCGCTGGTGGCGGTGAACGCGCGGCTCTTGAAGAACCGCATCGGCAGCATCGGCTGCGGCGTGCGCAGCTCCCAGGCCACGAACGCGGCCAGCAGCAGCAGGCCGGCGATCATCGTCCCGAGCACGGCGGCGCTGGTCCAGCCGAGCGCCTCCGCCCGCACGATCCCGAAGACGACGCCGAAGAGGCCGAGTCCGGCGAGCCCGAGACCCGGCAGGTCGAGGCGGCGGGCGGCGCCGCGCGACTCGCGCAGCCGCAGCATCGCGAGCGGCACGAGCACGAGCCCGACCGGCACGTTGAGCCAGAAGATCCAGTGCCACGAGATGCCCTCCACGACCGCGCCGCCCGCGAGCGGGCCGAGTGCGACGCCGAGGCCGCTGACGCCGGACCAGATCCCGAGCGCGAGGCCGCGCTTGCCGGCGGGGAACGCCTCCGACAGGAGCGTCAGCGAGAGCGGCAGGACGGCGGCTGCACCGGCGCCCTGGACGGCGCGGGCGGCGATCAGCGCGCTTGCGTCGGGCGCGAGCGCGGCGGCCGCCGAGGCGAGCGTGAAGAGTGCGAGGCCGGCGCTGAAGACGCGCCGGCGCCCGAGCCGGTCGCCGAGCGCGGCGGCCGGCAGCAGCAGCACCGCGAACGAGAGCGTGTAGGCGTTGACGGTCCAGCCGAGCGACGCCAGCGATGCATCGAGGTCGACGCGGATCGACGGCAGCGCGGTCGTCACGACGAGGTTGTCGAGCGTGACCATGAAGAGCGCGAGGCTCGTCACGATCGAGGTCCAGATCTGTGCTGAGCGGCTCATGCGGCGGCTCCCTTCCGATCGTGTGCCATGTGTGTAATCAGTCACTCACTCGTGGGTGAAAAAAAATGCGGCCGACGACCCGCTACGCGACGCAGTCGCTGAGGTCGCCGCCGAGCAGCGAGCGTGCCCAGTCGGCGTCGACGGACGGCGCGTCCATGCCCGCCAGGACCGTGATCAGCATCCCGTGCGCGAAGAAGTCGCGCAGCTTCTCGTCGTCGGCGCCGCTGAGCTGCTTGACGACCTCGAACAGCATCCCGTAGCCGCTGCGCGCGGCCTCCTGGATCACCGGGTCGCCACCCGAGGCGGCCGCGAAGACGTGCAGCGTGCCGCGGAGCGTCGTGCGGTCCCGCACCAGCTCCATGTACGCGAGGCCCATCCCCTCCAGCGCCGGAATGCCCGCCTTCGCAGCGTTCGCGGCGCCGGCGCGCATCGTGGCGGCCAGCCGCTCGTAGCAGCGCTCGACGGCTGCGACGTACAGCTCCTCCTTGGTCGGGAAGAGCCGGAACAGATACGCCTGCGAGATCCCGGCGGCCTTCGCGATCGCCGTCGTCGGCGTGCCGTGGAAGCCGCGCTCGGCGAACACCTCCGTGGCCGCCTCGATCAGCGCCTCGCGGCGTTCTGCGGCGGTGGAGAGCTGTCGCGTCGCGGTGGCCATAGGTGTGAGTATGCACTCACACACACCTCGCGTCAAGGGCCGGTGGGGCCGGTGCCCCAAAACCAAAGGCGGCCCCGCCCCGACAATTCGCCAAGCCGGGGCGGGGCCACTCAGCGGACCTACGTCACGAGAACGAGGTCCACCGACCTGTAGATCATCGACAGTCCGGCGTCAGCCCTTGAGTCCGTTTGTCGAGTAGCGGACGAGCTTGGTCGTCCCGGTGACTCTCTGGCCGTTGACGTTGACGACCGTCGTCTTGACGTTCATCGTGCCGCGCGCGCGCAGCAGTCTCTTGCCGAGGTCGGTCAGCGTGATGTGCACGATCCCGCCGAAGTTCTCTCTGATCGTGTAGCCGTTGCGCACGCCGATCGACTTGCCGCTGCGCTCGAGCGTCATGTCGCCTCTGCAGGCGACTGCGCCGAAGCAGCCGAGGAAGACGCCGCCGACGCCGTTCTGGTCGGTGAACGAGGTCTGACCGAAGAACGACAGGATGGTGGAGCCCGCGCCGCCGGTCGCGAACGTCGCGTCGGCACCGGTCGAGATCGCGTTGCCGGGACCGACCGCGACGAGGCGGTAGTGGTAGGTGGTGTCGGTTCTGAGCCCTGACAGCCCGCCCTGGACGGACACCGGCGTGGTGCCGCTGCCGGCGTTCTGCGGGGCGGTCTGGTTGCCGTAGTTGGTCGTCTCGCCGAACTCGAAGTAGTACGAAGCGGGACGACCCTGCGGATTGACGGTGCCGTTCACCGTCGCGGCCGCGATCGACGTCACGGCGGTGCCCGTCGTCGCGACCGGTCTCGGCGCCGGAGCCGGCGCGTTGCCGGTCGTTCTGAACGCCTGGTCGGCGCCGACCGTCGTGCCGCTCGCGTTGGTCGCGATCACGCGGTAGTGGTAGTCGGTGCCTCCGACCAGGTCGGTGACGTCGGCGCTGACCGCTCTGTCGGTCGAGTCCGCGCCCGCGGACGTGAGTCTGGTCTGCCGTCCGTAGTTCGTCGTCGTCCCGTACTGGAACGCGAAGCTCGTCTCGGAACCCTGCGCGTTGACGGTGCCGCCGAGCGTCGCTCTGGTGTCACCGATGTTGGACGTCGTGCCGGTCGCCACGGTGGGCGCGCCTGCTGCCAGCGCGTTGGTGGCGAGCGTGCCAGTGCCCGCGAACAGCGCAAGACTCACGACGCCAAGTGCAGCGAATCGCCGCATTGAAGACCTCCGTAATTGGTCGTTGGCGTACGTCGTCTACAACTGCGCGGCGCGCTCCGAGTTGCGGCGTTGCGCAGATCGACTGACCTTGCACGCGTGCTTGCGCGGGTTGCCGCGAGGGCCTACGCGACGGCGTCGCCGCCGTCGAGAGAGTCTGACGCCCTCAGCCCGCCGGCTGCAGCAGCTGCTGACAGGCTCTGCTCGCTCTGATGAACGCCGGGTCGTCGCGATCGACCGTGCTGTCGTCGAACGCGGGGCCGTCGCCAGAGGTGTTCGGGTCGGGCAGGTCGTAGCCGTTTCTGCGCACGCACGCGACGAATCTCTGCAGCGCCGCGGCCGACGGCGCGCCGGCTCTGCCACCTGCGCCGCCCGGACCAGCGCGCATGAATCTGCCGCCGCACTTCTCGAGCGCCGCCTGCAGTCTGCTGCGCTCGGCGTCTGAGAGGTCTCTGCCGAAGCCGCCCATGATGCGCGGGCCGTCTCTCGGCGCGCCGGCCGGCGGGGTCGGCAGCTCGACGCCCTGCTCTCTCATGCAGGCGGCGAGCGCGGCGCGGTCTCTGCCGCCCGCGGCCGACGGCGTCGTCGCGGTGGCGCCGCCGCTCTCCCCGTCGTCGGAGGAGCTGCCGCATGCCGCCAGCGCCAGCGCGACGGCAACCGCCGCGAGGCCGGCGACGAGCAGGCGGCCGGCTGATCTGATCGTCATCTCGTCCCGTCCGTGTCGTCGTTGAAGAGCTGGTCGACGGCGTCGCCGCCGGCGGCTCTGGAGCCCGTCGTGCCGGCCGCGGCGCCGCCGCCCGCGCCGGCGCCGCGCATCAGGCCGCCGCCGAGCGCGGCGAGACCGGCGCCGGCTCTGCCGGCCGTGATCGACGTCGCCGTCACGGTCCCGCCTCTGTTCGTCCCCTGCACCACGACCTGCTCGCCGGGGCGGATCTGGCGCGGCTTGCTGTCGACCGTGCGCGTGACGGTCGCGCCCTTTGCGGCCTTCACCTTCACGGTGTTGCCGGAGCTGTCTCTGACGTAGAGCGTGTCGCCCTTCACCGTCACGACTTCGCCGGTCGTCGGGGCGGCCCCGCTTGCTCCAGCCGGCGCGTCGGCGCCGGCCGCGCCGGCTCCGCCGGCCGCAGAGCCGCCCGCCCCGCCAGCGCTCGCCGCTGCGGCGCCCGCTCCGGCGCCCGCTGCGGCGAACGCGCCCGGGAACCCGGCCGCCAGTCCCGCGGCCGGCTCGTCCGCGTCCGCGTGCTTCTGCACCAGCACGCCGCCGACGAAGCCGCCGGCCAGCAGCAGGATCGCCAGCAGCGCGGCGCTCAGCGGGGTCAGGCGGCGGCGCGGGCGCGGCGGCGGGAGCGGCGTCTCGTCCCAGCCGTCGTCGACCAGCGTCGGGTCGTCGCGTTGCGTCTCGGTCGTCATCAGCGTGAGCTCCTCATTCGAAGCGCAGCGCCTCGATCGGGCGCAGGCGGGCTGCGCGGCTGGCGGGGTAGGTGCCGAAGAAGAGGCCGGTCGCGATCGCCGCGCCGAACGCGAGCGGAATCGAGTAAGGCGCGATCACGGGGGCGATGCCGGAGATGCGCAAGCGCGTGGCGGCGATCCCCAGCAGCACGCCGCAGATCCCGCCCAGCAGCGAGACCAGCACCGCCTCGACGAGGAACTGCGAGAGGATGTCGCCGCGGCGCGCGCCGATCGCCTTGCGGATGCCGATCTCGCGCGTGCGCTCGGTGACCGACACGAGCATGATGTTCATCACGCCGATCCCGCCGACCAGCAGCGAGATCGCCGCGACCTGCGCCAGCAGCGTCGTGAAGACGCCGCTCGTCTCGCTCGACGCCTCGAGGATCGAGCCCTGGTTGATCACCTGGAAGTCCGAGCCGGCGGCGGCGCTGACCTTGTGGCGCTCGTCGAGGATCGCGGTCACCTGCGCCTGCGCCGCGTCGAGCTGGCCGCGCGATCTCGCCTGCACGGTGATCGCGTCGACGTCGCCGTAGCCGGTCAGCGTGTCCTGCACCGCCGTCAGCGGCGCGAGCGCGACGTCGTCCTGATCCTGCATCCCGCTGGCGCCCTTCGACGCGAGGATCCCGACGACGCGGAAGTCGGCGCCGCCGATCTGCACCGTCTCGCCGACGCCGGCGCCGAGGTTGTCGACGACGGTCTGCCCGAGCACGACGACGCGCTCGCGATCTCTCACGTCGGCGGCGGTGAAGAACTCGCCCTGCGCCAGCTCGTAGTCGCGCGCCTGGGCGTAGGGCGGCGTCGTGCCGACGAACGAAGCCGGCGAATAGCTCGTCGCGCCGCTGACGATCGTCGCGCTCGCGTTGACGGTCGGCGAGGCGCTCCGCACCGCGGGCGCCAGCTCGGGATCTCTGAGCCCGTCGGCGTCGGCGGTCGTGAGCGGCTTCGTGGCCGCGTTCGAGGCGCCGGAGCCGCCGCGCGCGCCGCCCGGCATCACCAGCAGGACGTTGGATCCGAGCGCCTCGATCTGCGCCGCGACCTGCTTGGAGGAGCCGTTGCCGACCGCGATCAGGACGATCACGGAGGCGACGCCGATCGTCAGGCCGAGGATCGTCAGCCCCGAGCGGAGCTTGTTCGCGAGGATCCCGCCGATCGCGATCCGCATCGTCTCGGCGCCGATCACGCGGCGGCGCTCCGGTCAGCCGCGGGCAGGTCCGCGCCGGCCGGCGCACGGCCGGCCGGCACGGGACTCGGCGGGCCGCCGTCCAGCCGTCGATCCTCGACGACGCGACCGTCGATCAGGCGGATCACGCGGCGGGCGCGCTCGGCGACCTCGGTCTCGTGCGTGATCAGCACGATCGTGCGGCCCTGCGCGCTGAGCGCGGCGAAGATCGCGAGCACGTCGTCGGTCGAGCGCGTGTCGAGGTTGCCGGTCGGCTCGTCGGCGAGCAGCAGCGGCGGGCTCGCGACGATCGCGCGCGCGACCGCGACGCGCTGCTGCTGTCCGCCGGACAGCTCCGACGGCAGATGATCGAGCCGATCGCCCATCCCGACCGCCCGCAGCGCGCGCGTCGCGCGGCGGCGGCGCTCGGCGCGGCCGACGCCGGCGTAGGCGAGCGGCAGCTCGACGTTGGCGAGCGCGCGCGTGCGCGGGACGAGGTTGAACGACTGGAAGACGAAGCCGATCTTGCGGTTGCGGATGTCGGCCAGATCGTCGTCGTCGTAGCGGCGCACGTCGATCCCGTCGAGCAGATAGCGCCCGCGCGTCGGCATGTCGAGGCAGCCGAGGATGTTCATCAGCGTCGACTTGCCGCTGCCCGAGCTGCCCATGATCGCGACGAACTCCCCGCGCTCGATCCGCAGCGAGACCCCGCGGAGCGCATGGACGGTGACGTCGCCCATCGCATAGGACTTGGCGACGTCGTCGACGGCGATGACGGGGCGGGTCACGGTCGCCCTCCCCCGCCAGCGGGCGGGCCGCCGCGCAGCACCAGTCCACCGCCTCCGCCGACGCCAGCCGCCCCGCCGCCTCCGAACGCGGCGCCACCGGCTCTCGCGCCGCCGAGCTGCGACGCGACGCCGCCGGCGGCGCCCGCGGTCGAGGTCGGCGGGGCGGCGACGACGAGCTGGTCGCCGGCTCTGAGACCGTCGAGGATCTGCGTCGTGCTGTCGCCGACGATGCCGGTCGTGACGCGCCGCTGCTCGCGCTCGTCGCCGTCCGCGAGCGTCACGGTCCCGGTCGAGCCGCGCCCGCTGACCGCGGAGCTGCTGACGTTCAACACGTTGTCGGCCTGGTCGACGACGACGCTCGCGGAGGCCGTCATGCCCGACTTCAGCCCGTCGGCGAGCTGATCGAGCCGCAGCGTGACGTCGTAGCTGACGACGCCGTCGTTGGTGCTCGGCAGCGTCGCGACGGAGACCACATGCGCGGCGAGCTGCTCGTCCGGCAGCGCGTTCACGGTGACCGTCGCCGACTGACCGCGTCTGACCTTGCCGACGTCCGACTCGCTGAACGGCACGACGAGGTTCATCGCGTCGAGGTCGACGAGCACGATGAAGGCGTCGCCGGTCGATCCGGACGAGCCGCCGGAGCTGCCGCCGGCCGCCGCGCCACCGGCACCCGCGCTCGTGCCGCTGGACGCGGTCGACGCGCCTGAACCGGAGCCTGAACCGCTCGCCGCGCTCGACGCCCCACCGCTCACGTCCTCACCGGCCGACGCGCCGACCGACGCGACCGTCCCCGCCATCGGCGCGCGCAGCTTCGTCGCCGCGAGCGCCTTCTCCGCCGCGTCGACCGCGTCCTGCAGCTCGTCGAGCGACGCCGCGCTGGACGCGCCGCCGCCGGACGACCCGCCGCTCGCTCCGCCGCCAACCGCTCCGCCGCCGTTCGCTCCGCCAGCGGCCGCGCCGCTGCCGGCGGGTCCGCTCGTCCCGCCACCCGTCTCCGTCCCGCGGCCCGCCCCGTCGCCACCCGTCGCGCCCGCCCCGCTGCCGCTGCCGGCACCGGACCCACCGGCGCCGCTCGGCGCCTGCGGCGTCGTCGTCGTCGCGGAGGGCGGCGCCGGGGTCGTGGTCGTCTGCGGCGTGGTCGTGGTCGGAGGCGACGCTGGGTTCGTCGTGGTCGTCGGTGGCGTGCTCTCCTCGGGCGCCGGCGTGGTGGTCGTGGGCGCGGGCGTGGTCGTCGTCTCCGGCTCCGCCCCGCCTTCGTCGTCGGCGATCGTCGCGTAGCTGGGCGTCGCGCCCGCCGGATCGGCGCTCGCCGCCACGGCGAACGAGCCGGCGCCGGTGCCGCCCGACGAGGGCGCGTATGCCGCCGTCGTGTTCGACGAGCCGCCCGACTCGGCCTCGGCGAGCGCCTCCTCGGCGTCGTCGAGCGCGTCCTGGGCGTCGGTCGGGTCGAGCTGGGCGAGCAGCTGGCCTTCGGCGACGTGCTCGCCGGGCTTGACGTAGACCTTCTGCAGCGTGCCGCCGTCCTCGAAGTCGAGCTCGAGCTGCTTGGCGGCCGCGACGGAGCCGCTGCCGGAGACCGTTTCCTGGACGGTCCCGCGCGCGACCGTCACGAGCCGCTCGCCGCTGCCGCCGTCGGCCGCGTCCGACGGCCCGACGACGAGGATCGCCGCGGCGATCGCCGCGAGGCAGGCAGCTGCGAGGGCGTAGGTGGTCCAGCCGCGGCTGGCACGTCTGCGTGCGCTCATCGCGGCCCAGTGTGGGGACCGCACCAAAGAAGCAGCTAAGAAACGGCGTGATCCGCACCGGCGGCGCGCCCGGTGCGAGCGCGCCGCTACACCGGCAGCTCGAGCACCAGCTGCGGTCCCCCGCCGGGGCGCTGGTAGCGCTCGCCGGTGTCGAGGAAGCCGGCGCGCGTGTAGGCGCGCTGGGCGACCTCGTTGGTGTCGTTGACCGTCAGCACGAGCCGCGACAGCGACGGCTCCAGCCCGCTCGCGAACGCCGGCAGCAGCGCCAGCGCGCGGCGGCCGATGCCACCGCGCTGGTGGGCCGCGTCGACGAAGAAGGCGCGGATCAGCAGCTCCCCGCGCGGCCGCACGAAGCGCCCCGCGCTGACGCCGCCGTGCAGCACCAGGAAGCCGACCGGCTCGCCGTCGAGGAGGATCGCGACCGGCCACTGGTGCGGATCCCGCTCCGCCGGGCCGAGCGTGTCGGCCGGCACGCCGGACCAGGCGCGCTGGAACGGGTGCGGCGCCAGCGCCAGCACGCGCGCGTGCAGCTCCGGTCCGACGATCGCCAGCGAGACCGTCTCGCCGTCCGCGCCGCCGTCGCCGGCGGCCAGCGCATGGTTCGCGATGCCGACCATGAGGGCGATCCTAGCTCGCGCCGCGCGATGCGGCCGCGGCTGCGATCGCGGTGACCGCCGCCGCTCCGCCGGGCTCGCGCCCGGCGAGCGCGCCCCAGCTCGCCGCCTGCGTCTGACCGATCGTCGGCTCCATGCCGGCCGATTACCCGCGCTATCGCCCGGTGAACCGCGCCGGACGACGCTCGACGAAGGAGGCGAGCCCCTCGGCGCCGTCGGCGCTCTGCATCAGCGGGATCACGTCCGGCTGCAGGCCGTTGGCCGCCTCGCGCTCGGCGAACGGGATCGCCGCCTGCGCGGAGGCGAGCGTCGCGCGCACGCCCAGCGGCGCGGCGACGTTCGCGATCCGCTGCGCCAACTCGACCGCCCGCTCGACCTGGCGACCCGGCTCGACGACCTCCTGCACGAGACCGATCCGGTAGGCCTCGGCCGCGTCGAACTCGTCGCCGGTCAGCAGCCAGCGCATCGCGTTGCCCCAGCCCGCCTCGCGCGGCATGCGGATCGTCGCGCCGCCGAACGGATAGATCCCGCGCTGGACCTCCAGCTGCGTGAAGCGCGTGTCGGAGGCCGCGACGCGCACGTCGGAGGCGAGCAGCAGCTCGATCCCGAGCGTGATGCACCACCCCTGCACGGCCGTCACGATCGGCGTCGTGTACGGCACCCCGTCCAGTCGCCACGGCTGGCGGCCGCCCTCGGGCACCGACAACGTCCCGTTGGCCTGGATCTCCGGGGCGACGTCGCCAAGGTCCAGGCCGGCGGTGAAGTGGTCGCCGTGCGCGAACAGGACGCCCGCCCAGAGGTCGTCGTCGGCTTCCAGCTCGCCGCACGCGAGCGCCAGCTGACGCAGCATCTCCAGCGTGAAGGCGTTGCGCTTCTGCGGCCGGTTCAGCCCGATCAGGAAGACGTGGTCGTGCCGCTCGGTGGTGATCAGGGTCTCGCTCATCGCATCTCCCGCAGGTCGACTAGGACGGCCATCCTAGTTGCTAGCTTTCCAGCCGTGAGCAGCTTCACCCCAGCCCGCTCCTTCGACGACGCGACCGCCCTGCGGCCGCTCTGCGACGGTCGCTTCGCCGCCGACGTCGACCTCGGCTGGGCGGCGCCGACCGCCGCCAACGGCGGCTATCTCGCCGCGATCGTCGTGCGCGCGATCCTCGCTCACGCCGACCCGCTCGGGGAGCGGCGGCTGCGCTCGCTGACGATCCACTACCTGCGTCCAGCCGGCGCCGGCCCGCTGGAGCTGACGGTCGAACTGGTGCGCACCGGCCGGCGGATCTCCAACGTGCGCGTCAGCGCGATACAGGACGGGCGCGAGGTGCTGAGCGCGCTCGCCGCGCTGGCGGTGCCGGCGCTGCCCGCCGCCGGCACGTGGCTGCCGGACCCGCCGGTCGTCGCGCCCGCGCCGCCGCGCGAGGCGCCGCGCATCCCGGCGCACGAGTGGCGCCGCGACGACAGCGCGCACTGGCTGCAGGTGCACGAGGCAGCGCCCGCGATCTCGCATCGCGTCCAGCTCGCGCCGCGCTTCGGCGGCGCGCCGTTCAGCGGGCGCCAGCCGGAGCACGGGGAGCCCGCGCAGGCGGGTGGCTGGATCACGCTGCCGCAGCCGCACGCGGTCGACGCCGCCTACGTCGCACTCTGCGCCGACGTCTGGTGGCCGCCCGGCTTCGAGCCGCTCGACCGCCCGGCGGTCGCGCCGACGATCGACCTGACGATCCACTTCCGCGCCGACATCCCGCCCGCCGGTCTGCCCGACCAGGCGGTGCTCGGCTGGTACCGCAGCTCGGCCGCGCAGGACGGCCTCGTCGAGGAGGACGGCCTGCTGTTCCTCGGCGACGGCACGCTGCTGGCGCACTCGCGTCAACTGGCGATCTTCATGCCGGCGTAGACGTAAGCCTCGCCTGGCGGCTCGGCGTACGCTTGACGGGACCTCGCCTGGCGGCTCCTTCTCGCGGTGCATGGCCAGTCCGGCGGACGGGTACCGCCCTGGGAATGCCCCGCTCGATCTGGAACGGCTGCATCGGCGTCGGCGAGCTGCGCGTGCCGGTGAAGCTGTTCGGCGCCGTCGAGGACCGCGCGGTCCGCTTCCACGAGGTCCACGCGAAGGACGGCGCGCGGCTGGAGCACCGTCGCGTCGACCCCGGCACGGGCAGAGTCGTCCCGTACGAGCGGATCGTCAGAGGGTTCGAGGTCGGCGACGGCGAGTACGTCGTGCTGAGCGACGACGAGCTGCGCGGGGTCGACGGCGAGCACGCGAAGCTCGTCGAGGTCGAGCAGTTCGTCGCGGCCGGCGAGGTCGACCCGGTCTACTACGACAAGCCGTACTTCCTCGGCCCGCGCGACGGCTCCGAGGACGGCTACCGCCTGCTGCACGACGCGCTCGCGGAGAGCGACCGCGTCGGGATCGGCCGCATCGTGCTGCGCACGCGCGAGCAGCTCGTGGCGCTGCGGGCGCTCGGCGACGGCGTGCTGGGGCTCTCGACGATGCGCTTCGCCGACGAGGTCGTCGAGCCCGACGCGTTCGACCCGCTGCCCGACGTCAGAGCGCCGTCGGCGCGAGAGCGCGAGATGGCGGCCGCGCTGGTCGAGCAGCTGTCGGAGCCGTTCGACGCGAGCGACTACGACGACGACCACCGCGCCGCGCTGCTGCAGCTGATCGAGCGCAAGGCGCACGGCGAGGCGATCGAGCCGCCGGACGAGCGGCCGTCCGAGGCCCCCGACGACCTCTCCGCCGCCCTGGAGGCGACGCTGGCCGAGGCCGCCAGACGCAGAAGACGCACGCGTGGGCCGCACAGGGCGGGCGGGGCGACCAGACGCGCGCGCGGTGGGCACGCACCCGCGCGCGCCAGAGCGGCGAGAGCCGGCGCCGGCGCGAGAGCCGGGACGAGAGCGAGATCGGCGAGACGCGCCAAAGCGCGAGGGAGATCGGCCAGACGCGGCAGAGCCAGAGCCGGGAGAAGAGGCTGATGCCGCGCCCGCTCTGGACCGGATCGCTCTCGTTCGGGCTCGTCAACGTGCCGGTCGAGCTGCGCAGCGCGGTGCGCGACCGGCAGCTGCACTTCACGCAGCTGAACGAGAGAACGTCGTCGCCGATCGAGGTCCATCGCTACTGCACCAAGGAGGACGTCGAGGTCGAGTGGGACGACGTCGCGCACGGCTACGAGCTGGACGACGGCAGAGAGGTCGTCCTGACCGACGACGAGCTGGCCGCCGCCGCGCCGCGGCGCACGCGCACGATCGACGTCGAGCAGTTCGCCGACCTCGACCAGCTCGACCCCGCCTACCTCGACCATCCGTACGTGCTCGTGCCCGCCAGCGGCAGCGAGGGGACCGTGCGCGCGTACATGCTGCTGCACGGCGTGATGCGCGACCGCGAGAAGGTCGCGATCGGGCGCTTCGTGCTGCGCTCGAAGCTGTACCTGGCCGCGATCCGGCCCGACGGCCCGCTGCTGTCGCTCTCGACGATGCGCTTCCACGACGAGCTGCGCCCCGCCAGCGGCGCCGGCGCGCCGAGCGGCAGAGCGCACAGACCAAAGCCGAGAGCGCTGCGAGAGGCCGTCAGATTGATCGAGTCGATGAGCGGCGAGTTCGACCCCGCGCACTGGAGCGACCGCCACCGCGCGCGGCTCAGAAGAGCGATCGAGCGCAAGGCGAAGGGCGAGACGATCGCCGCGCCCAGACGCGACCAGCGCAGCGAGAGAGCGTCACCGGACCTGATGGAGGCCTTGGAGGCGTCGATCAGAGGCCTGGCGAAGACGTGACGCGCACCCCCCCGCTCCGCCGCGGGACCGCGGCCTACTCCTCCTCCGGGTCCTCGTCCTGCTCCGGATCGACTTCGGCGACCGCGTCGGTGACGACTCTGCGGACCGGCACGCGCGCGGCGACGGCGTCGCGCCGGGCGCGCACGGTTCTCGCCAGCTCGCCGATCATGCGGCGCTCGATCGGCGTCATCGACGGCCACTGCTCGCGCAGCTGCGCGAGGATGTCGTCGGCGCGGTCGAGCGCGTCGCGCGCCGCCTGCGGCATCTCGTCGTCGAGCGCCGTCTCCGCCGCCGACACCTCGACGCCCGCGTCGGCGGTGAGCTTCAACAGCTGGTCCATGCGGCCCAGCGTATCGAGCGAAGGTTGGCTCATCTAGACTCGCCCGGCGATGAGCGCTGACCATTTCGCCGACCGCCTGATCGGCCGCATCGAGCAGACGCAGAGCCTGCTCGTCGTCGGGCTGGACCCCGAGCCGGGTCAGCTGCCGCCCGAGCTGCTCGACGGCGTCGACGACCTCACCGGTGCCGCCGCCGCGGCGGTCCGCTTCTGTCGCGCGGTGATCGACGGGATCGCCGACGTGGCGCCCGCGGTCAAGCCGCAGTCGGCCTTCTTCGAGGCGTTCGGCGCCGCCGGGATGCACGCGCTGGAGGAGGTCGACCGGCACGCGCGCGACGCCGGCCTGCTGGTGATCGAGGACGCCAAGCGCGGCGACATCGGCTCGACGATGGCGGCGTACGCGACCGCCGCGCTCGGGCGCCTGCGGATCGGCGACCGCGAGCTGGCCGTGCACGACTCCGACGCCGTCACGCTCAGCCCCTACCTGGGGCCGGAGTCGCTGACGCCGATGCTCGACGCCGCCGACGCGTACGGCAAGGGCGTCTTCGTGCTCGTGCGCACGTCGAACCCGGGCTCCGCGCGCGTGCAGGGGTTGGAGACACCGGACGGCCGCGTCTTCGAGCAGGTCGCGAAGCTGGTCGCGGAACTGGGCGAGCCGCGTCGCGGCGCTCACGGGTACGCGAGCGTCGGCGCCGTCGCCGGCCTGACGTACCCCGACGACGCGCGCGTGCTGCGCGCGCTGATGCCGCACGCCTTCCTGCTCGTGCCGGGCCTCGGCCCGCAGGGCGGCTCGCCGCAGGACTTCCCGCTGTTCGTCAACGCGGACGGGCTCGGCGCCGTGCCGGCCGCGTCGCGGGCGGTCGCGGGCGGCTGGAGAACCCACGCGGATGCGGACGCCGGCGCCTCGATCGACGCCCGCATCCGGGCCGGCGCCCGCGCCGCCGCGCTGGAGCTGACCGCGCTGCTGCGCGAGCCGCTCGCGGCGGCCGATCGCTGGCGCTGGTAGGTCGCCCGCGACCGGGCTCGCCCCCCGCGCCGGCCCGTCCGCCCCGATCGACGCGCTGCGCGGCAGAGGGTGGCTCGCCTCGACGCCGCTCGGCTACGTCGTGCTGGAGCGCGAGGCCGGTCCACGAAGGTGTCCAGGGCGTCCACGGCCTCGCGTCGCTGCCGCTGCGCTTCACCGTCGGAGCGCAGGGGTAAGCTCGCGCACCATGAGCCCGCTCGTCCGCGCCCGCCGCGCGTCCGCCGCCCCGATACCCATCTCCGCTCGTGCCCGCGGCGTGCTGGCCGCCGCACTGGCCGCGCTGCTGCTGCTTGCCCTCGGCACGGCGTCGGCGCAGGCCAGACTCGTGATGTTCAGCGCGCCCTCGCACAACATCGGCTGTGCGATCGACAACGGCTTCGCCCGCTGCGACGTCGCCAGACACACGTGGAAGGCGCCCGCCAAGCCGACCAGCTGCCGGCTCGACTGGGGCAACGGCATGGCCGTCGGGCGCAGAGGACGGGGCGCCTTCGTCTGCGCCGGCGACACGACGCTCAACCCCAGAGGCGCCGTGCTCCCCTACGGCAGATCCCGCAGCGTCGGCAGCTTCACCTGCTCCAGCCGCAGAAGCGGGATGACCTGCCGCAACGGCGCCAACGGCCACGGCTTCACCGTCTCGCGCACCGTCGCGAGAGCGTTCTAGCGCGCCGCGTTCATCGCGGAGGACGGAGAAGCCCGCTACGGCTCGACGGTGATCGAGGCGATCTGGGTGCCGGAGTGCTCCAGCTCGGCCTCGAAGATGCCCTCGATGTTCGCCGGGACGGCGAAGGCGGCCGGTCTGCCCGGCGCGACGTCCCTGGCGACGTCGTAACCGTGGAAGTGGACTTCCTCCGGCTCGTCGGAGACGACCGTGAAGCGGATCGTGTCGCCCTTGCGGAAGACGAGCTTCTTGACGCCGCCGACGGGCTCCAGGCCTCTCACGACGATCTGCGCGACGGCGGGGGTCGCGGGTCTTTCCGCCGATCTCTCGGCGCCGGTCGTCGCGGTCGGGTCGGTGCCGTCGTTGGAGCCGGACGCGGGGCCGGAGTCGACTCCGGCGTCGGGGGCCGGGGTCGTGGCGGCGACCGTCGGCTCGGGCGGGAGGTCGCCGGTCGACGACTCGTCGGTGGCCTTCAGCACGACGAAGCCGAGCGCGCAGACGACGACGAGGCCGACGATCACGATCAGACGCTGGTTTGAGCTCATCGCGGCGGAAGACTACGCGTCGCCGGCACGGCCGGCCGCGGTGATCGCCTGCAGCCCGGCGCGCTCGGCGTGCTCGAGATGCTCCGCGGTCAGCTGCGCCGCGCGCTCGCCGTCGCCCGCCTCGATCGCGTCGACGACGACGCGCAGTTCCCCGACGGCCGCGGCCGGGCGCCCCGGCTGCGACAGCGACGAGGCGCGCAGCACGCGCACGCGCGCCTGCACGCCGGCCAGCAGCGCGTGGAACGCTCTGTTGCCCGCGCCCTGCAGCAGCACCTCGTAGAACTCGTCGTTGGCACGCAGCACGCCGCGCACGTCGTCGGAGCCCTCGCCCGCGACGCGCTCCATCTCGTCGACCGCCGCGCGCAGCGCGCGCAGCTGCTCCGGCGTCGCGTTTCTGACGAAGCGTGTGACCGCCGCCGCCTCCAGCACGAGCCGCACGTCGTACAGCTCGGCCGCCTCCTCGGGCGAGGGCACGACGACGATCGCGCCCTTCTGCGGAATCGTCGTGACGAGCCCCTCGGCGGCGAGCTGGCGCAGCACCTCGCGGATGGTCGTGCGCGAGACGCCGATCTGCTCGATCAGCTCGCGCTCGATCAGCCGCTGCCCGGGCCGCAGCCTGAAGTCGAGGATCGCCTCGCGCAGCACGTCGACGACCTGCTCGCGCAGCGGCGCCGCGACACGTCCGACGCGGAGAGATTCGACGCCCGTGGTGGAGAGATCAGCGAGTCCAGCCATCGATCTCAGCGTATCGGATGCCCGTCATACGACCAATCCGTGCGCGAACACGACAGAATGGGTCCAGAACGGAGCTCACATGGCCGCCGAACACCACCCAGACAACCGCCTCCAACCGCTCGCCCCGCAGGCCTTCCGCGACGTGATCGGCCACTTCGCCAGCGGCGTCACGATCATCACGACGAGCCTCGACGGGAAGCTGTACGGCACGACCGCCAGCGCCGTCAGCTCGCTGTCGCTGGACCCGCCGATGCTGTTGGTCGCGATGAACAGAGCGTCGGCGACCGGCCAGGCGCTGCTGCGCTCGGGCGCGTTCGCGGTCAACATCCTCGGCGAGGGTCACGACGCGCTGGCGCGCCGCTTCGCCGGCAAGGGCGACGACAAGTTCGACGGCGTCGCGGTGACGGTCGGGGACCACGACCAGCCGCTGCTGGTCGACGCGCTCGCGCAGCTCGTCTGCAGAGTCACGCAGCAGGTCGAGGCGGCGACCCACGTCGTCTTCTTCGCCGAGGTGCACGAGGCGACCGCCCGCCCCGGCGCGCCGCTGGCGTACTACCGCGGCAAGTTCGGCCGGCTCGCCTTCGACGACTGACGCGCTCGAACCGCTGGCGTTCGGCGCCGCGACCGGGTACAACGTCATGCAGGGTCCGCGCGGGTACGGCGGTGAACGTCGACTCGACCGGGCAAGGCCTCCCCGAGGACGAACCAAAATGAGCATACGAGACTCGCAGCACACCATCCGCACCCTGCCGATCGCCGAGCTCGGCGAGCTCGAGCCGCTGTGGGGAGCGCTGCAGGAGCACTATGCGGCGATCACGCCGCTGCTCGGCAACGCGCTCGCGCGCGGGTCGGCCGCCTCGTGGCAGAACCGCCGCGCGAAGTACGAGCGCTGGCTGACCGACCCCAACGCGTTCGTGCTGGTCGCGGAGGACGCCGGCGGCCCGATCGGGTATGCGTTCGTCACCGTCGGCCCCGGCTACGCGGCGTGGTGCACCGGCGACACGATGGCGACGCTGCAGTCGCTGTCGGTGCTGCCCGACCTGCGCGGCAGCGGGATCGGCTCGGAGCTGCTCGACGCGGTCGAGGCGGAGCTGCGCGAGCGCGGCGTCGGCGACCTCGAGATCACGACCGCCGCGACGAACGCCGAGGCGGCCCGCCTGTACGAGCGGCGCGGCTACACGAAGGGCTTCGTCGTCTACGTCGGCTCGATCGACGAAGCGGTCGTCGGCGACTGAGCGCCTCGCCGCTCTACGCGGCGGCGAATCGACGCCCGCTCGGTACGCCGGGCGGGCGTATCGCCCCCTGATCCAACGTTTTTGCTGGCACGCCAGAACTTCGATTTTCCATTTGGCGGTTACAAACGCGTAGGAATGGTGACTAAGGGCTTTACCTCCGTGCCGCGGATGCCGATGATGCGCGCATGGCAAGACTCACCGCTCCGCCGACGGCGCCGACGCACTCGCTCGGGATCGAGCTGGAACGTCAGCGTCTCGCACATCGCGCGGCACGTATTCGCCGCGCGCTCGCGGCAATGCACAGGCTCGCCGACGCACGTCGCGACGAGGTCCCCGCGCCGCTTCTCCACGGCATGACGGACTTCGACCGCGAGTTGACGCGCGTCGAGCAGAGGCTGCGCGCGCTCGACCGCGAGGTCACGGCGCACGTACCGATCGCGGCGCCGACCAGCGCCGCATCGCTCCAGCGCGCCGCCTGACGGCAGCTCTCACCCACTACGGCACCACGAGCGCGAGGCCCCGCGCTCGTCGTCGTGTGCGCTCAACGCCGCCCGCGCGACACGTACACCGTGACGGTCTTGCGGTAGGCGAGCCGCTTGCCAGCCTTCGCCGACAGCTTCACGACGCGGCCTCTGCGGACCTTCGCCGAGCGGACTCCGCGCGTCGCCGCCTTGCAGCCCTTCTTCGCCAGCGCCTTCTTCGCCGCCGCCGCACTCGCGCCCGCCTTCACGCGCGGCACGACGCAGCGCTTGGCGGAGGTGGACGGTCTTCCCGGCGCGGGCCCGGATCCTCTGGAGCTGTCGTCCGGCGGCGGCACCGTGCCACCGCGGCGCTCGACCGTCTCGCAGTCCGCCGCGACGGTGTCGAGCGCATCGGCGATCACGCGGTCCTGACCCGCTCCGCAGACGACGCTGTCGGCCTCGCCGTCGCGCACGTCGACCGTGTCGTTGCCGCTGCCCGTGCGGCAGACGAGGAAGTTGCAGGCGCCGCTGCCGGCGTCGGCGTTGATCGTGTCGCGGCCGGGACCGCCCACGATCGTGTCGTCGCCGAAGCCCGCCTCGATCGTGTCGTCGCCGCCACGGCCGTCGATCGTGTCCGCGTCGTCGTAGGAGATCAGCGTGTCGGCGCGGTCGCTGCCGACCAGCTTCGAGCTGCCCGGACCGGTCTGGAAGACTCTGAACGCGACCGCGTCGGCGCCGGCCGCGAGCGTCGCGGGCTGGTTGACCTGGATCGACTCGACGCCCACGACGTTGTCGCCCTCGCCCGCGAGCCCGTCGTTCGCGATCCCGTCGAGCGTGACCGAGATCGGCGCGTTGGCGTGGTCGTTGAGCCAGTCGTTGACGATCGTGTCGCTGCCGGCGCCGCCGTCGATCGTGTCGGCGAACGGCTTCAGGCCGTCGCCCAGCAGCGCGTCGTCGCCGTCGCCGCCGCGCAGCGTGTCGCGGCCCCAGCCGCCCTCGAGCGTGTCGTCGCCCGTGCCGCCGTCGAGCACGTCGTCGCCGGTCCCGCCCTTCAGCGTGTCGTTGCCGTCGCCGCCCGTGAAGCTGACGGGCGCGCCGGTGAGCGGGCCTTCGAGCGTGTCGTCGCCGGGGCCGCCGTCGGCGCTGAACGGCTGCCCGGCTGGGACCTCGTCGAAGATCGAGACCCTGTCGGCGCCGTCGCCGGTCTCGATCCGGACGGGACCGCCGAAGGCGCAGCGCGCGACGGTCGCGTCGTCCCAGTCGGCGCGGTAGCAGGAGCCGGCGGGGAGGGCGATCGGCGCGTCGTCGAGGAAGCGCAGTTCGCCGGGGTCGTCGGAGCTGACGATCACGCGGTTGGTCTCGCCGGGGGCGGCGCGGTAGACGAGCGCGCCGCCCTCCAGCGAGAGCTGGGCCGCCGATGCGCTCGCGGCCGCCGCGAGCGACACGGCGCAGCCGAGCAGCAGGGCGGCGCGGAGTGCGGAGAAGGACATGCCCCGAGCGTGAACGAGGCGGCACCTGGCGGCGTGGGAGGAAGCTCCCGAGGACTTCCCCCCACGCCGCGCGTGCCGCCCCCCCGGGGCACGTTCTGGGCTGATCAGCGCTTCGCGGCGCGCACCTTCACGAGCTTGAAGGCGCTCGTCGCCGGCTTCGTCGTCGCGGTCGCGGCGACCGTCGTGCGCAGCCGGTAGGAGGCGGCCGGCTTCAGCCGCAGCGTCGCGACCACCCGCCCGCTCTTGCCGACCTTCACGCGCGCGATCGTCACGATCCGTCTGCCGAGCTTGCGCTGGATCGCGACGGTCTTGCCCGCGAGCGCCTTCGGCGCGACGATCGTCACCCTCACGGTCACCGCTCTGCCGTTGCGGATCGCCGTCGAACTGGTCCGCAGCGAGACGCTCTTCTTGACGACCGGCTTTCTGACCCCGGGCGTCGTCGGCGGCGCGGGCGCGGGCGCCGGCGGCAGCGGCGGCGTGCCGCCCTCGGCCGGCGGGCCGCCGTTGGTCGGCGGGGCCGGGCTCTCGGGCTCGGTCACCGGCGGATCGGCCTTGTCGATCACGATCGGCACCGGCTCGCTGCCCGGCACGTATCTGAGCGGCGGCAGCTTCGGCGGCTCGACGTGGCCGTGCATCCGCTGCTCGATCGCGTAGGCGAAGCCGACGATTCTCGCGTCGTCCCACGCGCGACCCTGGATCTGCAGCGAGACCGGGAAGCCGTGGTCGTTGATCCCGACCGGCACGATCACCTCGGGCGCCCCGAAGCTCGACGCCGGCGCGGTCGCGAACGCGCCACCGAGCGCGCCCGAGTCGTTGTCGTGGAAGTCCGACGTGTTGTTCGGGTAGACGACCGCCTCGACGTTCTCCGCGTCCATCCAGGCCGCGAGTCTCGCCTTCGAGCCGGTGCGCGCGGCGCGGGCGGCGGTGACCTGCTCCGCCGACATCGGCACGCCGGTGTACGTCGTGCTGCGGTTGTACGGCAGCTTCAGCGGCGAGGTCTGGATCTGCGCCGGGGTTCTGTACGGCGACTCCGGGTGGTCGGCGATCCAGCGGTACCAGCCTTCGGCGCCGAGGTTGCCACCGGCGCTGCTCGACGTCGTGCCCGGCGCTCTCGGCATCGGGACCAGCTCGGCGCCCATCGCTCTGATCTCCTGCAGCGCAGCGTTGGAGACGACGAGCGTGCCGGGCGTGCCGTAGCTGGTCGTCGCGAACGTGTCGGGCAGGTAGCCGATCCGCTTGCCTCTGAGCGCGTCGGCGTCGAGCACGCTCGTCCAGTCGGCCGGGCGGTATCTGTCGGCGTCGACGGTCGCCTCGTCGTGCGGGTCGGTGCCGGTCGTGACGTTGAGGATCGTCGCCAGGTCGGTGACCGAGCGCGCGAGCGGGCCCGCGTAGTCCTGCATCCACGTCAGCGGCATCGCGCCGGTGACGCTCGACATGCCGTCGGTGCCGCGCAGCGCGACGAGGCTGCTGGCGCCCGAAGGCGCGTTCAGCGAGACGCCCGTCTGGCTGCCCATCGCGAAGGCCGCGAAGCTGGCCGCGACCGCGACCCCGGAGCCGCCGGAGGAGCCCTGCGCGGTCGAGGACGGCTTGATCGCGTTCCAGACCTGACCCCACGGCGACTCGCTGTGGCGGCCGGAGTTGGCGAACTCGGACATGTTGGCCTTGCCGAGGATGACCGCGCCCGCGGCGCGCAGGCGCGCGACCTGGAAGGCGTCCTTGGTCGGGCGGAAGCCCTCGAACACGAGCGAGCCGTTCGTCGTCGGCATGTCCTTCGTGTCGTAGAGGTCCTTGACCGCGACCGGGATCCCCAGCAGCGCGCCGGTTCTGCCGTTGGCGCGCGCGACGTCGGCGGCGCGCGCCTGCTCCATCGCGTCGTCGGCGACGTGGATGAACGAGTGCAGGCCGAGCTGGCCGGTGTCGTAGGCGGCGATCCGGTCGAGGTAGGCGCGCACGATCTCCTGGGAGGTCGTGACGCTCGCCTCCATGTCCGCCTGCAGCTGCGTCAGCGTCTTGCCCTTGACGTCGTAGGGCGAGGAGGTGACGGGCTCTCTGGCCGGTCTCGCCGCCTCCGGCTGCGGCAGCTGGCGCGTGGCGCAGGTCGCGGGCAGGGCGGGGTCGATCCCGGCGAGGTCCCAGTTGGCCAGCTCGCAGAGGCGGCCGGTCGAGAGGTCGTCGAAGTCGGGGCTCGCCGCGAGTGCGGCGGCAGCCACGCGGACCGCCTCGATCTCCGTGCCGGCCGCGGGCGCGCCGCTGCCGGTCTCTCTTCTGCCGATCACGACGAAGTTCGCCAGCGCTCTCGTGTCGCCCGGCTGCAGCGTCATGCGGCGCAGGAAGCCGAAGAAGTTCGCCTCCATGCCCGTGCCGACCTCGAGCGGGTTGGCGAACGGGTTGCGGAAGAAGTTGGCGGGGCGCAGCAGCGAGCCGAGCAGGCCGGTGCCGGCGGTTCCGAGCACGGTCGCGGACGGACCGTTCTGGCTCGGACCGGAGGTCGGCGTGGTCGCCGCCGCTGTCGGCGTCGCGACCTCGACCCATGAATCGGCGGAGCTGATCGTCGTGTCGCCGCTGCCGCTGTTGACGACCTCGCTCTGGTTCTCGCCGTTGTTCTGGCCGAGGATCCCGCCGAACGTCACCTCGACGGTGACGGGCATCGACGTGCGGTTGGTGAAGCGGTCGACGAAGCGGGCGGTGTTGCCCGGGAGGTCGAAGTCGACGTCTCGCGCGATGTCGATCCCGGACAGGTTGACCGGCGTCGTGGTGGTGAATCTGTCGAGCCCGTCGTAGCGCAGCCCGAAGCCGCGCAGCAGCTCGCCGTCCATCCGCGCGCGCTCGGCGCCGGAGACGCTGACGCGGATGCCGCCGTAGCCCAGCAGCGAGGAGCCGGTCGTGCTGCGGATCGAGCCGGTGTCCAGGCCCGGCATCGCCGCGTCGTTCACCTCCCATCTCTCACCGTTTGCGCTGGTGACGTAATTCACTGCTCCCGCGGTGGGAGCGAGGATGGCGCCGGCGCCGGCGGCGAGTACGGCCGCGACGCCGAGCGCGCGGCGTCGTTGCCGCTGACTGCGTGGGGATCTCATGCACGGCGATTCTGAGAGTCAGATGAGAACTGGCCTATCGCCCGCTGTCCAGACCCTCATGGTGAGGATTGGACAGGTCTTGTTGCAGTGCGACGTGAGACTGCATTGAAGAGTGAATAGCTCCGCACGCAGGAGTCTGCACCACGGCGACGAACGCAACCGAGGGCAGGTTCACTCATACGGAAGGACGGATCCGTGGCTTTGAAGCGCGCAATCGCGGAGGCGCTCGGCACCTTCGTGCTGGTCTTCGGCGGCGTCGGCGCAGCGGTGATCGCCGGCGACAGAATCGGTTTTCTCGGCGTCGCGTTCGCGTTCGGCCTCTCGCTCCTGGCGATGGCCTATGCCGTCGGCCCGATCTCGGGTTGCCACATCAATCCTGCTGTCACGCTCGGGCTGCTCGCACGCGGGAAGATCGACGTGCCCGAGGCGGTGCGGTACTGGATCGCGCAGATCGTCGGCGGCATCGTCGCCGCGGCGGTCCTGCTCGTGATCGTGAAGGGCAAGGCCGGCGGCTACGACGCCGGCGCCGAGGGCTTCGGCGCCAACGGCTACGGCGCCCACTCGCCCGGCGGCTACCCGTGGGGCTCGGCGTTCGCGATCGAAGTCGTGCTGACCGGCTTCCTCGTCTTCACCGTGCTGGCGGCGACCGACAAGATCGCCAGCGTCGCCTTCGCCGGCATCCCGATCGGCCTCGTGCTGGTGCTGATCCACCTCGTCGGGATCCCGGTCGACAACACGTCGGTCAACCCGGCCCGCTCGATCGGCCCGGCGCTGTTCGTCGGCGACTGGGCGCTGTCGCAGCTGTGGCTGTTCATCGTCGCGCCGTTGGTCGGAGCGCTGCTGGCCGCCGGTCTGCACGCGCTGCTGTTCAGCTCCGAAGAGCCCGTCGCGCCGCGCGAGTCCGCGGTCGCAGCCGACCTGGCCTGAGGCCGGAGGGAGGCGGCGGGCGCCGCCTCCCTCGCGGGTCGGCGCGCCGCCGCGGGCGCTCCTACGGCGTCGTCACGTTCGCGCAGATCGCGTAGCCGTTGATCTGCCACGGCCCGCCGGTGGGGTCGGCCGTCGCGGTGACCGTCCAGCCCGTATTGCCGGTCATCGGGAAGCCACCCGTCACGTCGCCGCCGCTGCCGCCGGCCACCACGCCGCCACCGCCGAGCACGACCTTGCCGGCCGCGCACGGGATCTCCAGCGTCTGCGCCGCGATGACGACGGGCGGCTTGTTGGCCGTCACGACCGCGTAGCCGCTGATGCCGCTGGCGCCTCTCGGGCCGGTCGCGCCGACCGAGCCCCGCGCGCCCGTCAGCCCGCGCGCTCCGGTGTTGCCCTTCGGCCCCGCGGGGCCGGCAGGACCTCGCTCGAGGATCAGTCTCTGGGTCGGCGTCGAGAGCCGGTCGAGCGTCAGCGAGGCTCTGCGCACGTCCTTGCGCGTGATCGATCCGTCCTTGATGTCCTTGCCCGTGATCAGACGAGCCGCCTGCGCCGGCAGCCCCGTGACCAACAGGACGATGACGCCCGTCACGGTCGCTGCGATCAATGCGGTGCGCTTCATGTCGGTAGTCCCCACTCGGAGTCGCTAGGTCGACCTTCCAACACTCCGACCGCCGGCAAAGTCGCGCCGCCCGGCGTTTGGAAAGCGCAGCGAAGCCTAGAGGGCTGGCCGCGGCGGACCGGAGCGGCGAGGCGGACGTCGGTGGGGCTGGCCTAGAACCCGTTCTCCGCCAACCGCTCGAACAGGCGCGCGGTGAAGCGGACGTGGTCGAGGTAGTCGGCGACGGCGCCGTGCTCGTCGGGGCCGTGCATGTTGCCGTCCGGGCGCAGCGTGCCGGCCGGCGAGACGACCGGGGCGCCGAGCGCGTCGAGCACGATCCGGCCGGGGCCGGCGCCGATCAGGACCGGGTAGACGACCGGCTCGCCGAAGACGTCGCGGGCGGCGTCGACGGTCGCGCGCGCGAACGGGGTGTCGAGCGGCGAGGCGGCCGGGAAGATCATCCGGCCGCTCGTCAGTCTCACGTCGGCGAAGCCGTGCGCGCCGAGGTGCGCCGCGACGGCCTCGAACACGCGCTGCGGGTCCTGGTCGGGCACGAGGCTGAAGCGCAGCGTGACGCTCGCCTGCGCGGGCACCGAGCCGACCCCGTCCGCGCCGACGAGCATCTGCGAGACCGACAGCGAGGGCTCGAACACGAGCCGCCGCGCCAGCTCGGCGTCGGCGGCGGACGGCGCCGACGGCGGCGAACCGACCGCATCGGCGCCAGCGGCGCCGCTCGCGGATCCAGCCGCATCCGCGTCGCGCGAAGCGTCGCCGTCCACCGCCCAGAACGGCGACACGTCGGATCCTTCGAGCGTCACCGCCTCGCGCGGGAGCGGGATCTGGGCGGCGGTCTCCAGCTGCTGGGGCGTCGGGGCGAGCACGTCGTCGTGGAAGCCGTCGATCGTGACGCGGCCGCGACCGTCGGTCATCGAGGCGACCGCGCGCATCAGCTCCAGCGGGGCCGAGCGGACGATCGCGGCGAAGGCGGTGTGCTGGTCGGCCTTCAGCAGCCGCAGGTCGAGTCTGACCTCGAGGTTGCCGCGGCAGCCGAAGCCGATCCCGGGGCAACCGTCCTCGTCGCGCAGGAACGACTCCCACAGGCAGGCGTCAGCGCGCAGGTCGGCGGCGTGCTCGACGAGCGCCGCGGCGAGGCCGGGGCTGCCGATCTCCTCCGCCGGATCGGACAGGTAGATCACCGTGTACGGCGGACGCTCGCCGCCGCGCGTCGCGAGCCACGCCTCCAGTGCGTGCAGCCGCGCAACCACGTCGGCCTTGTCGTCGCAGGCGCCGCGCGCCCACACGGCGCCGTCGCGCAGCTCTGCGGCGAACGGCGGCGAGCGCCACGCGTCGACGTCGCCCACGGGCTGCACGTCGTAGTGCGTGTAGAGCAGCAGCCGCCCGTCCCCACTGCCGTTCAGCGTCGCCGCCAGCAGCGGGCCGTGGCCGGGGATCTCGATCCGCCGCACGCTGTCGAACAGCGGCGTCAGTCGCGTCTCGATCCAGTCCGCGGCGGCCGCGATCGGCTCCCCCGCGCCCGAGACCGAGGGGATCCGGCAGATCGCGCGCCACTCCTCGACGAAGCGATCGGCCTCGCGTGCGACGAACGCGTCGGTGGCGGCGCTCACGCGCGTCAGCCCTGCACCCCGCGCACCAGCGGCAGCGGGGTCAGCTCGTAGGGGTAGTCGGTCAGCAGCTCGCTGCCGCTCTCGGTCACCAGCACGAGATCCTCCAGCCGCACGCCGCCGAAGCCCTGGCGGTAGCAGCCCGGCTCGACCGCGATCACGTCGCCGGCGACGAGCACGTCGTCGTTCTGGTCCAGGTGCGGCGCCTCGTGGATCTCCAGCCCGACGCCGTGGCCGAGCGAGTGGAAGAAGCCCTCGTCCAGGACCTCGCCCGGCTTCTTCGTCAGGCGCGTCGGCTGGCCGGCGGCGGCGATCGGCTCGCACGAGATGCGGTGCAGCTCACGCACGGGCAGCCCCGGTCTGATCGCCGCCAGGACCGCGTCGATCGACTCCTTCACGATCCGCCAGTAGAGCGCCAGCTCGGCGTTGACGGCGCCCTTCACGAACGTCCGCGTGATGTCGGTGTAACAGCCCGATTCGGGGTCGCGCGGGCACAGGTCGACGGTCACCGGCTCGCCCTCCAGCACCTGACCGGAGCCCGAGTGGTGGCCGACGCAGGTCTGGTAGCCGTGCGCGACGATCACGTCGTCGCCGCCGCAGCCGTTGCGGATGAAGGCGAGCGCGACGCCCTCCTTCAGGCGCTCGCAGGTCAACGGTGCGCCGTCGAGCACGAGGCCGCCGTCGGCGTCCACGGTCGCCGCGTGCAGGTCCGCGGCGACCGACGCGACAGCCGCCTCGGCCGCCGTCTGCGCGCGGCGGATGCCGGCCAGCTGCGGCGCGCTCTTGGCGCGGCGCCGCGTCGTGAAGAGGTCGCCGTCGACGGTCAGCTCGACGCCGCCGGCGCGCAGGCGGTCGGCCAGCGCGACGGGGAAGGCGGGCGGCACGATCGCCTGCTCGATCCCGAGTCTGCGACAGGCGCGCAGCGCGATCTCCAGCGTCGCCTGCGCGCCGTCGAGGCCGGAGGCGACCAGCTCGTCGAGCCCGAACTGCTCCTGCGCGAGCGCCGTCATGCGCGGCAGCTCGGACATCCGCGCGACCTCGAGCGAGCGCAGCACGGTCGTGCGCTCGCCGTCGTGCTCGATGTAGAGGAACGGATCGTGGACGGAGTGCGGGACCTCGTTGCGCATCTCGGCGGTGTGGGTCGTGTCCGCGAACATCAGGAGCGCTGGGCTGCTGGGGGTCATGGGTCCTTCACTCTCGCACGAGGGACATCGGAGGCGCAGCTAAATACTGCACGAATCGTCCACGATAGTGAATAGCTTCGCTATCGTGGGCTCATGCACACGGTCAGAAGCGGCAGTCCGTTCGAGTCGTTGGCGTCGTACTCGCGCGCCGCGCGCATCGGCGACCTGATCGCCGTCAGCGGTACGGCTGCGCTGGACGACAGAGGGGTCGCGCTGTTCCCGGGCGACGCCGCCGCGCAGACCCGCGAGGCGTTCGCGCGCGCGCTCGACGCGGCCGCCGCGCTCGGCGCGCGCCGCGAGGACGTGATCCGCACCCGCATCTACCTGCTGGCGGGGACCGAGTGGCGCGGCGCTGTCGAGGCGCACGGGGAGCTGTTCCGCGGCGTCGACCCCGCCAACACGACGCTTCACGTCGCCGAGCTGATCCCGCAGGACTGCCTCGTCGAGGTCGAGGTCGACGCGGTCACGTCGGGACCGGTGGCCGCGGGAGCCGGCGCGAGGACCGACGACGGCGCTGCCGATGCGGGCGACGCCGGCAGCACGCGCGGCGGGGGCGACGCGGCATGAGCACCGCCCCGACCGACACGCGCTTCGACGTCGACGCCGTCCGCGCCCGCTTCGCGGCATTGCGCGGCGGGGCCGCGATCTTCTTCGACACGCCGGGCGGCAGCCAGGTCCCGGACGAGGTCCGCAACGCGGTCACCGACGCGCTGCGCGACGCCGCCGGCAACCTCGGCGGCACGTTCCCGACCAGCCGCCGGATCGCCGGCATCGTCGAGGACGCCCACGACGCCGCCGCCCGCTTCCTCGGCTGCGATCCCGACGAGACGCTGTTCGGGCAGAACATGACGTCGCTCAACTTCACGCTCTCGCGCGCGTTCGCGCGCGCGGGGCTGCGCGAGGGCGACGAGGTCGTCGTGATGGGGTCCGACCACGACGCCTCCGTCTCCCCCTGGATCGAGGCCGCGCACGACGCCGGCGCGGTCGTGCGGACGGTCGCGGTCGACGAGCGCACGTTCGCGCTCGACTACGACGACCTCGCCGCGCAGATCGGCGAGCGCACCCGCGTCGTCGCCTTCTCGATCGCGTCGAACTCGGCCGGCAACGTGGTCGACGCCGCGCGCGTCGCGCGGCTCGCGCACGCGGTCGGCGCGCTCAGCTGGATCGACGCGACCCACTACGCCGCGCACCTGCCGCTCGACGTGCGCGCGATCGACGCCGACGTGCTCGTCTGCTCCCCCTACAAGTTCTGCGGCCCCCACCTCGGGCTCGCGTACGGACGCCGCTCGGTGCTCGCGGCCTGGCGCCCGTACAAGGTCCGCCCCGCGCCGGCCGACCCGATCGGGCGCCGCTTCGAGACGGGCACGATGCCGTACGAGCAGCTCGCGGGCTTCACGGCGGCGGTCGCCTACTGGGAAGCGGTCGACGCGCCGGGCGCCGGCCACGCCCACACGCGCGCGCTCGGCGAGCGCTTCCTCGCCGGCCTGCCCGCGGGCGTCACCCTGATCGGCCCGCCGACGAGCGAGGACCGCGTCCCCACGTTCCTGCTGCGGATCGACGGCCACGACGCCGCCGAGACCTCCGAGCAGCTCGTCAGACGCGGCTTCAACGTCACCGCCAGCGAGCACTTCTACTGCCTCGGCCTGCGCGAGCTGATCGGCGGCAAGGCCGTCCGCGTCGGGATCTTCCACTACAACACCGCCGCCGAGGTCGACGCCCTCCTCGCGGCCCTGCGCGAGCTCGCCGCCGACGTGTAGCCGCGCCCCCGCTTCCCCCACCCCCCTCCCCGCACCAACCGGCGGGCGCGGCCCTCGTCCCCAGCCGCGCCCGCCGCGGGGAGCCCGTCGGGCCACGTCCGAATTCCACCACCGAAGGATCGCCGCCCCCATGGGGCAGGAGTCCTTCGGTCCTCGGCTGCTGCGCGGCGCGACCCGGCCGCGCGGAGCTACGCGCTCGGCGGCGCGGCTCTCGCGGCCGCCGCCAGCTCCCCCGGCCGTCGCGGCTCCGTCGCGCCCTCGTGCAGCCAGCAGGCGACCGAGCGGCCACGGCCGACCGCGAGCGGCTGGGGTTCTTCGACGCGGCACGTGTCGAAGGCGTAGGGGCAGCGGGGGTGGAAGCGGCAGCCGGGCGGTGGGGCGCTGGGGTCGGGGACCTCGCCGGCGAGGGCGACGGGGAGGCGGCGTTCGCCGTCGGCCTTCGGGATCGCGCCGATCAGGGCCTCGGTGTAGGGGTGGGCGGGGAGCTGCCACAGCTCGCCGGAGGGGACCTGCTCGACCAGCTTGCCGAGGTACATCACCGCGACCTCGTCGACGATGTGCTGGACGATCGCGAGGTCGTGGGAGATCAGCACCAGCGCGAGCTCCAGTTCGCGGCTCAGGCGCACGAGCAGGTTGGCGATCTGCGCCTGGGCGGAGGCGTCCAGCGACGACAGCGGCTCGTCGAGCACGATCACCGTCGGGTCGGCGGCGAGCGCGCGGGCGATCGCGATCCGCTGGCGCTGGCCGCCGCTGAACTGGTGCGCGTAGCGGCCGGCGGCGGACGCCGGCAGGCCGACCAGCTCCAGCAGCGCGGCGACGCGCGCTCTGATCGAGCCGCTGCCGCCCGCTCTGCTGCCGCTCCACGCCATCTGCAGCGCCTCGCCCAGCTGCGCGCCGATCTTGCGGCGCGGGTTCAGCGACGAGAACGGGTTCTGGAAGACCATCTGCAGGCGCGTGTCCTCGATCGGCCGCGCGCGGCGCGTCAGCGGCGACAGCTCGCGACCCTCGAACACGATCCGTCCCGAGCGCGGCTTCTCCAGCCCGACGATCGCCTTCGCGAGCGTCGACTTGCCGCAGCCGGACTCGCCGACGAGCCCGACGATCTGGCCGCGCTGCACCGTCAGCGACACGCCTGCGACCGCGCGCACCGGATCGCGGTCGCGCCGCTCGTAGACGACCTCGACGTCGATCGCCTGGAGGGCCGGGGCGGTTGCGACGGCAGTCATGGAGTGACCTCTGAACCAGTGGAAGCCCGCGGCGCGATGTCGGCCATCGTCACGATGCACGCCGCGGCATGCCGCGGCTCCGACGCTCCGGCGATCAACGGCGGCACGGCCGTGCGGCACGCGTCGATCGCCAGCGGGCAGCGGGGGTGGAAGGCGCAGCCGGGCGGCGGGTCCAGCGGCGAGGCGGGAACGCCGGGGATCGCTCTCAGCTCGCTGCCGGCGCCGGCGCCCGGCTGCGGCAGCGCGCCGAGCAGGCCGCGCGTGTACGGGTGCCCCGGGCGCTGCAGCACGTCGCGGGCGTCGCCGTGCTCGATCACGCGACCGGCGTACATCACCGACACGCGCTCGGCGATCGACGACATCACGCCGAGGTCGTGCGTGATCAGCACGACCGCCATCCCTCTCTCACGCCGCAGGCGGTCGAGCAGCTGCAGAATCCCCGCCTGCACCGTCACGTCGAGCGCGGTCGTCGGCTCGTCCGCGATCAGCACCTGCGGCTCGCACATCAGCGCGATCGCGATCGCGATCCGCTGGCGCATGCCGCCGGAGAACTCGTGCGGGTAGGCGCGCAGGGCGGCCTCGCCGTCGGGGATCCGCACCTCCTCCAGCATCGCGGCCGCGCGCCGCGACGCCTCCGCCTTGGAGATCCCGAGGTGCAGCCGCGCGTGCTCGGTCAGCTGCCGGCCGACCGTCAGCATCGGATGCAGCGACGTCATCGGATCCTGGAAGACCATCGACAGGTCCTTGCCGCGCAGCGAGCGGCGCGCCTGCTTGCCGGCCGCCAGCACGTCGCGGCCGTCGAAGGTGGCGCGCCCCGACGCGACGCCGCCGCGCGGCAGCAGCCCCAGCAGCGACAGCATCGTCATCGTCTTGCCGCTGCCGGACTCGCCCGCGATGCCGTAGATCTGCCCCGCCTCGACGCTCAGGTCGACGTCGTGCACGACGGCCCGCAGCCCGTCCGGCGTCGGCAGCCTGATCGACAGGCCCTCCAGCTCCAGCAGCGGCGTCATGACGCGCGTCCCGGCGCGGCGACGGGATCGGGCGACTCGACCACCACGACGGCCTCGATCGGATCGGAGCCGCGCGCACCCGCGCCGACCTGCGACTGCGGGTCGAACACGTCGCGCAGCCCGTCGCCGATGAAGTTGAACGCGAGCGCGGCGGTGAAGATCGCCAGGCCGGGGAAGGTCGCCATCCACCAGTTCTGGAAGTACTGCGTGCCGACGGCGATCATCGAGCCCCACTCGGGCGTCGGCGGCTGCGTGCCGAGGCCGAGGAACGAGAGGCCGGCGAGCAGCAGCAGCGCGTCGGCGAGGTAGATCGTCGCCAGCACCGTGATCGGACCGACGACGTTGGGCAGGATCTCCTTCCACATCGCGCGGCGCGCGGAGGCGCCGTGGAGGCGGAACGCCTGCACGTACTCCGACTGCCCGATCGACAGCACGAGCGAGCGCACGACGCGCGCGTAGATCGGCCACGTGACGGTCACGAGCGCGAGCACGGCGTTGCGCGTGCTCGGCCCCAGCGACGCGGTCACGACCATCGCCAGCACGATCGCGGGGAAGGCGGAGAAGAGGTCCGCGAGGCGCATGATGACGCCGTCGACCCAGCCGCCGACGTAGCCGGCGATCAGGCCCAGCGCGGTCCCGATCGAACCGGCGCACAGCACCAGCAGGACCGCCAGCGGCAGCGAGTTGCGCGCCGCCACGATCACGCGGCTCAAGATGTCGCGGCCCAGCTCGTCGGTCCCGAACGGGTGCGCGCCGCTCGGCGCGGCGGTGATCGCGAAGTCCTGCGCGAGCGGGTCGTGCGGCGCCAGCAGCGGCGCGAAGATCGCGACGAAGACCCAGATCCCGGCGATCGTCAGGCCGACCAGCATCGTCGGCTGGCGCCACCACGAGCGCCCGGCGCGCGCGGCGGCGCGGTCGCGCTTGAAGCGGCGCAGGCGCGAGGGCGGCAGGGCGGCGGGCGAGGAAGTCGTCATGACAGCCGCACCCGCGGGTCGATCACCGCGTAGAGCAGGTCGACGACGAGGTTCACGATCACGTACACGAGCGCGATGAAGATCGACACGCCCATGATCGCGGGCAGGTCGAGGCTGACCGCGCTCTTGTAGGCGTACTGGCCGATCCCGGGCCAGTTGAAGATGTTCTCGACCAGCACCGCGCCGGCCAGCACGTTGGCGAACACGAGCCCCATCACGGTCACGATCGACGGCAGCGCGGCGCGCAGGATGTAGCGCGTCACGACCGTCCGCTCGGGCAGGCCCTTCGCGCGCGCTGCGCGCACGTAGTCGGCGTGCAGCACCTCCAGCACGGCCGAGCGCGTGTAGCGCGAGATCAGCGAGACGCTGTAGGTGACGAGCACGAGGCCCGGCAGGATCAGGTGCTTCAACGCGTCCCAGAAGGTCGACAGGTTGCCGTCCAGCAACGCGTCGACCGTGTTGAGCCCGGTGATGTCGGTCGGCGGCGTCGTGGTCGGGTCAAGCCGCCCGCCGCCGGGCAGGATCCCCCACTTGAAGAAGAACAGGTAGAGCCCGAGCAGGCCGAGCCAGAACATCGGCACGGAGATGCCTGCGAGCGTGAAGACGCGCAGGCCGTGGTCGACCGCGGTGTCGCGCCGCAGCGCGGCCAGCACGCCGAACGCGACGCCGAAGATCGTCGAGAAGACGATCGCGAAGATCGCCAGCTCGGCGGTCGCGGGGATCGCGACGGAGAGGTCGTCGGCGACCGGCTGGTGGGTCTGCTGGGAGACGCCGAGGTCGCCCTGCACGAGGTTGCCGAGGTAGGTCAGATACTGCACCGGCAGCGGGTCGTCGAGCCCGTACTTCTCGTTGAAGGCTCTGATCGACTCCGGCGTCGGGTGCTGGCCGAGGTTGGCGATCGCGGGGTCGCCCGGGACCGCCTGCGTCAGCACGAACGAGATCAGCGTGATCCCGATCAGCAGCAGCACGAGCGCGCCGAGGCGGCGCCCGAGGAAGCGCAGCAACGGTCGGTGCGAGCGCGACGTGTGTCGCGCTCGCACCGTCGTCGCGGGGACGGCTGTGTCAGTTGCTGCCAACTGCGGGGATGTTGAGGGTGTACGTCGGGTCGAGCACGACATTCGAGAGCGTCGTGGAGCCGACGATCGCCTGCGCCGGCTGGAACAGCGGCATGAACGGCGAGTCCTCGTTGAGGCCTCGCTGGAACTCCTGGAACAGGGTGCCACGCTCGGTGTCGTCGAGCGTGCTGCCCGCTCTGGCGCCGAGCGCCGCCAGCTCCGGGTTCATCGCGCGCACGTATCTGTTGTCGGCCGCGCGCGAGGTGCCGGGCGCGCCCGGGGCGTAGACGAGGTAGTCGTTGGGGTCCGGGTAGTCCGGGCCCCAGTACGACACGCTCATCTGGTTTCTGCCGGCCGCGTAGTCGGCCAGGAACGTGACCGCCGGCGTGCCCTTCAGCTCGACGTCGATGCCGATCTTCTCGAGGTCGGACTTGACCTTCTGCGCGATCGAGGAGAACGAGACGCCGTTGGGGGTCGCGTCGGACGGGAACGCCAGCTCGACCTCGATGCCGGATCTGCCGGACTTCGCCAGCTCCGCTCTGGCCGCGGCGAGGTCCTGTCTGACGGCGTCCTCCGGCGGCAGCGCGCCGAGGAACTGCGACGGGATCACGCCCGGCGCCTGCGCGGCGCCGACGCCCGAGAGTCTCGTGTACCCCTCGTAGTCGAGCGCGAGCCGGATCGCTCTGCGGACGTTCTCGTCGCCGGTCGGCGAGATCGACTCGTTCATGTTCGCCTCGACGTCGAAGACGTTGACCGAGGCGTCGGTTCTGACCTGCAGCTCGCTTCTGCCCTCGAGCGTCTGCGCCTGCTGCGCGGACAGGTCCAGCGCGATCTCGTTCGCGCCGCGCTGCACGTTCAGCAGCTGCGTCGGCGCGGGCATGTTGCGCACGACGACCTTCGGGAAGCCGCTGAAGTCCTCGCCCCAGTATCTGGGGTTCGCCGCGAGCGTGTACTGCTGGTTCTGCTGGCCCTGCTCGAGCGTGTACGGGCCGGAGCCGGCGGAGGTCTTCTGCAGGAACGCCTCGGCTCTGTCGCTCTTGTCGGCGTCTCTCGCGTCGCTGCCGCCGTTGGCCTTCAGCAGTCTCGAGTTGACGATCGAGGTCGGCGGCGTCGCGAGGATGCGCAGCAGCGCGGGGTTCGGTCTGTCGGATCTGACGACGACGGTTCTGGCGTCCGGCGCGGAGACCGTGACGCCCTCCAGCAGGAACGCGCCCGGGCCCTTCACGTTGACGAGCCGGTTGAGCGAGAAGACGACGTCCGCGGAGGTCAGCGGCGTGCCGTCGGAGAAGACGACGTCGGGGTTGAGCGTGAACGTGTAGCTCTTCGCGTCGTCGGTCCCTCTCCAGGACGCGGCGGCGTCGGGGACCGGGTCGGTCTTGCCCGGCTCGAACGTCACGAGCGTGTCGTACATCGCGTGCACGAGCATGTTGTTCGTCGGCGTGAACTGGCGCTGCGGGTCGACGCCTCTGTCGACGAACGACTGGTCGACGACGAGCGTGCCGGTCGGGCCGCTCGCGCTGCCGCCGCCACTGCCGCCGGCGGTCGACGTGCCAGACGAGTCCGCGCTCGGACTGTTGCCTCCGTTGCCACCACCGCAGCCGGAAACCGCGATGGCAGCGGCGATCGCGGCGGCTCCGGCGGCCCTTCCAAGAGTTGTGCTGCGCATGATCTTCGACTCGCTCCCTTGTGCGCGGACGTACCTTCCAGAAGTGCTGCTCGGACGGGTCGAGCCAGGTCAGTATCCAGTATGCTGGCCGACATGTCCAGTTCTCTGCACGCAACAACGGTCCCCACGGTCGACGTCGCGATCGTCGGTGCGGGCATCACCGGGCTGTCGATCGCGTGGCATCTGGTGCGGCGCGGACTGAGCGTCGCGGCGTTCGACGGACGCGGGATCGGATCGGGCGCGACGGCGATCCAGCCGGGCGGTGTGCGACAGCAATGGGCGACCGCGGTCGCCTGCAAGATGGCACGCGAGGCGTTCGACTTCTACGGCGAGATCGGCGCGCGGCTGCAGCCCGCCGTCGACCCCGGCATGACCGCCTGCGGCTACCTCTTCGTCGCGCAGGAGCAGGCCGAGCTGGCCGGCCAGCGCGAGCGCCTCGCACTGCAGAACAGCCTCGGGATCCCCTCGCGCGAGGTCACGCCCGCCGAGGCCGGCGAGCTGGTCGAGGGGCTCGACGCGAGCAACATCGTCGGCGGCGTCTGGTGCGACCAGGACGGCTACTTCGACAGACCGCTCGCCGTCGTCGGCGCCTTCCACGACGCGGCAGTGCGCGGCGGCGCGACCTTCCACGACGCGCAGGTGCAGAGTCTGGAGCGCGACGGCGACGGCTGGCTGCTGCGACTGCGCGGCGGCAGCACGGCGCGCGCCGGCGCGGTCGTCGTCGCGGCCGCGTGGGACACGCCGGCGCTGCTGTCGCCGCTCGGGATAGAGCTGCCGATCGAGCGCGAGCCGAAGTACCTCTTCTACTCCGACCCGATCCGCGAGCGGCTGCTGGAGCCGCTCGTGATCGCGCCGGAGCGCCACTTCGCCGCCAAGCAGCTGGCCGACGGCTCCGTGCTCGCCAGCGACCTCGGCGCCGGCAGCGCGAACCGGCCGAACGAGCACAGAGAGATCTGGCACTCGAACGTCCGCCGCGCGATCACCGAGCTGCTGCCGATCCTCGAGTACGTCTCGTTCCCGGTGCTCGTCGAGGGCTTCTACGACGTCACGCCGGACCGCCAGCCGGTGCTCGGCCCGCTCGACGGCCACGACGGCCTGTTCGTCGCCGCCGGCCTCAACGGGCGCGGCCTGATGATGGCGCCGACGATCGGCCGCGTGCTCGCCGACGGGGTCGTCGACGGCAGGACGGACGACTGGATCGCGCCGCTGCTGGCCTCCCGCTTCGCCGACGGCACGCTGACCCCCGAGCTGCAGGTCGTCTGAGCGCGTCCGGCTGCGGTCGCCGCGCGGGAGCCCCTTCGAGCCGATGCCCGGATATCGTGAGCGGATCGTGTCGTCGACGACCCCGCAGCCGCAGCCGGCCGAACCCGCCGACGCGGCCGAGACCAGCGAGCCGATGAGCCAGCAGGAGTTCGTCGGCGCGCAGCTGCGCTCGCTGCGCGGCGCCAGACGGCTGTCGCTCGGCGACGTCGCGCGCGAGACCGGCATCTCCGCCTCGTTCCTGTCGCTCGTCGAGAACGGCCGCAGCGACATCACGATCGGCCGCCTCACGCGCCTGGTCGACTACTACGGCATCACGATCACCGACCTGCTGCCCGCGCCCGGCGGCAGGGACCCCGACGTCGTGCGCGCCGACGAGACGCGCCAGCTGCACTCGCCCGAGGAGGGCACGACGATCTTCCTGCTCTCCTCCGGCACCGACCGCACGATGCTGCCGATGCTGCTGGAGCTGGACCCCGGCGCGTCGCTGGCGGAGTCCGGCCACCACGCGGGCGAGGAGTTCGTGCACGTGCTCGAAGGCAGGCTGATGCTGGAGGTCGACGGCGCCGCCCCGCACGAGCTCGGCGCCGGCGACAGCGCCTACTACGCAAGCGACCGGCCGCACATGTTCCGCAACGCCTCCGCGCAGGAGCGGCTGCGGCTGATCTGCATCGACTCGCCGCCGCCGATCTAGCGCCTTCGCGGGGGCTTGCGGGCCTTGCGCGGCGGCGTAGGATCTTCAGCCATGAGCGACTTCTTCTCGCGCGGCTTCGGCGGTCGCCGGCGGCCGCCCGAGGGTATGGAGGACCGGATCCCGCCAGGGCAGTACTACGAGCGCGGCTTCCCGGTCCTGACCGCCGGCCCCACCCCCACGGTCGACACCGGGGCGTGGACGTTCAGAGTCGACGGGATCGTCGGCGCGCCGCAGAGCTGGAGCTGGGAGGAGTTCCGCCAGCTGCCGTTCGAGGACGTGCCGTGCGACATCCACTGCGTGACGAAGTGGTCCAAGCTCGACACGAGCTTCCGCGGCGTCTCCGTCGACACGCTGCTGGAGGGCGCCGAGCCGCTCGGCGAGTTCGCGATGGCGTACTCGTTCGGCGGCTACACGACCAACCTGGCGCTCGAGGACCTGACCGACGGCAAGGCGTGGGTCGTGACCGAGCACGAGGGCGAGACGCTGCCGGAGGAGCACGGCGGCCCCGCGCGCCTGCTGGTCCCGCACCTGTACTTCTGGAAGTCCGCCAAGTGGGTCGCCGGGCTGCGCGTGATGGACAGCAACGAGCCGGGCTTCTGGGAGAGCAACGGGTATCACGCTCACGGCGACCCGTGGCGCGAGGAGCGGTATTGGAACGACTGACGCCGCCGCTGGCGCCGAAGGCGCCCGGCCGCTGGCAGATCGGGACCGTCACCGAGATCCTCACCGAGACGCCGACCGTCAAGTCGTTCCGGATCGCGCTGCCGCTGTGGACGGCGCACCTGCCGGGCCAGCACTACGACGTGCGGCTGACCGCGCCCGACGGCTACCAGGCGCAGCGCTCCTACTCGATCGCCTCCTCGCCGCTTGACGAGGGCGCGATCGAATTGACGATCGACCGGCTCGACGACGGCGAGGTCTCGCCGTACTTCCACGACGTCGTCGAGATCGGCGACAGGGTCGAGGTGCGCGGGCCGTTCGCCGCCTACTTCGTCTGGAGCGGCGAGTCGCCGACGCTGCTGGTCGGCGGCGGCTCCGGCGTCGTGCCGCTGATGTCGATGCTGCGCCACCGGCGCCGCACCGCGCCGGACGCGGTCATGAAGCTCGTCTACTCCGTGCGCGACGCCGGCGACGTGATCTTCGCGCGCGAACTGGCGCAGGGCGACGAGACGCTGCTGACCTACACACGTGTCGCACCGCCCGGCTGGAGCGGTCACACGGGCCGCGTCGACGCGGCGCTGATCGCCGCCGCCGGCGTCGAGCCTTCGCACGGCGGCGCGTTCGTGTGCGGCTCCAACGGCTTCGTCGAGACGGCCGGCAGGCTGCTGCTGCAACAGGGGTTCGACCCCGCGCGCGTGCGCACGGAGCGCTACGGACCGACCGGCTGAGCCGCTGCGCAAGCTCCCTGCGGAGGAGCTTGCGGCCGGCTGATTCGACAGCTGTCTAATTTACTCCGTTTAGGAGTAAAAGGTTTCGTAAAGATCGCCACACAGGTACATGCCGGCGCGCTACTGTCGGCACAGCATCTGGAGGTGCTCTATTGGTTGCGAACGAGAGTCTCGTCGCCGATTCGACGAGAGACGTCAGCGGTACCGACGAGCCGGACATCCGGCTCGAGAGAGTGACGAAGCGCTTCGGTGAGACGCTCGTCATCGACGCACTCGACCTCGACATCGAGCGCGGCGCCTTCTACGCCCTGCTCGGTCCCTCGGGCTGCGGCAAGACGACGACGCTGCGGATGATCGGCGGCTTCGAGCTGCCGACCGCCGGCAGAATCCTGCTCGGCGGCGGCGACGTCACCAACGCCCCGCCGCACAAGCGCGACGTCAACACCGTCTTCCAGTCCTACGCGCTGTTCCCGCACCTGACGATCGAGCGCAACGTCGCCTTCGGACTGGAGCGCAAGAAGGTCTCCAAGGCCGAGGTGCGCACGCGCGTCGCCGAGGCGCTGGAGACGGTCCAGCTGCCGCACCTGGCCAAGCGCAAGCCGGCGCAGCTGTCGGGCGGCCAGCAGCAGCGCGTCGCGCTCGCGCGCGCGCTCGTCAACCGCCCGCGCGCGCTGCTGCTCGACGAGCCGCTCGGCGCGCTGGACCTGCGCCTGCGCCGCCAGCTGCAGGTCGAGCTGAAGCGGATCCAGCAGGAGGTCGGCATCACGTTCATCCACGTGACGCACGACCAGGAGGAGGCGATGTCGATGGCCGACACGATCGCCGTGATGAACAGAGGCCAGATCGAGCAGGCCGGCTCCGCGACCGACCTCTACGAGCGCCCGACGACCGCGTTCGTGGCGAAGTTCCTCGGCATCTCGAACCTGATCGACGCCGAGGTCGGCGCCTCCGACGCGGAGATGGCGGCGGTCAGAACGCATGACGGCGCCGAGCTGCACGCGCCCGCCAGGCGCTGTGCCGAGCACGCCGGCACGCCCGTGCGGATCGGCGTGCGGCCGGAGAAGGTGCGCCTGCACGCCGTCGGCGAGGCGACCCCGCCCGGCGCCAACGTGCTGCGCGGCCGCGTGCTGCTGAGCGCCTTCCTCGGCGTCTCGCTGCAGTACGTGATCAAGGCCGCCGGCGGTGAGGAGCTGACCGTCTACTGCCAGAACGACGAGGGGGTCGCGCCGGACGCCTACGGCGCCGGGCAGGAGGTGCTGCTCTCCTGGGACCCGCGCCATACCTTCGTCGTGGCGCGCGGTGACGACGGTGAGTGAGCTGGGCCAGCAGCCCGATCCCGAGCGCGTCGGCCGCGAGCTGGAGAAGCTCTTCGCCGAGCAGCGCCTCTCGCGCCGCCGCTTCCTCGGCCGCGGCGCCTCCGCCGTCCTGATGGCCGGCGGTCTCGCCTCCGTCCTGGCCGCCTGCGGCATCGACGGCACCGCCGCGAGAAACCTCAGAGACCTGCAGGCCGAGGCCGCCAGAGTCAACCATCCGAGAACGGCGATCGGCGACTGGACGTTCTCCAACTGGCCGCTCTACATCGACAAGTCCGTCATCAAGGACTTCAACAACAAGTACGGCGGCCACTGCAAGTACGTCGAGGAGATCAACGACAACAACGAGTTCTACGGCAAGGTCCGTCAGCAGCTCGCCCAGGGCGTCCCGATCGGGCGCGACATCGTCACGCTGACGGACTACATGGCGTCGCGCTGGGTGCGCTTCGGCTACGTCACGCCGATCGACGGGAGAAACGTCCCGAACAAGAGAAACCTCGTCCCGAACCTGAAGTCGATCGGCTACGACCCCAGACGTCAGTTCACGCTGCCGTGGCAGTCCGGGGCAATCGGCATAGGCTATGACATCAAGCAGACCGGCGGCGAGATCAGATCGGTCAGAGACCTCTTCGACCCGAGATGGAAGGGTCGCGTGACGATGTTCTCCGAGCCCTACGACAGCGCCGGCACGGTGCTGCTCGGCGAGGGGATCGACGCCTCCAGAGCGACGCTCGACCAGCAGCTCGGCGCGATCGAGAGAATCGGCAAGGCCAACGACGCCGGCCAGTTCCGCCGCTTCACCGGCAACGACTACACGACCGATCTGACGAAGGGCAACATCGCGCTCGCGCTGGCCTACTCGGGCGACCTCGTGCAGTTGCAGAGCGACAATCCGAACCTGCGCTTCTCCTACCCGGAGGAGGGCGCGATGCTCTTCACCGACAACATGATGATGCCGTCGGAGGTCGAGCATCCGTACGCCGCCGAGACGATGATGAACTACGTCTACGAGCCGAGCGTCGCGGCCGTCATCTGCGCGTACGTGAACTATCTCTCGCCCGTCGACGGCATCCGCGAGATCCTCGAGAGAAGCGATCCGGAGATCGCCAGCAACGAGCTGATCTTCCCGCCCGACGACGTGCGCAGACGACTGCACTCCTATCCGACCTTCTCGACGCGGCAGGAGCAGACGATGTACGAGGCGATGGCGAAGGTCACGGGGGCCTGATGGGTCTCTCACTGGCGCGGCGGCGCAAGCTGCTGCCGTGGATGTTCGCGCTGCCGGGTCTGCTGTGGCTGCTGCTGTTCTTCGCGATCCCGCTGATCAACCAAGCGCAGGTCTCGCTGATGACCGGCGACCCCGAGGCCGGCTACACGCTGACGTGGGCGTTCGACACGTACACGAACGCGATCCGCGACTACAAGGAGCAGTTCCTGCGCTCCTTCGGCTACGCCGGCGCGGCGACGGTGATCGACCTGATCATCGCCTTCCCGCTCGCCTACTTCATGGCGTACAAGGCGGGCCGCTGGAGAAACCTGATGCTGCTGCTGGTCGTGCTGCCGTTCTTCATGTCCTACGTGCTGCGAACGGTCGCCTGGCAGCTGATCCTGGCCGACAACGGCTGGGTCGTGGAGCGGCTGAAGGACGTCGGGCTGGTGGCCGACAACGGGCGCGTGCTGGCGACCGGGACCGCGGTCGTGGCGGGCATCTCCTACAACTTCCTGCCGTTCATGGTGCTGCCGCTGTACGTGGCGCTGGAGCGGATCGACCGCCGCTTCGTGGAGGCCGCGACCGACCTCTACGCGAGCCGCCTGACGGCCTTCCGCAAGGTCACGCTGCCGCTCGCGATCCCCGGCATCTTCGCCGGCTCGCTGCTGGTCTTCATCCCGGCGACGGGCGACTACATCAACGCCGCGCTGCTGGGCACCTCGCAGCAGTACATGATCGGCAACGTCGTGCAGTCGAAGTTCCTCACCGTGCTCGACTACCCGACGGCGGCGGCGCTCTCGTTCATCCTGATGACGGTGATCCTGATCGGCATCGCGATCTACTCGCGACTGCTCGGCACGCAGAGCCTGACGGAGGCGGCGACCTGATGGCACGCAGCGATCGCGCACGCAACTGGGCGCTGGGGATCTGGTCGGCAGCGGCGCTGCTGTACCTCTTCATCCCCGTCTTCCTGATCGTCCTGTTCTCGTTCAACGACAACAAGGGCCGCTTCAACTTCACCTGGCAGGGCTTCACGCTCGACCACTGGGCGCACCCGTTCAGAGACCCGGACCTGGCGAAGGCGCTCGTCAACTCGCTGGAGATCGCGCTGCTGACGACGCTCGGCGCGGTCGTGCTCGGCACGTTCCTGGCGCTCGCGCTGACGCGCTACCGCTTCCGCGGCCGCAGCGCCGCCGGCTTTGCCGTCTTCCTGCCGATGGCGACGCCGGAGGTCGTGCTCGGCGCCTCGCTGCTGGCGATGTTCCTCGTCGTCGGCGTCGACACGGGCTTCTGGACGATCGTGATCGCGCACATCATGTTCACGGTCTCCTACGTCGTCGTCACCGTGAGAGCGCGCCTGGAGGGGATGGACCCGTTCATCGAGGAGGCCGCGCAGGACCTCGGCGCCGGCGTCTGGACGACCTTCTTCAAGGTCACTTTCCCGATGATCGCCCCGGGCGTCGCCGCGGCGGCCGTCTTGGCCGCGGCGATCTCGATCGACGACTACGTCGTGACGAGCTTCAACGCCGGCCAGACGCAGACGTTCCCGCTGTTCATCTTCGGCGCGACCCGCCAGGGCGTCCCGCCCGAGGTGAACGTGCTCGGCACGATGCTGCTGCTGGGCGTGCTGCTGCTGATGGGCCTCAACCTCGCCGTGCAGAAGACGCTCGCCCGCCGCGACCGGATCCGCACGGAGGAGCCGCCGGCGCCCGCGCCGCCGCGGGAGCAGCGCGAGGTGGCGGTGGCGTAGGGCTTGGGCGGCGCCACCGCGCGCCGCTCGGCTCGGCCGCGTGCGCCGCTACGCCTCGGCCTCCTGCGGCATCGGCTCCCACGCCGCGAACGGATCCTCCAACAGCGTCCAGCCCGACGGGCCGACGGCCAGCTCCGCCTCCGTCAGCAGGCAGTCGCTCAGGTCCTGCTCGATCGCCTCGCGGTCCATCTCGTTGCCGATGAAGACCAGCTCCTGACGGCGGTCGTCCTCGCCGAACCACTCGCCCGCGGCGCCGAGCGTCAACACCTTGCCGGCCTGCGACCATTCGCCCGCCAGCTCGACGCGCGTCGCGAGCCAGAAGAAGCCCTTCGCGCGCAGCACGCCCTCCCAGCCCTGGTTCATCCGCGCCCACAACCGACCCGGATGGAACGGCACGCGGGCGCGAAAGGCGAACGAGGAGATGCCGTACTCGTCGGTCTCCGGCTGCTCCTCCCCGCGCGCGACCTGCAGCCAGCCGGCGGCGTTCTCGGCGCGGTCGATGTCGAACAGCGCGGTGTCGAGGATCTGCTCCAACGGAACCTCGGCGTTGACCGCGCGCACGACGCGGGCGTCGCGGTTGAGCGTGTGCACGATCGCCTCGATCCGCTCCAGCGTCTGCTCGTCCACGAGGTCGGCCTTGTTGACGATCGCGACGTTGCAGAACTCGACCTGGTCGACGAGCAGGTCGACGATCGCGCGCTCGTCACCGGGGCCGAGGCCGATCCCGCGCGTGCTGAGGTCGTCGACGGTGTCGCATTCCCGCAGGAACGTCGAGGCGTCGATCACGGTCACCATCGTGTCCAGCCGCGCGACGTCGCCGAGCGTCTCGCCGGTCTCGTCGGCGAACGTGAACGTCTCGGCGATCGGCATCGGCTCCGAGATCCCGGTCGACTCGATCAGCAGATGGTCGAAGCGCCCCTCCTGCGCCAGTCGCGCGACCTCCACGAGCAGGTCCTCGCGCAGCGTGCAGCAGATGCAGCCGTTCGACATCTCGACGAGCCGCTCGGAGACGTGGTCGATCGCGGCATCGCCGCGCCGCACGAGCTGCGCGTCGACGTTGATCTCGCTCATGTCGTTGACGATCACCGCGACCCGCCGGCCCTCGCGATTGCGCAGGACGTGCTCGAGCAGGGTGGTCTTGCCGGCGCCGAGGAAGCCGGAGAGGACGGTCACAGGCAGCTTGTTCATGCGCCGGACCGTAGCACAAGATAAGACTCAATCTCATTTAGGAGGTTCTCCTTTCGGGCGGCATGGCGCGGTTACACTGCCGGCTCCGTGTCCGATCCGGCCGATCCGAACGCCGCCCCCGAACGGTCGCGCGAGTGGCCGCTGGTCGGTCGCGGCGCCGAGCTGGCGGGGATCGCGGCAGCACGCGCGGAGGGGCTGCCCGGCGTGGTGCTGAGCGCGCCCGCCGGGGTCGGCAAATCGCGCGTGGCGCGCGAGGCGGTTGCGATCGCCGAGCGCGACGGCGCCTACGCGACGTGGGTGCGCGCGACGCGCAGCGCCGCGAGCGTCCCGCTCGGCGCGTTCGCCGGTGTCGTGCCGGCGCAGGCGCGCGCGGACGACCTGCTGGCGCTGATGCGCGGCAGCATCGAGACGCTGCGAGAGCGCGCGGCGGGCAGACCGCTGCTGGTCGCCGTCGACGACGCGCAGCTGCTCGACGCGCCGTCCGCGGCGCTCGTGCTGCAGCTGGTCGAGACCGGCGCCGGCTTCGTCGTCGCGACCGTTCGCAGCGGCGAGCCGCCGCCCGACGCGATCGTCTCGCTGTGGAAGGACGCCGGCGCGCGCCGGATGGAGCTGCGTCAGTTCGGCGAGCGCGACACGACCCTGCTGGTCGAGCACTTCCTCGGCGGACCGCTCGAGCAGGGTGCGCTGCACTGGCTGCACGCGCGCAGCGGCGGCAACGCGCTGTACGTGCGCGAGCTGGTGCTGGCCGCGCTCGACGCGGGCGCTCTGACGGCAGAGCGCGGCCTTTGGCGGCTGTCGCGTCAGCCGTCGGTCAGCCAGACGCTGGCCGAACTGGTGCGCGAGCGGACGGCGGATCTGCACGGCGATCAGCGCCACGCGCTGGAGCTGCTGGCGATCGGCGAGCCGCTGCGCGTCGAGGACCTGCTCGCGCTCGTCGGCGAGCAGTCGCTGCTGGACGTCGAGGCGCGGGGGCTGGTCGCCGTCTCGGACGCGGCCGGTGCAACGGGAACGAACCGCGGGGGCACCGGAGCCGCGCAGGAGGTCCGGCTCGCGCATCCGCTCTACGGCGACGGAATCCGCACGGCGCTCGGGACCCTGCGGGCGCGCGCGGTGCGACGGCAGCTGGCGCAGGTCGTGCAGGCGCGCGCGCCGCTCGGACCCGACGACGCGCTGCGCGTCGCGCGCTGGCTGCTGGACGCCGGCGAGCAGGTCCCGCCGGCGCTGCTGCTCGACGCCGCGCGCGCGGCCAACGCCGCCGGCGATCCCGACCTCGGCGCACAGCTGTCGGCGCTCGCGGTGGAGGGCGGCGCGGGCGTCGAGGCGAAGCTGCTGCTGGCGCGCGCTCACGCCGTCCGCGAGCAGTTCGAGGAGGCCGAGGCGGTGCTCGCCTCCGCCGAGCACGAGCTGCCTGACGAGGAGACGTCGTTCGCCTATCTCGAGCAGCGGGTCACGCTGCTGTACTGGGCGCTGCGCCGCAGAGAGACGCTCGTGCCGCTGCTGGAGCGGGCGGACGGCTGGTGGCCGACCGCGTCGTGGCAGCGCGGACTGGACCCCTTCAAGCTCTACGCCGTTTCGGCCACGAGAGAGGTCTTCGGCACGCAGCAGTGGGAGTCGGACGCGGTCTTGGCCGACCCAGACCTCGATCCCGAGCAGCGCCGCCAGTTGGAGCCGCTGCGGATCTCGCAGCTGCTGTATTCCGGTCGCACGCGCGAGGCGTGGGAGCTGGCGAAACGGATCCGCGGCGCGATCCCGCTGCAGGGCCCGAGCGAGGAGCTGAGCCGGATCCTCTGGAGCACGACCGCGGTCGAGGCGGGCATCGAGTGGGATGCGCTCGAAGATCAACTGACGGTTGCGATCGCCGAGGCGGTGCGCGTCGACGACCACGTCGCGGCCGGCTTCACGGCGGTCGGGATCGGCGCGCTGCGGCTGTACGCCGGACAGGTGCCGGACGCGATCCGCTGGACGGCGGAGGCGGAGTTGCAGCTGGAGCGGCGCGACGCCTTCGGGGTGCTGATGATCACGCGCTCCTACCAGGCCGGCGCGGCGTACGCGGCGGGCGACGCCGACGGGGTCGCGGCGGCCGTGCGGCGGATGCAGGACGGGCTCGGCGGCGCCGATCCGCTGCCCAACCAGAAGCCCTACCACGACCGCGCGCTCGCCTGGCTGACCGCGATCGACGGCGACCGCCCGCGCGCGCAGGCGCTGCTGCTGGAGTCCGCCAACGCGCTCGCCGAGACGCCGCTGTACGCGGCGTTGATGACGTACGAGGCGCTGCGGCTCGGCGCGCCCGCGAGACGGCTCGCGCTCCCGCTCGCGGCGCTGGCGGAGCGCACCGACGCACCGCTCGCCGCCGCCTGGTCCGCGCACGCGACGGCGCGCGCCGCGGGCGACGGCGGCGCGCTGCTGGAGGCGTCGGCGCTGCTGGAGCGGATCGGCGCGCTGCGCTACGCCTGCGAGGCGGCGGCCGACGCGGCGTCCGTGTTCGTGCAGGCGGGGCGCGAGGACTCGGCGCGCCGTGCCGCGGCGCGCAGCGGCGAGCTGTTCAGACGCGGCATGGGCGGCGTCGCCCCGGCGATCGACGGCCTCGACGGCGCGGCAGTCGCGCTGACCCCGCGCGAGGCGCAGCTGATCGAACTGGCCGCGCGCGGCCTGACGAACGCCGAGATCGCCGACCGGCTGGTGCTGTCGGTCCGCACGGTCGAGTCGCACATCTACCGCGCGATGCAGAAGCTCGGCGTCAGCGACCGGCGCGACTTGGCGTAGACGCGCCTACCCCAGCCGCTCCTCGAGCCAGTCGAACACGACCGCGTCGCGCGCGGCGCTGGCGAGCGGCTCGCAGTGGCGACCGGCGCCGTCGGCGGCGGCGAACGGCGCCAGCGTGCTCGTCTGCGGCAGCAGCTCGTGCAACTGCTGCGACTGGCCGGGCCAGAACTGCTCGCCCTCCGGGTCGGTGATCAACAGCGGCGTGTCGATCTGCGCGACCTCGTCGCCGAGGCGGTAGCGCTCGACCGCTCTGTAGAGCGCGTAGCGCGAGTCGCCCTCGATCCGGTACGGCTCACCGCGGAAGCTGAGCGCGGCACGGGCCGACGGCGAGATCAGCTCACCGACGTGCATGTTGCGGTCGAACTGCTCCTGCTTGCCCTCCTCCAGCTCCTTGCGCAGCGCGCCCGGCAGCGGCTCCAGCCAGGAGCTGACGACGTCGACGACGCCGGGGTCGACGACCGCCGCCGCGAAGCGGTGCTCGAAGGCGAGCGCGCGCGGGACCCAGAAGCCGGCCTGGCTGATCCCGAGCGCGACGACCTGCGCGGGATCGACGTCGGGCCGTTGCAGGAGCGTGTCGAGCACGGGCGTCAGCACCGCCTCCCAGTCGGGCCGGAACGGGATCCCCTGCTCGAACAGCGCCGACTGCTGGCCGGGGCCGTCGAACGCCATCCAGTGCCAGCCGCGCTCGGCCGCGGCGGCGCCGCCGTAGACCCACAGCTGCGAGGTCGCGCCGTCGCTGCCGTTGACCATCACGACCGTCGGCCGTCTCTCACCCGGCGCCGCGTCGGGCGCGCGGAAGAACCAGCCCGGCAGCGTCGTCTGCTCGTACGGGATCGCGAAACGCTCGCCGGGCGCCGGCGACAGGTCGACGACACGCTCCCAGCAGTCGCGGTGGCGGCGCCAGATCTCGTCGCGGCGCTCGCGCTCGGAGCTGCGCGCGATCGCATGCAGCGCGGTCGCGTAGTAGGTCGCGGCGCGGCGGTAGTGGTTGAGCGCGCTGACGCGGCGGCCAGCGGCCTCAGCCGCGCCGGCGGCGGCCCAGGCGGCGCCGGCGGTCGCGCTCCACTCGCGCACCCACGCGTCGGCGTCGCCGTTCTTGATCCGCGCCGCGGTCGCCAGCACCTCACCGGCGTCGGCGGCGCCGCGATAGGTGGCGCCGAGCGCGATCTCGAAGCCGAACTGGAAGTCGTCGTCGGCGAACGTGGGCGGGATCGCGGGATGGCTGCGGTGAAGGAGGGAGTGGCTCATGCGTGGCTCCGGTTCTGAGGCGTGGTGACAGGCTGCTCCCGGTCGGCGGGCTCGTCGGCCGCGGCAGTGACCGCCTCGGTCCGCTTCGCCGCCCACACGATCAGCACGACGGGGACGACCCAGTTGAAGATCGTGTTGGCGCGGTGCGTGTCGATCAGCCCCGCGACGATGTGCGACGGCACCATCGCGAAGAAGACGAGGCCCCACATCTGTGTCAGCTCGCGGTTGACGGCCTTGAAGCGGGGCGAGTCCCAGTACTCGCGCGGGACCGTCTCGCGCGCGTACTGCTCGGTGAACGGAGTCGCCAGCAACGAGCCGAGCGCGATCAGCCCGAGCGCGCCGGCCGCGATCGCGCGCGCGTACTGCGACAGCCACTCGACGTCGGAGCCGAGCGCGAGCCCCGCGACGGCGAACAGCGTGAACGCGGCGATCGCGCCGAGGTCGAGGATCTTCGGTCTACCGGCGGCGAACGACGGCACGCCGATCGCGATCGCGGCGGCCAGCGCGACAAGCGCGGCGGCGGCGACCGAGTCGTGTTGTGAGATCGCGCCGAAGAGGATCCACGGCACGAACGCGAGGTAGATGTTCTTCATGGGAGGCAGTCTCCGCGCGAACGCGGGCCGCGTCCTCAGTAGCGAGCTACTGAACTGCCACGAGGCGGCGCTACTGCGTCGCGCGCACGGCGGCGGCGAGCGGGCTCGCCAGATCGCCCCTGCCGGCCACCGCGACGCCGTCGAGCCCGAGCCAGCCGGCGACCGCGTCCAGCTCCTGCGCCAGCTCGGCGGCGACGTGCTCTGGGTCCGCGGCGGGCCCGGCCTCCGGCGCCGGCTCCGCGTACGCCCCCTGCACCCGCAGCACCCCAGCCTGGCGATCCGACTTCAGGTCCACACGCGCGACGAGCGCGTCGCCGAGCAGGAACGGCAGCACGTAGTAGCCGTGGATCCGTCTCGGCGCGGGGGTGTAGATCTCGATCCGGTAGCGGAAGCCGAAGATCCGCTCGGTCCGCGGGCGGAACCATATGAGCGAGTCGAACGGGCTCAGCAACGCGCGTGCGTTCACCCTGCGCGGGCGCCGCGCGGCCGGCCACAGGTACGCGGGCGCGCCCCAGCCCTCGACCGTCACCGGCTCCAGCTCCCCTGCCTCCACCAGCTCCGCCACGCGCAGCTTCGACTCCGCCCGCGGCAGGCGGAAGTAGTCGCCGAGGTCGGGCTCGGTCGCGACGCCGTGCGCGCGCGCCGCGACGCGCACCAGCTCGCGCTGCGCCTCCTCCACCGAGGGCGTCGGCCGCGCGAGGATCTCGGCCGGGATCACGCGCTCGGGCAGGTCGTAGCGGCGCTCGAAGTTGATCCGCCGCGCGGCCGTCACCTGGCCGGACCAGAAGAGGTACTCGAGCGCGACCTTGCCCTCGTGCCAGTTCCACATCTCGCCGGCTCTGCGCTTGGCCCGCTCGGCGCCGGTGTCGGCGGCGCGCACCGGTCCCTGCTCCTGCACGAGCGCGAGCACGTCGGCGACCAGCTGCGGGTGCTCGCGCGCGATCCGCCGCACGCCGCCCCAGGCGTCGTCGTCGGCGCGCGCCATCCGCCAGCGCAACTGCGGCTGCAGCCGCAGCGGCACCAGCGACGCCTCGTGCGCCCAGTACTCGAACAGCTCGCGTCTGACCCTGCCGTCGGTGTGCGCGGCCATGCGGTCGAGCAGCTCGCGCGGGTACGGACCCAACCGCGAGAACAGCGGCATGTAGTGGGTGCGCGAGAAGACGTTGACGGAGTCCAGCTGCAGCAGCCCGATCCGCTCGATCGCTCTGCGCAGCTGGCGCGCGTCGACCCTTCCGCTCGGCCGCGGGTCGGCGAACCCCTGCGCCGCGAGCGCGATCTTGCGCGCGGCGCGGGCGCTCAGACGCTGGTCGGGCATCGCGGTATCGATAGCAGGCGGGGGCGGACGGCACGGCGCCCGGCGCACGCCACGAATATCCTGCGCCGTTCCAATCGACACAAGGACTCAACGCTTCCCATGGCCAAGATCAAGGTGAAGAACCCCGTCGTCGAGCTCGACGGCGACGAGATGACCCGGATCATCTGGCAGTTCATCAAGGACCAGCTGATCCTGCCGTACCTCGACGTCGAGCTGAAGTACTACGACCTCGGGATGGAGAGCCGCGACGCGACGGACGACCAGATCACGGTCGACGCCGCGAACGCGATCAAGCAGTACGGCGTCGGCGTCAAGTGCGCGACGATCACGCCCGACGAGGCGCGCGTCGAGGAGTTCAACCTGAAGGCGATGTACCGCTCGCCCAACGGCACGATCCGCAACATCCTCGGCGGCGTGATCTTCCGCGAGCCGATCGTGATCTCCAACGTCCCCCGCCTCGTGCCGGGCTGGACGAAGCCGATCGTGATCGGCCGCCACGCCTTCGGCGACCAGTACCGCGCGACCGACCTGGTCGTCCCGGGCGAGGGCACGCTGACGATGACCTACACGCCCAAGAACGGCGACGAGCCGATCGAGCTGGACGTCTACGACTTCCCGGGCGGCGGCGTCGCGATGGCGATGTACAACCTCGACGAGTCGATCCGCGACTTCGCGCGCGCCTCGCTGCGCTACGGCCTCGATCGTGGCTTCCCGGTCTACCTGTCGACCAAGAACACGATCATGAAGAAGTACGACGGGCGCTTCAAGGACCTCTTCGCGGAGGTCTTCGAGGCCGAGTTCAAGGCCGACTTCGACGCCGCCGGCATCACCTACGAGCACCGTCTGATCGACGACATGGTCGCGGCGGCGCTGAAGTGGGAGGGCGGCTACGTCTGGGCCTGCAAGAACTACGACGGCGACGTCCAGTCCGACACCGTCGCGCAGGGCTTCGGCTCGCTCGGCCTGATGACCTCCGTGCTGATGACGCCGGACGGCAAGACGGTCGAGGCCGAGGCCGCGCACGGCACGGTCACGCGCCACTTCCGCCAGCACGAGCAGGGCAAGCCGACCTCGACGAACCCGATCGCGTCGATCTTCGCCTGGACGCGCGGTCTCGCGGCGCGCGGCCGGATGGACGACACGCCCGAGGTGACGGAGTTCGCGCTGACGCTCGAGCGCGTCTGCATCGAGACGGTCGAGAGCGGCAAGATGACGAAGGACCTCGCGCTGCTGATCGGTCCCGACCAGCCGTTCCAGACGACGCAGGAGTTCCTCGCGTCGATCGACGAGAACCTTCAGTCGGCGATGAAGTAGCCGATCACCCGGAAGCGAGCAGTACGCAGTTCCAGCGCCCCGTTCAGTCGAGCGGGGCGCTGTCGTCTCGACTCAGACGGGGGTCACGCCCGCGGCTCTGACCCAGTTCGGATGCGGCCCGGCCCGCTGCTGGCGCGCGGCCTGCAGCGGCAGCAGGATCGCGCCGACCAGGAAGAACAGCGCGCCGACGGCGGTGCCGGCGTTGGAGAGCCAGTCGTTCAGGATCTCGCCGCTGGCGGGACGCACGTAGGCGGCGACCGCGGAGACGCCGAAGGCGATCGAGCCGAGCATGTTGACGGCGGCGATCTGCCAGTCGATGTCGCGCGGGCGCCACGACAGCCACTCCTGCTCGGAGTTGGCGAACGCCAGCAGGCTCGCGAGCAGGAAGCAGCCGGAGCCGATCATGTCCGGTCCCCACACGCGCACGTCCAGCTGGTGCGTGCTGAGCGCGTGGTTCATCGCGTCGAACGTGTTGACGTTGAAGAGGATCGTGCCGGGGAACTGGATCGCCGCCGCGAGCCAGTCGATCCGCTGCGGCAGCCATGCGCGCGGGCGCAGCATCCGCCGCTCGTGCGACGGGCGTCCCCTGTGCGGGACCTCGGACGCGGCGACGAGCTGCAGCAGCGAAGCGCTCGTGAAGCCGATCGAGCCGACGAAGAAGGCGACGCCGATCCAGTCGGCCGACGAGCCGAGCGCCGCGTCGGCCGGCACCAGGAACAGGATCGAGCCGAGCGCGAACAGCACCCCCATCCACCACGCGAGCCGATCCGGCCGCCACCACACGGACATGCCGGGAGTCTCTCACGCGTCAGGCGGCGCGGCGGGCCGTGACCGTGCAGGCGACGGCGGCGAGCAGCAGCAGGACGGCGTTGACGATCAACGCCGTGTGCAGGGCGGAGGCCATGTCGGCGCCGCCGGCGATCCGACTCGTGAGGATCACGCCGAGCACGGCTGGGCCGAGCGCGCCGCCGTACTGGCGCAGCACCGTGTTGGCCGCGGCCGCCATCCCGGCCAGCCTGTGCGGGACCGCGTGGATCGCGGAGACCGCGACGGCGCTCAGCATGAACGCGTCGGCGACGCCGAGCACGGACAGCCGCCAGGCCGCGCCGCCGAAGCCGGTGTCGGCCTCCATCCCGGTCAGCAGCACCATCGCGAACGCCCCGAGCGCGAGCCCGAAGGCGAGCACCGCGATCGGCTGGAAGCGCGCCAGCAGCCGTCCGACGAACGGGTTCACGAGCGCGGTCACGCCGTTGATGAACAGCAGCCGCACGCCGATGTCCAGCGGCGACAGCTGCTGCGCGCCGCCGAAGAAGAGGCTCAGCAGGAAGATCGTCCCGACCAGCGCGAACAGCGCGATCAGCGCCGAGAAGCCGCTCGCGCTGAACGCCGGTATGCGGAACAGCGCGACGTTCAGGATCGGTGAGGTGGAGCGCAGCTCGACCGCGATGAAGACGACGAGCGCGACGCCGCCGGCGATCAGGCCGATCAGCGCCTGCGGCGAGCCCCAGCCGGACTGGCCGCCCTCGATCACGCCGAAGATGCTTGCCGCGATCGCGATCGTCGCGGTGATCTGGCCGGGCCAGTCGAGGTGACGCCCCTCCGGTGACTTCGACTCCGGCAGCCGCAGCGCGGCGACCGCGCCCGCCAGCAGCGCCAGCAGCGCGGTCGGCACGAACACCCAGCCCCAGCCGGCGTGCTGCAGGATCACGCCGGACAGCAGCGGACCGACGGCGAGGCCGAGCACCAGCCCGGTCGCCCACATCGCGACGAAGCGCGCGCGGTCGCGCAGGTTTGGGACGGCGTGCGCGATCAGCGCCAGCGTCGTCGGCAGCAGCAGGCCGGCGCCCGCGCCCGTGATCGCCTGGCCGGCCCACAGCAGGTGGATCGCGTCGGCGCCGTCGAGCGTGCCGGCGAGCGCGGCGACGGTCGCGCCGAGGACGGTCAGCGCCATCCCGATCAGGTAGACGCGGCGGCGGCCGTGCAGGTCGCCGAAGACGCCGGCGGAGAGGATCATCGCGGCCATCGGGATGATGTAGCCGTCGGTCACCCACTGCAGGTCGGCGGTCGAGGCGCCGGTCTGCGCGCCGATCGTGGTCAGCGAGACGCTGACCGAGGTGATCGGGACGTAGGTGACGAACACGCCGAGCACCGCGAGCGCGATCGTCAGTGCGACGGTCTTCCTGTTCTCCTGCGTGATCGCTGCTGCCGTCATGGGGGCCTCACCACGGGTCCGGTCGGGAGATGCTTGAACGTGAAGATACCAACGATTGCTTCAACGTTGAGATTCTTCACGTTGATAGGGTCCGCGGACGATGTCCAGACCAGCGCCGGCAGACCGCATCGACTCGCTGCTCGCCTACGTCGAGAGCATCTACCCCGAACGCGACCTGACGGCGAAGTCGGTCGCGTGGCGGCTGCGACGCGCGGCTCACTACGTCGACACCGAGATCAAGCGCGGGCTCGCGCCGCTCGGGATGGAGATGTGGGAGCTGGAGATCCTCGCCGGCATCAGACGGTACGGCGGCACGGTGACGATGGGACAGCTGCAGGACATCGCGCAGCTGACCTCCGGCGCGATCACCAACCGGGTCGCGAGACTCGAACGCGACGGCTACGTCCAGCGGGACGTCGACGCCGTCGACCGCCGCCAGGTGCTCGTCACGCTGACCCCGATCGGGCGCGAGCGCGCCGAGCAGGTGATCGACGTCAACCAGCGCGTCGAGGAGGAGATCTTCGCCGCGGTCGACCGCGACCTGCAGGTGCGCCTGGCAGGTGACCTGCGTCAGCTGCTGCTGGCGACCGAGGGTCCCGACCCGCGCGCCTGAGCGGCGCCGGCTTCGGCCTCGATCTTCTCGAGCCGTCTCTCCAGCGTCGTCGCGACGATCCAGGCGGCGGATGCGGCGAGCACGACGGCGGGAACGGTGTCGAAGCCCGCCGAGCCGGCGATCAGCGTCGCGAACAGCAGCGCCGCGAACAGCAGGCGCGTCGCGGACGCCAACCCGGCCGCGGTCCCGACCGAGACCGCGAGCGTCGGCGAGACGTCGAACGCGACCACCGCCAGCATCGCGAGCGCGATGCCGATGAAGATCGCCGGGAAGACCGGGCCGCCGCGGAAGCCGCACGCGAGGCAGATCATGTAGCCGAGCGACTTCGCGACGACGAGCAGCAGCACGATCCCGAACGACCCCTCCGCCACGACCGCCGGGATCGACGTCTGGCCGGAGAACAGCACGTCCTGCGAGTTGGCGCCGAGCACGTCGGCGAGCTGTGCGATCAGCCCGACCACGAGGCCACCGGCGATCAGCAGCCCGGCCATCCCGAGCTTCCCCGGCCCGCGCCGCTCGATCGCTCTGCCGGTCCCGTGCACGAGCGACATCAGCAGCGCCGCGACGATGCCTATGACGATCGCCAGCAGCAGGTCGACGACGCGCAGCGTGGTGTAGCCGGGCAGGTCGGGAACGGTCAGCGTCGCCTCTCTCAGCCCGCCCCAGTCGCCGAATCCGATGAAGATCGAATAGCCGATCGCGGCGGCGACCAGCCCGGGCAGCAGGCCCGCGATCAGCGCCGCACCACGGCTGATGCCGGCCTCGACGAGCAGCAGCCCGGCGACGAGCGGACCGCCGAAGAGGGCTGCGATCGCGGCGAACGAACCGGCCGTCGCGACGACCGCGCGCTCCTCGTCGCCGAGTCTGACCCACGACGTGAGCCCGATCCCGACGACCGAGCCGAGCGCGATCAGCGGCGCCTCGGGGCCGAGCACGGCGCCGAACGGCAGCGCGCCGAGCGCGGCGAGCGCGACGCCCGGGGCGTAGCGGACCGGTGTCGGGGTCGCATTGATGCCGCCCAGCGGCGCGTGGCCGCCGTCGCCCGGCAGCAGCGTGCGCGCGAACACGACGATCGCCGCGCCGACCACCGGCAGGCCGATCACGAGGTACCACGGCGGCGAGGAGGCGCCGAGCGCGTCGGGCAGCTCGGTCCACAGCAGGTGCTCGAGCTGGTGCACGAGCGCGATGAAGCCGACCGCCAGCAGCGCGGCGGGAATGCCCACCAACGCACCGAGCCCGACGAGACGAAGGTAGGCGGGCCCGTCGATCGCGGGCGGGGCCGGCATTTGGCTCACGCGCGCAAGCTACCAGCGGGGGCGGGCGCCGGCGCGTGAGTCAGGTTGGGGCCGCCCACGCCCGCAGGCTCGCGAGGATCCCGTCGAGCGCGGTCTGCAGCGGGGCGATCGACTGGTGCGCCTGCGTCAGCAGCAGGGCGCCCTGCAGCGTCGCGAGCATGTTCGTCGCGAGCGCGGCGGGGTCGACCTCGGCGCGCAGCAGGCCGGCGTCGCGCATCCGCTCGATCCCGCGCTGCAGGTAGCCGGCCCAACGGTCGAAGTAGGCGGCGAGCTGGCGCCGCAGCGCGTCGTCGCCGGCGGCGGCCTCGTTCGTGAGCGCGCCGATCGGGCAGCCCCAGCCATGCTGCTGGCTGCCGTAGTGGTCGAGCACGCGCCCGCTCCAGCGCTCCCACGTCGCAAAGTCGTCGAGCGTCTCCAGCTCCGGTCGCTGCGCGTCGAGCACGCGGTCGGCCTGGAACTCCGCGACGGCGCGGACCAGCTCCGCCTTCCCCTCGGGGAAGTAGTGGAACAGCTGGCTCTTGCTGGTGGCGGTGTCGAGCCGGATGTCGTCGAGGCTGGTGCCGCCGACGCCGCGCGCGAGGATCAGGTCGGCGGTCGAGGCGACGATCCGCGCCCGCGTGGCGGCGCCCTTGACGGTCAGTCTCAACGGTCTGGTCGCGGTCGCCACCCCTTCAGGGTATCGCCGCGGCGGTAGTGCGCCGGGGCGCTGCCCATCACGCGCTTGAAGGCGTTGCTGAAGGCGCTGTCCGACGTGTAGCCCCACGCGTATGCGACCGACGAGACGGTCCGGGCGGGGTCCTCCAACGCGCGCGCCGCCGTGCGCATCCGCCACTGCAGCAGGTAGTCGAGCGGGGCGGCGCCGACGAGGCGGCGGAAGCGCTCGGCGAAGCTGGAGCGTGACATCCCGACCGCCGCGGCCAGCTCCGCGACCGTCCAGCGGCGGGCGATCTCGCCGTGCATCAGCCGCAGCGCGGCGCCGATCTGCGGATCGCCGAGCGCGCTCAGCCAGCCGCGCTGCGCCGGCGACGCGCCCGACGCGACGACGACGCGCAGCGCCTGCAGGAACAGCACGTCGGCCAGGCGCTCCTGCATCAGGCCGCTGCCGAGCGACGGCTGCGCCCGCTCGGCCGCCAGCAGCTCGACCGCCGCCCGCACGACCGCGGCCGCGCGCGGCGCCGCGGGATCGTCGCCGCGCATCACGACGAGCGGCGGCAGCGCGTCGAGCAGCAGGGCGGCGTTGCGCGCGTCGAAGGAGAAGCCGCCGCCGCTGATGACGAGGTCGGGGTGGCCGCCGCAAGCCTGATCCCCGACGCGCGCCGCCCGCCCCTCCGCCCGCGCCCGCTCGAAGATCGGACCCGCCTCGACCGGTTCCAGCCCGAGGTCACTCGCGAGCACGTACGGGGCGCCGTCGGCGAGCAGGTAGGCGTCGCCCGCGTGCAGCCGGACCGGCTCGGCGACGCCGTCGGCGACGAGCCAGCAACTGCCGCGCAGGACGGCGGAGAACTTGACGTGCGCGTAAGGCGGGAAGCGGACCGCCCACGCGCCGCCGGCTTCCAGCACTGCCGAGACCGCGCGCTCGACGCGCAGCAGGTCGAGCACGTCGGAGAGCGGATCCGCCGTCGATGTCGGACGATCGCGCATGAATCGTGGAGTCTAGACACTGTTTCATCCAGATCCAGCGGGCTAGCCTGGGGAGCACCCCACGATCGCGCGAAGGAGCCGACCAATGGCCATGCAGTACACGCAGCTCGGAAACAGCGGGACGCTCGTCTCGCGCATCTGCCTCGGCGCGATGACGTTCGGGGGCGCCGGCAGCGCGGGGTGGGAGACGATCGGCGCGCTCGGCGCCGCCGACGTCGACCGCCTCGTCGGCCACGCGCTCGACGCCGGCGTCAACTTCTTCGACACCGCCGACATGTACGCCGCCGGCGAGAGCGAGCAGCTGCTCGGCAGAGCGCTCGGCGGGCGCCGCGACGAGGTCGTGCTGGCGACCAAGGCGCACGGGCGGATGGGCCCCGGCGCCAATGACGTCGGCCAGTCGCGCGTGCATCTGATGCGCGCGCTGGAGGGCAGCCTGCGCCGGCTCGGGACCGACACCGTCGACCTCTACCAGGTGCACAGCTTCGATCCGCTGACGCCGTTGGAGGAGACGCTGCGCACGCTCGACGACATGGTGCGCCAGGGCAAGGTGCGCTACGTCGGCTGCTCCAACTACGCCGCCTGGCAGCTCGCCAGAGCGCTCGGGGTCTCCGCCCTGCACGGCCTGGAGCGGTACGTCTCGCTGCAGGCGCACTACTCGCTTGTCGGGCGCGACCTGGAGCACGAGCTGCTGCCGCTGATCGAAGACGAGCGGCTCGGCCTGCTCGTCTGGAGCCCGCTGTCGAGCGGCTTCCTGAGCGGTAAGTACACGCGCGAGACGAGCGACGCAGAGGGACGCTTCGCGCAATCGGAGTTCCTGCCGATCGACCGCGAGCGCGGCTACGACGTGATCGAGGCGCTGATCCCGATCGCTGAGCGCCATGAGGTCAGCGCCGCCCAGGTCGCGCTCGCATGGCTGCTGGCGAAGCCGGCCGTCACGAGCGTGATCGTCGGCGCCCGCCGGCTCGGCCAGCTGACCGACAACCTCGGCGCGGTCGACGTCGAGTTGAGCGCGGAGGAACTGGAGACGCTCGACGCGGCCGGCAGACCGGGTCCGTTCTACCCGAACTGGCTGCAGGCGCAGAACGCGGGGCAGCGGCGGCCGGGGTAGGTGGCGAGCGGGCGGCGGGCGGGTGCTACCGTTCCTGTCGGCGCTCACGAACGGCGCCGCCGAGGTCATGACCGCCTCGCCTCTTCGTCGCCCCCTGCCCGAAGGAGCCGGTCGTGAACTCCAGTGACCTCCACTTCCCGTCGTACGATGCCGCGGCTCAGCAGCCCGCGATCCGCTGGGCGCTGTTCACCCACGGCGACGTCCGCGACGTGCTTCCCACGCTCCATCGCGACACGCTGCGCGTGATACACCGCGGCCCGATCGACGACGCCTGGCGCACGACGCTGACCGCCGCCGGCTTCCCCGCCCCGCGCGTCGACGCCGCGATACTGGCGCCGGTCGAGCGCGGCGAAGAGCGTCACGCCTGAAGGCGTGTCGGGCAACGTCCGCCCGACACACCGCTAGCCCACCGGCACGCGCAGGACGCGTGCCGACAGCGCCGTGAGCACCTCGTAGTTGATCGTCCCGATCGACGCGGCAACCTGCTCCGCCGTGATCCCGTCGCCGAGCAGGACGGCCTCGTCGCCGACGCGCACCCCGCCACCGGCGGGCCCAAGGTCGACCGTCATGTTGTCCATGCTGATCGTTCCCGCCAGCGGAAAGCGGCGGCCGCCGATCGACACCTCCCCGCCACGCTCGCCGAGCGCGCGACGCCAGCCGTCGCCATAGCCGATCGGCAGCGTCGCCAGGAACGTGTCGCGACGCGCGACGAAGCGACGCCCGTAGCCGGCGCTCTCGCCCGCGCGGCACCGCTTCACCGCGGCGACCCACGAGAGGAACCGCAGCGCCGGCACGAGCCCGTGCGCGGCGGGATCGCCTCCGAACGGGTCGAGCCCGTAGATCGCGACGCCCGGACGGACGAGGTCGAAGCGCGGATCGACGCGGGCGCCCGGCGCGCGCAGCAGCGCCGCCGAGTTGGCCGCGTGCGCGAGCACCCCCGGGCGGCGCAGCGGCAGCGCCCAGCGCGCGAACCGCTCCAGCTGCTGCTCGAAGAAAGGGTCGTCGTGGTCCTCAGCGGTCGCGAAGTGCGTCCAGACACCGGCGAGCCGGTCGCCGGCGGCGTCGGCGAGGTCCTTCGCCGCGCGCGCGTCGCGCGTGCCGAGCCGGCCGAGGCCGCTGTCGAGCTTGACATGCACGCGCGCGTCGCCCGGCAGCCGCCGCAGCAGCGCCGGATCCCACAGCGCGATGTCGGCGCCAGCCGCCAGCGCGTCGGGCAGCTCGGCCTCCGACAGCGCCCCGAGCACGAGGATGCGGATCCCGTCGTGCCCAGCCCGCCGCAGCGCCAGCGCCTCCGCCGCCGTCGCGACGCACAGCCAGCGCGCACCGGCGGCGCGCGCGGCGCCGGCCGCCAACGCCGCGCCGTGCCCGTACCCGTCGGCCTTCACGACGGGCGCGAGCAGCACGCCGTCGCCCGCGACGGCGGCGAGCCGCTCGACGTTGCGACGGATCGCCCCGACGTCGACCCGGGCGACTGCGCGGCGAGGTCCGTCAGCGCGATCCGAACCGACGTCGTCCTGCGCTCGGGCGCAGCGGGCGCCGTCGGCAACCGCCGATGGCGCCCGGCGCGGCGTGCGACCCCCGCCCGCCCGTTCAGCCGCCGACACGGGCCGTGCGCAGTTGCGCCCGCCGTGTCGCCGTCGCCTCAGCGTCGACGGTCAGCTCGTCGGCGAGCACGTCCGCGCTGAAGACGACGCCGTAGACGTCGCGCGCACGCGCGAAGGAGACCCATTGGCTGAGCACGTCTTCGCGCACGCGCTCGGGCTCGCGCGCGAGCGGGTCGCCGTAGCCGCCGCCGCCCGAGAGCGCGTGGCCGAGCAGCTCGCCGGGACCGATCTCGACCTGCGTGATCGGGTCCAGCGGCTGCTCGCTGCCGTCCGCGAGCACCTTGTAGGGGATCGAGGCCGCGGCGCCCCCGCCGCCGCGCGTGCCACGCGGCGGGTTGGCGAAGCCGTCGGTGACGTAGGCGGCGTGCATCGGCGTCGTCTTCGGTCCGTAGGTGACGTCGGCACCGGGCGCGCCGCGGCGGCGGCCGGCCCCCTCGGAGTCCATCCGCATGCGGATCTCGCGCACGCGCACCGGGTACTTCTGCTCGTCGATCTCGACCGAGTCGCGCGTCATCAGGCCGTTGGTGACGGCGTTGCCGTACGTGATCCAGCCGTCGTGCTCGGGTCCGCCCGGTCCGCCCTGGGAGCCGAGGAACTTCTGGTTGACGTAGGGCTCGTCGCCGCGCCGCTCGTCGCGGCCGGAGACGACCGCGAAGCCAGCGCCGATCCCGCAGGCGCCCTCTGCCAGGCCGTAGCCGTCCCATGCGTCCGCGATCGCCTTCTGCGTCGTGACGACGAGCCGCTCGCCGACGTTGGTCGTCGCGACCGAGCAGGAGGCGGGGAAGCGCGGGATCCCGACGATGCAGTTCTCGCGCAGCAGCACCCGCACGCGGCGGAAGCTGCCGGCGTTGTGCGGGATGCTCGGGTCGATCGAGTTGAACAGCCCGGTCATCACGTTGTTGGTCGCGCACGCTCTCGACTCGTTGATCCCGAGCGGCACGCAGTCGATGTTGTCGCGCAGGTCCAGCTCGACCATGCCCGCGTCGGGATCGACCGTGATCTTGACGTTGATCGGGACACCGTCGGGCAGCACCGGCGCGAGCGGGTCGTGCAGTCCCCGGCCGACGATCGTGCCGCCGGGCATCTGCGCGATCGCGTGCTGCATCGTGCGCTCGGAGTAGTCGAACCACTCCTCCACGAACGCCTTCAGCGTCTGCGCGCCGTAGCGGTCGGCGAGCTCCTTCAGACGCGCCTCGGCGATCCGCGCGGCGCCGATCATCGCGAGGTAGTCGCCGTACCACTGCTCGGGCACCCGGATGCGGCGTCTGCACATGCGGATCACGTCGGCGACGTCCTGGTAGCCGCGCTGGATCCGCGTCGCCTGGAAGATCAGGCCGCCCTCTTCGTAGACGTCTCTCGCGAACGGCATGTACGTCGTGGGGCTGGCGTTGCCGATGTCGGCCTGGTGCGCCTTCGCGGCCGTCGTGAAGAGGTGCTCGCCCTCGTAGAAGACGGGGACGAGGATCGTGTGGTCGGCCGGGTGCGTGTTGCCGAGGTAGGGATCGTTGTGCAGGAAGGCGTCGCCCTCGGCGATGTCGTCGTGCAGCTCGCACATCGCCTCGCCGAGGTACTCGGTCCCGATCACGTGGACGGGCAGGCCCTCGGCGGTCGACAGCAGCCGGTTGTCACCGGTGATCAGCGCGCACGAGAAGTCGCGCGCCATGTTGATGACGGCCGAGCGGCCGGTGCGCAGGAGCGTGTTCTCCATCTCGCGCACGATCGTGTCGAGACGGTTGGCGATCACCGCCAGCAGCACAGGGTCGATCTGGCTCATACCGTCACCTCGCCCTTCTCCGCGCCGAGCGGCTGGACCGCTTCGGCGGCTGTGTCGATCATGTAGTTGCCGGACGCCGTCACGGTCGCGCGCGAGCCCGGGTAGACGACGACCGTCGTCGTCGGCTCGCGGATCACGGCGGGCCCGTCGACCGTCGCGCCGCGCGGCAGCAGCGCGCCGTCGTAGCGCGCCGCGTCGACGTGGCCGACGCCGCGGAAGTACGCCGGCTGGCGCTCGACCGGCGCCTCGTCGGCATCCGGCGCGAGCGGCCGCCCGGCGACACTCGGCTTCGCCAGCTCGGCGGTCGCGCGCACCTTCCAGACGAGGCACTCGAGGTACTGGCCGGGCTCGTCGACGGCGAAGATGCGGCGGTGGGTCGCGTGGAAGGCATCCTCCACGGCCGTCACGTCCGCGCGCGTGCGGAAGCGGTCGCCAGGCAGCGCGACGTTCAGCTCCCACACCTGCTGGCGGTAGCGCGCCTCGACGAAGAACTCCTTGCGCGTCGCGACCGTCCGCACGCCCGACAGGTCCGCCAGGAACGCGTCGGCCTGCGCCTCGGCCGTCGCGAGCGCCTCGTTGACGTCGTCGGCGTCGAAGCTGCGCGTCTCCGCGTAGCGGCTGACGGCGAACTCCGAGATCACGTCGGCGTAGAGCGCGCCGCACGCGCTCAGCGCGCCGGCGGTGCTCGGCAGCAGCACCTGCCGCACGCCCAGCTCGCGCGCGATCTTGACGATGTTGAGGCCCGACGCGCCGCCGCCGGCGACGATCGCGACCTCGCGCGGGTCGATCCCCTGCGAGATCGTGATCTCGCGGATCGCTCCGACGATGTTCTCGCTCGCGATCGTCAGCGACGCGTCGGCGGCCTCCTCGACCGTCATCCCGAGCTGCTGCGCCAGCGGCGCGAAGGCGCGCTCGGCGGCGTCGCGGTCGAGCGTCAGGCGGCCGCCGAGGAAGTTCGAGCCGTCGAGGTAGCCGAGCAGCAGCGCGGCGTCGGTGATCGTCGGCTGCGTGCCGCCGCGGCCGTAGCACGCGGGTCCGGGATCGGCGCCCGCGCTCTCGGGGCCGACGTGCACGAGCCCGCCCGCGTCGATCCACGCGATCGAGCCGCCGCCGGCGCCGATCGACTTGACGTCGACCGCGCGCGTGCCCGTGATGTGGCCGGTGAAGCGGCCGCCGAGCCACGTCTCGGAGGTGTAGTGGACCTCGCCGCCGCTGACGAGGCCGACGTCGAAGGTCGTGCCGCCGGTGTCGCAGACGAGCAGGTCCGGCGGCGTCGGCGGCGCGACGGTGTGGTCGGCCAGCTCGACGGTGCCGTAGGTGAGCGCGGCGACCGGCGCCATCGACGGCCCCGATCCGACCGAGTAGATCGGCCGCTCGACGACCTCGCGCGGGCGCCAGGCGCCGCCGAACGACGTCGAGATGAAGAGGTCGCCGGCCAGCCCGGCCGCGCGCAGGTCGCGCTCCAGCTCCTCCAGGAACGCCTGCATCACCGGCTTCAGCGACGCGTCGATGACGGTCGACGACGCCCGCCGGTACTCGCGCACGATCGGGTTGAGCTGGTGCGAGAGCGTGAACGGCAGCCCGGGCGCGTGCTCGGCGATCAGCGCGCCGACGCGCAGCTCGTGCGCCGAGTTGACCGTCGACCACAGCAGGCAGACGCCGATCGCCTCGCAGCCGGCCGCGACCGCCGCGCGGATCGAGGCGACGGCGGCCGCCTCGTCGAGCCCGCGGAAGGCGCTGCCGTCGCTGTCCATCCGCTCGCGGATCTCCCACGTCAGGTGGCGCGGGACGTACGGCGGCGGGAACGCCATCTGCCGGAACGGGTCGAGCTTGCCGCCCTCGCGCAGCAGCAGGATGTCGGGGAAGCCCTCAGTCGTGAAGAAGGCCGTGCGCGCGGTCTTGCGCTCGACGATCGCGTTCGTCGAACGGGTCGTGCCGTAGGTGAAGCCGTCGGTGCGCGCCAGCAGCTCGGCCAGCTGCAGCCCCAGCGAAGCGGCGACGTCGGCGAGCGCGGCCGCGATCCCCTCGAAGGCGCGCTCGTAGGTCGTCAGCGCCTTCGCGATGTGCAGCTCGCCGTCGTCGTCGGCGACGACGACGTCGGTGAACGTTCCTCCGGTGTCGACCGAGATGCGATAGCCCACGTGGGTTCCCTTCAGTTCTCGAGGCGGATGTCAGGCGGCCGCGGCCGGGGCCGTCGGCGGCGCGAGGGTGAAGTCGTCGTCCTCGTCCGGCGCGATCAGCGCGGTGCGGCGGCGCTCGCGCTCGAAGCCGACGAAGTAGAGCGCCAGGAACGCGAACGAGGCGACCGCGATCAGCGATCCGAGCGCGTAGACGACCGGCGTGATGCGCACGCCGGTCACGGCGAGCAGCTCCATCGGCAGCGTCTGGTCGTTGCCCATCACGAAGCTCGAGCGCTGCACCTCGTCCAGCGACAGCGTGAAGCCGAACAGCAGCGAGCCCATCACGCCGGGCGCCAGCAGCGGCAGCGTGATCGTGCGGAAGACGGTCCAGCGCGAGGCGCCCAGCGATGCCGCGGCCTCCTCGACGGAGTCGTCATAGCGGTTGAGGAAGATCAGGAAGACGATGAAGCCGAACGGCATCGTCCAGGCGACGTGCAGCAGCAGCCCGGTCGTGTACCAGTGCGCGTCCAGCCCGACTTCGTCGGCGAACAGGCGCATGCCGAGCCCGAGGATCACGCCCGGCGTCAGCATCCCCAGCAGCAGCACGTAGAAGAGCGGGCCGCGGCCGCGGAAGGCGCGCCGGAACGCGAGCGCCGCCATCAGCGCGAAGACGGTCGCCAGCAGCGCCGTCAGCAGCCCGAGCAGCAGCGACAGCCGCAGCGGCGGGAAGTAGTTCGTCAGCGGCTCGCCGGCGATCGTGAAGAGGCTGTAGTTGCTCGGCTCGAACAGCTTCTGATAGCTGATCGTGCTGAACTCGGTCGGCGGGAAGACGGCGGTGCCGCGCTCCTGGAACGACAACGAGATCATCACCGCGAATGGCGCGTAGAGCAGCAGCAGCACGAACGCGAAGAGCGTCCCGGAGATCCCCTTGACGACGCGCTGGCCGCTTGTCAGTCGGTTTCGGTTCATCGTCAGAGCTCCCGCCGCAGGTCGTGGATCTTCATGAAGACGCCGAGCACGATCGCCGCGAGCGCGAGCAGGACGACCGACAGCGCGGCCGCGGTCGGCCACTGACCCGAGCCGGCGATCGCGCGGATCGTGCCGCTGAGCGCGGGGTTGGTGCCGCCGCCGATCAGCTGCTCGGTCGCGTAGTCGCCGAAGAGGAAGATCGCGGCGAAGAAGCAGCCGGCGACGAGGCCGCCCTTGGCGAGCGGGAACTCGACGCGCCAGAACGTCTGCCACGCGCTCGCGCCGAGGCTGCGCGACGCGGCGATGACGTCGTCGTCGATGCGGCTGAGCGCCCAGAAGACGGGACCGATCACGAAGACGACGTACAGCGACGCCATCGCGAAGATCATCGCCGTCTGGTTGTAGAGGAAGACGTCGGCGGGCTGGTCGAGGATCCCGACCTTGGTGAGTATGTAGTTGAGCACGCCTCTGTTGCCGAACAGCGGCTGCCACGTGATGATGCGGATCACGTAGCTGGTCCAGAACGGCAGGATCGCGAGCATCAGCAGCATCGCCGCGAGCCGTCTGGAGCGCACGAAGCGCGCGAGGAAGTAGCCGCTCAGCAGCCCGACGGTCGCGACGATCGCGAGCACGATCAGGACGACCTTGACGGTCTGCCACGCGAGCGAGCGGAAGGCCCCGCTGGAGATGACGTTGTCCCACGTCGTCAGGTCGAAGGTGTGCACGAGCGTCGGGCCGTCCGCGCGCCAGAAGCTGACCCACACGATCATCCCGAGCGGGATCACGACCGCGACGAGCACCCACAGCAGCGCGGGCGTCAGCAGCAGCGCGGTCTCGCGGCGTCTGCGGCGCGTCTGCGCGCGCAGCTGCGCGGCGTGGTCGGACGCGGCCGGCGCGCGCCCGCGCGTGCCGGCCGACTCTGCTGGGGTGCGCACCGAGAGCGACATCTCAGGCCGCCGTGAACTCCGTCCACAGGCGCGAGTACTCCTGGAACTCGTCGGGGTACGCCTGCCAGTCGGCGACGTGTCTGAGGCGCTCGTCGAGCGACGGCCGCTCGTCCGGCACGGCGCCCTCGTACCAGTAGTCCCACGCGGTCCCGCCGCCGCTGGGGGCGTCCTGCGCCTCCAGCAGTCTCTGCGCGGCGTCGGGGCGCGGCGAGTAGTAGCCCTGCGTGCCGAGGATCGAGCCGACGACGCCGCTCTCGAGGCTCCAGTCGATGTAGCGGATCGCGGCGTCGTAGTCGGCCGCCTCCTTGGAGACCGCGCAGCCCTGGATCCAGCCGTTGCTGCCCTCGGTCGGGTCGTTGACGAAGATCGCTCTGGCGCCGCCGTCGGCGGCCGCGGCGACCGCGCTGGCCCAGAAGTCGCCGATCCACACCTCGCCCGCGGTCAGCAGGTCGACGAGCTGGCCGAAGTCGCTCCAGAAGAGGCGGAACTGGCCGTTGGACTTCTGCTCGCCGAGGAATCTGAAGACGATCGCCAGGTCCTCTCTGGTGAGGTTGTTGATCGGTCCTCTGAAGTCAGCCTGTCCGCTGCCCTCGAGGAAGGTCGCGACCTTCATGACGCTCGTGATCGGCTCGTTCAGCAGGGTTGCGTGGCCCTTGTTGACGGGATCGAAGATCGCGCCGTAGGACTTCAGATCGCCTCTCGCCTGGCCGTCGAGGTACCCGAAGGCGTCGAAGCCGAACCAGGTCGGGACGGCCTGGAAGACGTCGTATCTTCTGCTCTCGATCGCTTCTCTGGTGTACGTGCCGGCGATCGGCCAGCCGGATCTTCTGTTGTAGCCCGGCTGCCCTGGCTCGCGGAAGAGCGGCATCACCTGGTCGTTCCAGGCTCTGATCTCGCTGACCGGGATCTCTCTGATCGTGTCCTGGATCGCGCCGAGCTGGTTGAAGTTCAGCTGGTCGATGTCGAACTGTCTGTAGTTCTGCTGCCAGAAGGTGATCTGGTTGCCGAGGTTGTCGGACTTGCCCTCGATCTTGATCCCCAGCTCCTTCTGCGCGGGTCCGAAGATGCGCGGGTCCTCGGTCAGGCTGAGGCCGATCTCGCGGACCGTGCCGCCCTCCGTCGCGCCGCCGCCGGTCGCGCCGGCGCCACCGGAGGTGCTGCCGCTCGTGCTGTCGCTGCCGCAGGCGCTCAGCAGCACGCCGAGCGCGCCCGTCGCTGCGAGGCCGCCGGCCGCCTTCAGCCCGCCCTGCAGCATCGTGCGGCGGGTGTAGCGCGCCTCGGCGAGCGCACGCTGCCGCGACATCTCCTCATAGCTGAGATGAGTCATTCCCTCTTCCCTCATGACTGGTCGTTTGCTGGGCAGCCCGGCTCAGGCGCTGCGCAGGTAGTGGGCGTCGTCGGGCTTCCACCAGACGGCGTACCGCTGTCCGATCGCTGGTCGCAGCGCCCCTGACTCCTCCGCCCGCACGTCGAGCTGCAGCTGCGTTCCCCCTGCGGTCAAGAACCACGTCACGTACGACCCGCCGTACTCGAGCGCCTGCAACTGCGCGCTCGCCCCCTGCGCACCGTCGGGCGCCTCGCCGAGCCGCAGCGAGTCGCTGCGGATGACCGCCGTGCAGGGGCCGTGCAGGCCCTCGCAGTCGGCGCGGCCGTTGAGCCGGAAGGAGCCCAGCGGACTGACGAAGTCGCCTCCGTCGACGGTCCCGTCGATCAGGTTGTTGCGCCCCACGAACTCCGCCACGAAGCGCGTCGCGGGCGCGTTGAAGACCTCGGCGGGCGGCCCCGACTGCTCGACGCGCCCGTCGTTCATGACGAAGACGCGGTCGGCCAGCGCGAGCGCCTCGCTCTGGTTGTGCGTGACGTGGATGAAGGTCAGCCCCAGCTCGCGGTGCAGCTCCTTCAGCTGGCTCTGCATCCGCAGCCGCAGCTTCGCGTCGAGCGCGCCCGTCGGCTCGTCGAGCAGCACCAGCCGCGGTTCGATCACGAGCGCGCGCGCGATCGCGACGCGCTGGCGCTGGCCGCCCGACAGCTCGCCGACGCGGCGCCGCGCGTACTCACGCATGTGCACGCGCTCGAGCATCGCGTCGACGCGCTGCTGCAGCTCGCGCTTGCCGACCTTGCGCAGCTGCAGGCCGTAGGCGACGTTGTCGTAGACGTTCTTGTGGGGAAACAGGGCGAAGTGCTGGAAGACCATCGAGAAGCCGCGCTTGTGCGGCGGCACGAACGTGATGTCCGCGCCGGCCAGCCGCACCGAGCCGTCGGTCGGCTGGTCGGCGCCGGTGATGATCCGCAGCGTCGTCGTCTTGCCGCTGCCGCTCGGTCCGATCAGCGAGATGAACTCGCCCTCGGCGATCGAGACGTCGATGCCGTGCAGGACCGCGGTGTCGCCGAAGCTCTTCTCGACGCCGACGAGCTCGAGATATCCGGCAGAAGTGCTCACAGGGCTGGCTCCTTGGACGGGTGCGTGGGGGCGGCCGCTCCAGCGGTCGTCTGCGGTGCTCCGTCGTCGCTCTCCCTGACCGACCGTATCCGAGGATCGAATCCTCTGTCAAGAAATCGGATCCTAAATGTCGCTTCGCAGGCCATTTCAGGACGATAGAACGGGTTGTTGGGATCCCATTCCGCCGAGCGGCCAGCAAATTGGATCCGGCTTGCGCCCGATGGCGAAAGCAGCGCCGACACGACGCAGACACTGCCGCGCGCACCCGCCGTCATCGCGTCACCGGCGTCGCGAAGCGCGGATCCTCGTGCGCGAGCCAGTAGCGCGCCTGCAGCCGTCTGGTCAGCTCGCCGGGCCTCCCGTCGCCGACCGTCGCCCCGTCCAGCGTCGTCACCGGCATCACGCCGCCGGCGGTGCTGGAGAGGAAGACCTCGCTGGCGCGCGCGAGCTCCGCGACCGGCAGCGGGCCGAGCTGCAACGGCGCGGCTCCCTCCTCCTGCACCAGCTCGATCAGCGTGCGCCGCGTCATCCCGTCGAAGACGCCGTCCGCGGGGGTGCGCAGCACGCCGTCGACGAGCGCGAAGACGTTGAAGCCCGGCCCCTCCGTGACGTTGCCGTTGCCGTCGGTCAGCGCGCCGAGCGCGCCGCCGCGGTCGTACGCCTCGTAGAGGCCGCGCACGAGATCGCCCCAGTGGAAGTTCTTCACGGTCGGGTCGACCGCCGTCGGCGGGATCCGGATCGTGTCGCGCGCGATCACGAGGTGCGTGCCCGCCGCCTGCTGGTCGGGACGCTGGATCCACACGAACGGCACCGCATACGCGTAGAAGCGGTTGCGGAAGCTGCGCGGGTCGCGCTCGCCCGGGGCCGGCACGCCGCGTGTCAAGATCATCGCGACGTAGGCGTCGCGCAGGCCGCTGCGGCGGACCATGTCGATGAGCAGCGCGCGGATCTCGTCGCGCCCGAACGGCGGCGACAGCCGCACGCGCGTCCAGTTGCGCTGAAAGCGCGCGAGATGGTCGTCGAGGCGGAAGAACGACCCTCTCCAGACCGACACGACGTCGTACGTCAGGTCCGAGCGCACGAAGCCGGTGTCGAGGATCGGGATGCGGGCCTCCTCGACCGGCACCAGCTCGCCCTCGATCCACGCCGCGCCGCCGGCGAGCGCGGGGTCGGCGACCGTGCTGAGGCTCGTCGCGGCGGCCCGCCGCTCGACGCCCGTCATGCGCGCGCCGCCAGCGGCGGCATCCGCTCGAGGATCGCGTCGAGCGAGATCCGCGCGACCTCGCCGATCAGCTCCAGCTCGGCGCGCTGCACCGTCAGCGGGGGCGAGACCGCGACCGCGTTGCCGAGCGGCCGCGTCAGGACGCCGCGGGCGCGCATCTCCAACGACACCTGCGGCACCGTCAGCCCGCCCGCGAGCGCCGCGGGCTCCAGCTCGAACGCGGCCAGCAGCCCCGTCCCGGCGCGCACCTCGCGCACGAGCGGATGGTCCGTCAGCGGCGCCAGCACCGCCGCCAGCTCCTCCTCCAGCTCGCGCCCGCGCGCGATCAGCCCTTCGCGTTCGAGGATGTCGAGGTTCGCGTTCGCCGCCGCGCAGCAGGCCGGATGCCCGGCGTACGTCGCGCCGTGGCGCACGAAGTGCCCGGGCGCGGCGAAGAACGGCTCGGCGATCTCGCCCCCGACGACGACGCCGCCGAGCGGCTGGTAGCCGCTCGTGACGCCCTTCGCGAAGACGATCATGTCCGGCGTGACGCCCCAGCGCTCGATCCCGAACCACTCGCCGAGACGGCCGAAGCCGCAGATGACCGCGTCGACGACGAACAGGATCCCGTGCTCGCGGCAGATCGCCGCGACGCCCTCGAGATAGCCGTCCGGCGGCGGCAGCACGCCGCCCGCGCCGATCACCGGCTCGGCGAAGAAGGCGGCGATGCGGTGCGGGCCGATCCGCTGGATCGTCTCCTCCAGCGCCGGCAGCGAGTCCCACGGCACCAGCGCCGTGTGCTCCATCAGCGGTCCGTAGCCGGCGCGGTTGGCCTCGATCCCGCCGATCGCGGTGCCGTAGCCGTGCGTGCCGTGGTAGCCGTTGGTGCGGCTCAGCAGCACCACCCGCTCGGGCTGCCCGAGCACGCTGAAGTACTGCCGCGCGAGCTTCGCCGCGGTGTCGATCGAGTCGCCGCCGCCGCTCGTGAGGTAGATCCGCGCGTCGTCCATCGGCGCGTGCGCGGCGAGCCGCTGCGCGAGCCGCTCCGACGGTTCGTTGGCGTAGTCGCCGAAGGTCGAGTAGGCATCGAGCTTCAGCAGCTGGTCGTGCACGGCGTCGGCGATCTCGGCGCGGCCGTGGCCGACGTTGGCGTACCAGAGGCTCGCGGTCGCGTCGAGGTAGCGCTCGCCGCGCGTGTCCCAGATCCACACGCCCTCGGCGCGCGCGAGCGTGAAGAGGCCGTCGGCGCCGACGGCGCCCATGTCCGAGAAGGGATGCCAGAAACGGGTGTCGTTCGTCATCGTGCTGCTCCTCCAGGCGCCTCAGCGCTGCTCGAGCAGGTCCCGCGCGCGGGCGGCGAGACCGTCCGCGTCGAGGCCGTAGTGGCGGTAGAGATGGGTCGGGGGCCCGATCAGGGCGTACTCGTCGGGCGGCATGCCGACGCGTGCGAGGCGCACGTCGCCGATCCCGCCGTCGACGAGCGCGTCGGCGCACGCCGAGGCGAGGCCGCCGACGACGTTGTGCTCCTCCGCGACGAGCAGGCGGCCGCTGCCGGCCGCCGCCGCGCACAGCGTCTCGGCGTCGAACGGACGGACCGTGTGCGCGTCGAGCACGGCCGCCTCGATCCCGTCGGCGGCCAGCTGCTCGGCCGCCTGCAGGGCGGCGGAGACGGTGATGCCGTTGGCGACGATCGTCAGGTCGCCGCCGGCGCGCAGCGTCGCGATGCGGCCGACCTCGAAGCCGGGCGCCCCGGCCGCGTACACCTGCGGGTCGCGCCCGCGGCCGAGCCGGAAGTAGATCGGCCCGTCGTGGTCGACGGTCGTGCGCAGCGCCTGCTCGACGGAAGCCGCGTCGCACGGGCAGACGACGGTCATGTTCGCCATCGCGCGCAGCAGGCCGAGGTCCTCGGTCGCGTGATGCGAGGTGCCGTAGAAGCCGAGCGAGATGCCGGCGTGGTGCGCCAGCACGCGCACCGGCAGGCCCGGGTAGGCGAGGTCGGTGCGCAGCTGCTCGGCGCACAGCAGGCCGACGAAGCTGGCGAACGTGGCGACGTAGGGGACGTAGCCGAACGTCGCCATCCCCGCAGCCATCGTGACCATGTGCTGCTCGGCGATGCCGACGTTGAGGAAGCGCTCCGGGTGGCGGCGCTCGAAGTCGACGGTGCGGTTGGAGAACTTCAGGTCGGCGGTCAGGACCGCGATCCGCTCGTCGCCGTCGGCCAGGTCGGCGAGCACGCGGCCGGCGACGGCCGAGTCGGCGAGCTGCTCCGATCTGGCCATGTCCCAGCTGCGTGCGTCGGACGGGACGGGCGCGCGGAACGGCGCTGCGACGGGCTCAGGCATGGAACTGCTCCAGCTCGCGGGTGGCATCGGCGGCGTCGGCCGGGGCGAGGTAGCCGAGGTGCCACGTGCGCGACAGCTCCATGTACCCGATCCCCTTGCCCTTGACGGTATGGGCGACGATGCAGGTCGGCTTCGCGCTGTCGGTCGGCGGCGCGGCGCCGAGCGTCTGCCAGACCGCGGCCGGGTCGTGCCCGTCGACCTCGACGACGTCCCAGCCGAACGCGCGGAAGCGGTCGACGATCGGCTCGACGGTCATGACGTCCTCGGTCAGGCCGTCGAGCCCCATCTGGTTGCGGTCGACGATCGCGACGAGGTTGCCGAGGCCGAAGTGGCCCGCGGCCTGTGCCGCCTCCCAGATCTGGCCCTCGTTCAGCTCCTGGTCGCCGAGCAGCACCCAGATGCGGCTGGGCGCGCCTCTCATGCGCGCCGCCTGCGCCATCCCGACGCCGATCGAGAGCCCGTGGCCGAGCGAGCCGGAGGAGAAGTCGATGCCGGGCACGCGGCGCATGTCGGGGTGGTCGCCGAGCGGGTTGCCGACGCGCGTGTAGCCGTCGAGCCAGTCGGCGGGGAAGTAGCCGCGCTCCGCCAGCAGCGGGTAGACGCCGACCGCCATGTGGCCCTTGCTGAGCACGAGCCGGTCGCGCTGCGGCCAGTCCGGGTCGCTCGACAGCCGCAGCACGCCGCCGTAGAGCGCGCCCAGCAGCTCGGCGCAGGAGAAGACGCTCGTGTAGTGGCCGCTGCCGGCGACCTCGATCAGGCGAACGGTCTCATGGCGCACGAGCGCGGCGATGCGGCGGATCTCGTCGAGCGTCGCCTGCGACGGCACGTCGACGGTCTCGGTCGGGCGGTTGCCGGGCATGTGGTGGGGTCCTCCCGCAGTCGTCTGACGGCGCGCGCCGCGCGCTCCACGAGGGCGGCGCGCCCAAGCGTCGAGGACCGTATCGGATCCATTCTGATCGCGTCAAGGAATTCAGGGATCCATTTGGCGTGATTTGCCGCCGATTTCTCTGCCATTTGGCAAAGTTCGGATCCAAATCTCGTCAGCGCATTTATTGTTTGGATCCGATCAGCGCCGGAGTAGGATCTGGCGCGGTCAAACGGGGAAACGCACGTGAGCAAGCAGTCAGAGGCAGACGACGCGCTGTTGGCGGCGATCGAGCCGGTCGCCGCCGAGGCCGCCGCGGCGGGCGCCGGCTACGAGCCGCTCGGCAACGCGATCGCGCGGCACGTGCGCGAGGCGATCCTGTCGGGGCGCCTGGCGCCCGGCACGCGCGTGCGCCAGGAGGCGCTCGCGCGGCGCTTCGGCGTCAGCCGCATCCCCGTGCGCGAGGCGCTGCGCCAGCTCGAGAGCCAGGGCCTCGTCGTGCTGGTGCCGCACAGCGGCGCGCGCGTCGCGCGCCTGGACCTCGCCGAGCACCTCGAGCTGTACCGCATCCGCGAGGCGCTGGAGCCGATCGCGATCGCGGAGAGCGCGCCGCGCCTGAGCGACGAGCAGCTCGCCGAGCTGCACCGCCTGCAGCAGGAGATCTCAGCCGCGGTCGATGACGAGCCGCGCTGGCTGGAGCTCGATCGGCGCTTCCATCTCGGCAGCTACGCGGCCGCCGAGATGCCGCGCCTGCTGGCGCTGATCGACGACCTCTGGAACACGACGCAGCACTACCGCCGCGCGTACCGGACGATGCTCGCGACGGCCGACTTCGACTTCGTCGACCTCGACCACCGCTACATCCTCGACGCGCTCGACCGGCGCGACCCCGTCGACGCCGAGCAGCGCATCCGCTCGCACATCCGCCGCACGCGCGTGCTGCTGGACGCGCACCACGAGCTGTTCGACCAGCAATAGCGCGGCCGTCAGCTCGACGGCATGTCGAGGTAGACGGTCTTCGTCTCGGTGAAGAAGGCGACGGCGGCCTTGCCCTGCTCGCGCGAGCCGGAGCTGGACGCCTTGCTGCCGCCGAAGGGGACCTGCGGCTCGGCGCCGGCCGTCTCGGAGTTGACGTGGACCATGCCCGCCTCGACCTCGCGCACGAACGCGAAGGCGCGCGCGATGTCGCGCGTGAAGATCGACGCCGACAGCCCGTACTGCGTCCCGTTGGCGACCTCGACCGCCTGCTCCAGCGAGTCGACGGCGATCAGCCCGAGCACCGGCCCGAAGACCTCCTCCTGACCCAGCCGCGAGGCCGGGTCGACGTCGCGGTAGACGGTCGGCGCGACAAACCAGCCGTCGCCGTCCGGCGCCGCGTCGCGCCCGCCGACGGCCAGCTCGTGACCCTCTTGCGCCGCGACGTCGAGGTAGGAGACGACGCGGTCGCGCTGCCCCTCGGAGACGAGCGGACCGATCTGCGTCCGCTCCAGCAGCGGGTCGCCGACGCGCAGCGCGCCGACGCGGTCGATCAGCCGCTGCGCGAACGCGTCGCGGATCCCGGGCAGCACGAGCGCGCGGCTGGTGGCCGTGCACTTCTGACCGCTCGACATCATCGCGCCGCGCAGCGTCTGCTCGACGGCCTGCTCGAGGTCGGCGTCGTCGAGCACGATCACCGGGTTCTTGCCGCCCAGCTCCAGCTGCACCTTCACGCCGCGCCCGACGACCGCCCGCTGGATCCGGCGGCCGGTCGCGGTCGAGCCGGTGAACGTCAGCGCCGCGATCCGCTCGTCGCCGGTGACCGCGTCGCCGATCTCGCTCGGCAGCCCGTGCACGACGTTCAGCACGCCCGGCGGCAGGCCCGCCTCCGTCAGCACCTGCGCGACGCGCACGGCGCACAGCGGCGTCAGCTCGGACGGCTTCCACACGACCGTGTTGCCGAACGCGAGCGCCGGCGCGATCTTCCAGATCGGGATCGCGACGGGGAAGTTCCACGGCGTGATGACGCAGACGACGCCCAGCGGCGCGCGCTCGGACCAGACGAACGTCGTCGCGCCCGCCGACGGCAGCACGTCGCCCAGCGGCTGCGACGCCTCGCCCGCGAACCAGCGCAAGATCTGAACCGCGCGCGCGACCTCGCCGCGGCCCTCGGCCAGCGTCTTGCCCTCCTCGCGCGACAGCTCCTCACCGATCGCGTCGACCCGTTGCGCCAGCAGCGCGGCCGCGGCGAAGAGGATCTCGCCGCGCTTGGGCGGCGGCGTGCGGCGCCAGCCGGGCGCAGCCGCCGCGGCGGCGTCGTAGGCGGCGCGGACGTCGTCGGGGCCGGCGGTCGCGACGCGCGCGACCAGCTCGCTCGGGCGCGCAGGGTTGCGACGCTCCAGCACGCCGGCGCCCTGTCTCCACTCGCCGTCGATCAGCAGGCCGTGGACGGGGGTTTCTGTTGCGGTCATCGACGATCTCCTTCGGGACTGCGAACTGGCGGGTGGCGAATGGCGAATGGCGAACCTGGGGGCGGCGGGCGCAGCAGCCCCGCACACGTTCAGGTGGTGAAGACCTCTTGGTGGGCCGTGAGCGTCAGGCGGGTGCGGCGGATGTGCGAGCGCTGGCGCGACTCGGCGTCCTCCCCGTCGCGCCGCTCGAGCGCGTCGAGGATCACGCGGTGCTCGACGCGGACGATCTCGATGTCGTCGGCGTCGAGCGTGTTGTTGTACGCGCGGCGATAGTGCTGCGTCGTGTTCCACAGCCTGTCGACCATCTCCAGCACGCGCGGCAGCGGCGCAGCCTGATAGCTCTTGACGTGGAAGAGACGGTCGTATTCGAGCCACTTGAGCGGGTCGTCGAACGAGTGCTCGACGATCTCGACCAGCTCCCGCAGCTCGCTCAGCTGCTCGTCGCTCAGGAGCGGCGCGCTGGCGGCGATCGCCATCGGCTCGATCGCCTCGCGGATCCGGTACAGCTCGGTCAGCTCGGCGAAGTCCAGCCGCGCGACGCGCGCGCCGCTGTGCGGCACCAGCACCACGAGGCCCTCGGTCTCCAGCGCGCGCAGCGCCTCGCGGACCGGGATCCGGCTCGTGCCGAGGTGGTGCGCGACGGCCTCTTGCCGGATCCGCGTGCCGGGCGCGAGCTGACCCTCGATGATCGCCTCCCGCAGCCGTCGCGTGACCGCTTGGCCGATCGGCTCGTAGCCGTCGCCGGCGGCCGTCGCGGCGGTGCCGTCGGCCAGCGGCCTCAGCGCGCCGAGCGCCTCTTCGACTGGATCGTTGCTCGCCATGTGATCGTCCCAGCGTACGGGCGTTCAGAGCACCCGTCAATGGATTGGATCCTAATTCTGAGACTGTTCGCCGTTTGGCGGATATTCTGGCCCACCTGGATCCCGATCGGCGCATGGACGCACAGAATTGGATCCGCTAGGGTCCCCCGCCTATGACGGCGACGACCACCCCGGTGCCGCCCGCGGCGTGCGACCTCGCGATCGTCGGGGCCGGTCTGCTCGGCCTCGCGACCGCCCGTGAGCTGTTGCGCCGCCAGCCCGGCCTGAAGGTCGCGGTGATCGAGCGCGAGCCCGATGTCGCCGCGCACCAGAGCGGCCACAACAGCGGCGTGATCCACGCCGGCATCTACTACAAGCCCGGCTCGCTGAAGGCGCAGCTGTGCGTCACCGGCGCGAGCGAGCTGTACGCGTTCTGCGAGCAGCACGCGATCGACCACGAACGCTGCGGCAAGCTCGTCGTCGCGACGGATGCGAGCGAGCTGCCGCGGCTCGACGAGCTGGAGCGGCGCGGTGTCGCCAACGGTGTGCCCGGTCTCAGACGGCTCGACGCGGCCGGCATGGCCGAGATCGAGCCGCACGTGCGCGGCGTCGCGGCGCTGCACTCGCCGGACACCGGCATCGTCGACTTCCCCGCGGTCGCGCGGGCGCTCGCCGGCGAGGTCGTCGCGGCCGGCGGGACTGTCACGACTGGCTGCGCGGTCGAGCAGCTGCTGGAGCCCGCCGGCGGCGGCGTCGAACTGGTCCACGCCCACGGCCGCACGCGCGCGCGCCGGGCGGTCGTCTGCGCGGGGGCGTGGGCGGATGTGCTGGTGCCGCGGGGGGCGAGTCGCGGCGGGGCCGCCGGCGGTAGCGCGGTCGGCGGCGGCGCGGTCGGCGGCGGCGCGGTGCCCGACGTTCGCATCGTCCCTTTCCGCGGCGCCTACCGGGTGCTGCGCGAGCCGCGGGCGGAGCTGGTGAAGGCACTGATCTATCCGGTGCCGGATCCGGAGCTGCCGTTTCTCGGCATCCACCTCACGCGCGGGATCGACAGAGAGGTGCATGTCGGGCCGACCGCGCTGATGGTCGCCGCGCGCGACGCCTACCGGCTCTCGCGGATCGTCCCGGCCGACGTCGCCGCGACGCTGCGCTGGCCCGGCACCTACCGAATGGTGCGCAGATGGTGGCGGACCGGCTTCGACGAGCTGCGCCATGCCTTCAGCACGGAGGCCGTCGCGAAGAGCGCGCGCCGCTTCATCCCGGAGATCCAGGCCGAGGATCTGCTGCCCGGCCCGTCCGGGGTGCGCGGCCAGGCGGTCGGGCGCGACGGCGCGCTGATCGACGACTTCGTCGTCAGCGAGAGCGCCGCCGCGCTGCACGTCCGCAACGCCCCCTCCCCCGCCGCGACCGCTTCGCTGGCGCTCGCACGGTCGATCGCGGACAGGGTCGAGCGGGCGCTCGGCTGAGCGGATGCCGGTCTCGGCGCCCGAGGACCGCAGGTCTGCTATCGCAGAGCAGCAGTAAACCTGCCGTGCCTGCGTGAAGCGAGCGCTCAGCGCTTCAGTCGCGCGGCATGATCCGCACGCTGCGACGCAACGTGCGGGCGGGAGCGCCCGGGCTGATGACGCGGATCTCCAGCGTCGCCGCGAGCGGTCTGCGGCGCGCGCGCAGCAGTCTCGCGATCGCGCGGTTCGCCGGTCTCAGCCGCAGCCGTGTGCTGCCGCGGCCTGGTCTCTTCGTGAGGCGCGCGAGCGTGACGGTGCGCAGGCGGTCGCCTCTGGGAAGTCTGGCCGTCAGCCTCGCATGCACCGTGGCGGAGCGATCGAGCGTCAGCGCGAGCGCGAGTCCTCGTGCGGCGAAGCCTTCCGCCGAGACCCGCTTCGCGACGTCGAGGCCCAACGGCAGGCCCACGACACCCCCGCGCTGCGGTCCTCTGACGGCCTGGGGCGCACCCGGCCCCGGGCCACCGGCGGGTGTGCCATCCCCGCTGCCGGCCGGGCCGGCCGGCCCAGCCGGGGGGCCCAGCCCGCTCGGCTGGGCCGGTCCGTCCGGTCTGCCGCCCGTCGCCGGCCGCTCGGTCCGGAACGGGCCGCTGATCTCGTAGACGGCGCCCGTCAACCAGGCGCGCTGCGAGCCGAGGTAGAGGCGCGTGCCGCTCGGGTCGAAGCAGAGGCCGACGGTCTCCGATGTCAGTTCGCCGCCGAGGAAGTGCTGATCGCCGGTCAGCTTCAGAAAGCGGGCGACCTCGCGCTCGGGGCTGATGATGCAGACGTCCATCGCGTCGGGGTCGTTGTCGTAGGAGTCCTCCGCGACGAACAGGTCGCCAGAGCGCGAGACGTGCAGGTTGTCGACGCCGCGCAGCGGCGTGCCGGGCGCGTCGTCGGCGCGGTAGAGGACGGACAGCGTCTGCGTGCGCGTGTCATAGGTGTGGATCGTCTCGTCGCTCGTGGTGGCGACGTAGACGATTCCCTCGTCGAACCAGATCCCCTCGCCGCGCGCGAACGGGATCGAGCCGGCGACCTGCTCGCGCGTCGGCTGTCTGGAGCCGCCGCCGGGGTTCGGCACGGCGCGCCACTCCACCCGGCCGTCACCGCCGTCGCAGGCGATCTCCAGCAGGCCGAGCGACAGGTCCGGGTAGTCGGTCGGCGTGAAGCGGTAGAGCCCTCCGCCGCCGATGTCCTCGGTCAGGTAGACGACCTGCTCGGCCGGGTCGACGCAGGCCGCCTCGTGCTTGAAGACGCCCATCGCGGGGTGCTCGACTGCCTCGGTCGCGCCGGTCGGGTCGCACTCCCAGACGGTCCCGTCGTCGACCTCCTCACACGACAGCCACGTCCCCCACGGCGTCGGGCCGCCGGCGCAGTTCGTGCTCGTGCCGCCGAGGATCCGGTAGGCGTCGACGATCTCGCCGTCGCGGTCGAAGCGCGTCGCCGAAGCGCCGCCGACGAGCGGGACCTCGCTGTTGGTGACGAGGATCCAGCCGCCGTCCGGCGTCGCGTACGTCGCCTGGCCGTCGGGGAAGACCGGAAACGTGTAGCCGGTGCCGGCGACCTGCTGGCCGGCGCGCGCGATCAGCCGCGAGCTGAACCCCTGCGGCAGCTGGATCCCGTTCGCGTCGGGCGCCAGCAGGATCCCGTACGGCCCCGGCCCGGGTTGCGCCGGCGCGGCGGTCGCGGCCAGCGCCGCGCGCCAGAAGCCCGGTCCGAACGAGACCGTGGCGGCGGTCAGCAAGCCGGACTGCAGCAGCCGGCGGCGGGTGATGGCGGTCATCTGCGCGTGCCTCCGCGTCTGGTGGTCGTGGTTCTCCGGATCGCACCGCCGTGCACGACGGTGAACGCGCGCCGCGTCCGCGAGCCGATCCGCCGGACGTGACTTCTCGGTCTGCTCGCCTCGAGTTGCACGACGATGAGGTAACGCCCGGGAGCGAGCCTCGGCAGCCTCCGCGACCAACGCGTGACGCCGCGGGCGGACAGCGTGATGAGCGGTCTGCTGCAGGAGGCGGAGCGCGCCCCCCTGCCACCGAAGCGGCCGCGCTTGAACCATCGACACTGTCTGCCGGCGCGCTTGGCGAGGGCGATCGAGATGTGCTGCGCGCGGGGGTGGCGAGGGTCGCAGGGCTGGCGGGCCGTGCCGGCGAGCGTGCGGCTGCGGCGGGTGTGCAGCCGGCGCATGGAGGCGGCGGAGATCGTCAGGCGGGGGGCGGCTGCGCGCACGCAGGCCAGGCCGGATGCTCTGGCGCGACCCGGCACGAGCGGCTCACCGGGTCTCGGCAGCGCGTCCGTCGCTGCGCGCTCGTCGGCATACGGGCCGCTGACGACGACCTGCGCGCTCGCGTCCGCCTCCGGTCGATCGACCCCAAGCCGGACCCACATCGTCCCCGCAGCATCGATCCGCGGCGTGAGCCCGAGCGTGGCCGTGTCTGCGAGATCGGCGCAGGCGAGAGAGGAGTCGCCGGTGGGTGCGGAGCCCGCGAACGCGGTCAGCGTCTGCGCGGCACCGGTCGCGGCGACGGCATAGGCGCCGGCGGCGGGGAGGTCGACGCGGCGCCAGACGGTCGCTGGGGCGGGGCACGCCGGCTCGGCCGGATCACCGCGACCGAGCGTCGCGCCGCGCAGCACGACGGCGGTCGGGGTGCCGAGCGTGAGGACGGGCGCGTCGGCCGGGTCGTCGCCGGCCGGCAGCGGCTGTCTGTCGAGAGGCTCGCGGTGCAGCGTGACGAGCAGCGGCGCCGGCTCGTCTCCCTCGCGCCAGCCGACCTGCACGAGCGCCGGCCGCCCGGCCCGCAGCACGGCCGACACGGCGGCGGATCCGTCGCCGCGGGCGACGTCGAAGGGCACGGTCGGCCCGTCGGCGAAGATGCCGTCCCCGAGCGTCTCGCGGCCGTCGCAGGCAGACGGTTCGCTGACGTCCGCAGTCGAGCGGACGACCGGGTCCTGGGGGAAGAGCGCGAGGTCGGGGACCCGGGTCGAGCCGTCCTGCGGCGTCGCCTCCACGACGACCCGCTGCGGCCGATCGCTCGCCGCGATCCAGGCCCACGCCGTGCGCGCGAAGCTGGCGTCGCCGAGGCAGCGCGGCACGCCCGCGTCCGGCCCCGCCTCGCGCACGTCCAGCAGCGCCTGCAGGTCCCCCGGCGTCCCGTTCTCGGCCGTGACCGCGACGAAGTCGGCGGCGCCGGCCGGGCGATCGGCGTCCGGCGGCGCGGCGGCGGCGGACGCTGGGAGCAGCGCCGCGAGCACGAGCGCGGCGACGAGCTTTCGAGCGCCGGCGCCGAAGCGACTGCCTGCGCTTGCGCCGGCGCCGAAGCGACTGCCCGCGCTTGCGCCGGCCCAGCGGCGCGACCGCGAACGGTCGGCGATGACGTCCCGCATGCTCATCGCCCCGCCCCCAGCTGCTTCGTCCGCGTCCTCGCCGCCCGCGCCGCGAGCGCCGGCCGCTCGCGCCCATCGGCCTCCGCGAACAGCGCGTCGGCTGCGCGGCGGCGGGCCAGCGGGGTGCCGGGGCGGGCGGCGCGGGCCGCCGGGTCCTCGCCGAGCGTCTGCGCGACCATCGCCTCCTGCTCGCCCGCGACCTGCTCGAGGCTGTTGGCGCCGCGCTGCTGGACGAACGAGGCGATCGTCGTCAGCGGGGCGCCGGGCACGCTGATGTCGGAGGCGCGGTAGTCGACGCGCAGCTGCTGCGCGTCGGCGCGCAGGACCGACCAGCCGTGCTGCGCCCCCTGCAGGTACTGGATCTGCGGGTTGGCGAGTCTGATCGCGCCGTTGCCGATCCCCTCCAGCCACGACGGGATCCCGGTCGAGGTGACCGAGCCGCCGACGTATTCGGTCGCGACGACCGGGCTACCAGATCCCGGTCTGCTGTCGGCCTGCAGATGGTTGGCGAAGAACATGTGGATGTCACCGGTCAGGAACGCGACGTCGTCAATCGGCCCGCTGCCGATGTGACCGAGCAGCTCGTCGCGCTCCGCCGGGTAACCGTCCCACTGGTCTCTGTTGAAGGAGATCCCGCCGCCTGGCCCGTTGAGGCCGAGCAGCGCGATCATCACCGGGTTGCCGACCAGCTTCCAGCTCGCGTCGCTGCCCGTCAGCCCCGCCTTGATCCAGTCCAGCTGCCGGCGCCCGAGCAGCGTCGTGCCGGGCGTCCCGGCGTCGCGGTACTGGCGCTCGTCGAGCATGAACAGCTCCGCGTGACGGCCCAGCCGCCAGGTGCGGAAGAGGCGGTAGCGGTCGCCGGGCAGCGACAGCCGCGGCATCCACTCGAAGCTCGCGCGGTAGCCCGCGACGCGCTGCTGCGGCGACGGCGCCGGCTCGCCGTCGGTGTAGTTGTCCGCCACCTCGTGGTCGTCCCAGACGTGCACGACCGGATGCAGCCGGTGCAGCTCGCGCAGGTGCGCGTCGGCGCGGTAGAGCCGCAGCTTCGCGCGGTAGCTGGTCAGGTCGGTGCTGGCGGGATCCGGGCCCCGCCCCAGCTCGGCGTCGCCCGCGTACTCGTACTCGTAGGTGTAGTCGCCCAGCAGCGCGTAGAGGTCGAGGTCCTCGCGCGCGGCGGCGTCGGCGTGCGCGTTGAAGAAGCCGTCGCCGAAGCGCTGGCAGCTGGAGAAGCCGAGCACGATCGCCTTCTCGCTGTCCGGCGGCGCCGCCGTCTTCGTGCGCCCGATCGGCGACAGCGCGTCGCGCGACTGCCACGCGTACCAGTAGCGCGTGTCCGGTTGCAGCCCGCCGACGCGCAGCTTCAGCGTGTGGTCGACGGCTGCGGAGGTCGGCACCAGCGCCGTCGCCACGACGCGCGACAGATCCGGGTCGGAGGCGACGATCAGCCGCGCGGCGGTGCGCGGGCGCTCGCTGCTGATGCGCCCCCACAGCGTGACGGCGTCGGGCGCCGGCTCGCCGGAGGCGACGCCGTCGAGGAAGGCACCTGCGCCGAGGCCGCGGGCGCCAGCGATCAGGCGGGCGTGCGCGGGCGTCGTCAGCGCGAAGCCGGCGAGCAGCGCGCCGCCGCCGGTCGCGATCAGCTCGCGGCGGGTCGTCGTGAGCGGGCGGGAGAAAGGGTTCATTCGCGTCGTCCTGAGGGGAAACCGACTGACGGGTCGGCACGCACGATCCCCGCGCGCCGACGCGCCGAAGTTGCCGATACGTGAACGTTCAGGCGAGTGGTTGCGGCGCTGACCGGCGCGCGTTTGAGCGCCACCAGGAGGGGAAGGATCTGGCGTCGCCAGCGGCCCGGACGCGCGAGCGCCCCGCATCGCTGCGGGGCGCTCGCGGCGCGGATGCAGCCGACCGGCGGTGCTCGCCGCGACCCGCGGCGAGCACCGTGCGCGACCGCGACGAGCTCAGCGAACCGTGACCGGCAGCTCGAGCGTGCCGACGCGCAGCGTGTAGCGGCCGCGCTTGACGGCGCGGGTCGCCTTCAGCTTGCCGACGCGGCCCTTCGCGTAGGTGCGGCCATTGCGCACGAGCACGGCCTTCGCGCTCGACTTGACCTTCGAGGCCGCTCTCGCGCCTCTTCTGTACGTGATCGAGCAGCTGATTCTGACGTTGGCGCTGCCTCTGATCGAGCACGTCACGACGGCGTCCTTACCCGGCGCGCCTCTCTCGCCTCTGGCGCCTCTCGGACCGGCGGGGCCCTGCGCGCCGTCTCTGCCGTCGACGCCAGGCGTACCCGGCGCACCGTCTCTACCGTCGGTCCCGTCTCTGCCAGGCGTCCCCGGAGTACCGTCGCTGCCGTCTCTCCCCGCCGGCGCGTCCACGCCGGCGCCGCTCAGCGACAGCGTCTGCGGGCCGACGTTCGTCTCGAACGTCAGCGTCGCGGAGCGGGCACCCGTGGCGGACGGGTTGAAGCGGAGCTGCACGAAGCAGGTCGCGTTCGGCGCGAGCGCTCTCGCGGTGCACGTCGTGTACGTGACCGCGAAGTCGCTCGGGTCGGCGCCGTCGACCGTGATGCGGTCGATCGAGAGGTCCTCGCCGCCCGGCAGGCCGAGCAGGTCGGCGTTGCGCACGACGACGCTCTGCACCGGGCCGCTCGTGTAGAGCGGCTGCGAGCCGGCGTCGACCGACGCGACGTCGGTCGAGAACTTCGCCGGGTCGGCCGGCGCGACGAAGTCGGTGCGCAGCGTCAGGACCGGCGGGTCGTGGTCGGAGACGCCCTGGCCGACGGCGTAGTCGCGGTGGTAGTCGTTGTCGAGGTGGGCGTAGCGGAAGTCCGTCACGCGCGGCAGCAGCGCCGAGGTGACGAGCGCGTGGTCGAGCGTCTGCAGCCGGCCGTTGAAGTGGTAGCTGTAGCGCTCCTGCGCCGGCGCTCTGTCCCACAGGTTGGTCAGCGTGCCGCCGCTCTGCAGGATCGTCAGCGGCGTCTCGAACTCGAACGAGTTGAGGTCGCCCGTGACGATCACGTTCCTGCCGCCGGCGACCATGCCCTCGGCGACCTCGCGGACCGCTCTGGCCTCGACCTCGCGGCACAGGTCCGTGCCGCCCTTGGACTTGAAGTGGTTGTTGACGATCGTCGTGCGCAGGCCGTCCTTCTCGACGTCGAGCGCGAGCGGGACGCGGTCGAAGGCCTGGTCTGCGCGGCTGTTGCACTCGGTCGCCGGGCGCGGCACGCCGAGCGCGACCTGCGTCGCGTCGCCGTGCACGGTCACACCGGGCTTGACGAGGTAGCCGACGTCGATGCCGCGGCCGTCGAAGCCCTCCTGGGCGTACGCGACGTAGCCGCCGCCGATTCTGTCGGCGAGGTCCTGCAGGACCTCTCTGCTGTTCTTCGCCGGGAACGTCATCGGGTTGGCGACGTCGTGGATGCTGTCGCCGATCTCCTGCACGGCGACGACGTCAGGCGAGCGCAGGCGGTCGCGGATCGCGTTCGCGAGTCCGGCCAGCTTCGCGTCGTACTCGGCCTGCGAGACCGTGTGCAGGTCGAGGATCGCGCCGGGCGGGAAGAGGTTCTCGACGTTGAAGCCGGAGATCCGCAGCTCGTTCGGCTCTGCCGGCGGCAGCGTGTAGGTGGCGGGGACGTCGGCGTCCGGCGTCACCGTCGGCATGCCGTCGGCCTGCGTGACGACGTCGTAGTTGTAGTACGCGAAGCCCATCGGGCCGGTCGCGTTGTCGACGCTCGCGAACAGGTCGGCGGCGACGAGCGTTCTGCTCGGCCCGCGCGTGTCGATCTGGGCTCTGTCGGGATCGCCGGCGCCGGCGTCGTCGACGAGCGCGATCAGCGAGTTGAGCTGCGCGCCGGTCGTCGTGTTGAAGACGCGCTGGCGGGTCGCGCCCGGGTTCAGGAACAGCTCGCCGAACTTCGACGTGCCGCCGCTGTTGGCGATCGCCGTCGGCAGCGTCACGCGCATGCCCTCGAGCGTCTCGTAGTAGCTGCGCGTGCCGTTGCTGTCGACGCCGGTGACCGTCTGCGCCTCGGCCTTCGCCGTGTCGATCGCGACCGGCGCCGGCAGCGTGCCGTTGCCGAGCACGACCGGCTCGGTGTTCTGCGTGATGTTGACCTGCGTCTGGTTGAACTTCTCCTTCACGACGCCGGACAGCCGCACTCGCTTGCCGAGCAGCGCCTCACGGTCGTTGCCGGGGCCGCGCACGTAGCCGACGAAGACACCCTCGGAGGTGTTCGGGTCGCTGTCCTCGGTGCCGGGCGACTGCTGCACCCAGATGCCGGCGTCCTCGGGGAAGACCGACGTGTAGTTGGAGCCCATCAGGTCGTCGATGCCGGTGACGACGCCCTCGATCGTGACCGTCTGGCCGCTCATCGGGCTGGCCGCGCCGCTGCCCTGGATCGCGTGGATCGGCGTGATGTCCGGGTCCTCCGGATCGCCCGGGTCGCCGGGGTCGGTCGTGCCGCCGCCGGACGCCTGCGGGTTCGCCGCGCCGATTCTGAAGTCGGCCGCGTTGTCGTCGGTGTCGGTGGACTCGCCGGTGCCGGTGCGGTGACCGCTGTTGCCGGAGGTCGTGCCGATGCTGGCGAGGTCGAAGCCGGAGCCCTCGGCGCACGGCGAGCCGGCGAAGCCGATCTGGTCGACGATCGTGCCGCTGCCCGTGACGAGGCGCGCACCGGACTGACCGGAGTTGGAGAAGCCGGTCGCGTAGGTCGCGTCCGGTCTGACGCTGCCCGAGTAGCCGTTGGCGGCAGTGTTGGCGAACAGGTAGCGACCGCCGGCCGGCAGCGACGTGCCGGACGGGACCGCGACGCGATCGCTCGCGGCGCCGGAGCCGCTGGCGCAGCCCTGCAGCTTCCAGCCGCCGATCGCGACCGCGGCGGGTGACGAGTTGTACAGCTCGACGAACTCGTCGTTGCCACCCTGCGGGCCGCCGACGCGCAGCTCCGAGATGACGACGCCGTTGGACGAGGCTGATGCGAGCGATGGCAGTCCGAGCGGTACGGCCGCGGCGATTGCGGCAAGCGCGGACAGCGTGCCCAGACGGGCACGTGATGATGGCATGGAGAGTCCTCCGGAGGGATCGGCAAGACGGACAGGCACGCGCCTCGGCTCCCTGCACGGCGCGCATCCGGCGCGAGCGTAAGAGGCGTTCACGCCGATCTCGTTGCGGTGCGGTGAAGCGATCGTGGCCCGGTCGTTAAACCGACATGTCTTGCGCGTCCGATGGGAAGGCTCCGAACAGGCACGACGACCGGGAGCAGCGCACGATGACGACGCATTCGAACACCGCGATGAGACGCATGCTGGCCGTGAGACACAGCTTGAGACGAGGGCATTCCGGTACTCGCCGCCACCGCACCCTCGGGCACCTGCCGGAACTTCACGTGCTGGAGGCGATCAGGAAGGCGGGACGACGCAGATGAGCACCCAGACGACGGCGCGCCAGCTCGACTGGTCAGGCGCCGAGGTCAGCGACGGAGAGCTGACCGTCCCGCTGACGGGTGAGCGCTCGAAGCGCTGGAGCACGCGCATCGAGGGCGTGCTGCTCGCGCTGCAGCAGAACGCGCACGACGGCTGGGAGTCGGTCAGGGCGAAGAAGGACCGGCCCGGCCGAGCGGCTGACGCAGAGCGCACGTAGCGGCACCGCGCCGCAACCTGCAAGACGCTTCCCAGGCGCATCGGCGCACCACCTTGGCGGGCATCGTGACGGTGTGTCCTCACGCCGGACCGTCGCAGCATCGATCGGCGTGGCGGTAGCGCTCGTCACGGCGGTCGCCCTCGGGCCGGCGACGGCGCCGGCGGGCGCCGCAAGCTCCAGCACCGCGGCGCTGCAGGTCGCGCTCGGCGCGGTCGGGCTCTCACCCGGTCCGGTCGACGGGATCGCCGGGCCGCGCACGCAGCGCGCGCTGCGCGCTTTCCAGCACCGCAAGCGGCTGGCAGCCGACGGCGTCCCCGGGCCGCGCACGCGCCACGCGCTCGGCCGGCGCGGGCGCCCGACGCTCGGCAGCCGGCCGCTGCGCAGCGGGCAGCGCGGTTGGGACGTCGCGGCGCTGCAGTTCCTGCTGCACACACGCGGCTTCGGGCCGGACGGGTTCGACGGCGGCTTCGGACCGAACACGCGCGACGCGGTCGTCCGCTACCAGCGCGCCGCCGGGCTGTCGGTCGACGGCGTCGCCGGACCCGCGACGATCAGCGCGCTGCGGCATCGGCGGGTGCCGTCGAGCGGGAGCGGATCCAGCGGGTCCGGATCGAGCGGCAGCGGGTCGAGCGGGACCGTGTCGACCGGCTCGCCGAGCGGCTCCGTCGCGTTCCTGCGGCCGGTGCCGGGCGGCTGGACGGACGGGTTCGGCTGGGTCGGCGGGCGCCGGCACACCGGGCTCGACTTCCCGGAGGCATTCGGCACGCCGGTCAACGCGGCCGGCGTCGGGACCGTGACGCTCGCGCAGTACACGACCGGCGGCTACGGCAACCTCGTCGTCGTTCAGCACCGGCTCGGCTACGAGACCTGGTACGCGCACCTGTCGCGCTTCGCGGTCTCCGTCGGCCAGTCGGTCGCGGGCGGCAGCCGGATCGGCTACGTCGGCTCGACGGGCCGCTCGACCGGCCCTCACCTGCACTTCGAAGTGCGCCTCTTCGGCACGCCGATCAACCCGGTCCCGCAACTGCTGAGCGCGGTCTCGGCGACCGCTCGACATCGAATCGATCGTCCGTTGCACTGTCGTCCCAACGCCGACGCGTGGGGTACGCGCGATGCCGATCCGGCAACGGCACGAATCGATCGGTGCCCGTAGTCACCTCGCGCCCGCCGGCTTCACCGGCAGCTCGACCGTCCGCTCACGCCGGGCGCTGTCGCGCTGCGCCCGCTCGCGCTCGATCGCGGCGTTCAACTCCGCGCCGAGCAGCAGCGCGACGTTCGACAGCCAGATCCAGCCGACCAGCACGATCGCGCCCGCGAAGGCGCCGTAGATCGCACCCACGTTGGCGACGCCGGAGACGTAGCGCGCGAACGCCCAGGAGGCGCCCAGCCACAGCGCCACGCCGACGATCGCGCCCGGCGTGACCCAGCGGAAGGTGCGGTGCGCGACGTCCGGTGTGACGTAGTAGAGGAACGAGAAGACGAGCACGGCGACCGCGACCGCAGCCGGCCAGCGCGCGATGTTCCAGACGTCGGCGGCCTCGGGGCCGAGGCCGATGAAGCCCAGCAGATCCGCCGCGAAGCCGCCGCCGACGAAGACGAGGATCAGGCTGACGAGGATCAACGTCATCAGCACGATCGTCGAGAGCACGTCGACCGTCTTGCGGTGCAGGAAGCTGCGGCCTCTCTCGACCTCGAAGACGACGTTCATCGCGCGTCGCATCGACTCCAGCACGCCGGTCACGCCGTAGAACGCGATCACGACGGAGAAGGCGAGTGCCGTCGCCGCGGTGCCCTTGTGCTGGAACGCGGCGCGCAGCGAGCTGTCGAGCGGATCGAGCGCCGAGGCCGGCGCGACCTCGCGCATGTAGCTCATGATCGCGTTGTAGGTCGCCGGATACTGGCCGACGAGCCCCAGCAGCGAGATCGCCAGCAGCAGCCCCGGGAACAGCGACATCAACCCGTAGTAGGTCAGTGCCGCGGCGTGCTGGGTCATCTGGTCGTCGTAGAACGAGACCAGCGTCCGCTTCACGATTCTGGCGATCCGCCGCATAGAGCCACGCTACTACCCGCTTTCGCCCGATTCGACGGTTACGGCGCGCCTGCCGCCGCTCGCGGTGAGCGCGGCGACCGGAGTGCACGATGCGCTCTCCGGGGCGGTGAGCGCCTCAGGCGATCCGGCGGCCGAGCGCGATCGCCTCGGCCTCGCGGCGCTCGAAGCGCAACGCGGTCTCGCGCTCCCAGCGCTGCAGGATCTCGGACTCGCCGACGCGCAGGATGTCGTCGAGCACGACGATCGCGTCCTGCGCCAGGAACGGCAGCAGTGCCGGCAACGCGGGATAGCGCGCGAGACCCGTCCCGGGCGCGTACGCGGGCGGTCCGTCGACGATCAGCAGGTCGACCGGCGTGCCTGCCAGCGCCGCGGTGAGGGGCTCCGCGGCGTACCAGGGGAGGGCCGCGCTCGGATGCGGCTCCAGCGGCGCCAACGTGACCTGCGCGACCGCGTCCAGACCCTCGCGCGCGAGCCGCTTGCCGACCCACTCGGCCCAGCGTGCGTCGTGCTCGATCGCGTCGAGCGTCGCGCCCGTGTCCTGCTCGCGCAGCAAGCGTGCGAGCAGCACGGTGCTGGCGCCGGCGCCCAGCTCGACAACCCGGCGACGTCCGCCGAGCGCGATCTCGTTGCAGATCGTCACGAGCCCGCCGGGGCGCATCGCGCCGCTGCTCCACGGCAGGTAGCCGCCGCCGTCCAGCAGCGGCCGCAGCAGTTGCAACGCCAGCAGATCGCTCGCGATCCACTCGACCTCGCCGCCGTCGCGCTCGCCGCCGCGGGCGTCGCTCGGACGCGCCTCGCCGCTCGCACCCGCGCGCTCCTCCACCTCGCCGCTCATGCCTGCACCACCGCCCGTTCGGTCCATTGGTCGTCCTCCGGCGCGTCGTCTCGCGGCGCGCCGGTCAGCTCGCGATAGGCCGCGGCGTACTGCGCGGCGACGCGTTCGAGGCTGAAGCGCACGGCATAGCGACGGGCGCCCACGAGATCGGTCGTGCGGCGGCCCTGCAGCACGTCGTCGATCGCGACCGCGAGCGCGGCGGGATCGGCGGCCGGGACGACGATCCCGCGGCCGTCGGCGAGCGTGTTCGGGAGGCCGTCGACGTCGGTGCCGATCACCGGCACGCCGCGCGCCATCCCGAGCACCGCCGTCTGCGACCACGACTCGTCGCGCGAGGGCACGACGAGCACCGTCGCGCCGGCGATCGTGCCGCTCGGCCGCGCCTGCCAGCCGAGCAGTCTCACGCGCCCGCGCAGGCCCAGGCGCCGCAGTTGCCGCGCGAGCTGGCTTCTCAACGGCCCCTCGCCGAGCAGCAGCGCCGGCGGCGCGTCGGGCAGCAGCGCGAGCGCGTCGAGCAGCACGTCCGGGCCCTTCTCGGCGTGCAGGCGGCCGGCGAAGACGATCCGCGGCGACGGCAGGCCCGGCAGCTGCGGCCCGTCGAGGTCGGCGACCGGGGAGATCCCGTCGTGCACGAGCGCGGGCTCGATCCCCGCGTCGAGCATCGCGCGCCGCGCGCCGGGGCCGTGCGCGTAGAGGCGGTCGACGCGTCTGAGTCCGCCGCGCAGGGCGTGCGGCGGCTCGCCCGTCGGCCACGTCAGCGCGTTGTGCTCGCTGGCGACGAGCGGGACGCCGTCCGGGATCGCGCAGCTCGCCGCCCACCAGCCGCCGAACATGTGCGCGTGCACGAGCGCGGCGTCGCGCAGGCGCGGTTCCAGCCAGCGCGCGAAGCGCGGGTCGGCCTGCCACTGCTGGTCGCCGCCGGAGCCGTAGACGTCGACCGTGACGCCCATCCGCTGCGCCAGCGCGAGCCCGTCAGGCGACGCCCAGCCGACCAGCACGCGCGAGCCGATGCCGTGCGCCTCCAGTCCGCGCACGACGCGCAGAGCGGACAGTTGCGCCCCACCGGGCTCGAGCTTCGCGAGCACGCGGGTCACGAGCGTCGTCATCGACGACGATCGATCGGCGGCTGCGAAGGGGTGATGAAGATCGCGGCCACGCGTTGAGCATACGGTGTTCCGCCCGAACCCCCTACTCGCGCGGGGAGCTGCGGATGCGCCGCCTACACTCCGTCGATGGGTCAACTGAGCTTCGGCGTCGTCGCGACATCGCGCAAGCAGGACGAACACCGGCTGGCGATCCACCCGGCGCACTTCGAGCGGATCGCCGCCGACGTGCGCGCCAACATCTTCCTCGAGCGCGGCTACGGCGATCGCTTCGGCGTCTACGACGACCAGCTCGAACCGCTCGTCGGAGGCATCCGCACGCGTGAGCAGCTGCTGGCGGAGACCGACGTCCTGCTGCTGCCCAAGCCGCTCTCGGAGGACCTCGAGACGCTGCGCCCCGGGCAGGTCGTGTGGGGTTGGCCGCACTGCGTGCAGGACCGGCGGATGGCCCAGCTGGCGATCGACCGCAGACTCACGTTGATCGCCTGGGAGGCGATGAACCACTGGACGAGAGAGGGTCACTTCGACGTCCACGTGTTCCACAAGAACAACGAGCTGGCGGGCTATTGCGGGGTCCTGCACGCGCTGACGCTGCTGGGCTCCACGGGCGACTACGGCCGCCGCCTGCGCGCCGCGGTGATCAGCTTCGGCGCGACCGCGCGCGGCGCCGTGCGCGCGCTGTCGGCGCTCGGGATCAGCGACGTGACGGTGCTGACGCAGCGCAGCGTCGCTGCGGTCGCCTCGCCCTTCGCCTCCGTGCGGATGCAGCACTTCGCGCGCGATCCCGCCAACCCGAGCCGCACGCTCGCGCTGAAGGATCCGGAGCCGGGACCGCTCGCGGAGGTGCTGGCGCAGTACGACGTCGTCGTCAACTGCATCCTGCAGGACCCCGACGAGCCGCTGATGTTCGTGATGGACGAAGACCTCGGCCACTTCGCGCCGGGCACGCTGTTCGTCGACATCTCGTGCGACCTCGGGATGGGCTTCGAGTGGGCGCGACCAACCTCGTTCGAAGCGCCGATCTTCCCCGTCGGCAGAGGCCTGCACTACTACGGCGTCGACCACACGCCGTCGTACCTGTGGAACTCGGCGACGTGGGAGAACAGCGAGGCGCTGCTGGAGTACCTGCCGATCGTGATGGCCGGCGGCGCGGCGTGGGACGGCAGCGAAACGGTCCGCCGCGCGATCGAGATCCGCGAGGGTCGCGTGCAGAACCCCGCGATCCTCTCGTTCCAGCACCGCGCGGCGCAGTACCCCTACCCCCGCGTCTGAGCCGCCCGGGCCGGCTCCCGCGGCACGCCGAACGTCGTCTCCAGCGTGCCGATCGCGGCGACCGTCACCGTGACGCGGTCGCCGTCGCGCAGGTACTGCGGCGGCGTCATCGCCTGGCCGACGCCGCCGGGGGTGCCGGTCGCGATCAGATCGCCGGGCTCCAGCGCGAACAGCTGCGCGACGTAGACGACGAGGTCGGCGGCGTCGAAGATCAGCTCGCCGAGCGAGGAGCGCTGGCGCTGCTCGCCGTTGACCTCCAGCACCAGCTCGTGCCGCGCGGGATCGCCGAACTCGTCGGCGGTCACGAGCCACGGGCCGGTCGGGGTCGAGTCGGCGATGTTCTTGCCGGCGAACCACTGCGTCGTGCGGCGCTGCACGTCGCGCACGCTGAGGTCGTTCATCAGCGTGTAGCCGGCGATCGCGTCGCGCGCCTGCTCGCGCTCGAGGACGCCCCCGACGCGGCGGCCGATCACGACGACCAGCTCGCCCTCCCAGTCGGCCTGCTGCGACAGCGACGGCGCGGGCAGACTCGCGCGGTCGGGCCGCTGCGCGAGCGCGCGCGGCAGCTTGGAGAAGAGCGTCGGATGCTTCGGCAGCTCGCGGCCCATCTCCAGTACGTGGTTGCTGTAGTTGAGCCCGACGCAGACGGTCGCGCCCGGCTGCAGGACCGGCGCCCGAAGCGTGCCGGGGGCGAGCGGCCGGGCGAGTCCCGCGTGCGCGGCCGCGGCAGCCGCGCGCGCCGCCGCCAGCCCGCCGTCGCCGGCCGCGAGCAGCGCGCCGACGTCGCGGTAGCCCTCGACCGGGATCGCGCCGGCGGGGGTGATGACGGCGGCCGTGGTGGCGTCGCTTCGATCGATCGCGATCGTCGCGAGTCTCATCGTCCGGTCCTCAGCAGTTGCTTGCCGACGGTGTCACGGCCCGCCAGCGCCGCCAGCACCGTGGGCGCGTCGGCGAGCGGATGAGACGAGCCCAGCAGCGGGCGCACCTCGCCGCTGCGGATCAGGTCGAGCGCCTGCGGCGCCGTGCGGGCGACGAACTCGCCGTCGCTCTCGCGCAGCGCCTTGAAGCTGAACGGCACCAGCCCGACGCCGCGCTCGCGCAGCTCCTGGAACGCCGGCAGCGCGGGCGGCGTGCCGGAGCTGGCGCCGACCAGCAGCACCCGCCCGAGCCGCCGCGTCGCGCGGTACGCCTGGCCGAACGCCTCGCCGCCGACGCCGTCCACGACGAGGTCGGTCGGCGGCAGCTGCTCGCCGTACGGGAGCGCCTCGTCGGCGCCCTGCGCGAGCGCGATCTCGCGCTTGCGCTCGCTGGAGGCGACCGCGACGACGCGCGCGGCACCGAGCGCCCGCGCAACCTGGATCGCGGCCGAGCCGAGCCCGCCCGCGCCGGCCAGCACGAGCACGCTCTCGCCTCTTTGCAGCCGCGCCGCGTAGCGCAGGCCGAAATAGGCGGCGAGCGTCACGAGCGCGTAGCCGCCGGCTCTCTCGAGGTCGAGGCCGTCGGCGTCGAAGACCATCCGCGCGTTGGCCGTCGCGACCTCGGCGTAGCCGCCGGACTCGAGCAGCGCGATCACCGGGCGGCCGTCGTCGAGCGCGTTGCCCGCGACCTCGATCCCGGGCACGAACGGCAGCGGCGGCCCCGGATATCTGCCGGAGATCGTGAGCACGTCGGAGAAGTTGACCCCGGCGCTGACGACGCGGATCGCGGTGCGGCCCTCGCCGGCGACCGGCTCCGGCAGCTCCTGCAACTGCAGCGCGGACGGTGGTCCGTGCTCGACGGCGACTACTGCCTGCATCGGTTGCTCCCTTGGGTTCTCATTCGCTGTCTCTGCTTGCGTCGGCGACTGCCGGGCGGTCGTCGCGGCGGTCGCTGCGCGCGCCAGCGGCCGCCGTTCGGTCACGGTCGTCTCTACCCCACGCCAGCACCTGTCGCGCGGTCGCGGCCATCGCGACGTCGACCATGCGCCCGTCCACGACGGTCGCGCCGCCGCCGCGCGCCTCTGCCGCGTCGAGCGCGGCGAGCACGCGTGCGGAGAAGTCCAGCTCCGCGGCGGTCGGCTGGAAGATGCGGTTGGCGAGCGGCACGTGGCGAGGGTGGATCACCTTCTTGCCGCGATAGCCGAGCCGGCGCGCGAGCGTCGCGCTCGCGACGAACCCGTCCTCGTCAGCGACGCGCGCGTAGACGCCGTCGACCGGGTGCGCGAGTTTGGCGGCGCGGGCCGCCAACAGCACGTGGGCACGAGCGTGGAAGGTGCCGACCTCGTCGGGCGTGTAGACCGCGCCGAGGTCGTGCTCCAAGTCGCCGTTCTCCGCGATCCCGGGCATCGTCGCGACGACGCGCGGCGACGCGCTGAGGATCTCGAACGCCCGCAGCACCGCGATCGCCGATTCGAGCGAGACGAGGATCTCGACGCTTCCGGGCGCAAGTCCCGCCGCGGCTTCGGCGTCGTCGAGCAGCCGCGCGAGCGTCAGCACGTCCCCCGGCGACTCGGCCTGCGGCAGCTGCACGGCCGCGAGCCCCGGGGCGACGATCGCGGCGACGTCGTCGGCGAGCAGACCGCTGGCGGCGGAGTTGGCGCGGACGAGGATCTCCGTCGCGCTTGCGCCGGGCGCATCGGCCGCGCCGCTCGCACTCGCCGCGCCGCTCCCGCGCCGCTCGATCAGCTCCCGCACGGCCTCGCGCGCATGCTCCTTCTCGCCCGCCGGAACCGAGTCCTGCAGGTCGGCGACGATCGCGTCGGCGCCGCACGTGAGCGCCTTCGCCAGCATCGCGGGGCGGTTGCCCGGCGTGCTCAGGAGGCTGCGTGCGGGCTTCATCGGACCGCCTCGGCAATCGCGATCGCGTCGCCGACGCGGTGGCGCGAGACCGCCGCGCGGTCGAGTTCGATCCCGAGGCCGGGGCCGTCGGGCAGCGTCAGCCAGCCGTCGTCGATCCGCAGCGGCTCGGTCAGCAGGCTGTGCGACAGCAGCGTGCTGACGCCCAGTTCGGCCGGCAGCCTCATCGCGCGGAAGCCGGCCGCCAGGTGCGCGCTCGCGATCGTCGCGACGCCCAGCTCGCGGTGGCTGCCGACGAGGCAGGCGACCTCCGCCGCCTCCGCCAACGCGACGACCTTGCGACTGCCGGTGATCCCGCTGCGCGGGCTGCGGACGCTGATCGCCGACGGCGTGCCGAGCTGGATCTCGCGCAGCAGGTCGCTCTGCGTCATCAGCGTCTCGTCGAGCAGCAGCGGCACGTGCGCCTCTCGCGCGAGCTGCACGCGCGCCGCCGTGTTGCCGGCGCTGACGGGCTCCTCCAGCAGGTCGACGCCGAGGCTGCCGAACTGGCGCGCGGCCTCCAATGCGTCGCTGGTCCCGTAGCCCTGGTTGGCGTCGGCGTAGAGCATGGGGTCAGGGCCGATCGCGCTGCGCACCGCCTCGACCGTCGCGACGTCGCGGCGCAGGTCCTTGCCGACCTTCAGCTTGACCGCCCCGTAGCCGCCGGCGACCGCCGTCTTCGCCTGCTCGACCATGTCGTCGGCGATCGCGACCGGCATCGTCAGCGGGATGCGCCCGCCCGCCCAGCCGCCGAGCATCCGGTGCAGCGGCAGGCCGGCGAGCTTGCCCTGGATGTCGTGGCAGGCCATGTCGAGCGCGGCCTTCGCGGTCGTGTTGCCGACGACGCGCTCCCAGCGCTGCCAGATCCGCTCGACGTCGAGCGGGCTCATGCCCAGCAGCGGCGGGACCAGCAGCTGCTGGAGCGCGACGACGATCGACTCGACCGTCTCGCCGTAGATCGACGGCCGCGGAACCGCCTCGCCGAGCCCGACGACACCGTCGTCGGTGCGCACCTCGACGAGCACGTGGCGCGCCTCGGTCAGCACGAGTCCGGCGGTGACGATCGCCCCGACGCCGGGTCTGTAGGGGACCGCGACGACGGTGACGACGACGTCGCGGATGCACGCGCCGCTCATCGGGCGAGCTCCGCGTCATCGCGTCCCAGCGCAGGTCCACCATGGCGGACCGCTCCCGGCGTGCGCGAGAACTTCGGGATCACGCCGGGCATCAGCACCGAGCCGACGCCGTCAGCCTCGACGCGGATCAGGCTGTCGCGCTCGCGCAGGTGCGGGTCGGCGGCGACCTCGGCGATCGTGTTGACGGGGCCGACCGGCACGTCGGCGGCCTCCATGATCGCGACCGCGTCCGCGAAGTCGTGCTGAGCGAACCACGCCGCGACGATGTCGTTGACCTCGTCGACGCGCTCGATCCGCGCGGCGTTGCGGCTGTAGCGCTCGTCTTCGAGCATGTCGGCCCGACCGATCGCGCGCGCGAGCCGCTCGAAGACCGTCTGCGTCGCGGAGCTGTGGAAGAGGTAGCGGCCGTCACGCGTCGCGTAGACGTCGGAGGGCGCGACGTTGACGTAGCGGTTGCCCTGGCGCTGGGGCGCGACGCCGGTCGCGTCGTAGCGCGTGATCAGCGAGTCGAGCATCCGCACGAGCGTCTCGTAGAGCGACAGGTCGATCGCCTGGCCGGCGCCGTCGGGGTCCTGCTCGCGCCGGTACAACGCCATCGAGATCGCCATCGCCGCGGTCGTGCCGGCGATGTAGTCGACCAGCGGCACGCCGATCTGCAGCGGCGGCCCGTCGGCCGCGCCGGTGCTGTTCATCAGCCCGCTGACGGCCTCCAGCACGCGCCCGAAGCCGGGCTTGTGGCTGCTGGGCCCGGTCTGCCCGTAGCCGGTCAGGCTCAGCATCACGATCGCGGGGTTGACCTCGCGCAGCGCTGCGTAGTCGAGCCCCCAGCGCGCGAGCGTGCCGGGGCGGTAGTTCTCGACGACGACGTCGCTAACGCGCACCAGCTCGCGCACGCGCGCCTGGCCCGCCGCGGTGTGGAGGTCCGCCGTGATCGAGCGCTTGCCGCGCCCGACGACCGCCCAGCGCAGCGACTGCCCGTCCTGGAACGGGCCCATCTGCCGCAGGCTGTCGCCGCGGCCGGGCAGCTCGACGTGGATCACCTCGGCGCCGAAGTCCGCCAGCAGCGACGTCGCGTGCCCGATGCCGAGCATCGTCGCGATGTCGAGCACGCGCACGCCGTCGAGTGGACCTGCAGCCATCGTCAGTTCCCTTCCTCTGCACCGGACAAGATATCTATATCATATATTCAATGCGTCACTTGGCCCGGTCGCCCGCCCCCGTCCCCGCCGCCAGCACCGCCGCCGCGCGCGCCGAGCTGCTGCTGCGCGTCGCCGTCGTGCTGGGCGTGACGATGACCTTCCTCGACACGACCGTCGTCAACGTCGCGCTGGAGACGCTTGCGCGCGATCTGCACGCGCCCGTCTCGGAGATCCAGTACGTCGCGACCGGCTACATGCTCGCGCTGGCCGCGACGATCCCGTTGAGCGGCTGGACGCTGGAGCGGTTCGGCGCGGTCCGCGTCTGGAGCGCGTCGCTGGGCCTCTTCGGCCTCGCCTCGCTGCTGTGCGCGACCGCTTGGTCGGCGCCGGCGCTGATCGCCTTCCGCGTGCTGCAGGGGCTCGGCGGCGGCATGATCGTGCCGGTCGGCATGACGATGCTGGTGCGCTCCGCAGGCGGCGACGCGGGCCGTGTCGCAAGCCTGATCGGCGTGCCGATGGTGCTCGGCCCGACGCTCGGCCCGCTGCTCGGCGGCCTCGTGATCGACAACGCCCCATGGCGCTGGATCTTCTGGATCAACATCCCGCTGACGATCCCGGCGCTGCTGCTGGCACGGCGGGCGCTGGGGCCGACCGAACGAAGCGGCAGCGGCGACCCCGGCCCCTTCGACCTGCTCGGCGCCTGTCTGCTGCCGCCCGGCCTCGCGGCCGTCGTGCTCGGCTTCGCGCAGACCGCGGAGCACGGCACCGTCGCGGTCGCGAGCGCGTACGTGCCGCTGCTCGTCGGCGCGGCGCTGATCGCCGCCGCCGTGCGTCACGCGCTGCGCGTGCCGCAGCCGCTGATCGACATGCGGCTGTTCCTGACGGCGCGCTTCTCGGCCGCCGTCAGCGTCGTCTTCCTCGCGGGCGCGTCGTTCTTCGGCGTCTGGCTGACGCTGCCGCTCTACCTCCAGGTCGCGCGCAGCGAGAGCGCGGTGCAGACCGGGCTGCTGATGGCCGCGCAGGGCGTCGGCGTCGCGCTCGCGATGCCGCTCGTGCGGCGCATGACCGACCGCGTCGGCGGCGGGCGCGTCGCGCTGCTGGGGATCGCGATCAGCCTCGCCGGCACCGCGCCGCTGACGCAGGTCGGCGGCACCACGCCGTTCCCGCTGATCGCGCTGCTGCTGCTGGTGCGCGGCCTCGGGCTCGGCGCGACGATGATGCCGGGGATGGCCGCCGCCTACGCGAGCCTGCGCCCGCAGCAGGTGCCGCGCGGCGCGAGCGTCGTCAACGCGCTGCACCGCGTCGGCGGCGCGCTCGGAGGCGCGCTGGCCGCGGTCGGGCTGCAGCGCCAGCTGCAACAGCTCCCGCTCGCGATCGTCGGCGGGGGCGGCGGAGAGCTGCCGGGCGGCGGCGCGCTCGCCGGCCGCCCGCACGCGACCGCGCTGGTGGCGGGAGCCTTTGCCCACGCCTTCTGGTGGGTCCTGGTCCCGCTCGCGATCGCGCTGGTGCCCGCACTGCTGCTGGCGCGCGGGCACAGGCGCTAGTGGCGTGACCGGCAACGTTCACCGGGTCGGGCTTGCCCTCGCCGCGCCTGGCGGCGTCCTCGATCACTCGAAAGACCCCGGTCTTCCTCGGATCTGCGTCCTTGCCAGCCACGACGATGACAGCGCCGGACCCGGCAAACGAAACCGGTCACACCACTAGCTCCTCACCCGATCCCGAACAGCCGCGCCGCGTTGCCGCCCAGCACGAGCGCGCGGGTCTCGGCGTCGAGACCCGCCGCGTCGACCGCGCCGACCGGGTCGGCGGGGCCCATGTCGGTCGGGTAGTCGCTGCCCATCATCACGCGCTCGGCGCCGAGCATCTCGACGACGTAGCGCAGCGTCGGCGGGTCGTGCACGATCGTGTCGACGTAGACGTTGCGCAGCAGCTCGCGCGGATCTCCCTGCGCGGCCGCCGTCTCGCTGCGCACGCCGTGCGCGTGCGCGAAGCGGCCCAGCCCGAAGACCGCGTAGCCGCCGCCGTGCGCGAGGTACAGCTTCAGTCTCGGCAGCCGCTCCAGCGTGCCGCCGAACAGCAGCCGCGCGATCGCGATCGTCGTGTCGAGCGGGTTGCCGATCAGGTTGCGCAGGTAGAAGTCGCCGATCCGGTCCATGTTCGCGACCGCGCCCGGATACGACTGCATGATCGCCGGGTGGACGAAGACGACCGCGCCGAGCTGCTCGGCACGCTCCAGCACGCGCACGAGATCCGGCCCGTCGAGGTCTCTGCCCCAGACGTTGGCGCCGACCTGGATCCCCGCCATCCCGAGCGACCCCATCACCCGCTCCAGCTCCTCGACGGAGGCGTCGGGATCCTGCAGCGGCAGCGTCGCGAGCGCGCGGAAGCGCTCCGGCCGCGCCCGCTGCACGGCCGCCAGCTCGTCGTTCAGCAGCCGCGCGCGCGGGACCGCCTGCGCCGCCGGCACGCCGTACTGGAACAGCAGCGGCGAGAGGCTGAGCACCTGCACGTCGACGCCGAGCCGCTCCATCTCGGCGATCCGCAGGCCGATGTCGTAGTCGATCGGCGGGATCGGGTAGGCGTGCTCGTCCAGCGGCCCGAAGGCGGTCCCGCGGAAGACCACCTCGTAGCCGCCCCCGCCCGCGGACGCGCGCACGCTGACGCCGTCCTGACCCTCGTCGCGCGGCGCGCGCTCGAGGAAGCCGCGCGGGGCGGTGTGGGCGTGGACGTCGACGACCTTCATCGCGTTCCTGTCTCCCTTCATCGTGTGAACGCCATCTGGCGGCGCACCTCCAGCACCTGCCGCGCGAACTGCTCGGAGGTGATCGAGTCCTCGCCGCGCTGCTGCGGCAGCTCGACGTCCAGCACGCTCTTCAGCTCCCCGGGACGCGGCGTCATGATCCCGACGCGGTCGCCCATCAGGACCGCCTCCTCGACGCTGTGGGTGACGAGCACGACGGTCTTGCCGCGCTCGCCGAGGACTCTGCGGAAGAGCACGTTGAGGCTCAGCCGCGTGAACTCGTCCAGCGCCGTGAACGGCTCGTCCATCAGCAGCAGCTCGGGGTCCTGGAAGACGATCCGCGCCAGCGACACGCGCCGCTGCATGCCGCCGGACAGCTCCCACGGATACGAGGACGCGAAGTCCCCGATGCCGACCATCGCGAGCGCCTCGCGCGCCGCCTCGCGCGCCTGGGCGTCGCTGACCCTGCTGCGACCCGGATGGACCTTGCGCGGCAGCAGCACGTTCTGCTCCGCCGTCTTCCACGGCAGCAGGACCGGGTCCTGGAACATGATCCCGATCTCGGAGCGCGGCCCGACGACGGGGGTGTCGTGCAGGCGCACGTCACCCTCGTCGGCGCTCAGCAGGCCGGCGCAGATCTTCAGCAGCGTCGACTTGCCGCAGCCGCTGGGGCCGACCAGGCAGAGGAACTCGCCCCTGTCGACGTGCAGCGTGACGTCGTGCAGCGCCGAGACGCGCAGGCCGCGCCGGTCGGTGTACTGCTTCTCGATCGTGCTGGCCTGCAGCATCGGCGCACTCGTCGCGGACATCCGGCCACCTATCTGTAGTCACGCGCCTGCTGCTCGACGGCGGCCTGGTCGAAGTCGTTGATCGCGGGGATCAGCGACGGATCCTCCAGCGAGTCGACGTCGATCGCGTCCGCGTCGATCTGCCCGGCACCGGCATAGAATCTGAGGAAGCCGGCGAGCGAGCCCGGCGGCACGGCGTAGATCTCTCTTCTCTGCACGAGCTCTCTCGGAACCGAGATCCGCATCGTCTGGGCGACCCATCTCTGCACGAGGCTGTGCGGGAATCTCGTCTTCTGCACCGACTCGGCGATTCTGACCGCGGCCTCGGGGTTGGCGTAGGCGAACACGACCGCCTTCGCGAGCCCCTTCATGTAGGCGACGACGGCGTCTCTGTGCTCCTGCAGGTAGTCCTTGCGGACCGTGAAGACATTCGCCGTCAGGTCCTCCCACTCGGGGATCAGGATCTCGCGCATCGGCACGCCGGCCTCCTCGATGCCGATGAAGTCGCGCTCGCCGGTGCTGTAGGCGTCGACCGCTCTGTCCTGCAGCGCCTTGATCGTCTGCGCGCTGCCGTCGCCGATCGGGACCAGCTCGTAGTCCTTCACGCCGTGCGCCGCCATCGCCGCTCTGACGAGCGTGACCTCGCCGCCGGCCAGCTCGGAGACACCGATCTTCTTGCCCTCGAGGTCCTCGACCTTCTGGACCGGCGAGTCGGGGTAGGTGCGCAGGTCGAAGCCCTGCTTGTAGAACCAGTTGCCGATGATCGAGAGGTCATCCTGGTACCCCTCTCTGGCGGCGTCGAAGACGACCGCGGGCGTCTCGACGGAGATGTCGCCCTTGTTGGCGACCATCTGCTGGATCGCGGAGGCGCTGCCGGCGCCGAGCCCGATCAGCTCGACGTCGAGCCCCTCGTCTCTCCAGTAGCCCATCTCCTGGGCGACCGCCCACTGGTAGTAGAGCGGCAGCAGCTCCGGACCGCTCGGCAGGATCGAGGTGATCTTGCCCAGCGACGCGGGCGCGCTCGCGCCGTCGCCGCCGCTCGTCGTGCTCGCCGCGGCGCCCCCGGAGTCCGACGTGCCCGAGGCCGAGCCGCCGGAGTCGTCGCTGCTGCTGCCGCACGCGGCGAGCGCGACGACCGCGATCAGCGTCGCCGCGAGCGCGGCGAGCCGTCGGACCTGCGTTGCACCGGTCAGCCCTCGGGGCGTCATGCGTACCCACCTTTCGGCAAGAGACAGGAGCGCGGTCATGAGCGACCGCGCCAGAAGATCAGCCGCCGGTCCAACAGCTCCGTGGCGTAGTAGAGAAAGACCCCGATGATCACCATGATCAGGACCAATGCGAAGACCTCGGGGATCTGCAGGCTCTCGTTGTAGGACAGGACGCGCAGGCCCAGTCCCTTCGTCGCGCCGATGAACTCGGACACGACCGCGGCCGAGAAGGCCGTCGGGATCGCGGCCTTGATGCCGGCGAAGATCAGCGGCGCGGCGTACGGGATGCGGACCGTCAGCAGCGTGCGCAGCGGCTTGGACTGCATCGCCTCCATCAGCGACAGGTACTCGCCCGGCGTCGAGCGGATCCCCTGCACGGTCGTGACGAACAGCGGGAAGAACGTGCTCAGCACGACGAGCGCGATCTTCGAGTTGAGGCCGTAGCCGAACCAGATCAGCATCAGCGGCGCGAGCACGAGGCCCGGCACCGCCTGCAGCGCGATCATCACCGGCTGCACGAGCGAGCGGCCGATCGGCGAGATCGCGACGACCACGCCGCCGAGAAAGCCGACGGCCATCCCGATCGCGGAGCCGATCGCCATCTCCTCCATCGTCGCGATCAGGTCGGGGTAGAACTCGGAGTTGCCCAGCTCGTTGCCGAACGAGTCGGCGATCGCCGACGGCGCCGGCAGCACGATCTTCGAGATCGTGCCGGCGTCGCTCAGCACCTCCCAGATCGCGATCAGGACGCCGAACACGACGATCGGCAACAGAAAGTGAAACGCGGCCGTGCTCAGGCGCGGACGGTCGGCCCGCGCCGGGGCGGCGCGGGATGCGGACGTGACCACAGGTGTCGCTCTCCTCTCCTCGGTGGGACGCGACTTGCCAGATAAGATATATGTGATAGGCGAAGGCGGTGTCAAGTGCGCACGTCGCGCGGGCGACACTCCGCATTCCGCTTCAGGCGATCAATTCGCCGCGCACGATGCGGCGCTCGCGCACCAACCCGGGCGCGCGGCCCCGCACCAGACGGCGGTAGTGCTCGGTCGCGTGGTGCGCCCGCACGGCGGCAAGATCGTCGTACTGCTCGTAGAGCAGGAACTGGCCGGCGAAGGCCAGCCGGTGAACCCAGTAGTAGCGACAGCCGGGCTCGCGCACGGTCAGCTCGCGCATCTCCAACAGCAGCGCCTCGACCTCATGCTCGCAGCCCGGCAGCGCATACCAGACGACCGCCACACCGATCAACATTCCTACATCATATATACTTTGGGTATGAACGTCGATGCGCACTTCCACGCATTCCCCGAGTCTGTCATCGCGCTGCTGGCGAGCGAGCCGGCGTACGGCATCGCCGCGTCGAAGGACGGCGTCAGCGGCGGCAGACTGACCAACCACGAGCTGTTCGCCTCGCTCTACGACCCGGCCGCGACGCTCGTGGAGCTGGACAGACGCGGCGTCGACGGCGCGATCCTCAGCATCGCCCCGCGGCTGTTCGCCTACCACGTCGACCCGGCGCTCGGCGAGCGGATGGCCGACGCGACGAACGCGGGCCTCGCGCAGATGTGCGCGCACGAGCCCGCGCGACTGCACTGGATGGCGCACGTCCCGCTCGCGGCGCCCGCGCGCGCGGCCGCGGTGCTGGAGGAGGCGAAGCTGGCCGGCGCGGTCGGCGTCGAGATCGGCACGTCGGTGGCGGGGACGCCGCTGGACGAGGCGTCGCTCGAGCCGTTCTGGGCCGCCGCCGCGCGGCTCGACATGCCGATCTTCGTCCACCCCGCCTACAACGCCGACATCCCCGCGCTGAAGCGCTACTACCTCGGCAACGCGGTCGGCAACCCGCTGCAGACGACGATCGCCGCCGAGCGGCTGATCTGCTCCGGCATCCTCGATCGCCACCCGCAGCTGCGCCTGCTGCTGTCGCACGCGGGCGGCTTCTTCCCCTTCCTCGCCGGCCGGTTGAAGCACGCCCGCACGGTCCGGCCCGAGCTGGCCGACTCGCCGCAGGACCCGTGGTCGTACGCCGGCCAGCTGCTGTTCGACACGATCATCCACGACGTGCAGGCGCTGACCTACCTCGTCTCACGCGTCGGCGCCGAGAACGTGCTGCTCGGCAGCGACACCCCGTACGACATGTCGACGGTCCGCCCGCTCGACCAGCTGCGCGCCGCGGTCGACGCCGACACGGCCGACCTGATCGCCGCGCGCAACCCGGCGCGGATCTACGGGCTGTAGCGACTACTGCGCGTCCGGCCGCAGCAAGCGGCCGAGCGCGCGCACGTCGGCGACCGTCTCCAGCTCGCCGACGAGCCCGATCAGCGCGACCGTGCGGGCCTCCCAGGCCGGGTCGCTGTCGCGCAGCGGGGCGGTCATGTCGCGCAGCTTCTGCACCAGCTCGTCGTCGGACAGGCCGGCGTCGGGGTCGTGCGGATCGCGCGCGATCGCTTCTTGCGTGAACGTGCGGCCGCGCGCCCGGACGGTCGCCGCGCCGGGCAGGCCGCGGATCACGCGGTCGTCCGGGTCCGCGCCGGCGAGCACCGCCGACCCGGGGTCGACCTCGACCTCGACGCGCTCGCGGAACGCCGCCACCTCAGGATCGCTCTGCGCCACCGCGTCGAACCACAGCGGGCCGGGCGTGCGGCCGAGCGCGAGCATCGCGGCGACGTGCGGGAAGTTGAACTGGCACGTGACGAAGCCGCGCGGCTGCGTCTCGCGAAAGCGCGGCGCGGAGCTGCGCGTGGTGACGCGCAACTGCACCGACTCGATCTCGCCCGCCTGCAGCCGCTGCTCGCGCACGATCTGGTCGAACGCACCCAGCGACGGTTGCATCCAGTACTGGCACGGCCAACGCTTGAAGCGCGCGTCCAGCAGAGACCAGCGCTCGCCGAGATCGCCGGCGAGGTGCGCGAAGTCGAAGCTGTCGTAGCCCATCGCGCGCCACAGGCCGGTGTCGCCGTCGAGCACGTCGACGTGGCCGGTCATGCCGAGCTGCGCGAGCAGGCCGGCGCTGACGCCGGTCGCGGCGTTCCAGCCGCCGTCCATCGACTTGACCATCGGCGCCTCGGGCGCCTCGAACCACTTCAGCGGCGGCATGTCGACGTGCGCTCCGGCGATCCCGACCGCGTGCATCGTCGCGTGCGCGTCGAGCCCGAGCACGTTCGCCGCCGCGACCGCCGCCGACAGCACGCCCGCGGGCCCGCCGCCGACGCGCCAGCCGCCGGCATGCTCGCCGGCCGCCGCGATCACGCGCGGCGGGACGGCCACGTCGAAGCGCGCGCCCAGCTCCGCGCCCGCGGCGATCGCCGCCAGCAGCTGCCCGCCGGACGCGCGGCCGCGCTCCGCCAGCGCGAGCGCCGCGACGACCGTGCCGGCGCCGTGGTGCGAGGTCTGCCCGACGCCGGTGAAGGTGTCGTCCGCGTCGAGCGCGCCCGCCATCCGCCCGTTCGCCGACGCCGCCGCGACGGCGGTGCTGCGCCGCGGGCTGCCGGCGATCGACGCCTCCGACGCCTCCCCGGCGGCGATCGCCGCGAACCGCGTCGAGACGTCGCCGAGCGGCGACCGGCTCCCGCCGAGCGCGCACGCGAGCGTGTCCAGCAGCAGCCGCTTGCAGTGCCGCGTCACGACGGGCGGGAGGTCGTCGTAGCTCAGCCCGGCGAAGTAGTCGGTCAGCGCAGCGGTCGCGGTCATTGGGGTTCCTTGGTCATAGTTGTCTCGCCCACGATCCCCTGAGCCACGAGCGCATCGAACGCCTCCGGCGCCACCCCTGCAAGCGCCTTCAGCAGCTCCCGCGAGTGCTCCCCGTGGCCGGGGGCGGGGAGCGGGTCCGGCTCGGCGACGCCGGCGAGGAAGCGGATCGCGGGGGCGAGCACGCGGACGCGGCCGGCGCCCGGCTGGTCGACCTCGCGCACGAGGCGGCGCTCACGCGCGTAGTCGCCCTCCAGCGCCTCCTTCAGGCCGTTGAGCGGACCCTGCGGCAGACCCGCGCGCTCGAACCGCTCGCCCCACTCCGCGACGGTCCGCGTCGCCAGCGTGTCGGCGACGATTCGCTCGACCTCCGCGAACCGCGCCTGCCGGTCCGGCACGGTCGCGTAGCGGGGATCGACCGCCAGGTCCGGCCGCTCGGCGGCGACGCAGAAGCGCTGCCACAGCGAGTCCATCTGCGCCGACAGGACGATCGCGCCGTCGGCCGCGCGATACGGCCCGAACGCCGGCACCGTGTGGTGGCGGTTGCCCGCGCGCGGCAGCTCCTCGCCCGTCACGAGGTAGAGCTGCGCGAGATACGACAGCAGCGAGACGAGGCTGTCGACGAGCGACACGTCCACGTGCGTCCCGAGACCCGTCGCATCGCGCTGGCGCAGCGCGGCGAGCACGCCGATCACGCCCCACAGCGCGCCCGCCAGGTCGCCCATCGGGATCCCCAGCTTGAGCGGGTCGCCGTCCGGCTCGCCGGTCAGGCTCATGACGCCGCTGACGGCCTGCACGACGACGTCGACCGCGGCCTTGCCGGCGTGCGAGCCGGACTGGCCGAAGCCGCTCAGCGAGCACAGCACGATCTCCGGCTTGTCGGCCTTCAGCTGCTCGTAGCCGAGCCCGAGCCGGTCCATCACCCCCGGGCGGAAGTTCTCGACCACCACGTCGCAGCTGAGCGCCAGGGCCCGCCCGACCCGCTGCCCCTCGGCCGACTTGAGGTCGAGCGCGACGCTCTTCTTGCCGCGGTTGACCGACAGGAAGTAGTGGCTCACATCGCCCGCGTACGGCGGGATCCCGCGCGTGTAGTCGGGCGCGTCGGGATCCTCCAGCTTGATCACCTCGGCTCCCAACTGGGCGAGCACCATCGTGCAGAACGGCCCCGCCAGCACGCGCGTGAGGTCGAGCACGCGCACGCCCTGCAGCGGCGCTCGCGGCGGCGCCGCGCCACCTCCGGGGGAAGGCGACGCGGCGCCGTCAGCGGCCGACGGCGGTGGCAGCGGGGGTGCCCCCGCCATCAGTGGGCGCCCGGCACGGCGTCCGGCGCTCCGACGACGCCCGCGTCCAACAGCGCGGCGATCCGCTCGTCGTCGTAGCCGGCGCCGGCCAGCACCTCGCGCGTGTGCTCGCCCAACGCCGGCGGCGGGCGGTCGATCCCGCCGGGCGTCTCCGACAGCGAGATCGGCGGCGCCAGCTGCGGGAAGTCGTCGCCGCCGGGCGCCGGCAGCGACTGCACGAGGCCGGCCTCCTGCACCTGCGGGTGCGAGAGGATCTCGGAGATCTTCAGCATCGGCGCGAACAGCGCGCCCTGCTCGTCGAAGCGCCGCTTCCACTCGGCCGTCGTGCGCTGCGTGAAGAGCGGCTCCAGCAGCGCGATCAGCGCCTCGCGGTTGGCGGCGCGCTCGGGGCCGGCGACGAAGCGCGGGTCGTGCTCCAGCTCCGGTCTGCCGACGGCGCGGCAGAACTTCGGCCAGCTGTCGCCGCCCCACGCGCCCGCCATCACGTTGCCGTCTGAGGTCGCGAACACCTGGTAGGGGACGTGGACGGCGTGGCGCGTGCCGTGCGGGACGGGGTCGGTCCCTCTCGTCCAGAAGCTGCCCAGGCGCGTGCTGAGCATGCTCAGCATCCCGAACAGCATCGGCGTCTCGACGTGCTGCCCGCGGCCGGTCCGCTCGCGCGCGACGACGGCCAGCAGGATCCCCTGCACCGCGATCATCGCGCCGGTGAAGTCGGCGACCGGCACGCCGATCAGCGCGCCCGCGGAGCCCTCCGCGCCGGTCACGGACATGATCCCCGACATCGCCTGCACGACCGGGTCGGTGCCGGGCGCAGACGCCAGCGGCCCGGTCGGCCCGAACGCGGAGACCGAGCAGTAGATCAACCGCGGGTTGAGCTTCGACATCTCCGCGTAGCCGATCCCGATCTTGTCGGCGACGCCGGGGCGGTAGTTCTCGACCACCACGTCGGCGTCGCGGATCAGGTCGCGCGCGACCTGCAGCCCCTCCGGCGTGCGCATGTCGAGCGCGAGGCTGCGCTTGCCGCGGTTCCACAGCAGGAACAGCGCGCTGTTGTCTCCGGCGAAGTCCCGTCCCGAATAGCGCGACGAGTCGCCGCGCGGCAGCGACTCGACCTTGACGACGTCGGCGCCGTGGTCCGACAGCACGAGCGTCGCGTACGGGCCGGCCATGTGACGGGTGAAGTCGACGACCTTGAGTCCGTCGAGTGCTGGCATCTTCAGTCCTCCTGAGCGACCGGCGGCAGGACCGCCAAGAAGTTGCGATAGGCGATCAGCTCGCGCTCGCGCGCGGACAGCGGCAGCGCCTGCAGGCGCTCGCGGTAGGCGCGCGGGTCGACGAACGGGTAGTTGGTCCCGAACAGCGTGCGATCGACGCCGATGCGGCGGATCAGCCGCACCAGCTCGGCCGGCGTCGGGTTGCCGGCTCTGCCGAGCCGGCTCAGGCGCAGCGACGTGTCGGTGTGGACGTTGGCGTGGGCCGCGGTCAGCTGCACCACGTCCTCCTCGTAGCCGAGCCCCATGTGCGCGAGGATCAGCGTCAGCTCGGGGAAGCTGCGCAGCACCTCGTCGTAGTAGCGCGGGCGGCCGTAGTGGTCGGCGCCCGGCTGCGGCGGCTCACCTCCGCCACGGCCGGACTGCGACAGGATCGGCAACCCCAGCTCCGCGCAGCGGCGATAGACCGGCCACAGCAGCGGGTCGTCCGGGTACAGCCGCATCGACGGCGGGATCAGCTTGATCCCGCGCGCGCCGAGCGCGGCGACCGCGTCGATCTCCGCCACGCTCTCGGCCTCGGACAGGTAGCGCACGTTGATGCCGGCGAACGGGAGGAAGCGCGCGTCGCGCGCGGCGGCGTCGAGGCCCCAGCGGTTGAGCGCGATCAGCTCGTCGCGCAGCAGCGCACGGATCTGCTCCTCGTCGTGCCCGCCCTGCGCCCGCAGCTCCTCGTGGCGCTCGCCGGAGCGCGGCCACAGCAGCAGCACGACGCGGTCGATCTCGGCCTCGCTGGCGCGCATGCCGAGATCCTCCAGCGCGCCGGAGCGACGCGGCTCGGCGACGCCCAGGAGCTGCTGCCAGCGCAGGCCGGCGGCGACGTCGGGGAAGGCGTGGGCGTGCGCGTCGAGCAGCATCTCAGCGGCCCTGCGCGTCGTCGGCCTGCGCCTCGCGACGGGCGTCATCGACCCGCCCGCCGTCAGCCTCCGCCGCCAGCTCCGCGCGCGCGATCAGCTGGTGCGCGGTCGCGGCCATCGCGTAGTCGACGAAGCGGCCGTCCACGACGACGCCCGCGAGTCCCTCCGCGAGCGCTCTGTCGAACGCGTCCAGCACGCGCCGCTCGCGCGCGACCTCTTCCTCGCTCGGCGTGAAGACGCGGTTGACCGGCGCGACGTGGGCGGGGTGGACGACGAGCTTGCCGGCGTAGCCGAGCTGCCGCGCGAACCGCGCCTCGTCGACGAGACCGTCGACGTCCTTCACGTCGCCGTAGATCCCGTCGAGCGGGTGCGGCAGCCCGGCGGCGCGCGCGTCGAGCAGCACCTTCGAGCGGAAGTAGAGCCGCTCCAGGCCTTCGGCCGTCCACTGGAAGCCGAGCCCGCGCGCCATGTCGCCGGCCGGCGCGGTGCCGGCCAGCAGCCCGATCGCGCGCGGCGACGCGACCGCCAACTCGAACGCGAAGTGGGCCGCCAGCGGTGTCTCGATCAGCAGCAGCATCCGCACGGCGCCGTCGTCGAGGCCCGCCGCGCGCTCTGCCGCGCTCAGCAGCTCGTCGACCAGCCGCAGCTCGCTGACGCGCTGCAACCCCGGCACGATCACGCCGGCGAGGCCGGGTCTGACGATCGCGCCCAGCTCCCGCTCGGCGCCCGCGCGCGCACCGCCCGCGGCGCCCGCGCCCGCGTCGCTCCCATCGCCCGGCTTGTTGATCTTCACCAGCACCCGCTGCCCGTCGCGCGCGAGCCGCGGGACGGACTCGCCGACGATCGTGCGCGCCTCGTCCTTGAGCGCCTCGGGAACGCTGTCCTCCAGCACCAGGCAGAGCGCGTCGGCGCCCGCGCGCGGAGCCTTCTCGATCAGGTCCGCGCGGTGGCCCGGCGTGTACAGCACGCTGCGCAGCAGCTTCACCGCAGCGCTCCGCTCGCCGGCTGGTTGGCGGGATGCGCCGGTTGCTCGCCGCCGAGCACGCGCAGCACCTCGGCGATCGCCTTCACGCGCAGATCGCGCACGGCCTCCAGCGAGTACCAGCCCGCGTGCGGCGTGACGATCAGGTTCGGCGCCTCCAGCAGCGGGTCCGGCGGCGTCAGCGGCTCGGCGACCGCGACGTCGAGCGCGGCGCCGCCGAGCCGGCCGTCGCGCAACGCCCGCACGAGCGCCGTCTCGTCCACGAGCCCGCCGCGCGCGAGGTTGATCACGCACGCGCCGGCCTTCATCGTCGCGATCCGCTCGGCGTCGAGGACGGCGCCGCCGCCGGCGCGGGGCGGCGCGTGCAGGCTGACGTAGTCGGACTGCTCCAGCAGCGTCTCCAGCGACACCGGCTCAGCGCCGGCCGCACGGATCTCCGCCTCGGGACGGATCGGATCCGAAGCGAGCACGCGCATGCCGAGCGCGGCGGCGCGCCGCCCGACCGCCTCGCCGATGCGGCCGAAGCCGACGACGCCCGTCACGCGCGTCGACAGCCGCCGCAGCGGCAGGCCCGCGGGGATCCCCCACGTGCCGGCGCGCACGTCGCCGTCGAAGCCGAACAGGCGCCGGTTGAGCGCCATCAGCATCGCGATCGCGTGGTCGGCGACCTCCTCGATGCAGTAGTCCGGGACGTACGCGACCCAGATCCCGGCCGCCGCGGCGGCCGCCGTGTCGACGTTGTCGACGCCGACGCCGTGGCGCACGATCACGCGCGCGCGACGCAGCCGCGCAATCGCCTCGGCGTCCATTCGCAGCCGCGCGCCGACGACGACCGCGTCGGCGTCGGCGGCCAGTTCCAGCGCCTGCTCGCGCGTCAGCCCCTTGCCGTCGCGCACCTCGGTGCCGGACGCGGCGAGCTGCTCGCGTTCCAGCTCCAGTGCGCTGAAGCGGTGGTCGAGGATCGCGACGGAGCGCGTGGTCGCAGTCGTGTCAGTGGTGATGCTCATGCAACTCCCAGCGTGTAGCCGCCGTCGACGACGATGGTCTGCCCGGTGATGAACGCGCCCGCCGGACCGGTGAGCAGCAGCAGCGCGCCGGCGAGGTCGTCGGCGCTGCCGAGCCGGCCGAGCGGGATCTCGGCCGCGCGTGCGCGCGCCGCCTCCGCCGTCCCGAGCACGGCGCGGCGCGTCTGCGTCGGGGTCGCGCCGGGGGCGATCGCGTTGACGGTGATCCCGCGCGCCGCCCATTCGACCGCGAGCGCGCGCGTGAGCTGCTCCAGCCCCGCCTTGCTGGCGGCGTACGCGGCCCGCTCGGCGACCGCGACGCGCGCGTAGGTGGACGAGACGTTGACGATGCGGCCGCCGTCGCCCATCGCGCGGGCGGCCGCCTGCGCGAGCAGGAACGGCCCGCGCAGGTTGGTGGCGAAGACCTCGTCCCATTCCGCGACGGCGTAGTCGACCGCCGGTCCGCGGATCGACAGGCCGGCGTTGTTGACGAGCACGTCGAGCCTGCCCCAGCGCTCGATCACCGCCTCGACGGCGCGCGCGGGCGCCGCCGCGTCGGTCAGCTCCAGGCCCAGCAGCAGGGGCTCGGCGCCGAGCGGCTCCAGCTCCCGCCCCAGTTCGCGCAGCGACGCGGCGTCGCGGCTGGTGAGGGCGACGCGTGCGCCGGCGCGGGCGAGGGCGAGCGCCAGCGCCCGCCCCACCCCCTGCCGTGCGCCCGTCACGAGCGCGACGCGGCCGGGCAGCTCGAACAGCTCTTCGAGGTACGCCACCGCGCGTGCCCTCAGCGCGTGCGCCCGGTCGACGTGTCGAGCGGGTGCAGGTCGATCACGAGCCGCTCGTCGAACGGGTACGTCGTGTAGACGTCGGGGTCGCCCTCGGTCACGACGAGGTTGTTCTCGAGGCGGAAGCCGCCGATGCCGGGCACGCCCGCATACGGCTCGAGGTTGAACTGCATCCCGACGCGCAGCTCGGTCGGGTCGTCCTTGGTGTGCGGGGAGAAGTACGGCGGCTCCCACGGCGCCATGCCCGAGCCGTGGCCGAGCGAGTCGAGCACGTACGGGTCGGCGGCCGCGAAGACGTCGGCCGTCGTGTTGCCCGCGCGCGATGCGGCGCACGAGTTCCAGAGCGCGTCGTAGCACTTCTGGTGCAGGTCGCGCTCCTCCGCCGTCGGCTTGATGTCGTCGCAGACCCACGTGCGCGTGAGGTCGCCCCAGTAGCCGTTGAAGCAACCGCCGATGTCGATGATCACCATGTCGCCGCTGCGGATCACGCGGTCGGAGGTGAAGCGGCGGTACGGCGCGGTGTACGGGCCGGACGCGACGATGTTGGAGCACTGCGTCCACTCGCTGCCGAGCGCGGTCATCTTGTACCAGGCGGCCGCGAGCACCTCGCACTCGCGCACGCCCGGTCTGAGGACTCTGCGGGCGGCGTCCATGCCGGCCTCGGTCATCGCGTTGGCGATCTTCAGACAGGCGACCTCGTCGTCGGTCTTGATGATCTTCGCCTCCATCAGGATCTTGTAGCCGTCGACGAACAGCGTGTCGGGGAAGGCCTTTCTGAGCCCCTCCTCCAGCGTCGGCGACCACAGGTCCACGCCGATCGTCTTCCCCGCGAGGCTCCCGACGAGTCCTTCGACCGTCTCGGCCCACTTGCGGATGCCGACCTCCTCGCGGAAGTTCGCGCGCGGCTGCAACTGCTCCGGCGCGATCCACGGCATCCGCGCACGGCAGTGCTCGTAGTCCATCGTGAACAGGATCGGCGGGTCGTCGGGGGTCAGCACGACGGTCGCGTTGCCCAGCAGCGGCGTCGGACCGAGGTGGTGGCGGTACCCGGTCAGGTAGCGCGCGTCCTCCGTGCGGAAGACGAACAACATGTCGGCCACCGAGGCCGCGAGTGCCTCCTGCGCCTTCGCGAGTCGCTCGCGACGCAGCCGCGCGAAGTCGATGCGCTGCTCCCAGTCGACGCCCATCAGGCCGCCGTCCACCACGCCTACAGCTTCGGAGACAAGCTCGTCGATCGCCATCAGGCGAACCTCCTGAAATTCTCGTGGACCGTCTCTCTCAAGAGAGACTATATCATATATTTGATGTGAGGTGAGAGTCTATCCCTCACTTCACCCGATCCCCGAGCGACGCGGGCCGCGGGCCGCGGGCCGCGCACTCACGCGCGGCCCGCCCGGCAAGCCCTGTCAGGAGTCCGCGATGCGGCCGTGACGCACCAGATACGCCTTCAGCGTGTCCAGCGAGCTGCTCAGGTGATCGTTCATCAATTCGGCTGCCTTGTCGGCGTCGCCGGCACGGCATGCGGCAAGAATTCTGCGGTGCTCTCTCGCGCGCTTGGTCAGCTGACCTTGAATCTGGGTGGTCATCCGCTGATACCGCTCGCTGTTGACCCACAGCATGTCGGTAAATCGAATCAGCCAACCGGAGTTGCACTTCTCGTAGATGCCGAAGTGAAACGCGCGGTGGTGGGTGCGGTGGTCGGGCCAGTGCCCGTCTCTGAACGCCCTCCCGAGCAGGTCGAGCTCCTCGCCGAGGAATCTCAGGTCCGCTCTCGTCAGCCGCGGGACCGCGAGCTGCACCGCCAGCGGCTCGAGCACGAGCCGGATCCGGTAGGTCTCCTCGAGGTCCTCGATCGTCACCGGCGCGACCGTGTAGCCGCGGTGCGGCAGCGGCGTCACCAGGCCTTCGGTCGCCAGCGTCCGCAGCGCTTCGCGGACCGGGATCGCGCTGATCCCGAAGTCCTCCGCGACGCCGTCGAGGTGAATCCGCTCGCCGGCGGCGAGCGCGCCCGAGAGGATGCCCTCGCGCAGCTGCTGGGACGCGTACTCGACGAGCGTGCGCGTGCCGGGGCCTCTCGTCCCGTTGCGCGCCGGTCTCGGCGAGTCAGCAGTGCCACGTCCCGATTCGATCATGGTTCAGAGCATATAGGATATGCGATTCGCCAACAAGCGCCCGCGGGGCCTAGCGGAGCGCTCCGTGATCTTCCCAGAAGACGACCTTCCGGTAGAGGTATTCGACGCTCAGATAGACGAACAGCCCCATGAAGGCGAGGATCACGATCAGCGCGTACACGCGATCGGTTCTCAGCTGGAAGTTGTTCTGCAGCATCAGATACCCCAGGCCGTTGCGCGCCCCCAGGAACTCCGCGACGATCGACCCGATCAAAGCGAACGAGGCGGACGTCTTGACGCCGGCGAAGATGCTCGGCAGCGCCGACGGCAGCTGCAGCTTGAAGAAGATGTCCTTCTTCGACGCGCCGTAGGAGCGCATCAGGCTCATCGCGTTCTTGTCGGTCGTGCTCAATCCCAGCACCGTGTTGATGTAGAGCGGGAAGAACGTCAGCACGATCACCATCACGATCTTCGACGAGATGCCGAAGCCGAACCAGGTGACGAAGACCGGCGCCAGGACGACCTTCGGCAGGCCCTGGAAGAAGACGATGTACGGATACAGCGTGCGGCTGAGGAACGGCGACAGGCTCGACGCGATGCCCAGCAGCAGGCCGCCCAGCAGGCCGAGGATGCCGCCGATCACGGCCTCCGCCGCGGTCGTGAAGAAGTTCTTCGGGAACGTCGGGCTCTGCACCAGGTCGATCAGCGCGCTGAACGTGTCCGACGGCGGCGCGACGATGATCGGCGACACCACCTCGGTGCGCACGAGCAGCTCCCAGCCGCCCAGCACGATGATCAGCAGCGCCGCCGGCGGGATGATCGACCACGCGAGCCGCGCGGGCGTGCTGCGCACTCTCGCGACGGGCCGCGCGGGCGAGCCGTCCGCGAGCGCCGCCGACATCGATGGGGACGTGGCTGTCTTGGCCATGCTCACCTTCCTCCTTGCGGGGCGGGGACGGACGACCCGCGCATCAGGTCGCGCACCTCGACGACGATCTCCTGGAACTCCGGTTCGGTCGCCATCTCCAGCGTCCGCGGACGCGGCAGCGGGACCTCGATCTCGCCGATGATGCGCCCGGGACGCGCGGACATCACGACGATCGTGTCCGACAGCATCACCGCCTCGCTGATGTTGTGCGTGACGAGGCAGACGGTCGGCAGCAGCTCGGCCCAGAGGCTCAGCAGCTCCATGTTCAGGCTCTCGCGCGTGAACTCGTCCAGCGCGGAGAACGGCTCGTCCAGCAACAGCACCTGCGGGCTGGTCAGCAGCACGCGCGCGAGTGCCGCGCGCTGCTGCATGCCGCCCGACAGCTCTCTCGGATAGGCGTCGGCGAACTGGTCGATGCCGACGGTGCTGAGCATTCTGTGGGCGCGCTCTCGGTACGCCTTCTCGTCGCTCAGCTTGAGCAGCTCGAACGGCAGCATCAGGTTCTTGATGACCGTTCGCCACGGCAGCATGACGGGCGACTGGAACATCATCCCGACGTTGGGATTGGGGCGTTCGACGAACTCGTCGCCGATCCGCACCGACCCCTCCTCGTACGGGACCAGGCCGGCTGCGATGTGCAACAACGTCGACTTGCCGCAGCCGCTCGGCCCGACGATGGTGGTGAAGGTTCCCTCGCGCAAGCTGAGCGTCGCGTCGCTGAGTGCTGTCAGCGACGCGCCGCTCTTCAACGCATAGCGCTTGTCGACGTGCTCGAAGGTGATCGGAAGCGCCATCGGCAAACCCCTACTTCGCGGTCTTCGGGAAGTCGTTGATTCTTGCCTGCTCGGAGTTGTCGATGATCGCGCCGATGTCGGCGGGTCTGGTGAGGACGTCACCGTCGTCACCCTTGGCACCCGACAGCAGGAAGTCCTGGTAGTCCTCCCAGCCCTGCTCGTTCACCTCACCGTAGTGCTCGCTCTCGACGCCGCCCGGGGGGACGGTGATGTCGAGCATCGCCTCGAAGAAGGCTCTGCCGGCGTCCGGATCCTCGAACGCGTCCGGCAGCCGTCTTCTCATCACTTCCAGCGCCGCCTCCGGGTTGGTGAGCGCGTAGTGCTGCGCTCTCGCGGTCTCTCTCAGGAAGTCGACCCACATGGCGCGGTCGTCGTCCCACGCCTGCGGTGAGATCGTGATGCCCGTGCCGGGGAACTTCGCGACCTCGGGCGGGCTGATGCGGCGGAAGTCGAAGCCGGCGCTCTTCATCTGCTGGAAGTCGACGACGCCGGAGGAATAGGCGTCGACGCGGCCGTTCTTGAGCGCGTCGGCCGCCTGCAGGCCGAAGCCGACGGGGATCACGTCCGCGTCGATTCTGGCGTTCTTCATCAGCGCCCGCACGAACGGCACCTCGCCGCCGCTGGCCTCCGAGACGCCGATCGTCTTGCCGTCGAGGTCGGCCATCGTTCTGACAGGCGAGTCACCGGTGACGATCACGTCGAAGGTCGGCCCGTAGACGTAGGAGAACGGGACCTTCAGCTCGTGGCCCTGCGAGCCCGCGACGAGGATCGCCGCCGGGCTGGTGAGGCCGGCCTGCGAGTTGCCGCTGACGATCTGCTGCACGACGCCGGAGCCGCCGTTGCCCGGCACGAACTCCATGTCGATGCCGACGTCTCTGTAATAGCCAAGTGACTGAGCGAGACCGAACGGGTAATAGAAGATGTTCTCACCCGAGTCGCTCGCCACCAACAACTTAATCTTCGTCAGCTCTCTGCCACCGCTGTCACTGGACGTCGAACCCGACGAGCTGCTGGAGCTGCCGCAGCCGGCCAATAACAGGATCGCGACGACGATCAGAGCCGCCGCCGAGGCGAGCGGAACTCTCACTCTCTGCTTCATGCCAACTCCCTCTCCTCAAGCTTTCGCGCGACCTGGTCGGAGTCGCTTGGGCGAAAGACGCACTCGCGTGTCGAGGCCTCTCTCACCCCGGGCGAAAAATATATATCTGATAGGGAGCGGAGTCAAGGCACGCAACGGCGACGGTCAGAGGCACCCGCCGATCCGCCTCGCGGTGTCATGCACTGGAATCGAGTCGCGACCCGACGCGTACATGGTGACCGCTGCGCGGCCAGACCGCCAGTGCGGCGGCCACGGCCGCCGCGGCGAGCGCCGCCAACAGCCAGGCGGTGGCGCTCAGCCCGATCGCGGCGCCCAGCACGCCGGCCAGCGGATAGGTCAGCAGCCAGCAGGCGTGCGAGAGCGAGAACTGCGCGGCGAACAGCTGCGGCCGCTCGTCGTCGCCGCCCGAGCGCTGGATCAGCCGCCCGCTCGGCGTCTGCACCAGCGACAGCCCGACACCGAGCAGGAACCAGACGGCGAGCAGCTGGCCGAAGCTGCCGACGGTCGCGGTCAGCGCGAGTCCGACGACGAGCAGGCCGCCGCCCGCGAGCATCGCACTGCGGTCGCTGACGCGGTCGAGCACCCGCGGCAGCGCCAGCGCGACGACCATCGCCCCGGCCCCCGCCGCGCCCAGCGCCCACGCGACGTCGCCCGCATCGCGCCCCAGCATGTCGCGCACGTAGACGACGGTGTTGACGATCACCATCGCGCTCGCCGCCGCGACGGCGAGGTTGAGCGCGAGCAGGCCGCGCAGCCGTGGAGTGGCGAGGTAGCGGCGGGTGCCGGCGGTGAGGAGGTCGAGGCGGGAGCGGAGGCTCGACGCGACGCGCGCGGCCGCCGGGTCCCCCGGCGCCGTCGGTCCACCCGGCGCGGTCGGCAAGCCCCCCGCGATCCGCTCGTCCGGCGCGGTCTGCTCCTCCGGCGCGGTCCGCTCCTCCGGCGCGGTCCGCTCGCTCGCACGCGCGGGCAGGCGTGCGGAGACGACCAGCAGGGCGCTGCAGACGAACGCGACGCCGTTGGCGGCGAAGAGGGCGCCGTAGCCGGTGACGACGAGCAGCGCCGCGGCGAGCGCGGGGCTCAGCAGGTTCTCCAACTCGTAGGCGAGCCGCGAGAGCGACAGCGCGCGGGTGTACGCCGCCTCGTCGTCGAGCACCTCGGGGACGAGCGCCTGGAACGTCGGCGTGAAGCCCGCCGAGCAGGCGTTGACGAGCACGATCAGGACGTAGACCTGCCAGACGCGGTCCGCGAACAGCATCGCGACGACGCTGCCGGCGCGCAGCAGGTCGAGCGTCACCAGCAGCCGCTTGCGGCGCACGTGCGCGAGCAGCCCGGCGATCGCCGGCGCGACGAAGACGTAGACGACCATCTTCAGCGCCAGCGCGATGCCGACGACGCGACCCGCGTCGTCGCCGGCGAGGTCGTAGGCCAGCAGCGTTAGCGCGACCGTCGTCAGCCCGGTCCCCAGCAGCGCGATCGTCTGCGCGGCGAACAGACGGCGGTAGGTCGCGTTCGCGAGCGGGCTGCGCGCGCCGATCATGCAATCCAGTCCATGATTGAACATATGAACATGTCTTCACAAAAGGTATCATCACGAGCGTGCCGCATCCGTCGGAGCACGACGACGCGAACCGCCCGCTCGGCTTCGACGAAGCCGAGGCGCTGGCCGAGTCGATCCGCGCGTTCGGGACCGCCAGCCGCCTGCGGCTGCTGTGGGCGCTGCTGGACGGCGAGCTGACGGTCGACGAGCTGGCCGAGCGCGCCGAGCTGTCGCCCAGCGCCGCCTCACATCAGCTGCGCGTGCTGCGCCAGGGCCGCCTCGTCGCCGTGCGTCGCAGCGGCCGCAACGCGCACTACCGCCTCTACGACCACCACATGACCGATCTGCTCGCCGCCCTGCGCCACCACCACGAGCACGTCAACCCGCCGGTCGGTGCGAGTAGCCTCGCCTCACGCCGAATCGATCCGAGGAGCACGACATGAGACTGAGCGCCCGCAACCAGCTGGCCGGCACCGTCACGAAGATCCACGAGGGCGCGGCGATCGGCAACGTCGAGATCGACGTCGCGGGCCAGCGCCTCGTCTCCTCGATCACCGTCGAGGCGATCCACGAGCTGGGCCTGAGAGAGGGCAGCGAGGTGATCGCGATCGTGAAGGCGTCCGACGTGATCCTCGCGACGCCCTGAGGCTCAGCCAGCCGCGCGGTAGTCGCGCGCGAAGGCTCTGAGCTGCGACGCGCCCGGTGTCAGGACCGTGAGCGGCACGGGGGCGGTCGGCGGTCGGCGTCTTCTCAGCAGCGCGAGGGGGACGTCCACGAGCGCGTTCGCCAGGTCGCGCAGGCGCGGGGCGACGAGGCAGCGCAGGACCGGATCGTCGCGCAGCGCGTCGAGCGACGCCGTCGAGGCGATCGCCGGCGCGCCGACGCCGCCCGCGTACAGCCCGCTCCACTCGCCGCTCGGGTGCGCTCTGCGCAGTGCGCTCGCAGCGCCAACCGCGGTCGAGTCGTTCCAACTCAACACGACCCGCACGCCGGGATAGTCCCGCAGCGCCCGCGCGACCGCGGCTTCCGCGTCCGCGCTGCTCTGCGCCGTCGTCGCGGCGACCGCTCTCAGCTGCGGCGCCCGCGCCGCGAGCGCTTCGAGCAACGCGCTCTCCCACGGTCTCGCGAGCGGGGCGAAGGGGTCCGCGACCGGCGCACCGGAAGGGGCCGCGGGCGTCGTCGCACTGCGGTCGGCGTCGGGCGTCGTCGCGCTGGCGGCCGGCTGCGGCGGCGTGGCGCTCGGGGACGGGCGCACGATCAGGACGTCGCCGCCGTCGGGCAGGGCGCGGGCGGCCCAGTCGGCGGCGTTGCGGGCGAGCAGGCGGCCGGCGCGGGCGGGGTCGGCGGTGATCGTCGCGCTCTGGTGCGCGAGCGAGACGGCATACGTGACGATCCCGATCCCGCGCTCAATCGCTTCGGCCGCGAGCGGGTCGAGCGCGGCGGCGTCGAACGGCGCCACGGCGACGACGCGAAAGCCGCTGCTGTCGGAGGTCAGTCTGCCGAACTCTGCTCTCTGCGCGGCCGCTCCCGCCGCGTCGTCGCTGAACGTGACCCGCGCGCCCACCCTCTGCGCGCGCTCGCGCACGAGCGCCCGCAGCTCCTGCACCGGCGGGTAGTAGGACGCGTAGTCGATCGCGATCGAGCGCGCCGCCAGTTCTCTGACGTGCAGTCCGAACTGCTCCGGCTCCGCACCGCAGCCGGCCAGCGCCGGTGGCAGCCAAACCGCCGCCAGCGCCCCCGCGGCGCCGCGCAGCAGCAGCTCGCGCCGCCCGATCCCCGCACCGCTCACGCGCGCGCTCCCGGAACTCCGCTCGCCAGCACGCGGGCGCGGCCGCGCAGACGTGGCCGCAGGCGCGCGACCCCGGCGCCGCGCTGCACCAGCGTCAGCAGCAGCGCCAGTGCGGCCAGCAGGAGCAGCAGCACGAGCACGCAGGCGACCGCGCGGTCCGGTGCGCCGGCGGCCAGTTCCAGCAGCACCGTCGAGGTGAGCGTGCTGGTCTGGTCGCGGATGTTGCCGCCGACGATCACGACCGCGCCGACCTCCGCGATCGCCGAGCCGAGCGTGGCGATCACCGCGGCCGCGATCCCGACGCGCGCCTCGCGCAGCGCCAGTGCCGCGCGCTGCCACCTCGAGGCGCCGAAGGCGCGCGCCTGCTCCTGCAGCTCGGCCGGCAGCCCGCGCAGCGCCGCGCTCGACAGCGCGACGACGATCGGCAACGCCAGGAGCGCCTGCGCCGCGACGACCCCTCTGGGCGTGTAGAGCCAGCCCAGTCTGCCGAGCAGCGAGCCGGGCGTCAGCGTCAGCGCGAGGTAGACACCGAGCACGACCGGCGGCAGGCCCAGACCGGCGTTGGCGAGCACGAGCCCGACCCGCCGCGGCCGGGTCGAGGCAGCCGACAGCCACAGCGCCAGCGGCACTCCGACCAGCAGCGCCAGCACGGTCGCCAGCAGCGCGAACCGCAGCGTCCGCAAGGTCGTCTCGACCAGCCCGACGTCGCCGGCGGAGATCTGCCCGATCGCCTGCCAGACGATCTCGATCACGAACCGCACCGCTCAGCGCTCCCCGCGCTGCTGCGCAGCGGTCGTGCCGGGGCTCTTCGGCGCACGCTCGCGCGCGGCGGACGCCTCGTCGAGCTGCGGCCCGTTCGCAACGGCAAGGGCAGTGCCGGCCGGCGCCGCGCTCGTCCCGTCGCCCGGCAGCTCGACGCCGCCGTCGAGCCGCACGCGCACCGGCTCGCCGTCGGCCGGGCCCGGGTACGGCGCGCGCGTCTGGACGCGGCCGTGCTCCAGCTGCAGCTCGCACAGCAGGCCGTCCTCCTCCGGGATCCGCCGCACGACGCGCCCCGCCAGCGGCCCGTCCGGATCGAGCGCGACGTGCGCCGGGCGCAGCCGCACGATCGTCCCGTCCGGCTGGCGCAGCTCGCCGGTGAAGCCGAGGAAACGCGCGTGGGCGGTGCTGACGGGGCGCTCCAGCACGGTCGCGGTCGGACCGCTGATCAGCTCGCCGTCGAGCAGCAGCGCGACGCGGTCGGCGAGCGCCCACGCCTCGGCGCGGTCGTGCACGACCAGCAGCGTCGCGCGCACCGGGTCGCGCAGCAGTGTCGCGGCGTCCTGCAGCAGCTCGGCGCGCGTCGGCGCGTCGAGGCCGGCGAACGGCTCGTCGAGCAGCAGCACGTCGGCGCGCAGCGCCAGCGCACGGGCGATGTGGACGCGGCGCGCCTCGCCGCCGGAGAGCGCGGACGCAGGCCGCCCCGCCAGCTGCGCGACGTGCAGTGCGTCGAGCGCCGCGGCCGCTCGCTGCGCCCGTTCGGCGCGCGGCACGCCCCACCACGCCAGCGCCGCCTCGACGTTCGCCTGCACGCTGCGCCGCGCCAGCGCGGTGCCCTGCAGCGCGGCCGCGACCCGCCCGCCGCGCTCGACCGTCCCGGCGGACGGCTCCAGCAGCCCGGCCAGCACCGCCAGCAGCGTCGACTTGCCGGCGCCGTTGGGACCCAGCAGCGCGACGACCTCGCCGCGCTGCAGCTCCAGCTCCAGCCCGCTCGCCAGCGTCCGCCCGCCGCGCCCGATCGCCAGACCGCGCGCGCGCAGCAGCGGGGCGCTCACGCCCGCCGCCCCTGCAACGCGGTCAACCGGGCGCTCACGCCCGCCGCCCCTGCAACGCGGTCAGCGCGGCGGCGATCACGACGAAGATGCCGAGCAGGACGGTGCCGTACGCGACCGCGAGCCCGTCCTGGCCGCCCATGCCCCAACTCTGCAATGCCGCCGTCGCGAGCGTCGCGTCGCCGAACGATGCACCCACCACCAGGATCGCTCCGACGGCGCCCATCGCGGTCCCGAGCGCAGTCAGCAGCGCCGCGATCACGCCGACCCGCGCCTCGCGCAGCGCCAGCGCCGCGCGGCGCCACGGCGAGGCGCCGAAGGCGCGGGCCTGCTCCAGCAGCGTGCCCGGCACCGACTGCACCGCGGTGGCTGTCAGCGCGACGACGATCGGCAGCGCGAGCAGCGTCTGCGCGAGGATGATCGCCTGCATCGAGTAGATCCAGCCGAGCCCGCCGAGCGGGCCGCCGCCCCAGCGCGAGTCCGGCCACAGCAGCAGCCACAGGATCAGGCCGAGCGCGACCGGCGGCGTTCTCAGCGCGGCGTTGAAGGCCCACGCCAGCACGCCGCGCCCTCGGAACGATCGCAGCCCCAGCAGCAAGCCGAGCGGCAGTCCCACCAGCGCCGCCAGCAGCGTCGACTCGAAGCCGACCCGCAGCGTCCGCAGCGTCGTCTCCAACAGCTGCCGGTCGCCGGAGAAGATCAGCTCCAGCGCCTGCCGCAAGCCGTCGAGCAACTGCTCCACGCGCTCATCTCCCCGTCACGTAGACGAGTCTGCCGTCGGCCAGGCGGAAGACCGAGCCGACGCGCGCGCCGCTGCCGGCCGTTCTCTGGCCGGACAGTCTCAGCGTTCTGAGCTGCTCGCCTCTCTTCACGATGATCGCCTGCCCTGACGGCGTCTGGCGCACCAGCGTGATGTCTCTCTTCGTCAGCAGGTCGGTGATGTCGAGCGACTGCAGTGCGGCGAGCAGGAATGCGACCGCCAGCACGAGGCCGAGGTCGAACATGTTGACGAGGCCGTCGAGCGGATCCCCTGCGCGATCGGCGTGCCGCTGGGCGCGCGGCGTGACGCGCATCAGCCGACCACCGCCGGGGGAGGCGCGGGCGGATGCTGGCCGAGCACGGCGGGGGCGGCCGGTGCCGACGGCTCGATCGAGGCGCCGATGTACTCCAGGTCGGAGAGGTCCTGCGCGTAGAGGCGGTCCTTCACGAGCGCGATCCCGAAAGCGATCGCGCCCGTCATCAGGCCGAGCACTGTGACGCTGAACGCGACGCGCAGGTTGTCGGTCAGCTCCTGCACGTCGCCGTTGGCGAGGCCGGCGAGCGCGGGCGAGAGCGGGATCAGCGTGCCCATCAGTCCGAGCGCCGGGCCGGCGCGCACGAGCAGCCGCGGCCGCTCCAGCCGCCGCAGCGACTCGAGGTCGAAGTCGGCCACCGCCTTCGCCATCCCCTGCTCGCCGCGCGGCGCGGCGACCTGACGCAGCATCCGCTGCACCGCGCTGCGCATCCGCTCGCCGGAGACGACCGCTTCCAGCGCCGTCGCGGCCGCGGCGCGGTCGCCATGCGCGAGCGCCTCGGCGGCGGCACCGGTCGCGCGCTCAAGCGCCGCGGGCGTGTGCCGGCGGCGGCGCAGCAGCTCGACGGCCAGCGTGCCCAGCTCGACGAGCACCAGCGCGAGCGCGACCAGCGCGAGGATCAGCACCGGCACGCGCAGCGCGCTCGACACGTCGAAGATGACGTCCTCGATCGAGGCGAAGGGGATCATCGAAGCCGCATCCTACGGACCGACACCACGCCCGCCTCCCGCGCGACGCCGAGTCCGACCAGGCAGGCGACCGCGAGCACGCCGAGCAGCCACCAGCGCGTCGGCGGTGCTCCGCCGCCCGACGAGCGCGCCATCTCCTGCCGCCGGGGATCCCCTGTGTGCGGCGCGGTCGCGGCCGCCAGCTCGCGCGCGCTGACACCGGCGGAGGCGAGCAGGATCCCGGAGACGTGTTCCAGCCTGCCCCCGTTGCCGCTGTCGCCGCCTCGCCTGCGCGTACGAGCGCCCGCGCGCTCGCCCGGAGCGCGTATCTCAGCGCCGCCCGCGTCGTCCGTGCCGATCAGCGGGCCGGGCTGCGGGACCGTCGTGGCGGGCGGGGACGCCGGCGGCGCGGTGGACGGCTGCGGCTCGCTGGCGGCTCGCTCCGGTCCGCCGTCGCCCGTCCGCGTCGCGCGCTCGCCGCCGCGCCGGTCCTGCGGGGCGGTCGCCGCCGGCCCAGTCGTGCGTCCGCGCGGGCTGCCGCCCGCTGCAGCGTCCCTGTTGTCGCGCGGCCCGCTCGCCGGCCCCTCGAGCCGTCCCCTGCCACCGCCGGTCGTCGCCGGCGCCACGCCGCCGGTCGGTCCCCCGCCACCGGCCGGATCGCCGCCGGCCTGTGGAGACGGCGGCGCGGGCGGCGACGGTTGACCGGGCGGCGGGTCGCCACCGCTTCTGGCCGGGTCGCCGACCTGTACGGGCACCTGCGCGACGCCGACGCCGCCGTCGGAGGCAGTCAACGTGACGGTCGCCAGGTAGGAGCCGTCGGCGGTGTAGGGGTGCGTCGGCGCCGCGGTCGCGGCCGTGGCACCGTCGTCGAACTCCCAGCGCCAAGTCGCGGTGACGCCGTCCGGCAGCCCCGGGGCGCGAGCGTCGAACTGCGCCGACTGGCCGGCGGTCAGCTGCCCGTCCGGGCCGTCCGCATCCACCTGGTAGACCGTTGTCGAGGTCGCGATCGTCACGCGCAGCGTCTCCCCGCCACCGACGTTGACCTCGTCGTCGCCGTTGGGGTCCGTCTCGCTGCGCGCCGGTCGGAAGAAGCGTATGGCCCCGCCGTCGTAGCCCTCGCCGAACGTCGCCGGGTGGGGCGAGCCGCGGTCGGGATAGCCGTCGAACCCGTGCACGACCTCGCGCCGACTCAGCTCAATCGGCGGGCCGGACGGGCGGGAGACCGTCAGCTCGTCGACTGCGGCAGCCGGCACACCCGCCAGCTCGGCCAGCTCAGCGGCCGTCGCACCGCTGTGCGGGTACGCGGAGTCGAAGGCGCCGCCGGACGTGCGCCGGTAGGCGTAGTCGGTCACCGAGCTGGCCGCCCGCCTCAGCCGACCGAGGCTGAGGAAGGCGGTCGAGCCGGAGCCAGCGCCGCCGATGACCGTGACGCTGACGCCGCCGGCATCGCTGCCGGCGGCGTCGGATGACGTGGGCGCCCACGCGACCGGCGTCAGCGCCGCCAGCGCCGCAAGGGCACCGAGGCGGCGGATCGCGCTCAACGGAGAGCGGCTCTTCTCGCTCTTCTGGATCTGCCGGCTCTTCTGGATCTGCCGGCTCTTCTGGATCTGCTGGCTCTTCTGGACGCGATTCTCACGCCGAGCGTCTGCGTGCGCGCGTTGCCGGCGCTGTCGCGCAGCACCACTCTCACGCGGTACGCGCCCGGCGTCAGGGCTCTGCGCCAGCTCAGTCTCACGACGCCGGCCCGCGCCGCTCTGCCGTTCGCGTTGCGGACCGCGACCCATCTGACGACTGTACGGACGCGTCTGCCGCGACGCACTCTTCTGACGCTGCGCTTCAGCACGGTCGCTCTGATGCTCGCCGGCTCAGAGACGCGCAGCGACAGACCGCGGGCCGTCAGCGACGGGCGCGAGGCGAGCGGGGCGAGCGTGTCTCTTCTGGCGACCGGCCCGATCGGAGTCGGCGTCGGCGGCGCAGTCACGGCGGCGACCGTGCCGAGCTCCTGCACGTTCGGGCTCAGCTGGTTCCACGTCGTCGCTCTGAACAGCGGCATGCTGATGCGGAAACGGGTCGTGGCCGAGACCGTCGGCGAGAACGAGACGCGACCACTGGCGTCGGTCGGCTGCGGCGCACCGGCGTCGCTCCAGTTCGCGCCGTTGTCGGTCGACTGCTGCAACTGGACCTGCATGCCCGTGATCGGGAGCGAGCCGGGCACCTTGTTGGCCAGCTGCAGCGTGACCGGCACGGCCGTGCCCACGGTGGCCGTCTGCGGCAGCGCCGTGACGGGCGTGACCGACGCGAACGCATCGGAGCGGAAGGCCGGATCGACCGCGCTGGGGAACGCATCGACAGCGGCCTGGAAGGCGGGCGAGACGAGGAAGTCGACGAACCGTCTGGCGGCGGCGACGTTGACCGCGTATCTGTCGGCGACCTTCTCCGGGTTGACGATGTAGACGCTGAACGGGTTGATCAGCAGGTCCTTGCCGCCGCGCGTGCCCTCCGCGTTGTTCTGGCTGACGATCGTGAGATTCGGGATCGCACCTCTGTCGCGGTAGTTGTTGAACGTGCCGCGGTCGACCATGATGTAGCAGCCGCCGGCGGGGAACGTGGCAGACGGGCAAGCCTCGGCCCGCGTCAGCGCGTCGCCCTGGCTGAGGGTCGTGGTCGCCTTCCCGTACCAGGTCGGGTAGCTGCCGTCTCTGGCAGGCGTTGCCGGCTCGAAGCGCGTCGTGTCGCCGCCGGCGTTGGAGGCGGGCTGCTTGGTGGCGTCGCCCAGCCCCCAGATGATCTGCTCCTGCACATTCGTGCCGGAGTTGTCACCGCGCGAGACGTAGCTGGCTCTGCCCGCCTCGCCGGTCGCAGCGACCGCCTCGAAGGCGGCGACCACGTCGTGCGGCGCGGTCGCGGCCACTCTGGCCGGATCGGAGGTGGGGCCGACCAGGACGTAGTCGGAGTAGAAGATGGCGCGCCCGCCGGCCGGCTCCAGCGAGTACCCGTCGGCGATGAACTTCTCCTCGAGCGAACGGGCGTGCGTGATCACGACGTCCGCCAGGCCTCTGCGCGCGTTGTCGAGCGCGGCTCCCGTGCCGACCGCGACGTAGGACAGCTCGTCACCGGGGTAGGCCGCTGCATAGAGCGGTCTCAACAGGCCGTCGACCAGCCCGGCGTCGCGCGTGTCGGTCGTGCTCTGGATTCTGATCGTGTCGGCCGACGCCGCCGGCGCCGCGACCGCCGCGACCAGCGCGGCGGCTGCCAGCGCCTTGAAGAACCTCTGTCTCGCCATGCTCACCTCGTTGCTCGGTGGGGCGGTGGCGCGTGCGCACGCACGCGCCACCGGAGGTCAGCCAGACTACCAACAGAATGAGTAGCCGACCAGGTTTGATCACATATCCCGTGGCGGCCAGGTCGGGATCTCGCCGCGGCCGGAGGGGATCCGGACGTTCTTCGCGCGGACGAACTCGTGCAGCGTCTCGGCCATGTTCTCGCGGCCGAAGCCGCTGCCCTTGACGCCGCCGAACGGCGAGCCCAGGAACGAGCGGCGCATGTAGTTGTTGACGAACACCATCCCGACCTCGAGGCGGTCGGCGATCCGCTGCGCGCGCATCACGTCGCGCGTGCAGATCGCGGTCGTGAGGCCGTACTCGGTGTCGTTGACGATCGCGATCGCGTCGTCCTCGTCGTGGAAGCGCATCACGCAGGCGATCGGACCGAAGATCTCCTCCTTCGCGAGCGTCATCTGCGGCGTCACCTCCGCGAGCACGGTCGGCGCGACCCAGTAACCGTCGCGCAGCTCCTCGTCCGCGGGCAGCGCCGCCTGCGTGACGAGCCGCGCGCCCTCCTCCAGGCCGATCCGCAGGAACTCCAGCACTCGCTCGTGCTGTCTGGCGTCGACCATCGGGCCGACGTCGGTGGCGGGGTCGAGCGGCGCGCCGACGACGAGCTGCTCGGTCGCGGCCGCGAAGCGGGTCAGAAACTCGTCGTGCAGCGAGTCGTGCACGAGGATCCGCGCGGTCGAGGTGCACGCCTCGCCCTGGTTGTAGAACATCCCCTCCATCGCGACGTCGACCGCGATCTCGAGGTCGGCGTCGTGCAGCACCATCAGGGCGTTCTTGCCGCCCAGCTCCATCGTCGCGAACGTGAGGTTCCTGGCGGCGGTCTCCAGCACGCGGCGGCCGGTCGCGGTCGCGCCCGTGAAGGTGATCCGCTCCACGCGCGGGTGCCCGGCGAGCGCGGCGCCGGCGGCGAGGCCGGGAACGGCGTTGAGGACGCCGGGCGGCAGCACCTCGTTGGCCAGCTCGACCAGCCGCAGCACCGTCAGCGGCGCCTGCTCGCCCGGCTTGACGACGACCGTGTTGCCGGCCGCGAGCGCCGGCGCGCACTTCTTCGTGAAGTGGATCGGCGGCCAGTTGAACGGCAGGATCGCCGCCACGACGCCGTACGGCTCGAAGATCACGCGCGCCTCGATCGGCCCCTGGTCGATCACCTGGCCGTGCAGCGTGTCGGCGAGGCCGGCGTAGTAGTCGTAGCCGGCGTGGCTGTAGGAGAGGTCGAAGCGCAGCGCGTCGCGGCGCGGCTTGCCGACCTCGCGCGCCTCCAGCTCGGCCAGCTCCGGCAGGTGCTCGCGGATCTTCTGCGCGACTCTGCGCAGCAGCGCGCCGCGCTCACGCGGCGAGCGGTCGCGCCAGTCCTCCTCGTAGGCGCGGCGAGCGTCTCTCACCGCGAGGTCGACCAGCTCCGCGTCAGCCGACACCACGCGCGCCAGCTCGCCGCCTGTCGCCGGCTCCGTGACGACGAACGTGTCGCTGTCGCCGGACTCCACGAACGCCCCGCCGACGAACGCGCCCCAGACCTTCGCCCCCGGGTCGGAGGTCGCCGTCGTGACCGTCTCCACGCTGCTCATACGCTCTTCCCTCTCCTGGGTTGCAAACGTTTGCAGGCGCAAGTGTACAGGTACTCATGGTGTGAGTAGAGGCGGGCTGCGAGGGGTCCGGTGCGGCGGCGATCAGCGCGCGACGGGCGTCGCCGCGGCGGACGCCGGCTCGCGCGCGAGCAGCTCGTCGACGAAGCGCAGGCCGGCGTCGGCGCTGATCCGGCGCCAGCGGATCACGTCGGCGAGCGGGCCGGGGTCGGCGGCGAGCTGCGCGTCCAGGTCGGCCAGGCGCGCGAGCAGAATCTCGCGCTGCTGCCCCAGCAGCGGCCCGAGCGGTCTGCGGCGGCGGCGCAGGAAGGCGATCTTCAGCAGCAGCTCGGAGCGCAGGTCGCGCGGGCGCAGGACCGGCTCTCTCAGCCATCTCGCGACCAGCCGTCTCGCTCTCACGGTCGCTCTCAGCTCGGTCCGTCTCGGTGCGCGGTCGCCGGGCGTCGTCGCGTTGACCTCGACGAGGCCGAGCGACTGCATCACGCTCAGCGCGCGATAGGTGAGCGGCTGCCCGAGCGACCAGATCTGGCCGATCTCCCCGTCCGGCGCCATCGCGGCCGCGAGCGCGTAGCCGTGACGCGGCCGCTCGCACAGCAGCGCCAGCACCGCCCACTCGCCGATCGACAGCTCTCTCTTGACGCGCACCCGCCGAGCATACGATCGACGCCGCGCCCGCGCGAGCCGCGCCGCGCCGGGCGAGGACCGAAGGATTGCTGTCGCTCTACAGCAGTAACCCTTCGGTCCTCGCCAAACCGCGTGCTCGGACCGATGTGAACCGGGATTCACGCAGGCGCGCTAGGCTGTGAATCCCGGTTCACGCGGACGCCCGACCGCGACCGAGCCGGCTGCCGACTTCGAGCTCGGGCACACGTGGGGAGGGAGCGCGGGATGAGCACCACCGCCGAGCCGACAGCAGCAGAGACGGTCGATCCCGCTCGCACGGTCCGCAATCAGGCGCCGCCTTTGCAACCGGTCAACTTCTTCGACGCCGACCTCGCGCTGCAGGAGGCGCTGAAGCGCGAGGGCGCTGGCTGGGCCGAGCAGCGTGCGCGGGAGATCGGCGGCGCCGCGGGCAGTGTCGAGGCGCGCGAGCACAGCGTCCGCGCCGAGCGCAACGAGCCGCGGCTCGTCACCCACGACCGCTGGGGCAACCGCGTCGACCAGGTCGAGCTGGATCCGTCGTGGCACGCGCTGCTGCGCGGCGGGATCGAGCGCGGGCTCGCCGGCCTGCCGTGGCGCGAGCCGCAGCCCGGCGCACACGTGCTGCGCGCGGCGATGTTCGGGCTCTGGTCCAACGCCAACGGCGGCGTGATGTGCCCGATCTCGATGACCTACGCGGTCGTCCCCGCGCTGCGCGACGGCGCGCCCGCGCTGGCGGCGCAGTGGGAGGAGCGGCTGACGCGGCCCGACTACGACGGCGGCGCGCTCGCCGGCATGGCGATGACCGAGCGCCAGGGCGGCTCCGACGTGCGCGCGAACATCACGACCGCGACCCCGGCCGGCGGCGACGAGTACGAGCTGCACGGCCACAAGTGGTTCTGCTCCTACCCGCCGTGCGACGTCTTCCTCGTGCTCGCGCAGGCGCCCGCGGGGATCTCCTGCTTCCTCGTCGAGCGCGGCCCGGGGATGGAGTTCCAGCGCCTGAAGGACAAGCTCGGCACGCGCTCGCTGCCGTCGTCGGAGGTCGAGTTCCGCGGCATCCGCGGCCGTCTCGTGGGGACCGAGGGCGGCGGCGTGAAGGCGATCATCCGGATGGTCAACCACACGCGGCTGGACTGCATGATCGGCTCGACCTCCTCGATCCGACGCGGCACCGTCGAGGCGATCCACCACGCCCGCCACCGCAGCGCGTTCGGCGCGCTGCTGGTCGACCAGCCGGCGATGACGAACGTGCTCGCCGACCTCGCGCTCGAGTCGGAGGCGGCGACCGCCGTCACGCTGCGGATCGCGCGCGCCTACGACGAGGACGACGCCGCCTTCCGCCGCTTCGCGACCGCGACGATGAAGTACTACGTCTGCAAGCGCTCCTCGCCGCACGCCAACGAAGCGCTCGAGTGCCTCGGCGGCAACGGCTTCGTCGAGGACTCCGGCCTGCCGCTGCTGTATCGTGACGCGCCGCTGATGTCGATCTGGGAGGGCTCCGGCAACGTCGCCGCGCTCGACGTGCTGCGCGCGCTCGGCAAGGAGCCCGAGGGCCTGCCGGCGTTCCTCGCCGAGTGCGCGCTGGCGAGCGGCGCCGACGCGCGCTTCGACGCGCACCTGCGACTGGCGACCGAGCAGGCGCAGGCCCTGTTCGACCGCTCCGACACGCGCGACCTGGCGGTGCGCGCCGCCGAGGGCCAGTACCTCGCGCGGCGAATCGTCGAGGACCTCGCCGTCGCGCTGCAGGCGAGCCTGCTGCTGCGCTTCGCTCCGCCCGCCGTCGCCGACGCCTTCTGCGCCGCCCGCCTCGGCGGCGGTGGCGGCCGCGCGTACGGAACGCTGCCCCTTGGCGTGGACGCGCGCGCGATCGTGGATCGGGCGCTGCCGGCGTGAAGACGCTCACGTACGCGGTCGCCGACCGCGTCGGGCGCATCACGCTCGACCGGCCGGCGCGCGGGAACGGCCTCACCCCGCTGCTGCTGCACGAGCTGCAGGCGACCGTCGAGCAGGCGGATCTCGATCCGGCGGTGCATGTGATCGTGCTGGCTGGGAACGGGAAGGGGTTCTGCGGCGGGTACGACCTGGTCGAGGCGGCCGAGGGGGAGGTGGGGGTGGGTGTTGAGAACAGCCAGTTCTCAACACCCGGCTCACCGACCGAGCCCGCCACGATCGCGCGCAACCACGATCCGTCGCGCGCGTGGGATCCGATGGTCGACCACGCGATGATGAGCCGCAACGTGCGCGCGTTCATGTCGCTCTTCAACACCACGACGCCGGTCGTCTGCAAGGTCCACGGCTTCTGCGTCGCGGGCGGCACCGACCTCGCGCTCTGCTCCGACCTGCTCGTGATCGCCGCCGACGCGAAGATCGGCTACCCGCCGGCGCGCGTGTGGGGCTCGCCGACGACGGCGCTGTGGGCGCAGCGGATCGGGGCGCAGCGGGCGAAGCGGCTGCTGTTCACCGGCGACTGCCTGTCGGGCAGCGAGGCGCTCGAGTGGGGGCTGGCGATCGAGGCGCCGCCGGCCGCCGATCTGAACGCGCGCACGGAGGCGCTGGTCGAGCGGATCGCGCGGATGCCGCGTAACCAGCTCGCGATGATGAAGCTGCTGATCAACCAGCAGACCGCCTCCCAGGGTCTGCCCGCGACGCAGCTGATCGGCACGCTCTTCGACGGCATCGCCCGCCACACCCCCGAGGGCTACGCCTTTCAGCAGCGTGCCGCCGAGGCCGGTTTCCGCACGGCGGTGGCCGAGCGCGACGAACCGTTCGGCGACGCGGAGGCGTCGACGTTCAAGGGATGAGCGTCTTCGTCGCTCCCACCCGCCAGCGCCTCCTCGACGCGGCCCGCTCCGTCGTCGAGGAACGCGGCTACGGGGGTGCCTCGGTCGTCGCGATCGCGGAGCGGGCCGGGGTCGCGAGCGGGACGCTCTACCGCCATTTCCCCTCCAAGGCGGAGCTGTTCGTGGAGGTCTTCCGCGACGTCTGCGAGCGTGAGATCGCGTCGGCGACGCGGGCGGCCAGATCGGTCGAGGCGGCGGTCGACAAGCTCGACGCGGTGCTGGCCAACTTCGCCCGCCGCGCGCTCGCGAATCCCGTGCTCGCGTGGTCGCTGATCGCCGAGCCGGTCGATCCGGCGGTCGAGCAGATCCGGCTCGACTACCGCCGCACCTACACCAGACACGTCGAGCGCCTGCTGAGAGCCGCGATCCGCCAGGGCTCCGCGCCGCCGCAGGACACCGCGATCGCCGCCGCCGCGCTCGTCGGCGCCGGCAACGAGGTGCTCGCCGGACCGCTCTCCCCCCTCGCCGGCACCCGACGCGACACGGCCAGATCGATCGACGCCCTGCGCACCGTCTGCCAGCGCGCGATCGGGGCGGCCTGACGCGACGCACGCCGGTCGCCACGCGATCGACGGCGCAGCGACGGCGCCGCGTCAGACCAACGTATGCCCGACCGGCGGCGCGACGCCGTCGACCAGATGCCGTCCCAGGTGGACGTGCTTGGAGCGGGCGGGGTCGTGGAGGGTGTGGGTGCGGGCGTTGCGCCAGTGGCGGTCGAGGCCGTGGCGGGCGTCGGCGGCGCTGCTGCCGGAGACGTCGAAGATCTGCGAGGCGACGTGCAGCGCGGTGTCGCCCGCGAACGCCTTCGCGGCGGCGACCTCCAGGCGCGCGGCGGTGATCGCGTCGAGGTCGCCGGGTGCCGCGTCGGCGGCGTCGAGCGCGCGGGCGGCGCTCGCCAGCAGCGCCTCGCACGCGCGCACCTGCGCGTCCAGCTCGCCGGCCAGCCGCAGCAGGTGCGGATCGTCCGCCGCGCGCTCGACGTCGGCCTCCCACCACGGCCGCGCGCGCTCGCGCAGGAAGGCCGCGCCGTCGTCGAGCGCGCCGCGCGCGATCCCCGCGTCGACCGCGACGTGCATCAGCTGGCCGAACGCGGCGAACGTGTCCGGTTGCGCGCGTTCCCCGCCGTCGCCGCGCTCCCCATGCGACAGCGCCCGCGACACGACGTGCTCGTCCGGCACCACGACGCCCTCCAGCGTCGTCGTGCCGCTGAACGTCGCGCGCTGGCCGAAGACGTCCCAGTCCTGGTCGACCGTCACGCCCGGCGCCTCGCGCGGGACGTAGGCGACCGCGACCTCGTCGGCGTCGTCGAGCGCGAAGACCGGGATCCACTGCGCCGTCAGCGCACCGGTCGAGTAGTACTTGCGGCCGTCGAGCCGCAGGCTGCCGTCGGGCTGGCGCGCCAGGCGCGTGACCCAGTCGCGCGACGTGCGGCCGCCGCGCTCCGACAGCGCGTTGCCGAGCCGCGCGCCGCGCAGGAACTCGGGCATGAAGAACTCGCGCTGCGCTTCGCTGCCGGAGCGCACCAGCAGCTCGACGAACGCGAAATGGTTCTGCGGGATCTGGCCGATCGCCGGATCCGCCGCGGAGATCAGCCGGAAGACCTCCGCGACCGTCGCGTTGCTGACGCCGGCGCCGCCGTAGGCGACCGGCACGCGCGCACCGAGCAGACCGGTGCGGGCCAGCTCGCGCAGCTCCTCCCCGGGCAGTCGCCGCGAGCGGTCGCGCTCCACGGCATCCGGCCGGATCGCGTCGGCGTACGCCGACGCCGCGGCGACCGCCTCCTCGTCGGAGGCGATCGTGCGCACGTCGTCGGGGACCGACAGGTCGACCTGCGCGCCTGCGGTCGCGCCGCTCATCTCGCCGCGTCCGCCGAAGGCGTCGTGGCGTCGTTGAACTCCGACAGGAAGACCTCGTCGGCTCTGACCGGCTGCGACACGATTCTCGCCTCGACCAACTCGTCGATCACCGGCTGCTCATGCGCGTAGAAGGCGTCGTCGACCGTCTGCAGCCCTCTCGCGCCCTCCCCGTAGGTCGCTCTGATCGCCTCCTCGCTGAAGCCGACCTTCGGCGCGACCAGTCTCGCCTGCTCGTCCGGGTGCGCCTGGATCCAGGCGATGTTGTCGGCGACCGCCTGGATCACCGCTCTGATCGCCTGCGGCTTGCTCTCGATCGCGTCGGTCGTGGCGACGTACGGGTAGAGGTTCTCGGTTCTCATGTCGCGGCAGGTCGCGATCTCGCGGCCGCCGGTCTGCTGGACGATGTCGGCCAGGTTCGGGTCGATCGTGTAGTACGCGTCGACCTGTCCGGTCTGGAACGCCTTGTTGGCGGCCGGCCCGGAGATCTCGACGATCTGGAAGTCGCTCTCCTTCAGCCCCGCCTGCTTGATCTGGTGCAGGAAGGAGATGTAGGAGTTGGTCGAGCGCAGGAACGCGAGCTTCTTGCCCTTCAGGTCCGCGAACGTTCTGACGGTGCTGTCTCTGGGGACGATCAGGCCGCAGTTGAGGTCGTTGGGCTGCGTCACCGCGACGGCCTTGACCTTGCCGCCGTTGACGTAGGACTGCACGGCGCCGACGTCGCCGATCTCGGTCAGGTCGATCTTGCCGCCGTTGAGCGCGGTCAGCATGTCGGTGAAGACCGGGAAGTACTTGTATTCGACCTTCACGCCGGGCGGCTGCACGTCGCGCGCCCACAGCGTGCTGAGGTAGCCGAAGTTGCGCGGCACGCCGACGGTGATCGTGACGGGCTCGGCGGAATCGGAATCGCCGCCTGAGCCGGAGTCGGCGGTCGTCGACGCGGCCGCGGTGCTCGCCGACGAGGAGCCCCCGCCGTCGTCGGACGAGGAGCCGCACGCCGCCAGCAGCACCGCTGCGAGCAGCATCGCGGACAGCAGGGACAGGCGCCGGACGGCGCCGGTGGGGAGAGACACTGGGGTTGGTTCCTTTCGAGGAGTGGGGGCTTGCGTCAGATCAGGCGGGTGCGGCGCGTCAGGCCTCGGCCGCGAGCAGCTCGCGGGCGGCCTGCAGCGGCGCGGGATCGACCCACGCGCGCACGTCGAAGGCGTTCTCGATGAAGCCGTGCGCCAGCAGGAACGCCTGCTGCGACTCGATCGCCGCGACGAGGTCCTCGTCGAGGCTCGGCGTCAGGTTCGCGTGGATCTCGCGCGGGTAGCCGGGCAGCACGAAGTCCTCCGCGATGCCGACCTCGTGCGCGATGATGCGGCGCGTCTGCACGGGGTTCTCGCGCGCCCAGTCGGCGGCGCGCAGCGTCGCGGCGAGGTAGCGCGCGACGAGATCGGGGCGCTCGTCCAGCAACACGCCGCTGACCGTCAGCGTCGCGGGCGTGATGTTGTTGATCTTCAGCGCCGGGTCGTCCTGCGCCTGGATGTCGAAGACGACGTGCACGCCGGCGAGCGCCTCGAGGTCCGGGCCGCGTCCGCCGGCGATGTAGATCGCGTCGACCTCGCCGCGGATCAGCGCGAGCACCTCGGTCGACTGCAGGCGGCGGTTGGTGTAGGCGCCGAACAGCGAGCCGCTGTGCGACTCGCCGCCGTCGGGCAGGTAGCGCTCCGCGACGGGCAGGTCGACGAGCGTGACGTCGTCGAGGCTGAGGCCGACGTGGCGCAGCGTGCTGTCGTAGCCGCGCAGCACGGTCGCGCGGTGGAAGTCGATCTGGTCGTTGACGCGGCGCGCGAGCGCGAGGCGCTTGCCGGCGAGGTCGGCCGGGCCGTCGATCCCGTTGCCGGGCAGCGTCACGATCGCCTGGTACTGCTCGGCCCACGAGAGGCCGATCAGCCGCACGTCGCTGCCACGCGAGCGCGTCCAGATCGGCGGGATGTTGCCGCCCTGGCGGAACGAGTCGCCCTGCGTGTGGTCGAAGTGCGACTCGCGCACGGCCGTCTCGACGCTGGCGCGCAGCGACGCGACGGTGATCCCGTCGGGCGCGAACTCGTCGTCGAGCCAACCCTGCGAGATCGCGAGGCTGGAGGCGGTCGGCACGGGGCAGCGCGTGTACCACAGCTCGCTGACGGCGCGCGCGGACGACGAGCTGGCCTGCTCGGAGGTGAGGCTCATGAGAGGGACTCCTGTGAGAGGTGTGGTGGGTGGAGAAGAGAGGGGTGCTACGCCGCTGCCGCTGCCGCTGCCGCTGTGAGCGTGAGAGCGCGCACGCGCGGGATGACCTCGGCGCCGAAGCGCTCGACCTCGGTCTCCAGCGGCTGGAACTGCAACATGAACAGCTCGATCCCGGCGGCCGAGAAGGCGGCGATCCGCTCCGCGACCTGGTCGTAGCTGCCGACGAGGCCGGCGAGCGTGCCGCCGTTGGTGCCGACGCGCGGCACCCCGGCGTTGACTCTCATCATCGCCACGGCGGGATCGGTGCCGGCGCGCAGGCGGCTCTTGTCGTCGAGCGCGCTGAGCGCCAGCAGCCGTTCGAACTCGGCCTGCGCCGCGTCCTCGTCGGGGCGCGCGATCACGAACGCGGCGAGGCCGAAGCGCAGCGGGTCGGCCAGGCGCGGGCGCCGGCGCAGGTCCTCGATCAGCGCGACCGTCTCGTCCAGCGGCCGGCCGTTGATGAAGAAGACGTCGGCTGAATTGGCGGCCAGCTGACGCGCGGGCTCGGACTCGCCGCCGAAGTAGACGGTCGGGCCGCCGATGCTGGTCGGCCCCGGGCGCAGCTGCAGGTCGTCGATCGCGAAGCGCTTGCCGCTGTGGTCCACCGTCTCGCCGCGCAGCAGCGCGCGCACGACCTGCAGCCACTCGGCCGACAGCTCGTAGCGCTCGTCGTGCGGCGGCATCTCGATCCCGAGGTGACCCATCTCGGGTCTGAACCACGCGCTGACGAGGTTGATCGCGAAGCGCCCGCCGCTGATCTGGTCGATCCCGAGCGCGAGCTTCGCCAGCACCGCCGGGTGAAACAGCAGCGGCTTGACCGCCGCGATCAGCTCGATCGACTCGGTCGCCTCGGCCAGCGCGGCGGCCGCGGTCCACGTCTCCAGCACGTCGAACTCGGCGCTCGGGTTGACGATGTGCTCGGCCAGCAGCACGGAGCCGAAGCCGGCCTGCTCGGCGCGCAGGATCACGTCGCGGGTGCGCGCGTAGCTGGCGTCCGGCGGGTCGTCGGGATGCGTGCGCGCGCCCCACGTGCCGTAGACCGGCGCCCACACCCCGAAGCGGGGAGCGGTGTCGCTGTGCTGCGTCATCTCAATGTGCCTTTCGTGTTCTCTTCGGTGCTTCGCGTCTGTCAGCCGTCGTGTGCGCTGAGGCTGGCGTCGACGTCGGAGACGCCGAGGTCTTCGAGGATCCGCACGCGCAACTGCTCGAAGCGCTCGTCGCGGCGCGAGCGCGGGCGCGGCATGCCGACCTCGAACAGGTCGGCGACGACGCCCCTGTCGAGCACCGCGATCCGGTCGGCGAGCAGGATCGCCTCCTCGACGTCGTGCGTGACGAGCAGGACGGAGAAGCCGCGCTCGCGCCACAGCCCGCTGACGAGCGCCTGCATCCGCAGCCGCGTGAGCGCGTCGAGCGCGCCGAACGGCTCGTCCAGCAGCAGCACCGACGGGTCGCGCGTGAGCGCTCGCGCCAGCGCGACGCGCTGCGCCTCGCCGCCGGACAGCGTGCCCGGCCAGGCGTCGGCGTGGTTCTCCAGGCCGACGTCGGCGAGCGCCTTGATCGCGCGCTCGCGCAGCTGCGCCTTCTTGCCCGAGACGCCGAAGACGACGTTCTCCCACACGTGCGCCCACGGCAGCAGGCGTGCGTCCTGGAAGCCGAACGCGACGCGGCCGTCGACGTCGATCGTGCCCTCGTAGCCGCTGTCGAGCGCGCCGATCGCGCGCAGCAGCGTGCTCTTGCCGCAGCCGCTCTGCCCGACGATCACGACGAACTCGCCGGGCGCGACGGTCAGGTCGATGCCGCGCAGCACGGTGCGATCGCCGAAACGCCGCTCGACGCCGCGCGCGGTGACGGCGGCGGCGGGCGCGGCCGTGGTCGCCGCGACGGTGGTGGTGTCGTTCGCGAGCGTGCTCATGCCGACACGAAGTCCTTTCGCCAGCGCAGGGCGCGGTATTCGACGGTGCGCACGAGCGCCTCCATCAGGAGCCCGAGCAAGGCGTAGATCACGAGGCCCATCACGATCACGTCGGTCTCGAGGTACTGCTGGCCCTGCATGATCAGGTAGCCGACGCCCTTGTCGGCGTTGACGGTCTCGGCGATCACGAGCGACAGCCAGGCGATCCCGAGCGAGAAGCGCAGGCCGACGAGGAACGACGGCAGCGCGCCCGGCAGGATCACCTTGCGGATCACGCCCCAGCGGCCGACGCCGCAGGCGCGCGACAGCTCCGCGAAGCGCGGGTCGACGCTGCGGATCCCCTTGTGCAGGTTGAGGTACACGGGGAAGATCACGCCGATCACGACGAGGCCGACCTTGACGCCCTCGCCGATCCCGAGCCAGACGATCAGCAGCGGCAGCAGACCGAGGAACGGCAGCGTGCGCAGCATCTGCAGCGGCGCGTCGACGAGCTCCTCGCCGATCCGCGAGAGGCCGGCGACGAGGCCGAGCACGGTGCCGATGCTGACGCCGATCGCGAGCCCGATCAGGACGCGCCGCAGCGAGGTGAGGATGCTCGGCCAGAGCTGGCCGTTGGCCGACAGCTCGCGGGCCGCGTCCCAGACCTGGACCGGCGAGGCGAGCGTGCTGCCGTCGATCCAGCCGGCCCACGACGCGACCTGCCACAGCAGCAGCAGCGCCACGACGACAGCGGCTCGGCGAGCGAGTCTGATGAGGGTTGAAGTGGACATCGGCGGCAAGGCTGGCACGCATTGTCACCTTTGTCAATCGGGATTATCAGGTATTCTCAGTCTTCACCGTGACGATTGACGTGACTGACATCCCATCCGGAATTGAGAGCGTCGAGCTGGTGCGTCTGCTCGAGGAGATCGCGGCGGGCGCCGCCGAGCGCGAGCGGCTGCGGATCGCGCCGCACGAGCAGATCCGCCAGCTCGGTCGCGCGGGCCTCGGCGCCCTGCGCGTGCCGCGCGCCCACGGCGGCGCCGAGCGCTCGCTGCGCGACCTGTTCGCGTTCGTGATCCGGCTCGCCGCCGCCGACTCGAACATCGCCCAGAGCCTGCGCGCGCACTACCACTTCGTCGAGGGGCGACTCGCCTCCGCCGACCAGGCCCAGCGCGACCGCTGGCTGCCCGAGGTCGTGCGCGGGACGATCTTCGGCAACGCCACGGTCGAGCGCACCACACGCGACATCTTCGGCTTCGAGACGACGCTGACGCCGAGCGCGAACGGCGACGGCAGCCACGTGCTGAGCGGGACGAAGTACTACTCGACCGGCAGCCTCTACGCCGACCGCGTCACGGTCGCCGCGATGCTGCCGGACGGCAGCGTCGGCTCCGCGATCGTCCCGGCCGACCGCGACGGCGTCACGCTGGAGGACGACTGGGACGGCATGGGCCAGCGCCTCACCGCCAGCGGCACGTCGCGCTTCGAGGACGTCCTGGTCGCCGCCGACGAGCTGCTGCCGAGCCCGATCGGCAGAGCGGCAGCCGCGCCCCGCTCCGCCTTCCTGCAGCTCTACCTCGTCGCGGTGATGGCGGGGATCGTGCGCAACGCGGCGACCGACGCGGCGCGCATGGCGCGCGAGCGCAGACGCACCTTCAGCCACGCCTCCGGCGAGCTGCCGCGCGTCGACCCGCTCGTGCAGCAGGTCGTCGGGCGGATCGCGAGCGATGCGTTCGCGTGCGAGGCGGTCGTGCTGGCGGCCGCCGCCGGGCTCGACGCCGCGGCCGCGTCGGCCGGCTCGACCGCCGACGGCGCACCCGATCCCGACGCCGTTCACGAAGGCGCGCTGCTGACCGCGCAGGCGCAGGTCGTCGTCGCCGAGCTGGCGCCGCGCGCCGCCGAGCTGCTGTTCGACGCCGGCGGCGCCTCCGCGACCAGCCGCGAGCAGAACCTCGACCGTCACTGGCGCAACGCCCGCACGATCGCCTCCCACAACACCGCGATGTACAAGGCGCGCGCGATCGGAGATCTCCTGATCAACGAAGAGCGGCTGCCGACGAACGGGTTCTTCTGAGCGCCAACAATCGTCGGGCGTTCCCGCCGGCGACAAGCGCCGAGGTCTCCGCGTCGGCGCCCGCCTGCGCGAGCATCCGTTCCACTCGCTCACGCGAGGCGTCGCGCCACATGATCGGCCAGTCGCTGCCGACGACGACCTGCTCGGGACCGAGCAGATCGAGCGCGAAACGGGTTGCCGCCGGATCGAATCCCATCGTGTCGATCGTCAGGCGGGAGCGGCCGGTACTGGCGAGAGGCCGCTCCGCATCCTCCGCGTCGAGGAAGTTCGCCAGCAGCAGCGCCGCGCCCGCGATGCCGGCGAGCACCAGCTGCAACCCGTCCAGCTCCGCGATCGTCCCACTCGCCAGCAGCGACAGCGTGCTGAGCGCGGACTCGCTGCCGCGGGCGAGCAGCACGCCGGCGCCGCCGACGTCGGCGTAGCGCTGGGGCAACTGCGGCGGGTTGACCGGGTGCGCGAAGACCGGGATCCCGCGCTCGGCGCAGTACGCGAGCGTCGGGCGCGCCTGCGGGGCGGACAGCAGCAGCTCCCCTTGGGCGGCGTCGACGACGATTCCCGGCAGGCCGAGCTGCTCGACCGCGCGCCGTGCCTCCTCCGCCCCCGCGTCGCCGCGGAACGCATCGACCGTCGCGAGCGCCGCGAGGCGGCCGTCGTGGCGCGCGACGGCATCCGCGAGCGCGTCGTTGACGCGCGCCGGCAGCTCGTCGAGCGGGACCTCGGCGGCGGGCGCGACCGTCGAGTAGACGGCGTTGACGACCTTCACGTCGGTGCCGGCCGCGGACGCGGCCTCGAGCTGCGCGTCGAGGTCGGTCAGCAGCTCCCAGCGCCGCGCGAGCGCGGGCGTGGCGGTGGCGGCGGGCCTGCGCGAGACGACGCCGGGCGGGAACCAGTGACCGTGGAAGTCGACGATCTCGTACGCGCTCATGGCGGCCAAACTAGCACCATCTCAACAAACTCGACCGTTTCAGTCTGGAATTGGATCGAGCGCGGTCCCGCGCCTACCCGCGCCGCGCGCGAGACGAGCCCGCGCCCGTCTCGTGACGGTCGACGTCTGCGTCAGACGCTCACGAGCAGCCCAGTCAGGTACAGCGCGACGGCACCCGCGGCGATCGCGGCGGCGGTGGCGGCGTCGAGCACGCGGCCGGCGGTGTCGCGCAGGCTCGGGACGAGCTGGACGATCACCCGCACGATCGCGCCGACGCCAATCCCCAGCAGGAACGCCGACAGCTCCGCGTTGTCGACCGAGGCGCCGATCAGCGCGCCGACGATCGCGGGGGCGCCGGCGATCAGGCCGAGGCCGAGCAGCTTCGGCGGCGCGACCCGTCTGTCCGCCAGCGGCGCGACGATCGCGATCCCCTCGGTCGTGTTGTGGATCGCGAAGCCGACGACGAGGAAGGCGCCGAGCGCCAGCTCGCCGACCGCGTAGGCAGAGCCGATCGCGAGCCCCTCGCCGAGGTTGTGCAGCCCGATCCCGAGCGCGACGAGGAAGGCGAGGCGCAGGCCGGAGCTGGACGCGGACGCGCCCGCTCGCTCTCGCCGCCCGCTCACCCAGCGGTCGACCGCCGTCAGCGCGAGGTAGGCGAGCGCGATCCCGAGGAAGACCAGCTCCGTGCCGCCGAACGCGCCGCCCGAGGCGTTCGCGAGGTCGAGTCCTTCGAGCGTGCCGTCGAGCGCGAGGAACGCGAGCAGCCCGACGGTGACCGCCATCAGGATGCGGATCCACTGCCCCGACGCGCGCCGCAGCGCCGGCAGGAACAGCATCCCGAGCACGACCGGCAGCACGCCGACGTAGGTCCCGAGCAGCACCATCAGGCCGAAGAAGCCGCTGTCGGCCTTGGGCGTCTCGACGGCCGCGGCGATCTGATGCTCGATCACGAGGCCGGTCGAGGTCAGCAGCGAGACGAGGTATGGCTGGCCCTCCTGCCACGGGTAGTCGAGCACGAGCGTGTCGCGCTCCAGCCGCCCGACCGCGTCCTCGGCGCCGGCGCGCACGTCGACGTAGGCGTCGTTGACGAACGCCTGCGCGACCGTGACCGCGTCGGGGCCGACGTTGCGCAGCGTCAGCTCGATCTCGCCGGGGCGCAGGACGGTCCGCTCGACGGCCAGCTCCTCGATCGGCGGGCCGGTCCGCTCCGGCAGCGAGTCGCCGCCGACGACGGCGAGCGCGAGCAGCGATGCGCTCACGACGACGAGCGCCGCGAACGCGAGCAGCCAGGCGGGGAAGCGGGGGGAGCCGGACGCGCTCGGCGGCGCGGCCGGGGCCGGCGGGGTGGGTCCGGTGGACGACGTCGCGGCCTCCATCAGACGACCTCGAACATGCCCATCCAACCGAGCTCCGCGAACTCGGTCTTGTGCGCGTGGAACATGAACTGCCCGGCGTGCGGGAAGCGCAGCTCGAGGATCCCCCGCTGCGCCTGCGCCTGCATCACCGTGTCGGTGAACTCGACCGGCTGCAGGCTCGTCCCGGTCGGGAAGTAGTGGAAGAAGTTGCCGTGCAGGTGGAACGTGTTGACCGGGTCGTACTCGAGCACGTTGACGAGGTAGATCCGCACCAGCTCGCCGCGTCTGACCCGCACCGGCTCGTGCATGTAGTGGAAGGGGATCCCGTTGACGGCGTAGAGCTGGTTGCCGGCGCCGTCGAAGGTCGTGTTCCAGCCGTGCTGGACCATCACCAGCTCGTCGGCTTCGGGCCGCCCCTCGCTCGGATCGACGATGAACGTGCCGTACAACCCGCGCGCGATGTGCTCGGCGAGCGGGCCGACGTGGCAGTGATACAGGTGCAGGCCGAACGGCTCGGCGTCGAACTCGTACGTCGTCGTGCCGCCGGACTGGATCACGCCCGCGCCCTGCCCCGGCACGCCGTCCATCTCGGACGTGTGGATCCCGTGGAAGTGCATCGTGTGCGGGTGGCGCGAGCCGTTGACGAATCTGATCCGCAGCAGCTCGCCCTCGCGGCAGCGCAGCGTCGGCCCCGGGACGCGGCCGTTGAACGTCCAGGCTCCGAACGTCACGCCGGGCGCGACCTCGACGTCCTTGTCGGCGGCGTAGACGGTCCACTCGCGCAGCACGCGACCGCTCGCCAGCCGCGTCGTCCTGCCCCAGTCGAAGTCGCGCAGGATCTCCGTCGGGTCGAAGCCGTTGGCGACGTGGTCGACGGTCGTCCCGCTGCGGAACATCGGCCCGTTGACGCCGCCGCCGTGCACCATCGCCGGGCTTGCGGCGGCCGTCGCGGCGCCGCTCGCCGTGCCGCCGCTGCCGCCCGCGCCGTGCCCCGCGTGTCCCTGGCCACGGGCGATGCCGGTCGTCGTGAGGGCGGCGCCGGTGGCGCTTGTGAGTCCGCAGAAGAGAAACTTCCGCCGGGATGTCTTCCGCATAAGCCGAACCTTTACATATTCTTGGCTGCCGCTCAAGTTAGATTTTGTTGTTCCAAAATCACCCGCGATCCTCTGCACTCATGCGCATTCGTCAAATACCGACCACTGACCGGTATACGTTCCCCGCGTGAGAACGCGCAGACAGGGACCAGCCGCGCCCACGAAGCGGACGCTTGCCGTCGCGCTCGTGACGGCGCTCGCCGCCGCGACGACGCTCGTCGCCTGCGGCACGCAGGAGGAGCAGGGGCGCGGCACAGCCGCGCCGAAGGCGAGCGCCGCAGCCGCCGCGGAGTGGACGCCGGTCGCCGGCCTGCCGCTGACCTCGCCCAAGCAGATCTACAGCAGAAACGGCGTGCTGAGAGTGACGCTCGAGGCGAAGCGGGGAGCGGTCGAGGTCTCCGGCGCGCAGGTCACGGCGCAGTCGTTCAACGGCAACCTCGTCGGACCGACGCTGCACGTGCGCCCGGGCGACACGCTCGACGTCACGTTCAAGAACCAGACCGACCAGGACACGAACATCCACTACCACGGCCTGCATGTCAGACCGACCGGGATCTCCGACAACGTCTTCCGGATCTTCACGCCCGGAAGAACGGTGCGCTCGATCGTGAAGCTGCCGAGCGACCATGCGGCCGGCACGCTCTGGTACCACGCCCACCTGCACGGCCTCACCGAGGGTCAGGTGATGGGCGGCATGTCCGGCCTGCTGATCGTCGAAGGGCTCAACAGACTGCTGCCGAGACCGCTGCGCAGGATCACCGAGCGCCAGCTCGCGATCCGCAACGTGCAGACGAGCGGCGACGCCGTCGTCGACGAGGGCAGAAACGTCAGCGGCCAGACGCCCGGCCCGCTCACGATCAACGGCCTGCTGATGCCGAGATTCTCGATCAGATCCGGCGAGACGCAGCTGTGGCGCCTGGCCAACATCGGCCCGGACATCTTCTACGACGTCGCGCTGCCCGGCACCACGTTCACCGTCGTCGCCGAGGACGGCACGCCGGTCTGGACGACGTTCAAGACCGACCACCTCGTGCTCGACCCCGGCAAGCGCTACGACGTGCTCGTGCAGGGCGGCAGACCGGGCACGTACACGCTCGAGACGCGCAAGTACGGCGGCGGCTTCAACCGCCCGCGCAGAGACCTCGCGACCGTCACCGTGACCGGCCCGCAGGCGCCCAGAAGCGCCTACGCGAGGCTGCCGAAGAGCATCGACACGCCGAGCACGCCGATCGGCAGAATGCCGGTCGCGCGCAGACGCAAGTTCGTCTTCACGTTCGGGACGAGCAGAACGGGCGGCTTCGAGGCGCTGATCAACAACCAGATGTTCAGAGACGGCGTCAACAACGTCGTGCCGATCCTCGGGACCGTGGAGGAGTGGAAGCTCGTCAACAGATCAGACGAGGAGCATCCGTTCCACATCCACGTCAACGACTTCCAGGTGATGAGCGTCAACGGCAGGCCGTACCACGCCAGAGGCCTGCAGGACATCGTCACGATCCCGGTCGGCGGCAACGTCGTGATCCGCAACCCGTTCCGCGACTTCACCGGTCACTTCGTCTTCCACTGCCACATCCTCGGCCACGAGGACGCGGGGATGATGCAGACGGTCGACGTGATCAGAAGAGGCGAGAGACCGACCCCGCCGCCGCTGATGCACGGCGGCCATGACGGCATGGAGGGCATGGAGGGCATGGACGGGATGTAGGTCAGTCGAGGAACGCAGCGATGGCGCCCGCGACGACGTCGGGCGCCATCGTGTGGGCGACGTGGCCGACGCCGTCGAGCCGCACGACCTCGACGTCGGGCAGTTCCTGCGCAAGCGTCCGGCAGACGCCCTGCGTGCGCGCCGGGCTCTCGCTGCCGACCAGCAGCAGCGTCGGCACGTCGACCGCGCTGTAGCGCGCCGGGTCGGCGTCGAGCCGGTTGACCGCGTCGATCTCGCGCGCAATCGTCGCGACCACGCGCGTCAGCTCCGGCGTCCGCTTCAGCGGCCGCGTCGAGGCGGGGCCGTCGGCGCTGACGAGGCCGGCCGCGTCGAGCAGGCCGAGCCCGTAGGGGACCGCCTGCTCCGGCAGGCCGGCGGCGATCAGGCCCCGGAGTCTGTCGAGCTGCTCGCGCGGGATCGCGTCGCGGATGTGCACGGCCGGCTCGTAGAGGATCAGGCCGCCCAGCTCGCCGGGGAACGCCTCACGCGCCACCTCCAACGCGATCGCGCCGCCGTAGGAGTGGCCCATCAGGAGCGCGCCGCGCCCGGCCGCGGCGAGCACGGCGCGCGCGTCCTCGACCTCGCGCGCGAGCGCGTGCGGCTCGGTCCCGTCGTCGCTCTCGCCGCGGCCACGGCGGTCGACGAGGAAGAACTCGTTGCGATCGGCGAGCCGCCGCGCGACCGCCTCCCACGTGCGCGAGGAGCCCAGCCCGCCGTGCAGCGCGACGATCGGCGGCCCGCTGCCGAGGCGACGATAGGCGATCCGTGTGCCGTCGGGGGCGTCGACGAACTCGGTCGACCGACTCTCGATCTGCGGCTCCATGACTCGGCCGCGCACCCTATCGGGGCGACGTGGGTAGGCCGCCCGACAGACCCTGCCAATTGAGGTCTTCACCTGACCGCAATCGTTGCGAGCATGACGCTCGTCGGCCATCCCTCTACAAAGGAGCCTCTCGTGCCCACCATCACCAAGCTCGACTTCGTCGGCATCCCGTCCCAGGATCCGGACCGTGCGCGCGCCTTCTACGGCGAAACGCTCGGTCTGCGTCCGGACGCCAACTCCCAGTACGAGTTCTGGGCCGGCGAGACCTGTCTCGGCATCTGGGAGCCGGAGAGACAGGGGATGAGATTCGCGCCGCAGAAGAACGCCCATCTCGCGCTGCACGTCGACGACGTCGCCGCGGCGCGCGCGGAACTGGAGGCGAGCGGCGTCGCGTTCTTTGGCCCCACGATCGACACCGGCGTCTGCCACATGGCGCTCTTCACCGATCCCGACGGCAACGACCTGATGCTCCACGGCCGCTACGCGCCGGTCGGCTGAACGCGCAAACGCCGGTCGCACCGCGCGCTCAGCGCGCGGTCGGCCGGCCGGCTCGTCCGAGCCGAAGGGCCCGCGCGCCGACGGCTGCTTACGCGACGTTGCCCGTCGGCTTTCTCGGCAGGCCCGCCGCCGTGCGCAGTCTCGCGGCGATCTCGGCGATCTCCTCCGGTTCGGGACCGGGCGCGAAGACCGCCGGCTGCGGCGGCAGGTCGTGGGCGAGCGCGCCGACCGGATGCGTCTCCTCCGCGACGACGAGTTGCTCGCCGGTCTCCGGGTGTCTGCCGTTGAAGACCGCGGAGATCTCCTTGAAGTCGTCCTGCGAGAAGCGGTAGAGCTTGAGGTGCTCGCCGCGGTCGAGGTGCGGTCTGCACTCGGGGATCTTCTCGGTCGGGATCCGCGGCGACGGGAACAGCTTCGTCAGGTCCGCCCCGGTCAGGTTCTCCAGCGCCCGCGCGTAGGCGACCTGGTGGACGCCGCCGCGCACCAGCAGGTAGCCGGTCAGCGCCCGCGCGGCGGGGTGGTCGACCATCTCGTAGACGCGCAGCTTGCCGCTGCGCGCGCCCGTCTCGAGGAAGAAGTTGTGCGTCAGGTCCTCGATCAGATCGCCCGAGGAGAAGACGTTGTCGCCGTTCCACGGCTTGCCCATCGAGTCCTGCACGACCGCGCCCGCGCCGCCGGGTGCGAGGTAGTGCTGCGTGTTGCGCACGCTCTTGAGGTCGCCGAGCGGCGCGCCGCCGGCTCTTCTGGCTCTGCCGCTCAGCAGCGCTCTGTCGGCGGTCCCCGTCAGCATCGTGTTGATCGTCGCCGAGACCAGCTCGATGTGGCCGAACTCCTCCGCCGCGATCGACGCGACGAGGTCGTAGAACGGCCGCGCGCCCTGCCGGTTGCGGAAGTTGAACGACTGGTACGTGTAATTCATGAAGGTCGACATCTCGCCGAACTTGCCGCCCAGCAGCTCCTGCACGGCCGCGGCGCCGTCAGGATCGGGATCTGACGGCGGCGGCAGCTCGGTCTGCAGGCGATCGATGCGCAGGATCATGTGCTGCTCCTCGTGGATAGACGGTCTCCTGGAAGCTGCCCGGTCACGGGCGTTGCAATCAGCCCGACGATCGGCCGGCCGGCGGGGGCGCCGCTCAGGGTGACGTTGTTGCGCAAGAAAGACGTTCATGTGGCGCGTCGATGCTGCTCGGCCGCTGAATCAGCCCCGCGGATCGCGGGTAGCTGCGAGACGGGATGCGATCGGGCTATTGCGAGGAACTGGCCGAGATCGAGCGACGTGGGCTCGACACGGTCGACCTCGCCGTCGAGGCGCTCGACCGCGTGCTGGAGGCGCTCGCGCTGCGCGACGCGGACCTCGCGCGCGCCGTCGTCGCCGGCGACGACCTGCTCGACGAGCGCTGCCGGCGGACGCAGCGGGAGATCCTCACGCTGATGGCGCGGCAGGCGCCGGTCGCCAGCGACCTGCGCACGATCCTCGGGCTGATCGACTTCGTCAGCCGGATCGAGCGCGTCGGCGACCAATGCGTGACGATCGCGAAGTTCGTCGCGCTGGACGGCCGCGAGGCGCCGGCCGACACGCTGCTGCTCGACTGCATCGCGCTGATGGGGCGGCTCGTGCGCGAGCAACTGGTGCTCGCCAAGCGCGCCTTCGCGACGCGCGACGTGCCGCTGGCCGAGCAGCTGCCGCAGCTGGACCAGCGCGTCAACCTGCTCAACCGCGAGGTCTTCCAGCGCGGGATCGAGATCGGCGGCACCGCGGACGTGCGCCGCTGGGCGATGCACATGACGCTCGCCGCGCGCTGCCTGGAGCGGATCGGCGACAACGCCGTCGACGTCGGCGAGCGCGTCGTCTTCGTCGCGACGGGCCGCCTGCGCGAGTTCTCCGACGCCTCGCACGTGAACGGCGGCAAGGTCGCGCCCAGAGCCGGCGACGCGCCCGGCTGAGCGCCGAGCGCGCGGAGGCCGAGCGCGCGACGCCGTGGCCAGTGGCGTGACCGGTCACGCCACTAGCTCGTCTCCCCCGCGCGGCTGGGATGGCCCAGGCCGGGCCAGGGCGCCAGCAGCAGGACGAGCAGGGCGTCGTCGGCCGCGCGCACGGCGTGGCGCTCGCCGGGCGGCCAGTGCACGAGCCCGCCAGCGCCGACGCGCCGCGTGGCGCCGTCGGCGTCGACCTCGACGGCGCCGCGATGGACGTGCAGCCACGCGTGCTCGTGCACCTCGTGGTCGCGCAGCGCCTCGCCGCTGGGGAGGTTGATCGCGATCACGCGCACGGCACCCTCGTCGGAGTGCAGCACCTCGGGTTGATGCGGCTCGATCTCGAGCGCGGTGATGTCCCAGATGTCCATGACCGCAGACCTACCCGCGCTCCACGCGCCGGTATCGCCCGAGCCAGGCTAAGGCAGCTGCTCGGCGAGGCGGCGCATCGCGCGCTCGTTGCCGCGGCGCAGCAGCATCCGCACCAGCGGGGCGAGCGCGCGATCGGCCAGCGGCGCGCGATCCCACGCGTAGGTGAACGCGACGCGCGTGCCGCCGCCGGGCAGCGGCGTCAGCTCGTACGTCCCGCGGCCGACGCGTCTGCCCTTCGCGCTGACGTTGCGCTCGACGATCCGCGCCGGCGCCTGCGCCTCGACGACCTCGATCTCGACCGGCTGCTTGCGGCCACCGGCCGTCGCGTGCACGCGTGCTCTGGAGCCGACGCCGCTCGCGGGGCCGGAGTAGGACCAGTCGACCAGCATGTGGTCCGTGAACGGCTCGTGGTTGGCCATCACGTCGAGGAAGGCGAAGACGTCCGGCTGCGACTGCGGGACGTCGATGGAGACCTGCACTGGAGTCGGCATGATGTACCAGATGGTACATCTCCGTTAGACTTCTGCCAATGCCCCCCGGAGACGCACGCGAACGCCTGCTGGAGAAGGCGATCGCACACATCGCGCAGCGCGGGGTGAGCGATCTCTCGCTGCGTGAGCTGGCGGGGGCGATCGGCACCAGCCACCGCATGCTGATCCACCACTTCGGCTCCAAGGAGGGCCTCTGGGTCGAGGTCATCCGCGCCGTCGAGAGGCAGCAGCGGGCCGCGCTGCCGCAGCTCGTGCCGGATCCGTCGCTCGATCCGGCGGAGGCGATGCGGACCTGGTGGCAGCACATCTCCGACCCGTCGCTGTGGCCCAACGAGCGGCTCTTCTTCGAGCTCTACGGCCAGGCGCTGCAGGGTCGGCCCGGTACGACCGAGCTGCTCGACGGGATCGTCGACGCGTGGCTGGACCCGATCGCCGAGATCAACGTCGCGCAGGGGATGGACCCCGCGACGGCTCGCGCGATGGCGCGGCTCGGGATCGCCGTCACACGCGGCCTGCTGCTCGACCTGCTCGCGACCGGCGACCGCGCCGGCACCGACGCCGCCGTCGAGGCGTGGATCGCGCTCAACGCAGCAGCGGCCGCGCGTAGTCGGCCAGCAGACCGATAGCGGTCAGCAGCGGCTCCTCGACGCGCTCGCGCGGGGTCGACCAGGCGATCGAGATGACCGCGCTCGCGACGCCGTCGCCGACGACCGGCTGCAACAGCGCCGAGCGTGCGCGGAAGACCTGCGCGAGGCGGCGCGACGGCAGCGGATGAGCCGCGAGGTCGCCGAAGAACAGCCGCTCCTGGGAGGCGTGCGCGGTCGCGACGGCGGAGTGCTCGTCGAGCGCGTTGGTGCGCAGCCGCGGGTCGAGGCCGCCGTGCGACGCGGCCAGCCGCAGCTCGCCGGGAGCCTCGCCGGGCAGCCACAGCCCGACGACGTCGGCGCGCGCGAGCCGCGCGGCGTGCTGGCACAGCTGCGCCGGGAGCTGGTCGGGCGCGGTGACGGCGAGCGCGGCGAAGACCGCGTGCAGCGCGTCGAACGTCGTCCGATAGCCGTCGCTGGCCGCGATCGCGTCGCGGCGGGCGAGGAAGTGCGCGAGCCGCACGCCGATGCTCGACAGCGCCGTCATGCCGCGTCTGTCGGGCTCGCGCAGCTGCGCGCCGAAGAACTCCAGCACGCCGACGGCGCGGTCGCGCGTGCGGATCGGGATCGCCAGCGCGCTGCGCATCCCCGCCGCGCGCAGCACGCCCGCGCGCGGCAGCCCCGGCTCGGCCTCGACGTCCGCGACCCAGACGGGCTCGCGCTGCTCCAGCGCCCGCCCCGGCAACCCGACGCCGGCGGCGAACGTCATCGCGCGCGACGCGCGCGTCAGCTCGGCCGTCACGCCCGGCTGCGCCGACCACGCCGTGACGCAGCGCAGCGAGCTGTCGAGCTCGCGCTCGGAGCCGGTCCGCCACCAGGCCGCGAAGTCCGCCCCGAGCTCCCGCGCCAGGCGCGCCGTCGTCGCGTGGCAGACGACCCCGATCGCGCCGGCGTCGGTCATCGTCTGGTCGAGCGCGTGGTGCAGCCGTAGACCCAGCTCCGCCGACTCGTCCGGTCGCGCCGGCTGCTGCGCGGCGCACGCGGCCGGACGCGCCCGCACCGTGGGCGGGCGGGCGAGCTGCTGGCCGAGCCAGTCGTAGAACTGCCCCGGCGGCAGCGGCGCGCTGATCGCGTAGCCCTGCGCGAGGTGGCAGCCGAGCCCGGCCAGCAGCTCCAGCTCGGCGCTCGACTCCGGCCCCTCGGCGAGGACCGTCATGCCGAGGTGGCGGCCGAGCGCGGCGATCGCCGCGATCACGCCGGTGTCGCGGCAGCGGCGCATCTGCTCGACGAAGACGCGGTCGATCTTGAGCTCGTCGAGCGGCAGCGTCTGCAGCCGGCCGAGCGACGAGTAGCCGCTGCCGAAGTCGTCCAGCGACAGCCTCACGCCGAGGCTCTTGAGGCGGCTGAGCACCTCCTGCAGGCCGGCCGGATCGCCCCTCAGCGCGTCCTCGGTGACCTCGAGCGTGAGCCGGCTCGGCGCGACGCCGGAGCGCGCGAGCGCCTCCCGCACGCGACGGACGCGACCGTCGTCGCCAAGGCTGCGGGCGGAGACGTTGACGGCGACGCCGAGCGTCTGCGCGCCGAGCGCGTCAAGCTGCGCAACGCAGGCGAGCGCCTGCTCCAGGACGGTCGCGGCGACCGCCTCGCCGAGCCCGTGCTGCTCGGCGACCGGGATGAACGTCAGCGGCGGGACGGGACCGAGCTCGGGGTGCGTCCAGCGCGCGAGCGCCTCGACCCCCACGACGCGACCGCTGCCGAGGTTCAGCTGCGGCTGCAGGTCGATGCGGATCTCGCCCGCGCGCAGGGCGGCGGCAAGTTCCGTGCGCGATGGCGTGAACGTCCTCTCGACGATCCGTTCGGACCGCTGCGCGAACGACATGCGAGACCTCTTCCCCGATTGGTACCGGGGCAGTATGTCCACGGGCGCGAGGAGCATTCCCGATCTCCTGAGCACTCAACGAATGTTTGAGCGGACATGTGAGCGGCGCACGAGTGCATGCACGCTAAAGCTCCTGGTCGCGCGAGCCGATGCGTCAGGCGTGGTCGTCGTATGCTGACCCCGGTGCAGAACGAGGAGCAGACCGCCCGGGTCTCAGGGCGACGGCTCGCTCCGTTTGCGCTCTGCGGCATCGTCACGTTCGCGTTGATCCCGATCACGGGCGAGACGAACGTGGACTGGGTCGAGGTCCTGCTCGCGTTCGCGCTGACCGTCTCGCTCGGGATCGCGGCGCTGCTGGCGCCGCAGCTGACCGGCGGCCGCTTCGCCGGGATCGCCGCGCTGACGGCGCTGGTCGCGATCGCGCTGCTGCGCGACGGCACCGGCGGCGCGCGCGGCGGCTACGGCGTCGTCGTGATCGTGCCGGTGCTGTGGGTCGCGCTGTACGGCAGCCGGCGCCAGCTGTGGCAGGTGCTGGTGGTCGTCACGCTCGTGCTGGCGGTCCCGCTGGTGGTGCTCGGCGTGCCCGACTACCCGTCGACCGGCTGGCGCAGCATGCCGCTGCTGGTGCTCTCGTGCGCGCTCGTCGGCTTCGTCGTGCAGGAGCTGCTGGCGCGCGAGCGCGCGATCGGCGAGCGGCTGCAGGCCGCGCACAGCGAGCTGCAGCGGCTGGCCGAGACCGATCCGCTGACGAGCCTGCCCAACCGCCGCGCGCTGGAGGCGGCGCACGTGCGCGAGATCGCCGCGGCGCAGCGCAGCGGCCGTCCGCTGACGCTCGCGCTGATCGACCTCGACCGCTTCAAGGACTACAACGACGCCCACGGCCACCCGGCCGGCGACGCGCTGCTGCGCGCGGTCAGCATCGAGTGGTCGCAGCGGATACGCACGACCGACATGCTCGCGCGCTGGGGCGGCGAGGAGTTCTGCCTGCTGCTGCCCGGCACCGACACGGCCGGGGCGCAGCTGCTGATCGACGGCCTGCGCGCCTGCGTTCCCGCCCGGCAGACGTTCTCCGCCGGCGTGATCGCGTGGCGGCCCGGAACGACCGGCGAGCAGCTGATCGCCGGCGCCGACGAAGCGCTCTACCGCGCCAAGCGCGACGGCCGCGACCGCACGGTCGTGGCGCTCGGCGCGGCTCCCGAGGCGCGGCGCGCGCGGCGGGCGCACGACGCGCCCGCGCCCGCCGCGACCAGCTAGCGGCGGTCGCCCTCAGTACGCCCGCACGTACTGCACCGGCGGCGTCGGCTCGTGGCCGAGCGCGATGGCGGCACGGTGGGGCCAGTAGGGGTCGCGCAGCAGCTCCCGCGCGAGATAGACGAGGTCGGCGCGGCCCTCGCGCACGATCTCCTCGGCCTGCTCGGGGTCGGTTATCTGGCCGACGGCGGCGGTCGGGACGCCGGCCTCGCGGCGGACGCGCTCGGCGAACGGGACCTGGTAGCCGGGGCCGATCGGGATCTGCGCCGCGACGACGTTGCCGCCGGAGGAGCAGTCGATCAGGTCGGCGCCCGCCTCGGCGAGCCAGCGCGCGAGCACGACGGTGTCCTCGATCGTCAGTCCGCCGTCGACCCAGTCGCTGGCCGACACGCGCACGGTCACCGGCACGTCGTCGCCGGCCGCCGCACGGACGGCGCGCACGACCTCCAGCACGATCCGCGCGCGGCCGGCGAGATCGCCGCCGTAGGCGTCGGCGCGGGCGTTGGAGAGCGGCGACAGGAACTCGTGCAGCAGGTACCCGTGCGCCGCGTGGACCTCCAGCCAGCGGAAGCCAGCCCCGACGGCGCGCTGTGCCGCGGCCGCGAACCGGCCCGGCAGCGCGGCGATCTCGTCGCTGGTGAGCGCCCGGGGGACGGGATACGTGTCGGAGAACGGCGCGTCGGTCGGCGCCACGGGCGTCCAGCCGCCGTCGGCCGCGTCGACCCTGCCGCCGCCTTCCCACGGCCGCTGCGTGCTCGCCTTGCGCCCGGCATGGGCGAGCTGGATGCCCGGCACCGCGCCCTCCGCGCTGACGAAGCGGGCGATCGGCGCGAGCGCCGCGGCGTGCGCGTCGCTCCAGATGCCGAGGTCGGCCGGGCTGATGCGACCCTCCGGCACGACCGCGGTCGCCTCCGCGATCACGAGCCCCGCGCCGCCGACGGCGCGCGAGCCGAGGTGGACCAGGTGCCAGTCGCGCGCCAGCCCGTCGTCGGCCGAGTACTGGCACATCGGCGAGACGGCGATCCGGTTGCGCAGCCGCACGCCGCGCACGTCGAAGGTCGAGAAGAGATGGGGGCTCATCCCTCGAATGTAGGCGCCGCGCGAGGGTCAGCTGCGACGCGCCCCGCCCGGCCCGTTCTTCGCGCTCAGCTCGATCCGCGCCGCGTCGAAGTGGACGCGGGTCCCGGTGCAGTTCATCACGAACGCGTCGGGCAGCTGGCGGCGCATCTCCATCATCGCCTGCATGCCGGTGCAGTGCATCGGGCAGAGCATCTCGACCTCCAGCTCGCGCAGCGCCTCGATCGTCGCCGTCGTTCTCTCCTGCGGCACGCCCGGGAAGCCGAGATGGAAGCCGCCGAAGACGCCCAGCACGCGTTGCGCGCCGGTGATCTCCAGCGCGTGTCTGATCGAGTTGACCACGCCCGCGTGGCTGCAGCCGACGAGCACGATGATGCCGTCGCCGAGCTTGATCGCCATCGCCTGGTCGTCGGGCACGACGTCGGCGTGGACGCAGCCGTCGTGCGCGACCTGGATCAGCGCGTTGGGCGTGTCGATCCGTCTCGACGGCTGCTCGAAGGCGACGTTGCGCGGGATCTCGCCGGTCGCGATCAGCCCGGGGCCGACCTCCAGCGGCTCGCGGTGGCCGACGACGCGGCCGCCGAGCCGCTCCAGGTGCTCGCGCGTGAGGTCGCTGTTGTAGAACGGCGCGACCTCGCCGGAGGCGAGCCGCAGGTAGCGCGGCAGGAACGCCTCCGGGTGGATCGACAGCGGCAGCGACGCCTCGCGCGACTCCAGCAGCCCGACGAGTCCGCCGTAGTGGTCGGGGTGGCCGTGGCTGACGACGACGTGGTCGAGCTGGCCGAGGTCGACGCCGAGCGCGGCCGCGTTGTGCAGCAGCACCTTGCCCGTCATGCCCGTGTCGAACAGCGCGCGGTAGGAGTAGCGCCCCCACTCGACCTCGACCAGCAGCGCGATCCCGTTCTCGCCGATCGGCGGCGTGCGTTTGGGGTCGAAGTGGTGGAACAGGCCAGCGCGGCTGATGTGCTCCTCGTCGGCCAGCAGCATGTCGACGTAGTTCTCGGTGATGCTCGTGACGGTGACCTTCGTGGGGTCCTGCAAGGGGTCCTCCGCAGTGAGTCTTCAGGGGCGCAGCGGCGACTCGTCGTCGAACGGGTCCATCGTGCGCGTCGGGTCGATGTGCTCCATCAGCGACGCGAAGCCGCGCGTGATGTGCGATTCGAACAGCTGCTGGATCGCGGGCTGGTCGTCGGCGATCAGCGCCTCCAGCATCCGCAGGTGCTCGTCATAGGAGTTCTGGCGGCCGCGGCGCACCTGCAGGGTGGCCCACGGAAAGCCGGTCCACAGTCGTTCGATCTCGGCCACGAGCGTCGGCAGCCCGCACGCGTTGTAGACGACGAAGTGGAAGTCGTGGTTGAGCTGGCGGGCGCGGCGCGCCTGCTCCTGACTGCTGGCGGCGGCGTACTCCTCGTTCAGCCTGCGCGCGATGTCGTAGTCACGCCGCGACAGCCGCCGCGCCGCACGCCGCGCGGCGTGCGGCTCGACCAGCCGGCGCATCACGTAGATCGACGCGATCTCGTCGACGTTCGGCTGCGCGACGCGCACGCCGCGGTGCGGCTGCGCCTCCAGCAGCCCTTCCGCCTGCAGCAGCTTGAGCGCCTCGCGCACCGGCGTGATGCTCGCGTCGAACTGCTTGGCGAGCACGTCCTGATGCAGCCGTGTGCCGCGCTCGATCTGGCCGGAGGCGATGATCTCGCGCAGCTCGTCAGCGATCCGGCCCGCCTTCGTGGGGGATCTCTCGCTGCGCTCGTTCGCCGTGCTGTCGCTCATCTAGGGCACGCCTGTTCTGGTCTCGGAGGGGCGCGGAATATAGCCGCGCTCAGACCTCGTTCGCGCCGCGCCAGGCGAGCATGCCGCCGTCGACGAGGTAGATGCCGCCGGTCAGGAACTCCGCGTCGTCGGAGGCGAGAAAGCAGACCATCGCGGCGACGTCCTCGGCCTGTCCCAGCCGCGGGATCAGGCTCGTCGAGGCCAGCTCGCGCTTGACCGCCGCCTGGTCCTCCGCCGTCTCCCAGTACTTCGACACCATCGCGGTCTCGATCACTCCCGGAGCGTAGGCGTTGACACGGATCCCGAACTTCGCCCAGTCGGTCGCCATCGACTTCGTCAGCTGCATGATCGCGCCCTTGCTGGCGCAGTACGCCGGTCCCATCGGGAACGCGACGAAGCTGACGACCGAGGCCGAGTTGATGACCGTGCCGCTGCCCTGCGGTGCCTCGCGCAGGTACGGCAGCGCGGCGCGCGCACAGCGCCACGTCCCCTTCACGTTGATGTCGAAGACGCGGTCGAACGCCTCCTCGCTGATCGTCTCGCTCGACGTGTCGCCGGCGATCGCGGTGTCGTGGATGCCCGCGTTGTTGTGCAGCACGTCGATCCCGCCGTGCGTCTCGGCGGCGTGGCGCATCAGCGCCAGCACCTGCTCGCCGTCGGTCACGTCGCAGTGGGCGTAGGTCGCCTCGCCGCCGGCCTCGCGCACCTGCCGCACGGTCTCCTCGCCGTTGGCGTCGTCGACGTCGGAGACGGTCACGCGCGCGCCGCGAGCCGCCATCAGCAGCGCGGTCGCGCGGCCGATCCCGCTGCCCGACCCCGTGATGACCGCCGACTTGCCCTCGAGTTGCCTGCTCATCGCTTCCTCCCTCAGCCCATCTGGATGACGGTGCGCCCGGACTCGCCGTGGTGCAGCGCCTCGAAGCCCTCGTTGATCTGGTCCAGCACGATCCGTCTGCCGATCAGGCCCTCGAGATCGAGCTTGCCGGCCTGCCACAGCGTCAGGATCCGCGGCACGTCGACGCCGAAGTTGCTGCTGCCGTAGAGCGACCCGCGCAGCTGCTTCTCCTGCGCCAGCAGCATCAGCTGCCCGACCTCGATCTTCTCGGTCGCGTCGGGGACGCCGATCACGACGACCGCGCCGCCGGGACGCAGCGCGTCGAGCGCGACGTCGACGAGCGCCGGGCGCCCGACCGCGTCGAAGGCGAAGTCGGCGCCGTCGCCGCCCGTCAGCGCGCGCACCTGCTCGGCGACGTCGTCGCGCGCGCCGTCGAGCACGTGCGTGGCGCCGAAGCCGCGCGCGGCCTCGAGCTTCTGCGGCGAGACGTCGACGCCGACGATCGGGTGGGCGCCCGCCAGCCGCGACGCCTGCAGGACGTTGAGGCCGACGCCGCCGCAGCCGATCACGACGACCGCGTCGCCGGCGCTCACACCGGCCGCGTTGAGCGCCGAGCCGACGCCGGTCAGGACCGAGCAGCCGACGACCGCGACGACGTCGAGCGGCAGCGCCGGATCGACCTTGATCGCTGCGCTGGCGGGCACGACGACGTGCTCGCTGAAGCCCGAGACGCCGGTGAAGTGGAACACGTCGCGCCCGTCGACGTGGTAGCGGACGGTGCCGTCCGCGAGCGTGCCGGTCGCGCGGATGCGCGCGCCGAGCTGGCACAGCACCGGGCGGCCCATCGCGCAGTAGCGGCAGCGGCCGCAGTGGCCGCGGTAGACGATCAGGACGTGGTCGCCGGGCGCGACGGACGTGACGCCGGGGCCGACCGACTCGACGATCCCGGCCGCCTCGTGGCCCGGGATCAGCGGCAGCGGATGCGGCAGCTTGCCCGCCATCAGCGTCATGTCGCTGTGGCAGAGGCCGGACGCGACGACCCTCACGCGCACCTCCTCCTGCTTGGGCGCGTCGACCTCGATCTCGCGGATCTCCAGCGGCGCGCCGGTCTCGAACAGGACGGCGGCTCTCGACAGCATCAGTGGACCTTCTCCTCGTTCTGTGTGATCGCCAGCGCGAACGCGAGCGACGCGACGCGCTCGCGGACGCTGGCGGCGCGGCTGGGGACCGCCATCGCGCGCCGCTCGCCGTCGAAGACGGCGCCGGCGACGAGGCAGTCCTCGCGCAGCATGTAGGCCTTGAACAGCACGTTGCCGACGACGATCTCGGGCACGATCACGACGTCGCAGCGACGCCGCAGGCCGGTGCCCTTGGCGCTCGCGACGTCGGGATCGAGCGCGACGTCGAGCGCGATCGGCCCGACCAGCTCGACGCCGTCGCGCGCGAACGCCTCGCCGTGCCCGCGGCGCAGCTCGTCGAGCAGCGCACTGCCGGGCACCGACTGGTCGACGTGCTCGGTGTGCGCGACCAGCCCGACCAGCGGGCGCGCGCAGCCGAGCCGCCGCGCGGCCGTCGCGGCGCGCCTGACGATCAACGCCAGCTGCTCGACCGACGGGCTGCGGTTGAGTCCCGCGTCGGCGAGCACGAAGGCGCTGCCGTCGTGCTCCTGCAGCACCAGCCCGAGGTGCGCGAACCAGCTGCCGCGCTGCTCGCGCAGCACCTCCCGCAGCACGGTCGCGGTCGACAGCTCGCACTTCGCGAGGCCGTCGAGCAGGCCCGCGCGCCACTGCACGGCGGCGGCGGCGCAGGCGCTCGTCTCGTCAGCGAAGCGCGACCAGTACGCGCCGGCCGACAGCGAGGTCGCGGCCACGTCGCTGGCCGCCGCGACCGTCTCGAACACCTCGACCGACTGGACGCCCAGCTCCAGCAGCCGCTCGACGGTCGCACGCGCGCCCGCGCTGCGACAGCCGAGCAGGCCGACGCGCCGCGCGCCGCCGCCCGCCACGCGCGCGGCCAGCGACGCGTAGTCGAGCGCGAAGGCGTCGGCCGCCGGATCGCTGATCGTCAGCTGCGTCACGCCGCCGCGCCGTCGCCGTTCCCGTTGCCGTCGCGCAGCCTGACGGGCGCCTCGATCTCGATCTCCAGCATCACCGACGAGTACGCCTTGCCGTGGATGTCGAGGTTGAGCGACCGTGAGACGCCGCCGTCGAGCGCCTCGTCGAGGACGAAGTTGAGCGCCGATATCCCCGGCGCCTCGTAGCGCGTGACGGTGCCCTTGACGAGATCGCCGAACGCGGCCTCCACGACCTCCTCCGTCACGTGCTTCAGCACGTGCTCGTAGTCCTCGGGGTTCCACGGGATCACGCTGACGTTGGCCATGTCGCCCTTGTCGCCGGAGCGCGAGTGGGCGATGTCGCCGAGCTTGACGCGGGTCACAGGCTCTTGACCTCCACCTTGACGGGGATCTCCTCACGCGGCACGAGCGCCGAGAAGAGGCTGATGATCTGACGCACGCCGGAGCGCGCACCGCCGCCGCCGGCCGGTCCGAACCAGAGGTCCTGGAACTCGAACGCGGCCGCGTCGGCGGTCTCGCGCTCGGCGCAGCGGGTCGCGAAGCGCAGCCGCACGTCGGTCGGCTCGCCGTTCAGCGGCAGCGTTCTGTCGCCGAGGATCGACTGCATCCCGATCACGTCCACGCGCCAGCCCTCGAGCTTGCTCCAGAGGCCGCGCTGGCGCAGGTGCGCCTCGACGATCTCGCGCGACTCCTGCGCCTTCGCGACCGCGCCGCGGCCGCTGAAGGAGACCTCGCCCTCGGCGATGAAGCCCTCCTCGACGCCGACCAGCACCTTCAGCGTGTCGGTGCGCGGCAGGCCGCGCACGCCGGAGACGCGGACGCGGTCCGGTCCGGCCGCCTCCAGGCGCGCCTCGCGCACGTCGGTGACGACGTCGGGCGAGATGTAGTTGCCCGGGTCGTGGACCTCGTACAGCAGCTGCTCCTTGACCGTGTCGACGGTCAGCATCCCGCCGCGCGAGGCCTGCTTGCCGAGCGTCGCGGTGCCGTCCTCCTCGACGACGCCGAGCGGGAAGCCGAGGTTCGTCTGGCCCGGGACGCCCTTGCGCCAGCCGGGCTCCGAGAACGCCCCGCCCGCGACGTAGCGCCCGCACTCCATCAGGTGCGCGACCGCGGAGCCGGCGGCGAGCCGCTGCCAGTCGTCGATCGCCCAGCCGAAGTGGTGCATCATGCAGCCGAGGTACAGGGAGAGGTCGCCGATCCGCCCGCCGACGACCACGTCCGCGCCGCCGTCGAGCGCCTGCGCGACGTGCTCGGCGCCGATGTACGCGTTGACCGAGGCGACCTTGCCGGGCAGCGTCTCCAGCCCGCCGCCGGTCTCCTTGAAGTCGAACTCGAAGTCGTCGACGCGCTCCAGCAGGTCGTCGCCGGTGATCACGCCGAGCTTCAGGTCGCTGACGCCGATCTCCTGCGCGACCGCCGCGATCGCCTTCGCCGCACCCTCCGGGTTGGCCGCGCCGAAGTTCGACGCCAGTCTGATCCCGTTTCTCTTCAGCCCCGGCAGCATCCCGCGCATCCGCGCCGGCAGCATCTCGTTGTAGCCGGCGTCCGGGTTCGCGATTCTGCGCAGCTGCGCGAGCGCGAGCGTGCGCTCGGCGAGGCAGTCCATCCCGAGGTACTCGACGTCCTCCTGCGTCATCTCGACACCGAGGTCGAGGCGGTCCTGCTCGGTCGCCGCCGCGCATCCGATTCTCATCAAACGTCCATTCCTTCCACGAGGTACGCGGGGGCAGCCCCGCGCACCGCCATCTCGATTCGGTAGATCCAGCCGCGATCGGTGCCCGGGTCCAGCAGCCCGTTCGCGCCGGCGATGAAGAGCTCGTTGCGGTGCGGGCCGCCGAAGCAGAAGTTGACCGCGCGCTCGTGCACGTGGACGATCCCGAGGCGCTCGCCCGCAGGGGTGAAGATCCACAGCCCGCCCGGCCCGCTGCAGTAGACGTTGCCGCGCTCGTCGCATTTCATCCCGTCCGGGACGCCGGCGCCGACGTCGGGCTCGCCGGGCATCTGCGCGAACAGCTCGCCGTCGTCGAGGCGGCCGTCGGGCCGCACGCCGAAGACGCGGATCTGCATCCGCAGCGTGTCGTTGACGTACAGGCGTCTGCCGTCGGGCGAGAAGCAGAGGCCGTTGGGCCCGCTGAAGTCGTCCGCGACGGCGATCGGCCCGCCGCCGCCGGCCGGCAGCATGAAGACCGCGCAGTAGTCCAGCTCGGGCTCGCGCTCGACGCCGAAGTACGGCTCGCGGCCGAAGTACGGGTCGGTGAAGTAGATCCGCCCGTCGGTCGTCGCGACGACGTCGTTGGGGCTGTTCAGCTGCTTGCCGCCGACGCGCTCGGCGAGCACCTCGAAGCTGCCGTCGTAGTCCTGGCGCACGACGGCGCTCGTCGCGTGCTCGCAGATCAGCAGCCGGCCGTGCGCGTCGAGCGTCATCCCGTTCGACTGGCGGTTGCCGCGCCGCAGCACGCTCAGCACGCCGTCGCGGTAGCCGTAGGTGGTCGCGCCGGCGATGTCGTTGAAGACCAGCATGCTGCGGCCGGGCAGCCAGGTGACGCCCTCCAGCAGGCCGGTGCCATGGTCCACGAGCGTCTCGACGACATCGCCGGCGAACAGCTCGTGCACGCGCGGATCGGCGTCGCTGACCTGCAGCGGCGCGGTCGCGCCCTCAGTCGCGTGACGGGTGGTCATCCGCCCAGCCCTCCTCCGCCGCCGCTCGTGCGTCCGCCGCGCGTCGCCCCGGCGGCTGCCGCGACACCGACGATCAGGATGACTCCCTTGATGATGCTGATCAGGTACGTCGGCAGTGCGAGCAGGTTGAGCCCGTTCGTCATCACCGCCAGGATCAGGATTCCCACGGCGGTGCCGAAGATGTCGAACTTGCCGATCCGCAACGTGACGGCGCCGAGGAAGACGGCCGCGTAGGCGTCCAGCAGGAACGCGTCGCCCGCGCCCTGGTAGCCGCCCTGCAGCGTCGAGGCGAGCAGCACGCCCGCCGCCGCGGCAGCCGCCGCACAGACGGTGAAGACGAGGATCCGGATGCGCGGGACGCGCAGGCCGGCGAGGCGCGCGGCCTCGCGGTTGGAGCCGACCGCGTACAGCTTGCGGCCGAGCTTGCCGCGCTCCAGCACGACCCACAGCACCAGGTACCAGACGATCGCGACGATCACCGGCAGCGGCACGCCCGCGACCTGGCGGAAGGCCAGTCTCTGGAACGCCATGTCGGTGATCGGGACCGGCGTGCCGCCGGTCCACCACAGCCCGACGCCGCCGAGGATCGACATCATCGCGAGCGTCCCGATGAAGGCCGAGACGCGGAAGCGCACGACGACGATCCCGTTGACCAGGCCGACGAGGCAGCCGAGCGCGACGGTCGCGACGATCGCCAGCGGCAGCGCCCAGCCGTGTCTGACCAGCAGCGCCGCGGTCAGTCCGCCGAGCGTCGCCATCGCGCCGATCGAGAGGTCGAAGTCCCACTGGATCAGGCACAGCGTGAGACCGCCGGCGATGATCGCCAGCAGCGCGCCCTGGCTGAGGATCGAGCGCCAGTTGTCCCACGTCGCGAAGTCGCCCGGCTTCAGGATCGAGAAGACGACGACCATCAGCACGAGCGCGCCGACGGTCGCGTAGCGCGCCGGCTGCAGCGCCCGGCGCGGCTCGGCGACGGGGGCGGCGATGGTGCCGGCGGCGGTGCCGGCCGGCGCGGGCTTCAGTTTCTGACTCACGCGGACTGACCTCCATAGGACGCTTGTGCGATGGCTCCCTCGTCGCTGCTGTGCGGGTCGCGCAGCTCGAAATCGACGCTCTCGCCGTCGCGGATCGCGATCACGCGGGTGGCGAGCGTCGCCAGCTCGTCGAACTCGGACGAGATCACGACGACCCCGTTGCCGGCCTCGGCGAAGCTGCGGATCGTCGCCTCGAGGTCGCCGCGGGCGGCGAAGTCGAGGCCGCGCGTCGGCTCGTCGAGGACGAGCAGGCGCGCGCCGATGCAGCGGGCGCGGCCGAGCAGGGCCTTCTGGCGGTTGCCGCCGGAGAGCGTCGTGATCTCCTGCCCCGGCACGCCTTTGATGTTCAGGTCGGCGATCACGCTCGCGGCCATGCCGCGCTCGGCGCGACGCGCGACCAGCGGGCCGCGGCCGACGTCGTCGATCACGCCGATCGAGATGTTCTCGCGCAGCGACATGCCGGGCATGACGCCGTTGGCGTCGCGGTCCTCGGGCAGCAGCACGACGCCGCGGCGGACCGCCTCGGCGGGGTTGCGCGGCCGGTACGTTCTGCCGTCCAGCAGCAGCGAGCCGGACTGGAGCGGCAGCTCGCCCGCGATCGCGCGCGCGGTGCTGGTGCGGCCGGAGCCGACGGCGCCGGCGATCCCCAGCACCTCGCCGGGGCGGACCTCGAACGAGACGCCGCGCGCGGAGCCGGCGTGCAGGTCGACGACCTGCAGCAGCGGCGGACCGTCGGCGGGCGCCGCGTCGGTGCGGGTCACGCGGATCGCCGCACCGTCGGCGTCCGCCGCGGCGGCGTCCGCGACGGCGGTCCGCTCGCGCTGCTCCTGCGCCTCGCGGCTGCCCTCGCCGAACATGATCTCGATCAGCCGCGAGCGGCTGGTCGAGGACGGGACGGTCTCGCCGATGCGGCCGTCGCGCAGGATCGTGATGCGGTCGGCGCCGTCGCGCACCTCCTGCAGCCGGTGGCTGACGAGGATCACAGCGAGGCCCGCGGCCGCGCGCTCGCGCAGGAAGTCGAACAGCACCGTCGCGTCGCGCGCCGACATCGCCGCGGTCGATTCGTCCAACAGCAGCAGCCGCGGCTCACGCACGAGCGCCGCGCTGACGGAGACCAGCCACGCCTCCGCGACCGAGATGTCGGCGACCTGCGCGCGCGGGTCGATCTCGCGATGGCCGAGCACTCTCAGCGCGTCGAGCGCCTGCCGGTGGATCCGCCCGCGCGCGGCAAAGCCGTGCGAGGTCGGATAGCCGACCAGGAAGGCGAGGTTCTCCTCGACGCTGAGGTCGGGGAAGAGCCGCAGCTCCTGGTGCACGACCGCGAGGCCGCGCGCGGCGACCTCATCCGGTCGCAGTCCCAGCAGCGAACTGCCGTCGAACAGCACCTCGCCGGCGTCCGGCGCCTCGACGCCGCCGAAGATGCGCGCGAGCGTGCTCTTGCCGGCGCCGTTGCTGCCCAGCAGCGCATGAACCTCGCCCGCGTGGATGTCGAGATCCACCCCCTTGAGCGCGTGCACGCCGGGGTAGCGCTTCTCGACGCCGCGAGCGCTCAGCAGGGCGCCGCCCGGCGCTCCGCGATCGGCTGTCGAGGCGGCGATCACTGTCTGGCGAGCTCCGCGTCGGCCGCCGCTCTCAGCTCGTCGGCGGTCTCGACTCTGCCGTTGAGGATGCACGAGCCGCCCGGTGTCAGCTCACCCTTGGCGGGGATGCTGTCCGGCGTCACGAGCGGGCCGGAGCAGAGCGCGTTGACGCTCGGCGGCAGCGAGCCGTCGAGGATCTGCCCGACGAGCAGCTTGCGCACGTTGAAGAAGGCCTCGGCCGGCAGCGCGGCGATCGCCGCGATCCGTCTCTCGCCGCCGCGCATCGTCTCGTAGGTCGAGTCGAGCCCGTCGTAGGTGATGATCTTCACGTCGTCGCGGTTGAGCTGCTTGAGCGCGGCGAGCGCGCCCGCGGCGGGGTCGTCCCACGGCGCGACGACGACGTTGACGTCCTTGTTGGCGCGCACCGCGGCGAGCGTCTTCTCGGTCGCCGATCTGGCGACGTCGGCGAGGTCCAGCTCGGAGCTGCCGGCGAGCTTCAGCTGCGTTCTCTCGATCGGCAGCGCGGCCAGCAGGCCGGCGGTGCGGCGGGCGACGACCGGCAGCGCGCTCGCTCTCAGCACATAGATGTTCTGCGGTCTGTCGCTGCTGGTCAGCAGGTAGCCGACGAGCGCCGCCGAGTTGGCGTACTCGTTGCCCCAGATCTGCACGCGCACGCCGGGCACCGGCGAGCCGGACTGGTCCGCTATGTACGGGATGCCGGCCTTCTCGGCGGCGGCGATCGGGGCGGCGACGGCCGCGCTCTCGGTCGCGATCCCGACGATCGCCTTCGGCTTCGCGTTGATGCACTGCTGGATGTTGGTCGCCGCCGACTGCAGGTTGCCGTCGGGCGAGGCGATCTTCTGGACGTAGTCGAGGCCGTACTGCTTGGCGATCTCCTTGTAGCCCTCGAAGAACAGCGGCGCGAGGCCGAAGCTGACGTTCGAGGTCACGCAGAGCGTGTTGTTGCCGTCGCTCGCCGCGGCGGTGGTCGTGCTCGCGGCATCCGTCGCGGCGGGGGTCTGCGCCGTGGCGGCGGGGGTGCTGGTGCTGCTGCTCGACGAGCTCTCGCCGCCGCAGCCGGCGACGAACGCCAGCATGCCGATGCCCAGCGCCAGCCCTGCGGCCGCGCGTGACCGTTCAGTGATGCGACTCACCTGGTTCCTCATCTCTCCACTCCGTTAGCTCCTCCGTGGCGCCCCGCCGTGGGCGGGACGCGACGACCGGCTCGCGCCGCCGCGAACTGCTCAGCGGCGCGGCACGAACGTGATCCAGCCGGCTGCGTCGGCGGCGCACTCCGCGGCGGGGTCGTAACCCCCGGCGTGCGCGACCGCGAGCGGCTGGTAGTCCCAGCGATACGGCTCGTCCTTCAGGTACAGCTCGACCGCGAGCACGGCGTGGCAGGCGGGGCAGAACAGCTCCGCCACCTCGACCGACTCGTTCGGCGCGACCCGATACGTCGCGCCGAAGCCGCGCTCGCCGAGATCGGCGGCCGGCCCGCGCGACGCGGGCACGTGGTCCTTCCAGTTGGCGTCGACCGGCGACAGCGCCGCCGCGCACTGCGCGCAGCAGACGGTCCCGCGCGAGAGCGAGCTGGTGACCGAGCCGAGCGCCAGCTCGTCCGCCGGTCTGCTCGCGTCGCCGGCGCCGGCGCCGGTCGCGCCGGCACCCGCATCCCCCGCGTCGGTCCCGCCCGCGCCCGCAGGCGCGCTCCACCGCTTCAGCGGTTCGCCCGCGCGGGCGAACCGCTCGGCCGCCAGCCGCGTGCGCAGCGCCGTCGTCGCCGCTTCCTCGACCGCCCCGTCGTCGCCGACGACGACGCCGTAGGCGCCCTCGGCGGCGGCACGCGAGACGTAGCGCTCCGCGACGTCGGCGGCGACCGCCGCGGCGTCGCGCAGTAGCGGGTCGCCGTAGCCGCCGCCACCGGGGTGGGTCATCATGAAGACCTCGGAGCCCGGCCCCTTGCCGAGCGCCCGCGTCCCCTCCCACGTCGCCTTCGACGGCAGCGACTCGAAGCCGTCGCCGTGCTCCTCCATCAGCTCGTGCCAGGTCGACACGTGGCCGTCGGCGAGCTGCTCGTGCACGCCCGAGCCGGCGAGCGGCCCGTAGTACACGCCCGAGGACGGATAGCCGCCGGCGGCGCCGTGCGTCGGCACCGCGTTGCGGCCGGTGCAGAAGGTGCCGCTCTGCTCGCTGCTGAGCTCGCCCCAGACGATCCCGGCGGCGCGCAGCGAGAAGCCGCCGCGCCAGCGCCCCGGTCCGCCCGAGTCGATCCCGATCTCACGCGACAGATACAGGAACGGCTCGGTCACCTCGTGCGCCTCGATGCTCGGCACCGACCCGTAGAGGCAGATCAGGTTTCCGCGCCCGCCGTCGAGGCCGGGCATCGCGCCCTGGCCCTGCGCGCCGGGGCCGTCCATGTTGAGGAAGATCGAGTAGTCGCCGTACTGGTTGCTGGCGCCGCTGAAGATGAAGCACGGGTGGACCGCGCCCCATTGCGCGGTCGCGCGCAGCTGCAGGTACTCGTTCGAGCTGGCGCCGAGCGCCGTCGAGCCGGCGGCGAACAGCGCGTCCTGCACGGCGTGGGCGCCGTAGCCGGTCGCGATCCCGAGCGGGCTGGGATAGACGGCGTTGACGAACGAGCCCTCGTCGGCGGTCAGGTGGACCGGCCGCATCACGCCCGCGTTGAACGGGATGCCGGTCGCCAGCTGCTGGATCAGCGGGCCCATGATGCCGCCGATCAGGCCGGCCTCCGAGCAGTTGATCAGCGCCGGGGCGGCCGGCGAGGAGCCGCGATAGTCGAGGTACAACTCGTCGCCCTGCTTCGTCATCCGCAGCAGCGCGCGGTAGACGAGCGGCGTCTTGTAGCCGTCCTCGATGTAGTCGGCCGCCTCGTAGACGCCGTCGGGCAGCTCGCGCAGGCGCGCGCGGAAAGCCTGCTCGGAGAAGTCCTGCAGCGCCTCCATCAGCCGCTTCAGCTCGGCCGTGCCGTAGCTCTCGGCCAGCTCGCCGACGGCGCGCATGCCGAAGTGCAGCGCGCCGACCTCCGACGCGATGTCGCGGGCGATCTGCGTCGGCAGGCGCGTGTTGTTGATGAACGCCCGCACGACGTCCTCGCGGTACTCGCCGGCGGCGTAGATCCGCGTCGGCGGGAAGCGCACGGCCTCGGCGACGACGTCGATCGCGTCCGGCGCGAAGCTGCCGGGCACCATCCCGCCGACGTCGGCGAAGTGCATGTCGCAGAAGACCCAGCCGAGCAGCTCCTCGTCGGCGAAGACCGGCGCGACGCAGCCGACGTCGTTGGAGTGCACGCAGCCGCCCGTGTACGGGTCGTTGCTGATGAAGATGTCGCCGTCGCGGATCTTGTCGCGGCCGACGTTCTCCAGGATCCAGGGCACGATCTTGATCTCGTGGCCGAGGTGCGTGCAGACGGCGCTGCCGAACGCCACGACGTGGCCGTCGGCGTCCATGAACGCGGTCGAGTAGTCGCCCGCCTCGCGTCCGACTGCCGTGCCGGCGAGCTGCTCCAGCGTGCTCGTCATCAGCCGCATCAGCGTCTCGAAGCGGTTGTGGACGACCTGCAGCGCGACGGCGTCGGCCTGCATCGTGCTCTCGCCGCTCGCCGGCGCCTGCGTCTGCGCCGCGCCCGTCGCCTGGGTTCCGGACATCTGCTCGTCTCCTCCGCTCACCATCTCCAGCCACCCGCGCTCGGCACCGCCACGAAGTCACCCGTCGCGGCGACCGTCAGCTCGTCGCCCGCGCCCAGCACCGTCGTCGTCAGCTCGCCGTCGATCACGGCCGGGCCGCGCACGACGTCGCCGGGCATCAGCTCCGACTGCACGTAGGCGTCGGCCGTCAGCCAGCCGCCGAGGTAGACCTCGCGGCTGCCGGACGGCGCCGGCTCGCGGCGCTCGGGCGCGAGCACGGGCGAGGACGCGCCGGCGCCCGCGCCTGCGGCGTGCGCGCGCCCGTTGCCGTTCGCAGCGCCGACCGCACCAGCTGCACCAACCGCCTGCACCGGCGTCAGCCGCCCGACCGCGACGGCGCGGTAGTTGACGATCTCGATCGCGCCCTCGCTCCAGGAGGCGCCGGCGCCGTAGACCTGGTCGTACTTGCGCCGCCACGCCGCGACGATCTGCTCCAGCGCGTCGTCGGGTGCGTCGCCGTCCAGCAGCGCGGTCGGGACCTCGATCGACAGCTGCAGCTCCTGGCCGGAGTAGCGCATGTCGACGAACAGCGACAGCTCGCGCGCGGCGAGGTCGACCTGCTCGCGGTCCAGCAGCCGCTGCGGCCGCTCCGACGCGCCGGCGAGCCGCTCCCGCACGTGCTCGGTGTGGGTCGCGTCGACGACGACGTTCGCGCCGTCGATCGGGAAGCGGACCGAGTCGTCGGTCACCTCGTAGGCGTGGCGGATGTCGGTCATCATCAGCCCGTACGCCGAGAAGATCGGGCTCGCGGCCGGGATCACGACCTGCGGCGAGCCGAGCCGCGCGGCGATCGCCAGCGCGTGCGCGGGCGCCGCGGCGCCGAACGCCATCAGCGCATACTGGCGCGGGTCGACGCCGCTGGAGACCATGAAGCGCTCGATCGCGTCGGCCATCTGCGCCGTCACGACCTGGTAGACGCCCCACGCGCTCTCGACCGGCTGCTGCCCGAGGCGATCGGCGATCCGCTCGCGCAGCGCCGACTCGGCCGCCGCGCGGTCGAGCTGGATCTCGCCGCCGAGCGGGACCGCGTCGTCGAGGATCCCGAGCACGAGGTTGGCGTCGGTCACGGTCGGCAGCGTGCCGCCGCGGCCGTAGCAGGCGGGACCGGGCTTGGAGCTGGCGCTCTCGGGTCCGACGCGCAGCCGCGCGAGCCCGCCGGCCTCCTCCAGCACGGCGATGCTGCCGCCGCCGGAGCCGACCGACTCGATCTCCACGCCGGGGATCGTGATCGGGTGCTTGAGGATGCTGAAGCCGCGGCTGAGCTGCATCTCGCCCGCCGTGATGCGGCAGACGTCGAGGCTCGTGCCGCCCATGTCGATGCAGACGACGTCCTGCTGACCGAGCTGCTTGGCGACCGCCGCTGCGGCGACGGTGCCGCCGACCGGGCCGCTCTTCAGCAGCGCGACCGGCCGCTCGGAGATCTCCTCGATCGGCGCGACGCCGCCGAGCATCTGCATCACGAGCACCGGCACGCCGAGACCCTCGCGCGCGAGGAAGTCGCTGAGGCGGTTGGACTGCATCTGCACGCGTTTGCCGATGTAGGCGTTGATGACCGCGGTCGAGAGGCGCGTGAACTCGCCGAGCGTGCCGGCGATGTCGGAGCCGGCGGTGACGAACAGGTCCGGGTACAGCTCGCGCGCCAGCTCGGCGACGCGGCGCTCGTGGATCGGCCAGCGGTGGGCCCACAGGAACGCGACGACGAGCGCCTCGACGCCCTCCTCCTCGACCAGCTCCGTGATCACGCGACGGACCTGCGCTTCTGCCAGCTCGACGACGATCGCGCCCGAGGAGTCGATCCGCTCGTCGACCTCGCGGATGCGGCTGCGCGGGATCAGCGGCGAGAAGGTGCCCTCCGCGGCGTCGCGGATGTCGTGGATGCCGTGGCGGTTCATCTGCGCGATCGTGTACGCGTCGCCGTGGCCCTTGGTCGTGACGATGCCGACCTTCGAGCCCTGCCCGGTCAGCAGCGTGTTGAGCCCGTGCGTGCTGCCGAAGCAGAAGACGCGGTCGACCGCCTCCAGGAAGCCGCGCCGGTCCAGCTCGAACGTCGCCGCGGCCTTGTCGACGCTGGCGGTGACGCACTCGACCGGGTCGACCGTCGACGGGCTCTTGACCTGCAGCAGGCTGCCGTCGAGGGCGTCGTGCACCGCGAGGTCGGTGAACGTCCCGCCGATGTCCAGGCCGATGCGGAAGCGCCCGCTGCTCGCCGTGCCGCTCACGTCGCCCGCTCCAGTCGTTGCATCACCGCTCCTCGGTCTTCGTCAAGTTGGGGCGGGCGCACCCGGCCCGTCGTGCTCGTGTCGAACGCGCGCTCGGCGAGCCCGACCATGCTGCGGACGGCCGCGCCGGCGGCCGACTGGACCTGCTCGACGGCGCCGCGCTCAGCCAGCACCGGGTGGTGCGCGACCGCGCTGACGTCGTTGACGCGCCCGTACGCGAAGCGGTGGCGCTCGCACGCGGCGACGACGTCCTCGACGTCCATCGCGCCGAGGCGCGCCTCGACGAGCGCGTCGACGAGGCCGCGGTGCGCGATCCGCTGCGCGTTGGTCGCGAAGCGTGGGTCGTCGGCGAGCGCCGGGTCGCCCAGCAGCTCGGTCGCGAGCTCGCGCCACTCGCCGTCCTGCTCGATCGCGATCACGATCTGCGCGCCGTCCCTGCACTCGAACACGCCGTACGGCGCGATCGCGTGGTGGCGCGCGCTCGAGCGTCTGTACTCGACGCCGGAGTTGAGGTTGCTGATCAGCATCGGGCCGACGAACTCGAGCGCGACGTCGAACATCGTCAGGTCCAGCTGCGCGCCGGCGCCGTCCTGCTCGCGCCGGCGCAGCGCGGCGAGCACGAGCACGGCCGCGTAGAGGCCGGTCGCGACGTCGCACATCGAGACGCCGACGCGGCAGACCTCGTCGGGCGTGCCGGTCAGCGACATGATCCCGGCCTCGGCTTGGATCAACATGTCGTAGGCCTTGCGGTCGGGCGCGCTGTCGGAGTCGGCGCCGTAACCGGAGATCTGGCAGGCGATCAGGCGCGGGTACGCGGCCGCGAGCGTCTCGGCGTCGAAGCCTACGCGCGCCGCGGCCGCGGGCGACATGTTGTGGACGAGCACGTCGGCGTCGGCGAGCAGCTCGCCGAGCAGCGCGCGGCCCTCCTCGTCGAGCGTCAGCGCGATGCTACGCTTGCGGCGGTTGAGCCACCAGAACTGCGCGCCCTCGCCGCCGGCGTTGTGGTCCCAGTGACGCGCGAAGTCGCCGCCGGTGGCGGGCCGCTCGACCTTCAGCACGTCGGCGCCGAGGTCGCCGAGGATCCGCGTCGACAGCGGCCCCGCGACGGAGTGCTCGACGGCGACGACGCGAACCCCTGCGAGCGGGCCGGTCGCGGTCGTCGGCGCGGCCGCTCGGGGGAGCGCGAGCCCGTCGCCCGCGCTGCCGTTGCCGGCCGCGGTCTCGTCAGCGGTGCTCATGCGCGATCCCGATCATGCGTGATTGGAACGACCATGCCTTATTGCTGATTTGATGCTTGAAGACGTGTTTCATGCCTAAAAGCGAATCTAATGCATTCTTTGGTCGGCCGTCAACCGCTCTCGCCGACGTGGCGGTTCGACACTCCTCGGACGACCGGCGGTCTGCGCTGTTCGCGCCCTGGCAACAACGCCGTAACACGGCAGGCGCATGCGCCGTGTTGGGTGTTTCTCTCAACGTCCCGCCGCGAACTGCCGATCTACCGGAGCAATGCCTTCCATGCCCAAGCGCCAATGGGGAAGCGACACGCGCTCCGCACTGCCGGTCGTGCCCGCGCCCGCTTCTGAGAGCACGATGCTGATCGGGCAGCTCGCGATCGCCGTCACCGTGATCGGATGGGCGCTGTTCGTCATCACGACGCTGACGCGCAGCTCGCTCGGCGGCGGTGACGACGGGGCTCCGGCGCTGGGCGTCTCGACGATCCTCTACATCGTCATCATGACCCTGCTGGCGTGCTCGGCGTTGGCGTACCTGACGACGCGCCTGGGCTACTACTCGCGCACCCGCAGCCACCGGCGCGCCACGCGCGCTGAGCTGAGCCAGCCGTTCGAGCGCTCCGCGCCGACGCTGACGGTGCTGATCCCCTCCTACCAGGAGGACATGCGCGTCAACCGCATGACGCTGCTGTCGGCCGCGCTGCAGGAGTACCCCGACCTCGAGCTGGTGCTGCTGATCGACGACCCGCCGCAGCCGCGCTACGCGCGCCCCGCGCAGATGCTGATCGACGCGCAGGGTCTGCCGGGCGAGATCGAGGCGCTGCTGGGCGAGCCGAAGGGGCGCTTTCAGATCGCGCTCGACTGCTTCGAGACGAAGTACCTGGGCGGCGGCGAGCCGAACGTCGAGGACATCTGGGACGTCGCGAGGGAGTACGAGCACGCCGCGCAGTGGCTGGCGCGGTACGGCGGCGGCTACGAGGTGATCGACCACGCCGACCGCTTCCTCGTCGACAGAGTGCTGCTCGGCCTCGCCGAGGACATGGAGGCCAGCGCGCAGGCGCTGCGCGCGGCCGCCGGCGACGGCGCGAGGCTGACGCACGACCACCTGCGCCACCTGCTGCAGCGGCTCACCTGGATCTTCGGCGCGCGCATCACGTCGTTTCAGCGCAAGCGCTTCGTCTCGCTCTCGCACGAGCCGAACAAGGCGATGAACCTGAACAGCTACATCGGGCTGATGGGCGGCAGCTACAACGAGGTCGAGGTGCCCGGCGGCGGCCTCGCGCTGCTGCATGCCGACGGCGACGCCGACCTCGTCGTGCGCAATCCCGACTACGTGCTGACGCTCGACGCCGACAGCCTCCTGTTGCCCGAGTACTGCCTACGGATCGTGCACCTGCTGCAGCAGCAGGAGCACAGCAGGGTCGCTGTGGCGCAGGCGCCGTACACCGCCTTTCCGGGCGCCGCGACGCGGCTGGAGCGGATGGCCGGCGCGACGACCGACCTGCAGCACATGGTCCACCAGGGGATGACGCACTACGACGCCACCTTCTGGGTCGGCGCCAACGCGGTCCTGCGCAAGCGCGCGATCGACGACCTGCGCGACGTCAGCCACGACGGCGACTGGTCGATCAGCCGCTTCATCTCCGACCGCACGGTGATCGAGGACACGGAGTCGAGCATCGACCTCGGCGTGCACGGCTGGCGGCTGCTCAACTACCCCGAGCGGCTCAGCTACAGCGCGACGCCGCCGGACTTCGGCGCGCTCTGCATCCAGCGCCAGCGCTGGGCCAACGGCGGCCTGCTGATCCTGCCCGGCCTGTGGCGCCAGATCCGCACGCGGCGCGCCCGCGGCGAGCGCCAGAAGTTCGGCGAGACGTTCCTGCGGATCAACTACATGGCGTCGATCTGCTGGAGCTCGATCGCACTCATCTTCCTGCTGCTGTTCCAGTTCAACGACCGTCTGATCAGCCCGCTCGTGCTGCTGATCTCGATCCCCTACTTCGCGATGATGGCGGTCGACCTGAAGCACTGCGGCTATCGCCGCAGCGACGTGCTCGGGCTGTACGGCTTCAACCTCGTGCTGCTGGCGGTCAACATCGCCGGCGTCGGCGCGTCGCTGCTGCAGGTGCTGGTCGGCGGGCGACCGGCGTTCAAGCGCACGCCGAAGGTCCGCAGCCGCACCACGCCCGGCCTGACGTTCATCGTGATGCCGTACGTGTTCGTCGTCTTCTCGGTCCTGACGCTGCTGAGCGACCTCGACCGCGACCGCTGGGTCAACGTCACGCTCGCCGGCCTCAACGCCGTCCTCGCCAGCTACGCGATCGTCGCCTACATCGGGCTCTTCCACTCCGTCGTCGACGTCTACACCAACGTCACCAGCTGGCTCTACAAGCCGCAGAAGTCCGCGCGCGTGAAACGCGCCGCGCGCCGCGCCGCCGCAGCCGCGGTGCCGCCCGCCCCGCACTGGTCCCAGACACTCGCGTACGCACCCGCCGACGGCGTGCGCCGCGCCGAGCGCCGCTCCCGCTCCGGCCGCAGCGGCAGCGCCGCCGACCGTCGCAACGGCTCCGCGCTGGACCGCGACGTCGACGAGCGCCGCGCGGTCGAGGACCGCCGCGACGGACCCGGCCGCCGCGAGACCGACGTCGCGGCCTTCATGGGCCGCCGCGCGAGCGACCGCCCGAGCGGTCGCGCCGACGACCGCGAGCCGAGGGCGCCCGAGCGCGGCAGGCGCGCCGACGACGACGGCCAGCCCGCGACGACCGAGACCGAAGGCTGGCGATGAGCGCTCCGACCCCGCCCGATCCCTCCACGCTGCCCGACGAGCCGAAGCCGCAGCTGTCGCCGTGGCGCGTGCTGACCGCGCTGCTGGTGCTGCTCGCGATCGGCGGCGGCGTCTTCTTCGTCGTGCGCGACGTCGCCGAGACGACGCCCGCCAAGGCGCAGTCCGCCGCCGCCAGGGGCCCGTGGTTCGCCCCCTACGTCGATGTGACGCTGACACCGACCGTCGCCTTCCAGGACCGCGCCTCCAACCCCTCGCGCAACGTCGTGCTCGGGTTCGTCGTCGCCGGCAGAGGCGCTGACGAGGCGTGCACGCCGACGTGGGGCACGTACGAGACGCTCGACGGCGCCGCGACGAGCATCGACCTCGACCGCCGCGTCGCGCAGCTGCGCGGCCAGGGCGGCGACGCGGTCGTCTCCTTCGGCGGCCAGGCGAACAGAGAGCTGGCGATCGCCTGCGAGGACCAGGACAGGCTGCAGGCCGCCTACAGCGCGACGATCGACCGCTACGACGCCGACACGGTTGACTTCGACGTCGAGGGCGCCGCGCTCGCCGACGAGCCCGCGAACGTGCGTCGCGCGCTGGCGGTCAAGGCGATCCAGGACGACGCGCGCGCCGCCAGACGCAGCCTCGCCGTGTGGCTGACGCTGCCGGTCACGCCCGACGGCCTCAACCCCGACGCGCTGGCGGTCGTCGACGCGATGCTCGACGCCAGAGTCGACCTCGCCGGCGTCAACGTGATGGCGATGGACTTCGGCGTCCCGTCCGCGGCGAAGGACATGCGCGCGGCGATCCTCTCCTCGGTCGATGCGACGCGCAAGCAGCTCTCCGTCGTCTACGCGCGCGCCGGGGCCGCCTTGAATTCAGAGCACCTCTGGCGCAAGGTGGGCGTCACGGTGATGATCGGCCAGAACGACGTCAGAGCCGAGCGCGTCACCGTGAGCGACGCGCGCGCGGTCGCCGACTACGCGCTCGAGCACGGCGTCGGCCGCGTCTCGACCTGGTCGCTCAACCGCGACCAGCAGTGCGGCGTCACCTTCGCCGTCACCGGCACGCTCTCCAACACCTGCAGCGGCGTCGTTCAGAGACCGCTGCAGTTCACGAGACTGTTCAACGGAGCGTTGAGAGGGAGCGTCCGCGCGACCTCCGCGGCGGTCACGACCTCCGACCTGACGCCCGAGACGACGACCGCCACGACCGACGACCCGGCCAGAAGCCCGTATCCGATCTGGCAGCCCGACCAGGCCTACCGCGAGGGCTACAAGGTCGTCTGGCACCAGGCCGTCTACGTCGCGAAGTGGTTCTCCCAGGGGCAGACGCCCGACGCCGAGAACACCCCCGCGGGCGAGTCGCCGTGGCGCCTCGTCGGCCCCGTGCTGCGGACCGACAGAGCGCCCGTGATCCCGAAGCTGCCCGCCGGCACCTATCCGGCGTGGTCGCCGGCCGGCGTCTTCAGAGCCGGCGCGAAGGTGCTCTACAGAGGCCTCCCCTATCAGGCGCAGTGGTGGACCCAGGGCGACGTCCCCGGCGAGCCCGCCGCCAACGGCACGATCTCCCCGTGGAGACCGCTCTACCGCGTTCCGGGCGAGCCGGTGGCGGCGCCTGATCCGGCGTCAGCGCCTGATCGGGCCGGGGGCTGACGCGCACCGACGCGGCTCAGCTCAGCGTCTGCGCGCTCTTCTGACGGGCTGTCTGAGCGTGACTCTCAGCGCCTTGACGCGCTTCGGTCTGCCGCTGGCGGTGCGTTCGGTGACGGTGAAGAAGAGCTTCAGCCTGCCGGCTCTTCTGAGCAGTCTGCGGCCTCTGGCGTTGAGCGTCAGTCTGACCTCGGCTCTCTGGCCGCCGCGCAGGGTGACCGTCTTCTGGCCGAGGATCAGCGGCTTCGGTCTCGCTCTTCTGGCTCTGCCGCGGCGTCTCGCCTTCGCGCTCGCTGACGCTGACGCGACGACGGCTGTGACCGCGCGGGTTCTGTCGCGGTCGTCGGATCTCGCGCCGGGGAAGCCGGTCACGTACTCGCCCGCCGAGAGGATGTAGACGAGCGAGCAGCGCGCCTCGGGCGGACCGACGCAGATCTGGTCGATTCTCACCGAGTCGCCGTTGACCGACGGCGTGCCTGCCCGTGCCGCGCCGACGCTGACGGGGACGAGCGGTCTCGTCGTACCGCCGCCCGCGGGGCCGCTGCCGCCGCCCGGCGCGCTGCCTCCGCCGGGCGCACCGCCGCCACCGGGCGTACCGTCGCCACCGGGTCCGGCCGGCCCGTCCGGTCCGTCGCCGCCTCCGCCGGCAACGACGCCCGCGAGCCGTCCGACCAGGCCCGGCGCGGTGTCTGTCGAGAGCGCGAACCAGATGTTGCCGGCGCCGTCCGGGGTCACGGCCAGCGGGTACTTGCCGGCGCCGACGTGCCAGACGGTCGTCGTCGGCGCGAGCGGGTCCGGGACGATCTTCACGATCGCGTTGCCGCTCGGGTGCGTGATGCCGCCGTACTGGGCGACCCACAGCGTGCCGTCCGGCGCCGTGGTGATCGCCATCGGCCGGCCGCCGGCGAAGCCTCTGTCGATCACCGGCAGGCTGTAGTTCGTGAACGTGCCGCCCGCCACGTCGAGCCGGCCGATCTCGTTTCTGAGCTGGTTGGTGAACCAGATCGTGCCGTCCTGCGCGACCGCCACGTCGGTCGCGCCGGTGCCGGTGTTGGAGCCGGAGCAGGGCGAGCCCGCGCACGGCGTGATCAGGTACTCGTCGTAGTCGGGACCGCCGCCTCTGGGCGTGGCGATCCGCCAGCCGGGGAAGCCCGGGTTGGACTCGGCGAACCACGGCCTGCCGTCCGCGTCGACGGTGATGCCCGTCGGCTGCGCGTCGTAGCGGGTCGAATCGAGCGATCTCGCGTTGTCCTGCAGCGCGATGTTCGACAGCTCCGTGATCGTCAGGTCCTTGTCGATCGAGGCGATCCGCGCGCCCGGGTACGGGTCGACGTTGTAGGTGCTGCGCTCGGTGAACCAGGCGAGCCCGCCTCTCCCGATCGCGATGTCCCACAGGTCCGGCGTGAAGGCGCCGCCGCCTCTGATCGCGGTTCTGACGAGCGTCGCTCGTATCGCGTCGTCACTGCCCGGCGTCACCAGCGCCGCGTCGGCCCAGCCGACGATCCCGTCGCTCTGCGTGAACCAGACGCGGTTTCTCTCGCCGTCGAAGGCAACGCTGCGGACTATGTTCGCGCAGCAGCTCGTGCCCGGGATCGTCGGCGTCGGGAACAGCGTCATGCCGTTCGTCGTGCCGGGCGAGCCCTGCGACGGGATCAGCCGCCCGATCGTCGGCGCGCCGAACGTTCTGCCGGCGCCGAACCAGATCGTCCCGTCCGGCGCGGCGGCGATCCCGCCGCCCGCGTTGTTGCCGTCCGGCAGGTTGAAGTACTCGGGCGTCGCGTCGGCGGCCGCGGCCGCGGGCAGCAGCGCGGCGGCGGAGACGAGGCACAGCAGCGTGAACGTGGTGAGGAGGGCTCTTCGCACGGGCCAATGTCTAACACCGGTTCACGGGAATATCGCGGGCGAATTCGACGCCGACCGCGCGATCCCAACGGCCACGGGCGGCCCGTACCCACAATTGACCCCCTTGCCAGAGACGCGCGCGCAACCGCCCCGGCTGCCCGTCGGCTCAGCGCGCGCGCACCGGCGCGTGCGGCCACGTCCCCTCGAGCGTCGCGCCCGGCGCCAGACGAGCCCACTGCTCGCCGGCCGCGCGCAGCCGCTCGCACGCACGCGCGAGTGCCTCGCGGGTGACGGTGTCACTCCACCAGCGCGCCCCGATCCCGCGCTCCAGCGCCGCGGGGTCGGCCGGATACTCGCCGGCGCAGACGCCGCAGACCGCGCGCACGAGCACCTCAGCCTGTCTCACCCGCTCACTCGCATCCGCGACGAGCGCGCGGCCGCGTCTGGTCGCATGCGGCGCGCGGCGACCGGCGACGACGGTCGCGAGTCTGAACATCCCGCCCGCGACCAGCACGCCCCAGACGCCGTGCAACAGCATCAGCTCGTCCTCGACGATCAGGTGCGCGAGGTCGTGCGGCAGCTCCCCCGCCGGCCCGCCGACCTTGTTGTAGGAACCGCCCTCGAACTCGACGTCGACGCCGTCGGGACGGTGCAGCAGCGACCGATAGCGCCGCGTCTCACCCTTGACGAACTCGATCCGTACCGTGCCGCGACCCACGCCGACCAGACTAGCGTCGCGCCGTCACACGATCGGACCCGCGGCTCAAGCGCCCGGCGGCCGCTGCCGATGAAGGAAGCGCCGAGCCGAAACACCGCACCGCGGCGCGACCACCCCAGGAGCCATGAGCACAGTCACGAGAGACCAACCCGAAGTCGCGCCGACGAGCGGGGGCTGGCACGCCCATCGCGGCGGCGAGAACGCGCTGACGAGAATGCTCGACGTCGTGCTCGCGAACCCGCTGATCGGCCTCGCGCCGTGGATCGTGTACAGCTTGGTCGAGGGCGAGGGGCGGCTGGAGGAGTCGGCCGCGGTCGCGCTCGGGATCGCGCTCGTGTTCCTGATGCTCGGCGTGCTGCGCGGCAGCAGACCGAAGCTGCTCGAGTACTCCGACGTGATCTTCTTCGGCGGGCTGGCGATCTTCGTCGCGGTCGCCTCCGACGACACGCACGCGTGGCTGGAGCGCTGGTCGGGCGAGGTCGCCAACATCGCGCTCGTCGTGATCGCGGTCGGCTCGATCCTCGTGCGCCAGCCGTTCACGCTCGCGTACGCGAAGGAGTCGGCGCCGAGAGAGCTGTGGAAGAACCCCGTCTTCCTGCGCACCAACTACCTGATCACGTGGGCGTGGGCGATCGCGTTCCTGATCGAGGCGGCGTCGGGCTTCTACGGCGACCTCGTGCTGGACGACTCCAACAACATCTGGACCGGCTGGATCATCCAGACGTTCCCGATGATCGTCGCCGCGCAGTTCACGCTCTGGTACCCGCAGCGCGTCCGCGCGCTCGGCATCGTCGCGCAGGGCGGCGAGGCGCGCGTCCCGCCGATCGGCGACTTCGTCGCGATGGTCACGCCCTGGATCTCGATCGTCGGCGTGATCGCGCTGTCGATGGACGCAGGGCCGTGGTGGCTCGGCGCCGGCCTGATCGCGATCGGCGTGGGCGCGACGAAGCAGGTCAAGGGCAGCGCGCGGGCCGCAGAGCGCGGCGAGCGAACGTGACATGGCGGCACGCCTCCATGTGCGTGCCGGCGTCACACGAGCGGCGCGCTGATCCGGCGCGCCGCTTCGACCAGCGCGGCGCGATGAGCCGCGACGCGCTCCGGTGACGCCTCGCCGTCGTCGTCGCCGGCCGCCGCGAGCAGCGCGTCGGAGGCGAGGAACCAGCCGCGCGTGAGACCGATCACGAGCATCAGCAGGTCGGCCGCGGCGATCCCGTTCGCGGCGGTGCCGCCGGCGTCCGTCATCGTCGCGAGCTTCTCGGCGTAGGCTGCGGCGGCCTCGTCGGCGCCGACCGCGGGGCGCTCGAGCTTCAGCCACAACTCCAGCCGGAACGCCTTCGGGTGCGCGAGGATGTGGTCGAAGAGGCGGCCGGCGTAGCCGGGCAGGTCGTCGACCGTCAGCGGGACCGCCTCCACCGTCTCGGCGATCGCTCGCTGCATCACCGCCCGGAAGAGCAGCTCCTTGCTCTCGTAGTAGACGTAGATCGAGCGCTTGTTGGCACCCGACGCGGCGGCGATCCGGTCGATCCGGGCACCCGCGAGGCCGTGCTCGGAGAACTCGTCGATCGCGGCGTCGAGGATGCGTGCGCGGGTGGCGGCGGAGTCGCGTGCCATCGCGGCAGCGTACCAGGGAAGTAACCAGTTAGTTGCATACGGGCGGCAGGGCTGCTTGAATGCGAACTATCTAGTTACTTACTCCTTGGGAGCACGACCGCGATGCAGCAGCGCAGACTTGGACAGCAGGGCCTGACGGTCTCCGCCCTCGGCCTCGGCACGATGGGCATGACGATGGCCTACGGCAGCGACAACGACGACGAGCGCAGCGTCGCGACGATTCGGCGCGCGCACGAGCTCGGGATCACGTTCTTCGACACGGCGGAGCTGTACGGCATGGGCACCGGCTCCAACGAGCAGCTGCTCGGCCGCGCCGTCAAGGAGTTCCGCGACGAGGTCGTGATCGCGACGAAGTTCGGCTTCGACCTCACCAGCGGCGCGCCGCTGGGCGAGAGCTTCGACAGCCGCCCCGAGCACATCCGCGAGGTCACAGACAGCAGCCTCAGACACCTCGGCACCGACTACATCGACCTGCTCTACCAGCATCGCGTCGACCCGGACGTGCCGATCGAGGAGGTCGCCGGCGCCGTCAAGGAGCTGATCGAGGCCGGCAAGGTCCGCCACTTCGGCCTCAGCGAGGCCGGCCCCGAGACGATCCGCCGCGCCCACGCCGTGCAGCCGGTCAGCGCGCTGCAGACGGAGTACTCGATCTTCGAGCGCGCGGTCGAGGCGGAGGTGCTGCCGGCGGTGCGCGAGCTGGGGATCGGTTTCGTGCCGTACTCGCCGCTCGGCCGTGGCTTCCTCACCTCTGCCGTGAAGCCGGCGAGCGAGTATCCCGCCGACGACATGCGCAGCTGGGACGAGCGCTGGCAGCCGGGCAACTACGAGAAGAACGTCGCGGCGATCGAGCAGTTGAGCGCGCTCGCGCAGGAGAAGGGGATCAGCGTCACCCAGCTCGCGCTCGCCTGGCTGCTCGCGCAGGGCGACGACGTCGTGCCGATCCCCGGCACCCGCAGCGAGACGCGCCTGGCGGAGAACGCGGCCGCGGCCGACGTGACGCTCACGCGCGCGGACCTCGAGCGCGTCGACGAGATCCTCCCCCACGGCTCCTACGGCAGCCGCTACCCGGAGGCGCATCTCCCGAGCTGGTGAACAGACGTCGGCCGCAAGCGGGCGAAACTCTGGCCCGGGCGCGGCCGGCACTAGACTGGCCGCGTGCCCGTCATCCTGACTCTCCTGGACGGCGTGCGATGGCAGGGGGCGCCGGTCGTCGGCGATCGCTCCCAGGCGCTGCTCGCCGCGCTCGCCGCGCAGCGTGGCCGCCCGATCCGCAACGAGCGGCTCGTCGAGCTGATCTGGGGCGAGGATGCGCCCGCGAACGCGGCCAAGGCGTTGCAGGTCGTCGTCTCCCGCACGCGCGCGGCGTGCGGCGGCGACGCGATCGTGCGCGACGGCGAGGGGTATCGACTCGGCGTCGCGCCCGAGCAGGTCGACAGCGGCCGGCTGGCGGCGCTCGTCGCCGATGCCCGGCGCGCGCTCGCGTCCGATCCGCTGGGAGCGAACGCGTCGGCACGCGCGGCCGACCGGCTCACGGCAGCCGCGCCCGGTCGGCTCAGTGCGCCGACGCGCGCGTCCGACCCGCTCGACGCGGCCGCGTCGGCACGCGCGGCCATCGCGCTCGGCGAGGCGCTCTCGCCCGTCGGCGCCGACGAGGACGGCCCGCTCGCCGACGTCCGCCGCGCGGCCGCCCGCGACGTCGCCGCCGCGCGGCTCGTGCTCGCGCGCGCCACCGGTCGCGGCGGCGCCCACACCGAAGCGCTGCCGCTGCTGGAGGCCGCGCACGCCGCGCAGCCCGACGACGAGTCGCTGCTCGCCGACCTGCTGCGCAGCGAGGCGGCCGTGCGCGGACCGGGCGCCGCGCTGGAGCGGTTCGAGCGCCATCGCCGCGCGCTGCGCGACCAGCTCGGCACCAACCCCGGCGACGAGCTGCAGCAGGTCCAGCGCGACCTGCTCGCGCTCGACAACCCGGTCCGCAGCGGCGTGCGCTTCGACGCCACCGCGCTGCTCGGCCGCGACGACGACGTGCAGCGGCTGCGCGCGCTGCTGGCCAGCGAGCGCGTCGTCTCGATCGTCGGCCCCGGCGGGCTCGGCAAGACGCGGCTGGCGCACGTGCTCGCGCGCGTCGCCGCGCAGCCGGTCGTGCACGTCGTCGAACTGGTCGGCGTGACGGCGCCGGAGGACCTCGTCGGCGAGGTCGGCTCCGCGCTCGGCGTGCGCGACTCCGTCACGGGCCGCCGCGCGCTGACGCAGCAGCAGCGCGCCGACGTGCGCTCGCGCATCGCGCAGCACCTCGCCGCCGCCCCGAGCCTGCTGATCCTCGACAACTGCGAGCACATCGTCGAGGCGGTCGCCGAGCTGGTCGCGTTCCTCGTCGCGACGACGCCGGACCTGCGCGTGCTGACGACGACGCGCGCACCGCTGGCGATCGGCGCCGAGCACGTCTACCTGCTCGACGCGCTGCTGCCCGCCGACGCGGTCGAGCTGTTCCGCCGCCGCGCCGTCGCCGCGCGGCCCGGCGTCCAGCTCGACGACCCGCTCGTGAGTAACATCGTCGAGCGCCTCGACCGGCTCCCGCTCGCGATCGAGCTGGCGGCCGCGAAGGTGCGTGCGATGTCGGTCGAGGAGATCGACCGGCGCCTGGAGGACCGCTTCGCGCTGCTGCGCGGCGGCGATCGCAGCGCGCCGGACCGCCACCAGACGCTGCTGGCCGTGATCGACTGGTCGTGGAACCTGCTCGGCGACGGCGATCGGCGCGCGCTGCGGCGCCTGGCGCTGTTCCACGACGGCTTCACGCTCGACACCGCCGCGGACGTGCTCGGCGGCGACGCGCTCGACGCGCTCCAGAGCCTCACCGACCAGTCGCTGCTGAGCGTGCGCGAGACGGCCGGCGGCGTGCGCTACCGGATGCTGGAGACCGTGCGCGAGTTCGGGCGCCTGCAGCTGAAGCACGCGGGCGAGGACGCCGAGGCGCACGCGGCGCTGCGCGCATGGGCCGCCGCCTACGCGCGCCGCCACGGCGAGCGCGTCTTCAGCGCCGAGCAGTTCGACGCGATCGACACGCTCGGCGCCGAGGAGGGCAACCTCGCCGACGAGCTGCGCGAGGCGCTCGCGGAGCCGGACCCCGCGGCGGCCGTGCAGCTGATCGCCGGGCTCGGCTCGCTCTGGTCCATCCGCGGCGACCACGTTCGCATGCTCGTGCTGACGGAGGCGATCTCCGGGGCGGTCGACGGCTGGACGCCGCCCGCGGAGCTCGCCGACTGCGCCCGCGCCGCGATGGGCATGACGCTGCGCAACGCGATGATCGCGCTCGACGACAACGCCACGCCCGTGCGGGATCTGCTGGAGCGGCTCGGCGCGGACGGGTCCGACGATCCGCAGCTCGCCGCGATGGTGCGCGTGACGCTCGCCTACGACCCGCGCGAGACGGCGACGCTGATGCCGCGGCTGGAGGCGCTCGCCGCCTCGCCCGAGCGCCACACGGCGCAGATGGCGTGCCACTGGCTCAGCGTCGTGCGCGAGAACTTCGGCGACCAGGACGGCGCCGCCGCGGCCGCCGAGCAGGCGCTCGCGCTCGCGCGGCCGCAGGACGGTCCATGGTTGCCGGCGATCCTGCGCACCCAGCTGGCGCAGCTGACCGCGCAGCTGGGCCGCCGCGACGCGGTCGCCGGATACGCGCGCGCGGCGCTGCCGGTGCTGGAGCGGCTCAGCGCCAAGGACGACCTCGTGCAGCTGCGCGCGCTGCTGGCGTTGTGCGCGATCGCGGACGGCCGGCTCGACGAGGCCGCCGCCGAGATCGACCTGATCGAGCAGATCGACGAGGCCGACACGCTGTTCGGCGGCATGGTCACCGTCCAGGTCAGCCGCGCCGAGCTGACGCTCGCGCGCGGCGAAGTGGCGCGTGGCCTGGCCCGCTACCTCGCCGCGGTCGCGAAGCTGCGCGCGCTCGCCTTCCCCGGCGTGTCGCTGAACGGGCTGGAGCCGTGGGTCCTGTTCGGCGAGGCGGCGGCGCTCGCGGCGTTCGCCTACCACGGCGGGCCGGACGACGAGGACGACGCGCGCGGGCTGCTGCTGGCCTGTCGCAGACACGGCGCCGCCGCGCTGCGGGCCGAGCCGCTCGAGTTCGACTACCCCGTGACCGGGACGATCCTGTTCGCGCTCGGCGCCTGGGGCGTGCTGCGCGAGGGACCGCCGGCCGGCGACGCCGTGCGGCTGCTCGTGCTGTCGGAGCGGTTCGCCTACAACCGCACGGTCCCGACGATGGCGTGGGAGCGGATCGAGCCGCACGCCGAGGCGCGCGCGCCGGGCGCCGTCGCGGCGGTGCGGGCCGAGCTGGACGGCTGGACGCAGCCGCAGCTGGTCGAGCACGCGAGCGCGCTGCTCGACCGGCTGTCAGGCTGATCCAGCCCCCGCCCGCCGCGGGAGCGTGCGGCCTGCCGGCGGGCGCGCGCCCTACAGGTGCCGCTTGTAGCTGCGCACCGACAGCGGCGCGAAGACCGCGATCACGACCACGCTCGCGAGCACCGTCCAGCCGACCTCGGCGGTGACGGCGCCGTTGTTGGCGAGATCGCGCGCCGCCGAGACGAGGTGCGAGACCGGGTTGACGTTGACGAACGACTGCAGCCAGCCCGGCAGCGTGTCGACGGGGACGAACGCGTTGGAGAGGAACGTCAGCGGGAACAGGATCATCATCGAGATCCCCTGCACGCTCTGGGCGCTGCGGGCGATCGTGCCGATGAAGGTGAAGACCCACGCCAGCGACCAGCCGGTGAAGATCGCCAGCGCGATCGCGCCGAGCACGCCGAGCACGCCGCCGTCGGGGCGGTAGCCGATCACCATCCCGGTCGCGAACGTGAGCGTCGCCGCGATCGTGTAGCGCAGCAGATCGGCGACCATCGGACCGGCGAGCGGTGCGATGCGCGCGATCGGGAGCGCCTTGAAGCGGTCGAAGACGCCCTTGTCCATGTCCTCGCGCAGCTGCACGCCGGTCGCCATGCAGGTCGTCAGCACGGTCTGGGCGAGGATGCCGGGGATCATCAGCGGCAGGTAGCTCTTGACGTCGCCGGAGATCGCGCCGCCGAAGATGTAGGCGAACATGACCGTGAACAGCAGCGGCTGGAACGTCACGTCGAAGAACTGCTCCGGGTTGCGGCGCATCTTCTTCAGCGCGCGACCCGCCATCGAGAGCGTCTGGTGGACGGTCTCGCGCAGCGTGTTGCGAGGGCGCGCGTGGGCGACCGCGGTCGCGGGGTCGACGGCGGCGCCCGCGGGCGCGACCGGCGTGTCGGGTTCGAGCGTGAACGTGCTCATCGGGTCACCTCGAGGGCGTAGTCGTCGGAATCTGCGGAGCTGGTCTGGCGGTCGTCGCCGTCGTGCTCGCCGGTGTCGTGGCCGGTCAGCGCGAGGAAGACCTCGTCGAGCGTCGGCTTCGCGACGCTGACGGAGTCGATCCCGACGCCGGCCTGGCGCAGGCCGATCAGCACGTCGGCGGCGCGGTCGGCGACGTCGAGCGCGACGTTCATGCGGCCCGACTCCGGCGTCAGCGCCGGCTCCTCGCCGAGCACCCGCCGCACGACCTCGATCGCGAGCGTCTGATCGGCGTCGGCCGCCAGTCTCAGCTGCAGGGTGGAGTCGCCGACGGAGGTCTTCAGCTCGTCGGGCGTGCCGAGCGCGACCTTGCGGCCGCGGTCGATCACGGCGATGCGGTCGGCCAGCTGGTCGGCCTCGTCGAGGTACTGCGTCGTCAGCAGGACCGTGCAGCCGTCTGCGACGAGGCCGCGGATCGTGTCCCACATCTGCCCGCGCGTGCGCGGGTCCAGGCCGGTCGTCGGCTCGTCGAGGAAGATCAGCGGCGGACGGGTGATCAGGCTGGCCGCGAGGTCGAGCCGGCGGCGCATGCCGCCGGAGAACTGCGAGATCGGCTTGTCGGCGGCCTCCTGCAGGCCGAACTGGCTCAGCAGCGTGGCGGCGGTCTCACGCGAGGCGCCCTTCGAGAGCCCCTGCAGACGGCCGAACAGCCGCAGGTTCTCGATCCCGGTGAGGTTCTCGTCGACCGAGGCGTACTGCCCCGTGACGCCGATCAGCTGCCGCACGCGGTGCGGCTCGCGGGCGACGTCGACGCCGAAGATCTCGGCTCTGCCCGCGTCGATCGTGAGCAGCGTCGCGAGCATCTTCAGCATCGTCGTCTTGCCGGCCCCGTTGGGCCCGAGGACGCCGAAGATCTCGCCCTGGCGGACGTCGAGGTCGATCTCGTCGACGGCACGCAGGTCGCCGAAGGCCTTGACCAGGCCGGTTGCATGGACTGCGGAGGTCATCGTGTGCTCCTTTCACGGCCGGGTCGGTGATCCAGCCTGCCGAGAAGAAGCTAAGGACCCCCGGTTTCACCGCCCCCTCACGACGGTTTCGCGCGCGCAACGATGACTGCGTCGAAGGTCAGCACGAGCGCGTGGTGGTCACGCGCAATGGCCGGCCCGGTCGGTTCAGCTGACCACGTAGCGGGTCGGGACGAACGTCTGCGTGTCGGCCGGCGGGCGCACGTAGGCGCGCTGCTGGCGCGGCGGCAATGTGATCGCCTCGCGTCTGACGGGCTCGTACGGGACCTGCTCCAGCAGGTGGCTGATCAGGTTCAGCCGCGCCGTGCGCTTGTCGTCGGCCTCGACGACGAACCACGGCGACTCCTTCGTGTCGGTGTAGGCGAACATCTCGTCCTTCGCCTCCGCGTAGTCGACCCAGCGCGCCCGCGCCTCGAGGTCCATCGGACTCAGCTTCCACTGCTTGGTCGGATCGCCGATGCGGGCGTTGAAGCGGCGCTCCTGCTCCTCGTCGCTGACCGACAGCCAGTACTTGATCAGCACGATGCCGGAGCGCATCAGCAGCCGCTCGAAGCGCGGCGCCGCGCGCATGAAGTCGGTGTACTCGTCGTCGGTGCAGAAGCCCATCACGCGCTCGACGCCGGCGCGGTTGTACCAGCTGCGGTCGAACAGGACCATCTCGCCGGCCGCCGGCAGGTGCGCGACGTAGCGTTGGAAGTACCACTGCGTCCGCTCGCGCTCGGTCGGCGTGCCGAGCGCGACCGTGCGCACGACGCGCGGGTTGGTCTTCTCCGCGATCCGCTTGATCGTGCCGCCCTTGCCCGCGGTGTCACGACCCTCGAACAGGACGACCACTCTCAACCCGGCCGCGACGATCCAGTCCTGCAGCCCGACCAGCTCGGTCTGCAGGCGCTCCAGCTCCTTCTCGTACTGCTTCTTCGTCAGCTGCTGCGGGGAGGTCGTCACCCCGCTGTTCTACCTCGCCGCGGTTGTCAGACGAACAAGTTCGCCGAACGTGGCGCCGTTGTGGTCGTCCGGCGCGGGCTGCACGCCTGCGCCCGCGAACGGCACCGAACCTACCCGCGACACGCCGACCCCCCACCCGCGACCGGCCCGCTGAGCAAGCCGCCCAGCGCGGGACGGGGGCGCGGGTCGGGGTCGGGGCAGACGTAGCCGTTGTGCTCGACGTAGCTCCAGCTCGCGCCGTCGCGTGCGATCCGCTCGACGGCGCGCAGCAGACGGTCGATGTCGCTCGCGCTGGTGCCGACGCCGATGCTCGCGCGGACGGCCTGCCGGGGTCTGCCGTCGCGTGCGGCGAAGTGCTCCATCAGCGGGTGCGCGCAGAAGGATCCGTCGCGCACGCCGATGCCGTGCTCGGCCGACAGCGCCGCCGCCAGCAGCGCGGGATCGACGTCGGCGACGTTGAAGCTCACCACGCCGACACGGTCGTGACCGCGCTCCCACAGCTCGTAGGTGCGCACGCCGCCGATCGCGTCGAGGCCCGTGAGCAGACGTTCGAGCAGCTCCTGCTCGTGGGCCTGGATGCGCTCCCAGCCCGTCGCGCTCAGGGCGCTGACGGCGGCCGCGATCGCGACCGCGCCGAGCGCTGCCGGGGTGCCCGCCTCGTGGCGCGCCGCGCCGGTGGTCCACTCGACGTCGTCGACGGTGACGTTGCGCACGGCGCCGCCGCCCGCGAGGTACGGGGGCGCGGCGTCGAGCCAGTCCGCCGGCCCGGCGAGGACGCCGGCGCCGTACGGGGCGTAGACCTTGTGGCCGGAGAAGGCGACGTAGTCGACGTCCCAGGCGGCGATGTCGATCGGACGGTGCGCCGCCAGCTGCGCGGCGTCGAGCGCGACCCGCGCGCCGTGACGATGCGCGACCTGGGCGATCTCCTGGATCGGCCACAGCTCGCCCGTCACGTTCGAGGCGCCGGTCACCGCGACGAGCGCGTCACCGGCGCCGAGCCCGCGCAGCGCCGCGTCGAGCGCGTCGAGCGCGTCCGCGGGGCTTGCGGGGATCGGCAGGTGGCGCACGTCGCCGCGCCGCCACGGCAGCAGGTTCGCGTGGTGCTCGCCCGCGAACGTCAGCACCGTCGTGCCGGGCGGCAGCGCGCTCGCCAGCAGGTTGAACGCGTCGGTCGTGTTGCGGGTGAAGAGCACGAGGTCGTCCTCGCGCGCTCCGACGAACCCGCGCGCGATCTCACGCGCGCGGATGTACGCCTCTGTGCTCACGACGGACGCGAACCCCGCGCCGCGGTGCACGCTGCCGTAGTACGGCAGCAGTTCCGCGACGATGTCGGCGACCTGCCTCAGCGCCGGAGCGCTCGCCGCCATGTCGAGGTTCGCGTAGCGGACCCACTCGCCACCGACGAGCGGCACTTCGAGGTCCCCGCCGACGAGCTCGAGCAGCCGCTCGAGCTCGTCGGCGTGGGCATGCGTCTGCGTTGCAGACATGATGCGCCTTCCTTGCCTGTTCGGCGACTACTTGACCTTGATCGACGGCCCGGTCGCCGAGGCGGCCAGGTAGCGAGCGTCACCCGCCCACGAGATCGTGACCTTCCAGGTGCCTCTGGCGAGCTTCGGCAGCTTGACGGTCACCGCGCCCTTCTTGAGCGTGGCTCTGATCGTCTTGGTCGCCTTGCCCTTCTTGAGCTTGATCGTCACCTTGCCGGTGGCCTTCGCCCCGCCCCTCGGCGCGGTGATCGTCACCTTGTAGGTGCCGGCCTTCTTGCGCGTCGGGGCCTTCGCGACGGCGCCCGCGAGCTTTCTCGCCTTGACTCTCTTGACGGCCTTCACCGGCGGCTTGGTGACCGGCGGCTGCGGGGCGGGCGGGGTCGGGCCGGGCGGGGTCGGGCCGGGCGGGGTCGGGCCGGGACCAACCGGGACGTCCGCGGCCGGCGAGACCGTGAGCAAGCCGGTCTTGGTGAACGCGATGATCTGATCGTCACCCGCGTACGAGAGCGTGTAGTCGTACGTTCCCGCGCCCAGGACCGGGAGCGTGTAGGAGACCGCGCCGTTGGCGATCGCGGTCGACGCCGACGCGACCGTCGCGCCGCCCTGCTTTACGACGAGCGAGACGTTGCCGGTCGGGACGCGCCCGTACGGGTTCGAGATCGCGACGTCGATCCGCGGCGCGGTGCCGACGGTCACCGAGTTGGCGGTGACGGTCTGCGTTGAGACAACGGCGCCCGGCAGACCACCGAAGAAGATATCCAGCTCGCGGACGGCGGCCTGGCCTCCGGCGACGCCGGAGACACCGTCGACGGCGCCCCAGGCGTTGGTGAGGCTGGTCTTGCGCGTCTGAGAATTGCCCCAGGCGCCGACGACCGTACGCAGGTTCGCGAGCAGCGCCGCGTCCTGCGGGTCAGCCGTCGACGCGGCGATGAAGGCGGTCCGCGCTGCGGCGTAGTTCGCCGGAGCCGACCCGCCCAGAGCCGCCAGCGCTCCCGACAGAGCTGCCGGGCTGATGCTGGTCGGGCCGCTTCTGGTGACGCTCACCGAGGCAGGTCTGCTCCCGCTGGGGGCGACGTACGTCACGGTCGCCGTGTCGGTGTCGACGAGATACTGCGCAGCGTCGGCGTCGGTGCCCGTGTTCGGGTACACCGTCGCCGGATCCGTCTGCCACGTGAACGACGCCAGCTGGGAGTTGATCGTGGACCAGATCGGAGCGCCGAGCGGGATCTGCGTGATGCCGAGCTGGTTGGGCTGGGGGTTGGTGAACCACCACTGCGACATGTACTCGGTGTATCTGCCGTTGCCGTTGTTCTGGATCCACTGACGGACGACGCCGTCGTTGGGAGCGTCGCCTGCGCTGGCGCGGTAGCCGATCACGAACGGTACCTGGAGCTTGCTGGTCGACGTCAATCTGCTGGGATCCGGATCGGCGCCCGGGAAGTACGTCACCGCTTGCGAGCCGCCTCTCGAGGCGTCGTACTCCGTGACGGCGTTTTTGAGGTACCGGTCGAAGAGCTCGCCGTACAGGAAGGTCGGGTTGGCGTTCGGCGTCGCCGTGCCGCCTCTCGGTGCGTACGCAGCGGTGTTGCGCACCTGGAACGGGTTGACCGAGCTCGTCGTGGAGCCGCCGACGTTCCCACCGTCGAGGACGGTGTCGAAGTTGAAGACGTGGACGTTGTTCTGCTGCGCGTATCTGTTGATCGCGGGGAGCACTGGCCGCGTGTTCGGGCACCACGTGCCGCCGAAGAGGATGACCGCGTCTCTGCTCGCGTCGCTCTTCAGCAGATGGACCAGCTCGGGGTAGGTGATCTGCTCGACCCGCCAGCCGTCGTCGTCGGCGGCGTCGGTGATGGGGGCGACGTTCACGCCCTGGGCGGCGCTCGGCGCCTGGATGGCCTGCCGCTCGTTGACCTCCGACTTCCACCATGCGAACTGGTCGCGCTCCGCAATGTTTGCGGCGCCCGCTCTGCCGATCGCCGTCGTCACGTCCGCTCTCGCCGCGGCCGAGTCGGCCTTGTCGGTCAGGTTGACCCAGGAGCGGATCTTCAACGGCTGGCCGCCGCCGGTTCTGTTGTCCTTGTTGTAGATGAAGAAGAAGCTGTCCTCGACGTCCGCGGGCGCCGATCCGCTCGTGTAGTCGTAGAGCGCGCCGCCGGAGGTGTCACCGACCTCCGTGCTCTGGCCGGCGGTGGCGCCGGCGTCGTTGATCGTGGTCGAGTCGAACACGGCGGTGACGGTCGAGCTCTCTTCACCGGCGTCGTGGACGGTCGCCGTCACGCCGTTGCCGAGGAAGCGACCGACGAAGTTCAGCCACGCGTTGCCATAGATTCTCTGGGAGATCTCTGGCAGCGAGGTTATGCCCGCGGGGTCGCGGATGTCGAGGTTGGGCTGCGTGATGTCGCCCACTCTCGCGTTACCCGAGAGGTTCGGATCGAACCAGTAGACCTCCTCGACCCCGGCAGCCTTGGCGGCGGCCTCGACGTCCTGGGCGCGGTCCTTGAAGCTCGCGTCCTCGGCCGGGTCGCCGATCAGGAAGGCGAAGTTGCCCGGCTGCTCGAGCAGCCACTGGAAGTGGTCGTACGTGACCGGCTCGATCGCCGGGTCGGTGTCGTTCGCCGGCAGGCCGAGCGTGGCCTGCAGGAATCTCGCCGTCGTGTAGTCGGTGGTGTCGGCGGTGCGCAACGGCGCCGCGCTGGCGTTCGTTGCGGCGATGGCAAGCGGAGCGATCGCTGCCAGCACGGCAGCCGATCGCTTCCAGCGGGTGAGGACCTTCACGGTCTTCCTCTTTCGTATCTCTGGTGTGGTGGACGGTGGGGACGCCGGGGACTGCGCAGGTGGTGAGATCAGGTGGTGGTCACGTGGGCGTCCCTCCGCCGCCACGCCGACCCAACGAGCGCTTGGCGGAGCCGAACAGGAAGGCGAGACCGCCGAGGCCGGCGAGCGCCGCGAGGATCAGCTCACCGGCGAGCTGGGTGTCGGTGCCCGTCGGCGAGCTGGCGAGCTTGTAGTCCGCCGCGGTCTCCGTGTTCGCGCCCGACGCGGAGGCGGCAGAACCGGACGACGGCGTGTCGCCGCCGCCGGAGGCCCCGCCCGCCGCACCGGAGCCGTCCGTGCCCGCGTCACCCTCCGACGCGCCCCCGCCCGTCGACGCCCCCGCGGCGGCGGGATTCGTCGCGCCGTTGTGCTTTCCCGACGAGGCCGTCGACGTGCCGCCCTTGCTGGCACTCGACGAGGCGGACTTCGTCGTCGTGCCCGACGTCGTGGACGGTGCGGAGGAGGAGTTCCCGGCGCTGGAGTTCGTGCTGGCCGAGTTCGTGGAGGTGGACTTCGTGGAGTTCGTCGTCTTCGTGCCGGAGCTGTTGCTCTTGGAGCCGGAGCTCGTGGTCTTCGAGCCAGAGCCGCTGCGCTTGGAACCGGAGCCACTGCTCTTGGAGCCGGAGCCGCTGCTCTTCGAACCGGAGCCGCTGCTCTTGGAGCCGGAGCTCGTGGTCGTCCCCGGGCTGCTCGTGGCGGCGGGACTTGACGGAGCCGGGCTCGACGGGGCGGGGCTGGACGGAGCCGGGCTCGACGGGGCGGGGCTCGACGGAGCCGGGCTCGTGGTCGTCGAGCCGGTGCTCGGCGTATCCGTTCTCGGCGTGGTCGTGGTGGGGGTTCTGCTGCCGTTCTGCTGATCGAGCCAGGTTCTGTACGAGCTGATCCGCGACCACTCGGTCCATGACGCGGTGTCGACCAGCCCGCCGTCGTTGTCGTAGTACTGGATCTCGTTCGAGCTGAAGTCGTACTGCACGTTGGGGATCGCCGTGCAGGCCTCGTCGTCGAACCCGGGCAGCGTGTCCTCGCCGTCGTGGTACGTCTGGCCGTCGATCGTGATGGTGATCGGAGCCGGGTTCTGGGCCGGGTTCGTGATGGCCTGCGCAGCGGGAGCCACCCCGAACAGGGCCACGCCCAACACGACACCGCCAACGGGGATGGCGTTCGCCGCTCGCGTCCAACGGTTCAAGGACTTCACTGTCTTCTCTCCTGGTTGTCTCGTTTAGGGGGGCTGCGCATGCCGCGCTGCTCATCGATCGGGGTACAGCCGACCGCGCCCATGCGATCTGCAATGGGCGCGGGCACTCGGTCAGACGACGCGCTACGAGGTCGTCGTGCCCACCGGGGCCGGCGGCAGCGGCGCGGCGTCGTCGTCTGGCGCTGGCTCCGCACCGGACGGCGCCGTGCCGGCGGCGCTTCCATTGGTGACGGCGAGCTGGTTCGCTCCCCAGTAGACGCGCGGGTACGGTCCGGGACTCGCCGGCTGCGGCCATGTCGCGTCGGGCACGCCCTGGTGGTACGGACCGACGGGCTGCGGCCAGGTCGCGTCAGGAACGCCCTGATACGGACCGGCCGGCTGTTGCGGCCACGTCGCGTCGGGGACGCCCTGATACGGGCCGACGGGCTGTTGGGGCCACGTCGCGTCGGGGACGCCCTGATACGAGCCGACGGGCTGTTGGGGCCACGTCGCCTCGGGGACGCCCTGATACGAGCCGACCGGCTGGGGAGGCGCCGGGGCCGGAAGCCCCGGGCGGTAGTACGAACCGCCGGGCACGTACGCCGCCGCGTTCCCGACGACCTCCGACTCCGCGAGCTCGTCGTCGTCGTAGAACTGGACCCGGCCGGCGAAGATCTCGTCGTTGAGCAGCCCCGTCTGCCGCGCGACCACGGTCGCGCTCACGGCCGCCGCGGTGACGTTGGTCGTCGTGCGGGCCATGTCCGCGATGATGCTGATCGGGATCGTCGCCGCGACGAACTCGAGCGGCAGTCTGGCGGCGGACAGGACCGTGGCGGCCGCCACCGTGGCCGCGCCGGGCACGCCGGCCGTCCCGATCGAGACGATGATGCCGAGGATCGCGAGGACGACGTAGTCGCTCACCGAGTACTGGATGCCGTACGCGTTGATGCCCCAGACCGCGATCATGATCGGCCAGATCCCCGCGCACCCGGGCATCCCGATCGTCGCGCCGAGCGGCGCCGTGAAGTGCGCGATCTCCGAATGGACGCCGACCTTGCGGGTGAGCCGCGCCGTCGTCACCGGCAGCGAGCCGATGCTGCTCTGCGTGCTGAACGCGGTCAACTGCGCCGGGAAGATCTTGCGGAAGAACGCGATCACCGGGACGTTCGCGAACGCCATCAGAATCGCGCCGTTGACGAGATACGTGTGCAGGAAGCACGCGCCCCAGACGAGTGCCAGCAGCCCGACGAGCGACTGGAAGTCGTCCCCGAGGTTGGTGCTGGTGCCGACCATGTGCGCGGTGAGCCCGACGACCGCGTACGGCGTGACGCGGATCACGTAACCGACGACCTTGAAGATCACGAGCTTGAGCGCTTCGGCACCGTCGCGGAACGACCGAACCTGCGCGGGCTCCTTCTCGGCGATCGCCAGGTAGGCCACCGAGAGCACGACTGCGATCAGGATGATCGGGATGATGTCATTCGCACTGAAGTTCTGAATTACGTTGGTCGGGAAGAAGCCCACGACCACCTGGCTGAAGTTCTGCACCTGACCCTGGACGGTGTCGGTCGAGAGCCCGCCGAGCTGGTGATGAATCCCCTTGCCCGGCTGGAACGCGAGCGCGAGGCCCATTGCGAGCACGACGGCGAGGGCGTTGCTCAGCAGCAGCCAGAAAATTGAGCGCAGACCGATGCTGCGCAGCTTCGCCAGGCTGCCGAGCGAGGTGATCGACGAGATGATCGCCACGAGGATCAGAGGAGCGACGGTCGCAAGCAGGATGTTGAGGTAGATCTCGCCGATCGGGGCGATCGTGTCGACGTTCGCCTTCGCGACCAAACCGATCGGGACCCCCACGACAAGAGCGAACAGCGCCACGACGCTGAAGTTGAGGCGACGCTTGCGCAGGTACCAGATGGCGACCCAACTCACCGCCACTGCGGCGAGCGTCGCCAGTCCTGACCCGTTCACGTTCATGATGCCTTCGTTCCTCCGTAGACCCCGATGCGACCTCCGACCGCGGTTAAAACTACACCAAGTTGGTCGAGTTAGTCAGACGGATTCGACGTAGGCTCGATTTCGCGCCGCTGAGCAGGAATTCCTCAGTTCATGGAAGATCGAGATCGCTCCCCAGAAACGGCGGGGGCCGGCCGCTTTCGCCGGGGCACGTCGGCCCCAGGGATCCTCTCCGGCGCGGCGTCTCAGGGAACGCGCACGCGTACCTCCAGGGTCATGACGCGCGCCCGCCGCTCAGCGGCGGAGCTTTACGCGGACCGTCTTCGTCGCCTTCGCCGCCCGGAAGGTCGTGGTCCCCGAGGTCACGGTGAAGGCGGGGAGCGAGACGGTGACCGACACGACGCGGCCAGCCCGCACGTTCCAGTCCGCCAGCGGCACCGTGGCGCGACCCTGCTTCAGCCGCACCGAGAACGCGAGCGGCACCCCCGTGACGCGCACCGTCAGCGCCTGGTTCAGCTTCGGCCGCGACACGCCCTTCGCCGCGATCCGCAGCTGCAGCCGGCGCCCGGGGATCGCCTCGGCCGACACCGACCAACGGACTGTCAACGACCGCCCGGCCGGCGTCGGCGAGCGGTTCGCACCGGGACGCATGCCGGCCGCCGCGGCCGGCGGTATCGGCATCGGCGTCGGGAGGAGGATCGGCGGTGTCGGGATGCCCTGGACGGGCGGGGGCATGGGCTCGGGGTGGGGTGCTGGCTCAGGCTCGGGCGTCGGTTCGGCTTCAGGCCCGGGATCGGGTTCAGGCGTCGGATCGGACCCGCTCCCAGGCTCGGGCTCGGGCATCGGATCGGGCTCCGGCTCAGCCGCGGGAGCCGCGCAGGCGAGCGTCCCCTCGCGCAGCGCGTGGCCGGCGGTGGCCCCGTCGTCGCCCCACCACACCGGCTTGTATCCGTTGACGCACGCCGATTCCGGCGCGAACGCGAAGCCCTCGGTGTTGCCGTTGGGCAGACCGGTCGGCCGGTCGTAGACGTGGGTGATCGCGAAGCGGCCAGCGGTCGGGCCGGTCGCCGCGATCTCGTACGTCGCGGCGCGCGACCCGCAGTGGTCGTCGCAGATCGCCCACAGCCGCTTGTTGTCGGCGTCCCACTGCAGGTCCATCAGCGTCGCGAACCCGCGCGCGCGGGCGTCTGCCGAGATCGGGATCGCCGCGACACGATCGAACCCGCCGCCGCTGCTGTGGTTCAACGCGTACGCGTAGATCGTCCCGGTCGCCTCCAGGCCGACGAAGAACAGCCCTGCGCCGTGGTTCGGATAGTCGCCGGGCGCGTACGGCCTGCCCGTCCGCTCGTCGAAGAACCCCGCCGCGGTCAGGTCGGCGTCGGGCACCCACGCGATCGACTCCAGCCCGCTGTTGGAATCGACGGCCGGCAGATCGCCGCGCAGGTTCCACTCATGCGTGGCATGCAGCGAGGCACCGGCGCCCGACACGTCGTAGCGGAGCACCGAGGGACGGCTGACGTCCTTGCTCTGGTTGCTGCGCTCGGAGGCGGCGTAGATGCCGCCGGCGGCGCTGGCGTCCGTCAGGGCGATGCCTTCGGTGTCCGCGTAGCCGCCACTGGCGCCGGGGTACCCGAGCGACCGCCCCGCCGACCATCCCGCGCCGCTGTCCAACGCCCACGAGCCCCCTTGGCGGCGCAGCTTGAAGAGCGTCCCCGCCTTGTTGCGCACCGCCCACAGCGTGCTCGTCATCGGGGTCGCGCCGGCCTCGTAGGAGAGGCCGGACAGGTCGGTGCCGAACGGATTGGAGCCGTCGACGATCGAGACGGCGGTGCCGCCCGGCCACGCCTCGGGAGCGATCGCCGCCCCCGCGGGCGCGACGCCGGCAGGCGCCCACAGCGACGCGGCGAGCACGCCGGCCATCAGGGACGCTGCCGCCGCCGGGCGCCGCCGGGAGCGGTCGCGGGCCACCGGCACCCCGCCCAGCGGCGCCGCGTCCACCGGCACCCCGCCCAGCGGCGGCGCGCCCACCGGCACCGCGCCCAGCGGCACCCCGCCCACCGGCACCGCGCTCACCTGCGGACGGTCACACGGACCGTCTTCGTCGCCTTCGCCGCCCGGAGGATCGTGGTCCCCGAGGTCACCGAGAACGCCGGAAGCGACACCGACACCGACACCGGCCGGCCCGTCCGCACCGCCCGCGCGCCGCGGCCCGCCAGGGAGATCGTCGCCCGCCCCTGCTTCAACCGCACAGAGAACGCGCGCTCGACCCCCTTCACGCGCACCGTCAGCCGCTGGCCGAGCTGCGCCCGCGGCACGCCCCTCGCCGACACCGCGAGCTGGAGCTTGCGGCCCTTGAGCGACGTGACCGACACCGCCGTGCGCACCGGCAGCGTCGTGCGCGCCGGCCGCTCGGGTCGCTTGCCGGCGCCATCCGGCGACGGCAGGCCCAGCACCGGCGGCGTCAGCAGCGGAGGACCTGGCAGCGGCGGATCCACCACCGGCGGATCCACCACCGGCGGATCCACCACCGGCGGATCCACCACCGGCGGGTCCTCCGCGGGCGGATCCACCACCGGTGGGTCCTCCACGGGCGCGGCGACCGAGTTGCCCGTCAGCGCCGCGGTCGCGCGGCCGCCCTCGACGTTGCCCTCGACCACGACCTGCGCGCTCGAGGTCGCATTCGCCTGCGTGGGCGCGAAGCGCACGTCAATCGTGCACGACGCGTCGACCGCGAGCGTCGTGCCCTCGCAGGTGCCGTCCCCGAGCCGGAACTCGGCGGCGGAGCGGGCGCCCTCGTCGACCAGGGAGACATCGCCGAGCACCAGCGGCTTGATGCCGGTATTGGTCACGGTCACCTGCCGCGGCGCGGAGACCGTGCCCACCAGCTGATCGACGAACACATCAGGCGCGCGGATGCCGGCCTCGAAGCCCAGCGCGCCGGACAGCGTCACCGTGTCGGTGCGCGACTTGCGCACGAGCTCCTGGGTGACGTCCTTGTTCTCCGTGCGGGTCCCGTCGGTGACCGGCTGGCCCGGGAGATTCGGCGGCGCGTACATGCAGTCGTAGCCCTGGTCCATGATCAGCCGCACCTGCGCGCCGGGATCGAGGCGGTCGGGCAGCTCGCCGATGCCCTCCCACGCCCCGGTCTGCAAGGTGCACGGCTCGATGTCGTGCGGCAGCTCCGTCGTGAGCCGCTGCGGCGCGGTCTCGCGGCGACCGTCCCAGTACCACAGCGACTGGTCGACCGATCTCGCGTCCGGGACGGCGTCGCCGGCGAGGATGAGGTATTCGCCGGCGTCGTTGCGGCGCAGCTCGCGGATGCTGTGCCCGCCGAGCGCCAGCTCGATCGGCTCGCCGAACTGCGCCTTCGTCGCCTGCCCCCGGGTCAGCGCCTGGATGTTCTCCACCGGCACGATCAGCGCCTTGCCGCCCGGCACGCGAGGCGCCAGCGGCGCCCGGAACCCGAGGTACAGCTCGCGGCCGTCGGGCGAGAACTCCGCGCCCTCGATGTGAAGCGGTCGACCCCGTCGGGTGCCATGCCCGCCGCGGCGGCCGCGACCAGCCCGAAGCGGTTGCCGTTCTCCTGGTCCCACGTCAGCAGGTCCCTGCGCAGGTTCGCGTAGGAGCCGACCGCCGTCAGCGTCGCGTTGGCGCCGGAGCCTTCGAGTCTGGACTCGTAGACCGTATGGCGGCTGGTCTCGATCACGCCCTTCTTGGAGTTGCCGTGCGAGCCGAGCCAGAAGACCGCGTCGCCGTTGCGGGCGGAGGACTCGAAGTCCACCTCGCCGGCACCGGTGCCGACGTTGAAGTACGCCAGCGGAGCGCCCGACCTGTTCTCGTCGTACAGCCCGATCGGGCCGCGCTCGTCGTCGGCGACCATGATGTAGCCGTCGCCGACGCCGATCGCCGTCGACGCGTCGCTGGCCATCTGCAGCACCCGGCTGGTCGGCGTCGTCGCCGTCGACGCGAAGTAGTCCAGCCCGAACGACGCCGTCTTGCCGGTCGTCCCGGTCACCGTGAAGACCAGCCTGGCGACGCCCTGCCGTTGCGGATGGAACACGACCCGCCGCGCGTTGCCGCTGCCGATGATCTCGACCCCAGCGGCATCGATCGGCACGACGTCTCTGCCGTTCGACTGCACCGCGACGCCGATCTGCAGCTCGGTCGGATCGACCGGCGTGGCGTTGTCGGCCCCGAGCTGCCCGACGTTGAGCCCGATGCCCGGATCGGTCGGATCCCCCAGCACGCTGGACTGCGCGAGGTAGAAGAGGTTGCCGCCCAGGGGCGGCGTCTGCGTCCACTCGATCACCGGCAGCTCCGGGGCGGTGCTCGTCACGACGCCGCTGGACGTCGCTTGCACGGTGCCCCCGCTGTCCGTGCACGTCACCCGGACGGTGATGTGGTGGCCGAGGTCCGCGGCCTTGAGCATGTACGACGCCTGCGTCGCGCGATCGATCGCGTCACCGTCGCGCAGCCATCGCTGCGGCCCGCTGCACCCACCCACGCGGTCGACGTAGGTGCCGACCTGCAGCGGGCCGGCGAGCGTCGGAGCGACGTCGGCCGCACGGGCCGACGTCGCGCCCGCGGCCAGGATCGCGGCGCCCAGCAGCGCGCCGAGCGTGCGCTGGCCGGGCATCAGCGGGTCACCCGGACCGTGACGGTGCGCGTCACGGTCCGACCGCCGACCTTCAGCGAGACGGCGACGCGGTGCGCGCCGACCTTCGCCGTGCGTCCGACCCGCAGCCGCAGCCGCACGGTCGTGGCCTGCCCCGCGCGCAGCGACGCGACCTTGAGCGACCGCTTGCCGGAGACCCGCAGCGCCTGCGGCGCTCTGGCTGTCGCGGTCGATGCGCCGACCGCCTGCGCGGTGTCGTTGGCGAGCCGCAGCGCGATGCTCACCGACCGGCCGCGGCGAACCGAGACCTTGGAGCTGACCGCCGCGAACGTGAACGTCCCCGGCTTGCCGTCCGCGCCCGCCGGCCCCACCGGACCTACCGAACCCGACGGACCCACCGGACCCAACGGACCGACGGGACCCAGCGGACCGGCCGGTCCCTGCGGACCGTCTCTGCCGTCGGTGCCGGTCTCGCCCCTGGGCAGGGTCGTGGAGGTGCCGGTCAGCGCGATCGTGCGGTTGCCGCCCGGCAGGTTGCTCTCGATCACGAGCTGCGCTGTCGAGCTGGTGGCCGGCTGCGTCGGCGCGAAGCGCACGCTGATCGCGCACGACGCGCCCGGCCCCGGGTCGGCATACGCGCAGCTGTTGGTGCTGATCAGGAAGTCGTCGGCCTGACCGCTGGCGCTGGTGACGTACGCCTTGCTCACGCGCACCCGCTCGGAGCCGGTGCTGGTGATCGTGACCGTCTGCGGAGCCCCGATCGTGTTGGCCGCCTGGGCTCCGAACGCCCCGATCGCCGAGACCTCGCCCTTCAGCCCGAGGTTGCCCGTCAGCGTGAACGTGTCGGTGCGCGCCTTGCGCGCCGCGAGCTGGAACTTCTTGTTCTCGTTGTCGCTGTTGCTGTACAGCACGTCGTAGCCCTGGTCCATGATCAGCCGCACCTGCGATCCGTCCGCCAGGTCCTCGGGCAGCTCCCCGATGCCCTCCCAGGCGCCGGCGTTGTCGGTGTGCATCGGCTCCAGGTCGGGCGGCAGCGTCGTGTCGAGCCGCACGGCCGGGTCCTCGCGGAAGCCCGTCCACGCGAACAGCGCCTGCGCGCTCGCGCCGGTCCACATCCCGGGCGTGCCGCCGATGATCAGGTACTGGCCGGCGGCGTTCTTGCGGATCTCACGGATGCTCATCCCGCCGAGGTCGAGCAGGATCGGCTCGCCGAAGCGAGCTCTGGACGCTTTGCCCTGGGTGAGCGCCGGGAGGTTCTGCACCGGCACGATCACCGCGCGGACCTGCCCGTCGACTCTGACGGCCGGGGAGCGGAAGGCGAGGTACAGCTCGCTGTCGTCGGGCGAGAACTCCGCGCCCTCGAGGTTGAAGCCGGTCGCCAGATCGGGCTGCACGCCCTCCCGCGTCGCCGCGAAGAACCCGAGCCGGTCGCCGTTGGCGCGATCCCACGTGACGAGGTCGGAGCGCAGCCCGCGGTACGGGGCGCCGGTCGGCGTCAGCTTCGTGTCGCGGCCTCTGCCGGTCACCGTGTTCTCGAACACGAAGTAGCGGCTGCTCTGGATCTCGCCGTCCTTCTTGTTGCCGTGCGAGCCGAACCAGAAGATCGAGTCGCCGAGCCGTGCCGAGGACTCGTAGTCGATCTCGCTGTCCTGCGGCGAGGGGAACTCCGTGATCGCCGGCCCCGACACGCGCGGGTCGTAGAGGCCGATCTCGCCGCGCTCGTCGTCGGCCACCAGCAGGTGGCCGTCGCCGGCGGGGATCGCGGTCGAGGAGTCGCCCTGCCCGATCAGGACGCGGCTCGTCGGCGTCGTTCTGATCGACGAGTAGTAGTCCATCGGCACGGTCGCGGTCTTGCCGCTCGGGGCGGTCACCGTGAACGTCACCGAGGAGATCCCGCGCTGGCTGGGCTCCAGCGACACCGTCCGCGTCGGGCCGGCGCCGGTGATGCGCACCCCGGCGTTGTCGATCACCGCTGTGCTGCCGGTGACGTTCGCGGTCACCTGCAGCCTCGACGGTGCGACGCGCTGGCCGTCCAGGTCGGTCTGCCCGACCCGCACCGTCACGCCCGGGTTGGTCGGATCGCCCACCACCCCGGTCTGCACTCTGGCGCTGAGCTCGATCATCGGCGTCGCGTCGGGCGCCCCGACCACCGACGCGGTCGACGACGTGACCGCCTGCGCGTCCCCGCAGCCGACCAGGACGCTGATCCGGCTGCCGATGTCGCTCGCGGCCAGGACGTAGGTCGCGGCGGTCGCACCGGCGATGTCGACGCCCTCGCGGCGCCACTGGTAGCGCGCCAGGCAGCCGGGCTTGGCGAGGCTGCCGAGCTCGGCGCCCAGCGTCCGGCCGACCTCGGCCGTGCCGGTGATGCTCGGGTCGACCGGCGGCGTGGCGAAGTTGACCGTCCAGTTCGGCTGCACCGCGGCGCTCGGCGCCGTCGGGTCTCTCAGCGTCAGCGTGTCCGTCGCCGAGTCGTAGCTGCCCTCGGCCGGGTTCATCGTCAGGGGGATGCCCTCGGCGCGCTCCAGCGGCACGTGCATCCCGCCGGCCTGGTACGGGCCGACGTACACCTGCTGCCCGGTGCTGGCCGGCAGCACGCGGGCGGGCAGGAGGACCGAGAAGTCGCTGATCCGGTTGTTCGCCAGGCTCGAGAACCCGAGCTGGGACGTGTAGCGCGACAGCACCGAGATGTCCTCGATCCTGTTGCCCGAGACGTCGAGGTTGGCCAGTCTCGACAGGCCGGTCAGCGCGCTGATGCTCGCGACGCGGTTGGCCCGCAGGTTGAGCGACGTGAGGAGTCTCAGGTCGTTGAGCGGCGCCACGTCGGCGATCTCGTTGTCCGAGAGAGCGAGGATCTCCAGCTTTGCCAGTCCTCGCAACGGCGCGGCGTCCTGCACGCGATCGTCGGTCAGCTCCAGCGTCGTCAAGGCGCTCAGCGTGCCGATGCGCTCCAGCGTTCCCTGCAATGCGCCGCCGGCGATCGTCAGCCGCGTCAGGCCGAGCCCCGCGAGCGGGCTGACGTCCGTCAGCCCGCGGTCGGCGGAGACGATCAGGCTCTTGAGCCCGGTCAGCGCCTGGGCACCGACGAGGCTGGAGACGCCGTCGTCGCCGGACACCGTCAGCGACGTGATCGTCCGCGCCTCGGCGACCGTCACGTCCTGGTCGGCGGCGCGCCCGGCGCCCAGCGCGGCGTTGATCGCGGCCTTCAGCGGCGCGTCGGGGATCCGAACGGCGTCACCGTCGGCCGCATGCGCCGCCTGCGGGACGACCGCCGCCGGAAGGGCGAGCAGCAGCGCCGCGGCGAGCGCGGCGGCGACCGCCCGAACCGGACGGTCGCCGCGTGAGCGTGCGAGGAGAGGCATCACGGCTACCGGACGCCGACGGTCGCCGTCTTGGTGGCCGCGCGGACGAGGTAGGTCTTCCCGCCCGCCCGCTTGGTGAACTTCGTCAGTGAGACGGTGAGTCTCGCCTTCTTGGCTGTGCGGGCCTTTGCCGGCAGCTTGAACGTGGCGGTGCCCTGCTTGAGCGCGACCGTGAAGGAGCCCTTGATGCCGGCGATCTTCACCGTGACGCGCTGGCTGATGAGGGACTTCGCGAGCCCCTTGACCGACACCGTCACCTGCACCTTGGCGCCCTTGACAGCAGCGACCCTGATCGACGGGCGCACCGACGAGGCCTTCGGCGTGTCGTCCTTCTTGCCGCCGCCGTCCGCTGCCGGCGGCGGGTTCACGACCGGCGGGTTGACCACGGGCGGGTTCTCCACCGGCGGGTCCTGCTTGGGGGGATCGACGGGGAGCGCGGGGACCTTGCCGGTCGCCGTGCTCACCTTGACCACCGTCGCGTAGCCGGTGGCGCGTCCGGTGACCTGCACGCTGATCGTGTGGTCGACGTCGGCCGCGACCACCGTGTAGGTGGCGCTGGTCGCGCCGGCGATCGGCTGGCCGTCACGCAGCCACTGGTACTCCAGGCTGGCGACCGGCGCCCAGGTGCCGGCCGACGCTCTCAGCGTCTCCCCGACTCTCGGCGCGGCGTTGTCGAGCGTCGGCACGGGCGTCGTGGTGAACGCGCCGTCGGCGACTCTCGCCGTCGCCGCGCTCTCCTTCGCAGTCGCCACATAGCCCGTCGCGCTGCCGGTGACCTTCACACTCACCACGTGGCCGCCGTCGGCCGCGACCGTGGTGTAGGTCGTGTCGGTTGCGCCCGTGATCGGCTGACCGTCACGCAGCCACTGGTACGCGAACGCGGCGGCCGGCGCCCAGGTGCCGGCCGACGCTCTCAGCGTCTCCCCGACCTTCGGGGAGAGGTTGTCGAGCGTCGGCACCGGTGCCGCGGTGAACGCGCCGTCGGCGACTCTCGCCGTCTCCGCCGACGTCACCGAGGTGTTCTCGAGGAACTGATGTGCCGACACGGACACCCGCAGCGAGAGCACGTGCCCGGCGTCGGCCACGGTCGCGGTGTAGGAGACCTGCTTCGGATCGCCCGTGATCGTGTCAGTCGCATCCGCGATCGGCTGCCCATCACGCAACCACTGGTAGTCGTACTTCACCCCGTCGTAGTTGCTCGGCAGGCACGACGACCAGGCAGGATGCGTCGCGGTCACTCTCTGCCCGACCTTCGGCGCCGTGACGTCCAGCGTGGCCGCCGGCGTCGCGGTGAACTGCGTCTGCGCGTTGACGGTGACGGTCGGCCCGATCACGATCTTGGGCGCGTACCCCGCCTTGACGCCCGTGGCCTGCAGCCGGTAGGTCCCGAAGTCGCCACGCAACGCGCGCAGCGGCTGGTCGTACGACTCATACGAGGGAGTGAACGCCGCCTGGGTCTTGCCGGCCCCGGGCGCCATGCTCCACTGCAGCGTGTCCCGACTCTGAATCTGCCACTGGTAGGTGATCGTGTCAGGCGCGGTCGCTCCCCAGCCCGAGATGGTCGTCTGGACCGACTGGCACATGTGCGGCGTCTGCGTGGAGAGCTCGATGGTCGCGTTGCCGAACTCCAGGATCGTGACCGTGACGGTGAACGGATCGCTCGCACCCGCCGAATCGTCATACGGATCGCTGTCACCCGCCGAGACGTATCTCGCCGTGACCGCATGCGCCGTCCCCGACGGGGAGCCCGTCAGCGCCGCCGACGGCGTCCATCTCGCCACCCCGTTGCTCACAGTGACTGGGCCGCTGACCGCCTGCCCGTCGACGCTGAACACGACCGTGCCCGTCGCATCCGTGGCGACGTCGCTGCCGCCCGGCTTGCGCACCGTCGCCGTCAAGCTCGGCCGGCCATCCGTGCTCGCCGCATCGCCCGAGACAGTGACCGTCGGGATCGACACCGGCAGCGGGAACACGTTCTCCGCCGCGAACGTGCCGTGATCCGTCGTTGCCCACGCTCCGACGCCCGGCGCCGTCCGACCATACGTCGTCGTCGCGTGCGACGTCCACGAGTACGAGTCGATCGCCGTCGCCGACGCCAGGTCCGTCGTCCCCGGCGCGAACACCCGCACCGAATCCGCGGCCCCCAGCCCGAAGTTCCCGGTCACCGCCGGGTCGTCCGTGCGGAACGCCGCGTACCCTCTCGCCGGCACGCTGCTGCCCGCGGGGAGCGTCAGCTTGTGTGTGTCGTCGCTGTCGGACAGGACCAGGCCCGACACGTCCACCGCCGTGCTCGACGGGTTGTACAGCTCCAGCCAGTCTCCGTTGACGGCGTCCCCGTTGGACTCCACCTCGTTGATCTTCAGATCGGCGAGCTTCGCCGGATCCTCCGAGAAGTGCACCGTCCAGTTGATCGTGCCGGAGCGCAGCTCGATGAACGGCGCGGCCGGATTGGTCAGCGTCAGCTGCCCGTCCTCTGAGTAGGTGCCCGTTCCGGGCGTGCCGATGTTCGGTGAGGGCTTCGTTCCGGAGATGGTCGTGAAGCCCAGGAGCTTCGGGTCCAGCGTGATCCCGCCAGCCTGGTACGGGCCGACGTAGATGTCCTCGTACGCCTGGATGTTGGCCCCGTTGTCCTGCTGTCTGGACCCGGGATAGATGCCGAGCGCGCTCAGGTCGCGGATCCGGTTCCCCATCAGGTTGATCGACGAGTTGACCGAGCGGATCCGGTGACCGGACTGCGCAAACGTGGGGATCTGCTCGAACACCGACACGTCGGAGATGCGGTTGTTGTAGACGGACAGGCTCGTGAGCAGCTTGAGGTTCAGGATGAAGTCGATGCTGGTCAGCCGGTTCTCGTCCGCGACGACGTTCTCGAGCTTGGTCAGACCGGCGAGCGGCGACAGATCCGTGATCCGGTTGGTCGAGAGGCCCACGTAGGAGAGGTTCGGCAGCGTCGCCAGCGCCGCCACGTCCGTCAGCTCGTTGGCCGCGAATTCGACGTAGGTGAGGTTCGTGAGCCCTTCGATCCCTTGCAGCGTGGTCAACCTCCCGACGGGGAGAATGAGGCTGGTGAGGCTCGCGAGCCCGCCGAGCGGGCCCAGGTCCGAGATCTCCGAGCCGACGATCGTCAGCTGCGTCAACCTGGTGAGGCCCGCGAACGGCTGCAACGACGACGCCGAGCCGGAGGGGCGCGCCAGGGAGAAGCTCGTGACGTTCTTCAGCGCCTCGGCGCCCGTGAAGTCCGAGATCGTCGGCGCGTCATAGTCCTGGTCGTCGAGCGTCGTGACCGTTTCCGCATCCGCCTCGGTGATCGTCTGCTCCGGCGTGCGCGTGGTGCTCGTCGCTGACGCGATCGCCTTGTTCATCACCGCTTTGAAGCTCGCGTCCGGAACCGTGACCGGATCGGTCGGGGCAGCGAACGCCGTCCCGCTGGTGGCGGTCAGCGCCACGGCGAGCAGCACGAGCGCCAGCAGCGCCGACGCCAGACGACGCGCCTGCGACGGCAGTCGGGTGCGGGCGCGGTGACCGCGCGGGCTGCGCGAGGACGGTGTGACGCCGGCCCGTGACGGCCAGCGAAGCGATCGGTGTGACACGGGACTCCTGGGTTCGTTGGGGGGCGCGACACGTGCCGAAACGAGCAACGCGTGGACCCCGAGCCGGCGAATTGTCGGCGGCACAACAACCGATTCCGTGACCATCACGTATCCAACTTGGGCGAATTTCGGCTCAAACGGTGACGCTCACAGACCCAATCGGCCCTCCACGTATCCATGCTGTGAAAACCCGGAACGACAACCGTGCACGTGCCGTAGCTTGCGCCGGATGGAGGCGAGCACCGAAGTCGCTGGCGGCGACGCTGACCCCTTGACGTTCACGACGACCACGACGGGTCGCCAGCGGTGATCGCGACGCTGTCGTGGCATCTCGTACCGAGCTTTCTCGTCCTCGCCGACGAGTTGCACTTCGGCATCGCCGCGCAGCGGCTGGGCATCTCGCGCCACACGCTCTCGAAGCGGATAGGACGCCTGGAGGGTCAGCTCGCGACGCCGCTGCTGATGCGCACGACCCGTCGCATCGAGCTCACACAGGCGGGCGCGGAACTGCGCGTGCGTGCCGTCTCCGTCCTCGACGCGATGGACGAGGCCGTGCGGGCCGTGCAGCGCGCCACCACCGTTGGACGGATGTCGATCGGCATCAGCACCGACCTGACGACCGAATGGGACGCCGGGATCGACGCGTGGCTGCGCGAGCGCGCCGGCGTGGCGGTGCTCGAACGGCGCGCGCCCGACGAGGCGTTGTCACTCGTCCGCGCCGGGCGGCTGGACCTGGTCCTGCTCGTGGGAATCGGCGAGGACGAGCCACGCAGCGTGCTCGTCGGACACGAGCCCACCGTCGTCGTCTTCCCCGACACGCACCCCGCCGCGGGACAGGAGACCGTCCGCGCCGGCGACCTGCGCGACCTTCCCGTCGTCGTCAGCGAAATCGGCCGCACCGATCACCACCGCGCGGCGGTCGAGCGACTGCACGGCGATGCCGACCTGCCGTACGTCGTCGCGCCCCGCATCGGCACCATCCGCGCCGGCCTCCTCCACACAGCGCGCCTGCAAGGCGCGGCCGCCGTCGTCCTGTCCCGCGACCTCAAACCGATCGACACCGCCGGCCTCGCCGCCCTGCCGATGGACCCACCCCTCCTATTGCCCGTCACGGTGATCGGCCGACCCGGCCTCCCGAACGAACTGCTGACCTCCCTCGTGAATCATCTGCTCGGCCTGCCCGCGACCTAGGCGAGCCTCTCACGTCGCTGTTCGAGCGCGAGCGACGGGTGCGAAGCCGCACCGCGTGTTGTGGTACAAGCAGGTCACGGTCAATTACACGTACAGATCGCCGATCGGCAACGTCGCCGGCGTCAAGCGCCACGGCCCCAACGACATCGCTCTTCGCAGAGTCGTCGACCAGTTCTCCTGGTCGTCCCACGCGGGCGCGCCCGTCAGCGTCGCCGTGGACATTCCGAATTGGGCGGGGCCATACCGAATCATCTACGGCTTCAGGCGTCTCATACCCAGAGGCCGCACGCCGGTCGGCTCGCTCGACGAGCGCACCGTCCATGTCGCGGCCGGCGAGATGGTCGAGCAGGTCGAGCGCGAGCGCGCGGAGGCCGCCGTTGCCGCCGAGCGCGACAACCAGCGCGGCATCCGCCCCAAGAAAGACAAGAGCCCTGCCGGAGCAGGGCTTCCCTAAGGCGGGAGCGACGGGACTCGAACCCGCGATTTACACCTCGGATCAATATCCGGCTTTGAGCGCACCACACCCGTCTTTCGGTCTGGCGTACCGCTGGCGCGCCAGCGATACGGTCGACCGATGAATGCGAAGGAACGCCTGCGTCACGCGGTCGACGTCATGACCGAAGACGAAGCTGCGGCCGCGCTCGTCACACTCGCCGAAGCATCCGGCGATGCCTTCAAGTGGATGCTTGACCACGTCCCGCCCGACGATGAGCCCCTGACAGACGATGAGCGCCAAGCGATCGCGGAAGCCCTCGCCGATCGTGAGCGAGGTATCGAGTCGATACCGCTCGAAGACCTCAAGGCCGAGTTCGGGATCAGATGACAACGCGTGGTTGGCGGCGTGTGCTCGACTATGAGCTCGGCGCCCGCATGATCGTCAGCTACGCGCACGACTCGGGCGAGGTCGTCGACTACGCGGTCGTACTCGTCGTCCAGCACGGCGGGTCCAAACAGACGGTTCGCGTCTACGACGGAGCACACGGCGTCAACGACATGCACCGCCACGCCCGAAGCCGCGGCAAAGCACCGGCAGAGCGATTCCATGGCGGTACACTCGCCGAAGGCATGCGGATCGCGATACTCGCGATCCAGTCCAACTACCGCGAGATGATCGACGGATGGCGCGCAAGCTGAACACCCCCACATCGCCCAGCGCAACCGCGATGGAGCGCGCGATCGCGGACGACCTCGCCGGACGCAGATCGCACTACCCCGAGCGCGTTGCCTTCATCGACGCCGACGAACCCCACGCCGGCCGCGAGATCACCGCCGCGCTCGACGACGGCTACGCCATCGTCCTCGTCTCCCCCGACGGCCGCGAACGCATCCTCGCCGAGCAGGCACCAGCGGCCTAGGCCGTTGCTTCCTCCGCGCTGGCGTCCTGACTCGTCGGCGGTTGCCCGACTCTTGGCAATGCCTCCTCCTCGGTCGTCTCGGCGGAGCGGACGAACGCCGCCACCGATGCGACGAAGTTGCTCAACGGCATGTGCGTGACGTGCCGTCCCTCTTTCAGGGCGCGGTCGACGAATCAGGGGCCATGGCCGCCGAGGTCCGGTGCCCAACCCTCCAGCGCCCCCACGTCGACGACGAACAGCCCGATCGCGGCAAGTGCGGCAATCAGGCGTCTCGCCACTTCGTTTCCGTCCCCGCGAGGCGATCGCCATCACGCGTCAGCCGAATCACAGTGACCGATCTGGCGCGGTCGAGGAGCCCCAGCAGCACTTCGACGGAATGGATCGCGGCGATCAGCTGCTGCCCCTCCGGCGCGGCAAGCTGCCGCCCCAGCTCACGGCCTGCGGCGGGTGCAGGAACGCTTCCGGCTCGTCGACGAGAATCAGCGGATGAGATGAGCTGAGGATGGTCAGCAGCAGCCCGATGAACGAGCGCATGCCGTCGCCCTGGTCCGGCACGAGAGGCAGCCCATCGAGCGCGTTCAGATATTCAACGCTGTCAAGCCGCGGTTGGATGTCTGGCGCGCCCAAGTGCAAATGCAGTTGGGATCCGCCGGCCCGATTGACATGGATCGGCACTCCGAAGGCCCGTCGGACCGCTTTGCTGAGCCGGCCCTCGGCCGCCAGGGTTCCGGGAGATCGAGAACGACCCCAGCGAGCAGAACGCTCGGCGAGTTGCTCGACCAGGGCTGATAAGGCGGCGGCGTCATCATCGCCGTAAGACCCCGCGCACCCCTCGCGCGGTACTTCGCCACTGTCGCGCACACCCAAGCGATCGGGGAAATGCCTGAAACACCGATCGGAGATCCGGGTGTAAAAGGCGGGAGCGACGGGACTCGAACCCGCGACCTCCGGCGTGACAGGCCGGCGCTCTAACCAACTGAGCTACGCCCCCTCGGGGTGAGGAAGTATGCCACGAGGGGTGGGATCGGTGCTTGCTCGTCTCCCGGAGGGATCGCCGCCGGGTTGGCGGTCGCAAACTGGCTGGCTGGCCAGTAAGGTGGGCGCATGTCCGTCACAGCGCCGGATCAGCTCTCCAGCAACCCGCTTCGGCGGATCCTGGTCGACCTCTACGAGGAGCGGACGGCGGACGTGCCGTTTCCGCCGGGGCCGGGCGATTTCAACATCCAGCGGACCTTCCGCTTCGTGCGCGATCCGCTGCCGATCCTGCTGCCCGCGTACCAGCAATATGGGCCGATCTTCAGCATGCGGCTGTTCCACGGGCGCGTCGTGTTCATGCTCGGGCCGGCGGCGAACCACTACATCACCGTCTCCCACGCGGACAACTTCCACTGGCGCGAGGGCAGCTTCGGGGACCTGATCCCGCTGCTCGGCGACGGGATGCTGACGATCGACGGCGCCTACCACCGCCGCGCGCGCAAGATCATGCTGCCGGCGTTCCATCGCGAGCGGATCGCCGCGGCCGGCGACACGATGGTCGCCGAAACGCTGCGGGCGCTTGACGACTGGGAGCCCGGCAGACTCGTCGACGTCTACCACTGGGCGCGCGAGCTGGCCCTGCGCGTCGCGATGAAAGCCCTCTTCGGGCTCGATCCCGACCAGCGGGGCGCCGGCCAGCGCGCCGCGGTCGACTTCGAGCGCGCGCTCTCCTTCTACGGCGAGGACTTCGCGATGCGCGTGCTGCGCGGGCCGCACACCCCGTGGCACCGGATGCAGCACGCCCGCCGCACGCTCGACGAGATCGTCTACGCCGAGATCGCCCGCCGCCGGCGCGACCCCGACCCCGAGCGCAGCGACGTGATGTCCCTCCTGCTCGACGCGCGCGACGCCGACGGCGAGGAGCCGCTGACCGACCGCGAGGTCCGCGACCAGGTCATGACCCTCCTCTTCGCCGGCCACGACACGACCACCTCGACCGTCTCCTTCATGCTCTACGAGCTGGCCCGCCACCCGGCCGCGCTGCAGAAGCTGCTGGACGAGCAGGACCGCGTCCTCGCCGGCCGCACGCCGACCGCCGCCGACCTCACCGGCGGCACGCTGCCCGAGCTGGAGATGGTGCTCGACGAGACGCTGCGGCTCTATCCCGCCGCCTGGGTCGGCCCGCGCCGCAACGTCGAGACGTTCGAGTTCGGCGGGCACACCGTCCCGGCCGGCTCCTACGTCAACTACTCCTCCTGGGCCAGTCACCGCCTGCCCGACGTCTGGCCCGAGCCGGAGGCGTTCGTGCCTGAGCGCTTCGCGCCCGCCTCAAAGGCCGCGCTGCCGAAGGGCGCCTACATACCGTTCGGCGGCGGCTCGCGCACCTGCATCGGGATGCGCTTCGGCCAGCTGGAGATCAAGACGATCGTCACGCTGCTGCTGCAGCGCCACCGCCTCGAGCTGTTCCCCGGCCGCACGATGACGGTCCGTCAGATGCCGACGCTGAGCCCGCGCGATCCGCTCGAGATGATCGTGCGCGAGCGCGGCGTGCCGGCGGGGCTGACCGCGGGCTGACGGGCGTCGCCGCAGCGGCGACGCCGCGGCGCCCGGATCACTCGCCTACGCGCAGGCGATCGTCACGCTCTTGCGCACGACCACTCTGCCGGCGACGACGATCGACGCGGTCCATCTGCCGTCGATCCGCACCGGCCCGAACGGCCCGGTCGCGAACAGGTAGCCGTACGCGAGCGTTCTCGACTGCTCCGCTCTGACCGGCCACTTGAACGCGCTTCTCATGATCTCCGCGACCGCCGGCTCGACGTCGTAGCCGCCGCGCGGCTCGCCGCCCCACAGCGCGACGCCGACCTTCGTGCCCTTCGCGATCCCTCTGCCGGAGTAGACGACGTTGACCTCGCGCTCGCCGTCGCCGCGCGTGTAGCAGTCGGTGATCGTTCTGCCGGGCTTCGCCTGCACCTGCGGGATCCCTATGCGCGTGAACGTCGTGAAGCCGAGGATGCGCACCTGCTGTCTCGGTCTGGATCTCGCGGCCGCGAGCGCCGGCGACGACAACGTCATAGTGGCCGCGGCGGCGACCGCGAGCGAGGAGAGCGCGAGCGCGCACGCGCGAAACGAAGTCTTCATCGGCCGCACGCTACGCCCGATCGGCGCTCGCGCACACGCTCAGATGTGGGTACGGGACCCGACTCTGAGACCAATCCGAGACCAGCGCGGCACTGACGCGACGCGCGCCCAAGCGTACGTTCTGGATGGCACGAGAGACGGAGGCAGCATGGGCATCGGAGAGATCGGATCGATGGAGCGCGACCGCAACGAGCAGCTGTCGGCGCTGGGCCGCCAGCAGGCGGACGCCCAGCGGTTGATGGCGACCGGGCTGATCGCTCAGGCAACCGTGCAGGCGGTCCGCGACACCGGCCTGACGATCAATCAGAACCCGCAGGTCGAGTTCGACCTGCTCGTCTCCGTCGACAACCGCGAGCCGTACGAGGTGACCCACCGCCAGGTCGTCTCGAGGCTCGTGCTCGCCAACTTTCAGCCGGGAGCGTCGATCCCGGTGCGCGTCGATCCAGCGGATCCGTCGCGAGTCTTGATCGGCTGACGGAAGCGGTCCCTCGAAACCCCGACGCCGAATCGAGCGGGAACGGGACGGCCGGTGGCGCCGGCGAATCGCCACCGGCCGGCCCGGACCCGAAGTCGCATGCCTGGCCGCGCCGAGCCCCCGCGCGGCCGCGCACGCGGCGCGCCCTAGCCGTAGTCGTAGAACCCGCGGCCGGTCTTGCGCCCCAGGCGCCCCGCCGCGACCATCCGCTTCATCAGCGGCGGCGGCGCGTACTCGTCGCGCTTGAACTCCTCGTAGAGCGAGTCGCAGACGGCGTATAGCACGTCGAGGCCGATGAAGTCGGCCAACGTCAGCGGCCCCATCGGGTGGCCGGCGCCGAGCTTCATCGCCGCGTCGATGTCCTCGGCCGAGGCGAACCCCTCCTCGTACATTCTCACCGCCGCCATCAGGTACGGCACCAGCAGCATGTTGACGACGAAGCCCGAGCGGTCCTTCGTGCGCACCGCCGTCTTGCCGAGCGCCTCGACGAAGCTCGACGCGCGCGCCACGGTCGCCGCGGACGTATCGAGCGCGATCACGATCTCGACCAGCTTCATCACCGGTACCGGCGAGAAGAAGTGCAGGCCGACCACTCGATCCGCACGGCCGGTCGCGGCCGCCAGCTGGGCGATCGGGATCGACGAGGTGTTGGAGGCGATGATCGCGTCGGGCGCGAGGATCGCGTCGAGGCGGTTGAAGACGTCGGCCTTGACGTGCTCGTCCTCGACGACCGCCTCGATCGCCAGCTGCGCGCCGGCGAGGCTGTGGAACTCTCTCGTCCAGGAGATCCGGCCGATCAGCGCGTCGCCGTCCTCGCGCGTCAGCTTGCCGCCCTCGACCGCCTTCGCCACCGACGCCGAGATGCGCTGCTCGGAGCGCTCCAGCGCGCTCTGGTCCATCTCGTGCAGAATCACCGTCGCGCCCGCGCGCGCGGCTGACTCTGCGATGCCCGAACCCATGAAGCCGGCGCCGACGACGGCGACGCTCCCGATCCCTGCTGCGGTCATGCTGGACGTCCTCTCGTTCGCTGGGCCGCGCCGTGCCGCGCGACCCGTCGGGCAGCGTACCGACCGCGCGGTCGGCGTTCAGCCCGCGCGGAAGACGAGGTGCTGGCCGTTCTTGGCGACCGTCAGATTGCCGCCGCCGTCGAAGCCGAGCGCGGCTCTGCCGCGCAGGATCGCGGTGACGAGCTGCTCCAGTCTCATCGCGGGCGCGTCACACGCCATCTCCGTCAACGCGAGCGGTCCGAAGATCGCGAACCCGTCGTCGCGCAGCTGCGCGCTGCCGCCGCCGCGGTTGCAGCCGGCGAAGACCTCGGCTCTGCCGTCGGCGAAGCGCAGCGTCGGCGGCTCGACGCCGGCGGGCACGCTCGCGGCGGTGCCGTCGCGCCCGGCGATCGTCTCCAACGTCCAGTTCGTGCCGGCGATCGGCGGCGGCGTGTGACCTGCGGTGCCCTCTCTCAACTCGATCGTGACGCCGTCGCGCTCCAACGTCAGGCGCTCACCGTCAGCTGCGATCTTCGCCCCGCCGGCGAGGAAGTCGGTCAGCCACTCGTCCTGTCTCTGCAACGGCGCTTCGCAGCCGATCATCGTCGTCGCGGGCGCGGCGGCCCATCTGAGCGTGCCGTCCTCCAACGCGTACGCGCCGCCCATCGAGTTGCAGCCGGCCTTGACGCCGAGGCCGCTCTGCTCGAAGCCGAGCGTGATCTCCGTTCCGGGCACCAGCTCGTGGCCGGTGACGGCGGTCGAGACGAACGTGCGCCCGTTCAGGTCGTCGGCGTTGGGAGCGGCGCCGCTCGGCGAGGCGCCGGTGTCGCTACCGCTGCCGGTCGTCGTCGTCGCGCCGCCCGTCGTCGCGGCGGACTGGTCGTCGTCGCTGCTGCCGCAGCCGGCCGCGAGCAGCAGCGTCCCGAGCAGTGCGATGGCGAGTGCGGTGCGGCGCATGGCGGTGATGCTCCTCGGTCGGTGGCCGGCGATCATGGCGTCGTCGCACGCTCGTTGCGCTGGTGGGCGAGCCGCAGCACGCCCGTCAGCTCGTAGAAGTCGACCGCGACGAGGTTCGGCAACTGCCCGCGCTCGCGCTCGCAGCGGTTCATCTGATCCCGCAGCACGGGCCCGCCTATGGCGCGGTTGCGCGAGGGTGACGGTGGGAAGTTGACGGTCCAGTGGTTCAGCATCAGCAGCGGGCTGTCGGCCGTGCCGCGCCAGCGCTCGCAGCTGAGGTTGTCCGGGTTCGTCGCGGTCAGCGGCGTGTCCTGGACGAACGAGAAGCCGTCGAGGTACCACGGGCGCGAGCCGCCGTCCAGCTCGCTCAGGACCACCAGCCGCGTGTTCGCGTCGACCAGCTCGCCGAGCGTCGGCAGCGGCTCGTCGCGCTGCAGCTCGGCGGCCTCGGACAACAGGCCGGTGCGCTGCAGCGAGTCCTCGATCACCTGGACCGGCACGTACGGCTCGACGAACAGGATCACGACCTCGCCGCGGTTGGCGTCGAGGAAGCGGCGGACGATCTCGAACTGCTCGTCGAGCGGCTCTGAGCCGAGCTCGCAGAGCGTGTGGCAGAGGTACGGTCTCGGGTTGCCGCTGCCGGTGCCGACGCCGATCCGCCCGACCAGTCTCTCGGCCGCGCGCAGCGCCTGCGGGCTGAGCTGCTTGGCGACCTTGTTGCGATCCGATCCCTCGGCGTCGAGGTCCGTCCGCACCAGACCGGTCGCCGGGTCCAGCTCGCCCCAGTGGACGTCGATCAGCAGCCCGCGGATGCCGTCGCGCAGCTGCCGCTCGATCCCGTAGCGCTGGTTGGGGAACAGCCAGCCGGGCTCGTCGGCCGCCGCGTAGGAGTTGTGCGTCGAGGGGAAGACGACCTCGTTGAGGCGCTTGCCGCAGTTCGCCAGCGACCCGTTGCAGGAGCCGGCCGGCCCGGCCAGCGCCGCCAGCGCCGGCGGCGCCTCGACCTTCGGCGCCGGCAGCACGAGCGCGACGGCGAGCACCATCGCGGTGACGACGCCCGCGACGATGCCGACGAGGATGAGCGGTCTGACGGGGGTCGCTTCCCGTTCTCTCTCCTGTTTCTTGTTGGCCCGCCCCCGCAGCTCCCCGATCCCCAGCAGGATCAGCAGCAACCCCGCGAGCACGCTGACCGCGCGCACGGCCAGCGACGGCTCCAGCACGACCGCGGCGCCGAGCGCCAGCAGGCCGGCGCCGCGCAGCGCTCGCGGCGCGCGCGCCGGGGCCCCGCTCAACCGCCGCAGATGCGCGAACAGCACGACCGGGCGCCGCGAGGCGACACCCGCGATCACGAGGCCGCCGAGCGCGGCGACGAGCGCGCTCGTGCGCAGGTCCGCGAACAGCGCGTCCCAGATCGCGCGCACCGCGGCCCGTCTCTCTTCCTCGCCGGCCGAGACGCGCCCGACGACCCACGCCGCCGCGACCATCGTCAGCAACGCGACCGTCAGGCCCGCGGCCGCGATTGCGGCGCCGAGGTAGGCGATCCCGTCGCGCACGCCGCCCGCCAGCACCCCGCACGCGATCGAGGCGAGCGCCGCCGCGATCAGCAGCGGCAGCCACCAGCCGGAGACGTTCGTCAGCTTGCGCGCGATCGTCACGCGCAGGTCGTCGGCGTCGAGCGCGGCGAGCTGCGGCTCGGTCCCGGGCGGGATCCGTCGCGCGACCAGCGGCGAGACGCTGCGCAGCGACTCCTGCAGCAGGCCGCCGGCGTACTCGAGGTCGAGCACCGCTCTCGATCTGCCGTAGAAGAGCGCGCGGTGCTGGTCGGCGATCGCGCGCCGGAAGATGCGCTTGAACTGGGCCGTGTTCGCGAGTGACGCGATCGCGGTCGTGACGAGCGGGCGGATCGCCAGCACGTCCGGCGTGACGCCGGCCGCGACCCCGTCGACGACCTTGTCGGCGACGACCGCGCGCACGTCGGCGTCGTCGAGCGCGGCCGCGGCGCGCGCGCTGAAGTTGTCGCGGTCGACCAGCTCGTCGCGCACGTAGCCCGCGACCCCCGCCGCGGCCAGCAGCACCGCCGTCACGACGGCGAGCACCACGACGATTCGCTGGCGCCAGGGCGACGCGATCACAGGCCGCTCCGCCGTCGCCTAGGCCGAACCGCGGACAGGCTCGGCCGCCACCGCACGCTCGCCGCCGGCCGCCGCACGCTCGCCGCGGGGCTCGGCCGTCGAACCCACATCCGCCGCCGTCACGGCATCCGCCGCGAAGTCCCCCTCGTCGCGCCGGATCGCGCTCAGCAGGCGCGTGATCGACTCCTGCTCCTCGGGCGCGAGCGGGTCCATCGCCATCCCGGCGGCGTTGAGCGCCTGCGTCGCGCGCTCGGCCAGCTCGCGGCCGGCCTCCGTGATCGCGATCAGCGTCGAGCGGCGGTCCTGCGCGTGCGAGACGCGCGTGACGAGGCCCGCCTCCTCCAGGCGATCGGCCATGTGCGTCATCGAGGTGCGGTGGACCTGCAGCCGCTCGCCCATCTTGCCGACCGGCAGCGAGCCTCTGGAGCTGAAGACGAGCAGCATCAGCGTCTCGTAGCGGGGAAACGTGAGCCCGTGCGGGCGCAGCAGCTCGTTGAGGCGCGCGAGCAGGATCTGCTGCGCGCGCATGATCGACGTGACGGCCGCCATCGGTCGCGCCGGTCCCTCGCCCCAGCGCTCGCGCCAGTGCCGGCGGGCCTCTGCGATCGGGTCGAACGGGAGCGGTTGCGACTCGGCCATCGTGCGAAAGGTTCTCAGACGGAGCAGCGAAACGACTGGAAGCGGGCAGCCGCGTTGATACGGTCCACGCACCTTTCCCCCTGGAGGACCGACACGGATGTCTCGCCGCTGCCAGCCGCTGATCGCGTTCGCGATCGCTCTCACCGCCACGACGCTCACGACTGCGGCGGCCAGCGCCGCCACGCTGGACGGTACCGTCGAGGCGGCGGGCAGCCCGGTCGCGCAGTCGACCGTGCGGCTGTTCGCGGCCGGTGCGCATGGCGCGACGGCGCTCGGCAGCGATCGCAGCGCGGCTGACGGCAGCTTCAGAATCCGCTACGACGCGCCGAAGGGCGGCGCGCCGCTGTACGCGATCGCGACCGGCGGCAACCGCGACGGGCGCACGCTCAGCGCGCAGGTGCGGCTGCTGGCGATCGTCAACCCGCTGGCGGCGGCGCCCGACGAGCTGTTCATCGAGGAGCGCAGCACCGTCGCGGGCGGCTACGCGCTCGCGCGCTTCATCGACGGCACGCGCATCTCCGGCCCCGACCCGGGCCTGCGCAACGCCGCCGCAACCGCGGCGAACCTGTTCGAGAGCAGCGCCGGCAAGGTCAGCTTCGTCCTCTCGACCTCGCCGAACGGGCTCGCGACCGAGGCGCTGCCGACGTTCAACACGCTCTCCAACGCGCTCGCCTCCTGCACGACCGGCACGTCGAAGGACTGCCGCCGGCTGCTCGACGCGGCGCGGCCGCAGGGCGGCGCGCGCCCGGCCGACACGCTCGCGGCGGTCGTCGCGATCGCGCACCACCCGTCGCAGCACCAGGACGCGCTGTTCGCGCTCGCGCGCGGCGCGGGCCGGAGAGGCAGAGCCAGAGCCAGAGCCGCCTACGGCCCGGCGCTCACGCGCGCCCCCGGCGCCTGGATCCTCGCGCTCGTCTACACCGGCGGCGGGATGAACGCCCCCGGCCGGATGGCGTTCGACGCCGCCGGCAACGCCTGGACCGGCAACAACTTCCAGACGCCCGGCACGACCGCCGGCCTCGGCCTGACGGCGCTCAGCCCGGTCGGCCAGCCGATCCTCGACAGCCCGATCTTCGGCGGCGGCATCAGAGGACCGGGCTGGGGCACGGCCGTCGACCAGAGAGGGCGGATCTGGAACGCCAACTTCGCCGGCGACAGCATCAGCCTCAACGCCCCCGACGGCAGACCGCTGTCGCCCTCGGGCGGCTTCACGGCCGGCGACCTGGCCAGACCGCAGGGCGTCGCGATCGGTCACAACGGCGACGTCTGGATCGCCAGCTTCGGCAACGACACGGTCGTGCGCTACCGCGGCGGCGATCCGAAGCGGGCGCAGGTGATCAGCGGCGGCGGGATCTCCAAGCCGTTCGGGATCCAGCTCGACGGCCGCGGCCACGTGTGGGTCTCCAACGGCGCCGAGTCGAGAACGGGCTCCGTCACGGAGCTGCTGCCCGACGGCACGCCGACGAAGGCGTCGCCGATCACGGGCGGCGGCCTGCGCTCGCCGCAGGGCGTCGCGGTCGACAGCGCCAACAACGTCTGGGTCAGCAACCTTTTCTCGCGCAGCGTCACGCGCGTGCTGCCCGACGGCAGAATCTCGTCCGACTCGCCGCTGGGGCGCAGCAGCGTGAAAGGCGGCTGGGGCGTCGCCGTCGACGGCGCCGACCACGTCTGGGTCGCCGGCTTCCTCGGCGGCAACCTGACCGAGCTGTGCGGCGTCAGACGCGGCAGCTGCCCGCCCGGCGTCAGAACCGGCGCGCCGATCTCGCCGAAGCGGGCGGGCTACGACAGCGCGAGCTTCGAGCACATCACCGCGGTCCAGGTCGATCCGTCCGGCAACGTCTGGCTGGCGAACAACTGGACGAACGGCTCGCCGCTGAGCGAGTTCGTCGGCGGCAACGGCCTGGTCCAGCTCGTCGGCGCCGCGACGCCCGTCCGCACACCGCTGTTCGGGCTGCCGCGCAAGCCGTAGCGGCGGGCACGGCACGCGGTGCGGATGGGCGGTGCCGGGCTCGAACCGGCGACCTCTCGCTTGTAAGGCGAGTGCTCTACCAACTGAGCTAACCGCCCGCGTGCACCGGCATGGTATCCGCGCGCCGCCATCGACCCGGGCTCGACTACGATGCGCAGCGTGAGCAGACGGCGTGAGATCAGATCCTGGCTGATGGACATGGACGGCGTGCTCGTCCACGAGGAGAGCGCAATCGCAGGCGCCGACAGGTTCCTCGAAGTGCTGAAAGCGCGCGAGATCCCCTTCCTCGTGCTGACCAACAACTCGATCTACACGCGCCGCGATCTGTCGGCGCGACTGCGACTGAGCGGGCTGGAGGTGCCGGAGGAGCGGATCTGGACCTCCGCCAACGCGATGGCGCAGTTCCTGCAGGACCAGCGTCCGCACGGCTCCGCGTTCGTGATCGGCGAGGCCGGCCTGACGACCGCGCTGCACCAGAACGGCTACACGCTGACCGAGCGCGAGCCGGACTACGTCGTGCTCGGCGAGACGCGCACGTACAGCTTCGAGCGGATCACGGCGGCGATCCGGCTGATCACCGACGGGGCGCGCTTCATCGCGACCAACCCGGACGCGACCGGCCCGTCGCTGCAGGGCCCGCTGCCGGCGACCGGCGCGGTGGCGGCGCTGATCCAGCGCGCGACGGGCGTCGAGCCGTACTTCGTCGGCAAGCCGAACCCGCTGATGATGCGCTCCGCGCTGAACGCGATCGACGCCCACTCCGAGACGACGGCGATGATCGGCGACCGGATGGACACCGACGTCGTCGCCGGCCTCGAGGCGGGCCTGGAGACGATCCTCGTGCTGACCGGCGTCGCCACGCGCGAGGCGGCCGAGCGCTTCCCCTTCCGCCCGACGCGGATCGTCGAGTCGGTCGCGCAGCTGGTGCCGGAGCTGGAGAGCGCCAGCGCCGACGCCCCAGCCGACGCTTAGCGCCGCGCGCCGCGCGCCCTCACCTAGCCGCGCAGCACCGCCTCCGCGAACGCGCGCAGGGCGCCCTTGCCGTCGCTGACGACAGGCGCGCCGTGCGCCATCAGCAGCACGTCGAAGTCGAGCTCGTCGCACAGTCTCAGGTAGGCCGCGGCGAGCCCGTGCTGGACCGCGCCCGGGTCGTCGCCGAGCAGGTGGTCGGGGAAGAAGCCGAGCGCGCCGTCGTCGTCGACGCGGATCGCGCCGTCGGCGATCGCCAGCGCGCCGCGGTCGTAGTTCACGTGCAGCGCGCTCTCGTCCGGGCACAGCACGCCGACCTCCTGCGCGACGATCCCGGGCGCGACCTCGTCGCCCGGTCTGAAGCCGCGCACGCGCAGCGGCGCGTCGAGCAGTTCGTAGAGCCCGCGCTCGTTCGCCGCGACGGTGCAGTTGAAGCGCTCCGCGAAGCGCGCGCTGTGGCGGCGATGGTGGCGGTTGGTCAGCAGGATCCGCTCGGGCGCCGGCAGCTCGCTCGTGCCGAAGGCGCTGAGTCCCTCCTGCGGGACCATCGGATCGATCAGCGTGCGCGCCTCCACCACGTAGGCGGAATGCACCGGCTGACCTATCGTCTCGCGGTAGGCGGTCCAGCTGAGCAGGCCAGGGAAGATCTCGTCCATGCCCTCCATCATGCCCGAGCAGCGCGCTCGCGTGCTGGGGGTGTGACGGTCACCCGCCCGCGCGCCGCGCGTGCCGCGTCCTACCCTGGAGCGCATGGAGTCCTCCGCGCCCGCCTACCGTGACCGCATCGAGCAGCTGTTCGCCGACGCCAGGCGTCAGCGCGAGGAGTGGATGCAACAGCTGCCGGCGGCCTTGCGCGCGCTGCTGCCGCTCGACGCGACGCCGATCACGCAGGGGATGGCGCTGCTCGCCGACGCGGTCGGGATCGGCGAGCGCGTCGCGTCCGCGCAGCGCGAGCAGAGCCACGCCAACGCCGCGGTCCTGCACGGCCGCGTCTTCGGGCGCGAGGCTCCCCTGACGCAGGACACCGCGCTCGCCGCCTTCGCCGACGGCGCGCGCGTGCGCGACGGCCTGCTGCTGCAGCTCGCCGAGACGGTCGACGGCGCCGGCCTGCGGCGCGACGTGCAGGAGTTGCTGCCCGGCGTGCCCGATCTCTCCCCCGAGCTGCCCGCCGACGAGCGCACCGCCGCCCTCGCGACCGTCTTCGCCGCGCAGGAGCAGGCGCTGCTGCTGTGCGCGCAGCGGCTCGACGACGTGCTGCGCGACTGAGCGACCGACGCGGTTGCGGCGACCGAGCGTGGGGCGGGCCGACGGCTAGATCGCGCTCCCCATCAGCCGCTCGCTCAGCGCCCAGAGGCGTTCGGCGGCCGCAGGGTCGACCGCGTGCGAGACGACGCCGATCGGCGTCTCGCCGCGGGTCAGCAGATCCGCGACGTCCTGCAGGGGGACGAGCGGAGAGACCTCGTTGCTCTCGCAGTAGACACCGCCGAGTCCGTCCAACTGCGGGCTGGTCGCGCACCAGACGCTGGTGGAGGCGCCCTGCGCCGCCGTCTTGCGACCGCTGTCGGGATCGATCACCGGCACGCCGTCGTCGTCGATCACGCCCAACGCCTTCAGCTGCTCGGGCGTGCTCCAGCGGCTGAGGTTCGTGCCGACGATCGAGCCGGGATGCAGCGAGAAGCCGCGGATCCCGTCGGCCTCGCCGCGCTGGTCGAGCGCGAGCGCGAAGAGGATGTTGGCCGTCTTCGACTGGCCGTAGCCGAGCCACGGGTCGTAGTCGCGCCGCTCGAACTGCGGATCGTCGAAGACGACCGGCGAGAGCCGATGCGCCCACGCGGACACCGCCACGACGCGCGCGCCCTCGGCGCGGCGCAGCGCGGGCCACAGCCGCGCCGCGAGCTGGAAGTGCCCCAGGTGGTTGGTCGCGAAGTGGGACTCGTAGCCGCGTGCGTCGCGGTGCAGCGGCACGTTCATGATCCCGGCGCTGTTGACGAGCATGTGCAGCGGGCGCCCGGAGGCGAGGAAGCGCTCGGCGAACGCGTCGACGGAGGCGGGGTCGATCAGGTCCAGCTGCTCGACCTCGACGCCGTCGATCCCTGCCAGCATCGCGCGAGCGCGGTCCGGGTCGCGGACCGGGACGACGACCGTCGCGCCGGCGGCGCGCAGCGCTCGCGTCGTCTCGGCACCGATGCCGGAGTGACCGCCCGTGACGATCGCGACCTTGCCGGACAGGTCGATGCCGCTGACGACGTCGGCGGCGGTGTCAGCGGCCCCGAAACGGGAGCCGATCGGCTGTTGAGGCGTGGGCATGTCGTTTCCTTCGTTCAGAAGTTCATGCTGCGCCACCGAGCCTAGAGCCGCCATTGCGGACTTTGAATGCTTGAACGTGCGTATTTCTTGCGCGATAGTACGGCGATGTCCGCCGATCCCCTGTCCGACGCGCTCGCGCTCGTCGATGCTCGCTGCGTCATCTCCGGCGGTTTCTCGGTCGGTGGTGCCTGGGCGCTGCGGTTCAGGCCGCAGGCGCGGCTGAAGCTGAGCGCCGTCGTGCGCGGGTCGTGCTGGCTCACTGCCGACGGTGTCGCCCAGCCGCTGCTGCTGGAGGAGGGCGACGTCGTCGTGGTCAACGACCGCAGCTCGGTCGTGCTCGCCGGTGATCTGTCCGTCGAGCCGACCGAGAGCGCCGAGCTGTTCGCCGACAGTCCCGGCGCCGTCGCCCACATCGGCGACGGCCAGGAGGTCGTCGTGATCGGCGGCCACGTGGAGCTGGACCGCGGCGGCGAGGAGCTGCTGCTGACCGCGCTTGCGCCCATCGGCCACATCCGCGCGAGCACGGCCGAGGCGCCGGTGCTGCGCGCGCTGCTCGACCGGCTCGTGCACGAGATGTCGACCGACCGGCCCGGCGCGGCCTTCGCCACGCAGCAGCTCGCCCAACTGCTGTTCGTCGAGATCCTGCGCGCGTGCGTGGACGGCGCCGACGCGCTCCCGGCGAGCTGGCTGCGAGCGCTCGCCGACGACCGGCTCGCGCCCGCCCTGCGGCTGATGCACGGTGACCCGGGCCGGCGATGGCACCTCGACGAGCTGGCCAGGTCGTCCGCGATGTCGCGCACGACCTTTGCGACGCGCTTCAGAGCCGTCGCCGGCATGCCGCCGCTGACCTACCTGCATCACTGGCGCATGCGCATCGCCGAACGCACGCTCCACGACGACGACACGTCGATCGCAGCGCTGGCGCATGCGCTCGGCTACAGCTCCGAGAGCGCCTTCAGCAACGCCTTCAAGCGCACGAACGGGCTCGCCCCGCGGCGCTTTCGCGATGCCGTACGTCGCCTCGATAGCGCCAACGCGCCATGAGCGAAGAACTTTCCCGGCACGTGTCTATTTCGTGTGGGTTCGTTCGACGTGCCAGTAGAACCACCCCAACCCCACGAGGAGGCAGCAATGCGTTTCATGGTCATGGTCCCCGGTGACGCCGATACAGAGGCCGGCGTGATGCCGAGCACCGATCTGCTGGCAGAGATGACGAAGTACAACGAGGAGCTCGTCAAGGCCGGGGTGATGCTCGCCGGCGACGGCCTGCACCCGACCTCCAAGGGCGCGCGCGTCCGCTTCAACGGCAGAGAGCGGACCGTCATCGACGGCCCCTTCACGGAGTCGAAGGAGATCATCGCCGGCTACTGGATCTGGCAGGTCGGTTCGCTCGAGGAGGCGATCGAGTGGATCAAGCGCGCACCGTTCGACGGCGGCACGCAGATCGAGCTGCGCCAGATCTTCGAGATGGACGACTTCGAGGCGGCGATGACGCCGGAGCTGCGCGCCGCCAACGAGCGCCTCGACCAGCAGATCAACGCGCAGCAGTAGCGTGGGCGCCGCGGCCACCAACCGCGCGATCGACGCCGTCTGGAGGATCGAGTCGGCCCGGCTGATCGCCGGGCTGACGCGCATCGTGCGCGACGTGTCGGTGGCCGAGGACCTCGCGCAGGACGCGCTCGTCGCGGCGCTCGAGCAGTGGCCGCAGGCGGGCATCCCGGACAACCCGGCCGCGTGGCTGATGGCCACCGCCAAGCGCCGCGGGATCGACGCGCTGCGGCGCCGCGTCACGCTCGAGCGCAAGCAGGAGCTGGTCGGGCGCGAGCTGCAGACGCTGCAGCAGCTCGACGCGGCCGACCTCGCCGCGCAGATCGGCGAGGTCGAGGACGACGTGCTGCGCCTGGTCTTCATGACCTGCCATCCGGTGCTGTCGCGGGAGGCGCGCGTCGCGCTGACGCTGCGCCTCGTCGGCGGACTCTCGACGCCCGAGATCGCGCGCGCGTTCCTCGTCTCCGAGGGAACGATCGCGCAGCGGATCGTGCGCGCCAAGCGCACGCTGACCGAGACGCGCGTGCCGTTCGAGGTGCCCGCGCGCGACGAACTCGCCGAGCGCCTGTCCGCGGTGCTGGAGGTGATCTACCTCGTCTTCAACGAGGGCTACGCCGCGACCGCGGGCGAGCGCTGGACGCGGCCGGCGCTGTGCGAGGACGCGCTGCGCCTGGGCCGCATCCTCGCCGGGCTGCTGCCGCGCGAGGCCGAGGTCCAGGGCCTGCTGGCGCTGATCGAACTGCAGGCGTCGCGCCTGCGGGCGCGCGTCGGGGCCGACGGCCAGCCCGTGCTGCTCGCCGACCAGGACCGCGCGCGCTGGGACCGCCTGCTGGTGCAGCGCGGCCTCGCCGCGCTGGAGCGCGCCGAGCAGCTCAGCCAGGCGCTCGGCCCGTACACGCTGCAGGCTGCGATCGCCGCCTGCCACGCGCGCGCCGCCAGCATGGACGCGACCGACTGGCCGCGGATCGTCGCGCTCTACGACGGCCTCGCGGCGCTGACGGGCTCGCCGGTCGTGGAGCTGAACCGCGCAGTCGCCGTGACGATGGCGTTCGGGCCCGAGGCGGGGCTGAAGCTGCTCGACGAGCTGGCGGACGACCCCGCGCTGCGCGGCTACCACCTGCTGCCGAGCGTGCGCGCCGACTTCCTCGTCCGCCTGAACCGCCTGCCCGAGGCGCGCGCCGAACTGCTGCGCGCCGCCGAGCTGTGCGACAACGACCGCGAGCGCGAGCTGCTGCTCGCGCGCGCGGCCGACTGCGTCAGGTGAGATGCTGGCCGCGAGCTCCGCATGCCGGGCGGCTCGGACCTACCCGCCTCCCGGCGGTGCGGGTTGCACCACCGGGAGGATCAGTACCCCCAGGGGGAATCGAACCCCCGCTACCAGCGTGAAAGGCTGGCGTGCTAACCGCTACACCATGGGGGCGTGACGGGGCGCGAGACATTGTAGTTGGCCGCGCCGATCGGCCGAGCCTGGCACCATTGGTGGGCGCGTCTAGCTCATCGGGTTAGAGCACCGGACTTTTAATCCGGCGGGCTGGGTTCGAGTCCCAGGGCGCGCATCCGCTCTGACGCCTGCCCCGTCGGCGGCGCGCCCTGGAAGCTCAGGACGCCAGCTTGACCCCGTTGGCGCCCTCCGGCTCGAGTATGCCCTTGCGCTTCAGCTGCGAGATCGTGGTGTGCACCGTCGGCTTCGCGATGTTCGTGATCTCCGCGACTTCGGCCGCCGAGATGCCCGGGCGCTCGCCGACGAGCTTGAGGATCGCCTCGCGGTTGGCGCCGCGGGGGGCGCGACGCGACTTGCCGCCGGCGTACGGCGCACGACTCGCGGGTGCGGCAGCGCGAGCACGCGGACGCGCGGGCGCGGCGACCGCAACCGGAGCGGCGTAGTCGCCGGAGAGCGCGGCGAGCACGGCTTCGAGCTGATCCTTCTCTTCGATCAGCGGGCGCAGTTCCTTGAGCCGCTTTTCGATGTCACGCTGAATTTGCCCAACGAGATCTGCCATGTACATAACTCCTGATGTGACGAGGGGGAGCCGTAGGCTACCAATAGACGGGGATGTATTGAACCCCTTCGCAGCCCTTCGCCATGAAACGTGGCGTCGGTCCGTTACGAATTTGATTGGTGAGGGAAGGCTGCGCGCCAGGAGAATCCGGCGGACAGAGAACGCTCAAGAACCGACGCAATCGCGCGCGAGCCGCTGCTCCAGGGGAGCGGGGCGCCCGATGTGGAAGCCCTGTGCGTAGTCGACGCCGAGTCTGCGCAGCAGTTCAACTGTCTCGTCATCGCCGACGTACTCGGCGATCGTCTCCTTGCCCATCCCGCGCGCGATCTCCACTGCCGCACGGATCAGCAGTTGATCGGTGGGGCTCGTGGTGCACGAGCGGACGAACTCACCGTCGATCTTGAGGATGTCGAACGGGAGGTGCTTCAAGTAGTAGAACGAGCCGAAGCCGGCACCGAAGTCGTCCAGCGCGAAGCGGCAGCCGAGCTCTGCCAGGCGTGCCGCGAACTCCTGCGCGCGCGGGATGTTGGCGACCGCGGTCGTCTCGGTCACCTCGAGCACGAGGTTGGCGGGATTGACGAGATTGGCCTGCAGCTCACGCTCGATGATCGTCAGCAGGTCCGGATCGCCGGTCGAGCTGCCGGAGATGTTCACCTCGAAGACGAGGTCGCGCCCCGCCCTGTGCTGCTCCCCCATCTGACGGATCGCCCTCGCGACGACCCAGCGATCGATCTCCTGCATCAGGTCGAAGCGCTCGGCGATCGCGATGAACGAAGCGGGCGGGATCACCTCGCCCTGCTCGTCGAGCATCCGCAGCAGCAGCTCGTGCTGACGCACGACGCCGCTGGACAATTCGACGATCGGCTGCGCGTAGAGGGTGAAGCGATCCTCCTCCAGCGCCTCGCGGATCCGCTCCGCCCACGTGATCCGCGTCTTCATCCGCGACGTGTGACGCTCCTGCGTGGAGAAGGTCGCGGAGCGGTCGCGACCGGCCTCCTTCGCGTCGTACATCGCGAGGTCGGCGTTGACCAGGACGTCCTCCGCGCTGAGTCCGTCGCTGCCGCCGAACAGGGCGATCCCGACGCTGGTCGTGATCGGGCGCCGGCGTCCCGCGGTCGTCAGCACCGACTGGGCCCGCACGGACGCGAGGATCGATTCGGCGACCGCCTCCGCCTCCTCCTGCCCGCCCTTGGGCAGCAGCACGGCGAACTCGTCGCCGCCCAGGCGCGCCAGCACGTCGCTGTCGCGCAGCCGCGTGCGCAGCGTCTGCGCGACCTTGACGATCAGCTCGTCACCGACGTTGTGCCCGAGCGTGTCGTTGATGTGCTTGAAGCGGTCGATGTCCAGCACCAGCGCCGCACCCTCGGGCCCGTAGCGCTGCACGTTGACCAGGTGACGATTCAGCTCACGCTCGAACGAGCGGCGATTGAGCAGCCCGGTGAGCGGATCGTGATCTGCCATGTGCTGCAGTTGCGCCTCGTAGCGAACGCGCTCGCTGACGTCCTGAATCTGGCCGAGGAAGTGCAACGGGCTGCCGTCGGCGGCGCGCACCAGCGTCGCGTGGACTGCCACCCACACGACTTGGCCGACGACGTCGACGTAGCGCTTCTCCATCCAGTACGTGCTTTGTTCACCGGAAATGAGACTGTTCATCATATCCGCATCCTTCGCTGTGTCAGCAGGGTGACTCAACTCCGGAAAGCTCATCTCCTCCAGTTCCTCGCGCGTGTAGCCCGTGATCGCGCAGAGTGCGTCGTTGACCTGGATGAAGCCGCCCTCCAGGTCCGACAGCGCCATCCCGATCGGGGCCGCCTCGAAGGCGGTGCGGAAGCGCTGCTCGGCCTGCGCGATCTGCTCGACGCTCTGACGCAGCGCCTCCTCCGCGGCGACGCGCTCGCTGACGTCGCGCACGGTCGCCTGCCCTTCGCGCAGCGCGCCGGTCTCCGGATCGACGATCCGCCGCACACGCGCCTCCGCCCAGACGTAATGACCGTCGCGATGCCGCAGGCGGCTGACGACGGTTATCGTCCCGCCTCTGCCGAGCACCTGCTCGCGCGCGCCGATCAACTCGATACGGTCGTCGGGGTGGGTGAACTCGCGCGGCTGATGCCCGACGATCTCCTCCGGGTCGTAGCCGATCAGCTCTCTGCACGCCGGCGATGCATACGAGACGACACCGTCCTGGTCGAAGACGATGATCGTGTCGGTCGCGTTGTCGGCCAGCAGCCGGTGGCGCTGCTCGGCGACGCGCATCTCCGACTCCGCGCTGTCGCGCTCGCGCATCCGCTCCTCGACGAGGTCGAGCGCGTAGCGCTCGCGCCGCGCCGCCTGCCAGATCAGCAGCCCGAGCGCGATCGTCAGGATCGTGCCGGAGATCAGGATCGTCCAGGCGCCGCCGAAGTCCGGCGCGGGCCGCGCGACGGCGACGACCCAGCGCCGCCCCGCGATCTCGACGCCGTGCTCGTCGGCGTCGGCGGTCGGCAGGCGCGTGCCGGCGATCAGGTCACCGTCGGCGGAGGTGATCTCGTAGCCGATCCCACTCGGTATCAGCGTCGCGATCGCGCGTCGCAGTCTCGCGACCGGGTAGACGCCGATCGAGAAGCCGATCGTCGCGGCCCGGCGAGCGGCGACCGAGTCCAGGGCGACGCCGCCGCGGTAGACCGGCGAGGCCGTCACGATCGCGTCGGAGCTGACGCCCGGCGCTCTGACGAGGTCGGTCGACTGCGTCGTGCCGCTCTCCATCGCGGCACGCAGCGTCGCCGCGTGTGCGAGGTCGCGCCCGAGGTCGTAGCCGCGCGGTGGCCGTGGAGCGGGGTCGGCGAGGTATCTGAGCGGGTAGCGGTCGCCGCCGCCCGGCGCCCGTGCGGCGTACCAGATCGCGTCGACCTGTCCTGCCGACAGGAGTCTCTGCGCGACCGCGTCGAACTGCGCCCGCGACGTCCGCCGCATCGACATCAGCGCAGCGAGATCGGTCAACCGCTGCATGTTCGCGCGCGATACCGCGCCCAGCACCATCGTCACGCGCTCGCTCAGCTCGTGCTGCCGATCGACCGCCGCGGCACGCTCGTGGCGCGACGCCGTCCAGGCGCCCGCCAGCGTGGCGCAGGCGAGCACGATCACGCCCAGCAGGGCGATCGGTATGCGCCGCGCGGGCGGCATCACGCGGCGCTCCGGAAGGAGCTGCGCGCGCGCCGAGAAGACGGTCTGACCGACATCACCCCGTCCCTATCGGCAGGGCGGCGCGATCGCTGTAGCTCAGCCGCGCGGGGCCTGCAGCACCGCGACCGCGGCCGCGCGCGACTCGACGACGGGGAACAGCTCGTCGAGCCCCATCACGTTGAGGATGCGGGCGTTGGACCCGCTCGTGTTGACGACCACCAGGCGCCGGCTCTGCGCCGACAGGCGGCGCGCGGCGCGCAGCAGCACCTGGCAGCCGCTCGCGTCGACGAACGCGCACCCCGACAGGTCGACGACGAGGTCTTGTGTCGGCCCCGCGCCGTCGGTGTGGTCGCGCAGCCGCGTCTTCAGCTCCGGCGCGGTGAACAGGTCCAGCTCGCCGCGCACCGCGAGGACGGCGGTCTGGCCGTCGTCGAGCAGGTCGTCGTCGAGGCCGAACGGCGTCGGCTGCACGTGGCTGTGGCTGGATCGAGTCATACCGGATGACGGGTGGCGCACTGGTGAAACCGAAGCCTGCCCGCGCGCCTCCGGCGGCTGCTTCCTACCCCCGCGTCGGGAGTGGAAAACGACGCCGCGACGGAAGTGCTCAGTGCTTGAAGTGGCGCCGGCTGGTGAAGACCATCGCCACGCCGGCTGCGTCCGCGGCCGCGATCACGTCCGCGTCGCGCACCGAGCCGCCGGGCTGGATGATCGCGGTGACGCCCGCCTCGACGGCGAGCTGGGGTCCGTCCGCAAACGGGAAGAACGCGTCGGAGGCGAGCACGGCGCCGGCGATCGAGCCCTCGCGGGCCTTCTCGACGGCGATCCGGACGGAGTCGACGCGGCTCATCTGGCCCGCGCCGATGCCGACCGAGGCGCTGTCTCTGACGAGCACGATCGCGTTGGAGCGGACGTGCTTGCAGACGCGCCAGGCGAACAGCAGCTCGCTCCACTCGGCGTCCGTCGGCTGACGTCTGGTCGCGACGGTCATCTCAGCGCGCTCCTGCGTGTCGAGGTCGCGATCCTGCACCAGCAGCCCGCCGACGACCTGCTTGAGGTCCGGCTCGGCGAGGTGCAGCGGCAGGTTCTCGTCGTCCTGCAGCACGCGCAGGTTTCTTCTGACGGAGAGGATCTCGAGCGCCTCGTCGGAGTAGCCGGGCGCGAACAGGACCTCGATGAACTGTCTCACGAGCGACTCGGCCAGCTCGCCGTCGACGGGACGGTTGAGACAGACGACGCCGCCGAACGCGGACGTCGGGTCGCACTCGTACGCGCGCGCGTATGCCTCCAGCGGCGTGTCGCCGGTCGCGACGCCGCACGGGTTGTTGTGCTTGACGATCACGCACGACGGCGCGCCGAACTCGCGCACGAGCATGCGCGCGCCGTTGAGGTCGAGCAGGTTGTTGAACGACAGCGGCTTGCCGCCGAGCTGGCGCACGTTGGAGAGCAGGTGCGTCGGCGAGCCGACCTGCGCGTAGTAGGCGGCGCGCTGGTGCGGGTTCTCGCCGTAGGAGAGGTCGGTGACCTTCTCGAAGGCGCGCACGAACAGCTGCGGGAAGTCGTCGTTGCGCTTCTCGGAGAACCAGCGCGTGATCGCCGTGTCGTAGCGGGCGGTGTAGGCGAACGCCTCCGCCGCGAGCGACTCGCGCGTCGTCAGCGACAGCATCCGCTCGCTCGCGCGCAGCTCGTCGAGGATCGCGTCGTAGGACTCCGGCGACACCACGGGCGCCGCGAAGGAGAAGTTCTTCGCCGCCGCGCGGATCATCGTCGGGCCGCCGATGTCGATGTTCTCGATCACCTCGGAGTCGGCGACGCCGCGGCGCGCGACGGTCTGCTCGAACGGGTAGAGGTTGACGCAGACGAGGTCGACCATCTCGACCTCGGCCTCCTGCGCCGCCTCCAGGTGCGAGGTGTCGTCGCGCACGGCCAGCAGGCCCGCGTACAGCTTCGGGTGCAGCGTCTTGACGCGCCCGTCCATGATCTCGGGGAAACCCGTGAAGTCGGTGATCGAGCGGTGCGGGATGCCGGCGTCGGCGAGCGCGCCGGCCGTTCCGCCCGTCGAGACCAGCTCGACGCCGAGGTCGGCGAGGCCGCGCGCGAAGTCGACGATCCCCGTCTTGTCGGAGACCGACAGCAGGGCGCGCCGGATCTCGACCTTGCCGGGGGCGGTCGTCGGCAGGGGCGCGTTGGGAGTCTCTGATCCTTGCGACATCGCGGCCCAGGATAAGGCAACCGGCCGCGCGACGCGGGCCCGGTTATGTCGCCCCGCGCCCGTGCGCCGCTCAGCCGAGCAGCACGCGGCGCGGGTTGTCCGGGTCCAGCGTCACGGCCCCGCGGGCGATCAGGCGGATCGCCTCGGGCAGCAGCTCGTGCTCGATCGCGTGGATCTGCTCGAAGACCTCGTCGGCATCCCGCGCGCGCGGCAGCTCGACCGCGCGCTGCAGGATGATCGGCCCCGTGTCGACGCCCTCGTCGACGAAGTGGACCGTCACCCCGAAGACGCGCACGCCGTGCGCGAGCGCCTGCTCGACCGCTCTCAACCCCGGGAACGCCGGCAGCAGCGCCGGGTGGACGTTGACGACGCCGAGCGGGAAGCGCGCGAGGAACTGCGGGGTCAGCAGCCGCATGTAGCCGGCCAGCGCGACCAGGCGCGCGCCGCGCTCCTGCAGCCAGTCCGCCAGCGCCGTGTCGCGCGCGACGCGGTCGCCGTCGTGGTCGGCGAGCGGGAACGCGGCGGTCGCGACGCCGGCGCGGCGGGCACGCTCCAGCGCGGGCGCGGCGGCGATGTCGGAGCCGACCGCGACGACCTCGATCCCGTCGTGGCAGTGGACCGTGTCGAGGATCGCCTGCAGGTTGGAGCCGGTGCCGGAGGCGAGCACCGCGATCGGGAAGTTGCTCATGCGCGGCCCAAGGTACCGCGCCGCGAGCGCAGCACGCCTCTTGCCACGAGCATGTCGACCCGCTGGAGAACCTGATCGCTGCGCATTTGTGAGAAGGCGCCGTATTGCGGAAGTCCGTCATACGCATGGCGCATGACTGTCTGGGAACGGCTTCCGCGCAGGATCTCTGCGATCTGAGGACGTTGCAGAGCAGGGTCTGCGATGGCGATCAGGGCGAGGATCGCCTCGTCGATGTCGTCATCGTGCCGTTTCGGTGCCGGCCCCGGCGCGATCGCCGGGTCGCAGACGTCGCAGCACGGCACGTCGACGTCGGTGTGCGGCTGCGAGCGGTCGCCGAAGTGGCGCAGCAGCGCCGCGCGACGGCATCTGCGCTGCTCGACGAAGCCCCAGATCGCTCTGTACTGGCGCCAGCGGATTCTCTGCCCCTCGCCCGCGGAGGTGCGGCAGGTCAGCAGCGCTCTGCGGTCCCACGCGCCGACGAGTCTCCCGATCGCGCGGTCCGGCGGCGACGGCGCCGGCTGCACCACGCCCGCGCGCGAGAGGTGGCCGACGATCGCGCGGGCGGCGTCCCTGTCGCAGATGGCGGCGTCGGCGAGCAGCCCCAGCTCGACGTCGTAGCGGCCGTTCTCCGCCGCCTGGCGCACGAGTCTGCGCGCGACCGCGCCGAAGGCCGCGTCCTCGACGGCCGCGCGTTCGATGAAGAAGGTGTGCAGGCCCTTGTCGCGCTGTTCGCTGAACAGCAGGCAGCGAGCCGGCCTGCCGTCGCGCCCGGCGCGCCCGGCCTCCTGGTAGAACTGCTCGATCGACTGCGGCACCGTTGCGTGCACGACCGTTCGCACGTCGGCCTTGTCGACGCCCATCCCGAACGCGTTGGTCGCGACGACGATCGGCGTGTCGCCCGCCATGAAGGCGCGCTGGACGGCCGCGCGGCGCTCGCGCTCCAGGCCCGCGTGGTAGACGGCGACGTCGAGGCCCAGCTCGCGGCCGAGCGACTTCGCCAGCTCCTCGCAGCCGTTGCGCGTGCCGGCGTAGACGATCGCGGGCCGCGACTCGAGGTCGTGCAGGACGGTCGCGATGCGGCGCTGCTTGTCCTCTCTGGAGCGACAGCCGACGACCGCGAAGGAGAGGTTCGGGCGGTCGAACCCGGTCGTCACCCTGACCGGCTCGGCGAGGCCGAGCCGCGCGACGACGTCGTCGGCGACACGCGGCGTGGCGGTCGCCGTCAGCGCCATGATCGCTCTCGCTCTGAGGTAGCGGGCGGCGTCGGCGAGGCGGAAGTAGTCGGGCCGGAAGTCGTGGCCCCACTGCGACACGCAGTGCGCCTCGTCGACGACGAAGAGACCCAGCTGCGCGCGCTGGACGTGGTCGAGGAACCAGCGCGAGGCGAACCGCTCGGGCGCGACGTAGAGCAGCTTCAGGCGACCGGCGGCGGCGCGCTGCAGCACGTCGCGGTTCTCGGCCATGCTCTGCTGCGAGTTCAGCAGCGCGACCGCGTCGGGCGCGATCCGGCGCAGGCTCTCGACCTGGTCCTGCATCAGCGAGACGAGCGGCGAGACGACGATCGTCAGATCCTCGCGCTCCAGCGCCGGCAGCTGGTAGCAGAGCGACTTGCCGGCGCCGGTCGGCATCACGACGAGCGCGTCGCGCCCCTCCAGGGCGGCGCGCACCGCCTCCTCCTGACCGGGGCGGAACGCGTCGAAGCCGAAGTGGCGGCGCAGCGCTCCGCGCGGGTCCATCGCCGTGCCGCCGCGCCGCCGCCGCCGTGCCCGCGCCTAAGCGCGGACGAGCGGCAGGCCGTGCTCGAAGGCGTGCTTGTCCTGCTCGTTGGGCGTGTGGTCGAGCGGGTACTCGCCGCTGAAGCAGGCGTCGCAGTGCGTCTCGCGCGTGGCGCCGACGGCCTCGTAGACGCCGTCGAGCGAGAGGTAGTGCAGCGAGTCGGCGCCCAGCTCCTCGGCGATCTCCTCCTCGGTGTCGCGCCCGTGCGCGATCATCTCCTCGCGCGTCGACATGTCGATGCCGTAGTAACAGGGGTTGCGGATCGCGGGCGCGGTGATGCGGAGGTGGACCTCCTTGGCGCCGGCGTCGCGCAGCATCTGCACGATCTGCCGCGTCGTGTTGCCGCGCACGATCGAGTCGTCGACGACGACGAGTCGCTGGCCGGCGACGATCTCCGGCATCGGGTTGAACTTCAGTCTGAGGCCGTGCTTGCGCAGCTCCTGCCCCGGCTGGATGAACGTGCGCGCGACGTAGCGGTTCTTGACGAAGCCGTCGTCCTGCGGGATGCCGCTGGCGCGCGAGAAGCCGCGCGCGGCGGGCGTGCCGGAATCCGGCACCGCGATCACGAGGTCGGCCTCGACCGGCGACTCCCGCGCGAGCAGCTCGCCCATCCGGCCGCGCGCCGCCTGCAGCGTCGTGCCGGCCATGCGCGAGTCGGGGCGGGCGAAGTAGATGTACTCGAAGACGCACGACGCGAGCCGCTCGCCCTCGACCGCCATCTGCGTCGAGATGCCGCCGCCGTCGATCGTCACGACCTCGCCGGGCTGGACCTCGCGCAGCAGTCTCGCGCCGATGATGTCCAGCGCGCACGACTCGCTCGCGACGCAGTAGCGCTCGCCGATCATGCCGAGCACGAGCGGGCGCAGCGCATGCGGGTCGCGGAACGCGACGAGCTTCTCGCTCGTCATCACGACCGTCGAGAAGGCGCCTCTGAGCCGCGGCAGCACGTCCGCGACGGCGTCCTCGAGCTTCTCCGCGGGATGCGTCGAGAGCAGCGCCGCGATGATCTCAGAGTCAGACGTCGAGCGGAAGCCGACGCCCTGCTCGCGCAACTCGTTGTGCAGCTCGACGGCGTTGATCAGGTTGCCGTTGTGCGCCAGCGCCAGCTCGCGGTGGTCGGAGCGGTAGACCGGCTGCGCGTTCTCCCATGCCGACGATCCCGTCGTCGAGTAGCGCACGTGGCCGAGCGCGAGGTCGCCGGGCAGCGAGCGCAGCTTCTGCTCGTCGAACACCTGCGAGACCAAGCCGAGGTCGCGCAGCGTCATGATGTTGCCGCCGACGTCGGTCGTCGCTATGCCAGCCGACTCCTGACCGCGGTGCTGCAGTGCGTAGAGCGCGAAGTACGAGAGCCGTGCGACGTCGTGTCCGGGAGCGTAGATCCCGAACACACCGCATTCGTCGCGCGGTCCGTCGCGGTCGTCCGTGTCCGTCAGGTCATCGGTCATGAGGAGGGTGGGCCGTCCTCCGGCATCGGGGTGGCGACAGACGTACGGCAGCCGCTGAGAGGTCTGAGGGTAGCAACGCGCACGGCCGTCGCCTGACGCATCAGCCGCATCAGTCGTCCAGTCGCGTCGCGTCGTCCAGCAGGTCGGCGAGCCCGCGCGTGCGGGGTGCGCGCAGCTCGTCCAGCGGCCAGCGCAGCGTGCCGTCGGCGTGCTCGATCGCGAGCGCGTCGCCGCCGACCTCGCCGACGACTCTGACCGCGATCGCGGCGCCCTGCGGCGCGCTCAGGTCCTCCAGCAGCTCACGCGGGCCGGAGATCACGAACGTGCCGGGGCCCTCGCCGAACAGCTGCTCGTCGAGCGGCTTGCCCTGGCAGGTCGTGCCGCCGACCTCGCGCAGGTCGATCGTCGCGCCGAGCCCGCCGGCCAGCGCCGCCTCGCTGAGCGCGACCGCGAGGCCGCCCTCGGCAACGTCGTGGGCGCTGCGCACGTCGCCGCGGCGGACCGCGTCCCGGACCAGCTCGATCGCGGCGCGCAGCGCCGCGGGATCCTGCTCGGGCAGGCCGTCGGGCAGCGCGTCACCGCGCAGCTTCGCCAGCTCCGACGCGGGCAGCGACGGCGACGCGGCGCGCACGACGGCGATCGCGTCGCCGGGCTGTGCGAAGCCGAGCCGGCCGGCGCGCGCGGCCTCGGGCAGTCTGCCGACCATGCCGACGACGGGCGTCGGGTAGATCGGGCCGCCGCCGCTCTCGTTGTAGAGCGAGACGTTGCCGCCGACGACGGGCGTGTCGAGCGCGCGGCAGGCGTCCGCCATCCCGCGCACGGACTCCGTCAGCTGCCACGCGACGTGCGGCTTCTCGGGGTTGCCGAAGTTGAGGCAGTTGGTCAGGCCGAGCGGCTCGGCGCCGACGCAGGCGAGGTTCGACGCGCACTCGAAGACGGCCTCGACCGTGCCGCGGTACGGGTCGGCCGCGACGCGCCGGCCGGAGCCGTCGATCGAGACCGCGATCGCGGCGCCGTCGGGCAGCAGCAGGACGGCCGCGTCGGCCTCCTCGGGCCGCCGCACGGTGCGCGACTGCACGATCCAGTCGTACTGCTCGAAGACGGGCAGGCGCGAGGCGATGTTGGCGCTGCCCAGCAGCGCCGGCAGGATCTTCGCCGGGTCCGTCGCGGCGTCGCCGTCGAGCACACGCGGCGGCGCGGGATAGATCGGCTCGCTCGGCTTCGCCGGCTCGAGGTCGTAGAGCGGGCAGTCGTCGACCAGCGCCGGCACCGGCATGTCGCCGACGACGAGGCCGTTCTGCAGCACGCGCAGATGGCCGGAGTCGGTCACCTCGCCGATCGCGGTCGCGGTCGTCTCCCACTTCGCGCAGACGGCCAGCACCTCGTCGACGCGATGCGGCTCGACGACGCACAGCATCCGCTCCTGCGACTCCGAGACCATGATCTCGAACGGCTCCATGCCGGGCTCGCGCAGCGGCACGCGGTCGACGTGGATGTCGAGCCCGAGGCCGCCCTTGGACGCCATCTCCGAGGAGGACGAGGTGAGGCCGGCGGCGCCGAGGTCCTGCAGCGAGACGAGCAGCTCCAGGTCCAGCAGCTCCAGCGAGCACTCCAGCAGCTTCTTCTCGGCGAACGGGTCGCCGATCTGGACGGTCGGGCGCTTGGACGCGTCGTCCTCGCCCAGCTCGGCGGAGGCGAGCACGGAGGCGCCGCCGATGCCGTCGCGGCCGGTCAGCGCGCCGAACAGGATCAGCGTGTTGCCGGGGCCGGTCGCCGCGGCGCGCGTGAGGCGGTCGTGCGGGGCGATCCCGAGCGCCATCGCGTTGACGAGGCAGTTCTGCTCGTAGGCCGGCTCGAAGTAGATCTCGCCGCCGACGGTCGGCACGCCGATCGAGTTGCCGTAGTGGCCGATGCCGCCGACGGCGTGCTCCAGCAGGTAGCGCGAGCGCTGATTCCTGTCCCCTTCCCCGCCCAGCTCGCCGAAGCGCAGCGAGTCGAGCACGGCGATCGGCCGCGCGCCGACGGCGAAGATGTCGCGCAGGATCCCGCCGACGCCGGTCGCGGCGCCCTGGAACGGCTCGACGGCGCTGGGGTGGTTGTGCGACTCGACCTTGAAGGCGATCGCGAGGCCGTCGCCGACGTCGACGGCACCGGCGTTCTCGCCCGGGCCCATCAGCAGGTACGGGCCCTCGGTCGGCAGCTGGCCGAGCAGTCTCTTGGAGTGCTTGTAGGCGCAGTGCTCGGACCACATCAGCGAGAACATCGACAGCTCGACGGCGTTCGGCTCGCGGCCGAGCTTGGCGACGATCAGGTCGTACTCGGTGTCGGTCAGCCCGAGCGCGCGATGGTGCTGCGCGTCGCGAGTTCCACGGCCGCGCTCTTCGTCCCGCTCCTGCGGGGAACTCACGGGGGTCGCTTGTCTCAGCTCAGACATGGGCGGCGGCGAGGGAGTCGCGGATGGAGGCGAACAGCTTGAGGCCGTCGGTCGAGCCGGTCAGCGGGTCGACCGCGTGCTCGGGGTGCGGCATCAGGCCGAAGACGTTGCCGGCCTCGTTGCAGACGCCGGCGACGTCGGCGAGCGAGCCGTTGAAGTTCTGGCCGGGCGCGTAGCGCAGCAGCACCTGGCCGTTGGCCTCGACCTGCTCGTGCAGCGCCGGCGGCGCGTACCAGCAGCCGGTCGTGTGCTTGGCGGGGATCGACAGCAGCTCGCCCGTGGCGGCGGCGTTGGTGAACGGCGTGTCGTCGCGCTCGACGACGAGGTCGACCTGGCGGCAGACGAACCGCAGCGTCTTGTTCGGCAGCAGCGCGCCGGGCAGCAGGCCGGCCTCGCAGAGGATCTGGAAGCCGTTGCAGATGCCGAGCACCGGGCCGCCCTGCTTGGCGAAGTCGATCACCGACTCCATCAGCGGGGAGAAGCGGGCGATCGCGCCGACGCGCAGGTAGTCGCCGTAGGAGAAGCCGCCGGGCACGACGATCGCGTCGACGCCCTTCAGGTCGCGGTCGCCGTGCCAGAGGATCTCGGCGTTGGCGACGCGCTCGCAGGCGAGCTGCGCGTCGACCTCGTCGCAGGTGCCGGGGAAGCGCAGGATGCCGAACTTCACGGCGTCACCCGGCGGCGGGCGCGGCAGCGCCCGCGGCCGCGCCGTCGATCGAGACGACTTCGTAGTCCTCGATCAGCGGGTTCACGAGCAGCTTGTCGCACATCGCGGGCAGCTGCGCGGGATCGTCGACCTCCAGCTCGATCAGGCGGCCGACGTGGACCTGCGAGACGCCGGCGAAGCCGAGCGCGGGCAGCGCCCGCTCGACCGCCTGACCCTGCGGGTCCAGGATTCCGGCCTTCGGCCGCACGAGCACGCGCATCTTCACGGGTTGGTCCTCTCCAGCCAGGCGTCGAACGACTCGCCGGTGATCAGCTCGTACGCCTCGAGGTATCTCACGCGCGTCTTGTCGACGACCTCGGCCGGGATCTCCGGCGCGGGCGGCGTCTTGTCCCAGCCGCTGCCGGCGGCCCAGTCGCGCACGATCTGCTTGTCGAAGCTCGGTTGGCCGTGACCGGTCGCGTAGCCCTCGACGGGCCAGAAGCGCGAGGAGTCGGGCGTCAGCACCTCGTCGCCGAGCGTCAGCGTGCCGTCGGCGGCGTTGCCGAGCTCGAACTTCGTGTCGGCGAGGATGATCCCGCGCTCGCGCGCGTGCTCGGCCGCCTTCGCGTACAGCTCGATCGAGACGTCGCGGACGCGCTCGGCGAGCGCGCGGTCGTCGCCCAGCAGCGCGACGGTCTGCTCGAAGTCGATCGCCTCGTCGTGGCCGACCTCGGCCTTCGTGCTCGGCGTGTAGAGCGGCTGCGGCAGCTGCTCGGACTCCGCCAGGCCGGCGGGCAGCTCCAGACCGGAGACCTTGCCGGTGGACTTGTAGTCCTTCCAGCCCGAGCCGGTGATGTAGCCGCGCACGACGCACTCGATCGGCAGCATGCTGAGCTTCTGCACGACCAGCGCCCGGCCCCGGACCTCGTCCGGAACGCCGTCGGTGGCGGAGATGTAGTGGTTCGGGACGATCGAGCCGAGGCGCTCGAACCAGAACACGGAGAGGGCGGTCAAGACCTTGCCCTTGTCCGGGATCGTGTTCGGGTGGACGACGTCGTACGTCGAGATTCGGTCCGAGGCGACGAGCAGCAGGGTGTCGCCGAGATCGTAGATCTCACGGACCTTGCCTCTTGCGATGAGGGGCAACTCAGAGAGGGCGGTCACGTGGCCCGATGCTAGCAGCGAGATCCGACGCACGGCGGGCCGGGCGCGGCATCCGCCGCCCCGCCGACTCCCCAGCCGAGGGCGCTTTCGAGCTGGCCACGCGGCCACAGTTGAAGCTCGCCAGGCGGGCCGCCCGGCCATGGAGGGCACCCCCGTCGGTGTCGAAGACTGCGGCTCCCGTCACAACCTTCCGGCCGCGCGATGGCCGGCGCCTCGATCCTCTGACCGACCCGCCACCGACGGCTTCGCGACCCCCATCTGCCCGCCGTGGACGCATCGTCGTCCGCGGCGGGCACCCAGTGGTGACGCGTCCTCAGGCGATCTCGTCCAGCCGCGCGATCAGCTCGTCGGCGTAGCGGGCGTAGTGGCCGTAGTCGAAGATCACGTCGAGGTCGAGACCTGCCGCCTCCGACTCCTCGGCGATCAGCTGGCGCAGCGGTGTGCGCGTGTCCCAGGCCTGCTGGGCCGTGCGCTGGACGATCCGGTAGGCGTCGTCGCGGACCATCCCGGCCTGCTCGATCAGCGCCAGCAGCAGGCGCTGGGAGAAGAGCGCGCCGGAGGTGATCTCGAGGTTGTCGAGCATCCGCTGCTCGTGCACGACGAGGCCGTCGATCACGGCGGTCAGGCGCGCCTGCAGGTAGTCGAGCAGGATCGTCGAGTCGGGCAGGATCACGCGCTCCACGGACGAGTGCGAGATGTCGCGCTCGTGCCACAGCGCGACGTCCTCGACGGCCGCCTGGGCGTTGCCGCGCAGCACCCGCGCGAGGCCCGTGATCTGCTCCGTCTTGATCGGGTTTCTCTTGTGCGGCATCGCCGAGGAGCCCTTCTGGCCCTTGCGAAACGGCTCCTCCGCCTCGCGCACCTCGGTCCGCTGCAGATGGCGGATCTCGGTCGCCAGCCGCTCCATGCCGGCGCCCGCGAGCGCGATCGCCTGCAGCAGCTCGGCGTGGCGGTCGCGCGCGACGACCTGCGTCGAGATCGGCTCGCGGCCGAGCCCGAGCGACCCCAGCACGCGCTCCTCGAACTGCGGCGAGGTCGCGGCATACGTGCCGACCGCGCCCGACAGCGCGCCGACGGCGACCTGCTCGAACGCGCGCTCCAGCCGCTGCGCGTTGCGGTGCGCCTCGAACGCGAAGCCGGCGAGCTTGATCCCGAACGTCGTCGGCTCGGCGTGGACGCCGTGCGTGCGGCCGACCGTCATCGTCGCGCGATGCTCGCGCGCGCGCCGCGCCAAGACCTCGACGAGCCGGTGCGCTCCCGGCACGATCACCTCGCCGGCGCGCTTCAGCTGCAACGCCAGCGCGGTGTCGAGCACGTCGGAGGAGGTCAGCCCGTAGTGGATCCAGCGCCCGGCCTGACCGGCCGACTCCGACAGCACGTCGACGAACGCGGCGACGTCGTGGTCGGTCGTGCGCTCGCGCTCGTCGACCGCCGCGACGGTGAACGTCGCCGCGCGGATCGCCTCCAGCTCCTGCGCCGTCGGCCCCTCCATCGCCTCGCACGCCGCCACCTCGACGTCGCGCCAGGCGGTCATGCGGGCTTCGTCGGTCCAGAGGGCGCCCAGCTCGGGGCGGGTGTAGCGAGCGATCATGGCCTCGATGATCGCAAGCCCCCGCGATCGGCAGCGGCTTGGCGCGTAGGCGCGCACTGCACCACTCCCCGGTGAGACCGACGCGCGACCGATCCGACACTGCGCACGGAGAACGCCGCGCCTACGCTGCGATTCGAGTTCGACCCCCACGGCCGATGAGGAAGGCAAGGAGCCCGGGATGCGGAAGTTTGGGGCGCTCGCTGCGACAGCCGCGTGCGCGATTCTGATCGGCGCGGCACCGGCCGCGGCCGGCATCTGGAGCGAGGTGCCGACCGGCACCTCCAGCGCCATCACCGCGATCGAATACCAGAGCGACGCGCGCCTCTGGTTCACGACCGCCAGCGGCGAGATCTGGCGCCGCAGAGCGGACCTGAGCGGGTTCGAGAGAGTCTACGCGGGCGGGGTCCCGCTGAACGACGTCGAGTTTCAGCAGGGCGGCAGCGTCGGCCTCGCGGTCGGCGTCGGCGGGACGGTCGTGCGCTCGACCGACGGCGGCGGGACGTGGGCGAGAGTGACCGGCATCCCGGTCTCCAACGTCGGCGACGGCTCTGCCAACCAGTGCACGATCAGCGAGAGACTCGGTGACGTGAACTTCGTCCGCTTCGCCGGCCCGACGCGCGTCTGGATCGGCGGCCCGGAGCGGCAGATCGCCACCTCGCAGACGGGTGACCCGGCGACCGTCGGCGCGACCGGCACGTGGATCGACGCCAACCGCAAGGTGCCGCCGGTCGCCAGAGACAACTGCTGGATCGAGCAGAAGACCGGCTTCGCCGACATGTTCGCGGCGAGCCCCGACGTCTTCTACCTGCAGGTCCCGTTCTGGGACACGATGGTCTTCTCGACCGACGACCTCAGAAGCGAGCCGACCGGGACCGCCGTCGGCGGCGCCAACGGCATGACGCTCGCGGGCGTGCTGGCCGGCGACCCGGCCAGCCCGAACCGGATGTGGTCGGTGACACCGTCGCCGTACGGCAACTCGACCGCCCAGTACACCGAGGACGCCTGGGCCTCCTCGCAGTGGTTCCACCTGGCCGACGACGGCGTCCACGGCTGGCCGGGCGTCGGGCCGTTCGACGTCGCCTACAACGGCGGCACCGTGCTCGCGGTCGGCAACAGCGGCTTCGTGATCCAGTCGACCAACGGCCGTGACTTCGAGTGGAACGGCGCCGACGGCGCGCTCGCCGCCAACGACTGGCGCGCGGTCGGGCTGGCCAGCGGCACGCAGGCGGCGATCGGCGGCGCGAGCGGCAAGCTGATGCTGACGACGAGCGCGAACGTGCTGCCGAGCAGCCTCGTGCCGCCGAGAGTCGATCCGCCGGTGGTGGTGCCGCCGGTCGTGACGCCGCCCGTGATCCCGATCGCGCCGCCCGTCAGAAGAGCGGTCGTCACGCCGAGAGGCGGCGACGCGACGCCCCCGCCGAACGTCTCCGGCGGCTCGACGACACAGACGACCGGCGGCGCGAGACTGACGCTGTGGAAGAGAATCGCGCTCAGCAGAGGGCGCTACGTGCCGGTGCGGATCTCCGCGAGAACGCCGCGCCGCTTCGTGATCGAGATCCGCAGAAGCAGAAGACCGCGCACGCGGATCGCGATGGCGAAGGCGAGACTCGGCAGAAACGGCAGAAAGCTCGTCAAGGTCCCGCTGCGCGCGGACACGAGAACCGGCACCTACCGCGTCGTCGTGCGCGTCTACCAGGGCAGAAGAGCGATCGGCAGACGCCTCAGCGTCGCGATCGTCGTGACGAGATAGCGACGCTGTGAGAGCACCGAAGGATTGACGCCCGCAGAGGGCGCCGATCCTTCGGTCCTCACGTCGGGGCGCTACGCCGCGAGGATGCGCGCAGCCAGGACGGCCGCGTTGCGGGGGTTGTCGACGCCGACGCAGGCGACCGGGACGCCGGGCGGCATCTGGGCGATCGCGAGCAGCGCGTCGAGGCCGCCGCCGACCGACGTCTTGCTCGTCAGCGGCACGCCGATCACGGGCAGCTCGGTGTGCGCCGCGACCGCGCCGGGCAGCGCCGCGGCGAGGCCGGCGCCGGCGATCAGGACCTTGATCCCGCGCGACTGCGCCGTCTTGGAGTACTCCGCGACGGTGTCCGGGTTGCGGTGCGCCGACATCACCTGGATCTCGTTCGGGATCCCGCGTCTGTTCAGCTCGGCCGCGGCCTTTTCCATCATCGGCAGGTCGCTCTCGGAGCCCATCACGATGCCGACGAGGATCCCGTCGACCTTCAGCTCCTGTTCGAGCGCGGCGACGGTATCGGCGGTCTCGACCGTCTCGGTCTCACGGATGGGCGACAGCTCGTCGGTCATGCGGGGCTCTCAGTCTGTCTGACGGCACGCAGCGCGATGTCCCGTCGCAACTGGCTGCCGTCGAATTCGATCAGGTCAGCGGCAGCATAGGCCGCCGCTCGCGCCTGCGCCGCGTCGGCGCCCAGCGCAGTCACGTTCAATACCCGGCCGCCGGCCGTCACGATCGCGCCGTCGTCGTCGCGTCGGCGCGTGCCGGCGTGGGTCACCTCGACCCCGTCGGCGACCGTGTCGAGCCCGCCGATCGCGTCGCCGGTGCGCGGCGACTCGGGATAGCCGGCGCTCGCGAGCACGAGCGTGACGGCCCAGTCGGGCGCGAACTCCAGCGCGGCGCCGTCGAGGCCGCCCGGCTCGCTGGCGCGCGTCAGCAGCTCCAGCAGGTCGCTGCGCAGCCGCGGCAGCACCGCCTGCGTCTCGGGATCGCCGAAGCGGGTGTTGTACTCGAGCACTCTGACGCCGTCGGGCGTCATCATCAGACCCGCGTAGAGGACGCCGTGGAACGGCGTGCCGCGGCGCGCCAGCTCGTCGACGATCGGCTGGTGGACCTGGGCCGTCAGCTCGCGCACGTAGGCGTCGTCGAAGCCGGGGACGGGCGAGTAGGAGCCCATCCCGCCGGTGTTGGGGCCCTCGTCGCCGTCGAAGATCCGCTTGTAGTCCTGCGCCGGCGCCATCGGGATCGCGCGCTCGCCGTCGCACAGCGCCAGCAGCGACAGCTCTTCGCCGACGAGGTGCTCCTCGACGACGACCTGCTCGGTGCCGTGACGGTGCTCGACGAGGAAGGCGTGCAGCGCGTCGCGCGCCTCCTGCTCGCTCTCGGCGATGATCACGCCCTTGCCGGCCGCCAGGCCGTCGGCCTTCACGACGACCGGATAGCGCGTGATCGCCGCGAGCCCGTCGTCGACGGTTCTGACGACCGTGTGCGCGGCCGTCGGCACGCCGGCCGCCTCCATGACCTCCTTCGAGAAAGCCTTCGAGCCCTCCAGTCTCGCCCCCGCTGCGCGCGGGCCGAAGGCGGCGATGCCGGCCTCGGCGAGCGCGTCGACGACGCCGTCGACCAGCGGCGCCTCCGGGCCGACGACGACGAGGTCGACCTGCTCCGCCTGCGCGGCGGCGACGAGGCCGGGCACGTCGCCGACGCCGACGCCGAGCAGCCGCGCGTCGGCGGCGATGCCGGCGTTGCCGGGGGCGCACAGCACTTCAGGCGCCTGCGGCGAGCGCTTCAGCGCACGCACGATCGCGTGCTCGCGCCCACCGGCGCCGATGACGAGGACCTTCTTGGGCAAAGGACTGCTTTCGTTTCTGCGGTTCTGCGGTCTAGAGCGCGGAGATGAAGTCGTCGATCGGTATCGCGCTCAACGTCTCGTATTGGACGGTGCCGCGCGAGCCGAGCTCGAGCGAGACGCGCGCGATCGTCTTCTCGTCCGGCGCCTCGACGACGTTGATGAAGTCGAAGCGGCCGAGCGTCGCCCACTGCGCCAGCACTCTGGCGCCGAGCTGCTCGACCTCCCTGTTGATCTCGCGGATCCGCTGGGGGTTGTTCTTGATCGTCTGCGTGCCCTCAGGCGTGAGCTTCGAGAGCATGACGTACGTCGGCATGGCTTCCTCCCGTCGGGTGTCGAGTCCAGGTCCGGCTACCGTCTCGTCCCTGGGTTCTATCCAACCAAGCGCCTCGACGCCACTGCGCCGTCCACCGCATCGACGGAGCCCGTGGCGCGTTTACGCGATGATGATGCCTGCCATGTCCGTCAGCCGCCTGCATCCCGTCCGCCTCGGCGCGCTCGCGTGCGCGGCCGCGGCGCTCGCTGCTGGCGGCGCCGCCGCCACCGCATCCAGCGCCGTCGCGAAGGCGACGATCGCGCTCAATCCCGGCTGCTACCTCAGCAGTCAGCCGGGCCAACTGCTCGGAACCGGCTTCAAGCCGGACGCGACGTGGACGGCGAAGCTGTCCGGCACGCGCGACATCGGCAGCGGCAGAACCGACGCCAGAGGCCGCATCCGCGCGAGGTTCACCGCGCCGGCGTACAGAGGCACGCGGGGCACGCGCGAGATGACGTTGTCGGTCACCGACGGCCCCAACGTCGCCAGCACGACCTTCCTGATGACCCCCCTGTCCGCGAGCTTCGCACCCCAGTCCGGCAACCCGGCGACGTTGCGCGTCAGCTGGCGGGTGCTCGGGATGGGCGCAAAGCGCGGCGTCTACGTCCACTACGTCCGCCCCAACGGCAAGCTGCGGCGGACGCTGCGGATCGGCACGACCGACTCCGTCTGCGGCGCGTTGAAGACCGGCAAGATCGCGCTGTTCCCGTTCAGATACGAGTTCGGCCGCTGGACCTTCCAGGTCGACACGAGCTTCAGATACGCGCCGACGACGAAGCCGCGCGTGTCGATCGGCTTCGAGGTCAGACGACCGGCCGCGAGAAGAAGAGCGACCAGAAGAAGAGCGTCGAGCAGAGGCTGAGCGACGGCGGCGCTGTGCGGCGCGCACGCGCCGAAGCGGCGCGTCCGCTCGGACGCGCCGCACAGCGTCTCACCTCGGAACGCTAGGCCGCGACGACCCGCGCGGCCCGCGTGAAGGTCAGCTCGCCGTCGACCGCGTCGACCTCGACGATGTCGCCGGCCGCGAACTCGTTCTGCAGGATCGCCAGCGCGAGTCTGTCGACGAGCCGCTTCTGGATCACGCGCTTCAGCGGCCGCGCGCCGTAGGTCGGGTCGTAGCCGAGGTTGCCCAGCAGCAGGCGCGCCTCGTCGGTCAGCTGCACGTCGATCTCGCGCTCGCGCACGCGCTTGACGAGCCGCGCGACCTGGATGTCGACGACCTCCGCGAGCTGCTCGCGCGACAGCGGGGCGAACTCGACGATGTCGTCGAGGCGGTTGATGAACTCGGGCTTGAAGTGGCCCTCGGCGCCGATCCGCCCGCCGGGGATGTTCGAGGTCATGATCAGCACGACGTTCTTGAAGTCGACCGTGCGGCCCTGGCCGTCGGTCAGGCGACCGTCGTCCATCACCTGCAGCAGCGCGTTGAAGACGTCCGGGTGCGCCTTCTCGACCTCGTCGAGCAGCACGACGGAGTACGGCCGGCGGCGGACCGCCTCGGTCAGCTGACCGCCCTCCTCGTAGCCGACGTAGCCGGGAGGCGCGCCGACCAGCCGCGAGACGGAGTGTCTCTCCATGTACTCCGACATGTCGAGCCGGATCATCGCGTCCTGCGAGTCGAACATGAACTCGGCGAGCGCGCGCGCCAGCTCGGTCTTGCCGACGCCGGTCGGGCCGAGGAACAGGAACGTGCCGATCGGGCGATCGGGGTCCTGCAGCCCGGCGCGCGAGCGCCGCAGCGCGTTGGCGACCGCCTCGACCGCCTCGTCCTGGCCGATCACCCGCTGGTGCAGGCGATCCTCCATGTGGATCAGCTTGTCGACCTCACCCTCCAACAGGCGGCTGACGGGGATCCCCGTCCACGTGCCGACGACCTCGGCGACGTCCTCGGCATCGACGCGCTCCTTCAGGAACTGCGCCTCGCCGCCCTCGCCGGACTGCTCCTCGGAGCGCTCGCGCGCCTCGGCCTCGGCGAGCTGTCTCTCCAGCTCCGGGATCTCGCCGTAGCGCAGCTCGGCGGCGCGCTGCAGGTCGGAGGCGCGCGTCGCCTGCTCGACCTCCAGCTTCGCCTGCTCCAGCCGCTCGCGCACGACCGTGACGGAGGCGATCGCGTCCTTCTCGGCCTGCCACTGAGCGGTCATCGCGGTCGAACGCTCCTGCAGCTCGACGATCTCGCGCTCGATCGCGGCTCGGCGTGTCGCAGAGGCCTCGTCGGTCTCCTTCTCGAGCGCGCGCAGCTCGATCTGCAGCTGCAGGATGCGGCGGTCGATCTCGTCGATCTCGGTCGGCTTGGAGTCGATCTCGATCCGCAGCCGCGAGGCCGCCTCGTCGATCAGGTCGATCGCCTTGTCGGGCAGGAAGCGGTCCGCGATGTAGCGGTGCGACAGCGTCGCGGCGGCGATGATCGCGGAGTCCTGGATGTCGACGCCGTGGTGGACCTCGTAGCGCTCCTTCAGCCCGCGCAGGATCGCGATCGTGTCCTCGACCGACGGCTCGCCGACGAAGACGGGCTGGAAGCGGCGCTCCAGCGCCGCGTCTCTCTCGATGTGCTTGCGGTATTCGTCGAGCGTCGTGGCGCCGACCGCGCGCAGCTCGCCGCGCGCCAGCATCGGCTTCAGCAGGTTGGCGGCGTCGACCGCCCCCTCGCCGGCGCCGGCGCCGACGATCGTGTGCAACTCGTCGATGAACAGGATCACCTGGCCGGCGGCCTCCTGGACCTCCTTCAGGACGGCCTTGAGGCGGTCCTCGAACTCGCCGCGGTACTTCGCGCCGGCGATCAGCGCGCCGATGTCGAGCGAGACGACCTTGCGATCGCGCAGCGACTCGGGCACGTCGCCGGAGACGATCCGCTGCGCGAGCCCCTCGGCGATCGCGGTCTTGCCGACGCCGGGCTCGCCGATCAGCACGGGGTTGTTCTTCGTGCGGCGCGACAGCACCTGTATGACGCGGCGGATCTCCTGATCGCGGCCGATCACGGGGTCGAGCTGGCCGAGCGCCGCCGCCTCCGTCAGCTCGCGACCGTACTTCTCCAGCGCCTGGTACTTGTCCTCGGGCGCGGCGTCGGTGACCTTGTGCGGGCCGCGCACCTCCCTGATCGCCGTGTCGAGGTGCTCGTGCGTGGCGCCGGCCGCGCGCAGGATCTCGCCGGCCTTCGAGTTGTGGCCGGAGAGCGACAGCAGCAAGTGCTCGGTCGAGACGTATTCGTCGTCGAGCTGGCGCATCTCGTGCTCGGCCGCGCGCAGCACCTGGACCAGCTCGGTCGAGGGGCCGCTGCCGCCGCTGGGGCCGGACATCGTCGGCAGCCCGTCGAGCGCGGCGTTGACCTCGTTGCGGACGGAGATCGGGTCGGCGCCGACCTTGCGCAGGACCGCGGGGACGATCGACTCGGGCTGGGTCAGCAGGATCGCGAGCAGGTGCTCGGGCGTGGCCTGCGGATTTCTCCGCTCCTCGCCAAGCCGCAGTGCGGCCTGAATCGCCTCCTGGGACTTGATCGTGAAGCGGTCGAGCTGCATGCGGCGGTTCCTCCGGGAATCGAGATCTAAGTCAGATAGACTTAGATCATACCGCGTCGTCGCCGTCTTCTGAAGGGCGCTCGACGGGAATTCTGAAGCGCGGCAGCGGTCTTCTGACAGGCACCAGCGCGCCGCCGCGGACGTACGGCACGATCTCGGCGCGCAGCGAGCGGCGCAGCTCCTCCAGCCGCTGCACCTCCTCCTGCAGCTCGCGCGCGCGGCGCTCCATCCGCCGCACCTTCGCGGCCGCCGCCTCGAGCTGCTCCTCCAGTTCGAAGACGCGCTCGACACCGGCCAGGTTCATGCCCAGCTCGGCCGTCATCTCCTGGATCCTGCGCAGCCGCTCGACGTCCTTGTGCGAGTACAGGCGCGTGCCCTTCGGCGAGCGCTTCGGCTCGATCAGGCCGCGCTGCTCATACATCCGCAGAGTCTGCGGATGCATCTCGGCGAGCTCGGCGGCGACGGAGATCATGAAGACGCCGCGGTCATCGCTGACCTCGATGCGCGTCGTCGTGCGGATCCGCCGGCCGCCGCTGCTAGCCATGGCTCAGCCTCCGGCCCGGGAACGCGAGCCGCTGGGCGAGCGTTCCCAGTGGAAAGCAAGTCCTCTGGACGCAGCTTTTCACGCCCGCGCCTCTGTGCGACCGCGGAAGAGGCGGTCGCGCGGATTGCCGTCCAGCGTCTTGGCGAGCTCGTCGACGGCCCGCTCCTGCTCGCGCGTCAGCTCTCTCGGCAGCTCGATCACGAAGCGGTAGTGGATGTCGCCTCTGCCTCTGCCGCCGAGCCTCGGCGCGCCCTCGCCTCTCAGCCGCTGCAGCGTCCCGTGTCTGGTGCCGGGCGGCACGCGCAGCTTCTTGGAGCCGTTCAGCGTCGGCACCTCGACGGTCGCACCGCGCAGCGCCTCCGCCACCGTCAGCGGGACCTCGACCTCGACGCGGTCGCCCAGGTGTCTGAATATCGGCGAGTCGGCGACGCGCGTGACGACGAACAGGTCGCCCGCCTCGCCGCCGTTGAGGCCCGGCTCGCCCTTGCCGGCGATCCGCACGCGACTGCCGTCGCGCACGCCGGCGGGGATGTTGACCTTCAGCCGCTTGATCGTGCGGCGCGCGCCGCTGCCGCCGCAGGTCGGGCACGGGTCCTCGATGATCGTGCCGCTGCCGCCGCAGCGCGAGCAGGGCTTCGAGATCGAGAAGACGCCCTGACCCTGCTGCTCGACGCCGCGACCGTGGCAGAGCGGACAGACGACCGGCGCCGTGCCGGGTCTCGCGCCGCTGCCGTGGCACGTCTCGCAACGCGTCGAGGTCGGCACCGCCAGCGACGTCTGCGCGCCGTCGATCGCCTCCTCGAACGACAGCGAGACCTCCGTCTCGAGGTCGCGGCCGCGCTGCGCCCTCGGCCGGCGCGGGCTCGCGCCCCCGCCGGTCGGGCCGTTGCCGCCGCGCCCCGCGCCGGCACCCCCTCCGAAGAGGTTGGAGAGGATGTCGCTGAAGCTGCCGCCGAACTGGTTGGGGTCGAACCCGCCGCCGTTCGGCCCACCGGGCGCGAACGGCCCGGTGCCGCGGTCGTACGCTCTGCGCTTGTCCGCGTCCGACAGCACGTCGTGCGCGGCGGAGACCTCCTTGAAGCGCTCCTCGGCCTGCGTGTCACCCGGGTTCGTGTCCGGGTGGTATCTGCGCGCAAGCTTGCGGTACGCCTTCTTGATCTCCTCGTCGCTGGCGTTCTTGCCGACGCCGAGGATCTTGTAGAGGTCGGGTGGTGCGGCCATCTCCGCCTCCGCCTACGCCGCCACGACGACGCGTGCCGGGCGCAGGACGAGGCCGCCGAGGCGGTAGCCCGACTGGTAGACCTCGACGACCGTGCCGGACTCGGCGCCCTCGACGGGCTGCTGCACCACTGCCTCGTGCTCGTTGGGGTCGAAGCGCGCGCCCTTCGGCGAGAAGCGCTCGATCCCAACGCGCGTCAAGGCGGCCAGCAGCTCGTCGTGGACGAGCTTGATGCCGGCCGTCAGGTGGTGCTCGGGCTGGCCGTGACCGGCGTCGGCCGGCGCCTCGGCCGCGGCGAGCGCGCGGTCGAGGTTGTCGAGCGCCGGCAGCAGCTCCTTCGCGAGCTTGCCGATCCCCCGCTCCTGCGCGAGGCTGACGTCACGCGTCGCCCGCTTGCGGAAGTTCTCGAAGTCGGCCTGCGTGCGCTGCGCGAGCTCGAGGTACTCGTCGGCCTTCGCCGCCTTCGCGACCAGCTCGTCGAGATCCTGCTCGACGGAGCTGGCGCTCAGATCGGCGGCGTCCTCGGCCGGCGTTCCGTGCACGCCATCGGTGGCCTCGGTGGTGACCGCCTCCTCGGCGGTCACCCCATTCGGCTGCTGCTCGGCGTCCATCGTCATCTGCCCTCGTCCACGACCTCGGCGTCGACGACGTCCTCCTCGTCGGAGGCGTCGTCCTCGCCGACCGGGCGGTTGGACTCCGGCCCGGCGCCGTTGGCACCGTCGGCGCCCGCAGCCTGCTGCTCCTGCGCGCGCTGGTACATCGCCTCAGAGACCTTGTGGAAGGCGGACTGCAGCGCCTCGGTCTTGGCCGTGATCTCGGCCGCGTCCTCGGACTCGAGCGCCTCGCGCACGGCCTTGATCGCGGCCTCGATCTCCTCCTTGGAGGCGGCGTCGACGCCGTCGCCGAGGTCTCTCAGCTGACGCTCGGCCTGGTAGGCCGCGTTCTCGCCGTTGTTGCGCGCCTCGGCCAGCTCACGCGCTCTCTTGTCGTCGTCGGCGTGCGACTCGGCGTCGTTGACCATCTGCTTGATCTCGTCGTCCGACAGGCCCGAGCCGGCCTTGATCTCGATCTTCTGCTCCTTGCCGGTGCCGAGGTCCTTCGCGGACACGGACAGGATGCCGTTGGCGTCGATGTCGAACGCGACCTCGATCTGCGGCACGCCGCGCGGCGCCGGCGGGATGCCGGTCAGCTGGAACTTGCCGAGCGACTTGTTGTACTGCGCCATCTCGCGCTCGCCCTGCAGCACGTGGATCTCGACGGACGGCTGGTTGTCCTCGGCGGTCGAGAAGACCTCCGACTTGCGCGTCGGGATCGTCGTGTTGCGCTCGATCAGCTTCGTCATCACGCCGCCCTTGGTCTCGATGCCGAGGGTCAGCGGGGTGACGTCGAGCAGCAGGACGTCCTTGACGTCGCCGGCCAGCACGCCGGCCTGGATCGCGGCGCCGAGCGCGACGACCTCGTCCGGGTTGACGCCGCGGTGCGGGTCCTTGCCGGTCAGCTCCTTGACCTTCTCCTGGACCGCCGGCATGCGCGTCATGCCGCCGACCATCACGACGTGGTCGATCGTCTTGGCGCCCTTGTCCTTGGCGTCGTCGAGCGCCTGGCGCACCGGAACGACGGTGCGGTCGAGCAGGTCGGCCGTCAGCTCGGTCAGCTTCGCGCGCGAGAGGCGCGTGTCGAGGTGCTTGGGGCCGCTCGCGTCCGCCGTGATGAACGGCAGGTTGATCTGCGACTCCTGCGTCGTGGAGAGCTCGATCTTCGCCTTCTCGGCGGCCTCGTAGAGGCGCTGAAGCGCCATCGGGTCGGCCGCGAGGTCGATCGCCTGGCTCTTCTTGAACTCGCTCACGAGCCAGTCGACGATCGCCTTGTCGAAGTTGTCGCCGCCGAGGTGGTTGTCACCGGCGGTCGACTTGACCTCGAAGACGCCGTCGCCGATCTCCAGCACGGACACGTCGAACGTGCCGCCGCCGAGGTCGAAGACGAGGATCGTCTGATCCGTCTCCTTGTCGAGGCCGTAGGCGAGCGACGCGGCGGTCGGCTCGTTGATGATGCGCTTGACGTCGAGGCCCGCGATCTTGCCGGCGTCCTGCGTCGCCTGACGCTGGTCGTCGTTGAAGTACGCGGGAACGGTGATGACCGCGCCGTCGACCGTCTCGCCGAGGTACGCCTCGGCGTCGGCCTTCAGCTTCTGCAGGATCATCGCGCTGACCTCGGGCGGGCTGTACTGCTTGCCGTCCGCCTCGACGCGCGCGTCGCCGCCGGGGCCGGCGACGACCTTGTACGGCACGATCGACTCCTCCTCGCGCACCTCGGCCTCCTTGCGGCCCATGAAGCGCTTGATCGAGAAGATCGTGTTGGTGGGGTTCGTGACTGCCTGGCGCTTCGCAACCGTGCCGACCAGCCGCTCGCCGCCCTGCGTGAAGGCGACGACGGACGGCGTTGTGCGGCCGCCCTCGGCATTCTCGATCACGGTCGGCTCGCCACCCTCGAGGACGGCCATACAGGAGTTGGTCGTGCCGAGGTCGATGCCGATCGTCTTGCCCATGAATGGAACTCCTTCGTGGTGCTGCGGGGTTCGCGAGGAAAAAATCTAAGCGCGAGTATAGAAGATGTTCGAGCGCTTTCGCGACCGAATCCGCGAGCATCCGAGAATCGGGCGCGCGCATTCGCGGGATCGGCGCGCTCGCGCCTCAGGCGTAGCTGCGACGGCTGGGACAGACCCGCCTGAGCACGCACGACGGGCAGTCCGGTCTGCGCGCGTGGCACGTGCGGCGCCCGTGGCGCAGCAGGTTCACGTGGAACTCCAGCTCCTGCCCGCGCGGCGAGAGGTCGAGCATCTCGTCGTGCAGCTCCTCGAACGGCGCGCCCGGCCGCAGCAGGTGCAGCCGCATGCCGACGCGCGAGACGTGCGTGTCGACCGGCACGTCGCGCAGGCCATAGGCGAACAGCAGCACGCACGCGGCCGTCTTGCGCCCGACGCCCGGCAGGCTGCAGAGGTAGCGCTGCCCCTCCGGCACCGGCGCCTCACGCAGGAACGAGAGGTCGAGGCCGCGGCCCTCGGGCGAGTCGTCGATCGCCCGCAGGATCTGCTGGATCCGTTTCGACTTGACCTTCGAGATACCGCCGGGGCGGATCGCCTCCTCGACCTCCGCGTTGGGCGCCTCCATCACCGCCTGCCAGCCCTCGAAGCGCTCGCGCAGGCGCTCGTAGGCGACGTCGCGGTTGCGGTCGTTGGTCGACTGCGACAGGACCGTCAGCACCAGCTCGTCGAGCGGCTGCTCGTGCGGCGGCATGATCGGGATCCCGTAGACCTCGCGCAGCTTGTCGCGGATCGCGTCGACCCTGCGCCGCGTCGGGCGCACCCAGTCGCCCTTCGGGATCGTCGCGAGGTCTCTGCCGGTGCCCCTCGCGGCCGCTCTTCTGCTCGTCGCGGGCATCGCGGGCTCAGGCGAGCGCGCTCCAGCGCTCGGTCGCGCGCGCCGCCTCTGCGACCGCGTCCGACAGCGCGGCGGCGGCCGCGGCCGGATACCAGCCGCTGAGCGCCAGGCGCGCCAGCAGCACGCCCGTCAGCGTGTCGCCCGCGCCGACGGTCGAGCGCACCTGCGCCGGGACGCCGGGGACGTCGACTCTCAGCTCGCCGCGCAGGATCGCGCCGTGCTCGCCGCGCGTCAGCACGACCATCTGGGCGCCGCCCTTCAGCAGCGCCCGCGCCGCCTGCTCCAGGTCCGCCTCGCCGGTCATCAGCTCCGCCTCCGCCGCGGTCGCGCGCACCAGCAGCGCGTCGCGCACGCAGGCGTTCGCGAACGACTGCGCCTGCGAGCGCAGTCTCCAGCGCGGCAGGCGGATGTTCGGGTCGAAGACGACGGGAAGCCCGGCCGCCAACGCCTGCTCGCGCGCCGCCAGCACGACCTCGCGCTCGTCGGGGTCGACGAGCGCGTTGGTCGTCAGGAACAGCCCGCTCGCCGCCGCGACCGCCTCCTCGACGCGCCCGCCGAGCGCGTTGAGGACCGCGCGCGGGTCCTCGCCGTACAGCTCGTAGCGCGGCACGCCAGCGTCGTCGACGACGACGAAGGCCAGCCGCGTCTTCTGCTCCTCGGCGAGCGCGAAGAAGCGCGTGTCGACGCCTTCGTCCTGCAACTTTCGTTGCAGCCAGCGGCCCCAGCTGTCGTCGCCGGCGCCGCCCGCGAGCGCGACCCGCGCGCCGTGACGCGCCGCCGTGACGGCGATGTTGGCCGTCGCGCCGCCGAACGCGGGCACGAACGCGTCGGCCTCGGCGAGGTCGGCGAGCGGCCGTTCGCAGATCAGGTCGACCAGCGCTTCACCGAGGCACAAGACGGCGAGGCCCCGCCCTGGGGGCTTGCCTCGCTGGGGAACGCTCGCCTGGGGGCTCGCCTTCCCGGCTGTGGCTGGTCCGAGCGGGTTCACGGAGCGGAAGTTACCGGCTGCCCGGCCCTCGGCAGTGGCGCGCGGGCACACGCCACCAGTAGTCTCGCGGCCTCGTGGAGGTGACGGATCACACCGGGGAGCTGGATGGCCAGCCCGTCTTCTGGCGCTCGGCGCCGAGTCAGGGCGCGCCGACGCTGTACCTCCACGGCGTGCCGACCAGCAGCGACGACTGGCTTCCGTTCCTCGCCCTGACCGGCGGCCTCGCACCCGACCTGCCCGGCTTCGGCCGCTCCGGCAAGGGCGGCCAGAACGACTACTCGATCGACGGGATCGCCGGCTTCGTCGAGCGCTTCCTCGACATGGTCGGCGTCGAGCGCGTGAAGCTCGTCGTGCACGACTGGGGCTCAGCCGCGCTCGCGTTCGCGATCCGCCACCCGGAGCGGATCGAACGGCTCGTGATCGTCAACGCGGTGCCGCTGCTGGAGGGCTACCGCTGGCACTGGATCGCGCGCCGCTGGCGCCAGCCGTTCATCGGCGAGATGGCGATGGGGCTGACGTTCCGCGCGACGATGAAGCGCGTCATGCGCCCGGCCTTCGCCGGTCCGGTCCCGCAGGATTTCGTGCGCGCGGCGTGGCGCCATTTCGACCAGGGAACACAGCGCTCGATCCTGCGGCTGTACCGCAGCGCACCCGAATCTCGCCTGGCCGAGGCGGGGCGCGGGCTGGAGCAGGTGACCGCACCGACACTGGTACTTTGGGGCGCGCTTGACCCGTTCATCCCGCCGGCCTTCGGGGACCAGTACGCAGCACGGCTGCCGGGATCGCAGGTCGAGCATGTCGACGACGCCGGACATTGGCCCTGGCTCGACAAGCCGGAGCTGATCGCTCGAATTGCCTCCTTCCTGGGTGACAACCGATGACCGCTGCACACTGCCCGTGCGAGCGCTCCCACGCCGTCGTGCCCGCGTCGCCCCGACGCGCCTGCGTCCCGCGCTGATCGTTGCGCTCGCGCTGCTGAGCTGCCTCGTCGCGCTCGCTGTCGCGCGGCCTGCGTCGGCCGGCCAGACCGCTGACGGCGGCCCGACCGCATCCGCCTCCGCCGCCCGCTTCGGCCCCGCAGTACTGGCCGAGCTGAACCGCATACGGACGCGCCACAAGCTGCCGCGGGTGACGGCCGACCGGCGCATGAGCCGCTATGCCGCCGCCCACTCGCGTGACATGGCGCGCCGCGGCTACTTCGCGCACGGCGCCTGGAGCAGCCGCGTCGCACGCGCCTCCGGCTCGGCGCACGCGCTCGGCGAGGTGCTCGGCTGGCTCGGCCGCTCCGGTCCGCGGCGCGAGGCGCGCGGGATAGTGCGCGGCTGGCTCGACTCGCCGCCGCACCGCGCCGTGCTGCTCGACGCGAGCTTCCGCCGTGTCGGGATCGGCCGTGCCGGCGGCCAGCTGAACGGCATATCCGCGGCGATCTACACGGTCGACTGGGCCTCGGCGCGCTGACGCGACGGCGCTCGCGAGCGGCCGTGCCGCGCGGCCGCGGACGCGCGGTCCTCTAGCCTGCTCCTGCGCATGGCGAGCCTCAGTCCAGCAGCAGACGGCGTGACGCGACCCGCCGGCGCGAACCTCGCCGGCGCGACGACGGATCCCTCGCCCGGCGTCCGCGCGGACCTGCTCAGGCAGTTCGCCCCCGCGCTCGTCGCCGCGCTGCTGGCCGCGATCTACCTGATCGTCTCGCCGCCCAGCATCGACCTCGCCGCGACCGAGTACCGCACGTGGCTGTTCGGTCAGGAAGGCCTGTCGCTGTGGGACCTGCAGTGGTACGCGGGGCATCACATGCCTGGCTACAGCGTGCTGCTGCCGCCGCTCGGCTGGCTGCTCGGCGCGCGTCTGCTCGGGGCGATCTGCATCGTCGCGGCGAGCGCGCTGTTCACGCGGCTGGCGTGGGACCGCTTCGGCGAGCGTGCCTGGGTCGGCGCGCTGTGGTTCGGCGCCGGCAGCATCACGCTGCTGATGAGCGGCCGCATCACGTTCGCGCTCGGCCTCGTACCGGCACTCGGCGCGCTCGTCGCACTCGAACGCGCCACGACCGCGGGCCGTCTCGCGCGCCGCACGAAGCCGCTCGTCGCGCTCGCGCTCGTGCTCGGCGTGATCACGGCGCTCGCGAGCCCCGTCGCCGCGGTCTTCCTCGCGCTGGCGGGTGCGGCGTACGCGCTTGGGGAGCCGCTCGCACGTCGCGTGAGCGACCGGCCGACCGCCGCCGCGCCGGACGCACACGCCGAACGCCGCGCAGCCGCGCGGCCGCGCCTGCGCACGCTCTCCACCCCCCGCCGCCTCGCCGGCTGCTCGCTCGCCGCCGCGGCGCTCCTCCCCGTCGCCGCCTTCGCGATCGCCTTCCCCGAGGGCGGGACGGAGCCGTTCGTGCTGTCCGCCTTCTGGCCGACGCTCGCCGTCGCCGCCGCGGCGCTGGTGCTGTTCCCGCGCGAGCAGCGCACGCTGCGGATCGCGGTCGTGCTGTACGCGCTCGGCTGCACCGCCGCCTACCTGATCGACACGCCGGTCGGCGGCAACGCGGCGCGCCTGGGCGCGCTCTGCGCCGGCCCGCTGTTCGCGCTCGTGCTGTGGCGCAAGCGCCCGCTGGCGCTCGCGCTGCTGGTGCTGCCGCTGCTCTACTGGCAGTGGACCTCGGCCGTCCACGACGTGCGGATAACGCACGGCGACCCGAGCGTCCAGCAGGCCTACTACGCGCCGCTGCTGGCGTTCCTCGACGGCGCTGACCCGGACGGCTCCAGCGGCCGCGTCGAGATCCCCTTCACGAAGCTGCACTGGGAGTCGCGCTGGGTCGCGCCGCACCACACGATCGCGCGCGGCTGGGAGCGCCAGTTGGACCACAAGGTCAACCCCGTCTTCTACGAGGGCACGCTGACGCCCGCGCGCTATCGCGGCTGGCTGCTGCGCAGCGGCGTGCGCTGGGTCGCGCTGCCGGACGCCACGCCGGACTACTCCGCACGCACCGAGGCGAGAATCGTCGCGGCCGGCCAGCCGTACCTGCGCGAAGTGGAGCGCACGGCCCACTGGCGGATCTACGAGGTCGAAGGCGCGACGGGGCTGGCGAGCGGCCCGGCGCGGGTCCTCCACACGAGCCCCGACAGCGTCGAGTTGGCCGTCGCGCGGCCCGGCACGGTACGGCTGCGGATGCACTGGACGCCGTACTGGAAGGTCGCCCAGGGCGATGCCTGCGTCGCGCCCGCCAGCTCGCCCGGCGGCGACGACCAGACCGAGCTGCGCGTCCGCCGTGCCGGAACCGTCACGCTCGTGACGAGCTTCGCGCCCGGCCGCGTCGGCGCCCGCAGCCCCCGCTGCAGCGGCTGATTCGCGCCTGCGGCGGGTACGGTCAACCGAACCGAGTGAACGGGTCTTCCCCCCGAATCCGTCAGTGCGGGGGCGATCCGAGATAGGATGCGCGTTTCCGCATGATTCGATCGATTCGCAACTTCGAGCAGCGGGTGCTCCCTCACGGCGTGGGAGATCTGGTCCGGCAACTGCTGCTCTTCGCAGTCGCGTACTACGGCTACCAGATCGTCCGCGGCGTGGCCGACGGCAAGGCCGCCGTCGCCGCTTGGAACGCCACGAAGATCATCAACCTCGAGCACAACCTGCATGTGTTCATCGAGCCGAACGTCCAGTCGTGGGCGGCCTCGACCGGCTGGCTGTCCGATTTCGCCGCCTGGATGTATCTCAACAGCCACTTCGTCGTCTCGGTCGGCTCGCTCGCCTTCATCTACCTGTTCCGCAACGAGGCGTTCTACTTCGTGCGCAACATGTTCATGATCGCGATGGGCATCGCACTGATCGGCTACGCCATATACCCGACGGCGCCACCGCGGCTGATGCCCGAGTGGGGCTTCACCGACACCGTCGCCGCCTTCACCGGCGTGCGCGTCGAGAACGAGCCCGTCTCCGCGCTGCTGAACATGTACGCCGCGGTCCCGTCGATGCACTGCTGCTTCGCGTTGATGATCGGCTGGCCGATGGCCCGGCTCGTGAAGCCGAAGCCGCTGAAGGTCATCTGGTTCCTGTATCCCTTCCTCGTCATGTTCGTCGTCATCGCGACCGGCAACCACTACGTCTTCGACGCTGCGCTCGGCGCGGCGACGGCCGGCGTCTCCGCGCTGCTGTCGTGGCAGCTGCTCGCGCGTGCGCGCCCGCAGGCCTGGTCGTTCAGCCAGGCCCGCGCCGAGGCGACGGCCTGATGTCGACAGCCCCGCCCGGAGACGGCCGCCGCCGCGGCGGCGACGCGCGCGCCCGCGGCGAGCTGTCGGAGACGGTCCGCAACAAGCTGATCGACTCGCGCCTGACGCCGAACGCGATCTCGCTGACCGGCCTCGTCGGCAACCTGATCGCGGCCGTCCTGGTCTGGCAGGAGTACTTCTTTCTCGCCGGCATCGCCTTCATCCTCGGCTCCGTGATGGACACGCTCGACGGGCGCTATTCGCGCATGTCGGGCAAGGGCACGCCGTTCGGCGCCTTCCTCGACTCGACGCTCGACCGCGTCGAGGAGGGGATCGTGCTGACCGCGGTCGCCTGGTATTTCTCTACGCAGGGCGACGACGTCGCCGTCGCGGCGGTCGTCGTAGCGGTGCTGTTCTCGCTGATGGTCTCCTACACCCGCGCTCGCGCAGAGGCGCTCGGGATCGAGTGCAAGGTCGGGATCGCCAGCCGCGCGATCCGCGTCGTGATCCTCTCGATCGGCCTGCTGTTCGCCAAAGGCGCCGGAATCGGCGACTTCGAACTGCTCGCACCGGCCGTCTACGTGCTCGCCGTGCTGACCGTCTTCACGACCTTCCAGCGCATCTTCCACGTGCGCAGACAGATGATCGCGATAGCCAGATCCGCGCCGTCCGTGTAACCAGCTGCATCCGTCGGGGTCTTTCCCGACAGCATCCTTCAGGAGGAAACACACCAAGTGAGCAACGCTTCCACCAACGGCGCGAGCCGGTACCAAGCGGACAAGGTCCGCGTCGCGATCATCGGCGTCGGCAACTGCGCCAACTCGTTCATCCAGGGCGTCCAGTACTACAGAGACGCTGATCCGAACGAGCGTGTCCCCGGCCTGATGCACGTCGATCTCGGCGGCTACCACGTCAGAGACATCGAGTTCACGGCCGCGTTCGACATCGATGTGGAGAAGGTCGGCAAGGACCTCGGCGAGGCGATCTGGTCGGGTCAGAACGACACGATCAAGTTCGCCGAAGTGCCGCAGCTCGGCGTCACGGTGCAGCGCGGCATGACGCACGACGGCCTCGGCAAGTACCTGTCGCAGAAGATCAGAAAGGCGCCCGGCCCGACGGCCGACATCGTCCAGATCCTCAAGGACACGAAGACCGACGTCGTCGTCTCCTACCTGCCGGTCGGGTCCGAGAACGCGACGAAGTGGTACGTCGAGCAGGTCATCGAGGCCGGCTGCGGCTTCGTCAACTGCATCCCGGTCTTCATCGCCAGCGAGGACTACTGGGACGACCGCTTCAAGAGAGCGAACCTCCCGATCATCGGCGACGACATCAAGTCGCAGGTCGGCGCCACGATCACGCACCGCAACCTCGCGCGCCTGTTCCACGAGCGCGGCGTCGAGCTCGAGCACACCTCGCAGCTGAACGTCGGCGGCAACATGGACTTCTTCAACATGCTCGAGCGCGAGCGCCTGGAGTCGAAGAAGATCTCCAAGACGAACGCCGTGACCTCGGTCGCCGGCATCGAGCTGCCCGCCAGAGACGTCCACGTCGGCCCGTCGGACTACGTGCCGTGGCTGACGGACCGCAAGTGGGCGCACATCCGCCTCGAAGGCAGAGCGTTCGGCGACGTGCCGCTGATCGCCGAGCTGAAGCTCGAGGTGTGGGACTCGCCGAACTCCGCCGGCATCGTCACCGACGCCGTGCGCTGCTGCAAGCTGGCGCTGAACCACGGCCTCGGCGGCCAGCTGGACGGCCCCAGCTCGTACCTGATGAAGTCGCCGCACAACCAGCGGCCCGACGACATCGCGCGCAACGACACGGACTCGTTCATCGAGCAGTACGGCAAGAAGGTCGGCACGGCCCCGACCGGCGCGACCGCGCCGACGACGACCGAGGCCTAGCAAGAGCCGCAGCAGCACCGCGAGTTCCCACCGGCGCTCCGCAGCGCGGGGCGCCGGAGTGGAACTCGCCGAGCGAAACGCTCCTGCACGGGGCCGTGCCGCGCACGGCTGAGGGCTATGCTCTCCCCCCGTGCAGGAGCGTTTTGCCATCGCCCAGGTCACGCCGTACGCCTGGGAAGCGGATCATGATGTGAACCGTGCGGTCGCACGGGTCGCGGACGAGCTGGCGGCGCGCGGGCACAGGGTGCTGATCGTCGCGCCGTCGCAGTCGGGCGCGCTCGTGCGCGATTCGCGCAGAGCGATCCGCGCCGCGCGCGAGAACCCCGCCGCGCTGCTGGACGGGACGGGCGACGGGATGCCGCGGCTGCTCGGGGTCGGCGAGGTGCTGCCGTTCCAGCCGTCGCGCAAGCGCGCCGTCTCGCTCCCGATCGACGTCGCGCGCACGATCGAGCAGTTCTTCTCGATCGCGCCATTGGACCTCGCGCACATCCACGAGCCGTTCGCGCCGAGCGCCGCCAGCGCGGCGCTGCGTCACTCGCGCGCGCTCAACGTCGGGTCGTTTCACTCGACGACCGAGCGGGTCCTCTCGACACAGGTCGCGCGCCGCGTCGTCGAGCTGTTCCTCGGCCGCCTCGACGCGCGCGTCGCCAGCTACGAGGCGACCCGCGAGCAGCTCCACCGCTGGTTCCCGGCCGACTACAGCGTGATCCTCCCCGGCGCCGACCCGCCGCGCGAGGGCGGCGCCAACGCGCGCGCCGCCGCCGCGCGCGCCGGCGGCCTCGACGCGGGCCTCGCGGCCGGCTACGAGGTCCCGGAGCTGGTGCTGATCTCCGACGAGGAGCGCCCGGCCGTGCGGACCTTCCTGCGCGCGCTGCGCAGACTGCCGCTCGACGTGCCGTGGCACGCGACGATCTGGTCGCCGAGCGGGATCCAGCCGCCCGGAGCGCTGCGCGGCGAGCTGCGCGAACGGGTCGCGTTCGTCGGCCCCGACGAGGCCGACGAGGCGACGCTGCTGGCGCGCGCCGACGTCGCGGTGCGCGCCTCCTCCGGCGCCGTCCCGATCCCCAGCGGCGTGCTCGACGCGGTCGCGGCCGGCGCCGTCCCGGTCGTCTCGCGGCTGCCGGTCTACGAGGAGCTGATCGAGCGCGGCGACGGGCTGCTGTTCGAGCCCGGCGACATCCAGACGCTCGCGGCCCAGCTCGACCGGCTCGTGCGCGACCCGGGCCTGCGCTTCCGTCTGCGCGAGGGCGCCAGACCGCTGCGCGAGCAGCTGACGTGGTCGCGCGTGGTCGACGAGCTGGAGCAGGTCTACGGCGCGCTGACGAAACGCCGCCACGACGGGCGCGGCGACCCCGCGCTGCGCGCTCAGGTCGCCAGACGGCCGCTGATCGACGTCGACCTGCACATGCACACCGACCACTCGGGCGACTGCGCGACGCCCGTCGAGGTGCTGCTGGCGACCGCGAAGGCGAGAGGCCTCGGCGCGATCGCGGTCACCGACCACAACGAGATCTCCGGCGCGCTCGACGCGCTCGCGAAGGCCAACGGGATCAAGGTGATCGTCGGCGAGGAGGTCAAGACGAAGGACCAGGGCGAGGTGATCGGGCTCTTCATCAGAGAGCTGATCCCGCGCGGGCTGAGCCTCGAGCAGACGATCGCGGAGATCAAGCGCCAGGGCGGCCTCGTCTACGTCCCCCACCCGTTCGACCGGATGCACTCCGTGCCCGACTACGAGCACCTGCTGGCCGTGCTCGACGACGTCGACGCGATCGAGGTCTTCAACCCCCGCATCGCGATCCACGAGTTCAACGAGGAGGCCGTGCGGTTCGCGGCCAAGTACCGCGTGCCGGGCGGCGCCGGCTCCGACGCGCACGTCGCGCAAGGGCTCGGATCGGTCCGCATCCGGATGCCGGACTTCGACGGTCCGGAGGAGTTCATGGAGTCGCTGCGAGAGGCCGACGTGATCCGCACGCCGGCCAGTCTGCTCTACGTCCAGGCGCTCAAATTCCTGCAGACGAAGGCGACTCCGGCCCCCGCGCGCAGAGGCGTTCGGGAGCGGCGCGTGCGGCGGGCGGTTCGCAAGTCCTGATGCACGGGCAGGGAGAAGGCGTGGACGCGTCCAATCTTCCCCAGAGCATGCCCGTGACCACAGATGACGAGATCCGCGAGAAGTACCTCGAGCGCGCCATCCGTGAGCTGAATCAGCTCACGCGCGACCTCCAGAGCTGTCCGCACTGCCCGCGGGGGAACCTGATGCCAGTGCTGGGGTCGGGCCACCCGCAGGCGGACGTGTTCATGCTGAAGTACCAGCCGCGCCCGTCGGAGGTGGAGGAGGGCGTGGCGTTCTACGGCCGTGCCGGCGGAGCGCTGATGAAGTCGCTCAAGCGGCTGCAGATCGATCCGCTGGCCGTCTACGGCACGCTCTGCGTCAAGTGCCCGGTGTCCGATCCGACGCTCGCCGATCCGGCCTGCGTGGAGCGAATCCTCGAGGAGCTGGCGATCGTGCAGCCGAAGATCGTCGTCGTGATGGGCGAGGAGGCGCTGGAGGTGCTCAACGACCTCGACGTGCCGCTCGCGCGCGTCGTCGAGCAGCTGCCCGGCACGATCCAGCAGCTGACCCCGTCGATCGACGCGCTGTACGTCCCGAACATCGACGAGGCGCTCGACGAGGAGAGCGCCAAGCGGGCCTTCTGGCACGCCTTCAAGGTGCTCGGCGACTGGTACGCGGACCTGCCGCCGTACTAGTGCTTCGCATCGCGAGTTGCACGGCATCGCCGCGCAATGCGGCGTGCGCCGGGAACTCGCGGCTCTTTGCGCCTCAGCGGGCGTCTGCGAGACGGGCGACCCGCACGTCGCCCGACGAGGCGCGCGCGTCGATCGTGTGAGGCGAGTCGAGCGACTGGTCGACCTCGACCTCGGAGTCGCCGGAGTCGGTGTCGGACTGGACGCGGTAGGCGACGTTGCCGGGCACCGCGATCGTGACGTCGCCGGAGGAGACGTCGACCGCGACGTTGTCCGGCACGACGCGCGTGCGGACCGTCACGTCGCCGCTGCTGGCGTTCGCGCGGACGTCGCTGCCGCTGTAGCCCTCGACGTCGACGTCGCCGGAGGAGGCCGACATCCGCAGCGGGCCCGAGACGTCGATCGCCTCGACGTCGCCGGAGCTGGTGCTGAGGACGGTGTCGCCGGCCAGGCCGCGACCCGTCACGTCGCCGGAGGAGCCGTGCACCTCCAGCGGCAGGTCGCGCGGCACGTGCAGCACGAAGTCCGTCTCGCAGCCGTCGGGGCCGAACGCGCCCCAGAAGCCGCAGCTGCCCGACAGCTTCAGCGTGCCGCCGTCGAAGCTCTGCTCGACGCGCGGCTCGGCCAGGCTCCACTCGCGGTGGGCCGTGACCTGGACGTCGTCGCGGTCCTCGGCGACCACCTCGATGTCACCGCTGCCGCCGGCGATCTTGAGCTGCTCGACGCCGCCGTACGTCTTGACGCTGTCAGCGCTGCGGTGGACGGTCAGCGAGGTCAGCCACAGCGCGCCCCAGAGGGCGACCAGGAGCCCGACGACGACGCCGAAGACGAGGAAGGGACGGGAGAGGCCGTTGCGGCTCGTAGCGGGCACGCCGAGCAGCCTATGCCGGCGGACCCGCGGGTGGAATGGGACCTGCTCCCGGATGGGTGTTGGGGCTGGCCCCACCTCGGGCCGCTCAGGCGCGGGCTGCGGGCCGGGCGCCGGGCGGCCTGCCGCGGAGCGCGCGCCCGAGCGCGGCTACGGCAGCAGGACGATCTTGCCGAGCTTGCCGCCGGCGGCGAAGCGCTCGTAGGCGGTGGCCGCCTGCTCCAGCGGATACGTCGCCGCGACCGGGACGCGGACCGCGCCGGAGGCGACGAGCGGCAGCACGTGGCGCTCGGTCGCGCGCGCGGCGAGCGCCTTCTGCTCCAGCGACCGCGCGCGCATCGTCGTGCCGCCGATCCGCGCGCGCTTGACCATCATCAGCCCGAAGTTGAACTCGACGTTGGCGCCGGCGCCGATCCCGATCACGACGATCCGGCCGCCGATCTCCAGCGCCGCGAGGTTGCCCGGCAGGTTCGGTGCGCCGACCAGCTCCAGCACGACGTCGAACGGCCCCGCCTGCTCGAAGCCCTCCGGCGCGATCACCTCGGCACCGAGCGCGGCGACCTGCTCGCGCAGCTGCTCGTTGCGCACCGTCGCGGTCACGCGCGCGCCGGCCGCGCGGCCGAGCTGGACCGCGGCGGTCCCGACGCCGCCGGCGGCGCCGTGCACCAGCAGGCGCTCGCCGGGAGCCAGCCCGGCCTGCGTGAAGAGCGCGTCGTGCGCGACGACGAAGACCTCTGGAAAGCCGCCGGCCGCGGGCCAGTCGAGCACGTCCGGGACCGGCATCAGGACGCGCTCGTGCACAAGCGCAAGCTCCGCCTGCGCGCCGCCGCCGACGATCGCCATCACGCGGTCGCCGAGCGCGAAGCGGCTCGCGCCGGGGCCGAGCGCGGCGACCTCGCCGGCCAGCTCCATCCCCGGGATGTCCTGCGGCGCGTCGGGCGGCGCCGGGTAGCGGCCGCGCAGCTGCAGCATGTCGGCGCCGTTGAGGCCGGCCGCGCGCACCCGCACGAGCACCTCGCCGGCACCCGGCACGGGGTCCGGGTGCTGCTCGATCACCAGCTCGCCGTCGCGGATCGTCGCTGCGCGCATCGCGACGCAGTCTTGCAGACGCGCGCCGGCCACCGCGTGCGTAAGAGTTGGACGAGTTCAGTCCTGCTGAACACGAGGGGAGAATGCCGACGATCGCCGGCTGGCCGGCCGCCGCGGCGTAGCGTCGCGGGGCGGCTGAGTGCGCGCGGCGGGAGCGGACGCGGTCCGCTCGCCGCCGCGGAGCGCAGTGCCTACGCGCCTGCCGGCGGCGTGACGCCCTTCGGGAAGCGCCAGACGTCGAAGCCGACTCTGCCGTTGGTGCCTCTCTTGACGAAGCGCTTGCCGGTCGCGGTTCTGAGCGAGCCGCCGAGCTTCTGCGTCGTCCAGCCGGCCATCGATCTGGGCTCGTACAGGTAGCTGCGGAAGATGTGGTAGGTGTCGTCGCAGGTGAGGCTGACACCGGCCGGGGCGAAGTTGAGGCGGTGGTACTTGCCCGCGCTGAAGCCCGACTGCGGATCGTTCTGCACGACGGTGAAGATCGGGCACTCGGACGTCGAGGTTCTTCTGGCGGCAGCGTTCGCCGACGCCGGCACGATCGCCATCAGCGTGACGACGGCAGCCGTCAGCAGGCGGGTGCGGTGATGCATGGGGACTCCTTGGGGAAGGGGTGTGTTGACGTCAGCCTGTCATCAAGGCCACCGGCAACGCAAGCCCTGCAACGCGACGCACGGACGCGATCCGACGGCCCGGCTGGACCGCGTCGCGGACCTCGCTCGCGCGCTCGCCGAGCGCGGCGACGGTCGCGTCGAGGTCGTCGCAGCGCAGCGCGAGGCCCCAGAAGAACGCGTCGCGATCGGGGCCGCCCGCTCTGACCGCCACCTCGTCCGGCTCCTGTATGACCTCCAGCAGCTCCGCGCCGAGGCGGAAGAACGCCTGCCGCGGCGCACCCGCCGGCGTCGGCTCCTCGCGGATCCGGCGCAGGTCCAGGCCCGCCGCCTGCAGCGCGGCGACCGTGCGGTCGAGCTGCGGCGAGACGGCGACGACGTGGTCGATCCGGGTGACGCCGTTGGGGTGGGGCGCGGCCACGCCTGCGGCGGTCCCCGTGACCGGCTCCCCCGGCGTGTCCGCCCTCCCGCTCCCGTCGCGCTGCGCCCGCGCCGTCGGCAGCCCGTCCAGCCCCGTCGAAGCGGTCCCCCGCAGCGTCCAGCCGACCAATCCCCGACCGGCGTCGCGCCCGGCGAAGCGCAGTCGCACGTCACCGATCCGGCACGCGTCGTCCTCGACCGCGAAGCCGAGCGCGGCCCATGTCGCGGGCGCGTCGGCGATCGTCAGCTGCTCGATCGTGACCATGCGGCGCGATGCTAACGCGGCCCACCGCCGCGGGCGGCAGACCGACCGACGAGTACTATTGGACCTTACGGTCCAATCCTCTCCTCAGGAACCCCATGCGACTCGAAGGCAAGACCGCCCTCATCACGGGCTCGACCAGCAACATCGGCCGCGCGATCGCGCTCGCGTTCGCGCAGGAGGGCGCGCACGTCGTCGTCAGCGGCCGCAACGCGCAGCGCGGCGGCGCCGTCGTCGAGCAGATCCGCGCGGCCGGCGGCCGCGCGGACTTCGTCGCCGCCGACCTCGACGGCAGCGCCGAGCGCTCGCGCAAGCTCGCCGCCGAGGCGACCGAGGTGCTCGGCGGCCGCATCGACGTGCTCGTCAACAACGCGGGCATCTTCCCCGGCGACGTCACCGCCGCGACCGACGAGGCGACCTTCGACGAGGTCTATGCCGTCAACGTCAAGGCGCCGTTCTTCCTGACCGCCGCGATCGCGCCCGCGATGGCCGCGCGCGGCGACGGCGCGATCGTCAACCTCGGCTCGTGGGTCGCGCGCCTGTCGGTCGGAGTCGGTGCGCTCTACGCCTCCACCAAGGGCGCCGTCGAGACGCTGACGCGCGCGTGGGCCGCCGAGTACGGACCGTCCGGCGTGCGCGTCAACGCGGTCTCCCCGGGCGTCATCCGCGCGCCCGAGTACGACACGCCCGCCGGCCCCGGCGTGCACCCGGCCGAGGTGATGATGCGCGGCACGCCCGCCGACGGCAGCGGCACGCCCGACGCGGTCGCGCACGCCGCCGTCTACCTCGCCAGCGACGAGGCCGCGTTCGTGCACGGCACCGTCGTCGACGTCGACGGCGGGCGTGTCAGCGTGGCGGTGATCGCGGGCTGATCCGCGAGCTGCTCGCGGGCGGCGGCGCTGCGCGCGGCGGCGCCGCAGCCGCGTGCCGCGCGGCGCGCGCCCGCGCGGTCGGCTGCGAGCGG
>NZ_JAUTDO010000004.1:444155-620597 GCF_030646165.1 Conexibacter sp. CPCC 206217 | reverse complement strand
GAGCTGCACCTCGGTGCGGTCGCCCAGCTCCGAGTCGTGCGTGTCTCTCGGATCGAGCACCGGGTGATGCGCGAACACCATCACGTTGTCGATCGAGTCGTCAGCGGCCGCGTCGGTGAGCGCCTGCTGCAGGTACGGCAGCTGGGCGAAGTCCGACGAGCGCAGCGAGCCATAGGAGCTGTTGAGCGTGATGAAGCGCGTGCCCTTGTGGTCCGTGTAGCCGTAGTCTCTGCCGAACTCGGCTCTGAACGCGTCGAGCGTGCCCTGACCGGCGGGCGCGTACGACTCGTGGTTGCCGGGGACGTAGAGGCAGGGGATCGAGTCGTCCGTCGGGTCCGGGACCGTCGGGGTGCCGAGCTCGATCAGTCTGCAGCCGCCGGCCTCGAGCGTTCTGCGGGCGAGCGAGATGTCGGACGCCTCGCCGAGGTCGACGATGTCGCCGTTGAGCACGACGAGGTCAGGTCTCGTCGCGCGGATGCGACGCAGCGCCTGGATCGCAACCGGGACCATCTCGGTGTTGACATGCGTGAACTGGACGTCGGAGAGCGTGGCGAAGGTGAAGTCCTCGCCGTCCTGCAGGTTGCCGTCCGGGGAGATGATCGGGTCGGCCTTCAGCGGCGCGAGGCCGGGGATCTCGACCGGGGGCGGGTTGTCGATCTCGATGCCGCCGAAGACGAGCACGCCGTCTCTCTGCAGCGCGACGTTCGTCTCGATCGCCTGGAAGTAGGAGAATCTGACGGGGAATCTCGTCGACGGGGGCGGCGTGAACTCGACCGTCTGCCACTGGTCGCTGCCTCTGATCGCCGGGCCGTAGACCGTCACCGAGGTGCCGGCCGGGTCGCGGAAGACGGCGTAGGTCAGTGAGACCGGCACCGACGACTTGAGTCTGATGCGGACCGCCAGCGGCTGACCGGGGAGCGGCACCGTGTCGGTCGCGAGCGATCTCGTGCCGAAGCCCATGTTGCGGGCGGCGCCGTACTCGAGCTGCAGGCCCTCGGGCGTGTTCGTGAGGACCTTTCTCGTGCCGGCCGTGCCGTTCGTGATCCAGCGCGTGTTCGCGCCGCCGTCCTGGAAGTCGTAGACCGTCGAGGTCTCGACGCCGATCGTGATCGGCAGCTGGACCTCTTCGCCGCCGACGGACAGCGTCAGCAGCGTGCCGCCGATCGCCTTCGGGGTGATTCTGAGCTGGTCGCCGACCGGCGTGATGCTGACCACCGAGTCGTCGTAGTCGAGGTCGAGGTCGGTCGCGCTGACGGGAGCGGTGAAGCCCTCCGCGTCACGGCCGGTGACTCTCAGGACGACCGAGTTGTCGGCGCCGGGAGCGGCGATCGAGAGACGCGTTCTGTCGATCTCCAGCGAGGTCAGCTCGCCGAGCACTCTGACGACCTGCTCGGCCTGGGCCGTGTCGGTCGTGGCGCGGACGCGCAGCTGGCCGAAGACGTTCTCGGGCGCCTTCAGCAGACCGCCGTCGACGCTGCCCTCGTTGACCGACCAGCGCACGTCGCCGCGCGGGACCGGGACGGCGACCATGTTGTCGTCGACGGCCTTGACGCGCAGCGTGCGGTGCAGGCCGGGGAAGACGCGAGCGTCGTCGTCGCTGGGCGACAGCACGAGCTGCTCGGCGATGCCGCTGCCGGGCTTGACGAACACCCCGACGCCGTTGGGGTCGTTGCGCTCGCCGCCGTCGGACGGGACGTTGCGCACGGAGACTCTGTCGTCGCCGAGGCCGCGGGCGACCATCGTGGTCGAGCCGCCGCCGTCGAGGTTGAGGGCCGTCTCGGAGCCGAGGCGAGTCAGCTCGGTGGCCATGTACTTCAGCGTCACGCCGCCTCTGCCCGTGCCGCCCGGACCGTCCCAGGTCACCAGCAGCATCGTTCTGCCGCCGTCCTTGAAGCCGATCGCGGTGCGCGGGGCGATGCTGGTGTCGTCCTGCGGGGTGGCGGCGCCGTCTCTGACGAGCACGACGTTGCCGCCGACGCTGAACTGCAGCTGTCTGGCGATCTCGTTGCTGAGGCCGTACGTGAGCGTCGCGTCGTCGCCGGGCTGCAGCGCGCGCAGCGCGTCAGCCGCGGAGTCGCGACCGACGAGGTAGAAGCCGTCGGCGGGGATCTCGCCCGCGCCGGCGCCGGTCGCGTTGACCGAGACGACCTTGCCGTTCTGGACGAGCACCTCGGCGACGTTGGTCGCTCTGAGCATGCCGCGGTTGCGAGCGTAGGTGCCCCACTTCGACGTGAACGCGACGAGCGAGTCGGCCGGCAGGCCGCCGCCGTTGGCGGCGTTGATCGTGCGGACCGTGTGGTCGCTGCCGCTGAACGTCGCGTGCGCGTCGACGGCCATGTCGACGAGCTGGCCGATGCCGTCTCTGGTGACGCCGGCCTGCAGGTGGCCGTCCCAGTCGGTGCTCTTCAGCAGCTCGCCGCTTCTGACCTCGGCGCCGAGCGCGGCGTTGGAGTTGTCGATGTCGAAGAAGTCGCCGTTGACGCCGGCGAACGCGCCGGCCTTGTCGGCCTTCTTTGAGATCGGGCCCGCGCTGGTGACGGTGTCACCGGCGAGCAGGTCGGGGGTGACCGCTCTGTTGGCGAGATCGACGGTGAGGATCTGCTCGTCGACCCAGCCTCTGGCGTCGAGCGTCTTGAGGTGCTGGAGCGAGATGCCCGGACCGACCTGCTCGGTCTTGTCCGTGAGGGCCAGCGAGTCGGCCGCCTGCGCGACTGTCGGGATCGCGGCCGCGAGCGAAACGCCTGCGAGCAGCGCAGCGGGCAGGCGCCCACGGCGCCGCGCGTGACGCGGCGAGGAGGGAGTCAATTGAGTCCTTCGGGAGGGAACGGGGAGGGAGCGTGACGGTGACCGCATCGTGCGGCCGTGTGTCACTGTGGTCGCGATCCGCCTCCGACTCGTGACCGCCCCGTCATGAAACTGTGAGAAACCTGTGAAGGCCCCTCAAGTTCGGTTTGACTACGGAGTGGAGCGTTTCAAAGCGCTCGCAGCGGAGATCGCGGCGAAGCCGAAGAAGAGGAAGTCGATCCCGACCAGCAGGCCGATCGCCCAGTCGGATGACTCAGGCAGATTGGCGCCGATCAGAACCGCGAGGATCAGCGTGACGACGCCGTTGAAGGCGGTCATCCCGGCGCCCGGCAGCCCGCGCTCGGCGATCGCGACGCCGATCCGCACGACCCCGGCGAGCGCGAAGTAGAGCACCAGCAGCACCGTCAGCGTATACGTGCCTCTGAGCGGCGCGACCAGCAGCGAGACGCCGGCGGCGAGCGTGATCAGGGCGAGCAGTGCGCGCAGCACCAGGCGGCCGATGTCGCGCACGGCGAAGGCGTCGACGAACAGGAAGATCGCGCCGAAGACGAGCATCCAGCCGATGAAGATCGCGACCGTCACCGACGCGACCGCCGGCACGAGGATCGCGATCACCCCGCCGATCACGGCCAGCACGCCGGCGATCATCAGCCAGCGCTGGTTCTTCTTCATCTGCTCCAGCAGATCCTGCTGCATCGCGTTCCGTCCTTTTGATGGAGTGACGCCCGGCAGCCTAACCGCGCGTCAGGACGCGCGGGCGCGCTTGCGCAATGGGGCGAAATCCTTCCAGCTGCGCGTGTTGGCGACCTGCTCGGCCGTCAGCCACGCGCGGCGGGCGGTCGCGATGCCGTAGCGGCGGCTGGCGGCGAGCGTGCGCGTGCGGTGGGCGTCGCTGTCGACGAGGATCGTCACGCCGGCCTGCGCCGCCGCGCGGGCGTGCACGTCGTTGAGGTCGCGGCGGTCCGGCGCGGCGTTGATCTCGATCATCGTGCCGGTGCGGGCGGCCGCCTCGAAGATCCGCGCCACGTCGAGCGCGTACGGCGGGCGCGCCTCGATCTTGCGGCCGGTCAGGTGGCCGATCGCGTCGACCCACGGGTGCTCGATCGCGGCGATCACGCGCTCGGTCATCTCGCGCTCGCCGAGCGAGAACGACGAGTGCACGCTGGCGATCACCCAGTCGAGCCGCTGCAGCAGCTCGTCGGGGTAGTCGAGCGAGCCGTCGGGCAGGATGTTGACCTCGCTGCCGGCCAGCAGCTCGATCCCGTCGAAGGCGAGGTTGGCGGCGTGGATCCGCTCGATCTGCTCCTCCAACTGGGCCGGCGAGACGTCGTCGCCGAAGCCGTGCGATGCGGAGTGGTCGGTGATCGCGAGGTACTCGTAGCCGAGCGCCTGCGCCGCCTCCGCCATCGCCTCGATCTCGTCTCTGCCGTCGGACGCGACGGTGTGGCTGTGGAGGTCGCCCTTGAGGTCTTCCACGGTGATCAGGTGCGGGAGGCCGGCGCCGCCCTCCAGCCTCGCCGCCTGCAGCTCGCCGCGGTTCTCGCGCAGCTCCGGCGGGATGTAGGCGTAGCCGAGCTTCGCGTAGACCTCCTCCTCGGTCGCGCAGCGCAACGTCTCGCCGGTCGCGTCGTCGAGGATCCCGTATTCGGACACGTGCAGCCCGGCCTTCACGGCCGCCTCGCGCAGTGCGACGTTGTGCTCCTTGGAACCGCTGAAGTGCTGCAGCACGTTGCCGAACTGGTCCGGCGCGACGACCTTCAGGTCGACGCCCATGCCGTTGTGGGTGCGCACGCGCGCGCCGTTGTCGCCGAGGCCGGCGATGCTCTCGACCAGGTCGGAGCCCGTCAGCGCCTCCGCCAGCGCGCGCGGGTCGTCGGCGGTGGCGATGATGTCGAGGTCCTTGACGCTGTCCGCCCAGCGGCGCGCGGAGCCGGCCAGCTCGACGCGGTGCGAGGCCGGATGGGCGCGCAGCAGCTCCAGCAGCGGCTCGGCGATCGCGAGCGCGCGGTCGAGCACGAAGCGACCGGAGCCGCCGCCGCGCGCGTCGGCGTCGGCGGTCGCGCGCGCGATCGCGGCGAGGAAATTCTCCTCCGCTCTGGCGCCGAAGCCCCTCAGGTCGCGGATCCGCTGCTGTCTGGCGGCGGTCTCCAGGGCCTGCAGCGAGTCGATCCCCAGCTCCTCGTAGAGGCGGCGGGCGCGCTTGGGGCCGAGGCCGGGCAGCCGCGTCATCTCCAGCAGGCCGGCGGGGAACTTCGCGCGCAGTCTGACGGCCTGCGGGATGTCGCCGGACTCGACGAGCGCGACGAGCTTCGTCTCCAGCGTCGCGCCGATGCCCGGCAGCTCGGTCACGCGACCGGCCCGCGTCAGCTGGGCGACCGAGACGGACGCGTCGCGCGTGACCTTGGCGGCGTTGCGGTAGGCGACGACGCGATGGACGATCGCCCCGTCGAGCTCGTAGAGATCGCCCAGCTCGTCGAAGGCGGCCGCGATCTCGCTGTTGGTGGGATCGGCCATGACGCGAGCCTAGCCACCCCGCCCACGACGCGCACGCGCATGCGATGCTGAGCGTTCGCAGACGCCTCGACGGGCGCACTATACTTTCTGAAGCAAGCAGCTCTATCCCGCAAGGAGCCCCCATGGCAGGCACCATCACCGAGGTCACCGACAACAACTTCCAGGCCGAGGTCATCGAGTCCGACGTGCCCGTGCTGGTCGACTTCTGGGCGCCCTGGTGCGGCCCGTGCCGCATGGTCGCCCCCGTGCTGGAAGAGATCGCCGGCGAGAAGGGCGACGCGCTCAAGATCGTCAAGCTGAACGTCGACGACAACCAGCAGACGGCGATGAACTTCGAGGTCCTCTCGATCCCGACGCTGATCCTCTTCAAGAACGGCGCGGTCGCCAAGAAGGTCGTCGGCGCCTACCCGAAGCGCAAGCTCGAGGCAGAGCTGGAGCCGGCGCTCGCCGCCTAGCAGCAGCACCCTGCTTCAGCAGCGCCTGGACGGACGATGGGCGGCGCGGACGCGCCGCCCATCCTGTTGCGCGTCAGCCGCCGACGTGGCGGCGCAGGCGCTCCAGGCGGCGGTCCCACTGGCCACCGCACTCGGCGATCCAGCGGAGCGCGTCGTCAAGCGGGTCAGGGGTGAGACGGTAGCGGGTCTCGCGGCCGGCTCTCTCGGTCGCGACGAGCCCCGCGCCCGCGAGCGTCGCGAGGTGCTTCGCGATCGCCTGGCGCGAGATCGGCAGCTCGGCCGCCAGCGCGGTCGCGGTCGTCGTCGCGGCGGGCTGGCGCGACAGCTCGCGCACGACCGCGCGCCGCGTCGGATCGGCGAGCGCGGCGAAGACCGCCCCCGCGAAGCGGTCGTCGCCGCCGGCGGCTGACAGCTCAGGGCTCACGTCGCACTCCCGCCGCCGTCGCCCGCGCCCGGTTCACGTCCAGGCGCAGACGGAGCAGGCCGCGAGCGCGCCCATGCGCTGCGTCCATGCGGTCGGCGTTCCGGCCGGGGTCATGGCGGCGTCACCCTGCTCGAGCGCGTCGCTACGGGCTTCGAAGACCGAGACGCGAGTCCCGCCCTCGACGTCGTCGAGCGTCAACTCGACGACCGACTCGTCCGCCTCGCCGTCCGCGTGCCAGCGGAAGGCGATGCGGCGCTGCTCGGTCAGCTCGTCGACGACGCCGACGCGGGCGCTGCCGTCCTCCCAGGCGAAGCGCGCGGCGCCGCCCGCGCGCGCGTCCAGCTCGACCTCGTCGGCGAGCCAACAGGCGAGCTGATCGGGATCGGTGACGGCGCGCCAGGCGTCGGCGCGGGAGACGGGCAGCACGACGGCGCGGTGGACGGCGGCGGCAGGCTCGGCGGTCATCGACGGCTCCTCGGGATTGCGCAACTCAAGGGTTGCTAGTCTAGCGCCATCGAATGCGCAACCACCTGGTTGCGCGCAACACCTCGAACGGCAAGGAGCACCATGTCCCCGCTCGTCCCGATGGTCGTCGAGCAGAGCCCGCGCGGCGAGCGCTCGTTCGACATCTACTCGCGCCTGCTGAACGAGCGCGTGATCTTCCTCGGGCAGGAGGTCGACGACGCGATCGCCAACCTCGTCGTCGCCCAGCTGCTTCACCTCGAGTCGGTCGATCCCGACAAGGACATCAACCTCTACATCAACTCGCCCGGCGGATCGGTCACGGCGGGCTTCGCGATCTACGACACGATGCAGCTGATCAAGCCCGACGTCGCGACGATCTGCGTCGGGATCGCGATGTCGATGGGCTCGTTCCTGCTGATGGGCGGCGCCAGAGGCAAGCGGATGTCGCTGCCCAACGGCCGCATCCTCAACCACCAGCCGTCCGCCGGCTTCCAGGGCCAGTCGACCGACATCGCGATCCACGCTGAGAACATCCTCGACTCGCGCCGCCGGGTCGAGGAGCTGTACGCGCTCCACACCGGCCAGCCGATCGAGCAGATCCACGAGGACATGGAACGCGACCGCTTCTTCACCCCCGAGCAGGCGGTCGAGTACGGGCTGATCGACAAGATCCACGCGCGGCGGGGGTGAGTCCCCGCGCCGGCCTCCCCGCTAACCCGCCGCGGACGCGCGGCGTGAGCCCGATCGCTGCACCGAGTCGCCGGGACAACGCGTTCCACCAGGCGTTGATCGGTGGGACTCGCAACAGCCCCACGCACTACGCACCACGAGGCGGGCGTCACGCAACGCGGCACCGCCCGCTCAGCCCGCGACAGCCGTCACAGCGATCCGCAACGGCTCGCCGTCTATCGAGACCGTCCCATCGCCGTTCAGCGCGGCAGTCGTCTCGAAGTCGACGCTGACCGCTAGCGTCTCGCGCGCGATGTAGTCGCGGTTCTCGCCGACGGCGGTCGCGAGCAGCTCGCTGCCGGTCAGCTGCAGCCTGATGCGGTCGGATATGTCGAGGCCGGCGTTCTTGCGCGCGGCCTGGATTGCGTGGACGATCTCGCGTGCGGTGCCTTCGCGCCGCAGCGCGTCGTCGAGCGTCAGCTCCAGCGCAACCGCGTGCGAGCCCTCGCGCTCCAGCTGATAGCCGTCGAGCGGCTGCATCGCGGTGATCAGGTCATCCGCGCCGAGCTGGTGGTCCCTGCCCTCGACGCTGATCCCGACGGTGCGGTCCTCGCGCAGCGCGCTCGCGACGCCGGCCGGGTCGAGCGCCGCCACGGCGGCGGCGACGAGCGGCATCGACTTGCCGAAGCGCGGGCCGAGCGCGCGGTAGTTGGGCTTGACCTCGATCCGGCCGAGCTCGTCGGCGGCGGCGGCGAAGCGCAGCTCCTTCACGTTCAGCTCGTCGCGCACGACGTCGGCGAGCCGCTGCAGCGCGACGCGCTCTCTGCCGGTCGCGACGATCACGGCCGCGTGCAGCGGCTGACGCAGCTTGATCTTCGACTGCCCGCGCGCGGCCAGGCCGAGCGTGACGGCCTCGCGCGCGACGCCCATCGCGAACTCCAGCTCCTCGTCGCGCGGCACCGCGAGCGGGAAGTCGGTCAGATGGACGCTCGCCTCGCCGTCGGGCTGCAGGTTGCGGAAGATCTCGTCGACGAGGAACGGCGTGAACGGCGCCAGCAGCTGGCAGACCGTCACGAGCGCGTGGTGCAGCGTCGCGAAGGCGTCCGCGTCACCGTCCCAGAAGCGCCGCCGCGAGCGGCGCACGTACCAGTTGGAGAGGTCGTCGACGAACGCCTGGATCGCGCGGCCCGCGGTCGTCGCGTCGTAGTCGTCCATCCGCTCGCGCACCAGCGCGACGGTCGCCGACAGCCGCGACAGCACCCATCTGTCCAGCTCGTTGGTCAGCTCGGACGCGTCGGGCGCCGGCGCCGGCGCGATCCCGTTCGCGTTCGCGTACATCACGTAGAAGCCGTACGTGTTCCACAGCTGCAGCAGGAACTGCCGCACCATCTCGCCGATCGTCTCGTGCGAGAAGCGGTACCCGTCCCACGGCTGCTTGGAGGTGAAGAAGTACCAGCGCAGGGCGTCCGCGCCATATCTGTCGAGCACCTCGTCGGGGACGACGACGTTGCCTCTTGACTTCGACATCTTCTGGCCGTCGGCGTCGAGGATCAGGCCGAGGCAGACGACGTTCTTGTACGACGACTGGTCGAACAGCAGCGTCGAGACCGCGAGCAGCGAGTAGAACCAGCCGCGCGTCTGGTCGAGCGCCTCGCAGACGTAGTCCGCCGGGAAGCGATCTCTGAAGACCTCCTCGTTCTCGTGCGGGGCGTGCCACTGCGCAAACGGCATCGCGCCCGAGTCGAACCAGACGTCGATCACCTCCGGCACGCGTCTCATCGGCTCGCCGCAGTCGCCGCAGGGGAACTCGACCTCGTCGACGTACGGACGGTGCGCGTCTTCCAGGCGCACGCCCGACAGCTGCTCCAGCTCGTCGAACGAGCCGATCGTGTGGAGGTGACCGGCGCTGCAGCGCCAGATCGGCAGCGGCGTGCCCCAGTAGCGTTCGCGCGACAGCGCCCAGTCGACGTTGCCCTCGAGCCAGTTGCCGAAGCGGCCGTGCTTGACGTGCGGCGGGTACCAGTTGACCGACTCGTTGGAGGCGAGCAGTCTGTCGCGGATCTGCGACGTGCGGATGTACCACGACGGCTTCGCGTAGTAGATCAGCGGCGTGCCGCAGCGCCAGCAGTGCGGGTAGGAATGCTCGTAGTCTTCGGCGCGCAGCAGGCGTCCGCGGGTGCGCAGGTCCTCGACGAGGTCGTGGTCGACCTCCTTGACTCTGCGCCCGGCCCACGCGCCCATCCGCTCGTCGTAGGTGCCGTTGGGGCGCACCGGGTTGACGACCGTCAGCCCGTACTGCTCGCCGAGGCGGAAGTCGTCCTCGCCGAACGCGATCGCGGTGTGCACGATGCCGGTGCCGTCGTCGGCGGTGACGAAGTCGCCCAGCAGCACGGTGTGGCCGCGCTCGCCGTAGGCGGAACCGGGGATGAAGTCGAACGGCGGCTGGTAGCGAGCGCCGTCCAGCTCTCCGCCGGGGAAGCGTGCCAGCACCTCCGCACCCTCGCCCAGCACGCGCTCGACCAGCGCCTCGGCGAGCACGAAGACGGCGTCAGAAGCAGCCTCCGCCGCCTTCTCGCCCCCGCGCGCCCGCACGTACGTCAGCTCGGGGTCGACCGCGACGGCGGCGTTGCTCGGCAGCGTCCACGGCGTGGTCGTCCACGCCAGCAGCTCGTCGCCGGCCTGCAGCGGTCCGGCCGGTTCCACCACCGGGAAGCGCACGTAGACGGACGGGTCGATCACGTCCCTGTAGGCGCCCGGCTGGCCCAGCTCGTGCGAGGAGAGCGTCACCTGGTCGCGCGGGCAGTGCGGCACGACCTTGTAGGACTCCGACAGCAGGCCCTTGTCCGAGATCGTCTTCAGCGCCCACCAGACGGACTCGATGTAGGAGTTGTCGAGCGTGCGGTAGGCGTCGTCGAGGTCGACCCAGTAGCCGATCCGCTCGGTCAACCTCGACCAGTCCTCGAGATATCTGAAGACGGACTCGCGGCACATCGCGTTGAATCTCGCGATGCCGTACTCCTCGATGTCCTCCTTCTTGTCGAAGCCGAGCTCGGCCTCGACCGCCAGCTCGACCGGCAGCCCGTGCGTGTCCCAGCCGCCCTTGCGCTGGACCAGGTGGCCGGTCATCGTGCGATAGCGCGGGAAGATGTCCTTGAAGACGCGCGCGAGCACGTGGTGCACGCCCGGTCTGCCGTTCGCCGTCGGCGGGCCCTCGTAGAAGACCCACGGTCTGGCCCCGGCGCGGCGGCGGACGGTCTCCGGGAAGACGTCGTCCTGCTTCCAGCGCGCGAGGACCTGCTCCTCCAGCTCGGGGAAGGACTGCTGCGGATCGACAGGGCGATGGGGCGCTGACATCGAGCGCTGATTGTAGGTGGCGGGCGGGGGCCCGCGCCGTGCGCTCAGATCGACAGCAGCGTGCGCCGCGGGGCGAGCGGCTCGGGCGCCTGCGCGGCGTGCTCCGCCGGGCGCGCGTTGATGCGCTCCAGCAGCGTCTCGCTGGCCGTCATCGGCAGCGACCCGAGGCGGCGCACGGTGCTGGCACCGGTGTCGGGCAGCGCGCCGCCGAAGTCGAAGACCTCCAGCGCGCGCTCGGCGCTGCGGACGGCGTAGACGAGCCGCCCGATCGTGTCCAGCGACGCGCGTCTGCCGCCGAGCACGAGCGCGCACGGGCGCAGCGCGCGCATCGCGCGGCCGAGCCTGGCGGGGTCGAGCCCGGACGTCAGCACGAGCGTGCGCAGACCGACGCGACGCAGCATCAGCTCCAGCGCCTGGACCTGCAGCGCCTCGACGTCGCACGGGACGGAGGAGTCGAAGACGAGCACCGCCTGCTCGCGCGTGGCGGCGGGGGCGACCCGTCGCAGCGCGGACATCCAGCCGGTCGCGAAGCGCCAGGCGAACTCGTACTCGGCCTGGCCGGCCTCGTCGATCCGCAGCTCGGCGACGGCCGGCAGCAGGACCTCCTGGATCGTGCGCTCGAGCGAGCGCAGCGCGAGGCTCTCCTCCAGCAACTGCGCCGCCTTGTCCTCCTCGAAGCGGCTGAGCGCCACGCCGAGGCGGTTGGACGACGGCAGGCCGACGCCGCGCTGGCGCGCGAGCGCGATCGCCGAGGAGACATTGTGGGTCTCGTCGAAGGCCTGCTTGAGCGCCTCGATCTCGTGCAGCTCGTACTGCCGGTGGCCGCCCGAGGTGCGTGCCGGCGAGGGGTAGCCGAAGCGCCGCTCCCAGCTGCGCAGCGTGTTGGGGCTGACCCCGAGCATCACCGCGGCTGCATTGGTCCGAATTCCGCTCATCGCGAGACCGTTATCGCCGCTGGCGCGCCCTTGCGCAAGTTTCGCAACGAAACGTGCAGCAAAGCGCACGCTTCGTCCTGCAAGTCGGGCGCTACTCGAGCACGAGCAGCGCGGCGCGCGGCGGACCGCAGGCGCCGACGCGCAGCGGCATGCGCACGCCGAAGACGTTCGCCGGGCGCACCATCACGCGCGTCGGCTCGTCCTCGCCGCGCGCGGCCCACATGATCGCGGAGGCGAGGCTCTCCGGCGCGGACGCCTCGGCATCGGCCGGCGTCAGCAGCTCCGTCACGGGACGGTTGATGACGTCGGTCTCGGCGACCGCGAGCAGCTTCTCGCTCTCGGCCGAGAGCGCGCAGACGGCGAGCGAGCCGTCGACGATCAGGAACGCGTCGTTGGGGCGCGGGACGGCGTCCGCGCGCGCCTCCAGCAGCAGGCCGAGGCCACACTCGCCGCAGACGCGCGCCGGCGGCGCGGGCGTCTGGTTGTTCGGTGGCGGCGAGCCGCAATGACCGCAGAACCACTGGGACGGACAGGCGTCCTCGGCCGTCGAGGGGACGAGCCGCAGGAGCGCGCGCGCCGAGCGGTCTGGTGAGCCGGTCATCGCTGTGAGGCCTCCTTGCCCATGACGTTCGCGTCCTAGGCGCCGTCCGCGAGCAGTCGCGGCGCCGTGGTACGCGTCGTGGTCGGGTTCGAGATCGAGTGGCTGGCCATCTCCATCAGGTGCCGCGCCGCCTCGCCGGGCGTGCTCGGCAGGATCGCCGCGCCGGTCGTGCGCACGCGCTGGCGCTGCGAGCCGCGGCGGAAGACGGCGACGGGCAGCGGGCCGGTGGCGAGCCGCACGGCGTAGGCCCAGCGTGCGACGGCGTCGTCCGCCAGCGCCCCGCCCGCGATCACGACCGCGTCGGGCCGGTGGGCCGAGAGCGCCTCCGACATGTTCGAGACGCCGCGCACGGACAGGCCCAGCACGGTCGCGCCGGAGCGGGCGAGCAGCAGCTCGAGCGCGCGGATGTAGGCGGCGTCGGGATCGAGGTCGTCGCGCGAGGCGTCGCCGAGCACGACCGAGACCGACTGGATCGACGGCGACACGAGCCGCTGGGCGCGGCTCAGCCAGCTGTTGCCCCAGCGCGCGGCGTACGCCCACTGGACGGAGTCGGTGCCGTGGCGGCGCGCGACCTCGTCGAGCGCGGTCAGCAGCACCTCCTGCACGGCGCGGTCGAGCGAGCGCAGCGCGAGCGCGCCCTCGAGCGCGGCGTCGGCGCGAGCGGTGTCGAACGCGTTCAGCGCGCCGACGAGCGCGTTGGTGTCAGCGCCCAGACCTTCACGTGCGCGTGAGACGGCAGACGAGATCGAGAGACCGTCGAGCAGCGCGTCGCGCAGCGCGGCGATCTCCCCGTGCGTGTAGAGGCGGTGACGGCCCGGCGAGCGCTGCGGACGCGGGAAGCCGAAGCGGCGTTCCCAGGCGCGCAGCGTGTTCGGGCTGACGTTCAGCAACGCCGCAGCCTCGCTCGTCTTCAGATAGCGCATCACGACACAAGGTCGGCGTCTGACACCCATACCTGCAGCGGTACGCGCAACATTGCACAAGTTTTGGCGCTCAAATGCTGCAAAAGCTCCATTCGTCCTCTATCGTCAGGAGCACAAGTGCAGCGGGCCGGGGGCGCCACGGGGGCGCGCCGGGGCCGGTTTGGGAGCACCGAGTCTTGAAGGAGGGTCGCGATGATCTGGCGTCAGAAGTAGTCGAAGTCCTTGCAACCGTCGTAACGAACCGCGCTGGTCGTTACGGTTGTCGGCATGCGTCCCGCACGAGGGTGGCGACTCACGCGTGTCGAACTCGTCAGAGGCACGGGAGTGGTCGGCGCGCTCCTTTGCATCGTTTGGGCGGTCGCTGTCGCCGATGTCTCTCGGCTGGACTGGTTGTTCGTGGTGCTCGCGCTCAGCGCGGTCTTCGCGAACCTGTTCGACGCCTACACGGACGCTGAGCGCGTCTCGCTCTCCGGAGCAGCGCTCGCCGGGATACTCGCGATCGCCTTCTTCGGGCCGGCCGCGGCCTTCGCGATCATCGCGATAGCCGAGGTCATCAGCTGGCTCGTCGAGCGTTACCGGCTGGAGAGCGTGCCGGTCAACCTGCTCGGCGGCGGCGGCCCGATGCTGATCGCAGGAACTGTCTTCGAGGCGCTGGAGCCGGGCGACGACGCGTCGCCCGGCTTCTTCCTCGCGCTCGCGCTCGCCGCGATGCTCGTGCTGGTGCTGAACCTGCTGTTCCTCGCGTGCCTGCGCACGGTCGACGGCGTGACGTTCCGCTCCGTCGTCGTCGGCGCGTCGAGAGCGCTGCTGGTGTCGCTCGCGATCAACGTCCCGCTCGCGCTCGCGGCCGCCGGCCTGATCGTCGAGCTCGGCACCGCCGGCAGCGTCTTCGCCGTCATCTCGCTCGTCGCCTTCGGCTACATGGCCAACCTCGTCGCGACGGCCCGCCACCGCAGCCGCCAGTACGCCTCGCTGTCCTGGGGCGTCCTGTCAGGTCTGCTGCGCACGCTCGACATCCGCGATCCGCGCGCCGCGCGCCATGCCGCCGCGGTCGCCGCCTTCTCGCGCGACATCGCGAGAGCCTCGGGCATGGGACCGCAGGAGTGCGAGCTGGTCCACACCGCCGGGCTGCTGCACGACATCGGCCACTTCGCGCTGTCGGACCGCGTCGCGGAGCGCGGCCGCGTGCTGAACGACGAGGACTGGACCGCGATCCGCCGCCACCCGGAGCTGGGCGCCGACATGCTGCGTGACCTCGGCCTCTACGGCCCGGTCGCCGAGATCGTCCACGCCCACCACGAGCGGATCGACGGCCGCGGATACCCGGACCGGCTGAAGGCGGACAGAATCCCGGAGGCGGCGAAGATCATCGCCGTCGCCGAGGTCTACGACACGCTCACCGCGCACGACACCTACCGCACCCCCGTCAGCTCGTTCGAGGCGCTGACCGAGCTGCGGCGCGTCAGCGGGACGCAGCTGGACGGCAGATACGTCGAGATCCTCGCGGAGCTGCTGGCGGGCAGCGACATCACGTACCGCCACGCGGACGCAGCCGACTTCGGCCGCGAGCTCGACCTCGAGCGGCGGATCAACGAAGCCGCGGCGACCTGAGCACGACGAAAGCGCGCCAAGCCTGCGGCTGACGCGCTCTGAGCGACCGGTGCCCCCTGTCCGGCTCGGCTTGCTACCCCGCGGCGCGCTGCTGGAACGACGTCTGGCCGCGCTCTTCGCGCGAAGCGACGCCGTTCTGCTGCAGCGAACGCACGAACTGCTCGATGTGCTCGACGCTGAAGCGCCGCTGGCCGCCGGGCGTGCGGTAGGACTGGAGATATCCCATGTCCGACCAACGACGCACCGTGCCAAGTGAGACACCGAGCTCGCGCGCTGCCTGCGAGGTCGAAAGACCCAGTGGACGAGAGTTCATCCCGTGCATCTGCAAAGGCATGGCTGCATTTGTGCCCGTTTCGCCCCCAGTGCGTAGCGATGCGGAGGTTTTGCACAACCTCCGGGACAGAAGGTGATGCAGAGCGTGCGACCTGACAGGATGCTGGCAGTGCGACGAGTCGCCACTGCCCGCGCCTGCACGGCCGTCTTCGCGGTCCTCTCCACGCCAGTCATCTTTGCAGGCTGCGGCGCGGAGGAGCCGCTTCCGCAGGCCTGCCTGCAGGCCGGCAGGCCCGAGGTGCTGCAGGTCCTGCGCGGCGCGCCGGACCGCGCGCGGCTGTCCGACGGCACGCTGCTGTCGACCTGCATAGACCGCGCCGAGGACGACGCCGAGTTGCAGAACCTCGGCATCACCTTCGTCGCCGTCGCCGACGCGCTGACCGCGCGCAGCGATCGTGACGCGCGGGCGGCATACGAGCTCGGCTTCCTGATCGGCGCGGCGCAACGCGGCGCCGGCCCAACGGGCGGCACGCAGGGAGAGCTGGTGCAGCGACTGCAGCAGGCGATCGCGTTCCAGGCCGAAGCGTCCGCCGTGCGGTCCGAGGTGGAGCGCGGGATGGCGGCCGGAAGAGCCAGCGGATGAGGCTGCGGCTGTACCACCACAGCGACGGCACGCGCGTCGCCTACCGCGAGTCGGGCACCGGGCCCGGGCTCGTGCTGCTGCACTCGCTCGGCCTCTCGCACCGCGAGTGGGAGCCGGTCGTCGAGTCGCTCTCGACGCGCTTCCGCCTCGTGCTGCCGGACCTCCCGCTGCACGGCGACAGCGAGGACCGCCCGCGCCACCCCTACACGCCGGACTGGTTCGCGGAGGTGATCGCCGGCTTCTGCGCCGAGACGGTCGGGCCGCGGCCGCTCGTCGGCGGGCACGACGTCGGCGCCGAACTGGCGCTGCGCGCCGTCGCCTGCGGCCTGCTGACGCCGCGCCGGCTCGTGCTGATGCCCAACCGGCTGCACCGTCCCGACGAGCAGCGCACGCAGCGAGCGCTGTGGCGCGCCGCCTGCAAGGCGGCCGCCGTGCCGGGGCTCGACCGCGTGCTGGCACGCGGCGCCACCTTCGTCTTCCGCCCGTCGATCGGCGAGCGGCTGTCGGTGCAGCGCAACCCGGCCGCGCGCGACCTGCTGCGCCACGCCTTCATGGACGTCGCCGGCAACGGCAACCGCGCCCGCGCCTGGGCGCGCTTCGCGCGGCGCTGGCCGAGCGAGCCGCAGCGCCAGCTGCTCGACGCCTATCCCGAGATCGTCGCGCCGACGCTGCTGCTGTGGGCCGACCGCGATCCGGCGCACCCGCTGAGGGCGGCGAGAGAGGCGCTCGACCTGCTGCCGGACGGCCAGCTGCGGGTGCTGTCGGCGACCGGCTTCCTGATGGCCTACGACGATCCAGTGGGCCTCGCGCGCGAGCTGATCTCGTTCTGCGGCTGACCCTCTGGTTCACGTGCGCGCGGTATCAGCGGCCACGGACGGTGCCGCGGGAGTAGCGTTCGCAGGCGCAGTTCCCGAACACGAGATTCTTGACGAGGCGGAGGTTTCATGGGCGTGCAGGAGCAGGAGCAGCTGTGGGGCGGCGAGACGGACAAGGCCGTCGCGAACTTCCCCGTCTCCGGTGAGCGCGTGCCGATCCCGGTCGTGCGCTGGCTCGGCCGCATCAAGGCGGCGGCGGCGCGCGTCAACGGCGAGCTCGGCCTGCTCGACCCCGCGATCGCGGAGCGGATCGCGGCCGCCGGCGACGAGATCGCCGCCGGCAAGCACGACGCGCAGTTCCCGATCGACGTCTTCCAGACGGGCTCGGGCACCTCGACGAACATGAACGCGAACGAGGTGATCGCGAAGCTCGCCGGCGATGGCGCGCACGCGAACGACCACGTCAACATGGGCCAGTCGTCCAACGACGTCTTCCCGACGGCCGTCCACCTCGCCGCGCTCGACGAGGCGACCAACACGCTGCTGCCGGCGCTGCGCCAGCTGGAGGCGTCGCTGGAGGCGAAGTCCGCCGCGTTCCAGGACGTCGTCAAGTCCGGCCGCACGCACCTGATGGACGCCGTGCCGGTGACACTGGGGCAGGAGTTCAGCGGCTACGCCGCACAAGTCCACCTCGGCGCGCGGCGCGTGCGCAACGCGCTCTCGCAGGTCGGCCAGGTCCCGCTCGGCGGCACCGCGACCGGCACCGGCCTCAACACGCACCCCGAGTTCGCCGCGCGCGTGCGCAGCAAGCTCGCGCAGAGCAGCAACCTGCAGGTCAGCCCGCCGGAGGATCCGTTCGAGGCGCAGGGCGCGCGCGACGCGCTCGTCGAGCTGTCGGGCGCCCTGAAGGTGATCGCGGTCTCGCTGACGAAGATCGCCGGCGACCTCGCGCTGATGGGCTCCGGCCCCCGCGCCGGCATCGGCGAGCTGTACCTGCCGGAGCTGCAGAAGGGCTCCTCGATCATGCCGGGCAAGGTCAACCCGGTGATGCCGGAGGTCGTGCTGCAGGTCAGCGCGCAGGTGATCGGCAACGACACTGCGATCACGATCGGCGGCCTGCAGGGCCAGTTCGAGCTGAACGTGCGGATCCCGCTGATCGCGCGCAACCTGCTGCAGTCGATCAGCCTGCTGGCGAACGCCTCGAGGCTGTTCGCGGAGAAGTGCGTCGACGGGATCGAGGCGAACCTCCCGGGCTGTGAGCGCTCCGCCGAGTCGACGCTGGCGGTCGCGACCGCGCTCAATCCCTACATCGGCTACGACAAGGCTGCCGACATCGTCAAGGAGGCGGCCGCGTCCGGCCGGCTGCTGCGCGAGGTCGCGATCGAGCAGGGCGTCAGCGAGGAGACGCTCGCCGAGGCGCTGGACCTGCGCAGAATCGCGCGCGGCAGCGGGGCATGAGGCTGACGCCTCACGCGCCGAGCGTCGGCCACAGCGCGTAGGCCGGGTACGGTGGGTCGAACGGCACTCTGGTGCCGTCGGGCGCTGTGCGCACCGGGCCGCGCAGGCTGCTCTGGAAGCGCACATCCTTGTCGTTGACGAGGTACTGACTCCAGAGGCGGACGGGGAGCTGGGCCATCGCGGTCCAGTTCTCCGCCAGCTTCGCGACCTGCTCGGCGAACGCGTCCTTCGCGTCGTCGCCGGCGGTCTTGGCGGGATCGACGACGTAGACGTCCGGCGCCGTCTCGCTGACGCCGAACTGGTAGCCGCCCTCGGTCAGCCACAGCGCCGGGTCGGGCCAGCCGCCGGTGCGCAGCAGCTCGATCGCCTCCTGCGCCCGCCACAACCCTCTGCCAGGGCCCTCCTGCTGCGGGCCGTACTTGACGTCGCCGTAGTTGTGCTGCGACCAGCCGACCGGCGTCGGCGGCTGCCAGCCGGCCAGCTGCGCCACCAGCTCGCGCGTGAAGGCGCGCCACGGCGTGCCGTGATCGCTGTCGTCGGCGACGACGTCGGCGGTGTTCGGCATCAGCAGCTCGGGCCCGCGCGGCAACGCCTCGCCGTTGCGGTAGCGGGCGGCGACGGCCGCGGCGCTGCGCATCATCTCGGCGACCGCGGAGACGATCGTGCCGTCCGGATAGCGGTCGTCGAGCTGCGGCCACCAGGCGAGGTTCGGCTCGTTCAGCGGCTGCAGCCAGTCCAGCCGCGCGCCCTGCGGGTTGCCGGCGACGGCGCCGGCGCGGCCCGGTCCCGGCGTTCTCTCGCCGCCGGTGTCGGCCCAGCGCGCGCAGCACCAGGCGACAAACCACGCCCACGGACCGTCCTCGGAACGGTCGTCGGGGACGTAGCTGCCGTTGCCGAGCCGTCCCTGGCCCGGCAGGCCCGGCCCGCCCTGCCCTTGCTCCATCGCCGGGTTCAGGCAGCCGATGCCCGGGTGCGCCCAGTCCGCGAACGCCTGGTAGAGCGTCAGTCCGACGCGGCGGCCGTCGGCGTTGGCCTGCGCGATCTGCGCGTCCAGCGCGGCGATCTTCGCGGCCGCCGGACCGGCCGGATCGCTCAGCTGCGCAAACGACGCCGCGAGCGTCTGCGGCTCGGGCCGGTGCGGCTGCACCTCCGGCCAGATGATCCAGAACGTGACGACCTCGGTCGGTCGCGCACCGCCGAGCAGGTACGGACGTACACCGAGCGAGTCGTCGTAGGGGTTGACGTCGCCGATCAGCGAGACGCCCTTGAGCATGCGCTCGCTGGGGAGCGCGACCGCAGGCGGCGGGGGGACGGCGGCCGGCTGCGTCGGGGGCGGCGGGGCGGCCGGCGGCGCCTCCTGCGCTGCCGCGCGGCTCGCGTCGAGCAGCAGCGCGGCCGCCGCGGCGCCGGCCCCAGCGCCGCGTGCCAGCAGCTGGCGCCGGGTCAGAGCGGCCATCAGGTCAGGTCGCGACGGTCTCGGTCCCGAGCTGCTGCGTCAGCGCCACGTCGGGCGAGTAGTCGATCGGCAGCACCAGCACGGACGGGACGTCGAGCGTCAGCGCGTGCTGGAAACGCGCGGCGAAGTCGTCGATCGACTCCGCGCGCCAGCCCGGCAGGCCGAACGCCTCGGCCAGCTTGACGAAGTCGGGGTTGGTGAAGTCGACGCCGAAGTGGCGGCCGAACTTCTTGTCCTGCTTCCAGACGATCGAACCGTACTGGCGGTTCTCCCAGATCACGTTGACGAACGGGGTTCTGAGCCGCTTCGCCGTCTCCAGCTCCTGGCAGTTCATCAGGAAGCCGCCGTCGCCGCTGACGGTGACGACCTTGCGTTCGGGGTGGACCAGCTTCGCCCCGATCGCGCTCGGAACCGCGAAGCCCATCCCGGCGAGGCCGTTGGCGATCATCACCGTGTTCGGCTCGTGCGCGGGGAACATCCGCCCGATCCACAGCTTGTGCAGGCCGACGTCGGAGATCAGGATGTCGTCGCGCCCCATCGCGCGGCGGATCTCCAGCAGCGCGCGCGGCGGATGGGCGGGAAAGCTGTCGTCGGAGGAGGCGCCCTGCAGGTGGCCGCGCACCAGCTCGCGCAGCTGCTGCGAGCCGCCCGCGTGGAGCGTGTCGCGGCACTCGTCCGCCAGCCGCGCCAGCACGCCGTAGATGTCGCCGATCAGCTCGACGTCGGGCACGAAGTTGGCGTCGATCTCGGCCGGCACCGTGTCGATCACGACGATCTGCTTGTCGCGCACGGGGTTCCAGTGCTTGGGCGCGTGCTCGACGAGGTCGTAGCCGATCGCGATCACGACGTCGGCGTCCTCGAAGCCGGCGAGCGCGTAGTCGCGCGCCTGCAGCCCGACCGTGCCGAGCGCGAGCGGCGACTCGTCGTCGATCACGCCCTTCGCCATGAACGTCTCGGCGACCTTGATCCCGGTCGCGCGCGCGAACTCGCGCAGCGCGGGCGCCGCACCGCCGCGCACGACGCCGTTGCCGGCGAGCGCGACCGGCCGCTTCGCGCTGCGGATGATCTCGGCGGCGCGCAGCAGGTCGCGGGCGCGCGGCTCCGTCCGGACCGGCTGCTGGCGCGGCAGCGGCGTGGAGGCGGCGACGTCGCTGTCGTCGACGGGCGCCATCATCACGTCCTCCGGCAGCTCCAGGTGCGTCGCGCCGGGCTTCTCCGCCTCCGCCAGCTTGAACGCCTTGCGCACCACCTCGGGGACGATGTCCGGGCTCGACACGCGCGCGTTCCACTTCACGACCGGTCTGAGGATCTGCACCAGGTCGATGTACTGGTGCGACTCCTTGTGCATCCGCTCGACGTCGGCCTGGCCGGTCAGCGCGACCAGCGGCGCGCGATCGAGATAGGCGTCGGCGACAGCGGTGATCAGGTTCGTCGCGCCGGGGCCGAGCGTGCCGAGGCAGACGCCGGCGCGGCCGGTGAGACGGCCGTACATGTCGGCCATGTAGGCGCCGCCCTGCTCGTGGCGCACGGGAACGAACGCGACGGAGGAGTCCTCCAGCGATTCGTTCAGGTCGAGCGTCTCCTCTCCGGGGATCCCGAAGACGTACTCGACGCCCTCGGCCTCGAGGCATTCGACGAACAGATCTGAGGCGCGGCGGTGGGCGGCCATCGTCCCAACGTAACACGGGCCGCCCGTTTGCAAACGGCGTCAGCCCGCGTAGATGCGCGCCAGCGTCTCGGCGACGCAAACGGGCTTCTCGCCGCCGTCGCGCTCGAACGTCAGCGCCGTCGCCAGCTGGATGCCGCCGGGGATGTCCTCGACGGAGGCGATCGTCGCACGCATGCGAACTCTCGAGCCGACCGGCAGCGGCGCGGGGAAGCGGACCTTGTTGAGCCCGTAGTTGAGCGCGAACGCTACGCCCGTGACCGTATACAGCTGGTAGGAGAAGCTCGGCGCGAGCGAGAGCGTGTAGTAGCCGTGCGCGATCGTCCCGCCGAACGGCGTCTGCGCCGCTCTCGCCGGATCGACATGGATCCACTGATGGTCGCCGGTGACCTCAGCGAATCTGTCGACCGCCTCCTGCGTCACCTCATGCCACTCGCTGACGCCCAGCTCCTGCCCGACGCGAGCCTTGATCTCGTCGATGCCGTTGAGCGTGATCACTGGTCTCCTCTCGCCACTGTGCAGGGGTCGCAAGGCTAGTTCCGAGGGCGATAGGCTGCGCCGCATGCCCGCTCCGCTGCTCGCCGTCGACGCGCCGTCGCTGCTCTACCGCGCCTGGTTCGCGCTGCCCGACTCGATCCGCGGCGCGGGCGGGATGCCGGTCAACGCGCTGCTGGGCGCGACGAACGCGATCCTGCGGATCGTCGCCGACCACGCTCCGCGCGCGGTCGTGATCTGCAACGGTGCCGAGGCCGCGAGATACCGCGTCGAGCGCTACGGCGGCTACCACGCGAACCGTCCGCCGGTGCCCGAGGGGCTCGCGCAGCAGTTCGCGCGCTCGGGCGAGCTGTTCGAGGGCTTCGGCTGGACGCTCGCGGGCACGAGCGAACTGGAGGCCGACGACCTGCTGCACTCGTTCGCGCTGAGCGAGGTCGACGCGGGCGGCGGCGCGCTGCTGATGACCGGCGACCGCGACATGTTCCAGTGCGCGACCGACACGGTCACGGTGCTCTACCTGAAGACCGGCGTCAGAGGGTTCGAGCCGATGACGCCGGCGGCCGTCGAGCAGCGCTACGGCATCCCGCCTGCGCTCGTGCCCGACTTCATCGCGCTGCGCGGCGACCCGTCCGACGGGCTGCCGGGCGCGAGAGGGATCGGCGAGAAGGGCGCCGCGGACCTGCTGCGCCGCCACGGCTCGCTGGAGGCGGCGCTGGCCAACCCCGACGGCGAGAGACCGCGCGTCGCGAGAGCGCTGCGCGAGCAGGCCGACGAGCTGCGCGACTACCTCGCAATCGCGACGCTGCAGCGGATCGACGTCGCCCTCCCCGCCGACGCCCCGGTCGACCTCGCCGGCGGCGCCGCCGCGGCAGCGGCGCTCGGCATGAACAGACTCGCCAGACGCCTGCGCGACGTGTCAGACCCGTCGCAGCTCTGACGCGAAATCGTCGCGAACACGCCCTCACGCGCACGGATTCGCTCCGTGGCGTCTGCCTGGTTCTACGGCGTGAACTTGACGGTGATCACGTCGCCGTCCTGCATCACGTAGTCGCGGCCTTCGACTCTGAGCGTGCCGCGTTCTCTGGCGGCGTTGTAGCCGCCAGCGTCGATCAGCTCTCTCCAGTTGATCACCTCGGCACGGACGAATCCTCTCTGTATGTCCGAGTGGATCTCGCCGGCGGCGTGCCAGGCGGTGAGGCCTCTGCGCAGGTGCCATGACTGGGCGCGCACGCCGCTGCCGACGGTGAAGAAGGCGTTCAGGTTGAGCAGGTCGAAGGCGCCGCGGACGATCCGCTGCAGGCCCGACTCGGAGATCCCCAGCTCGGCGCGCATGATCGCCGCCTCCTCGTCGTCGAGCTCGGACAGCTCCGCCTCGATCCGCGAGGAGATCGCGACCGCCTTCGCGGCGTGCGCCTCGGCGTGCGCGAGGATCGCGGGCGGCACCTCGTCGGTGCCCTCGTCGACGTTGGCGACGAACAGGACCGGCTTCGCCGTCAGCGGCTGCAGCTCCTTGATCGCGTTCGGCGCGTCCTCCGGCGCCGGCACCGTGCGCGCCGGTCTGCCCGCCTGCAGCGCCTCGATCAGCGCGGCCAGCCACGCCTCCTCGGCGATCGCGACCTTGTCGCCGCCGCGCGCTGCGCGCACGACGCGGCCGTGGCGGCGCTCGGCCTGCTCGAGGTCGGCGAAGATCAGCTCGGTCTCGATCGTGTCGATGTCGGCGAGCGGGTCGACACGGCCCTCGGGGTGGATCACGTTGTCGTCGTTGTGCGCCCGCACGACGTGGATGATCGCGTCGGTCTCGCGGATGTTCGCGAGGAACTGGTTGCCGAGCCCCTCGCCCTCGTGCGCGCCTCTCACGAGCCCGGCGATGTCGTGGAAGTCGACCGTGTCATGGACCGTCTCCGACGAGCCCAGCATCTGCGCGAGCGCGTCGATCCGCTCGTCGACGACCGGCACGACCGCGACGTTCGGCTCGATCGTCGTGAACGGGTAGTTGGCCGCCTCCGCCCCAGCGCGCGTGAGCGCGTTGAAGAGCGAGGACTTGCCCGCGTTCGGCATGCCGACGATCCCGACCTTCATGTGCGTGCTCCCTTGCCGATCGCCGTGCCGAGCGCGGCTCCGATGACGATGTCCGACGGCCAGTGCACGCCGAGGTACAGCCGCGAGCCCGCCATCGCGAACGCCGCCAGCAGCAGCGGTCGCGCCGGCAGCAGTCCCGCATATGCCTGCGCGGCCGCGAACGACGAGGTCGCGTGCGCGCTGGGGAAGCTGAGCTGCGTCGGCGGCTGCGTCAGCTGCGGCAGATCCTCCAGCTGCGGGCGCGGCCGCCGGACGGTGAACTTGATCGCCTGGTTGGCGACGTACGCCGCGCCGACGCCGGTGACCGCTCTCGCCCAGCGGCCGCGCCGTCGGCGGTCCAGCACGACGCCGGCGGCACCGATCGCGAGCCACCCGGACGCGTACTGGCCCAGCTGCGAGTAGCCGCGCACAGCCCGCTCCAGCGCAGGCGTGTGGCCGAGCGTGCGCGTGAGGCGCAGACCGGCGAGGTCGAGCGCCTGCAGCGGAGCGGGGAACGTCACCATCGCGGACAGCTCTGCCGGCGGCTGCGGGCTCAGGAGAGCCCGAAGCCGACGCGCTGCTCCTGCGCGTCGGTGCGCACGTACTCGACCTTGCCGAGGTCGAGGAAGATCGAGCCGTCGGCCGTCTTCATGTCGTACCAGCCCTTGGCGTCGCCGCCGAGCGCTCCGAGCAGGTCGGAGACCGCGTCGGGCGTGGCGCGCACCGGGAGCGTCTGCCCCCGGAAGCCGATCGTGATCCGCTGTTCCTCGGCTGCCATCAGTGTCCCTCCGCGGGTTGGACGATCTCGCTCAGCACGCCGCCGGTCGCCGCGGGGTGCACGAAGGCGACCTTCGAGCCGCGGATGCCGATGCGGGGCGTCTCGTCGATCAAGCGCATGCCGGACGCCTTCAGCGACGCGAGCGTCGCCTCGATGTCCTGCACCTGGTAGGCCACGTGGTGCAGCCCAGGGCCCTTCTTGGCGAGGTACTTGCCGACGGGCGTGTCGGGCCCCAGCGGCGCGAGCAGCTCGACGTGGCCCTCGCCGACGTCGAGCAGGATCGCCTCGACGCCCTGCTCCGCGACGATCTCGCGGTGCACGACGGGCATCTTCAGTCCGTTGGCGTAGGTCTCGAGGGCGGCGTCGAGGTCTTCGACGGCGACCCCGATGTGGTCGATGCGGCCGAGCATGCGCGGCGGAGCATAGCGAGCAGCGGGCCGTGCCGAGCGCGCCCCGCCGGGCGCGACCGTGCCCTAGCCGACCCGCTCCAGCCGCGGGTTGGGCCGCTCGCCGCGGCCGACCTTCGCGCACGGCCGCCCGTCGACGCGCACGACGTCGGCGGTGAAGTCGTTCTGCCCGCGGATCAGCGACGAGCCGACGCCGTAGGCGTCGACCGGCACGCCGGACGCCTCGAAGGCGCGGATCCGCTCGGCGTCGAAACCGCCGGAGGCGACGATCCGCACCGCGCCGAAGCCGGCCGCGTCGAGCGCCGCGCGGACCTTCTCGACCAGCCGCGGGTTGACGCCGGTCGGTCTGAAGTCGCCCATCTCCTCCCACAGCGAGCGGTCGACGAGCTGCTCGCCGGTGTCCAGCCGCACGCCCCAGAGGCGGCCGCCGAGCGCTTCCGCGACCTTCAGCGCGGTGCCGACGGAGTCGTTCTCCCAGTCGACCAGCACGGTCACGTTGACGTCCGGGTGGTAGCGGTCGGCGAACTTCGTCGCGGCCAGCACCGTGTCGCCGCCGTACGCGGCGATCAGCCCGTGCGGCACGGTCCCGATCCCGCGCCCGCCCCACCACGACGCCTGCGCCTCGGTCGAGACGCCGATCGCGCCGGCGACGTGCGCGGCCCAGCCGTCGCCGGTCTGCACGAGCCAGTGGTCGTGGCGCGCGGGGAAGTAGAAGATCTGCTTGCCGCGCGCCGCCTCGACGACCTCGCGCACGTTGCGCATGATCAGCGAACGGCGCGCGAGCGTGCCGAGGTAGACGGTCTCCAGGTGCGCGACCAGCGTGTAGTCGCCGGCGATCGTCATGACCGTCTCGCGTGGCTCGATCCGGTCGCCCTCGTGCAGCGCGTGCACCTCCAGCTCGTCCCAGCCGGGGATCCAGGCGCCGTCGGGCGCGCGCCGGCCGGCGCAGAGCTTGAGGATCGCGATCGCCTCGTCGATCCCGCCCAGCAGCGACTCGCGCTTCTGGAACACCTGCAGCAGCACCTGCGGGTGGTGGTCGTCGTCCTCGAGCAGGCGCTTGGTCGAGACGAAGTACGCGTCGGAGTAGTAGCCGTCGCGGATGCGCTGCACCGGGAGCCGGAAGGTGTCGGGGGCGAGCCGCTCGCGCGTGGCCACTTATCTCAACAGTTCCCTCGCCACGTCGCGGTAGAACGTCGCCGCGAAGCCGAGGTCGCGCACGTCGATCCGCTCGTTCGCGCTGTGCACCAGCGGAGCGGTCTCGAAGCGGGTCTGGTGCAGCTGCGGGAAGAAGCCGTACGCGACGCAGTCGGGGAACGCGGCGCGGAAGTGGCGCGAGTCGGTGAAGCCGGGCAGGATCAGCGGCACCGTCGAGGCGGCCGGGTCCTGCGAGGAGATCCAGCCGTTGATGGCCTCCCGGAGGAGCGAGCCGATCGGCGAGCTGTTGCCAGAGACCTGCTCGTCGAAGCTGATGCGGAAGCCGTCCTCGGGGCCGAGCACCTCGGCGATCGCCTTGCGGACCGCCTCCTGACCGAGTCCCGGCGGGACGCGGCAGTCGACCTTCAGCTCCGCACGGCTCGGGATCACGTTGATCTTCTCCGAGGCGGAGACCTTCGTCGGCGTGAAGGTGACGCCGAACATCGGCTCGAACATCGCGATCAGGCGCGGGTCTGTCGCCTCCATCCGCGCGACCGCGGCGGCCGGGTCGGCCGGGTTCTCGCCGAGGCCGCGCAGGAACGCCGCGGGCGCCTCGGTCAGCTCGTAGGAGGGCTGCCGCGTCGCGAGCCGCTCCAGCAGCGGCGCCAGCTTCAGCAGCGCGTTGTCGCCCATCTTCGGCTGCGACGCGTGGCCGGCGACGCCGGCGGTCGTGATCGTGAAGCGGAAGACGCCCTTCTCCGCCGTGCAGACGCCGTAGCGGCGTCTGCCGCGGTACTCGAAGACCTCGCCGCCGCCCTCGTTGAGGAGGTAGTCGCAGCGGACCTTGTCGGGGTGGTGCTCGGTCAGCCACTGCGCGCCGAGCCGACCGCCGGTCTCCTCGTCGACGACGCAGATCACCAGCAACTCGCCCTTCGCGGGGCGCCAGCCGTCGCGCGCGAGCGCCACCGCGGCGGCGACCTCGGCCGCGACCTGCGACTTCATGTCGAGCGCTCCGCGGCCCCACAGGAAGCCGTCGGCGAGCGCGCCCGACCACGGGTCGTGCTCCCACTCGTCGGGGTTGGCGAGGACGGTGTCGACATGGCCGAGGAACGCCAGCGTCGGGCCCTCGGCCTCGCCGCGCAGGCGCGCGATCAGGTTCGGCCGCTCCTCCTCCGCGCCGAGCAGCTCGACCTCGAAGCCGGCCGCGCCGAGGTGGGCGGCGAGGTACTCCTGGCAGGCGCGCTCGTTGCCGGGCGGGTTGACGGTGTCGAACTGGACGAGCCGCTGCAGCAGCTCGGTCGTCTCTGACTGGAGGTCGGCTGGCATCGCCTGCGGATGCTACGGCTTCGCGGCGAGCCCGCGCAGGAGCGCGTGCGGCAGACTTGACAGATGTCCTCCCTGTTCGAGCCGCCGGAACCGAGCGCCGAGACCGTCCGGGCCGGCGCGCCGCTGGCGGCGCGGATGCGCCCGCGCACGCTCGGCGAGTACGTCGGCCAGGACCACCTGCTGCACGACGGCTCGCCGCTGCGGCGCGCGATCGAGTCCGGCAGACCGCATTCGATGATCCTGCACGGCCCGCCCGGCACCGGCAAGACGACGCTCGCGCGGATCGTCGCCGACAGCGCCGACGCCGTCTTCGAGGAGCTGAGCGCCGTGCAGGCCGGCAGACCGGAGGTGCGCGCGGTGATGGAGCGCGCCGAGCAGCGCCGCCGCACCGGTCGCCGCACGGTCTTCTTCCTCGACGAGATCCACCGCTTCAACAAGGCGCAGCAGGATGCGCTGCTGCCGGCCGTCGAGGAGGGGCTCGTGACGCTGATCGGCGCGACGACCGAGAACCCCTCGTACGAGGTCAACGGCGCGCTGCTGTCACGGGCGCGCGTCTACGAGCTGCGCGGACTGAGCGACGACGACGTCCGCACGCTGCTGCTGCGGGCGTTGGAGCGCGGCGAACTGGGCCTCGTGAGAGTCGACGACGACGCGGTCGAATGGCTCGTCGCGCGCGCCGCCGGCGATGCGCGCACGGCGCTCAGCGCGCTCGAGTTGGCCGCGACGACGGCGCCCGCGAGCGTCGTCACGCTGGCGCACGCCGAGGAGGCGCTGCAGAGACGGATCCTCCACTACGACCGCGTCGGCGACAACCACTACGACACGATCTCGGCCTGGATCAAGTCGACGCGCGGCTCCGACCCGGACGCGTCGCTCTACTACCTCGCGGTGATGCTGGAGGGCGGCGAGGACCCGCGCTTCATCACGCGCCGGATGGTGATCCTCGCCAGCGAGGACATCGGCAACGCGGATCCGCAGGCGCTGCAGGTGGCGGTCGCGACGGCGCACGCGGTCGAGCTGATCGGGCTGCCGGAGGGTGCGCACGCGCTGGCGCAGTGCGCCGTCTACCTCGCGCTGGCGCCGAAGTCGAACGCGGCCTACAAAGCGCTCGGCCGGGCGCGCCAGCACGTGCGCGACAACGGCGCCGCGCCGCCGCCGGTGCCGCTGCGCTCCGGCGGGCGCGGCGAGGGCTACGACTACCCGCACGACCGCCCCGGCCATGTCTCGCCGCAGGAACTGCTGCCCGACACGGTCGCCGGCCAGCGCTTCTGGACCGCCAGCGGAACCGAGAGAGCGCTCGGCGAGCGGCACGAGCGGATTCGCAGAGCGCGGGGGAAGACACCATGAGAGCGGCCGTGTGAGCGGGCCGCTCACACGGCCGCTGGCAACCGCGGTCTGACGTACCGCAGCCGGTGCGGCAGCAGCGGCACCAGCACGCGCCGCGCGTACTCCTGGCCGCTGCGCAGCGCGAGACCTCTGGCCGGGTCCCAGCGGAAGCCGTAGAGGCGGCGGATCTGCTTCGGCAGCAGGCCGACGGTGGCGAAGTTGGCGTACTCCAGCAGCGGGCGCACATGCAGCGGCACGGGTGGGCGCATCACGATGTCGATCGCCAGGGCGCGCGCCTCGTCGCCGACGTGCAGGTCGCCGCCGTCCAGCATCCCGCGCATGTACTGGTCGAAGCCCTCGATCGTCGCGGGCATGTCGCGCTCGCGCAGGCCGAACAGGCGCCCGAAGACGCGGTAGTCGCGCCAGTAGGCGTCGCGCTCGTCGCGGCTGAGCGGGCCGACGTAGCGCTGGTAGACCGTCAGTCCCGAGTCGACGAGCGTCGCGAGGATCCACAGCAGCAGCGCCGGATCGTCGGCGGCGTAGGGCGTGCCGGCGGGGAAGCGGCCGGCCGGCCGCTCCAGCTCGCCGCGGATCCCGCCGTGCACTCTGCGCACGATCGCGGTCACGCGCTCGGCCTCCGCGCGCGGTCCGAAGACGACGAGGTTGACCGCCAGCGCGGTGCGGTGCAGCCGCTCGTACGGCTCGTCCATCGCGCCGGTGTGGGCGAAGAAGCCGGCGAACGCGACCGGGTGAGCGGCCTGCATCAGCAGCGCGCGCGGGCCGGCCAGCGCGACGATCTGCTCGCGGTGGACGCGACGGATCGCCGCGTCGTCGTCGTAGACCCCGATTGCGTCCATGTACCGAGGGTACGAAGCAGCGCCCGCAACGGTTCGCAGCGCGGCGCACGGATGCCGGCGCAGGCGGGTGGCGCGAGCGGGTGGCGGCGGGCGGGTACCCTGGATCGCATGCCAGCACAGGCCTACAGCGGCAAAGAATGCGTCTGCCAGTACCGCAAGGGGATCTGCGACCAGACCTGCGTCCGCGACATGCTCGACACGCCGTTCTACATCGCGTGCCTGAAGCTCAGAGGACGCCGCAGCCTCGTCGTCGGCGGCGGTGACGTCGGCCTCGAGAAGGTCGAGGGACTGCTCGCCTGCGACGGCGACGTGACGGTCGTGGCGCCGGACCTGCAGCCCGAGCTGCAGCGGCTCGCCGACGAGGGCTCGATCAGTTGGATCGCGCGCGAATACGAGCCGGCGGACCTCGAGGGCACGTTCATGGTGATCGCCGCCACGAACGACTCCGAGGTCAACATCCGCGTCTACGACGACGCGGAGAAGCGCGCGATGCTCGTCAACGTCGTCGACGTGCCGCCATTGTGCAACTTCATCCTGCCCGCGATCGTGCGGACCGGCCCGCTCGCGATCGCGATCTCGACCGCGGGCGCCTCGCCGGCGCTGGCGAAGCGGATGAAGCGCGAGATCTCGCAGCTGTTCGGCGAGGACTACGCGCGCCTCGCCGTGATGCTGAACGACGCGCGCGGCTGGGCGAAGTCGACGTTGCCGACCTATCAGGAGCGCAAGGACTTCTTCGAGTCGATCGTCAACGGGGCGCCCGACCCGATCGAGCTGATCCGCGCCGACGACGAGCCGGCCGTGCTCGACATCATCGCCGCGGCGCAGCGGACCCACGCGCCGGCATGAGGCGGCCGGAGCGCGTGTCCGCTTCGGCCGCGCGCATCCGTCTCCACAGGTGACATGGATCTCGATCTCCTCATCACCACCCACCGCCGCCCGATCGAGCGCCACCTGCGCCGGTACGTCGGCGACGCCGGCCTCGCCGAGGACCTCGCACAGGAGGTCTTCCTGCGGGCCTGGAAGCACATACCGCGCGACATCTCGCCCGAACGCCAGCGCGCCTGGCTGTTCCGCGTCGCGCGCAACGCCGCGATCGACGCGCTGCGCGCCCGCCGCCCGCTCGACGACGCGACGCTGCTCGACGGACTCGAGACGACCGCCGCCGCGACCGTCGAGGACCACGACGAGCGGCTCGCGATCGAGGCGGCGCTGGCGCAGCTGGAGCCGCGCGACCGCGCGCTCGTGACGCTGCAGTTCGCCGGCTTCGGCCCGACCGACGCCGCGCGCCTGCTGCGCACGACGCCCGAGGCCGCGCGCAAGCGGCTGACGCGGGCGCGTGAGCGCTTCCGCATCTCCTACGCCGCGCTACAGCCCGCGAACCTGCCGCCGCTGGTGCTGCTGGTCGCGCGCGACGAGCAGCCCGAGGTCTACGAGAACTGGCTCAGCCGCGCTGACGTGCGCGTGCGGCGCGTCAGGCCCGAGGACGCCGCGCGCCAGCTCGCGACCGCCCACGCGCTGGTGCTGAGCGGTGACGAGCACGACGTGCACCCGGCGATGTACGGCCAGCCGATCCGCGCCGCGCGCAACCCCCGGCTGGAGGCCGACCGCACGGACGTCGCGATCGTGCGCGAGGCGCTCGCGACGCGCATGCCGGTGCTCGGGATCTGCCGCGGCCACCAGCTGATCAACATCGCCCGCGGCGGCTCGCTGCACCAGGACCTGAGCGAGATCTCGGGCCACGGCGGCGACCAGCACGACACCGGCACGCACCCGATCGGCTCGCGCTCGCAGACGCTCGCGCGCAGGATGCTGGGCGCCCGCGCGGCCGTGCCGACGCTCCATCACCAGGCGGTCGACCGCCTCGGCCGCGGCCTCACCGTCGCCTCGGTCTCCAGCGACGGCTTGATCGAGGCGATCGAGGACCCGCGCCTGCCGTTCGCCGTCGGCGTGCAGTGGCACGCGGAACTGCCGGAGGCGAGCGACGCCGGTCGACGCCTGCGCGACGGCCTGATCGAGGCCGCGCACCGCCACGCCCTGGCCGCGTGAGCGAACCGCCTCGCGGCGCCAGGGAAGTGACAGACTGGTCGGGTGAGCGGGCTGACGCACATCGACGACGAGGGCAACGCGCGGATGGTCGACGTCGGCGAGAAGGCCGTCAGCGACCGCCGCGCGGTGGCGCGCGCGACCGTGCGGATGCTGCCCGCGACCGCCGCGGCCGTGCGCGACGGCAACGCGCCGAAGGGCGACGTCATCTCGACCGCGCGGATCGCCGGCATCCAGGCCGCCAAGCGGACCTCGGAGCTGATCCCGCTCTGCCACGGCCTGCCGCTGTCGTTCGTCGACGTCGTCGCCGAGGTCGACGCCGACGGCGGCCGCATCGTGCTGAGAGCCGAGGCCCGCACGCGCGCGCAGACCGGCGTCGAGATGGAGGCGCTGACGGCCGCGAGCGTCGCCGCGCTGACCGTCTACGACATGGTCAAGGCGCTTGAGAAGGGCGTCGAGATCGCCGAGGTTGTGCTGCTGGAGAAGTCCGGCGGGCGCTCCGGCGAGTGGCGGCGCGAGGCGTAGATGCAGACGGCGATCCTGACGATCTCCTCGACGCTCGCCCGCGGCGAGGGCGAAGACCTCTCCGGCGCGGAGCTGGAGCGCCAGGCGACCGCGGCCGGCTGCGAGATCGTCGCGCGCGACCGCGTCACCGACGACCGCTCCGCGATCGCCTCGCTGCTGCGCGGCTACGCGAGCGAGCGGCTGCCGCTCGTCTTCACGACCGGCGGCACCGGCATGACGCCCGACGACCACACGCCCGAGGCGACGCGCGACGCGATCGAGCGCGAGGCGCCCGGCTTCGCGGAGGCGCTGCGCGCCGAGTCGCTCAGACACACGCCGATGGGGATGGTCTCGCGCGGCGTCTCCGGGATCGCCGGCCGCACGCTGATCGTCAACTTCCCCGGCAGCCCGAAGGCGATCGCGCAGCTGTTCGGCGTGATCGCCCCGACGCTGTCGCACGTCGTCGCGCAGCTGAATCGCGAAGGTGGACGCGGCGCCCGTCATTGAGCTGCGCGACGTCGGCCGCCGCTACGGCGAGCGCTGGGCGCTGCGCGACGTGTCCGTGACGGTCGAGGCCGGCGCGACGCTCGTCGTCTTCGGCCCCAACGGCGCCGGCAAGTCGACGCTGCTGCGCGTGCTCGCGACGCTGTTGCGTCCGCACGGCGGCGAGGTCCGTGTGCTCGGCGAGGAGCTGCCCAGAAGAGACTGGGCGGTGCGCGGCAGAGTCGGGCTGCTGGCGCACGACGCGCTGCTCTACCGCGACCTCAGCGCGCGCGAGAACCTGCGCTTCCACGCGCGCCTGCACCGGCTCGGCGAGGAGCGCGTCGAGCAGCTGCTGGTGCAGACGCGCCTGACCGGCCGCGCCGACGACCCCGTCCGCACGCTCTCGCGCGGACTGCTGCAGCGCGTCGCCGTCTGCCGCGCGATCCTGCACGACCCGCCGCTGCTGCTGCTCGACGAGCCGCGCGCGAACCTCGACCCGGCGGCGACCGAGCTGATCGAGCCGCTGATCGGCCGTGCCAGCGGCCGCACGCGCGTGATCACCAGCCACGACCCGGCCGGCGGCCTGGCCGAGGCCGACCTCGCGCTCGGCCTGCGCGACGGCAGACCGGCGCTGCTGGCGCCCGCCACCGAGGTCGACGTGACCGCCGTCGAGGCGCTCTACCAATGAGCCGCCAACGCCGGCCGATGCGCCCGACGATGGCGCTGCTGCGCAAGGACCTGCTGCTGGAGCGGCGCGCGCCGGAGTCGGTGCCGGCGATGGTGCTGTTCTCGATCGTCACGTTCGTGCTGTTCCACTTCGGCCTCGGCAGAGACACCGTCGAGGGCTCGCTGGCGGCCGGCGTGCTGCTCGTGACGATCCTGTTCGCGGCGATCCTCGGGATCAACCGGCTGTTCGTCTCCGAGGAGGCCGAGGGCGGCTTCGACGCGGTCCTGCTGGCGCCGATCGACCGCACGGCGCTGTTCGTCGCGAAGTCCGCCGCGCTGTTCCTGTTCCTCACGCTCGTCGAGCTGGTGGCGGTGCCGGCGTTCGCGATCCTGCTGCTGGGGCCGTCGCCGTGGAGCGCGCTGCCGGGGCTGATCGTCGTGCTGGCGCTCGTCAACGGCGCGCTCTCGGTCGTCGGCGCGCTCGTCTCCGCGCTCGCGATCCGGACCCGCTCGCGCGACCTGATCGTGCCGATCGTCGCGCTGCCGCTGCTGGTGCCGGCGCTGATCGCGGCGGCGCGCTGCTGCGCGCCGCTGCTGGCCGTCGGCGGGGCCGACTGGCCGGCGGCGAAGTGGCTGCTGGTGCTCGGGCTCTATGATCTTGTCTTCGGGCTTCTCGCCTACGCCGTCTTCGATTTCCTCCTGGAGGATTGACCGTATGTACGGGAAGGGACTGCGCGTCCTCACGCTCGCGACCTTCACCGCTCTGATCGCAACGTTCTGCCTGGTGGTCTTCTACGCCCCGAACGACGCTGATCAGGGCTTCATCCAGAAGATCTTCTACCTCCACGTCCCCGTCGCGATCATCACGCTCGTGGCCTACGTGGTGGCCGGGATCTTCGCCGTGATGCACCTGCGCACGGGCGACGGCAGATGGGACGTGAGGTCGTACGTGGTGATCCACATCGCGCTGATCTTCAACGTGATCGGGCTGCTGAGCGGCGCGATCTGGGCGAAGGCGTCGTGGGGTCACTGGTGGGTCTGGGACGAGCCGACGCTGGTCTCGTTCCTGATCGTCTTCCTGCTGTACGCGACCTACCAGCCGCTGCGCTTCTCGATCGAGGATCCCGAGCGCCAGGCACGCTACGCGTCGGTCTTCGCGATCCTCGCGGGCGCATTCGTGCCGCTCAACTTCATGGCCGTGCGGATGGCGACCAGCCTCGTGCACCCGCGCACGTTCGCGACCGCCGACGGCGGCCTGCCCGGCCAGATGATGTTCGTCTTCGTCGTCGCGATCGTGGCGATGGGTTTGCTGTTCTGGCTGTTGGTGAAGTACGAGATCACCCAGAAGAACGTCACCTGGCAGCTGCGCGCGCTCAGACGCCGCCTGCTCGGTGATGACGCAGTCGCACCACTCGGCCGCAGCGCTGCGCCGACGATCGCCCCGGAGGCCCGCCCGTGAACCCGCTCGCCCTGCTCGCCGCCGCGCCGGCGGTCCCGTATGACAAGGCGGGACGCTATGTCGCGGCCGCCTTCATCGTCTTCTTCGCGATCGTGCTGATCTACGTCGGGATCATGGCGACGAAGCTGCAGCGGCTCGAGCGCGACCTGAGCGAGCTGAACAGCGAGCTCGAGCGTCGCGAGCGCGGGCACGTCGAGGCACCCGACGCGGCCGGGACGTCCGTCGGCGCGGCGACCGCCGCGGCCGCCACGGGCCCCGCCGCGCAACCGCCAGGCGCGACGCTCGCGTCCGCCGGTGGCGCCGACGCGTCATGAGCGAGGTCCTCGCCATAGGCGTCTCGCACAAGACCGCGCCCGTCGCGGTGCGCGAGCGGCTGGCGCTGACGCCCGGCAGGCTGGCCGAGTTCCTGCGCGACACGCTCGCCGTCGGCGACGTGCAGGAGGCCGTCGCGGTCTCGACCTGCAACCGCACCGAGGTCTACGTCGTCGCGGGCGACCCGGTCGAGGCCGAGTCGGCCGTGCTGGCGATGCTGGCGCGCAAGGCCGGGATCCGCCCGACGGAGCTGGCCAACTCGATCTACGCGCTGCGCAACTGCGACGCCGCCCGCCACCTCTACCGCGTCACCAGCGGCCTCGAGTCGATGATCGTCGGCGAGGCCGAGGTGCAGGGCCAGGTCAAGCGCGCCTACGACGAGGCGCTCACGGCGCAGACGACCGGGCCGCTGACCAACCACCTCTTCCGCGACGCGCTCGCGACCGGCAAGCGCGTCCGCAGCGAGACGCGCATCGGCGAGCGACGCCTCAGCGTCTCCTCCGTCGCCGCCGCGCTCGCGAGCGAGCAGCTGGAGGGTCTCGACCGGCGCGAGGTGCTGCTGGTCGGCGCCGGCGAGACGAGCGAGCTGGCCGCGCGCGCGCTGGCCGACCACGGCGTCGAGGCGATCTTCGTCGCCAACCGCCGCCGCGACCGCGCGCTCAGCCTCGCGCAGCGCTTCGGCGGCCAGGCGATGAGCTTCGACGAGCTGCCGGCGCAGCTGGTGCGCGCCGACGCCGTCATCTGCACGACCTCCTCGCCGCACCCGATCCTGACCGGCGACGAGATCGCCGCCGTGATGGAGGCGCGCGGCGGACGGCCGCTGCTGATCCTCGACCTCGCCGTCCCGCGCGACGTCGCGCCGGAGGTGCGCGAGGTGCCGGGCGTCTCGCTCTACAACGTCGACGACCTCAGCGCGGTCGTGCGGCGCAACAGATCGGTCCGCCAGGTCGAGGCGCAGCACGCCGAGGGGATCGTCGAGGAGGAGATCCAGCGCTTCGCCGAGTGGCTCGGCCAGCTGGAGGTGCTGCCGACGGTCGGCGCGCTGCGCGCGCGCGGGCAGGAGATCGCGCGCCAGATCGTGCGCGAGAACGCCGGCCGCTGGGAGTCCGCCTCGCCGAAGGACCTGGAGCGCGTCGAGGCGCTCGCGCAGGCGGTCGTCAACCGCATCCTGCACGAGCCGACGCTGCGGATGAAGGGCATGGAGGACGACCGCATCCACCTGCGCATGCAGGTGATCCGCGACCTCTTCGGGCTCGAGGAGGAGCAGGACGGCGCGCTCGCCGTGCAGCCGCCGCTGGCCGAGGTGCGCGAGCTGCACCGCAGCCGGCGCCAGCAGGGCTGACGTGCGCGTCGGGACGCGCGGCAGCGCGCTCGCGTTGGTCCAGGCACGCCACGTCGCGACGATGCTCGGCGGCGAGCCGGCTGGGATCGAGGTCGTCCCGATCACCACCAGCGGGGACCGCGGCGCGCTGCTGGGCGACAAGTCACGCTGGGTCAAGGAGCTGGAGGCCGCGCTGCTGGCGGGCGAGATCGACGTCGCCGTGCACTCCGCCAAGGACATGCCGGCCGAGCCGCCCGACGGCCTGCTGCTGGCGGGCGTCCCGCGCCGCGCCGACGCGCGCGACGCGCTCTGCGGATCGCCGTCGCTGGCGGCGCTGGAGCCCGGCGCCGTCGTCGGCACCAGCAGCCTGCGGCGCGCCGCCGAGCTGCGCGCGCTGCGGCCCGACCTGCGCATCGTCGCGCTGCGCGGCAACGTCGACACGCGCCTGCGCAAGCTCGCCGAGCGCCAGGCGAGCGCGATCGTGCTGGCCGTCGCGGGGCTGGAGCGGCTCGGCCGCGCCGACGCGATCGACGCCGTCCTCGACGAACTGGTCCCCGCGCCCGGCCAGGGAGCGCTGGCGCTGGAGGTGCGCGCCGAGGACTCCGTCGCGCGTGCCGCGGCGGCCGCGATCGGCGAGCCGGACGCGACCGACTGCCTGACGGCCGAGCGAGCGCTCGTGCGGACGCTCGGCGCAAGCTGCCACACGCCGCTCGGCGCGCATGCGACGCGGGGCGCCGACGGCGCGTTGACGCTGCGGTCGTTCGTCGGGCTGCCGGATGGCTCGCAGTGGCTGCGCGACGAGCTGACCGCCGGATCCGGCGCCGATCCCGAGTTGTTCGGCGCCGCCGCCGGAACCCGCCTGCTGGCGGCCGGCGCCGGCGAGCTGCTGCGGGCCGCCGAGGCGCTTGGCGCCGGTTCGCCCCCACCCGCCTCGACCCCCGAAGGAGTCCAGCTGTGAGCGCACCCGGACGCGTCTACCTGGTCGGCGCCGGCCCCGGCGACATCGACCTGCTGACGGGGCGTGCCTACAAGGCGGTCGTCGAGGCCGAGGTGATCCTCTACGACCGGCTGATCCCGCCGGGCCTGATCGATCACGCCCATCCGGACGCCGAACTGATCTACGTCGGCAAGGAGGGCCGCGGCCCGTCGATGCCGCAGGCGGAGATCGACCGCCTGCTGGTCGAGCACGGCCGCGCCGGCAAGCGCGTCGTGCGGCTGAAGGGCGGCGATCCGTTCGTCTTCGGCCGCGGCGGCGAGGAGGCGCTGCTGCTGCGCGAGGCTGGGATCCCGTTCGAGGTCGTGCCCGGCATCACCTCTGGGATCGCCGCGCCGGCCTACGCCGGCATCCCCGTCACGCATCGCGACCGCGCCAGCGCCGTCGCGCTGATCACCGGCCACGAGGATCCCGCCAAGCCGGAGTCGGCGATCGACTGGCCGGCGCTGGCGGCGTTCCCGGGGACGCTCGTCTTCTACATGGGGATCGGCCAGCTGCCGCGGATCGCCGAGCGGCTGATCGCCGCCGGCCGCGACGCCGACGAGCCGGCGGCCGTGATCGAGCGCGGCACGCTGCCGGATCAGCGGACGGTCGTCGCGACGCTCTCGACGATCGCCGAGCGCGCCGCCGCGGAGGGCTTCAGACCGCCGTCGATCACGCTCGTCGGGTCGGTCGCCGCGCTGCGCGAGGAGGGCGTGCGCTGGTTCGAGGAGCGGCCGCTGGCGGGCCGGTCGGTCGCCGTCACGCGCGCGCGGGCGCAGGCGAGCGGGCTGGCGACGCGGCTGCGCGCGCTCGGCGCGGTCGCGCTGGAGACGCCAGCGATCAAGATCGTGCCGGTCGACGTGGGCGTCGCGCTGGACCCGAGCGGCTACGACCTCGTCTGCCTGACCTCGCCCAACGGCGTCCGACTGCTGTTCGAGCGGCTCGCCGCCGGGGGGCGCGACGCACGCGCGCTGGCCGGCGCGACGGTCGCCGCGATCGGTCCGGGAACGGCGCGCGCGCTGCGCGAGCACGGCGTCGTCGCCGACGTGGTGCCCGAGAGATTCGTCGCGGAGTCGTTGGTGGAGGCGCTCGCGGGGGTGCCGGTGAGACGGGCCCTCGTCGCCCGCGCCCGTGTCGCCCGCGACGTGCTGCCGGACGCGCTGCGCGCCCGCGGCGCCGAGGTCGACGTGGTCGAGCTGTACGAGACCGTCGCCGAGCAGTTGGACGCGGGCGAGCGCGCCGCGGCCGGCGCCGCCGACTACGTCACCTTCACGTCGTCCTCGACGGTTCGCTTCTTCCTCGACGCACTCGGCGGAGCGGACGCGATCTCGCCGCGGACGCGCCTGGTCTCGATCGGCCCGGTCACGAGCGCGACGCTGCGCGAGCACGGCCTCGAGCCGCACGTCGAGGCGAGCGAGCACGACGTCGACGGCGTCGTCGCGGCGCTGCTGGCGGACGCGGCGAGCTGAGGCCGGCGGACAGACCGGCGCGGCGCTGCTGGTGACGAGAATCGGCTGATCGCGGAGGACGGGTCGCCGAGGGCGGGTCGCCGAGGGCGGGTCGCCGAGGGCGGGTCGCCGAGCCGCCGCTCGGCGGGGCGTTCCGGCAGACTGAGCCGCGTGACCAGACTCGGAACGCCGCGGTTGCACCACCGCACGATCGGCTCGACGAACGCGCGGGCGCAGGAGCTGGCGGCAGCGGGAGCGCCGCACGGCACCGTCGTGACGGCCGCTGAGCAGACCGCGGGGCGCGGGCGCCAGGGGCGCGCGTGGTCGACGCCGGCCGGGACCGCGCTGGCGGCGTCGGTCGTGCTGCGCGATCCGCCGGCGCTGCTGACGCTGACCGCCGCGCTCGCGGTCGCCGACGTCGCGGCCGCGCTGGACGTTGCAGGGCGCGCGCCGGCGATCAAGTGGCCCAACGACGTGCTGCTCGACGGCCGCAAGGTCTCCGGCATCCTCGCCGAGGGACGGCTGCAGGACGGCTGGGCCGTGCTGGGGATGGGCATCAACGTCGCGATCGCGCAGGACGACTTCCCGCCCGAGCTGGCCACCCGCGCCACGACGCTCGGCCGCGCGCCCGCCGACGTCGAGCGGGCGCTGGAGCTGCTGCTGGAACGTCTGGAGCGCTGGCTCGCGACCGAGCCCGCCGAGCTGCTCGACGCCTACCGCGAGCGCGACGCGCTCGAAGGCCGCACGATCAGTTGGGACGGCAACCAAGGCACCGCCGCGGGCATCGCCGACGACGGCCGTCTGCGCGTGCGCGACGACGCCGGCCGCGAGCACCTGCTCGACGCCGGCGAAATCCACCTCGGCGCGCTCCCCGAGTAGCGCGGTCTACTCGTCCGCGGCGGCGACCGCGGCGCGTCTTCTCGCGGCTCTTCTGGCTCTCGCCGCGGGCGCTCTTCTCGCTCTCGCCGCTGCTCTTCTGGCGGCCGGCGCTCTGGCGGTTCTTGCGGCGGGGGCTCTGGCGGCTCTGGCCGCGCGGGCCGCTCTCGCCGCCGGTCTTCTCGTCGCGGCGGCTCTGCCGGCGACCGCTCTCGCGGCAGGTCTTCTCGCGACCGGAGATCTTCTGAGTCTCGCGACGACGTTGGCAGCGGCGGTCACCGCCGCGCCGCTCGCGGACGCCGCTCTTCTCGCAGCCGCAGGTCTCGCCGCTCTGCTCGCTCTCACCGCGGGTCGTCTCGCTCTGGCAGCGGCTCTTCTCGCACTCGTGCCGTTCTCGCCGGCCGCCGCGCGCACGGCCTCGGCCGCTGCGGTGACCGCGTCGAGGATCCCGGGCGCGGTCGTGGTCCGCCTGCCGCGCGGTCTCTGCAGCTCGTCGACGACGGGCGGCACCAGCTGCAGCTGGTCGCTCGGCGCCGCCGCTCTGCGCGAACGCGGAGCGGCTCTTCTCGCCGCGGTCGCGGATCCGCCGGTCGCTCTTCTCGCGGCCGCTCTTCTGGCCCGCACGGTTCTTCTGGCGATCGTGGCGGCCGTCGGCAGCGGTGCGGCGTCATCCGCGCGCGGGGCCGACACGTCGGCACGCGACTCGGCCGGCGCAACCGGCTCGGCCGCGCGCCGCCGGTTGGCGGCAGCCGCGGCCGGCGCCTCCTCGCGACGCGGCTCGGGCGACGCGGCACGCTCGGCCGCAGGGCGCCCGTCAGCCGCCGGCTGCGTCTCGACCGCCGGCACGCTGCCGCCGTCGACCGGCGCGACCGCTGCTATCTCGGTTCTTCTGCTCACGCGACGTCTGCGCGCTCTTCTCGCGGCCGGGACGGCCGCGTCCTCCTGCACATGCTGCTCGGCAGGCTCGGCCACGGGGTCCGGCGCACGTTCGGCGACGGGCTCGCGCTCGCGCCGCTCGTCGCGAGCCGCGTCGCCGCCCGCCGCCGGACGGCCGCTCCCGCGCCGTCGGTCGCTGGTCCGCTCGGACCGTCCGCCGCTGCGCTCGCGCTGGCCGTCGCCGCCGTTCTCGGGTCGCTCGTCGCCGCTGCCGTCGGACTGGCCGCGCCCGCCACCGCGCGGCTGCCCGTCGCCGCCGCGCTCGGATCGGCCGTTCCCGCCGTCCTGTGACTGCGACTGCCCGTCGCCGCCGCCCTCCGGCTGTCCGTTGCCGCCGCCTCTGCGACCGCGCGAGCCGCGGCGTCTGCGCGAGCCGCGTCTGGAGCGCGCGGAGCCCGCGCCGGAACCGGACCCAGAGCCGGAACCGACGACCGCCGCCTCGGCGCCGTCGCCGAGCGCCTCGTCCAGCACCGCCGTGTCCGGCCCGTCGCCGTCGAAGTCGTGATCGAGCCCGTCGTCGGTCGCGACGCCGGTCGCCGCCAGCGTCTCCTCCGGCGCGAGCACCTCCTTGCCGCCCTTGCGGCGGCGGCGCGCGCCGCGGGAGCGCCTGCCTCTCGGGAAATTCCTCAGCAGTTCACGGGCGAGTGCGGACGGCTTGCGGGCCAGCCTCGTGCGGGCGCCGCGCAATGCCTCCTCGGCCTCGGGCGTGTGGGCGAGCGCGGCGGCCAGCAATGCGGCCGACAGGCGCCTGTCCTGTCTCCTCGAGGCGTGCACGAGCCGGCGCGCGTTGCGCGCGTGCGCGCCGCCGGAGGAGTTCACGAGCAGGCCGAGCAGGCGCTTCGTCTCGGGCCAGCGCTGCACGGCGTACTCCTCGTGCACCTCGCGCGTGTACTCCGCCATCCGCCAGATCCATGCGTTCGCTTGGTCCCTACGGCCAATCCTCTTCTCGGCGAGCGCCTGCAGCATGATCTTGACGCCCTCGCGGCGCTCGTCGCGCGGCCAGGTGCCCATCAGGTCGATCGCCTGGTCGAACGCCTCCGCATCCCTCGCGGCGGCGATCTCCTGCAGGGCCCGCAGGCGCAGCTGCGCGTTGCGGTTGCGCTCGACCGCGGTGATCAGGAAGCGGCGCTTGAGGTCGCCCTGGCGATCGAAGTGCAGCATCGCCTTCGCGCGCCGCCAGCCGTTCGGCGCGACGCGCGCGCCGGCGAGCGCGGACCAGACGTGCTGCTCGCCGTAGTCGAGGTGGTCGACCGCGATCCGCCACAGCTCGCGCTCGAAGACCTCGGCACGTCTCTCCGGATCAGGCGTCACGGGCAGCACGCGACGCTCGACGCGCACGCGCCGGCCGCGGCCGCGGCGGACGGGCCCGACGACGATCGCGCCGCCGCGGTAGACGTCGCGGTCCAGCAGCGAGTGCAGCGTGATGACCGACTCGTCGTTCTTCGTCGCGGGGTGGACGAAGTCGATCACGATGCCGGCTTCCTTGCCGGGATGGCGACGCGTGACGCGGCCGACGCGCTGCTGGTAGATCCGCTTGGAGGCGGTCGGCGCGAGGTGCATGCAGACCGTTGCGCGCGGCGAGTTCCACCCCTCGGCGAGCAGCTGCGCGTTGATCAGCACGTCGATCTGACCGCGCTCGTAGTCGGCCAGGATCCGCGCCAACTCGCGCTTGGGCGTCTCGCCGGAGACGGCCTGCGCCTTCATGCCGACGTCGCGGAAGGCCTGCGCGACGTTGTAGGCGTGGCGCACGCCGGCCGTGTAGACGACGCCCGGGACGCCGTTGAAGCGCGTCTTGTAGAGGTCCGCGATCGCGAGGTTGAAGGGCAGCTGATCGAGCAGCTCGGCCAGCATCTCCTGGTCGAACTCGGTGTCGACCTCGCCGCGGCGCAGCGGCACCTTCGCGATCGTGCGGACGCCCGGGCCGGGCGGGATGCGAATGCAGCGCAGCGGCGAGATGACGCCGCGGCGGGCGGCCTGCGCAAGGTCGAAGCGCGACGTCTGCGTCGGGAACAGGTCGGTGACATGGCGCGCGATCAGCGCGCCCGTCGCGGTCATGCCGACGAAGACCGGCCCGGCCCATCTGCGGATCGAGCCGCTCGTCTTCTCGCCCAGCGCGGTGTGCGCCTCGTCGCAGATGACGATCGTGTAGGCGTCCGAGATTCTGCCGGCGTTGCGGACGAACCACTGGTAGGTCTCGACCGTGACCGGCCCTCTCGGGCTGTCCTGCCCGGCCAGCAGCGGCGCCGATATGCGGTTCGCGTAGCCGCGGTCCCTCAGCTCGCCGTGGAACTGGTCGACGAGGTTGCGGCGATGGGTCAGGATCAGCACGCCGCCGCTGCGCGACGCCTCGACGAAGCCGAGCGCGGCGACGGTCTTGCCGGCGCCGGTCGCGTGCTCGAACCAGAAGCGCCGGGCGGCGTTGGGATCCTCGGGCTGCTCGGCGAGCTGGACCTCGTCGTCCTCGCCGCCCTGGTCGTCCTGCCAGTCCTGCGGCTCCTCGTCGGGCTCGCCGCCGTCCTCGTCGTCGAGCTCGAGGTCGAGGTCCTCCTCGCCGGGGATCGCGGCGGAGGCGAGCTGGACCGGCTCCTCCGGCGCGGCCGCGTGGCCGTTGCCGTTCCCGTTGGACCCGTTGCCGGTGCGCTGAACTTCGGCCATCAGGGCGGTCAACGTGCCGGAGAGCGCGTCGACCTGGTGCGGGTTCAGCAGCGTGCCGTCGGCGAGGCGCGCCTCCTCCTCGCTGAGCAGCCGCTCGAGGCCGACCAGCAGCGAGTACTCGCGCCGCCAGGCGATCGAGGGAACCCTCAGGCCGGCGGCGATCTCGGCCAGCGCAGCGTCGAGCGCGCGCCGACGGGCGCTGCCGGGGACGAGCGCGTCAGCGGGCTCTTCGCCATCGTGCACGAAGCGCTCACGCGTGAAGCGCTCAGCACTCGCGATCGAGTGGGCGTCAGGAAGGAACGTTGATTCAGCCATCAAACGGCGTAAGGCGGTGCCTCAAGTTGAACGTTGCCTCTGAGATCAGGGATGAGCCGCGGTGAAGCTTTCGGCGACTCAGAGGACCGGCATCAGCCGGGCACGGAGGGGGTCCCTCGCAGTGCTCCCCCCGTGCAACACAGCAGGATATCCGTATTGAAGCAGATAGGGGCTGCGGATCGGCCGATGTGCCAAGCTTTTCCCGATGCGCCCCCTCGCCGTCCTGATCGCATGCTGCACGTTGGCGGCGGCATCGATGGCGGGCTGCGGCGGCAGCGACGCCGACTCGGGGTCCGTGCCGACACCTTCGGAGGCGAGAGCCGCGCTGCGCGGCGCGCCCCCGCAGCTGCGCGCGCTGCACGAGCAGGCGAGCGAGCTGCTGCCCGGCGGCACGGACGCCTTCAGAAGACGGCTGGCCGAGCTGAGGGGCTACCCGGTCGTCGTCAACGCGTGGGGCTCGTGGTGCGGCCCGTGCAAGGAGGAGTTCCCGGTCTTCCAGCGCGTCGCGGTCAGATACGGCTCCGGGGTCGCGTTCGTCGGGCTCGACGTGACCGATCCGGTCGGCGACGCGAGAGACTGGCTCAGAGACCACTGGGTCTCGTACCCGAGCTTCCTCGACCCGGACTCGAAGATCGCGCGCTCGGTCGGCGCGACCGTCGGCCTGCCGACGACCGTCTACTTCGACAGAGACGGCGAGAGAGCGTACGCCCACCAGGGCCCGTACCGCGACGACAAGGCGCTCGAGGCTGACCTGCAGCGCTACGCCGGGGCGACCCCCAACCCGTGAAAAGCTGCGCTCAAAGGGCTTGCTTTCCACTGGAAGATCTCGCCCAGGGGGCTCGGTCTTCCGGACGAAGGAGCTGCGTGTGACCGTCGAGATCCGCCGTGTCGCCAACCGCGCCGAGATGGACGCGGCGCTGGCGATCCGCGATCGCGTCTTCTGCGTCGAGCAGGGCGTCCCCAAGCGCGAGGAGATCGACGGCCGCGATCCCGAGGCCGTCCACCTCGTCGCCGTGCAGGACGGCGTCGTGGTCGGCACCTGCCGGCTGCTGTTCGTCGATCGCACGGTCCAGTTCAGCCGCCTCGCGGTCGAGCAGAGCGCACGCCGTCACGGGCTCGCGACGCGCCTGCTGCTGGCCGCCGACGCGGAGGCGCTCGACGCCGGCTCGCGGCGGATCGTGCTGCACGCGCAGACCTACGCGCGCGACCTCTACCTCGCCAACGGCTACGAGCCGCACGGCAGGGTCTTCACCGAAGCCAGCATCGAGCACATAGCGATGGAGAAGCGCTTTGCCTGAGATCCGCGTCGACCCGCTCACCGGCCTGCGCACGATCGTCGCGGCGGAGCGCGCGAGCCGGCCGGGCGCGGCGCTCAGCGCGTCCCCCGCCGCGCCGCTGGACCCTGCCAGCGACCCGTTCGCGGAGGGCAACGAGCAGCAGACGCCGCCGGAGCTGTACGCGCTGCGCCCGGGACAGGAGCCGCCGCAGCCCGACAGGCCCGGCTGGACGGTGCGGGTCGTGCCGAACCTCTACCCGGCGCTGACGGCCGACGCGCCGGAGCCGGAGCCGGAGGCCAACCGCGACCTCTTCACGGCCGCGCCGGCACGCGGCGCGCACGAGGTGATCGTCAACGCGCCGCAATCGGTCACGGCGCTCGCCGACCTGACGCCCGCGCAGGTCGCGACCGCGATGGACGTCTGGCGCCAGCGGATGCGGGTGCACGCGCCGCAGTCGGCCTACACGCACCTGATCGTCAACGAACGCCCCGAGGCCGGCGCGTCGCTGCCGCACACGCACGCGCAGCTGTATGCGCTCGACTTCGTGCCGGCGGGCGTCGCGCGCGAGCGCGAGCGCTTCGGCGCCTACGCCGTGCGCACGATGGGCGGCAACCTGCTCGCCGACCTGCTGCAGGAGGAGGTGCGCCGGCGCGAGCGGATCGTCGCGATCGACGACGAGGCGGTCGCGATCGCGCCGTACGCGAGTCGCCTGCCCTACCAGCTGACGATCGTCCCGCGGCGCGCCCGCACGCACTTCGAGCACGACGGCCCGACCGGCGCCGCGCTGCTGCACGACGTGCTCGGCCGCCTCGGCCGCCGCCTCGGCGCCAACCCGCCGCTGAACCTGTGGGTCCGCACGGCGCCCAGCGGCGCCGACCACTTCTGCTGGCGGATCGACGTGCTGCCGCGCCTGACGCACGTCGCCGGGCTGGAGCTGGGCACCGGGCTGAACATGAACATCGTCGCGCCGGAGCAGGCCGCCGCCGAGCTGCGCGAGGCGTAGGCGTTGCGAGCCCTCGTCCAACGCGTCTCCCGCGCGAGCGTGCGCGTCGACGGCGCGACCGTCGCGCAGATCGGCGCGGGTCTGCTCGTGCTGCTGGGCGTCACGCACGGCGACGGCGAGCGCGAGGCCGACCGGCTCGCCGACAAGCTGGTGGCGCTGCGCGTCTTCCCCGACGCCGACGGCCGCATGAACGAGCCGCTGGGGCCCGATCGCGCGGTCCTCTGCGTCAGCCAGTTCACGCTCTACGGCGACACGCGCAAGGGCACGCGCCCGAGCTACGTCGCGGCGGCGCGGCCGGAGCTGGCGCAGCCGCTGTACGAGCGCGTCTGCGCGCGCCTGAACGCGCAGCGCGGCGTCTTCGGCGCCCACATGGAGGTCGAGTCGGTCGGCGACGGGCCGGTCACGCTGCTGCTGGAGGTGGCCGCGCCGACGGCGGCGGCGCAGCCCGCGAGACCGAATGGCGGCGCGGCGCAGTAGGCTGCGCGACCATGCCGCCGACCGATCGCTACGTCATCCGCTTCGCGGCCGAGCCGCCCCAGGAGACGCTCCCCTACGGCCGCTGGGCCGACACGCTGCGCAGCTGGTTCCTCGAGGCCGTCGCGGCGATCGATCCGGGCGAGGAGGAGCTCGGCGAGACCGGCGAGGTCGTCTGGTTCCCCGACCGCAGCTACGGCGGGCGCACCTACGTGCCGGCCACCGCGCGCACCGCCAACGGCTTCGAGCTGTTCGGCTACGTCTCCTTCGGCGACGGTCCCGGCGGCGCGCCGGAGAACTTCGCCGCGCACGCCGACTTCACGAGCGAGACCGCGGACGCCAACCCCGACTGGCAGATCGACCTCAACGAGGAGGTCGTCGGGCGCTGGCGCGGGCACAACGGCAGAAGCGCCGACATGACGCTGATCTGGGGCATCCCGCTCGTCAAGAACGGCGCGATCGTGACCGCCGAGCTGGCCGACCTGGCGGTCGACCAGTGCGAGCTGGTCGACTACCGCTTCACGCTCATCGCGCCCGACGCGTACCGCTCCGACTTCCTCGACGTGAAGCTGTTCTCCGCGACCGGCGAGGAGCTTGCGCGCGAGTCGCTCTACGTCGAGGACGACGAAGACGAGGATGCCGACGCCGAGTAGTCAGCCGTAGCGCACGCGCGGGTCCAGGAACGCGTAGACGACGTCGACGACGAGGTTCGCGAGCACGACGAAGAGCGCGGCCAGCAGCACCGTCCCCTGGATCACGGGGAAGTCGGCGTATCTGATCGCGTCGAGGCTGAGCCCGCCGATGCCGGGGATGTTGAAGACGCGCTCGGTCAGGATCGCGCCGCCCAGCAGCACGCCGAGGTCGACGCCGAGCAGCGTCACGACCGGCGTGATCGCGACGCGCACGCCGTGGCGCAGCACGACGCGGCGCTCCGAGATCCCCTTCGCGCGCGCCGTGCGGATGAAGTCGCGGCCCATCGTCTCGATCAGGCTCGTGCGCAGCATCCGCGCGTAGATGCCCGCGAACGAGCCCGCCAGCACCAGCCACGGCAGCAGCATCGAGCCGAACCACGCGCCGGGATCGTCGGTCAGCCCGACGTAGGAGTCGGCGCCGGGCAGCAGCGGGAAGCGGCCGATGTCGTCGGCGAACAGGTAGAGCACGATCAGGCCGACCCAGTAGACGGGCGCCGAGATCGCGATCAGCGCGCCGCCCATGAAGACGCGGTCGACCCACGTGCGCCGATGCAATGCCGAGACGATCCCGATCGGCGTCGCGATCGCCAGCCACAGCAGCGCCGCCCCGAGCGCGAGCGAGATCGTCGCCGGCAGCCGGTCCAGCAGCAGCGAGGAGACCGACGCCCCGCTGAAGTAGCTGTAGCCGAGGTCGAAGTGCAGCACGACGCCCTTCAGGTACGTCCAGAACTGGACGTAGACGGGGTCGTCGAGGCCGAGCTGGGTGCGGATCTGCGCGAGCGTCTCCGGCGACGCGTCTCTACCCGCGCGCAGCACCGCCGGGTCGCCCGACGGCAGCAGGAAGAACAGCACGAACGTGAGCGCGCAGACGCAGACGAGCACGAACGCGGCCCACAGCAGCCGCCGCAGCAGGTAGCGGATCATCGCCGGCGCGCCCCGCGCGGGGCGCGCCGTGACGGCCCGCCTATCTCAGCGAGCTGTAGGCGAAGTCGCAGTGCCCCTGGTTCCACAGCTGGTTGGCGCAGCGCACGTCCTCCGACGAGACGATCGGCTGGCTGTCCCACAGCCAGGGGATCGCCGCACCCGTCTTGGTGATCATCTCGTCGATCTTCGCCCACGCGTCGGCACGTTCCTGCTTGTCGACGAGCAATTCCGCTCTCGCCATCGCCGCGTTGATTCTCGGATCGTTGAGCTGCGGCCAGTTCGAGTTGCCGTTCGGGATGATCGCGGCGCCGTTGAAGGCACCGTCGAGGACCGTCTGCGGATCGGCGAAGTCGCGCTGCCAGCCGAGGTTCGGGCAGACGTTCACTCTCGCCTTCGGCACCGTGCAGAATCTCTCGTACATCGTGCCGGAGTCGACCAGCTGCAGCTTCGTTCTGAAGCCCAGCTCGCGCAGCGCCTCGTCGACGAGCTGCGCGTCCTTGTCGGACGGGTCGCCGGAGTCGCCGACGACGCTGACCGTCTCGTCGCCCGTGTATCTGCCATCCGGATAGCCGGCGGCCGCCATGTATCTTCTCGCCACCGCGGGGTTGCCCGCGGGGCTGGCGAGGAAGTCGACGCCCGGCCCTCTCAGGCCGCCCGCCTCCTCGAAGCCGGCGACGCCGGGGTAGAGGAAGTGCGTCGCGATCGGACCCAGCACCTCGCCGCCGCGCACGAGCCGCATCTGGTCGCGGTCCAGCTGCGCGGCGACGGCCTTGCGCAGGTTCGCGTCGTCGAACGGCGGGATCTGCGTGTTGAGCGCCGCGTACCGCGAGCCGGCGCCGGGGCTGAAGAAGATCTGGTCGGGGTAGCGCTGGACGGCGCGCTTGAGGATCGCCGCGGTCGGCGTGTCGCCGAGCGTCATGTCCTCACCCTCGAGCACCTGGCGGCCGGCGACGTTCGGGTCGTTGCCGATCGACCACTCGATCCCGTCGAGGTAGGCGGGGCGGTCGTCGGTCGCCGGATCCCAGTTCGGGTTGCGCTTCAGCACGAGTCTGCGGCCCGGCACGATGCCGACACCCTGGACTCTGCCGTCGGCGTCCGCGTCGAACATGTACGGGCCGGTCGCGACCTGGTGCGCGGCGTAGTTGGAGACCTGGCCCTCTCTCTTGTCGTCGTATCTGCGCGCGTACTCCGGCGGCACCGGCGCCGACAGCGGCAGGATCATCGCCTGCGCGAGCAGGCCGGCGGTCGGCCGCGTGAGTCTGAAGACGATCGTCTGGTCGTCGGGCGTCGTGATGCCGGCGAGCGGGCCGCCCGAGGCTCTGTCGGCGCCGACGACGGCGCCGTACCAGGTGCCCGCATAGCCGTTGCCGACGGCGGGGTTGAAGCCACGCTCGACCGCGTACTTGACGTCTCTCGACGTCACCTCACGATTCACCGGCGGGCTGTATCTCACCCCGCTGCGAATTCTCACCGTGAGCGTTCTGCCGTCAGGTGAAATCTGCGGCGGGCCGGCGGCGAGGTCCGGCACGGCGTCGGTCGGGTCGTCCGGGTCGTAGCGGTAGAGCGGGCGAACGGTGCCGGCGAGCACGTTGAGCGCGCCGCTGGAATAGGCGGCGCCGGACTCCAGCGGCTGCTGCACGTCCTCCTCGCTGACGATTCTCAGGACGCCGCCTCTTCTCCCGCTGGCGCCGTCGTCCGCTTTCGCGGTCGCGTCGGCTCCCCTGCTGTCACCGCCGTTGTCGTTGCCGCTGTCACCACACGCGGTGAGGAGGGCGGCGAGGGACAGGCAGAGGAGGCCCGCGAGGAGCGCCCGCACGGCGTTTCGCGGCATTGTCGGTCCTTTCATCATCGGATCAGGGAGAAGTCTCACCGGTTGGTCGTCGGGTCGAGTGCGTCTTGCACACCGTCACCCAACAGGTTGAACGCCAGCACAGTGACAAGCAGTGCCAACCCTGGGAACAGCATGTACCACCATTGCGTATCGAAGTTCGGTGCTGCGTCAGCGATCATCGAGCCCCAGCTCGCGGTCGACGGTGACACTCCCACTCCCAGGAAGGACAGCGCCGCCTCGAACAAGATCGTCTGCGGGATCATCAGACTTGAGTAGACAATGATCGTGGGCGTCAGGTTCGGGAGGATCTCGCGCAGCAAGACGACACGATCGGAGGCGCCCGCGGCGCGCGCGGCGTCGACGAACTCGCGCTCGCGCAACGACAGCACCTGCCCGCGCACGACACGCGCGACGACCGTCCAGCCGATGATCGCGACGACCAGCAGGACCGTCCGCAGCCCGGGCTGGACGAGGCCGCCCGCGCACCCGTCGCCGAGCGTGCAGGCGGAGGCGATCCCGAGCCCGAGCAGCAGCACCGGGAAGGCCAGCATCACGTCGGTCAGCCCGGCCAGCGCGGTGTCGACCCAGCCGCGGTACCAGCCGGCGACGAGACCGAGCGCAACCCCGATGACGACGGCGATCGCGGTGCCTGCGAGCCCGACGAAGAGCGAGACGCGGGCGCCGTAGACGGTGCGCGAGAAGACGTCGCGACCGAAGTCGTCGACGCCGAAGAGATGCTCGGAACTGGGGCCGGCGGGCGCGCCGAAGGCGTCGAGCGCGTCGCGGTCGCGCGCGTTGGGTCCAGGCGCGCCGAACAGTCTCACGACCAGCGGCGCGAGCAGCGCGACGAGCACCAGCAGAACGATCACGACGAGCGCCGCGAGCGCGACGCGGTCACGGCGCAGGCGCTGCCAGAAGAGCTGCGCCGGCGAGCGCGCATGGTCGCCGCCGGCGCCGTCGAGGGGGAACTCGGCCGGCTGCCCTTGCAGAAAACCTGGCGTGCCTACGCTCACCTTGTGGGTCCCCCCGCAGGTGTTTGCAGCGCGTCAGTTGCACGATCGATCGCCGACATTCGAACCGTTCGAAGTTCGCCTATGAGTGTGCAACTCCTGTCTTGAACCGTGACATAGCACAGGCTCACGGCGTATACATGAACCATTACGCTGTGCCACGCGCCCCGGTAGCTCAGCTGGATAGAGCGACTCCCTCCTAAGGAGTAGGTCGCAGGTTCGACTCCTGCCCGGGGCATCGACGGCGATCAAGCAGACCGCGCCGATGCCCCGGGCGACGCGCGAGCCCGTTGGAGGGCATGCTGTCAGCGTGCTCGAATCGACGCGCAGACGGATGCGGCTGCGCAGCCGTCTCGGCGATCTGCGCCGCGCCGGGCTGCCGATCCTGCAGGCGACGCTCGCGGCCGGCGCCGCGTGGCTGATCGCGACCGAGGTGTTCGGCCACGCGCGGCCGTTCTTCGCGCCGATCTCGGCGATCATCTGCCTCGGCGCCAGCTATGTCGAACGCGGCCGCCGCACCGTCGAGCTGATGGTCGGCGTGACGATCGGGATCGCCGTCGGGGACCTGCTGATCTCCGTCATCGGCGTCGGCACGCTGCAGCTGATGGTCGTCGTCGCGCTGGCGATGGGCGCGGCCGTGTTCGTCGGCGGCGGACCGATCCTCGTCGCGCAGGCGGCCAGCGCCGCGATCCTCGTCGTGACGCTGCAGCCGCCGACGGAGGGGATCTACTGGGCGCGGATCATCGACGCGTTCACCGGCGGACTGGTCGCGATCGGGGTCGCGATCCTGCTGCCCGTCGACCCGCTCGCGCTCGCGCATCGGACGGTGCGCCCGCTGCTGAACGAGCTGGCCGGCGCGCTCGACGACGTCGCGACCGCGCTGCGGACCGACGACGCGACCGCCTGCGAGCGGGCGCTCGCACGGGCGCGCACGCTCGACGCGAAGGCCGGCGCGTTCCACACCGCGGTCGTCGCCGCCGGCGAGACCGCGCGGATGGCGCCGCCGCGCTGGCGCACGCGCGACGCCGTCGCCCACTACGCCGACGCCGACCCCCAACTCGACAACGCGGTGCGCAACGTGCGCGTGCTGGCGCGCGGCGCGATGCGCGCGCTGCAGCTCGGCGACCACGTGCCCGACGACATCCCGCTCGCGCTGCAGGAGCTGGCGGTCGCCGTGCGCGGCTTCGACGACGCCCTCTCCGACCACGGCGGCGACACCTCCGCGGGCCCGCGCGCCGCTGCGCTGCGGGCCGCGGCGCGCGCGACGCTGGTGCTGGAGCGGACCGGCAACATGTCCGTCAGCGTGCTCGTCGGCCAGGTCCGCTCGACCGCCGTCGACCTGCTGCGCGCGCTCGGGCTCGACGGTGACGAGGCCCGCACGGCGGTGCGAGCGGCAGCGCGCGAGGTGGCGCAGGAGGAGCTGGTCGAGGCCGATCTCCGCCCGAGCCTCTAGGCTGGGGACATGTCACGGACGGGGCGACGCGTCGTGCTGCTGACCGTCTGCGCGCTGGCGGCTGGCGTCGCGACCGTGAAGGCGTTCGGCGGGCTCGGCGCCGAAGGCGGCACGCGCACGATCACGACGACGACGCCGGCGGCGACCGCGGCGAACGTGCCGGTCGCGCCCGCGGGGCCGGAGCCGCAGCTGCCGCGCGGGTGGAGACGTGTGCGCGATCCGCAGGCCGGCTTCAGCGTCGGGCTGCCGCCCGGCTGGACATCGCGCCGCAGCGACGGCACGCTCGTGCTGCGCTCGCGCGATCGCACGCTCGCGATCGCGGTCGGCGCGGACCGCAGCGACCCGGGCAAGATCGCCGCGCCGCACACGTACGCGAGGGAGGCGATCGAGAGCCTGAGGGGCTACAGAGGCCTGCGCTCCTCGCCGGCCCGCGAGGTGCAGGAGGCGCCCTACCCGGGCGCGCTGGCGACGGCAACCGGCACCTACGCCGATACCGGCGTCAAGCAGGCGATCACGCTCGTCGCACTGCAGCGCCGCGGCGACGCGACCTTCACGCTGCTGGCCTTCCGCAGCGCCCAGTCGCCCAGCTCGCCGGCGCGCAGAGTCGTCGGCCGAGTCGTCGACACGCTGCACGCGGAACGTCCAGCCTGAGCGCCGCGGCGGCCGGCGCTCGACGCCGCAGCTACGCGGCCGCCCTGTCTGGCCGCTCCGGATAGACCTCGTCGATCGACGTCAGCGCGACGTACGGCGCCTGCGCGGCCTCTTCGATCGCAGCCGCGCCGCCGGCGAGGCGGTCGCAGATCGCGACGACGCCGCAGATCTCGCGTCCCTCGGCGCGCACCGCCTCGATCGCCTTGACGGTCGAGCCGCCGGTCGTGACGACGTCCTCGACGATCAGACAGCGGTCGCCGTCGGTCAGCAGCGGGCCCTCGATGCGGCGGCTGAGCCCGTGCTGCTTCGCCTCCTTGCGGACGAAGAAGGCCTTCACGTCGGCGCCGCCGGCGAGCGCCGCGCAGGCGAGCGGGTCGGCGCCCATCGTCAGGCCGCCGACGGCGGTCGCGCCGAGCGCGCGCGCCTGTTCGGCGATCAGCACGCCGGCGGCGAAGAAACCCTCCGGCAGCAGGATCGCCCGCTTCACGTCGACGAGGTACTGCGCGACCGCGCCGCTGGTCAGCACGACCTCGCCGATCACCAGTGCCTCGGCGCGCAGCGCCGCGACCAGGCGGCGGCGCGCCTCTTCGACGCCGTACGGAGCCTCGACGATCGGCATGCGTGGAACGCCCCGTTCCCGGCGCCTAGTAGTAGACGTCGATCTGATCGCCGATGTGCACCCAGTTGTAGATGTCGGCGGCGACCGGGATCGGGACCCGCAGACAACCGTGGCTGGCGGGGTAGGTCGGAACTTCGGGGTAGCCGTGGATCGCGTAGCCACGGATGAAGTAGGTCGAGTCGACCATGCCTCTGTCGTTGACGCCGGGCTGTCTCCAGTAGAAGCGGAAGTTGCCGAGCACGGTCGGCGTCGACGGCTTGCCGGAGCTGGTCGTGTACGCGCGGAAGACTCTGCCGTTCTCGATCAGCGCCAGCACCTGCTGGCCGAGATGGGCCTCGACGTGACGGCCGTGCTGCGGGTAGCGGACCTTGAAGCCGCCGACGCCCCGCAGCAACTTGTCGACGATCGCGCCGTCGAGCGTCTGCGTGCGGTCCATCCCGTTGACCTTGCGGAACGCCTCCAGCGCGCGGCCGAGGGCGGCGTCGAAGGTGCCGCCGGTCGAGGTCGCGTAGCCGAGCGCGGCGAGCTTCTGCTGCACGAGGCTCACGAACGGCCCGCTGCTGCCGAATCCGGCGCTCGTGTCGACGACGGTGACGGCGGCGGCCTTGGAGGCGAGTCTCGCCTGCTCGGGCGTCTGGGCGTGCGTCGCGAAGACTCTGACGTCGCCGGTCTTGCCGGCTATGAATCTGGCGCTGAAGGTCGCGGTCGCCTTCGTCTTCGTCGGCTTCGGCGTGACGGTCACGTTCTTGGCCAGCTTGCTGCCGAGCCAGACTCTGACCTGCACCTTCTGGTGCGGGACGTACGGCACGATCCGGCCGCTGATCCGAACGTCTCTGCCAGGCACCGTCAGCGTTGCGGAACCGACGTGGTAGACGCCGCCGACGAGGTTGACGCCGATTCTGCCGGCCGCTCTCTTGACGGCGACCCTTCTCGCGGCGCCTCTTCTGGCCGCCTCTCTGCCCGCCGGCGGGGGGGTGGTGGCCTGGGGACCGCCCGCCGCTGCGCTGGGCGCGGCGGCCGCCGCAGCAGCGGCGGGATCGACGACGGGCTCGGCGGGCGCGTCCTGAGCGAACGCGGCGGCCGGTGTCGCGGCGATCGCAAGCGACGCGGCGATGGCGGAAATGGCGGTGCGGCCGGTCATGAGGCAGGCAATCCTAGATGAGCGGGCCGTCGTCACGTCGCCGCGCCGATCGCCTGGTCAGATCGACGCCCGACGAACGGCCAGCAGATCAGCATGCAGGCGCTGACCGCGCCGACGATCAGCAGCACGACCGCCCACCACTGCCAATCGGCCGCGGTGACGCCGAACGCGAGCGAGTTGTTGACCGCGTGCAGGGCGATGCAGGGCAACAGCGATCTGGTCACCCACCGCACGACACACAGCAGGAAACCGAGCAGCATCAGCAGCGGCAGGAACTCCGCGTCGGTCCCGGCGCCATGGATCGCGCCGAAGACGACGCCGGTGATGATCGCCGCCGGCCAGACGCCGCGCCAGTTGCGCAGCGCGCCGAAGAAGAAGCCGCGGAAGAGGAACTCCTCCGCCAGCGGCGCGACGACGGTGACGAGCACGCAGACGGCGACGAGCGCGTAGGTGCTGCGGTCGACGCCGAGCGAGTCGGGCAGCTCGTCGTCGCCTCTGATCCCGATCAGCTGCGACCACAGGCCGCTGAGGATCGTGAACGCGACGAACGTCCCGACGACGATCAGGACGGCGCGCCAGAAGTCCGTCTTGCGCAGGCCAAACTGCCCCGGCGAGACCGGCCCGACCGAGCGCGCCAAGAAGATCGCCGCGCCGACGAAGCAGATGTCCTGCCACAGCGTCGCGAGGATGTTGACCGCCGGCGAGGGGTCGGAGACCGGCGTCCCGAACAGCGAGCCGACCGCCGCGATGATCAGCTGGCCCATGAAGGCGGCGAGGAAGCCGCCGATCAGCGCGGACGGCGCCATCCACGGGCGCCACGCGGTCTCGCGCTCGGGGTCGGCGAGCGGGCGCGGCGGCGGCGCGACGAAGCGAGGGGGCGGGGCGCTGCTGCTCACGGCTTCAGAGATTACGCAGCGCCGACGCCCGGCAGCTCGCGCAGCGAGCGGATCGTCGTGATCCCGGCGGGCGCGGACGCGCCGTCGCGCAGCACCAGCCGCACGTCGATCCCCGCCGCGCGTGCGCCCTCGACGTCCGCCGCGACGTCGTCGCCGACGTGCAGCGCGGCGCCCGCCTCGACGCCGGCGAGTGCCAGCGCACGGTCGAAGATCTCCCGGGCGGGCTTGGCGCTGCCGACCTCGGCGGAGGTCAGCACGCCGTCCAGCAGCGGCGCGAGGCCGGTCTGCGCGAGCGCGTCGTGCAGCGAGACGTCCCAGTTGGAGACGACGACCAGCCGGATGCCGGCGGCGCGCGCGGCGCGCAGCACGCCGGGCACCTCGGGGAACGGGCGGAAGCGCAGCGCGGCCAGCAGCGCCTCCGTCAGCGGCTCCAGCTCGATCCGCGCGGCCGCGGGCGGCAGCGCGTCGCGCAGCGCGGCCGCGGCGTCGCGGCGCAGGACGGCGAGCGAGGCGCGGTCGCGCGCGCTGTCGTGGTTGGCGCGATACCAGCCGATCTCGGCCTTCATAGCGGCGTACGCCTGCTCCGCGCTCAGCTCCAGCCCGAACCGCTCGCGCAGCTCGCGGCGCAGCGGCTGCACCGGCGGCTCCAGCTCCAGCAGGGTGCCGAGCGCGTCCAGGAGATAGGCGCGAGGGATGTGCGCCGACGCGCTCACGGACGACCCCTGGCGCGGGAAGGCGAGCCGCCAGGCGAGCGTTCCCGACGGCGTGAGCGGCAGGCGCTCTGCGCGCGGCTGCTCACGCCACGAACCCCCAGCGCGCGAACTGCGCGGCGAGCAGGCCGAGCAGCACGGCGCTGATCGCGACGCCGCGCTCGACGGCCCCGTCGTCGCGGTTGCCGAGCCAGCGCGCGAGCCACATCTGGAGCGGGAACAGCACGAGCACGAAGCGTGGCAGGGACATCAGCGGCTGCGCGTCGACGGGGTAGGAGAGCGTCAGCACGAGCGCCACCAGCGTGTAGGCGCCGTACGCCAGCGGCAGCCGCCGCAGCACGCCGACCAGCGCGACGAGCGCGAACACGAGGAAGCCGAACAGCATCATGTTCTGGCCGGCGTTGGAGAACGGGTCGCCGCCGGAGTCGGTGAAGTAGACCGGCGTCGCGGAGCCGTGCACGAGCTGGCGCAGCCCCAGCCAGGCGGCGCGCGCGCCGTCCCAGACCCCGCCGAGCGGGACGAGGTGGCGGCCCCACAGGCCCTGCGCCTGAAACGGCGCGAAGAGATCGTCGAGCACGATTGCGCAGTAGGCGAGGTAGGCGGCGAGCGCGAGCGGCATCAGGCCGAGCCACAGCAGCGACGGCCCGAGCGGATAGCGCGGTTTCCACCAGCGCCCGTCGCCGCGCGGCGACGCGTCCTCGCGCGGGCCGTAGAGGTAGATCAGCAGCAGCGGCAGCAGCAGCACGGCGCCGCTGTTGCGTGTCAGCACCGCGAGCGCGCCCGCGGCCCCCGCCCACGCCCAGCGCCCCTGCCGCGCCGCCAGCACCGCGCCCACCGACGTCAGCAGGAACAGCGACTCGGAGTAGATCGCGGAGAAGAAGAACGCCGTCGGGAAGAACGCGACCAGCAGCAGCGTCGAGCGCGCGTCGCGCGCCCCGAGGTCGAGCGTCGCGAGCTTGTGCAGCAGCACGAGCGCGAAGAAGAAGCAGGCGAGCGAGACCAGCAGCCCCGCCACGACGGTCGAGCCGACGAACCAGCCGAGCACCTTCGTCAGCAGCGGATAGAGCGGGTAGAAGGCGGCCTTCGCGCCGTCGACGGAGTCGCTGTAGCCGTCCTGCGCGATCGACAGGTACCAGACCGCGTCCCAGCGCGCCGACGGCGCGACGAGCAGATCGCCCAGCGGCGAGAACGGGCGCGTCAGCCCGCCAGGATCGAACTGCTCGCTGCCCGGCGCCTGCCCGAGCCACAGCAGTCCGAGCAGTCCTGCGGCCCAGACGGCGGCACGCGACGTCCAGAGGACGCGCCACGCCTCGCCGACGCTGCCGTTACGCTCGCGGTCCATGGTCGCCGCCGATGTTGTCATCCCGTTCGTCTCGGCGGCGTCGTCGGACGGCTTCCTCGGCGAGCACCGCTGGGCCGCCGCGATCCTCTCGCTGCTGATCGCGGTGGTCGTCGCATGGGTCGTCGACCGCGCGATCTTCCATCGCGGCAAGCGGTTCGCCGAGGCCGTCATGAGAGACGACCTGACGTCCGAGGTCGACACGCGGATGCGCTTCCTGCGGCGGCTGACGACGCTCGTGATCCTCGTGATCGGCGCGATGACGGCGCTCGCCCAGTTCGACGCGCTCAGCCAGCTCGCGACGACCGTGCTCGCCTCCAGCGCGCTGCTCGCGGCCGTGATCGGCTTCGCGGCGCGCCAGACGCTGGCGAACCTGATCGCCGGTGTGATGCTGACGATCGCGCAGCCGCTGCGAATCGGCGACAGCGTCGCGATCGAGGAGGAGAGCGGCACCGTCGAGGACGTGCGGCTGAATTACACCGTCGTGCGCGGCGGCGACGGCCACCGCGTCTTCATCCCGAACGAGCGGCTGGCCTCCGGCGTGCTGCGCAACGACTCGATCGTCGAGCCGCAGATCGACCTGGAGGTCGACCTCTGGCTGCCGCTGGCGCTCGACGCCGACGCTGTCCTGGACGCGCTCGCCAGAATCGAGGGGACGCCCGTGGCGCGAATCGGCGAGGTCGCCTCCGAGGGCGTCCGCTACACGCTCTCGCGCGGCACGGTCGGGCCGCGCGAGCGACCGCTGCACGCCTCGGCGCTGCGCGCGGACGCGCTGCGGGCGCTGCGCGAGCGCGGCCTGCTGAGCGAGCTCGCTGCAAGCTGAGCACCAGCGGCAGGAGCCCGGCCCGGCTGGCCGAAATCCGCGTCTGGCTATCCTTTTGGCACCGGCGCCGCTGATCTGCGGCGCTTCGTCTCCCCCGGACCCGTGAGTCGTCGAGAGCGACAGAAGCGCCGCAAGCGCAACCGCGGCCGCCCCGTGCGGCGCACCATCCTCGTCATCGTGACGCTGTTGCTGCTCGGCGGCATCGGCGCCGGCGTGGTCGGTGCGACCTGGGTCATGGGCGTCGTCGACGACACGCCCGATATCGAGCAGATCCGGCCCAAGCCGGCCGGCGCGATCTCGACCGTCTACGCCGGCGACGGCTCGCGGCTCGGCTTCATCGCCGGCGGCGACACGCTGCGCACGCCGATCGACGGCGCGCAGATCCCGCTGCTGATGAAGCGCGCGACCGTCGCGATCGAGGACAAGCGCTTCTACAAGCACAGCGGCGTCGACTATCTCGGCGTCGTGCGCGCCGCCGTCAAGAACGTCACCGACGGCGACGCCTCGTCGCAGGGCGGTTCGACGCTGACGATGCAGCTGGTGCGCAATCTCTACATAACGGAGAACAGATACAGAAAGGATCTGACGCGCAAGATCCGCGAGGCGAAGCTCGCCGACGAACTGGAGAAGCTCCACTCGAAGGAGTGGATACTCGTCTCGTATCTGAACAACGTGCCGTTCACGACGGTCGGCGGCCAGGAGGCGATCGGCGTCCAGGCGGCGGCGCGCGTGCTGTTCGACAAGCCGGCCTCGCAGCTGAACCTGGCCGAGTCGGCGCTGCTCGCCGGCCTGCCGCAGGCGCCCAGCGGCTACAACCCGTTCGAGTTCCCCAAACGCGCCAAGCAGCGCCGCTCCGAGGTGCTCGACGCGATGGTCGACTCCAGATACATCACGCCGGCGCAGGCCGAGGAGGCGAAGGCGAGCCCGCTGGGGGTGAAGGCGAACGCCTTCTACCAGCAGCGCAGGGAGCCGTTCGTCTTCGACTACATCAGACAGCAGCTGATCGCCAAGTACGGCGCCGACGTCGTGCGCGCAGGCGGGCTGAGAGTCTATACGTCGATCGACCTCGCCAAGCAGGACGCGGCGCGCGCCGCGATCAGAGGCGTGCTCTACGACCCGGCCGATCCGCCGGCCGCGATCGTCACCGTCGACCCCGCCAACGGCCACATCCTCGCGATGGCCTCGTCCGCCGTCTACGGCGACGAGAAGGACGGCAAGACGAACTACAACTACGCCGCGACCGCGCAGCGTCAGCCCGGCTCGACCTTCAAGACGATGGTGCTGATGGCGGCCCTGCGCAAGGGCATCAATCCGGACACGACGTACTACACGTCGAGAGAGCTGCAGCCCGGCTGGCTCGCGAGCGACCCGACCTACGGCGTCAAGACCTTCGGCCTCACCTACAGCGGCAGCGAGACGATCACCGCCGCGACGCTGCAGTCCGACAACACCGTCTACGCGCAGCTCGACGCCGACGTCACGCCCGAAGCCGTGCGCCAGGCAGCCTACGACCTCGGCATCACGTCGAGACTCGACGCGTACCCGGCCGAGGGCCTCGGCGGCCTCACCAACGGCGTCACCGTGCTGGAGATGGCCAACGCGTACGCGACGATCGCCAACGGCGGCATCCGCCACACGCCGACGATCATCACGAGAGTGCGGTTGCGCAACGGCGACGTCCAGGACCTCGGCAGAACCAGAAGCAAGCGCACCTTCACGCCGGCGCAGACGGAGATGGCCCGCTCGGTGCTGGAGAAGAACGTCCAGTCCGGCACCGGCGTCAGCGCCGGCTACGGCTGCCCCGCCGGCGGCAAGACGGGCACGACCAGCGACATCAAGGACGCCTGGTTCGTCGGCTTCACGCCGAGACTGTCGACCGCCGTCTGGATGGGCTACAAGACGCCGACGCCGATGGTCGTGCACGGCATGTCCGTGCAGGGCGGCACGTTCCCCGCGCCGATCTGGCACGACTACATGCAGGTCGCCTCCGACGGCTATTGCGGCGCCGACTGGCCCGAGGGCGGCACGTTCGAGTCCGAGCCGTTCTTCGGCAGATACGCCAGCACCGGCAAGCAGGACGACGAGGACTACTCGTACGACGGGACCGACGACGGCAGCTCCGACGACGGGACGACGGACGACGGCACGACCGGGGGCGACACCGGCACGGCCAACCCCGATCCCGGTGCCTATGCCAGGCCGCCCCAGGGCGAGCCGGACATACAGACGCCGTCCGGCGGCGGCGAGGGCGGCGGCGCAGCCGCCCCGGGCAACTGAGTCCGAGCGCCGACGCGCGCTGCGGTCGCCGCTGCGGCCGCTGAATTCGCCCCCCGCCCCTGCGGTGGCTGGTACCTTTCTTTGGTGGGCGCCTGCGCGCTGCGTGCGCCTGCCCACATCCACCCACCCAGATAGGACACGGTTTGCCGAAGGAAGAAAAGGTCGAGCTCGAAGGCGAGGTCGTCGAGGCCCTGCCGAACGCAATGTTCCGCGTGAGACTCGACAACGGGCATCTCGTCCTCGGCCACGTGGCCGGCAAGATGCGCCGCTTCCGCATCCGCATCCTGCCGGGCGATCGCGTGCGCTGCGAGCTGTCGCCGTACGACCTCGACCGCGCGCGCATCGTCTACCGCCACCGCTGAGCGGCGGGCGGACCGAGCCCGACTCGGGGCAGCCTGACCGATGCGAGAGCTCGCGCTGATCGAAGCGCTGAGCGAGATTCTCGACCATGACCACGACCGCGTCGTCCGCCGTATCGGGGACGACGCTGCCGTCGTGCGCGCACGACCGTTTGCCGTCACGTCGGTCGACACGATGGTCGACGGCGTCCACTTCCGCCTCGCCCCGCCGCACGCGACGGCGACGCTCGCCGACGTCGGCCACCGCGCGCTCGCCGGCGCGCTGTCGGACCTCGGCGCGATGGGCGCCGATCCCGGCGAGGCGTATCTCGCGATCGTGCTGCCGCCCGGGCTGGAGCAGGAGGACGTGCTGGAGCTGTTTCGCTCCGCGCAGGCGCTCGCGCACAGCTGCGGCGTCGCGATCGCCGGCGGCGACCTCGCGCGCGGCCCCGCGCTCGTCGTCTCCGTCACCGTCGTCGGGTGGGCCGACAGCGAGCGGGAGCTGGTCGGGCGCGACGGCGCACGGCCCGGCGACCTCGTCGGCGTGACCGGCCCGCTCGGCGGCTCCGGCGCCGGACTCGCGCTGCTGGACGGCCGCGCGCAGCTCGCGCCGGGCGCGACGCGCGACGCGCTCGTGCAGGCCCACCTGAGGCCGCTGCCGCGGATCGCCGCGGGCCGTGCGCTGGCGGCCGCGGGCGCCAGCGCGATGGTCGACCTGTCCGACGGCCTCGCGACCGACGCCGACCACATCGCCCACCGCAGCGGCGTCCGACTGCGGCTGGAGCTGGAGCTGATCCCGCTCGCCGACGGCGTCGCCGAGGTCGCGCGCGCGCTCGGTCACGAGCCCGCGGCGTTCGCGGCGACTGCCGGCGAGGACTACGAGCTGTGCGTCTGCGTGCCGCCTGCGGCACGTGGAGCGGCGGAGCGGGCCGCCCCGATCACGTGGATCGGCACGGTCGCCGCGACCGGCGCGTCGTCCGCAGCCGGCGCCGTGCTGCTGTCAGCCGGCGACGCCGAGGCGGCGGCGGGCGACAGCGCACGACTGCGCGGCTACGAGCACGACTTCCGCGACGGGACGCCGCCGATCTCGTCGTAGGCGTCGCCCAGCAGGGCGCGCACGTCGGCGCGGCGCAGCGCGCCGTGGACGGCGAGCATGCGGACGACGAACGCCTCCGCGACAGCGTCGACGTCCACGTCGTAGTCCGCCCGCGCAATGCGGTTTCTGAGTTCGTCGATCTTCATCGCTCTGGTTTCGTCCATGGTTCTCCGGACGCGTGCGCGCTGAAGCCAGCGGCACGCTCGAATGCGCTTCCCGCTTGATCAGGATGCCCGTCCTTGACCCGTCTATCGCCACCCCCGAGGTGGCACATGAGCAACAGGGTTCGTAGTTGGACATCCGGCCAGACGAAGGCGTCCGGATGTCGATGCGCCGGATCGCGGTCAGACTGCTGCGGCCGCTCGGCCGCGGTCAGTTCGCGGCGCGCTGGCGCGACGGCGAGGCGGCCGCCCCGCGCTCCTGCACGGACTGCAGGCGGGCGAACACGATGATCCGCTCGGCGGCGCTGAAGAGCGGGTGGCAGGCCGACAGCACGAGCTGCTCGTAGCCGACGTCTCTCGTCACCCACGTCGCCGTCGGCTTCACGATCAGCTGTCTCGTGAAGACGTAGGTGAAGCGCGCGTAGGGCATCTCGAGGACCAGCGTGTCGCCCCTGCCGATCTGGTCGATCTTGTTGAACGGCGCGCCGTAGGTGGTGCGGTGGCCGGCGATCGCGACGGTGCCGCCGAGTCCCGGGAAGTTCGTGTCGGGATAGTGGCCGGGCCCCTTGCGCAGGTCGTCCGGCGCGGTCCCGTTGACGACGACGGAGTCCTGGCCGATCGACGGGATCCGCAACCGCCCGAACGGCTCGCCGTCCTTCGCCTCGCGCCGCGCCACGCGCGCGAGGAAGGCGATCCTGTGCTGCTCGGTTCTGAGCGCCGCGAGCGCTCTGCTCTGCAGCGGCGTCGGCGCGGTCTGCTCGATCTGCTGCAGCTGCTGGGACAGCTTGTTCTGCTGCCTGTTGGCGATGAACGCCGAGATCGGCTCCTGCCAGAGCAGCGTGATGCCGGCGTCCGCCAGCAGCAGCGCGCCGGCCACGATCAGGACGGTGGAGAGAGCCCGCAGGGCGCGCCGCATCAGCTCAGTATGCCGGTCCGTTGAGCGGGCCGCCGCGTGCGCGGCGGCCGCGTGCGCCGCCGGCGTTCACCGCCGCAGCGCCGATTCGGTGCCGCCGAGCGAGCCCGGACCGGCGTAGGACGACGGGCCGCGCACCGTCACCGGCGCGGACGCCTCGGGGCCGCCCGACCAGCTGCGCAGCACGATCGTCAGGACCGCGCCGGCGCAGCCGAGCAGCAGCGCCCAGACGAGCGCCATCCCGAAGCCGATCCCGCCGCCGGCGACCAGCAGCACGCCCATCCACGCCAGCTCGAGCGGATCGAGGCCGAGCTGGTGCATGTAGGAGTAGGCGATCAGCAGCGGCGGCAGCAGACCGGCGAGGAACAGCGCGAGCGCCGCGAACGGATGGATCCGCGACTGCGACCCGATCGCCAGCAGCCAGAAGTGCAGCGCCGGCACCAGCAGCAGCGCCGCGTACGGGTTGACGAGCCAGACGACGAGCGCCAGCGCACACAGCACGAGCACGACGGCCGACGCGGCGCCCGGCGTGGCGGGATCGCCCTGCGCGCCGACCAGCCGCGCCACCAGCGGTCGCAGCGCGAACCAGCCGAGCACGATCACGACCAGCACGCTGACGATCGCGGCGAGCGCCGTCCCGTCGCGCGGAATCGCGCCCGCGGCGACCGGTCCCGGCGGGACGGCGTCGAGCAGGCCGGTCAGCTTCAGCAGCAGCGTCAGCAGCAGCCCGAGCACGAACGGCAGCGCGCAGGCGCCGACCCAGCGCAGCCAGCTGCCGACCGGCTCGTGGCGGCGGCGCACGCGCGCGAACCCGTCGATCGCCGCCAGCAGCACCGGCAGCAGCAGCGCCGCGCCCAGCAGGCGGATCGGCCACGCCGGCAGCAGCTTTCTCTCGATCAGCACGTAGGCCGACGGCGGCGCCACCTCGGGGTTGGAGTCGAGCGCGCTGACGCTGCGCAGCGCGGTGCGCCCGAACGCCGTCATGCGCTCTCTCGAGACCGGCTGGTCGGCCGCCGGCGGCCGCTCGCCGCTGGCCGACAGCAGCACCGCCGGCAGGCCAGCGCCGACGAACGGCCCCTGCAGGCCGACCGTCAGCGGCACCGCCAGGCGCGTGAACTGCGACGCCGGCGAGGAGCCGCTGGAGCGCAGCGTGGCCTCGGTCCCGAGCGCCAGCTCGACCGTGCGGCGCAGCTGCAGCGGCGCGACGCTGGCGTCGTCGCCCCACGGCACGACGAGCGGCTGGACCGTCTCGGTGCCGGCCATGTCGCCGAGCACGATCACGGCGTCGACCGGTCCGCCCGGGTTCTGCGCCAGCTCCCGCGCCGCCGCGGGGCCGCCGCTGATCGACGCGAGCACGAGCGTGCGGTCGAGCGTGCGCTGGCCGAGCACGCGCGCCAGCTCCAGCAGCGCGGCGGTCGCCGACAGCTGCGCGCGCGCCGGGCTGCCGACCGCGTCGCGCTGCGTCACGACGAGGATCCGCCTGCTGGAGAAGCCGGTGCGCTCGCCGAGGACCGTCTCGACCGTCCGCTCGCCCGCGCTCGTCTGCGCCTGGAAGCGGCGTGAGCTGACGTCGAAGCCGTTCGCTCTGAGCCCTTCCCGCACGCGCGCGGCGATGCGCGCGTCGCCTGCGGAGCCCGGTTCTCGGTTCGGCGCGGCCGTCGCGAGCGCGTCGAGCTGCCTGAAGGCACCGGCGCCGTCGAAGGCGTCGGGCGCCAGCGTCGTCGTCGCCCCGCGCGGTTGTTCGCGCAGCGAGAAGCCGACGAGCACCAACACGAACAGGAGGGGGAAGAACGCGGCACGGTAGATCCGCGGGTCGAGCACACCCGCAGGTTATCCAGGCCGGCCGGCCGGCTCGCCTGTGCGTACGTGCGCCAACGCACTAACCTTCCGAGCGGGAGCTGATGACCGAGCGATCAACGCGCATCCTGCTGGTCGACGACGAGCAGTCGATCCAGACCCTGCTCTCCTACCCCCTGCGCAGAGACGGCTACGAGGTCGTTCAGGCGACGGATGGGCGGGAGGCACTCGAGCGCTTCGACGAGCGCCCGTTCGACCTTGTCGTGCTCGACGTCATGCTGCCGCAGCTCGACGGGCTGGAGGTCTGCCGCCGCCTGCGCAGCCGCAGCTCCGTCCCGATCATCATGCTGACGGCGAAGTCGGAGGAGATCGACAAGGTCGTCGGGCTGGAGATCGGCGCCGACGACTACATCACCAAGCCGTTCTCGATGCGCGAGTTCCGCAGCCGCGTGAAGGCGGCGCTGCGCCGCTCCGAGCTGTCGCGCGCGTCCGAGCGCGACGGCGGCTCGCTGGACATGCACGAGCTGCGGATCGACCCGGACAAGCGCACGGTGACGGTTCGCGGCGAGGCGATCGCGACGACCTTCGTCGAGTTCGAGATCCTGCTGACGCTGGCGCGCAGCCCCGGCCGCGTGTTCACGCGCGACATGCTGCTGGCGCGCGTGTGGGGCGACTCCGCCTACCGCGACCCGCGCACGATCGACGTCCACATCCGCCACCTGCGCGAGAAGATCGAGCGCGACGCGAAGGAACCGGAGTACCTCTTCACCGTGCGCGGGGTCGGCTACCGCTTCCGCGACACGGACGCGTCATAGCCCCGCCGACGCGTCGCGTCCCCGTCATGCGTTCGCTGCGCAACCGGCTCGCGTTCCTGTTCTTCGCGATCACGCTCGCGTCGATCGGCGTGCTCTACCTGTACATCGCGCCGCAGCTGGAGTCGCGGCTGCGCGACGAGAAGATCACGCAGCTGCGCGAGGCGGCGCAGAAGACCGTCTTCGAGGTCGCGCAGGTGGCGGGAACGATCGTCCCGACCGCCAGGCTCGAGCAGGTCGTGCGCCAGACCGGCGACCACGCCAACGCGCGCCTGACGCTGATGCGGGTCAACACGATCGGCGGTGAGCCGCAGCCGGAGACCGTCAGCGACTCGGCCAGCGGCGCAGCCGCGCTGGATCCGCAGATCGCGGCCGACGCGGCGCGCAGCGGCCGCACCGAGACCGGCTCGCAGGCGACCTCCGCCGGTCCGCTCGCCGTCGTCGCGATGCCGATCCGACAGGACAGAAGAGTCACGTTCGTCGCGCTCTACTCGACCCCGACGAGCGACGTCGAGGGCAACGTCGCGGTCGTGCGCGGGCAGATCCTGATCGCCGGCGCGCTCGCGCTCGCGCTCGCGGTGCTGGCCGGCTGGCTCGTCGCGCGCGCGCTGGCGCAGCGCGTGAAGCGGCTGGAGCAGGCCGCCGAGCAGGTCGCCGCGGGCGACTTCTCGCGCCCGATCCCGGTCGACTCCGACGACGAGCTGGGCCAGCTCGCGCGCGCCTTCAACGACATGCAGCGCCAGCTCGCGCAGCTCGACCGCGCGCGCAAGCAGTTCATCGCGACGGCGTCGCACGAGCTGCGCACGCCGCTCTTCTCGCTCGGCGGCTTCGTCGAGCTGCTGGAGGACGAGGAGCTCGACGAGGAGACGCGCAGACGCTTCCTCGTGCAGGTGCGGATGCAGGTCGAGCGGCTGCGCAAGCTGACCGTCGACCTGCTCGACCTGTCGCGCCTGGAGGCCGGCTCGCTGGAGCTGCGCCCGGAGCCGGTCGACCTGTCGGAGCTGGCGAGCGCGGTCAGCTCCGAGTTCGAGCCGGTCCTCGCGCAGCGCGACGCGCATCTGGAGGTGCGACTCACGAGCAGGCCGGTCGAGGCACTCTGCGATCCTGTTCGCGTCGCCCAGATCATGCGGATCCTCATCGACAACGCGCTGACGCACTCGCCCGCCGGCACCGACATCGTCGTCTCGGCGACGCGCGACGACGGCTACGCCCGCCTCGCCGTGCGCGACCACGGCGGCGGCATCGAGCGGCACGCGCTGTCGCAGATCTTCGAGCCGTTCTACACGTCCAACGACACGCAGGGCTCCGGCCTCGGACTCGCGATCGCGAGTGAGCTGGCGGAGCGCATGCGCGGGCGCCTGGGCGTCGAGTCGCGTCCCGGCCGCACCGTCTTCACCTTGGAGCTTCCCGCGTGAACCGCCGTCGTCTCCCACTCCTCGCGATCGCGCTCGTCGCGCTCCCGCTCGTCGGCGCAGGCTGCGGCGGCGACAACGAGGACGGAGCGCTCGGCGGCGGGCCCGTGCGGACGGCCACGACGCGCGTCGAGGTGATCCGCGAGCTCGCCAGAGGCGGCTTCGACCCGAGCGTCGTCTACGCCAACGAGGCGCCCGGCGTCGTGACCGTGATCAGCATCTTCCCGGGCGAGAGAAGCGACGCGATGCCGACCGGCTCCGAGGGGCTCGGCTCCGGCTTTGTGATCGACGGCGACGGCAGCATCGCGACGAACGCGCACGTCGTCACCAACGGCAGCGGCGGCGCGATCAGACGCGCCGAGACCGTCTACGTGCAGTTCGCCGACGGCAATCAGGTGCCGGCCAGAATCGTCGGCACCGACCTCAACTCCGACGTCGCGCTGATCGAGGTCGATCCCGCCGACCTGACGCTGCGCCCACTCCCGCTCGGCAGCAGCAGAGGGCTCACCGTCGGCGCCCCCGTCGCCGCGATCGGCAGCCCGTTCGGCGAGCCGCAGTCGCTCTCGGTCGGCGTCATCTCCGGCACCAACCGCACGATCGACTCGCTCAACTCCGGCGGCGACGGCGGCGCCGGCAGATTCGCGATCGGCGGCGCGATCCAGACCGACGCGGCGATCAACCACGGCAACTCCGGCGGCCCGCTCGTCGACGCGCAGGGCCGCGTGATCGGCATCAACGCGCAGATCCAGACGACCGGCGGCGGCGGCGAGGGCGTCGGCTTCGCGATCCCGGTCGACACGGTGCGGCGGGCGCTCGGGCAGCTGCGCGCGAAGGGCACCGTCGACTACGCCTGGATCGGCGTCTCGACCGTCCCGATCTTCCCCCAGCTGGCGAGAAGGTTCGACCTGCCGGCGCAGCAGGGCGCGCTCGTGCAGTCGGTCACCGACGGCTCGCCCGCCGCGATCGCCGGCCTGACCGCCGGCGACGGCGACGACGTCGCCTTCCAGGCGGCGCGCTTCAGAGTCGGCGGCGACGTGATCACCGCGGTCGACGGCAAGCCGATCACGCGCGACAACGACCTCGCCACCGCGGTCGCCGACCGCTCGCCGGGCGAGGTCGTGACGCTCGACGTTTGGCGCGACGGCGAACAGCGCACCGTTCAGGTGACGCTCGGGACCCGCCCGGGCTGAGGGAGGGAACGGCATGCTCCAACCCGTCGCCGTCGGCCACAAGACCCTCGCGGACTACTCCAGCATCGTCGGGCGCGGGCTTGTCGAGGAGATCCGCGAGCTGGCGGAGCCGCTGCGCGGGCGGCGCGTCCTGCACCTGTCGGCGACCGCGTTCGGCGGCGGCGTCTCGGAGATCCTCTACACGATGGTCCCGCTGATGCGCGACGTCGGGCTCGACGTCGAGTGGCATGTGATCTACGGCCGCGAGGAGTTCTTCAACGCGACGAAGGTGATGCACAACGCGCTGCAGGGCCACCCGCAGGACCTGACCGACGAGCAGTGGGCGTCGTGGCGTCGCTACAACGAGATGAACGCGCGCGAGCTGTCGGGCGGCTGGGACGTCGCGATCGCGCACGACCCGCAGCCGGCGGCGCTGCACACGCTCGCACCGGAGAAGGCGCGGCACTGGATCTGGCGCTGCCACATCGACCTCTCGACGCCCAACCCGGCGACGATCGAGCGGCTGCTGCCGTACCTCCAGACGTATCCCGACTCCGTCTTCCACCTGCAGCAGTACGTGCCACCGGGGATGGGCAAGCGGATCCATGTCGTGCCGCCGGCGATCGACCCGCTGGCGCCGAAGAACATGGCCTTCTCGCCGGAGGACTCGACCTACATCTGCGAGCAGTTCGGGATCGACGTCGACCGGCCGCTGATGTGCCAGGTGTCGCGCTTCGACCCGTGGAAGGATCCGCTCGGCGTGATCGACGCCTACCGCATCGTGAAGGAGTCGATGCCGGAGGTGCAGCTCGCGCTCGTCGGCTCGATGGCGACCGACGACCCCGAGGGCTGGGACTTCTTCAACGCGACCGTCGCGCACGCCAACGGCGACCCGGACGTCCACATCCTCAACAACTTCAACAACGTCGGCGCAATCGAGGTCAACGCGTTCCAGTCGCATGCCGACGTGCTGATCCAGAAGTCGACGCGCGAGGGCTTCGGCCTGACCGTCTCGGAGGCGATCTGGAAGGCGCGCCCGTTCATCGGCGGCGACGTCGGCGGGATCCCCCTGCAGGTGCAGGACGGCGTCACCGGCTACCTCGTCGGCAGCGTCGAGGAGTGCGCCGCGCGCGCCGGTGCGATTCTCCATGACCCTGGCCTCGGCCGCAGACTCGGGCTGGCCGGCAAGGAGCACATCCGCAAGCATTTCCTGATGCCACGTCTGCTGCGCGACTGGCTGAAGATATTCAACGAGCTGGAGGGCTAGTCCGCTGTCTGCCGAGGGTGCACCGCTCGTCCTGGTCTCGAACCGCGGACCAGTCACGTTCCAGGAGAACGGCGAAGTCAAGCGCGGCGGTGGCGGCCTCGTCACCGCGCTGACGGGCCTCGCCTCCCACCGCGACGCGATCTGGATCGCGTCCGCCATGACGGAGCAGGACATCGCCGTCACCGAGCAGCACGGCGGAAGACCGTTCACCGCCGAGCTGCCGGACGGGGGCAGCTACAAGGTCCGTCTCGTCGCCTCCGATCCGGGCGCGTACGACCGCTTCTACAACGTCTTCGCGAACCCGATGCTGTGGTTCATCCAGCACTACCTGTGGGATCTGTCGAACGCGCCGGACATCCGCCGCGAGGAGGTCGAGGCGTTCGAGTTCGGCTACAACGTCGTCAACGAGGACCTCGCGCGCGCCGTGCTGGAGGAGATCGACGGGCAGCAGGAGCCGGTCGTGATGGTCCACGACTACCACCTCTACACGCTGCCGGGGCTGATCCGCAAGGAGCGGCCCGACGTCTTCCTGCACCACTTCGTGCACATCCCCTGGACGCAGCCGGACGCCTGGCGCGTGCTGCCGACGAAGATCCGCACGGAGATCTACGAGGGCCTGCTGGCGAACGACATCGTCGGCTTCCACACGCGCTCCTACCGGCGCAACTTCCTGCAGTGCTGCCGCGACCTGATGGACCTCGAGGTCGACTTCGACAGGGGCATCGTCCATTGCCCCGACGGCCACCAGGTGTGGGTCCGCGCCTACCCGCTGCCGATCGACGCCGAGCAGACGCGCGCGGTCGCCAAGCGGCCGCGCACGGCCGAGTTCGAGGGCGAGTTGCTGCGGCGGCGGCGCGAGCACCTGATCCTGCGCGTCGACCGCGCCGACCTGTCGAAGAACGTGCTGCGCGGCTTCACCGCGTTCGACGTCTTCCTCGAGCAGCATCCGGAGTTCCGCGAGCGCGTCACGTTCGTCGCGCAGCTGATGCCGTCGCGCACCGACGTGCCCGAGTACGCCGAGTACCTCGAGCGGATCGAGGCGGTCGTCGCGGTCGTCAACCACCGCCACGGCACGCCCGACTGGATGCCGATCCACCTGAAGCTGCGCGACGACCTCGAGGAGGCCGTCGCGGCGTACAAGAACTACGACCTGCTGCTCGTCAACGCGATGTTCGACGGCATGAACCTGGTCGCGAAGGAGGGTCCGCTCGTGAACGAGCGGGCCGGCGTCTCGATCCTGTCGGAGAACACTGGCGCGCACGAGGAGCTGGGCGAGTTCGCGCTGTCGGTCAACCCGTTCGACATCCAGGAGCTGGCCGACTCGATCCACGCCGCGCTGACGATGCCGCGCGAGGAGCGCGAGCGGCGGCTCGCCGGGCTCAAGCGGATCGTCACGCAGCGCGACCCCGGCGACTGGATCGACGACCAGCTCGCGGACATCCGCAAGAAGGAAGGCGCGAACGGCAACTGAGCCGGGCGCGCCCGCGCGAGCGCTCACTCGAAGCCGAACTCATCGCTCGGCTGCGGCGCGGGCGGGGGTGCGGGCGAGGGCGGCGGCGGGGGTGCCGACGGCGCAGGGAGAGGCGATCGCGGCCGCTGCGGGACAGCGGCCGCGGGCGGTCTGCTTGCAGCGGCTCTGCGCCGTCCGCGCGGCCGTCTGACCGGCTCGGGCCGAAGCGGGCGCGGCACCGCTCTCCGCGCAGATCCGCGCGCCGACCCGTGCGGCTGGGGCCGCGGGCGGTAGGCGGTCGCCGGCGCCGGTTCGAGTCTCTCGGCGACCGGAGCCGGCGGCTGCGCCACCGGGACGGGATCGGACGGCGGCAGCGGCGGATCGCCGCCGCCACGGCTCCAGGCGACGAGCAGGACGAGCGTCGCGACGGCGGCTGCGACACGGGCGGCGGTGGTCCAACGGATCGCTGGCATCTCATACAGAGGGGCCCGGACGCCAAAGTTCGCCCCCGTTGGTATAGTCCTCGGCCGCTGTCAAGCAGACGAAAGCCCATGGCCGAACTCACCCCCATTTACGACCTCATGCTCCTGCTCCGCACGTCGGCCGACGAGGACCGTCGTAACCAGATTCGCGGAGAAGTCGAGCAGACGATCGCCGATCACGACGGTGTGATCGAGCTCGCCCAGGAGTGGGGCGTGCGGAACCTCGCGTTCGAGATCGACCACACGAGAGACGCGGAATACCACTTGCTGCAGTTCAGCGGGCCGCCCGTGCTCGTCGAGGCGCTCTCGTACAACCTGAAGATCGCGGACGGCGTCCTGCGCCACCGCATCATCAAGGTCCTCCCGGGCACGCCGCCCGTCGGCGATCCGCCCGCGGGCGCCATCGGCGCTCTGCCGCCGGCCGAGCCGGTCGAGTCGGTCGCTTAATCGCGACTGACGCGCGCTCTGTCACAGGACTCGCACACGGCTGTGAACTTTCAGCGCAGTTTCCGGGGTCACGCTGGTGATCGGCCCCGGAACGCGGTCTAGACTCGATCGCCGCTGGTATCTGCCGCCGAAAGGAGCCTCATGGCCGCTACGAACATCAACCGGGTTGTGATGACCGGGAACCTCACGCGTGACCCCGACCTGCGCCATACCGGCAGCGGTATGGCGGTCTGCAGCCTGCGCATCGCGTGCAACACGCGGCGCAAGGGCGCGGGCGGGGAGTGGGAGGACAAGCCCAACTTCTTCGACGTGACCGTCTGGGGCGCGCAGGGCGAGAACTGCGCCCGCTTTCTCGCGAAGGGCCGTCCCGTCGCGATCGACGGCCGGCTCGAGTGGCGTGAGTTCGAAGACAGAAACACTGGGCAGAGACGGCAGGCGATCGATATCATCGCCGATTCCGTGCAGTTCCTCGGCGGTCGTGAGGAAGGCGGCGCCGGCAACGGCTACGCCGCTCCGCGTCAGGATGTGGCGGCGGGAGGCGATGTTCCGATCGACTCCCAGGACTTCCGGTCCACGCCTGCTCCCGCCGCGCCCGCCGACGACGACATTCCGTTCTGAGCAGCACACTTTCAACGAGATAAGGTCCAAGAGTGGCGAAGCAACGCACGCGCCCCACGAGACGGCGTGACAAGAAGGGCGGTATCGGGTCCAACCGACGCAAGTCGTGCCCGTACTGCAAGGACAAGATCGAGCAGGTCGACTGGAAGGACGTCGACGGGCTCAAGAAGATGGTCTCCGAGCGCGGGAAGATCCGCTCGCGGCGCATCTCGGGCGCGTGCCGTCGCCACCAGAACCAGATCGCGACCGCGGTCAAGCGCGCGCGTGAGCTGGCGCTGCTGCCGTACGTCTCCGACGCTCCGCCGGAGCGCAGCGGCGGCCGTCGCGATCGCGGCGACCGCGAGGAGCGTTAGCGATGCCCCAGGCGATTCTGCTGGAAGACGTCGAGCAGCTCGGTGAGAGAGGGACGGTCGTCGACGTCTCCCCCGGCTACCTGCGCAACTTCCTGATCCCGCGCAAGCTCGCGCAGCCGGCCACCAAGGGCGCGCTCGAGGCTGCCCAGAAGCGGCAGATCGCCGCCGACAAGGCCGCCAGAGAGGCGAGAGACCGCGCGCAGGAGAACGCGGCGCTGCTCGGCCGCACGGTCCTCACGATCGCGCAGCAGGCGGGCGACGACGGCCGCCTCTTCGGCTCGGTCACCGCGCAGGACATCGCGGAGGCGATCCGCGAGGCGCGCGGCATCAGAGTCGACCGTCGCAAGATCCAGCTCGAAGAGCCGATTCGCAACATCGGCACGCACATGGTCGTCGTCGAGATCGACGAAGGCGTGCATGCGACCGTCAAGACGATGGTCGTCGAGCAGAAGTAAGCAGCACCCCGCTGCACGGAGCCTCATCTCGTTGTCGAAGCGCCGCGCTCGCCGCGGCGCTTCGTCGTTGTGTGCCGCCGAATTCGTCCGGTGGGAGCGGGAATCTCGTTCCACGCCGGTCCCGCCCGACCTAGACTCCTCACCTCTTCATGGCCGCCATCGAGCAGCACCAGCACCCCCTCGGACCACCGCACAACCTCGAAGCGGAGCAGTCCGTGCTCGGGGCGATCCTGCTGGCCGACACGACGCTCTACGGCCTCGTCATCAACGAGGGGCTGAAGCCCGAGCACTTCTACCGCCCGGAGCACCAGGCGGTCTACCAGGCGATGCTCGACCTCTACGGCGAGAGCCGCGAGATCGACGTGCTGACGGTGACCGAGCAGCTGCGCTCGATCGGCAGACTCGACGAGGTCGGCGGGCCCGCCTCCGTCGACGCGCTCGCGGGCGCCGCGCCGGCCGCCGGCAACGTGCGCGAGTACGCCCGCATCGTCCACAACAACGCGCTGCTGCGCAAGCTGTTGAAGACGACCCAGGAGATCCAGGCGAACGTCTACAACCACGCCGCGCCGGCGCGCGAGGTCGTCGAGTGGGCCGAGCGCGACATCCTCGACGTCGCGCACGACGACCGCCAGAAGGACTTCCGCTCGATCGGCGCGGTGCTCGACGACGAGATCGACAAGCTGCACCGGCTGTCGGTCCAGCACACGTCGCTGACGGGCACGCCGTCGGGCTTCAAGGACCTCGACGAGATAACCGGCGGCTTCCAGCCCGGAAACCTGATCATCCTCGCCGCGCGCCCCTCGATGGGCAAGTCCGCGTTCGTCACGAACATCGCCGAGAACGCCGCGATCCAGCACAGAAAGCCCGTCGCGCTGTTCTCGCTGGAGATGTCCGAGGCCGAGCTGGCGCAGCGCTTCGTCGCCTCGCAGGCGCGCATCAGAGGCGAGGACCTGCGCAAGGGCAGAGTCGCGGAGAACCGCTGGCCGAGAATCCTCGAGGCCAGCCAGCGGCTCGCGGACTCGCCGCTGTACGTCGACGACTCGTCCGACATGAGCATGCTCGAGGTGCGCGCGAAGGCCCGCCGCCTGCACCAGCAGAACCCCGGCGGCCTCGGCATGATCATCGTCGACTACCTGCAGCTGCTGCGCCCCGACGGTCGTGTCGAGAGCCGTGTCGAGCAGGTCGGCCAGATGAGCCGTGGCCTGAAGATCCTCGCACGCGAGCTGCAGGTGCCCGTGATCGCGCTGTCGCAGCTGTCGCGCGCGGTCGAGACGCGCACGGACAAGAGACCGATCCTGTCCGACCTGCGCGAGTCCGGCCAGATCGAGCAGGACGCCGACCTCGTCATGTTCATCTACCGCGACGAGTACTACGACAGAGAGTCCGAGCGCGAGGGCGAGGCCGACATCATCATCGCCAAGCACCGCAACGGCGGGCTCGGGGACATCGTGCTGACGTTCCAGAAGGAGTACCCGAAGTTCATGAACTTCGCCGGCGACCGCTTCGGCTAGGCGGCGCGAGGCGCTCGCAGGGGACGCTCGCCTACACTGTCTGGCGCTATGTCAGGCATCGTGATCGTGGGCGCCCAATGGGGCGACGAAGGCAAAGGCAAGATCACCGACCTGCTCGCTGAGCGGGCGGATGCGGTGGTCCGCTTCCAGGGCGGCAACAACGCCGGGCACACGATCGTGCGCAACGGCGAGACCTGGAAGCTGCACCTGATGCCGTCCGGGATCCTCTACCCCGGCAAGACCTGCGTGATCGGCAACGGCGTCGTGATCGACCCGAAGGTGCTGACCGACGAGCTCGACGAGCTGCGCAGGCGCAACGTCGACACGAGCGGGCTGCGGATCTCCGCCAACGCGCACATGATCATGCCGTACCACATGATGCTCGACGAAGCCGGCGAGGCGAGACTCGGCAAGCTGAAGATCGGCACGACCCGTCGCGGGATCGGCCCGGCGTACGCCGACAAGGCGTCGCGCATCGGCATCCGCGTGCAGGACCTGCTCGACGAGAAGATCCTGAAGAAGAAGATCGTCGCGGCGCTGGAACCCAAGCGGCTCGCGCTGCGCCCCTTCGCGCGCGACCCGCAACTCGACCTGCAGGCGGTCACGGAGGAGTACCTCCACTACGGCCGCCGCCTGTCGGAGTACATCGCCGACACCACGTCGCTCGTCTGGAGCAAGCTCGACGACGGCGAGATCGTGATCTTCGAGGGCGCCCAGGGCGCGCTGCTCGACATCGACCACGGCACATATCCGTTCGTCACCTCCTCGAACCCGATCGCCGCCTCCGCCTGCATCGGCAGCGGCGTCGGCCCGAAGGACATCGACGAGGTCTGGGGCATCGCGAAGGCGTATTCGACCCGCGTCGGCTCCGGCCCGTTCCCGACCGAGTTGCACGACGCGCTCGGCGACGAGCTGCGCGAGAGAGGCGGCGAGTTCGGCACGACGACCGGCCGCTCGCGGCGGATCGGCTGGCTCGACCTCGTGGCGCTGAAGTACGCCGCGCGCCTGAACTCGCTGACGGCGCTCGTCGTGACGAAGCTCGACGTGCTGTCCGGCCTCGACAAGATCAAGGTCTGCGTCAGATACATCGGCGAGGACGGCGCGGAGTTCGACACGTTCCCGTACCACCAGACGGTGCTGCACCACGCCAGCGGCGACTACGTCGAACTGGACGGCTGGGACGAGGACATCAGCGACGCGCGCAGCGAGCAAGAGCTGCCGGAGAACGCGCGCGCCTACCTGCGCTACATCGAGGAAGCGATCGGCGTGCCGGTCGTGCTGATCTCCGTCGGCCCCGGCCGCGAGCAGACGATGTGGACCGAGGCCGGTCTCGCGACCGTCCCGGGCCAGGCCGTCCCCGCGGCCTAGCGCCAGCGCTCGATCAGGTCCGCGTCGGGCACCTCGCGCACGACGCGCGCGGGGACGCCCATCACGACCGTGCGCGGCGCCACGTCGCGCGTGACGACGGCGCCGGCGGCGACGAACGCCTCCTCGCCGATCTCGACGCCGGGCACCAGCACGACACCGCCGCCGATCCGGCAGGCGCGCCGCAGCGTCGCGCCGCGCAGCGGCGTCCCGCGCGCGATCCGGCCCATCGCGTCGTCGTTCGTCGTCATCGCGCAAGGGCCGACGAAGACGTCGTCCTCGACAACCGAGAAGGCGGTCAGGTAGACCGCCGTCTGCACGCTCACGCGCGCGCCGATCGCGACGTCGTTGTCGACGGCGGAGCCGCGTCCGATCACGCTGCGCTCGCCGACGCTCGCGCGCTCGCGCACGTAGGCCTGGTCTCCCACGATCGCGCGCGGTCCGATCGTGGCACCGGCGAAGACGATCGCGCCGCAGCAGATCGTCGCGCCCTCCCCGATCGTCAGCGGCGCCGGCCCGCCGCCGGCCGCCGCGGCCGCCGAGCCGGGCGCGAGGCGCGGCCCCTTGCCGAGCACGACGCCGTCCTCGATTGTGACGCCGTCGCCGATCGCGACGCCGTCGTGGACGACGACGTTGGCGCCGAAGCGGACGTCCGCGCCGATCCGCGCGGTGGGGCTGAGGACGAGGCCGGGGGCGCTGGGCACGGCGCTGAAGATACCCTTCACCAGCCCCATGACGCGAACCCCCACCGCAAACCTCCGCGCCGCCGTGCTCGGCCTCGGCATGATGGGCCGCCACCACGCGCGGATCCTGCAGGCGCTGCCCGGCGTGACGTTCGCCGGCGCCGTCGACCCCGCGGGCGACCGCCACGACGCGGTGCGCGATCCCGCGCTCGTGTTCGCGACGCTGGAGCAGCTGCTCGACAGCGGCCCGCTCGACATGGCTGTCGTCGCGCTGCCGACCGAGGAGCACCTGCCGACAGCGCTCGCACTCGCCGACGCCGGCGTCGGGATGCTGATCGAGAAGCCGCTCGCCGCCTCGACCGCCGACGCCGAGCAGATCATCGCCGCGATCCACAGACGCGGGCTGCCCGCGGCCGTCGGCCACGTCGAGCGCTTCAACCCCTCGCTGCTGGCGCTGCGCGAGAAGCTCGGCGAGGGCCTCCTCGGCGACGTCTTCCTCGTCGCGACCGAGCGCGTCGGTCCCTTCCCGGAGCGGATCCGCGACGTCGGCGTCGTGAAGGACCTCGCGACGCACGACCTCGACATCGTCAGCTGGGTCGCAGGCGCCCCGATCGCGACCGTCTCGGCGCAGACGGCTCACCGCACCGGCCGCCCGCACGAGGACCTCGTGCTCGTCAACGGCCGCCTCGCCTCCGACGTCCCCTTCAACACGATCGTCGACTGGCTGACGCCGACGAAGACGCGCCGCACGCGCGTGCTGGGCGACCGCGGGATGCTCGTCGCCGAGACCGTCACCGCCGACCTGACGTTCTACGAGAACGGCAAGGTCACGTCGGACTGGAGCAGCTCGCAGGCGCTGCGCGGCGTCAGCGAGGGCAACGCGACGCGCTACGCGCTCGCCCGCAGCGAGCCGATCCGCAGCGAGCTGGAGGCGTTCCGCGACCTCGTCGCGGGCGACCTCGACGCGCCGGTCGTGACGCTCGCGCAGGGCCTCGCCGCGGTCCGCTCGGCGGAGGCGGTGCTGGAGAGCGCCCGCCGCGGCGAGACGGTGCGGATCCCGGCATGAACGTCGTCGTCGTCGCACTCGGCAAGATCGGCCTGCCGCTGGCCGTCCACGCCGCGCTGGCGGGCCACCGCGTCGTCGGCTGCGACGTCAACCAGGCCGTCTGCGACCTGGTCAACCGCGCCGAGGAGCCGTTCCCGGGCGAGAGCGGGCTGAAGGCGGCGTTGGAGCAGGTCGTCGGCGCCGGCCGGCTGCGCGCGCAGACCGACACGACCGCGGCCGTCGCCGACGGCCCGGACCTCGTGATCGCCGTCCCGCCGTTGATCGTCGACGCGCAGGCAAGACCGGACTGGTCGATCCTCGACAGCGTCGTGGCGGACATCGCGCGCGGGCTGAGAGCGGGCACGACCGTGTCGGTCGAGACGACCGTCCCGACCGGCACGACGCGCGCGCGGATCGCGCCGGCGCTCGCCGCCGGCAGCGGGCTCCGCTCCGAGCAGGACTTCTTCACCGTCTTCAGTCCCGAGCGCGTCTACAGCGGTCGCGTCTTCAGAGACCTCGACACCTATCCGAAGCTCGTCGGCGGGCTGTCGGCGGCCGGCGAGGCGCGTGGCGTCGAGCTGTACCGCGGCTTCATCGGCGGCGGCGCGGAGGTGTGGCCGATGGGCTCCGCCGAGGCGGCCGAGCTGACGAAGCTGGCGGAGACCACCTACCGCGACGTCAACATCGCGCTCGCGAACGAGTTCGCCCGCCACGCCGACACGCTCGGCGTCGACGTCGGGCGCGTGATCGACGCCGCCAACAGCCAGCCGTTCAGCCACATCCACCGCCCCGGCGTCGCCGTCGGCGGCCACTGCATTCCCGTCTACCCCCACTTCTACCTGCAGGGCGACGCGGACGCGCAGCTGCCGGCCGCCGCGCGGCGCGTCAACGTCGAGATGCCCGGCTACACCGTCGGGCTGCTGCGCGAGGAACTCGGCGAGCTGCGCGGCCTGCGGGTGCTGATCCTCGGCGTCGCCTATCGCGGCGGCGTCCGCGAGACGGCGTTCTCGGGCGCCTTCGGGCTGCGTGACGCGCTGCGGGAGGCCGGTGCGACGCCGCTGGCGGCCGACCCGCTCTACAGCGACGCCGAGCTGCGCGCGCTCGGCTTCGAGCCGTGGGACGGCGGCGCCGTCGACGGCGCGATCGTACAGGCCGACCACGCCGAGTACCGCGCGCTGACGCCGTCACAGCTGCCCGGCCTGCGCGCGCTCGTGGACGGCCGCGACGCGCTCGACCCGGCGCCGTTCCGCAGCGCCGGCGTCGCCGTGCGCCGCATCGGACGGCCGTAGCGCCGGGCCGCTCAGCCGAGCGTCAGCAGCGCGTCGGCGACGCGCTGGCCGGCCCGGCCGTCGCCGTACAGCTGCGGCCGCTCGGCCGGCGGGGTGCGCTGCAGCGCGGCGAGCGCGTCGGCGGCGTCGAGGTCGACGAGCACGTTCCAGCCGGCTTCGACGGTCTCGACCCACTCGGTGCTCGGGCGCATCGTCACGCACGGGACGCCCGCGAGGTACGCCTCCTTCTGCACGCCGCCCGAGTCCGTCACGACCGCCTGCGCGTTGCACAGCAGCGCGGTGAAGTCGAGGTAGCCGAGCGGCGGGGCGAGCCGCAGCAGCGGCGCCTCCTGGACCCGTTGCAGCAGACCGGCGTCGTCGAGCCGCGCGCGTGTGCGCGGATGCAGCGGGAAGATCGTCGGCACGGGCAGCGCGAGCAGCAGCTCGACGAGCTGCTCCAGGCGCGCCGGGTCGTCGACGTTGCCGGCGCGGTGCGCGGTCGCGAGCAGGTAGCCGCCCGGCTGCACGTCGTATGGGACGAGCGTCTCCGTGCGCGCGCGTGCGCCCGGCTGCAGCAGCTGCGCGACGTCGACCATCACGTCGCCGACCAGCTCGACCGTCCCGGCGACCGACTCGCGCGTGAGGTTGTCGACCGCCGTCTGCGAGGGCACCAGCAGCAGCGTCGCGAGGTGGTCGGTGACGACGCGGTTGACCTCCTCCGGCATCGCGCGGTCGAACGAGCGCATCCCCGCCTCCACGTGCGCGACCGGCACGCCCGCCTGCACTGCCGCAAGCGCGCCCGCGAGCGTCGAGTTGGTGTCGCCGTAGACCAGCACCGCGTCGGGTCCGAGGTCGTTCAGGAGCGGCTCGAGCGCCGCCAGCATCCGCGCCGTCTGCGCCGTGTTGGTCCCGCCGCCGATGCCGAGCAAGTGCTCGGGCGGCGGCAGCTCCAGCTCGTCGAAGAAGACCTGCGACAGCGCGGCGTCGTAATGCTGGCCGGTGTGGACCGTGACCTCCTCCGCGACCGCGCGCAGGCGCGAGGAGACGGCCGAGGCCTTGATGAACTGCGGGCGGTTCCCGATCACCGTGAGGACGCGCATGACGGGCGGGCTACGGCAGCTCGGCGAGGATGTGCTCGTGCAGCCGCGCCGCGACGTCGCGCGTGACCGCGCCGACCGGCAGCTCGGCGTCGTCGATCCCGATCACCGGCTGCACCTCGCGCGTGGTCGAGGCGAGGAACGCCTCGTCGGCGCGCTTGAGCGCGTCGAGCGCGATCGGCCGCTCGGCGGCGCCGGTCAGGGCGATCACGCGGGCGCGCGTGATCGAGGCCAGCACGTGGTCGTCCAGCGGCGTCGTCTGCAGCAGGCCGCCGGTGACCCAGAAGAGCGTCGAGGTCGGCGCCTCCAGGACGCGGCCGTGCGGCGTCGTCAACAGCGCGTCGCCGAAGCCGCGCTCGCGGGCCAGCCGCGTCGCGAGCATGTTCGGGGCGTAGGAGAGCGACTTGATCCCGTCGAGCAGGCGTGTCGGCGCGTAGGTGACCGACCCGAGCCGGATCTGCGACGGGTTGTCGGGCAGCGATTCGGTCATCAGCAGGCGCACGCCGCCACGCGTCACGACGATCCGCACGAGCCCGTGCTCGGGACCGGTGCCGGCGGCGGTCAGCAGCGCGGCGACGTCGGTGTGGATCGCGTCGACGTCGAGCGGCAGGCGCAGGTTCGCCGCCGAGCGCTCGAGCCGCGCGAGGTGGTCCGCGAGCGCGAACGGCCGGCCACCGTAGAGGCGCATCACCTCGAAGACGCCGTCGCCGCGCAGCAGGCCGTCGTCCGTCGCGGGGACGCGCGCCTCGGTCGCGGGCATGACGACGCCGTCGAGACAGGCGAGGTGCGCGAGAGCCATCGGGCAGGGACTCTAGTGGGTTGCACGCCGGCCCGATTCCGAGGAGACTGGCCAAGCAGCCAGTCCGTTCACCGACGAGGAGGACCGCCCCGATGGCCAAGCAACCCCGCACGCTCTCCGGCAAGGTGGTCGCGATCACCGGTGGCGCCCGCGGCATCGGCCGCGCGACCGCGGCCGCGCTGGTGCGAAGAGGCGCGCGCGTGGCGGTCGGCGACGTCGACCTCGCGGCCGCCGAGCAGACCGCGCAGGAGCTCGGCTTCGGCGTCGTGGCGCTCGCGCTGGACGTGACCGACCGCGACTCGTTCGGCGCCTTCCTCGCGCAGACGGAGGCGCAGCTCGGGCCGCTCGACGTACTCGTCAACAATGCCGGGATCATGCTGCTGGGGTCGTTCGCCGAGGAGTCGGAGACCGCGACCGAGCGCCAGCTGGCGATCAACCTCGCGGGCGTCATCACGGGCTCCAAGCTCGCACTGGCACGGTTCCTGCCGCGCCGCACCGGTCACCTCGTGAACGTCGCCTCGACCGCCGGCAAGGCCGGCATCCCCGGCGGCGCGACCTACTCGGCGACGAAGTTCGCCGTCGTCGGCCTGACGGAGGCGATCAGAGCGGAGCTGCGCGGCAGCGGCGTCGAGACGAGCGTCGTGATGCCGGTGCCGGTCAGAACCGAGCTGGCGGCGGGACTGCAGAAGGGCCGCGGGATCGACCTCGTCGAACCCGAGGACGTCGCCGACGCGATCGTCGACGCGCTCGAGTTCCCGCGCCACGACGTCTTCGTCCCACGCTCGATCGGCCGCGTCACGAAGATCGGGGCGCTGCTGCCGCGGAGCGTCTCCGACGCGGTCAGCCGCGCGATGAGAACGGACCGCATCCTTGCCGGCGCCGACGCGACAGCGCGTGCGGAGTACGAGCGGCGCGCGACTGCGAGAGAGCCCGCCGCGGCGGGCGAGTCACCGGCGGCCAGCGAGCCGGCGGTGACGAGTGGGCCGTGAAGGAATCGAACCTTCAACCTTGGGATTAAGAGTCCCCTGCTCTGCCAATTGAGCTAACGGCCCGAGACGATCCGCAAACAGCAGATCGGCGGGCGATTCTAGAGGGTTTGCGGCGAACCCGTCGGCTCCCCGCAGGGGCGCCCGTCGCGGCGGGCGCCCATGTCCGGCATCATCTGTCGGTTCTGATGGCGCCTCTGTCGATCGCGTCCTGGACCTGCTGCTGCGCGATGTCTCTCTTGGTTCTTTCCAGCTGGACTCTGACGACTCTCTTCTGCGCCTCGGGTGCCAGCTCGACGGCCTTCTCGGCCGCGAGGTCGCCCTTGCGGATCTGGCTCGCGAGGTAGGCGAAGGTCGCCAGTTGGCTGTAAGCGGCGCTGGAGGGATCCTGCTCCGTCACGATCTCGAGCGCCTTGGCCGCCTCGTCGGGCTCGTTGAGGCCTGTCGGGGCGAAAGCCTGCGCCATCAGGCGAGCGACGTTTGCGTCCGGTCTGGACGGGTTGAGCGCGAGATATCTGTCCCACGCCTGCTTGGCGGACCGCAACTGCCCCTGACCCTGCGCGGTGAAGGTGCCCTGCGTCTCGTTGAAGTTGTCGCCCTGACCCGCGCGCTGGTAGCGCGCTCGCGCCAGCTCGGCCCAGGCGGCGGCATCCTGCGGATTGAGTCTGACCGCTCTCTGTGCCCTCTTCTCCACGTTGCTGATCTGGACGCTCGTGTCCTGAGAGTCGCCGTTGAAGACGTCGAGCAGGCCGCCACCGCCTGTGCCGGTCCCCACCCCGAACAGGACGAGACCCCCGCCGATCAGGATGGCGAGGCCGAGATAGACGATCTTGACGACGGTTCTACGCCGCCGGCTCTGCAGGTCGAACAGCATGGCTCAGCTTCCCTCGGGTTCATCGCCGTCGAGCGGCTCCAGCGCCGCGAACTCGTCGCGGTCCCCCCGCCGTCGATCAGCGATCGTGAGGAGAACGATACTGAGCCCGTACAGCAACAGCAGCGGAACCATCAGGATGCACGTCGTGACCGGATCGACGCCGGGCAAAAGCGCTGCTATGACGGCGATTGCAACAATTGCGTAACGCCAGCTCCCGCGCAGTCTCTTGGCGCTGAGGATCCCGACGTGGTTGACCGCCAGCAGTCCGACCGGCATCTGGAAGATCAGGCCGCACGACAGCAGCGCCATCGCGGCGAAGCGGTAGTAGTCCTTCGCCTGCAGCAGGATGTCGAAGTTGTCGTTGTTGAAGTTCTGCAGGAAGTTGATCGCCGGCGGCAGCACAAGGTAGTAGCCGAACGCCACACCCCCGACGAACAGGAACGGGACCATCGCCATCAGCGGCAGCGCGGTCTTCTTCTCGTCCGGGCTGAACGCGGGCAGGATGAACGCGTATGCCTGGTAGAGGATCAGCGGCAGCGAGATCAGCAGCGTGAAGTACGCGACGACCGTGAGCGTCGCGGTGAACGGCTCGCCGACGCCGGTCGTGATCGGGACTCTCGCCGGCGTGATTCTCGGCAGCGCATCGGCCGCGGCGCGGATTCTCGGGTACTGCTGGGCGAGCACCTGCTTGGTCGCAGCGGAGATCGCGGGATCGGCCTGGATCGCTCTGACGACCTCGCCGACGGCCGTCAGACCGCTGCCGACTCTCGTCTGCGCGGCGGCCGCCTGTCCGAGCCGGCCGTTGTTCTGCTGCGCCGACTTCGTCGCCTCCTTGACGGGGACGTTGATGAAGTCCAGCAGCGCGTGGTTCTGCCAGAAGCAGACCACGAAGACGACCACGAAGACGATCGCGCACGTCATCAGACGCGTGCGCAGTTCGTCGAGGTGGTCGACGATCGTCAGCCGATCGTCGTGCGCGATCGGCTTGAGGGCAGTCGCCATCGGCGTCGCCTGACGGAACTGTTCAGCCGCGCTGCTCAGGCGCTGCGTCGGCGGATGCGGCCGGAGCCGGCGTGACAGGCGCGGCAGGTGCCGCGGGGGCGGCATGCTGCTCGACCGGGGTCGCGGCGACCGGTGTGTCGGCCGCGGTCTGCGCGATCACGGGGCGACCGGTCGCGTCGGTCTTCTCGTCGTCGTCATCCTTGCCGGTGATCGAGTCCTTGAACTCGCGCATCCCACCGCCGAGTTGGCGCCCGAGCGAGGGCAGCCGCTTCGGCCCGAAGATCAGGAGCACGATGACGAGAACGACGATGAGTTCGAGTGGGCCGATGTTTGGCATCTGGTTCCTCCGATGGAATCCTACGGAAGGGTACCGAGTCGGGATCATCGCCATACCGAAATCGCACTCAAGTCGCGTGGCCAGTCAGCCGATTCAAGGGTCACACCATGAGCCGCCACGCAGACCATCGCTCCGTTCGCCGCGTCGTCCTCCCCAGCGGCAAGACGATAGAGATCCTCTATTTTGCGGCGCACCCAGATTCCATCGATGGTCCCGGTACCTCAGAGACGGTCGAGGGACTGCACGTCTGCCCCGCCTGCGCTTCCAAGCTGGTCGCCCCGGTCGCGTGGGAGGAGGCGGGAACGTCACATTGGGATGTGACGCTGCACTGTCCGAACTGTGACTGGCTCGGCAGCGGCGTCTTCGACGAGGAGCTGGTCGAGCGCTTCGACGAGGAGCTCGATCGTGGCACGGAAGCGCTCGTGCGTGATCTTCAGCGGTTGATGCGCGCCAACATGGAAGACGAGATCGACCGTTTCGTCGCCGCGCTCGGCGCGGACCAGATCTGGCCGATGGACTTCTGACGGGCTGCGGCCCGTCTCACGCGTACCGCTCGACGACCCCGTCGGCGACCAGTTCCAGCGTCGTCCGCTGCGCGGGCGGCAGCGACCGCGGCAGGCGCGTCTTCGCGTCCGCGACGACGGCCAGCGCCCGATGCTTCGCGTCCGCGAGCGCTCCCGTCGCGGCGATCCGGTCGCAGACCCGCTCAGCATCCGCCGCCGAGTCGAGCGCGCGCAGGTCCGTCGAGGCCAGCTGCGGATCGCGCTCGCGCGCCAGGATCAGCGGGAGCGTCACGGTGCCGTCGAGCAGATCCGTTCCGCGCGCCTTGCCGGTCCGCTCGACCGGCCCGGAGACGTCGAGCACGTCGTCGAGCAGCTGGAATGCGAGCCCGATCGCGCGACCGAAGGCCGCCAGCGCATCGGCCGGCCCGTCGCTCGCGAGCGCGCCGAGCCGGCAGGCGGCCTCGAACAGGGCGCCGGTCTTCAGCTCGCACCGTTCCAGGTAGCGCGCGAGCGGCACCGTCACGTCCCACGCGTCGGCGCGCTGCATCAGCTCGCCGGCCGCCAGCGCCGAGCTGGCGGCCGACAGCGCGCGCACGTCGTCGGCCTCGCCGCTGCCGGCCAGCTCCGCGAAGGCGCGCGAGAACAGCAGGTCGCCGGTCGCGGTCGCCGCGGTCCGCCCCGCAGCGGCGAAGACGGTCGGGCGCCCGCGCCGCGTCGGCGCTCTGTCGAGCACGTCGTCGTGGACGAGGCTGGCGCTGTGGATCAGCTCCACCGCGACCGCTGAGCGCACGAGGCGGCCGCTCTGCGCCGCCTCCAGCTCGCCTGCGGCCAGCAGCACCAGCAATGGGCGCAGGCGCTTGCCGCCGGCGGCGATCGTGGCGCCGGCATGCTGCGCCAGCAGCGGGCCGTAGCCGCCCGCCAGCTCGGCGAGGCGCGCCTCGACCCGCTCCATCAGCGTGCCGAACTGCGGCCCCGCAGCGCGCACGACGGCGTCGAGGGTCGCCGCGGTCGCCATCAGGCGGGCGTCGCCGCGGCGGACGTGGTCGGCGCGGCGGGCGCCGTCGTCACGCAGGGACCTCGCCGACGTGGATGGCGATGATCCCACCGGCCGTGAGGACGTAGCGGATGTCGGTGAGGCCGGCGCGCTCCAGCGTCGCCGCCAGCTCCTGCGGCGCGGGGAAGCGGCGCACCGAGCTGGGCAGGTAGGTGTAGGCGTCGCTGTCGCCGGCGAAGCGGCCGAGCGCCGGCACGATGCGGTCGAACCACTGGCGGTAGAAGGTCGACAGCGGCGGCTTCGTCGGCGTCGTTATCTCGAGCACGACGACCTTGCCGCCCGGGCGCACGACACGCCGCATCTCGCTCAGGCCGCGCTCCAGGTCGGAGAAGTTGCGCGCGCCGAAGCCGACCGTCGCGGCGGCGAACTCGCCGTCGGCGTAGGGCAGCTCGAGCGCGTTGGCCCATTCGAATCTGACGCCGGCCGCGAGCGCGGCGTCGCGCTGCGCCTTCTCGCGCGCCAACTCCAGCATCTGCTCGGAGAAGTCGCAGCCGATCACGCTGCCGGCCGCGCCGACGCGCCGGGCCAGCTCCAGCGACAGGTCGCCGGTGCCGCAGGCGACGTCGACGACGCGGTCGCCGGGCGCGACCTGCGCCAGGTCGACGGCACGGCGGCGCCAGTGGTGGTGCAGCCCTGCCGTCATGACCGAGTTCATGCGGTCGTAGACGCGCGCGATGCGATCGAACATCGCGCGCACCTGCGGCTCTTCGAGCGTCCCAGCCGCGGGGCCGGGCTCAGCGGTGCCGCCGGACATCGGCGGCGACCTACTTGAGCGAGCCGAGGAAGGCGACCATCGCCTGGAACTTCTCAGGCTGCGTCTCTGCGAGTCTCGCGAACGATGGCATCGGCGCGGTCGGGTTGCGCAGCGTCTGCGCGATCGCAGCCGCCGGCAGGTTTCTCGCGACGTGCGTCAGTCTCGGACCCGGTCCGTGGTTGCCGTTCTCGCCGATCTGATGACAGGCGAGGCAGCCGGACTGGGCGACGACGAGGCGGCCCTGGTTCCACTGCGTCAGCGCGGTGCCCTTGAGATCGGCCGGCGGTGCCATGTCGATCTCGTTCGGAGAGCCGGCGTTGGCGCCGAGGAACGTCAGGTAGGCCATCGCGAAGATCGTCAGGATGCCGGCCGCGGTCGCGATCGGACGACGCTCCGGGCGCCGCTCGGCGCCGCGGTCGTAGAACGGCAGCAGGAACAGCAGGATCATGCAGAGCGTCGGCACGCCGATCGTCGCCATCGGGACGAACTCCGGCGGCTTGATGATCCGCAGCACCTCGAAGAGGAAGAAGAAGTACCACTCCGGACGCGGCACGTACGTCGTCGTCGTCGGATCCGCCTTCGGGCCGAGCTCGGCACCGAGGATCAACGACATCAGGATGATCACGACGAGGACGATGACCGCCATCGCGGAGTCCTTCGCGATCGCGTACGGGAAGAAGGGCTTGCCCTTCGTCTTCAGCAGCGCGTACTCGCGGAGGTACTCCTCCTTTTCGAGCTGGTTCATCGCTTAGACCTCATCCTCGGTCAGCGTCTTCTCGCGCTGTGCTCTGATCCACGGGGGCGCCGTGGTGCCGAGCTTCGCGACCAGGTAGAGGTGCGCGCCCATCAGCGCGGCGATCAACCCTGGCACGAGCATCATGTGGATGGCGTAGAAGCGTGACAGCGTGGTGGCGCCGAACTCGGGGCCGGCACGCAGGAAGTCCGACAGGTACGGACCGACGAGTGGGCCGGTGCCGTTGATGTTGACGCCGACGATCGTCGCCCAGTAGGAGCGCTGGTCGAACGGCAGCAGGTAGCCCGTGAAGGACATCGCGAACGTCAGGATCAGCAGTGCGACGCCGATCACCCAGTTCAGCTCGCGCGGGTACTTGTACGCGCCGAAGAAGAATGTTCGCGCCATGTGCAAACAGATCAGGATCACCATCACCGACGATCCCCATCTGTGCATGCCGCGCACGAACTCGCCGAGGAAGGCGTCGTTGACGATGTAGCGGACCGACTCGTACGCGCGCGTCGGCGACGGGTCGTAGTACATCGCCAGGAAGATCCCGGTGACGGCCTGCGACAGGAACGCGAACATCGTCGCCGAGCCGAGCGTGTAGAACCAGTTGGTCCCCTTCGGGACCTTGCGGAACATCATCCAGCGCAGGCCGCCCGAGAGCGACGTGCGCTCGTCGATCCAGTCGACGACGTGGATGCCGGCCTCGGTGGCCGTCTCGACCGGGCCCGAGGGGCCTCTGGCGGAGCCGGGGCGCTTCGGCTTCGGCTGAAGCGCGGCAGGCGGGGAGGGAAGCTTGAATCTGGGCATGGGCTACGGCTTCGGCGTCGAGAAGCGGGCCGGGTACAGGAACTGGCCGATGCCGTCGACCGGCTGGCCCGGGTCGCGCGGCGAGAAGCGCCGCAGCTCCGAGTTGACCGAGTAGCGGGCACCCACGAGCACCGAGCCGTCCTCGATTCTCGTGTAGAAGCGGTCGAGCGGGCGGACCGGAGGACCACCCTCCCGGATGCCGCGGAAGTCGTAGACGCCACCGTGGCAGGGGCACAGGAACTTGCCGGCGGCGGGCGTGAAGCGGACGGGGCAGCCGAGGTGGTTGCAGCGCGTGGAGATCGCGATGACCCGGTTGTACTGGTCCTCGGGCTCGGTGTCGATCTGCGGGTTGCGCAGGCGCACGTACGCGGTCGTCTTGCCGGCCTCGCCGATGCCGTTCACGATCGTGAAGACACGAGGGATGTACTCCTCCTCGTTGAAGTCGGCGAGCGGCCCGATGCTCTGCCACTGCATCTTCGTGCGCTCGAAGACCGGCCCGAGCGCGAAGCCGAGCGCCGGCAGCGCGAAAGCGGCGACGGCGACGCCGCCGAGACCCTGGGCCGTCACGTTCATGAAACGGCGGCGGGTGACGGTCTCCCCCTCGAAGGCGCCGGGGATGCCGCGGTCGGCCGTGTAGGGAGAGCTCTTCTTGTGCTTGTCGCTCACGATGAAAGTCCGTAATGGCGACCCGGATGGATCGCGGCGGGAACCATACCGACAACCATGCCCGCTGCGTCGCACGGGTGGCGTCCGCCCCAGCAGCTATGGGAGATCTGGGACCTCTGCAGCGTCCCGCAACGCGTTCGCCGCGTCCACTTCCCCGGCGCGCGCGCGCTCCTTCGCGCGCGCGAGCGCGGGCGTCGCGCCGTCGCCGATCGCGCGCGCCGCGGCCTGCCAGGCGGCGTCGGCAAGCGCGCGTGCGCCGGCATCGTCGCCAGCGGCGCCCGCGTGGGCCTGTGCGCACAGCGAGATCAGGTCGGCCAGTTCGCTGACCGCGTCGAGGTCGCCGAGCGCCGCGAGGCGGGCGAGACCGAGCGCGTAGAGGCGGTCGCCGCCGAGCAGCCCGAGGTCGCGCTCGGTCGGTTGCACGATCGTGCCCAGCCCGTCGCCGTAGTGCAGCAGGTAGCCCTCGCGGACGGCCGCGAGCACGAGCCCGTACTCGCCGGGCGCCGCGGCTGCACGTGCGCCGGCGCCGGTACGGGTCGCGAGCGCGTCGAGGTCGAGCCGCGCCTGCGCCGGCTCCACCAGCGCCTCCGCCAGCAGCCCGCCCTCCTCGCGCAGCTCCTGCGCGAGCCGGTCGAGCGCGCTCACGCGATCTCCTCGAAGGCCGCGACGGCAGCCTCCAGCGTGCGCTCGATCGTCGCGTCGTCGTGCGCGAGCGAGGGGAACCAAGCCTCGAACTGCGACGGCGGCGCGTAGACGCCGCGGGCCAGGAGCGCGCGGCACCAGGCCGCGTGCGCGGCGCGGTCGGCGGCGCCGGCGTCGGCGTAGTCGCGGACCGGATCCGCGCGGAAGAAGACCGTCAGCAGCCCCGGGACGTCGACCACGTGCACGCTGCGCCCCGCAGCGGCCGCGCCGTCACGCAGGCCGTCCGCGAGCCGACGTGTCGTCGCCTCCAGCCGCGCGTAGGCGCCGTCGTCGAGCAGGCGGAGCGTCGCGAGGCCGGCGGCGACCGCGAGCGGGTTGCCGGACAGCGTGCCGGCCTGGTAGACGTCGCCGGCCGGCGCGATCCGCTCCATCAGCGCACGCGATCCGCCGTACGCGGCCGCGGGCACGCCGCCGCCGATCACCTTGCCCATGATCGTCAGGTCCGGCGCGACGGCCTCGCGGCCCTGCGCACCGCCGCGCGCGACGCGGAAGCCGCTGATGACCTCGTCGAAGATCAGCAGCGCGCCGCTGGCATCGGCCTGCTCGCGCAGCAGGTGCAGGAAGCCGGGCGCCGGCGGCACGAGGCCCATGTTGGCCGGGTACGGCTCGGCGACGATCGCGGCGAGCCCGTCCGCCTGCGCGGCGACCGCGGCCCGCAGCGCGTCGGCGTCGTTCCACGGCACGATCACCGTTGCGGCCGTCGCGGCGGCGGGCACGCCGGGGCTGGCGGGAATCCCCTGCGTCGCGAGGCCCGAGCCGGCCTCCGCCAGCAGACCGTCGACATGCCCGTGGTAGGCGCCGGCGAACTTGACGATCGTCTCGCGGCCGGTCGCGGCGCGCGCGAGCCGCAGCGCGCTCATCGACGCCTCCGTGCCCGACGAGGTCATCCGCACCATCTCGACCGACGGAAAACGGTCGACGACCTCGCGCGCCAGCTCGACCTCGCCGGCGGTCGGGGCGCCGAAGCTCGTCCCGAGCGCGGCGGCGGCGCTCACGGCGGCGACGATCTGCGGATGCGCGTGCCCGTGGATCAACGGACCCCACGAGCAGACGTAGTCGACGTAGCGGTTGCCGTCGACGTCGACGATCTCCGCCCCCTCGCCGCTGGCGATGAAGAGCGGGTCGCGGCCGATCGCGCGCATCGCGCGCACGGGCGAGTTGACCCCGCCCGGCAGCAGCTTCAGCGCCTCGGCGTAGAGCGCGGCCGAGCGCGCGTCGTTCAGTGGCGGCGACGACATCCGCGCCAGGGTCTCACACGCCGGTGTGCGCGCGCTCCCACGCCTTGAACTCGTCGGTGAAGTAGAGCAGCCGGATCTTCTTGAACTCGGTCGAGGAGTAGAGCGTCGCGCGGTCCTCGATCGCGTGCGTCTCGGCGATCGAGTCGAGGATCGCGTCGCACTCCTCCTTCGAGCGCCCGTGCGCCATCGTGAAGACGGAGTAGGGCCAGTCTCTGTACGTCGGCCGCTGGTAGCAGTGCGAGATCCCGCGCACGGCGGCCATCTGGCGGCCGACCTCGAGGATCTGGTCCTCCGGCACGTTCCAGACGCCCATGCCGTTGGCGGAGAAGCCGGCGCGGCGGTGGTAGAGGATCGCGGCGACGCGGCGCAGCAGCCCGCGCTCCTGCATCCCGGCGAGGTGGTCCAGCAGCCTGTCCTGCGTGATCCCCAGCGCGGCGGCCGCGGGCGCGTACGGCTCCGGCACGACCGGCATGTCGCCCTGCAGCGTGCGGATCACGGCGATGTCGAAGTCGTCGTAGGGCTGCGGGTCCAGCTCGATCGGATCGGCCGCGACGGCGGCGGTCGAGAGCGCTCTCGTGTCGCCCTCCATCTCCAGGTCCATGCGGATCTTGAACAGCTTCAGCGTCGGCAGCTGGCGGACCGACTCGGCGCCGGCCTCCTGTGCGAGCGCGTCGAGCGTGCCCTCCAGGCCGAGCTTCGAGTCGGGCTCGGTCGCGATCGTGAACCAGAGGTTGAACTCGTGGTTGCGCAGGTAGTTGTGCGAGACGCCGGGGTGGGCGTTGATGATTCTCGCGGCGCGGTGCGGGTTGTCGGGATCGACCTTCGCGGCGACGAGCATCGACTGGTAGCCGAGCGCGCGCGTGTCGAAGATCGGCGTCACCTGGCGGATGATGCGCGCGTCGAGCAGGTGCTGGACGCGCTCCAGCACGACCGCCTCGTCGACCTCCGCCAGCTCGGCGACGCGCCGGTACGGGCGCGGTTGCAGCGGGAACTTGCCCTGCATCAGGTTGAGCAGCCGTCTGTCGAGCTCGTCGAGCGGGATCGCCGCCCCGTATCTGCGGCTGCGCAGCTTCGGTGTCGCCTGTCCGGTCGGTGCGGTGTCGCTCATTGCGTCTCCTCGGCCAGCCAGCGGGCGGCGTCCTTGGCGTGGTAAGTGATGACGATGTCGGCACCGGCGCGCCGGATCGCGGTCAGCGTCTCCAGCACGGTCGCGCGCTCGTCGAGGTGGCCTGCGGCCGCCGCCGCCTTCACCATCGCGTACTCGCCGGAGACGTTGTAGGCGACGAGCGGCAGGTTGTGGGCGTCCTTGACGCGCCGGATCACGTCGAGGTAGGCGAGCGCCGGCTTGACCATCAGCATGTCCGCCCCCTCCTCGACGTCGAGCGCCACCTCGCGCAGCGCTTCGTCGCCGTTGGCGGGATCCATCTGGTAGCTGCGACGGTCTCCGAACGCCGGCGTCGAGTCGGCCGCCTCGCGGAAGGGGCCGTAATAGGCGGAGGCGAACTTGGCCGAGTAGGCGAGGATCGGCAGGTCGGAGAAGCCGGCCTCGTCGAGCGCGGCGCGCAGGGCGCCGACGCGGCCGTCCATCATGTCGCTCGGCGCGATCAGGTCGGCGCCGGCGCGGGCGTGCGAGACGGCCGTGCGCGCCAGCAGCTCCAGCGAGGCGTCGTTGTCGACCTGGCCGTCGTCGCGGACGACGCCGCAGTGGCCGTGGCTGGTGTACTCGCACAGGCACAGGTCCGGGATCACGATCAGCTCGGGGTGCGCCTCCTTGATCGCGCGGATCGCGAGCTGGACGACGCCCTCGTCGTCCCACGCGCCGGATCCCTCCGCGTCCTTCTGGTCGGGGATCCCGAACAGCATGATCGCGGGGATCCCGAGCGCCGCGGCCTCGCCGGCCTCGGTGACGGCGTGGTCGATCGAGAGCCGCGCGACGCCGGGCATCGCGTCGATCGGAGCGCGCACGTCGGTGCCGTGCGTGACGAACAGGGGGAGCACGAAGTCGCCGGCGTCGAGCTGCGTCTCGCGCACCAGCCCCCGCAGCGCTCCCGTGCGGCGCAGGCGGCGCAGGCGGGTGAGGGGAAAGGCCATCCGGCCCAGGATAACGCCGTGCCGGTGTCGCTCTGCGGACCGTGTGTGCAACGGCGCGCCCCCGCGCCCGTCGCGCTGGTCCGTCAGCCGAACCGGCGCAGCGCCAGCCGCGCGATCGCGACGTAGGCGAGCGCCAGCGCCGCCAGGTGCGCGAGCGGGCCGGCGAAGCTCGACGGAGCGTCGTTGACGGCGACGTCGAGCGCCTGCAGCGTCGCCTTGAACGGGAAGATCGCGCAGACGACGCGGATCGCGTCGTAGGCCCAGCCGGAGACCGAGCCGCTCGGTACGAGCGCGAGGAAGGCGATCGGCAGCGACAGCAGGAAGGCGAGCAGCGAGGCGGCGCGGACCTCGCGCGCGAGCCCGCCGATCGCGACGCCGAGCGCCCCGAACGCGAGCCCGCCGACAGCCAGCGCCGCGACCCACAGCGGCAGTCGCCCGAAGTCCAGCTCGACCCAGAAGAGCCCCAGCGCGACCAGCAGCGCGAGCGTCACCAACAGCCCGCACAGCGCCGCCAGCACGGTCTTCTCCAGCAGCAGCCCGACGCGCGAGACGAGCCCGCGCACGAGCCGCGCGAAGGCGTGCTCCTCGCGCTCCAGCGCCAGCAGCCCGGATGCCAGCAGCACCGTCAGGAACATCAGCGAGACCGCGACGGCGACAGCGATCGCGTATTGGTCCAGCGGCGTGCGTCTGCCGCCGATCAGCGTCTGTCTGACCGCGATCGGCTCGCCGACGGAGCGCAGCACTCTCGTCGAGACGCCGAGGTTCTCGATCGCCAGGCGCGCGAACGTGTCGACCTGCGCCAGCGAGGCGCGCTCCGGCGATCTCGCCGGCAGCGTCGCCATCACCGCCTCGATGATCTGCTGCGACGCTCTCAGCCCGAGGATCGGCACGTCGCGACCGAGGATTCTGAGCGTGCCGCCGTCGCGCAGCAACTCGATGTAGTCGATCGTGATCTGCTGGTAGCGCTTCGTCAGCGCCGCGTTCGCGTCGGCGACGCGCGCTCTGATGATCGACTCGACGTACTGCTGCTTGACCGGGTCCTCGCCGTTGTAGGCGACTTCGATCCTCGGCTGCGAACGACCGCTGGCGAGCTGCTCGGCGATGTCCGGCGGCAGGATCACGGCAGCCAGGACTCTGCCGTCCCTGACCAACTGCAGCGCCTGCTCGCGCGTTCTCGTCTGGATCACGTCGACCGATCTCGTCAGCGCCGGCAGGTACTCGTCGGCGTTGACGGAGGAGCCGCCGACGTCGAACGTGCGCTGCTCTCTCGGGACCTGGTTGAAGAGCGCTATCGACGGATTGCCGGGACCTCTGGAGAGCGCGCTGCCTATCAGCAGGGCGATCAGGATCGGGTAGACGATCAGCAGCGCCACCAGCAGCGGCGAGCGGCGCAGGATCTGCAGGTCCTTCAGCAGCAGCCAGCGCATCGGTCAGTGCCCACGCTCGTGCAGGAAGCGCACGAAGGCGGCCTCGAAGTCGCGCGGGCCGGCCGCAGCGGCGCCGTCACCGGCGCCCTCGACGGTCGCCTCCAGCTCGCGCGGCGTGCCGCCGAACAGCAGCTCGCCGTCCGCCAGCACGAGCACGCGGTCGGCGTAGCGCTCGGCCTCCTGCACGTTGTGGGTCGAGTAGACGACGGTCGTGCCGGCGGCCGCGAGCCGCGCGATGAACTCCCACAGCCGCTCGCGCTGGCGCGGATCCAACGACGACGACGGCTCGTCGAGCAGCAGCACCGGCGGCGCCGACAGCAGCCCGACGGCGATGTTGACGCGCTGCTGGTTGCCGCCCGAGAGGCGACCGACCTCGTCGTCGGCGCGGTCGGCGAGGTCGGTCTGCGCGAGCATCGCGGCGACCGCGGCGGCGGGGTCTGGGACCTTCTCCAGCCGTGCGAACAGGCGCAGGTTCTCGGCAACCGACAGCTTCGAGTAGACGGCCGGCTGCTGCGGCACCCAGCCGATCTCGCGCGGGGCGCGCGAGACGCTGCCGCCGTCTGGCCGCTGGATCCCGGCGAGGATCGACAGCATCGTCGTCTTGCCGGCGCCGTTGGGACCGATCAGTGCGACCAGCTCGCCAGCGGCCGCGTCGAAGCTGACACCGCGCAGCGCGACGCGCTCGCCGTACCGCTTCGTCAGATCCACCACTTTCAAAGCGGTTTCGGCAGAGGCGGCGGCGATCGGCATCGGCCGAAGGCTAACCCTCGCATCCGCTATACACGCCGAATGAACATCCTCTTCGTCGGCGACGTCGTCGGCAGCGCCGGCCGCCGGCTGCTGCTGCGCCTCCTGCCAGAGCTGCGCGAGCGCCACGATGCGACCTTCGTCGTCGTCAACGGCGAGAACGTCGCCGGGGGCACCGGCATCACCCCGAAGATCGCCGACGAGTTCTTCGCGCACGGCGTCGACGTGATCACGCTCGGCAACCACACCTATCGCCAGCGCGCGATCTACCCGTACCTCGACGCGCAGGAGCGGATCCTGCGCCCCGCCAACTTCCTCAAGAGCCAGCCGGGCCACGGCCACTGCGTCGTCGAGCGCGCAGGAGTGCGGCTCGGCGTCCTGAACCTGTCGGGCAACCTCTTCCTGAAGGCCGGGCGGCCGGCCTTCTCGGAGGCCGACGCGGCGCTGCACGCGCTGCGCGGCAAGGTCGACCACGTGCTGGTCGACATGCACGCCGAGGCGACGAGCGAGAAGGTCGCGATGGGCTGGCACCTCGACGGCCGCGTGACCGCCGTCGTCGGCACCCACACGCACGTGCCGACCGCCGACGCGCGCGTGCTGCCCGGCGGGACCGCCTACATCACCGACGTCGGCATGACCGGCGCCCGCGGCGGCGTGATCGGCGTCAAGAAGGAGCTGGCGATCGAGTCGCTCGTGACGCAGATGCCGATCCGCTTCGAGCCCTCGGAGGAGGACCCGTGGCTGATGGGCGTCGTCGTCAGCGCGACCTCACCCCTGCGCGCCGACGGGATCGAGCAGCTGCTCGTGCCCGCCCCCGTCGGCTTCGGCTGAGCCCGTGCCGGTGGCGCCGGCGACCGGCGGCGGCGCGACTGCCGTCGGATCACCGTAGCGCCCCAGCAGGCCGACCAGCACGAGCGGGAAGAACCACGCGATGTAGAGGTAGAACCAGTAGGTCAGGCTCAGCTGCAGCGCGATCAGCACGACCGCGCCGAAGGCCGCCGTCTGCACGAGCGTCCGCCGGCGCGGCACGAACGCGAGCGAGAGCGCGAACAGCACGGCCGCGATCTGGACGGCCATCTGCAGCGTGTCGAGCCCGCCCCACAGGCCCCATATCGAGAATGGCGAGCCGCGGTCGTTCTGGAACGCGAAGGTGTGGTCGAAGAAGGTCGACCAGTTGCCCTCGAGGATCACCGGCAGCATCGCCAGCACCGCGACGACGAGGAAGCCGAGCACGTAGACGACGAACGCTCGCGGGCCGCGGCGCGGCGCGGTCGCGCCCCTGGGGATCGCGTCGATCGGCGTGCGCGCGAACAGCGGCGCGAGCGCCAGGGGGGCGAACTTCGTCAGGCCCGCGAGCGCGGTGAACGCTCCCCGCGCGGCGGGCCGCGACGCGACCAGCAGCGCGCAGACGATCAGCAGCGCGACGAGCGAATCGTTGCCGTTCGTGTTGGAGACGTAGAGCGTGAACGGGAACGCCGCCCACATGTAGGCGAAGACGATCCCCAGCGACGGCCCGCGGATCCGCCGCCCGAGCATGAACAGCGCGACCATCGTCAAGAGGTCGAAGACGACCGCGGCGGCGTGCGCGGCCGGCAGGTCGTCCCAGCTGCCGCTCCAGCCGAGCAACCGTTCGAACGGGACGTAGGCGACGTAGTTGACGGGGCCGTAGGTGTCGCCGTGGGCGTTGTCGGTCGGCCAACCGCCGTACAACGGCTGGCCGTCGAGCAGCTTTCTCGCGCCGATCACGCCGGAATAGCCGACGTCGATCACGTTCGAGTTCGTCACGTTCAATCCGACGCGGAAGCCGACGAGGAAGATCAGCGCGATCGCCAGCCACGAGACCGGCACCAGCAGCCGCAGTGGCTCCGGGCGCCCGCCACGGCGCGCCACCAGCAGCATCCGCACGAGCAGGTAGATCAGCGGCGGATAGATCAGCGGCGTCGAGAGCCCGATCCGCGCGTGGTTGAAGAACGCGAGCGAGACCGAGAACGACAGCAGCACGAGCAGGTCGAGGTGCAGCCACGACGGCCGGCGGCGCCACGGCAGGAACGGCAGCAAGAACAGCACGCAGAGCGGGATCCAGACGTACCAAGCGTTGACGCGACGGCCGAACGCGCCGTCGTAGCCGCGCGCCATCGTCCACGGGACCTGGTAGCCGGTCCACGCCTCGCGGACGGCGCCAGTGAGGTCGTCGATCGTCACCTGACCGATCTCCGCGCGGTCTCTGGAGAAGTAGCTGACCTGCCACTGCGCGGTGCCCTTCGTGTACGCCGTCGGGTACGCGCCGGGATGCTCGCGCACGACCCGTCTGATCTTCGGCAGCGCGTCTGCGGTCGCGATCACCTGTCTCGACGTGAGGCGATGGCCCGGCGGCGGGATCGACGGACTCGGTGGCGTCGCGAGCGCGTTGGGGTCGACGGCCGTCGCGGTCGAGATCGTGCCGGGCGCGGCGGGCTGCTGCGCGCTGCCGATCGCCGACGGCGGGCCGAGCGACGGCGTGGTCGCGACGTCCGGCGCGGAGTAGGCGGGCGCCGTGGCGGCGCCGGGGGCGGTCCGCGCCGAGGCGATCGCGGACAGCAGCAGCGCCGACGCGAGACTCGCGAGCAGCACGACCGCGGCGATGCGCGCCGCGGCCCGCCTCATCTGCGGAAGCTCCAGAGCTTCTGACCGACGAAGTTCAGCGGCGTGGCGAGCACGATCGCGATCGCCTGCGCCAGCACCTTCGGCAGGTCGGCGCCCTCGACGAGCGCGACGAGGATCGCGTAGCTGAACGCGAACGCGACCAGGCTGACGACGAAGAAGCGCATCGCCTGGAAGCCGGCGTGACCGCCCCTGCCGTCGAACGTCCAGTGGCGGTTCCACCAGAAGTTGTTCAGGACCGACACCAGGAACGCCAGCACCGAGGCGATCCGGTAGCTGACCGCGAGCGGGTGGACGGCGATCGTGAAGACGACGAGGTTGACGACGTAGCCGCTCGCGCCGACGAGCCCGAACCGCATCAACTGGAACCAGTTCGGCGGGTGGCGAAGGCCGTGCCGTACGCGGCGATGCAGTGGTAGCGAGACGGCGGTCTGGTCCTCCTTCATGCCGCACAGCGTACCCCGCCGCAGCCTCGCATTTCGCGCAGAGCGATCGCGTGCCTGCTCAGGAGCGCGGCGGTGCGGCGACGCCGAAGTGGTCGGTGACGATCGGCAGCACGTCGCGCAGCGTCCACTGCTCGTGCGCGTGACGCGTCTGCGGACCCGTCCCGCACCACAGCAGCGCGCCGAGCGAGTCGTTGCGGTGCAGCGAGCCGTGGCTGCCGCCACCCGGGTGCCACGCCCCGCCCCAGTCGACGAACTCGTACGCCGGCGCGGCCGACAGCAGCACGTCGCCCGCGGTCGCGCAGTTCAGCGCCGACCAGACGCGACCGAGCGCGTCCGGGTAGTCCGGTGCCAGCAGCCTGCCGTTCTCGACGCGGGCCGAGATCGCCGCAAGGTCGCCGTCGACGCTCCATCTGCGCCCGCGCGCGTCGACGAGGTCGCCGCCGGGTGCGAAGTGCAGTTCGCCGCGCTCGCTCGCGATCACGCCCTCGCGCGGCGCGGCGAGCCGCATCGCGAGGTCGACGCCGGGCACCGCGAGCGCGACGCGGGCGGCGTCGGCGGCCAACCGCGCGCGGTTCTCGTCCGCCAGCACGTAGATCATCGCCGACCGCTGCGCCGGGCTTATCGCGATGTCGCCGGCGGTCGCGCCCGCGCCGTCGGGTCTCGCGATCGACCAGTCGGCGAACGCCGGCTGCAGCTGGATCCGCTCCTCCACCTGCGTGTGCGAGTGATCGGCCATGACGATCATCGCATGCTCATCCAGAAAGCGGTCTATTCCGCCGCCGGCGTGCATCAGGCGCTCCAGCTGACGGTCGGCGGCAGCGATCGAGGTGACCTGGGCGTGCGGGCCGTTGCGGTGCGAGAAGGTGTCGTTGTCAGGCAGCGAGAAGAGCATGAAGTCGTAGAGGTCGTGCTCCTCCAGGTAGGAGCCGACGCAGCCGGTGTGCGCGTCGCGCCCGCCCGGCATGCCGAACTGCCCGCGGCAGCCGGTCCGGCGGCTCGCGAAGAGATCGGCGTAGAACAGCTCGCGCGGTCCCTTGACCGGCTCTCTGAAGACGGTCGCGTTGGCAATCCGCGCCAACGGCGTGTCGGTTGTGACGTGGTGCTCGTGGCGCCCCCGGTACATCAGGTACGTCGTGCCGGCCGTGCGCACGCCGGCGTCGTCGAGCAGCTCGAAGCACGTCGGCGTCTCGCGCGACAGATGGACCGCGTTCATGTTGTAGACCGTGTCCGTCAGCGAGCGCAGCACGCCGAACTTGCGCGAGGCGGAGAAGCTCGAGCCGTACTCGACGTAGCGCTGCTCCTCGCGCGAGAACCAGTTCATGCTCGGGATCCGGTGCCTGTCGGGCCCGGTCCCTGTCGCGATCGACGCGGCGCAGACGGGCGTCACCGACGGGAACGCCGCGCAGCAGTCGTCGACGTAGGCGCCGCGCTCCTGGATCGCCTTCAGCGCCGGCGCCTGGCCGAGCGCGATCGCGCGCTCCAGCATCGACGGCTTCATCCCGTCGATCACGGTCAGGACGAGCTTCTTGGCCGCCATCAGCGTGCAGTGGTCGGGCGCGCGGGCACGGTCAGCTCGCTGACGCGCTCACCGCAGCACGCGCAGGCCCGCGTACTTCTGGCCCTCGCGTCTGCGCTGGCCGAGCAGCAGCCAGCCGAGGAAGACGAGCGCGACGAGCGACAGCGGCGGCAGCAGCACGGAGAGGCCGGCGACGACGACGCCCGCCGCCTCGGCGTAGACCGGCAGCGCGACCGCCGCGTCTCTGTCGAGCCGGGCGCGCGTGCGTCTGAAGAAGATCCGCGCCGTCGCGGCGGCGAGCGCCGCGCACGCGAGGCCGGCGACGATCCCCGGCCACCAGGCGTAGTTGTCATCCGCCAGCGCGCCGGCGAAGAAGAGCGCGCCGAGGCCCAGCGCGATGCCGCCGACGGCGGCTCCGAGCGGCCCGGCCTCGACTCTGTCCGCGCCCATCCGGCGCTCCGCGACGATCAGCACGACGACCCCGATCAGCAGCGCGAGCAGGAAGATCGGCGATTCGAGAAACGACAGGTCGGTGTGCTCGAAGTCGATCCCGATGTCGCCGCGCGCGAGCGCGCCGACGAGCAGTGCGGGCAGAAAGGGACGCAGGCCGACGCCGAGCGCGAGGCCGATCCCGAGGCAGATGGCGAGGAAGAGAGTCATCCGGTCCGGTAGCTTGAAGGGGGCATGACGATAGTCGACGGGCCGAGGGGAATGGTCCGTTGCGGCGAAGTCCACACGGAGACCACCCAAGGCCCGACATGACGCGCAGAGAACCACCACGCTCCACTGCCCGCGATCTCGAACGATACGCGGCTCTGTTCGCCTCGCGCACGCAGGTGATGAAGACCTCCGCGATGCGCGACCTGATGGCGCTCACGCAGCAGGCCGAGGTGATCTCGCTCGCAGGCGGTCTGCCGGACACGTCGACCTTCCCGCCGGAGACGTACGCGGGCGTGATGGCGACGGTCGCGCACGATGCGTGCGCCCAGGCGCTGCAGTACGGGCCGACCGAGGGCATCGCGGCCGTCGACGCGTGCATCCAGGACGTGATGGCGGCCGAGGGCATGAACGTCGCGACCGACGAGCTGCTCGTCACGACGGGCGGCCAGCAGGTGATCGACCTCGTCTGCAAGACGCTGATCGACCCGGGCGACGTGATCGTCGCGGAGGCGCCGACGTATCCGGGCGCCGTGCCGACCTTCGCCTCCTACCAGGCCGACGTCGTGCAGATCTCGATGGACTCCGACGGGATGCGGATCGACGAGCTCGAGGAGACGCTGGACCGGCTTGAGCGCGACGGCCGGCGGCTGAAGTTCATCTACACGATCCCGACGTTCCAGAACCCGGGCGGCGTGACGATGTCGCTGCCGCGGCGCGAGCGGCTCGTGCGGATCGCGCATGAGCGCGAGCTGCTGGTGCTGGAGGACAACCCGTACGGCATGCTGCGCTACGAAGGCGAGGCGCTGCCGCCGCTGTACGCGCTCGACGGCGGCGAGTTCGTGATCTACCTCGGCACCTTCTCGAAGATCCTCTCGCCCGGGATCCGCCTCGGCTGGGCCGCGGCGCCGCAGCCCGTGCTGCAGAAGATGAACATCGGCAAGGCGGCCGCGGACCTCTGCTCGTCCTCGATGACGCAGCTGTTCGTCGCGAACTACTTCGCCGCGGTCGACTGGAAGAGATATGTGATGTCGCTGCGCGACGTCTACCGCCAGCGCCGCGACGTGATGTTCGAGGCGCTCACCGAGCATTTCCCGCGCGAGGCGCAGTGGACGCGGCCCGAGGGCGGCATGTTCATCTGGGCGACGCTGCCGGACTACATCGACACGACCGACCTGCTGGCGCGCGCGCTGCGCGAGAACGTCGCGTTCGTGCCGGGCCGCGCTGCCTACCTCGACGGCCGCGGCGGCTCGTCGATGCGACTGAACTTCTCCGGTGTCACGGAGTCGCAGATCCGCGAGGGGATCCGCCGCATCGGCGCTGTGATCGCCGAGCAGGTCGCCCTCTACGGCACGCTCACGGGCGCCGAGGCGGTTGCGCCACAGCCTCAGAGCGCTGCGACGGACGAGCGGCTCGCGCGCGTCGTCGAACTGCCGCGGCGTCAGCCGCAGCAGGACCGCGTCGAGCGCGACGGCTGAGCGGTGCTCCACCGACCGCGAGTTCCCCCGGCGCGGGCGCTGTTAACGGCCCGCCGTGGAGCTCGCACTCCGAAGGGCTAGCTTTCGCCGGCGAAGTCCTCGGGCGTGACGCTGTCGAGGAAGTCCTTGAACTTCTCGACGACCTCTTCGGTGTCCTCAACCTCGTGCTCGAACTCGATCGCGGACTCCGCGATCACCTCTTCGGCAGCGAAGATCGGGGCACCGGCACGCACGGCGAGCGCGAGCGCGTCGCTGGGGCGCGAGTCGATCTCCAGCTCGCGACCGCCGATGCTGAGCGTGATCGACGCGTAGAACGTGTTCTCCCTCAGCTCCGTGACCGAGACGCGGGCGCAGTTGACCTCCAGCTCGGACAACATGTCGGAGAGCAGATCGTGCGTCATCGGTCGCGGGGTCGTCGCGCCCTGCAGCTTCATCAGGATCGCGGCGGCTTCGGGGTGACCGATCCAGATCGGCAGGAACTTGTTGCTGTCGACGGTCTTCAGCAACACGATCGGCTGCTTGCCGACCATGTCGAAGCTGACGCCGTAGATGACCATCTCCTGCACTTCCATGCTCCTAAGGCCTGGGGTAGGGACCAAGTATAGGCAGCGGCTCCGCAGCTTCGAAGCGCGCTTTCTGCGGGCGCTCGGCGGTCAGCGAAAAGGCCGCTCCTGCAGGGACTTTGCGCGTCGGCGCGGTTCGTGCAAGCGCGCACGAACCGGAAACGAACGAGGCCCGCGGTGGCGGGCCTCGGTGCAGTGGGCGATCCTGGATTCGAACCAGGGACCTCTTCCTTATCAGAGAAGCGCTCTAACCGACTGAGCTAATCGCCCCGACTGGAAGCGCGATTCTAGCGGTCCGGCCGCCTCTTGTGCGTCCTCGTCTCACGCGACCGCGCGAACGCCCAGGCGACGGGCCAACGCGAGTGCATCGTCGAGCGTCTCGAACGACAGTTGGACGCGATATCCGCTCCCCGCGGGCGCGACGTCGACGTCCGCGCCGACGGCGCTGGAGAAGACGTCGGCGAGTTGCGCGACCGCCTCCTGCTGATCCGGATGCACGCGCGGCGCAGTCCGGCGCGGCGGGCGGGAAGCGTCGGCGCCGGCATCCGCATCAGCGGCACCGCGGGCGCGACGCTCCAACTCCCGGACGGACCATCCGAGCGCGGCCGCGTCGCGGCCGAGCCGTCGCCGATCGCCGTGGTCGGGCGCGAGCAGCAGGGCGCGGCCGTGTCCCTCGCTCAGCTCGCCCCGTTCCAGCAGCACGAGCGCGTCGTCGGGCAGGTCGAGCAGACGGATCAGATTGGAGACGGCGACCCGGCTGCGGCCGACACGACGGCCGACATCCTCGCGCGTGAGACTCAGTTCCTCGACGAGGGCGGCACATGCACGCGCCTCCTCGACGGGGTTGAGATCCTCGCGCGCCATGTTCTCGATCACGGCCAGCTCGAGCGAGGCCGCATCGTCGTGGTGGCGGACGATCGCGGGGATCTGCGCGATCCCAGCGATTCTGGCGGCGCGCCAGCGGCGCTCGCCGGCGATCAGCTCGTAACTGCCGTCGGGGAGCGGCCGCACCAGCACCGGCTGCAGCACGCCGCGGGCGCTGAGCGACTGCGCCAGCGCGACGAGCGCCTCCTCCTCGAAATGGCGCCGGGGCTGGTGCGGATTCGGCGCGATCAGGTCGATCGGAACGGTGCGCAGTTCCTCGGCTTCGTCTCTCGGTGCGGCCGAGAGGATCGCCGACAGGCCACGGCCCATCCCACGGGGCTTCTCAGCCACGGGCGGCCACCTCCTTTGCGAGCTCGAAGTAGGCGTCGGAGCCGGCGCAGTGGGGATCGTGGTGAATCACCGGACGCCCGAAGCTGGGTGCCTCGCCGACGCGGATGTTGCGTGGGATGACGGTGTCGAAGACCAGCGTCGGGAAGTGCTCGCGGACCTCGCGTTCGACGTCTTGCGCCAGGCGCGTGCGGCCGTCGTGCATCGTCAGCAGCATGCCGGCGATCGTCAATCTCGGGTTCAGCTCGCGCTGGATCAGGCCGAGCGTGTCGAGCAGGCCCGCGAGGCCCTCGAGCGCGAAGTACTCGGCCTGGACCGGAACGATCACGCGATCGGAGGCGACGAGGGCGTTGACGGTCAGCGGACCCAGCGACGGCGGGCAGTCGAGGATCGTGAAGGCGTATCTCTCGCGCACGCCCACGAGCGCCTCGCGCAGGCGGTTCTCGGATGCCTCGATGCGCGGCAACTCGACCGACGCGCCCGCGAGATCGGGGCTGGCGGGGACGAGCGAGAGGTGTTCGATGCCCGTCTCGCGAATCGCCTCCTCCATCGTCGCCTCACCGGAGAGGACGTCGTAGACGCTCGGCGCTGAATCCTTTGGGATCCCGAGTCCGACCGTCGCGTTGGCCTGCGCGTCCATGTCGATCAGCAGCGCGTCGTAGCCTGCCTCCGCCACGCACGCGGCGAGGTTGACGGCGGTCGTGGTCTTGCCGACGCCGCCCTTCTGGTTTGCGATCGCGTAGACGGTTGCCATCAGGTGTTCCTTCGTGGGGTCAGACTGGGGTGCCGGCCGGAAACCGCCGGTTGCAGCCACATTTCGCTCTGGCCGGGGTGGGAGCGCGCACTGCGAGGCTCCCAACGCGACGGACCTTAGCGCCGCCGACGGTCGGACGAGCGCCCGAAACCCGCGCAGAACGGCTTTTCAGGCGTGGGATCGACGCCCAGCACATCTCCTCTCGGACGGAGAGCACCGTCAGAGCGGGCGTTTGCGAGCCATGCCCGGCCGCCGCGGGAACCGCTCCGGCGTGGGAGCGATCTTGCGCAGCACGTGCAGGTGCCGATGATCAGCGCCGTCGTACGGGAAGACAGCGAGGACCGTCTCCAGCTGCAGGCCGAGCTGCTCGGCCGCGCCAGCGGCGACGCGCTCCTCCTCTGCGTCACGGCGTCCCTTCCACGCTACGAGCGCTCCGCCTTCTCTCAGCAACGGCGCCGCGTACTCAGCGAGGACGCCGAGCGGGGCGAGCGCGCGCGCCGTGATCACATCGTGACGGTCGATCCCGGCAGGCCAGTCCTCAGCGCGCTCGGCGACGACCTCGACGTTTTCGATGCCGGCTGATGCCGCCGCCGCCGAGATGAACACGCATTTGCGCGCGATGCTCTCGACCAGCGTGACGTGGGCGTTCGGCAACGCCGCGGCGAGGGCGAGCCCTGGGAATCCGGCGCCTGCGCCGAGGTCGGCGATCGCGCGCGCCTCGCGAACGACCTCGAGCTCCAGGCCAGCCAGCGAATCCGCGATGTGGACACCGGCAGCGTCGTGTGGCTCGCGCACGGTCGTCGGCGCGTGCTCGTCGTCGGCGAGCGCTTCCAGCAGCGCTGCGAGCTGATCGCCCGCACCATCGACCAATCCGTATCTCGCAACCAGACCGGCCATCCGTTTCGCGACCGCGTTGGGCATGGTCATGAGACGACCCCGCGCGAGCGAATCCGCGCAATGTAGTCGGCGTACTTGCTCGTCATCGCGATATAGCGCTCCGCGGCGTGACCGTCGAGGTCCGCCACGAGCGAATCGTCCAACACCGGCAAGACGTCCTCGACGAGCGCCGGCCCTCGCGCCATCCACTGGTAGTAGGAACGGTCACCGTGGTGATAGGGCCCGTACAGCCTCGTTCGCGGGAACAGCCGGACGAGTTGGTGGAAGAGCGCTTCGTGACGCGTGTGCATCCGCACGGTGATCTGCGGCTGCTTGCCATCCCCGCCGAAGGATCCTTCGCCGATCAGGATGCCGACGAGGAAGCCACGCTCGAAAGGAGTCAACGGAGGAGATTCGCCAGGCATCAGAGAGAATCTGTTTCACCGTCATGAAAAACGTGAAACACATCGCGAGCAAACGGCAGTGCCGTAAGCATGCGGCCTAACGCTTGATCGGAGCCACGACGAGATGGCGATCGGGCTCAACGCCCTCGCTGTACGTCTCGATGCCCTCCCGGTCGCGCAGGTACTCATGCACGACACGGCGCTCGACCGCGTTCATCGCGTCGAGCGCGACCGGCGCCTCAATCCGCAGTGCCTCTTCGACAGCCTCGTCGGCGTCGTGCTGTAAGAGCGACGCGCGACGCTCACGGTAGCCCGCGGCATCGACTGTCACGCGCTTGCGCGAATCCGAACCGCGGAAAGCGGCCCGGTACGCAAGGTGCTGTATCGCGTCGATCGTCTGGCCGTGACGGCCGATCAACAATCCAAGGTCCTCGCCGTCGAGGACTGCCGTCACAGCATCCTCGCTCTCGACGATCTCGAGGTCAGCTCTGACGCCGACGGCGCTGAGGATCCGCTCCAGCAGTTCCTCGACCCGGTCAGCGGCCTCGCTGCGTCTCTCGCTCATCGCCGGCGCCCCGATCGCTTCTTCTTTCTTCTCGCCGACGGCGGCGGGCCGCTGCCGACCGCGCGTTGCGCGTCGCCGTTCGCGTCGCCCGAGGAGCGATCCGGTTCACCCTTTCGCTCCGAGACCTTGCCGGCCTTCGGACGCGGGCCGCCGGAGCTTCTGCCGCCGCCTCTGCTGACAGCCGCCGAGGAGCCCGACGACGACGCCATCGCGGCCAGCACTCTTTCTCTGTTTCTGGCTGGCAATCCGACGGTCTTGCGCACGATCAACTGCTGCACGATCGTCCAGCAGTTCGTCGTGATCCAGTACAGCATCAGGCCGGCGGGGAAGTTGATGATGAACGCGACGAACACGACCGGCAGCGCCAGCATGATCATCCGCTGGTTTCTGTCCATCGACGCCGTGCTCAGCAGGCCCGAGGCGATCTGCGTGCCGACGTACAGCACGATCAAGACGACCAGGACCGCGCCTGTCGCTCTGCCGGTCAGATCCGGGATGAAGAGGAAGCCCTCGGTACCGGGCTTCGCACCGACGCTGGCGAAGTTCGCAACCGTCGCGTCAGCACATGCCTTCGCGGTCTGCCCACAGATGTCCATGCGCAGATCGGTTCTCAGCATGTAGTACAAGCTGATGAAGAACGGCAGCTGGAACAGCAGCGGGAAACAGGAGGCCAGAGGGTTGACTCTGTTCTCTCTGTAGAACTTCATCATCTCCTGCTGCTGGCGCTGCTTGTCGTCTCTGTAGCGCGCCTGGATTCTTCTCAGCTCGGGAGCCAGCAGCTGCAGGCGCTGCATCGACTTGACCTGCCGCAGCGTCAGCGGCAGCAGCAGCAGGCGGACCGTGATCGTCAGGAAGATGATCGACAGACCCCAGCCGACACCGATCGTGTCGTGGAAGAACAGGAGAACCTGTTCCAGCACGTCGATCAGCGGCTGCAGGGGATTCGCGAAGACGAAAGGCATGAGGTCTTTCAGGCGCTCGGGGCGGTCGGTCGGCGTGACGGGAAGACGTGCTGGTCGTGGACGGGGTCATAGCCCCCATGACTCCACGGATTGCAGCGCATCACGCGCCAGCCCGCGAGCACCAGCCCGCGGAGTATGCCGTACTCCCGAATCGCCTGCTCGGCGTACCGGGAACAGGTCGGCTCGTACTTGCAGCGGCGCGGCAGTCCGGGCGAGATGAATCGCTGGTAGAAGCGAATCGGAGCCACGGCGACGGCACGCGCCCGGCTCATCTTCTATCTCCCGCGGCCCGCTCTCTCGCGCGCGCGATCAACTCGGCCAGCGCGGCGCTGATCCCGGCAAGGCCGTCGCGCTCGGCGACGACGCGGGCTTCGGGGCGCGCCACGACGACGACGTCGAGCCCCTCGGGCAGCGCGCCCGACTCCTGCTCGAACGCCTCGCGCAGCAGGCGCTTGACGTGATTGCGCTCGACGGCGCCTCCGACTCTTCGCGAGACGGAGACGCCCAAGCGCGGCTGGCCCTCCTCGGAACGAGGGAAGGCGTAGAGGACGAGGACGCGATTCGCGAGCGAGCGTCCCTGTCGAAACACCCGGTCGAACTCGGCGCTACGGGACAGCCGGCCCCGTTTGCTCCGCCGGGCTGTGACGCCCGGGCGCGCGCTCATCAGACGGTGAGGCGCTTGCGCCCCTTGTCGCGGCGACGCTTCAGCGTCGCACGACCGGCACGCGTCTGCATCCGCTCACGGAATCCGTGGGTGCGGGCGCGCTTGCGCTTCTTGGGCTGGTAGGTGCGTTTCATGAGCTCACAGTTTCCCGTTGACGGGGGCAGGTCAGTATACGCGGGACAGCCGTCGGCGCTTTGCGCCCCTGCCCGGTCCTACCACGGTACCCGGTCAGAAGCCGCCGTGGGCGGCTGTCAACACGTTCTCGACATGCCGTCCACGAGATGTGGGCTGCGACCCCGCGCAGCCGCCCGGCGACCTTTTTCCCGCGATTTGCGCACTCCCCTCGCGGAGGCTTTCGCACAGGCGCGGCATGCCGTCCGACCACTGCTATATTCGCCGCCCCCCGGGGTCGTCAGGGCCCCTTCATTCCCCCTCCAGCACACCGACGAGAGGTCGGCCGACGACGCCTGTGCAACACCAGCTCGAGCACACCTGGTCCCAGATCCAAGCCGAGCTGCGGCGTACCGTCACCGACTCGACGTACCACCTCTGGCTCGCCCCGCTGAAGGCGCGCGCGCTCGACGGCGAGACGTTGCTGGTCGGGGCGCCCGACGAGATCCGCACATGGGTCGCGGACCGCTTCGCGCGGGTCTTGCAGGCCTGCGCCGCGACGATCCTCGGGCCGCAGGCGCACGTCGCGATCGTCGCGCTCGACGCGCCCCTGCCCGCCGGCGCCGTCGCAGCGTCCGAGCCCAGCTTCCGCGACGACGCCAGCGCGGCGCTCCAGCCGACCCGTCGTCCCGGCGAGACGACGACCGACGAGCTGTTCAACCCGAAGTACACCTTCGACCAGTTCGTCATCGGCGACGGCAACCGGCTCGCGCACGCCGCGGCGCTGGCGGTCGCCGAGTTGCCCGGCCAGGCGTACAACCCGCTCTTCATCTACGGCCCGCCCGGCCTCGGCAAGACGCACCTGCTGCACGCGATCGGCAACTACGTGCGCGAATACGGCGACGGGCTCACGGTCCGCTACACGACGATCGAGGCATTCACCAACCGCTTCGTGCACGCGCTCCACTCGCGCTCCGTCGACGACTTCAAGCGCCGCTACCGCGACACCGACATCCTGCTGATCGACGACGTCCAGTTCCTCGAGAGCAAGGCAAAGACGGAGGAGGAGTTCTTCCACACCTTCAACGCCCTCTACGAGACCGGCAGCCAGCTCGTCGTCACCTGCGACCGCATGCCGCGCGACATGAACGCGCTCGCCGACCGCCTGCGCGAGCGCTTCGAGTCCGGTCTCGTCACCGACATCCGCCCGCCCGACCTCGCCACGCGCATGACGATCCTGCGCAAGCGCGTGCAGCATGACGGCGTCCGGCTTGCCGACGCGGACGCGATCGAGCCGATCGCCGATCGCATCACGACCAACATCCGCGCGCTCCAGGGCGCGCTGATCCGCGTCGTCGCGTACCACTCGCTGACGGGCAGACCAATCGACAAGACGCTCGTCACGCACGTGCTCGACGGGCTCTACCCCGGCTCCTCCTCACCGCGGCGACGCACGCTCGCGGAGATCCAGGAGATCACCTGCGAGCAGCTCGGCATCTCGCCCGAGCAGCTGCGCTCGCCCGACCGCAGCGCGCGTGTCGCGTGGGCGCGTCAGGTCGCGATGTACCTCTCCCGCGAGCTGACGGACGAGACGCTGCCGGCGATCGGCCGCGCCTTCGGCGGCCGCAACCACACGACCGTGATGCACGCCTGCAGACGCGCAACCGAGAAGATCGCCAGAGACGCCGAGGCCTATGAGCTCGTGCGCAGCCTGACCGCGCGGCTGCAGGCGCCCGATACCGACCGGGGTTCCTGACAGACTGTTGAGCCTCCGGGCGTGCGCTTTGTGCGCAGCCTGCCCGCTACGTGCGGCCTTTTCGACGACTTCTGCACATCTCCTTCCGCCCTATGACTTTGATCTCTCTCATCTCGAGGTATCCAACGTGAAGATCTCGGCCGCGCGCGAGGAATTGCTCGCCCAGCTCCAGACGGTCAGCCGCGTCGCCTCCACGCGTGGAGCCATCCAGGCGCTCTCCGGCGTCCAGCTGATCGCTGCCGGCGGCCGCGTCGAGCTGCGAGCGACCGACATGGAGGTCGGGCTGCGCGTCCCGCTCCCGGCTGAGGTCGAACGCGAGGGATCGGTCGTGCTGCCCGCGCGCTTGATCGTCGACGTCGTCCGCTCGCTGTCCGGTCCGACGGCGTCGCTGGAGCTGCGGCCCGCCGAGCAGGACGTCGAGCTGGTCGCCGGCAACGCCCAGTTCCACATCCGCACGCTGCGGGCCGAGGACTTCCCGCCGTTTCCCGAGCCGGAGACCGAGGGCACCGTGTCGGTTCCGGCGAGAGCGTTCGTCGACACCGTCCTGCGCGTCGCCAACTCCGCCTCGCGTGATGAGACGCGGCCGGTCCTGACCGGGATCATGGTGTCGGCCGCCGAGCGCGAGCTGCGGATGGTGGCGACCGACTCCTACCGCCTCAGCGTCAAGGAGACGACGCTCGAGCAGCCGCTGGTGGGCGGCTTCGAGGCCAACGTGCCGGCTCGTGCCCTGCAGGAGCTCGCGCGGCTCGTGCAGCAGCTCGACGGCGAGACGCTGACCGTCGGCGTGCGCCAGAACCAGGTCGTCTTCCAGCTCGGCGAGGTCGTGCTGTCCTCGCGCCTGATCGAGGGCCAGTTCCCCAACTACCGCCAGCTGCTGCCCGACAGCTACGAGCACGAGCTGTCGATCGCCGGCGGCGAGGTCACCGACGTCGTGCGGCGCATCTCGCTGCTGGCGCAGAAGAACGCGCCGCTGCGGCTGTCGTTCGCGCCGGGCGAGCTGACGGTGTCGTCGCAGACGCCGGACATCGGTGAGGCGAGAGAGTCGCTGCCGGTCGCGTTCCAGGGCGAGCCGTTCGAGATCGGCTTCAACCCGGACTTCCTGCGCGACGGGCTCGAGTCGGTCGGCTCCGGCGACGTGCTGCTGAAGCTGATCAGCCCGCTGCGGCCCGGCCTGATCCAGTCGGCTGACGACGGTGGGTTCCTCTACCTGATCATGCCGATTCGGCTGAACGTGTAGCGACCGTCGCATGCGGATCGTGCGCGTCTCGCTGCGCAACTTCCGCAGCTATCCGAGCGCCGAGGTCGAGCTGGGGGAGGGCCTGACGGTCATCACGGGCCGCAACGGCGCTGGCAAGACGAACCTGCTCGACGCGCTCTACTTCGGCTGCACGGGCCGCTCGGCGCGCACCACCAACGACCGCGAGCTGGTCCGCTTCGGCGAGAGTGTCACGCGGGTGGTGGTGACGACCGTCGCCGAGGACGGGGCGCACGAGCTGGCCGTCGCGTTCGAGAGCGGCGAGCCGAAGCGGCTGACGGCTGACGGCGTCCGCGTCGAGCGGCTGTTCGACGTGCCCGGGCGGCCGCTCGTCTCCGTCTTCCTGCCCGACCGGCTGGAGCTGGTGAAGGGCACGCCGTCGCTGCGGCGTGCGCACGTCGACCAGGTCGTCGCGGCGCTGTGGCCGTCGCGCACGACGACGCGACGGGCTTATGCACAGGCTCTTGCACAGCGCAACGCGTTGTTGACACGGGTGCGTGCCGGGGCCGTCTCGTCCGCTTCGCTGCCCGCCTGGGACCGCGAGCTGGCACGCCATGGCATCGCGCTGATGGCCGATCGCGCCGCCGCGATCGCGACCGTCGCGGAGCGCTTCCCGGGGCTGGCGGAGGACCTCGGCCTCGACGGAGATCCAGCGGTCGCGTACCGCCCGCGCTCGAGGGCCGCCGACGCCGACGGCCTCGCGGCGGAGCTGGCGGAACGGCTGCAGAGCGACCTCGAGCGCGGCTTCACGCAGCACGGGCCGCACCGCGACGACCTCGCGCTGACGCGCGAGGGCCGCGAGCTGCGCGCCTACGGCTCGCAGGGTCAGCAGCGGCTGGCGCTGCTTGCGCTGCTGCTGGCGGAGCGCGACGCGATCGCCGCGACGCGCGACGCGGTGCCGGTGATGCTGCTCGACGACGTCATGAGCGAGCTGGATCAGGACCGTCGCGGGCGCCTCGTCGAGCTGCTGCGCGGCGCGGGTCAGAGCGTCGTGACGACGACAGACCTGGAGCACGTGCCCGGCGCCGAGCAGCCGGGGGTGCGCCGGTTGAGCGTGCGTGACGGGATCGTCCACGACGACGACGCGCGGGAGCAGGCGGCGTGAGTACGTGGTCATCTCAAGCCGTTCGCCGTCGCGGCGATGCCGGCAGCCGGCGTGTGCGCCGGGGAAGCGAGAGCCGCCCGTGAGACGCCGCGGTCCGCGACCGCTCGGCGAGGCGCTCGGCGCGCTGCAGGCATCGCTCGCTCCAGCGACGCTCCTGGCGGAGGTGCAACGTGTCTGGCCGGCGGTCGCCGGAGAGGCGATCGCGCGTGAGGCGGAGCCGGTGAGCGAGCGCAGCGGCACCGTCACGGTGGCCTGCAGGGCCGCCGTCTGGGCCCAGGAGCTGGACCTGATGGCGCCGATGTTGATCGGCAAGCTGAACGAGGCGATCGGTCGCGAGGCGGTTCAGAAGCTGCGTTGTGTGACCGGTTCGCGCAGAGGTGCGCGAACGGCGTGAAGAAGGGGACGCAGACGGGTCACATTTTGCGGCGATTTGCAGGCATTTCCGAGGGCTCTACAGGGTCGGTCGAGCCGCGTGCTGTGCTATTCTTCTGTTCACCTGCCTCTCACGCCCCGGAGAGCCGCCATTGGTGCGGGCCCGGGGCGTTGCAACGTCATCGGAGGATCGTTGGCCACCGACAGACCCGCGGCTGACAAGCCGACCCCCTCGTTCACTTACGACGCACAGGACATCACCGTCCTCGAAGGCCTCGAGGCGGTTCGCAAGCGGCCCGGCATGTACATCGGTTCGACCGGGCTGCGCGGACTGCACCACCTCGTCTACGAGGTCGTCGACAACTCGGTCGACGAGGCCCTCGCGGGCCGCGCCACCGCGGTCAGCGTCACGATCCACCCGGACAACTCCGTCACGGTCGTCGACGACGGCGCCGGCATCCCCGTCGCGATGATGGAGAAGGAGCAGAAGCCGGCGGTCGAGGTCGTGCTGACGGTCCTGCACGCCGGCGGCAAGTTCGGCGACGGCGGCGGGTACAAGGTCTCCGGCGGTCTGCACGGCGTCGGCGTCTCGGTCGTCAACGCGCTCTCCGAAGAGCTGAGAGTGACGATTCGCCGCGACGGCTACACGTGGTCGCAGGCCTACCGCCGTGGCGCGCCGCAGGGCGTCCTCGCCAGAGGCGAGCCGACGAGCGAGACCGGCACGACGATCCACTTCCTCGCCGACGACGACATCATGGAGACGCTCGACTACGAGTACGCGACGCTCGAGGAGCGGCTGCGCGAGACGGCGTTCCTGACCAGAGGCCTGAGAATCTCGCTGACCGACGAGCGCGGCGAGAGAAGACACGTCACGTTCCAGTACGAGGGCGGCATCAGGGACTTCGTCGCGTACCTGAACGAGAACAAGGAACCGGTCCAGAGAAAGATCGTCTACTTCTCGAGCGAGAGCGAGGAGGGCGCGGTCGAGGTCGCGATGCAGTGGAACTCCTCCTACCAGGAGTCCGTCTTCTCGTTCGCGAACAACATCAACACGCACGAGGGCGGCTCGCACCTCTCCGGCTTCCGCTCGGCGCTGACGCGCACGATCAACAAGTACGCGCGCGAGAAGGGCCTGCTGAAGGAGAGAGACCCGAACCTCGCCGGCGAGGACGTGCGGGAAGGCCTCACGGCCGTCGTCTCCGCGAAGCTCGCCGAGCCGCAGTTCGAGGGCCAGACGAAGACGAAGCTCGGCAACCCGGGCATGCAGGGCTTCACCGAGTCGATCGTCAACAAGGGCCTCGACGAGTTCCTCGAGGAGAACCCCTCCGACGCGCGCGCGGTGATCCTCAAGACGATCCAGGCGGCTCAGGCCCGCTCGGCCGCACGCAAGGCGCGCGACCTGACGCGACGCAAGTCGGCGCTGGAGAACTCCCGCCTGCCGGGCAAGCTCGCCGACTGCTCCGTCAAGGACCCGGCGCTGTCGGAGATCTTCATCGTCGAGGGCGACTCCGCCGGCGGCTCGGCGAAGCAGGGCCGCGACCGCGCGACGCAGGCGATCCTGCCGCTGCGCGGCAAGATCCTCAACGTCGAGCGCGCCCGCATCGACAAGGTGCTCGGCAACAACGAGGTGCAGGCGCTGATCACCGCGATCGGCACCGGCGTGCGCGACGACTTCGACATCGAGAAGGCGCGCTACCACAAGATCATCCTGATGACGGACGCCGACGTGGACGGCGCCCACATCCGCACGCTCGCGCTGACGCTGCTGTTCCGCGAGATGATGCCGCTGATCGACGCGGGCTACGTCTACATCGCGAAGCCGCCGCTGTACAAGGTCAAGCAGGGCAAGAACGAGCGCTACATCGAGAAGGACTCCGAGTTGGAGGAGCTGCTGCTCTCCGACAAGCTTGAGAAGTTCGTCATAACGGACCGCAACGGCGAAGAGCAGAGGCTGACCGAGGCGCGCTGGAAGCGCTTCACGCGCCTGCTGAAGCAGTACAACGGCTGGGCTTCGGCGCTGCGCGCGCTGTCGCGCCACGACACCGTCGACTTCCTGCAGGAGTCGGGCATCCTCGAGCAGCACATCACCGACGAGTCGGAGCTCGCGGCCTTCCTGCAGAGAAAGGCGCTCGAGAACGCGACGTTCGAGGTCGAGCTGGTGTCGGAGGACGCCGACGAGCTGATCGTCCGCTCCGTCGAGAACAGAACCGGCCACGCCCGCACCCGCCACGTGCGCCGCTCGATGCTGCAGGCGAACGAGTACCGCCAGCTGGTGCGCGTGCACGAGCAGCTCGTCAACGCGGTCGGCTCGCCCGCCTTCCACGTCAGACTCGGCGACCACAGCGACTCGGCGATCTCGTTCGAGGAGCTGCGCACGAAGGTGATGGACCTCGCCGGCCGCAACGTCGAGATCAACCGCTTCAAGGGCCTCGGCGAGATGAACGCCGAGCAGCTGCGCGAGACGACGATGGACCCTGCGACCCGCACCCTCGCCCAAGTCACGATGGAGGACGCTGCCGCCGCGGAGCGGATCTTCTCGATGCTGATGGGAGATCAGGTCGAGCCGCGTCGCAACTTCATCGAGGAGAACGCCAACCTCGTGACCAACCTGGACGTGTGACCTAGATGAGCGCAACGGATCAACTCAGCGGCGGCAACATCGAGCCGCGCGCGCTCGAGGAGGAGATGCGCTCGGCGTATCTCGACTACGCGATGTCGGTCATCGTCGGGCGCGCACTGCCCGACGTCCGCGACGGCCTCAAGCCCGTCCACCGCCGCGTCCTGTTCGCGATGAACGAGGCGGGCCTGCAGCCCAACCGCCCGCGCTCGAAGTCGTCGCGCATCGTCGGCGACACGATGGGCAAGTACCACCCGCACGGCGACTCGTCGATCTACGACACGCTCGTGCGGATGGCGCAGGACTTCTCGATGCGCCACACGCTCGTCGACGGCCAGGGCAACTTCGGCTCAGTCGACGACGACCCGGCCGCCGCGATGCGGTACACCGAGGCGCGGCTGTCGAGAATCGCGACGGAGATGCTCCGCGACATCGACGCGGACACCGTCGACTTCGGGCCCAACTACGACGGCAAGAACCAGGAGCCGCTGGTCCTCCCGGCGCGCTACCCGAACCTGCTCGTCAACGGCTCCGCCGGCATCGCCGTTGGCATGGCGACGAACATCCCGCCGCACAACCTGAGAGAGACGATCGCCGCGACGATCGCCTACATCGACAACCCGGCGATCGACGTCGACGGGCTGATGCAGCATCTCAGAGGGCCGGACTTCCCGACCGGGGGCGTGATCCTCGGCGTCGGCGGCATCCGCGACGCGTACGCGACCGGGCGCGGCAAGGTCCGCGTGCAGGCGCGCGCACACATCGAGCCGCTGTCGCAGGGCAAGGAGGCGATCATCGTCACCGAGCTGCCCTACCAGGTGAAGAAGGGCGGCGAGGGCGGGCTGATCCAGAAGATCGCCGACCTCGTGCACGAGAAGAAGATCCCCGAGATCTCCGACCTGCGCGACGAGACAGACCGTCACGGCATGCGGCTCGTGATCGAGCTGAAGCGCGACGCGCTGCCGAAGGTCGTGCTGAACAAGCTGTTCAAGCACACCTCGATGCAGACGACGTTCGGCGTCAACATGGTGGCGCTCGTCGACAACGTGCCAAAGACGCTGTCGCTGCGCGAGGTCATCGGCCGCTACGTCGACCACCAGCGCGAGGTGATCGTCCGCCGCACGAAGCACGAGCTGCGGCAGGCCGAGGCGCGCGCGCACATCTTGGAGGGCCTGCTGATCGCGCAGGCGAACATCGACGAGGTCATCGCGATCATCCGCGCGTCATCCGACCGCGAGCAGGCGCGCATCAACCTCGTCAACAGATTCGAGCTGAGCGAGCGCCAGGCCGAGGCGATCCTGCAGATGACGCTCGGCCGCCTCACGGCGCTCGAGGTCGACAAGCTCAGACTCGAGCACGCGGACCTGATGGAGCGGATCCGCGAGCTGCGCGACATCCTCGGCGACGAGGCGCGCGTGATGGCGATCATCAAGGAGGAGATGCAGGAGATCGCGGACGCGTACGGCGACGAGCGCCGCACGCAGATCTCCTACGCCGAGGGCGAGATCGACATCGAGGACCTGATCGCCGACCAGCAGATGGTCATCACGATCACGCAGACCGGCTACATCAAGTCGCTGCCGCTGGCGACCTATCGCCAGCAGCGCCGCGGCGGGGTCGGCGTGACCGGGATGGACATGAAGGACGGCGACTACATCGAGCACCTGTTCGTCACGTCGACGCACGACTTCCTGCTGTTCTTCACCAACCGCGGCAAGGTCTACCGACTGAAGGTCTACGAGCTGCCGGAGGCACAGCGCACGGCGAAGGGCCGCGCGCTCGTCAACCTGCTGCCGCTGCGCGAGGGCGAGCGGGTCCAGTCCGTGCTGTCCACGCGTGACTTCGGCGAGGCGCCGTACCTGCTGTTCGCGACCCGCAACGGCGCGGTCAAGAAGACCGAGTTGCAGGCGTACAACACGCCGATCAAGGCCGACGGCATCATCGCGATCAAGATCCGCGAGGACGACGAGCTGGTCGCGGTGCGGCGCGTCGACATCGGCGACGAGGTGATCATCGTCTCGCGTGCCGGTCTCACGGTCCGCTTCAGCGAGGACGACGCCCGCGCGATGGGCCGCGACACCAGCGGCGTGCGCGGCATGGACGTCGGCGACGGCGAAGTGATCGCGATGGACGTCGCGCGCGACGACCAGGACCTGCTCGTCGTGACCGAGAACGGCTACGGCAAGCGCACGAGAATCGACCAGTACCGCAAGACCTCGCGCGGCGCCAAGGGCGTCAGAACGATCAAGCTGACCGAGACGAAGGGCGGCCTCGCCGGTGCGCTCGTCGTGCGTGAGCACCAAGAGCTGGTGTTCATCTCGCAGGACGGGATGGTCCAGCGCACCGGCGCCCGCGGGATCTCGCAGCAGGGCCGCGCGGCGACCGGCGTGCGCGTCATGAACGTGCGCGACGACGACAGCGTCCGCGCGATCGCCCTGATCGTCGAGTCCGACCCGGCGGAGGCCGCGGAGGAGCTGGACCTCGGCATCGACGGCGGCGCGCCGGTGGATGGCGACGGGATAGTCGCGGTCGACGGCGACGGCACGGTCGTGCCGGACGGACCGGATTCCGCTGCGGATGTCAACGGCGCTGCCGGCGACGACGCGGGTGCGGACACGGACGCGGGAGACGACGAGGTCTGAGCAAAACCCTTCAGACCGTCGGGCCGTTCCGCTACTCTGGTGAGACCAGAGAAAGGAGGTGGTCCGAAGTTGTCTGACAGTTTTTGCGGGACCCTGGAGGTGTCCGGCCGCTAGGTCGGATGGCTGACCCCGCTTAGCGGAGTCAACACCGTGACACCGCTTCTTCCGGTGCCAGAGCTGGTCCCACTGGCCCTGACACATCCAAGCCGGTTGAAGCCTTGTTCAGCCAAAGCATCAAGCGAAGGGCGCTGTTTGTCGACAGCGCCCTTCGTGTTTCCACGGCCGGATGCGACGTGGCTCGCGGGGCAGTTGGAACGGCGCCAGCCGTTCCGGACCAGTGGCGTCACGCCACTAGATCGCCAGGTACCGCTGCCAGGCCCGCGGGATCGTCGGGCTCGCGACCTGGATGAAGACGTTCGGGCCCGGGGTCTTGGGCTTCATCTTCGGGATCATGCCGGCCTGGTTGGGCATCGAGTCGCCCTTGCGGCGGTTGCACGGGGCGCACGAGGCGACGATGTTGTCCCATGTCGAGCCGCCGCCCTTGGAGCGGGGGATCACGTGGTCGACCGTCAGGTTGCCGCGCGAGCCGCAGTACTGGCAGGTCCAGTCGTCGCGGGCGAAGACTGCCCTACGCGTGATCTTGCGACGGTGCGTGTCGCGCGGGACGCGCACGTAGGAGACGAGGCGGATCACCATCGGCCTCCTCACCGTCGAGCTGCCGGAGTGCAGGTGGTAGTCCCCGTGCTCGAGGATCTCCGCCTTCTCCTTCAGCAGCAACACGACCGCGCGACGAACCGTGCAGACGTTGATCGGTTCGAAGGTCGCGTTCAATACGAGCACCCGGCCACCATCACGCCCGCGTCGCTGGTGCTCCAGAGGCGACGCGGACTCCGATTGCGCTGGTGGTACCAAGGTGGCCATAACCGCAGCACGCAGTGTAGCGACCGCGCCTCGACGACTTGTGAACAGGGGTTGCGCTCAGGCGGCGACGGGGAACGAGCCGAGCACGCGCAGGTGCTCGACGTGGCCGCGCAGGGCGGCCAGCGCCTCCGCGACCGGCTGCTCGTCGTCGCGGCCCTCGAGGTCGAGGAAGAACATGTAGCGGCCGAGTCCCTGCTTGCGCGGCCGCGACTCGATCCGCGTCAGGTTGACGCCGCGGAAGGCCAGCTCGGAGAGACAGCGCACGAGCCAGCCCGGCGCCTCCGCACCGACGCCCCAGAAGACGATCGCCGTCTTCCACGGGCCGTGCTCGCCGACCGGGGTGCCGAGCGGCGCCAGCCACACGAAGCGCGTCTCGTTGCCGCTGACGTCGTCGACGCCGGCGCAGAGGATCTCGCAGCCGTACTGCTGCGCGGCGATCCGGCTGCCGAGCGCTGCGGCGTGCGGGCCCAGCTCGCCCTCGGCGACCGCGCGGACGGCGTCGGCGGTCGAGCTGACCGCAACCACGCGCGCCTGCGGCAGCCGCGTGCGCAGGAACTGCGCGCACTGGCCGTTGGCCTGCGGGTGCGAGACGACGACGTCGATCGCGCTCAGCTCCAGCGGGCCGCGCGCGATCAGGTTCGTGTGGATCGGGTGCAGCACCTCGCCGATGATCGTGACCTGGTCGGCGTCGATCGCGAGCGCGTCGAGCGTCGCGTTGACGGAGCCCTCGATCGCGTTCTCGATCGGCACCAGCGCGCGGTCGACCTCGCCGTCCTGGACCGCTACGACGCTGTCGTGGATCGTCGGCAGCGCAATCTGCTCGTGCTGCTCGCCGGCGATCGCGCCGAGCAGCGCCTCGTGCGTGTTGGTCCCCTCGGGACCGAGATATCCGACGCGCATGGGCCGAGCGTAGACGGTCGGCGGTGGTCGCGGGCGCGCGGGGCCGGGGCGTGCGCCCGCGCGCTCAGTCGTGCTCGCCCGGAGACTCCAGCGCGAGCCGCACCGCCTCCGCCTCCTCGGGCGACAGCTGCAGCTCGCCGACGCCGCGGCGAACCTGCTTCGCGTACAGCCGCGCGGCGTCGCGGTGCATGATCGACGACAGCACGACGCCGTCTCTGCGCGCGTCCAGCAACGCGATCGAGGTCGACTGGTGGCCGGTCATCTCGCCGTAGGCGTCGTAGCGCACGAGCGCGCTGTAGGAGATCGCGCCGTCGAGCCGCTGCTCGGCGACGTCCATGCGGCTGTGCAGGCGCGCCGCCGCGTCCTCGACGAACGCGTGCAGCGCGCGGTATTCCAGCTCCAGTGCGGCCGCGTGCTCGACGAGGTCGGTCGTCGTGCCCTCCTCGCCCAGCAGCACGCGCTGGTCGCGCCGCACGCGCCGCAGCGTCACGGCCAGCACGATCGCGACGACGAGCGCGACCAGCGCGAGCGCGCAGCCGGCGAGCGCCACGATCCCCGCCGTGCTGGTCAGCTCGTCCATCCGCGGTGCCTCACTCGAACAGCGCGGAGTACGTCTGCGTGTTGTTGTCGAGCCCTTCCTCGCCCGGGACGGGTTCGATCGTGACTCTGATCTCGGCGGTGCCGCCGGTCGGCGGCGGTCTGTTGAACGCGACGCTCGCGGTCGCCGACTCGCCGGCGGCCGTCGAGGGGACGACGGTCGAGGCCGTGATCGGCGTGCTCGCACCGCCGCCGGAGATCTCGACGACGACTCTGACGTTCTGCTCGTCGTGCTCGCCGCCGTTGGTGAAGGCGACGTCGAACGTCGGCGGCGGGTCGGCCGGCAGCGTCGCCGGCGAGCTCGGGTCGAGCGTCGTGCCGCCGACGCTGACGGAGTCGAGCTGGTGGCCGTGCAGGCCGGGCGCCGGCGTGCTTCTGTCGGCCGCGCTGGTGCTGGTCGCGCCGAGCGCTCTGGCGACGTTGGCAGGATCCATCCAGCCGATGTTGGGCAGGAAGTCCGAGTACGCCAGCACCTGCTCGCCGGTCTCGCCACTGTAGGTCGCAGGGATCCCGGCGTCCTCCAGCGCGCGTTTGATGAACGGCGCGACGCGCTGCGAGTAGACGACGTCGGAGGCGTTGAAGGCCTGCATCTGCGCGGCGACGGAGTCGAGCGCGGTGCCGGCGGCGGCCGAGGTGCCGATCGCCTGCTGGATTCTGTCGGCGATCACTCTCACGCCGTCCTCGCGCAGCGACAGCAGCAGCTCGAGGTTGTGCTGCGCGTCGGCGACCTGATCTGGCGCGTCGAGCGCCTTCGCCTGGTCGTACTCTCTCTCCGCGACGACGCGCAGCTGCGCGATCGCCTCCGTGACCTGCTCACCTCTCTGGGAGGCGGCGCCTTCCAGAGCCGCGAACAACGGCCCGCTGACTCTGCTTCTGGACGCTTGCATCAACGTGCTGACGTCGCGGTTGTAATCCTTGAGGGCCTGTTCCTTGCGGTTGCCGACGCATCCCCGGACGAGGACGACCAGCAGAACGAGCACGACGATGACCGCGCCGAAGGCAACGAGTCGACGGACCAGCAGCGTCTGGTCGTCGGCCGGTGGTCGGCTGCCGCCGCCTCCGGACGGAGCACGGCGGGTCCGTGGCGTTGTACGCGGCTCGTCAGCCTCGTCGAAGAACGACAAAAATCATGCTCCTTAACAAACCCGGAACGATCAGTATGACCAGCCATTCGGCCGGACTCTGGGCAGTCCTGCCCCCGCACGGGGTTCGACATGCGGGAGGGAGTGCCTGCAAGACGTGGAAGACCGGAGAGTGAGCGGGACCGACGCACCCACCGCGCGCCTGCCCGGACACGGCGCCCAGCAACTCGTGCTCGACCGCTACAGGTTGCTGCATCAGCTCGGCGCGGGCGCATTCGGCGTCGTCTGGCTGGCGCACGACGAGCGCCTTGCGCGCGACGTCGCCGTCAAGGCGATCGCGCTCGACCACGCCTCTGGCCGCGCCGAGCAGGAGGCGCGCGCCGCTGCGCGGCTCGCGCATCCGGCGATCGTGACGCTCTACGAGGCCGGCTCCGAGGACGGCGTCACCTACCTCGTGACCGAGCTGGTGCGCGGCGGGACGCTCGCCGACCTGCTGCGCGCGGGCGCGCTGTCGGACCGCGACGTCGCGCTGATCGGCATCTCGCTGTGTCAAGCGCTGGCGCATGCGCACGCGCAAGGCGTCGTGCACCGCGACGTGAAGCCGTCCAACGTGCTGATCCCGGACGCGACGTATGCGGGCGGTGGGGTGGGGAGCGGGTTCTATTGCAAGCTGACCGATTTCGGCGTCGCGCGGATCGTCGAGGGCGAGGGCGGCGAGGCGCTGACGCGCACCGGCGACGTCGTCGGCACGCTCGCCTACATGGCGCCGGAGCAGGCCGAGGGGAGAGAGGCCGGCGCGCCGGCCGACCTCTACGCGGCCGCGCTCGTGCTGTACGAGGCGCTCTCCGGCGTCAACCCGGTGCGCGCCGGCACGGCCGTGGCGACCGCGCGCCGGCTCGGCGCGACGCTGCCGTCGCTGGCGCGCCAGCGCAACGACCTGCCGCCCGAGCTGTGCGAGGCGATCGACCGTGCGCTGCTGCCGCGGCCGAGGGAGCGCGGGACCGTCGCGCACCTGCACCGTGCGCTGACGGCGGCGCTGCCGCAGCTGGGCGACGAGCCCGGCACCGTCGAGGCGCCGCACGTCGAGCGCTTCGCGACCGCCGTCACGCAGGTCGCCGAGCGCGGCCGCCGCGGCTGGCGCCGCCGCTCGCGCGAGCAGGAGCTGGCGGAGGTCGCGGCCGAGCTGGGCGCCGCGCCCGGCGTCTGGACCGTGCACGACAGGCGTGCGGACCCCGTCGTCTCGGGCCGCTGGCACAGGCACGGCGCCGCGCCGTTCGATCCGCTCGCGCCGCAGGCCGATCCGGTCCGGCGGCCGTCGCCGTTCGTGCGCGGCCATGTGCTGCCGGGGGTCGCGGGCGGGGTCGTCGTCGCGCTGGCGGTCGGGCTGGCGCCGCTCGCGCGCGGGGTCGCGGTCCCGAATCCGCTGCTGGCGGGGCTGGTCGCGGCGCTCGCGATCGGGCTGCTGCCGCGGATCGGCTGGCTCGCGAGCGCGTTCCTGCTGCTGACGTGGCTGGCCGGGCCCGGCGGCGTGCCGGGGATCGCGCTGATCGGCGCCTGCGGCGTCGTCGCGATCCCGCTGCTGCTGCCGTTCGGCGGCAAGGGCCGCGGCTGGTCGGTCCCGTTCGCGGCGCCCCTGCTGGGCGCGGCGATGCTGTCCGGCGCGTATCCGGCGATCGCGGGGCAGGCGCGCACCGTGTGGCGCCGCGCCGCGCTCGGGGCGCTCGGCTTCTGGCTGCTGGCGCTGGCGGAGCCGCTCGCGCGCACGACGCTCTTCTACGGCCGCGCGAGAGGGACGCAGCCGCTGCCGCGCTGGGACGACTCGCTCAGCGGCGCCTTCGAGCACGGGCTGCGGCCGCTGCTCCAGTCCGGCGCGCTCGCGACGGCGCTGCTGTGGGCGGCCGGCGCGGCGGTGCTGCCGTGGCTGGTGCGGGGGCGCCACGCCGCCGTCGACCTCGTCGCGGGGATCGTCTGGGCGGCCGCGCTGGCAGCCGGCGCGGGCGCGATCGGAGCGAGCATGAAGGGCACCGTCCCGAGCCCGGATCCGCGCGGTGCGGCGCTCGGCGCCGCCGTCGCGGTGCTGGTGGCGGTCGCGGCGCGGGCGGTGCGCCAGGTGCAAGCGCGCCGCCGCTGCGCGGACGACTTCGAACGGCCGGTGGATGGGCCGGCAGCCGCCCCCCGGCCTCTCCCGTAGCATGGAAACGCGCCCTGGCGCACCGTATGAGCGTCTTCCGCAGCCTCGAAAGCAAGATCGCATCCCTCGTCGAGGGCACGTTCAGTCGTGCCTTCCGCTCCGAGGTGCGCCCGGTCGAGATCGCGCGCAAGCTGGCGAGGGAGATGGAGGAGCACCAGTCGCTGTCGGTCTCGCGGGTGTACGTGCCGAACGAGTACGCGGTCTATCTGTCGCCGGCCGACCGCGACAGATTCCGCGACCTGGAGGGCCAGCTCGTCGACGAGTTCGCGGCGTACCTGCTGGAGCACGCGCGGCGCGAGAGATTCGCGCTGATGTCGCGGCCCGTGATCGAGTTCAACACCGACGAGCGGCTGCGGCTGGGCGAGTTCGGGATCCAGGCGCGGCTGGTGCAGCCGGCGCACGAGCCGGCCGCGGAGCCGTCGCAGGGCGAATCGGGCCACACGATGATCTACAGCGCCGCCGAGCGGCTGCAGGAGCCGCTGGAGGAGCGTGCGCGCGAGCGGGCGCGGACCGCCCTGCTGGTGACCGACGGGAAGCGGATGGTCGTCGGCGCCGCCGGCGCGACGCTCGGACGCAGCCGCGACTGCGACATCGTGCTGGCCGACGGCAACGTCTCGCGCAGACACGCCGAGGTGCGCCCGCGCGGCGACGGCTGGATGATCGCCGACCTCGGCTCGACCAACGGCGTGACGGTCAACGGCGCGCGGATCGAGCAGGCACAGCTGCTGCGCGGCGGCGACCGGATCGAGATCGGCCAGACGCAGCTGACGTTCGAGCTGGAGTGACGCGATGACGCTCGAACCGATCTCCGTTGCCCTCAAGCTCGGCTTCCTCGTCGTGCTGTACCTGTTCCTGCTGTGGGTCGTGCGCAGCTCGCTGAAGGACCTGCGGCGCGCCCAGCCGGCGGCCGACGCGGTCGCCGTCGACGACCACGCGGGGGCGCCGCCGGCCGACGCGACGGCGATGCACAGCGCCTCCGACGACATGCTCGGCGACCATGTCGGCGACGGCGAGCCGCGGCTGGTCGTGGAGCACGCGCCGGGGCACACGACCGGAATCGCCTACGATCTGACGGGCGGTGCGACGCTCGGCCGCGGCAACGTCGAGATCAGGCTCGAGGATCCGTTCGCGTCAAGCCAGCACGCGCGGATCGAACGGCAGGGCAGCGTGCTCGTGCTGGAGGATCTGGGCTCGACGAACGGAACGTTCCTCAACGAGGAGCCGTTGCGCGGGATCCAACCGCTGCATCACGGCGACCGCATCCGGATCGGTGACAGTGAGTTCTCCTACCTTCAAGACTGAGATGGGCCGCCCGATCTGATGCTGCGCGTCGCCGAGCACTTCGAGAAGTCCGACACCGGCCTCGCGCGTCGCGCGAACGAGGACAACTTCTTCGCGCGCTCGCCGCTGTTCGTCGTCGCCGACGGGATGGGCGGCGCGCAGGCCGGCGAGGTCGCCTCGAAGCTGGCCGCGGACACGTTCGCGCCCGGGCTGCCGGAGGGCGGCACGACCGAGGAGCGGCTCGCCACGCGCGTGCTGGAGGCGAACGCGCGGATCCACAAGCTGTCGCAGGAGGACCGCGACCGCGCCGGGATGGGCACGACGCTGACCGCCGCCTACCTCGACGGCGAGGAGCTGTCGGTCGCGCACGTCGGCGACAGCCGCGCCTACCTCTGGCGCGAGGGCGAGCTGACGCGCCTGACGCGCGACCACTCGCTCGTCGACGAGCTGGTGCGGCGCGGCAAGCTGACCGAGGAGGAGGCCGCGGAGCATCCGCAGCGCTCGATCATCACGCGCGCGCTCGGGCCCGAGCCCGACGTCGAGGTCGACACGCGCACCTACCGCGCGCAGGCGGACGACATCCTGCTGCTGTGCAGCGACGGGCTCACGTCGATGATCTCCGAGCAGCTGATCGCCGGGATCCTCAGAGGCGCCGAGGGCCTGGAGGCGGCCGGCCGTGAGCTGGTCGACGCGGCCAACGCCGCGGGCGGCCGCGACAACATCACCGTCGTGCTGTTCCGCCTCGAGGAGGTCACCGGCGCGGCGACCGCTCCCGCGGGCGGCGGCGCACCCGCGACCGCCCCGCTGGAGCAGCCGACGCAGGCCGGCGGCGAGCTGAGCGCGGCCGACGTGCGCGGAGCGGTCGCGGCCGCCGAGCCGCGCACGGCGCAGCAGCCGATCTCGCATCCGCGCGCCGGCGCGCCCGGACAGCCGGTCGAGCTGGACTCGGTCGTCGCCGCGCGCAAGCGCCGCGCCGAGCGCGAGAACGCGCCGCTGCCGCGGCGCGTGAAGATCTTCGCCGCGACCGTCTCGGTCCTCGTCGTGCTGATCATCCTCGGCGTCGCCGGGATGTTCGCGACGCGCGCGGTCTTCTTCGTCGGGACCAACGACCGCGGCATGGTGACGGTCTACAAGGGCCTGCCGTTCGACCTGCCGGCGGGGCTGAAGCTGTACTCGCAGTACTCGATCTCGGGCGTGCCGGCGGCCGCGGTGCCGCCGGAGCGGCGCAAGGAGCTGCTCGACCACACGCTGCGCTCGCAGAGCGACGCGCGCGATCTCGTCGCCCAGTTGGAGCAGGGAAGACTGTCTCCATGAGCGCGTGGAAAGCTGCGCCCAGAGGGCTTGCTTTCCATTGGAAGGACTCGCCCTGGGGCTCGCCCTTCCGGTGCATGGGAGCCGGCGATGAGCGCGCGTAATCGCGAGCTGCTCGGGCTGATTCCCGCGTCGCTGCTCGTGACCGCGGGGTTCGCCGCCGTCTTCATCGAGCGCGGCGCGCTGTCGCAGAACGAGCTGTCGGACCTGTCGCTGACGTACGGGGCGATCTTTCTCGGCCTCTGCCTCGTCGCGCACATCTTCCTGCGGATCGCGCTGCCGTACGCCGATCCGTACCTGTTCCCGCTCGTCGCCGTGCTGGCCTGCTTCGGGCTGGTGATGATCTACCGCATCGACGACACGCTCGCGCGCCAGCAGGCGCAGTGGTTCGTCGTCGGGCTGATCCTGTTCGCGGCGACGGTCGTCTTCCTGCGCGACTACCGCAAGCTCGAGCAGTACCGCTACGTGATCGCGTTCGCGAGCCTCGCGCTGCTGGTCCTGCCGCGCCTGCCGGGGATCGGCGCGCAGGTCAACGGCGCCTACCTCGGCGTGCGCATCCCCGGCGTCTTCGTCTTCCAGCCGACCGAGTTCGCGAAGCTCGGGATCGTGATCTTCCTTGCCAGCTACCTGCGCGACACGCGCCAGGTGCTGGTCGTCGGCGCGCGGCGCGTGCTCGGCGTGACGCTGCCGCCGCTGAAGCACTTCGGCCCGCTGCTGGTGATCTGGGGCATGGCGATGCTGCTGCTGATCGTGATCCGCGACCTCGGCTCGTCGCTGATGTTCTTCGGCGCCTTCCTGGCGCTCGTCTACGTCGCCACCAACCGCTTCTCGTTCGTGCTGATCGGGCTGCTGCTGTTCGGCCTCGGCGCCTGGTACCTCGGCACGCACGTGCCGCACGTCGTCGACCGCGTCCACGTCTGGACCGATCCGTTCGACGCCGCGCGCTACCCGAACGAGGGCTACCAGATCGCCAACTCGCTGTTCGCGCAGGCCGACGGCGGGCTGCTCGGGCGCGGCTTCGGCGGGGCGATGCTGGAGACACCGTTCGGCGCCTCGATCCTGCCGGCGGCGCAGACCGACCTGATCTACGCGCTGATCGTCAACGAGGTCGGGCTGCTCGGCGCGGTCGGCGTGCTCGTCACCTACCTGCTGTTCGTGCAGCGCGGCTTCAAGACGGCGATGCTGGCGAGAGACTCGTTCTCGACGCTGCTGGCCGTCGGCCTCTCGTCGGTCTTCGCCTTGCAGGTGTTCGTGATCGTCGGCGGCGTCACGAACGTGATCCCGCTGACGGGCGTGACGCTGCCGTTCATCTCCTACGGCGGCTCCTCGATCCTCGCCAACTTCGTCCTGCTGGCGCTGCTGCTGCTCGTCTCCGACAAGGCGCGGCGACCGGCATGAGCGCGCCGATCGTCCGTCTCTTCCTCGCGATCGTGGTGCTGTTCGCATTGCTGGTCGGGTGGACGTCGCGCTGGTCGGTCTTCGACGCCGACGAGCTGCGCGCGAACACGCTCGACAAGCGACCGCTGTTCGCGGCGCTGCAGGTCAAGCGCGGTGCGATCAAGGCCGCCGACGGCAAGGTGCTGGCGCGCAGCGTCAGAGTGCGCGGCAGAAACGGCAGATCGATCTACGAGCGCGACTACCCGACCGACACCCTGTTCGGCCATCCGGTCGGCTACGCGAACCTGCTGCAGGGCCAGCTGTCGGGGCTGGAGCGCTCGCGCAACGACGAGCTGTCGGGCACCAGCAGCGAGCTGAACTCGATCGTCGACCAGTTGCAGGGCAAGCGCCGCGCCGGCAACACGGTCGTGACGACGCTCGACCCGCAGGCGCAGCAGGTCGCGACCGACGCGCTCGCCGGCCAGAAGGGCGCCGTCGTCGCGTTGGATCCGCGCACCGGCGCCGTCAAGACGCTCGTCAGCTCGCCCGGCTACGACCCCAACGTCGTCAGAGACCCGGCGGCGCTGAGACAGCTGAACCTCGACGACGCGAACGCCCCGCTGGTCGACCGCGTCACGCAGGGCCTCTACCCGCCCGGCTCGACCTTCAAGGTCGTGACCGCCGCCGCGGCGATGGACTCGGGCAAGTTCACGCCCGACTCGACCTTCGACGGCAGATCGGGCCGGGTCGTCTCCGGCCGGTCGCTCAGAAACGACGGCGACCAGGACTTCTCGGACCCGACACTGACGGAGTCGCTGACGTACTCGGTCAACACGGCGTTCGCGCAGATGGGCGAGGAGCTGGGCAAGCGGACGATGGGCGAGTACATGCGCAGATTCGGTTTCTACAGCCTGCCGCCGCTGGACTACCCCGACGAGCAGAAGGTCGCCAGCGGCGAGCGCTACGACGGCAGGCTGCTGCCGGTCGTGAGCCCGCGCGTCGACGTCGGGCGGATGGCGATCGGGCAGGACAAGCTGCTCGTGACGCCGCTGCAGATGGCGATGGTCGCCGCGGCGGTCGCCAACGGCGGCGCGCTGATGGAGCCGCACCTGACCGACAAGGTCGTCGACCCCGACGGGCGCACCGTCAAGACGATCGAGCCGAAGCAGTACAGCCAGCCGATCTCGTCGCAGACGGCGTCCGAGCTGACGCAGATGATGGGCGACGTGGTCGAGGAGGGCACCGGCACGGCGGTCCAGCTGCCCGGCATCGACGTCGCCGGCAAGACCGGCACCGCCGAGATCGACGTCGCGCAGGACATCGCGCAGCCGTGGTTCATCGCGTTTGCGCCGCAGGACGATCCGCAGATCGCGATCGCCGTCACCGTCGAGCGCAGCGTCGGCGGCTTCGGCGGGACGATCGCCGCCCCGATCGCCCGCGACGTGCTGGAGACACTGCTGAGCAGATGACCGAGATCGCGCCCGACACGATCATCGACTCGCGCTACAAGGTGCTCTCGCGCATCGGCGCGGGCGGGATGGCGGAGGTCTTCTGCGCGCAGGACCAGTCACTCGGGCGCAAGGTCGCGCTGAAGCTGCTGTACCCGCGCTTCGCCTCCGACACCGAGTTCGTCGAGCGCTTCCGCCGCGAGGCCTCCAGCGCCGCGAGCCTGCAGCACCCCAACGTCGTCGGCATCTACGACCGCGGCAGATGGGACGGCACCTACTACATCGCGATGGAGTACCTGCCGGGTCGCACGCTCAAGCAGGTGATCCAGCAGGACTCGCCGATCGATCCGATCCGCGCGATCGACCTGACGGTGCAGGTGCTGAAGGCCGCCCGCTTCGCGCACAGGCGCGGGATCATCCACCGCGACCTGAAGCCGCAGAACGTGCTGATCGACGACGAGGACCGCGCGAAGGTCACCGACTTCGGGATCGCGCGCGCCGGCGCCTCCGACATGACCGAGACCGGCTCGATCATGGGCACCGCGCAGTACCTCTCGCCGGAGCAGGCGCAGGGGCACGCGGTGTCTCCTCAATCGGACCTCTACTCGATCGGCGTCGTGCTGTTCGAGCTGCTGACCGGGCACGTCCCGTTCGACGCCGACTCGGCCGTCTCGATCGCGCTCAAGCACGTCTCCGAGCCGGCGCCGTCTCCGAGCGCGTTCGACCCGGCCGTCCCGCCGGAGCTGGACGCGATCGTGCTGTGGGCGCTGGAGAAGGAGCCCGCCCGGCGCCCGGCCGACGCCGACGCCTTCATCCATGCGCTGGAGGAGGCGAGGGACACGATCCTCGGCGGCGAGTCGCGCGGGCAGCGGACCGCCTCGTTCGCCGCCGGCGCCTACGCGGCGGGGCTGGCGACGGACGCCGGCGCCGCCGGACCGCCGACCGGAGAGCAGGCGTACGACCTCGACGAGCCCAGACGCCGCCGCCCGCCGTGGTGGGCGTGGGTGCTGGGCCTGCTGGCGATCGCGGGCGTCGCGGTCGCGATCGTGCTGCTGACGCAGACCAAGCAGGTGACCGTGCCGGGCGTCGTCGGTCAGCAGATGTCGGCCGCGCAGAGACGGCTGGACGCGGCCGGTCTCGAGTGGGACATCGAGACCGTGCGCTCGGCGAAGCCCGTCAACGAGGTCGTCGCGCAGAGCCCGGCGCAGGGGAGAAGAGTCGACGAGCACTCGCTCGTGAGACTGGAGGTCTCCGGCGGTCCCGGCACGGTCGACGTGCCGGCGGTCGACGGGCTTCCGCTCGCGAAGGCGACCGCGAAGCTGCAGAACGCCGGCCTCAACGTCGGCGACACGATCAGACAGGCGGACGACACGGTGCCGGAGGGCAACGTGATCAGAAGCTCGCCGGCGGCCGGGCGCAACGTCGAGAGAGGCGGCGGCGTCACGCTCTACGTCTCGACCGGCCCGCAGCAGGTCTCGATCCCCGACGTGCGCGGCTTCACGCGCACCGACGCCGAGAGCACGCTCGCCGCCGACGGCTTCAGAACGAGCGTGACCGAGCAGGAGTCGACCGAGGTCGACCCCGGCGACGTGATCTCGCAGAGCCCGGAGGGCGGCACCGACGCCGACCCCGGCAGCACGATCGCGCTCGTCGTCGCGAGAGCGCCGCCGATCTCGATCCCCGACGTCGTCGGGCAGGCGCGCGCCGACGCGGAGGCGACGCTGAGCGGCGCCGGCCTGACGCCGCGCGTCTCGTTGCAGCCCGTCGAGGACCAGGCGCAGGACGGGATCGTGCTGTCGCAGCGACCCGACCAGGGCGCCACCGCCGCCAGGGGCGCGCCGGTGCGGATCTTCGTCGGCAGGTACGTCGAGCCGGTCACTCCGCCCGACGACGGTACGACGACGACCCCGGGCGGCGACAGCCCGCCCGCCGGCGGCGACACCGGCGCGGGCGGCGGCGCGCCGAGCGACGGCACCGACGGCAGCCAGTAGCCGTCCGAGCCGTCCCGGCGGGCCGGCCAGACGGACTGGACGGCCGCTCTCAAGTCATCGCGCCCGCGTCCGATCACCAGGGTCGAACGAGGAGCCGTCGAGCTGGACCGCACCTGCGGAGGCTGGGCTCCACACCCGATAACGGACCCCAACGCTCGAGGGACACGGATGCTCCAAGGCCTCTATTCGGCGGCCGCCGGCATGGCAGCGCAGCAGCAGCAGATCGACGGCGTCTCCAACGACCTGGCGAACGTCAACACGGTCGGCTACAAGCACGTGCGCGTCGGGTTCCGCGACCTGCTCTACAACTCGCAGGGCAACCAGGCCGGCGCGACGGTCGACGCCGGAGCGGGCGCCGCGGCGTCGTTCATCGGTCGCTCGCAGGCGCAGGGAACGCTGCAGAACACCGACCAGCCGCTCGACGTCGCGATCGCCGGCAGCGGCTTCCTGCAGGTTCGCACGCCGGACGGCAGACTCGCGCTGACGCGGGACGGCAGCCTGCGGCTGGACGACCGCGGCCGCTTCACGACCAGCGACGGCGCGCTGCTGGTGCCGGGCCTGCAGGTCCCGCAGAACACCCCGATCGACAGAATCTCGATCGCCCGCGACGGCGCCGTGCGCGTCGGCGGCCAGGCGATCGGCAACATCCAGCTCGTCAACGTCACCTCGCAGGACGGCCTGCAGCCGCTCGGCGACAACCGCTTCGCCGTCACGCCCGAGAGCGGGCCGGCGCGCGCCGCCGGCAACGACACCGCGCTGCTGCAGGGCCGCCTCGAGGGCTCCAACGTGAGCATGTCCGACGCGATGGTCGACATGATGACCGCGCAGCGCGGTTACCAGATGGCCTCCAGAGCGATCGCGATGCAGGATCAGATGCTCGAGGTCGCCAACCAGGTGAAGCGCTGACGATGAGCCTTCCACCGATCGACAGCGCGCTGCTGCCGGCGGACATCCGCCAGGCGCCGCAGGCGCGCAAGGACGCCTACACCGCGGCGCTCGGCTTCGAGCAGATGCTCGTCCAGCAGCTGACCGAGTCGCTCGCCAGCTCCGCCAGAAGCGCGATGGGCGGCGACTCGCCGTACGCGAACCTGATGCCGCAGGCGATGGCCGACGGCGTGATGGACGCCGGCGGGCTCGGACTCGCACGCCAGCTGACGGACGCGATGGCGCCCGCGCAGACCCCGAGAGCTCCGGAGGCCGCCGCATGAGCGCCTACGCGATGAAGCCGGACTACGCCGACCCGCTGCTGTCCAACGACGTGCTCGCGCACCTCGACGCGCAGATCGCGTCCGCCGCGCGCCTGCTCGAGATCGTGATGGCGCAGCACGACGCGATCAACCTGCGCGACGTCGACGCCGTCGTGCGCGAGGTCAGCGCCTTCCAGGCCGAGTTCCAGCGCCGCGCGCGCGTCGAGGACGAGCGCACTCGCCTGCTCAACCGCGCCGCCGCCGCGCTCGGGCTGTCGCCCGGCGAGGTGACCGTCACGCGGATGACGCTGCTGATGCCGCCGCACCTGGCGCAGCAGGCGCAGACGCGCAGCGCCGAGCTGCAGCGACTGCTGACCGAGCTGACGCGCCAGCACACGCTCAACCAGTCGCTGATGCGACAGGAGCTGGCGTTCCTGGACCATCTGCTGAACATCGTCGAACCCGTCTCCTCGCTCGGCTACGAGCCGGGCGGGACGCTCAACTCCATGCCGGTGGCACCGCTGCCGGGTCAACACGCCCTCGACCTCCACGCCTAGAGGCCCAGACCAATGCCGATCTCCTCATTCATGGGCCTGCAGACATCGCTGCGCGGGCTGATCGCCCATCAGCAGGCCATGAACACCACCGGCCACAACCTGGCCAACGCGAACACCGTCGGCTACTCCCGCCAGGAGGCGGTGATGGCGGCGATGGACGCGCTCGTGCTGCCGGCCAACTCCGCGACCACCGGTGCCGGCGCGCAGCTGGGCACGGGCGTCGACGTGGCGCAGATCCGCCGCATCCGCGACAGCTTCCTCGACATCCAGTTCCGTGCCAAGAACATGGAGCTGGGCGACGCCGCGACGCAGTCGGCGTCGCTTGAGCAGGCCGAGCTGGGCTTCGCGGAGCCGACCAGCGACGGCATCAACGCGCTGCTCGGCAGATTCTGGAGCGCATGGTCGGATCTCGCCAACGCGCCGGAGTCCGACGCCGCGCGCACGGCCGTCGTGAGAATGGCGAGCACGCTCGCGGGCGCCTTCCAGTCGGTCCATTCGCAGCTGACGACCGTCGCGACGCAGGCGACGAACGAGTACAACGCGATCACCGGCCCCGACGGCGACGTCGACGTGTGGGCGAGAGAGCTGGCGCAGCTCAACGACGTGATCTCGCAGGCGGTCGCGGTCGGCCAGTCGCCCAACGACCTGCTCGACCGGCGCGACTTCCTGATCGACAGGCTGTCCGAGCTGGCGCAGGTGTCGGTCACCGACACCGGCATGGGCACGGTCAGAGTCGACTTCGGCGGCGTCACGCTGATCGACAAGACGGCGGCCGGCGGCTACACCTGGCCGCAGACGTTGACCAACCCGGGCGGCAAGCTCGGCGCGCTGCAGGAGCTCGGCGACCCGACCGGTCCCGCGCTGACCTATCGCGACAGACTCGACGCGATCGCGAGAGACCTCGTCACGAGCGTCAACGCGCTGCACTCGGCCTCGACCGGCGTCGACTTCTTCGACCCGGCCGGCGTGACCTCCGACAGACTCGCCGTCATCGCGACGGCCGCGACGCTCGTCACCGGCAGCACGACCGACAGAGGCAGAAACGATGTCGCCAACGCGATCGCGCAGCTGCGCGGCGGCAGCGTCGACAGAACGTACGGCGCGCTCGTCGCGCAGGTCGGCAGCGACGTGAAGGCGATCCGCTCCACGGAGGCGGTCCAGCAGGCGCTCGTCGACGCGATCGAGGATCGCCGCCAGAGCGTCCAGGGCGTCTCGCCCGACGAGGAGATGACGAACATGATCCGCTTCCAGCGCGGCTATCAGGCGTCGGCGCGCACGATGACGACGCTCGACGACATGCTCGACACACTGATCAACCGAACCGGACGGGTGGGGCTGTAGCCATGGCGATGCGCATCACTTCTCAGATGACGGCCCGGCACACGATCCGGGACCTCAACGGCGACATGAACACGCTGTCGGCGATCCAGCGCAAGATGTCGTCGGGCAAGGAGATCACGCGCCCGTCGGACAACCCGTACGGCACCAGCCGCGCGCTCGCGCTCGGCGGCGAGGTCGCGGGCCTGCAGCAGTACCAGCGCAACGTCGACGACGGCACCGCCTGGCTCAACGCGGCCGACGCGTCGCTGTCGAAGATCGGCGACGCGGTCCAGCGCGTGCGCGAGCTGCTGATCCAGAGCGGCTCGGACTCGGCCGGTCCGAGAGCGCGCGAGGCCGCCGCGGCGGAGATCGACCAGCTGATCGAGACGGTCAAGCAGGAGTCGAACGTCCAGTACGCCGGCCGCTTCATCTTCTCCGGCACCGCGACCGACAGAACGCCGTACACGCTCAACGGCGCCGACACCTACAACGGCAACGCCGACACGATCCAGCGCGAGATCGGGCCGGGCGTCGAACTCGACATCAACGTCGGCGTCTCGCCGCTGCTCGGCAACGGGCAGGCCGCCAGAGACGACCTGCTGCTGAACACGCTGCGCGACATCGCCGACGACATGCGCAGCGGCGACGGCGACAGACTGCGCGGCACCGACATCGTGCGGCTGGACAGAAACTTCGACGCGCTCAACCAGATCCGCGCCGACGTCGGCGCGCGCACGAACCGGCTGGAGGTCGCGTCGGGCCGCCTGGCGGCGCTGGAGGAGAACTCGATCGAGCTGCGCTCGCAGGTCGAGGACGCCGACACCGTCAAGACGCTGATCGACTACACGACGCAGCAGGCCGCCTACAACATGGCGCTCAAGGCCGGCTCGGCCGTGGTCCAGAACTCCCTGATGGACTTCCTGCGATAGCGAAGCGAGGAGGAGAGACCCCTTGTCACTCACGATCGACAGCACGCGGTTCGGCCAGATCGAGGTCGACCCGGACAGCGTGGTCGAGTTTCCCCACGGCATGATCGGCTTCGAGAGCCGCCGCTTCGCGCTCGTCGCGCGCGACGCGGACGCGGACTTCCTCTGGCTGCACTCGGTCGACGACCCGGCGCTCGCGCTGCCCGTGACCGATCCGCGTCGCTTCTTCGGCGGCTTCGAGGTCGAGCTGGCGGAGGAGGAGCGCGAGCGGCTCGGCCTGCCGCAACTCACCGCGACCGACATCTATGTCACCGTTCGGGCAAGCGACCAGCTCGAAGGCTTCACGGCGAACCTGCGCGCACCGATCGTCATCTCCGAGGGCCGCGGCCACCAGGTCATCAACCAGGCGGCCGAGGCCCGGCTGCGAGCCCCGCTCTTCGAGCAGCTCGCGGAGGCGGCGGACGACGCATCGGGCCAGGCCGCCTGACGCCCCACGGGCCTCGGTCGGCCATCCGCTTCCAAGGAGGAACGTCGTGCTGATCATCACCCGCAGGCCGGGCGAGAAGATCGTCCTCGGCGACGACATAACGCTCATGGTGATGGAGGTCAGCGGCCAGACTGTCCGTCTCGGCATCGATGCACCGAAGTCGCTGCCGATCTACCGCGAGGAGATCTGGGCAGCGGTCAAGCAGGAGAACGAGGCCGCCGCCAACGCGGGCGAGATCCCACCGCTGCGCAAGCGCCCGGAGAGAGCGTAGGCGCGCCGGAGCGAGCCGGCCGTCGTACCTTTGCCGACGCAATCTCCGTCTCAGAGCCGGACTCAGCGCCCGCGCGTCGTAATGTTGGGGCAGTGAGCACGCTGCTCGGCACTCTGTTGAACGACCGCTACCGCCTCGAGGCCCGGATCGGGACCGGCGGCATGTCGACCGTCTACCGCGCGCTCGACGAGACGCTCGAGCGGCAGGTCGCGATCAAGCTGATGAATCGCGAGATCGCGTCGGACTCGGATCAGCTCGAGCGCTTCCGCCGCGAGGCGCGCGCGGTCGCGCAGCTGTCGCATCCCCATATCGTCGGCGTGATCGACGCCGGCGAGGACGCCGGCCGGCCCTACATCGTCTTCGAGTACGTCGAGGGCGAGACGTTGAAGGAACGGATCCGGCGGCTCGGCGGGCTGCCGATCAGCGAGGCGGTCGCGTACGCGATCGAGATCGCGCGCGCGCTCGGCGCCGCGCACGCGCGCCACATCGTCCACCGCGACGTGAAGCCGCAGAACGTCCTGATCGACGAGGAGGGCAGCGCGAAGGTCACCGACTTCGGGATCGCGCGCACGCTCGACGAGGACGGCCTGACGCAGGACGGCCGCGTGCTCGGCACGACCGACTACGTCTCGCCCGAGCAGGCGCTCGGCCATCCCGTCTCGGGCCAGTCGGACCTCTACTCGCTCGGCATCGTGCTGTTCGAGATGCTGACCGGCAGCGTCCCCTTCAGAGGCGAGAACCAGGTCGCGGTCGCGATGAAGCACGTGCGCGAGGAGCTGCCGGACGTGCAGGCGCTGCGGCCGGAGGTGTCCGCCTCGCTGGCGGCCGTGATCGACCGCGCGACGGCGAAGGAGCTGAGGGAGCGCTACCGCAGCGACGAGGAGCTGATCGCCGACCTGGAGGACGTGCTGGCGCTGGAGACCGCGCGCGCCGGCAGCGCGACGGGCGAGGCGACGACCGTGATCCGGACGCTGCCGCGGCGCGCGCGCAAGCGCGTCCCGCTGCGCGTGCGCAGACCGCAGGTGCTGGCGTTGATGGCGCTGGTGGCCGTCGTCGCGGCGCTGGTGGTGGTGATCGTCGTGCTGAACGGCAAGGAGGCCGGCACCGGCACGACCGGCGAGCCGAGCGGCACCGCCGACAGAGGTGGCCAGGTCGAGCAGCTGGTGCCGATCGGCCTCAGCCAGACGGCCGCCGACGACTACGACCCCAACGGCGACTCCAGAGAGCACGCCGACGAGACGACCGCAGCCGTCGACAAGAACCCGACCACGTTCTGGAGCACCGAGAGATACGACGGCGGCGTGCTGGCGAAGCCCGGCGTCGGTCTCACGGTCGACGTCTCGCCGGGCGCCGTGCTGCGCAGAATGGTCGTGCGGACGCCGACCAAGGGGTTCTCGGCCGACGTCTACATCACGCCCGGCGACGTGCCCGCGGGCATCGACGACCCGGCCTGGAGAAGAGTCGCGACGGTGCCGAGCGTCGGCAGCCGCCAGGAGATCACGCTCGAGAGCGGCGGCGAGCGCAGCCGCCACGTGCTGCTGTGGATCACGAGACTGCCGCCCGGCGGCGACCACGTCGAGATCAGCGAGATCGCGCTGTGGCGATGAGCTGAGACGGCGCGGCGCCGCGCGGTTGCGCGGCGCGCGGTCGAGCGTGTCGCTAGGAGGCGCCGCCGGTCGCGTTGGCGACCTGGGTGCCGGTGCGGCGCAGCGTGTCGTCGATCGTCTGGATGACCTTCTGGCCGGCCTCGTAGGCGCGGAAGGAGGCGATCATGTCGACCATCGTGCGGGCGGGGTCGATGCCGGAGCCTTCCAGCGCACCGGTCTGGACCGCGCCTGCGGCCTGGCCGGCGACCGCGCCGGCGAAGTAGTTGTCGCCTTGCTTCGTCGCGCCGGTCAGTCTGAAGACGCCGACCGTCGCCGCGTCGACCTGGCCGTTGGCGGCGATCTGGACCTGGCCGCCGCCTCTGCCGACGACGGGGTTGCCGAGCTGGTCGACGAGCAGGCCCTGGGGCGAGGCGGTGAACTGCCCGTTGCGCGTGTATCTGACGCCCTGCGGCGTCTGCACGCCGAAGTAGCCCTCGCCGGCGATCGCCAGGTCGAGCGGTTCGTCGGTCACGCGCGTCGCCTGCGGCGACAGGTCGGTCGTCATCTCGTCGGCGTAGACGCCGGTGCCGAGCGGCCCGACGACCTGGCCGGTCGAGGTGTTGCTCAGCAGCAGGTCGCCGAAGCTCGACTGCGTGACGCGGTCGGCCTTGTAACCGGGCGTCGAGGAGTTCGCGAGGTCGTTTGCGATCGCGTCCTGGCGCATCTGCTCGGCAACCATGCCGGACGCCGCGATGTAGAGGCCACGTTCCATGTAGCCCGTGTAGTCGGAGCTGGGAGCGGGATCTTTAGTCGCCGCCCCAGCGGCTACGCTGCGCGTCGAATGCCGCAGTCGCTGTCCGTCGATCTCGTGCTGCTGCGCGCCTCCGCGCCCGACCTGTCGCTGACGCCCGGCCGTTCGCTGGCGGCGCGCGTGCTGGAGCGCGGCCAGCAGAACGTCGGGATCATCAACCTCGCCGGCGCGATCCTGACGGCGGAGCTGCCGAGCGACGTCAGACCCGGCGACCGCCTGCGGCTGATCGTGCAGGAGGCGACCAACGAGCGGCTGCTGCTGCAGATCGCGCAGCCGCGCGAGCTGTCGGCAAGCGCCTTCCAGCAGCTGCCGCCGCCCGCGCCGGCGGAGGTGAACCTGCCCGGGGGGCGCCGGCTGGCGGTGCTTGAGCGCGACGGCGGCGGCAGCGACGGCGAGCGCGACGGCGAGGAGGGCGGATCGCTGACGCTGCGCTACGAGCTGCCGCAACTGGGTGCGGTCGAGCTGCACGTGTCGGTCGACGCGATCGCGTCGCGCGTGCGGATCGCGCTGCCGGCGGACGTGCTGGAGCAGGGGGAGCAGCGCACCGAGCAGTTGCACGCGACGCTGCAGACGCAGCTCGGTCGTCCGGCCGAGATCACGCTCGTCCCGCGGCACGACCCGCTCGACGTCTATGCCTGAGGATCGCTCGCACGACGACGCGGCGCTCGCTGCGGCACTGTCCCAGTTGGCGCTCGGCGACCTCCCCGAACCGCTGTGGCACGCGGTCGCCGAGACACTCGACTGGGTGGGGCGGCTCGACCGTGAGGTGGCGAGCCGCGGTACGACGGTCCCTGCCGGGCCTACGCGACCTCGCTGAAGAGAACGCTGTCCGCAGACAGCTCTTCCTTCAGCATCCGCTTCAGCTGTCCGTGGATCTGGCAGACGCGGCTCTCGGAGACGCCGAGGATCCCGCCGATCTCGCGCAGCGTGAGGTTCTTGACGTAGAGCAGCACGGCGACCTCGCGCTCGCGGCGCGGCAGCCGCTCGAAGGCGGCGCGGAAGCGCATCTTCGCCTGGTCGCGGGCCGTGTGGTGCTCGGGGTCGGCGAAGCGATCCTCGCTGACGAGCGTGTCTATGCGCTCGATCGCGGTCTCGTCGTCGCTCAGCACGAGCGTGTTGAGCGAGGTCACGTCCGAGGCGACGATCTCGTCTTCGCGAGCGCGCAGCTCGCTGACGGTCGACCCGAGCGCACCGGCCAGCTCCTCGCGTGAGGGCCGCCGACCGTGAACGCCGATGAAGTGTTCCCTGGCCTGGTTGATGTCGCGCTCCCAGCGGCGCAGCGAACGCGGCGCCCAGTCCTGGCGGCGCAGCTCGTCGAGCACGGCGCCGTGGATCCGCGTCCAGGCGAACTGCTCCAGCGTCGCGCCCTTCTCCGGGTCGTAGCGCTCGATCGAGTGGATCAGGGCCTCGAGCCCGCAGGAGATGAAGTCCTCGACCTCGCAACGCGCGGGGATCTCGCGGACCTTCTTGTAGACGATGTACTTCACCATCGGTGCGAACGTCAGGACAAGACGGTCGCGAACGGCGCGGTCGCCGCTCTCCTTGTACTGCCGCCACAACGTCAATGCATCCTCTGCGGAGATGCGTGTGTGGCGCCTCGTATCGAGCTTCATGCTCCGATGCCTTCCTGGGGGTTCGAGGGACTGCCTGCGGTTTGGGGGTGCGCCGCTGGTATCGGAAGACCACCTCACGAGCTGGATAGCCCGATTGGGGTACTAAACCCCCAACATCCGTCCAGATGAACGTGTGAGGTGTCATAAGCGCGTTTCGCCGAGCCATCTACCGGCACGCGCAAAAACCGTGGGTTTGCTGGGACTTCGCGTCAGCCGGCGCACCGCCGCGTTCAGGTCTGGGGCGCCGCTGCCGATCACGAGGGCGTCCGTTCCCTCGTCGTCATCCCTCGGAGGCAGCTCGCATGGCACTGCGCATCATCGGCTCATCCTCGGCGCCCACGGCGCCGGCGTTGCTGCAACGCGGCGACGTCGCCGGCTACCGCGCGCTGTTCGCTCAGACGGCCGAGCTCGAAGACGTCAACGCCCGCTACGCCGCACGCTGCGAGCTGGTGAAGGCGGCCTTCGCCGCGGCCGCGACGGCGTCGGCGAAGGACGCCGTCGCGATCCGCATCGCCGCCGCGCACGAGACACTCGTCGTGCTGGAGCAGGAGCCGCGCGAGCCGGTGCTGCTCAACCAGGCCGGCGTGCTGCTGGCGGAGCTGGCCGCGTTCCGCGCCGGCCAGGCGCTGCTGGAGGCGGCGGCGCGGCTGGACCCCGAGCTGCCCAACGTCGCGACCAACCTCGCCGACGTGCGCCCCCGGCGCGAGCAGACCGGCCAGATGCCGGCCGTCGTGCGCGGCGAGCTGGTCCCCCGCGCGCTGCGTGTCGCCAAACGCGCGCAGCCGGCCGTGGGCAAGACCGTCACGCTCTGCATGATCGTCAAGGACGAGGAGGAGATGCTGCCACGCTGCCTGGCGGCCGCCGCCCCCGCCGTCGACGAGATCGTGATCGTCGACACCGGCTCCAGCGACCGCACGATCGAGATCGCCGAGTCGTTCGGTGCGCGCGTGATCGAGCGGCCGTGGACCGGCTCGTTCTCCGAGGCCCGCAACGCCTCGCTCGACGCCGCCACGAGCGACTGGGTGTTCGTGCTCGACGCCGACGAGATGCTCGTGCCCGACGACGTCGTGCAGCTGCGCAGCCTGCTCGGCCAGACCTGGCGCGAAGCCTTCTACATCTCCGAGATCAACTACACCGGTGACCTCGACGACGGCACCGCGACGACCCACAGCGCGCTGAGACTGTTCCGTGCGCGGCCGCAGTACCGCTACGCCGGTCGCCTGCACGAGCAGATCCTCGACGCGCTGCCGGTGCGCGCGCCGGAGCGCTTCAGCACGGTCCCGGTGCGGATCGAGCACTTCGGCTACCTCGGCGCCGTGCGCGACGCGAAGGAGAAGTCGCGCCGCAACATCGAGCTGCTCAAGCGCCAGCGGGAGGACGGCGACACGTCCGCCTTCATGCACTTCAACCTCGGCTCGGAGTACGGCGCGCTCGGCGACGCCGAGGCCGCCCTCGCCGAGTTCGAGCAGGCCGCGGCGCTGCTCGCGGCCGAGCAGGACACGCCGGACGCCGGCTACCTGCCGGCGTTCACGAGCCGCCACGTGCGCGCGCTGCGGCTGTGCGGACGCCACGAGAAGGCGATCGAGCTGGCCGAGACGTCGCTCGTGCGCTTCCCCGGCTTCACCGACCTCGTCTATGAGCAGGCCGCCGCCGCGCAGGCGCTCGACCGCATCGAGGACGCGATCGCCTACTTCGAGCGCTGCCTCGAGCTGGGCGACGCGCCGGGTCGCTACACGGCGACCGTCGGGATGGGCACGTACCTGCCGACGATCGAGCTGGCGCAGCTGCGGATGGCGCGCGGCGACGCCGGCGGCGCGGTCGAGCTGCTCGACGGCTGCCTCGCCGACCATCCCGGCTTCTTCGGCCTCGTGCACCCGTTCGCTGCCGCGCTGCTGGCGGACGGCACCGATCCCGGCGAGGTCGTCGAGCGGATCGAGGCGCGCGTCGCGAAGCTGACGCCGACCGTCCGCTTCATGCTCGGGACCGCGCTCTACGAGCGCGGCGAGACCGTCGCCGCGGAGCGGCAGTACCGCAGCCTGCTGGAGCAGGCGCCCGCCAGCAGCAACGCGCGCGTCGCGCTGGCCGAGTCGCTGCTGTCGCAGTCGCGCTGGGAGGACGCAGCCGGCGTCGCCGCCGAGCTCGGCAGCGACGATCCGCATGCCGTCGCCGCACGCCGCAGCGAGCTGTTCGCGCGGCTTGCCGGCGGCGACCTCGACGGTGCTGCCGCCGTGCTCGCGCGCGACGAGCGCGTGCTCGTCGACGACGCCGCGGTGGCGCGGCCGCTGCTGCCGGCGAGCGACCGCGCGCTGTTCGCTGCGTGGCTGGCCGCCGCGCGCGGCGAGGCCGAGCACTCCGTGCTGCCGCTCGCCGCCGTGCCGCTGCTGGCCGTCACGCTGGAGGCGCTGTTGCGCGTCGAGGCGGTCGACGCCTTCGGCACGCTCGTGCCGCTGCTGGACCGCTGCCCGATCAGCCCGCGCGAGCAGCGCGAGCTGCGCGCCGGCATGTACCTGCGGCGCGGCTTCCTCGCCTCCGCCGCCGAGGAGTGGATCGCCGTCTGCGCGGTCGACCCCGGCGACGTGCGCGCGCTCGTCGGGCTGGCGCAGTGCGCGGGCGAGCAGGGGATGGTCGAGGAGGCGCTCGACTTCGCACGCGAGGCGCATGCGCTCGATCCGCTCGACGCCCGCGCGTCACGGCTGCTGGAGCGCTTGGAGCCAGCCGCCGCCTGACGCTCCAGAACGGCGCTCATATGCCTGTCGAGCCGATCTCAAGTTCGACTTCTGAGGGCCGACGACGGTGGGTGACCCCAAACGGCGCCCACCGGCGGGTGGACGCGTGGAGGACTCCCATGAGCTTGAACGTCGCGCCAGTCGCACCGAGCAGCTACAGCGCCGCAATCGACCCCGCGTCGGTGCAGCGCCGCGCCCGCCCGGCAGCGCCGGAGCGCGACGTCTGGCCCAGCGGGAAGATCCCGGCGAGTCCCCCGCCGGAGGTCATCGACGCGATGCAAGCCGCGTCGCGGGCCTATCAGGCCCTGCGCGCGCAGGGCCGTGAACTGCACTTCGCCAAGAACGCCGACACCGGCCGCATGACGATCGAGGTCCGTGATCTCGACGGCAACCTGCTGCGCTCAATCCCGCCGAGCAGACTGCTCGACGTTGTCACCGGAGGAGAACTCGACTGATGTCGACCATGAGCATCGGGGGCCTCGCTTCGGGCCTCGACACGACCTCGATCATCGCGCAGCTGATGGCGCTCGAGCGCGGTCCGCGCAACCTGCTCGACACCAAGCAGACGCTGCTCCAGACCAAGCAGACGCTGCTGAAGGGCATCCAGACGCAGCTCAGAACGCTGCAGACCGCGGCCGCTGACCTGCGCTCCGTCACGCTCTTCTCGCAGACGCAGAGAATCGAGTCGAGCGACCCGACGAAGGTGTCCGCGTCGAGCACCTCCGGCGCGGGCGTCGGCGGATATCAGCTCGAGGTCACCCAGCTCGCCAACGCCGCGCAGCGCAGCTACGCCTACACGGCGCCCGCGGCCGACGGCTCGATCACGATCGACGGTCACGCGACCGCGGTCAGAGCCGGCATGTCGGCGCAGGAGCTGGCGACGGCGATCAACACGGACAGAGACGCGACGGTCTACGCCGCCGCGACGGCCGACGACAGAATCGTGCTGTCGACGCGCGCGACCGGCGCGACGGGCGGCAGCTTCATCAACGTGACGGCCGATCCTGCGTTGACGGAGGACGTCACGAGAGCGCGCGACGGCAGAGACGCGCTCTACACGGTCGACGGCGTCGCCAGCAGATCGTCGACGAACGTGCTCAGAGACGCGGTCGCCGGGGTCACGCTGACGCTCAGAGGCGTCACGACGACGAGCGGGCCGATCACGATCTCGGTCGGCGCCCCGGGCGCGGACACGGACGCGATCCAGAGAAAGGTGCAGGCGTTCGTTGACACGTACAACGCGACGGTCGACGCGATCCGCTCGAAGCTCGACGAGAAGTCGGTGCCGGACCCGCGCACGCAGGAGGACATCAAGAACGGCGTCGCGGATCCGCGCACGTCCGCCCAGCTGCAGGCCGGCACCCTGTTCGCCGACACGCAGCTGAACAGCCTCCTGTCGACGATGCGCCAGGCGATCTACTCGCCGGTCAGTGGCGCGCCGGCCGGCTTCGACAGCCTCTCGGCGCTCGGCATCTCGACCGGCGCGGTGACCGCGACGACGTCGAAGGACACGCTCGCAGGCAAGCTGACGCTCGACGTCGACAGATTCACGAAGGCGCTGACCGACGATCCCAACGCGGTCCGCAACCTGCTCTCCGGCGTCGACAACGTCGGCGGCTGGGCGCGCAGCTTCGAGTCGATCGTGAACACGACCGCCGGCACCGACGGCATCCTTGCCAGCCGCATCACCGGCGGCGACAGCGAGATCACCGCGCTCAGATCGCAGATGTCGCAGATGGACCAGCGGCTGTCGGTCAAGCAGAGAGCGCTGGAGGCGCAGTTCGCGGCGCTCGAGGTCGCGATGTCCAAGAGCCAGACGCAGAGCCAGTGGCTGACCGGCCAGCTGGCCGGGCTCAACAACAACTAGCGCTGACACGGTCCGCACGCGGCGGCGGGACTCAATCTCTCGCCGCCGCGTCCGATCACCCGAATGACGGTTGTATCCCTCGATTCCCCGGAAGGCCAATGAGCACTCATCTCGCGGCATCGCCGCAGGCCTATCGTGAGAGCGCGGTTCTGACCGCGCCACCGGAGCGTCTCGTCGTCATGCTGTACGACGGCGCAAGACGCTTTCTCTACCAGGCCGCAGTGACGATGCGCACCGGCGACGTGCAGACCTCGCACGACCGCCTGCGCCGCGCCGAGGCGATCATCGATCACCTGCTCGCGACGCTTGACATGAGCCAGGGGGAGATCTCCCAGCAGCTCGAGTCGATCTATCTCTTCTGCCAGCGGCTGCTGGCCGAAGGCCGCATCAGACAGGACGCCGACAAGCTCGACCAGGTCAGCGAGCTGCTGGGCGGGCTGCGCGAAGCCTGGGACCAGATCGCCTCCGCGCCGCAGCAGGCGCAGCTGTGAGCGTGACCGAGCCGTACGAGCGCCTCGTCGCGCTCGCCGAAGAGGAGCTCGCGCTCGTCGTGCGCCCGGAGCTGCCGACGCTCGACGAGCTCGACGGCCTGCTGACCGAGCGCGATCGCATCGTCGCGTCGTTGCCGACGCAGGCGCCGGCGTCAGCCGCGCCCGCGCTGGCGCGCGCGATGGCGCTGCAGGAACGCACCACCACGGAGCTGGCGACGCGCGCCGCCGAGGTGCGCCGCTCGCTCGGGCAGGTCGAGCAGGGCCGCCGCACCGCGCGCGGCTACGGCGACTCCTCGCCGCTGCGGGGCGCGCTCGACGCGGCCGGTTAGCAGCGAGCACGGACGCATTGCTCAAGAACCTCCGCGGGCAGCCGATCTTCTCGCGTGATGACCGTGAGAGGGAACCACTCACCGGTCCCGATCTCATGGACGGCTTGAAAGGACCCTCGACTCGATGAGCCTCTTCGACAGCACCCAGATCTCGCTCGAGACCGCCCTGCGCGGTGCCTCGATGCGTCAGGAGCTGCTGACGAACAACCTGGCGAACATCAACACGCCGGGTTACCAACGTCAGGACCTCGACTTCCACGCGGCGCTGCAGAGCGCGCAGGCGGCCGGCAGCGATCCCTCCGCGATCGACTTCCAGGCCAAGACCGACCCGTCCCGCACGGTGCGCGCGGACGGCTCCGGCATGGACGCCGACCAGGAGTCGGCGGCGCTCGCCAAGAACACGCTCGAGTACCAGGCGCTCGTCCAGGTGATGGGCGCGCGCAACCAGATCATGCAGACCGCGATGGGTGTCCGCTGATGGGCATCTTCGACGCGATCGACATCGCCGGTAGCGGCCTCACGGCCGAGCGCCTGCGGATGGACGTCACCGCCGAGAACCTCGCCAACGCGCAGACGACGCGCACGGCCGACGGCGGTCCGTACCAGCGCAAGGAGGTCGTCCTCCAACCGTCCAGCGGCAGCTCGTTCGGATCCGTCCTCACGGGCGCGATCGGCGGCGTCCGCCCGACCGACCCGCCCAACGGGGTCGAGGTCGCGGGGATCGTCGAGGACACCAGCTCGCAGCGGCTCGTCTACGACCCCAGCCATCCGGACGCGAACGCGCAGGGCTACGTCGCGATGCCGAACGTCAACCCTGTCACGGAGATGGTCGACCTGATCAGCTCCTCCCGCTCCTACGAGGCGAATGTGACTTCGATGCAGTCCGCCAAGCAGATGTTCACCAAGACGCTCGAGCTGCTGCGATGATCGCGGCGGTCGACCCCTCGATGGCTGTCGGCGCCGGTGGCGCCGGTGGCGAATGGCTGATCCAAGGCGTTCCCGACCTTCCGCAGGCGGAGCTGCAGACCCCGGCGGTCGACGGCGTCGCCCCTGCCGGCGGCGACAGCTTCGGCAGCATGCTGAGCGACCAGATCAGCAAGCTCTCCGAGCTGCAGAACGGCGCGGCCGACGCTGGCACCGCGCTCGCGAACGGCACCGCGACCGACCCTGTCTCCGCCGTCGTGGCGGTCGAGAAGGCGCAGCTCGCGATGCAGTTCGCCGGCCAGATCCGCACGAGAGGCGCCGAGGCGCTCTCCGAGATCTTCCGCACCCAGATCTGATCCATGCCCACACGCGCCCTGCTCGCCAACCTCTCCACCCGCGGCAAGATCGTCCTGGCCGCGGGCGCGCTCGCGATCGTGGTGGTGCTGTTCGTGCTCTTCAAGATCGCGACGGCGCCCAGCTACACGACCATGCTGACCGGCATGGAACCGAAGCAGACGGGCGAGGTGACCGCCGCGCTCGACGAGAGAGGCATCAGATACGAGCTGCAGAACAACGGCACCGCGCTCGCCGTGCAGAAGGACCAGACGGCGCAGGCGCGGATCGCGCTCGCCGGCGCCGGTGTCCCGGCCAGCACGCAGGACGGCTACAAGATCCTCGACGACCAGAAGCTCGGCACCTCCAACTTCCAGCAGCAGGTCAACTACCAGCGCGCGCTCGAAGGCGAGATCGCGCAGACGATCGAGCAGGTCGACGGCGTCTCCGACGCGCAGGTCCAGCTCGTGCTGCCCGACAGAGAGGCGCAGCTGTTCGCGGAGAACACCAGTCCCGCGACCGCCGCCGTGCTGCTGTCGTCCGGCACCGCCGGGCTCGACGAGGGCCAGGTGCGCGGGATCGCGCAGCTGGTCACCAACAGCGTCCCGGGCCTGAAGGCCGACAAGGTCACGATCTCCGACAGCAGCGGCACGATGATGTGGCCGACCGCCACCAGCGGCGGCGCGGGCGGCTCCAGCCTGTTGGCCAAGCAGGCGGCCGAGGCGCGCTACGACCAGGCGACCGCCGCCGAGCTGACCTCGATGCTGAACCGCACGCTCGGGCCCGGCATGGCCGAGGTCCAGGTCAAGGCCGACCTCGACGCGAACGAGTCGACGCAGGACAGACTCGTGTACGGCAGAGACGGCGTCCCGACGACGAGAAGAACCGAGGTCGAGTCGCTCGTCGGCAGAGGCGCCAGAGCCGGCGGCATCGCCGGCACGGGCGGCAACAACCCGCCGGCGTACGCCCAGCAGGGCACCGGAGACTCGGACTACAGACGTGAGACCGAGGACCAGAACTTCGCGGTCAACAAGACCGTCACGCGCACGAGAATCGCGCCCGGCGCGATCAACAGACAGCAGGTCGCGGTGCTGATCGACTCCTCGATCCCCGCCGCGATGCTGCCGCAGATCAGAGACGCCGTGCTGTCGGCGGCCGGGATCGACACCGATCGCGGCGACGCGCTCACGCTCGGGCAGGTCGACTTCGCCTCGCCGCCGAGACCGGAGGCCGCGAACCCGACCGACAAGATCTGGGACTACGCCAGATATGCGTTGCTCGGCATGGCCGTCCTGATCTTCCTCGCGCTCGTCGCGCGTCAGCTGCGCAAGCGCGAGAACGAGGCGCTGGGCCAGCAGCCGACGTGGCTGAACGAGATCGAGTCGCCGCGCTCGCTGGCCGAGCTGGAGCGCCCCGAGGAGCTCACGCCGACGAGAGTGCTGCCGCTCAGATCGCCCGAGAACCCGGCGCGACTGCAGGTCGAAGAGCTGATCGACCGCAACCCCGAACGCGTGGCGCAGCACGTCCGCGCGTGGATGCAGGAGGACTAGGTCGTCATGGCGATTCCACTCCCGGCCGCGACCGAAGAGGCGACCAACGCGGCCGTGATGCCGGCGCCGCGGCGCCTGCCGCAGAGAACCGCCGTGCGGCTCAGAGGCCGTCACAAGGCCGCCGTCCTGCTCGTCGCGCTCGGCCCCGAGAGAGCCGCGGAGATCTTCAGACATCTGCGCGAGGAAGAGATAGAGACGCTCTCGCTGGAGATGGCGAAGCTGACGCAGGTCGACCACGAGTCGGTCGAGTCGGTCTTCGACGAGCTGGTCGCGACCGTCCAGGCGTACGACTCGCTCGCCGCCGGCGGCGTCGACTACGCCCGCGACGTGCTCGAGCGCGCACTTGGCCCTGAGCGCGCGGCCGAGATCATCGGGCGCCTCTCGACGGTGATCGAGATGCGGCCGTTCGAGTTCCTGCGCCGCACGCCGCCGGAGCACATCGTCACGTTCCTGCGCGCCGAGGCGCCGCAGACGATCGCGCTCGTGATCGCCAACCTCCACACGACGCTCGCCGCGCAGGTGCTCGCGCATCTGCCGGAGGACGAGCAGGCCGACATCGCGCTGCGGATCGCCCGCATGAGCGAGACGCCGCCGGACGTCGTCAAGGAGATCGAGGGCGTGATGCGGCAGAAGCTCGCCTCCGTCGTGCAGCAGGAGTACTCCTCGCAGGGCGGCGTCAAGTCGCTCGCGGAGATCCTCAACTACACGGACCGCCCGACCGAGCGCAACGTGCTCGACACGCTGACCGAGCGCGACGCCGAGCTGGGCGAGGAGGTCCGCCGGCTGCTGTTCGTGTTCGAGGACATCGCCAAGCTCGACGACCGCTCGATCCAGCTGGTGCTGCGCGAGGCCGACCAGAGAGATCTGGCGCTGGCGCTGCGCGGCGTCGACGACGAGGTCAAGGAGCGGATCCTCGGCAACATGTCCGAGCGCGGCGCGACGTTGCTGCGCGAGGAGATGGACTTCCAGCCGCCGCAGCGCAAGCGCGTCGTCGAAGAGGCGCAGGGTCGCATCGTCGCGATCGTGCGACGGCTCGAGGACGCCGGCGCGCTCGTGATCGGACGCGGCGGGAGCGACACCATTGTCTGACGCGGCCGCAGCCGGCGCAGCCGACGTCTCGCCGTACGCGTTCCGCCAGCTGGAGCCGCCGAGAGCGATCACGCTGCGCGAGCTCGAGGATCCGATCGCCGAGGCGCGTGCCGAGGCGCAGCAGATCCGCGAGACCGCGCGCGCGGAGGGCTACGCAGACGGGCAGGCGGCGGCGCAGGCCGCCGCCCAACCGCCGCTGCAGGCCGCGCTCGATGCGCTGCAGCAGGCGATCGCGGGCGTCGAGCGGGTCCGTGAGGAGACTGCGGCGATGGTCGAGCGCGACGCGATCGAGCTTGCACTGCAGCTGTCGGAGAAGATCGTCGCGGGCGCGCTCGCGGTCGAGTCGGAGCGGGTCGTCGACGTCGTGCGCGGCGCGCTGCGCCGCCTCTCCGAGCGCCGTCGCGTGACGATCCTCGTCAATCCGGCCGACCTCGAGACGGTCCGCAGCGCGAGCGAGTCGTTCATCACGACGCTCGGCGGGATCGAGCACTGCGAGGTCCAGGCCGAGCGGCGGATCGCGCCCGGCGGCGCGATCGTGCGCACCGAGGAGGGGCAGATCGACTCGCAGGTCAACACCGCGCTCGTGCGCGCGCGCGAGCTGGTCGAACTGGAACTCGGCGAGTAGGAGCCGCGATGAGCCCTGAGGATCAGACTCCCGAGGCGGCCGTCGTGTGCGAGGACGTCGGCGAGACGCTCGCGTACATCGGCAACGTCCTGCGCGCGAGCGACCTGTCGCGCCGTCACGGCCGCGTCAGCGACCTGATCGGCCTGGTCGTCGAGGCGACCGGCCTGCAGGCGGAGGTCGGCGAGATCTGCATGGTCAACGGCGACCGCGGCCACCCGCCGGTGCCGGCCGAGGTGGTCGGCTTCCGCGGTCAGCGGACGTTGCTGATGCCGCTCGGCGAGATGCACGGGATCGGCCCCGCGACGACCACGCGAGCGACCGGCACGCCGTTTCGCATCCGCGTCGGTGACGACCTGCTCGGTCGCGTGATCGACGGGCTCGGCAGACCGATCGACGGGATGCCGCGCGCGACCGCCGGCAAGCCGCGCTCCGCCAACGCCTCCCCGCCCGATCCGCTCGAGCGCCCCCGCATCGACACGCGCGTCGACCTCGGCGTGCGCGCGCTCGACGCGCTCGTGCCGTGCGGTCGCGGCCAGCGCCTCGGCATCTTCGCCGGCTCCGGCGTCGGCAAGTCCTCGCTGCTGGGCATGATCGCCCGCTCGACGACCGCCGACGTCAACGTGATCGCGCTCGTCGGCGAGCGCGGCCGCGAGGTGAAGGAGTTCATCGAGCGCGACCTCGGCGACGCGATCGCCCACTCGGTCGTGGTCGTGGCGACCTCCGACCAGCCCGCTCTCGTCCGCATCAAGGCCGCGTTCACCGCCACCGCGATCGCCGAGCACTTCCGCGATCAGGGCAAGGACGTGATGCTGATGATGGACTCCGTCACGCGTTTCGCGATGGCTCAGCGCGAGGTCGGCCTGGCGATCGGCGAGCCGCCCGCCACGCGCGGCTACACGCCGAGCGTCTTCGCGCAGTTGCCGCGCCTGCTGGAGCGCTCCGGCACCGCGCAGGCCGGCTCGATCACCGGCCTCTACACCGTCCTCGTCGACGGCGACGACATGAACGAGCCGATCGCCGACGCGGTCCGCTCGATCCTCGACGGTCACATCGTCCTCACGCGCGAGCTCGCGCACGCGTCGCACTATCCCGCGATCGACGTGCTGCAGTCGGTCTCGCGGCTCGTCGGCGAGGTCGTCTCGCCGCAGGTGCGCGCCGCCGGCCAGGCGGTCCGCCACCTGATGGCGGCGTACAAGGAGAAGGAGGACCTGATCGCGATCGGCGCCTACCAGACCGGCACCGATCCGACCGTCGACGCGGCCGTCGCGCTGCGCCCGCAGATCGACCGCTTCCTGCGCCAGCGCGTCGACGACGCGACCTCGGCGGCGCAGGCCGACCAGCAGCTGCTCGACATCGCCGCGCAGATCGGCGAGCACACCGGCGTCGGCTCCGACCCGCAGTTCGCGGCCGACCCGATCCCCGCCGTCGCGGGCGCGCCCGACGGCGGCGACCCGGCGATACCGGGCCCGCTGAGCCTCTAGCAGCGCGCGCTCGCGCGCTTGCGCGTGACCGTGCTGGGCGATCGCGCCCACCGTGTCCAACATCCGTCCAACGGGTGAAGGTTGGGCCGCGGGGGCCGACTACCGGGTCGTGAACCAGTTCACCTTCCGTCTCGAACGCGTGCGCGCTCTGCGCGAGCGTGGCGAGGATCTCGCCAAGCAGGAGCTGGCCGGTGCGTTGACGCACCGGCAAGGCTGCGAAGAGCGTCTGCGCGAGACCGGCGCCGAGCTCGACCTCGCGCGCGCGCGCCAGCGCGACCTCGCCGCCGGCGGGCCCGCCAGCGCGCTCGACATGATCGCGCGCCAGCAGTACCTCGAGCGCGTCGAGCGCAACCGCATGCAGGGTCAGCAGGAGCTGATGCAGAGCGACGCCGAGGTTGCGCGCCGCCGTGCCTCGCTCGTCGAGGCCGCGCGCGACCGTCAGGCGCTGGAGCGCCTGAAGGAGAGACGCCGCGCCGACCACGCGCTCGCGCTGAAGCGCTTCGAAGGCGCCGAGATGGACGAGATCGCGATGACGCTGCACCGCCGGAGAGCCGCGTGAGCGTCGCCGCCGTCGAGCCGCCGGTCGCACCCGGAAGCGGGGCGCAGGCCGCGATCGCTCGCATCGCCGAGCTGCAGCAGCTGGTCGCGCAGGCCAACGGCGCGCAGCCGGCCGCTCCCACGACCTCCAACGGCGGGGCCACCTTCCCGGCCGCGCTCGCCGGTGCCGCCGGCACGACCGCGCCGAGCGCCGCCGCGCCGCCGCCGTTCGGCAGCCTGCCCGTCGCCGCGCCGACCACGGCCGGTGCCGTGCCGACGACGCTCGGCGGCACGCCGAGCGCGTTCGACGGCCTGATCGTCGAGGCCGCGCAGCGCCACGGGCTCGATCCCGCGCTGCTGAAGGGCCTGATCCGCGCCGAGTCCGACTTCGACCCGGGCGCCGGCAGCTCGGCCGGCGCCGCCGGCCTCACGCAGCTGATGCCGGGCACCGCCAGCACCCTCGGCGTGACCGACCGGCTCGACCCCGCGCAGTCGATCGAGGGCGGCGCGAAGTATCTGCGCCAGCAGCTCGACGCCTTCGGCGGCGACGTCACGAAGGCGCTCGCGGCCTACAACGCCGGTCCAGGCGCCGTGCAGAGATACAACGGCGTCCCGCCGTACGCCGAGACGCAGGCGTACGTGCAGAAGGTGCAGGTGTACGCGGACGAGTACCGCGTCGCACCGGCCGCGGCGCTTGCGCCGGCCGCGACCGTCCCGCCGACGCTGGCGCAGGTCACCGCGCCCGGCGGCGCGACCGCACCGCTCTTCACCTCGGCAATCCCAACGACTGGATCGGGAACGATCACATGAGCATCCTCACTCCGCTGCCGGTGGCGCCAGCGCCGCCGGCGACTGCGGGGCCGCCGAGACCCGGCGGCCGATCCGCACCGCCCGACGGCGACCCGTTCGCGTCGGTGCTCGACCAGCAGGCCCGGACCGCCACTGCGGAAGGCCTCTCGAAGAAGCAGCAGCAGGACAAGCGCGTGGACGGCAGGGGCTCGGCTCCCGCCGACGACGCGTCGCAGCCGGTCGACGGCGACGCCGTCAAGCCCGCTGCGGACGCGGCGGATCCGACCGCGCTGGCGGCCGCGCTCAACTCGATCCTGAGCGGCGCGACGTCGACGCCGACCGCGCCGACGGTCAACGCCGCCGCGGCTGAGGCGCCTGCGCAGCAGCCGCCCGCGACGACGACGGCCGCGGCGGTCGCGACGGCGGTGCCCGTGCCGGCGGAGATCTCGCTCGCCGCAGCCGCGGCGACCGCGCCGCCGGCCGCTGGGCCGGCGACCGCTGCGACGGCGACCGGCACGAGCGCGACGGCCGCGATCGCCGCGACGCCGGCGGCCGCGCCGGTCGCCACGCCCGCGCTGCCGACGACCGGCACGGGCGAGCAGCCCGGCACGCCGGCGGCCCCGTTGGCCGCGACCGCCGTCGCGGCGACGACCGCCGACGACGCGACGGTCACGCCGCCGCAGGCGGGCGCGCCCGCGACGACCACGGCGACCGATCCCGCCGGCGACCCGCTGCAGGCGGCGACGCCGGACGCGACCGCGCCCGGCACCGGTGGCGGCGCGAGCGACGGCACGGACTCCGGCACGAGCGGCAGCGAGCCGCGCAAGCCGGCGACCGCGCCCGTCGCGCCGACCGTCTCCGCCGCCGACCGCGCTGCCAACAGCGCTGCCGCGGCCGCCCCCGCCGCACCGACGACGGCCACGCCGACCGCCGGCTCGAGCGCATCGAGCACGCCTGCGCAGGCGGCGCCCGCCGCCCCCGCGCCGAACGGCGCCGCCGCGCTGCCGCTGTCGGGCCAGCTCGGACCGGCGCACAGCGCGACCGCCGCGAACGCGGCCGCCGCGACGGCGACGACCACCCGCGTCACGCTCGACCACGCGGTCGAGACGGTCCGGCTCGCGATGCGCGCCGGTGCCGAGCGCGGTGTCACGCACGCGCGCATCAGCCTCAGCCCGGCTGAGCTGGGCGGCATCGAGATCCATCTGCGGCACACCGTCGACGGCCTTGTCGCGCGCGTGATCGCCGACAGCGCCGGTGCCGTGCAGGTGCTGCAGCAGTCGGCCGGCGACCTGCGCCGCGAGCTCGAGCAGCAGGGCCTGACGCTGCTGCAGCTCGACATCGGCGCGTCCGACGACCAGGCCGCCCAGACTGCCGCGCAGCGCGGCTTCGACGGCGCCGCCGACGCGGACGCCCGCCGTGGCCGCCGCGACACGGCCGGCCCCGCCGACGAGATCCTGACCGTTGCGACCGACGCCCCCGCGGCCGGCCGGTCGCTCCAACTTCCCAACGGCGCGCTCGTCGACGTGCTCGCCTGAGCTGGGAGGAGATCAACGATGCCAGTCAACCCCACCGGCAGCGCGAACAGCGCTCCCTCCGTGATGGACACGAGCACGCCGAAGGATCCGTCGATCCTCGGCAAGGACGACTTCCTGAAGCTGCTCGTCGGCCAGATGCAGAATCAGGATCCGCTCAATCCGACCGACAGCGCCGAGTACATGGGTCAGATGACCCAGTTCTCGATCCTCGAGCAGATCACGAACCTCGGGCAGACGATGTCCGCGTCGGCCTCCAACGAGTACGACCAGAACGCGATCGGGCTGATCGGCAGAGAGATCACGTACCTCGGGCTCGACGCCGACGGCAGAACGCTCAGAACGTTCAACGGCAGAGTCGAGAGCGTGACGTTCACGAACGCCGGTCCGAAGCTGACGCTGACCGGCGTGAGAGACCCGATCATGCCCGTCTCGGTGACGAACGTGTGGGGCCCTGAAGGGGCGCCGGACGTGCCGCCGCCGGCCGAGGACGGTGGCGATCCGACCGCTCCGACCGATCCGACGGGCGACGGCTCTGACGACGGCGACACCGACCCGACGGCGAGAGTGTGAGCCTCAACGTTCACAACGCCGCGCTGGTCCCGCCCGGCGTCGCCCCGGTCGCGCAGCCTGCGCGGGTGGGCGGGCCCGACAGCCGCCGCGGCGAGCCGGCGGTGCAGGGTCCGTCCTTCAAGGACGTCCTGCGCACCAGTTCGCAGCCGCAGGGCGTGGAGTTCTCGCGCCATGCGCTGCAGCGGCTGGAGCGGCGTGGGATCGAGCTGGGCGAGCAGACGCTCGCGCGGCTGTCCGACGGCGTGCAGCGAGCGGCCGGCAAGGGCTCGCGCGAGTCCGTCGTGTTCGTCGACGGGACCGCCTTCGTCGTGTCAGTCAGAAACCGGACCGTCATCACGGCGGTCGACCCCGAGCACATGCGCGAGCACGTGTTCACCAACATCGACAGCGCCGTCATCGCATGACGCGACCGGCGCGAAACCACTGCGGCCGGACCTCTTCGAGGAAGCCGCGAAAGGAATTGATGCCCTCATGATGCGTGGCATGTTCTCCGCGATCAGCGGACTGAAGGTCAACCAGACGATGCTCGACGTGACCGCGAACGACCTCTCGAACGTCAACACGGTCGGCTACAAGTCCGCCCGCACGACGTTCCAGGACTCGCTCTCGCAGCTGCAGCGCGGCGCGGCCGGCGCCGGCCAGGGCACGGGCGGCTCCAACGCCCTGCAGATCGGCCTCGGCGTCCAGCTCGGCTCCGTCGACAACCTGATGCAGTCGGGCGCGCCGATGACCTCGGGCTCGCCGCTGGACGTCTTCATCCAGGGCGGCGGCTGGTTCCGCGTCGCGAGCAGCACGCCGCCGGCGGTCCCGACGACCGACTTCCGCTGGACGCGCGCCGGCAACTTCACGACCAACGCGGACGGCAACCTGATCACGTCCGACGGTCACTACGTGATCGGCCGCGGCGCGACCGCGACGGCCGACGGCAGAGGCGGCTTCACCTACGCGCCGAACGCGACCGACTCCTACATCACGATCCCGCCCGGCTCGACCGACGTCGCTGTCGGCCGCGACGGCGGCGTCACCTACGTGGACCGCGATCCGGCCTCGCCGACGAGAGGCCAGCGCGTCACCGCCGGCTACCTCGCGATGGGCCGTTTCGCCAACGAGGCCGGCCTCCAGCGCGAGGGCGGCTCCCTGTGGGTCGAGTCCGCCTCCTCGGGCGGGGCGGTCGTCGACACCGCGGGCGTGAACGGCAACGGCCAGACGATCGGCGGCATGCTCGAGATGAGCAACGTCGACCTGGCCACTCAGTTCACGACCATGATCACTGCGCAGCGCGGCTTCCAGGCCAATTCCCGCGTCATCTCGACAGCTGACGAGATGCTGCAGGACTTGGTGAACCTGAAGCGCTGATAGCAGCAGCCGGCAGTGTGCTCGTGCGGCGGACGAGGGACCGCCGCACGAGCCCTGCCATGCCGGTCCACATCCATGGAGGAGCCCGCACCGTGATCGTCCTGCATCGTCTCGGCCACAACGCCGAAGAGTTTCACCTCAACCCAGACTTGATCCTCACCGTCGAGGCGACGCCCGACACCGTCGTCACGCTCACGACCGGCACGAGATTCGTCGTCGCCGAGTCACCCGTGCGCGTGGCCGAGGAAGTGCGCACGTGGCGCACCGACATCCTGAGAGACGCGCTCAGCCGCCGACGCGACGAGGCCCCCTCGGGCCGTTCCGCGATGGCGCGCGTCGTCTCCTCGCGGATCGGCGACCGCCCGCCGCTGACCGCCGTCGACGGCAATGCGCCGACTGAAGATTCTCCGCCCACCGCCGATCACCCAGAGCGATGAAGGCAGCTACTGCACTCGGAATCGGCGTCGGCCTCGCGGGCCTCGCCATCGGCGGGATCATGGAGGGGACCTCACCGGCCACCCTGATCAACATCCCCGCCCTGCTGATCGTGCTCGTCGGCACCTACGGTGCGACGATGGCGAGCGTCGGCTGGGGGCCGATGAGCAAGATCCCCAAGCTGTACCAGATCACGTTCAGCCCCAGACAGCCGGATCTGCGCGAGCGCGTGGACCTGCTCGTGGGGATCGCCGAGCAGGCGCGCCGCGAGGGTCTCCTCGCGCTCGACGCGCAGCTCGGCGACATCGACGACGAGTTCACGAGGAAAGGTCTGCAGCTCGTCGTGGACGGCACCGACCCGGACCTCGTGCGCGAGATCCTCGAGGCCGAGATCGACGGCATGGAGGCCCGCCACAGAGCCGGCGCCGCGCCGTTCGAGAAGGCCGGCGGATACGCCCCGACGATGGGCATCATCGGCACCGTGATGGGGCTCGTCCACGTGCTCCAGAACCTCGCCGACCCGTCCTCCCTGGGCCCCGCGATCTCGACCGCCTTCATCGCGACGCTGCTCGGCGTCGGCACCGCCAACCTCGTCTTCCTGCCCGTCGCGGTGCGCCTCAAGGCGCTCTCGGAGGAGGAGGTCGAGCTGCGCACGCTGACGCTCGACGGCATCCTCGCCGTGCAGGCCGGCGACAACCCCCGCGTCGTCGCGGACAAGCTGATCTCGTACGTGCCGCCCGCCGAGCGCAGAGAGGCCGACGACGAGAACGTCACGCCGCTGCGAGAGGCGGCGTAGCGATGTCAGCCCGCGGCGGCGGACGCCGACGCAACCGCAAGCACGCCGGTGGTCACGGCGGGGACGACGAGCGCTGGCTGCTCACGTACGCCGACATGATCACCCTGCTGCTGGCCCTGTTCGTCGTGTTGTACGCGATCTCGTCCGTCAACACGTCGAAGTTCAGAGAGCTGCAGACGTCGCTGCGCGACGCCTTCTCGGGCAAGATCATCAGCGGCGGCGAGGGCATCGTCGAGACCGGGGTCAGCGCGACCAGAGAGACGCCGCAGTCGGTCGTCCCGAACATCGTCCCGGCGACGCCGCAGATCGCCGTGCCGAGAGACGCGAACGCGCGCGACGCGCTCGAAGCGCGCCGCGAGGACGACGAGTTCCAGAGAATCAAGCAGCAGATCGAGCAGTACGCGAGAGCGCACGGACTCGGCAACCAGGTCGAGGCCGTCGTCGCACGACGCGGCCTGATCGTGCGATTGCTGACCGACAGAGTGCTGTTCGACTCCGGCATGGCCGACCTCAAGGGTGCGGGCATGCCGCTGCTGGGCCACGTCGGCAACCTGCTGGCGATCGACAGAATTCACCCGATCCTCGTCGAGGGCCACACCGACGACGTACCGATCTCGACCGCGCGGTACGCGTCCAACTGGGAGCTGTCGACCGCGCGCGCGACAGAGGTCGTCCGCTACTTGATAGGTCGCGGCGTGCCGAACAGACGCTTCGGCGCCTCCGGCTATGCCGACCTGCATCCGATCGGCACCAACTCGACCGACGACGGACGCGCTCGCAACCGCCGCGTCGAGGTCGTGCTGCAACGACTGCACCCCGTCCCTCCAACTTCGACCGCAGCGTCTGAACCTGAGGAAGGCCTCACCCCATGAGAAAGAACGTCGTGATCCTCGTGCTGGCGGCCCTCATCGTCGGAGCGGGCGCCGCGTACACGTTCGCGAAGCCCAAGCCGCACGAGAAGAGAGCCAAGATCGACGGCACGATCTACGTGCTGCCGAAGGAGTTCCTCGTGAACCTGAAGGACGGCCGCTACGCGAAGATGAACGTCGCGCTCGTGCTCGACCACGGTCAGTCGACCGAGGCCGGCGGCGGGCACGGCGGCGGCTCGACTCCGCCAGAGGGCTTCGGCACGCTGCCGCAGGAAGCGGCCGTGCGCGACATCATCACCGGCGTCGTCACCGACACGCAGGGCGACGAATTGATCAGCAGTGAGGGTCGCGAAAGACTCAAGAGAGAGATCCTCACGCAGATCAACAGAAACACCGACGTCAGAACCGAGGACGTCCTGATCACGGACGTCGCCGTCCAGTAGGAGACCGCGATGAGTCACGAGCTGGAACTGCCTGCCTTCGACCGCCCCGTGGCGGTCAACGGCCGTAACGGGCACAACAACGACCTCGGCCGTCTGAGCGACGTGCCGGTCGAGTTGGCGGTCGAGATCGGCCGCACGCGCATGACCGTCGGCGAGACGCTCGAGCTGCGGCCCGGGTCGATCGTCGTGCTGAATCGAATGGCCGGAGAACCGGTCGACCTGCTCGTCAACGGGACCCCCATCGCGCATGGCGAGGTCGTCGTGATCGACGAGGAGTTCGGCCTGCGCATCACCGACGTGCTCGGTGGCGCAAACGGCGATGCTGCGCCGTCTGACGCGTCTTCGGACGCCTCCGCGCAGCCTGCCGCCGAAGCGCCCGGAACGGTCTGACGGACAGCGGTCGCTGCTCAAGAGCGACCGCTGGGTGCCGATCACCGGAGGGCACCCCGAACCCGCCGGAGAGTCACATGTCCGAAGGTCAGACCACACGCCAGCTCGTCGTCTTCTCCCTTGGCGACGAGGAGTATGCCCTGCCGATCACGCAGGTCCACGAGATCATCCGGTACACCGAGCCTCGCTCGGTCGCATCGGATGTCGACTGGGTCCGCGGCGTGATCTCGCTGCGCGGCAAGATCGTCCCCGTCTACGACCTCGCGTCACGGCTCGGATTCGCGTCCGAGCGCAAGGAGAGCGCGAAGATCGTCATCGTCGAGACCGCCACCGACATGGCCGGTGTGATCGTCGACGACGTCGAAGAGGTCCTGACGGTCGAGTCCGGACAGATCGAGGACGTTCCCGCCGCCGACAACGAGTCGATCGAGGCGATCGCCAAGATCGACGATCGACTCGTGATCCTGCTGAACCCCGCCGGCATCTTCGCCTCCGCATCCGCGGTCGCGGCAGCTGCCGCCGTCGAGGCTGGCAGCAGCGCCGGCGCCACCACCAACGGCGTCGCCGACCTCGTGACCGCGTAGCCACCCGGCTGCGCGTCCACGAACCCCCCCCGAGCACCTGCCGATGTCGAGCGCCACCGCAACACGGATCGTCGTAGCCGACGACTCCGGCCTGATGCGCCGCGTCGTCACGTCGACGCTGGAGCATGCCGGCTTCGACGTCGTCGGCGCCGCGAAGGACGGCGACGAGGCGCTCGCGCTGTGTGAGCGCGAGCGTCCCGACGCGATGACGCTCGACCTGGCGATGCCGGGCCTCGACGGCATCGGCGTGCTGAGAGCGCTGCGCCGTCAAGGCGAGCGCGCGACGCCCGTCGTCGTCGTCTCGGCCTTCTCGCCCGCGCACGGTGCGCGGGCCGTCGACGCCCTCGCAGAGGGCGCCTTCGACCTCGTCGCCAAGCCCGCGGTGGGCGACGGGATCGACCGCTTCACGACCGAGCTGAGCGACAAGGTGCGGCTCGCCGCCGCATCGCGTCGCCGCAGCCCGGGCCGAGCCGCCGCGGCCGCGCCGAGCGTCGCGGGACGGACCCGTCCGGCTGCGCCGTCGGCGCGTCCGAGCGTGCCCGGGACCGCCGCCGGCCTCGGCGGCACCAACCGTCTCGAACGGCGCGCACGCGCCCACAGCGGCACCCGCCGGGTCGTCGTGATCGCCTGCTCGACGGGCGGTCCGAAGGCGCTGGCGGAGCTGATCCCGGCGCTGCCGGCACCGTTGGGCGCCGGCACGCTGATCGTCCAGCACATGCCGCCCGGCTTCACCAACTCGCTCGCGGCGCGGTTGGACCGCGTCTCCAACCTCAACGTCCGTGAGGCTGCGGGCGGCGAGGCGCTGGACCCGAAGGTCGCGCTGCTGGCACCGGGCGGCGCGCACCTGCGCCTGGCCGAGCCGTCGCGCATCATCACGCTCAGCGACGCACCGGAGATCGGCGGTCTGCGCCCGCGCGCGGACCTGACGATCGCCGACGCCGCGAAGGCGTTCGGAGAACGACTCGTGCTGGTCGTCTTGACGGGAATGGGCAAGGACGGGCTCGAAGGCGCGCAGGCCGTGCGCCGCAGAGGCGGGCGCGTGCTCGTCGAGGCGGAGTCGACCTGCACCGTCTACGGGATGCCGCGCGCGGTCGCCGAGGCGAACCTCGCACACGAGATCCTGCCGCTGCACGAGCTGCCGGCCGCGATCGCGGCGGAGGCGGGCGCATGACCGCTACGGCTCCGCGCCCGTCGTCCGCCGCCGCGACGGCAAAGGACGATTACACGAGCTTCTGCGAGGGCATCCGCGCGCTCACCAGCATCGACCTGCTGCAGTACAAGCGCGGGCAGATGGAGCGGCGCATCCGCTCCTTCGCGCAGCGCCGCGGCGAGAGCGACCTGACGGTCTACCTCGGCCTGCTGCGCAGAGACAGAGGCGAGCTGGAGGAGTTCCTCGACCGCGTCACGATCAACGTCTCGCAGCTGTGGCGCAACCCGGAGCAGTGGACCGTGCTGGAGCGCGAGATCCTGCCCGAGCTGATCGCCCGCTCGAGCGCCGGCCGCGTCAGAGCCTGGAGCGCCGGCTGCTCCTACGGCGCGGAGGCGTACACGCTCGCGGCGCTCTTCCGGCAGCTCGACCAGAGAACGCGCGCCGAGATCGTCGGCACCGACATCGACCGCCGCATGGTCGAGCGCGCGAAGCTCGGCCGCTTCAGCGACGAGGACGCCCGCAGCGCCTCCAGAACGGTGCTCGAGCGCTGGTTCGCCCGCGACGGCGACGAGTGGCAGGCGAGCAGAGAGCTGCGCGCGCTGACGCGCTTCGAGGTCGGCGACCTGCTGCGCGTGCAGCCGCGACGCGAGGCGTACGACCTCGTGCTCTGCCGCAACACCGTCATCTACTTCACCGAGGACGTCCGCGACGCGCTGCACGAGCGTCTCGTGACGTCGATCCGCCCCGGCGGCTACTTCGTGATCGGCTCGACCGAGCGCGTCAGCCGCCCGCGCGAGCTGGGGCTCGTCTCCACCCATCCCTTCACCTACCGCAAGAGCTAGGGCGCCCGCTGATGGACACCTCCGAATATCTGCCGATGTTCCTCGCCGAGTCGCGCGAGCATCTGCAGGAGCTGAATCTCGCCGTCGTGCGCATCGAGGAGACCCCGGACGACCGCGAGACGGTCGACGAGATCTTCCGCATCGCACACTCCCTCAAGGGCATGAGCGCGACGATGGGCTTTGCCGCGATCGCCGCGCTGACGCACCAGATGGAGGACGTCTTCGAGCTGCTCAAGCAGCGCGCCGACGGCCTCTCGCGCGAGGCGATCGACGTCCTCTTCAAGTGCCTCGACGCACTCGAGGCGGCCGTCGAGGAGATCGCCACCGACGGTGCCGAGCAGCTCGACCCGGCCGCGCTGATCGAGCAGCTGAAGGGCTTGATCCGCGACCGCACGCCCGAGCAGGAGCTGGAGAAGATCGGCGGCGTCGACCTGCCCGACCTGCCCGCCGCGCGCGACCTCGCCGACGGCCGCCGCATCGTGCACGTCGTCGCGGACCTGTCCGAAGAGGCGCTGATGCCGGCCGTGCGCGCCTTCATGTTCTTCACCGCGATGACCGAGCTGGGCGAGATCGTCGGCTCGATCCCCGCGCAGGACGGCGTCGAGCAGTTCGCCGGCAGCCGCCTCGAGGCTTGGCTCGCGAGCGATCGCGACGACGAGGTGATCCTGGCCGCCGCGCGCAACGTCAGCGACGTCGACGACGCCGTCCTCGGCGACGCCGCCGAGGACCTGATGCCGCCGTCGGGCGAGCTGCTCGGCGCGCTGCACGCGGACGCCGAGCCGATCCTCGTCGGCGGCCCCGACGGCAACGGCGCCACGCCGGCCGCCGCCGCGCCCAAGCGGGTCGCGACCAACCACGCCAACAACCACGCCCACGCCGGCGCGACCGTCCGCGTCGACGCCGAGCGGCTCGACCAGCTGATGCACTTCATGGGCGAGCTGGTGATCCACCGCACCGTCGTCGAGACGCTCGCCAACGACGCCGACGTGCCGGGCATGCAGCAGGCGATCCAGGACCTCGCGCGCAGCTCGCAGGCGTTGCAGGCGATGGTGATGCAGGTCCGCATGATCCCGGTCGAGGCGGTCTTCCTGCGCTTCCCGCGGCTCGTGCGCGACCTCTCCAGCAAGCTCGGCAAAGAGGTCGAGCTGCGGCTCGTCGGGCAGGAGACGGAGCTCGACCGGACCGTCGTCGACGCGCTCGGCGACCCGCTCGTGCACCTCGTCCGCAACGCGCTCGACCACGGCCTCGAGCCGCCGGACGAGCGCGCGGCGGCCGGCAAGTCGCGCACCGGCGTGCTGGAGATCTCCGCCCGCCACGCGGGCGGCAACGTCGTCATCAGCGTCCGCGACGACGGCCGCGGGGTCAACCCGCAGCACGTCGCGCAGAAGGCGTTCGAGCGCGGCCTGATCAGCGAGGAGGCGATCCCCACGATCGACTCCCAGCGGGCCGCCGAGCTGCTCTTCACGGCCGGCTTCTCGACCGCCGAGCAGACCAGCGACATCTCCGGCCGCGGCGTCGGCATGGACGCCGTCCAGGCGAAGATCCGCGAGCTCGGCGGCGAGGTGATCGTCGCGTCGGAGTTCGGCGCGGGCATGACCGCCCAGATCCGCCTGCCGCTGACGCTCGCGATCATGAGCGCGCTGCTGGTCGAGGCGGAGGAGATGCCGTTCGCGATACCGCTCGACCGCGTCGAGCGCACGCTGCGGCTGGAGGACCACGCGGTCCGCTCCGTCGCCGGCTCGCGCATGCTCGTGCTGCGCGACGGCGTGCTGCCCCTGATCGACGCCGGCGAAGCGCTCGCCGGCCGCATCGTCCCGTCCGGCGAGGCGCACGACCACGCCGTGATCGTGCGCGGCCGCGACCGCCGTCTCGCGCTTGCCGTCGGCACGCTCGTCGGCCAGCGCGAACTCGTCACCCGTCCGCTCCCACCCGAGGTCAGCGACCGCGCCGCCGTGTCCGGCGGCGCCGTCCTCTCCAACGGCGAGATCGCATTGATCGTCGACTGCGACGCCTTGACGGCGCAGACCGGCGCCGTCCCCATCGCCTGATGCCGCCTCAGGAAGGAGCTACCCCGTGACCACGTACTCCGATCTCCAGCTCGACGCGATGCGCGAGTTGGCCAACATCGGTTCCGGCAATGCCGCCACGGCGCTCGCCAGCATGCTCGGCCGCGAGGTCGAGCTGTCCGTGCCGCGTGCGCTGGCCCTGCCGCTCGCCGACGCCGTCGACGCCGTCGGCCCGGCCGACAAGACGGTCAGCTCCGTCGTGCTGCCGATCTTCGGCGACATCAATGCGCTCGTGCTGCTGCTGTTCCCGACCGAGGACGCCGCGACGCTCTGCGGCCTGCTCGGCGTCGAGGCCGGCACCGAGGTCGGCGACTCCGCGATCGGCGAGATCGGCAACATCCTCGGCACTTCGTACATCAACGCGCTTGCGATGATGGCGAGCCTCGCGATAGAGCCGAGGCCGCCGCACGTCGTCACCGACATGCTCGGCGCGATCGTCGCGACGCTGCTGGCGGAGACCGTGGGCGAGACCGACAGCGCGCTCGTGCTGGACACCGGGCTCGCCGTCGCCGGCGTCGAGTGCGAGCTCTCGTTCCTGCTGCTGCCGACCTCCGGAGGGATCGCCGAGCTGCTCGGCCGTCTCGGAGTCGGGAACGCGTGATGGTCGGACGGGAGCGGTGAAGATCGTGCGAATGGGCGAGCTGGCAGTCAGCTCCGAGGCCGACGACGAACTGCTGACGATCGGGCTCGGCTCGTGCATCGGCGTCGCTGTCGTGGACCGCGCGAGAAGCGTGGCCGGACTCGCCCACGTGATGCTGCCGGACGCGGCGGCGGCCCCGAACGCGCCCGAGGGCAAGTTCGCCGACACGGCGATCCCCGCGCTGATAGCGGCGAGCGAGCAGCTCGGCGCACGGCGCGTGCGGCTGGAGGCCGTGATGGTCGGCGGCGCTCAGATGTTCGAGGTCGGCGTCGGCAGCGCGCTCGACATCGGCGCGCGCAACGCGGTCGCGGTGAGGGCCGCGCTGGCGAAGGCGCGGATCCCGCTGCGCGCGGCGGAGACGGGCGGCCGGCGCGGCCGCACGATGCGCCTGCACGTCGGCGCGATGACGGTGACGGTGAAGGAGGCGGGCGGCAGAGAAGTGGAGCTGTGGAGCGCCCCCTCGGGCCAACGATGGAATGCGGAGGCGGTCAGCCGATGAGCGAGATCCTTACGAACGAGCAGATCGCCGCGCTGGTCGAGGCGGCCAAGCATGGCGAGCTGCCCGACGAGGGCGCCGTCGGACGACGCGGGCGACGGCTCAGAACCGTCGACTTCGCACGCCCGACGAAGTTCACCAGCGAGCAGGAGCGGCGCATCGTGCGCACGCTCGACATGTTCTGCCAGACCGCGTCGGCGCGCCTCACGGCCGAGTTGCGCGTGCCGCTGGAGCTGGAGGTCATCAACACCACGCAGCTGACCTGGTCGGCGGCGCAGCAGCAGCTGCCGCCCGCATCGCTGGGCGTGCCGCTCGACGTCGCGCCGCACGACACGCGGATGCTGATGACCGCGGAGCTGCCGTTCATGCTGATGGCGATCGAGCACCTGCTCGGCGGCGCGCCGGAGAGACCGCCGCGCGTGCGCAAGCTGAGCGAGATCGACTGGGTCCTCTCCAGACGTCTGTTCGAGACGCTCACGACGCAGCTGTCGATCCAGTGGCAGGACCTCTCGGGCCAGACGTTCGTGGCCCAGGAGGTCGACACGCACGTCGAGGGCATGCAGATCGCCGCGATCTCGGAGCCGACGCTGACGGTCACGCTCGAGTCGCGCATCAACCGCCACTCATCGACGCTCGCGCTGCTGATCCCGTGGTCGTCGATAGACCCGGTCGCCGACGAGATCGCCGGTCGAGACGTGCGCACGCGCACTGACGACCCGCGCGCGGCGGCGCTGATCGAGGCGGCCCTGGCGGGCGCCAGCGTCACGATGCGAGCCGAGGTCGGCTCGATCGAGTTGGCGATCGACGACGTGCTCGGCTTCAAGCCGGGCGACCTCGTCAAGCTCGGCTCGCTCGCCGCCGACGGCGTCGTCGTCTACGCCGAGGACGTGCCGATCCACCATGCCCAGCCCGGCCGCAGCGGCTCGCGCCGCGCGGTCCAGATCGTGGGGAATCCTGCGGCCGAAGGCCTTGGATTCCCCCGAGAGGAGCTGTCGCAATGACGACCAGAGAAGCGCTGATGCGCCTCGGCGCCTCCACCGCGGAGGCGATCGCGAAGGTGCTGGAGAGCCTCTGCCCCGACGAGGTCGAGCGCGGCGACGTGTCGGTCCTGAACCCCGACACGAGCCCGTTCGCGACGCTCGAGACGCCGGCGGTGGCGGTCTCCGTCGCCTACGTCGACGGCGTCACCGGCGCGAACATCTTCCTGATGACGGCGACGGGCGCGCGCAGGATCGCGGCCTCGATGATGGGGATGCCGGCACCGGAGGACGACGCCAGCGAGCTGACCGTGCTGGAGCTGTCCGCGGTCGCGGAGGCGGCGAACCAGATGATGGCCGCCGCCGCCGCGGCGATCGGTGTCGTGCTCGGTCAGGAGGTCGAGATCGCGCCGCCGGAGACGCGTCTGTTCGGCAGCGCCTCGGAAGCCTCCGAGGCCTACGAGATGGCGCCGCACGGCACGCGCGCGACGTTCCGCGTCTGCGACGAGGCATGCCGCCTCGTGCAGCTGGTGCCCAACGCCTTCGTCGTGCGGATGACGCGCGCGCTGGACGAGATGGGGGTCGAGACGGTCGGCGGCTCGCAGGGGGGCGGTGCGATCGACCACGGTGGCGCCGAGTTCGACGAGCAGGTTGCGCTCGACGAGGCGCTGCGCGACATCCGCGTGCGCGTGTGGGCCGAGCTGGGCCGCGCGCGCGTGCCGTTGCGCGACGCGCCGGAGATGCCAGCGGGCATGGTGCTGGAGCTCGACCGCAAGGCCGACGAACCGGTCGATCTGTACGTCAACGGACTGCGGTTCGCAAGCGGCCAGCTCGTCCTGACCGACGACGGCGAGTGGGCTCTGCGGCTCGCCGACGTCGCCGGCCGAGAGGCCGAACCCGAAGTGCAAATCCCCGAACAGGAAGGAACGGTGTCCTGATGGCACGTGTGCTCGTCGTCGACGACGCTGCGTTCATGCGCAAGATGCTGACCGACGCGCTCTCCAACGGCGGCCATGAGGTCGTCGGGGAAGCCGGCAACGGCGTGGAGGCGATCCAACGCTTCCAGGAGCTGCGTCCCGAGCTGATCACGCTCGACATCACCATGCCCGAGAAGGACGGCCTGGAGGCGCTGCGCGAGATAATGGCGATCGATCCCGGCGCGAAGGTCGTGATGTGCTCCGCGCTCGGGCAGGAGGCGAAGGTGCTGGAGTCGATCAAGCTCGGCGCCAAGGACTTCGTCGTGAAGCCGTTCCAGGCCGATCGCGTGCTCGATGCGGTTGGCAAGGCGTTGAACTAGCAGCGCAGTCGGACCATCCGATCTGGGTCGAAGCCCCGGCAATTGCCGGGGCTTTTCCAGTTAACGGAGTGGGGCTGCACGGGCTTGATTCGGGCCCGTTTCAGGCGCGTTGGCGCGCAGCCTGCAGATCAGCGCTAAAGCTCTGCGCGAAAACGCCGATCATCGGGACGACTCTCCCTCGGAGTCTCCCTCGATGAATACGGCTTCCCTGCTTCCACGGGCGGCTGCGCTCTGCGCTGCCCTCATACTCCTGCTCTGCTCGCCCGCGCTCGCCGCCGGCACCAGAGACGTCGAGAGCACCCCGGTGCAGCTCGGCACCTCGACGACCCCTGCGGGCGACGCGGGCTCCGGCAACGGCGGCTCGATCGTGCGCACGATCGTCGGCCTGGCGATCGTGATCGGCGTCATCTACGGCGTCGCCTGGGTCCTCAGACAGCTCAAGCAGAGCCGGCAGCCGCGTGCTGTCGGCGGTCTGCAGGCGGTCGCGTCCGTGCCGCTCGGCGCGGGCCGCACGCTGCAGCTCGTGCGCGCCGGCAACGAGCTCGTGCTCGTCGGCGTCGGCGAGCACGGCGTGACGCCGGTCCGCACATACAGCGAGCAGGAGGCGCGCGACGCCGGCCTGGTCGACGAATGGGGCGATTTGATCCTTCCCGATGACACCGGCGCCGACGCGGCCGCAGCGATCCCCGCGGTCAAGCTGCGCAACCCGCGTCAGGTCGTCAGCCACATGCGCAGGTGGACGGTGCGGCGATGAACACGGTCGACGGCGATCAGGCGATTCAGGTCCTGCTGCTGATCGGCGCGTTCACGCTGATCCCCGCCGCGCTCTTCTGCCTCACCGGCTTCACCCGCATCCTGATCGTGCTGGGCTTCATCCGCACGGCGATCGGCACGCCGACCTCACCGCCCAACCAGGTGCTGGTGGGGATCGCGCTGTTCCTGACGCTGTTCGTGATGGCGCCGACGTTCAGAGAGATCAAGACGACGGCGTGGGATCCGCTGGAGAACCACAGAATCTCGACCGCGCAGGCGGTCGAGCGGGCGCAGGTCCCGCTGCGCGCGTTCATGTTCGAGCAGACGCGCACGAAGGACCTCGCGCTGATGGTGCGCCTGTCGGGCGCCAGAGAGCAGCCGAGAACCTATAGAGACATCCCGACGACGACGCTGATCCCGGCGTTCATCATCAGCGAGCTCAAGACGGCCTTCCAGATCGGCTTCATGATCTTCCTGCCGTTCCTGGTGATCGACCTGATCGTCGCCTCGACCTTGATGAGCATGGGCATGATCATGCTCCCACCGGTCTTCATCTCGTTGCCGTTCAAGATCCTGTTGTTCGTGTTGGTGGACGGCTGGGCGCTGATCACCGACTCGCTCGTCCGAAGTTTCAGCGGCTGAGGGTGGCGTGATGGATCAAGACACCGTCATGAACCTGTCGACGCAGGCGCTGGACCTGGCGATCAAGATCGGCGGGCCGCTGCTGCTCGTCGGCCTCGCCGTGGGTCTCGTCGTCTCCGTCTTCCAGGCCGTCACGCAGATCCAGGAGCAGAGCCTCTCGTTCATCCCGAAGATCATCGCGACGGCCGTCGTGCTGATCATCGCGGGCCCGTGGATGCTCGGCCAGCTGATGTCGTACACGGAAGAGCTCTACCGCTCGATCCCGACGCTCGTCGGTGGCGGATGAACACGACGCAGGACAGCGCGCAGCAGCTGCTGGCCGCGATCGGCGTCAGAAACGTCGTCGGCTTCTTCCTCGTGCTCGCACGCATCAGCCCGCTCTTCATCGTCGCCCCGCTGTTCTCGTCGCGCTCGGTCCCCGCGCGCGCCAGAACGATCGTCGCGCTCGCCTTCGCGCTCGGCCTCTACCCGCTCGCCGTCGCCGGTCAGACGCTGCCGACCGAGCTGATGGCGATCATCGCGCTGCTCGTCAAGGAGCTGCTCGTCGGGCTCGCGTTCGCGCTGACCGTCGCGATCATGTTCGCGGCGATCGAGATGGCGGGGTCGATCCTCGACTTCATGGTCGGCTTCGCGTTCGGCGCCTCGCTGGACCCGATCACCGGCAACAACACCGCGGTGCTGGCGAAGGTCTACAGCCTCGTCGCGGTCACGATCTTCATCGTCATCAACGGCGACGCCTGGCTGATCCAGGGCCTCTCGCGCACGTTCGAGATCGTGCCGCTGACGGCGTCGCCCGACTTCGCCTCGATCGGCGAGGCGGTCGTCGCCGTCTTCACGAACATCTTCGCGGCCGCGCTCGAGGTCGCCGCGCCGGTCCTGATCGCCTGCGTGCTGACCGACGTCGGCTTCGGCGTCGTCTCGCGCGTGGTGCCGCAGCTGAACGTCTTCGCGGTCGGCTTCCCGGTCAAGGTGATCGTCGGTCTCGTCGTCGTCGCGGCCTCGCTGCCGTTCGTCGGCAACTGGATCACCGACCAGCTCCAACTCAGCGTCGGCGAGGCGCTCCAGGTTCTGCGAGCGGGGTGAGGAATGGCTGACGACAGAACAGAGAGAGCGACACCCAGACGCCGCGCGGACGCGCGGCGCAGAGGCCAGGTCGCGCGCTCGATGGACGTCAACGGCTCGATCGTGATGATCGCCGGCCTGCTCGTGCTGTCGCTGATGGGGCCGAAGATGGTCAACGGCATGGCGACGTCGATGTGCGACGCGTTCGACCGCATCGCCGACCCCGGCAGCGCGCTGACCGCGCGCGGGCTGGAGACGCTGATGATGTCGACGCTGCAGACGCTCGTCTACGCGGTCGCGCCGGTCGCGCTCGTCTGCGTCGTGGCGGCGGTCGTCGCGAACGTCGGCCAGGTCGGCCTGAAGCCGTCGGCGGAGGCGCTCAAGCCGCAGCCGAGACGGATCGACCCGCTGTCGGGCGCGAGAAACATCTTCGGCCCGAGAATGTTCTTCGAGGCCGGCAAGTCGATCCTCAAAGTCGCCGTCGTCGGCGTGATCGTCGCGATGACGCTGATGCCGAAGATGACCGAGCTGGCCGCGACCGTCGGCACCAGCCCGGTGCAGCTCGGCAGCGAGCTGGCGGGCATGGTCTTCGCCGTTGCGCAGCGCGCCGCGATCGCCTACCTGTTCATCGGCTTCATCGACTACGCCTACCAGCGCTGGCAGCACGAGAGACAGCTGAGAATGTCCCTGCAGGACGTCAAGGACGAGCACAGATCGCAGTCGCTGCCGGCCGAGGTCAAGGGCATGCAGCGCCGCCGCATGATGCAGCAGGCGCGTGCTCGCATGATGGCCGCCGTCCCGCAGGCGGACGTGATCGTCACGAACCCGACCCACTTCGCCGTCGCGCTCAAGTACGACGGCTCCAAGCCCGCCCCCGAGGTCGTCGCGAAGGGGCAGGACCTGATCGCCCTGCAGATCAAGAGAATCGCCGCCGAGCACGACGTGCCGGTGATCGAGAACAGACCGCTCGCACGCTCGCTGCACGCCAGCGTCGAGGTCGGCCAGATGATCCCTGAGGATCTCTACCAGGCCGTCGCGCAGGTGCTGGCGCACGTCTACAGAGTCGCGGGAACCGCCCGCAGGAAGGCCGTCGCCCGATGAGCCCAGCACGTTCGAACCAGCGCGACGCCCCGTCGGCGACGGCCGCAGCCGCGAACTCCAACCTGCTGAGAAGGGTGACGAGTCAGACGGACCTGCTGGCCGCCCTCGGCGTCGTGTTGATCGTCGTGATGCTGATCATCCCGCTGCCGCCGGTCCTGCTCGACTTCTTCATCACGCTGAACATCTCGGCCGGCATCGCGATCGTCGTCTCGACGCTCTACCTCAGAAGAGCGCTCGACTTCGCCTCGTTCCCGTCGCTGCTGCTGCTGACGACGATGTTCCGGCTCGCGATCAACGTCTCGGTGACGCGCCTGATCCTCACGACCGGCGACGCCGGCCACGTCGTCAGAGCGTTCGGCGACTTCGTCGTCGGCGGCAACGTGATCGTCGGCCTCGTGATCTTCTTCATCCTGATCGTGATCCAGTTCGTCGTCGTGACCAACGGCGCCGGCCGCGTCGCGGAGGTCGGCGCCCGCTTCACGCTCGACGCGATGCCGGGCAAGCAGATGGCGATCGACGCCGACCTCAACGCCGGCCTGATCACCGACGACGAGGCGCGCCGTCGCCGCACCGAGATCGCACAGGAGGCCGACTTCTACGGCTCGATGGACGGTGCCTCGAAGTTCGTCAGAGGCGACGCCGTGGCCGCGATCGTGATCGTGCTGATCAACCTGATCGGCGGGCTCGCCGTCGGCATCATGCAGATGGGGATGCCGTTCAACGAGGCGATCCACCACTTCTCGCTGCTGACGATCGGCGACGGTCTCGCCGCGCAGATCCCGGCGCTCCTGATCTCGGTCGCGACCGGCATCCTCGTCACGCGCGCCGCCTCCGACAAGGACCTCGGCGCCGACATATCCGACCAGATCCTCAAGCAGCGCAAGGCGCCGCTGGTGGCCGGCGGCGCGATCCTCGCGTTCGCGCTCGTGCCGGGCCTGCCGAAGGTCCCGTTCATCGTGATCGGCGGCATCTTCTTCGCGATCGGCTGGATGCTGCGCAGAAGCGACGCCGACGCCGCGGGCGACGCGGCCGACGCGAAGGCGCTCGCCGACGCGGAGGGCAGTGCGGTCGCGCAGCCGCGCGACGCGGCGCTGGAGGCGCTCCCGATCGACCCGCTCGAGCTGGCGATCGGCTTCGGCCTCGTGCGGCTCGTCGACCAGCACTCCGGCGGCACGCTGCTGTCGCGCGTGTCCGTCATCCGGCGCCAGATCGCGACCGACCTCGGCATGGTGATCCCGCCCGTGCGGATCCACGACGAGCTGGGCCTCGACTCGCACGAGTACGTCCTGAAGGTGCGCGGGACCGAGGTCGCGCGCGGACGCATAATGGCCGGCCACCAGCTCGCGATGGATCCGGGCGACGCGGTCGGCCAGTTGCAGGGCGTGCCGACGACCGAGCCGGCCTTCGGCCTGCCCGCGACGTGGGTCTCGGACTCGCAGCGGGCGGAGGCGGAAGCGCTCGGCTACACCGTCGTCGACGGCGAGTCGGTGATCGTCACGCACCTGACCGAGATGATCCGCGCACACGCCGCCGAGCTGCTGACGCGCCAGGACACCAGACAGCTGCTGGAGCAGCTGAAGGAGTCCAACGAGGCGGTCGTCAACGAGGTCGTGCCGGACATGCTCACGCTCGGCGAGATCCAGCGCGTGCTGCAGAACCTGCTGATGGAGGGCGTCTCGATCCGCGACCTCGGCACGATCGTCGAGGCGATCGGCGACAAGGCGCGGCTGACGCGCGACCCGGCGCTGCTGTCGGAGTACGCGCGCCAGGCGCTCGGCCGCACGATCACCGCGCCGCACGTCGACGCCGAGCAGCGCCTGCGGGCGATCGCGCTGGACCCGGCGATCGAGCAGGAGATCGCGGCGTCGATCACGCAGACGTCCGACGGTGAGTACCTGGCGATGGATCCGGTGCGCGCGCAGGCTTTGGTGGGCGCGCTTCGAACACAGGTGGAGCATGCAGTCGCGCGCGGCAGCCGTCCGGTGCTGCTGTGCTCGGCGCGCGTGCGCCGCCACCTGCGGCGCCTCGTCGAACAGGCGATCCCGCATCTCGCGGTCTGCTCGTACAACGAGATCGCACCCGGCATCAGTGTGGAGACGATTGGAGTGATCGAGCATGAGCTCAGCACCGCTGAAGCAGCGTGAACGTTCGATGGCGACGGCCGCAGCCGCGAGCTCGCAAGTTGACGATCGACCGACGACGAACGGGCACGTGAGCGACGATCCGGCGCTGCGGACCTATCGCGGCAGATCGCTTGAGGAAGTGCTCCCGCAGATCCGCGCCGAGCTCGGCCCCGACGCCGTCATCGTGCGCCAGCGCGACGGCCTCGTCGGCGGCATCGGCGGCTTCTTCCAGCAGCAGTTCGTCGAGGTGCAGGCGCGCCCCGGCGGCCAGCGGATGCGGATCGACCTCTACGACGAGGGGCCGGCGATCCCGGAGCCGCTCGCGCCCGACGCTCCGCTGATGTCCGGCGCCTCGTTCGCGACGACCTCCTCGGCGCCGCTGCCGGCCGGGCCGGAGGCGCTGCTGCCGCCGGTCGCGCCCGCGCCGCCGGTCGCGGTCGCGGACGCTCCTGCGGAGGAGGCGGCCGAGTTCTCGCCACCACCCATCTCTGAAGCGGCGCCTGCGGCGCCTGCGCCGGCGCAGCCGGCGGCGCGCGTGCCCGGCTCGCGCCCGAAGCCGCGGCTGAGCGCCGCCGAGCTGCTGGCGCAGGCGAGCGGCGGCAGAGCCGGCGACACGCGCACGACCGCGGAGATCCTGCGCGAGCACAGCGCCAGCTTCGCGCGCCAGCTCGCCCACGCCGAGCTGGACGCCGAGCCGATCGTGCAGAGGGTCGCGACGGAGGGCCCCGAGGTCCCGGGCGCCCGCTACGCGCCGCCGGTCGACCCGTCGCGCAGACGCTTCGCCCCGCCGGTCTCGGCCGAGCGCCTCGCCGGCGACACCGTCGAGTTCCCGCAGAGACCGGCGCCTGCCCCGGCCCCCGCGCCCGCGCCTGATCTGCCGCCGGCCGCCGCGGCGTCCGCGCCGTCCGCGCCGGCGAAGCGCACGAGAGCCGGCCGCGCGAAGGGTTCCGCGGCCGCGCGCGCTTCCGATGCGGCCGCCGCGAGAGCTGCGAAGGCGTCTGAGGCCGCTGCTGCGAGAGCGGCGAAGGCTTCGGAGGCTGCCGCTGCGAGAGCCGCGCGCGCTTCCGATGCGGCCGCCGCCAGAACTGTCAAGGCGTCCGATGTCGCCGCCGCGAGCCGCAGAGCCGAGCCGGCCGGCAGCGTCGCGGCCGCGGCCGTGACCGAGCCGTCCGCCAGCGGCGTCGGGCCGCAGACGAGTCAGGCACTCCAGCTGGCCGCGGCGATCGCCGCCAACATGAGCGCCGCCGAGACCGCGCGCGCCGAGGCCGCCGAGCGGCGGCTGCTGCCGGTCCCGCGTGCGGGCGCGCTGACCGGCGCGCCCGCGCTCGGCCCGCAGCCCGAGCCGCGTCCGGCACCCGCGCCGCCGCGTCGCAGCCTCTTCGGCCGCCGTCGCCTCGGCGTCCAGACGAGACCGCGCCACGCCGTCGCCTCGCCCGAGGCCGTCGAGCTGTCCGGCACGCTGTCCGCGCGCGGGCTGACGCCGACCGTGGCGAGAGAGCTGCTGGTCGAGGCGACCGCGCACGTGCTGCCGTTCACCTCCGGCGCCGACGTCCCGGCCGCCGTCCGCGCGACGCTCGCGCGGCGGATCCCGGTCGCGCCGCCGCCGCGCCTCGGCGGTCGCGCCGTCGCGTTCGTCGGCGCCGGCGGCAGCGGCAAGACGCGCTGCAGCGCCGGGCTCGTCGCCGCGTACGCGCTCGGCAGCTCGTTCCCCGCCGCGTGTCTGACGCTCGCACCGAAGGACGGCGGCGCCGAGCTGAGCGGGCTGCTGAAGCCGCACGGCGTCAAGGTCGAGGTGGTCGCGAGCGCTGCCGAGGCAGCCGTCCGGATCGCCGAGCTGCGCAGCGAGGCCGTCGTCGTGCTCGACACGCCGGCCGTGGCGCCCGGCGACGAGGCCGCGGTGCAGCGGCTCGCCGCCGAGCTGACGCAGCTCGAGCTCGACGAGATCCAGCTGACGCTGCCGGCGACGCTCAGCGCCGCCGCCGCGAACGAGCTGGTCGAGCGGCTCGCGCCGCTGGCACCGACCGGCCTCTCGATGACGCACGGCGACTCGACTGCGCACATCGGCGCCGTCGTCGAGCTGTCGTGCGCGACGCGGCTGCCGCTGAGCTACGTCAACGCCGGCCTGGAGCTGCCCGGCTCGTTCGCGCCGGCCGACCCGCTCCAGCTCGCGGAGCGGATGCTCGCATGACGCCCGTGCGCAAGCGCCAAGGCAGATCGAGCGGCCCGTCGCTGGTCGCGCACCTGCCCGAGGTGCGTCAGGACGTCGACCTGATCCTGCCGGCTCGCGAGCGCTTCGCCGCCCGCGTGACGCGGATCGCGGAGGGCGAGATCGTGCTCGTGCTGATGCTCGACGCGCGCGACCCGCTGCAACTCGGCGACGTCGCCCAGATGGCGCTCGAGTTCCCCGGTCCGCGCGGGCTGGTGCGGATCGAGGGCCATGGCTCGGTCGCGGCCTACGACGTCGTCAGGCTGAAGCTGGCCGGTGCCTGCGAGGTCGTGCAGCGGCGCGACTTCGTGCGCGTCGGAGCGGTACGGCCGATGGCGCTCGCCCCGCTCGACGAGGACGGCAAGCCGGGCAGCTGGATAGACACGTTGACGGTCAACGTCAGCGGCAACGGCATCCTCGCGTCGGGACCCGACACGTTCCCGATCGGCACGCCCGTGCACTTCCGCGTGAAGGTCACGGAGGGCGACCCGCCGATCGAGGGGGCCGGGCGCGTGGCGCGCGCCAGCGACGAGGGCCACCGCGGGATCGCGATCGAGCAGCTGTCGGACGACGACCGCCGTCGCTTGGTCGCATTCATCTTCGAACGCGAGCGGATCGCGCGCAGAATGACGCGCGACGGCGAGCTGTGACCGGGAGGACAGGAACGATGGCAGCGAGTGACAGCCGCGGCCGACCGCGAAATGCGCCCGTCCGCGGTGCGAAGGGCGCCGCCAGGGGCGGCAGGGGCCGTGGCAAGAAGCGCGGCGGCGGCGCGGCGCTGCCGAGCGTCGCGAACCATCCGAGAGCGGGCGATCAGGTCAAGCGCGCGAAGGGCTGGGCGGGACTGGCCGGCTTCGCGCTCGTCGCGTTCGTGTCGTGGCGCGGCGAGGTCCCGGTCGAGGACATGCTGCTGCGCGCGCTCGCCGGCGGCATCGTCGCGTACCTCGTCGTGTGGGCGACGGCTGTCGCGATCTGGCGCCACCTGGTGGTCACGGAGCTGGAGGTCGTGCGCGAGCAGCGCGAGGAGGAAGAGGCCGCGCGCCGCGCGGCCGTTCCGCCGCCCGTGCCCGAGCAGCCGGCCGAGGTCTAGCGTCGTGTCCCGTCAGCCGGAGCCGCCGCGATGACCGAGCCGGTCAACCCGATCATCCCGAGAAACCCGAACATCTTTCCCGTCCCGCCCGTACTGCTGCCGCGCGTCAGTCCAGAGGAGCGCGAGCAGCGCCGGCGCGAGCGCGAGGAAGAGGAGGGCGGTCCGAGACCACGCGCCGAGCGCCGCATGCCGCAGGAGCCGACCCACGGGGACGACGGGCACGACCACGTCGACGTGAGGGTGTAGCGCCGGGGCCGGAACGCGCGCTCGACTGCTCGAGAGCAGTCACGTGCCAGCACTCGGATCGTCTGAGAAAGAAACCTAAAGGCCCGCCGGCAGCCGCCGATGACCAGGTCAAGCAAGGGCGACATGGAGTTGCCCGGGACGATCAAGGAGATCGAGCATGTCCCTTCGCATCAACACGAACGTCGAGGCGTTCAACGCGCACCGGAACCTCGAGGGCACCAGCACGAAGCTCGCGAAGTCGATGGAGCGCCTCTCCTCGGGCTTCCGCATCAACCGTGCCGCCGACGATGCTGCCGGCCTGGCGATCTCGGAGAAGCTGCGTGGTCAGATCGGTGGTCTGGATCAGGCCCGGCGCAACACGCAGGACGGCATTTCGCTGGTGCAGACGGCGGAAGGTTCGCTGACTGAGGTCCACAGCATGCTGCAGCGCGTCCGCGAGCTGGCGGTCCAGCACGCGAACGGCACGCTCGCGACGACCGACAGAGCGGCGATCGTCTCCGAGGTCACGCAGCTGACGCAGGAGATCGAGCGGATCGGTACGACTGCGCAG
>NZ_JAUTDO010000004.1:0-443813 GCF_030646165.1 Conexibacter sp. CPCC 206217 | reverse complement strand
GGCACGAGCATGCTCGCGCAGGCGCAGCAGGCGCCGCAGGCCGTCCTCTCGCTCCTGCGCTAGAGCAAGAAGCAAGCGGGAGCAGGTCCAAGCAGGTCGAACGAGGGGCGGGCGGCAGCACTGCGCCCGCCTCTTCTCGTACCTCCGTCCAGTTGCCGCCCTCTCTCGCTCAAGACGCTCAGGGCGGGGCCGATTCCCTGGGTTGACCACGGGCGACATGGAGTTGCCTGGGACGACATCAAGGAGATGGGCACATGTCCCTTCGCATCAACACGAACGTCGAGGCGTTCAACGCGCACCGGAATCTCGAGGGCACCAGCAACAAGCTCGCGAAGTCGATGGAGCGTTTGTCGTCGGGTTTCCGTATCAACCGTGCCGCGGACGATGCTGCCGGCCTGGCGATCTCGGAGAAGCTGCGTGGTCAGATCGGCGGCCTCGATCAGGCGCGTCGTAACGTCCAGGACGGCATCTCGCTCGTGCAGACGGCGGAGGGTTCGCTGACCGAGGTTCACTCGATGCTGCAGCGCGTGCGCGAGTTGTCGGTCCAGTACAACAACGGCACGCTGGCGACGACGGACAGAGGCGCGATCGTCTCCGAGGTCACGCAGCTGACGCAGGAGATCGAGCGGATCGGTACGACTGCGCAGTTCAACGGCATCAAGCTGCTCGACGGCACCGTCGCGACGGTGACGTTCCAGGTTGGCGCCAACGACGGAGAGACGATCTCCGCGTCGACGATCTCGCTCGGCAGAGCGGTCGGCAGAATCGACCTCACGTCGACCACCATCCTTGCGGATGTCGACAGAGCGATCAACGCCGTGTCGGATCAGCGTGCGTCGTTCGGCGCGGTGCAGAACCGTCTCGAGCACACGTACAACAACCTCTCGGTCTACCAGGAGAACCTGAGCGCGTCCGAGTCGCGGATCCGTGACGTGGACATGGCGGCTGAGATGGTGAACTTCACGAAGAACAACATCCTGCAGCAGGCCGGCACGAGCATGCTCGCGCAGGCGCAGCAGGCGCCGCAGGCCGTCCTCTCGCTCCTGCGCTAGCACGGGAACCGCAGTGAGACGGGGCCGGCGTCTTCCGGCCCGTCTGGAGTACGTCAACAAGCAGGGCGACATGGAGTCGCTCAGGGCGATCAAGGAGATCGAGCATGTCCCTTCGTATCAACACGAACGTCGAGGCGTTCAATGCGCACCGTAACCTCGAGGGCACGAGCAACAAGCTGGCGAAGTCGATGGAGCGCCTCTCCTCGGGTTTCCGCATCAACCGCGCTGCCGACGATGCTGCCGGCCTGGCGATCTCGGAGAAGCTGCGTGGTCAGATCGGCGGCCTCGATCAGGCCCGGCGCAACGTCCAGGACGGCATTTCGCTGGTGCAGACGGCGGAAGGTTCGCTGACTGAGGTCCACAGCATGCTGCAGCGCGTCCGCGAGCTGGCGGTCCAGCACGCGAATGGCACGCTGGCCACGACCGACAGAGCGGCGATCGTCTCCGAGGTCACGCAGCTGACCGACGAGATCAGACGCATCCGCGACACCGCGCAGTTCAACGGCATCAGACTGCTCGACGGCACCACGACCAGAATCACGTTCCAGGTCGGCGCCAACGACAGAGAGACGATCGACGCGACGACATCCGACCTCAACACGGCTGTCCCGGCGATCACGATCTCGGCCGCGACGGCGCTGGCGGACATCGACAGAGCGATCAACTCCGTGTCGGATCAGCGTGCGTCGTTCGGCGCTGTGCAGAACCGTCTGGAGCACACGTACAACAACCTGTCCGTGTATCAGGAGAACCTGTCGGCGTCCGAGTCGCGGATCCGTGACGTGGACATGGCTGCGGAGATGGTGAACTTCACCAAGAACAACATCCTGCAGCAGGCCGGCACGAGCATGCTCGCGCAGGCCCAGCAGGCGCCGCAGGCCGTCCTCTCGCTCCTGCGCTAAGACACGCACCACGAAGTTCCGCCCTTCGGGGCAACGCGGAGAGGGCGGGCGGCCGGTGGCCGCCCGCCCCTTTTCGTCTTGGCGCACATGCATTGGTCAAGGGATCGTGAGCGCTGCCGATTAAGGAGGCGAGATGTCCCTCGCTGCCGCCATCGCTCGGATCGACGAGATCAAGAGCACCTTCACTCCGGACCTCATCCCGGTCCCCTCCAACGGCGGTGCCGCCGCTCCGGCGGGCACAGCCGCTCCGACCGCCGTCACCGCGACCGCCTCCTCGGCGAACGGGTTCTCCAACCTGCTCAACGGCGCGATGTCGAACACCTTGCCCGCAGTCCCGATCTCCGGTCCGGGCGGCTTTGTCAACGCGACCGTGCCGGTGACCAGCAACGGCGGCGCTCCCGCCGGAGCGCAGGCGATGGTCGCGCTCGCCCAGGGCGAGGTCGGCCAGGCCGAGTTCCCGCCCGGCTCCAACGACTCGCCTCGGATCGCGACCTACCGCGAGGCGACCGCCGGCAGCGGCGTCGGTCCGTGGTGCGCATACTTCACCTCGTGGCTGGGCGAGCAGGCCGGCACGCCGCTGGGCGACAACGGCCAGGGCTTCGGCCGCGTCGACGACGTCTACGCGTGGGCGCAGCGCGTCGGCCGCGCGGTCCCCAACGGTCCCGGTGTCGTCCCGAACCCGGGCGACCTGATCGTCTGGGACGAGCACATCGGCATGGTCGAGCAGGTGCTGCCCGACGGTCGCATCCAGACGATCGAAGGCAACTCGTCCGACCAGGTCAAACGCAACGTGCACGAGCAGGGTTCTGCGCTCGGGTACGTGCGCATGAGTTGAGCGGCCGGCGGCGAATAGCGCACTCGATGCTCCACCACGAACATCCGGACGGCCTCGGCCTGGGCCGCATCCCGGGCGAGGACGGCCACGCGATCAGCGCCCGTCGCGGCGGCATCTCGCTCGTCGTCGTCGATGCTCACGCGCCCGTGCGTGAGGGTCTGCCGCTGCTGCTGGAGCCTGAGGAGATCGACGTCGTCGCCTGCGCGGCGACCGGCGACGGCGGCGAGGCGGTGATCGGCAAATACCAGCCTGACGTCGCGCTCGTCGCGATGGAGCTCGCCGACGCCGACGGGATCGTCCTGCTGCGACGGTTGGTGCAGCGCGGCGTGCGCAGCGCGGTCGTGCTCTACACCGACGACGAGGATCCGCAGCAGGCGGCGCTCGCCGTCCACGCGGGAGCGGCCGGCGTGATCGCCAAGCGGCGCTCGATCGTCGAGCTTGCGGCCGCGGTGCGCCAGGTCGCCGGCGGCGGCCTGTGGTTCAACGAGGCCGGCGACGCCGAGCCGATGCCGACCTCGCCGCGCCCCCAGGTCCCGCTCCTCGCCACCCTCTGCGACCGCCGCACCGCGACGCTCTCCGACGCCGAGCTGCGCGTGCTCGCGCTCGTCGCCGAGGGCAGCTCGACCGAGGCGATGGCCGACGAGCTCTCGCTCAGCCCCCACACGGTCCGCACCCACCTGCGCAACGTGATGCGCAAGCTCGAGGCTTCCAGCCGCGCCCACGCGGTCGCGATCGCGATCCGCGAAGAGGCGATCCCCGTCTGAGCGAATGATCGGATTCGTGGTCTGCGTCGGTGACGACGAGGTCTTCGCCGAGCACGCGGCGAGAAGCTACCGCCGCGTGGCGGAGCCGGACAGCCAGCTCGGCGAGCTGACGGCGGATGGGTCCATCCACGCTGCCTACAACGAGGCGCTCGACCATTTCGCCGCGTGCGACGACTTGGAAGCGCTGGTGCTGATGCACCAGGACATCGAGCTGGCCGACCCCGGCTTCTGCGGCTGGATCCGGGGACGCTTCGCCGATCCGCAGGTCGCCGTGCTCGGCACGATCGGCGCGGCAGGTGTCGACTCGCTCGCGTGGTGGGCCGGCGAGCCGCGCGGGTACGTGCTGGAGTCGCGCGGGTACCTCGGCACGCCCGGGACGGAGGGCGAGGCCGACGCGGTCGACGGGATGCTGATGGTGCTGTCGCCGTGGGCGGTCCGCAACCTGCGCTTCGACACCGACGCCTTCAGCGGCTTCCACGGCTACGACGTCGACTACTGCTTCAGCGCGCGCGCCGCCGGCAGAACCGTCGTCGCCGCCGACCTGAGAGTGATCCACCACACGAAGGGCGGTTTCGGCGAAAGAGCCGCGTGGGATGCCTGCGACATGGCGCTGCGCCGCAAGTGGTCGCTGCCACTGCTGACGCCGGCCGTCGGTCACGACTCCGCTGTGGACGACGCCGGCGCGCCCAGGTCAACCGCGGACGGCGCGGACGCTCCGCCCACGCTGGTGCGCGTCGCGGCGACGCTGCTGGTCGTGCTGCACGACGAGGACGGCGATGCCGCCGCGGCTGCGCGCTGCCTGGAGAGCCTCTCCGAGCTCGACGCCGAGCAGCCGCGCCACGGCGTCGCGATCGTCGCGGAAGCCCGCGCCCGCGCCCTCGACCCGCTGCTCGATCAGCTCGACGGCGACGTCGTCGTGCTGCGCCCCGATCAGCCGGCGGACCGCGTCGACCGCGCGATCGCCCCGCTCGTCGCCCGATGCCCCGGCGAGATCGTCGTCGTCCTGCGCGGACTGCCGCGCGTCGACGCCGGCTTCCTCGCGCCGCTCTGCCGCGCGCTGCAGTTCGAGCAGGTCGCCGGCGCGACCAGTGCGACCGACGGTGACGCACATGCCAACCCCGGCGACGCCATGGTCCTCGCCGCGCGTCGGAGCGACCTCAGCGGCATGCTCGGCCGCCTCGCTGCCGCCGACGACGGCGCCACCGCGGGCTTCAGCGCGATCTGCGCCGAACTGGAGCGCTTCGGCACGGTCGCGACCGTCGGCGACAGCCGCGTCGCGAGCGCGGCGCCGAGCCTGCTGCCGCGGTAGCTCGCCGAGCGCACGGGTGCGCCGGCACTGCCGTGCCGCGAGCGCAAGGCGTCAGTCGTGCCGCGCCGCGCAGGTCAGCTGGGCCGCGCCGCGAGCCCGTCGGCGTTGCCGGTCAGGCCGAGGCCGGGCAGCGTGACGGTGCCGGATCTGGTGGTGACGGTGCCGATCCGGGCGCTGCCCGGGTGGCGGGCCGACAGCAGCTCGATCGCGGCGTCGGCGTGCGACGCCGGGACGGTCGCGACGAAGCCGCAGCCCATGTTGAAGACCTTCCACATCTCGGCGGGGGCGACCTCGCCGAGACGCGCGATCAGCTCGAAGACGCCGAGCACGGGCAGCGGCGCGTCGATCTTGTAGCCGATCCCCTTGCCGAGCCGCAGCAGGTTCAGCACGCCGCCGCCGGTGATGTGCGCGAGGCCGTGGACCGGGATCTCGCTGCGCAGCAGGTCAAGGATCGCGCGCACGTAGATGACCGTCGGCTCCAGCAGCGCGTCGGCGATCGAGGCGCCGCCCAGCTCCGCGGGCTTGGCGTCGAGGCCGAGCGCGCCCTGCTCCAGCAGCGCGCGGCGCGCGAGCGTGAGGCCGTTGGAGTGCACGCCGGAGGCCGGCAGTCCGATCAGCGCATCGCCGGCGGCGATCTTGTCGCCCGTCACGATCGCGTCGAGCGCGATCGTGCCGAAGCACGCGCCCGTGAGGTCGAAGCCGTGCGGCGACGGGTGGCCCTTCACCAGCTCCGGCAGCTGCGCCAGCTCACCGCCGGGGATCTCCACCCCGGCCTGCTCGGCACCGGCCTTCAGCCCGCGCGCGATCGCGGCGAGCACCTCCGGGTCGGCCTGCTCGACCGCGAGGTAGTCGAGCACGGCGATCGGCTCCGCACCGACGCAGATGATGTCGTTGACGTTCATCGCGATGCAGTCGATCCCGACGGTGTCGTAGCGACTGGTCTGCTCGGCGACGATCACCTTCGTGCCGACGCCGTCGGCGCCGACCGCGATGCCGAGGTTCGGCGCGACTCTCAGCACGTTCGCGTAGTGCCCGGAGGGCAGCACCGACAGCGAGGGCCGGCCCGGATCGATCGTGCGCAAGACGTCGACGAGCGCGCGGACGCCCGCGTCCGCCTCGGCGATGTCGACGCCCGCGGCTGCGTAGGAGTCGCTCATGCCCGCATTGTCGCGGAAGCGGTGGGGTGGTGTCGGGCGCTCCCGTTCGCGGGGTTCAGCGCGCTTCGCGTCGCGTGCGCCTCACGTGAGCACGAGATCCTCGCAGCGCGCGACGTCGGACAGCGAGGCGGGGAGGACGTCGAGGTCGATCGCGAGATCGCCGTCGGTGTCGATCGCGGCCTGCAGGAGCTCCAGCCCTTCATCGAGCCGGTCGGGCGGAAGCGCGACGATGCACGCGTCGATCTCGCCGGCGGCCAGCAGCCCCCGCAGCTGCGCGAGCGTCTGACGCACGGCCGTGCTCGTGAGCGCCGGCGCGGCCACCGCGCGCCGTCGCGGTCTGGCCGCGTGTTCGGCGACCAGCCGCTCGACCTGCACGGCGGCAGCGACCGCGTTCGGTGGCTGCAGCGGGGCCGGGAGCAATCTCGCGTGCAGCCACATCAGCGACTGCGCGGTGTAGCCGGCACTGTCGCCGAGTTGCAGGTGGATGACGCTCTCCCAGTCGGCGACGAGCGTGTCATGGATCGCTTCCGGCACGCGCGCGGTGCCCCGCAGTTCGACGGCACGCTCGACGACGGCCTCGAGGTGTCTGTTCCAGCCGCGCCCGTGGTCGCGCTGTCTGGCGTCGGTGACCGCCTGGCCCATCGCTCGTCGACGCGCGGGATCGGCCATCAGCGCGGCGGCGAGCTGTCCAACCGCCGCCGTCGTCGACGCTTCGATCGCGCCTGACCCGAGTGGTTCGAGCGCCTTCACCATCGCGAGGCCGGCGCTGCCGTCACCGAACGCGATGATCGGCAGCTGCGCAGCCGCGACGTCGAGGATCGTCGTCGAGCCGCTCACCGGCCACGCGTCGAGGTAGACGTCGGCGGCGCTGAGCAGGGGCTCGATCTCGAGCACGCCGCCGAGCACGCGGACGCGATCGCCGTGATCCTCGATCACGCGCCGCCACTGCGGGCTCATCTGCGGTCCCGCGACGAGGTGGTATGCGCCGGGAACCGCGTCCATCACCGCCGATGAGATGTCGCCGAACGTCGGCGCGATGACCGCGTGGATCTTCCAAGCGGCCGCGATCGTGAGGAACACCGGCGCGTCGGCGGGAAGCCCAAGCTCCGCGCGCGCCAGCGCCCGCGGCGGGAGGTGGCGTCTCCCCTCCAAGAGCGGCAGCACGCAGACTCGCTCGGAGTCGAGACCGCGCCGGCTGCGGGAGACGCGGGCGTCGATCGGGCGCATGCACGCGACGACGTCGGAGACGCCGATGCCCGCGCTGATCATGTGGCTGGCGTGTTCGAACATCACCGTCGCGGGGCGGCCGACCGGATCGGCGAGCGCGAGTGCCGGCACCACGTCGTGCATGTGCGTGTGCAGGACGACGAGATCATGCGCGCAGGCGAGCTGCCGCAGTCGTCGTGCACGCGCGAAGAGGTCGCCGTCCTGCTCCAGCGAGACGATCGGCACGTCGTTCGCGGCCGCGGTCTCGGTCAGGACCGTCGGAACCTCGGCAGTCTGCGCGGTCAGCGCGATCGTGGCCGTGCGCTGGTCCCGTTCGATCCACCGCTCGACCATCCGCGTGTGCCCGCCGGACGGATAGGCTTCCGTCATCACGTGCAGGACGCTCGCGGGCGCTGCGCTTGCGGCCTGCGTCTCGCCACCTGGCACGTGTCTTCGTCCCAATTCCAACAGGAGCCGTTCGAGTCGCGGCGACATGAACGTTCCGCTCGGAAACGCCCAGCCGATGTGGAACGCGATCTGCGCCCACGCGGCGGAGGCGAGCTCATCACCCGCCGCATGCATCCGCATCGCCTCGGCCTCGAACGCCGCGAACAGGGTCGCGTTGCGCGCCATGCCGACGCGTGCGCGATCGAGCGCCTGTTCGTTGGTGCCGGCGCGCAGCAGGCTGGACCGCTGCATGCCGCTGGTCACGCCGTCGTCCGGCATCGTCACTCGCGTGTCGCAACGACGGCGATGTTCGCGAGCTGGCGCGGGTCGAGTTCCTCGGAGATGCCGAACAGCGAGTCGATCAGCTCCTGCGGCCAGCCGAGCATCATCGAGTTCGGCACGGTCTTGAGGAACCACCCGGTCGCTTCGCGCACGTCGTACCCGGCCGCGCGCATGTCGTCGCCGAGGCCGGCGATCGTGTAGACGCGCTGGTGGCCGACGAGGTGGTCGCGCGGCGAGAGCGTGTCGAGCTCGGGCTGCAGGCCCATCCGCACCGCGAGCCGGCGATGCAGCGACTCGGCATTCGGCACGACAGCGATCAAGGTGCCGCCGGGACGCAGCCACGACCGCAGATGGACCATCAGGGAACGCGGGTCGTCGACGTGCTCGAAGACGTGGGCGGCGAGCAGCGTGTCGACGGGGCCGGGCGGCACGAACGACTCGAACATCCCTTCGTAGACGTCCAGGTGCGGATGGCGCCGGCGCGCCTCCTCGACCAGCAGCGGGGAGCCCTCGACGACCGACGTGTCGACGCCCGCGCGCAACAGCGTCGCGGCCATGCGACCGGTTCCGAAGCCCAGCTCGAGCACCCGCCCCTGCAGGAACGGCCGCAGGCGCTCCAGGCTCAGCTCCTGCTGGCGCTCCTCGAGATCGAGATCGTCGGCGCCGCGGCCGAGGTAGTAGTCGCGCGCGAACGTGTCGAGATCCGCGGTGGTCGTGCCCGTCATCGAAGCTCCTCTGCGGCTTGCAGTCCTTGGACGATCTGTTCGTTGAGGCTGTCTGCACCCGGTGCGACCGCCGCGCCGAGCAGGCGAAGGTCGTGCCCACGGGCGGCGAACGCGACCGCCGCGGCGGTCATCTGCGCGCGCGTCGCACCGTCGGGCACCGGCAGCATCTGCGCCGCGCTCGCTCTGACCGCCTCGGCTTCGCCCGTCAGCACGCCGGCCTCCCGCAACCCTGCGATCGCCGCGGCCGCGGCGTCCTGCTGCGGGAGGTCGTGGCGCAGCTCGACGCACACGATCCGCCGACCGGGCGCCGGTGTGGTCGATCCGCCGCTGAAGCGGACGACGGGGTTGCCTGGGTCGAGCACGTGCGCGAGGTCGACGCCGGGGGCGAGCGTCTCGCGGTCGCCTTCGATCCAGGCGAGCACCGTCCGCATCCGGGCGAGCTCGAACGGCACGGCCGCGGCGGCGTACAGCTCGGCCGGCGGGACGCCGACGGCGGGCCGAGCCGCCCGCTCGGCATGCCCGTCGTCGAACCGCAGCGTCACCGCGCGGGGGCGCGATTCGATCGCGGTCAGCTTCCCCACCTGCACGAATTCGACGGACGCGTGCGAGCGCACCCGCGCGACGAGCGCGTCGACGAATCCGCCGACTCCTCCCGGCGCGACCTCGTGGAAGGTCCGCCGGGGCCGGAAGCGCACGCTGCCGGTGGAGAACGCCTCCGCGACCGTCTCGGGCCAGAACAGCGGCAGCCACGCCTTGCGCCGCCATGCGGCGAGGATCGAGGAGGAGCCGCGGGCGACGAACTTGCGTGCCAGTGGCTCGATGAAGCGATCGTGGAACGTCTGCCCGTGGTTGGCGAGCGACGCCGTCGCGAGCGTCGTCTCGCCGAGTTCCGTGGACAGCACGCCGGCGCTCCCGCCACGGGCTGTCGCGGCCTCGGCCTCGGCTGCGATGCGCTCGCGCTCCGCGGGCGCGGCCGCCGTCGCCAGTGGAAGCAGGTCGACGGTGAAGAGGTAGTCGTCGACGAGCCTGCCGTCGACCACGACGCGCGGCGGCGCGATCTCGCGCAGGTGCTCGCCGAGCAGCTGCTCGGTCCAGCGCCGGATCGTGCGCGCATACGGGCGGTGCCCGTCGAGCCCCGGTGCGTAGGCGGACAGCGGCGGCGGTGCGGGGTCGTCCTCATAGGAGAGCTCGAGCAGCCGGACGCCGAGCGAGAGACGCCGTTCGCCGTCCGGGATCGACGTGAATCCGCGGCCGAGACCGTTCGCGGGGGCGAGCAGCCGCGTTGGCGTGCCGGCGGCACCGAGCGCGTCCGCGGCGACGAGCGCCGCGATCGTGCCGCCGACGACGACGCGCCGCTCAGCCACCTGCGCGCTCCAGCGTGAGGTAGCTCATCGCGCAGTGCTCCGGCAGCTGGTCGGCGAGCTGCTCCATCAGTTCGAGCGCGGCGGGGGAGAGTGCCGCCATCGTGGCGTTCGGCAGGGGCTTCAGCAGCACGCCGCCGCGGCTGATGATGCGCAGGCCGGCCTCGCGCGCGCAGGCGGCGAGCGCGTCGGCGTCGAGCATCCGGCGCGTACCGAAGCGCGTGCCCCGCTCCGACAGCTCGTCGATTCGCTCGATCAACCTGAGGTCGAGGGCGATGAGCCGGTGCAGCGAGCGCGGATTCGGCAGCGTCGCGTGAATCTGCCCGCCTGGACGCAGCCAGTCGGCCGACCGTCGCAGCACGACGGTCGGATCGCCGACCTCGTGCAGCACGTTGGTGAGCAGGATGTGGTCGAAGCTCCCGTCGGGACGGACGTGCTCGATGTCGCCCAGGATCATCGTCACGCCCGGCAGCGCGCGTGCCTCCAAGCGCGCAAGGTACGGCGCGGACCGATCGACGGCGACGATCTCGCGATCGTTGCCGGCAAGCTGCGCGGTCATCGCACCGGTTGCGCAGCCGAGCTCGAGGATCCGCTGACCGGGCGCCAGCGTCGCGGCGATGCGCCGTCCGGTTGCGTGCGTGTACACGACGTCGAAGTCCGTGTCGGGGTCGTAGACGCTCGTGTAGTCGACGGTCGCGGTGCCGATCGAAGGACTCTGTCCGCTCATCGCGTCACCGCTCCGTTCAGCACCAGCCGCGTCTGCAGCGTCGCGCCGATGCTCGACTTGAACTGCAGCAACCCGTCGTCGGCGCGCCGTACGCCGTCCTCGCCGAGCAGCGTGGAAGTGCCCAGGTCGACGATCGAGACCCGCTCGTCGAGCGCACGCGCGACTACCTCGTAGGCGAGCCGGTTCATCGGCGAGCGCGGCAGCTCGTGGTGCGCGTCGCCCCACGCCACGACGAGCTCGACGGCGGGACGGACGCGGTAGCTGAGCGCGGCGGCGACGGGGTCGTCGCGATGGGCGAGCAGCGCGATCCGCACCCGCCCGGGGAACGCGCGGCGGGCGCGCTCGACGTAGTCGCGGCTGAGGCTCAGCTGCCGTCCCTTCGCAGCGCGGTTCGCGGCGAGCAGCGCATAGCCGGTGTCCCACGCGGCATCGTCCTCGCCTGCGTCGATCAATGACCACGGCTCGCCGTCGGCATGCTTCAGTGCGCGTCGCGCCGGCGAGCGCAGCGACGCGAGATACGCCTGCGGCGTGTCGATCGCGCGGAGATCGACGTGTGCGTTGAGGTCCGCCTCCGCGACGCGAAAGCCGAGCGCGAGGGCGGAGAAGACGACGGTCTCCGAAGCGGGATGGTGCGCCGCAGGAGGGCATCGCACGACGATCTCCTCGACGCCGTGCTCGGCGAGTTGTGTGCGAGTCGCCTCGACGAGCCTCGCGATCGCCGCGGGCGCCTCGCGCTCGCGTACGACGTCGAAGCCGCCGAATGGCGCCGAGTGTCCCGACACGAAGCGCGTGCCCAGCAGCGCGCCGCCGAGCGAGCCGACGAGCCGCCCGTCCTCGCTGTGGCGCAGCAGCAGTGGCCGTGCGCCGTTGAGGGCGTGAAAGGTCGGATCGTTGAAGAGCGAGCGCGAGGTGTCCTCATGCGCGTCGATGGCGAGCGTGCTCACGATCCGTTCATCGGTTGTCGTGCGCACTGCTTGAGTCCCGCCACGCCGCCGTCGCGGCGCCGTGGACGCGGGTGCGGCGCGTCGGCGGTCACCAAGCCGCTCAACTCGTCGCGCGCCGATCCGATCACGTGGGCATGAGCGCTATCCCGGAGCCGGCGACGAACCTCCCAGCTGCTAGAGGCGTCCTTGTCGGAGAGAGCAGAACCGGCTGCCAGCTGGTGAGACTGCCGCGGATCACCGATCCGCGCGGTAACCTCACACCGATCGAGACCGGCAACCAGGTCCCGTTCGAGATCCGTCGCGTCTACTATCTCTACGACGTGCCGGGCGGCGAGGGCCGCGGAGGTCACGCGCACCGGGCGTTCGAGGAGTTCATCATCGCGGCGTCGGGATCGTTCACCGTCGTCGTCGACGACGGCGAGCACTGCGAGCGCTTCTTCCTCAACCGCTCGTACTACGGCCTCTACCTGCCGCCGATGGTGTGGCGGGAGCTGCACGACTTCTCCTCGGGGTCGGTCTGCCTCGTGCTCGCCTCGCAGGAGTTCGATGAGCGCGACTACGTCCGTGACTACGATGACTTCCGCGGCACCGCCCGCGCCTGAGCAGCGCGTCGAGGTCCCGTTCATGGACCTCGCCGGCGGCATCGCGCCGATCCGGGCGCAGCTCGACGCCGCCTTCGCGCGCGTGCTCGACAGCGGCTGGTGGGTGCTCGGGAAGGAAGTGGAGGCGTTCGAGCGTGAGTTCGCCGACGCCTGCGGCACGGCACACGCGATCGGCGTCGCGAGCGGCCTCGACGCGCTGCAGCTGACGTTGCGCGCGCTCGGGATCGGCCCCGGTGACGAGGTGCTCGTCCCGGGCTACACCGCCGTCGCGACGTGGATGGCCGTCTCGCTCACCGGCGCCGAGCCGATTGGCGTCGATGTCGATCCCGAGACCTTTGCGATCGATCCGGCGCTGCTCGACGCGGCGCGGACGGAGCGCACGCGCGCGGTCGTGCCAGTCCATCTCTGCGGCCGACCGGCGGACCTCGCCACGATCGCGGCCTGGGCGGCGGCGCACGACGTCGCGCTCGTCGAGGACGCCTGCCAGGCTCACGGGGCGACGTTCGCGGGCAGACCCGTCGGGGGGCTCGGCGTCGCGGCCGCGTTCAGCTTCTACCCGACGAAGAACCTCGGCGCGATCGGCGACGGCGGTGCGGTCACGACCGACGACGACGCGCTCGCCGAGCGTCTGCGGTTGCTGCGCACCTACGGCTGGCGCGCCCGCGGCGACTCGGAGATCAAGGGCGACAACTCGCGCCTCGACGAGCTGCAGGCGGCCTTCCTGCGCGTGCGGCTGCCGCGGCTCGCGGTCGACAACGCCCGTCGCCGGGAGATCGCCGGTCAGTATCTGCGTGCGCTCGCCGACGTGCCCGGGCTGGTGCTCCCGGCTGGCGGCGACGGCCACGTCTGGCATCTGTTCGTCGTCCGTCACCCGCAGCGGGACATGCTCCGCGCGGCGCTCGCCGAGCGCGGCGTCGGCGCGCTGATCCACTATGAGATCCCGCCGCATCGCACGCGGGCGTTCGCGACGGCCGGCCAGACGCTGCCCGTGACGGACCGGCTCGCCGCCGAGATCCTCAGCCTGCCGCTCCATCCCACGCTCGACGATGCCGCTGTCGATGCGGTGATCCGCGCAGTGCGCGAGGGCTGTCGCGCATGAGACCTTCCGACGCGGCCGGTGTTCGCGCCAGCGAGTCAGCGCCCAGCGACGACGGCTACTTCAACTGGAGCCGGCCGGAGCTGCGCAGCCGCGTGCCGGAGGGCGCGCGGCGCGTGCTCGACGTGGGCTGCGGCGCCGGGGCGCTCGGAGGGGCTCTGCGCGAGGAGCGCGGGATCGAGGTCGTCGGGATCGAGCTGTTCCCGGACGCCGCCGAGCAGGCGGCCGAGCGCCTCGACGAGGTGATCGTCGCGGACCTCGACTCGCTCGAGTCGCTGCCGTATCCGGACGGGCACTTCGACGCGATGATCTTCGGCGACGTGCTGGAGCATCTGCGCGACCCGCACCGGCTGCTGCGCGCGCTGCGCCGCTACCTCGCCGACGACGGCGCGCTCGTCTGCTCGTTCCCCAACGTCAAGCACTGGTCGGTCGTCTTCCCGCTCGTCGTGCAGGATCGCTGGACCTACGAGGACTCCGGTCTGCTCGATCGCACGCACGTGCACTTCTTCACGCTCGACGAGGCCGGCGCGATGCTGAAGGAGACCGGTTACGACCCGCACACCGTCACGCGCGTCACCGATCCGCTGCCAGGCGAGCTGACGCCGCTCGCCGAGGCGGCCGCCCAGCTCGGTGCCGAGCTGACCGAGGTGACGGCGCGTCTCGGTGCTTACCAGTACCTGGTCGTCGCGACGCCGACGCCCGGGGCGCCGGTCCAGCGCGATGCGCGGGCAACCGCCGGTACCCCGGTGATCGTACGGTCCAGCGCCGCCGACGCCGCGACGACGGACACCACGGTCGCGCACGCTGCGGCCACTCCGGTCGCCGCGTCCGAACCGTCGACTGGCGATGACGCCCCCGTCGCGACCGCCACGCTCCTGCTCGTGCTCGACGGCTCCGAGCAGGAGGCGCTGCGCTGCTTGACGGCGATCTCGCAGCTCGGCGTCGACCAGCCTGAGCACGAGATCGTGATCGTCGCCGACTGCGCGCCGCAGTTGGACGGGCTGCTCGACCTGCTCGACGGCGACGTGACGGTCGTCAAGACCGAGCGGCCGCAGGGCTTCGCCGCCGCTGCGTCGCGGGGCCTGCAGCACTGCACGCGGGACGCGGTCGTGCTGATGCACGGCGCGCCGACCGTAGCGCCCAGCTTCCTCACGCCGCTGCTCGCCGCGCTGGCGCAGCCGGGCATCGCGGCGGCCGCTGCGGGCGCGGACGCCGGCTCGAACACAGCCGCCGTCGCCACGGCGGCGCTCGCGACACGCCGCGCCGCGTTGCCGCGGACGCTTCCCGCCGCTCCCGCCGGCCTGGAACTGCCCGCGCTCTGCATGCTGCTCGCCCGCTCTGGCGAGGTCGTCAACGTCCCGGCGAGCGTCGCCTCTCGGCCGGCCGCCACGCCGACGCCGCAGCTGCGGCGCGCGCCCGGCGAGCCGATCGAGCTGTCGATCGTGATCCCGACGCTCGACGCCGCCGGCGAGCGTGTGCGCCGCTGCATCGCCGCCGCGCAGGCCAACACCGACGCCGCCCACGAGCTGATCGTGATCGACAACGGTGCACCGCCGCAGGGCTTTAGCGCCCCGGTCAACGCCGGCCTGCGCGCCGCGCGCGGCCGCTACCTGCTGGTGCTCAACGACGACGTCGAGCTGCTGCCCGGCTGGTGGGCGCCGCTGCGCGACGCGCTCGACGCGGGCGCCGCGGTCGTCTTCCCCGACACCGTCGACGGCCCGATGCGCCACGATTTCGCCGCCTGGTGCTTCGCGCTCACGCGCGACGTGCTGGAGGAGTTCGCGGTCGCCGACGGCGAGTTCTTCGATCCGGAGCTGGTCGTCTGGTTCCAGGACACCGACCTGCTGGAGCGCCTGCGCAGCGCCGGCCGCCCGCCGCAGCACGTACAGACATCGAAGATCCGACACCTGCTGTCGGCGACCGTCAACAGCGACGAGCCGGCCCTGCGCGCCTGGGTCTCGAGACAGGTTCTGCGCGACAAGGCCGCGTTCGAGGCCAAGCACGGCGTCGGCATCGCCGGCGCCGCGTACTGACCTGGGTCGCTAGGCGTCCCAGCCCCAGGCTTCGATCTCGTCGAGCCAGGACCAGCCGTCGGTCGAGCCATCTTCGATCAGGACGCGGACCTTGGTGGTGGTGATCGCGTCGATGTCGAACGTGCGCGTCTCGCTGCCGTCGGTGGTGCCGATCGGTCCGGTCCAGTCGAGGATCGGGTTGCTCTGGCCGCTGGCGCCGACGACGTCGGTCCAGGCGGATCTCGCCTCGTCCCAGTACTGCACGCGGGAGCTTCTGAGCGTGATCTCACCGACCGGGAAGTCGGGCTGTGCGATGGGGATCCGCACGACGACTCTGTCGAGAGTGACGGGTCTGGTCCAGCCGATCTGGGCCCAGTCGTCGCTCCAGTCGTTCTGCGTGTCGTCGTTCCAGTAGCCCCGCGTGGAGCCGGACTCGCGTCTGTCGTCGTTGAGCGCGGACACCGGGTAGAGACCGCTGCTGTGCGTCGAAGACGCCGACGCGCTGCCGCCGTTGTCGACCAGCGCGAGGTTCTGCGCCGGGGGTCTGGCGGCGTCTCTGCGTCCGTACGCCTCGATCTCCTCCATCCAGGACGCGCCGTCGGTTGCGCCGTCCTCGATCACGGCGCGGATCTTCGTGGTCGTGATCTCGGGGATGGTGAACTCGCGGCGCTCGCTGCCGTCCGCCGTGGCGAGCGGTGCGATCCAGTCGAGGATCGGGTTGTCCTGCCCGCTTCTGCCGACCACGTCGACCCAGTCCGATCTCGCCTCATCCCAGTACTGGATCCGGGTTCTGGCAAGGGTCCGGATGCCGACCGGGAGGCTGGGCGAGACGACTGGGATGCGGAAGACGAGTCTGTTGAGGACGACGGGATCCGCCCACGAGATCTGGACCCAGTCGGGAAAGACTCTCGACGTGTCGTCGCTCCAGAAGCCGAGGCCGCCGGAGGTCTGGGCGACGCCGTCGTTGACGCCTCTGACCGGGTAGAGGCCGTTGGAGTTGGTCGTCGACGCCGTCGCGATCCCGCCGTTGCTGGCGAGCGCCAGGTTCTCGTCCGGCTGGTCGCAGTCGTCGGTCATCCGGTACGCCTCGATCTCCTCCATCCAGGACGCGCCGTCGCTGGCGCCGTCCTCGATCAGCGCTCGCACCTTTGTCGTGGTCACGTCCGGGAAGTCGAACTGGCGGCGCTCGCTACCGTCGGCGGCGTCCAACGGAGAGGTCCACCCGACGATCGGGTTGGCCTGGCCGCTTCTGCCGACGACGTCCACCCACGCGCTGGCGGAGTCGTCCCAATACTGGATCCGGGTGCTCGCCTGTGTGCGAACGCCGAGCGGCAGTGCCGGGGACGAGACCGCGATGCGGAAGACGAGTCTGTTGATCGTCGTGGGCTGGTCCCATCTGATCTGCACCCAGTCGGGGAAGACGCCCGGCGTGTCGTCGCTCCAGAAGCCGCGGCCGCCCGACGTCTGCGCGATGCCGTCGTTGACCCCAGCAACGGGATAGAGCCCGTTCGAATTCTCCGACGACGCTTCCGCGAGGCCGCCATTGACCGGCAGCGCAAGGTTCTCGCAGGACGCCGCGAAGCTGGGCGCGGCCTGTGCGAGTAACGCGCCCGCGCATACGAGCGCGACGCAATGCAACCGTCTCTTCACGGATTACCCCTCTGAATCGATCCGGTCGCGCTGCCCCTGCTCGTCCATGGCCGGAGCCGGTTCGCGGCCGGTTGCGGGTCACGCTAACAGCGCCGACGCGCCCGATGGGCGAATTCGCCGCTCTTCACAAAGCGCTCACAGTTTCGTGGAACATTCGTTGAGTGATGGGCGGCGGGATGAGCCAGGCCGCCGAGGCGAACGCCTACCCCCGCCGCAACCGCCGCGCCACCACCGCCGCCAGCCCGATCCGGTAGGCGGCGTAGGGCGCGAGCGAGCGGTCGCGCTCGACCTGGCGGATCAGCCAGGTCGAGCCGAGCGTCGAGGCGAACGAGGCGAGCGTGCCGGCGGCGAAGGCGGCGCGGGTGCGCGGCGGCAGGCCGCGCTTCGCCAACCGTCCGCCCTTCAGCACGGTCGCCGCGACGATGATCGGCAGCGCGACGTGGCGCGAGAGGGCGTTGGCGTCCTCGCGCGTGAAGCGGCGCAGGCGGGCCGCGGCGAGCGTCGCGCCGTTGCGCGAGATGCCGGGCACCAGTGCGGCGGCCTGGCCGGTACCGAGCGCGAGCGCGTCGCGCCAGTCGGCCTCCTCGCGCGAGCGCTCCTGCGGGGCCATGTCGGCGAGCGCCATCGCGAGCGAGCCGAGCACGAGGCCGGCGGCGATCGTCGCGGGCGTGCCGAGCCGCCGCTCGATCGGCCGTTCCAGCGCGAACGCGAGTACCCCGGCAGGCGCGAACGACAGCACGATCAGCTCGATCCGCCGGCGGTCGAGCCCGCGCGCCGCGTCGCCGACCTCGTCGCGCAGCCCGATCAGCAGCGCCGCCGCCGTGCCCGCGTGCAGCGCGACCTCGAACGCCTTGCGCAGCTCCGCGTCCAGTTCGGCGTACGGCCAGCGCAGCAGCCACGGCACGAGCGTGATGTGGCCGGATGAGGAGATCGGCAGCAGCTCGGCGGGGCCGTGCAAGAGGCCGAGCGCGACCGCGTGGCGCAGCGGCAGCGCGCCCGCTCCCTCCGGCAGCGGCTCGTCGGCCATCAGCTCCGCGCCGCCCGCACTGCCGCCCCGCTCGCGAGCGCGCGGATCACACGGAGGCGTCGGTCGTCGCCGGTTCGTCGGCGACCGGGACGGCGTCGTTGCGCTTGCGATACCAGCGCAGCACGTAGTACACGACGACGGCGACGATCAGGACCGCGACCGCGTAGTCGACGTAGTGCAGGCTGTCCTTCCACTTCGTCCAGTTGTCGCGCGCCTGCTTGCCGATGAAGGTGAGCGCGAAGACCCACGGAAGGCAGCCGAGGAAGGTCAGCACCGAGAAGCGGATGAACGGCATCCGCGCGACGCCGGCCGGCAGCGAGATGAACGTCCGCACGATCGGCAGCATCCGCGCGAAGAAGACCGCCCAGGAGCCGTACTGCTCGAACCAGCGGTCGGCCTGTTCGAGGTTCTTTCTGGAGATGTGCAGCTTTCTGCCGTGTCTCTCCAGCAGCTCGAGGCGACCGAAGTAGCCGACGCCGTACGCGATCCAGGAGCCGATCAGGTTGGCGACCGAGCCGACCAGCACCGCCGCCAGCAGCGAGTACTCGCCGAGCGAGACGTTGAAGCCGGCGAAGAGCATCGTCGCCTCCGACGGGATCGGGATGCAGGCGCTCTCCAGCAGCATCAGCACGAAGACGCCGGCGAGGCCGAGCTTGTCCACGACGTCGGTCGCGAAGTTGATCAGCGGTTCTGTGACGGAGGCGAGGACGAGCGGCAAAGGACGACGAAGGGTAACGGCGCGGGGCTGCCGAGGCGGCCCCAGTCCATGCCGATCAGTCGATCACGAGATAGGACGGCATTCCGGGGTTCACTCCCGGGATGCGTCTGATCGCGTAGCGATCCAGTCCGAAGACCTCCTTGACCGCGAGCGTCTCGCCGGGGAAGTCGGGGCAGTTGAGCTCGTCGAACGCGAGCACGGAGCCCTTCGTGAGGTGGCCGCGCAGCAGCTCGAGGCAGTCCTTCGTCGGCTGGTAGATGTCGAAGTCGAAGTACGCGAGCGCGACGATTGTGTGCTGGTTGCGCTCGAGGTACGCGGCCAGCGTCTCGGTGGCGTCGCCCTTGACGATCTCGAACTTGCGCAGGTGTTCGTAGGTCCCGAGCTGTTCGCGCGCCTCCAGCACCTGCTCGAGGTACGCGTCGTAGTCGTCGCCGGTGTGCAGGCCGCCGACGTGGACGAGCCCGTACTCGCCGTCCTTCTCGTCGACCGATGGGAAGCCGGTGAAGGTGTCGAAGCCGACGATCTTGCGCCCGTAGTTGAGCGGCTCGTGCAGCATCCGCAGCGAGTCGAAGATCGCGAGGTCGCGCCCGAAGCGCACGCCGAACTCCATGATCGCGCCGTGCACGGGCACGATCTGGCGGTAGAGCGCGTCGAGGAACGCGATCCGGCGCAGCACGTGCGGCGGCAGGAACAGCGGCAGCTGGTGCAGGCGCTCGCGGGGACCGCCGGGAAACGCGTCGTGCAGCTCGCCGAGTTGCTCCTCAGCCGTCACGAAGCGGTCGGCGGCGCGGATGTCCATGCTCTGTGCGTCGAGGTGCGGCACGCGGTCTCCTTGAGGGTCGAGGTCGGCCGCTCGAGGGATCGTGGCCGGCATCTCGATAATCGGCGCTGCGATGAAGAGCTTGAGAGCCGCCATCGTCGGCCCGTACTAGCCTCGAACCCATGTCCAAGATCCCCCAGCTGACGCTCAACGACGGCGTCGAGATCCCGCAGCTCGGCTTCGGCGTCTTCCAGGTGCCGCCGGCCGAGACGGCCGAGGCCGTGACGCGGGCGCTCGGCGCCGGCTATCGCCACATCGACACCGCCGCCGCCTACCGCAACGAGGAGGGCGTCGGGAAGGCGATCGCCGCCGCCGGCCTCCCGCGCGACGAGCTGTTCGTCACGACGAAGCTGTGGAACTCCGAGCAGGGCTACGACACGACGCTGCGCGCGTTCGAGGCGAGCGCGCAGAAGCTCGGGCTCGACGTCGTCGACCTCTACCTGATCCATTGGCCGACGCCCGCGCACGACCGTTACGTGCCGACCTGGAGAGCGTTCGAGAGACTGCTCGCGGACGGCCGCGTGCGCTCGATCGGGGTCTCCAACTTCCAGACCGCGCACCTGCGCCGGCTGTTCGACGAGACCGACGTCGTGCCGTCGGTCAACCAGATCGAGCTGCACCCGCACCTGCAGCAGGTCGACCTGCGCGCGTTCCACGCCGAGCACGGGATCGCGACCGAGGCATGGTCGCCGCTTGCCCAGGGCGCCGTGCTCGACGCGCCCGTGATCACCGCGATCGCCGAGGCGCACGGCAAGACGCCGGCGCAGGTCGTGCTGCGCTGGCACCTGCAGCTCGGCAACGTCGTGATCCCGAAGTCGGTCACGCCCGCGCGGATCGCCGAGAACTTCGACGTCGTCGGCTTCGAGCTGAGCGACGCCGAGCTGGCGTCGATCGCGACGCTCGACCGCGGCGAGCGAACCGGGCCGGACCCGGACAGGCTGAACGCGGTCTGAGGCAGGGTTCGCAACGGGGCGAAGCCCGAGCCCGATAGCGTTCGCCGCCGTCATGGCCGTCCCCCTGTTCGACACGAAGACGCCCGTCGCGCCGCTGCGCGCGGAGATCGACGCGCGCATCGCTGCCGTGCTCGACGGCGGCGCGTTCATCCTCGGGCCCGAGGTCGACGCGTTCGAGCGCGAGCTGGCCGACTACCTCGGCGCCAGGCACGTCGTCTCCGTCGCGAACGGGACCGACGCGATCACGATCGCGCTGCAGGCGCTCGGCGTCGGGCCCGGCGACGAGGTCGTCGTGCCGTCGTTCACCTTCTACGCGAGCGCGGAGGCGATCCCGCCGACCGGCGCCGCGCCGGTCTTCTGCGACGTCGACCGCGACACGATGAACGTCACCGCCGAGACCGTGAAGGCGGCGCTGACGCCGCGCACGAAGGCCGTCGTCGCGGTCGACCTGTTCGGCAACCCGGCCGACGTGGCGGCGATCGAGGCGCTCGGCGTGCCGGTCGTCGAGGACGCCGCGCAGGCCGCCGGCTCGCTGCTGCGCGACCGCCGCACCGCCGCGCTCGGCACGGTCGGCACGCTCTCCTTCTTCCCCTCCAAGAACCTCGGCTGCTTCGGCGACGGCGGCGCGGTCGTGACCGACGACGACGCGATCGCGGAGGAGGCGCGCGTGCTGCGCTTCCACGGCTCGCGCGACAAGGTCTCGTTCGAGCGGATCGGCTGGAACTCGCGCCTGGACGAGCTGCAGGCGGCGATCCTGCGCGTGCTGCTGCCCCAGCTCGACGGCTGGGCCGCGGGTCGTCGCGCCGCCTGGAGCAACTACGAGGCCGCCGGGCTGTGGGAGCTGGTGACGCCGCAGACCGCGACGTCGGGCGCGATCCCCTGCTGGGGACTGCAGGTCGTCCGCACCCCGCACGCGGCGCTGCTCGCGCAGGCGCTGCCGGCCGCGGGGATCGGCGCGCGCAGCTACTACTCGACGCCGCTGCACCGGCAGCGGGCGCTGACGCCGTGGGCCGGCGACGTGATCCCGCTGCCCGCGACCGACGCGCTGGCGCAGACCCACCTGGCGATCCCGATGAACCCGCTGCTCTCGCGCGCGGACGCGGACGAGGTCACCGCCGCGGTGCAGGCGGCGCTTGACGGCGCGGACGCGAGCGGCGCGGCCGGCGCCGACGCGGCGAACGCGGTCTAGGAGACGAACGATGCGCATCTGGATCGACCTCACCAACTCGCCGCACGTGCTCGTGATGCGGCCCGTGATCGAGCTGCTGCGCGCCGAGGGTCACAAGGTCCACGTGACCGCGCGCGACTTCGCGCAGACGCTGCAGCTGTGCGCGCGCTTCGGGATCGACCACACGGCGATCGGCCATCACCGCGGCGAGAAGCTGTCGGCGAAGGCGGTCGGCCTCGCGCAGCGCTCGGGTGCGCTGGTGCGCTGGGCGCGCAGACACGGTCGCTTCGATCTCGCGCTCGGCCACGGCTCCAACGACGTCTCGGTCGCCGCCGCGCTGCTGAAGATCCCCTGCACGACGACGTTCGACTACGAGTGGGCGACGGTCCAGCACACCGTCAACTGCCGTCTCGCGCAGGCCGTCGTCGTGCCGCAGGCGATCCCGCCCGAGCGCCTCGCACGCTACGGCGCGGTGCCGAAGCTGGGGCGCTACGAGGGGCTGAAAGAGGAGTACTACCTCGCCGACTTCGAGCCCGATCCGGCGATCCTCGGCGAACTCCAGCTCGACACGACGCAGCCGCTCGTCGTCGTGCGCACGCCGCCGGAGGTGTCGCTCTACCACCGCTTCGAGCACGACACGTTCGGCGCGGTGCTGGCGAAGCTGCGCGACGGCGGCGCGCAGACGGTCGTGCTGCCGCGCACGCCGCAGCAGCGCGAGCAGCTGCTGGAGGCCGGCGGCTTCGTCATCCCCGAGCGCGCGATCGACGCGCAGTCGCTGATCGCCTACGCCGACCTGATGATCTCCGCCGGCGGCACGATGAACCGCGAGGCGGTCGCGCTCGGCACGCCCGTCTTCACGAGCTTCGAGGGCCGACTCGGCGCCGTCGACGAGCAGCTGATCGCGGAGGGGCGCCTGCTGCGCCTGACCGACCCTGCCGACGTGGTGATTCCGCAGCGCGCCCGGGCCGCCGACATGACCGCCGCCGGCGCCGGGCCGGCACCCGACCGCATCCGCCGCGACCCGCGCGACTTCGTCGAGCTGCTGGCCGCGCCGGTCGGCGGGTTCTGACGCGCGCCGCCGCGCCGCCCGCGCCGTCGTTCCGTCGCGCCTGCCGCCGTTCGACCGCCCGTCGTCGTTCGACCGCCCCCGCCGCCCCATGTCGGCGGCTTCCCTCGCTCGCGCTATCTTACGTTGACGTAAGAAACAGATTCGGCGGCGGAAGAAGGCCCAGATGGCACGGCGAAGCATCGGCGTCAGCGCAGACCATCACCACTACAAGTGGTGGGCGTTGTCCTGTACGAGCCTCGGGATGCTGCTCGCGACGGTCAACTCCGGCACGCTCGTGATCGCGCTGCCGAACCTCGAGCAGGCGCTCGGCGTCGACCTGCTGACGCTCGTCTGGGTGATTCTCGCCTACATGATCGCCAGCACCGTGCTGGTGCTCACGTTCGGCCGGCTGTCCGACGTCTTCGGCCGCAAGCAGGCGTACGTCGCCGGCTTCCTGATCTTCTCGCTCTCCTCGCTCGGTGCCGGCTTCGCCTCCGGCGGCACCGACCTGATCCTCTGGCGGATCGTCCAGGGCGTCGGCGCGGCGCTCATCTTCGCCAACGCCTCCGCGCTCGTCACCGACGCCTTCCCGCGCGAGCAGCTCGGCGTCGCGATGGGCACGAACGTGATGGTCGCCGCGGTCGGGCTCGTGCTCGGGCCGGTGCTCGGCGGCGTGCTCGTCGAGATCTCCTGGCACTGGGTCTTCTGGTTCAACGTCCCGTTCGGCCTGCTCGGCACCGTCTGGGCGGCGCTCGTGCTGCGCGAGCTGGTTCGCCCCGAGGCCGAGAGAGGCTTCGACTGGTGGGGCACGATCGCGCTCGTCGTCGGCCTCACCGGCCTCACGTACGGGATCTCGCGCGGCGGCCTCGTCGGTTGGGGCGACGCGCTGACGCTCGTGCCGATCGCCGTCGCGGTCGTGCTGCTGCCGCTGTTCGTCGTGATCGAGAAATACGCGCGCTCGCCGATGCTCGACCTCAGCCTGTTCGCCGACCGCGGCTTCTCGTCCGCGACGGCCGCCTCGTTCGTCGCCGGCCTGTCGCGCTTCTCGCTCACCTTCGTCTTCGTCCTCTACTTCCAGGGCGCGCTCGGCGACGACCCGATCCTTGCCGGCGTCAAGCTCGCGCCGCTCGCCGTCGGGATGCTGATCAGCTCCCCGCTCGCCGGCCGCTGGGCCGACCAGCACGGCGCCCGCACGCTGGCCGCGGGCGGTCTCGTCGTCTCCGGCCTCGGGATGGCCGGCATGACGATCCTCGACACGCAGACGGCGTACGCGATCACCGCGGCGCTGCTGTTCGTGACCGGGATCGGCTCCGGCATGTTCAACTCACCCAACACCGCCGCGATGATGGGCGCGGTGCCGGTCCACCGTCGCGGGATCGCGGCAGGGACGCGGATGATGCTGCAGAACACCGGCTCCGTGCTGTCGATCGCGATCCTGCTGGCGATCGTCACGAGCGCCGTCCCGAAGGAGACGCTGCTGTCGATCTTCTCCGGCCTCACGACCGGCCTCTCCAGCGCCGCGCTCGATCCCTTCATCCACAACCTGCACGTCGCGATGTGGGTGCTCGCCGCGACCTCGTTCGTCGGCGCCGGCATCTCGCTGCTGCGCCCGACCCGCAAGCAGGAGCAGGCACACGAGCTCCTGCAGGCCGATCTGGCGGTGGCCGATGCGCATCGGTGAGGTCGCGGCCGCGGTCGGCACGACGCCGCGCACGATCCGCTATTACGAGGAGATCGGGCTGATGCCCGGCGTCAGCGGCCGCGCCTCGGGTGCGCACCGCACCTACAGCGAGGACGACGTCGAGCAGCTCGCCGAGATCCTGCGCCTGAAGGACCTGCTCGGCGTGACGCTCGACGAGCTGCGCGAGCTGGTCGCCGACCAGGAGGCGCGGACGGTCCTGCGCGAGGAGTTCCTCGCGCCGGGCACGCCGCGCGATCGCCGCGCGCGCATCCTCGACGAGCTGGAGGCGATCCTGGAGCGCACGCAGCGCCTGGCGGACCGCCGCCGCAGCGCGCTGGACGCGTTGGACGCGGAGCTGCAGCAGCGTCGCGGGCGCGTCGCGGTGCGCCGCGCGGAGCTGGACGCGGCGAGGACGCCGGCCTGAGCGCGGCCGCGTCGCCGCGGTCGGGCCGATCGCGGCGCGCACGCCCGTCCTGGACCTGCGTTCCGCCGGCCGCTGGCGCCGACCCGTACAATCCTCACCAATGCGCCGGTGGTACCGCTCCGGAGCGTTCCCAGTTCACCGCCACTCGCTGATACAGCTCGTCGTGGATGGTGCGCTGGTCGCCCTCGCCTACGTGCTCGCCTTCCAGCTGCGGTTCGACTCGGGCATCCCGCATCGCTACGAGCTGCTGCGCGACGACACGATCTACTGGGTCGTCCCGGTCTGCATCGTCGTCTTCGTCGTCTTCGGCCTCTACCAGCGGCTGTGGACCTACGTCGGGCAGCGCGACTACCAAGCGGTCGCTCAGGCCGTCGTCGTCGCGGCCGTGCTGGTGATCGGCGGGATCGCGGTGCTGCACCCGGTCCAGGTCGAGACGCGCAACCACGTGCAGGTCGCCGTCGGCATGCCAACCGGCGTCGCGGCGATGTGGGTGCTGCTGATGGGCGTCTCGATGGCGGCCGTGCGGTTCGTCGTGCACCTCGTCTTCGAAGGCCGCAAGCGCGGCATGCGCGTCGTCAAGGGCGCCCGCGACGTGCTGGTGATCGGTGGCGGCGACGGCGGGCGCCTGCTCGTGCGCGAGCTGGTCCGCAACCCGACGCTGCGGCTGCACCCGGTCGGCTTCCTCGACGACGATCCGCGCAAGCGCGGGATGAAGGACGAGCACGGCCTGAAGGTGCTCGGCACGACCTCCGAGGCCGACCTCGCGCGCGTGCTCGACAACGTCGAGCCGCACGAGGTGATCATCGCGATCCCGTCCGCCCCCGGCACGCTGCGCGCCCGCGTCGTTAGAGCGTGCCGCGAGCGCGGCATCCCGGTGCGGACGCTGCCGACCGTCTTCGAGCTGCTGCAGAGCGAATCCGGCGGCATGCAGGTGATGCGCCAGCTGCGCGAGCTGTCGATCGAGGACATCCTCGGTCGCGAGCCGATCCGGATGGAGCTGGAGCGCGTCGGCGCGTACCTCAGAGGCGAGGTCGTGATGGTGACCGGCGCCGGCGGCTCGATCGGCGGCGAGCTGTGCCGCCAGATCGCGCGCGTCAACCCGCGCCGGATCGTGCTCGTCGACCACGCCGAGGACAACCTCTTCGAGATCCTGCGCGAGCTGGAGGGCGAGCGCCACGTGCGCACCGCCGTGCCGGTGCTGGCCGACTGCAAGGAAGAGGAGCGGATGCGCGAGGTCTTCCGCGAGCACCGCCCCGCGGTCGTCTTCCACGCCGCCGCGTACAAGCACGTCGGGATGATGGAGCAGAACCCCGTCGAGGCCGTCCGCAACAACGCGCTCGCGACGCGCCTCGTCGCGCGGATCGCGGGCGAGAGCGGCGTCAGAAGCTTCGTGCTCGTGTCGACTGACAAGGCGGTCAAGCCGGCGACCGTGATGGGCGCCTCCAAGGCGCTGGCGGAGTGGGCCGTCGAGGCCGCCGCCGCGCGCCATCCGCAGACGCGCTACTCGACCGTCCGCTTCGGCAACGTGCTCGGCTCCTCCGGTTCCGTCGTACCGATCTTCCGTCGCCAGATCGCCGCCGGCGGCCCCGTCACGATCACCGACCCGCGCATGCAGCGCTGGTTCATGACGATCCCGGAGGCGGTCCAGCTGATCATCCGCTCCGGCTCGCTGACGGACAGAAGCGGCGAGGTCTTCGTGCTGGAGATGGGCGAGCCGGTGAAGATCCTCGACCTCGCCAGAGAGATGATCCGGCTGTCCGGCCTGGACCCCGAGAGAGACATCGCGATCGAGGTGATCGGCGCGCGTGCGGGCGAGAAGTTCCACGAGGAGCTGTTCAACCCGTACGAGCGTCCGCAGCAGACCGCGGCGGAGAAGATCCTGCGCGCGGACCGGGCGCGGCTGAACCAGGCGTGGGTCGAGTCGACCTTTGCCGAGATCAACCTTTTCGTGCTCGAAGGGGACGCCGCGGGCCTCGCCGCGAAGGTCGCCGAGCTGGCCGCCGTGCGGACCGCTCCGGGTCCCCAGGTACCCTCGTGAAACGCTCCAGCGCCGTGGCCGACGGCGTGAGTCCCTAGACTGCCCGGCCTTCAATGCTTCTGACGTTCGCGTTCTCCGCCAGAAACTTCATCAAGGACGTCGGCTCGTACGCCGGCTTCGCTTCCGTGATCGCGCTTGCGCTGTTCGCGCTGCTGCTGTTCGCCCAGGCGCGCGAGATCAAGCGCCTGCGCGAGTGGGGCTCGCAGGCGCACGACCGCATCGGCGAGCTGGAGCGCAGCGTCGCGGCCGCGCTCGACATGGCCCGCCGCGCCGTTGCGCGCCCCGCCGCGCCCGCTCAGGCGCCGGCGCAGCCGGCTCGCGGCGTCGCTTCGCGCCGCGCCGTCGGGCCCGTGGGGGCCGCCGCTGCAGCCGGCGGCGCCGCGGCCGCGCGCGTTGCAAGCACCTCCGCGCCGGTGCGGCCGCAGCTGCTGCCGGCCGCGCCCGTCGGCCTCGCCGGCCCGCCGCTGGCGTCCGCGACCGTCCTGATCCCGCTGCCAGGCGCGCCCTCCAGCACGGCCGAGCCGTCCGTGCCGATGCGCGCCGCGACGCCGGCCGGTCGCCCGGCCGTCGGCGTCGGCGGCGCGACGACCGCGGCCGCCGCGATCGACCAGCGCGAGCGCGTCGTCCCCGACAGCGGCTCCAACGGCTACCACGACGACCCGCCGACCGAGGTCCCGCCGCCGCTGCGCGCGACCCCGGCGCCGGCACCCGCTTCCGCGCGGCCCGCAGCCGGCGGGCCGCCGCGTCGTCCCGCCGGTCCTGCCGGCGCCCGCCCCCGTCCCGGCGGCCGGCCGCAGTCGGCCGCCGCCGCACGCGGCGGCAACGGCGCCCGCGGCGGCCCGCAGGAGCCGCAGGAGGAGCCGCACGGCCGTCGCCGCTTCGGCGCGATCCTGCTCGTGATCCTCGCGCTCGTCGTGATCGCCGGCGCCGCGTACCTGCTGCTCGGCGGCAGAGACGACGCGACCAGAGACCCCGTGCGCGTCGAGACGCCCAGCGGCGCCACCAGAACGAGAAGAGCGGCGCAGAGAAGACAGGCGACGACGAGAGCCGAGACGCCCGCGCCGCCGCACGGCGACACCAGCGTCGCGGTCCTCAACGGCACCGGCCTGACCGGCCTCGCCGGCAGAGTGATGACCGAGCTGACGAACGCCGGCTACCCGGCGGGCCCGATCGGCGACGCCTCCAGCTCGAACCGCCCGTCGACCGCGGTCTCGTTCAGACCGGGCGCCGAGGCGGCCGCGAGAGAGGTCGCCAGAACGCTCGGGATCTCGACCGACGCGGTCACGGAGATCGACACCGACACCGAATCTGCGGCGTGCAGATACCAGGACCCGTGCACGGCACAGGTCGTCGTCACCGTCGGTGCCGACCACAGCCAGTAGACCGCGTGTGACGCGCGCAGCCCGGATCGTCTTCGCGCTGCTCGTCGTCGCGACGCTCGGCGCGTTCGTCGTCACGCAGAAGCTGAAGTCGGGGCCGCCGCTGATCGTGCGGCCGGACGTCTACTCCGTCTTCTCGCCGGTCTCCGACACGAAGGGTCACCGCGCGAAGATCTCCTTCTGGATCGTCAACGCCGACGACGTCTCGATCTCGATCGTCAACGACGAGGGCAGAATCGTCGACACCGTCGCCGACGGCGTCAGCGTTCCGCGCAAGGTCCGCAAGACGTGGTGGTGGGACGGCCGCACGAGAGACGGCAGACTCGCGCCAGACGGCTACTACAGAGTGCGCGTCGCGCTGCTGCGCCAGGGTCGCACCGCCGACCTGCCGGACGTCGAGATCGGCCTCGACACCAAGCCGCCGAAGCCGCGCGTCGTCTCGGTCGAGCCGAAGGAGGCGGTCGGCCCCGCGTTCCTGCCGCAGAGAGGCGTCGACGGCATCACGGTCTCCGTGAGAGGGACCGAGGGCCGCAAGGCCGATCTCGTCATATGGCGCACCGACGTGACGCCTGCGAGAGCGACGGAGACGATCCCGATCGCCGCGCGCCAGCCGTCGGTGACATGGGACGGCACGATCGGCGGCAGGCCGGCGCCCGCCGGCACCTACCTGATGGGCATCAGAGTCGCCGACCGCGCCGGCAACGTCGGCACGTTCCCGGCGCAGCTGCCGCCGAGATCCGGCGGCGTCAGAGGCCGCGCCGGCGTGACCGTCCGCTACCTCGCCGCCGCGCCGCCGCTGAGACCGGTCGTCGCGGGCAGAATCACGACCGTCCGCGTCGACTCGCGCGGCCGCAGATACACGTGGGCGCTGCGTCGCCTCGGCGATCCGCAGGTGCTCGCGCGCGGCAGAGGCAGCGACTCGAGACTGCGGCTCAGAGCGCCGCGCGGCCAGGCCGGCCTGCACGTGCTGACGATCGCGTCGAAGGGACATCGCACGCAGGTCCCGCTCGTCGTCTCCGCGCCGGTCGACCGCCGCGTGCTGGTGGTCCTGCCCGCGATCACGTGGGAGGGGCTCAACCCGGTCGACGACGACGGCGACGGGATGCCGAACCTGCTGACCGGCGAGGGCCGCGACGGCAGCGTGCGGCTCGGGCGCCCGCTCGCCGACGGGATGCCGGCGAGCGTCGCGAACCAGGAGGGCGCGCTGCTGCGCTTCCTCGACGACAACCTGATGCGCTACGAGCTGACGACCGACGCCGCGCTCGCGGCGGGCGTCGGCCCGCGCCTCGACGGCTACCGCGGCACCGTCTTCGCCGGCGATTCGCGCTGGATCACGCCGCAGTTGCGGCGCGCGCTGCGCAGACGCGTGGAGGAGGGCGGCCGCGTCTGGTCGCTCGGCACCGACGCGCTGCGGACCGGCACGAGACTGCGCGACGGCGTCCTCTCGCCGCCCGGCCCGGCGGCGGCGACGGACGCGCTCGGCGCCCGCCCGCGCCAGCCGCTGGTCGAGTCGCCCGATCCGCTCAGCACCTACCTGAACGGCCCGATCTTCGCCGAGACCGGCGGCTACTTCTCCGGCTTCGACCGCTACGAGGCGCTCGCCTCGGTCGTGCCGGACGCCGAGCTGACGGCCGCCGCCGGTCCCGACGCCGACACCCCCGTGATCGCCTCCTGGAGACTCGGCGACGGCTTCGCCGTCCACACCGGTCTGCCGCAACTGGCCCAGCTCGCCGTCGACGGCGACAGCGGCGCGGCCGAGCTGATCAGGTCGATCTGGGCGACGCTGGCGGCCTGAGCCGCACCGGGCACGCCGGCGCCGCGGGTGTCCGCGCGCGGAGCAGGGGCGCTAGTTCACCGACGGGTCGAGCGGCATCCGCGCGACGAGCGCGAACGCCCCGCCCTTGCGCGTCAGCACGTCGGCCCACAGCTCCTCGGCGTCCTCGCTGAACAGCTCCTGCGGCAGCGGCGGCTCGACGATCCAGTCCTCCCTGTCGAGCTCCTCGTCGAGCTGGCCGGGTCCCCAGCCGGCGTGGCCGGCGAAGACGCGCAGCTCGCGCGTCGCGGCGCGCGAGGTCTCGAAGTCGGCTTCGGCGGAGAGGAAGCCGACCTCGTCGTTGACGAGCAGGCCGGCGGCGTCGGGCTGCTCGAAGGTCGCGAGCACGATCACGGCCGACGGCTGCACCGGGCCGCCGATGTAGATCGGCTCCTGCGCGTCGACCAGCTCCTCCAGCTCCGGCGCGCTCTCGGCCACCGTGGTCGTCGCGGGGCGGTTCAGCACGAGGCCCATCGCCCCGTCCTCGTTGTGCTCCGCGATCAGCACGACGGTGCGCGCGAAGTTGGGATCCTCCAGCGCCGGCGAAGCGAGCAGCAGCTTGCCCTTCAGCGAGTCCATCAGCTCATTGTGGCGCACCTCGCGCGACGATCCAGGCCGGGTTGGACGACTGCACAGCTATCTGTGGTCGAGGTGGCTCAGTCCTTGAACGCGGCGACGCCGAGCCGCTCCAGCCGGTCCCACAGCGGGCCGTTGCGATCGAACGCGTCGGCGCCAGGATCGTCGCCGAGCGCGGCCGCGTCGGCGGGGTCGAACGCGAACGTCGCCTGCGCCGTCGCCTCCGCGACGGCCTCGGCGCGCCACAGCTCGGCGCCCGCGTGGCGCAGCTGCAACCCCTGCGCGAGCGGCAGTTGGAGCGCGTCGTAGAGCACGACGACACGCACGGGGCCCGGCAGCCGCAGCCGCTTCGCCTGCCGCACGCCGACGCCGAGCGCGAGCGTGCCGGGCAGCCGCGCGATCCGCTGCCACGACATCCGCGGCGGCTCCAGCGCGACCACGCGCGGCGCGCGCAGCAGGTCGCGCGCGTGCTCGGCGTGCTCGAACTGCTCCAGCGGGACCGGCAGCAGCAGCAGTGCGAGCGGGTCGTCGGCAGGCTCGGGCATGACGGTCCGTGGACGCTACCGAGTACCGTCCTGCGCCGTGCAGAGCTTGATCAAGCGCCTCCTCACGACGACCGTCGCCTACCAGGTCGGCGACATCGTCTCGAAGGTCTTCGCGGTCGCGCTGCTGCCGATCTACACGCGCCACGTCAGCGAGGCCGACTACGGCGTCGCCGAGCTGATGATGACGGCGATCGTGCTGTTCAGCATCCTCGTGCGGCTCGGGATCGGCGAGGCGCTCGTGCGCTACCACTACGTCGACGAGGACCGCGCGCGGCGCGACGCGCTGGCTCGCCGCGCGGTCGGCTTCCTGCTCGCCGCGACGACGATCGTCGCGATCCCGCTGGCGATCTTCGCCGCGCCGCTGTCGGACCTCGTGCTCGGCTACCACGACGCGAGCGTGATGCGGATCGCCGTGCTCGGGCTGTGGACGTTCACGAACCTCGAGCTGGCGTACGCGCTGCTGCGCGTCGACGAGCGTGCACGGGCGTACGCGCTGACGACGCTGTCGAACGTGCTGCTGACGATCGCGCTGACGGTCTACCTCGTCGTCGCGCGCGACGAGGGCGCGTTCGGCCTCCTGCTGGGCAACTACGGCGCCTCGACCGTCGTGCTGCTGGGGCTGTGGTGGACGATGCGCCACCGTCTGCGCCCGCGCCGCGGCGGTGCCGACCACCCGAACCTGCACTCGCTGCGCGACCTGCTCAGATTCGGCTTCCCGACGGTGCCGGCGGACGCATCCGTCTACGCGCTCAACCTCGTCGATCGCTACTACCTGTTCCACAGGTACGGCGCGGCGACCGCCGGCGTCTACTCGCTCGCGGTCAAGCTCGCCGGCACGGTCGCGTTCGTCGTGCGCGCGTTCCAGTACTCGTGGCCGCCGCTGGCGTACTCGATCAAGGACGACAGAGAGGCCGCGAGCTTCTACGCCTTCATCGCGACCTACTACCTGCTGCTGACCGGCTGGGCGGTCGCGGGCCTGCTGCTGCTCGGCCGCTGGATGACGAGACTCTTGGCGGCGCCGTCGTTCTACGAGGCGCACACGGCGATCCCGTGGCTGGCGCTCGGCTGGGCGCTCTACGGCCTGTTCGTGATCTTCGTCGTGATCGCCGGCCGCGCCGAGGTGACGACGCGCAACTTCCCCGCCGCGGCCGTCGGGCTCGCCGTCAACGTGGTGCTGCTGCTGGTGCTGACGCCGTCGCTGGGGATCGCCGGCGCCGGCCTCGCGCTCAGCGGCGCCTACGTCGCGATGCTCGTCGTGATGCGCCTGCTGACGCGCAGGCTGTTCCATGTCGCGTTCGAATGGATGCGGATCGCCCAGCTCGCGCTCGTGCTGGGCGGTGGCGCCGCCCTCGGCGAGCTGCTGCTGCCGACGTCCGGCGCGGCCGGCTTCGTCGCGCGCGCGGCGGTCTTCGTCGTGCTGCCGCTGCCGCTCGTCGCGCTGCGCTTCTTCCGCCCGGAGGAACGCGCGCTGGTGCGCGACGCGGTCGCTGCCGCGCGACGGCGCGGCAGCCGTTCGGCGTAGCGGCGCGTCGTGGTCGCCGCCTGCGCGCGCGAGGACCGAAGGTCCACTACCGCTCAGCAGCAGACTGGCGCTCCTCCGTCGGCTAGAGCCGTGTGCCGCCGCGGTTGTAGTCGGCGGCCGCCTCGCGCAGACCCTCGCCGCGCTCGGGGTGCAGCGTCGCGCGCACGTGCTGCCAGTAGCGCGCCGGGTCGTGGCGCGGCAGCAGGTAGGCGGCGAGCGCGCGCAGCGCGTACGTCCAGGCCGTCAGCCAGCGCACGAGCATCGCCGAGAGACGCGAGTGGTGCTTGCGCATGTAGCGGTCGCGGTTGCGCGACAGCTCGACGATCCGCCGCTTCGGGACGCTGCCGGTCGACAGCTGCTCGTGGTGGATCGCCTCCGCCTGCGGCACGTAGAGGTTCTTCCAGCCGGCGTCGTGCAGGCGCTTGCAGAAGTCGACCTCGTCGGAGTAGACGAAGAAGGCCGGGTCCATCCAGCCGATCCGCGCGGCCGCCTCGCGCCGCACCAGCAGCGCCGCCGACTGCGCCCAGTCGACCTCGCGGACGACGTCGCCGTGGCTCTGCACGGTCAGCCGCCTATGCAGGCCGAGTGCGCCGTAGAAGGCCGTGCGGGGGGTTGGGAAGCGCCACGCGGAGGGATACTGGCCGCCGTCGGGGCGCAGCAGCTTCGCGCCGGCGGTCGCCGCTCTCTCGGTCGTGTCGAGCGCGTCGTGCAGCGCTCTCGTGGCGCCCGGCATCAGCTCCGAGTCCTCGTTCAGCAGCAGGCAGTAGCGGCCGCGTGCGCGCTGCATCAGCGTCGAGTCGTTCTCGGCCTTGCCGCGCCGCTGCTCGCGTCTGATCAGCTCGGTCGTGACCGGATGCGCGCGCGCCATCCCGACGGAGCCGTCGCGGCTCGTGTTGTCGAGCACCAGCACCTCGGTCGCGAATGGAAGGTCGCGCTGCTCGCGCTGGATCGCGTCGAGGCAGCGCTCAAGCAGCGCGCGCTGCTCGGTGTTGACGATGCAGTAGGAGACTTCGATGCTCATGCGTGGTGGTGGATGATGGCGGTATGTCCTCGTCAGTGCGCGTGCAGCTCGTCGACCCGTCGGCTTTCACGCCGCCGTACGACCATGCGCTCGCCGCTGCGCTCGCTCGCGCGGGCGCCGACGTCGAGCTGGTGACCAGCCGCTTCGCCTACGGGACCGTCCCGCGCGGCGACGGCTACGTCGTCAACGAGGCGTTCTATCGGATCGCGCCCGGCGCCGCCGGCTCGCGGTCGCGGATGCTGGCGAAACTGGCGCAGCACGTGCCGGACATGCTGCGCTACGCCCGCCACGCGCGCGCCGCCGACGTCGTCCACTTCCAGTGGCTCAGCGTCCAGCCCGTCGACGTCCACCTGCTGCCGCTGCTGCGGCGCGGCGCGGGCCGGCACGGCGGCGGCCGTCCGCTGGTGCTGACCGCGCACGACGTCCTCCCGCGCGAGCCGCGGCCCGGGCAGCTCGACGCGCAGCGGCGCCTCTACGAGCGCGTCGACGCCGTCGTCGTCCACTCCGAGCACGGCGCCGCCCGCCTGCGCGACGAGCTGCGTGTCGACCCCGCCAAGGTCCACGTGATCCCGCACGGGGCGTTCACGCACTTCGTCCCGGGTCCGCCTCCAGCCGCTGCGCCCGCGGCCGGCGCCGCGTCCGGGGCCGAGCCGGCCGTGGCGTCCACAACCCGCGAGTCCGTGGCCGCTCCCGCCCGCCCGCTCCCGCCCGAGCTCGCCGCCGTCCCGCGCGAGCGGCCGGTCGTGCTGATGTTCGGGCTGCTGCGGCCGTACAAGGGTCTCGACGTGCTGCTGGAGGCGTGGCGCGGGATCGAGGACGCGGAGCTGTGGGTCGTCGGCCTGCCGAAGCTGGACCTCGCGCCGTTGCGCGCCGTCGCGCCGCCGAACGTCCGCTTCGTCTCCCGCTTCGTCGCCGACGACGAGATCGCGGCCTTCTTCCAGCGCGCCGACCTGGTCGTGCTGCCGTACCGCGAGATCGACCAGTCGGGCGTCCTCTTCACCGCGCTCGGCTTCGGCACGCCGCTGCTGCTGAGCGCCGTCGGCGGCTTCCCGGAGGTCGCCGCCACCGGCGCCGCGGAGCTGGTCCCGCCCGGGGATCCCGCCGCCCTCCACACCGCGCTCGTGCGCCTGCTCGCCGATCCGGCGGCCCGCGCCCGCCTCGCCGCCGCCGCTCGCACAGCCGCCGCCGGGCAGTACTCGTGGGACGCCATCGGCCAGCAAACATTGAGCGTGTACAGGTCCTTGTTGTCCAGATGACGGCTGCGCGGCGAAAGAGATCGTCCTCGGCGACACGCATACGCCTGCGAGCGTTCCCGCGGAGGTGACGGGACGCGGTCAGCGGGCGCTCCGAGACGGTGCGACGGGGCGGCGGCGGGCGCGGTCCGCAAGAATCCCCGCCGTGCCGCTCGTGAAGCTCCTCTTCTGGCTCTGTGCCGCCCTCGTGGTCTACGCGCAGGCGGGCTACGGCGTCGTGCTCGCGCTGCTGGCGAAATTGCTGCCGAAGCCGCTCGCGCGGACGGGAGCGGCTTCGGCCGATGCAACCTTGCCCTCCGTCACCGTGATCGTCGCGGCGTACCAGGAGGAGTCGGTGATCGCCGACAAGGTCGCCAACCTGCGAGCGCTCGACTACCCGGCCGATCTGCTCGAGATCGTCGTCGCCTGCGACGGCTCGCCCGACGCGACGCCGCAGCGGGCGCGCGAAGCCGGCGCCGACCAGGTGCTGGAGCTGCCGCGCGGGGGAAAGATCCGCGCGCAGGACGCCGCCGTGCGCGCGGCCAGCGGACGAATCGTCGCCTTCTCCGACGCGAACGCCTTCTGGGAGCCGGACGCGCTGCGCAAGCTCGTCGCGCCGTTCGCCGGCGCGCCCGAGGTCGGCTACGTCTGCGGGCAGGTCGCGTTCGTGAACGAGGGCGGCACCAACCAGGAGGGGCTCTATTGGCGCTACGAGATGGCGCTGCGCGGGCTCGAGTCGCGGCTCGCCTCCGTCACCGGCGGCAACGGCGCGATCTACGCGACCCGCCGCGAGGCGTACATCGAGGTCGACCCGATCATGGGCCACGACCTCTCGTTCCCGTTCAAGATGGTCAAGAACGGCTGGCGCGCGCTGTACGCCGCCGAGGCTCGCGCGACGGAGAAGATGGTCCCGTCGATCGAGGGCGAGTTCGCCCGCAAGCGGCGGATGATGACCCACGGCTGGCCGATCGTCCTGCACGGCGGGATGCTCGACTTCAAGGGCTACGGCCCGCGCTACGGCCTGATGATCTTCTCCCACCGCCTGCTGCGCTACGCGACGCCGTTCCTGCACGCCGCGCTGCTGTCGACGAGCGTCGTGCTCGCCCGCCGCGGCCGGCCGTACGCGCTCGCGCTCGCGGCGCAGCTGGTGATCGTCGCCGCGGCGTTGCTGGCACGCGCGATCCCCGCCCGTCCGCTGCTGGTCGCGCGCTACTACGTGCTGACGACCGCCGCGCTCGGCGCCGGCCTCTTCGACGTCCTGCGCGAGCCGACCGAGGCCGGCTGGGAACCGCCGGAGGGAACACGTTGAACACTCGCCTGGCGCGCGTTCAACTGCGAGTTCCCCGGCAGGCGCGCGCACGGCGTGGCGCGGCTCAGAACTCGCGGTGGGCGGCTCGATGAAACGCGCGCTCGACCTCCTGCTCGGCCTGATCGGCACGCTCGTCGGCGCGCCGCTGGTGGCGCTTGCCGCGTTGCTGATCCGGCTCGAGTCGCCCGGCCATCCGATCTACACCCAGCGCCGCGTCGGCAGGGACGGCAGACCGTTCGAGATCTACAAGCTGCGCACGATGGTCAGAGGGGCCGAGTTCACCGGCGCCGGGCTGGCCGTGCAGGAGGGCGACGACCGCATCACGCGGATGGGCGCGTTCCTGCGCCGCACCTCACTCGACGAGCTGCCGAACCTGTGGAACGTCGTGCGCGGCGAGATGTCGATCGTCGGCCCGCGCCCGACCGTGCAGGTGCAGGTCGACCAGTACAGCGAGCGCCAGCGCGGCCGCCTGAAGGTCAAGCCGGGACTGACCGGCTGGGCGCAGATCAACGGCCGCGCCTCGCTGCCGTGGAGCGAGCGGATCGAGCTGGACCTCTGGTACGTCGAGCATCAGTCGCTCAAGCTCGACCTGAGGATCCTCTCGCGCACCTGGCGGCTCGTGCTCAGAGGCGACGGCCTCTACAAGGGCGAGACCGGCGGCTGGCGCTGACCGAGCGCCGCTTGTTACCGACCATCGACGCATAACAACTTCCACACCTGGAGGTTTGCGCGCCAAATTACGGTCGTCGCACCATGAGAACCTTCCTCGTAAGTGCTACCGCAGCGACGAGAAGCATCGACAAGGTCCAGGAGGCGGTCGACGCCGCCGCCGCTTGGCTGACGCCCGGTGAACGGGCGCGCGTGGTGATCGACTTCACGACGCTGACGCTGTGGCAGTCGAGCGTCGGGGCGACCGCCGTGACGCTGCCGCTCGGCCACAGCGGCCTGCTGGAGATCGACGGCGCCGGGTCTCAGATCCAGTTCACCGCCGCCGCGCAGTCGCTGCTGCTGGCAGCGAACGCCGATCCCACCAGAGGGGTGGCGGTGGGTGACCTGTGGGTCCACGACATCTTGATCGACGGCGCGCAGAGAGTCGGCTCCGCCGCGGCGCTGCTGGGCACGATCGCGTCGGGGCAGCAGCGCAACATCAGCTTCGGGGACGTCAGGCTCGAGCGCTGCGAGGCGATCAACCTCCCGCCCGGCCGGGTCGAGGGAAGACTGCACCGGCCGTTCGTCTGGCTCGCGCTCGCCGTCGCGGAGCTGGACGACACGGTGCGGTTGAACAGCTTCTACGCCGCCGACTGCCACGCGCTCGGCGGGGCGAACGGCTTCTACATCGGCGGCTTCGAGAGCAACACGGGCGGCGACGACCGCTTCTTCCCGCCGAACCTCACCGCGGGCGAGATCCGCATCGAGCGCTGCTCGCACGACCGCCTCGAAGCGCCGACGGCCACGCTGGGCTCGGCGAACCTCCAGGTCGGCGGCCGCGTGCGGATCGAGAAGCTGACGGTCGACGGCTTCATCGGCCGCAACAGCGCCGACGTCGGGATCGAGGTCAACGCGGTCACCGACGCGGTCGTCTCGCGCGCGACGATCGACGGCGCCTTCAACATCGGCTACACGCACAACAACTACAACGAGCCGCTCGACGCCGACGCCCAGCTGCTGCGCTGGGTCGACTGCACGGCGATCCGCACGCCGACGCTGACGAAGGTCATGCGCGGGTTCGGCTGCGGCGTCGGCGGGCTCGCGCCCGCCGAGGGCGAGCCGATCACCGGCAGACCGCACGGCCCGCTGGAGTACGTCCGCTGCGTCGCGGTCTCGCCCAGCCGCGACGGTCTGCCGCCGATCTCCGGCGACGCGGCGTTCGCGATCTCCGGCGCGCCGCCGCGCGTGACGCTGCGCGACTGCGTCATCGTCGAGCGCTTCACGTCGAGGGCCACCACGAACCTCACGCTCGCCGGCTGCCGCTTCGCGCCGATCGCCGACGCCGACGTGCAGATCGAGATCGACGGGCTGCAGATCGTGCTCGACGCCGTCAGAGCCGGCACGGGCAACGTGCAGTGGCGCGGGCTCCAGCTGTTCAACCCGGACACCGTCGGCCACCCCGACGAACGGCTGTGGCTCGACATCCAGGGCGTGACGTTCGACGTCGCCTTCGAGAACTCGGGGCCGGGCCGCGTGAGACTGTTCGAGGCGAGCGCCGCGCCGGTCTCGGGCACGATCGCGACGACGAGCGTGATCGCGATGAGCGACCCGCAGGCGACCGCGCTGAGCATCCTCGGCCCGATCGACGGCCGCGTCTGGATGAACGACTGGGACCTGGCGGCGATGGGCCCGTCGAGCGTGGTGCTCGGCGGCACCGCCGGGAGCGCCCAGGTCGTGGCGCGCGGCCTGGTGCCGCCCGGCGGCGGCGCGTACACGAGTCCCGTGCCGATCGTGCTCGCCAGAGATCAGACGATCGTCACGCACGCCGAGGTCTACCCCGCGGGCTACGCGATGACGGGCGGGACAGCGTTCACCGCCGTCGACCTGTCGCGCGACGGCGGCACGACATGGACGACGATCGGCGCCGGCGCCGGTGCGTATCCGGCGATGCCGGGCGACAGCTTCCGGCTGACCTTCGACAGAGCGTCCCCGTCGCCGAGCGTCGTGCGGATCCCGCAGTTCGACTAGGCCCGGCCGCTCGGGCGCGTCAGCGCGACCGGGCCGGCAGCACCTTCGCGGTGCGGACCGGCCCGGTACCCGCGGCGTTGTCGCCGTCGGCGGGCACGCTCGTGACGAAGCGGTAGGTGCCGGCTGCGGCGAGCGGCAGGACGGTCTCGTAGCGGCCCGCGACGGCGTCGAGCGTCAACCGCCGCACACGCGTCCAGCGCTGGCTGCTCGGCAGCTGGCGCTCGACCACGACGGTGACGCGCGCCTTTGCGGGCCGCGTCGCGCCGCTCAACCTCACCGTTCTTCCAGGGCGCAGCAGCTGCGGCGAGAGGCGCAGGCTGACACCTGCCGCGACCTGGACCCGGGCGGTCGGGGAGGCGAGCCCGAGCTGTTCGCCGACGACGCGGAAGCTGCCGTCGACGCTGACCGGCACGGTCGCCGACCAGACTCCGTCGGCGGCGGTCCTGAGCGTGCCGATCTCGGTCCAATCGGTGGTCTCGTTCGTGCGTCGCTGCAGCGACAGCCGTACGCCCGCCGGCCGGCGGCCGTCGGCGAGCGCGAGGCGGCCGGTCAGATACGCCGGGCCGCCCTGCGGCAGCGGGCCGCCGAACGGCGAGTTCGTCAGCAGATCGGCCGGCGCCGGCAGTCGGGCGGCGACCTCGGCCCGCAGCCGCGGCAGCAGCGCGTAGAGCGCGCCGCCTGGGCAGTCGGTGCTGTCGGCGTCGCGGTGCCCGCTGACGCGCGCGAAGCGGACGTTCGTGCCGCTGGGCCAGCGGTTCTCGTCGCCGCCGGAGGACGTCCGCGCGATCGTCCCCGTCGCCGGCACGCCGGCGAGCGACAGCTTCCACGCGAGCACGCGCGTCAGCGCCTCCTGCGCGGCGGCCGGCGGCGGTCTGCTGGAGAAGCTGCCGATCACCGCGACGCCGGTCGAGACGCTGTTCCAGCCGCCCGCCTGGGCGCCGATGACGGGCTGCTCGACACCGCCCGCGCGCCCCTCGTAGACGGTCCCGAAGCGGTCGACGAGCAGGTTGTAGCCGATGTCGAGCCAGCCGTTGCCGTTGCGGTGGAAGCGGCAGATCGCCAGCACCATCGCGGCCGCGCCCGCCCGGCTGTAGCTCGTCAGCGACTCGGTGTGGTGCACGACGGAGAAGTCGACGCGGCCGTAGCGCGGCGCCGCGCGCGGCGGGCAGGCGTTCGTCGGATCCCACGCCGAGCGCGGCACGATCTCGGGCCGCTCGCCGGGAGCGGCCTGCGCGGTGCGGGCGAGTCGCGTCCGCGGCACCGTCACGAAGTGGACCCGCAGACCGCGCGGGAAGGCCCGCGCGCGCAGCTGGTAGCGCACGGCGCGCCCCGTCCACAGCGGCCCGCTGACGCCCGCGTTCGCGCGCGGGTCCGCGGACGCGTCCTCCGCGGGCGGGATCTCGCCCCAGCGGCTCCAGCGCCCGCTCGCGCGCTGCACGCGCACGGCGACGTGCGGATCCGCGCCGCCGCCGCGCCAGCGCAGACCGAGCAGGTCGAACGCATGCGGCGCGCGCAGCACCGGCGTCGTACGAACTCCTGCCACTGCCGCCGCGGCGGAACCACCGACCGCAACCGGTTGCTCGAAGTCACCCACGCCGCTCGCGAATGCGGGTGCGGCTGAGGAGAGCAGCAGGAGCGAGGCGAGAACGACCAGACGGCGCATCACAGCCAGAACACGTTCCCACGCCGCACGCTGCGCTCTCGCACGATCGCGTGCAGCCCACGAACGCCGCGATCTCGGCGGTCAGGCGCTCGGATCCTGCGAGGGCATCGCCGCGACGTCCGATCCGCGCGGCCGCGCCTGCGGCTTGGTGCCGACGACGACGAACCCCAGCAGCGCCGCGAAGTAGCCGCCGGCGGCGTGCGCGCGGTCGAGCTGGTCCCACCACGCGATCAGCTCCTCGGGCGTGAAGAGGCCGGCGGCCAGCGCGGCGTCGAGGTGGCTGGAGACGAGCCAGCTGAAGAAGTCGTACGGCAGTTCGACGCCATGCGGGAGCGCGCTGACGTCGGCGAAGCCGCCGTCGCGCAGCAGCCGCGGCAGCGCCCGGCCGACCTGGCCGTTGTGGATCGCGTCGGCGTAGGAGCGCACGATCCGGTGCGTCAGCTCGCGGTCGGCGCCCTCGACCACGAGCGCGTCCCAGTCGAAGTCGAAGACGACGAGCCGCCCGCCGGGCGCGAGCACGCGCATGCTCTCCGCGAGCACCTGCGCCGGCGCCCCGTCGACGTGCATCAGCACCCGTTCGATCCGGACGCGGTCGAAGCCGCCGTCGGGCAGTTCGAGCGCGAGCGGGTCGCCGACGTGGAACGCGACCGGCAGATTGCGACCGCCCGAGCGGCGCGCCGCCTCGGCGACGAGCGCCGGCGAGCTGTCGATCCCGACGACGCGCCCGCCCGGGCCGACGCGCCTCGCGAACGAGCGCACGTCGTCACCGGCGCCGCAGCCGATCTCCAGCACCTGCATGTCGCGTCGCAGCGCGAGCTGCTCCAGCATCACCGGCTTCAGCGCGCGGATTCCCGGCAGCGCGTTGGCGGCGTCGTGGAAGCGGATCGCGAAGCCGAGGTCGGTGGCGGCGACGGCGCTCATGCGGCGAGCCAGTCCGCGATCAGCCGCCCGAGCAGCGCGCCCTGGTCCTCCTGCAGGAAGTGGCCCGCCTGCGGCAGCACGTGGCCGACCTCGCCGCCGAGCGCGGCCGCGAACTTCTCTCCGGTCGCGAGCGGGATGACGGGGTCCGAGTCGGCCCACATGACCAGCAGCGGGCGCGTGTCGGCGGCGAGCGCGTCGAGCGTCCGCTGCCCGGCGGCGGCGCCCGGCTCGTCCGGCGTGCGCGGGATCAGCAGCGGGAACGCGCGCGCCCCCGCTTTCGACGCGGCATCGGGGAACGGCGCGTCGTAGGCGGCGATCACGGCGTCGCCGGGATCGCTGTGGCAGGCGGCGCGCACGAGCATTCCGACCGGCAGGTCCTCGGTCTGCTCGACGAAGCCGCGGAACGCCTCCCACGCGGCCGTCATCTTCTGGTGACCGGTGAAGAGGCCCGTGTCGGTCACGACGATCCGGCCGATCCGGTGCGGCTGCTCGGCCGCGAGCCGCAGGCCGATCGGTCCGCCCCAGTCGTGCACGACGAGCGTCGCGTCGCACAGGTCCAGGCGCTCCAGCAGCTCGCCCGTGAGCGTCGTGTGACGGTCGTAGGAGTACCAGTCCAGCGCCGTCGGCTTGTCCGAGCGGCCGAAGCCGGCGTGGTCGGGCGCGATCACGCGGTGGCCGGCGGCGCGCAGTTCGCGCAGCGTGTGGCGCCACAGGAACGACCAGGTCGGCTCGCCGTGCAGCAGCACGATCGGCGACCCGTCGCCCTCGTCGACATGCGCCAGCCGCAGCCCGCCGACCTCGCGGTGGTGCGGTCTCCATGGAAAGTCCGGCAGCGCCTCGAAGCGCTCCTCCGGCGTCCGTACGACTTCGCCCGTCCCAGTGCTCACGACTCGCAGCGCCCCTGATTTCGCCTCCGTCGAACGTCGCAGGCTAACCGCCCCCGCGCGCACGGGCGCCGGTCGCGTCCAGATCGGGCCGAATCCAGTACCGCGACGGGATACGCTTCCGGCTGGCGTGCCCCGCCCATCGGTGCACGCCTTTCCTCCGTCCGCGCCGACCTTCTGGATGCCAATGGCCACCACCGCGCCCCAGTCCACCTCCGAGCAGCTCGCCGTCGACACCATCCGCACGCTCGCGATGGACGCGGTGCAGCATGCCGGCAACGGCCACCCCGGCATGCCGATGGGCATGGCGCCGGTCGGCTACCTGCTCTTCTCGGAGGTGATGCGGCACAACCCGAAGGATCCGCATTGGCCTGACCGCGACCGCTTCGTGCTGTCCGCCGGTCACGGCTCGATGCTGCTGTACGCCTGTCTGCACCTGTCGGGCTACGACAGCGTCTCGCTCGACGACATCGAGCACTTCCGCACGTGGGGCTCGCGCACGCCGGGCCACCCGGAGTACCACCACACGGTCGGCGTCGAGACGACGACGGGGCCGCTCGGCCAGGGCTTCGGCAACGCGCTCGGCTTCGCGCTCGCGGAGCGCTTCCTGCGCGAGAGGTACGGCAGCGAGGTGCAGAACCACCACATCTACGGGATCTGCTCCGACGGCGACCTGATGGAGGGCGTCAGCGCCGAGGCCGCCTCGATCGCCGGCCATCTCGGGCTCGGCAACCTGATCTTCTTCTACGACCACAACCACATCTCGATCGACGGCAGAACCTCGCTCGCGTTCGACACCGAGGACGTCAACAAGCGCTTCGACGCGTACGGCTGGCACACGCAGGACGTCGACGACGTCAACGACCTCGCCGCGCTGCGCGCCGCCGTCGCCGCGGCCCAGGCGGAGACGGGCAGACCGTCGCTGATCCGCGTCAGATCGACGATCGGCTACCCGGCGCCGAACAAGGGCGGCACGCCGAAGGCCCACGGCGCCGCGCTCGGCGAGGACGAGGTGCGCGCGACGAAGGAGGTGCTCGGCTGGGATCCGGACAAGAACTTCTTCATCCCGGACGGCGTCTACGAGCAGTTCAGCGCCGTCGAGCGCGGCGCACAGCTGCAGGCCGAGTGGGAGGAGCGCTTCCAGACCTGGCGCGCCGCCGATGCCGACCGCGCCGCCGAGTGGGACCTGGCGTGGGCCGGCACGCCGCTGCCCGGCCTCGACGCGGCGCTGCCGGTCTACGACGCGAAGGAGCAGCCGGCGGTCGCGACGCGCTCCGCCAGCCACGCGACGATCCAGGCGATCGCGCCGTTCCTGCCGACGCAGGTCGGCGGCTCCGCGGACCTCAACGAGAGCGTCAAGACCGGCATCGACGCGGACGGCCCCTACAGCCGCGAGCAGGCGACGCGCAACGTCTACTGGGGCATCCGCGAGCACGCGATGGGCTCCGCCGTCAACGGCCTCGCGCTGCACGGCGGCATCGTCAAGCCGCTCGGCGCGACGTTCCTGCAGTTCTCCGACTACATGCGCGCGCCGATCCGCCTCTCCGCGCTGATGAACATCGGCACGCTGTGGGTCTACTCGCACGACTCGATCGCGCTCGGCGAGGACGGCCCGACGCACCAGCCGGTCGAGCACATAGCGTCGCTGCGCTCGATCCCCAACCTGACCGTGATCCGTCCCAGCGACGCGAACGAGACGGCCGAGGCGTGGCGCGTCGCGATCGAGGAGATCCACGGCCCGGTCGTGCTGATCCTCACGCGTCAGAACGTGCCGACGCTCGACCGCGGCGTCTATCCGCCGGCGCGCAGCCTCGACAGAGGCGCCTACGCGCTGACGGACCCCGATGGCGCCGTCGCGACGATCGTCGGCACCGGCTCCGAGGTCGGCGTCGCGATCGCCGCCGCGGAGCTGCTGGCCGAGGACGGCGTCGTCGCGCGCGTCGTCGCGATGCCGAGCTGGGAGCTGTTCGAGGCGCAGGACCAGGCCTACCAGGACAGCGTGCTGCCGCCCAACCAGCCGAAGGTGTCGGTCGAGGCCGGCACGCGGATGGGCTGGGACCGCTGGGTCGACGCCTCCGTCTCGGTCGACAGATTCGGCGCCTCGGCGGCCGGCGAGGTGATGCTGCGCGAGTACGGCATCACGCCGGAGGCGGTCGCGGCGAAGGTGCGCGGGCTGCTGTAGGACGCGCTACCGGCCGAGGAAGCGATCCACGTCGCCCGCGACGGTGACGTGGATCGCGGCCGGCTCGCGCACCCACGTGATCGCGCCGAGCAGCTGCAGGCGGTCGAGCATGAACTGCAGCGCCTGCGCCTGGTCGCCGTTCGCGTAGCGGCGCAGGATGTCGAACGTCCAGCCGGTCGTGTGGATCGAGAAGGCGTGCGTCGCCTCGATGTTGCTGCGCGCGAGGCGCTCCTGGTAGCGCTCGGAGCGGACCGTGCTGGTGATCGTCAACGGCGCGGCGACGCCGGAGATCCGGCGCGTGCCGGCGGCCAGCTCGACGAGCAGCCGCAGCGCGTCCGGGCGCAGTCCGCGGTAGAGCGCCTTCGGCTCGTGCAGGCGCGGCGCCAGCTCGCCCATCTGCGGGTCGATCCGCAGACCCAGCTGGGCCGCGTTGCGCGGCAGCCGCTCCAGCGTCCCGTCGGCGTAGGCGGCTCGCAGCGCGTCGCCGTCGGCGAACGCCTCGCCGGCGCCGGGCGGGTGCAGCACGTTCTCGCTCGACGCCTTCGCGGTCTGCAGCGCCGACAGCTGTCGCAGCGCTCTCGGGTCGCTGCGCTGCAGCGCCATCAGGTCGCGTGCGGCCTGGATCTTCCAGTAGTACAGCGACGACTCGTCGCCGAACCCGGACAGCACTCTCCACGCCGCCGCGTGGCTGGTCGGGCTGCTGGCGAAGAACAGCTCCGTGTAGCTGGGGTTGGGCGTGCCGGCGCGGTGCCCGAACGCCGCGATCGCCTGCTCGAGGTTGCCGATCCCCATGTGGTAGGAGACGACCGCGAGGTCGTCGCGGCCGAGCCGCTCGCGCGCGATCGTCAGGTATCTCACGGTGGCCGTCAGCGCCTTGCGCGGATCGAAGCGCTCGTCGACGCGGCGCCGGCGCGCCTCCAGCCGCGCGGCGTCGCGGCGGTCGCCGCGTGCGAGCGCCCGGCCGAGGCGGCGCGACAGCCGCGTGCTGGCGGCGACGTCGACGTGCATGCCGAGCAGGCTCGTGCCGGTCTCGGCGAGGATCTGCGTCAGCCCGACGGCGCCGGCGAGGTCGGTCCCGGCGATCGCGTCCGGCCGTCCGGCGCTCTCCAGCACGACGATCGCCTCCAGCGTCGCCGGGTCGACGTCGCTGCCGCGCGTCGCCGCCTCGATCAGCGGGCGCAGCTGCACGACGCGCGCCGCGGTCGCGGGTGCGCCTCCGGGGCTCATCGCGTACAGCGGGTGCGCGCTGCCGAACGCCGCGCGCTGCTCGAACAGCTGCGCGCGCGACGGGTCGAACGCGAACGGGTCGCGTCTGCTCGCGGGGGCGCTGTCGGTGCTCGGCGGCGGCGCGGCGCGGCCGCCGTCAGCGCGCTCGCCGGCCCCGTCGCCGCCGCGCTGCGTCAGCACGAACGCGATCGCGCCCAGCGCGATGACGGCGACGAGCGCGAGCCGGAGGCGGCTCGCCGCGGAGCTCGAGGACGGGGGACGGCGGGTCGACGACACGACTCTCACCACCGTGACAGACCCGCGCGCGAGGTGTCGAACAGTGCCGTCTCACGCGCACTTTGCAACGGCTCACACCCACTTTGTAAAAACTCACGCACCGAACGGGTGTTCGCACCACTTACCGTCCGCCACCCCACCTACTGTCGCCCAACCACCCCACCACCAACCCCAAAAAGCGGCCGGGGCGCTGCCACAAACAGCCCCCGGCCCGGCACAGGAGTCCTACATCCCATGCGCGGCAAGCGTACTTCCTCCAGCTCGGCGATCTCGCTCGAGCATGTCGTTCTCGGGCGCGCGGTGCGTGAGCTGCGCGCCCGCCGCGACCTCTCGCAGGAGCAGCTCGGCTTCTACTCGGGGCTCCACCGCAACTACGTCGGCGCGATCGAACGGGGCGAGATCAACCCCACCTTCAAGACCATGCTGACCGTCGCCGGCGGCCTCTCGCTCCCGCTCTCGGAGGTCATCGCGCTGTACGAGCGCCGCCGGGTCGACCACCTGCCGGCGGAGGAGCTGTGACGCCGGCGCCCGCAGGTGCGCCGCGCGCTGCCGGTCTCCCGGGTACCGTGCGGCGCGCGATGCGCGTGCTGACGAGCGAACAGCTGCCTGGCCGGGTCGAGCTGGATGATGAGGACCTCGTCGTGCACGGCGACAACCTCGCCGTGCTGCCGCACCTGCCGGACGGCGCCTTCGACGTCATCTACATCGACCCGCCGTTCAACACCGGCAGAGCGCAGCGGCGCCGCACGCTCTCCGTCGCTCCCAACGCGGACGGCGACCGCATCGGCTTCGGCGGCCGCCGTTACCGCAGCGAGCTGCTGCAGGCGCTCGCGTTCGAGGACCACTTCGGCGACTACCTCGGCTACCTGGCGCCGCGCCTGGAGCATGCGCGCCGGTTGCTGGCCGACCACGGCACGCTCTACTTCCACATCGACTACCGCGAGGCGCACTACTGCAAGCTGCTGCTCGACGAGCTGTTCGGGCGCGACTGCTTCCTCAACGAGATCATCTGGGCCTACGACTACGGCGGCAAGCCGAGAACGCGCTGGCCGGCGAAGCACGACACGATCCTCGTCTACGTGCGCACGCCGGGCGGTCACCACTTCGACGACGAGGCGGTCGACCGCGAGCCGTACATGGCGCCGGGCCTCGTGACGCCGGAGAAGGTCGCGCGCGGCAAGCGCCCGACGGACGTCTGGTGGCACACGATCGTGCCGACCAACAGCGCCGAGAAGACGGGCTATCCGACGCAGAAGCCGGAGGGCGTGGTGCGCCGGATGGTCGCCGCATCCTCCAGACCGGGCGGCTGGTGCCTCGACTTCTTTGCCGGCTCCGGCACGCTCGGCGCCGTCGCCAGACGCCTCGGCCGCCACTACGTGCTCGTGGACGAGAACGCGGAGGCGATCGAGGTCATCACGAGACGCCTGGAGAGGTGTGCCTGAGGCGACCGCCTCGCGGCGCTGGACACGATCCGGCGAGCCTCAAAGGACAATTTGCCTGATCGGCTCGCCGGATCGCGCCCCGCATCCACGATCCGGCCGCCTCACGCACACCTCCACGTCAGCGGCCTTCGATCAGCGGCACGAAGCGAACCGGATCGAGGGCGGTGCGTCGCAGCGTCGCGCCGTCGTCGGAGCGCTCCAGCAGCACGAGCTGCTGGCCGGCGGCGCCGACCGGCGCGACGAGGCGCCCGCCGGCGCCCAGTTGCTGCTCCAGCGCCACGGGCAGGTCCGGCCACGCCGCTGCTGCGACGTTGATCGCGTCGAACGGCGCCTCCTCCGGCAACCCGCGTGTGCCGTCGCCGGCGATCACCGTGACTGCGTCCGCGCCGATGCCGGCGGCCGCGAGGTTGCGCTGTGCGGTCACGCTCAGCTCGGGGTGGCGCTCGATCGTCCAGACGTGGGCGCTCAGCTGCGCGAGCAGCGCGGCGTGCCAGCCGGAGCCCGTGCCGACGTCCAGCACGCGGTCGCTCGGACGCAGCATCAGCAGCTCCAGCATCCGCGCGACGATCAACGGCTGCGAGATCGTCTGCCCGCGCGCGATCGGGAGCGCGACGTTGTCGTACGCGCGCGCCAGTTGGCTGGGCGGCACGAACAGCTCGCGCGGGACCGCGGCGATCGCCGCGAGCACGCGCCGGTCGCCGATCTCCGAGCGCAGCGAGCGCGCGAGACGGGCCGCGGGATCCATCAGCGGATGTCTTCCCGTCCGTCTCTGCGACCATGCTCTCAGGTCGCATGTCGGGCACTCCGCCGCACATCCTGCGCCGGCGCATCGTCGCGCTGCTGCTGCTCCTCGCCGCGCTCGCGGTCGTCGTCGCGCTCGTCGCGAAGATCGCGGGCGGCGACGACGGCTCCTCCGTCCAGGCCAGCGCGACGCCCGCGAAGCACGGCAGAAGAGCGGCGAGAAGAGCCGCCAGACCGGCCGTCTCGCCGACCGCCGGTCGTGACATGGGCAGACCCGGGCCTGCGCGCCCGGTCCCGATCCTGATGTACCACGTCACGACCGACCCGCCGGCGGACGCGCCGTACCCCGACCTGTACGTCAGACGGTCGGAGTTCGAGGAGCAGATGCAGGCGCTGAAGGACGCCGGCTACACCGCCGTCACGCAGCAGGAGGTGTGGGACTTCTGGCACAGAGGCGGCCCGCTGCCCGAGAGAGCGGTCGTCGTCTCGATCGACGACGGCTACCTCTCCAACTACCTCAACGCGCGGCCGGTGCTGAAGAGACTCGGCTGGCCCGCCGTCCTGAACCTCGAGATCGCCAACCTGCAGCAGCCGGAGTGGGGCCTGACGCCCGGCAAGGTCAGAGAGCTGATGGCCGACGGCTGGGAGATCGACTCGCACACGATCACCCACCCCGACCTGACGACCGTCGACGCCGCCCGCCTCAAGGCGGAGGTCGCCGACTCGCGCAGACGACTGCAGAGAGCCTTCGGGGTGCCGGTCAACTTCTTCTGCTACCCAGCCGGCAGATACGACGACGCGACGCTGGCGGCCGTCGAGGCGGCCGGCTACCTCGCCGCGACGACTGTCAACCCCGGCCTCGCCGACCCCGACGAGGGCGCGCGCTTCACGCTCAACCGCGTGCGCGTCAACGGCGGCACCTCCGGCGCGACGCTCGTCAGCCAGCTGCAGGGCCTGGGCGCGTAGCGCCGCGCCCGCGCCCGCGTCCGCGTCCGCGCAGTCAGGCCCGCCCGGCGGCGCGGGCCCACGCGATCAGCAACAGCTGCAGCGGCAGGCGCGCGATCAGCGCCGGCCGTCCGCCGGGCAGACGGTAGCGCTCGGGGTGCAGTGCCATGTGCACGTTCGCCGGGAAGACGGCCACCAGCGTCGCGACGCTCAGCGCGCCGCCGAGCCTGCGCGTGCGCGGGTGCAGCGTCGCGGCGCCCGCCACGATCTCGGCCACGCCGCTGGCGTAGACCAGCTCGCGATGCGCCGGCAGCCAGTCGGGCATGATCGCCTCGTAGATCCGCGGCCGGACGAAGTGCAGGATTCCGGCGAGCACGAAGATGGGGCCGAAGAGACGTCGCATGGTCCAGACGCTAGCCGAGCCGGGCTCGGTCCCGCGCCGCTTCGTCGCTCAGTCGTCATGTCGCGGCGGTCTGCGGTCGCGCTTGCGCGCGGAGTGGCGCTGCTTCGTCTGCGCGACGCGCCTTCTCGACGCGCGCGGCGGTCTCGTCGGCGTGCGGTGGCGCGGTACGGCGAGCGCGGCCGCGAGCCGCTCGCGCAGTCGTCCCAGCGCCAGCTCGCGGTTCTGCGCCTGGCTGCGGGCATCCTGCGCGACCGCCGTGACGCGCGGCCCGAGGCGCGCGGTGATCCGCTCCTTCTGCCACGGCTGCAGCGTCGCCGAGTCGGCCACGACGAAGACCGCCTCGATCCGTGAGGCGGTCACGTTCGCATGTTGGCCGCCAGGGCCCGACGAACGGCTCGCGCGCACCGTCACCTCGGACAGCGGCAGCGCGACATCGCGCGTGATCCGCATCGGATCGTCCACGCCCTCAGTATGCCGCCCGCAGCGGTCCGCGCGAATCGGCCGCTGCACCTTTGCCACATGCCGGACGTCGCGCGCTGGACGGCCACGGGACTGACGGCCTACGACGTCTCGTACGTCGTCGTCGCCGAAGCGTCCGGGGCCGAGCTGATCACCGCCGACGGGGAGATTCTCGCCGCGGCTCCGGGGATCGCGCGGGCGCTCGCCGATGCGAGCGCCTCGCCCGGCGTCGCCGGCTGACTGCCCGCGTCGCTCGAACCCGGGCGCCGCGCTCAGTCCTTGCGGCCGCCCTTGGCACCGCGGCGCGAGAGCAACGCGCCGATCGCGACGCCGATCAGGAGGCAGAGCACGATCACGACGATCAGCGGCAGCTTCGCCGTGCCGATGATGAAGTTGACCTTGACCTGCTTGAGGTTGGCCAGCGCGAAGATCGCGGCGGCGATGCCGAGGATCGCGATCGCGATCAGGCGCGCTCTGTCTCTGTTCGAGCGCGCCGATCCGGTTGCGTCAGGGTCCTGCGAGGGGGAAGCCATGGGTCGGCATCATCGCCGACCCGGCCATCCGCATCAACCGCGGTCGAAGCGTCTGACGAGCTGCCAGGCGGACGGCAGCACGATCGCGCCGATGGCTGCCTTGATCAGACCGCCGACGATGAAGATCGAGAAGCCGTTGTGGATGGTCCAGCTCCACGACTCCCCGACGGCCATCTTCAGCCCCGCGAGGCCGAATGCAAAGACGATCAGCTGCGCCAGCACGAACGAGACGAACGCGGTCAGCGCCTTGCGGTCGGCGCCGCGCTCGGCGAGGTAGCCGACGACGGCGGTCGCGACGATGAAGCCGATGATGTAGCCGCCGCTGGCGCCCGTGATGATGTGCCAGCCCGACTCGCCGTCGGCGTAGATCGGCAGCATCAGGCCGAGCAGCGCGTACAGCAGCATCGCGGCCGTGCCGCGGCGAGCACCGAGCGTCGCGCCGACGAGGCCGACGGCCAGCGTCTGCCCGGTGACGGGCACCGGCGACGGCGGCACGTTGATCGCGATCTGCGCCATCAGCGCGGTGAATCCGGCACCGCCGAGCACGAGCACGGCGTCGCGGACGCGAGCACCGGGGATCGCGTCGGCGAGGACGAGACCGCGGCGCGGAAGTGCGGGTGCGGCGGATGCGAGGGCCATGGAGCTCCTTTTGCGTGAAGTCGAACAGCGTGCGACTCGTGGTGTCTACCCCATGCGGGGAGCGCTTCCCATGATCGCTTCCGCGCATTTTGCGGCACACGGGCGGGGCGAGCCCCCGGTCCGGGGGGTCAGGCGCGTAGAAGCTGTCGAGCGGCACAAGCCGGTCGGCGCCCGCGCATCGGCTCCACCGCGGGTCGGATTCAGTCGCCGGCGCGGCGCACGAAGAGGCTGCGCGCCGCCTTCTCGGCGATCACGCGCTCGGCGTTCGCGCCGTCGTCGGCGTCGTCCATTCGCACGCGCAGATGGCCGGCGGCGGCCTGGACGTCCTCGACGTGCACGTGCGCGCCGGGACGGAAGCCCTCCTCGTACAGCCAGCCGATCAGCTCGCGATCCTCCTTCGCGACGCGCACGATCTCGCACGCCTCGCCGGCGGCCAGTTCGGCCAGCGTCAGCAGTTGCTCGTTCTCCGCCTGCTCGACCGCCGGTGCGACGGGCCAGCCGTGCGGGCAGCGCTCGGGGTAGCCGAGCCGTTCATGCAGCCGCTCGACCATCTCGTCGGTGAAGGTGTCGCCGACGGTCTCGGCGGCGGCGTGCACGTCCGCGGGCTCGTAGTCGAGGAAGTCGGTCAGGAACCGCTCGACGATCCGCCGGCGCCGCACGACCTGCTCGGCGCGCTCGACGCCTTCCGGCGTCAGCGAGATCCAGCGGTTCGGCATGCGCTCGACGAGGCCCTCGTCCTCCAGCCGTCTGAGCGTCTCGCCGACGGCCGCGCGGGAGACCCCGAGGCGGTCGGCGACGCGTGCCGCGATCGGCGTCGCGGCATCGGCCGGGCGGTATTCCCCGACCGGGAAGACGAGCGTGTAGATGACCTCGAGGTAGTCGTCGGCCGTGTGTCCGCGGACGTTGCCCACGGAGCGATCATAGGGGCTCCGCGGGGCGCTAGTTGAGGCGTGCCCGAACGCGCTGCAGGTCGCGCTCCATGCGCTCCCGCGTCTGCGGGCCGACAGGCAGCGCCAAGCGCAGCTCCGCGGCCTGCACCGCCCATGTCAGATGCCCGATCCGCTCGGTCCGCTCGGCGATCCGGTTGAGCAGCAGCGCGGCGAGCTGATGGGCGCACTGCCAGCCGACCTCCTGTTCGCGGCCGTCGAGGTCGACGAGCTCGCCCGGGCAGGCGAGGTCGGCGACGTGCGGGTCGGCGAGCGCGGCGTGCGCGAGGTACTGCTCACGCCCGCGACCGACGATCCCGAGCGGGATCCCGGCGCGGCGGCCGGCCTCGACCGCGGCGATCGTCAGCGGCAGCACGTTGCCGCTGTTGCGCTCCAGGACGCGGTGCAGCAGCAGGTCGTCGAGCACGCAGCGGTCGCTGATTCTCTTCGGTTCCGCCGCGGCGTCGAAGCGCTGCGCGACGGCGGCGGCGCAGCCGAGCAGCTGGGCACGCGGATCGGCGTGGCGCAGCGCCAGCAGCTCACCGGCGAGCGCGTCCAACTCGGCGTGCGCGTCATCGACGAGCACGGGCTCGAACTCCGCCCCCAGCGCAAGTGCGAGGTCGGCATGGGCGGGACATTCGGAGACGGCTTGGAGCGCGAATGGGAGCATGAGGGTCACGGTCGTTTTAGGGTGACCTAATACATACTGCCATGGTCGGGAATCCGACCGCAAGTCGAGTTGCCCGAGCGCGTCCGTCGACCGGCGTGCGCAGCGCGGATCGGGCGGTGGAGACCAGCGGCGCGGCGACGCGCCGCTCAGCCGACGCAGACGAGCGAGGCGCCTGGCACGAACGGCTGCGCGCCCGTCCCGACGACGAGCCGGCCGTCGCCCAGCACCGGGGCGGCCGCGCTCGGCTCGCCGAGGTCCGCCTGTCCGGCCAGCGCGCCGTTGCGAGCGTCGAGCAGCCGCAGCGTGCCGTCGGCGCCCGCGACGCAGAGCGTGCGCCCGCCGGCCAACGCGGGCGCGGCGAAGGTCGGCCCCGGCAGCTCGCTGCGCCAGCGCACGCGCCCGTCGCGCAGCCGCAGCGCCGCTGCGACGCAGCCGCCGCTGGCGCCGTCGTTGGAGAGCACGTACGCGGTCTCGCGCGTGAGGTCGACGGCGATCGGCCCGCCCTCGGGCCCGGTCGTCGGGCCGGCGGTCGGTGCGCCGCCGGGCACCGGGTCGGTCAGCTGCACGTGCCACAGCCGGCGGCGCGCCAGCCGATCCCACGCGTAGATCCCGTCCTTCGCGGTCGCGATCAGCAGCCGTCCGGCGATCACGGGGGCGCTGTTGAAGTCGAAGCCGCGTCTGTCGGCCGCGTGCACCTGGTCTTCCCAGACGACGCCGCCGTCGCGCAGCCGCAACGCGATCAACGAGCAGGTGCCGGGGTTGATGCCCGGCACGGCGCCGTACGGCGAGCCGGTCGCGACGTAGACGAGGCCGAGGCGCTCGTCGACGCTGGGGGGACCGATGATGCCGCCGCCGTTGGCGCCCTCGGGCACGGTCGCGGTGCTCCACAGCAGCCTGCCGTCGCGCAGGCGATAGGTGCTGAGGCGACCGCGCGCCGTCGGCAGCTCCGCGCCCGATCCGGACCCGATCAGCACGAGTCCGCCGGCGACCGCGGGCAGCCCCCAGTGGTAGTCGTCGCTGGTCGGTGTGCGCAGCGGGACCGACTGCCACAGCGTGCGCCCGCTGCGGGCGTCGAGGGCGTAGGCGCGGTCTGAGGCGACGAGCACCCGCCGCCCGTCGAGCGCGACGCCGGCGAAGAAGCCCAGCGCGCGTCTGTCGGCGCCGCTGCCGTACTCGGCGGTGCCGAGCTCGCGCCGCCAGCGCTCGTGCCCGTCGGAGAGGTTCAGCGCCGCGACGGCTCCGGCCGCTGAGGCGGCGAAGACGACACCGCCGTCGATCGCGGCCGAAGCGGGCACACCGCCCGGGAAGGAGGCGCGCCATCGCACCGCCGCGCCCTTCAGCCGGTCGCCGGCGCGAGTCGCCGCCAGGTCGTGCGCGGGCAGCGGCCAGGCGCCGCGATGGGCGTGGCCACCGCCGTGTCCCTGTCCGTGTGCGCGGCGATGCCGCGCTGCTGCGGCTGCGATCGCGGGTTCGGCCGCGAGCGCGCCGAGCGCCAGGCCGGCGCCGGTGCTCAGCAGGCCACGGCGGGTGATGCGGGGCTCTTGCGACACGACGCGGGTCCTACCCCTTCGCCGGATCTCGAATCGTCGCTGAGAGGCGGGCGTACCACGCGGGAAGGATCCGGCGCGAACGGAGTCTCAGCAGTCGAGAAGCGACCGCCGACCAGGAGAACCAATGACCACCGTGCATCGATCCGCGCGCCGCCGGCGCCTGGCCCTGCTGACGGGTGCGCTCGCGAGCGCGCTGCTGTTGACGCCGGTCGCCGCGAACGCGGCGACGAAGACCGTCACGCTGAAGAACATCGCCTTCAACCCCGCTCGCGTGACGATCAAGAAGGGCGACCGCGTCACCTGGGTGTGGCGTGACGCCGACGTCCGCCACAACGTCACCAGCAGCAAGTTCAAGAGTTCGAGCACGCGCAGCAGCGGCACCTACTCGGTGACGTTCGGCAAGACCGGCACGTTCGCCTACCGCTGCACGCTGCACCCTGGCATGACGGGCAGCGTGGTGGTGCGCAGATAGCGCCCGGCGCGGTTCAGCCGGGGACGTCGACGTACTGCAGCACGACGCGGCCGATCACGACGACGTCCCCGCCGCGCAGTTCCGCCTCTTGAACGCGGCGGCCGTTGACGAACGTGCCGTTGGAGCTGCGGTCGTCGAGGATCCTGACGGCGCCGCGGCGCTGCGTGACGATCGCGTGGCGCCGTGAGACGCTCACGTCTTCGAGTTGCATGTCGGCGGTGAAGCCGCGGCCGATGTGCGTGATCGCGCGTTCCAGCGGGAGCAGCCGTTCGCTGCCGCCGTCGTCGATCGCGAAGTAGCGGCCCGGCGCTGGGCGTCCAACACCCGCGACGCGGTCCGCGTCCGCCGGTCCCTGCAACGCGTCGAGCGCCACCGTGGGCTCGAACGCGGTGGTGTGTTCCGTCGGCGTGGTGGTCATTCAGTCACCTCAGCGCGGCTTCCTCAAGAGAACCTCAAGGAAAGCGAAGATCGCTGCGAGAGCGATGAACTTCTGGTGAACGCGCCGGTGTGGGCGGCCGCGGCCGCCCACACCATGCGTGTCTGTCAGTCGCCGGCGGGTGCGGCCAGCGAATGCTCGCTGCCGTCAGCGTCCTCCCAGGTGATCGACGTGGTCATCTGGTCGAACTTCGCCATGTACGCGTTGTCGACCACGGGCAACGTCACGGTCGTGCCGTCCGCGAGGTCGACGTCGACGCTGTCGACGCCGTCGGGCATCAGGCCGTAGATCTCGGCGTGGCCGTCGTCCGGGCTCATCGTCATGAGGAAGTAACCGTGCACCGCCTCGGCGGGTGCGGAGCAGAGATAGCCCTGGCCCGCTTCGGTCATCTGCGCCAACAGGCACTGCGCACCGTCCGAGCGCGGCACGACCCAGACGGTCGCGTCGGGCGCTTCGGGCTCGTCGTCGCCGCTGGCGCGCCGCGTCGCCGCGGCCGGCTCGATCCGTCGGGCCGCGCCGAGGTCGATGCGCGCGTCATCGAGCCCGGCCGTCGCGGGGATGTCCCCGCTCGCGCGCGTCCGCAACAGCGCGAAGTTCTGCGCGAAGACCTGGCGCCGTTCTGCGACGACAGCCGCGGACGGCTGCGCCTCGGCGGCAGGGACTGCGGCGGCAGCCGCCGCGACCGGCTCGGTCGCCGACTGCGCGGTGTCACCGCTGGTCAGCGCGATCGCGGCCGCGATCACGGCGATCAGCGCGGCGAGCGCGAGCAGACGGCTCGCGGTCGTGAGGTGGGGGCGATCTGATGACGGCAGCATCAGTATCGCTTCTGTCCCCAGTAGCCGCTCACGGAGAACGGCTCCGAGTTGGTGCCGCGCGCGTAGCCCCACACGCCCGATGAGAGGCTGTGGACGTCGCCGCTGCCAGCCAGGCCGTAGCCGCAGACCGCCGCCGTGACGTTGCTGCTTCTGCCCTCTGGGTCGGGGCTCGCCTTGCCGACCGCGCAGTGGCTCACGCCGCCGGCGTTGTAGTAGATGATCTCCAGCAGATAGTTGACGACCGAGTTGGTGCAGCCGTCGCTGGCTCTCCCGGCGGCGCCGAGCCCGATCGTCCCGCCACCGGCGGGACAGAACAGCTCGACGGTCGCACTGGACGGCGCGGCGGCCGCCAGCAGCGGGAAGGCCGCGCAGGCGGCGATGAGCGCCAGACGGTTGCGCCACCGTCTGCGCCGGTTGCAGGTGCTGTATGGCATTGAACCCCCCTGGTGGGATCGTTCCGGCACCGGATGTTTGATGAGAGTGAAATGCGCCCGGTGCGGCTCGGCAGCCTAGGCTGGTGTAACGGTGAAGGTCAAGTAGGTAACGGTGACTTTCACAAGTGATGATGAGGTTTGCGCGACGGCTACCGGCGCGCCGCCGGCCGTTTGGTCACAAGATCTGGGGCTCGTGGCACTGAGAGAGCGATGAGTTCCCGGCCGGCCAGCAGCGAGCGCTGCGACCTCGCACGATCGATCGCGGATCCGCGGGCGTTCGAGCGCGTCTACGACGCGCATGCGACCCGCTTGCTGGCATTCCTCGCGCGCCGCACCTTCGACGTCGAGGCCGCCCGCGACCTGACGGCCGAGACGTTCGCGCAGGCCTACAGCAGCCGCAAGCGCTTTCGCGGCTCGACCGACGAGGAGGCGGCGGCGTGGATCTACGGGATCGCCCGCAACCTGCTGAGTCACTACGTCCGCACCGGCATCGTCGAGCGCAAGGCGATCGAGCGCCTCGGTATCCGCGTGCCGCAGCTGGTCGAGGCCGACTACGAGCGGATCGTCCAGCTGGCGGGCCTGTCGGAGCTGCGCTCGATCATCGCGGAGGAGTTCAGCCGCCTGCGACCGGATCAGCAGACGGCGATCCACCTGCGCGTCGTCGAGGAGCTGCCGTATCCCGAGGTCGCGCAGCGGCTCGCGATCAGCGAGCAGACGGCGCGTGCCCGTGTCTCGCGCGGACTGCGCCAGCTGGTCAACGCCGTCGATGCGATCCCGAACTTGAAGGAGAGGCTGACATGAGCGCCGTCGAGCCTCCGTTCCTGGCAGAGCTGCGGCAGGAGTTCGCCCGCGTCGCCGAGGCGGACGCGCAAGCTTCCGCTGCGAAGGGCGCCGCGAGCCGGCGAGGGCGTCTGCGGATGCCCCGCCTCCGTCCGATGGGGCTGCGGACGGCGTTGCCCGTGCTGGCTGCCGTCGCCGCGCTCGGCGGCGGGGCGTTCGTCGTGTTGGAGGGCATCTCGCTGCGTGACGAGGTGGCGCCCGTCACGACAGGGCCTCGGCCGCAGGGCGCGAGTGGCTTCAACAACGAGCTGGTCCGTCGCATCTCGACGCTGTCGCGTGTTCGAACCGATGTGGACGCGATCGACCCGGGCGTCATCAGACAGCTTCCGGCCGGTCTTCTCCCAGATGCGTCGCTGCTGATCGATCCGGCCGCGCCGAACGCTGGCTCGGCCGCGACCCCGAGCACGACGAAGGCTTGGTTGGTGCCCGCCGGGACAGGCCGCCTCGCGCTCGTGACGCAAACCCGAGACCTCGGACCTCAGATCATGCTGGGCGACCTCACCGCCATCACGCGCGGCCAGGTGGTCTCAGCGGTGACGGACGAGCTCGTGGGCGTTGCACCGAACGGCGTCACACGCGTGCGGGTGCACATGGTCGACGGCAGAGAGGTCGAGCTGCCAGTGCGCGGCAACGTCTTCGCGGCACACCTGCCAGCGACCTTCCAGAGCGTCGAATGGGACGGGATGACGAGACCTTGACGTGACAAGCCGGGGCGGCGGGAGCGATGGCTGCCGCAGGCCGCGTGGCCTGCGGCAGCGCATCGTGCAGCCGCCCGCGGACGACCGACCAGCGCACGGCGTGAGCAGGAGGCTCGCGCGCGGTGCGACGTCGGCGTCAGCACGAACGTCCGGGGGAGACGGCCGCAAAGCGCGTGCGGGAGCGCGCTCGCGGCGGCCGTTCTCCAGCAGGTCGCCTACGATGGCCCAACCGCCGCAGCGACCTCTGGAGACGACTCCGTGACGACCGAACCGAACCTCTACACGCTCTACGCCGCCTTCAGCGCGCCGGCCGCGCGGCGGTTGCCGCAGGAGCGGCGCGCGGACGCGGCAGCGGAGGCCGAGGCGGCGCTCGCCACCGGCGACGCGACCGTCCGCGGCAGCTACTCGCTGCAGGGCTTCCGCGCCGAGGCGGACCTGCTGCTGTGGCTGGTCGCGCCGACCGCCGACGCGCTGCAGGACGCGGTCGTCGCGTTTCGCCACACCGAGCTGGGCCGCTCGCTCGACGCGCACTGGACGAACATCGGCGTCCACCGCGAGGCCGAGTTCGCGAAGTCCCACATCCCCGCGTACCTCGCCGGGGAGGAGCCGCGCAAGTACGTTTGCGTGTACCCGTTCGTGCGCTCGCTGGAGTGGTACCTGCTCGAGCCCGACGAGCGCTCGAGCATGCTGCGCGACCACGGCATGATGGGCCGCGAATACCCCGACGTGCGCGCGAACACGGTCAGCGCGTTCGCGCTCGGCGACTACGAATGGCTGTTGGCGTTCGAGGCCGACGACCTCACGCGGATCGTCGACCTGATGCGTCACCTGCGCGGTGCCGAGGCACGCCGGCACACGCGTGAGGAGCTGCCGTTCTTCACCGGCATCAAGAAGCCGCTCGCGGACGTCGTCGCGGATCTGCCGTAGCGGCATCCCGCGCTGCGGCCGGTGCCGCAGCGTCGTGCGCCGTCGTGGCGGCGGTCGCCGCCGCGGGCGCGCTTGCGCCTAGCCCGCCAGCCAGCCGTCGACCAGCCGGCGCGCGATCGCGAGCGGGGGCGGCAGCAGCAGGCCGGTGCTGTCGGGCGTGGCGTCCCATGAGCTGGATGCGCCCAGCGCGGCGGCCGCGGTGACCTCGTCGCGCGTGAACCAGCGCACGTCCTCCAGTTCGCCGTCGCGCGCGACCGGCTCGCCGCCGGCGTACTCGGCGGTGAAGCCGAGCATCAGCGAGCTGGGGAAGGGCCACGGCTGGCTGCTGACGTAGCGCGCGTCGCGCACCGCGACGCCCGCCTCCTCCAGTACCTCGCGCGCGACCGCCTCCTCGAGCGACTCGGCCGTCTCGACGAAGCCCGCCAGCGCCGAGTAGCGCCCCTGCGGCCACGACCGCTGACGGCCCAGCAGCACGCGGTCGCCGTCCAGCACGAGCATGATCACGACCGGGTCGGTGCGCGGGTGATGCTCGGCGTGGCAGACCGGACAGCGGCGCAGATGGCCGCCTTCGGCGACGTCGGTGACGGCGCCGCAGCGGGCGCAGTGCGGGTGGCTGCGATGCCAGCCCAGCAGCGCCGAGGCGTACGCGGCGAGCCCGCCCAGCTCCTGCGACAGCAGCCCGCCGGCCTCGCGCAGCCCCAGCGCGCGGGCGCCCGGCGTCAGCGGCCGGTGAGCGTGGATGTGATCGACGTCGACGGCGAACAGCGCGCCGCCGTCCTGCTCGACGCCGAGCAGCACCGTCGTGCCCGCGCCGCCCGGCACCAGCTCCAGCGGCAGCCGCACCAGCTCGGGCGCGTCGGCACGGCCGGTGACGAGGATCCCGTCGCGCGTGACCGCGAGCGTCCGGCTGGAGCGGTGATGCAGCCGCTCCTGCACCCACGCGGCATCTCTGCGCCGCGCCCCCGCGCGGTCCAGCCCCGACCCGCTGAACGTGTTCGGCAGCGCCATGCGCTCACTGTCGCAGATGCGCGCGGGCGCGGAGATCCCGGCGCAGTGACAGACCGATCGGTCGCTAAGCTAGGCGGATGGCACGCAGATCGGCAGCTGACGCGCGCGACACGCGCACCCGCATCATCGACCGCGCGCTGAGGATCGCATCGACCGACGGGCTCGAGGGCGTCACGATCGGGCGCCTGGCCGAGAGCCTGGAGATGAGCAAGTCGGGCGTGCTCAACCACTTCCGAACGAAGGAACTGCTGCAGCTCGCGGTGATCGAGTCGGCGTCGGAGTTCTTCCGTCGCGAGGTCTGGACGCCCGCGCGCGAGCGGCCGCCGGGACTGCAGCGGCTGCTGCAGATCGAGCACCGCTGGATCGACCTGATCAGCGGGCAGAGGTGGCCCAACGGCTGTTTCTGGACGGCGGCGGCGACCGAGTTCGACGGCCGACCCGGTCCCGTCCGCGACGCGCTCGCGGAGGCGCTCGGCCAGTTCGAGTCGGCGATGCTGCGCGAGGTCGGGCGAGCGGTCGAGGCGGGCGAGCTGCCGCGCGGCACCGATCCCGAGCAGGTCGTCTTCGAGCTGCGCGGGGTCGTGATGGCAGCCGACCAGCAGCTGCAGCTGCTGCGCGACCAGGCAGCGCCGGAACGCGCGAAGCGGGCGGTCGAGCGGATTCTCGGGGCGCCCGCGCCGGTCTGATGCGCCAAGAAGAATAGGGTCCGACCGATCGGTCTCTAAGTGCGCTAGGGTTCGCGACCACTTCGCGTACCGCTCCACGCACAGGAGGCATCTCGAAATGTCTGGACCGACTCCGCGGCCGGGCCCCGCGATCGCGATCGCGTCGGCGGCGACCTTCGTCGCGTTCCTCGACGTGACCGTCGTCAACGTCGCGCTCCCGGACCTGCAGCGCGACTTCCCCGGCGACTCGCTCGTCGCGCTGTCCTGGGTCGTCGCGATCTACGGCGTCCTGTTCGCCGCGCTGCTGACGCCGGCCGGCCGGCTCGCCGACGTCGTCGGCCGCAAGGCCGTCTTCCTCGGCGGCTTCGCCGGCTTCACGCTCGCCTCGGCGCTCTGCGCGCTCGCGCCGAGCGTGCCCGTGCTGATCGGCGTGCGGGCGCTGCAGGGCGCCAGCGCCGCATTCATGATCCCGGCGGCGCTCGGGATCGTGCTGGCCGTCTCCAGACCCGAGCGGCGCGCCGCCGCCGTCGGCCTGTGGGGCGCGACCACGTCGATCGCCGCCGCGACCGGGCCCGTGCTCGGCGGTGTCCTGATCGACGCCTTCAGCTGGCGCGCCGTCTTCCTCATCAACGTCCCGATCGGGATCGCGGTCCTGCTGGTCGCGTGGCGCGTGCTGCCGGCGCTGAAGCTCGGCGCCCGGCAGCTGCCCGACCTGCTCGGCTCGCTGCTGCTGGCCGCGGGGGCGGTGCTGGTGCTCGTCGCCGTCACCGAGACGGGGCAGTGGGGATGGATCGACGCGCGGACGGTGGCCTGCGGCGCGGCTGGCGCGACGCTGCTGGCGATCGCGCTGCTGCGCACGCGCACGCACGCGGCGCCGGCGGTCGAGACCGCGCTGCTGCGCAACCGCGCGTTTGCGGCCGCGACGGTCGGCGCCGCGCTCTACGGCGTCGCGCTGTTCGCATGGATGCTCGCGAGCGTGCTGTTCGTGACGTCGGCCTGGGGCTACTCGATCGTCGAGGCGGGCCTCGCGGTCACACCGGGCGCGTTCAGCGCCGCGGTCGGGTCGGTCGTCGCCGGCCGCGCGATCGAGCGCCGCGGGCCGGCGCCGATCGTCGCCATCGGTGCGCTGATCTTCGCGCTCGGCGGGCTGTGGATGGTGCTCGGGATCGGCGAGACGCCGCAGTTCGTGACGTTCTGGCTGCCGCTCGGGCTGTTCACCGGGCTCGGGATGGGCGCCGCAACGGTCGGTCTCACCGCTGCCGCCGCGCGGGCCCTGCCACCGGCGCAGTTCGCCTCCGGCACCGGCCTCGTGATGACCGCGCGCCAGTTCGGCGGCGCGCTCGGCGTGGCGGTGCTGGCGACGATCCTCGCCGGCGACGAGGCGGGCATCGGCGGCTACCGCGCCGTCTTCGCGATCTGCGCGAGCGCGGCGCTGCTGGCGGGGGTCAGCGCGCTGTGGCTGATGCGCGCCGGTCCGATCGCGGGCGAGCCGGCCCTGGTCGGCAGCGGTGCGGTCATCGGCGACGCCGCCCGGTCGATTGCCGTGCCCGCGCCCGCGACGGTCGGCGACGGCGCCCCCGTTGCGCCGACCACGACCGCGATCACCACGACGAGAGCGGCGGTGACGGCATGAGCGCCGAGCCGTATCGCAACGAGCTGGCCGACCCCGACGCGCTCGGCGCGCACGCGGAGCACGTGCTGCTGCGCGGGATGCCGTGGAAGCGCTTCGCGGTGATCGGCGACAGCATCGCCGAAGGCATCGGCGACCGCGTCGACGGCTACATGGACCTGTCGTGGTCCGACCGCGTCGTGCGCGGGCTGCGCAGCCACCGGCCCGAGCTGGCGTACCTGAACCTCGGCCGCCGCGGGCTGCTCGCGCGCGAGGTGCGCGAGCAGCAGCTGCAGCAGGCGCTCGCATTCGCGCCGGATCTCGCGGCCGTCTGCGCGGGCGGCAACGACACGATGACCGATCCGTTCGATCCCGACGTGCTCGAAGGCGACCTCGACGCGCTCGTCGCGCCGCTGCGCGCGGCCGGCGCCGACGTCTTCCTCTACACGCTGTTCGACATCGGCCAGGCGGTCGAGCTGCCGGAGCCGTGGGGGTCGCGGCTGCGCGACCGGATGGCGACGCTCGCGCTCGTCACGTTCGCCGTCGCGCGCCGTCATGACGCGCTCGTCGTCGACTGCGCGACCGACCCGCGCTGCGGCGACCGCTCGATCTACAGCGCCGACATGCTGCACCTCAACCGACGCGGCCACGCGGTCGCGGCGGGGCGGACGCTGCATGCGCTCGCAGGGGCGATCGAGCGACGCAGGGAGTCGTTCGCGTTCGCGTAGCCGGCGTGCGGCCGGGCGCGGCGGGCGGCGCGCGGTGCGGCGCCGCCCGCCGGAGCGCGCGGGCGACTGCTCTAGGGTGTCGAGCGATGAGCTGGCAGACGCTCGACACCCGTGACGTGTACGAGAACAGATGGATCCGCGTGCGCGAGGACCAGGTCGTCAAGCCCGACGGCTCGCGCGGGATCTACGGCGTGATCGAGCTGCAGAACCCGGCCGTCTTCGTCGTCGCGCTGACGCCGCAGGACGAGGTCGTGCTCGTCGCGATGGAGCGCTACACGATCGGCCGCCGCTCGCTGGAGGTGCCGGCCGGCGCGACCGACGGCGAGGATCCGCTCGTCGCGGCCAAGCGCGAACTGCGCGAGGAGACCGGCCTCGTCGCCGCCGAGTGGACGCCGCTCGGCGCGATGAACGCGCTCAACGGGGTCGCCGACGCGCCCGAGGTCGTCTTCCTCGCAACGGGCCTGGCGGTCGTCGACGACGGCGAGGACCGCGACCACGAGGGGATCACCGAAGTGCTCAGAGTCCCCTTCCCCGAGGTCCTGCAACGGATCCGCTCCGGTGAGATCGTCGACGGCGAGACGATCGCCTCGATCGCGTTGGCGGCGATCGAGCTGGGCCGGCTCAGATAGCCACGCCCTTCACCGCAGGTCGATCCGCTCCAGCGACAGCCGCTCGCATCCGGGCGGCAGCGGATCGGTGGTGGCGCGGTAGCGCGCGAGCTGGTCGCCGCCGAGGCGGCGGAAGCCGTGCTCGACGTCGTCGACGTACTCCTGGCTGACGACGGCCCTGCCCTCCCGCACACCGCGCGCAAGCCGCTCGCGCGCGTCTGATCTGCCGGCGTACGCCCACACGCGCGCACGCTTCCACGTTGCTTCTGGCGTGACCAGCGCGCTGACGTCGATCCGCTCGTAGTTGCGCTCGCGTGCGTCGAGCAGCGCGAGCGCCGTCGCGTCGACCGGCAGGCAGAGCCCGTTGACCGCAGCCTCGCCGACGCCGTCCGCGTCCGCGACGAGGTCGAGGAATGCGACGTACACGTCGGGCCGCTCACCGCTCGCACGCGCCCGGTACCACTTGTAGCCGGGCAGGTCGCACCGGTTGTCCATCGCGACCCCCCAGCGTCGCCGATGCCCGGCCAGCACCGCCGGATACGCCCCGCGGACCGGCTCGGCCGCGAGCGAGCCGTAGGCGAAGACCCAGTCCGATGGCGGCGGCATCCGCCAATCATGCACACGATCGTGCTCTCCTCACATCGTTGGAACGTTGCGGACGGCTGCGGCGGCACGCGATAGCGTGCGATGCATGCCCACCGCTTTCGTCCACACCTGCGTCCGTGCGCGCGACATCGATGCGTCGCTGCGCTTCTACGAGCTGCTCGGCTTCGAGCTGCGCGGCCGGCTCAACTTCGAGTCGGCCTACAACGTCTACCTCGGGTTGCCCGGCGGCGGCGACACGCTCGAGCTGACCGTCAACGTCGGCCGCACCGAGCCGTACGACCTCGGCGACGGCTACAACCACCTCGCGCTGACCGTGGAGAACCTCGACGGCCTGCTGGAGCAGCTCGCCGCCGCTGGGATCCAGCCGGAGACGCCGCCGTACGCTCCCGGCGGCCGTGAGGAGGTCGGCCGGATCTGCTTCGTCGCCGACCCCGACGGCTACCGGATCGAGCTGATCGACGGCATCTTCCCGACCCCGCAGGATCCGCCCCACCCGTCGATCGGCGCCTAGCTCCGCGCTTCGGCCGCCGGCTCCCGGCCGTCTCCGCCGAACGGGGGAAGCGGTCGGGAGCAAAGGTTGCAAGCCAGCTCACGCGACCCCGTATGCTCGATGGATGACCTCGTCTGACGCACCCGTCAAGGGCTACCAGCTGAAGGACATCTCGCCGCGCGCGTGGCAGCACCCGGCCGATCGCGCCGCCACCGCCGCGCTCGCGTCGATCCCCTACCTCGACAAGGTCGTGCGCACGCTGATCCAGCTCGGCTACGAGCGGGCGCTGCGGCAGGCGTCGCTCGGCGCCTCGGTGCGGTTGGGGGAGGCCCAGCTGCAGGAGGTCTGGCGCGACCATCAGTTCGCCTACTCGACGCTCGACATGGCCGACGTGCCGTCGCTGTACGTGACGCAGAACCCGATCGCGAACGCCTTCGCGATCGGCGCCAAGGAGCCGATCGTCCTCGTCAACTCGGAGCTGCTGCAGCTGCTCGACGCGCCGCAGCGGCGCGCCGTCTTCGCGCACGAGGCGGCGCACATCCTCTCCGACCATCAGCTGTACCGGACCGCGCTGCTGATCCTGCTGCGGCTGACGGCGACGGCGAAGATCGCGCTGCCGCTGATCCCGGTCCGCACCGCGCTGATGGAGTGGTACCGCGCGACCGAGCTGAGCTGCGACCGCGCGTCCGCGCTCGTCACGCGCGACCCGCTCGCCGTCTGCCGCACGCTGATGTCGATCAGCGCCGGCGCGATGACCGACCAGCTCGACCTCGACGCGTTCATGGCGCAGTCGATGGAGTACGCCGAGAAGGGCGGCGGCCTGGAGCGCCTGACTCGCCTGATGCTCGACCTCGGCGTCACCCACCCGCTGCCGGTCCGCCGCACGCGCGAGCTGATGCTGTGGGTCCGCGAGGGCGACTTCGACCGCATCGTCGGCGGCGACTACGTCAGACGCGACGACCCGATCAGCGTCAGAGCCGAGACCGGCGACGCCGTCTCCTTCTACAGCGACCGCTTCAAGGAAGCGTTCCGCGACGCCGGCGAGACGATCGGCCAGGGCGGCCAGCAGCTCGCCGACTGGCTGCGCAAGGCGAAGGACGACATCGGCGGCAGCGACGACGGCGAGGACGACGGCAGATAGCCGCACCGGCGTCGGCGTGCGGCAGGGGCGCCGACGCCGAGCGCGGTCTGACCGTCCTGCGCGCCGCTGTCGCTCAGCCGAGCACGGCGTCGCGCTTCACCACGTCGGTGGGCGTAACTGCGAGGCCTGGCCGGACGAGGTCGCGGTGGTCGCAGCTGACGAGCATCCAGCCGCGGCGGCGTGCGACGGTCACGTAGGCGGCGTCGTACGAGCTGAGCCCGTGCGTGTCCGCGTCCGCGATCGTCGCGCAGACCGTCTCGCCGTCGACCCGTTCGAGATTGCCGGCTGCGGCGATCTCGACCAGCTGAGTGACCTCCCGCGCGCGAGACACCGATCTCCAACGGCGGATCGCGACATTGCCGACCTCGAACAAGGTCAGATCGAGCGCCGCCAGTTCGGGCTCATCCTCGCCGAGCGCGACGATCTCGGCGGCGGCGCGGTGGTAGCGGTCGTCCGGGTCGCACGCGGCCAGCCAGACGCCTGAGTCCAGCAGCAGGACGCTCATCGCGCGTCCCGCATCTCACGGATGTACTCCGTCGCGCGACCACCGTAGCCCCGCGACGGTCTGTCGAGCAGCTCGCGAATCCGCTCGCGCCGGGCCTCGGACGCATACCGCAACTCGCGCTTCGCGAGGTCGCGCACGAAGTCGCTGCGCGTGGTTCTCATCTGACGCGCGTACGCGTCGATTCTTCCGACCAGATCGTCGGGGAGGTCGATCATCACCTGTGCCATGCACCGATCTTGGTCGATGCGATGGCGCAGGTCTACAGCGTGTGTCTTGTCCTTCAGCCGACCGCCGCGGCCGGCGTCGGCGGGCGTCCTTCGTCGACGCCGGCGCGGCGGCGCCATTCGTCCTCGATCTCCTCGAGCGTCTTGCCGCGTGTCTCGGGGACGAGCTTCCAGGTGAACCACAGCGCGAGCACGCCGAAGCCGGCGAGCATGCCGAAGACGGGAGCGCCGCCCCAGGCGGTCAGCAGGATCGGGAAGAGGAGGGAGATCGCGAAGTTCGCTCCCCACTGGACGGAGTTGCCGATCGAGATCGCCTGGCCGCGGATGAAGAGCGGGTAGATCTCCGACGCCATCACCCAGAAGCCCCAGCCCCAGCTGACGGCGAAGCAGGCGATGAAGCCGAACAGGCAGAAGACCGTCACCCATCTCCAGATGCCGCTGAAGTCGTCGACGGCGAACGCGACGGCGACGCCGGCCATCGTCAGCACCATGCCGAACATGCCGCCGAGCAGGATCTTGCGGCGGCCGATGCGGTCGACGAACAGCAGCGCGAGGACCGTCGCGACGAAGTTGAGCGTGCCGATGCCGGCGGTCGTCAGCGTCGAGGCGGAATCGCCGAAGGCGGCCTCCTTCAGGATCGTCGGCGCGTAGTAGATGATCGTGTTGATGCCGGTGATCTGCTGGAAGATCCCGAGCCCGATCCCGACGGTGAGGATCGTGCGCGCGAGTGGGCTCGTGAGCGCGGCGGTGAGCGACTCCTTCGGTCGCGCGCGGTCCTCCTCGACCGCGGCGACGATCTCCTGCAGCTCCTCCTCCGTCTCCGGCGCGTCCGGGTCGCGCAGCTCGTGCAGCACTCTGCGCGCCCCCTCGACGTCGTCTCTGGCGACCAGCCAGCGGGGCGAGTTCGGCAGCAGCAGCATGCCGATGAACAGCAGCGTCGCGGGCACCGCGGCGAGCGCGAAGACGATCCGCCACTCCTCCGCGGTCGCCGCGTTGACGATGTACGCGAGCAGGATGCCCGCCGTGATCGCGAGCTGGAACAGCGCGACCATCGAGCCGCGTCTTGCGGCCGGTACGACCTCGGAGATGTAGAGCGGCACGACCGTCGAGGCGAAGCCGACCGCGAGGCCGATGATGAAGCGCGCGACGATCAGCACGAACGTCGTCGGTGCGGCCGCGGCGAGCACGGCGCCGATGATGAAGACGACGGCCGCGAGCTTGACGATCCCGCGGCGCGACATTCTCGCCGTCAGCCAACTGGAGAACAGTGCGCCGACGAGTGCGCCTGCGGTGACCGCGGAGACGACGACGCCGATCTCGCCCGAGGAGAGGTTGAACTCGCGCTCGATGTACAGCTGAGCGCCGGAGATCATGCCGGTGTCGTAACCGAACAGGATGCCACCCATCGCGGCGACGGCCGCGGTCAGCCAGACGTGCGCCTGATACGAGAGCCGTCGCTCCGGCTCCTGCGCTCTCGACGACATCTCCACTCCTCCGATCCCCGCCACCCCCGCTGGGCGGCATGCGGGCGCGAGCATAGACGCACGGGCGGCGCCACGGGGCGCGGGCGTCCGCGCGCGCCGCCCGACGCGCTACGGTCGAGTGGGATGCGCTCCACGGATGGCCGACGTTGACGCTGCTCAGCGAGATCGCGGGACGCTCGCTGCGTCTGCCGCGCGCGCAGACGCACGACGTGCTGCTGCAGCGCGACCTGCCCGCGACGATGGACGACGGCGTCGTGCTGCTGGCCGATCGTTACGTCGCGCGCGCGGAGGCCGAGAAGGGCGATGGTTCGCCCCCACCGCCGACGGTGCTGGTGCGCACGCCCTACGGCCGCCACGGCTTTTTCGGCTTCGTCTACGGCCGCCTGCTGGCCGAGCGCGGATTCCAGGTCGTCGTCCAGAGCGTCCGCGGGACGTTCGGCTCCGGCGGCGTGCTGCGCCCGTTCGACGAGCGCGCCGACGGCCTGGCGACGCTGCGGTGGTTGAGAGAGCAGCCGTGGTGCGACGGGCCGATCGGGATGATCGGCAGCAGCTACATGGGGCTGACGCAGTGGGCGGTCGCGAACGCCTCCGAGGGGTCGATCGGCGCGCTCGCGCCGTCGATCACCGCGTCGCAGTTCCACGGGCAGGCCTACGGCGGCGGCTCGCTGTCGCTCGACACCGCGCTCTCGTGGACGCTGATCATCGCCGCGCAGGAGCGGCGGCTGGCGCCGTTGCGGCTGATCTTCGGCATGCGCCGCAAGCTGCCGAGAGCGTTCGACGCGCTGCCGCTGAACGAGCTCGACGCGCTCGTCGCGGGCGAGCCGGTGCCGTTCTTCCGCGAGTGGTTCGACGTTGCCGCGCCCGACGATCCCTACTGGGCGGTGCGCGACTTCTCCGCCGACGTCGCCGGCGTGACCGCGCCGGTGCAGCTGATCGGCGGCTGGCAGGACATCTTCCTGCCGTGGCTGCTGGAGGACTACGTCGCGCTGCGCAGAGCCGGCCGCACGACGCAGCTCGTCGTCGGCCCGTGGGCGCACACCTCGACGCCGCTGCTGGCGCGCAGCCTGAGGGAGGGGATCGCCTGGCTGCGCGCGCACCTGCTCGGCGACCGGCGCCTGCTCGACGAGGCGCCTGTGCGGATCTGGGTCGGTGGGATCGCGCGCGAGAACGGCGAGGACCCCTGGCGCACGCTGCCGGACTGGCCGCCGCCGGAGGTGCAGCCGTGGCGCCTGCACCTGCGCGCGGGTGGGGGGTTGAGCGAGGAGGCGCAGGAGGGCGAGTCCGAGCGCTCCCGCTTCACCTACGACCCGAACCATCCGACTCCCTCACTCGGCGGCCCGGTGCTGCTCGCACGCGAGCCGGTGCTCGACAACCGTCCGCTGGAAGCGCGCGACGACGTGCTGACGTTCACCGGCGCGCCGCTTGCGCACGACGTCGAGGCGATCGGTCCGGTGCAGGCGGACGTCTACGTGCGCACGTCGAGCGCGTTCGCCGACGTCTTCGTGCGGATCTGCGACGTGCATCCGGACGGCCGCTCGCTGAACGTCTGTGACAGCCTGATCCGGCTGACCGACGCCGCGCCGTCGATCGCGCCGGACGGCACCCGCCGCGTCACGTTCGAGCTGTGGCCGACGGCGCACCGTTTCGGCGCGGGCCACCGGATTCGCGTGCTGGTCGCCGGTGGCGCGCATCCGCGCTACGCGCGCAACGCCGGCACCGGCGAGCCGCCGCAGACGGCGACACGGCTGGTGACCGTCGAGCACGAGGTGCTGCACGACGCCGCCCACCCGTCGGCGATCGAGCTGCCGCGCATCGCCGCCGACGGCTGACCCGGCGCGCCGGCGCACCGGCGCACCGAAACAGCGTGTGAGGCGACGCGGCATCCCAACCGCGGGGGATCCCGCGCCACCCCCGTCCGCCGCGGCCAGACGACCGCGGCGGACAGGCTGGGGTGGGAGCTGGGCCGCTACGGCTGCACGAGCGGCTTCACGTGCGGCGCGAGCCGCTCGATCCGCTGCAGGCGCGCGGCCAGGCCGCTGCGCTGGGCGAGCGACTGCGGCGCGACCGTCTGCCCGTCCTGCGGCGGGGCCGGGGTCGGGGCCGGCTCGGGCGGCGGCTGCTCGAACGGGACCTCCTGTCTGCAGACGGTCCCCTCGGCCGGCAGCGTCAGGTCCTCCAGGTAGGCGTCGACGGCCGTGTCGATGCAGGCGGAGTTGCCGCCGTAGGCGGTGTGGCCGTCGCCGCGCATCGTCAGCAGGCGCGCGTTGCCGAGCTCTCTGACGAGCCGCTTCGCCTCCTTGTACGGCGTCGCTGGGTCATACGTCGTGCCGACGACGAGCGTCGTCGGGTCGTTGGACGGGTTGCGGAACGGGCCGTAGAAGGCGCTGTTGGGCTTGACCGGGTACAGGCCCCACGCCAGCTCGCTGTAGCCGTGGTTCCAGAACGCGTGGTCGTAGTCGTTGAAGGAGCGCTGGCCCTCGCGCACGAACGTCGAGACATTCGACGGGTAGCGCTGCTCCAGCGCGCTGATCGTGAAGTAGCGATCGGTCAGCGGATCGTACGTGCCGTCGTCGAGCTTCCCGTAGAAGATGTCGTCGAGCGCGCGCAGGACCGTGCCGTCGTTGTCCTGCTCAGCTCTCGCGAGGGCGTAGGCGAGGTCCGGCCAGAGGCTCTTGGAGTAGACCGCCTGCGTCACCGCGGCGTCGACGTCCTCGCCGTCGACCGGGTCGCCGTTGGACGCCGGGATCGGGCTCGCGGCCGCTCTCTCGATCAGCTCGTCGAGCGCGGACCACGGATCCTCGCCGCCGAAGTTCAGGCAGGCGTCCTGTCTCGCGGCGCAGGCCTGCAGGAAGCGGCCGATCGCGCGCTCGAAGCCGGCGGTCTGCTCGTCGAGGCTCGACAGCGGGTCGTTGACGTACTGGTCGGGATCGAGCGCGCCGTCGAGCACGATCGCGCGCACGTGGCTGGGGAACATGCTCTGGTAGGTGGCGCCGAGGAAGGTGCCGTAGGAGAAGCCGAGGTAGGTCAGTCTTCTGTCGCCGACGGCGCCGCGCAGGTAGTCGACGTCGCGCGCGACGTTCGCGGTCGAGACGTACGGCAGGATCTCGCGGTTGAGCGTCAGGCATCTGCGGATGTAGGACGTGTCGCGCTGGACCATCGCGCGGATGTCGAGCGTGTCCGGCGTCTCGAACGGCTGCGCGTAGACGCCCTCGGTCTCCTGGTTGGATCTGCAGTCGATCGACGGGCTGCTCTCGCCGACGCCGCGCGGATCCATCCCGACGATGTCGAAGCGGTCGTTGACGCCGGCGAAGAGGTCGGCGCCGATCGCCTCGACGGTCGCCGCGGCGTCGCCGCCCGGTCCGCCGAAGTTCACGAACAGGGAGCCGATCCGTCTGCTCGGATCTCTCGCGGGGATTCTCGCGACGGCGAGGCTGATCGTGCCGCGGCGCGGATTGGACCAGTCCTTCGGGACCGGCGCGGTCGTGCACTGGGCGACGTCGTCGTCGCCGCACGCGCTCCACTGCAGCGGCGCGGACGGCGGGCCGGGACGCTGGCGATCCTGCGCCACGGCGCTCGGCGCGCACGCGCCGGCGAGTGCCACGACGCCGGTGCAGGCAGCGGCGAGCCGCCTCCCCCTGAGGCTCGGGCTCATGGTTCCTCCCTCTGAAGTTTGGGTGGGCCTCGCGGCCGGCTACCCGCGATCGGCGCGACTCTCTCGCGCGACGGTCATAGCGGAAACATCGGTGTCCATTCCCATGGCACGCAGGCGTTCTGTCGGCTGCAGGGCCGCTGGGCCGCGTGCGAGCCGCTGCCCGTCCCTCAAGTGACTGGGATTTCTGTCGAGGTACCGTGATGTGAGCTCTCGTCCGAGCTTCAGCGCACCCTTCGGCGAACGCATCCGCAACGGCAAGCGGAGCGGACCGTTGGTGAGCCGCGGCCTCGTCGTCGACGCCGCCCCGCAGCAGCGCGCCCGTCAGGCGCTGCGCGCGGCCGAGCGGCTCAGCCGCGCGGTCGTCGAGGGCCTGGAGGAGGGCGTGATCGTGCTCGACCCGCGCCTGCGCCCCGTCAGCTGGAACGTCAGCGCGCTGCGGATCCTCGGCGTCAGCGCCGACGAGATCGCCGCCGCCGACGCGCGCGACCTGCTGTTCGCGCGCGACACGCTGCGCTACGACAGCGGCAAGTCGCTCTCCGCGCAGGACAACCCGGCGCAGCGCGCACTGCGCCAGGGCGCCCCCGTCAGGGCCACGCTGCGACGCGCGATGCCAAACGGCAGCGAGCGCTGGATCACGATCCTCGCGCGTCCGATCGGCGGTGCGCACGGCACCAACAGACGCGGCGTCGTCGCGACCGTCGCCGACGTCACCGGCTCGGTCGAAGGCGCGCAGCGCCTGCGCGAGGAGCGCGATCGCGCGCAGCGCTATCTCGAGGTCGCCTCGACGCTCGTCGTCGTGCTCGACGCGGCCGGCTGCGTCGAGCTCGTCAACCGCCAGGGCTGCGAGCTGCTCGGCTACTCCGAGCACGAGCTGGTGGGGCGCGACTGGCACGAGACCGTGATCCCGCCCGGCGACCGTCCGGAGGCGCGCGCGGCCTTCCAGCAACTGCTGGCCGGTGAGGAGCCGCCGCCCGAGCGGGCCGAGACGTTCCTGCTGACGAAGGGCGGCGAGGAGCGCAAGATCGCCTGGCGCAACGCGCTCGTGCGCGACGCCAGAGGCACGGTCACGTCGGTGCTCAGCTCCGGCGAGGACGTGACCGAGCGCCGCCGCGCGGAGGCCCAGGTCGCCTACCTCGCGCACCACGACCGCCTCACCGGCCTGCCCAACCGCGCGCTGCTGGAGGAGCAGTTGCAGCGCGACCTCGCGCGCGCCCGCCGCACCGGCGGCGCCGTCGCGCTCGTGCAGGTCGGGCTGGACAACTTCAAGCTCGTCAACGACTCGCTCGGCCATGGCGCCGGCGACGCCGTCCTGCGCGAGACGGCGCAGCGCGTCGCCGAGCTGACGCGCGCCGGCGACGTGATCGCGCGCCAGGGCGGCGACGAGTTCATGCTGCTGCTGGACTGCGGCGCGGAGGACGCGCAGGTCGTCGCGCAGCTCGCCGGCGACCGCATCATGGAGGCGCTGGAGCAGCCGTTCGCCGTCGCGGGCGCCGAGTTCCACATCGGCGCCGCGATCGGGATCGCGCTGTTCCCCGGTCATGCCAACAACGCCGAGTCGCTCTTCAAGCACGCCGACATGGCGATGCACCAGGCCAAGCGCGCGGGCGGCGGCACGGTCGCCTTCTACGAGCGCGGGGCGAGCGAGGCGCGCGACCGGCTGTCGCTCACCAGCCGCCTGCGGCGCGCGATCGAGAGCGACGAGCTGCGCCTGCACTTCCAGCCGATCTACCGCGTCGAGGACGGCCAGCTGGTCGCCGTCGAGGCGCTCGTACGGTGGGAGGATCCCGAGCACGGGCTCGTGCCGCCGGCCGGCTTCATCCCCGTCGCCGAGGAGACCGGGCTGATCGAGGGGATCGGCACGTGGGTCGTCGAGGCGCTCTGCAAGCAGGCGGCGCGCTGGGCGAAGGAGGGCTTTCGCCCGCGCCTCTGCTTCAACCTCTCGCCGCGTCAGCTGCGCCAGCCCGACCTCGTCGCCTCGATCGCGCAGGCGATCGCGCGCTACGAGCTGCCGGCCGGCCAGTTCTGCGCCGAGCTGACCGAGAGCGCGGTGATGAGCGACGAGCGGCGCGACAGCTCGCTGCTGGACGAGCTGCACGCGGCCGGCCTGGCGATCGCGATCGACGACTTCGGCAGCGGCCACTCCTCGCTCGCACGTCTGCGCGACCTGCCGGTGCAGGTGCTGAAGGTCGACCGCTCCTTCCTCAGACGCGTGCCCGAGGATCCGGGCTCGACCGCGATCGTCGCGGCCGTCCTGGAACTCGGCGCCGCGCTCGGAATGACGACCGTCGTCGAAGGGGTCGAGCACCCCGAGCAGCTCGCGCTATTGCGCCGGCACGGCGCGCCGCTCGCGCAGGGCTTCCTGCTGGGCCGCCCGGTCCCGGCCGAGCAGCTCGACCGCTCGCCCGCGCGCGTGACCGCATGATGACGCCGCCGCTGACCTTCGCGACCCGCTCGCTCGGCAGCGTCACGATCGACCTCGACGCGCTCTGGATCGTCGTCGCGGCGGTGCTCGTGATGTTCATGCAGGCCGGCTTCGCGTGCGTCGAGATCGGCTTCTCGCGCGGCAAGAACGTCGGTGCGGTCGTCGCGAAGGTGCTGCTGAACTTCTCGATCGCCTCGCTCGCCTGGTGGGCATGCGGCTTCGCGCTCGCGTTCGGCGGCGGCGGGCTGCTCCTCGGCGACTCGGGCTTCTTTCTGCACGTCGGCCAGACGCTCTCGTCCGGCAGCCCGATAGCCGGCCCGGTGACGCCGGCCGACACCGGCTACGTGCTGTTCCAGATGGTCTTCTGCGCGGTCTCGCTCGCGATCGTCTGGGGCACGACGCTGGAACGGATCCGCTTCATCGCCTATCCGATCTACGCGGTCGTCTTCGCCGCCGTGATCTACCCGCTCGTCGCGCACTGGATCTTCGGCGGCGGCCTGCTCGGGCAGATCGGATCGGGCATGCAGGACTTCGCCGGCTCGACCGTCGTGCACCTGACCGGTGCGACGGGCGGCCTCGCGGCGCTGCTGCTGCTGGGCCCGCGGCGCGGCAAGTACGGCCCGGACGGCAGACCGCGCGCGATCCCCGGCCACTCGATGCCGATGTTCGGCATCGGCGTGCTGATCCTGTGGCTCGGCTGGTTCGGCTTCAACGCCGGCTCGACGCTGAGCACCGAGGGCGCACGCTTCGCCGAGATCGCGCTCGCGACCAACATCGCCGCCGCCGCCGGCGTCGTCGGCGCGGCGATCACGGTGACGCTGCTGACGCGCCGGCTCGACGTCGGGATGCTTGGCAACGGCGCGATCGGCGCACTCGTCGCGATCACCGCGCCGTGCGGCTTCGTCGAGCTGTGGGCGGCCCCGCTGATCGGCCTGATCGCGGGCGTGATCGTCGTGATCTCCGTGCTGGCGATCGACCGCGTGCTCGACGACCCGGTCGGCGCGCTGTCTGCGCACGGCGTCGCGGGCATCTGGGGCACGCTCTCGTGCGGCATCTTCGCCGCCCCGCGGCTCGCCGACGCGCCCGGCGCGCCGGGCCAGGCGGGGCTGATCTACAACGGCTCGTTCGAGCAGCTGGGGGTGCAGGCGCTCGGCGTGGTCGTCGCTTTCACGCTCGTCTTCTCGATCTCCTACGTCACCTTCGCCGCGATCAAGGCCGTCTTCGGGCTGCGCGTGACGGAGGCGGAAGAGGAGGAGGGGCTCGACATCGTCGAGCACGGCATGTACGGCTACCCCGAGCAGTTCATCGTCGGCGGCGAGGTCGGCCTCGACGCGCCGCTCGCGGACGAGCCGGTCGCGCCGCGGTAGGCGGCGGCTCGGCGCCCGCCCGCCCATCGCCCGCCCGCGCCCCGCCGCGGCTGCCTTGCCTCGCGCTCAGCCGCGCCGCACGAGCGCGCCGTACCAGCCGAGGCCCTCGTAGGTCTCGTAGCCCGGCGTGCGCGCGAAGCCGACGACGTCGTCGCCGGCGCTGTAGAAGCCGCTCTCACGGCCCTCGGTGCGCAATTCGATCCGCTCGCTCAGCAGCCCGGTGCGATCGGAGGCGGCGATCACGCGCCCGTCCGCGTCGAGCAGCAGCGCGCGCGTGCGGTCGCGCTCCTCGTCGGCGAGTCGCAGGCCTTCGACGATCGCCTGCGACTGGCTGCCCCAGTCGAAGAACACGCCCAGCGCGCCGATCGGCGCGCCGTCGTGCGCGCCGCCCGTACGGACGGCGGTCGCGTAGGTGGCGACCGGGGCGTCGCCCAGCAGCGGGTTGCGCGCGATGTCGTCGACGGCGTAGGCGCCGCCGTCGCTTGTCGCGAGCGCTGCGGCGAACCAGCTGCTGTCGGCGACGCTGCTGCCGAGCACGCCGGCGTAGCGGTCGGGCCGCCCGTGCGCGATCACGCGCCCGTCGCGGTCGGCGATCCAGAGGTCGAGGTAGACGGTGTAGCTGGCGAGGATCGTCGCCAGCCGCGCGCTCGCGTGACGCGTCCGCGCCGGCTCGTGCGGGGCGTCGCAAGCATCGACGACGGCCGAGTCGGTCGCCCACCAGCGCACGTCGCAGCTGCGCTCGTAGAGGTTGCGGTCGATCAGCTCGACGGCGTTGCGGGCGAGGTCGGCGAGCCGCTGCCCGCGCACCTGCGCGACGAGGTCGCGGCCGAGCGCGTTCAGCTCGCCGATGCGCGGCTCCAGCTGCTCGGTCAGGTCGGCGGAGAGGGCGCGCACGCTCGTCGCGACGCGGCCGACCTCCTCCGCGACGACGGCGAACCCGCGGCCGTGGTCGCCGGCCTGCGCGGCCTGCACGAGGGCATTCAGGGCGAGGATCTTCGTCGTGTCGGCGACACGCTCGATCTCACGCAGCTTTGAGCCGGCGAGTCCGCTGACTTCGCCGGCGAGACGGACGACGCGCTCGGGCACCGGGGAGTTCTCTCACTTCGCTGGGCGGATGACGGGCCTCTTCCGGTGATCGGTTCGCGGGCACGATCCTTGAAGGCGGTGTGCCAGTCCGCCGTGCGCCGGGGCGCCGCCGCCGAGGCGGCCCGCGCGCGAGCCGTGGGGCCGGCAACGCGGGTCGCTAGGGTTGTCGGGATGGATCGCCCCAGAGCAGCGCGTCGCGTGCGCATCATCGGTGCCGGCGGCACGATCGCGATGGGCGGCGACTCCGCCACGCCGCAGCTGGCCGCCGCCGCGCTCGTCGCGATGATCCCGGAGCTGGGGGGCGACGGCATCGACGCGATCGACGTCGTCAACAAGCCGAGCGCGCACCTGACGCTCGCCGACCAGCTCGAGGTCTGCCGCCAGGCGCGCGACGCCGCGCGGCGCGGGATCGGCGTCGTCGTCACGCACGGCACCGATTCGCTGGAGGAGACGGCGATGCTGTGCGACGTCGTCCACGACGCGGAGGCGCCGATCGTCTTCACCGGTGCGATCCGCCCTGCGACGGCCGCGGGCGCCGACGGCCCCGCCAACCTGCTCGACGCGGTCTCCGTCGCGACCAGCGAGGAAGCGTCCGGGATGGGCGTGCTCGTCGTCTTCGGCGGCGAGATCCACCACGCCCGCTGCGCGCGCAAGACCGACACGACGTCGCTCGTCGCCTTCTCCTCGCCGCAGACCGGCCCGCTCGGCCGCGTCACCGAGGGCCACGCGACGATCTGGTCGAGACTCCCGCGCAACCCGCCGCTGGACCCGCCGGCGCTCGACAAGCGCGTCCACGTCGTCCCGACCGGCGCCGGCGACGACGGCACGCTCGCGCGCGCCGCGCTGGCGACCGAGCCCGACGGCGTCGTGATCGGCACGCTCGGCGCCGGCCACCTCGCGCCTCCGCTGCTGGAGCTGTGGGCCGAGGCCGCCGAGCGGATCCCGATCGTCGCCTACTGCCGCCCCGAGCGCGGCGTCGTGCTGCAGGGCACCTACGGCTACGCCGGCTCCGAGCAGGACCTGCGCGACACGGGAATCATCCCCGTCGGTTTCCTCTCCCCCCAGGCGGCCCGCATGAAGCTGCTCGCCTGCGTCGCCTCAGGACTGTCCGTCGAGGAGGTCCGCTGGGCCTTCCGGCAGGACGACGGCTGACGGTCAGTCCGCCGGCGGCTGCTCGGGCTCGACGAGGATCGTGTCCTCGTGGGAGTACGCGGGGGAGCAGGCGCAGACGAGCACGAGGTCGGCGGTGCCGGTGTTCCACAGCTTGTGAACGACGCCGGGCGGGATCACGGCGCAGTCGCCCGGCTGGACGTCGCGCTCGTCGTCGCCGATGCGCAGGCGGCCGTGGCCCGATCTGAACAGGTACAGCTCCTCGGCCTGCGGGTGGTAGTGGGCGATCGTCGCGCCGCCGGGCGGCAGCGTCGCCTCCGCAAGGCTCTGATTTCTCGCCGGCGAGTACCCCGGCCCCGCCCACTCGCGGATCGTCGAGCCGTCGGCGGTGACGTACGGCTCCAGCTCGTCGTAGCGCGCGAGGTGCATGGCCGCAACGCTAGCGCGGCGCGCCCCGCACACCGCCGCAACGTGGTCGCTGCTCGTGCAGCTGCTGCCCGTGCGGGCAGCAGCTGCACGAGTGAGCGTCAGTCGAACAGGTACTTCGGGACCTTGCCGACGACGACCTGGGTGCGGTCGACGACCTCGGCGACCTGGAAGTCGCCCGCGAGGCTGGCGAACGAGAGCGCCTTCGCCTCGGTGAAGCCCTTCTCCATCACCAGGAATCTGACCATGTTGGCCGTGGCGAGCTTCATCGCGCGGTCGAGATCGTGGTCGATCCCCATCACGATGTAGTTGTCTCTGTCCTCCGCGGCCGGCCCGGTGATCGCCTCGCCCTTGTGCACGATGAAGCGGAACGTGCCCTGCAGCGACTGCTCGATCGCCGTGCCGCTGACCTCGCCGTTGCCCTGGAGGCTGTGCGGGTCGCCCGTGTAGAAGCGGGCGCCGGACTGGAACACCGGCAGGAACAGCGACGAACCGATCGTCAGGTCGCGCGTGTCGAGGTTGCCGCCGTAGGGGCCGGGCGGTGTCGAGGGCTGCACGCCGAGCGCGGGCGGCGGCGCGTCGGGCGTGTTGCCGACGAAGACGCCCTCGGGCGAGGCGACCGCCATCGTGCCCATGAACTTCTGCAGCGGGATCTGGATGTCGTCGTTGAAGAACGCGACCTCCTTGTTGCCGAACATCCCGGTTCTGTAGAAGTTCGCCCCCTCCTCGGGGAGGATGTTGAGCGGCAGGTCGCCGGTCCGGAAACCGGGATACGTCGTGCTGAAGACGCCGCTCGTCGGCGAGGTGCTGTTGACGCCGTACGGCACGCGCGTCTTGAGGTCGAGTATCTGCACCTCGAGCGTGTCGCCCGGCTCGGCCCCGTCGACGTAGACCGGGCCGGTGAGGATGTGGCCGCCGTAGCGCGGGCGGTCGGCGAGGCTTCTCTGGAACGCGATCATGTCCGGCAGCACGCCGCTGGCGGGCACGCCGAATCTGGCGTAGTAGGTGACCGGATCGGTCGTCGCGCTCGTAGCGCCCTGCTGCGTCAGCGTGTCGATCTTGACGATCTGTCCCGATCTGACGGTCTCGACCGGCGCGTTGCCGATCGGGAAGCCGCCGAGCACCGTGTTCTCGGGCGTCGACGGCACATAGGCGATCTCGTCGGGTCTTCTGCTGCCGCCGTGGCCGCCGCCATCGCCATGGCCGTGACCGCCGTGGTGCCCGTGGCCGTCGTGGCCGCGCCCGCCGTCGTGGCCGCGCCCTTCGTCGCGCCCGCCGCGCCCCGGCCGATCCCAGCCGCCGCGACCGTCGTGCGCGTCATGCGCCTTCTTCTTGCCGGTTGCGCCGGCTGGCGTCGCAACGCCGGCTGCGAACAGCGCCATCAGCGCGAGTGCGGCGACGAGCGCCGCGAGCAGCAGGCGGACGTCTGTGGTTCGTCGGTTGCCGACCACGAAGAGTTCTCCTTCTCGAGGGATGCAGGGACGGAAGCGTCAGTCCTCGGGCGGCAGTCAACCGCGCGCACAGCCGGCGGGCACTGTCCAGTTGGCCGACCTGCAACCGGTGTCAGAGGCCCGCCGGCAAGTCTTTCGACGCGTCGGTCAGAAACCTGACCGATCGTGGTTTCAGCTTGCCTCGCGGCAAGTACTACGCGATGTCGTAGTCATTTCGCAGAGCGAAATCGCACCCGCTCGACATCTCCTACTGGCATATAAATTTATACGTGGGTAATATGAACGCCATGGTCCAGTCGACCACAGCGCAGACCCGCTCCCGACTGCCGCGCGCCGAGCGCGAGCTGCAGCTCCTCGACATCGCGCACGGCTGCTTCGCCGAGCGCGGCTACGGCGCCGTCACGATGGACGAGGTCGCCGCGCAGGCGGGCGTCACCAAGCCCCTGCTGTATGCCTACTTCGGCAACAAGGAGCGGCTCTATCGCGCCTGCATGGAGCGGGCCGGCGAGGCGATGCTGGCGGCCGTCGGCGCGGCCGTCGCCAGCGCCTCCGGCCCGGCCGAGGCGCTGCGCGACGGCCTCAAGGCGTTCTTCGCCTTCGTCGACGGCGACCGCGACGCCTGGCGCGTGCTGTTCGACGAGACGCTCCCGGCCGGCGGCGAGCTGGGCCGCTCCGTCGCCGACTACCGCGCGCGGCTCGTCGCGCTCGTCGCGCAGACGCAGCTGGCGCTGATCCCCGCGCCCAACCGCGAGCGAGCGGCGACCGAGGTCGAGGCGCTCTCCAACGCGCTGCTGGGCGCGGCGGAAGGTCTCGCGCGCTGGTGGCTGCGAACCGGCGCGATGCCGCCGCGCGACGCCGCCGAGCTGCTCGTCGCGACCGTCGAGCCGGGCCTGCAGGCGCGCGCCGCGCTGAGCGGCCACCCCACCGCTTCAGACGCACCCCCGAACAGACACCAAGGAGCATCATGACCGCCGGTCCCCCCCGTCGCGTCGCCGTGATCGGCGGCAACCGCATCCCCTTCGCGCGCTCCAACAGCAACTACGCGAAGGCCTCCAACCAGGACATGTTCACGACCGCGCTCGACGGTCTCGTGACCCGCTTCGGCCTCGAGGGCGAGCGGCTCGGCGAAGTCGTCGCCGGTGCGGTGCTGAAGCACAGCCGCGACTTCAACCTGACGCGCGAGTCGGTCCTCGGCAGCCGCCTCTCCGCCGAGACGCCCGCGTACGACGTCCAGCAGGCGTGCGGCACCGGCCTGCAGGCGATCAACCTCGTCGCTGCGAAGATCGCGCTCGGGCAGATCGACGCCGGCATCGCGGGCGGCGTCGACACGACCTCCGACGCGCCGATCGCCGTCAACGAGGACCTGCGCCAGATCCTGCTCGACGCCAACCGCGGCCGCTCGACGCAGGACAAGCTGAAGCCGTTCCTGCGGCTGCGGCCCGGCCAGCTCGCGCCGGCCCCGCCGCGCAACGAGGAGCCGCGCACCGGCCTCTCGATGGGCGAGCACCAGGCCCGCACCGCGGCCGAGTGGGGGATCACGCGCGAGGCGCAGGACGAGCTGACCGAGCGCAGCCACCACAACCTCGCCGCCGCCTACGAGCGCGGCTTCGAGGACGACCTCGTCAGCCCCTACCTCGGGCTCGAGCGCGACCAGAACCTGCGTCCGGACACGAGCGTCGAGAAGCTCGCGAAGCTGAAGCCCGTCTTCGGCGGCAAGGACGGCACGATGACGGCGGGCAACTCGACGCCCCTGTCCGACGGCGCATCCGTGGTCCTGCTCGGCAGCGAGCAGTGGGCGGCCGAGCGCAGACTGCCGGTGCTGGCCCGCTTCGTCGACGCCGAGACCGCCGCGGTCGACTACGTCAACGGCCGCGAGGGCCTGCTGATGGCGCCCGCCTACGCGGTGCCGCGGCTGCTGCAGCGCAACGGCCTGACGCTGCAGGACTTCGACTACTACGAGATCCACGAGGCCTTCGCCTCGCAGGTGCTGTCGACGCTGAAGGCGTGGGAGGACCCGGCCTTCTGCACGCAGCGGCTCGGGCTCGATGGGCCGCTCGGCTCAATCGACCGCGACAAGCTCAACGTCAACGGCGGCTCGCTCGCGGCCGGCCATCCCTTCGCCGCCACCGGCGGCCGCATCGTCGCCGGCCTCGCGAAGGCCCTGCACGAGCGCGGCAGCGGTCGCGGCCTGATCAGCGTCTGCGCGGCCGGTGGCATCGGCGTCGTGGCGATCCTGGAGGCATAGACCATGTCAGCTGACCGCTACACGAACCTCATCAACACGCCGATCGGCAGAATCATCCAGAAGCAGGTCGGGCTGCCGGCGCCGGTCCCGCTGAAGCGCTTCAGCCCCGGCGACCCCGTTGTCGACGGCCGCGTGCTGCTGGGCGGCGCGCCGGGCGGGCGGCTCGCGAGCGCGCTCGCGAAGACGGTCGCGGAGATCGGCGCCGAGGCCTCGACGCCGCTGCGCGAGGATCTCCGCGCCGCCGCCGCCGAGGCCGGTCTCGACGCCGGCCCGTGGACGCCCGCCGCCGCCGAGACGCAGCGCTACGGCGCGCTCGTCTTCGACGCGACCGGCATCACCGAGCCGGGCCAGCTCGACGAGCTGCACGCCTTCTTCAAGCCGACGGTCCGGCGCGTGCAGCGCTGCGGCCGGCTCGTCGTGCTCGGCACGTCGCCCGCGCAGGCGAGAACACCCGCCGAGCAGATCGCGCAGCGCGCGCTGGAGGGCTTCACGCGCGCCGCCGCCAAGGAGCTGAAGGCCGGCGCGACCGCGCAGCTCGTCTACGTCGCGCCCGGCGCGGAGGATCAGCTCGCCTCGACGCTGCGCTTCCTGCTGTCGTCGAAGTCGGCGTACGTCGACGGCCAGGTGATCCACGTCGGTCCCGCCGGCGCGGTGCCGGCGCTCGACTGGGAGCAGCCGCTGGCCGGCAAGGTCGCGCTCGTGACCGGCGCCTCGCGCGGCATCGGCGCCGCGATCGCGGCGACGCTCGCGCGCGACGGCGCGCACGTCGTCGGCCTCGACGTGCCGGCGCTGGAGAGCGATCTCAACGCCGTCGTGGGCGCGCTCGGCGGCTCGTCCCTGACGGCCGACATCACGGCCGACGACGCCCCGGACCAGATCGCCGCCTCTCTGAAGCGAGAGCACGGCGGCGTCGACGTCGTCGTCCACAACGCCGGCATCACGCGCGACAAGACGCTCGGGCGGATGGACGAGGAGCGCTGGAACAGCGTCATCCAGGTCAACCTCGCCGCCGTGCAGCGGATCACCGACGCGCTGATCGCGGGCAGAAGAAGAGCGGTCCTCAACGAGGGCGGCCGCATCGTCTGCGTCGCCTCGATAGCGGGCATCGCGGGCAACTTCGGGCAGACCAACTACGCCACCTCGAAGGCCGGCGTGATCGGCCTCGTCGACGCCTACGCGCCGCTGCTGGCGCAGCGCGGCGCGACGATCAACGCCGTCGCCCCGGGCTTCATCGAGACGCAGATGACGGCGAAGATCCCGTTCGCCACGCGCGAGGCCGGCCGGCGCATGAACTCGCTCTCGCAAGGCGGGCTGCCGGTCGACGTGGCGGAGGCGATCGCCTACTTCGCCAGCCCCGCCTCGACCGGCGTCACCGGCAACACCGTGCGCGTCTGCGGCCAGAGCCTGCTGGGAGCCTAGGATGGCGAAATCTGCGCCCAAAGGGCTTGATTCCGTCGGAAGAACTCGCCTTGGGGCTCGCTCTTCCAGCTCCACGCGCAGACTGAGCGGGCCGCCCGGCACGCTCGGCCTCTACGCGAAGGCCGCGCTGCCGCTGATCCCCGGCGCCTCGCAGCTGCCGTTCGTCGCCGGCGCCGGCGGCAAGATCCCGAGAACGGTGCTGACGCTCGACGGCGTCAGCACCGACCGCGACCAGCTCGCCGCCTACGACCGCGTCTGCGGCTTCACGCTGCGCGACGAGCTGCCCTCCACGTTTCTGCACGTGCAGGCGTTCCCGCTGCACATGGCGCTGATGACCGACGGCGCGTTCCCGTTCGGCGCGGTCGGCCTCGTGCACCTGCGCAACCGCATCACGCAGCTGCGCCCGGTTCGCGCCGAGGAGACCTACGACCTGCGCGTCCACACGATGCCGGTCCAGCCGCACGCGAAGGGCAAGATCTTCACGATCGTCAGCGAAGCCCGCGTCGGCGGCGAGCTGGTCTGGCAGGACGCCAGCACGATGCTGCGGCGCGGCAACGGCACCCCTGACGCCGATGCCGCCGCGCCGGGAGATCGGCGCCAGCCGATCTCCAAGGCAATTGGCGCCAGCCAATTGCCCTTCGTCGCCGAGTGGCGGCTGAAGGAGGACCTCGGCCGCCGTTACGGCGCGGCGTCGGGGGATCGCAACCCGATCCACCTGCACGCCTACAGCGCGAAGCTGCTCGGCTTCCCGCGCGCGATCGCGCACGGCATGTGGACGAAGGCGCGCTGCCTCGCGGCGCTGGAGCCGACGCTGCCGCGCGCCTACGTGGTCGACGTGACCTTCAAGCGGCCGATCCTGCTGCCGGGCAAGGTCGCGTTCGCGGCTGAAGATGGCCGCTTCGCGGTCCGCAATCCGAGGGACACCACCAAGATCCATCTGGAAGGGAACGTGATCGCCGCATGAGCGTCGCAGACCGCAGCATGGGCCTGGGGCTGCGCGCCCTCGGCCGTTTCGCAGGGTTGGACCTGGTCGACAGACTGGGCATCCGCAAGCAGGCGGAGGGCGTCGTCTACCGCGCCACGCGCGACGGCTTCCGCGCCGTCGGCGCCGCCAACCGCACCTTCAAGCAGGTGCAGCCCAATGGCAAGAAGCCAGCCCGCCTGAAGCCCTCCGGCAGCGGCCTGTTCGATCTGACCCCGTCCGACGAGCAGCAGATGCTCGGCGAGGCGTTCGGCGAGTTCGGCGCCGAGAGACTGCGCCCGAACGCGCTCGCCGCCGACGCGGCAGCCGCCGCGCCGCCGCAGCTGCTGGCCGAGGCGGCCGAGCTGGGCCTGACGATGCTCGGCGTGCCGGAGGAGCTGGGCGGCGCCGTCAGCGAGCGCTCGGCGGTCACGACCGTGCTCGCCGCCGAGGCGCTCGCGCACGGCGACATGGGCCTCGCCGTCGCGGCGCTCGCGCCGGCCGGCGTCGCGACCGCGCTGTCGCTGTGGGGCGACGCCGAGCAGCAGGGCACGTACCTGCCCGCGCTGATCGGCGACGAGGTTGCCGTCGCGGCGTTCGCCGTGCACGAGCCGAGACCGCTGTTCGACCCGTTCGAGCTGTCGACGACGGCGCGCATCGACGGCGCCGACTACGTCCTCTCCGGCGTCAAGTCGTTCGTGCCGCGGGCGGCGGAGGCGCAGCTGCTGATCGTCGCCGCCAGAATCGCCGGCCACGGTCCGGGCCTGTTCCTCGTCGAGACGAAGTCCGACGGCGTGCTGGCGAAGCCCTCGCCCGGGATGGGCGTGCGCGCCGCGGCCTTCGGCGAGGTGCTGCTGGAGGACGTGCGCGTGCCGGCCAGAGCGCTGCTCGGCGACGGCTCACCGGCCGTCTACGCCGAGGCGATCCGCCGCGCGCGGCTCGCGTGGTGCGCGCTCGCGGTCGGCACCGGCAGAGCGGTGCTCGACTACGTGATCCCGTACGTCAACGAGCGCGTCGCGTTCGGCGAGCCGATCTCGCACCGCCAGTCGGTCGCGTTCGCGGTCTCCAACATCGCGATCGAGCTGGAGGGGCTGCGCCTGGCGACGCTGCGCGCCGCCGCCCGCGCCGACCTCGACAAGGAGTTCGCGCGCGAGGTCGCGCTCGCCCGTCACCTGGCGAGCGAGAAGGGGGCGTGGATCGGATCCGAGGGCGTCCAGCTGCTCGGCGGCCACGGCTACATCAAGGAGCACCCGGTCGAGCGCTGGTACCGCGACCTGCGTGCCGTCGGCGTCGTCGAGGGCGCGCTGCTCGTCTAGGAGATCTGAGACCAATGACGATGAATCTGGAAGTCCCGAAGAAGTTCCTCCCGCTGGTCGGGCAGGCGCACCAGGTGGCGGAGGAGATCTTCCGCCCGGTGTCGCGCAAGTACGACCAGGAGGAGCACGCCTACCCGAGAGAGCTGGACATGCTCGCGGCGCTGCTCGACGGCATGAACGACGGCTCCGACATGGGCGGCGGCGCCGGTGCCGGCGGCGTGCGACGGCAGGAGGGCGGCAACGGCGAGGTCCGCAACGGCTCCAACATGTCGACCGCGCTCGGCATCATCGAGCTGTGTTGGGGCGACGTCGGGCTGCTGCTGTCGATGCCGCGCCAGGGGCTCGGCAACTCGGCGATCGCCTCGGTCGCCAACGACGAGCAGCTGGAGCGCTTCAGGGGCAAGTGGGCCGCGATGGCGATCACCGAGCCGGAGGCCGGCTCGGACTCGGCCGCGATCCGCACGACCGCCGTGCTCGACGAGGAGACCGGCGAGTACGTCCTCAACGGCGAGAAGATCTACGTCACGTCCGGCGAGCGCGCCGACCTCGTCGTCGTGTGGGCGACGCTCGACCGCAGCCTCGGCCGCGCGGCGATCAAGTCGTTCGTCGTCGAGCGCTCCAACCCCGGCATGATCCTCGACCGGCTGGAGCACAAGCTCGGCATCCGCGCCTCCGACACGGCCGCGTTCCGGCTGGAGAACTGCCGCGTCAAGCCGGAGAACCTGCTGGGCTCGCCCGAGGTCGACGTCAAGAGAGGCTTCGCGGGCGTCATGCAGACGTTCGACAACACGCGCCCGCTCGTCGCCGCGATGGCGGTCGGGCTGACGCGCGCCTGCCTGGAGCAGACGAAGGAGCTGCTCGCGGAGGCCGGCGTCGAGGTCGACTACGACAAGCCCGCGCAGTCGCAGCACGCGGCCGCGGCGGAGTACCTGTCGATGGAGGCCGACTACGAGGCCGCGCGGCTGCTGACGCTGTCGGCGACCTGGATGGCGGACAACTCGAAGCCCAACTCGCTGCAGGCGTCGTACGCGAAGGCGAAGGCGGGGCGCACCTGCGTCGACGTCGCGCTGCGCTGCGTGCGTCTGGCGGGCAGCCGCGGCTACGGCGAGGAGCTGCTGCTGGAGAAGTGGGCCCGCGACGGCAAGATCCTCGACATCTTCGAGGGCACCCAGCAGATCCAGCTGCTGATCATCGCCCGGCAACTGCTCGGCAAGAGCTCCTCGGAGCTCAGATAGGACGCCGAGAAGCACGCGGCTTTCGGGGGGCGTGCCCCCTTTCAGGCCGCGTGAGGGCGAGCGTGGGGCGTGCCACCCCCGCTCGCATTCGAGGCAGGGCGGCCCGGCGTGCTGGTGGTGCGGATCGCGCCGGGCCGTCCCCTCGCCCCGCCTGCTTGAAAGGCTGTTCCTGCGCCGCCCCGCAGGAGCAGCCTTTCAAGCAGGAACCTTGCTCACGGGACGGTTCGCCGCGAAGATCCTCGCGATGGCCGTCTCGACCCACCGCTGCCCGGCGATCTGATGTCCGCCCGCCTCGTCGGCCTCGACGTCGGCACCTCCTCCCTCAAGGGGCTTGTGCTCTCCGAGGAGGGGCGCGTGCTCGCGCAGGCGTCGCGCGACTACCCGGTCGCGACGCCGCGGCCCGGCTGGGCGGAGCAGGATCCCGAGCTGTGGTGGGAGGCCGCGCAGGCGGTGCTGGCGGAACTGGACGCGCCGCGCGCCGATGCGATCGGTCTCGCCGGTCAGATGCACGGCCTCGTCGCGCTCGACGCGGGCGGCCGCTCGCTGCGTCCCGCGATCCTCTGGAACGACGCGCGCACCGGCGCGCAGTGCGCGGAGATCGAACGGCGGGTCGGCGTCGAGCGGCTCGTCGCGCTGACCGGCAACCGCGCGCTCGCCGGCTTCACCGCGCCGAAGCTGCTGTGGATGGCCGAGCACGAGCCCGATCTCCACGCGCGGATCGCGTCGATCCTGCTGCCGAAGGACTACGTGCGGCTGCGCCTCACCGGCGAGCACGCCAGCGACGTCGCCGACCTGTCGGGAACGCTGTTGCTCGACGTCGCCGCCCGCGACTGGAGCGCCGAGCTGCTCGATGCGCTCTCGATCCCGCGCGAGTGGCTGCCGCGAGTGCTGGAGTCGGCCGAGGTGAGCGGCGTCGCCTTCACGGGCGGCTCGGACTCGCTCGCAGGCGGCTCGGCTCGGCATGACCGCTCGGGCGGCGTCCCGGTTGCGGCCGGTGCTGGTGACCAGGCCGCCGGTGCCGTCGGCGTCGGCGCGCTCGGATCCGGCGGTCCGCTCTCGCTCGTCCTCGGCACCTCCGGCGTCGTCTTCGGCGGCGAGGACGCGTATCGCTTCGATCCCGACGGGCGCGTGCACGCGTTCTGCCATGCGCTGCCCGGCACCTGGCACACGATGGGCGTCGTGCTGTCCGCGGGCGGTGCGCTCGCGTGGCTGCAGCAGGCGCTCGGCGACGCGTCGATCGAGGCGCTGCTGCAGGAGGCCGCCGCGGTCGCGCCCGGGGCCGACGGCGTGCTGTTCGCGCCCTACCTCGCCGGCGAGCGTACGCCGCATCCCGACCCCGACGTGCGCGGCGGCTTCGTCGGCCTCTCGCTCCAGCACGGCCGCGGCCAGCTCGTGCGCGCCGTGCTCGAAGGCGTGGCGTTCGCGCTGCGCGAGTCGCTGCTGCTGGTGGACCCGCAGCGCACCCGCACCGTCGCGCGCGTCTCCGGCGGCGGCGCTCGCTCGCCGCTGTGGCTGGAGATCGTCGCCGCCGTGCTCGACCTGCCGCTGGAGCTCTGCGCCGTCACCGAGGCCGCCGCCCAGGGCGCCGCACTGCTCGGCGGCGTCGCCGCCGGGCTCTTCCCCGACGTCCACACCGCCGCCCGCGCAACCGTTCGCCTCGAGCGCACCGTCACGCCGCGCCGCGACTGGGTCGAGACCTACGGACCGCTCGCCGCGCGCTACGCCGAGCTGTATCCGGCACTCCATCCACTTGCCGGGTCGCGTGAGCGTGGTTCGCTCACGCGACCCGGCTAGTTGCGGCGCATTCCGTAGCGCAGATCCCGCAGCTCGCGGATGTCGTCGCTGACGGGCTGGTCTATCGGGCTCTTCGAGACGCCGGTGCCGAGCAGCACCGGCTCGATCCGGTGGCGCACGAGCTGGCCGGCGACCGCGTCGACCCTCAGGGCCGCCGTGCCGGGGCGCGAGGTCACGACCTTGACCATCTTCGTGCCGGCGAACTGCAGCGCGACGCCGTCGTCGGCGGCCCAGCCGCCGGGCAGCTCGCCGGATCTGACGGCTGCGAGCCAGACGGGAAGCCGCTCGGGCTCGCCGTCGGCGTGGACGCTGAAGGAGCCGGGCAGCATGCCCATGCCGTTGATCACCTCGGGCGGTCCGCCGGAGCGCGTGATGCCGCCCTGGAACCAGCACATCGCGCCGGCGCTGAGGCCGACGAGCACGATCCCGCGTCTCCACGCCTCGACGAGCAGCTCGTCGAGGCCGTGCGCGGTCCAGATCGCCAGCAGGTTGCGCATCGAGCCGCCGCCGACGTAGAGCACGTCCTGCTCCAGCACGATGTCCGCGAGCGAGCGCGCGGAGCCGTGGCGGCGGAACAGCGACAGGTGCGTCGCCGAGCACATCCGCCCGAAGCGACCGTAGAACGAGGTGATCTGCGCGGTCGGGTCGCCGGAGGCGGTCGGCAGGAACAGCACCCTCGGCTCGGGCCCGTCCGTCAGCGACAGGATGTAGTCGTCGAGGGCGGGGTTGTCCGGCTCCATCGTGAAGCCGCCCCCGCCCATCGCGAGAATCGTCGGCTGGTTCCTCACGCTACGGCCGTCAGCATGTCCGGCATACGCTCTCCAAGATACCGGGCGTTCAGCGGCGCCTCGAGGATCTCGCCGTCGGCCGGCTCGACGCGGTACGCCTGCGCCTTCGGCCGCGAGCTGACGACGTGGCGCAGCTGGCGGTGCTCGAAGTGCAGCGCCGCGCCGTCGTCGGCCGCGTAGCCGGGCCGCACGCCGTCGCCGATGAAGCGCCTGTACTCCTCGCGCCGCTCCGGCTCGCCGTCGTAGTGGACGCAGTTGGAGTACGGCAGCAGCCCGAGCCCGCGCACGACGCTCGGCGCGCCGTGGAACGCGGTGACCGCCTCCGAGAACCAGCACAGCGAGCCGGCCGAGAGCCCGCACAGCACGACGCCCTTGCGCCACGCGTTGCGCAGTATCCGGTCGATCCCGTGCGCTCGCCAGGCGCCCAGCAGCGACACGACGCTGCCGCCCCCGACGTAGATCACGTCCTGGTTCATCAGGTGCTCCTCGAGGTCGCCCTCGACGGCACCGCTGCCGCGGTCGCGGCGGAACAGCGAGATGTGAGAGGTGTCGCACGTCATCGAGAACGTGCGGTAGAAGCGCACCACATAGTGGTCCGCGTCGCCTGAGGCGGTGGGGACGAAGCACACGCGCGGCCGGCTCACTCCGGTGAGCGACAGCACATAGTCGTCCAACAAGGGGTTCCCGGCCTCCATCGAGAATCCACCTCCGCCGAAGGCCACGATGGTTGGGGGTCGCATGGTCGTCATGCAACGAGTATTCACCGCTGCGACCGCGGAATCTCTACGCAACAGTCCAGAGTTGACCGGACAGAAGGACAAGAAGGTTCAACTGGTGCTGCCGACGCGCACGACCCCGCCGTCGGCGGGCGTGAACGTGACGAAGCGGCGCGTGACGCGTTCGGGCGCCGCGTCGGTGCGCTCCAGCGCGGCGCGCGCGAGAATCGTCTGCAGCACCACGCGCATCTCGTACAGCGCGAACGAGGCGCCGAGGCAGCGGCGGATCCCGCCGCCGAACGGTATCCACTCGTAGGTGCCGGGCGTGCGGTCGAGGAAGCGCTCGGGTCGGAACGCCTCGGGCTCCGGGTACAGCTGGGGATCGCGGTGGATCAGCCAGATGTTCGGCGCGATGTTGACGCCCGCCGGCAGGTCCCAGCCGCCGAACGTCAGCGGCGCCTGCAGTCTGCGCACGACCGCCGGCACGACGGGCCGCAGCCGCAGCGTCTCCTTGATGACGGCGTCGAGGTACGCGTCGCCCGCGCCGTCGCCGGCCGCCGCCTCCTCGCGCAGCCGCGCGAGCACGTCGGGGTGGCGCGTGACGCGCTCCAGCGTCCACGCCAGCGCCGTCGCGGTCGTCTCGTGGCCGGCCAGCAGCAGCGTCATCAGCTCGTCGCGCAGTTCTCTGTCGGTCATCGGCGCGCCGTCCTCGTCGCGCGCCTCCAGCAGCAGCGAGAGGATGTCGTCGCGCGGCGGGCTGCCGTCGGCGGCCTCCGCGCGGCGGGCCGCGATCTCCTCGTAGACCATTCGGTCGCACGGTGCCAGCAGCCGCCGCACGCGGCCCCACGGCGTGCGCGGGCGCGCGCCCTGCGAGCTGGTGAACTGCAGCGCCAGCAGCCGCCGCGGCTGGCTCGTCGAGTCCAGCAGCGCGCGCAGCGGCGCCGACAGCTGCGCGATCCGCGCCGGCTCCTCGACGCCGAAGACGACGCGCAGGATCACCTCGAGCGTGATCGCCTGCATCGAGCGGTGGACCGCGAACGGCTCGCCGACCGGCCAGCGCGCGACGTGCTGCTCGGCAATCGCCCGCATCCGCTCGCCGTAGCCGCGCATCCGCTCGCCGTGGAAGGAGGGCAGCATCAGCCGGCGCTGGCGCAGGTGCTCGGGGCCGTCCAGCAGCAGCACCGAGCGCGGTCCCAGCAGCGGCTTCAGCACGACGTTGCCGGCGCCCGCGTGCAGCAGCGCCGGATCGCCCGTGAAGACCTCCTTGGCGACCGCCGGATCGCCGCAGACGACGACGGTGCGCTCGGCCGAGAGGCGGATCGTGAAGAGCGGGCCGTAGCGCTCGCGGCACTCCGGGATGAACGTCTCCGGCTGCAGCAGGAAGCGCGCGACCGTCAGCGGCCGCGGGCCGCTGGGGCCCGGCGGGAGCGTGCTGGTGTCGAGCGTCGCGGCGGAGATCGAAGCGACGCTAGCGCGACGCCGCGGCCGACACGCCGGTTGCGGGCGTCGACAGCCGGTCCACGCGCGCCCACACGATCGCGGCGACGAACGCCGACACGACGAGGACCGCCGGCCACGAGCCGATCGCTCTGCCGAGCGGGTGCGACAGCGCGAACGCGGCGAGGTAGGCGAGCACGAGCGCGACTCCGACCGCGAGCCCCTGCTCGCGCCGCCAGCGCAGCCCGCACCAGAGCGCGGCGAGGAACAGCACGATCCCCCCGAGCGCGCGCACGCCGGTCACGTCGGCGACCGCGAAGCCGAGCAGCAGCGAGCCGCCGGCGGCGATCCAGGTGGGGAGGCGCTGCACGCCCGAAAGGCTACCCGGAGACTCCCTGCAGCGGCGTCGTCGCGGGCGTCGCGTCGTCGCTCGAGGCCTTCGCGGCGCGCTCCTCGAACCATGCCTCGCCCTCGATCGAGAAGCGCGGCACGAAGCGCGCGACCTTGGCCGGGAACCACCACGCGCGCGGGCCCAGCAGCGACATCACGGCCGGCACCAGCAGGCAGCGGATGACCGTCGCGTCGACCGCGACCGCGGCCGCCATCCCGAGTCCGAACTGCTTGATCGTCGGGTTGCCGTTGAGCAGGAAGGCGCAGAAGACGGAGACCATGATCAACGCCGCCGCGGTGATCACGCGGGCCGTCCCGGCGAGCCCCTCGACGACCGACAGGTGCGCGTCGCCGGTCGCCTGCCAGCGCTCGCGCACGCGCGTCATCAGGAACACCTCGTAGTCCATCGAAAGGCCGAACAGGATCGCGAACATCATCAGCGGCACGAACGAGACGATCGGCGCGGCGCCGTCGACGCCGAGCAGCCGCGCGCTCCAGTCGTGGCTGAAGACGTAGGAGACGATGCCGAACGCGGCGCCGATCGAGAGCAGGTTCATCACGACCGCCTTCAGCGGCACGATCAGCGAGCGGAACGCCATCGTCAGCAGCAGGAAGGACAGCAGCAGCACGATCCCGATCACGAGCGGCAGGCGCTCGCCGATCTCGTCGGAGAGGTCGATGAAGCCGGCAGTCTGGCCGCCGACGAACGCCTTCAGCTCGCTCTCTCTCAGCACGCCGGGGATCGTCTCGGCGCGCAGCTCGCGCACGAGCCGCTCGGTCGCCTCGTCCGAAGGCGCCGTTCTCGGCGTCACGGTCAGCAGCGCGGCGTCGCCCCTCGGCGACGGCAGCGGCGGGCTGGCGGCGGCGACGCCGGGTGCTCTGGCGAGCGCGTCCTGGAGCGCTCTCAGCTGCGCAGCGGTGCGCGCGTCGAACGGGCTCGCGGCAGCGCCTCTCGCACCAGCCGCTCCGCTCGCGCTGTCGGCGCCCGCTCCCGGCAGCTCCACGGCCACCAGCAGCGGCCCGTTCACGCCGGGGCCGAAGCCCTCTGCGAGCAGGTCGTAGGCCTGGCGCGCAGTCGTCTCGCGCGGCAGCTGGCCGGTGTCGCTCTGGCCCAGCTCGAGCGTCGTCAGCGGCCAGGCGAGCGCGCCGATCACGACCAGCGCGACCACCAGCGGCGGCCACGGGCGGTCGGCGACGAAGTGCGCCCAGCGCAGCCACATGCCGGGCTTGACGATCGCCGCGGCGGACTCGGCGTGCGGCAGCGGCGCGTCCGGGTCGTCGCTCTCGCCCAGCCGCGGGCGCTGCTCGATCGCGGCGTCGGCGTGCATGACGGCGTGGCGGCGGCGGCCGGGCAGCGCGAGCGCGTCGATCTTCGGGCCGACGAGCGCGAGCGCGGCCGGCAGCAGCGTGATCGCGGCGGCGACCGCGACGACGACCGCGATCGCGGCGATGCAGCCGAGCTGCGCGACGATCGGGATCCCCGTCAGCAGCAGCGAGCAGAGCGCGATCACGACCGTGCCGCCGGCGAACACGACGGCGCCGCCGGCGGTCGCGACGGCGCGCGCGACCGACTCCTGCGGCTCGTGGCCGTCGGCGAGCTGCTCGCGGTGGCGCGTGACGATGAAGAGCGCGTAGTCGATCCCGACGCCGAGCCCGATCATCGTCGCCAGCGCCGGCGCGGTGCTCGGCACCTGCACGACGTGGGTCGCGAGCGTGATCAGCGAGAGGCCGGTCCCGAGCCCGAGGATCGCGGTCAGGATCGGCAGGCCCATCGCGACGACGGTGCCGAACGTGAACAGCAGCACGATGATCGCGGCCAGCAGGCCGATCGCGTCGGAGTCGGCCGAGCCGGGCTGCGACAGGTCGGCGCCGAGGTAGCCGCCGGCGGCGACGTCGAGCCCGTGCTCGCGCGCGACCGCCTCGGCCGTGTCGAACAGCGCCTGCGCCTGGTCGATCGTCAGTTCGGTCGGGCCGTCGCGCAGCGCCAGCGACAGGTAGCCGATCCGCCCGTCTCTCGCCAGCTGTGCCGCGCCGGCGGGTTCCAGCGGGCTGATCACCGACAGCACGGCGGGGTCGCGCTTGTAGGCGGCGACGAGTCTCTCGACCGCGGCGCGCTCGGCGGGATCGGTCAGCCGCGCGCCGTCGGCGGCGCGCAGCACGATCGGGTTGGTGCCGTTCTGCGCACCGGTCGAGAAGTCGCGGTCGAGCACGTTCGCCGCGTACTGGCTGCCGGTGCCCGGCAGCGAGGCGTTGTCGTTGGTCTCCGTCCCGAGTCTGCCCGCCAGCGTGCCGAGCCCGACGGCGACGACGAGCCAGCCGATCAGCACGAGCTTGCGGTGGCGGGCGCAGAAGCCGCCGAGGCGGTAGAGGAATCCGGTCATCGGCGGAGATGTCCTGTCGGGGGGAGTTGGGACGGACGGGTTACGAACGCAGCTGGCCGAGCAGGCGCAGCATCTCGAGGTAGAGCCAGACGAGCGTCACGAGCAGGCTGAAGGCGCCGAACCACTCCATCACCTTCGGCGCACCGGCTTGCGCGCCGCGCGTGATGAAGTCGAAGTCGAGCACCAGGTTGAGCGCGGCGACGCCGACGATCACGAGGCTGATCCCGATCCCCAGCGGCGAGGCGTCGTTGAGCGGCGAGACCTCCATGCCGAAGATCGACAGCACGATGCAGACGAGGTAGAAGAGGAAGATCGCGCCGGTCGCGGCGACCACGCCGAGCCGGAACTTGTCCGTCACCTTGATGATTCTCGTCTGGTAGACGACCAGCATCACGCCGGCCACGCCGAACGTCAGACCGGCCGCCTGCACGGCGATCCCCGGGTACTCCTGCTCGAACAGCGCGGTGATCGCGCCGAGCAGGACGCCTTCGACGAGCGCGTAGATCGGCGCGGTCCACGGCGACCACTGCGGCTTGAAGATCGTCGCGATCGCGACGCCGAGGCCGATCAGCGCCGCCGGCAGCATCACGGTGACGGCGACGTCCTGGTCGCCGTCGACCGCGCCGAAGACGGTCGCCCCCGCGATGAAGGCGATCAGCAGCAGCAGGAGCGTCTTGTCGACGGTGCCGCGGATCGTCATGGTGTCCGCGGCGCTGGCCGCGCTGCCGACACGGCCGAAGGCCTTCAGGGCCGGATTGCTGGTGGTGCGCATGGCCCGAGTATCGGCCGCAGGTGGTCAGTGCTGAAGGGCAGATCGCACGCAGACCTTCAGTCCGGGCGGTGATCCGCCGACTACCAGCACGATGCTTGGCAAAACTTCTAGGAGGCGACGTGTCGACGAGTAGCGTGCCGGGCGGGCAGCCGCCGGCCAGTGGAGCGGGTCAGTCCCCCAACGGGCCGGGCGCCGGCGAAGGCCGCAGCTTTGGCGCAGGAGTGCTCGCCGCGGTCGCCGTCGCGGTGCTGGTGATCGCCGGCGTCGGCGGTTACCTGATCGGACACAGCAGCGGCGACGACGAGGGCACCAAGTCCGGGCAGCAGGCCGGCTACAGCGCGGGCGAGAGAGCCGGCTTCTCCAGAGGCCAGGCCGAGGTCCAGGCCCAGTACGCCAGAGGCGCCGACGGCTACAAGGCGATCTACGACGTCGGCTACAGAGCCGGCACCGTCCGCGGCATGCGCGCGGGGCTGAAGTCCGGCACGGCGCAGGGCGAGAGAGCGGGCCAGAAGGTCGGCTTCGACCAGGGCGACAGAGTCGGCGTCACGACCGGGCAGACCGAGGGCGTCAGGCAGGGCGCCGCGGCGGTGCTCGGCGGCTTCGGCAGCTGGACCGACGGCGCGTACTACATCGTCACGGTCGGCCAGACCTCGACCACCGGCGTGCCGTACACGATCACCAGCCGCACGCAGGTCGATCCCGGCACGAACTACAAGCTGTGCAACAACGGCGGCGCGCAGATCTGCCAGACGCCGGTCACGGCCGCGCAGGTCAACGGCAACGGCAACGGCAACGGCAACGCGCCGCAGGCCAGCACCGCCGAGGACGGCGGCGGCGCGGGCGATCCCAACGGCGACAACGGCAACTAGCCAGCGATCGCAACACGCGGGTCGGTCGATCGTTCAGGATCACAGGCGATGGCGATCGACCCGCAGCTGATCGAACTGCTTCACCTCGAAGCGGTTCGCCACGCCGCGCTCGGCGAGGAGCGCGCCGCGCACGTCGCGTTCCAGACCTCGACGCTCGCGGCGCTGCTCGACGGCGCCTACGACGGTGACCTGACGATCGGCGAGCTGCGCCGCCACGGCGACCTCGGCCTCGGCACCTTCGACGCGCTCGACGGCGAGATGGTCGTCGTCGACGGCGAGGTCTGGCGGGCGCGCGTCGACGGCACGATCGAAGCGGTGCGCGACGACGAGTGCACGCCGTTCGCGGTCGTGACCCCGTTCAGCGCCGACGCGACGGTCGCGGTCGACCGCGAGCTGTCGCACGACCAGCTGCTGGCGCTGGCGACGGCCCAGGCCCCGCCCGGCTCGCGGATGCAGGGCCTGCGCTTCGACGGCCGCCTCGCCGCAGTCCACGCCCGCTCGGTCCCGCCCCAGCGCAAGCCCTACCTGCCGCTTGCCGAGGCGGCGAAGTCGGCACAGGACTTCATGCTGGAGGAGCGCGACGGCACGCTCGTCGGCTTCTGCTTCCCCGCGTTCGCGAGCGGGATCGAGCTGGCCGGCTTCCACCTGCACGCGATCACCGCCGATCGCACCCGCGGCGGCCACGTCCTCGGCGCCCGCGTCGGCCCCGGCGTGCTGCAGGTCGGCGCGCTCACCGACCTGCACATGGAGCTGCCGCCCGGCGTGGAGCTGCCGGACGGCCGTGCGAGCGCGGCCGACGCCGCGGCGCTCGACCGGCTCGAGAACGACCCGCGCTGAGCAGTTGGCACGGCGCGACCATGCCGGTCGCAACGGCCCACGAGCGGCCGCCGCCTTCATGCGCTCGCACGTCCAGCGCAGCGCCCTGGTCGTGCGCGAGCGCGTCGGCGAGGCGCTCGCGCGGATGTTCGAGGCGTCCGAGGTGCCGGCGCCCGGATCGAACGGCGCGTCGCTGCGCTGACGCGCGGCGCGCCGGTCGGCGTCGAGCGGCGCCGGCTAGTCGTGCCGCTCGCCTCCCGCGCGCTCGTCCAGCGCCGTTGCGAGAGCAGTGCGGCGGGTCACGCCGAGGCGGGCGAAGGCGACGCGCAGGTGGGTGTTGACCGTGTGCTCGCTGATCCCGAGCTGGCCCGCGACCTGGCGGTTGGTCGCCCCCTCCGCGACCAGCCGCGCGATCTCCAGCTGGCGCGGCGTCAGCCCGTAGGCCTCGGTCGAGGGCGGCTCGTCGTCGCGGCCCCCGAGCGCGCGCCGCTCGCGCAGCGCCTGCTCGGCGCGGGCGTGGGCGCCGAGCCCGCGCGCGACCTCCTCGGCCTCCGCAAACCGCTCGGCCGCGACCTCGGGCGCGCCGAGCGCGGCCTGCGCGCGGCCGGCCAGCAGCGTCGCGCGTAGCTCCAGGAGCCTCGACGGCGCCCGCCGCGCCTGCTCGGCGGCGCCGGTCGCGCGCGCCTCGGCGTTGATCGGGCGGTCGTCGGCGAGCGCGACGAGCGCCGCCGCGCTGCCCGCGACGGCCGCGCCGAGCGGCCGCTGCGCGAACGCCAACTGCTCGAGCGCCTGCAGCTGCACGTGCGCATCGTCGGCGTCGTCGCGTGCGACCGCGCACTGCACGCCCGCGTCCAGCAGCACCGAGCGCGCCTGCGGCAGCAACCGTGCGAGCCGCTGCGGCGTCGTCGCGGCCGTGACAAGCGCCGCCCCGCGTTCGGCGTCGCCGGCGTTGAGCAAGGCGGGGCCGGCCGCCCAGGCGGCGATCGCGTCGAGCGTCGCGCGCAGCTCCCCGTTGCGCGCGTCCGTCGGCGCCACGCTCGCGTCCGGTCGTGCGCTCGCGTCCGTCGGCGTTGCGTCGCCGGGCTGTGCGCCTTCATCGGTCGGCGCGTCCGCGGTCGAGCGTCCGCCGCCGCCCGCCTGCGCCCGCAGCTCCAACAGTCGCTCCGCCGCTGCCAGCGCAGCAGCGCGTTCGCCGCGGGCGCTCAGCTGCTGGACCTGCGCGGCGAGCGCGATCGCCAGCAGCGCCGGGTCGCCGCAGTCGCGCGCCTGGGCGAGCGCGTCGCGGGCGGTTCTCGCCGCGCCGGTGAGGTCGCCCGCGAGCGTCGAGACGATCGCGCGCAGCACCAGCACGGGCAGCGCGATCTGCGGCGGCTCGTCGCCACCCGCCAGCACCGCCGCGCGCGCGAGTCGGTCGCGCGCCGTGCGCACGTCGCCGAGCGCCGACCAGTCGACGACCGCCAGCCACAGCAGCGCGACGCGCCGCTCGGCCGGCGGGCCGGTCGCGACGCGCGCCAGCAGCGTCGTGGCGCTGGCGCGATGGCGCGCCGCCGCGGCGAGGTCGTCGTCGGCGCCGAGCGCGGCGGCAAGCTGCGCCTGGGCGGTCGCGGCGGCCAGCGTCGCGCGCTGCTCGCGCGCCGCGGCCAGGGCCGCGCTGGCGCTCTCGCGCAACTGGCGCACGGCGTCGGCGTACGGCGCACCGCAGGTTCCAGTGAGCGCATGCGCAAGGCGCTGATGCCCCACGCTGCCTGCCGTCAGCGCGGGTCCTGCGGGGCCGCCGTCCATCGCCGGGGCATCGTAGACCGGCACCGATCGCGACCTGCCGATGGTCTGAAGACCTGTGTGACATTTGGGCGCGCAGGCGCTGGTTCAGCGTACTGCGGGGTCGTCTCTGTCACCCGCGCTCGGCGCCGCGAACGCCGCGATCAGCGTCGCGGCCAGCAGCTGCTGCGCCTCCGCCGCGTCGAGCTGCTCGGCGAGGACCGCCTCGATCGCGCCGGTGGCGAGGCTGCGCAGCGCCCGCAGCTGCCACGCCGGCGGCAGCTCCGCGCGCGTCTCGCCGCGCGCCTGCGCCACCTCGATCCAGCGCAGCAGCGGGTCGTCGCCGGCCGTCAACGCGGCCTCGCCGAGCACGGTCTGGTCGTAGCCGGCGAGGAAGCGGAAGCGCTGACCGAGCGCGACCGCGTTGCGCGCGACCGCCCGCATCACCTGCTCCAGGCCGGGATCGCCGGCGGTCGCCTCGCGCGCGGCCGCGTCGGCCTCGCGCGCGACCAGCTCGAAGATCGCGCGCAGCAGCTCCTCGCGGCTGGGGAAGTGGCGGTAGACGGTCGTGCGCGTCAGCCCCGAGGCGTCGGCGACCTCGCGCATGCTGGCCTCCGGATCCGCGGACAGCACGCGCATCGCCGCCGCGATCACGGCGTCGCGGTTGCGGCGGGCGTCCGCGCGGGCAGACGGAGGTGGTGGCGGGTCGGTCGTCATCGTGAAGGATCGAAACGTTACGGTGTGTCACACTTCCGCGGAACGGTCGCCGCTCTCCCCCAACCATCTCAGGTCGCCCCATGAACTCAGCAGTCGACGCGGCTCCGCTCACGCGCACGAGCGGGCGCGACAATCCTTGGCTCACGCTCGCCGCCGTCGCGCTCGGCGTGATGATGGTCGCGCTCGACGGCACCGTCGTCGGCGTCGCGAACCCGACGATCGCCGCCGACCTCGACGCGTCGCTGGCTGGTCTGCAGTGGGTCACCAACGGCTATCTGCTCGCGCTCGCGGTGCTGCTGATCGTCGGCGGCAAGCTCGGCGACCGCTTCGGTCGCAAGAAGGTCTTCCTCGCCGGGATCGTCGGCTTCGCGCTGACCTCGCTGCTGTGCGCGCTGGCGACGTCGATCGGCGTGCTCGTCGCCGCGCGCGTGCTGCAGGGCGTCGCCGGCGCGCTGCTGATGCCGAACACGCTCGCGCTGCTGCGCGCGGCGTTCCCGCCGGCCGAGCTGAACCGCGCGGTCGGCATCTGGGGCGGCGCGAGCGCGCTCGCCGTCGCGTCCGGCCCGATCGTCGGCGGCCTGCTCGTCGAGCACGTCTCGTGGGAGTCGATCTTCCTGCTGAACCTGCCGCTCGGCCTGATCGCGGCGACGGTGACGCTGCGGTGGGTGCGCGAGTCGAAGGACGAGACGCACGTCGGCTCCTTCGACATCCCCGGCGTCGGGCTGCTGTCGGGCGGGCTGTTCCTGTTGATCTGGGGCGTGATCAAGGCGCAGGACCACGGCTGGGGATCGGCGTACGTGATCGTCTGCTGCGGCGCGGCGCTGGTCGTGCTGGTGCTGTTCGTGCTGTGGGAGGCGCGCACGAGCGATCCGCTGCTGCCGCTGGAGCTGTTCAAGAACCGCTCGCTGTCGGCCGGCGTCGTGCTCGTCGTGACGGGCTTCTTCGCGCTCTTCGGGATCCTCTTCTTCGTCGGCCTGTATCTGCAGAACGTGCACGGCTACAGCCCGGTGCAGACCGGCGTGCGGCTGTTGCCGCTGACGGCGACGTTCACGATCAGCGCCCCGCTCGGCGGTCTGTTGACGGAGAGGTTCGGCCCGCGCGTGCCGCTCTGCCTCGGGATGCTGATCCTGGCCGGCTGCTTCCTCGCCCTGACCGGCCTGGAGGTCGACTCCGGCTACGGCAGCCAGTGGCCGTTCTACCTGCTGATCGGCGTCGCGATGGGGCTCGTGATCGTCGCCTCGACGGAGGCGATCGTCGGCAACGCGCCGGTCGAGCGCGGCGGCCTCGCGGGCGGCCTGCAGTCGACGGCGAACCAGCTCGGCGGCGTGCTCGGCACGGCGGTGCTCGGCTCCGTGATCGTCTCCGGCGTCGGCTCGGTGCTGGCCGGCAACCTCTCCGACGCGGGCGTCCCGGCCGCGGCGGCGAGAGCGGTCGAGGGTCAGACCGAGCTGATCGCCCAGGGCGTCGCGCCGGTCACGCCGGACATGCCCGCCGAGCTGTCGCGCCAGATCACCGACGCGTCGCTCAACGCGTTCATGAGCGGGCTTCACACGGCGATGTACGTCAGCGCCGTGCTGGCGTTGATGAGCGCCGGGATCGCGCTGCTCGTCAGACGCGGCCACGGCGCCGCCGACGGCGTCGCGGTTCACGTCTGAGCGCGACGCGGGCGCCGCGCTCGACGGCCTGAGCGGCGAACGTCAGGCCTGGGCGGCAGCGGCGGGCGGCGGGAAGCGTTCGATCCCGCCGCCGGTCGTCTCGATGTAGGTCTCGCCGAGGTGGATGAAGGCGTGCGCCAGCTCGTGGCCGATCGCGGTCGCGGCGACGGCGGCGGCCGCGACGCGGTCGAGGTCCTGCGCGACGCCGATCGGGAACAGCGCGGCGGTCTCGCGCGTGACCTCGTTTGAGCCCGCGCGCAGCACCGTCCGCAGCCCCGGCTCGACGGCGAGCGCGGCGACGCTGATCGAGATGTTGGCCAGCTCGTCGCTTGTGACCGCCGCGAGCGCCCGCGCGCGGCCGAGCGAGAGTCGCTCCAGCACGTAGCGGTCGCCGCCGCGACCGATCACGACCGGCAGCTTCAGCCCGCGCGCGAGCGCGACGTTCGGGGCGTTCGGATCCTGCTCGACGGCGACGGTGTCGATCCCGAGCGCGCGCAGCTCGAGGCAGAGACGGAAGCCGACCTGCCCGAGGCCGGCGACGATCACGTGGTCGGTGCGCGGGATCGTGCGCGTGCCGAAGATCCCGGTCAGGCGGCGGTTGAGCACCCGGTTCACGAGCGCCGCCGTGAAGACGGCCGTCAGCACCAGCGCGAGCGTCATCGACGCGATCCCGTACAGCTGCGCCCAGACCGAGCCGTGCTCGAAGAAGCCGCTCGGCCCGACCGTCGTGATCGCCTTCGTCGCCTCGTAGAGCGCGGCGACGAGCGTCTCGTGGTCGGTCGCGAGCGCGAGCAGCGTCTCCAGCAGCGCGAGCCCGAGCAGGCCGAAGAGCGAGACGAGCAGCAGGTAGGAGGCGCGGTCGGGCGGGCGGAACTGCGCCCGCAGCCTGCGCTCGATCCGCCGCGCCGCGCTCGGCCGGTGGTGCGGGTAGGGCGCGACGTGCGGCCGTTCGTCGGCACCGTCGCGCACGCCGATCAGCTCGTCGCCGTCGGTGCGGTGCAGCGCGACCAGCGAGGGATCGACGCACGGCCCGACGATCGCGCCGACCGACGCGTCCGCCATCGAGACGACGTTGCAGTTGGGGATCGCGCGGATCAGCTGGTCGGCGACGGTGCGGTCGAAGATCGTCACGACCAGCCGCACGCCCGGCCGCAGGTACTCGATCAGCAGCGCGTCGCGCAGCGCGCGGATGTCGTCGCGGTTGATCACGACCGCCGCCTGCGTGTCGTGCACGAGCGTGCGCCGCAGCTCGCGATCGGCTGGCCGTCGCAGCAGCCGCACGTTCTGCCCCGCCGCCTCCAGCGCGCTCCGTACCCCGTCCGCGAGCGTCCCCTCGCCGATCACCAGATACGGGGCCGCCGTCATGGAGGGAGGATAGGCGTGCCTCCAAGCCGCGCCGGCGCGCGGCGCAGCACGCCGGCTACGGGCGAGTCGCCGGAGCCGGCTCCGGCAGCTAGGTACAGCGTCATTCCGGTCCGCGGTCCGCGATCACGATCTCCGCCGCGCTCGGTCCCGCGCCGCTGAGAGCGACCGGCTGGGGAGCACCGGCTTACACCCGCTCCAGCGGACGCGGCCGGTCTCCACGAGTCTGGCGATCCCGGATCCGTCAGGCCCGCGAGGTGCCCGGAGCCGGGAGCTGGTCCGGTCTCGGGGAGGGGATCTGCGGGGTCGGGCCGGGGATCGTGGGGGTCGGTGGCGGCGGGGTCGGCGGGGGCGGGCATTCGGTCACGTCGATCTGCCAGGCGGCGGCCGCGGCGCGGGGCATGCGGCAGCCGGGCTGGACGCCTCTCGCGGTGCCGGTCCAGTGGTCGCCGCCGTCGTAGCGGAACTCGTCTATCCAGACCGTCTGTCTGCCCTCTGCGGTCCCCTCCGTCCAGGCGACGAACGCCCAGACGCCCTCGTCGCCGCAGTCCGCGAGCAGGATGTGGTCGTCGTCGATCGGCACGACGGAGCCGTCGGGCGTCTGGCGCTCGGCGGTCGTCTGGATCTGCGTGCGCTGGGCGTCGGTCGGCTCCGGCACGACGCACGGACCCGAGCGCGTCCCGACCGGCACGCCGCCGGGCACGAAGCCGGTCGGCAGCGCCGGGCCCGAGGCCGCGTACTCCAGTCGTGCCTCGGCGCCGATCTCACGTCCTCTGCCGCGCTCCAGTCGCAGCGCGGGCGGCGACCAACGTCTCGGCGCGCCCGGCGTCGTCGCGGTCGTCCCGTGCGGGATCGTCGCGCCGAAGTCGTCGCCGCCACCGCCGCAGCCGGCGAGGACGAGCGCGGACACCGTCGCGAGCGCCAGTGCCGGAACGCGCACGCGCACGCGCAGAGCCATGGCGCGTGTACGCGCACGCCGCAGCTGTGGCGACCGCTTCATCTCGCAGACCCTAACGCCTGGCGCGCCTTCGCTCCCAAGCGTGCGCTTGGTGAGTTAGGCTTGTGGATATGGCACAGAGACTGGAGCGGACGCCGGTGCCTGGCAGACGCAAGGCCGAGGTGCTCGGACTTGCCGCGGAGCTGTTCGCGCGTGACGGCTACGCGTCGACGACGGTGCGCGACATCGCTGACGCGGCGGGGATCCTGTCGGGCAGCCTCTACCACCACTTCCCCTCCAAGGAGGCGATCGCCGACGCGATCATCAGCCCGCTGCTGAGCGAGGTGCTGACCTCCTACGAGGCGATCGTCGCCGCCGGCGGCCCGCCGCGGGAGGCGTTCGAAGCGCTCGCGAACGCGTCGTTGATGGCGTTGGAGCGCCATCGTGCTGCGGCCGTCGTCTACGAGCAGGACCGCCGCCAGCTCGCGGCCCTCCCGCGGCTGGCCCACCTCGCCGACGCGGAGCGCACGATCGAGCGGGCGTGGACGACCGTGCTCGAGCGCGGCATCGCTGACGGCGAGTTCCGCGGCGGGCTGGACGCGCGGATCGCCTACCACCTGATCCGCGAGACGATCTTCTCGGTCGCCCGTTGGCACGTCCCGGGCGAGCAGCCCGACCTGGAGCGGATCAGCGACCAGTACCTGCGGATCCTGCTCGACGGGGTCGTGCGGGCGAAGCGCAAGAAGGAGCGCAGGGACTGATGGACGACGGGCACGCGATCGCCTACAAGGCGCTCAAGCGCGGGACGCTCGTGCGCGACAGCGAGGGCGCCGAGATCGGCAAGGTCGCGCGCGTGCAGGACAACGTGCGCGAGAACATCTTCGACGGGATCGTCGTCGACACGCGCGAGGGCAAGCGCTTCGTCGACGCGCCCGAGGTCGGCCGCATCGCCGAGCGCGCGGTCACGCTGACGATCACCGCCGCCGAGGTCGCGATGCTGCCCGTCCCGAGACCGCGGATGCTGCAGCGCCTGGAGCAGGCGAAGCTCGTCCGCCGCGCCAGACGCACCGCGCGCGACCTGCGCGACCGCTGAGCCTACGTCGCCGCCGCCGGCGCGGCCGGCCCGCTCGACGACGTCCCCTTGCGGTCCGAGCCGGCCGCCTCCTGCTCGGCGTCCTCCGCCGTCAGCGGCTTGGCGATGTTCTCCAGGCTCTGGCGCTCTGCTCTGACCGCGAGGAAGGCGGCGACGAGGCCCGCGGCGATCATCAATATCGCGCCGATCACGAACGCGAGCGCGACGTCGTTGACCTTGCCGGTCTCCGTCAGGCGCGAGAAGACCTGCGGGCCGGTGATGCCGCCGACCGCGGTGCCGACGGCGTAGAAGAACGCGATCGCCATCGCGCGCGTCTCCATCGGGAAGATCTCGCTGACGGTCAGGTAGGCCGAGCTGGCGCCGGTCGAGGCGAAGAACAGCACGACGCACCAGCACAGCGTCATCGTCGTCGCGGTCAGCACCTCCTGCTTGAAGAGGTAGGCGGTCACCAGCAGCAGCACGCCGGAGACGATGTAGGTGCCGGAGATCATCACCTTGCGCCCGACCGAGTCGAACAGCGGGCCGAGCAGCAGCGGCCCGACGAAGTTGCCGACCGCGATCGCGGCGAAGTAGTAGCCGGTGTCGCCGGAGGGGACGTCGAAGAAGGTGATCAGGATCGTCGCGTAGCCGAACGTGATCGCGTTGTAGAGGAACGCCTGCCCTATGAAGAGCGACAGCCCGAGCACGGTCCGCTTCGGATAGAGCTTGAAGACCGTTCTCGCGATCGTGCCGAAGCCGATCGAGCGGCGCTGGCGGATCGTGATCGTGCTGTCGGGCTCCGGCAGCTCCTCGCCGGTCTCCTCGCGCACGCGCCGCTCGGCTTCGGCGACGATCGCCTCCGCCTCCTCCTCGCGGCCGTGGATCATCAGCCAGCGCGGGCTCTCCGGCACGTGCCGGCGGACCAGCAGGATCACGACCGCGAGTATCGCCCCGAGCGCGAACGTCAGCCGCCAGCCGACGTTGGCCGCGAAGATGCTCTCGTCGAGGAAGAAGACGGACAGGAACGAGCCGATGAACGCGCCGATCCAGAAGCTGCCGTTGATGACCAGGTCGACGCGGCCGCGCACGCGGCTGGGGATCAGCTCGTCGATCGCGGAGTTGATCGCCGCGTACTCGCCGCCGATGCCGAAGCCGGTCAGGAAGCGGCAGGCGAAGAACCACAGCGGATCCATCGAGATCGCCGTCAGCGCGGTCGCGAACAGATAGACCCCGAGCGAGACGAGGAACAGCTTCTTGCGTCCCAGCCGGTCCGTCAGCCAGCCGAAGAAGAGCGCGCCGCAACAGGCGCCGGCGACGTAGAGCGAGGCGGCCAAGCCGCTGATCTGCGCGGCGCTGATGTCGAGCCCGGAGTCCGGTTCGGCGATCCGGCCGGCGACGTTGCCGACGATCGTGACCTCGAGTCCGTCGAGGATCCAGACGGTCCCGAGCCCGATCACGATCATCCAGTGCCAGCGCGACCACGGCAGCCGGTCGAGCCGTGCCGGGATCTGCGATCTGATCGTTCCCGTCTGAACGCTGCTCATCGCTCTCTCCTCCGCCGTCCCTGCTTCCGGCCGTAAAGCTGTCCGGGATCCGCGCGTCAGAAACGCAGTCGGGCGCCCGCGCCCGCGTGCCAACCCGTCGCGGCGGGGGTTGACCTGGGCGCCGCGCTCTGGGCGCAATCAGCACTACATTCCAGAGCGAGACGGGGAGCGGCACGATGGCCGGGGACGAGCTTGGAGTCACGACGCACGGCGGGATCACGCCACGCGGCCTCGACTCGGTACCGAAGTCGGCGCTGTTCGAGGGGCGCTTCGGGCGCATATTCCGGACGCTGCCGGTGCCCGCCCACGACGACGGGGCACTGCGCAGACTCGGCGACGCGCTGCCGGAGGAGACCGGTGTCGGCGCGACCGCGGACAACCCGGCGATCCCGTCGGCGTACACCTACTTCGGCCAGTTCGTCGACCACGACATCACGTTTGATCCGGTCTCCCAGCTGCAGCGCGTCAACGATCCCGACGCGCTCGTCGACTTTCGCACGCCGCGCTTCGACCTCGACTCCGTCTACGGCGCCGGCCCGACCGCGAGCCCGTTCCTGTACGAGTCGCGCGACGCGACCTTCAGGGGCGTGAAGCTGCTGGTCGGCAGAAACCCGGCGACCGATCCGCTGCAGGGCGGCGATCCGCTCGATCCGCAGGACCTGCCGCGCAACGAGCAGGGACGCGCGCTGATCGGCGACCCGCGCAACGACGAGAACATCGTCGTGTCGCAGCTGCAGCTCGCCTTCCTGAAGTTGCACGACCGCGCCGCCGACCGCGTCCGCAGCGCGACGAGACTCGGCGGCGCCGCGCTGTTCGACGAGACGCGCCGGCTCGTCACGTGGCACTACCAGTGGGTCGTCGTGCACGACTTCCTGACGCGGATCGTCGGCGCGCCGCTCGTCAGAGACGTGTTGACGAACGGGCGCAGATTCTTCAGCTGGGAGAACACGCCGTTCATGCCGGTCGAGTTCTCCGCCGCCGCGTACCGCTTCGGCCACTCGATGGTGCGCCCCGGCTACGACCTCAACGAGACCGTCACCGGCGTGCCGATCTTCTCCGGCCGAGACAGACCCGGGACGTTCGAGAGCCTGCACGGCTTCCGCCGCCTGCCGTCGCTGTGGACGATCGACTGGTCGCATTTCGCGCCGCTGACCAGACGCAGACCGCAGCCCTCGCGCAAGATCAACATCCGCCTCGCGCCGCCGCTGATGAGACTGCCGATCAGCGTCGACGCGCAGCGCAACCCGCTGGCGGTCCTGAACCTGCTGCGCGGCAGAGCGCTCCAGCTGCCGTCAGGTCAGGCGGTCGCCGGCGCGATGCAGAGCGTGACGAGAATCCCGCCGCTCAGCACCGCGCATCTGGCGCTCGGCAGACTGAGACTGCCGGCCGCGGCGCGCAGAGCATTCGAGGCGGAGACGCCGCTGTGGTTCTACGTGCTGCGCGAGGCCGAGGTGCACGGCAGATCGGCGCAGCTCGGCCCGGTCGGCGGCCGGATCGTCGCGGAGGTGCTGATCGGTCTGCTGGAGGCAGACCCCGGCGGCTTCCTCAAGCAGGAGCCGGGCTGGAGACCGGGCAGAGGCGCGGTCGCCCTCCCGTCCGCCAGAAGAGGCGACTTCACGCTCGCGGACCTGCTCAGATTCGCGACGACGTGAGCGCAGCCGTCGCGCCGGCCGGCGCACGCCAGCCGTCGCTCGCGGGCCGCGTCAGTAGTTGCCGCTGATCCAGTCCCACGCTCTGCGCAGGCGCGCGGACAGCCCGGACTCCTCCTCGCCCGGGTCGACGTCGAGCGCGGCCGGACCGGGTTCGGGGTCGTGCAGCGCGTCGGCGGCCACGTTCAGCACGACGCCGCGCTCGAACAGCTCCTCGACCTGCTCGGAGTCGGCGAAGCGGTGGCCGCCGGAGCCGCTGCGCGTGTCGACGACGATGCCGTCGAAGATGTCGATCGACGCGTCGGCGAGCACGTGGTCGACCTTGCCGACGTGCGCGCCGGCGGCGTCGTAGACGTCCACGCCGCGCTGCAGCGTCAGGTACGAGGTGGGGGCTCCGAGGTCGGGCGTGTCGGGCATGGGCGCGAGCATACCCTGGCCGCGGCGCCACCCCACCCGAGCACCGGCGAGTTCTGCCCCGCTATGGGGCAAAGGTCGCCGCTGCTCAGTCGGCGGCCGCGAGAACCGCCGCGGCCAGTGCGAGCGCGACCTCCGCGCGCGGGCGCAGCGACGCCTCCAGCACGAACTCGCCGGGCGCGTGCGCGCGGCCGCCGCGCGGGCCGAGGCCGTCGACGGTGAAGGGGACAGCCGGCGCGACGTGGCTCGCGTCGCTGGCGCCGCCGCGACCGGCGGCGACGAGCGGGCGGCCGAGGCGCTCCGACGCCGCCGCCAACAACGGAGCGGTCGCGGCGCGCGAATCCATCGCCGGCCAGACGCGCGCGAGCTGCGCGTCGAGCACGACGCCGCCCAGCTCGCGGGGGATCGACGCGCGCACCTCCTCGAACGCCTCGGTGCGGTCGGAGCGCAGGTCGCAGATCAGCTCGCCGTCGTCGGGCACGACGTTGAACGCGTCGCCGCTGTGCAGCGTCGTCGGCACGGCCGTGAGACGGTCGGGGCCGTCGGGCGCGTGCGCCGCGGCGACGATCTGCGCCGCGGCGGCAAGTGCCAGCAGCGCGTTGCGGCCCCTGTCGGGCGCCGCGCCGGCGTGCGAGGCGACCCCGCGGGCATGGACGCTCAGCGTGCCGGCGGCCTTGCGTCTGACGATCACCGCGTCGCTGCCGTCGGGCGCCAGCTCGCCGGCCTCGAAGCAGAGGCAGCCGTCCCAGCCGGCGAAGCGCTCGACGTGCTGCATCGGCCCCGTCCGCCACTCCTCGTCGACGACCAGCAGCAGCGCGACCTCGGCGAAGGAGGGCGCGGCGACGCCCGCAGCAGCTCCGCTCGCCCGCCGCCCGCCCGCGTCTGCGCGTCGCTCGGCCGTGGCGTCCGCCAGAGCGCGCAGCAGCCCCAGCGCCAGCACGTCGCCGGCCTTCATGTCGATCGTGCCGGAGCCGGTCAGCCGCTCGTCCTCGCGTCTCAGCGACGCGTGGCGCTGGTGCGGGACGACGGTGTCGAGGTGGCCGAGCAGCAGCAGCCGGCCGCGGCCCTCGCCGCGCAGTCGCACGACGACGTCGTCGGCATGGCCGGGGGAGGAGCAGGGGATCCGCTCGACCGTCGCGGCCGGCGGCGCGAGCGCGCGCACGACGGCGACGCAGTCCTCCGCGCCGTGGCGGTCGCCCGACGGCGAGGAGACGGCGACCAGCGCCTCCAGGTCGCGCGCCGCGCGCGCGGCGATCTGCTCGGCCGACTGCTGAACCCAGGCATCCATGAAGCGACCACCTTAGTCACCCGGACGTTGGCGCAGGATGCGCGCGGCGCGCGGCGAAGACCCCGCGCGTGACCTCCACGCTGCTGCACACGGCCGCACTCTTCTCCGTCGACGTGATCCAGACGAGAGCGGAGCCGGGCCGCGAGTCCGCCTTCGTCGTGCTGCTCGCGTTCCTGCTGTCGTTCGGCTTCATCCGCACGAGCGCGCGGCTGACGCGCAGCGTGTCGTGGTGGCCGGGCGGCGTCGAGACGGAGGGCGGCGTCCACCTGCACCACCTGGTGTGGGGGATCGTGCTCCTGCTCGTGTCCGGCTTCGCGGCGTTCGCGACCGAGCTCGACTCGCCGTGGTGGCAGATCCTGTCGGTCGCGTTCGGCGTCGGCGCCGGCTTCACGCTCGACGAGTTCGCGCTGTGGGTGCGGCTGCAGGACGTCTACTGGGCGAGAGAGGGGCGCGCGTCGCTCGACGCGGTCGTGCTGGCGACCGTCTTCGCCGGCCTCGTCGTGATCGGCGTCAACCCCTACGGCCTCGACGAGGCGGGCTCGATCCTCGGCACGGCCGCCTGGTTCGCGATCACGCTGACGCTCGCGGCGCTCGCCTTCTTCAAAGGCCGCATCCTGCTCGGGATGATCGCGATATTCGTGCCGTTCGTCGCCGCCGGCTGGGCCATCGTGCGGCTCGCGTCGCCGAACTCGCCGTGGGCGCGCAAGTACTACGACGAGGAGAAGCTGGAGCGCTCGCGCAAGCGCTTCGGGCCGGACACCCGCAGCGCCCGCTTCAAGCAGAGCTTCCTCAACGCGATAGGCGGCAGACCGTCGCTGCCCGATCCACCGCCCCCGGGACCGCCGCCCGGCGACGGACCCGACAGCCGCCCGCCGAAGCCGGGCGCCTAGAGCCCGGGCGGGTGGACCGCGACGTAGCCGGCGCTGGAGCGGTCGTCCGGCTGCCAGCGCGTGCCGGCCGCGCTCGCGCCGCTGGTGTCGAAGCGTCTGCCGTCGATCACCATGTAGGCGTGGCCGGCGTTGGCGTAGATCGTCACGCGACGGCCCTCGCCCGGCTCGCCCCAGCTCTCGAAGCCGCCGGATGAGAGCGGGGAGTCGAGCAGACCTGCCCCGTGCAGCACGTAGGAGACCGAGCCGGAGCAGTCGTAGCCGCTGGACTCGAACGAGCCGTGGCCGCCGCCGTACACGTACGGCGTCGACGCTATCCGGTTGCCGGCCGCGATCATCGCCGCGATCTTCGCGTCGTCACCGTTGTTGCCGCCGCGCTTGTCGTTGCTGCCGCCGCGCTTGAGCACGGGGCCGTCGCCGAGACCGAGCGCGGAGCGCGTCGCAGGACCGGCGACGCCGTCGGCCTCGAGGCCGCGGCTCGCCTGCCAGCGCTTCAGCGCCGCCTCGGTGCCGGGGCCGAAGTCGCCGTCGGCGGAGATCCCGAGCGCGCGCTGAAGCGCCTCGACGCCGGAGCCGTCGGTCTTGACCGCGGCGCGCGCGTTGCGCCCGCTGGAGCTGCCGCCGCCACCGCCGTCGCGCACGAGCGCGCTCCAGGTGGACGGGCCGACGATCCCGTCGGCCGTCAGTCCGTGCGAGCTCTGGAAGCGCTTCAGCGCCTTCAGCGACTGCGGGCCGAAGATGCCGTCGGCGGGGATCCCGAGCTCGTGCTGCACAGCGCGCACGCTGTGGCCGATGATGCGCGCCTTGCCGCCGACCTTGACGGTCTTCGTCGAGGCGGTCGAGGTGTTCGCCTGCGCGCGCTTGAGCGCCGACCAGGTCGCCGGGCCGGCGACGCCGTCGACGTGCAGATGGTGGCGTGCCTGAAACTTGCGCAGCTGCTTCTTCGTGCCGGGGCCGAAGATCCCGTCGGCGTGCACGCCGAGCGCGCGCTGCAGGCGCTTGACCTCGTGCCCCTTGTCGCCCTTCTCGACGACGGCGGCCGAGGCGGTGCCGGTGAAGGCGGCCGTCGCGCCGATCGCCGGGCCGGCGGTGACCGCTATCAGCGCGGTCAGCGACAGGCCGCGGGCGGCGGGAGCGGGGAGCTTCGTCTGCGTGGCGGCCGCTTCGCGGCGGCGCTGGGCGAAGGACAGCGAGTCGAGGACGTGCTCGGTGTCGGCGAGGTCGCGCGGACGCAGGCGCGCCAGCGCCGAGGAGGTCCGAGTGCGGGCACCGCGGCGCGCGAGCGAGCGCTCGAGCGAGTCCGCCCAAAGGTCATCGAGCGCGAGATCGCGCTGCTCCTGGTTCACAGCTGGGTGCTCCTGTCTCAGTAAGCCTGCGAGGTGAGCTGACGGGCTCGCAGGGCCACTGAGTGGCCACGCTACGTCGCTGGCGCGACGATTCGCCCCCGGTCCATGTCAGACCATTGGGTCCCCCGCTCGCGGTCCACAGTGGGTCCGCGATTCGGCTCTATGTAACGGCGTCGGAACCTACCAGGTGGTTTCCTGCACGTTGCAAGGCACGTTGCAAGTGTCGCGACGGCGCTCGCGCGAGGTGGGATGCTGAGTCGATGAGCGGACCGAGCGGCGTGTGGGCGCTGGGCGACTTCCCGAAGGTCGCGCGCGAGACGATCGCGGGTACGGGAGCCATCCTCGTCGAGGCGTGCGGCGTGCACTCTGGACAGCGCCTGCTCGACGTCGCCGCGGGGGCTGGAAACGTCGCCCTGCCGGCGGCACGCGCCGGCGCGGAGGTGGTCGCGTCGGACATCACCCCTGAGCTGTTGGCGGCCGGGCGTGCACTGGCGGCGGGGGAGGGACTCGGCGTCGAGTGGGTCGAGGCGGACGCACAGGCGCTGCCGTTCGGCGCCGACGCGTTCGACGTCGTCACCTCCGCGTTCGGCGCGATCTTCGCGCCCGACCACCGCGCGACCGCGGCTGAGCTGCTGCGCGTCTGCCGGCCCGGCGGCACGATCGGGCTGCTCAACTGGACGCCCGAGGGCTGGAGCGGGCAGTTCTTCGCGAGACTCGCGGCGTTCATGCCGGCGCCGCCGCCGGACTTCCAGTCGCCTGCGCTGTGGGGCCACGAGCCGCACCTGCGCGAGTTGCTGGGCGACGGGATCGCCGACCTGCGCGTGCAGCGCCGCATGGTCGTGCTCGACCACTTCGCGACGCCGGCCGATCTCGTGCTCTTCTACAGAGAGAACTTCGGGCCGGTGATCGCCGTCTGCCGCGCGCTCGCCGACGATCCACAGGCGCTCACCGCGCTCGACGAGGCGCTGATCGACTTCGCGCGCCGCACCAACCTCGCCGCCGGCAGAGGCGAGGGCGCCCGCTACGAACTGGAGTACCTGCTCGTCGTCGCGCGCACTCGTCAGGCGGCGTAGCGCCGCACCGCCGCCGCGGTCGCCGCGTCGGCGGGGACCAGCGTCGCGCTCGCCGCGCGTCGCTCACCTCGGAGGCAAGCGAGCCGCGCGCACTCAGGTCGCTCAGCCGGCGGCGGCTCCGTCCCCGAGCACCATGTCGCAGAAGCCGGTCGCGATCTGCTCGACGGAGAGGCGGCCGCGGGGGCGGTACCACTGCGGCAGGTGGTTGACCATGCCGAGCAGTGCGAACGTCGTCAGGCGGCGATCGGCGAAGTGGACGCCGCCGTCGTGCTCGACGCGCGCGAGCGTCTGCTCCAGCAGGCGCTCGAACCGCTTGCGGCTGCCGGCGACGTGTCTCCACTGCGGCTCGCGCTCGATCACGTGCCGCTCCTGCAGGAAGACGATCATGTGCAGCCGGTGCGTCGCGACGTGCTCGACCCACGCGCCGACGAGCGCGCGCAGCGCGGGCTCCGGCGCAAGCGTCGCGATCTCCAGTGCCGCGATCTTCTCCAGCAGCGGCTCCATCAGCGCGTCGCAGATCGCGATCAGCAGCTGCTCCTTGCTGCCGATGTAGTGGTACAGCCCGCCCGCCGTCAGCCCGGTCGCATCGGTCAGGTCCTGCATCGTCGTCGCGTGGTACCCGCGCTCCGCGAACAGCCCCGCCGCCGCCTCCACGACCCCCTCGCGCTTGGCGTCGTAGCGTCTGCGCAGGGCAGGTCGTGTCGGGGGTGGCGGGGGCATCGGAGCCGGTCACCTTACCGCGCCGCGGATGAAAAACCGAATGCCGGCTCGGTGCGAGCTGCGACGAGAGATCAGTACCGAACCACCGCTCGAAATCCGAGCACTCATTCGGTATGGTGGCCGGCATGGACTTCGACCTCTCAGACGATCACCGACTGCTGCGCAGCACGGTGCGCGAGTTCGCCGAGCAGGAGATCGCGCCCGTGGCGGAGGAACTCGACCGCACGAAGGCGTTCCCGTATGAGCTGGTCAAGCGGCTCGGCGAGCTGAACCTGATGGGGATCCCCTTTCCCGAGGCGGTCGGCGGCGCGGGGGCGGACACGCTCGCCTACGCGATCGTCGTCGAGGAGCTGGCGCGGGTCGACTCGTCGGTCGCGATCACGCTGTGCGCGCACACGTCGCTCGGCACCCAGCCGATCTACCTGTTCGGCAACGACGAGCAGAAGCGCGACTGGCTGCCGCAGTTGACCGCCGGCGAGAAGCTCGGCGCGTTCGGGCTGACCGAGCCCGAGGCCGGCTCCGACGCCGGCAACGTGCAGACGCGCGCGATGCTCGACGACGGCGACTGGGTCATCAACGGCAGCAAGCAGTTCATCACCAACGCCGGCACCGACATCTCCGGCTGCGTCGTCATCACCGCCGTCACCGACGTCGACGCGAACGGGCGCAAGGAGATCTCCAACATCCTCGTCCCGAACGGCACGCCCGGCTACGAGCAGGGCGCGCCCTACCGCAAGATGGGCTGGAACGCGTCGGACACGCGGCCGCTCACCTTCACCGACTGCCGCGTCCCCGGCGACCACATGGTCGGCCCGCGCGGCGCCGGCTTCAAGCAGTTCCTGCGCGTGCTCGACATCGGCCGCATCGGCGTCGCCGCGATGGGCGTCGGGCTGGCCCAGGGCGCGCTCGACGAGGCGCTCAGGTACGCGAAGGAGCGCAAGGCGTTCGGCCAGCCGATCTCGAAGTTCCAGGCGATCCAGGCGAAGCTCGCCGACGTCGCGACCGAGATCGCCGCCGGTCGCCTGCTGACCTACAACGCCGCCTTCCTGAAGGACCAGGGCCGCGACTTCTCGCTGACCGCCGCGCAGGCGAAGCTGAAGACCGGCCGCCTTGCCGTGCGCGCGAGCGAGGAGGCCGTGCAGATCCACGGCGGCTACGGCTACATCGAGGAGTACCCGGTCTGCCGCTTCTACCGCGACGCGAAGATCCTCACGATCGGCGAGGGTACCGACGAGGTCCAGCAGATGGTCATCGCCCGCGCGCTCGGGGCCTAGCGGCGATGGCTGAGCTGAGCGCGCTCGGCCCGGTGCTCGTCGCCAACCGCGGCGAGATCGCGGTGCGCATCTGCCGCACGGTGAGAGCGCTGGGGCTGTCGTCGGTCGCGGTCCACAGCGATGCCGACGCGGGCGCCCCGCACGTCCAGTCGGCCGATGCGGCCGTGCGGATCGGTCCCGCCGATGCGCGCTCGTCGTACCTCTCGATCGACGCGCTGCTCGACGCCGCGCGCATCAGCGGGGCGCGCTCGGTCCACCCCGGCTACGGCTTCCTCGCCGAGAGCGCCGCGTTCGCTGCGGCGGTCCAGGGCGCCGGCCTGACATGGATCGGCCCGCCGCCGCAGGCGATCGAGCTGATGGGCGACAAGGCGCGCGCCAAGCAGCTCGCGCGCGAGGCGGGCGTTCCCGTCGTGCCGGGGGTCGAGGGCGTCGACCTGACGCTGGAGCAGATCGAGGCGTTCGTCGCCGAGCACGGCCTCCCGGTCGTCGTGAAGGCGGTCGCGGGCGGTGGCGGCAAGGGGATGCGCGTCGTGCACGAGGCCGGCGCGCTGGCGGGCGCGCTCGACGCGGCGCGGCGCGAGGCGCGCGCGGCGTTCGGCGACGATCGCGTGCTGGTCGAGCGCTACCTCGAGCGCCCGCGCCACATCGAGGTCCAGCTGATGGCGGACCGTCACGGCGCGGTCGTGCACCTCGGCGAGCGCGAGTGCTCGCTGCAGCGGCGCCACCAGAAGGTCGTCGAGGAGGCGCCCTCGCCGGTCGTCGACCCCGACTGGCGCGCGGAGATGGGCGCGGCCGCCGTGCAGCTCGCGCGTGCCTGCGGGTACGTCGGCGCCGGCACCGTCGAGCTGATCGTCCCGGGCGCGACCAACGGCGTGCTGACCGACGACTTCTTCTTCCTCGAGATGAACACGCGGCTGCAGGTCGAGCACCCGGTCACGGAGCTCGTCTACGGCGTCGACCTCGTCGAGCAGCAACTGCGCGTCGCCGCGGGCGAGCAGCTGGCGCTGCGGCAGTCCGAGCTGGTGCCGCGCGGCCACGCCGTCGAGGCGCGCCTCTACGCGGAGGACCCCGCCGCCGGCTTCCTGCCCTCGACCGGCGTCGTGCGCCATTGGCGCGCACCGGCCGGCGACGGCGTGCGCGTCGACGCCGCGCTGGCGCAGGGGCTGGCGGTGCAGACGCATTACGACCCGATGCTGGCGAAGGTGATCGCGCACGGCCCCGACCGCGCGACCGCGTTGGCACGGCTGGAGCGTGCGCTGGCGCAGACCGAGCTGCTGGGCATCACGACGAACGCCCCCTTCACGCGCGCCCTGCTGACGCGCGACGACGTTCGCCTCGGCGCGCTCGACACAGGCTTGCTGGAACGCGTCCTGGGCGGAGACGAGCTGACGGGCGAGGCACCCGCCGACCTGCTCCCCGCCGCCGCCCTCGCGCTTGAGCTGAGCGACCGCGAGGCCCATGCCGCGCGCACGTCGATCCCGTTCTCGTGGCGATCGGACGGTGCGACCGGCACATGGCGACGGCTCGTCACGGTGGCCGACGGCGCACCGACGGAGCTGACCGTGCGAGGCGAGAAGGTGACGACACGAGAGGTCGTCCCGCGCGGCGCGCCCGCGCCCGCCGCCGCCGCGGCGAGCAGCTGGCGAGGCGCCGCGCGCCGGCTCGACGCCTCCGCCGTCGCGGTCGAGCTCGACGGTGTCGCACGCCGCTACGTGCTCGCACGCGACATCGCCGACGGGCGCGCCTGGATCGGTCGCGACGGTCATCAGCTGGAGATCGCTGCGGCGCGTGCCGGCGGCGGCGACCTCAGCGCCACGGGCGACTCGCTCGCCGCGCCGATGCCGGGAACGGTCCTGCTCGTGAACGTCGCGGACGGCGACGCGGTGCAGCAGGGCGAGGTCCTCGTCGTGCTGGAGTCGATGAAGATGGAGCTGTCGGTCAGCGCGCCGCATGCCGGCACCGTCGACGGGCTGACGGTCAAGCCGGGTGACAAGGTGACGCTCAGACAGGTGCTGCTGGAGGTGCATGCCGGATGAGCTACCGCGATGGTCACCTCGCCTTGATCGCCGATCTCGAGGCGCGCCTGGAGCGTGTCCGCGGCGGGGGCGGGCCGAAGGCGATGGAGCGCCACGTCGCGCGCGGCAAGCTGCCCGCGCGTGAGCGGATCGAGCGGCTCTGCGATCCCGGCGCGCCGTTCCTGGAGCTGGCGCCGCTCGCCGCCGAGGAGCTGTACGACGGCGCGGCGCCGAGCGCGGGCGTCGTCGCGGGCGTCGGCGTCGTCCACGGCCGTCACTGCATGATCGTCGCCAACGACGCGACCGTGAAGGGCGGCACCTATTTCCCGCTGACGGTCAAGAAGCACCTGCGTGCGCAGGAGGTCGCGGCGGAGAACGCACTGCCCTGCATCTACCTCGTCGACTCGGGCGGCGCCTTCCTGCCGATGCAGGACGAGGTCTTCCCCGACCGCGAGCACTTCGGCCGCATCTTCTTCAACCAGGCGAACATGTCCAAGCGCGGGATCGCGCAGATCAGCGCCGTGATGGGCTCGTGCACGGCCGGCGGCGCCTACGTCCCGGCGATGAGCGACGAGACCGTGATCGTGCGCGAGCAGGGGACGATCTTCCTCGGCGGCCCGCCGCTCGTGAAGGCGGCGACCGGCGAAGAGGTGACGGCTGAGGAGCTGGGCGGCGGCGACGTGCACGCGCGCACCTCCGGCGTCGTCGACCACCTCGCCGAGGACGACGCCGACGCGCTGCAGCGGATCCGCGACATCGTCCGCACGCTGCCCGCGAGTGGGTGGGAACGGAATCCGCCGTGGGAGCGGATCGCCGCCCGCCCGCCCGCGCACGTCGACGACCCCGACGGTCTCTTCGACCTCGTTCCGCTCGACACGCGCACGCCCTACGACGTGCGCGAGCTGCTCGCGCGGATCGTCGACGGCGGCGAGCTGCAGGAGTTCAAGGCGCTGTACGGGACGACGCTGGTGTGCGCCTTCGCGCACGTCGACGGCCACCCGATCGGGATCGTCGCCAACAACGGAGTGCTCTTCAGCGAGTCGTCGCTGAAGGGTGCGCACTTCGTCGAATTGTGCGACCGCCGCGGGATCCCGCTGCTGTTCGTGCAGAACGTCGCCGGCTTCATGGTCGGACGCGACTACGAGGCGGGCGGGATCGCGAAGGACGGCGCCAAGCTCGTCACCGCGGTCTCGTGCGCGCGCGTGCCGAAGCTGACGGTGATCGTCGGCGGCTCCTACGGCGCCGGCAACTACGGCATGTGCGGACGCGCCTACTCACCGCGCTTCCTGTGGATGTGGCCCAACGCGCGCATCAGCGTGATGGGCGGTGAGCAGGCCGGCGCGGTGATGACCGAGGTCGGTCAGCCCGAGGTCGGCGCCCAGTTGCGTGAGCAGTACGAGCGCCAGGGCAATCCGATCTACGCCACCGCCCGCCTGTGGGACGACGGCGTGATCGACCCCCGTCGCACCCGTGACGTGCTCGCCGCCGCGCTCGCCGCGTGCGGCAACGCACCGCTGCAGCCCGTCGGCTACGGCGTCTTCCGGATGTAGCGCAGCGCCCGTCGGGGCGCCGCGACGAACCCGCTCGTGCGGCGACCGGCCCGGCCGCCGCGCGAGCGCTCCGTCATGGGACCGGGTTGACCCACAGACGACGGTTCTCGAACGCCGCGTGATCGCCGCCGCTGCAGGCGCAGTCGAAGGCGTAGCGCAGCTCGTACGTGTGTCTGCCGCCGGTCGTCTGGAACGTGACCGGACCGGGTGCGCCGACGGTCGAGCAGTAGCCGCTGAAGCCCATCGCTCCCGGCGTCCCGAACGGACCGGCCAGCGCGAAGCCGCCCGGCATGTCGAAGAGAACCCCGTCAGGGCCGTAGCAGAGGCCGACGCCGTCGCCGGCCTGACCGCTCGCCTGGCCCGGCATCTGGACGCCGTCCTCGTAGAGCGAGACCGCGCCGTCGCCGACGTCGGGCTCGTCGACGGCTTCGGCGGAGGCGGTCACCTGGATCGTGCCCGACTGCGGGACGACGACGGTCACCTCCGGTCCGCCCGCGAGCTGCTCGTAGCCGCTCGTGAGTCTGGTCGTGACGATGCCCGGCGCGATCGCGTATCTGACGATGCTCGCCTGGGGTGCGGCCGGGCCCTCGGGACCCTGTGGGCCTTCAGGGCCTTCGGGACCCCGCGAACCTGGAGCACCCGGGGCGCCGGTGTCGCCGGTCTGCCCGGCGGCGCCCGTCGGACCCGGTGCGCCGTTCTGCCCCGCGGGGCCCGCCGCGCCGCCGTCGCCCTTCGGCCCGGCAGGGCCGCGCGCGCCGGTTCTGCCGGTCTTGCCCTGCTTGAGCTTCGCTCTTGCCTTCTTCTTGGCGGCGACGCACTTCGCGCGTCTGGCCGCCGCCTTCGTGGCCGCGGCCCTGCTCGCCTTCTTCGCCTTCTTCGCCACGCACGTCGTCGCCTTCTTCTTCGCCGCCGGTGCGGCCTGTGCGGGCGCCCCGATCAGCAACAGCCCCAGCACGACGGTCAACAGCACTCCCGCGAATCGCTTCATCAGCGTTCGGTCCCTCCCCTTGCTCGCAGATGCGCCCCGACCGGACGCTTGAGCGCACTATCGGCCATGGGTGGAGCGGCCTTGAGCACAAACCGCACGGTGTACTGTTTTCGTCCACTCGGCTCAGCGCGTGAGGCGGAACTGCTTGCCCGCGAAGCAGTAGTCGAACTCGATCCGGTCGCCTCCGAGCAGCGGGGAACGATCCTCGACCATCAGTCTGCCGGTCACGGCGTCGCCCTGGATGCGGCCGTCGAATCTGAGCTTCTCGAAGCCGTAGCCTCTCGTCGCCTCCCACGTGAAGCTGCCGTCGGCGGCGACCTTCGGGTCGGGGTCGTCGGCGATCATCGCGTAGGACGTTCTCGTCTGCCGCCCGCTCTTGGTGCAGTAGAGCGTCAGGTCGCCGTTGAAGGTCGTCACGAACCCGTTCGCGACGACCATCGTCTGCCCGTCGGGCGCGCGGTAGGTGCCGTCGAAGCCGGCTCCACCGCCGCTGGGGGCGTCGCCTCTGCTGCCGCCGCCGGTGCCGCCGCCGCTTCTCGGCGGCGCTCTTCTCGCCACGGCGCCGAGCTTGACGACGACCGCTCGCGTCGTCGTGCGCGCCTTGCCGACCGGTGCTCTGAGCGTGACGGCGAGGATCAGCTTCAGCGTCCGTCTGCGCGCGAGCGTGCGTGCCGCCGCCTTCGCCAGCCGCAGTCTCAGCAAGCGGGTGCTGGCGGCCGCCAGCGTCACCTTCGTCGTGGCAGCGTTGCTGCGCCCCTGTCTCAGCGTCGCTCTGCCGGTCAGCTTGAACGCGTACGGGTTCGCGAGCGAGACCGTGACGACGCCCTGTCTCGTCGCGGCGGCCGTGGCGGCGAGCTTCAGCGCTGGGCCGGCGGCCGGCAGGCCGGCGTACAGATCGGGCGTCGGCGGCGATGGAGCCGTCGGAGGCGCCGGCGGGGTGGGCGGGACCGGGTTGCTCGGTTGCCCGGGCGGCATGCCGTGGTCGGGGTCCTGGGTCTCGTCGCCGCGGCCGTCGCCGTCCGCGTCGGGTTCGATCTCCGCCTCGAACAGCCAATAGCCCTCGAAGCTCGCCGACGGCGCGCGCGTCTCGCCGTCGGCGAGCGGCGGCGTCCAGGTGCTGGTCATGTCCGCGCCGCTGATGAACGGCGAGGGCTCGCGCGAGACCTGCGCGCCGTCGAGCAGGTCGAGCGCGAGCAGGTCGCCCGACCGCACCGGCAACTGCGCCGTCTGCTCGACCGCGCCGGCGCTCGCCGGCAGCGCCGCAGGCGCGGTCGCACCGCCGCCGACGCGCCGCAGCCGCACCTGTCCGGCGCTGCCGTGCACCCGCCACCGCACGACGACGCCCGTGTCCGGCACGTTCAGGTCGAGGTTGGCGAGGCGCTCCTGGGCGACGGTGCAGGCGAGCGCGGGGGCGCAGCCGGCGAGCGGCGTCGTCGGCAGCGCGACCTCCGGGCTGGTGCCGAGCGTGGTCGAGGCGGACGCGGCCGAGGGGAGCAGCAGGACGGCGCAGAGGCAGGCGAGAAGCAGCGGATGGCGGTGCATGCACTCCACCGTACGGATCGATTTGCCCACGCCACATGAGGGAGCTCCCCTGTGCTTCCCCCGCAGTTCCCTGACGAGGAGTAACCGCGGGGTTGCGTCTCCGGTGTCGGATGTGTAACCTGCGAGTTACGCAATCAATCCGTTGGAGGTATGCCATGGTGGCCGACCAGATCGAACGCGACGTCCTGATCCAGGCACCCGTCGAGCGCGTGTGGGAGCTGCTGACCGAGGCCGAGCACGTCGGCACCTGGTTCGGCGACGCGGGCGCCGAGATCGACCTGCGACCAGGTGGGGCGATGCGCTTCAGCTGGACCAAGCACGGCACGACGCGCGGGCGCGTCGAGACCGTCGAGCCGCCGCACCGCTTCGCCTACCGCTGGGCACCGTTCGGACCGCGGGACGAGGCCGAGCCGGTGCCGGGCAACTCGACGCTCGTCGAGTTCACGCTCGTCCGCGAGGGCGAGGCGACGCGGCTGCGCGTCGTCGAGACCGGCTTCGCGTCGCTCGACATGGCCGACGAGCAGCGCGCCGAGAACCGCGACGGCAACGTGCGCGGCTGGCAGCTGGAGCTGGACGACCTGATCGCCTACGCGCAACAGGCGGTGGTCAGCCGATGAGCGCAGCGGTCGCCGACCCGGCACCGGAGGTCTTCGCCGCGCTCGCCGACCCGACCCGCTGGCGCCTGCTCGGCACGCTCGCCGAACAGGGCGAGGGCACGGCGACGACGCTCGCCGGGCAGCTGCCCGTCAGTCGCCCGGCGGTGATCAAGCACCTCGTCGTGCTCGACAGAGCCGGGCTCGTCGAGCGGCGCCGCGCCGGCCGCGAGGTGCGCTACCGCGTGCGCCCGCAGCGGCTCGAGGCGACCGCCCGCCAGATGGACGAGCTGGCCGCCGCATGGGACCGCCGCCTGGCCGCGATCAAGCGGCTGGCGGAGGAGGCGTAGCTGCAAGGTCGCGTGCGAGGCGTGCGGGAGCGCGGAGCGGCAGCTACGCTCCCGCCGCCCGCTCGCCTCGTCGCTCGTCTGAAGGGACCGAATGCACCGCACAATCGCACGGTCTGCCCGTGCGAAGAGCGTCGCGCTGACACTCGTCTCGGCGCTCGTCGCCGCGCCGATCGCGCCCGCGGGCGACCCCGCCAGCGGCACGGCGACGGTCCTCGGCATCTGGCACGCCGACTCCGACGCCTACCCGCTCGGCCCGCCGCAGGCCTCCAACATCGGTGCGCCCAGCGGCGGCGCCTCGCCCGGCGAGCTGCCGCACGACACCGCCCCGTCGACCGGGACGACCCCGGGCGGCGCGCCCGCTGCCTAGTGGGCCATCACCGGCTCGGCCTCCGGGTCCACCTGCACGACGCCCGGCTTCAGCAGCAGCAGTGAGATCAGCGCGCCCGCGGCGAAGATCGCGGCGGACCACCAGAACGCGGTCGTGTAACCGTGCACGGCGGCGTCGGCCGCTGAGCCCGCGCCGTTGTCGGCGACGAAGCCGCTGACGGCGCTGGCGAACAGCGTCGACAGCAGCGCGGTGCCGACCGAGCCGCCGACCTGCTGAGCGGTGTTGACGAGCGCCGAGGCGATGCCCGCGTCGTGGCGGTCGACGCCGATCGTCGCGACGCTCATCGCCGGCGCGAAGACGAGGCCGAGGCCGAGGCCCATGATCAGCAGCGCCGGCAGCACGTGCGCGGCGTAGCTGGAGTCGGCGCCGATCTGCGTCAGCAGCACCATCGCCACGGCGGCCATCGCCATGCCCGGGACGATCAGCGGCTTGTGGCCGAAACGCGGCATCAGCTTCGCCGTCGCGCTCGTCGCCGACAACATGATCGCGAAGCTCAGCGGCAGGAACGCGAGGCCGGTCTCGACCGGCGAGAAGCCGAGCGTCTGCTGCAGGTAGTACGTCAGGAAGAGGAAGACGCCGAACATGCCGGCGCCGGTGATCCCCATCGCGATGTAGGCGCCGCCGCGGTCGCGGTCCTTGACGACGCGCAGCGGCAGCAGCGGGTGCTCGACGCGCGACTGCAGCGCGACGAACAGGCCCAGCAGCACGACGGCGGCGACGAGGAAGCCGATCGTGATCGGCGCGCCCCAGCCGTCGCTCTCGGCCTTCGCGAAGCCGAACACGAGCGAGAAGAGGCCGAGGCCCGAGGCGAGCGTGCCCGGGATGTCGAGCCGCGGCTTGCTCGGATCGGCGACGTCGTGCAGCAGCGCGAGCCCGGCGAACGCGGTCGGAATCGCGAACAGCAGGTTGACGTAGAGGCACCAGCGCCACGACAGGTACTCGGTCAGCAGGCCGCCGAGCAGCAGGCCGATCGCCGCGCCGGAGCCGGCGATCGCGCCGAAGACGCCGAACGCTCTGCCGCGCTCGTTCGGGTCGGTGAAGGTCGTCGTCAGCAGCGACAGCGCGGCGGGTGCCAGCAGCGCGCCGAACGCGCCCTGCAGCGCACGTGCGAAGACGAGCATGCCGAAGCTCTGCGCCGCGCCGCCGATCGCGGAGGCGACGGCGAAGCCGATCAGGCCGACGACGAAGACGCGCTTGCGCCCGATCAGGTCGCCGATGCGCCCGCCGAGCAGCAGCAGCGAGCCGAACGACAGGGCATAAGCGGTCACGACCCACTGGCGGTTGGCGTCGGTGAAGCCGAGCGCGTCCTGGGCCGACGGCAGCGCGATGTTCACGATCGTCGCGTCGAGCACGACCATCAGCTGCGCGATGCCGATGATCGCGAGGATCAGCCAGCGGCGTTCGTGATGCGGGTTGGTGGAGACGGGGGGAGCGGACATCGTGCCTTTCACGGCTCCCCACGACAATCCGGTGAGAAGCGGAGGTGGTTACTCAACTTTGGTGACGCGCAGCGTAGCAGCAAAGTGGAGAAGTATCCTCCGATTTCGCTACGATGGACGGATGAGCGATGCCAAGCCGTTGCGGCGCGACGCCGAGCGCAACCTGCGCCGCATCCTCGACGCCGCGCGCGAGGTCTTCGCCGCGCGCGGCCTCGGCGTCACGATGGACGACGTCGCGCACCACGCCGGCGTCGGCGTCGGCACGGTCTACCGCCGCTTCGCCAACAAGGAGGAGCTGATCGACGCGCTCTTCGAGGACCGCATCGAGGCGATGGCGGAGCTCGCGCGTCAGGGCCTCGCGTACGACGACGCCTGGGACGGCCTCGTCTGGTTCATGGAGCAGACGCTGATCGCCCAGGCGGAGGATCGCGGCCTGAAGGAGCTGTTGTTCGACACCGCGCACGGCCAGCACCGCGTCGCCCACGCGCGCGACACGATGGCGCCGATCGTGGTCGAGTTGGTCGACCGCGCCCGCGCCGCCGGCAGGCTGCGCGACGACGTCGAGGGCCGCGACACGCCGCTGCTGCAGCTGATGCTCGGCACCGTGCTCGACTTCTCGCGCGAGATCGAGCCCGAGCTGTGGCGGCGCTACCTCGCGATCGTGCTCGACGGCCTGCGCGCCCGCCGCGACGGCCACAGCCAGCTCCCCGTCGCCGCGCTCGACGAGGCGCAGCTCGACGTCGCGATGGCGGACTGGAAGGCGCCGCCGCGGCGCTGAGAGCCGTGGTGCCGAGCGGCGCGCCCGCGACGCGCGCCTGTGCCCCGCTCAGCTCTCCGTCACGCCGGCCAGCAGGTCCGGCGCCGCGGTGCGGACCTCGTCGGCGGCCTTGTCGTCGGGCTGCTCCTGAGAGCGTCGCTCGGCCTCGACGCGGGCCGTGTAGGTGTCGACCTCTGTTCTGATCTCGGCTCTGCTCCAGCCGAGCACCCTGCCCATCAGCGCCGCCGCGGTCGGCGCGGTCTCGACACCGCGGTGGAACGTCTCGATCGAGATCCGCGTGCGGCGCGCGAGCACGTCGTCGAGATGGCGCGCGCCCTCGTGCGAGGCGGCGTGGACGGCCTCGACCTGCAGGTAGTCGTCGGCGCCCGGCAGCGGCTCGGCCAGCTCGGGGCGCTCGGCGATCAGCGCCAGCAGCTCGTCGATGCGGGAGCCGTAGCGGTTCAGCAGGTGCTCGACGCGCGCGATGTGCAGGCCGCTCTCGGCCGCGATCCGGTGGCGGCCGTTCCACAGCGCCCAGTAGCCCTCGGCGCCCAGCAGCTCCGTGTGGTGCGTCGCCGACGGCGGCACGGAGCGGTCGATCCCGCGCGCGGCGGCGTCGATCGCGTCCTTGCCCATCACGCGGTAGGTCGTGTACTTGCCGCCCGCGACCGCGACGAGGCCGGGCACCGGCACCGCGACGCTGTGCTCGCGGCTCAGCTGCGAGGTCGACTCCGACTCGCCCGACAGCAGCGGCCGCAGGCCCGCGTAGACGCCCTCGACGTCGGCGTGCGTGAGCGGCTGCGCGAGCGCTCTGTTGGCGTGCTCCAGCACGTAGTCGATGTCGGTCCTGCTGGCGGCGGGGTGTGCCTTGCTCAGCTCCCAGTCGGTGTCGGTCGTGCCGACGATCCAGTGGCGGCCCCACGGGATCACGAACAGCACGCTCTTCTCGGTTCTGAGGATCAGCCCGGTGTCGAGCTGGATGCGATCTCTCGGGACGACGAGGTGGACGCCCTTGGAGGCGCGCACTCTGAACTTGCCGCGCTCGCCGACGAGGTGTTGCAGGTCGTCGGTCCAGACGCCGGTCGAGTTGACGACCTGCTGCGCGCGCACGTCGATCTCTCTGCCGCTGACGACGTCGCGCACGCGCACGCCCGTCACGCGCTCGCCCTCGCGCAGGAAGCTGACGACGGCCGCGTTGTTGGCGACCGCGGCGCCGTAGTGGGCGGCGGTGCGCGCGACCGTCAGCGTGTGGCGCGCGTCGTCGACTCTGCCGTCGTAGTACTGGATCCCGCCTATCAGCGAATCCGGCTTCAACCCCGGCGCGATCCGCAGCGCCTGGCGCTTGGTCAGGTGCCGGTGTCTCGGCACGCCGTCGTGGCCGGCCAGCTCGTCGTAGAGCAGCATGCCGGCGCCGACGTAGCCGCGCTCCCACACGTGGTGCTCCAGCGGGTAGAGGAACGGGACCGGTTTGACGAGGTGCGGCGCGAGCGTGTTGAGCAGCAGTCTGCGCTCTCGCAGCGCCTCGCGCACGAGTCTGAAGTCGAGCTGCTCGAGATAGCGCAGGCCGCCGTGGATCAGCTTGCTGGAGCGGCTCGACGTGCCGGCGGCGAAGTCACGCGCCTCCACGAGCGCGACCGACAGCCCGCGCGAGGCCGCGTCGAGCGCCGCGCCGGTGCCGACGACGCCGCCGCCGATCACGACGACCTCGAACGTCTCGTCCGCCATCCGCTGCAGGGCGGCGTCGCGCTGCTGGGAGTTGAGGATGCTGAGGTCGGTCACGGGCGGCTCGTCTCGAGAGGGGGTCTCACTCAAGGTACCCATGCGCGGACGGGCAATCACGTAGGCCGACGCGCCGCAATGGACCGTGTGCAACAACGCAGACGTGCCAGCACCGACAGCCGGTCCGAACTTGGATCAATGTCTTGGCACATCGGCTTAGTGGGGGTTAAGAAAGCGATCCCTCGTCCGAGAAAGGCTCTCCTTTGCGCAGGATCTCGTTCAGACGGTCGCGGCTGTTCGCCGCCGCGACCGGCGCCGTCGTCGCGCTCACGATGACGGCCTCGGCGGCCACCGCCGCCGACGTCCCGGACCCGCTGGCGTCGGGTCCGCACCCGGTCAAGAAGATCGACTACGAAGCCGGCTCGCTGCTGATGACGCTGGCCGACGGCGTCAGCACCACCAGAGTCCCGCTGCGAGGCTCGATCACGTATGCCGACGACGTCGACTTCGCGCGCATCGTCGTCTTCGTGCACGGCCGCCACGGCGTCTGCATCGGCTCGCCGTCACCCGACAGAAGAGTGTGCGACGACGTCTACGACGAAGACGGCACCCCGACGCAGACGGACATCCGCTCCTACGCGGGTTACGACTACATGGCGAAGAACCTCGCCAGCCACGGCTACACGGTCATGAGCGTCGAGGCGAACACGACCAACTTCGACAACGCCTTCAGAGATGCCGGCGCCAACGCGCGTTCGCAGATCATCCAGGCCAACCTCGAATTGCTGTTCCGCTGGAACAACGGCGCCGGACCGTACGTCCCCGGCGAACCCGACCACACCGTCGGCACGAAGCTGACCGGCAGACTCGACTTCGCCGACGGCATCGGCATGATGGGTCACTCGCGCGGTGGTGACGCCGTCACCGACTTCATCGGCTACACGCGTAACCTGAGAGTCAGAAGCGGCTTCCAGAGAATCGTGCTCGACGGCGTGCTCGCGCTGGCGCCGATCAGCTCCAGCGCCTACAAGATGCCGTACGGCACCAACTACGCCGTGCTGCTGCCGGCCTGCGACGGTGACGTCTCCAGCCTCAACGGCGCGCGCTTCTACCAGAACTCGCGCTACCCGACCGACGCGCCGGACACGTTCGCGAAGATCCAGTGGTACACGCAGGGCACCGACCACAACTTCTTCAACACGGTCTGGACCGGCGACGACTTCTCGCGCGCCGGCGACCCGGCCTGCACCCGCGGCACGGACACGAGCGCCCGCCTGACGCCGGGCGACCAGCGTCGCGTCGGCGCGGCGCTGATGAACTCGTTCATGCGCCGCTACGTCGGCGGTGAGAAGGCGTTCGACCCGATCATGACCGGGGCTGTGACGCTGCCCGAGTCGGCTGCTCCGCTGGAGAGCGGCAAGGGCCTCGCGGAGGAGGTCAAGACCTCCTACATCGCGCCGGCCGCGGCCCGCTTCGACGTGCTGAAGCCGCCGTCGATCATCGATCCGCAGCCGGACCCGATGACCCCGGTCGACCCGCTGCTGACGACGACGACCGCCTCCGGCGGCCCGATCACGACGAACGGGCTGACGACCTTCCAGGTCTGCACCGCGAGCGTCTCGCTCTACCCGCTCTGCCCCGACAGAGGCAACAACCGCTCGATCAACACGCAGTACACGATCGCGTGGGATCAGCCGGCGTCGCTGACGGCGTACCTCGGCCGTGCCGGTGCGCCGGTCGACGTGTCGAGATACGGCGTGCTGGACATGCGCGCCGCGATGAACCGCAACGACCCGCGCAACCCGGCGGGCGACAGCTACACGCCGAACTCCGCCACGCAGGACTTCGACGTGACGCTGATCGACGCGTCCGGCAGAAGAGCCACGACGCGTGCCGCGAGATGGACGACGTCGCTGGAGCCGTCGATCGGCACGACGTACAGACACATCGTCCTCAACGGCATCCGCATCCCGCTGTGGGGCTTCGCGGGCGTCGACCTGACGAGAATCGTCTCGGTTCAGCTCGGCTTCAGCTCGCCGGCGCTGGGCTCGATCCAGCTGTCGGACCTGATGTTCCAGGAGACGCCGCAGTCGGCCGCTCCGACCGCCCCTCCGGGCGCCGGCGTGACCGACGTCGAGCCGATCTACCCCGGTCCCGACGGGCCGCCGTCGATCCCGCCCGGACCGATCGTCGACCCGCCGGCGACGGCGCCGACGAGCGCCACGACGACGACCCCGACGGCCAAGGCGGCCTGCCTCGACACGCTCAAGCCGAGCGTGACGGTGTCGCGCCTGGCCGTGCAGAAGTCGAAGCTGACCGTCTCCGGCGTCGCGACCGACGCCGGTTGCGCCGACGGCAGAGGCGTCGCCGCGGGCGGCGTGCAGAAGACGCTCGTCGAGGTCTTCAGACTCGCCGGCAAGAGAAAGGGCCGCTTCGTCACGGCGAAGGGCAAGCTCAGCAAGGCGGTTCCGCTGGCCGGCGGCATCGCGATCGCCGCGAGAGGCAAGGACAGCTGGTCGGTCAGCGTCCCGACGGCGAAGCTGCCGAAGGGCTCCTACCGCGTCAGCGTCTCGACGTTCGACCGCTCCGGCAACCTCAAGACGCTCGGGGTGCGCACGCTCAAGGTGAAGTAGCACCCAGCGCGATTCGTGTCACGGTGACACGACACGTCGGTTGAAAGAGGGGCGCGGCCTGCAGGCCGCGCCCCTCTTCTTTGCACATCGCTTCGGAGTGGTCAATCACGTAGCGCCGCCGGCCGCTATGGACCGTCTGCCAGAACCCGCGCGTGACGGCACCGACCGCCGGTCCAAACTTGGAATGGAGGTTTTGCACATCCGCTTACTGAGGGTTAAGAAAGTCTTCCCCGTTCCGAGAAAGGCACCCCCCTTGAGAAGGATCTCCCTCAGACGGTCGCGGTTGTTCGCCGCTGCGACCGGCGCGCTCGTGGCGCTCACGATGACGGCTTCGGCCGCATCTGCCGCCGACGTGCCAGACCCGCTTGCGATGGGTCCGCACCCGGTCAAGAAGATCGACTACGAAGCCGGCAACATGCTGATGACGCTGGCTGACGGCGTCAGCACGACGCAGGTCCCGCTGCGCGGCTCGATCACGTACGCCGACGACGTCGACTTCGCGAAGATCGTCGTCTTCGTGCACGGCCGTCATGGTGTCTGCATCGGCTCGCCGTCGCCGGACAGACTGATCTGCGACGACGTCGCCGACGAGGACGGCACGCCGACGCAGACGGACATCCGCTCCTACGCGGGTTACGACTACATGGCGAAGAACCTCGCCAGCCACGGCTACACCGTGATGAGCCTCGAGGCCAACACCTCGAACTTCGACAACAACTGGAGAGACGGCGGCGCCAACGCGCGTTCGCAGATCATCCAGGCCAACCTCGAGCTGCTGTTCCGCTGGAACAACGGCGCCGGCCCCTACGTCCCCGGCGAGCCCGACCACACCGTCGGCACCAAGCTCACCGGCAGACTGAACTTCGCCGACGGCATCGGCATCATGGGCCACTCGCGCGGTGGTGACGCCGTCACCGACTTCATCGGCTACACGCGCAACTACAGAGTCAGAAGCGGCTTCCAGAGAATCACGCTCGCGGGCGTGCTCGCGCTGGCACCGGTCAACTACACGGCGTACAAGATGCCGTACGGGACCAACTACGCGGTGCTGCTGCCGGCCTGCGACGGCGACGTCTCGACGCTGCAGGGCGCGCGCTTCTTCGAGAACTCGAAGTACCCGACCGGCAGCCCGGACACGTTCGCGAAGGTGCAGTGGTACGTGCAGGGCACGGACCACAACTTCTTCAACACGGTCTGGACCGGTGACGACTTCTCCTCGGCGACGGACCCGGCCTGCTCGCGCGGTACCGCCACGACGGCACGCCTGACGCCGGGCGACCAGCGCCGTGTCGGCGCCGGCCTGATGAACTCGTTCATGCGTCGCTACGTCGGCGGTGAGAAGGCGTTCGACCCGATCATGACCGGTCAGGTCACGCTGCCCGAGTCGGCTGCTCCGCTGGAGAGCGGCAAGGGTCTCGCCGAGGAGGTCAAGACCTCCTACGTCGCGCCCGCCGTCACGCGCTTCGACGTGCTGAAGCCGACGCCGATCCCGGATCCGCAGCCCGACCCGGCCGTCGGCCTGCCGACCCCGTTCGACGCGACGCTGACGACGACGACCGCCTCCGGTGGCCCGATCACGACGCAGGGGCTGACGACCTTCCAGGTCTGCAACCCGAACGACATCGCCTACCGTCAGGGCCCGACGTTCCCGACGGCCTACCCGCTCTGCCCCGACGGCGCCAACAACCGCTCCAAGGGCAACCAGTTCACGATCGCGTGGGATCAGCCGGCGTCGCTGACGGCGTACCTCGCGCGTGCCGGTGCGCCGGTCGACGTGTCGAGATACGGCGTGCTGGACATGCGCGCCGCGATGAACCGCAACGACCCGCGCAACCCGGCGGGCGACGGCTACACGCCGAACCTCGTGACGCAGGACTTCGGCGTCACGCTGACCGACGCGAGCGGCGCGAGAGCGACGACGCGCGCGGCGAGATGGACGACGTCGCTGGAGCCGTCGATCGGCAACCAGTACAGACACATCGTGCTGAACGGCATCCGCATCCCGCTGAACACGTTCACGGGCGTCGACCTGACGAGAATCGTCTCGGTCCAGCTCGGCTTCGGCCAGCCGGCGCTGGGCTCGATCCAGCTCGCCGACCTGATGTTCCAGGAGACGCCGCAGGCGGCTGCTCCGGGCGCCGCCCCGGGTGCGGGCGTCGCCGACGTCGACCCGGTCTACCCCGGCCCCGACGGCCCGCCGTCGCCGCCGCCCGGTCCGATCGTCAACCCGCCGGCCGTCGCGCCGACGGCCGCGACCGCGAAGGTCTGCCTCGACACCTCGAAGCCGAGCGTGAAGGTCGCGCGTCTGGCGACGACGAAGTCGAAGCTGGTCGTGACCGGCGTCGCGTCTGACAGCGGCTGCCCGACGGGCAAGGGCATCGCCGCCGGCGGCGTGCAGCGCACGCTCGTCTCGGTCTACAGACTGAGCGGCAAGAGAAAGGCCCGCTTCCTGAATGCCAAGGGCACGCTCAGCAAGGCGCTCCCGATCGACGGCGGGATCGCGATCTCGGCGAAGGGCAAGGGAAGCTGGAGCGTCAGCGTCGCGACCGCGAAGCTGCCGAAGGGCACGTACCGCGTCGCCGTCTCCACCTTCGACCGCTCGGGCAACCTGAAGACGCTGCCCGTCAAGTTCCTGAAGGTGAAGTAGCAGCGCAGCAGTTCAGCTCAGCGCCACGGCGCGCGAGCACCGCAGTGCACGCAGAGGGGCGCGGCCGACATGGCCGCGCCCCTCGCGCGTTCAGGCCCGCTCGAGCACGACGATCGGAATCTCGCGATCGGTTCTCTTCTGATACTCGTCGTAGTCCGGCCAGGTGGCGGCCATCTTGCGCCACATCGCCGGCTTCTCCTCCGGGGTCGCGACGCGGGCGTGGGCGGTGAATCTGTCGCCTCTCACCTGCAGCCCGACCTCGGGCTCGTCGAGCAGGTTGAGGTACCACGCCGGCGGCTCCGGTGCACCGCCTCTGGACGCGCAGATCAGCAGGTTGTCGCCATCGGGCTGGTAGATCAGCGGCGTTCTGCGCAGCTCGCCAGACTTGCGCCCTCTCGTCGTGAGGATCAGCGTCGTCGTGTTCTGCCAGTCGTGCCCCTCTTCACCGTCAGTCGCCTCGTAGCGCTCAACGTGCTCCTTGCCGAACAGCATGTCGCTGCCTCCTCGTCGTGGTGGTCGAGAGATCTCGTTGCAACCGTTTTACCCGACCCCGCGCAGCGACCGGCGAAAATCCCGCAAAGGTACAGATCTGCGAGCACCGACTCCACAGATCTGCGAGATCGGTACGACGTTGTCGCTGAGCGACCGCATCCGGGCGATCCCGCTCAGCGGGCTGTGGAGCTGAGCGGGAGGAGGCGAACCGCGCCGCGCGAGCGAATCGTCGCGCGTGAGCGCGTGCGCCTCGCCGACGCTATGCCGCCGCCCACGCCTCCGCCAGCAGTCTGCGGATCCGCTTGGACGAGACCTGGCCTCTGACGCCCAGGCCCTGCGCGAAGTGGCTGATGCGCAGCTCCTCGATCAGCCAGCCGACCTCGAACAGGGCGGCCGGCATCGGGCGGCCGGGGGGCCATGACTCGCGCCGCTGGCGGACCGCCTCCTCCAGCTCGTGGACGGCCTTCATGCGGTCGGCGTCGGCGGCGCGATGGTCGGGCACCCGTTCGAGGCGGTAGAGCGCGCCCTTCAGGTAGCGCTCGACGTCGTCCAGACGCGCGACGCCGGTGGTGGTCACGAAGCCGGGGTAGACGAGCCGGCCGAGCTGGCGCGCGACGTCGAGCCGGACCGCCTCGAACTGCGGCGCCGACAGCGCGACGATGCGGTCCATCACCTGGCGCTGCAGCTCGAGGATCCGCGACACCTGCGTGATCAGCGCGAGCGTGCGATCGCTGAGATTGCCTGCGACGTGATCGCGCAGGCGCTGGAACGACGCGGCGTCCCACGCCGGGCCGCCGGCCTCCGCGGTCAGGACGTCGACCGCCCCGGTGAGGGCGTCGTCGAGCACCGCGCTCGCACCGCCCGGCGCCGCCGCCAGCGCGAGCGCGACGGGCGCGCCGAGCCGCTGCTGGACGTGCTTCAACGTCGCCTCCGGGACCGACAGCAGCAGCAGCCGCCGCGTGCCTGCGCGCATCGCGACCCACTGCTCGCCGGGCGAGTCGAAGACCCTCACGCCGACGCTCGCGCCCTCGTCGACCAGCGCCGGATACGCCTTCGCCATCCCGCCGCTGCCCGGCAGCTCGATGCTTTTCGGCAGCGTCCCGAGCGTCCACGCTCTGAGGCCTCGTCTCTCCAGCGACGAGCCGGCGCTTCTCGTCAGCTGCGCCTGCAGCCGCGGGCGCACGCGGGCGCGCAGCGCCTCGAGGTCGTCGCCCTCGGCGATCAGCGCGCCGCGCTCGTCCTCGATCCGGAAGCGCATTCTCAGCCATGCCGGCAGGCGCGAGCGGTCGAAGTCGGTCGCCGCGACGCGCACGCCGCGCAGCCGCCCGATCGCGGCCGCGATCGTTTCGAGCAGCGGCGCTCTGGCGACCTGCTCCGGCGTCAGCGACGCGAGCACCGCGGCGGCGACGTCGGGCACCGGCACGAGCGGCCGCCGCAGCTCCTTCGGCAGCGAGCGGATCAGCGTCGTGATCAGCTCCAGCCGGAACGCCGGCACGAGCCACTCGAAGCCCTGCTCGCGCAGCCCGGCGAGCGCGGCGAGCGGCACGTGCGCGGTCACGCCGTCGTGCTCGGCGCCCGGCTCGAAGTAGTACGTCAGCGGCAGCTCCAGCGTTCCCTGGCGCCACGACTCCGGCCGCGCCCGCTCGTCCAGCGCGCCGGCCGCGGCGGCGCTGTCGATCAGCAGCTCCCTGGTGAACGTCAGCAGTCTCGGCTCGCGCTGGCGCGTGCGTCTCCACCATCTGTCGAAGTGCGCGCCGGAGACGACGTCGGCCGGGACGCGGTTGTCGTAGAAGGCGAACAGGACGTCGTCGCCGGCGAGGATGTCGCGGCGGCGGGCTCTGTGCTCGAGGTCGGCGAGCTCGTCGATCAGCTGGCGGTTGTCGTGGAAGAAGTGGTGGCGCGTGTGCCAGTCCTCCTCCACGAGCGCGCGGCGGATGAACAGCTCGCGTGCGAGCACCGGATCGATCGACGAGTAGGAGACCGTACGACCGGCGACGATCGGCAGGCCGTAGAGCGTGACGCGTTCGGTCGCGACGACCTCCGAGCGTCTCTTCTCCCAGCGCGGCTCGGAGTGCGTGCGTCTGACGAGGTGCTCCGCGAGCCCCTCGACCCACTCCGGCTCTATCCGCGCGACGACCCGTCCCCACAGCCGCGATGTCTCGACCAGCTCCGCCGCCATCACCCAGTTCGGCTGTCTGCGCGCTTGGCCGGAGCCGGGAAAGATCATGAATCTGGCGCCGCGCGCGCCGAGGTACTCGCCGCGTCTTCTGGCGCTGCCCTCCTTCACGCCGACGTGCGACAGCAGGCCGCTCAGCAGCGCTCTGTGGATCTCCACTGGCTCCGCCGGCTGCTGATTGAGCACGACGCCGACGCCTCTGGCAGCCTCGCGCAGCTGACTGGAGAGGTCCTGCCACTCGCGCACCCGCAGGTAGTGCAGGAACTCTCGCTTGAGCCGCTTGCGGAACTGCGAGTTGGACAACTCGCGCTGCTGCTCGCGGATGTATCTCCAGACGTTCAGGAAGGCCGTGAAGTCGGAGTGGTCGTCTCTGAAGCGGGCGTGCTGCTGGTCGGCCTGCGCCTGCAGCTCGCTCGGGCGCTCGCGCGGGTCCTGGATCGACAGCGCCGCCGCGATCACGATCGCCTCGCTCGCGCAGCCCAGCCTGTCGCCCTCCAGCACCATCCGCCCCAGTCGCGGGTCGACCGGCAGCTGCGCGAGCTTGCGGCCCAGCGGCGTCAGCTCGCCCTCCTCCAACGCGCCCAGCTCGCGGCTGCGGCCGTCGCCTTCGCGGCGCCGCGGCGGCGCCAACGCGCCCAGCTCGCGGCTGCGGCCGTCGCCTTCGCGGCGCCGCGGCGGCGCCAACGCGCCCAGCTCGCGGCTGCGGCCGTCGCCTTCGCGGCGCCGCGGCGGCGCCAACGCGCCCAGCTCGCGGCTGCGGCCGTCGCCTTCGCGGCGCCGCGGCGGCGCCAACGCGCCCAGCTCCTGCAGCAGCAGCACGCCGTCGCGCACCTGGCGTCTGTCCGGCGGGTCGAGGAACGGGAACTGCTCGATCGCGCCGAGCCCGAGCGCCGCCATCTGCAGGATCACGCTCGCGAGGTTCGTGCGCAGGATCTCGGGGTCGGTGAAGCGGGCGCGGGCCTCGTACTCCTGCTCGCTGTAGAGGCGGATGCAGATGCCGTCGGACTGGCGTCCGCAGCGACCCTTGCGCTGGTCCGCCGACGCCTGCGAGACGGCCTCGATCGGCAGCCGCTGGACCTTCAGCCGCGAGCTGTAGCGGGAGATGCGGGCGCTGCCGGGGTCGACGACGTATCTGATCCCCGGCACCGTCAGCGATGTCTCGGCGACGTTGGTGGCGAGCACGACGCGCTGCTTGGAGTGAGGTCTGAAGACGCGCTGCTGCTCGGCGGTCGCCAGCCGCGCGTAGAGCGGCAGCACGTCGAGTCTGTCGCCGAAGCGGCCCTGCAGCGCGTCCGCCGTGTCGCGGATCTCGCGCTCGCCGGAGAGGAAGACGAGCACGTCGCCCTTGCTCTCGCGTCGCAGCTCCTGGACCGCGTCGCCGATCGCGTCGATCTGGTCGCGGTCGTCGGGCGCGGAAGCTCTCTCGTCCCTGTCGTCCCTGTCGCCTCTCGCGCCCGGCGGCGGGTCGAGCGTCAGCGGGCGGTAGCGCACCTCGACCGGATACGTGCGCCCGGAGACCTCCACGATCGGGGCGTCGCCGAAGTGTCTGGAGAAGCGCTGCGGGTCGATCGTCGCGGAGGTGATGATCAGCTTCAGCTCCGGGCGCTGCGGCAGGATCCGCTTGATGCAGCCGAGCAGGAAGTCGATGTTGAGGCTGCGCTCGTGCGCCTCGTCGACGATGATCGTGTCGTAGCGGCGCAGCAGCGGGTCGCGCTGGATCTGCGCCAGCAGCAGGCCGTCGGTCACGAGGCGCACGAGCGTGTCCTCGCTGGTGCGGTCGTTGAAGCGCACGGCGTAGCCGACCGCGTCGCCGAGCGGCACGTTCAGCTCCTCGGCGATCCGCTCCGCGACCGTGCGCGCGGCGAGCCGGCGCGGCTGCGTGTGGGCGATCGCGCCGCGCACGCCGCGGCCCAGCTCGAGACAGATCTTCGGCAGCTGCGTCGTCTTGCCGGAGCCGGTCTCGCCCGCGACGACGACGACCTGGTTGTCGCGGATCGCCGCCAGCAGCTCGTCCTTGCGCGCGCTGACCGGCAGCTGCGGCGGGTAGGAGACCCGCGGCACGGTCGCGCGCCGTCTCGCCACGCGCGCCTCCGACTGCTCGATCTCCTGCGCGATCTTCGTCAGCGCCTCACCGCGCGCCTCGTCGCCGTGGACCGTGCGCAGGCGATCGAAGCGCCGCCGGATGCGGTGCTCGTCGCGGATCGTGAGGTCGTCGAGACGCGCGCGCAGGTCGGCGATCGGCGCTTCGGGCGGGGACTGCGAGGGCACACGTCCAGGATAGGCCGCTCCGCATACCTCGAACTGCTCGGCAGTTCGTCCAGACGGGGCGAATCTCGACCGAAGTGGTTGACAAGTCTGGATCGGCTGCTAATTTCCCTTGCGGTCACGAGTGCCAGCGTCAAGCCCCGGCTTGCTGGCCGGCAACCCTTCTCCATGTAGGGGTGCCCCGGGTGAGGACCAGGCCGCGCAGGCCGTCGTGAGGACGGATCTGCGGCAAGACGTGGACCTGATCTGTCGGGTCCCGAACCCCGAGAGGTCCCGATGTCGATCGCCCCGTTTCCGTACTCGTCCGTCGCCGACCGCGCGACTGCTGGTTCGCTCCTGCACGTCGTCGGCCAGGACCTGCGCGTCCCGCTCGTCGGCGGCGGCGAGGCGCGCTACGCCAACCTCGACTACGGCGCCACGTCGCCCGCGCTCGCGACGGTCGCCGAGCGCGTCACGCGCGTGCTGCCGTACTACGGCTCGGTCCATCGTGGATCCGGCCTGCCGGCGCGCGTCTCGACCGCGCTCTACGAGCAGTCGCGCGCGTCCGTCGCCCGCTTCGTCGGCGCGCGGCCCGACGACCTCGTCGTCTTCACGCGCAACACGACCGACGCGCTCAACCTGCTCGCGAGCGCGATCCCCGCGGATGCCGGCGACGTCGTCTTCCTCGACAGCGAGCACCACGCGAACCTGCTGCCGTGGCGGCGCCGCGGGCACCGCGCGGTGGCGGTCGCGCCGACGCTCGACGAGACGCTGCGGCGGCTGCGCGCGGCGCTCGCCGCCGGCCCGGCCGCGCTGCTGGCGATCACCGGCGCCTCGAACGTGACCGGCGAACTGGTGCCGTTGGAGCGGATCGTCGCGCTCGCGCACGCGGCCGGCGCGCGCGTCGTGGTCGACGCCGCGCAGCTCGCGCCGCACCGCCGCGTCGACGTCGCCGCGCTCGGCGCCGACTACCTCGCGCTGTCGGGTCACAAGCTCTACGCGCCGTACGGCGCCGGTGCGCTGGTCGGCCGCGCCGACTGGCTCGACGTGGCCGAGCCGTACCTCGCCGGCGGCGGCGCGGTGCGCGAAGTGACGTGGGAGGGGACCGACTGGCACGACGGCCCGGCGCGGCACGAGGCGGGGACGCCGAACCTGCTCGGCGCGGTCGCGCTCGCGCAGGCGTGCGAGACGCTCGACACGCTCGCCCCGGGTGCACTGGAGGCGCACGAGTCATCGCTGCGCGAGCTGCTGCTGGCGCGCTTGGAGCGGCTCGACGCGGTCCGCGTCGCGCGCATCTGGTCCGACAGCGAGGGCGCGATCGGCACGGTCGCGTTCGTCGTCGACGGCTACGCGCCCGGGCACGTCGGCGCCTACCTCTCGGCCGAGCACGGCGTCGGCATCCGCGACGGCCGCTTCTGCGCCCACCAGCTGCTCGGCGTCCTCGGACTCGATCCCGCCCACCCAGGCGCCCTGCGCGCGAGCTTCGGCGTCGGCACCAGCAGCGACGACGTCGAGCGGCTGGCGCGTGCGATCGAGCGTCTCGTCGTAGAGGGGCCGCACCGCGCCTACACCGCGGGCCCCGACGGCTGGGCCCCGGTCGGCGACGACCGGCCGCTGCCGGAGCTGCTGTAGGGCGGGTCCCGCGCCGCCTAGTCCGCGTCCGGGCGCGGCGCGGCCACGTCGCGCTCGGGCGAGAACGGCCACTCCGCGAACGACTGGACGCGACCGTCGGGGGCGAACTCGATCACCCACAGGTTGCGGTACTCGCGCGGCACAGGCCGGGGGTAGCCGACCTGGGTCCGCACGACGGCGGTGATCCCGTCGAGTGCGATCGGCTCGCTCTCGAGCGTGAACGACTCGTCGTCGTCGCGCTGCGCGTCCCAGAACTCGGCGATCGCCGCGAGACCTTGCAGCGTCGGCTCGAACGGACCCGGGCTGTAGGTCGCCTTCGGCGTGAACAGCGTCAGCAGCGCGTCGGTGCCGGGGGTGCGCCAGGCGCGCTCGTACGCGTCGATCCACTCTGCGACCGACTCGCGTGAGATCCCGCTGCGCGTGTCGACCTGGAGGCGCCGCACGACCAGCTCCTCGATCTCCAGCCGCTCGACCGCCGCGCGCTTGATCGCCAAGCGCCCGATCGCCAGCGCGCCGATCGCCGCTGCGCCGACCGCGAGCGCCCCGGCACTCATGGCGCCGACGCCGAATGCCCCGGCAGTTCCCGCGCCGACCGCGGACGCGCCGAGCGACTCCGCGCGGGCGGGGTGCCGCTTCGGGCGCGCGAACGAGGTCAGGTCGGACCGGATCACTGCACGCGACCTTACCGGCATACGCGGTTGGCGCGCAGCAGCCCGATCGCCTCGACCGTCGCGATCCCGCGCCACTCCATCTCGCCGGCCGGGGACGATGAGGGGAAGTCGACCGTCCAGCCGCCGTCGGGTCGCTGCTCCTCTTCCAGTTCGGCGAGGTGGCGCGCGATCGCGTCGGCGGGGAAATGCGTGCGCAGCGGGCGGTCGGGGAGTGGGGCGATCTGCAGCGGACGCAGCTTCTCGTCGTCGCTGCCGCCGTGCACGGGCAGTTCGCCCGACGGCGGCACGAACGCGGCCATCCGCTGCAGTTGAGGGGTCGCTTCCGGCCGCACGTCCACGATCGCATCGAGCAGGCCGAGCACGAACGCCAGCTCGTAGGCGCTGTCCGGTCGCGCCTGCGCCGCGACCTGCTGCAGGCACCAGTCGGTCGCGGCGGCCAGCCACGGATGCGCCGCGAGCGCGGCGTCGTGCGCGCGGACGTGCTGTGCGTGCGCGCAGATGCCGGCGGTGATGTGCAGCGACGGCGCCGTCGGATCCGCGCCGGCCCACCACGGCGCGGTCCCTGGCGAGGCGGCGTCCGCGAGCGAGAACGGCAGCGCTCCGCCGTCGAGCGCAACGGACCCGGCCCAGTCGCACAGCCCGACGGCGAGGTCGCTGGCGCGAGCCGCGTCCCACCCGCTGCCCGCCCCGCCCGTACCGGCGGCGCCGCTCGCGTCGCCCGCCCCAGCACCGCCGCGAGCCAGCGCTCCCACCACCTCGGCCAGCACGGTGAAGCCCTGGTACGCGCCGGCCGGCTGGCTGCTCGGAGCGCGCTGGTCGGGCTCGAGGCCCCAGCCGAAGCCGCCGTCACGGTTGCGGTAGGCGGCGAGCGCGGACAGCACGCGCTCGGCCGCGCCGGCGCGGCCGAGCGCGAGGTCCAACCGCGCGCGTTCGAGCAGGCGTGCGTGCGTGGTGAGGAAGGTCTCTGCTGTGGCGAGGTCGGTCATGGCTGCGATTCTTCCCTTCCGCGCGCGCCGTGTCTTGAACGTTTCGGACGTCCTGCCGCTCCCGCCGCCCGGGTGAACGCGCCCGCCAGGCGCTCGACCTCAGCGGCGAACTCGGGCGGATCGAGGACCTCGAAGTCGCAGCCCATCGAGGCGATGTGGACCGTCAGCCCGCCGTACCACTCCGACCCCGTCGACAGCATGCAGGTGCGCTCGTCGACCGCGCTCAGCGACGCCATCAACTGCGGCACCTGTCTGGCCGCCTGCTCGAGCGGCGTGTGCAGCAGCACGCGCGCCTCGACGCGTCCGCGCGCCCGCACGACGTTCTGCTCGACGTACGCTGCGACGTCCTCGGCCGGCGGGTCGCGTCGCTCGAAGCGGCGGTCCAGCGTCGGCGGCCCCTCGATCCGGTCGACGCGGAAGGTGCGCCAGTCGTCGCGCTCGACGTCCCAGGCGACCAGGTACCAGCGGCGCCCGGCGTGCACCAGCCGGCACGGCTCGACGAGCCGGCGCGCGCTGCTGCCGTCATGCCGGCAGTAGCTGAAGCGCAGCCGCTCGCAGTCGCGCGCGGCGGCGGCGATCGTGCTGAGCAGCTCGTGGTCGACCGCGTTCGCGTAGACCGGCAGCGCGACGGTGTGGCTCTGCAGCGCGCCGACTCGTCGCCGCAGGTGTCTCGGCAGCACCTGCTCCAGTTTCGCGAGCGCGCGCACGCTGCTCTCCTCGATCCCCTCGACCGCGCCGCTGGTGGCGGTGCGCAGGCCGATCGCGACGGCGACCGCCTCCTCGTCGTCGAGCAGCAGCGGCGGCAGTTCGGCGCCGGCGCCGAGGCGGTAGCCGCCGGCGACGCCGCGCGTCGCGTCGACGGGATAGCCGAGGTCGCGCAGCTTGTCGACGTCGCGGCGGATCGTGCGCGGCGTCACCTCGAGCCGGTCGGCGAGGTCCGCGCCAGACCACTCGCGCCGCATCTGCAGCAGCGACAGCAGTCTCAACAGGCGGGCCGAGGTCTCGCGCATCGACCGAGCTTTCCACGTATTGAGGACGAGTACTGACCTCAACAGGGTGGAAGATGCGTGGCATGTCCCGCGATCGGATCCGCCGGCGATGACGCGCCCGCGCGCCCTGACCGAGCGCGAGCTGACGCTGTCGCTGCTCGCACGGCAGCTGCTGCTGGAGCGGCGGCGGCTGCCCGCCGCGCAGGCCGTGCGCCGGCTCGTCGCGCTGCAGGCGCAGTACTCGCCGTCGCCCTACCTCGCGCTGCACGCACGCCTCGACGGCTTCGAGATCGCGGAGCTGGAGCGCGCGCTGACGCGCGGGACGGTCGTCAAGTCGACGCTGATGCGCGGGACGCTGCACCTCGTGCACGCCGCGGCCCATCCCGCCTACGCCGCGGCGTGGGGCGTGCAGGCGGGCCGGATGCTGTCCGGACGCGAGCCGGAGCTGGAGGACGAGCGCCCGCGGATCGTCGCCGCGCTGGCCGAGTTCCTGCGCGAGCCGCGCACGACCGACGCGATCCGCGTCCGCACGCGCGAGCTGACCGGCGACCGCATCCGGCAGGACCACGACCTGCTCGACTACGCCCGCCTGACGCTCCCGCTCGTCCACGTCCCGCCGTCGGGCCTGTGGCGCCGGCACGGCAAGTTCTCGCTGGTGCTGCGGGAGGGCGATGCCGCCGAGTCCGCCGCCGGCACGGCCGCGCTCGTGCGCGACTACCTGGCCGCGTTCGGCCCGGCGACGCGCGAGGACGTGGCGGCGTTCACGTGGCTGCGCTTCCACCAGCTCGATCCTGCGCTCGCGGCGCTGGAGCCGTTGCGGCGCGTGACCGACGCGCGCGGGCGGGAGCTGCTCGATCTGCCGCGCGCCCCGTTGCCGCGCGAGGACGTGCAGACGCCGGTCCGCTTCCTGCCGAAGTGGGACGCGGCGCTGATCTCGCACCGCGACCGGACGCGGATCCTGCCGCCCGGCTTCAGAGACGTCGTGATGGGAGCGAGAAACGGCGAGATCCAGCCGAGCTTCCTCGTCGACGGCCAAGTCGCGGGCATCTGGCGCCACGACGAGCGCGACGGCGTCGCGACGCTGACGCTGCGGTCGCTGATCGGCGACGGCCCGGGCGCGCTCCCGTCGGAGCTGGAGCAGGAGGCCGAGCGGCTGCTCGCGTTCCTGTCGCCGGAGGCCGCGCGGCGCGAGCTGGTGCTGGAGGCGGACGCGGACGCGGGTGCGAGAAGGTCCTGACTGGCGTAGCGCGACGCGAGGCCGGCCCCGGGGTGGCGCGCGTCAGCGGCCGGTGCGCCTGATCTGCAGTGCGTCGAACGACGCGTCGCTCGTGAGCGGCCCGCGGCACGTCAGCCCGATCCGCAGGATGCGACGGTTCCCCAGCGTCGTCGCGCGCGCGGGGAGCGTGCGCCAGCCGCCGCCGGCCGAGCGCACCGAGAAGCGCAGCGTGCGCGCGCCGCGGACGTCGAGTGCGAGCGCCGCCGGCGGCTGCTCCAGGGTCGTCGTCGCGAGCGTGCGTCCGGCGCCGCCCGCGGCTCTGCCCTGCCAGGCGCGCACGCGCGTGCGTCCGTCGTCCGTCCGCGCAAGCTCGATCCCGTACGCCGACCCGGCGTCCTGGTCGCCGGTCACGCCCGCGATCCCGGCGACGCAGCCGTGCGGACGGGCGCGCACCTGCGCGCGCACGTCGAGCGGCGCGACCTGCCGCGCCAGCAGCGCCCCGTGCGGCGCGCCGCTCAGCTCGATCCGGCCAGCGCGCTGACGGACGCGCGGCGGCTGGTCCCACGGCCACTCCCAGGAGGGATCGAGCCGCGGCGCGCGCAGGTCGGGCGCCAGCGGCGGGGGCGGACGCTGCGCGACGCCGAGCGGGGCGGGACCGCGCAGCGCCGAACGGCCGCCGTCGCCGATCCGCGGCCAGCCGTCGTCGCCCCACGTGACCGGTTCGAGCAGCGTGTTGCGGCGCGCGTTGGCGGGGTCGTCGGCGAGCACGCCGTGGTGCACGAACCACTCGCCGCCGCGACCGTCGTCGACGAGCGTGCCGTGGCCGGGGCAGCGCAGCTGGGCGCTGCCGCGCAGCACGAGCTGCGGAGCGCGCTCGTACGGACCGAGCAGCGCGGGCGCGCGCGCCGCCGCCTCGCGGTAGTCGCACGGCGGGCTGCAGCAGTCGCCGGCGGCGTACAGCAGCACGAAGGCGCCGTCGTGCCGTGTGACGGTCGGTCCTTCGACGACGCCTTCGTCGTCCGCTCCGACCGCCAGCAGCAGCCGCTCGCGGCCCTCCGTGCGCAGCCCGTCGGCGCTGAGCCGCTGCGCCCAGATCCCGCCCGCGCCGTGGAAGCGGCGGTAGACGAGGTAGGGATCGTCATGTTCGTCACGCGTCACGAACGCGTCGATCGCGCCGTCGGGCGGGCAGGTCAGCGGTCGGCCGAGGTCGCGGTAGGGACCGGCGGGCGACGGGGCGCGGGCGACGCCGATGCACGGCTGGGTGCGGTCTTCGCGCAGGCGCGCGGTGTAGTAGACGCGCGTCTCGCGATCGTCCCAGCGCGTCAGCTCGGGCGCCCAGAACGGGGCCCCGGACCATGCAGGCGGGCGCGGCAGCACGCTGCCGACGGGCTCCCAGTTGACGAGGTCGCGCGAGCGCTGCAGCGGGAACACGGGAGCCCACGCGCGGCTCGTCGTCGCGAGGTAGAAGGTGTCGCCGTCGCGCAGGATCGTCGGGTCCGGCTGCTGGCCGCCGATCACGGGGTTCGTGTAGCTCGGGCCGGCGGGCGGCGTCGTCGCGTGCGTGTTGCTGCCGCCACCGCAGGCGAACAGCAGCAGCGCGGCGGCGGTCGCGATCAACGCCGCGACTGTCCTGCGTCCTCTCATCCGAGGACAGGATGGCGGATGCGGTCTGCCGGCGGTCTGCCGGGTCAGTCCGCCGAGACCGTCGGAGCCGCCGGCTCAGGCGACGGCGGCGGCCGCTCGCCGCTCAGCCCAGCTCGCGCCAGCGCAGCGCCAGCTCCGTGCGCGAGCGGACGTCGAGCTTGCGATACGCCTGGCGCAGATGGTGCTCGACCGTGCGGGGGGAGAGGAACAGCGCGGTCGCCGCCTCGCGGTTCGTCGCTCCGCCCGCGACCAGCTCGCAGACGGCACGCTCGCGGGCGGTCAGCGTCGCGCCGGTTGCGGCGGTCGCGGCGGGACGTGACGGGACCGCGCTCTCGCCCGCCGCCGTCAGCTCGCTCGCGGCGCGCTCGGCCCAGCCGGTCGCTCCCATCGCGGTGAAGGCCGCGTGGGCGGCGCGCAGCTGCTCGCGCGCGTCGACGCGCCGCCGCGCGCGCCGCAGCCGCTCGCCGAAGCAGAGCTGCGTGCGCGCCTGCTCGAACGGGGTCGAGACGCGCGCGTGGGCGGCCAGCGCGGTCGCGAGGTGGGTGTCGATGCGGTCGTCGGAGTCGAGCAGGCCGCGGCTGCGGGCCGCCGCGGCCTGCGCCCACGCGCCGCCCGTCAGCTGCGCGCCGGCCTCCAGCTCGTCCGCGATCGCACGCGCGTCGTCGTCGCGGCCGGCGCGCACGTAGGCGTCGACGAGGTCGCCGGAGGTGTAGAGGAACGAGGGGTCGAGCGTGCCGAAGCGCTGCGTGTGCGCCCGCGAGCGCTCGAGGTGGATGATCGCCTCGGCGTTCTCGCCGATCCCGAGCGCGAGCATCCCGAGCGCTTGCTCGCCCGTCGCGAGCGTCGAGACCATCCCCAGCTCCGCGCTGATGTCGAGCACGCGGGTCGCGTTCGCGCGGCACGCCTGCGCCTCGCCGCGATGCGCCTGCACGAATGCGCCGCAGGTCAGCGTCAGCGCGCGCACGAATCCCTCCAGGCCGTCCTCGGACAGCTCGATCGCCTCGGCCGCGCACTCCGCTGCGGCGTCGAACTCCGCGCGCCGTATGTGCACCGTCCCGAGCACCGCGAGCGGCAGCGCGAGGGCGCTCACCGCCCCCCTGGCGCGCGCGCTCGCGATCAGCCGCGTCAGCAGCCGTTCGGCCTCGGCGTGGCGCTCCATCCAGATCATGCAGAGCGCCGCGACCGACAGCAGCTCGTGGCCGGGGCCGACCGGGTCGGCGTCGCGCAGCGCCTGCGCGTGCTCGGCCAGCAGCGCCAGCGCCTGCGTGTGCTGTCCGAGGCCCGCGAGCGCCTCGGCGCGCAGCACCGCCGGCGCATACGCGATCCATTCGGGCGCGAGCCGCTGCGCCTGCTCGGCCAGCTCCGCCAGCCGCGGTACGGGCCCGGACGCCATCAGCGCGACGCTCGCCTGCGTCAGCAGCAGCGCCGCGCGCGTCGGGTCGAGCGCCGCGACGCGATCGGCCTCGTCTTCGAGCAGCGCATAGGCGGCCATCGGGCGGCCGTCCTGCAGGATCGCGGCGCCGCGCACGAACTGCGCGTCGGCGCGCACGAGCGGGTCGGTGATCGACGGCAGCACCGCGTCGATCAACGCGCGCGCACGCGCCGGCTGGCTGGCGACCGTCGCGGCGCCCGCGGCGGCGAGCGTGCGCGCGGTCGCCTGCGCAGGCTCCGGGCTCAGCAGGGCGGCGCGCTCGAAGACGGCGATCGCGGTCGCCGTCGCGCCGCGCTCGCGTGCCTCGTGGCCGAGCGCCTCCAGCGCCGCCGCGAGCTGCTCGTCGGGCGCGGTCGCCGCGGCGGCGAGGTGCCACGCGCGCTCGGGCGCCGGCCCGGCGGCGGCCAACGCGCGGTGAGCGGCGCGCCGCTCACCGGGACTGGCCGCGTGGTAGACGGCGGAGCGCACGAGCGGATGCACGAACCGCACGCTCGTCGGCCCGACGAGGACGAGTCCGGCGTCCTCGGCGGGGATGAAGACGTCGGCGCCGGTACCGGCTCTCGCCCGCGCCGCGCTGCCGGCCCCCGGCGCGTCACCGATCGCGTCGGCTCCATTCCCCAACGCCGCCACCAGCGGCCCGGTCGCGCCACTGCCGCTCGCCGCCGCGAGCAGCAGCGCGGTCTGCGTCGCGGCGGGCAGCGCGGCGACGCGGGTCGCGTACGCGCGGCGCAGGCGCTCGCCGGTCGGGAACGGGTCGGGGAGAGCGGCGCCGCCGTCGCGCTGGGCGGCGCTCAGCTCCGCGGGCGCCTCGATCAGCGCGAGCGGGTTGCCGCCGACGGCGTCGACGAGCGCCTCCGCGACTGACGGCGCGAGGCCGCTCGCGCGTGCGAGCGCAAGCGCGTGCTCGCGCGTCAGCTCCGTCAGCCGCACGCGCTCGACGTCCGCCCACGGCACGTACGGCTCGCCCCGCAGCGAGCGGGCCGCCACGAGCGCCAGCGGCAGCCGCGGCGCGCGCCGGGCGACGAACGCGATCGCCTCCTGCGAGGAGGCGTCGAGCCACTGCACGTCGTCGACCAGCAGCAGCAGCGGACCGCGCGCGGCCGCGGCCGCCTGCAGCAGCGCCACGATCGCCTGCAGCACGAGCACCCGCTCGGCCCCGGCCGGCGCGTCGAGCGCGAGCGCGCTGCGCAGCGCCCCGCGCTGCGCCTCCGGCAGCCCGTCGCCGTGCTCCAGCACCGGCGCCAACAGCTCCGCGATCCCCGCGAACGGCAGGTCCAGCTCGGTCTCGACCCCGGTCGTCGCGAGCGTCGACGATCGGGTCCCGTTGCCTCGATCCGCCGCGACTCCGCGCCCGTCGCCGTCGCGCCGCGCTTCGCCGTCGACGCGCAGCGCTCGCAGCAGCGCGCTCTTGCCGACGCCCGGCGAACCCTCGATCACGACCGCCCCGCCATGTCCGTCGCGGGCGGCGTCGAGCAGCGTCCGGATCCGTTCCAGCTCCGTCGCGCGACCGACCAGCCGACCTGCATCCCTGCCGGGTCTCAGCATCTGCCGCGAAGCGTACGACGCCGACGCGGATTCCGTCGTCCTACCGTCGCCGGCCTTACTTCTGCGTCGTCAGGTAGACGCCACTCGGCTTGGCGGCGAGGCCGGTGCAGTCGCGCAGGGCGCGCCAGTCGTGGATCGCGGCGGTGCGGGCGGGGCCGCTGAGGGGGATCGGGGCGCCGTCCTCGATCACGGCGGGGCGCCAGACGTATCTGTCGACGCGGCGGCCGGTGACGGTCACGACGAGGGTGCCGCTCGACGTTCTCGGCGCGCCCTTCGCGTAGAAGGCGAGGTTGCCGAGACCGTACGCGACCAGGGTGCGGCCGTCGAAGCCCGCGCCGAGCGGGACGTGCGCGTGGGAGCCGACGACGAGGTCGGCGCCGGCGGCGCTCAGCAGTCTCGCCAGCGGCGGCTGGCTGACGTTCGGGCACTGCTCCAGCTCGGTGCCCCAGTGCAGGAAGACGACGACGGTGTCGGCGGTGGCGCGCGCGTCGCGGACTGCTTTGACGAGGCCGCCGAGGTCGCGCGCGGTCGCCATGCCGGGCTCGGTCGCGGTCGCCATCCACTCGCCCTTGAGGTTGTCGTCGAGCACCTGCGACGCGGCGACGATCGCGATCTTCTGGCCGTTGACCTCGGTCGTGAACGGCCTGAACGCCGCGGCGCGGTCCGCGCCGACGCCGATCAACGGCAGCCCCGCTCTTCTGTCCGCCGCGAGCGACTGCTCCAGCCCCGCGCGCCCGCAGTCGAGCCCGTGGTTGTTCGCCATCGTCGTGACCGTCACGCCCGCCGCTCTGAGCGCAGCGAAGGCGCTCGGGACCGTCGCGAACGTGAACTGCTTCGCCTGCGTCTGTGGACAGCTGCCGTCGGTCGTGACGGCGGTCTCGAGGTTGACCATCGCGACGTCGGCGCCCTTCAGCAGCTTCGGCAGCGGGTCGAGCGCCGTCTTCGGATCGGCCGCCAGCCGCGCTTTCAGCCCCTCTTCGAAATGGACGTCTCCGCCGAACGCGAACGTCACCGCTCTGCCGTTGCCGAGCGGGTTGCGCACGACCGCGGCCTGCTTCTCGTCGGACGACGACGAGCTGCCGCCGCAGCCCGCGAGCAGGCCCCAGCTGCTCAGCGCGACGGCAGCAAGCGCCAGCGTCGATCTCAGGCGAGCTGGAGACACAGATTCATCGTTCGACGCCGAGGCGCCAACTCTTGCTCGTGCCCCAGCGGGTGGTCGTCGCCGGTGGCGGGCTCACAAGAAATCCGTGAGGTGCGGCGAACATGTTCTACACTGGCATTCGTTTGTACAGCATCAACCATTTTGCGAGGATCACATGCCAGCTCCGCAGCTGCTCCAGATCGACTCCAGCATCCAGGGCGACCGCTCGATCAGTCGTTCGCTGACCGCTCGCGCGGCCGAGCGCTGGAAGGCCGCGCATCCCGGCGGCGAGGTCGTCTACCGCGACCTCGCGGCGAATCCGCTCCCGCACCTCGACCCCGACGCCGGGCTCGCCCGCTTCGTCCCGGCCGATCAGCACAACGCCGGCCAGGCGGCCGCGTTCGCGCTGTCGAAGGAGCTGATCGACGAGGTCAAGACCGCCGACACCGTCCTGCTCGGCCTGCCGATCTACAACTTCGGCGCGCCCTCGACCGTCAAGGCGTGGGTCGACCACCTCGTCTTCCCGGGCCTGTCCACCGACGCGACGGGCAGCGAAGGTCTGCTCGGCGACACCGAGGTGATCGTGCTGATCGCGCGCGGTGGCGGCTACGCGCCCGGCACCCCGCGCGAGGGCTGGGACCACGGCTCCGCATGGCTGCCGCACGGCGTCGCGCTGACCGGCCTGGAACCGCGCTTCATCACGGCCGAGCTGACGCTCGCCGACGTCAACCCGGCGATGGAGCACCTGCGCGAGCTGGCGGCCGAGAGCCTCAGGGACGCGCAGCGCGAGGTCGACGCACTGTGGGAGCCCGCGGTCGTCTAGCGGCCTGAGCGGCGCGCGCCGCTCAGCTGCCGACCATGCGCAGCACGGCCGGCAGGTCCGGGTAGCCGCTCGACGCCCAGCCGGAGCGTTGCAGCGCCTGGACCTGCAGCTCCGGCGGCTGGCCGGCGCTGTTGAGGATCGACTGCACGCCGGCGCTCGCCTTGCCGTAGCCGTCGACCGTGTCCTCGCCCTTGAGCCAGCCCGCGGTCGCGTGCGCGGCGGCGGCGGGATCGCTCCAGACGGAGGCCGAGGCGCCGTAGGTCGCCGAGTCGGTGTAGCCGATGTTGAGCCAGTTGTGGTTGCCGGCCGACTCGCGCGACTGTGCGGCGCCGCCGGACTGCTCGGCGAGCATCCAGGCGGCGACGACCTGCGGGTTGAGGCCGGTCTCGGCCGCGAGCTGCGTCGCGAACGTGCGCTGGCCGGCCGTCAGCAGCGACGAGGCCTTCGGCGACAGCGCGCCGGTCGTGCCGGCGAGCACGTTGGTGAAGCTCGTCGGCTGGACCCCGGTCGTGGCGGTCGGCGCATACGCCGTCGCGGTCGGGTAGGTCGCGGCGGTCGCCAGCGGCGCGCCGGTCGGCGCGGTGGCCCCGCCCGTCGTGCGCTGGGTGGGCACGGTCGACGCCGCCGCGTGGAGCGGCGCGACCATCCCTTGGATCTGGCTGATGCGCTGAAGCGCGGCGTCGATGCTCATCGGCACCCCGGGTGATCGGCGCGCCCGGCGCGGGCTTGAGCGCGACGGCGCTGCATGGCACCGGGGCGCGGCGACTGCACGCGTGCGCGCGCGGGAAGCCGCTCGCGCGCGAAGCCGCTCGAGGGTGCTACTCGAGCACGAGCAGCGCGGCGCGCGGCGGGCCGCAGACACCGACGCGCATCGGCATCCGGACGCCGAAGACGTTCGCGGGCCGGACCGTCAACCGGCGTGGCTCGTCGTCGCCGCCGGCCGCCCACATGATCGTGTCGGCGAACGCGGCGACGGTCGCGGCCTCGGCGTCGGCCGGGGCCAGCAGCTCCGTCACCGGGCGCGAGATCGCGTCGCGCTCGTCGACGGCGAGGAACTCCTGCGCCTCCGCCGACAGCGCGCAGACGGTGAGCCCGCCGTCGACGATCAGGAACGGCTCGCCGCGCTGCGGGACCAGTTCGGCACGCGCCTCCACGAGCAGGCCCAGGTTGCAGTCCCCGCACACGCGCGCGACCGGCGCGGGCGTCTGGGCCGCGATCGCGCCGCAGTGACCGCAGAACCACTGAGCAGGCCGTGCCTGCTCGGTCGTCGTCGGGACGAGCCGAAGGGCGGTGCGTTGGGAGGCCAAAGCCATGCGGGCAGTATCGGGAATTTTGTTCAAGCGAATGTATGTGTTCGGTGTGGACCTGGACGAATGGCCCGAACGCACCCTGAAAGATAGTCCGTCATGGGGAGCTTTTCGGAGACTTGGCGGTGTCCTGACGTCCAGACGGCACCGCGCCGACCGAAACGGTCAAGTCGTCGGCTGGGACGCCGACAACCAGATGAGATGAGCATCGCGGAGCTCGACACCCTGAACGCTTCTCCGGGCGAGCAGCGGCGGCTCGCCGCCGTCCGCGCGGCGACTGCGGCCGCGGGGCAGTCCAACGGTGGGCTGGAGCAGCTCGTCACGCTCGTCGCGCGGCTGCTCGGCTACGAGCACGTGAGCATCAACCTGCTGCACGACACGTTCCAGGTCACGGTCGCCGCGACGACCACTGACGCCGGCGAGGTGACACCGCGCGAGCTGTCGATCTGCGGGCACACGATTCTCACCCCCGACGTCCCGACGATCATCCCCGACGCGACGCAGGACCCGCGCTTCCGCGACAACCCGCACGTCGTCGCCGGACTGCGCGCGTACCTCGGCGTGCCGCTGGTGACCGCGGGCGGTTGCGCGATCGGCGCGCTGTGCGTGACCGACACGGTCCCGCGCAGGCCGGGGCCCGAGGAGGTCGAGACGCTGCAGACGATGGCGGGCGCGGTCGCGACCGAGCTGGAGCGCAGCGGCACGCTCGTCGCGATAGCCGAGGTGACGGCCGCGCTCGCGTGCGCCAAAGAGCTCTCAGACGTGCACGGGCGGATCTTCGACGGCGTCATCTCCGCCGTCGGCGCCGACGGCGTCGTGCTCGCCGTGCGCGAGGGCGAGAGGCTCGAGGTCGCCGCCTCCAGCGAGCCGCTGCCGGAGCTGGTGACGGTGCCGGTCGGCCCCGGCACGGTCAGCGGGCGCGTCTGCGCCAGCGGCAGATCGGAGTTCTACGTCGACAGCGCCGAGGTGCCCGCGATATCGCGCGCGCTGACGCAGCGCGTCGGCGGCAAGGCGACCGCGGTCTTCCCCGTCGGGCCCGCCGGGCCCGACGGCGCCGCGGGCGTCCTGATCGCCTGGTGGCGCAGCCCGCTCACGTCGCTCTCGCCGTGCTCGCAGCGCACGCTCGCGATGCTCGCCGACCAGGCCGCGGTCGCGATCGAGCGCGCCTCGCTGCTGGAGCGGCTGGAGCAGCTCAGCCGCACCGACGCGCTGACCGGGCTCGCGAACCGGCGGATGCTCGACGAGGTGCTCACGCGCGAGGTCGCGCGTGCCGCCCGCACCGGCGAGCCGCTCGCCGTCGCGATGATCGACCTCGACCACTTCAAGGCGTACAACGACAGCTTCGGCCACCAGTCCGGCGACCTGCTGCTGCGGCGCGCCTCGCAGGCGTGGGTCGCGTCGGTGCGCCGCACCGACCTCGTCGCGCGCTACGGCGGCGAGGAGTTCGTGCTCGTGCTGCCGTCGTGCGACCAGGAGTCCGCGATGCGGCTGATCGAGCGTGTGCGCGCGTCCGTCCCGGACGGCCAGACCTGCTCGATCGGAGCCGCGATGTGGGACGGCGTCGAGACGCCGACGGCGCTCGTCGGCCGCTCCGATCGCGCGCTCTACTCCGCCAAGCGCGCCGGTCGCGACCAGCTCGTCTTCGCGCCGCGCGTGCGCGCCCGCTGAACGGCAACGTGCAAGCGCCAAGCCCCTGATCCCGGCACTGCTCCGGATCCTCCCCGCGCACGCTACCCGGCCCGCGTGGACGCGCGCAGCGCGCGCAGCCCGGCGTCCCACAGCTCGTCCGCGTCGCTGCCCTCGGCGAAGCGGTCGTTCAGCTCCAGCATGATCATCCCGTGGGCGAACGCCCACAGCACGCGCGCCAGCGTGAGGTCGCCGTCGACCGCCCGGCGCAGCGCTTCGCCGGCGTGCTGCTCGGAGCCCTCCACGAGCGCCGCACGGTCGAGGCCCTTGTCCGTCATCAGGCGGTAGACGTGCGGGTGCGCGAGCGCGTAGCGGCGGTATGCCGAGCCGATCGCCAGCAGCGGGTCCTCGCCGACGGCGCGGGCCGCGTCGGCCGACATGCGCGTCAGGTCGCCCTGTTCGAAGAAGGCCTCCGAGATGATCGCGTTCTCCAGCGCCCGCTTGTCCGCGACGTGCTCGTACAGCGACGGCGCGCGGATCCCCAGCTGCGCCGCGATCCGGCGCATCGACAGACCCTCGGGTCCCTCGGATTCGAGCAGCTCGCGGGCGACGGCGACGATCTCACGCGCACGAGGGGTCAGGTCGGGGGCCGGGACCATCGCACCGAAGATACTGTCTGCCGGCATCGGCGGTCGGGGCCGCGCGCACGGGCTGTCGGAGTCTCTGTGGCCGTGCTTGGCCGAGACGGCGCCGCTTCGCGCTCGCGGCCGGCGCCGTCCGGCCTGCGGCACCCTACGGCTTGCCGAGCAGCAGCGCGATCCCCTGGCCGCCGCCGATGCAGAGCGTCACGAGCGCGTAGTCGTGATTGGCACGCTCCAGCTCCGCGATCGCCTTCGCGGTGATCGCCGCACCGGTCGCGCTGATCGGATGCCCGAGCGCGATCGCGCCGCCGTTGGGGTTGACCTTCGCGGGGTCGAGGTCGAGCTCCTTGATGACCGCGAGCGCCTGCGCCGCGAACGCCTCGTTCAGCTCGATCACGCCGATCTGGTCGAGCGAGACGCCGGTGCGGTCGAGCACCTTCTTGACCGCCGGGACCGGCCCGATCCCCATCACGGCGGGGTCGACGCCGCAGCTGGCGTAGCCGAGCACGCGCGCTCTGACGGTCACGCCCAGCTCCGCCGCCTTGTCGGCGGACAGCAGCACGGCCGCTGCGCCGGCGTCGTTCATGCCGGAGGCGTTGCCGGCGGTGACAGTGCCGCCGTCGCGTCTGAAGACCGGCTTCAGCTTCGCCATCCCTTCCAGCGACGCGTCGTCGCGGATGTGCTCGTCGGTCGCGAACTCGATCTCGCCCTTGCGCGTCTTGACGGTCACCGGAACGATCTGGTCGACGAAGCGGCCGGCGTCGCGTGCGGCGATCGCGCGCTGGTGCGACTCGACCGCGAACGCGTCCTGCTGCTCGCGCGAGATGTCGTGGCGCTCGGCGAGGTTCTCGGCCGTGACGCCCATCAGGATGTCGTTGAACGGATCGGTCAGGGCGCCCGAGACCGGGTCGACCATCTTCGTCTCGCCCATCCGAGCGCCCCAGCGGCCGGTCGGCAGCCAGTACGGCCCGCGGCTCATCGACTCCGTGCCGCCCGCCAGCGCGACCTCGACGTCGCCGGACTGGATCGCCTGCGTCGCGGAGACGATCGCCTGCACGCCGGTGCCGCAGAGACGGTTGACGGTGAAGGCCGGCGTCTCCTTCGGAATCCCCGCGCCCATCCCGACGACGCGCGCCATGTACATGTCGCTCGGCTGCGTGTGGATCACGTTGCCGAAGACGACGTGCTCGACCTGCTCCGGCGCGACGCCGGCCCGCTCCAGCGCGGCGCGTGCGGCGGTCGCCCCGAGCTCGCTCGGCGGCACGTCCTTGAGCGACTTTCCGTAGCCGCCGACGGCGGTGCGCACGGCGGAAGCGATCACGACATCGGTCATCGTCAGGTTCTCCTCGAAGTTTCGACCGCGGTTGATCTTGGCAGCGCGCGGTCGCGGTGGAACCCGGTCGAAACGACGGTTGGACGGTGCGCGTCGTGCTTCGCCGGTCGAGGCGGGCCTGCGCGGCGCGCTGCCGCTCAGCCGGCGGGGGCGGTGCGGAACGCGCGCCGGTACGCCTGCGGGCTGGTGCCGACGAGCGCTCTGAAGCGGTCGCGGAAGGTCGTCGCGGAGCCGAAGCCGACCTGCGCGGCGATCTGCTCGACGGGGTGCGCGGTCGTCTCCAGCAGCAGCTGGGCACGCCGCAGCCGCAGTCGGTGCAGCCAGCGCAGCGGTGTCGTGCCGGTCTGCTCGCGGAAGCGACGGTTGAGCGTGCGCGTGCTCATCAGCGCCTGCGCGGCGATCGCGTCGAGTGTCAGCTCGCGGTGCGCGTTGCGCTCGATCCACAGCAGCAGCGGCTGCAGCGTCGCGCCGTCCGGCGCGGGCGGCTCGTGGACGATGAACTGCGCCTGGCCGCCGTCGCGCTCCAGCGGCATGACGGCGTAGCGGGCGCTGTCGGCGGCGACCGCGGCGCCGTGGTCGCGGCGGACCATGTGCAGGCACAGGTCGAGCCCGGCGGCTGCGCCTGCGGAGGTCAGCAGCTGCCCGTTGTCGACGTACAGCACGTCGGGATCGACCGTGATCGCCGGGTGCATGCGGGCCAGTTCCGCGGCGGCGGCCCAGTGCGTGGTCGCGCGCCTGCCGGCGAGCAGCCCGGTCGCGGCGAGCGTGAAGGCGCCGACGCAGATCGAGGCGATCCGCGCCCCGCGCGCGGACGCGCTGCGCAGCGCGTCGAGCACGTCGCCGGAGATCGACGCGGCCGGCTGCGCGAGACCGGGCAGCATGATCGTGTCGGCGCTGGTGAGCGCGCTGAGGTCGTGCGGCGCGGTCAGCGAGAACGCGCCGTCGGCCACCGCGATCTCAGGTGCGGGGCCGCAGACGAGGACGCGATACGCCGGCGTCCCGTCGGCCAGCCGGGCGCGGCCGAAGAGGTCGAGCGGTGTCGCGAGGTCGGACGAGATCACGGCGTCGAGCGCGAGGACGGCGACGGTGTGCATGCCACCAAGCCTACTGTCCGAAACCCGTTGACATGTGGCATTCTTGCCACTTGTCCGTCACGCGGGCCGTTCATAGCGTTGCGGCGGTGACCAAGCTCCTGCTCAGCATCCACGTGATCGTCGCGATCCTCGCCGTCGGCCCGGTGGCCGTCGCAGCCAGCGTCTTCCCCCGTTCGGCGCGCGCGGCGGCTGCCGCGGGGCCGGGCGACGCGGCGGCACTGGCGTCGCTGCGGACGCTGCACCGGATCTGCCGCGTCTACGCGGTGCTGGCCCTGCTCGTCCCCGTCTTCGGCTTCGCGACCGCGGCGGCGATGGGCGTGCTCGGCGACGCCTGGCTGTCCGCCTCGATGGTCCTCACCGGCATCGCCGGCGGCGTCCTCGCGGGGCTCGTGCTGCCGTTGCAGGATCGCGTGCTGCGCGAGCTGACGGCGCCCGCCGACGCACCTGTCGCCTTGCCCGCCGGCGACACCGCCGTCCTGCTCGCCCCCGCCGACCGCGTCCGCCGCGACGCCGCTCAGCTCGCGATGACCGTCGGCGTCTTCAACCTGCTGTGGGCGACGGTCACGGTCCTGATGGTCGTGCGACCGGGGTCGACGACGGGAGCGTGAGGCGAGCTGCGCGCGGCTCGCGACTGATCGTGCGTCCCCGGTCCGACGAACGGGGGCGTGAGCGGAGCGGATGCGCCGTCAGTCGAGCGCGGCGTCGGCGGTCGCGACCTCGCCGGTCTGGACCGCCCACAGCGCGGCGTAGCGGCCGCGGCGGGCGACCAGCTCGTCGTGCGTGCCGGCTTCGGCGACGCGGCCGCCGTCGAGCACGTGGATGCGATCGGCGTGGCGGATCGTCGAGAGACGGTGGGCGATCACGATCGTCGTGCGCTCGCGGCTGACGCGCAGCAGCGAGCGCTGGATCGCCGCCTCGGTCTCGTTGTCGACCGCCGAGGTCGCCTCGTCGAGCACGAGGATCGACGGGTCGCGCACGAGCGCGCGGGCGATCGTCAGCCGCTGGCGCTGGCCGCCGGAGAGCCGCACCCCGCGTTCGCCGACGGGCGTGTCGTAGCCCTGCGGCAGCGCCGCGACGAAATCGTGCGCCTCGGCCTGCTCGGCGGCGGTGCGCAGCTGCTCGTCGGTCGCGTCCGGCTCGCCGTAGCGGAGGTTGTCGGCGACCGAGCCGTCGAACAGGAACGTGTCCTGCCCGACGTAGCCGATCGTGCCGCGCAGCGCCTCGAACGACAGCTCCGGCACCGGCACGCCGTCGATCGCGACCGTGCCGCCGTCGGCGTCGTAGAGCCGCAGCAGCAGCTTCACGACGGTCGACTTGCCGGCGCCGGTCGGGCCGACGATCGCGTGCGTCTCGCCCGCGCCTATGTCGAGCGCGAGCCCGTCGAGCACGCGCGTGCGGACCGCGCCGTCGCCGTCGCGGTAGACGAAGGAGACGTCGTCGAAGGAGACGGCGCGACCGCGGGACGCGCGATCGTCATCGCGGCGGTCCGCGCGCGCCCCGTCGCCGTTGCTCGCCGCATCGACGTTCCCGCCCGCCGCGACGCCGCTCGCGCCCACCGGCGGCAGCTCCCGCGTCCCCGGTCGCACCGCCACGGGCGCGTCGATCAGGTCGAGGATCCGTCGCAGCGAGGCGGTTCCGCGCTGGTACAGGTCGAGCGTCTCGCCCAGCTCCGTCAGCGGCCACAGCAGCCGCTGCGTCATGAACACGAGCACGGAGTACATGCCGATCTCCAGCGTCCCGTTCAGCGTCAGGTGGCCGCCGACGACGAGCGTGACCATGAAGCCGATCAGGATCGCGATCCGGATCACCGGCACGAACGCGGCGCTCAGCGCGATCGCCTCGCGGTTCGCGCTCGCGTAGGAGATCGACGCGTCGGCGACGCGTGCGGACTCGCGCCGCTCGGCGCCGAACGCCTTGATCGTCGCGATCCCGCCGAGGTTGCCGCCGATCAGGCCGCCGAGGCGGCCGGCGCGGTCGCGCACCGCCGCGTAGCGCGGCTCCAGCCGTCTCTGGAAGATCAGCGAGCCGCCGACGATCACGGGGATCGGCAGGAACGCCAGCACCGCCAGCAGCGGCGAGATCACGAAGAAGACCGCGCCGACGCCGACGACGCTCGTCGCCGTCTGCAGGATCTTCAGCGCGCCGACGTCGAGGAAGCGCTCCAGCTGGTTGACGTCGTCGTTGAGGATCGTCAGCAGTCTGCCGGCCTCGCGATCCTCGAACCACGCCAGCTCCAGCTCCTGCACGTGGCCGTAGGCGTCCATCCGCAGGTCGTGCTGGAGGTCCTGCGAGAGCGTGCGCCAGGCGCGCTGCGCGAGGTACTCCGTGAGCGACTCGAGGATCCACACGACCGCGGTCACGCCGGCCAGCACGAACAACTGGCTCTCGCGGTCCTCGATCCCCGTCCACTGCCCGACGAAGCTGCCCTGCTGACGCACGACGACGTCGATCGCGACGCCGATCAGCAGCTCCGGCAGGATGTCGAGGATCTGGTTGAGGACCGCCCAGATCGAGCCGCGCACGACTCTCGAGCGGTAGCGCGGCGCACGGCGCCACAGGCGTTTGAGCGGATGGACGGAGGCCTCGTTCACGACCGGGAAGGGTAGTGAGGACGGACCGCGCAGCGTCTTGGCGCGTGCGCGACGTGTGCCGGCGGCCCGTCGCTCAGCGAGCGGACTGCGCCGGCGCGCGGGCGCCCGCGCGCGTCTGCGACGCGATCAGCTCGACCAGTTGCGGCCACGCGCCGACGGGCAGGTCGTGGCCCATGCCGGGGATCGTGACATGGCGCGAGCCGGGGATCGCGGCCGCGGTCGCGCGGCCGCCGGTCGGGTTGACCATCCGGTCGCGGTCGCCGTGGATCACGAGCGTCGGGACGCTGATCGTGCGCACCTCGCGGGTGCGGTCGCCGGACTTGACGATCGCCGCCAACTGCCGTGCGACGCCGGCCGGGTCGTGGCCGCGATCCCATGCGACGCCCGCGACGGCGCGGACCTCGTCCTCGTCGAACGGATAGCCGTGCGAGCCGATGTGGCGCCACAGCACGACGGCGCGCTCGATCGAGGCGGCACGCTCTCTCGACGGCTTGCCGAGCATCAGCCGCCACGTCGACGGCGCCGGGCGCCCGAGCCGGCGGGCGCCCGTCGTCGACATGATCGAGGTCAACGTCAGGATCCGCTGCGGATGGCGCGCGGCGAGCGTCTGGCCGATCATGCCGCCCATCGATCTGCCCGCGACGTGGACGCTGTCGAGCCCGAGTGCGTCGAGCAGCCCGGCCGTGTCGTGCGCCATCTCCGCGAGCGTGTACTGGCCGGCGGCGAAGCGGCGGGTTCCGAGTTGCAGCGGCGTCGGCGGGCGCACCGCGGCGCGCGTCGAACGCCCGACGTCGCGGTTGTCGAAGCGGATCACGTACAGGCCGCGCGCGGCGAGCTGCTCGCACAGCGCGGCCGGCCAGGCGATCAGCTGCTGCCCGAGCCCGGAGATCAGCAGCAGCGGCGCGTCGGCCGGATCGCCGAACGTCTGCGCGCACAGCTCGATCCCGTCGCCGACCGGGAGGAGTCGCTCGTCGGTCATGCGACGGACTCCAGCACAGCCGCTGACGGTGTGTCGAGGTTCACGCGCGGCGCGCGCCGTTCGTCGACGTACCGAGGATGTCCATCGTCATGGGTGATCGGCAGCCGAGAGCGATCCCGCAGTCGGCGCGCGGACGTTCTCCGACGATCTCGATCTGCCATCGTTCACTGGTCCTGATGTCCGTCCCGCGTGCCATCTCGCTCGTGTTGATCGCCGCCGTTCTGGCGGGCGCGTCGCTGGTGCCCGCGGCGGTCGCGGCGCCCGCGGCGAAGGCTGCGCCGAGCGCCTCCGCGCCGGCGAAGCGACCCCCCGCCGACCGGCCCTCCGCCCTCCACGCTCCGACCGCGCGCGGGGCGTGGACCGCGACCGTCGTCGAGACGGTCGTCGCGCGGGTGCAGCCGGGCGAGCGAGCGAAGGCCGTGCGGACGCTCGACACGCGCGCGCCGTTCTGGGGCGGTCCGAACGTGCTGCTGGTGCTGGGCTCGCGCATGGTCGCCGACGAGCGCTGGCTCGACGTGCTCGTGAAGGGCATGCCGGCCGGCTCGCACGGCTGGATCCCGGCGCGCGCGGCGCAGCTGGCGAGAACCGACCGCCGCATCGTCGTCGACCTGTCAGAGCGCACGCTGACGTTCTCACGCGCCGGGCGCAGGGTCCTCAGCACGAGTGTCGTCGTCGGTGCCCCCGAGACGCCGACGCCGCTCGGCCAGTTCGCCGTCGACGCGATCGCGAAGGAGCCGCCCGGCAGCCTGCTCGGCCCGCGCGTGCTGGCGCTCGTCGCCTACTCGCGCGCGCTCGCCCGCTACCAGGGCGGGATCCCGCAGGCCGCGATCCACGCGGCCGACCAGCTCGGCGACCCGCTCGGGACCGCCGCCTCGCACGGCTGCGTGCGCGCCCCGCAGACGGTCGTCAACCGCCTGCTCACGCTCGCCCCGCGCGGCACGCCGGTCCTGATCCAGCGCTGAGCGGGGGATAACCCCCGCCCGCGATCCGGCCGCGGACCCCCGCGCGCCCTGCACGGCACCCCAGCGACGCGGCGCGGCGCCGTTGAGAGCGTGCCTGGCATGACTTCCACACGCTCGCGGCCCGCTCCGACGCGCCGCTCAGAGAGTCGCTTCGAGCGGCTCGCGCAATGGTCGATCCACCACCGCCGGCGGGCGATCGCGCTGTGGGTGGCGCTGCTGATCGCCGTCCTCGGCGGCTCGTTCGCGCTCGGCTCGGACTGGTCCAACGACTTCGCGCTGCCGGGCACCGAATCGCAGCAGGCGCTCGACACGCTGCAACGCTCCGCACCGGCCCAGGCCGGCGACACCGTCGAGATCGTGATGCGCGATCCCGGCGGCATGTGGACCGACGGCACGCGCGGTCGTGTCGACGCGATGCTCGCGCGCGTCGACAGGCTGCCGCACGTCGCCGCGGTGCAGAACCCGTACACGACCGCCGGCGCGGTCTCCAGAGACGGCACGATCGCGCACGCGACCGTGATGCTCGACAAGACCGCCGACGGCGTCCCGAAGGCCGCGATCGAACGGCTCGTCGACACCGCCGAGGCGGCGCGCGGCGACGGTCTGCAGGTCGAACTGGGCGGCGACGCCGTCCGCTACCTCAACCCGGGCGGCGGCGGGGCCGAGTCGATCGGCACGCTCGCCGCGCTCGTGATCCTGATCTTCCTGTTCGGCTCGCTGCTGGCGGCGAGCATCCCGATCGTGACCGCGCTCGTCGCGGTCGGCGGCACGACCGCGCTGATCGTGCTCGGCTCGCACGTGATCGACGTCGCCGACTTCACACCGGCGCTGATGTCGCTCGTCGGTCTCGGCGTCGGGATCGACTACGCGCTGCTGATCTTCTCCCGCTACCGCGCCGAGCTGCTGAACGACCGCGACCGCGACGACGCGCTGCGGATCGCGCTCGACACCGCCGGGCGCTCGGTCGTCTTCGCCGGCACGACCGTGATCATCGGCCTGCTCGGCCTGATCGTGCTCGGCATCGGCGTGCTGCAGGGGATCGCGCTCGGCGTCTCGCTGACCGTGCTCGTGACGATGATCGCCTCGCTGACGCTGCTGCCCGCGCTGCTGACCGTCTGCGGCCAGCGGATCGAGCGCAGCGTGCGCAAGCGCGCGCTGCGGGCGCGCAAGCGCAACCGCGTCGAGGGCGAGCGCTGGCGCAACTGGGCCGCGGCCGTGCAGCGCCGCCCGGTCGCCGTGCTCGCGATCGCCGGCACGCTGATGGTCGCGCTGGCGCTGCCCGCGACGGGCATGCGTCTCGGCTTCGCCGACGCCAGCAACGACAGCACCTCCAGCACGTCGCGCAAGGCCTACGACCTGCTCGCGACAGGCTTCGGCGACGGCTTCAACGGCCCGCTGCTGATCGTCGCCGAGGGCGGCAGCGCGGACGCCGCCGACGCGCTGCGCGACACGCTCGCGCGCACGCCGGGGGTTGCCGCGGTGGCGCCGGCGCAGGACGGCGGGAGCGGCGCGTCCGGTGGCAGCGGCGCGAGCGCGGCGCCTGCACGCGTCGCGACCGTGATCGCCTACCCCGACGCCAAGCCCCAGGACGAGGCGACCCAGCGGCTCGTGACCGACCTGCGCGACGACGTGCTGCCGTCGCTGGCGGCGAGAACCGGGGCGACCTACCTGGTCGGCGGCGGGACCGCCGCCACCGACGACTACGCGCACGCCGTGCAGGACCGCCTGCCGCTGTTCGTCGCGATCGTCGTCGGGCTGTCCGCGCTGCTGCTGATGGTCGTCTTCCGCTCCGTCCTGATCCCGCTGAAGGCGGCGCTGCTGAACCTGCTCAGCATCGGCGCGGCGCTCGGCGTCGTGACGCTCGTCTTCCAGCACGGCCTGTTCGGGGCGGAGCCGAGCCCGATCGACGCGACGATCCCGATCCTGATCTTCGCGATCGTCTTCGGCCTCTCGATGGACTACGAGGTCTTCCTCGTCGGGCGGATGCACGAGGAGTGGGAGCGCACGCACGACGCCCGCCACGCCGTCCGCGAGGGACTGGCGCAGACCGGTCGCGTGATCACGGCCGCGGGCGCGATCATGGTCGTCGTCTTCGGCGCCTTCCTCGCCAGCCCGGACCGCATGATGAAGCAGTTCGGCCTCGGGCTCGCGGTCGCGATCCTGCTCGACGCGGTCGTGATCCGCTGCCTGATCGTGCCGGCGGTGATGGAGCTGTTGGACAGAAAGGCGTGGTGGATGCCGCGCTGGCTGCGGGCGGTCCTGCCGCGTGTGGCGCTGGAGCGCAAGCGCGATGCCCAGGAGCTGAGCGTCTGAAACCGTGACGGATGTCATGCCCCATTCCGGACGGCCGACACTTACGCCCGCGGCTCGGCTGACGCAGACTGCGGAGCATGGTGAACGAAACGGCGACGAGGCCCGGCGTCGAACTGCAGGGCCTCGTCAAGAGCTTCCGCTCCGCGAACGGACCGGTCCGCGCGGTGCGCGGCGTCGACGTCTCGATCGGACGCGGAGAAACGGTCGCGCTGCTGGGACCCAACGGCGCCGGCAAGTCGACGACGATCGACATGCTGCTCGGGCTCGCGCGGCCCGACGAGGGCCGCGTCAGCGTCTTCGGCATGGACCCGACCGCCGCGATCGACGCGGGCGCAGTCGGCGCGATGCTGCAGACCGGGGCGCTGATCAGGGACCTCAGCGTGCGCGAGCTGATCGTGATGATGGCCGCGCTGTACCCGGCGCCGATGGCGATCGACGAGGTGCTGGAGCTGGCGGGGCTCGAGCAGATCGCCGAACAGCGCACGAACAAGCTGTCGGGCGGCGAGACGCAGCGTGTGCGCGCCGCCGTCGCGCTCGTGAGCGATCCCGACCTGCTCGTGCTCGACGAGCCGACGGTCGCGATGGACGTCGAGGGCCGCCACGCCTTCTGGTCGACGATGCGCGCGTTTGCCGCGCGCGGCAAGACGATCGTCTTCGCGACCCACTACCTCGACGAGGCCGACGCCTACGCCGACCGCGCCGTGCTGATGGCGCGCGGCCGGATCGTCGCGGACGGCCCGACGACGGAGATCAAGGCGATGGTCGGCGCGCGCACGATCCGCGCGACGCTGCCGGGCGTGAACCTGGCGGTGCTCGGCGCGCTGCCGGGCGTCGTCAACGCCGATCGTCACGGCGACGCCGTGATCCTCTCCTGCAACGACTCCGACGCCGCCGTGCGCGCGCTGCTGGACGAGCACCCCGCGGCGTGCGACCTGGAGATCAGCGGCGCCGGGCTGGAGCAGGCGTTCCTGCAGCTGACCGGCGACGACGGCTACGACGACGATGACGCCGACGACGCGCTGTACGCGGGCGCGCAGGCGAGGGAGCCGGCTCGATGAGCGTCACGTACCTCCGCTTCGAGCTGCTGCGGACGTTCCGCAACGCACGCTTCTTCATCTTCTCGTTCGCCTTCCCGGTGATCCTCTACTTCGTGATCGCGGGCCCGAACAAGGGCGAGACGAACTTCGGCGACACCGGCATCTCGGCGCCGCTCTACTACATGATCGGCCTGGCGGCGTTCGGCGCGATGATGGCGACGATCAGCAGCGGCGCGCGGATCGCCGGCGAGCGCTCGGTCGGCTGGAACCGGCAGCTGCGGATCACGCCGCTGTCGGCGCGCTCCTACCTCGGCGCGAAGGTGCTGACGGCGTACGTGATGGCGACGCTGTCGATCCTGCTGATGTACGTCTGCGGCTCGATCCTCGGCGTGCGCCTCGGCGCCGGCGACTGGCTCGCGATGACCGGGCTGATCCTCGTCGGGCTGGTGCCGTTCGCCGCGCTCGGCGTGCTGATCGGCCACCTCCTGACGGTCGACGCGATCGGCCCGGTGATGGGCGGGACGGCGTCGCTGCTGGCGCTGCTGGGCGGCACCTGGTTCCCGATCACGTCGGGCTTCATGTACGACCTCGCGCGCCTGCTGCCCTCGTACTGGCTGGTGCGGGCGAGCCACGTCTCGATCGGAGGCGGCGGCTGGGGCGCGCAGGGCTGGATCGTGATCGGCGCCTGGTCGGTCGTGCTGTCGCTGCTGGCGATGCGCGCCTACCGCAGAGACACGAAGCGCGTCTGAGGACGCGCTCCGTGCCTTGCGGCGGGAGCGCCAGCGCCGCTACGCCGTGACGGCTGCGGCGCGGGTCGTCGTGCGCACGCGGGCGGCAAGCACCGAGACGGTCGCGGCGAGCACCACGACGAGCGCGCCGAAGATGCGGAAGGTGTCGTCGAGGCTGAGGTGCGTGGCGACGACGCCCGCGACGATCGCTGGGACGCCGAGCGACAGGTACGCGACGACGTAGAAGGCGGACATCACCTCGGCGCGGTGCTGCGGCGGTATCACCGCGGTCAGCGATCGCAGCGCGCCGAGGAAGGCGGCGCCCCAGCCGGCGCCCGCGACGGCGCTGGCGGCGAGGAAGAAGACCGCCGAGCCGGTCGACAGCGAGGCGACGATCAGCGCCATCCCGACCCCGAGCGTGGCCGCGCCGGCGGACGCCGCGGTGTGCGGGTCGAGCGCGTGGAAGCGCAGCTGCGTCAGCACTGCCGGGAGCGTGAGCGCGAGGATCGCGAGGCCGCCGGCGAGGTGGTTCTGCGTGTCGAGCATCTCACTGGCCAGGCGCGGACCGATCGACAGGTAGATGCCGCCGATCGACCAGGAGGCCAGCACGGCGAGCGAGGACAGCAGGAACGCGCCGCGCACGGCCGGCGGGATCTGCGGACGCTGGAGATGAAGGGCCAGGCGCGAGCGCTCGCGGATCGGCTCGGGCAGGAAGAACGTCGCGGTCAGCGCGGCCGCGAAGAGGACGCCGAGGAGGACATAGGGGAGCACCTCCGGCGCGGGGCCGTACTGGACGAGCGCGGCGGAGACGATCGAGCCGACGCCCAGGCCGGCGGCGCTGACGGTGCCGTTGACGAGCCCGACCCGCCGGTGGTCGGCGCGCGGGTGGAGGTCGATCATCGCGGCGCCGGCGGCGCCGAGCGCGACGCCGGTGAAGAGGCCCTGCACGAGCCGCGCGGCGAACAGCCATGCGACCGAGTCGGCGAACGCGAACACGACGGTCGAGGCGATCAGGCCGGTGAGCGCGGCGAACAGCACCGGGCGGCGCCCGACCTGGTCGGAGATCGAACCGGCGACGAGCAGAGCAGCGAGCACGCCGACGGTGTAGACGGCGTAGACGAGCGTCAGCGTGATCGTCGAGAAGCCCCACTCCTGCTGGTAGACCCCGTAGAGCGGTGTCGGTGTCGCAGACGCCGCGAGCGCCAGGCCGATCACGGCCGCGACGAGCGCGAATGCGGGCGTTCCTGTGAGCCGGCGCGGGGCTGCGACGGTTGTGGTGGAGCTGGCGGGTGGCACCGGGGTCTCCTTCAAAAGTTCCAAAGGTTTCGAACTAAGGTTGTACCATAGTACGAAGAATGTCGAACCAAGCTGCCACCGGCGAAGCGCCCGTCCAGCACGCGAGCGCGCGCTCGATCCCGCACCCCGCGACCGACCAACTCGACCTCTCGGCGATCATGCGCGCCTGCGGCGAGCCGATCCGGCTGGAGCTGATCCGCACGCTCGCCGACGCGGGCTCGGAGATGCGCTCGGGCGAGCTGACCGGCGCCGTCGGCCTCCCGACCTCGACCTGCTCCTACCACCTCAAGCTGCTGCGCCTGGCCGGCGTCACCCGCACCCGCGCCGCCGGCACCGAACGCTTCATCTCCCTGCGCCGCGACGACCTCGAATCCCGCTTCCCCGGCCTCGTCGACGTGCTGCTGCGCGGGTAGTTGTCACGCAATTGCGCAGGACTGCAAATTAATTGCGGAAGGGCCGATCCGGGCCGGGACGGCGGCTACGCTGCAGGCATGTCCACCGCTGTCGCACCAGACTTCGCCGCGCAGACGCTCGAGCGTCTGCGGATGCTCACCGGCAACCCTGCCGCCGACTTCCGCGACGGCCAGCTGGAGGCGATCCACGACGTCGTCGTCGATCGTGCGCGGGTGCTGTGCGTGCAGCGGACGGGGTGGGGCAAGTCGGCGGTCTACTTCGTCGCGACCGCTTTGCTGCGGGCGCAGGGCGCGGGGCCGACGCTGATCGTCTCGCCGCTGCTGGCGCTGATGCGCAACCAGATCGCGGGCGCCCAGCGGCTGGGACTGCGAGCGCAGACGATCAACTCGACCAACCGCGAGGCGTGGGACGACATCCGGAGCGGGCTCGCCAACGACGAGATCGACCTGCTGCTGATCTCGCCGGAGCGGCTCAACAACCCGCGCTTTCGCGACGAGATGCTGCCGCTCTTCGCCGCCTCGGTCGGCCTGCTGGTGATCGACGAGGCGCACTGCATCTCCGACTGGGGCCACGACTTCCGGCCCGACTACCGGCGCGTCAAGGACATGCTCGCCGCGCTGCCCGAACGCGTCGCGGTGCTCGGCACGACCGCGACCGCGAACGACCGCGTCGTCGCGGACGTGCTCGACCAGCTGGCGGCGGGGGTCGAGGTGCGGCCTGACGCGGGTGCGGCGGCGGATGCGGGCGCGGGCGTCGCGGGCGCCGCGGCCGGCCCGGGCGTGAGCGCCGGCACCGAGCCGCTGCGCTCCTACCGCGGCCCGCTCGGGCGCAGCTCGCTGCGGCTGGAGGCGCTGGAACTGCCGCGGCCGGCTGAGCGGCTCGCGTGGCTCGTCGAGCGGCTGCCGCAGCTGCCCGGCTCGGGAATCGTCTACACGCTCACCAAGCGCGACGCAGAGCAGGTCGCCTCGTTCCTGTCGGCGAACGGCATCCCGGCGCTCGCCTACAGCGGCGAGCAGGAGACCGATCAGCGGATCGCCGCCGAGGAGCGGCTGCTGCGCAACGACGTGAAGGCGCTCGTCGCCACCAGCGCGCTGGGGATGGGCTACGACAAGGCCGACCTCGAGTTCGTCGTGCACTACCAAGCCCCCGGGTCCGTCGTCTCCTATTACCAGCAGGTCGGCCGCGCCGGGCGCGGCGTCGACAACGCCGAGGTGGTGCTGCTGCGCGGTGCGGAGGACCGGCGGATCCAGGACTTCTTCATCGAGCAGGCGTTCCCCGCGCAGGAGAAGGTGCAGGCGGTGCTGGCGGAGCTGAACGCCGCGGGCGGCGCGGGCGAGGGTCGCACGAGCCGCGAGCTGATGGCCGTCGTCAACCTCGGCGCCGGGCGCATCGAGGCGATGCTGAAGATCCTCGACGTCGAGGGCGCGGTCCGCCGCGACGGCACGCGCTGGCGCGCGGTCGAGGGCAGCGCCTGGCGCTACGACGGTGAGCGTTACGCGCAGATCACCGCGTTGCGCCGCGCCGAGCAGGAGGCGATGGCGTCGTTCGGCACCGACGGCCGCTGCTTGATGCGCGCATTGCAGGAGGAGCTGGACGACCCCGCTCCGACCGATTGCGGCCGCTGCTCGGTCTGCGCCGGCCCGCGCTACGCCGAGCCGCCGTCACCGCGGCTGGTCGAGCAGGCGCAGCGCCATCTGCGCTCCCAGCCGATCGCGCTGGAGCAGCGCAAGATGGCGCCGGACCGCGGCGGCACGATGCGCAAGATCCCCGTCGACGCACTTGTCGAGCCCGGCTGGGCGCTCGCGCGCCTGGGCGATGGCGGCTGGTGGCCGGCGATCGAGCGCGGCCTGCGCCGCGGACGGCTCGACGACGAGGTCGCGGTCGCGTTGGCCGAGGCGCTCAGCGGGCGCCGCGTCGACTGGGTCACGAGCGTCCCGTCGGTTCAGCACGGGACGCAGATCGAGCAGCTCGCCGATGCGCTCGCGCGCCAGCTCGGCGTGCCGCGGCTGCAGCTGCTGCAACGGCGCGAGGAGCGTCCGCCGCAGCGCGAGATGGCGAACGCCGCGCAGCAGGCCGCGAACGTGCGCGGAGCCTTCCAGGTCGTGCAGCCGCCCCCGCCGGGAGCGGGCGTGCTCGTCGACGATCGGCGCCTGTCCGGCTTCACGCTCGCGATGGTCGGCGGTCAGCTGCGCAAGGCCGGAGCCGAGGCGATCGTCCCGCTGACGCTCGCGACGCTGAACTGAGGGAGCGGACGCGAGCGGCGCCGGGCGATCGGCTCAGCGCGAGCCGAAGTCGGTCGTGTAGGTGCCGCCCGGCTGCGAGCGCGCGGCGGCCGCGTCGACGGGGACGCCGGGGGCGATCCCGAGGCCGATCACGCGGAAGCTGCCGTTGAGGATGTTGGCGCGGTGGCCCGGGCTCTTCATCCAGCTCTCGACGATGTGGATCGGCTGCGACTGCTCTGCGCTGCCCCAAGCGATGTTCTCGGCGACCGACCAGCTGCCCTTCGGCGAGTAGCGCGCTCTGCGGATGCGGTCGATGAACGTCACGTTGCCCGGCGCGGTGTGGTCGAAGAAGCTGCGACGGACCATGTCGCGCGAATGGCCTCGCGCGGCGCGAGCGAGCGCGTTGTTCGCGCGCAGCGGGCGCAGGCCGTGGTCGGCGCGTTCGCGGTTGAGCAGGCACAGCGTCGCGTCCGCGGCGGCGCGGGCGTTCTCGGCCGGCGAGACGCGCGCGTTGCGGCAGTCGTCGGCGGCGGCCCGCGCCCCGGGGAGCGCGGCTGCCGAGGCCGTCGCGCCGGGAAGCATGGCGGCGGCGACGAGACCGGACGCGAGGATCGCGGGGATCCGAGTGTGCACTGCAACTCCTTTGCATTCGGGCGCCCGCTACATGCCTCGAATGCCTTGTTCCTTCGGCGACCCGGCTGACTCCATACGACCTGGAGTCCCGTGGCTTTGCGTCCCACCCTCACGAGTGGTTTGCCGTTTCGAGAAGCGAGCTGCGGTTGTGTTATGAGCCTACCCAGCCGACAGAGTGCGGACACGTCGATACGGACGGACGTGCGAGCGCGCGGGGGATCCCCGCTCACGCGTCCGCGTCGCTCAGCGCGAGCCGAAGTCGGTCGTGTACGTCGCGCCGCTTGCCGCGCTGGAGGCGGTCGCGTCGACCGGGACGCCGGCCGATATGCCGATGCCGATCGAGCGGTAGGCCGGATCGAGGATGTTGGCGCGATGCTCGGGGCTGCTCATCCAGCCGCGCACGATCTCGATCGGCAGCGCCGGATCGCCCATTCCCCAGGCGAGGTTCTCCCCGAGCTTCGCGCTCGCGTCCGGGGCGTAGCGGGCACGGCGGATGCGATGGTCGAAGGTGACGTTGCCCGGCGACGTGTGCGCGAAGTAGCGCCGCTTCACCATGTCCTTGGAGTGACCGCTGGCGGCCCGCGTGAGGTTGGTGCTGATGCGCAGTCTCCGCAGGTGGCGACTGGCGCGCTCGCGGTTGAGCAGGCACAGGATCGCCTGCGTCGCGAGCCGTGTGTCCTCGGCCGGGGAGAGACGGACGTTCTCACACCGCGCCTTCGCCTCGCCCGCCTGCGCGCCGGGCGCGGAGAAGGCCGCTCCGGCGGCCAGTCCGGCGAGCACGAGCGCGACGGCCGACGAGCGCTTGAAACGGGTTGCAGGTCCGATGTCTGACACGAGGACGCGCAACCCTACGGGGCTCCATAAGCGCGGATGTGACGAATTCGTTCCTCTACGCGGTCCAGAAAGAGGATTTTCACGAAAAGCGTCGAGACGGCCTCGTCGGGGGTCGAAAACCGTCACGCCGCGTCATCGACCGCGCGCTCGCCGCGGGTGTCGGGTTTTCCCGACAGTGATCGTCCGATCCCACCTCTGTCCCGGCCGCGCGTCCGCTGCGACGCTGTCTGACAACCAAAGGAGCACGCGATGTCAGACCGCAAGGCCGCCAAGGCCACCGAGCCCACCAGCCCACTGCTCGTCGTCGTCCGCTACGTGCTGCCGATCGTGGTCGTCGTCGCGGGCGTGACGATCTTCCTGTTCGATCCGCACGTGAACAACATGGAGGGCTCCGCTGCGCTGATCGGCGCGGGCCTCAGCGTGCTGCTGCTGAACGTCCTCTACCGCGCCGGCGTGCGCGGCGACGTCGATCGCGACGACGAGGAGGAGGCACGCCGCTACTTCGACGCCCACGGCTACTGGCCCGACGAGGCACCGCGCGTCAAGACTCCAGCGAACGAGCATTCGATCCCTCCGTCCGTGTGAACGCTCGGCACGAGGCTCTCTCCGACGAGGGTCCCGTGCGACACTGCTCGTCCCTGCCGAAGGGGAGCGGCGCTGACTGGCGTCGCGGCAGGCTTTCCGTTCACGAGCCGCACTGAACCACCGCCAAAGAAGTTCGAATTATCTGAATAGTGGTGCGGACGCAGACGAATATCTCGAACGTGATCGAGTAGCGTTCGATCTGTTCGAACGGAAGACGATTTGTTCGCTTGACGTTCACATGCGGTCGCCGTTAGCTTGCTGACCGTACGGTTGTGGCGAACCCCGTTCGAGCAGTTCGAACATTCGCCACGAACTCAGCCGGCCGCGTACCACGCACGGCCGGCGGTCGGGTCAGAAAGAGGAGAGACGCGTGTGTGCCGCTGCCTGCACACCGGGACGCCCCCCATCCCGGTGCGAATTCACCCTGCCCGAAAGCGGGTGGTCAGATGATCGCTGAGGGCCCAGGCACCTCCACGAGCGTCGTGCGCGCGTTCGACGTGCTCGAGCGGATCGCGCTCGCCGGCGAGGACGGCATCACGCTCGGCCAGCTCGCCGCGACGATCCCGACCGCGAAGTCGACGACGCACCGCTACGTCGCGACGCTGCTGGCGCTCGGCGTCGTGCGCCGCGACGACTTCGCGCGGCTGAGGCTCGGCTACAAGCTCGTCGAGTTGGCCGGCGTGCTGCTCGACGGCGACGACGTTCGCAGCGCAGCCGCGCCGATCCTCAACGACCTCGCCGGTCGCACCGGCGAGACGGTCCACCTCGGAGTGATCGCCGACCAGGAGATCGTCTACATCGCCAAGATCGAGAGCCCGCACTCGGTCCGGCTCGTCTCGCGGATCGGCGCGCGCGTCCCCTTCTACTGCAGCGCGATGGGCAAGGCCGTGCTGGCGCACTTCGACGGTCAGCAGCTGCAGGACGCGCTTGCGATCCCGCGCTCCGCCCGCACCGACCACACGATCGTCGAGCAGGGCGCGCTGCTCGCCGAGCTGCAGCGGATCCGCACCGTCGGCGTCTCGCTCGACGACGAGGAGAACGAGATCGGCGTGCGCTGCATCGGCGCCGCCGTCGTCGTCGGCGGCGAGCCGGCCGCCGCGATCAGCGTCTCGGCGCCCGAGGTGCGGATGAGCCACGAGCGCTGTGCGGAGCTGACCCCGCACATGATCGCCGCCGCCGGCGAGATCGCCCGGCGGCTCGGCCGCGCACGCATGCACGCCCCTGCTTCGACCCACACGAGGTGACACCGATGACCACGACGACAGCGACGACGATCGAGATCCGCAACCCCGCCGACGGCGAGCTGATCGGCACGCTGGAGGTCGCCGACGCGGCCCAGATCGCGACCACGATCGCCAACGCGCAGGAGGGCCGCCGCGCGATGGCCGCGCTCCCCGCCCACGCGCGCGCGGACCTGCTGCAGCGGATCGCCGACGGGATCGCCGCTCGCGAGCAGGAGCTCGCCAACCTGCTCGCACGCGAGAACGGCAAGCCGATCGCGCAGACGCGCGGCGAGGTCGCCGCCGCGATCCGCATCTTCCGCGGCTTCGCGGAGGAGTCCAAGCGCATCTTCGGCCGTCAGATCCCGCTCGACGCCGTCCCTGGGCTGGAGCGCAACCTCGCCTTCACGCGGCGCGAGCCGCTCGGCGTGATCGCCGCGATCGTGCCGTTCAACTACCCCGTCGAGCTGTACGCGCACAAGGCCGCCGCGGCGCTCGCGGCCGGCAACGCCGTGATCGTCAAGCCGCCGGAGAAGTGCCCGCTGGCGGTGATCGAGATCGCCGAGATCGTCGAGCAGGCCGGCGCGCCGCAGCACGCGCACCAGTTGCTCGGCGGCGGCCCCGAGGTCGCCAGCGCGCTCGCCTCCGATCCCGGCATCAACCTGATCAGCCTCACCGGCAGCACCGTCGCCGGCCGTGCGATCTCCGCGCTGGCGGCGCCGACGCTCAAGCGCGTGCACCTGGAGCTGGGCTCCAACGACCCGATGATCGTCTGCGCCGACGCCGACCTCGACAAGGCCGCCGAGGCGATCGTGCTCGGCCGCCTCGCGCGCGGCAACGGCCAGATCTGCTGCGCCGTCAAGCGCATCTTCGTCGAGGACGCGGTCCACGACGAGCTCGCGGCGAAGCTGCTGGAGCAGGCGCGCGGCCTCAAGATCGGCGACCCGCTCGAAGAGGACACGGAGGTCGGTCCGCTGATCACCGAGGCGGCCGCGAAGGCCGTCGAGGCGTCGATCCAGCAGGCCGTCGCCGACGGTGCGACGCTCGCGCTCGGCGGCGGGCGCGACGGCGCGTTCGTGCAGCCGACGGTGCTGACCGGGGTCAAGCCGAACGAGCCCGCGATCGAGATGGAGATCTTCGGCCCGGTCGCGCCGCTGGTGCGCGTCGACAGCGCCGAGCAGGCGGTCGACTTCGCCAACGACTCCGAGTACGGCCTCCACGCCGCCGTCTTCACGCGTGACATCTCGCGCGCCTTCAAGCTCGCCGCGCGCCTGGAGGCGGGCGGCGTGATCGTCAACGGCTCGACCGCGCTGCGCTCGGAGAACCTGCCGTTCGGCGGCGTCAAGCAGACCGGCGGTGCGCGCGAGGGCCTGCACGACACGCTGCGCGACATGACCGAGGAGAAGACGATCATCGTGATGGACGCGCTCGGCTGATGCTCGCGCTGAAGGGAGTCCGCAAGGCGTACTCGGGCGTCGAGGTGCTGCACGGGATCGACTTCGACGCGCGCGGCGGCGAGGTGATCGCGATCGCGGGCGCCAACGGCGCCGGCAAGTCGACGCTCATCAAGATCCTCTGCGGCGCGGTCCACCGCGACGCGGGCGAGATAGCGGTCGACGGCAGAGACGTGGCGCTCGGCAGCCCCAGCGCCGCCGCGGCGCTCGGGATCCGCACAGTTCATCAGGAGCTGACGCTCGTTCCGGAGCTGACCGTGACGGAGAACGTGCTGCTCGGCGACCTGCCGAAGAAGGCCGGCCTGGTCGACTGGGCCGCCGCCCACGCGCGTGCGCACGCGCTGCTCGAGCGGACCGGCTTCACCGGCGTCGACCCCAGAGCGCCGGCGAAGCGGCTGTCGGTCGCGCGCCAGCAGATGGTCGAGATCGCGAAGGCGATGGCGAGCGAGCCGCGCATCCTGATCCTCGACGAGCCGTCCGCCGTGCTCGCGGGCGACGACCTCGAGCAGCTGTTCAGACTGATCCGCTCGCTGCGGGCGGACGGCGTGCTGGTGCTGTACGTGTCGCACCGGCTGGAAGAGGTGATGGAGATCGCCGATCGCATCGTCGTCATCAAGGACGGTCTGATCGCCGCGACCAGCACACCCCAGGAGACGAACGAGGAGGAGATCGTGCGGCAGATGGCCGGCCGCCGGCTGGAGCAGATCTACCCGGCGCGGCGCGAGCGCGAGCAACCGCCGCGCGAGCTGCTGGCAACCAGCGGGCTGACGCGCGCGGGTCGCTTCGAGGACGTGACGATGAGCGTCTACGCCGGCGAGGTCGTCGGCGTCTTCGGGCTCGTCGGCAGCGGACGCACCGAGCTGGCCGAGTGCCTCTTCGGCGCTGAGCCGGTCGACGCGGGCGAGATCCGCCTCGCCGGCAAGCCCGTGCGGCTGCGCTCGCCGAAGGAGGCGATCGAGGCCGGGCTCGCGTTCGTGACCGAGGACCGCAAGGGCTCGGGCCTCGTGCTCGACCTGTCGGTGCGCGACAACGCGTCGCTGGCGACGCTCGGCACGTGGAACACGCGCGGGCTGCTGGACCGCCGCAAGCAGGGCGCCGCGATCGAGGACATGACCGAGCGGCTCGACGTGCGCCCGCGCACGCTGGCAAAGCCGGTCCGCCAGCTCAGCGGCGGCAACCAGCAGAAGGTCGTGCTGGCGAAGTGGCTGCTGTCGAGACCGAAGGTGCTGATCCTCGACGAGCCGACGCGCGGCGTCGACGTCGCCGCACGCGTCGACCTCTACCGCGAGATCGACCAGCTCACGCGCGCCGGGCTCGGCGTGCTGATGATCTCCTCGGACCTGACCGAGGTGCTCGGCGCGACCGACCGCGTGCTGGTGATGCACGAGGGGCGCCTCGTCGCCGACGTGCGCAGCGACCAGGCCGACGAGGAACTGCTGCTCGCCCGCTCGATCGGGGTGGCGGCATGAGCCAGCACGTCGCAACCGAGCCGGCCACCGCCGGCGGGTCTGGCGGTCCCGGCGGCCTCTTCGCCCGCGTGAAGGCCGACCGCAGCCTGCTGATCAACGGCAGCTTCGTCGTCGCCTTCGTCGCGCTGCTGATCGTCGCCGCGACGACGACCGACTCGTTCTTCACCGAGGACAACATCACCAACATGCTCAAGCAGTCGGTCACGACCGGCCTGCTCTCGCTCGGCATGCTGATGGTGATCCTGACCGGCGGGATCGACCTCTCCGTCGGCTCGATCGTCGCGCTCGCGGGCCTGATCGCGGCCGGCCTCGCCGCCGACATGCCGATCCCGCTCGCGATGGCGATCGCCGTCGTCGCCGCGGTCGTCTGCGGCTTCGTCAACGGGATGCTGGTGGCGCGCTTCAAGCTCGCGCCGTTCGTCGTCACGCTCGCCGCGCTGACGACGATCCGCGGCCTCGCGTACGTCTACTCGGAGACGCCGATCACGCCGACCGAGATCGGCTTCCTGTGGATCGGGACCGAGTCGATCGGCCCGATCCCGGTCGCGACGCTGATCGTCGTCGCGGTCTTCGCGCTCGCGTGGGTATTCCTCACGCGGACCGCGCCCGGCCGCGCGATCATCGCGATCGGCGGCAACCGCGAGGCGGTCCGCCTGGCCGGCATCAGCGTGCCGCGCCACATCCTCACCACTTACATGATCAGCGGGTTCCTGGCGGGACTCGCGGGCGTGATCCTCGCCTCGCGCGTGGGGATCGCCCAGCCGAGCGTCGGCGTCGCCTTCGAGCTGAACGCGATCGCCGCGTGCGTGATCGGCGGCGCAAGCCTGGCCGGCGGGCGCGGCTCCGTGATCGGCACGCTCGGCGGCGTCGTCCTGCTCGCGCTGATCGACAACCTGCTCACGCTCTACGACGTTCAGAGCTATTGGCAGCAGGTCCTCAAGGGCCTGATCATCGTCGCCGTCGTCCTGGCCCGGCGACAGGAGGACGAACGATGAGGGGCCGGCACCTGGTTGGCGCCGCGCGCCGGTCCCCCCATCGCCCATCCGTACCAACAAGGAGGAGTATCCCAATGCGACGACTGCTCGCACTGGTTGTTGCAGTGACGTGCGCGTTCGGAATCGCTGCCTGCGGTTCCAGCGACGACGAAGACAGCGGCTCGACCAGCACCCCGGTCGAGGCTGCCAGCACCACCGAGGCCACCGCCGACGAGAGCGCTTCCAGCGGCGGCAGATACAAGATCGGCATGGCGAACTTCACGCTCGGCGCGCCGTATTTCATCGGCATCTCCAAGACCGTCGAGCGCGACGGCCAGAGAGACGGCAACGAGGTCTCGGTCACCGACGCGAAGGGCGACGCGGCTGCGCTGACCTCGAACGTCGAGGACCTGCTGGCCAAGGACGTGCAGGGCATCATCATCTCGGGCGGACCGCTCGAGGCCGCGCCGGCCGCGCTCAACGCGATCGCGCAGAAGGGCATCCCGGTCGTGCTCGTGGACCGCAAGTTCCAGTCCGGCGAGTACACCTCGTGGGTCGGTCCCGACAACGAGGCGATCGGCAGACAGGACGGGGAGTACATCGCCGAGAGACTCGGCGGCAGAGGCAAGGTCGCGATCATCCGCGGCGGCCCGGCCGACAACTCGATCGGCCTCGCGCGCACCGACGGCGTCAAGTCCGTGCTCGAGGCCAGAGGGATCGAGATCGTCGTCGCGCCGGACTTCGCCGAGTGGGGCGCCGACGGCGGCCTGAGAGTGATGGAGAACCTGCTCGCGAAGAACAGCGACCTGAACGCGGTCTTCTGCGAGAACGACTCGATGTGCCTCGGCGCCCAGAAGGCGATCAGAGACGCGGGCAAGAGCGATCAGATCTTCATCGCGGGCGTGGACGGCCAGAAGGAGGCCCTCGCGGAGATCAGAAGAGGCGGCAACTACGAGGTCACCGGCCTCAACGACGCCGTCACGATGGGCGACGCGGCCTACGCGCGCCTGATCGAGCTGCTCGACGGCGCGGAGGCCGAGAAGGACACGGTCATCCCGTCGCCGCAGATCACCAGAGCCAACGTCGACGAGTACTACGACCCGAACAGCGAGTTCTGATGCTGTGGTCACGGATCGCTCGGGAGAAGATCCGATGACCGGCGTTCGCGACGGCGGGGGCGACATCGCCCCCGCCGGCCGCACCGCACGGATCGCGACACTCGGCGAGGGACTGCTGGAAGTCGGGGTTCACCCCAACCTCGGCGACGACGTGCTCGCGCGCGGGTACGGCGGCGACGCCGCCAACGTCGCCGTGATGGCCGCGAGGCTGGGCGCCTCGACGCGTCTGCTGACGCGCGTCGGCGACGACGCCGCCGGCCGGCTGCTGCTCGACTTCTGGGGCAGAGCCGGGGTCGACCTGCAGCACGTCGCGCGTGACGCCGAAGCCCCGACGGGGCTCTACGTCAACGAGGTCGACGACGCCGGTCGCCACCAGTTCAGCTTCCATCGCGCCGGCTCGGCGGCCTCGCTGCTGGGGCCCGCCGACGTGCGCGACGAGTGGTTCGAGCAGCTCGACGTGCTGCACGCGACCGGCATCGGCCTGTCGATCTCCGCGACCGCGGCCGATGCCGTCGAGCTGGCTGTCGAGCGTGCGCGCACCGCCGGCGCGGCGATCTCCTTCACCGTCAACTTCCGCCCGCAGCTGCGGCCCGACCGCGAGCGCCTGAAGGCGCTGGCGCGCCGCGCCGACGTGCTGTTCCTGTCGATCGAGGACGGTCGCTCGCTGCTCGGCGAGACCGACGTCGTGGAGATGGTCGCGGCGCTCGACGCGCCGGGCGCCGAGGTGATCGTCACGCAGGGCGAGGAGCCGGCCTGGCTGTTCGCCGGCGGCGAGAGCTTCAGCATCGCGCCGCCGCCGGTCCTGCTCGTCGACGCCGCCGGCGCGGGCGACGCGCTCGCCGGGACCTACCTGGCGAGGCGCTACTCCGGCGCCGCTCCCGCCGCGGCGCTGACCGCCGGCGTCGCGGCCAGCTCGCTCTCCTGCCAGGCGAGCGGCTGCGCGCTCGGCTATCCGACGGCGGCTGACGTCGATGCGGCGATAGAGCGGCTGACGCTCGTGCCGCAGACCGGCGTGCTGCGATGAGCGCGGGCGATCAGGGCGCGGCGACGCGCTCGGGCGACGACGACGTAGCCGCCGGCGCGGCCGGCGCACGCGGCGTCGACGGCGTGTCCGCGGCGGACGGGGTCGAGCAGCTCGCCCGCGCCGGCGTCGTCGCGGTGCTGCGCGCGCCGTCGGCCGCGGTTGCGGTGCAGGCCGGCGAGGCGCTGCTGCGCGGCGGCGTGCGCGCGCTCGAGGTCACGTACTCGACGCCGGACGTGCCGGCGGTCCTGCGCGAGCTGCGCGCGCGTCACGGCGACGAGCTGCTGCTCGGCGCCGGGACGCTGCGCTCGGCCGCGCAGGTCGACGAGGCGGTCGCGGCCGGCGCGGGCTTTCTCGTCGCGCCCGGCCTGGACGAGCAGGTGCTCGCCGCGATGCTGTCCAGCGGCCTGCCCACCTACGCCGGCGTCTGCACGCCGACGGAGGTGATGCGGGCGGCCGCGCTCGGGCTGCGGGCGGTGAAGCTGTTCCCGGCCGGGGTCGGCGGCGTCGCACTGCTGAAGGCGCTGCGCGAGCCGTTCTCCGACATCAGCTTCATGCCGACCGGAGGGGTCAGCGCGGAGAACCTCGGCGAGTGGTTCGCGGCGGGCGCGTTCGCCGTCGGCGCGGGCGGCGCGCTGTGTCCGGCGCGGGATCTGGACGCCGGTGACTTCGATGCGATTACGTCCAGGGCACGGGCCTTCGCAACGGCGTTCGAAGAAGTCAGCCGTACGAATAATTCAAACGGTGAATTTCGTTGACATGACGCTGTTCCACTAGTAGTTTAAGTAGTGACACCCTGCGGTGGGACGCGGGGTGATGGCGCATTCAATTCAAATGACGTCGAGGAGGGATCGACAGATGGGTCGACCACGCAAGGGCGTGCGCGTCGCGATGCTTGCTGCGCTGATCGCCGGGACGGCCGGGGCACTGCCGTCGGCGGCGCTGGCGGATGAGCCGCCGGCGTCGGGCAACTGGAGACTGAAGTATCACGAGACGTTCGACAGACCGATCGGTCTCGACAACAGACCGTGGGTGCGCGACGACTACTCGCAGTCGTTCGACAACGTCATGGATGACGCCAGCCCGTGGTGGAACAACGACTTCGGCCAGCCATGGCTGAACCAGCTCCACAGCTTCACGACGTGGAGAAAGAAGGTCAGACTCGGCGAGGACGGCTGGCTGACCGCGTCGATGACCGCGCGCGACTGGGACAACGACGGCAACATCGAGGCGCCGCCGACGATCCGCACCGAGACGATCGAGAGCGAAGGCAGCGTCGCGAAGATCGACGTGCCCGACCACTCCGGCGGCGCGATCTTCGTGCCCTCCGACGCGCTTCCGTCGCAGTACCGCGTCGAGTACAGACTGAAGACGCTCGACTTCGGCGGCAGACGCAACGGCACGATCTTCTACGACGGCAAGGAGAACGGCTACAAGCTGGACGGCAGATGCCGGACCCAGCACCCGTGGCCCGAGGGCGTCAACACCCCCGGCTGGCTCAGCGACCCGAACGCTCCGTACTGCGAGTGGCAGGAGGTCGGCAGAGGCAGATACGGCTACAACGGCTTCCACTACATGGCGATCGTCGACTTCGATCACCCGGAGCCGCGCAACAACCACTTCTGGCACTACCGTCGCAAGGTCCTGATGGACGGCTTCGCCCAGCATCCGGATCGTGTCGGCACCGGCACCGGCGGCATCGTCTGCAACTCCGCAACGGGTGAGGAGTACACCTACGCGGAGAGCACATACAACACGGTCAACATGTGGATCAGCTCGCTGCCGAACTACAGACCGGGCAGAGGCGGCATCACCGGCAACGCGCAGCGCTTCATCACCGACTGCCAGGGCGGCGTCGACAGAGGCAGCCTCGCCTCGGCGGCCGAACTGCAGCCGGAGTTGATGCCGAGAGAGGACTACACGTTCGCGATCGAGCGTGACGCGACCGGCTATGTGATGGAGGTGACGGGCAACTTCGCCCGCGCCGGCAGACGGACGATCCGCTTCCACCGCAACTTCGTCGTCGGCAACAACCCGATCTGGCACTACAACAGCTCGCCGGAGGAGTACGACGGCAGATTCAACGGGTCGCTGTTCCAGAACGGCTTCCTCGGCACCAGACAGGAGCTGCCCAACCAGTGGCCGAGAGGCTCCGCCTACCCTGACTACTTCGTCATCGGCGACCTCTACACCAACGTCTACGAGGGCAACGCCCGCATCGACGACATCAAGCTCTACCTGCCGCGCGACGCCTCCGACCACCCGGGCCCGGTCTCGACCGCCCCGCCGGTGATCAGCGGCTCCGTCACGGAGGGCTCGACCCTGACGGCGACCGAGGGGACCTGGACCGGCGCGACGCCGACGTTCAGATTCCAGTGGCTGCGCGACAACGCTCCGATCGACGGTGCGACGAGTGCGACCTACGTCGTCGGTGCCGGTGACTACGGTCATCAGCTGCGCGTGCGCGTGACGGCGACCAACGTCGAGGGCGCGACCGACGCGACGTCAGAGGCTGTCACCCCGGTCCAGAAGGGCGACAAGGGCGACAGAGGTGACACCGGCCCGAAGGGCGACACCGGCGACGCCGGGCCCAAGGGCGACACGGGTGACGTCGGCCCGATCGGCGCCGCCGGCCCCAAGGGTGACACCGGCGAGAAGGGCGAACGGGGCGAGAGAGGTGCCCGTGGCCCCAGAGGCCGTGACGCGCAGGTCACCTGCACGATCAGAGGCTCGCCCAACAGATCCAGCATCGCCTGCAAGATCACGTACGTGACCGGCAGAGCGGCGAGAGTCAAGGGCAGTGCCCGGCTCGTGCGCGCCAACCGCACGTACGCGATCGGCACCAAGCGCGGCCTGCGCCCGACGCGCGCGCTGAAGAAGGGCAACTACAAGCTGCGTGTCCGCTCCGGCGGCAAGCTGCTCGTGCTGCCCGTCCGCATCCGCTAACCGCAGCTTCCGTACCACCCCCAGAGGAGAGACCTGATGCACCATCCCCTCGCGCGCCACCGCGGCGCGCGTCCCATCTGGCTGCCGGCGATCGCCGTCACCGCCGTCTGCCTCGGCGGCGGCGTCGCAGCCAGCTCCGCCAGCGCAGCCGGCCTGGCGATCGACGAGGTCGTCGCGCGCGACGCCAAGACGATCGACATCGAGTTCAACAAGCCGCTCGGCGACGAGCTGCTCGGCATGGTGGCGGCGAACAACTCCAACACCAGCTACCTGCACCAGTTCGTCCGCGTCTCCGGCGGCCAGGCGAGCGAGCCCGACGCGGCGCTGACCGGCGCCGCCGCGCTCTCGACCGAGGTCTCCGGCACGCGCAACTACGTCGTCGAGACGCCCGCGCACGACACGCTGCGGCTCGTCTTCCCGAGAACGAGCCCGACGACGCTCGTCGGCGGCCGCGAGTACCAGCTCAGAATCGACGCCTCCGGCGACTCGCTCGCCGGCCTCTTCTTCAGAGGCCAGGACGGCTCGACGCTGAGCGGGTCGAGCACCGCCAACGTCGCGTTCACGGGCAACGGCACGGCGCCCTCCGTCGCCGCCGTCGACAGCGCGAAGGCGATCGACCGCCGCACCGTGCGCGTCGCGTTCGCCTCGCCGCTGCTGTCCGGACTCGCCGGCGGCACGTACACGAGCACCTCGAACATCCAGCTGAGAGACGCGGGCGGCACGGTCTTCACGCCGTCCTACATCGAGCCGGTCGCCGACAGCGACCGCAAGGTCTTCGACCTCCAGTTCACGAGAGACCTCGACCCCAGCGCGACGTACGACCTCACGTTCGCCGCGGGCATGAACCTGACGACCTCCGCCGGCACCGTCGGCGCCGCGCTCACCGTCAACGGCGTCCCGAGCATCTCGAAGCCGTGGAACGCGCCCGAGATCGAGGGCGTCACGGTCGACCAGGCGCGCAACGAGCTGCGGGTCCGCTTCAACCATCGCATCGCGAAGGTGAAGGCGCCGTCCGCTCCGGCCGCGCCGTCGAGAGTCGACGGCGACGCCGCCGCCGGCTACGTGATGGTGCGCGAGACAGCGAACCAGAAGATCGCCGGCGCGGTGCTGACCGACGACGACGTGCGCGCGCTGCTCGAGCTCGACGCGACCGTCGAGGACGACGACGGTGGCCCGTCGCCGTTCAACGACATCTTCGGCGAAGCATCCGACGGCGCCAGCCGCCTGCACGACATGGCCGGCTACTTCCCGGACCGCAGAACGCTCGCGATCCGCTTCGAGAGCGGCACCCGGCTCGCGCCGTTCGCGCGCGGCACGGTCAAGCTGCGCGGCGACAGCCGCCTCGTCGACGTCGCCGGCGCGACCAACGCCGCGGCCGGCAAGACGCACAGCTTCGCGGCCCCGGTCGGCAACGTCACCAGCGGCGGCACCGCCCCCGGCTACGACCCCAACCAGGCCGACTTCCTCTCGATCGACAAGAGATCGTCGACGGTCTTCCGTCACTTCGACTACGAGATGAGAGACCCGGAGGGCTTCTTCGTCAGAAGCGCCGACGTGAGAGATCGTCTCGCCGACGAGAGACTCGACGCGATCGTGATCGAGAACAAGTACATCAAGGCGACGTTCACGCCCGGCTACGGCGGCCGTATGGTCTCGTTGATCTACAAGCCGACGGGCAACGACCTGCTCTACACCAACCCGGTCGGCACCCCGTACGGCAACTCGGCGACCCCGAACGGCTCGCCGTTCTACGCCGGCTGGCTGATGGTCTACGGCGGCGTCTTCCCGACCTGGGTCGAGGCCGAGCACGGCAAGTTCTGGTTCAGACCGTGGGACTACGAGATCGTTCAGTCCGAGGACAGAATCGACATCGTCATGACGAAGACCGACGACCTCGACTTCTCGGGCAGACCGTCGCGCTTCCGCTACGGCCGCACGGACCTCAGAGCGACGGTCACCTACTCGGTCAGCAAGACCAGCCCGGTCGTCGACATGAACGTCAGACTCGACAACCCGACGGCGCAGGACAAGGAGTTCGAGTACTGGACCTGCACGACGCTGGCGCCGGGCGAGGACACCTACAACGGCTCCTCCACGATGGAGATCCTCTCCAACGTCAGAACGCTCAGACAGGGCTCGTCCTACAACTGGATGAGAGACGTCGAGGAGGTCACCGAGACCAGAGGCGGCTTCACGTACCTCAGACTCGACAAGCTCAACAAGATGTCGAACTGGACCAGAGACGGCATCGCCTACGGCCAGGACCTGCCGACGCTGCCGCAGGCCAACTGGTGGGGCGTCGTCAACCACGAGAACGGCGAGGGCGTCATCCGCACGGGTGACAACACCAGAACGCCGGGCATGAAGTTCTGGGAGTGGGGCTTCAACGGCTCGTTCAACACCAGCCCGTACCAGAAGGGCTCCTCGGCGCGTCCGTACATCGAGCTGTGGGCCGGCGCCTCGGGCGAGTTCTTCACGCCGGACGTGCTGCCCGCCGGCGGCTCGAAGACGTGGACGGAGTCCTACGCCCCGTCGATGGACATGAAGAACGTCACGAACGCGACCAGAGCCGGCCAGGCGCTGATCGAGTTCGGCGACCACAGCGCCAACGCGCGCGTCTACTCGACGCTCGTCGGCCAGAGCCTGACGGCCGAGTTGAGCGACGCCGTCACCGGCAGAGTGATCGACACCGTCGCCTTCAGCGGCGACCCGATGCGCTCGGTCGAGCTGTCCGGCTACGTCAAGGACGGCACGACGGCGAAGGTGACGCTGAAGGACGTCAGCGGCACGGTGTTGCTGACGGCCGAGAAGGCCGACGGCAAGGCCGTCAACCCCGACGATCCGGACGCGCCGGTCGTCGCACCCGTCGCGACGAGCGCCCCGGACGTCACGGGCGAGGCGGTCGCGGGTTCGACGCTGACGGCGCAGACCGGCAGCTGGACCGGCACCAACCCCGCCTTCGCGTACCAGTGGCTGCGTGACGGCGAGGCCATCGGCGGCGCGGTCAACGCGACGTACGTCGTCACCGCGGGTGACGTCGGCCACGCGCTGAGCGTGCGGGTGACCGGCACCAACAGCGCCGGCTCGGACTCCGCCGAGTCGGGCGCGGTGCACCCGGTCGGCCAAGCGCAGAACGGTGAGGACGGCGCTGCCGGCAGAGACGGAGCCAACGGCAGAGACGGCGCGAACGGCGCTGACGGCAGAGACGGCGCGCCGGGTCCGGCGGGTCCCGCCGGTCCCAAGGGCGATGCCGGAGCGGCGGGTCCCAAGGGCGATGCCGGAGCGGCCGGTCCCAGAGGCGCGAGGGGTGACAGGGGCGCACGCGGCGCGGCCGGCCGTGACGCCAAGGTCACGTGCAAGCTCACGGTCAGAGGCGGGCGCCAGTCCGTCTCCTGCAGAGTCGCGTACGTCAGAGGCGGCTCGGCGAGAGTCCGCGGCAGCGCCCGCCTGGTGAAGAACGGCCGCACGTTCGCGGTCGGCACCAAGCACGGTCTGCGCACCGTGCGCACGGTCAAGCGCGGCAGCTACAAGCTGCGCATCGCGTCCGGGCGCAGCGTCCAGGTGCTGCCGGTGACGGTCCGGTAGCGCGCGGGCGTCAGGTCCAGGGGGACAGCCAGGGCGGGGATCTCGTGAGAGATCTCCGCCCGCTGTGCTCCCTACGCCGCTACTGCGAGCTGCTCGCTCAGCGGCCGCTCGGCGAGCGCCGGGTCGACGCCCTCGGCGTCGGCGATGTGCTGGTGCGACGGGCAGTAGCCGTTGCGCGGGTGCGGCAGGCGCTGGCACGGCGTGCCCTTGCGCGTCATCGCGCGACACTCGAGACGGTTGCCGGCGAAGTCGTAACCAGTCTCGAACTGCTCTTCGATCGAGCTGTCGACGAGCGCGAGGTACTGCTCGACGACCGCGTTCATGTGCGCCTGCTCCGAGAGCGGGAAGTACGGACGCAGGTCGCGGATCAGGCTCCGTGTGGGCTTCGCGAAGTACCACCGGTCGGTCGCCATCCGTTCGACCGTCTCCTCGCACGCGTGCAGGACGCGAACATGGTTGCTGCGGTCGGTTGCGCACGGTCCGGGACTGTCGACGATCACGTCGGCAAGGGCCCGGTACATGGCGCGGCTGAATTGGTAGAGCACGGGTTCTCTCCTTCAGTGACTAAGCGCTTGCTTAGAGTGACAGATCGGATCGAGCCGTGCAATGACGTGTCTGGCAGCCTGACCGCGGGCCTACGCGTCGCGCGCTCGCGATGGCGCCGTTTCCAGGCGTTATCGGCGATCCTGTGGGGATGGATGACCAGAACGCTCGGCTGTACGCCGACCTGTGGGCGCACGTCGAGCCGGAGAGCTCGCGGCGGCTCCTGCTCGCGGCGCTCGACGCGTTCGCCGACCGCGGCTTCGAGGCCGCGACCACGCGCGACATCTCCAGACGCGCCGGCATGAGCCCGGCCGCCGTCTACGTCCACTACCGCTCCAAGGTCGAGATGCTCGGCGAGATCATGCGGATCGGCCACGAGTCGGTGCTGGCGGAGGCGCGCGCCGCGATGGCGCCGTGCGACACCCCCGCCGATCGCACCGCCGCCTTCGTGATGGCCTTCTCCTCCTGGCACGCCCGCTTCGCGACGCTCGGCCAGGTGACCGCGCACGAGCTGCGGGCGCTGCCGCCCGAGCGCTTCGGCGAGATACTCGCCCTGCGCCAGGCGACCGAGCGGCTCGTCGCCGACGAGATCAGAGCCGGCGCCGCCAACGGCGACCTCCACGTCGACGACCTCCAGGGCACCGTCCGCGCGATCCTCTCCCTCGGCGTCGACTCCGCCCGCTGGTACGCCCCCCAACGCGGCGGCGACCCCGAATCGATCGGCCGCCTGCACGCGGACCTCGTGCTGAGAATGCTGCGCTAGCCACACACCCCGTCCCCCTCAGGCGCTGAGATTCCGACGTTCTGCGCATCGCGCGGGGCGGGGGGAGGAGGAAGGCTCTGGGGCATGACGGAATCCGCGCTGCACGAGACCGCACGTGAGCATCTGCTGCTGCACTTCACCAACCACGCGTCCGCGTACGGCGGCGAGCGGGAGCTGCTCGTGCTGGAGCGGGGCGAGGGGCCGTACGTCTTCGACACGTCCGGCAGGCGCTACGTCGATGCGCTGTCGAGCCTGTTCTGCGCGCAGCTGGGCTATTCGTACGGGGAGGAGATCGCGGCGGCGTCGAGCGCGCAGCTGCAGAAGCTGGCGTTCAACACGAACTGGGCGACGGCGCATCCGCCCGCGATCGAGCTGGCGGCGAAGCTGGCGGAGATCATGCCCGGCGACCTCAACCACGTCTTCTTCACCAACGGCGGCTCGGAGTCGGTCGAGTCGATGTGGAAGATCGCGCGCGAGTACTTCGTCGCGAAGGGCGAGCCGCAGCGGTTGAAGGCGATCGCGCGCAGAAACGCATACCACGGGGTCACGCTCGGCGCGCTCAGCTTCACCGGCGTGCCCGGCTTCAAGGAGCCGTTCGGCACGCCCGCGATCGACGTGACGCACGTCTCCAACACGAACGCGTTCCGTGCGCCGGACGGTGGCGACGCCGCCGCCTTCTGCGCGCGCCTGCTGGCGGAGGTTCGCGAGGCCGTCGCGGCGGCCGGCTCGGACGAGGTCGCGATCATCGTCGCCGAGCCGGTCCAGAACGCGGGCGGCTGCCTCGTCGCGCCGCCCGGCTACTGGGCCGGGCTGCGGGCGATCGCCGATGACTGCGGCGCGCTGCTCGTCGCCGACGAGGTGATCTGCGGCTTCGGCCGCCTCGGCCGCTGGCTCGGCAGCGAGCGCGAGGGCGTCGTGCCGGACATCGCGACGACCGCGAAGGGGCTCACGTCCGCCTACGCGCCGATGGGCGCGGTGCTCGTCGCCGACCGGGTCGCCGATGCGATCCACAGCTCGGGCACCCCGCTGCGCCACGGGATCACGTTCGGCGGGCATCCCGTCAGCGCGGCGGTCGCGCTGAAGAGCATCGAGATCTTCGAGCGTGACGGCGTGCTGGAGAACGTGCGCGCCAACGAGGACCATCTGCAGGCGCGCCTGAACGAGCTGCTGGAGCTGCCGATCGTCGGCGACGTGCGCGGGCGCGGCTACTTCTGGGCGATGGAGCTGGTCGGCGACGCGCACGGCCGCACCTTCGACAAGCCCGAGCGCGACCGGCTGCTGCGCGGCTTCCTGCCCGGCCGCCTGCTCGACGCGGGCCTGATCGCGCGCGCCGACGACCGCGGCGACTCGGTCCTGCAGATCGCCCCGCCGCTGATCGCCGACCGCGCCGTGCTCGACGAGATCGTCGAAGGACTCGCGGACGTGCTCGCCGACGCGGGTAGGTTCATGGGCGTCGAGTCGGCCGCGACCGGCGCCGCGCCCGCGACCGCCGCCTGAACCCCGCTCGTCCCGCCGCCACCACCGATCGCCACCACGGAGCTGCCCCACATGTCAACGACCACCACCCCCACGACGCTCGCCCACTGGATCGGCGGTCGCGCCGACGCCGGCAGCGGCGACCGCTTCGGCACGGTGACCGAGTCGGCGACCGGCGAGACGATCGCGCGCGTCGCGTTCGCGACCGAGGCCGACGTCGACCGCGCGGTGCGCGTCGCGGCCGAAGCCGCCGTGCCGTGGGGCAGATCGTCGCTGGGCCAGCGCACGAAGGTCCTGTTCGCCTTCCGCGAGGGCGTCAACGCGCGCCGCGACGAGCTGGCGCGCGCGATCACGCGCGAGCACGGCAAGGTCCTCTCCGACGCCGCCGGCGAGGTCCAGCGCGGGTTGGAGGTGATCGAGTTCGCGTGCGGCCTCGGGCACCTGCTGAAGGGCGAGATGTCGGGCCAGGTCTCGCGTGGCGTCGACTCCTACTCGCTGCGCCAGCCGCTCGGTGTCGTCGCGGGGATAACGCCGTTCAACTTCCCGGTGATGGTGCCGCTGTGGATGGCGCCGGTGGCGCTCGCGTGCGGCAACGCGTTCGTGCTGAAGCCGAGCGAGCAGGATCCGTCGGCGTCGTTGCTGCTGGCTGAGATCCTCGCCGATGCCGGCCTGCCCGAGGGCGTCTTCACCGTCATCAACGGCGACAAGGACGCGGTCAACGGGCTGCTCGTGCACCCCGAGATCAGAGCGGTCTCGTTCGTCGGCTCGACGCCGATCGCCAAACACGTCTACGAGACCGCGACCGCGCATGGCAAGCGCGTGCAGGCGCTCGGCGGCGCGAAGAACCACGCCGTCGTGCTGCCCGACGCGGACCTCGACCTCGCCGCCGACGCGCTCGTGTCCGCCGGCTACGGCTCGGCCGGCCAGCGCTGCATGGCCGTCTCCGTCGCGGTCGCCGTCGGCGCCTCTGCGGAGCCGCTGATCGCGAAGATCGAGGAGCGGATCGCGGGCCTCACGGTCGGCGACGGCTTCGAGGCCGACTCCGAGATGGGGCCGCTCGTGTCAGAGCGCCACCTCGCGCGCGTGCGTGGGCTGGTGGACGGCGGCGAGGCCGACGGCGCGACGCTGCTGGCCGACGGCCGCACGCTGACGGTCGACGGCCGCCCGGGCGGGCACTGGATCGGCCCGACGCTGTTCGACCACGTCAAGCCGGGCATGGCGATCTACGACGAGGAGATCTTCGGCCCGGTCCTGTGCGTCGTGCGCGCGGATTCCTACGACGAGGCGATCGAACTGACGAACGCCAGCCCGTACGGCAACGGCGCCGCGATCTTCACCAACGACGGCGGCGCCGCGCGCCAGTTCGAGCAGGACGTGACCGCCGGCATGGTCGGCGTCAACGTCCCGATCCCGGTGCCGATGGCCTACCACTCCTTCGGCGGCTGGAAGGACTCGCTGTTCGGCGACCTGCACGTCCACGGCCCCGACGGCGTGCGCTTCTACACGCGCGGCAAGGTCGTCACCCGGCGCTGGCCCGATCCCGCGGACCGCGGGATCGACCTCGGCTTCCCGGTCCACACCTAGACGGTCGCCTGAGGGGGCCGGATCGCGTCTGGCGCCGCGAGGCGGTTCCCTCAGGTGATCGTGAGCGATGCGTACGCGTCCGGTCGGCGCGTCGTGAGGAACGGGAACAGCGCCAGCCAGTCGGAGCGCTGCGCGAGGTCCAGATCCGCGACGAGCACCGCCGGCTTGTCGCGCGGCGCCTGCACGAGTTTGCGGCCGTACGGATCGCTGACGAACGAGGAGCCGTAGAAGTCGAGCGGCTCCTCGTGCCCGATCCGGTTGATCGCGATCATGAAGGTGCCGTTGGCGATCCCGTTGGCGACGATCACCTGCTCCCACAGCGGCTCGGTGTCGAACTCCGGGTGGTCGGGCTCGGAGCCGATCGCGGTCGGGTAGACGATCGCCTCGGCGCCCGCGAGCGAGTAGGCGCGCGCCAGCTCGGGGAACCACTGGTCCCAGCAGGTCGGGAAGCCGAATCTCGCGCCGCGCAGGTCGAGCACCGGGAACGGGCCGGGTCCGGCCGCGCCGTTCGCGGCGCTGCTGGGGCCTCCGCCGGCCGGACCCGGACGGAAGTATCTGTCCTCGTAGTAGCCGGCGGTGACGGGGATGTGCAACTTGCGCGTGCGTGCGACCAGCTCGCCGCTCGGCGCGACGACGATCGCGGTGTTGTAGCCGAGCCCGTCGGGGGATTGAGTCCCGCCCTCCCCGTCGGCGCGCTCGAACAGCGATGCGTGCACGTGCACGCCGTGCTCGGCCGCGGCGCGCCGCGCGAACGCAGCCGTCGGCCCGTCCTCCAGCGGCTCCGGCGCGGCGCCCGCGGCGGCCGGGCCGTCGGGCGTGATCGCGAAGTACGGCGACAGCGTCAGCTCCTGCAGGCAGACGAGCGTCGCGCCCTCGCGCGCGGCCAGGCCGATCCCCTCGTTCAGCGCCGCGACGTGCGCCGCGGGGTCTGGGTTCCAGCGCTGCTGAACGGCGCCGACGCGGAACGGGGCGCGCGGCTCTGCGTCGTCCTCGACGCGCGCGAGCGAGACCGGCGGGTTCGTGTTGACGATCAGCTCGTACTCGCTCATGCCTGCTGCTCCGGGGTCGGTATCGCTGGGACCTGCTGGGTGATGCAGTGGACGCCGCCGCCGCCGAGCGCCAGCACGCGGCCGGGCACGCCGACGACCTCACGGCCGGGCAGCAGCGCGCGCAGGCGCGTCAGCGCCTCGTCGTCCATGTCGTGGTCGAGTTGCGCAAGCGGCACGATCGCGGCGCCGTTGCAGAGGTAGAAGTTCATGTACGGGACCACGACCGCCTCGCCGTCCTCGCGCTGGGTGCGCGGCAGCAGCGACAGCTCTATGACGTCGAGTCCGGCCGCCAGCAGGCGGCGCTTGTTCTCGAGCGTGTTGGCGTGGTTGAGATCGCCGGCGGGAGCGGTCTGCAGCAGCACCCTACCGGGCGCGACGAACGCCGCGACGTTGTCGACGTGGCCGTCGGTGTCGGCGTCCTCGATCAGGCCCTGGCCGAGCCAGACGATCTGCTCGACGCCGAGCTGCAGCCTCAGCTCCTGCTCGATGTCGACGCGCTCCAGCAGCGCGTTGCGGTTGGGGTTCAGCAGGCACTGCTCGGTCGTCACGAGCGTGCCCTCGCCGTCGACCGCGATCGAGCCTCCCTCCAGCACCAGCGGCGAGCCGAAGCGCTCGATCCCGAGCTGCTCCAGCAGCCGCTGCGCGATCGCCGCGTCCTTGTCGTACGGCTCGAACGCCTCGCCCCAGGCGTTGAAGCGGAAGTCGATCCCCGCGCGCGTGGTGCCGGAGCCGCCGGTGCCGGTGACGACGATCGGGCCGGAGTCGCGCAGCCACGAATCGTCGATCGGCAGCGCGACGACCTCGACGTTGTCGGCCGTCACGCGTCTGCGCGCGTCCGCGACGTGCGCCGGATCGGCGACCAGCGTGACCGGCTCGAACGCCGCGACCGCCTCGACGACGGCGGCGTGCGCGTCGCGCGCCTCCTCGATCGTCGTGCCGCGCCACGCCTCCTCGCGGGCCGGCCAGGCGATCAACGTGCGCTCGTGCGGCGCCCATTCGGCCGGCATCCGCAGGCCGGCAGCGCGGGTGGTCGTGTTCATGGGCGGGAGCCTAGCGAGCAGGGTGTGCGCCGAAATGGCGGAGCCTGGCGCGCTTCGTTGTGCGACGGTATCGGTCCGCGCCACGCCCCGGAAGGGCGCATGACCGCCACCGACGACAGAGCGCTTCCCGACATCACCGTTCGCGCCGCGCTGGAGCTGCCGGCGCTGCGGCGCGGGCTGCCCGAGGTGCTCGCCGGCCACGCGCGCCTGGATCAGACGATCCGCTGGGTCCACACGGGCGAGGTCGCGAACATCGCGGCGCTGCTGAGCGGCGGCGAGATGCTGCTGACGACGGGCATGGGGATCGGCACGCGGGCGGCCGAGCAGCGGCGCTTCGTCGCGCGCCTGGCGGAGCGCGACGCGGCCGCCCTCGTGATCGAGCTGGGGACGGTCTTCTCCGCGGCGCCGCGCGCGCTGGTGGAGGCGGCCGAGCAGGCGCAGCTGCCGCTGATCGTGCTGCGCAACGAGATCCCGTTCGTCGCCGTGACGGAGGCGGTCCACACCCAGCTCGTCTCCTCGCACTACGCGCTGCTGCGACGCGGCGAGCTGATCCAGCGCGAGCTGACCGAGCTGCTGCTGGAGGGCGAGGGCATCCCGGCCGTGCTCGCCGCACTCGCGTCGACACTGCAGGCGCCGGTCTTCTTGGAGGACGCGCGCGGGCGGTTGTTGTCGCACGCGCTGCCCGGCGGCGATGCGGACATGGTCGACCCGCTCGACGCGTGGGAGATGGCGCGACGGGGCGGGGTCGCGCCGGGCGGACGCGCCGCCGCCGTGCGGACCGGCGGCCGCGGCGACGGGCGCCTGCTGGTGGCGCCGCTGCGCGCGCCGTACGACGCGCTCGCGGGCGTCGCGTTGGAGCCCGCGGCGGGGATCGTCGCGCTCGCGCTGCTGCGTGAACGTCAGGAGGAGGAGTTGGCCGCGCGCGAGCGCGGCAGCCTGCTCGTCGACCTCGCCGACGGCCGCATCGCGCCGGGCGCGGTCGGTCGGGCCGCGCTGGCGGCGGGCTTGGAGCGCGTGCCGGCGCTGCTGCTGCCGCTTGCGGCGCTGGTCGGTGACGGGAGCGAACACCTTGGCGGCGACTGGGACGCCGCGCTGCGCGACGCCGAGCGGCAGCTGTCCGCGCGCGGCTGGGACGCGGTCGTCGGGCGGCGCTCGTCCAGCGCGACGCTGCTGGTGCTCGTGGCGCTGCGCGACGCCGATCAACGCGCGGCCGCAGCGGATGCGGTCGCCGCGGTCCTGCACGAGGTACTCGGCAGACGGCTCGGCATCGAGCGCGTCACCGTCGCCGCGGGCCGGGCGAGCGAGCTGTCCGCGGCGGGGCCGGAGCTGCGCCGCGGCGAACAGAGCGCGGCGGCGATCGCGGCCAGCGGCGCCTCCTCGGGGGACGGCGGAGCGGCCGGCGAGCGAGCCGGCGGATCCGAGGACGACGGCGCGGCGAGCGGCGAGCGGGCCTGGCACGACGTCAAGGCGCTGGAGCTGCGACGGCTGTTGTGGACCGCACGCGACGATGCGGACCTGACGGCGATGGTCGAGCGCGTGCTGGGGCCGCTCGTCGCGCACGATCGCGAGCGCAGACTCGTGCTGCTGCCGACGCTCGAGGCGCTGATCGCCAACGGCGGCCGCAAGGCCGAGACGGCGCGGACGCTGCACCTCAACCGCCAGGCGCTCTACCACCGCCTCGCGCGGATCGAGCAGCTGCTCGGCGTCGAGCTGAGCGACCCGGAGCAGCTGCTGACGCTGCACGTGGCGCTGCTCGCGCGCCAGTACGCCGGCTGACGTTCGGCCGCCCCGGCGCGCGCCCCGCTCAGCAGCCGTCGCGCGCGAGCAGGTGCGCGCACTCTCTGCCGCGGCGGAAGCCGTCGCGGAAGGCGAGGCCCGTGAGGCCCTCCAGCCGCTGGTCGCCGTCGTACAGCGGCTCGCCGGCGACGCCGTCGCGGAAGCCCTCCCAGCGTGCCAGCGCCTCGGGCGTGACGTGCACCATGTGCGCGCTCGTGAGCGCGTCCTCGGCCTCTGGCGAGCCCTCGAAGCGGTAGAAGACCTGCGGCGGCTCGCCCGCGTCGAGCGCGGCCAGCTGCTCGCGCACCTCGCCGGCGCGTGCCCGCAGCAGCGGGTCCTCGTCGAGGTCGGCGGCGATCTCGCGCAGGTGCAGTCTGACCGCCTCGACCAGCTCTTGCTGGTCCTCGCAGCGGGTCTGGCGGCCGGAGCGGGTCGACTGCACGATCACGGGCAGGTCCTCCGTCTCGCCGAGCTGCTCCTCCGCCGGCAGCCCGACGATCCAGCCGCCCGAGCGCCAGCTGCGGTCGTTGCGGTGCCAGTGGATCACCGTGCCCGGCGACAGCGAGCGGCCCAGCCGTGCGAGCACGTGGTAGCCGGCCGCGTCGCACTCGAGGTGGACGCCGTCGACGCCGAGCGAGAAGCCGAGCCCGACGGCGCCGTCGGTGCGCCAGCCCTCGGCGCGCAGCCGCTCGACGGTCGTCGCCAGATCCTCCAGCGCGATCGCCTTCGCCCGCAGCAGGTCGACGACGTCGGCACCCGTCGCCGGCGGCGTCGCGTCCACGTGGGTGATCGCGCGGCCCGGGTTCCGTGCGTCGTCGCTCATCTGCTTCAGAGTACGCCGCTCGGGCTGTCACACGTTCCGCGCCCGTGCGAGGAACTGAGCAGATGAGGGACGACAAGCGATCAGACGAGCAGCTGCTGGCTGCGACCAAGCGAGAGCCGGCCGCGTTCGGCGCGGTCTACGCGCGTCACGCCCCGGCCGTGCTCGCGTACCTGCGCTCGCGCACCCGCTCGACCGAGCAAGCGCTCGATCTGACGGCGGAGGTGTTCGCCGCCGCGCTGCAGTCGGCGCACCGCTTCCGGCCCGGCGAGGGACCGGTGCGAGCGTGGCTGTTCGGGATCGCCAACCACAAGCTGATCGACTCGATCCGGCGGGCGCGGACCGCCGACGACGCCCTGCAGCGGCTCGGGATCGCGTCGCTGGACCTGTCGGCGGACGAGCTGGCCGAGGTCGACCGCCGGCTCAGCGAGGCGGCCGCTGGCGAGCTGGCGATGCGGCTCGTCGGCGACCTGCCGCCGGACCAGCGCGCGGCGGTGCTCGCGCGCGTCGTCGACGAGCAGGGCTACGCGCAGCTGGCCGCCCGCTTCCAGACCACCGAGACCACCATGCGGGCGCGCGTGTCGCGCGGCCTGCGCCGCGTCGGCCTGCGGATGGCCGACGCAGAGGAGGAGCGCGCGCGATGAGCGGCCACCAACCCGAACCCGGCGGCATGTCGCCCGCGGGCGATCCGCTCGCGCGCGATCCACACGCGGCGTCGTCCGCGGACGATCTGCCCGCCCGCGACGCAGCCGCGGCGGCGTCGTCCGCGGCGGACCCGCTCGCGCGCATCGGCAGCCGCTTGATCGGCGCCGCGCAGGCCCGTCGGCGCCGCCGTCGCCACCACCTCCAGCAGACCGCGGGCGCCGCGCTGACGCTGATCCTGCTGGCCGCGGCCGTCGTAGCCCTGACGCCGTTCGACGTCGGCGGTACGCGGCCGGCGCCCGGCGGCCAACGCGTCTCGCTCGACGCCGCCGGCGGCCGCTTCGCGGTCTACGCGACAGACCGCGCCGCGATCTGCGCAAACCGGCCGAACGGACGCGACCCGGCAGGCACGACGATCTGCGCGTTCCAGGGGCTCGTGCTGGCACAGTTGCGACAGCCGGCGAGATCGGCGTGGGTGCAGGCGCGCGCCGAGGGCGACCGCGTCGTCGTGACGGGGCTTGCTGCTCCGGACGCGCAGATCGTCGTGGGCACCCCACCGCTCGGCGCGAACCGCGGCGGCAAGGCCGAATCGGTGCCCGGCGGTCCGACGGTGACGGTCAGACGGGTCAACGGGCCGACGCTCGTCGCACGCCCGTTCTCGCTCACCATCGCGCGCAACAGGGCCAAGCGCGTGCAGTTGGTGACGCGGACGGACGGGCGCATCGACACGATCGAGACCGTGCCGATCGACGCGCCGGCTCCGTCGAGCCCGAGCGGCTTCAGACGGCTGACGTACAGCGTCGACGACGCGGCGTCGGTCGCCGAGCGGGCGCAGGCGCGGCTGCAGGCGATCGGTCCCGAGCGCTCACAGGTGATCGGCGACGGGAACAGGCTGACGGCGACGGTCTCGCCGCAGGACAGCGCCTTCGCGACCGCCGCGCTGGGTCCCGGCAACCTGACCGTCTACGACTGGGAGGCGAGCGCGCTGCTGCCCGACGGCACGACCGTCGCGCAGGGCCTCGCCGACGGGGTCGCGCGCGCGACGGCGATCAGCCGCCGCGGCGCCGCCAGCGTCGGGATGACGCTCGCCGACGCACGCACCCAGCTGCGCGCGCTCGATGGCCACGGCCGGATCGTGCAGTCGTTTGGTCTGGACCGCGGACGCGCGATGCCGCGCAGCGACCCGCGTGCGCGCTTCTTCGTGCTGCGCGGCCAGCCCGCGCTGCGGGGCGCGGAGAGAGCGACGACGCAGATCCCGCCGGGCGGCGGCGAGGTGACGTTCGAGCTGGTCTTCGCCGACGCGCAGAGAGCTGCCTGGCACGACCTGACGCGCGCCGTCTCGCAGCGCGGTCAGGGGCGGATGCTGCCGGGGGTCGCGGTCGAGGACGCCGCGCAGCACGTCGCGCTGGTGCTCGACGACCGGCTGATCGAGCTGTACCCCGTCGATCCGCAGAGGCAGCCCGACGGCGTCCCGGGCAACGCCCTCCCGTTCGTGGGACGCTCCGGGCGCATCGGTGTGGCGCTGGTTCAGGACATGCTCGCGATCGGTCCGCTGCCCCGACTGGCCGGGATCGGCGGGACCCCGACGCCGTGAGGGGCAGGGGGTGCCGCGGCGGAACGCGTCGCCGGCGGCCGGCTCGCTGCGCCGGCCGGCTCGCCACACGGCGAGCCGGACAGCGCCGGCTCAGACCCCCGCGCGCGTCAGGTGAGCCAGCTCGCGCGGCGGGTTGCGGTCCGCCTCCAGCAGCTTTCTCGCGAGCATCCGCAGCGCCGCGACGCGCTCGTACGGGCGCAGCGCGAAGGCGTACTGGAAGGACTCCCCGTCGTCGACGATCCCGAGCAGCTCGCGGTACTCGTCGGCGACCTCGTTGAGGACGCGGCCGAGCAGGTAGGCGTCCAGCTCGCTCGCGCGCCGCTCGGCGTCCTCGGCGCTCTCGCCCGCGGTCGTGTCGGGGCGCGCGCCGCCGGCGGCGGGGTCCAGCGGCGCGGCGCCGGCGGAGAAGCCGGGCTCCTGCTCGTGGCCGCCTCGCTCCCAGTCGCGCTGGTCGGCGTCGGAGGCCGCGCCGCCGTTCTCGGCCGCGCGTCTGGCGTCCCAGCGCGCTCTGTCCAGCTCGCCGGCCAGCTCGTCGTAGTTCTCGGGCTTCGGCGGCACGTAGCCGACCGCTCTTCTCAGCTCGCCGGTCGTGATGTCGCCGTCGGCCGCTCTGCCGGCCAGCTCGATCGCATCTGCTTCGCTGACGCGCCCGGTCGAGATCGCGCGACGCACCATGTCGGCGGCGGTGAAGGCGAGGTCGCCGGCCTCGACGCGCTCGGCGATCGCGGGCAGCTCCAGCAGCTTCAGCGCGCTGCGCGTCCACTCGGCCGGCGCGCCGGTCATGCGCGAGACCTCGGCCGCGGTCAGCTCCGGGTCCTCGATCATGATCTGGCGCACGGCGCGCGCGAACATGATCGGCTCGGGCTTTCTCTGATGGAAGTTCTCGGCGAACTGCAGCGTCAGCGCCTCGCGCCGCGTCATCCCGACGCGCAGGTCGAGGTCCCACGTGCGCGGCGTGCCCTCCGCCTCGTCCACGAGCCGCATCGCGGCCAGCCGGCGGGCGCCGGCGACCAGCTCGTAGGGGACGTCGCCGTCACCGGTCTCGCGCACCAGCGGCGGGTGCAGCAGGCCGGTCTCCAGCAGCGAGATCGCCAGCTCCTCGACCTCCGGCAGCGGGCCCTCGCGCATGTTCGTCGAGCTGCGCACGTGGTCGAGCGTCGCGCTCACGCGCCGCTGCGCCTTGCTGGCCGTGTCGGCCAGCGGAGCCTTGCGCAGCTGCTCGATCGCAGCGCGGTGCGTGGCGTCGGCGGCCTCCTGGCGCAGCTGCGCGACGGCCTCCTCGGAGTTCTGAAGCGAATCGACGTCTGACATCGCCCGACAGGGTTGCAGGCCGGGCGGCCGGCGCGCGTCGCCGTCGCGAAGCCCCCGCTGTCGCTTCGACCGGGTCCCTGCTCGCCGCCCGCGCCGTACGCTCGGACGCGTGCCGCCTGAGCCGCCGGTCTTCTACTACGACGTCAGCTCGCCGTACGCCTACCTCGCCGCCCACCGCGTCGACGCGCTGCTGCCGGTCGCGCCGCGCTGGGTGCCGATCGCGTTCGGGGCGCTGCTGCTGGAGATCGGCAAGGTGCCGTGGTCGTGGCAGGAGGGGACGGTGCGCGAGGGACACATGCGCGAGTGCGAGCGGCGTGCGGCCGCACGCGGGCTGCCGCTCGTCTGGCCGTCCGGCTTCCCGAGAGCGACCTATTCGATCCCGGCGCTGCGCGCGGTGCTCGTCGCGGACGAGCACGGGCGTCAGCGTGAGATGGCGCTCGCGCTGTTCGACGCCGGCCTCGGGCGCGGGCTCAACCTCAGAGAGCTGGACGTCCTGCTCGACGCGGCCGATGCCGTTGGCGTCCCGCGCGACGCGGTCGCGGAGGGCGTGCGGCGGCCGGAGATCAAGGCGCGCCTGCGTGCGAACACCGACGCGGCGCGCGAGCGCGGCGTCACCGGCGCCCCCACGATCGCGGTCGGCGACCGCCTCTTCTGGGGCGACGACAGACTCGAAGCGGCCGCCAAGGCGCTCGCGACGGCCTGACGCGCGAGGACCGCAGGATCGCTGCCGCACGGCGGCGGTGATCCTGCGGTCCTCAGCTCTCCAGCGTCGCTGAGGCCTCCAGCCAGGCGCTTTCGAGCGTCTCGCGCTGGGTCGAGAGGTCGGCCAGCTCGGAGTTGAGCGAGCGCAGGCGGCCGTGGTCCGTGGCCGCCTCGGCCATCTGCTCGTGCAGCGACGCCTCGCGCTTGTCGAGTCTCTCCAGCGCGCGCTCGAGCCGCTGGACCTCCTTGCGCGCCGCGCGCAGCTCGCCGCCGGAGGCGCGCGAACCGCCGCCGTTGCCGCTCGCGCCAGACCCGGAGCCGCCGCCCCGCGAGCCCCCGCCGGAGCCCGAACCGCCGTCGCGCCCGGCCCCGGCCGACCCCGAGTCCGCCCCGGCCCGCTGCTCCAGGTACTGCTCGATCCCGCCGGGCAGGTGGCGGATCGAGCCGTCGGGGGCGAGCGCGTAGACGTCGTCGGTCACGCGCTCGACGAAGTAGCGATCGTGGCTGACCACGACGAGCGTGCCGGGCCAGCCGTCGAGCAGGTCCTCCAGCGCGGTCAGCGTGTCGATGTCGAGGTCGTTGGTCGGCTCGTCGAGCAGCAGGACGTTGGGCTCGTTCATCAGCAGCCGCATCAGCTGCAGCCGCCGCCGCTCGCCGCCCGACAGGTCCCTCACGAACGTGCGCGACTTCGAGCCGCGGAAGCCGAAGCGGTCGCACAGCTGGCCGGCCGTCAGCTCCTGGCCGTCGCTGAGCGCGATCCGCCCGCGCACCTGCTCCAGCGACTGCAGCACGCGCACGTCGCCGGGTATCTCGACGGCGTCCTGCGACAGGTGCGCGAGCTTCACCGTCGCGCCGCGCTCGACGACGCCGGTCGACGGCGACAGCTCCCCCGCGAGCAGCTTGATCAACGTCGTCTTGCCGGAGCCGTTGACGCCGACGAGCGCGACGCGGTCACCGGGGCCCAGGCGCCAGGTCGCGCGCCGCAGCAGCACCTTGTCGCCGTAGGCGACCGACAGCTCCTCGGCGTCGAGCACCTTGTCGCCGAGGCGCGAGCTGGAGAAGCGCAGCAGCTCGACGCCGTCGCGCGCGGGCGGCTCGTCGGCGATCAGGGCGTTGGCGGCCTCGATCCGGAACTTCGGCTTCGCGGTCCGCGCCGGCGGCCCGCGCCGCAGCCACGCCAGTTCCTTTCTGACGAGCTGCTGGCGCTTGTCCTCGCGCGTCGACGCCTGCCGGTCGCGCTCGGCGCGCGCCAGCACGTAGGCCGCGTAGCCGCCCTCGTACTGGTGCACGGTCCCGTCGGAGACCTCCCACGTCTGGGTGCAGACGGCGTCGAGGAACCAGCGATCGTGGGTGATCACGACCATCGAGCCTCTGCGCCCGGCGAGGTGGCGCGCAAGCCACGCGACGCCCTCGACGTCGAGGTGGTTGGTCGGCTCGTCGAGCAGCAGCAGGTCGGGGCTGTCGAGCAGCAGTTGCGCGAGCGCGATCCGCCGCCGCTCGCCGCCGGACAGCGGCCCGATCGGCGTGTCGAGCCCCTGTGGGAAGCGCGCCATCGCGACGCCGCCGAGCAGGCCGTCGAGGACGGCGCGGAAGCGGCTGTCGGCGGCCCACTCGTGGTCGGCGCGCCCGCCGACCAGCTCGTCGCGGATCGTCTTGGCGCCGTCCAGCTCGTCGCCCTGCGCGATCGTCGCGAGGTGCAGCCCGCTGACGCGCGTGACGGCGCCGGCGTCGGTGTCCTCCATCCCGCCGATCAGCTTCAGCAGCGTCGACTTGCCGCCGCCGTTGATGCCGACGATCCCGATCCGGTCGCCCGCGTTGACGCCGAGCGTCACGTCGCGCAGGACCGAGCGCGAACCGTAGCCCTTGTCGACGGACTTGAGGTTGACGAGGTTGCGAGGAGGTGCGGCCATCGGCCCTGCATGGTGACGGGCTTGCGGCGACGGTGCGGGGCGGCTGCGGCAGACTGTCCTGATGGAGACGATCGGCGGACGGCTGGTGCGGCTGCGGCGGGTGACGGTGGCGGACGTGCCGTGGCTGCGCGAGCTGCTCGCCGAGCCGGAGGTCGCGCGCTGGTGGGGCGAGCAGGAGGACGACCTGCACGCGCTCGTCAGGCTGGAGCCTGGTGAGACCAGCTATGCGATCGAGCTGCTCGGCGGCGGCGGCGCGCGGCCCGTCGGCCTGATCCAGTCGTGGGAGGAGCCGGAGCCGATGTACCGCCACGCCGGCATCGACATCGCCCTGCACCCGAGCCATCACGGCCGCGGGATCGGCACCGACGCGCTCGTCGCGCTCGCACGCCACCTGCTCGGCGCGCGCGGCCACCACCGCCTCACGATCGACCCGGCCGCCGCGAACACGCGCGCGATCGGCGTCTACACGCGGATCGGCTTCCGTCCCGTCGGCGTCATGCGCCGCTACGAGCGGGCGCCCGACGGCAGCTGGCGCGACGGCCTGCTGATGGACCTGCTCGCCGGCGAGCTGGTCGATCCCGGCCGCGGGTAGATTTGGCTGCATGCCCGCCGATCCCGCTCACGCTCCCGACGCCGAAGACGCCGACGCCCGCGCCGTCGCGGCGATTGCCGGCACCGAGGAGATCGCGGCGCCCGCCGGCACCGGGCTGACCGCGGCCGCGATTCAGCAGGCCGCGCAGCGCCTGGCAGCGGTCGTCAAGCGCACGCCGTTGGAGCCGAGCGAGCGGCTGAGCGCGCGGCTGGGCGTGCCGGTGCTGCTGAAGCGCGAGGACATGCAGGTCTGCCGCTCCTACAAGGCGCGCGGTGCGTACAACCTGATCTCGACGCTGAGCGCGGAGGAGCGCGAGCGCGGCGTCGTCTGCGCCTCGGCCGGCAACCACGGGCAGGGGCTCGCGTTCGCCTGCCGCGAGCTGCGCATCAGGGGCCGCGTCTTCCTGCCGACCAACACGCCGCGCCAGAAGCGCCAGCGGATCGCCGACATCGGCGGCGAGTGGATCGAGCCGGTGATCGCCGGGCGCTCCTACGACGAGGCGAGCGCCGCCGCGCACGCCGACAGCGAGCGGACCGGCGCGATCCATGTCCACCCGTTCGACGACGCGCGCACGATCGCGGGACAGGGAACCGTCGCGCTCGAGCTGGCCGAGCAGGCCGCCGCGGCCGGCTGCGAGATCGACACCGTCGTGGTGCCGATCGGCGGCGGCGGGCTCGCAGCCGGCGTCGCGCTGTGGCTCAAGCGCCACCAGCCGGGGATCCGCGTCGTCGGCGCCGAGCCGGCGGGGGCGGCCAGCATGGGCGCCGCGCTGAGCGGCGGCGGGCCGGTCTCGCTCGCGCACGTCGACACGTTCGTCGACGGCGCCGCGGTCGGGCGCGTCGGGGAGCTGACGTATCCGCTCGTGCGCGACCTCGTCGACGAGGTCGTGGCGGTGCCCGAGGGCGCGGTCTGCACCGAGATGCTCGACCTCTACCAGTCCGACGGGATCATCGCCGAGCCGGCCGGCGCGCTCGCCAGCGCCGCCGCGCGCGGGTTCCTGCGCCGCCCGCCGCAGGGCGCCGTCGCCTGCATCGTCTCCGGCGGCAACAACGACGTCAGCCGCTACAGCGAGGTCGTCGAGCGCTCGATGGTGCACGAGGGCCTGCGCCACTACTTCCTCGTCACGTTCCCGCAGGAGCCGGGCGCGCTGCGCCACTTCCTCGACGACGTGCTGGCGCAGGGCGAGGACATCGTCGTGTTCGAGTACGTCAAGAAGAACAACCGCGAGACCGGGCCGGCGCTCGTCGGCATCGAGCTGGAGCGCGCGCCCGACTTGCCGGCGCTGCTGGAGCGGATGGAGCGCAGCCCGCTGCAGATCGAGCAGGTCCCGCCCGGCTCGCCGATCTTCACGTTCCTGCTGTAGGAGCGGCGCGGGCCGAGGGCGCCGACCGCTTCAGTCGGCCCGCTGCTCGATCCAGTCGCGCAGCGGGGCCGGCAGCTGCGGGGCGGCGAGCGTCTGCTCCAGCAGCGTCTCGTCGAGCAGCATCGCGTCGGCGACGAGGCGGATCGTGACGCCGTGGCCGGGGCGCTCCAGCAGCTCGACCGCGTCGCCGGCGCCGAGCTCGCCCTCCTCGACGATCCGCAGGTAGGCGCCCGGCCGCGAGGCGAGCGCGAACCGCTTCAGCATCAGCGGGTCGTCGAAGCGCAGGCCCAGCTTGTAGCAGGGCACGCGCGGCTGGCAGACCTCCAGCACCGTCGTCCCGATCCGCCAGCGCTCGCCGATCACGGCGTTGGTGCAGTCGATCCCGCGCGTGGTGAGGTTCTCGCCGAACATCTCGCCGGCGGGGATCTCGCGCCCCAGCTCGGTCGCCCACCACTCCTCGTCCTCACGCGCGTAGGCGTAGACGGCCTTGTCGGGACCGCCGTGCACGCGCCAGTCGGCCTGCTGGTCCCCGGCGACGTTGACGCCCTCGACGCGCAAGCGGCCCGCGACGGGTCGCTTGCGAATCGCGCTGCCGACCGGCTGCCCGCGTCTGAGCCCGATCGGCTCCGGCCGCGCGACGTTGACGGACAGCAGCTCGCCCATACGGTGAGGGTAGTCGGGTCGGGTCAGGCCGCGGGCGCCACCCAGCTCGCGGGCAGCGCGCGGGCGCTGATCGCGAAGCGGTTCCAGAAGTTGATCGCCGCGCACACGACGACGAGGTTCGCCAGCTCCGCCTCGCTGAACTGCTGCGCCGCGACCTCCCAGACGTCGTCCGGGACGTGCGTGCCGCCGACGTCGGTGACGGCGTCGGCCAGCGCCAGCGCGGCCCGCTCGCGCGCGTCGAAGTAGGGGCTCTCGTCCCAGGCGGCGATCTGCGCCAGCCGCTGCTCGGACTCGCCCGCGGCGCGGGCGGCGGTCCAGTGCATGTCGATGCAGAAGGAGCAGCCGTTGACGAAGGAGGTGCGCAGCTTGACCAGCTCGCGGATCGTCTCGTCCAACTCGATCCGCTCCTCGAGCCGCTGCATCGCAGCGATCGGGCCGCCGATGTGCTTGGTGAGGTCGGGTCGGGGTGCGTACGTGTGGGTGTGGGTCTCAGTCGTGCTCATGCTGCCTGGACGACGCAGCGTCCGATCGTGTGACACGGGCACGAGAAGAGGGCAGGTAGGGCCGAGCGCGCGAGCCCGGCGGCATCGCGTTGCCTTCTTGGCGCGCCCACGCGCCGCTCGCCGATGAGTTCACCCGCCCGCGCGCGTCTGCACCCGCAGGATCCCGATTCGCGACGGAGGCAGGCGGCATGGCGCTGGTGCAGGAGTTCTGGTTCGACACCGAGGAGGGGCCGCGCACGCTCGCCGAGCTGTTCGACGGCCGCGGGCAGCTGCTCGTCCCGCACTTCCCGTTCGACGCCGGCTGGCACGCCGCGCTGCCTGCCTGCACGCGCGCCGCAGATCGCTGCGAGCGCGCGCTCGCGGATCTCAACGCGAGCGGCGTCGCGCTCGTCGCGATCTCAGACGCGCCGCTGGACGCGATCGTCGCGTGCAAGTGGCGGATGGGCTGGAGCTTCCCGTGGGTCTCCTCGCTGCGAACCGGCTTCGACGCGGCCGTCGGCGTGACCTTCTGCGGCGGCGCGCACGCGCGCCCGGCGCTGAGCGCGTTCGCGCTGCGCGACGGCGCGGTCCACCGCACGCTGTCCGCCCGACGACCGCGACCGCGGACGGCGATGAGTTCCCGCGCGCCCGTCGGTCTGTACGGATGAAGCACCCGAGACCCCTTCTGGAGGCACCTGACATGTCCGAGGTCAAGCAGGACCGCAGACGCTGGATCGCGCTCTACGTGCTGTGCACTGGAATGCTGATGATCGTGCTCGACGCGACCGTCGTGAACGTCGCGCTGCCGGAGATCCAGACCGACCTCGGCTTCTCCGCCTCCGGTCTTGCATGGGTCGTCAACGCGTACCTGATCGCGTTCGGCTCGCTGCTGCTGCTGGCCGGGCGGATCGGCGACATGTTCGGCCGCAAACGGGTCTTCATGGCGGGCCTCGCGCTCTTCACCCTCGCGTCGCTGGTCTGCGGCGTCTCGCAGAGCTCCGGCATGCTCGTCGTCGCCCGCTTCGTGCAGGGCGTCGGCGGCGCGATGACCTCCGCGGTGATCCTCGGCATGATCGTGACGATGTTCCCCGAGCCGCGCGAGCAGGCGAAGGCGATCGGCGTCTACGCCTTCGTCGCCTCGGCCGGCGGCTCCGTCGGCCTGCTCGCCGGCGGCATCCTGACGCAGTCGATCAGCTGGCACTGGATCTTCTTCATCAACGTCCCGATCGCGCTCGCGACGGCGGTCGCCGCGACGCGGCTGATCGAGCGCGACAGAGGGATCGGCACCGGCGGCGGCGCCGACATACCGGGCGCGGTGCTGATCACCGGCGCGCTGATGCTCGGCGTCTACACGATCGTCGAGCCGGCCGCCGACCTCGGCTGGGGCGCCGGGCAGACGCTGCTGCTGGGTGCGCTGGCGGTGGGCCTGCTGGGCGCCTTCGTCGCGCGCGAGGCGACCGCGCGCAACCCGCTGATCCCGCTGCGGATCTTCCGCTCGCGCAACGTCTCGGGCGCGAACGCCGTGCAGGTGCTGAGCGTCGCCGGGATGTTCGGCACGTTCTTCCTCGGCTCGCTCTACCTCGAGCGCGTGCTCGACTACGACCCGCTGCAGATCGGCCTCGCCTTCCTGCCGATGTCGGTCGTGATGGGGACGCTCTCGATCCGCTTCTCCGAGCAGCTCGTGACGCGCTTCGGCGCGCGCACGACGCTCGTGCCGGGCCTCGTGCTGATCGCCGGATCGCTGCTGCTGTTCGCCCGCGCGCCGGTCGACGGCAGCTACGTGACCGACGTGCTGCCGGTGATGCTGCTGCTCGGCGTCGGCGCCGGCCTCGCCTTCCCGGCGCTGATGAATCTCGCGATGTCCGGCGCGACGCCGCGCGACGCCGGTCTCGCCTCAGGCCTCGTCAACACGACCGCCCAGGTCGGCGGCGCGCTCGGCCTCGCCGTCCTGGCGACGCTGTCGGCGACGCGCACCGACACGCTCACCGCCCAGGGCGAGAGCACGCTCGACGCGCTCACGGGCGGCTACCAGCTCGCCTTCCTGATCGCCGCCGGCCTCTGCGCCGCCGCGCTCGTCGTCGCGCTGGTGGTGCTGCGCGACGCGCCGAAGCCGGACGCGGCGGCCGCCGCGGAAGCCGCCGCAGAGCCCGTCCGCGAGGCGGAGCGCGCCTACGAGCCGGCCTGACGGGCGAGCACCGGCAAGTTCCGGACCGTAGCGGTTCAGAAGTGCCGGAGCTCGGTCGTGCGTGAGCCGCCGAGCGAGGCCCGCGCCTAGTGGTGTGACCGGTCACACCACTAGTTCAGTTCCGCCAGCCGCCCGTCCACCCGGGCGCTGGCGGCGAGGCCGCCGTCGAGTGTGAGCAGCTGCACGTCGAGCCGGCGCGCGAGCGCGACGTACGCGGCGTCGTACGTCGAGAGGTTGTCGCGCAGCTCCCAGATCGTGTCGGCGAGCTGCATCACCGGGTAGCGGACCGCCCGCAGCTCGTAGAGCGCCCCGAGCGCGACCGCCGCGCGCCGGTCGCTCAGCTCGCGGCGCAGCGCGTAGCGGCGCAGGACCGACAGCACCTCGACGTGGAAGTGCTCCGGCACGTGGACCTCGCCGTGCGCGGCGAGCTGCGCGCGCACCGCCGCGGCGGCCGGCCGCGCCAGCAGCACCTCCACGACCGCGCTCGCGTCGGCAACGATCACGCCGCCCGCCGATCCCGCGCTGCGACCGTCACGCCGCGTGCCGGTCGCGCTCGGCCGCGAGCGCGTCAACGGGCGACTCGCTGACCTCGACCGGCTCCCATTTCCGGCTCTCGTCGAGCCACTCCTGCATCGTCGGCCGCACGGCCAGCGCGCGCAGCTCGTCCAGCAGGAAGTCCGACAGCGTCATCCCCGCGCGCGCCGCGCGCGCCTTCAGCTCGCGGTGCAGCTCGTCCGGGACGTTGCGGATCTGGATCATCGGCGACATGTGATTTCGAGGCTAGCATGCGAATCGCATGTGATCGCGTCGGCCGCGAGCAGGATGCCGAGCCCCGGCGGCGAAAACCGGCGCGACGGCGGACGCCGAGTCCGCCGCACCTGCTCGGTAGGCTGAACGACGGATGACCGGCGACGCGCCAGACGGATTTCCGGGTCGTGCACGAGGGGGGACCTGGGCTCGCTTCCTCTGCGCGGCTGTGATCGTGATCGTGCTGACGGCCGCCGCGACCGCGACCGCCGGGCTGCTGAACGTGCAGAAGTTCGTCGACGACCTGAAGGCCGGCGGCACGATCAGAGACGCCGAGGACGTGATCACGCGCGCCGACGCCGGCGATCCGCAGACGCTGCTGCTGATCGGCTCCGACCACCGCTACGGCGCCGGCAGAGACGACTCGCGCTCGGACACGATGATGCTGATGCGGATCGACCCCGACGCGGCCGCGACGACGGTGCTCTCGATACCGCGCGACCTGAAGGTCACCTACACCGACAGGGGCGGGCGCGTGCACGGTCCCGCGAAGATCAACGAGACGTACACGATCGGCGGCGAGGCGCTGACGGCGAGCGTCATCAGCGGCCTGCTCGGGATCCGCATCAACCACATCGCGAACGTCAACTTCACCGGCTTCCGCGAGGTGATCGACCAGATCGGCTGCGTCTACGTCGACGTCGACCGGCGCTACTACCACGTCAACACGCCCGGCACCGAGCAGTGGGCGGAGATCAACCTGATGCCCGGCTACCAGCTGATGTGCGGGCAGAGAGCGCTCGACTACGTCCGCTTCCGCCACTTCGACAGCGACTTCGTGCGCGGCGCTCGCCAGCAGGACTTCCTGCGCCAGGTCCGCTCCCAGTATGACGCCGCCGAGTTCATCCAGAACCCGCACGAGATCACGAGAGTGATCGGCAGACGGATGCAGACCGACGCCGACCTGCATTCGGTCGACGCGCTGCTGAAGCTCGCGCAGCTGGTCGCCTTCTCCGCCAGCAAGCCGATCCAGCAGATCGCGATGAGACCGTACGACGAGGTCGGATCCGACGGCGCGCAGTACGTCGTGGCGACCGACGACGAGCTGAGACGCGTCAGAAGGGCGTTCCTGCACCCGGACCCCGCGCCGGCGGCGCCGCGCAGAGCAGCCGCCGCGCGGCGCGGCGGCGCGAGAGGGCGCGGGAGAGGCCGCAGACGCCGCGCCGGCGCGCCCGCCGTTCCCGCTGGACCGACTCCGGAGAGCCTCGGCCTCGTCGACATGACGCAGACCGGCAAGGAGTACGCGCTCCAGCTCGGGCCGATGAGATTCCCCGTCTACTACCCGCGCTACCTGCCCAACCCGACCGGCTACATGACGCCGAACGCCGGCGCCGAGGGCGGCTACCCGCTGAAGTACCGCACGAAGGCGCAGGACGGCAGGATGAAGCAGGCCTACCGGTTCGTCGTCGACGTCGGCCGCAGCAACCGCGCCGGCAACTACATGGGCGTGCAGGGGATGACCTGGACCGACCCGCCGATCCTCACCCGCCCGTCGGCGGACCACCGCACGATCAACGGCAAGAAGCTCGACCTCTACTACGACGGCAAGCAGTTGCGGCTGGTCGCGTGGAGACAGCCGAGAGCGGTCTACTGGATCTCGAACACGCTGGAGAAGCAGCTCTCCAACGACCAGATGCTGGCGATCGCCGGCTCGTTGACGCGGCTCGGCAGGGGGTGAGGACGAGGGCCGCGCGGGCGCACGCGCGCCGCCCGCCCGCCGCTCCTCACTTCTTCGCGTCGACCGCCCGCTGCAGCTGCTGCTTGTCCATCTTCGAGCGCCCGTCGACGCCGAGCTTCTTGGCCTCTTCGTAGAGCTGGTCGCGCGTGCGACCGCGGGCCCGTCTCGTGCCTGAGCGCAGGCCGCCGCGGCGACCGGACGAGATGTCTCTCGTCGACGTGCGCGACGCCGTTCTCGACTCGCCGCTGCGTGCGCGCTCCTTGTTGACCGTGCGCGCGGCGATCTCCTCGGCGCGTCTCTCGCTGCGGCCCTGGTCCTTCTCGGCCTGCTTCACGTGCTCGTATTGACGCGCGCGCTTGCTCCCTCTTCTGACGCCTCTGGGCGGCATCGGATCACCTCGCTGCTGATGACGGTCGGTTCGTCACCTGCGCTACCCGGCGACGTGCCAGGGCACGCGTGCCCTGGCACGTCGCTCACCAGGCGGCCCGACCGCGCCCGCCCGCCTATGCAATATGCAGATATTGTAATATCCTTATTTCGCCATGCCGGATATCCCACGCCTCAAGGCGGAGTTCTTCAAGGCCCTGGGCCACCCCCTGCGCATCCGTGTGCTGGAGCTGCTGAGCGAGAGCGAGGCTTCGGTCTCGGAGCTGCTCGCGCAGGTCGACGTCGAGCAGCCGTACCTCTCCCAGCAGCTCGCGGTCCTGCGCCGGGCGGGCTTCGTGGCGACGCGCCGCGAGGGGCCGAACGTCGTCTACGAGCTGGCCGACCAACGGGTCGCCGAGCTGCTGGCGATCGCGCGGCAGATGCTGCTCGACAGCGTCACCGCCACGCGCGACCAGCTGCGCCTGTCATGAGACGACGGCGCGACGACGAGACGCATGGGCGCGTGCGCGCCGGCGACCGCGAGAGCCGCGCGCGCCGACGCGCGGCGCTCGCCGCGCTGCTGCCGTCGCGTCGCGACTACCGCGGCCTGCGCGGCGGCTGGCGTGCCGATCTGATCGCCGGGATCACGGTCGCGATCGTCGCGCTGCCGCTGGCGCTCGGCTTCGGCGTCGCCTCCGGCCTCGGCGCGGAGGCCGGCATCGTGACGGCCATCGTCGCCGGGATCGCGGCCGGCGTCTTCGGCGGCTCCAACGTGCAGGTGAGCGGCCCGACCGGAGCGATGACGGTCGTGCTGGTCCCGGTCGTCGCCTCCGTCGGGCCGGGCGGCGTGCTCGTCGTCGCGCTGCTGGCGGGGCTGCTGCTGATCGTCGCCGGCGCCGCCCGCCTCGGACGCTACGCGGGGATCCTCCCGTGGCCGGTCGTGGAGGGCTTCACGGTCGGGATCGCGCTGCTGATCTTTCTGCAGCAGGTGCCGGCTGCGCTCGGCGTCGCCAAGCCCGACGGCGAGAACACGGCCGCGGTCGCCGTGCGGGCGGTCGCCGACTGGGCCGGCGGCGGCTGGGCCGCGCTCGCCGTCGTCGCGCTCGTCGTGGCGATCATGGTCGGCCTGCCGCGCCTGCACCGTGGCCTGCCGGCCTCGCTGGTCGCGGTCGCGGCGGCGACAGTGCTGACGCAGCTGACCGCGCTCGACGTCGTCCCGATCGGCGCGATCCCGTCGGGCCTGCCGCTCCCCGCGCTGCCGGACGTCGCGCTCAGCGACGTGCCGGGACTGCTGTCCGCGGTCGTCGCGGTGGCGGCGTTGGCGGCGATCGAGAGCCTGCTGTCGGCGAAGGTCGCCGACGGGATGGCGGACGGCGAGCCGCACGATCCCGACCGCGAGCTGATCGGCCAGGGCGTCGCGAACGTCGCCGTCTCGTTCTTCGGCGGGATGCCGGCGACCGGGGCGATCGCGCGCACCGCCGTCAACGTGCGCGCCGGCGGTCGCACGCGCGCGGCGACGATCGTGCACGGGTTCGTGCTGCTGGCCATCGTCGCGGTGCTCACGCCGTTGCTGGAGCGGGTCCCGCTCGCCGCGCTCGCGGGCGTGCTGATGGTCACCGCGGTGCGGATGGTCGAGTTCGGGACGGTCACGCGGATCGTCCGCTCGACACGCAGTGACGCGGCGCTGCTGATCGCGACCGCCGGCGCCACCGTCGCGTTCGACCTCGTGATCGCGGTCGGGATCGGCGTTGCGCTGGCTGCGCTGTTGGCCTTGCGAGCGATGGCCGTGAGCACCACCTTCGACCGCGACCCGATCGCGTCGACCGGGACGACGGTCGACGCGGAGATGGAGCACCGCCTGCTGGAGCAGCACATCGTCGCCTACCGGCTCGACGGCGCGCTCTTCTTCGGCGCCGCGCAGCGATTCCTGCTGGAGCTGACCGAGGTCAGCGACGTCGAGGTCGTGATCCTGCGCCTCGGCCGCCTGCGCGTGCTCGACAGCACAGGGGCGCAGGCGCTCGCCGACCTGATCGCCCACCTCGAGCACCGCGGGATCACCGTCCTGCTCGCGTCGGTGCGCCCGCAGCACCTGCTGCTGCTCGAACGGGTCGGCACCGTCGACGCGCTCGCGCACGAGAACCACGTGCTGCCGACGATCGACGAAGCGCTCGTGCACGCGCGTCGCCACCTCGCGCGCAACCAACGCGCCGCGGTATCCGTCTGACATCCGGCGCAACGACCGGTTAGCGCGTCGCGGGCGGCGGGTAGCGGGCGCCCGGGCCCCGATCAAGGGTCAACCGTCTTGAGGGGAGCAGAGCATGTCCGTCAACGGAACGAGCCGGCGGCGGCTCGCGACAGCCGCCGCAGCCACGCTCGCCACCGGCCTCGTCGCGACCGCATTCGCCACAGGCGCCGGAGGTGCGCCCGCGGGCCACCGCGACGCGCCCGATCGCCACGACGGCCCCGGCCGCCAACACGCACCCCGCCACCACCCCAAACCGCCGGGCGGCGGCCCGTCCGCCGGGCTCCCGTACGAGAACGCGCGGCTGCCGGTGCGCGTGCGCGTCGAGGATCTGCTGTCGCGCATGACGCTGCCGGAGAAGGTCGGTCAGATGACGCAGACCGAGCGGCTGCAGGTCGATCCCGACGCGACGCCGATCACCACCTGGTACCTCGGCAGCATCCTCTCCGGCGGCGGGTCCGTGCCGGAGCCGAACACGCCGCAGGCATGGGCCGACATGGTCGACAGGTTCCAGCGCGCCGCGCTCGCGACGCGCTTGAGAATCCCGCTGATCTACGGGATCGACGCGGTCCACGGCGACGCGAACATGCTCGGCGCGACGGTCTTCCCGCACAACATCGGGCTCGGCGCCACGCGCGACCCCGGCCTCGTGCAGGAGATCGCGCACGTGACGGCCGAGGAGACGCGCGCGAGCGGGCCGCAGTGGACCTTCTCGCCGTGCATCTGCGCCGCGCGCGACGACCGCTGGGGTCGCACCTACGAGAGCTTCAGCGAGGATCCGCGGCTGGTCGAGCAGTACGAGACCGCGATCGACGGCTACCAGGGCCGCCGCGGCCAGCTCGCCGATCGCGACCGGGTGCTGGCGACCGCGAAGCACTACGCCGGCGACGGCGACACCGTCTACGGCAGCGCGAGCGGCGACTACAGAATCGACCAGGGCATCTCGATCACGAACCGGCAGGACTTCTGGAACACCTCGCTGCGCCAGTACGTGCCGGCCGTCAAGCGGCACGACGTCGGCAGCGTGATGCCGTCGTTCTCGAGCGTCGACTGGACCGAGGACGGCGTCGGCAACCCGATCAAGATGCACGGCAACCAGGAGCTGATCGACGGCCTGCTGAAGCAGCGGCTCGGCTTCGACGGCTTCGTCGTCAGCGACTGGGAGGGGATCCATCAGCTGCCCGGCGAGTGGCCCGAGCAGGTCCGCACCGGCGTCAACGCCGGCATCGACATGTTCATGGAGCCGAACGCCTACCAGAGCTTCGTCACGACGCTGATCGACGAGGTCGACGCCGGGAACGTCTCGACCGACCGGATCGACGACGCGGTCCGCCGGATCCTGACGAAGAAGTTCGAGCTCGGCCTGTTCGAGCACCCGTTCGTCGACCGCACCCAGATCGACGAGATCGGCTCGCCGGCGCACCGCGCGCTCGCCCGCCGCGCGGTCGCGGAGTCGCAGGTGCTGTTGAAGAACCGCCGCGGCACGCTGCCGCTGAGCGCCCGCCGCGACGTCTACGTCGCCGGCTCCAACGCCGACAACATCGGCAACCAGGCCGGCGGCTGGACGCTGACGTGGCAGGGCGGCTCGACGAACGTGATCCCCGGCACGACGATCCTCGGCGGGATCAGAGAGGCCGTCCACGGCGCTGACGTGACGTTCAGCGAGGATGCCTCAACGCCGGTCCCGTCGGACGCGACCGGCGTGGTCGTCGTCGGCGAGACGCCGTACGCGGAGGGCTTCGGCGACGTCGGCGGCCCGCAGTGGGCCTTCGACCCCGGCGACAGAGGCGTGCCGCGGCCCGTCAAGGACATGCAGCTGTCGGCCGCGGACAGAACCGCCGTCGACCGCGTCTGCGCCGCAGCGAAGCGCTGCGTCGTGGTCGTCGTCTCCGGTCGCCCGCTGATCCTCGACCCCGCGCAGCTGGACGAGATCGACGGCCTCGTCGCCGCCTGGCTGCCCGGCAGCGAGGGCGCGGGCGTCGCCGACACGCTGTTCGGGCGCCGGCCGTTCAGCGGCCGTCTGCCGATGACGTGGCCCAAGACGCTCGACCAGGAGCCGATCAACGTCGGCGATGCGGACTACGACCCGCTGTACCCGTTCGGCTGGGGGCTGCGGACGCGGTAGCCGCTGCGATTCGGCCGCGGCCTTGTGGGCGCGTCGGCGCTGGTTCAGATCGACCTGAGGCGGATCAGCGGTCGGCTCGGCGGGGAGCGGGTCGACGTCCCCGATCCGGTGCCGCCGGTGTTCGCGGAGTAGACGGCCCGCCGTCGATTTGACTTCTGATCAAATCGACGGCATCGTTGCCGCGGGGCCGTGTCCGCGGCATGAGCGTCTCCAGCGCGATCCGCGACGAGCCGTCGCTGCCGCGGCGCAACGGCGAGCTGGTCTTCGACGCGCCGTGGGAGTCGCGCGCGTTCAGCGTCGCGGTCGCGCTGACGGAGACGGGCGTCTGCGACTGGAACGAGTTCCGCGACCGCCTCGTCGCGCAGATCGGCGCGTGGGACGGCGAGCGCGACGAGTGGGACTCCTACGCTCGCTGGCTCGCCGCGCTTGAGCAGCTGCTGCTGGAGCAGCGGCTGGTGACGCCGCAGGAGCTGGCCGCCGAGCGCGCTCGCCTCGCGCATCTGGCCGCGCACGAGCGCGACGCGCACGACCACGAGCACTGACGCGGGGCTGCGGCCGTGGCCGCAGCCCGCGCGAGCGTCGGCGTCCGCGAGGCGTCGGCTCAGCCGTGCCGCTTGTCCTTGTGCGGCGCGGCTCTTCTGCTTCTGCCTCTGCCTCTGCCGCCCGCTCTGCTTCCGGTTCTCGCTCTGGTGACGGCGCGCTTCGCGCTCGCCTTCTGCGCCCCCGCGTCGCCGGCGTAGGAGACCGTCACGGTCGCTCTGCCGCCGCGCGCTCTCGCCAGCGAGCCGCTCAGTCGCAGCGTCGCGCTCCAGCGGCCTCTGGCGATTCTCGCGGTCGTCTTGGTCGTGACCGTTCTGCGACCGATTCTCTGCGCGTAGGCGATCGTGACCTTGCCGCTCGCGCGGTTGGAGATCGTTCCGCTGACCGTCACGCGGGCGCCGTTGCGGCTCGCCTGCGAGATCTTCAGGTCGGCGGACGCGGGTCTGTTGGGCGCCGGCACCGGCGGCAGCGGGTTGGGCGGCCCGGCCGGCGTCGCGATCTGCACCTGCCGCGTGACGACCGTCTCGTTGCCGGCGCGGTCGGTCGCCGTCAGCCTGACGGTGTAGGTCCCGGGGGCGTGGTACGTGTGGCGGGGCGCCGCTCTCGACGAGCCGGCGTCGCTGTCGTCACCGAACTCCCACCAGAGGCTGACGCCGGTGCGGTCGGTCGCGCTCGCGCTGAACGCGAGCGGGGCGTCGACGACTCCGGAGGCCGGGATCGTGGCGTTGACGACCGGTGCCGCGGCGTCGAGCGCGACGACCGACGTCTGGCCACCGAGCAGGCCCAGGCCGAACGTACCGATGAGCGCGCCGCCGCTGCTGTCGACGGTCGACGCGTACAGCGACGTAGCGCCCGGGCCGCCGGACAACGCGAGCAGCGCAGAGCGGACCGCCGTCGTGAGCGGTCCCAGGGTGCCGTCGGGCGTGATGCGACGCGCGACGATCGCGCCCAACGGCGCCAGCCCTCTCGACTCCAGCCAGCTCACCAGCAGGGTGCCGTCAGCCGTGGACGCGATGCTCGGGAACAGCGGCAGGACCCCGGCGGGCGGCGCCGAGATCGTCTGCGACGAGCCGGAGGCGGCGCCTGGGGCGATGCGCGTCAGCGAGATCTCCAACTGCAGGTCGGCCGGATCGGGCGTCGGTCCGCTGAGGTCGCCGATGTCGCCGAGCGAGCGGGCGAGCGTGATCGTCCCATCGGGCCCGATCGCGAGCGCCGCCGCGGTGTCGAACGGCACGGGCTGCGGCAGCGGGTCGAGCGCCTGCCCGACGAGGTCGCCGGACAGCGGCAGGCGCACGGCCTCCGTCGTCACCGCGCTCGGATCGCTTCCCGACGTCCATTCGAGCACGCCCCCGGCGGCGCTTGCGGCGAGCCCGACGGTGGGCGCGGAGCTGAACAACGGGATGGCGCCCGCGTCCGAGACCGGTTGCGCAACGGCTCCGGCGTCGACCTGGCCGTCGGCGCCGAGGCGCGCGGCCCACGCCGTGTTCGCGTCCGCCCATCCGACCCATGCGACGCCGGAGGGCGCGACCGCCACTCTCGGCACGATGCTGGATGCGGTCGCTGAGAGCACCTGCGTCGTGCCGACGGAGCCGGTCGCGCTGACGCGGGCGGCCTGGACGGCATCGCCTCTGGCGGCGTTGTACGCGTGCCAGGCGACGGTCGCGTCGCCGTCGGCGTCGACGTCGAGCCCGACCGTCGGGTCGAAGGTCTGTCTGCTGTCGACGGAAGCGACGGTCGCGCTCGCGGTCGTCGTGCCGTCGGGCGCGAAGAGGGCGACCTTCAGCTCGTTGCGGTCACCCGACTCCGTCTCCCCGACCCACGCCACCGCTGTCGCCCCGGAGGGGCCGGTGGCGACCGCGGGCGGGATCGCTTCGCTGGCAGCGCCGAATGCCTGGACCGGACCGGTGTCGCCGCTCGGCGACGCGTGCTGGACGCTCAGCTGCGCCCCTCCGGGACCGGTGATGTCGAGCCCCACCCATGCGGCGGTCGAGGAGCCGTCGGGCGCCTGCGCGAGGGTGCCCCCCGCCGTCAAGGGGCTCGTCGCGAACGACGGACCGTCGATCCAGCTCTCTGCCTGCGCTCCGGCTGGCGCGGCCAGCAGCACGGCTGCGGCCGCGCTGGCGAGCGCGGCGGCGACGCGCCTACGGGTTCGGTACGGACGGGTGCGGCTCGCTGGCATCGGCGGATCCTTCGGTGCAGGTGGACGGACGCGGGCACGGGCTCGCGCGCGCGTGGCGCGCGGGCATTCGGTCACATCGGCCGGATCTGCACGGGACTTGAGCGGAGGCGCGCCAGTCTCAGCGCAGCTGCCCGCGTCCGCCCGTCACCGCGCGGACAGCCGTGCCGATGCCGGCGATGCTCAGCTTCGCGGCGTGTCGGCCGGCATCGCTTCGGCGACCCGCACGACTTCGACGCCCGCTCGCGCCAGCACGTGCTCGCCGTCGAGCACGGCGTAGCCGTCGCGGTAGTAGAGCCGCGCGACGCCCGCGCCGGCGATCAGCTTCGCGCACGGCGGGCAGGGGAAGTCGGTCACGTACATGACCGCGCCGTCCGTCGCGATCCCGCGCCGTGCGGCGTCGGCGATCAGGCGCGCCTCGGCGTGCTCGGCGGTCGACAGCTCGAGGTGGACGCCCTTGTAGAAGTTGCTGCGCGGGTCGCCGACGGCGTAGGGGCTGAGCGGGTGCGGGTGGTGCTCGTTGTGCGTGGCGACCAGCTCGCCGCCGGCGAAGCGGATCGCGGCGCCGACCTGGCGCCACCAGTCGACGCTGTGCGCGGCGGCCTGCGTGGCGGCCGCGGCCAGCGCGCGGGCCTCTGCGCCGCCTGCGCTCGTGCTCGCGCCGCTCGCGCTCGCGCCGACCAGGTCCGTCGCGGCCTCCCGCTCGTCCACGACGCGCGCCGGCCGCGGCCGCAGCAGCTGCACCGTCTTCGTCTTGTCCCAGCGCAGGAAGACCGTGTCGTAGCGCACCGGCAGGCGCTCGAAGAAGCGCTCGACGAGCCGGTGGCTGACGTCCTCGTCCGGCAGCACCAGCGACGGCGCGGGCGTCTGCGCGGCCAGCGCGCGGGCGCCCGCCTCGTCGAGCACGTCGACCGCAGCGCAGATCCCCCACGCGGCGATCGCATCGCGCGCGTGCTCGGCGTCGAGCGCGCGCACGTCCTTCGCCAGCGGTCGCTGGTCGCGGTGCAGCTCCGGCCCGATCAGCAGCAGCCGGTGGCCGCGCGCGTGCGCCTCGAAGAAGCGTCGGTAGCCGTCGTGCAGGACCGGGACGTACGCGACGACGACCGCGTCGCCGCCGCTCATGCCCGGCGCAGGATGCTGTCGATCAAGCCCGGCAGGACCTCGGCGAGCTTCGGCCCGAGCCGCTCCCCCAGGTGCATGTACATCTGCCGGATCCGCTCAGAGGTCGTGACCGACGACTGGCGCTCCAGCACCTCGACGCGACCGCAGAACTCCAGCAGCCCTCTCTGCTCCTCGGGGCTGTAGGAGTGGTCCGCGGTCAGCACCAGCACGTCCGGCTCGACCGCCTTGATCAGCGCCCAGCGCGCCTCGTCGTCGTCCTTCAGGTAGATCAGGTCGACCGGGCGCTGGTGGGCGAGCATCTCCAACCGCTCGTCCTGCGGCACCATCGGCCGGTCCTCGCCCTTGCGGCGGCGGATCTTCGCGTCGCTGTCGACGCCGACCGCGAGCACGTCGCCCTGCTCCTTCGCCTTCGCCAGGTACTTCACGTGGCCGAGGTGGATCAGGTCGAACGAGCCGGACGTCAGCACGATTCTGAAGCCGAGCCCCTTGAGGTGCTCGACGGTGCGCGTCATCTCCGCCAGCGAGCCGATCAGCCGCTGTTCGTAGTTGACGTTTGGACTGAGGATGCCGTTGCTGCTGGATACCATCGAGCGCAATCTCCGGGCGGGCGAGCAAGGAAGATAGCGGCTGCCGCGGCATCCGCCGCCGTTGCCAGACTCCCCGGCCCCACCCGATCCACGCCAGGAATGCCGAACTACCTTCCCTTCGCCGAGCGCCGCCCCGGCACGCAGTACCAGGACATGCTGCGCACGATCCGCGAGACGGGCGTGCGTGTCGAGACGAAGCAGGGCGAGGACGCCTACGCGGTCGCCGGCTACGCGCTGCGCTTTCCGATGGCGCACGGCGCGGCGGTGATCACCGAGCGCTCGATCGGAGGGTTCGTCAACAAGGCGATCGGCGAGCTGTGCGCGTTCATCAACGGTGCCCGCACGCTGGAGCAGCTGGCGGAGTTCGGCTGCGACTGGTGGGACGCGTGGGCGACGCCGGAGAAGTCCGGCTCGCGCGGTCTCGAAGCCGGCGACCTCGGCCCCGGCTCCTACGGCCACGCCTTCCGCAACTTCACGACCGACCTCGACGGCGACGACCCCGGCTTCGACCAGCTGCCGCACCTGATCCAGAAGCTGAGGGACCTGCCGAACGACCGCACCGCACTGATGAGCCCGTGGATCCCGCAGGCCAACCACCGCGAGGCGGGCGTCAAGTCGCGCAACACGATCGCGCCGTGCCACGGCTGGATCCACGCGCTCGTGTTCGGCGACAAGCTGCACCTGATCCACAACCAGCGCTCCGGCGACACGCCGATCGGGGTGCCGTCGAACCTCGCGCAGTACAACGCGCTCGGGCTGATGATCGAGCAGCTGACCGGCTACGAGCTGGTCGAGTACGTGCACTGGATCCAGTACGCGCACATCTACGCCAACCAGCTCGACGCGGTCGACGAGATGATCGCGCGCGCCCCGCGCCCGCTGCCGACGCTGCAGCTGACCGCGGCCGGCAGACGGATCGACGACATCCACGACTTCCGCGCCGAGCACTTCGAGCTGAGCGACTACGACCCGCACCCCGCGATCGCCGGGATCCCGGTGCTGACGTGATCGCGCTCGTCGTCGCGTACGGCGAGAACGGCGTGATCGGCCGCGACGGCGAGCTGCCGTGGCGGCTGCCGAGCGACCTCGCGCGCTTCAGAGCGCTGACGCACGGCGGCACGGTCGTGATGGGACGCAAGACGTGGGAGTCGCTGCCACCGCGATTCCGCCCGCTGCCGGGGCGGCGCAACATCGTGCTGAGCCGCGCTGCGGCGTATGCGCCGGAGGGCGCCGAGGTGTTCGCCTCGCTCGACGAGGCGCTCGCAGCGTGCGAGCGCGACTGCTTCGTGATCGGCGGGGCGGAGATCTACGCGCAGGCGCTGCCGCTGGCCGAGCGCGTGCTCGCGACCTGCGTCGACGCCGCCCCGCGCGGCGACGCCTTCTTCGCGCCGCTGGAGGACGACGGCGCGTGGGAATGCGTCGAGCGCAGCGCGCCGCAGGACGAGAACGGCCACGTCTTCACGTTCCGCACGTATGAGCGTTCGACCTGACCCGCTCTACCATCTGCCCGCTGCACGCGGCGGCGCGCAGCGGGAGCGGATGGCGCAGCTCGAAGCGGCCGGCATCTGCATCTTCTGCGCCGAGCACCGCCACGAGCATCCGCAGCCGGTCGAGCACGTCGGCGAGCACTGGTGGGTGACGCAGAACGCGTTCCCGTACGCCGGCACGCTCGCGCACTACCTGATCGTCGCGGTCCCGCACGTCGCGTCGTTCGACGAGCTGCCGGACGCGGCGGGCGCGGAGCTGTGGGCGCTGAAGCGGATGCTGAAGGCGAGACTCGCCCCGCTGGCGACCGCGACGGTCGAGCGCAGCGGCGACATGCGCCTCAACGGCGGCAGCGTCGCGCACCTGCACACGCACTTCGTCGTGCTCGATCCGGAGCCGGCCGCGACGGTGCGCTTCCGCGTCAGCCCGCGCGTCCCGCAATAGCCCTACGCGCGCAGGTGATCCGGGTTGGTCTTCCTGCGCTCCTGCTGGACGCCTGGGAAGACCTCGTTGAACTGGCGAAAGAGCGCCTTGTAGTTGTCGGGGACGCGGTAGGACTTCTTCTCGAAGCCGTCCGGCAGCTGCGCGAACGCCTGCACGCCGGCCCAGCCGTCAGGCAGCGCGCGCGCGTAATAGGGGTACTCGGCCGGGACGCCGCGCACGACGACCGCCGCGATCGGCAGTCCCAGCTCGCGGGCGGCGTAGACACGGTGCATGCCGTCGTTGACGAGCAGCACGGTGCGGCCGTCGTCCTCGAGCGACTGCTCGACGATCGGCGGGATCACCGGGACGCGCTCCTCGGGTGCGTCGGCGAAGACGACCCAGGCGCCGCCGTCGAGCGACAGCGGGTCGAGACCGTGCGGCAGCAGCGCCGCGCGCAGCTCGAGGATCTGCGCCACGCCGCTCGTGAGCACATAGCGCTGCGCCGGCACGAGCTGCTCCGGATCGGCGTCGGGGACGAGCTCCAACGTCGCATCGGCGTACGGCTGCGCGCCGTCGAAGCCGCGCAGGCGGGTGCGGCGCAGCGCGGCGAGCAGCTCGTCGCGGCCGAAGGGCTCAACTGACAGCACGTGCAACGGGGACTCCTTGGTGGTCTGGGGCTGGCGGGCGGGGCGCCGCGTCCGCTTCGTCGCGGCGTGCGGCGACGGCGAGGTCCGCGATCGCGCCGATCGTGCGCGACGGCGGCGGTGCCTCGCCGTTGAGGATCCGGATCAGGTTCGAAGCCTCGCGCTGCGGCCGGTGCAGGACCCACGTCGTCTGCAGCCCGAGCGCGATCGCCGGCGCGATGTCCTCGCCGTACGAGTCGCCGATCATGACAGCGTCCGCAGGCCCGACGCCGGCGCGCGCCAACGCCCTTTCGAACAGCTGCGTCGCCGGCTTCGCGCTGCCCTCGCGGAACGAGAACAACTGCAGATCGTGCGGGATGTGCGCATCGAAGAACGCGCCGTAGTGGACCCGCACCGAGCGCAGGTACGGCTCCCAGATGTTCGAGATCAGCGCGAGCGCGATCCCGTCGTCGCGCAGTCGTTGCAGCGCGTCGAGTGCTCCCGGCAGCGGCTCGGCCTCGGCGCGCTGGGCGTTCCAGATGGTGGCGACGGAGTCGCCGACCTCCGGAGCGGAGCAACCCAGCCCGCGCGCGAACGTCGCGACCTCCTCCGGTGCCGCGAACGGCGACGTCATCAGGGCGCTTGCGAGCGCCGTCTTCTGCGCGCGGTCGAGGCCGAGCGCCTCGGCGATCCGTGCGGCAGGGCCGCGCGCCGGACCGGTCACGAGCGTCGCGCCGATGTCGAGGATCGCGAGGCGCGCGACCGGCCGGGCGCCGTCGCCGTCACGCTGTCCGCCGGCGGCATCTGCGGCGCTCATGCCGACGAACCTCTCAGCCGCTGCTCCGCGCGCGCCAGCTCGTGGCCGAGCCAGAGCGCGTGGGAGACGAGCGTGACGGCCATGTCGGCGGCGACCTGGTGCTCGATCTCGACCGCGCGCGCGGCCTCGTAGCGCTTCAGCAGCACGCCGCCGAAGCGATGCTCGGCAACGATCAGCCTGCGCTCGGGATCGGGCGAGACGACGAAGTAGCCGTTGGGGTCCTCGCGCAGCGACGTCTTGCCGGTCGCGTGGTCGACGTCGTCGTCGCGCGTCCAGCGCTGCGCGAGCGTGCGCGCCAGCTCGTAGCGCTGGTTGCGCGGATCGATCCCGAGCGAGTGGCTGATGACGGTGATCGCGCCCGGCTCGATCCCCGTGCCGTTCGCGACGTGACGCTGGATCGCGATCAGCCCGTAGACGTTCTCCAGCCACGCGGTCAGCAGGTTGTGCGCGCGGTAGGTGGCCGTCAGCGTGAGGCGGTCGGCGGCGGTGCGGAAGAAGAGCGTCGTCAGGCAGGGCTTCGAGCGTCTGGCCTCGTCGGCGGCCGGCGGCAGATCCTCCGCCGTGTCCCACAGCGAGACGTACGCGCCGCGCGTGCGCGGGTCGGCGCGCAGCTTGTCGATCGCGGCCTGGAGGGTGTCGGTGGACGCTGGCGCGCCGCCGGCGGCGCTCCCGCGCACGGCGGCGCCGGTCGTCCCGCCCAGTTCGAAGTGCCCGCGCAGCCGGTTGCCGTACGTGTACGAGATGCCCTCCGGCAGCTCGGGCTGCAGGATGCGGCGCTGGTAGGCGTGGAAGCGGTCGAGCTCGAAGCCGCGCTCGGCAAGGGCGGCGCGCGGGTCCTCGGCCGGGTCGGTGATCACCGCTTTCGCGTTCAGCAGTTCCAGCCGCGGCCCGTCGCGCAGTTCGACGCGCCGCCCGAAGCGCACCGCCCGCACGACCAGTTCGTCCCAGCAGTCCAGCGGCCGCGGCCGCACGACCTGGTGCGCGCCGACCTCGGACGGGAGCGTCATGTCGGCGTCGGCGACGTCGGTCGGGATCGGCACGCGGATGCGCTCGGCGCCGTCGAGCGGTCCGCCGCTCGCGCGCGGCAGCTCCCGCATCAGCTTCGTCAGCTGCTCGCCGAGCAGCGGATCGGACAGCTTGCCGAGTGGATGGAAGCTCAGCCCGGCGCGCAGCCGCGCGTCGTCGAACTCGGCCGCCGCCGGAAAGACCCGGTGCATGCCGCGGATCCGCTTGACGGGGCGGCCGAGCAGCTCGGCGTCCTCCAGCCCGTCGGCGAGGAACGCCGCGATCTCGCGCGTCGTGTCGAGCCCGAGGTCCTGCCCGATCGCGATCAGATGCCGCACCTGCGGGTTGTAGAGCAGGTTGCAGAACATCGCGTACATGCCGTCGCCATAGAGGTTGGCGATCACCGCGACGCGGCTGCGCGCGGGGTCCAGCAGCTCAGGGGCGTCGGCCGCGAGCTTGCGCTCGACGGTCCGCCACGGCGACCAGAGCGTGACGATCCCCACGTCCCCCGTGGGATTCACCAGCTGCAGTCGATCGCCGTGGTAGAGCGCCTCGAAGGACGCGGTGGAGGGCGCCGACGTCGCCATCCAGCGATTGTGTCACGCGGCCTGGCTGCCTCAGGCGGCGCGCCAGAGCGTCGCGAGGGTGCGGCGCAGGTAGGTGCGACCGTGCATCGTGCCCGGCTTCTGCTTGCGCCATGCCATCTCGAGCGCGAAGCGGTCGGACAGCTCCGCTTCCAGTTCGGCGAGCGTGAAGAGGACGCTGCCGGCGCCGACCTCGGGGTCGACGATCGCGTGCGGGCCCGCGCCCGGCTCGGGCGACGGCGGGCAGGCGCCGTAGTAGCCGTCGTCGGGCTCCGCGAGCGAGATCAGGATCCGACCACCCGGTGCCAGCACGCGCGCCAGCTCCGCGCGATAGCGCTCGCGCGCGGCCGGCTGGAGCTGGTGCTTGTAGACGAACGTGTCGAGCACGAGGTCGATCTCGCCGTCGCCGGCCGGCAGCCCGTCCTGGAGGTCGTGCACGAGCAGCTCGACCGCGTCGGTGCCGACTCCCCCCGCCCGCACCCGCTCGCGGCCCCGCTCGATCGCGACGGGAGAGGCGTCGAAGCCGAGCATGCGGGTGCCGTGGCGGGCGAGGAAGGCGCTGTTGCGAGCGGTGCCGCAGCCGACGTCGAGGCCGCGCGCGGGGACGCCGGAGCCGCCGAGCCGCGCCCAGTTCTCCAGCGCCCACACGACCGCCGCCGACGGCGCGTCGCGGAAGCTCGACGGGACGCCCGCCCGCTCGTACTCGCCGTCCCAGTCGCTCACGGGCGCGAGGCTATACGGCGCTGCGGCGGCCCGCCGCGACGTTTGCCCGGTGCAGTGGCGGTCTCGACGTCCTGCGCTTCGCGTGAGCGTGTCCGACATAGAACCGGCGTGTCGGACCTTGTAACCGGTGCGCTGACACCTGCCTCAAGTCGCTGTCACGCGCCGTCGATTCATCGCGGCATGGAAGCCTCAACGTCTCACGCCCGCCTGTCGCGCCGTCGCGCCGCCGCGCCGCGCGCGCGACGCGCATGCGCCGTCGCCGTCGCCGCGCTCGCGCTCGGCGCCGTCGCCGTCCCCTCCGCGCAGGCCGCCTCCGGCTCGTCCGTCGCGATCCTCAGACTGCGTGACAGCGACGGCCTGCAGGCGTTCGCCCGCAGCGTCTCCGACCCCGCCTCGCCGCAGTACCGCCAGTACCTCACGGTCGAGCAGTTGCGCAGACGCTTCGGCGCGGCGCCGAGAGCGAAGGCCGCCACGACGAGTTGGCTGCGCGCGCACGGCCTGCGCGCGACGATCTCGCAGAGCGGCACGTTCGTGCTTGCGCACGGCTCCGCCGGCGCGATCCGCGACGCCTTCGACGCGGGCGCGAGCGCCAGCGCCGCGAGCGCCGGCGAGGTTGCCAGCGCCCTGCCGGTCCCGGCCGCGCTGCGCGGCACGGTGACAGCGGCGGCGCTGCTCGGTGACGCGCCCGTCGCGCGGCCCGCGGCGGCCAGAAGAGCACTCGCCAAGCGCGTGCAGAGAGCGACCGCGAGAAACATCCCGGACTTCGCCCCCAACGACCCGTACAACGGGCTCTCGCCCGAGGTCGGCTCCGCGGCCGATCCGAGCGGCACGCCGGCCGGCTGCGAGGCCGGCGCGAGACAGGGCTTCACGCCCAGCCAGCTCCACAGAGCGTACGGTTTCGACGCGCTGCACAGAAGAGGGCTGCGCGGCGAGGGCATGCGCGTCGCGGTGATCGAGACCGACGGCTTCCGCCACAGCGACATCAGAACGTTCGCGGACTGCTTCGGCGCGAAGATGCCGCAGATCCACCGTACGACCGTCGGCAGCAGAAAGAACTCCGACGACGGCGACGAGACGACGCTCGACCTCGAGGTGCTCGTCGGCGCCGCGCCGCGGCTGTCGCGCATCGACGTCTACACCGCCAACGGCGTCGCCGCCGACAACAACTTCGCCGCCAGCCTCGTGCAGGCGACGTCGCTTGCGCTCGGCACCAGAGGCCAGCATCCCGACGCGATCTCGATGTCGCTCGGGCTCTGCGAGGCGTCGATGGGCCTGCTGGAGATCGGCGGCTCGGTGACCGCGGTCGAGTCGCTCAACGACCTCTTCGCGCTCGCCGGCGCGTCGGGCATCAGCGTCCTCGTCGCGGCCGGCGACACCGGCTCCGGCGGCTGCGCGCGGGTCATCAACTCGGCGCTGCCGATCGTCTCGTTCCCGTCCAGCTCGCCGTGGGTGACCGCCGTCGGCGGCACCAACCTGAGACTCAACAGAGACAACAGCATCGACAGAGAGGTCGTCTGGAACGACACGCCGTTCAGCGTCCTGGTGAACCAGAAGCTGAACCTCGGTCAGACGCCCGCCGAGCTTGCCGGCGCGGGCGGCGGCGGTCGCAGCCTGCTGTTCCAGCGCCCGTGGTACCAGGTCGCGCCGGGCCTCTCCGGCACGCCGCGCGTCGTCCCCGACGTCGCCGCGCTGGCCGACTCGCAGCCCGGCTACTCGTACTACTGCACGACCGCCGCGTGCAAGGGGATCGGCGTCGAGGGCTGGGGCGTGATCGGCGGCACGAGCGCCGCGACGCCGCTGCTGACCGCGGGCGTCCTGCTGATGAGCCAGGATGCGGCGCGCAGAGGCCAGCAGCCGCTCGGCTTCCTCAACCCGCTGATCTACGCGCTCGCCAACAGCGGTCGGCGCACGTCGCTCTTCAACGACGTCACGATCGGCAGCAACGACATCTCGGCCGCGGCGCCGGCGTCGTCGTTCGGCAACGGCACGCCGCTCGGGATCTACCCGGCGGTGCGCGGCTACGACCTCGCCAGCGGCTGGGGCTCGCCGAAGCTGTCGGCCTTCAACCGCGCGGCGCTCGCCGCCGGCAAGCCCGCGAGAGCGGACAAGCCGGCCACGAGAGGCAGCAGAAGAGGCTGATTCAGTACCCGCCCGGCATCGACGGCGCGCTCGGCGTCGTCGGTGCCGTCGGCGCGGGCGCCTGCGTCTGCGCGGCGTTCAGCTCGCCGAAGAGGCCGTGTCTGCCCTGCGCCGGGCCGGCCGTGAACAGCAGCGAGTCCGGCGTGCCGATCACGCCGTTGCCGAACTTCAGCGCCCACAGGCCGGGGATCTCGATCGCGCGACGGTGGTCGCCGGCGAGCTGGCCGAGGAAGCGACCGCGCGGGGAGTACGCCGAGATGCGGCCGTCGCCGAAGTTGCCGATCAGCAGCGCGTCGCGGGCGGCGCCGAAGCTCTGCGGTGCCTGCGCGACGCCCCACGGCGAGTCCAGCGGACCGCGCGCGGCAAGCCGCTTCAGCAGCTGGCCGGACGTGCTGTACACGTCGACGAAGCCGTGGCCGGGGCCGGGCACGTCGAGTTGACGCGCGGCGTCCTGCTTCGCGTACGTGACGACGACCCGATCGCCGACGGTCTCGATGCCGAACGGCGCGTAGCCACGCGGGATGCGCGCGTCGCGGAACGCGCCGGGGCGGTCGATCGGGGCGAAGCTGCCGTCGAAGACGTCGACGCGCGCGTTGTGGAAGTCAGCCGCGTAGAGCTGGCTGCCGGCGATCGCGAGCCCCGTGTATTCGGCGGTCGGCGTGGTGACGGCGGTCTGCGCCTCGGTCGAGCCGGCGGCCGGGACCGTCGAGCTCCAGCCGGCGATCGTTCCTCTGGCCGTCGCGAAGATGAATCTCGACGGGGCGGCGGCGTCGCCGGATCTGACGACGAACTCGGTCGTCGGGTTGAACACCTGGCCGGTCGGCGTGCCGCCCGGGATCGTCACGGTGAGCGGGGTCTTCGTCACCGGTGAGCCGTTCACGCCGCCCGCGTAGAGCGTCGAGTTGGCGCTGGCGAAGTTCGACACCCAGGCCGGCGTCGCGGGACCGAACGACAGCCCCCAAGCGTTGACCAGCGCCGGGTCGGTCAGCTCGGCGGCGCCGTCGGCGTCGGCGACGAGGTCGCGCTGGGCGAACCGCCCGACGGTGCGCTCGGCGTGGCGGTCGCGGACGTGGTCGTCGTTGCGGCCGTCGTGGTCGCCGCGGCCGTGGTCGTCACCGCGGCCGTGGTGACCGTGATCGTCGTGCTCGGACCCGTGGCCGGACGACCCCGAGTGGGCGAGCGCGGTCGGCGCGAGCGCGAGGCTGGCGCCGGCGGCGAGCGCGAGTGCGCCGGTCCAGCGCGGGTGGGGAGGCTTGTGCATCGGAAACTCCATGCTTGGTGACAAGGCCCTGCAGTCACCGAGACCCCGGCCCCGCGGGCATCCTTCCGCGATCAGCGGATTCTCATCTGTCGACTGACCTCTTCACAGCCGCATCACAACCTCGTGCGCGCGTCGGGGCACCATCCGCAGTGCCCCGACGCACTGCGCGGCGTGTTCGCACGATCGCGCGTTACATAAAGAGGTTCTCTCTTGTTCAAGAAGGTCTTCACCGGCGGCAGCCTCGTGGCTGCCGCCCTGTTGGCGGTCGTCCTCGCGGCCGCCCATGCCGACACGTCCCCAAGCCCGGACGACACGGCGACGCCGATCAAGCACGTGGTCGTGATCTTCGGCGAGAACATCTCGTTCGACCACTACTTCGGGACCTACCCGAACGCGGCGAACCCCGACGGCGAGACCGCCTTCCACGCGAAGGCGGGCACGCCCGCCGTCAACGGCCTCAACAACGCGCTGCTGACGCAGAACCCGAACTCGCTCAATCCCGAGCGGATCGGTCCCGACCGCGCGGTCACCTGTTCGCAGAACCACGGCTACGGCGCCGAGGGGAGAGCGTTCGACAACGGATTGATGGACAGATTCGTCGAGTTCACCGCGGGCGGCGGCACGCTCTGCCCGACGCCGATCGTGATGGACTACTACGACGGCAACACCGTCACCGGCATGTGGAACCTGGCGCAGAACTTCGCGCTCAACGACAACAGCTTCAGCACGAACTTCGGCCCCTCCACGGTCGGCGCGATCAACCTCATCAGCGGTCAGACGCACGGCTCCACGCCGACGACCGGCAGCGGCATCGAGAACGGCACCGTGATCGGCGACCCCGATCCGCCGCTGGCGCTCGACGACTGCGCCAACGGCAGCGCCGGCGCGACGATGTCCGGCAGAAACGTCGGCGATCTGATGAACGCGAGAAACGTCAGCTGGGGATGGTTCGAGGGCGGCTTCCGACCCACGGCCGTCGATTCCTCGACCGGCAGAGCGACCTGCGGGTCCAGACACAACAACGTCGCCGGCGGCGCGTCCAACGACTACATCCCCCACCACCAGCCGTTCGAGTACTACCCGACGACGGCGAACCAGCACCACACGCCGCCGGCCAGCGTCGACGAGATCGGCCACGACGGCGACGCCAACCACCAGTACGACCTCGTCGACTTCGACGCGGCGCTCGCCGCGGACAAGCTGCCGCAGGTGTCGTTCCTGAAGGCGTCGGCGTTCGAGGACGCGCACCCGTCGAACTCCGACCCGCTCGACGAGCAGCACTTCGTCGCCCGCACGATCGACGCGCTGGAGAACTCGCCGGAGTGGAGATCGACCGCGGTCATCCTCGCCTACGACGACTCCGACGGCTGGTACGACCACCAGATGTCGCCGATCGTCAGCGGCTCCGCCGGCGCCAGCGACACGCTCTCGGGCACGGGCCTGTGCGGAACGGTCAGAGCGGGCGCCTACCCGGACCGCTGCGGCTACGGCCCGCGTCAGCCGCTGCTGGTCGTCTCGCCGTACGCCAAGCAGAACTACGTCGACCACACGCTCACCGACCAGACCTCGGTGCTGCGCTTCATCGAGGACAACTGGCATCTCGGCCAGATCGGCGACCAGTCGTTCGACGACCGCGCCGGCACGATCGAGAACATGTTCGACTTCGACGCGCCGACGGTGCCGAAGGTCTTCCTCGACGAGCAGACCGGCGTCGTGACGAGAACGGAAGCGACCGCCCCGCCGGTCGACACGCCCACCACGACCGTGACGCAGACGGTCACGACGCCCGGCGCGACGCAGACGGTCACGACGCCGGGGCCGACGGTCACCACGCCCGGTCAGACGGTCACGACCCCCGGCCCGACGGTCGTCACGCCGGGTCCGACCGTCGTGAAGGAGGTGCCGAGCAGAGGCGCGAAGGCGCCGAAGGTCACGCTGCGCTGCACCACGAGCGGCAGCGCGAAGAAGATCGCCGTCAACTGCAGCGTGAAGGGCAGAGCACCGTCCAACCGCTCGGAGACCGCGGTGCGGGTGCGTCTGATGAAGGGCAAGAGCGTGCTCGCGACCGCGCGCGGCATCCTCGAGCACGGCCGCGTCAAGACGACGCTGCGGCCCAAGCACGCCGCCAAGAAGGGCAGCTACACGCTCGCCGTGACGGTCACCCAGCCGGGCACCGTCAGCGCGCAGCGCCAGACGATCCACATCTGAGGACCAGCGACGTATAGGTGTACATCTGTACGTGATAACGTACAGATGTACACCGAGCTGGAGGATCGTCATGAGTGAACAGGGCTCCTCGACCCGCGACTGGGACGCCCGTACCTATCACCGCGTCTCGGCGCCCCATCAGGACTGGGCCGCGGTCCTGCTCGACCGGCTCGCCCTGCGCGGCGAGGAGACCGTGCTGGACGCCGGCTGCGGCTCCGGCCGCGTCACGCTGAAGCTGCTCGACCGCTTGCCGCGGGGGCGCGTGGTCGCGGTCGACGGCGCGCCGTCGATGGTCGAGCAGGCGCGCGAGCTGCTCGCCGCCGAGGGCGATCGCGCGCGCGTGCTGCAGTCCGACCTCGTCCAGTTGACGCTCGAAGAACCCGTCGACGCGGTCTTCTCCAGCGCCGTCTTCCACTGGATCCCGGATCACGACGCGCTCTTCGCACGATTGTTCGCGGCGCTGAAGCCCGGCGGACGGATCGTCGCGCAGTGCGGGGGCGAGGGCAACATCGACGCGTTCCGCCGCCGCTCCGACGAGGTCGCCGCGCGCGAGCCGTACGCGCCGTTCCTCGCCGGCTGGAGCGGACCGTGGAACTACGCCTCGGCCGAGCAGACCGCGCAGCGGCTGCAGCATGCCGGCTTCAGCGAGATCAGAACGTGGCTGCAGCCGTGGGACGTGACGCCGCCCGAGCCGGCCGAGTTCCTGCGCGCGGTCTGCCTGCACCCGCACATCGAGCGGCTGCCGCCGCAGCTGCACGACGCCTTCATCGCCGACACGGTCGCCGTCGCCGGCGACCCGCTCGTGCTCGACTACGTGCGCCTCAACATCGACGCGCGGCGACCGGTTCACAGCTGACGCGAACGTGGTTCCAAACAGCTTCATCGACCGCTTGATTCGATTCCTTTAGCGGTAGTGAACTCATGCTGACATCGCTGTGAATTCGGGTAACTCACTGCGCTCCGACATGCCACACTGAGGGAATCTGCACGCAGTGCGGCAGCGCGGCGAGCGATAGGTGCTCGCCGCGACCCGACCTCGAAGGAGCCCACCACATGTCCCCCGTCAAGCTCGGCGCACCGCTGTGCCGGGCCGGCCGCATCGGCCTTCCCCTCCTCTCGGCCGCGGCGCTGCTGGTCGCGGCGTCGCCGGCGAGCGCCGCGCCGGTCACGAGAAGATTCACCACCTCGGCGTGTGACGCGAACTGGTTCACGGTCCCCGCGGGTGTCACGAGCGTGACCGCGACCGTCCAGGGCGGCATCGGCATCAGACCGGGCAACGGCGGCGAGCCGGGCGTCGGCGCGAAGCTGACCGCGACGATCCCCGTCACGCCCGGAGCGAGAGCGGCGGTCTGCGCCGACCAGGGCGGTACCTGGGGCGGCTCCTCCAGCTACTCGCCCGGCAAGGGCGGCGGCTTCGCGGCGATCAGCTTCTCCGGCGACATCGCCGACCCCGACCTGTTCGCGGGCGGCGGCGGCGGAGCTGGCGGCGGTCCCGGCGCCGGTGACGGCGGCGACGCCGGCCTGCCCGGTGGGTCAGGCGAAGTCGGAGAGTCCGGCGGCAGCTCCGGCGGCGGCGGGGGCGGGACGCAGGCCGGTCCCGGGGCCGGCGGCGTCAACGCTGCCGCACCGACCGGCTCGGGTCTCCCCGGCGTCGGCCACCAGGGCGGCAGCGCCAACGCCGGGCCGATGGGCGCCGGCGGTGGGGGTGGCGGTGGCGGCGGCTACTTCGGCGGCGGCGGCGGCTCGACGGGCGACACCGTCGCCATCGGCGGTGCCGGCGGTGGCGGCGGCAGCAGCTTCTGCGACCCCGCGCTGTCGTGCGACTCGTCGCTGGTGTCGAGCGCCAGCTACGTCGAGATCAGCTACGCGGCGCCGCCGGCGCCGACCGAGACGACGGTCACGGTCGCCCCGGCGATCCCGACCGCCGGCCAGCCGATCAGATACACCGCGACGATCTCGCCCGTGCCGGATGGCGGCACGGTCGCGTTCGCCCACGCCGGCTACACGATCTACGACTGCGAGTCGGTCCCGGTGGTCGCGGGCGTCGCGACATGCGACACGCAGACCCCGTGGGAGGCCGGCGAGCAGACGGTCACCGCGACCTACTCAGGTGCGGCCGACTACGCGACGTCCGAAGGCAGCGCCAGATACGACCCGCTTGCCGGCGCCGTCACCGTGACGCCGGATCCCGCGGGCTTCGGCGACGTCGTCGTCGGCGAGTCGGCGACGAGAGAGGTCACCGTCGCCAACAGCGGCGACGCCGACCTGGTGCTCAGCTCGACGGCGGTCCGCGTCGTCGACGACCACTCCGCATCCGTCCGTCTCGCCCCGCGGCGCGCTCCGGAGAGAAACACGAGCGACTTCGCGGTCGCCTCCAGCGCCTGCGACGACGTCGTGCTGGCGCCCGGCAGAAGCTGCACCGCGCAGATCTCGTTCAGACCGACGGTGCTCGGCGAGCGCGTCGCGCGGCTGCGCGTCTACGGCGACTACGCCGGCGACGCCGATGCGGTCCAGCTGACCGGCAACGGCGTCGAGGCGCCGGTCGTGCCGCAGCCGAGAGAGCCGGAGCCGGCTCCCCCGGCGACGCCGACGCCGCCCGCCGCCCCGCCGGTCAGCGCGCCCGCTCCGTCGGCGCCGGTCGCCGCGCCCGCGGGCGCGAGAGGCGCGACGCTGGCGCCGTCCGCGGACAACCGCGCCGCGGTCAAGGAGAACGGGACCTTCGTGCTTCCGGTCACGTGCCCGAACAGGCAGGCCTGCAGAGTCGACGGCACCTTGACGCTGGCGATCGCCGGCGGCTCGAAGGCCGCTCGTGCGGCCGCCGCGAAGACGACGGTGCTGGTCCGCTTCAGCGGCATCAGGGTGGCGGCGAACAAGACGAAGACGCTGTCGCTGAGACTGCCGGCCGCGTTCGTGAAGGCGCAGCAGGCCAAGGGCGTGCGCAAGCTGCGCACGACGTTGACGATCCGCACGACGCTCGGCGACGGCAGAAGCGTCACGACGCGTCAACAGCTGACGCTGCTGATCCCGCGCGCGAGAGTCGCGCAGAGAAGAGCGGCCGCGCCGGCGCCGAAGCCGGCGCAGCGTCCCAGCTTCACCGGCTGACGCGCGACTGAGCAGCACTGCATCCGCGGTGGAGAGAGGCGGGCCGGGAGACCGGCCCGCCTCTTTTCTGCCGCGCATGTCGAGTGCACAGGGTCAGCTCCGACTCGAGGGTGAGAGCGGCGGACGGCGCCGCTCACCCGGATCGAGAAGGAGCGCACGATGAGCAAGGTCACGGCGCACATGGCGATGTCGCTCGACGGCTTCATCGCGGGACCGAACGCGGGCATCGGCAATCCACTCGGCGACGGCGGCGAGCGGGTTCACGAGTGGATCATCGGGCTTAAGTCGTGGCGTGAGCGCCAGGGGCGCGACGGCGGCTCGACAGGACCCGACGACGATGCGATCGCGGCGGCGATGTCCAACTGGGGCGCGATCGTGATGGGCCGCCGGATGTTCGACGAGGGCGAGGAGCCGTGGGGCGCGAACCCGTCGTTCCACGCCCCGGTCTTCGTCGTCACACACGAGCCGCGGGAGACGCTGCAGCGTGAGGGCGGGACCAGCTACACGTTCGTGACCGACGGGCTCGAGGTGGCGCTGGAGCAAGCGCGTGCCGCCGCCGGCGATCGCAACGTCGACGTCGCCGGCGGCGCCGACACGATCCGCCAGTTCCTTCACGCAAGGCTGCTCGACGAGCTGCTGATCCACCTCGTCCCGATCGTGCTCGGCGGCGGCAACCGCCTCTTCGACGGGCTGGATCCGGAGCTCGTGAGCTTCGAGAAGGCGCGCGTGGTCGACACGGAGGCCGTCACGCACATCGCGCTGCGGCCGCGGCGGTAAGCCCTGTCAGCCCCTGGCAGCAGCCGGCCGCCAGCTCCCGGCGGTCGGGTCGTAGTCGTCGGCGTCGGTCGCGACCGGCGGGCAGGATCGAGCGTGCCGCGCGGGAGCGCGGCATCCGAGTGGTCGCGGGTTGGTCTCAGACGTGGGCGGCACGGCCGGCGCCTGCCGTGACTGCCCCGCTCATGCCGTCGCAGCCAGCAGCACCGCGACGCGGTGCTGCTGCGGGCTCACACCGCGCACGCGCTTGAACGCGGAGCTGAGCGCGTAGGGGCTGCCGTAGCCGACCTCGTGGGCGACGGAGCCGATCGTCGCGCCTGGTTCCAGCAGCATGTCGGCGGCGAGCGCGATGCGCCAGCCGGTCAGGAACGACATCGGCGGCTCTCCCACCAGCTCGTGGAAGCGGCGCGCCAGCGCCGCACGCGAGACGCCGGTCTCGCGGGCGAGCGAGGCGACCGTCCACGGGGCCGCGGGGTTGTGGTGGATCAGGCGCAGCGCCTGGCCGACGACCGGGTCGTCGTAGGCGCGATACCAGCCGGGCGTGTCCGTCCCCGGGCGCGCGAACCAGGCGCGCAGGGCGGCGATCAGCAGCAGGTCGAGCAGGCGGTCGAGCACCGCCTCCTGGCCCGCTTCGTCCTTCACCAGCTCGTCGGCCAGCAGCGGGATCACCGGGCAGCTCCACTCGTCGCTGCGCAAGAGGATCAGCTGCGGGAGGGCGCGCAGGAGACGCTCGCTGACCTCGCCCTCGAGTTGGTACGTGCCGGTGATCATCTCGGTCTCGCCGTCGATCGCGTTGCCCCACGTGCGGACGCCGAGGTCGTAGAGATCGGTCAGGACTCTGCCGTCGACGGCGGTGCAGACCTGGCCCGGGTGGATGATCGCCTGCAGCGGCGTCGCGGGGTCGTCGGCGACGGTGTACGGATCCGGGCCGCGGGCGATCGCGACGTCGCCGGCGCGCAGCGCGATCGGCTCCACCTCGACGCCGGGCGGGGCGTCGGGGATCACGACCGCCTCGCCGCGCACCATCGCGACGACGGTCAGCGGTGCCTCGTCCTGGATCCGCAGCGCCCACGGCGGGTTCATGCTCGAGCGCAGCAGGAACGCCTGCCGCGCGCGTGGGCCGTCGAGCAGTCCTGCGAGTGCGTCCATGCGAGCAACCTTAGACGCTTGCGTATGAAATGTCGACGCTCAGCGATGGAACGTCTCACCAAGCCGCGGTTGACTGCTTCCCATGCCAACCACACAGACAGACCTCATCCTCGTCACGGGCGGCACCGGCAAGACAGGGCGCCGCATCGCCGAGCGGCTCGCGTCGGACGGCCGTGCGGTCCGCGTCGGGTCGCGCTCCGGCAGCCCGGCGTTCGACTGGGAGGACCGCGCGACCTGGTCCGCCGCGCTCGACGGCGTCAGCGCCGCCTACCTCTGCTACTACCCGGACCTCGCGGTCCCGGGCGCCGCCGAGACCGTCGCCGCGTTCGCGCAGCTCGCGGCGCAGCGCGGCGTCGAGCGGCTCGTGCTGCTGTCCGGCCGCGGCGAGCCGGAGGCCGAGCGCGCGGAGCAGCTCGTGCGCGAGGTCGGGGCCGAGACGACCGTCGTGCGCTGCGCCTGGTTCAACCAGAACTTCGACGAGAGCTACTTCGCGGACGGGATCGCGGCGGGGGTGCTGGCGCTCCCGGCCGGTGACGTGCCGGCCGCCTTCGTCGACGCCGACGACGTCGCCGACGTCGCGGTCGCCGCGTTGACCGGCGACGGCCACGCCGGCCAGCTCTACGACGTGACCGGACCGCGCCCGCTCACCTTCGCCGAGGCCGTCGCAGAGATCGCGCAGGCGATCGGGAGGCCGGCCCGGTACGTGCCGATCTCGCTGGAGGAGTTCGCGACCGGGATGGCGTCCGCCGGGGTCCCCGACGACGTCATCTCGCTGCTGCGCTACCTCTTCACGGAGGTACTGGTGCAGAGCAACGCGACGCTCGGCGACGGTGTGCAGCGCGCGCTCGGGCGCCCGCCGCGCGACTTCCGCGACTACGCTCGCCGCGCGGCCGCCGGCGATGCCTGGGTCCTGAAGGGATGAGGCGGATGAACGACTGGGTCGACGGTCTCACGCTCGCGACCGCGCTCGGCTGCGGCCTGATGGCGGGCGTCTGGTTCGCCTTCTCCGCCTTCGTGATGCAGGCGCTGGAGCGGCTCCCGACCGCGCAGGGCGTCGCCGCGATGCAGTCGATCAACAGAACGGCCGTGCTGCCGCCGTTGATGATCGCGCTGTTCGGCGTCGCGCTCGCGTGCCTCGGGCTGATCGGCTGGTCGGCGCTCAACTGGTCCGACGCGCGCGCGATCTGGGTGCTGGCTGCGGCGGTCGTCTACCTGATCGGCACGGTCGGCGTCACGATCGCGGGCAACGTGCCGCTCAACGACGCGCTCGCGCCGCTCGCCCCGCACAGCGAGGCGGCGGCGCGCGAGTGGGCGCACTTCCTCGACAGCTGGACTGTCTGGAACCACGTCCGCACCGTCACGTCGCTGGTCGCGGCGGGGCTGCTGACCGCCGGGCTGCTGCAGGATTAGCGCAGCGCGTCGAAGTAGCGGCCGACCGCGGCCTCGTCGTCGAGCGCCGCGATCAGGCCGACGTAGCCGTCGGGGCGCACGACGACGGTGCCGCCGTGGGCGCCGACGCCGTAGCGCTCGGCGATCAGGCCGTCGGGATCGGGGACGATCGCGTCGAAGCCGCTCGCGTGGGTGATCGACTCGATCACGAGCACGTGGCGGATGTCCGCGACGCTGGAGCCGTTGGACCCCGGCAGCGCCGGCGCCCCGCCATTGGCCGGCGCGATCGAGACGATCGTGTGCGCGGCGCGCGCGTCGCTGCCGCCCAGCAGCGCGATGCGCAGCTCCGTCCCGGCCACGTCCGGCGCGGCGTCGCCCGGGTGCAGCCGGCGGCTGGAGCGGCCCGCGACGACCGGGCTGTCGCGGTAGGCGACGTCGACCTCCTCGGTCTCGTTCGCGAGCGCGTGCTGCACGGGCGCGAGGCCGGTCGCGAGGTGCACGACGTGGTTGCGCAGCTTGCGCGCGAACGTGCCCTTCAGCGTCGCGGCGTCGGTCAGCTTCGTCGACAGCTCGATCACGCGCGCGGCGACCGGATGGCGTTCGGCGTGGTAGCTGTCCAGCAGCGCGTCGCCCGCCTCACCGGCGTCGACGAGTGCGAGCTTCCAGGCGAGGTTGAACGCGTCCTGCATCCCCGTGTTCATCCCCTGCCCGCCGGCCGGGCTGTGGACGTGGGCCGCGTCGCCGGCGAGGAACGCGCGCCCATGGCGGTACTGCGGCACCTGCGCGTGATGGATCTCGAAGACCGTCAGCCAGTGCGACGACGTCAGCCTGATGCCGGTCTCGAGGCGGTCGGCGGCGGCCTGCAGTTCGGCGAGCGTCGGGGCCGCGCCGGACGCGCTGGAGCCCGCGTCCGGGCTGCCCTCCGGCGCCGAGTCCTGCTGCGCGATCACGCGCATCCGCCGGCCCTTCATCGGGAATGCGATCAGCGGCGCGGCATGCGCGGAGAAGAAGGTGTGGATCGCGGTCGGGTCGAGCTGGTGCTCGGTCTCGACGTCGCCCATCAGGAACCGCTCGCCCTTGAACGAGCCCTCCAGCCGGGTCCCGACCTGCGCGCGCACCGTGCTGCGGCTGCCGTCGGTGCCGGCGATCCACGCCGAGCTGACGACCTCGGTGCGGCCGTCGTCGTGCTGCAACGTCGAGCGGACCTCGGCGTCGTCCTGCTCCAACGAGACCAGTTCGACGCCGCGCTCGACCATCCCCCCGAGCGCCGTCAGCCGCTCGCCCAGGATCCGCTCGGTCTCCGTCTGCGCCGTCGTGACGCTGAACGGGAACGGGCTGTCGACGGTGTCGAGCCGCACGTGCGCGAGCGTGCGACCGTTGGAGTGCATCTCCATCGCGGTCGTTCTGACGCCCGAGGCGATCAGCGCGTCGAGCGCGCCGACGCGCTCCATCAGCTCGAGGCTGCGCGCGTGCACGACGATCGCGCGCGACTCGGTCGTCGGCTGCGCACGCTTGTCGATCACCCGGATCGGCACCCCGCGGCGCGTCAGCTCGCACGCGAGCACGAGGCCGACGGGCCCGGCGCCGACGATCAGGACGGAGGGGCTGCCAGCGGGGTTCGCGCTCATGGGGCGATCCTATCGGCGTCCGCATGCATGATCACGTTCGGCTTTCGACCGCGGACCACGGCAGGAACGCCGATTGTGACGGCAGCGGGAGCGACTGGACCTCGGCGCCGGTGCTGAGGTCCAGTTCTCCCAACGTCACCAGCCGCGGCGTCGGATCCTCGTAGGTCCGCACGGCGTAGCGGCCGCCGGCGAGGTCGACGACGCTGGACCAGGCGGTGTAGTCGCCGCCGTCGGGGCCGCGGACCACGCCCTTGGGGATGTCGAACGCGTTGACGACGTGGAAGGCGGCGAGCATGCCGGCGTCGGGGCCGTCGACCTTCAGGGTCGCTTGCGCCATCGCGGTTGCACGGACGAAGCGCGAGGGCGGGGTCCAGTCGCCCGGCAGGCCGAGCAGGCCGGTGCCCTGGCCGAGGCCGGCGATCTGCGCGCCGTCGAGCTCCAACGGCGCGACGTTCGTCGCGCTGAGGTTGACGAAGTTGCGCAGGTTGATCAGGTGCCAGTCGAACGGCGGCGCGTTGGTGCAGACACCGAGCCGGTTCTCGTGCACGTGGCGCTCGCCGTCGACCCACTCGACCACGGCGGCCGCGCCGCTGCGGTCGTGCAGCACCAGGTGAATCGGGAGGATGCCGCCGAGGACCTCTTCGATCCGGTTCCAGACGACGACCGAGGAGACGGCGTCGACCGCCTCCTCCACCGACGAAGCGCTCGCCAGCACGAGTGAGGCGACTTCGTCGGGGGAGATCAGGTCCTCCGCCGCGACGCCGTCCGCCGCCTCGTACTGCGCGAAGCCAGGCAGGTACAGCAGACCCGCGTACAGCCCGGCGTCGTTGACGCCGTCGGTGGCGGACATGCGGCCGAGCGCGGTCACTCCGGTGAAGCCGTGTCGCGCGGTCCAGCGCCGGCCGCTCGCTCCGTCCGGCGCGGTGCCGGCGAACCGCGTCCCCTGCGGCACGATCGCCAGCCGCCAGTCCAGGTCGGCGCCGAACTCCATCGTGCGCCCGACGATCGGGGCGCCGTCGTTCGTCGTCAGCCGGAAGGTGGTGCACATGCGCGGGTGCTCGCTCTCGTCAGGGGAACAGTCCCGTCATCGACGGGCGGAGCGGATCGCTTGAGGATCCAGCTGTCCGCGTGCCGCGTTCGATCGGTGCGCGCGAATCACGCGCCCGCCCCCATCGCCGCGGCGAGCTGCTCGCTGAGGAACTCCTGCTCGGCCGCGTTGTCGCTCAGCGCGATCTTCTCGCGCGCCCGCGCGCGAGAAGATCTTGATCAGCAACGGCAGGCTTCGCCGCCGCCGTGCGCTCGTGACGCATCGCGTTGAGCGCGCGCCGCCGCGCGACCGTCGCCGGCCACGCGCCCGGCCGCGCCGCAGCGAGCGAGAGCCGGCGAGAAGAAGTGAACGACTCGCGCCGCCCCGTGATCGCACGGGGCGCGCCGTCCTCAGGCCGCGGCGGGGTGGGTCTGCTCCCACCACGCGTTCAGCGACTGCAGCGAGCCGCCGATCAGCATGTCCTTGAAGCCCTGCGTGTCGTTGACGTGGGGCAGCGGCTGGTCGGGGACCGGCACGCCGAGCGCCTCGCAGATCGGCTCCCAGCCGTCGGCCGGCTGCCACACGACGAGCCGGTCGGCGGGGACGGTCGCCTTGACCTCGTCGTTCCAGCGCTCGGCCGCCGCGATCAGCGACTCGCGGTCGTGGTGGCTGCCGGCGTACGGGCCGCGCTGCTCGAACGAGATGCTGCGCACGACGTCCATGTAGCGCCGCCACAGCGGATCGACGTGGTAGCGCGCCCGCAGCATGTGCGCCATCACCGAGTCGCCGTAGAACATCGCGTAGACCGTCTCGCGCATGCTCGCCTCCCACGCGGCGCCGTCGCGCACGCTGAGCAGCACCTTCGCGTCCGGGTAGACGTCCATCAGCTCGCGGTAGAAGTAGGCCGACGGCCAGTCGACGGTCGTCGTGCAGTCGCCGAAGATCGCGCTCCAGTCGGCGTTGCCGTCGCGCGCGTCCTCCCACAGCGGCACGCTCGTGGGCAGCTCCTGGAGCATGTTGCGCATGTGGTAGCAGGGCCCGATCCCGAGCATCTCCAACGCGACCATCTGCGTCGTCGTGGCGGTGCGGGCGAGGCCGGCTCCGATCAGCTTCATCTCTCTCTGCGCTCCATCGTCGTGCGGCGAAGGCGCCGCCGCGCGACGCACGCAGATGATGACGAGGCAGGCGGGCGGGTGGCCCGCAGCCGCCCGCATCGCACCGCACCCGTCAGCTCAACTGCTCAGTCCGCGACGCAGATGTGCGCGCGCGAGTGCGCGGCAGTCTGCACCTCGTCCAGCAGGGCGATCGCGTAGTCGGCGTAGGAGCCGTGGCTGCCGCCGTCCTCCGACGTCATGAATCTGTTGTCGCCGACGCGGTAGCTGCCGGTCCGCTCGCCGTCGGGGGCGAATATCGCCGGCGGGGAGACGACGACCCAGTCGACCTCGGTGCTCGCCGCCTTGATCGCGTCGAGCGCGTCCGCGTGCGCGAGCGCGGTCGGCAGCGCGACCTGCGGGAAGTCCGGCGTGTGCACGAGCCGCTCGCCCGGCGCCAGCTCGAGGCTGCCGGCACCGCCGACGACGAGCAGCCGCTCGACGCCTGCGCGCCCACTTCCGTCGAGGATCGCGAGCTGCAGCGATGCCAGGTAGTCGCGCGGCGAGTCGGCCGCGGGACCGACGGCGCTGATCGCGGTCGCGTGTCCGGCGGCGACCTCGGCGACCGCGTCCGCGGACGTCGCGTCGGCCGTGACGACGGTCACGCCGTCACCCGCGAGCTGCTGCTGCGCGGCGGGATCGCGCACGACGGCGGTCACCGTGAGCCCGCGCGTGAGCGCCTCCGCAACCAGCATCCGGCCGAGCTGGCCACCCGCTCCGAACACGATCAGATCAGCCATCGCATCTCCTCAAATCATTTGGTGTTGCCATCTCCGATCAGAAAACCTATAGGATCCCCTGCATGCTTGTGCACGGACGGAATGAGGAGCGCACATGACGCAACCGCACGCGGAACCGCTCGCGGCGACGGCGCCTGCGGTGGAGGCCAACCGGTTCCCGCTGCAGCAGCACTACATCGACGGGGCATTTCGTCCGAGCGTCGCCGGGGGCACGTTCACGACCGCGAATCCTGCCAACGGCGTGGTCCTGGCCGAGGCCAGCGACGGTCGCGCGGAGGACGTCGATGCTGCTGTCGCCGCCGCCCGCCGCGCCTTCGACGAGGGCCCTTGGCCGCGCCTGAGCGCCGAGAAGCGCGCGGCCGTGCTGCGGCGCATCGCGGAGCTGATCCGGGTCCACGCCGACGAGTTCGTCGAGCGCGAGGTGTGCGACATCGGCATGCCGATAGCGCAGATGAAGAGACTCGCCGGTCGCGCCGCGATGAACTTCGAGTACTACGCCGGCGTCGTGCCTGAGCTGCACGGCCGCGCCTTCCAGGTCGGCGACGAGTTCCTCAACTACACGATCCGCAAGCCGGTCGGCGTGGCGGGCATGATCATGCCCTGGAACGCGCCGCTGATGCTGTCGACGTGGCGCATCGCGCCCGCGCTGGCGGCCGGCAACACGGTCGTGCTGAAGCCCGCGGAGTGGTCGCCGCTGACGGCGACGCTGCTCGCCGAGGTGATGGCCGAGGCCGAGCTGCCCGACGGCGTCTTCAACGTCGTGCAGGGTTTTGGTGAGACGGCCGGTGCGCCGCTTTCGGCGCATCCCGGTGTCGATCTGCTCTGCTTCACAGGTGAGACCTCGACGGGCAAGCTCGTGATCGCCGCGGGCGCTCCGACGCTGAAGCGCTCCTCGGTCGAGCTCGGCGGCAAGTCCCCGGTGGTCGTCTTCGACGACGCCGATCCGGAGCTGGCGGTCGACGCCGCGGTCGCGCAGATCTTCACGATGAACGGTCAGCGCTGCACCGCCGGCTCGCGGCTGCTGGTGCAGCGCGGGCTCTACGACCAGGTCGTCGAGGCCGTCGCCGAGCGCGCGCGCAACATCCGCGTCGGCGACCCGTTCGACACGCGCACGGAGCTGGGTCCGCTGATCGGCCCCGAGCACCACGAGCGCGTGCTCGGCTACGTCCAGTCGGCCCGCGACGAGGGCGCGCGCGTGCTCGCCGGCGGCAACCGCCCGGAGTCGCTGCCCGACGGCTGCTTCCTCGAGGCGACCGTGATCGCCGACGTGAACGAGCACATGAAGGTCTTCCAGGAGGAGATCTTCGGTCCGGTCCTCGTCGCGATGCCGTTCGACGACGAGGCGGACGCGGTCCGGCTCGCGAACGCGACGCCGTACGGCCTGGCCGCATACGTCTGGACGAACGACATCCAGCGGGGGCATCGCGTCGCGCACGCGATCGACACAGGGATGTGCTGGATCAACTCGCAGAACGTGCGCGACCTGCGCACCCCGTTCGGCGGCGTGAAGGCATCGGGGATCGGCCGCGAGGGCGGCGACTACGCATTCGACTTCTACTGCGAGTTGGAGATCGTCCACGTGGCGCTCGGCACGCACAGGATTCCGCGGCTCGGCCTCGGCGATCCCGACTGACCCTTTCAAGGAGGAATTGCTGTGACCAACGTCGTCGAGCTGCTGGCCGCTGAGGTCGAGCAGCCGTCCTTCGACATCCTGCGCGCCGCCTACGGCGAGCTGCACGTGACCGACCTCGCCAGATCCGAGGAGTTCTACGTCGGTCAGCTCGGCATGCTGGTGAGCGCGCGGACCGAGGACGCGCTGTACCTGCGCGGCTGGGAAGAGCGCCAGCACCACTCGATCGTGCTGCGCCAAGCGCCGCTCGCCGCGGTCAGCCGGATCGGCTTTCGCGTCCGCTCCGAGGCCGATCTCGCACCGATCGCCGTCGCGATCGAGGCGGCTGGCGGCCGCGTCGAGTGGATCGAGGGCGAGCTCGTCGGGATGGGCAGAGTGCTGCGCGCGAGCGATCCGTTCGGCTTCCCGCTCGAGTTCTTCTACGAGATCGAGCAGTTCGACCCGCAGCTGCAGCGTTTCGACCTGCACCGCGGCGCGCCGATCCTGCGCTTCGATCACTTCAACCTGCACGTGCCGGAGGCCGAGGAGGCGTTCGCCTTCTGGCGCACGCTCGGCTTCCGCTGCTCGGAGTACATCTCCACCGACGGCGACGACGAGCGTGTCACCGGCGCGTGGCTACTGCGCAAGCCGGGCGTGCACGACGTGGCGCTGACGGCGGGCAAGGGCCCGCGTCTGCACCACCTCGGGCTGTGGGTGGCGGAGCCGGCGAGCGTGCTGCGCGCCTGCGACCAGCTCGCGGCGGCCGGCTACGTCGGCTCGATCGAGCGCGGCCCGGGCCGCCACGGCGTCTCGAACGCGTTCTTCGTCTACCTGCGCGATCCCGACGGCCATCGCATCGAGCTGTACTCGTGCGACTACTGGACGGGCGACCCGGATCACAAGCCGCTGCGCTGGTCGGTCTCCGACCCCCGCTGCCGCTCGTTCTGGGGCACGAGAGCGCCGGACAGCTGGTACGAGGAGTCCTCTGAGGTGCTGGGGCTCGACGGCAAGGTGCTGGAGACCCGAGTGGCCAGCGTGGACGAGCGCAAGTCCCGCAGCGAAGCGATGGCGTGAGCGCGCTCATCAATTGATTTCATATCCTCTAGCAAATCCTATAGGATTGTGCTGAGGTAGTTCGTAGTGGTGAGAGCCTCCCGCGCAGGAGAGTGCGGGAGGCCAGTCGGCCAGCCCTGAGGGGGCTGGCGAGACCAGGAGGAGAGATGGGCATGAGGCATTCGAAGCATCGGTTGGGCGGCCTGTTGGCCGTGCTTGCCAGCGTGCTGATGGTTGTCGTGCTGAGCGCGTGCGGGTCCTCCGGGACCTCCGGCGACAGCGGCTCGTCGTCGGAGACGACGGCGGCGGCTGGTTCGACCACGTCCAGCGACGACAGCGGCGCGGCCGCGTCCGGCGACACGGTCGCCAACGGCAACGAGTGCGGCCAGGTGCCGCTGCAGGCCCCGCCGGATCCCGACGGCATACTCACGAGCCTCGACAGAGAGGTTCAGGACAAGTTCAACGGCTACCCCGGCCCGGTCCGCAGATCGCCGTGGGAGACGTTCAGAGGCAAGCCGCAGCCGTACAAGATCGGCCTCGTCGCGCTCGCAGCCAACAGCGCGTTCAACGTCAATCTGTACAGACAGATCGAGGTCCTCTTCAACGAGGCCAAGGCGCAGGGCATCGTCACGGGCTCGCTGCAGAAGGCGATCAACCCGGATCAGGCGACGGAGACCCCGGCCCAGCAGATCGCCGGCTACCAGTCGATGGTCCGCGACGGCGTCGACGGCGTCCTGATGCTTCCGCTGGCTGGCGACGCGATCGCCCCGGCGATCACGAAGGCCGGCGAGCAGGGCGTGCCGACGGTCGTGATGGGCAACACCAACCCCTCGAGATACGCCGTCGTCGTCAACTCGCCGAACATCGCGGCGGGTACGGCCAAGACGCTGGACATCCTCAGAGGCAAGGGCAACGTGCTGGTCGTCCGCGGCATCCCGGGCGTCCCGGCCGAGACCGCTGGCTACAACCAGATCATGGCCTCGATCAGAGCCTGCCCCGACGTCAAGGTGATCGGCGAGATCAACGGCAACTGGAACAACGCGACGGCCAAGACGGCGACGCTCCAGTACCTCGCCAGCCACCCGCAGAGAATCGACGCGGTGCTGCAGAACGGCATCATGGCGCAGGGCATCATCCAGGCCTTCGAGCAGGCTGGCCGCGAGGTTCCGCCGGTCACGATGGTCGGCGCCCAGGCGGGCGAGCTGTCCTGGTTCAAGGATCACGTCAGAGACGGCTACGAGACGGCCGGCAGCGCCTACAACGGCGTCCAGCAGGCCGACGCCGCGTGGCGCGTCCTGATGCGCATCCTCGACGGCAAGGGCCTGAAGGTCACCGACATCCCGCTCAACCCGGCCCTGGTGACGGCGGACAACGTGGACAGATACGCGCCGCCCGGCGCCACGCTGAACACGGTCGACGACCCGACGGGCACCACGCAGGAGTACGCGCCGGATGCGTACCTCGACAAGGTCTTCGTCAGACCCGGCAACGTCGAGCCGACCAGATAACGAATCGCTGCAGGGAGGGGGCGCGGACCATTCGGTCCGCGCCCCCTCGATTTACGTAGAAGAGATCCGAGGAGTCACTCGATGTCCGAACGCCTGTACCTCGTCTTCAGTGAGAAGCCAGCGGATGTGTCAGCGGAGGAGTACGACCGCTGGTACCACACGCATGTCCGCGAGAACATCGAGACTCCGGGCTTCCGGGCCGCGCGGCGCTACTCGACCACGCCGGTCAGAAGGGCCGGTGAGGACGTGACGACGCAGCACCTCGCGATCTACGAGTACGAGGGCGAGATGGCGGCGTGGCGGGAGAAGCTGACGCAGCGGTTGGAGAACAACGAGATCGTGCTGCCGAGATTCTTCGACCGGATCACGTTCAACAGCTGGGACTGCGCCGCGATCGAAGCGCGCACCACCTCAGACACCTGAACTGAAGGGCACGACGGCCGCGTACACGGGCGGCCCTAGATCATTCGTGCAAATGCTATAGGATCGTGTAAGGTCCGGTCGGCGAGAGTGGCTACAACGAACACCGCTGCGCTGGCATGCCGAACGAGGAGAGCAGAGCTGTGCGAAGGGAACGAGGCGCATGAGCGCCGCTGACGTCACGGCGGCGCCGATCGCGAGAGATGCGAACGAGCCGGTGCTGCTGCAGGTAGCGGACATGGCGAAGGCATTCGGCCCGACGCAGGCGCTGCGCGCGTGCGGGTTCGAGCTGAAGGCCGGCGAGGTCCACGCGCTCGTCGGTGAGAACGGCTCGGGCAAGAGCACGCTCGTGAAGATCCTCAGTGGCGTGCACGCGCCCGACGCCGGCACGATCGTGCTCGGCGGCGTGACCGGCCCCGACCTGCGCACCCCGCGTGCGGCGCAGCAGAGCGGCATCGTCACGGTCTTCCAGGAAGTGCTCGTGGCCGAGGCCAGCTCCGTGCTCGACAACGTCTGGCTCGGCGTCGACTCGCCGCTGCGCTCGCGCGTGCCCAAGCAGGAGAAGCGCGACCGCGCAAGAGCCGCGCTGGCCGAGCTGCTGGATCGCCCACCGGGCCTCGACACCCCCGTCGAGGACCTCTCCCTGAGCGACCGGCAGTCGATCGGCATCGTCCGCGCGCTGCTGCGCAGACCGCGGATCCTGATCCTCGACGAGGCGACGTCCGCGCTCGACATCGAGACGCGCGACCGCCTCTTCGCGATCGTCCAGCGGCTCTCCAGAGAGGGCGTCGGCGTCGTGCTGATCACGCACCGGATGGACGAGATCGACCAGATCGGCGACAGAATCACGGTGATGCGGTCGGGCACGACCGTCGGGACGCTCGCCCGCGGCGAGTGGAACTCGAGAGTGCTCGTGCAGATGATGACCGGCTCGGACCAGATGACCGAGGGCGCGCGTCACGACGCCGCCTCGATCGCCGAGCGCACCGGCGACGTCGTGCTGGAGGCGCGCGGACTGCAGCTGAAGGGCAGCAGCAGACCGTTCGACCTCAGACTGCGCGCCGGCGAGCTGGTCGGCGTCGCAGGCCTGGAGGGGCATGGCCAGACGCAGTTCCTCGAGGCGCTGTGGGGGATGCACTCCAACAGCGGCGGCGAGGTCGTGCGTCACGGCGACAACGGCGAGACGGTCGTCAGGTCGCCCGCCGGCGCAGCCCAGCAGGACATCGCGTACGTCCCGCGCGAGCGCCGCCTCGACTCGCTCTTCAGCTGGATGTCGATTCGCGAGAACTTCGCGATGCCGACGATGGCGAAGGACAGACGCAACGGCTTCCTCAGCACGAGCGCCTCGCGCAAGCGGCTGGAGAGCTACAGAGAGCAGCTCAACATCGTGCTCGGCGACCCCGACGACGCGATCACGACGCTGTCGGGCGGCAACCAGCAGAAGGTCATCATCGCCCGCTGGCTGGCGTCGAACCCGAAGGTCCTGCTGCTGAACGACCCGACGCGCGGCATCGACGTCAACGCCAAGCGCGACCTGTACCAACTGCTGACGAGACTCGCGAGCGAAGGCCTCGCGGTCGTGATGCTGTCGACCGAGCTCGACGAGCACATCGAGTTGATGGACCGCGTGCTGATCTTCCGTGAGCACGAGCTGTTCAAGGAACTCGACCGCGCGTCGCTGACGCGTTCGGCGATGCTCGCGAGCTTCTTCGGAGAGGAGGGCGACGCTGATGGCGATCGCAGTGCCGGTTAGAGGGGCCCGCTTGGGGCCCAACGTGCGCAGAATCCTGCGCCAGTACAGCTTCGGCTTTGCGCTCATCCTGGCGCTCATCCTGCTGGTCGCCAACCTGCTGACGCAGGATCACTTCGGCTGGACCGAGCAGCTCGCGACGTTCGCCCCGCTGGCGATCGCCGCGATGGCGAGCACGCCGTCGATCGTCAGTGGCCGCGGCGGCTTCGACCTGACGATCTCGCCGCTGATGACGTTCATCAGCATCCTGTTCGTCAGCTGGCTCGTGCCGGCCGGCCTCGGCAGCTACGTCGCGATCCCGATCCTGCTGCTGATCGGCGCCGCCTGCGGCGCGATCAACGGCGCGATCATCGTCTTCCTGCGCGTCCCGCCGATGGTCGTGACGCTGTCGACGTACTTCATCTTCATCGGCATCGACCTCAAGACGACGCCGACGCCCGTCACGCTGTCGGGCAACTGGGTCAGCGACTTCGGCGGCTCGATCGGGCCGATACCGGGCGCGCTCTTCACGATCCTGCTGCCGCTGGCGATCTGGGGCGCGATGGGCTTCGTGCCCTACAAGCGGATCCTCTACGCCGTCGGCTCCAACGACGCGACGGCCTTCTCCAGCGGCGTCAACGTCGGCGCCGTGCGCATCGGCGCCTACGCCCTCGGCGGCCTCTTCGCCGCGGTCGGCGGCTTCGCCCTGACGGCGGTCGTCAGCTCGGCCGACGCCGGCACGGCCGCCTCCTACACGCTCGTCGCGGTCGCGGCCGTCGCGCTCGGCGGCACGTCGCTGGCAGGTGGTCGCGGCGGCGTGCTCGGCTCGCTGGTCGGCGCCGCGTGCATCTACCTGCTGCAGAGCCTGCTCAACGCGCTGCAGATCAACACCACATGGCTGCAGGTCATGTACGGCGTGATGCTCCTGATCGCCGTCGTCTTCGGCGCTGCGCTGACGAGAGCCCAGAAGGAGGGATCATGAGCACGGTCGAGACCGCGCCCCCGGTCGTCGCGGCCCAGAGAGAGGGCAGCGTGCTCCAGAACGCGCTGCACCTGCAGCGCCGCTACCCGATCATGCAGGCGATCGCCCTGGTCATCGTGTTCGTCTACGGCGCGATGACGCTCGACGGGCTCGCGAGCGCGTCGAGCATCCGCTCGATCCTCGTGCTCGCCTCGCTCGCCGGCCTCGCGGCCTGCGGACAGACGATGCTGATCCTGATGGGCGGCTTCGACATGTCCGTCTCCGGCTTCATCGTCGGCGGCGCGCTCGTCGTCACGTCGCTGACGGCGAAGTACCACATCTCGTTCGCCGTCGCCCTGATAGGCGCGCTCGTCGCGGCCGGTCTGATCGGCTCGATGGCCGGGCAGATCTGCCACCGCTTCAACATCCAGCCGCTGATCGTGACGTTGGCGACCGGAGCGATCGCCGTCGGCGTCGTGCAGGTGCAGACCGGCGGCACGCTCGCCGGCGGCGCGCCGGAGTGGCTGTCGAGACTGACCTCGCCCGCCGCCAAGACGTTCGGCATCGGCATCCCGCCGCTGGTCGTGCTGTGGGCCGCCGTCGCGATCGCGATGACGATCTTCCTGCACCGCACGGTCGGCGGCCGCCGCCTGATGGCGACCGGCGCCAACTCGCGCGCGGCCGAGTTCTCGCTCGTGCGCACGCGCCGCGTGTGGACGATGGCGTTCGCCTTCAGCGCGATGGCGGCGGTCCTCGTCGGCGTCCTGCTGGCCGGCTTCGCCGGCTCCGTCGACGCGACGCTCGGCAACCCGTACCTGTTCCAGAGCGTCGCCGCCGTGATCGTCGGCGGCACCGTCTTCGGCGGCCCGGGCGACTACGCTCGCACCGTCCTCGGCGCGCTCTTCCTGACGGTCCTGACGACCGTGCTGATCGGTCACGGCGCATCGGCCGCCGACCAGCAGATCCTCTACGGCGCGATCATCCTGATCGCGGTGACGGTGTATGGACGCGACCGCGCGCTGCGCGACCGCGTCTGATCGGGAGGCCCCACCCACCATGACGTCATCTGCACCCTCCGGCGCGCTCGACGCGCTGATCGACCCCGACACGCCGCTGGAGAAGCTGGCGGACGGGTTCTGGTTCACCGAAGGCGCAGCTTGGAGCGCGAAGCGCAACGAGCTGATCTTCAGCGACATCCCGCGCGACGTGCGCTGGCGCTGGACCGAGAAGGACGGGCTCGAGAGAGTGATCAGCCCGAACTTCAAGGGCAACGGGACCGTCTTCGAGGAGGACGGCTCGCTGCTGGTCTGCGAGCAGGTCACCAGCTGCGTGACGCGCTTCAAGCCCGACGGCGGGCACGAGGTCGTCGCCTTCCAGTACGAGGGCAAGTACCTCAACAGCCCCAACGACATCGTCGTCAAGTCAGATGGCAGCATCTGGTTCACCGACCCCAACTACGGCCGCTGGGACGGGCCGTTCGGGCTGGGTCGCGAGTGCGACCTCGACTTCCAGGGCGTCTACCGGATGGAGAGAGACGGCAGCGACCTGACGCTCGTCGTCGAGAAGACGGAGTTCCAGCAGCCCAACGGCCTCTGCTTCTCGCCCGACGAGTCGATCCTCTACGTCAACGACTCGCCGGCCGGCGAGCTGAAGGCGTTCGAGGTGCGGCCCGATCGCACCCTCGGGCCGGCCAGGCTGATCCACAGCGGGATCGATCGCAGAGAGACGAGAGAGGGCACCGCCGACGGGATGAAGTGCGACGAGCACGGCAACGTGTGGTGCACGGGCCCCTACGGCGTGTGGGTGATCTCGCCGGCCGGCGAGCTGCTGGGGATCTACAGAGTCAGAGAGATCGTCGGCAACCTCGTGTGGGGCGGCGACGACCTCAAGACGCTGTTCCTGAACGCCTCCGACACGCTCTACAGCGTGCGCACCAACGTCAGAGCGGGCTGGCTGCCCTCCCACCGATGAGCCGCTCGATCGAAGAGCGCCTGCAGCGGTTGGAGGATCTCGAGGAGATCCGCGACCTCGTGAAGGACTACGCCCGCCACCTCGACGTGCGCGACTTCGACGCCTACTCGGCGCTGTTCGCGCGCGACGGCGAGTGGGCCGGCGCGTCGGGCCGGGCCGCGACGCCCGCCGGGATCAAGGGCATGCTGGAGGAGCGGATCACGCCGCGCGTCGAGGCGCCGGGCGAGACGCACTTCCATCTGATCGCCGATCCGCAGATCGTGCTCGACGGCGACGGCGCCACGGCGAGAACGACGTGGGCGCTGATCGTGCGGGGTGCGGACGACACACCGGTGCTCAGATTCTACGGGCACTACGCCGACACGCTGGTGCGCGAGGACGGCCGTTGGCGCTTCGCTCAGCGGCTGACGTACACCGACGTCCCGGACAAGCCGCCGGTGTGATGCAGGAGCCGCTCAGCACCGCGCAGGCGGCCGTGCTGGATGCGGCCGCCGACCGGCTCGTCCCGCGCGACGAGCACGGTGCGGGCGCGCTCGACGCGCAGGCGACGCGCTACATCCGGCGCGGGCTGTCCGAAGCACTGGGGCAGCACGCGCCGGCGTACCGCGCGGGTCTCGACGCGCTCGATGCGCGCGCCCGCGCCGAGCACGAGGGGCGCGGCTTCTGCGAGCTGTCCGGCGATCGGCAGGACGTCCTGCTGGCGGCGGTCGAGCAGGACGAGCCGATCTTCTTCATGACGCTCTGGACGCATCTGCTGGAAGGGCTGCTCGGCGATCCCGCCTGGGGCGGCAACGCCGACGCGGCCGGCTGGCGGCTGATCGGCTACGACGGACCGAGATTGACCTGGAGCGCGCAGGACCAGCGCATCGGCGCGCGCTCCGACGACCGGCTCGGCGCCGCGCGCGCCCCCGACTCGCGCGGCGCCGAGCCCGCCCCGCTGCCACGGCTGCGCGCCGCAGGGACATGACCGACGTCGTGCTCGTCGGCCTCGGCGGCGCCAACGGGATCGCGGCGCTGGAGCTGACGCAGGCGGGGCTCGACGTCGTCGCGCTGGAGGCGGGGCCCGAGCGCGCCGCCTCCGAGATGCGCTCCGACGAGATCCGCAACGACGTGCGCGAGTGGCTCGCCGCGCCGAAGGCGCACGGCGAGGTGCCGACCTGGCGCTCGCACGCCGACGAGCCGGCGGGCCCGTCGCCGTGGCCGATGCTGATGGTCAACGCGGTCGGCGGCTCGACGGTTCACTACCCCGGCCTCAGCGCCCGCTTCGCGCCGTGGACCTTCCGCGGCCGCAGCGCGACCGAGGAGCGCTACGGCGCCGACGCGATCCCGTCGGACTCGACGCTCGCCGACTGGCCGCTGAGCTACGACGAGCTGGAGCCCGACTACGAGTGGGTCGAGCAGACGATCGGCGTCGCCGGCCAGGCCGGCGAGGGCGGGCGCGCGTTCGAGGGCCCGCGCCGCAGCGGCTACCCGCTGCCGCCGTTGCGCCGCAGCGGCTGGACCGAGCTGATGGACGGCGCCGCGCGCGAGCTCGGCTGGCATCCGTATCCGGCGCCCGCCGCGATCAACTCCGTCCCGCACGAGGGCCGCGCCGCCTGCACCTACTGCGGCTTCTGCACCTCCAACGGCTGCCACGTGAACGCGAAGGGATCGACCGACCAGAACGTGATCCCGCGGGCGCTTGCGACCGGCCGGCTGCGCGTCGAGACCGATGCGCGCGTGACGCGGATCGAGGTCGGCCCCGACGGACGCGCCAGCGGCGTGCGCTGGATCCGCGACGGCGTCGAGCGGGTGCTGAGCGCGCGCGTGGTGCTGGTCGGCACGTTCACCTACGAGAACACGCGCCTGCTGCTGAAGTCCGCCTCGCCGGCGTTCCCGAACGGGCTCGCGAACAACGCCGGCCAGGTCGGGCGCCACTACATCGCGCACGTGACGCCGTTCGCCTACGGGCTCTTCCCGGACAAGCGGCTCAACCTCTTCAGCGGCCTGTGGGCGCAGGCGACGTGCGTCGACGACTTCGACGCCGACCACTTCGACCACGCCGGCGAGGGCTTCATCGGCGGCGGCCTCTGCACCGCCTCGCATGAGCTGAAGCCGATCGGGCTGGCGCGCGCTCCGCTGCCGCCCGGCGTGCCGCGCTGGGGCAGCGGCTGGAAGCAGTGGTTCGCGCGCAACGCGCAGTCGATCGGCGTCGTCGGCGCCCAATTCGACACGCTGCCGTACGAGCACAACGTGCTCGACCTCGATCCGAACGTGCGCGACGCCCATGGCGACCCGGTCGTGCGGGTGACGTTCCGGCCCGGCGAGAACGAGCGGCGCGGCGCCGCCTTCATGCTGGAGCGGCTGCACGCCTGGCTGGGCGCCGCCGGCGCCGAGCAGACGTGGACGACGCCGCATCTGCCGATCGAGCCGCGCCACTGCTACGGCGGCACGCGGATGGGCGACGACCCGGCGACGTCGGTCGTCGACCGCCACGGCTTCGCGCACGAGGTGCCGAACCTCGGCGTGCTCGGCGCTTCGGTCTTCCCGACGGCGGGCGGGCACAACCCGACGCTGACGGTGCAGGCGCTCGCGCGCCGCACGGCGCGCCACCTGGCTGCCAACTGGTCCGGGCGCGCGAGCGCGGACACAGACCGAGTAATCGGATAGGTTTTGCTATATGATCGCTATAGACGAGCGAACGAGGAGAGCAGCGTGAGCGGGATCGCAGTCGGAGCCGTGGTCGCGGGCGTCGAAGTGCCGCGTGTACCCACGCAGCTGTTCATCGACGGAGAGTGGCGCGACGCGCTTGACGGCGCGACCTTCGACGTCGTCGCACCGGCGACCGAAGAGCAGTTGGCGCAGGTCGCGGCCGCATCGGCCGCCGACGTCGACCTGGCCGTCAGAGCCGCGCGCGCGCAGATCGACGGCGGCGCCTGGTCGCAGCTGTCCGGTGCCGACCGCGGGCTGCTGCTGTACCGGCTCGCCGACCTGATCGAGCGCGACATCGACGTGCTCGCGACGCTCGAGGGGCTCGACGTCGGGCGCCCCGCGTTCGAGCCGAGAATGGTCGACCTTCCCAACGTCGTCGACGTCTTCCGCCACTTCGGCGGCTGGGCCGACAAGATCGAGGGCCGCTGGATCGAGCTGCAGCCGTTCTTCGGCCAGCCGCGCCAGGCGTACACCGTGCGCGAGCCGCTCGGCGTGATCGGCGCGATCACGGCCTGGAACGCGCCGACGCTGATCGCCTCGTGGAAGCTCGCGCCCGCGCTCGCCGCCGGCAACGCGGTCGTGCTGAAGCCCGCCGAGGACGCGTCGCTGTCGACGCTGCACCTCGCCGCGCTGATCGAGGAGGCCGGCTTCCCGGCCGGAACCGTCAACGTCGTCACCGGCCTCGGCCACACCGCCGGCGCGGCGCTCGTCGACCACAAGGGCATCGACAAGCTGAGCTTCACCGGCAGCCCCGAGACCGGCCGTAAGATCGCCGTCGCGGCGGCGCAGGAGTTCCGTCCCGTGACACTGGAGCTGGGCGGCAAGTCACCGCAGCTCGTGCTCGGCGACGCCGACCTCGCCGCGGTCGTCCCGGGCCTGGCGATGGGCTTCCTCGCCAACCAGGGTCAGATCTGCGCCGCGGGCACGCGCATCCTCGTCGCGCGCGAGCTGTACGACGACGTCGTCTCCGGCGTCGCCGAGGCCGCGAAGGCCGTCAGACTCGGCGGTCCGTTCGACCCCGAGACGAGAATGGGCGCGCTGATCAGCGCCAGACAGCTGGAGCGCGTCACCGGCTACATCGCGAAGGGCACCGCCGAGGGCGCCGAGCTGGTCACCGGCGGCAGCCGGCCCGACAGACCGGGCTACTTCGTCGAGCCGACCGTCTTCGCCGGCGGCGGACACGAGACCTCGATCGCGCAGGAGGAGATCTTCGGACCGGTCGGCCTCGTGCTGCCGTTCGACAGCATCGACGAGGGAATCGCGCAGGCCAACGGCACCCGCTACGGCCTCGCCGCCTACGTCTGGACGCGCGACATCTCCGTCGCCCACAGCGTCGCCGCGAGACTGAAGGCCGGCGGCGTCTGGATCAACGGCAGCGCCCCGCCCGACCCGCGGGTGCCGTGGGGCGGCGTGAAGTCGAGCGGGGTCGGCCGCGAGTTGGGCTTCGCCGGCATCGAGGCGAACACCGAGGAGAAGACGGTCACGATCCACCTCTAGGGGTGGGTCTGGGCCGTCTCACACTGAACATTCAGGAGTTGAGATGGAAGACGAGCTTTACGCCACCGGCATCAAGATCCGCGAGCAGATGTGGGGCCCCGGTGGCGCCCAGGCGAAGGTCGACGCTGCAAGTGACTTCCAGCGCGACCTCGAGCTGCTCGTCACCAGATACTGCTTCGGCGCGACGTGGGGCCGCGAGGCGCTCGACCACAGAACGCGGAGCATGCTGACGATGGCGATGCTGGTCGCTCAGGGCCGCGGGCATGAGCTGGGCGTCCACGTCGCCGGCGCGATCTCCAACGGCGTCACGAAGGACGAGATCAAGGAGATCCTGCTGCACGCCGCGATCTACTGCGGCGTGCCGGCGTCGGTGGAGGCGTTCCGCACCGCCGAGCCGGTGCTCGACAGACTCGGCGCGAAGTGATGGCCGATCCCCGCAAGGTCGGCTTCGTCGGCCTCGGCAACATGGGTTGGCCGATGGCGGCCAACATCGCGGGCGGCGGGCTCGAGCTCGTCGTCCACGACGCAAACGCCGAGACCTCGGCCCGCTTCGCCGCCGAGTACGGCAACGCCGTCGCGGCGAGCGGCCCGGAGTCGTTCGGCGACGTCGAGGTGCTCGTCACGATGCTGCCCGACGACAGAATCGTCGCCTCTGCGCTGATCGACGGCGGGATCGCCGCCGCGCTGCCCCGTGGCGCCGTGATCGTCGACATGAGCAGCTCCCGCCCGCTCGGCACGCGCGAGCTGGCGACGCGCCTGCCGGACGGCATCGCACTCGTCGACGCCCCCGTCTCGGGCGGCGTCCCGCGCGCGACCGACGGCTCGCTGACGCTGATGGTCGGCGGCGAAGAGGAGCCGATCGCCCGCGTCCAGCCGATTCTGCGGCTGATGGGCGCGCGCATCTACCGCACCGGCGAGCTCGGCTCCGGCCACGCCGTCAAGGCGCTCAACAACTACCTCGCCGCCGCCGCCTACGCGGCCGGCGCCGAGGCGCTGGAGATCGGCCGCGAGTTCGGCCTGGACCCGGCGACGATCGTGCAGATCGTCAACACCTCCACGGGCCGCAGCTTCGTCAGCGAGATCGTGCTGACCGAGCACGTCGTGACCGGCACGTACGCGACCGGCTTCGCGCTGGCGCTGCTGGCGAAGGACGCCGGCATCGCCGCCGACCTCGCGACCGAGCTGGGCGTCGACGCCCCCACCGCGCAGCTCGTCAGCTCGCGTTGGAAGGACGCCGTCGGCGCGCTGCCGGCCGGCTCGGACCACTCGGAGGCGCACAAGGCGTGGTGGCCGGCGACGGCCGCCGCGAACTCGACACCGGTGGCGACATGAGCAAGACGCTGACGCTGTCGGATCCGGCCACGACCTACGGGCACGGGCCGGTCTCCGACGACATCACGCTCGACGAGCTGATCCACAACCCCTACCCCGCGTACCGCAAGCTGCGCGAGCAGGGCGTCACGTGGGTCCCCGAGGTCAACCGCTGGCTGGTCGCCAGCTGGGACGACATCGACACGATCGAGCGCAACGGCGAGGCCTTCACCGCGCGTGAGAGAGACTCGCTGCAGACGCGCGTGATGGGCCGCACGATGCTGCGCACCGACGGCGACGAGCACAAGCGCCTGCGTCGTGCGACGCAGGTGCCGCTGACGCCGAAGGCCGTCGAGCAGAACATGCTGCCCGAGTTCAAGAAGATCGCGAACCAGTACATCGACAGATTCGCCGAGCGCGGTCACGGCGATCTCTTCAGCGACTTCGCCGGTCCCTTCTCCGCGCGCGTGCTCGGCTGGGTGCTGGGCGTGCCGGAGGCGACCGACGAGCAGCTGCAGGTGTGGTCGCAGGCGCTGATGGACGGCACCGCCAACTACGGCGACGACCCCGTCGTGTGGGCGCGCGTCGACGCGGCGATCGCCGAGATCGACGCCGCCACGACGGTCGCGATCGAGCGCGTCATGAAGAGACGCGACGGTTCGCTGATCAGCGCCATGCTGTACGGCGACGACGAGGGCAACAGACTCAGCGAAGAGGAGACGCGCGCCAACACGAAGCTGATCATCGGCGGCGGCCTCAACGAGCCGCGCGACGGCATCGGCATCGTGCTGTGGGGTCTGCTGACCCACCGCGATCAGCTGCAGCTGTGCCTCGACGACCCGTCGATGTGGGCGAGAGCCAACGAAGAGGCGATGCGCTGGGTCTCGCCGCTGGCGATGTTCCCGCGCGAGACGGCGCAGCGCGTCACGTTCGGCGACACGACGCTGGAGCCGGGCGCCCGGATGGGCCTGATCGTCGGCTCCGCCAACCGCGACGAGCAGCATTGGGAGCGCCCCGACGAGTTCGACATCACGCGCCCGAGAGCGCGCAACGTCGCGTTCGGCGTCGGCCACCACTTCTGCCTCGGCGTCTGGCTCGCGCGTCAGATGATCGGCGGCGCGGCGCTGCCGGCGCTGTTCGAACGACTGCCCAACCTGCGCCTCGACCTCGACGATCCGCCGGTCATGAGAGGGTGGGTGTTTCGGGGACCGATCACGCTGCCGGTGCTGTGGGACCCCGCGACGGCGCCAGACGGCGTCTGATCGGCACAGACGATCCGGTTTTGAGGGGATAATCAACGCACATGTCAGCAGCCCGCACCCCATCGGTAACGAAGCAGGAGCGCGTCTACCAGGCGATCCGCGAGCGGATCCTGAGCGGCGCGTACGGCCCCGGCTACCGCGTCGTGATCGATGCGCTGGCCGAGGAGTTCGCGGTCTCCGCCCTGCCTGTGCGGGAGGCGATCCGCCGCTTGGAGGCTGAGGGCCTGGTCATCTACCGGCCCAACGCCGGCGCCCAGGTGGCGCCGGCCGAGCCCGGCGTCTTCGACGAGGAGATGACGGTGCTGGCAGTGCTGGAGGGCTTCGCCTCGGCGCTCTCCGCCCCGCACCTGACGGCGAGAGACATCGCCGAGCTGCGTCGCATCAACGACAGAATGCGCGCGGCGATGGAGCAGCTCGACTCGCTCAGCTTCGGCAGACTCAACCAGGAGTTCCACGCGCTGATCAACTCGCGCTGCCCCAACGAGGCGCTCGTCGACATGCTGCGCGACGTCGCCCGGCGCCTCGACGCGATCCGTCGCACGGTCTTCGTGCAGATCCCGTACCGCGGCTCGGCGTCGGTCGCCGAGCACGGCGAGCTGATCGACCTGATCGCGGACGGCGCCGACGCCTCGAAGATCGAGGCGCTCGCCCGTGAGCACAAGATGCACACGGTCCAGAGCTTCCGCGCCTGGCGCGGCGAGCACCAGCCGGACTGAGTCCGGCTCGTGCGCCACCGCGCAGCGGAGCCCCTTGCGGGCGCCGCGCGCGGGCAAGGATCGCCGCCGTCAGGCGACGGCGGCGGGGAGGTCGACGTGCGGGCTGCTGTCGAGCAGCGCGCGGACCTTCGTGACCGTCGCGTCGGCGAGCGGGGCGAGCGGCTCGCGGGCGAACGGCGAGGGGAGGATGCCGAGCTGGTGCATCGCCCACTTTGCCGGCACCGGGTTGGTCTCCGCGAAGGCCGCGTCGACGAGCGGGTGCAGGTCGTAGTGCAGCTTCTGGGCGAGCGCGTGGTCGCCGGCGACGAACGCGTCGTACAGCTGCGCGACGGGCTCGGGGGAGAAGTTCGCCACGCAGCTGAGGTGGCCGACCCCGCCGAGGCAGAGCATCGGGTAGCAGAGCAGCTCGATCCCGGACAGCGCGATGAAGTCCGTGCCGCACTGGTCCAGCACGTAGGAGACGTGCTCGAAGTCGCGCGTCGTCTCCTTGATCCCGACGATGTTGTCGAACTCTCTCGCCAGCCGCGCGACCGTGCTCGGCACGATGTCGACGGCGGCGCGGATCGGCACGTTGTAGACGATGATCGGCATGTCGGGGAACTCGCGTGCGACGCGCGCGTACCAGTCGTACAGACCCTGCTGCTGGGCGCGGCCGTAGTACGGCGTCACGACCAGCGCGGCGGCGGCGCCGAGCTTCTGCGCCTCGGCCGTCAGCTCCAGCGTCTCGGCCATCAGCGCCGTACCGGTGCCCGGCAGGAACGGGACGCGGCCGTCGATCGCCTTCACCGCCGCGCGCATCACCTCGATCCGCTCGGCGACGGTCTGCGACGTCGGCTCGCCGGTCGAGCCGCCGACCGAGATGCCGTGCGTGCCGCGCTCCAGCTGCCAGTCGATCAGCGGCTCGATGCTGTCGAGGTCGAGCGCGCCGTCGTCGGTGAACGGCGTGATCAGCGGCGTGATGGCGCCTCGGACCGCGTCGGGGTTGGCTGCGAATCTGCTCATTGTCCTGCCTTCCAGGCCTCGTAGTCGGCGCGGCGCGCGTCGCTCAGCGGGTAGATCCCGCGAATCGACTCGCCCGCCTGCACGCGCTCGAGCGCAAAGCTCTCGCGCGACTCCTGCTCGACCGCGTCGTGGGCGACGCGCTCGGCCAGCGCGGCCGGGAGGACGATGACGCCCTCGGCGTCACCGACCATCACGTCGCCCGGGACGACGAACGTCCCGCCGCAGGCGATCGGCACGTTGACCTCGAGCGGATAGTGGATCAGCCCGAGCGTGGCCGCGTGCGGCTGCTGGTACCAGGCCGGGATCTCCAGCTGCGCGACGGCGGGGCTGTCGCGCATGCCGCCGTCGGTGACGATGCCGGTGCCGCCGCGGGCGAGCACGCGCGCGGCGAGGATGTCGCCGATCGTGCCCGCGAACGGCTGCTCGCGCGCGTCCATCACCAGCACCTCGCCGGGCCCGATCGTCTCGACCGCGCGCTTCTGCGCGTTCAGCTCGGCTCTGTCGGCCTTCAGGACGTCTTCGCGCAGCGGCACGTAGCGCAGCGTGTGCGCGTAGCCGAGCATGCGCATGCCCGGGCGTGTCGGGCGCAGGCCGCGCACGAACGTGTTGGCGATCCCGTGTCTTCTGAGCTGGACCGTCAGCGTCGCGGTCGAGACCGTGTTGAGTGCCTCGATCGCGTCCGCGGACAGCGTCACCGCGCGCGGCGCGCCGGCGCCGATCGCCTCGGCGCGCGTCTTCGCCGAGACGCGCGGCTGCGCGCCGAACGACGCGAGCGGGGAGTCGGACTCGACGACCGGGTTGGAGACCTTCGAGTGGCCCTCCAGCTCGACCTCGACGACGTCGCCGGGCTGCATGGGACGCGAGCCGGCCGGGGTGCCCGTGAGGATCACGTCGCCGGGCTCCAGCGTCACGAAGCGCGACAGGTCGGCGACGAGCAGTCCGAAGTCGAACAGCAGGTTGGCGCTGGAGTCCTCCTGCACGACCTCGCCGTTGACGCGCGCGCGCAGCGTCAGCGACGCCGGGTCGATGCCCTCGGCGGCCACGACCGGACCGATCGGGGTGTAGCCGTCCTGGCCCTTCGCCATCAGGTTGGAGCCGCGGTCGGCCGCGCGCATGTCGTAGAGGCCGACGTCGTTGGCGGGCGCGTACCAGCCGATGCAGCCGAGGCCCTCGGCGGGCGTCACGTTGCGCGCTCTGCGCCCGATCACGACCGCGATCTCGGCCTCGAACACGAGCAGCTCGGTGCCGCGCGGGCGCACGATCGGGTCGCCGTCACCGGAGATCGACGACGGCGGCTTGAGGAAGTAGGACGGCTCCTCGGGCACCCGTCCGCGCTGCTCCGCGCGGCTGCGGTAGTTGAGGTGGACCGCGATGACTTTCGAAGGCGGAGGCGGTGACATTCGGCGATCCTATACCTTTTCCCTGTAGGATCTTCCGCGAGAGAAGGAGAGTCGTGGCACGTCGTCAGTTCGTCAACGATCCGCAGGACTTCGTCAGCGAGGCGCTCGAAGGGTTCGAGCTCGCGCATGGGCGACTGGTGCGCTACGACCGCGCCGCACGCATCGTCGTGCGCGCCGGCGAGGCCGCCGCGCCGAAGGTCGGCTTGGTCTCCGGCGGCGGTTCCGGCCATGAGCCGCTGCACGCCGGCTTCGTCGGCGAGGGCATGCTCGACGCCGCCGTCCCGGGCGCGATCTTCTCCAGCCCGACCGCCGCCCAGGTGCACGCCGCGACCGTCGCGGCCGACCGCGGCCAGGGCGTGTTGCAGATCGTCAAGAACTACACCGGCGACGTGATGAACTTCTCGATCGCGGCCGAGCTGGCCGCGGACGACGGCGTCACCGTCAAGCACGTGATCGTCGACGACGACCTCGCGACCGACGGGCAGGAGGACGGCCCCGGCCGCCGCGGCACCGCGGCCGTCGTCGCCGTCGAGAAGCTCTGCGGCGCCGCCGCCGAGCGCGGCGCCTCGCTCGACGAGCTGGTCGCGCTGGCCGAGCGCGTCAACGGCACGGCGCGCACGATGGCGCTGGCGCTGGAGCCGCTGACGCACCCCGGCGCCGACCGCACCTCGTTCGACCTGCCCGACGGCGAGGTCGAACTGGGGATCGGCATCCACGGCGAGCGCGGCAGAGCGCGGATCCCGTTCGCACCGGCGAGAGAGCTGGTCGCGGCGCTCGCGACGCCGGTCGCCGACGCGCTCTCGCTGGCCGACGGCGACCGCGTCATCGCGATCGTCAACGGGCTCGGCTCGACGCACCCGCTGGAGCTGTCGGTCGTGCACCGCGAGCTGGTCGCGCTGCTGCGGGAGCGCGGCGTCAGCGTCGAGCGGGCGCTTGTCGGGGCGTACGTGACGGCGCTCGACATGGGCGGCGTCTCGATCACGCTGCTGCGCGCCGACGACGATCTGCTGGAACTGTGGGACGCGCCGGTCACGACCGCCGCGCTGCGCTGGTGAGCGGGTCGATGTCCTCGACCGCAGTGCTCGACGCCGACCGCGCCCGCGCGTGGGTCGAGGCGTTCCTGACCGCTGTCGACGCCGAGCGGCTCGCGCTCGGCGAGCTGGACCGCCAGGCCGGCGACGGCGACTACGGCTCCAACCTGCAGACCGCCGTCGCGCGCATCCGCGAGGCGCTCGGCGAGGCCTCGGCGAGCGTCGCCGAGCCGTTCGCGGCCGTCTCCAGCGGCTTCATGCAGACGGGCGGCACGAGCGGTCCGCTGTTCGGCATGTACTTCCGCGCGTTCGCCAGAGCGGGCAGAGACGCGGCCGCCGCGAGCGGTGACGCCGCGGGCGCGACGCTCGACGTCGCCGCGCTGGCGACCGCCGCGCAGGGCGGCGTCGACGCCGTCATGCGGCTCGGCAGAGCGAAGCTCGGCGACAAGACGATGGTCGACGCGATGGTTCCGGCGGCGCAGGCGCTGCAGGCCGCGGCCGACTCCGGAGCCGCGCTGGCCGACGCGCTGGCCAGCGCCGGCGCGGCCGCCCGCGGCGGCGCCGAGGAGACGGCCGACCTCGTCGCCAGACGCGGTCGCGCCAGCTACGTCGGCGACGTCGCGCGCGGCGTGATCGATCCCGGCGCGGTCACCGTGGCGCTGCTGTTCGAGTGCTATCCGGTTGCATAGGAAATCATCTACGATCATGTTCACCCATCGACCTGAGGAGAGACATGGCCAGCATCGTGCGAGCTGACAACCTGGGCAGCTTGCTGCGTCCCGACTACCTGCTGGAGGCGCGCGCCGCGAACCTGCCGGCGGACGAGCTGCGGGCCGTGGAGGACAGAGCGGTCGAGGACGCGATCAGACTGCAGGAGGACGCCGGGCTGCCGGTCGTGACCGACGGCGAGTACCGCCGCCGCTTCTTCTTCTCGACGATCGAGGTGCTGGTCGACGGGATCGATCCGCAGGGCTTCGTGCGTCATCACCGCGACGAGGAGGGCGTCGAGCACGAGCTGCGCACGCCCACGCCGGTCGCGCGCCTGACGCGCAGATCGCTGCTGAAGGAGTACGAGCTCGACTACGTGCGCGACCACACGAGAAAGCTCGTGAAGGTCACGATGCCGAGCCCGTCGCTGCTGTCGGTGTACTGGAAGGAGGGGACCTCCGACCAGGCCTACGCCAGCAGAGAGGAGTACCTCGACCACCTCTGCGAGCTGATGAACGAGGACGCCAAGGCGCTTGCCGCCGCCGGCGCCGACCACATCCAGCTCGACGCGCCGCACTACGCGTACATCCAGAAGGTCGTCAGAGACATCGGCGACCGCGATGCCGAGCTGAAGCGCCTGGTCGAGATCGACAACCGCGTCTTCGCGGGCGTCGAGGGCGCGACGACGGCGCTGCACATCTGCCGCGGCAACGACCGCAGCCACTTCACCGGGACGGAGCCGTACGACGACTTCGCCGCCGCCGTGCTCCCCAACGTCGCCGCCGAGCGGCTGCTGCTGGAGTACGACGACGAGCGCTCCGGCGGCTTCTCGCCGCTGCGCCACGCGCGCGAGGACCAGACGGTCGTGCTCGGCCTGGTGACGACGAAGAGGTCCGACATGGAGTCGGCCGACGAGCTCAAGGGACGGATCGAAGAGGCCAGCAGATACGTGCCGCTGGAGCGGCTCGCCCTGTCGACGCAGTGCGGCTTCGGCTCCAACGCCGAAGGCAACGCGATCACGTACGACGCGCAGAAGGCGAAGCTCGAGCTGGTCGTGCAGGTGGCCCAGGACGTGTGGGGTGAGGTATGAGCACCACGACTGAGCAGTTCGCGGGATCGCGCTACGTCGCGGGCGAGTGGTCGTCCGCCGGCGGGGCGACGGTCGACGTCTTCGACCCGACCGACGGCAGCGTCCTCGCGCGCGTGAACGAGGGCACGGAGGCCGACGTCAAGGCGGCGCTGAGCGCCGCCCGCGCGGCGCAGCGCGACTGGGCCCGCACGCCGGCGCCCGAGCGCGGCGCGCACATCCGCGCGATCGCCGACTTGATCCGCGCCGAGCGCGAGCCGCTGGCGAAGCTGCTCTCGCGCGAGGTCGGCAAGCCGCTGAGCGAGGCGCTCGGCGAGGTCGACTTCGCCGAGGCCTACCTGCGCTACAACGCCGAGTGGGACCGTCGCCTGGAGGGCGAGATCCTGCCCGGCGACGTGCGCGGCGAGACGATCCACCTGCTGCGCGTGCCGGTCGGCGTGATCGCGGCGATCTGCCCGTGGAACTTCCCGCTCGCCGTCCTCTGCCGCAAGATCGGCCCGGCGCTGGTGACCGGCAACACGGTCGTCGTCAAGCCGAGCGAGGTCTCGCCGCTGAGCACGATCGAGCTGGTGCGGCTGATCGACGAGCGGCTCGACGTGCCGAAGGGCGTCATCAACGTCGTCGCCGGCGCGAAGGTCACCGGCCGCGCGCTGGTCGACTCGCCGCTGACGTCGCTGATCTCCTTCACCGGCCACCGCGACACCGGCAAGGGCATCATGGCGGCCGCCTCCAAGCACCTCACGCGCGTGTCGCTGGAGCTGGGCGGCAAGGCGCCGGCGATCGTCTGGCGCGACGCCGACCTCGACGTCACGATCCCGGCGATCGTGCAGGCTCGTCACGCGAACGCCGGCCAGGTCTGCACCTCGGCCGAGCGCGTCTTCGTGCACCGCGACATCGTCGGCGAGTTCACCGAGCGCTACGTCGCGGCCGTCTCGCAGCTGACCGTCGGCGCGCCGTCGGCGGCCGGCACCGACATGGGGCCGCTGGCCTCCGCCGCGCAGCTGGAGAAGGTCCGCGGCGCGGTCGAGACCGCGCGCGGCGAGGGCGCCGAGGTGCTGCTCGACGGCAGCGCCGCCGACGCCTCCTTCGGCCCCGGCTACTGGGTCTCCCCGACCGTCGTGGCCGGCGTCAGACGCGACATGCGGATCATGGTCGACGAGACGTTCGGCCCGGTCACGCCGATCATGGCGATCGACTCGCTCGACGAGGCGCTCGATGTCGCCAACGACTCGCGCTACGGGCTGTCCGCGTACCTCTTCTCGCGCGACTACCCGACGGTCATGCGGACCGTGGACGAGCTGGACTTCGGCGAGATCTACATCAACCGCACGCTCGGCGAGTCCGTCCACGCGCACCACACCGGCTACAAGGAGTCCGGCATGGGCGGCGAGGACGGCAAGTGGGGCATGCTGCGCTACACCCAGATCAAGACGGCCTACCACCACCATGGCTGAGACCCCTGTCAGCGAGCGCCCGCGGGCGCTCGTGCTCGACCCCGCCGACAACGTCGCGGTCGCAGTGATCGCGCTGTCGGCGGGCGAGGTGGTGGAGCTCGAGGGCGGCGCCGTGACGCTGAGCGAGCCGATCCGCTTCGGCCACAAGCTCGCGCTGCGTGCGATCCCCGCCGGTGAGCCGGTCGTCAAGTACAACGAGACGATCGGGCGCGCGTCGACGGCGATCGAGCCCGGGACGCACGTGCACGTGCACAACGTCGTCAGCGCACGGCTGCCGGGGCCGGAGGTCGCTGCGGCGGCCGCCGCAGCGGCTGCGCGCGCGGCCGGCGCGGAGGCATCGTCATGAGCGCCGGCTACCTGCGCGCCGACGGCCGCGTCGGGATCCGCAACCACGTGCTGGTGCTGCCGTCGGTCGTCTGCTCGACGCACGCGGCGATGGAGATCGCGCGCGACGGCGACGACGCGATCGCGATCACGCACCAGCACGGCTGCCTGCACGTCGGCGACGACCTGACGCACACCGAGGACGAGCTGATCGGGACCGCCACGAACCCGAACGTCGGCGGCGTGGTCGTCGTCAGCCTCGGCTGCGAGACGATCCAGGGCCGCCGCCTCGCCAGACGGATCGCCCAGCGCGACCAGCGCGTCGCGTTCGTCGGGATCCAGCAGGCCGGCGGCACGGCGCGCGCGATCGAGGAAGGTCGCGCGGAGGTCGCGCGGATGCGCGAGCTGCTCGACGCCGATGCCCGCACGCCGCTGGACGCGGGTGCGCTGGCGGTCGGCATCGACCGTGCCGACCACGCGCTGGTCGCGCCGCTGCGGGAGGTCTTCGACGCGCGTGGCTGGCGCACCCTGCTCGCAGATCCGGAGCTGTCCGGTGCCGAGGCGCACGTCTCGCTCGCCGGCCAGGGCGCGCAGGCGATCGTCTCGCTGCGCGGCGCGCAGGAGGCGCCGATCGGCTTCGCGACCTGCCCCGTGATCGCCGTCGCCGGCGATCCCGAGCTGTACGCGGCGCTGCACGACGACTTCGACCTCGACGCGGGCGACGACGCCCCGGCCGCGCTGGCCGAGCGGATCGCAGAGCGCGTCGCGGCGGTCGCCGACGGCGAGCGGACCGCGTCCGAGCGCCGCGGCGCGCGCGACTTCGTGCTGCGTCGGCTCGCGGTGACAATGTGAGACGCTGCGGCCGGAGGCCTTGCGTCCCACTGGAAGAACTCGCCTGGCGGCTCGTTCTTCCGACGTTGGAGGCCACAACATGAGTGAACAACTGACCGGCTTCCCCCGCCCGAACGGCAGCTGGGGCGTGCGCAACCACGTCCTCGTGCTGCCGGCGCGCGCGGCGGCCAACCGGGCTGCGGAGGAGATCGCCTCCGCCGTGTCGGGCACGGTCGCCGTCACGCACGAGTGGGAGGGCGTCCCCGGCGACCCCGACCATGCGCTCGTCGAGCGCACGCTCGCGGGCTTCGCGGCGAACCCGAACGTGGCGGCGGTCCTGCTCGTCACGGTCATCAGGGCCGACGAGGAGCTCGCCGAGGCGATCTCCGCCCGCGGCCAGCGCGTCGAGCGGCTCGCGATGTCCGCCCACGGCGGCACCGCCGGCACGATTCTCGCGGGTCGCACGATGGCTGCGCACCTGGCGTCCGAGGCGGCCGCGCAGCAGCGCGAGCCGATGCCGTGGTCGGCGCTCGCGATCGGGCTGGAGTGCGGCGGCTCGGACGCGCTCTCGGGCATCACCGCCAACCCGGCGCTCGGCGTCGCCAGCGACCGGCTCGTCGCCGCGGGCGCGACGACGATGCTGTCGGAGGTGCCGGAGCTGGTCGGCGCGGAGGAGATCCTCGCCGCACGCGCGATCACGCCCGCGGTCGGCGCGCGGATGATCAAGACGATCCACGACTTCGAGCGCTCCGTCGAAGCGCTCGGCGTCGACATCCGCGGCGCGCAGCCGACCCCCGGCAACATCGAGGGTGGCCTCACGACGATCGAGGAGAAGTCGCTCGGCGCGGCCAAGAAGGCCGGCAACGCGCCGCTCACCGGCGTCGTCGACTTCGCGCAGACGCCGACGGTCCCGGGCCTCTACGTGATGGACACGCCCGGCCACGACATCGAGCAGATGGTCGGCCTCGTCGCCGGCGGCTGCCAGATCGTCGCGTTCACGACCGGCCGCGGCACCCCCACGGGCTCGGCGATCGCGCCGTGCCTGAAGATCTCCACCAACACCGCGATCTTCGAGCGGATGGCCGGCGACATCGACCTCGACGCGGGCAGGATCCTCGACGGCTCGCACACGCTGCAGTCGATGGGCGATGCGATCCACGCCGCGCTGTTGAGCGCGGCGAACGGCGAGCAGACGGCTTCAGAGCAGCGCGGCAACCGCGAGTTCGCGATCCGGCGGACCCGCTACGACAGGAGGGTTGGACTGCATGTCGCATGACGTCGCGTCATCGATCGAGGAGCAGCTCGCGCAGCTCCAGCAACGCGTGCAGCAGCTGGAGGACCGCGAGGCGATCCACGCGCTGTTCATGGAGTACCGCCGCATGCTCGACGAGAAGGACTTCGAGGGCTACGCGAACCTCTTCACCGAGGACGGCAGATTCACGACGACCGACCCGGCGTGGCAGGCCGGCAGCCGTGCGGAGATCCACAGAATGGTCACCGGCATGGTCGGCTCGATGCTGACTCCCAGAGGCGGCGACGACTTCCACATCGTCGGCAACGTGCAGATCGTGCTCGACGGCGACCGCGCCAGCGCGCGCAGCACGTGGACGTACGTGCTGCGCGGCGAGGACGACCAGCCGGACCTCGCGAAGATCGGGCACTACGAGGACAGACTCGTGCGCGAGGACGGCCGCTGGCTGTTCACGCATCGCCACGCCCCGACCGACGTGCCGGCCGTCTGATGGCTTCGTCGATCGGCAGAGTCGGGATCTGGTCCAACGGCCTGCGCTACTCCGAAGACCGCGCGGCGATCGCCGACGCGGCGGCCGAGCTGGAGCAGCTCGGCTACGACGCGCTGTTCCTGCCCGACGTCGGCGGCGACGTGCTCGGCGACGTCGAGCACGTGCTCGACGCGACCAGAGAGGTCGCGGTCGTGACCGGCATCCTCAACATCTGGATGCACGACGCGGGCGCGATCGCGGCCGGCATCGCCGACCTCGAGACGCGTCACCCCGGCCGCTTCACGGTCGGGCTCGGCGCCAGCCACGCGGCCGTCGTCGACGCCGAGGGCAGAGAGCCGCGCTACGGCAGACCGCTGTCGGCGATGAAGGCGTACCTCGACGGCCTCGACGCCGGCCCGACGCCGGTGCCGCAGGAGCGCCGCATCCTCGCGGCGCTCGGCCCGAAGATGCTGGAGCTGTCGCGCGACCGCGCCGGCGGCGCGCACCCGTACCTGGTCCCGGTGCAGCACACGCGGATCGCGCGCGAGACGCTCGGGCCCGACCGGCTGCTGGCGCCCGAGGTGTCGGTCGTGCTCGACGACGACCCGGCGAGCGGCTTCGAGCGCGCCCGCGCGTTCGTCGCCGACTACCTCGCGCTGCCGAACTACGTCAACAACCTGCTGCGGCTCGGCTTCACCGAGCAGGACGTCGCCGACGGCGGCAGCGAGCGGCTCGTCAAGGCGCTCGTCGCGTACGGCGACGAGGAGGCGATCGCCGCCGGCGTCGCCGAGCACCACGCGGCCGGCGCCGACCACGTCGCCGTGCAGGTCGTCGGCGTGCCCAACGGCACGCTCCAGCTCGACATCTGGCGTCGCATCGCGCCGGCGCTCGTCAGCGCCGCGTAGCCGACGAACTCGATTTTCAGGAGAGAGAGACGAGATGGCCAAGCACCTGCAGCTGGTGTTCAGCGACCCGGGCGACAACGTCACCGACGAGCAGTTCGACGGCTGGTACGAGGAGCACCTGGAGGAGATCCTGTCGATCCCGGGCTTCAAGGCGGCGCAGCGCTACAGACTCGAAGCGGCGATCGACGACGGCCACTCCGGTCCGTTCCGGCGCCTCGTCGTCTACGAGGTCGACTCCGACACCGACAAGCTGATGCGCGAGATGGAGGAGATGAAGCTCGTCGACGTCGACTCCTACAGAGAGCGCAAGGACGCGGGCGACGACGGGCCGGAGCTGCCGACCTGGTGGTCCGACGTCAGATTCGCGTCATGGAACTGCACGCCGATCGGCGAGCGCGTCTCGGTGGAGGGCTAGTCATGGCTGACGACATCCGTCTGTACCTGTTCGAGGGCGGCACGGTCCACCTGCCGGAGAAGAACCACATCCTCGGCGGCGGCGAGAACTTCATCACCACCCCGATCACGTGGTCGGTGCTCGTGCACCCGCGCGGCAACGTGATCATCGACGGCGGCAACGCCCCCGAGGTCGCGGTCGACGCGCGCAGACACTGGGGCAGAATCCTCGACATCTCCAGAGTCGTCATGACCCCGGACCAGGCCGTGCTGCCCGGCCTGGAGCGGATCGGCGTCGACCCGGAGAGCATCCGCTGGGTCGTGCAGAGCCACCTGCACAACGACCACACCGGCGCCGTCGCGGTGATCGACAGACTGCCGAACGCGCAGGTGCTGGCGACGCGCACGGAGTTCACCTGGGCGCAGGCGCCCGAGGGCTTCGTCGCGATGGGCTACTGCCCGGCCGACTACGTCAAGGACGGGATCGACTGGTTCCTCCTGGAGGACGGCGACGACGGCTTCGACCTGTTCGGCGACGGCGTCCTGACGTGCTGGTTCACGCCCGGCCACACGCCCGGCCACATGTCGCTGCTGGTGAGAATGCCGAGCGAGCGCGCGTACCTGCTGACGGTCGACGCGGCCAACACGATCGACCACCTCGAGGAGCGGCTGATCCCCGGCTTCAACCTGATGCCGAAGGAAGCCGGCCGCTCGCTCAAGCGCCTGCGCTACCTCGCGTGGCGCGAGCAGGCGACGGTCATCCCCGGGCACGACCCGGACCTGTGGCCGACGCTGAAGCAGGCGCCGGAGTTCTACGACTGATGCCCGGCCGTCTGGACGGGAAGGTCGTGCTGGTCAGCGGCGCCGCGCGCGGGATGGGCGAGGCGGACGCACGCGTGTGCGCGCGCGAAGGCGCCGCCGTCGTGCTCGGCGACGTGCTCCTCGCCGAGGGCGAGGCGGTCGCCGCGTCGATCGTCGCCGACGGCGGACGGGCGGCCTTCGTGCAGCTCGACGTCTCCTCTGCGGAGGACTGGAAGCGGGCGGTCGCGGTCGCCGTCGACGAGTTCGGCGGGCTCGACGGGCTCGTCAACAACGCCGGGATCTGCCCGACCGAGAACATCGAGCAGACGACGCTGGAGAGCTGGCAGCGCGTGCTCGCCGTCAACCAGACCGGGACCTTCCTCGGGATGCAGACGGCGCTGCCCGCGCTGCGCGCGGCCGGCAGCGGCTCGATCGTCAACGTCTCGTCCGTGATGTCGTTCTGCGGCGGCCAGGGCGGCATCGCGGCCGCCTACGCGGCCACCAAGGGCGCGATCCAGGCGATGTCGAAGGGCGCCGCGATGGAGTTCGGCAGGGACGCGATCCGTGTCAACAGCATCCATCCCGGCACGATCGACACGCCGATGGCCGCGGCCGCCGGCGGGCCGGTCGACGGCGACGCGCGCCGCGCCTTTCAGGCGATGAGCCCGCTCAACCGCGAGGGAACCCCCGAGGAGGTGGCCGCGACCGTGCTGTTCCTGCTCAGCGACGAGTCGGCGTTCATCACCGGCAGCGAAGTCGTGGTCGACGGCGGCTTCTCGACGCACTGAAAACGACTTCTGAAGGAGACCCTGCAATGCCGTACGTGATCGCCGAGCCCTGCATCGGCCAGAAGGACAACTCGTGCACCGAGGTGTGCCCGGTCGACTGCATCAAGCCGTTGCCCGGCGACCCCGACTACGACTCCGTCGAGCAGCTCTACATCGACGCGACCGAGTGCATCGACTGCGACGCCTGCGTGACGGCCTGCCCAGTCAGAGCGACCTTCTCCGACGACCGGCTGCCGGAGAGATGGGCGCACTTCGAAGCGCTCAACCGCGAGTTCTTCGAGAACCGCAGTGTCTGAGGCGGCGCAGCTGCGCGCGGCCGTGATCGGCGCCGGCCCGTCCGGCTTCTACGCGTGCGGCGCGCTGCTGCAGGCCGGCTTCGCCGTCGACCTGTTCGACGCGCTGCCGACCCCGTTCGGCCTGATCCGTTCCGGCGTCGCGCCGGACCATCCGAAGATCAAGCTCGTCACGCGCGTCTTCGACAAGACCGCCAAGCGCGACGGCTTCCGCTTCTTCGGCGGCGTCGAGATCGGCGTCGACGTGGCGGTCGCCGAGCTGCGCGCCCGCTACGACGCGGTCCTGCACGCCGTCGGCACGCCGCACGACAACCAGCTCGGGATCCCCGGCGAGGACGCGCGCGGGTCGGTCGCCTCCAGCGCCTTCGTCTCCTGGTACAACGGCCACCCGACGCACGCCGACACCAGCCTCGACCTCGACGTCGAACGCGCCGTCGTGATCGGCAACGGCAACGTCGCGCTCGACGTCGCGCGGATGCTCGTGCTCGACCCCGACGAGCTGCGCACCACCGACGTCGCCGACCACGCGCTCGACGCCTTCGCCGGCTCGCGCGTGCGCGACGTGACGGTGCTCGGCCGCCGCGGCCCCGCGCAGGCGGCGTTCACGACGCCGGAGCTGGCGGAGCTGGGCAGACTGTCGCGCGCCGACGTCAGCGCCGACGCCGCGCAACTGCCGCTCGACGCGGCCAGCGCGGCCGCCGTCGAGGCGGACCCGGAGCTGCAGGTGCGGATCGAGCTGCTGCGCGAGTACGCGGCGCGCGCCCCGAGCGGCGCCTCGCACAACGTCGCGCTCAGATTCCTGCGCTCCCCGCGCGAGATCCTGCTCGGCGAGGACGGGCGCGTGACGGGCGTGCGCGTCGCGGTCAACCGCCTGGAGCTGCAGCCCGACGGGCGCCTCGCGGCGCGCCCGAGCGGCGAGGAGGAGACGATCCCGTGCGGGTTGGTCGTGCGCGCCGTCGGCTACCGCGGTCGCGCGCTTCCCGGCGTCCCGTTCGACGACGAGCGCGGCCTGATCCCGAACGCTGGTGGCCGCGTGCTCGAAGACGACGCGATCCGCGTCGGCGAGTACGTGACCGGATGGGTGAAGCGCGGTCCCAGCGGCGTGATCGGCACGAACAAGCAGTGTGCGCTGGAGACGGTCGCGGCGATCGTCGCCGACCGCGACGCGGGCCTGCTCGCGCGCGGGGACGGCTCCGCCGACGCGAGCGATCCGGCCGCGGCGGACGCGTCCGATGCGGCGCTGGAGGCGTGGCTGGAAGAGCGCTGCGGTCATGCCGTCGCATGGTCCGGCTGGGACGCGATCGACGCGCACGAGCAGGCGGCGGGCGAACCGCACGGCCGCCCGCGCGTGAAGCTGGTCGATCTGGACCGCATGCACGCGGTCGTGCGCGGCGGCTGACGCCGAACCCCGTGACGACCCCGCATCGCTGCGGGGCCGTCATGGTGCGGCTCAGCCGGTGAAGCTGGGCCGCTGCGCAGGCTTGCTCTGCGTTCTGGACGCGGGCTTCTGCGCCTTTCTCGCACGCGGGATGACGAGCGTGACCCGCTCGCGCTTGGTGATCGATCTGGCGCCGGTGGCGCCGAATCTGGTCGTGATCGTCAGCGTCGCGCGGACGGTCCGCAGGCCGGCGGCCTGGGCCTTGCGCACGAACGCGCGCGGCAGCCGCAGTCTCAGCTGCTTGACCTGGTTGGCGCCGACCTTGACGCCGGCGAAGCGCACCAGCACCTGCACCTTGGCGGCGCTGGAGCGCGCCGTCGCCTTCGACGCGAACGCGTCGGCCGACAGCGTCAGCGATCCGCTGACGCTGCACGGCGTCGTGCTCGGGCACTCCAGCGGCAGCGTCACGTCGTCGCTTCTGGTGACCGTGACGCGACCCTGCGCGGACGGCGCGAGCGTGGCCGGCTGGAACGTCGGAGCGGGGCTCGTCGGCGGCGGCTGCCGGGTCACGGGCGCGGCCGGGGTCGCCGGCGTCGCCGGCGGGGTCGGGACGACCGGCGTCGGGTCGGGTCTGGCGTCCGGCGTCGGATCGGGTCTCGGCTGCGGATCGGGGTCCGGGTCCGGATCGGGCGTCGGTCTCGCAACGCCGACACCTCTGAGCGCGACCAGCTGCGGCGAGTCGTCGGTGTTGGTCGCGAACTGCAGCGCGGCGGTGCGGGCACCCTCCTCGGTCGGGGAGAACGTCACGTCGACGGTGCAGCTCTCGCCGGCCAGCAGGACGGTGTCGGTGCATCTGTCGCCGGCGATCGCGAAGCGCGCCGCGTCGGCCCCGGTCAGCGTCACGCCGGTATCGATCGCGCCGCGCGCGCCGATGCCGCCGGCGAACGACGGCGGGTTGCCGATCACGAGGTAGCCGGCGCCGCTGTTGGTCAGCGTGACCGTCTGCGCCGCGCTCGTCTGCGTCAGCGCTGTCTGGCCGAAGTCGAGGCTCGTCGGCGAGACCGTCGCGATCGGTCCGACGACGGTGAAGCCGGCGTCGTCGCTGCCCGACTGGTACTCGTCGCCGCCGCTGTAGTCGACCGTCAGCGTGTGCGCGCCGGTGTCGAACGGGGCGTACGGCTGGCACGTCGCGGTCGTGCCGAAGATCGGCTGCGCCGGGCACTCCGGCAGCTCCTCGCCGTCGAGGCTGAACGCGACCGTGCCGTCGCCGGGGGCGACGTCGAACGTCGCCGTGTACGTGACGGGGGTGTCGCGCACGACCGGGTCCGGCGAGACGCTCGCCGTGACGACCGGTCTCGGCTTCAGGTAGGAGACCTCGACCTGCGCCGAGGCGGCGGTGAGGCTGCCCTCGCAGTCCGTCGCCGGGGCGAGGCAGGCGCTCGAACCGCCGCCACCGCCGCCGCCGTACTGGCCGGCACTCGAGGCGCGGTGACCGCCGGCGCCGCCGCCGCCGCCGAAGTAGCCGCCACCGCCACCGCCGCCGCCGCTGCCGGACTGGCCGGCGGTCATGTCGCCGCTGCCGCCCGCGCCGCCGGCGAGGCTGACGCCGTCTGCGCCTTCGGTCGGATAGACGCCGTAGGTGCCGCCCGCGCCGGGGCCGACGACGTCCGCGCCGCTGCCGCCGAGCGCGGAGCTGCCGAACGCGTCGACGCTCGCGGCGCCGCCTGCCGCACCGGCCGTGGTGAGCGTTCCGGCGTCGCCGCCGGCACCGCCGTTGGGGCCGTCGCCGCCCATGCCGCCGCCACCGCCGGCGACGACGAAGGGCGCACTCGACGGCTGCCCGAAGGACGAGTAGCCGCCGCCGGGGTTGCCGTTCTGCCAGCCGTTGGTGGGGCCGCCCGCGCCGCCGCCGACGTCGACGCAGGCCTCGAAGGTCGCCCCGGCGGTGACCGCGACGTCGGCCTGGATGAGCGCGGCGTTGCCGCCGCGGGCGCCGCCGGACGCGCCCGTGGCTCTGACGTGCAGGACGGTCACGCCCGCGGGCACCGTGAAGACGTTGGCGCCGCCGCAGCCGATCGCGTCGAAGGTTCTGTAGACGGTGTCGTCGGAGGCCGCGTCGGCGGCCGCGGCCGGCAGCACGGCGAGCGCGGCCGCGCTCGCGAGCAGCAGCGGCAACGTGCCGCGACGCGCTCTGCGCCGGAGGGGGAGGGCGAATGGACTCATGCCCAGGGAATCGCCTGTCGGCGTGCCAGCTTGAGCGCGACCGGCTACGGTCTGACGAGCATGAGCGCGCGATCGCTGGTCACGACACGCCGCCTGGTCGAGCTCGTCGGCGACGCGCACGGGTTCGAGCTGCTGGAGGACTTCCGCGCCGGGATCCTCGAGCTGCTGCGGCGCGCGGTGCCGTCGGACTACGTCTCCTACAACGAGGTCGGCGAGGAGCCGGACGCCGTCTACGGCGCCTCCGACCCGCCGCTCGACGACGAGCAGCTGCGCCGCTGGGTCCGCGTCGCGCACGAGAACCCGCTGCTGCTCGAGCTGCGACGCACCGGCGACGGACGGCCGAAGCGCTTCAGCGACGTGATCGAGCGGGCAGCGCTGGAGCGGCTGGCGATCTACCGCGACTTCTACCGGCCGCTCGGGATCGAGTCGCAGGTCGCCTTCACGCTGCCGGCACGGCCGCCGCTGGTGATCGCGCTCGCGCTCAGCCGCGGCCCGGACGACTACGACGCGGACGAGCTGCTGCTGCTGACGCTCGCACGGCCGCACCTGATCCAGGCGTACCGCTCGGCCGAGCTGACGAGCGCGCGCGAGGCGACGTTGCGGGCGCTGGAGGACGGCTTCGAGACGCTCGGCCGCCAGGTCGTCGTGCTCGACCCGCGCGGCCGCGTCGAGTTCGCGACCCCCGACGCGCGCCGGCTGCTGGGCGCACGCTCCGGTCGCAGATCGCTCGATCCGGCGATCTACGCGTGGGTCGAGGCGCAGCGGGGCGGCGGCCGCGTCGCCGGGGCGCACGGCGCCGGCGGGAGCGGCGCCGATGCACACAGCGGCGCCGAACCGCTCGTGCTGCGCACCGCCGAGGCGACCGTGCTCGTGCGCCTGCTGCCGAGCCGCCGCTCGGACCGGCGCGACGTGCTGCTGATCGAGCGCGACAGCGGCGAGCTGACGACGGGCGCGCTGCGCACGCTCGGCCTGACCGCGCGCCAGGCCGAGGCGCTGCGCCTGCTCGCGCTCGGCCGCACCCCGGCCGACGCCGCGCGCGAGCTGGGGATCGCCCCGCGCACGCTCGACAAGCACCTCCAGCACGTCTACGCGAAGCTCGGCGTCAGCTCGCGCTACGAGGCGACCGCGACGGCGTGGGCGGCGGTCGGGGTGGGCGCCGTGCCGGCGGTGGACGCGATCGGCGCGGCGGACGCGCGGCGCGGCTGACTCGCGCGCCGCTCTCTGCGGAGCGCTGCGTCGTCCGCGCACCCGCCGCGGCCAGTCCCGCGGCAGCGTCGGCCGACGTTCTCGGCGCGGCGGCCTCAAGTCGGGGGCGGGCGGAGCCGACTGTCGGGGCATGCGCTTCCGTAATCTCGCCCGCGCGCTGCTCCTGTTTGCGGCCGTCGCGGCACTCTGCTCGGCCCTTGCCGGCTCGGCCTCGGCTGCCCCCGCCAAACAGGCCTTCACGCTCGAATGGGGCGAGTTCACCCCGGAGCACAGAGATATCGCGCAGACGCTCCAGCGCTCCGGCGCGATGGACAGCCTCGTTCGCCTCGTCAACAGACGCTACACGACCCCCCGCAGCATCCCGATCTACTTCTCCGACGAGCTCGACGTCGGCCCCGCGTTCCTGCCGGAGGTGACGCTGAAGGGCCAGAAGAAGCCCGTCAGCTTCATCCACTTCCCCGGCAGCTTCCTCGACATCGAGCTGACCGCGCTCGAGGACGAGCTGGGCAGGGGCGCGAAGAACCCGACGCCGCGCGAGGCGATGATCTTCGCGAACGAGTTCGTCGTCGCGCACGAGATCGGCCACGCGCTCGTCAACGTGCTCGACATCCCCATCACGGGTCGTGAGGAGGACGCGGTCGACGGCTTCGCGACCTACCTGCTGACGGACTCGCCGGACTTCGGGCCGCGCAGCGCCTTCAGCGCCGCGCTGCTGTTCGACGCGCTCTCGCGCGTGCAGGAGCCGGGCGAGAGCGACTTCGCCGACGAGCACTCGCTGCCGAAGCAGCGTGTCTACCAGTTCCTCTGCTGGATCTACGGCAGCAACACGAAGCGCTACCGCTCGCTCGTCGGCGAGAACGGCCTGACGAAGGCGCGCGCGCCGCGCTGCAAGGACGAGTGGAGACAGGTCAACCGCTCCTGGTCGCGCCTGCTGGCGCCGTACGCCCGCTGAGTCGGACGAGGACGATCGAGATGCGCTTCCACTCCGCCCGCGGCGCCGCCGCGCGCCGGATCGCGCGGCGCTTCGGCGGCGCGCTCGCCGTCGTCGTCGTCGTCGCGGCGCTCGGCAGCTCGCAGGCCGCCGCATTCGGCACGATCGAAGGCTCGCTCGGCCAGCACAGCGAACATGAGCGCATCACGCGCCTGGCGCTGCAGTGCGGCAGCGTCGCCGGCGGACCGGACGTGCAGCCGCCCGACTGCTTCCAGCCGGTCTCGCTCGACAACCTCGCCGGGCAGTCGCGCTCGTTCGGCGCCGTCGGCGCGCCCGACGACATCCCGATGCACCTGAACAGAGATCGCGACTACTGGCACTGCGACAACGCGGACTGGGTCGACGCGAGAACGCACGGCCTGCCGGGCCCCTACCCGCAGGAGCGCAGAACCGCGCTCGACAAGCTGCGCGCCTGCGTCGAGTGGGGCAGGGACAAGCTCTACGACGGCGGCGAGGATGCCTGGAGCTTCCCGACCGCGACGCCGCAGACGGGCGCTGTGGCCGAGGCCAGAACGCTGATCAAGGCCAGCGGCCGCGTCGACGACTCCAACCCCGGCGTCGGCCGCTTCAGCCCCGACTGCACCTACAACGGCGTCCTCAGCCGGCGCGTCAAGTGCAACGTGCTGGAGCCGTTCGGCTACGTGCTGCACATGGCGGAGGACTTCTACTCGCACACGAACTGGGCCGACCTCCAGGACCCGACGAAGGCGCTGTCGCTGACGAACCCGATCGGCCTCGGCAAGCGCGAGATCGCGAGATTCCTCGACCTGCGCGCGCAGTGGACGGCGCCGGAGGCGGTGCCGGCCGACTTCACCTCCAGCTGCTATCCGAAGAAGGAGTGCGCCGGGCGCGTGATCCACGGCGAGTCGAGCAAGGACCTCGGGCTCAACAAGGACAAGGGACTGATCGACACCACCACCGGCGCCGTCAGAGAGCCGACCACGCCGCGCGGCCAGATCGTCGTCGACGGCGTCTCCAACTTCAGCCGCGCGGTCACGCTGGCCACGCGCGAGGCGAGACGGCAGTGGAGCGTCTTCCGTGCCGAGCTGGCCAGACGCTACGGCCTCGCGGACGCCGCGAAGATGATCTGCGCGCTCGTGCTGGACCGCTCCGAGACGTGCGACACGCGCAACGTCGTCGTCTCGATCAACTACGACCCGACGGCCGAGGGCTACCAGCTGGCGCCGGGCGAGGACGGTTCCGCCCGCCGCTCGCCCGTGGAGGCGGCCGCCGCCGCGCTGATCGACCGCTTGGGGAAGAGCGACCGCGTCGCGGTCATCACCTCCGACAGCGCGACCGGCGAGCAGGACGTCGACCCCTTCGTCGCGCCCGCGCAGGCGCAGATCGACGATCCGCGCGAGGGCGACCCGGCGCCGGACCCGTCCGTCGTGGACGACGGCAGACCGCGCAAGGGCGCCGACCCGACGGTGACGCCCGAGCCGGAGCCGTTCGTCGCCGAGCCGAGTCCCGAGGGCGACTACACGCACGGCAGCGAGGAGGGCGCGCAGGAGAACGAGGAGACCGACGCGAGCCAGGCGGCGCCGCCGGCGCCGGCGCTGGCGCCGGACTCGGCGCCGGTGGTCGGCGATGACGGGGAAGACCGTGCGGGCGACGGCGATCGCCTCTCCGCCGACGACGCGGTCCGGGACGAGCCGACTACCGCCGCGGCGCGCCTCACCGAGCCGGCGCCGGCCGCGCGGTTCGTCGCGGCCGCCTTCGCCGCGCAGGAGCGCGGCATCGCCTCCACGACCGCCGCCGCGCTGCGCAGCGTCGACGGGCTGCTCGGCAACGCGGACCTGCCGCGCGGGCAGCAGGGCGCCGTGCTGATCACCGACCGCGTCGGTGACGTCGCTGCGCTGGTCGCGCGCGTGCGCGCCCTCGGCGAGGCCGGTGCCGTCGTCTCGCTGGCGATCTTCGGCAGGGAGTCCGCACCCGCTCCGGTGATCGCCGCGGTCGAGGCGACCGGCGGCGCGGTGCTCGCGACGCGCAGCGCGCGCGAGCTGCAGCGTTTCGCCGCGGTCGCCGACCGCGCCGGGCTGACCCGCCTCGGCGAGGTCTTCCCGGAGCAGGGCACGCCGCTCGGCGGCGGCGCCCCGGGCGTGCTCGGCGTGACCGGCTCCGGCCACGACGAGCACGACGTCGGCACGCTCGCGCGCCGCGCGCAGCTGACGGTGCGGACGCTCGACGGCCCGCTGCGGATCCGCGTCACCGACCACGTGACGCAGACGACCGTGCGCGTCACCGCCACCAGACGTCGCCCGGCGAAGGTCGCGCTGCGACCCGACGGCGACTACGGCGTCGAGGTCGCGGGCCGCTCGGGCCGTCGCTACGAGGCGGCGGTGCGGGCGCTGAAGGCGCCGCGCCGATGAGCCTGCCGCGTGCGCCCGTGTCGCCGCGGCGGGGCGCCGCCGCGGCGAGTAGCGTGGCCCGTGTGCGCAACTTCAGCTGCCCCCACTGCCGGCACGTCGTCTACTTCGACGCGACCAGCTGCGTCAACTGCGCGACGGCGGTCGCGTTTGACCCGGGGGCGCGCGCGATCGTGCGCGCGTCGAGCGGGAGCCCGTGCGCCAACGCGCGGATCGCCGGCTGCAACTGGGTCGGGCGCGCGCCGGGCGCGCTGTGCGAGAGCTGCGCCTACACGCGCACGCGGCCGGCCGACGGCGACGTCGCCGGGCTTGCCGCGTTCGCGCTCGTGGAGGCGGCGAAGCGACGGCTGCTGTTCGAGCTGATCGAGCTGGGGCTGCCGCTGCGGCGCTTCAGCGACGGTCCCGGCGGGCTCGGCTTCGACCTGCTCTCCAGCGCGTACGAGCCGGTCACGACCGGCCATCAGGACGGGATCGTCACGGTCGACCTGGCGGAGGCCGAGCCGTCGTACCGCGAACGGATGCGGGTGCAGCTCGGCGAGCCGTACCGGACGCTGCTCGGGCACCTGCGCCACGAGGTCGGGCACTGGTACGAGACGGTCCTCGTCGCGGAGGGCTCGCCGCAGCAGGAGGCGTGCCGGCGGATCTTCGGCGACGAGCGCGCCGACTACCAGGCCGCGCTCGACCGCCACTACGCGCACGGCGCGCCGCGGGACTGGCGCGAGCGCTTCGTCTCCGCCTACGCGTCGATGCACCCGTGGGAGGACTGGGCCGAGACGTTCGCCCACTATCTCCACATCAACGACGCGCTGCGGACAGCCGCCGCATGGGGCGTGCGCGTCGACGGTCCCGCCGCCGGCCTCGCCGAGCAGCAGCCGCTGCAGTCCGACCCGCCCGACGCCGACGGCGACATCAGCGAGCTGCTGGAGGCGTGGATCCCGCTGACGCTCGCGCTCAACGCGATCAACCGCAGCATGGGCGTCGACGACCTCTACCCGTTCGTGCTCGGCCCGGCGGTGCAGCGCAAGCTGACGTTCGTCGACCAGCTCGCGCGCGGCGTAGCGCCCGGAGCTTGACCGTCCAACTCGTCGCTACGCCCGCGCCGGCGCCGCCTCCACGTTCGCCGGCACCGCCTGGGCGGCGGGGCGGCGGGGGACGTAGAGGGAGGCGAGCAGGGCGAGCAGGCAGGCGATCGCGGAGATCGCGAAGGCGGTGGTGAAGCCGCTTTCGGTCGGCGAGCCGGAGCCGACGACGGTGCCGGCGATGACCGCGGCGCCGATCGTCGAGCCGATCGCGCCGCCGATCGTGCGCATGACGGTGTTCATGCCGGTCGCGACGCCGGTCTGCTGCGGCGGGACCGCTTCGACGATCAGGTTCGCCAGCGAGGCGAACGCGAGGCCGATGCCGATGCCCATCAGGCCGGCGCCGACGTAGATCTCCCACTTCTCCGCGTGCAGGAACGCCAGCATCGCGAAGGAGATCGTCGTCACGAGCGCGCCGAGCATCAGCGGCACGCGCGAGCCGAGCGTGTTGGAGAGGCGGCCGGCGAGCGGGCTGACGACCAGCATCATCACCGTCGAGGGCAGCATGAACAGACCGGCCTGCGTGACCGACGCGCCGAAGCCGTAGCCGGAGCTGACCGGCTCCTCGACGAACTGCGGGATCAGGATGAAGGAGCTGTACATGCCGGCGCCGATCAGCAGCGCGGCGGCGTTGACGGTCCAGACCCCGCGGATCCGCATCATGTTCATGTCGACGAGCGGCTCGCCGGCGGCCTGCTCGTTGCGGACCCAGACGAACGCGATGACCGCCGCCGCCACGATCAGGCCGATCACGCGACCGCTCGTCCAGCCCCAGTCCTGTCCCTCGCTGACGGCGACCAGCAGGCAGACGAGCCACGCCGACAGCAGCGCGGCGCCGACGTAGTTGATCTTGCCCGGCGTCTTGACGGGCGATTCGGGCACCCAGAAGATCGCCGCGACCAGCGCCAGCGCGACCGGGATCGCAGGGATCCAGAAGAGCCAGTGGTAGCTGAGGTTGTCGACGATCGGGCCGGCCAGCACGATGCCGAGGCCGCCGCCGATGCCGAGGATCGCCGAGATCAGCGCGATGCCGCTGGCGATCCGCTCGCGCGGGAACTCGTCGCGGATGATCCCGAACGCGAGCGGGAAGACAGCGCCGCCGACGCCCTGGATCACGCGACCGAGGATCAGCACGTTCAGCGACGACGCGAGCGCCGAGACGACGCTGCCCGCGACGAGCAGGCCGAGCGTGACGATCAGCATCCGCTCCTTGCCGAACATGTCGCCGAGACGACCCGCGATCGGCGTGAAGATCGAGGTGCTGAGCAGGAACGCGGTCAGCACCCACGCGACGCCGGTCGGGCTCGCGCCCAGTTCGCGCTGGATGTCGGGCAGGGCCGGCGCGACCATCGCCGACATCAGTGCGTAGGCGAGGCCGGCGATCGCCAGGACGGCGAACGTCAGCCCGTAGTGCTGACGGTCGGAAGCGTGGGAGGAAGTCATCTGGGCCTGAGTCGGGAGCAGTTGTCAGCGCCCGATGTCATCCGGCGCTGACAAAACGTACCATGATGGATCGAGCCGTATCCGGGCCTGCCAAGATCAACAGCGACTCCCATGTCCAGCACCACTCGCCGACCACACGACGCCGAGGCTTCCCGCCGGGCGTTGCTCGACGCCGCCGCGCAGCTGTTCCAGGAGCGCGGCTACGAGGGCGCGACCGTCCGCGAGATCGGCGAGCGCGCCGGCGTCGACGCCGCCCTGATCGCGCGCTACTTCGACGGCAAGGAAGGCCTCTATCTGGCCGCGCTGGCCGACGAGCGCTACTCGCCCCCGCACGCGCAGGTCGGCGAGGGCGACCTCGCCGAAGTCACGCGGATGCTGTTCGAGCACTGGGACGAGAACGGCGCCAGCCCGGCCGTGCGCACGATCATGAGCCCGACGCCGACCGCCCAGGCGCGCGAGCAGGTGCGTGCGATCTTCGGCCGTGTGCTGCTCGATCCGCTCGCGGAGCAGCTCGGCGAGCGCGGCCTGAGCCATCCGCGTCGCCGCGCCGAGCTGCTGCTGGGCGCGCTCGTCGGGATCCAGACGCTGCGCCTGAACGGCATGCTCGGCGAGCTGGAGGGCGCGTCGACCGCCGAGCTGCTGGAGCTGCTGGAGCCGATGGCGCGGGCGCTGCAGTCGCCTGAGCCGGACTGAGCGCGCCGCCGTGCCGGCCGCTGCGCCGAGCGGTGCCGCGACACCGTTCAGGAACGCCGGGCGCGCGCCGATAGTGGTTGGGACGAGCGCCGACCGCCCGGCGACCCCACCACGCAGAGGATCTCGATGCCGCAGCCGACGCCGCCCGACGCCCGCTTCAACGACGACTCCGCTGCGTTCCCGCTCGAGCGGACCGTCGTCGAGCTGGTCGCCGAGCACGCCGTTGCCACGCCCGAGGCGCTCGCGGTCGACGACGGCCGCAGCAGGCTGACCTACCGCGAGCTGGACGCGCGCGCGAACCGGCTCGCGCACGTGCTCAGCGCGCACGGCGCCGGCGACGAGCGCTGCGTCGCGATCTGCGTCGGCGCCTCGACAGAGATGGTGCTCGGCGCGCTCGCGACGCTGAAGGCCGGCTCCGCTTACGTGCCGATCGACCCGGACTACCCGCAGGAGCGGATCGCGCTGATCCTGCAGGACACCGATCCGGTCGCCGTGCTGGTCGACGAGACGACGCCGCAGGAGGTGCTCAGATCCGCTGCCGAACGCGCGATCCACCTCTCCGCGGAGCCCGAGGAGCACGACGCCGCGGGGCGCACCGCCGACGTCCCGCCGCCGCATCCCGCCGGGCCGCGCAACCTCGCCTACGTCGTCTACACGTCCGGCTCGACCGGCCGGCCGAAGGGCGTCGAGGTCGAGCACCGCTCGCTCGTCAACCTCACGCACGCGCTCGCGCTCGACTGCGGCTCGACCGCCGCGGACCGCTTCGCGCAGACGGCCTCGCCGGCCTTCGACGCGACCGTGATGGAGATCTGGCATCCGCTCGTCGCCGGCGCCTCGCTGCACATCGCGCCGCGCCCGCTGCGGCGCGACCCGCGCGCGCTGGTCGAGTGGATGGCGCAGCAGGAGATCACCGTCACGATGGTCGCGACGGCGCTCGTCGCGATGCTGTTCGGGCGCGGCGAGCTGTACCGGCGGCTGCCGCGGATGCGCTGGCTGTCGACCGGCGGCGCGGCGCTGCTGACGCGCCCGGCGGCCGACACGCCCTACCCGCTCGTGAACATGTACGGGCCGACCGAGACGACCGTCGTCGCGACGCAGGGGATCGTCCCGCCGGTCGGCGACGCGCCGCCGACGATCGGCCGTCCGCTCGCCAACACGCTGATCCACATCCTGGGACCGGAGCGCGAGCAGCTCCCGCTCGGCGCGCGCGGCGAGATCTGGATCGGCGGCGCCCAGGTCGCGCGCGGCTATCGCGGCCGGCCGGACCTGACGGCGGAGCGGTTCGTGGTCGATCCGTATGCGCGTGGGACGAGCGGCGTGGACGGCGCGGGAGCGGGCGGCGCGGCGGATGTGCCGCGCATGTACCGCACCGGCGACGTCGGCTGCTGGCGCGAGGACGGGGAGCTGGAGTTCCACGGGCGGGCCGACGACCAGATCGAGCTGCGCGGCTACCGGATCGAGCCGCAGGAGGTCGAGGCGGCGCTGACGTCGCTGCCCGCGATCGTCGACGCCGTCGTGGTGGCCGTCCAGCACGGCCGCCGCGGGCACCAGCTGGCGGCGTACTACACGGCGACCGAGCCGCCGCCGGCCGTCGCGGAGGTGCGCGCCCATGCGCGTTCGATCCTGCCGCAGTACATGGTCCCGACCACGTTCACGCGCGTCGCCCGCTTCGAGCTGACGCCGAACGGCAAGATCGACCGCAGAGCGCTGCCGGCGCCGACGCTGCGCCGCGTCGACCTCGACGGTGACTACGTCGCGCCGCGCACCGCGCGCGAGGAGCGCTGCGCGGAGCTGTTCGCGCAGCTGCTGGAGCTGGACGCGGTCGGGATCGAGGACGACTTCTTCGCGCTCGGCGGCGACTCGCTCGACGCGGTCGAGTGCGTCGGCGCGCTGTCGGACGAGCTGGGCCGGGAGCTGCCCGTCCAGCAGCTCTACCACGCCCCCACGATCGCCCAGCTGCTGGCGGCGGTCGACGGCGACGGCGAGCGCGCCGCGGCGATCGACTGGGCGGCTGAGATGGAGCCGCGGCTGGGCGAGGTCGCGGCGGTCCAGCGGGTCGCTGCCGCGACAGGCGCAGCTGTCGAGACGGCCGGCGCGGCCGAGGCGCGCGGCGCGGCTGGCGCGGCGCGCGGCGCCCGCTCGGTCCTGCTGACCGGCGCCAGCGGCTTCCTCGGTCCCCACCTGCTGGCCGAGCTGGCGGCGGCGACCCGCGCCGAGGGCGGCCGGGTCTTCGCGCTCGTGCGGGCGCCGTCGGCGGCGGCGGGGGCGCAGCGGCTGCAGCGCTCGCTGCTGGCCGAGCGGCGCGACCTGTCGGCCGACTGGGAGCGGATCGTCGTGCTGCCGGGCGACCTCGCGCAGCCGCGCTTCGGCCTCACCGAGGCGGCGTTCGTCCAGCTCGCGGGCGAGCTGGACGCGATCGTGCACAGCGGCGCGATGGTCCACCACCTCTACGACTACGGCCGCCTGCGCGCCGCGAACGTCGAGGGCACGCGCACGGCGCTGCGGCTCGCGAAGCTGGCCGGCGGGATTCCGCTGCGCTACGTCTCCTCGATCTCGACCGCGCTGGAGTTCGAGCGCGGGCGGCTGGTCGAGCGCGCCGATGTGGCGACCACGCCGCCGGAGGGCGGCGGCTACGCCGAGACGAAGTGGGTCGCCGAGCGGATGGTGCTGAAGGCCGCCGCCGAGGGCGTCCCGACGGAGGTCGTGCGGCTGCCGCGCGCGATGGGCGCCGAGCATTCGGGGGCGACCTCGACCCACGACGCCGCCGTGCGGCTGATTCGCGGCTGCATGGAGCTGGGCGCCTATCCGCAGTGGAACGGCTGGGAGCCGTGGGCCCCGGTCGACGACCTCGCCGTCGCGCTCGCGCACGATCCGTTCGGGGTGGGGGCGGCGCAGGCCGATGTCGCGCCGGAGGACACCGCCGCGGTCGGAGTCGCGCCAGCGGACACCGCGCCGGCCGGAGCGGGCGCCGTCGTCTACCCGCCTGCCGCGATCGCTCCGTTCGCGACCGTCCTGCGCGCCGTCGCGGCGTACGGGTTCGAGCTGGAATCGCTGCCGCTCGCGGCGTGGCGGCAGCGGCTGCACGCGGCCGGCGCGACGAACGCGGCCGCGGCGGTCTTCGCCGAGTTCGGGCTCGACGCCGACGGCGGCCCGCAGCTCGGCGGCGACGTGCCCGCCGGGCGGCAGTGGGACCTGACCCCGCGCCTGCCCGGTCCCGACTCGCCGCCGGTCGACGCGCAGTACGTCTGGCGGATGCTCGACTACCTCGTCAGCGTCGGCTACCTGCCGCAGGCGGGCGCGGTCGCCGCGTAGCGAGCGAGCTGCATTCCGTCACACCGCCGCACTGAATTTCGCTCGTTGTGGAACGCGCCAGGCTAGCGGGCGACGAGCTGGCGCGTCGGCGCCGTGCGATCCTCCTGGAAGGTCGTCCGCCGGCTCAGCACGACGCGCGCGCCGTCGCCGGGCGTGATCGTGATCATCCGCCGGCGCGTGCCCTGTCTCGGGCCGGTCGCGGCGACGGTGAAGCGCTGCGACGCGGCGCGCAGGACGAGCCGCATCTCCAGCAGCGCGAAGCTCGCGCCGAGGCAGCGGCGCCGGCCGCCGCCGAACGGCAGCCAGGTGTAGGTGCCGGGCTTGCTGGCGAGGAAGCGCTCGGGGCGGAACGCGTACGGGTCCGGGTAGATCTGCGGATCGTGGTGGACGAGGTAGGCGCCGCCGATCAGCACGACGCCCGCGGGATAGGTCCAGCCGCCGATCGTCACCTCCTGCTTGACCAGCCGCGGCTCCGGGTTCGGCAGCACCGGCCGGCGCCGCATCACCTCGTTGATCGTCGCGTCGAGGTAGTCGTCGCCGTCCTCCGCGGCCTCCGCGGCGAGCCGCTCCTGGACCTCTGGCGAGCGCGCGAGCTGCTCGAACGCGAAGCCGAGCGAGGAGGCGGTCGTCTCGTGGCCGGCGACGAGCGCGGTCACCAGCTCGTCGCGGATCTCCTCGTCGGTCATCGGCGAGCCGTCGGAGTGACGCGCGGCCAGCAGCATCGCGAGCACGTCGTCGCGCTCGGCGTCCTCGCGGCGGCGTTCCTCGATCAGCGCGAACAGCTCACGGTCGACCTCGGCTCTGGCACGCTCGAAGCGGCCGAAGGTGCCGCGCCCTCTGAGCAGTCTCTGCGCCTGCGGCAGCAGCGATATCGGGCTGTCGCCGAAGCTCAGGATCGCCGGCAGGCGATCGCGCAGCAGGTCGAGCCGCTCGCCCTCGTCGAGCCCGAAGACCGCGCGCAGGATGATCTCCAGCGTCAACCGCTGCAGCCGCGGGTGCAGCTCGACCGGCGCGTCGACAGGCCAGCCGTCCAGCTCGCGCTCGGTCAGCTGCTGCATCAGGCCGGTCAGTCGCTGCATGCGGTCGCCGTGGAAGGCGGGCAGCATCAGCTTGCGCTGCTCCAGGTGGGTCGCGCCGTCGAGCAGGATCACGGAGTTGGGGCCGACGATCGGCTCCAGCAGGCGCGCGCCCTCGCCCGGGTGCAGGACGTCCGGCGGCGCGGTGAACAGCGCTCTGAGGTCGGCGGGGTCGGTCAGGACGACGAACGGCGGCTGGCCGGCGAGCCGCATCGTGAAGCGGGGGCCGTAGCGTGCGCGCAGGCGCTCGGTGTAGGCGAGCGGGCGCGTCCACCAGCCGATCGTTTGCAGTGCGGCGGGCATGCGCGATCCGGGGGGCAGCTTGGCCTGCATCTCGTCGTCCTTCCTCGCTAGGGTCAGAGCGTGCCGGCGAGTATATGTACTGATGAGTATCTGTCAAGTAATCCGGTGTATCATCGGATGCGCCGGGCGGTGCGCTGATGCCGCGCGGTGAGTTCGATCGCAGTGCGCGCAAGGCGGCCACGCGCGCGAGACTGCTGGAGGCGGCGGCGCGCGTCTACGCGGCCCGCGGCTTCGCGGGCGCGACGCTCGACGACGTCGCCGAGGAGGCAGGGCTGACGAAGGGCGCCGTCTACGGCCACTTCGGCTCCAAGGACAACCTGCTCGTCGCGCTGATGGAGGAGTACGTCGCGGCCGAGATCGCCGAGCAGGTCGCGCTGTTCGACCGCGACGAGACGACCTGGAAGCGCCCGTTCGTCGGCAGCGACCGCTTCATGGACGAGCTGGAGGAGGCGCCCGAGGCGTTCCGCCTGCTGGTCGAGTTCTGGCTCGTGGCCAACCGCGACGAGCGCCTGCGGGAGCGCTTCGCGGCCGGCTTCGAGGCGCTGCGCCAGATGTTCGCCGCGTTCTCGCACGAGAGCGCCGCCGACGCCGGCCTCGAGCCCTCGGCGGCGCTGGAGCGCAACGTCGGCAACGTCGCCGTCGGCCTCAGCATCGGCCTCGGCATGGTCCGCCTCGCCGACCGCGACAGCGTCTCCCCGTCGCTGCTGGGTACCGCGCTGTCGGTCTTCATCCGCGGCATCGAGCGCGATCCCGAACTGCGCGCCGACGTCGCGGACCCGGACGCGCGGCGGAGCTGAGCGGACTCGCTCGCGGCGGCGAGCGCGATGCGGACGGGTTCGCGGCGCCGTGGATCAGCTGACCGCCCGACGCCTCGCCCGCAGCAGCCAGGCGCAGGCGTCGCCGACCGCGGCGCGGTCGAGCACCGCCGGCAGCGGGCGGTCGACGGCGGTCGCGAGCGCGCGTGCGTCGATCGCCTCCGCCGCCCAGCCGTGCGCGTCGAGCCAGGCGAGCGGGTCGTCGAGCGTCGAGCGCCACGAGGCGCCGCCGGCGTCCAGGACATGGCCGTCCGCGTCGGACTCCGGCGGCCGCGTTCCCGCCGCCGGGACGTGCTCCGCGAGCAGCACGCTGCCCGGCGCCGACAGCGCGCCGACCGTCTCCAGCAGGCGGTCGTTCTCGTCAGGGGCGAGGTACATCAGCAGGCCCTCGGCGAGCCACGCGGTCGGCACGCTCGCATCGAAGCCCGCCGCGGTCAACGCGGCCGGCCAGCCGGTGCCGGCGAGGTCGGTGGCAAGGGTGGTGCGGTCGCACGCGGCGACCGCGCCGGCGGCGCGCAGCAGCGGTTCCTTGACGGCCAGCAGCGTGGGCACGTCCAGCTCGAACAGGCGAGTTCCGCGCGGCCACGCGAGCCGGAACGCGCGCGTGTCGAGGCCGGCGGCGAGCAGCACGAGCTGGCGCACGCCGGTCCCGCGGGCGGCGGCGAGCAGCTCGTCGTCGAAGCAGCGGGTGCGCAATGCGACGTAGCCGTGCATCAGCGGGACCTGTTCGCCGAGCGGCAGCGGCGCCGTCGCGCCCGGCGGAGTGGCGGCGGCGAGGAAGCCGGCCGCGAGCGGGTCGGCGAAGAGGCGGTCGCCGCGCGCCGACTCGACCGCGCGCTCGTGCGCGATCGCGACGGCCGTGGCGGCGACGGCGGGCAGCTCGGCGATGCGGCTGATGGCGGATGTCGGCTCCGGGGAACTTGGCGACATAGTGTCGCGATCATAGCGACAGATCGTCGCGATGTCGCTGCGACGGCGCCCGCCGTACTCTTGGCGGGCGATGCCGCGGATCGATGCCGACACCGTCCAGGAGCACCGCGCGCAGCAGCGTGACGCACTGCTCGACGCGGCCGAGGCGATCCTGCTCGCCGACGGCTACGAGGCGCTCTCGTTCGCCGCGCTCGGCGCGCGCACGGGGCTGGCGCGCAACTCGATCTACCGCTACTTCGACTCGCGCGCCGCGATCGTCGTCGAGCTGTGCGAACGCGAGCTGCCGGACTGGATCGAGGAGATCGACGCGGCGCTCGCAGCCGCTCGCGGCGACGGCGCGCGCGCCGCGGCGTACGTGCGCGTGCAGTTGGAGATGGTCGCCGGCGGTCGCCACCGGCTCGCGCAGGCGCTGGCGCACGCGCCGCTGCCGGCCGACGCGCTCGCCCGCATCCACGCGCTCCCCGACCGTGCGGCCGAGCGGCTGCAGGGTGCGCTCGCAACCGCCGGCCACCCGCGCCCGCACGTCGCCGCGCAGCTCGTGACCGGCGCGCTGAACGCCGCGATCCGGCTGCTGCACGACGGCGAGGACGCCGCCGTCGTCGGCGCGATCACGGCCGCGACGGCGCGCCAGGTCGTGCGTGTCGCGGCGGACCCGCCTAGAACGCGCTGATCGCCAGCGAGACGCCGAGCGCGAGCATGATCGTCGCGATCACGGCGTCGAGCACGCGCCACGCCGCCGGCTTGGCGAACAGCGGGCGCAGCGCGGCGGCGCCGTAGCCGAGCGCGGTGAACCAGACGACGCTGCCGGCGCCGGTGCCCGCGGCGAACCACCAGCACTCGGCCCCGTGGGCGTTGGCGGCGGTGCCGACGAGCAGGACCGTGTCGAGGTACACGTGCGGATTCAGCCACGTCAGCGCGAGCGTCGTCCCGAACACGGCGAGCCGGCCGTGCTGCTCGCCGCGCTCGGCGATCTCGAGCGTCTCGCCGTGCAACGCCCGGCGCGCGGCGATGACCGCGTAGGAGATCAGGAAGATCGCCCCGCCCGCACGCGCGACGAAGCTCAGCGTCGAGGAGGTCGCCAGCACCGCGCCGGCGCCGCCGACCCCCAAGGCGATCAGCGCGACGTCGGAGGCGGCGCAGGTGACGACGACGATCGCGCGGTGCTGACGCAGCAGCCCCTGGCGCAGCACGAACGCGTTCTGGGCGCCGATCGCGACGATCAGGGAGAGGCCGAACGTGAGGCCGGCGAGAGCGGCGAGGAGCGCGTCGGAGGAGAGCATCGGGAGGCGGATGGTGGGCGATCGGCCAACAGAAGACCAACGAAAGTTCCTGCTGTACCTGTAGCGTTGCTTCAGTGGACTTCGACGCCCAGCAGCTGCGCGCGCTCGCGGCGATCGCCGCGGGCGGCTCGCTCGACGCCGCCGCGCGGATGCTGCACGTGACGCCCTCCGCCGTCAGCCAGCGGCTGAGGGCGCTGGAGGGCGCCGCCGGCCGCGTGCTCGTCGTCCGCTCGCGGCCGATCCGGCTGACGCCCTCCGGCGAGGCGCTGCTGCGACTGGCGCGGCAGATCGCGCTGCTGGAGGAGGAAGCCGCGCGCGAGCTGGCGGGCGGGCGCGACGCGTCGGAGCGCGCGATCCTGTCCGTTGCCGTCAACGCCGACTCGCTCGCGACCTGGTTCCTGACGGCCGTCGCGCCGTTGGCCGCCGCGGTCGAGCTGCGGATCCATCGCGAGGACGAGAGCCGCACCGGCGACCTGCTGCGCAAGGGCGTGACGATGGCGGCGGTGACGACCGAGCGCGAGCCGCTCGCCGGCTGTCGCGTCACGCCGCTGGGAGCGATGCGCTACCGGCCGATGGGGTCGGCGGCGTTCGCCGCGCGCTGGTTCGCCGGGACCGACGCCGACGCCGCGTTCGAGCGCGCGCCGATGGTCACGTTCGACGACGAGGACGAGCTGCAGCACCGCTTCCTGCGTCATCGCGTGGTCGACGTGTCGCCGCCGTTTCACCGCATCCCCTCCTCGGCCGACTTCTTCCGCGCGATCCAGCTCGGCTTCGGCTGGGGCCTGGTTCCGGAGCTGCAGGCGGCGACCGCCGATGGGCTCGTCACGCTCGCCGACGAGCACTTCGACGTCCCGCTCTACTGGCAGCAGTGGGCGCTTGACACGGCCTCGCTGACGCAGCTGTCGGAGGTCGTCGTCGCGGCCGGGCGCGCCGCGCTCGTTCCGTGGTTTGACTGATGCGGTCGCACGCGCGGCTTGGTTTCGTCACCTTGTGCGCAACCGCAAGCTCCGCTCCCTCGCCCTGACCGCCGCCGTCGCGGTCGGCGCAACCGCCGCACTGGTCGCTGCTCCGAACGGCGGTGCGGCCAGACGGCCCGACCTCTCGAGACTGCCGAGAGCTCCGAAGCTCACGACGTACACCGCGACGATCGACGTCGCCGGCTACATCGACGTGAAGTCCGAGCGCGACTCGACCAACAGATGCAGCCCGGGGCAGGACGTGACGATCGAGTTCGAGAGCGCGTTCGAGCTGGGCCGGCCGAGAAGAACGACGATCTCGATCCTCAACGGGATCGTCGCCGGCGGCTCGGTCGCGATCGCTCCCGGCGGCGTCACGCACAAGGGCACGGTCGCCGCCTACCGCGAGACGAACTACTGTCCGCCGACGAAGCCGGCGACGCTGAGAGCGCCGAGATGCACGAGCGGCAAGGGCAGACTGCTCGTCTCGTTCGGGACGATGGCCAGCGAGGTCCCCGGACGCGACGAGGAGCTGGCGCCGCTGGCGCGCGGCGTCGACATCGCGATCGGGCGTGTCGGCGGCAGAGTGCAGGACCCGTCGTGTCTCACCTACCTGACCTCCGGCCTGCGCCCGGCGCGGCCGAAGGACGGCGCCGAGCTGAGCGTCTTCGAGACGCCGGCATCGGCCGTGGTGCTGCCGCTGCGCGCGAACGACGTCGACTTCGCGCACCTCGCGAGCGGCGCGACGCTGAGACGAGTGATCACGCTCGACGGCGCCTGCGACCACGTGCTGATCGGCAGAGCGCCGCCGGCCGAGGCGAGCGACGGCGGCGAGCGCTCGAAGTGCACGGTCAGCGGCAGGGTCTACATCTCGATCAGGCGGACGAGCTGAGCGAGCGCGGGTGCGACGGCCGCATGGCCGTCGCACCCGTGGGGCTCTGCTCGTGTGATCAGCCCGCGGCGTCACCCTCTCTCACCCTCCGCGTGTGATGCCCGCTCACCCGCCCGCGCGGGATGCTCGCGGCGGCAACGGTTCCGAGCGCGGGAGGGCGATCGCGGCGTGGCTGACTTCAGAGGCACGATCAGACTGGACATCCGCGACTCAGTCTCGTTCAGCGTGCTCGGCGAGGTCGTGCTCGACGACGCCGACGCGCACGGCGTGATCTGCGCGCAGGAGTCGGTCGGCCAGTACCGCGAGTCGCACGGGAGGGCGGATCGTGAAGGTCGAGATCGCCGCGGGCGACGACGGCTACGTCGACCTGGAGCGCCAGCTGCGGGCGGCGCTGGCGCGCGACTGACCCCGCCGGGCGCGCGGCCGTCCGTCCGCTCTGGCGGATGCACGGCCGCGTACGCGTTACAGTCAAGGCACGGTCGGGCGTCCGCTCGGCCGACAGACGTGTTCGCTTTTCGCTGTCGTTGCCCTCCCGCACCCTCCGCGTCTCGCACGCACCGATCCCTGGGAGACGCATGGCGTCAAACGGCAAGAAGAAGACGACGATGGCGAAGATCATGCGCGAGAACAAGCTGCGCGAGCGCAGACTCGACAAGCTCGCCCGCAAGGACGCGCGCAAGCGCGAGGCGGCGCTGGGCCCGGCGCCCGAAGCCGACACCGACGCTGACGCCGCCGAGGACGACACGGCGAGCGAGCCCGGCGAAGCGCAGCTGGCGCAGCCGCTGCAGTAGCAGCGCCCAGCACCCTGGCGCGTCGTCCGCGCTCGACGGCGCGCGGCCCCGGCCGCCGCTGCGACCGGGGCACCGCGCTCACGACGCGGTCAGTGCGACAGTCGCACCGTCCGCGTGACCTTTCTGCTCGTGCTCGCGCCGACCGGCGTCAGCACGAGCGTGACGCGTCTCGCGCGCTTCAGCCGTGCGCGGTTCGCTCTCGACGGCGCCAGCGCGATCACCGTCGTGCGCCCGGCCTTCAGCGTCGTGACGCTGCGCGCGACGGTCCGTCTGCCGAGCCGCAGCGTCAGCGAGAGGCCGCATGCGGTCCCGCCCGCGCAGCGCACGGAGACGCGCACGCGGCCCTTCGCGTTCAGCGTCAGGCGCGACGAGCGCAGGCTCAGCGCGCCCGCTCTGGCCGGCACGGTGACCGTTCTCGCCGGCGGCGCGGGCGGGGCCGGCGGGGCCGGCGGCGTCGGGCCGCTGATCGGCGGCGCCGGCTGCTCGATTCTGATCGGCTGCGGCGTCGCGTCGGCGTCGTAGGTCAGCGCCGGCAGGCCCGTCGGGGCGACGTGGCCTCTGCCCTGCTGCTCGAACGCGTACGCGAGCCCGATCAGCTTCTCGTCCTCCCACGCACGACCGAGGAACTGCATGCCGTTCGGCTCGCCGTAGGACGACATGCCGGCCGGGACGATCACGTCCGGCAGGCCGGAGATCGAGCTGGTCTCGCACGAGCCGCCGCCGGTGTACAGCGAGCCGTCGTTGTCAGGCAGGTCGGTCGTGACCGACGGGTAGACGACGGCGTCGACGCCGGCGCCGTTCATCCAGCCCTCCAGTGCGGCGGCGAATGCCTGCCGGCGCGTCTCGTACTGCTGCACCTGGTCGGGCGTCAGCCCGGCCGTCTGCGTCGTGAGGCGGTTGTACGGGAGCGTCAGCGGGCTGTTGCGGATCTCCAGGCCGGATCTGACCGGCGCGTCGGGGTGAGCCGCGACCCAGCGGTTCAGCGACTCGATGAACTGGTTGCCGCGGTAGCCGGTGTCGGCCACGCCGCTGATCGGACCGGGCGTCGGGATCGCCGACATCACGACGACCTCGGCGCCGGCCGCTCTCAGCACGGCCAGCTCGGCGAGCATCGCGTCGCGCTGGTGCGTCGTCCCGAACGAGTCGCTGAACATCGCCGGGTCGTAGCCGATCCGCTTGCCTCTGAGCGCGTCGGGGTCGAGCGCGGCGGTGAAGTCGGCCGGACGGCGCGCGTCCGCCTCCGCGGTGATCGGGTCGGCCGGATCGGAGCCCGCGGTGATGTTGAGGATCGTCGCGAGGTCCGTGATCGAGCGCGTCATCGGCCCGCCGGTGTCCTGGAACATGCTCAGCGGCAGGATCCCGCTCCGGCTGGTGAGGCCGTAGGTGGTGCGGATCGAGGCGAGGCTCTCCGTCCCCGAGGTGCCGATCAGCGAGCGGCAGGTGTCGGAGCCCATCGCGAAGCCGGCCATGCTGGCCGCGCCCGCCGCGCCTGAGCCGCCGCTGGATCCCAGCGACGTCTTCGACGGTCTGAAGGCATGCCAGGTGGTGCCGAAACCGCTCTCGCTGAACGCGCCGGAGTAGGCCAGCTCGGACAGGTTCGTCTTGCCGATCAGCACGGCGCCGGCTCTGCGCAGGCGATCGACCTGGAAGGCGTCTCTCTGCGGGACGTAGCCCTCCAGCGTCAGTGTGCCGCCGGTCGTCTGCATGTCCTTCGTGTCGTAGTTGTCCTTCAGCGCGACGGGGATCCCCAGCAGCGGCCCGGTGCGGCCGTCGGCGCGCTCCTGGTCGGCCTGCCTGGCCTGCGCCATCGCAGTCCTCGAGACGGTGATGAACGCGTGCAGGCCCCACTGGCCGGTGTCGTAGGCGGCGATCCGGTCGAGGTACCCGCGCGTGATCTCCTGCGAGGTCGTGACGCCGGACGTCATGTCGGCCTGCAGCTGCACGATCGTCTTGTCGACGACGTCGTACGGCGAGGTGGTCGTCGGCGCGGGCTGCTGCGGCAGCGGTCCGACCGACGGGTCCGCGACCGTCGCGCAGTCGGCCGGGTCGAAGCCGGCGATCGCGAGGCTGTCGACGTCGAGGTTGTCGATCGCGCAGATCTCGGCGGTCGTCATCCCGCTCAGGTCAGGCGCCGCAGCGAGCGTCTCGACGGTCGATCTGACGGCCGCGATCTGCGTTCCCGCGGCCGGGATCGCGGGCGCGCCGGTGACGTTGCGCGTCTCCGAGAGGCCGATCGCGACGAAGTGGACGAGCGACTTCGTCTCGCCGGGCTGCAGCGTCAGCGCGTGGCGGTAGCCCTGCAGGTTGGCCTCCGGGCCGCCGGCGGGCAGCGGTGCGTCGAACGGCGAGAACATCGCGTTGCTCATCCCGGCCAGCGCCCCGGCGAACGGCGTCGGCGAGCCGAAGACGATCCCGATCGGGCCGGATCTGGTCGGGCCCGACGTCGGCGTCGTGGCGGCGGCGGTCGGCGTCGCGATCACGGCCCACGCGTCGTCGCCGCCGATCGCCGTGTCGCCGCTGGCGGTCGCGGCGATCTGGATCTGCGAGCCCGGGGTCGCGGAGTACTGCCCGAGCGCGCCGCCGAAGACGACGTCCAGCGTGCGGGCCGTGCGGCCGCGGTTGGCGAAGGTGTCGGTGAAGCGGCCCCAGTCTCCGTCCTTGTCGATATGGATCGCGCGCGAGATCGCGACGTCGCCGAGTGGCACGGCGGTCGTCGTGCGGAAGTCCTCGCCGCCGTCGAAGCGCAGGCCGTAGCCGCGCACGAGCTGGTCGTTGCCGCGCGGCGCGGCGCCGTCGCCGACGCGCACCCGCACGCGGATGCCGCCGAAGCCGGACGGCGCCGAGGAGCCCGACTGCGTAGCGCGGATCGCGCCGGTGTCGAGGCCGGGTGCCGCGGCGTCCTGAATCTGCCACGAGGTGCCGTTGGCGGTGGTGACGTAATTGAGCGCTGACGCCGGGGTGGCGCCGAGCAGGCAGGCGGCCGCCGCGGCGATCAGCCCGCCCGCTGCCGGCGCGAGCCGCCGGGTCCTTCTGGAACGTGCGGTGTGCACGGAGATGCTCCATCCTTCGAACGTCGGGGGGGTTGGAGGCCGACCGTAGTCCGCGACCGACCGCTTTCCCTCCGCCCGGCGTCGGAAATCGGAGCATCTCGGGTCTCGCTTTTTGTCCCTTGCGTCCCCGCAAGCCATCTGTTAACTCAGCGCGGGGCTTTCCAGCGGGGAGTATCAGCCAGTGAAATGCACCGTCGGTCGACGCGTCATCGGTCGTACCGCGACAGCGGCGCGCAGCATTCACGCGGTGCGCCCTTCTTCGTGCCAGCTTGCTTGCGCGCATGTAAGATCGTGACGATGACGACTTACTCCAGTGATGGGACGCGCGCATCGGGAGACGTGCGCGCACTGCAGGAGCGCGTGCGGGCATTCGTCAACGAGCGGGTGATCCCGCTCGAGGTCGCGTGCGAGCACGACCCTGGCAGCGGTTCTGCGGCTGTTTTCCCGCCCGCGATCGCGCGCCTGCGCGACGAAGCCCGCGAGCAGGGTCTGTGGAACCTCTTCCTGACGCACAGCGCGGCCGACTACGCGCCGCTGTGCGAGCAGATGGGGCGCAGCCTGCCCGCGCCGCACGCCTTCAACTGCGCCGCGCCCGACACCGGCAACGCGGAGATCCTGCACCGCTTCGGCACCGACGAGCAGCGCGCCGTCCACCTCGATCCGCTGCTCGACGGCCGCACGCGCAGCTGCTTCGCGATGACCGAACCCGACGTCGCCGGCTCCGACCCCGTGTCGATCGAGACGAGCGCGACGCGACGGCCCGGCGGCGGCTGGACGATCGAGGGCCGCAAGTGGTTCACGACCGGCGCGCAGGGCGCGGCGACCGTGATCGTGATGGCGGTGACCGACGCGTCGGCGCCGCGCCACGAGCGCGCGACGCTGTTCGTGCTGCCGGCGGACACGCCCGGCGTGCGGATCGTGCGCTCGATCCCGGTGCTGGGCCACGACGGCTTCCCCGGCCACTGCGAGCTGCGCTTCGAGCGCTGCGTCGTTCCCGACGACGCTGTGCTCGGCGAGGTCGGCACGGGGTTCTCCGTCGCGCAGACGCGCCTGAGCCCCGGCCGGCTGCACCACTGCATGCGCGCGATCGGCCACGCCGAACGGGCGCTGGAGCTGCTGTGCGAGCGGGCCCGCGCGCGGGTGCTGCGGGGCCGCCCGCTCGCCGATCGTCAGCTCGTGCAGGAGCTGGTCGCGCAGTCGCGCGTGGAGATCGAGCAGTCGCGGGCGCTCGTGCGCGCCGCCGCGCAGCGGCTCGACGCCGTCGGCGGCGCCGAGGCCGCGCCGCTGATCTCGCTCGCGAAGCTGTCGGCGCCGGCGACCGCCCAGCGCGCCGTCGACCGCGCGATCCAGGTGCACGGCGCACTCGGCGTCAGCGGCGACTCGCCGCTCTCGGCGCTCTCCCGCGACGCCCGCACGCTGCGGCTCGTGGACGGCGCCGACGAGGTTCATCTGACGGTGGTCGCGCGGGCGCAGATGGCCGGCGAGTGGGCGAGCGCGGCGTGAGCGGCGTCAGCGACGTCGTCGCCTCGCGTGCCGAGGCGGCCGCGCTCGACGTGCCGCCGCTCGTCGTGCTCGAAGGGCTCGCTCCGTGGGTGCCCGGCAGCGGAGAGATCTCGGTGCGGCGGATCGGCGACGGGCACTCGAACGAGACCTTCCGCGTCGATCGCGGCGACGGCTGCTGGATCCTGCGCCGGCCGCCGCGGCCGCCGGTGCCGCCGTCGGCGCACGACGTGCGGCGCGAGCACGCGCTGCTGTCGGCGCTGCACGCGCTCGGCGCACGCGTCCCGCGGCCGGTGGTTCTGTGCGACGACGAGCGCGCGATCGGGGCGCCGTTCTTCCTGATGGAGTTGGTCGACGGCGTCGTCGTGCTCGACAGGCTGCCGCCCGCGTTCGACGATCCCGCCGGCTGCCGCGCGGTCTGCGAGCAGTTCGTCGACGGCCTCGTCGAGCTGCACGCGATCGATTGGCGCGGCAGCGCGCTGGAGCGGATCGGCCGGCCGCACGGCTACCTCGAACGGCAGCTGCGGCGCTGGCAGTCGCAGTGGGAGCACAACCGCACCCGCCCGCTGCCCGCGCTCGAAGAGGTCGCGCGCCGGCTGGCAGCCGACCCGCCGGTGACACGTGAGACGACGGTCGTGCACGGCGACTACAAGCTCAACAACATCCTCTTCTCGACGACCGCGCCGGTGCGGCGGCTGGCGACGATCGACTGGGAGCTGGCGACGCTCGGCGACCCGCTCGCGGACCTCGGCTTCCTGCTCGCCACCTATGTCGCGCCCGGCGACGTGGTCGACCCGGTGCTCGGCTTCTCGGCCGCGACCGGTGGCGAGGGCGGGCTGTCGCGCGCGCAGCTGGTCGAGCGCTACGCGGCGGGCAGCGGCCGCTCGGTCGCGCGCGCCGAGTGGTACGAGTGCCTCGCGCTGTGGAAGCTCGCGGTGCTGTTCGAGGGCAGCTGGAAGCGCCACCTCGCCGGCACGACGGTCGACCCGTTCTTCGTGCTGCTGGAGGAGGGCGTGCCGCGGCTCGCGGAGCGGGCGCTCGCGCTGTCGGACCGGGGCGGGGTGTAGACCTCCCGGACGACGAACGTGTGCGCCGGGAGAGCGGCGACGCTGCTTTGATCTACGCCGACGTTCGGCACGCGCGTCAGGGGCAGGTGAGGAGGCATCCAGATGCAGGACGACGAATCACAACTGAAGACCAGCCTGTCCCGCGAGGAGATCCTCGCGGAGTCGGTCGGCGCCTTCTCGCGCAACGGCTACCGCGGGACCAACCTGCAGGACGTCGCGGAGGTGCTCGGCGTCACGCGGCAGGCGATCTACTACCACTTCCGCAACAAGCACGCGATCCTGCTCGCGCTGTTCGAGAGCTTCTTCGACCGGCTCGGCGAGGGCGTCTACGAGGCGCGCGCTGCGCAGCCGGATCCGGCGCTGCAGTTCGAGGCGATGCTGCGCGCGCACATCGTCACGGTCGCGCGCCATCCGGAGATGTCGTCGGTCTTCACGCGCGAGTTCGAGAGCCTCGTCCCGGACGAGCGCAGCAAGATCCAGCAGCGGCGCAGGCTCTACCAGGGGATGTTCTCGGAGTCGCTCGCGGCCGCTCAAGCGGCCGGTCGCGTGCGCAGAGACCTGCCCGTCGGACCGACGATGTCGCTGCTGTTCGGCGCCGCCAACTGGACCTTCCGCTGGTTCCGCGAGGACCGCGGCGAGATGTCCGCCGAGCAGCTCGCGGAGATGATGATGGACCTCTTTCGCAGCGGGTTCGGCGCTGACGAGGCGCCAGCGGCACGCGGCAACGGCAGGCGAGCGGCGAGGGTCGGCAAGAAGCGGTGAGCCGGTCGCCGGCTCGCGGTGGGGCGCGGCGCCGAACGCGTCAGCTCGTGCTGAGCAGCTCGCGCGCGGCGGCGCGGGTCGTCGTGCGTCCGGCCGCGACCGCGGCGGCCGCCTCCCGCAGGCCGTCGCCGCGGGCCTGCACCGCCGCGACCGCGTCGGCGGCGACCAGCTCGAGCAGCTCGTGCTCGACCGCGGCCGCGCGGCGGGTGCGCAGCGCGCCGGAGGACTCCGCGACGGCGAGCTGCTGCTGGGCGGCGTCGCACAGCGCCGCGGTTCCCTCCTCGCGCAGCGCCGAGCAGACGACGACGTCGGCGGCGACGGTCGCGCGCAGCGCCCGTGCGAGCTGCTGCGCGGCCGACGGGTCGCGGTCGGACTTGTTGACCGCGTAGAGGTCGCCGGTCTCCAGCAGGCCGGCCTTCGCGAGCTGCACGCCGTCGCCGTTGCCGGGCACCGAGACGACGATCACGCAGTCGGCGACGCGCGCGACCTCGATCTCGCTCTGGCCGACGCCGACGGTCTCCAGCAGCACGACGTCGAAGCCGGCCGCGTCGAGCAGCCGCGTCGCCGCGCGCGTCATCGGCGCGAGCCCGCCGAGTCGCCCGCGCGAGGCGATCGAGCGCACGAACAGCCGCGGGTCCGGATCGGCGCGCAGCCGCGTGCGGTCGCCCAGCAGCGCGCCGCCGCTGAACGGACTCGACGGATCGACCGCGAGCACCGCCACGCGCCGCCCGCGCCGGCACAGCTCCGCCGACAGCGCGTCGACCAGGCACGACTTGCCGGCTCCGGGCGGCCCGGTCAGCCCGACCGTCCGCGCGTGCCCGGTCGCCGCCGCGCTCGCGGCACGGTCGAGCGCCTCCGCGTCCGCCTCGCCGCGTTCGAGCACGGTCAACGCACGTGCGAGCGCACGCGTCGAACCATCGCGCGCCGCGTCGAGCAGCGCCGCGGGCGAGAGCGTTGCTTCGGTGGTCATGCGGCGGTCTCGCGAGCGGACGGCGACACCGCGGGCGGCGCGGCGAGGGGGATCGTCGTGTCGGCGGTCATGCGCCCGCCTCCGGTCCGCCCGTCAACCGCCTCGCGGCGCGGATCGCGTGCGTGCTGAGGCCGATCGCGACCTCCTCGTCGCCGACGGTCAGGGACGCCTCCGCGACGGCGGTGGTGCCGCCGCGCCAGCGGACCGAGCCGGTCGCGCGCAGCAGCTCGCCGGGGGCGGCGACCGGGCGCAGCATGTTGACCTTCAGCTCGATCGTCGCGCACCAGTGGTCGGCGTCGAGGACGCTCAGCACCGCGCACGCCATCGCCGAGTCGGCGAGCGCCGAGATCACGCCGCCGTGGACGGTGCCGCCGTAGTTCGTGTGGCCCGGCAGCGGTGCCATCTCGAACGCGACCCGTCCGTGCTCGACCGCGGTCAGCCGGTAGCCGAGCACGTACCAGGTGGGCGGCGGCGGGATCGTGCCGGTGAGGTTGGCGAGCAGGCGCTCGAGGCCGGGCGAAGCGGCCATCCGGGACGGCTCCGTGCGGCCGCCGTCGAGCGGCCGCGTGGGGCTGTCGGCGATTGCGGCCGCGGCGGCCGCGTGGTCGGCCGAGGGGCCCGCCGCGTCGCGGCTGTCGAGGGGCGTAGGGGTCACAGCAGTCTCTCCTGACTTGCTCGCAAGCAAATAGGAGCGTATACGTCGGGCCATGTCAAACGCAACGCTCGACGTCACCTCCGACGGCCCTGTCGCCGTCGTCCGCCTGCGGCGACCCGACAAGCTCAACGCGCTCGACCTCCGGCTCAAGCAGGAACTGGCCGACGCGCTCGAACGGGTCGTCGCCGATCCCGTCACGCGCGCCGTCGTGCTGACCGGCGCCGGCCGCGCCTTCTGCGCCGGCGCCGACCTGACCGACCTCGCGCCGGAGGAGGGGATGCCGTTTCGCGACCGCCTCGCGACGCTGCAGGCGCAGTTGATCGAGCGGATCGCCGCCGCGCCGAAGCCGTTCGTCGCGGCCGTCAACGGCGCGGCTGTCGGCGGCGGCTTCGCGCTCGCCGCCGCCTGTGACGTGATCGTCGCCGCCGACACGGCCTACTTCTCCGCTCCGCAACTGGCGCTCGGCCTGGCGCCCGATCTCGGCATCGTCGCGACGCTGTCGGCGCGCGTCGGCGCGGCGCGGGCGCGGGCGCTGCTGCTGACCGGCGAGCGGCTCACGGCGACCGAGGCGCACGCCTGGGGCCTCGTCCACGCGGTCGTCCCGCACGACGAGCTGGACACCGAAGCGCAAGCGCTCGCAACCCGCCTCGCGGCCGCCCCGGCGCCAGCCGTCGCGGCGACCAAGCGCCTCTTCGGCGCGCTCGAATCCGCCGATCGCGCGCGCCTGCTCGAACGGGAGGCGGCCGAGTTGTCGCTGCTGCGCCTGACCGACGAGCACGCGGCCGCGGTGGCGGCGTTTCGGGCCCGTTCGGCAGTCCGCGCGCCGGCCCGCTGAGCGGTTCGCCGCCGGCCGCGCGGCGCGGCTTCCCGCGTCGCCCGCCGACCGCCGCGGTTGACAAGCGCGACGAAGGACAGGTAGCTTGCTTGCGAGCAAGTAAGGTCCGAGTCTGGGTCTGAACGGTCGAGGAGAGAGACCACGACGACGCCGTGACGGCGGCGTCCGGAGGAGAGATGCGATGCGCAAGATCACGACGGTTGCCGTGACAGTGCTGTTGGCGCTCATGCTCGCCGCGTGCGGCAGCAGCAGCGACAACGACAGCGGGGGCGCGAGCGGAAGCGGGGGCAGCTCGACGGGTGCAGGCAGCGGCTCGTCGGACCCGGTCAGACTCGGCATCCTGATCCCCCAGTCGGGCGACGCCGCCGTGACCGGCCGCTTCATGACCGACGGCGCGAGAGCCGCGATCGAGCAGCTCAACGCCAGAGGCGGCATCGACGGGCGCAAGATCGACTACGAGGTCTTCGACACCGTCGGCGACCCGCAGAACGGCGTCAACGCCTACAACAAGTTCGCCAGCGACGGCTACAGATTCGGGATCGTCGGCTTCAGCGCCGTCGTCACCGCGATCGGCCCGCTCGCGGCCAGACAGGACATGCTGCTGGTCAACTCCGGCGCGCCGCCGTTCGACGCCGACGCGATGGGCGCGCACACGATACATACGCTCAACGGCCAGGATCACGAGATGCAGTGCGCGGCGCAGTACGCGTACGACGACCTCGGCGCCAGAAGAGTCGGCGCGATCTTCGCCGACATCGCCGCCAACCGCGCCGGTGTCGAGGCCTTCTCCAGAGACTTCGAGGAGAAGGGCGGCCAGGTCGTCGGCAGCGAGAGCGCGCCGCAGGGCAGCACCGACTTCCGCTCGATCCTCACGCGCCTGAAGCAGGAGGACCCGGACCTGATCTACATCTACACCTTCGGCTCCGACCCCGGGAACATCCTCAAGCAGATGAGAGAGCTCGGCATGACCGCGAGAACGCTCTCCTACTCCGGCGCCGCCGTTCCGCAGACGATCCAGGTCGCCGGTGACGCCGCCGACGGCTCCTACTACACCGCCGGCCTGTTCGACGCCAACAGCACCGACCCGCAGACGAGAGCGTTCGTCGAGGCGTACAGAAGAGTGTCGCCCGACACCGCCACCAGCGACCTGACCTTCTACCACGCGACCCTCTATGACGGCGTGATGGCGCTGGCCGACGCGATGAGAGCCGTCAAGGCCGACGGCGGCGACATGGACGATCCGCAGACGGTCTACGACGCCTTCTTCAGAGTCGGCAGATTCCCCGCTGCGACCGGCACCGCTGAATTCAGAGACGGCGACCCGATCGCGCGCAAGCCGTTCCAGGTGCTGCAGGTGAGAGACGGCAGATTCGTCCCGATCGACACCGTGGAGTGCTGATCGGGTCGTGTCCCAGATCCTCGTCAACGGAATCTCGCAGGGAGCGCTGTACGCGCTCCTCGCGTTGAGCTTCTGGGTGATCTTCGCGGTCACCCGGACGTTCCACCTCGCGCACATCGCCGTGCTGAACGTGGCGGCGTACGTGCTCTACTGGGTCTTCGTCGACCTCGACACCAACATCTGGTTGGCGATCGTCGCGGCACTCGGCGCTGCGGTCGCGCTCGGGGTCCTGATCGAGAGCGTGATCTACGAGCCGATCCGGCGCCACGGCGGCGACCAGCTGCTGCTGTTCCTCGCCGCCTCGGCACTGCTGACGATCTCCCAGGCGGTGCTCGCGCTGCTGTTCCAGGAGGACGCGCGCGGGCTGGAGACGACGGTGCCGGAGCCGCTCTACCGCGCCGCTGAATTCACCGTGACGCGCTACGACGGGTTGATCGTCGCGTTCGCAGTCGGCTTCGGGCTGCTGGTGTGGCTGATCATGAGCCGCTCGCGCTGGGGCCGCTCGATGCGGGCGGTGCAGGGCAACCCGGAGCTGGCCGGCTACTTCGGCATCCCGGTGGCGCGCGTGTACCGGATCGCCTTCGCCCTCGGCTCGGCGCTGCTGGTGCCGGCCGTCGTCGTGATGGCGCTGCGCACCGGCGTCAACCCCGACCTCGGCTTCACGCCCGTGCTGATCGCGATCATCGCGGTGATCGCGGGTGGCACCGAGCGGCAGTCGGGCGCGATGCTCGCGGCCTTCGCGCTCGGCCTGCTGGAGAACGTCGTGCTGCTGTGGATCAGCGCGCAGTGGCAGACGATCGTGACCTTCGCCGTCCTCGCGCTGATGCTCGTGGCGCGCCCCTCGGGGCTGCGGGCGGCGGTCCAGACGCGGACGGGGTGAGGCGATGAGTCCCTACACGCTCGGCATCATCACGCAGGTCCTGCTGTTCGGCGCGATCGCCAGCTCGTACAACCTGCTGCTCGGCTTCAGCCGCCTCTTCTCGGTGGCGCAGGGCGCCTTCGTCAGCTTCGGCGCCTACGCGATCGGGATCGGCGCGATCCGCTACGACCTGCCGTGGCTGGTCGCGGCGATCGCCGGCATCGCGCTGGCGGGCGTCGCGGGGCTGATGATCGGCCTGCTCGCGCTGCGGATCTCCGACGACTACCTCGCGATCGCGACGTTCGCGCTGCAGATCGTGATGACCTCGGCGCTGGAGAGCTTCCACGACTTCACCGGCGGCACCTACGGCATCCCGGGGATCCCCGGGATCGAGATCTTCGGCTTCGCCTTCGACACGCCGTGGGACCTCGTCTTCGCCGCCGCGATCGTGCTCGTGATCTGCATGGAGGCCGCGCGGCGCGTCGACCGCTCCCCGTTCGGGCTGGTGCTGCGCGCGTCCGGGCAGGACGAGGTCGCGGCGCGCGCGCTCGGCAAGCGCCCGGCGCTGGCGAAGGTCGCCGTCGTGACCGTCTCGGCGATGCTGGCGGCGGTCGCGGGCGCGGTCTACGCCAGCTACCTCGGCTACATCCTGCCGGCGACGTTCGACGTGCACTTCTCGATCCTGCTGCTGTCGATGGTGATCGTCGGCGGAGCGGGCAGCATGCTCGGGCCGCTCGTCGGCTCGATCCTGATCGTCGCGCTGCCGGAGCTGCTGGACCAGCTCGGCGCGACCAGCAGCACCGTCGTCTACATCCGCGAGCTGCTGTTCGGGGTCGTGCTGCTGCTCGTCGTCGTCGTGCTGCGGCGCGGCATCGTGAAGCCGCGGCGCCACGCCCAGCCGGCCCCGCACGACGTCGGCGGCGAGATCGTGCACGTGTCCGGCGCGACGCTGGAGGGGCGCGGTCTGACCCGCGCCTTCGGCGGCATCAAGGCGGTCACCGACGTCGACCTGTCGCTCGCCCCCGGGCGCGTGACCGGCGTCGTCGGCCCCAACGGCGCCGGCAAGACAACGCTGTTCGACCTCGTCACCGGCGCGCAGCCGGCCAACGCCGGCACGGTCGCGCTCGACGCCTCGACGATCGACAAGCTCGGCTTCGACGCGCGCGCCCGCCACGGCCTGCTGCGCTCCTTCCAGGGGCTGCGGCTGTTCGAGGAGCTGACCGCGCTGGAGAACGTGATGGTCGCCGTCCCGCTCGGGCACGACGAGGGCGCGGTGACCGCGCTGCTGCGCCGCCGCCGCGCGCGTGCCGCGCTCAGACGCGCCGCGCAGGAGGCGGGCGCGGCGCTGGGCGCGGTCGGCCTGACGGAGGGCCTCGACCGTCGCGCGCGCGACCTCTCCTACGCGGAGCAGAAGCTGCTCAGCCTCGCGCGCGTGATCGCGGCGAAGCCGCGCGTCGTGCTGCTCGACGAGCCGGCCTCGGGGCTGGACCCGGCGACGCTCGCGCGGATGACGGAGATCGTCCGCGGCCTCGCGCAGGACGGGCGCAGCGTCTGCATCGTCGAGCACAACACGAAGGTGCTGTCCGAGCTGTCGGACGAGATGGTCTTCCTGCACCTCGGCGAGGTGCTCGCGACCGGCTCGCCGGAGCAGATCACGAGCGATCCGAGACTGGCCGCGATCTACTTCGGCGTCGCCGAGGAGAGCGCGCCGAAGAAGACCCCGGAAGGAGTGATGTGAGCGTGCAGGCGAGCACCACGGGCGCAGGCGCGGGCGCCGGAGCCGAGGCCGGAGCCGGAGTCGGCGCGCAGGAGAGCGCGAGCGCGAACGGCTCCGCCGCCGCGACGGCGGCGGCGCAGCAGCCGTCGGCCGCGCCGCGCGCCGTCGCGGCGCTCAGCGGCGTCGTCGCTGGCTACGGCACGTTCGACGTGCTGCGCGGCGTCGACCTCGACGTCCGCGACGGCGAGCTGCTCGGGATCATCGGCCACAACGGCGCCGGCAAGTCGACGCTGCTGAAGGTGATGGCCGGCTTCCTGCCGGTCTCCAAGGGCACCGTGCGCACGCAGGACGAGAGCGGCAGAGCGCTGCGGATCGGGCTCGTGCCGCAGGGGCTGTCGGTCTTCCCGCGCATGACCGTCGGGGAGAACCTCGCGGTGCCGGAGCTGGCCCGCAGAGCCGGCGGCGAGCTGGTGCCGGCCGACGCGGTGCTGGAGATGTTCGGAGTCCTGCGCGAGCGGATCGCGACGCCGGCCGGCAACCTCAGCGGTGGCGAGCAGCGGATGCTCGCGATCGGCATGGCGCTGCGGCTGGCACCGCAGCTGCTGCTGCTCGACGAGCCGTCGCTGGGCCTCGCGCCGCTGCTGGTCAAGCAGATCATGGAGACCGTCGACGAGCACCGCCGCGAGCACGGCTACACGGTCGCGATCGTCGAGCAGAACCTCGACGTGCTGCTGACGCGCGCCGACCGGCTCGTCGCGGTGCGCCAGGGCGACGTCGTCTGGAGCGGCCGGCCCGCCGACGTCGCCGACACCCGCGGCCTGTGGGAGCACTTCTGATGAGCACGACCCCGATCCGCTCCGAGACCGGCTTCGAGATCGAGCGCGAGTACCGCCCGGCGTGGCCGGACGCGCACTACGACGAGCAGCTCGGCGCGCCCGGCGAGTTCCCCTACACGCGCCACGTGCGCGCGGAGGGCTACCGCGACCGGCCGTGGCAGCCGAGCCTCTACTCCGGCCACGGCGAGCCGGCGCAGGCGAACGAGCGCTTCAGATTCCTGCTGGCGGAGGGCAACGGCCGCGTCTCGATCGCGTTCGACCTGCCGACGCAGCTGGGCCTCGACTCCGACGCGCCGCAGGCGCGCCACGAGGTCGGCCGCGTCGGCACCGCGATCGACTCGCTGCGTGACTTCGAGACGCTGCTCGACGGGATCCCGCTCGAGCGCGTCCCGATCACGATGAACATGAACGCGCTCGCGCCGGTCGTCGTCGCGATGCTGGCGGCCGTCGCGAGACAGCGCGGGATCCCGCTCGACCAGCTGCGCGGGACGCTCTCCAACGACATGCTCAACGAGATCGCCTGCCGCGGCCTGACGATCTGGGACCTGCCCGGCTCGCTGCGCCTGCAGACCGACGCCGCCGCGTTCCTGATCGAGCGGATGCCGGGCTTCTGGGCCTTCAACGTGCGCGCCGCGCTGCTGCACGAGATCGCCGCCAGCCCCGCGCAGGAGCTGGGGATCGCGCTCGCGATCTCGGCCCGCTACATCGACCTGCTGCTGGAGCGCGGGATCCCGGCAGCCGAGAGCGCCGCCCGCATGTCGCTGTTCTTCGGCACCAGCCCGCGGCTGTTCGAGGACGCCGCCAAGCTGCGCGCCGCGCGGCGGATGTGGGCGCGGATGCTGCGCGACGAGTACGGCGTCAGCGACCCGCGCGCGCTGCGGCTGCGGATGACCGCGGTCGCCTGCAACGGCAGCCACTTCGTGCGCGAGGACCCGGAGCTGAACCTCGTGCGCAGCGCGCTCGGCGTGCTCGCCTGCTCGCTCGGCGGGGTGCAGACGATGGTCGGCACCGCGATCGACGAGGCGTACGAGATCCCGAGCGAGCGCGCGCAGGAGCTGGCGCTGCGGGTGCAGCAGATCGTCTCGCTGGAGAGCGACGTGCGCGCGACCGTCGACCCGCTCGGCGGCTCGTGGTTCGTCGAGTCGATGACCGACCGGATCGAGCAGGAGGCCGGCGCGATGCGGCGGCAGATCGCGGACTGGGGCGGGATCGACGCGGCGCTCTCCGACGAGCGGATCCAGGGCATGATGCGCGACCGCTCCTACGCGGTCGCGCAGGAGATCGAGCGCGGTGAGCGGCCGGTCGTCGGCGTCAACGTCCACCGCAGCAAGCAGCCGGCGGCGCAGCTGAAGCTGTGGGAGCCCGACGACGGCGTCGGCGAGCGGCGCGTCGCGGCGCTGGCGGCGCTGCGGGCGGAGCGCGACGACGCGTTGGTCGCCGATGCGCTGGAGCGGCTCGAAGCGGTCGCGTCCGATCCCGGCGCGTCGGCGATGGACGCGATCGTCGCGGCGGTCGAGAGCTACGCGACCGTCGGGGAGATCTCGGCGGCGCTGTCGCGGGCGCTGACGCCGGCCGCCAGCGCGCTCGGGCGGGCGTGAGCGTGCGGATCCTGTTGGCGAAGCCGGGCCTCGACGGTCACGACCGCGGCGTCCACGTGCTCGGTCGCGCGCTGCGCGACGCCGGTCACGAGGTCGTCCTGACCGGCCGCTTCTGGTCCCCCGACGCGATCGCGCGCGCGGCGCTGGAGGAGGATGTCGACGTCGTCGGCCTGAGCATCCTCGCGGGCGGCCATCTCGGCCTGACGGCGGAGGTGATCGAGCGGCTGCGGGCGCAGGACGCGAGTTGCGACGTGATCGTCGGCGGGACGATCCCGGACCGCGACGTCGAGCGCTTGTTGGCGCTCGGCTGCGGCGCGGTGTTCCCGGTCGGGTCGCGGTTGGACGAGATCGTGGCTTGGGCGGCGGAGCGGGATGCGGGAGCGGCTCGCTCCGCCGCCCAGCGGGACCAGGAGGGCGCGCGATGAGCGTCGCCACCACGACCGCCGCCGCAGCGCTCGAACGCCACGTCGAGCCGGGCCGGCGCGTCCTGCTCGGCACCGCCGCGGGCGCCGCGACCACCTTGCAGCGGGCGCTTGCGCAGCAGCGGGATCGGCTCGCGGGGATTCGCCTGTGCGGTGGGATGCAGCTGGGCGGGTACGACTTCATCGACGCGGTCCGCAGCGGCCACGCGAGCTATGACACCTGGCACGTCACCCCTCCGATCCGCGACGACGTCGCCCGCGGCGACGTCGGCTTCCACCTCGTGCGCGGCGGCGCCGTCCCGCGCGCGATCGAGCGGCTCGCGCCCGACGTCTTCCTCACCGTCGTCTCGCCCCCGGACCGCGACGGCCACGTCAGCTTCGGCGCCTCCGTCAGCTACGCGCTCGGCGCGCTCGACCACGTGCCGACGGTGATCGCCGAGGTCAATCCGGAGATGCCGGTCACGCGCGGTCGCACGCGCGTGCCGGTCGAGCGTTTCGCGGCGCTGGTCGACGCCGAGCATCCGCTGCCGACGCACGTGGCGCGGCAGCCGTCCGACGCCGAAGCGGCGATAGCGGCGCACCTGCGCGAGCTGGTGCCCGACGACGCGACCGTGCAGATCGGCCTCGGCGGGGTGCCGGAGGCGCTCGTGACGCACTGGGCGCAGGAGCCGCCGCCGGGTCTGCGCCTGTTCGGGATGGGGATCGACGCGATGGTGCCGCTGCTGCGCACGCTCGACCGGCCCGGCGCGTTCGTCGGCGGCGAGCTGCTGGGCTCCGAGCTGCTGTACCGCTACGCGCACGAGCAGCCGACGATCGAGCAGTACCCGATCGCGGAGATCCTGTCGGTCCCGCGGCTGGCGGCGATCCCCCGCTTCGTGTCGGTCAACGGAGCCGTCGAGGTCGACCTGCACGGGCAGGTCAACGCCGAGTTCGCGGGCGGGCGGCAGGTCAGCGGGCCGGGCGGCTCGTTCGACTTCCTCGACGCCGCGACGCTGTCCGACGGCGGCCTGTCGATCGTCGCGCTGCGCTCGACCGCGCGCGGCGGGACGGTCTCCGCGATCGTGCCCGCGCTGTTGACCGGCACGCCGGTGACCGCCCCGCGCCACGCCGTCCAGGTGATCGTCACCGAGCACGGCGTCGCGGACCTGCGCGGCCGCACGCTCGCGCAGCGCGCCGCAGCCCTGATCGAGATCGCCGCGCCCGCGTTCCGCGAGGAGCTGGAGCGCGCGGTGGGAGAGGAGAGAGTGCGTGTCCGTGCATGAGCCCGTCCCGGTCGCCGTGGACGGCGGCACGCCCCTGCCCTGGCGGGAAGAGGCGTGGCCGCGACTGACGATCCCCGCCGCGTTGGAGCGTGCGATCGCGCTCCACGGCGAGCAGTCGGTCGCGTGGAGCTACCCGGACGCCGGCGTCGAGCTGACGCTCGGCGGCGCGCGCGCCGCGGCGGCGGAGTGGGCAGACGCGCTCGTCGCGGCCGGCGTGCTGCCCGGCGACGTGGTCGCCGTCGCGCTCGGATCGGACCCGCTGTGGCCGGTCGTGCAGCTCGCGATCGCCGAGGCCGGCGCCGTGATGGCCGGCATCAACACCCGCTACCGCAGCCACGAGCTGGCGCAGGTCCTGCGCAACTGCCGCCCGCGGCTGCTGATCAGCGAGGCCGACACGGAGCGGTCGCCGTTCGCGTCGCTGGCGGCGGAGGCGCTGGGGCAGCTCGACACGCCCGCGATCCACGTGATCGCGGACGACGACGCGGCGGCTGAGCGTGACGCGGTCGGCACCGCCCCCGCCGGGACGGTCCTCGCGGCCGATCTGCTCGCGCGCGGCCGCGCGGCACGCGCCGTCGGCGGCATCCCCTCGCGGCCGTCGGTCGCTCCCTCCGACCTCGCGCTGATCCAGTACACGTCCGGCTCGACGGCCGCTCCGAAGGGGGTCGAGCTGACGCACGACGCGCTGCTTGCGACGGCCTTCCAGGTCGTCTCGGCGGCGGGCTACACGGCCGAGGACGTCATCTACAGCGCGCTGCCGTTCTACCACGTCGGCGGGTCGATCTGCACGGGTCCGGGGGCGTATGTGAGCGGGGCGCGGATGGTGATCCCGCGCCGCTACGACGCGCTCGGCAGCGTCCGCCAGATGATCGCCGCCGGCTGCACCGCGCAGCAGGGCCACGCGGCGATGTTCACGATGCAGATCGACGCCGCGAGGGCCGCCGGGCTGCTCGGCGAACTGCGGCTGCGCAAGGGCTGGGCGGCCGCGCCGCCGACGGTGATCGAGCGGATCGCGAGCGAGATGGGCGTCGAGGGAATCGTCCCCGTCTACGGCATGAGCGAGTTCGGCCTCGTCGCCGCCGGTTCGCTTCAGGAACCGGTCGCGCAGCGCGCGAGCGGCATCGGCTGGCCGGCACCGGGGGCGCAGATCCGGCTGGCGGGTGAGGGCGAGATCGAGGTCCGCGGGCGCCAGCTCCTGCGCGGGTACCGCGGCGATCCGAACGCGACCGCTGCCGCCTTCACGCCAGACGGCTGGCTGCGCACCGGCGACCTCGCGCGGCGCGGCGCGGACGGGCGGCTCGTGTTCGCCGGCCGCGTGAAGGACATGATCAAGCCGGGCGGCGAGAACGTCTCCGCCGCGGAGGTCGAGGAGTTCCTGCGCGGTCATCCGCTGATCGCCGAGGTCGCCGTCATCGGCGTGCCGGACGAGCGGCTCGGCGAGGTCCCGGCGGCGGTCGTGCAGCCGGTTCCGGGGGCAGACCTGAAGCTCGCCGACGTCGAGACGTTCTGCCACGGCAGGATCGCCAGCTTCAAGACGCCGAAGCACCTGCTCGTCGAGGAGCAGCTGCCGCTGCTGCCCAACGGCAAGCTCGACAAGCGCACGCTGAAGGAGCGCTACGCATGACGCGCACGACGGACTCGCGGACGGGCGCGACACCCACGCGGGCGACGCTCGCCACGGTCGCGTGCGAACGGAGCGTGGCATGACCCCGCTCGTCACCAGCCGCGTGCGCCCCGACGGCATCGGCGAGCTGCGGCTGACGCGGCCGGCGAAGCGCAACGCGCTCAGCCACGCGCTCGTCGACGAGGCGGAGCGGGCGGTCGACGCGTTCGAGGACGCGGGCGTCAGCGTCGCGCTGCTGCGCGCCGATCCGCCGATCTTCTGCGCCGGCAACGACCTCGGCGAGGCGATCGCCGAGCGCGACCGTCCCGCCGCGGATCGCTTCTTCGCGCTGCTGCTGGAGCGGCCGCTGTTCTGGATCGCCGCGCTCGACGGGCCGGCGCTCGGCGCGGGCGTCGCGGTCGCGGCGATCTGCCCGGTCGCGGTGATGGCGCACGATGCCTGGCTGGCGCTGCCGGAGCTGCAGATCGGGCTGTTCCCGTCCGGTGTGCTGCCGTACGTGGAGCCGTTCGCGGGGGCGCGGCGCAGCCTGGAGATGGGGCTGACGGGCGCGCGCGTGACGGCGGCCGACGCGGTCGCGATGAGCCTCGCGACGGAGGCGGTCGACGGCGGCCGGCTCGACGCCGCCGTCGAGCGCTGGTGCGCGATCGCCGCCGCGCGCCCGCAGGTGACCGACGCCGCCCGCCGCTCCTGGCAGGCGCGCTTCCGCACCGAGGCGGCCCGCGAGCGCACCGCTCAGCAACTGGAGATCTTGGGCTCGCAGTCGTTCGCGAGCGAGCAGCAGGACGCCGCTGACCCGCGGCCGCAGGACGTCGTGCAAAGCAGTGCCGAGGAGGAGCTTGCGTGAGAGTCGGTGTGTGGATTCCCTGCTATCGCCGTTGGATCGGCGGCGAGGCGGTGCGGCAGATCGCGACCGCGGCGGAGCAGCTCGGCTTCGGCTCGCTGTGGGTGCAGGACCATCTCGTCGCGCCGACCGGCGACAGCTCGCCGGTCGAGCTGCAGGCGTCGTGGCTGAACCCGGACGACTACGGCAACGAGGCGTTCAGCGCCGTCGAGTACTACGGCGAGGAGAACTGGTGGCTCGATCCCTACGCGCTGTGGGGCTTCCTCGCCGGGATCACCGAGCGCGTCGAGCTGGCCAGCGGGATCGTCGTGCTGCCGTACCGCGATCCGGTCGCGCAGGCGAAGATGCTCGGCACGCTCGACGTGCTGTCGGGCGGGCGGATGGTCTTCGGGATCGGCGCCGGCCACGTCGCGGCCGAGTTCGACGCGCTCGGGATCCCCTACCGCGAGCGCGGCAGACGGACCGACGAGTACATCGACGTGATGCGCGCACTGCTGCGCGGCAGAGAGACGAGCTTCGACGGGCCGACCGTGAAGCTGCCGTCGGTGCTGCCGCTGATCGAGCCGGTGCAGCGGCCGATGCCGCCGTTCCTGATCGGCGGCGGCTCCAGAGCCGCGATCCGCCGCGCCGTCGACCGCGGCGACGGTTGGCTGCCGGCGCACGTGGCGCCCGAGCACCTCGGCCGCGGGATCGCCTACATGGAGGAGTACGCCGCCTCCGTCGGGCGCGAGCCGGTGCCCGTCAGCCTCTCGATGGTGACGCGGATCGTCGACCCGGCCGCCGCCGGCGGCCCGCAGGGGCGCCGCCGCGCGCTCGAGCGCGGCGAGCTGGAGGAGCTGCTGGGCGGCTATGCCTCGCTCGGTCTCGAACGCCTCGCGATCGACCTGCCGAACCCCAACCTGCCGGTCCTGATGCGCCAGTTGGAGCTGCTCGCGGACGTCGTCGCGGGGGTCGGCGTCTGATGGCCGCCGCCGTGCCCAGGCCCGTGTCCGTGCGCGAGGTGCTGCCGCGCGACGGCTTCCAGGACGAGCGCGCGCTGATCCCGACCGCGACGAAGCTCGCGATCGTCGAGCGCCTGTGGCAGGCCGGGCTGCGCTGGATCGAGGTCAGCTCGATGGTCCACCCGCGCAAGCTGCCGCAGTTCGCCGACGCGCAGGAGCTGCTCGCGCAGCTCGCCGAGCGCGACCTCGACGGGCTCGTGCGATCGGTCTTCGTGCCGAACCGCCGCGGGCTCGAGCGTGCGCTCGCCGCCGGCGCGCAGGAGGTCTCGCTCGCCGTCGCGAGCACCGACACGCTCTCACGCGAGAACTTCGGGATGGACCGCGACGCGGCGCTCGCCGAGGTGCTGGCCGTCGTCGCGCAGGCGCACGCCGCGGGCGTGCGCAGCTCGGTCACGATCGGCGGCGCGTTCGGCTGTCCGTTCGAGGGCGCGGTCGCGCCCGAGACGGTCTCCGCGCTCGCGTCCCAGCTTGCGCAGTCGGCCGCCGAGAGCCTCTTCGTCGCCGACACGATCGGCGTCGCCAAGGACGGCGAGGTCGCCGCGCTCGTCGGCCGGCTCGCGTTCGAGCTGCCCGTCATCCCGCTCGGGATCCACCTGCACGGCGGCCCCGGCGCGGTCGGCGACGTGCTCGCCGCGATCGACGCCGGCGCGACGCTCGTCGACGCCTCCACGAGCGGCCTCGGCGCCTGCCCGTTCGTCCCGCACGCGCCCGGCAACGTCCCGACCGAGCTGGTCGTCGCGGCGCTGCACCGCGCCGGCGTCGCCACCGACCTCGACGCCGCCGCGCTGAGCGCGGCGGCCCGCGACATCACCCACGTCCTGAAGGAGGTGCGCAGCCGTGAGCTCACGGACGCCCGCCGCTGATCGCCTGCCACCGCTGCCCTACGCCTCGCTGTACGCCGGACGCGAGTTCGACGCGCAGCAGTTCCCCGTCACGCCGGAGCTGGTGCGCGCGTACGTCGCGCTGACCGGCGACGACAACCCGCTCTACGACGACGCCCGCGCCGCCCGCGCGGCCGGACTCGACGGACCCGCGATGCCGCCAGGCCTCGCGGGCGTGTGGGCGCGCCGCTCCTACCTCGCGCGCCACCGGATGCTGCCCGGCGGCGTGATGGCCGGCCAGCAGCTCGCGTTCACCGCGGCGGTGCCGGTCGGCGAGACGCTGACGCTGTCGGCGCGCGTCGCCGAGCACGAGCCGGACGATCCCAGACGCCGCGTGCTGCTCGCCTGCGAGGCGCACACGGCGGCGGGCGCGCGCGCCGGCGCGGTCACGATCGATGCGCGCTGGCCTGAGGGAGATGGCAGATGAATCCGCTGACCAAGCAGGTCGACCAGGCGACGCTGAACGACTGGGGTGAGCTGTCGGGCGACCTCAATCCGCTGCACGTCGACCCCGCCTACGCGGCGGGGACGCGTTACGGCGGCACGATCCTGCACGGCCACCTGACGATCGCGTGGCTGAGCGAGTGGGCGCTGCGCGAGTGGGGCGCGGCCTGGCTGACGCACGGCTCGCTCGCCGACCTGCGCTTCCGCGCCCCGCTGCGGCCGGGGGTCGAGTACGTCGTGAGCGGGGAGCCGGTGGAGAGCGGCGGCGCCGAGTCCGGCGCTCGCGGCGCACGCGGCGACGTGCGCGACGGCGACGTCCGCCTCGCCGTCCTGCTCCCTGACGGCAGCGCCGGCGTGACCGCGACGGCGCGGCTGGCCCGACCGGAGCGCGCGCGATGACGATCCATCCCGACGGCGCGCGTGCGACACGCGCCTTCTACACCGCCGAGGACGTCGACCCCGCGGCCGCCGCCGAGCGGCCGGGCAGCTTCCCGTTCCGTCGCGGGATCCACCCCGAGATGTACCGCGAGCGGCTGTGGCGGATGCGGCAGTACGCCGGCTTCGGCACGCCCGAGGACACGAACGAGCGCTGGAAGCAGCTGATCGCGAAGGGCCAGCACGGCATCAGCGCCGCGTTCGACCTGCCGACGCAGCTCGGGCTCGACTCCGACGACCCGCGCGCCAACGACGACGCGGGGCGCCTCGGCGTCGCGGTCGACACGCTCGACGACGTGATCGCGATGTTCGACGGGATCCCGCTCGGGGAGACCGCCGCGACCTTCAACATCAACGCCGCGGCGCCCGTCATGTTCGCGCTGCTGCTGGAGACCGCCGACGCGCAGGGCGTGCCGCTGGACCGCCTCACCGGGACGCTCTCCAACGATCCGCTGATCGAGTTCGTCGCGCGCGGCCTGTGGCGCGTGCCGCCCGCGGGCGCGATGCGGCTGATGGCCGACACGTACGCGTACGCGCTGCGCCACACCCCCTCCTACTATCCGGTCAACCTGCGCGGGACGCTCGTCTACGAGGCCGGCGGCTCCGTGATCCACGAGTTCGCGTTCGCGTTCGCCTGCGCCTGCGCGTGCCTCGACGCGCTGCGCGAGCGCGACGTCGACATGGAGGTCGCGACCGCGCGCTTCTCGTTCCTCTTCTTCGCCGACTCGAACCTGTTGGAGGAGGCGTGCGCGTTCCGCGCCGCGCGCGTGCTGTGGGCCGAGCTGGTGCGCGACCGCTACGGCGTCGAGGCGCCGTCCGGTCAGCGGCTGCGCTTCTCGGCCGCGATCGGCAACTTCAACCTGCGCGCGCAGTACCCGGAGCTGAACCTCGTGCGCAACACGCTCGGGGCGCTCGGCGCGGTGCTCGGCGGCTGCCAGGCGATGCTGGTGGCGGGGATGGACGAGGCGTTCGAGATCCCGTCGGAGTACTCGTCGCTGCTGGGCCTCTACACGCAGCAGGTGATCGCCTACGAGTCGAAGCTGCCGGAGGTCGTCGACCCGCTCGGCGGCAGCTACTACGTCGAGGCGACGACCGACCGGCTGCTGGCCGAGATGCGCGCGACGCTCGCCGAGGTCGACGAGGCCGGCGGCGCGATCGCGGCGATCGAGGACGGGCTGATGCAGCGCGCGATCACCGACGCCGCGTACAGCTACCAGCTCGAGGAGGAGAGCGGCCAGCGGATGGTCGTCGGCGTCAACACGCCCGGCAGCCCGCCGCTCGCCGACCCGGACTTCGACCTGCACGAGCACGACAACACGATGGGCGCGCGCAAGCGGGCGGCGCTGGCCGCGCACCGCGCGGCGCGACCGGCGGCGCTCGTTCAGCAGCGGCTGGACGAGCTGACCGCGGCGCTCGACGGCGACGGCGACACGATCGACCCGATGCGGCTGGCGCTGCGCGCCGGGGCAACCGTCGGCGAGATCATGGACCGCTGCGTCGTGCGCTACGGCGAGTACGCCGAGCCGGGGACGGTGGTCTGAGATGGCAGGGACGGGGCTGCGCGTGCTGCTGGCGAAGGTCGGCATGGACGGCCACGATCGCGGCATCAAGGTGATCGCGCGGATGCTGCGCGACGCCGGCCACGACGTCGTCTACCTCGGCCGCCGCCAGACGCCGGAAGGGATCGCGCGGACCGCGGCGCAGGAGGACGTCGACGTCGTCGGGTTGTCGGTGCTGTCGGGCACCCAGCACGCGCTCGCCGCCGACGTGATCGGCGCGCTGCGGGCCGAGCAGGTCGACGTGCCGGTCGTGATGGGCGGGACGATCCTGCGGCGCGAGATCCCGGCGCTGGAGGCGGCGGGGATCGCGGCGGTGTTCCCGGTCGGGACGCGGCTGGAGGTCGTCGAGCGGTGGTTCGCGGAGGTGCGGCGCGCGCCTGCGGCCGGTGCGTCCGCGGCAGAGGCGCCTGGGGCCGTGGCGGCCGGCGGCGGGGCGCACGGAGCGACGAGGGAGGACGTGCGATGAGCCTCTTCGAGACCCGCGCCGAGCTGCCGGCCGGCCTGACCGAGCTGCTCGACGCGCTGGCCGCGCGTGTGCCGCAGATGCAGATCCGCGACGATGCCGGCGCGGTCACCGTCGTCGAGCTGGCAGAGGCGTCGATGCGCCTCGCCGGCGGTCTGCGCGCGTGGGGCGTGCGGCGCGGCGACCATGTCGCGATCTGGATGGACAACTGCCGCGAGTGGCTGGAGCTGTGGTTCGCGCTCGCGCGGCTGGGCGCGGTCGTCGTCCCGCTCAACACGCGCTTCTCGCTCGCGGAGGCCGAGGACGTGCTGCGGCGCGGGCGCGTCAGCCGGCTCGTGTGGCGGCCCGGCGACGGGCTGCTCGACGGCGCCGCGCTCGACGCGTTCGAGCGTGGCGGGCTGCCGCTGGCGGGCCGCGCGGTCGTCGGCGGGACGCCGACCGCGGCGCACGAGCTGCGCTTCGACGCGCTGCGCGCCGAGACGCTGCTGACCGACTGCGAGGAGGACGGCGACGCCGTCGGCCTGATCCAGTTCACGTCCGGCTCGACCTCGTTCCCGAAGGGCGCGATGCTGCGCAACCGTGGGCTGGTCGAGAACGGCTGGGGGCTCGGGCGCGCGTGGCAGCTCGGTCCCGCCGACCGCGTGCTCGTCTCCAACCCGCTGTTCCACTGCGGCGGCTCCGTCTTCTCGTTCATGGCGGGCGCGGCGCACGGCGCTTGCGTCGTGCTGATGTCGCGCTGGCGGCTGGAGGACGGGATGCGGCGGATCGAAGAGCACGGCATCACGATCGCCCCGCTGATCGACGCGGCGGTGCGCGACCTCGTCGCGGCGGCGGAGGGCGGCGCGCCGCCGCTGCCGAGCCTGCGGCTGGTCTCGACGGCCGCGGACCGCGCGCTGTTCGAGCGCGCGCACGCGGCGCTCGGCGCGGAGGTCTCCAACGTCTACGGCCTGACGGAGTGCTCGCCGAACGTCTGCGTCGGCGACCTGCGCTCCTCGCTGGAGGAGCGGCTCGCGCACATCGGCCGCCCGCAGGAGGGGATCGAGGTCTCGATCCGCTCCCTCGCGACCGGCGAGGAGGTCGAGGACGGCGAGGTCGGCGAGATCCACGTGCGCGGCGGCGCGTCGGTGATGATCGGCTACCTCGACGATCCGGCCGCGACCGCCGCGGTCTTCGGCGACGACGGCTTCCTGCGCACCGGCGACCTCGGCTGTCTGCGACCCGGCGGCTTCCTCGACTACCGCGGGCGGGCGAAGCTGATGATCAAGTCCGGCGGAGAGAACATCGCGATCGAGGAGGTCGAGGAGGCGCTGCGCAGCCATCCCGGCCTGGCCGACGCGGTGGTCGTCCCGGTTCCGCATGAGCGCTGGGCCGAGGTCGGCTTCGCCTTCCTGCGCCCGATCCCCGGCACGGTCGTCGAGCCGGCGGACGTGCTGAGCGGCTGCCGCGCGCGGCTGGCGAACTTCAAGGTCCCCAAGCACGCGGTGATCGTCGACGACCTGCCGCGCACGGGCAGCGGCAAGGTCGATCGCGCGCTGCTGACGGAGCGGGCGGTCAGCGCATCGACCGCCGGCGCCTAATCCTGGGAGGGGGCCGAGTTTGAGCGGGCGCGTCGGCGGTCTAGCGTCGGCCGCCCATGACCTCCTCGCTCCTGCGCGCGATCGCCGCGCTCGTCGCCGCTGCCGCCGTCGCCCTCTCGTTCGCCGCCGCTCCCGCCGCACTCGCCGGCGACTGGACCGTCGCCGAGATCAGCGGCCCGGCCGGCACCAGATGGATCCAGCCGAACGCCGTCAACGCGCACGGCGTCGTCGTCGGCAAGGCGTACTTCCCCGGCCGCGCGGACATGACCGCCTTCCGCTGGGAAGACGGCACGATGATCGAGCTGGCGACCGGCGGCGCGACGCGCAGCGAGGCCTATGACGTCAACGACGCGGGCGTGATCGTCGGCAACGCCGGCGACAACGGCGCCGTCTGGACGGCGACGAGAGACAGAAGCGCGCTGTCGCTGACGGCTCACAACATCAGCGGCAGATACGGCTCGTACGCGTTCGGGATCAACGAGAGAGGACAGATCGCCGGCTCGGCCGGCGACACCGGCACGATCCCGGCGCCGTGGGACGACGACTACGACAACCGCTTCCCGGCGCTGACCAGCGGCGGCGGCTGGTCGCGGCTGCCGATGCCCGACGTGATAACCGACAGAATGGCGCAGATCATCGGCGGCGACGCCGTCCAGATCAACGAGAACGGGCTGATCATGGTCGGCGGCGCGAACATGAGCGGCCGGCCGCGGCTGTCGAGCGGCGGCGTCGCGAGCGCGACCTACGACCTCGTCGCGGGCAACCAGGGCTTCAACGACCTCGGCCACATGGCCGGCCGCACGACCGCCGACCCGAACTCGAACCCGTTCTCCGCACGGATCTGGAACGGCGCCGGCTACGTCGACGTCGGCGCGGCGCAGCCGAGATCGCGCGCGAACGCGATCAACAACCTCGACTGGGTCGTCGGGCGCGCGGGGACGGAGGACTGGCAGGCCGAGTACAGACAGGTCGGCAACGCATGGCTGTGGCGCCCGGACGCCCCGCCGACCCCACTGCTCGAGCTGGGCCCGACGGGCTGGTCCTACGCCAACGCGCTCGACGTCAACGACGACGGCGTGATCGTCGGCGTCGGCAAGCACGGCAGCAAGGAGGTCGGCTTCATGCTGTCGCCGGCGTCGATCGCGCACAGACTCTCCGGCACGATCTGGGGCACCGACGGCGCGCCGGTCGCGGGAGCGCAACTGCGGATCGTCAACGCGGCGGGCCAGGACGTCGCACCGACCGTGGTCAGCGGCGCCGACGGCCGCTACGAGACGACGCTGCTGCGCGGCGACTACCAGGTCTCGCTGCCGCCCCTGGGCGCCTACGCACCGGACGCGGGCGCCGGCTGCACGCTGATCGCGGTCTTCACCTGCGGCCTCGGCCTGAGACAGAACCGCGTCGTCGACTTCTACGCGGTCCCGGGGATCCCGCCGATCCCCGGACCGGGTCCGAGATCGCCCGGCGGCGGTGACGGCGGCAGAGGCGCGGGTCCTGCTGGCAGAGGCGCGGGCGGCGGCAGAGGCGGCCCGGCCTTCAGAGGCCCCAGAGCCGGGGCGACCCTGGTCGCCAGCAGAGCAGGCGTCGTCGGCTTCAGACTCGGTCCCTTCTCGACCGCCGCCAGCGGCACCGTCGCGTTGCAGCAGGCCGGCGCCGCGCCGAGAGGCAGAAGAGCGGCGGCGTCGGCCGCGGCGGCGAGAACGGTCGCGCTCGGCAGCAGATCGTTCCGCGCCAGAGCGGGCAGACCGCTGACCGTCACGATCACGCTGAAGAGAGCCGCGAGAAGACTGCTGAGACAGCGCAGAAGCATCAGAGCCGTTGCGGTCGTGACCGCGCGCGACGCGGCCCGCAACGTCACGACGAAGCGCTTCAGCGTGACGGTGCGGGCGGCGAGAGCGGGAAGCGGAAGAAGAGGGCGCTAGATCAGCGGCCCCTGCTCGCGGCCCTGACGCCGGCCGCGTCGGGGTCGACCCAGCGGTGGGGAGCGCGCCGGCGACAAAGACCGGTAGCGTGATCGAGCGACGCATGACCCTGGTCGACGCTCTCCCCAAGCAGCCGGACGCCGATTCGCTCTACGACGCGTTCACGACGTGGACCGCGAACGAGGGCCTGAACCTCTATCCGCATCAGGACGAGGCGGCGATCGAGCTGTTCAGCGGCAACAACGTCGTGCTCGCCACGCCGACCGGCTCAGGCAAGTCGATGGTCGCGATCGCGGCGCACTTCGCGGCGCTGGCCGACAACCGCGTGACGTTCTACACGGCGCCGATCAAGGCGCTCGTCTCCGAGAAGTTCTTCGCCCTCTGCACCGTCTTCGGCGCCGAGAACGTCGGGATGCTGACCGGCGACGCGACCGTCAACGCCGACGCCCCGGTGATCTGCTGCACCGCGGAGGTGCTCGCCAACATCGCGCTGCGCGAGGGCGCCGGCGCGGACGTCGGCCAGGTCGTGATGGACGAGTTCCACTACTACGCCGACGGGCAGCGCGGGTGGGCGTGGCAGGTGCCGCTGCTGTGCCTGCCGCAGGCGCAGTTCCTGCTGATGTCCGCGACGCTCGGCGACGTCAGCGCGATCGCGACCGACCTGACGCGCCGCACCGGCCGCGAGACGGTCCTGATCGACGACGCCGAGCGGCCCGTCCCGCTCACCTACGCGTGGTCGGTCGAGCCGCTGCACGAGCTGCTGGAGGAGCTGGTCGCGGTCGACCGCGCGCCGATCTACGTCGTGCACTTCACGCAGGCCTCGGCGATGGAGCGGGCGCAGTCGCTGCTGTCGGCGAAGCTCTGCACGCGCGAGGAGCGCGAGGCGATCGCCGACGCGATCGGCGCGTTCCGCTTCACGGCCGGCTTCGGCAGAACGCTGTCGAAGCTGGTGCGCGGCGGCGTCGGCGTGCACCACGCCGGCATGCTGCCGCGCTACCGGCGCCTCGTCGAGCAGCTCGCGCAGACCGGGCTGCTGAAGGTGATCTGCGGCACCGACACGCTCGGCGTCGGCATCAACGTGCCGATCCGCACCGTCGTCTTCACCGCGCTGGCGAAGTACGACGGCTCCAAGCACCGGCTGCTGAAGGCGCGCGAGTTCCACCAGATCGCGGGCCGCGCCGGGCGCGCCGGGTTCGACACCTCCGGCTACGTCGTCGTGCAGGCGCCGGAGCACGTGATCGAGCGCACGCGCGCGCTCGCGAAGGCCGGCGACGACCCCAAGAAGCGCCGCAGAGTCCAGGTCAGAAAGCCGGCGGACGGCGCGGTCAGCTGGACCGAGGAGACGTTCGAGCGGCTCAAGTCCGCCACTCCCGAGGCGCTCGTCTCGCGCATGCGCGTCGACCACGCGATGATCCTCAACGTCGTCAACCAGCCGGCCGATCCGGTCGTGACGATGCAGGCGCTGATGGAGGACAACCACGAGGACGAGCGTGGTCGCCGCCGCCTCTCCGAGCAGGCGCGGGCGCTCGGCGACGAGCTGGTCGACGCGGGCGTGCTGGAGTGGCTGCCGCAGCCCGACCAGCACGGGCGCACGCTGCGGCTGGCCGTCGACCTGCAGGACGACTTCGCGCTCAACCAGCCGCTCGCGTCGTTCGCGCTGGTCGCGTTCGAGCTGCTCAACCCCGAGGCTGAGACGTACGCGCTCGACGTCCTCTCGGTTGTGGAGGCGATCCTCGACGACCCCTTCCCGGTGCTGATGGCGCAGGCGCACAAGGAGCGCGGCGAGGCGGTCGCCGAGATGAAGGAGCAGGGGATCGAGTACGAGGAGCGGATGGAGCTGCTCGAGCAGGTCACCTACCCCAAGCCGCTCGACGAGCCGCTGCGCGAGGCGCTCAGCACCTTCCGCGAGACGCATCCGTGGGTGCGCGAGTCGGACCTGTCGCCGAAGTCGGTCGTGCGCGACATGCACGAGTGGGGGCGGACGTTCACCGAGTTCGTCTCGCACTACGGCCTCGCGCGCTCCGAGGGCGTGGTGCTGCGCTACCTCTCCAGCGCCTATCGCGCGCTGCGCCAGACGGTGCCCGAGCAGGTCCGCACCGACGAGCTGTCGGACATCATCGAATGGCTCGGCGAGACGATCCGCCAGACCGACTCGAGCCTGCTGGACGAGTGGGAGGCGCTGACCGATCCGGAGTCGGTCACGCGCGCGTCGGAGGCGCTCGCCGCCGGCGCGCCGCCGCCGCCGGCCCGACCGATCACCGCCAACGTGCGCACGTTCACGACGATGGTCCGCAACGCGATGTTCCAGAAGGTCAAGCTCGCCGCGCAGGACCGCGTCGACGAGCTGGCCCAGCTCGACGCCGCCGCGGCCGCGCTGACGGATCCGCCCGGCAGAATCGCGATGCGCGCCCCCGCCTGGGAGGACGCGCTCGGCGCCTACTGGGACGAGTACGAGTCGATGGGCTCCGGCCAGCTCGCGCGCTCACCGGAGCTGCTGCTGATCGACCGCAGCGCGCCCGCCGGCGACGGCGCCCGCCGCTGGAGCGTCCGCCAGATCGTCGACGACCCCGACGACAACCGCGACTTCGCGATCGTCGCCGAGGTCGACCTCGACGCCTCCGACCAGGCGGGCGAGCCGGTGATCCGGACGCTCTCGTTCGGGGTCGACGAACTCGCGTCCTGAAACCCGCACGCTCGCTCCCGGGCCGAAGGTTGGCGCAACAAGCGAGTCTTCTGCCCGTCGCCCGGGTTTGCATGGGCACATCCATCGGTAGGGAGTCGCGTCCGTCCGTCGAAGGCGAACGGTGACCACTACTGCCAAGTCCATGGGGAGTTCCATGCGTATCCGTCATTCCGCAGCCGCACTCGCGGCGCTCGTCGCCGGTAGCGCGGCGTTCGCAGCGCCCGCCGTCGCCGCACCCGTCCAGGTTCCATTCGCGTACTCGGGCAGCACGCAGTACTGGACCGTGCCTGCCGGGGTCACCGAGGCGACCTTCACCCTGCAGGGCGCCGCTGGCGGCGGCGCCGAGGCCGGCGGCCAGGGCGGTGTCGGCGCGGAGGTCCACGCGACGATCCCGGTCACCCCGACCGAGAGACTCACGATCGAGGTCGGCGGCCAGGGCACGTCGGCCGGCATCGCCGGCTACAACGGCGGCGGCCTCGCCGGCGACAACGGCCTCGCGCCGGACGCCGGCTCCGGCGGCGGCGCGACCACGATTCTCAGCAGCAGCGGCGCGAGCCTGCTCGTCGCCGCCGGCGGCGGCGGGGGCGGCGGCACCGGCGACGGCATCACGCCCGGGACCGGCGGCGACGGCGGTGCGGCCGAGAACCCCGGTCTGGCCGGTCTGCTGTCGGGCGTCTCCACGCCCGGCGGCGGCGGTCTGCAGAGTGGCGTCGGCGGTGCGGCCGGCAGAGGCACGGTCCCCGGCGTCGCTGGCCTCACCACGACGACGAGCGCGGGTGGCGCGGGCGGCGCTCAGGCTGTCGCGAGCGCCGGCGGCAACGGCGGCGGCGGCGGAGGCGGCTTCGTCGGCGGCGGTGGCGGCGGCGCGGGCGGCTCGACCGACGCGACGACAGAGGGCGCGGGCGGCGGCGGTGGTGCCGGCGGCCAGAACTTCGTCACGGCGAGCGCGAGCAATGTCGCGACCGCGCTCGCGACGCAGCGCAACAACGGCATCGCGGTGGTCAGCTACGAGCCGCTCGCCTCCCCCGAGATCCGCACGCAGCCGACGCTCTCCGGCGTCGCGCAGGTCGGCAGAGCGCTGACCTGCGAGCTGGGCACCTGGACCGGTTCCCCGGCACTGACCGTCGCGTGGCTGCGCAACGGCCTGCCGATCGCCGGCGCGACGAGCGCGACGTACACGCTCGCGACCGCCGACGCCGGCCAGCAGCTCGCCTGCCAGGTGACGGCGACCAACGCCGCCGGAACGACCGTGTCGAGAACGCCGGCGCTGACGATCCCGGTCACGACCGGCCCGTCGAACGCGGCCGTCCCGACGGTCACGGGCAGCTCCGCGATCGGCAGCAGACTGACGTGCAACCTCGGCACCTGGTCGGGCACGCCGACCTTCGCGTACGCGTGGCTGCGCAACGGCAGAGCGGTCGCCGGCCAGACGACGTCGAGCTACACGCTCAGCAGAACCGACGCCGGCCAGTCGATCCAGTGCGCGGTCACCGCGACGGTCGACGGCCAGGCGGTGACGGCGCAGACGGCGGCGGTCGGCGGGCCGGCGCGCCTGGTGATCCTCTCGACCAGCGCGTTCGTCTCGCGCACCGGCGGCGTCAGCGTGCAGATCGCCTGCTACGGCCCGACCGACTGCGTCGTGCCGACGATGACCGCGACCAGCGGCCAGGTGATCGCTCGCGCTGGTGCGCGCACGGTCCGCTCGGGCAACAGCTCGCGCTACACGATCAGACTCGGCAAGCGCGGGCTCGACAAGCTGCGCAGACCCGGCTCCTCGATCGCGGTCCGCTTCGTCTGCCCGCCGAACGGCGGCTACGGCGGCAACGCCCGCCTCACGTGGGCCGCGCTGAAGGGCACGGCCTGATGCAGGTCGCGGCCTGAAACGGGTCGCGCACAGAGATGGGACGACGGGCCGGGAGACCGGCCCGTCGCCTGTTAACGAGGCTCTTTGCAGCCCTTCCACATCCCATACTTGACAGTCGAGTCAGTTATCATTAGCGTCGTCTCCAGTTTCCAGGCCACCGCCGTCCGGCTGGTGTCCGAGAGGAGGAGAGATCGATGTCGACCGTTCCGGCTGTCCCCCGCCGGCGATCACGGCTGCCGCGTTTCGGCGCCGTTCTCGCCATCGCGTGCATCGCGTGTGTCGTGCAGGCATGCGGGTCCAGCAGCGACTCCGAATCGAGCGGCTCCGGCTCGACCAGCAGCAGCGGCGGGACTGGCGGAAGCGACCCGATCAAGGTCGCCGGCATCTTCGACGTCACGGGCACCAACGCCGGCTTCGGCGCGGTCTACGTCGACGCGACCAGACTCGCCTTCGACGAGGTCAACGCGGCCGGCGGCATCAACGGCCACAAGCTCGAGATGTCGATGCTCGACACCGCGACCGACCCCGCCACCGCCACGCAGGCGGCGCGCAGAGCGGTCACGCGCGACGGCGTCAGACTGCTGTTCGGCGGCGTCTACGACCCGCCCGCGCTGGCGGTCGCCGACGTCGCCGAGTCGACCGACGCGCTCTTCTACTCGCCCGCCTCGGTCGCGCCGAGACTGACGACGCCGACGCGCAGAAACATCTTCGCCGTCGATCCGACGACCGCGGTCCAGACCGACAACATGGCCGCGCTGATGCAGTCGATGGGCGCCAGAAAGGTCGGCCTGATCAAGCAGACCGACGGCTACGGCGACGAGACCGAGACCGATCTCGAGCCGCAGCTGGAGAGAGACGGGATGACGCTCGCGGCGACCGCCGGCATCGCCGCCGACGCGACCGACGCGACCAACCAGGTGCTGGCGATGCAGAAGGCCGGCGTCGACGCGATCGCGATCGGCGTCGCGATCCCGCCGTCGGTCGCGATCATCAAGGCGATGGCCCAGCAGGGGGTCAGAATCCCCGTCGTCGCGGTCGGCGGCGGCCTGTCGGATCCGGCCGACAGACTGCTGACCTCCTCCGCCCCGATCGAGTACTACGCGGTCAGCCCGCTCGCCTGCCCGCTCGGCGTCGGCGGCTGCGGAACCGACTTCATCAGAGCGTACGAGGCGAGATTCAACGAGAGACCGATCGTCTGGGCGGCGCAGGGCTACGTCGCGGCGCTCGCGTTCGCCAACGCGCTCAGAAACGCGAAGGACTACTCGCCGCAGGGCGTCTCCGACGCGCTCGAGACGACCGCCGGCTACACCAACCCGCTGCTGCCCGGCGCCGTCAGATTCACGCCCGATCAGCACCTCGGGGTCCAGACGGTCTATCTGCAGGGCTACAGAGACGGCAGAGCGTCGTTCTTCGGCAACGACGTAAACGACAACAAGTGGCCGGCGAGAGGCTGAGTCGATGAGCCTCGCGAGCCTCGGCAGCGGGATCGTCCAGGGCTTCGTGATCGCGCTCGTCGCGCTCGGCTTCACGCTGATCTACCGCGGCACGAGAGTGGTCAACTTCGCCAACGGCCAGATCATGGTCTTCGGCGGCTACCTCGGCTGGATCGTCTTCGTCGACGCCGGGCTTCCGTTCTGGATGGCGGCCGTCGCGGTCGCGCTCGGCGGCGCCGTCCTGGGTCTCGCGATCCAAGTCGGCGTCGTCGAGCCGCTGCGGCGCGCGTCGCTGCTGATGCGGATCATGGCGATCCTCGCGCTGTCGCTGATCCTCGACGGCGCGATAGCGCACATCTTCGGCGCCGACGCGCGCAGCTTCCCGGCCTACGCGTCGACCAGCGCGCTCGTCGGCGGCCTCAACTGGTCCGCGATGGACCTCTGGATCATGGGCGTCACGACCGGCTGCGTCGGCGGGCTGCTGCTGATGATGTACCGCACCGAGTTCGGCCTGCTGATGCGCGCCTCGGTCGACAACCCGGCCGGCGCGTCGCTCGTCGGGATCCAGCCGAACCGCTTCGGCCGCGTCGCCTGGATCCTCGGCGCCGGCATCACCGCGCTCGGCGGGATCCTGATCCTGCCGAAGCTCGTGCTGCTGCCGAGCGTCGGCATCTCGCTCACCTTCCTCGCCTTCACCGCGGTGGTGATCGGCGGCTTCGGCAGCATCGGCGGGGCGATCCTCGGCGGGCTGCTCGTCGGCGTCGTGCAGAGCGTCGTCGGCTCGGCGATCGGCTCGGGCTACGAGCCGCTCGTCAACCTCGGCCTGATGCTGCTGATCCTGACGATCTGGCCGACCGGACTGTGGGGCGAGGATGGCTAGCCGCCCGGCGACCCCGCTGCAGCAGCTCGGCGACCTCGGCGGGCGCTGGCGCCAGCGGCGGCTGACCGCGACCGGGACGCACACGGAGCTGCCGTTGATCGGCGCGCCGCGGGCGGCGCTGCTGGCGATCGCGCTGGCGCTCGTAGCGATCGCCTACGTCAGCGGCGCGGGCACCTACGCGCAGAGCGTGATCGCGCTCGGCTGCGGCTACCTGATCGCGGCGCTGGGCTACAACCTGACGCTCGGCTACGCCGGCCAGTTCGCATTCGGCCAGGCCGGCTTCCTGGCGATCGGCGCCTACGTCTACGCGGTCCTGCAGGAGCACGGCACGAGCTGGCTGCCGGCGCTCGTCGCGGCCGCGCTCGCCGCCGCCTTCGCGGGCGCGGTGATCGGCCTCGCGGTGCTGCGCACGAGCGGCTTCTACCTCGCGCTGATCACGCTCAGCTTCGCGCAGGCGGTCGTCGTCGCGATCGACCTGCTGCGCTCGCTGACGCACGCCGACGACGGCATCTCCGTCTCGTTCTTCGACCTCGACACGGTCTACCCCGCGATCGTGCTGGCCGCGCTCGCGCTGTTGCTGGTCGACCGCCTGATCCACTCGCGCAGCGGGCGGGCGTTCCTGATGATCGGCAGCGACGAGTCGGCGGCGCGCGCGGTCGGCGTGCCGATCGGCCTCGCGCGCGTGGCCGTCTTCTCGCTCGGCGGCCTGCTCGGCGGGATCGGCGGCGTCGTGATCGCCGGCGCGCTCGGCTTCGTCACGCCGGAGAACTTCAGCGTCCAGCTGACGCTGCTGCTGCTGACGATGATCGTCGTCGGCGGCCTCGGCTCGCTGATCGGGACCGTCGTCGGCGTCGCCGTCTTCACCGCGCTGCCGGAGTTGTCGGCCTCGTTCGTCGGCTGGCAGGACGTCGCCTACGGCGTGATCCTGCTGGCCGTCATCTTCGTGCTGCCGGGCGGGCTGATCTCGCTGCCGGCGACGCTGCGAGGCCTGCGCGAGCGGGTCGCGGGGAGGGGGAGCGCGCGTGGCTGAGGTGATCGCACTGACCGGGGTCTGCGTGCGCTTCGGCGGCGTGCAGGCGCTCGACGGCGTCTCGTTCACGGTCGGCGCCGGCGAGTCGCTGAGCCTGATCGGGCCCAACGGGGCCGGCAAGACGACGGTGCTGAACGCGATCTCCGGGTTCGTCAGACCACACGCGGGCTCGATCGTCGCGGGCGGCTCCCCGCCGGTCCAGCTGCTGCGCGCGCCGGCCCACCGGCGCGCGTCGCTGGGGATCGCGCGGACCTTCCAGAACTCGCGCCTGTTCGGCGACATGCGCGTGCTGGACCAGGTGATGTGCGGCGGCTTCGGCACGACCCGCCCGCGCCCGCTCGGCACGCTCGCGCGCGGCCCGCGCTTCCTGCGCGACGACGAGGCGCTGCGGGTCGAGGCGCTGGAGATGCTGGAGGCGCTCGACCTCGCTGACGCCTGGGCGCGGCCGATCTCGGCGCTGCCGAGCGGTCACCGCAAGCTCGTCGACCTCGCGCGGGCGCTGATGTCGCGCCCGCGGCTGCTGATGCTCGACGAGATCGCCGCGGGACTCAGCGGCGAGGAGAAGCAGCGGCTGCTGGCGTTCGTCGACGCGCGCCGCGAGCGCGACAGCTTCGCGCTGATCGTGATCGAGCACGACCTCGACTTCATCCGCGCGATCGCGACGCGCGCCGTCGTGCTCGACCACGGCCGCCCGCTCGCGAGCGGCAGCGTCGACGACGTGCTCGCGCGCGCGGACGTGCTGCAGGCGTACGTCGGGGAGGCGGTCGCGTGAGCGGTGGCCACCTGGAGGTCGAGGCGTTGACCGTCACCTACGGCGCCGGCGTCGCGGTCGACGCGGTCTCACTCGAAGTGCCCGCCGGCGGCTGCCTCGGGATCGTCGGCGCCAACGGCGCCGGCAAGTCGTCGCTGATGAACTGCGTCTGCGGGCGGCTGCGGCCGGCGGCCGGGCGGATCGCGCTCGACGGGCGCGACGTCACCCGCCGCGGCGCGTGGAAGCTGGCGCGGATGGGCCTGCGCGCGGTGCCGGAGACGAAGGAGCTGTTCTGGGGCCTGACGGTCGCGGAGAACCTGCGCGCCGGCGCCGCCTCGCTGCCGCGCAGCCGCCGCGAGCAGGAGCTGGCGCGCGTGCTGGAGCTGCTGCCGCGCCTGCAGGAGCTGCAGCGATCGACGGCGCGCGACCTGTCCGGCGGCGAGCAGCAGCTCGTCGCGATCGGGCGCGCGATGGTCGGCCGGCCGCGGCTGCTGCTGCTCGACGAGCCGGCGCTGGGACTGTCGCCGATCGCCGTCTCGCACATCGTCGACTGCCTGCGCGCGATCCGCGCGGAGGGGACGACGATCGTGATCGCGGAGCAGAGCCTGCGGGTGCCGGACGCGCTCGCGGACGAGCTGTGCGTGATGCAGCTGGGTCGCGTCGTGGCGCACGGCGGCCACGACGAGGTGTTGCAGGGCGAGCTGTTGCGTCAGGCGTTTCTGGGCGGTGGCGCCCCGGCGGTCGTCCAAGCGGAGAACATGAGGGAGGAAGCTGCGACATGAGTGGACCGTTCGTGATCGGACTCGACATCGGTGGCACGTTCACCGACTGCGTCGTGCTCGATTCAGACAGCGGTGCGGCCTACACGGGCAAGGCGCCCTCGACGCCGCCGAGCTTCGCGCGCGGCTTCTTCGACGCGATCGCCGACGGCGCCCGCGCCGTTGGCACCGACGTCGCGGACCTGCTCGCGCAGACGAGCGTGATCGTCCACGGCAGCACCGTCGCGACCAACGCGCTCGTCGCGCGCACGGGCGCCGACGTCGGCCTGCTGACGACCGCCGGCTTCGGCGAGACGCTCGCGATCATGAAGGGCGGCGGGCGCTCGGCCGGCCTCTCCGCCGAGCACGTCCTGCACGCCGCCGCGACCAGCAAGCCGGAGCCGATCGTGCAAACGCGGATGATCCGCGAGGTGCCGGAGCGGATCGACCGCAACGGCAGCGTGATCATGGAGCTGGACGAGGAGGCGTGCGCGGAGGCGGTGCGCGAGCTGGTCGCCGAGGGCTGCGGCGCGATCGCGATCTCGTTCCTGTGGTCGTTCCTCGACGACCGTCACGAGCGCCGCGCGGAGGCGATCGCGCGCGAGGTCGCGCCGGGGCTGCCGGTCAGCCGCTCGTCCGCGATCGCGCCGCGGATCGGTGAGTACGAGCGGACCGTCTCGACCGCCGTCAACGCCTACGCCGCACCGAGCCTGGACCGCTACATGGGCAACCTGCGCGCGGAGGCGCAGAAGCTCGCCGACTGCCCGCCGATCCTCTTCATGCAGTGCAACGGCGGGATCGCGACGAGCGAGCGGATCCTCGACGTGCCGATCCTGACGCTGCACTCCGGGCCGGTCGCCGGCGTCGCCAGCACGCGCGAGCTGGGCGCGCTGCTGGAGCGCCCGCACATCATCGCGACCGACATGGGCGGCACGACCTTCGACGCCGCGGTCGTGCGCGGCGGCGAGCTGCCGGTGCGCGACACGATGATCGTCAACCAGTTCGAGATGTTCCTGCCCGCGATCGACGTGCAGTCGATCGGCGCCGGCGGCGGCAGCGTGATCTGGGTCGACGAGGTCAGCGGCTCGCTGCGCGTCGGCCCGCAGAGCGCCGGCGCCGACCCCGGCCCGGTCGCCTACGGCCAGGGCGGCACGCAGCCGACGATCACCGACGCCGACGTGGTGCTCGGCTACCTCGACGCCGACGCCTTCCTCGGCGGCCGCAAGCGGCTCGACGCGGAGGCCGCGCACGCGGCGCTGGCGCGCGTCGGCGAGCCGCTCGGGCTCGACGCGCTGCAGGTCGCCGCCGGCGCGAAGCTGATCGTCGACTCGAAGATGGCGGACCTGATCCGCAAGATGACGATCGAGCGCGGCTACGACCCGCGCGACTTCACGCTCGTCGCCTACGGCGGCGGCGGCCCGACCCACGCCGCCGGCTACGCGCGCGACCTCGGGATCGAGGAGGTCGTGATCCCGTTCGGCGACCAGTCGAGCGTCTGGTCGGCCTCCGGCCTCTGCACCGCCGACATCCGCCACGTGCTCGACGCGGTCGAGCTGCAGGACGCGCCGCTGGACGGCGCGCGGCTCACCGACGCCTACGAGCGGCTGGAGCGCGACGGGCGCGAGCTGCTGCAGAGCGCCGGGATCGACGCGGCGCTGTGGAGACTGGAGCGCGTCGCCGGGCTGCGCTACAAGGCGCAGGTCCACGACGTGACCGTGACGCTGCCGCCCGGCCGCCTCGACGAGGCCGCGCTGAGCGACGCGATCGCGCGCTTCGAGCGCAAGTACGAGGAGATCTACGGCCGCGGCGCCGCCCACCGCGAGGCGGGGATCGAGCTGGCGATGGTGCGTGTCGTCGCGAGCGCGGCGCGCGGGAAGGTCGGGGGCGGACCGACCGTCAGGAGGTCGGCCAGCACCAACGGCCACCACCCCGAGCCGACGATCCGCGACGTCTACTGGGGCGCGCATCGCGGCTTCCTGCCGACGCCGATCCACCGCGGCGCGCAGCTCGCGCCCGGCTTCGAGACGAGCGGCCCGACGGTCGTCGAGCTGGACAACACGACGATCGTCGTCGAGCCCGGCGAACGGCTGCGGCTGGCCGAGCACGGCAGCTTCGTCCTGACGATCCCCGCGGCCGGGTAGAGAGGAGTCCCGAGCATGGAGACCAACGGAGTCACCCACGCGTACGTCCCGCCGCGCGAGCTGACGATCGCGCCGCAGCTGCGGCTGCACACGGCGACCGCCGACGTCGACCCGATCACCTACGAGGTGCTGCGCCACAGCCTCTGGAACGTCAACGACGAGCACGGCGCGCACATCATCAAGGTGTCGGGCTCGCCGATCGCGCTGTACGGCCAGGACTTCAACCCGACGATCTGCATGGAGGACGGGGAGATCCTCTACTCCGGCCCGTTCATCCAGTTCATGTCCGGCACCGCTGACCTGATGGTGAAGTGGACGCTGGAGCGCCGGTCCGCCAATCCCGGCATCCGCGACGGCGACATGTACGTCTCGTGCGACCCGTGGATCGGCGCGCCGCATCAGCCCGACAACTACCTGATGTGCCCGATCTTCTGGGAGGGCGAGCTGTTCGGCTGGGCGGTCAACACGCTGCACCTGCACGAGGTCGGCGGGGTCACGCCCGGCAGCTTCTGCCCGGATGCCGCCAACGTCTTCTCCGAGGCGACGCCGATCCCGCCGGTGAAGCTCGTCTCGGGTGGCGAGCTGCAGGCCGACGTCGAGGAGATGATCATCCGCCGCTCGCGGATGCCGAGCCTCGTCGCGCTCGACCTGCGCTCGCAGATCGCCGGCGCGAACTTCGCGCGCGAGCGGATCCTGACGCTGATCCGCCGCTACGGCGCCGACGTCGTGAAGGGCGTGATGAAGCGGATCACGGGCGCCGCGCAGGCGTCGCTGGCGGCGAAGCTGCGCGAGATCCCGGACGGGACCTATCGCGACGTGCAGTACACCGGCGTCGCGCTGCCGGGCGACCGCGAGATCTACCGGATCGAGCTGACGGCGACCAAGGAGGGCGACCGCATCAGCTTCGCCAACGCCGGCACCGACCCGGCCGCCGGCACGCTCGGCTGCGTCTTCTGCGGCTGGCGCTCGGCGATCGTCGCGGCGACCAACGCGATCCTCGGCTGGGATCAGCTGTACGCGACCGGCGGCGTGATCCGCTGCCTCGACTTCGAACCCGCGCACGGGACGATGACGTGCGCCGACCACCCCTCCGCGGTGACGATGTACAGCTCGGTCCTGATCACCTCCGCGATGGCGGCGCGCGTGCTGTCGAAGATGGTCGCGAGCGTGCCCGAGCTGGCCGGCGACGCGCTCGGTCCCAGCGGCTTCTCCAACAGCCTCTACACCGGCTTCGGCGGCCGCGACGCCGACGGCCACCCGTTCGGGACCGTGACGCTCGACCAGATGGCCGGCGGCCTCGCCGCCTTCGCCGACCGCGACGGGATCTCGACCGGCGGCACGTGGTGGGCGCCGCAGTCCTCGATGGCCAACTGCGAGGAGGTCGAGCGCAACTACCCGCTGCTGCACCTCTACCGCCGCGAGGTCCACGGTGGCGGCGGGCACGGCCGCTGGCGCGGCGGCGACGGGATCGTCGTCGCGTGGGTCCCGTACGAGGGCTCCGAGCTGGAGTTCGCGACGACGACCGCCGCGACCGTCGTGCCGAACACGATCGGCCTCTCGGGCGGCTACCCGGGCGCGATCGGCGGCCACTTCCGCGTCGCCGACAGCGACGTGTGGGAGCGGATGCAGCGCCGCGAGCCGATCGCCGACCCCGACGCGCTGCGCGCGCTCGGCGACTGCGAACGGGTCCCGCCCAAGCTGGCGGGCGTCCCACTCGGCTCCTCCGACCTGCTGGAGATGCGCTGCCCCTCGCCGGGCGGCTTCGGCGATCCGCTGCTGCGCGAACCAGAGCGGGTCGCACAGGACGTGCGCGATGGCCGGATCGAGCCGGCCGCGGCGCTGACGTACTACGGCGTCGTGCTCGACGACCTCGGCGACGCGACCGCGCGCGAGCGCACGCGGCGCTTCTCCGAGCGGTTGGGCGGGGCGCGGCCGGCGGCGGTGGTCGGCGACGAGCGGCTCGATGGCGCGCAGCTGGCGGCGGCCGGCGAGTCGCGGCTCGGCGACGTGCCGCCCACCGGTGAGCAGCCGCAGGTGCGCGTGCACGAGCACGTCGGCGTGTTCGAGGACGGCGCGTATCGCTGCCTGCGCTGCACGACGCAGCTCGGCACGCTCGAGGACGGCTACCGCTGCGGGCTGCGCGTGCTCGACCGGCCGCTGCCCGAGCTGGGGGCGCACTACGTCGACCCCGTCGCGGAGGTCGACGCGCCGCTCGTCGCACGGATGCTCTGCTGCCCCGGCTGCGGCGTCCTGACCGACGTCGAGGTCGCGCGCGCCGACGATCCCGTCTACGACGACGTGCGCGTGGCGGCCGACGTGCTCGCGGTGGCGTGGACGGTGCGATGAACGTCGCCGCGCAGCTCGACCTGCACGCTCGCTCGGACCCGGCGGCGCTCGCGCTGGTCGACGACCCGAGCGGGCTGCGCTGGAGCTGGGCGCAGCTGCGGCGCGACGTCGCGGGCGCGCAGCGCGGCCTGGCGGCGCGCGGGCTGCGCGCCGGCGACCGCGTCGGGCTGCTGCTCGACAACCGCCCCGAGTTCGCGATCCTGTTCCTCGCCGCGGTCCGCGGCGGCGTCGTGCCGGTGCTGCTGAACACGCGCTGGTCGGCCGCCGAGCTGCGCCTCGCGCTGGAGGACAGCGGCGCGCGCATGCTCGTCTGCGAGCGGCGGCTGGTCGAGCAGGTGGGGGCGCCCGCGGTGGAGGGGCTCGCGTGCGAGCTGGTCGTGGAGACGGGCGACCTGCTGCTCGACGCGCTCGATCCGATCCCGCCGACGCTGCAGCGCGCCGACGACGACCTCGCCGAGATCATGTACACGTCGGGCAGCAGCGGGCGGCCGAAGGGCGTGCTGCACCACCACGGGCATCATCTCGCGAACGCGGCCAGCCTGATCGACCACTTCGAGCTGCGCCGTCAGGACGTCGGGCTCGTCCCGTTCCCGCTCTTCCACCAGTCCGGCCAGACGATCTGGAGCCTCGCGCTCGCGCTCGGCGGTCCGCTCGTGATCGTGCGCCGCTGGCGCGCCGAGCAGTTCCCCCGCCTGCTGCGCAAGCACGGCGTCACCTACGTCCACCTGATCACGACCGCGGTGACCGATCTGGCGGGAGAGGCGGGCGCGCCGCGCGGCGCGGTCGCCGACGCGCGCGAGGGCGGCAGCAGCCTGCGCCTCACGCTCTTCGGCGGCGGCTCGGCCGGCGTCGAGCAGGCGGCCGCCTACGAGCGCCGCTTCGGCGGGGTGCTGTGCGCCGGCTACGGGCGCAGCGAGGGCGGCTACAGCTGGGAGCCGCCGGACCGCGCGCGGCGGCGCTTCGACCGCAACGGGATCCCGCTGCGCGGCACCGCCGAGCTGCGGATCGTGGACCCGCTCACAGACGCGCCGCTGCCGCCCGGCGCGGTCGGCGAGATCCGCATGCGCGGCGACGCGGTCGCGCGCGGCTACTGGCGCCGGCCCGACCTCGACGCGGCCGCCTTCGACGGCGACGGCTTCATGCGCACCGGCGACCTCGGCGTGCTCGACGACGACGGCTTCCTGACCTTCGAGGGCCGCGCCGACGGGATGGTCAAGTCCGGCGGCGAGAACGTCTACCCGTCCGAGGTCGAGCGCGTGCTGCTGCGTCAGCCGGCGGTCGTCGCGGCCGCCGTCGTCGGCCTACCCGACGCGCGCCTGGGCCAGCGCGTCGCGGCCGCCGTCGTCGTGCGCGAGCCGCACGAGATCGAGGCCGCGCTCGACGCCTGGTGCCGCGCCGAGCTGTCGGGCTACAAGCGCCCCCGCGCCTTCGCGATCTGCGAGCAGCTGCCGCTGCTCGGATCGGGCAAGGTCGACTACGGGGCCGTGATGGAGCTGTTCGTCGAAGCGACCGCCCGAGGAGGACGGCGATGAGCGAGAACGACCCCGAGGTGCGGCGCTGGGACGGGCTGCCGCCCGACGACGCCTACGACGACGCCGACCTCAGGCGGATGTACCGCGCGATGGCGCTGATGCGACGCTTCGACGAGGAGGTCAGCGAGCTGTGGACCAGACGCCTGATCCCCGGTCCGACGCACGCCTACATAGGGATGGAGGCCGGCGGCTGCGGCATGCTCGAGGAGCTGCCCGCGGACGGCTTCCTCTACAGCTACTACCGCGGCCACGGCCATGCGCTCGCGCGCGGCCTGCCGCCGGACCGCGTGATGGCCGAGATCCTCGGCCGCGCCGACGGGATCTGCGGCGGCAAGGGCGGCTCGCACCATCTCACGGACGTCGCATTCGGCCACCTCGGCGCGAACGGGATCGTCGCCGCCGGCCTGCCGCAGGCGGTCGGCAGCACGCTCGCCGCGCAGCTCGCCGGCGACCACCGCCCGGCGGTCGCCTTCTTCGGCGACGGCGCCTCCTCGTCGGGCACCGCCCACGAGGCGATGAACCTCGCCTCTGTCTGGAAGCTGCCGGTCGTCTTCGTCTGCGAGAACAACGGCCACGCCGTCTCGACGCGCGCCACCGCGATGGTCTCGGTGCAGAACGTCGGCGCGCGCGGGCCGGCGTACGGGATGCCCGGCCACGTCGTGGACGGGCAGGACGTGATCGCGGTCAACCAGGCCGCGCGCGCGGCGTTCGCGCACGCGGCTGCCGGCGACGGCCCGTCGCTGATCGAGCTGAAGACCGCCCGCTACCGCACCCACTCGGCGGCGAACCCGGTCGAGTACCGCAGCGCCGAGGAGCTGGCGCCGTGGATCGACCGCGACCCGCTGACGCTGCTGCGCGGCCGCATGGACGCGCGCGGAACGCCGGGCGACTGGTTCGAGCGCACGCTCGCCGAGGTGGCCGAGGTCGTCGACGACGCCACTCGCTTCGCGCGCGACAGCCCACCGCCCGCCGACGCCGACGCCCTGGAGGACGTCTATGCCGCCTAGCGCATCCACCCACGCACCCGCCGAGGCGCCTGCGGCGACGGCGCGGCTGAAGTACGTCGCCGCCGTTCGACGGGCGTTGAGAGAGGAGCTGCGACGCGACCCGCGCGTCTTCCTGATGGGGCAGGACGTCGGCGCCTACGGCGGCATCTTCACCGTCACGAAGGGGCTGTTCGCCGAGTTCGGGCCGGAGCGCGTGCGCGACACGCCGATCGCCGAGAACGCGATGATCGGCGCCGCCGTCGGCGCGGCGATGGTCGGCGCGCGGCCGGTCGTCGAGATCCAGTTCTCCGACTTCATCGCCTGCGGCTACGACCAGCTCGTCAACCAGGCGGCGAAGATGCGCTACATGAGCGGTGGCCAGGTGTCCGTGCCGCTGGTGCTGCGCGCCACGACCGGCGGCTACCTCGGCTTCGCCTCCCAGCACATGCAGACGCTGTTCGTGCTGTTCGCGAGCGTGCCGGGCCTGAAGGTCGTCGCGCCATCGGACGCGGCCGACGCGCTCGGCCTGATGAAGGCGGCGATCCGCGACGACGACCCGGTCGTCTTCCTCGAGCACAAGACGCTCTACGGGAAGGCCGGCGAGGCGCCGGGAGAGGGCGTCGAGCACGTCGTCCCGCTCGGGCGCGCGCGCGTGCGTCGGGCGGGCGAGACGGTCACGGTCGTGGCGATCTCGGGCATGGTCCCGCTGGCGCTGGCGGCCGCCGAGGAGCTGGCCGAGCAGGAGGGGATCGACGTCGAGGTGGTCGACCCGCGCACGCTGCGCCCGCTCGACCTCGGCACGATCGTCGCGTCGGTCCGCAAGACCGGGCGCTGCGTCGTCGTCGACGAGGCGCCCGTCTTCTGCGGCTACGGCGCCGAGGTCGCCGCCGCGGTGCAGGAGGCCGCGTGGGAGTCGCTGCGCGGGCCCGTCCTGCGAGTCGGTTCGGCGGAGGCGCCGGTGCCGGCCGCGCCGGGGATCGAGCGCGTCGTGCTGCCGTCGCAGGAGCGGATCGCCGACGCGATCCGGCGTGCGGCAACGACCGCCGCGGGGAAGGAGCACCACGATGGCCGTTGAGATCGCGATCCCGTTCGCCTCCGCGACGATGGAGGAGGGCTCGATCACCGAATGGCTGAAGCAGGACGGCGAGACGGTGGAGGCCGAGGAGGCCGTCTGCCTCTGCGAGACTGACAAGGCGACGCTCGAGATCGAGTCGCCGGTCGCCGGCGTGCTGCGGATCGTGCAGCCGGAGCTGGACGTGCCGCTGAGCGTCGGGACGGTGATCGCACACGTTGAGGAGGGGTGAGCGAGGGGTGAAGGGCACGGCAGCCGGATCGCGACGGCGCGCAGCGCGCGCCACGCCACTTGACGGTTGACTCGCCGATCACCTAGCGTCAAGACAATGGCTCGGAGAAGCAGCACAGCGACGAAGACCAGAGCGCCGGAGGAAGTGGCCCCGCCGAGACCGCTCGGCAAGCGCGGCAGAGCGACCCGCGCGCGGCTCCTGCGCGCCGCCGAGGAGTGCTTCGGCACGTACGGCTACGCCGCCACGTCGGTGTCGGAGATCGTGCGCCAGGCCGGCACCTCGCAGGGCGGCTTCTACGTCTACTTCCCCAGCAAGGAAGCGATCTTCGCGGAGCTGATCCGCGACATGGCGCGCGACATCCGCGAGGTCCTGAGCGCGCGCGTCAGCGGCAGCGAGACGCGCCTGGAGGCGGAGGTCGCCGGCACCGAGGCGTTCTTCACCTGGCTGACCGAGCACCGCCACCACCATCGCATCCTGCACCTCGTCGACGAGGTCGACGAGGGCCTCGCGCGCGAGTTCTTCATGGCGATCTCGACCTCGTACACGGAGGCGCTGCGGCGCGCGATGGACGACGGCGAGATCCCGCGGATGGATCCCGAGCTGCTCGCCTACGCGCTGATGGGGATCGGCCACTTCCTCAGCATGCGCTGGATCCTCTGGTCCGGCGGCGAGTTCCCGCCCGAGCTGGAGGGCGACCTGCGCCGCATCATCAGCGGCACGCTCGGCCTCGGGCAGGCGGCCGCGGACGCGGGCGCGGCGGGCGCCGCGGGCGCGGGCGCGGCGCGCGGCTCGTGAGCCCGCCGCCCGCCGACGCGGTCGTCCTGGAGGAGCGCGACACGACCAACGGGGTCGCGATCCTGAAACTGTCGCAGCCGCCCGTCAACGCGCTCGACGCGGCCGCCTTCGACAGCGCCGAGCTGGCGCTGCGCGAGCTGGCGCAGACGGCCGGGATCCGCGCGATCGTGCTGACCGGCGGCGGCACGCGCGCGTTCTGCGCCGGCACCGACCTTGCCGCCTTCGAGACGCCGGCCGCGCTGGCGCGCGCGCAGCAGGCCTCGGCGCGCTTCTTCGCGACGCTCGCAGAGCTGCCGGTCCCGCTGGTCGGCGCGCTCAACGGCCCGGCGGTCGGCGGCGGCGCGATGATCGCGTCGGAGTGCGACGTGCTCGTCGCAGTCCCCGGCGCCTGGTTCGCGCTGCCCGAGGTGGCCGCCGGCCTGCTCGGCGGCGGCAGCCACGCGCGCCGCCTCGCGCCGTACTTCAAGGGCCTGCGGATGCTGCTGCTGGGCGAGCGGCTGAGCGCGCAGGAGGCGTTGGAGAGCGGTGTGCTGGCCGCGGTCGTCGAGCCGCACGAGCTGCGCGCGACTGCACTGGCATGGGCGCGCAGGCTGGCGGCGCTGGACCCTGCGGCCCTGCGCGCCGCCCGCGCGATCTACCGCGCCCCCGCGGCGGCCGCCGCGCGCGACGGCTACGCCGACGAGCGCGGCGCGCTGGCCGAGCTGCTCGCCGAGCGCGCGGCCACCTGAGCGGCCCCGCCGCGGTGCAGCGGCACGAGCCGTCGCCGGCCGCCACCGCTCACCGATCGCAGCCGCCCGGCTCGTGCCGCGGCTCGATCACGTAGTCGGCGAGGTCGCCCGAGCGCGTCATGTGCCAGTAGTCGACGACGCGGAACGGGTTGTTGACGACGACCCGGCCGCGCGAGTTGCGGTAGTAGGTGTCCATCCCGGGATGGGTCCAGACCATCCGCTCGTGGGCGGCGTCGACGCGCGCGTTGTAGCTCTCGTAGACGTCGCGACGGACCTCGACCGAGCCGATCCCGGCGCGCAGCATCTGCTGCAGCATGTCGAGCACGTAGTGCAGCTGGATCTCGGCCGAGCCGATCAGCGAGCCGCCGTGCCCGGTCTGCGTGTTGGGCCCGAACAGGATGAAGAAGTTCGGGAAGTCGGGGACGGCGAGCCCGAGGTAGGCGCGCGCGTCGTCGTCGTCCCACGCATCGCGGAGCGTCTCGCCGGAGCGGCCGTGGATCTCGATCGGCGCGAGGAAGCGCACGACGTCGAAGCCGGTCGCGCAGACGAGCACGTCGGCCTCGTGCAGCTCGCCGTCGGCGCTGACGACGCCCCCCTCCGTCACCTCCCGGATCGGCTGCGTCACCAGCTCCACGTCGTCGCGCGTGAGCGCTCTGTACCAGCCGTTGTCCAGCAGGATCCGCTTGCCGAATGGCGGGTAGCCGGGCGTCACCGCGCGCATCAGGTCCGGCCGCGCACCGAGCTGCTCGGCGATGTAGCGCGTGAAGAACTTGCGGTGGCCGTCGTTGGCCGCGTTGACGGCACGCTCGGGGTGCGGCCAGTCGGGATCCTTCTGCAGCGTCGGGTGGACCTTGTCGTTGAACGTCCACGACGAGCGCACGCGGTACCAGGCGCGGTACAGCGGCACCTCGCGGCCGAGGAAGCGGACCGGCTCGGGCACCGGCAGGTGGTACTGATCGAACGGCGCCGCCCACTGCGGCGAGCGCTGGAAGACGGTCACCTGCGCGGCCGTCCCCGCGATCGCCGGCACCAGCTGCATGGCGCTGGCGCCGTTGCCGATCACGGCGACGCGTCTGCCGGCGAGGTCGAGCTCCGCGGGCCAGCGCGCGGTGTGCACGCACGGGCCGTCGAAGCGCTCCAATCCCGCGATCGACGGCATCTTCGGGCGCGTGAACGCGCCGACTGCGCTGATCACGAGGTTCGCGCTGAGTGACTCCTCGGCGCCGCCGGCGGTCCGCACGCGGACCTGCCAGCGCTGCGCCGTCTCGTCCCACGCCATCGAGAGGACCTCGGTCTGGAAGCGGATCCGCTCGACGACGGCGTTGTCGCGCGCCACCCGTTCGAGGTAGTCGTGCAGCTCGTCGCGCAGCGCGAAGTACTGCGACCAGTCGTTGGGCGCGAACGAGAATGAGTAGAGCGCGCTCGGCGTGTCGACGCCGCAGCCGGGATAGCGGTTCTCCAGCCACGTCCCGCCGACCGTCTCGCGCTTCTCGAGGATCGCGTAGGGGATCCCGGCGGCGCCCAGCTCGACGCCCGCGGCGATCCCCGAGACGCCGGCGCCGATCACCAAGACCTCGAAGCCGGCCGGCACGTCGAGGTGCGGGACGTCGGGCTCGTGGCCGGTCCCGGCTGCCAGCTCGTCCTCGATCATCGGCGCGTACTCGGGCGGCACCCGCTCGCCCATCGAGACGCCCAGCATCTGCACCAGCTGGCGCTGCGTCGGCGGCGGGGCCGGCTCCAGCCGACCCTCTCGCCACGCCGCGATCGTCACCAGCGCGGCGCGCCGGATCTCGGCCTGCACGTCGGCTGCAAGGCCGCCGTCGTGGTTGTCGTCGAGGCCGCGCGTCCGCGTCGGGCGGTACGGGGCAGCGAGCCATCTGCGGTCGCCCGTCATGTGGGCGAGGACCAGCAGCAGCGTCGGGATGTTCGCGATCGCGATCCCCTCGCGCAGCCGCTGCTCGTCTTCGGTCGACCGCTCGGTCGTCGCCGTCTCGTTCATTGCCTGTTCCTCCTCGTGCGGCCCGTCGGGCACTCCGCCGCGACATGACAACCCAATCACCTTTTCGCGAACTTGACAACTGGATCACTACTCACCTAACGTGAATGGCGTGGTGGAGAGAGCCCGTCAGCACGGGTCATGGAGACCCCTGACCCTGGTCGACCGACTGCAGCGGACGGTCGCCGTCCACGGTGATCGCGAGGCGCTGATCGCCGACGACGAGCGGCTGACCTGGAGTGAGGTCCTGGACGCCTCGCGGCAGATCGCGAGCGGCCTGCTCGCGCTCGGCGTCGCGCCGGGCGACCGCGTCGCGCTGTGGCTGCCCAACCGCGTCGAGTGGCCGCTCTGCTGGCTCGCCGCCGCGCATCTCGGCGCGCTGACGGTCCCCGTCAACACGCGCTACAAGGCGGCCGAGGCCGGCTACCTGCTCGGCCACGCGACGCCGCGCGTGCTGGTGATGCTCGACCGCTGGCTGGGGATCGACTACCGCGCGCTGCTCGACGAGGCCTGCGAGCAGCACGGCGCCCCGCGCCCGCCGCACGTCGTCGTGATCGGCGAGCCGTGGCAGGGGACGATCTCCTTCGCGCAGCTGCAGCGCGCCGGCGCCGACGTCGAGGACGCCGAGCTGGACGCCCGCCGCGACGCGGTCGTGCCGCAGGACCCGACGATCATCGTCTACACCTCCGGCACGACCGGCTTCCCGAAGGGCGCCGTCCACAGCCACGCGATCCTGCGCAACGAGTACGCGATCGCCGACTGGATGGGCCACGACGAGCGGACGCGGCTGCTGGGCCACATGCCGTTCTTCCACGTCGCCGGCGGCTTCACCGGCCTGCTGCCGGCGCTGATCACCGGCGGCGCCGTCGTGCTGATGGAGCGCTGGGACGCCGGCCGCGCGCTGCAGCTGATCGAGCGCGAGCGCGTCAGCTCGATCGGCGGGATCCCGACGCACTACGTCGACCTGCTCGCGCACCCGGCGCTCGACGCGACCGACACCAGCTCGCTGCAGGTCGGCTGGATCGGCGGCGCGACGATCGCGCCCGACGTCGTCCGCGGCGCGCGCGAGCAGCTCGGCGTGCGCACGATCCTGCCGGTCTACGGGATGACCGAGACGACCTCGACGACGACCTATCCGCGTCCCGGCGACCCGGACGAGATCGTCCTCAGCGGTCGCGGCGTGCCGATCTCCGACTTCGAGCTGCGCGTCGTCGACCCCGCGACCCGCGCCGAGCGCGCGCCGGGCGAGGAGGGCGAGATCGAGGTCCGCGGCCACCTCGTGATGCAGGGCTACTACCGCGATCCCGAGGCGACCGCGAAGGTGCTCGACCGCGACGGCTGGTTCCGCACGGGCGACCTCGGCGTGCTCGGCGACGACGGCTACCTCGCCGTCACCGGGCGGCGCAGCGACATGTTCATCGTCGGCGGCAGCAACGCCTACCCGGCCGAGATCGAGCGCCTGCTCGCCGCCCACCCGGGCGTGCGGCAGGTCGCGGTCGTCGGCGTGCCGGACGCACGCCTCGGCGAGGTCGGCTTCGCGTTCGTGCAGCTGCATCCGGAAGCCGACCTGACCGAGGAGGAGCTCGTGCGCTACGCGCGCAGCCAGATGTCCGACTTCAAGGTGCCGCGGCGCGTCGCGTTCGTCGCGCAGCTGCCGTTGACCAGCACGGGGAAGGTCGAGCGGCACACGCTGAGAGAGCTGGCGGCGGCGCGATGACGCCGACGACCGAACAGGCCGCCCAGCTGTACGAGACGATGGTGCTGATCCGCCGCTTCGAGGAGCGCGCGTACGAGGTCTTCATGGCCGGCAGAGTCGCCGGCGCGATCCACGCGACCGTCGGCCAGGAGGCGGTCCCGGCCGGCGTCTGCGCCCACCTGCGGCGCGAGGACCACGTCACCTCGACGCACCGCGGCCACGGCCACACGCTCGCCAAGGGCGCCGACCCCGGCCGCATGTTCGCCGAGCTGTTCGGCCGCAGCGACGGCTACTGCCGCGGCAAGGGCGGCTCGATGCACGTCGCCGACCTCGCCGCCGGCATCATCGGCGCGAACGGGATCGTCGGAGCCGGGCTGCCGATCGCGGTCGGCGCCGGCTACAGCGCGCAGGTGCGCGCCACCGACCAGGTCGCGGTCGCCTTCTTCGGCGACGGCGCGGTTCAGGAGGGCGCCTTCCACGAATCGCTGAACCTCGCCGCGACGTGGAGACTGCCGGTCCTCTTCGTCTGCGAGAACAACGGCTACGCCGCCTCGATGGCGCTGGCGCGCGCGACCCCGACGGTCGACGTCGCCAAGCGCGCCGCCGGCTACGGGATGCCCGGGATCACGGTCGACGGGATGGACGTCGTCGCCGTCCACGAGGCGGTCGGGCCGGCCGTCCAGCGCGCCCGCGCGGGCGAGGGCCCGACGCTGATCGAGGCGAAGACCTACCGCTTCCTCGGCCACTCACGCGGCGACCCGGGCGTCGGCCTGTACCGCGACGCCGAGGAGGTCGAGCGCTGGAAGCTGCGCGACCCGCTCACGATCTTCACGGCCAGCGGATTGCTCGACGACGAGCAGCGCACGGCGATCCGCGACGCGGTCGAGCGACGCATCGACGCGGCGGTCGCGTTCGCCGAGGCCTCCCCGTTCCCGGCCGGCGCCGAGGCGCTGGAGGACGTCTATGCCTGAGCAGACCTACCTGCAGGCGGTCCGCGACGCGATCGCCGAGGAGATGCGCCGCGACGAGACGGTCGTGCTGTTCGGCGAGGACGTCGAGGTCGGCTACGTCTTCCGCGTCACGAAGGGGCTGGTCGAGGAGTTCGGCCCGCTGCGCGTGCGCGACACGCCGATCAGCGAGCTGGCGATCGCCGGCGCCGCGGTCGGCGCCGCGATGACGGGGCTGCGACCGGTGCCGGAGATCCAGTTCGTCGACTTCACGACGCTGGCGATGGACCAGATCGTCAACCAGGCGGCGAAGCTGCGGTACATGACCGGCGGCCAGGCGCGCGTCGCGATGACGCTGCGCGCGCCGGTCGGCCCGCTCGCCAACTACGCCGCGCAGCACTCGCAGTCCTTCCACGCCTTCTTCTGCAACGTGCCCGGCCTCGTCGTCGCGATGCCGACGACGCCGGCCGACGTGAAGGGGCTGCTGAAGGCGTCGATCCGCAGCGACGACCCGGTCATCTTCCTCGAGCACAAGGCGCTCTACGGGATGAGAGGAGAGGTCCCGGAGGGCGAGCACCTCGTGCCGCTCGGCGTCGCGGAGGTCAAGCGGGCGGGCCGCGACGTGACGGTGGTGGCGACCGGCAAGCTCGTGCACGAGTCGCTCAGAGCGGCTGAGGACCTGGCGCGCGAGGGGATCGAGCTGGAGGTCGTCGATCCGCGCACGCTCTACCCGCTCGACACCGAGACGATCCTGGAGAGCGTGCGCCGCACCGGCCGCCTCGTGATCGCGGACGAGGCGCCGAAGATGTGCGGCTACGCGGCGGAGATCGCCGCGCTGGCGGCGGAGGAGGCGCTCGAGTACCTGACGGCGCCGGTCAAGCGAGTGGCGCTGGCGCACGCGCCGATGCCCTGTGCGCCGCCGCTGGAGGAGTACGTGCTGGTGGGCGCTCGCGAGATCGCACAGGCGGCGCGCGAGGCGGTTGCCGGATGACGACGAGGAGCGATTCTGTGAGCAGCACCAGCAGCGGGACGGCGACGCGCGACGGATTCGTCGCCGGCGTCGACATCGGCGGCACCTTCACCGACTGCGTCGCGGTCTCGGGCGCGGGCGCGGTGATGACCGGCAAGCATCCCTCGACGCCGGGCGCGCTCGCCGACGGCTTCGTCGGCGCGATGCGCGCCGCGGCCGACGGCGCGCAGATCGGCCACGACGACTTCTTCGCGGCGGTCCGCCAGCTGAAGCACGGCTCGACGGTCGCGATCAACACGATCGTCTCGCGCACCGGCGCGCGCGTCGGGCTGCTGACGACGCGCGGCCACGGCGACGCGATCCTGATCATGCGCGGCGCCGGGCGCACCGCGGGCCTGTCGCCCGAGGAGGTGCTGCACGTCCCCTCGACCGACAAGCCCGAGCCGCTCGTGCCGCGCTCCCGGATCGCCGAGATCGGCGAGCGGATCGACGCGGCCGGCGAGGTCGTCGCGCCGCTGCGCGACGAGGAGGTCGAGGCGGCGGTGCGGCGGCTGCTGGAGCAGGGCGTCGAGGCGTTCGCCGTCTGCTTCCTGTGGTCGTTCGCGAACCCGTCGCACGAGCAGCAGGCGCGCGCGGCGATCGAGCGCGTCGTGCCCGGCGCGTACGTGACGCTGTCGAGCGACCTGATCCCGCGCATCGGCGAGTACGAGCGCACCGCCGCGGCCGTCATGAACGCCTACGTCGGGCCCAACACGACCGGCTACATCGAGACCGTCGCGGCGCGCGTGAACGCCGTCGGCGTGCGCGACGAGATCATGTTCATGCAGTGCTCCGGCGGCGTCTTCGGCGCGCAGGAGGCGGCCGGCGCGCCGATCTTCACGCTGCAGTCCGGGCCGGTCGGCGGCGTCGTCGCCTCGCGCTTCCTCGCCAGACGGCTCGGCCACGACAACGTCATCACCGCCGACATGGGCGGCACGACCTTCGACGTCAGCGTGATCCGCGACGGCGAGCCGGCCAACCGCGACACGACCGTGCTGCAGCAGTACGAGATCGCGGTGCCGACCGTCGACGTGCAGTCGATCGGCGCCGGCGGCGGCTCGATCGCCTGGATCGACCCGATCCGCCGCACGCTGCGCGTCGGCCCGCAGAGCGCGGGCGCCGAGCCCGGCCCGGCCTGCTACGGCCGCGGCGGCACGCAGGCGACGGTCACCGACGCCGACGTCGTGCAGGGCTTCATCAACCCCGACCGCTTCCTCGGCGGCGCGCTCGCGCTCGATCCCGAGCGCTCGCGCGCGGCGATCGCGGCGCTCGCCGACCAGCTCGGCCTGACGCTGGAGCAGACGGCCGCCGGGATCACGCGGATCGTCGACTCGCGGATGGCGGACCTGATCCGCAAGGCGACGATCGAGCGCGGCTTCGACCCGCGCGACTTCGTCCTGTTCGGCTACGGCGGCGCCGGCCCGACGCACGTCGGCCTGTTCGCGCGCGAGCTGGGCGTGCAGGGCGTCGTCGTCCCGCTCGGCAACACCGGCGCGGTCTGGTCCGCGCTCGGCGTCGCCTCGGCCGACTACCTGCGCATCTACGACCGCGTCCACTACGCCGACGCGCCGTTTCGCCCCGGTCCGCTCGCCACCGCCTACGGCGAGCTGGAGCGCGGCGCCGTCGAGGACCTGCTGGCGGCGGGGATCGCCGACGACGAGCTGACGCTCCAGCGCAGCTGCTTCGTGCGCTACAAGGCGCAGGTCCACACGGTCGAGGTGCCGGTTCCCGGCGGGGCGTTCACGGACGCGGTCGCGCGCGAGGTCGAGCAGGCGTTCGAAATGCGCTACGCGACGTTGTTCGGCGCCGGCACCGGCTATCGCGAGGCGGGGATCGAGATCACCGACCTGCGCGTGACGGCGATCGGCGGGACGCTGAAGCCGTTCCTGCAGGAGGCGCAGGGAGCGGTGACCGAACGCGACGCGACCGCGCCCGAGTCGCGCCCGGCCTACTGGCTGGAGCTGGAGCAGACCGTCGAGACGCCGGTCTTCCAGGGCGCCGCGCTGCAGCGCGGCGAGCGCGTCGCGGGCCCGGCGATCGTCGAGTTCAGCGACACGACGGTGCCGATCCGACCAGGACAGAGCTGCACCGTCGACGACCTCGGAAACCTCGTGCTGACTGTGCCGAGCGGAAGGAGCAACTGAGATGCCACTCGAGCGCGACGGGGTCGTCTGGGACGGCCGCACCTACCCGTACATGCCCGGCGAGGACCTCGGGATCGACCCGAGCCTGCCGCTGCACACCGACACCGCGCAGGAGATCGACCCGGTCACCTACGAGGTGCTGCGCCACAACCTCTGGCAGGTCAACGAGGAGCACGGCGCGACGCTGATGAAGGTCTCCGGCTCGCCGGTCGCCCTCTACGGCCACGACTTCAACCCGACGCTGGCGCTGGAGGACGGCGACGCCGTCTACTACGGCCCCTACATCCAGTTCTTCTCCGGGATGGCGGACCTCTGCGTCAAGTGGACGCTGGAGCACCGCAGCGGCGGGCGCGGGATCCGCGACGGCGACATGTTCATCTCCAGCGACCCGTGGGTCGGGACCTCGCACCAGATGGACAACTACGTCCTCTGCCCGGTCTTCGTCGACGGCAAGCTGTTCTGCTGGACGGTCAACACGCTGCACGTGCACGAGGTCGGCGGCACGACGCCGGGCGGCTTCTGCCCGGACGCGAAGGACGTCTACTGGGAGCCGACCCCGATCCCGCCGATCCTGCTGGTCGAGGGCGGCGAGGTGCGCGCCGACGTGGAGGACATGTTCGTGCGCCGCTCGCGCGTGCCGAGCCTGACGCGGCTGGACCTGCGCGCGCAGATCGCGGGCGCCGGCGTCGCGCGGCAGCGGATCCTGGAGCTGGTCGCGCGCTACGGCGCCGACGTCGTGAAGGGCGCGATGCGGCGGATCGTCGGCGACTGCGAGCACGCCTTCGCGCGCAAGCTGGAGCGCCTGCCCGACGGCGAGTGGACCGACGTGCAGTACGTCGGCAACGGCCTGCCGGGCGACCGCAACGTCTACCGGCTGCAGCTGACGATGCGCAAGCAGGGCGAGCGGCTCTCGTTCCACAACGAGGGGACCGACCCGCAGTTCGGCTCGCTCAACGCCGCCTACGCCGGCTGGCGCGCGGCGATCCTGTGCGCGCTCAACCCGATGCTGACGTTCGACCAGCTGTACGCCGGCGGGCTCGTGCGGCGGCTCGACTTCCGCCCGACGCCGGGCACGATCACGTGCGCGACGCACCCCTCGGCGGTGACGATGAACACCGCGCTGCTGGCGACGATCCCGATGGCCGCGTCGGTGATCGGACGGATGCTCGCGTGCGACCCGGAGCTGAAGCGCGACCTCGTCACCTCGTGCGGCCTGTCGGGCGCGATCTGGACCGGCTTCTCAGGCAGAAACCAGCGCGGCGAGGTGTTCGCGACCGTGACGCTCGACCAGATCGGCGGCGCGATCGGCGCCTTCTCGCATCGCGACGGCGTCTCGACCGGCGGCCTCTGGTGGGATCCGATGGCGTCGATCTCCAACTGCGAGACGTTCGAGCGCGAGTACCCGCTCTTGATGCTCTACCGCCGCGAGGTCGAGGAGGGCGGCGGCGACGGACGCTGGCGCGGCGGCGACGGGATCGTGCTCGCGTGGGTGCCGCACGGCGTCGAGGCGATGCAGCTGGAGTCGACCTCGACGGCGATGGTGCTGCCGTCCTCGTCGGGGATCTTCGGCGGCGCGCCCGGCAGCCCCGGCTGGCACTACCTCGTGACCGGCTCCGACGTGCGCGCGCGGCTCGCCGACGGCACGTTCCCCGGCTCGCCGGCCGAGCTGCGCGGGCTGGCCGGCGAGCACATCGACGTCGCGCCGAAGACGCGCGAGATCGCGCAGGACCAGGACGCCGTCTGGGAGATGCGCTGCATGTCCGGCGGCGGCTACGGCGACCCGCTGCAGCGACCGGTCGCGGAGGTCGCGGCCGACCTTGACGCGGGTGTGCTGTCACCGCCGACCGCGACCGTCATCTACGGCGTCGCGTTCGACGACGACGGCGTCCCGAGCGAGGTCCGCAGCGCGGCGCTGCGCAGCGAGCTGCGGGCGGCGCGGCTGGGTGGACGGGCGCCGGAGCGGGTGCTGGAGGCGGGCGAGGGCGACGTCGCGATCCACGAGTACCTCGTGGTGCGCGACGGGCAGATCGCTTGCCGCTGCGGGGAGCAGCTGTGCGACGCGAACGAGAACTACAAGCTGCACAGCGCGGTGCGGGTCGGCGAGACGGGGACGCTCGGCGCGCTGTTCGTCGAGCCGCGCGAGCAGGTCGACGCCGACGTGGTGCTGCGCGAGTACTTCTGCCCCGGCTGCGCGGTGCGGCTCGACCTCGAGGTCGCGCTGCGCACCGATCCGCCGGTGTGGGACACGCAGGTCGACCCGGCGTCGGTCGAGCGGGCGCGCGCGGCGCGCGGCGAGCAGCAGCGGGTGAGCGCATGATCCACGAGGTCGTGATCCCGCAGCTGGGGATGGTGTCGGAGTCGCTGCGCGTCGTCGGCTGGCTGGCCGAGCCGGGCGAGGCGGTCGAGGCCGGGCAGGGGATCGCCGAGGTCGAGTCCGACAAGGCGACGACCGAGATCCCCGCCCCGCACGCCGGCTTCCTGCGCCGTCGCGTCGTCGAGCTGGACCAGGAGCTTTCGGTCGGCGACACGATCGCGATCGTCACGACGACGGTCGACGAGCCCGAGGATGCGGGCGCCACGACGTCGGGTGACGCACCCGGCGACGTGAGCGGGGCGGTAAGCGGTCCCCCCGAGCCGACCGCCGCACCGCCCGCGCCGACGACCGGCGCGGAGGTGCGCCCGCCGGCAACCGCCGCCGCGGCTGCAGGTGGGCCGCTGCGCGCGCTCCCCGCCGCCCGGCGGATCGCGCGAGAGCGCGGGATCGAGCTGACGGAGGTGCGCGGCACCGGACCGGACGCGACGATCACGGTTGCGGATGTGGAGGGACATGCACCTGCACCTGCACCTGCACCGGCAGGCCCCTCCAGCGCCCGCCGCGCGACCGCTCGGATCGTCACGGAGAGCTGGAAGATCCCGCAGTTCTGGGTTCGCCGCACCGTCGACCTGCGCGCCGCCGACACGTGGCTCGCCGATCAGGACGCGACGCTCGCGGACCTGCTCGTGTGGAGCTGCGCGCGGCTGCTGCCGAGACATCCGGACCTGCTGCCCGACGGCGCAGGCGCGGCACCTTCGATCGCCTACCTCGTGCAGACCGAGCGGGCGCTGCTGGCGCCGACGGTGCCGGTCGATCCCAACGCGCCGATCGCCGAGCTGGCCGTCGCGCGCCGCGCGGTCGTCGGCCGTGCGCGCGCCGATCGGCTCGGCGGCGCCGACGTCGGCGCTGCCGCGTTCGCGATCTCCAACCTCGGCCTGTCCGGGATCGACGCCTTCTCCGCGCTCGTGCTGCCCGGCCACCACGGCGTGCTCGCCGTCGGCCGCCGCCGCGACGAGGTGCGGATCGAGCACGGCGAAGTGGTCGCCGTGCCGGTGCTGGAGCTGGTCCTGAGCGTCGACCACCGCGCCGTCGACGGCGTCCAGGCGGCCGCGTTCCTGAGCGATCTCGGCGACACGCTGGAGCGGATCGATGCCTGACGACTCCGCCCTCTCTGCCGGCGACCTGAGCGGCCGCGTCGCGTTCGTCACCGGCGGCGCGCGCGGGATCGGGGCGGCGTCGGCGCGCAAGCTGGCGCGGGCCGGCGCGGCGGTGCTCGTCGCCGACCTCGACGGCGATGGCGCGGCGCAGACGGCGCGCGCGATCGAGTGGGACGGCGGTCGCGCCGACGCGGTCGCGCTCGACGTCGCCGACAGCGCCGCGGTCGCCGCCGCGATGGACCGTGCGATCGAGCGCTTCGGGCCGCTCGACGTCGTCTTCAACAACGCTGGGATCGTCCACTGGGGCACGGCGCCCGAGACCTCCGACGCGCAGTGGCGCCGGATCCTCGACGTCAACCTGACCGGCGTCTTCAACGGCTGCCGCGCCGCGATCGAGCGGATGCGCGAACGCGGCGGCAGCATCGTCAACACGGGCTCGACCGCCTCGTTGCAGGGCCACCCCGGCTTCGCCGCCTACGCGGCGACGAAAGGCGGCGTGCTGCTGCTGACGAAGTCGCTCGCGCTCGACTGCGCGGAGCTGGGGATCCGCGTCAACGCGATCTGCCCCGGCGCGATCGAGACGCCGATGCAGAGCGCGATCGTCGAAGCCGTCCACGGCCACGCGCCGCGTGACGAGCGGGAGCTGGCCGCGATGCTCGCGCCGCAGGCGGCGCAGCAGCCGCTCGGCCGGCTCGGCACGGCCGCAGAGGTCGCGGAGGTCGTGCTGTTCCTCGCCGGGGACGCGGCCCGTTTCGTCACCGGCGCCGCGTTCGCGGTCGACGGCGGCGCGACGGCCGGTCCCGGCAGACCGACGTAGCAAGCGGCCCCGCTCGGGGCCGACCACAGTGCAGCGAGGAGGAGGACAGTGATGCGCAGATGGTGTTTGATCGCCGCTCTGGCGCTGGCCACGGCGGCATTCGCGGCGGGTTGCGGAAGCAGCGACGACTCGGCCGGTTCCACGACCGCCGCGGGTGGTGCCGCGACGACGTCCGGCAGCGCCGACAGCGGCAGCACGACGAGCACGGGCGGCGGCGACATGGCCGCGCTGCAGAGAATCGTCGACGACGCAAAGGGCACGGCCACCACGTGGCCCGGTCCGCTGACCTCGCCGCCGGTCAGAAGAGGCGTCTTCGTCTTCAGCATCCCGTGCGCGAAGGTCGCCGAGGGCTGCGCCCGCCAGGACACGGGCGTCGCCGCGGCGGCGAGAGCGCTCGGCTGGAGATACGCGACCGTCGACCCCGGCGGCGTCCCCGACAGACAGAACGCCGCGCTCCAGCAGGCGATCAACGCCGGCGCGAACGTGATCATCCTGCACGCGATCGACCCGTCGATCGTCTCCGGCCCGCTCGCGTCCGCGAGCGCGAAGGGCATCACGGTGATCTGCGCCGCCTGCGAGACCGACAACACGAGAGACATCAGCGGCCAGGTCACGTTCGACCCGCAGAAGCAGGGCGTGATCCTCGGCGCCTACCTCGCAACCGCCTCCGACGGGACGGCGAACTTCGTCGCCTTCAACGACCCCGAGTACCCGGTCGTGACACGTCGCTGGACCGGCTTCCAGGATTCGCTCAGAGCATGCCCCGACTGCAAGATGCTGGCCGAGTCGAAGTTCCTCGCGACCGACATCGGCACGACGCTCGGCACCAGAGCGCAGGCGGTACTGCAATCCAACCCCAGCGCCGACTGGGCCTACGTCGCGTTCGACTCGGCCGCCACGCCGATCATCCAGACGGCCGCGCAGGCGGGCGCCCAGCCGGTCAAGGTGATCTCCTACGACGGCGGCAGAGCGAACATCGGCTTCGTCCGCGACGGCAGACAGGAGGCCGACGTCGGCGGCGCGCTGGAGTGGGTCGGCTGGGCGGCGGTCGACGACGCCAACCGGCTGCTCAACAGAGCGCCGCCGGTCGAGAACCCGCACGTCCCCTCGAAGCTGATCACGAGAGACAACGCGGCGCAGTACGCCGACACCGGCTTCCAGGGCGACATCGACTACGCGGCCAAGTACGAGCAGCTGTGGTCGACCGGGAGAACGACCCGCTGAGCGCCATGGAGACCGCCGCGACCACGTCGACCACGGTGAGCGCGGACGCCACGCCCGCGCTCGCCGTGCACGGGCTGCGCAAGACGTTCGCCGGCGTCGCCGCCCTCAAGGGCGTCGACGTCGGCTTCCGTCGCGGCGCGGTGACCGCGCTGCTGGGGCCCAACGGCTGCGGCAAGTCGACGCTCATCAAGATCCTCGCCGGCTTCCACGCGCCCGACGACGGCGGCACGGTCGAGATCGGCGGCCAGCCGGTCTCGACCCCGATCGCCGCGGGCGCGGCCTACGCCGCGGGGCTGCGCTTCGTGCACCAGGACCTCGGGCTGGTGGCCGAGATGAGCGTGCTCGACAACCTCGCGCTCGCCGACGGCTTCGACGGGCGCGGCACGCTCGCGGCACTGCCGCGGCGCGCGATGGCGCGCCACGCGCGCGAGCTGCTGGCGCGCTTCGGGCTCGACGTCGCGCCCGGCGCGCCGGTCGGCGCGCTCAACCGCACCGACCAGATCATGGTCGCGATCGCGCGCGCCTTCCAGTCGCTGCCCGAGCGCGGCGCCGACCGGATCGTGATCCTCGACGAGCCGACGGCGTCGCTGCCGGCCGGCTCGGTCGACCGCGTGCTGGACGCCGTCGACCGCATCCGCGCCGACGGCGGCACGGTCGTCTACGTCACGCACCGGATCGACGAGGTGCTGCGGATCGCCGACGACGTCGTCGTGCTGCGCGACGGCGAGGTCGCCGAGCGGCGGCCGGTCGCGGGCCTCGACGAGCAGACGCTCGTGGACGTGATCATGGGCGAGGCGCGGGCGCGCAAGGTGACCGAGCGGGCCGCCGCCGGCGGCGCCGTCGTGCTGCGCGCCGAGCGCCTGCGCGGCGAACGGCTCGACGGAATCACGTTCGAGCTGCGGCGCGGCGAGACGCTCGGCGTCGCCGGCCTCGCGGGCTGCGGGCGCAGCGAGCTGGCGCGGCTGCTGACCGGCGCGCAGCGGCTGCGCGACGGGACGCTGGTGCTCGACGGCGAGCCGTTGGACCTGCACTCGCCGCGCGCCGCGCTGGAGCGCGGGATCGCGTTCGTGCCGCCCGACCGCCACCGCGACGGCGGCATCCCCGACATGTCGGTGCGTCACAACGTCGGGCTCAGCGACCTGTCGCCGTTCTTCTCGCACGGGCTGCTCAGCCGCAGCCGCGAGCGCAGCACCGTCAGCGAGCTGCTGGAGCAGTTCGACGTGCGCCCGCGCGACACCGAGCGGCGCCTGGACCAGCTCAGCGGCGGCAACCAGCAGAAGGTCGTGCTGGCGAAGTTCGCGCGGCTGAGACCGCGGCTGCTGGTCGTCGACGAGCCGACGCAGGGCGTCGACGTGGCCGGCAAGCAGGAGATCGGCACGGCGCTGCAGCGGCTGGCGGCGGGCGGCTGCGCGATCGTGCTGGCGTCGAGCGACTTCGACGAGATCGGCGAACTGTGCGACCGCGTGCTGGTGCTCGACCGCGGCGTCGCGGTCGGCATCTACGCGCGCGGAGAGATCAACGAAGAGCGACTCGCGGCGTTGACCAGCCGCGGTCGCGGAGCTGGAGGAGAGCGATGAGGGACGGCAACCGCGGGCGGGACCTGGTTGTGCGACTGACGGCGGAGGGCGGCGTCGTCGCCTTCCTGCTGCTGATGATCGTCGCCTTCAGCCTCGCCCTGCCCGACAAGTTCCCGACGACCGACAACGTGCAGCTGATCCTCGGCAGCCAGGCGGTGCCGGCGCTGCTGGCGCTGGCGGTGATCGTGCCGCTGATCGCGGGCGAGTTCGACCTCTCGGTCGCGGCGACGCTGGGAATCACGTCGGTCTTCACGGCCTGGTCGACGTCGAAGGGGATGTCGCCCGTGCTCGCGCTCGTGCTGGCGCTCGGGATCGGCGTGCTGATCGGCGCGATCAACGGCTTCCTCGTGACGGTCGTCGGCGTCGGCGCGTTCATCACGACGCTCGGGATGGCGACGATCCTGGCCGGCGGCAACGCGCTGATCTCCGGCGGCAACGTGATCTACAACGGGATCCCGAGATCGCTGACGTCGATCGCCGGCACGCAGGTGCTGGGGCTGCCGATCGTCGTCTTCTACGCGCTCGCGGCGGCGCTGGTGCTCTACTACCTGGTCGAGTGGACGCCGTTCGGCCGCTATCTGCAGGCGACCGGGAAGGGGCGCGACGCGGCCCGGCTGACCGGCGTGCGGACCGAGCGCTGGCTGTTCCTCTCGTTCGTGATGGCGGGCCTGATCGCGGCCTTCGCGGGCTACATGCAGACGGCGCGGATCGGCTCGGCCTCGCCGACCGTCGGCCCGGACTTCCTGCTGCCCGCCTACGCCGCGGCGTTCCTCGGCGCGACGACGATCCACCCCGGCCGCTTCAACGTCTGGGGCACGATGATCGGCGTGCTCGTGCTGGCCGTCGGCGTGACCGGCCTGAACCTCGCCGGCGTCGCCTTCTGGGTCCCGAACGTCTTCAACGGAGCCGCCCTGATCGTGGCCGTCTCGGTCGCCGTCCTGGTCGCGCGCAACACGCGCGCGACGCAGGCGGTGTAGGGCTACAGCCGCCCCGCGTAGGCTCGGTCGAGCACCTGCATCGTGTGCAGGACGGGCACCGCTCTGCCGAGCTGGCGCAGGTGCAGGCCGAGCTGCGAGATGCAGCCGATGTTGCCGCTGGCGATCAGGTCGGGCGCGGTGTCGAGCAGCGTGCGCGCCTTGCGCTCGCCGAGCTGCGCGGCGATCTGCGGGCGCTCGACGTTGTAGGTGCCGGCCGAGCCGCAGCACAGCTCCCAGTCGGCCGGCTGTGCGAGCGTCACGCCGGGGATCGCCGCGAGCAGTCTGCGCGGCGCGCTGCGCACGCGCTGCGCGTGCGCGAGGTGACAGGCGTCCTGGTAAGCGATCGTGCGCGGCCCGGCCTGCTCCGGCGGCGCCTGCGCGAGACCGAGCTCGGCGAGGAAGGCGCTCACGTCGAGCACCCGCGCGGCGAACGCCTCCGCCTGCTCCTGCTCCGGCTCGCCGGCGAACAGCAGCCCGTACTCGCGCATCCCCGAGCCGCAGCCGGCGGCGTTCGTGATGACCGCGTCGACGTCGGCTGGGAAGGCCGCGAGGTTGCGCCGCGCCAGCGGCAGCGCCTGATCGGCCGCGCCGGTGTGCATCGCCAGCGCCCCGCAGCAGCCCTGACCCTGCGGGATCACGGTCTCGACGCCGTTGTGCGCGAGCACCCGCAGCGTCGCCCAGTTGATCTCCGGCGCCAGCACCTGCTGCGCGCAGCCGGCCAGCAGCGCGACCCGCGCCCGTCGCGTCCCGATCGCCGGGTGGACCGCCGGCAGCGCTCTGCCCGCGCGCGGGACGCGCGGCGGCAGGACTCTCAGCATCGGCGCGGCCGGCGGCACGTGCCGCGCCAGCGGCCGTGACAGCACGCCGGCCCAGGCGGCGAGGCGGAAGCGGCGCGGGTGGGGGAGCGTGCGCAGGGCGATCGCGCGCTGCGCCCGCTCGGCCGCCGGTCGTCTGCGCAACGGCTCGGCGTGCGCGCGGAAGGAGGTGATCAGGTCGCCGTACTCGACGCCCGACGGGCAGGCGGTCTGGCAGGCCTGACAGCCGAGGCAGTTGTCGATCGCCGGCAGCGCCTGCTCCAGCGCGAGCCCGCCCTCGAGCACCTCCTTCATCAGGAAGATCCGCCCCCGCGGCGAGTCCATCTCCTCGCCGAGCGTGACGTAGGTCGGGCACGTCGGCAGGCAGAACCCGCAGTGCACGCACGACCCGATCGCCCCCGCCATCGCCTCCCCGCGCGGCCCGAGTCTGGCCGTGTCGATCGCGTGCTGCATCAGTCCTCCGGGAAGCGGCTGTCGGGATCGAGCGCCGCGCGGATGCGCTGCGCGAAGGCGTGCGCCGGGACGGCGCCGATCAGCGGCGGGCCGGCCGGCCCGGTCAGCCGCATGCCGGCGAGCCCCAGTTCGCGCAGCGTGTCGTCGAGCGCCGCGAGCGGTCGCTCGCGCGGCCATGCGACCCAGGCGGCGTTGGCGCCGAGCGTGAAGCGAAGCGGGGCGGCGAGCGCGGTTGCGAGCGCCGCGGCGGTGCCCGGCGTCAACGCCAGGCGGATCGCGTCGTGCTCGGGTGGGATCCAGCGCAGCTCGCGTGCGTCGTCCCACAGCGCGCGGTCGGCGTCGGCGTCGAGCAGCTCGACGCGGGCGCCGCCGACGACGGTCGCGAGCCGCTCGGCGAGCGTCGCGCGGGGGCCGTTGAGGCGCACCAGCAGCCGGCCGGGCGGATCGAGGTCGAGCGCCTCGACGCCGAGCGGGCCGCGGCCGATGCGGGCGGTGGCGGCGAGCGCGTCGGCGAGCGACTCGCACGTGAGGACCGCGGTCGTGCGCTCGACCGGCCGCGGGAAGACCTTGAACGACAGCTGCACGATCACGCCGAGGCGGCCGAGCGAGCCGACCAGCAGCTTCGGCAGGTCGAAGCCGGCGGCGTTCTTGACGACGCGCCCACCGCCGCCGACGAGCGTGCCGGCCCCGTCGAGGAAGCGCACGCCGATCACGAAGTCGCGCACGCCGCCGTGGCGGAAGCCGCCGGCGCCGGCTGCGCCGCACGCGACGACACCGCCGAGCGTCGCGCCCGCGGCCGCCAGCGGCGGGTCGAACGGCAGGTGCTGCCCGTGCTCGGCGAGCGCGTCGCGGATCTCCGCGACGGGCGTGCCGGCGAGCGCGGTGACGGTCAGCTCGCGCGGGTCGTACTCGACGATCCCGCGCAGCGCGTCGACCTCGAGCGCGACCACGTCGTCTCGCGCCGGCGTCGACAGCGCGGGCTTCGAGCGCCCACCGACGGCCAGCACCCGCCGCCCGTCGCGCGCGGCGTCGAGCAGCTGCCCGCGCAGATCGTCGATCGTGCTTGCGGAGACACTCATGGGGTTCCCTCCGGCACCAGCATCTTGCCGCGATTGGCCAGCTCCAGCGGGTCGATCGCGTGGCGCAGGCGGTGCATCAGCGCCATCTCGTCGGGGCTGAACATCAGCGGCAGGTAGGCGCGCTTCTCGACGCCGATGCCGTGCTCGCCGGTGACCGATCCGCCCGCTCTGATGCACAGCTCGAGGATCTCGCTGCCGAGCGACTCGGCCCGCTCCAGCGCGCCCGGCTCGGCGCCGTCGAAGAGGATCAGCGGGTGCAGGTTGCCGTCGCCGGCGTGGAAGACGTTCGCGACGCGGATTCCGCGCTCCGCGCTGAGGCGGTCGATCTCCGCGAGCGTCTCGCCGAGCCGCGTGCGCGGCACGACGCCGTCCTGCACGATGAAGTCGGGCGCCAGCCAGCCGACCGCGGAGAAGGCGCTCTTGCGCCCGCGCCAGATCAGCGCCCGCTCGTCGGCGTCCTCGGTCGTGCGCACGGTGCTCGCGTGCGAGGCGTCGAGCAGCGCGCGCAGCCGCGCCGCGTCGGCGTCGACGACCCCGCGCTCGCCCTCCAGCTCGACCAGCAGCAGCGCGGCCCCCTGCGGGTAGCCGGGTCTGACCGACGCCTCGGCGGCCTCGATCGCGAGCGCGTCCATGATCTCCATCGCGACCGGCAGCAGCCCGGCCGCGACGATCTCGGAGACCGCGTCGCCGGCCGCCTGCAGGCTGTCGTAGACGGCCAGCGCGGTGTGCGTCGCCTCCGCGATCGGCAGCAGTCTCAGCGTCACCTCCAGCGCGATCCCGAAGAGGCCCTCGGAGCCGACGAACAGCCCGGTCCAGTCGGGGCCGACGTGCTCGGTCGAGGGGCCGCCCAGCTCGACCAGCGTGCCGTCGGGCAGCACCGCTCTGATCCCGAGCACGTGGTTGCTCGTCATCCCGTGCGCGAGGCAGTGCGCGCCGCCGGAGTTGAACGCGACGTTGCCGCCGATCGTGCAGACCGACTGGCTGGAGGGATCGGGCGCGTAGTGGAGGCCGTGCAGTTCGGCGGCGGCGCTGATGCGCAGGTTGATCGCACCCGGCTCGACGACCGCGACGCGCGCGTCGGGATCGACCGACAGCACGCGGTTCATGCGGTTGAGCGCGATCACGACGCCGTCCTGGAGCGGCAGCGAGCCGCCGGACAGCGACGTGCCGCTGCCGCGCGCGACGAACGGCACGCCCTCTTGGTGGCAGAGTCGCACCGTCGCGACGACCTCCTCGGCGCTCTCGGCCAGCACGACGGCGGCCGGCCGCGCGTGGAAGGCGGTCAGCGCGTCGGACGCGAACACGCTGCGCGCGGCGTCTCCGTCGAGGACCCGTTCACCGAGTCCGAGCGCGGGCGCGCGCAGCGCCTGCAGCAGCGCCGTCAGGCCCACGCAGTTCTCCGATCGACCGTGATGCATCTCTCTTGCATCTATGTCTGATTTATCTCACACGGTTCGGCGCCGTGTCAACGCTGTGGTATCCATTGCCGGCATGGCGACGGTCCAACCACGCGAGACGGCGACCGAGCGGGCCTACGCGTTCACGAAGTCGCGCGTGCTCGACGGGCGCTTCGCGGGCGGCGACCTGATCAGCGAGGGCGACGTGGCGGCGAGCGTCGGGCTCAGCCGCACGCCGGTGCGCGAAGCGTTCCTGCAGCTCGAGAGCGAAGGGCTGCTGCGGCTCTACCCCAAGCGCGGGGCGCTGGTGGTGCCGGTCTCGGCGGCCGAGGTCGAGGACGTGATGGAGACGCGGCTGCTGGTCGAGCGCTTCGCGATCGAGAAGATCGGCCGCGCCGCGCCGGGGTTGATCGCCCAGCTGCAGGCCGAGATCGAGCGCCAGGAGCGGCTCGCCGCCCGCGGCGACGCGCGCGCCTTCGTCGTCTCCGACCGCGAGTTCCACCGCCTGCTGGTCGCGGCGACCGGCAACCAGGTGCTGCTGACGCTGCACGACTCGCTGCGCGACCGCCAGAGCCGCATGGGCCTCGTCGCGCTCGCCGCCGACGCCGACCGCGTCCGCGAGATCTGCGCCGAGCACCGCGCCCTCCTCACCGCGCTCGCCGCCGGCGACCCCGCCGCCGGCGACCTGATGACCGCGCACCTCCAGCGCACGCTCGCGCTCGTGCGGCGCGAGCGCTCGGCAGGCTAGAGCCGCGCGGCGCCGACGCCGCCGGGCCGCGGCCGACGGCAGCCGGCGCAGCGCGCGCCGACCGCCGCCCCGCCGCGCCTGGCTCAGCCCCGCCCCCACCCGAACCCGAGGTCGACGCGCAGGTGCAGGTCGCGGCCCTGCTCCGCGCGCCAGTTCGCGCCGCCGTCGTTGCTGTAGCGCGCGTCGCCGCGCGCGTACGGATCGCCGTCGCTGTACGCCATGCCGTAGCAGCCGCCGCTGGCGCCCGCGGCCGAGCTGACGAGCGCGAAGCGCTCGTGCGCGCGCACGCGCACGGAGCTTCTCAGCGTCACCCACGACGGCGCCCAGCTCAGCTCGGGAGCGGGCACCGAGCGGGTCGCCAGGGTCGCGCCGAGCGAGCCGTCGGCGCCGACGCGCACGAGCCGCAGCTGCAGCGGCGCGCTCGGCGCGCCGGAGCGCAAGCTCGTGAGCGCGACGCGCGCGAGCGTCCCGCTGCGGCGGACCGTGAACGTCTGAGCGCGTTCGATCGCACCGGCGACGTCGCAGTACGGGCGGAAGCCGAGGTCGCCGGTGCGCTCGCCGAAGCCGGCGGCGTCCCACAGCACGTCGGCGAGGTTCCACGGCCAGGTCGCGTCGTGGCCCGTCGCGACCGGGACTCTGTACCGCTCCTCGCAGCGCAGCGGCAGGATCTCGCCGTCGGCGCCGAAGCGCAGCGGCTCCCAGTAATGCGTCGTCAGCGCCTCGTTTCTGGCGCCGTTGTTCCAGCGGTCGGACTGGAACAGGTAGACGTCCCCGGCGCGGCCGGGCAGGTGCGCGACGTCAGCCGGCTGGCCGCCGCAGGAGGTCGTCGTCAGCTTCGTCCCGCTGATCACCGCAGGCGGGCGGTCCCACTGCGAGAGGTCGCCGGAGAAGTCGTCGGCCAGCAGCGTTCTGCCGTCGAGCGCGGTCACCCGCACGTCGTCGAAGAGGGCGCTCTCGCTGCCGTTCTCGCGGAAGCCGAAGCGGCCGGCGGAGAGCGCCGTGTCGGTCGTCGTGTCGACGGTCTGCCCGTCGATCGCCGTCGTGATGGTGGTGCCCGAGACGGTCGTCTGGACCGCGTGGCTCTCGCCGCCTCTGACCGCGAACGGGAGCGGCACGACGGTGTTGCTCGCGACTGCGCCGTTGCGGAAGACGACCTTCGTGAGGCTGCCCTGCTCGGCACCGGCGTACGGGTAGTTGCCGAGCATCCACGCGTACGCGGTGCCGCTGTCGGCGGCGCGGAAGACCCAGCCGGCCTGCGCGTAGCGGCCGTTCTCGCCGGTCTGCAGCGGGGTCGTCGTGAAGCGCATCGTCGAGTCGGTCCAGTCGGCGCCGGCTCTGCTGAGACCGATGTCGCCGCCGCTGACCTCGAGCACGCCGTCGCGGATCCGCCAGGTGTCGGCGACGGTCCCGGAGCCCGTCCAGGGGCCCAGCGGGGAGGGCGCGCTGACGTAGGAGGTGCCGGTCGCGCAGTAACCGCAGTTGGGGTCGGAGTAGGTCACGTAGTAGCGGTTGCCGCGCCGGAACAGCGACGGGGCCTCGGTGTTGCGCGTGCCGAGCCGGACGAACTCGCCGGTGCCCGACAGGTAGGAGCGATCGAGCTTCTCGACGATCAGCTCGCCGCTGGTGCGCCAGTCGGTGAAGGCGAGATAGGCGGTGCCGTCGCGGTCGACGAAGACGTCGTGGTCGCCGTTGTTGACGCCGGGCGGGATCTCGTCGTTGACGGCCAGCCTCGGGACAGCCTGCTCGGTGAACAGCCCGGTCGGGCTGCGCGCGGTGAAGACGCGGTAGCCGACGGACACGTCGTAGGTGTTGATCCACAGCACGTAGCGCTTGGTCTTCGCGTTGTAGACGACGTGCGGGCGGAAGCAGCCGTAGGTCGAGCCGTTGCAGCGCTGCTGCCAGGTCGGCGTGGTCGCGTCGAAGAGCGGGCCGCGGTCGGTCCAGCGGACGAGGTCGGGCGAGCTGTAGACGCGGAAGCCGCAGAAGGGGGAGCCCGGCGTCTGCCAGGCGAAGCCGCAGCCGTAGGAGGTGCCGTACAGGTAGTAGGTGTCGCCGAAGCGCTGGATCTCGCCGTCGTGCGCGTCGATCGCGTTGCCGTCGGTGTCGAAGCGCAGCGTTCTCCCGGCCGCATCGCCGTTGACGATCGTCGGGTCCGGGCGTTGGGCGAGCGCCCTCGGCGCCCCGATCGCGCTCAGCGCGCACACCAGCGCGACGGCGACGATCGCGAACGCACGCGTCCGCAGTTCAGCACTGCTCTTCATCTCTCCGACCTCTCCTCATGTGGCTCGACGACGATTGACTGACATCTGCGTCAGGGCAGCGCCTCCAACTCGACCAGGCGCGAGTAGCTCTCGGGCGCGGCGCTGACGACGACGCGCAGGCCGCTCGCGTTCACGCGCGGGAAGCTCAGCTCCGCGAGCGCCGCTCTGTTGCCGCGCACCTGCCCGACGGTTCTCCAGACCCCGTCGACCTGGAGTTGCACGTCGAAGTCGCGCACGCCGAAGACCGCGGCCGGATCCTCCGGCGTGTCCAGCGTCCACACGCGCACGCGCGAGACCGGCGCGGCGTCGCCGAACGCCACCGTGACGGTGTCGGGGAAGACACCGGCCGTCCCGTCGTTCCACGCCTCGCCGCGATTCCAGGCGGCATGGTCGACGCGCGTGACGCCATCGATCAGGAATCTGGCGTCCCATGGCGAGGTGGTCGAAGAGGCCTGCGCGCGGCCGAGGCGCGATGCGAGGTCGACGCTCACCGGGACGGTGGCGGTCGTCGTCGTGTCACCGTCGCGCGACGCTCCGCGCCCGTCATGGCCGTGACCGCCGCCGCCCGAGACGCTCGCGCGCAGTCTCAGCTCGCCGGTGCTCGGCACGCTCGCGCCGAGCGGCGCCGACAGCGTCAGCTCCGCCGTGCCGCGGCCCTCGCGGTCGAGGCGCACGTCGACGGAGCGGTCGCGCAGCTGCAGCGGGGCGGACACGTCGGCTGTCAGTCGCACGTGGTCCGAGCCGCCCGTCAGGTCGCGCACCGCGACGCGCAGGGTGCGCTGCTGGCCGGGCGCGACGCCGAGCGCGTCGGTCGCCGGGCGCAGCTCGAGCGTGGCGTCGTCGGTGCGCTCCAGCGGGACCGTCAGGCGCCGCTGCGGCAGCAGCCGCACCGGCCCGAGCAGGCCGGAGGCGCGCGCGTCGCCGTGACCGTTGGCGCCGGTGTTCGTCACCCGCACCACGATCGTGTTCGTGCCGGTGCGCAGCAGGTCGCCGACGTCGGCGACGAACGGCGCCCACAGCAGCGGCTGCGAGAGCGGTCTGCCGTTGATCGTCACCTCCGCCGCGGTGCGCACGTCGCCGAGGTCGAGCGTCCACTCGCGCCCGGCGAGCTGCGCTCTCGTCAACTGCAGCGAGCGGGTGTACGTCGCGCTGCCGGAGTACGACGCCGCGAGGTCCGTCCAGCTGCCGAGCGGGCGGTTGGCGGCGATCGGGACGCTCGTCGGGATCTGCAGCTGCCAGTCGCCGCCGATCGCGATCGGCGTCAGCGGGTCGGTGACCGTCGTGCCGCCCCGGTACGCCCGCGCGTCGTCGCGCGCGACGACCGTGAGTGACCCTGGCCGCGTCGCGACCACGGTCGCCTGCGGCCCACGGCGCCCCGCGTCGATCCGCTCGACGGTCGCGCCGGGCGAGACGGCGACGGCGTGCGGATCGCCCTTGCCGGATTCGCCGTGCCCGCCGTGCCCGCCGCGACGTGCCACCTGCGCCCGCCGGTCGTCGCCGGCACGCGTCGTATCGAACGTGACCCCAATCACCTCGTGCGGCTCCAGCGACAGCGGGATCTCCGTGCCGTCGGCGTCGTCGCGGTAGGTCGTCGCCGGCGTGACCGCGCCCGTGGCCGGATCCCACAGCGTGGGGGCGCCGCGCAGCGCGAAGCGGGCGCTCGTCGTGACCGTCGTTCTGCCCTCGTTGACGACCATGAAGCCGGTCCGGCGGCCGTCGCGCAGCCGCAGCACGCGCACGCTGTCGGACGCGGGCGCCAGCGTCGCGGCCGCGTAGCCGCGATCGGCGGCCGCCTTGCCGGCGCCGGAGGCGTCGCCCAGTTGGACGAGCGCTCCGCGGCCGGCGTCGCCGCCACCCCGGCGCTCGTCGTCGCCGCGCCCGCGATCGTCGCCGCGTCCGCCGCTCGCGCTCGCCAGCCGCCCCCACACCCGGCCCAGCTCCGCGTCGCGCCCGTCGACCTCCTGCTGCGGCAGCGGGCCGGCGGCGATCAGCGTGCCGCCGTCGCGCACGAAGCGCTCCAGCGTGCGCGCCGCCTCCAGCGACAGCTGCGGCGTCTGCGGCAGCACGACCGCGCCGTAGCGCATCCGCCCGACCTCCAGCGCGCCGCGCCGCACGACGGCATGCGCGCGCAGGACGGGGTCGTCGGTGAGCGCGCCCTCGTCGAGCAGGTCGAAGTCGACCTGCTCGTCCTCCAGCGCGTGCGCGGTGAGCGTGAAGGCGCTGTCGATCGCGTCGGCGTCGGGCGTGCCCTGGCCCGCCTCGGCGGCCCGCTGCGGCTGCAGCAGCGCCGTCGGCGCGAACGCCTCGTTGCGGCCCAGTTCCATCACGCGGCCGATCCAGTCGTTCAGCGGCCGCGTCAGTCGCCACCACGGGTTGGCGCCGTTGTACGGCGGCGGGTAGAAGATGTTCGACTGGTCCGAGAAGGCGGCGTGCAGCAGCGTGAAGTTGACGCCGCGCGCAGCGAACGCGCCGGCCACGTCACGCGTGTCGCCGGGCGTCACCTGCCAGCCGAACGCGCCCATCGACTCGTTGTAGACGCGCGGCAGCCCGAGCTGGTGCGCGGCGCTCGCCGCCCAGCGCGGCAGCAGCCGCTGGTAGCCGCGCTGGAAGTGGTCGAAGACGACGTCGGTGCCGGGGATCTGCGCCCACTGGCTGGCCGCGTTGAGGTTGCCGGTGCTTCTGATCTGCTCGGCCGGCCCGTACTCGTCCCACAGCGGATTCGAGATGTAGCTGACGCCGAGATCCTCCATGTATCTGTGCTGCTGCTTGTAGTACGCCTCGGTGAAGCGGTCGGACACCGTCCGCCAGAAGCGGCCCTGCACGCGCTGACCGTCGCGGCCGAAGCCGCTGCCGGACTGCAGCGCGCTCAGCGCCTGCGCCGGACTGGTCCCGTGCTTGCGCAGCGCGCGCTCCATCGTCGGCGACCACGGCGTCGCGTTGAAGTGCGCGTCCGCGGAGGGGATGAACGGCTCGTCGTCGGCGAAGCCGCGCAGGACGGTTCCGAACGCCCACGGGAAGCGGCGGTGGTACTCGCCCACGACGACGTCGAGGAAGCGCCCGACCGCCTCCTCGTCGAGCGTGTCGAGGTAGTAGCGGCGGAAGTTCGAGTCGTCGATCAGCCGCTGCACGAGGAAGGTGTCGATCCGCCATCTGCCGACGGGCGCGTTCCAGCTGCGCCCGTCGCGCGCGAGGTCGGTGAGGTCGACGACGGCGCTCGGGTCGTTCGCGCGCGGGCCGTCGGCGGGACGGGCGGCGAGCGCGGCGAGTCTGTCGACCGGCGCGTCGAGCTGGAAGCGCCCGAGCGCGGACTCGTCGTCGAAGCGCTCGTCGAGCAGCGTGCTGCCGTCGGCGGCGGTGACGCGCAGATCGTCGCGCAGCGAGCGCTGCGTCGCGACGGCGCGCACGCCGACACGGCCGCGCGGGAAGGTCGCGTCGTGGACGGTCGCGACGACGTCGCCGTCGAGGCTCGCGGTCAGCTCGTCGCCGCGCAGTCGGACGCGGACCTCGTGCTCGGCAGCGGGATCGAAGCCGGCGAGCGTGCCGCCGTCGTGCAGCAGCGAGAAGCTGCCGTCCACCTGGCGCCAGACGTCGATGCCGCCGTCCGAGGCGAGGTCGACGAGATAGCCGTTTCTGTCGTCGGGCGAGCGCACCATCGTGCCGGCCGTGCCGCTCTCGATCCGCACGGTCGTCGTGAGGTCGTAGTCCTGCCAGTCGGCGCCGTCGCGCAGCAGCGTGACGCCCGCGCGCGAGGAGGCGTCGACGACGAGCCGGCCGTCGCTGACCGACAGCCCGGTCGCCAGCAGCTGTCTGACGTCGATCGCGCGACCGCCTTCGACGACGGTCGAGCCGGCCGCCGCCGCACCCTGCATGCGCAGCTCGGGGTGCGGCTCGTACGTTCTGCCGCCGAGTCTGCCGCCGTTGACGACGATCCCGGCACCGCGTCCGCTGGGAAAGATGTCGTCGTTGAAGAGCCACAGGTGCATGCCCGTGCGCTGCGCCTCTCTGAGCGTGTGCCCGATCAGCGCGAACCACTCCTCGGTGAAGAACTTCGGCCGCAGGTTCGCCGTGTCGAAGGGGAAGACGAGCACCTCGTCGACGCCCTGCGCGCGCAGCTCGGCGAGCTGGTCGTCGATCAACTGCGGCGTCACGGTGCCGTTCCAGAACCACAGCACCGATGGCCGGCTGTCGCTGCGCGGCTGTGCGAACCGCGCGGTGTCGAAGGCCTGCGCGCTCGTCGCACTCGCGAGCCCAAGCCCGAGTACGACGAAACAGAGCGCCAAAAAGCGCTGCTTCATGGTTGTCTCCCTCCTGAGAACGACGAAGTCGATCAGGAACCTACATGAACGCTCATCTGTCGCGCCACTGTGCACGTCAGGGCGTCGCCACCGCTGGTCTCGTCGCTGCTGGCGCTGGTGCGCCCGCTAGCTTGAGGGCCATGCAGGATGAGCTTCCGACCTTCTCCTACCTGATCGAGCCGATGCCGCCGACGCAGCTCGGCCGCCGCTGGCGCTGGCAGCTGTACCGCGGCGAGCGGATGCTCGCGGCGGGCTGGCACTACGGCCAGCGGCAGGCGCTCGGCGCGCTGCGGACCGCGACCTCGCGCGCGACGCACGAGCTCGCCGGCCTCACCGCGCTGCGCCCCGAGCGCGCCACGACCGACCGGCGCTTCATCGCCGGCGCGACCGTCGAGCTGACCTGCGGCGCGCTGCGCTGCACGCTCACGCCGCTCGCAGCGCGTCCAACATAAGTTTGACAGCGAAAGGTTCGGCACCTAACCTTTAGGTATCGAACCTCTTCCGAAATCAGGTCCCATGACATCTTCCGCCGCTGCTCCCTCCGGGGGCGAGGACGAGCGCCCCGGCATCCCGCGGCACGTCTGGCCGATCGCGCTCGTCGTCGTGCTCGGCTCGATCATGTCGGTGCTCGACACGACGATCGTCAACGTCGCGCTCGACGACCTCTCGACCGAGCTGCACGCCTCGCTCGACGACATCCAGTGGGTCGTCACCGGTTATCTGCTGTCGCTCGCCGCGATCATCCCGGTCACCGGCTGGGCCGCGACCCGCTACGACGCGAAGAAGCTCTACATCGGCTCGCTGATCGTCTTCACGCTCGGCTCGGTCCTGTGCGGGCTGTCGTGGTCGTCGGGATCGCTGATCGCCGCGCGCGTCTTCCAGGGCATCGGCGGCGGCATGATCGCCCCGATCGGCCAGATGATCCTCGTGCGCGCCGCGGGACCGAGAAACGTGCCGCGCATCATGAGCGTCATCGGCGTGCCGATCGTGCTCGCCCCCGTCTTCGGCCCGACCGTCGGCGGCCTGCTGATCGAGCACGCCGGCTGGGAGTGGATCTTCTTCATCAACCTGCCCGTCGGGATCATCGCCGTGATCGCCGCGACCCGCCTGCTGCCGCACACCGTCGGCTCACGCGACCTCGCGGGCAAGCTCGACGCGATCGGCCTCGCGCTCGTCGCCACCGGCCTCGTCGGCGTCACCTACGGCCTCGCGCAGAGCGGCCAGGCCGGCAGCCTCGTCGACTCCAGCGTGCTGCTGCCGTTCGTCGCCGGCCTGATCCTGATCGGGCTGTTCGCGGTCCGTGCGCTGCGGATCGACAGACCGCTGCTGAACATCCGCCTGCTGTCGAACAAGGCGTTCGCGGCCGCATCGATCACGACCTTCTGCCTCGGCGCCGCGATCTTCGCCGCGATGGTGCTGATGCCGCTCTACTTCCAGACCGTGCGCGGCGAGGACGCCGTCGCGACGGGCCTGCTGCTGATCCCGCAGGGCGTCGGCGCGGCGATCGCGATGGGCCTGTCGGGCCGCGCGACCGAGCGCTGGGGCGGCGGCATCACGTCGCTGATCGGCGGTGCGATCACGATCGTCTCGACGATCCCGTTCGTCCTGATCGCCGCGCACACCTCGTATCCGGTGATCGACTTCGCGATGATCGTGCGCGGCTTCGGCATCGGCATGTCGATCATGCCGGCGATGACCGCGGCCTTCACGGTCCTCGAGCCCGACCAGATCAACAACGCGACGCCGCAGCTGAACGTCTTCCAGCGCGTCGGCGGGTCCGTCGGCACTGCGATCATCGCAGTCGTGCTGTCGAGCAAGATTTCCGACGCCGGACCGGGCGCGACGCCTGAAGCGCTCGCGGACGCGTTCGGCTCGACCTACCTGTACGTGATGGCCGTGACCGTCGTCGCGCTCGTGCCGACGATCGTGCTCGCCGTGATCGAGCACCGCGCCCGCGTCGAGCAGGACATCCACGCCGTTCCGGACGAGCGGCTCGCGGCACTGGAGACGGAGGCCGTATGAGCGAGCAGCGCGACCGCGCGCGCGTCGACCTCGACGTGCGCGCCGCCTTCGCCGAGCTGCTCGGCGCCGAGCGGCGGCTGCGGATGCGCAAGCCGGAGCGCGAGGGCGGCCTCTCCTACGGGCAGGGTCGCGCGCTCTTCACGCTCGGCGACGCGCAGGAGGCCACCGCCGGCCAGATCGCCAGAGCCGCCGACCTGACGCCGGCGAGCGTCACCGCGTTGATCGACCAGCTCGAGGGCAAGGGCCTCGTCGCGCGCCGCCGCGACGAGCACGACCGCCGCAGCGTCGTGGTCACGCTGACGCCCGCCGGCCGCGCCGAGCTGGAGCAGATGCGCAGCCACTGGCAGGACCGCTGGGGCGAGGCGCTCGGCGACCTCGGCGACGACGACCTGAAGGCGGCCGCCACCGTGATGCGCCGCGTCGCCCACGTGCTCGACGCGCTCGGGACCTGAGCCGGCGGCCAGCGCCGTCGCGGCGGCCCGGCGTCCCGCCCGCCCCGGCGCGGCGACCGGCAGGCGCTGCGAAGATCCGGCCGATGGAGCATGCGCTGCCGGATCCCGACCTCGACGGCCCCGAGACGACCGTCTTTCGCGCGACCGTCGCCGGCGAGGAGGTGGGCAGCGGAACGCTCACGTTCGGTCCCGACGGTCAGCGCGAGTTCGTGCAGCGGATCGAGGGCGCGGCGTTCGGCCGGCTGTCGGGCTCGATCGAGACGCGCTTCCGCCGCCGCGGCGGCGAGCTGCTCGCGGCCGCCCAGGCGATCGAGCTGCGCGACCGCGACCGCGACGTCTTGCGCGAGTCGGCCGCGTTTCGCGACGTGCAGGTCCCGCAGTTCGGCGGCGAGGTCAACTCCTACCCGCGCGAGATGGTCCCCGCGCCGGCGCTCGCGCTCGCGCTGCGGGTGCTGCCGCTCGCCGACAAGGCCCGCTTCGTCCCCCGCGCATGGCTGACCGCGATCGTCCACTGGCCGCTCGACGTGCGGGTCGAGAAGCGCGAGCGCACGACGGTCCCCGCCGGCAGCTTCGACAGCTGGCGGATCCGCCTGCGCCCGAGCCTCGTCGACATCGCGCAGGCGCTTGACGAGCTGTCCGCCAACGTCGTGCCGCCGGTCGTCGCCCACGTCGCCGTCGACGGCCAGCGCCTGCTCCGTCTCGCCTTCCCGACCGGCCCCGGCCGTGCCGACCCGCCGGGGCTGCTGGAGGCGACCGAGCTGCGCTGAGCCGACGCCGCAAGCTGTGTCAGGCGGCTCGCAAAGCCGTCGGCGGTGCTCGACGCCGAGATATTCCCCATTAACATGATCAGTTTAGTGTAGATTCGGTCCGGAACTCTGCAAAGCAGCTTCCCCCGGCGAGGTGCATCGGCGCGGGAAAGCGCCGCGCACCGACCAATCGATGCAGGAGGGAATCGCTTGAGGTCCACGATGTCCATGCGCGCCACGGGCGCGCTCGCCGTCCTTGCGCTCGCACTGCCGGCGAGCGCCGCGGCCGTGCCGAGCGTCACGTCGGTCGTCGCGAAGACGGGGGATCCCGGGGTGACGTTCCTGACGGATCCGACGGGCGCGGGGCTGATCGGCACGCAGACGCGGTACGTCGTCGCGCTCGACGGCTACGCGCTCGGGCTGGTCGACGACAACGGGGTCGCGGCGGGCGGCGTGCTCGACTACTCGGCGCTGCCGGCCGACTACCGCGCGCCGATGACGCCGGAGCAGAAGCTCGTCTACCCGGCGGCGCAGACCGGGCTGCAGGCGCACGCCACCTGCTCCGACGTCGCGTCGCTGGAGAGAGACGACACGATCCTCGCGTGGCAGGGAGGCAGCAGAGGCGATCCGGCCTATCGCTACGTTCCGTGGCAGACCACGTCGGCAGGGCTCGGCGACGATCCTGCCACCTGGCTCTCCGTCGTCAGAAGCGCGACCGGTGTCGACCTCACGACGGTGACCGACCGCGCTGCGGCCTGCACCAGACTCGGCGGCACGTACCACGCTGCCGACGGATCGACGAACATCGCGGGGGCGCAGGTCGCCGCCGCGGCCGCTGCCGCGGCGGCAACCCAGGTCGCCGCTGCGACGGCGCCGCTGAGAACCCAGATCGCGGGCCTGCAGAGAGACAACGCGACGCTGGCGAGAGCCAAGGACGTGTCGGACAGAGCGGCCGCGGCCGCGAGAGTCGCGCTGGCCGTGGCGAGAGAGGCGCAGAGAGCCGCGGAGGTCGCCTACCAGTCGATCTTCACGCGGCCGATCGAGCTGACGCTCGCAGCCAAGCGCTTCGCGCCGGACGCCGGCGTCGCGCTGATCACCGGCTCGGCCACCGACCCCGTGACGGTCACGGTCGAGGTGACCAGACGCCAGCGCAGAGCGCTCAGACTGCCCTCGCGCGTGATCGCCGAGGTCCAGCGCGAGATCGGCCCCGAGGGCGCCGTGCTGGTGCGGTTGGCGCCCGACAGAGCGACCGTCAGACGCCTGCGGCAGGTGCTCTCCGCGCAGAGAGGACGGACGATCGGCGTGAGCGTCCGCGCCGTCTCCGGCGGCAACAGCGACGCGGCCAGAGCGACGCTGACGCGCTGAAGCCGGGCACCGCACCGGCCTTGAGTCGGTGTCGCACAGACAAGCAGTGCTTAAAGCCAACAATTCCGATAGGTTTAATGAGAAATCCACGGGAAAGGGACCGGATGGCAGGACGAACCAGGCTGATCCTCGGAGCGGTGGCGGGCGCGGTCGCGTTCACCGCCGTCCCGGCGAGCGCGCCCGCGGCGACGGTCTTCGGGTCGGGCTCGAGCGCGAGCGTGCCGTACCTCGAGGCGCTCTTCAAGGAGTACAAGAAGGTCGATCCGAGCACGAGATTCGTCTTCACGGCGAACAACGGCAACGCGGGCGCGAAGGACGTCCAGGACGGCAAGAGCGCGTTCGCGATCCAGACGCGGCCGCCGCTTCCGTCCGACTCGGGGCTCAGCTACTCGAAGCTGTTCCTCGACGGCCTCTGCGTCGCGGTCAACCCGGCGAACTCGCTGAACGGGCTGAAGGTGTCGCAGGTCAAGGACATCTTCCTCGGCACCGTCACCGAGTGGTCGCAGGTCGGCTCCAACCTCGTCTCGCCGATCTCGGCGTTCGGGCGCTTCTCGACCGCGGGCCTCTACACGTTCTTCCAGAGCGCGGTGCTCGGCGGCGCGACGCAGGCGTCGAACGTGACGGCGCTCGACAAGGACGGCGAGGTCGCGGTCGCTGTGCGCGGCAACAGAGCGGGCATCGGCTACGTCGGGCTCGCCAACTCGAAGCCGAGCGCCGGCGTGAAGCGCCTGACGCTCGAGGGGCAGCCGTGTGACGCGAGCGCGATCATCACGCTCAGATACCCGCTGACCCGCTACGCGTGGATCGTCCTGCCGGCCAGAAGACCGAACCGGCTCGCGACGAGATTCGGCGACTGGGTCCGCACGAGCTACGCCGCCGGCAAGGTGATCGACAGAGCCGGCGCGGTGCCCGCGTTCAACGCCAAGAGACCGCCGAGAAGAAGACGCTAGGCGGAGGCTGACCGCAGTGGCCTCGGAGTCACACCAGCGACGACGAACGGCCGGCGAGCTGCTGACCGACAAGCGCGCCGAGCTTCTGCTCGGCGCGCTGGTCTGCGGTCTGCTGCTGTTCGTCGGGCTGCTGGTCGGGTTCGTGTTCCGCGAGGCGTGGCCGTCGTTCCAGCACAACGGGCTCGCCTGGTTCGGTCCAGGCGGCAACCCGGACCAGCAGATCCAGGCGATCTTCACGTCCGCGAACCTGCTGAGAGAGCCGGTCTACACGTTTCACGCGTGGCCGATCATCTACGGCACGCTGCTGACGACCTGCGGCGCGGTGATCCTGAGCTTCATAGCGGCGCTGTTCGTGTCGGTCTTCGTCGTCGAGTTCGCGCCCGAGCCGATCCGCCGCATCCTGGAGCCCGTCGTGCGCCTGCTCGCGAGCGTGCCGTCGGTCATCTTCGGGCTGCTCGGCGTGCTGATCCTCGTGCCGTTCATCGGCGAGCACGTGATCAGCGACGAGAACCGCCGCTCGGTCTCCTACGTCGTCTCGCTCAGCGGCTACAGCCTGCTCGCGGGCGTCCTGATCCTCAGCCTGATGATCGCGCCGCTGATGATCGCCGTCTTCTGCGACGGCCTGCGCGCCGTCCCGCGCGGCTGGCTGGAGGGCTCGCTCGGGCTCGGCATAAACAGCTGGCGGACGTTCTGGAAGATCGGCGTGCGGACCGCGCGGCCGGCGCTCGTCGCGGGCACGGTGCTCGCGACCGCGCGCGCGATCGGCGAGGTCGTGATGCTGGCGATGGTGACCGGCGGCGTCGCGTTCGCGCCCAACCCGGCCGACGGGCTGATCTTCTTCATCGAGCCGACGCGCCCGCTGGCCGCCACCATCCTCCAGACGGCTGAGGAGCTGACCTCCCCGCCGATGCGCCACACGATCTTCGCGATGGCCGCGGTGCTGCTGTTCTCCGGCGCGATGCTGTCGCTCGCCGGCTGGGCGGCGAAGCAGCCGATGAAGAGATACGGGGTGCGGGCATGAGCACGACCGCCGCCGCGCCCGCGCCGCCCGTCCCGCCCGTGAGACGCCGCTCGGCGCGCGACTCGTCCGCCTCGTGGCGCTGGAGCGACCGCCTCGGGCTCGGCTTCGCGTGGCTGCTCGGCCTGCTGTTCCTCGCCGTGACGGCGGGGATCGTGCTGTACATGTTCGTGCAGGGGATCCGCTACGTGCGGCCGCAGCTGTTCGTCACGTCGCCGGCCGCCGGCTACTCCGAGGCTGATGCGGGCGGCTTCCTCGATCCGCTGATCGGGACGATCGTCGTCGCGCTGATGGCGATGGCGATCGCCTTCCCGCTCGGCCTCGGCATCGGCGTGTGGCTGAGCGAGTACGCGCGCCCGGCGTGGCTCGCGCGCCTCGCCGAATCGACCGTCGAGATGCTCGCGGGCTCCCCGTCGATCGTCTTCGCGCTGTTCGGCACGCTGCTGTTCGAGCAGGGCGCGCTGGCGTTCCTGAGCCGCACCAACGACGGCGTCGTCTACGGCCGCTCGTTCTTCGCCGCCGCGGCGATGCTGTCGCTGATCGCGCTGCCGCTGATCGTCGCCAACGTGCGCGAGGGCCTGCAGGCGATCCCCGGCCATGTGCGCGAGGCCTCCTACGCGGTCGGCAAGACGCGCATCGCGACGACGCGGCGCGTGCTGCTGCCGGCGGCGCGGCCGTCGGTCGTGACCGGGGCGATGCTCGGCGTCGGGCGCATCATCGGCGACACGGCGATCATCGTGCTGCTGCTGGGCGCGACGCTGCGGCTCAACGCCGCGGGCGACACGCCGATCGTCGGTGCGCTGCAGGGGACCGGCAGCACGCTGACGACGTACGTCTACCAGAACGCCCCCACGGGCGAGGCGAATCGGCCGGAGCTGGCGTTCGCCGCCGGCTTCGTGCTGCTGTCGATGGTGCTGTTGTTGAACGTCGCGGTCGACGTCGTGGTGCGACGCGGGAGACGCTGGAGATGACGCGGGCGGACGAGCGGCCGGGCGGGCAGCGCGTCCCGCCGCCGGTGCGGCGGCTGCCGCTGACCGGCGGCGAGGCGACGGTGGTCGACGCGGTCGACCCGGCGGAGCAGCCGACGACGGTGCTGCCGGGCGGGGCCGGCGACGCGACCGGCGCGGCCGGTGCCTCCGGCGGCGGCGCGTCGCGCTTCGTCAGCGCGCCGCGGCGGCGGATCGGCTCCGCGTCGATCGCCGTCGACCGCATGCAGGTCGAGGAGCTGTCGATCGCGTACGGCTCCAAGCTCGCGGTCGACTCGGTCTCGCTGCCGATCCGCCAGGGCGAGGTGCTCGCGCTGATCGGCCCTTCGGGCTGCGGCAAGACGACGCTGCTGCGCTCGCTCAACCGCCTCACCGAGCTGACCAAGACGGCCTCGATGAAGGGGCGCATCGTGCTCGACGGAGAGGACATCGCGACGCTCGAGCCGACCGCGCTGCGGCGGCGCGTGACGATGGTCTTCCAGCAGCCGAACCCGTTCCCGATGAGCGTCTTCGACAACGTCGCCTACGTGCTGCGCGAGCAGGCGTCGCGGCGGCCGCGCAAGGCCGCGCTGCAGACGGCGGTCCGCAGCGCGCTCGCGCGCGCGGGCCTGCTCGACGAGGTCGTCGCCGACCTCGCGCATCCCGCGCTGCGGCTGTCCGGCGGCCAGCAGCAGCGACTCTGCATCGCCCGCGCGCTCGCGGTCGACCCGGAGGTGCTGCTGCTCGACGAGCCCTGCTCGGCGCTGGACCCGCAGTCGACGCAGGTGATCGAGCAGCTGATCGTGCAGCTGCGCGAGCAGGTCGCCGTCGTGATCGTCACGCACAACCTGCAGCAGGCCTACCGGATCGCCGACCGGGTCGCGTTCATGTACCTCGGCGAGCTGGTCGAGTACGGGCCGGCCGACCAGATCTTCGGCGCGCCGCGCGAGCAGCGCACGCGGGAGTACGTCAGTGGCGGCTTCGGGTAGGCGGGCGATGGCCGCGCTGGCAATCGCGATCGCGTGCGGCGGCGGCCTCGCCGGCTGCGTCTCGACGCAGCAGAAGAACGCGCGCGCGAAGATCGTCGCCACGCGCGTGCTGGACAGCCGCAGACCGCAGCGCGTGACGCGCACGAGCGCGGACGTGCGGGTGAGCAGCGTGACGCTCGTGCGCGGGGGCCGCGCCAGCGCCGTGGTCGTCGAACTGCGCAGCAGCTCACCGACGGCGCTCGCCGATCTTCCGGTTGAAGTCGGGGTGCGGGTCGGCAGCCACCGCAGACCGCTGAACGCGGCCGGCGGCCTCGACTGGTTCCAGTCGCACGTGCCGGCGATCGCCGCGAACGGGACGGCGACGTGGATCTTCCTCACGCGTCGTCCGGTCGCGGCGGGCGGGCGGCCGTACGCGCGGGTGGGTGCCGGGGCGACGGCGCTGCCGGACGGGGCGGCGCTGCCACGGATCGCGACCACGGTCACGGCCGGGCCGGCGTCGCGGTCGGACGCCGGTGACAGAGCGGAGCGACGCGTCCGCGTGCGCGTCGACAACGACTCCGGGATCCCGCAGTACGGCGTGCAGCTGTATGCGCTGGTGCGGCGCGGCGGCCGTTTGGTCGCTGCCGGCAAGGCGACGGTCAGACACCTCGGGACGGGGGCGCGCACGACGGCCGCCGTCGCGCTCGCCGGGGCGCCGGGCGACGGCTCGGTGCGCGTGCACGCGATCCCGACGATCTTCGAGTGAGGAGCCGACGATGACGCACACCGACGGTACGCCACCGCCCGCAGGGCCGATCTACGCCGCGCACACGCTCGGCGCCTGGGATGCCTGCGACCACTGCCAGGCGCCGCTCGACGAACGTCAGCGCTACTGCGTCGTCTGCGGCGCGCGCCACGCGCAGTCCGACGACCCGGTCGCGGGCTGGTTCGTCGCCAACGCGCGCCGCGCACGCGCCGCCGAAGCGGCGCCGCCGCCGGACGCGGGATCGCCGCCTCCGTGGCGCTCCAGCTCGGTCGTGCTCGCGATCGCGCTGGCGCTGCTGCCGGTCGTGGCGGCCATCGGCGTGACGGTCGGCCGCGGCGAGACCGGCGACTCCGCGCAGCTCGTGAAGGCGCTGCAGGCGCAGCAGCCGCCGGTCGTCAACGTGATCGGCGGCGGGGGCTCCGCCGGCGGCGCGGTCGCCGGCGACACCGCCGACGCCGGCACCGCCGACGCGTCGAGCGGCAGCGCGGCGAGAGGGAAGAGATCGGCGGCGAAGGTGAGAGGCGACAACCCCGACGACGCCGACGGCAGAGTGATCGCGCGCACGAGATACGGCACCGCGCGCCAGCTGACGGACTCGAGAGTGACGCCGGAGCAGGCCGCGGAGAGCAGAGAGGCGCTCAGACACATCGTCGAGTCGCAGGGCAGAGACTACGTCGACCAGCAGCGCAACCTGCCGGACCAGATCGTCATCCCGTGAGCTTCGGCGAGCGCATCCGCCGGCTGCTGCCGGGCCACGGTCCCGCGGGTGCGTCGGCGGGCCCGCCCGCCGGCCTGGTGCCGGCCGACAAGCTCGCGGCGCAGGCGCGGCGCGACGCCGCCAAGGCGCCGAAGGCCGCGCCGGCCGGCGCCTCCGATCCGGAGCTGGCGGCGCGGCGCGACCGGCTCGTCGAGCGCTTCACGCTGATGCAGGCGGACCTCGGCGGCGTCCTCTACGAGATGGTGATCCGCGACCACGTGCGGATGGACGTGCTGACCCGCAAGGCCGCGGAGCTGCAGCGCGTCGACGCCGAGCTGGCGCAGGTCCAGCGCGCGCTGCGCGGCGAGCCGGGCGCGCTCGGCGGGCTCTACGTCAACGGCTCCAACGGCGGTGGTCCCGCATGAGACGCTGGCAGCTCGCGCTGATCGCCACGCTGTCGCTGCTGTCGACCGTCTTCGTGCTGACGAGCGGGTCCGCACACCAGTCGGTCGAGCTGGGCAGACTGGCGGCCGATCGCAAGCCCGTCACGATCGGCGCGACGCCGGTCGGGCAGGCCGCGGGGGCGACCGCCTCCGCCGACGCGGCCGCCGGTGACGCCGACGACACCGGGGCGCCCGACGAGGTCGTCGCGCTCGACGACGAGACCGGCGCGAGCGAGGAGCCGGCGGCGAGCAGCGAGTCGGCGGTCGGCGACGATGGCGGTGCAGCGGCGGGCGCGGGCGACGGGAGCGGCGACGCGGGCGCGAGCGGCGACAGCGGTGGGACTGGCGCGGGCGGCGACTCCGGCGAGGCGGGCGCCGACGGCGGCGGCACGGGCCCGGACGGCAGCGACGGCGCGGGCGGCGGCAGCGGCAGCGCCGGCGCCGACGAGACGGCGGAGCCGCAGCCGACCAAGATCAGACACGTCTTCGTCGTGACGCTCGCCGGGCAGGGCTTCGACGCCGCCTTCGGGCCCGGCTCGACGGCGGCCTACCTCAACGGGACGCTGCGGCCGAAGGGAGCGCTGCTCGACGGCTACGCGTCGCTCGGCAGCGCCGACCTGCCGGACTACATCGCGCTGCTCGGCGGGCAGCCGCCCAACGCCGACACGCGCGCCGGCTGCCCGACCTTCAGAGAGATCCCGCCGTCGACCGCGCCGTCGAGAGCCGGCGTGATCGCCGCCGACGGCTGCGTCTACCCCAACACCGTCACGACGCTCGGCGACCAGCTGACGGCGAGCCGGCGGACGTGGCGCGCCTACGTCGAGGACCTCGAGCGCGGCCCGGACAGAAGGCAGACGTGCCGCCGGCCCGACTCCAACGGCGCCGACGACACGCTCAGAGGACGGCCCGGCGACGGCTACGCGACGCGTCACAACCCGTTCGTCTACTTCCACTCGCTGCTGGACCTGGGCGACTGCGACGCGAAGGTCGGCGGGCTGACCGGGCTGCAGAGAGACCTGCGTTCCGCCAAGGGGACGCCCGCCTACAGCTTCATCGTCCCGAACCTCTGCAACGGCGGCGGCGAATCCCCGTGCGCCGACGGCAGCCCCGGCGGGCTGCCCGCCGCCGACGCGTTCCTGAAGACGTGGGCGCCGCGGATCCTCGCCTCGCCGGCCTACCGCAAGGACGGCCTGCTGATCGTCACGTTCGCGGGCGGCCCCGCCGCGGCCGGCGACCCGGCCGCTGCAGCCGCCCCGGCGGACGCCCCCGTGCGCAACGGCACGCTGCTCGTCTCCCGCTTCGCGCAGGCCGGCAGCACCGCCGGCGGCAGCTACGACCCGTACTCGCTGCTGCGCTCGGTCGAGGACCTGTTCGCGCTCAGACCGTTGGCCCGCGCCGCCAGAGCCCGCTCGTTCGCGCCGACCGTGCTGGGCAGAGCGTTCGTCGAGCCGCCGAGCGACGGCTGATCGTTCGGACGCGCCGCCGATCCAGGGCCTGCGCGAGATGGACGGCGTCCGGACCGACCGCGAGGCGACGAAGGGAGGCGAGGTGGCGCCGGCCACGAACGTGGCCGGCAGTAGTCAGTTGATCCGTAGATCAACTGCAACGCAATGACAACTGCCGCAAAGCGTCGATGCGCCAGGATAGCTTCACGGCGTGCGCGGGTGTGGTCGCCTTGTGCGTGGCTGAGCGCCGCGGCCGGCGTCGCAAACGGCGTCGCGCCGACCGCGGCGATGAGAACGGCGCTGACGAAGGCCGGCAGGCTGAAGGTCAGCCCGCGCGTCACGTTCACGCCGCGCACGGCGGTCTGCGCGACAACCGACGCCCTTCGCGACGGTAGGCTGATTTCCTTTTGGCCCTGCCTGCCTCTCCCGGGTGGCCGCGCCGGGGTTCGCGCCCTTAGGATCCGCGTTCTCAAAGCCGAATGTCGTTGTCACGAGGAGTCTGAGATCTCGATGCTCATCGGAGTGCCCCGCGAGACCACTGTTGGGGAGACACGCGTCGCCGCGACCCCGGCGACGGTCAGACAGCTTGTGGGACTTGGATATGACGTGACGATCGAGGCTGGCGCCGGCGCGCTCGCCAGCTTCGAGGACGCCGCGTACGCGGCCGCGGGAGCGGACGTCGGGTCCGCCGAGCAGGCGTGGCTGGCGGACGTCCTGCTGCGCGTCAACGGACCGACCGTCGACGAGATCGCGAAGCTGAAGGACGGCGCGACGATCGTCGCGCTGCTGCAGCCCGCGCTCAGACCGGAACTGGTCGACGCGCTCGCGCAGCGGCCGATCACCGCGCTCGCGATGGACGCGGTGCCGCGCATCAGCCGCGCGCAGTCGCTCGACGTGCTCTCCAGCATGGCCAACATCGCCGGCTACCGCGCCGTGATCGAGGCCGCGCACGTCTTCGGCCGCTTCTTCACCGGCCAGGTGACGGCGGCTGGCAAGGTCCCGCCGGCGAAGGTGCTTATCGCGGGCGCCGGCGTCGCCGGACTCGCCGCGATCGGCGCCGCCAACAGCCTCGGCGCGATCGTGCGCGCGACCGACCCGCGTCCCGAGGTCGCCGACCAGGTCAGATCGCTCGGCGGCGAGTTCCTCGCCGTGATGGAGCTGGAAGTCTCCAGCGACGGCTACGCGAGAGCGACCAGCGACGACTACAACCGCCTCGCCGCCGAGCTGTACACCGAGCAGGCCAAGGACGTCGACATCATCATCACGACGGCGCTGATCCCGGGCCGCCCGGCGCCGAAGCTGATGACCGCCGAGCAGGTCGCGCTGATGAGATCGGGCTCGGTGATCGTCGACATGGCCGCCGCGATGGGCGGCAACGTCGAGGGCTCGGTCCCCGGCAAGGCGATCGTGACCGACAACGGCGTCACGATCATCGGCTACACCGACCTCGCCGGCCGTCTGCCCGCGCAGGCCTCGCAGCTCTACGGCACGAACCTCGTCAACCTGATGAAGCTGCTGACGCCGGAGAGAGACGGGCAGCTGACGCTCGACTTCGACGACGTCGTCCAGCGCTCGATGACGGTCGTGCGCGACGGCGAGAGAACGTGGCCGCCGCCGCCGGTGCAGGTCTCTGCCGCGCCGGCCGCGAGACCCGAGCCGGCGAGAGCCGTGGCCGCGCCGGTCAAGGAGCCGCGCCCGGCGTGGGTCAGATACGCCGTGATATCGCTCGGTCTGCTGGCGCTGTGGGCGGTCAACGCGTTCGCGCCCGACCCGCTGCCGAGCCACTTCACCGTGCTGATGCTGGCGATCGTCGTCGGCTACTACGTGATCGGCAAGGTCCACCACGCGCTGCACACGCCGCTGATGTCGGTCACGAACGCGATCTCGGGCATCATCGTCGTCGGCGCGATCCTCCAGCTCGGCGAGCACGACGACGCCAAGATCCGCGTCCTCTCGACGATCGCGATCCTGCTCGCATCGATCAACGTCTTCGGCGGCTTCGCCGTGACCCGGCGCATGCTCGGCATGTTCAACAGAGGCTGATCCATGACCGCATCTCTCGTCACCGCCAGCATCGACGCACAGTCGATCGCGACCGCGTCCTACATCGTCGCGGCGCTGCTGTTCATCCTCTCGCTCGCAGGGCTGTCCAGACACGAGTCGGCCCGTCAGGGCGTCGCGTTCGGAATCGCCGGCATGGCGATCGCGCTGGCCGCCACGATCGGCGTCGCGACCGAGCACGCCGAGACGGTCGCGATCGTCCTGCTCGTCATAGCGGTCGTCATCGGCGCCGCTATCGGGCTGTGGCGGGCGCGCGTCGTCGAGATGACCGGCATGCCCGAGCTGATCGCGCTGCTGCACAGCTTCGTCGGCCTCGCCGCCGTGCTGGTCGGCTGGAGCGGCTACTTCTCCGTCGAGGACAACGCCGGCCAGACCGAGGTCATCGGCTCGCTGCTCGACATCCACCACGCCGAGGTCTTCATCGGCATCTTCATCGGCGCGGTCACCTTCACCGGCTCGATCGTCGCCTACCTGAAGCTGTCGGCGAGAATCAAGTCGGCGCCGCTGACGCTGCCGGGCAAGAACTACCTCAACCTCGGCGCGCTCGCGGCGTTCGTCGTGCTGACGGTCTTCTTCGTGATCTCGCCGAGCCTCCCGCTGCTGATCGCGGTCACCGTGCTCGCGCTCGCGCTCGGCTGGCACCTCGTCGCCTCGATCGGCGGCGGCGACATGCCGGTCGTCGTCTCGATGCTCAACTCCTACTCGGGCTGGGCCGCGGCGGCGTCGGGCTTCCTGCTCAACAACGACCTGCTGATCGTGACCGGCGCGCTCGTCGGCTCCTCCGGTGCCTACCTCTCCTACATCATGTGCGAGGCGATGAACCGCTCGTTCATCTCCGTGATCGCGGGCGGCTTCGGCATCGAGGCCCCGGCCTCGGCCGACACCGACTACGGCGAGCACCGCGAGATCGACGCGGTCAGCGCGGCCGAGCTGCTGACCGAGGCCAGCTCGGTCATCATCACGCCCGGCTACGGCATGGCGGTCGCGCAGGCGCAGTACCCGGTCGCGGAGCTGACGCGCCAGTTGCGCGAGCGCGGCATCGAGGTCCGCTTCGGCGTGCACCCGGTCGCCGGTCGCCTGCCGGGCCACATGAACGTGCTGCTCGCCGAGGCGAAGGTGCCATACGACATCGTGCTCGAGATGGACGAGATCAACGACGACTTCGCCGAGACCGACGTCGTCCTCGTGATCGGCGCCAACGACACCGTCAACCCGGCGACCGAGGACCCGAGCAGCCCGATCGCCGGCATGCCGGTGCTGAGAGTGTGGGAGGCGCGCAACGTGATCGTCTTCAAGCGCTCGATGGCGTCCGGCTACGCCGGCGTCCAGAACCCGCTGTTCTTCCGCGAGAACACGCAGATGCTGTTCGGCGACGCGAAGACGAAGGTCGACGAGATCGTCGCCGCGCTCGCCGCGGCGCGCGTTCCGGCCTGACGGCTGCGGCCGGCCCGTGGCGGCGGCCGGCCTACTGGGCCGTGAAGCCGCCGTCCACGGACAGGACCGAGCCCGTCACGAACGTCGAGAGGTCGCCGGCCAGGTAGAGGATGCCGTCGGCGACCTCGTCGGCCGCTGCCGCCGCCCGCAGCGGGTGGGGCTGGCGGACGAGCGCATCGGCGAACGGATCGGCGCGGCGCGCCTCTGCGAACGAGTCGGACATCGCGGTGTCGACGGTGCCGGGAGCGATCGCGTTGATGCGGATCCCCAGCGGGGCGTACTCGAGCGCGGCGGTCCGCGTCAGGCCGATCACTCCGTGCTTGGAGGCGACGTAGTGGGCGACGCCCGGGGCCCCGCGCAGACCCGCGGCGGACGCGGTGTTGACGATCACGCCCGCTCTCCGCGCGTACATGTGGCGCAGTTCGGCGCGCATGCACAGCCAGATGCCCTTGAGGTTGACGTCGATGACGGCGTCCCAATGCGACTCGTCGGTGTCGTGAAACCAGCCGAGCCCGCGCGAGATGCCGGCGTTGTTGACGGCGACGTCGATGCGCCCGTGACGCTCGACGACGGCGTCGATGGCCGCGTCCACGTCGGCGGCCGACGTCACGTCGAGCTCACGCGTCTCGACGCCGTCGGTCTCGGCGGCCAGGCGCGCGAGCGCTTCCGGGTCGCGATCCAGCGCGATCGCCCGCGCGCCGACGCGGGTGAACGCCTCCACGGTGGCTCGTCCGATCCCCGAAGCGCCGCCGGTGACGACGACGACCTTGTCGGTCAACCCGAGATCCATGGCATTTCTCCCCACCAGATCAGACACAATAAGCTCTACTGAAATCCTATAGGATCATTCGCGGAGGGAGGGCGAAAGAGCGGGAGAGAGAGGAGAGCTCCTTGACGACCGATGGACGCTCAGGTTGCAGCCGCCGGCAGCGCGGCCCCCTCGCCGTCCGTGCCGCCCAGCTCGGCGGAGACGTCCTGCGCCGCCCGCCGCAGTGCCTCGACCTTTTCCGTCGCGGTCTCGGACACGTCGTCGGGCAGGCCGAGCACCGCCATCGTGGCGACGAGCGTGTCACCCTGGAAGACCGGTGCCGCGAGCACTCCGAAGTTGCCGTCGACCAAGGTGGCGATTCGCGTCGCTCGCACGCGCTCGAGCACCTCCGGCGCGAGCGTCGCGCCGTCGGTCGTGAGCGCGGTGATGAGCACTCCTTGCGCGGAGCTCACCGGGTCGAGCCGCATCCCCAGTCGCGGCGAGATCAGCACCGATCGCCGCGGTGCCTCGCTCACGCGCGCCACCGTCGCGACCTGGCCGTCGGCGACCGACAGCACGATCGTCTCGTTGAGGTCGTACGCGAGGCGATCCATGTGCTGGCCCGCGATCGCGACGACGCGCAGGCTCGCGACCGCGACCGAGGCGAGGCCGAGGATGCGCGGGCCGAGCGAGTAGACGTTGCGCGCCGCGTCGTAGCGGAGCAGTCCTTCGCGCCGCAGCGCCGTCACGTAGCGATGCGTCGACGCCCGGCCGAGCGCTGAGCGCTCGGTGAGCTGAGGCAGCGAGAGGTGTGGTTCCTGGTGGTCGAACAAGCCGAGGATGCGCACCGCGCGCTCGATCGACTGGATGTGCGGGGTCGTCGCCATGGGGCACCAAGCCTACGGATTGAGTTGCAGCGTCGCAGCATGTCGGATAGCGTCTCACAAACTGCGAGACGACGTCTTGCATAGTGAGACACTCCGGAGAGGGAGAGACATGCGACGAGATCTGTGGGGCGGACGTGCGCCCGCTGCCGGCCGAACGGGGAGGCGCGTCGCCGCGCTGCTGCTCGCGGCGGCGGTGTCGGTCGGCGTTGCCGCGTGCGGCAGCAGCAGCGACAGCGACGGCGGGACAACGGCCAGTTCCGGTTCTGCCAGCTCCGGCACCCTGAAGGTCGCCTTCCCCGCAACGGCGCAGGCCGGCTGGCAGAAGGTCATCGACGACTTCAAGGCGGCCAATCCCGACGTCGACGTGAAGGCGACGTTCGCTCCGTTCGCGTCGTTCTTCCAGCTCGTCTCCACGCAGCTGCAGGCCAACGCGGGACCGGACGTCTTCTACGTGCCGCCCGGCTCCTCGCTCGCCCTGTCGCTTCAGAACGCGGCGGCAAGAGGGATCATCGCGAACCTCGACGACCGGCCGTGGGCGAAGGACGTCTCCGGCGCGTACAGGGACGTGGTCTCCCACGACGGGAGCGTCTACGCGCTGGTCAACGGCGTCTTCACTTCGTTCATGCTCACGAACGAGGACAAATTCAGAGAGCTGGGCCTGAATCCGCCGGCCACGATGGACGAGCTCATGTCGATGTGCGAGACGATCACCGACAAGGGCCTGACGCCGGTGGCGATCGGCGGAGGCTTCCCGCCCGACCTGGTCAACCTCATGGGCATGCTGCTGCCCAATTACGTCGACGGTCCGGACCCGCAGTGGATCAGACAGCGCAACGCGGACAGAACGACGTTCGCCGAGTCCAAGGGCTGGCGCACGGCTCTGCAGCGGATCGTCGACCTGAAGGAGGCCGGCTGCTTCGACAGCGGCGTCGCGGGCACCTCGCGCGAGGCCGCGACCGCGCGGTTCGCCAGCGGCAAGGCGCTCATGTACCCGATCATCCAGCCGCAGCTGGCGACCGTCCTCGCCGCCAAACCGACGTTCGACTGGTCGGTCGCCCCGCTGCCCGGCGACGGTCCGGACACCACCTTCCTGTCGGTCCAGGTCGATCCGCTCGTCGCGATGAACGCGAAGTCGAAGAACAGAGCGCTCGCCGAGCAGTTCATCGACTTCGTCGCGACGCTCGACGGGAGCCGCGCCTACAACGAGGTGCAGCAGACGGTCGCGCCGGCGGATTTCGAGGCGGGCACGTTCCCGGAGTTCATGGCACCGCTGAGCGCCAACCTCGAGCCGGGCGGCAACAACGTCGTCGGCCAGCCCAACGACTGGAAGTCGGCCTCGACCAACGCGACGCTCTCGACCGATCTCGCCGGCCTGCTGACGGGCCAGAAGACGGTCGACGACATCCTCGCCGACCTCGACAGCACGTACGGCAGATGAGCTCGACTCGCACCAGCAATCCGATGTTCGTCGGCGAGCCCGACTGGTCGCAGGGCGGCGCGGTCGCCCCGGGGATCGTGAACCCGGCCGAGACCGGTTTCGTGCGCCCGGTCGACCTGTCGCTCGCGCCAGACGACATGTTCTTCGCGATCCAGCTGCACCTCTCCTCGGAGGTCATGCTGACGCTCTGCGGCAACGCGCCCGGCAGGCTCGGACCGCCGCCGCACTCGCACGGCATGGACCAGTTCTTCTACGTCCTGGAAGGGACGATGGAGCTGCGCCTGGGGCAGGAGACCCACATCCTGAACGCGGGCTCGGTCGCGCACATCCCCGCGGGAACGCCGCACAAGCATCGCAACCCGGGTACCGAGCGCGAGCTGCACCTCGAGGTCATCGCCCCCGGCATGGGAATCGGCCGGACGTTCATGGAGTGGGCGGGAGACCCGGGCACGTGGGCGCCGGGAGGCAGCGTCGCCCACCTGCGACCCGACGAGTGGCCGGAGTCCCAGCCCGGGACCCGCGGCCACTTCCTGTCGGAGCCTTCCGGCAAGTTCGACGCCGCGTTCCCCGACTCGAACGAGCTGATGTGGTTCGTGCTGAAGTCGCAGCCCGGCGTCGCGCGCGGCATGGGGCTGCACGTGCACGAGTTCCACCAGTTCTACTACGTCACGGAGGGCACGCTCGGGGTCGAGATCGGATTCGAGCACCACGAGGTGGGACCGCACACGCTCGTCGCGATCCCGCCCGGCGTGCCGCACGGCAACGGCGCGATCGGCACCGAGACCGAGACGCATCTCACCATCAACGTCCCGCCGCCGCGCTGGCAGACCTCGCCCGAGAACCCGTGGGACGTGCCCGTCACGCTCGAGCGCCGGGAGCGCTGAACGACGCGATGGCGATGGTGAGCTTCAACGGGGTGGGCAAGGTCTACCCCGACGGAACGACGGCGGTGCAAGCGCTCGACCTGACCATTCCCGACGGGGAGCTGCTCGTCTTCGTCGGCCCGTCGGGCTGCGGCAAGACCACTGCGCTGCGCATGGTCGCCGGGCTCGAGCAGATCACGTCGGGCGAGATCAGCATCGACGGGCGGGTCGTCAACGACCTGGCACCGAAGGCGCGGGACGTGGCGATGATCTTCCAGAGCTACGCGCTGTACCCGCACATGACGGTGTTCGAGAACATCGCGTTCCCGCTGCGGGCGCAGGGCATGCCGCGCAAGGAGGTCCGCGCGACGGTCGAGCACGTCGCGACGCGGCTCGGGCTGGAGGCGCTGATCGACCGCCGCCCCGGGCGGCTGTCGGGCGGCCAGCGCCAGCGGGTCGCGATGGGTCGCGCGATCGTGCGCCGGCCGAAGGTCTTCGCGATGGACGAGCCGCTGTCGAACCTCGACGCGAAGCTGCGCGGGCAGATGCGCGTCGAGGTGATGACCCTGCAGCGCGAGCTGGGCGTCACCACGATCTACGTGACCCACGACCAGCTCGAGGCGATGACGATGGGGCACCGCATCGCGGTCATGCGCGATGGGGTGCTGCAGCAGTGCGCGACGCCGCAGGAGGTGTTCGACCGTCCCGCGAACCTGTTCGTCGCCGGCTTCCTCGGCAGCCCGTCGATGAACCTCCTGTCCGGGCGCATCGAGCGCGACGGCGACGAGCTGGTCTGCCGCATCGGCGGGCAGTCGCTCATGCTGCGCTCGGCGCAGCCGGCGCTGGCGGCCCACGCCGGGCGCGAGCTGACGGTGGGCGTCCGGCCCGAGCACCTCGAGCTGGCGCCGGCGGGGGCCGGCGGGCTGGCCGCCGCCTGCCTGCTGATCGAGACGCTCGGATCCGAGCAGCTCGTGCATGCGGAGCTGCCTGGAGAGGGCGGAGCGATCCCGCTCGTCGCGCGCCTGGATTCCGAGCAGCGGGTGCGCGCGGGGGCGCCGCTGACGTTCGCGGTCCGCCCGGACCGGCTGCGCTTCTTCGACCCCGATCACGGGCGCGCCGTCGACGGCGCTCCGCACAGCAACGCGACAGACGAGAGGAGCCACGTTGGCACGGCAAGATGAGGCCGAGGCCCTCGTCGCGAAGATCTCGGCGATGTCGGAGCCGTTCCGGCAGTGGTACGCCGACCTCGACGACGGGGTGACCGACTCCGCGCAGGAGCTCCTGCGCGGCAGCATCGACATGCATCTGCATTGCGATCCCTCGCCGCAGCTGCGCGTCATGGATGCATTCCAGGCGGCCGAGGAGGCGTCGGCCGCCGGCATGCGGGCGATCGTGCTCAAGGACCATCTCACCGGCATGGAGGACGCGGCCTGGCTGGCGATGGCCCATGCCGACGTGGCGGATCCCTTCGAGGTCTTCGGCTCGCATTGGCTCAACAACCAGACGGGCGGCTGGAACGTCTACGCCGTCGACAAGGCGGTGGCGTTCGGGGCCAAGCTGGTCGGTGCGCCGACGCTCGCCGCCTACGGCGAGAAGCTGCGTCAGGAGGGCCAGGGCGTCCATCCGGCGGAGCTGATCGTGAAATCGGTCGTCCCGATGAAGCCGCGCGTGGTGTACACGCTCGACGATGCCGGCGCGGTGCGCCCTGAGGTCGTCGAGTGCCTCGACCGGGTCGCCGAGGGCGGGATCGCCTTCGGCACCGGGCACCTCAGCACCGAGGAGGTGTGGGCGACCGTGCGCGCCGCGCACGAGCGGAGGGTGGAGCGCATCTGCATCACGCACGCGCTCATGACGGCTCCGGCGACGCCCGCGGACTACCGCGATCTGTGCAGCGCGACCGGCGCGGTCTGCGAGTTCACGACGTTCCAGGTGCTGACGCTCGGGGACGCGCTCGTCGAGACCCTGCGCGGGATCGGCATCGAGCACGTCACGCTTTCCACCGACGCCGGGCTGAAGGGCTCCAGCGGCGGGGTCGAGTCCTATCTCTGGCTGCTCGCGAAGCTGCTCGAGGCGGGGTTCGCCGAGGCGGAGATCGATGTGATGTCCAAGGACGTCCCGGGACGGCTGTTGGGGCTCGGGTCACGCTCGCGGGAAGAGGCGCGGGCATGACGCATCAGGCGCTGCGCGAGCGTTGGGACGGGGGCGAGGCGGCGCTCGGCGGCCTGGCCCACTTCGGTGCGGGCAGCATCGAGCCGCTCGTCGCAGCCGGCTACGACTGGGTCTGGCTGGACTGCCAGCACGGGCCGTACGACGAGGCGGACGCGGCCGCGACCTTCCGCACGCTGGCGGGCGCTCCGTACGCGCTCGCCGTGCGTGTCGCGCAGAACGACGCCGCCGCGATCGGCCGCGTGCTCGATGCGGGAGCCGACGCCGTCATCGTGCCGCTGGTGGACAGCCCGCGGGAGGCGGCGGACGCGGTCGCCGCGTGCCGCTACCCGCCGGCCGGGAGGCGCAGCTTCGGGCCCGGCCGGCCGGACCTCGGCATCGACCTCGAGGCGCTCGAGAGGCGGGTGAGCTGTTTCGTGATGGCCGAGTCGGCGGCCGCGCTCGAGGAGATCGACGCGATTGCGGCGACGCCCGGCCTGGCTGGGATCGTCGTCGGCCCGATCGACCTCGGGATCTCGCTCGGGATCGCGCCACGGGACGTGGCGGGCTCCGCGCGCGTCCGTGACGCGCTGACGGAGATCGCGGCCGCGTGCGAGCGGGCCGCGGTCGTCGCGGGGATCCTCGCGTACGGCGCCGACCATGCGAAGCAGTGCGTCGAGCTCGGCTACCGCTTTGTCGGCGTCGGCGCCGACGTGCTCACGCTGCGGGTCGCGTCCGCGCACGAGGTCGCGCTCGTGCGCGAGGCCGGGCAGACGCTGCCATGACGAGGCGCGTCCATCCCGTCTTCCGCGCGCTGGCGCTGCCCGGCGTCTTCGCGCTCGTGGCGTTCACGCTCGTGCCCGTGGTGGCGGGCGGGCTCTACGCCTTCACCGACTGGGGTGGGCTCGGCGACGCCAACTGGATCGGCCTCGACAACTTCCGCCAGATCTTCGAGGACCCGCTGACCCGCGGGGCGTTGTGGCACACGCTCGTGTTCGGCGGCGCGCTCGTCGTCCTCACCAACGCCGCCGGCCTCGCCCTCGCGCTCGGACTCAACCGCACGTTGAAGTCCCGCAACCTGCTGCGGGCGGTGTTCTTCCTGCCGGTCATCCTCAGCCCGCTGGCCGTCTCCTACGTCTGGAAGTACATCCTGGACCCGTCGGGACCGGTGAACTCGCTGTTCGCCGAGGTCGGGCTGGAGAGCTGGCAGCACGCCTGGCTCGGCGATCCCGAGTGGGCGCTGATCGCCGTCCTGGTCGTGCTCGTCTGGCAGCAGTCCGGGCTGGCGATGGTCATCTACCTCGCCGGGCTGCAGTCGATTCCCGACGACCTCGTCGAGGCGTCCGCGGTCGACGGCGCATCGTCCTGGCTGCGCTTGCGGCGGATCACGCTGCCGCTGCTGCGCCCCGCCTTCATCATCGCGAGCACGCTGACGCTGATCTTCGGGCTGCGCGTGTTCGATCAGATCCTCGGCCTCACCGGAGGCGGGCCGGTCGGTGCGACCGAGACGCTCGCCACGCAGGTCTGGAAGCAGAGCTTCGCGGACGGGCGCTTCGGCTACGGCGCGGCGCTGTCGATCGTGCTGACGCTCATCATCGGAACGCTGGCGCTGCTGCAGCTCGTGGCATTGCGCAGACAGGAGCGTGACGCGTGAAGATCTTCCGCTACACCCGCTGGTCGCTGGCGCGCGAGCTCGCGTTCGTGGTCGGGGCGCTGATCTTCTGCGTGCCGCTGTACCTGCTCGTCGCGATCTCCCTCAAGGGGCCCGACGACGCGCTCGTCGCGCCCCTGTCGCTCCCGTCGAGCCCGGATCTCGGCAACTACTCGGCAGCGGCGCAGAGCGAACCGGTCTCGATGCTGTCGGCGATGTTCAACAGTGCCGTCGTCACGCTGTCCACCGTCGTGCTCCTGATCGTCTTCGGCTCGCTGTGCGCCTACGCGATCGCGCGCTATCGCACGCGGCTGAGCTCGACGCTCTACTACCTCTTCGTGATCGGGATCATCCTCCCGCACCAGGCCGCGATCCTGCCGCTCTTCAGCGTGCTCAACGAGCTCGGGCTGACGGGGACGCGCGTCGGGGTGATCCTCGTCTACACGGGCTTCATGATGCCGCTGACCGTGTTTCTCTACGCGGGCTTCATGCGCGGCGTGCCGCATGAATACGAGGAGGCGGCCGAGGTCGACGGGGCGAGCCCGATGCGCTTGTACTGGCGTGTCGTCTTTCCGCTGGTGCGGCCGGTGACGTGGACGGTGGCGATCCTGACCGGACTGTTCGTCTGGAACGACCTGTTCGTATCGCTCGTGTTCCTGTCGGGAACCTCCAACGCGACACTGCCCGTCGCGCTGTACTCGTTCGCCGAGGTGTCGTTGGGGCAGTGGCAGCTCGTGTTCGCGGGGGTCGCGATCGCGATCCTGCCCGCGCTGGTGTTCTACCTGCTCGCGCAGCGGCGGATCGTCGCCGGGTTCGCGGGCGGCATCAAAGGCTAGAGAGGAAGCAGAGACGTGCCGACCACCCACGAGACCGCCTCGGAGCTGCTCGCTGCCAGCGACGAGCAGATCGAACGCGCCGTCGCCCACGCCGAGCCGATGGTGCTGCGCGGCCTGCTGTACCAGTTGACGGGCGACGAGCAGATCGCCGCGACCCGCGTCATGACCGATCCGTCGGGGTTGCAGACCGCGATGATGGTCGCCGACGAGGCCGACGTCGCGATGCTGCGCCGCAAGGCCGTCGCATTCCTGCGCGCGCGCCGCGACGCCGGCGCCGGTCCGCTGGAGATCGGCTCGCGGGAGCGGCTGCGCCAGAGCATCCCGCTGACGCTCGGGGGCGAGATCGACGATGCGGAGTTCGCGCTGTGGCTGGAAGAGCTGGCGCTCGATCCGTGGGTGCGCAGCGTCACGTGGAGCGACGAGGAGCGACCCGACCGCCTGGACGGCTTCTCGGTCACGGTGATCGGCGCCGGGGTCGGCGGCGTGAACATCGCGCTCATGCTCAAGCGTGCCGGCATCCCGTTCCAGGTCTTCGAGAAGAACTCCGGCGTCGGCGGCACGTGGTGGGAGACGCGCTACCCCGGTGCGCGGCTGGACACGCCGAGCCGCGGTTACACGCACATCTTCGGTGCGGACTACCCCTACCCGAGCCCGTTCTGCACCTGGGAGGAGAACCAGGCGTACTTCCAGTGGGTCGCCGACACGTTCGAGCTGAACCAGCACACCGTCTTCGACACCGAGGTGCGCGCGCTGAGCTGGGACGAGGAGGCGGGGGAGTGGGAGGTCGAGGTCGAGGGGCCGGACGGCGGGTACACCGTGCGCTCCAACGCGGTCTTCACCGCGGTCGGCTTCCTCAACCGCCCGAAGATCCCGGAGATCGAGGGCATGGCGGATTTTCGCGGCGCGTCGTGGCACACGTCGCGCTGGCCCGAGGACGCCGACGTGAGGGGCAAGCGGGTGGCGGTCGTCGGCACCGGCTGCACCGGCTACCAGCTCATCCCCGAGCTCGCGCGCAGCACCGAGCACGTCGTCGCCTTCCAACGCACGCCGCAATGGCTGTTCGGCGTGCAGGGCTACCTCTCGCCGTTCCCGGAGGAGGTCGGATGGCTCGATCGCAACCTGCCGTACTACACGAACTACATGCGCATCCGCGCGCTCTCGATCGGCCGGGCGTTCGGCCGGCTGACCGAGATCGATCCGGACTTCGATGACCCGCACACGGTCAGCGCGCTGAACCGGATCAGCCGCGAGGCCTCGCTGGCGTTCCTGCACGACAAGGTCGCCGATCCCGAGCTGCGAGCGATCATGACGCCGGCGCATCCGCCCTGGTCGGCGCGCGCGGTGCTGGTCGACAGCGAGTACAGCGTGCTCGACGCGATCCAGCGCGACGACGTGACGCTCGTGACCAGCGGCGTCCGGCGCATCACCGAGACCGGGATCGAGGACGGCGACGGGACGCACCACGAGCTCGACGTGATCGTCTATGCGACCGGCTTCCACGCGTCCGAGTACCTGTTCCCGATGACGGTGACCGGCCGCGAGGGCCAGACGCTGAGCGACCTGTGGAAGGTCGGCGGCGCCCGCGCGCATCGCTTCTGCATGTACCCCGGGTTCCCGAACCTGTGGTCGGTGTACGGGCCGAACACGAACGGCGCGCTCGTGCCGGCGTCCTTCCACGAGCTCGTGACGCGCTACGGGATGGAGTGCATCGAGCGCCTGCTGCGCGAGGACCGGCGGGCGATCGAGCCCACGCGGGAGGCCTACGACCGCTACAACGCCGACGTCGACGAGCGCAACGCGCGCCGGGTCTGGAGCGACCCGCGGGCCAGCAACTACTACTGGACCGAGCACGGGCGGTCCGCGGTGATGTGCCCGTTCGCGATCGAGGAGATCTTCGAGCTGCTGCGCCATCCGCCGTTCGACGAGCTGGAGATGCGGTGATGGATCCCGAGGTCGTGGCGGCGATCCTCGCCGACGGACGCTTCGCGCTGGGCGAGCGCGGGCCGCAGCCGACGCTCGAGCTGCTGGCCGAGATGCGCGCGATGCCGCCGAGGGTGCCCTACGAGCCGACGCCCCCGGCCGGCGTGCTGCGCGAGGAGCGGCTGGTGCCGGGCGCGCCGGGCGCGCCCGACGTGCCGGTGCGCATCTACCGGCCGGCCGAGCGTGCCGACGGCGAGCGGGCCGCGATCGTCTGGATGCACGGTGGCGGGCTGATGGCGGGCAGCTACGACATGGACCAGCCGTTCCTCGACGCGCTGGTCTTGGCGACAGGCTGCGTCGCCGTCTCGGTCGACTACCGGCTCGCGCCGGAAACGCCGTTCCCCGGCCCGATGGACGACTGCTACGCGGTGCTCGAGCACGTGCACGCCGCCGCCGCCGCGCTCGGCGTCGACGCCGGACGGCTGGCTGTCGGCGGCTCCAGCGCCGGCGCCGGCCTGGCGGCCGCGTGCGCGCTGCGCGCACGCGACGCGGGGATCGACTTGATCCACCAGCACCTGATCTATCCGATGCTCGACGACCGCCAGCTGACGGCCTCGAGCCAGTGGGACCTGCTCGCGATCTGGCCGCGCGAGCTGAACGCGTTCGCCTGGCGCTGCTACCTCGGTGACGGCTACGACAGCGGCGACGTGCCCGCCTACGCGGCGCCGGCACGTGCTGCGGAGCTGGCCGGTCTCGCTCCGGCCTACATCCATGTGGGCGGTCTCGACGGCTTCGTGCACGAGGACGTGGACTACGCCGCGCGCCTGCTGAGCGCCGGCGTTCCCACCGAGCTGCACGTGCTGCCGCTGGTGCCCCACGGATTCGACATGGTCGCGCCCGCGGCCGCCGTCACGGCCCGAGCCAACGCCCTGTCCGACGCCGCCCTCGCCCGCGTCCTGTCCTGAGACCCGTGCATCGTCCGCCCACCGCTCAGACGGCCGCTGTGCCCCGCTGCGCCGCCGCTTGGAAGTCGACGATCGCCTCGCCGTGGTCCCGCGCCCAGGTCGTCAGGACCTCGATCGGCTCGACGAGGGTCTGGCCGAGGTCGGTGAGGCGGTACTCGATCCGCCGCGGCGCTTCGGCATGGCGTTCGACCAGGCCGTACTGCTGGAGCCGGCGCAGCGTTTGCGTGAGGACCTTGCGCGAGATGCCGCCGATGAGGTCGACGAGTTCGCCGTGTCTGCGGGGCTGATCGCTGAGCCCGAAGAGCACGAGCACAGCCCATTTGTCGGAGATGATCTCGACCGCCAGGCGCGTGGGGCAGTCGGCGAGGAAGGATGGTCCGGCCGCGTTCTGCATGGAAAATCGAAGGTACCAGGAGGTAACCCGCGGCTCCGTAACGTCGTCTGCGAGCAACGAGACCAGCGCCAGATGCGAAGGAGTCACCATGCCACGAGTCGTCGTCTTCGACGAGTTCGGCGGGCCGGATGTCATGCACGTCGTAGAGGAACCGGTCGTCGAGCCCGCAGCCGGCGAGGTACGGATCAGGATCGAGGCGTTCGCCGTCAACCCGCTCGACCTGATGATGCGCTCCGGCGCGTCGCCCGCGCCCATCCCCCTGCCGCACGCTCGCCTCGGCGTCGAAGGAACCGGTGTCGTCGACGCGCTGGGCCCCGAGGTCGCCGGGCTGGAGGTCGGCGATCCGGTCATCCTCGCGGCCATTCCGGACGCGAGCGTCAGGGGCAGCTACGCCGAGTTCACCACGGTCCCCGCGAGCCGGGTCGTCGCCCGGCCTGCCGGACTCGGGATCACGGAGGCAGCGGCGATCTGGGTCGCGTACTCCACCGCCTACGGGGCGCTCGTCGAGAAGGCGGGCATGCGGCCCGGCGACCACGTCCTCGTCACCGCCGCGTCCGGTGGCGTTGGCCGGGCGGCGATGCAGATCGCCAATCAGCTCGGCGCCGTGCCGATCGCCGTCACGCGGCATGCGGCGAAGACGGACGAGCTGCTCGCGGCCGGCGCTGCCGCGGTCGTCGCCGGTGACAGGGGGGACATCGCCGAAGCCGTCCGCGACCACACCGGCGGGAGCGGCGCCGACATCGTCCTCGACGTCGTCATGGGTCCCGGCCAACAGGATCTCCTGAAGGCGGCCCGCCCCGGCGGAGCACTGGTCGCCGCGGGCTTCCTCGACCCTCGGCCCACCCCCTTCCCGAGCGGTCCGCCGCTCACGATCTTCAGCTACCGGAGCTTCGAGCACACGCTCGACGCCGTCGTCGTGAAGCGCATGGCGGCCTTCCTGAACGCCGGTGTGAGCCTCGGCGCGCTGCGGCCCGCGATCGACAAGGTGTTCGCCCTCGACGACGTCGTCGCGGCACATCGCCGCCTCGAGCAGGGGCTCCATGCCGGGCGCAAGATCGTCGTCGCGGTCCCAGACTGACGACGGCGCGATCGCCGGCCTCGTCCCGGCCCTGCGCCCCGCCCGCATGTCCCCGACCGAGGCGCTGCGGACGGTGTAGCGTCGCGTGTGTGGCAGGCCAGTTGGAGATCCGGTTCCTGCGGTTCGAGGGGCGGCGCGTCGCGTTCTCGGCGATCGGCGAGGGCCCGCCGCTCGTCGTGCCCGCCTGGTGGGTCAGCCACCTCGAGCTCGACTGGAGCAACCCGGCGATTCGCTCGTTCTGGAACGCGGTCGGTGAGCGGCACACGCTCGTGCGCTACGACAACCTCGGCGTCGGCATGTCCGACCGCGACGGGTTGCCGCGGGATCTGACGTTGGAGACGGGCATAGCGTTGCTGGGCGCTGTCCTGGACGAGCTCGGCTTCGAACGGGCGGCCGTGCTCGGCGGATCGTCAGGCGGCTGCACGGCGGTCGCGTTCGCCGCGCGACGGCCGGACCGCGTCGAGCGGCTGCTGCTCTACGGCGCCTACGCCGACGGCGGCGCGATAGCGCCGCCCGGCGTTCGCGACGCGATCGTCGCGGCGGTGCGCTCGCATTGGGGCCTGGGCTCGCGGGTGCTCGCCGACGTCTTCCAGGCCGACGCCAGCGCGGCGCAGCGGGAGTGGTTCGCACGCCTGCAGCGGGACGCGGCGAGCGCCGAGACCGCGGCGGCGCTGCTCGACCTGGTCTATCGCTGCGACGTGCGGGCTGAGCTGGAGCGCGTGTGTGCTCCGACGCAGGTGATCCACCGCCGCGGCGATCGTGCGATCCCGTATGAGCAGGGACGCGCGCTGGCGGCCGCGATCTCGGGCGCGACGTTGGTCCCGCTTACGGGACGGGCGCATCTCCCGTGGGTCGGTGACGCGCGGTCGGTGACGCGCGCATTGCGCTCGTTCCTCGCGCCGGACGCAGCAGTGAAGCGTGCCGACGGCGAACCCGCCGAGGCGCTGCTGTCACGACGCGAGCGCGAGGTCCTCGCGCTCGTCGCGGAGGGGTTGAGCGAGCTGGAGATCGCCGAGCAGCTCAGCGTCAGCCGGCACACGGTCCATCGCCACGTCGCGAACATCCGCAGCAAGCTCGGGCGCCCTTCTCGTGCGGCCGCGGTCGCGGAGGCGGCGCGCCTCGGTCTGATCTGAGCCCGAGGCCCGCACGGGCCATCGGCCGAAGATGGCCCCGGCGGGCGATGCGCGGTGCCGGTCGGCGGCCGTAACGTCGTCGCCATGAGCGATCCCAACGCAACAGCGCCGGCCGCCGGTCCCTGGAGCCGGTTGTTCGCGGCCGCATACGACCCCGTCCTGTGGTTGGGCGAGCGGGTGGTGATGCGCGGGCAGCGCCGGGACCTGCTGAGACATGCGCGGGGGCGGACCGTCGAGCTCGGCAGCGGCACGGGCCTGAACCTCCCGCACTACCCCGCCGATCTCGACGAGCTGATCCTGACCGAGCCCGACGCCGCGATGAACGCCCGCCTGCAGCGCAGGCTGCGCCGCAGCGGGCGCGCCGCCCGCGTGATCGCTGCGCCGGCGGAGCGGCTGCCGCTCGACGGCGGCTCGGTCGACACGGTCGTCTCGACGCTCGTCCTGTGCACCGTCGAGGCGCCGGACGTCGCGCTGCGCGAGATCGCGCGGGTGCTGCGTCCAGACGGCCGGCTGCTGTTCATCGAGCACGTCCGGGCCGAGTCGGCGCTGCTCGCCGCGTGGCAGGACCGTCTCGCCGAGCCGTGGCGCCGCTTCGCCGAGGGCTGCCGCTGCAACCGCGCGACCGTCGAGCTGATCAAGGCCGGCGAGCTCGAGGTCGAGCGGGTGCGGGAGGCGTCGTGGCGCGGCATGCCGATCATCGTGCGGCCGCTCGTCATCGGTAGCGCGCGCCCGGCGTGCCGGTGAAGACGACGCGGCCGCCGTCGCGGCCGGCGCCCGAGCCCGTCTCGACCGGGGATCACTCCTGCTCACGGCCTTCGCTGGTCGTCCCCGCGACGACGAGGCCGGTCTCGTAGGCGAAGATGACGGCTTGGACGCGGTTGGCGAGGCCGAGCTTGGCGAGCAGGCGGCTGACGTGGCCCTTGACGGTGCTCTCCTCGAGGAAGAGGCGGGCGGCGATCTCGGCGTTGCCGCGGCCGGCGGCGAGCTGCAGCAGCACGTCGTGCTCGCGCGGGGTCAGCTCGGCCAGGCGCGGGTCGCCGGCGCGGGCGGGCGTGTTGGAGACGAACTGGTCGAGCAGGCGACGCGTGACCTCCGGGGAGATCAGCGCGTCGCCGCGGGCGACCGCGTGGACGGCGTCGATGATCCGCTCGCGCGGCGAGTCCTTGACGAGGAAGCCGACCGCCCCGGCGCGCAGCGCCTCGATCACGTACTCGTCGAGGTCGAAGGTCGTGATCACGATCACCTGGACGCCCTCGACGTCGCGCAGCAGGCGCGTGGCCTCCAGCCCGTCCATGCGCGGCATGCGGATGTCGATCAGGACGATGTCCGGTCTGCGCCGCTGCACCTGACCGAGCGCGTCGAGCCCGTCGACCGCCTCGCCGATCACCTCGATGTCGTCGCCGCTCTCGAGGATCATCCGCAGCCCCTGCCGCGCGATCGCCTGATCGTCGGCGACGACGACGCGAACGGTCATCCGCGACCGTCCAGCGGCAGCCGCGCGCGAACCGCCCAGCCGCCACCGTCGTCGGGCCCGGCGGTCAGCTCGCCGCCGACGAGCGCGACCCGCTCGCGCATCCCCGCGATCCCGCCGCCGGGGCGCGGCGTCCCGCCGCCGATCCCGTCGTCGCCGACCGTGAGCCCCAAGCTCGCCTCGCCGTAGGCGACCGCGACCCGCACCGAGCGCGCGCCGGCGTGGCGCGCGACGTTCGTCAGCGACTCCTGGATCACGCGGTAGGCGCACATCTCGACCGTCTCCGACAGCTCGCGCGCGTCGCCTTCGACGCGCAGTTCGACGGCGATGCCGGCGGCGCGCGCGGGGAGGAGCAGGTCCTCGACCTGCGCGAGCCGCGGCGACGGCGCCAGCGCCGCAGCCTCGGACTGCTGACGCAGGACGCCGAGCGCGCGTCTGGTCTGCCCGAGCGCCTCGGTCGTCAGGCCGTGGATGCGGTCGAACGCCGCGCGCGCCTCCGGATCCGACGTCGTGCCGCCGGCGCCGGACGCCTGCAGGGAGATCGCGCTGAGGTGGTGACCGGTGATGTCGTGCACGTCGCGCGCGATCCGCACCCGCTCCTCGGCGAGCGCCCGCCCGATTTCGCGGTCGCGCAGCTGCTCGATCCGCTGCGCCAGCTCGTGCGCGTCGCGTGCGCGAATGCGCTCGGCGCGGAACTTCTCGCCGATCAGCGCCGGCAGCATCCCGACCGCGAAGCCGCCGACCGTCACGACCGGCAGGGCCGCGTCGGCGCTGATCAGCACGTCGACGGCGACGACGAGGCCGGAGTAGATGCCGAGCGTGCCGGTCACCGGGACCTCGGCGCGGCTGGCCGCGAGACCGACGAGGCCGAGCGCGGCGCACGTCCCCGCCGCCATCGGCTCGCCGAGCACCGTGCCGACGAGCGTGACCGTCAGCGCGACGACCGGAGCCGCGAGCGGGTCGGTGCGGCGGAAGGCGATCGGCGCGCAGGCGGCGACCGTCAGCGCGATCGCCGCCCAGTCGATCTCCCGCGTGATGTTGAGCTGGTCCTCGGCCGCGAGCATCAACCCGACGCCGAGCACCGCCGCGAGCACCGCGCGGACGACGTCGACCGCGGTCGGCCAGCCGCTGCGCCGTCGCCAGTCGGGGCGGCTCGTCACCGCAGCGCCGCCGCTGCCGCGCTCGATCAGCCGACGTACGGACATGGTCGACAGCTTAGGACGGGCGCTCGGCTGCACCAGCTCCGAAAGGAGTGGATGAGCCGCACCCTTCGTGCGCAGCCGGTCACGCCCACCGGCCCTCGCCGGGCCGAGCGCGGGGCCGCACCGTGGAAGAGCACCCCCACCCGACGTTCGCAAGGGAGTTCTTCGATGGCATCTGTGCTCAACCGACTCGGCCGCGTCGCCTTTCGCAGGCGACGCCTCGTGCTCGCGCTGTGGCTCGCGCTGTTCGGCGTCATGGTCGTCGGCGCCGCGACGCTCAGCGGCCCGACCACCGGCACCTTCTCGATCCCCGGCACCGAGTCCCAGCAGGCGATCGACCTCCTGCAGGAGCGACTCCCGCAGGCCAGCGGCGCCTCCGGCCGGATCGTCTTCGCGGCACCCGTGGGCGAGCCGCTGACCGGCGCCCGCAGAGCGGCCGTGCAGACGGCGGTCGCCGCGGTCGCCAGCGCCCCGGGCGTCCTGGCGGCGAGCGACCCGTTCGCCGACGGCCTCGTCTCCAGAGACGGCCGCATCGCGCTGTCGCAGGTGAGCTTCGACGACCCCGCCGACACGCTCGAAGACGGTCCGCGCGAGGCGGTCCACGTCGCTGCGCAGCGCGCCGCGTCGGCGGGCGTCCAGGTCGAGTTCGGCGGCGACGCCGTGATCGAGCCCGACGAAGGCGGCGCGGGCGAGCTGCTCGGCCTCGGCGTCGCCGCGCTGGTGCTGGCGATCACCTTCGGCTCGCTCGTGGCCGCGGGCCTGCCGTTGCTGACGGCGATCATCGGCATCGGCATCGGCCTCACCGGCATCACGGTCGCGACCGGCTTCGTCGACCTGAGCGCGAGCGTGCCGACGCTGGCGCTGATGCTCGGGCTCGCGGTCGGGATCGACTACGCGCTCTTCATCATCTCCCGCCACCGAACGCAGCTGTTCGAAGGGATGGATCCCGAGGAATCGGCCGGACGCGCCGTCGGCACCGCGGGCAGCGCCGTCCTCTTCGCCGGCTCGACCGTCGTCATCGCGCTCGCCGCCCTGAGCATCGTCGGCATCCCGTTCCTGACCGCGATGGGGCTCGCCGCCGCCGCGACCGTCGTGATCGCCGTGCTGATCGCGATCACGCTCGTGCCCGCGCTGCTCGGCTTCGCCGGCCGCCGGCTGCAGAAGGGCAAGAACTTCGAGACCGGCCCCCGCGCCGCCAAGCCGACGCTCGGCTCACGCTGGGTCGGGCTCGTCACCCGCCACCGGGTGCCGGCGGTCGTGCTCACCGTGGTGGCGCTCGGCGCCTGCGCGATCCCGGCGCTCGACATGCGGCTCGGGGTGTCCGACGACTCGACCGCGTCGCCCGCCGACACCAACCGCAAGGCCTACGAGCTGCTCGCCGACGGCTTCGGCCCCGGCTTCAACGGACCGCTGACGATCGTCGTCGACGGCGGCGACAGCAGCGCCGGCCAGGTCAGACGCGCCGCCGACGCGGTCGCGCGCGACCTGCGCCGCCACAGCGGCGTCGCCAGCGTCGGCAGACCGGCGTTCAACGACAGCGGCGACACCGCGGTCCTCTCGCTGACTCCGAGCAGCGGCCCGTCGAGCGAGCGGACGAAGGAGCTGGTCCAGGCGATTCGCGACCGCGCGCCCGGACTCGGGCGCGCGGTCGGCGCCGCTGTGCTCGTGACCGGCCAGACCGCGGTCAACATCGACGTCTCCGACAGACTCGGCGATGCGCTGCTGCCGTTCCTGATCGTGATCGTCGGGCTCGCGCTCGTGCTGCTGACGATCGCCTTCCGCTCGATCGTGATCCCGCTCACCGCGATCGGCGGCTTCCTGCTGACGATCGGCGCGGCGTTCGGCGGCGTCGTCGCGATCTTCCAGAAGGGCTTCGCGGCTGACCTGTTCGGCGTCGCGCAGACCGCGCCGATCGTCTCCCTGCTGCCGATCATCATCATCGGCATCCTCTTCGGGCTGGCGATGGACTACCAGGTGTTCCTCGTCTCGCGCATGCGCGAGGAGCACGTCGCCGGCGCCGGACCGACGCGTGCGGTCAGCGAGGGCTTCCGCCACGGCGCCCGCGTCGTCACCGCCGCCGCGCTGATCATGGGCGCCGTCTTCTCCGGTTTCATCCTCGAGCAGGACGAGATCATCAAATCGGTCGGCTTCACGCTCGCCTTCGGCATCCTCGCCGACGCCTTCGTCGTCCGGATGACGCTCATCCCCGCCGTGATGGCGCTGCTCGGCGAGCGCGCCTGGTGGCTGCCGCGCTGGCTGGACCGGCTGCTGCCGCGCGTCGACGTCTGAGCGCGCTGCGATCACTGCGGCACCAGGATCTGCGCGAGGGCTCCGCTCTGGAAGCGTTGCTCGTCGACGACATCCAGCTTCAGGTGCTCTCGCAGATCCGCGAAGGGGCTGCGTCCCGCGCCGATCGCGATCGGGACCGTCGTGAGCTGGTATTCGTCGACGAGGCCCAGACGGGTCAGCGACTTGGCGAAGGTCGGGCCGCCGTGGACCAGGATCGTCCCTTCGTCGTCCCGAGCCTTCAACTGCGCGATCTCCGCGGCCAGTTCCCCGCCGAAGATCTCGGCCGGTCCCCATTGCGCCTTCTCCAGGGTGTGAGAGAAGACAGCCTTCGGCTTCTCGTTCATCGCGGTCGCGATCGGCCCCTCGGACGCGGCCCAGTGCGGGCCCATGATCTCGTAGCTGCGGCGGCCCATCGCGTGGACGCCGGCCGCTTCGAGCGCGCGGTGGTTCCACTCACCGGAGTCGTCGCCGAACCACTCGAACATCCATTCATGCGTCCCGTCCGGGCTGGTGGCGAAGCCGTCGAGGGACACGACCATCTTGAGAACTACTTTCCTCTCGCGCATGTCGGCAGAGACCGACCGTTCGCGTGAAATTCATCGCCCGTCGAGAGTTCGCACCTGCCGGGCGGTCATCGCTCTGCCGAAAAGCTGTGCTGGCTGGCGCGCGGGAGGTACGATGCCGCGCGTGTCCAGGCCCCGCCGGTTCCTGATCGTCGCCGTCGCCGCGCTCGCCTCCGCCGCGTTCGCGCCCGTCGCCGCTGACGCCGCCGTTCCGCTCGCTCCGCCGTTGACGATCGACAGATCGGTCGATCCGAGCTTCGACGAGCCGAGCGCGACCGCGCTTGCCGCCGGCGTCGCTGACAACGGCGACGCGCTCGCCGCCTGGCGCGGCAGCGGCAGCCTGACCGGCGCCGTCAAGCTCGCGCTGTGGCGAGCCGGCGCGCCCCGGCCGGAGATCGTCGACGGCGGGCTCGGCAGCGATCCCGACGCCGCGATGACGTCCGCCGGCCACGCGCTCGCCGCCTGGACCGGCTCCGACGGCAGACTGCGGGTCGCCTACCGCCAGCCGGGCGCCGGCTTCGCGGCGGCGACGGCGATCGACGCGCCGGCGCCGGTCACGTTCGCGACGAGCAGATGGGGCACGCCCGCGGTCGCGTTGCGGCCCGACGGGAGCGGCCTCGTCGCCGTGCCCACGTGCCTCAGCTTCGGCGGCAGCAAGGACCTGGTTCTGCGCGTCTTCGACGTCACCGCCGGCGGCGCCGTCGTCACCGACGACGACAGACAGCCCCAGTCGGGCTGGTCGCTGATGGCCGACTGCCCAGCGCAGATCGGCGTCGCACGCGCGGCTGTCGGCACCGGCGGGCGCGCGGCGGCGACCCTCTGCCTCGGCGGGGTGTCGGTCTGCTTCCTCGCGATTCGCGACGGCGTGACGGCGCCGTGGACGGACGACGGCGTCGACGGGACGGAGTACGGCTCCGGGTCGACCGCCGCCGTGCCGCTCGTCGCCGCGAACGGCAGAGTGATCGCCAGCTGGCGCGCGGCCAACACGGTCTCCATGTCGGTGGGGAGCGACGCGGACGCGATGAGCCTCCCGGCAACCGTCGCGGGTGGCGTCAACGCCGCTCCCGAGCTCGTCCCGCTCGGCGCCGACGCGCTCGCGCTGACCCAGGTCAGACTCGGCGACGGCAGCGCCCAGATGATCGAGCGCCCGCTCTTCTCGACCGGCGCGCTCGGCGACATCGCGTCGATCGCGGGGCCGAGCTATCAGGCGTCGCCGCCCTACTCCGATCCGCACGGCGCGACCTGGTCCGACGGCAACGGCCTGATCGCGCTCGCCGGGCAGCCGAGAGGAGCGGCGCCGGCGCTGACGCTGCTGCAGCGCTCGCTCGGCGGCACGGTGACGCCGGTCGACGTCGGGCCGCAGACGCGCGCGGTGACGCTGCCGCGCGTCGCCGTCGCCGGCACGCCGGCGCAGCCGCTCGGGCTCGTCGCGACGCGGGAGGCGCCGGCCGGCGGCGGCACGGCGGCGATCGTGCTGCGGCGGATCGACGGCGTCGCGCCGCGGATCGCGCTGCAGGTTCCGTCGGCCGTCACGGCTGGCACGGCGGCGCGGCTGGTCGCCGACGTCGCCGACGTGAGCGGCCCGGTCGCGGTCGACTGGAGCTTCGGCGACGGGGCGTCCGCCCAGGGCGCGGTCGTCGACCACGTCTTCGCCGCACCCGGCACGCGCACGGTCGTCGTGACCGCGACCGACGCGCTCGGCAACGTCGGGAGCGCGACGGCGACGGTGCAGGTCGCCCCGGCCGGCGGCTCTGGTCCCGGCCCCGGCTCCGGCCCAGGTCCGGGCGCGGGCGCCGACCGCGTCAAGCCGGAGCTGCGCCGCGTGCGGCTGACGGCGACGCGTCTGCGTGCCGGCAGAGCGAACACGGCGCTGGCGGCGGCCAGAAGACGCCGCCGCGTGAGCACGCCGAGCGGCACGACCCTGCGCTTCGACCTCTCGGAGGCGGCGACGGTGCGGGTCGCGGTCGTGCGCGTCAGAAGCGGGCGCAAGCAGCGCGGGAGATGCCGTGCCGGCGCCCGTCGCGGCAGACGCTGCACGATCAGGACGACCGCCAAGACGTTCACGCGCAGACTCGCGGCGGGCGCCGCGGCGATCCCCTTCAGCGCCCGCTTCGGCGGCCGCGCGCTGCCGGTCGGCGGCTACGAGCTGCAGCTCGCAGCGACCGACGCCGCCGGCAACCGCGGCGCGGTCAGAACGGTGAGCTTCACGTTGGTGCGCTGAGCCGAGCGGTCCTGGCGGGCGCTGCAATCGCGGAGCAGGTCGGGGCGCATCGGAAGGTCTGCTGGGAGGGTCAGTCGGTCGCGAGGGCGGTTTGGTTGCGGCCGCGTTCCTTTGCGAGGTAGAGGCTGCGGTCGGCGCGTTGGAGCAGCTGGCGGGCGTCGAGCGTTCCGTTGCCGTCGAGCGCGACGCCGATTGAGACGGTCACCCCGCTGGGGACGAGGTCGGCGAGGCGCGCGGTCGTCGCGGTTCGCAGGCGCTCGGCGGCGGCGAGCGCTCCTGCGTGGTCTGTGTCGGGGAGCACGATGAGGAACTCCTCGCCGCCGAGGCGGATCGGGATGTCGTGCTCGCGGGCGTGCTCGCGCAGCAGCTCGCCGAAGCGTGCGAGGACGCGGTCACCGGTTTCGTGGCCGTGGCGGTCGTTGATGCGCTTGAAGTGGTCGAGGTCGCACAGCAGCAGCGCGGCGTTCGGTTGGGCGGCGATCAGCGTGTCGAGCCCGCGGCGGTTGCGCAACCCGGTGAGCGCGTCGTGTCTGGAGAGCCGGTCGAGCGCGGAGCGCTGCGCGAGCGCGCGGTGCGCGGCTGCCGCGAGGTCGACGAGCAGCGCGATCGTTCGGCGTCGCTCGTCGGACGGGACCATGCGGTCGCCGGGGTCCTGTGCGATCACGATCCCGGTGAGCGCGCCGTCGGCGTGCCAGGGGACGAGGAGGCAGTGATCGGACCAGCCCTGCTGGCTGCGTCCGTTGCGCGCCGAGCGCGCATGGGCGTGGGGCAGCAGCGCGTGCGCGTCGAGCAGCCAGCAGCCTGAGCCGGCGCTGCTGGCGGCGAGCAGCGCCGCGGCGGCGGCGTCGACGGCGAGCGCGGCTGGGGGAGCATCGTCGCCGCGGCAGGCGCTCGCGGCGAGCCGGAGCGCGGCGCCGTCGCGTCGGTAGGCGGTCGCGCGCTCGAAGCCGAGCTCGCGCTCGATCGTGGTCACGACGAGACGGTCGATCGCCTCAGCGCTGTCGCAGGCGATCAGCTGGGAGGAGACCTGGCTGAGCCGTTCGAGCAGACGGCGGCCGTCCTCGGCGGCGCGCGTGCGTCGTGCCGCTCGCAGCGCCTGCTCGGCGGAGGAGCAGATCACGCGCAGCAGGCGCAGGTCCGCGTCGGAGGGGCGCCGGCCCGAGCACGGCTCGTCCATCGACATGAAGCCCAGCGGCGCGCCGTCGACGTCGGCGAGCGTCACCAGCAGCGCGTCCTCGGGATCCCACGCGCCTGGATCCGCCGATCTCGGGATGTCGGGCACGTAGACGTCGCTCAGCTCGTCCCATACCGAGGAGCCGCCGCCGGCGAGGAAGAAGAAGACGCTCGCGACGCGCTGATCAGCTTGGGCGAGCAATCGTCGCAGGGCGCCGCGCGGGGTCGTGCTGCCGAGCAGCACCTCCCGGCTCTTCTGCTCGCCGACGACGAGCACGGCCTCGTAGTCGTCCCACTGCGGCCGGAAGACGTTCATCACGACCGTGCGAAACCCGGCCGCCGCCATGACCGTGTCGGCGACCGCCTCCAGCACGCGCGGCAACGGGTCCTCGCTCACACTGCGCGAGAGCCGCAACAAGCGCTCCAACACCGCACCGTCATCCGCCATCGCCGCCTCCCGCACAGGACAGCCGCGATCATAGACATCAGCGTCTTCGAGCGCCATCGCCGACGGCCGGACGGTGCATGGACGGGCCGCGAGGCCACGGGCGCCAGGATGGCTTGCACGCGGTCTTCTACTTGTCTATACTTGTTGCCGTGGTGAGCGGTGGACCTGTCTACCAACGGATTCGGAGAGACCTCGAGGAGCGTATCCGCGACGGTGCGCTCGCACCAGGCGGACGCCTGCCGAGCGAGACCGAGCTCTCGAGCAGCTATGGCGTGACGCGCATGACGGTCCGCCAGGCCATCGGCAGACTCGTCGAGGACGGTCTCGTCGTTCGCCGGCATGGCGTGGGGACGTTCGTCGCCTCCAACAGCCGTGTGAGGCGTTCGCTGAACTCGCTCAGCGGGTTCGCCGAGGAGCTGCGGGCCGATGGCAAGGAGACGACGACCGAGGTCGTCGCGCAGGCGCTGGAGCTGCCGAGCGCGGAGCTTGCTGAGGAGCTGTCGATGATGCCGGGCGAGCAGTACGTGCGGATCGAGCGCCTGCGGAGCATCGACGGGCACCCGACGGCCGTGCAGGAGTCGTGGGTCCCCGTGCGCCTGTGCCCGGGGATGGACCGCGTCCAGCTCGTCGACGGCTCGCTGTACGCGACGTTGCGCGGCACATTTGGGATCTCGCTGGTGTGGGCGGAGCAGGAGATACGCGCACTCGCGGCGACCGAGCGGCTCGCGCAGCAGTTGCAGGTCGATGTCGCGACGCCGTTGCTGGAGGTCGTTCGACGCACCTTCGGCGAGGGCAACGTGACGGTCGAGCACGCCCGCAGCTGGATGGGGCCCGGCTACACGCTGTTGACGACGCTGCGGGGCTCAGAGGACGGCGGCGCGGTGCACGGCGAGCGGCCCGATGTGGAGGGGACGACGGCACTGCCGTCGTGATCAGACTCTCAATGATGTGAATTCGTAGCGTCAGTTGAATGGTCCTTCGTGGACCGTTGACCCTTTGATGTCGGAGAGAACCGCCCAGCGTCTGCGCACACGCGCACGGCGGCGGCGGTGGCTGCCCATGCAGCCGAGAGGAGGAGCGATGAGCGAAGCAGAGGACGCACGCCACGGGCGGCGCGCAGCCGGCGTGCGCGAGGATGCCGGCGGTGGACACCACGTCAGCCGGCGCGAGCTGATCAAGCGCAGCGCCGTGGTCGCCGCGGGCGGTATCACGCTGCCGATGCTGCTGGCCGCATGCGGCGACTCGTCCGACGGCGGGAGCGGTTCGTCGACGGCGGCGGTGCCGGCGGGCAGAGCGCCGAGATCGGTGCTCGACAACGCCTCGATCAGAGAGCTGTTCCCGATGGGCGGCGCCAACGACGGGTCTGGCGTGACGCTCCCGACGGGAATGCTGATGGCGATGACCGGTACCGGCGCGTTCTACGGGAAGGTGATGAGCCGCGGCGCCAAGCTCGCCGCTCGTCAGATCGCGGCGATGGGCGGCACCTCCTTCCCGATCACGATCGCCGATCACAAGAGCGGCGACGTGCAGGCGGGCGTGACCGGCACGCGCAAGCTGATCACGCAGGACAAGGTCAAGACGCTTCTGACCTCGTACGGGGCGGTCACGGTCGCGATCGTGCCGCTGATCGCGCAGTACAGAGTGCTGACGCTCAACGGCGGCGGACCGGACCCCTCGCAGGTCGGCAAGCCGTGGCTGTACATGACGCGCATGTTCGCCGGCGATGACCAGGTCGCCGGTGGCCTTGCGTGGCTGGCCTCGGCCTATCCGAACGTCAAGCGGCTGGCCGTCGTCGGCACCAGCGAGAACGCGGTCGACGCGCAGAAGGTGCTGATCCCGAAGTGGTGGCCGCAGCTCGGCGGCGGTCGCGTCGTCGCCCTGCAGGAGACGACCGAGGCCGGCGCGACCGACTTCTCCAACGCCGCCGCGCGCATCCGCTCCAGCAACGCGGACGCCGTCTTCACCTTCAACACAGGCAACGACTACGCGTACCTGCTCAAGCAGCTGCGCGAGTCCGGCTTCGACGGCCCGGTGCTGGGGATCGAGTTCACCGAGGACGCCCAGAAGATCGCCGGCAGATACGGCAACACGTACACGTTCACCGCCGACTACTTCGACTCCGCCTCCGAGAATCCGTTCGCGCGCCAGTTCGTCGAGGCATACCGCGCCGAGTACGGCGAGGATCCGGAGCTGTACGCCGCCAACTACTACGAGGCGGTCTTCATCGTCTTCGAGCTGGTGCGGCGCGTCCAGGAGGCCGGTGAGGACCCGACCGACAGCTCGCAGCTGGAGAGAGCGATCGCGGCCGACCCCAGATTCCTCTCGGTCTACGGCGGCACCGCGAGCAGAGCCGGGACGCTCGTGCTCAAGCCCGACCACACGACCGAGAAGCCGCAGGGGATCTACTCGGTCGTCAACGGCAGACCGAAGCTCCTGGCCGAGACGAGAAAGGTCGCGCGCGACGCAGATCCGCGCACGGCTCTGCTGACCGACAACCCGCCCGCGAGATAGCGGAGCGCGCGATGCGACGCCGTACCGAACCGCCGCTGCACGACGCACGATGATCGGCCAGCTCTCACACCTGACGCCGTTCGCGGCCGCGAGCTGGTCACTCTTCAACCAGCTGCTCGTCTCGGGAATCGTGCTCGGCTCGGCGTATGCCCTGCTCGGGGTGAGCCTCGGGTTGATCTACGCCACGACGCGCACCTTCCACATCGCGCACGCGGCCGTCTACACGCTCGCCGCGTACGCGGCGGTGGTCGTCGCGACGAAGGCCGGCGCCGGGCTCGTGCTCGGCGTCGTCGCCGCGATCGTCGTCGCCGTCGCGGCCGGGCTGCTGATCCAACGCGCCGGATACCGGCCGATGCGACGCCGCGGCACCGCGCCGATGGTGATGTTCCTCTTCTCGCTGGGCGCCTCCGTGGTGGTGACCAACGGCCTGCAGCTCGGCTTCGGACCCGAGAACCAGCCGCTGGGCGGCTTCCCGGAGCACAACTACGCGGTCGGCGACGTCCGCTTCACGCGACTGGACGTGGTGCAGGTCGCGGTCGCCTGGGCGCTGATCGCGGCCACGGTCGTCTTCGTGCGCCGCTCGCAGTACGGGCGCGCGATCACGGCGGTGCGCACCAACGAGCAGATGGCCGCCGCGGTGGGCATCCGCGTCGAGCGGATCCACCGGCTCGTGTTCGCGCTCGGATCGGCGCTGGCGGCGGTCGCCGCCGTGCTCTACACGCTCGGCGCGGTGGCGACGCCGACGATGGGCCTGGAGCCGATCCTGCTGGCGTTCGTCGCGGTCTTCGCCGGCGGCGTGGGCAGTCAGCTGGGCGCCGCGCTCGGCGGTCTGCTGCTCGGTCTGCTGATGAGCCTGAGCGGCCTGTGGCTGGCGAGCGAGTTCTCGCTGGTGGTCGCCTTCGCCGTCCTGTTCGCAGTGCTGATCGCACGGCCGACCGGCCTGCTGGGGAGAAGCGCATGAGCTACTACGCCGACGTCGGCATCACGATCCTCTCGTACGTCATGCTGGCGGTGTCGGTCAACCTGCTGATCGGCTACGCCGGCCAGACGACGATGGCGCAGGCCGCCTTCTTCGGCATCGGCGCCTTCGCGGCGGGGCGCCTGGCGCTGCCGCTGGCCGTCGGCGGCGGCTCCGACGTCGCGCAGGGCGGCCTCTCCTCCGGCCTCGGCTGGAACGAGTGGATCGCGATGGCCGCGGCGGTCGTGCTCTCCGGCGTCGCGGCGTTCGCCGTCTCGATCCCGGCCGCGCGACGTGTGACCGGCGAGTACCTGATCCTGTTGACGCTCGCCTTCCAGACGATCGTCTCGCAGCTGATGCTGAGCCTCGACGGCGTCACCGGCGGCAGCGTCGGTCTCTACGGCCTGCCGCCGCTGGAGCTGTTCGGCACCCAGCTGCTGGAGCCGCAGCAGGCGTTCCTGCTGATCCTCGCCGTGACGGCGGTGGTCGTCGTGGTCTGCTGGTGCATCGGCGAGTCCCCGTTCGGCCGCGTGCTGCGCGGGATTCGCGAGGACGAGGTCGCCGTGCGCGCGCTGGGCAAGAACACGTGGCTGGCGAAGGCGCTCGTGTTCGGCGTCAGCGCGGCGATCGCCGGCGGCGCCGGCGCGCTGCTCGCCTTCTACCACGGCTTCGTCTCGCCGGCCAGCTACACGGCCGACACCTCGATCTTCATCGTCTCGCTGATCGTGCTGGGCGGCAGCGGCAACATGCTCGGCGCGATCGTCGGCGCGATCCTGCTGGCTGGCGTCGGCCCGGTGCTGGAGAACGTCTCCTTCATCGGCGACGACGCGATCCCGTGGCAGGGCGTGATCTACGGCGCGGCGCTGATGGTGATGGCGATGGCGCGCCCGCAGGGCCTGATCCCCGAGGGCGCGAGCGTGCGGCGCGGGCTCGCGTCGCTGCGCGCCGGCGGGCGACGTGCGGCGGCGCCTGCGCCGGGCGCGCCGGCGCAGGGCCGCAGCGCCGAGGCGGCGCTGCAGACGCTCGACCGCGCGCTCGCCGGCGACGGCGGCGAGCACAGGCGCGGCGAGGTCGTGCTGGAGGTCAGCGGGCTGTCCAAGCGCTTCGGCGGCGTGCAGGCCGTCTCGGAGGTCGGCTTCGAGCTGCGGCGCGGGACCATCACCGCGCTGATCGGCCCCAACGGCGCCGGCAAGACGACGATCTTCAACCTCGTGATGGGCGCGATCGAGCCCGACGCCGGGAGGGTCGTGCTGAAGGGGCGGGACGTCGTGGGAGAGCCGACGCACCGGATCGCGCGCCAGGGGATGAGCCGCTCCTTCCAGGACGTGCGCGTCTTCGAGCAGCTGACCGCGCTCGACAACGTCGCGATGGCGATCCCGGGCCAGTTCGGGGAGAGCGTCGTGAGGCTGGCGGCATGGCCGGTGGCGCGCCGCCACGAGCGGCGCACGCGCGCGCAGGCGCTCGACTACCTCTCCTTCGTCGGCCTGGAGCACGTCGCCGGCCAGCGCGTCGCCAACCTCTCCTTCGGCGACCAGAAGCTCGTCGCGATCGCGCGCCTGCTGGCGACGCAGAACGAGGTGCTGCTGCTGGACGAGCCGACCGCGGGCGTCGACGTCGGCGCGGTCGAGAAGGTGATCGGCGTCGTGCAGCGGCTCCGCGACCACGGCGTGGCGGTCTGCATCGTCGAGCACAGCCTCCACGTCGTGGAGGAGCTCGCCGACGACGCGATCTTCCTCGACCAGGGCACCGTGCTGGCGCGCGGGACGATCGCGGAGCTGACGAGCCGCAGAGAGCTGACGGAGGTCTACTTTGGTGCATGATCGCGCACGCGACGCCGCCGTGACGGCGCCCGCGGCGGACGCGTCCTCGGGCGAGCCGCTGCTCGTCGTCGACAGGCTGGTCGCGGGATACGACAAGAGCGAGGTGCTGTTCGGCGTCTCGCTGCACGTGCGGCCCGGCGAGGTCGTCGCCGTGCTCGGGCACAACGGCGCCGGCAAGACGACGCTGCTGAAGGCGATCTGCGGGCTGCTGCGCCCGCGCGGCGGCGAGGTCAGCTTCGGCGGCGAGCGGATCACCAACCGCGACACGGCGTCCAACGTCGAGGACGGCCTGGTCTTCTCGCCCGCCGACGCCGCGGTCTTCCGCGAGCTGCCGGTGCTCGACAACCTGGCGCTCGGCGGCTTCACCGAGCGCGACGGGCAGGCGCGCCAGCAACGCCTGCGCGACGTGCTGGAGCTGTTCCCGATCCTCGCGCAGCGCGAGCGGCAGGTGGCCGGCACGCTGAGCGGCGGGGAGCGGCGGATGCTGTCGATCGGGATCGCGCTGATGTCGCGCCCGCGCATGATCCTGCTCGACGAGCCGTCGAACGGGATCGCGCCGGGCCTCGTCGACCGGATCTTCGCGCAGGTGCGCGAGCTCGCGCGCGCGGAGGGGATCGCCGTCGTGCTGGTCGAGCAGAACGTGCGCTCCGCGCTGCGCGTCGCCGACCGCGCCTACTTCATGCGCAGCGGCCGGATGATCCTCGAGGAGCCGGCCGACGTCGCGCTGGCGCGCGGCGAGTGGTGGGACCTGTTCTGAGAGAGGAGACGAGATGACGAGCGAGCGCGGGTTGCACCGCATCCATTTCACCGCCACCGCCGAGATCCGCATGGGTCCCGACGGTCTCGACCTCGTGCTCGCGCACGGCGGGCGCCATCCCGACCTGCCGCGCGAGCAGACGCTGCCGGCGACCTGGCGCGAGCGGATCGAGTGGCCGGACGGCACGGTCACCGCCGGCGTCAGCGAGCCGAGCACGCTGTGGTACATCGAGACGCCGACGCAGCGGATCGTCGTCGACAGCGGGCTGAGCGCGGCGAACGTCGCGTTCGCCAACGAGGTCTTCCAGCGGCGGCAGCTGCACCAGCACTACGTCCACCTGCCCGACAGCTCGGTCGAGCGGTTCCTCGCCGCGCACGGCACGAGGCCCGAGGAGATCGACCTCGTCGTGCTGACGCACCTGCACCTCGACCACTTCCCCAACGCCCCGGCGTTCACCCGCGCGCGCTTCCTCGTGCACGTCAGAGAGCTCGCGGCCGGACTGGCGCCCGCGCCGCACGACGGCTTCCACTGGCGCGAGTTCGCGCCCTACCTGCTGCAGGTGATCGACCGCGTCGAGATCGTCCACGGCGACATGCAGATCGAGCCGGGGATCGAGGTCTGGCACGTCGGCGGCCACAGCCAGGGCCAGCTCGCAGTCGTCGTGCAGACGCGCGCGGGCACCGTCGTGCTGGGCAGCGACTTCTTCAGCACCTACAAGAGCATCGAGCTCTCCTGGCCCCCCGGCATCTACACGAATCTCGACGAGTGGGAGTCCAACGCGCGTCGCCTGCGGCGCGTCGCCGACGTGATCGTGCCCGGCCACGACTGGTCGGTCTGGGAGCGCCATCCCGACCAGGTGATCGGCTGAGCCTCACGCGGGCGAGGCATAAGGTATACTTGTCTATACAATTGTGGTGAACATGAGTCCCCCAGAATCCAGCCAACGGCCGCGCAGCAAGCTCGTCACGATCGAGCAGGCGGCGGCGAGCATCCCCAGCGGCGCGCATCTGACCTTCGGCGGCTTCGCCGCGTCGCTGGCGCCGATGGCATTCGTGCGCGAGCTGATCCGCGGCGGCGCCGGCGACTTCGAGCTGTCGGCGATCGCCGAGGCGTGGCCGGCCGACATGCTCGTCGGCGCCGGGCGCGTCGCGCGCCTGCGGATGTCGAACCTGATGTTCGAGGGCCTCGGCCGCTGCCGCAACGTCTCGCGGGCGATCGAGCAGGGCGTCGTGCCCGTCGAGGACTACAGCCATCGCGCGCTCGCGGCGCGGATGGAGGCGGCCGGCGCCGGCCTGCCGTTCGCGGTCGTGCGCTCGATGCTCGGCACCGACCTCGAGCGCGTCGAGACCTTCGACGCGCCCAAGTCGCGGCGGTTCACGGACCCCTTCTCGCAGCAGTTGGTGCTGCTGCTGCCGCAGCTGCGCCCCGACGTCGCCGTCCTGCACGCGACGCGCGCCGACGAGGAGGGCAACGTCCAGCTGGACGGCATCACCGCCGTGCTCGTCGAGCAGGCGCGCGCGGCCGAGCGCGTGATCGTCACCGTCGACGAGATCGTCTCCACGCGCCTGACCCACTCCACGCCCGAGCGCACGGTGCTGCCCCGGCACATGGTCGACATGGTCGCGTGGGCGCCGTACGGCGCGCATCCGACCGGCATGTTCAAGGGCTACGGCCCCGACGAGCCGCACCTCGCCGACTACTACGAGCGCTCGCGCACGCCCGAGGGCTTCGCCGAGTACCTCGATCGCTTCGCGTTCGGCGTCGCGTCGCAGTGGGAGTACCTCGAGCGCGTCGGCATGGCGCGCTTGATGGCGCTGCGCGCCGATCCGCAGCTCGGCTACCCGCTGCAGGAGCGCGCGGCATGAGCGCCGTCACGCGCGACGAGCTGATGGCCGTGGCGGCAGCCCGCCACATCCGCGACGGGGACGTGCTGTTCGTCGGCACGGGCCTGCCGATGGTCGCCGGCTACCTCGCCAAGGCGACGCACGCGCCCAACGCCGTGCTCGTGTTCGAGTCGGGCGTCGTGGACGCGCGGCCGCGCGAGCTGGCGACCGGCGTCGGCGACTTCCGGCTCGTCGGCTCGGCCAGCTACCGCACGGGCCTCGCGGAGACGCTCGGGATGCTCGACGCGGGCCGCGTCGACCTCGGCTTCCTCGGTGCGGCCGAGGTCGACCGCCACGGCAACGTCAACTCGACCGTGATCGGGGAGTACGCCTCGCCGGCGGTGCGGCTGCCCGGCTCCGGCGGCGCCAACGACATCGCCAGCTGCGCCAAGCGCTTCGTGATCATCGCCCGGCACGACCGGCGCCGCTTTCCCGCGCGCCTCTCCTACGTCACCACGCCGGGCTTCCTGAGCGGCGGCGCGGCGCGCGGAGAGAACGGCCTCCCCGGCGGCGGCCCGGCCGGGGTCGTGACCGACCTCGGGACCTTCTCGTTCGACGCCGAGGGCGCCATGCAGATCGACACGCTGCATCCCGGCGTGACCGTCGAGCAGGTGCTCGCGGCGACCGCCTTCCCGCTCGGCGGCGCCGATCGCGAGCCGCCGCAGACCCCCCTTCCCGACGCCGAGGAGATCCGCCTGCTGCGGGAGCGGATCGATCCGGCCGGCGTCTACCTCTCGAGGGACCGACGATGACCGAAGCCTCGATTCCGATCAAGGCGCTCTCGCTCTCCGAGGCGGCGGCGCTGATCCCCGACGGCGCCGAGCTCGCGCTCGGCGGGCACACGCTGCGCCGCCATCCGATGGCGCTGATCCACGAGCTGATCCGGCAGGGCCGGCGCGAGCTGCGCCTGCTCGGCTGGAACAACGGCATCGACGTCGAGCTGCTCGTCGCCGCTGGCGCGGTCGCCAGCGTCGAGACCTCGTGCGTGAGCCTGTCGCAGTTCGGCCTCGGGCCGGCCTACCGGCGTGCCGCCCAGAGCGGGCGGATCGCGATCGTCGACCACTCCGAGACGACCGCGATCGACATGTTCCGCGGCGCCGCGCAGGGCGTGCCGTTCACGCCCACCAAGGCGCCGCTCGGCAGCGGGATGGTGGGCGAGAACCCGCGCATGCGGCTGATCGACGATCCCTTCACGGGTGAGCGGCACGTCGCGGTGCAGGCGGTCCGGCCGCAGTTCGCGGTCATCCACGCCCACTACGCCGATCGCCACGGCAACGTCCTGCTCGACGGCGAGCCGTGGGGCGACAACTCGATGGACGAGCTGCTGGCGCGCGCCGCGCAGACGTTGATCGTCACCGTCGAGCAGCTCGTCAGCGACGACTTCGTGCTCGAGCACCCTGAGCTGACGCTGCTGCCCCGGCGGTACGTGGCGGCGGTCGCCGAGGCGCCCTTCGGCGCCCATCCCTGCTGCTGCGACTCGTGGTACGACTACGACGGCGAGCAGCTCGCCGCCTACGCCGAGGCGGCCAGGGACGAGCGCACGCTCGAAGCGTTCCTCGACCGCTGGGTGCGCGTGGCCGACCACGACGCCTACCTGGCGGCGCTGACGCCGCGCCGCCTCTTCTCCCTGCGCCGCGCGGCGCGCACCGACACGGCTCCCGAGGAGTGGTCCGCATGATGCCGACACGCGAGCAGGCCGAGCTGTGGGCGGCGGTGATCGCACGCGAGCTGACCGACGGCGACCACTGCTTCATCGGCCTGGGCACCGGCGGCCCCGCGTTCGTGCGCGCCGTCGGCGTGCCGGCCGTCGCCTGCGAGCTTGCGCGCCTGGTGCACGGGCGCGACGTGACCGTCCAGTACGGCGTCCTGTTCGAGCCGGTCGCCCGCGAGGTGCCGTACTCGTTCGCGGATGCGCACCTGCTGCGCTGGCGGGCGCGCGCGCACGTCGACGTCGACTTCTGCCTCGACACCTTCCGCAGCGGGCGGATGTCGGTCGGCTTCACCTCCGGGGTGCAGATCGACCGCGAGGGCAACGTCAACGCCGTGCGGATCGGCTCGGCGGAGCGCCCCAAGGTGCGTCTCACCGGCCCGATCGCGCAGACCGACCACGCCTGCTTCGCCAGACGCATGATCTGCACGATGCCGCACGAGCGTCGCGCGTTCGTCGAGCGGGTCGACTACGTCTCGGCCGTCGGCTTTCCCGGCGGCCGCGAAGGCCGCCGGGCGCTCGGCCTGCCGGGCGGCGGGCCGGCGCTGGTCGTCTCCGACCTCGCCGTGATGGACTTCGACGAGCGGGGCCTGATGCGGCTTCGCTCGCTGCACCCGGGCGTCACGCCGGCCGACGTCCGCCAGGCGACCGGCTTCGAGCTGGTGCTGCCGGACGACGTGCCGGAGACCGAGCCTCCGACGCCGGAGGAGCGCGCCGCGATGCGCGACGCGATCGACCCAGAGGGCCGCCTGCTGGAGGCGCGCGTCCGCTAGCGGACGCGCGCTCCGGAGCCAACGGCCCCACACCCCCTTGCGACACACAGCGACACCTGAGGAGTGGTTCCACTGTCTGAGACCAAGACGTTGACCGGCGGGCAGCTCGTCGTCGAGACGCTGCGCGCGCTCGGCGTCGAAGCGGTGTTCGGCGTGCCGGGCGGCCAGACGCTCGCGATCACCGACGCGATCCTCGACACACCGGAGATCCGCTTCGTGACCGCGCGCCATGAAGGCGCGGCAGCGTGCATGGCCGACGCGGTCGGCCGTCTGACGCGCCGGCCAGGCGTGTGCATCGCGACGACCGGGCCGGGCGCCACGAACCTGCTGACGGGGATCGGCGGCGCCTACCGCGACTCCAGCCCCGTGATCGCGATCACCTGCAACAACCGGCTGCCCGACCTCGACCGCGACGACGCGCAGAACGCCGACCACGTGTCGATCTTCCGCCCGCTGGTCAAGTGGGCCAAGCTCGTCTCCGACCCGCGCACGATCCAGCAGGCGCTGGAGGAGGCGTACCTGCGCGCCACGACCGGCTGCCCCGGGCCGGTGCTCGTCGACTTCGCCCGCGACGTGCTGGAGAGCTCGCTCGACCCGGCGCTGCTGGAGACGGTGGCCTCCGCGAGCACGGCGATCGAGGCCGCGCAGCAGCGGCCGCTCGGCGACCCGGAGCGGATCGAGCAGACCGCCCGGCTGCTGCGCGAGGCGCGCAGACCGGTGCTGTGGCTCGGCAACGGCGCCAAGCTCGCCGACGCCGGCGCCGTCGCGCTGGAGCTGGCCGAGCAGGTCGGCATGCCGGTGATCACGACGTTCAACGGGATGGGCGTGGTGCCGACGACCCATCCGCTCGTCTACGGCGCGCTGACGCGCATGGGCACCGAGCTCTCCTCGCGGGCGCTCGCCGACGCCGACCTGCTGCTCGCCGTCGGCAACAGCCTCAACGCGATCTCGACGGGCCGCTGGACGATGCAGCTGCCGCAACGGATCGTGCAGGTCGACGTCGAGCCGGCGCAGATCGCGCGCTACTACGCCGGGCGCACGCTCAGCGTCGTCGGCGACGCGCGCGCCGTGCTGAGTGCGGTCGGCGAGTCGCTGAGACGGGACGGCGGCGACGCGGCCGCCGCTCAGCAGCGGCGCGCGCGGCTGGACGAGCTGTCGGCGGCGCGCGGCGCCTGGCTGGAGCGCGCCGAGCAGGCGGACGAGACCCCGCAGAGCGGCACGATCGCCCCGGCGGCGGTGATGCGGGCGGTCCGCGACGCCGTTCCGGACGAGACGCTCGCGATCTTCGACGCCGGCAATCCCGGCGTCTGGTCCTATCTGTGGGAGATCCGGAAAGCGGGCACCTACCTCAAGCCGGTCGGCTTCGGCAACATGGGCTTCGCGCTGCCGGCCGCGATCGCCGCCGGCATCCAGAACCCGCAGACGCCGATCGTCGCGTTCGTCGGCGACGGGTCGCTCGGCATGACGCTGGGCGAGCTGGAGACGCTGGCCCGCGAGCGGGTGCCCGCCTGCCTGATCGTGATGAACGACTCCGGCTACGGCAACATCCGCCAAGAGCAGTGGGCGCACTTCGGCGCGGACCGCGCGATCGGCGTCGACTTCGACGACGTCGACTACGCGGCCGTCGCCCAGGCCTGCGGCATCGAGTCGGTCCGCGTCACCGACCCCACGGCGCTCGCCGAGGCGGTGCGCGACGGCGTCCGCAGCGGAGCGCCGCGCGTGGTCGAGGCGCTGATCGACCCCGCCATCAGCGCCTGGACGTACCCGCTGTTCCGCTTCTTCGAGCCCGAGGGCTGAGGGCAGGGGAGGGCGATGGCGCCCGTCGGCGGAAGCCGAGAACGATGACGGCCGCTGCCGCGGAGCCCGTGGTGCTCGCGATCGACGTCGGCAGCTCGCGCGTGCGGGCGACGCTGATCTCGCTGCGGGACGGCACCTCCCTCGCCTCGGCGGCGCGCCCGACGGGCGCCGCCGGCGGCGAGCTGGACGCCGCCGGCCTGTGGGCCGACGTCGTCGCCGCGGTGCGCGAGCTTCCGCGCGGCGACGTGGAGGTGCGCGGCGCGGGGGTGGCCTCGCTGCTGTCGCTGGTGCTGGTCGACGACGACGGCGAGCCGGTCCGCGACGCGCTGCTGTGGAGCGACACGCGCGCGCGGGCGGAGGCCGTGCGGATCGGCGAGCGCGTCGGCGCGGGCGGCCGGATCGCCGCCGGGCGGCGCGTCACGGCCGAGCTGCCGGCGGCCAAGCTGGCCTGGATCGGCCATCACGAGCCGGCCGCGCTGCGGCGCGCCCGCTGGGCGCTGTCGCTCAAGGACTTCCTCGTGCTGCACCTCACCGGACGAGCGCTGACCGACCTCACGCACGCCTCCTACAGCGGCCTGTTCGACGTCAGCGCGCGACGCTGGGAGCCGTCGCTGATCGCCGCCGCGGAGCTCGACGCCGCGCTGCTGCCGCCGGTCACGGGCGCCTGGCGGGCGGCCGGCCCCCTGACCGCCGGCGCCGCGTCCGAGCTGCGGCTCGCTCCGGGGATCCCGATCGCGGCGGGCGGGCCCGACGGCACCGTCGGTGCGCTCGGCGCCGGCGCCGTGCGGGCGGGGACGACGGTCGACGTCGCCGGGACGACCGACGTGCTGCTGCACGTCCTCTCCGCTCCCGCGCCGGATCCGACCGGGACCGCGGTGCTCAACGCGCACGCGGCGCCGGACCTGTGGACGCTCGGCGGACCGACCGGCTCGACCGGCGGCGCCGTCGAGTGGGCCGCCCGCCTGCTGGGACACGGCTCCGCGGCCGCGGCCCACGCGGCGCTGGACGAGCAGGCCGAGGCGCTGCCGCCGGGCGCCGGCGGCGTCGTCTTCCGCCCCTCGCTCGACGGCAGCCGCTTCCCCGGCTGGCGGCCGGAGGAGCGCGGCGCGATCGACGGGCTGTGCGCCGATCACGGACCGGCCCATCTGTTCCGCGCTGTCCAGGAGGGCGTCGCGTTCACCGTCGCGGAGGGGGTCGACGCGCTCCGCCGCCGGGGAGCGCACGTGGAGGAGATCGTCGTCGTCGGCGGCGCGGCCGCGCGCCCGGCGACGCTGCAACTGCGCGCCGACGCCTGCGGCGCCGACGTCCTGGCCTGCTCCGACCGGGAGGCGACCACGCGCGGCGCCGCGATCCTCGCCGCCGTCGCCTGCGGAGCGGACCCCCACCCGGCCAGCGCCGCCGCGCGGTTCGTCGCGCCGGGACGGCGGTACCGTCCGGACGAGCGCGCCGCCGAGCGTCTGGCCGGCGCCCGAGCGCGGTGGCGCGCCCTGCTGGCCGCGGATGCCGCTCCCTCCTGACCGGGTCGGACGACGCGCCGACCGCGCGCGTCGTCTCAGCAGATCTGCCGGCCCAGCCGAGGCCGAGTCATGAGGTCGCGTCTATTGACGGCACCGCGGAGCGGTCCGAACGCACGGGGCCGGGCTGACTCGGGCGCGTCGTCTGGTAAACCCCGAAACGACGAAACCCTTGCGCTGGCAGGGATTTCGGTCTATGGAGAGAAGCGGGCGGCGTACAAACCAGGTGGCGGTCGCGGCTGCGTCGATCACGCTGGCGGTCGAGCGCAAGCGCCTCGGTGATCGAGTGCTCGCGCATGACGGTGAAACTCGCCGTTGCGCCGCGTGAGAACGTCGGTCATCGCCGCGACGACCTCGGTGTGTCCGGCCGCATCGCGATCCAGAAACGCCAGCAGCGCCGACGTGTCGATGAACGCCACTGCTCGGCGGGAGGCGAGGCGACCGGAGACGCATCTCCCGAGGGTAGGTCACCGTGCGCTGAGCAGATCTCCGGCGTCCGCGGACGCCTCCGTCGCGCGCCGCCCGGTCACGTGGCGACGCGTGGGCGCGTCGGACGCGCGGCAGGTCCCCAGCTACGCGTCGTCGTCGTCGAACGGCGGGCCGTCCGGAGTCGGCTCCCCGGCGGACTTGCGGTCGGGGATGCGCGCCCCGACGATGCGCTGCGCGCCGCCCGAGCCGATCGCCGGCGGCTCGGGACCCGGCTCCGGGGGCGGCTGCGTGCGCTGTCCGCCCTCGCTGCGGCCCTCGACGATTTCGTCGACGTCGGCCGCTCGCTCGACGCGCGACTCGCCCGTCGGCGAGCCGCTGCCGTCGGAGTGTCGTCCCTCGACCGGCGTGCCCTGCTCGGCGCGGGCAACCGCTGCTTCGACATCGCGGCCGCTGCGGTCGTCGTCGCCGGCGTGCTCGGGTGACATCTCGACCTCCTCGTGCGGGTCTGGATGCGGGCGTCGCGCCAGCGCCCGCGCACGTCTGCGCTACCCGCCACCAGCGGCCGGCAAACGGCGCCCGGCCGGCGCGCGCCGGCCGCGACCGCGCTGGTCGCCGGAGGGTCGAGCAGCCGCGAGATGTAGCGGGCCGGCTCGGCCGCGGCGGCGCGCGTGTCCGACGGCTCGACCACGCGCCCGCACCGCTGCTGGCGCTACGTCGTCGATCCGACAGCGGGTGCGCCACGCGCCATCTCTCTCTCCCCCCGGCTGCGGAGACCGTCGGCGTCCTCGAGGGCCTACGGACGTTCGCATGCTGTATGTTATCCAATACGTATGTACGTGAAGACGGTCAACACCATTCGACCCGGCCCGGCGGGCAGCGGCCTGTTTCTGGGGGTGCTGCTCGGCTGCCAGCTGATGCTCGTCATGGACGTCTCGGTGGTGACCACGGCGCTGCCGAGCATCCGGGAGGGGCTCGGCCTCTCGACGGAGGGCCTGTCGTGGGTCCAGAACGCCTACACGTTGGCCTTCGGCGGTCTGCTGCTGCTCGGTGCGCGGATGGGCGATCGGGTCGGGCGCCGCCGGGCGTTGCGCGGAGGAACCGGCCTCTTCGGCGTGGCGTCGTTGGCCGCGGGAGCGGCATGGGGGCCTGGGCCGCTGCTGGCGGCGCGGGCGGCGCAGGGGGTTGGCGCTGCGCTGGCGGCGCCGTCCGTGCTCGCCTTCATCTCCACCGGAATCGCCGAATCGGCGCGACGTCAGCGAGCGGTGGGCCTCTACAGCGCGGTGGCGGGGGCGGGCAGCAGCGTGGGCCTGGTCCTGGGCGGCGTGGCGGCCACGTGGCCGTCGTGGCGGGCGGGCCTGCTCGTCAACGTGCCGGTGTGCGTGGGGGTGGTCGCGCTCGCCCCGCGCTGCCTGCCGGAGACAGGTCGTGGGCGTGGCCGCCTGGACATCGCGGGTGCGATCGTCGCGACCGCAGCGGTCGGCTCGATCGTGTTCGGACTGGTCTGGGCGGCCGGCCACGGCTGGGGGCATCCCACCGCGATCGCGCCCCTCGGGCTCGGCGTCGTGTTGGTCGTCGCTTTCGCGGCGATCGAGGTGCGCGCCGAGCAGCCGATCACCCCGCCGCGGCTGTTCGCCAGCCGCCGGCGCTCGATGGCCTACCTGGCACGTCTGCTGCTCGTCGGCGGTCTGTTCCCGCTGTTCTTCTTCCTCGCCCAGCTGCTCGAGGGCTCCATGGGATTCGCCGCCCTGGCGGCCGGCGCCGGGTATCTGCCGATGACGACCACCATGTTCGCCGGCGCGCGCTCTGCGCCGCGGCTCGTCCGGCGCGTCGGCGAGCGGCCGGTGCTGGTCGGCGGGCTGCTGCTCGCCACGCTGGCGATGGCCTGGCTCGGCCGACTGGGACCCGGCGCCACCTACCTGGGCTCTGTCGTCATACCGACGGCGCTGGTGGGCGCTGGGGTGGGCGTGGCGTTCACGGTCCTCACCGGGGCGGGCATGTCTGGCGTCGACGGGCGGGACGCCGGCGCTGCCGCGGGCCTGGTCAACGTGGCCCACCAGCTCGGAGGGACGCTCGGGCTGGCCATCCTGGTCACGGTCTTCGCCGCCGCTCGGCCGGACGTGGCGAGCGGCAGCGAGGAGCTGACACCCGCGATCGGCGCCGCGCTCACCGGGTCGGCCGTACTGCTCGCCCTCGCCCTGCTGGCCGCGCTGGCCTGCCCGCCCACGACAGCCCGCACGGGAGTGACACCGAGATGAAACCGATCGATTGAAGGCCGTTGTCACCAGGAGGTTGTGGAGCCGAGCTACGTAGGCGGCAGGTCGAGGGCGCCGCATGAGCCGTCTTTGTCGACCTCGACCAACATGTTCACCATGAAGTCGGCCGGCGTTTCGCCAGCATCGATGGCGTGGGCGGTGATGAAGTCGATCGCTGTGCGGAGGAGTTGCTGTTGGTGGGTACGGCTGTCGCCGGCTGGGAGGGCGAGGAGGCCGGGGTGGATCTCGTCGCGGGCGTACATGGGGCCGGAAGCCGGAGGCGTTGTCGGTCACGAGGACATACCTTTCGGCTTGGAATGCACCGATACGGCGGTCCAGGCGTGTCCGATTACAGGCAGTACCCCGCGATTCATGGGGTTTCTGCCACTCAGGGGGGCTGAGTGGCAGCGCACCGTGGGCACGGCGACTGCTCTGGCAGTAAGGGCAAGGCCGCCGGACTGTTCGACGTCCGGTCGCCCAGGGCCGCGGACGCGTCTGCTTGCCAGGGGCCTCTATTGGGGTATTGGTGATGACGAACGGACGAGTGCTGCATGAGGTGGACGGCTTCCTCGCTGGTGCCGCGCAGACCTAGACCTCAGAGCGCGTTGGCGAGGCGCATCGTCGAGTGGACTGATGTCGCGTACTACGTGCTCTTTCGCCTCGCATGCGCAGCGACGCTGTTCGTGGCCGCCGCAGCCAGCGCCGATCGCTTTCTCTGGAGCTAGGAGCGCTTGGCGTCGAGTCGGTCGGCGGGGACCTGGATGGTGTCCAGGGTCTTGCCGCCGGGGCCGGTGATCTCGACGAGCATGGTGTCACCGTAGGCGCTGATGACGGCGCCGACGGTGCCGGCGGGCCAGGCGCCGACGGCGTCGCGCAGGACGACGACATCGTGTTCTGAGATCGCGTGCTTGACGGTCGCCATCGTCTACTCAGGTTAGCCGTCGATGTAGGCAGTTACCAGCCGTGCCCGGTCATCGGCGTCGCGCAGCTCCCACGAGGTCGTCACCGCGACGATCCGATCACGGCGCTCGCGCAGCCCGCGCACGGGCACGCGGACTTCGCAGAGCATCCCGAACGGCGTGTTGTCGCGCACGTCGGAGATCCGCGCGACCCGAAGGCCGCCGCGCAGCTCCTCGGCGAGGTAGTCGGCGTCTTCGAGGGCGATGCCGAGGATCTGCAGGAAGCCCCGCGCCTTCGGCCCGCCGACCTCGTGATCGAGATTGAGGCAGTACGCGGTCACCTTCGCCTCGATCCCGTACGCCTCGTCGGCACGGGGGAGAGGGTCGCCGATGGTCGGTGGCCGCGTCACGCGCGCCATCGTGCCAGCTCTTCTACGTCGTTGCGTCGCGCGCTCGGCCCAGTAGGTGGTGCTGCAATCAGAACCCACCCATTACTTGCCACGGGTCTTCCCCGTCAATTCTGTCCGCGCCTTGCACCGCGCCGAGGTAGCCCATGAATTCGGCCACGTGCGCCATCACGGGGTGGATTGGCTCGCCAGGTGCAACCAACGGAAGATCTCGCATCTACCTGTGTTGGCCTTGGTCGCCAATCCGCGATGGTGGATGATGTCGTTGCGCATGCGGTTGATATCGGCCATGCCGGCATCTCTGACATCTCTGACATCTACTTGGTTGGCGTCGGCGAGCTTTCTCCGGAAGTGGTCGTTCTTCAAGTGATCTCAGCCCAAAACGGCATGTGGTCGGTCAGCGGATGGAGTACGGGGTGGGCGGCCAGCGTGGATCGCAGCTCGCGAAAGAGTTCGAGAACGCTCTGCCACGCGGCGAGCGCTTCGTCGCGAGTCGGAGTCTTCGCTTCGTGGGCGAAGTCGTTGCGAACCTGATAGCCGCTGCGCCACCATCGCGCCCAGGCATCCTCGCCGGATTGAACGTCAATGGTGATGTCGAGGAGCTTGGCGACGTGGTGCTCGATTCGACCACGGAACGAGGATCTGGTTGCTCTCTCGAACTCTGTCGTGGACCATCCGGCGAGGGCGCTGCCTTCGCACAGCAGTACTGACAAGGCGAGTTCGACCGCGGCGCTGCTGAGAACGATCGCCTGGCCTGGCTTGCCGACGTTCAGGTCACCGCCAGCTTCGTGGAGAAGCTCGAACACGGGCAAGAACGCCAGATCTCCGCGGTTGAATGCTTGGAGGAGTCCTCCGGCTGCCTCGAACTGCTGGTCGGACACGAACGCCTGATCGGGCAGGTTCGGAAGAAGGTCATGGACGTGGAGTGGGAACGTCCCACCTCGGCGACGGGCACTTTCGCCTGGCGGCGGCGTGTCGTGGGGCCCAGCGAACTCTGCGATGACGGGCACCATCCCGGGGAGTTCGCGATCGGTGACCGGAGCGACCCACCACACGCCGGTCGTGAGGCCGAGGATGCCGAGAATGCGATTGAAGTCCGTGCGGGCCATTTCGTACAGCGCGAGCGTGCGCGGGTCCTCAGGGTTCTTGGGTACACCGTCCCAACCAACGAAGCGCGTCAGCGCGGCGATGGTCACCGGCTTTCTGATGCCTCTTTCTCGCCAATCTCGAATCGCATCCTGCCGCCGCTGATGCTCCTGCGGGGACTCCAGGGGCTCGACCCAATCTGAGAACGCCTCGTCTGCCGCAAGCAGCGGTACATGCGAGTCGACCCAGCCGCGCCGGAGCGTCCATCGGGTCCCTGGTCCCACATCCGCTGAAAGCGGCACGTCAGCAGGCAGGCTCACCACCGTTCGAATCGCGTCATCGGGCCAGCCATCCCACTCGGAACCACGTTCGCTGAGAAGCAGGCCACCGCTCTGCTCGCGGAGACCCAGATCGAATGGCAGTTCGAGGATGAACGTGACGGCAAAGATCGGCCCTGGCTCGCCAGCTGGCATTGAGTGGATCGCCTCCCTGGGCTTCGAAGGTACGCGGTCGTTGGATGAGATCTCGGTTTCCACGCCGCGAGCTGGAGCATTGCGTGGTCGGACGCCCACGCCAGCCCCGCGCGAGGGCGCCATGAAGGCCGAATCCGGCGGCGCCGAATCCGGCGGCGCCCGCCGCCAGCTTCCGCCGGTCGGGCACTCGCGCCGCCGAGTGCCCGAAACCATGGCAATCCCCGTGAATCCGCAGTAATCGACGGCACGCCCAGCCACGCAGTGGCCGTCGGATCTTCCTGCAAATCGCACATTTCTGCCGCCGGAGAGCTGCTTGATCGCAGCCAGCAGGTCGCCGGTTCGAGCCCGGCTAGCTCCACTGAAACGCGGTTCCCCTCCATGGAAGGTCATGCGAGAGGAGCTTGCGGTACAGCCCAGTACTCGAAGCGCTGTCAGTCGAGATCGAACGCCGCGCGGATCGCTTCGCTCAGCGCCGGCTCTTGGCCATCGAGCAGCAGCCCGATCTGTCGCCCCAACGCGCCCGTCGGGATCGTCGTGATGTTGTCGCAGCTGATCACCGACGGCACCGCGAGCCCGTTCGCCTCACCGACCGCGACCTCGGTCGAGAGGCCGCGCACAGACGTTGTGATTGGCGCGATCGTGACCGAGGTGAGGTGCGGGCGGACAGGCTCGCGGGTCAGGACCACTACAGGGCGGGTCTTATCGAGCCTTGCGAGATGGATCGGCCGCATCAATCCAGATCTGACGGCAGACCGGCGGCGTAGTCAGCCAGCCCAGCCAGCTCGGGATCCGGTCCGCTCTCGGCAAGGATCTCCGCATCACGCGCCGCGACGGCGCGACGGCGCTCGCGTTCAAGCGCGCGTATGACCACCGCCGCACGACTGCGCTCAGCACCCGAACCCACCATCTCGTCAACGAAGTCGACAAGCTCGTCTGGGAGCCGAACGGCAATCTGCTTGCTCATCCAGAGAATGGTACCAGCCCGCTACCAGGTCGGTACCAGCCACGTCCGCCGACTGCCAGGCACACTCGCACTGTCAGCAGACGCAAAGCGGCGCCCCATCAAAACTCGTGAGGTTTGTACGCCGCCCGGTTCTCTCCATACCAACGAAGCCCCTGCTGATGCGGGGGTTTCGTCGTTTCGGGGTCAGCTTCGCCGCCAACCTCGCTGCAAGCGGGTACCGGGCGCGGGTACCAACCGGGGTAGTGGCGCCTCCTCCGTCCCCGAGCTCGCGGCGCGCGTCGAGGCGCTGCCGGTTACCGTGCCGGCATGCGCGGTCCGGTCAGAGGTTGGGAGATGCCGCTGGACAAACTCGTGGAGCTGCCGAGACGCTGGCGTTCGAGAACGTGATCGACTCGGCGGGGGCGTCGCGGCCGGACCCGGTCGCCTTCTGTCGATCGCAGTACCGGCGAAACGAGCCGCAGGCGGCGCTGACGCTCGCCGAGGCTCTCGCGGCACTCGAGCGATTCGGCCTTTTGCTCGATCCGACGAAGGGCCGAAGCCCGACGGCCGGTTCGGCGGCGGTGGCTGCCACCAGTCTTCGATGATCGCGTCCACGGTCGTCTCAAGCGCGGCAGCGGCGCGGAGCATGTCCCTGAGGTGCGGGTTGCGTCAGCGCGGGTCGTTGACTTCCCAGCGGCGGATCGTGCGCAGCGAAATGTCGGTGCGGTGCGACAGCTCCTGATGGCTGTTGCACCGTCCCGGTCCGCACAGAGGGAGATCCGCGGAGGCGGCGGCAGCTGAGGAGCGGCGGGCTGCCGCTACCAACGACCTACCGCTCCTGCTTTGGGAGCAGGAGGTGTTCGCGGACCGTTCACCAGTCGGTGTGCTGATCGTCGTACTCGTCGCCCGCGACCGACATCAGCAGCGCGATCATCGTGCCGCCCGCGCGTTCGAGCCGATCGCCGTCGCTCGGCGGGAGGACCTGAGCGGATCGCGAGGTGTAAGGTCTACCTAACTTCTCCTGCTCAGCGGCCGTGCTGGAGGAGGTAGGGGCGCCCCGCGCATCCGCGCGATGTCGCCGACCGGGGGCCGCCGTTCATCTTGGAAGGTGCATTCGACGTGAAGAGCCTGCTCGCTCGCACGGTGGCGTTCGTCGTCCTCGTGCTGGTGCTCCTCGTTCCCGGTCAGGCCGCCCACGCGGCCGACCCCGTTGCGATCACGGAAGGCGCAGGGCTCGACTGGGGGCTGAAGAGGTCGTGGCGCAACTACATCACCGCGGCGGGGACGACGCTGACCGACGGCGCGACCCAGAACCCTGACGGCACCTTCCACTTCCCGCTCGTGAGCGGCAGCTTCGACACGGTCACGAGAGCGACGGTCGTGCAGTTCGGCGGCACCGCGCAGTTCCTCGGACACTGCGAGCCGACGCCGTTCGAGCGGCCGTGCCAGCTCGACCTGACCATGTCGGCGCCGCGCGTGGAGATCACCGAGGACCACGTCGCGCTGTTCGTGAAGATGTCGAGCAAGCCGATCAGCGGCGGCGACATCGTCGACTACCCCGACATCGAGCTGGCCTCGCTCGACGTCGAGCAGGTCGCGCCGACGGTCACCGGCGGCACGACGAGCTGGAGAGAGATCCCGGCGATCATGACGGCGGCGGGCGCGGCCGTCTTCAGCTATCCGGTCGGCACCGTGCTCGACACGCTCTCGTTCGGCTACAGGGGCCCCGGCGGCAAGCCCGTCGGCGAGACCTGGACGGAGCCGGGCGCGCCGCTGTACGAGCCGGCCGCCGTGGCGGCGGCGCCGGCCAACCTGATGCAGAGCCAGCCCGGCCGCAACGCCAACGAGCTGGTCGCGTCGCTCTACCAGGACGCCAACAGCGTCGCCGTGCTCGACCGCGACACGCTCGCGCCGAGGGCGCTGCTGCCGGCGGTCAGCGGCCGCCTGGTCGAGCCGGTGTCGATCGCGACCGATCCTGCCAGCGGCGCGATCTTCTTCGGCACCTCGATCAACGACAGATCGAAGGGCCTGCATGCCTACGCCTACGACGGCGCCGCGCTGACGGGTGGCATGCTCGACGGCTCCAGGGTCGACGCGACGACCGACACCGGCGCGGGCGTCTGGGACGCCCAGAACGGCCGCTACCTCGTCGTCCGCGGCTACGCGGCCAGGCAGGAGCTGTGGCAGATCAGGAGAGACGGGCTCGGGGTCTGGCAGGCGAGCGCGATCGGCGTGATCAGGGGCATCAACGGGCAGCCGGTCACCGGCCTCTTCCGCTCGCTGGCGTTCGCGCCGGGCGGCGGCCCCGGCCTGCCGGACGTGCTCGTCGCCGCCAACAGCTACGGCGGCCAGCTCAAGCGGCTGTGGGTCGACGCCGACAGCGTGCTGGCCGAGGACCTGCCGCAGGGCAGAGGCGCCAACGCCGTCCAGGTCCTGCGCGTCAGAGACGGCCTCTACGCGATCGACGGGGTCGGCGACGTGCGCTTCCTGCCGATCTTCGGGTTCGGGGCGTACCTCAGCCTCGATCCCGCGGGCGAGCCGGTGCGCGTGCCGTCCGGCGGGCAGAACGTCAACACCCACCGTGTCACGGTCGCGTATGACCAGAACAAGCTGTTCCTCGTCAGCCATCAGATGACGAAGGTCACCGAGCTGGTCTCCGGGACGCTGCGGCGCAGCTTCGTCGTGCCGGGTGTGTCGCTGTTCAGCTATTGGGACGACGCGCTCGTCGGCGCCTCGCGCAGCGGCGACCTGCTGGTCAGAACTCCCGGCAGAGGCGTGCGGTCGCTGACCTACCGCGCGACGGCGCCGGCCATCACTACACAGCCGGCGGACGCGGTCGTCACGCTGGCCGACGTCGCCGGCAGCGCGACCGCGACCTTCAGCGCCGTCGCGACGGCCGACCCGGCGCCGACCGTGCGCTGGCAGTGGCGCGTGCCGGGCCAGACCAGGTGGGCCGACGTCGCCGCGGGCGCCGGCGTCGAGGGTCAGGCCACGCCGACCCTGAGGGTCGCCGTCGGCGACGCCGACCGCGGCAGGCAGTACCGCGCGGTCTACGCCAACACCGGCGGCGAGCTGAGCACGCAGGCGGCGACGCTCGACGTCCAGGCGCCGCCGACGATCTCGGTCCAGCCGGTGCCGGTGGCGGCGCTGGAGGGCGACGACGCCTCCTTCACGGTGATGCCGAGCGGCAACCCCGAGCCGACCGTCACCTGGCAGCGGCTGGTCGACGGCTACTGGCAGGCGGTCGACGCCGACAGCGGCGACTTCGCCGTCGACGGCGGCTTCCTCGTCGTCCGCGACACGCGCCGTGCGATGTCCGGCAGCAGCTTCCGCGCGCGCGTCGTCAACGCCGCCGGCACGGTCTTCAGCGTCCCCGTGACGCTGCGGGTCGACCAGGCGCTGACCGCGCCGGTCACGTTCGGCGGCGGCCACGTCGACTGGGGCTTCTCCGAGCGCTGGCGCTGCTACGTCGTCGGCAACGTCGCACGCGGGCAGATCGAGCTCTCGGGCGGCGTCGAGCGGATCGGCGGCACGCTCGCGAGCGGATCGCTCTGCACCGGCCGCAACGCCGGTTCCGAGCAGCTGCGCTTCCCTGTTCGCGGCGGCCGCTACGACCCTGCGAGCGGCAGGCTGGAGGTCGCGCTCGGCGGCTCCGTGCGCTTCTGGGGTCACGACTACCACGTGCCCGGGAACACGACGCCGCAGCTGGACACGCGCTTCTCGAACCTGCGGGTCGTCGCGGACGCGACGACCGGCACGCTCTACGCCGACGCGGTCGGCGCCACGATGGAACATCCGGAGCCCGTGACCCGCACCGGCGTCGCGCTCGTGCGCGTCGACCTCACCGGGGTGAGCCCGGCGCCGTTCGAGGGCGGGCTCGGCTGGAACAGCCTGGCGACGACGCTGACGGCGACGGGTGCCGAGGTCTTCGGCAGCTATCCGGAGGGCGAGCCGTTCGACCGGCTGGCGCTGGCGCCGAGACTCGGGGCGCCGCAGCCCGATCCCGAGCCGGGCCCCGATCCGACGCCCGACCCCTTGCCCGACCCGGGCTCCAGGCAGCCGACGCCCCCGGTGCCGACGCCGGTCCCCGGGCCGGGTCCGACGCCCACGCCCACCCCGGCACCCGCGCCGAGGGCAGCCGCAGCCACGCCGCGCGTCGTCTCCGCGGCGGCCACGACGGTGGTCGATCCGCGCCGGTTCGCGACTGTCGCGACCGTCGTCTGCCCGGCCGCCGCGTCCGGGGGCTGCCGCCTCGGCACGCCGAGACAGGCCCGTGTGACGATCGGCGGCAGGCGCTACGCGGTGCGGGTCATCGCTCCGCAGCGTGTCGCCGCAGGTCGCCGCGCGATCGTGCGCGTGCAGCTGACGAAGGCCGCCGCCAGACGACTCGCGGGCCGCCGCGCGGTCGTGCGGATCGCGCTGACGACGACCGCCGGCGGCAGGCGCACCAGCCGCACGGTGACCGTCAGGATCACGAGGGGAGCGGCGAGGGGGCGCACGCGCGCGTGAGCGTGGCGGTCACTCCGGTTCGTGCTGGGCGAGGACGCGGCTGAGCAGGCGGGTCAGCGTCTGGCGATCCCTGGCTGACAGCGGCTCGAGCAGATCGTCCTGGACCTGTTCGAGCACGCTGTCGAGGCGGCGCAGCTGCCGGACCCGCCTCTCGTGAGGGTCACGCGGTTGCGCCGTCCGTGGTCGGGGTCGGGCTCCCAGCCGAGGTCGTCGAGCAATCGCATGAACGGCTCGAAGTGACCGCGCCGCCTGCGGGCCGCAGCGAAGTCGGTGTTGGTCAGGGCGAGATAGATCGTGTCGATCTCGCCCAGCTCCGCGATGGCCGCGGCGCGCAGCACGTCGCGTTACCGAGGGCCTAGAACCTTCGGTGCCAGGCCCCGGGGTGTCTTCAGCACCGCCGGGGCCACTTTGTGGACGGGCGGCCACGATAACTCTGGCCGGCGCCGTCACCCAGCCCAATCGGGCCGAATCCAACGGCATCGGCGGCAATCGGCCGGAATAAAGGCACTAGTGCCTGAAATCACCGGGAATCACCGCCGATCCACGGCGATCCCCGAAACGACGAAACCCCCGTGGTGACGGGGGTTTCGAGGAGTGGAGCTAGCCGGGCTCGAACCGGCGACCTCCTGGGTGCGATAAAGCCGCTCTCGCGCTGGAAAAGGTACGATTTTGCAGGTATTTTGGTCTGAGTATCGGGTTCGTGGCCGCACGTGGATTCCTGCGGATTACCGGCGATCCGATGGGTTTCTGCCACTTCGCGGTGCTGAGTGGCAAGCAAGGACGGCCGGGCCCGGCTGCTGACCTTAGGCGTCGACATCGCGATGCCGGCGGCCGGACGCAGATCGGTCTAGTCGTGCTTCGCGACCTTGTAGGTCACGTAGCCGAAGAAGAAGCCTCCGAGCAAGAGCTCGACGACAGCCGCGTAGCCAATGACCTCGAAGACCGATTGGAAGGCGTCGCTGCTTCCGCAGCTCGAGTGGAATGTCCAGCCGACGAGCGAGAAGATAGAGAGCAGCAGTAGCCAAAGGCAGGCGGCGAGCAGATTGGCGATCAGAAGGCTGAACGCCTCGCCGCGACGCAGATCGGCGACGATTGGCCGCTTCGGATCGAGCGACACGAGGATCGCGACCGACGCCAGCAGGAACCCGAGGGCGCTGCCGGCGATCGGGGCGATCTGCTTGTAGAGATCGATCTGGTCGGTATCGCTCAGCCGTGCCAGGGCCGGCCGGGGCTTCGACATGAAAAGGTGCTCGCCGACGACAACCACGAGTACTGACGCGATGAGGATGCCGAGGGGGTAGCGCAGGGTCGACCTGCGCAGGACGTCGGTGATGCGAGATCGGGGAGTGGCCCTAGGCAAGGCTGCTCATCTTGGCAGCACGGTTGAGCGGTTTCCCGCCCTCGTCCGGATCCTCGACCTCCCTCCGCGCTGACGCGATTCGCGCGTACATCATGTCGTTCGTGTCGGTCTGCTCGTAGAGGACTCTTCGGAAGATCCGTTGTCTCTTCATGTCGAGCTCTTGGCGTCTGCCTTGGGCGTCTTCGCCGACGATGACGAGCGCATCGACGAGGTCCCCGTAGGTCGCGAGTCGGCCGACGCCGGCGGCGACGCTCTTGTGGAGGAAACGGTCCCTCTTGCGGTCGACGCTGAGCTCGACGTTGACCGTCACCGCTTCGGATTCGCGTCCGGCGACGAAGAAAGCCTTGAATCCCTTCAGCTCCTCGTCGGCCTCCATCTGCTCGGCTTCGGCCGTGCCGATCTTGACGGTGGCCTTCGTCAGCCGCTTCTTGAGCTTCTTGAAGCGCTGCACGACGTCGGAGGCGTAGATGTTCTCGATGCGGCAGCGCTGTCTGGTCGTCTTGGAGAAGTAGGTCGACAGGTATTTGATGACCGGCGCGTCGCGGGACGAGATCGCTCCGAGAAAGCCGTCGGGCCAGAGCATCGCGTACGTGAAGTCGGTGACTCTGTAGTCCTGCTCAATCTCGACCAGCTCCGGCTCCCGATCGGGACCGATGATGTACGGGCGATCGTCGCGGATCCGCAGGAACCGGAAGCACGAAGGCTCGTCGCCTTCGCCGATCTCGTCCACGATCACGGCCATCAGGAGGCCGTGATCGGAGACGACCCACACTCTCTCCTCAAGGTCGTTGATTGGGTCGAGGGCCGCCTCGATATCGAATGGCGTTTCGGGGTCAAGGTCTTCGACGGCGTAGAAGACAATTCTCCGGGCGAGCATAGGAACATTCTCGTTCCAGGACCGGACAAGTGCGCCGATTCCAGGTAAGACAACCGGCGTCGCGAGGACGACGAGCGCCGGGAGCGCTCGACTGCCAACGGGTGCCCATGCTTTGCCGCGGCATGAGAATCGTCACCATGTGAGCCGGCGGACTGGCGATGGGCTGGCTCAAGACCCCTGTCTTACGTTCCGATAGGCGTGAGTGAGGGCGGAAATGACCAGGGGACGGTGACGGGTGAGGGTTTCGCAGGTAGTATCGATGGCGGGCGCGGACGTGAGGACGGGGCCGTGACGCTGCCACGGCCGGTCGGTGAGCAGCGCAGAGTCGTCAGCATGACGCCCTCCGGGCACGCCGTCGTGCTCGGGACGGCTGGTTCGGGCAAGACGACGATGGCCGTCCATCGGGCTGCGCATCTCGGCGATCCACGGACCGGACATGCCGGTCCGACGCTGCTGCTGACCTATAACCGGGCGCTGTTGGCCTACTTCGATCACCTCGGCGCCGCGACGCTGCCGAATGTCACCGTCTGCAACTACCACAGGTTCGCGCGCGGGTACCTCAATGCCCGCGGCCTGATGGGCACCGACGAGATCGTCAAGTCCGATCAGTCCCGCAAGGGCTTTATCCGGATGGCGCTCGACGACGTGCGACGGGAGCGTGGCACAGCCGGCGTGCTCGGCCGCGACGAGGAGTTCTTCTTCAGCGAGCTTAGATATATGGCGCAGCATGGTCTGTTGACCCGCGAGACCTACCTCGCCAGCGAGCGCATCGGCCGCCGCCAGGCGCTGGACCCGGCAGCTCGCCCGCTCGTCTTCGATGTGCAGGACCGCTACGTCGCGCTGCGCGCGGCGCGCGGCTTCAGGTACGACTGGGACGACATCGCGTTCTACGCGCGCTGCGCCTTCGAGCTCGACGGCCCGCAGCGGATGTATCGGCACATCGTCATCGACGAGGGCCAGGATTTCTCGCCTGAGATGATCCGGTCGCTCGCGCTCGCCATGAGAGCGGACGGGTCGCTGACGCTGTTCGGTGACGTCGCTCAGCAGATCTACGGGCGTGGGATCTCGTGGCGGCGTGCCGGTCTCAACGTGAACGCCGTCTGGAGATTCGAGCACAACTATCGCAACACGCCGGAGGTCGCTGCGCTCGGTCTGGAGATCGCGGCGATGCCGTACTTCAGAGACCAGCCCGACATGGTCGCCCCCAGGGGATTTCGTGCCAGCGGTCCGCCGCCGACCCTCGTCCGGCTCAGCGACATCGTCGCCGAGAGCAGCTTCGTCGTCCAGCAGGCCCGTGCGGCGTCGGTCACCGACAGCGTTGGCGTGCTGCTGACCCGTCACGAGGACGAGCCCCGCTTCGCAGCTGCCTTTCAGGGCGCGCAGCGCCTCGATCGTGATCTTGAGCGCTGGCGCGGCGGCCCCGGGATCAGCTACGGGACCGTGCACTCCGCCAAGGGGTTTGAATTCGACACCGTCATCCTCGTCGGCGTCACTGCAGACCGCTGGCCCGAGCCACGCGCGGTCGCTGCCGATGGCGAGGAGGAGGCGACGGCGGTCGGCGGTCGGCTGCTCTACGTCGGCGTCACCCGCGCTCGTCAGAATCTGATCATGACCGCGACCGGAGACCTGACCCGGCTGCTTCCCGGAGCGGACGGGCTGTGGACGACGGTGACGCGGTGAACGTCGCCGAGCTCGCGGCCGAAAAGGGCATCACGCGGCTCTGCCACTACACGCCGCTGAGCAACCTCCTGCACCTCGCGGCCGAGGATCGCGGCCTGCTGAGCCTCAAGCAGCTCGCCGCCACCGCCAGCGAGCACGATCGGCAGGATCTTCTCCGGCTCGACGGTCATCATGACCACATCAGTTGCTCGATCGAATACCCCAACGCGTGGTACTTGCGCAGACGGCTCTTCCAGGCCACCGCGATCCAGCGGCTCTTTCCCGACTGGGTTTGCCTGATGCTGGCGCCCCAGAGCCTCTGGCAGCCGGGCACCCGCGTCTGTGTCCGAAACGCCGCGGCGGCTAACGGCAGCATGATCCGCGACGTCTCCCCGACGGCGCTTCGTCGCTCTACGCGCCGACCGTGAGCGGCACCGGCAACCGCCTCTACCGGCGCAGCAGCACCCGCCTGCCAGCCTGTCCGACCGATGATCAGGCCGAGGTGCTCGTGCACCGCACAATCCCGATCGCCGATGTGGTCACCGTTGCGGTCGCGACTGAGACCGCCGCCGCGCGGGCGCATGCGGCGCTGGATCAGATCGGCGCGACGATCGAGACGGCGACGTGGGCGGTCGCGCCTGTCCTGTTCAACGCGAGCTCGCTCAGCGCCGCGGTCGCCGCCGGCCAGCGGCCCGCCGAGACGCCGTGGCAGCCGGCATGAGCGACACGCGCTGGCAGGAAGCGGTCCAAGGCGCGATGCTCGCGTTCGCGGTCGGCGATGCGCTCGGCTGGCCGCTTGAGACCCGCGGCAACCGGGTCGGCGGAACCAGCGAGCTGCGCGCGACGCTCGACCTGAGGTCTTGGACCCGGCGCGAAGGTGGCCGCTTCGCGCCGCACGAGGAGCAACTCCCCGTCGGCGCCTACTCCGACGACACCCAGCTGACGCTCGCGGTCGCGCGGAGTCTCAGCTACGACGACCACTGGTGGGACTACTTCACCGACGCTGAGCTGCCGTGGTGGCCGCACTACGAGCTCGGTGGCGGCGGCGCGTCCAAACGCGCCGCGCGCGCGTGGGCCAGAGGCATCGCGCCGTGGGGCAGAGGCGGCGCGAGAGGCTACTGGACTGCCGGTGGAAACGGGGCCGCGATGCGGATCCTGCCCCACTGCACGCACCGCGGAGTACCGTTCGAGTACGTACGGCGCCGGGTGCTGGCCGACGGCGCCGCGACCCACGGCGACCCGCTCGCGCTGCTCGGTGGCCAGCTCTACGCCTACGCCTTGTGGATGACGCTGCAGCGCAGCGAATCGCTGCGCTGGGGCGAACTGCTCGACGAACTGCTCATGGACGCCGGCCTTTGGACGCTGCTCGAGCTCGACGCCGTTCCGCGCGCGTGGGCCGAGCACGTTCCCTCCGACTATCAGGCACGCTGGCGGGAGACGACGCGCCGGACGATCGACCAACTCGCGCGTGCTCGCGACGAGATGCGCAACGGCGCGCTCACGATCGACGAACAGGTCCTGCACGAGCTCGGCGCCTTCTCGGAGGCCAGCGGCGCTGGCACCATCACGGCCGTCAGCGCCGTCTACCTCGCCTCTCGTCACGCCGCGAACCCGCAGCATGGCCTGCTGCGCGCAGCGTTCGCTCGAGGCGCTGACACCGACACGCTCGCCGCGATGACCGGCGCGCTGCTCGGCGCGCTGCACGGGCCCGGTTGGCTGGAGAGGGCCGCTCACGACGTGATGGACGCCGACCTGCTCACCCACGTCCTGTCCGACCGGCGCCGCACCCAGCCCGCCACGCCGTACTCGCGCGCCGCGCAACGTCACGTCGACGAGCAACTGGCCTTCGCAGACCGTGGCGACCGCCTCGACCTCCCGTTCTACGGCGATGTCGAGATCCTCGCCGTGCACGACCTCGACAATCGCGCCTCCCACATTCGCAGCTGGTGGATGCGCAATCGCTCCGGCCAGACCTTCCGCGTCAAACGCATCAGCAGAACCGACCCGGCGCCGTGGATGCCGCTCCCCTCACACGCCGAACTCGTCATCACGGCGCCGGCAACCACTCAGGTCGAGAATGGCCGCATCCGTAGCGGCTTGGTCGTTCGCGTCGCCGACATTAGCGACGCTCGCACCTTCTATACGCTCGTGCTCGGCCTCGACGTCACTCGTGAGACGGCAACGCAGGTCGTCCTCGCGGGTTGGCTCGCGCTCGAACACGACCCGCATCCAGAACAGACGCGCTTCCGATTCGCCGACACCGCCGACCAGATGACCATCACTCTTTACGCCGACGACATCACGTTCCGGTCGATCACCGAGCGCCTCAAAGCGCTGGGTCACTCCCACCGGATCGATCACGACGGCCGACGGCTGCGCACCGCAGACTTCGAAGAAACCCCCATCGAGATCCGCCTCACCAGCTAGAACTCTGTTCTGTCGACGCGGTCGGGCAAAACGAACGCAGGCGCGCAGTAGAAGAGGGAGTTCCCTTTTTCCGTCCTCCTCAGAGGTAGGATAAGAGGAACTGGTGTCCTAGACGGAGGTTCCGTGCCTCGATGGCCACGCCCGCACATAACTTCGAGCAGCCGCACGATCGCTCCGCTCGCTTGTACCAACTCGGCCTGACGGAGGCGATCCTCGAGATGGTTGTGCTTCGTGGTCTTGCGCAGCGCCAGGCGTGCACGGCGTTCCATACGCCGGCAGCGCCGGGCACGCGCCAGTGGGAGGAGTGCCACGTCGGCCTGCGAGAGTTGCTGACGCCGCTCGACTGGAAGCCGACCGACGCGGGCGGCTTCTCTCGAGTCATCAGCCCGGACGGCCGTCGGGCGATTACGGTCGCGACTGGCGACCGCAACACCGGCCTCATCAAGGACGACGGCCTCTACGGGCCCGTTCAGCCTCGGACGAAGTACAGCAAGGGCAGACAGACGCGGATCGCAGTGCGGGCCAACCAGCAGCTCGCGCTGCTCGACGCGCGGGACCAGCCCGCGGCCGAGAGCGATGGCGCGATCTGGCAGGAGACCCGATATCTGCTGGTCGCGACAACCGACGACGAGGTTCGCTACGAGCTGTCGCTGCCGAGCGAGCAGGACGAGAAGGGCTTCATCGTCTCTTGGTCGGAGCGCATCGTCTTTCCCGCGATCGACATCGCTACGTTCAACACCCAGTTTGACGACGACGACAGCGACGGCGGGGACGGCATCGACATCCCGGTCGTCCGGATATGACGGAGAAGTGTTTACCCCTTCACGACTGACGCTCGCTCGAAGACGTCGCGGCTACACCAAGAAGCGCGTCGCCGAGCTGGCAGGACTCACCCCACGCATTATCGTCGCCTACGAAGCCGGCGAAAGAGAACCGAGCCCAAAGACGCTTGTCACGCTCGCTGACGTGCTGAGATTCCCGGTCGCCTTCTTTGAGGGCGACGATCTCGAGCCAGTCGCCGATGAGGCAGCAAGCTTTCGATCGCTGAGCAAGACCGCTGTCGGAAGACGATATGCGGCGCTTGCCGCTGGTGAGCTGGCCTTCGAGTTGCAGGACTGGATATCAGCTCGGTTCAGTTTGCCGGCGTCCGACGTGCCGCAACTCGGTCCGGGCGGGGTCGACCCCGAAACCGCCGCGCAGGTCGTCCGTGCTGAATGGAGACTGGGGGAGAAGCCTGCACCCAATCTGGTGCACCTTCTTGAGGCGCACGGTGTGCGGGTCTTCTCGCTCGCGGAGGAGTGCTACGACGTCGATGCATTCTCGCTGTGGCGTGGCGGGGAGCAGCCCTACGTCTTCCTGAACACGCAAAAGTCAGGCGAGCGCAGCCGATTCGACGCGGCGCATGAGTTGGGACACCTCGTGATGCACTGGCACCATGACGGTCCCCAAGGCAGAGAAGCCGAGCAGCAAGCCAACCGATTCGCTGCTGCGTTTCTGATGCCGGGCGCCAGCATCACGAGCACAGTGCCCCGTAGCCCGTCGCTCGATCAGATCATCAGGGCCAAGCAGCCGTGGAGAGTGTCCGCGGCTGCATTCACGCACCGCCTGCACCAACTCGGAGCGTTGACGGACTGGCACTACCGCATGCTCTACATGGAGATCGGCAGACGCGGCTACCGCACTGGGGAGCCGAACGGCATTCAACGCGAGACCTCGCAGATTCTCAACAAGGTCTTCGCAGCGCTTCGCAAGGAGAGCATCACCAAGGCCGACATCGCCAGAAGACTGCGCCTCAACTCGGCCGATCTTGACGCACTCGTTTTTGGGCTTGTGATGTTGTCGGCACGGTCCCCGGCGGGTGGCGAACCTTCTGTCCCAACACCTCTGCCGAGACCGCGCGAGCTCAGGTTGGTCTAGAGCCTCACAAGTCGCGGGGCCGAGGGAATCACCTCGCCCCGCGCGGTGAATCAGAGTCCGTCGATGGCTCAGACCCTACGTCGCCGCTCGGAGCAGTCGGCGCGGGCTGGGCAGTTTCCGTAAACGAGCGTTACCGGTCCCACAAGGAGCTGGGATCGGCGCGCCGGCAGGTCGACGCCGCGAAAGGGTTGGCACCATGCCCGCCATCGGTGCCGTCGACGGGCCGTTGCGAGCGCGGCCGAGCGCCGCGCGCCTCACGGCGACGCTGCTGCAGATCGACGCCGGCGTCGAGAGTTCGGCGCTCACACGTCGGCGCGCCCGGTAGCCTGTGGGCAACATGGATGTGGGGGCTGACGTGGACCGGCTGGCGGCAGAGGCACGCGCGCGGGTGTTGATTGATCGGCAGCTCGGTGAGGCCGGCTGGTCGGTGCAGGACAAGCAGGCGATGAACCTCTTCGCTACGCGCGGGGTCGCGGTCCGCGAGGTGACGCTGAAACCTGGCCACGGACGCGTGGACTACGTGCTCTATGTCGACCAGGCGGCCGTCGGCGTGATCGAGGCCAAGCCGCAGGGGACGCCGCTGTCGGGCGTGGAGTGGCAGAGCGCGATGTACGCCGAGGGGCTGCCTCCGGACGTTCGTCTGGCCGGGCTCACTAAGGATGGGCGTCTCCCGTTCGTGTTCGAGGCCAGCGGCACCGAGACCCACTTCACCAATGGCTTTGATCCAGAGCCTCGCGCGCGACGCATCTTCCACTTCCCGCAGCCGGCAACCCTGGCAGGCATCCTCAAGCGCAAGGACGACGAACATCCGACCTGGCGCGGCAAGGTGAGCGATCTGCCGCCACTGGATGAGAAGCCGCTGCGCCCCGCTCAGATCACGGCGATCAACGGAGTGGAGCGCAGCCTCACGGAGGGGCGATACGACCGCAGCCTCGTCCAGATGGCTACGGGTGCGGGCAAGACGTACACCGCGGTGACGCTGTCCTACCGGCTGCTCAAGCACGGCGGGTTCGATCGAATCCTGTTTCTCGGGGACCGTAACAACCTCGCCAAACAGACGAGGACCGAGTTCGAGAACTACCAGACGCCCGACGACGGCCGGAAGTTCACCGAGCTCTACAACGTCAATCGCCTGCGACGCGGTCCGATGCCGGACGCGACGAGCGTCGCGATCTCCACGATTCAGCGGGTCTTCAAGGCGCTGCGCAACGAGGAGGTCGGCGACAACGACGACCCGGGGCTGGATGGCTGGGTGCCTGACGCTCCGGTAGCCGTTGCGTACAACCGTGACATCCCGCCCGAGGCGTTCGACCTGGTCATCGTCGATGAGGCGCACCGCTCGATCTACGGCCAGTGGCGCGGCGTCCTGGAGTACTTCGACGCGCACATCGTCGGCTTGACCGCCACCCCGGGCAAGCAGACGTTCGGCTTCTTCAAGCAGAACCTCGTGTCGGAGTACACCTACCCGCAGTCAGTGGCCGACAACGTCAACGTCGACTTCGACATCTACCGGATCAAGACGCAGATCAGCGAGCAGGGATCAACCATCGAAGCGGGCACCGTCGTTCCCAAGGTCGACCGCCGTACGCGCGCCCAACGGTACGAGGCTCTCGACGAGGACCTCGAGTATCAGGCTCGGCAACTCGATCGGGAGGTCACCGCGACCGACCAGATCCGCACGGTGCTCGAGACGTTTCGCGACCGGCTGTTCACCGAGATCTTCCCGGGCCGCTCGGTCGTTCCGAAGACCCTGATCTTCGCCAAAGACGACGCCCACGCCGAAGAGATCGTCACCCAGGTGCGCGAGGTGTTCGGCAAGGGCAACAACTTCGCGGCGAAGATCACCTACAACGCGAAGAACGCTGAGCGCCAGCTCGCCGCGTTCCGCACGAGCGCCGCGCTGCGCATCGCGGTCACCGTCGACATGATCGCCACCGGCACCGACGTCAAGCCGCTGGAGTGCGTCTTCTTCATGCGGGACGTCCGCTCGCCGCAGTACTTCGAGCAGATGAAGGGCCGCGGCGCTCGCACGATTCCCGATGCGGACTTCCAAGCGGTCACGCCCGACGCGACTGAGAAGACGCGCTTCGTGCTCGTCGACGCCGTCGGCGTCACCGAGCACGAGTTCGTCGAGCCGCCCCTCAACCGTGTGAAGTCGATCAGCCTGGCCAAGCTCCTCGAGAAGACGGCAAACCTCACGATCACCGAGGACGAGACCGCGACCCTCGCTTCGCGCCTCGCGGCCCTGGAGGCGCAGATCACCCCCGACGAGCGCGCCGAGCTGGACAAGGTCGCCGGCGGTTCGCTGCGGACCGTCGTGCGCCATCTCGTTGACGCGGTCGACGCCGACGCCCAGGCGAAGGCCGTCGAAGGTGCCGCCGATCCTGACGCCGCCCGCCAGCAGCTCATCGTCGACGCCGTCCGCCCGTTGGCCGCCAACCCCGATCTGCGCTCTCGCATCCTGGAGCTGCGTCGCGCACACGACCGTGTCATCGACGAGGTCTCCGCCGATAGCCTCGTCGACGCTCACGGGGTCGTCGACACGAGCAAAGCGAAGTCGGTCGTCACCTCGTGGCAGGCGTACCTCGACGAGCACCGCTCCGAGATCACCGCGATCCAGGTGCTCGCCGAAGCGCGCGAGCGGCGCGTGTCGTTCGACGACATCAGAGAGCTGGCCGACCGTATCGCCCGGCCGCCCTACAACTGGACGCCCGACATCATCTGGAACGCGTACGCCGCGGTCGAGCTTGACGGGCAGCGCGATTCCGGCGCGCGCCGGACGCTCACGGACCTCGTGTCGCTTGTCCGCTTCGCGCTCGGCGAGGACGATCAGCTCATCCCGTACGCTGACCGCGTGAACGAGCGCTACGCCGGCTGGCTGCTCCAGCAAGATCAGGCCGGGGTGGCCTTCACCGACACCGAGCGCTGGTGGCTCGACCGCATCGTCGAGGTCATCGCCACATCTGCGGGCATCGCTCCGGCCGACCTCGACAACCCGCCATTCACCGAGAACGGCGGCGCCGATGGCGCCATCCGCGACCTCGGCGACCGTGCGGCGATCCTCCTCGACGAACTCAACCAGGAACTCACCGCGTGACCTGGCCGGTTGTGCCGCTCAACGACCTCCAGGCGGATGTGCCGCGGGCGATCACGGACGGACCGTTTGGGTCGAACCTCGCGAGTCGCCACTACACCGACGACGGGCCGCGCGTAATCCGGCTTCAGAACATCGGCGACGGCTCGTTCGTTGACGAGAAGGCCCACATCTCGCAGGAGCACTTCGAGTCCCTTCGGGCTCATGAGGTTCTTGCAGGCGACCTGCTCGTCGCATCGTTGGGGCAAGTGCTCCCACGTGCTTGCCTGGCGCCGCCAGCGCTCGGCCCTGCGATCGTGAAGGCCGACTGCATTCGGGTCCGTCTCCACCCCGACGTTGACCCCCGCTGGGTGATGTATGCGCTGCAGCGTCCAGAGGTTCGTCGCTGGGCGGACAGCCATCGTCACGGAGTCGGGCGGCCACGACTCGGGCTCAAGGTGATCCGCCAGATCCCGGTCCCGCTTCCACCTTTGGATGAGCAGCGGCGGATCGTCGAACTCCTCGAGGACCACCTCTCCCGCCTCGACGCCGCACAGGACGGAGTTAGCACGTCCATTCGCCGTTCATTGGCTTTGGTGACCTCGTCCCTCACCGCGGTAGTCTCGGATGGGGCGGCCGGTTCACCCGTTTCGACCGTTGGCGCTGAGGCCGAACGTGTCGAGTATGGGAGCAGCGCAAGATGCCACGTGCCGCCGAGCGACGGCGACGTTCCCGTTCTCCGGATGGGGAACTTGAAGAACGGGCAGATCGATCGGCGCGAACTGAAGTTTCTACCGAACGACCACCCGGACTTCCCCAAGCTTCTCCTGGCTCCGGGTGATCTGCTCTTCAACCGGACCAACAGCGCCGAACTCGTTGGCAAGTCGGCCGTGTTCGACTCGGCCACCGTGACGTCATTCGCCTCGTACCTGATCCGCGTTCGTTTCGGCGCCACCGTCGATCCCCGGTGGGCGAACATCGTGATCAACAGCCCGCAGGGCCGCGCCTACATAGCAAGTGTCGCGACGCAGCAGGTTGGCCAGGCCAACGTCAACGGAACCAAGCTGAAGGCGTTCCCGTTGCCGATGCCCACGCTGGCCCGTCAGCGAGAACTCGTCGCAGCCCACGAGCGAATCGTCAGCGACGCGTGTCGGCTGAGCGCGGTAGCCGACGACTCCCTTAGACGTTCTGCCGCCCTCCGGCGCTCCCTTCTCGCCGCGGCCTTCTCCGGCCAGCTCACTGCTGAGACGGCGACCGCGTAAGAATGCGCTCGTGACCGAAACGCGCCGCCTCGTCTCCAAGCTCGTCGCCGGGAGCAATGTCCTCCGGGATGCGGGCGTCAACATGTACGAGTACACCGAGCAGCTCACCTACCTGCTCTTCCTCAAGATGGCGCAAGAGCGCGCGACTCGATCGCTCAACCCGGAACGCGTCGTGCCCGAGCAGTACTCGTGGAGCCAGTTGCTCGGGCTGTCTGGCGAGGCGCTCGAGGACGCCTACAACCACATCCTGCGCGGTCTGGCCAGCCAGCCCGGCGTGCTCGGCACGATCTACCGCGGCGCGCAGAACAAGATCACCAACCCGTCGCACTTGAAGACGCTGATCGTCGACTACCTCGATAAGGAGAACTGGTCGGCGGCCGGGTCGGACATCAACGGAGACGCCTACGAAGAGCTGTTGGAGCGCAGCGCCGGGGACACAAAGACGACCGCCGGGCAGTACTTCACGCCGCGTCCGCTCATCGATGCGGTCGTCGATGTCGTGCAGCCGACCGTCAACGACCGGGTCGTCGACCCGGCTTGCGGCTCCGGCGGGTTCCTGCTCGCCGCCTACGCACACGCGACCCGCGACGCCGCCCTGCTGACGCCGCCCGAGCGCGAGCACCTGCGCACGACCTTTGTCCACGGGGTCGACATCGGCACCACCACCTCGCGTCTGGCGTCGATGAACCTCCTGCTGCACGGCCTCGGGTCGATCACCGGCGACTCGCTCGTCGATCAGAAGGACGCGCTGATCGCCGATCCCGGCGAGCGGTGGAGCGTCGTCCTGGCCAACCCACCGTTCGGGCGAAGCTCCAGCACCGACATCGGCAACGGAAGCGACGACGGCACGGAGATCTTCCGTCAAGACTTCGTCGTCACGACATCCAACAAGCAGCTGAACTTCCTGCAGCACATTATGACCATCCTCGACATCAACGGCCGCGCCGGGGTAGTGATGCCGGACAACGTGCTGTTCGAGGGCGGCGCCGGCGAGACGCTGCGACGCAAGCTGCTGACCGCGTTCGACCTCCACACGCTGCTGCGCCTGCCGACCGGGATCTTCTACAAGCCCGGCGTGAAGGCCAACGTCTTGTTCTTCGACAAGAAGCCGGCTGCCGAGCAGCCGTGGACGCAGCGCCTATGGGTCTACGACCTGCGTACCAACAAGCACTTCACGCTGAAGAAGAACCCGCTGCGCCGCGACGACCTCGACAACTTCGTGTCGTCCTACCTGCCGGGCCGCCCGCGCGACGAGCGCTCGGAGTCCGAGCGCTGGAAGCCGTTCTTCTACGACGAGCTCATTGCCCGCGACAAGGTCAGCCTCGACATCACATGGCTGCGCGATGAGTCCTTGGAAGACGCCGACGGCCTGCCAGCGCCCGACGTCATCGCCCGCGAGATCGTCGAGGACCTCACCGCTGCGCTCGCCGAGTTCGAGGCTGTCGCCGCGGCGCTCGAGGCAGAGCGCAACTGACGACGCTTCGCGCGACACCCTGGAGCCGCTCCCGGCACGCCCTGCTGCCTTGCAGGCCCTGACCGCGCCGCCGGTCCGGTTGTCATAGTTGTCCCTTATCGGTCCCAGCTCCCACTGGGACCGACCCGCCGGCGAGCAACCGCCCAGGCGCGCGACGTGGCGCTGCTCGGCGCCCATGACCGCTGAGCCCCCACTCGCCGGCACGACGTCGTCCTGCGCGAGCTGAGCGGCGACTGGCTGACCGGCACGAAGGGCGCCGTCATCAGCCTCTACTGCGATGCCGTGCTCGTCGAGGTCGCCGATGCCGCCGGCCGCACGCGCACACGCTGACGATCCCGACCGCCCTGCTCGCCCGCACGGCTCGCTGACGCCTGCCGTCGCGGCGCCGACACCAAGAGGCCTCCGAGCCGGTCGGAAGCCGTGCTTCGCCGAGCAGCTCCAGGTGCTCGGCGACGACGTCGATGAGGTCGGGGGCTCATCTGCGCCTCCCACACCCGCCCGCGGTCTTCGCGCCACGCACGCACAGGTATGCGTCCGCGCGAGCGTCAAGCCGGACATCGCCGATCCGCAGCTCGCACAGCTCCGCGGCACGCAGACCGGCGCGGCCGAGCAGCTCGCACACGATCCGGCGCGGCGACGTACCCTTGCCCTGGCAGGATGCCCAGCCGCCGCAGATGCCACTAGGGTCGGGACTCCTGCGCAGGGGGAGAGCCACGCGGAATCGGAACCGGCGCTCTCAATGGACTGCTTTGCGAACCTACCCGTCACATGGGTTATCGAGGACGACGTTCTGGCACCAGACGGCATGACGAAGCCATGCTCGGCGAGGCACGCCGCACCCGCTTCTGGCAGGCCGTTGGGGGTACGGCAGCCGTCGTAGCGATTGTGCTGACTGCGGTGTTCTGGCTGCTCGATCAAGAGGCTCCATCGGCATCCATCACGCTTGCGCAGACGCCAAACAATGCAGTTGTGCCCAGACCAGTCAGCACCTTCGGGACCCCGCCCGCGTACACACCCGATACGGGAAGACAAGAGTCGCACTGCGAGGAGTGGGAGTCGTGGATCGATCAAATAGGGGGCGCGATGCTGTCTCCCGCACGCCTCTTGGTCGCCAGCCCAGCCGAAACGGCGAGCACAATTACTGATGTCAGAGTACGCGTGTTTCGTCGCTATCGACCATCGGAACCGACGCTTGTGCGATGCGTGTACGGAGCTGGTGGCGAGGAGCCGCACTACTTGTACGTAAATCTGGAACGACCCGCGACTGCGGCCAGACTCACGAGTATCGACCGTCGCCGCGACATCAGAATTCCGGAGGGATTCTTCGGCGTTGCAGCTGGGCGAACCGAGTCGATCGCCGTGCTGCCAAGAGGTGCCGACCGTCACTTCTACGAATGGGGCCTCGAGCTGACGGTCACCGTTGACCGCCGGCAAGAGACGTTCCCCATCGGAACCAGAGAGAGACCACTTCGAAGCTGGTTCGGTGCCGCGCCGACGGGAGTGGACTACGACATGATCACCAGACGTTGGACAGCTCGTCGGTGAACATAAGGAGCCGTTACCGGACCCACAACCCACTGGGATCCGTCGTCGCGCCGCGGCGGCGAGCCGGTTCCATCGTGCCCGGCTGAGAGACTGCGCTCGGTTGCTGCTGCGCGGGCGCGCGCTCGGCGGGCGCCTCCTGACTGCTCCTCGAACTAAGGATTCTGTACATGGCCTCGATCGCCAGCAGCGTGCAAGCCATCGTCGATGAGATCGACGCGAAGCTGGCCGAGCTGCGGCCGGTTGTGGATGAGTACAACACGCTCGAGGCCGCCCGCGCCGTCCTGATCGAACGCGGCGCCATCTCGGCTCCTGCACCCCGCGGGCGACCGCGCGCCGCGCAAGTCGCCAGACCTGCCAGAGCCGCAGGAAGACGCGCTCCTCGCGGTGCCAACCGCGCAGCCATCCTCGCCTTCGTCGCCAGCAACCCGGGCGCGACCGTCGCGCAGATCTCCGACGCGACCGGGATCGCGAAGCCGACGATGCACTCCACCGTCTACTCGCTTCGCCACAAGGGCGAGCTGGTCGCAGAGGGCGCCGGCGTCGCGCTGCCCGAAAGAGCGACCCCGACGGCCTCGTCCGCGAGAAGACGCACCGCGGCAAGAGGAGCTGCAGCAACAGGGGCTAGACGCCAGGCGAGAGGACGCGGCAGCCGCACACCTGCCACGAGAAGAGCGCCACCGGCTAGTGGCCCGAATGCCACCCAACAGGCCGATTCCTCGTCGACCGCTGAGCCGTTGGCGCCCGACGACGCCGGCTGAGCGCGCGACGCCGACCTTCGAACGCCTGTCGTGGCGCGTGGTCGCGCATAGATCGCGGCGCCTCTGCAGCCATGTCGGCGCACACAGGTGCCCTATATCGGTCCTGGCCTCCGCGCCGGGGCGTCCCCGGGCGGGCGATCCTCAGCGTGACTGCCACGCTTCTGCGGCGCCCTGGCGCTGCGCTCGGGGCCAGCATCGAGAAGCGCGGCTGAACGAGCAACTGGCACTAGCCACAGGCAAGCTTCATTGCGTGGACTAGGTAGGTTTGTGCAGCGGCACAATTCTTGCGTGAGCCGTGTATAACATTAGAGTTGCGTCTCGCAACTGGTCTGATATGCTGCCTTTGCGCCAAGGACAATGGGAACTTTGGCGCTAAACAGGGGGGCATGGGTGCGACTTGCTCGTGCTTCACGACGAATCCAATGGAGGTTGGGTTTGCGAATCAGGGGACCGGCGAGCCGGCGAGCTGGAAGGCTCGTGCTCGCCACAATGCTCTCGTTGCTTATGGGGGCGGTGATGACCGGCGCGTTCGCGAGTAGTGCGAGTGCGACGCCTGGGGCATCCTATTTCTGCCCGGCATCGGCAACTAGTACGATCGCTTTGAATAGATATGAATCATCGGGCGATCGGTGCACGGCGTGGTTTCAGTATCTCACGGGCGTTCAGGCAAGCAATATCAATGCCTACAGACGATGCGCCGTAGCAAAGCCAGAGGCGAACGGGTCCGGCGGAAACGTCTTCCCGGCAGTCTGTGGTGCAGGGAGAGAGATCTACACCGGCACGTACTCGCGTACGACAGCCTACGCCGTAATCATTAACTACGAAGCAAATGGACACACTGGCTTCTGGGCCGTGGGACAGTGGGATTCGCCATGAGAACGACAACTAGACTTGCCCGCCGAGCAGCTCTCGGGGTGGCCGCGGCTGCCGCGATCGGTGGCGTTGGCGTCGTCGCGATGTCGGCCGTTGCTGACGACACGACCAGCGGTACTCAACCAGTCGCCAAGACGCTCAAGCAAATCCCGGCGGTCACGGAAGTGCCGGGAGCTATCGCAGAGCGCTTCGCCGTGTTGCAGCAGCCGTCCAGCGAGCGTTACAGCCGCAATGGCGACGCGCATGCTGAAAGCATCCTTGCTAGCGCGGGAGGAAACACCGGACTTGCGCGGCGTACTGGCGAGGCATCTGCACCGGCGACCTGGCTCGTGCCCGGTGACCAAGAAGTGTGTCTCGTGGCCGAAGATATCGATAAGCGGTATCCAGGCGCTCGGGCGCTCACATGCGACACGTTGGATCGGGTCGACCGCAACGGCCTTTACCTCGCGACCGGGGAACGGGCCAAGGCGGATGTCCGTGGCATTGTGCCTGACGGCGTTGACACAGTGACCGTGTATTTCGCGAAGGGCGCGACATCCCAGGTTCCGGTGGTCGGCAATGGCTACCGATTCACCACGACGACTGAACCGGCAACAAGAATGTCGTGGACTGACACGAATGGAGAGACGACGTCGGTGACACTGGGGCTCTTGCCCTAAGCGACGTTGTATGTACCTGAGGCGCCGGCCGCGGCGCAAGCCGCGGCCCGCCTCAGTGAGCGTGCCTCTCATCCGACTGACTTCGATAGCCCAGCGGGAACCGATCGCGGGACGTGACGCCACCGGCCGTCGAAGCCGGCGCTCGCCTATTCGATGGGCAGGGACTTAATCGAAGACGGTTCGTAATAGCACGCCGTTGCCTGAACGTTGTCGCATGCTGACGATGACGCCCCGGAACTGCTCAGGGAACAGCCTGCGGACCGCAACGGCTGCCGCGCGACCCATCGCAGCGGGAGCTGTTCACAGACCCGCTCCCGACAGACCGCGGGTTGCGCGGGACCGTGGTTGTCAGGCTACTCTTGATCAGTGGCTCTGGACCCAGAAGTGCGCGACGAGTTTCCGAAATCGGCCAAAGCCGGCAGCTGGTGGCGGTTTCTGCTCGCAGCGGTGTTAGTGATCCTGCTGACGGCCGGCGCGACCGCGACCGCGGGCCTGTTGAACGTGCAGAACTTCGTCGACGACCTGAAGGCCGGCGGCACGATCAGAGGGCTCGGCAGAA
>NZ_JAUTDO010000003.1 GCF_030646165.1 Conexibacter sp. CPCC 206217 | reverse complement strand
GCCGCGTCCGCGCGCGCCGCGGCAGCCGCGCCGCCAGGGGCCGCCGCGCCGCCAGCCGCCGCGCGGGAGCCGCTGAGGCGCCGCGCCGGGAGCACCGACGCTGCGCAGCAGCCGCGCAGCGCGCCGCCGAACCGCCCCGTTAAAGCAACGCGCCCGCCCGCTGACTCCGACGAGGAGGGAAAGCGCGGACGGGCGTTGTGCGTCGCCGGGCGTTGCGCGCGGCCGGTGCTGGCCGGTCGCGCGCGCCCAGGTCTGGAGCGGTCAGGCGGCGGAGCCGTGCTCGCGGCCGAAGAAGCCGTGGCCGAGGAACAGCGCGCCGAAGGCCGTCGAGCGCGCCGCCGCCGGCGAGGACTCGACCGGCTGCAGGGAGGGGTTGGACGTGCGGGGCCGACGACGCTCCGAACGCTCGCGCAACTCGGCAGCGCGGACGTCGTTCTGGATGGTGGTGAGGACGGGGTTCATGGTCTGCTCCTGGCGTCGTTTCTGACCTCTACGACGGTACGGCTGAGGCAGAGCGGACACATCGGGCAAACACCGTCACTTCTCCTGAAAGATCCCTTACCTGGACCTCACAACCCCTTAGGCGGCCAGGGCGCCTAACCTGTACCGGCCCATGGCCGACCAGTCCAAGATTCGCAACTTCTCGATCATCGCCCACATCGACCACGGGAAGTCGACGCTGGCCGACCGCATCCTCGAGGTCACCAAGACCGTCGAGCAGCGCGACATGAGAGCGCAGCTGCTCGACTCGATGGACCTCGAGCGCGAGCGTGGCATCACGATCAAGGCCCAGGCCGTGCGCGTGCTGTTCGAGGCTTCCGACGGCGAGACCTACCAGCTGCACCTGATCGACACGCCCGGCCACGTCGACTTCTCCTACGAGGTGTCGCGTTCGCTGGCGGCGTGCGAGGGCGCGCTGCTGGTCGTCGACGCCTCCCAGGGCGTCGAGGCGCAGACGCTGGCCAACACGTACCTGGCGGTCGACGGCGGGCTGGAGCTGGTCCCGGTCCTCAACAAGATCGACCTGCCCGGCGCCGAGCCCGAGCGCGTCGCGGGCGAGGTCTCCGAGCTGCTCGGCGAGGACCCCGACGACGTGCTGCGGATCAGCGCGAAGACCGGCATGGGCGTCAGAGAGGTGCTCGACCGGCTGGTGGAGAAGGTCCCGCCGCCCGCCGGCGATCCCGACGGCCCGCCGCGCGCGCTGATCTTCGACTCCGAGTTCGACCAGTACCGCGGCGTCATCGCCTACATCCGTGTGGTCGACGGCACCTTCACGAAGGGCCAGGCGATCCGCGCGATGGCGGCCGGCACCGAGGCCGAGATCGACGAGCTCGGCTTCTTCAACCCGGCGATGGTCGCGGCCCCGACGCTGGGCCCCGGTGAGGTCGGCTACCTGATCACCGGCGTCAAGGACGTCGCGATGCTGCGCGTCGGCGACACGCTGACGACCAAGCGCGGCGCGGCGACCGAGGCGCTGCCGGGCTATCAGGACGTCAAGCCGATGGTCTTCTGCGGCCTCTTCCCGATCGACTCCGACGACTACCCGGACCTGCGCGACGCGCTGGAGAAGCTGACGCTCAACGACGCCGCGCTGTCGTGGGAGCCTGAGACCTCCGAGGCGCTCGGCTTCGGCTTCCGCTGCGGCTTCCTCGGCCTGCTGCACATGGACATCGTGCGCGAGCGGCTGGAGCGCGAGTACGACCTCGAGCTGATGACGACGATGCCGTCGGTCGAGTTCGAGGTCGAGCTCTCCAACGGCGAGATCGTCGCGGTCCACAACCCTTCCGACATGCCCGATCCCTCGACGATCAGAGAGATCCGCGAGCCGTACATCAAGGCCAGCATCCTGACGCCGAAGGAGTACGTCGGCACGATCATGGAGCTGTGCCAGGACAAGCGCGGCACCCACGCCGGCATGCAGTACCTGTCGGCCGACCGCGTGCAGCTGGAGTACGACCTGCCGCTGGCCGAGATCGTGCTCGACTTCTTCGACCAGCTGAAGTCGCGCACGCGCGGCTACGCGTCGCTCGACTACGAGCTGGTCGGGCTGAGAACGAGCGACCTCGTCAAGCTCGACATCCTGCTGTCCGGCGACGCCGTCGACGCGCTCTCGATGGTCGTGCACCGCAGCAAGGCGCACGACGTCGGCAGGGTCCTTGCCGAGAAGCTGAAGCAGAAGATCCCGCGCCAGCAGTTCGACGTGCCGATCCAGGCGGCGATCGGCTCCCGCGTCGTCGCGCGCGAGACCGTCAAGGCGTACCGCAAGGACGTCGTCGCGAAGTGCTACGGCGGCGACATCTCGCGCAAGCGCAAGCTGCTTGAGAAGCAGAAGAGAGGCAAGGCGCGGATGAAGCAGGTCGGCCGCGTCGAGGTGCCGCAGGAGGCCTTCCTGGCGGTGCTGGAGCTCGGCGACACGAGATAGGCGAGCGGTGAGGCGCTGTCGCGCCCGCCGAGCTGGAAGGATCCCGGCGCGATGACGCGTCTCACGCACGAGCAACGCCGCGCGCGGCGCGAGGCCGCACGGCGCGTGGTGCGCCGGCGGCGGCAGCTCGCGGGCGGCGCCCTGCTGGCGGTCGCCGCGCTGATCGTCGCGGTCGCGCTCGTCGCCGTGCGCGGCGGCGCGCAGCCGGCCGCCGCCGATGCGACGGTCGCGAAGGCTGCCGAGGACCGTGCTGCCGCCACCGCCCGCGCCGAGCGCCGCCGTGCGGGCGCCAGAGCCGGGGCCGGATCTGACGCCGCCACGCCGCGGATCGACATCGACGCGATCCCACCCGCCAGACCGGGCACCGCCGTCGTCTCCCAGAGCGGCCCGACCGACGAGCGGCAGATCGCGCTGACCTTCGACGACGGCTACTGCGGCGACTGCATCTCGAAGCTCGTGCGCGGGCTGGAGAAGAGCGGCGCGCACGCGACCTTCTTCCCCAACGGCAGCTACGACGCCGAATGGAGACCGCACGTCGAGGCGATCCGCAGGCTCGTCGCGCGCGGACAACTGATCGTCGGCAGCCACACCTTCAGCCACGTCAACGCGCCGGCCGTCGGCGCCGCCGCCTTCGGCAGCGACCTCGACCGCAACGAGCAATGGATCGAGCAGACCTTCGGGCTGACGGGGCGGCCGTACCTGCGGCCGCCGTACGGCGCCTACGACACGGGCACGCTCGCCGCCGCCGGCGAGCGCGGCTACACAAGCGTCGTGATGTGGAACGGCACCGTTGCCGACTCCAACCTGCGCTCGAAGGCGTACATCCTCAACGCGATCAGATACTGGGCGAGACCGGGCGCGATCATCCTGCTGCACGCCAACTACCCGCCGACGGCGGAGGCGCTGCCGGAGATCCTCGCGATCCTCAGACGCAAGCGGCTGAGAACGGCGACGATCGCCGAGCTGCTCGGCGGCTCGCCCTACCAGCCGCCACGCTGAGCGCGGGCGCGCGACAATGGCGCGATGGACCTCGGGCTGAACGGCAGGCGCTGCGTCGTCACCGGCGCATCGCGCGGGATCGGACTGGAGGTCGCGCGCGGGCTGGTGGGCGAGGGGGCGTCGGTGCTGCTGGTCGGGCGCGACGCGGATGCGCTGGCGTCGGCGGCCGAGAGCGTGCGCCCGCCGGGCGCCGCCGGCAGCGGCGACGCGCGGACTGCCGCGGCGGGCGCCGCCGCAGGCCGCGCCGAGATCTTCGCCGCCGACGTCACGCGCCCGGCCGACGCCGACCGCATCGCGACCGCCGCCTACGAGCTGCTCGGCGGCGACGCGCAGGTGCTCGTCAACAACGCCGGCGTCTCCCAGAACATCCCGCTCGGCGAGCTGGACGAGGTCGAATGGGAGCGGCAGTGGCAGCTCAACGTGCGCGGTCCCGACCGGCTGATGCGCGTCTTCGCGCCGCCGATGGCCGACGCCGGCTGGGGCCGGATCGTCAACGTCGGCTCCTCCTCGGGCAAGCGCGTCTCCGCGACCAACGTCGCCTACGCCGTGACCAAGACCGCCGAGCTGGCGCTCTCGCGCGCCTATGCGGAGGCGTACGCGGCGAAGGGCGTGCTCGTCAACGCGGTCACGCCCGGCCCGACCGGCACGCCGCTGTGGCTGGGCGACGGCGGCCTCGCGGACCAGAGCGCCGCCGCGCGCGGGATCGAGCGCGAGCAGGCGCTGGAGATCGCACGCGGCAGAATCCCGCGCGGCACGCTCGCCGAACCGCGCGAGATCGCCGACGCGATCCTCTTCCTCTGCTCCGAGCGCGCGGCCAACGTCGCGGGCGCGGCGTGGTCGGTCGACGGCGGCGCCGCGCCGACGATCTTCTGAGAACGTGCTGCGCACAACCACCGAAGGGAGCCAGAGCCAGGTGCCAGTCAACAGCGACGCCGTCGGCAAGCGCTATGCGCCGGTCGTGTACGCGGTCGGCCGCGAGAAGGTCAAGGAATACGCCTCGGCGGTCGGGGAGACGAACCCGCTCCACCTCGACGTCGCCGCCGCCCGCGCCGCGGGCCACGCCGACGTCGTCGCGCCGCCGATGTTCGCGGTCGTCTACCAGTCGCCGTCGGTGATGCCGGCGCTGTTCGACCCGGAGGTCGGGATCGACTTCGCGATGATGGTCCACAGCGGCCAGGAGTTCCGCTGGGAGCGGCTCGTCGTCGCCGGCGAGGAGCTGACGACCACGACGACCGTCCAGACGATCGCCGAGAAGGGCGGCCTCGGCTTCTACGACTTCGCGGTCGCGACCGTCGACGAGGCGGGCGATCCCGTCGTGACCGGCATCTGGAAGATGCTCGTACGAGGAGCGTGACGATGAGCGCAGCAGAGTTCGAGCCGGGCGCGCAGCTGCCCGACCTCAAGACCACGCCGGACCGCTTCCTGACGGTCCGCTACGCCGGCGCCTCCGGCGACTTCAACCCGATCCACATCGACGAGGAGTTCGCCAAGTCGGTCGGGCTGCCGGGGCGGATCCTGCACGGCCTCTGGTCGATGGCGCAGGTCGCGCGGGCGCAGACCGAGGCCGCGGGCGACCCGGCCGCGCTGAGAGCGCTGTCGGTCCAGTTCCGCGGGATGGGCGTGCTGGAGCAGGAGCTGGTCGTGACGAGCAGAGTGAAGCGCGTCGAGGACGGCGTGGCGACAGTCGCCGCGGAGGCGCGTCAGGGCGACACGCGGATCGTCCGCAACGCCGTCGCCGAAGTCGTCGTCAAGCCCTGAACAAGCCCGATCCGACGAAGTCCGCCTCGCCGCTCGCGGCCGGCGGCACGAAGAAGTAGCCGCCGCCGACCGGCGTGATGTAGTCGACCATCGGCTCCTCGTCGAGCCGTCTCTGGATCGTCGCGAACTGTCTCAGCGGGTCGCGGTTGAAGGCGACGAAGACGAGCCCCTGGTCGAGCTGGCCGGCGGCGTCGAAGCCGCGGTGGTAGTTGTAGCCGCGGCGCACGATCCGCTGGTCGTCGGTCGCGGGCGTGCGCGGGTTGGCGAGGCGGATGTGGGCGTCGAGCGGGATCCGGTCGCCTCTCGGGTCGACGTCGAGTCTCGGGTCGTCGTACTCGTCTCTGCCGCCCAGCGGCGCGCCCGCGTCGCGCGTGCGGCCGATCATCCCCTCCTGCTCGCGCAGACCGACGCGATCCCAGAACTCGACGTGCATCCGGATCGTTCGCACGACCTGGTAGGTGCCGCCGGTCGCCCACGCGGGCTCGCCGCTGCCGTCGGCGGGATCGGTCCACACCAGCTGGCGCATCAGGGCCGCGTCGTTGACGTCGGGGTTCGCGGTGCCGTCGCGGAAGCCGAACAGGTTGCGCGGCGAGCTTCTGCCGCGCGGGCCGCGGCGGCCGCTCTCGAAGCCGTCGATCGTCCAGCGCAGCGCGAACGCGTCGCGGACCGGTCTCAGCAGCTCGCGCAGCGCGTGCACGACGGTGTCGCGCTGGCCGGCGCTGATCTGCAGCAGCACGTCGCCGTGCGTGCGTGCGGGGTCGAGGTCGTCGTTGGCGAACGGCTCCATCGCGACGAGGTGGACCGGCTTGCGTCTCTTGAGCCCGTAGCGGTCGTCGAACAGCGAGGCGCCGAAGCCGATCGTGATCGTGAGCGCGTCGGGCGGGATCGTCGTGCCGAGCGTGCCGGAGTCGGCCGGCGGCTCGTCGACCTCCTGCAGCGGCAGCACCGCGCCCTGCGTCAGCGCGCGGGCGCGGATCGACAACGCCTGCAGCGCCTGCAGCAGGTGGGCGGTGTCGGGCGCGATCGCGTCGAGCGCGGCGAACGTCGCCTGCGCGCCCTTCGGGGTGATCACGCCGGACTGGTGCGTGCCGTCGAAGGGCAGGCGGGTCGCGAGCGTCGGGTCGACGGCGGAGCCGCCCGCGCTGAGGGCCGGGTCGGTCGCGGAAGCCGCGCGCGCGTCGGCGCCCGCGAGGTCGGCGACGGCGACGCCGGCGAGCCCTCCGGCGCCGAGCGTCGCGGCGGAGCGCAGCAGGAAGTTGCGGCGGTTGACGGTCATCCGTGCGACTCCTGGGTCTGGCTTGCAATTGTGGGAACGGCGGGTGGGAGGGCGGTCTCCAGCGTTCCGGGCACCGCCGAGAGCGCCTCCAGCAGCGCGCCGAGCGTGCCGTCGACGCGCTGGCGCTCGGCGTGCGAAAGCGCGGAGAGTCTCGGCCACGTGCCGCCGTGCGCGCGGCGGACCTCGCTCAGCACGCCTCTGAACGCGAGCATCCAGGTGTCGACCGGCGGCAGCGCGTCGCCGCGGCCGTTGAGAACGGGGCGCAGCGTGTCGATCACCGTCTCCGTCGCGGTCAGGCCGTCGGCCGTCGCGCGCACGCCGGCGCCGCTCCACGGCGCCGCGCGGTCGCTGATCATGTCGCGCTGCGCGTCCTCCATGATCTCGTGCGCGCGCGTGGCGTAGTCCAGCGGCGTGATCTCGATCTTCGCCAGCGCGTGCGGCAGCTTGTCGACGTCGGCGGAGAGGCGCCGCGCGAACGGAACGATCTGCTGCGTCGGGACGCCCGTGTAGAGGTCGTGCTCGATCCGATGCAGGCCGGTGAAGTCAGGGTCCGCGACGCCGCCCGCGAGGTGGCCGGGCGTGCCGTCGATCGCGACGTCGAGGTCGCCGAGCGCGCCGTAGGCGGCGCCGAGCAGCAAGTAGCGGTCGTAGGCGTCGCCCCACGCGCGCTCGGCGGCGTCGCGGTCGGACCGCTGCAGCGCCGCGGTCAGTGCCGCGACCGGCTGCTGCATCGCCCGCGCCTGTGCGATCGCGTAGCGGCGGTAGCGGGCGATCGGGCGGTCGAAGTCGTGCTCGGAGAGCGGGTTGATCTCCGATCGCAGGCCGCCGGCCGTCGGCTGCTGGATCGCGGCCGCGGCGACGTCGGCGGGCGACGCGTCGGTGCCGTAGACCTTCGTCAGCGGGTGCTGGGGCGCGAGGCTCGCGGCAGGCGCGACGGCGGCGCCGGGGTGCGTTCTTCTGTCGCCGCCGCAGCCGGCAAGCAGCGCAGCGGCGAGCGCGGCGCAGACGAGCAGCGCGGCGCGCAGGGAGTCACGTGGCATATATGGATGTGGGGTGGGGCGAAGCCGAGCGCGTTCAGCGCTGCGGCAGGACGTCGGGGCTGCCGGTCACGGTAAGCGCAAGGGAATGCGGATCGGGTGAAGAAATTGATAAGCGCGGCGCTCCGCGGCGCCAAGTAGCCGAGGCGATTAAGCCAGAATAAAAGGTGAGAAAGTCCTCATCTCGCCCTAACTCCTGGGCGACATCTGCCGATCACCGCTCGTCAGCATCGTTGCGCGCTGCGGCCCAGGGCGGCCCGCGCGCCACAGGCCCATTGCCGCCCGCGAAGGTGGAGGCACCTTGCGCAAACGTAGATTCTTCGCCGCCGGCGGACTGGCGACGTTGGCGGTGACGGTCGGCTTGACCGTCGCCCACGCCGACTCGTCGCCCCCGGCGCCGACGGATACCCCGATCAAGCACGTGGTGGTGATCTTCGACGAGAACGAATCGTTCGACCATTACTTCGGCACCTACCCCAACGCAGCGAACCCGCCCGGCGAGCCTCAGTTCACGGCGAAGGAGAACACGCCGTCGGTCAACGGCCTGAGCCCCGCGCTGCTGACCAGCAACCCGAACTCGCTGAACCCGAAGCGCCTCGACCGCTCGGAGGCGTTCACCTGCTCGCAGAGCCATTCGTACGGCTCCGAGCAGAAGGCGTTCGACGGCGGGCTGATGGACGGCTTCGTCGAGTTCACCGCCGGCGGCGGCTCGCTGTGCCCGTCACCCGTCGTGATGAACTACTACGACGGCAACACGGTGACTGCGCTGTGGAACCTCGCGCAGCACTTCTCGATGAGCGACAACTCGTTCGGCACGGGCTTCGGCCCCTCGACGCCGGGCGCGCTGAACCTCGTCAGCGGCAACACGTCGGGGGCGACCTCGACGGCTGGCGGCGCGACCTCGACGGTCACGTCCGATCCGGAGCCGTCCGCGGAGCTGGACGACTGCGCGAAGGCGTCCGGTACGACGGTGATGACCGGCAAGAACGTCGGCGACCTGCTCAACTCGCACAACCTCACCTGGGGCTGGTTCCAGGGCGGCATGCGCCCGACGGGCACCGACCCGGCGACGGGGAAGGCGATCTGCGGCGCGAGCCACAAGGACATCGTCAACTTCGACCTGCCGGACTACTCCGCACACCACAACGCGTTCGCCTACTACAGATCGACGGCCAACCCGCACCACCTGCCGCCGAGCTCGCCGGAGATGATCGGCAGAACGGACCAGGCGAACCACCAGTACGACCTGCAGGACTTCGACACGGTCCTGGCCGACGACAACCTGCCGGCGGTCTCGTACCTGAAGGCGGCGAACTCCGAGGACGGTCACCCGGGCAGCTCGGACCCGATCGACGAGCAGCGTTGGATCGCGCGCACCGTGAACGCGATCCAGCAGTCGCCGGCATGGAGCAGCACCGCGATCGTCATCGCCTACGACGACTCCGACGGCTGGTACGACCACGTCATGTCGCCGATCGTCAACCCGTCGGCGTCGTCGGGTGACGCGCTCAACGGGCCGGGCAGATGCGGCGTCGTGAAGGACCCGACCGCGGCCCCCGGGCGCTGCGGCTACGGTCCGCGCCTGCCGCTGCTGGTCGTCTCCCCGTTCGCGAAGCAGAACTTCGTGGACCACTCGGTGACGGATCAGACCTCGATCCTGAAGTTCATCGAGGACAACTGGCAGCTGGGCCGCATCGGCGACGGCTCGATGGACGTGAAGGCCGGCTCGCTGGCCAACATGTTCGACTTCGACCCCAACCACGCGCGCGCTCCGAAGGTCCTGCTGGACCCGACGACGGGCGTCGTGCTGAACCACCCGGCCGACACCGGTACGCCGGGCTCGATCGGCGAGTCCTCGACGCCGAGACCGGCCGGCGACGACCCGGGCCAGGGCGACGACGACCCGAGTGGCGACGACCCCGGTCAGGGCGACGACGATCCGTCCGGCGACGGCGGCGACAGAGGCGACGGCACGAACCCGCCGAGAGGCGGCGACAGAGGCGGCACGCCGGGCAGAGGCGGCAGAAGAAGCGGTTCAACGGGCAGCACGCCGAAGCCGCCGCAGGTGAAGGTGACCTGCACGACGAAGGCGAGCGGCAAGAAGATCTTCGTCTCGTGCAAGGTGACGGGCAAGGACGCGAAGACCGGCAAGACCGCGCTTCGCTTCCGCGTCGTCAAGAACGAGAAGGTGCTCGCGACGGCCCGCGCGGTCGTCAAGAGCGGTCGTGCGTCGGTCACGCTGCGCACGAAGAGCAAGGTCCGCAGCGGCAAGTACCAGCTGCGGATCGCGATCGCGCACAGCGGCGGGGCGAACAGCTCCCTGACGCGCACGGTCAAGCTCGGCTAGCAGGAGGGAATCGGCTGCAGTCCGGCGCGGAGCGAGCCGCTCCGCGCCAGACTCGCCGTCACACCGCCCGTGTGCGGAACGTGGTGCGCAGCGTCACGGCGCGGCCGCGGCGCGGCACGAGCCGCACGCTCAGCGTCTGCTCACCGCCGTCGGCGCGCAGCTGGGCGGCGCGCAGCGAGGGGGCACGCAGCGATCTCGCGCCGAGCTTCCACTCGATCCGCTTCAGTCGCGCGCGACCGCGCTGCGCGAGCGTGAAGCGCAGCGACTCGCTGCCGCCGATCACGCTGCTGCGGGCTGCTCGCAACTGCACGCGCACGCCGCCGACCGTCCGCCTCGGCGCCGCGATCCGCCCCACGACGACGCGACCGGGGCAGAGGCCGTCGCGCCGCGCCGGCCGCACCGAGCTGCCCGGCCGGATCGCGCACGGGACCGCGACCTTCAGCGGGTAGGTCGTTCTCGCGCCGATCGGGAGCGCTCCGGCCGACGGGTCCGCGATCGGGGTCGGCGACGAGGGTGAGGACGGGGACGACGGCGAAGACGGATCGGGCGCAGGCGGCGGATCCGCTGACGTGCCGGTCGGCGGCGGATCGCCGGTCGGCGCGACGGGACCTGTCAGCACCGCCGGCAGGCTGCGCGCGACGCTCGCGTTGCCAGCGGCATCGCGGAACGTCGCTCTCACGCGGTAGGAGCCCGCTCTGTCGGGCAGCGTCACCGTCGCGCTGCCGTCGGTGCCGAGCGCGACCGGCGCGCCGAGCGGCCCGTCGGCGGCGTCGACCACCTGCAGCTGGCGCGAGACGACGTCGTTCGGGGCGCCCAGCACCGTCACCGTTCGCGCCCGTCGGGCCGAGGACCACGGCGCGACGATCACGAGCGTCGCCGACACGTCTGGCGCCGCCGCGTCGGCAGCATCGAGGACCGCGTCGACGAACGGGCTCGCGATCGGGCCGCCGGCGCCCGCGCGCGTGCGCACGACGCGCACGCGGTACGTCCCGCCGGCAGCCGGCAGCGCGATCGTCGCCGAGCCGTCGAGGTCGGCGTCGGGGAAGCTGTCGAGCAGCGCGGCGCCGCTCGCGTCGCGCACCTCCACGAGCGCCTGCGTCACGGCCGCGTCGAGGTCGAAGACGGCGATCCGCTGGCGGCTCGCGCTGGAGCCGACCAGCATCGGCGCGCCGTCGGAGGCCGCCTCGGCAGGGGAGACGAAGCCCGCGTCGGCCGTCGCGACCGTGCCGTCGGGGCTGACGGCGCTGACGCGGTAGCGGTAGGCGGTCGCAGGTCTGAGGCCCGCGAGCTGGAGCGAGAACGGCTGCGCGCCGCTGCCGCCGAGCGCGACGCTGGTGCTGGCGCCATACGCGCTCGTCGGCCCGTAGTCGACGGTCACCGTCGTCGCCTGGCCGTGCGGGTCGACGCTGCCGCCGACGCGCACGCCGACCGTGTCGGCGCTGACGCTGGCGGTCAGCCCCGTCGGCGGGTCGAGGTCGGTCAGCTGCAGCGCGACGTCGTCCAGCTCCAGCGCACCTCTCACGGCGACGCCGAGCGGCGTTCTGAAACGCATCCGCACGCGCACCGCGTACGTGTGCCCCGCCGTCAGCGCCGCCGGCGCGACCGGCCCTCCGTAGACGTTGAAGCCGGCCGACGGCGCGACCGCCGTCTCGGCCAGCAACGCGGCGCCCGCGCCGCCGCCGCCCCCGCCGCCGCTCCCAAGGTCGACGAGGTCGGCGGCGACGCTGGCGCCGCCCAGATCGATCAGCGAGCCGCCGCTGCCGCGCAGCGCGAGGCCGAACGCCGCGACGTCCGGGCGCGCCGCGAGTGTGAACGACGGGCTGGTCCAGTCGACGGTCGTGGTCGCCAGCAGCCCGACCGCGGTCGACAGGGAGGCGCGCAGGCTGCCGTCGCCGCCATCGGCCTGCCAGCCGTTGGAGACGGCCGGACAGGTCACGCCCGGGACATGCAGGAGCCCCGAACAGGTCAACCCACCGCCCGTCTGCGTGACGCTCGCCGTCCAGCCTGCGCTCCCACCCGTGAACGTGCGTGCGGCTTGCGGATGTGGCTCCCAGCCCGTCGCGGCGGCTCCCGCGCCACCCGAGCCGATCAGCACCGTCAGCGCGGCCGTGACCACGATCCTGCACGCTCTCCCAAGCGTCATCCGCGCGACCTCCCGTTCACGTACCCCTTGCCCGGATCCTTCTGTCCCTCTTTTTCGGTTCGTCAACAAACCGTCTTGAGCAATCAGGACAGTTCTGGCGGGTTCGCGCGGTTCGTGCGAGGTGGCGTACGGCTCCGGGCCTAGAATCAGAACCATGCTCACCCCGCGTCAGGAGCTGATCCTCGGCAAGGTCGTGGCGGACTACCTCGAGTCCGGCCAGCCGGTCGCGTCCAAGGGGCTCGCCGCCGAGGTCGAGTGGGGTCCCTCGACGATCCGCAACGAGCTGGCGATGCTGGAGGAGCACGGCCTGCTCGCGCATCCGCACACCTCCGCCGGACGCGTGCCGACCGACGCCGGCTACCGCTACTACGTCGACCGTCTGCTGCGCCAGCCGGTCCCGACCGCGGTCGTCGCCGCTCCGCCGCTGGCGCTGTCGCTCGTGCGCCACGAGGTCGACGAGGCGATGCGCGTCACGACCGCGACGCTGTCGCAGGTGACGAACCTGCTGGCGATCGCCTCCGCGCCGCCGATCGAGACCGCGACGATCCGCCACGTCGAGGTGCTGCTGCTGCAGCCGCAGGTGCTGATGGTCGTCGTGATCACCTCCACCGGCGGCGTCACCAAGCGCGTCTTCGGCTTCGAGACGCCGGTCGACGCGGGCCTCGCCGACTGGGGCGCGAGCTTCCTCAACGAGCAGCTCGTCGGGATGGGCCTCGGCGCGCGCAAGCTGCACCAGCGGCTGGCGGATCCGACCCTCGGCTCGCGCGAGCGCGGCTTCCTCGACGCGATATCGCCGGTCTTCACGCAGCTCGCCGACACCAGCGAGGACACGCTCTACGTCGACGGCGCCGCGCGCCTGGTGAGCGACTTCGGCTTCCAGGACGTGACGCAGCTCAACGAGGTGATGCAGATGCTGGAGCGGCGCGTGACGCTGCTCGGCGTGCTCAGCGCGGCCCTGGTCGAACGCGACGTCTACGTCCGCATCGGCAGCGAGAACGAGGCGCCGGCGCTGCGCTCGCTCGCGCTCGTCGCGGCCAGCTACGGCCTGCCGCGCCAGAGCCTCGGCACGGTCTCCGTGATCGGCCCGCTGCGGATGGACTACGACCACGCGATCCGCTCCGTGCGCGCCGCCGCGCACCAGCTGTCGCGCTTCGTCGAAGACGTCTACGACGGCTGATCGCGGCCGCCGCGCCTCGTCGCAAGGCGCCATCCGGGCGCGCTGGAGACCGTTCTCTCACCGGTCACATACCATGAGGGGGTGTCCATCGCGAGCGACTATTACGAGCGCCTCGGCGTCCCGCGCGACGCCGACGGCGAGCAGATCAAGAAGTCCTTCCGCCGCCTCGCCCGCGAACTGCATCCGGACGTCAACAGCGACGACCCGGAGGCCGAGACGAAGTTCAAGGCCGCGGCCGAGGCGTACGAGGTGCTCTCAGATCCCGAGCGCCGCGCCACCTACGACCGCTACGGTGCCGACGGCCTCAGAAACGGCGGCTTCCAGCCGAGCGGCTTCGGCTCCTTCTCCGACATCTTCGACGCCTTCTTCGGCGGCGACGTGTTCGGCGGCGGGGGTGGCCGCGGCGGTCCGGCGCAGGGCGGCGACATCGCCGTCACGGCGACGATCGAGCTGGCGCAGGCGGCGACCGGGACCCCGGTCGACGTCGCGTACGAGGCCGTCGTGCGCTGTGAGACCTGCCACGGCAACGGCGCTGAGCCCGGCACGCCGATCGAGACCTGCGAGCGCTGCGGCGGCTCCGGCCAGCTGCGGACCGTCTCGCGCACCCCGTTCGGCCAGGTCGTGCGCGCGACCGCGTGCGACGTCTGCCACGGCGACGGCCGCGTGCCGAAGTCGCCCTGCAAGACCTGCCAGGGCCGCGGCCGCAAGGTTTCGCGCATGACCGTCAGCGTCGACGTGCCGGCGGGGATCTCCGACGGCCAGCGGATCCGCCTGTCCGAGCGCGGCCACGCCGGCGAGCACGGCGGCCCGCCCGGCGACCTGTACGTGCTCGTGCGCGTCAGAGAGGACCAGCGCTTCGTCCGCGACGGCGACGACCTCGTCACCGCGATCGACGTCGCCGCGCCGCTCGCCGCGCTCGGCACGACGCTGGAGGTCCCGACGCTCGACGGCCCCGTCGCATTGGAGGTCCCGGCCGGCACCCAGCCGCACGAGACGCTGACGCTGCGCGGCAGAGGCATGCCGGCGCTGCGACGCGGCCGCAGGGGCGACCTGCGCGTCGTCGTCAACGTCGTCATCCCGCGGCGCCTCTCGCACGAGCAGCGGGAGCTGATGGAACGCCTCAGCGCGACGCTGGGCGAGGAGAACCTGCGCAACGACGAGGGTGTCTTCTCCAAGCTCAAGCGGGCGTTCGGGGCATGATCCGCCTCGCGCTGAGAGTGGCGCGAGCGGACGCCGAGATCGCGCTCGCCGAGCTGCTGGAGCTGGCGCCGAGCGGCGTCGAGGAGGTCGACCGCGGCGACTTCGTCGAGTACGCCGTCTACGGCCCGCCCGGCGAGCTGCCGGAGCTGCCGGAGCTGGAGGCGGCCGTCGGCGGCGCACTCGTGGAGGTCACGACGAGCGAGCTGCCCGACGACTGGAACGAGCGCTGGAAGGACTTCCACAAGCCGCTCGTGCTCGGCGACCGCCTCGTCGTGCGCCCGCCGTGGGAGCCGGCCTTGGGCGCCGCCGTCGAACTCGTGATCGACCCTGCGCAGGCGTTCGGCACGGGTTCCCACGCAACGACGCGGCTGTGTCTGGAGCTGCTGCTGTCGCTGGCGCAGGAGGGCGCCCGCGGCCCGCTCGTCGACGTCGGCTGCGGCTCCGGCGTGCTCGCGATCGCCGCGGCGCAGCTCGGCTGGGGACCGGTCGTGGCGATCGACTACGACCCGCTCAGCGTCGAGGCGACGATCGAGAACGCGACCGTCAACGGCGTCACGCTCGACGTCCGCAGGGGGGACCTGCGCACGGAGACGATGCCCGCCGCCCCGACCGTGCTCGCGAACCTGCTGCGCCCGCTGCTGCTGGAGTACGCCGCGAACCTCCCCGAGCCCCCGCAACGCCTGATCGCGTCCGGACTGCTCGTCCACGAGGCGGACGAGATCGCCGCGGCGTTCGAGCGCCATGGCCTGAGAGAACGCTCCCGCCTGGAGCTGGGAGAGTGGGCCGCTTTGTTGCTGACCGTCGCGTGAGCGACCGTCGACGCCGCAGGCCGCCTCGGTGCGCAGCATCACGGCCGGGAGCCAACCAGAATCGGCGCGCGCGACGTTGGGCTCGACGGCGATCCGGGCATAGGCTTCGTCAATGGCCTGGGACATCGTCATCGCCGGCGGCGGGTTCGGCGGGTACTACGCCGCTCGCACGCTCGAGAAGCAGCTGCCGGCGCACGCGGCGCGCGTCACGCTCGTCAACGACGTCAACTTCATGCTCTACACGCCGCTGCTGCCCGGCGCCGCGGCCGGGACGCTGGAGCCGCGCCACGTCGTCGTGCCGCTGCGCGAGCAGCTCAGACGCACCGATCTGTGGCTCGGCCACATCACCGGCGCCGATCCCGCACAGAACCGCGTCACGGTCGACTCGCTCGACGGCCGCAAGCACGACCTCCACTACGACCAGCTGATCGTCGCGCTCGGGTCGATCTCGCGGACGCTGCCGATCCCCGGCCTGGCGGAGCACGCGGTCGGCTTCAAGACGCTCTCGGAGGCGATCGCGCTGCGCAACCGCGCGGTCACCTCGCTGGAGATCGCCGAGACGATCCACGACGCGGAGGAGCGCGCGCAGTACCTCACGTTCGTCTTCGTCGGCGCCGGCTACGCGGGCCTGGAGGGGATCGCCGAGCTGCAGGACTTCGTCACCGACGTGATCGACCTCTACCCGCGCTGCCGCGTGCAGGGCGTGCGCTTCATGCTCGTCGAGGCGCGCGACCGCGTGATGCCGGAGGTCGCGCCGCGGCTGGCGGCGTTCGCCGAGCGCGAGCTGCGCGGGCGCGGGATGGAGATCCGCACGAACACGACGATCGAGGCGGTCGCCGCCGACGCGGTGACGCTGAAGGGCGGCGAGGTCGTCCCGTGCCGCACGCTCGCATGGACCGCGGGCGTCAAGCCGAGCCCCGTCGTCGCCCGCCTCAACCTGCCGCTGCTGGGCAGAACCGGCCGCATCGAGACCGACCAGACGATGCGGGTCGCCGGCCATCGCAACGTGTGGGCGATCGGCGACGCCGCCGGCGTTCCGGATCCCGCGCGCAAGGGCGAGTTGTCGCCGCCGACCGCGCAGCACTCGATCCGCCAGGGCAGACGCGTCGCGCGCAACGTCTCCGCGGAGCTGGGCGGGAGCGGCAGCGTCAAGCCGTTCACCTACAAGACGAAGGGCGTCTTCGTCGACATGGGCCGCCACCAGGCGGTCGCGAGCGCGATGGGGATCAGACTGCGCGGCTTCCCGGCCTGGTTCCTGGCCCGCACCTACCACCTCGCGAACATGCCCGGCTGGCACCGCAAGTCGCGCCTGCTGGTCGACTGGACCGTCTCGCTCCTGTTCCCCCGCGACACCTCCGAGCTGGGCCAGATCGGCAACCCGCCGGAGCTGGAGCATCCGGGGCCGCCCAGCAACGGGAGCGGGCCGGAGAGAGCGAGAGCGAGAGCGAGGGCCTCGAGAGCGAGACCCGCCGGGAGAGCCAGATCGGCGGCAGCGAGAGCCAGCGCCGCCGCCGAGCCGCCCGCGAGAGGGAGACCGGCGCCGGAACCGCTCCCAAGAGCCAGAGCCAGAGCCAGAGCGCCGCCCCCCGCCGCCGACTGACGCCTCAGCTCACGTACGGATCGCGGCCCGCGCGCAGTTCGCCGGCCGCGCGTCTGAGCGCCGCGACCGTGTGCTGGGCGAGCGCGCCGCCGGTGCTGATGCGGGCGATGCCGAGCATGGTCCTGAAGGTAGGACGGAGGAGCGGCATCGAAAAGGTCCAATTCACGCTCGGCAGGGGAGACCAACAGGTTCGTGTCTGCTCCCGCGCCGAGCCTTCCGCGAGCAGCGCGGACGCCCCCGCGAAGGCGCCGCCGGCCCGGCTATCCTTGATGGACCGTGACCGTCGTCGAACAGCTGAGAACAGACATCACCGCCGCGATGAAGGCGGGCGAGAGAACGCGCGTAGGCGCGCTCCGGCTGGTGCTGTCGGAGCTGCAGAAAGCCGCGAAGGAAGGCGACGCCGACGAGCAGGCCGTGCTGCGCCGTGAGCGCAAGCGCCGGCTCGACGCCGCCCAGCAGTTCCGGGACGGCGGTCGCGAAGAGCTTGCAGAGCAGGAGTCCGGTGAGGCGGAGCTGATCGCCGGCTACATGCCGGCGGAGTTGTCCGACGCCGAGATCGACACGGCCGTCAGCGCCGCGATCGAGGAGACCGGCGCCAGCTCGCCGAGGGACATGGGCTCCGTCATGAAGGCGACGATGGCCCGCGTCGGCGGTCGCGCCGACGGCAAGCGCGTCTCGGCGCGCGTGCGGGAGGCGCTGGCGTCGTAGTGCCAGGCACGAGCGCATCGGGAGCGGCGACGACGGTCAAGCGCAAGCTGGAACTGGACAACGCGGTCGCGGCGGAGCTGTCGGGCACGCAGGACGAGGTCCTGCGCACGCTCGAGGACAACCTCGCCTGCGCGGTCTGGCTGCGCGGCAACGTGCTGACGCTGGAAGGCGAGCCGGAGGCGGTCGAGGCGGCCGCGCAGGTCGTCCAGGAGGTCTCCGACCTCGTCTCGCGCGGCCATGAGATCGCCCCTGGCACGATCCAGGCGATCCAGGGCGCGCTGCAGCAGCACGAGTCGCCCAGCAGAGTGCTGGAGGACGTGATCTGGCGCCACCGCTCGACGAAGGTCGCGCCCAAGACCGTCAACCAGAAGCGCTACGTCGACTCGATCCGCAACAACACGATCACGTTCGGCGTCGGCCCGGCCGGCACCGGCAAGACGTGGCTGGCGGTCGCGATGGCGGCGGCCGCGCTGAGCAGGCGAGAGGTCAATCGCATCATCCTCACGCGCCCGGCGGTCGAGGCGGGCGAGCGGCTCGGCTTCCTGCCCGGCGACCTGATGGCGAAGGTCGATCCGTACCTGCGGCCGCTGTTCGACGCGCTGCACGACATGATGGATCCCGAGAGAGTGTCCGCGCACCTGGAGCGCGGCGTGATCGAGATCGCGCCGCTGGCGTTCATGCGCGGCCGCACGCTCAACGACTCCTTCATCATCCTCGACGAGGCGCAGAACACGACGCCCGAGCAGATGAAGATGTTCCTCACGCGCCTCGGCTTCAACTCGAAGATCGTCGTGACGGGCGACGTGACGCAGATCGACCTGCCCAACGACCAGCGCTCGGGCCTCGTCACCGTCGGCGAGATCCTCTCCGACGTGAGAGGCATCGACTTCGTCCGCTTCGGCGGCGAGGACGTCGTGCGCCACAAGCTGGTGCAGCGGATCGTCGCCGCCTACGACGAGCACCAGCAGCGACTCGCCCCGGAGCTGAGGCCAGCATCCGATCGCAGGCGAGCGTAGGCTGCCGGGATGTTGGAAGTCGAGGTCATCGGGCTCGATGACGCCGAGATCGACGGGCTGACCGCGATCGACGTCGAGGAGCTGTGCGGGTTGGCGTTCTCGTCCGCGGGGATCGAGGACGGCCACGTCGCGGTCGCGTTCGTCGACCCCGACACGATTCAGACGCTCAACCGCGACCATCGCGGCAAGGACTCGCCGACCGACGTGCTGTCGTTCCCGATCGACGGCCTCGACGACGGCGCGCCCGTGCACGGCCCGCGCGAGCTCGGCGACGTCGTCATCTGCCCGCCTCACACCGAGGATCTGAGCGAAGCCGTCGTCCACGGCGCGCTGCATCTGACGGGCATGGACCACGAGGTCGACGACGGCGAGATGCTCGCCTTGCAGGCGGAGCTGCTTCGATGGGTCAGACCTTGATGGACATCAGCGAGAACAGAACCCGCAGCGGCTTCATCGTGTTGGCCGGCCGCCCCAACGTCGGCAAGTCGACGTTGACGAACGCGATCGTCGGCGCGAAGGTCGCGATCGTCTCCGACAAGCCGCAGACGACGCGCCGCGCGATCCGCGGCGTCCGCACGACGCCCGCCCACCAGCTCATACTCGTCGACCTGCCCGGCGTGCAGAGGCCGCGCGACATCCTCACCGAGCGGATGCAGAGCCGCGTCGAGAGCGAGCTGCGCGGCGCTGACGCCGCGCTGATGCTGATCAACGCCGAGCAGGGCATCGGCCCCGGCGACCGCTTCATCGCCCAGCTGCTGAAGAAGGCGCCCGTGCCGGTCGTGATTGCCGTCAACAAGATCGACCGCTGCAACAAGCACGAGACCGCGATCGTGTTGCAGGCCGCCGCCGACCTCGACGTCGCAGACGAGATCTTCCCGATCTCCGCCGCCAAGGGACACGGCGTGCAGACACTCGTCGGCCACCTCGCGTCGATGCTGCCCGAGGGCCCGTTCTTCTTCCCGCCCGAGGACAGATCCGACCAGGCCGAGAGCGTGCTGCTGGCCGAGCTGGTGCGCGAGCAGGTGCTGCGCCGCACCCGCCAGGAGGTCCCGCATGCGGTCGAGGTCGAGGTCGGCGAGATCGACGACCACGACCCGGACCTGATCTACGTGCGCGCCGTCGCGCTGGTCGAGACGGAGTCGCAGAAGGGGATCCTGATCGGCGCCGGCGGCCGCATGATCAGAGCGATCGGTACGGCCGCGCGCAGAGAGCTGGAGCGCGAGCTGGGCACGCGCGTGCACCTCGACCTGACCGTGCGCGTGCGCAAGAGCTGGCGTACGGACGAGCGTCTGCTCGACCGCCTCGGCATCGAGTAGCGACGCGCCATCCGCTCGCGCCGCGCATCAGCCCCGCCGACCAATACAATCCACCGACCGATGCCCGATCTAGACGTCGCGTTCGACGACTCCGGCCTCGTTCCGTGCGTGATGCAGGATTGGCGCACCGGCGAGGTCCTCACGCTTGCCTACATGAACGCGGAGGCGCTCAGCAAGACGCGCGAGACCGGCGAGATCCATTTCTGGAGCCGCTCCCGCAACGAGCTGTGGCACAAGGGCGCGACGAGCGGCAACACGCAGAAGGTGCGCGCGCTGCGCCTCGACTGCGACGGCGACGCGATCGTCGCGCTCGTCGAGCCGTCCGGTCCCCCCTGCCACACCGGCGACCGCACCTGCTTCCACCGCGGCGACATGACGCCGGCCGCGCCCTATGAGGTGCTGCCCCAACTGCAGCGCACGATCGCCGAGCGCGCCGCCGCCAGACCCGACGGCTCGTGGACGGCGAAGCTGCTGGCCGACCCGCGGCTCGCGGGCGAGAAGGTCGAGGAGGAGGCGGAGGAGGTCGTGCGCGCCGTGCGCGAGGAGAGCGACGAGCGCGTCGCCAACGAGGCCGCGGACGTCATCTACCACCTCTCGGTGCTGCTGCACTCGCGCGGCCTGTCGCTCGTCGACGCCGAGCGGATCCTCGACGAGCGCAGCCGCTGAGCCGATGACGCCGCCCATCCAGCCGCCCGCAACCGCCCAGCGCGTGACCCCGTCGCTCGACGAGGTCCGCGAGCTGGCCCGCGCGCACACGCTCGTGCCGCTGCGCCACACCTTCGTCGACGACATCGAGACGCCCGTCTCGGCGTTCCTCAAGCTGCGCGGCGAGGGCCCGTCGTTCCTGCTGGAGTCGGCCGAACAGGGCCGCATGGGCCGCTGGTCGTTCATCGGCTTCCGCCCCCGCAGCGTGCTGCGCTGGTCGCTCGGCGACGAGGGCGACCCCTACGCGCTCGCCGCGGAGGAGGTCGCAAAGGCCAGGCAGGCGCAGACGCCGGGGCTGCCGCCGTTCTCCGGGGGTGCGGTCGGGTTCTTCGGCTACGACCTCGTGCGCACCGTCGAGCCGCTCGGCGAGCCGAACCCGGACCCGGTCGGCCTGCCCGACATGGCGCTGATGCTGACCGACGTGATCGTCGCGTTCGACCACTTCAGACACGAGCTGCACATCCTCGCCAACGTCGACGCCGAGGCGGAGGACCTGGAGCAGTCCTACGCCGCCGCGGTCGAGGCGATCGAGGAGGTCCGCTGGAAGCTGTCCGGACCGGTCCCGCGCCCGGACCGCCCGCCGGCGCCCGGGCGCGACCGCACCGTCGACTTCAGAAGCAACATGCCGCGCGAGCAGTTCGAGGGCATGGTCACGCGGATCGTCGAGTACATCCACGCCGGCGACGCCTACCAGGTGGTGCCGTCGCAGCGCTGGTCGGCCGAGGTCGGGATCGAGGCGTTCTCGATCTACCGCGGCCTGCGCGCGGTCAATCCGAGCCCGTACATGTACTTCCTCGACTTCGGCGACTTCGAGATCGCCGGCGCCAGCCCCGAGCCGCTGCTGACGTACAGAGACGGGATCGTGCGCACGCGCCCGATCGCCGGCACGCGCCCGCGCGGCGCCAACGCCGAGGAGGACGCGCAGTTGGCGGAGGACCTGCTCGCCGACACGAAGGAGACGTCCGAGCACGTCATGCTCGTCGACCTCGGGCGCAACGACGTCGGCCGCGTCAGCGAGTACGGCAGCGTCAGAGTCGACGGCTTCATGGAGATCGAGCTGTACAGCCACGTGATGCACATCGTCTCGCGCGTCTCCGGCCGTCTGCGCGAGGGGATCGGCCCGCTCGACGCGCTGCGCTCGATCCTGCCCGCCGGTACGCTCTCCGGCGCACCGAAAGTCCGCGCGATGCAGATCATCGACGAGCTGGAGCCCGTCAAGCGCGGCGGCTACGGTGGCGCGATCGGCTATCTGTCATACACGGGGGACCTCGACACGTGCATCCACATCCGGACGGTGGTCGTGAAGGACGGCGTCGCGCACGTCCAGGCCGGCGGTGGCACGGTGGCTGACGCGAAGCCCGACTACGAGTTCCGCGAGTCCGAGGCGAAGGCGCGCGCGGTCAAGCAGGCGATCGAGCTGGCGGCGGCGCAGCCGGAGTGGCCCTGATGCGCGTCCTCGTCGTCGACAACTACGACTCGTTCACGTACAACCTCGTCCAGTACCTGGGCGAGCTGGGCGCGGAGGTCGAGGTCGTGCGCAACGACCACGCCTCGGTCGAGGAGCTGCTGCTGCGCGGCTACGATCGCGTGATCGTCTCGCCCGGCCCCTGCACCCCCGACGACTCCGGCATCTCGATCGAGGTGCTGAGACGCTTCCCCGCCGCCGGGATCCCGGTGCTCGGCGTCTGCCTCGGCCACCAGGCGCTCGGCCAGGCGTACGGCGGCAAGGTCATCCGCCACAAGCCCGTCCACGGCAAGACGGAGCCGATCGAGCACGACGGCCGCACGGTCTTCGCGGGCCTGCCGTCGCCGCTGACGGTCGGCCGCTACCACTCGCTCGTCGTCGACGAGCAGCTGCCGGACGTGCTGGAGGTCTCCGCCCGCGGCGGCGGCGTGATCATGGCGCTGCGCCACAAGACGCTGCCGGCCGAGGGGATCCAGTTCCATCCCGAGTCGGTCCTGACCGACCAGGGCCACGACCTGCTGCGCAACTTCCTCTTCGGCGGCAAGGCCGTCCCGGACGCGGAGCCGGCGGCGATCTGACGATGGCCGCCGACCTGCTCACGCGCGCGATCGACACGCTCGCCTCGGGCGAGGACCTGAGCGCGGACACCGCCGCGGCGGTGCTCGCCGAGATCTGTAGCGGCAACGCCACCGACGCCCAGATCGCCGCCGTCCTGATCGCGCTGCGCACGAAGGGGGAGACGGTCGGCGAGCTGACCGGCCTGGCGCGCACGATGCGCGCGTTCGCCACCCACGTGACGATCGAGCGCGACGATCTGCTCGACGTCGTCGGCACCGGCGGCGGCAGACAGACCTTCAACATCTCGACGACCGCGGCGCTGATCGCGGCCGGCGCCGGCTGCGCGGTCGCCAAGCACGGCAACCGCTCGGCGACCGGCAAGTCCGGCGCTGCCGACGTGCTGGAGGCGCTCGGCGTCAACATCGACCTCGAGCCGGCGGCGGTCGCGCGCTGCGTCGAGCAGATCGGCTTCGGCTTCATGTTCGCGCCCCATCACCACGCGGCGATGCGCTACGTGATCCCGGTTCGCAGAGCGCTCGCCGTGCGCACGGTGATGAACTTCCTCGGCCCGCTGACGAGCCCGGCCGGCGTCACGCGCCAGCTGACCGGCGTCGGCGACCGCCACTACCACGAGACGATCGCGGGCGCGTTCGCCGAGCTGGGCGCCAAGCACGTCCTGATCGCCTGCTCGCAGGACGGTCTCGACGAGCTGTCGACGGTCGCCCCGACGGACGTGATCGAGGTGCGCGACGGCGAGATCACGCGCTGGACCGTGACCGCCGCCGACGTCGGCCTCGACACGCCGCGCTACGACGACCTGCGCGGCGGAGGGCCCGAGCAGAACGCCGCCGTCACGCGTGCGATCCTCGACGGCGAGCGCGGCGCCCCGCGCGACATCGCCGTCCTCAACGCCGGCGCCGGCATCTACGCGAGCGGCCGCGCCGACACGCTGGAGGCGGGCGTGCGCGCCGCCGAGGCCGCGATCGACAGCGGCGCCGCGCGTGAGACCTTGGAGCGATACGTGTCCCAAACCCAGGAGCTGGCAGCAGCATGAGCAATGTGCTCGAACGCATCGTCGACTCGACCCGACGCGACGTGGAGCACCGCCGCAGCCAGGTGCCGCTCGCCGAGCTGGAGCGGTCGCTGCTCGGGCGCGGCGAGGACCGGCCGTTCGCGGAGGCGCTCGTCCATCCCGGCATCTCGGTGATCGCGGAGCACAAGCGGCGCTCGCCGTCGGCCGGCGAGATCCGCGAGGGGGCGACCGTCGAGGAGGTCGTCAGAGCCTACGAGCGGGCCGGCGCCGCGGCGCTGTCGGTGCTGACCGAGCGCCACCACTTCGGCGGCTCGCTCGACGACCTGCGCGCGGCGAAGGCGGCCGTGCGGCTGCCGATCCTGCGCAAGGACTTCGTCGTCGACACCTACCAGGTCTACGAGTCGGCGGCCGTCGGCGCGGACGCGATCCTGCTGATCGTCGCGGCGCTGGAGCCGAAGGAGCTGACGCGGCTGCACAGCGAGGCGCTCGCGCTCGACCTCGACGTGCTCGTCGAGGTGCACGACGAGGAGGAGCTCGACGTCGCGCTGGAGCGCGTCGACGCCGACGTGATCGGGATCAACAACCGCGACCTGACCGACTTCACCGTCGACGTGCAGCGGACGTTCGAGCTGCTCGCCGACATCCCGGCCGGCAAGACGGTCGTGTCGGAGTCCGGCATCGTCCACCGCGACCAGCTCGACGAGCTGGAGCGCGTCGGGGTCGACGCCGTGCTGGTCGGCGAGGCGCTGATGCGCGCCGACGACATCGAACAGGCCTGCCGCGCGCTGACGCGGCTCGACGACGAGTTCTGACCCGCGGCGACGCCCGCTCGCGGACGTTTAGGTCGTATTCAGCGCGGCTCGCGACACTGACCTCGGATGAGAGCGCTCGTTCGTTCCCCCTTCGTCGCCGCGCTTGCGGGCGGCGCGGTCGTCGCCGTGGCGCTGTTGGCGCTCGGCGTCTCCGGCGCTGACCACACGACGACGACCGTGATCCAGCAGGCGGCGATGTCCAACGGCGCCGGCGGCGCGACGCTTGCGCTGACGGCCCGTGACATCTACGACCGCGACGCCCCCGGCGTCGTCTACGTGCGCGCCGGAGCGGTCGCGCAGACGACCTCGACGCTCGGGCGCCAGCAGGCGGATCCGCAGGGCGCCACGACCGGCACCGGCTTCGTGATCGACGACGAGGGCCACATCCTCACCAACCACCATGTCGTCGGGGACGCCAAGACGGTCAACGTCCGCTTCGGCGACGAGACGACCGTGAAGGCGCGCGTGCTCGGCCAGGACGAGACGAACGACCTCGCGCTGCTGAAGGTCGACCCCGCCAGCGTCGCGCTGCACCCGCTCACGCTCGGCGACTCCAGTGACTGCCGCGTCGGCGACCCGGTGATCGCGATCGGCAACCCGCTCGGCCTCGACCGCACGCTCACGACCGGCGTCGTCTCCGCGCTGCAGCGCCAGCTGCGGGCGCCCAACGGCTTCACGATCCAGCACGTGATCCAGACCGACACCGCGATCAACCCCGGCAACTCCGGCGGCCCGCTGCTGGACTCCAACGGCCGCGTCATAGGGATCAACTCGCAGATCGCGACGACCGGCAGCGGCGGCGGCGCGGGGATCGCGTTCGCGATCCCGATCAACACCGCCAAGACGCAGCTGGAGGAGCTGAAGCGGACCGGCAGCGTCAGGCACTCCTACGTCGGCATCACCGGCGTGACGATCGACGAGCGGCTCGGCAGCCTGCGGCTGGGCGCGCGGCGCGGCGTGCTCGTGCAGGCGGTCCACCCCGGCAGCCCCGCCGCCGCGGCGGGCCTGCGGGGCGGCACGATCGAGAGCCAGGTCGACGGCGAGACGCTGATGCTGAGAGGCGACGTGCTGACCTCGATCGACGGCGAGACGCTGCGTTCGATGGAGCAGCTGACGACCGAGGTCGCCGACCGCCAGCCGGGCGCTCAGATCAAGCTCGGCGTGCTGCGCGCCGGTGCCTCGATGCAGCTGACGCTGACGCTCGGCGTCGCGCCGAAGCAGCTGCCGGACCAGACCGCCGCGCCGTAGCGCGCCGCCGGACGGCCACCAGCCCGCCACCTGCCCGCCAGGCCGTCGGCGCGGACTCGCAGCGCCTACCATGTCGGGCATGGCCACACGCATCAAGTTCTGCGGGATCACCCGCCTGGAAGACGCCGAACGCGCCGTCGAGCTGGACGCCTGGGCGGTCGGAATGATCCTGTGGCCGGGCTCGCCGCGTCACTGCAAGCCGGCCGAGGCGGTCGCGATCGGCAGCGCGCTGCACCGCCGCGCCGAGGTCGCGGGCGTGTTCGTCAACGCCCACCTCGACCACGTCGTCGCGAGAGCCGACGAGATCGGGCTGACGCTGATCCAGCTGCACGGCGACGAGGGGCCGTCGTTCTGCACCGAGGTCGCTCGCCGCACCGGCGCGAGAGTGATCAAGGTCGCGCGCGTGAGAGACCGCGCCGACGTGCAGGCCGCGCGCGCCTTCCGCACCGACTACCGCCTGCTCGACACCTACGTGAAGGGCGAGCCGGGCGGCACGGGGGAGACGTTCAACTGGGAGCTGGCGCGGATGATGCCGCACGACCGGCCGCTGATCCTCAGCGGTGGGCTGACACCCGAGAACGTCGTCGAGGCGATCGGGGTGGTGCGGCCGTTCGCGGTCGACGTCGCCAGCGGCGTCGAGCTGTCGCCGGGCATCAAGGACAAGGCGCGGATGGGGGAGTTCTCCGACGCCGTGAGAGCCGCCGACGCGGCGCTGAGCGAAGAAGGGCAGGCTGCATGATCACCTCCGTGGAGCACCGCTACGGCCCGTACGGCGGCCAGTACGTGCCCGAGACGCTGATGCCGGCGCTGGCGGAGCTGGAGGCGGCCTGGCTGGAGGCCAACCGCGACCCCGAGTACACGACGCGGCTCAGCGAGCTGCTGCGCAACTACGTCGGCCGCGCGACGCCGCTGTACCTCGCCGAGCGCGTCAGCGAGGTCGTCAGACGTCCCGTCTACCTCAAGCGCGAGGACCTCAACCACACCGGCGCGCACAAGATCAACAACGCGCTCGGCCAGGCGCTGCTGACCAAGCGGATGGGCAAGCCGCGCGTGATCGCGGAGACCGGCGCCGGCCAACACGGCGTCGCGACCGCGACCGCCTGCGCGCTGCTGGACCTCGAGTGCGTCGTCTACATGGGCACCGAGGACATGCGGCGGCAGAAGCCCAACGTCGAGCGGATGCGGCTGCTGGGCGCGACCGTCGAGCCGGTCGAGGCCGGCACGCGGACGCTGAAGGAGGCGACCTCCGCGGCGATCCGCGACTGGGTCTCCAACGTCGCCACGACCCATTACGTCCTCGGCAGCGCGGCCGGCCCGGCGCCGTTCCCCGCGCTCGTGCGATCGCTGCAGCGCGTGATCGGCGACGAGGCGCGCGAGCAGATCCTGCAGGCGGAGGGCCGGCTGCCCGAGCGCGTGATCGCGTGCGTCGGCGGCGGCTCCAACGCGATCGGCATCTTCACCGCCTTCATCGAGGACAGATCGGTGCGGCTGGTCGGCGTCGAGGCGGCCGGCGAGGGGCTCGACACGCCGCGCCACGGCGCGCCGCTGACGAAGAACGCCCGCCCCGGCATCCTCCACGGCGCCTACTCGGCGCTGATGCAGGACGACGAGGGCCAGATCCTCGAAGCGCACTCGATCTCCGCCGGGCTCGACTACCCCGGCGTCGGACCGGAGCACGCGTGGCTGCGCGACACCGGTCGCGCCACCTACGTCGCGGTCACCGACGCCGACGCGCTGTCGGCGTTCCAGCGGCTCGCGCGGCTGGAGGGGATCATCCCGGCGCTGGAGTCCTCGCACGCGCTCGCGTGGGCGCTCGCCAACGGCGGCAGCGAGCTGGACGTGATCTGCCTCTCGGGGCGCGGCGACAAGGACCTCGCGCAGGCGCTGGAGATGATCGGCGGCGTGAGCGACGGCGGCGCGGCCGTCGCGGACGACATCGCGGCCGGCACGGAGGACGCGGCATGAGCACGGAGACCCAGACCGGCATCGAGCGGATCGCGGCGGCGTTCGCCGGCAGCGGCAAGCGCGCGGCGCTGATGCCGTACCTGATGGGCGGCTTCCCCGACCTGGAGACGTCGCTGGCGATCGGCGAGGCGTACGCCGACGGCGGCGCCGACCTCGTCGAGCTGGGCGTGCCGTTCTCCGACCCGCTCGCCGACGGCCCCGTGATCCACGAGGCGGGGACGCGGGCGCTCGCCGCCGGCGCGACCGTGGCGGGCGTGCTGGAGGTCGGCCGCAAGCTGTCCGAACGGCTGCCGGTCGTGCTGATGGCGTACGCGAACCTCGTCTACGGCCCCGGCTTCGAGGCGTTCGGCGACCAGCTCGTCGCGCACCGGATCAGCGGCCTGATCGTGCCCGACCTGCCGCTGGAGGAACAGGCGACGCTGCTGGAGGTGCTCGAAGCGCGCGGGATCGCGCTCGTGCCGCTGGTCGCCCCGACGACGCCGGAGGAGCGGCTGACGCGGATCGGCGCAGGCGCGCGCGGCTTCCTCTACACCGTCTCGGTGACCGGAACGACCGGCGAGCGCGCCGCGCTCGACGACCGCCTCGGCGGCGTCCTGACGCGGGCCGCCGCGTCGACCGACGTGCCCGTCGCGGTCGGCTTCGGGATCGGCACACCCGAGCAGGCGCGCGCCGCGGCCGACGCGGGGGCGGCCGGGGTGATCGTCGGCAGCCGCCTGGTGCGGGCCGCCGCGGAGGCGTCCGATCCGGCCGCCGCCGTGCGCGAGCTCGTGAGCGCGATGTCCGACGCGCTCCGCTAGGATTCGCCGCCTTATGCCTCTCGCACTCGCTTCCACCTTCGCCCTGGGCCTTTGGATCCTGCTGTGGGCCCTCGGCATCAGCGGCTTCGACGGCCTGCTCCTGTCCGGCCTCGTGGTCCTGCTCGTGGGCGGCGTCAGAGCGCTCGGCAGCTACCTCCCGAAGAACAGACGCCTGGCCAGACGCGGATCCGCCCCCCAGGGCGGCTGGTGATCGCCTGAGAGCACCGGCTCGCGGCGCTGGACACGATCCAGCGAGCCTCAAAGACGACCCGGTCTGATCGGCTCGCTGGATCGCGCCCAGCATCCACGATCCGGCACTCTCAGACGACCACCCCTGGATTAACCGAAAAACGTTCGGGCAAGTTCCAAGTACCGCAGATCGACGGTCTTGATCCCTTCGACCTGCGCGAGCGGGACGCTCGTCATCTCGGTGCCGTGCAGGGCGACCATCCGGTCGGTCTCGCCGCGCATCACGAGGTCCGCCGCGTGGGCGCCGTATCTGGTCGCCAGCACGCGGTCGGTCGCCGTCGGCGTGCCGCCGCGCTGGATGTGGCCGAGCGCCGTGACGCGCGTCTCGTAGCCGGTGCGCTGCTCCAGCTCGACCGCGAGCGCGGCGCCGATCCCGCCGAGGCGCGGATAGCCGTACTGGTCGACGTCCTCCGAAGCGCGCACGAGCTGGCGCTCGCCGGCCTCGAACGCGAGCTGCGCGCCCTCGGCGACGACGATGATCGAGAAGTCCTTGCCCCTTTCGTGCCGGCGCGCGATCGCAGCCGAGATCTCCTCGACCGTCAGCTCCAGCTCGGGGATCAGGATCGCGTCGGCACCACCAGCGATGCCCGCGTAGACGGCGATCCAGCCGGTGTTGCGGCCCATCACCTCGAGGATCATCACGCGGTCGTGCGACTGCGCCGTCGTGTGCAGCCGGTCGATCGCGTCGGTCGCGATCTGCACCGCCGTGTCGAAGCCGAACGTGTAGTCGGTGTGCGTGACGTCGTTGTCGATCGTCTTCGGCACGCCGACGACGGGGATCCCCAGCTCCTCCTGCACCCGCCGGGTGATCATCATCGTGTGCTCGCCGCCGATCGCGATGATCGCGTCGAGCGGGTCCTGCGTCTGCTGGCTGAGCACCTTCTCGATCCCGTGCTCCTCGCGAAACGGGTTGTAGTTCGAGGTCCCGACGATCGTGCCGCCGAGGTGCAGGATGCCGGAGACGCTGCGCTGGTCAAGCTCGATCCAGTCGTGCTCGGCGAGGCCGCGGTAGCCGCGGCGCAGTCCGATCGCCTGGTGTCCGTGCGTCATCAGGCGCCGCGCGGCGGCACGGATGACGGCGTTGAGGCCGGGGCAGTCGCCGCCGGCGGTCAGGATCCCCACTCGCATTGCGGCCTACCGTAGCCGCTGCTCCGGAGACTGTCGACGGACCGTTGCAGGTCCCCGACGAACGGGGGGTGCGGTTGCCACCACCGCGTGTCGACGCGCGCCTTCGTAGAATCGGAGCCGCTTGCTCCGTTCCTTCTCCTCCTCGTCGACGCGCCGCCGGCCACTGCCGCTGCTGGCTGCGCTCGTGTGCCTGCTCGCGCTGCTGCTCGCCGGCTGCGGCGACGGCGAGGACGCGAGCGGCAGACCGGTCGCCGGGACGCGGCTGGCGATCTACTCCTCGATGCCGCTGGAGGGGCCGGACCGCACGCCCGCGCTCGACGTCGTGCGCGCGCAGCAGATGGCGCTGCGCGACGCCGGCTCGACCGCCGGCCGCTACGACATCGACCTCGTCTCGCTCGACGCCGCGACGCCGAAGGAGAACAGCTGGGATCCGGCGCAGATCTCCGACAACGCGCGCAGAGCGGCGAAGGACGACGACGCGATCGCCTATCTCGGCGAGTTCCACACCAGCTCCTCCGCGATCTCGATCCCGCTCGTGAACGAGGTCGGGATGCTGGAGGTCAGCCCGATGGACACCGCGACGGCGCTGACCGCGAGAAACCTCGCGGTGCCGGATTCGCCCGCGAAGTACTTCCCGAAGGGCAAGGACTACGGCCGCACGTTCGCGCGCGTCGTGCCGTCCGATCGCGAGCAGGCCGCCGCGCAGATCGAGTACATGCGCCAGGAGGGCGTCAGACGGCTCGTGATGCTGACCGACGAGGATCCCGTCGGCGTCGACTACGTGACGGCGCTGAGAGCGCTCGCGAGAGCGCACGGGATCGCGATCGTCGGTCGCGAGGACGTCGATCCGCACGAGCAGGATCCGCGCGACCTCGTCGAGAAGATCGAGCTGGCGAGACCGGACGCGGTCTTCTACGCCGGCGACACGCACGACGGCGTCGTGCGGCTGTGGCAGGACCTGTCGGTCGCCGACCCGATGCTGAAGCTGTTCCTGCCCGGCTCGGCCGTCGACGCGGCGTTCGTCGAGTCGATCGGCGCGGCCGCCGCCTCGACCTACGTGACGCGTCCGGTCCTCGGCCTGCGCGCCTATCCGGCCGCCGCGCAGAAGTTCGCGAAGGCGTTCGAGCGGCGCTACGGCAAGCGGCCCGAGCCCGAGGCGCTGTACGGCTACGAGGCGATGAGCGCCGTGCTGGCGGCGATCAGACGCGCCGTGCAGGAGGCCGGCGACGGCAGGCTCGACCGTGCCGACGTCGTGCGCGCGTTCCGCGACACCAGACGCAGAGGCACCGTCCTCGGTGACTACGAGATCCTGTCCAACGGCGACACGACGCTGAGACGCTTCGGCGCCTACCGGATCGTCGGCGGGCAGCTGAAGTACATGCACCCGCTGGAGGGGTGACCCTCAGCTCAGCGCCGCTCTCAGCGCCTCGTCCAGCTGGGGGTGCTTGTACGCGTAGCCCAGCTCCAGCGGCCGTTTCGGCACCGCGCGCTGGCCCGTCGTGACGATCTGCTCCATCTCGCCGTAGAGCAGCTTCAGCGCCAGCCGCGGGATCGGCGCGACCGCGGGGCGGTGCAGCGCGTGGCCGAGCGCCTTCGAGAACTCCGCGTTGGTGACCGGGGTGGGGGCGCTGCCGTTGAGCGCGCCGGCCCAGCGGTCGTCGCCGTCGAGCGCGGCGAGGTAGATCCCGACGAGGTCGTCGGCGTGGATCCACGGCATGTACTGGCGCCCGCCGGCGACCGGCCCGCCCGCGCCGAGCTTGAACGGCGTCAGCATCTTCGCCAGCGCGCCGCCGTCGGGATCGAGCACGACGCCCGTGCGCACGCGCGCGACGCGCACGCCGAGGTCCTCGGCCGCGAGCGCCTCGTGCTCCCACGCGACGCAGACGCCGGCCAGGAAGTCGCTGCCGGGCGGCGTCGACTCGTCGACCTGCTCCTCGCCGTGCGGGCCGTAGTAGCCGACCGCGGAGGCGGACACGAGCACGCGCGGGCGCGGCTCGGCGGCGCCGAGGCTCGCGACGAGGTTGCGCGTCCCGACCGAGCGGCTCTCGCGGATGCGCGCCTTCACCTCGTCGCTCCAACGCTGCGCGACCGGCTCGCCGGCGAGGTGCACGACGCCGTCACGCCCGCTCATCGCCTCCACGGGCGCGGGCCCGGCGGAGGGATCCCACGCGACCGCCTCGATGTCGTGACCGAGCTTCTCGCGCGCGGCGCCGGGATTGCGCGAGAGGACCGTGACCTGGTCGCCGCGCCCGCTCAGCGCGGCCACCAGCTTCGTGCCGATCAACCCGGTCGCTCCCGTCACCGTCACCCGCATCGTGCCGCCTTCCGCCGTCGTTGAGCCGTCAGGGAGGCTACGCCCGGGCGGGGTCGGGGGTTCAACGCTCGTCGCTCCCACCCGTTGTGTTGTGCCCCAGATCTTTGGTCAGTCCCGTGAAGCGCGTATCGCTCGAAACGAGTGTGAGACGAGTAGTGCTTGTGGACCGACTCGGCGAGCGCGACCGGATAGCACGTGCATGATCGCTCTCAGGTACGAGCGTCGTGACGCCGGACACTGTGCAGAGACGCGAGCGTTCGCGCGCAACCTCCCGGAGATTGCGCGTCCCGGACTGGCCACGACGGGAACTCGCAGGAGATCTCCTGACGAAATGTGCCGCGCTGCGGCTAAGACGTTGCGTTCGCGTTGCCCCTTGTGGCGGCGGAAATGAGAACCTTGAGCGGTGCAGCGGAAGCCACGGTCGAACACTGATGTCGATGCTCTGGTCGCTACGGCGGATCACTCCATGTCGAGCGCGGCAAGGAGAGCTCGCAAGCCCTGGTACCGTCTCGTGGCACGGAACGGTTGCAAGGTCACGCGGGCAGTCGGCCGCTGCGCCAGCGTGTGCAGGGCAAGAGGTCAGGCGTTGGATGGCGGGGTTGCTCGCAGCCGCCACGGCGCAAGACCGCACGTCGAAGATCTACTGCCAACCCGAAATTTGCTTCGATGCCGCCGATGACCGATCCGACCCACCCTCAGCTTCCGTCTGGCTGGGTGCAGACCACAGTCGCAAACGTCGGGCGAGTACGTCTCGGGCGTCAGCGGTCGCCTGAGCAACACAGCGGACGATTCTCCACCCCATACGTGCGGGCCGGGAATATCACACCAGCGGGCGTTGATCTGAGCGACGTCTTGGAGATGGATTTCACGCCGGATGAGCGGGCGGTGTATGCGCTCATCGACGGGGATGTCCTGCTGACTGAGGCTTCCGGGAGCGCGAGCCAGGTCGGGCGGCCTGCGATCTGGCGCGGAGACCTGCCTCTGTGCTGCTTTCAGAATACGGTCATCCGCGTCCGGCCCCACGCGGCTGATCCAGAATACGTGCTTCTCGTCTTTCGCCACTATATGGCGTCGGGCTTGTTTGCCGATGCCGCGCGCGGCATCGGGATTCAGCACTTGGGCGGGGCCCGCCTCGAGCAGCTCCCGTTCCCGCTGCCGCCTCTCGCCGAGCAGCGGCGAATCGTCGCTGAGGCCACGCGTCGCGGTGACGAGTTGCGGGCCGCGGCCGACTCGCTCGAGACGGCGCTCGCGCGGACGCACGAGCAGGATTCGGAGGTGCTGTCGGCCGCGGTCGCGGGACGGATTGTTTCCGCGGACATTGCGCCGTCCGGCCTCCCTGCGGGCTGGCGGCTCACCTCTGTGCGAGACGCCGGAGAGGTTCGCCTTGGACGCCAGCGCTCTCCGGCGAGTCACAGTGGTCCCAACATGCGGCCGTATCTGCGTGTGGCGAATGTGCTCGAGGATCGAATCGATTTGAGCGACGTCAAGGAGATGAATTTCACACCCGAGGAGGCCGAGATCTACGCCCTCGAGCCCGGCGATATCCTGCTGAACGAGGGCCAGAGTCTCGAACTCGTCGGCCGGCCCGCCATGTATCGCGGCGAACTGCCTGGCGTGTGCTTTCAGAACACGCTGGTGCGCTTTCGCGCCATCCCGGAAGTCGACCCGGAGTTCGCACTCATCGTCTTCCTGCACTATCTGCGATCTGGCGAGTTCAGGCGCATCGCCCGAGGGTCGACAAACATCGCGCATCTCTCTCGCACACGTTTCGTGGAGATGCCGTTCCCGGTGGCACCGCTCGATGAGCAGCGGGCAATCGCCAACGAAGCCCGTCGGTTTCTCGACGAGTCACGCGTGCGTCGCGAGATGCTCGTCCGCTCGCTCGATCGGATCGCGCAGGTTGAGAAAGAGGTCCTGGCTGCCGCCGTGTCGGGTGCGCTCGTTCCCCAAAATGAGGGTGACGAGCATGCCGAGGACCTGTTGAAGCGCTGCGGGCCGCCGCCGCTGGACCGCCGCGCTATTGATAATCGAGCCGTGGAGGAGGGCAACATGGCCAAGCAACCGGACTCGGAGCCGCGACGGCTGGGCGAGCCGGAGCTCGCTGCGGCACTGCGTCGATCAGGCCCAATGCGCATCCCGGAGCTGTGTCGGTCGGCCGGCTTCGACTTGAACGACGTCGGAGAGATCGAGCGCTTCTATCTCGCCCTGCGCAACGAACTCGGAGTGTCGGTTGAGGCTGTGGGCGAGCGCGAGGAGAACCAGACCCTGGGGGCGGTCCCGGATGCGCCTTGACAGGCTCTACATCGGCGAGTTCAAGAATCTCCGCGATCTTCAGATTGACTTCGACGAGCGCTCCCCGTACACGGTCATTGTTGGTGAGAACGGCGCGGGGAAGTCGAACCTGCTCGAGGCCCTCACGCTGATCTTCCGTCAGCTCGATCTCGGTAGACCGGCACCGTTCGACTACCGCTTGTCGTACCGTTGTCGTGACCACGACATCAAGGTTGAGGCGTCCGCGGAGGCGTATCCGAGAGTGCACGCGCGCGCAAAGGGCGCCGGAGACTACCGCCGACTGTCGCGCAAGGAGTTCGCCAGGGAGGACGCGAACGGGCCGCTCTATCGACCCGCGTTCGTGTTCGGGTACTATTCAGGTCCAACCGACCGGCTCGCGGCGTTCTTCGAGCGCCATCGCGAACGGTACTACGACCACATCATCACCGCTCCCGAAATGCGGCGGCCTGCGGCCGATCCGAATAGCCTGCGACGGCTCTTCTATGCAGAAACGCTGCACGGGCAATTCGCACTGCTCGCGTTCTTCATGAACTCCGACGATGACGACGGCGGCGAGCGTGCGTTCCTGCGGGAGAAGCTTCAGATCGATGGGCTCGACAGCGTGCTGTTCGCGCTGAAAAGACCTCCCTGGGGCGGAGCACGCAGGGACGGTGATTCCCGCTTCTGGGAGGCGGTCGGCGAAGTCCAGACCTTTCTCGACCGCGTATACGACGCCGCATTGATGCCGTCCCGCATGTCGCGACGGATCGCGGTTGACCTTGCGAAGAACCCGGCCGTCGAGAGCCTCTACCTCTTCCTCCGTGATGCTGCCGCGCTCGAGCGCGTCTACCATCACTACGACGGACCTTACGCATTCTTCACGGCGCTCGAGAGTACCCACCTTTCGAAGCTGCTCGGTGAAGTTCGTACGCGCGTTCGTATGACACCGGCTGCCGGCGGCGGCGAGGTCACGTACCGCGATCTGTCGGAGGGTGAGCAGCAGCTCCTGCTCGTACTCGGCCTGCTCAAGTTCACGGCTCGTAGTGAAGCGCTCTTCCTGCTCGACGAGCCCGATACGCATCTTAACCCTGCCTGGAGCACGCAATATCTTGACTTCCTCGACCGTTTCATGGTCGATCGCGATAGCTGCCACATCCTTCTGACCACTCACGACCCGCTCGTATTTGCTCAGCTCACGCGCCCGCAGGTACGGATCTTCCGCCGCTCAGGGGAGGGCACCGCCGTTGTCGAAGAACCCCTGAACGATCCGCGAGGGATGGGGATCCAGGCGATCCTCGCGAGCGATCTCTTCCGCCTCCCGTCCGGCGGGCTCGATCGGGCGACACTGCGTGATATTGAGCGCCAACGATCGCTGGCGCTCAAGGACTCGTTGACAGAGGAGGAGCGAAACGAGCTGCGCGCGGTGACCGACCGACTGAACACGCGGGCCTTCTGGAAGCAGGATCGCGATCCGCTTTACCAGCTGTTCATGGAGCAGTTTATGCCACGATTCGCCGCTGCGGGCGGTCCTGTGGAGACAGAGACCTCGCAGGTGAGCTTTGAGGACATCCGTCGTCGCGAAGAGCTCGCCGATGTGGTGGCTGAGGAGATCGCTCGCGAGTTCGCCCTTGAGCCGCCCGCGTTATGAAGTTCATCGACCTCGACCTCGTGCTGAGAGACGCTCAAGCACAGATGTTGATCGAGACCGCGGAGGCGGTTCGCGGCGAGCTGCGTGCGGCCCCTGACGCGGCCAGCCGCCGGGAACTCATGCGGACTAAACGCGCCGCATGGGCTGATTTCCGGGCGCTGTTCGAACGGACCTATGGTGCCAAGTGCTGGTACACCGAGTCCAAGAATCCGGGCACCGACGACGACATCGACCACTACCGTCCGCAGCGTAGCGTCGCTGAGGCGCCAGACCATGACGGCTATTGGTGGGAGGCATTCAACTGGGAAAATCTGCGGCTTAGCTGCCATCGCGCCAATCGCCGGCGCAGCAACCCGGACACTGGCACGGTTCTGGGCAAGGGCGATCACTTCCCGCTGCTCGATGAGGCACACCGCTGGTGCTCGCCTGACTCCTTCTGCTGCGAGGAGCCGGCGTTGCTCGATCCCACCGATCCCGAGGATCCGCCCCACCTGACCTTTGACATTGACGGTCGCGTCGCCATCGCTCCTGCCTACGCGAGGTCGGACATGGCGATCCGACGAGTAGAGGCGAGCCGCGAGTTTCTGCACCTCGACTGGCCGGCGTTCGTCGACGATCGGCGCGACCTGTATGCCGTGATCTACGGACATGTCTTGACCGGCGATAGGGCGGAGAAGGCTAAGCTGCAGGGCGAGGCTGCGGCGGGCGAGACACTCAAGACGGTGATCAGAGAGCTGATCCGACTCGCTGGCGTCGACCAGCCCTATTCACGCGCGGCCGCCGCATACATCCGACGCTTCCGTGATCGTACGTGGATCGAACGCGTGGTCCTCTTCTACCTCCCCGAGATTTCGACATGAGCACTCCCACAGCCCACGAGCTCGTCCGCAGGCTCTGGCAGTACTGCAACGTCCTGCGTGACGACGGTCTCTCGTATCCGGACTACGTCGAGCAGCTCACGTATCTCCTGTTCCTAAAGCTTGCCGACGAGCGCGGCGACGAGATCCTGCCCGCTCGCTTTGCCTGGAGATCGTTTGCGTCGCTCGATGCGGAGTCGATGCACCGCACCTACGGGGAGTCGCTGGCCGCTCTCGGGAATGAGGGAGGAACGCTTGGTCTGATCTTCCGCAATGCGCGCAACAAGATCTCCGATCCAGCGAAGCTGCGGTTGCTCGTCGTCGACCTTATCGGCGAGACCGAATGGCTGGGACTCTCCGCCGATCTGAAGGGCGATGCGTACGAGGGTCTGCTCGAGAAGAACGCGCGGGATACCAAGAGCGGGGCTGGCCAGTATTTTACCCCCCGGCCTCTGATTGATGCCGTGGTCGAGTGCGTCGATCCGGTCCCTGGAGAGGTCATCCTCGACCCTGCGTGCGGGACAGGCGGGTTCCTGCTCGCAGCTCACGAGCACATCCTGCGTGCACATCCGAGGCTGTCGCCAAGAAAGCGCAAACACCTGCGTACGAAGGCAATCCGCGGCGTCGAGCTCGTACAGGAGGTCGCTCGGCTTGCGGCGATGAACCTCTTTCTTCACGACATCGCAGGTGACGCGGACGACGAGCTGCCGATCGTCTGCGCCGACAGCCTGGCAGTCCCGCCAGCTGAGCAGGTCGACGTCGTCCTCTCGAACCCTCCGTTCGGCGTGAAGGGCAGCGTGACATATGCTGCGACCAACGGCTCGGGCGCCGCGGACGCGCTCACCATCGTCCGTCCCGACTTCTGGGTGAGAACGGCGAACAAGCAGCTCAACTTCGTGCAGCACATCGCGGCGTGCCTGGGTGAAGGGGGTCGTGCGGCGATCGTTGTGCCCGACAACGTGCTCTACGAGAGTGGTGCGGCAGTCACGATCCGGCGGCGGCTGCTCGAGAGTTTTGATGTCCACACGCTTCTTCGCGTGCCAGCGGGCCTGTTCTACGCTTCCGGCATCAATGCCAACGTTCTTTTCCTTGAACAGCGGAGAGTGCGCGAGGGAGCGCTGTGGGTCTACGACCTGCGTTCCGGGAACCACTTCTCGTTGAAAAAGCGCCCGTTGCGCGCGGACGATCTCCACGACTTCGTGACCCAGTACGGCACACCCCGTCGCGTGGGTCGAGCCGAGACATTGCGTTGGCGTCGGTTTGCGCACGCCGATTTGCTGGCCTCCGACGATGTCCGCCTGGATCTCGCCTGGGACGTGAGCGAGGCCGAGCCGAAGATCGCGGGATTGGCACGCGTCGAGGAACTCTCGGCACAGATCGCAGCAGATCTCGAGAAGGCATTGGAGCACTTGGCGCGCGCAGCGCCTCGTTAGCAAGGCGAGGCCCAAGTTCGATTCTGGCCCACTCGTGTGGACATCACTCGGCGACGGCGCGAGCGGACCCGCCGCCCGCGCCCCGGTCCGCTCAAGCGCCCGTCAGCTGGCCGCCGCGTGCAGCTCGTCGGTCGGCGCGAAGCCGATCTTGTTGCCGCTCACGTGCGACTCGCCCTCGGATATCGCCGCCCGCTTGACCGCCTCCGCAACCGCCGACGCGACGTCGCGGTTGAAGACCGACGGGATGATGTAGTCCTCGCGCAGCTCCTCGGCGGGCACGATCTCGGCGATCGCGTGCGCCGCGGCGACCTTCATCTCCTCGGTTATCCGCTGCGCGCGCACGTCGAGCGCGCCGCGGAAGATGCCCGGGAAGCAGAGCACGTTGTTGATCTGGTTCGGGTAGTCCGAGCGGCCCGTCGCCATGATCCGCACGTAGCGCGCGGCCTCCTCGGGCGAGACCTCCGGATCCGGGTTCGCCATCGCGAAGACGATCGGGTCCGGCGCCATCCGCGCCAAGGCCTCGGCCGCCATCACGCGCCCGCCGGAGACGCCGACGAACAGGTCCATCCCGTCGATCACGTCGGCCGGCTTGCCGTCGCGGCGATCGGCGTTGGTCGTCTCGGCGTACCAGCGCTTGACCGAGTTCATCGTGCCGTCGAGGTAGTCGGCGCGGTCGACGTGGACAGCGCCGCGCGAGTCGCAGCCGACGATGTCCGTGACGCCCGCCGACAGCAGGATCTTCGTGACCGCGACGCCCGCGGCGCCGAGGCCCGTGACGAGCACGCGCATGTCCTCCAGACGCCGCCCGGTCAGCTTCGCGGCGTTGATCAGCGCGGCGAGCGTGACGACCGCCGTGCCGTGCTGGTCGTCGTGGAAGACGGGGATGTCGAGCGCCTCCGTGAGGCGGTCCTCGATCTCGAAGCAGCGCGGCGCCGAGATGTCCTCGAGGTTGATCCCGCCGAAGCCGGGCGCGATCGCCTTCACGATCGCGACGATCTCGTCCGGGTCCTGCGTGTCGAGGCAGATCGGGAAGGCGTCGACGTCGGCGAACTCCTTGAACAGGACCGCCTTGCCCTCCATCACCGGCATCGCCGCGGCGGCGCCGATGTTGCCGAGGCCGAGCACGGCGCTGCCGTCGGAGACGACCGCGACCGTGTTGCGCTTGATCGTGTACTGGAACGCCTTGTCCGGATCCTCGGCGATCGCGCTGCAGACGCGCGCGACGCCCGGCGTGTAGGCCATCGAGAGGTCGTCGCGCGTCTTCAGCGGGAACTTGTTGTGCTGCTCGATCTTGCCGCCGAGGTGCAGTTGGAAGGTGCGGTCGGTCGTGTCGAGCACCCTCGTGCCCTCGACGCCCGCGATCGCCGCGGTGATCTCGTCCCACTCGGACTGGTCGCCGCAGATCGCGGTGATGTCGCGGATCGTCAGGCCGTCCTCGACGGTGACGAGGTCGACCGCTCCGATCGTCCCGCCGGCCTCGCCGATCGCCGTGGCTACGCGTCCGAGCATCCCGGGACGGTCCGCGATCTCGACGCGGATCGTGAGGGAGAACTGGGCGCTCGGCGTGGTCGACATGGCGTTCGGGACCTCCGTGGGTCGTCGGGACCGTCAGATCATACCGTCATTCGGTGCGCGCATTCCGCATTGCGGAACGACGCGCGAAACGGCTTCCACGCCGCCGCGGTCCCTACTCTTCCTGCGGTGGCGACCCCCCCGCACATGCACGACGAGCTGTTCCTGATCGACGGGAACTCGCTCGCGTATCGCGCCTTCTTCGCGCTGCCCGAGTCGATCGCGACGTCGGACGGCTTCCCGACCAACGCGATCTTCGGCTTCGCCTCGATGCTCGTGAAGATCCTCACGGAGTACGGGCCCAGATCGACGATCGTCGCCTGGGACCGCGGCCATTCCGGCCGCAGAGAGGTCTATCCCGAGTACAAGGCCCAGCGCTCCTCGCGGCCGGACCTGTTCAAGCAGCAATGGCCGCATCTGGAGCCGCTCGTGGACGCGTTCGGCTACGCGAACGTGTCGCTGGAGGGCTTCGAGGCCGACGACGTGATCGCGACGCTCGCCGAGCAGGCGAAGGCGAGGGGGATCCCGGTCAAGATCGTCACCGGCGACCGCGACTCGTTCCAGCTCGTCGACGACGGCGTCGAGATCATGGCGACCGCGCGCGGCATCACCGAGACGAGAATCTACGACCGCCAGGGCGTGATCGACCGCTACGGGATCGTGCCTGAGCTGGTGCCGGACTTCATCGGCCTCAAGGGCGACACGTCGGACAACATCCCCGGCGTGCCGGGGATCGGCGACAAGACGGCCGCCCAGCTGCTGCAGCAGTTCGGGACGTTGGAGGGCGTGCTGGAGCACGCGCACGAGATCAGAGCGACGAGACGGCGCGAGAACCTGATCGCCCACGCCGAGGACGCGCGCATCTCCAAGCAGCTGGCGACGATGCGGCGCGACCTCCCCGTCGAGATAGACGTCGAGGCGATCGCGACCGCCAGACCCGACCGCTCGCGCCTGCGCGAGGTCTTCCGCGAGTTCGAACTGCGCGACCCGCTGCGGCGGATCGAGGAGGCGCTTGCCGACAGCGACGACGAGGCCGCGCCGCGCCCCGAGGCCGAGCAGGCGATAGCGGTCGCCGTGCGCCGCGGCGGCGCGCCGGCCGACCTCGCCGCGCTCGCGCCGGCCGGCGCCGAGATCGCGGTCGCCGCGCGCGAGCCGGAGAAGCCCGACGGCGCGCTGTTCGGCGAGACCGAGGCGTGGCGCTTCGGCGCGTACGCCGGCGCCGACGCGCTCGCGGGCGAATGCGGCGCCGACGGCGCCGGGCCGGAGCTGCTGGCCGCGGCGCTCGGCGAGCGGCCCGTGCTGGCACACGACGCGAAGGCGCTGAAGGTCGTGCCGCAGCGGCTCGTGCACGACACGCTGATCGCCGCCTACCTGCTCGACCCGGCCCGCCGCGGCTATCCGCTGGCGGAGCTGGCGGAGGAGCGCGGACTGGCCGCCAAGGTCGATGACGAGGCGGCGGCCGACGCCGTCCTGATCCACGCGCTGACGGCCGCGCAGCGCGTCCAGCTGCAGGAGCGCGACCTCGTGCGGCTGATGGACGAGATCGAGCTGCCGCTCGTGCGCGTGCTGCGCCAGATGGAGGCCGCCGGGCTCAAGCTCGACACGGACCTGCTGGCGACGATCCGCACGCGCGTGATGGACGAGGCGACGGCACTGGAGCGCGAGATCTTCGAGTTGACCGGCGAGGAGTTCATGATCGGCTCGCCGCAGCAGCTCGGCGCGATCCTGTTCGAGAAGCTCGGGCTGTCGAGAAAGAGACGCGGCAAGACCGGCTACTCGACCGACGCGCGCGTGCTGCAGGCGATCCGCCACGAGCATCCGGTGATCGAGAAGATAGAGCGCTGGCGCGAGCTGACGAAGCTCGCCTCGACCTACCTCGACGCGTTCCCGACGCTGATCTCGCCGGACGACCACCGCCTCCACACGACCTTCGGGCAGGTGACCGCCGCGACCGGGCGGCTCTCCTCGACCAACCCGAACCTGCAGAACATCCCGATCCGCACCCCGCTCGGGCGCGAGATCCGCGCATGCTTCATCGCCGAGCCGGGCAACGTCCTGATCTCTGCCGACTACTCGCAGGTCGAGCTGCGCGTCCTCGCGCACATCGCCGGCGAGGAGGTGCTGAAGGAGATCTTCCGCCGTGGAGAGGACGTCCACACCGCCACCGCCGCATCGATCCTCGGAGTCGACCCCGAGCAGCTCGACGCGGGCTCGCGCTCGAAGGCGAAGATGGTGAACTACGGGATCGTCTACGGCCTCAGCGCCTTCGGCCTCGCCGACCGGCTGCAGATCCCGCAGGCGGAGGCGCAGGAGTTCATCGACCGCTACCTCGACGGCTTCCCGGCAGTGCGCGAGTTCATCAGAAACACGATCGAGCAGGCGACCGACCAGGGCTACGTGACGACGCTGATGGGCCGTCGCCGGCAGATCCCGGAGCTGCGCGCGCGCAACTTCCAGATGCGCCAGCTGGGCGAGCGGCTCGCCGTCAACACCGTCATCCAGGGCACGGCAGCCGACGTCATCAAGCTCGCGATGGTCAACGCGGACCGCGCGCTGCGCGAGTCCGGCATGACGACGAGACTGATCCTGCAGATCCACGACGAGCTGCTGTTCGAGGGACCGGCCGAGGAGGCCGAGCGCGCTCGCGACCTGGTCGTCCCGATGATGGTCGACGCGCTCGAGCTGGATCCGCCGCTGACCGTCGACGCGGGCATCGGCCCGAACTGGCTGGACGCGAAGTGAGCGGTTCTCCGCCGATCCTTCCGCCAGCCTCGCCGCCACCGCCGCCCACGACCCCGCCTGTCCCTCCTTCTGGTGCGGGGGGTGCCGGCGCGCCCGGATCCGGGCCGTCGGCGTTCGACCTGAGCATCCGCACGATCGCGCGGACGGTCATCACCGTGCTCGTGATCGTCGGCTTCCTGTGGCTGATCTGGCGGCTGCGCAAGCCGGTCAGCTGGATCGTGATCGCGATGTTCATCGCGGTCGCGCTGTCGGGTCCGGTCAACCTGATGAGCCGCAAGCTGCCGCGCGGGATCGCGATCGCGCTCGCGTACCTGGGGCTCGTGCTGGTGCCCGCCGGGATCATCGCGATCGTCGTGCCGCCGCTGGTGCGCGAGGCGACCAACCTCGCCAACGACGTGCCCGGCTACGTCCAGGACCTGCAGAGATGGGTCAACGACAACGACCGCCTGAAGGAGCTGGACAAGGAATACAACATCGTCGACAGACTGAGAGAGCGCGCGGAGGAGCTGCCCACGCACCTCGACGACGCCGCCTCGACGCTGTCGAACGTCGGCAGCACGATCGTCGGCTCGCTGTTCGCGGCCTTCAACATCCTGATCCTCAGCATCTTCATGGTCGCCGGAGGTCGGCGCTGGGTCGACCGCGCGATCGAGTTCGCCAGGCCCGAGCATGCGCCGCGGATCAGACGTGCGGTCGACAGAATCGCCAACGCGGTCGGCAACTACGTCGGCGGGGCGCTGCTGCAGGCGACGATCGCCGGCATCACGACGTTCATAGTGCTGACGATCCTCGGCGTGCCGTTCGCGGCGCCGCTGGCGGTGCTGACGGCGCTCTTCGACCTGATTCCGCTCGTCGGCGCGACGATCGGCGCACTGCTGGTCGGGATCGTGACCGCGTTCCACGACTTCCCCGTCGCGACGATCGTCTGGGTGATCTGGGCGATCGCCTACCAGCAGATCGAGAACACGATGATCCAGCCGCAGATCCAGAGACGCGCGGTCGAGGTGCACGCGTTCGTCGTACTGGTGTCCGTGCTGTTCGGCGCGACGCTCTTCGGCGTGATGGGCGCGCTGCTGGCGATCCCCGTCGCGGCCTCGATCCAGATCGCGATCCGCGAATGGTGGGATTACCGCAGATCGTCGCTGATCGAGCTGCCGCCGGGCGTCGACATGCCCCCGCCCGCCGACCCGCCGGATGATGGTGGCGGCGGGTCGAGGGCGAAGCTCGATCTGCCCTAGCGCTTCTTCACGGTCACCTTCTTCACGACGGTCCCGCCCACGCCCGCGAGCGCGACGCGGGCTGTCAGCGTCCCGCCGTGGGGGAGGGAGCGTCTGACCGACTTCGGCGCGGTGAACCGAACCACCGTCTTCTTGCCGGCCTTGATCGCGACCGTGCGGTGGGCGAGCGTGTGGCCCTTGCGCGTCACGGTGACTCGCGCGTGGCAGGTGCCCGCACCGCTGCCGCAGGCGACGCCGACCGCGTAGTGCCAGTGGCGGTCGAGCACGATCTTGGTGCTCGTCAGGTGGACCGTCGGCTTGGGGTGAGATCTTCTGTGGCCGTGGCCGGGATCCTCACCGTGGTGGCCGCCGTCGCCGTCGCCCTCGCCGGGTCTGTCACCGCCACCGCCGTGTGGCGGGTCGGTGATCGGCGGGGGCGGCGTGTCGACGACGATCGGGTGCGGCTGCGCGCCCGCGTCGTACGTCAGCGCCGGCGTCGTGCCCGGCGCGACGTGTCCGTTCGCTCTCAGCTCGAACGCATACGCGAACCCGAGCAGCTTCGGATCGTCGAACGGACGGCCCTCGAGCTGCAGGTTGATCGGCTGGCCGTGGTCGTTGGTGCCGACCGGGAAGATCATGTTCGGCACCCCCGCCGCCGAGGCGTGCGGGTCCAGCCGGCCGAAGCTCGGCTGGATGCTGTCGTTGAGGTGTATGTCGCTGAGCTGGCCGGGGAAGACGACGGCGTCGACGCGCTGCGCGTCCATCCACGCCGACAGCGAGGCGCGGTACGCCTGGCGGTAGGCGAGGAAGGCGGCCTGCTCGGTCTCCGTCATCGGACCGGTGCCGCTGTAGGTCGTGCTCGCTGCACGGAACTCGGGCAGCCGTCTCTGGTTGTTGAGGATCTCGCCCGGGTCCTGGTACGGCGACTCGGGGTGGATCTCGATCCATCTGAGCCAGCCCTCGTAGCCCTTGTCGCCGGAGGTCGACGGCGGCGCGGCCGGCGGCGGCTGGATCGCGACGACTCTTGCGCCCGCGGCCTCGAAGTATCTGAACTCCGCGAACATCGCGTCTCTCGTGCCGGTCGTGCCGAACGGGTCGCTGAACGCGTCCGGGTAGTAGCCGATCGTCTTGCCTCTCAGCGCGTCGGCGTCGAGGTAGGCGTCCCAGTCGGCCGGGCGGTGTCCGTCGGCCTGGAACGTCAGCGGATCGGCCGGGTTCGGGACCGCCTCGGTGTTCAGCAGCGCCGCGAGGTCGGGTGCGGAGCGGGCGATGATGCCGCCGTAGTCCTGCGCCCACGTCAGCGGCATCACGCCGTCGGTCGACTCCATCCCGTCGGTGCCGCGCAGCGAGAAGAGGCTCGCGGCGCTCGACGGGCCCCACAGCGAGTCGCCGGTCTGCGTGCCGAGCGCCGCGCCCGCCATGCTCGTCGCGACCGCGACGGCCGAGCCGCCGCTGGAGCCGATCGACGACTTCGACGGGTCGAACGCGTTCCACACCTGGCCGTACGCGCTCGGGCTGAAGTAGCCGTCGTTGGCGTACTCGGCGAGGTTGGCCTTGCCGAGGATGACGGCCCCGGCGTTGCGCAGCTGCGCGACCTGGAAGGCGTCACGCTGCGGGCGGAAGCCGTCGAAGACGAGGCTGCCGCCGGTCGTCGGCATGTCCTTCGTGTCGTAGAGGTCCTTGATCGCCATCGGGATCCCGAGCAGCTCGCCGCTTCTGCCGAGCGCGCGCTCGGCGTCGGCCTGGCGGGCCTGCGCCATCGCGTCGGAGGCGACCGTGATGAAGGCGTGGAAGCCCTTCTGGCCGACGTCGTAGGCGGCGATCCGGTCGAGGTATGCGCGCGTGATCTCCTGCGAGGTCGCTCTGCCGGCCGCCATGTCGGCCTGCATCTGCGTGATCGTCTTGTCGGTCACGTCGTAGGGAGAGCTGGTGACCGGCGTCGGCGGCGGATCGGTGTGCGCCGTCGGCTCGATTCTCGCGGCGGTCGCGCAGCTGCTCTGCGTGAAGCCGGCGACCGTCAGGTTGGCGACGTCCCAGTTGACGAGCGAGCAGATCTGGGCGTCTGAGAGGTCGTCGAGGACCGGTCTCGCCGCGAGCGTCTGGGCCGTCGCCTTGACGGCCGCCACCTGCGAGCCGGCGGCCGGTCTGGCGCCGCCGTTCGGCGCCGCTCTCGTCTCCGACAGCCCGATCGCGACGAAGTGCGCGAGCGACTTCGTCTGCCCGGGCGCGAGCGTGAACTTGTTGACGTAGCCGTAGTGGTTGGCCTCGTCGCCGCTCGTCTCCAGTGGGTTGTCGAACGGGTCGCGCAGGAAGTTGCCGGTCTTCAGCAGGCCGCCCGAGAACGGCGTCGGGGAGCCGATCACGACGGCGCTGGGGCCGTTGAAGCTCGGGTTCCCTGCGTCCGTCGTCGGGCTGCCGACCTCGGCCCAGGAGTCAGCGGGCGTGATCGCTCTGTCGCCGCTGGAGCTGTCCAGCAGCTGGCTCTGGTTGCTGCCGGTGTTGTAGCCGAGCTGCCCGCCGAAGGCCGTCTCGACGGTCGCGGTCGTCTTGCTCGTGTTTGTGAACGTGTCGAGCCAGCGGCCCCAGCCGCCGGCTCTGGAGATGCGGATCGAGCGGCTGACGCTGACGCCGCCCATGTCGACGTCGGTCGTCGTCTTGAAGCGGCTCTGGCCGTCGTAGCGCAGCCCGAAGCCACGCATCAGCGCGCCGTTCAGACGAGGCGTCGTGAGGCCGGAGATGCGCACGCGCAGGCCGCCGAAGCCCTGCAGGCCTCCGTCGGTGGTGGTGCGGACGCTGCCGGTGTCGACGCCGGGAATCGCGGCGTCCTGGACCTGCCAGGTGTCGCCGTTGTCGCCGGTGACGTAGTTGAGCGCCTCGGCGGGCGCGGTTGCGAGCGCGCCGGCGCCGAGCGCGCCGAGGGCGGCCAACGCGGCCACGCGCGCGCCGGAGCGATGACGCCAGCGGTGGCGTCTGAACTGCGAGGACTCCAAGGGGTCTCCTATGCGAGGGAGGCTCCGACCGGGGGCTCGGGCGAAGCCGCCGGGCGCGCTGGGCGCCCGGCCGGGAAGTCTGGCTCGGCTGCGGTCACCGGTGGTTGGCCCGGCGGCCGAGATGATCGGAGCGGGATTGGGCCACGTGTCGATTCCGTGGCGGTATTGGCAATTGGAAGCAATCGTTGGTAATTGATGTTGAAACGTGCGGGGTCATCTTGGTGACGCAGGCGGGCGCGCGTGCGCTCTACGATCCGGCGATGGCGCCGCCGCTGACCGACCGGATTCCCGCGACCGCGCGCGACCGCATCGCGCTCGTCGCGGATCCGGACAGCTTCGCCGCGTGGGACGAAGACGTCGTCTCGACCGATCCGCTGGGTTTCGCGGACGTGCGACCGTACGCCGGGCGGCTCGCGGACGCGCGCGTGAGAACAGGGCTGGGGGAGTCGGTCCTGACGGGCGCGGCGATGGTGTCGGGTCGCCCGATTGCGCTGGTGGCGGGCGAGTTCGGCTTCCTCGGCGGCTCGATCGGCGTCGCGACCGGCGAGCGCGTCGCGCGGGCGTTCGAGCGGGCGCGGGAGCGGCGGCTGCCGCTGATCGCGCTGCCGGCGTCTGGTGGCTCCCGCATGCAGGAGGGAACGCTCGCGCTCGTGCAGATGGCGAAGCTCGCGACCGCGGCGACGCGCCTGCGAGCCGCCGGCCTGCCGTACATCGTCTGCCTGAACGATCCGACCACCGGCGGCGTGCTCGCGTCCTGGGGATCGCTCGCCAGCGTCACCTTCGCGCTCTCCGGCGCCCTGCTCGGCTTCGCCGGCCCGCGCGTGGTCGAACTGCTGACCGGCGAGCCCCTTCCAGACGGGGTCCAGCGCGCTGAGACGCTGCTCGCGGGCGGCCTGCTCGACGATGTGGTGGAGCCGGGGGAGCTGCGCGAACGGGTGGCGCGGGTGCTGGCGGTGGCGGGGCCGGGAGCGGCGGCCGCCGCGGGGCCCGAGTGCGGCCCGCCAAGCCATTGCGCCCCGACCCACCGCGACGCTTGGGCCGCCCTGCTGCGCGCACGCGATCGCCGGCGGCCCGGTGCGCAGGCGGTGCTCGACGCGATGGCGCGGGACGTGACCGAGCTGCGCGGGGACCGCACGGGGCAGTCGGACGATCCGGGCTGCCTCGCGGCGCTCGCCCGGCTGTGCGGGAGGCCGGTCGTCGTCGTCGCGCAGCGGCGCGCGGCCGACGGGGCGCCGCCCGCGCTCGGCCCGGCGGGCTACCGCAAGGCCCGGCGGGCGTTCGCGCTCGCGGCCGAACTGAGTCTGCCGGTCGTGACGATCGTCGACACGCCGGGGGCGCTGCTGAGCGAGGCCGCCGAGCGGGGCGGCCTGGCTGGGGAGATCGCCGGCTGCCTCGCAGAGCTGGGGTCGCTACCCGTCCCGACACTCGCGCTCCTGCTGGGTGAAGGCGGCAGCGGCGGCGCGCTCGCGTTCCTGCACGCCGACCGCGTCATCTGCGCCGAGAACGCCTCGCTCGGGGTGATCGCTCCCGAGGGCGCCAGCGCGATCCTCTACCGCGACCTCGATCACGCGCCCGAACTGGCCGCGACCCAGGGCGGATCCTCGTGGCAGCTGCTGCAGGACGGCATCGTCGACACGATCGTCCCCGAGCCGACCCCGGCGCACGAGGACCCCGACGCGTTCCTCGCCCGCGTGCGTGCGGCGTTGGAGCAAGCGTTGACGGCGCTGCTCGCTGACCCCGGCGCCACCGGACTCGCTGAGCCAGGCGCCAACCGCCTCGCCGAGCCGGACGACCCCCGTCTCGCCCGGCTCAACGCCACCCGCCTGGCAGCCCGCACCACCCGCTGGCGCGAACTCGGCGCGCCGCGCAACTAGCGAACGACGCATCAATTAACAGACGCCCGCGCACGTCTCTGCAACATCTCTCAGCAGTCGTCGGCGGGAGCGACGCGGGTTCTGAAGCGCGCGCTACGCCGCGCCGACCGGAGCTGCCGCAGCGTCTGACGCCGATGCTCCGCCGCTCGAAGCGAAGCGCGACCCGTGCGGGCCGCCGAGCGCGTACGAGGGGTGGGCGATCCTCAGGTAGTGGCCGAACGACCAGTCGACGAAGCGCTTGGAGCCCATCGCCCGCAGCGCCGGCGCCAGCGCGCGCGGGTGCACGCGCGGCACGAGTCTCTGCACCTTCAGCATCGAGTCGAACGCGAATCTGTGACCGGCGCTGAAGGCGTGGTAGCGGCCGAGCGCCGCCTCGCGCGACTGCGTGCCCTCGACGACCGCGCGCAGTTCGCGCCCGCATGCGAGCCCGAAGTACAACGCGGTGCGGATCCCCTCGGCGGTCAGCGGCAGGCAGTGGCCGGCCGAGTCGCCGACCATGAAGACGCCGTCGTCGGTCGCCGGGCGCAGCGCGTGCGGGATCCAGTTGCCCTGGAAGCCGTCGGGCGTCTGCGCGAGGTCGGCGGTCAGCCGGACGGTCGGCTCCTTGACGTGGAAGCGCGGGTCGAACGAGCCGACGCCGATCCGCACCTCGTCGTCGGCCGGGAAGCTCCAGCCGTAGCCGGCTGGCACGTAGGAGCGGTCGATCCAGATCTCGAGGTCGTCTCTGGCGCCTCTGGGATGGACCTCCAGGCCGCGCGACAGGAGCGCCTCGGGCGGCTGGATGTTCGCCCCGCTGCCGAGGATCCGGCGCCACCCGAGCGCGTCGACGATCAGCGGCGCGGTCAGGTCGCCGCGGTCGGTGTGGACGGTGTCGCCGGTGCGCCCGTCGACCTTCGCGATCTCGAAGTCGGCGTCGCCCTGCTCCTGCAGCAGCGCGCACAGCTCGGGGTAGTCGAACGTCGAGAACGACCACGGCAGCGCATAGCGCACGCTCGTGTGCGGCGTGTGGATCACCAGTTCGTCGAACGTCTGCCGGTGCGCGCCGATCAGGCCGAGGTTGATCAGCCAGTCCGTCGGCGCGGCGCACGCGGACGTCTGCCGCTCGCCGACCTCGTAGCGGTCGATCATCAGAACCCGCGCGCCCGCGCCCGCGAGCTCACGGGCGATCGCGAGCCCCGCGAAGCTGGCCCCGCAGATGAGGACGTCGGCATCGCGGGAGAGGGGGGTGCGCTCCGCACCGCGCTTCGTTGCACGCTTCGGCATAGGGGCTGATTCTACGGCGAGCGCGCGGCGACCCGGTCTGCCCCTGAAACGTGCGTCGGCAACGGTCGTATGCGGACCTCCGGCGGTGGCGGGACTCAGGTACCCTTTATCGGCTCTGCTTCTTGCAGTACTCCCGTTCCCTACCGGTTCCCCTATGTCCACTATCGACGTCCAGCCCACCGCCACGATCGTGGAGGGCTCCGATGGCCTTCTGCTGATGATCGATGGCCAGATCGTCCCGAACTACGACGCGACGCTCACTCCCTTCGAGGAGGGTGACGTTGTCACCGGTCACGTCGTCCGGATCGACAAGGATGAGGTCCTTGTCGACATCGGCTACAAGTCCGAGGGCGTCATCCCGTCCAACGAGCTGTCGATCCGCAAGTCGGTCGACCCGAAGGACGAAGTCGAGATGGGCGAGGAGGTCGACGCACTCGTCCTCACGAAGGAGGATCAGGACGGCCGCCTGATCCTGTCGAAGAAGCGTGCCCGCTTCGAGAAGGCCTGGCGCCGCATCGAGGCCGCCGCCGAGTCCGGCGAGCCGGTCGACGGAACCGTGATCGAGGTCGTCAAGGGCGGACTCATCATCGACCTCGGGGTGCGCGGCTTCCTGCCCGCCTCGCTCGTCGACATCCGCCGCGTGCCGCACCTGGACGAGTACCTCGGCCAGACGATCGAGTGCAGAGTGATCGAGCTCAACCGCTCGAGGAATAACGTCGTCCTCTCCCGTCGCGCGGTGCTCGAGGAGCAGCGCAGAGAGGATCGCGAGCGGATCCTGGATCGCTTGCAGCCGGGCATGATCGTCGAGGGCACGATCTCGAACATCGTCGACTTCGGCGCGTTCGTCGACCTCGACGGCATCGACGGCCTGATTCACATCTCGGAGCTGTCGTGGTCGCATGTGAACCACCCCAGCGAGATCCTCTCGATCGGCGACACCGTCAGCGTCAAGGTGCTCGACATCGACCGCGACCGTCAGCGCATCTCCCTCGGTCTCAAGCAGACCCAGGAGGATCCGTGGCAGCGTGTCGTCGACACCTACAACGTCGGTGACGAGCTCGAAGGCAGAGTCACGAAGGTCGTCACGTTCGGCGCGTTCGTCGAGATCCTCGACGGCGTCGAGGGCCTCGTGCACATCTCGGAGCTGGCGCAGCACCACGTCGAGAACCCGCGCGAGATCATCCAGCCCAACGACGAGGTGAAGGTCAAGATCCTCGAGATCGACTCCGAGCGCCGCCGGCTCTCGCTCTCGATCAAGCGGGTCGAGGGCCAGATCCTGCCGGTCCGCCGTCTCGACGGCGACGGCGAGGAGATCCCCGCCGGCGAGCCGGGCGAGTACGACGACGTGCCGCAGCTGGGCCTGTCGGAGGACGTCTACCCGGAGGGCGCCGTCGCCGCGCCGGCCGAGGGCGAAGAGGCTCCGGCCGACGATGCGCCGGTCGCCGAGGGCGAGGCTGCGGTCTTGGCCGAGGACGCGCCGGTCGCAGAGGCCGCCGCTGTCGAGGCGCCTGACGCGCCCGAGGTCGTCGCCGAGGTGGAGGCCGCCGAGGCCGTCGCCGTGGAGGCCGCCGTCGCCGAGGAGGCGCCCGCGGCTGCCGAGGATCCCGAGGTCGAGGTCGCCGCTCCGGCCGAGGCGGAGGCTGACGCCGCCGCCGAGTCCGAGGACGCGCCGGTCGCCGAGGCCGACGCGCCGCAGCAGGCGTAACGGACCGATCGCACACGCGCACGTCCCATTCGTTGGACTGACCGGCGGCATCGCCGCCGGGAAGTCCACCGCGCTCGCGGCGCTTCGGCGCCTCGGCGCGGCGACGATCTCGTCTGACGAAGTCGTGCACGAGCTGTATGCCTCGCCCGAGGTGCGCGACCTGGTCGTCGCGCGCTGGGGCGAGGCGGTCGCGCCCGGCGGCGTGGTGGATCGCGCCGCCGTCGCGACGCACGCGTTCTCCTCGCCGGACGAACGCGCATGGCTGGAGTCGATGCTGTGGCCCCGCGTCGGCGCACGGGTGCAGGAGTGGCGCGAGCAGGTGCTGGCGCAGGATCCGCCGCCGCCCGCCGCCGTCAACGAGGTGCCGCTGCTGTTCGAGGCGAACATGGACGCCGCCTTCGACGCGACGCTCGTGATCGTCGCGCCCGAGCGCGTGCGCGCCGAGCGCGCGGGCGCGCGTGGTCATGCCGCCGTCGCGCAGCGGACCTCGCGCCAGCTGACGCAGGAGCAGAAGGCGGCCCGCGCGACCTTCGTCGTCGTCAACGACGGGTCTGTCGAGCAACTCGAAGCGGAGCTGTCGGCAGTCCTTGCAAAGCTGAGTCGATGAGCTCGTCCGCCGCTCAGGCCACCGTGGCGCGCCGCCGCGCCGCCAGGCGCGCTGCCGCGCGCCGTCGTCGCGCGTTCCTGTTCGTGGCCGCGCTGGGCGCGCTGATCCTCGGGATCGCGCTGCTGGCACCGCTCTTCAGAAGCGCCGTCAGAGACATCTCGGGCCTGCCGATCGCGCACGAGGCAGAGATCCGCCAGCAGGCGCAGGAGAAGGACCTCAGTCCGGCGCTGATCGCCGGCGTCATCTACGCGGAGTCGAAGTTCGTCGACCAGACGTCGTCGGCGGGCGCGCTCGGCCTGATGCAGCTGATGCCCGACACGGCGCAGTTCATCGCGCAGAGATCCGGCGGGACCGCCTTCACGATCGAGGACCTCTCGACGCCGAGAGTCAACATCGCCTACGGCAGCTGGTATCTGCGCTATCTGCTGGACCACTACGACGGTGACGAGGTGCGTGCCCTGGCGGCCTACAACGGCGGCATGGGCAACGTCAACCAGTGGATCGCGGAGGCGCAGGCGCGCGGCGACACCTTCAGCGAGGCCGACATCCCGTTCGCCGAGACGCGCGAGTACGTCGATCGCGTGCGCACGGCAAGACGCGAGTACGCGAGAACGTACGGGGCGGAGCTGGGGATTCGCTAGGGCGGGCGCTGGGGAGCGGGCCGCGTGCGCACTTCGCGGTCCCGAGGCGGTCCGTGCGCGAACGTGTGTTCGTCCGCGGCACACGCTATCGTCGATTCCCGATGCCGCCCTTCCGCCTCGACTCCACCTATGCGCCGGCTGCCGACCAGCCGAAGGCGATCGCCTCGCTGGCCGACGGGATCGAGGCCGGCGAGCGCTATCTGACGCTGCTCGGCGCCACCGGCACCGGCAAGACGATGACGATGGCCTCGACGATCGAGGCCGTCCAGCGCCCCGCGCTGATCATGGCGCACAACAAGACGCTCGCCGCGCAGCTCTGCAACGAGTTCCGCACCTACTTCCCGGACAACGCCGTCGAGTACTTCGTCTCGTACTACGACTACTACCAGCCCGAGGCGTACGTCCCCAGCCGCGACCTCTATATCGAGAAGGACTCGGCGATCAACGCCGAGATCGAGCGCCTGCGCCACTCGGCGACCGCCTCGCTGTTCGCGCGCAGAGACGTGATCGTGGTGGCGAGCGTGTCGAGCATCTACGGCCTCGGCTCGCCGGAGAAGTACGACCGCAACATGCTGATCCTCAGAAGAGGCGGCATGGTCGACCGCGACGAGGTGCTGCGCAAGCTCGTCTCGATCCAGTACACCCGCAACGACACCGTCCTCTCGCGCGGCACGTTCCGCGTGCGGGGGGAGACGCTCGAGGTCTTCCCGGCCTACGCGGAGACGGCCTACCGCGCGACTCTCTTCGGCGACGAGATCGAGGAGGTCCAGAACTTCGATCCGCTCACCGGCGAGCTGATCCAGGAGGACATGGAGTTCGCCGCGGTTTGGCCGGCGTCGCATTACAACGTCGACGAGGACGAGATCGGCGACGCGGTGACGGAGATCGGCCGCGAGCTGAACGAGCGCTGCGCCCAGTTGGAGAGAGAGGGCAAGCTGCTGGAGTCGCACCGCCTGCGCCAGCGCACGCAGTACGACATGGAGATGCTGCGCGAGATGGGCTTCTGCTCCGGCATCGAGAACTACTCGCAGATAATGGACGGCCGCAGACCGGGCGAGCGACCGTACTGCCTGATCGACTTCTTCCCCGACGACTTCGTCTGCTTCATCGACGAGTCGCACCAGACCGTGCCGCAGATCGGCGGCATGTACGAGGGCGACCGCTCGCGCAAGCAGACGCTGATCGACTACGGCTTTCGTCTGCCGAGCGCGCTCGGCAACCGCCCGCAGAGATTCGAGGAGTTCCTCTCGATCGTGCCGCAGCTGGTGTTCGTCTCCGCGACGCCGGGCGAGTACGAGCGCACGCACTCGCCGCGGATCGTCGAGCAGATCGTCCGCCCGACGGGGATCATCGACCCGGAGATAGACGTCCGCGCGACGAGAAACCAGATCGACGATCTGATGAACGAGATCAAGCTGCGCGTCGACAGAGACGAGCGCACGCTCGTGACGACGTTGACGAAGAGAATGTCGGAGGACCTCACCGGCTACCTGCTGGAGAACGGCTTCAAGGTCCGCTACCTCCACTCGGAGGTCGACACGATCGAGCGGATCCAGATCATCCGCGAGCTGCGCCTGGGCGAATATGACGTGCTCGTCGGCGTCAACCTCCTGCGCGAGGGCCTCGACCTGCCGGAGGTCTCGCTCGTCGCGATCCTCGACGCGGACAAGGAGGGCTTCCTGCGCGGAGCGACCTCGCTGATCCAGACGATCGGCCGCGCGGCCCGCAACATCGGCGGCAAGGTCGTGATGTACGCCGACAAGGAGACCAGAGCGATGACGATCGCCCTGGAGGAGACCGAGCGCCGCCGCGCGATCCAGCTGAAGTACAACGAGGACCACGGCATCAACCCGGAGTCGATCGTCAAGGGCATCTCCGACATCGCCGAGTTCCTGCAGGCCGAGTCGAAGGTCCCCAAGGGCCGCAGACGTCGCCTGAAGATCGACAGCGGCAGACAGATGAACCCGGCCGAGCTGGAAAAGGCGATCATCGAACTCGAAGAAGAGATGCTCCAGGCCGCCGAAGAACTCCGCTTCGAGTACGCCGCCAACCTGCGCGACGAGATCAAGTCCCTGCGCCGCGACTTCGACATCGCATTGGCGGAGCAGCGGACGGCGACGAAGACGCCGACGGTCTAGGGCGCCGGTGCGCCGGTCGGCGATGGCCGGCCAGCGCCGCGTGGCGCCCGAGCACTGGCGCTTCTGCCGCACACGCAGCGCCGCCGCCCGAATCGCTACGGTCCCGCCGTGCCGGTCGACCATGACGCAGTCCTCTCCTGGTACGCGGCCGTCCGCCGCGACCTGCCGTGGCGGCGGACGAGAGACCCGTACCGCATCCTCGTCTCCGAGGTGATGCTCCAACAGACCCAGGTCGCCCGTGTCGTGCCGTACTACGAGGCCTTCCTGGAGCGGTTCCCCGACGAACTGGCGCTCGGCGACGCCCCGACAGCTGATGTCCTGCGCCTCTGGAGCGGTCTCGGCTACAACCGCCGCGCGCTCGCCCTCCAAGCCTGCGCCCGCGCGGTCGCGCGCGATGGATGGCCGGCTGACGCCGAGGGCCTGCGCGCGCTGCCCGGCATCGGTCCCTACACCGCCGCCGCCGTCGCGTCGTTCGCCTTCGGCGAGCACGTCGCGGCCGTCGACACGAACGTCAGGCGCGTCATCGAGCGTGTCGATCGCGAGCACCGCACCACGGCCCCGCTCTTCGCTCGTGCCGCCGCCTTGCTCCCGGCGGGCCGTGCCGCCGACTGGAACCAGGCGATGATGGAACTCGGGGCGACGATCTGCACGGCCCGCTCGCCGTCCTGCGACGACTGCCCAGTGGCGACCTGCCGCTCACGCGGTCTTCCGCTCCCGGTGGCGCCGTCGTCGTCGCCCAGACACTCCCGCCCGGCTCCGCGCTTCGAGGAGACAGACCGCTTCGTGCGCGGCCGGATCGTCGCCGCGTTGGCGGCGGACGAGGAACTGCCGACCGGGATCGGTGAGGATCGGGTCGAGCGGGCGCTGGCGGGCCTGGAGCGGGACGGGCTGGTCGTGCGGGAGGGCGCGGCGGTGCGGTTGCCATGAGGCTCGGTACCTCCACATCGCGACGATCCGCCAACTGCTGAGCATGACGGATTGCGCTGCCGGCGCGACGCATCCTCCACAGCCACCTGGACATCCCGCCGACGCGCCATCACTCCGTCCAGCGAACCGGCTCGCCGGCTCCCACGCTCGATACCCTTGGGCGCAGCCGTTTCCCATCCCCGACGGAGGTACGCCCGCGTGGCCCTCGACCGCCAAAGCATCGAAAAGAAGGACTTCCCGATCGGTCGTCGCGGCTACGACCCCGACGCCGTCGACACGCATCTGCGTGATGTCGCCGACGAGGTCGACGGGCTCAAGCGCTCCGCTCGGCAGCGGACCGAGACGGTCGCCACGACGGCCAGCGAGCAGGTCCGCGCGGTCATCGCTGCGGCCGAGGCGAGCGCCGACGAGATCACCCGTCAGGCCGACGACGAGGCGCGTGAGATTCGCGATGACGCCAGCGCCGAGGCCAAGCGCACCCGCGACGAGGCCAACCAGACCGCTCACGCCTACGTCGGCAGAGTCGCCGAGGCGACCTCGGCGCTGCTGCAGCGAGTCGATGCGATGCAGGGCGAGCTGAACACACTGCTCGAGACGCTGCGCACCGGCGGCAACCGCGTCTACGCCGACCTGCAGTTGCTGGAGGGCAACCTCGGCGAGCTGGCGAGTGTCGCCGGCCGGCCGCGCTTCGAGCCGGAGGCGCCTGACGCGGTCGAGCCGCCGTCTCGCCCGACGCTGTCGTCGTCGCCCGCGCCGATCGCGGTCGAGGATCCCGACCAGCCGCGTCGCAACGGCAGCGTGCCCGCAGATCCCGACGCGCTCGTCCCGGACCCGGATGGTCCCGCGGCTGCCGCGCCGGCAGCTCCAGCGGCGCCGCAGCCGGCTGCAGCTGCCGCGCCGCGCGTCGCGCCCGCAGCCGCCGCGCCCACGCCCGCCCCGGCCGGCCCCGACGGCGAGGAGAGCGCCCGTCTCGTCGCGCTCGACATGGCGCTCAGCGGCACTCCGCGCGAAGAGACCGACAGCTATCTCGCCGAGCACTTCCAGCTCGCCGACCGCGCCGGGCTGCTCGAGGAGGTCTACGCCAGCGTCGGCGGCTGAGCAGCTGCTTTACGTCAGCGCCGGCTCCGGCAGCGGAGTCGGCGCGGCCAGCAGGTGCTCGGTGAAGAAGGCGATCTGGTCGGCGACGGCGCGCTCGAACGTCTCGCCGAGATAGATGTCGAAATGGCCGGCGCCGGCGTAGCGGACCAGTTCGCAGTGCTTGGCCGCTCTCGCGAGCTTGATCGCCGAGCCAGTGGGCACTACGTCGTCTTCGTCGCAGACCGCTACCAGCAGTGGGCATGCGACATCGGGCGCGTGGCGGATCGGCCGATAGGCCGTGAGGCGGATGCAGATGCGCGCCGCGACCTCGTTGCGCCAGGTCGAGTCGACCGGGAGTATCGCTTGGTGGCCGATCGCCGACTCGGGCGAGGTCATCGCGGCCAGCGACCCCGGCGGCCCCGTGACGGGGATCGTCCGCGGCGCCGCCCCGCGCAGTGCGCCCAGCTCGTCGCGCAACGCCTCGACGGTCAGGCGCAGCGCTGACGGGATCGGCTGCGCGAGCGCCTGGCGCAGCCCGTCGGTGAACGGCGCCTGCGCGACCGCGGCGGCGAGCCGGTGGTCGCGGGCCGCCGTCGTGACGACGTGGCCGCCGGAGAACGACGTGCCCCACAGCGCGATCCGGTCCGGGTCGACGCCGTCGAGCGTGCGTGCACAGGCGATCGCGGCACTCCAGTCCTCCAGTTGCCGCGGGATCGACAGCAGCTGCCGCGGCTCGCCCTCGCTGGCGCCGAAATGCCGGTAGTCGAACAGCAGCGCGACGAAGCCCGCCGACGCGAACCGCTCCGCGAACGCGTCGAGCCGCATCTCGCGGACGCCGGCGAACCCGCCGGCCAACACGATGCACGGCACGCCTCGCGGATCGTCTGCGGCCACCGCGGCCGGATCGGGCCGATACAGCCACGCGGCGCAGCGGTCACCCGATGAGGCGAAGCTGACGTTCTCGCGGCGCTCGTGTCCAAGCATGCGTTCACGTTACCCAGGTCGTCGGGCGTGAAAGCGATGGTGGACGGAATATGAGGGGACGCGACCGCAGACCGAGGTGATCCCCGCCCTAGAGGTGAGCGCGCGGCCGCCGCGGTCAGGCCGGCCCACTGTGCGATGAAGCTAGCTGCGCGGCAGCTTCGCCACCGCCGCCGCAAACCGCCCCGGATCCCGCATCGGCGGCCCGTGCCCGAACAGCACCAGCGACGGTTCGAGTGTCGCGAGACGACGGGCGCAATCGCGGTTCTGGGCGGGGTCGGTGCTGAAGAGCGGGAGCGGTTCGCGGGGGTCGCCGCGCATCAGGAGCGTGTTCCAGCCCCACATCACGTCGCCGCAGACGAGCACGCGGTCGGACTCGCGCCAGTAGGAGACGTGGCCGGGGGAGTGGCCCGGGGTGTCGAGGACCGTGAAGCCCGCCACCTCGTCGCCCTCGCGCAGCGCTCTGGCGACGGGATGGGCCTTCGGGCCCGGGACCATGCCGTTGCGGGGGCCGCCGACCATCTTGCCGGCCTCGACCGCCGCGACGTCCTCGGTGCCGCACCAGAGCGGGATCCCCAGCTCGGTGCAGACGGCGTGGCTTGCACCGTAGTGGTCGAGGTGCGCGTGGGTCAGGGCGTGCGCTCGAATCCCCGCGCCGCCGACCTGCTCGAGGATCCGCTTGCGATCGAACGCAGCACCCGCGTCGAGCAGCACGTCCTCCAGCACGTAGACGTTGATCGCGTTGCGGGGAAAACCGGACAGCTGATAGACGCCATCGGCGAGTCTCTGCATGGCCGCCAGCCTAGGGGAGGGCGCGAGCGTGGGCGTCAGTTCCGATCTCGCGCGCGCTGCGCGTTCGCGACCGACGAGTTGCGCCTGCGGCACGGGCGACATGATGCCGGAATGCGGCGCGCGCGCCACGATCGGGTGGGATCCCCGGAAGGAGCGAACTGGCGCCGACGCGAACGTCCGTTCGCCCTTCTATAGTGATCCGCGATGCCGCCATCCGATCAGCTCGTCGTCGCAGGTGCTCGCGAGCACAACCTCAAGGACATCACCGTCACGCTGCCGCGCAACGCGCTGACGGTGATCACCGGCCTGTCCGGATCGGGCAAGTCGAGCCTCGCGTTCGACACGATCTACGCCGAGGGCCAGCGCCGCTACGTCGAGTCGCTGTCCGCCTACGCGCGCCAGTTCCTCGGGCAGATGGACAAGCCCGACGTGGACTCGATCGAGGGCCTCTCGCCGGCGATCTCGATCGACCAGAAGACGACCTCGCGCAACCCGCGCTCCACGGTCGGCACGGTCACCGAGATCTACGACTACCTGCGGCTGCTGTGGGCGCGCGTCGGCCAGCCGCACTGCCCCAGATGCGGCAGAGCGATCGCCGGCCAGTCGGCGGAGCAGATCATCGACCAGGTGATGGCGCTGCGCGAGGGCACGCGCTTCATGGTGATGGCGCCGATCGTGCGCGGCCGCAAGGGCGAGTACGGCAGACAGCTGGAGGAGCTGCGCGCGGAGGGCTTCACGCGCGCGAAGATCGACGGCGAGCTGAGACGGCTCGACGAGGAGATCAGACTCGACAAGAAGTACAGACACGACATCTCGATCGTGATCGACCGGCTCGTGATGAAGTCGGAGCTGCGCAAGCGCCTGGCCGACTCGATCGAGACGGCGGTGCGGCTGGCGGACGGGATCGTCGAGGTCGAGCTCGTCGACGACGGCGAGGTGCGCACGTTCTCGGAGAAGTTCGCCTGCCTCGAGTGCGGGATCTCGTTCCCGGAGCTGGAGCCGCGGCTGTTCTCGTTCAACGCCCCGCACGGCGCCTGCCCGCGCTGCACCGGGCTCGGCTCGCAGATGGAGATCGACCCCGAGCTGGTCGTGCCGGATCCGTCGCTGTCGATCGGCGAGGGCGCGATCGCGCCGTGGTCGGCGAGCGCGTCGAACTACTACGAGCAGCTGACGCAGTCGATATCGGAGCGCTACCACGTCGACCTCGACACGCCGTGGGCGGAGCTGGGGGAGGAGGCGCAGGACTTCTTCCTCTACGGCACCAACGGCGAGCAGGTCCACATCCAGTACAAGAACCGCTTCGGCCGCAGGCGCTCGTACACGACGAGCTTCGAGGGGATCGTGCCGAACCTCGAGCGGCGCTACCGCGAGACCGACTCCGAGTGGGCGCGGGAGAGAATCGAGGAGTACATGTCGGTCGTGCCGTGCCCCGACTGCAGAGGCGCGCGGCTGCGACCGGAGGCACGCGCGGTGCTGGTCGGCGGGACGGCGATCCACGAGTACACGCACATGCCGGCGCGGCGCGCGCTCGCATGGATCAAGGCGCTGGAGCTGAGCGAGCAGCAGCGGCTGATCGCGAAGCTGATCCTGCGCGAGATCGAGGAGCGGCTGGCGTTCCTGGAGAACGTCGGCGTCGGCTACCTGTCGATGGACCGCGCAGCGGCGACGCTGTCGGGCGGCGAGGCGCAGCGGATCCGGCTCGCGACGCAGATCGGCTCCTCGCTGGTCGGCGTCCTCTACATCCTCGACGAGCCGTCGATCGGCCTGCACCAGCGTGACAACGAGAAGCTGATAGGGACGCTTGAGCGGCTGCGCGACCTCGGCAACACCGTGCTCGTGGTCGAGCACGACGAGGGCACGATGCGCGCGGCGGACCACGTCGTCGACATGGGGCCCGGGGCCGGTGAGCACGGCGGTCACGTCGTCGCAGAGGGGACCGCAGCCGAGATCGAGCAGGTGGCGGAGTCGGCGACCGGTCAGTTCCTGTCCGGCAGGCGGCGGATCGAGATCCCGCCGCAGCGGCGCAAGCCGAGCGGCTGGGTGACGATCGAGGGCGCGCGGCAGAACAACCTCAAGGACGTCACGGTGAGAGTGCCGCTCGGCACCTTTGCCGCGGTCACGGGCGTCTCGGGCTCGGGCAAGTCGACGCTCGTCAACGACATCCTCTACAAGGCCGTCGCGAACAGACTGCACCGCGCCAAGCAGCGGCCGGGCGCGCACCGCCGCATCACAGGGCTGGACCAGCTCGACAAGATCATCGCCGTCGACCAGTCGCCGATCGGCCGCACGCCGCGTTCCAACCCGGCGACGTACATCGGCCTGTTCGACCTCGTGCGCGACCTCTTCTCCAGAACGCAGGAGTCGAGGGCGCGCGGCTACAGAGCGGGGCGCTTCTCGTTCAACGTCAAGGGCGGCCGCTGCGAGGTCTGCAGGGGCGACGGCCAGATCAAGATCGAGATGCACTTCCTGCCGGACGTCTACGTCCCGTGCGAGCAGTGCCACGGCAAGCGCTACAACCGCGAGACGCTCGAGGTCCGCTTCAAGGGCAAGTCGATCGCGGACGTGCTGGAGATGCCGATCGAAGAGGCGCTCGAGTTCTTCGAGCACATCCCGAAGATCCGTCGGCGGATCCAGACGCTGCACGACGTCGGGCTCGACTACATGCGGCTCGGGCAGCCGGCGACGACGCTCTCCGGCGGCGAGGCGCAGCGCGTCAAGCTGGCGGCCGAGCTGGCGAAGGTCGCGACCGGCAAGACGCTCTACATCCTCGACGAGCCGACCACCGGCCTGCACTTCTCCGACATCCAGAAGCTGCTGGAGGTGCTGCAGCGGCTGGTCGACCAGGGCAACTCGATCGTCGTGATCGAGCACAACCTCGACGTCATCAAGACGGCTGACCAGCTGATCGACATGGGCCCGGAGGGCGGCGACGAGGGCGGCAGGCTGCTCGGCGCCGGCACCCCGGAGGAGATCGTCGCGACGCCGGGCTCGGTCACGGGCGAGTTCCTCAGAGAGATACTCGGCGCGGCCAGACCGGTCGCGGTCGTCAGAAGAGCGGCGCCGAGAAGACGCCGCCCGCGCAAGGTCGCCGCGGCGGCGTAGCGAGCGCGCCGCTGCTGCGCGCAGCGGCGAGCGGCGGCCTGAGGTCAGCGCCGCTGCAGCACGCGCAGCGCGGCGGCGACGGCGCCGTAGCGCTGCACGTCGCCGTCGAAGCGCTTCATGCGTCCGTCTGTGCGGCGGATCGCCAGCATCGGGACACCCGCGACATGCAGCTGCCGCGCGCGGCGCCGGGAGAAGTCCAGCGAGTCCATCACGGCTCGGCTCGACCGCCGCGCCATGGCCTCCTCGGCGTCGAGTCCGTCGACCGACTCACCGACGGCGCGCAGGAACCGGTCGGTCACGTAGCCGGTGTTCTCGCCGCGCTGTCGCGCGAACATCCGCGCGGTCGTCTGCCACAACAGCCCCTGGTCGCCGGCCGCGACGGCGAACTGCGCGGCCCGCGTCGAATCCGTCCCGATGACCGAAAGCATCCGGTATCGGATCTGCAGCCTCCCGCTGGCGACCCAGTCGCGCACGATTCGCGGCAGCGTCGTCGCCGCGAAGCGCGCGCAGAACGGACATTGGAGATCGGCGAAGACGATCATCGCGAGCGGCGCATCGGGCCGGCCGAGGCGGATGCCGGACTGCGGGATCCCGGCGACGGCGCGCTCCAGGGGGGTGCGGCTGCCGGCGGTGGCCGACGCGGCGACGGTGAGCGCGCCGGCGGTGGCCGGCGCGGCGGAGGCGGTGGCGGGCGGCCCAGCCGCTGCGCCCGCCTCCGCGAGGTTCGTGGTCGTCGCGGCGGCGACCAGCGACAGGAGCAGTGCAAGGAGGGTGCGGGAGCGCATCGGCGGGACGGTATCGCGGCGCGTGGTCGCCGCGCTCGCATGCGCGGCTCGCTCCGCGCGGCGCGATAGCGTGCAGCGATGAGCGATGTGGCTGAGCTGCGCCGGCAGGCGATCCTGTGGGCGCAGAAGTGGCGCTGGTATCAGCGCAACGAGCTGCCGTGGAACCGTGGGCGGATCCACTGGGAGCTGATGCGGCGGGATGCGTTCGCGCGCTGGCCGCTGCACGGCAACGTGCTCGAAGCGCTGCGAGAAGGACGGCTCGAGCTGGGTGCGGGCGTGTTGTTCGAGCCCGGCGTCTGGCTGACCGCTCCCGACAAAGCACGGATCCGGATCGGCGCCGGGTCGTTCCTGAACATGGGCGCGATGGTCGCGGCGATGGAGCTGGTCGAGATCGGCGAGCACTGCATGTTCGCCAACGGCTGCTTCGTGACCGACGGCAACCATCGCTTCGACGACCCCGACAAGCCGGTCCCGTGGCAGGGCTTCACGACGAAGGGCCCGACGCGGATCGGCGACAACGTCTGGTGCGGCGCCAACGTCGTGATCACCAGCGGCGTGACGATCGGCGAGCGCGCCGTGATCGGCGCCAACTCCGTCGTCACCAGCGACATCCCCGCCTTCAGCATCGCCGCGGGCGCGCCGGCGAGAGTGCTGAAGCGGATCGAGTATCCGGCCCGCTGACTGTCAGCCCGCCTCCAGTTCGCGCGAGAACAGCTCCAGCGCCGTGCGCGTCTTCAGCGCCTGCTCACCCGTCGTGCTGATCCCGTGGCGCCCGAGGAAGGCCCGGCCCTCGGCGGCAACCTGGAAGGCGATCGACGGTGCGCAGCGGGTCGACAGCTCGAAGATCCGCGATCCGTCGGGGTCGAGCACCTCGGTGGAGCTGAACAGCGGCGGCTTCTCGGCGGCGGACATCGATCGATCCAACCACAGCGGCGAGTGGCCGGGCAGATCCCGGCGCGAGGGCGCGCGCGGCCCCACGTGGTGCGTCGGCGCAGCGCGGCGCCGCGGGTTGGAGCGGCGCCGCGGGCTGGAGCGGCGCTCGACCTACTTCGCCAGCATCGTGCTGACGCCGAACACGACGGCGCCGATGCAGATCGCGAGGCCGATCAGCGCGACGGCGCCGTAGCCGGCCATCGTCAGCGTGCGCGACTGTCTCTGCGCCTCCCCGGCGCGGACCGCGCCGAGGATCACGAGCGAGAAGGCGATGCTGATGCCGACGCCGGCCAGCAGACCGGCCTCGACGACCTCCAGCAGCTGGCCCCAGTCGACGATCGAGGCGGCGAGCGGTGCGGCATGGCCGAGCGCGTCGGTGACGGCCGAGGCGCTCATGCGCGGCTGCCCTCCGGGGTCGTCGTGATCGCCGAGCCGCGCTGCAGTCGTCGCACGAATATGAAGCCGACGAGCGCCACCCCGGCCGCCGCGACGACGATCGGGCCGGCGGCGCCGCTGCCGAAGAGGCTCGTGATCGCGTAGACGAGGCCGCCGACGAGCGCCGACGCCGGCAGCGTCAGCACCCACGCGACGAGGATGTTGCCCGCGACGCCCCAGCGGACCGCTGACAGACGCTTGGCGGCGCCCGCGCCCATCACCGCGCCGGAGATCGTGTGCGTCGTCGACAGCGGGTAACCGAAGTGGGTCGCCGCGAGGATCACGGCCGAGCCGGCGCCCTGGGCGGCGAAGCCCTGTGCCGGATCCATCTTGATGATGCGGCTGCCCATCGTCTTGATGATCCGCCAGCCGCCGAGGTAGGTGCCGAGCGCGATCGCGGTCGCGGCCGAGACGACGACCCAGGTCGGCACGGTCGCGTCGTTGCCGAGATGGCCGCTGGAGATCAGCGCGAGCGTGATGATGCCCATCGTCTTCTGCGCGTCGTTGGTGCCGTGCGCGAGCGCGAGCAGGCCGCCGGAGAAGATCTGCCCGACGCGGAAGCCGCGGCTGACGGGCCCTGGCGCGAGCTTTCCGACGATCCGGTAGCAGCAGATGATCGCGATCCCCGCGACCCCGAAGGCGAGCAGCGGCGCGATCAGCGCGGGCACGAGCACCTTCGAGATGATCCCGTCGCCGTTGATCGCGCTCGTGCCGACGGCGACGAACATCGCGCCGACGACGCCGCCGATCAGCGCGTGCGAGCTGCTGGACGGCAGCCCGAAGTACCACGTCACGAGGTTCCAGACGATTGCGCCGACGAGGCCGGCGAAGACGATCGTCGTCGTCACCTCCGCCTGGTCGACGATGTTGTTGGCGATCGTCGAGGCGACCTCCAGCGACAGGAACGCGCCGACGAAGTTCAGTATCGCCGCGAGCCCGACTGCCACGCGCGGGTTCAGCGCGCGCGTCGAGATCGACGTCGCGACGACGTTGGCGGTGTCGTGGAAGCCGTTTGTGAAGTCGAACGCGAGCGCCGTCGCGACGACGATGAAGAGGATGATGTCCTGGTCCATCGGGGACTGCGGGTCAGGAGTTCTTGATGACGATGCCCTCGAGCACGTTCGCGACGTGCTCGGTGGCGTCGATCGCGTCCTCGAGCCGCTCGAAGAGGTCCTTCCAGCGGATCACGACCATCGGGTCGATGCCGTTGTCGAACAGCGAGGCGATCGCCTCGCGCGCGACACGGTCGCCCTCGTTCTCCAGCCGGTTGACCTCGACCGTGTAATGGGAGATGTCCTTGAAGTCGCGCATCCGCGGGATCGCCTCGACGATCTGCCGTGTCGACTGGAAGAGGATGTGAGCGAGCCGCTGGGCCTGCTCCATCGGCGCCTCGATCTTGTACAGCCCGAGGTAGTCCGCCACTTCCTCGGTGTAGTCGACGACGTCGTCGATTCTCGACGCCAGCTCGAGGATGTCCTCGCGATCGATCGGCGTCACGAACGTGTGGTTGAGGCGCTGGATGATGTCGTGCGTGATCCGGTCGCCCTCCTGCTCGCAGATCAGGATGTCGCGCGCGAGCCCGGCGCTCTCCGGAAAGTTCCGCAGCATCTGGTCGAGCAGGTCGGCCGCATGCAGAGCGTTGCGGCCCGCCTCTTCGAACAGGTCGAAGTACTCGCGGTCCCGGGGGGAGAAGATCTGTGAGAGGCGCACTGTGAACGATCCGTGTACGAAATGTGTACGAAGGCGCGCAGTGTAGAGACTGGGCCGGCCGGGCGCGCATGCGTGGCATGCCGCGGACCGGCTCAGCGGCGCTCGGGCCGCTGGACGCGCGGTCGCTCAGCGCGGCGGCGGGGCCGGCGCAGCGTCCGCGCCAGCCGCGCAACCCTCGTCGGATCTGCGCAGCGCGGCGCCGACGCTCCACGTCGCGCGCACCTCGTAGCGGCCGGCGGAAGGGACCTGCAGCCGCGTGAAGCCGTCGGCGGATCTCGTCACGCAGGCACCCAACGGGGGCGTCCAGAACGGCGTGTAGCGGACGCGGATCAGCACCGATCCGGGTCCGTCGGCGGCGACGGTGAAGCTGTCGGAGCCGAGCCGCACGAGCGTGCCGCCGGAGACGAGTGAGCGCGGTCTGAGAACCTCGAACAGGCGCCAGCGGCCGGAATCCCAGACCTCGCGCAGGAAGGACGGCGTGTCCCGCAGCAGCAGCGCCTCGGCGCGGCCCCAGCGCTCCTTCGGCGCGTCGCTCAGCGCGACGTGGGTGATCCCGAGCCGCCACAGCCAGCGCTCGTAGCGCGCCGGGTCCAGCCTGTCGCTGTAGAAGAGGGCGTTGTAGCGCGTGTCGAGCTGCGTCTGCCAGCCGCGCGCGAGCGCGACGTGCGGGGCGACGTAGACGGACTCCCAGCGCGTCGACGTCGGCACCACCTCGACGCGCCCGTGCGGCGTCGCCTCCAGCTGCTCGAGCAGCGGCTGGAAGTAGGCCGCGCTCGTCGCGCTGGTCTCGTCGGCCTTCAGCACCTCGGTCACGGGCGCCCATGCCTGCCAGACGAGGATCGCGGCGCAGGTCGCGAGCACGAGCACGCGCGAGCGGCCGGGGCGGCCGCCGATCAGGAGGATCGGGCCGGCCAGCAGCACGCCCAGGCGCGCGACGTTGCTGCCCATCGGCGACGGCACGACGTAGGCGCCGACCACCGCGACGGCGTACAGCAGCGTCCCGATCCGCAGCGCGACCGCGTCCCTGCGCAGGCCGGCGTGGACCGCGAGCGCAATCCCGACGGCGGCGGCCGCGCCGCCGAGCGCGTACGGCTGCGCCCCGCCCTCCGGGAACAGCGCGGCCAGCAGCAGCGGCAGCGCGATCGGCGCGCCGAGCACCGCGATCCGCCAGCGCGGCGCGATCCAGCGCGCGCCGGACAGCAGCACGAGCGCGAGCAGCAGCGCGCTGACGGGGCTGGCGGCGGCCGTCGCCACGCCCAGCACCACCGCGAGGCCGTTGCGCCGATGCGACAGCGCCGCGACGCAGCCGAGCGCGAACGTGACGCCGAGCGAGAACGTCAGGCGCCCGATGAAGAGGTCGCCGGCGGCGGCGCAGGCGAACCAGACGATCGCCAGCCGCACGTGGCGGTCGCCGTGGCGGCGCACGAGGTGCGCGAACAGCAGCGACGAGACGAGCACCGCCGCGACGCCGACCGGTCGCGGGCCGAAGACGGCCGCCAGCGCGGGGAAGACGAGGCTGTAGCCGGGCAGGTGGTGCCCGGCGAACCACGAGTTGTCCCACAGCGCAAAGCCCTCGCGGCCGAACAGCTGGGTGCGGTAGACCTGTGCGGCGAGGTCGGCCGTGCGCGGGTCGAGCACCAGCCACAGCGTTGCGAGCGCGCCCGCGCAGGCGAGCGCGAGCAGCAGCGAGGAGCCGCCCGCGAGCGACGGCCGCGCGCCGGCGAAGCGGCGGCGGGAGAGCGACCAGAGTGCCTCCATCTGGCGCGCAGCATGGTCGGCGCGCGGGCGGGGCGCGTCACGAAACGGTGAACGGCGCGGGTGCCCATAGGCACCCGCGCCTCAGCTCACCCCAGCTCGGAGCGGAAGCGCTCGAACTCGACCGGGTCGATCGAGTAGGTGTGGTCGGCCTCGGGGTAGCGCTGGGTGCGCACGTCCTCTGCGTAGGCGCGCACGCCCGCGACCATCTCGTCCTGGATGTCGGCGTAGCGCTTCACGAAGCGCGCGCCGACGCCGTCGCGGATCCCGAGCAGGTCGTGGAAGACGAGCACCTGGCCGTCGGTCGACGCGCCGGCGCCGATGCCGATGATCGGCACCTCCATCCGCTCCATCAGCACCGTCGCGACCGGCGCCGGGATCGCCTCGAAGACGATCGAGAAGCAGCCCGCCTCCTGCAGCGCGATCGCGTCGCGGGCGACGTCGAGCGCGCGCTGCGCGGTGCGGCCCTGCGCGCGGTAGCCGCCGAGCGCGGTCGCCGTCTGCGGCGTCAGGCCGACGTGGCCCATCACCGGGATGCCGGCGTTGACGAGCGCGCGGGCGCGCTCCACCGCGACCCCGTTGGCCTCGATCTTGACGGCGTCGCAGCCGGCTTCCTTGATGAAGCGACGCGCTGTCTCGATCGCCTGCTGGTCGGAGGCCTCGAACGAGCCGAACGGCAGGTCGGCGACGAGCAGCGGCGTGCGCAGGCCGCGGCGGGCCGCGGACGCGAGCATCAGCATCTCCTCGATCGAGACGGGGACGGTCGAGGAGTAGCCGAGCACGGTCATCGCGCCCGAGTCGCCGACGAGCACGACGTCGACGCCGGCCTGCTCGGCGACGACGGCCGACGGGTAGTCGTACGCGGTCACCATCACGATCGGCTCGCCGAGGCGCTTCTTCTCGGCCAGTTGGGGGAGCGAGACCGGCAGGCGCGCGATCGCGCCTGCGGCTGCCGGGACATTGGTGGGGACGGGTGCTGCGGACATGTGCGACTCCTTGCCTGGCGTGGTTGGCGCCCTCACGTGAGGAGGGTCGCCACCTCGCTGTCGACGTGGATGATGCGGTTGTCTTGATCTACATGCACGACGCGCGGCTCGTAGTGCTCCATCTCCGTGCGGTCGTACTGCGCGTAGGAGATGACGATGATCGTGTCGCCGTGGTGCACGAGCCGCGCCGCGGCTCCGTTCACCTTGATCTCGCCGGAGCCGCGCTCGCCGGCGATCGTGTACGTCTCGAAGCGGGCGCCGTTGTCGACGTCGACGACGGCCACCTGCTCGTGCTCCCGGATGTCCGACGCCTCCAGCAGCTCCGGGTCGATCGTGATCGAGCCGACGTAGTGGAGGTCCGAAGCGGTCACCGTCGCGCGGTGGATCTTCGACTTCAACATGGTGCGGATCATGCGGTTTGCGGGGCTCCGTCGGTGGTGGACAGGATCACGTTGTCGATCAGGCGCGCGGGGCCGACGCGCGCCGCGACGGCGAGCAGCACGTCCTCGCCGTCGATCCGCTCGATCGGGGCGAGCGTGTCAGCGCCGACGAGCGCGACGTACTCGGGCTCGACGGCGTGCTGAGCCAGCGCAGTGCGGGCGATCGCGCTGACCGCGGCGGCGTCGCGCTCGCCGGCTGCGACAGCCTGCTCGGCGGCTGTGAGCGCACGCCGTAGCGCGACGGCGCGGGCGCGATCCTCGGCGCCGAGGTAGACGTTGCGGCTCGACATCGCGAGGCCGTCACGCTCGCGCACGATCGGGCAGATCTCGATCCGCGCGGGAATGTTCAGGTCGCGCACGAGGCGGCGGATCACGAGCGCCTGCTGCGCGTCCTTCTGGCCGAAGTAGGCGACGTCGGGGCCGACCATGTTGAGCAGCTTCGCGACGACGGTCGCGACGCCGTCGAAGTGGCCGGGGCGGTGAGCGCCCTCCAGCGGCTCGCTGACGCCGCCGACGCGCACGGTCGTCGCGAACCCGTCGGGATAGACCTCCTCGACCGGCGGGGCGAACAGCAGGTCGACGCCCGCCGCGGCGGCGATCTCGGCGTCGCGCGCCTCGTCGCGCGGGTAGGCGCCGAGGTCCTCGCTGGGGCCGAACTGGGTGGGGTTGACGAACAGCGAGACGACCGCGACGTCGTTGGCGACGACCGCGCGCTCCATCAACGAGCGGTGCCCGGCGTGGAACGCGCCCATCGTCGGCACGAGCCCGATCGTGCGCTCGGCGAGCCGCTCGGGCTTCAGCAGCGCGCGCAGCTCCTCGACGGTCCGGACGATCCTCATGTCGCCACCGCCTCGCGTGCCAGCGACCGCGTCGCGTCGGCGAGCGCGTCGAACAGGTCCAGCAGCTCCGGCGTCCGCTCCTCGATCGCATCGCGCTGCCGGGCGACCGTTGCCTCGTCGCCGCGCACGAGCGGGCCGGTGAGGGCGCGTTCGGGGCCGAGCGCGGCCCAGTTCTCGAACGAAGCCTTGACGAGCGGAACGAGCGCGGACCGGTCGATGCCAGCGGTCTCGGCGATGCGCTCGGCCGCCGCCTCCAGCGTCACGAGGAAGTTCGATGCGACCGAAGCGGCAGCGTGGTAGGCAGCACGATCCCGGTCCGCGACCTCGACCGCGGTCATCCGGAGGGAGTTCGCGAGTGCGGTGGCAACTGCGAGCGCATCAGGCGTCGAACCTGCGACCGCCGCGGTTGCGCCCGCGAAGCCGGCGGCACCGTCTGCCGGCACCGTCATCAACGGGTGCAGCGAGAGGCGCTCGTGCGGGACGAGCGGGGCGAGCGTCGTCGCGCCGGAGCAGTGGCCGACGAGCAGACCCCGGCGCGGGGCGATCGTCGCCGCGGCCGCGGCGATCTCGGCGTCAGGGACGCACAGCAGCACGACGTCGAGATCCGGCTCGTCGGCGGCTGACCAGCCGCGCCCGAACGGTCCGGCGACGGTGACCCCGGCCGCGCGCAGCGCAGGCACCAGGGCCCGGCCGAGGCGGCCGGCCCCGACGATCGCGCAGCGGATGCGCGTGGGGTCAGTGAGATCCTTTTCCCGTTCCAGTTCCCGCATGGGAGATACCGGTCGAGCGACAGATGGCACAACGTGGGCACAACGGTCCGTCCCCTGCGCGGGTGACGGCAAGAGGAATGGTAGTACAGCCGTCCAGCGGCGTGAATACCATCGTTGGCGTGACCACCGCCGTCGAACGCCGCGAGCTGTTGAAAGAGGTCTGGAAGGAGGCGAGCACGTGCACCAAGTGCCAGCTCGCCGAGACCCGCCAGACCGTCGTCTTCGGCGCCGGCAACGCCGACGCCGACCTGATGTTCGTCGGCGAGGCGCCCGGCGCCAACGAGGATCGCGGAGGGCTTCCCTTCATCGGACAGGCCGGCAGACTGCTCGACAGACTGCTGCAGGAGGTCGGGCTCGAACGCGCCGACGTCTTCATCGCGAACGTGCTCAAGTGCCGCCCGCCCGGCAACCGCGACCCGCGTCCGACCGAGATCGCGACCTGCCGCGACTACCTGCACAAGCAGGTCGAGCTGATCGAGCCGAAGGTGATCTGCACGCTCGGCAACTTCTCGACGAAGCTGCTGCGCGACGACCCGACCGGCATCTCGAAGGTCCACGGCCAGCCGGAGGTGCATGTGCTCGGCGTGCGCGCCGTCACGATCTTCCCGATCTACCACCCGGCCGCCGCGCTCTACACGCCGAGCATGCTCGACACGCTGCGCGCCGACTTCGCGCAGTTGCCCGCGCTGCTGGCGGCGCCGCTGCCGCCGCAGCCGGCGCCGGATGTCTTCGAACCGGTCCCGGAAGTGGAGCCTGAGCCCGAGTCCCCGGCCGAGACGGAGACGGCGACCGCCGAGGCGGTCGAGGGAGCTCCTGAGGCGGGCGCCGAGGTGCTCGAGCAGGCTCCGAAGACCTCGGACGACCAGCTCGGCCTCTTCTGAACGCGGGCGTAGGCCCGATCGTCCGTCCAGAGGTGGAAACCTGGGGTGGAGGATGGTGCGGGCGCGCCGTATCGTGCGCGGGCGATGGCGACGATCGGAGCACGGCTGGCCGAGCGCGACCGGCGCAGATTCGTCGGGCGCGGGACCGAACTCGAGTTCCTCGAGCGCTGCCTCGACGGCCAGGCGGACGCGAGCGTCGTCCTGATCCACGGCCCGGGCGGAATCGGCAAGTCGACGCTGCTGCGTGAGCTGGCGCGCCGCGCGGGTGCCAGCGGCCGGCGCGCGCACTTCGTCGAGGGACGCGAGCTGGCACCGGTTCCGCGCGCGCTCGACGCGGCGCTGGAGGCCGCGCGCGAGGAGCGCGAGCCGCTGATCCTGATCGACACCTACGAGCGCATGACCGCGCTCGACGGCTATCTGCGCGGCACGGTCGTCCCGAGCCTGCCCGAGCACGCCCTCGTCGTGATCGCCGGACGCGAGCCGCCGGGGCGCGGCTGGCTGGAGGGCGGCTGGGAGAGCGTCGCGGTGCAGTTGCAGCTGAGCGGCCTGAGCGTGCAGGAGGCGCGGGAGCTGCTGGCGCTGCACGGCGTCGACGACGAGCAGCGGATGCGCGAGCTGATCGGCTGGGCGCAGGGCTCGCCGCTGGCGCTCGCGCTCGCGGGTGACGACGCGCTCGGGGCAGCGCCCGCGGCGCGCAACGAGGAGGTCGAGCGACCGGAGCTGGTGCGCGCGCTGATCCGCCGGCTCGCCGAGGCCGAGTTGGACGGCCCGCACCTCGGACCGCTCGCGGTCGCCGCGATCGCGCGCGTGACGACGATCGACCTGCTGCGCGAGGTGCTGCCCGACGCGGACGCGGTGCAGAGCTACATGTGGCTGCGCGAGCGCACGTTCGCGGAGCCGCTGGGGGAGGGGATCGCGCTGCACGAGCTGGTTCGCAAGGCGCTGCACGCCGACCTGCGCCATCGCGACCGCGTGCGCGAGCGCGACCTGCGCAGGCGGATCGCCGACCATCTCCACGCGAAGGCGGTGGCGGGCCATCAGCTGCTCTCGATCGACCTCTCCCACCTGATCGAGAACGACGCGATCCGCTGGGGCTTCTCGTGGGAGGGCGCGGGCGAGTACCGCCTTGACGAGGTCCGGCCCGGTGATGCGGGCAAAGTCGAGCGCTTGCTTGGTGAACGGCGCATCCCCGAGCGCTGGCCGCTCGTGGCGCCGTACTTCGAGGCGGCGCCCGAGCGGATCGCGATCGTGCGCGACCTGTCGGACAGGATCTGCGGCTTCGAGCTGTCGGTCACGCTCGCGAACGCGCCGGCGCTGACAGCCGAGGATCCGCAACTGGGCCGCTGGCTGGAGCACGCGCGCGCTGCCGCCCCGTGCGGCGACGCGGTCCTCTGGCAGGTCGCCGTCGACTTCACCGCCGACCCGATCACGCGCGTGCAGGCGATGCTCGGGATGTCCGGGATCCTGCGGTCCGGGCTGGAGAATCCGCGCTTCGCGTATCTCCCGATCGACCCGCGGATGCCGGCCGCGGTCCGCTTCGCGCAGGCCGCCGGCGCGCGTCGCATCCGCGAGTTGGACGTCGAGCTGGACGGGTCTGTGACGGAGTGCCATCTGCTCGACTACGGCCCCGGCGGACTGCTCGGCGCGCAGCGCGCGATGATCTACATGGAGCTCGGCCTCGTCCCGCCGCAGACGCCGGCTGTCGAGCACAAACCGAGCGAACGCTTGGTTGTGCGTGCTGGGCCGGCGGGGTCGGCGGACTCCGACGCGGCTGCGATCGACGTCGAGGCGGTCCGCGACGCCCTGCGCAACCTGGGATTGCCGCACAAGCTGGCGGAGAGCCCGCTGGCGAGCGGGGCGACGCAGGAGCAGCGCGCCGCATCGGTCCGAACGCTGTTGGAGGAGGCCGCGGCGCGGGCGTTCGGCGACACCCCGAACGAGCAGTTGCTCGAGCGGGTGCTGGTCCGCGGCTATCTCGATCCGGCGGCCAGCCACGAACAGGCGGCCGACGAGCTCGCGCTCAGCCGGGCGGCGTACTTCCGCCGGCTGCGGGCAGCGGCTGAGCGCGTCGCCGCGCTCGTGGTCGAGCGGGATCCGTCGCGCCCGGCCGCCTGAACGCCAGCAGCAGCGCGACGACCGTCGCAACCGCCTGGATCCCGAGCAGGACGACGGAGAAGCCGTCCGGGTTGCTGGGCGCGACCGTCAGCAGCAGCACCGGCTCCGCCGCCGCGATCAGTCCCATCGGTATCAGGAAGCGCACCTGGCGCAGGCCGAGCATGTACTGGATCGCGAGGTAGGTCAGCGCGAGCAGCGTGAAGGCGACGCCGAGCGGCAGCAGCGCGTCGACCGCGAGCAGGCGGTCGGCGCCGAACGCGAGTCTCAGCAGCAGTCTCGGGACGAGCGCGAAGATCAGCAGCACGGGCACGGCGCAGACGAGCACGATCCCGATCGAGCGGGCCAGCACCGGCCGCGTGTCCTCGCCCTCGGAGTGGCGCCGCGAGGTCTCCGGAACGAGGTAGAAGCCCGCGCCCATCGCGACCCAGATCAGCACCTTGGCCGCGACCGCGGTCGCGCCGTAGGAGCTGGCGACGTCGGTCGAGAAGCGGTGCTTGGCGGCGATCACGTCGATGTTCTGCAGCACCGCGATCACGACCAGGCCTGCGATCGGCGCCCATGCGCGGGCGATGTGGTCGCGCAGTCGCAGGGCGGGTCGGAGCGCTGTCGCGGTGACGGCGCGGGCGGCGGCGGCGCTGGTGCCGGCCGACGCGGCGGCGGCTGACGCGACTCCGGGCTCGGCAGCTGGAGCCGCCAGGTGACGGCGCAGCAGCAAGCCGCACCAGACGGCCGTCGCGGCGAGTGAGACGGTCGTGCCGAGGAAGGCGCCGGTGACGTCGAGGCCGACGGCGGCGAGCACGGCGCCGCTGGTGAGCCGCGTGACCTGCTCGCCGATCAAGCTCAGGCCGACGGCGCGGTAGTCGCCGAGCCCCTGCAGCGCGCCGCGCAGGATCGCCAGCAGCAGCCACAGCACGCCGGTCGGCAGGCCGGCGGCGGCGCCCCACGTCTGGTCGACGCCGACTGCGGCGGCGATCGGCGCGCGCAGGAGGATCGAGACGACGGCGAGGACGATCGTCGCGACCAGCAGCACGCGCGTCCAACTGCGCAGCGTCGCCGCCAACCGAGGGCCTCTGCCGAGCGTGCCGAGGACGGCCTCGCGCGCCGTCGCGACCTGCATCGCCTGCCCGACGACGGACAGGATCAGGACGTAGGAGATCAGCGCCGCGAGCGAGCCGTAGTCGTCGAGCAGACGCGCGAAGACGACCGTCGAGCCGAGCGCGACGACGTTGGTGACGATCATCGCGCCGGCGAGGCCGGCGGCCTTGCCGACGTCCGACGTGCGCAGGGCGGCGAGGCGGGCCGACAGCCCACCGGCAGCGCCGCCGGGCTGTGGTGTCGGCACGTTTGGCACGGCCAGGAACCGTAACGTGCCAACGCGACGACCGAGAAAGATCCGCACGTTGCAGGAATTCGAGTCGCCGGCCCGACGGCTGCGAGGTTATGGTTCCCCGCCCGATGCGCCGAACCTCTCAGATCGCAGCCCTCGCACTCGCCGCCGCCGTCGCGCTGCCGCAGGTCGCAGCCGCCCAGACGCCCGCCGAGCTGCTCGCGGAGGCGACCCCGCTGAGCGACGTCCCGGTCCCCCAGAACGCCCCGAGAGTGACCGACTCGCCGCTGCTCGCCAGCCGCGACACGCAGCTGCTCGCGGACGCCGGCGACCCCGAGCAGCTGCTCGCGCAGGCGCCGGCAGCGACGTCGACCCCGCCGGCCGCCGAGCTGCCGCGGACCGGTCCGGAACTGCTGCTGACCGTGCTCGCCGGCGGCGGCATGCTGCTCGCAGGCAGTGGTTTGCGGCTGCGGCTGCGGGCGGGCGAGTCGGGCGCTGCGGAGATGCGCGCGCTGGCGCCGGCCACGCCGCGCGTTGCCGGCCCGGGCCCGGCACCCGCAGCGGCGGTCGACGGCGCGCGATGAGCGAGCGGCGCGAGCCGCTCCCGCTCGGCGTCCACCGGACCGCCGGGCCCGCCGCGACCGAGGCGCTCGCCGCGCGCGTCGCGGCGGCACTCTCACCCGGCGACGTGGTCCTGCTCGTCGGTGAGCTGGGCGCCGGCAAGACGACGTTCGTGCGCGGTGCGGCGCGGGCGCTCGGCGTCGAGGGCGCGGTCACGAGCCCGACGTTCACGATCGGCCGCCGCTACGAGGGCCGTGTCGGCGTCTCCCACCTCGACCTCTACCGTCTCGGCGAGTTGGAGGACGAGGATCCGGCGCTGCTGGCGGACTACGTCGGCGCTGACCGGATCGCGTTCGTCGAATGGCCCGAGATCGCCGAGCCGGCGCTCGCCGAGGCCGGCGTGAGCGTCGCCGCCCGCATCCGCCTGGAGCACCGCGGCGGCGACGCACGCGAGATCACGGTCGGCGCGGCGAGCTGAGCGCTCAGCGCCGGCAGCGGCCGGGCTGGCGGGCGCCGAACTCGACCACGAACGTGGCCGGGCGAGAGCTTGCGGATCTGCCCTCGACCGGCGCGCCGCGCACGACCGCCACGCCGATGTCGCGAAAGCCGCCGGTGAGGATGTTGGCCCGGTGCGGCGCGCTGCGCATCCAGCCGCTGACGATCGAGCGGGCCGACGAGCCGCCACCGGAACCCCACGCGAGGTTCTCGCCCAGTCGCCAGCCGCGGGCGCGCTTCACGTAGCCGGCGGCGCGAACGCGCTGGGCGAGGTCGCGCCCCGCGCGCGAGGTGTGCGCGAAGTAGTGGCGGCGCACCATGTCCCTCGCGTGGCGCTCGGCGGCGCGGTCGAGACAGAGGTCGTAGCGCAGCGGGCGCAGGCGGGCGGCCGCGCGGCGCTTGTTGACGAGGCAGCGCACGCGCCGCTCGATCCGCGACGTGCCGCGCAACCTGCGGATGCCGGCGGGACTGCAGCGCCGCACGTGTCTTCTCGCGGGCTTGGCAGCGGGCGCGCGTCTTCTTGCGGGCTTGCCAGTCGGCGAGTTCCGCTGGTTCGCCCCAGCATGTCTCGCCCCCGCCGCAGGGGCGACGAGTGCCAGCGCCAGCACGAGGCAGGCAGCGATCAGGGCGACCAGGGTGATGGGCGGGGCGGCTCTCGCCATCGGTGCGGCGCGACCTTATGTGAAGCTTCGGCCGGAATGCGCAGGTTTAGGCACGTTTGCGCTCGCCTGACGAGCGCAAACGCGCCTGGATGGCGCGTAGGCGTCAGCCGGAGGGGGCGAACATGCGATCGGTCCCGGTCGGTCCGTCTGAGTTCCTGGGCGGGGAGCTGACGCGTTCGCGCCGTGTGCGCGACGATCCCAGGAATGACGATCCTCGCGTTCGACACCGCGACGCAGGCGACCAGCGTCGCGCTCGCGCTGCCGGACGGGCGCACGTTGCGCCGTCGCCACGATCCCGCCGCGGGGGAGCGCCCGGGGCATCAGGCGCTGCTGCTGCCGTTCGTGGTCGAACTGCTCGACGAGGCCGGGATCGGCTTCGCCGCGCTGGAGCGGATCGCCGTCGGCGTCGGGCCGGGCACCTTCACGGGTCTGCGGATCGGCGTCGCGACCGCCCGCGCCCTCGCACAGGCGCACGAGATCCCGCTCGTCGGCGTCTGCACCCTGCACGCGCTGGCGCTCGGGGCGGTCGGACCCGCTTCGCCGATCGGCGCCGCGACGGAGACGCCGACCGGCGCGCTTACGGACGCCGTAGCCGGCCCGGCCCTGGCGACCGCAGGAGCGGACTCGCCCACGCTCCTCGCCGTCCTCGACGCCCGCCGCGGCGAGGCGTTCGCGGCGGCGTGGCGGGCGGACGAGGTGGCGGACGTCGCCGCCGCGCCGCTGCTCGCGCCGACGGCGCTGACGCCGGAGGCGCTCGCCGCTGCCGTGGCGCAGTTGCCGCGCGCGCCGCTGGGCGTCGGCGACGGGGCGCTAAAGTTCCGGGATCAGCTGGAAGCGACCGGGGTCACGGTCCCGGCGGACGACTCGCCATCACACCTCGTCGATGCGGCAGCGCACTGCCGGCTCGGCGCGGCGATGGAGCCGGTCGGCCGTGACGAGGTGCTCCCGGCCTACCTTCGTCTTCCCGACGCCGAGCTGGCCGCCCGCCGGCGCGAGCGCGGGGTCTGAGCATTCATCTTGGCCGCCACGTCGACTCCGCTGAAGATCCGCCGGCTCACGTATGCCGATCTGCCGCAGGTGATCGCGCTGGAGCGGCGCGCGTTCCCGACGCCGTGGTCGCTGGCGATGTTCGTGCTGGAGCTGTCGAAGACCTCCGGCGTCTGCCTTGCGGCGCTGCGCGACGGCGAGCTGGTCGGCCATCTGATCTGCTCCCGCTACGACACCGTCTGGCACGTCATGAACGTCGCGGTCGACCCGGCCGCGCGCCGTCGGGGCGTCGCCTCGGCGCTGCTCGGCGAGCTGATCGAGCGCGTCGGCGGCAACGGCGGCGGCGCCCAGATAACGCTCGAGGTGCGTCCGTCCAACGACGGCGCGATCGCGCTCTACGAGCGCTTCGGCTTCCTTTCCGCGGGCCGCCGCCGGCGCTACTACCAGGACAACGGTGAGGACGCACTCGTGATGTGGCGCACGCCGTCGACGCTCGAAGGCCGGATGGACGACATCCCGAACGTGGCCTCGTGAGCGCGGAACCGCTCGGCCAGAGGCCTCGGGTTCCGGGCGAGAACTCGCCAGAGGCTGGCTCTCGCGCCTCGCCGCAAACCAGATCCGGCCTGATTCTCGCGATCGAGACCAGCTGCGACGACACCTGCGCCGCGGTCGTCAGCCGCGCCGGCGACGTGCTCTCGAACGTGATCTCCTCGCAGGGCGTGCACGACCGCTACGGCGGCGTCGTGCCGGAGATCGCCTCGCGTCACCACCTCGAGCTGACCGGCGCCGTCGTCGACGACGCGCTGCGCCAGGCCGGCACGACGCTGCCGCAACTCGACGCGGTCGCCGTCACGCAGGGGCCCGGCCTGGTCGGCGCGCTGCTGGTCGGGATCGCGACCGGCAAGGCGCTCGCCGCCGCGCACGGCCTGCCGCTGATCCCCGTCGACCACCTCTACGGCCACGTCGCCGCCTCGTTCCTGAATCCCGGCCCGATCGAGCCGCCGTTCCTGATCCTGATCGCCAGCGGCGGCCACACGCTGCTCGCGCACGTGACCGAGCACGGGCCGCACTGGCGAGTGCTCGGCTCGACGCTCGACGACGCCGCCGGCGAGGCGTTCGACAAGGGCGCGCGGCTGCTCGGGCTCGGCTATCCCGGCGGGCCCGCGCTGCAGAAGCTCGCATCGGAAGGCGACCCGCACGCGTACAGATTTCCCGTCGCGGCCCAGGTCCAGGGCCTCGACTTCTCCTTCTCCGGCCTCAAGACGGCGCTGCTCTACAAGCTGCGCGAGCTGGGCGAGGAGGAGAGCGAGGCGCGTCGCGCGGATCTCGCCGCCTCCTACCAGCGCGCGATCGTCGAGACGCTTGCGCGGCGCGTCGCGAGAGCGCGCAGAGAGACCGGGATCGAGCGGCTCGCGCTCGGCGGCGGCGTCGCCGCCAACGGTCCGCTGCGCGAGCGGATGCGCGAGCTGGTGCCGGACCTGCACGTCCCGCCGCGCGAGCTGTGCACCGACAACGCGGCGATGATCGCCTCCGCCGCGCGCTTCCTGCGGCCGCAGCCGTTCCCGTCGTATCTGCAGCTCGACGCGTTCTCCTCGGGCGAGCGGCCGCTGTGACGCGCACCGTCGTGCTGTACGGCCGCCCGGGCTGCCACCTCTGCGAAGACGCACGCGAGATCCTGGTCCGCGTGGGGGCGGATCTGCCGTTCGCGCTGCAGGAGCGCGACATCGAACAGGACGACGTGCTGCACCGCGCGTATCTGGAGCGCATTCCGGTCGTGGCGCTCGACGGCGAGGAGCTGTTCGAGTTCTTCGTCGACGAGGACGAGCTGCGTCGGCGGCTGACCGCGTGAGAGTCGCGCGGCGGGCCGGGGTCGCGCGCAGGTACAGTGGGGTGCGATGAGCTCCACGATCGATCACGACGCCGAGACCCCCTTCGGGAAGGTCGGAGACAAGCTGACGCTCGGCGTGGCGGCTCGGCTGTCGCGCTACCTGCAGGTGCTGACGCAGGCCAAGAAGATGGGCAAGGAGACGATCTCCTCCCAGGAGCTGTCGGACTACACGCACGTCAACTCGACGCAGATCCGCCGCGATCTGTCGGGCTTCGGCAAGTTCGGCAAGCGCGGCGTCGGCTACAACGTCGACTCGCTCGTGTCGCAGATCCGCAAGATCCTGCGCACCTCCGGCCAGCACAACATCGCGCTGTTCGGCGCCGGCCACCTCGGCCGCGCGATCGCCAGCTCCGACATCTTCGCCGACCACGGCTTCCGCGTCGTCGCGATCTTCGACAACGACCCGACGAAGATCGGCGAGATGGTCGGCCCGCACGCGATCCGCCAGCCCGAGGACCTGAAGGCGATCGTCGATGACGAGGACATCGTCGTGGCGGTCCTCGCGGTGCCGACGGCGGCGGCGCAGCTGCTCGCCGACGACCTCGTCGCGGCCGGCGTCAAGATCATCTTCAACTACTCCGAAGCGCTGCTGCAGGTCCCGCCGGAGGTGACCGTCCACACCTCCAGTCCCGCGGTCGATCTGCTCTACGCGCTGTACTTCTACCTCACGTAGACCGCCCGCAGCAGCCCCGGATCCGGCGGTCCTCTCACTCATGAGCATCGACTTCGACAACGCCCAGCGCGCCTTCGAGGCCTCGACCGACTTCACCGTCGGACTCGAGGAGGAGTTCGCCGTGCTGGATCCCGGCACGCTGCTGCTGGCGCCGCGCTTCGAGCAGCTGCGCGACGCGGCACAGACGGACCCGGTGCTGGCCGAGTCGATCGCGGGCGAGCTGATCTCGTCCGAGATCGAGATCCGCTCCGGCCGCGGCGCCGACCTCGCCGACGCGCTCGGCAGACAGCGCGACCACCGCCGCCGCCTGTTCGCGCTCGCGCAGGCGAAGGGGATCGCGCTCGGCGCGACCGGCACGCACCCGTACTCCGACTACCGCGACCAGCGCGTCATCGACACGGAGCACTACCACCGCGTCGAGGAGGGGCTGAAGTACGTCGCGTGGCGCAACAACACCTTCTCGCTGCACGTCCACGTCGGCGTGAACGGGGCGGACCGGGCGGTGCAGGTGTGCGACCGGCTGCGCCCGGTGCTGCCGCTGCTGCTGGCGATCTCGGCCAACTCGCCGTACGTCGACGGCCGCGACTCCGGCCTCCACACGGCCCGCACGCAGACGTTCACGAAGTCGTTCCCGCGCTGCGGCGTGCCGGACTCGTTCGGCTCCTGGGGCGGCTTCCGCGACTACCTCGACTTCCTCTGCCGCACCAACTCGATCGTCGAGTACACGCAGGTGTGGTGGTCGGTCCGGCCGCATCTGTCGTTCGGCACCGTCGAGGTGCGGATCTGCGACGCGCAGTCGACCGCCGCCGAGTCCGACGCGCTCGCCGCGCTGATCGTCGCCTGCGTCGCGCAGGCCGCGCGCGACGTGGAGGAGGGCGTGCCGTTCTCCGATCCCGCTCCGCGGCTGGTCGAGGAGAACATGTGGCGCGCGATCCGGCGCGGCCTCGACGGCCCGATGATCGACCTCGAGCGCGCCGTCGAGTACCCCGGCGCCGCCGTGCTGGAGCGGCTGCTGAGCTGGACCGCGCCGATGCGCGCGGAGCTCGGCGTCGACGTCAACCTGCCCGAGCTCAACGGGGCTCAGCGCCAGCGGCGGTTGATCGACGCCGGAGTGGGCATCGAAGAGGTCTACGCCGCAACCGTCAGAGAGACCCGCGAGACGTATGCCCAGGAGGCGATCGTATGAGCTCGGAAGTCCCCCAGCAGCCGACGGAAGCGGAGATCAAGGCGCTTCAGGAGCAGTTGAAGAACGTCCGCGTCGAGGCGGTCGTGCTCGAGTCGGCGATGCAGATCCTCAACGTCGCGATCATGCGCGCCGGCATGATGCCCGGCATGGAGGGCGAGCGCGACCTCAACCAGGTGCGCGTGGGGATCGAGGGCGTGCGCGCACTGCTGCCGCTCGTCGAGCTGATCACGGCACCAGAGGACGCGAGACAGTTCAAGGACGCGCTCTCGCAGCTGCAGCTGGTCTACGTGCAGGCGGCCGAGCAGGCGCAGGCGGGGGAGCCCGACGCGGGGCCCGCTCCCGGCGCGCCGCGACCGGCCGGACCTGGCGCCGGCGGTCCCGCGCCCGGCACCGGCTCCGCTCCGCAGCCGCCGCAGCAGCAGCCGAGAAGACCCGAGGGACCGGGCGGCGGCCGCCTCTGGATCCCCGGCCAGTAGCCGCGCGGTCGTAGACCCGGGCGCGTCCCGCGCTGACAATCGCACCTGAACCTTGACGGCGCGTCCCCACGGTGCGATAGGCTCGCGCCGCTTGAATTGAGGTCCGTGGAGAGCCTCGTAAAGCCGCGGCCCTAATGCTGGTGCCGGCGCGCCTCCTGGCGCGTCGTCGTCGTTCAACAGAATCTGGAGGATCACCGTCTTGTCCAGCTTTCTGACCGATCACGGCGTGCTCGTCGCGCTCGCGTGCGCCGCCTGCGCACTCGTGTACGGCGCCGTGACCGCAAGATCCCTGCTCGCGCTGTCGCCGGGCAACGAGCGCATGCGGTCGATCTCCGCAGCGATACAAGAGGGCGCACGCGCGTACCTCAACCGTCAGTACTCGACGATCGCCGCCGTCGGCATCCTGCTGTTCGTCGCGCTCATATTCATCCAGGACATCTGGGTCGCGATCGGCTTCGCGATCGGCGGACTGTCCTCGGCCGCCGCCGGCTACATCGGCATGAACGTGTCGGTGCGCGCCAACGCGCGCGTCGCCGAGGCCGCCCGCGACGGCGTCCCGAGAGCGCTCAGCGTCGCCTTCCGCGGCGGCGCGATCACCGGAATGCTCGTCGTCGGGCTCGCGCTCGTCGGCGTCTCCGCCTACTACGGGATCCTCACGTCGTGGGTCGGACAGACGCCGAAGGAGGCGATCGACGCGCTGATCGGCCTCGGCTTCGGCGGCTCGCTGATCTCCGTCTTCGCCCGCCTCGGCGGCGGCATCTTCACGAAGGGCGCCGACGTCGGCGCCGACCTCGTCGGCAAGATCGAGGCCGGCATCCCGGAGGACGACCCGCGCAACCCGGCCGTGATCGCGGACAACGTCGGCGACAACGTCGGCGACTGCGCCGGCATGGCTGCCGACCTGTTCGAGACCTACGCCGTGACCGCGGTCGCCGTGATGCTGCTCGGCGTGCTGACGTTCCAGGAGTCGAGCGCGGTCGCGATGTATCCGCTGATCCTCGGCGCCGTCTCGATCGTGGCGTCGATCGTCGGCACGTTCTTCGTGCGCTCGGCCAGCGGCAACGTCGAGAACGCGCTCTACAAGGGCCTGATCGCCTCCGCCGTGATCGCGGCGGCCGCCTTCTACCCGGTCACCCACTGGCTGATGGACGGCGTCACGCAGCGGCTCGTGAGCGGGCCGGGCGACGCGCCCAGCGTCGGCGACCTCTACGTCTGCTCGCTGATCGGCCTCGCGATCACCGGTCTGCTGTTCGTCATCACCGACTACTACACCTCGACGCGCTTCCCGCCCGTCAAGTCGACGGCGAAGGCGTCGGAGACCGGCCACGCGACGAACATCATCCAGGGGCTCGCGCAGGGCTTCCAGTCGACGGCGGCGCCGGCGATCGTGCTCGCGCTCGGGATCCTGTGGGCGAACGACCTCGCCGGCGTCTACGGCATCGGCGTCGCCGTGATGGCGATGCTGTCGCTCGCCGGCCTGATCGTCGCGCTCGACGCGTTCGGCCCGATCACCGACAACGCCGGCGGCATCGCCGAGATGGCCGAGCTGCCCGAGGAGGTCCGCAACGTGACCGACCCGCTCGACGCGGTCGGCAACACGACGAAGGCCGTCACGAAGGGCTACGCGATCGGCTCGGCCGTGCTCGCGGCGCTCGTGCTCTTCCGCGTCTTCGAGGAGGAGCTGAGAGTCGAGCTGCTGAAGGACGGCAAGGAGCCCGCGGTCTTCCTGATCAGCGACCCGTCGGTGCTGATCGGCCTCTTGATCGGCGGCATGATGGTCTATCTGTTCGCCGCTCTGTCGATGGAGGCGGTCGGCCGTGCCGGCGGCGCCGTCGTCGAGGAGGTGCGCCGCCAGTTCCGCGAGAAGCCGGGGATCATGGACGGCACGCAGGAGCCGGAGTACGGCACCTGCGTCGACATCGTGACGAGATCGGCGCAGCGCGAGATGATCGTCCCGTCGCTGATCCCGATCGTCGTGACACTGATCGTCGGGCTGCTGTCGGTCGAGGCGCTCGGCGGGCTGTTGATCGGCGTGATCGTCGTCGGCCTCTTCATGGCGGTCTCGATGACCTCGGGCGGCGGCGCGTGGGACAACGCGAAGAAGCTGATCGAGGACGGCGCGTTCGGCGGCAAGGGCTCGGAGGCGCACGCGGCGGCAGTCACCGGCGACACCGTCGGCGATCCCTACAAGGACACCGCGGGCCCGGCGATCAACCCGATGATCAAGGTCGCGAACATCGTCGCGATCCTGATCATCCCGCTGATCGTGTGAAGGTTGTATGAGGGTGTAGTCTCCTGCGCGAACGTCGGAGGAGAGAACGACGCGGTGACGGGCGGCCCTCGGCCGCCCGTCGTGCGTTTCGGGGGCTACCAGGGGTAGGCGCCGGAGCGCTCTTCGAGTAGACATCACGTCATGAAGCTGCGTCTCTGGTTGGTGACCGCTGCGGCGGGGCTCGTGCTCGCGGACGCGTCGATCGTGACGCTCGCACTGCCCGAGCTGCTGAACGCGCTCGACACGACGGTCGAGGGCGTCGCGGCCGTGATCGCGGTCTACACGCTCGTGCTCGCGGTCGCGCTGCTGCCGGCGGAGCGCCTGATGCGCCGCGTCGGGCCGCGCGCGCTGGGGACGGTCGGCTTCGTCGTCTTCGGGCTGGCGTCGGCGGTCTGCGCGAGCGCGGACTCGCTCACCCCGCTGCTGATCGCGCGCGGCGTGCAGGCGATCGGCGGAGCGGCGGGCCTCGTCGCGGCCTTTGCGCTGATCGACGGCGGCGCCGCCGCGGGCCGTCGCCACTGGCTCGGCGCCGCGGTGCTCTCCAGCGCGGTCGGCCCGGCCCTGGGCGGCGCGCTGACGGAGGCGTTCGACTGGCGCGCGATCTTCATCGTGCAGGTGCCGCTGGCGGCCGTGGCGGCGCTGGCGGCGCTGAGCGGGCGGGCGAGGGTTGCCGTCGGCCCGCACGGGACCGTCGTGCACGAGACCGTCGTCGACGACGCGCATGTGACAGCGCCGATCCGCGTGCTCCCCGCGATCGCGCTGGCGCTGCTGTCGGCGGCGCTGACGGCGGTGCTGTTCCTGCTCGTGCTGCTGCTCGTCGCGGGCTGGGCGATCTCGCCGCTGGCCGCCGCCGCGACGGTGACGGTGCTGCCGTTGGCGGCGATCGCGGGAAGCCGGCTCGGCGGGCCGCCGCGGTTGCGGGCGGCCGCGGGCTCGGTCCTCGTCGGCGGAGGCGTGTTGGCGCTCGCCTGGCTGCCGGACGCAAACGTCGCCTGGACGTTCGTCCCGCAGGCGCTCGCCGGCATCGGCATGGGGATGGCGCTGCCGGCGTTCGCCGGGGAGCTGCTGCCCGAGCGCACCCCGCATGACGCCGCCTGGCTGCTGACGATCCGCCACGCGGGCATCGCGATCGTGCTGATCGCGGTGGCGCCGCTGATCGCCCACCAGCTCGACACGACGACGGAGCGCGCGCAGGAGCGCGGCGTCGCGCTCGTGCTGGACGCGAAGCTGCCGCCGCAGGACAAGCTGGAGCTGGCGCCGAAGCTGCTCTCGGGCGTCGATGCGGAGCAGCCGCGCGCCGGGCTCGACAAGGCCCTGGACGAGAACCGCGACCAGTTCGAAGGCGACGACGCGGCCGTCTACGACCAGCTCGCGGAGCGCGCCGACGAGACGATCGTGACCGCCGTCGGCGAAGCGTTCCGCCCCGCCTTCATCATCGCGGGGGCACTGGCTCTGCTCGCCGCCGTCGCGCTGTTGTTCACGCGTGTGCCATCCACCCAAGGGAAGCGAGGGGGGAGCCCCGCGCTCCTGCTCGCCGTGCTCGCGCTCGTCGCCCCGCCCGTCTACGCGCTCCTGCACGCCAGCATCGCGCCGGAGCCGGTGACGATCGCCGACCCGTGCAAGGACCGCGACCTGCCGAACTCCGGCGGGATCACCGGGTTCCTGCAGGACCGCGTGCTGGAGGCGGTCGACGCGGGCGCATGCCGGCTCAAGGTCAGCCGCGAGGAGCTGGTGCTGGCGCTCGCCGACGAAGCGTCGGCGAGACGGTTCAAGGAGCGCCACGGCGTCGACCCGCGCTCGGTCACGAGCCTGCTGGGCGGCCTGCTGAACCCGTGAGCAGCGGCGCGACGCGCGCGCAGCGGGCACCGCACGCCCACGGCGCCGCGCGCAGCGCTACGCTGCCCAGCCGCCCGTGAGCCTCTCCGTACAACTCGGCCTCCTGCTCTCGCTCGCCACCGCGCTGGCGAGCGTGCTCGGCTTCCTCTACAAGCACCGCGGCGCGCAGCTGGCGCCGGAGGTCGACTGGAGGCGGCCGCTGCACAGCACGTTCGTGCTGTTCCGCTCCGGCTGGTACACGATCGGGATCCTCGTCGCGCTCGGCGGCTGGTTCTTCCACGTCGGCGCGCTCGCGCTGGCGCCGATCACGCTCGTGCAGTCCGTGATCGCAGGCGGGCTCGTCTTCCTGACGGTGCTCGCCGACAAGCTGTTCGGTCAGCGCGTCTCGCGCCGCGAGTGGATCGGCGTCGCGCTGATGGCGGCCGGCCTCGCGTTCCTCGCCGCGACGATGGAGGGCGCCGGCGACGAAGCCCACTCCGACTACACGACCGCCACGCTGCTGATCTACGTCGGCGGGCTGTCGGTCGCGGCGACGCTGGCGGCGGTCGTCGCGGGCTGGGGCGGCGACGACGCGCCGAGCGAGCCCGCGGCGGATCCGCTTCCCGCGATCGCGCCACGGCTGAAGCCGCGGCGCGCCAGCGGCTACGCCCTCTCCGCCGGCCTCTTCTGGGCCGCCTCCGACACCTCGATCAAGGCGCTCAGCAGCCATCTCGACGGCGACGGCTTCCTCGCGACGGTCTTCCATCCGCTCTCGCTGGTGATCCTGATCGCGTCGCTGGTCGGGCTGCTGGTGTCGGCGAAGTCGCTGCAGCTCGGCGACGCGGTGCCCGTGATCGCGGTCACCAGCGCGGCCGCCAACCTGACCACGATCGCCGCCGGCCCGATCGTCTTCGGCGAGCCGATGCCCGACAGCGCCGCGGGCGTCGCGATCCGCCTGCTGGCGTTCGCGCTCGTGATCGCCGCCGCCGCGCTGACGCCGCCTCCCGCGATGCCCGAGGAGTCTTCACAGGGGACCGCCACGGAGTCCCGCGCCCGCGTCTAACCTCACCCGGGCAGGGAACGCACACCAACGCGAATGGCACAACGTCGCCTCCACGGCCTCGAGCGGGTGCTCGGGGTCAACGCTCTCTTCTCGACCGCCTACGGCAACGTCGGTTCGTCGATCTACTACGCGCTGGGCCTCGTCGCGTCGTTCGCGCTCGGCCTGACGCCGGTCGTGTTCGTGATCGCGGGCGTGATCTTCTTCCTGACCGCCTCGACCTACGCCGAGGCGACCGCGATGTACCCGGAGGCGGGCGGCTCCTCCAGCTTCGCGCGCCGTGCCTTCAACGAGTTCTGGTCCTTCTTCGCGGCATGGGGCCAGATGCTCAACTACACGATCACGATCTCGATCTCGGCGTTCTTCGTGCCGCACTACGTCGGCTCGCTGTTCTGGGAGCCGCTGCGCCACGCGCCGGGCGACGTGATCGGCGGCTGCATCGTCGTCGCGCTGCTGGCGGCGCTGAACGTCTTCGGCGCGAAGGAGACCGCCGGCCTCAACATCACGCTCGCGGTCGTCGACTTCGCGACGCAGCTGCTGCTGGTCGCGCTCGGCCTCGTGCTCGTCTTCAGCCCCGACACGCTGATCGACAACGTGCAGTGGGGGATCGCCCCGACGTGGAGCAACTTCATCGTCGCGATCCCGGTCGCGATGATCGCCTACACCGGCATCGAGACGATCTCGAACATGGCCGAGGAGGCGAAGGACGAGACCAGATCGATCCCGAAGGCGATCAACCGCGTCGTGATCGCGGTCTTCGCGATCTACGCGCTGCTGCCGGCGATCGCGCTGTCGGCGCTGCCGGTCGAATGCGACGCGGCGGGGGAGTGCAAGACGCTGCTGGGCCTGCCCGAGGACCAGGGCGGCTTCGCGGGCGACCCGGTGCTCGGCATCGTCGAGCACCTCCACCTCGGGCCCCTGCAGCATGCGGGCGAGATCTACGTCGGCCTGCTGGCCGCGACGATCCTGCTGCTGGCGACCAATGCCGGCATCATCGGCGTCTCGCGCCTGACCTACTCGATGGGCGTGCACCGCCAGCTGCCAGACAAGCTGCGCGAGCTGCACCCGAAGTTCCGCACGCCGTGGATCGGGATCATCCTCTTCTCGATCGTCGCCTGCCTGGCGATGATCCCCGGCCAGGCCGGCTTCCTCGGCAACCTGTACGCGTTCGGCGCGATGCTGTCGTTCACGATCGCGCACGCGTCCGTGGTGCGATTGCGGTTGAAGCATCCCGACGCCAGACGGCCCTATCGCGGCCCCTTCAACCTCAGATGGCGCGGCAAGGACCTGCCGCTGTTCGCGATCGTCGGCGGCATCTTCACGGCGCTGTCGTGGTGCGTCGTGACCGCGCTCTACATCGGCGTCGCGATCACCGGCATCACGTGGCTGGTGATCGGCATCGGCGTCTTCGTCCTCTTCCGCCGCCACCAGGGGCTCGACCTCACGACGACGACGCGCGTCGCGGTCCCGAAGCCGGTGATCGACCACGAGGCCGAGTACGAGTCCGTGCTGGTCGCCTTCGACGAGCGCGAGTACGTGCCCGACGTGCTGGCGACCGCGATCAAGCTGGCCGCCCGCCGTCACCGCGGCATCCATGTGATCGTCACGATCACGGTCCCGTCGATGAGCCCGATCCACGCCTCGATGCCCGAGCAGGAGCTGGCCGCGCAGACGATCATCGAGCAGGCCAAGCTGCAGGGCGGCCGGCGCGTGACCGGGCATTGGGAGAAGGTCCGCCCGGGTCAGGCCGGGCGCCGGATCGTCGACGAGGCGAAGGTGATCCAGGCGCGCGCGATCGTGATGCCGCTGCCCGTCCGCACCGGCGGCGGGTCGATCTTCGGACGGACGCTGGAGACCGTGCTGGCGGAACGCCCCTGCCGCGTCATCATCGAGTCAGGCCGCGGCAAGCGGCGCGCGGCGCCGCGCGCGGCTGCCGAGGTCGCCTGACCCCCAGAGCCCGCCCATGCCCGCCCCGCGCGACATCCACAACTCCACGACCCAGCTGCTGTCGGTCGTGATGTTCGTGATCGGGATCGCGCTGCTGGTGCGCACCTTCACGGCGGGCGGCGGTGTGCTGTCGCTCGGCGTGCTGCTGGGCGTGCTGTTCCTCGCCGCCGGCGCCGGGCGCTTCATGATCGCGCGGAGGCGGCGCTGATGCCGCTGCTGGGCGACCACTCGCGCGCGCCGGACGCCGTGCCGCGCCCGCTCAGCTCGCGCGCGCTGTTCGCGCTCGTCTACACGACCTCGGTCAGCTCCGTCTACTTCGCGCTCGGCGTCGTCGCGCACCGCGCGCTGGGGCTGACGCCCGTCGTCTTCCTCGTCGCCGGCCTCTTCTTCGCGCTCTCGTCGATGACGTACGTCGAAGGGGCCGCGCTGCACCGCGAGCGCGGCGGCTCGTCCGTCTTCGCGCGCTACGCCTTCAACGAGCTGGTCAGCTTCGTCGCCGGCTGGTCGATCCTGCTCGACTACTCGATCCTGATCGCCGTCACCGCGTTCACGACGACGAACTACATGGCGCAGTTCTGGGATCCGATCGGCTCCGGCGTCCCCGAGGTGCTGGTCGCGATCTCGATCATCGTCGCGGTCGCGATCTGGAACATCCGCGGCGTCACGATCCGCCAGCTGCAGCGGCAGGTCGCGATCGCCGTCGCCGACCTCGGCGTGCAGGTGATCGTGATCGTGCTCGGCCTGATCATCGTGTTCGACCCGACCGCCGCGATCGACTCGATCCACTTCGGCAGCTCGCCCGCCTGGGACGACGTCGTCTTCGCCCTCACGATCGCGACGATCGCCTTCACGGGCCTGGAGGCCGCCTCCAGCCTCGCCGGCGAGGCGAGCGCCAGCCGCAGGGCGCTGAAGCAGCTGGTCGGGCCCGGTTCGGCCTCGATCGTGATCGTCTACTTCGGGATCTCGATCGTCGCTGTCAGCGCGCTGCCGGTGTCCGAGGGCGCGGGCGCGTTCACGACGCAGGACGTCGAGGCGCCGCTGCTGGGGATCGCCGACGCGTTCGATCCCGTCTGGCTCGTCGACGTGCTGAAGCCGATCGTCGCGCTCGCCGCAGTCACCGCCCTGGTCGCCGCCTGCAACGGCGCGATGCTCGGTACCTCGCGGCTCTCCTACGCGCTCGCGACCAACCGCCAGATCCCCAGCCGGCTGGGACGGCTGCACTCGAGGTTCGGCACGCCGTACGTGCTGATCGCGCTCGCCGCGCTCGTCGCCGCGGCGCTCGTCGTGCCCGCCGACCTCGACTTCCTCGTCGGGATCTACGCGGTCGGCGCGCTGCTCGCGTTCACGATCGCGCACCTGTCGATCATCGCGCTGCGCTTCAGAGAGCCCGACCGGCCGCGGCCGTACAGCGTCCCGCTCAACTTCCGCTGGGCCGGGCGGCCGGTGCCGCTGCCGGCGGTGATCGGCGCGCTGCTGTCGGCCGCCGGCTGGGTCAGCGTGCTGATCCTGCACACGGGCGCCCGCTACGTCGGGCTGGCATGGCTGATCGGCGGGATGCTGCTGTACGTGATCTACCGCCGCATCGACGGCAATCCGCTGCTGAAGCGGGTGATGGTGCCGGAGAAGGCGCTGATGCACGAGCGCCGCGACCAGGAGAGCTTCGGCTCGATCCTCGTGCCGATCTTCGGCAAGCCGCTCGACGACGACATCGTCCAGACGGCCGGGCGGCTCGCCGGCACCGTCAGCGACGACGTCGACGAGGAGGGTGCCGTGATCGAGGCGATCTGGGTCTTCGAGATCCCGATGGCGCTGCCGATCGACGCGCGCCTGCCGGACGCGCAGATCAAGCGCGCGCAGGAGGCGCTGCGGCGCGCGAAGGCGGTCGGCGAGGAGTACGAGGGCGTGATCGTGCAGACCGCGATGATCCGCGCGCGGCGCGCCGGGCAGGGGATCGTCAACGAGGCGAAGCGACGCGGGGTGGAGGCGATCGTGCTCGCCGCCGAGGAGCCCTCGCGCGTGCGCGGCGGCGCCCTGATGGGCGGCTCCGGCGGGCCGCTCGACAACTTCGTCGGCGAGGCGACCAAGTACGTGCTGCGCAAGGCCGACTGCCGCGTGATCCTGACCGCGCCCGCGGCCGAGCAGCCGCTGAAGCTGCCGCCGGCGCCGGCGGTGCCGCCGGTCGACCCCGCGCCCGCGGCCGGTGGTGGCGACAGCGCAGACGGCGCATCCGCGACGGCGGACCAGCCGGGCGAGGCGCAGCGCTAATGTTCCGCTCATGCTGATCCTGATCGTCGGAGCGGGGCGCGTCGGCTCCGCCGTCGCCAAACAGGCACTGGAGGCGGGTCACGAGGTCTCGGTGCTCGACCAGGACCCGCTGTCGCACGAGCAGCTCGACAAGGACCTCGTCGACACGTGGGAGGACGCCGGTGGGCGCTTCACGGTCGGCACGGCACTCGAGGTCGACGCGCTCGTGGAGGCCGGGATCGAGCAGGCGGACGTCTTCATCGCCTCCACCCGCGGCGACAACACCAACCTCGTCGTCGCCCAGATCGCGCAGAAGCGCTTCAACGTCCCGCGCGTCGTCGTGCGCGTCGCGGACCCGGCCCGCGCGGCCTGGTACGCCGAGCAGGGACTGCACACGATCTGCCCGACGCAGCAGGCGATCGACCTCGTGAAGGAGGCAGCTCTTGCCCCGGTGGCCTGAGCACGGCAGCGCCCGCACCGGCATGTACGTGATCATCGCCGGAGCCGGCAAGGTCGGCTGGAACCTCGCGCGCGAGCTGCTCGCGAAGGACCACGAGGTGACGCTGATCGAGGACGATCGCCGCCGCTACCTCGTCGTCGAGCAGGAGCTCGAGCACGCCGTCCAGTACGGCGACGCGACTGAGCTGTGGGTGCTCGAGCGGGCCGGGATCCAGCGCGCCGACCTCGTGATCGCCGTCACCGGCGACGACGAGGACAACATGCTGATCTGCCAGGTCGCGAAGGAGAAGTACCTGACGCAGCGGATCGTCGCGCGCGTCAACAACCCTCGCAACCTGCAGCACTTCAAGCTGCTCGGGATCCAGCCGGCGGTCTCCGCGACCGACCTGATCCTGCGCCTGATCGAGCACGAGGTGCCGCAGTACGGCCTTGTGCAGTTGCTGGCGCTCGAGGGCGAGCGGCTGGAGATCATCGAACTGGAGGTCGTGCAGGGGGCACCGGCCGCGGGCATGCGCGTGGAAGAGGTCCCGCTGCCCGAGGGCGCGCTGATCATCTCGGTGCTGCGCGACGGGGGCGGCTTCGTGCCGAAGTCGGACACTGTCATCGAAGCGGGAGACGAAGTGCTGTTGATCCTCGACCCGGGCCTCGAGTCCGCGATCACGCCCCAGTTCACGCAGAGCGCAGCGGCCGCCTGATGGCCGACCGTCACGTGGCGCACCTGCTGATCGGCGGCGGTCTGGCGAGCGCCTCGTGCGCGCGCTGGCTGCGCGAAGGCGGCGCCGAGGGCGACATCCTGCTGGTCGGCCGCGAGCCGGACCTGCCGTACGAGCGCCCGCCGCTGTCGAAGGAGTACCTCGCCGGCTCCTCGGCTCGCGAGGACGCCTTCTACAGACCGCTCTCGTGGTACGAGGAGCAGCGGATCGAGGTGCTGCAGCGCACGTCGGTCATGAAGCTCGATGTCGAAGCGCGCGAGGCGAGACTGTCGACGAAGGAGGTCGTCTCGTTCGACACCGCCCTGGTGGCCACGGGCGCGAACGTGCGCCGGCTGCCGGTCGACGGCGCCCAGTTGGAGGGGATCTCCTACCTGCGCGCGTTCGGCAACGCCGAGCAGATCCGCGCCGAGGCGGCCGGCAGACGCGTCGTGCTGATCGGCGGCTCCTACATCGGCTGCGAGGTCGCGGCGACGCTGACGCAGCTCGGCGCGCAGTGCACGATCGTGATGCAGGAGGACGTCGCGCTGTCGCGTACGTTCGGTCTCGATGCCGGGCGCTTCTTCCAGTCGCGCCTGGAGGAGCACGGGATCCGTCTTGTCGCCGGCGTCTCGTTGGAGCGCTTCGAGGGCGACGGCGAGCAGGTGCAACGGGTCGTCACGTCGTCCGGCGAGGTGCTCGACGCCGACGCCGTCGTGATCGGCGCGGGCGTGGCGCCGGATGTGATGCTGGCGCGCTCGGCCGGGCTCGCGTTGGACGAGGAGCTGGGCGGGATCGCCTGCGACGAGCGTCTGCGGACCTCCGCGCGCGGGATATGGGCGGCCGGCGACGTGGCCGCGTACGACAGCGTCGTCAACGGCCGTCGCGTGCGCGCCGAGCACTGGGACGTCGCGCTGCAGCACGGCAAGACCGTCGCGCGCTCGATGCTCGGCGAGGACGTCGTGCACGACGTCGTGCCGTACTTCTTCTCCGACCTCGCCGACTGGGCGTCGCTGGAGTACGTCGGGCCGGCGCGCAGATGGGACCGCGAGGTCGTGCGCGGCTCGTTCGAGTCGGGCGAGTTCAGCGTCTGGTACGTCGACGAGGGCCGCGTCGAGGGCGCGCTGTCGGTCGGCCGCTCCGACGACCTCGACCATGCCCGCCGCCTGATCGCCTCTCGCGAGGCGCTCGACGACGTATCCGTCGCGAGACTCGGAGATGCGGCGACGGATCTCGCCCAGATCGGCGCGCGGTAAGGCCGCGCGGCGGGGGTTCGGTGAAGGCGCCCGCCGCCTTCACCGACCCGGCCACCACGGGCCCGGCGCCTGGCCTCCGTCCGGAGGCGGCGACGATCGCTGGTCGGCGCTGCTGGGAGACGTCGACGACCGCCGCTGGACGGCACGGCCGGCGGGGGAGGGGCCGCGGGGCGCTGGCGAGGCCGGCGCCGCGGGCGACGGTCCGCGCGTTGGACCGGGGAGCGGCTTTCGCCGCCTGCCGACGACCGCGGCCGACCTCGCCCGCTCGCGGATAGCGACGATGGCGGTGACGCTGCGCGCGTTCACGCGTGCAGCGGGGGCGGAGGCGGCGATACTGCTGCTGGACCGCGGCGACGGCGGCCAGCCGTTCGTCGTCGAGTGCCCGTTCGAGGGCCTCGCCCTGCTGGCCGAGGGCGAGCACACGGTCCACCTGGACCCGGACCGCCTCTCTGCGGATTCGCTGCCGCTGCCGCCGCTGAACGCCGCAGGCCCGTTCGAACTGGAAGCGGTTCGCGAGCAGATCGACGCGCCGCTTGGTCCCGGTGTTCGGCACGGGATCTCGTCCGAGGCTCGCGGACAAGCGGTCGCGCCCGACGAGATCGAGCAGCTCGCGCGCGCCCTGCGCCAGCTGACCTCGCGCTTCCCCGAGCGCAGCGTCCTCAGCGCGACCTTCCCGACGACAGACCCCGACGTCCCGCTCCACATCGCCGCCCGCACCGGCGACCCCCTGGTTCTCGCCCTCGGCGACGACCAGTTCGAAATGCCGCCGGATTGGCCGGCGTAGCGCGGTACGAGATACAGACGCCACGAGGCATCTCGCGCGCGAAGCGTCTATTCTCATGCCTCGCACGCGTTGCGGGATCGTCTAATGGCAAGACACTCGGCTCTGGACCGGGTAATCGGGGTTCGAATCCCTGTCCCGCAGTGAAGAAGGCCCCGTTCAGCGGGGCTTTCGTCGTTCTGGGGCGAATCGGCGGGAGTGCGCCGTCGGGCCTGTGTCGCGCACTTGACAGAAGGGGTGTCGGCGGGCGAGCGGAGGGCGGGGGCGATCCGCGGGAGTCTGGATCCATCGAAACGGCGGGCACCGGGCTCGCCTCGAAGATCCAGGAGGAAGTCCCATGCGCTCCATCGCCATCACCCGTCCCGCCGCCGCTCTCGCGATCGCCTCGATCACCTTCGCCGGCGCCGCCAGCAGCGCGCAGGCCGCCACGCCGTTCAGCGGTTCTGCCGTCAAGAAGAGCAGCCTGCCGGGCAACCGCGTCAAGGCCAACTCGCTCACCGGCGTGCAGATCAACGAGTCGCGCCTCGGCCTCGTCCCGGCCGCGAAGCTGGCGAACTTCGCCGAGTACGCGAGAGCGGCCGACGCCGCCAAGATCGCCGACGTCGCGAAGACCGCCGGCAGCGCCAACACGGCTGAGACGGCCAGAACGGCCGAGACCGCCAGAAACGCCGAGACCGCCAGAACGGCTGACGTCGCGAAGGACGCGCAGAAGCTCGACGGGCGCGACCACACCGCGTTCATGGCGAACAGCGTCCGCACCGTCTTCCTCACGAGCGCGCAGATCGGCGGCGCGGGCGGCTCTACGACGGTCACCGCATCCTGCAACCCCGACGAGAAGGCGACTGGGGGCGGCGGCGGCTGGCTCCAGGTCGCTGGGAACGCCACAACCGAACTGGACGTCCAGGTGACTGCGTCGGTGCCGTCGCCGCTGGCGCCGGGCGTCAACGCGATGACCGGCTGGACCGTCTCCGGCCGCAACAACAGCGCCTCCGGCCGGATCCTGCGCGCGTACGCGATCTGCGTCCCGAAGGTGGCGCAGCCCTGAGATCGTGGGCGCGGGCTGCCGGGTCCGGCGAATTCCCGGCCGCCCGCGCCCGCGTGGGGCTGCTCAGCGTCCGAACCAGACGGTGACCGGTTCGCGGCGTCCCTTCAGGAACACCTCACCATGCAACTCCAAGCGCTCGGCGGCCAAACGGTCGCCGAGCGCTTCGGCCGTTGCGGCGGCGACGAACAGGCGCGCCGGCGGATCGAAATCGCGCCCGAGCGCCTGCAGCCGGGCCGCGACGTTCGTCGCGTCGCCGATCGCCGCGTACTCGACCCGTCGCTCGGATCCGATCACGCCGGCCATCACCGGCCCCGTGTTGACGCCGATGCCGGCGCTCAACGCTGGTTCGGGGTCGAACGGGCTGCGCTCGGTGGCGAGGTCGGGGTGGGGAGCTGCCGCGCCGGCGAGCGGATCCCGCCCCGCGGAGTCGCCGGCGGGCGTCGCGGCGTCCCCACCCAGCAGCCCCCGCTCCGCCGCCCAGCGGTTGAAGCGCGGCAGCGCGTCGTCGAGGATCGCGCGGGCCGCCGCGAGCGCGCGGGCGGCGTGGTCGGGCTGCGGGAGCGGCGCGCCGAAGACGGCCATCACGCCGTCGCCCTGGTAGGAGAGGACGGTCCCGCCGGCGTCGAGGACCGCCTCGGAGACCAGCTCCAGGTAGCGGTTCAGCAGTCTGATCACCTGCTCCGCGTCGAGCCGCTCGGCGAGCGTCGTGAACCCGCGCAGGTCGCAGAAGAGGACGGTCGCCTCGACGCGATGGCTCTCCAGCGGCTGGTCGCGCGTCAGCAGCTCGCTCGCGACCGCCGGCGCGACGAACCGCTCCAGCTCGACCCGCATCCGCTGCCGCGCGCGCACCTCGACCGTGTACGTCAACGCGACCGCGCCCGCGGTCCCGAGCAGCAGCGCCAGCAACGGCGGCGCGACCGGCACGATCGTCCCGTTGTCGAAGCTCAGCTGCGCGACGCCGTACAGCAGCACCACGCCGGCCGCGCCGGCCGCCAGCGCCAGCAGCAGCGCGCGGCTCGGCGGTCCGCGCACGAGCGTGGCGAGCGGCGCCAGCAGCGCGAAGATCATGACGAGCAGGACCGCGGCTGCGGTCGACGCGTCGTTCAGCGGATAGCCGTCGAGGATCGTCTGGATCGCGTTCGCGTTGATCTCCGGGCCGGACATCAGGTGCCCCGCGGCGACCGCGTGGTAGTCCTGCAGGTTCTCGGCGGTTGCGCCGACGACGACGATCTTGTCGCGCACCTCGTTCCGGTCGAAGCTGTCGTTCAGCACGTCCTCGAACGGGATCTCGGGAACGGTGCCGGCGGGCCCGGCGAAGTCGATCGGGTGGGAGGAGGCGCTCTTCGCGCCGGCGCCCGACGCGAGCACGGCGAGGTGCGGGACGCCGTCGACGCGCGGGTCGAGCTGGCGCATCACGCCATCCGGGTCGACGGGGAAGAGCGCGTAGCCGACGCGGGCGGCGGCACGGCGGCGCAGCAGCGCCGGCAGTACCGCGGGCTGGCCCGTGCGCGTCAGCTCCGAGGTCCCGAGCACGACGCGCGGGTCGGCGGCCGCGACCAGCAGTGCGCGGTCCTCGGCGGGGTCGGACGGTTCGGAGAACTGCACGTCGTAGGCGACCGCTCTGGCGCCCGCGTCCAGCAGCGCGTCGATCGCCTGTGCGTGCAGACGACGGGGGAAGGGCCACTGCCGTCTCAGCTTCGCGAACGTGCTGTCGCCGATGCCGACCACGACCACGTCGCCGGGCGCTCCCTGCGAGCCGCGCACGTCGAAGCGGGCGTCGACCGAGATCCGCTCCAGGCCGTCGAGCACGCCGGTGGCGTAGACCGCTCCCGTCAGCGCGCAGGCGAGCAGGCCGACGATCAGGACGCGCACCGGACGGCTGAGCATCGCGTGAGTGTCGCGCATTCGACACAAGCTCGGCCAGGTCTGCGACAGTCCGCTCTGTCGCTCCGCGCCAAGATTCGGTTCGTGACCCGCTCCCATCGCGCATCTGCTCTCTCCTTGATCGCCGCCGTCGCGCTCGGCGCCGCCGCGGCGCCCGCGTCCTCCGCCGATCGCATCGACACGGTCGCCGGCAGCGGGACCGGCGGCTTCTCCGGCGACGGCGGTTTCGCGATCAGAGCGCTGCTGACCTCGCCGTCGGACGTGTCGCCGTTCACCAGCAGCGAGGGTTATCTGATCGCCGACACCTCCAACAACCGCATCCGCCGGGTCGACGCGGCCGGCGTGATCGCGACGGTCGCGGGCGCAGGGCCGTGCTGTGGGACGATCGAGCCGTACGCCGGCAACGGCATCGCGGCGACCGATCCGACTGTGCGGCTGAACCAGCCGCGCGGGGTCGCTGCGCTGCCTGACGGGGGCTTCCTGATCGCCGACACGGGCAACAACCGCATCCGCCGCGTCAGCGCGGGCGGGATCATCACGAACGTCGCCGGCAACGGCATCGCCGGCTACGGCTCGGGCGACAATGCGACGACGGTCAGCCTCAACGCCCCGCAGGGCGTCGCGGCGCTGGCCGACGGGGGCTTCCTGATCGCCGACTCCGGCAACAACCGGATCGCGCGGGTGCTCCCCGGCGGCGGGCTGCTGGTGACCGTCGCGGGGCTCCCGTCCAACACGCTGCTCGGGGACGGCGGCCCGGCGACCGCGGCCGGGCTCAGAGCGCCGGCCCGCGTCGTGCCGCTCGACGGCGGCGGTTACCTGATCGCCGACACCGGCAACAACCGCATCCGCCGCGTCGGCGCCGACGGCGTCATCACGACCGTCGCGGGCTCGTCGGGCGTGGCTCCGTTCAGCGGCGACGACGGATCCGCGACCGCCGCGACGCTCAACCAGCCCGAGGGCGTAGCGGTGCGCCCCGACGGCTCGATCGCGATCGCCGACACCGGCAACGAGCGCATCCGCGAGGTCAGCGCCGCCGGGATCATCCGCACGATCGCGGGCACCGGGGCGCTCGGCTTCAGCGGCGACGGCGGGCTGTCGACCGTCGCGCAGCTCTCGCACCCGCGCGCGGTCGCGGCAGACGGCACGCGGCTGCGGATCGCCGACTCCTTCAACCACCGCGTGCGCGCGATCGTGCCCGTCCCCGACGCGACGACGGACCCGCCGCCGGGCACGAGCACGCCGACGCCGACGAGACAGGTGCCGCCGGGCGTCGCGCCGCCGGTGCGCGGCAGCACGACCGTCGTCGCGCCCGTCTCCGGCACGATCCTCGTGCGTCTGCCCGGCACGCGCCGCTTCGTCGCGCTCGACAGCGTCAGAGGGATCCCGCTCGGCAGCGAGCTGGACGCCCGCAACGGCCGCGTCCGGCTGCTGTTCACGACGACCAGCGCAGGCCGCAGGGCGAGCGCCGTGGTCGGCGGCGGGCGCTTCATCGTGCGCCAGACCGGCGCGCTGGACCGCGGTCAGCTGCCCGGGACGCTGGTGCTGTCGGGGCCGTTGGAGGGATGCGCTCCAGCCAGCCCCCGGCCGCGCGCGAGCGTCGCGAAGAAGCGCAAGAAGGGGCGCAAGGGACGACGGGTCGACGTCGATGCGGACGGGCGGATCCGGACGCAGGGGAGATACGGCGCGGCGATCGTGCGCGGGACGCGCTGGACGATCGTCGACCGCTGCCCGCGCGATCCACGGCCCGGCACGTTCGTGAAGGTGACGCGCGGCAAGGTCGCCGTGACCGCCTTCGTCCTGCGCCGCACCGTGCTCGTGCGCGCCGGCAGAAGCTTCCTGGCGCCGCCGAGAAGACCGGCGCGAGCGCGCAGAGCGCCGTAGCGCCGGAGCCCGCGGCCGAGCGCGACGGCCCAGCGCGACGGCCAGCGCGACTGCCGGGCGGCGCGGCCCCTAACCGAACCCGCGCGCCCGGCGCTCCAGCGCCGCCGCGTCGAGCAGCGTGGTGCGGCCGCGGGCGAGTTCGAGCGTGCCGTGCTCCTGCTCCTCGCGCAGGACCTTGTTGACGGTCGCGCGCGAGGTGCCGGCGAGGCTGGCCAGCTCCTCCTGGGTCAGCGGGACGCGGGCACCGGCGAGGTTCGCGGAGGCGTCGGACTCGGCGCTTGCGCCGCCGGCACCGTCGCCATACGCGCGCGCCACATCGAGCAGCCGCCGCCGGACACGCGTCTCGGCCGGCAGGTAGAGCGCGTCTACGAGCTGCTCGGAGAGCCTCCGGACGCGGGCGGCGAGCAGCTGGGTCAGCAGCACGTCGGTCTGCGGGCGCTCTCTGCGCAGGCGGCGGAAGTCGATCTCGTGGACGGACAGCGTCTCCGCTCTCTCGAGCGCCGCGACCGTCGCGCTGCGGGGCGCGTCCGGGGTCAGCAGCGACAGCTCGCCGAACGCGTCGCCGGGGCCGACGACGTTGAGCGTCGCGACGTCGCCGAACTCGGTCGTGATCCGCACCGCGAAGCGCCCGGCGCGCACGAAGTGGATGCAGTCGGCGGGGTCGCCCGCGTGGAAGACGACCTCGCCGGCGGAGAAGTGGCGGCGGCGGCCGTGCGACAGCAGCTCCTGCACCTGCTCCGGCGGGGCGCCCGCCAGCAGTGTGAACTCGTCGCGTGCCACGGCTGAACCGTACCGCGCGCTCGGGCGGCATCGGCGCGGCGGCCTCTGCTGACGAGGCCCGCCGCGCCTGGCCGCCCACCGCCCCTTCGACGTACTACGCGGCGATCAGCCCGTGCGGGTCGAGCACGAACTTCTCCGCGGCGCCTCTGTCGAAGTCTCTGTAGCCCTGCGGGGCGTCTTCGAGCGTGATGACCGTCGCGTTGACCGCTCTCGCGATCTGGCAGCGGTCGTTGAGGATCGCTTCCATCAGGCCGCGGTGGTAGCTCATCACCGGGCACTGGCCGGTCGAGAACGTGTGCGACTTGGCCCAGCCGAGGCCGATCCGGATCGACAGCGAGCCCTCCTGCGCGGCCGCGTCGCTGGCGCCCGGGTCGCCGGTCACGTAGAGGCCGGGGATGCCGAGCGCGCCGCCGGCGCGCGTCAGCGTCATCAGCGAGTTGAGCACCGTCGCGGGCGCTTCTCTGCCCGCGTCGGAGCCGTGGCCGTGCGCCTCGAAGCCGACCGCGTCGACACCGCAGTCGACCTCGGGCGAGCCGAGGATCTCCGCGATCTGGTCGCCCGGGTCGCCCTTGGAGACGTCGATCGTCTCGCAGCCGAAGCTGCGCGCCTGCGCGAGCCGCTCCGGCTGCAGGTCGCCGACGATCACGACGCCGGCGCCGAGCAGCTGCGCGGCGTGGGCGGCCGCGAGGCCGACCGGGCCGGCACCGGCGACGTAGACGCTCGAACCGGTCGTGACGCCCGCGGTGACGGCGCCGTGGTAGCCGGTCGGGAAGATGTCCGACAGCATCGTCAGGTCGAGGATCTTCTCCATCGCCTGTTCCTTGTCGGGGAATCTGAGCAGGTTGAAGTCCGCGTACGGGACCATCACGTACCTCGCCTGCCCGCCCGGCCAACCGCCCATGTCGACGTAGCCGTACGCCGCGCCCGGCCGCGCCGGGTTGGTGTTGAGGCAGATGCCGGTCTTGCGCTCCTTGCAGTTGACGCAGCGGCCGCAGGCGATGTTGAACGGCGTCGAGACGAGGTCGCCGACTCTGATGAACTCGACGTCCGGCCCGGCCTCGATCACCTCGCCGGTGATCTCGTGACCGAGGATCAGGCCCTCGGGCGCGGTCGTGCGACCGCGCACCATGTGCTGGTCGCTGCCGCAGATGTTCGTCGAGACGATCCTGAGGATGACACCGTGCCGGCACTCGCGGCCGATGCTGTCGGGGTGCACGCCGGGGCCGTCTCTGAGCGTGAACGTGGGGTAGGGGATCTCCTGCACCTCGACGGTGCCGGGGCCCATGTAGACCACGCCGCTATTGCTGTCCGCCATCTCTCCACTCCTCAGATCGTGCCTGGCCGTACAGGATGGAGCTGCCCGCTCCGGAGTCTCCCAACCCTCTTTAACAGACGATCGGTGAGGCAAATCCTATAGGACCTCAGAGAAGGATTGGAAGGCGCTACGCGGCGGCGTGCTCGGCCCAGTCGCGGTACAGCGACCAGTAGCGCCCGCCCGCGGCGAGCAGCTCGTCGTGCGTGCCCTGCTCGACGATGCGGCCGTGCTCCAGCACGACGATCAGGCCGGCGTGCTGGATCGTCGAGAGCCGGTGCGCGACGACGATCGCGGTGCGGCCGGCGAGCAGCCGCCGCATGCCCTGCTCGATCCGCGTCTCGGTGTGGATGTCGACGTTGGAGGTCGCCTCGTCGAGCACGAGGATGCGCGGGTCGGCGATCAGCGCGCGGGCGAACGCGATCAGCTGGCGCTGGCCGGCGGACAGCTGCGCGCCGCGCTCCCCGACCTCCGTGTCGTAGCCGTTGTCGAGCTGCTCGACGAAGACGTCGGCGCCGACCGCGTGGGCCGCCGCCTCGACCTCCTCGTCGGTCGCGTCGGGCCGGCCGAAGGCGATGTTCTCCGCAATCGTCCCGCTGAACAGGAAGCCCTCCTGCGGCACGATCCCCATCTGCGAGCGCAGCGAGTGCGCGGTCACGTCGCGCAGGTCGTTGCCGTCGACCGTCACGCGCCCCTCGGTCGGGTCGTAGAAGCGCGCGGCGAGCTTCGCGAAGGTCGACTTGCCGGCGCCGGTCTCGCCCACGAGCGCGACCGTCTGGCCCGGCGGTATCCGCAGCCGGACGTCTCTCAGCGCCCACGCGCCGTCCTCGTCGTCGGCGCCGCCGTAGCGGAACGAGACGCCGTCGAACAGCAGCTCGCCGCGGATCGGGCCCAGCTCCCTCGCGCCGGGCTTGTCGGTCAGCTCCGGCTCCTCGTCGAGCAGCTCGAAGATCTTGTCGAGCGCGGCCATGCCGGACTGGTAGGTCGTGTACAGCTGCGACAGCTGCTGGATCGGGTCGAAGAAGTTGTTCAGCGCGGCGATGAAGCCGAACACGACGCCGGTCGAGGTGTTGCCGTTGATCACCTCGATGCCGCCGATCACGAGGATCGCGACCGTCACCATCGCCGACAGCAGCTCGACCGCCGGGAAGTAGGCGGCGTTGAGGTAGACCGTCGTCATGTTCGCTCTGCGGTTGGCCTCGTTGAGGTCGGCGAAGCGGCTGAGGTGGCGCTTCTCCTGACCGAACGAGCGCACGACGCGGATCCCCGACAGCGTCTCCTGCAGGTAGCCGGTGATCGCCGCGATCCGCTCGCGCGTGCGGCGGAAGGCGTCGGCGGATGCGATCCGGAAGGCCAGCGCCCCGAGCGCCAGCAGCGGGATCGCGAGGAACGTGTAGAGCGCCAGCTCGACGTCGAAGATCAGCAGCGTGACGATCACGCCGAGCAGCATCAGCGTCGACTGGAACAACGTCGTGACGCCGTCGGTGACGAGCTGGTCGAGCGCCTGCACGTCGTTGGTCATGCGCGAGATCACGACGCCGGCGCGGTTGCGCGAGTAGAAGCCCAGCGACAGCGACTGGATGTGCTGGAACAGCTGGATCCGCAGGTCCTGCAGGGCACGCTGCCCGACCCATCCGGTCATGTACGTCTGCAGGTAGGTCGCGGCCCAGTAGATCAGCGCGGAGGCGACGAAGCCGACGACGATCCAGTCGAGCGCGGCGACGTCCTTCTGGCGGATCCCCTCGTCGATCGCGAGCTTCGCCAGCGGCGCGGGGGCGAGCGCGGCGCCGGTCGCGAGCAAGAGGCCGAGGAACATCAGCGCGACGCGGCCGCGGTAGGGCCGCAGCAGCACCAGCAGCCCGCGCAGCTTGCGCCCGCGGCCGGAGGTCTGGCGCAGGCGGCGGCGCAGGTCCGCGAGTCGGTCGGCCTCGCTGCCGGCGGTCGTCTCGGGACCGATCGCGCCGGTCGAGAGCGCGCTCGCGCCCTCGCTGAAGCGGCGCGCGTCGACTCTTCTGTCCTGATCGCTCATTGGCCGACGGCCTCCTGGGTCGGAACCAGGTCCGGCAGCCCCTTCTGCGCGATCTCGGCATACAGCTCGTCGCTCTCGACCAGCTCGTCATGGCTGCCGCGCGCGACGATGCGGCCGCGCTCCAGCACGACGATCTCGTCGGCGAGCGAGATCGTGGAGAGGCGGTGGGCGATCACGAACGTCGTGCGGCCGGCCATCACCTCGCGCAGCGCGGCCTTGATCTCGCGCTCGGTCGAGGCGTCGACCGCGGAGGTCGCGTCGTCGAGCACGAGGATGCGCGGGTTCGCGAGCAGCGCGCGGGCGATCGCGACGCGCTGGCGCTGGCCGCCGGAGAGCGTCAGGCCGCGCTCGCCGATCATCGTGTCGTAGCCGTCGGGCAGCTCCTGCACGAAGCCGTCGGCGCGGGCGCGGCGGGCGGCCAGTTCGACCTCCTCGCGGGTCGCGTCCGGCCGCGCGTAGGCGATGTTGTCGTGGACGGTGGCGGAGAACAGGAACGGGTCGTCGGTGACGACGGCGATCTCGCTGCGCAGCGCGCGCGGGTCGACCTGGCGCACGTCGGCGCCGTCGATCAGGACCTCGCCCTCGGTCACGTCGTAGAGCCGCGGCAGCAGCGACACGAGCGCGGTCTTGCCGGCGCCGGTCGCGCCGACGAGCGCGATCGTCGTGCCGGCCTCGACGACGAGGTCGACGTCGGACAGCGCGCGCTGCCGCGCGCCCTCGAAGGCGAGCGAGACGCCGCGCAGCTCGACGCGCCCGTCGCCCGGCGGCAGCGGCCCGGCGTCGTCGGGCACGCTCATCGCGGGCGCGCGGTCCAGCAGCTGGAAGATGCGCGCGCCGGAGGCGGCCGCGCGCTGGGAGGCGCCGAGCAGGTAGCCGAGCGTGCGCATCGGCGAGATCAGCAGCAGCAGGTAGGCGTAGAAGGCGGTGAACTCGCCGACGGTGAGCGTCCCGTCGATCACCTGGCGGCCGCCGACGAAGAGGATCGCGGCGAGCCCGAGGTTCGGCAGGAAGCCGATGAACGGGGCGTAGAAGGCCTGCAGACGGGTGGCGATCATCGACTGCTCGAAGACGCGCGCGACGCGGTGGTCGAAGCGCTCCTGCTGGCGCTGCTCGCGCGCGAACGCCTTCACGACGCGCACGCCTGAGACGTTCTCCTCGGCCTCGGCGGTCAGCTCCGCGATCCGCTGCTGGACCTCCTGGTTGGCCGGGCGCGAACGGTGGCCGAAGCGGAACGCGATCAGCACGACGAACGGGACCGGCGCGAGCGCGATCGCGGCCAGCCCGGGCTGCAGCAGGAACATCGCGATCCCGGCGAGGATGATCGTGAAGAGCGCCTGGCCGATGAAGATCAGGCCGTAGCCGAGGAAGAAGCGGACCGCCTGCAGGTCGACGGTCACGCGCGACATCAGCTGGCCGGTCTGCTGGTGGTCGAAGAAGCCCAGCTCGAGCGACTGCAGGTGGCCGTAGAGCTGCTCGCGCAGGTCGTACTCGACCGCGAGCGAGACGCGCCCTGCGACGAGCCGACGCGCGACGCTGAGCGCGAGCCGCAGCAGGCCGGCGACGCCGACGCCGACCGCGAGCCAGATCAGCTCGGTGCGGTCGCCGCTGTGCGTCGAGTCGATCGCGCGGCCGGTCAGCCACGGGATCGCGACGGTCGCGACCATCGCCGCGGCGGCAAAGGCGAACGACACGAAGACGGCCCGTCGATAGGGCCGCAGGAATCCGAGAAGTCGCCTGAACCTCAGCATGCTTCAGAAAGTATAGTGGCGCCCATGGGCTCGGCTCCCGCGATCGGACTGTGCGTCAAGTGCCTCCATCAGAGAGTCGTACGGAACACCCGCGGCTCCGTCTTCTCGCTCTGCAGACGCGCGAGAGACGATCCCGCCTACCCACGGTACCCGCGCCTGCCCGTGCTCGTGTGCGGCGGCTTCGAGGAGGGCGCGGAAGTGAGGGTGGACGAGCACGACGCAGAAGGCTAGGCCCTCAAGCGTGCTTGAAGTCAAGCGCTAGCGGCGCGCGGAGTACTTCACGACGCCGCTGTCGCAGCGGACGCCGCCGCGCTCGCGCCAGTTGACGCGAACCGTGCCGCTGAGGCGGCCCCTGCGGGTGAAGGCGCCGCGCACGCGGACCTGGCGGCCGTGGCCGTCGGCGCGCAGCGTCGTGAAGGCGCCGCCGCTGGAGCGCGTCGCGATCGGCAGGCGCGTGCCGGCCGCGGAGCGGAACGTGCCGGCGCGCCAGCTGCGGCCGCAGCGCGCGCGGTAGCCGAACTCGACCGCCGCGACCCTGCGTCCGCCGGCGGCGACGCGCAGCGCGATCGCGCGGTGCTGGCGCGTGCTGCCGCGGTAGCGGGCGGCGGCGATCGCGACGGACGATCCGCGCCCCCCGACCGCGCCGCCCCCGGCCACGACGGTGTCGCGTGCGGGCGTGGCCGCGCTGCTCACCGTCGGCGGGATCGCCGGCGCCGCCGCGACGCCCTCCGCGATCCAGCCGCCGACTGCGCTGACGCGCGTGAACGCCTGCGGCACGCGCGGGTCGCAGCCGAGGCTGCCCCAACTCGTGATGCCGGCCTGCACCCAGCTGCCGTCGGCGCGCCGCAGCAGCAGCGGGCCGCCGGAGTCGCCGTGGCAGGTGGAGCTGGCGAAGCTGCCCGCGTCGACCGCGCAGAGCGTCACCGCGGGGTCGAAGTCGTCGCCCAGCAGGCGCCCGCAGGCGGTGTCCTCCAGCAGCGTCGTCGTGGTGCTCAGCAGTTGCGGCGAGGGTTGGTCGGAGCTGCCGATCGTCGCCCCCCAACCGGCGAACGCGACGCGCGTGCCGGGGGCGGCGAGCGCGGCCTCGCCAGCGCTCAGCAGCGGCATCGGCGCGACGGCGGCCGGGGCGGTGAGGAAGATCAGCGCGGCGTCGTTGCGGATCGTGGCCGGGTCGAACAGCGGGTCGACGAGCACGCGCGTGGCGCCGAGATCCTGCCCGCTGCCCGCCTGCGCGGTCACGAGCCGCCCGCTCGTGACCGCGATCCCGCGCGCCGGGCGCGGGCTGCCGGTGCGGGCGTCGACGACGCAGTGCGCCGCGGTCAGCACGACGGTCGGGGCGATCACGGTGCCGCCGCAGGCCATCGCCGAGTCGGCGCTGGTCTGCGAGGTGACGAAGACGATCGAGGAGAGCACGCCCGGCTGAGCCTGCGTGCCGCCGACGACGCTGACGCCGGCCTTCGGACCATTCGATGCCAAGACCGGTGCGCTCGTGCCGACGACGAGGAGGAGAAGCGCGGTCGCGAGCGCGGCGGCGACGCGGTAGGCAGGGCTGCGAGGTCGGGTACCGGAGGCCGGCATGACCTGTTCAATCGGCAGCTGTGCGAAAAACCGCTAAATCTTCTGCACTCCTGTCACGTTCGAGCGGATCGGTCGGCCCACGTGCGCCGAGCGCGTCAGCGCCGCACGCTGTACCGGACCGCGCCGGTGTCGCAGCCCGCGCGGCGGGCGACGACGCGCAGCGTCCCGGCCACGCGTCTGGGGGCGGTGAGGCGGCCGCTCAGGCGCAGGCGGGCGGTGCCGCTCGTGCGTCTGGCCGAGAACGCGCCGCGGGCGTCCACGCGCGCCGCGAGGTTGGTGACGCGCAGGCGGGCGACGCGCGTGCTCTCGCTGCCGCAGCGCAGGCGGTAGCGCAGGTCGAGCGCGCCGATCGCGCTGCCGTCGCGGGCGACGCGCAGGACGATCGCGCGGTGCTGCGCGGTCGTGCCGTGCAGACGCGCGCCGGCCAGCGCGGCGAGCGGGGCGCGGGCGGTCGGCCTGCCGCGGTCGTCCGCCGCAGGCGCGTCGTCGTCGAGGACACCGTCGTCGATCGCGTCGTCGTCGGGCAGCCCGTCGTCGCCGTCAGCGTCGTCGGTGCCGAGATCGGCGTCGGGCCCGTCGGCCCCGTCAGGCGCGTCGGCGCCGTCATCGCCCGTGCTCGGATCCGGCACGACCGGATCGGGGACTGCCGGCGGGGGCGGCGTCAGCGACGGCAGCAGCCGCGCGACCCAGTCCGAGATCGCGCTGACGCGGGCGAACGCCTGCGGCTGACGCGGGCTGCAGGTGCTGCTGCCCCAGCTGGTGATCCCGGCCTGCACCCAGCTGCCGTCGGCCGACGCGACGACGAGCGGTCCGCCGCTGTCGCCGCGGCAGACGGAGCTGGTCGTGCGCGTGTCGGTCGCGCACAGCATCGTCGCCGCGTCGAAGCCGGTGAGGCGACGGCGGCAGGTCGTGTCGCTCTGCAGCGTCGTCGTCGCGGTCTGCAGCATGGACGGCGTCTGCGTGCCGCTGCCGGACGTCGTTCCCCAGCCGGCGAACGCGGCCGCGGTGCCGGCGCCGGTCAACGCGTCGTCGGCGGGCGCGACGAGCGCGATGGACGGGGCGGGGGAGGCGGTCGCGAGCGCCAGCAGCGCGGCGTCGTCGCGGCGGCTCTCCACGTCGTAGCCGGGATGGACGTGCACCGCGAGCACGTCGTGGATCGTCCCGCTGGAGGCGTCGCCGAGGTCGCGACGGCCGGTTACCGCCATCACGGCATCCGGCGCGACGACCGCGCCGCTGTCCTGGTCCACGACGCAGTGCGCGGCGGTCAGGATCGCGCCCGGCCCGACGACGGAGCCGGTGCAGGCGTGCGCGCCGTCGGAGAAGTCCGCGAGGACGTATGCGGCGAACGGCCAGCTGCCCGGGGCGGCGTCGGTGCCGCCGACGACGTTCGGGCTGGGCGTGGCCGCTCGCTCACCCGCCGCGCCCGCACTCGAGGAGAGGGTGAGTGCGAGCGCGACGAGCAGCGAGAGGAAGGCGGCGGGACGCATACAGCGGTATCGACCCGCTCGCCGGGTTTCGTAAGCGCGAACTTCGGCCGCTCGTCAGCCGCCGAAGACAGGAACCGGCGGAGATGACGAGCTCTGATCAGCCTTTAGAGGTTGATCGCGACGTACTTCGTGTCGAGGTACTCCTCGATCCCCTCGCGCCCGCCCTCGCGGCCGAAGCCCGAGTGCTTGACGCCGCCGAACGGCGCCGCGGCGTTGGAGACGATGCCCTGGTTGAGACCGACCATGCCGGTCTCCAGGCCCTCGACGACGCGCAGCGCGCGTCTCAGGTCCTTCGTGAAGACGTAGGCGACGAGGCCGTACTGCGTGTTGTTGGCGGCGGCGACGGCCGCCTCCTCCTCGTCGAACGAGATCACCGGCGCGACCGGGCCGAAGATCTCGTCTCTCAGCAGCTGCGCGTCGGCAGTCACGCCAGAGAGGACCGTCGGCTTGTAGAAGTAGCCGGCGCCGTCGACGTCGGTGCCGCCGACCACCGCGGTCGCGCCCTTGGAGATCGCGTCGTCGACGAGCCCGCGGACGGTGTCGCGCTGGCCGCCGTCGACGAGCGGGCCGACCTGGACGCCGTCGCCGGTGCCGCGGCCGATCTTCAGCGCGCCGATCCGCTCGGCGAGCTTGGTCGTGAACTCGTCGGAGACCTTCTCGCTGATGTGGAAGCGGTTGGCGGCCGTGCAGGCCTCGCCCATGTTGCGCATCTTGGCGAGCATCGCGCCCTCGACGGCCTCGTCCACGTCGGCGTCGTCGAAGACGAGGAACGGCGCGTTGCCGCCCAGCTCCATCGAGACGCGCAGCAACTGCTCGGAGGCCTGCTGCATCAGCTTCTGGCCGACCTCGGTCGAGCCGGTGAAGGAGAGCTTGCGGGAGCGCGGGTCGGAGATCAGCGGCGCCATCAGCGAGCCCGATCTCGACGAGGTGACGACGTTCAGCACGCCGGCCGGCAGCCCGGCCTCCTCGAGGATCTGCGCCAGCGCCAGCATCGACAGCGGCGTCTGCTGCGCGGGCTTGACGACCATCGTGCAGCCGGCGGCGATCGCGGGGCCGATCTTGCGCGTGCCCATCGCGAGCGGGAAGTTCCACGGCGTGATGAAGAGGCACGGGCCGACCGGCGACTTCATCGTCAGCATCCGGCCTCTGCCGGTCGGAGAGATGCCGTAGCGGCCGTCGATCCGCACGGCCTCCTCGGAGTACCAGCGGAAGAACTCGTTGGCGTAGCCGATCTCGGCCTTCGCCTCGACGATCGGCTTGCCCATCTCGAGCGTCATCAGGATCGCCAGCTCGTCGGTGCGCTGCTGGATCAGCTCGAAGGCGCGGCGCAGGATCTCGCCCCGCTCGCGCGGCGGGTGCGCGGCCCACGACGCCTGCGTGTCGTGCGCGGCGGTCAGCGCGGCGAGCGCGTCGTCCGGCGTGCCGTCGGCGATCTCGGTCAGCGTCGTTCTGTTCGACGGGTCCTCGACGCCGAGCGTCTTGCCGCCGGTGGCGTCGCGCCACTCGCCGCCGATGTAGAGGCCCTTGCGGACCTGATCGATGACGGCCTGCTCCTGCGAGGGGGTGATCGTGCTCACGGCTGCTCCAGCTGGTCGCGGTCTGCCTGTCAAGTGGGACTCGACGCTGGAAGCTATCGCGAGCGGCCCCGACGAAACGTCCAGGGTCCCCCGCCAGCGGTGCGCCAGGACGGCGAACGAGGGGCGCGGAACCGGAAGCTCCCCCCTTCCGCCGCGCGGCTGAGCGCGACGGAGGGGAGCTTCCAAGCCGAAGGCCGCTTACGCAGCCGCTCCGGCGCGGCTCGGCTCGAGCGCGACGGCGAGCACTTCGTCGACGGTCATCGCGAAGTGGAACGTCATCTGCTCGCGCACGTCCTCGGGCACGTCGTCGAGGTCGCCGCGGTTGCGCTCCGGAAGGATCACGTCGGTCAGGCCGGCCGCGTGGGCCGCGAGCACCTTCTGCTTGACGCCGCCGATCGGCAGCACCCGGCCCTGCAGCGTGACCTCGCCGGTCATCGCGACCGTGTGCTTCACCGGGCGGCCGGTCAGCAGCGAGGTGAACGCGGTCACCATCGTCACGCCGGCGCTCGGGCCGTCCTTCGGGATCGCGCCAGCGGGCACGTGCACGTGGAACTCGCCGTGCTCGTCGAACGTGTGCTCGTCGATCCCCAGCTCGCTCGTGTGGCCGCGCACGTAGGAGAGCGCGATTCGCGCCGACTCCTTCATCACGTCACCGAGCTGGCCGGTCAGCACGAGTCCGTTTCTGCCGGGCATCTTGACCGCCTCGACGAACAGCACGTCGCCGCCGGTGCCGGTCACGGCGAGGCCGGTCGCGACGCCGGGGACGGCGGTGCGGATCGCCGCCTCCTGGAAGAAGCGCTGGCGGCCGAGCGCGTCGCGCACGGTGTCCAGCTCGATCTTCACGGGCGCGGTCGCGGTGCCGGAGGCGATCCGCGTCGCGGTCTTGCGCAGGACCGTGCCGAGCGTGCGCTCGAGCTGGCGGACGCCGGCCTCACGCGTGTACTCGGTCGCGATCTGCTGCAGCAGCGCGTCGTCGATCTCGACCTCGTCGGGCCGCAGGCCATTGCGCTCGAGCTGTCGCTTCCACAGGTAGCCACGTGCGATCGCGGTCTTCTCCGCGGTTGTGTAGCCGTCGAAGCGGATCACCTCCATGCGGTCCAGCAGCGGGCCGGGGATCGTGTCCGCGACGTTCGCGGTCGCGAGGAACAGCACGCCGGAGAGGTCCAGCTCGAGGTCGAGGTAGTGGTCGCGGAACGAGTGGTTCTGCGCCGGGTCGAGGACCTCCAGCAGCGCTGCGCTGGGATCGCCGCGCCAGTCGGCGCCGACCTTGTCGACCTCGTCGAGCATGATCACCGGGTTCATCGTGCCGGCGTCGCGCAGGGCGCGCACGAGGCGGCCCGGGAGCGCGCCGACATACGTGCGGCGGTGACCGCGGATCTCGGCCTCGTCGCGCACGCCGCCGAGCGACATGCGCACGAACTCGCGGCCGGTCGCTCTCGCGATCGACTCGCCGATCGAGGTCTTGCCGGTGCCGGGGGGACCGATCAGCGTGAGGATCGCGCCCGCTGCGGCGACGTCGCGCGTAGGCCGGCGCTCGCCGACCGCGTCGCCGTCGGCGTCGGCGGTGTCGGAAGCGCGACGGCCGGAGCGCGAAACGTCCATCCCGCGCTCCTGCCGCAGCTTGCGCACGGCGAGGTACTCGGTGATCCGCTCCTTGACGTCGTCGAGGCCCTCGTGGTCGGCGTCGAGCACGGCGCGCGCGGCGACCGGATCGAGCTTCTCCTCGGATCTCTTGCTCCACGGGATCGCGACGAGCCAGTCGAGGTAGCTGCGGATCGTGCCGGCCTCACCGGACTGCTCGCCCATGCGCTCCAGGCGGCCCAGCTCCTTCTCGGCCTGCTCGCGCGCGTGGTCGGGCATGCCGGCCTCGGCGATCTTTCTGCGGTACTCGTCGACGACGTTGGCGTCGTCCTCGCCGAGCTCCTTGCGGATCGACTCCATCTGTCTGCGCAGGAAGTACTCGCGCTGCTGTCTCTCGGCGCCGTTCTGGACGTCGTCGCGGATGCGCGTGCGCACCTGCAGCTCGGCGAGGCGCTCCTTCTGCAGCGCGACGCCCAGCTCGAGCCGCTCGGTCACGTCGAGCGTTTCCAGCAGCCTGACCTTCTGCTCGAAGGAGATGTCGGGCGAGTAGCCGGAGGTGTCGGCGAGCGTGCCGGGGTCGGTGATCGCGCGCACGAAGGCCTGGATGCGGCCGTCGTCTCCGCGCAGCTCCAGCAGCTCCTCCACGACGGCGCGGTACTCGCGCTCGAGCGTGCGGGTGCGGCCGTCGACGGGCTCGGCGTCGGGGCGCTCTTCGACCTCGACGTAGAGCTTGCCGTCGGGGGCGGTCTGGGCGGCGCCGGCGACGCCGCGGTAGAGGCCGTTGAGGGTGACGGCGCGGGCGCCGCCGGGCAGTCGGACGTGCTCGACGACGTCGGCGACGGTGCCGACGCTCGCGAACTCGTTCTCGTGCTTGGGAACGAGCAGGACGCGCTCCTCGTCGCCGACGTCGACGGCGAGGGACAGCGTCATGTTGGGGAAGACGACGGCGTCTTCCAATGGGACGAGCAGAAGTCGGCTCATGTCGCTGCGTCACTTCCTGTCGAAGGACTTACCATGGGTAAGCGAGTATAGCCACACGTTGATGATGTGAGTCCCTGCCGCTCAAGTTTTGCACGAACGGCCGTGTAGGGGCGAATTTGCGAGAACCCATGGTTCCCGGGTCAGATATCTGGAAAGATTGGTCAGGATGAGCGACAGCGAGCCGAACAAGAGACCCGCGAAGCCGGCGAAGAGACCGGTCGAGCCGGCGACGCCCGCGAAGCCGGGCGCGCGTGAGGAGCCGCACGACGTGCTGGCGGCCGACGAGTTCCCCGGGCCCTCGCCCGAGGCCGCGATCCACGAGCAGGGCCCCGTCGAGCTGCCCGCCGACCCGCAGGGCGAGCAGCCGCACGACGTGCTCGCCGCGGAGGAGTTCGCGATGCCCGCGCCGCGCCATCACGCCGACACGAGCGTCGAGATCGCCGCGCCCGAGCCGTCGTCGAAGAAGACGCCTCTGCTGGTGGGATTGGCCGCGACCGCGCTCGGTGCCGTCGCGTTCGCGTTGAAGCGACGCTCCCGCAGGCGCAGCAAGGCCGCGCAGCTGCGCGACCGCCTGCCGCTGTGAGCGCGCAGGATGCGGACGGCGGCGCCGCGGCCGAGGCGCTCGCGGGCGGACCGGTCGCGTCCGATGGTGGCGTCGCTGCCGGCGCGCGGATGGCTGAGGTCGCTGCGACGTTCGGCCGCCCCGATCTCGACGTCGCCACCGGGGTGCTCGACTGGTACACCGCTGAGCGCGCGGCGCTCGGAGGCGGCGACCCGTCCTCGGTCGCGATCGTCGACGCGCACACGCACGTCGGCGAGCACGACCCGGACACGATGCGCTGCTCGCCCGACGAGCTGATCGCTCACCTCGTCCAGGCCGACGCGCACGGCGTCGTCTTCCCGCTCAGAGAGCCGGGCGGCTACCCGGGCCCCAACGACGCCGTGATCGCCGCCGCGGCCGCCTCCGGCGGACGGCTGACCGCGTTCGGCCGCGTCGATCCGGCGGTCGAGCCCGCGCACGAGGCGCGCCGCACGCTCGACGCCGGCGCGCGCGGCCTCAAGCTGCACCCGCGCGGCGAGGAGTTCCAGCTCGACGACGCGCGCCTGGAGGACACCTGGGCGCTCGCGCACGAGCGCCGCGTGCCCGTGCTCGTGCACGCCGGCCGCGGGATCCCGTCGCTCGGCGCGCACGCCGTCCAGGTCGCGACGCGCTACCCCGGCGTGCGGCTGATCCTCGCGCACGCGGGCATCAGCGACCTCGCCTGGATCGGCCGCCAGGCGCAGGAGCTGCCGAACCTCTACTTCGACACCTCGTGGTGGGCGCCGGCCGATCTGCTGACGCTGTTCGCGACGGTGCCCGCCGGCCAGATCCTGTTCGCCAGCGACGCGCCGTACGGCCGCACGCCGATAACGGCGCTGGAGATCATCCGGATCGCGCGCCAGTCGGGGATCGACGACGAGCGGATCAAGATGGTGCTCGGCGCGCAGATGCAGCGGCTGCTCGCGGGCGAGGAGCCGCTCGACGGCGGCCAGCCGTCGGGCGCGACGAAGGTCGACGTGGACGTGCTGCTGGATCGCGTCGCGACCTATCTGACGGCCGGCTTCGGCCAGCTCGTCGCAAGGATCCCGAGCACCGAGATGTTCGCGCTCGCACGGCTCTCCTGCGCCGTCCCCGCCGACTCCCCGCAGGCCGCCCACTGCCGCGTGATCGTCGACCTGCTCGACGCCTACGAGCGCTCGCTCGCGCTGGAGATGGCGAAGGAGGTCCCGGGCGTCCTGCCCGGCGCCGTCCACCTGCTGGCCCTCGCCCTCAACGTCGCCCGCACCCCGGACGTGCCGGTGCCGACGGAGCTCGAGTTGGAATAGGGCGGCCGCCTACTTGGGCGGCAGCAGCGTCAGCGCGGCGTGCACGGCTCTGTGCGCGCCGCGCGGGAGCAGTTGCGCGGTCCCACGCAGGGCGCGGCCGTTCGCGAGCTGTCTGCGCGCCGCGCGCGTGAGCCTGACCGTGATCGACTGCGTCCGCCCCGCCGGGATCGCGTAGCTCGCGCTGCCGAGCGCGGCGGAGTGTGCGCCGTGGGCGCTCGTGCGGCCGAGCAGGCTCAGTCTGCCACGGCAGGTCGTGGGGCTCGCCCGCGGGCAGCTCACTCTCACCCGGACGCTCGATCGCGCGCGGATGCGCAGCGATCTGATCGCGAAGACGGGGGAGAGCGCGTTTCTACCGGCGATCTCGCCTCTGGGTCTCGGCGCCGGCGCTGGTGGAATCGGGGTCGGTGGGACTGGCTCGGGCCCAGCCGGCGGACCGTTGGGAGGTGTCTGGCCGCCGCCTCCGCCTCCACCGTCATCCGGCGGCGTCGGCGTCACGCCTGTCCCGCTGATGCCGACCTCGCGCACCCCGCCACCGTCGTCGGTCGCGTTCAGCACCCACGTGTCGCTCAGCGCGCCGACCGCGGTCGGCGAGAAGCGGACGGAGACCGTGATCGAGCCGTCGCCGGGGATCACGGTGCCCTCGGGGATCGGGTTGCCGTCGGGGGCGCCCGGGGTTGCGGGGACGAAGCGGTCGAGCGTCGGCGGCTTGGACTTCGTCAGCGTCAGCGCCGCGCCGCCGCTGTTGTGCAGCACGAAGCTGCGCGTCTGCTGCGTGCCGACGGCGACCGCGCCGAAGTCGAGCGCCGGCGGCGTGATCTGCAGGTGTGCGGCCGTCACCGACGTGCCGGTCAGGCCGAGGACGAGGGGAGCCGCGGCCGCGCCCTGGTCGATCACCAGCTCCGTCTCGTAGGATCCCGTCGTCGTCGGCGCGAACGTGAACGTGATCGTCACCTTGCCGCCGTGGGGCAGCGACAGCGGCAGCGGCTCGTCGAGGCTGAACGGCGCCTGCGGCAGCGTCGTCGCTCTGAGCACGACCGGTGTCGCGCCGACGTTCGTGAGCGTCGCGGCGCTGGTCGATCTGCCGCCCGGCAGGACGCCGCCGAAGCGCACGACCGGCGTGCTGGCGACCAGCAGCCCTTCGGCCGCCTCGGCCGTGCCGGCGAGCCCGACGTCGACCGGGCCCTCGCTCGTCTCCAGCGACAGCGTCCCGCCGGTGGCGCCCCACGTCGTCGGTCTGAATCTGACCGGGATCGTGACCTGGTCGCCGACCGCGAGTCTCTGCGGGAAGCTGCCGAACGTCGCCGCGAACGGGCCGCCGACGGTCCCTCTAGTGATCGTCAGCGCTCTCGTCGCCGTCAGCGTCACGTTGATCGGCGCGCTGGTGGTGTCGACGATCGTCGTCGGGAAGGTCGCGCTGCTGCCGACCAGCGGCGCGTTCGCCGGCACGCCGTAGCCCTGCACGAAGCCGTCGCGGGTGCCGACGAAGACGCGCCCGTCGGCGATCCCCGGCGACGCGAACTTCGACGAGCGGCCGAGCGGGAAGCTGCGACGCAGCTGCAGGATGCCGCCGACGGGGATCGGGTCGTAGGCGCGCAGCTCGGCGCCGTAGCCCTCGCCGTTGGGGGCGTAGACGATCCACAGCAGCGCGCTGCCGGAGAGATCGTCGACCGATGTGACGACCGGCGCGCCGGAGCCGAAGCCGAACGGGTCATCCGATCTGCCCGAGAGGCTGAAGCGCGGGTTGCCGTCGGCGTCGGTGCCGAATTCGAGTGCCTGCAGCTTGCCCTCGCTGCCGCTCGCCGAGCTGCCGTTGGAGGCGGTCGGATAGTAGATCCAGCCGCCGTCGCCGGGCCAGACCGCGAAGCGCGACCACGTCCCGCCGAGCGAGCTGAGCTCCTGCAGCACGTCGTCGCCGCCGGCTTGCCCCTGCATCATGCCGCCGAGGCGATCGGCGTCGAAGAGGTAGAAGTTGCCCGCCTTGCCGCCGGCGACCGCGAGTCTTCTGTTGCCGAACCACGGCCGCGGCAGCACCGTCGGCGCGGTCGAGCCGAAGTCGGCGTCCCAGGTGTCGAGGTCCTCCGCGTCGTAGGGGGCGAAGAAGTCGACGGGTCTGAGACTGCCGTCGTCGCGCACGTCGAGCCGCACGATCGCCTCGCCGAGCCCGTCGGGCGGGGACGTGCCCGGCAGCGGTCTCGTCGGCGCCTGCCCGTTGCCGGTCGTGACCAGGATTCTGCCGGGTCCGTCTGAGACGAGCCCGCCGCCGGACTGCCAGATGCCGGCGCCGTCGACGCCGTTGGAGTTGGCGATCCAGCGGGCCGTGATCGCGCCGGTGTCGGCTCTGACGCCGAAGATCCAGCCCTTCCACGGGTTTCTGTCGCAGTGCCCGGCGAAGCCCGCGTAGACGACCCCGTCGAGCAGCAGCAGGCCGGGTCGTTGCAGCTGGTATCTCGCGTTGAACGGGATCTGGGTGTTGTTGTCGGCGTGGCCCGTCAGCGGCACCGGGAAGCCGGGCGCCTCGACGCCGGTCGCGACGTTGATCGCGTGCAGGTCGTAGCGCGGCGCGCCGGTGCCGCCGTCGTAGGACTTCGCGGTGAAGTACGCGCGGCCGGTGTCGGGGTCGATCGTCGGCGTGCCGGTGATCCCGACGTGCGGCGAGAGGTCCGCGCAGCCGACGTCGTCGGCGTTGAACGGCACGCCGTAGTTTCTCGGCGTCCAGCGCTGCGCGCCGGTGGCGGGATCGAGCCCGTAGACGTTGTTGTCCTCGGTCGCGATCAGCAGCGTGTTCTGGAAGACGAGCGGCTGGGCGTAGACCTGGCCGTCGACCGGGACCTTGAAGAGGCGGCCGAACTGCGAGCTGCTGACGGTCGCAGGGGCGAGACCGGGCTGGTTCGGATACCAGCCGGTGCGCAGCGCGTCGGCGGCGTTCGTCGGCAGCGGCGCGGGCGCGGTGAGCGCAGTCGCGGCGGACGCGGTGCAGAGCGCCAGCCCGAGGCACGCGATCCCTACCAAGAGCTGACGAAAGCTCACAAACTTGACGGTAGTGAGCCGACGGCGCGATCACAAGCGGCAACCGCTGTGACGTGCGGTCGTCGTCGGACCGCCGCACCGCGGGCGACGCGCGACGACCGGGGATGCAGAAGAGAAGCGTCCCCGGCGACCCCGCCGCTCCGACCGAGGGTGTGCGGAGCGGCGCGGACGCCGGGGAACGCGGTGTACCGCGGTGAGTCTGGGGCTACGCGGCGCGGGCAGCCTGCGGCTGCGGCTGCGGCGCTGTCACCGGCGCGGCCGGCGTCTCGCGCTGGGCGGAAGCGACACGCTCCATGCTCCAGCGGGAGGACGCCGTGCCGTGATCGCGATGACGAACGATCACGTAGCGGCGGATGGGTGAAGTGGTCTGCATGGAGAGCATGATGCGCTCACGGGGGCGAATTTCCGTGGGCCACGAGTCCAACGTTCTGTACAGGCTCTTTCGCCGTATGGAACAACAGTACGGCGGCCCCCGGCCGAGGCCGCCGCACCGATTCCTGGTAGCCGGCTTCTAGTATCCGGCTCTGAGGATCGCGGCGAGCACGACCGCGCCGGTGTTTCTCATCCCGTTCGCGTTCGGGTGCACGGGGGCGGCGGTGTTGACCGGTATCAGCCCCTCGACCCACTTGACGCTCGCGCTCTTGCAGACGTCATGGCCGACGCTGGAGGTCGCCGTGTCGACGAAGATCGCTCTCGCGGCGGCCGCCGCGGAGGCGAGCATCGCGTTCAGCTCGGCGGTCTTCGCGCGCAGGTAGGCGGTGTCGGTCGGGCCGATCGGGACGGTCGGCCAGCAGCCGGAGCCGGTCGCGGGCAGGATCGTCGGGTAGCCGACGACGAACACCTTCGCGCTCGGCCCGCGTCTGTGGATCTCGGCGATGACGGCCTCGACATCCGGCCGCGTCGCGGCGATTCTGTCGGAGATCTGGTCTCTGCCGCCGGAGACGTAGTCGTCGCGGCACGGGTCGAACGGGTTCAGCCGCGCGCAGTTCGTGACGATGTCGGTGAAGCCGATGTCGTTGCCGCCGATCCCGAGCGTGACGACGCGCGCGTCGCTGCCGACGCTGTCGAGCTGCGGCGGGTTCGGGCCGGGCGTGACGCCCTGCGTGTTGAACATGTCGTCGGTCGTCGCGCCCGAGCAGCTCGGGTCGGCGAAGGTGGCGACGTCGGTCAGACCGGGCCTGACGACGTGGGGATAGTTGCTGTCGGAGCGCAGGCAGCCGAGCGGCGACAGGCTCTGGTTCGGGATCAGCGGACCGGCGGTGTACGAGTCGCCGAGCGAGACGTATGCGCCCGAGGCGGCGAGTGACGGCGCGGCGGCGCAGGCGAGCGCGACGAGCAGCGTCGCGAACGCGGCGACGAGCGCGGACAGGCGTGACGGCATTGACTTCTCTCCCCTTGAACAGATGCGGTGAATCCGGCCCCGCATCCATCAGAACGGAAAGAGGTGCCGGTTGTCAACCGACAACCGGCTGGCTGGCCAGCCTGGCCGCCCTGGCTCAACCGGCGAGGCGGCCGAACTGCTCGGCCAGGACCTGCAGCTCCGCGGGGGAGAAGCGCTCGAGGAAGCGCCGGCGCACGCCCGCGAGGTGGGTCGCGGAGGCCGCGTGGACGAGCAGGCGCCCGGCGTCGGTGATGCGCGCCTCGGTGCCGCGCGCGTCGTCCTCGCAGGGGCGGCGCTCGATCAGCCCGATCCGTTCGAGCCGTTCGACGAGCCGCGTCAGCCCGCTGCGCGTCAGCCGCACGGGCTTGGCGAGGTCGTGCATCCGCAGTTGGCCGCCGGGCGCCTTCTCGAGCGCGAGCAGCGCGAAGTAGTCGCTGAAGGAGAGCTGGTGGGCGGTCTGCAGCTCGTGCTCGAGCTCGACCTGGATCTCCGCATGCGCCTGCAGGAAGCCGTGCCAGGCGTTGGTCTCATGCTCGGACAGGCGGGCCCAGTCGTCCGCGCCGCAGGTCGATCCGCCGTGCTCGTCCAGCCCGACGTCCGCCGGGGCGGGGAGAGGGGAGATGGGTGAGAGGTGGATTGCCATGTGAAAGAGGATAACAGTTGCGTGCGCAATCACTTGGTGCTACCTTGTTGCTCACGCAATCAGTTCACCCGTCCTTGGAAGGAAAGCATCAATGTCCGCCACTGTCACCTCCGTCCCCACCGGTACCTGGAACGTCGATCCTGCGCACTCGGAAGTCGGCTTCCAGGTCAAGCACATGGGCATCGCCACGGTGAAGGGGAAGTTCAAGGAATTCGCCGGCAGCCTCACGATCGCCGAGGACGGCACGGCGACCGCCAGCGGCACCGTCCAGGTCGCCTCGGTCGACACCAACGAGGCGCAGCGCGACGAGCACCTGCGCTCGCCCGACTTCTTCGACGCCGCCACGCACGAGCAGATCACGTTCACCTCGACCGCGATAACGCCCGTCGACGACGAGACGTTCAAGATCACCGGGGACATCACGATCCACGGCATCACGAAGTCGATCACGCTCGAGGCCGTCTTCGAGGGCTCCGACACCGATCCGTGGGGCAACGACCGCGTCGGCCTCTCGGTCACCGGTCAGATCAACCGCAGCGACTTCGAGATGAAGTTCAACCAGGCGCTCGGCTCCGGCAACATGCTGGTCAGCGACAAGGTCAAGCTCACGCTCGACATCTCCGCCGTCAAGGCGTAGCGCCCGCCTGGATCAGGAACTGCTGACGCCGTCGGCGGCCTGCTCGGCCGCCGACGGCGTTTGTGCGTCCGGGGCCCGCTCCGCCTCCGCCGCGACCGCGCAGAACGCCTCGACGACGACCGGGTCGAACTGCGAGCCGGCACAGCGGCGCAGCTCCGCGAGCGCGTCGGCGCGCAGCACTCTGCCCTTGTAGGGACGCTCGCTCGTCATCGCGTCGAACGCGTCGCAGACCGCGACGATCCGCGCGCCGAGCGGAATCCGCTCGCCGACCAGCCCGTCCGGGTAGCCGCCGCCGTCGTAGCGCTCGTGGCTGGAGCGGACGATCGCCGCGACCGGCCGCATCGCCGGCGCCGCGCCGAGGATCCGGTCGCCGACGACGGTGTGCTCGCGCATCAGCCGCCACTCGTCGGCGTCGAGCGGGCCCGGCTTGTGCAGGATCGCGTCGGGGATCGCGATCTTGCCGATGTCGTGCAGCTCGGCCGCGCGCGCGACCTCGTCGACCTGCTCGGCGCTGAGGCCCATCCGTCGCGCGACGCCGACGACGAGCGCCGCGACGCCCTCGAGGTGGTCGCGCAGCTCCGGCTCGCGCTCGCGCAGCACCTGCAGCAGCACGTCGCTGGTCTGGCGCCGGCTCGACTGGCGCGAGTCGTCCTTGGCCGCGTACATGCGCTGGTCGGCGAGCTGCAGCGCGTGCGTGGCCGACTCGGCCTCGGCCGGTATCTCGACGAGCCCGTAGGAGGCGCCGACGCGGAAGCCCTCGCCCTGCTCGCGCAGTGCGTCGACGGCCGCCTGCACGATCGCGTCGTCGGGTCTGGCGGCCTCGTCGAGCAGGATGCAGAACTCGTCGCCGCCGAGCCGGTAGGCGCGGCCGTGGCCGACGACGACCTCGGCGAGGCGGCCCGCGAGGCGGTCCAGCAGCATGTCGCCGGCGGCGTGGCCGAAGCCGTCGTTGTAGCCCTTGAAGCCGTCGAGGTCGAAGAACGCGAGCGTCTGGCGGTGGCGCCCGCGCGCGTCGGCGAGGCACAGCGCGACGGCACGCTCGAGGTCGTGCATCAGGCGGCGGCGGTTGGGCAGGCCGGTGAGCCCGTCGGTCATCGCCTCCGCGCGCGTCGTGCGCAGCAGCCGCGTGTACTCCATGAAGGTCCAGCCGGCGCGCAGCGTCGCGACGACGAGCGCGCCGGTCGCCAGCAGCACCGCGGCGGTCGCGACGTCGGCGAACTGGCCGTAGCAGAGCAGCGCGACCGCAAAGCCGGCGAAGACCGACGGCATCACGAACGCCTGGAAGCCGAAGCTGCTGTCGGCGCGGCGCGGGCGCCACGGCTGCCACGCCGCCCAGCCCCACAGCACCAGCGCGGTCGGCCACAGCGCCGAGACGATCGAGTCGTCGTCGAAGATGCCGGCGGAGGTCTGGTAGGCGAACAGCGTGTCGGCGACGGTGAAGATCGTCATCCCGAGCCCGAGCAGCACCCACACGCCGCCGGGCCGCCACGCCTGCGACGCGAACGCGGTCAGCACGATTCCGACCAGCACGAGGTCCGCAAGCGGGTAGGCGAGGTGCAGCGCCGTCTGCGTCGAGCTCGTCGTGCTGGCGGTGACGATCGGCTCGTAGGCGAACGCGACCGCGTAGGCGCCGACCACCAGGCCGCCGATCAGGCCGTCGATCCAGAGGCGCGTGGCGACGCGGTCGCGTCCGTCGGCCAGCAGCAGCGCCAGTCCAGCGAGGCAGAGCGGGTAGAAGAGCAGGTAGGCCGCGTCCGCTCCCCACGGCGTCGCGCCGCGGCCGGTCGCGATCCCCCAGACGGCGTCGCCGAGCGCGTAGACGAGGATCGCGAGGCCGATGCAGATCCACGCGGGACGGCGGTCGCGCACGAGCACGGCGCGCACCAGGCAGGCGATCGCGCCTCCGAGCTCCAGCGCGAGGTAGATCCCGTCGTCGATCAACGCGTCGGAGACGCGCCCGCCGACGTCGATCAGCGCGTACGCGAGCAGAAGCCCTATGCCGATCGTCGTCAGCGCCGCCAACATCCGCCGCAGCGGCGCCCCCGAGATGATTTGCTGCAAATCAGTCCTTCCTCGATGGTCGCTGAGCGGGTCATCGGCCAAAGCGGGCTGGTGCTTGAGTTTGGCCGTCCGTCTGTGCGGGGTAGCTGAATGGTCAAGGAGGAGGAGGGGGTGTTGCTGGCGCGAGCCGCCCGTCTCGAGCGTTTCCCTGTGCGAGCGGAAAGGGACGGTTCACCGTGGCCGAGGTGCGGTTCGATCGCGTCAGCAAGATCTATCCCGACGGGACCCGCGCGGTCTCCTCGGTCGAGCTGGAGATCGGCGACCAGGAGTTCATGGTGCTGGTCGGGCCGTCGGGCTGCGGCAAGACGACGGCGCTGCGGATGGTCGCGGGGCTGGAGGAGATCAGCGAGGGCGAGCTGCTGATCGGCGACCGCGTCGTCAACGACGTGCCCTCGCGCGATCGCGACATCGCGATGGTGTTCCAGAGCTACGCGCTCTACCCGCACCTGTCGGTCTACGAGAACATCGCGTTCGGGCTGCGCCTGAAGAAGGTCCCCAAGGACGAGATCGACCGGCGTGTGAGAGAGGCCGCTCACGTGCTCGACCTGACCGAGTGGCTCAAGCGCAAGCCGCGCAACCTCTCCGGCGGCCAGCGCCAGCGCGTCGCGATGGGCCGCGCGATCGTGCGCGAGCCGCAGGCGTTCCTGATGGACGAGCCGCTGTCCAACCTCGACGCGAAGCTGCGCGTGCAGATGCGCGCGGAGATCGCGCGGCTGCAGGACTCGCTCGGCGTCACGACGATCTACGTCACGCACGACCAGGTCGAGGCGATGACGATGGGCGACCGCGTCGCGGTGATGCGGCGCGGCGAGCTGCAGCAGGTCGCCACGCCGCAGGAGCTGTACGACCACCCGGTCAACGTCTTCGTCGGCGGCTTCATCGGGTCGCCCGCGATGAACCTGGTCGAGGCGCGGCTGGAGCGCGACGACGGCGGTGACGATGGCGATGGCGCGCGGACGCGCGCGGGCGGCAGCGAATACGTCGTCCAACTCGGCGAGCAGCGGCTGACGCTGCCCGAGGAGCTGGTCGCGGCGCGGCCGGCGCTGGCGCAGTGGGTCGGGCGCCAGCTGGTGCTCGGGATCCGGCCCGAGGCGCTGGAGGACGCGAGCGTCGGCGGCGACGCGCCGGCCGAGCGCCGGCTGCGCGCGCAGGTCACGCTGCGCGAGGCGCTCGGCTCCGAGGTCGACGTCCACGCCACGATCGCGGCACGCGCCGCACAGACCGACGAGGTGCGCGAGCTGGCCGAGGACAAGGGCCTCGAATCGCTCGACGCCAGAGCGGACCAGGCGACGGTCGTCGGTCGCCTCTCACCGAAGTCGCGCGTCGCCGAGGGCGACGCGGTCGAGCTGGCCGTCGACACGAGCGGCCTGCACTTCTTCGATCCCGACACCGGGCTCGGCATCTACGACGCCGTGCCCCAGACGGAAGGAGCGATCACCTCATGACACGGCACCGCATCGCGACGGCGGCAGCGCTGCTCGCGCTCGCGCCCGTACTGCTCGCGGCAGGCTGCGGCAGCGACGACGACAGCGGCAGCACCAGCGGCTCCAGCACGTCCGGCGGCGGCGCCACGACGACCGCCGCCGACGTCAGAGGGTCGGTCTCCGTGATCGGCATCTGGACCGGCGACGAGCAGAGATCGTTCCAGGCCGTCATCGACAAGTTCAACGAGCAGTATCCGGACGTCACCGTCAGATACACCTCCGCGGGTGACAACCTGCCGACGGTCGTCGGCACCGCGGTGCAGGGCGGCAACCCGCCGGACATCGCGACGATCGCCCAGCCCGGCCTGATCAGAGAGTTCCAGAGACAGGGCGCGCTGAGACCGATCGACTACGCGAAGGACACCGTCAGCGCCAATTATGCGCCGGACTTCGTCAAGCTCGGCACGATCGGCGGGAGACTGTTCAGCTTCGTCTACAAGGGCGCCAACAAGTCGACCGTCTGGTACAACGTCGCAGCGGCCAGAAACGCAGGTGTGACGGACCCGGCGACGTGGGACGACTTCCTCGCGAACGCGAGAACGTACAGAGCCTCCGGCGTGCCGGCCTACTCGATCGGCGGGGCCGACGGCTGGACCCTCACCGACCTGTTCGAGAACATCTACCTGCGCGAGGCCGGTCCCGACAAGTACGACCAGCTGAGCGAGCACAGAATCCCCTGGACCGACCCGTCGGTCAGATCCGCGCTGAGAACGATGGCGCAGGTGCTGGGCGACAGATCGAACATCGTCGGCGGCACGCAGGGCGCGCTGCAGACGGAGTTCCCGGCCTCGGTCGAGAACGTCTTCCAGGATCCGCCCAGAGGCGCCCAGGTCATAGAGGGCGACTTCGTCCCCGGCGTCGTCGCGGAGTCGACGAGATTGAGAGCGGAGAGCGGCTACAACGTCTATCCGTTCCCGAACATCGGCGACAGCGAGGACGCGGTCGTCGGCGGCGGCGACTCGATCGCGACCTTCCGCGACACGCCGGCGGTGAGAGCGTTCGTCGAGTTCCTCGCCTCGCCCGACGGCGCCAGCACGTGGGCCGAGCGCGGCGGCTTCTCCTCGCCGAACAGAAGCGTCGGCGAGGACGTCTACCCGGACGAGATCACGAAGACGGTCGCGACCGCGATCGCCAACGCGAGAACGTTCCGCTTCGACATGTCCGACCTCGCGCCGGCCGCGTTCGGTGGCACGCCGGGCCAGGGCGAGTGGAAGATCCTGCAGGACTTCCTCGCGAACCCCAGCGACATAGACGGCACCGCGCAGGCGCTGGAGACGTCGGCGGCGAGAGCGTTCAGAGCGGGCTGAGGCGTGGGCGCGTCGGCGACAGTCGGGGGAAGAGGGGCGGGCCGCGCGGCGGGCGGCGCCCCCGGCGGGCGGCGCGGCGGCGGCGGGCGCGGGCGTGCGGCGCTCGTGCCGCTGCTGTTCCTCGCGCCGGCGCTGATCTTCCTCGTCGTCTGGATCGTCTATCCGACGATCTGGACCATCGTGCGCAGCTTCTTCGACCGCGACGGCGGCAACTTCGTCGCGTTCGACAACTACAAGGACATCTTCACGACCGACACGCTCCAGACGGCGATCAAGAACAACGTCATCTGGGTCGCCGTCGTGCCGGCGCTGGTGACCGCGATCGGGCTCGTCTTCGCCGTCCTGACCGAGCGGATCCGCTGGTCGACCGGTTTCAAGACCGCCGTCTTCATGCCGATGGCGATCTCGCTCTTCGCGGCCGGCGTGATCTGGCACATCATGGACCAGAAGGACCCGTCGCAGGGCACGATAAACGCGGCGCTGAAGGTCGTCCACGACACGTTCGGAGAGAGCGGGGTGCTGACGACGGGGCAGGGCTCGTCGCCGACGATCGCGGGCTCTCCGGCGACCGGGTTCGTGCTGAGAGCACCGGTGAGAGCGGGCGACACCGCGGTGCTCGGGCTGACCGCGATCCCGCCGGCCGACATGCCGGCCGGCGCCAGACAGGCGGTCGCGCCGAGAGCGGCCGACGGTGAGATCACCGGCACCGTCTGGCGCGACTTCAAGCCCGGCGGCGGCAGAGCGGGCGTCGTCGAGCCCGGCGAGCTGGGGCTCCCCGGCGCGACGGTCGAGCTGCGTGACTCCAGCGGCGGCGTCGTGCAGACCGCGACGAGCGCCGACGACGGTGCGTTCGTCTTCAGAGACGTCGGTGCGGGTGCGACCTACAGAGTCGCGGTCGGCTCGCAGACGTTCGCGGCGCCGTTTCAGGGCGTCTCGTGGCTGGGGCCGAAGCTGATCACGCCCGCGGTGATGATCGCCTACATCTGGGTCTGGGCGGGCTTCGCGATGGTGATCATCGCCGCCGGCCTGGCTTCGATCTCGCGCGAGGTGCTGGAGGCCGCGCGGACCGACGGCGCGACCGAGTGGCAGGTCTTCCGGCGCGTCACCGTGCCGATGCTGGCGCCGGTCCTGTCGGTCGTCTTCATCACGATGATCATCAACGTCCTGAAGGTCTTCGACATCATCCTGTCAGTCGCGCCGCAGTCCTCGCAGGACGACGCGAACGTGATCGCGCTGGCGATGTGGCGCACCTCGTTCGGCGGCGTCAACGACTTCGGGCTCGGCTCGGCGATCGCCGTCTTCCTCTTCATCCTGGTGATCCCCGTGCTGGCGCTCAACATCCGGCGCTTCAAGCGAGAGGAGGCGTAGATGGCTGCGCGAATCGGGCGCGCCGTCGCGCGCGGACCGCTGAACCTGCTGCTGATCGTCGTCGCGGCGATGTGGCTGGTGCCGACGTTCGGGCTGTTCCTGACCTCGCTGCTGCCGGCGAGCGAGATCAGCGCGACGGGCTGGTGGAAGGTCGTCGCGCAGCCGAGCATCGCGACGTTCGACAACTACAGCGCGCTGTTCGACAACAGAGACATCATGAGCGCGCTGTGGGTGACGGTGCAGATCGCCGTCGGCAACACGATCCTGCTCGTGATCGTCGCCTCGCTGGCCGGCTACGCGTTCGCGTGGCTGAGATTCCCCGCCCGCGACTGGCTGTTCGTCGTCGTGATCGGGCTGCTGGTGGTGCCGCTGCAGGTCGCGCTGATCCCGATCTTCTCGCTCTACAACGACACCGGCCTGTTCGACACCGTGCTCGGCCTCGTGCTGTTCCACGTCGCGTTCGGCCTGCCGTTCGGGATCTTCCTGATGCGCAACTTCTTCGCCGGGATCCCGAGAGACATCCTCGAGTCGGCGCGGATCGACGGTGCGTCGGAGCTGAAGATCTTCGTGCGCCTGATCCTCCCGCTGGGTCTGCCGGCGATCGCATCGCTTGCGATCTTCCAGTTCCTGTGGACCTGGAACGACCTGATCGTCGCGCTGACGTTCGGCCGCGACACCCAGCCGCTGACGGTCGCGATCTTCTCCCAGACGCGCCAGTTCGGCTCCAACATCGACCTGATCGCCCCGGCCTCGTTCCTCTCCCTGGCGATCCCGCTGTGCGTCTTCCTCGCGTTCCAGCGCTACTTCGTGCAGGGGATGCTGGCGGGGTCTGTGAAGTAGGCGGGCGGTGCATGACGCCGGGTGGGCGGGCCGGCGCCGGGCGGGTGTGCCAGGCTGAGTGCGATGGCCCTCCAGCGCCCCCGCTTTGCGACGGCGGCGATGTTCTTCGTCAGCGGCGCCGCGATCGGCACGTGGGCGGCGAACGTGCCGTTCGTGCGCGACCGGCTCGACATCTCGACGACGACGATCGGCCTCTGCCTGCTCGCGATGGCGGCGGGATCTGTGCTGGCGATGCCGCTCACGGGTCGCGAGCTGCAGCGGCGCCCGAGCGCTCAGCTGACGCGCCTGGGCGCGCTGATCGTGCCGCTCGGGGGGGTGCTGCCGCTGCTGGCGCCGTCGGTCGCGACGCTCGCGCTGGCGTTGTTCGCGCTGGGCATCGTGATCGGCGTGCTCGACGTCTCGATGAACGCCCACGGCGTCGCGGTCGAAAGGGCCTCCTCGCGCCCGGTCATGTCGTCGCTGCATGCGGGCTGGAGCCTCGGAGGCCTGGCCGGCGCCGGCGGCGTCGCGCTCGGCCACGCTGTGGGAGCGGATCCGCGTGCGGCGGCAGCCGTCGCGATGGCGTTGATGCTGGTTCTCGGACTCGTGGCCGGGCCGCACCTGGGGGATGTGTCGGCGGACAGGCATGGGGTGGAGGAGGACGACGACGGGCACGAGCGTGCGGCCGATGCGGACCAGCGCCGTGGCCGTGGGGTGGGCGCAGGCGAGCGGCGCGGCGCGCGGTTCGTGCGTCCCTCGCGCACCGCGACGCTGATCGGCGCGCTCGTGTTCGCGCTGTTCATGGCCGAGGGGGCGATGACCGACTGGTCGGCGCTCTACCTCGACCGTGACCTCGCGACGGGCGCGTCGCTGGCGGCGATCGGCTACGGCGTCTTCTCGGGCGGGATGGCGCTGGGGCGGATCTTCGGCGACCGGCTCAACCGCATCCTCGGCGCCGAGCGGCTGCTGCGCGGCGGCGCGCTGCTGGCGGCCGCGGCGGCGCTGGCGATGGTGATCGTCGGCGAGCCGCTCGTCGCGATCCCGTGCCTGCTGCTGTTCGGCCTCGGCGTCGCCAACGGCGTCCCGCTGCTGTTCAGCGCCGCCGGCCGCGTGCGCGACATGGCGCCCGGCCCCGCGATCGCCGCGGTCTCGACGATGGGCTACTTCGGCCTGCTGGCCGGCCCGCCGCTGCTCGGCTTCGTCGCCGACGCCACCTCACTCGCCCTCGCCCTGGCGATCACGGCGCTGCTGACCGCAACGGTCGCGGCCTTCGCGCGGCGGGCGGAGAGCTAGGCGCGAAGGGCCACCGGGGCTGGTGGCCTGGTGGCGCTTGCTCAGGCGGCCTGCGGGTGGTCGGCGAGCTGCTTGCGGAGGATCAGGTCGCCGATGATCGAGCCGGGAGGGCCGGTCGTTATCAGCGTGATGGCCGGGAACCACCAGCCCCAGCGGCCGTCGACGGCACCCTTGGCGGTGAGGCCGAGGAGGGCGAGGAAGCCGATGCCGTGGATCGGGCCGATGATGCTGACGAGCGAGTCGTTGCGGTCCACGACCGCGACGTACATCAGGACGATGAAGAGCACGAGATCGACGATGCCGATCGCGAGCACGATGTTCAGCAGCCTTCTCGTGGTGGCGAGGTCCGGCGCTGCGGCGGTGGCGGAAGGGGAGGCAGGAGGCATGCGCGGACGATATCCCTTGGCGATCCGTTTGTGATCCTGTACGATTGTACGCTATGCAAGACAACGCCAGCGCCGTGTTCGAGGCGCACGCCACCCGTTACGCCGACGACCTCCGGCGTCAGCTGATCCCGCCCTTCGACGCCTTCTACGGCACGGCGGTCGCCGCGCTCGCCGACGCCGGCGCGCCGTTGGCCCGGGTCCTGGATCTGGGCGCCGGCACCGGCCTGCTCGCGGGCACGGTCGCCGCCGCGTACCCGGCCGCACACGTCGTCTTGGTCGACGGCGCGCCCGCGATGCTGGAGCAGGCGCGGCAGCGGTTGGGCGGGGCGGTCGGATCGGCCGAGTTTCACGTCGCCGACCTGCGCGATCCCTTCCCGACCGCTCCCGACGGCACCCCGTACGACGCGATCGTCTCCGCATTGGCGATTCACCATCTCGACGACGGCGGCAAGCGCGACCTGTTCGCACGCGCGTTCGCGGCGTTGCGGCCGGGCGGCGTGTTCGTCAACGCGGAGCAGGTGATCGGCCGCACGGACGCGATCACCGCCCGCTACCGCGCCTGGCACGAGTCGACGAGCAAATCGCTCGGCGTCACCGACGAGCAGTGGGAGGCGGCCGAGGAGCGGATGAGCCACGACCGCTGCGCGACCGTCGAGGACCAGTTGGAGTGGCTGGCGCGCGCAGGCTTCGACGACCCCGACGCCCCGATGCGCGACCACCGCTTCGCCGTCATCGTCGCACGCAAGCCGACCTGACAGCCGAGGAGCGGTCCGTTGCTGGTCCATACGACCAGCGATCGACCGCTCCTCGGCGGCGGCGCTGGTCGAGGCCGGCGACGAGGTCGTCGGGCCGCACGTCCGCCGACGATCTCGCGCACCCGCACGCCGGCAGCGCGCGCTACCGCTCTGCCGCCGCCAACCGCCGCTCGACCACCCGCGGCAAGCGCCCGTCGGTCGACAGCCACGAGCCGATCAGGATCAGGATCAGGCCGAGCAGCGCGCCCGCGCCCGGTTGCTCGCCCAGCAGCGCGACGCCGAGCGCGAGCGCGACGACCGGGTTGACGTAGGTGATGATCACCGAGCGGCTCGGGCCGGCGAGTCGGATCAGCTCGGCGAAGGCGACGAACGCGGCCGCGGTGCAGACGAGGCCGAGCACGACGATCGCCGCGATCGCGCCCACCGGCGGGACCTCCGTCGGCGGGTCGAGCGCCGCGACCGGGGTCAGCACGACCGTCGCGAGCAGCAGGCTGACGCCCATCGTCGCGCGGCCGTCGAGGCCGTTCAGCCCGCGCGAGACGATCAGCGGGCCGCATGCGTAGCCGGCCGCCGCGATCACGATCGCACCGATCCCGAGCAGCTCGTCGGCGCTGCCGGCCACGTCGATCCCGACCAGTGCTGCGACGCCCGCGAAGCCGAGCAGCATCCCGATCAGCCGGCGGCCCGTCAGCCGTTCACCGGGGGCGAAGCGCAGCGCCAGCAGCGACGCGATCAGCGGCACCGTCGCGATCGCGATCGCTGTCGTGGAGGAGGAGACGTGCGTCTCGCCAAACGCGATCAGCGGGAACGGGATCGAGATCTCGATCACCGCGTAGGCGAGCAGCCAGCGCCCGCGGCCGCGCAGCGCGCCGAGCGTTCTCGCGTGCCAGGCGAGCGGCAGCAGGACGCACGCGGCCATCAGCACGCGCACCCAGGCGACGAACGCGGGCGGCACGCCGTCGTCGACCGCGACCTTGATGAACAGGTACGGGATCCCCCACAGGATCGACATCGTGGCGAATGCCGCCCATGCGCGAGAGCTCATTGTGTCCAGGGTATGCAAGTGTGCAGGGATGCCGCAGATCGGTCTCGGCCTCGCCGCCATCGGGCGGCCGGCCTACATCAACCTTGGACGTGACGAGGACCTCGGAGCGGACCGCTCCGTCGAGACCTTGCGCGCAGAAGCGCACACCGTGCTCGACGCCGCGCGCGACGCCGGCGTCGGCTGGATCGACACCGCCCGCTCCTACGGCCGCGCCGAGGAGTTCCTCGGCGACTGGCTGCACGAGCGCGAGATCACGCCCGACGCGCTGACGATCTCGTCGAAGTGGGGCTACGCCTACGTCGGGCAGTGGCGGATGGACGCCGAGGTGCACGAGCGCAAGCAGCTCGACGCCAACCAGCTGCGCAGACAGCTCGCGCAGACGCGCTCGCTGCTCGGCGACCAGCTCGACGTCTACGCGATCCACTCCGCGACGATCGAGAGCGGCGTGCTGGAGGACGCGGAGGTGCTCGGCCTGCTGGCGGAGCTGAGACGCAGCGGCGTGCGCGTCGGGCTCTCCACGACCGGTCCCGCGCAGGCCGCGACGATCGACCGCGCCGTCGAGCTGGAGCGCTTCGACGTCGTGCAGGCGACCTGGAACCTCTACGAACGCAGCGCCGGCGACGCGCTCGCGCGCGCCAAGGAGGCCGGTCTGACGGTGATGGTGAAGGAGGGCGTCGCGAACGGCCGCCTGACCGCGCACGCCGCGCCGCCGGAACTGGCCGCCGCCGCGCAGGAGCTCGACACGACCCCGGACGCGATCGCGCTCGCCGCGATCCTCGCGCGGCCGTGGGTCGACGTCGTGCTCAGCGGCGCGGTCACCCCCGCGATGCTGCGCAGCAACCTCGCCGCCACCGACGTCGTCTGGACCGACGCGCTCGAGGGCCGCCTGGCGCCGCTGGCGCGCGATCCCGAGACGTATTGGGGGGAGCGCTCGGCGCTGCCCTGGGGGTGAGGGAGCGCGCCGTCAGGTATGGGACGGCGATCGCGGACGTGGTGGCGGGTTGAAGATCAGCCGGCCGGCGTGCCGGCGGACTGCTCGACATGGGAGCCGTTGCGGCCCTTGATCACGTGCAGCTTGGCCGGGACGCGCTGGCGCAGTTCGGCGACGTGGGAGACGATCCCGACGGCGCGACCGCCCTCGCGCAGGGTGTCGAGCACGTCGAGCACCTCGTCGAGCGTGCGCTCGTCGAGCGAGCCGAAGCCCTCGTCGATGAAGAGCGTCTCCAGGCGGCTGCCGCCGGCGTCGGCGGCGACGACGTCGGCGAGCCCGAGCGCGAGCGCGAGGCTGGCGAGGAAGGTCTCGCCGCCCGACAGCGTCGAGGGCGGGCGCTCGCGGCCGGTCCAGCCGTCGACGATCCTCAGGTCGAGCCCGCCGCGGCGACGGCCGCGCGCGCCGTCGTCGGCGTGGATCAGCGCGTACCGCCCGTTCGACATCCGCTCCAACCGGATCGTCGCAGCCGCCGCGACCTCCTCCAGTCGCGCCGCGAGCACGTACGCCGAGAGCCGCATTCTGAGCCTGTTCGCGGCCGATCCGCCGTCCACGAGCGCCGCCAGCTCACGGATCGTGCGCTCGCGCTCGGCGACCGGCGCGAGCGCGGTGAGCGCGTCGTCGAGCGCGCCCGTCAGGCTCGTCACCTCCGCGAGACGGCGCTGCTGCACCGTGTGCCGTCCTTGACTCGCCTCGTCCTGCGCTGCCACCTGCCGGGCCGCCGCGGTCAGTGCCGGAAGATCGGGCGCGTCGGCCGCCGCGGCCGCCTTCAGGGTCGGGTCCTGCACGAGCGCGGTTCGGCTCGCGACGCCTTCGTCGTAGGCGCGCAGGCGCTGCTCCAGTTGGGCGAGCGCGGTGGCGTCGCGGACGGCGGCTGCGGCGCGTTCGATCGCGATGCGGGCGCGGGCGGCGGCGAGCAGCTCCTCATCGCTCGGGGCGAAGCCGGCGTTGATCGCGGCGGTCGCTGCGGCCGCGTGCGCCTCGGCGCGGGCGGCTGTGGCGCGGGCGGCCCGTTCCAGCGCTACGGCGGCGTGCTCGGCCGCGTCGGTGCGCGCGTGCAGGGTCTCGATCCGCTGCGCGATCGTCGCCGCGCCGCCGCGCGCGTCCCGGACGCGGGTGCGGTCGGCGTCGAGCGCGGTCGAGCGCTCGGCGTGGGCGGAGCGGGCGGCGGCGGCGACCTGCTCGGCGTCACGGCGCTGCTGCTCGTGCGCGGCGGTCGCGGTGGCGAGCGCGCGCAACGCCCGCTCCGCGCCCGCGAGCCCGCCGGCCTCCGCGCGCACACCCGTGACCTGTTCGGCGAGCTGCGCTGCAAGCCCCCGCAGTTCCTCGGCGGATGCGTCGCCCGCGACCGCACGCGCGGCCGCCAGCGCCGTCGCGTTCGCGGCCGCCTCGCGCTCCAGCGCGGCGCGCTCCTCGGCGCATGCGGCGTGTGCTTCCTGCGCGGTCTCTTCTCGTTCGGCGAGGGGGATGTCGGGAGGGCGCGCTGCTTTGGCGGCAGCGGCACGGTCGATCGCCGAGGGCTCGTCGGCCGCCGCAGTGGTGATGTCGGTCGCGAGGTGGGCCGGCGCCGGATGCTCGGTCGAGCCGCAGACGGTGCACGGCTCGCCGGGCGCCAGGTTCGCGGCCAGTTCGGCGGCCATTCCGGCGAGGCGGCGCTCGCGGAGGTCGAGCCAGACGGTGCGGGCGGACTGCTCGGCGTCGACGGCGGCGCGGACGCGATCGTCGAAGCTCGTCTGCGCGGCGGACAGCCGGTCGCGGTCCGCGGCGCGCTCGGCGCGCTCCTGTGCGGTGCTCGCCTCCGCCGCCAGCGCTTCGAGCCGGTCGGCGGCGCGGCGGGCCGACTGCGCGACGCCGTCGAGCCGGACGCGCTCCTGCTCGGCGTCGGCGAGCGCCTGGGTGGCGGTCGCCGCCCTTGCGGTGGCGGCATCGGCCTGGCCGAGCAGCTCCGTGAGTGACCGCTCGTCCTGCTCCAACCGCTCCTCGACCGCGACGAGCGCGCCCAGCGCGCCGGCACGCGTGCGCAGCTCGGCGGCGTGAGCGCGCAGCGGGGCGGCGGCGGGGGCTACGGGCGGGTCGGGCTGCGGCTCGGAAGCCGGCTCCGCCCCGAACAACGGCGCATCGAAGAGCGTCGGAGCCGCCGGCGGATCGAAAAGCGTCGGTTCTTCGGGAGGAACGACAGTTTGCTGCTGCTCTACCGCAGTGATCCTTCGATCCTCGGGCTCCGGCGCTCGGGCGGCCGCTTCCGACGCGCGCTCGCCCTGCAGCGCGGCGGCGCGCGCCTCTTCGTCGAGTCGGTTCCAGGCCTCATCCGCCGCCTGCTGCGCCTCCTCGGCCTCGATCGCGCGGGCTTCGGCGGCGGCGAGGAGCGGGGCGATCGGGGCGGCGGCGCGGGCGCTCAGCAGCTCGCGCTCGGCATCGTCGCGGGTCGTCTGGCGTGAGCGCCAGCTTTCCAGCTCGGCGGCTGCGGTGGCGTGGCGGGTGCGGCGTTCGGCAAGCTCGGTCGCTTCGGTGAGCGCGCGCTCGGCGCTTGCACGCGCGCTGCGGGCGCCGACCGCGGCCTCCTGTGCCGTGACCGCGTTGGCCTGCGCGGTGACGTTGAGGCCGCCGGCCCACTCGCGCACGCTCGCGGGATCGAGCTCCCATTGCTCGGGGGCCGGCTCGTCCGCGGCCTGCGACAGGCGCGAGACGACGTCGCGCACGGTGCCGAGCTGGTCGTACAGCTCACCGCGTGCCATCCGCGCGCGATCTCTCAGCCACCACTCGACCTGGGCGAAGCGCTCGGTGCCGAAGAGCCGCTCCAGCAGCACGCGGCGGTCGTCGCTGCCGGCGCGCAGGAAGGCGGCGAACTCGCCCTGGGGCAGCAGCACCACTTGACAGAACTGGTCGACCGACATCCCGAGCGGGTCAGCCAGCTCGCTTCTCGCCTCCTCGGGGCGGGCGGCGAGCGTCGTCCACTCGCCGTCACGCAACTCCTGGACCGTGCAGGCGTGACCTTCCTCGGTGACGCCGTCGCCGCGCAGCTTCGGTCGCTCCTGCTTCGGCCGCCGCACGATTCTGAAACGGCGGTCGCGCAGGGTGACCTCCAGCTCGACCTCGGTTCTGACGTCGGCCGCGGCGTGATCGGAGCGCAGGCGGGCGTCGCGGGCGCGCGCGCCGGGGACCTCGCCGTAGAGGGCGAAGCAGACCGCGTCGAGCAACGTCGTCTTGCCGGCGCCGGTGTCGCCGTGAAAGAGGAAGAGGCCGGCCGCGCCGAGCGCGTCGAAGTCGACCTGCTCGGTGCCCGCGAACGCCTGGAAGGCGGTCACACGAAGGCGGTGCAGGCGCATCCGCTCAGCCTAGTGCCGTTTCAGGCGACGTTCGCTCCGTCGGGCTCGTCCTCGCCGCGCCTGGCGGCGTCCTCGACCACTCGAAAGACCTCCGGTCTTCCTTCGGGTCTGCGTCCTTGCCAGCCACGACGATCACTTCGCCGGACAGGGCACACGTCACCAGACACGGCACCGGTCGCAGGACACCGCCGCCTATGCGACGGCCTCGGCGACGCGGCGGGCCGTCAGCGCGTCGCGCAGGAGGCTCAGCTCGTCGTCGTCGGCGCCGCTGCCGCGCACGTCGGCGACGAAGCGGCGCAGCAGCTCGTCGTCGTCGAGCCCGCGCAGGCGCTGGTACGAGTCGCGGGCCGAGCCGGCGTCGCCCTGCGGATCGAACGCGAGCACGACGGCATGCGGGAAGCGCGCCCGCAGCCGCTCCATCGCGTCGCTGGGACGGACCGGATCGGTCAGCGTCGCCTGGACCCAGTCGGCCTCGCGGTCGCGCAACCGCGGATCGGCCAGCAGCTCGTCGAGCGTGCCGCGCAGCGAGGCGAGCTTGCGGGGGACCGGGACGGGGAGCAGCTCGACGCCGACAGCGCCCTCACCGACCTCCACGATCGCGACCGACTTCCTCTGCGTCGCCTCGCTGAACGAGAACGCGAGCGGGGAGCCGGCGTAGCGTCCGGTGCCGGCGCCGACCGTCTGCGGTCCGTGCAGATGACCGAGCGCGACGTAGTCGGCACCCGCGAACGCGCCAGGCGGCACGTGCGCCGCGCCGCCGACCGCCAGGTCGCGCTCGCTCTCGGAGCCAGCCGCACCGGAGACGAAGGCGTGGGCCATCACGATCACCGGCGTCGCACCCGTGTCACCGGGCGCGCGCGTCGTGGTCGCCGCGTCGGCGTGCAAGCCGCGCGCCGCCAGATCCCCCCGCACGCGCGCCATCGCGGCGCCGATCACGGCGGCGTGGGAGCGCTCCTCGACGCCGAGCGGCGCGCGCACGAGGTCGGGCTCGAGATAGGGAAGGGGGTAGACGAGCGTGCCGGCGATGCTGACCGGCATCCCGATCGCGGCCGGATCGGTCGCGACGTGGACGCGGGCGCGCGCGAACAGTTCGGCGCCGAAGCCGAGCCGCGCGGCCGAGTCGTGGTTGCCTGAGATCACGACGACCGGCGCAACCTCGGACAGCCGCGCGAGCGCCTCGGAGGCGAGCCGGACGGCATCGACCGGCGGCAGCGCGCGGTCGTACACGTCGCCCGCCAGCAGGATCCCGTCCACCGCTTGCGCGCGGGCGACATCGACGACGAAGTCGACGAACGCCGCCTGCTCCCGCAGCAGGTCCTCGCCGTGGAAGGCGCGGCCGAGATGCCAGTCAGCGGTGTGGAGGAAACGCGCCATCGGCCGACCAACGATGGCGCTCGTGCCGGACGGAACCGCGGCGGCGGGCCTGGCGGCTTCCCGCCTATCCGGATCGCCTCCCGCCGGTTACCGTCCACCGCCATGCAGCAGACCGACGACGGCTGGGCCGGGCTTGCGTTCACGCCGGAGTGGCGGCACTACCAGCGGCTCGCGCTCGCTGCCTTCGACGCCGATCGGGCCGCGAGGCGGCGCAACACGCACATCGTCGCACCGCCCGGCTCGGGCAAGACCGTGATCGGGCTGGAGATCGCGCGGCAGCTCGGCCGGCCCGCGCTGGTCCTGTGCCCGACCGCCGCGATCCAGCAGCAGTGGGGCGGCGCGCTGCGGCTGTTCGGAGGGGACGACACGACGCCGCTGCACGCCCTCACCTACCAGGCGATCTGCCAGACGGCCGATCCCGGCGGCGTGCTGGAAGAGGCCGCGCTGCAGCGGCTCGCGGTCGAGCGGGCGCGGGACACGGCGACCACGGTCGAGGTCGCCCGCGCGGAGCAGGACGGGTACGAGGGCACCGCGCGCAGACGACTGCAGCGCGACGCCGCGACCGTCGTCGCGACGCTCAAGCGGGAGATCGCGCGCGGGGAGCGTCTGGACCTGGCGGCGCACGACCTGCTCGGGCCGGGCGCGGCCGCGCGACTCGCTGAGCTGCAGGCGAGCGGCGTGCGGACCGTCCTGCTCGACGAATGCCACCATCTCGTCTCGACCTGGGGCTACCTCGTGCGGGCGGTGATCGCCGCGCTCGGCGACGACGTCCACGTCGTCGGGCTGACCGCGACCAGCCCGCTCGACCTCAGCGGCGAGGAGGCGGCGCTGTACGCGGACCTGCTCGGCGAGGTCGACTTCGAGATCGCGACGCCGGCGGTCGTGAAGGAGGGGTATCTCGCGCCCTACCAGGAGCTGGCGCTGTTCACGACGCCGCTCGACTCCGAGCGCGCCTGGCTCGACGAGCACCACGCGCGCTTCCAGGAACTGCTCGCCCGCATCCACGAACCAGCGCCGCCCGGCTCCGACGAGGAGGAGCTGTCGTTCGGCAGCTGGGTGATCGGGCGGATCCGCCATCGGGATGCGCAGACAGGTGAGGGAACGCTCTCCTTCGCCGCCTTCGCGAAGCGCCAGCCGAGGCTCGCGCGCGCCGGGATCCGCTACCTCCGCAGCGCCGGGCTGGAGCTGCCGCCGGACGCGCCGCGCGGGGAGGGGGCGAGCGCGCCGCTGGACGTCGACGACTGGCTCGTGCTGCTGGACGACTGGGCGCTGCGCTGCCTGCGGGCGCATCCCGGTGCTGCGGCGGAGCGGTTGTGGGAGCAGCTCGCGGGCGGGCTCGCCGACATCGGCTACACGCTCACCCGCCGCGGGATCCGCCCCGGCCGCGACGACCTCGACCGCGTCCTGGTCCACTCCGCCGCGAAGGCGCTGCTGGTCGCCGACGCGCTCGACGCCGAGCATGCGATTCGCGGCGCCCGGCTGCGCGGCGTCGTGCTGTGCGACAGCGAGCGCCCCGCCCGCGCGCCCGAGGACACCGCCCTGACGCTCGGTGGCGGCCTCGCGTTGCTGCGTGCGCTCGTCGCCGACGACCGCACGGCGATGCTGCGCCCGCTGCTGCTGACCGGCACGACCGTCGCGTGTGCGCCGGACGACGCCGACGCCTGGCGGGCGGCGATCGCGGCAGAACTGCCGGCGGAGCTGGCGAGCACGCTGCGATGCGAGCCGCTGGAGGGCAGCGTCGGCGACGGGTCGCTGACCCGGATCACCGCCGACCACCCCGGCTGGACGACCGCGGCGTACGTCGGGGCGGTGACGCGGGCATTTGCGGCTGCCACGGGCGCGGCGGCGCCCGCTGGCGCCGCCACTGCGACCAGCGCGTTCGCCGCCACCGGCGCGGCGAACGAGAGCCCCACCGAGCACCGACAGTTCTTGGTCGCTGAGCGACCAAGAACTGTCGGTGCTCCGGCGGCGAGCGTCGGCGCGCGGCCGACCGGCTGCGTCCTGATCGGCACCCGCGCGCTGCTCGGCGAGGGGTGGGACTGTCCTGCGGTCAACGTGCTCGTCGACTGCACCTCGGTCGCGGCTTCGGTGTCGGTGCGGCAGATGCGGGGGCGGTCGCTGCGGCTGGATCCGGGGGACGGCGAGAAGATCGCGTCGAACTGGGACGTCGTCTGCGTCGTGCCGGAACTGGAGCGCGGCAGCGCCGACTACGCCCGCTTCGTGCGCCGCCACACGCACCTGCACGCGCCCTGCGAGGACGGGTCGATCGAGTCCGGCGTCTCGCACGTCCACCCGGAGCTGTCTCCGTACGCTCCGCCGCCCGCGGATCGCTTCACCGCCCTCAACATCGCCGCGCTCGACCGCGCCGCGGACCTCGCTGCGGCACAGGAGCGCTGGCGCGTCGGCGAGCCGTACCGCGGGCAGGAGCTGCCGGTGCTGCTGGTGCGGCGCGCGGGGGCCGGCGGCGCGTGGGACGGAGCCGCGGGTCCGGCTGGCTCAGCTCTGGCCGGACCCGCCGGCGCGGCTCTCGCCGGCGCGGCTGGACCCGCCGGCGCGGCCGGACCGGCCGGCGCGGCCGGACCCGCCGGCCCGGCCCTCGCCGGCGCGGCCGGACCCGCCGGCCCGGCCGGACCGGCACGAGCCGGGAGCACCGCTGACCTCCCGCTCCCGTACCACCTCGTCACCTCCGCAAGACCGCTCCCGACAACCGGCCGCATCGCCGCAACCGCCGCGCTCGCAGCCCTGCTCGCAGCAGCCGCCGCCGCAGCCGCGGGCTCGCTCGCGGTCGGCGTCATCGCCTTTGCGGCAGCGCTCGCGCTGATTGCGACGGGACTGTTCCAAGCGCATGCCCGCGGGCGCACACCCTTCGCCCCGGTCGCGCTCGAACGCGCGGCGCGCGCAGTGCTCGACGCGTATGGGGAGCTGGGGGAGATCCGACCGCAAGCTGTCGTCAGCCTGCAGTTCGCGCCACGGCTGGGCGGGCGGATCCGCTGTGCGCTCGCGGACGGCAGCGCGGCGGAGAACCGGATCTTCGCGAACGCGCTGGAGGAGGCGCTCGGCGCCGCCGCCGGGCACCGCTACCTCGTCAGCCGCGCGCTCGTGCAGCCCGGCGTGAATCCGGTGACGCGGCTGGCCCGCGCCACGCTCGGCAAGGAGCGGCCGCAGCTCGCCTGGCATCCGGTCCCGAGCGACCTCGGGCGCAACCGCAGACGCGCGGACGCGTACCTGCGCGCGTGGCAGCGCTCGGTCTCACCGGAGGCGACGCTCACGTACACCGTCGGCAGCGAGCACGGTCAGCGCCTCCTGCTGCAGGCGTCGAGTGACGCGGCCGGCTACGTCGCCAGCCACCGCACGCTCTGGGTCTGAGCAAGCGGGCGCAGCAAGAGGAGCGCCGCTCAGCCGAGCGGACGCCACGGGTCGAGCGCGCCGCGACTCAGGCCGTCCGCGGCCCGGGCGGGTCCGTCGGGCGCAGGCGGCGGCGGGCCTCGTCGGCGGCGAGCCGCGCGACGCGGCGCTGTGCGAGCTCGTCGACCGGCGCGGCCTTCGGCGCCTTTCCCGCGCGCACCTCGCGCGCCCGCTCGATCGCCGCGGTGATCTCGGCCGAGCGTCCGCGAGCGTTCTTGTCCCAGCTCTCCGGCATGTCGCTGTCCGTGGGCATGGGGCTGAGATCGGCAGCAACGGCCAATTCCTTGAATCTGGGCATTTCATCCGGAACGGAGGTCGACCACGCCGCCGGATGCGAGATGCTTGCGCGATGACCATCCATCGTCTCGGCCGGCTCGCCTGCGTCGTCGTGCTCGACGCGGTGCTGCTGCTCCTGCTCGCCGCGATCCTGCCCGGCTTCAGCACGGACGACTTCGCCGCCGCGCTCGCGCTCGCGATCCTGCTCGGGCTCGCGAACGCGCTCGTGTGGCCGCTGATGATCCGCTTCGCGCTGCCGTTCACGGTCGCGACGCTCGGCCTCGGCGCGCTGCTGCTCAACGGCGTGGTGCTGCTGGCGATCGCCGAGATCGACCAGGGTGTCCACGTCAGAGGGATCTGGACCGCCGTCATCGTCACGCTCGCCCTGACGGTCCTGTCCGCCGTCTCCAACGCCGTCCTCGCGCTCGACTCCGGCGACCTCTGGTACCGCCACGTCGTGCGCAGACAGCTGAAGCGGACGAAGCTCGCGGTCGAGAGCGAGGTGCCGGGGATCCTCTTCCTCGAGATCGACGGGCTCGCGCACGAGATCCTCCAGCGCGCCCTGCGCGACGGCAACGCGCCGACGCTCGCGCGCTGGATCCATCGCGGCGATCACAGGCTGGAGCGGTGGGAGACCGACTGGTCGTCGCAGACCGGCGCCTGCCAGGCGGGCATCCTGCACGGCGACAACCACGACATGCCGGCGTTCCGCTGGTGGGAGAAGGATCGCGGCAAGGCGATCGTCACCAACCACCCGCGCGACGCGGAGGAACTGGAGCGGCGCCACTCCGACGGCCGCGGCCTGCTGCACGCCGACGGCGCCAGCCGCGCGAACATCCTCTCCGGCGACGCGCCGCACTCGATGCTGACGATGAGCACGGTGCTGGACCGCAGACGCCAGGGCCGCATCGGGCAGGACTACTTCGCCTACTTCGCGAGCCCGTACGGGGTCGCGCTCACGTTCATGCGCTGTCTCGGCGAGATCGTCATCGAACGCGCCGCGGCGATCCAGCAGAAGCGGCGCGACGTGCTGCCGCGGATCCACCGCGGCGGCTCCTACCCGCTCGTGCGGGCGTTCGGCACGGTGATCCAGCTCGACCTGCAGGTCGCGGCCGTGACCGCCGACGTGCTCGCCGGACGCCCCGTCGTCTACACGACCTTCCTCGCCTACGACGAGGTCGCGCACCACTCGGGCGTCGAGCGTCCGGACACGCTTGCTGTGCTGCGCCGCGTCGACCGCGCGATCGCGAGGATCGCCAGCGCCGTCGAGCACGCCCCGCGCCGGTACGAGCTGGTCGTGCTCGCCGACCACGGCCAGAGCCAGGGCGCGACCTTCCTGCAGCGCTACGGCGAGTCGCTGGAGCAGCTCGTCAGACGCGTCGTCGAGGGCGGCGAGGGCAAGGTCGAGGCGTCGACCGCGGAGTCCGACGAAGGCCGCGGCCAGCTCAAGGCGGGCATCACGGAGCTGGGGACCCGACCCGGCGTGACCGGTCGCGCGGCGAAGGCGATCTCCGACAGACAGGAGCAGAAGCAGGCGCTCCCGGCCGGCGAGCAGCCGCCGGAGATCGCCGTGATGGCGTCCGGCAACCTCGGGTTGATCTCGTTCCCGCGCGAGGAGGGTCGCGTCACGCTGGAGCAGATCGAGCAGCGCCGCCCCGGCCTGCTCGACGCGCTGCGCGCGCACGAGGGGATCGGCTTCGTGCTCGTCAGGTCCGAGCGCGACGGAGCGGTCGCGCTGGGGGCGAACGGCCACCACCTGCTCGACACCGGCGTCGTCGAGGGGGAGGATCCGCTGGCGCCGTTCGGGCCCAACGCGGCCGACCACGTGCGCCGCACCGACGCCTTCCCGCACTGCCCGGACATCCTCGTCAACAGCCGCTACTGGAGCGATGTCGACGAGGTCGCCGCGTTCGAGGAGCTGGTCGGCTCGCACGGCGGGCTCGGCGGCGCGCAGGCGCTGCCGTTCGTGCTGCGGCCGACGCGGCTGCCGTGGCCCGAGGGAGACCAGGTCGTCGGTTCCGGCACGATCCACCGGATCTTCTGCGGCTGGCTGCACGAGCTGGGCCAGGACGGCTACGACCCGTTCGTGCCGGAGGCCGCGCGCGCCTGAGCGGCAACCCGCTCGCCGCGGGCTGGGCGCGGAGCGATCAAGAGCGTGCTCGACCGAGGGAGCGCGCGTCGGGCGCCGCGGCGCGCCCGTGCTAGTCGTCGATCTCGACCGACCCGCCGGGCGCCAGCAGCTCCACCCGCACGCCGGGAGCGAACTCCGCGACGTGGCGCGCGAACTGCGGGCCCGGGTCGTGCAGGACGTGGCCGTAGCGCCGCAGCATGCCGATCGGCAGGTAGGTGCCCCAGTGGATCGGTACGACGACGCGCGGCTGGACCATCGCGATCGCTCTCGCCGCGCTCTCCGGGTCGACGTGGCCGGGGCCGAGCGACGGTCCCCAGCCCCAGATCGGCATCAGCGCGACGTCGACCGTGCCGCGCAGCTGCGCCATCTGGTCGTCGACGTCGGTGTCGCCAGCGAACCAGACGCCGTCGACGACGTAGCCGACCGCCTCGACCTCGTGCGAGAACGGCAGCGGGCTGCGCTTCGCGGCGTGCCAGGCGGGGACGGCGAGCACGTCGGTCCCGGCGAGGTCCGCGTGCGCGCCGCTCGTCAGCTCGCGCACACCGCCGAACGACAGTCCGTTGACGATCCCGCCCGCTCCCGGCGGCACGACGATCGTCGTGCGCGGTCCCGCGAGCCCTCTCAGCGTCGGGCGGTCGAGGTGGTCCTGGTGAACGTGCGAGATCAGCACCGCGTCGAGCCCGTCGAGCGCGCCGGGCGGCGCCGTCGGCACATGCCGCCGCAGATGCGCCACGCGCGTGCGCAGGATCGGGTCGGTCAGCAGCCGCGCCCCGTCACGGGTCTCGATCAGAACGGTGGCGTGCCCATACCAGGTGATCCGTCGCATCATCCGGGGAGCTTGTCAGGCGGCGGGACGGGAGCGGCGGGCGGCCGCGCTGTCGACGCGGCCGGCGGTCCGTCCGCGGGCGGAGCCTCTTGCGCGGGCGCCACCGGATCCCGCAGCGCCCGCGCGCCGCCCAGCCAGCGCGTCAGCTCCTCGCCGCTCACCACCAGCTCGGGCACGCCGCCGCGCAGCGCGCGGCGGCTCAGCTCGGCGAGCGGGAGCGGGCCGCCGGCGCTCGCCAGCACGACGATGTTGCCGCCCTGGCGGCCTCTGATCACTTTGCGCGTCGCCACCACCGCGACCGCGTCGAACAGCTCCTGCGCGCCGGCCGCCAGCGCCCGCGCCAGCTGCGGCGGCGGGCTGTCGATCACGTTCGCGGCGAACGCGCCGCCGGGGCGCAGGCCGCGCCGCGCCGCGCGCAGGAACTCGACCGTCGTCAGATGCTCCGGCACCGACGTGCCGTGGAACGCGTCGAGCACGACGAGGTCCGCCGAGGCCGGTGCGCGGCGCTCCATCACCGCGCGCGCGTCGGCGACGCGCACCCGCAGCGCGCGGTCCGTTCTGAGCCCCAGCTGTTCGCGCGCCAGCTCGACCAGCTCCGGATCGATCTCCGCGATCTCGCTGCGTGAGCCGGGGCGCGTCGCGGCGACGTAGCGCGGCAGCGTGAAGCCGCCGCCGCCGAGGTGGACGACGTCCAGCGGCGCGCCGGGCGGGGCCACCACGTCGGCGAGGTCGGCGAAGCGGCGCACGTAGGCGAAGTCGATCGCGGTCGGGTCGCGCAGGTCGACGTGCGAGCAGTCCTCGCCGTCGAGCCGCAGCAGCCGTCGCCACGGCCGCTCCGGCTCCGGGACGACCTCCGCCAGCGCGAACGGCGTCTGGCGCTCGACCCGCTCGCTGGACCAGCGCGCGTCGTCGCGGCGGCCGACGGCACGGCCGCCCGCGCGGGACCCGCCGCCGCGTCTGCCGCTGCCGCCACCGCCACCGCGCGAGCGCGACCCCGATCCAGAGCGAGAAGCCATCCGCCACAGCATGCCCGACCACCCCGACGCACGGTCGCGCCGCTCCCCGGCGGCACGGCGTCGAGGGGCGGGGCGGGCACCCCGAGGGGTCGGTGCTGCCGGCCGCGGCGATCGACGCCTGGGTCGCGCATGCCGGTCCCGGCTCCGGCTCGCCGCTGGTCGTCCGCGAGCTGCGCCGGCTGGGCGGGCGCTACGCGACGGCTGCCGCCGCGGCGACGGCGAGGCGGTCGGCGCGGTCGTTCAGCGCCTTGTGGGCGTGGTCGGCACCGGTCTCGTGACCGCGGACCCAGTGCCAGCGGACGCTCTCGTGGCGGGCGATCTCGGCCTCGAGCGCCTGCACGAGGTCCTGGTTCTTGACCGGGTCGCCGCTGGCCGTCTTCCAGCCCTTGCGCTTCCAGCCCGCGAGCCATCTCGTCATCGAGTTCAGCATCAGCTGCGAGTCGGTGACGATGCAGGCGCGGCTGCCGCCCGGCAATGAGCGCAGGCCTTCGAGCGCGGCCGTGTACTCCATCCGGTTGTTCGTCGTCGCACGATCGCCGCCCGAGTACTCCAGCGGCGCGCCGCCGTCGGCGGGCACGACGACCGCGGCCCAGCCACCCGGGCCCGGATTGCCCTTGCAGGCACCGTCGGTCCACACGAGCGCCTCCCCGAGCAGCTGCTCGACGGGGGTCTCGACGATTCTGGCGCGTCTGGCGCGGCGGCGGGGAGCTGGTGACATCGGCGCGGAAGGGTAGCCGGACCGGCGGCGGCAACGCCGCGCGGTCCGGCTCCCGTCCCCGTGCCGGTCCTCCTCAGCTCCAGGTGGAGCCGACGGTTGCGCCGTCCCAGCTGCCCGGCTGGGTCGAGGAGCCCTGCTCGCCGTCTCCGCCGTCTCGGTCCGGGGCGGGGGCGGGTCTGGCGGGAGCCGCTCTGTCCGGGGCGGCGGCTCTGCCCGTTCTGTCGCCCGGCGCCGGCGGTCTGCAGTCGCCGCCGCGCGGGCCGCCCGGCCCGAAGGAGCGCCGCTCGAATCTGCCCGCTCTGCCGGCCGCCGGCGGGGGCGGCGGCGTTCTCGCGACAAGGTCGGCGACATGCTCTCTGAGCCGCGTCAGGATCTCGTCGCGCGCTCTGGCGCCGAGCCAGCCGTCGTCGACCGCTCTGTCGAGCTGCGTCTTCGTCGCCGCGACGATCGCGTCCTCCAGGCCGTCGACCGTCTTGCCCTGCGCTCTGGCGACGTCGGCGAGCGATCTGCCGTCGGCGAGCTGGTCTCTGAGCGCTCTCTCGGTCAGGCCGAGGTAGTCGGCGACCGCTCTGCCGACCTCGCCGCCGCCTGGGCCGAAGCCGAGACCGAAGCCGGCGATGCCGGGTCCGCCGCCAGGGCCGCCGTGGTGGAACCCGAAGCGCGGCCCGCCGGGCCCGCCCGGCCCGAAGCCATCTCTGCCGGGACCAGCTCTGCCGGTGCCGTCACGCGTCGTCGTTCTGCTCTGCGTCGTGGTGGTGTCGCCGCTGGCCGCGTAGGCGACCCCACCGCCCGCGAGCGCGAGGACCGTCGCGGCGCCGGCGATCGTGCGACTGGTGAGACGTGGATTCACTGCGGACTCCTCCGTTGCTTGGAGTCCATGGCACCAACGCCACCTGAGAGACGACTAAGAACCGGCTCGGGGCGGGGCGCGGCTGTCAGCCGCGGCCGCCGAGCGCCAGCACCGGCGCCAGCTCGCTCAGCTGGACAAGCTGACCGTCGAGCGTCGTCGACAGCGGCTGGATCGCGACATGGTCCGCGCCCGCCTGATGGTGGGCGCGGATCTTCTGCGCGACCGTCTCGGCGTCGCCCCAGGCGATGAGCGCGTCGACCAGCCTGTCGCTGCCGCCGTCGGCGACGTCCTGCTCGTCGAAGCCGAGCTTCAGCAGGTTGCGCGTGTAGTTCGGCAGCGCGAGGTACGCGGCGAGGAACGCACGCCCGGCGGCGCGCGCCCGCTCCGGCTCCGGATCGACGACGACGGTCTGCTCCGGTGCCAGCAGCGGCTGCGGCCCGAGCAGCTCGCGCGCCTGCGCGGTGTGCTCCGGGGTCGTCAGGTAGGGATGCGCGCCGGCGCTGCGGTCGCGCGACAGCTCCAGCATCTTCGGCCGCAGCGCGGCCAGCACGCGCGGGACCGCCGGATCGGGGCGCGGCGCCGCGTAGGGCGCGGCGTCGAGCCCGTCGAGGTAGGCGCGCATCGCGCTCAGCGGTCTGCCGTAGTCGTGGCCGCGCACGTCGACGAGCGGCGCGTGGCTGACGCCGAGGCCGAGCAGGAAGCGCCCGGGATGGTCCTCGCCGAGCGCCTCCGCCGCGGCGTTGGCGGCGTACGCGTCACGCGCCCAGATGTTCGCGATCCCGGTCGCGACGACGATCGCCTCGGTCGCGGCCAGCAACTGCCCGGCGTGCACGAACGCCTCCTTGCCGACGGGCGTTTCGCCGAACCACAGCGCGCCGTAGCCGAGCCGCTCGATCTCGACGGCCGCGGCAGCACCGTCGCGCGCGGAGGCGATCGCGAGCGATCCCAGCCAGACGCCGGCGGCGCCGATCCGCTCACGCGTCGGCGCGGCGAGGCTCGTCGGGTCGACGGTCGAGGCCGTACCGGTCCATCTGGTGTTGTCGGAGTCGCTCATGCGACCCAGTGTAATTCGACTGTGGTCGAACTACATCAGCGCGCCGCGCGCGGGCGGCGCGGGGCGGCGGGGCGCGTCGGCGTGGTGCGGACGCGGTCGCCCACGGGGCTGGCGTCGCACGGGCGCTCGCCTGTCCAACTGGCGAGGCGAAGGTGCTGCTCCAGCTTCGGGGAGATCGCGGCCAGCAGGTGGTCGGCCTCCTCGGCGATCTCCTCGCTGGGGATCGTCGTCTGCGTGCGCAGGAAGCGCTCCACGACGGAGCGGCGGCGTCGCACCGCGGCGGCCTCATGGCGTCCGGTGGCGGTCAGCTGCCAGCCGCGCGCTGCGGCTCTCTCGATATAGCCGTCGCGCGAGAGACGACGGAGCATCTCGTGGACGGTCGGGGCCGACAGGTCCAGCGAACGAGCGACCGCGGCGGCGGCGACGCTGTGCCGATCGCCGCCAAGCGTGGCGATCGTCTCGAGGTAACGCGCCTCTGCGCGGCTGGGGGAGGTCATCGGCTCCGTCATGGGCTGAAAGGATAACGCAAGGCGCTAAAGATAGCCAGCCGCTAAAAAGACCGAGTCACGGGGTCGGAATTGGCGGCGACGTGCTCCTTCTGCGAGAGGGATGAACCGGCATGCGCCGATCCCCCCGCCGCACCGTCCCCCGGACCATCGGGGGAAACCCCATCCGGCTCCGGGAAGCCCCGCAACGGCGCGGGATACGGCGTGCCGAAGCGCCGCTACGCTGCGGCGATGAGCTACAGAGTCCTGCCGGCCGCGGAGGCGTTCTGGCGGCCCTCGAACATGATGGGCGTTGACAACACAGACCTCGCCAAGCAGCTCGGCTCGACCGTGTTCGGCGCGCGGCTGTGGCGCTTGAAGCCCGGCGAGGCGTCGACCTGGCACCGCCACGCGACGCAGCACGAACTGTACGTCGTGCTGGAGGGAACCGGCCGCGTGCGGATCGGCGAGGAGGAGCGCCTGACGCTGGCGCCGCTGTCGACGTTGCTGGTCGAGCCGCGCACCCTGCGCCAGCTCTTCAACGACACCGACGCGGACGCCCTCTGGCTCGTCGTCGGCGCCCCGCTGGAGGCGGCGAACACGCTGGAGATGACCCCCGAGACCCTCGCCGACCTCTACCCGGACGGCCCGAGAGCGCTGCCGCCGGAGGTGGGTGGCTGAAGCCTTTGCGCGGGCGCGACATGGCGGCCGCGGGTGGGAATCCGTTCCCGTCCGCGGCCGCCGGGCGCATCGCCTCTACTTCACGAGGAACGAGCTGCGGCTGGCCAGCTTGGTGCCGAACGCGCGGGTGCGCAGGATCAGCTTGCCGGTGCCGGTCGGCGCTCTCACGCGCATCGTGTAGACGCCGGTGCGGCGGTTCACGAGCGGCGTGGCGACCGGTCTCAGCTGCGCCGATCTTCTGCAGGCCGCCGCGCCGGCGCCGCCATAGGCGCGCAGGCGCTTCAGCCTGCCGAGGCGCGTCACGTCGACGCGGCCGCGGATCGTGAGCGTCGTGCCGCGCACGGTCACGTCGGTCAGCACGTTCGCGCGTCGCACCTTCACGACGCGCGAACGGGCTCCGCCGACGACCGCGCGGTAGCCGCCCGCCAGCCGCGCTCTCGCTGCGCGCGGCGCGGTGACGGCGGCGCTGAAGCGGCCGCTGGCGTCGGTGACAGCGCTGCCGGCTCTTTGGCCGGCGAGATCGACGATCGTGACCGTCGTGCCCGGCGCGTAGCGCGTCAGGCCTGCGACGCTCACACGTGCCCCGCGCAGCGTCACGTCGGTCAGCACGACATCGCCGCCGAAGCACTGACTCAGGGCCGTCCCGAACTGGCCGGGATCGGTGATCGGCAGGGCGCCGGCGCCGGCGCCGCCCGTTCCGCCACCGCCTCCGCCACCTGCGCCGCCGCCCGTGCCGCCGGTCCCGCCTCTGCCGCCCCCGTCGCCGCCACCGTCATCTCCTCTGGTCGGCGGTATCGCCGCAGCGCGCCTGACAGTCGCGATCGGCGTCGTCGCGCTGTTGCCCGCGGCATCGGTCTGCACGACGCGGATCGTGTAGTCGCCCGCCACGTCGGGCAGGTCGACGGTGCCGGTGTCACCCGTCGGGACGGGGATCGTCACGATCGCTCTGCCGCTGGCGTCGAGCACCTCGATCGTCGCGGTCGCCGCGTCCGGTGCGCGTCTGAACGTGACCGTCAGCGCGTCGGGCGCGCCGGTGACGACCGGCGCGGGGCCGGCGTCGGGCGGTGCGGTGTCGAGCGTGACGGTCGTCAGCGGGGTCACCGAGGCGATCCCGAATCTGTTCTCCTGCCGCACACGGACGCGGTAGTCGCCGTCGAGCGCGGGCAGCGTCACACCGGCGTCGTCGCCGCTGGGGACCTGCACCGTCGCGACGACGTCGCCGCTGGCGTCGAGCACCTCGATCGTCGCCTGCGTCGTCTCCGGGGCGCGCGTGAACGCGACGGTCCGGTCGCGGCTGCTGACGGGGCCGGTGACGGTGGGCGCCGGGCCGGGCACCGGGGCGCCGCGATCGAGCGTCACCGTCGTCGCGGGCGTTACCGCGCTGTTGCCGGTCGCGTCGGTCTGTCTGACCCGCACGCTGTAGCTGCCGTCGGTGTCCGGCAAACTGACCGTCGCGCTGCCGCCGGAGGCGACCGGGATGCTCAGGACGAGGATTCCGTTCGCGTCGAACACCTCGATCACGGCCGTCGCGGCGTCGCCGGCACGCGTGAACGTGACGTCGCGGTCGAGCGACGGATCGAGCCCTCTCACGGTCGGCGCCGGGCCGGGATCCGGAGCCGCGCGGTCGAGCACGATCGCAGTCGGCGGCGTCGTCGCCGCGTTGCCGCTCGCGTCGGTCTGCACGACGACGACGGTGTAGTCGCCGTCGAGGTCGGGCAGCGTGATTCTGCCGTCGCCGAGCCCGACCGCAACCGCCGCGTCGACGACGACTCTGCCGTCTCTGTCGAGGACCTCGATCGTCGCGACCAAGGTGGTCAGGTCGCGGTCGAATCTGACGTCGCGGTCGCGGCTGTTGCCGGGGCCGGTGACGGTCGGGGCGCCGCCGGCGGTGGGCGCGGTCGCGTCGAGCGTGACCGGGTCGCTGACCACGATCGCGGCGTTGCCGGCCGCGTCGAGCAGCGTCAGCCGCACTCGGTAGTCGCCGTCGGCCGTGCCGAGCTGGACGACCGCGGTGCCGCCGATCGCGGCGACCGGCGCGCCGACGTCTCTGCCGCCGGCGTCGATCACCTGGGCGGTCGCGGACATCGCGTCGCCGGGCATCACGAAGCTGCCCGTGCGCCGCCTGTCGGAGGAGACGGCCGGCGTGACTCTGAGGTCGACGAGGGCGGTGCTCGGCGCGATGCGATCGAGCGCCGCGGGGACCGTCGCGCTCGTCGATCTGACGCCGCTGGCGTTCTCGCGCACGACACGCACGCCGTAGGTGCCATCGGCGTCCGGCAGCACGATCGCGACGGAGCCGTCGGCGTCCGCGTCGTCGATCGTGTCGATCACGCTGCCGTCTCTGTCGAGCACCTCGACGCTTGCGGAGGTCACGTCACCGGGGTAGCCGAACGTCGCCGTGCGGTTGCGGCTGTTGCCGGAGCCGGTCACCAACGGCGGTGAATTCGTCGGCGACGTGGGGGCGAGGAAGGTCGCGTCCGTCGTCTGGGCCGTGCCGTCCGCGTTGGTCGCGGTGACGCGGTAGTGATAGGTCGCGCCGGGCGTGAGACCGCCGAGCCCGACGGAGAACGGCTGCGCGCCACTGCCGCTGACGACGACCGGCGAACTGGTCGTGCCGTAGGCGGCGGTGAGGCCGTAGTCGACGGTCACCGACGTGCTCTGGCCAACGGGATCGACGAAGCCGTCGATGCTCGGGCCGCTGCTCTGGAAGGAGGCGGCGAGGCCGGTCGGCGGCTCGAGGTCGGTCAGTCTGAGGACGACGTCGTCGAGGTCGACCGTGCCGCTGGTGACGGCCGAGACCGACGTCGTGAGCGCGGTGTCGAGCTGCACTCTGTACGTGCGCCCGGCGACGACGGCGCTTGGCGGCACCGTCACCTGGACGGGCCCGAAGCTGGACGACGCGGTCGTGATCGGGACGCTCGCGACGAGCGTCGATCTGGTGCCGTCGGCGACGTCGACGATGCGCATGTCGAGTCTGGCCGAGCCGATCGCCAGGAGGCTCGCGATCTGCGGTCGCACGTTGACCGACAGCGTCGCCGCATCGGTCCCCGTGGGGGCGACGAAGCTGGGCGAGGACCACGCGATCGTCGTCGTGGAGAGCACGCCGAGCAACGTGGCGAAGCTGTTGCGCAGGTAGCCGTCTCTGGCGCCGCCGGTGCCGTTGGCGGCCTGGTGGCTGGGCGTCGCCGACGGGCAGGTGACGCCCGGTATGCAGACGAGGCCGTTGTAGTCGACGGCGCTGCTCCAGCCGCCGTCGGTGGTGCTGAACGTGCGCGCTTCAGCCGGCGACGGCTGAACCGTCACCTGCGCGGCGGGGGCCGCGCTGGCGTAGATGGCGATCAGCGCAAGCGCGAGCAGCGCGACGCGGACCGCATGCCTCCCGGACATCGGTTCTCCTCGAAGTGGTGGTACCCCTGTCGAGCGCGGCTCCGTGCACACGCTCCGAACCCAACATCGACCGGATTCCCACCTGCATGAACCGAAAACAAGTTCCTGTGCGCCAGTTTTACTAATCAATGAAACCCTGGAAGACCAACCATGCCGAAAGCTCGTTAAACCTCCCGCTGCGCCTCGGACGTGATGACGGAAAACGGACGAATGGTCGGGCGGGGCCGCGCGACGGCGCGGCGCTAGGTTTGAACGGTGCCGAAACAACACCTCGACCGCCGCCTCGTGCTGCTGCTGGCGTTCGCGACCGGCACGACGGTCGCGAACCTCTACTACGCGCAGCCGCTGCTGGACGTGATCGCCGACAAGCTCGGCACCAGCGTCGGCCTTGCCGGGCTGATCGTCACGTTCTCGCAGGTCGGCTACGCCGCCGGACTGCTGCTGCTGGTCCCGCTCGGCGACCTCGTCGAGCGGCGCACGCTGATCGTGCGGATGCTGCTGATCTGCGCCGCCGCGCTCGCCGCGGCAGCGCTGGCACCGGGGATCGGCCCGCTGCTGCTGGCGATAACGGTCGTCGGCGTGACCTCCGTCGTGACGCAGATCTTCGTGCCGTTCGCCGGCGACCTCGCCGCCGACGAGGAGCGCGGCAAGGTCGTCGGCACCGTCATGAGCGGCCTGCTGATCGGCATCCTGCTCGCCCGCACCGTCAGCGGCTTCGTCGCCGAACTGGCTGGCTGGCGCTCGATCTACGCGCTCGCCGCGGTCCTGATGGTCGTGCTGGCGGGAGCGCTGTGGCGGGCGCTGCCCGTGCTCGGCCCACGCGCCGACACGCCCTACAGGGAGCTGCTGCGCTCGCTCGTCACGCTCGTGCGCGAGGAGCCGGCGCTGCGGCTGCGGATGGGCTACGGCGCGCTCGGGATGCTGACGTTCACGCTGCTGTGGACCTCGTTGACGTTCCTGCTGAGCGGCGATCCCTACAACTACTCGGAGGGGACGATCGGCCTGTTCGGGCTCGCGGGCCTGGTGGGAGCGCTGACCGCCCAGGGCGCCGGCCGGCTCGCCGACCGCGGCCTCGCGCGCGCGGCGACCGCCTGCTTCTGGCTCGCGATCTGCGCGGGATGGATCCTCTTGGACCTCGGCGGCAGCTCGGTCGTGCCGCTGATCGCCGGCCTGCTCGTGCTCGACCTCGGCGTCCAGGGCCAGCACATCACCAACCAGTCGGTCATCTATGCGCTGCGCCCGGAGGCGCGCAGCCGCCTGACGACGGCGTACATGACCGGCAACTTCATCGCCGCCGCGCTCGGCTCCGGCCTCGCGTCCGCGCTGTGGGACTTCGGCGGCTGGGACGCCGTCAGCGCGGTCGGCGTCGCAACGACCGTGATCGCGCTCGGCCTGTGGCTGCTGGAGCGGCGCCTGAGCGCCCGGCGCAGCGCGGTGGTCGCCGCGGAGGGGTGAGGGGACGCAGCAGCGCACGTTCGCTGCTGCTGCACGACAGCAATCCTTCGGTCCTCGGTCGGAACGAGGCGCTGGCCGCCCGCTTCAGCGCGGCGCGCCGAAGGTCATGCGGGCCTGCGGCAGGACGATCGCCCGGTGTCGGCCGGCGAGCAGCCAGGATGGGAGCGACGGGCCGTCGCTGCGGATCGCGACGGTCGCGAGCTGCCCGCGGCCGGCGACTGCGATCGGGATGTCCAGCTCGCGCCCGTCCGGCGTCAGCTGCACGTCGCGCAGGGGGAAGCGGACCGGCAGCCGCCGGCGGCGAGGGGAGACCGCGGCGTCGACCGACCACGCGAGCGAGCCGTGCGTGCCCTTGCCGTGGACCGAGAAGGCGGTCCGGCCGAGCTGGTCGGGCGTGGCGGTCCATTCGAACGCCGCGAGCGTCTTCGGCAGCGCCCAGTTCGCGCGGCCGCCGTGGATCGAGGCGAGCGAGTCGACCGCGATGAACGGCACGACGGCGGCCGGCAGCGGGGCGCGCGCCAGCAGCAGCGGCGACGCCAGCACCTCGCTGTAGGCGCCGACGGGCGTGTCGAGGTAGCGGATGAACGCGCCGATCGTCAGCGGCACCGTCCGCTCCCCGCGCAAACGCGGCGGCAGCTGGTCCAGCGCGGCCGTCCCGGCTGGGTGAAACCACATCACGGCCTGCACCCGCGTCTGCCATGGCGCCGCCGCCGAGCGATCCGGCAGCCGCGCGGCGAGCGCATCGCTCAGCGCGCACTCCGGCACGCCGTCCACGCGTTGCAGCGGATGGGTCGTCGGCGGGCTGCTCGGGGCTGCGGCCATGATGCAGTGTCGCACGAGCGGGAGACGCGGCGGGGCGGTTGGGGCGCGCGGCGGACGGAGCCGGGTCCGCTCGCGCCGTCGCCACGCGCGCACGTCCCACCTCGCCGCTAGGGTCCCGCGCATGTCGGAGTCCGACGCCAGCACGCCCCCCGCACCGCCGCCGGGCCGCTTCATCGTGATCGAGGGGCTCGACGGGGCTGGGACGACGACGCAGGCGGAGCTGCTCGCCGCGGCGCTGCGCGAACGGCGCGCGGTCGCGGTGGAGCTGACGCGGGAGCCGACCAACGGGCCGCTGGGAGCGGTCCTGCGGCAGGCGATCGAGGGGCGGCTGCGGCTCGACCCGGTCGCGCTCGCGCTCGCCTTCGCGGCCGACCGCGCGGACCATCTCTTCAACCCGGTCAACGGCGTCGCCGCGGCGTTGGCGACCGGTGGCTGGGTCGTCAGCGATCGCTACGTGCTGTCCTCGCTCGCCTACAACGGCGGCGACGGCGAGATCTCGCGCGAGTGGGTCGCGCAGCTGAACCGCCACGCGCTCGCGCCGGATCTGACGATCTTCCTCGACGTCGACCCGGAGACCTGCCTGCAGCGGATCGGCGCGCGCAGCTCCGCCGACGAGCTGTTCCACTCGCGTGCGCAGCTCGCCGCGGTCGACCGCGGCTACCGCGAGACGATCGCCGCGGGCCTCGTCGAAGGACCGCTCGCGCGGGTCGACGGCAGCGGCGCGATCGACCAGGTCGCGGACGCGATCTGGGCCGCGATCGAGCAGTCACCGGCTCGCTAGGCGCGCAAGTACACTCGCGCGGATGAGCGTCCAGACCAGCACCGGGACGGCGGCCGCGGCCGGCGCGACCGCGCCGTCGAGACCCAGACGCGCGCCCCGCGGTCCCAACGATCCCGGCCGGCGCGACCGGATCGCTGCGGCCGCGCTGAGAGTCGCGCTGGAGCAGGGCGTCGGCTCGGTCTCGCACCGCAACGTCGCGGCGGCCGCGGGCGTTCCGCTCGGCTCGACGACGTACCACTTCAGAGGTCTCGACGACCTGCTCGGCGCCGCGATGGAGTTGTGCGCCGCGTCGTACGCGGAGCTGCTCGTCGTCTGGTCGGAGAGCGTGCCGCAGGGCGCCGACATCGCGGACGCGCTCTGCGACCTGCTCGTCGCTCGGCTCGACGGCGATCGCGAGCGTGTCGTGGCGGAGTACGAACTGCAGCTCGTCGCGCTGCGCCGGCCCGACCTGCAGTCGGTCAGCCGCGCCTGGTCGGAGCTGCTGACGCTGGTGCTGGCGCAGCACGTCGACCAGGTCACCGCGCGCGAGCTGACGACCGTCGCCGACGGCGTGATGGTCAACGCCCTCGCAGGCGGATCGACCCCGCGCCGCCCCGACCTCTACGAACTGCTCAGCCGCCTGACCCGCTGAGCCGCTCCGCGAACAGCACCGCGGCGACCGCGGTCGCGAGGTTCAGGCTCGACACACCCGCGCGCATCGGGATCCGCAGGCGCTGGTCGGCGCGTGCGCGCAGCGCGTCGCTGAGGCCATGCCGCTCGCTGCCGAACGCCAGCACCGCGCCGGGCGGCAGCGCGCCGGCGCGCAGCGGCTCGCCGTCAGGGTCGAGCGCGATCAACGGCCGCGGGCCAGGATCGAACACGCCGTCGCCGGCATGGCCGACCGGAAGTGCGAAGTGCAGCCCGGCTGAGCCGCGCAGCGCGGCGGGATCCCACGGGTCGCGCTCGCCGGTCGTCACGACCGCTGCCGCATCGGCTCCGGCCGCCACGCGCACGACGGCGCCGACGTTCCCGAGGTGTCGCGGATCTTCGAGCAGGACGACGGGACGGCGCGCGGCGTCGACGCGGTCCGCCGCGGCACGATCCAACACCTGCTCCAACGAGAACTCCGGCCGCCGGGCGATCGCGACGACGCCGGTGTGCGGCGGCTGCGTGAAGCCGAGTGCGCGAAGTTGCTTGCGCGAAACCGGCTGGACGAGTGAATTCAGCGACGCGGCGAGGTCCGGGGCCAGCGCAGCCGCAAGCGAGGCGAGCACGTCGGGATCGCTCGTCAGCGCAAGGTCGATCTCAGCCCCGAAGCGGAGCGCGTGCTTCAGCGCGTGGAAGCCTTCGAGCACGGCTCGCGACGGGTCGTCGCGAGCCGATGCGAAAGCTGCGGTGCTGCTCAGCGCTCGCGCGGGCCGCCGCGGCCGCGGCGCTCGCTGCGCTCACCGGCGCCGGCCGGCGCGACGTACGGCAGCAGCGCCAGCTCACGGGCGCGCTTGACCTGTCTGGCGAGCAGTGACTGGTCGCGGCGCGAGAGGCCGGTCATGCGACGGCCCTTGATCTTGCCGCGCTCCGTCAGGAACTGTCTGAGGCTCTCCGGGTTCTTGTAGTCGATCGCCGCAGCGACGTCCTTGTGGACGGAGCGGCGCTTGCGGGAGGCGTCCGCAGGCGGCTTGCGGCGGCGGCTCTTCTGTGGCGCGGGCATCCCCAGATGATCGCATGCGGCGTGAAAACCCGCACGTTGCGCGAGGATGGTGGCATGGATCCTGCCGACTACGCGACCCGCGACGGCCTCGAACTGGCCGCGCTCGTCGCATCCAGAGAGGTCACGCCGGCCGAGCTGCTCGCCGCCGCGCAGACCCGTTCGCGCGCCGTCAACCCAAGAATCAACGCGATCGTCCGCACGCTCGACGGGATCGCCGACGAGCGCGCCGCACAGCCGCTCGACGGCCCCTTCGCCGGCGTCCCGTTCCTGCTGAAGGACCTCGGACAGGAGTACGCCGGCCTCGCCTCGGCCGGCGGCTGCCGCGCGCTCGCCTGGACGCCCGCCGCCCAGCACGCGACCGTCGTGCAGCGCTGGCTCGACGCCGGCCTGGTGATCTTCGGCAAGACCAACACGCCGGAGTTCGGTGCCAAGGGGGTGACGGAGGCGGAGCTGTACGGGCCCGCGCGCAACCCGTGGGACCTCGGCCGCACGCCCGGCGGCTCGTCCGGCGGCGCGGCGGCCGCGGTCGCAGCGGGGATCCTGCCGGTCGCCGGCGCCAGCGACGGCGGCGGCTCGATCCGCATCCCGGCCGCCTGCTGCGGCCTCTTCGGTCTCAAGGCCGGCCGCGGGCTGGTGCCGTCCGGCCCTGAGGCGAGCGAGCGGCTCGGCGGCGCCTCGACCGACGGCGTGATCTCGCGCAGCGTGCGCGACAGCGCGGCGATGCTCGACCTGCTCGCCGGCGCCGACCCGACGAGCGCCTACGCACCCGCGGCGCTGGAGCGGCCGCTGCTGGAGGAGGTCGGGCGGGAGCCCGGCAGACTGCGGATCGGCTTCGTCAGCAGCTCCGTCGTCAACCCGAGCCCGCATCCCGAGGCGATCGCCGCGGTCGCCGACGCGGCGCGGCTGCTGGAGCAGCTCGGGCACGAGGTCGAGCCGGTCGCAACCCCGTACGACGACGCCGCGCTCGCGCGCGACTTCCTCACGATCTGGTTCGTCAACGTCGCCTACATGGTGCGCGAGGTCAAGCGGCAGACCGGCAGCGGCGACGACGGCTTCGAGCAGGACACGCTGATCATGGCCGCGCTCGGGCGCAGAATCAGCGGCGTCGAGCACTGCGCGGCGATGGAGCGCCGGCACGAGCAGATCGCCGCGATGGCCCGCTTCCACGAGCGCTTCGACCTGCTGCTGACGCCGACGCTCGCGACCCCGCCGCCGAGAATCGGCCAGTTCGACCCCCCGCGCGCGCTGCGTCCGCTCGCGGCGGGGCTGTTGAAGACCGGCACGGCGAGCGTGCTGTCACGCGTCGGCGTGGTCGACAGAATGATCTCCGAGAACCTCGGCTGGGTCCCGTTCACGCAGCTTGCGAACCTGACCGGCCGCCCGGCGATGAGCGTCCCGCTGCACTGGACGGCGGCGAACCTCCCGCTCGGCGTTCAGTTCGTCGCCCCGCTCGGCGGCGAGGCGACGCTCGTGCGGCTCGCCGCCCAGCTGGAGCAGGCGCGGCCGTGGGCGCAGCGGCGGCCGCTGTTGTAGGCGGCTGCGGCGGTCGCGGTCGCGTGGTCCGGCGCGCCGCGACTCGCGCGCGCCCCCGCGCTCAGCGCCGTCTCCCTCTCGCTCTGCCGCTGCGCGGTCTTCTCGGCGTGTTGCCCTCGCGCTGCTGTCGCTCGTATCTCTCGTAGTCCGCCGCATCCATCAGCGTCAGCGTCCAGGTGACTCTCGCGGAGGTCGTCAGCTGGCTGCTGCCCTGCGGGATCGAGTCGCTGGAGCTGTCGGTGCCGGTGATTCTGACCGTGCCGCGTCCGCTCAGCAGCCGCTCGCGTGCCGCGGTCGCGGGCGGCTGCTTGAAGCTGCCGGGGACGTAGCGCGGCGGGGTGTTCAGCAGACACGACTGGTAGGTCGTCTGCCCGTTCTCCTTGTGGGTGCTGAACTCGAGTCTGCTGCCCTCGTGGATGAAGGAGACGCCGTAGGCGGGCAGGCGAGCGCCGCAGTCGCGCTCCGGCGGATCGTCGACGACGGCCTCGCCGCCGCATCTGCCGGGATTCGAACCGGAGCTGCTGAACGACGAGCGCTGGATCATGCTGCCGGCGTCGATCCCCATTCTGGTCTGCTCGAGCATCGACCAGGTGCCGTAGCGGAACGTCAGCGGGCTGTCGGGCGCGCCGATCACGTACATCTTCGTGGGCGCGCGCGAGCTGATCTGCCAGACCTCCTGGCCGTTGCCCTCCAGCCAGCGAACGTGGTAGCAATCGGTCAGCGTGACGGAGCGCGGCAGCTTCCAGGCGACCGTCTGTCTCGCCTCGAAGACCGCCATCCATCTGGCGCCCTTGACGCCTCTCGCGAGCGGCGGATCCGGCAGCGGCGGGCGTCTGGCGGCGGAGGCGATGCCGGTTGTGAGCAAGGTTGCGGCGAGGGCGAGCAGGACGAGCGTCTGCGGCATGGTCACGGCACGGGCGAGCAGCATTCTCATGCCCGCGAAGGTAGGTCGGCCAAGGCCTCGCGCACCTCTCCCGATCGGCCCGCCGGCCTCCGACGAAAGGCAGAAGCCGGCCTAGTGGTGGTGGCGCAGGACGCTCTTGAAGACGTCGCTGGCGACGGGCAGCAGCCGGGCCTGGTCGCCTCCGCTCTCGACGACGTAGACGAGCAGCTCGCGCAGGCCGCCGACGAGCATCAGCGCCGTCTCCAGCGTGACCGGCTCGACGCCGCCGCGCCGCATCTCGCCGGTGTCCACGAGCCGCATCACGAGCACCGCGAAGCTCTCCAGCACCGCGCGCTGGCGGGCGCTGCCGACCTCGCCGAGCGCCGGCAGTTCGCGCACGAAGCTGACGGTCAGCTGCGGCTCGGCGGCGATCGCGTCGAGGTAGGCGCCGAGCGCGCGGTCGACCTGCTCCTCCCACGGCGCGGACGGGTCGACGGTCGCGGCGACGTGCGCGATCAGCAGCTCGTGGAGCGCGTCGAAGAGCGCGAGGAAGCAGGCGTCGCGGTCCTCGAACTGCTCGTAGAAGGAGCGCCGCGACGTGCGGGCGTGCCGCACGACGTCGGTGATCGTCGTCGCGCGATAGCCGCGCTCGCGGATCGACGCGGCGAGACCCGCGATCAAGCGGTCGCGGTGGCTGGGCCCGTCGGGGAGTCTGGGGGCAGCGGTCATGTCGGCGCCGCCGTCAACCCGGCGTGGTCGGCGACCGACGCCGGCGCGCGCGCCTGAACTGCCCGAATCGCTCCCCGGCTCGCTCATCCGAGCCGCGAACGCTACTGGCTGGCCCAGACCTCCGAGGTGATCTCGTAGGAGCGCTTGCGCGCTTCGTGGTCGTAGATCGCGGCGACGACCATCAGCTCGTCGGCATCGGTCTGCTCGACGACCTGCGCGATCCCGTCGCGGACGGTCTCGGGACCACCGACGACGGAGTACGCGAGCATCCGTGACGCCTGCGCCTTTTCGGCCGGCGTCCAAAACGCCTCGATGTCGTCGATCGGCGGCTGGTACAGACCGGGCGTGCCGCGGAAGAGGTTCGCGAATGCCTGCTGCTGGCTGGTGAAGAGCCGCCGCGCCTCGGCGTCGGTGTCGGCCGCGACGACGTTGAGGCCGATCATCGCGCGCGGTCTGTCGAGCTGCGCCGACGGTCGGAACGTGTTGCGGTAGGTGTCGAGCGCGGGCATCAGGTCGTCGGGCGCGAAGTGCGAGGCGAACGCGTACGGGAGGCCCAGCAGCGCCGCCAGCTGCGCGCCGAACGTGCTCGAGCCGAGGATCCACAGCGGCACCTCGGTGCCGGTCCCGGGCACCGCCTGGACGCGCTGGCCGGGCTGCAGCGGACCGAGCAGCGCCTGCAGCTCCTGGACGTCCTGCGGGAACTCGGCGGCGCGCGCGGGATCGCGGCGCAGCGCGCGGACGGTCAGCTGGTCGGTGCCGGGGGCGCGGCCGAGGCCGAGGTCGATGCGGCCCGGGTACAGCTCCGCGAGCGTGCCGAACTGCTCGGCGATCACCAGCGGCGAGTGGTTGGGCAGCATGATCCCGCCGGAGCCGACGCGGATCCTCTCCGTGCCGCCGGCGATGTGCCCGATCACGACGGCGGTCGCGGCGCTCGCGATCCCGGCCATGTTGTGGTGCTCGGCGACCCAGTAGCGCAGGTAGCCCAGCTTTTCGGCGTGGCGCGCGAGGTCGAGGCTGTTGAGCAGTGCCTCGCGCGGCGTCGAGCCGGCTGTGACGGGGGCGAGGTCGAGTACGGAGAGCGGGGGCGTCATCGCTGCCTTGGTTCGATGGGGATCGAAGCTCAGCGTAGCCGACCGATGAGTTTCGCCGCGCTGGTGCGTCTTGGCTGCATTCGAAGTGAGAGGCCCGTGCCCGGAGCGAACGACAAGCGGACGACGATCGTGATGGTCGTCGAGGGAGGGATCGAGGTCGTCGTGGCGCGCGTGGACGCGTCCGGCCCCGACCTCGCGCTCGTCGACACGCTGATGCGGCTGCGGTTGGAGGCGCGCCGCCGCGGGTGGCGGCTGGAGCTGCGCGACGCGCCGGCGCAGCTGTTCGCGCTGTTACGCCTGGTCGGACTGGCCGACGCCATGGCGTTCGAGCTGCGGCGGCAGCCCGAACTCGGCGAACAGCTCGGTGAAGAGGAAGTGGTGCAGCGCGGAGATCCGCCCGCCTGACATCTCGACCACGACGATCGCCCACGGCTCGAAGTGGCCCTCGGGCGTCGGGTGGTAGATCCCGACGGCCGGTCCGCCGTTGGCCTGCGTGACGAGCAGTCTGGAGCCGCGGCAGTGGGCGCCGGGGCCGAGCATGAAGGGGCCGACCTGCTCGCGGTCGTGCAGCCACAGCGGCAGCGGCGGCATCGAGAAGGTCGCGTCCTCCTGCAGCAGCGCGACGAGCGAGCCGATGTCGTAGCGCTCGAACGCGTCGACGTAGCGGCTCAGCAGCTCCTGCTGCTCGGCGTCGATGTCCGCGGACGGGGCGGCCGCGGTCCCGTCGCGGTCGAGGTCGAGCGACTGCAGCGTCGTGCGCGCCCGCTGCAACGCGCTGTTGACCGACGCGACGGAGGTGTCGAGCAGCTCGGCGACCTCGGTCGCCTGCCAGCGCAGCACCTCGCGCAGGATCAGCACGGCGCGCTGTCTGGCCGGCAGGTGCTGCAGCGCGGCGACGAACGCGAGGCGCAGCGTCTCGCGCGCGTCGGCGACGTCGGCGGGGTCGGCCTCGACCGGGAGGATCCGCGCGTCCGCGATCGGCTGCACCCAGGCGGTCTCGGGCAGCGGCGCGCCGAGCGGGCCGTCGGCGGTCGACGAGGGGCCGAGGTCCATCGGCTGCGCGCGCCGCTGCGCGCTCTGCAGGATGTCGAAGCAGACGTTGCTCGCGATCCGGTACAGCCACGACTTCAGCGCCGCGCGCGCCTCGAGTCGGTCGGCGGCCTTCCAGGCGCGCACCATCGTCTCCTGCACCGCGTCCTCGGCCTCCGAGCCCGAGCCGAGCATCCGGTAGCAATAGCCGGTGAGGGCGCGGCGGTGAGACTCGAGCTCGCGCTCGATCGGGGCGCTTGCGTCAGGGCTGCTCAGCACAGGAGTGGATCGTACCCCGCCCGCCCGGACGCTGACACGTATCCGGCTAGCCGAGCTTGACCGCCACCTTCGCGCCGCCCGCAACCGCGCCCGCGGCGGTCAGTCTCGCCGACAGCGTCGCGCTCACCGGTCTGCTCAGCCTGGCGATCCGCGTCAGCGTTCTGCTCGCCGGCTTCAGCGTCACCGTGACGCCCTTCGCCTTCGTGCAGCGGCCGCCGGCGCGCGTCACGGCCGGGTCTTTGCCGCTCAATCCGAGCTGTCTGCCGATCGCTCTCGTCACGGTGAACGTCACCGTCGCGGTCGCGTCCTGGGAGCAGGCGAGTCTCACCTTCACGCCGGCTCTGAGCGCTCTCACCGTGAAGCGGGTGTTGCGCTTGAGCTTCAGCGCCGCGACGAGTTGGGGTCTGGGCGTGGGCGCCGGGCCGCCTCTGGGCGGGATCGGCGTCGGGCCGGGTGACGGTGGGACGACGGGCGGGGACGGGGTTGCGCTGTCTCCGGGCGGCGGCGTGCCGCCGTCGGTCGGCGGGGCCGTCCCGCCGCCTCCGAGCGGGCAGCCGTCGATCATGCCGGGCGCGGCCGCGGCCGGGCATCTGTCCTGATCGCCGAAGACGCCGTCGCCGTCGGGATCGGGCGGCGCGGAGGGCAGGCAGCCGTCGGCGCCGGTCCCTCTCACCGCCGGGCAGGCGTCCCTGATGTCGGCGACTCCGTCGGCATCGCTGTCCGGTCCCGCGAGCGTGCGGAACGACTGGCTGCCGGTCACCGGGCTGCCGCTCGTCGGCGCGAATCTCCACGTGATCGTCATCGGCGTGTCCCACTCGCCGTTGGGGAACGGGTTGCCGTTCTGGCCCGGCTTGTCCCACGCGAACGGGGCGTAGCCGCCATTCGGTCCTCTCGCGTCCGCGGCGGGAACGATCTGGATCAGGTCCTGCCCCGCCGCGACGGTGCCGTTGAAGCCGGCGGCTGGGCTGCTGCTGTCGATCACCGGCGTCGGCGACGGCGTGTCGGTGCGGTTGATCTGGAACGAGACCGTGCCGGGTCTGCCCGCGACGTAGAAGTTGGCGAAGAACTCGGTGCGATTGCGCAGGTCCAGCGGCGCCGACGGCGCGTCGTCCTTCCAGAACGGGATCGCCGACTGCTCGCGCGCGAAGTAGACGAACGGCTGGTCGCCGCTGCTGTTGAAGACGTTCGCGAAGACGCGGCTGAGGCCCGGGTTGGCGTACACGCCGGTCGCGTCGGTGAGCCAGCTGAAGAGATCCGGTCCACCGGCGCCGAGCAGCGTCGAGGTCGATCTGACCGGCACGAAGATCTCCAGCATCGCGCCGCTGGCGAGCGGACGGAAGCCGACGTTGAACGCGCCCTGGTGGTAGGCGGACGGACTTGCCTGCGCCGGGCAGATCTGCCCGCTGGAGCCGAACGCGCTCCACGTCTGCCCGGTCACCTCGACGAACGCGTCGGTGTTCGCGTTGCGTGGCAGGTAAAAGCAGCGGATCTGCCGCGAGCCGTCGATCTCCGTGTTGCGCGGCAGGATCAGATCGGTCGAGATCCCCGACGAGCCGACCCCGCACGGGTTGCCGGGCACCGCGACGAGCAGCGAGGTCCAGTACTGGTCGCCGACCTTGATCACGCCCTGGCGCCCGCCGTAGGAGCCGATCCCGCTGACCATGATCTCCGTCCCCGGGCTGCCGAGCACGATGCAGTTCTGCCCCGGCTGCTGGATCAGCGACCCCGAGAACCATCTCGACCCGACCCCGCCCACCGCGTTCTGCGGCACGATCGCGCCGGCCGGGGCGGCAACCACTGCGCCGCAGGCGCCGGCCAGCGCGACGACCGCCACCGCCGCACCGACCGCCCGCCGCACGCAACCCCGCCACAGCCCACGCCGCGACTCGCCACCATCTCCCCGCACGAAGTCCATCGGGCGATCGTCGCGCGGCGCCGCTGGACGCGCATCAGGGAAAGCACGGAACCGAGGGCATACGATCCCTCGATGGCGAAGACACGCAGGTTCGTGCAGGTCGACGTGTTCGGGACGGGGCCGCAGAGTGGCAATCCGGTTGCCGTGGTGCTCGACGCCGAGGGGCTCGACACGGCGCAGATGCAGCGCTTCGCGCACTGGACGAACCTGTCGGAGACGACGTTCGTGCTGCCGCCGACGACCGACGCCACCGCCGACTACCGCGTACGGATCTTCACGCCGGTGGCGGAGTTGCCGTTCGCCGGGCATCCGACGCTGGGGACGTGCCATGCGTGGCTGGAGGCGGCGACTGCCGCCGTCCGCGACGAGCGGATCGTCCAGGAGTGCGGCGCCGGCCTCGTCGAGATCCGGCGCACGCCCGACGGGCTCGCCTTCGCCGGGCCCCCGCTGCTCCGCTCCGGTCCGCTCGACGACGCGGCGCTGCTCTCCGACGTGGTCGCGGCGCTTGGGATCGAGCGCGGCGACGTGCTTGCGGCCGAATGGGTCGACAACGGCCCCGGCTGGATCGCGATCCTGCTCGGCTCGGCGCAGCAGGTGCTGGATCTGAAGCCGTCCTTCATCGACCTCGACGTCGGCGTCGTCGGCCCGCACGCGCCGGGCGCGCCCGCCGCGATCGAGGTCCGCGCCTTCTTCCCAAAGGACGGCAGCCTCGTCGAGGACCCGGTGACCGGCAGCCTCAACGCCTCGCTCGCCGACTGGCTGCTGCGCACCGATCGCCTCCAGGCCCCCTACGCCGCCCGCCAGGGCACCGCCCTCGGCCGCGCCGGCCGCGTCCACATCACCCAGGACGAGGCCGGGACCGTCTGGGTCGCGGGGCAGACGGTGTCGGTGGTCGAGGGGGTCGTGCGGCTCTGACGCGGCGCCCTACGCCCCCGCGAACGCGTTGACGCCCGTCAGCTCCGCCGACACGGCCCACAGTCTCGCCGCCGCGTCGGGGTCGATCGCGTGGGGGTCGACGCCCTCTATGCGGGCTGTGGGGGAGTCGGGGTCGGTGGGGGCGGCGATGTTGCAGTTCTCGCAGTAGACGCCGCCCATGCCGTCGAGCGTGGGGGAGGTCGCGGCCCAGGTCGCCGTGGAGGCGCCCTGCTCAGGGGTCTTGAAGCGCTCGTTGACGTTGCCCTCCTCGTCCACCCAGCCGGAGGCGATCATCTCCTCGCGCGGGAGGTGGCGCTGCAGCGGGGTCATGATGCCGCCCGGGTGCGCCGCGAAGGCGCGCACGCCGGCATCCTTGCCGAGCAGGTCGAGCTGAACGGCGAAGAGGCTGTCGGCGGTCTTCGACTGGCCGTAGGCCTGCCACTTGTCGTAGCCGGTCTCGAACTGGAGGTCGTCCCAGCGGATGCCCGACAGCTTGTGGCCGGTCGAGGAGAGCGCCACGACGCGCGCGCCGCGGCCGTCCGCCAGCGCCGGCCAGATGCGGTTCGCGAGCGCGAAGTGGCCGAGGTGGTTGGTCGCGAACTGCGCCTCCCAGCCCGGGCCGACGCGCGTCTCCGGGGACGCCATCACGGCGGCGTTGTCGATCAGGATGTCGACGCTGCGACCGGAGTCGAGCACCCGCTGCGCGAACGCTTGCACGCTGTCGAGGTCGCCGAGGTCCAGTTCGTCGACGTCGACGCGCGCGATCCCGGCGAGCTCCTCGCGCGCGTGCACCGGCCGGCGGGCCGGGACGATCACCTGCGCGCCGGCGCCGCTCAGCGCCTTCACCGTCTCGATGCCGAGCCCGGAGTAGCCGCCGGTGACGATCGCGAGTCTGCCGGCGAGGTCGATGCCGTCGACCACTTCCGCGGCCGTGCTGCGGTAGCCGAAGCCTGAGTCGAGCGGCTGCTGTGGAGTCGTCATGCCATCCAGGCTAGTGGCGTGTCACCGGTGCCGCGCAAAGCGACGGCACAGGACACGGGATGCACCCCCGCTCAGCCGGCGACCGCCGCCTCGCTTCTGCTGAGATCGCCGACGAGTCCGACGATCACCTGCTGGGAGCCGTCGATCGCGCTGATCACGCGCTGGATCTCGGCCGCGGCGGAGATCGCCTGCTGGACGTCTTGGCGGCTCGCGGCGACGCGGGCGGAGACGTCCTTGGTCGAGGCGGCGGTGCGGGTCGCCAACTCGCCGACCTCCTTCGCGACCACGTCGAAGCCGCGTCCGGCGTCGCCTGCCCGCGCGGCCTCGATCGTCGCGTTCAGCGCCAGCAGATTCGTCTGCCCGGCGACGTCGGCGATCAGGCCGACGACCGTCTCGATCTGTCTGTAGCCGGCCTCGAGCCGCTCCATCGTCTCGACCGTCTCGGCCGACGCGCCGACGGCGTCGCGGGTCGTCTTCTGCATGTCGTTGCCGACCTCGCTGAGCGAGTCGGCAGCGCTGCGCAGGCGGATCGCGTCCGCGTCGATGCGCTGCTGCGCCTCCTTCTCCGCGTGTATGTCGTTGAGGCCGCCGACGACGCGCAGCGGGGTGCCGTCGTCGGAGCGCAGGGTCTCCCCGGTCGCGCGGAACCAGCGGTAGGAGCCGTCCTTCAACATCACCTGGTAGTCGACGTCGTACGGCGTGCGGCCGCTTCTGTCGACGAGGTGCGCGGCAAACGCTTCCAGCACCGCGTCCTTCTGGTCCGGGTGCAGCCGCGACGCCCACGCGTCGAGCACGTTCGGGAAGTCGTTCTCGTCCGTGAAGCCGAGCATCGCCCGAAATTCCGGCGACCAGCGGAACGCGTTCGCGGGATTGACGGGGTCGCCGGCGACGACCTCCATGTCCCACAGCGCCATCCCGGACGCCGCCAGCACGAGGTCGAGGCGCATCTGCGCGTCGCGTGTGCGCTCGCGCGCCTCCTTCTCAGCGTGGATCGCGTGCAGGCCGCCGACGACACGCAGCGGGGTGCCGTCGTCGGAGCGCAGCGTCTCGCCCGTGGCGCGGAACCAGCGGTACGTGCCGTCCTTCAACGCGAGCAGGTACTCGATGTCGTAGGGCGTGCGGCCCGATCTGTCGACGAGGTGCGCGGCGAACGCGGCCAGCACGTCGTCCTTGTGGTCGGGGTGCAGCCGCGACGCCCAGGCGTCCAGCACGTCGGGGAAGTCGTTTTCGTCGCGGAAGCCGAGCATCGCCCGAAACTCCGGCGACCAACGGAACGCGTTGTCCGGGTTGACCGGATCGCCCGCGACCACGTCCATGTCCCACAGCGCCATGCCGGAGGCGGCCAACGTCAGGTCGAGGCGCATCTGCGCGTCGGCCATCCTGCCGTCGGCCTCCTTTCTCGCATGGATGTCGTTGAGCCCGCCGACCACGCGCAGGGGCGTGCCGTCGTCGGAGCGCAGCGTCTCCCCGGTCGCGCGGAACCAGCGGTACGAGCCGTCCTTCAACGCGAGCTGGTACTCGACGTCGTAGGGCGTGCGGCCCGATCTGTCGGTCAGATGAGCGGCGAACGCGGCCAGCACGTCGTCCTTGTGGTCGGGATGCAGCCGCGACGCCCAGGCGTCCAGCACGTCGGGGAAGTCGTTCTCGTCCGTGAAGCCGAGCATCGCCCGAAACTCCGGCGACCAGCGGAACGCGTTCGCGGGATTGACGGGGTCGCCGGCGACGACCTCCATGTCCCACAACGCCATGCCGGAGGCCGCCAGCATCAACTCCAGGCGCATCTGCGCGTCGGCCATCTGGCCGCCGGCCTCCTTCTCAGCCTGGATGTCGTGCAGGCCGCCGACGACGCGCAGCGGCGTGCCGTCGTCGGAGCGCAGCGTCTCGCCCGTGGCGCGGAACCAGCGGTACGAGCCGTCCTTGAGCGCAAGCTGGTACTCGACGTCGTAGGGCGTGCGGCCCGATCTGTCGGTCAGATGAGCGGCGAACGCGGCCAGCACGTCGTCCTTGTGATCCGGGTGCAGCCGCGAAGCCCACGCGTCGAGCACGTCAGGAAAGTCGCGCTCGTCCGTGAAGCCGAGCATCGCCCGAAACTCCGGCGACCAACGGAACGCGTTGTCCGGGTTGACCGGATCGCCCGCGACGACCTCCATGTCCCACAACGCCATCCCGGACGCCGCCAGCACGAGCTCGAGGCGCATCTGCGCATCGACGCTCGCCGCATCGGGCTTCACCTGCGTTGTCTCGCCGACCTGCTCGTGGCGTCTCGCGCGACCCAGCATCACATCCTCGTCCACTCGTCTCGTGCAGAGCCTCCTAGGCATCGGTGATCGGCACCCACATGACGCACTTGACGAGGCGGCGACGCCGCACTGACGTGCTTGGCACATAGCCGTTGCAGCGGCGCCCTGGCTCGCGCTGCGCCGTTCGCTATCCTTCGCCGCCCGCGCCTGGGTAGCTCAGCTGGTTAGAGCGCAGCACTCATAATGCTGAGGTCGGGAGTTCGAGTCTCCCCCCAGGTATCTAGCGCCAGCTCCGAACGGGCTGGCGCTTTTTCGTCCAGCACGCGGCGCAGCACCTCGCGCGGCGGAACCTGCACGAAAATGGAGGTTTGGTGCCGACTCCGGCCCGCGAGCATCCAACCTTTGCCGACTTCCGTTTGACGGATCAATGGAAGCGGGAGACAACGTGCACTTGCCCGTGCGGGCGGGCGAGAACGCCGCGACGACCACGTCGGGAGGCAGGGTGACGTCAGAGGTGCCGGACGACAATGTCGCGCGCAGGGCGCCTCGCGGTCGATTCCGCTTCGGCTTCGACCCGACGGTTGCCGGAATCCTGCTGCTCGGCGCCGTCACGCTCGCGATCGTCCTGTTCGTGTTCGGCTCGACGCTCGCCGCCGAGCGCGACCACACCCGTTCCGTGCTCGTCGCCCAGCACGTCGGGCGCGAGCTGTCGGGCGCCTCGATGGCGCTGCACGCCGCGGCCGACGGTTCGCCGGCGGCCCTCGACGCGAACGCGACCGCCGAGCGCATCGCGAGCGCGCAGGCGCAACTGCGCGGCGCGCTCGGCCGGCGCGGCGGCGACAACACCTTCGGCCAGATCGAGGACGCGTCGGTGCGGCGGGAGATGGCGCAGGTCGCCGACGAGGTCGCCGCCTTCCGCGATCGGCTCGGCCCGGCGCTCTCGTCCGCGACGACCACCGCGCAGCTCGCGGCCGTCGCCGCCTCCGCCGACAGACTGCGCACGCGCAACGCCGAGGTCGTCGACCTCGTCAGCCGACGCGCCGCCGACGACAGGCAGCGCGCGGACCTGCTGAAGCTCGGGATCGCCGCGATATTCCTGCTGCTGTTCGGCGGCCTCGCATGGTCGGTCGCGCACAACCGCCGCTCGCTGCGGCGCTCCAACGAGCTGCTGCGCGAGCGCGTCGAGGAGCGCACCGCGCAGCTCGCCGCCAGCGAGGCGCGCATCCGCGTCGTGATCGAGTCGTCGCTGGACGCGCTCGTCGTGATGGACGGCGACGGGATCGTGCGCGAGTGGAACCCACGCGCGGAGCAGCTGCTGGGAATCTCCAGCGCCGCGACGGTCGGCGCCGTCTCGCCGCAGGATCGCGTGCCGCCGAAGGTGTGGGAGGCGCAGGAGGCGGCGTTCGCGCGCTACCGCGAGAGCGGCGATCCGTCCGTCTTCCACGCGCGGATCGAGGACGTCGCGACCCATCCCGACGGGCGGCGGATACCGGTCGAGGTGACCGTCTCGGCGGCGCTGATCGGCGACGAGCTGATGATCAGCCGCGTGATCCGCGACATCACCGAGCATCAGCGCGCGCAGGCGGAGATCGAGCACGCGCGCGACGAGGCGCAGCGCGCGGCGCACGCCAAGTCGGCGTTCCTGGCGACGATGAGCCACGAGATCCGCACCCCGATGAACGCGATCGTCGGCATGACGAGCCTGCTGCGCGACAGTCCGCTCGACGCCGAGCAGCGCCGCTTCGTCGAGACGGTGCGGATGAGCGGCGACCAGCTGCTGGCGATCATCAACGACATCCTCGACTTCTCCAAGATCGAAGCAGGCATGCTGGAGCTGGAATCGCATCCGTTCGCGCTGCGCGAGGTGATCGAGTCGTCGCTGGACCTGCTCGCGCCGCAGGCCGCGGCGAAGGAACTGGACCTCGGCTACCTGCTCGAGACCGACGGCTCCACGCGCCTGGTCGGCGACTCCACGCGCCTGCGCCAGATCCTCATCAACTTCCTCTCCAACGCGGTCAAATTCACCAGCCGCGGGTCGGTCACCATCCACGGCCGCCTGAACTTCGCCGGGATCGACGGCGAGGAGCGGGCGCGACTGCGGCTGGAGGTGCGCGACACCGGCATCGGGATCCCGCCCGACAGGCTCGGCTCGCTGTTCCAGTCGTTCACCCAGGTCGACGCGTCGATCACGCGCAAGTACGGCGGGACCGGCCTCGGACTCGCGATCACGAAGCGGCTGACCGAGGCGATGGGCGGTGAGATCACCGTCCACAGCACGCCCGGCAAGGGGTCGACGTTCGCGATCGAGCTGATGTTGCCGCGCCTGCCCGGCCCCGATCCGGTCGACGCCGACGTGCCCGAGCTGCTGCACGGCTGCCGCGCGCTGGTGGTCGACGACAACGCCGTCAACCGCGAGCTGCTGCAGGCGCAACTGGCCGGCTGGGGCATCGAGGTGACGAGCTTCGAGCGGCCGACCGACGCGCTCTCGCTCGTGCGCGCGGGCGACTGGTTCGACATCGCGGTCCTCGACATGGCGATGCCGGAGATGGACGGCCTGCGCCTCGCCGACGCGCTCGCCGAGGCGACCGGCTACACGCTCCCGATCGTCCTCCTCAGCTCGATCGGAGGCGTCGACCCCGCGCTCGCGCGCGGCCGGCTCGCCGCGACGCTGTCCAAGCCCGTCAAGCCGGCGATCCTGCGCCACGCGCTCGCGACCGCGATCGCCGGCGACGCCGTCTCGCCCGCCGCGGTCGACGCCACGACGCATCCGCCTGCGCTCAGCGCTCCGCTGCACATCCTCGTCGCGGAGGACAACCTCGTGAACCAGCAGGTCGCGGTCGCGACGCTGGAGCGGCTGGGCCACCGCGTCGACGTCGCGGGGGACGGGGTGGAGGCGGTGGACGCGGTCCATCGCCAGGACTACGACCTCGTGCTGATGGACGTGCAGATGCCGAACCTCGACGGGCTGGAGGCGACGCGGCAGATCCGGCGCGAACTGGACGCCGAGCACCAGCCGCGGATCGTCGCGATGACGGCGAACGCGGCGACCGACGACCGCGACGCCTGCCTCGCCGCGGGGATGGACGACTTCCTCACCAAGCCGGTCGCGCGCGAGGACATGGTGCGCGTGCTCGACAGCACCCCGGGGGGTGCCGGGCGGCGCGTCGTCGGGCAGCACGGCGGGCCCGACGGCAGCGGCGGCGGCCACGAGCCCGACGCGCCGATCGTGGACGCTCAGCGGCTCGTCGAGGCGACCCATGGCGACGACCAGCTCGCGGAGCTGCTGATCGACCTGCACGAGGAGGAGGGGACGACGCTGCTCGCGAGGCTGCGACTGGCCGTCGAGACCGCGGACCTGGAGCTACTGCGCGGCACCGCGCACACGCTCAAGAGCGCCAGCGCGAGCATCGGCGCGATGCGGCTGGCGCAGGCGAGCGCGGACCTGGAGCAGGAGGCGCGCGACGGCGGCGTCGAGGATCCGGGTGGGCGCGTCGACGAGATCGTCGACCTGTTCGGCCACACGCAGGTCGTGCTGGACCGGTTCCGTTCGCAGCACTGAGGACGGCTCGCTCACCCGATCGCGCCCCGTCCGCGACGCGGCGTCGGTCATGCCGAGCTGCCACGATCTTCGCCATGCGCTGCTTCGGTGACGGGAACGAGCTGTACGAGCACTACCACGACGAGGAGTGGGGCTTCCCCGTCGTGCAGGAGCGCGCCGTCTACGAGCGGATCTGCCTGGAGGCGTTCCAGTCCGGCCTTGCCTGGATCACGATCCTGCGCAAGCGCGACAACTTCCGCGCGGCGTTCGCCGGCTTCGATCCCGAGCAGGTCGCGCAGTTCGGCGACGACGACGTCGCGCGCCTGATGCAGGACGCCGGGATCGTCCGCAACCGCGCGAAGATCGAGGCGACGATCGCGAACGCCCGTGCGGTATTGGAACTGCGAGACGCCGGCACCGACGTCGCCAGACTGCTGTGGTCCTTCGCACCGGCCGCTCCAGCGCCCGCCGCTGAGTCGCTGAGCGGCCTCCCCGCGACGACGCCGGAGTCCAGAGCGCTCGCGAAGGCCCTGAAGAGACGCGGCTTCCGCTTCGTCGGCCCGACGACCGCCTACGCCGCGATGCAGGCCTGCGGCATCGTCAACGACCACGTCGATGGCTGCGACACCCGCCCGCTGGTGGCAAGAGCGCGCGCTGGCGCGCTCGCGTCGATGAGCGCAACCAGCTGAGTCAGCGCTTCAACGACGGGGCATGCGTGATCGGGCAGCGCGGCAGGACGCCAAGCGCTAGCCGACGACGCTGAACGTGATCCCGGCGCGCTGCAGCCGTTGCCGCAGCGCGCCGCCCATCGCGACCGCGGTCGTCAACTGCCCGCTCAGCTGCGGGAGGTCGTCATGGGCGAGGCAGAGGGCCGACTCGCCGAGCATCTTGGCCGTCTCGGTGTAGCCGGGATCGCCGCCGGCGACCTCGGTCACGACGCGGACCGGGCCGCCGCCGTCGCCAGCGCCGGGCGCGCCCGCGCCGTCGCCGCCCGCGACGCCCTCGAAGCGCACCTTGAACCAGCTCTTCTGGCGCCGCTGCTCGTCCGGGCCGGTGCCGGGTTTGGCGACGCGGTCGACGAGCGCCTTGCGCAGCGGCGGCACCTGCGCGGCGAGCACGAGCGACGGGAGCGCGATGCCCGAGGCGACCGCGACCGGCAGCTTCTTGATCGCCGCCCAGTGGCCGTAGGTGAAGTCCGGGCCGTAGCGCTCCAGCGCGCGGGCGGAGCGCAGCACGATCTGCGGGTCGATCGTCGGCAGCGGCAGCGCCCAGCCGACCGCGCCGCCGACGCGCCTGGGGACGCCGCGGGCGCCGTGGACGCGGCGGCCGTCGGGGCGGCCCTCCAGCTTGCGCCGCTGCGAGGCGACCTGGGCCGAGCCGCGCATCCGCGAGAACGCCGTCAGCGCGGAGTCGAGCGTGCCGCCGGAGAACTGCGCGCCGGCGCGCACGTAGCCGTCGATCGTCAGCGGCACGCCCTCGGGCAGCTGCTCGACGGTGAACTGCGCGCCGAGGTCGTGCGGGATCGAGTCGAAGCCGCAGCAGTGCACCAGCCGCGCGCCGTGCTCGACCGCGGTCGCGTGGTGGCGGACGTACATCTCGTCGACGAACTCGGGCTCGCCGGTGATGTCGGCGTAGTCGGTCCCGGCCGCCGCGCACGCGGCGACGAGCGGCTCACCGTGGCGGATGAACGGGCCGACGGTCGAGGCGACGACGCGCGTCGACTCGGCCAGCGCGCGCAGCGACGACGGATCGTCCAGGTCGGCGTGCAGCAGCGGCACCTCCGCCCCGATCCGCTCGGTGACCGCCGCGAGCTTGTCGCGATTGCGACCGGCGAGCGCGATCCGGGCCGCGCCGCCGTTGTCGACCAGATACTGGGCCGTCAGCGCGCCCGTGAACCCCGTCGCACCGATCAGGACGACGTCGTATGGGCGCTCCGATGTGGTGTTGGCCATGCAGCCAACCCTACGCCGCGGACATCCCCGCGCGCGCCGGCTCGGCGGGCGCGCGAAGCCGCAAGGCCGCGCGCCGTGCCGCGCCGTCGCTCCCTATGCAGCCGCCTGCAGCCGCGCCACCTCGTCCTCGCTCAGTCTCAGCTCGGCCGCGGCGACGTTCTCGTCCAGGTGCTGCACCGTGCTGGTGCCCGGGATCGGCAGCATCACGGGGCTGCGCGCGAGCAGCCACGCGAGCGCGACCTGGCCGGTCGTGGCGCCGTGCGCGGCGGCGATCTCAGCGGCGGCGCCACCCGGCTTCGCGAGGTCGCCGGCGGCGAGCGGGAACCACGGGATGAAGCCGATCCCCTCGCGCGTGCAGTAGTCGAGCACGTCCTCGGAGGTGCGATCGGCGAGGTTGAATCTGTTCTGCACGGTCGTGACCGCGAACACGCTGCGCGCCGCCTCGATCTCCTCGACGGTGACCTCGGAGAGGCCGAGGTGGCGGACGAGCCCCTCGTCCTGGAACGTCTTCAGCTCGGCGAACTGCGCCTCGCGGTCCTCGTTGGGATCGATGCGGTGCAGCTGGTAGAGGTCGATCGTCTCGACGCCGAGCCGCCGCCGGCTCATCTCGACGCTCTGGCGCAGGTACGCCGGCCGCCCGACCGGCGACCACTGGTTCGGTCCCTGGCGCGTGAAGCCGCCCTTGGTCGCGACGACGGTCTTGCCGTACGGATGCAGCGCCTCGCGGATCAGGTCCTCGGAGATGAACGGGCCGTAGGCGTCCGCGGTGTCGATCAGGTCGACGCCCAGCTCGGGCAGGCGGCGCAGCACGCGCAGCACCTCGTCGCGGTCCTTCGGCTCGCCCCAGACGCCGGCGCCGAGGATCCGCATCGCGCCGTAGCCGAGGCGTGTGACCTCGAGGTCTCCGCCGATCTTGAACGTTCCTGAGGCAGCCGCAGTCGTGGTCATGAGCTCGAACATACCCATCCCCGGACGAGTGCTAGTTTGCGGCCATGTCCGACGACCTTGAACGCGCGCTGATCACCGTCATGGAGCGCTGCCTCGACATCAGACACGGTGAGAACGTGCTCGTGATCGGCGACCCCAGATCGCGTGAGCTGGCCGAGGCGATGCGCGACATGGCGGCGCGCCACGGCGCGGACGCGGTACTGGCGCTGATGGACGAGCGCGAGAACGACGGCACCGAGCCGCCGCCGCCGATCGCCGCGGCGCTGCTGGCGTGCGACGTCTACCTCGCGCCGACCTCGCGCTCGCTGTCGCACACGAGAGCGCGCAAGGCCTCCAACGACAACGGCTCGCGCGGCGCGACGCTGCCGGGCGCGACGCTCGACATGATCGCCCGCGTGATGTCGGTCGACTTCGCGAAGATGAAGGAGCGCACGCTCGCGGTCACCGAGCTGCTGAGCGCCGCCGACGAGGCGCACGTCACCTGCCCGCGCGGGTCGGACCTGCGGGTCGACCTCAGAGGCCGCCGCGGCATGGCCGACATCGGCGAGATGACGAAGCCCGGCACGTTCGGCAACCTGCCGGCCGGCGAGGGCTTCATCGCGCCGCTGAGCGGCGGCGGCGAGCTGGTCGCCTCCTCGCTGGCGCCGATGGGGATCTCGCCCGAGCCGGTCATCCTGACCGTCGAGAACGGTCACCTGACGGCCGCCAACGGTCCGTTCGGCCCAGAGTTCTTCGAGCGCCTGGCAAAGCACGGCCCCAACGGCACGAACGTCGCGGAGCTGGGGATCGGCACCAACGACGCGGCGACGCTGACCGGCAACATCCTCGAGGACGAGAAGATCCTCGGCACGATCCACGTCGCGTTCGGCGCGAGCATGGGCATCGGCGGAACCGTCTCCGTCCCGATCCACCTCGACGTGGTCGTGCTGGAGCCGACGCTGGAGATCGGCGGCACGCGCGTGCTCGACGCCGGCCGATGGGTGCTCTGAGCGAGGAGGGGCCAACCCTCCTCGCGGTCCCCAACGTCTCCGAGGGCCGCGACGACGCGGCGATCGACGCGATCGCGGCGGCGTTCGCGGGCGGCGGCGGGAGCGGCGTGCGGCTGCTCGACGTCCACCGCGACCCCGACCACAACCGCACCGTCGTCACGCTCGCCGGCACGCCCGGGACGCTCGCGCCCGCGCTGGCGGCCGGCGCGCGCGAGGCGCTGGAGCGGATCGACCTGCGCGCCAACGACGGCGTCCACCCGCACGTCGGCGCGCTCGACGTCGCGCCGGTCGTCTTCCTGCGCGACGAGGATCGCGGCGCCGCCTGCGCGGAGGCGCTCGTCGCAGCGGACCTGATCGGCCGCCTCGGCGTGCCGGTGCTGATGTACGGCGCGCTCGCCGACCACCGCACGCGCGCGCAGATCCGCCGCGGCGGGCCGGTGAAGCTGGCGCGGCGGTTGCGCGAGGGCGACCTGAGAACTGACTTCGGCCCGACGGCCCCGCACCCGACCGCCGGCACGACGCTCGTCGCCGCGCGCCCGCCGCTGGTCGCCTTCAACGTCACGCTGCGCCCGCCCGCGACGGTCGCGCGGGCACGCGAGATCGCCGCCGCGATCCGCGAGGGCGGCACGCACGGCCTGCCGGGCCTGCGCGCGATCGGCCTCCCGCTGGAGCGCGCCGACGAGGTCCAGATCTCGATGAACGTCGAGCGCCCCGACCTGACCCCGCTGCGCGTCGTGATCGCCGCAATCGCCGCCCACGCCCCGCTGCAAGCCGCCGAACTGGTCGCGCTCGCGCCGGAGGCCGCCTTCGAGGGCTTCCCGCCAGACCTCCCGATCCCCGGCTTCGACCCCGAACGGCACCTGATCGAGCGGGCGCTGGGCTGAGCACCGATCGGGCGGATCGGAACCCGCGTTCTGATCCAGCGCCTTGCCCACGGGCGTAGCGTCTCGTGAGATGACGAAGCGGATCGTTCACATCGCCGGGCTGGTGGTCGCGACGTTCGTGGCCGTCCTGGCGGTGACCGGGTGCGGGTCCTCCGGCACCAGCAAACCGCCGCCGAGACGGATGGCGACGCAGGAGGCGTACGACGCGATCAAGGCGGACATGGGGGAGCAGCGGATCGACATCCAGTTTCTGCTGCTGCACGCGCGGCTCAACACGCCCGCCGAGTTGTCGCAGCAGCTCGGCAGGCTGGCGGACGCGAGTCGGGAGCAGGAGGCGGTGCTGGCCGCGATCGATCCGCCCACGTCGATCGCCTTGCTGGTCGGCACGCTGCACAGCGCCGTCGCCGCGCAGACCGCCACGCTGCGCCAGGTCGCGCGCGCCTCGCGCAGCGAGGGACCGCCGGCCGCGAGAGCTGCCGCAGCGCGACTGCTGCGGCAGTCCGCGCGGATCGTCGCGGCGCGCCAGCGGCTGGAGAACTCGTTCCTGATCGGCTTCTGAACGCCGCCCGCGAACCCCGGCGCGCGTGAGCGGGCGCAAACGTGCCTGCAGGCACTAATCTCCTTGAGACCGATGGCACAGACCAAGAAGAAGCGGCAGACCAAGCACCGCGGCAACGCCGCCGGCCAAGTCGAGGCGCGCGGCCGCACGGGTCGCAGACTGAGCGAGGACGAGCGCGGCGCCAAGGGCGGCGGCAGACTCGACGCGCGCGCCAGACGCCTGCAGCGGCTCGACACGCCGCCGACGTGGAGAGGTGCACTGCAGCGCGCGGGCATCGCGACGGTCTTCTTCCTGCTGCTGCTGATCGTCTTCTTCAGAGACCAGCCGATCGCCGGCAAACTGTTCATCGCCGTCTTCATGCTGGTCGTGTACGTGCCGATGGGCTACTACACCGACCTCTTCATCTACAGACGGCGTCAGGCGAAGAAGCTGCAGGCGCGCGCCGACGCCGCGAAGCCGGCGAAGAGAGAAGCGGCGGAGTGATCGAAGTCGCCGCCTTCACGGTCGGTCCGGTCCAGGAGAACAGCTACCTGGTGCGGGCGCAGGGTGCCGACAGCGCGGTGATCTTCGATCCGGGCGACGAGCCGGAGCGGCTGCTGGCGGGGATCGAGCAGCTCGGCGTCAGACTCGACGCGATCCTGCTGACGCACACGCACTTCGACCACATCGGCGCGGTCGCCCCGCTTGCACGCGCGACCGGCGCACCGGTCTGGTGCCCGGCGATCGAGCGCGACGTGCTGCTCGACGTCAACAGATACGTGCCGTGGCCCGGCTTCGGACCGTTCGAGAACCACACGCCCGAGCACCTCGTCGAGGGCGGTGAGCAGATCAGCGTCGCCGGCCTCGACTTCGACGTGATCTTCACGCCCGGCCACAGCCCCGGCCACATGACGTGGTCGCTGCCTGCCGAGCAGGCGCTGTTCTCCGGCGACGTGCTGTTCCAGGGCTCGATCGGCCGCACCGACCTGCCGTTCGGCGATCACCAGACGCTGCTGCGCTCGATCGCTGGCCTGCTCGACGCGTTCCCCGACGAGACGGTCGTCCATCCCGGGCACATGGGGATCACGACGCTCGGCGCCGAGCGGGCCACGAACCCGTTCCTCCAAGACCTCGTCGCGTAGTCTCCGCGCCGATGGCCCAGAAGCTCCAAGCCCCCCGCGGCACGTACGACGTGCTGCCCGACGACGCCGCCCGCCGCGACGAGGTCGAGCGCACCGCTCGCCGCGTCCTCGGCGCCGCCGGCTACCGTCGCATCGAGACCCCGACGTTCGAGGCGACCGAGCTGTTCGCGCGCGGCGTCGGCGCCTCCACCGACATCGTCCAGAAGGAGATGTACACCTTCAAGGACGGCGGCGACCGCTCCGTCACGCTGCGCCCCGAGGGCACCGCGCCGGTCGCGCGCGCCTACCTCGAGCACGGGATGCAGAAGCTCCCGCAGCCCGTGAAGCTGTGGTACCTGTCGAGCTTCTTCCGCTACGAGCGCGCGCAGGCCGGCCGCTTCCGCCAGTTCTGGCAGGTCGGCGCCGAGGCGATCGGCTCGGCCGACCCGGCCGTCGACGCCGAGTGCATCCTGCTGCTGGCCGAACTGCTCGACGCGCTCGGCGTGCAGGGCGTGCGCCTGCGGCTCGGCTCGCTCGGCACGCCGCAGACGCGCGCGGCCTACAGAGAAGAGCTGCAGGCCTACCTGCGCGCGCACGAGGACCAGCTGTCGGACGAGGTCCGCGGCCGGATCGAGCTCAACCCGCTGCGCGCGTTCGACGCCGACCACCCCGGGACGCGCGAGGTCATGAGAGGCGCCCCGCTGCTGCTGGACCGCCTCACCGGCGAGGACGCCGAGCACTTCGCGGAGGTCCGCTCGCTGCTCGCCGCCGCCGACCTCGAGTACGAGGTCGATCCGACGCTCGTGCGCGGCCTCGACTACTACGCGCGGACGCTGTTCGAGTTCACCAGCGACGCGCTCGGCGCGCAGTCCGGCGTCGCCGGCGGCGGCCGCTACGACGGCCTGATCGAGCAGCTCGGCGGCGCGCCGACGCCCGGGATCGGCTGGGCGGCCGGGATCGAGCGGATCCTGCTGGCAGGCCACGAGCACCCGACCCCGCCGCCGCTCGTCGACCTGTTCGTCGCCTACACCGACGCCGCGGGCCGCAAGGCCGCCTTCGAGCTGGCGTTGGAGGCGCGTCGCGCCGGGCTCTCGGCCCAGCTGGAGCTGGCGGGGCGCTCGCTCAAGGGCCAGCTCAAGCAGGCGTCGCGGATCGGCGCGCGGTCGCTGGCGATCGTCGGCGAGCACGGCGTCGGCGCGACGGTGAAGGACCTCGAGACCGGTGACCAAGAAGAGATCGAACTCGGCCGGGTGATCCCGGTCGTGCTGAAGAGGGGAAAGACGCTGGCATGAAGACTCCGCGCTCCAACGGCTATCGCGATGCCTGGGCCGGTGAGCTGACGGCCGCCCGCGCGGACCAGCCAGCGCGGGTCGCCGGCTGGGTCCACCGCCGCCGCGACCACGGCGGGCTGATCTTCATCGACCTGCGCGACCGCTCCGGGATCGTGCAGCTGACGTTCCACCCGGACCGCTCGCCGGAGGCGCACAAGCTCGCGCACGGGCTGCGCTCCGAGCACGTCCTCAGCGCCGTCGGCACGCTCACGCGCCGCGACCCCGAGAACGTCAACCCGAACATCCCGACGGGCGAGGTCGAGCTGACCGTCGACGAGCTGACCGTGCTCGCATCGGCCGACACGCCTCCGTTCCCGATCGACGAGGACGGCCCCGTCGACGAGCTGCTGCGCCTGCGCCACCGCACGCTGGACCTGCGCCGCACGCCGCTGCAGGAGGCGCTGAAGCTGCGCCACCAGGTCGTGCACACGATGCGCAACGTGCTGACCGAGCGCGACTTCCTCGAGATCGAGACGCCGGTGCTGACGCGCTCCACGCCCGAGGGCGCGCGCGACTACCTCGTGCCCGCGCGGATAGAGCCCGGCGCGTTCTACGCGCTGCCGCAGTCGCCGCAGCTGTTCAAGCAGCTGCTGATGATCGGCGGCTACGAGCGCTACTACCAGATCGCGCGCTGCTTCCGCGACGAGGACACGCGCTCGGACCGCCAGCCGGAGTTCACGCAGCTCGACCTCGAGCTGTCGTTCGTCGAAGAGGACGACGTGATCGAGACGATGGAGGCCGTGATGGGCGCGATCTTCGCGTCGACCGACTTCCAGGTCGCGCCGCCCGCCTGGCCGCGGATGACCTACGCCGAGGCGATGCTGCGGTTCGGCTCCGACCGTCCGGACACGCGCTTCGGCCTTGAGATCAGCGAGCTGGGCGCGCTCTTCGAGGGGACCGAGTTCAAGGTCTTCGCGGGCGCGCTGGCCGGCGGCGGCGTGATCCGCGGACTGAACGCGGGCGCGCGCGAACTGCCGCGCAGAGAGCTGGACATCCTCACCGAGCTGGCGAGACAGAACGGCGCCAAGGGCCTCGTGTGGGCGTTCGTGCAGGAGGACGGCACGTGGCGCTCGCCGGTCGCGAAGGCGTTGAGCGCGGACGAGATCGCCGCCGTCACGGGCGCGCTCGACGGCAAGCCCGGCGACCTGCTGCTGATCGTCGCCGACAGAGCGTCGGTCGCCGCGCAGTCGCTCGGCGCGCTGCGGCTCGACCTGGCCGCGCGCTTCTCGCTCGTCCCCGAGGGCCGCCACGACATCCTCTGGATCGTCGACTTCCCGATGTTCGAGGAGGTCGAGCCCGGCGTCTGGACCGCGCTGCACCATCCCTTCACGGCGCCGACCGGCGACCTCGACGGCGACCCCGGCGCGCTGAAGTCGCGCGCGTACGACCTCGTGCTCGACGGCTCCGAGATCGGCGGCGGCTCGATCCGCATCAACACGCCCGAGGTCCAGCAGAAGGTGCTCGACCTGCTCGGGATCGACGCCGAGCAGGCGCAGGTGCGCTTCGGCTTCCTGCTCGACGCGCTCAGATTCGGCGCCCCGCCGCACGGCGGCATCGCGATGGGCGTCGACCGGATCGTCACCCTGCTCGCCGGCCGCGACTCGATCCGCGACGTGATCGCCTTCCCGAAGGCCGCCAGCGGCAGCGACCCGCTGACCGGCGCGCCGGCCCCGGTCGACGACGGCCAGCTGAGAGATCTCGGGCTGAGAGTGACGGCGTTCAGAGCGCCGACGGCGGCGCCGGCGAGCTAGACGGCGTGTCCGGTGGACGTTGCCTGACACGCCATGGGGCGCTCGCGCCAGACCGGCAGTGCCGACGGGTCAGGCGACCGCGCCGGGCCGCTGCGCCCGTGCACGTCGGTCGTCGCGGTCGACCTCCGCCAGCAGCGCGAGCGAGATCGCCATCAATGGCAAGGCGACGATCCACTGCGGGAGCGGCACGATCGTGATCGCGATCGAGCTGACGCAGGACGGCATCACGACCGCGCCGGCGACGTCGCCGCGGCGGTGGGTGCGCACGAGCGCGTAGAGCACGAGCAGCACCGGCACGACGAAGCCGGCGATCTGCGCCGCCGCCGTCCCACCGATCGCGCCGGCGATCACGACGGCGGCGATGCCGGCGCAGTAGAGCGGCAGCGCCGGCAGCCGCCGCACGCGGCAGACGGCCGGCAGCCTGCCCGCGCGGTCGAGCGCGAACGCGAGCTCCTGCTGGACTCGTTCCATGCCGCGGATCGTTCCCGATCGCGGCGCGGCGGGCGCTAAGGAGACGTGAACGCGGACGAAGGGCCGGCCGCTGGCGCGCAGCGGCGGCACGCGGATGGCGCGCTCTACACTCGACTGCCGTGGATCCCGAGCTGTTCGAGCACCACCTCTCCTCCGCGCACGGCCGCGGGCGCGAGCCCGTGGGCGGCGCGGTCGGCGTCGCCGGGACGAGACTGTGCGGCGACGTCGTGCGCATCACGCTCGCGCTCGACGCGAGCGGCGCGCGGGTGGGGCAGGTCGGCTGGGACGCGGACGCGTGCGGCGCGACGATCGCGTCGCTGAGCGCCGTCGCCGAACTGGTCAGCGGGATGGCGGTGCTGGACGTCGCGCGGATCGGCGCGCACGACGTCGCCGACGCGCTCGGCGGCCTCTCCGCCGGCAAGTTCCACGCCGCCGAGCTGGTCGCCGACGCACTCGCACGGGCACTGGGGCTGGCGGTGCGCGAGCGCGGAGCGGTGCCGGCGCCGGGCCCGACGGTCGCGCGCGACGGCGACCGTGCCGCGGCCGGGGCGAGCGATGGCGCCGCTCCGCCGGCCGGGGGGCGCGACGACGACGCTGCGCAGGACGGTGCGGCCGGCGCCAGAACCCGCACCCTCGTCGCGATGTCCGGCGGCGTCGACAGCGCCGTCGTCGCGCTGCTCGCCGGGCGTGACGGCGGCGACGCGGTCGCGGTCACGCTGGAGCTGTGGGCCGACGAGGCCAACGACGGCGAGCGCTCCTGCTGCTCCGCCCAGGCGGTCCGTTTCGCGCGCGCGCTGGCGCACCGGATGGGAATGCCGCACCTGACGCTCGACCTGCGCGACGAGTTCCGCGCCGGCGTCGTGACGCCGTTCCTGGAGGACCACAGAGCCGGCCTGACGCCGAACCCGTGCGTCCGCTGCAACGGCGACGTCCGCCTCGACGCGATGCTCGACTTCGCCGACCGCCTCGGGGCCGAGACGCTCGCGACGGGGCACTATGCGCGGGTGGAGTGGGAGGGAGGCGATCCGCTCCTGCGCGTCGCCCGCGACGCCTGGAAGGACCAGACCTACATGCTCGCGGCGCTCGCTCCCGCCTCGCTCGCGCGGCTGTGCTTTCCGCTGGGCGAGCTGACGAAGCCCGAGGTGCGCGCGCTCGCGGCCGAGGCCGAGCTGCCCGTCGCGTCCAAGCCGGAGTCGCAGGACCTCTGCTTCATGGCCGGCACCAGCCGCTCCGCCTTCCTCGCGCGCCACGCCGGGATCGAGGAGCAGACGGGGGAGATCGTTGACAGCGGCGGCCGCGTGCTCGGCCGCCATCGCGGACATCACGCCTTCACGGTCGGCCAGCGCAGAGGGCTCGGCGTCGCCGCCGAGGAGCCGCTCTACGTGCTGCGAACCGAGCCCGCCCGCAACCGCGTCGTCGCCGGCCCGCGCGAGGAGCTGCAGACGACCTCCGTCGCGCTGCGCGGTGCGCGCCTGCACCGCGACGGCGCGCGCGTCGACCGCGTCAAGCTGCGCTACCGCGCCAAGCCGCTCGCCGCGAGACTCGTCGGCGAGCCAGCGGCGGGTTCTCACCGCCGCCTGGAGGTCGCACTGCAGCAGCCGGTCGACGGCGCCGCCCCCGGCCAGCTGGCCTGCCTCATGGACGGCGACGTCGTGATCGGCTGGGCGACGATCGACCGACCGCGCGCCGAGCGCGACACGGCGGTGGCCGCCGCCGAGCGGTCTGCGACCGCAGCGGCCGGCGAGCCCGCCGCGGTCTAGCCCTGCCGCGCCGTCGCTCAGTCGTCGTCCTCCCTGTAGAAGTTCGTCTCGCCGACCACGAGGCCCTCGTTGACCGGGTCGTCGACGCCGTTTCTGTCGTGGACGACGCCGATCGACTTCACCTTCACGGTCCCGTCGAGGTAGCTGAAGCGGATCTGGCCGTTGGCGAGGACCTCGTACGTGCCGGTCTGGTTGGGCGGGTAGTTGCCGGCGTAGACGAACGGGGTGCTGGAGCCGTCGCCGAGCGTGGAAGCCGAGCTGTGGCCGTCGACGAAGTGGCCGTCGGCCGTCAGCGTGAGGTAGTCGACCCAGGTCGTGCAGCCGGTGATCAGGCCGCAGAGGCCGCTGAAGCCGCGGTTGAGCAGCTCGACGGCATAGCGCGAGCCGGCTCTGGGAATCGTCAGCGACTCCATCGAGATCTGATTCAGCGTCAGCGACCCGTCTCTGTACGTGCCGCTCAGGTCCCCGACCGTCAGCGCCCCGGTGGCGGGATCGTAGGTGTACGGTCTGCAGCCGTCGTCGGTCGGTCTGCCCTTGTCGTCGAGCACCGTCGTCGGCGCCGTGCAGGTCGGTCTGCCGCTCGGCGGGAAGCCGTAGTACGCCCATCTGCCGTCGACGAACCAGACGGCGTAGTTGTCCCAGGCGTACGTCGCGCTGTTCTTGAAGCCCCAGAAGTAGCGGTCGGCGAGCGGGCCGAGGTCGGGCGCTCTGGCGGTCGGTCTTCTCGCTCTGGCGGCGGGTCTTCTGGCTCTCCCCGCGGGTCGTCTTGCTCTGGCTCTCGGCTTCCCGCTTCTCGCGGCGCCGGCGAGCTTCAGCGTGACGGTCGCGCGGGCGCTCAATCTGCCGGCACCGCTCGCGACGAACGTGACCGTGCCGGCGCGCGTCGCGCGGACCCGCACCGTCACCGTGCTCGCCGCGCCGGGCTTCAGCGTCTTCAACGACCGCTCGCCCGGGTGTCTGCGCCTCGCCCCGGCGACCTTCACGCTGAGGCCGCGCCCGGGGCGAACCGTCAGCTTCGCTGCGCGCGCCCGCGCGCTCCCGGCGTTCGCGACCCGCACCTTCAGCGTCGTCCAGCGCCCGCGCGCGACCGTGCGCGTGGCCGCGCCGGAGACGCGTGCGCTCAGCACCGCTCTCTTCGCCGGCGCTCTCGTCGATCTCGATCTCGATCTCGGCGTCGCCGTCGGCGCGTTGCCGGGCGGCGCGGGCGCCGGGACTGACGGCGCGGGCGGCGCCGGAGTCGCCGGCGGCGCCTCGGGCGGCGGGGGCGCAGCCGACGCGCTGAGCACGAAGCCGGGCACGGTCTCGACCGTCGAGCCGCCGGGCGTGGCGATCCGCACCGACTCGACGCAGTCGAGGCCCTGCGCCGCAAAGCCGGGCTTGGCGACGACGTAGGTGACGGCCGCGCCGTTCTGCGCCCGCGTTCCGTCTCTGCCCTCGTCGACCTGGGCGCCGCCGGCGTCGAAGCGAGTCCAGGCGGCCCACGTGACGGAACCCCCCGTCGCGCCGCCGACGATCCCCGCCGGAAAGTTGCACTGGCCCGCGCTGTCGCGCTTGCCGATCGCCGCCACGAGCACGTCGGCATCGATCGGCGCCTCGCGGAAGGTCACCTGCAGCACGAGCGCCCCGACCGCGTCCTCGTATCCCGCCTCGACGTGGACGACGTCCTGCCCGCCGGGAAGCGCCATATTCGCGGGATCGTCGGCGGCGCCCGTGAACTGCGTCGCGCCCGCTGAGGACGCCAACGCCGCGAGCAGCAGCGCGACGAGCGCGAGCGTGCGAGCGCCCGCCGGCGCGATGGACAGCGGCACCCGCCGACCGCGGCTGCGGCGGCTCGGGACGGACGTGGGAACGGGGCGCAAGGCTGGACCTCCGGGGGACGACGAATGCCAGGAAGGCGCGTTGCCCGGTGTGTATCGCATCGGAGCGCCGCGATGACGTGACGCGTCGGCGCTTTGTCAGCACACCCACATGCGTCAGATCTACGCGTTTCGCCCACCAAGAAGATGGACATCGGCGCCCCGCTATGGCAGGGTCGCGACCATGCGGACCTGGGCCCCGACATTCCTCACCGCGCTCGCCTGCGCGCTCCTCCTGCTGCCCGCGGCGGCAGACGCGAAGCTCCCGACCTATCGCACGCCCGGCTACAGAGGCGTGACGCGGGTACCGAGAACGAGACCGACGCCAGGCCTGGCCGCCGCCCCGGTCGCGCTGTCGCCGGCCGGGATCTTCCCCGACGTGCACGTCGACGCGGCCGGCACCTCGCACATCGTCTGGAACGAGGACGACGGCGGCAACGCCGACGTGCTGCGCTACTGCCGCCTCAGACGCGGTGCCACCACCTGCGACAACCCCGCGGCAACGCAGCGGCTCGTGCCGGCGAAGGAGTACGGACCGGGCGACGATCCGGCGTTCAACGTCGATCAGAGCGGTCCGAGAGTGCTCGCGATCGGCAACCAGCTGATTCTGCTCAGCTACCGCTACCCGACCGGCTGGGAGAAGCCCGACGGCTCCGATCCCTCCAGAACGCTGCTCGCCTGGGTCAGCGACGACGGCGGCAACAGCTTCACCGGGCCGGCGATCGTCGGCGACGCCGAGATCAACGGCGGCGTCGTCGCGTTCGGGGCGGAGAACGACCCGACGATCCTCGCGATCGACCAGACGAGCGCGTGCGGCTCCTGCGTTCAGGCGATCCGCCCCGGCGCCTTCACGAGCGCGAAGGCGGCGCTCGGCGCGCCCAGCGCCAACCAGGCCTACTACGGCTCGCTCGCCGTCGACGGCGGTCTGCCCGTCGCGGCCTTCGCGGACCTCAACCGCACGTCGGTCGTGCGGCGCTGGAGCGGCACCGGCTCGCCCGGCGACGCCGCGACGTGGGGCCCGCCGCAGACGATCCCCGGCGACGAGCCGAAGCTCGCGAGCGGCCCGTCCGGCCTGTTCATGCTGAACCAGCCGAGATTCGCGGGCGCGTGGTCGGTCCGCAGACTCGCGGGCAGCGCCGTCGGCAGCCCGACGACGATCTCCGACACCGACGACGCCGTCCTGCCGGACCTGTTCCAGGATCCGGGCGGGCGCTTGTTCGCGGCGTGGGAGTCGCGCGGCGGCGACGAGCCCGGCGTGCGCCTGCGCAGCTCCGTCGGCGGCGGCAGCTGGACGCCCGCGGCGCTGCTGGCCAGAGGCACCGGCAACGGACAGCTGGCGCTCGGCGCGACCACCGACGGCGGCGGCGTGCTCGCCTTCAACAGCAGCGGCGGGATCAACCAGATCGGCCCGATCGCGGCGATCCCGCTCGGCCCGCGCACGCCGACCGGCCTGCCCGGCCTCGGCAACATCCCCGGCGGCGGCGACCCGAACGCCAGAAGCGGCTGCAGAGAGATCACGTTCGGCGCCGTGAAGATCAAGACCGCCGACGAGTTCAGCTGCTTCTTCAAGGGCACCGGCAGAGACGCGAACGTCAGCGTCAGCAACGGCGAGGTCGACTTCAACGGACTGAAGATCGCTCCCGACGAGGGTACGCGGATCCTCATAGACGCCGCCAGACACACGCTCGACACGACCGGGCCGGTGCGCGCGCTGGTGCGCGGGGCGAGCGTCGGCGAGATAGTGCTGTGGCACGGGCCGCTGCACGTCGAGCTGCCGACGGCCGCCTCCGGCGTCCCGTTCTCGTTCCCGATGAACCAGTTCCACGCCGACCTCAAGGGCTTCGGGATCGTCGGCAAGATCGACGTCTTCCTGACGCCGCAGGGCGTGCGGATACCGGTCTCGCTGAAGCTGCCGCCATACCTCGGCGGCGTCACCGGCAGCGCCGAGCTGGTCGCCGACAGCAAGACCGGGCTGCATCTCAATTCACTCGTGATCGACGTCAAGGAGGCGCCGATCGGGCCGCTGCTGATCCGCGGGCTGCACATCGAGTACAGAGGTGACGCCGAGCGCTGGGACGGCGCCGCCTCGCTGCTGTTCCCGCCGCCCGGCGCAGGCGCGCAGATAGACGCGAAAGTCGTCTTCGTCGGCGGCGACTTCGAGTCCGGGGAGGTCGTCGTGACGCCGCCGTTCCCGCCCGGGATCGCGGTCGGGCCTGGCGTCTTCCTGTCGAAGATCGGCGGCGCCGTGAGACTGAACCCGCTCGAGCTGTCGCTGATCGGGCAGTTCGGCGCCGTGCCGTTGACGCCGAGAGGGCCGTTCACCGCGACCGTCGACGGCCGAGCGACCGTCAGCTTCGGTGACCCGATCACGTTCACGTTCGACGGCACCGGCTCGATCCTCGACATCGCGCTCGCCCAGGAGCACTTCGTCGTCAACACCGACGGCTACGCGAGCCTCACCGCGGGCACCAGATTCGACCTCGGGATCGTCAGCGGCGAGGGCAACGGCGAAGCGACGATCGACGGGCCCAGAGGGCAGTTCCTGGTGGACATCAACGGGAACATCGAGATCGCCGGGCAGTCGTTCGGCGGCGTCGAGGCGCTCGCGTCGAGCGAGGGCCTGGCCGGCTGCTACGAGCTGCTGATCGCCTCGCTCGGCTTCGGCTACCGCTGGGGCGACTCGCTGCCGAGCGTGATGTTCCCCTCGTGCGACCTGTCGTCGTACAAGCCGGTCCCCGGGGCTCCGCCGGCCGGCAGCCCCGCGCTGACCGCCGGCTCGTCGTTCGACGTCAGAGCGGGCACCCCGGCGGTCAGCATCCAGGTCGACGGCGACGGCGGGCTGCCGCAGGTCGTGCTGGTCGACCCCGACGGCGAGCGGATCTCGCCGCTGCTGCTGCAGGGCGCCGGCTCGCTGCCGACCGACCCGGAGATCATCAGCCTGCTGAGAGTGATGGCGCTGCCGGTCTCGCCGACGCGGGTCACGATCGGGATCGTCAAGCCGAAGGCCGGCACGTGGAAGATCGAGCCGGCGGCGGGGGCGGCGCGGGCGAGCGGCGCGGGCGGCGGCGCCAGAGGCAGCGGCTCGCGGCCGGTTGCGCGCGCCGCCGCGATCAGCGGCCTGCAGATCGCGACCGGGCTGCCGGCGCCGACCGTCTCGGCGAGACTGAGCGGCAGAGGCCGGCAGCGGACGCTCACGTACAACGCGACGCAGCGCGCCGGCCTGACGGTCACGTTCGTCGAGCGCGGCCGCGGCGGGACGCGCACGCTGGTCGCCTCACGCGCCGGCGGGAGAGGGAGAGTGACCTTCTCGACCGGCAACCTGCCCGGCGGCAGACGGACCGTGATCGCCGTCGTGCAGCAGGACGACGCACCGCGGCTGCAGAGAGTCGTCGCCTCCTACGTCGCTCCGGCGCCCCCGCGCCCGGCGCGCGTGAGCGGCGTCACGGTGAAGCGCGCCGGCGGCGCGGTCGTCGTGCGCTGGAGACGCGCGAGCGCCGCGACCGGCTACCTCGTGCGCGTGACGATCGGCGACGGCCGCAGACTCGCGCGCGTGCTCGGCGCCGGCGCGCGCTCCCTGCGGATCCCGAGAGTGGCGGCGAGATACGCGGCCAGCGCAACGGTCGCCGGCCGCACGAACGCGGGCAAACTCGGCCCAGCGGGCAGAGCGGTGAGCAGAGCCGCCGCGCAGAGAAGAGCGGCGAGAGCGAGAAAGACGAGAGGGAGAAGGGGGCGCTGAGCAGGCGGCGTCGAGGCGCCCGCGCTGCTGTCGAGCGGGCCGACGTGCGGAGCACCGGCAGTTTCTGCCCCGCTATTGGGCAGAAACTGCCGGTGCTCCTGGCCGACGAGGCTCAGTACCCGCGCTCCCGCTCGACCACCCCGAGCAGCTCGTCGCCCGCGATCCGGCGGGCGACGTTGTCGCGGACGCGGTCGGCGAGCGCGGCGCTGCGCGGGCCGATCGGGTTGGCGGAATGCGGCGTGATCAGCGCGCGCGGCTCGTGCCAGAGAGGGTGGTCGTCGGGCAGCGGCTCGGGGTCGGTCACGTCGAGCGCGGCGCCGCCGATCTGCTCGGCCGCAAGCGCGTGCACGAGCGCGTCGGTGTCGATCAGCGAGCCGCGTCCGACGTTGACGATCCAGGCGTCGGTGGGCAGCGCGGCGAGCACAGCTCTGTCGACGAGCTGTTGGGTGGCGCCGGTCGCGGGCGCGGCGAGGACGACGGCGTCGGCGCGCGGCCAGACCTCGGCGACGCGTGACGCCGGCAGCGTCTCGTCCGCGCCGGGCACCGGCTCGCCGCGCCGCGTGACCGCCAGCACGTGCGCGCCGAACGGCTGCAGCATCGCGATCAGCGCCCGCCCGATCCCGCCCGCGCCGACGATCGCGACCGTCGCGCCGCGCAGCGTGCGGCCGGAGACCGTGTGATCCCACGTGGCCGCCCGTGCCGACTGCGGCAGCCGCCGGAAGCCGGCCAGCAGCAGTGCGAGCGCGTGCTCGGCGACGATGCCGGAGTAGGCGCCGGTCGCGGAGGTCCAGACCCGCTGCGGGTCGGCATCCATCAGCCCGCTCGCGAGCCACCGCTCGACCCCGGCGCTGGGCAGCTGCACCCAGCGCACGCGCTCGCTCAGCAGCGGCGCGAGCTGCTGCGGATCGCCACGCCAGACGATCGCGTCGGCGACGGCGGGATCGCCGACGACCGTCCCGCCGCCGTCGCGCACGGCGGCCTCCATCTGCGGACGCGGATCCGGCCCGACAAACACGTTGAGCTTCGACATCAACCGAACGGTACCCACCGTCGCGCACCGCCCACGGCGAGGACCGCAGGATTACTACCGCTCAACAGCAGTAATCCTTCGGTCCTCGGGGATTCAGGGGTCCGGGAGGGGGTCGACGCCGGCCGGCAGGGCGGTGCGGGCGGCGGCCAGGAAGTCGCGGCTCGGCGGCGTGGCGCTCTAGACTCATCGGCCCATGCCGATGACCTCCGACGAGATCCGCGAGACGTACCTGTCGTTCTTCGAGCAGCGCGGGCACCAGCGCCTGCGCTCGGCGCCGCTGGTGCCGACGACGCACGACCCGTCCGTGCTGCTGACGACGGCGGGGATGCATCCGCTGAAGCCGTATTTCCAGGGCATCGAGCAGCCGCCGCACACGCGGCTGACGAGCTGTCAGAAGTGCTTCCGCGCGACCGACATCGAGAACGTCGGCAACACGCTGCGCCACCTGACGTTCTTCGAGATGCTCGGTAACTTCTCGATCGGCGACTACTTCAAGGAAGAGGTCATCGGCTTCGCCTGGGAGCTCGCCACGAGCGGGTTCGGCTTCAGGGAGGACGACGTCTGGGTGACCGTCTTCGGCGGCGACGAGGAGCTGGGTCTCGGCGCCGACGAGGAGGCGATCGAACTGTGGTTGAAGGCCGGCGTCCCGCGTGAGCGGATCGTCGAGTGCCCGCGCTCGGAGAACTTCTGGCAGGCCGGGCCGACCGGTCCCTGCGGCCCGTGCTCGGAGCTCTACCTCGACCGCGGCCTCGACTTCGGCAAGGCCGACGACCTGCCCGGCGGCGAGAACGAGCGCTTCCTCGAGTTCTGGAACCTCGTCTTCATGCAGTTCGACCAGAACCCGGTCAACACGCTCACGCCGCTGCCCGCGAAGAACATCGACACCGGCCTCGGGCTGAACCGTTTCGCGGCGATCCTGCAGGGCAAGGAGTCGGTCTTCGAGACGGACCAGTTCTGGCCGCTGATCGAGCTGGGCCAGCAGCTGTCAGGCCGCAGCTACGGCCAGGACGAGGAGACCACGCGCGCGCTGCGGATCCTCGCCGACCACTCGCGCGCGATGACGTTCCTCGTCGCCGACGGCGTCGTGCCGTCCAACGAGGACCGCGGCTACATCCTGCGCCGCGTGATGCGCCGCGCGATCCAGCACGGCCGCCGGATCGGCATCGAGCCCGGCTTCCTGCCGAGGTTCGCGGCCGTCGTCGAGCAGCTGATGGGCGCCGCCTACCCCGAGATCGTCGAGCACAGAGCGTCGATCCAGAAGTGGCTCGTGGCGGAGGAGGAGGGCTTCGGCCGCACGCTCGAGCAGGGCACGAGAATGCTCGACGAGCTGATCGCGCAGGCGAAGGCCAACGGCGAGGAGGGCCTCGGCGCCGACGACGTCTTCAGGCTGCACGACACGTTCGGCTTCCCGATCGACATCACGCGCGAGATCGCGGCCGAGCACGACCTCGGCGTCGACGAGTCCGGCTTCGAGGCGCTGATGGACCAGCAGCGCGCGAACTCGCGCGCCGGCGGCGGCCGCTCGACCGGCGCCCAGGACCACCTGCGCGCCCGCGCCCAGGAGCTGGCCGGCACGGCCGCCTTCACCAGTGAATTCACCGGCTACGTCACGACGGAGCAGTCGACGACCGTCGGCGCGCTGGAGGCGGAGACCGACGGTCACGTGCTCGTCAAGCTCGTCGAGTCGCCGTTCTACGCGGCCGGCGGCGGCCAGGTCTCCGACCACGGCTGGCTGACGTGTGAGGACGGCGACTGCAGAGCGCGCGTCGTCGACGTGCTGCGCGTCGCCGGCGGCGCCGACCAGGTCGTCGTCGTCGAGAACGAGAAGGGCACGCTGAAGCCCGGCGAGCACGTCCACGCGGTCGTCGACCGCGGCGCGCGCCACGCGACCGAGGCCAACCACACCGCGACGCACCTGCTGCACGCGGCGCTGCGCAGACGCCTCGGCGACCACGTCCGCCAGGCCGGCTCCGCCGTCCAGCCCGACAAGCTGCGCTTCGACTTCACGCACGGCGCCGCGCTCTCGTCCGACGAACTGCGCGACGTCGAGGACGAGGTCAACGAGCGGATCCTCGCGAACCTGCCGGTGCGCGCGCTGACGACGACCCTGGACGAGGCGAAGAAGCTCGGGGCGATGGCGCTGTTCGGCGAGAAGTACGGCGACGTCGTGCGGATGGTCGAGGTCGGCGACGGCTCCTTCTCGCGCGAGCTGTGCGGCGGCACGCACGTCCGCTCGACCGCCGAGATCGGCCTCTTCCGCGTGCTCGCGGAGACCTCCAGCGCCGCCAACGTGCGCCGCATCGAGGCGATCACCGGGCCGGTCGCGGTCACGCTGCTGCGGGAGCACGACACGGCGCTGCGCGAGGCGGCGGTGGAGCTGCGCGCCACCCCCGAGCAGGTCCCGGCCGAGGTCGGCAAGCTGCGCGGGCGGATCAAGCAGCTGGAGAAGGCCGCCAAGAGCGGCGGCCGCCCCGACGGCGCGCTCGACGTCGAGGCGCTCGTCGCCTCCGCGACCGAGCACGACGGCGGCGCGCGCGTGCTGACCGCAGTGATCGAGTCGAGCGATCCGAAGGCGCTCCCGGACGTGGCGGACAGGCTCAAGGGCCGGCTCGGCGACGCCGCGATCGTGCTCGGCGCGGTCGCCGACGGGAGAGTCCACCTCGTCGCGAGCGTCGCGCCGGCGCTCGTCGCACGCGGCGTGAGAGCGGGCGCGATCGTCAAGGTCGCGGCCGAGGTGACCGGCGGCGGCGGGGGCGGCCGCGACACGATGGCGCGCGCGGGAGGCCGCGACCCAGAGAAGCTGCCCGAGGCGATCGACGCCGCCCGCGCGGCGATCGAGACCGCTCTCGCAGGTTGATGGCGGCGGGCTCTAAGCTGATGCGCGTGCTCGCGCTCGACTACGGCAGCGCCCGCTGCGGCTGCGCACTCAGCGATCCGACGGGCACGCTCGCGACCCCGATCGCCCACGTGGAGCGGCCCGGGACGCGCAAGGGCATGGCGCGCCTGGCCGCGGTCGTGCGCCAGCGCGAGGTCGATCGGATCGTCGTCGGGCTGCCGCTCGGCCTCTCCGGCAGCGACACGGCGCAGACGCGGGAGGTCCGCGAGTTCGTCGTCAGACTCCGCGAGCTGCTGGGTGAGAAGCTCCCGATCGACCTCTACGACGAGCGTTTCACGACCGTCATCGCGGCCAGCGTCGGCGGGCGCGAGAGCGAGGACTCGCGCGCCGCGGCCGTGCTGCTCGAAGGCTGGCTGACGCGCAACCGCGCGCTGTTCGAGAACGGAGCCGAGGCATGAGCCCGCGCGGCGGCGGCGAGCGCACCCCCGAGGAGCGCGAGGCGGCGCGACGCGCACGCGAGCGGCGCCGCTACGAGCGCTCCGGCGAGCCGATACCGGACGAGCTGCTGGAGCCGCACGAGCGGGCCGCGACCGCGCCTGAGCCGGCTGCGCCCGAGCCCGAGCCGTTCGTGCCGCTCGAGCCGCAGCCGCGGGCGCCGCAACCGAGGGCCGGCGAGCCGGAGCCGCCCGCGCAGAGCACGCAGCCGCCCGCGCGCGAGCCGGAGCCGCCCGCTTCCAGACCGGCCGCTCCCGCGCCGCAGGAGTCTGCCGATTCCTCACAGGAGACCCAGCAGTGGGACGTCAACGAGGCATGGGTCGACGAGCAGCACCAGGCGCACCCTGCAGCTGAGCCGACGCCCGCGGCGCATGACCCGCAGGCCACCCAGCTGCACGACGTGACGAGCGACTGGACCGACGAGCATCCCGTCGCCGACGGGCCGCCGCTCGATCCCGCCGCGTCGACGCCTCCGCCCGCGTCGCCGTCGCCGGCCGATCCCGGGACCGGGGAGCACGAGGAGCCGCTCGGCACCAGAAGAGTCAGCCGCGCGCACCTGCCGAACATCCACCGGCCGACGGGCAGCGGCAATCGCCGCAGCGACATCCCGCGCAGAGGCCGCCGGGTGCGTGTCAAGCGGCCCGGCGAGGTCGCCGCGGGCGGCGCGCGCAAGCGCCGCAGCGCCGGCCCGCGGATCGCCGCGTTCGTCGTCGTGCTGCTGGTGCTGATCTTCCTCTGGTTCGTCAACTCGACCTTCCAGCCGTTCGGCGGCGGCGACGGATCGGGCCAGATCGTCGTGACGATCCCGAGAGGGGCGAGCGCGGGCGACATCGGCGACCTGTTGGCCGACAGAGGCGTGATTTCGTCGAGCTTCTTCTTCGGGCTGCGCGCGTCGGTCTCCGGCAAGCGCTCCGACCTCAAGTCCGGCACGTACAGACTCAGAAGAGACATGGGCTACGGCGCCGCGCTCGACGCGCTGACGGAAATCAGAGAGGCGCCGCAGGTGCCGGTCGTCAAGGTCGCGATCCCGGAGGGGCGCAGCCGCAAGGAGACGGTCGCGATCGCCAGAAGAGCGGGGCTCAGAGGCGACTATCTGACCGCCTCGCGCAGATCTGCGCGCCTGAACCCGGCCAGATACGGCGCGCCCAGAGACGCGACGCTGGAGGGCTTCCTGTTCCCGGCGACGTATGACGTGAAGAAGGGCGGCAGCGTCAGAACGCTCGTCGACGACCAGCTGAGAGCGTTCCAGCAGAACTTCGCGACGGTCAACCTCGGCTACGCCAAGAGCAAGAGACTGACGGCGTTCGACGTGTTGACGATCGCCGCGATGGTCGAGCGCGAGGTCAGCATCCCGCGCGAGCGCCCGCTTGTCGCCGCGGTCATCTACAACCGCCTGCGCGACGGGATCCCGCTCGGCATCGACGCGACGTTGCGGTTCGAGCAGAACGACTGGGTCAACCCGCTGAAGCAGTCGGTCCTCGACGCCGACACGCCGTACAACACGCGCACGAAGCAGGGCCTGCCACCGGGCCCGATCGGCAGCCCGGGTCTCGCGTCGATCAGAGCCGCCGCGCACCCCGCCAACAGCAGAGCGCTCTACTACGTCGTCAAGCCGGGCGTCTGCGGCGAGCACGCCTTCTCCGACACGTTCGAGAGATTCCAGGCCGACGTGGCGACGTACAACCAGGCACGCGCGGCAGCCGGCGGCAAGTCGCCGCAGAGATGCTGAGCAGGGCGGGGGCGGCGCGCGGCGGCCACTGCGGCCGCGGCAGCCGCGGGCGCGCCGGAGGCCGCTGATGGGCGGCCGCTGCGGAGTGCTCGGCTGGCCGGTGCGTCACAGCCGCTCGCCGGCGATGCACGAGGCGGCCTACGCGGCGCTCGGCCTGGAGGGGTGGACCTATCAGCTGCTGCCGGTCCCGCCGGAGCTGCTGGAGGAGACGGTGCGCGGCCTGGAGGGCGCGGGCTTCACCGGCGCCAACGCGACGATCCCGCACAAGCACGCGGTGCTCGCACTGGCCGACTCGGCGACCGACCGCGCCCGTGCGATCGGCGCCGCGAACACGCTGACGTTCGACGGCGGCCGCATCCATGCCGACAACACCGACGCGCCCGCGGTCGTCGAGGCGCTCCCGTTCGACGTCGCCGGTGCGACGGCGCTCGTGCTCGGCGCGGGCGGCACGGCCCGATCGGCGGTGTGGGCGCTGCTCGACGCGGGCGCCGCGGACGTGCTCGTCTGGAACCGCACGCGCGAGCGCGCCGAGCGGCTGACGGCGGAGCTGGGAGGACGGGTCGTGGACGGCGAGGCCGTCACCGCGTTGCTGGGCCCGATCGACGATGTCGCGCCGCGCGGCGGCGGAGCCGATCGTGTCGCTCCGATCGACCTGCTCCTCAACACGACCGCCGTCGGCCTCGCCACGGAGCAGACCCAGTTCGACCACCTCCCGCTCAGCGCCGCCGACGTCAGCGCGTTCCGCTGCGTCGTCGACTTCGTCTACGGCGCGCAGCCGACCGACCTGATCGCCGCCGCCCGCGCGGCCGGCGTGGAGACCGTCGACGGCCTCGAGATCCTCGTCCGCCAGGGCGCGATCGGCTTCGAGCACTGGACCGGCAAGCCTGCTCCGCTCGACGTGATGCGCACCGCCGCGCGCGGCTGAAGCTCGTCGCCGCGCCGCGCCGCCGCTCAGCCGGTCGCGCGCCGGTCCGTCGCGTCGTCGCCCCGCGGCAGCGCCCGCTCGGCCTCGTCGAGTGCGCGCTCCGCGACCGCCAGCTCGGCCAGCACGCGCTCGCGCTCGGCGCGGTCGCTCGACTGCTCGGCGAGGCGTGCGTGGAGCCGGTCGAGGCGGGCGCGCAGCTGCGCGGGGGCGTCGAGGTCCAGCTCGTAGACCCCGGAGACCGTCGTGCGGCGCACGACCGGTGAGCGCGAGATCTGCGTGAGGAAGACCGCGAGCGGGTCCTTGCCGGCGACGCGGTGCCCGGCCGCCTCCAGCTCGCGGAACCAGTCCTTGTAGTGGATCGGCTCGGCCGGACCGGCCGGACGTGCGAGCAGCACGCCGATCGCGGCACGCCGGATCGCCGAGCCCTTCAGCCCGTCGCCTGCCCCACCGCCGCCACCCCGCGCCGGCAGCGGATGGACGTTGGCGGCCTCCGGCACGAGCCTGTCGATCAGCTCCAGCCGCTCCTCGACGTCGGACAGCTGGTCCTCTATCCCCGCCAACTGGGCGGCTGCGGCGTCGCGCCTGCGCGTCAGCTTGTCGCGCTCGCGCAGCAGCGCCATGCGCTCCGCACCGGCGGCACGGGCGAGTCGGGAGGAGCTGCTGCGAGAGGCGTTGGTCGGCACCGCCAGATTCCTATCGCGTCCGGCCCGACCCGCGCGTGGCGGCCCTGTTCACAACTCCTACAGCGATCGCTTCTACATGCCGAACCGTGTGCGTCGCCGCACCCGGCGCTGTGCACAAGCTGTGGAAAACTTTCGCGCTTTCCCCAAATAGCGGGGAAAACGCGGCGACGCGATCTGTTGACAAGCGATACGCCGATCGTCGGACCGCGGTTCCGTCCGACGCCCGCGAGATCCTGCACGTCCTACATTGCCGCCTGAAGGAGCGCTACAGCCCATGTTGTATGAGAACAACCCGCGGTTCCCGAGCCAGCGCAACGACGATTCAGCGCTCGACCTGAGCCAACTCGCAGACGACATCGAGGCGCTCGTGGAGGCCGGGCTCGTGGTCCGACTGCTCGGGCGCGACGGCGAGGTCCGGGTCACGCCCGCGGTCGCGCTCGCTCGCGATATCGAGGCGCCCGCGTCCTGATCGGCGCGAGCCCGCCGTCCGGGTGAGACGTCGACCCCACGGGTCCGCTAGACTTCGCACTCGATTAGAAGTCCCGTGAACCAGAGGTCCGGATGAGCGCGCTGGCAGACACACCCCAGCTGGGAATGCTCCGCCACAAGGCGGAGCATGTGCGTGAGCTGATCGGACCCGTTCGCACGCCGCCCGCGCCGGTCTTCGTCGAGGACGACCGCGAAACGCTGCGGGCCTGGCGGCAGGATTGCTACAAGCGCTTGGAAGATGCCGTCCTCGGCCTCTCGGTCGCGCTGCCGCAGGGCACCGAGGACTACGACGCGCGCAAGCTGTTCGAGTTCCTCGTCGGCCTGCGCCGCGCGATCGACGCGGACCCGGACGTGCGCGACGCCGACGGCGAGATCGAGCTGCACGAGATGATGATGCGCGACGTGCTCGCGCGGATCGAGCGGCGGCTGCTGCACGACCAGCTCGACGACCCGCGCGCCGCCGTCGACTACGTGCTCGCGACGCTGGAGCGGATCCCGGCCGGCGACCTGGCGCGCCTCTTCGGCGTCTCGACGAAGACGATCGGCGCCTGGCGCGCCGGCCGCCCCGTGACGCGCAACGGCGAGCGCGCCGTCGTGCTGGCCCAGCTGATCAGCTACCTGCAGCCGTCGCTGACGCCGCTCGGGATCGTGCTGTGGTTCGACGCCGAACGCGACCAGCTCGACGGCCGCACGCCGCTGCAACTGCTGGAGCGCGACGTCGCCAGCGCCCACGCGCCGCTGGTCGCGCTGGCGCGCGGCTCGCGCGGGCAGCTCGCGGGCTGAGGCGTGAGCCCCAGCTGGAAGCTCGCGCCGGAGCGGATCTCGGGCGGCTGGCACTGCTTCCGCCAGGTCGCGCCCGACTGGCCGCCGCTCTACCACGCGGCCGGAGAGCCGACGCCGTCGCAGCGTTCGGCACGTTGGCACCGGCTCGGCGAGGGCTACGCGCAGTACCTGGCGCTGGAGCCGATGGGCGCGTGGGCGGAGCTGGTCCGCTTCGAGCGGATCCGCGGCGGCACGCGCGCGGCGCAGTACCGGCGGCGGCTGTGGCTCGCGTTCGTGCGCGAGACGGAGATCGCGGACCTGTCGACGTTCGACCGCTGGGCCGCGTGCGGCCTGAACCCGCGCACGGCGGTCGGCGACCACGGCGCCTGCCAGAAGATCGGCGACGACCTGCGCGCCGCCGGCTACCGCGGCGTCCTCTCGCCGAGCGCCGCGCTCGACGGCGCGACCAACCTGACGCTCTTCGGCGCCCGCTACGAGAAGGTCCTGCTCGGCGGTCTGGAACGGTGGGAGAACCCCAACCCGGAGCTGCGCCTGCCCTGCAGCTTCGTCGCCGAGGGCACGCCGCCGGAGGAGCTGATCGTCGAGACGACCTTCGCCGACCTGCCCCACGACGGCTACCGCGCCTGGCTGCGCCGCGAAGGGCTGCGCACGCCGCGCGGGGCGCCGTGACGCGGCTCAGCCCGCTCTGAAGCGCCGCAACCGCAGGGCGTTGGCGACGACCGAGACGCTCGACAGCGCCATCGCGGCGCCGGCGACGAGGGGGTTGAGCAGGCCGGCGGCGGCGAGGGGGAGGGCGGCGACGTTGTAGCCGAACGCCCACGCGAGGTTCTGCTTGATCGTGCGCAGCGTCGCGCGCGAGAGGCGGATCGCGTCGGCGGCGGCGCGCAGGTCGCCGCTCACGAGCGTCAGGTCCGACGCCTCGATCGCCACGTCGGTGCCGGTTCCGATCGCCAGGCCGAGATCCGCCTGGGCGAGGGCGGGCGCGTCGTTGACGCCGTCTCCGACCATCGCCACGACGCGGCCTTGCGCCTGCAACCGCCGCACGACGCTCGCCTTGTCCGACGGCAGCACCTCCGCGATCACGTCGTCGCGCGCGATCCCCACCTCGGCCGCGACGGCGGCGGCGGTCGCGGCGTTGTCGCCGGTCAGCAGCAGCGGTCGCAGACCGAGCGCCTTCAGTCGCGCGATCGCCGCTGCGGACGTGGGCTTGACCGTGTCGGCGACCACCAGCAGCGCCCGCACCTCGCCGTCCCACGCGGCGACGACGGCGGTGCGGCCCTGCGCTTCGGCCGCCTCGCGCGCGCGCTCCAGTTCCGGCGGCAGCGTCAGGCTCCATTCGCGCATCAGCGCCGGGCGCCCGACCAGCGCCGCATGCCCATCGACGACCCCCTCGACGCCGAGCCCCTCGCGGTTGGCGAACGACTCGACGGGTGGGAGGGCGTCGAGCTGCTCGCGTGCCGCCGTCACGATCGCCTGGGCGATCGGATGCTCGGACGCATCTTCGAGCGCTCCCGCGATCAGGAGCGCGTCGGGCTCGCCGATCACCTCCACCAAGCTCATCCGCCCGCTCGTCACCGTCCCGGTCTTGTCGAGCACGATCGTGTCGACGGTGCGGGTCGACTCCAGCACCTGCGGGCCCTTGATCAGCAGGCCGAGCTGGACGCCCCGGCCGGTCCCGACGAGCAGCGCCGTCGGGGTCGCGAGACCGAGCGCGCAGGGGCAGGCGATGATCAGGACCGCGACCGCGGCGGTGAACGCGAACGTCGCGCTCTCGCCCGCGCCGAGCCAGAAGCCGAGCGTCGCGACCGACAGCGCGATCACGATCGGCACGAAGACGCCGGAGATCCGGTCCGCGAGCCGTTGCACCGGCGCCTTGCCCGACTGCGCGTCGCTGACCAGGCGCGCGATCTGCGCCAGCGCGGTGTCTGCACCGACGCGCGTCGCGCGCACGACCAGCCGACCGCCGGCGTTGACGGTCGCGCCGGCGACCTCGTCGCCGGGGCGCTTCTCGACCGGCACCGATTCGCCGGTCAGCAGCGCCTGGTCGACCGCGGAGCTGCCGTCCTCGACGACGCCGTCGGTCGCGACCTTCTCGCCGGGTCGCACGACGAAGCGGTCGCCGGGCGCGAGCTGCTCGATCGGCACGCGGCGCTCGACGCCGTCGTCACCGAGCAGGGCGACGTCCTTCGCGCCCAGCTCCAGCAGCGCTCTCAGCGCCGCCCCGGCGCGCCGCTTCGCGCGCGCCTCGAAGTAGCGGCCGGCGAGGATGAAGACGGTCACCACGGCCGCGGTCTCGAGGTAGATGTGCTCAGCGCTGTCGCCGGAGGAGCTCGGCAGCAGCTGGAAGGTCATTCTCATCCCGGTCATGCCGGCCTCGCCGATGAACAGCGCGTAGAGCGACCACAGCCAGGCGGCGAGCACGCCGACCGAGACGAGCGTGTCCATCGTCGCGGCGCCGTGCTTCAGGTTCACCCACGCCGCGCGGTGAAACGGCCACGCGCCCCACACGACGACCGGCGAGGCGAGCGTCAGCGCCGCCCACTGCCAGTCGTCGAACTGCAGCGCCGGGATCATCGACAGCAGCAGGACCGGCAGCGCGAGGACGGCGGAGATCAGCAGGCGGTTGCGCAGCTCGACGGTCTCGTCCAGCTCCGCGTCCTCGGCGGCGCCGTGGCGGGGGGAGGACCGCAGGTCTGCTGCCGGCCCGCGCGGCGCCGGGGGCAGTCTCGCCTTGTAGCCGGCCGCCGCCACCGTGTCGAGCAGGTCCTGCGGCGCGACGGTCGCGGGGTCGTAGTCGACCGTCGCCTTCTCCGTCGCATAATTCACCGTGGCGGCGACGCCGTCGAGCTTGTTCAGCTTGCGCTCGATCCGGTTGGCGCACGAGGCGCACGTCATCCCGCTGATCGGCAGCTCGACGTGGTGGCTCGGGGTGGTCGGCGTCGTGCTCATCCCGTCACCTCCTGGGTGAACGCGGCGGTCTCGACGCGACCGGCAACCTTGTACTGCAAGAACAGCCGGTAGCGACCGGGCGTCGGGAAGGTCGTCTCGAACGCCGGCCCGTCGCCGCTCGGATGGACGTGCAGGAACGCGAGATCGCCCTCGCGCAGCGCGACGAGATGCCCGTCGGCGCCGAGGTACGGCTCCAACTCGGCCGGCGCGCCGTCGCGGGTGATCGCGAAGCGGAGGATCTGCTCCACACCGGCATCGGCGGGTTCGTCGTTGGCAGCGAGTGTGACCGCGTCGCCGCCGTCGCTGGTCGTCTCGGTCACCGGCGCGGGCAGGTCGCGCAGGTCGGCGTCGCCGTCGACGCGCAGATCGCTCGCGAGCGTGATCGGCTCGCCGTCACGGGAAAAGTCGGCGAAGAGGCGGTAGGAACCGGCTTCGGGCAGCGTCAGCGCGGTGGACCACGTGCCGTCCGCGGCGAGCGTGGGGTGGAGGTGCTGGAAGCCGCTCAGGTCGCGCCGCACGACGATCAGGTGCAGCTTGCGCTCGTGCGTCACGTCGTAGTCGCGCAGCGGCGCGCCATCGGTCCCGACGATCCGGAACGCGACCCGCTCGCGCGCGCCGCGCCGCAGCGCGGGCGTGTCGAGGACCAGGCGCAGCCCGTCCTGGGCGGCCGCCAGGCCGCGGACGGCGGTGGCGGCGCCGTGCCCGCCGCCGCTCTCGGCGCCGTGCCCGCCGCCGCTCGCGCCGACCTCGTCGCCATGCGCGTCGCTGTCAGCGGCGCCGACTCGATCGCCCATCGCGCCGCCTTCCTCGTCCTCCGCCGCCGCACCCGCGTGCGCAGCCACCGGCGGATCGCCGCGGTCGGGATCCACCGCCGCGCCGGCGAACGTGGCGACGCCGAAGATCGCGGCGAGGGCGGCGGCGAAGGCGGCGAGCTTCAGCGCGGCGCTCATGACGACACCACCGTGTAGCCGGCCGCCTCGACCGCAGCGCGGATCGCGTCCTGCGAATCGGCCGCCGGACCGCCGACGCGCAGCCGACCGCTCGCCAGGTCGACCTCCACCAGCTCGACGCCCTCCAGCTCCGAGACCTCTTCGCGCACCGACAGGACGCAGTGCTCACAGGTCATGCCGCCGACGGTGTAGATGCGCTCTCGCGGGCTGGTGGCGATGTCGCTGGAGGTGCTCATGACGGTCCTTCCCGGGTTCCAAGATACGGTAGGGGGGTATGGCAACAGACCGTACCATACATACCCCAGGGGGGTAAGCTAGACTTGTCAGCGACCCGACCACAGGAGAGCCCGATGGCGTCGATCGAGACGACGAGAACCACGCCGACGCGCGGCTACAGCGCGACGAAGGACCAGCTCACGAAGCGGCTGCGCCGGATCGAGGGACAGGTCCGCGGCGTGCAGTCGATGGTCGAGGAGGAGCGCTACTGCATCGACGTGCTGACGCAGATCTCGGCGGTCCAAGCGGCGCTCGACAAGGTCGCGCTCGGTCTGCTCGACGAGCACGCGAACCACTGCGTGATGGGCGCCGAGGGCGACGCCAAGGCGGAGAAGACCGACGAGTTGATGGGCGCCGTCGCGCGGTTGATGCGGCGGGGCTGACGGCGCCGCACGACGCCGCCAGCCAGCGCTTCGAGGTCCTTCGGGCGTCCGCACGCACGGCCCTCCAGCGCGCACGACGAAACACCCGTGGAACGGCTCATTTCATGCGCCAGACCACAGTGACTCCCTGCCTTCACCTGCTCTCAGGGTCCCGCTCCCGTGGAACCTCTCCCATTGGTCAAAACTAGTCATCCATTCGCAGGGAGACAAGCCGCGCGGTCAGTTCGCTGCCAACCGGTGAGTCGGTTGCTGCGGACGCTCGATCGGTGAAGATCTCGTCGCGGCGCGCTACATGAACCGGATCTCGGGGAAGGAAGGTGGCACGATGCCACTTGGAGGCCCGCCCGCATGATCGTGACCGACGCCGTCCGCTCGTATCTCGACCAGACACGGCCAGAACCCGACGCGCTGCTCGCCGAGATGCAGGAGCGCGGCGCGCGCGACAGCGTCCCGATCCTCGATGCGCAGGCCGCGACGCTCCTGCAGGTGCTCGCGCGGGCGGTGGGCGCGCGGCGGATCGTGGAGGTCGGGACCGCGATCGGCGTCTCGACGCTGCATCTCGCGCGGGCGCTGCCCGCGGACGGTGAGCTGATCTCGTTCGAGATCGACCGCGAGCGCCACACGCAGGCGCTGAGCTACTTCGCGCGGGCACGGCTGCCGGCGCGCGTCGACCTGCGCCTGCAGGACGCCGCCGAGGGGCTGACGCAGGTCGAAGGACCGTTCGACTTCGCCTTCCTCGACGGCCTGAAGGCCGAGTACGCAGGCCATCTCGACCTGATCGTGCCGCTGATGCGGCCCGGCGGGCTGCTCGCGGTCGACAACGTGCTGATGTCGGGTGCGGTCGCCGAAGGCCGCCCGATCGACGGCTGGAGCGGGGATCGCGTCGCGACCGCGCGCTCGTTCAACGACCACTTCCTCGGCCATCCGCAGCTCGACGGGCTGATCACGCCGATCGGCGACGGACTGGCGCTCGCGGTCCGACGTTGAGGCGCCGCCGCCCAGATGCCGCTACCCTGGCGCGCCCATGTCCTCAGACGAACCGATCCCCGACGACCAGTGCCGCGCCTGCCGCGGCAGTGGCAGAGTGATCTCCGGCCTCGGCGGCACGCCGAACGAGATCACCTGCCCCTGGTGCGAAGGCAGCGGCACCTACATCCCTGAGCACAACGCCCAGGAAGCGGGGGTCGTCCTGCGCGGCGACGCCCCGCCGCCAGCGGCGGCGGACTGAGCGAGCGGGCTGCCGCGCGGGGCTCGATTCACGCGCCGGGCCCCGTGGGCCGGCGACGCAGGCGGGCATCCGGGCCTCGCTCGCGGGGACGCGGCCGGGCATCCGTCCGCTCTGGCGCGGCGCCGCTCAACACGGTGACGCCGCCCGCCGATCCAGCGGCGGATGGCGCATCGACACTCACTCCGACTGCAGATCGCGCTGGCCTGTGCCGGCGCGACGCTGCTCGCGCTCGTCGTCCTCGTCGCCGACGGCACGCGTGAGCGGCTGATCGGCGCGACGCTCGTCGCGCTGCTGGTGCCGGTCACCTGGATCGACCTCGACCGGCGCCTGATCCCCAACCGGCTGACCGCGGCCGGGGCGCTCGCGGCGCTCGCGATCGGGCTGGTCGCGGATCCCGCGCGGCTGCCGGCGCAGTTGCTGTGGGGAACGGCGGCGGGTGGCTTCCTGCTCGCCGCGGCACTGATCCGGCCCGACGGCATGGGGATGGGCGACGTCAAGCTCGCCGCCGTCCTCGGCCTGCTGCTGGAGAGCACCGTCGTCGTCGCGCTGCTCGTCGCGTTGGTGACCGCTGCGCTCGCCGGCGCGGCGCTGGCGATCCGCCGCGGCATCCGCAGCGCCCGCGAGGCGACGCTCCCGCTCGGTCCGTTCCTCGCGCTCGGCGCCTGCGTCGCGTTCGCCGCCGGCGCCGAGCTGAGCGAGTGGTGGCTGGGGTAGGGGGCGCCGCGCCGCGCGTCAGGCGGTCGCCGGCTCGCGCTCGTGCAGGATCGCCATGAACGCGCGCATCCACGCCGGGTGGTCGGGCCAGGCGCGGCCGGAGACCATCGACCCGTCGACGACCGCCTCGTCGTCGACGAACGTGCCGCCGGCCGCTTCGACGTCGGGCGCCAGTGCCGGGTAAGCCGCTGAGCGGCGGCCGCTCAGCACGCCCGCGCTGGCAAGGCAGAGCGGGCCGTGGCAGAGATGCGCGAGCGGCTTGTCGGCCTCGGCGAAGTGGCGCACGATCCGCTTCACGTCGGCGTCGTTGCGGATGTACTCGGGCGCGCGGCCACCGGGGATCACGAGCGCGTCGTAGTCCGCGGGGTCGACGTCGGCGAACGCGACGTCGGCCGGCCACGTGTAGCCGAGCTTCTCGGTGTAGGTGTCGAAGCCGTCGACGAAGTCGTGCACGACGAACTGGAGCTTCTTCACCGTCGGCGCGGCGATGTCGACCGTGTGGCCGTCCTCCAGCAGTCGCTGGTACGGGTACATCACCTCGAGCGACTCGGCAGCGTCACCCGTCAGCAGCAGGACCTTCGCCATGGGGAACTCCCTCTCTAGAGCGGTCGTCGACCGGACCGGTTCGCAGGCGAAGCGGCAGTGCGCTCCTGCTGGCGAGCGGACCGACACCTTTATCGTACCCGCTTGTCAGACCAGCAGTCAAAGAGATATGGTCCGACCAATGGCGTTCAGCGAAGTCATCCGCAATCCGGCCTACGAGCAGGTCGCGCATCAGCTGCGCGAGGCGATCCTCGACGGTGCGCTGGCGCCGGGGGAGGAGCTGCCTGCCGAGCGCGAGCTGTGCGCGCAGTTCGGCGTCAGCCGCACGACGGTGCGCGAGGCGCTGCGCGCGCTCCAGGCCCAGGGCCTCGCCGTCGCGAGCGGACCGACCGCCCCGCTGCGCGTCCCGCCGGCCGAGTCGCTGTCGACCGGCCCGTTGCGCGAGAGCCTCGTCCACCTCATGCGCCTCGGCCGCGTCCCGCTCGCCGACCTCGTGGAGCTGCGCTGCGCGTTGGAGGCGGCCGCGGTCGCGGGTGCGGCGACGCGGCTGCACGCCACCGACGCTCGCGCCGAGGCGTCCCGCCACCGTGCCGCCTGCCTCGCCGATGCGCACCGGGAGGTGGAGGAGATGCGGGCCGTCGGAGACGACGTGGCCGCATTCGAGCGCGCCGACGTGCGCTTCCACGTCGCGCTCGTCGCCGCCTCCGGCAACGAGGCGCTTCAACTCGTGATGCTCGCCGTGCGCGACTCCGTCTCCGCGCACCTGCTCGACGCGCTGCGCGCGCTGCCGGCGCCGCAGCGGACGCTGAACAGACTGACGCGCCAGCACGAGGCGATCCTCGCCGCCGTCGAGGCCGGCGACGGTCGCGACGCCGAACTGCTGCTGCGCGACCACGTGATGGGCTTCTACCGCTCCGCCGAGCGCGCGACAGCTGCCGCCGAGCCGCGCGCAGCGGCCCGCGCAGGCGACCCGCTCGCCAGCCGACCATCAGACCAACGGACCAGCGGCAGCTCGCCGCTCGGAGGAACCTCCGCATGACCGCCACCGCCGACCGCCTGCTCGACGACCTCGCCGGCTCCGGCGACGTCGTCACCGATCCGGAGGTGCTCGCCTCCTACCGGCACGATCAGGCCGCGCCCGGGCTGGTCGCCGCCGGCACGCCCGCCGCCGTCGTGCGGCCGCGCACCACCCAGGAGGTGCAGCACGCCGTGCGCGCCGCCGCGACCCACGGCGTTCCCGTCGTGCCGCGCGGCGCCGGCTCCGGACTGTCCGGCGGCGCCAACGCGATCGACGGCTGCGTCGTGATCAGCACCGAGCGGATGACCGACGTCGTCGAACTGGACGGGCCGTCGCTGCTGGCGACCGTGCAGCCCGGCCTCGTCAACGCACAGCTGCGCGCGGCCGCCGAGCGCGAGGGGCTCTTCTACGCGCCCGATCCCGCCAGCTTCGAGTTCTCCACGATCGGCGGCAACATCGCGACGAACGCCGGCGGGCTCTGCTGCGTCAAGTACGGCGTCACGCGCGACGCGCTGCTCGGACTCGAGCTGGTGCTCGCCGACGGCAGAGCGGTGCGGATCGGGCGGCGCGCGCGCAAGGGGGTCGCCGGCTACGACCTCGCGTCGCTGATCTGCGGCTCGGAGGGCACGCTCGGGATCGTCACCGAGGCGACGATGCGCCTGCTCCCGCCGCCGCGCAGCTCCGCGACGCTCGCCGCCAGCTTCGCGACGCTCGGCGCCGCCGGCGCGGCGATCGCGAAGATCAGCCGCAGCAGCACCCCCTCGGTGCTGGAGCTGATGGACCGCACGACGATCCAGGCCGTCGAGCAGATGGCGCCGCAGGACCTCGATCAGGGCGTCGCAGCGCTCGTCTTCGCGCGCAGCGACCTCGGCGGCGAGCAGGCGCTGAAAGCCGTCGACGAGATGGCCGCGTGGTGCGAGCAGGCCGGCGCGACCCTCGCGCTCACGACCGACGAGGAGGCCGAGGGGCGGATGCTGATGGCCGCGCGCCGGCTCGCGTATCCGGCGCTGGAGCGCCAGGGCGCGACGCTGCTGGACGACGTCGGCGTCCCGCTCGGCAAGATCCCCGCGCTGCTGGAGGGGATCGAGCAGATCGCCGCGGCGCACGGCGTCGTGATCGGCACCTTCGGCCACGCCGGCGACGGCAACATGCATCCGACGATCGTCTACGACCACCGCGATCCCGACGCGGTCGCGCACGCGCGGGAGGCGTTCGCCGCGCTCGTCAGACTCGCGCTGCAGCTCGGCGGCACCGTCACGGGCGAGCACGGCGTCGGCCTGCTCAAGCGCGACTTTCTCGCGCAGGAGCTGGGCGCGGCGCACGAGCTGCACCGCGCGATCAAGCGCACGTTCGACCCGCACGGGCTGTTCAACCCCGGCAAGGCGATCTGAGCGCGCCGCAGCGGAACACGGGCGGGCGGCGCGAGCGCGCGCGGCGTCCAACGAAGCCGCGCGGAGGCGACGCAGCGTCCACGCCCGCCCGCCAACTAACCTTCAACGCCTCATGGCGCTCCGTCTCATCACTGCCGGCGAGTCGCACGGTCCCGGCCTCACATGCATCGTCGAAGGACTCCCCGCCGGGCTCGAGCTCGAGCAGGACGCGATCAACGCCGACATGGCGCGCCGCCAGCTCGGCTTCGGCCGCGGCGGCCGGATGAAGATCGAGAGAGATCGCGCCGATGTCACCGCCGGCGTGCGTCACGGCCGCACGATGGGCGGCCCGGTCGCGCTGCAGATCCCCAACAGAGACTTCGCCAACTGGGAAGAGCGGATGAACCCGTGGCCGGTCGAGAGATCGATCCCCGAGGTCCATCTTCCGCGCCCCGGCCACGCCGACCTCGTCGGCACCTGGAAGTACCGCACCGGCGACGTGCGCAACATCCTCGAGCGCGCCAGCGCGCGTGAGACCGCGGCCCGCGTCGCCGGCGGCGCGCTCGCGAAGGCGTTCCTGAAGGCGGTCGGCGTCGAGATCCGCTCGCACGTCACGCAGATCACCTCCGTCAGAGCGCCGGTCCTCGACCGCGCCCTCACCGTCGCGGACTTCGAGCACGTCGACGAGTCGCCGGTCCGCTGCCTCGACGCGGACGCCAGCAGAGCGATGGTCCAGGAGATCACGACGCTGCGCAAGAACAACGAGTCGCTCGGCGGCACGTTCGAGGTGATCGCGTTCGGCGTCGTTCCGGGCCTCGGCAGCCACATCTCGTGGGAGGAGCGGCTCGACGGCCGCATCGCGATGGCGATGATGTCGATCCAGGCGATGAAGGGGGTCGGCATCGGCGAGGGCTTCGACATCGCAGGCGTGCCCGGCTCGCAGGCGCACGACGAGATCTTCTTCGACGAGACGCGCGGATACTTTCGCGCGACCAACCACGCCGGTGGGCTCGAAGGCGGCATGACGACCGGCGAGCCGATCCTCGTGAAGGTCGCGATGAAGCCGATCCCGACGCTGACCAAGCCGCTGCGCTCGGTCGACATCGACACGCACGAGCCGGCGCAGGCGCTGCGCGAGCGGACCGACTCCTGCACGGTGCCGGCGGCCGGCGTCGTCGGCGAGGCGATGCTCGCCCATGTCGTCGCGGACGCGTACCGCAGAAAGTTCGGCGGCGACCACATCGACGACGTGCGCGAGGCCGTCAGCGCCTATGAGGAGCGGATCGGATGGCGCCGCTGAGCCGCACGCAGCCGCAGCCGAAGCTGCCCGACGACGGCGCGCTCGTCTTCGTCGGCTTCATGGGCGCCGGCAAGACGACGGCCGCCCGCCGCCTCGCCAGACGCTTCGGCGTCGAGGTGCAGGACGCCGACGCCGCGATCGCCGAGCACCTCGGCATGCCGATCGACCGCTGCTTCGCGGAGCAGGGCGAGGCCGCCTTCCGCGAGCTCGAGGAGCGGCTCGTCGGCGACATGCTGGAGCAGGCGCGCGGAGGGATCTTCTCGCTCGGCGGCGGCGCCCTGCACTCGGCGCGGATCCGTGCCGCGCTCAGACGCCACACGACGATCCTGCTCGACGTCGACGTCAACGCCGCCTGGGAGCGCGCCGCCGGCCGCGGCCGCCCGCTCGCACGCGACCCGCAGGACTTCCGCGACCTCTACATCCGCCGCCGGCCGATGTACATGGCCGCCGCCGACGCGGTGCTGCCGGCCGACCACAGGGACCGGATCGACGACGCGCTGCCGTCGATCCTCGCGCTACGCGACGCGCCCGCCGGCACGCGCCTGCTGTGGGCGACGAGCGACTCCGGCGACTACCCCGTCTTCGTCGGCCGCGGCCTGCTCGGCTCGGCGCTCTCGCCGGTGCAGGGCGACGGCTACCTCGTGACCGACGACCAGGTCGGGCCGCGCTACGCGTCAAGCCTCGGCGACGGTCTCAAGGCCACGATCACGATCCCCGCGGGCGAGACGCACAAGACGCTGCAGACGGCCGAGACCGTCTGGGTCGCGCTCGGCGAGCACGGGATGACGCAGAGCGACCATCTCGTCGCGCTCGGCGGCGGCGTCGTCGGCGACCTCGCGGGCTTCGTCGCGGCGACCTACCAGCGCGGCGTGCCGATCGTGCAGGTCCCGACGACGATCGTCTCGCAGGTCGACTCCGCCTACGGCGGCAAGACCGGCGTCGACCTCCCGAGCGCGAAGAACTACGTCGGCGCATACCACCAGCCGTCGTCGGTCGTCGTCGACGTCGACACGCTCGAGACGCTTCCGCGCGAGGAGGCGGCCGCCGGCTACGCGGAGGTCGTCAAGACCGCGCTGATCGCCGGCGGACACCTGTGGGAGCGCGTCCGCGCCGGCGACCCACCCGACGAGGACACGATCTTCGAGTGCGCCCGCACGAAGCTCGCGGTCGTCGCGCTGGACGAGCGCGACGGCGGCGTGCGGCAGGTGCTGAACCTCGGCCACACCGTCGGCCACGCGATCGAGACGGTCACCTCCTACGCGATGTTCCGCCACGGCGAGGCGGTCGGCCTCGGCCTGCTGGCGGCGCTGCGGCTCTCCGGCCAGGACGACCTGCGCGACGAGGTCGCCGGGCTGCTGGCGGCCCAGGGCCTGCCGACGCAGCTGACCCCCGGCGCGGTCGACCTCGACGCGGTCATAGCCGCGACCGCGCGCGACAAGAAGCGCCGCAGCGGCGCGCCCGTCCCGTTCGTGCTGCTCGACGGACCCGGCGCGGCGCGGCCGGGCTGCCAGGTCGGCGACGAGGATCTGCGCGCAGCCGTCGTCGAGCTTGCGCAGGCAAAGGGAGCCGCACCCGCATGAGCAGCCGCATCGCAGTCCTGCACGGCGTCAACCTCGACCAGCTCGGGCGCCGCGACGCGAGCCACTACGGGACCCTCACGCTCGACCAGCTGGAGCGCACGATCACCGGCTTCGCCGACGAGCTCGGCCTGCGCGTGCAGTTCTTCCAGAGCAACTTCGAAGGCGCGTTCGTCGAGCAGCTGCACCGCGCGGGGGAGATGGCCGACGGCCTCGTGCTCAACCCGGGCGCCTGGACGCACTACTCGTGGGCGATCCGCGACGCGCTGGAGATCGCGAGGCTGCCGAGCGTCGAGGTGCACCTGTCCGACGTGCACCAACGGGAGGAGTGGCGCCGTGTCTCGGTGATCCGCGACCTCTGCATCGAGACCGTCGCCGGCAGAGGGCCCGACGGCTACCGCGACGCGCTCGCGCGCCTGCAGAAGGAGCTGAACGGATGAGCCGGACCAGCAGCACCGACAGCGCAGCCCGCGCCGACCGCCTCGCCGCCGCACTGCCCGCGCGCGAACTGGACGCGCTGCTGGTCACCAACCTCGTCAACGTCCGCTACCTGACCGGCTACACCGGCTCCAACGGCCTCGCGGTCGTCGGCGGCGGCGACCTGCGCCGCTTCGTCACCGACTTCCGCTACGAGCAGCAGATCCAGGAGCAGGTCCACGGCTACGAGCGCGTGATCGGCGAGACCGACCTGCTGGAGCAGATCCTCCCGGGGCTGCCCAGCGGCGACGTGCGGCTCGGCTTCGACGACCAGACGGTCTCCGTCAAGACGCACGCGCGGCTGCGCGAGCTGCTGCCCGAGCGCGTCGAGCTGGTCGCCGCCGGCGGCGCGGTCGAGCAGCTGCGGCTCGTCAAGGACGCGCACGAGATCGAGCGGATCCGCGCGGCGACGCTGCTCGCCGACGGCGCGCTGGAGCACGTGCTGCAGGACGGCCTCGCCGGTCGCACCGAGCGCGAGGTCGCGCTCGCGCTGGAGCACGAGATGCAGGCGCTCGGCGCGCAGCGCCCCAGCTTCGACACGATCGTCGCCCACGGCGCGCACGGCGCGCTGCCGCACGCCACGCCGCGCGACGTGACGATCGCCTCCGGCAGCCTCGTCGTGATCGACTGGGGCGCCGAGCTCGACGGCTACTGCTCCGACTGCACGCGCACCTACGCCGCCGGCCCGGTCAGCGACGACGCGCGCGCGATCTACGAGACCGTGCTGACGGCGCAGCTGGCCGGCCTCGCCGCCGTCGGGCCGGGCGTGACCGGCAGGGACGCTGACGCCGCCGCGCGCGACGTGATCGCGGCCGCCGGCCACGGCGAGCACTTCGGCCACAGCCTCGGCCACGGCGTCGGGATCGAGGTGCACGAGGCGCCGCGGCTGTCGAGAGCGTCGACGGCGACGCTCGCGCCCGGCAACGTCGTCACGGTCGAGCCGGGGATCTACCTGCCGGGCGTGCTCGGCGTGCGGATCGAGGACCTCGTCGTCGTCACCGCCGACGGCCAGGACGTCCTCACGACGCTGCCGAAGGGCCTGACGGTCATCCCCTGACGGGCGGCGCGCCGACGCGCGCGCCGGCCTGACCCAGCTCGCGCGTCGCGCGCGGGATCAGCCCAAGCAGCAGCACCGACGCTGCCAGCACGCCGCCGCCGGCCATCACCTCTATCGCGCCGATGTGGTCGGCGAGCACGCCGATCACGACATAGCCGACCGGCAGCAGCGCGAGCGATCCGAGCCAGTCGTAGGAGGTCACGCGCGAGAGCGCCTGCGGCGGGATCCGCTCGGCCAGCGCCGTCTGCCACCAGATCCCGAACAGCGCGATGCCGACCCCGGTCGTCGTCCCGAGCACGAGCGCCAGCGCGAGCGGGATCCCGAGCGCGTACGCGCTCAGCAGCAGGCAGAACGGCAGCACCAGGAGGATCCCCGCCACCAGGGGCCGGCGCGGGCGCCAGTGCAGCGCCAGCAGCGAGCCGATCGCGGTGCCGAAGCCGACCGCCGCCGCCAGCCAGCCGTACAGCGCCGGATCGCCGTAGCGGTCCTCCGCGACGGTCGGCCCGAGCACGACGTAGGGCGCGTAGGTGCCGAACAGCTGAAACGAGAAGACGACGATCGTGACCCACACCCAGGTGCGCGAGCGGACCTCCTCGAAGCCCTCGCGCAGCTCCGTGCGGACCGAGCGGCGCGGCGCCGGCTCCCCACGCGGCCGCGGATGCACGAGCGCGAGCAGGCAGGCGCTGACGAAGAACGTCCCGGCGTCGACGGCGAACGCGGTGCCGGTCCCCAGCGTCAGCACGAGCGCCGTCGCGATCGCCGGGCCGGCGAACTCGGCGATCGTCTGCGTCAGGTTGTTGAGCGCGTTCGCCTCCTGGATCAGCTCCTCGGGCACCGTCTGCGGCACGAGGCCGCTGAAGGCGGGCCTGAAGAACGCCTCGGCGGTCCCGAACAGCGCCTCGATCGCGACCAGCTCCCAGATCGTGATGTGGTCGGTCAGGATCAGCACCGCCAGCAGCGCGTGCAGCGAGCCGCGCATCAGATCGGTCGACAGCATGATGCGATGGCGCGGCAGCCGATCGGCCCAGACGCCGCCGAACAGCACGAAGACGAGATGGGCGGCGGTGTAGACGCCCATCACCAGCCCGAGGTCCGCGGTCGAGCCGGTTCGCTCGGTCACCAGCAGCGCCAGCGCGACAAGAACGATCCGGTCGCCGGTCGTGGAGATCGTCTGGCTCAGGAAGAGCCAGCGAAAGTCCTTGTGCCCCCACAGACGGTGAAAACGGCGCATCGGGCTGGGGAGCGTACGTCAGTCCGCCGACGGCGGCGACAGTAACTTTTCCTGCTCGGAGTGCGGCCTGCGCCGCCTCGCGGGTCTCAGCGCGCGCCGGGCGCCGCCTGGGCGGTTCTCAGCGCGTCGCGCGCCGTCTTGCCGCTCTCGCGGGCGCCGCGCGTCTGCGGGCCGGCGCGCGGGCGGGAAGCGCGGCGCGCAGAGCTGCCAGCAGGGCCGCCATCAGCACGGCGGCGACGCCGGCGACGGTCACGCAGGCGCCCGCGAAGGCGCCGTTGACCGCGGTCCAGTCGATCGCTCCGGCGCGGCCGGCGCCGACGATCGCGAGCGTGACGGCGTACCCGGCCGCCAGCAGCACGCCGCCGAGCACAAGGTAGCTGCGCGCGACCGCCGGCTGCGGCCAGCTCGCGGCGCCGGCGCGGCGCCGCTCCAGCAGCGTGTCCGCAAGGCCGGCCAGCGCCGCCCACGCGGTCACGACGAAGAGCGCGCCGGCGACGTCGCTGGGCCGGTGCCAGCCGGCGGCGATCACGGCGATCCCGACCGCCGAGCCGTACGCGACCGCCAGCACCGACACGAGCCGGCGCACGCGCGGCGGGGCGACGAGCGTCGCCGCGACGCCGATCGCGAACGCGACCGTCACGTGCCCGCTGGGGAAGCTGTTCTCGTAGAGGCGCCCGTCGATCAGCAGGTCCGGCCGCGTCAGCGTGCGCTGCAGCAGCTCCGTCGTCAGGACGGCGCCGCCGATCACGGTCCCGGCGACGAGCGCGAGCGCGAGCCGGCGCCGCAGCAGCGCCTGCGCGACCAGCACCGCGGTCGCGAGCGCGAGCGTGCCGACGCTGATCGTCGTCAGCAGCTGCTGCGCGGCGTCGTGCGCGGAGGCGGTCGCGAGCGCGCGGCCGTCGAAGGCGCCCTGGTCGATCCGCTGCCCGCGGTGCGTGCGCACGAGTACGGCGTAGGTCGCGACGACCGCGCCCGCGCAGCCGAACGCGAGCGCGAGCAGGGGGAGGGGGTTCACTCTGCGCACTGCGTCTCAGGCTAGTGGTGTGCTCAGAAGCCCACGTTCGGCAGGTTCCAGTGCTGCCAGTAGGCGATCATCCGCAGCGCGAAGCAGACGGCGCCGCCGAGCAGCATGGTCTTCCCAGCCGGGTGGCCGCGCTGTATGCCGATCACCGCGATCGCAGCGCCGACCAGCGCGGCGCTCGCATAGACGTCGGTGTTGAGCACGCGCGGCGGGATGCCGAGCAGCAGGTCGCGCATGACGCCGCCGCCGACGCCGGTGACGACGCCCAGCAGCACCGCCGTCAGGCCGTTTGTGCCGAAGTCGAGCGCCTTGCGCGCGCCGGCGACCGCGAACAGCCCGAGTCCGCCGGCGTCGAGCGTCACGAGCACGGCTGAGGGCAGCTCGTCGACGTAGTCCTCGAACAGGAAGACGACGACGCCGGCCGCGAACGCGGTCAGCGGGTAGCGCTTGAACGACAGCGACGCGGGCGGGACCGAGCCGATCAGCACGTCGCGCACGATCCCGCCGCCGAGCGCGGTCACGAACGCCAGCACGAGCACGCCGAAGAGGTCGAAGCGGGCCTCTGCCGCGTTCAGCGCCCCTTCGAGCGCGAACAGCGCCGTCGCGGCGAGGTCGAACGCCAGCACGAGCCGGTCGGGCCGGCGCCACGGCGGCGCCGTGGGGCGGAGCGCTTCTGTCTGGTCCGCAGTCATTGCGGGGGCGAATCTAGTGACCAGTTGACACGAGCGCGATCCTGGAGGGCGTGGCCACGACGACCACCGCTCCCCGCAACATGGTCCGCATCGACGCCGCGCGCGTGCGGATGGGCTCCGAGCGCTTCTATCCGGAGGAGGCCCCGCTGCGCGAGGTCGACGTCGACGGCTTCTGGATCGACAGCCGGCTCGTGACCGTGCGCGACTTCCGGCGCTTCGCGGAGGAGACCGGCTACGTCACGCTCGCCGAGCAGCAGCCCGCGGCGGACGAGTACCCCGACGCTCTTCCGGAGCTGCTGGTCCCAGGCTCGCTCGTCTTCCGCAAGGCGCCGCAGCGCGTCTCGCTGAACGACTGGCGGCAGTGGTGGGCGTACGTGCCGGGCGCGGACTGGCGCCACCCGGGCGGCCCGGGAACGAGCATCCGCGGCCGCGACCGCCATCCGGTCGTCCACGTCGCGCACCAGGACGCGGCCGCCTATGCCGCCTGGGCTGGCAAGGCGCTGCCGACGGAGGCGGAGTGGGAACTGGCCGCCCGCGGCGGCCTCGACGGCGCGACGTTCGCCTGGGGCGACGAGGAGCGGCCGGACGGGCGCCTGATGGCCAACCACTGGCAGGGCGAGTTCCCGTGGCAGAACCTGAAGGCGAAGGGCTGGGAGGGCACCTCGCCGGTCGCGACCTTCCCGCCCAACGGCCACGGCCTCTACGACATGACCGGCAACGTCTGGGAGTGGACGGCCGACGCGTGGACCGAGTCGCACGCGACCGAGCGCGCTTGCTGCGCCCCGCCGCCGGCGCCGACCTCAGAGCCCGGCGCCCACATCCCGCGCAGAGTGATCAAGGGCGGCTCCCACCTGTGCGCCCCCAACTACTGCCTGCGCTACCGCCCCGCCGCCCGTCAGGGCGAGCCGATCGACACCTCCACAAGCCACATCGGCTTCCGCTGCGTGGTGCGCTGAGCGGCTGCGCCGCCCCGGTTTCGCCCCACGCCTCCCGCCGCCCTACAATCCTCACCGTGATCAGCACGAACCAGCTCAAGAACGGCAACCACATCGAAGTGGACGGGACGATCTTCAAAGTCGTCGAGTTCCAGCACGTCAAGCCGGGCAAGGGCCCCGCGTTCGTGCGGACGAAGCTGCGCCGATCCAGCGACGGCAACGTGATCGACAAGACGTTCCGCGCGGGCGAGAAGTTCCGCTCGGTGCGGACCGAGGTGCGCAAGATGCAGTACCTCTACTCCGACGAGTCCGACGCGCACTTCATGGACGTCGAGAGCTTCGAGCAGTCGGCGATCCCCGCAGCCGCGCTGAGAGACGCGCTGCGCTGGACGAAGGCGAGCGACAACGTCGACCTGCTGTCGATCGACGGCGTCCCGGCCGACATCCAGCTGCCCAGCGCCGTCGACCTCGAGGTCACCGAGACCGAGCCCGGCCTGCGCGGCGACACCGCCTCCGGCGGCGGCACGAAGCCCGCGACGCTGGAGACCGGCGCGCAGATCAACGTCCCGCTGTTCGTCAACATCGGCGACAAGGTGCGGGTCGACACGCGCTCCGGCGAATACATGTCCCGCGCGTAGCGCGACCTCGTGTCTCGCCGAAGCGACCAACGACGCGAAGCGGTCTTCGCGCTGTACCAGCACGACCTCACCGGCCGGCCCCTCGACGACACGCTGCCGAAGGACGCCGCGACGTTCACGCAGGCGCTTGCCCGCGCGGCGCTCGCCCGTCAGCCGGAGTTCGACGACCTGATCAGCCGCCACGCCGAGGGCTGGACGCTGTCGCGGATCGCCCCGCTGGAGCGCTCGATCATGCGCGTCAGCCTGCTGGAGATGCTGCACCCCGGCGACGTCCCGGCGGAGCGCTCGATCCCGCCGGAGGGCGCGATCGACGAGGCGATCGAGACCGCCAAGGCCTATTGCGGCGCCGAGGCGCCCGGTTTCCTCAACGGCGTGCTGGCGGCGATCCTGCGCGAGCACCGCGCCGCCGACGGCGCGACGAGCGGCAACGGCAGCGAGAACGGAGGCGGCCGATGAGCGGCGTCGATCAGTTGGAGTACTTCAGCCGTCAGCTCGAGGACGCGGCCGCGCAGCTGCGCGGCGGCGACCTGGAGCCCGAGCAGGCCGCGCGCCTGGTGGAGGAGTGCGCCCGCCTCGCCGGCGACGCCGCCAACGAGCTCGATCGCCGCGTGCGCGTCGCCGCGGAGCCGCCCGCGCCGGGTCAGACGTCGCTCCCGACGCAGCCCGCATGAGCGCGGGCGAGTATCCCGACGCCCTCCGCCGCACGGTGGAGGAGTACCTCGCGCAGCTCACCTTCATCGACGCCGAGACGACCGGCGCGGACGGCCTCGAAGAGGCGATGCGCTACTCGCTGCTGGCCGGCGGCAAGCGCATACGCCCCGTGCTCGCGCTGGCGACGGCGCGCGCGATCGGCCAGCCGGCCGAGGCGGTCCTGCCGATAGCGGCGGCGCTGGAGCTGATCCACACCTACTCGCTGATCCACGACGACCTGCCGGCGATGGACGACGACGACCTGCGTCGCGGCAGACCGACCTGCCACAAGGCGTTCGGCGAGAACGTCGCGATCCTCGCGGGCGACGGCCTCTACGCGGAGGCCTTCCGCCACGTGCTGGAGCGCCAGCCGGGCGAGCCGGCCGCGATCCTCGCCGCCGTGCGCGAGCTCGCGTCCGCGACGGGAGTCAACGGGATGGTCGGCGGGCAGTACCTGGACGTGGCCGCTTCCGCCCCCAAGGACCCGGCAGGCCTGCGTCATCTGCACGCGCTGAAGACCGGCAGGCTGATCGGCGCGTCGATCATGTGCCCGCTGCTGCTCGCTCCGACCCAGCCACCTGCGACAATCGACGCCTTCCGCAACTTCGCAAGCGAGCTTGGCGTGCTCTTCCAGATCGTCGACGACATCCTCGACGTCGTCGGCACCGACGACGCACTCGGCAAGACCCAGGGCAGCGACGAGCGGCTCGGCAAGCGCACGTACGTGAGCGAGTTCGGCCTCGAACGGGCGCGCGAGCTGGCCGCCGAATCGCACGCCAACGCCCGCGCAGCGCTGCAGAGCGCCGCCCCGGGTGGCGCAGGGGAGCTGACGCAGATCACCGACTTCATCTACACGCGGACCTCATGAGCGAACCGATCCTTCCCGGCGTCGACGGTCCCGAGGACCTCAAGGGCCTCTCCGACGAACAGCTGCAGCAGCTCGCGCAGGAGGTGCGCGAGCACATCATCGACACGGTCGGAGAGATCGGCGGGCACTTCGGCGCCAACCTCGGCACCTGCGAGCTGGCCGTCGCGCTGCACTCGCTGCTGGAGTCGCCGCGCGACAAGATCCTCTGGGACGTCGGCCACCAGGCCTACCCGCACAAGATCCTGACCGGCCGCCGCGACCAGCTCGAGACGATCCGCAAGTACGGCGGCCTGTCGCCGTTCTGCTCGATCGACGAGTCCGAGCACGACATCATGGGCGCCGGCCACGCCTCCACCTCGATCGGCTACGCCGTCGGGCTGAAGGAGGCGATGCGCCACGGACAGGGCGAGGACGGCGCGGTCGTCGCGGTGATCGGCGACGGCTCGATGACCGGCGGCGTCGCGTTCGAGGCGGTCCACCAGGCCGGCGGCCTCGGCACCCCGATGGTCGTCGTGCTGAACGACAACGGCATGTCGATCTCGCCGAACGTCGGCGCGCTGTCGCGCTACTTCAACCGCGTGCGGCTGAACCCGAAGCTGTGGAAGGCGCGCGAGGGCGTCGAGGACGGCCTGACGAAGCTGCCGGCCGGGATCGGCAACCGCTTCGCCCACCTCGGCCCGCAGCTGAAGGAGTCGATCAAGGCGTTCTGGGCGCCCGGCCTCTTCTGGGAGGAGCTCGACTGGGCCTACATGGGCGTCGTCGACGGCCACGACGTGCACGCCCTGCGCGCGGCGCTGAGAGAGGCGATCGCGGCCGAGCGGCCGGTCGTCGTGCATGTCTCGACGGTGAAGGGCAAGGGCTTCGCGCCGGCCGAGGACGGCGGCCTGGAGGGCATGGAGAAGTGGCATGCCGCCAAGCCGAAGTCGATCGCCAACGGCGCGCCCGCGCCGGCCCCGGCGGCGATCCCGGGCGCCGCGAAGGCGAAGCCGAAGCCGCCGCAGTACACGCAGGTGTTCGGCGACGCGCTCGTCGACGAGTGCCGCCGCGACGAGCGCGTGATCGGCATCACCGCTGCGATGAACTCCGGCACCGGCCTCAACATCCTCCAGAGAGAGCTGCCGGAGCGCTACTTCGACGTCGGCATCGCCGAGCAGCAGGCGCTGCTGTTCGCCTGCGGCCTGGCGCTGCAGGGCTGCAAGCCGGTCGCGGCGATCTACTCGACCTTCCTGCAGCGCGCGTTCGACCAGATCGTCCATGACGTCTGCCTGCAGAGACTCGACGTCGTGCTCGCGATGGACCGCGCCGGCCTCGTCGGTGACGACGGCCCGACGCACCACGGCGTCTTCGACATCTCCTACCTGCGCCCGCTGCCGCACATCGTGCTGATGGCGCCGCGCGACGAGGCGCAGCTGGTCCACATGCTGCACACCGCGCTCGCGTACGACGGCCCGGTCGCGCTGCGCTACCCACGCGGCGAGGCGACCGGCGTGCCGCTGCCGCTGGAGCCCAGACTGCTGGAGATCGGCAGCGGCGAGATCCTGCGCGAGGGCGACGGCAAGGTCGCGCTGCTGGGCTACGGCAGCGGCGTCGCCAAGGCGCTGGAGGCCGCGACGCTGCTGGCCGAGCACGGGATCGCCGCGACGGTCGCCGACGCGCGCTTCGCGAAGCCGATCGACGCCGGTCTCGTCGCCCAACTGCAGGCCGAGCACGACCTGCTCGTGACCGTCGAGGAGGGCGTCCTGGCCGGCGGCTTCGGCTCGGCCGTGTGGGAGACGCTGTCCGACAGCGGCATCGCCTCGCGGATCCTGCGCGTCGGCATCCCCGACCGCTACGTCACGCACGGCTCCCCGGCGCTGCTGCACGAGGAGGTCGGCTTCACCGGCCCCGCGATCGCGGAGCGCGTGCTGGCGGCGGTGGGCAGCGGCCACCGCACGCCAGCGACGTCCTGACTACCGGATCCGGTAGTCCGCGTTCTTGATCAGCATGAGCGCGTAGTCGAGCCAGAACGTGCCCGTCGGTGGCGCGTTTCTCGACGTGCCGCAGTTGCCGGCGGAGCGGCCGGGGTTGCCGATCCAGAAGAGGCCGTCGAGCCGCGGGTACTGCGGCGGCACGTTCGACGTCGGCTTGGGACCGAGGCCGCGGCCTCTCGGGTTGCAACGGATCGAGTTGCCGAACTCGACCTTGTTCTTCGGCCGCAGCGCGCCCTTGCCGTTGACGGCGGTGTTGACGACGTAGTGCTTGCCGCCGGTCGCGCGGGAGAGGCCGTCGGCGTAGCGGATCTCCTTCGTCGTGCGGTTGTGGTGCGTGGAGTTGGTGAAGAAGCCCTGGATCTTGTTGACGCCGACCTTGCGCAGCAGTGAGCCGATGAATCTCGGGTGGTGCGCGTCGCTGGCGCCGGCATCGACGTACACGACCGCGTGCGGCAGCCTCGCGAGCGAATCGATCGCGGAGCGCATCTCGTCGATGCGCACCTGCAGGCCTCTGCCGGACAGGCACGGCGCGGTGATCAGCGCGTCGATCTCGTAGAAGAGCACGACTCTCTGGTTGCCGATCCCGTTCGCGAAGTCGCTGTACCAGCGCTTGTAGGCTGCGGCCTCTCTGGCAGAGTCGCTGACGCGGTGGCAGGTGAGGTGCTTGAGCCGGTAGGTCGCCAGCAGCGGGATCGCGCCCGGGTCGTCGTTGTACGCCTGCGCGAGGTACTTCGCGACGACGTAGCCGGGGCGGTCGTTCCAACTGCCGAAGCGCTTGGACTCGGGCTGGGAGCTGATCGCCGAGAGCATTCTCGCCGCGCCCGGCTTGCTGCGCTTGATGCGGTTCGCGTAGACGCCCGCGATCGTCTGCGACGGGTTGTCGTAGAAGCGCGCGCCGGACAGCGGGTTGCCGTCGGTCGGCGCCGGGTTGAGTCCGAGCGGGTTGACGCTGTCGCGCGGATCGGTCGAGATCGCGTCGTTGTCCTCGATCGTGAGGATCGCGCGGTCCGGTCTGCCGACTCTCTCGGGATAGGTGCCGAAGATGCCGACTGCGATCGTCTCTCTGCCCTCGACGAGCGGATCGTCGACGATCGGGACGGAGAACGAGCCCTCGGTCTGACCGGGCGCGAGGTCGACGCGGCCCTTCACGGGCTTGTAGTCCTGGAACTGCTGCGCCGTTCTGTGCCAGGCGCCGTAGCGGACCTCGCCGCGCGTGGAGGCGGTGGAGCGCGTGAAGGTGATGACGGCGTTGCCGGCCCCTTCGTTGACCGTGTACGAGGTCGACGTGAGGCTGACGGTGCCCGCGGCCGAAGCGGCGCGCGGAGCGAGCAGAAGCATGAGCAGCAGCGCCAGACAGGCGAGCACGACCACTCGCATGGGGGAATGCGTGAAACGGAACATCGGTCGACGGCCTCCCAGGCGTCGGTTTTAGCTCTCTCGAAACTACCCGCCGCCAAGGGCTTCAATAGGGCATGAACGCCGACCGCCCCACCGCTGGTCAGCGATGGGGCGGTTTGGTGAGCTATTGGAGCCTTGGAGCGGACGAACGGCGGACCTGGGTCCGCGAATTCCGGATCAGGTGATGCGGAAGTCGGCGTTCTTGATCAGCGAGAGCGCGTACTGCAGCCAGAAGGTGCCGGTCGCGGGGATCGTCTGGCCCGGGTACAGCTCCTGCGCGCAGGGGCCGGCGGAGCGGCCGGGGTTGCCGATCCAGAAGAGGCCGTCGAGCCCGCGGTACTTCGCCGGCACGTTCGACGTCGGCTTGGGGCCGAGGCCGCGGCCGGGCGCGTTGCAGCGGAACGAGTTGCCGTCCCTGACGCGGTCCTTCGGGACCAGCGGGCCCCTGCCGTTGCCGGACGTGTTGATCACGTAGTGGGCGGTGCCGCCCGTGCGCTTGACGAGGTCACGCGCGTACTTGATCTCCTTCAGCGTTCTGTCCTGGTGCGTCGCGTTGGTGAAGAAGCCCTGGATCTTGTTGACGCCGACCTGGCGCAGCTTCGCCGCTATGTAGGGCGCGCCGTGCGCGAGACCGCTGCCGGCGTCGACGTAGACGACCGCGCGCGGCAGCTTCGACAGCACGTCGATCGCGTACTTGACCTCCTCGATGCGGCGCGCGCGGCCCGGGCCGGAGAGGCACTTCATCGTGATCAGCGCGTCGATCTCGTAGAAGAGGACGACGGGCTGGTTGCCGATCCCGAGCGCGAACTCGTCGTACCAGCGCTTGTACGCGGCGACGTCGGCCGGCGAGTCGGCCACGCCACCGCACTGCAGGTGCTTGAGGCGGTAGGTGGCCAGCAGCGGGACGGCACCCGGATCCTCGGTCTGGACACGCTGCAGCAGCGTCGCGACCTCGTGCCGCGGCGCCTTCGTCCAGGTGCCGAAGCGCTTCGTCTCCGGCTGGTCGGCGATCACTCTGAGCTGCTGGACGCCCTTCGCGCGGCGGTACTTCTGCATCGCGACGCGGGCGAGGTTCCACTTGGTGTCGACGAAGAAGCGCGCGCCGAAGAGCGGGTTGCCGTTGGTCGGCGCGACCGGGAGCGCGAGCGGGTTGGCGTCGTCGCGCAGGTCGGGCGTCCCGATCGCGTCGTTGTCGACGATCGTCAGGATCGCGCGGTTGGGCTCGCCGAGCTTGGCGTTGTAGGGCCCGTAGATGCCGACCTTGACGGTCTCGGGACCCTCGACGATCGTGTCGTCGATGATCGGGATCGTGAAGGAGGCCTCGGCGACGCCCGGATCGATTCTGATCGTGCCCTGGACCGGCTTCCAGTCCTGGTTGGCCTCCGCGCTGCGGTCGTAGTAGGCGTCGTAGCGGATCTCGCCACGTTCGCGGACGTCGTCGCGGACGATCGTGATGACGGCGTTGCCGTCACCTTCGTTGACGCTGAAGTGGTCGGAGGTGAGACGGATCGTGCCGGCCGCGGATGCCGCCGCCGGGATCAGCAGCAGTGCGAGCAGCGCAAGCAGGACGAGACGAAGGGGGGTCTTGGACATGACACGCCTGAAGGGGAGGGGACGATGGACGGGATCGGTGCGACCCTCCCTTTGATCGGCGCGGCTTGGAAGCTGTGCGATGCGATTCGTCCCAACACGGACGAATCTTCTACGCGACGCTGCGCGCGGCCGCGCCGCGCCGCGGCGCGCCGCGAGAACCCCGCGGTCAACCCCGGACGGTGTAGCGCGTGCCCGCGCTGAGCGTCAGCTGCGCGAGCCCGAGGCCGCCGAGCACCAGCGCCGCGGCGCCGTCGCCGGCGATCGCCAGTGCGAGCGCGACGAGGACCGCGCCGAACGCCAGCCCGTGGTCGAACGCGCGGTGGGCGATCACGTCGCGGGGGCTCGTCGCATCGAGCGCGAGGCCGATCGCGAGCACGCCGATCAGTCCGGCCAGGACGGTCCCGGCGGCGGTGAAGCCGAATGCGAAGGGCGCGATCAGGGCGAGCACCCCGAACAGCAACTCGACGGCTCCGTGGAGCGAGAGTGGAAGTGGTCGAAGCGCCGTCATCATGCAGCGATTGTGTGACTTCGCACGAGACCGTTGTGTGAATCTCCTCACATGCACGTTGGCGTCTATCTGGTCGTCGCGGCGTGCTTTCGAGGGGCTGCAGGTGGCAACGGGCGCCCGTGCCGGTACCGTGTCTGCGCGGTGACGACGAAGATGCGACTCGACACGCTGCTCGCGGAGCGAGGCGTCTTCGCCTCTCGCTCGCGCGCGGCCGCGTCCGTGCTGGCGGGCGAGGTGCTGATCGGCGCCGACCGCAGACGTGCGCTGAAGCCCGGCCAGATGGTGGCCGACGACGTCGAGCTGGACGTCGACGCCGCGCCGGCGTTCGTCTCGCGCGGCGGCAGAAAGCTCGCGAACGCGCTCGACGCGGTCGGACTCGACGTCAGCGGACGCCATGCGCTCGACGTCGGCGCCTCGACCGGCGGCTTCACCGACTGCCTGCTGCAGCGCGGCGCCGTCCACGTCGTCGCGCTCGACGTCGCCTACGGCGAACTGCATTGGCAGGTCCGCACCGACGAGCGCGTGACCGTGATGGAGCGCCGCAACGCCCGCGCGCTCACGCGCGAGCAGCTCCCGTACGCGCCGGACCTGTTCGTCGCCGACGTCTCGTTCATCTCCCTGACGAAGGTCCTGCCGGCCGTCCTGGCGACGCTGGCGGAGCGCTACGACGGCCTCGCGATGATCAAGCCGCAGTTCGAGGTCGGTCGCGAGAAGGTCGGCAAGGGCGTCGTGCACGACCCGGCCGACCGCCGCGCGGCGCTCGTCGCGGTCGCCGCCGCGGCGCAGCAGCTCGGCGCCGCGGTGCTCGGCTTCGTATCCTCTGGCCTGCCTGGCCCGAAGGGCAACCGGGAGACGTTCGTGCGACTGGCCGAGGGCGGCCGCGCGGGCGCGCTCGACGATCTGGAGTCTGCGGCCCTGGAGGTCGAGCCACATGAGTGAGCGCAGGGTTGCGACGGTCTTCACCCACCGCCGCCCGACGGAGACGAGCGCGGCGCTCGGCGAGCTGGTCGCGGCCGCTCGCGCGGCCGGCTACACGCTGCGCTTCTCACCGGAGGAGACGATCAAGCACGGCCTCAAGGCGGAGCCGGGGATCGAGGTCGACGCGCCGCCGGCGCCGGACGCCGACCTCTGCGTCGTGCTGGGCGGCGACGGCACGATCCTGCACGGGCTGCGCTGCTATGCGCGGACGGGCGTCCCGGTCTTCGGCGTCAACTTCGGCGAGGTCGGCTTCCTCGCGACCGTCGACCCCGACCACGACGTCGGCGTCGGGCTGAAGATGGCGTTCGACGGCAACTTCGAGATGCTCTCGCTGCCGGGCATCGAGGCGCAGAGCGGCGGCGGCGAGTGGCTCGCGATGAACGACGTCTCGTTTCACCGCCAGCAGGGCCTGCGCGTCGCGGACCTGGCGGTCGAGGTCGGCGACGAGGAGGTCGGCCGCGTGCGCTGCGACGGCCTCGTGGTCGCCACGCCCGCCGGCTCGACCGGCTACAACCTCGCCAACGGCGGACCCGTGATGGCGTGGGGCGTGGAGGGGCTCGCGGTCTCCTACATCGCGCCGCACTCGCTGACGGCGCGCGCGCTCGTGGTCGCGCCGGCCGACCCGATCACGATCCGCAACCGCTCGCGCGAGGAACCGGTCGACGTCTCGATCGACGGGCGGCCGATCTGCGAGCTGCTGCCGGGCGGCGCGCTGTCGGCGCGCTTCAGACACGACGTCGGCACGCTCGCGCAGGCACACGACGCGAGCTTCTACCACCGCCTGCGCGAGAAGTTCGGGCGGCTCGCCCGGGGGGCCTAGGCGGGGATTCGCACGGGTGTTCGCGTGCAGCCCTGCTCGCATGCGAACCTCTGTTCGCTTTTCCGTCCGGCGAAGGTGATGGACTTGCGCGCATGCTTCACGAGCTGCGTGTCGAGAATCTTCTCCTGATCGAGCGGGCCGAGCTGCGCCTCGGGCCCGGGCTCAACGTGCTGACGGGCGAGACGGGCGCCGGCAAGACGATGCTGGCGCACGCGCTCGACCTGCTGCTGGGTGGCAAGGCGCGCAGCGGGATCGTCCGCCCGGGCGCCTCGGAGGCGTACGTCGAGGGCGTCTTCGACTTCCCGCAGCGATTGCGCGAGCAGCTCGGGGAACGGCTGCCCGACGACGCCGACGAGCTGGTGCTGGCACGGCGCGTCTGGCCGGACGGGCGCACGCGCGCCTACCTCAACGGCCGCTCCGCGACGGTCGCGGACCTGCGCGAGCTGGGCGGCGAGCTGCTCGCCTTCTACGGCCAGCACGAGCACCGCAAGCTGATGCTCGCCTCTGCGCAGCTAGAGATCGTCGACTCGTTCTGCGGCCCGCAGCAGCGCGAGCGGCGCGCGCAGGCGGCTGCCGCTCATGCGGAGCTGCGCACGTTGACACGGCGGGCGCAGGAGCTGGGGGCGATTGGCGGCGCGCGCGAGCGCGAGCTGGACCTGCTCGAGTTCGAGCTGCGCGAGATCGAGGAGGTCGATCCGAGCGCGGCGGAGCAGACCGAGCTGGAGCGCGAGGCGGCGCGGCTGCGGCACCTCGAGGGGCTGCGCGGGGCCGCCCTTGCGGGAGCGGAGGCGATCATGCCCGACAGCGGTGAGAGCGGCGCCAGCGCGCTGCTGGCGGCAGCTGCGGGCGCGCTCGACGCGATGGCCGGGGTCGATCCGGAGCTGGAGCCGCTGATCGAGCGATACCGCGCGCTCGTGTTGGAGGCTGACGACCTCGCGACGGAGCTGCGCGGCTACGAGCAGGGCGTCGAGGGGGAGCCCGGCCGGCTCGACGAGGTCGAGGAGCGGTTGACGGCGCTCCAGCGGCTGGAGCGCAAGCACGGCGGCACGATCGCGGCGGTGCTCGCCCACGCGGAGCAGTGCCGCGCGCGGCGCGACGAGCTGACCGGCGCGGAGGCGGCGCTGGAGCAGACGCGGGCGGAGCTGGCGGAGGCGAGGGAGCGGCTGCAGGCGGTCGCGGTGGAGCTGCGCGCGGCGCGCGCGGAGGCGGCGCCCGGCCTGGCGGAGGCGGTGCGCGCGCGGCTCGCGGAGCTGGCGATGGCGGGCGCGACGTTCGAGGTCGCGCTGTCGGAGCGCGAGGAGCCGACCGCGAGCGGCGGCGACACGGTCGAGCTGCTGATCGCCGCCAACCCCGGCGTGCCGGCCGGTCCTCTGCGCGACGTGGCGTCCGGCGGCGAGACGTCGCGCGTGATGCTGGCGCTGCTCGGCGTCGCGAACGCCGACGTCGAGGACGGCGCCGGCCTGCTCGTCTTCGACGAGATCGACGCCGGCATCGGCGGTCACACCGCGCGGGCGGTCGGCTCGCAGCTGCGCGCGCTGGCTGAGGGCCGCCAGGTGCTCTGCATCACCCATCTGCCGCAGGTCGCGGCCCACGCCCAGCGCCACTTCCGGATCGAGAAGGACGGGACGGCCTCCACTGCTGTCACGACGATCACGGACCTGCGCAGAGACGGCGTCGTCGGCGAGCTGGTGCGGATGCTGGGCGCGGACGAGACCGACAGAGCGGCGCGGAAACACGCAAGAGAACTCTTGAAGGCCGCCTGACAAACGTCAGAAGCGTTTCGGCATTCCGGAATCCGGTTAGGGCGATGTCGGGCGCCATCATTAGACTGAGGGGTCAACCGTGGCCGTTTTCCCCCCTACCGCGTCGAAGAACGGCGCGGCCACCACCGAGGTGTCCGGCATCGCCCGGATCGGAAAGCGCACCAAGCATCTCGTCAAGAGACTGCGCCCCGGCGACGTCGCGATCATCGATCATCGCGATCTCGATCGCGTCTCCGGTGAAGACCTCGTTGCCTGCGGCGTCGCGGGCGTCGTCAACTGCTCGCCGTCGTCCAGCGGCCGCTACCCGAACATGGGTCCGCTGCTGCTGGTGCAGGCAGGCATCGCGCTGATCGACGCGCCCGGAGCCGACCTGATGAGCAGTCTGAGCGACGGCGACCCGATCGTCCTCAGGGGCGGTCAGGTCTGGCGCCGCGACGAGCTGATGGCGGAGGGCGAGCGGCAGGAGCCCGAGCGCGTGCAGGCGCTGACCGACAAGCGCCGCCGCGAGATCGGCGACGCGCTGGAGGCGTTCGCCGCCAACACCGTCCAGTACATGATCGAAGAGCGCGACCTGCTCTCCGGCAAGCTGGAGCTGCCGCACTTCGACACCGACTTCCGCGACCGCCCCGTCCTGATCGTCGTGCGCGGCGTCGACCACAAGCGCGACCTGAAGGCGCTGCGCGCCTACATCCGCGACGTGCGCCCGGTGCTCGTCGGCGTCGACGGCGGCGCCGACGCGATCATCGAGGAGGGCTTCAAGCCCGACATGATCGTCGGCGACATGGACTCGGCCACCGAGCCGACGCTGCGCGCCGGCGCCGAGCTGGTCGTGCACGCCTACTCCGACGGCCGCGCCCCGGGCCGCAACTACCTCGAGTCGCTCGGGCTCGACTACAAGATCGTCCCGGCGCCCGGCACCAGCCAGGACATCGCGATGCTGATCGCGTCCGAGAAGGGCGCCGAGCTGATCGTCTCCGTCGGCTCCCACTTCAACCTCGTCGAGTTCCTCGACAAGAACCGCCAGGGGATGGCGTCGACTTTCCTGACGCGCCTGCGCGTCGGCGAGATCCTCGTCGACGCCAAGGGCGTGAGTCGCCTCTACCGGCCGCAGCCGGGCATCGGACCCGTGCTGCTGCTGGCCGGCACCGGCGTGATCGCGCTGATCGTCGTCGTCCTGCTGACCCCGGCGCTGCACGACGTCGCCGACCTGCTGTGGCTCAAGCTGCAGGTGCTGCTGGGGATCGACGCCTAGATGGCTGCCGCCCCGCCGCCGATGCCGCCGGCCACGCCGCGCGCTGCCGCCGCCCCGACGCCGGCGCGGTCGGCCGCCGCCTAGCGCCCGCCGACCGCCTCGCCACACCTACCCACCACACGTCTCCGCATGCTCAGCTTCCGCTACCACGCCCTTTCGCTCGTCGCCGTCATACTCGCGCTCGTCATCGGGCTGCTGCTCGGCGTCGCGGTCGGCGACAGAGGCCTCGTCTCCAGCGCCGAGAGAGAGGTGCGCGACTCGCTGCGCAAGGACGTGCGCGAGGCGCAGCAGGAGCGCGACGACGCACGCGACACGCTCGAGCAGCGGCGCGTCTTCGAGGAGGACGCCTACCCGGCGCTCGTCGACGGCCGGCTGGAGGGGATGAGAGTCGCGTTGATCGAACTGGGCGGCTCCTCGGACAAGATGTGGGACCTGACGCGCAGCGCGCTGCAGGGCTCCGGCGCGAGACTGTCGTCGGTCTCCGTCATCAAGGAGCCGCTCGACCTCGAGCAGATCGGCAAGGCCGCGAGAGGCACGCGCTACGAGAGGCTGGCCGAGCAGCCGTCGCTCGTGCATCCGTTCGGGACGCGCATCGGCATACAGTTCACGCAGGGCGGCGAGCTGCTGCAGAACGTTCGCGGCGACCTGCTGGACCAGGGCAGCGGCACGCTCGAGGGTGCCGACGCAGTCGTGATCGTGCGCGACGAGCGCAGATTCGACGATCCCGAGGAGGAGAAGGTCGTCGAGGACTTCGAGCACGGCCTGATGCGCGGGCTGCGCGTCAACAACGTGCCGGTCGTCGGCGTCGAGACGATCGACGCCGATCCGTCGCAGATCGGCTGGTTCAAGGACCAGGACCTGTCCAGCGTCGACGACCTCGACGATCCGCTCGGCCGCGCCGCGCTCGTCTTCGCGCTCGCCGGCGAGCGCGGCCACTTCGGCGTCAAGTCGACGGCCGATGGCGGCAGGCTGCCGCCGGTCCTGTAAGCGCTCGCCGTCCGATCGTCCCGCTACCTTCTCTCCACGTGCAGGCCCTTCCGACCCTCGTCGCATTGGCGGCGGCGATCATCTTGACGCCGCCGATCCTGCGGCACCTGACGGAGGAAGGGCTGACGCGCGAGAACTACCGCGGAGCGCAGCTGCCGTTCCCAGGCGGCATCGCGATCGTCGCCGCGGCGGTCGTCGCGCTCGCCCCGCTCGCGCTCGTGCAACAGCTGTTCGACACCGTCGTCTTGCGCCCGGAGGCCGGCCTCGTCGCCACATATGCGCTCGGCGTCGCGCTGCTGGGCCTGATCGACGACCTGCTCGCCGGCAGACCGCGCGGCTGGCGCGGTCACGGCAAGGCGGTGCTCGGCGGCGGCTTCAGCACCGGAGCGCTGAAGGCCGTCGGCTCGCTCGGGCTCGCTCTGTTCGTCCTCAGCGGCGAGGGGTACGACAACGGGCAGTACATCCTCGCGGTGGCATTGCTCGTGCTGACCACCAATCTCTTCAACCTGCTCGACCTGCGCCCTGGCCGCTCCGCCAAGGGTTTCGTGCTGCTCGGCGCCGCGCTGACGCTGGCAACCTGGGACGCACGGCCGCTGGAAGCGCTCGGCCTGTTCGCCGCGCCGGTGCTCGTCGCCGGCTTCTACGACCTGCGCGAGCGCGCCATGTTGGGCGACACGGGCGCCAACCTGATCGGCGGACTCGCCGGACTCTGGTTGATTCTCAGCTTCGACACGCTCGGCCAGACGATCGCGCTCGCCGTCGTCCTGGCGCTGACCGTCTACGGTGAATTCCGCTCGCTCTCGGCGCTGATCGAGCGAACCCCACTCCTGCGCAATCTAGACTCGATCGGAAGGAACGCTCCGCATGCCTGAGGCCCCGACAAGCGGCTCGACTCGCTTCATCTTCGTCACCGGGGGCGTCGTGTCCTCGCTCGGCAAGGGAATCGCGGCCGCTTCGATCGGTCGCCTGCTCGTCGCGCGCGGCTTCACCGTCCAGCTGCAGAAGCTCGACCCGTACATCAACGTCGACCCCGGCACGATGTCGCCGTACCAGCACGGCGAGGTGTTCGTGACCGAGGACGGCGCGGAGACCGACCTCGACCTCGGCCACTACGAGCGCTTCACCGACGTCAACGCCCGCCGCGGCTCCAACGTGACCGCCGGCGGCATCTACAACTCGGTGATCCGGCGCGAGCGCCGCGGCGACTACCTCGGCGGCACCGTCCAGGTGATCCCGCACATCACCGACGAGATCAAGTCACGCGTCAAGCTGATGGCCGACGCCAGCGACGTCGACTTCGTCATCACCGAGATCGGCGGCACGGTCGGCGACATCGAGTCGCTGCCGTTCCTGGAGGCGATCCGCCAGTTCCCGTCCGACGTCGGGCGCCGCAACTGCATGTACATCCACCTCACGCTCGTGCCGTACATCGGCCACGCGGGTGAGCTGAAGACGAAGCCGACGCAGCACTCCGTCAACGAGCTGCGCCGCATCGGCATCGGCGCCGACATGCTGCTGTGCCGCTCGGAGTCGCTGCTGAGCAAGGACATCCGCAGAAAGATCGCGCTGTTCGCCGGCCTCCCGATCGAGGCGATCGGCTCCGCGGTCGACGTCGACCACATCTACCGCGTGCCGCTCGTCTACCGCGAGCAGGGCATCGACGACTTCGTGCTCGACCACTTCCGCATGGAGGCGCCCGCGCCGGACCTGAGCGGCTGGGAGCAGATGACCGCGCGCGCCGTCGAGGCGTCGCAGCGCGTCAGAATCGCGCTCGTCGGCAAGTACATCAAGCTCGAGGACGCGTATCTGTCCGTCGTCGAGTCGCTCAAGCACGCCGGCATCGAGTACGGCACGCAGATCGACGTCGACTGGATCGACTCCGAGCAGCTGGAGACCGACGAGGCGCACGAGCGGCTCGCCGAGGCCGACGGCGTGCTCGTCCCCGGCGGCTTCGGCGGCCGCGGGATCGAGGGCAAGATCTGCGCCGCGCAGGTCGCGCGCGAGGACAACATCCCGTACCTCGGGATCTGCCTCGGCATGCAGGTGGCAGTCGCGGAGTTCGCCCGCAACGTCGCGAACATGCCGGGCGCCAACTCGACCGAGTTCGATCCCGAGACGCCGTACCCGGTGATCGACCTGCTGCCCGAGCAGAAGGAGATCTCCGACCTCGGCGGCACGATGCGCCTCGGCGCCGACCCGGTCAAGCTGCACGAGGGCACGCGCACGCGCGAGCTGTACGGCGAAGCGGTCATCTACGAGCGCCACCGCCACCGCTACGAGGTCAACAACCATCTGCGCCGCCGGCTCGAGTCGGCCGGGCTGATCTGCTCCGGCACCTCGCCCGACGAGCAGCTCGTCGAGGCGATCGAGCTGCCGGCCGATCAGCACCCGTTCTTCGTCGCGTCGCAGTACCACCCCGAGTTCAAGTCGCGCCCGCAGCGCGCGGCGCCGCTGTTCAGCGGCTTCGTGCGCGCGGCGCTGGACCGGGCGCTGGAGCGCGGCACGGCCGGCGGCGACGACGACGGCGCGCGTTCGGCACGCAGCTCCGCGCCGATGTCGGCCGACGACACGCTCGCGCGCGAGACCGGTCTGCCGACCGCGTGAGGCGGGCCGACGAGCAGGAGCGCCGGCGGCTCGGCGAGCTGTTCGCCGAGCTGTGCGCGATCGAGAGCCCCTACGGGCGCGAGCGGGCGTGCGCGGACCGCGTCGCCATGGAGCTGCGCACGCTCGGCCTGGATGTGGTCGAGGACGACGCCGGCGCAGCCGTCGGCGCTGACGCCGGCAACCTGCTCGCGCGGGTCCCGTCGCGCGACGAGCTCGCCGGCGCCCCCGCCGGTCCGTCGATCCTGCTCTGCGCCCACCTCGACACCGTCCCGCTGACGGGTCCGGTCGAGCCGGTGCTCGTCGACGACGGCTGGGAGAACAGACACGACGCGATCCTCGGCGCCGACAACAAGGCGGCGATCGCCGTGATCCTCGAGGTCGCGCGGCGCGCAGTCGCGGAGCCTCCGCCCGTCGGGCTGGAACTGCTCTTCACCGTCTCGGAGGAGTACGCGCTCGCGGGCGCGAAGGCGTTCGACGCCGCGCGGCTGCGCAGCGCGTTCGGCTTCGTCTTCGACCACGCGACGCCGATCGGCGAGGTGATCGTCGCCTCGCCGACCTACCACCGCATCACCGCCGACTTCATGGGCGTCGCCGCGCACGCCGGCATCCGCCCCGAGGACGGCCGCAGCGCGATCCTCGCGGCCGCGCGGGCGGTCGCCGCGATGCCGCTCGGCCGCCTCGACGACGAGACGACGACGAACGTCGGCACGATCCGCGGCGGCTCCGGCATCAACGTCGTGCCGGACGCCTGCCGGATCGAGGCCGAGGCGCGCTCGCTGGACGAGACGAAGGTCGAGGCGGTCGTCGCGGAGATCGTCGACCACCTGCACGACGGCGCCAACGCCGCCGAGTGCGACGTCGACGTGACGATCGAGGCGCTCTTCCGCGGCTACCGCGTCAGACCGTCGGCGCCGCAGCTCGCCGCCGCCGAGGCCGCGCTGCACGGCTGCGGCTACGTGCCCAAGCGGATCGCCTCCGGCGGCGGCTCCGACGCCAACGCCCTCATCGCTGCCGGCTTCCCCTGCCTCAACCTCGCCAACGGCACCGAGCGCGCCCACCAGATCGACGAGCGCGTCTCCGTCGTCGCGCTGGAGGGGATGTTGGACGTGGCGCTGGCGCTGGTGAGCGAGAGCGCGGCGCTGCTGTGCTGACGCTGCGGCGGGGCGTCGTCGTCCAGGCGGGTGCTTCCGAAGGCAGCTGGCAGCAGCTCAGCACCGAGATCGCCGGCGAGCGGCGCACGGCCGTCGCCGACATCGGCCTCGTCGGCGTCTGCGAGGAAGGCGACGACGTCGTCGTCAACGTCGCCGCGATCGACCTGGCCCTCGGCTCGGGCGGCGCGGACATCGTCCACGTGAACCTCACCCGCGGCCTCGGCGCGACCGTCGACCACGACGAGAACGTGATGAAGCTGAACTACACCTCGCTGCAGCACACGGTGCGGCCGGTGGAGGGACGTGAACTGAATACCCCGTTGGAGGGCGTCGCCGCCGCCTTCCCGCTGCACGGCCACCTCGCACCGGTTGCGTGGGCGCTGGCGCAGGCGCGGCCGGGCACGCGCGTCGGCTACGTGCAGACGGCGGGCGGCGCGCTGCCCGGCGCGATCTCGGCGACCGTGCGGGAACTGCGCGAGCGCGGTCTGCTCGCCGGCCACACGACCGCCGGGGCGACCTACGGCGGCGAGCGCGAGGCGATCACGACGCCGGGCGCGATCCACGACGGGATCGTTGGGCAGGGCTGGGACGTCGTGCTCGTCGGCCCCGGTCCGGGGATTCTCGGGTCCGGCTCCGCCCTCGGCCACGGCGGCATCTTCGCGCTCGACAGCGCGCACGCGGCGCTGGCGCTCGGCTGCCGCACCGTGCTCGTCGCGCGGATGTCCTCGGGCGATCCGCGGCCCCGTCACCAGGGCCTCTCGCACCACACCCGCACGGTGCTGGAGCTGCTGCTGGCCCCGGTGACGCTGCCGGTTCCGCTCGGCGCGACCGATCCGGCGTTCGCCGCAGCCCGCGCCCGCGGCCACGTCGTGCACGAGGCGCACGCGGATCTGTCCGGCTACAGCGCCAGCGGCCTGCCGGCCCGCACGATGGGCCGCACGCTGGAAGCGGATCAGCCGTTCTTCGCCGCCGCGCTCGCGGCTGGCACAACACTCGGAGGCATGCTGTCGTGACGCAGTTCGAGAAGCTCGGCCAGGAGACGATCTGGAAGGGCCACGTCGTCGAGGTGCGCGTGGAGAGATTCCGCCATGCCGACGGCGCCGTCGTCGAGCGCGACAACATGCACCACCCGGGCGCGGTCGGGATCGTCGCGACCGATGACCAGCACGTCTGGCTCGTGCGCCAGCCGCGCGAGATCTGCGGCGTCGGCGACCTGCTGGAGATCCCCGCAGGCAAGCTCGACGTCGACGGCGAAGCCCCGCTGGAGACCGCCAAGCGCGAGCTGGCCGAGGAGATCGGCAAGGCCGCGACGACCTGGATGCCGCTGCACGACTTCTTCACCAGCTGCGGCTTCAGCGACGAGCAGCTGCACCTCTTCCGCGCCACCGGCCTCAGCGACGTCCCGCGCCCGCCGGTCGACGAGGACGAGCGGATCGAGATCATCCCCTGGCCGCTCACCCGCCTCGACGACGCGATCGCGTCGTGCCACGACGCGAAGTCGCTGATCGGCCTGCTGCTGCTCCAGCGCAGCGTGCGCGGCGCCTAGCGACAGCAGCCTCCGCCCGATGGCGGGATCTTCACCACCAGGTGGTGGTCTTGTCCGCCCTCGGTCGAGCGCCACCTGTCTGGGCGCTTCGTTGCGGCCTGGAGGAGTCGGGCGGTGGGGGCGGAACCACGGTGTCGATGACGACGACGCCGCTGATCGAACCGCTGCGCACCGGGGCCTACGAGGACCTCGTGCTCGACTTCATCGCGTATCTGGAACTGGAGCGCGGGCTGAGTCGCAACACGCTGGAGGCGTACCGCTCTGACCTGCTGCAGTACGGCGCCTACCTGCAACGGGCGGGCAAGAACGCGCTCGAGGTCGACCACAGCGACCTGTCGGCGTTCGTCGGGGCGCTCGCGACCGGTGGCGACGGGCGTGCGCCCGCGGCGGCGACGACCGTCCAGCGCAAGGTCGCCTGCCTGCGCTCGTTCTACCGTCACCTGCGCCGCGAGGAGATCCTCGATCGCGACCCGACGGCCGAGCTGAAGGGCCCGCCGCGCGGCAAGAGACTTCCGAAGGTGCTCTCGCGTGACGAGGTCCAGCACCTGCTGTCGCAGCCGAGCGGCACCGGCCCGGCGGCGCTGCGCGACCGCGCGCTGCTGGAGTTGATGTACGCCTGCGGGCTGCGCGCCTCCGAGGCCGTCGACATGCGCCTGGACGAGATCGACGTCGAGGACGGCGTCCTGCGCGCCAACGGCAAGGGCAACAAGGAGCGGCTCGTCCCGATCGGCTCCAAGGCGCTCGAGGCGCTGCGCTACTACCTGATGCGCGGGCGCCCCGTGCTCGTCGGCGACGGCGAGGAGAAGCGCCTGTTCGTCAACCAGCGCGGCCAGGGGCTGACGCGGCAGGGGCTGTACAAGATCGTCCAGCGCCACGCGAGAACCGCCGGGCTGAGCGAGAAGATGAGCCCGCACACGCTGCGCCACACCTTCGCGACGCACCTGCTCGCCGGCGGCTGCGACCTGCGCTCGCTGCAGGAGATGCTCGGCCACGCCGACATCGCCACGACGCAGATCTACACGCACCTGTCCGCGGACCGGCTGCGCGACGTCTACTTCGACGCGCACCCGCGCGCACAGCTCGGCTCAGACGACGGTTGATGCGGCGACGGGCGGTCGTCGTCGTGCTCGACGCGGTCGGGGCGGGGGCGCTCCCCGACGCGGCTGACTACGGCGACGCGGGGACGAACACGCTCGCGCACGTCGCCGAGCTGGCCCGCGGCCTGCGGCTGCCGAACCTTCAGCGCCTCGGCCTCGGCTCGATCCTGCCGCTGCAGGGCGTCGCGCCGGCGGAGGCGCCGGCCGTCCACGGTCGGCTGCACCCGCTCGGCCCCGGCAAGGACTCGACGACCGGGCACTGGGAGCTGATGGGGGTCGCGGCGCGCACGCCGCGCCCGACCTATCCGAACGGCTTCCCGCCGAGCGTGATCGACGCGATCGAGCAGGCCAGCGGTCGCCGCGTCGTCTGCAACGCGCCGACGGACGGGATCGCCGTGATCGAGCAGTACGGCGAGCGGGCGCTGCGCGACGGCGCGCTGATCGTCTACACGTCGCAGGACTCGGTCCTGCAGATCGCTGCGCACACCGACGCGCTGCCTGCCACGGAACTGCACGGACTCTGCGCACGCGTGCGCAAGCTGATGGTCGGCGAGCACGCGGTCGGACGCGTGATCGCGCGGCCGTTCGACGGAGCGCCCGGGGCGTTCGAGCGCACCCGCGAGCGGCGCGACTTCGCGCTCGCGCCGACCAGCCGCAGCCATCTCGACGAGCTGCGCGAGGCCGGCGTGCAGACGCACGCGGTCGGCAAGGTCGGGCAGTTGTTCGGTGGTCGCGGCTTCGCCCGCCAGCACCCCGGCGCGACGAACGCCGAGGCGATCGCCTCCACGACGCGCCTCATGGACGAACTGGACGAGGGCTTCGTCTTCACCAACCTGATCGAGACCGACCAGGTCTACGGCCATCGCAACGACGTCGCCGGCTTCCACGGCGCGCTGCGCGAGATCGACGCGGCGGTGGGGGAGTGGGAGCGCCTCCTGCGCCCCGGCGACCTGTTCGTGCTGACCGCCGACCACGGCTGCGACCCCGCGCACCCGGGCACCGATCACACGCGCGAGTACGCCCCGCTGCTGGCGCTCTTCGACGGCCACGACGGCCGCCGCCACGATGGCCCGCTCGCCGACGTCGGCGCCAGCGTCCTGCGCTGGCTCGCCGGCCGCGACGCGCCCGCGGTGCCCGGCGCGCCGTTCGTACCCTGAGTCACTCCTGCGACGGCAGCAGATCCGCCGCGTGCGCCGCGAGCACCCGTTTCGGCGCGCGCGCCAGCCAGCCCTCGATCAGCAGCTCGCGCAGCTCGGTCCGATCGACCTTCGAGAGCCACACGAGCACCGCCGGGTAGCCGTCGTAGTGCGGCGTCGTGAAGAACTTGTCCGGCTCGGAGGCGATCAGCGCGCCCTTCTCGAACTCGCTCGCGCACCAGACGACGAGCACGTCCTCGGTCCGCATCCGCGCGAACAGTCTGTTCTTGACGCGGAAGCCGACGTTCCCGTACGACGTTCTCTCGATCGTCTCGGGCAGGGACAGCGCGATCGTGCGCAGCTCGTCCACGGTGCTCATGCCGGAATGTGTACCACCGGCGCAGGCGCGATACTCCCGCCATGTTCTGGCCCTGGCTGCGTCATCACGTCACGGAAGGCCACGCGGCCAACGTCGTCTACGGCTCGATCGTCGTGCTGGCGCTCGTGCTCGTGCTCTCGCACGAGCACGCCTCGGCCGGCACGGCGATCGTCTCGATCGTCGGCGCCTCGCTGGTCGTCTCGATCGCCGAGGCGTACTCGGAGTTCCTGCAGGAGATGATCCAGCTGCACCGCCCGCTGAGAGGGCGCGAGCGGCGCCAGATCCTCGCCGGGATCGCCGTCCACGGCGTCGCCGCGCTGGCGCCGATCGTCTTCTTCGTGCTCGCCGCGCTCGACGCGATCAGCCTCGACGGCGCCTACACGACCGCCAAGTGGGTCGGCGTCGGCGTGCTCGGCCTGTACGCCTTCGGCGCCTACCGCGCGGCCGGCGGCAGCATCCAGCGCAGCCTCTTCGCGGGCGGCGCGATGACGCTGATCGGCGTCGTGCTGGTGCTGCTGAAGTCGATCCTCGGTCACTGACGCCGACCCGATATCTTCGACCGCAGCGATGCCCGAGCTGCCCGAAGTCGAGACCGTCCGCCGTCAGCTCGAGCCGCGGCTGGTCGGCCGCACGCTCGTCGCCTACGCCGTCCGCGACGCGCGCTGGACCGCGCCGCGCGCGCCCAGCGAGGTCGTCGCGCCGCTGGTCGGGCGCCGCATCGAGGGCTTCCGTCGGCGCGGGAAGTACTTGATCTGGGAGGCGGAGGAGGAGCTGTTCCTGCTGATCCACCTGCGGATGACGGGCAACCTGCTCTACGACGCGCCGGCGAGAACACCGTACACGCGCGCGCACTTCGGCTTCGACGACGGTCACGACCTGCGCTTCGTCGACCCGCGCCGCTTCGGCACCGGCTGGCTGCTGGCCGGTCAGGACGAGCTGGACGCGTACCTCGACGCGCGCCTGGGCGTCGAGCCGTTCTCCGACGACTTCACCGCCGAGCACCTGAGAGCGCTCGCGAGAGGGTCGCGCTCGCCGATCAAGGCGTTCCTGCTGGACCAGAAGCGGATCGCCGGCGTCGGCAACATCTACGCCGACGAGGCGCTGTTTCGCGCCGGTCTGCACCCGCTGCGTCCGGCCGGGAGAGTCACGACCGCGCAGTGGGCGCTGCTGCGCGACGGGATCCTCGACGCGCTCAACGCCGGCATCGACGCAAGAGGCGCCTCGATCGACGACTTCCGCGATCTCGACGGCGCCCGCGGCTCGTTCCAGGATCGCTTCCTGATCCACCGTCGCGCCGACGACGGCTGCATCACCTGCGGGGGCCCGATCCGCAAGATCCTCGCCGCCGGCCGCGGCACCTACGTCTGCGAGAACTGCCAGCCCCGCCCGCGCGGCGCGAGAATCGTGCCGATGACGCGGTGAGGCAGCTGGCGGACGCCGCTGCCGCCCCCGCTACGATGATGAATCCCGGAAAGCCGACCGGCTTTGCGGAGAAACGCCGAAACGTCATCCCCCACCAGGAAGCGAAGCTCTCCTCATGCGTCCGACACGTCGCCACGCCGTCGCCCTGCTCACGGCCGCCGCGCTGCCGCTGACCCTGGCCGCCTGCGGCTCCGACGACGAGTCGGACTCGACGCAGGCCGCCACCTCCGCCGCCGCGTCAACCACGACGACGGCCGCTGCCGCCTGCGAGAAGGGCAGCCTCGACCTCGTCACCGACGGGACGCTCACCGTCGCGACCGACAAGCCGGCCTACCCGCCGTACTTCGAGGACGACAAGCCGGAGAACGGCAGAGGGTTCGAGAGCGCCGTCGCGTACGCGATCGCGAGACAGCTCGGCTTCGCCGACGGCGAGGTCAGATGGGTCGTGGAGCCGTTCAACTCCTCCTACGCGCCGGGCCCGAAGAACTTCGACTTCGACGTCAACCAGATCTCGATCACGCCCAAGCGCGCGAGACAGGTCGACTTCTCCTCGCCGTACTACACCGCCCCGCAGGCGGTCGTCGCGCTGAAGAGATCCGACGCCGCCAGAGCGACCACGCTCGCGGAGCTGAAGGAAGCGCAGCTCGGCGTCCAGATCGGCACGACCAGCCTCGACGCGGTCTCCGACACGATCCAGCCGTCGCGGCAGCCGAAGGTCTTCAACGACTCCAACGACGTCGTGCGCGCGCTCAAGCAGGGCCAGGTCGACGCCGCCGTGGTCGACCTTCCGACCGCGTTCTACCTGACCGCCGCGCAGGTGCCGGAGGCGAAGATCGTCGGCCAGTTCGAGGCGCCGGGCGGCGACTCGTGGGGCGCGCTCTTGGCGAGAGGCTCGTCGCTGACCGCCTGTGTCTCCAGAGCCGTCGACGCGCTCAGAGCGGACGGGACGCTCGAAAGACTCGAGCAGCAGTGGATGGGCGAGGCCGCCGGCGCGCCTGAGCTGCAGTAGCGACCGCCCCACAGCGGACACTTCAGCAACCGCCGCACCCGCAGCCAGCCGCATCGCGTCTCACCGCACCGCATCCGCACCCGCGTGTCCGCACTCGACCAGATAGACCCGACCGACCGCCGCGCCGTGCGCGCCGCCGCCCGCCGGCGGCGCGATCGCCGCGGCCTGCTGATCGCGCTTGCCTCCTCGGTCGTCGTGATCGGCGGCCTCGCGCTGCTCGTCGTCACCAGCCCCGGCTGGCCCGACGTGCGCGAGACGTTCTTCTCCTGGAGCGCGTTCAAGACGAGCTTCCCGGACGTCCTCAGAGGCTTCTGGCTCGACGTCAAGCTGTTCCTGATCGTCGAGGCGGTCGTGCTCGTGATCGGCCTGCTGATCGCGCTCGCGCGCACGACACAGGCGCCGGCGCTGTTCCCGATCCGGCTGCTGCTGTCGATCTACACCGACGTGATGCGCGGCGTGCCGACGATCCTGCTCGTCTACCTCGTCGGCTTCGGCATCCCCGCGCTCGCCTTCAGCGGGCTGCCGACCGACCCGCTCGTGCTCGGCGGGATCGCGCTGACGCTGTCGTACTCCGCCTACGTCGCGGAGGTCTACCGCGCCGGCCTGGACTCGGTCCACCCGAGCCAGCAGGCGGCGGCGCTCGCGGTCGGGCTCAATCGCGTGCAGGCGATGCGCTTCGTCGTGCTGCCGCAGGCTGTGCGGCGCGTGATCCCGCCGCTGCTGAACGACTTCATCTCGTTGCAGAAGGACGTCGCGCTGGTCTCGACGCTCGGCCCGCTGGAGGCCTTTCGCGTCGCCCAGATCCAGGCCTCCTCGGACTTCAACTACACGCCGCTGATCGCCGCCGCGCTGCTGTACATCTGCGTGACGGTCCCGCTCGCGCGTTTCGTCGACCACCTGCAGCGCCGCAGACGCCGCGCGCAGTCGGCCGAGGGGGTCACGGCATGAGCATGAACGCGAGCGCCACCGCCAGACCCGTGATCGAGGTGCGCGGGGTGACGAAGGCCTACGGCGAGCTGCAGGTGCTGCGCGGCATCGACCTGACCGTGCGCGAGCACCAGGCGATCGCGCTGATCGGCGCGTCGGGCTCGGGCAAGTCGACGCTGCTGCGCTGCATCGACCTGCTCGACGAGATCGACGACGGCGACGTGCTGATCGACGGTGAGGTCGTGACGGATCCGAGCGTGCGCGCCGCCGCCGTGCGCCGCAGACTCGGGATGGTCTTCCAGGCGTTCAACCTGTTCCCGCACCTGACGGTGCTGGAGAACGTGACGCTCGCGCCGCGCCGCGCGCACGGGAAGCAGCGCAAGGCGGCGGAGGAGCGGGCACGTGAACTGCTCGCGCGCTTCGGCCTCGACGGCCGCGAGGACGCCTACCCGGACCGCCTCTCGGGCGGTCAGCAGCAGCGCGTCGCGATCGTGCGGGCGCTGGCGCCGAACCCGCGTGCCCTGCTGCTCGACGAGGTCACGAGCGCGCTCGACCCAGAGCTGGTGGGGGAGGTGCTGGAGGCGGTGCGCGAGCTGAAGGCGGACGGGATCACGATGCTGATCACGACCCACGAGATGGGCTTCGCGCGCGAGGTCGCCGACGAGGTCTGCTTCCTGCACGAGGGCCTGATCCTCGAACGCGGCGCGCCTGAGGAGATCTTCACCGCCCCGCAGCAGCCGGAGACGCAGCGGTTCCTCAGACGGCTGCTCGACGCGAAGCGGGTCTGACGCTGCGCGGCAGCCGTCGGGACGACGCTACGCGGCGGCGGCCAGCTCGGCGAGCTTGCCGCTCTTGTCGGCCGCTGCGAGCTGGTCGTAGCCGCCGATCGGGACGCCGTCGATGACGATCTGCGGGAAGGTCATCATGCCGGTCAGCTCGACCAGCTGCGCGCGTCCGTCGGGGTCACGTGCCAGATTGATCTCTTCGAATGCGAGCTCGCGCTTCTCGAGCAGCTGCTTCGCCCGCACGCAGTACGGGCAGACATCGGTGGTGTAGAGCGTGATCTTGGCCATTACTTCAGTGAATATAGCGACAGCGGGCTGACGACAGATGGCATCCCGCTCCCTGCGCACAGAGGCGATCGTGCTGCGCTCAATACGCTTCGGCGAGGCCGATCGGATCCTGCATCTGTACACGCCCGAGCACGGCCGCCTCGGCGCGATCGCGAAGGGCGCGCGCAAGACCCGCAGCCGCTTCGGCGCGCGGCTGGAGCCGTTCTTCCACCTCAGCATGAACCTGCACCTCAGCCGCGGCGACCTGCACACGGTCACGAGCGCGGACACGATCGCCGCGCACGGCCCGCTGCGCGAGCGCGCCGACTCGCTCGACGCCGCCGCGCGCGCCTGCGACGCCGTCTCGCGCCTGTTCGAGACCGACGACCCGAGCCCCGCGGTCTTCCACCTGCTCGCCAACAACCTGACGCTGCTCGACGGCGACCCGCGCCACGCCGCGACCGCCGCGCAGCTCGCGTTCCGCCTCAAGCTGCTGGTCGCCGGCGGCTTCACGCCGCAGCTCGCCTCGTGCGCGTCGTGCGGCGAGAGCGACCACCTCGCCGGCTTCTCCGGGGCGGCCGGCGGCGTCGTCTGCACCGCCTGCGAGGCATCCGCGTTCCCGCTCTCGCAGGAGGCGCACGGCTTTCTCGTCGCCGCGCTCGGCCGTCCGCTCGCCGACGCGCCGGCTGCGAGCCAGCGGTCGCTGCGCCAGGCGGAGCGGGCGATCAGCGAGACGGCGGAGCATCACGCGCACGTCCATCTGCGAGCGCTCGCGCGTCCTGACCACCGTCCAAGTGGTCAGACCATTAGAGTGCCGGGATGACCGAGAGAGCTGTGTCCGACACCACGTTCGTCTACGACTTCGCCCAGGGCTCGCGCGAGATGCGCGCACTGCTCGGCGGCAAGGGCGCCAACGTCGCTGAGATGACCCGCATTCTGGGCGCCGAGCGAGTACCCGCGGGCTTCACGATCACGACCGAGGCCTGCGTCGCCTACATGGACGCCGACCGCACCGAGCCCGAGGGTCTCGCCGACGAAGTCGCCGAGGCCCTCTCGCGTCTGGAGGCCCACGTCGGCAAGCGCCTCGGCGACGACGCCGATCCGCTGCTGGTCTCCGTTCGCTCCGGCGCACGCGAGTCGATGCCGGGCATGATGGACACGGTCCTCAACCTCGGCCTCAACGACCGCTCCGTCGAGGGCCTCGCGGCGAAGACCGGCAACCCCCGCTTCGCGTGGGACTCCTACCGCCGCTTCGTGCAGATGTTCGGCAACGTCGTGCGCGGCGTGCCGGGCGAGCGGATCGAGGCCGCGATCAGAGCGCTGAAGCAGGAGCAGGGCGTCACGCTCGACACCGAGCTGGACGTCGACGCGCTGCGCGAGCTGACCGGTCGCTTCAAGGCGCTGTTTCAGGAGCACACGGGGGAGGCGTTCCCGCAGGAGCCGGGCGAGCAGCTGCGCCAGTCGATCCGCGCCGTGTTCGACTCGTGGATGGGCGACCGCGCGATCCACTACCGCCGCATCAACCGCATCCCCGACGCCTGGGGCACGGCGGTCAACGTCCAGCAGATGGTGTTCGGCAACAAGGGCGACACGTCGGGCTCCGGCGTCGCGTTCAGCCGCGACGAGGTCACGGGCGCGCCCGAGCCGTCCGGGGACTTCCTCCAGAACGCGCAGGGCGAGGACGTGGTGAGCGGCGTGCGCAACACGCGCGACATCGCCGAGCTGGCGGAGATCATGCCCGCCGCGCACGCCGAGCTGATGGAGATCCTCGGCACGCTGGAGCGCCACTACGGCGACATGCAGGACACCGAGTTCACAGTCGAGGAGGGGCACCTCTACATGCTCCAGACGCGCAACGCGAAGCGGCCCGCGCAGGCCGCCGTGCGGTTCGCCGTCGACGCGGTGCAGGAGGGCCTGCTGAGCAAGGACCAGGCCTTGCTGACGATCGACGCCGACAAGCTCGACGCGCTCCTGCACCCGACTTTCGACCCCGCGGCGCAGGTCCACCAGCTCGCGCGCGGCGTCGCGGCCTCGCCGGGCGCCGCGAAGGGCGAGGTCGTCTTCACCGCCGACGAGGCCGTCGCGGCCGCGGCGGAGGGTCGCGCGGTGATCCTCGTGCGGCCGTTCACCGAGGCGGAGGACGTCGCCGGCTTCGACGCCGCGAAGGGGATCCTCACCAGCGAGGGCGGCAAGGCCTCGCACGCCGCGCTCGTCGCACGCGGGATGGGGCGGCCGTGCGTCTGCGGCGCCTCGACGCTGGAGATCGACGTCGAGGCGGGCGAGATACGCGCGCCGGGCGGCGTCGTCATACACGGCGGCGAGCGGATCGCGATCAACGGCTCGACCGGCCTGATCACGACCGACGACGTGCCGCTCGTCGAGGCGGAGTGGAGCGAGCAGTTCGAGACGATCCTGACGTGGTGCGACGAGCTGCGCCGGCTCGGCGTGCGCGCCAACGCCGACACCCCGCAGGACGCCGCGCGGGCGCGTGAGTACGGCGCCGAGGGGATCGGCCTCTGCCGCACCGAGCACATGTTCATGGCGGCCGACCGTCAGCCGAAGATGCGCGCGATGATCATGGCCGAGACCGAGGAGGACCGCCGCGCCGCGCTGGCGGAGCTGCTGCCGCTGCAGCAGGAGGACTTCGAGGGGTTGTTCGAGGCGATGGCGGGCGCGCCCGTCTGCATCCGCCTGCTCGACCCGCCGCTGCACGAGTTCCTGCCGCAGCGTCACGAGATCGAGCAGGAGCTGGAGACGCAGCGCGACGCCGGCGCGGAGCTGGGCGGCGCGGGCGGCGGCAAGGTCGCCGAGCTGGAGCGCACGCTCGTGCGCGTCAAGACGCTGGAGGAGGTCAACCCGATGCTCGGCACGCGCGGCTGCCGGCTGGGGATCCTCTATCCGGAGATCTACGAGATGCAGGCGGTCGCGATCTTCGCCGCCGCCACCGCGGTGCGCGACCGCACCGGCAAGACGCCGCTGCTGGAGGTGATGATCCCGCTCGTCGACTACGAGACGGAGCTGGAGATCCTGCGCCAGCTCGTGATCGACGCCGCGCAGGAGCGCGGCCTTGCGGTCGGCGAGGACTTCCTCGTCGGCACGATGATCGAGCTGCCGCGCGCGTGCTTCCAGGCCGACAACATCGCCGAGCACGCCGACTTCTTCTCGTTCGGCACCAACGACCTGACGCAGACGGCGCTGGGCTTCTCGCGCGACGACGTCGAGAGCAAGTTCATGGGCGTCTACCTCGACCGCAAGATCATCGACCGCTCGCCGTTCGAGACGCTCGACACGCCCGGCGTCGGGCAGATGGTGCGGATGGCGGCGTGGCTGGGACGCAAGACGAAGAACCAGCTCAAGCTCGGCGTCTGCGGCGAGCACGGCGGCGACCCCGACTCGATCGACTTCTTCCACCACTCCGGCATCGACTACGTGTCGTGCTCCCCGTTCCGCGTCCCGATCGCCCGCGTCGCCGCGGCGCGCGCGGCGGCGGCGGAGCGGCTGGCGGCGCAGCCCGGCTGACGCCGGCCCGAGCGGTCTCGGTTCGACGCCGAACCGAGACCGCGGGCGTTCCGCTGGCCAGCGCTGCCAGAATCAGGGGTGCGATGTCCGCGACCTCTCCCCGTCACCCGTCAGGCCCCGTCGCCGACGCGTTCGCCGCGCGCGTGCGTGCGAACGAGGAGCTGACGCTGGCGCCGCACGCGACGCGCTCCTACCCGGCGCTGCGGGAGCGGGCGGAGCAGGAGTGCGGTGTGCGCACGCCGTTCCAGCGCGACCGCGACCGGATCGTCTACAGCAAGGCGTTCCGGCGGCTCAAGCACAAGACGCAGGTGTTCGTCGCGCCTGAGGGCGACCACTACCGCACGCGGCTCACGCACACGCTCGAGGTGACGCAGGTGTCGCGCACGGTCGCGCGCGCGCTCGGGCTCAACGAGGACCTGACGGAGGCGATAGGGCTCGGGCACGACCTCGGGCACCCGCCGTTCGGCCACATCGGCGAGGACGTGATCGACCGCTGCCTGCAGCAGCGCTTCGGCCGCCGCTTCAAGCACCACGAGCACTCGCTGCGGATCGTCGACCGGCTGGAGCGCGACGGCGCCGGCCTCAACCTCACCGCGCCCGTCCGGGACGGGATCGCGAGCCATTCCGGCCGCGCGCCGATGCCGAGCACGCTGGAGGGCCGGATCGTGCGGCTGCTGGACCGCGTCGCCTACATCAACCACGACATCGACGACGCCGTCCGCGCCGGCGTGCTCGACGAGCGCGATCTGCCGAGTGACGCGATCGCCGCGCTCGGCGAGACCGGGCCGCGACGGATCGACGCGCTGGTCCATGACGTCGTCGAGCACTCCGCGCGCGCGGGCGACGACATCGTGCAGGGGGAGGAGGCCGGCGCCGCGATGGCCGCCCTGCGCACGTTCATGTTCGAGCAGGTCTACCTCGGGCCCGTCGCGCGCGCCGAGCACGGCAAGATCGAGCACGTGCTGAGAACGCTCTTCCACCACTACGCCGACCATCCCGAGCAGATCCCGCGCTCCGGTCCGAACGCCGCCGCGGCCGCCGGCGCCGATCTCGCCGATCGCGTGACCGACTACCTCGCCGGGATGACCGACCGCTTCTGCATCCGCCAGTTCACCGAGCTGACGGTCCCCGACGCCTTCGCACCGTGAGCCGCTACTCGCCCGACTCGAAGGAGCGCGTCCGCGACGCGGTCGACATGCTCACGCTCGTCGGGGGCAAGACCGAGCTGCGGCGCGCCGGCGTCAACTCCTACTTCGGCCGCTGCCCGTTCCACGAGGAGCGCACCGGCTCCTTCCACGTGCGCCCTGAGGAGAAGCACTACCACTGCTTCGGCTGCCAGGAGTCCGGCGATCCGTTCGACTTCGTGATGCAGACCGAGGGGCTCGACTTCAGAGGTGCGCTGGAGTCGCTGGCGGAGCGCTTCGGGATCACGCTGGAGGTCGAGGACGAGGACCCGCTGGCGAAGGCGCGGCGCGACCGGCGCGACCGCCTGCACGCGCTGCTGGACCGCGCCGCGGGCTACTACGCGCGGTATCTGTGGGAGTCGGCCGAGGCGGCAGGCGCGCGCGACTACCTGGCCAGACGCGGTCTGGAAGAGGAGGCGCTGAGAACGTTCCGCGTCGGCTACGCGCCGAGCGCGTGGGACAAGATGCTGATGGGCTCGCGGCAGGCGGGCTTCAGCGAGGAGGAGCTGCTGGCGACGGGCCTGGCGCAGCGCAGCAGGCAGCGCCCGGGCTCCTACTACGATCGCTTCCGCGAGCGGATCATGTTCCCGCTCTCCAACGCGCGCGGGAAGGTCGTCGGCTTCGGCGCGCGCGCGATGCGCGACAACCAGCCGCCGAAGTACCTCAACACGAGCGAGGGCGAGGTCTTCCACAAGGGCAGCCAGCTGTTCGGGATCGACGTCGCGCGCAGACCGGCCGCGCGCGCCGGCACGATCGTGCTGGCGGAGGGCTACACCGACGTCATCGCGCTGCATCAGGCGGGCGTGCAGAACGCGGTCGGCGTGATGGGCACGTCGCTGACCGAGGAGCAGGTGCGCGAGCTGGAGCGGACAGCCCGGACGCTCGTGCTGGCCCTGGACGCCGACGGCGCCGGTCAGGAGGCGATGGTGCGCGCGTCGCGGATCGCCGCCGGGCGCAGACTGGAGCTGCGCGTCGCACGCCTCGCCGACGGGATGGACCCGGCGGACATCGTGCAGCAACAGGGTGCGGCGGCGGTGCGAGAGCTGGTCGCCAGATCGGTCCCGTTCGTCTCCTTCCACGTCGACAAGATCCTCGCGGGCGCCTCGCTCAGCGACGCGGAGGACAAGGACCGCGCGCTTGCCGAGCTGGGCCCGGTGCTGGCCGCGCAGCCCCCGAGCGTGCTGCGCGAGGACCTGATCGGGCGGATCGCGGGGAGATTGGGGATCGCGGTGCCGCTGGCGACGCAGCTGCTGGAGCGGGCGGCGGAGGAGGCTCCCGAGCCGTCGGCCACGCCAGCTTCCAGAGAGAGAGAACCTGCCGCAGAGGTCGAGGACTACTACGACCCCGGCCCCGACCCGGCGTGGCAGCCGCCGCCGGACGACTACGCCCATGAGCCGGAGCCGATGGGACCGCCACTGACCACGGTCACGACGACTCGCGTCGTGGCGGCAAGAGAACGGATGTTCCTGACGCTTTGCATCGCACTCCCACGAGAGGGTGCCGAGGCGATCAGAAGACTCGACCACGACAGACACCTGACAAGCGACGTCACACGCCGCGCCGCAACACATCTCTCGGCGGACGGCCGGTTGGAGTCGCCGACGACCGATCTTCCCGCGAGTGGTCCGCTGCGGGACTTCGTCGTCGAACTGGAGCAAGAGAGCCTCCAACGCGAAGTCTCACCGGACAGTCTTGAACTCGCCTGGACCTCGCTCGAACTCGATCGACTGAGACGTGAGATCGCGCACGAGCGCGCGCTGGGACAAGGCGGCGTCGAACAACTCGGTCGCGAGTGGAATCGCGTGGTCAGCGAGTCGAAGCGCCTGTACGAGCGGATCCAGTCGCGCGGATGACGGGGTGAGGACGCCTTCCGCGCCCAGTCCCGCTACCATGCTCTCCGCGCGGTCCCTGGTAGCTCAATTGGCAGAGCATTCGGCTGTTAACCGAAGGGTTGTTGGTTCGAGTCCAACCCAGGGAGCTTATTGTCAGCAAAAGCCCTGCAAATGCGGGGCTTTTGTCGTTCTCGGCCGGATTTCGCGAAACGATCTGGCGGCGTTTTGCGATTCCGCCGGGGGGAACCGCGGGCGTCTGCTCGACGGGTTGATGCAGGGGTGTGTGTCCCGGCACCCGGCCCCGGCGTTCCGCTTATCCCCCGGGCGGACGCCGGGGCCGCTGCCAGTCAGTGGATCAGCGTCTTGAGGACGACGATCACGACGCCGAAGGCTCCGTTGACGACGCCGGAGAGGAGCGCTGAGGGCCAGCGTTCGAACGTGCGGCGGCCGACGAGCAGGCCCCAGCCGAACAACTGGACGATCGTGATCGCGAGGGCGACGTCGATCGCCGTCTCCTCGGAGTAGACGTCGAACGCGGCGAGCAACAGGGCGAGCACGGGAAGGGTCGCGCTCTGAACCATCGACCATTCATGGCGCGCGATCGTCGCGAACCGGGCCCAGGTGAAGTCCTGGGGATCGCGCAGGCGCTCGGACATCGTCTGCGCCCACACGTGCGCGAGCCAGAAGACGCCCGAGGTCGCCAGCACCGAGGCGATCACCGCGCCGATGCTGACGTCGGCTTGGCCGAGCGAGCCGACGACGCCGGCGACCACGATCGTGCCGTAGATCGCCGCCGTGAAGTCCCGGTCGACCGCCTTTCCTGCCTGCCCTGTCGCGCTCATCCGCTCAGCGTACGTCGCAGCGCCGACGGCGAGTCGCGCGGTTCGTCACCATGGGCGGCTCTGATGACCCTCTTCAAGAAGCGCGAGCCGGAGCTGGGCGACCTCGCCGCCTACATCGTCGAGTCCGCCCGCGGGCGCGGGATCGCGGTCAACCGCGGGAGACTCGTCAAGCTGCTCTACCTGGTCGACGTCGAGCGCGTGCGCACGCGTCGCCAGCCGGTCACCGGCGTCGCGTGGATCCTCGGCAGATCGGGTCCGACGGCGAGCGGCCTCGAAGCGACGCTGAGAGACCTCGCCACACGTGAGAAGGAGTCCGGTCAGTGGGGGCGCAGCGTCGTCCACGAGAGCTTCCGCGACCCCTCGCGCGGCGACGACTGGATCGCCGGCACGAAGATGCTCGTCGACGGCGTGATCCGCGCCTACGCCGGCCTCGACACCGAAGCGCTCGACGACTACGTCGCCAACCAGACCAGCCCGATGCTCGACGCCACCCCCGGCGACCCGCTCCAGCTCGAGCTGGCCCGCGACGACCGCAGACTGCGCAGATAGCTGCCCCGGACGACAGAACGCCCCGGCGGGGACGGCCGGGGCGTCAGCGCACGACGCCCGCTCGGCGCGTCAGCGGGAGGGGGAGACCTCCGCTGTGGGTGCGGGCAACGTCGAGGTGGTCGACGAGTGCGCGCTCGGCCGCGGTGACGTCGCCGGCGCGCAGGGCGATCACGATCCGCAGGTGCTCGGCGAGGATGTCGCCGGCGCGGGAGCTGTCGGCGCTGATCGTCGCGGCGACGACGCGATGCTGGCGGTCGCGCAGGCCGTCGTAGAGGTCGAGCAGGATCTCGTTGCCGGCCGCGGCGACCCACGTGCGGTGGAAGTCGCGGTCGGCACGGGCGAAGGCGGCACGGGCGTCGGCCGCGAGCAGTTCGCGCTGGCGTGCGATCACCTGCTCCAGCGCGGGGACGACCGCGTCGGGATCGACGAGCTGCAACGCGTGGCGCTCGACCAGCAGCCGCACGTCGAACAGGTCCGCGATCTCGCGCGCCGACAGCGGCGTCACGAGCGCGCCGCGCTTTGGGTAGAGCGTCAGCAGGCGCTCGGACTGCAGTTGCAGCAACGCCTCTCGCACGGGCGTGCGGCTGACGCCGAGCTGCTCGGCGATCACCCCCTCGCTCAGCAGCTCGCCGTCGGCGTAGGCGCCGTCGAGCAGTTGCTGCTTGACGTGGTCGTAGGCACGCGTGGAGGCGGACATCGGCGCACAGCATGGTATAGATTCGGCTTAGATGCAAGCCGTCGACAATCTGCGTCCAAGCCGTCGCGCCTGGTGGATCTGGGGTATCGGTGCAAGCTTCTACTTCGCCGCGGTCTTCCACCGGATGGCACTCGGCGTCGCCGGGCTGCGCGCGGAGCAGCGGCTGCACTTCGACCACGAGGTGCTCGCCAGCTTCACCGCCCTGCAGTTCCTGATCTACCTCGGCATGCAGATCCCGGCCGGCCTCGCCGCCGACCGCATCGGCCCGCGCAAGACGCTCGCCGGCGGCCTGCTGGCGATCGCCGCGGGGGAGCTGATCTTCGGCCTGGCGCAGAGCGTCCCGCCCGCGATCGCCGGGCGCGCGCTGATCGGCTTCGGCGACGCGCTGATCCTGATCAACGTGCTGCGCTTGACGCAGAGCTGGTTCCCCGCGCGGATGGGCTCGCTGCTGGCGGCACTGACCGGCGTCGTCGGCGCGCTCGGCCAGCTGCTCGGCACGATCCCGCTGCGCGCGGCGCTCGAAGGTATCGGCTGGACCGCCACCTTCGTCGGCAGCAGCGCCGTCACGCTGCTGCTGTTCGCGCTCGCACTGGTCGCGATCCGCGACCGCCCGCCCGGCGTCCCCGCACCGACGCGCGCCGACCACGCACCGATCGGCGCGACGCTGAAGGCCGCCTGGGCGCGCCCCGGCACGCGCCACGGCTTCTGGGCGCACATGGCGATGATGGGCCCGTTCCAGGTCGTCAGCTCGCTGTGGGGCGCGCCGTTCCTGATCGAGGGCCAGCACTTCGACGAGGCGAGCGCGGCGACCTACCTGCTGATCACCTCCGCGGGCTTCGCCGTCGCCGGCCCGCTGCTGGGCGCGCTCGCCGACCGCGGCATCCGCGCGCAGAACCGCACGCTGCTGGTGATGAACGCGCTCGTCGTGCTGCTGTGGGCGGCGATCCTCTGCTGGCCCGACGGCGACGGCGTGCCGAGAGCGCTGCTGATGGCCGGCTTCGCGATCGTCGGGGCGGGCGCCGCCGGCGGCATGGTCGCGTTCGCACTCGGTCGCCGCGAGACCCCGTCCGAGGCCGGCGGCGCGGCGACGGCGATCGTCAACTGCGGCGGCTTCAGCGCGGCGATCGTCGCGCTCGAGCTGGCCGGCCTCCTGCTCGGCGGCGACACGGCGCCGGACGCCGAGCGCTTCCGCATCGCGCTCGCCCCGATGCTGGTGCTGTCGAGCTTCGCGTTCGTGCGCTGCCTGCGGCTCTCGCGCCAGCGCGAGCGCGCCGCCGATGCAGCGGATGCGGCCGCGAACGCCGCGGCTGCCGCTTCCCGGCAGCCGGACCCCGCGGCCGCATAGGATTGGAAGCTATGAGACCTTGCGGGGGAGGCAACTCGTGGCGCACCAGTTCCCGGCCCTCAAACCGGCGCAGCTGATGGCCATCCTGCAACGAGAGCCGCTGGCGTACGAGATCCTTCGTCAGCGCGGCTCGCACCGGCGGCTGCGCTCGCGCAACGGCCATCCTGACATCGGCTTCTCCTTCCATGGCCCGATCACGCTCCCCGGCGGACTCGTGCGAAAGGTCCTTGTGGGAGACGTCGGACTGAGCGAAGATATGGCAAGGAGCCTGCTCTGATGAGAACCGCACAGCTGATCTACCACGACGCCCCCGAGGGCTGGTGGGCCGCCTCGCCGGACCTGCCGGGCTACTCCGCGGCCGGCACGAGCTTCGAGGAAGTTCGCGACCTCGCGCGCGACGGCGCGCCCTGGTACGCCGACGAGGCGCTCGACCTGCACCACCTGATACCCGGTCCGCACACGTGGTGGACGGTCCCGAGCGTCGGCCAGCGCGCGCGCTTGGAGCTGGCGCCGCAGGGCCCGAACCCCGGTCTCTCGATCCGCACCAGCGGCCTTCAGACGGCGGCCTGAGGAATGGAAGCTGACCTGCTCCTCTGCGACCACGCAGAGGCGATCAACGGCAAGCTGTACATCATGGGCGCGGCGTGGAACCTGCTGCAGGCGCCCGGCCAGGCGATCACGATCGCGCTGGCGATCGTCGTCAAGGTCGCCTGGGACGAGGCCGACGCTCCGCACGAGCTGGTCGCGGAGCTGCTCGACGCCGACGGCGAGCGGATCATCGTCAACGGCGAGGCGGTCGCGCCGAGCGGTCGCTTCGAGCTCGGGAGGCCCGCTGGCCTGAAGCCGGGCTCGACGCTGAACATGCCGCTCGCGTTCAACCTCACCGGGCTCGTGCTCGGCACCGGCCAGTACGAGTGGCGCCTGACGATCGACGGCGACACCGTCGCGCGCGCGCCGTTCGCGGTCGTCGAGCCGCTCGGCGTCGCGTAGCTCGCCTCACACCGTCCCGCGCGCGAGCCGCTCGACCAGGTCGGCGGCTCGCGCCGCGGCGTCGTTGCGCGCGCTCCAGGCCGCCAGCTCGCCGGCGCGACGGGTCAGCGACGGCTCGTCGAGCGCCCGCTGCACCGCCAGCCGCACACCGCGAGGCGTCGTGAAGCGCCACGGCAGCCGCACGCCGGCCCCGGCCCAGTCCAGTCGCGCCGCGTTCTCGCCCATGTCGCCCGCCACCGGGCAGGCGACGACCGCCGCGCCCGACGCCAGCGCGCGCACCATCGTGCCGTGGCCGACGTGGCACAGCACGAGCGCGCACTGCGGCATCGTCTGCGCGTAGGAGACCCACTCGACCAGCCGCGTGTTGTCGGGCACCTCGACCGGCTCGCCGAGCGGCCGGCGGTTCCACGTCGCCAGCACGCGGATCGGCAGCTCGCCGAGGCCGGCCAGCGCCGCGCGCAGCAGTCTGTGGTCTCTGTCCTGCGCGGTCGACGGCGCCACCAGCACGAGCGGCAGGTCCCCGGGCGGCAGCTGCACCGGATCGGTCGGCGGCTCCCACAGCAGTGGCCCGACGACATGCGTGTGCGTCGGCCACGTGCGCGGGTACTCCAGCTGCGGATAGGTCCCGACGATGCAGAGCTGCTCGCTGAGCCCGCCGTGCAGGCGTGTCACCGGCGGCAGCCCGAGCTGCGCGCGTGTGTCGTTCAGCTCCTGCTGGCCCCAGCGCAGGCCGCGCTCGACGAGCGGGTCCAACCGCCGCCACAGCTGCTGCCCGAGCGCCGTCCGCGGCCAGCGCGCGCCGAACGAGTACGGCGGCGCGCCGGGCGGCGGGGCGGGGTGGACGTGTGGGATCAGCGTCGCCGCCGGGATCCCCTCCAGCTCCCCCGCCAGCGCGGGGGCGAGCGTGAGGATGTCCGCCACGACCGCGTCCGGGCGCGCCGCGGCGACCGCCGGCCGTGTCTGACCGACCGCTTTCACGACCGCCTCGTACATCGTCATCGGGCGTTCCTGGGTTGGAAAGACCGGGTATTCGGGCGCCGCGACGAACGTCATCCCGGCCGCCTCGACGTGCTCGCGCCAGCGCGACCACGTCTCCAGCGTGACGGCGTGCCCGCGCGCAGCCAGTTCGGTTCCGAGCGCGAGCATCGGGAAGGCGTGTCCAGGGTCGCCGAACGCTCCCAGGAACAGCCTCAGGCTCGGACTAGACGAATGACCGACAAGCGGTGCAGGAAGCCGAGAGGTTTGATGAGCTTTAATGACCTGTGGCACGGATGACCTGCAATGACGTAGGGGGCCGATGGACGAAGGCGCCACCACTGAGCGGCCGCGAGGATACGACGGGATGACGACCGCTGGCGCCAGCCTGCTCGCGGACGCGTCGCCGCCCGCGCCGGCCCGCGGCGCGATCGTCCGCGCCGCCGCGATCGTATGCGCACTCGCGGTCGCAGCGCTCGTGCTGCTCGCGCTGCTGGACGTCTCGACGTTCGCGAGGTCGCTCGGCGCCGCGGTCGCGGGGGCTGCAGGTTTCGCGGCAGCTTTCGTGCTCGTGCGCGCGCTGAGCGGCCTGCACGCCGCGCATGCGCAGCTCGCCAGACGCGAGGCGGACGCGCTGCGGATGGCCGACCTCGACGAGCTGACCGGCCTGGGCAACTACCGCATGTTCACGCGCCAGCTCGCCGCCGAGGTCGCGCGCTCGCGCCGTCACGACGACCCCTTCTCGCTCGTGCTGCTCGACCTCGACGGCTTCAAGGCGATCAACGACGAACTCGGCCACCTCGCCGGCGACGACGCGCTGCGCCACGTCGCTGCCGCGCTGCGCGAGACGCTGCGCGAGGAGGACGTCTGCTGCCGCCAGGGCGGCGACGAGTTCGCCGTCATCGCTGTGCGCGCCGCCGCGGAGGAGGCTGCCGACCTGGCCGAGCGCCTGACGAGCGCGATCGAGCAGATCCCGTTCGGCGTCAACGGCGAACGGCGGCTCGGCGCGTGCGCCGGCTGGGCGACGTTCGGCGAGCAGGCGCGCAGCGTCGACGAGCTGATCCTGCGCGCCGACACGGCGCTGCGCGCGGCCAAGCGCGCCACCACCGCCGGCAGAGGCGCGACGACTCGCCCCCGCGCAGCGGCGCCCGCAACACGCCGCGCGGCCGGCCGCCTCGGCCGCGGCGAGACCGCCCGGCTGGCGCTGCTGTCCGGCCTCGCCCGCGCGCTCGCGGGCGCCCGCGACGAGCGCACGCTCGCGGAGACGACCGTCGCGTTCCTGACGGGCGCGTTCGACACCATAGGCTCCGCCGCGATCGCGACCTGGCCGCACGCCGACGCGAACGCGACCACGGTCGTCGCGCCGCGGCTCGTCGCGCTCGGCTCCGGCGGCGACCCACACGTGCTCGGCAGCGAACTGGCGGCGCGCTCGACGGTCCGCCGTGCGCTCGCGGCCGCCGGCCCCGCCGTCGTCGAGGACGACCAGAGCACGCTCTGGATCGACGACACGACCGTGCGCAGCGAGCTTGCCGTCGCCGTCCCCGACGGCACCTCGACCTGGGGCTGCCTGCTGATCGCGTGCGACCGCCCGCGCGCGTACGGGATCGTCGAACGGGCGCTGGCGGAGGCAATCGCGCAGCAACTCGGACGCGCGCTCTCCTGCCGCCGGCTGCTCGACAAGCTGAGCGTCTCCGGCTTCGGCGAGCTGTACCGGATCGCCGCCGACGCGGAGGCGGAGACGATCCGCGGCTTCTCGCCCGGCCAGCAGGTCGAGGACGCCGAGCAGTGGCGCCTGGCCGACCTCGCATGGCAGGTCGGGCGCGCGCTCGAGCTCGCCGGCGAGGAGCGCAGAGCGCTGTACCTCGCGGCGCTGTTCCACAACGTCGGGACCGTCGGCGTGCCGGCCGCGCTGCTGGCGCACCCCGGCGAGCTGCACGAGGAGGAGCGCGCGATCCTGCGCGAGCACCCGCTGATCGGCGAGCGGATGCTGAGGGCGCTGCCGCTGCTGCGCGACGCCGCGCCGATCGTCCGCCACGAGCACGAGCGCTGGGACGGTCGCGGCTACCCTGACGGGCTCGCCGGCGACCAGATACCGCTGGAGGCGCGGATCCTGCTCGCGTGCGACGTCTACGTCTCGATGACCTCGCCACGGCCCTGGCGCCCGGCCCGCCCCGTCGAGGCCGCGCGCGCGGAGCTGCGCCGCGTCGCCGGCGCGCAGCTCGACGGGCGCGTCGTCGAAAGACTGCTGGCGCTGCTCGACGAGCCGCTGGCGGACCTGGACGACGACGATCGCAGCGCGCGCGAGCCGGCCGGGGTCTGAGCGGTCGCGGCGCCGGGCGCGCCCACGCCCGCGCGCCGGCCCGCGCCCCGTCGCGAGCGGGCCCGCTACGCCGCCAGCTCCGCGATCCGCCGCAACTGGTCCAGCCGCTCCTCCAGCGTCCACGCCATCGGCGAGATCATCAGCGTGCCGACGCCGGCCTCGCGGAAGATCTGCATTCGCTCGCGCACCACGTCGGCGGGACCGCACAGCGAGACGAGGTCGATCAGCTCGGCCGGCAGTGCAGCGGCCGCTTCCTCGCGCTTGCCGGCGAGGTACAGCTCCTGCACGGCGCGCGCGGCGTCCTCGAAGCCGTAGCGCTGCACGAGCGCGTTGTAGAAGTTCTGTCTGCGCGAGCCCATCCCGCCGACGTAGAGCGCCAGGTACGGCCGCATCGCGTCGCGCGCGCCGTCGAGGTCGTCGGTCACGAACGCGTTGACGGTCGGCGCGACGTCGAAGCCGTCGAGCGTGCGCCCGGCGCGCGTGGCGCCCTCCTCGAGGTGGCCGCGGAACTCCGCGACGTGCTCGGGGCTGAACAGCGTCGGGATCCAGCCGTCGGCGATCTCGCCCGCCAGCGCCGTGTTCTTCGGCCCGATCGCGGCGAGGTAGATCGGGATGCGCTCCTGCACCGGCGCGATCGTCAGCTTCAGCGCCTTGCCGGGCCCGTCCGGCAGCGGCAGCTCCAGCGTCTCGCCTCTGAAGACGACCCGCTCGCGCGCAAGCGCCATCCGCACGACCGCGACGTACTCGCGCGTGCGCTGCAGCATCTTGCCGTAGCGCTGGCCGTGCCAGCCCTCGGCGACCTGCGGACCCGACGCGCCGAGGCCGAGCAGCATCCGCCCGCCGGACAGCTGGTCGATCGTCGCGGCGGTCATCGCCGTCATCGCGGCGCTGCGGGCGGGGATCTGGAAGATCGCGGAGCCGAGCTTGATCGTGCTGGTGCCGGCGGCGAGCCAGGCGAGGATCGTCGCCGTGTCGGAGCCGTACGCCTCCGCCGCCCAGACGGAGTCGTAGCCGAGCCGCTCCGCCTCCTGCACGATCGCGAGCTGCTGCTGCGAGGTGAGCCCGAGGCCCCAGTAGCCGACGTGGACGCCGAGGCGCATCAGAGCTCGTCCCCGCGGCGCTCGAAGACGATCTCGGGAACGATGCAGGCGGGCGAGAGCCTCAGCAGCATCCGCACCGACTCGGCGATGTCCTCAGGGCGGATCATGTCGCTCGCGGGGACGTGGCCCTTGACGAAGTCCGTCATCGCGGTGTCGACGAACGCGGGGCAGAGCGCGGTCGACTTGATCCCGTCGGCGCTCAGCTCCTTGTTCATCGCCTCCGTGAAGCCGATCACCGCCGCCTTCGTCGCGGAGTAGACCGACAGCCACGCCTGGCCGCGCTTGCCGGAGATCGAGGAGGTGTTGACGACGAGCGCGTTGCCGTGCTCGCTGCCGGCCGCGCGCAACAGCCCCGCGCACTCGCGGTAGAACAGCACGACCGCGCCGACGTTGACGCTCAGCTGCATGTCGAGCTTCTTCGACTCGATGTCGGCGACCGCCGCGCCGATCCCGACGCCGGCGTTGTTGACGAGCACGTCGAGGCGGCCGTAGCGCTGCTCGTGCGCGGCGACGACGGCTTTCACGACCTCCTCGTCCGACAGCGGGCCGGGGACGTCCTGCACCTCCATGCCGGCGTCGCGCAGCTCCTGCGCGGCTGTCGCGAGCTTGTCCGGCCGTCGCGCGGCGAGCGTCAAGCCGTATCCCTCCTCGCCGAGCATCCGCGCGATCGCCAACCCGATCCCGCTCGATGCGCCGGTCACGATCGCCGCACGCTGTGCCATCTCCACCATTCCTTGCTCGTCGCGAAGCGCGGATCCTGCGACCCGTCGCGCGGTATCCAATCACTCCCTCGCGCACGACTCGCCGATTACCGCGGGCACTACGCTTCTGGGGTGTCCGACCGCACTCCCGAGCTTGCAGTCCTCGCTGTGCTGGTCGTCTTGACGGCGGGCGTGCTGCTGTTCGGCGGATCGTCCTCGGACGGTGACGCGAGCGGTGCGGACGCGACCGCGCAGGTCTCCTCGGCACGGCTGGCGCGCGTCGAGCGGCGTGTGGAGCAGCTGCGCGGGCTGCGCTTCAAGCGGCCGGTCAGCGTCACGGTCATGAGCCCCGACGAGGTGCGCGCGTTCGGCGTCGCCGAGGAGGACGCGGCCAGCTCGGCGCGCGAGCGAGCGGCCTCGCAGGAGTTGCTGAAAGTGCTCGGCCTGATCGATCCCGACGTCCAGATGGACGCGGTCACCGCCTCGATCTACGGCGAGCAGGTGGCGGGCTTCTACGACCCCAGAAGCGAGCGGCTCGCGCTCGTGAGAGGCGTCGGGATCGACGACGTGACGCTCGCGCACGAGCTGACGCACGCGCTGGAGGACCAGCACTTCGACCTGTCGAGGTTGGGGGAAGGCGGAGAAGCTGACACGGGCGACACGGGCGCGGGCGCCTCCGGCGACGACGACGCGGCCAGTGCGGAGTCGGCGCTCGTCGAGGGGACCGCGACGGTCGTGATGACGAGATACCTGCAGCGCTATCCCGAAGCGCTCGGCTTCGACGACGCGCTCGGCCAGCTGTGGGGCGCCAGCGGCTCGACGCCGCTGCCGCCGTACGTGATGCGCTCGCTGCTGTTCCCGTACGAGGCGGGTCAGCGGTTCGTCGGCCAGCTGCTGGCGACCAGCGGCGACTGGAGACTCGTCGACGAGGCGCTGCGCGACCGCCCGCCGACGTCCGCCGCGGAGGTGCTCGACGTCGACCGCTGGCTCGACAAGCAGCGACCGGCGAAGCTCGCCCTGCCGCCGGCCGACGCCCCCGGTCCTGCCTGGAGACGGATCGCGGCCTCGACGTTCGGCGAGGTCGACCTGCGCGAGCTGCTGCGCGACGGCGTCGGCGAGGACGCGGCCGAGCAGCTCGCCGCGACCTGGACCGGCGGCCGCTACGCGCTCTGGCGCCGCGGCCCGCTGCCCGCGCCAGGCTGCGACGAGCCTTGCCTGGGGCGCGACGCGCTCGTGCTGCGCCTGCGCTTCGATTCGCCGGCGGCAGCCGGTGCCGTCAGCGCCGCGCTCGGCACCTGGCTGCAGACCGACCGCAGAGCGACTGCCACCGGCCCCGGCGCCTGGAGCCTCCCCGGCGCCACCGCCGCGACGATCACGACCAGCGGCCCGCAGACGACCGTCACGCTCGCGCCGACGCGCACGCTCGCCGCGCGGCTGGCCCGATGGGTCAGCCCGGACAGCGCGGCTGGTCGGCGTCCGCCTCGGCTTGGAAGCGCGCAAGGACCGCGGCGTGAGCGAGGATGAACTGGTCCGGCTGATCGCCGGCGATGCGCCGCCCGGCGGCGAAGGCGAGGAACGGCGGACCGCTCGTCGCTCGCTGCGGCGGACACGCGCGGATCGCCGCGACGGCGACGTCGACCTCGCTCGGCGTCAGCTGGCGCTGCGGTCCCGAGGCTGCGAGCGGCCGCGTGAAGATCCCACGGTCGTCGGGCGCGACCAGCAGCGAGCCGACCTGGAGCACACCGAAGAGGATCGCGACGGCGGCGAGGGCCGCGAGCGGAGCTGAGCCGAAGCGCGCCGCGTCACCACCGCCCGCGGCCGGCGGCGACGAGCCGACTTGCTGAGCGTCCGCGACCGGGCGGACCGCCGCGACGACGCCCGCCGCCGCGAGGCACAGCAGCAGCGGTTCGACGACGACCACGAGCGTCAGATAGCTGCCGGTCTTCAAGAGCGTCAGGAACAGCAGCAGCGCGCCGAGCGCGCCGGCCGCGAGCGTCCGCTGCAGGTCAGGGTCGCCGATCCGCGCGCGCAGCGGCCAGGCGAGCGCGGCGCAGACGAGCAGCGGCAGCAGGTTCCACGCGCCCTGCGCCCACAGCCCGCCGACGTACGAAAGCCCCGCCAGCCCGCTCTCCCGCTGAGCCCGCACGGCGCCGTCGAGCACGCTGTCGCCGAACAGCGCGAGCGACAGCGCGACCAGCACGATGCCGGTTGCGACGAAGGCGAGGAGGGCGCGCAGGCGAACGGCTCGGGAAGCCGCCGCCAGCAGGAGCGCCAGCGCCGGCAGCCCGAACGCGAGCTTGAACGCGGTCGCGAGCGCCGCAAGAACGCCCGCGAGGAGGGCGGTGCGGGCGCGGCTGGCGGCGAGTGCGGCGCCGAGCAGCAGCGGGGCGGCGAACGTCTCGGGCAGCAGTTGAGCGTGCTCGCGCAGCGCCCACGGCGTCACGAGCGCGAGCAGCGCCGCGACGACAGCGGCCCAGCGCGCGCCGGTGAGACGCCAGACGGCGACGAGCACGAGCCCGGAGGTGACCAGCTCGACTGCGGCCATCGCGATCCGCAGCGCCGTCAGCGTGTCGCTGACGCTCAGCACCGCGGCGCCGGCGAGATAGAGCGGCGGCGGCTGCGCGGCGGCGATCTCGCCGTAGAGGTCGCCGCCGTCGGCGACCAGCCGCGCGGTCAGCGCGTAGACGCCGTCGGAGTACTCCCAGTAGCCGTTGTCCTGCCACAGGCCGAGCAGCACGAGCACGACCGCCGCCGCAAGCGCCCAGACGGCGACCGCGACGGTTCCGAGCGCGTCCTCACCGCGGACGCGCGCGCTTGGGGCGGCGGGCACGGCGGGGGAGGATAGACCGCACCGGGGGTGCTACGCCGCCGCGGCCCGCTCCGCGCACAGCGCGGCGCCGCGTGCCGCCAGCAGGTTGGCCAGGTCGGCCGCCTGCAGTCTGATCTCCGGCACCGCGGTCGTCTCCCACAGCTGGCCGCGGCGCAGCGCGCCGAGCGTGAAGAGGTTGCCGGACGGGTGGCCGTCGCAGTCGCACAGTTGGCCGTCGGCGTCGGTGTCGAGACCGAGGCCGAGCGGGCCGGCGCGGCCGAGGCGGTCCGCGATCAGGTTCGACAGCAGCGGGTCGCCGTCGGCGCCGGGGCTGGGATCCGGGCCGGTGCAGTTGACGACCGCGTCGACGTGCAGCGCTTCGACGCCGTCGGCGGTCTTGTAGAGCGCGTCGATCCCGCCGTCGGCCGCGGGGTCGAGCCGCTGCAGCGAACCCGCGCGCAGCGACAGGCGCCCCTCGTCGCGCAGCGTGCGCAGCCGCTCGGCGACGCCGGGCGCCATCCGATGGCGGTGGATCTCCCAGCGGCGCGCGTGACGGGCGAGGAAGCGCGCCTGCTCGCCGAGCGGGAGCGACTGCCACAGCTGCTGCGTGTAGGGCCGCACGCCGTCGACGACCGAGCGCCAGTCGCCGCCGGCCGCGACCTCCGCCAGCGCGGCGTTCTCGACGTGCGCCGCGAGGCGGTCTGCGGTGAGCGGACCGGTCGGCGGCCGGAACGGGCGCACGTGCGCGGGCGGCTCGGCGTGGTGGGCGCGCGGCAGCACGCCGCGGCGCGAGAGCGCGATCAGCTCAGGGCCGCCGTCGCCGGGGCAGAGGCTCATCGCGACGTCGATCATCGTCAGGCCGCTGCCGACGATCAGGACGCGGTCTCGGTCGGCGAGCGCGGCGATGCGGTCGTGGTCCCACGGATCGGCGACGTAGCCGGGATGGTCGAGCAGCTCGGGACCGGCGCCGGGCGGCGTGCGCGGCCGGTTGACGCCGACCGCGAGGACGACGGCGTCTGCGGGCAGCGCGGCGCCGGAGCGGGTGAGCACCGTCGCGCCCCCGTCGACGATCCGCACGGCCTCGTCGCGCGAGCGCGTGAAGACGACCTCGCCGGCCGCGTTCGCCGCCGTCTGCGCGAGCAGCTCCTGCAGGTAGGCGCCGTACGCGACGCGCGGCGCGAAGGTGCCCGCGTGGGCGTAGGTGTCGCGCGCGTGCAGCCAGTCGAGGAAGTCGCGCGGGGCGTCGGGCAGCGCGCTCATGCCGGCGGCGTTGACGTTCAGCAGGTGCTGGGCGTCGGGCGTCGAGAACGCGACGCCGGGGCCGAAGCGGCCGCTGCGCTCCAGCAGCGTCAGCTCCAGCGGGCCGCCGCGCCAGGCGCGCAGCAGCTGCACCGCCGTGGCCGTCCCCGCGAAGCCGGCGCCGACGACGACGACGCGAAACGGGTCGGTTGGCGAGGTCACGAGGCAAAGTAGATCAAATGGATCGGCTTCGGGCACTCTCAGGCACGACCGGCCCGGAGATTGTGTGCTGCACGGTCCGCGCTGAACGGGCCCAACGACGTGATCGTCCGCTCCGACGGCACGATCTACTTCAGCGACCCGTGGAGCACCCGCGTCAGGCCGCCGTGGGGCGTCGACCGACCGGCTCAGCGCAGCAGGCGGCGGCGATGTCCGCTCCCAGCGGCCGGCCTCGCTCGTCGCGGTCCGTTAGCTGGGGTCGGCCGGGCGGGGAGCGCGGACGGTCATCGTCGGCCAGTCGCTGACGGCAGCGAGCAGGGTGCGGTCGTGCGTCACGAGCACGACCGCGGCCGGCGTCTCGACGAGCGCCTCCGTCAGCTCGTCGACGAGCGTGACCGAGAGGTGGTTGGTCGGCTCGTCGAGCAGCAGGACCGAAGGTCTCGCGAGCAGCACCTGCGCAAGCGCCACGCGCCGGCGCTGACCGACGGAGAGCACGCCGACGGGACGGTCGAGATCGGCGTCGGTGAGCAGGCCGGTGGCGCGGGCGGCGTCGCGCAGAGCGTCGGGCTGCTCCTCGTCGTCGTCGGGATCGGAGTCGAGGTCCGCCTCCAACAGCTCCAGCGGCGTTCTCGACGGATCGAGGTCGTCCTCCTGCGCGAACAGGCCCACGCGGACGCCGTCCAGTCGCGCGATCGTCCCGCCGTCGGGTTCGAGCCGGCCGGCGAGCAGCGCCAGCAGCGTCGACTTGCCCGCGCCGTTGGGGCCGCGCAGCAGCAGGCGGCCGCCGGGCATCAGCTCCAGCCCCGGCCCGGCCGGCAGCAGCGCACGATCGCGGAAGCGGATCCGATCAGCCTTCAACAGCGGCTCGTCGCCGTCGCCCTCCAGCTGCGGCAGCCCGAACCTCAGCGGCTCGGGCGGACCGGGACCGCGTCTCGCGCGTGCGTCGTCGAGCCGCCGTCGCAGCGCCGCGACCGTGTTGCCCGCGCGGCTGGCGCGCCCGTGCCCGGCCGCCTCGCTGCCCGGCCGCCACCGCTCCCGAGCGTGCGCCTGCGCGCTGGAGAGCTGTTCGGCCAATCTTCTCTCCGCTTCGACGGCGCGCTGGTGATGCTCGCGCCAGCGCCGCCACGTCGCCGCGCGCGTCGCGCGGAACTCGGGGTAGGTGCCGCCGAACAGGACGCCGCTGCCGTCGGCGGTCGGATCGAGGTCGAGCATCGCGGTCGCGACGGCGTCGAGCAGCCAGCGGTCGTGCGTGACGAGCACGACGATCCCCGGGTGCGCCTGCAGCCGCGCGCCGAGCCGGTCGAGCGCGTCGTCGTCGAGATGGTTGCTCGGCTCGTCCAGCAAGACCGCTCCGGCCGGATCGTGCAGCGCGCACGCCAGCCGCAGCCGATAGCGCTGCCCGGGGGAGAGCGCACGCAGCAGCGTGTCGGCCGCGAACCCGCATCCGAACGCCTCCAACGCGTCGTCCAGCCGCCGCGGCGCGTCCCAGGCGCCGAGGTTCTCGGCGGCTTGGAGCGCCGCCGCATACCGCTCTGCCGCGCCGGGTCCTCCAGCCAACCCCTCCACCGCCGCATCCAGCTCCGCGAGCGCCTCACGGCTCCCGCGCAGCGCATCCTCCAGCACCGTCGCGACAGTCGCGTCGTCGGCGACGAGCAGCTCCTGCTCGACCAGCTTCCGCCCGGTCGTGCAGACGACCGTGCCGCTGTCCGCTTCGAGCGTCCCGGCGAGCAGCCGCAGCAGCGTGCTCTTGCCCGTCCCGTTGTCGCCGACGATCGCCAGCCGCTGCCCCGCGCCGACGGTCAGCGAGATCCCGTCGAGCACGATCCCCTCGCCGTACCCCTTGCGCAGCTCCCGCGCGGCGAGGTGCGCAGACCTCCGCTCGACCCGATCGAGCAACGGCACTCCCGCCTGGCTGTACGATTCGCGGTCGGCGGGCATCGCAGAGCGGCAACGATAGCCGCGCACGCGCCGGGGCACCGTTTCGCCCACCGCCGCCGCGCACGGCAGCGTCTCCCGTCGGCCTCTGCAAGCCCGACCGCCGGCCGGATACACGCTCGGATGCATTCCACCGCATCGGACCCGGTGCGATGGTGGGTCGATGGGACGCTCCGCGCGACAGCTCGCCGGACTCGCGACCGCGCTGCTCGTGTTCGGTGCCGGCGTCGCGCTGGCGCTGGCCGAGCGGGCGCCCGGGGTGGCGTGGACGTTGATCGTGTGGTCGCTCGTGCTCGTCGTGGCGTTCGCCGGCAGGCCGCGGACCCGTACGCGCCCGCCCCCGAGCCGGCGGTCTAAGGCTCGACGAGCCCGCGGCGGATCGCGTAGCGGGTGAGGTCGACGCGATCGCGCATCCCGAGCTTCTCGAGGATGTTCGCGCGATGGCGGTCGACGGTCTTCTCGCTGATCACGAGCAGGGCGGCGATCTCACGGCTCGTGTTCCCCTCTGCGATCAGCTTCACGATCTCCGACTCGCGCGGCGTGAGCGGGTCCAGCTCGGCCTCGTCGCCGGCCGCCGCGCGCTCGACGTGGTCGCGGATCAGCGCGCTCACGGCCGCGGGGTAGAGGAACGGCTCGTTGCGCATCACCGCGCGGCAGGCCCCGACGAGGTCTCTGTCGACGACCGACTTCAGCACGTAGCCCGACGCGCCTGCCCGCAGCGCCTCGAACAGGTAGCGCTCGTTGTCGTGCATCGAGAGGATCAGCGTGCGCAGCTCCGGCCGCCGGCGCGACAGCTCGCGCGCGACCTGGATCCCCGTCAGCCGCGGCATCGTGACGTCGAGCACCGCGAGGTCGACGTCTTCGCGCAGCCCCAACTCGACCGCCTCGTGGCCGTCGCCGGCCTCGGCGACGACCTCCAGGTCCGGCTCCGCCTCCAGCACCAGCCTCAGTCCGTGCCGCACGACGGCGTGGTCGTCGGCGAGCAGGATGCGCGTCTTCAGCGGCGTCGTCATGCGGCCACCTCCGCGATCGGCAGCCGCAGCCGCACCTCGGTCCCGCCGTCGGGCAGCGTCTGCAGCTGGCAGGTGCCGCCGAGCAGCAGCGCGCGCTCGTGCATGCCCTGGATCCCGCCGCCGGGGACGCTGTCGCCCAGTCCGGCGCCGTCGTCGCGCGCGAGCAGCGTGACGTCGCCGTCGCCGCCGCCCTCGAGCGTCAGCGCGGCCGTGGCGGCGCCGGCGTGCCGCAGCGTGTTCGTGAGCGCCTCCTGCGCGACGCGGAAGACGACCAGCTCCGCTTCCGGCGCCAGCGGCGGCAGGTCGGGCGCCACGGACAGTCGCACGGAGACCTCGCTCTGCTCGTCGATGCGGCGGCAGAGCGCCTCCAGCGCGTTCTCCAGCCCGAGGTCGTCGAGCGCCTCCGGGCGCAGCCGGATCGCGACGTCGCGCACCTCGCGCAGCAGCGTGCGGGTCGTCTCGCGGGCGTCGGCGAGCTCGCTCTGCAGCGGCTCGGGCGCGTCACGCGCGGCGCGGTCGATCTGCAGCATCAGCGCCGTCAGGCTCTGCCCGATGCCGTCGTGCAGCTCCTGCGCGACGCGCAGCCGCTCCGCCTCCTGCGCCGTCAGCGACCGTGCGACGCTGCCGCGACGCTCGTCCTCCAGGCGTTCGAGCATCCCGTTGAACGCGATCGTCAGGCGCCGGATCTCCTCGTGCGACTCGTCGAGCGGCAGGCGCCGGCCCGGGTGCAGCGGCTCGACCGTCTCCATCAGCGTCGCGAGCCGCCGCAGCGGCGCGAGCGCGCGCCGCAGCAGCACGAAGTCGATCGCCGAGATCGTCAGCAGCACCGCGACGAGCACCGCTGCCTCGCGACGGGCGATCTCGGCGCTGACGGTCGCGGGCGTCAGCGCGAGCACGAGCCCCGCCAGTGCGAAGACCGCGACGTTGAGAGCGAAGATGCGCTGCAGCAGCGAGGTGCGGCCCACCCGACCAGTGTGACGCAGCGACGCCTCTGGCGGGCGGATCTGCACGTTCGCCGCACGGCCGGATGCACGCTCGCACCCATGTCGGCGGCTCCGCGGCGCTCGTACTGTCTCCAGGGGCCCGTGCCGACCGCTCCGATCCGTCCCACAGCCTCCCGAGCGCCACGCTGATGGTTGTGTCGGTCGGCATCTTCGCCGGCGCGCTGGCGCTGATCGTCGCGGAGAAGTTCGACCGCACGAAGATCGCGCTCGTCGGCGCCGCGCTGCTGCTGCTGTCGCAGACGATCGACCAGGAGCTGGCGCTGGAGGCGATCCATTTCGACACGCTCGGCCTGCTCGCCGGCATGATGATCGTCGTCCGTCTGACCGAGGCGACGGGGCTCTACACCTACATCGCGATCCGCGCCGGACAGCTCTCGCGCGGGCGGCCGTTCCTGCTCGTCGTCGCGCTCGCGATCCCGACCGCCGTGCTGTCGGCGTTTCTCGACAACCTCACGACGATCCTGCTGATGGTCCCGATCACGTTCCTGCTCGCGGACGCGTTCGACATAGACCCGATCCCGCTGATCCTGATCGAGGTGATGGCGTGCAACATCGGCGGCACGGCGACGTTGATCGGCGACCCGCCGAACATCATGATCGCGAGCGCGACCGGCCTCTCGTTCATGGACTTCGTCCTCAACGTCGCGCCGATCGCGTACTTCACCGCAGCCGTCGTCGTCTGCCTGCTCTACCTCGTCTTCAGACGCAGGCTGCAGATCGAGCCGGCGGCGCGCGACAAGGTGATGGAGCTGGACGCGTCGCGCTCGATCGAGCAGCCGGACGAGCTGAGACGGCTGCTGCCGGTCCTGCTGATCACGATCCTCGCGTTCTTCGTCCACAAGCCGCTCGGGCTGGAGCCCGCGACCGTGGCGCTGTGCGGCGCGACGGCGATGCTCGCCCTCAGCCGCCAGTCGCTGCGGGAGACGCTCGGCGGGATCGAGTGGCCGACGCTGTTCTTCTTCGTCGGGCTGTTCGTGATGGTCGGAGCGCTGGAGCACACCGGCGCGATCGACAAGCTGGCGAGCGCGCTCGTCGCGATCACCGACGGCGACCGCACGGCGGAGCTGCTCGCGATCGCGTGGTCGGCCTCGATCGTCGGCGGGATCGTCGACAACATCCCGCTGACGGCGACGATGATCCCCGTCGTCGAGTCGATCGCGGGCGACTCCGGCGACAACGCCTACTGGTGGGCGCTGTCGCTCGGCGCCTGCTTCGGCGGCAACCTGACGATCATCTCGGCCGCGGCGAACGTCGCGGCGGCCGGGATGGCGTCCCGCGCCGGTCAGCCGATCGGCTTCGTACAGTTCCTCAAGGTCGGCGTTCCTGTCACGCTGCTGTCGATGGTCCTCGTCACGATCTACCTCTACCTGCGCTACATCTGATGGGCATCCTGAGCCACGTCGCGCTGCTGCGCTCCGACCGCCCGATGCGGGAGGCCGTCGAGGCGCTGCAGCAGGCGGAAGTCCCGGCGCTGCCGGTCGAGGACCACGACGGCCACTTCTTCGGCATCTTCGGCGAGCGCGAGTTCATCGAGGCGATCTTCCCCGGCTACATCAAGGAGCTGAGATACGCCGGCTTCGTGCCGCACTCGCTCGACGCCGCGATCGCCCGCCGCTCCGGCTGCCTGGACCAGCCCGTCGGCAACTTCGCCAACCGCGAGCCGATCGCCGTCAGAGAGGGCTTCTCCGACGCCGAGCTGGCGGAGACGTTCCTGCACCACCGCGTCCTGATCGTCCCCGTCGTCGACGCCGAGCGCCGCGTGATGGGCGTCGTCACGCGCAGAACGTTCTTCGACATCGTCTCCGGCCGGATGCCCTGAGACGCCTCCCGAGGCCGGCGGTGCGTCAGGCCAGTTCCATGTCGTTACGTTCGACGGCCGGAGAAAACACCGAGAAAAGCCGTCCCGCAATCGGGCTCGCGCGCCCGCCCTGTCGTCCTCTTCCGACGGGATAGCCGTCGAGCGGCCGCTGATCAACAGCGACTCGCCCAACATCTTGATGAACACCGTGTTCCGAGGAGGCCAACACCCAATTCAGTCCGCGGCCGATGGGACGGTGACACTTGGCCATTGGCCAGATGGCCAACGATGGACGTTCAAGTTCGGCCATACGGAGAGCATGGCGTTGCGCCATCCGCCTTAAGTTTTGCGAGCTCGCGGCGACCAGGCCTCGACATTCTGTAAGACCTCCGGGGGGCCAGATGAGATGGCGCGTGTTGGCGACGGCTGCTGCTGTCGCTGCGGGTACAGCGTTGGCGGCAACGCCAACGATGGCAGCGGATGCGACGACCCGACCGCGGGATGCGGTCCGGGAACTGACGTCAAAGCGGACGGCTGTCTCGACGACTTGGGAGACCCGTGATCGAGGCCAGGTGACGCGGATCGCGACCGGGCCGGTTCGATGGAAGGACGGCGCCGGAAGGTGGCGTGACTTTGACTTGATGCTGCGCCTCGGGGACGAGCAGCCAGGCTACGAGGTCTCGGCGGGTCCCGCGCAGGTGATGCTGCCGTCCTCTCTTGGTGATGGAGCGGCCGGCGGAGCGTCGATCTCGACGGCCGACGGCTCAGTTCGCACGTGGGTTGAGGGCGCGAACGCCCCGGCGACGGCGCGAGACGAAGTCGCAACCTATGACGAGGCGCTTCCGGGCGTTGCCGTCAAGATGCGTGCCGTGCCGGAGGGCTTGAAAGAAGACCTGATCCTTGCAGACAGGTTTGCTTCGAGCGCCTTCTCATACCGCGTACGACTTTCCGACGGTTTGGGCGCGCGACTCGCTAGAGGTGGTGAGATCGAGATCCTGCGTGGCGCCAGAGTCGCATTCGTGATCCCGGCGCCGGTCGCGGTCGATGCAGCGGCCGCTCCAGCGACTGCGCCCGCGCCCCAGTATGCGCTCAGACGGCTCGACGGCGGCGACTATCGGCTTTCATTTGCGCTGGATCGCGAGTGGCTGAGGGCCGACGAGCGCGTTTGGCCGGTCACGGTCGACCCCACGATCCTGCCGTACTCAAGCACGACCGGGTGGTCGTGTTCGCAGTCGCTGACTGCGGTACTCGTAGGAAACCTGGCGCAGAACTACGTCAGATCGTCACCGGACTGCAACAACCCGAACGTCCCATTGCATGAGGTCGGCGGGTGGGTCGGCTCAGAGGGATCGGAGTACCAAGAGGCCGGCGCGAGCATCGACTTCGGTGATGTAACCGAGTTGCTCTCGCCGACAAAGAGAGTCACGAGCGCGCGCGCGATCTTCTACAAGGACTCCGAGCTGCCCGGCCAGACCAGCGGTCTGCGGCTGACCGCCGGTGACAGCTACGACGATGTTTGGAAGACGGCCACAGTCGATGATCCCGCAGCGAGAGCAAGCTTCGAGTTCGACGTTACCGAAATTGCTTGGTCTTGGCACGAGCACATCTACGATGTGCGCAAGGGCTATCCGCAGGGACCGCTGACGCTCACCGAGGATGCGCCGGCGAGCCTGCTGCTGCAGAGTCAGGCGATGGGCGAGACACAAAGTTACGAGTGCATGTACGGAGGGGAGGACATCCTCTGCGCCAGAGGGTGGACTACGATCGCATCTTCCAGCAATCCGGACTTCTCGAAGCGACCCGTTCTCGAGATCGCGCAGGGGACGATCAGCCCGAGACTCGAGGTCGACGACTGGGCATCCTGGCGCGCCGGCCGTGTGACGATCGTGAATCGCGGCGAGTACAGAGCCGACCTGGTCAGAGCCGAAATCCTCGACGGCGACCTCGCCTGGGCCGATATGCCGGATGCCGACAAATGCTCAGGCAACTCGCTCCCGGCGCAGAGTGGCTCATGCGAGCTGGCACTCATCGGCAATAGCGGGACGGTGCGCCTGTGGGATGGCGACGAGATCACCGACGTCGACGTCAGACTGACCGCGTACCCACCGACGCCTCCCGAACTTCCGAGCCGCGCAGACAGACCGTTCCTGCAGCCGGACATCGCAGCAGGCGACTTCCCCCTCGTGATCAAGAACGTCGGTGCGCAAACAGCTGAAATCGAGGGCGTCGAGATCGTCCACGGCAACTTGCAATGGGCCGGAAGCGAGTCGGACAACTGCACGCTCGCGACCGTCGTAGTCAGAGACTCCGGCTGCGAACTGAGACTCAGCGGTGACATCGGGATCCTCCGGTTCGAACTCGCCGACGGCCACACGCAGGACGTGCTGATCGACCTCGCGGCGCTCGCGCCAGAGGAACCCGCTGAGACACCTGTCGATGACTGGCCGCTGGTCTCGACCTACCACAGACTCTCCAACCCGACGACGTGGAACGATCTCGTGTGGGCGCCGGCGCCGGTCATCGCGACAGGCATCTTCGACTTCACCGTCATGGCCTGGGATCGACAGGGCGTGAAGTCGATCTCAGCGACGATCGACGGAAGACCGCTCGGCACCTACACCAACGCGCTCTACAGAGGCTGCACCAGAACGGACGGCTCGAACTGCCTGGACGACTGCGCGACCATCCTCTACCTCGACCCATCCAGAACCTGTGTCGGATGGTGGTACTCGCTCTACCCGTCCGACGCTGCCTACCGCCCCAACGGCGCCGACGCCCGCTTCCGGTTCGACTCCTCTGGCTTCAGAGACGGCCTTCACACGATCAGAACGGTCGTCACTGACCACCCGCCGGGGCTCCCGGCCGTCAACGGCCATGTGGTGACGCAAGAGTGGAAGTTCGTGATCGACAACAACCCGCCGTTCATGGCAATCTCAGGCGGACTCTACGAAAGCCGCGACCAAGACCGAATCACGACAGGAAGACTGACCGTCGTCGCCGGAGACGACGGGAGCGGCGTCACAGCAATCGACTTGCTCGACACGACGACCGGAGCAGATTCGAGACTTGGCAGTAGATCACGGACCTGCGACGTGTACTGCGAGAGACGCGACTTCACCGGCGAGTTCGAAATCGACCCGCTCGACCCTACACTGAGATGGGGCAACGACGAAACTCGAAGACTGCGCGTCGACGTGCACGACGCCGCCGGCTTCGTCGCGAGAATGAACTGGAACGTCACCTTCTACAAGGCCGCCTGGATGTACGGCAACCTCGACGAGCAATCAGACTTCGACACGCTGCGCAACGACTTGTGGACCAAGCCGAACTACGACGAGATCTGGAACTTGCTGCGCCAAGCGGACAAGAACAAGATTCTCGCCGACAGCTACAACAGCCTGATCCGCGAAAGAAGCACTGCGGCGGTCTATTACATCGGCAGAGGCGCTCGCTACTGGGTCCAATCGCTGGAACATTTCGGAATCAACCCGGCGACCGTGCACGTGCTGCCTGACGGAGCGTTGGGGTCCCTGTCGAGAGGTGCCGACATCACGACGGCGGCGAGACTGTTTCGCATGGACGGCGATGCGGGGGTGTACTACGTCAGTCGGGGGCAGCGCTTTCTTGTGGCCTCTGTGGAGGTCGCGACGACCTACGGCCTCGACCTTTCAAGAACGCAGATCGTCCCGCAAGGCTTTTTGGATCTTGTTCCTCGAGGCAACGACATCACGGCGACCGACCCAGGAGTTCTTGTCCTGGATGGTGTCGTCGGCGCGCCAGTGATCACGCTTTCCGGTGACCTTGTCAATCACGCCGGTGACGGTCAGATGCCCGCGAGACCGACGCTGTTCCTGAGCGCATCCCAACCCGTCGGCGTCAAGAGAATGCGCCTGTTGTTCGACGGTACTGAAATTCAGACATATCTGTATTCCGCATCGCCTTGCAGCACGCCAAGTTGCGTGAGACGGGACGAAGTGTGGGTTGCTGACCGGAGCAAGTTCGTCGGCGACGATGTGGTCCGCGTCGAAGCTTGGGACTACCTCGATCGCTACTCGGTACAAAACCTTCGGGTCATCACCGCCGCCCCCGAGTCAACCGACGATGGCTGGACCGAGCCCCCAGAATGGGCAGACCATCAGCCACCCGGGTGGTACTGGAAGGATTGGGGAAGAGGCTCACCGCTGCCGCCAGCACAAGCGTCCGGAGGGGTATCTCCCTATTGTCCTAAGAACTCCGATATCACCCTCCTCAGCCAATATGGGACGTTTCAGACTCACTTTCATATTCATCTGAAACAAGTCGGTTACAACAGAGCCGGACAGCTGTTCTATCAGTATTTTGTGCACTACCAGGTGCGTCGCCCTTGGCGTACGAACGTCGCCTGGACGAGATTGCAACTCAGATGGAAGGCGCCAGATGGCTCCAACAGAAAGCACACCGACAACTCGTATGACAAGCGCGACCGGCCTGATTGGCGGCCGTATTACGCACACCAGACAGTCATGACACAGCCAAATTCGCTCTTGCGATGGGACGGAAAATACATCTTCAACACACCCTTCGAAACAGTCATAGCTCCAGGCGTAACGGAATTGGATTATGGTGGCGGCATGGGAGATTCCTGTCGTACCAACGCCTTTCTCGGGATGTGACGCCTGCTATGTATCAGTCTGCCGCCGATGCATTGACACTCTCACCGCCGCGCTTCGGCGCGACGGTTGGCGACCCTGCTGCAGGCGAGCGACTCTATGGTCGCGACGTAGCAGGCGACTACGGCGTTGTTGCGACTATTCGAAGACGCGGCACCAATCGGTACGAGTGGACCTGCACCGTGCACCAGCGGGTCAGGGGAATCTGGGATGAAGAAGCCGATCACGAAAACTCACATCCATGGCCGTCTTATCCTGGCCCGTACCGATCTCAAGGATCCGGGTTCGGGTTCCTTGGTCATGTCGGCTGGACATCGAATACTGACACCGGCGAGGGATACGTCGTCCAGGGGGGGTTCGTCGGGCAGGATGTCGCCGAATTGGAGGTAGTCTCATCGCAGCAGCGGCACTTGGTTCGTTTCGACATCACGACCGGCGCGTTCGTCGCCATTGCGCTGGTTATCGAACCATCACACGTTGCGCTCATCGCACGTGACAAGAATGGTGAAGTCGTCGATCGCTCCGAGTACGAGGCGCGCGATGAATAGAATGACGGCGTAACCTCGTAGGCACGAATCCCTCGGCGATGGATGCATGCATCACTTCGTAAAGAGTCTCGGAAGGTCCAGCGCAGCCCGTCAAGCTTGCCGCGGCTCCGATCGGAGATTGCTCGGGCGCGACTTGTCAGATACTTCAATCATCGCAGAGTTTCTCGCACCGCAGAGCAGAATGCGGTGACCTTGGGCCGCGGGGCAACTGCGTCGGTAGCGCCTAGCATGGTCGCCGACGGTCAACCACCGGATCAGCGACGCTTCCCGGTGTCGCGGCTTGCTGTCCCTCCGCGACCGCCTGGTCATACACGCGCGATGCCACGTCGAGATCGATGCGACGGTTGGCGTGGAAGGCCCACCAAACGAGCCGCGGCCTTCTTCGCGGCGGACCGAGATTCGGTGAGCTTCCACCGGCTGATCTCGGCCGAGAAGGCCCGCACCCCGATCTCCGTCATCTGCGACCTGCTCGACGTCTCGCGCTCGGCCGACTACGCGTGGGCGACCGCGCCCTCAGACCGGCAGCTGACCAACGCCTGGCTGACCGAGCAGATCAAGGAGATCCATGCCGCCAACCGCGGCGTCTACGGCGCTCCGCGCATCCACGCCGAGCTGCGCATGCGGCACGGCGTCCGGGTCGGCCGAAAGCGCGTGGCGCGGCTGATGGCCCAAACCGGGATCTCCGGGCTGATCGAGAAGCGCTGCCCCGTGTTGGTGGAGTCGGGGTTCTGGAGTCAGGCTGCTTGGGTGGTGGTGTGGAGGGTTTCGTATTCAGCTGGGGTGCGCATGCCGAGGGCGCTGTGACGTGGGCGGGTGTCGTGCCAGTGCTCGATGTGGTCCAGCGGCGGCGGTTGAAGAGCTCGACCTACATGCGGCCCCAGAACGATTCGACCATGGTGTTGTCGTAGGGCTGCCGACCGCTCCCATCGACGGCGCCAGGCCGGCGTTGCGAACGTTGTTGCTAAAGGCCCAGGAGGTGAATTGCACGCCGCGGTCGGAGTGTATGACGAGGCCGTCCCGTCCGTTGCGGTGTCGGATCGCCATCCCGAGCGCGCGTCGGTCACCCCGAACGTCGAAGCGAACTGCTTGACGCACGTGCCGGCATGCGCGAGTTCAATGACCTGGCGACGAATGTCAGGGGGATACCTACGGGACATGAGAGTCCTTTCTCAGCCAAGGACTCTAGAACCCGAACTCCATGAAACCGGGGGCAGATCAGACTGTCCGAGAAAACGGGACAACTGCAGCGCCCGTCAAGCTAGTGTCAGCGCCCACCGTCGAACGCCTCGTAGCCGGCCACCGTCGGAACACGATGCAGAGGCCGGCGCGAGCGCCATCTCCGTTCGCAGGCGACGAAGCGGTGACGGCAGCGCTCCCGCCGCCGACGAGAAGCCGTTGGCGTCCCGCCGGGCATGGCGGCACGCCCGGCCTTTCGAGCGCCCATGGCTGGCGCGACACCTGACCCGACGGAGGGTTGCTGGTCGACGCTACGACCGCGCTACGGGGCGCTGGGGAAATCCGGGGAGAATCCCCGGTCGTCGCCGACGCACCCGAGAGCGCGAGAGGCCCCCGCTTGGGCGGGGCTCTCTGTCGAATGGCCCAGCGAGGACTCGAACCTCGGACCAACGGATTATGAGTCCGCTGCTCTAACCAACTGAGCTACTGGGCCTTGCCACGTGCGACGCTACCAGAGCTGGCGCGTTTCGGCAGCATCAAGCTTCGGATGCTTCCGCCGCCTTGCGCGCCTCGTTCTCGCGCACCGCTCTCTCCGCGCCTCTGTGCCCGACGAACGGGACGAGGGCGCAGTAGAGCAGCTGGGGGAGGAGATCGATCAGCTCCTCCGCGGAGTTGCGCAGCAGGCGCGTGTAGATGATCTCGTAGATCCCGCCGACGACTATGTCGGCCGCCAGCTCGGGCACGACGACGCCTCTCGGCGCCTGCTCGCGGCCGGGGGCGAGGAAGTCGACGAAGACGCGCATCGCGGCGTCGCGACGGCCGCGCGCCTCCGGACCGGCCGCGACGACCTCGACGATGCACATGCGCGCGAAGGCAGGCTCGTCGACGAGGTAGTGGACGAACGCCTCCAAGCCGTCGTGGACGCGGTGGGTCCACTCTCTGCCCGCCTGCTCGTAGGAGTGCCCGACGCCCGCGAGCATCTGTTCGACGACGGTGTCGTAGGCGGCGAGGAAGCACTCCTCCTTGTCGGTGAAGTGCTCGTAGAAGGTGCGGCGCGAGAGGCGGGCGCGGGCGATGATGTCCGCGACGGTCGTCGTCGCGTAGCCCTGCTCGGCGACGGCCTCGGCGACGGCGAGCAGCATCCGCTCGCGCTGGTTGTGCACGATGAAGCGACGCGGGAGGCCGTGCCGGCCGCGCGGGAGGCGCTGAGGGGATCGATCTGATGCCGCGGCCACCTCGCGACCATAGACACGCTCTGAAAACATCTATGTCCTGCCCGTTCTTCCGTGGACCGGTGCGACTTGCAGCAGGCGCCCGCCGTCATAGCCGAGACGGCGCGCCGTTTCAGCGCGCACGGCCGTCGCGCGGGTGGTACCCACGAACGGCGCCAGCCAGACGTACATCACGTCCGGCAGCAACTCCGGCAGCGTCGCGGTGCGGCGGTTGAGGACCCGCGCGTAGATCACCTCGTAGATGCCGCCGACGACGACCTCCGTCAGCACCGGCGCGACCGCCGGGCCGCCGCGGCCCCGCGTCTCTTCGAGGAACAGCGCGAAGCGGCGCATCGCCTCGTCGCGGCGCGCGAGCGCCCGCGGGCCGGCCGCCAGCACCTCGACGACGCACAGCCATGCCAGTTCGGGCTCCTCGGCCGCGAACCCGAGGAACGCGGCGAAGCCGGCCTCCAGCGCCGCCCGCCGCGATCTCGTCGCCGCGGTCGCGACGGAGACGCGCGCGAGCACCTGCTCGACGGTCGCGTCATACGCCGCCAGGAAGCAGTCCTCCTTGTTGGCGAAGTGCTCGTAGAAGCTGTTGCGCGAGATCCCGGCCGCGGTCACGACCTTGCTGACCGAGGCGGCGCCGTAGCCGTCCTCGGCGACGACCTGCGCCATCGCCGTCAGCAGCCGCTCGCGGCGTGAGCGCACCGTGAAGCTGCGCGACTCGGAGAGCGCCGACGGCGGCAGTGGCTCTGTCTGTGGTCCCACGCGGCGACAGTAGCCGCTGTGAAGCCCGTTGACAACAGAAGACGCAGACGTTTATAGTTTTTGGTGCATGGGGAGCACGACCCGATGCAGGCGGGGTTCGTGCGGGCGCTACGCGGGGCGGTCGATCGGGGCCGCGCATGCCGTACGCCCGCAGGGTTCCCTCCCCGGGAACACCCGGTGTGGGGCTACGTGCCAGCCTCATGCTCGACGCGGCCGGGGCGTGCGGATGGGATCCGCCCCGGCCGCGTCATTTGATTCATACGCTTCTCAGACCGTGGCGACCGCGGGAACGGTGCCCGTGGCTGCCCACGCATCGACCTGCGCGCGCAGATCGGTGCGGCGCAGCATGCCGATCAGCCGACCCTCGTCAGTCACCGGCGCACTGTCGAGATCGTCCTCGACCATCGTCGTGAACGCGTCGGCGACCGATGCGTTCGCGTCGACGACCCAGACGCGATGTGCCAGCAGCCCGATCCGTATCGAATCGGGATCCCGCCGTTCGGCCACGATCCGCACCACGTCGCGCTCGGACAGCACTCCGACCACGCTGCGATCCTCGCCGCAGACCGGAAGTGCATCGACCCCGAACGCGGCGAGCTTGCGCGCGCCCTCGAGCACCGTCTCGTACTCACTGACGCACTCACCGATACCGGTGACGAACTCCCGTGCCGTCTTCCTCATGCTGCTCCTCCTGTGTTGCGCCCCCCATCACACCTGCACGAGCCCGGCGATCAATCGGCACGACCAGCGGCGAAGGTCCCCACCTTCGCATGAGCCATACCGCCGAGCGGAATGGTTGGTAGACGCGACCTCCTCAAGATCGGCGCGGATCGGAATCACATCAGCTTCCCAGTCAAGACGCCCACGTTCAAGTGACAACCGTCGCGAGCGTCCCGCAGACGGGGGCGACGAGGCGCCCGCGCGACCGCCTACTGCGGCTGCTTGGAGTAGATCTCCAGCTCGGAGATCGCGGCGTGATCTCTGTCCTGCGGCAGGCCGGTGACCCAGATCAGCACGTAGCGCGCCTTCGAGCCGTCGGGCAATTCGATCGTCGTCTTGCCCGGCGAGTTCTCCTTCGTCGCCACGTGCGACCAGCCGGCGGCGGTGATCGACTTCGGCGGCCCGCTCGTCGCGGTGTAGGCCTCGAACGACATCCCGGGCGTCGGCGTCGTCAGCACGAGCTTCGTCAGTCTCTCGGCCGTCGCCAAGTCGACGTAGATGCCGAGCTGCGGGTGGGCCGTGGGATCGTCGAACGGCGGCGTCTGCCAGGCCGTCGACTTGTTGCCGTCGACAGCCGCGCCCGCGTCGCCGAGATCCTCGTCGCCGGTCGCGTACGGGGCGTAGGGCACCGCCACCGCGCCGAGCGCGATGTTCGTGTCGACGAGCTTCGGCGGCGCCGTTCTTCTCTCGGTTCTCGCGCCGTCGCCGGAGTTCTCGTCCTCGACGCTGCCGTCACCGCCGTCCACGTCGCCCGCGTCGTCGTCGGGCGGCGGCGGATTGGGCGTCGAGGTGTCGACGTCGTCGGACAGGTCCGGCACGTCGGCCGGGGGCGGGGTGGAGGTCCCCGGGCTGCTGGTGCCGCCGCCCGAGGAGCTGCTGCCGCCGCCGCTGGAGCTGCCACCGCCACCGCTACCGCCACCGGTTCTCGGCAGCGGGGTGTCCGCGGAGGTGTCGGGAAGCGTCGTGTCGGCCGGCGGGGCGGTCGCGGTCGTGTCGACCGGCGGCGTCGTCACCGGCGGCGGCTGCTGCGCGATCGTCGCGGCGGGTGGTGGCGGCTGCGTGCCGTCCTGCAGCAGCGTGAAGCCGGCCGCGGAGGCCGCGCCGACGAGCACCGTCAGCGTCGTCGCGATGCCGACGACGGGCCGGATCGTCGAACGTCGCTTGTGCGGCAGTTCGGCGCCGCACTCCAGGCACCAGTGCTGGTTCTCGTCGGCGGCCGCCGAGCAGCTTGGGCAGACGTGCCCGGGCGAGGACTCCATGCGCCAAAGGTACCCGATCGCTCCCGCGGCCTCGCCGGCAACCGGCTGGCGTCCGCCGCGGCGCACGCGCGCCGAATCCTGAGATAAGCTCCTGCACGTGCTTACGTTCGGGTTGTCCACAGCCGCCAGCTTCACGATCTGCCTGCTGATCACGTTCCTCGGGATCGGCGTCGTCGCGAACGTCCTGATCGCCTACGCCGTCGCGGGCGTCGCGGGCGAGCGCGCCGAGAACGCAGAGCTGCGCAACGGCTCGCTCGAGGGCTGACCGCCCCCGAGTCCGTACCGGGGCCCCTGAGGACCCCCTCGCTGCCCTTCGCTCAGAAGGGCAGCGTCGCAGCGACGTCTGAGAGCCGCGGCGCGTCCGCGTCGCGCTCGGAGACGATCGGCTCGACGTCCTGCGGCCAGACGATCCCGACCTCCGGGTCGTCGTAGGCGATCCCGGCCTCGGTCGCGCCGTCGTAGTAGCTGGAGCACTTGTAGGCGACGTCGGCGACCTCGCTGGTCACGCAGAAGCCGTGCGCGAAGCCGACCGGCACGAACAGCTGGCGCATCGTCTCGTCGTTCAGCTCGAACGCCTCCCACTGCCCGAACGTCGGCGACGTTCTGCGCAGGTCGACGACGACGTCGACGATCGCGCCGCGCGCGCAGCGCACGAGCTTCGCCTGCCCGGGGGCGGTCTGGAAGTGCATCCCGCGCAGCGTCCCGCGGTGCGAGCGCGAGTGGTTGTCCTGCACGAACTCGACATCGACGCCGGCCTCCGTCCAGGTGTCGGCGCGGTACGTCTCGGCGAAGAAGCCGCGGTGGTCTCCGAAGACGCGCGGCTCCAGCAGCCGCAGGCCCGAGAGGTTGGTGGGGATCGTCTGCATCGCGCCCGGAGACTAGAGGTTGAGACGGGCGCTCGGCGCCTGCGCGACGACGATCCGCAAGCGCATCGTGCAGGAGCGGCCGCGGTCGCGTCGAAACCTTCGCTGCCTATGAAGCGAGCCACCGCCACGACTCCCACTGCGCCGCCGCCGCCGCACGGCCACCAGGCGCTGTCCGACTACATCACCGCCCGCTTCGACGAGTTCTCGCGCTCCCAGAAGGACGTCGCGCAGTACATCGTCGACCACCTCGACGAGGCCGCCTTCCAGACGGCCGAGGAGCTCGCCCGCCGCGCTTCGACGTCCTCGAGCACGGTCGTGCGCTTCTCGCAGGCGCTCGGCTTCGAGGGCTTCCCGGAGCTGCAGCAGGCGGCGCGCGACGAATACCGGCGGCGGCCGGCGGGAGGCGCCGCGGCAACGCCCGATGCGGTCGCTGCGACACCGCTCTTCTCGCTCGACCAGACCGAGTACGAGACGGCCCTCGCGACCGACCACGTCAACGTCGAGGAGACCGCTCGCAAGCTGTCGCGCAGCGAGGTCGAGGCGGCGATCGAGGCGATCGCGACGGCCGGCAAGGTGCTGATCGCCGGCACCGACCAGATGGCCTTCTTCGCCAGCTACCTGCGCCACCTGCTGTCGCTGCTCGACATCCGCGCGGAGGTCGTCGCGAGTCCCTCGCAGGAGGCGCTCGGCCGGCTCTCGCGGATCGACGAGACGACGCTCGTGATCGGCCTCTCGGCCGGTCGCCCGCATCCGCTGATCGCGCGCACGATGAAGCTCGCGCGCCACCGCAGATCGCCGACGATCGCGATCACCGACGCGACCCTCTCCGAGGTCGCCCGGCTCGCGCGCATCCGCCTGTACTACTCCTCCAACAGCCCCGCCTACGTGCGCTCGCACACGGCGCTGCTGTCGTTGATCCAGGCGCTCGCGTACGGCGTCTACTCGCGCGACGCGCAGCAGTACGACATGCGCATCAAGGCCTACCGCCTGAAGTAGGACCCGCCGGGCGCCCCGTCAGCGCTCGGCGCCGCCGCGATGCTCCATCGCGGTGCGTCCCGCTCAGCAGCGTTGGACGCCGCCAGGCCGCGTTCACAGCCGTGTCACAGCTATATTCCGACCAATGCGCGACGAAGCAACTTTCACTGTCAAGGCCGGTCTTGCCGAGATGCTCAAGGGCGGCGTGATCATGGACGTGGTCACCCCCGAGCAGGCGAGAGTCGCCGAGGCGGCGGGAGCCGTCGCCGTCATGGCGCTCGAGCGCGTGCCGTCCGACATCCGCCGCGACGGCGGCGTCGCGCGCATGTCCGATCCCGAGATGATCAAGGGCATCCAGGAGGCCGTCACGATCCCCGTGATGGCGAAGGCGCGGATCGGCCACTTCGCCGAGGCGCAGGTGCTCGAGGCGCTCGAGGTCGACTACATCGACGAGTCCGAGGTGCTGACGCCCGCCGACGAGGCGCATCACATCGACAAGTGGAGCTTCAAGGTCCCGTTCGTCTGCGGCGCGACGAACCTCGGCGAGGCGCTGCGGCGGATCGGCGAGGGCGCGGCGATGATCCGCTCCAAGGGCGAGGCCGGCACCGGCGACATCGTCGAGGCCGTCCGTCACATGCGCAAGATCAAGGGCGAGATCAAGCGCCTGCAGGGTCTCGACGACGCCGAGCTGGCGACCGCCGCGAAGGATCTGCAGTCGCCGCTGGACCTCGTGCGCAAGGTCGCCGCGGACGGCAAGCTGCCGGTCGTGCTGTTCTGTGCCGGCGGGATCGCGACGCCGGCCGACGCCTCGCTGATGATGCAGCTCGGCGCCGAGGGCACGTTCGTCGGCTCGGGCATCTTCAAGTCCGAGAACCCCGAGCACCGCGCCCGCGCGATCGTCGAGGCGACGACGCACTTCGCCGACGCCGAGCGCGTCGCGGCCGCCTCGACCGGCCTCGGCCAGGCGATGTTCAGCCTCGAGACGTCGAAGCTGGAGACCGAGCAGCTCCTCTCGCAGCGCGGCTGGTAGCGCGCGGATGAGCGCCCTGGTCGGCGTCCTTGCGCTGCAAGGCGACTTCGCCGCGCACGGGAAGATGCTGCGGGAGCTGGGCGCCGAGGTGCGCGAGGTCCGCGTGCCCGCGGACCTCCACGGGCTCGACGGCCTCGTGATCCCCGGCGGCGAGTCGACGACGATGACGCTCGGCATCGAGCGCGAGGGGCTCGGCGAGCCGCTGCGCGCCTACGCGCGCGCCGGCCACCCGGTCTTCGGCACCTGCGCCGGGCTGATCATGCTCGACCGCGACCACCTCGGGATCATGGACGTGCTGGCGACGCGCAACGCGTTCGGCCGTCAGGTCCATTCGTTCGAGGAGGACCTGCGGATCGAGGGAATCGACGGCCCGCCGGTGCGCGCCGTCTTCATCCGCGCGCCGTGGGTCGCCGAGCACGGCGACGACGTCGAGGTGCTGGCGGCGGTCGACGGCCATCCGATCGCGGTCCAGCAGGGCAATCTGCTGGCGATCTCGTTCCACCCCGAGCTGGGCGGCGAACCGCGGCTGCACGAGCGCTTCCTGGGGCTGATCGCGAGCGCGTCAGCCGCGCGGGCGGGTTAGCCGGCGCGCGCAGACGGCGCCCGCGCGGCCGCCGCGCGACCACGGAGTCAGATCGGCTGGCGGTCGCGCTCGCGCGCGTAGCGCCGGAACGACTGCTCGAACGCGTCCCAGTCCCAGTCGAGCGGGGGAGGCTTGGGGCCGCGGCCTCCGCCTCCGCCACCGCCACCGCCTTCGTCCTCGTCGGTCCCCGGCGAGTCGCCGCGGCCGAGCCAGCCGGCCGCGCAGACCAGCTCGCTGGCGACCATCAGCGACAACACGCCGGCCAGGACCGAGCCGGTCGTGAGCGCCATCGCCGCGACGCCATAGCAGAGCAGTCCGAGCCCGACGAGCAGCCCGCGCACGCGCATGTCCACCTGTCTCGCGGGCGGCGGAGCCAGGTAGGCGACCAGCAGCGACCCGATCAACAAGAGAACGAGGGTCAGCTTCAGCGCCGTTGCCATGATCTATGTGTACCCGTTTCCGAAACCACATGCACAGCCCGACGGGGTCCGTTTGGCGCGTGGCCACTCACAGGAAGTCGAGCGGGATCGGGGGCATCGTGTCCCTGTCATCGACCGCGACGCGGCAACGTTCAACGAGGTCGCGCTCCAGCTCCAGGTCGCAGCTGCGGCGGTGAAAGCGCGGCAACTCCTCCTCCGCGAGGTCGAGCAGCCGCTCCGCGAGCGCGCCCTCCGCGCTCAGCGCCGCGAGCGCGAACGTCCGCAGCCGCAGCCAGGGATGCTCCGCCAGCAGCAGCCGGTGGCGCACCTCGTCCAGGCGCGCCGCGATCTCGCGCGCGTCGTCGCCGCGCTCGCGCGCCAGCTCGGCGAGGCTCAGCTGCGCGTGGATCCAGCCGACGACGTGCCCGTGCCGCAGCGCGACCGCGCTGGCGCGTTCCAGGTGCTCCTGCGCACGCGCCAGCTTCGACTGGCGCCGCAGCGCCTCGCCAATGCCGAGGTCGCAGGCGATGCCGCCGTCGGCGTGGTGATGGTCCGGATGCTCGGCCATCGCCTGGAAGCGCACGAGCGCCGCGTCGCTGTCGCCGAGCGCCAGCAGCGCCCGCGCGGCCGCGCGGTTGGCGGTCACGCCGACCCACGGGTGCTCGGCGCGTCCGCGCGCCCGCTGCGCCGCCAGCTGCGCGACCTCGTAGGCGCCCTCGCAGTCGCCCGCCAGCCGCAGCGACTCCGACAGGATCACGCGCCCCCACAGCGGCAGCGCATGCGCCGGGCGCTGGTCCGCGCGGCGGCTCGCCTCGTCCAGCTCCTCCAGCGCGCCGGCGTAGTCGCCCGCCCGGCGCAGCTGCTCGGCCCGCAGCCGGTGCAAGCCGCTGACGGAGAACCAGGCGCCGCCCCAGCCGTGGATCGTGCGCAGCGCCAGCGGCGGGGGCGCGAACGCTCCGGGCTCGTGCTCGTGCTCCAGCTGCGCCAGCTCCTCCAGCAGCTGCTCGCAGAGGATGCCGGCGCCCGACAGCGCGCCCATCCACGTCAACGTCAGCGAGCGCTCGGCCGCCGCCTGGATCGCGAGGTGCTCCTCGCCGGAGGCGCGCGCCGCCCGTTCCAGCTCTGCCCACGCCGCGCACGCGCCGACGGCCCTTCCACGGGCGCGGTCGCGCAACGCCCTGCCGAATGTCGCGGCGACGTCACCGCTGTCCAACGCCCCGTCTGCTGCCGTCAACTGCGCCGTCGACATGACCTTCCCCTGTGCTGCTTCGCCGCCCCTTGTATGAATCCTGACCGCGCGCGCTCCAGATGTCCAGTGCGCGGACCTTCGCTACCTCGTGCCAGCGGCCTCCGCCTGCTCGACGGCCGCGACAGGGCCGATGAACGGCGCCAGCGTGCAGAACATCAGCTGCCCCAGCAACTGCGGCAGCTCGGCCGTGCGCTCCTGCAGCACGCGCGCGTAGACGATCTCGTAGACCGCGCCGACGATCGCCTCCGGCATCAGCGGCGGTATCGGCACGCCGTCCGGCGCCGCCTCGTAGCCGGGGGAGAGGAACTGCATGAACGCCTGCATCGCCGCGTCGCGGCGCTGCAGCGCCCGCGGGCCCGCGGCGAGCACCTCGACGAAGCCGAGTCTCGTCTCGTGCGGGTGCGCGGCGAGCGCGGCGAGGCCGTCGGCCAGCACCCGCTGCAGCCGCTCGGGCCACGTGCCGCCCTCGTCGTAGGCGGCGCGGGCGCCCGCGAGCGCCTGTTCCAGGAGCTGGTCGAAGGCCGCGAGGAAGATGTCCTCACGGTCCTGGAAGAACTCGTAGAAGGTCTTGCGCGAGACGCCGGCCTTGCCGATCACCGCGCTGACGGTCATGCCGGCGTAGCCCTCTGCGCCCGCGATCAGCACCGCCGCGCCGAGCAGGCGCGACCGCTGTGAGTTGACCACGTACTCCCGTGGCAGTCCATGACGCCCGCTGGGGAGCTGGGCCGGTGTCCAGTCCATCCTTGTTCTTTCACCTGACCCGATGCACGTGCAGAGGGTGCAAGCTAACACAACGTTGGCGTGATCCGGACCTGGCGCAGCGGCGCTCTCCGTCGCGCCTCAGAGCTGGTGGCGCGGCGTGCCCAGCAGCATGAAGGCGAAGTGCAGCATCTCGTCGCTGAGCTGGGGCAGGCGCTCGGCCTCGCCTCTGACGATGTGCGAGTAGAGCAGCTCGTAGATGCCGCCGACGATCGCCTGCGCGACCAGCTCAGAGGGCGGCGCGGGCGCGTCGGGCGCCTGTGCGCGCGCGACCTGCACGAACGTCGCGAAGCGCTGCATCGTCGTGTCGCGGCGCGTCAGCCCGCGCGGCCCCGCCGCCAGCACCTCGACGACGGCCAAGCGGGCGAACTCGGGCTCGCGCGCGAGCACGCGCAGCAGCGCCGCCAGCCCGTCCTCGATCCCCTCGCGCCAGCTGTCGGCGGCGTGAAAGGCCCCGACGACGTGCGCGTCGCAGCGCGCGACGATCGCGTCGTAGGCGGCGAGGAAGCAGTCCTCCTTGTCCGCGAATCTCTCGTAGAACGTGCGCCGCGAGATGCGCGCCTCGCGCAGCACGTCGGCGACGGACGTGGCCGCGTAGCCCTGCGCCGAGACGGTCTTCGCCATGCCGACGAGCAGCCGCTCCCGCTGCGAGAGAGGGATGGCTTGGCGCGGCGACCGCTCGCCGTCGCCGTTCGCGGTTTCGGCGTTCCCGTTCATCATCGATCAGAGCCCGGAATACGAGCACGTTTACAATAGCCAATCGATTCCGGTCGACGCACGCTTGATTGAACAGGAGTTCTTGAGCAAACACCCGGCCGGGGCACCGTTGCACGCCGTGCTGATCGCGATTTTCGCCTGTACGGGGTTCCCCGCACCGGCTGGACATCGCGAAAATAGTCATGTAAGTTTCCAGTTGAAGCTGGTGTTCGCCACCGGTCTCGGCAAGCTTGGGGGTGCAAGCTGCGAAGACCGTCTCGAACCGCCGCGCTCGCGACCAGCGAGGCCAGCATTCGCGAACAGCTGACGAGAGGGGATCAGCCGTGCAGCCATGCGATCTGTCGGGCATCAGACGTCGTCGACAGTGGTCGCCCGACGCCCGCGCCCTGGGCGTGATCGGTGACCGTTGGATGTTGTTGATCGTGCGCGAGCTCGCATTCGGGCCGAAGCGCCTGTCCGAGCTCCAGCGCGCGTTTCCGGGCCTGTCGACCGGGGCGCTGGAGCAGCGCCTCAACAGAATGGCCGCGGAGGAGTTGATCACGCGCGAGCGCTTCGCCGAGGTCCCGCCGCGCGTCGAGTTCGACCTGACCGACGCCGGCCGCGACCTGCTCGCGATCCTGGCGCCCGTCGTGCGCTGGGCGCTGCGGTGGGCCTGGACGCCGCCGAGCCCGGACGAGTGGGTCGACGTGACGGCCCTGTTCCGACTCGCCGGCTGCGTCGTCGACGCGCCCGACGGCGTCGACGGGGAGGTCGAGCTGATCGTCGAGGACGAGCTAGAGGTCGCGCTCGACCTCTACACGCTCGCGCTCAACGCGGGCGAGGCCGCCGTCTCGCACAGACCCGCGCGACATGCGGACGCCGTCATCAAGGCGACCCCGGGCGGCTGGGCGCGCGCGTTCGGGCCCGACCAGACCAGCGCGGGCCTGCGGATCAGCGGCGACCCGCAACTGGCACGCGTCTTCCTGACGAGCTTCCAGGCTCCGAGCGCAGAGTTGCAGTAACGGTCGTGGGGGCGGCCGTGCCCGGGGGAAGGGCGGCGGCGCGGAGGCCTTTGGGGCGTCCTCCGCGCCGCGCGTCGCCCTACACTGGGCGGGTGGCGTTCGAACCTGCCCACGGCGCGAGCAGCGCCGCCGCAAAACCCCTGAAGCCGTGCGCGTACGACCTCTGCGACGGCAGCGGCATGATCGTCGACGACGCGGCCAACGAGACCTACCGCTGCCGCTGCTGGCCTGAGCAGCTGCAGCGCCGGCGCGCGAGACGGCTCTCGCGCGAGGTGCCCAAGCGCTTCCGCAACGTCGGCTTCGAGCGCGAGCCGATCCCGTCGATCGCGCGCACCGCGCCGGACGTCGTGCGCGCGGTCAGACGCTACTGCGACCGCGTCGGCGAGATGCTCGACAGAGGCGAGGGGATGTGGTTCCTCGGCAGCCCCGGCACCGGCAAGAGCCACCTCGCCTACCTGATCTCCCAGCACGCGCTGGCCGCCGGGCGCTCGACCGCGATCTACACCGGTCCGCGCCTGCTCGACGAGATCCGCCGCACGTACGGCGACGACGAGTCCGGCAGCACACTGGACCTGATCGACCGGCTCACGAACGTCGAGCTGCTGCACATCGAGGACCTCGCCGTCGCGCGGCCGACCGACTGGGTGCTGGAGCAGCTCTACAACATCATCAACGGGCGCTACGAGAACGAGAAGTCGATCGTCTTCACGTGCGACCTGACCGGCGACGCCGAGGAGGGGTCGGACAAGTTCGACCCGTCGTGGCTGGCGAGACACATCACGATGCGCAACTTCTCGCGGCTCGTCGAGATGTGCGGCGACCCGCAGCTGCTGATGGGGGCAGACGCGCGCCGGGTCGAGTACCGCGCCCACGCGTGGGAGTCGTGAAGGACCGCCGCAGGCAGCGCCCGCACGACTGGACGCCCGACCAGGACCTGCTCGACCAGCAGCTCGAGGCCGCGACCGATCCCTCGCGCGTCGAGCGGATGCGGCGCGAGCTGGAGATGGGCTTCGCCGCGCTCTCCGACATACACGACGGGGTCGCGGTCTTCGGCTCGGCCCGCACGCCGGAGGACGATCCCGAGTACGCGCTCGCGCGCGAGCTGGGCCGGCGCCTCGGCGAGGTCGGCTTCGCCGTCATCACGGGCGGCGGACCCGGTGCGATGGAGGCGGCCAACCGCGGTGCACAAGAAGGCGGTGCGATGTCGATCGGGCTGACGATCGACCTGCCGTTCGAGACCGGGCAGAACCCGCACCTCGACCTGCCGCTCAACTTCCACTACTTCTTCACGCGCAAGGTGATGTTCGTGCGCTACTCCCGCGCGTTCGTCGTCCTGCCCGGCGGGTTCGGCACGCTCGACGAGCTGTTCGAGGCGCTGACGCTGATCCAGACGCGCAAGATCCGCAGCTTCCCGGTCGTGCTCGTCGGCGCGGATTTCTGGGCGCCGCTGATCGACTGGCTGCGCGACCGCGTGCTCGCCAGCGGCAAGATCTCGCCGGAGGACATGGAGCGGTTCGTGCTGGTCGACAGCGCGGCCGCCGCGGTCGAGATCGTCGAAGCGGCCTGCGGGCCGTCGTAGCCGCGCCGCGCGAGCGACCGCCAACGGTCGTCGCGCCGGCTGTGGCGCGTGCGCGGCCGCGCAGGCCGCGCGCGTCGCGCTAACGCCGCGCCTCGACCGACACGACGCCGCCCAACAGCGTCGCGGTCCAGCCGCCGGCGCCACCGGCACGGTCGGCGTGCAGCACTTCGAGGCCGAGCGCGTTCAGCCGCTCGACCAGCGCCCGCTGCGGGATCCGCACGCGCTGCGCACGCGTGGCCTCGGAGCCGCTCATGCCGCGCAGCCGCTCCGTCAGGGTCGGCAACCCGGCCGCGGGCTGGGCGACGGTCAAGAGGCCCTCGGGCTTCAGCAGCGCGGCGGCGTGCTCCAGGGCGGCGCGCGGGGCCGGCACGCGGCCGAGCGACTGCCAGAAGACGATCGCGGCGTAGCGGCCGCCGAGCTCGGTGATGTCGACGTCGTCGACGTCGGTGCGCGTCGAGGTGCGACCGATCCCCGTCGCGACGCGGCCGGACTCGCGCAGCGCGTCGAGCAGCGTGCCGTCGCCGCTGCCGACGTCGAGCACGGGGCCGGGCGGCGCCATCCGCGCGACGCGGTGCGCCATCCGCCGCCGCGCGCGCCGGCGCAGCTGCTCCGCGACCGTGCAGCGACGCGTCGTGGAGGCGTCGCCGCAGGCGGGGGAGAGCAGCGTCGCAAGCTCCTCGGGCGCGGGCCAGGCGTCCGTCCGCGAGCCGCAGTCCGGGCAGCGCCGGACCGTGCTCGGCGTGGCAACGGCGACATGCAGCGGCCGCTCGCACCAGGCGCAGGCGAGCACGCCGTGCATCGCGTCGGGGGAGTCCGCGATCACGTGGTTGACGCTACAGCGGGGCGGTGGTGCGTGCGCCGGTTTGGGAGCTTCCGGACGCCTCGAAGCGCACGACGCCGTCGGACTCGAGCTCGTGCACGCTGCCGGCGTGGCGCAGCAGGTCGAGATGACCGAGCACCTCGGAGAGCGTCAGGAACGCCTGCGTCACCGCGACGTTGCCCCACATCCGCTGCGCGATCTCGTACGCGGTCAGCGGCCGCTCCTGCAGCAGGCCGAGGATCTTGCGCTCGCGGCGGGTCGTCATCGCGGCGCGCTCGTCGATCAGCGCGACGTGCTCGGTGACCGGGTCGCCGTGACCGGCGAGCACGATCCGCGCCGGCAGCGCCCGCGTGCGCTCCAGCGACGCCATGTAGTCGCGCAGCGCCTCGGGCCGCTCCAGGCTCGGCTGCTCGCCGGGCAGCGGCAGCGGGCGCGAGACGAGCGGGTTGGAGGAGATCCGCTTGATCAGGTGGTCGCCGCCGAGCAGCAGCGCGCGCTCGGCGTCCCAGAAGAGCGTGTCCGACGGGCTGTGGCCGGGGCGGTGCTGCACCTGCAGCGTGCGGTCGCGCAGTCTCAGCGCCGAGCCGTCGGCGAGCGGCCGCGTCACCGTCACGGCGCTGCCCCAGCCGCGGAAGGCCGCGGACACGGCCCGCAGCGCCTGCACGACGTCGGCGGGGATCCCGTGGCGGTTCATCAGCGCGACGGCGAACTCGTCGTCCAACTCGGCGGCACCGCGATAGTCGGCGAGGTAGCCGGCCAGCCGGTCCAGCGCGGCGACGTCGGCGCCGGAGCGGCGCACGAGCACGTCGACGAGCCCGATGTGGTCGAGGTGCTGGTGCGTCAGCACGATCAGCTCGAGATCCTCGACGCGGTGGCCGCGCTGCGCCAGCGCCTGCTCCAGCTCGTCAAGCGCCTTGCCGGAGTTCGGGCCGACGTCGACGAGCGTGAGCGGGTCGTCCTCGATCAGGTAGCAGTTGACCCGCCCGACCGCGAACGGCGTCGGGATCGGCAGCTCGTGGATGCCGGCGCGCACCGCCTCGGCGCGCGCCTGCTCCGGCGTCAGCTGCTGATCTTCGCCGTCGGCCATGGCGCCGCTCAACCGCGAATCAGTCCGAGCACCTCGTCGCGGCGGCGTTCCATGTCCGCCTCCGACACGAGCGACTCGAGGTTGAGCCGCAGCAGCGGCTCGGTGTTCGACGCGCGCACGTTGAAGTGCCAGTCTCTGTAGTCGACCGAGAGCCCGTCGAGCTTCTGGATGCGGCCGTCGGAGTAGCGGCGCTCGATCGCGTTCATGATCGAGTCCGCGTTGGAGACGGTCGAGTTGATCTCGCCGGAGATGAAGTATCTGCTCTGCAGCGGCTCCAGCAGCTCGCTCATTCTCTTGCCGGTCTTCGACAGCAGTTCCAGCACCAGCAGCGCCGGGATCGTGCCCGAGTCGGCGCAGTAGAAGTCCTGGAAGTAGTAGTGGCCGGAGACCTCGCCGCCGAAGATCGCGGCCGTCTCGCGCATGCGCGTCTTGAAGAACGCGTGGCCGACGCGGTTCATCAGCGCCGAGCCGTGATGGGTGCGCACGACGTCGCGCACGGCGCGGCTGGCACGCACGTCGTAGAGGACGGTCGCGCCCGGCGCTCTGGCCAGCAGCGACTCCGCCAGCAGCGCGGTCAGGAAGTCGCCGTCGACGAAGCGGCCCGTGTCGTCGATGAAGAAGCAGCGGTCGGCGTCGCCGTCCCAGGCGATCCCGAGGTCGGCTCTCTCGTCGATCACGCGTCTGATGATGAACTCGCGGTTCTCCGGCAGCAGCGGGTTCGGCTCGTGGTCGGGGAAGTTCCCGTCCGGTCTCCAGTACGACGTGATCAGGTCGAGCCCGAGCTGCTCCAGCAGCGGGCCGACCATCGGGCCGGCCATGCCGTTGCCGCCGTCTACGACGACCTTCAGCGGCTTGACCGCCTTCGGGTCGATGAACTGCAGCGCCGCCTGCTGGAACTCGTCGTAGATCTTCACGGTCTCCGCGCGGCCGCCGCCGAGCGAGTCGGGGATGCCCGTCTCGACCAGTCGCCGGATGTCCTGGATCCCGCTGTCACCGGACAGCGCCAACGCGCCCTTTCGCACGAGCTTGGCGCCCGTGTACGCCTTCGGGTTGTGCGAGGCGGTGCACATCAGGCCGCCGTCGAGGTCACGCGAACCGACGAGCCAGTAGAGCATCTCGGTCCCGACCTGGCCCGCGTTCATCACGGTGACGCCCTCGGAGACGAGGCCGTCGCGGTAGCGGGCGGCCAGCTCGGGGGCGGTCAGGCGCATGTCGCGCCCGAGTGCGACGGTCAGCGAGGTCACCTTTCTCCCGCTGAGATCGGCGAGAACGTGGGCGAACGCGCGGCCGATCAGCTCGGCCACGTCGCCATCGATGTCCTGCTCGTAGAGGCCACGGATGTCGTAGGCCTTGAAGATGTCCGGAGAGACTTCGCGCATTTGCAGGTCATCCTATGGTGCGCGGCGGGGGAAGCGCTCTGACATCATGCCCGCCCCATGGAGCCGGGCGAACTTACCGTCGTGATCCTCTGCGGAGGGCGCGGTACACGACTTCAGGAGCACACGCAGTCGATCCCGAAGCCGCTCGTGGAGATCGGCGGGCGGCCGATCGTCTGGCACGTGATCGAGCTGTACCTCGCGCACGGGTTCCGCCGCTTCGTGCTCTGCACCGGCTACAAGGGCGAGCTGATCGAGCGCTTCGTCGGCGCCACCGCCTGGCCCGCGGGCGTCGAGGTGGCCTGCCTCGACACTGGCCTCGAAACCCCGACGGGCGGGCGATTGCAGCGCGCGCTGCTGGCGTCCGACGGCGTCCCGGCGGGCGCCTCCTTCTGCGCGACCTACGCCGACGGCGTCGCCGACATCGACCTGCGCGCGCTGGTGGCGGCACACGCCGCGCACGCGGCCGACGGCGCCGTCGCGACGATGACCGTGGTCCGCCCGGAGCTGCAGTTCGGTGTCGCCGAACTGGACGCCGACGGGCGCGTGCGGGGCTTCCGCGAGAAGCCGCGCACCGAGCACTGGGTCAACGGCGGCTTCTTCTGCTGCGAACCCTCGCTGGCCGAATGTCTGAGGGACGACAGCGTTTTGGAACGCGAGCCGCTGCAGGCGCTCGCGGCGGACGGCCGCCTGCGCGCGTTCAGACACGAGGGGTTCTGGGACTGCATGGACACGTACAAGGACGCGATCCTGTTGAACGACCTGTGGGCGAGCGGAAATCCCCCATGGGTCCGCGCTGGGGTCCGGGCATGACGCGCTCGGTCTTCGTCACCGGCGGCTACGGGCTGCTCGGCGCCTGGCTCGTGCGTGCGCTGGTCGCGCGCGGCGACCGCGTCGTGCTGCTGCAGCGCGACCGCACGCCGCGCAGCACGCTGCTGCTGGGCGATCTGGAGCAGCGCGTCGACGTCGTCCACGGCGACCTCACCGATCCCGGCCTGGTCGCCCGCGCGCTGGGCGAGTACGAGGTCGACACGGTCTTCCACCTCGCCGCCCAGACGATCGTCGGGACCGCGAACCGCTCGCCGCTGGCGACGTTCGAGACGAACGTGCGCGGGACCTGGCTGCTGCTGGAGGCGTGCCGGCTCCACGGTGCCGGGCGGGTCCTCGTCGCCGCCTCCGACAAGGCCTACGGCGCCAGCGCGACGCTGCCCTACCGCGAGGACCATCCGCTCGACGCGCGCTTCCCCTACGACGTCAGCAAGGCCGCGACCGACCTGATCGCGCGCTCCTACTGGCACACGTACGGGCTGCCGGTCGCCGTCACGCGCTTCGCCAACCTCTACGGCGGCGGCGACCTCAACCGCTCACGGCTGGTGCCGGAGGCGATCGGCGCGGCGCTCGCCGGCCGCGCGCCCGTGATCCGCTCCGACGGCACCCCCGAGCGCGACTTCCTCTACGTCGAGGACGCGGTCGCCGCCTACCTGCTGCTCGCCGACGCGCTCGACGCGGATCCCGAGCGCAGTCGCGGCGAGGCGTTCAACGCCGGCGGCGGCGAGCCCCACGCCGTCCGCGACGTGGTCGCACGAATCTGCGCGATCGCCGGAACCGACGTGAAGCCCGACATCCGCGGGAGAGGAACTCCGGACGGCGAGATCGATCGGCAGTACGTCGATCCCTCCAAGCTCAGCGCGCTCACCGGCTGGGCGCCGGCGGTCGGCCTCGACGAGGGCTTGGAGCGGACGGTCGCGTGGTACCGCGACCATCCGACCGCGCTCATCTGACGTCGATGTTCCCTTCCATCCCCGGGTGGATCGTGCAGACGTAGTGGATCAGGCCGGCTCTGGTCGGCGTGAACGAGAACGTTCTGCCCTTCGCGAACAGCTCCGATCTGATGCTCTCGCCCTCGGTCGAGACGACGTCGTGCAGCACGTCGTCGTCGTTGACCCAGGTGATCTGCTGACCCGGTCTGACGGAGATCGTGGCGGGGTTGTAGGCGATCCCCTCCATCTTCACCTCGACGCCGCCGTCGGCGCTGGTGCTGGGCTGCGACGCGTCGGAGGCGGCGGTCGATGAGCCGCCGGATCCGGCGTCAGAGCCGCCGTCGCCGCAGCCGCCGAGCGCGAGAGCGCCGGCGCAGAGGACGAGCAGGAAGGGGCGGAGAGGCTGCATGGGGATCACTTTCGTCGGTCGGCCACATACAATCACGGCCATGGCCGGACATTCGAAGTGGGCGGGAATCAAGCACAAGAAGGCGATCGTCGACGCGAGACGCGGCGCGGCCTTCACGAAGCTCGCGCGCGCGATCACGGTCGCAGCGCGGGAGGGCGGCGGCGATCCGGAGCTGAACGCCACGCTCGCCAACGCGGTGCAGAAGGCGAAGGACGCCTCGATGCCGAAGGACAACATCGAGCGCGCGATCGCCAAGGGCACCGGCGAGGGCTCCGACGCGGACGCGATCCAGGCGATCCTCTACGAAGGCTACGGCCCCGGCGGCGTCGCGCTGCTGATCGAGGCGCTGTCGGACAACCGCAACCGCACCGGCGCCGACGTGCGCCACATGCTCTCCAAGCACGGCGGCAGCCTCGGCGAGCCGGGCTCCGTCGCGTACCTGTTCGACAGACAGGGCGTCGTCGTCGTCGACGCGGACAGATACAGCGAGGACGACCTGATGGTCGCGATCGACGCCGGCGCGCTCGACATCCAGCAGGACGACGAGGTCTTCGAGATCCTCACCGAGCCGTCCGACCTGTCCGCCGTGCGCAAGGCGCTCGACGAGGCCTCGATCGAGATCCAGAACGCCGAGGTCACGCAGCGTCCGAAGACGCGCGTCAACCTCGACGAGGATGCGGCCGTCAAGCTGCTGAGACTGATCGACGCGCTCGACGACAACGACGACGTCAGCGAAGTGCACGCGAACTTCGACGTGGACGCCGACGTGCTCGAGCGCATCGCTGGCTGATCGGCCGATAGCCGGAGCCGCCTCCCGCGAGGAGGCGTCCGAGGCCGCGCGCAGAATACGAACACATGATCGTCCTCGGCATCGACCCCGGCACGGCGAACACGGGCTACGGCGTGGTCGCGCTGCGCCGCGGTCGCACGATCGCGCTCGACGGCGGGGTGATCGAGACCGCCGCGGGCCTGCCGCTGGAGCGGCGGCTCGCGACGATCCACGCCCGCGTCAGCGACCTGATCTCGGAGCACGAACCGGCCGCGATCGCGATCGAAGACCTCTACTTCGGCGCCAACGCGAGGTCGGCGATGGCCGTCGGCCAGGCGCGCGGCGTCGTGCTGCTGGCCGCCGGCCAGCACGGCCTGTCGTGCAGCTCCTACACGCCGCAGCAGATCAAGAACGCCGTCTGCGGCAGCGGGCGGGCGGAGAAGCTGCAGGTGCAGCAGATGGTCCAGCGGCTGCTGTCGCTGGCCGAGCTGCCGCGCCCCGACCACGCCGCCGACGCGCTCGCGGTCGCGATCTGCCACACGAATCGGGCGCCGCTGGCGGCTGCACTGGTGACGGCGTGATCGCGCTCGTGCGCGGCGAGGTCGTCGGCCGTCGCCCGGCGCCGCCGAGCGGGGGAGACGTCGTCGTCGACTCCAACGGCGTCGGCTATCGCCTGTCGGTCTCGGCCGAGACGCTGAAGCAGGTCCCCGCCGCCGGCAAGCCGGTCACGCTGCACAGCCACCTGATCGTGCGCGACGACGCGCTGCAGCTGTACGGCTTCGCGACCGAGGAGGAGCGCGACCTCTTCCTGATGCTGCTGGGCGTCCAGTCGGTCGGGCCGAAGGTGGCGCTCGCGGTGCTGTCCGGCGGCTCTCCGCGCGAGCTGCTCGGAGCGCTCGCCGCCGGCGACTCCAGACGATTCCAGGCCGTCCCCGGCATCGGTAGACGGACGGCCGAGCGGATCATCGTCGAGCTGCGCGAGAAGGCCGGCGTGTCGCTGCCGAACGACGCGATCTCGGTGTCCGCCCCCGACGATCCGCGCGCGCTCGCCCGCGAAGGCCTCCTCGGCCTCGGCTTCTCGCTGGAGGAGGCCGAGAGGCTGCTCGCCAGAGCCCCCGGTGAGACCGCCGAAGAGCTGATCGCGCACGCGCTGCGGACGTCGCGGCGATGACGAGCGGGCGGATTCAGACACCGGGCGCGCTGCCGGAGGAGGACGACGCCGTCGAGCGCTCGCTGCGCCCGCGCCGGCTCGACGACTTCGTCGGCCAGGAGGCGGTCCGCGAGCAGCTCGCCGTCTCGATCGAGGCGGCCGCCGCGCGCGGCGACGCGCTCGACCACGTCCTGCTCGCCGGCCCGCCCGGGCTCGGCAAGACCTCGCTGGCGCAGATCGTCGCCGAGGAGCTGGGCGTCCCGTTCATACAGACCGCCGGGCCCGCGCTGGAGCGCAAGGGCGACGTCGCCGCGTTCCTGACGGCGCTGGAGCCGCGCGCGGTCTTCTTCGTCGACGAGATCCACCGCCTGCCGCGCGCGCTGGAGGAGACCTTCTACCCGGCGATGGAGGACGGCCAGCTGCCGATCACCGTCGGCCAGGGGGCCGGGGCGCGCGTCGTGACGCTCGACCTGCCGCCGTTCACGCTCGTCGGCGCGACCACCCGCGCCGGCCTGCTGACGACTCCGCTGCGCGACCGCTTCGGGATCCAGCACCGCCTGGAGCACTACGGTCCCGACGACCTCGGCAAGATCGTGACGCGCTCCGCAGCGCTGCTCGGGATCGAGATCGAGGCGGCCGGCGCGCACGCGATCGCCGCCCGCAGCCGCGGCACGCCGCGCGTCGCCAACCGCCTGCTCAAGCGCGTGCGCGACTACGCGGAGGTGCGCGGCGACGGCATCGTGAGCGAATCGATCGCCGCCCACGCGCTCGACCTGCTGCAGGTCGACCACGAGGGCCTGGATCGGCTCGACCGCGAACTGCTGCGCGCGATCTGCGAGATGTTCGGCGGCGGCCCCGTGGGGCTCTCGACGCTCGCCGTCGCCGTCGGCGAGGAACAGGACACGGTCGAGGACGTGTACGAGCCGTACCTGCTCCAGCGGGGCCTGATCGAGCGCACTCCGCGTGGGCGCGTCGCCACTCGCCGCGCCTGGTCGCACCTGGGGATCGAGCCGCCCGCAGACGGCGTCAAGCTTTTCTGACACGCCGGCCGATGGACGCTTCTCGACGCGCGATCAGCGCCGCTCCGCTGAACTTCGGATTCCTGCCACATGCGCTTTAGGTTCCGTTGAACGGTTCGCAACCCGCGCTTCAGTCCGACCTCCGTATCCTAGGCGTCCGATGGCCCATCTCTTCATCTGCCCGAACTGCGGCAACCGCACGTCGGAGACCGATCGCACCGCCGGCTTCAGCCGCGTCCCGAAGGGCTGTGCGAAATGTGGATTCGGCTTCCTGTTCGAACTGCTCGACGACTACTACCCGGCTCCGAACGCGGCGTTCTTCGTCTGCGATCGGGAAGGCCGCGTGATCGGCTGCGGCCGCGGTTCGTTCGAACTGACCGGGCTCGACGACGAGCGGGTCATCGGCCGTTCTGTCCGCGAGGTGCTCGGACTCGACTTCCCGGGCGGTGACGACCCCGTCGGAACCGTGCTCGAATGGGGCGTCCGCGCTCTAGGGAGACCGGTCACGGTCAACGCGGAGGGCGACCTTCCCGCGCAAGCTGTTGCCGACTTGTTTCCAGCCTACGACGACGACGGCGGCCTGCTGCTCGTGCTCACTCCCTCCAAGTAGCATCCCCACTAAATGACCCAACGTCGCCGCACCGGCCTCATCCTTCTGATCGTCCTCGGACTGCTCGCAGCGTCCGCGATCGTCATCTCGACAAAGGACACCAAGCTCGGCCTCGACCTGGAGGGCGGCGTCGAGCTCGTCTACCAGGGTGAGCCGACGCCGCAGGTCCCGACGGTCACGCCTGAGGCGATCGATCGCGCTGTCGACATCATTCGCGACCGCGTCGACCAGCTCGGCGTCGCCGAACCGGAGATCCAGCGCGCAGGCAGCGATCAGATCTCCGTCGGCCTCCCGAGCGTCCAGGACATCGAACGCGCGAAGAACCAGGTCGGCACGCCGGCCCAGCTGTACTTCTACGACTGGGAGACGAGCGTTCTCACTCCCGAAGGCAGATTCGTCGCGCCGCTGCTCTCCGCCCAAGACACGACGGCGGTCGGCATCAGCCAGGCCGGCGGCAGCTCCGCGCGCGGGCAGACGCTCTACGACGCGACGAAGCTGGCGGCGAGACAGACACCGAACACGGACGCGAGAGCGGGCTCCCGCTCCGGCACGGCGTACTACCTCTTCGACAGAGACCACAGATATCTGGCTGGTCCGGAGAAGTCCGAGAGAGACCTCCTGTCGGCGATCGACAGAACGTCGATGCCGGCCGGCTCCGAGGTCGTCGAGGTGCCGCAGGGCTGGGTCGTGCTGCAGTCGGTGACGAGCGACGCGGGCGAGAGAATCGAGACCGGCGACCCGGCCGCGCGCTTCTACGTCCTCAGAGACGACGTGGCGCTGTCGGGCTCCGACATCAAGGACCCTGCCCAGGGCTTCAACCAGTCGCAGCAGCCCGACGTCGAGTTCAGATTCACCAACAGAGGCAAGGACGCGTTCCAGAGAGTCACGCGCGAGATCTCGCAGCGCGGCCAGGGGCTCGCACTGCCGGGCACGACGCCCGACGCGGTCGCCCAGCACTTCGCCGTCGCGCTCGACGGCAAGCTGATCTCGGTCGCCTCGATCGACCCGAACCGCCTGCCTGACGGCATCGACGGCGAGAACGGCGCGATCATCGAGGGCGGCTTCACGATCCAGAGCGCCCAGGACCTCGCGAACCTGCTGAAGCTCGGCGCGCTCCCGATCGGGCTCGACCTCGTCTCGCAGTCGCAGGTCTCCGCGACGCTCGGCAAGCAGGCGCTGCACGAGGGCCTGATCGCCGGCATCGTCGGCCTCGCGCTCGTCGCGCTCTTCCTGATCGCCTTCTACCGGATCCTCGGCCTGATCGCGACGGTCGCGCTGGTCATCTACGGCATCTACTTCTTCGCGCTGATCAAGCTGGTCCCGATCACGCTCACGCTGCCCGGCCTCGCCGGCTTGATCCTCACGATCGGCGTCGCGGCAGACGCGAACATCGTGATCTTCGAACGTGTGAAAGAGGAGGCGCGAGCCGGGCGATCCATCCCGGTCGCGATCTCGACCGGCTACCGCAAGGGCCTGACGGCGATCATCGACGCCAACGTCGTGACCGTGATGGTGGCGTTCATCCTCTTCATGCTGGCAACCGCCGGCGTCAAGGGCTTCGCCTTCACGCTCGGCGTCGGCACGCTGGTCTCGCTCTTCACCGCGGTCGTCGCGACGCAGGCGATATTGACGACGATGGGACGCACGAGAGTGCTCGCGCGCCCGTCAGCGCTCGGCGCCAGCGGCGAGGGCCGCAGATGGTCCGCCGACTTCATGGGCCTGTCGCGCTGGTTCTTCTCGATGTCCGGCCTGATCCTCCTGATCTGCGCGCTCGCGATCGGCGGCAAGGGCCTCAACTTCGGCATCGACTTCACCTCCGGCACGCGCATCACGACGAACCTCGTCAGACCGTTCACCGAGAACGAGGTGCGTGACACGCTGGCGGCCGTCGGCGCGTCCGACGCGACGATCCAGAGAGTCTCGAACAGAGAGCTCGGCCCGAACGTCGTGCAGATCTCGACCGAGCAGTTGAAGCCGGACCAGGTCACGCAGGTCCAGGACGCGCTGACGAGAGACTTCGGCGGCGTGACGAACTTCTCCAGCTCGTCGGTCGGGCCGACGTTCGGCTCGACGGTCGCCAACAACGCGATCGTCGCGATCATCGCCTCGCTGCTGGTGATCTCCGCCTACATCGCGCTCCGCTTCCAGTGGAGATTCGCGGTGCCGGTCTTGATCGCCGTGGCACACGACATCCTGATCGTGTCCGGCATCTACGCGTTGACGGGCCGGGAGGTGACAGCGTCGACCGTCGCGGCGCTCCTCACCGTCTTGGGCTATTCGCTCTACGACACGATCATCGTGTTCGACCGAATCCGAGAAAACATGCCGCGAATGCCGCGGGCCGCCTTCTCGCAGATCGTCAACCGCTCGATGTCCGAGGTGCTGACGCGTTCGCTGGCGACCTCGCTGTGCACCGGCCTGCCGATCCTCGCGCTGATGCTGTTCGGCGGCGAGACGCTGCGCGACTTCGCCTTCGCCCTGCTCGTCGGCGTGCTGTCCGGCGCGTACTCGTCGGTCTTCATCGCCGGCCCGGTGCTGTGGCACTGGAAGGAGCGCGAGCCGGTCTACGTCGCGCGCCGTCGCCGCATCAAGGAGGAGAACGGCGGGATCGTGCCGCCATACGCGATCGCGACGGCCGGTGCCCCGATCGACGTCGAGCCGGAGCGCAAGGTCCGCAGACGCGGTCGCCTGACGCAGCCGGACGATCCCGAAAGAGGCGTCTCGGCGGACGAGTTCGAGCAGATGAAGCGCGACCTCGACATCGAGACGGGTCCGAGCGCGGTCACGGCACCGCCGCGCCGCGCGCGCAGCGCGACGGCCACGCCGACGCCGCCTGCGCCCACACCGCCAGCGCCGGCGACACCGCCGGCGACCGATTCCGACGGGCGTGCGCCCGACGAAGCTGAGAACGACGGGATGCTGAAGGAGCCGAGAAGAACCGGCCCCACCCGCCGTCGCCGCCATGGGAGGCCGCGCTGATATGGGCATGTTGACGTGGGTCATGATCGGACTTGCGATCTGGCACTTCACCATCTTCCTGCCGGACCATTACTGGGGTGGCATCGTCGGCGCGTTCCTGGCCGCGATGTTCGGCGCGATCATCTTCGGGCTGATCGTCAATGGCTTCACGATCCCCGGCAACGACGACGTGTCGGTGCTGACGGCCGCTGAGGGCGTTCCCGGTGCCGTGCTGGCACTCGTGGCCTGCTACTACGAGGGCCTTCGGCGCGAGAGAAAGGCCGGCTTCAGCCCGGTCGACGCCTGAATCTCGGCGACAGTTCTGCAGTTCGAAGCGCCCCGAATCGGGGCGCTTCGTCGTTCTAGAAGAACTCCGGCGTCCAGGGAGCGCGCGGGGTGCGCAGCGCGGTGTCGAACGCTTCGACCGCGCCGTCCGTGCGCTCGGCGATGCGGCCGGCGTCAGCGAGCTGCGCGATCGGCGTGCCGCCGAGGTAGGCGGCGCCGAGCGCGGCCGCGTCGAGCACCAGGTCCGCCGGCTTGTCCGTTCGCGCGCACCGCGCCTCGCCGTCGGCCGTCGCCTGCAGCCGCCAGCGACCGGCGTTGTCGGGCAGCCGCACGTCGGCGACGTCGAGCGTCAGGTCGAGCGGGCCGCGCCAGCTGCGGCCCTGCAACGCCGCCGGCAGGTCGACCAGGCGCAGCCACAGCGCGTCGCCCAGCTCCACGACGCGCGGCTGGCGGAAGTCGGCGAACCGATACGGAGCGGCGTCGTCGAGCGGCCGCATCGGCGCATCGACCATGCCGACGAGGTCGACGCTGCAGAGGTACTCCCACAGCAACGCCTCGGCCTCCGGGTCGGGCGCGACCAGCTCCAGCAGCTCCAAGGTCGTGTCCGGCTCGATCCCTCTCGCGCGGTAGAGCGCGTAGCCGAGCGGCTCGCTGGTGTCCTCGCTCGCCGGATCGGCGCCGGCAGCGCCCGACCCGCCCGGTGGTCCCGCGCCGCGCACGACGACGAGCCGCTTCTCCAGCGCTCCGTCGCGGTCGTCCTCGGGGTCGGCGAGGATCCGCTCGCTCCACCAGAGCTGCGTGCGCGCCGGGATCCCGGCCCGCCGTGCACGCATCCGATCCCAGATCGGGTCGAGCAGCGGACCGGCTCCGTCGGGGTCGATCAGGTCAAGCGTCAGGTGGCCGTCACGTGGTGCGGCGCTCGTGCGAGCGTCGCCAGCTGCGGTGCCGCGTTTCGCGACATCGGCGGCCAGCGACGGCCGCGGCGCTCTGCTGCCGCCCGGCAGCACGATGTGCGCGTGGCGTGACGCGACGCCGTAGCCGAAGCGCTCGTAGATCGACCCCTCGGCCGCCCACAGGCCCGCGAGCGGCTCGCGTGCGGCGCGCGCCTGTTCGATCAAGCCGGCCATCATCTGCGTCAGCAGCCCGCGACGGCGGTGCGTGGGGCGAACGGTGATGACGGTGACGCCGGCGCATGGCAGCTCGCCCCCCGGCACCGACAGCCGTTGCGGGAAGGCAGCCGAGGTCCCGACCAGCAGGGGCCCGTCGAACGCGGCGACAGTCCGTTCGAGCGGGATCAGCGCCAGCAACTGCGCGCGCTTCGCCGGCGTCGAGCGCTCGTGGAAGGCGAGATCGAGGTTGTCGAAGAAGGCGTCGAACTCGTTCGGCGCGAGTGGGCGGTAGTCGATCACGAAGTCCAGGCTAGCCGCGGTCGTGTCCGTACGGCTGGGTCGCGGCGGCGCGTGCGGGTCCACCGACGAGCGCCGCCCGAGTTCGTGCGGTCGTCGGTCGGCCGTGTCGGCGGCGTCGGCCGCGGCGCACCCTATCCGTCGGCCCCTCGCCGTAGCCTCAGTGTTCGTGTCCGCGACGATTCCGCCACCTGCCGACCTCGCCGCCTCCGTCGGCGCGGCTGCGGCCACGGTCTCGGTCGCGGCGCCGCCGCGCCCACAGCGGCGGATCGCGCTGGCGCCGTGTGACCCGGCGGCGGTCGAGCGGCTGCGACGGGAGCTGCGCTGCAGCCGCACGCTCGCGCAGGTGCTCGTGCGCCGCGGCCACGACGATCCACCGGCCGCGCGCGCGTTTCTCGCCGCTGACGAGACGCACGCGCCGAGCGCCTTCGCGGGGATCGACGTCGCCGTCGAGACGATCCTGCGCCACGTCCGCGCCGGCACGCGCATCACCGTCCACGGCGACTACGACGTCGACGGCGTCGCCTCGACCGCGATCCTGCTGCGAGCGCTGCGCCAGCTCGGCGCCGACGCTGACTGGTTCCTGCCGAGCCGGATCGACGACGGCTACGGCCTCGCCGCGACGACCGTCGAGCGGCTGGCCGCGCGCGGGACGCGACTGCTGATCACCGTCGACTGCGCGATCACCGCCGTCGAGGAGGTCGCCGCCGCGCGCGCCCAGGGCCTCGACGTCGTCGTCACCGACCACCATCAGCCGCGCGCGGACGGCCGTCTGCCGGACGCACCGATCGTGCATCCGTCGCTGAGCGGCTATCCCTGCCCGGACCTGTGCGCCGGCGGCGTCGCCTACAAGCTCGCGCAGGCGCTGCACAGCGCCGCGGGCGGCGACCCCGCGCGCGCCGACGAGGACCTCGACCTCGTCGCGCTGGCGACGGTCGCCGACCTCGTCCCGCTGCGCGGCGAGAACCGCCGGCTCGTGCGCGAGGGCCTGCGCGCGCTCGCCTCGACCGGCAAGGTCGGCCTGCGCGCGTTGATGCGCGTCGCCAGAGTCGACCCCAGCGGGCTCGACGCCAGCGCCGTCGGCTTCCGGCTCGCCCCGCGCATCAACGCGGCCGGGCGGCTCTACCGCGCCGACGCAGGCGTCGAGCTGCTGCTGACCGAGGACGAGGACCGCGCCCGCCTGATCGCCGAGGAGCTCGACACCGCCAACGGCGAGCGGCGGATGACCGAGCAGCGGATCCTGTGGGAGGCCGAGGAGCAGCTGCGCGAGCTGGGGGAGCGCCCGGCGTACGTGCTCGCCGGCGAAGGCTGGCACCCCGGTGTGATCGGGATCGTCGCCTCCAGAGTCGTCGAGCGCACCAACCGCCCGGCGCTGCTGATCGCGCTTGACGCGGACACCGGCACCGGCACGGGCTCCGGCCGTTCGATCCCGCGTTTCGACCTGCTCGGCGCGCTGCACGCCGCCGCGCCGCTGCTGGAGCGTTACGGCGGCCACCGCGCCGCCGCGGGCGTGACGATCGACGCCGGCAACCTCGATGCGCTGCGCGCGGCGTTCGAGGCGCACGCCGCCGCGCACCTGACCGCCGAGGACGTGATCCCGGTCGAGCGCGTCGACGCCGTCGTCGACGGCAAGGCGCTCGGCCTCGCGCTCGCCGACGAGCTGCAGCAGCTGCAGCCGTGCGGGATGGGCAACCCGAACCCCAACCTGCTGGTGCCCGCCGCCGAGTTCGACGACCTGCGCACGATGGGGCAGGAGGGCAAGCACGCCCGCTTCACCGTCGCCGCCGGCGGCGTGCGCTGCCGCGCCGTCGCGTTCGGCTGCGACGGCAGGCTCGCGGTCGACGAGCGGACCCCTGCCGACGCGACCTTCCGGCTGGAGCGCAACGAGTGGAACGGCGCCGTCGAGCCGCGCCTGCTGCTGCGCCACGCGGTCGCCTCGAGCCCGGCGTCGATCGAACTGCTGGGCATGGCGCCGAGCGATCCGGGCGCGTTCCTCACGGCCGTGCTCGCCGACGTCGACCGGTCGCGCGGGCGCGGCGTGCTCGCCGACATGACGCCGCCGGCGACCGCGACGCGTCCCGGTCCGGCGGCGGCCGCGCCGCACGACGAGCGTCCGGCACCGTCCCCGCGCGACTACGGCCCGCTTGCCGACCGCCGCGGCGACGGCGGCGTCGCGCTGCTGCACGAGCTGGTCGCGGGCGGCGCGAGGGTGCTCGCGCTGTGCGCCGACACGCCGCGGCGCGAGGTCGCGCTGAGCGGGCGCGTCGGCGGCTTCGCGCTCTGCTCGCACACCGCGCTGGAGCTGGATCCGAGCCTCGCCGACGGCTTCGACCACGTCGTCGCGCTCGACCCTCCGGCCAGCCGGCGGCAGGATGCGCGCATGCGTGCCGGCGGCGCCGAAGACACGAAAACCTGGACGCATCTGACTTGGGGCGACGCTGAGCTACGATTTGCACAGCAGATCCATGAGTCGGAGTACGGCATCCGTGCTGCGCTCGTGCCGCTCTACCGGGCCCTTCGGGACCGCGGCGGGGTGGCCGGCGAGGAGCTCGGGCGCTTGCTGCGCGGGGATGGACACGGTCGTTCGGTGCAGGCAGCCGCTCGGCTGGTGGCGATTCTCGAGGAGCTTGAGCTCGTCAGCCTCGATCGGGAGCTGCAGGCCCTGACGGTCCTGGAGACCGAGCGCACCGCGCTCGAGCGCTCAGCGACCTACCGGACCGCCATCGCACGATACGAGGACGGCCAGCGATTCCTGCTCGAGACGGCAACGACACAAACGGACGCACCACCCGCCTGACGCAGTCCGGCAACGGACGCGGCGTCGAGACGGCCGTCGTGCACGCCGAGAGAGAGGTCGGCAACGGACGCGTGCCGGTCGACGGCGCCGATCACCCGATCGTGACGAATCCGGTCGGGTCTGTGGACCTGAGCGCGTCCGAGCGCGAACTGCTCGGCGACCTCTTCGCGATCGTCGAGGAGCACGCCGCCGAGAGCCCGCTGCAGATCGACCGCGAGCAGGTCGAGCGGGCGTTCGTCTACGCCTGCGAGCACCACGCCGACCAGCGCCGCAAGTCGGGTGAGGAGTTCATCATCCACCCGGTCGGGGTGGCGAAGATCTGCGCCGGCATGCGGCTCGACACCGAGACGCTCGTCGCCGCGCTGCTGCACGACACCGTCGAGGACACGAGCGCGTCACTGGAGGAAGTCAGCGAGAAGTTCGGCGAGGAGGTCGCCGGGCTCGTCGACGGCGTCACGAAGCTGACCGGCCTGACGTTCTCCTCGCGCGACGAGGCGCAGGCCGAGAACTACCGCAAGATGATGGTCGCGATGGCCTCGGACATCCGGGTCATCCTGATCAAGCTCGCCGATCGCCTGCACAACATGCGCACGATCGAGGCGATGTCGAAGCAGAAGCAGCTGGAGAAGGCGAAGGAGACGCTCGACATCTACGCGCCGATCGCGCATCGGCTCGGCATCCACGCGATCAAGTGGGAGCTGGAGGACCTCGCCTTCGCGACCCTGCACCCGCGCAAGTACAACGAGATCAAGGGTCTCGTCAACCAGCAGCGCGCCGAGCGCGAGCGCTACGTCAACGAGGCCGGCGCGTTCGTCTCGCGCGAGCTCGACGCGCTCGGGATCGCGGCCGAGATCAACGGCCGCGCGAAGCACTTCTACTCGATTTACTCGAAGATGACGAGAAAGGGCCGCGAGTTCAACGAGATCTACGACCTCACGGCCATGCGCGTGATCGTCGACTCGGTGAAGGACTGCTACGGGGCCGTCGGCGTCATCCACTCGCTCTGGAAGCCGCTGCCCGGCCGCTTCAAGGACTTCGTCGCGATGCCGAAGTTCAACATGTACCAGTCGCTGCACACGACCGTGATCGGGCCCGAGGGGCGCCCGCTGGAGATCCAGATCCGCACGCGCGAGATGCACGACATGGCCGAGTTCGGCATCGCCGCGCACTGGATCTACAAGCAGGACCCGACCTCCAACGAGGGCGACGGCAAGCTCAAGTGGCTGCGCCGCCTGCTCGACTGGCAGCAGGAGATGTCGGACCCCAAGGAGTTCATGGACACCTTGAAGGTCGACCTCTTCGAGGACGAGGTGTTCGTCTTCACGCCGAAGGGCGAGGTCAAGTCGCTGGCCGCGGGCGCGACCCCGCTCGACTTCGCCTACGAGGTCCATACCGACGTCGGCCACCGCTGCGTCGGCGCGAAGGTCAACGGCAAGATCGTGCCGCTCTCCTACACGCTGCAGTCCGGTGACATCGTCGAGGTGCTGACGTCCAAGCGCGAGCGCGGCCCGTCGCGCGACTGGCTGGCGCTGGTCAAGACGACGCGCGCGCGCAACAAGATCAAGCAGTGGTTCAAGAGCGAGTCGCGCAAGGACACCGAGCACGCCGGCCGCGAGCTGCTGCAGGACCACCTCAAGAAGCAGGGCCTGCCGGCCCAGCGGATCGTCGGCTCGCCGCTGCTGGCGGACATCATCCGCGAGATGGGCTTCCGCAAGGGCGACGAGTTCTACATCGCGCTCGGCGCCGCCAAGGTCTCGCCCAGAACCGTCGTCAACAAGGTGATGCAGCGGCTGAAGCAGGGCGAGGCCGCCGAGGGCACGCCGACCGCCGCCGACGACCTGCTGAAGACCAACCCGCAGCGCGAGCGCCGCCCGACGACCTCCTCGACGAAGTTCGGCATCTCCGTCGACGGCATCGGCGACGTGATGCTGCGGCTGGCGAAGTGCTGCCGCCCGGTCCCCGGCGACCCGATCGTCGGCTACGTCTCGCTCGGGCGCGGGATCACGATCCACCGCGAGGACTGTCCCAACGTCCAGGTCCTGCGCAAGGATCCCGACCGCTTCACGCCCGTCTCCTGGGACGGCGAGGCGGCGACGTCGTTCAAGGTGGAGATCCACATCGACGGCTGGGACCGGCACCGCCTCCTGGAAGACCTCGCGCGCACGTTCAGCGAGGCGGGCATCAACATCGCCGATGCGCGCTGCACGTCGAACCCGCCGATGATCCGCAACCGCTTCGTGATCGAAGTCGCCGACACCAAGACGCTCGACACGACGATCACGAAGCTGCGCAACATCGAGGCGGTCTTCGACGCCTACCGGGTCACGCCGGGCGCGGGCGCCTGAACCACTTCGAAGTCTCGGCCGCTGAGGCGGTCGAGACTGTGCAGCTGGTCGTTGTCCCAGCGCGGACTCGGCGCGCCGCTGACGTACCACGGTGAGCCGTTGTCGGCCAGCAGGAGGCCATAGGTCTTCATCGCCTGCGCGATGACGCGGGCTTGGGGCGGAAGCCCCTTGAGGCTGGTCTTGTGCTTCAAGCGCACCCGCAGGCCCATCGGGGGCAGCTTCGCGTCGTTGCTGCTGGAGGCGAAGTGGCGGGCGGGTGCGATGAAGCTCGCGCGGGTGCGCGGGGCCGTGAAGCGGAGGGCGTGGTCGATGGCGCCGGCGGCGACTTCCTCGTAGCGGGCGAGGCCGGGGAGGATCGGGAGGCCGGCGGCGTCTGCGGAGGTCCAGCCCCGCTTGCGCTGTGCGTCACCGCCGTGCAGATCGAAGACGGCTCCAGATCCAGCACGCCATGAACTGCCTGCTGCGAGGGGGTGGGCGTCGAACAGTTCGTAGAGCTTGCAGGAGGATCTGTCGAGGACGATGACGTGGCGGTCTCCGTCGGCGTTGGAGCCGCCCTCGATCGCGGCTCTCGGCGGGATGGGGTATGGGCCTCGGTCCGACTCGTCGCTGTAGTCGAAGGTGACCTTGACCTTCGGCTGGTTGCCGGTGACGGTCGTGAAGGGGATCCCGATCGGGCCTCCGTCCCAGAGGCCGGAGCCGAAGTCGGCGTGGAAGTTGGCGGTGAGGCCGATGGAGCGGATGAGGGTCGCGGAGTTTCTGGCGACTGGGGCTCTGGTGATTGGCTGGTTCCAGGCGCTCGTGGCGGGGAGGATCTGGCAGCCGGCGATCTGGGGCGTCGGCGCGCTCAGTGCAGGCGCGGCGGTGGCGCCGGCCGCGCAGACGACGGCCGCGATGAGGGAGGAGAGGGCTCGCACATGGGCGATCCTACATACGTCTCACACCGGAATCTGAGGAGCGCCAAGCTACTGTCGCTCTGCGACAGCACGTTGTCGCTCCTCGGTCAGGCGACGATCTGGACGGCGTGGTGGTCGACGCCGAAGACCGCCTCGGGGACGGTGCCCAGGTAGTCGCCGTCGACCTGCAGGGGGAGTTCGCGGTCGTCGCGGGAGCGGACCGTGACGGCCTCGGAGCCGGAGAAGGCCGCGACGCGGCGGTGGCCGACGATGCGGGCGCTGCCGGAGAGGGCGCGCCATGTGACGGTCGGCATGTCGAGCGGGCTCGCGCGCTTCAGGACGACGCCGGCGAGCGTGCCGTCGTCGAGTGCGACGCCCTCGGCGAGGTCGATCGGGCGGGTGCCGAAGTAGGTGTAGGGCATCGTGTTCTGGACCATCGCGGTGACGCCCTCGATCGTCTCGCCGCCGGGCAGCTCCGCCACCAGCTTCGGCGGCTTCACGACGTAGTCGCGGTTGAACGCCGAGACCGCCGCCCAGCTGTAGAACCAGGGGCCGAAGCGGGCCTTCAGCCTCGGCCGCGCGTCCACCCGGCGGGTGACGCTGGCGTCGAGGCCCATGCCGGCGGTGAAGAGGAAGCGGCGGTCGTTGACGATCCCGAGGTCGATCGGCCGCGGTCTCCAGTCGTCGGCCATCCGCAGCATGTGCTCGGTCGCGTCGACGACGTCGTTGGGGATCCCGAGGATCCGCGCGAAGACGTTCGTCGAGCCGCCCGGCAGGCAGGTCAGCGGCGTGCCCGAGCCGGCGAGGCCGTTGGCGGCCTCGTTGACCGTGCCGTCGCCGCCGAAGGCGCAGACGACGTCGTAGCCCTCCTGCGCCGCCTCGCGGCACAGCTCCGTCGCGTGGCCGCGCGCCTCGGTCTCGACCGAGTCGACCTGGTAGCGACCCTGCAGGGCGTAGACGACGAGGTGCTTGAGACGGTCCGAGACGGTCGTCGCGTACGGGTTGACGATCACCAGCATGCGCTTGCTCGGCTGCTTGGACCCGAACGTCTCCGCGAGGCGCTCGAGCGAGTCGAAAGTGGTGGCGGCGGTCACGACTTCTTGGTACCCCGGGGCCGAAGGCCTGTTACGCCCGCGGACGCGCCGCTGCCGGGCACGCCTGGCCACCTACAGCCAGTGGCGCTTCTTGAAGAACGCGATCATCCCGCCGCCGACCGCGAGCATCACGCCGATCACGACCCAGAACGGCTCGATCGCGCCCTCGCCTGGCACGTGCACGTTCATGCCGAAGACCGACGCGATCAGCGTCAGCGGCAGGAACACGACGCTCAGCACAGTCAGCACGCGCAGGACGTCGTTGAGCTGGTGCGAGAGGACCGATTCGTTGGTCGCCTCCAGCGCCTCGACCGTCTCCTTGTACGTCTCCAGCATCTGCCAGACGCGCTCGGAGGCGTCGTTGATGTCGTCGAAGTAGACGTCCATGTCCTCGGCCAGGTAGCGCTGCTTGGTGCGCTCCATGTCGCCGAAGACCGCGCGCTGCGGCCGCACGACCTTGCGGAAGTTGATGATCTCCTGCTTCACGTTTGAGATGTCGCGCACGACCTCGGCCGAATTGCCGGCGAAGATCTCGTCCTCGACTCTCTCCAGCTTGTTGCCCATCTTCGCCAGCATCGGGAAGGAGGCGTCGACGCACGCGTCGATGATCTTGTAGAGCAGGTAGCCGGTGCCCTTGGAGAACCAGTTCTCGCGCAGCTCGTCGTTCGTGCGCAGGCGCTCGAACAGGTACTCGACCGGCTGCAGCGGCTGGTTGGGCAGCGTGATCAGGAAGTCGGGCCCGACGAACAGGTCCAGCTCGGCGGCGTTCAGTCGTCCGACCTGCTTGTCGAAGCGCGGGAAGTACAGGACGATGAAGAGGTAGTCGTCGTACTCGTCGATCTTCGGCCGCTGGTTGCGCGAGTAGACGTCCTCGTAGTCGAGCGGGTGGAAGTCGAAGCGCTCCTCCAGCCACGAGCGGTGGCTGGACTGCGGCTCCTCGATGTTGATCCAGCGGACGCCGTGGTCCTCGATGACCTCCGGCTGCGTGCTCTCCGGCTCAGCAGGCGGGAGCGACGCGGAGCCGCGACCACGGGACGCGCGAGCGAAGCGGGGCTTGGGCAAGCTCGGCATGACTTCGCGGCTCGTCGCTCATCGGATCGGTGGTCGTCTCGTACGGCACGCGTCCCATTCTACCCGGCTGCAGGCGATTTCCGGAATAGCGCGTTGCAGCTCCGTCACAACGATGCGTATACTGCCTGGCACATAGCAGTACGCATCCAGAGGGGTGGAGGGTTATGGCCCGACGAAGCCCCGGCAACCCCCCGTAAGGGGAAGGTGCCAATTCCATCAGGCAAGCAACAAGCCTGGGAGATGTGGTTCGGCGGTTCTTCTCGACCTCTGCCACGGACACCCGGCGGAGGTTTTTTTCGTATGCCGCCAGTGACACTGACATGCAAGGAATGCAAGGCCGAGTACCCGCTCGAGGCGAAGTACGTCTGCGAGCGCTGCTTCGGTCCCCTCGAGGTCGCGTACGCGCCTCATGACGGCACCGACGCCGAAGAGCTGCGCCGCCGCATACAGGCCGGCCCGCATTCGCTGTGGCGCTACCGCGACTTCCTGCCGCTGACGCAGGCGCCGCCGCGCGACACGCTGCCCGCGGGCTGGACCCCGCTGCTGCGCGCCGAGCGGCTCGCGAAGAAGCTCGGCCTGCGCGAGCTGTGGATCAAGAACGACGCGGCGAACCCGACGCACTCGTTCAAGGACCGCGTCGTCGCCGTCGCGCTCGCACGCGCGAAGGAGCTCGGCTTCCAGACGATCGCGTGCGCCTCGACCGGCAACCTCGCCAACGCCGTCGCCGCGCACGCCGCGGCTGCCGGCCTCGAGTCCTACGTGCTGATCCCGTCGAACCTCGAGGAGCAGAAGATCCTCGCGACGGGCGTCTACGGCACCCACCTGGTCGCCGTCAGAGGCAACTACGACGACGTCAACCGGCTCTGCACCGAGATCGCGGGCGAGCACGAGTGGGCGTTCGTGAACATCAACATGCGCCCGTACTACGCCGAGGGCTCCAAGACGATCGCGTACGAGATCGCCGAGCAGCTCGGCTGGGCGGTCCCCGACCGGATCGTCGCGCCGATCGCCTCCGGCTCCCTCTTCACGAAGGTCGCGAAGGGCTTCGAGGAGTGGATCGAGCTGGGCCTCGTCAACGGCACCGTGCCGATCATGAACGGCGCCCAGGCGGCCGGCTGCTCACCGGTCGCGACCGCGTACGCGGAGGGCACCGACGTCTGCCGCCCGGTCAAGCCGGACACGATCGCCAAGTCGCTCGCGATCGGCAACCCCGCCGACGGGCCGTACGCCGTCGAACTGGCGCGCCGCACCGGCGGCGGGATCGACGCCGTCACCGACGACGAGATCCGCGCCGGCATCAAGCTGCTGGCCGAGACGACCGGCATCTTCACCGAGACCGCCGGCGGCGTCACGACGGCGGTGCTCGCGAAGCTCGCCGAGCGCGGCGACATCGACCCGGACGAGAGAGTCGTCGCCGTCATCACCGGAGAGGGCCTCAAGACGCTCGACGTCGTGCGCGGCACGTTCGAGACGTACGAGATCGACGCGACCTACGAGGCGTTCGAGGCGACCGTGACGATCCCGCCCACCCCGGTTACCGTCTGATGGCCGTCACGGTCAAGATCCCGACGCAGTTGCGCGCCGCCACCGACGGCGCGTCGACCGCGTCGGTCGAGGGCGGCACCGTCGGCGAGGTGCTCGACGCGCTGTACGACCAGTTCGGCGAGCTGCGCGAGCGGATCGCCGACGACGGCGGCCTGCGGCGTTTCGTCAACGTCTACATCGGCGGGGAGGACATCCGCTTCCTCGACGGCCTCGAGACGTCGGTCTCCGACGGCGACGAGGTCACGATCCTGCCAGCCGTGGCAGGCGGATGATCGAGTTTCAAAAACGCTGAAACATGAACGGCGACCATTGGTCGCCGTTTTTGTTCAGCAAACCTCCATGATCGTGCGCAGTTTCAGGCGCAATAGGCGGCGAAGGGCATATTCGGGTCAGTCGGCAAACACTGACATTTATGCAACTGCATTCCTGGTCGATGAACGACGGGTAAGCAGTCCATACGATCATCCGCTGGCCCTCGGGCTGGGGATTGGGAGGTTCCCGGATGTTACGTTTCCCACGCTCGGCTGCGGGCGTGTCCATTGCCGTGCTCGCCACATCGGCGATCGCACCACCGGCGATCGCGGCCGCGCAGGCGCCGTCATCGTCGGAGTATCAGACGCAGGGCCTGTTGGACGATCTGCTCGGCAACCTCGGGGGCATCCTCGGCGGGCTGCTCGGCGGCAGTCAGCAGGATCAGCTGACGCAGTTGCTCGGACTGCTGCAGGGCGGCAGAGATCCGACCAGCGAGCTGCTCGCGCCGCTGACCGACATCCTCGGCCAGCTCGGCGCGGCGCCGGGCGTTCCCGGCCAGACGAGAGACCTGCTCTCGCAGCTGACCTCGCTGCTGAACTCCGGCAGAGCGGGCGTTCCGCTCGATCCGAGCCTGCTCGCGCCGGTCGCCGACCTGCTGCGCCAGCTCGCCGCGCTCGAGGGTCTTCCGGCCCCGGCCGCGCAACTGCTGGAGCAGCTCGCCGACATCCTCTCGTCTGACAATCCGACGACGGCGTTGCCGATCGACGGGCTGCTGAGACTGCCGATCGACGTGATCGACGGGCTCACCAGAGCGCTCGACGGGCTCACCAGATCCGACGGGCAGCCGACCGGCGAGCTGCTCGCGCCGCTGATCCCGCTGCTGAGAGAGGTCGCCGGGACCGCTGGCCTTCCGCCGGCGCTGAGAGACCTGATCAACCAGCTGATCGACCTGCTGTCGAGCACGACCGGCGCGCTCGATCCGCTGCTGACGACCACGCTGAGCACGGTCCTCACCATGGTCGGCAACACGCCGGGCGTGGACAGCGACACGAGAACGATCATCGAGAGAACGGTCACGATCCTCGACAGATCGGTCACCCCGGGCGCCGGCGGAGCCGGCGGTGCGGGCGGCGCAGGCGGGACCGGCACGACGAGCCCCGGGCCCGGCACGGGCGCCGGAACAGGCGCGGGTGGCACCGGCCTCAGAATCAGACGACTGGCGACGGCGAGAGATCGCGCCGTGATCAAGCGCGTGACCGTCAACAGAAAGAAGACGATCGCCTCCGTGCGGATCGCCTGCCCGAAGTCCGCTCCGGCGGTCTGCTCGACGACGCTGCGAGCGGCGGTCTCCGGCAAGTCGTCGAAGGTGAAGAGAATCCGCATCGGCCAGAACAAGTCGAAGGTCGCGAAGCTGAAGCTGACCAAGCGCGCGACGAGACAGCTGAAGAGAAGAGGCGGCAAGGTCGCCGTCAGCCTGACGACCGCGTTCGGGACGCAGAAGTTCGCCTCGAAGGCGACGTTGAGAGTGCGCCGCACGCGCTGATCCCGCGCGGTCGGCCACCGTCGCGACCCGGGCCGTCCCGCCATCCGTGGGGCGGCCCGGCGCGTTTGCGCGCTTGCACGACTCGCGCGAATCGCACGGCGCGCCTACGATGCCGAGCGGCACGGAGCACCAACCTGAGGAGCAGTGGATGCGCTGGAGGATCGTGGTCGCAGTCGTTCTCGCCGCAGTCGCCTGCACGGCGGCGGTCGCGGTTGCCGCACCGGCCGCGCGCCGGGCGCAGGCACCCACGCTGGAGGTGAGACCGCGAGCGGCGACACCGGGCGGAAGAGTCGTCTTCTACGGCAGCGGCTTCGCGCCGCTGGCACGCGTCGTGCTGCTGGCCGGTCCGTCAGCGAGCGCGACGGTGAAGATCGGCGCCGCGAGAACCGACGCCGACGGCGCCTTCGTCGCGCCGATCGCGATCCAGCGCGACGTCACGCCAGGCCGCTACGTCGCCTCCGCCTGCCGGCAGAGATGCCGCGTGAAGGCGACCGCGATGTTCCGGGTGCTGACGCCGCGCTAGCGTCGTGAGTCAGAGATTCGGCGGCAGCACCGGGCGCCTCGCGACACTAGGGGAGCGTCGCCGCGGGGGGCGGCGACGCGTGGGGTCCCTCAGCCAGGAAGGTCGTCGGAGAGCGCGTGCGTGTGCGCGCTCGCCGTCATCGCCGCGCGCGCGGCGGTGCGCGCCTCGCGGGCGGCCTCGCGCAGGGCGATGCGCTCTTCGCGCGCGTGAACGATCAGCTGCTCGGCCGCGTCGCTGAGCGCGAGGTTCGCGCTGCTGAGGCGCTCCAGCTGCTCGGCGAGACGGGCGAGGGGATCTTCCGTGATGGCGTCCATGGCTCATGAGTCTGGCACGCGTCGCAGCCGGCAGCCAGCATTTCACGCGGCGAACAGCGCGAACGCGCCGACGCAGCCCCTAGAAACAAGGGCCAATCCCCGTCATAGAGGGTACAGTCCCCTGCATAACGAGTGGAATGCAAGCGCGAACCCGTAAAGGGTTGCGCTGTGACCGATCCGCTCTCCAGAGAACGCCGCGCGCTCGCGGTCGCGGTGCGCGAGCTGCGGGTGCGCAGATCGCTGAAGCAGGAGGAGGTCGGAGAGGCCGCCGGCCTCGGTCGCAACTACCTGACGACGCTGGAGAACGGCCGCACGAACCCCTCCTTCGACGCGCTCGTGCGCCTCTCCCGCGGCCTCGGCGTCCCGCTCTCGGAGTTGGTGCGGACGTACGAGGAGCGGCTGCGCGACTGAGCGGACGGCGGGGCGCGGCAGCGTGACCGGCACGGCGATGCAGGCTTGGGACCGAGTGCCCGTTGGCACGTCGGCGTTTGCGCCTGCGCGGCGTGGCGCCTACTCTCCGCAGGATGAAGCCCCTCCTCTGCGCGGTCGCCGCGCTGCTGCTGACGGCGTCCGTCGCGCACGCCCAGACGACCGCCGCACCGCTCCCCGCCTGCAGTTCCCACGATGCCGCGATGGAGGCGTTCGCGCCGAGCCACGCCAGCCTCGGTCAAGCCGTCACGATCGAACTGGAGGGCATCTCGTCACTCAGCGGCGTCTACTCGAACGTGCGCGGCACGAGCGAGGCAACGACCCGCACCACCGACCTCGATGCCGACGGCTCCGGCGAACTGCGCCTGCCGCTGCCGCGGCACAACGGTCCTGCGACGGTGACGATCGCCTGGGACCAGGCCGCAGGTGCCGCCAGCGTCGACTCGCCGGCGTGCAGCGGGACGCTCACACTGGACGTGTCCGTGGTCAGGGGTCGCGTCGGCGACCTCGAGCGGCCGCTCGTCGACGGCTCCTGGACGCTCAGGCTGAAGGGCGCCCGCGCAGCCCTCCGGTGGCAGGCGGTGCCGACGTGCGCGGTCGGCGGCTGCGATTTCGCGATGCGACTGCAGGGCTCGCCGCCTGCCACCTATCGCTACAAGCTCCGAGCCGACGGCACGTACCGCTCCTCCCGGAGATACCGGCAAGTCGTGCAAGGGTGCGAGGGGGAGAAGGCCGTGGCGCGTGTCGAAGAAGAGGAGACACTGCGCGTCACGCACACGAAGCCGCGCGCAGACGGCAGTACGATCGCCACGCGCATGACGGGATATTCGCGTGTACGCGTCGTGCCGATCCCCGGCACGAGGCTCGCCGCCCGCTGCAACGCGTCGCCGTGGAACGGCGCACCGGCGACATTGGTCCGACGCTGACACGGTAACCTTCCGCGTTCACGCGCCCGTAGCTCAGTGGATAGAGCGCTCGCCTCCGGAGCGAGAGGTCGCAGGTTCGAATCCTGCCGGGCGCGCTCGCCGTTCCTCCGACCGCCTTGCGCGGATGCAGCTCGCGATCCTCTCCGACACCCACATGCCGAAGGGCGCCCGCGCCCTGCCGGCCGACTGCGTCGCGCGGCTGCAGGCCGCCGACCTGATAGTGCACGCGGGTGACTTCGTCCGCGCCGAGGTGCTGTACGAGCTGCGCGCGTACGGGGAGGTCGTGGCGGTGCACGGCAACGTCGACGAGGAGGCGGTGCGGCGCGAGCTGCCGGCCGAGCGGATCGTCGCGCTGCCCGGCGGGGTGCGGATCGCGCTGACGCATGACGCCGGGCCGTCGCGGGGCCGCCTGGAGCGGATGCAGCGGCGCTTTCCGGACGCCGACGCGCTCGTCTTCGGTCACTCGCACATGCCGCTGCACGAGACCAAACAAGCGACCGGTTTTCAGCTCTTCAATCCCGGCAGTCCGACCGAACGCCGCCGCGCGCCGCGTCACACGATGGGGCTGGCGACCGTCGCCGACGGTCGCGTCAGCTTCGAGCTGATCGCGCTCGAGACGGCCGAACCGTCGCCGGACGGCACGTTCGGTGCGGCCGAGCCGCGCTCGCGTGACGCCGCCGGCCCCGCGGACCCCGAGCCGGGCGCACCGCCGACCATCTAGTCTCAGAAGGCTGCAATGGACCTCTCGCTCTTCTTCGCCGGCACCGCCGGCTCGGTGCCGACCGCACGGCGCGGACTGCCCGCGCTGCTGCTGCGCCGGGGCGCCGACCGGATCCTGTTCGACTGCGGCGAGGGCACGCAGCGCCAACTGCTGCGCTCGGCCGGGCTGGCCGATCTGACCGATGTCTTCATCACGCACTTCCACGCCGACCACTGGCTCGGCCTGCCGGGGATGCTGAAGACGTTCGACCTGCGCGCGCGCGAGAAGCCGCTGACGATCTACGGCCCGCCCGGGCTGCGCCCGCTGATGAATTCGATGAAGCACGTCTGGGGCGGCTGCGGCTACGAGATCAGGCTCGTCGAGCTGCCGCCCGACGCGATGGTCGAGCGCGACGAGTACGTGATCGAGCCGTTCGCGGTCAACCACCGCGGCGCCGCCTACGGCTACGCGATCACCGAGGACGACCGCCTCGGCAGGTTCGACGCTGAGCTGGCGCAGCGGCTCGGCGTGATGCCCGGACCGGACTTCGGGCGTCTGCAGCGCGGCGAGACGATCAACGGCGTCAGACCCGAGCAGGTGATCGGCGAGACCCGCCCCGGCCGCAAGCTCGTGATCTCCGGCGACACCGGGCCGTCGGAGGAGCTGATCGAGATCGCCCACCGCGCCGACCTGCTCGTGCACGAGGCGACCTTCACGCAGGACGAGGCCGCGCGCGCGAAGGAGACGCAGCACTCGACCGCCGCCCAGGCCGCGCGCGCCGCCGTCGAGGCGGAGGTCAGGCTGCTCGCGCTCGTGCACCTGTCGACGCGCTACGGCGGGCGCGAGATCCGCGACGAGGCGCGCGCGATCTTTCCCGACGTCGTCGTCCCGCGCGACTTCGACGCGATCGAGGTCCCGTTCCCCGAGCGCGGCGCACCCGTGCTGGTGCGCTGGGATCCGAGCCGCCCGCTGCCGCCGCAGGCCGCGGCCGAGGTCGCCGCGACGGAGCCCGGGATCTGAACGTGAGCCAGCTCCCCAGAACACCGAGCTGGACGACGGTGGCACTCGGCTGCGCCGCCGGCTTCCTCGTCGGCGTGCTGCTCGTCGTGGCGCTCGGGATCGGACAGGCGCAGGAGCCGCCGGCGCGCACGATCACCGTCGTCAGCAGAGCGCCGGCGCTCAGCGGCGACGAGACCGTCATCACGAAGACCGCGGTGCCCGACGTCGTCGGCGAGCGGCTCGACGTCGCGCACGACCGGCTCAAGCGCGCCGGCTTCATGGTGAAGGAGGAGGACAACGGCCTGTTCGGCACGGTCATCGACTCCAACTGGGAGGTCAAGGAGCAGGATCCGGCCGCCGGCACCGCGCTGGAGCGCGGCTCGACGGTCCACATCAAGCTCGACCGCCGCTGAAGCGGCTCTGCGCAGCAGGCAGGCGCCGCTGCGTCCCGTGCCGTTGCTAGGGTGAGGCGCAGCAGTCCAATTCGTCCTTTAACCGGGTCCTGAGAGGCCAGGAAGGCGTGCATGAGTGAAGCGAAGGTCGTCCTCGACCGCGACGACATGCGGCGCACGCTGGTGCGCATCGCGCACGAGATCGTCGAGAAGAACCCCGCCCAGCAGCTCGCGATCGTCGGCATCCACCGGCGCGGCGCCGTGCTCGGCGCCCGGCTCCACGGGCTCGTCTCAGAGCTGCTCGACAGCCCGCCGCCGCTCGGCGACATCGACATCTCCTTCTACCGCGACGACGTCGCGACGCGCGTCGGCGCGCCGGTCGTGCACGCCTCGCACATCGACTTCGGCCTCGACGGCCTGACCGTCGTGATCGTCGACGACGTGCTCTACACCGGGCGCACCGTGCGCGCGGCGATCGAAGCCGTCTTCGACTACGGGCGCCCCGCCCGCCTGCAGCTCGCCGTGCTGGCCGACCGCGGCCACCGCGAGCTGCCGATCCGCCCCGACTACGTCGGCAAGAACCTCCCGACCGCGCGCGAGGAGCGCGTCAACGTCCGCGTCGAGGAGCTCGACGGCGTCGACGAGGTCACGATCTCAGAAGCCCGCCCCGTGGAGGCAAACGCATGAGACACCTGCTGTCGATCGACGACCTCGACCGCGCCGGCATCGAGCGCGTGCTCGACCGCGCCGCCTCCTTCGCCGAGGTCGCCGGACGCGAGATCAAGAAGGTCCCGGCGCTGCGCGGGCGCACCGTCGTCAACCTCTTCTACGAGGCCTCCACGCGCACCAGCAGCTCGTTCGAGCTGGCCGCCAAGCGCCTCTCGGCCGACCTCGTCTCGATCCGCGCCGCCAGCTCGGCCGTCGCCAAGGGCGAGTCGCTGAAGGACACGATCGCGACGCTGACCGCCTACGACCCGGCCGCGATCGTGATCCGCTCGCCGCACGCCGGCGCCGCGCAGCTGGTCGCCGGCTGGACCGACGCCGCCGTCGTCAACGCCGGCGACGGCAAGCACGAGCACCCGACGCAGGCGCTGCTGGACGTCTTCACGCTGCGCCAGAAGCTCGGCTCGCTGGAGGGCGCGAACATCTGGATCATCGGCGACGTGATGCACTCGCGCGTCGCGCGCTCGGACATCCTGGCCTTCACGCGGATGGGCGCGCGCGTCACGCTCAGCGGCCCGCCGACGCTGATCCCGCGCGGGATCGAGGCGCTCGGCTGCAGCGTCGAGCCGACGCTCGAGCGCCTGCCCGAGGCGGACGTCGTCTACGTCCTGCGGATGCAGCACGAACGGATGGAGGAGGCGTACGTGCCGTCACTGCGCGAATACGCGATGCGCTACCAGATCGGCACGAGCAGATTGCTGCCGCACCAGCTGCTGATGCACCCGGGACCGGTCAACCGCGGCGTCGAGCTGTCCGGCGCCGCGATCGACTCGCCGCAGGCGCTGATCAACCAGCAGGTCGAGGCCGGCGTCGTCGTGCGGATGGCGGTCCTGTACGAGCTGCTGGCCGGGGCAGGGGCGACCGCCGCCAGAGGCGTGCCGATCGGCACGCTCGAGACGCGCGCGGTGGCGGCGGCATGAGCACGGGGAACTGCGCCCAAGGGGCTTGTTCCCTTGGCATGAACTCGGCAGAGCCTCGCTCATGCCGCGAGGTGAGCTATGAGCGTTGAACGGCTGTTCTTCCGCGGCGGGCACGCGGCCGACCTGCTGATCCAGCGCGCGCATCTGCTGGACCCGCGCACGGACCTCGACGGCCCCGGCGACGTGCTCGTGCGCGGCGGCGAGATCGCCGAGATCGGCGCTCCCGGCACGCTCGTCGCGCCGGAGGGGAGCGAGACGATCGACGCGGAGGGGCAGCACCTGTTCCCCGGCTTCGTCGACCCGCACGTCCACTTCCGCACGCCCGGCCAGGAGTACAAGGAGGACCTCGACACCGGCACCGCGTCGGCCGCCGCCGGTGGCTTCACGGCCGTGATCGCGATGCCGAACACCGCGCCGACGGTCGACGACGCCTCGGTCCTGGGCTCGCTGCGCGACGCCGCCGAGTTGCAGGCGCGCGTCCCGGTCGGCTTCCTCGCCGCGATCACGAAGGGCCTCAGCGGCCACGAGCTGACCGAGATGGCGGAGCTGCGCGACGCCGGCGCGCTCGGGTTCACCGACGACGGCAGACCCGTCGTCTCGGCCGGCATGCTGCGCAAGGCGCTGCAGTACCAGCGCCTCGCGGGCGGCGTGCTCGGCCTGCACGAGGAGGATCCGTCGCTGTCGGGCGCCGGCGTGATGCACGAGGGGGAGGTCTCCGCACGGCTCGGTCTCGCCGGCTACCCCTCGATCGGCGAGTCGACGATGGTCGCGCGCGACGCGGCGATCGCCGCCTTCGAGGGCGGCCGGATGCACTTCCAGCACCTCTCCGCGGTCGAGTCGGTCGAGGCGCTCGCGTACTGGAAGGGGAGAGGCGCGCAGGTCACCGGCGAGGCCTCGCCGCACCACCTGACGCTGACGCACGACGCCGTCCGCTCGCTCGACACGCGCTACAAGATGAACCCGCCGCTGCGCGCGGAGTCCGACCGCCAGGCGCTGATCGCCGGCCTCAAGGACGGCACGATCGACTGCATCGCGACCGATCACGCGCCGCACGCCAAGCACGAGAAGGAGGTCCCGTTCGAGGAGGCGCCCAACGGCGTCACCGGGCTGGAGACCGCGTTCGCCTCGATCTACAGCGAGCTGGTGATCCCCGGGATCCTGCCGCTCGCGCTGCTGGTCGAGAAGCTCACCTCCGGCGCCGCGCTGTACGATCTGCGCACGCCGCGGATCGCCGTCGGGCAGCCCGCCGACCTCGCGCTGATCGACCTCGGCGCGCAGTGGGTCGTCGGCAAGCACGGCTACGCCAGCCGCTCGCAGAACTCGTGCTTCTTCGGCCGCACCTTCAACGGCGTCGTGCGGCTGACCGTCGCCGCCGGCACCGTCGCGCATCGCGCGCCCGCACCGAACGCCACCGCCACTGGAGTGACCGCATGAACGACGCGACCGCCTACGTCCTGCTGCAGGACGGTGAGCGCTTCGACGGGATCGCCTGCGGGGCGGACGGACACGCCGTCGGCGAGGTCGTCTTCACGACCGGCATGACCGGCTACCAGGAGGCGATGACCGACCCCAGCTTCGCCGGTCAGCTGATCACGTTCACGACCGTGCACGTCGGCAACTACGGCGTCTCGCAGGCGGCGATGGAGTCCGACCGGATCCACGCGCGCGCGGCGATCATGCGCGCCGCGACCAACCGCGACGACGCCCCGGGCGCCGACCAGGGCTGGCTCGACTGGCTGCGCGAGCAGGGGATCCCCGGCATCACCGACCTCGACACGCGCGCGCTCGTGCGGCACATCCGCGACGCCGGCGCGATGAAGGGCGGCGTCTTCCCGGCCTCGATCGACGAGGACGAGGCGCAGCGGCTGATCGCCGCGGAGCCGTCGATGGACGGCCGCGATCTCGCGCGCGAGGTGACGCCCGCGTCGATGGTCCGCCTGCAGCCGCTCGGCTCCGGCGTCGCCGGCAGCGACGGCCCGACGATCGCGATGATCGACACCGGCGTGAAGTCCTCGATCGTGCGCAACCTCCGCGAGCGCGGCGCGACCGTCGAGCTGCACCCCTGCACGACCGGCGCGCAGACGCTGCTGGACAGCGACGCCGACGCCTTCTTCATGGCCAACGGCCCCGGCGACCCCGCCGCGCTCGGCTACGTCGTCGAGACGCTCAGAGCGCTCGTCGGCAAGAAGCCCGTCTACGGGATCTGCCTCGGTCACCAGCTGCTGTGCCGCGCGATCGGGCTGGAGACGTACAAGCTGCCGTTCGGTCACCGCGGCTCCAACCACCCGGTCAAGGACCTCAGCACCGGGCGCGTCGAGATCACGAGCCAGAACCACGGCTTCGCGGTGCTCGGCCCGGACGGGGGTCAGAAGGTCGAGTCCGACGAGCCGGTCCGCTGGGAGACCGACTTCGGCGCCGCCGAGCTGACGCACGTCAACCTCTACGACCGCACCGTCGAGGGGCTGACGCTGCGCGACGTGCAGGGCGCGACCGTCCAGTACCACCCGGAGGCGGGCCCCGGCCCGCACGATTCGCTGTACCTGTTCGACCGCTTCATCAAGGAAATCGTGGCTGCCTGACATGCCCAAGCGCACCGACATCAAGAAGATCCTGATCATCGGCTCCGGCCCGATCGTGATCGGGCAGGCGGCGGAGTTCGACTACTCCGGCACGCAGGCGTGCAAGGTCCTGATGGAGGAGGGGTACGAGGTCGTGCTCGTCAACTCCAACCCGGCGACGATCATGACCGACCCGGAGATCGCGACCGCGACCTACGTCGAGCCGCTGCTGCCCGGCCCGGTCGCCCAGGTGATCGAGCGCGAGCGGCCTGACGCGCTGCTGCCGACGCTCGGCGGCCAGACCGCGCTCAACCTCGCCAAGGCGCTCCACGAGGACGGGACGCTCGCGAGATACGACGTCGAGCTGATCGGCGCGAACTACGACGCGATCGACCGCGCCGAGGACCGCGACCGCTTCCGCGAGACGATGGAGACCGCGAGGCTGCGCGTGCCGCGCTCGACGATCGCCCACACGCTCGACGAGGCACGCGGCGCGCTGGAGGAGATCGGCCTGCCGATGATCATCCGGCCGGCCTTCACGCTCGGCGGCCGCGGCGGCGGGATCGCCCGCACGGTCGAGGAGTTCGAGGCGATCTGCCAGCGCGGCATCGAGGCGTCGCCGATCGACCAGATCCTGATCGACGAGTCGGTCCTCGGCTGGGGCGAGTTCGAGCTGGAGGTGATGCGCGACCACGCCGACAACGTCGTGATCATCTGCTCGATCGAGAACCTCGACCCGATGGGCGTCCACACCGGCGACTCCGTCTGCGTCGCGCCGCAGCAGACGCTCACGGACAAGCAGTACCAGGCGCTGCGCGACCAGGCGATCGCCGTGATCCGCGCGGTCGGCGTCGAGACGGGCGGCTCCAACGTCCAGTTCGCCGTCAACCCGGCGACCGACGAGATCATCGTGATCGAGATGAACCCGCGCGTCTCGCGCTCGTCCGCGCTCGCCTCCAAGGCGACCGGCTTCCCGATCGCGAAGATCGCCGCGCGCCTGGCGGTCGGCTACACGCTGCAGGAGATCGACAACGACATCACGCGCGCGACGCCGGCCTCGTTCGAGCCGACGATCGACTACACCGTCGTCAAGTGGCCGCGCTTCGCGTTCGAGAAGTTCCCCGGCTCCGACGCCGGCCTGACGACGCACATGAAGTCCGTCGGCGAGGCGATGGCGATCGGGCGCACGTTCAAGCAGGCGTTCGCGAAGGCGCTGCGCTCACGCGAGCTGGACCAGGTCGCGCAGCCGCCCGCCGACGACGAGCAGCTGCTGCGCGAGCTGGAGCACGGCGGCCCGGACCGCTTCGACCTCGTGCTGGAGGCGCTGCGCCGCGGCGTCGCGGTCGAGACGCTGCACGCCCGCACGCAGATCGACCCCTGGTTCCTGCGCGAGCTGCAGGAGCTGGCACTCGACCCGGAGTCGGTCGAGGCCGGCGCGCGCGTCTTCAAGTCGGTCGACACGTGCGCGGCCGAGTTCGCCGCGCGCACGCCGTACTACTACTCCTCGCGCGAGCGGCCGCGCAGATCCGGCGTCCGGGGAGGAAGGGCGGGTTCCAGTTCCGAGGTCGTGCGCGGGGACCGCCCGAGCGTCGTGATCCTCGGCGCCGGCCCCAACCGCATCGGCCAGGGGATCGAGTTCGACTACTGCTGCGTGCACGCGGCGATGACCGTGCGCGAGTCCGAGCGCGACGCGGTGATGGTCAACTGCAACCCCGAGACCGTCTCGACCGACTACGACACCTCCGACCGGCTCTACTTCGAGCCGCTGACGCTGGAGGACGTGCTCGCCGTCTGCGAAGTCGAAAAGCCCGAGGGCGTGATCGTCCAGTTCGGCGGCCAGACGCCGCTGCGGCTCGCGGCCGGCCTGGAGGCCGCGGGCGTGAGGATCCTCGGCACCTCGATCGACGCGATCGACCACGCCGAGGACCGCGGCCGCTTCGGCAGGCTGCTGGAGACGCTCGGCTACTCGGCGCCGCCGTACGCGACCGCCCACTCGGCCGAGGAGGCGCTGCTGAGAGCGCCCGAGGTCGGCTTCCCGCTGCTGGTGCGCCCGAGCTACGTGCTCGGCGGCCGCGCGATGGAGATCGTCTACTCGCAGGCGGGCCTGCAGGACTACCTCGACCGCGTCGGCACGCCGCACGGCTCCGGCAAGGAGATCTTCCTCGACCGCTTCCTCGAGAACTCGATCGAGGTCGACGTCGACGCGCTGTGCGACGGCGAGGACGTCTGGATCGGCGGCATCATGCAGCACGTCGAGGAGGCCGGGATCCACTCCGGCGACTCCGCCTGCGTGCTGCCGCCGCACTCGCTCGGCAACGAGGCGCTGACGCAGATCCGCGAGCACACCGAGGGGATCGCGAAGGCGCTCGGCGTCGTCGGGCTGCTGAACGTGCAGTACGCGGTCTCGCAGACGGGCGAGCTGTTCGTGATCGAGGCGAACCCGCGCGCGTCGCGCACGGTCCCGTTCGTCTCGAAGGCGATCGGGCTGCCGCTGGCGAAGCTCGCCTGCCGCATCATGCTCGGCGAGAGAGTCGCGGACCTGAACCTGCCGGCGGATCCGGTCGGCGACGTCGTCTGCGTGAAGGAGGCGGTGATGCCGTTCGACCGCTTCGCCGGCGCCGACTCGCTGCTGGGCCCGGAGATGCGCTCGACCGGCGAGGTGATGGGGATCGCGCACGACTTCCCGACCGCGTTCGCGAAGGCGCAGGCGGCGGCCGGCTCGCTGCTGCCGTCGCAGGGGACGATGTTCATCACCGTCACCGACGGCGACAAGCCGGCGGCCGCGGGCGTCGCGATGGCGCTGCACGGCCTCGGCTTCAGGATCGTCGCGACGCACGGCACCGCGCAGGCGATCAAGCGGATGGGCATCCCCGTCGAGGCGCTGGAGAAGATCGGCGAGGGCTCGCCGAACGTGCTCGAGCTGATCGCCAAGGGCGAGGTCCAGCTGGTCGTCAACACGCCGGTCGGCACCGGTGCGCGGATCGACGGCTGGGAGATCCGCTCGGCCGCGATCGCCGCCGGGATCCCCTGCATCACGACGATGACCGGCGCGATGGCCGCCGCCCAGGCGATCGCCGCGGGCGGCAGAGGCGAGCCACGCGTGATCGCGCTGCAGGAGCTGCAGCGCGTCGCACAGCCGGCTCCGTCGCACGCCGCTTGAGCCCTCCGCCGGCTGATTGCCGGCTATCAATCTCAGGAGACGGTGCCGCGATCCAACCGCGCGGCACCGTCGGCAGTGAATGCGGGATGCTCCTCGGAGTCCTCCGCGCAGCGCTCCGCGGACGCTGGGACACGCCTTGCAGCGACCCTCCCCGGATTGCGCCGGGAACGCACGAGTTCTGGCGCGCAGACATCAGGCCCACCTTCGACCGCACGGGAAAACTCCTGCAAACCAATGCGATCTGATACCTCACTCTCGACATCGCTGAACCTCAACTTGAGGTCGAGACGAATTCGTCCCCTGCCGCTTGTACCACCACTCTCAGGATGTAGACTCGCCGCCATGCCGCCGGCCATCCCCACCGCCACCAAGCACGCGACTGCGCCGGACCGGTCCCTCGATCAGCGCATGGACGCGCTGCACCGCGCGAACGAGATCCGCACCCGACGGGCGCAACTGAAGCGGGACCTCAAAGCCGGACGCGCGGCGATCCACGAGCTGCTCATGGAGCCGCCGACCTACATCGAGACCGCGAAGGTCTTCGACCTCCTGCTCGCCGTCCCCAAGTACGGGCGCGTGAAGGCGAACAAGGTCCTGACGCAGTGCCGCATCTCGCCGAGCAAGACGATCGGCGGGCTCTCCCAGCGTCAGCGCGCTGAGCTCGTCGCGCTGCTGCGCCGCTAGCGCGTTGGCACGCGTCTTCGTCATCACCGGCCCCTCGGGTGTCGGCAAGGGCACGCTGATCCGCAACCTGCTCTCGCGCGTGCCCACGCTCGAGCTGTCCGTCTCCGCGACCACGCGCAAGCCGCGGGGCGACGAGCAGGATGGCGTTCATTACCACTTTCTTACCGACGAGGAATTCGCCTCGAAGGTCGCCGAAGGGGCGTTCGTCGAGCACGCTGACTACTCCGGGCGCCGCTATGGCACGCTGCGCTCGGAACTGGAGCGTCGGACCGCGGACGGCGCCCCGGTCGTGCTGGAGATCGAGGTCCAGGGGGCGCGTCAGGTGCGCGAGACGCTTCCGGACGCGGTTCAGGTGTTCATCGTGCCGCCGTCCGCGGAGGCGCTGCGAGAGCGCCTCGTGGGGCGGGGGACGGACAGCCCCGAGGACGTCGAGCGCCGTCTGCTCGTCGCCGAGGAGGAGCTGACCGCGCGCGACGAGTTCCAGTACCAGGTCGTCAACGACCGGCTCGAGGACGCGGTCGCCGAACTCGAGCAGATCGTCTCGCGCGAGCTGCCGCAGCGCTGATCGCGCGGGACCGCCGCGCTGCCGATGACCGCGCGCTGACACGGGACGGTGCGCTTCGACTGCCGTGGTTTCGCTATCGCGCTAGCTGGCTATCCTGCTAGCTATGCCCCAGGCGAAGACCCGCGGCGGCGAGCGCGAGGCGCTCTTCGTCCGCATCCCGACCAGCGAGGCGCAGCGGCTCGACCGCGCCGCGTTCGAGCTGAAGCTCTCCAAGCAGGACATCGTCAGCGCGCTCGTCGCGCGCTACGTCGACCCCAGCACGCCCGGCGGGCTGGAGGCGCTGCGTGCGCTCGGCACCGCGACGCCGCTGCAGGCGCCGGCGGCGGCCGGCACGCTGACGCTCGGGCGTCACGACTTCCGCCCCGATCCGGCCCCCGAAGTACTCACCGTCACCGACGCGGCGGCGCTGCTGCAGGTCGAGCAGGAGGTCGTCGAGCAGCTTGCGCGCGACGGCGAGCTGCCCGGCCGGCGCATCGGCAGCGAGTGGCGCTTCACCCGCCAGGCGATCCTTGACTGGCTTTCCGCCGGTAGCAGCTAGAATGCAGGGTCAATGACCTCTCGAAAGGCCACGTCTTGATCTCTCCCCGCATCGACCGCCTCCTCCAGCACGTCGACTCCGACTACGCCAGCGTCGTGGTGGCCGCCAAGCGCGCGCGTCAGATCAACTCGTACTACCACAACCTGGGCGAGGGTACGTTCGACGAGTTCCCGCCGCCGATGGTCGAGACGCGTTCGAAGAACTACCTCACGATCGCGCTCGAGGAAGTCGCCGACGGAAAGATCAAGTACCACTACCGCTAGGTAGCAGCAGCGGGACGGGAGCGACGGTCGTGGCTCGGATCCTGCTCGGCGTCTGCGGCGGGATCGCCGCCTACAAGGCGCTGGAGGCGGTCCGCTTGGCGACGAAGGCCGGGCACAGCGTGCGGGTCGTGCAGACGCCGACGAGCGAGCGGTTCGTCGGCGGCGCCTCGTTCGAGGCGATCACCGGCGCGCCGGTGCTGACGAGCGAGTTCGCGCCCGACCCGGCGCGCGGCGCCTTTCCGGGCGACCCGCCGCCGCAGCACGATCCGATCAGCCACCTCGCGCTCGTCGGCAACGCCGACGTCTTCCTGATCGCGCCCGCCTCCGCGAACACGCTCGCGAAACTGGCGGGCGGCTTCGCCGACAACCTGCTGACGAGCGCCGCGCTCGCCGCGCGCTGCCCGCTGATCGTCGCGCCCGCGATGAACGACGCGATGTGGGAGCACCCCGCGACGCAGACGAACCTCGCGACGCTGCGCGCCCGCGGCGTCCACGTCGTCGACCCGGGCGTCGGTCAGCTCGCCTCCAAGGGCGAGCACGGCGTCGGGCGGCTGGCGGAGCCGGCGGAGCTGTTGGCGGCGGTCGAGCGGGTGCTGGGGGTGGACGCCGACCTCGCCGGGCTGCGCGTCCTCGTCACCGCCGGCGGCACGCGCGAGCCGATCGACAGCGTCCGCTTCGTCGGCAACCGCTCCTCCGGGCGGATGGGCTTCGCGCTCGCCGAGCGGGCCGCCGCACGCGGTGCCGCCGTGACCGTGCTCGCCGCCAACGTCGCGCTGCCGCACGCGCCAGGGATCGCGTACCGCGAGGTCGAGACGGCGGCGCAGCTCGCCGCTGCCTGCGCGCACGAGTTCCCGCGCTGCGACGTGCTGCTGATGGCCGCCGCGGTCGCCGACTTCCGGCCGGTCGCACCGGCCGCGACGAAGATCAAGAAGGACGCGGACGCGCCCGACTCGATCGCGCTGGAGCGCACGCCCGACATCCTCGCCGGCCTCGCGCAGCAGCGCACGCTCCGCCAGACGGTCGTCGGCTTCGCCGCCGAGCACGGCGACGGCGCGCTCGACTACGCGCGCGGCAAGCTCGCGCGCAAGCGGCTGGACGCGATCGTCGTCAACGACGTCTCCCAGCCCGGCATCGGCTTCGACACGCCCGACAACGCGGTGACGATCGTCACCCCCGAGCGCGAGCGGCCGCTGTCGCGCGCGCCGAAGGGGGAGATCGCCGCCGCGATCCTCGACGAGGTCGTGCGGTTGCGCGCGATCAGGGACGCAGATGGAACCAGTGGATCTCCCGCCGGTCGCGCGGCACGAGTGTGAGGCCGCGGCGGGCACCGCCCGCCGCATCGTCGAGAACGTCCGGGCCGCGGTGCAGGTGCAGTCGCGCACGCTCGAGCACGTGATCGTCGCGCTGCTCGCCGAGGGCCACGTGCTGATGGAGGACCATCCCGGCGTCGGCAAGACGGCGCTGGCGCGCGCGATATCGCGCTCGGTCGACTGCCAGTTCGCGCGCATCCAGTGCACGGCAGATCTGCTGCCCTCCGACGTCGTCGGCACCAGCATCTACAACCAGCGCGAGGGGCGCTTCGACTTCAGGCCCGGGCCGGTCTTCGCGAACGTGGTGCTGGTCGACGAGATCAACCGCGCCTCGCCGCGCACGCAGTCCGGCCTGCTGGAGTGCATGCAGGAGCGGCGCGTGACCGTCGACGTCCACACGCACGAACTGGCGCGGCCGTTCGTCGTGCTGGCGACGCAGAACCCGGCCGAGTACGAGGGCACCTATCCGCTGCCCGAGGCCCAGGTCGACCGCTTCATGGTGCGCGTGTCGCTCGGCTACCCCGACCTCAACCACGAGGTCGCGATGCTCGGCGACCACGCCGCCGGCGACAGAGTCCTCACGCTCGAGCCGGTCGTGACGGCCGCCGAGGTGCTCGCCGCGCAGGACACCGCCGCGCGCGTGCAGGCGTCGCAGCCGCTGCGCGAGTACCTCGTGCGCGTGCTCGCGCACACGCGCGCGGACGACCGCGTCGAGGTCGGCGCCAGCCCGCGCGCGGGACTCATGCTGCTGCGCGCCGCGAAGGCGCGCGCGATGCTCTACGGCCGCAGCCACGTCGAGCCCGACGACGTCCAGTCGCTCGCGCAGCCGGTGCTCGCCCACCGCCTCGTGCTCGCGCCCGACGCCGTCGGCATCGGCACCGACCGCGTGATCGCCGACGCCGTCGCGGCGGTTCCGGCGCTCTAGCGGCATGCGCCCGCTCGCCGCAGCGGCCGCGAACGACCCGGTGCGGGAGCGCTGACGATGCGGCGCGCGGCCGGCGTCGTCCTGCTCGGCCTGGTGCTGGTCGGCGTCGCGGGCGTCTTCGACGCCTCGCCGCTGTACGTGCCGGGCGTCGGCTTCGCGGCGGTCGGACTGCTGACGGCGGCGTGGGTCGAGCTGAGCGCCCGCGGGCTGCGGATACGGCGCGAACTGGACGTCAAGCGCATCGTCGAGGACGAGCCCGTGCCCGTCCGGATCGAGATTCGCACGAGCCGGCTGCCGCTGCCGGTCGCGACCGTCGAGGATCCGCTGCTGGAGGGCGCGATGCGTCTCCCCGCGGGCAGACGCGAGCGCACCTTCACGGTCGTCGCGCGCTTCGGCCGTCGCGGCAGGCTGCAGATCGCGCCGCCGACGGTCGTGCTGCGCGACCCGTTCGAGTTGATACGCCGCGTCGTGCGCGGCGCGGGGGAGGGCGAGCTGCTAGTGCTGCCGCGCACCAGCGCGGTCGCGCTCGCCAGACGCCGCGGCGCCGACGGGCGACACGGCGGCCTCGCCGCGCTGCTGGGTGCGGCGGCGACCGACGTCGACGGCGTGCAGCCCTACCGCGAGGGCACGTCCGCCGGGCGGATCCACTGGCCGGCGCTGGCGCGCGGCGCCGGGCTGATGGAGCGGCGCCTGCGTGTCGAGGCCGACGCCCGCCCGCTCGTCGTGCTCGACACGCGCGGCGCCGCCTCGCGCGACGAGCTCGACATGGCCGTGCGCGCCGCCGCCTCGCTGACGCTCGCGTTCGCGCGCGCCGGCGGCTGCGCGCTGCTGCTGCCGGGCGAGCGCCGCCCGGTGACGATCGGCGAGGAGCTGGGCAACTGGCCGTCCGCGCATGTGCGGCTCGCGCTCGTCGAGGGCGGCGACGACATGCCGGTGCCGGCGCTGGGCGGCGCCGGCATGCGCCGCGGCGCGCTGATCTACGTCTGCGCCCGCCGCATCGAGCGGCTCCCACCGGCCGCCGGCGCGATCGCCCGCGGGCCCGCGACGCTCGTGATCCCGGGCAGACTCGCGGGCCGCGAGGCGAGCTTCGCGGTCGCCGGCTGCAACGGCTACGCGGTCTCGCGACGGCCGGCCGCGACGGCTGCGAGCGGGGCGGTGACGGGATGACCGCCACCGCGACGCCGCCGCCCGCCGCGGACGCCCCGCGGCCGGACCTGCCGCTGCGCAGACCACGCCGCCGCGCCGGGCGCCCCAGCGCACCGCTGCTGTCGGCGCCGGTCGCACGGATCGTGACGTTGACGGCGCTCGGCGCCTACGCGGCGCTGCGCTGGTCGACGCTCGTGGCGCCATCGGGCGCGGGGCGGATGGCGCTGCTGCTGGCGATCGCGCTGGCGGCGGGGCTCGCCGTCGGACAGCTGACGCGGCTGCCGGCGCTGGCGCAGGCGCCGGCCGCTGTCGCGGTCGTCGTCGTGTGGGCGGCGGCAAGCATGATCGCCTCCGGCGCGGCCGCGTCGCTGGTGCTGGAGCCGCGCAACTGGGACGACCTCGCGCTCGGCCTGCAGCAGGGGATCGAGCAGCTGCCGCGCGTGCTGGTCCCGTACTCGCAGCCGGACGAGTGGCCGCGCATATCGATCCTGCTCGGCGGCGCGCTGCTGCTGGCGCTCGGGTGCGTGCTCGGCCTGTCGCCCGGCCGCCGCGGCGTCCCGCTGCGCGACGGCACGCCGTTCGGCGGCGGGATCGGCCTGCGAATGGTCGCCGCGACGCCGCTGATCGCCGCCGCGATCGTGCCGCCGGTGATCATGGAGCCGAGCGCGCCGGTGCTGGAGGGGATCGCGCTGTTCGTGCTGCTGGCCGCGTTCCTGTGGCTGGAGCGGCTGCCGCGCGCCCACGTCCTGTTCGCGGTCATGCTGCTCGCGATCGCCGCGGGCGTCGGTGCCGTCGGGCTGACGTCGCTGGACAGAAAGGAGCCGTGGGTCGACGCGCAGAAGCTCGTCGGGGCGCTCGACAGACCCGATCCAGCGCGCTTCGACTGGTCGCAGTCCTACGGTCCGCTCGACTGGCCGCGCACCGGTCGCGAGATCGTGCGGATCAAGTCACGGGTGCAGACGTACTGGAAGGCGCAGAACCTCGACGGCTTCGACGGCGTGCGCTGGACCCGCACCGCGCCGCTGCGCCCGACCGCGCCAGAGGCGGAGGTCCCGCAGCAGGCGGAGCACAACAGAGCGTGGCGGGTCCCGGTGCAGGTGACGCTGCGCGACTTCTCCACCTCCGACGTGATCGGCGCCGGCACGACGACCGGCTTCGAACACGAGCCGACGAAGTTCGTTGCCGGCGCCAGCCCCGGCACCTGGGTCTCCAACGAGCCGCTGGAGCCCGGCGACGGCTACGTCGCGAACACGATCGTGCCGCGCCCGAGACAGCAGCAGCTGGCGAACGCCGGCACCGACTATCCCGAGCAACTGCTGCGCTACCTGCTGGTCGGCCTGCCGCAGCCCAACAGCCCGAACGCAACCAACCCGCGCCGCTACTCGCCCGGCGCCGGGGTCGCGTTCGTGCCGCCGTTCGGGAGCGCCGCCGACGGCGCGCCGCAGTCGGTGGTCGCGGCGCAGCTGCTCGTGACCAGTCCCTACGAGCGCAGCTATCAGCTGGCGCAGCAGCTCGCCGCCGGCGCCGCGACGCCCTACGAGTTCGTGCAGCGCGTGCTGGGGTACCTGCGCCAGGGCTACAGCTACAGCGAGACGCCGCCGCGCCGCCAGCTCCCGCTCGACGCCTTCCTGTTCCGCGACAGAGTCGGCTACTGCCAGCAGTTCGCCGGCGCGGCCGCCCTGCTGCTGCGGATGGGCGGCGTGCCGACGCGCGTCGCCGCCGGCTTCACGAGCGGCTCGCGCGACGGCGCGCGCGACGAGTACGTCGTGCGCGACTACGACGCGCACGCCTGGATCGAGGTCTGGTTCCCGCAGATCGGTTGGGTCAAGTTCGACCCGACGCCGACGACCGCCCCGGCGCGCTCCGGCAGAGCGCCCAGAGCCGCGCCGACCAGAACGGTCCAGACGCCTCTGCCGCAGCAGAGACTGCCGGAGCCGCCGGCGGCGAGAGTCGACACGCCCGCGCCGACGGCCGGGAGCGGCAGCTCGGGCTGGTCGCCGGTCGCGTTCGTCGCGCTCGCGCTCGTCGTGATCGCGCTGCTGGCGGCCGGGCTGCTGTGGCGCCGCTCGCTCGCCAGGCCGCGTGACGCCGACGCGCTGCTGGGAGAGCTGCAGCGCGCGCTGCGCCGTACCGGGCGCCCGCCCGAGCCGCAGCTGACGCTGCTGGCGCTGGAGCGCCGGATGCACGACGCGCCCGACGCGGCCGGCTACGTGAGAGCCGTGCGACTGGCGCGTTTCGGCGGCGAAGACGCCGGCGTGACGCCGCGCCAACGCCGCGCGCTGCGCGCCGAACTGGCTCGCGGGCTCGGCCTCGGCGGCCGCCTGCGCGCGCTGTTCGCGCTGCCGCCGCGATGGGGTCGTTGAGCGCGGCAGCCCGCCAGCCCGCGCTGTCCGTCGAAGAACTCGCCCCCTTTGCCGCTGACCGGCCGCCTACACTGGAGCGATGGCTGACGTCTATCAGCTCTACCTGCGCGGCACCGAGCTGCTGGAGAGCGGCGACTACTACCAGGCGGCGATCCCGCTGCGACAGGCGCGCGACGCCGCGCCCGACAAGTCCTCCGTCCGCGAGGCGCTCGGGCGCGCGCTCTTTCATGCGCAGCACTACGAGGAGGCGGCGGCCGAGTTCGCCGCTGTCGTCGAGCAGGCGCCGACGAACGACTACGCGCTCTTCTGCCTCGGCCGCTCGCTGCAGCAACTCGGCCGCCACGCCGACTCGCTGCCACCGCTCGCGCAGGCCGCCGGCCTGCGCCCCGAGCGCCGCGACTACCGCAGATACCGCGACCGCGCCCGCGCGGCCTGCGGGCGCTGATCCGTCGTTTGGCGGTCGCTCAGGGCCGCGCCCGACCGCGCCGCCTCAGTCATCCGCCAGCAGTCGCTCGAGGAACGCGTCGGGGGACTGCAGGAACGAGCGCGTCAGCTGGACCGGGGGCGCCTCGTCATAGGCGACCCGCTCGATCCCGGCCGGCGAGGAGAGCTGGTAGATCGTCGCGCCGGGGTAGGCGAGCAGCAGGGGAGAGTGGGTCGCGACGACGAACTGGGAGCCGTCCGCGACCAGTTCGTGCATCCGGCGCACCAGCGTCAGGCAGTTCTGCGCCGACAGCGCCGCCTCCGGCTCGTCGAGCAGGTAGAGCCCGTCGGGGCCGAAGCGGTTCAACGTGACGGCGAGGAACGACTCGCCGTGCGACTGGGCATGCAGCGACGCGCCGCCGTAGGAGTCCAGCGCCCCGCCGCCGAGTTGCTCCAGGTACGTCGCCGCGTTGAAGAGGCTCTCCGCGCGCAGGAAGAAGTCGGTGCGCGGACGGCGGATGCCGCGCGCGACACGCAGCGCGTCGCCGAGCGGATGGTCCTCGGCGCGCGTCGCGAAGCCGAAGTTGGAGGAGCCGCCCTCCGGATTCATCCCGAGCGCGACCGCGAGCGCCTCGATCAGCGTCGACTTGCCGCTGCCGTTCTCGCCGACGAGGAAGGTGACGGCGGGATCCAACTCCAGCGGCGCCTCCTGCAGCGACTCGACCACGTGCAGCCACCACGGGTGCCCGTCGCGCGGCGGGTCACCGGGCGCCGGCGGACGGATCGCGATCGAGCGCAGGAAGGCGTCGTTCACACGCGCTCGTCGTCGTCAACGGTGTCGCCCGCACGCTCCCCGTCCGCCCGCCCCGCGGCCTCCCGCGCCTGCACCACACTCAGGACGAGCAAGCCGAGGAAGGTGTCGAGCTGGACGGGGTCGACGGCGACCAGCGGCAGGTCGCCCTGGATCCAGACCTCGCCGTCGCGCGTGTGCGCGAAGCGGACGAAGGGGACCTGGCGGTTCCAGCGCAGCAGGTCGTGCGGGTCGATCCGGTCGGGGCCGATCACGTGCGCCTGAGCGCGCAGCAGGCCGTCGCGGATCGCGACGCCGACGTCGAGCGGCCAGCCGGCCGCCTCGACCGTGATGCCCCACTCGGCGAACGCGAGTCTGCGGGTCTCGCCGTCGAGCCCCTCGATGAAGGTCTCGACGGTCATACGGGGGTCTCTCGTCATCGCCGCGCAACGATACGTGGCGCACGCCCGCGACGCCGCGCACGCCCTCCCCGCGAGCGCGTCCGCAGCATCCACGACGGGCACGCGAAAGTGTTCGCAAAGGCACGTGCATTGCAGCGGATTCGCGACCCGCGACGCGCGGCAGTGCTAACCTGGCCTGACAGCTTTCTGCGTCGGTCTCGAACCGACGGCCGTTCCGAAAGTGGGCGCTCGCCCACTTTTTTTTATGAGTCGAATGGAGGTGAACGCGCAAATGGGCAGGATTCAGGATGACGTCGAGGCAGTGCTGAACCAGGCCGAGCCGGACGTCGAGGTCGTGCTCGCCGAAGTGATCGGCGGCAACACCGTGCGCCTCTTCATCGACCATCCGGACGGCGTCTCGCTCGCGCTCTGCGAGCGCGTCACGCACCATCTCGTCGCGGTCCGCGAACGCTACGCGCTCGAGGTCTCCTCGCCCGGCAGCGACCGCCCGCTGACGAAGCCCCAGCACTACCAAGCTTTCATCGGACGACGCGCACGCGTCCGCACCCGCGGAGCGCACGGCGGACACGGCTCGTTCATCGGCGAGCTGGTCGGCGCCAGCGACTCCGAGGTCACGATCGCCGCGGACACCGGCGTCGTCTCGATTCCCTATACCGACATCAAACGGTCCAACCTCGTCCCAGGAGAGTAAGCAGCATGTCGAAAGAGATCCTGGATGCCGTCCGTGGACTTGCGGCCGAGAAGAACATCTCGAGCGAGAAGCTCATGGTCGCGCTCGAGGACGCGCTCCTGTCCGCCTACAAGAAGCAGCCAGGGGCGGCGCCCTACGCGCAGGTCGAGATGGACCGCGAGCTCGGTGACTTCACCGTCTGGGAGCTGGTGATCCCCGAGGACCTCGAGGACCAGCTGATCACCGAGCAGGAAGAGATCATCGCGGCCGAGTTCTCGGGCGTCGATCCCGAGACGGGCGAGGCCCGTCAGATGCCGGAGCCCGAGCTCGACTTCGAGAAGCTCGCCGAGTACGAGGACCAGATCGAGCGCGTCGACGTGACGCCCGAGGACTTCGGCCGGATCGCCGCGCAGACCGCGAAGCAGGTCATCCTGCAGCGGATCCGCGAGGCCGAGCGCGACATGATGTTCGAGGAGTACCGCGACCGTGTCGGAGAGCTGATCACCGGCATCGTGCAGCAGTCGGACTCGCGCTACACGCTCGTGCAGCTGCGCGAGCGCGTCGAGGCGCTGCTGCCGAAGTCCGAGCAGGTCGACGGCGAGCGCTACGACCATTCGCAGCGGATCAAGGCCGTGATCAAGGACGTCTCGGCTTCGACGAAGGGCCCGAGCATCATCGTCTCGCGCCGTGACCCGGAGCTGATCAAGGCGCTGTTCGAGCTCGAGGTTCCGGAGATCGCCGACGGCCTCGTCGAGATCACCAACGTCGCCCGCGAGCCCGGCTACCGCTCGAAGATCGCGGTCGTCTCGCACGCCGACGGGGTCGACCCGGTCGGCGCCTGCGTCGGCCCGCGCGGCTCGCGCGTGCGGATGGTCGTCTCCGAGCTGCGCGGCGAGAAGATCGACATCATCCCGTACAACGACGAGCCCGCCCGCTTCGTCGCGAAGGCGCTCTCGCCGGCGCGCGTGCGCGAGGTGCTCGTCGACGACGACGGCAAGCAGGCGACGGTGATCGTGCCCGACGACCAGCTCTCGCTGGCGATCGGCCGCGAGGGCCAGAACGCCCGCCTGGCGGCGCGTCTGACCGGTTGGCGGATCGACATCCGCTCCGAGACGGAGTTCGCCTCCGAGGAGGCCGACGGCGGCTACGAGGAGGAAGAGGTCCAGGGCGGGCGCTGCTCCGCGATCCTCTCCAACGGCCGTCGCTGCCCGAACTCGGCCCTGCCCGGCTCGCGCTACTGCGGCCTGCCCAACCACCAGGCGCTGGAGGGCATCGACGGCGACGAGGTCGCCGCGCTCGGCGGCGGCGCCGCGGTGCTGGTCGCCGAGGAAGAGGCGGAGCTGCTCGAGGAGAGCGTGATCGAGGACGAGCACGAGGCTCTGGAGGCGCAGGAGGAGCAGCTCGACGGGGATAGCGACCCGGTCGAGGACGAGGCGGCGGGCGAAGAGCCCGCGGAGGAGCCCGCCTCATAACGGGTCACGAGCCGCTTCGGCGCTGTGTCGGCTGTGGCCGCACGGCGCCGAGAAGCTCGCTCTTGCGCTACGTCGTCATCGACGGAGCGCTTGTCGCCGACAGCGCCGGTCAGCTGCCCGGCCGCGGGGCATACACCTGCCGCGCACGGGATTGCTTCGACGCGGCGCGCTCGCGCGGCGGCTTCAACCGCGCCTTCCGACGAGCCGTTCGGGTGCCCTCCACGGTGCCCGCCGAGCTTGATCCTTCAGAGAACGTACACTTGGACACTGCATGAGCAATAAGCGAGTCAGCGACATCGCCAAAGAGCACGGCATCTCCGCCGGACACCTCATCGCCACGCTGAGATCGGCAGGCCTCAACGCGCCTACGCCGTCTTCCAGCGTCGACGAGTCCGCCGCGTTGAGAGTGCTCGACGAGAAGGGCCTGCGTAGAAGAACGCCGCCGACGAGAGCGAGAGTCGGCACCTACCGCGACAGAAACGCCCCTGAGAGACCGAGAGTCGTGCCGCGCGTGAGAACGCGCATGCCGGCTCCCGGCACTGCCGCCGCCGGCAACGGCGGCCAGCAGCGCACGGGCGGTCCCGGCGGCAGTCCGCGCGGTCAGGGCGGTCCCGGCGGTCAGCGCGGCCCCGGCGGTCCCGGCCAGCGCGGCGGTCAGCGTCCGGGCGGTCGCCCGGGTGAGGGCCCGCGCGGCGGCGGTCGCCCTGGCGACGGTCCGCCTCCGGCGCGCACCGACGGAACGACTCCCAACGGCGAGCCGAGACAGCGTCCCACGCGCGACTCGCTCGGCGGCGGCGCTGCCGGCGCCGCGGGCGGCGGTCGCCGTCGCGTCGTGATCGACTCGCAGGCCTCGCGCCGCGCGCCCGGCGGCGGGCCGATGAACCAGCCGCCGCGCCGTCAGCGTCGCGGTCGCCGCCGTCGCGGTACGTACGAAGAGCCGGCGCCGCTCGAGACGAGAGTCTCGGCCGGGCCCGCGCACGTCAAGATCGCGTCGGGCTCGACGGTCAAGGACGTCGCCGAGTACCTCGACATCCCGATCCCCGAGATCATCAAGAAGCTGATGCAGCTCGGCGAGATGGCGACGCTCACGCAGACGCTGTCCGACGACGCGATCGAGATGCTCGCGAGCGAGTTCGACCGCACGGCCGAGGTCGTCCACGCGGCCGACGACGTCGACGCCGAGCCCGAGTACGACGACAGCGAGGACGAGCTCGTCGAGCGCGCCCCGGTCGTCACGATCATGGGTCACGTCGACCACGGCAAGACGTCGCTGCTCGACGCGATCCGCGACACCGAGGTGACGGCCGGCGAAGCCGGCGGCATCACGCAGCACATCGGCGCCTACCAGGTGCATCACGCCGACAGAGAGGTCACCTTCCTCGACACGCCGGGCCACGAGGCGTTCACCGCCATGCGTGCCCGCGGCGCGAAGGTCACCGACATCGCCGTGATCGTGGTCGCCGCCGACGACGGCGTGAAGCCGCAGACGCAGGAGGCGGTCGACCACGCGAAGGCGGCGAGAGTGCCGATCCTCGTGGCGGTCAACAAGATCGACAAGGAGGGCGCACAGCCCGACCGCGTCCGCACCGAGATGACGCAGCTGGGCCTGCAGCCGGTCGAGTGGGGCGGCGAGATCGAGTTCGTCGACGTCTCCGCGAAGACGAAGAGAGGCCTCGACAACCTGCTCGACACGATCCTCGTGATGTCCGAGGTCGAGGAGCTGAGAGCGAACCCGAACGCCGAGGCGTCGGGCATCGTCGTGGAGTCGAAGCTCGATCCGGGCCGCGGCGCCGTCGCGACCGTGCTGATCCAGCGCGGCACGCTGCACGTCGGCGACGCGCTCTTCGCCGGGCCTCACTGGGGCAAGGTGCGCGCGATGAACGACTTCCTCGGCCAGCGCGTGAAGAGAGCGCTGCCGGGCGAGCCGGTCGAGATCCTCGGCTTCGACACCGTCCCGGAGGCCGGCGAGACCGTGCGCGTCGTCGAGAACGACCGCAAGGCCCGTCAGCTCGCCGGCGAGCGCGCGAACCGTCTCAAGACGGAGGCCCGCGCCCGCCGCTCCGGCAAGCGCATCTCGCTGGAGGACATCTTCAAGAGCGAGTTGCAGGAGCTGAACCTCGTGCTGAAGGCGGACGTCGCCGGCTCGCTCGAGGCGATCGAGGACGAGATCGCGAAGCTGCCGCAGGACGAGATCTCCGTCAACGTCGTGCATCGCGGCGTCGGTGGCGTGAACGAGTCCGACGTGATGCTGGCGGCCGCCTCCGAGGGCGTCGTGCTGGCGTTCAACGTGCGGCCGATCGGCGACGCGGCCCGCGTGGCGGACCGCGAAGGCGTCGAGATCCGCTCCTACGCCGTCATCTACCGCGCGATCGAAGAGCTGCGCGCGGCGATGGAGGGCATGCTGGAGCCGGAGGAGGTCGAGGACCAGATCGCCTCGATAGAGGTCCGCGCGATCTTCCGCGCCTCGAGAATCGGCGTGATCGCCGGTTCCTACGTCACCGAGGGCAGAGTCACGCGTGGCGCGAGAGTGCGCCTGGTGCGCGACGGCACGGTCGTCTACGACGGCGAGATCGCTTCGCTGAAGCGCTTCAACGAGGACGTCAGAGAGGTCGCGACCGGATTCGAGTGCGGCATCGTGCTGAGAGACTTCGCGGACGTGAAGGAAGGCGACCTGCTCGAGGCCTACACGACGCGCAAGGTCGAGCGCGAGCTGGCCTGAGATGGCTGCCGGCTGCGTCGCCGTGCAGCTCCGTCGCTTCGCGGCGGGGCTCACGGCGTCGGTCGATGACCTGCGCGGAGGGATAGGATGAGCGGCAGTCGAATCCGTCGCGTCGACGAGGCGGTACGGACCGTCCTCAGCGAGGCGATCACGCAGGAACTCAAGGATCCGCGCGTCGGATTCGTCACCGTGACCGCCGTCAGAACCAGCTCAGACCTCCGTCACGCCCGCGTCTACGTGAGCATCCTCGGCGACGAGGAGGCGCGTGCCGCGGGCCTGGAGGGGCTGCGTTCGTCGCAGGGTTTCTTGCAGCGCAAGGTCGCGCGCGAGGTGCGGATGAAGTACACGCCTGAGATCACCTTCGCCTACGACGACTCAGTGGACAGAGGCTTGCGCATCAACGAGCTGTTGAAGGAGATGCCGCCCGGCGCGCGCGACTCGATCGAGCTCGATCCCGAGGTCGGCGACGGCGCCGACGCGCCCGCCCCCGAGCCGGAGGACGCGTGATGAGCACCACCGGCACCAACGGCAAGCGCGCGACGAGGTCGCAGGTGCTCGACGAGATCCGCGGCGCCGAGAAGTTCCTGCTCGGCACGCACGAGAACCCCGACGGGGACGCGCTCGGCTCGCTCGTCGCGATGCACCAGATCCTCGTCGCGGCCGGCAAGGACTCGATCATGTTCATGGACGCGGACGAGTTCCCGTTGCCATACGAGTACCGCTTCTTCTCGCTCGACGGCCTCGTCTCGGTTCCGCCCACGGACATCGAGGAGCGCACGATCGTCCTGCTCGACTGCGGCAACATCGACCGCAACCCGGCCGATGCGCTGAAGTTCGAGGGCGCCCACATCCTCAACGTCGACCATCACCACGACAACACCCATTTCGGCACGGTCAACCACGTCGTGCCCGAGGCGTCGTGCACCGCGGAGATCGTCTGGGACCTGATGCGCGGGCTCCGCGTCGAGCCGACGACCTCGATCGCGGAGGCGCTCTACGTCGGCCTCGTGACCGACACCGGCAAGTTCATGTATGAGAACACGGGCACGCGCGCCCACGTGATGGCGGCGGAGTTGATCGACGCCGGCGTCGACGTGCACGACATCTACCGCCGCATATACGAGGGCATCCCGTACGGCAAGCTCGCGCTGCTGGCGCGCGGCCTCTCGCAGGTGGAGCGCTACGACGGGGGCCGCCTGACGGCGACCAGACTGACCGCCGAGGACTACCGCGAGACCGGTGCCGAGGAGAACTACTCCGAGGGCGTGATCGACCACCTGCGCTCCGTCGAGGGGACGGCGGTCGCCGCGCTCGTGCGCGACCGCCTCGGACCAGGGCAGGAGGGCCTCAGAAAGGTCTCCCTGCGCGCCTCCGACGACCGCGTCGACGTGTCCGCGATCGCCCGCGCGCTCGGCGGCGGCGGGCACCGCCAGGCGGCCGGCTTCTCGACGGAACTGTCGTGGGAGGAGCTCGTCGCGTTCCTGCGCGACGAGGTCGCCCGGCAGCTGTGACCGACGGCGTCATCCTCTACGACAAGCCCCGCGACATCACGTCCCACGACGTCGTGTACCGGGTGCGGCGGCAACTGCCGCGCAAGACGAGAGTCGGCCATGCCGGCACGCTCGACCCGTTCGCGACCGGGCTGCTGCTCGTGCTCGTCGGCCGCGGCACGCGCGCGCAGAGATTCCTGATGGGGCTGGGGAAGACCTACGAGACGATCGCCCGCTTCGGCGCCGTCTCGACGACCGGCGACAGCGACGGCGAGATCACGGAGACCGGCGTCGTGCCCGACGGCGATCTGACGCTGCCGACCGGCGTCGTGCGCCAGCGCCCGCCCGCCTACTCGGCGCTGAGAGTCGACGGCGAGCGCGCCTACGCCCGCGCCCGCCGCGGCGAGACGGTCGAGCTGCCCGAGCGCGAGGTCACCGTCGAGCTGTTCCGCCAGCGGTGGCACGACGGCGCGCGGCGCGCGTTCGAGATCCGCTGCTCGTCGGGGACCTACGTGCGCAGCCTGATCGCCGACCTCGGCGACGCCTACTGCGAGGAGCTGCGGCGGACCGCGATCGGGCACTTCGACGTCGCCGACGCCGACCCGGAGAGGATCGTCGGACTCAACGACGCGCTCGCCTTCCTGCCGGAGCACCGTCTGGAGGGCGACGAGGCACGGCGCGCGGGCTACGGCGTGGCGGTCGCCCACCCGGATCCGCCGGCCCAGGGGCCCGGCTACACGCGCCTCACCGACGCGGACGGGCTGATCGCGATCGCCGAGCCGCGCATCGCCGACGACGGCGCGCCGCTGCTGAAGCCGATCGTCGGGTTGCGCGGGTAGCGCGGCGCGGCGCGCCGGCCGATCGGCGCGCTCTTCGCGCGTGGCTGACCGGTCTCGCGGCCCCGATCACTACTCTTCCGCGCCATGCAGATCACCTGGCTGCCCGACGTCGCGCCGCGGCCCCGGCGCGTCGCCGTCGGAGAGTTCGACGGCGTTCACCTCGGTCACCGCGCCGTCATCGCGGGAAGCGACACGGTCGTCACGTTCGAGCCGCACCCGCTCGCGGTCGTGCGCCCTGAGGCGGCGCCGAAGCTGCTGACGAGCCTCGACGTGAAGGCCGAGCTGATCGCCGCGCTGGGCGTGCAGGAGCTGGTCGTCGTGCCGTTCGACGAGACGATCCGCCACCAGAGCGCGCAGGAGTTCCTCGACGACGTGCTGGTCGACAGGCTGGGCGCCACGCACGTCTCGGTCGGCGAGAACTTCAGGTTCGGGCACGGCGCCAGAGGCGACACGGCGCTGCTGCGCGCCGACGGGCGCTTCGAGGCGCGCGTCGTGCCGCTCGTGCAGGCCGACGGCGAGATCGTCTCCTCCTCGCACGTGCGCGGCCTCGTGCAGGCCGGCGACGTCGAGCGCGCCAACGCGCTGCTGGGCGCTCCGTTTCGCATGACCGGCACGGTCCAGCACGGCGAGAAGCGCGGGCGCGAGCTGGGCTTCCCGACCGCCAACCTCGTCCCCGACCCGGCGCTCGTCTGCCCCGGCAACGGCGTCTACGCGACGCGCGTGACGTGGGAGGGAGCCGACGGCCAGCACTGCGCGGCGACCAACGTCGGCGTGCGCCCGACGTTCGAGACCGGCCTCGGCCTGCTGGTCGAGGCGTTCGTGCTCGACTTCGCCGGCGACCTCTACGGACGCGCGTTCACGGTCGAGTTCCTGCGCCGTCTGCGAGGCGAGCAGCGGTTCACCTCGGCGGAGGCGCTGATCGAGCAGATGCACCTCGACGTGGTCACGGCGCGCGAGGTCTGCACGGGCGATTCTGCTACGCTGCCCGGCCGATGACGACCCTCACCAGCGAGCGCAAGCAAGAGTTGATCGCGAAGTTCGGCAGAGGCGAGAAGGACACCGGCGCTGCCGAAGTCCAGATCGCGATGCTGACTGAGCGCATCAACGACCTCACCGAGCATCTGCGCACCCACAAGAAGGACCACCACTCCCGGCGCGGCCTGCTCATGCTCGTCGGCCGCCGCCGCCGTTTCCTGAACTACCTCCAGCGCAAGGACCTCGAGGGGTACCGCGCGCTCGTGAGAGAGCTCGGTCTGCGCAAGTGAGCGTCCTGCAGCCGGGCACCCCCGCGCCGGAGTTCACGCTCCAGCGCGAGGACGGCGAGGCGTTCACGAAGGACGACTTCACGGGCAGAACGACCGTCCTGGTCTTCTATCCGTTCGCGTTCAGCCCGGTCTGCACGGACCAGCTCAACCTCTACGAAGAGGTGCTGGACCAGTTCACCGCGCAGGGGGCGACGCTGTACGGCGTCTCCTGCGACTCGTCGTGGTCGCAGAGAGCGTTCCGCGAGAAGCTCGGCGTCACGATCGAGCAGCTGTCGGACTTCGAGCCGAAGGGCGCGACGTGCGCGGCCTTCGGCGTCCTGCACGAGGGCGGCTTCCCGCAGCGCGCGCTCGTGATTGTCGGCCCCGACGGCGTGATCAGCTGGAGCTACCAGGCGCCGTCACCCGGCGACCTGCCCGGCGCCAACTTGATCTTCGACGGTCTCGCGGCGGCGTAGAGCCGCGGCCTGCGGCCTTGCGTCACGCCGGGAGAACTCGCCCTGGGGCTCGTTCTCCCAGATGCGCCTGACAGCTCGATGACCGGCGGACTCGGCAGCGCGCCGCTTCCTCCTCCGCAGCCGGACGACCACCGCAGCGGTCCGCCCGAGCGGCCGCTGGCGATCGTCTACGCCGACTACGAGTGCCCGTACTGCGCGGTGCTCGAAGAGCGGCTCGTCGCCTGCGGAGCGCAGCGGATCTTCCGCCACTTCCCGGTCACGTCGAAGCATCCGCGCGCGGGTGCCGCGGCCTGCGCCGCCGAGGCGGCCGGGCTGCAGGGCCGCTTCTGGGAGATGCACGCGCTGCTGTTCGCCGACCAGGGGCGGCTGGAGGACCCGCATCTGTGGGCTCGCGCCGAGCGGCTCGGCCTCGACGTCGAGCGCTTCGACGCCGATCGCCGCTCCGAGGCGGTGATCGCGCGCGTCAAGCGCGACTTCGTCAGCGGCGTGCGCGTCGGCGTCGTCACGACCCCGACGCTGTTCCTCGCGGGCGAGCCGCATCCGGGGCTGCCGAGCGACGAGCTGATCGATCGGCTCGGCTGAGCGGCCGGCTCAGCGCTCCGCCTCGCTCACATCGGCGACCATCCGCGCGACGGTCTGCGCCCGGTACGCGAAGATCCGCTCCAGGTCTCTTCGCACCATGATGCGGTGCGCCAGCTCTCCGAGCGGGCCGAACGGCAGCGCGTAGCGGACCGTGTCGCGCATCACCGTCCAGCCTGGTCTCCCCGGATCGGCGGCGAACGCATGCGTGTGGTGCCAGAGCGCGTAGGGGCCGCGCAACTGCGCGTCGACGAAGCGCACGCCCGGCTCCCACTCCTCGATCCGCGTCAGCCAACGCAGCGGCACGCCGTGCAGCTTCAGGCGGTAGGCGATCAGCGTCCCGGGCGCCATCTCGATCGGTGCGGGCGTCATCACTCTGAAGCCGAGGAACGGCGGCGTGATCGCCTCCAGGTTGCGCGCCTGCGCAAAGAACGGGAAGACGGTGTCAGGCGTGCCCGCAAGCGTCTGCGAACGGGTCAGGACGTGAACGGTCATGGGGGAGATACGCAGGCATTTCGTCGTGGGATCGCTACGATGGAGGGGTTCCGTAAAGAAAAGACGCACGCTCTCCACCTACCGAAGGGTGGAGCAGAAGGGAAAACACATATATGTCTGACGCCGTTACGCGGCTTTCCGTCGAGATCGCCGGTAGAGAGATCTCGTTCGAGACCGGTCGTATGGCCAAGCAGGCCTCTGGCGCAGTCGTCGTCCGCTCGGGCGACACGATGGTCCTCTCGACCGCGACCGCGGGCAACCTCCGCGACGTCGACTTCCTGCCGCTGACGGTGGACGTCGAGGAGCGCATGTACGCCGCGGGCAAGATCCCCGGCTCGTTCTTCAAGCGCGAGGGTCGCGCCGGCGAGAAGGCGACGCTGACCGCTCGCATGGTCGACCGTCCGATCCGCCCGCTGTTCCCGAAGGGCTGGCGTCGGGAGACGCAGCTCGTCACGCTGACGCTGTCGGTCGATCACATCAACCCGTACGACGTGCTCGCGATGAACGGCGCCTCCGCGGCGCTGATGCTCTCCGACATCCCGTTCCCGACGCCCGTCGGCGCGGTCCGCATCGGCAAGGTCGACGGCAACTTCGTCGTCAACCCGAACGAAGAGGATCTGCTCGAGAACACCGATCTCGACCTGATCGTCGCCGGCACCGAAGAGGCCATCCTGATGGTCGAGGCCGGCGCCAACGAGATCGTCGAGGCGGAGATCCTCGACGCGCTCGACATCGCGCACGACGCGATCAAGAAGCTCTGCAGACTCCAGTGGGACCTGCAGAAGAAGGCCGGCAAGGCGAAGACCGAGGTCGAGGTCCCGCAGGTCGACGAGAGACTGCTGAGACAGATCACGAGATCGCACGGCAGAAAGCTCGACAGAGCGACCGCCGTCGTCGACAAGCTCGAGCGTCAAGACGCGACGAAGGCCGTCGAGGCCGAGATCTTCGCGAGATACGCCGCCGACGAGGACGACGCCGAGACGCGCCAGAAGGTGCAGCTCGCGTTCGACAAGCTCGAGAAGTCGCTGATCCGCGAGCGGATCGCGATCAAGAAGAAGCGCCCCGACGGTCGTAGAGCGGACGAGATCCGTCCGATCACGATCGAGGTCGGCGTCACGCCGCGCACGCACGGCTCCGCGCTCTTCACGCGCGGCCAGACGCAGGCGCTGTCGACCGCTTCGCTGGGCACGACGCGCGAGGAGATGCGCCTCGACACGCTCGGTCTGGAAACCAGAAAGTATTACTTCCACCACTACAACTTCCCGCCGTTCTCGGTCGGCGAGGCCGGCTTCATGCGCGGCCCCAAGCGCCGCGACATCGGTCACGGCGCGCTCGCCGAGCGCGCGCTCGTGCCGATGGTGCCGAGCACGGAGGAGTTCCCGTACGCGATTCGCGTCGTGTCGGACATCCTCGAGTCCAACGGCTCCTCCTCGATGGCCTCCGTCTGCGGCTCCTCGCTGTCGCTGATGGACGCGGGCGTGCCGCTCAAGCGGCCGGTCGCCGGCATCGCGATGGGCCTGATCAAGGAGGGCGACGACTACATCGTGCTCTCCGACATCGCGGGCATCGAGGACCACCTCGGCGACATGGACTTCAAGGTCGCCGGCACGTCCGAGGGCATCACCGCCCTGCAGATGGACATCAAGATCACGGGCGTCACCTTCGACATCCTGCGTGACGCGCTGGCGCAGGCGAAGAAGGGCCGCGAGTTCATCCTCGCGAAGATGACCGAGGCGCTGACCGCTCCGCGCGAGGAGCTGTCGAAGTGGGCGCCGCGCATCTCCACGGTCCAGATCGACCCGGAGAAGATCGGCCTCCTGATCGGCAAGGGCGGCGAGACGATTCGCGGCCTGTGCGAGGAGTTCGAGGCGCAGATCGACGTCAACGACGAGGGCCAGGTCCTGATCTACGCGCAGAACGGCGAGCTGGGCGACGCCCTCGCGGACCGCATCCGCTCGATGACCAAGGAAGTCGAGATCGGCGACGCCTTCAACGGCAGAGTCGTCAAGACGACGACCTTCGGCGCCTTCGTCGAGCTGGCGAAGGGCACCGACGGCCTGCTGCACATCTCCAACGTGGCGCCCGGCAGACGCGTCGACACGGTCGAGGAAGTGCTCAACAAGGGCGACGAGGTCCAGGTGCGCGTGGTCGAGGTCGACCGCGAGCGCGGCCGCATCGGCCTGCGCCTCGCCGAGGACCCGGACATCGCCGGCAAGACCGTCGAGGAGCTCGCGGCGCTCAGCGCCAGCAGCAACGGCGGTGGCGGCGGCGACCGCCCGCCGCGCGACCGCGACCGCGGCGCCCGCCGCGGCGGCGGCGACCGTGGCGGTTCGCGGCGCGAGGGCGGCGGCGGACGCGGCAGCCGCGACCGCGACCGCGGCTAGGTGCTTCGCATTGCGAGTTCCACGGCGGCGTGCTGCACTGCGATGCGTGGGCGGGAACTCGCGGGCGTGGCCGAGCGATACGGGTCGTAGCTGAGAGATGAGTGATCACCGGATAACCGAACTGGATTCGGGCGTGCGGATCGTGACGGAGGCAATGCCCTCCGTCCGGTCCGTCTCGCTCGGCTACTGGATCGGCACCGGCTCGCGGGGCGAGAGCGACGCGCAAGCGGGGCTCTCGCACCTGATCGAGCATCTGCTGTTCAAGGGCACCGCCAGATACGAGTCGCTCGAGATCGACCAGCTGTTCGACGGCATGGGCGCTGAGCTCAACGCCGGCACGGGCAAGGAGACGACCTCCGTCTACTCGCGCGTGATCGACGAGCACTTCGACCTCGCCTTCGACGTCATGAGCGACATGGTCTTCAGACCGCGCATCGACGACGTCGACAGCGAGCGCGAGGTGATCCTCGAAGAGATCGCGATGTACGAGGACGACCCGCAGGACAAGGTCTTCGACGTGCTCGGCGAGGCGGTCTTCGGCGACCACCCGCTGGGCCGCTCGATCATCGGCGCGGCGGACGTCGTCGCGAGAACCCCGATCGACCAGATCAGAGCGTTTCACGACAGCCGCTACGTCGCCTCCAACGTCGTGATCGCGGCCGCGGGAGCGGTCGACCACGACGCGCTGGTGGAGCTGGCGGCAAGCCGGGTGCCCAACGGCGGCCGCAGCGCGGATGCGCCGCAGCCGCTGCCGGCGCCCGCCGCGCTCGCGCCGCGGGTGCGGTTCGAGCGCAAGGACACCGAGCAGTACCACGTCTGCCTCGGCGGACCGGGGATCGCGCGCTACGACGAGCGGCGCTACGCGCTGCGCGTCCTCGACACGATCTTCGGCGGCACGTCGTCCTCGCGCCTCTTCCAGGAGGTACGCGAGAAGCGCGGCCTGGCGTACTCGGTCTACTCGTTCACGGGCCAGTTCTCCGACACGGGCCAGGTCGGCCTGTACGTCGGCACGCGCGCCGACAACCTCGCTCCGGCGATGGAGGTCGTCGCGCAGGAGCTGACGCAGCTGCAGCGCGAGCCCGCCACGGCGGACGAGCTGCAGCGCGCGAAGGAGAACCTGAAGGGCCGCGTCGTGCTGTCGCTGGAGTCGACCGGGTCGCGCATGAACCGGCTCGGCTCGGCGATCCTGACGGGCGTGCCGCTGCTGTCGGTCGACGAGGTCGTCGAACGGATCGACGCGGTCTCGCTCGACGTCGTCGCCGAACTGGCGGCGGAGCTGTTCGACCCGGCGAAGCTGTCGACGGCCGGCATCGGCCCCGACGAGGAGCTGTTCAGAACCGCGCTCGCGCCACTGGCGCCGAGCACCACGACGGGGGCGGCGACGTGATCCGCGTCGCCGTCGCCGGCGCGGCCGGTCGGATGGGCGCGACCGTCTGCGAGGCGGTCGAGGGCGCCGACGACATGGTCCTGACGGGCCGTGCCGACCCGGCGCTCGGCACGACGCTCGCCGAGGTGCTCGGCGAGGCCGACGTCGTCGTCGACTTCACCCGCCCGGACACGGCGCTGCCGAACGCGTTGGAATGCGTCGCCGCGGGCGTGCACGTCGTGATCGGCACCTCCGGCTTCGACATCGAGCCGCTGCGCGACGCCAGAGGGGCGAACGTGTTCTTCGGCCCGAACTTCGCGATCGGCGCGGTGCTGATGACGAAGTTCGCCGCCGAGGCCGCCAGATACATGGCGAAGGCGGAGATCGTCGAGCTGCACCACGACAGAAAGCTCGACAAGCCGAGCGGCACCGCGGCGCACACAGCGCGGCTGATGGCCGAGGCGAGCGGGGGACAGGAGCCGCCGATCCACTCGATCCGGCTGCCCGGCCTCGTCGCGCACCAGGAGGTCATCTTCGGCGACCTCGGCCAGACGCTGACGATCCGCCACGACTCGATCGACCGGATCGGCTTCATGCCGGGCGTCCTGATGGCGATCCGCAGAGTCGGGTCGCTGGACACGAGCCCGGTCGTCGGGCTCGAGCACCTGCTGTAGAGCACCCGCGGGCAGCTATCCTCCGGTTCCTAGTCCGTTGGGAACCGGAGGCGCAGCGCTGTCACAGCAGACCCGTCACATCCTCGTCGTCGCCGGCCCCGCCGCGGATCCCGCGCAGCTGCGCCGCACGCTGCAGCAGCGCAGCGCGCGCGGCCCGGCCGAGTTCACGCTGCTCGTGCCCGCGGGCGAGGAGGACGCCGACGCGCCGCAGCGGCTCGTGCAGCTGGTCGAGCTGCTGCGCGCGAGCGGGCTCGACGTCGCCGGCCGCCTCGGCGCGCCCGACCCCGCCGCCGCGGTCGCGGAGACGTGGGACCCGCTGGAGTACGACGAGCTGGTGCTGGAGCAGCCGCGGTAGCCGCTACCGTCAGCGATGTGAGCGTCCTCGTCGCAGTGACAGATCACGCCGCCGAGCGCTTCCGCCAGCGCGTCGCGGCGCGCAACGGAGCGCTCGATCCCAGATTGGAGATCATCGAGCGCGTCACGCGCGCCTGGGACGCCGGGCGCTGGAGCGAGACACCGCCGGCGGGGGCCAGCGGCGCACGCGGCTCCGTCTACGTGCGCGACCTCGTCGACCGCGATCTGCTGTTCGTCTGCCGCCGCGAGCGCGCCGACGGCGAGCTGGTCGTGATCTCGCTGTGGGAGGCGGGGCGCATCGGCGCACCGCGCGTTCCCCGCCGCTTCACCGACGCGCTGCGCCGCTGAGGCACGCACGCGGCGTCTTGCGGCGCGGCTTGCGATAATGATTGGCGAATGTCAGGGCTGGGAGCAATTCTCACTGCGATGGTCACGCCGTTCGACGCGCAGCTGCGCGTCGACGAGGACGGCGTCGCACGCCTCGCGAACCACCTCGTGTCCAACGGATCCGACGGGGTGGTCGTCTGCGGGACGACCGGGGAGGCGACGACCCTCACCGATGCGGAGCACCTCCGCGTGATCGAGCTGGTCGTCGCAGAGCTGAAGGGCCGCGCGACCGTCGTCGCGGGCGTCGGCTCCAACGACACGCGTCACGCCGTCCACCTGACCGAGCGCGCGACCGCGCTCGGCGTCGACGGCCTGCTGCACGTCACCCCCTATTACAACCGCCCGAATCGGCGCGGGATGATCCGCCACTTCGCGGCATGCGCTGAGGCGACCGACAAGCCGATCGTGCTCTACAACATCCCTGCCCGCACGGGCACGGACATGCCCAACGACCTGCTCGCCGAGCTCGCGCAGCTGGACAACGTCACCGCCGTCAAGCAGGCGAACCCGGACAATCTGGCGCCGGTCGACGGGCTCGAGCTCTACGCCGGCAACGACGACATGCTCGCCGACGTGCTGGAGCTCGGCGGTGCCGGCGGCATCCTCGTCGCCAGCCACGTCGTCGGAGAGGAGATGCGCCGGATGGTCGACGAGCCCGAGAGACGCCGCGAGATCGACGCGACGCTGCAGGAGATCTACGCCGCGATGGGCGCGACGACGAACCCAATTCCGGTGAAGGCGGCGATGAATTTGCTCGGACACAGAGTCGGAGGCCTGCGGCTGCCGTTGGTCGAAGCGGACGAGCAGGAGCTGGCCGTCGTGCGCGGCGCACTCGAACGTCACGGTCTGCTCGCGACGGCGTCGGCGTGAGTAGCTCCAAGCTGCGCGTCCTGCCGCTCGGCGGGCTCGGCGAGATCGGCAAGAACATGACCGTCATCGAGTACGACGAGAAGATCGTCGTGGTCGACACGGGTCTGCGCTTCCCGACGGCGGAGCAGATGGGCATCGACCTCGTGCTGCCCGACTTCACCTACCTGAGAGGGCGCGTCGAGGACATCGAGGCGATCGTCATCACGCACGGTCACGAGGACCATCTCGGCGCGCTCCCGTGGGTGCTGCGCGAGCTCGGCCTCGACAACCCGCCGCCGGTCTACGGCGGCCCGCTCGCGATGGCGATGGCCCGTTCCAAGCTGGACGAGCACCGCATCAGAGACGTCGTGCTGGAGGACGTGCCGGACGGCGAGGTGATCGAGGCCGGACCGTTCGACATCGAGCTGATCCACATGACGCACTCGATCCCGGACTCCAACGCGGTCGCGATCACGACGGATGTCGGGACCGTGCTGATAACCGGCGACTACAAGTTCGACCAGACCCCCGTCGACGGCCGCCCGGCCGACATGGCGCGGCTCGCGGAGCTCGGCAAGGACGGCGTCCTGCTGCTGTGCGGCGACTCGACCAACGCCGATCGCCCGGGCTACTCGCCGTCGGAGTCGAGAGTCGGCCCGCACCTCGAAGAGGTCTTCAGCCGCTGCGAGGGCCGCATCGTCGTGACCAGCTTCGCGTCGAACATCCACCGCGTGCAGCAGGTCGTCGACGCCGCCGCGGCGCTCGGCCGCAAGGTCGCGCTGGTCGGCCGCTCGATGCGCAAGAACGTCAACATCGGGCGCTCGCTCGGGCACATCAGACTGCCCGACGGGATCCTGCTGCAGCCGCGCGAGCTGGACGACTTCAACGACGACCGCATCGTGATCATCTCGACCGGCTCCCAAGGCGAGCCGCTGTCGGCGCTGCGGCGGATGGCGCACAACGACCACCGCCAGGTGAGATTGCACAAGGGCGACACGGTCGTCTTCTCCGCCACGCCGATCCCCGGCAACGAGCGTGCCGTCAACGAGACGATCGACCGGCTCTACCACATCGGCTGCGACGTCATCACGACGGCGGACGCACCGGTGCACGCCTCCGGCCACGGCTACCAGGAGGAGATGAAGCTGATGCTCAACCTGACGCGGCCGAGATACGTGATGCCGATGCACGGCGACTTCAAGCGGATCCACCTGCACGGCCAGCTCGCCGAGTCGGTCGGGATCGCCGCCGAGATGATCTTCCAGGGCGAGAACGGCCTGCCGCTGGAGCTGGACGAGAACGGCGCGCGCTGGGGCGACAAGGTCCAGTCCGGGATGATCTTCGTCGACGGCGTCGACATCGGCGACCCCGCCGACGTCGCGCTGCGCGACCGCAGAATGCTGTCGGCCGACGGCATCTTCATCATCGTCGCGACGATCTCCGAGCAGGATGGCCAGTCGGTCGTTCCGCCCGAGGTGATCTTCCGCGGCGTGCCGTTCGTCGAGCAGGCGGACGAGCTGATCGAGGAGATCCGCGGCGCGATCGAGGACTCGCTCGCGAAGGCCGCCAGAGACAGCGTGCGCGAGGTGGACCTGCTGCAGCAGGTGCTGCACGACGACCTCGCAGCGTTCGTCTACGACCGTCTGAAGCGCCGCCCGATGGTGCTGCCGGTCGTCGTCGAAGTCTGAGTCTGCGCAGTCGTGTGAGCGGCTCGCCTCGCGGCGCGCGCTCACACGATCGCGACGTTCGTTCTGTGGGCCGCCGGCAGCCGCACGTTGAAGCGGGCGCCGCCGCCGGGCGGGGCGTCGACGGTCACGTCGCCACCGTGCGAGCGGGCGACGGCGCGCACGATCGAGAGGCCGAGGCCGGAGCCGCTCGGGGCGCCGTCGCCACCGCCGCGCACGAAGCGCTCGAAGAGGCGCTCGCGTAGATCCGGCGGGATGCCCGGGCCGTCGTCCTGGACCGTCAGCACGACCTCGTCGCCGACGTGCGCGACCGACGCGTGCACGTGCGTGCCCGGAGGCGTGTGGCGCAGCGAGTTCTCGACCAGGTTGAGCGCGAGCCGGTGCAGTTCGTCGCTGGCGCCGGAGACGAACGCCTCCGCGGAGCTGGTGTTGATCGTCAGCTCGTGGTCGCCCCTCGCGGCGATCGGCTCCAGCTCGGAGGCGACCTCGACCAGCACCTGCGCGAGGTCGGTCTCGCGGTGGGGCACGATCCGCCCGGCGTCCGCGCGCGCCAGCAGCAGCAGGTCGGCGACGAGCCGGCGCATGCGGCGCGAGGAGCGCAGTGCGGAGGCGGCCGCATCGCGCTGGTCGCCGTCGAGCGTCTCCTCCAGCAACTCCAGGTTCGCCAGCACCGACGTCAGCGGCGTGCGCAGCTCGTGCGACGCGTCGGCGACGAACTGGCGCTGGCGCGCGAGCGTCGCCTCGGTCTCGTTCTGGGCGCGGTCGAGCGCCTGCAGCATCTCCTCAAGCGTCGCGGCCAGCTCGCCGACCTCGTCGTCGGCCTCCTGCTGGGGCATGCGGCGGCTGGCGTCGCGCGTGCGGCCGATCTCGCGCGCCGCCGCCGTCAGCTCCGCGATCGGCGCCATCGCGCGGCGCGCGACGAACAGCCCCGCCGCGAGCGCGAGCGCACTGCCGCCGAGGACGCCGAAGATCAGGAAGAAGCGGACCTTCGTCGTGGTCACGCGCGTCTCCGAGAGCGGGCGCGCGTAGAGGACGTAGGCGTAGCCGAGCGGGTTGACCGAGACTCTGCGCGCCTCGACGCGGTAGCCATCCTCGTCACGCGGGAACGCGCCGACCGGCTCCAGTCTCGGAGCCTTTGGGCTGAGGCTGCCGAACGTGCACATCTGCGTGCCGTCCTGGTAGTAGACGCGGACCTCCGCGCCCTCGCCGCTGGAAAGACCGCCGCAGTCGGGGGTGCCGTCGTTGATCGAGAAGCTGATTCTCGCTCGCTGCGCGAGATAGTCGGCCGTCTTGCGGACCGAGTCGTTGAACTGGATCCCGATCTGCCGCGTCGTGAGGAAGCCGACGATGATCGCGAAGCCGCACAGGATCACGAACGTCAGCGCCGCCGATCCGCCGGCGAGCCGCCAGCGGGTCGGGACCCTACGGTACGCGGAGGACGTAGCCTGCGCCGCGGATCGTATGGAGGAGCCGGGGCTCGCCATCCGCTTCCAGCTTCCGTCGCAGGTTGGAGACGAACACCTCGATCGTGTTCGTCGTCGAGAACGGGTCGTAGCCCCAGACCTCGTCGAGCAGCCGCTGCCGCGAGATCACGATGCGCTCGTTGCGCATCAGGTACTCCAGCAGCTCGAACTCGCGCTGCGTCAGCTCGATCGAGCGCTCGGCGCGATGGACCTCGTGCGTGTCCGGGTTCAGCCGCAGGTCGCCGACCGTCAGCGGGGCCGAGCCGCGCGGCGGGCGGCGGCGCAGCAGCGCGCGCAGGCGCGCCAGCAGCTCCTGGCGCTCGAACGGCTTCACGAGGTAGTCGTCGGCGCCGGCGTCGAGCCCCTCCACGCGCGACTCCAGCGCGTCGCGCGCGGTCAGCATCAGGATCGGCACGTCGTCGCCCTCGCGCAGCGTCTTGGCGACGTCGATGCCGTCGAGCTTCGGCAGCCCGAGGTCGAGGATCACGAGGTCCGGCAGGAACGAATGGGCCTCGTCGAGCGCGCTGACGCCGTCGCCGGCGGTGCGGACGTCGTAGCCCTCCATCCGCAGCGAGCGCTGCAGAACCTGGGCGATCTCGTCGTCGTCCTCGACGACGAGGACTCGTGCGGGGCGGGCGTAGTCGCTCATGAGGATCGATGGTAAACGGGAAAGACCCGCGGATGCGGCGATTTTAGGCATTCATTACTCCTGGCAGGTCTTCGCCCGCCGACGTCGAACGAGATCCGGAGATGGCCACGTCCAGCCGCCGTAGACCCGCGAGATCGACCAGATCCCGCTCACGCGCCCGCGCGCGACGCTCCACCGCTCCCGGCCTCGGGCTGCCGCAGCTCGCGCCGCACCAGGTCGACGTCGTCGGGCTGGCGCTCGTCGCGCTCGGGATCTTCCTCGCCTTCGTGATGTATGCCGGCTCGGCCGGCGGCCAGGTCGGCGACGCGCTGCGTGACGGGCTGATGCTGCTGTTCGGCCGCGTCGCCTACGCCGCGCCGATCGGCTTCGTGATCGGCGGCGCGCTCGTCGTCGGGCGCACGCTGATCCCCAGCATCAGGCCGCTGCGGGCCGGCGTCTGGTGCCTCTTCGGCGCGGTCGAACTGGCGCTCGCGGCCGGCACGCTCGGCCTCGGCGGCGGCGGGCGCAGCGGCGTGGACATGTGGGACGCCGACGTCATCAAGGAGCGCGGCGGCGCGATCGGCGAGTCGCTCTACTGGGTCGGCTCGACGCTCTTCTCCGACGTCGGTGCGCACATCATCGCGGTCTTCCTGTTCGCGGCCGCGCTCGTGCTGCTGAGCGGCGTGACGGTCGCCAGCGTCCTGCGCAGCGCCGGCCAAAGCGTTGCCGAGACCGGACGGCGGGCTGCGACGCTCGCGCCCGCGCGCGCGTCTTACGAAACGGAGGCGCCTGCGCCGACGCGTGCGCCGCGCAGACGCAGAACGATCGTGCCCGCCGACGACGACGCCGTGATCGCCGCGAGGGCCAACGACGACAACGACGTGCCGGAGCTGCTGAGCCCGCCCGAGCTGGAGCCGGCGAGACTGGTCGTGCGCGCGACGCACGTCGAGGCGCCCTCGCTCGACGGCGCCGAGCGCTATCCCGACCTGTTCGACGACGACGACGCGGCGCCGCAGGCGTACCGCGGACACGGCGCCGATGACGACGACGCTCCGGACGTGCCGCCGCCGCTCGCGTTCGGCGACGACGTGGACGACGATCCAGCCACGAGCGAGTTCCCGGCGCTCGCCGCGGTCCCCGACGACGCTGACGACGAGCCGGCCACCGACGAGATACCCGAGCTGGAGCTGGAGGAGCCGGACGAGCCCGGCGTCACGACCGGTCCGATCGATGTCGATCCCGCCGACCTCACGCCGCAGGGCCGCTACCGCGCCTCGATCACAGACGCCGAGGACTTCGTCTGGCAGCTGCCCGACGCGAGGTTCCTGACGCGCTCGACCGCGGAGCAGACGCGCCCGGACACCGCCGGCCAGGAGATCGTCGCCGCGCAGTTGGTCGAGGCGCTGGAGCACTTCAGAATCGACTCGAAGGTCGTCGGCATGACCTCGGGCCCGCACATCACGCGCTACGAGCTGCGGCTCGCGCCGGGCACCAGAGTCGGCAGAGTCGCGAACCTCAAGGACGACCTCGCCTACGCGCTCGCCGCGACCGACGTGCGGATCCTCGCGCCGATCCCCGGCAAGCAGGCCGTCGGCGTCGAGGTCCCCAACGCGAAGCGCCGCATCGTCCACCTCGGCGACGTCTTCCAGGAGCCGCCGGCCGACTGGTCGCCGCTGACGGTCTGGCTCGGCAAGGACGTCGCCGGCCGCGCGATCGGCGTCGACCTCGCGAAGATGCCGCACCTGCTCGTCGCCGGCACGACCGGCGCCGGCAAGTCCGGCTGCGTCAACGCGATGCTGTCGAGCATCCTGCTGCATGCCGACCCGCACGAGGTCAAGCTCGTGCTGGTCGACCCCAAGCAGGTCGAGCTGAACCACTACGAGTCGATCCCGCACCTGCTGACGCCGGTCATCACGAGCCCGCGCAAGGCCGCCAACGCGCTCCAGAACCTCGTCAAGGAGATGGAGATGCGCTACGGGATCATGTCCCTGTCGCGCACCCGCTCGCTGCCGGAGCTGAACAGACGGCGGCTGGAGCGCGGCGAGGCGAGACTGCCCTACATCCTCTGCGTGATCGACGAGCTGGCCGACCTGATGATGGTCGCGCCCGCCGACGTCGAGGACTCGATCATCCGCCTCGCGCAGAAGGCGCGCGCGGTCGGCATCCACCTCGTGCTGGCGACCCAGTCCCCGCGCGTGGACGTGATCACCGGCATGATCAAGGCCAACGTGCCGTCGCGGATCGCCTTCGCGGTGTCCTCGCAGACCGACTCGCGCGTGATCCTCGACCAGAACGGCGCCGAGTCGCTGCTGGGCCAGGGCGACATGCTGTTCTCGCCCGTCGGATCCTCCAAGCTGCAGCGGATCCAGGGCGCTTACATCGACGAGGACCAGATCGCCGAGCTGACCGAGACGTGGCGCAGACAGGGCGAGCCGGAGCTGCGCGACGATCTGCTGGAGGAGGTCGAGGACGAGGACGCGCCGGAGGAGTCCAGCGCCGACGACGGCTTCGATCCCGACGAGGATCCGTTGCTGGAGGAGGCGATCGGCCTCGTCGCCCAGATGGGGACCGCCTCGACGTCGATGCTGCAGCGGCGCCTGCGGCTCGGCTACACGCGTGCCGGACGGCTGATCGACATGCTCGAGCGGCGCGGGATCATCTCCGGCTACGAGGGCTCCAAGCCGCGCCAGGTGCTGATAACCGAGTCCGACGTGCCGCGGATCCTCGTCGCGCTGTCGGAGAGAGCCGGGCCGCCGCCGGGCGAGCGCGTCGGCGATCAGATCCCGTTGCCGACGCCCGCCGCCGCCGACCGCGGCGACGAGCCCGAGCAGTAGTCCTGCCACTCCACCGCACCGTTTCTTGGGGCCTGCGCGGGTGCCGCGGCCCCGTGCTTGCAGGAATTTCGCCGCGGTTTCGGCGTCGCGGTCGATAGCCTTCGGCAGCGAATGCCAGAGATCGGCCCAACTCTCCGCGAGGCACGCATGCGTGCCAGGATCGACATCACCGAGGTCGAGCAGGCGACGAAGATCCGTGCGAAGTACCTGCGCGCGATCGAGAACGAGGAATGGCAGCTGCTGCCTGGCTCGACGTTCGCGAAGAGCTTCATCCGCGGCTACGCGGACTTCCTCGGGATCGACGCCCGCTCGCTCGTGGAGGAGTACAAGCTCCGCTACGAGCGGCCGAGCGAGAACGAGCTGCGCACCGTCAGCCCCGGCCTCGCGCGCGATCGCGGGCGCGGACGCGGCGGACGCGGTGGCGGTCGCGGCGGTGGGGGCGGAGGCCGCGGAGCGCCGCGCTGGGCGATAACGCTCGGCCTGCTCGCGATCCTGATCGCCGCGCTGGTCGTGCTCGGCTCGCTCGGCGGCAACGACGACAAGGGCTCGACGACCCCGACGCAGACGCAGACGACGAGAACGGCCAGAAGAGCCAGAGGCACGTCGAGAAGACGGCAGCAGCCGTCGGCGAGAAGAAGACAGGCGCCGACGACGCCGACGCAGGCCGGGATCCGGCTGATACCGACGGGCGACGTCTACGTCTGCCTGGTCGACCAGACCGGCAGAGTCCTGGTCCCCGGCACGATCTTCAGAGCCGGCGAGCAGGTGCCGGTCTACAGAGCCGACGAGCTGAGAATGACGCTCGGCAACAGCAACGTGCAGCTGAGAGCGAACGGCAGAGTCGTCGAGGTGCCGTCGTCCTCGGAGGCGATCGGCTTCGCCGTGACGCCCAGAGGCGTCTCGCCGCTGACCGGCGACCAACTGCCGACGTGCACGCCATGAGCGCGCGCGCCGGCATCGTCGTGACGGGGACCGAGGTCCTCAGCGGCATCATCAGAGACAGCAACGGCCCGTGGCTGTCGGAGCGGCTGCGCGAACTGGGCGTCGACGCGGCACAGATCGTGATCGTCGGAGACCGCCCCGACGACCTCCACGCCGCGCTGCGCTTCCTCGCGGAGGAGGGCGTCGCCGTGATCGTCACCAGCGGCGGCCTCGGCCCGACCGCCGACGACCTCACCGCGGACGTCGTCGGGCGCTTCCAGGGCCGCGAGATGGTGCTGGACGAGTCTTTGTTCGGCCGGATCGCCGCGATCCTCGAGCCGCTGCTGTCGCGCTGGCCCGACCTCGACCGCGACGCCGTCCTGCGCTCCAACCGCAAGCAGGCGATCGTGCCGCAGGGGGCGACGATCCTGGAGCCCGTCGGGACCGCGCCCGGGCTCGTCGTGCCGCCGTCGGAGGCGGGCGTGGCGGGGATCGGCGGCCCCGCCGTCGTCGTGCTGCCGGGGCCGCCGCGCGAGCTGCAGCCGATGTGGAGGACGGCGACCGCGACCGACGCGTTCAGAGCGGCGACCGCCGGCGCGGGCGTGTTCGAGTGGCGGATCATGCGCTTGTTCGGGTTGCCGGAGTCGGAGATCGCGGAGTCGCTGCTGGTCGCCGAGCGCGACGGGATCCAGCTCGGCGAGCTGGAGATCACGACCTGCCTGCGGCGCGGCGAGATCGAGATCGCGACGCGCTTCGCGCCGTCCGCGAACCCCGTCTACGCGGCGTTCGAGGCGTTTGTGCGCGCCCGCCACGGCGAGCTGCTGTTCTCGACCGACGGCTCGACGATCGACGCGCAGGTCGCGTCGCTGCTGCTGGGAACGGGCGGGATCGCACGCACGATCGCGACGGCCGAGTCGTGCACCGGCGGCCTGCTGGCCGGGCGGCTGACCGACCTCGCCGGCTCCTCCGCGTACGTGCTCGGCGGACTGGTCGTCTACTCCAACGCCGCGAAGGTGGCGCTCGCGGGCGTCGCGCCGGAGCTGCTGGAGCGCGTCGGCGCCGTCTCGGCCGAGGTCGCGGAAGCGCTCGCCGACGGTGCGATCGCGCGCCTGGAGAGCGACGTCGGCGTCGGCATCACGGGCATCGCCGGCCCGGGCGGGGGGACGCCGGAGAAGCCGGTCGGCCTCGTCTACGTCTGCGTCGCGCTGCGCGACGGGCGCCGCATGACGCGCAAGCTGTCGCTGCCGGGCAGCCGCGCGGACATCCGCGACCGCACCACGACGGTCGCGCTGCACATGATCCGCCGGCTGCTGCTCGACGCCTGAGGCGGCCTCGGCGCGCTCTCGCGCGCCTGACTGCGCAGAGCTGACACGAAGACGGCGCAAACGCGCGTAGCGCTGCCGCAACAGGTCCGCCTACGCTGGAAGCCGACACGATCGTGTGTTCGTATTCGGTCCGTCCGGACCGGAGCGTACCTTGCATATCTCCCGACGTGACCAAGGAGTTTCCAGGAATGAGCGAGCAGGACAAGTCCGCGAAGCAACGCGACGCCGCCCTGCAAGGGGCGCTGACTCAGATCGAGCGCCAGTTCGGCAAGGGCACCGTCATGCGGATGGGTGACCCGGGCGCGCGCGTGAGAGTGAACGCGATCCCGACCGGTGCGCTCTCGCTCGACCTGGCGCTCGGCATCGGCGGCGTCCCGCGCGGGCGTATCGTCGAGGTCTTCGGCCCGGAGTCCTCCGGTAAGACGACGCTCGTCTACCACATCATCGCCGAGGCCCAGAGACTCGGCGGCGTCTGCGCCTTCATCGACGCCGAGCACGCGATGGACCCGCTCTACGCGCAGCGGATCGGCGTGAACATAGACGAGCTGCTCGTCTCGCAGCCCGACTACGGCGAGCAGGCGCTCGAGGTTGCGGACATGCTCGTGCGCTCCGGTGCCGTCGACATGGTCGCCATAGACTCGGTCGCCGCGCTGACGCCGCGCGCCGAGCTCGAGGGCGCGATGGGCGACCAGACCGTCGGCGTGCAGGCGCGCATGATGTCGCAGGCGATGCGCAAGCTGACCGCGAACCTGAACCGCACGCAGACGATGTGCCTGTTCACGAACCAGATCCGTGAGAAGGTCGGCGTCATGTTCGGCTCGCCGGAGACGCAGCCGGGCGGTCGCGCGCTGAAGTTCTACTCGTCGCAGCGGCTCGACATCCGCCGCATCGAGACGCTCAAGGACGGCACCGAGGCGGTCGGCAACCGCGTCCGCGTCAAGGTCGTCAAGAACAAGGTCGCGCCACCGTTCAAGCAGGCCGAGTTCGACATCGAGTTCGGCCAGGGCATCTCGACCGAGGGCTGCCTGATCGACTACGGCATCGAGCACAACATCGTCACGAAGTCAGGCTCGTTCTTCTCCTACGACGGGGAGCGTCTCGGCCAGGGCCGCAACAACGCCAAGAACCATCTCAAGGAGCACCCAGAGCTGGCGAAGGAGATCGAGGACAAGATCTACACCGCGCTCGGGTTCGACCGCGACCTCGTCGTGCCGATAGAGCCGGACGCCAGACGGATCCAGGCGGTCGAGGCCGAAGCCGAGCCCGCGGCTGCCTAGCCTTCACACAGAGCCTTGGCTGAGGTAGGGCAGGAGCGGCTGCAACTGGCGCTCGAGAGAGCCTTCCGCTACCTCGGTCCGCGCGCGCGGACCGAGGTGGAGCTGCAGCGCCATCTGGAGGGCAAGGGGATCGAGCCGGAGACGGTCGCGCAGGCGCTCGACAGCCTGCGCGAGCAGGGCTACGTCGACGACGTCCGCTTCGCGCGCGAGTTCTCCGAGGACAAGCGGCTGCTGGAGGAGTGGGGCGCCGACCGGATCGAGCGGCGGCTGCTCGCGCTCGGCGTTCCGCAGGAGATCGTCCGCAGGGCGGTCGGCGCGCGCGGGCGTGACGACGAGCTGGAGGCGGCCGCAGCGCTGCTGCAGCGGCGCTTCCCGGCGCTCGACGACGACCCGCGCGAACAGCGCCGTGCAATCGGCGTGCTGGTGCGCAAGGGCTACGACTCCGAGCTTGCCTGGGACGTCGTGCGCGCCCATGCCCGCGGCGGCGGCTTCGACTGAACGCCGAAGATTGCACCAACTGTTGCGCGGTACTACGATCCCGCTCAGCGAACGACTGGCCCGCAAGGGCATGAAACACCAGCAAACTTCCCTGAATCCTGAGACCAGATCCTTCACCCGTGACTGCCAGACACCGTACGTCCGCAGGCCTGTTGCCCATGCAGCACGCGCCACGAACACCGGCATAGCCGGTGCATGAAGGGCGGCGCCGCGGCGCCGCACCTGGTGTTCAGCTCCGTGCTCCTCGCACGGCCGGTCCGCCGCTACCCAAAAGGACAGTGAGCAGCAGCCCAGCCGCAAGGCCGTGCTGTGAGGAGAGGAACGGCAATGGACATCGTGATCGCGGCGGCGGTGCTGGCAGTGGGCCTGATGGTCGCTGCTGCGCTCTACGCCAAACGCGGGAGCGGCCAAGCGGCGGAGGCGAACGCGCGCGCCACCGCCGACGTGGACGCCGCGCTGCGTGAGCGGCGGGCGGAGATCGTCCGCATCGAGGAGCGGATCCTCGGCAAGGAGGAGTCGCTCGACAACCAGCGCGCCGACCTCTCGCGCCGCGAACGGTCGCTGGAGGAGCGCGCCGCCGCGCTCGACAGGGAGGTCGCGTCCGTCGCCGACCGCCGCGCCGAATACGAGCACGCGCTGGAGCGGCTCGCCGGCGTGACGGCCGCGCAGGCGAAGCAGATGCTGCTGAAGGACCTCGAGGACGACGTCCGCCACGAGTCCGCCAAGCTCGTGCGCCAGATCGAGGAGGAGACCAAGCGCGACGCCGACCGGCGCGTGCGCAACATCCTCTCCGTCGTGATGCAGCGGATCGCCGCCGGCCACGCGACCGAGACGACCGTCTCCGTCGTCCAACTGCAGTCCGACGACATGAAGGGCCGCATCATCGGCCGCGAGGGGCGCAACATCCGTGCGCTGGAGAACCTCACCGGCGTCGACTTCATCATCGACGACACGCCCAACGCGGTCGTGCTGTCGGGCTTCGACGGCGTCCGCCGCGAGGTCGCCCGCCTGACGCTGGAGAAGCTGCTGCAGGACGGCCGCATCCACCCGGCCCGCATCGAGGAGATGTTCTACCAGGCGAAGTCGGAGCTGGAGGAGCACATCCAGGAGCAGGGCGAGGAGGCCGTCTTCGAGGCGAAGGTGCAGGGCCTGGACCCCGAGCTGATCAAGCTGCTCGGCCGCCTCAAGTACCGCACCAGCTACGGCCAGAACGTGCTCGCGCACTCGGTCGAGTGCGCCAATCTCGCCGCGATGATGGCGCACGAGCTCGGCGCCTCGCCGAAGACCGCCCGCCGCGCCGCGCTGCTGCACGACATCGGCAAGGCCGTCTCGCACGAGGTCGAGGGTCCGCACGCGCTCGTCGGCGGCGACATCGCGCGCAAGTACGGCGAGCCCGAGGCGGTCGTCCACGCGATGGAGGCCCACCACAACGAGGTCGAGCCGCAGACCGTCGAGGCCGTGATCGTGCAGGCCGCCGACGCGCTCTCCGGCGCGCGGCCGGGCGCGCGCGGCGAGTCGCTGGAGCAATACGTCAGACGGCTGCGCGAGCTGGAGCAGATCGCCACCCGCCACGACGGCGTCGACAAGGTCTACGCGATGCAGGCCGGCCGCGAGATCCGCGTGATGGTCGCGCCGTCGGCGGTCGACGACGACGCCGCGACGCTGCTGTCGCACGCGATCGCGCGCGAGATCGAGAGAGAGCTGGAGTACCCGGGCCAGATCAAGGTGACGGTGATCCGCGAGTCGCGCGCGGTCGAGTACGCGAGATAGGGGGTGCGCGGTACCCTTCGACGTCGATGAAGCGGTACCACGTCACCACGTTCGGCTGTCAGATGAACGAGCACGACTCCGAGCGCATGAAGGGCATGCTCGAGTCGATCGGCTACGCCGAGGCGCCCGACCCTGATGCGGCCGACCTGATCCTCTTCAACACCTGCTCGATCCGCGAGGCGGCGGACAGCAAGTTCCTCGCGCACCTCGGCCACGCCAAGCGCCGCAAGCGCGAGCGCCCCGACGTCGTGATCGGCGTCGGCGGCTGCTGGGCGCAGTCCGTCAAGGACGAGGTCTTCCAGAAGTTCCCGTTCGTCGACGTCGCGTTCGGTCCCGGCCAGGTCCACAAGCTGGCCGAGTTCCTCACGAGCGAGTCGCTGACCGCGCAGGGCTACTTCGAGTTCGAGGGCTTCGCCGGCGACTTGCCCGAGAAGCGGGCGCGCGAGTTCCAGGGCTGGGTCCAGATCTCCGTCGGCTGCAACATGAAGTGCTCCTACTGCATCGTCCCGAGCACGCGCGGCCGCGACGTCGCGCGCCCGCTGCAGACGCTCGTCGCCGATGTCGAGCGGATGGCCTCCGAGGGCGTCACCGAGGTCACGTTGCTGGGCCAGAACGTCAACGCCTACGGGCGCGATCTGCACAGACGCGGCTTCACGCCGGCGACCTTCGCGCAGCTGCTGGAGGCGATCGACGCGATCGACGGGATCGAGCGGATCCGCTACACGAGCCCGCACCCGCAGGACATGAAGGAGGACGTCGCGCGCGCGCACGCCGAGTTGAGCGCGCTGTGCGAGCACGTCCACCTGCCGCTGCAGTCGGGCTCCTCGCGGCTGCTGAAGGCGATGCGCCGCACTTACACGCGCGAGCGCTACCTCGACCGCGTCGCGCTGCTGCGCGAGCACGTGCCGGACGTGGCGCTGACGACCGACATCATCGTCGGCTTCCCCGGCGAGACCGACGAGGACTTCGAGCAGACGCTGTCGCTGTGCGAGGAGGTCGCCTACGACGGCGCCTTCACGTTCGTCTACTCGCCGCGCCGCGACACCGAGGCCGCGGACTTCCCCGACCAGGTCCCGCACGAGGTCAAGGTCGAGCGAATGGACCGACTCGTGGAGACGATCCAGCGCAACGCGCACGAGCGCGCGCAGCGGTTCGTCGGGCGCACGCTGGAGGTGCTCGTCGAGGGTCCGTCGCGCAAGGACCCGACGCGCCTGCGCGGCCGCTCGCGCCACAACAAGGTCGTCAACTTCGTCGGCCTCGCGCAGCCGGGCGACTACGTGCACGTCGAGATCGAGCGCGCGACGAGCCAGACGCTGACGGGCGAGGAGTCGCTGCTCGCCCGCGCGACCGGCGGCGCCGCGGCGCTGGCGCGCTGAGCCGGCCTTCCGCCGATCGTCTCGCTCGTGCCCGCAGCAGCCGTGTCGCTCGTGTCCGCAGCCGACCCCGGCCGAGCATCTCACCCGTGACGTCCGGTTCCGGCCTCGTGATCTTCGACTGCGACGGGGTGCTCGTCGACAGCGAGACGATCTCGATGCGCGAGCTGACGCGCGCGATCAACGCGCTGGGGGTCGCGATGACCGAGACGGAGGCCCACGCCGCGTACGGCGGCGCGACGCTCGCGCAGATCGAGCGCGACGTCGAGCTGCGCAACGGCGGGCCCGTCCGCGGCGGCTGGATCGACGAGTTCTACACGGTTCGCGCGGAGGCGTTCGCGCGTGAGCTGGATGCGGTCGACGGCGCGCGCGAGACGGTGCTGGAGGTCCAGCGGCGCGGCTGGGCGACCTGCATCGCCTCGCAGGCGCGCGTGATCAAGATGGAGCAGACGCTGGCGCTCGCGGGCCTCGACGACCTGTTCCCGCCCGAGCGCATCTTCTCCGCGACGATGGTCGAGCGGCCCAAGCCCGCGCCCGATCTGTTCCTGCACGCCGCCCGCAGCTGCGGCTGGGAGCCCGCCGACTGCGTCGTGGTCGAGGACTCCGCCGGCGGCGTTCGCGGCGCCCGCGCGGCCGGCATGCGCGCGCTCGGCTACGTCGCGCCCGACCGCCCCGCCGACGCCGCGATCGCGCTCGACGCCGCCGGCGCCGAGATCGTGCGGGACATGCGCGAGGTGCCGGAGCGCGTCTCGGCATGACACCGTCCTCGGCGTATGCGAACATACGTTCGTGCGCTGGGACAATCTCACCCTGACCGCCGAGGAGGCCACGCGCCTGCCCGGCTACAGAGACGACGCCGTCGTCCGCCGCTTCGACGCTCCCGAGGCGCTCGACATGCGCTTCTACGAGGTCCACGCCAGATCGGTCCTCAACCGCGTCCCCGCCCAGTCGAGGATGCCATTCAAATGGACCATCAACCCATATCGGGGTTGTAGTCATGCATGCGTGTACTGCTTCGCTCGTCCCACGCACAGATATCTCGACTTCGGGCCGGGGCGGGACTTCGAGCGGGAGATCGTCGTGAAGGCGAATGCGCCGGAGGTGCTGCGGGTGGAGTTGGCGCGACGGTCGTGGAAGGGGGAGCACGTCGCGCTCGGGACGAACACGGATCCGTACCAGTGGGTCGAGGGGCGTTACAAGCTGATGCCGGGGATCTGGGAGGCGCTGCGGGATGCGCGCAATCCCTGCTCCGTGCTGACGAAGTCCCCGCTGCTGCTGCGCGACCTCGCGCTGATGAAGGAGCTGGTGGCGGTGACCGACTTCACAGCCAGCCTGTCGATCCCGACGCTGGACGAGAAGGCCTGGCGGGCGACCGAGCCGCACACGCCGAGCCCGCGGGCGCGGCTGGAGGCGGTCGCGGAGCTGAACCGCAACGGGATACCGACCGGAGTGCTGATCGCGCCGCTGATGCCCGGGATCAACGACGCGCCGGAGCAGGTCGAGCCGCTGCTGGCCGCTGCCGAGGACGCCGGGGCCACCTCGATCGGCGGGATCGGCCTGCACCTGCGCGGGGACGTGCGCGGGGTCTTCATGGACTGGCTGCGCGGCACCCGACCGGACCTCGTGCCGCGCTACCAGAGGCTCTACGCAAGAGGCGCCTACGCGCCGAAGGAGGAGCGGGCGCGGCTGTCGGCGCTCGTGCGCGGACGGCCGCGCAGCAGCGGCGCGCGCGGGTGGCGGCTGCCGGCGAGCGATCGGGTCGTGGAGCGGACTGAGGTGGAGGCGGGGCACGTGCAGCCTGAGCTGCCGGCTGCGTTGCCGGGAGCGGGAACGGGCGGTAGATCGAAGGTGCGCGTCCCGCAGCCGCCGCTGCGACGGACCGTCGCGGTGGTCGAGGTGCAGCAGGCGTTGTTCTGAGCGCGTCGGGCTGCCGGGCGGCGGGTACGTCTGTGTCTGCAACGGGCGGGGCGCGTGTGCGCCGCGCCACACGGGCCGGCGGACCGCCGGCCTATGGTGAAACCGAGATGGGTTCGAAGATAAAACGCTTCCGAGGAAGCCGCGAGCGAGCGCTGGAGCGGATGCTGCAGACGCGCAGCCACGCCTGGGAAGAGGTCGGGCTCGCGCGGCAACTGGGGCAGCGCGCGGCCAAGCGCGCCCGCCGCCAGGCGCTCGTGCTGCTGCCGCTGCTCGTTGCCGTGCTCGTCGTCTACTCCAAGCGCGGTGAGCTGTTCGGCAGAGACTGGGACACGGCCGTCAGGGTCTTCACCGTCGTCGCGCTCGTGATCCTCGGCTGGGCGTTCGCGCGCGACGTCGGGCGGGCGATCGCGCCCGACCTGTTCCGCCGCATGGACCCCGGCACCGCCGGCACCACCGGCTTCATCCTGCGGCTCGCGACGCTTGCGATCTTCACCGTCGCCGCGCTGCGGATCGCCGGCATCAGGCCCGAGACGCTCGCCGTCGGCGGCGCCTTCACCGCCGTCGTCTTCGGTCTCGCCGCGCAGCAGACGCTCGGCAACCTGATCGCCGGCACCGTCCTGCTCAGCGCCCGCCCCTTCCGCGTCGGCGAGCGCGTGCGGTTGCAGGCCGGCGGACTCGCCGGCCAGGTCGAGGGCGTCGTCAGCTCGCTCGGGCTGCTCTACACGACGCTCGCGCGCGGCGAGGACCGCATCATGGTCCCCAACAGCGTCGTGCTCAGCGCGGCGGTCGTGCCGCTGCGCGAACCTGCCGCGGTCGACCTGCGCGCGCGCCTGCGCCGCGGCGTCAAGCCGACGACCGTGCAGGCGATGCTCGCCGACGCGATCACCGTCCCGCTGCGCGGCCGGCCCGACATCGGCCTCGAGGAGATCGACGGCGACGAGGTGATCATGCGGATCCAGGCGACCCCGGAGCACGCCGACGACGGGGCGCGCCTCGCCGACGAGGTCCTCACCGCGATGTCGTCGGTGACCGACGAGCACGACATCGCGATCTCCCACGACACCTGAGCGAGGGCCGTGGGGCCTACTCGTCCGCGGGCGCCGTGCCCCGCTCGTAGCGTTCCCTGCGGATCGTCGCCTTCTTGCCCTTGATCGTGCTCGCGCGCAGGGCGGCGATCACGCCGTCGGCGGCGGGGAGGGGGACTTCGACGAGCGAGAAGCGGTCCTGGATCTCGATCGCGCCGATCTCACGGCCGGTCAGCTGCGACTCGCCCGTGATCGCGCCGACGAGGTCCTGCGGGCGCATGCCGACTCTGCGGCCGAGGCCGATGAAGATCCGCGTCGTCGGGCCGCTGGGGCCGGGGCGCCGGCCGCCGGGGCCGCGACCGCCCTGTCCGCCGCCGGGGCCGCCACGGCCGCCCGGGCCGTCGCCGCGCATGCCGCGGTCCTTCGGTGCCGGGCGCGGCGTGATGTCGGGGATCTCCTGCTCGTCCTCGTCGCCGCCGCCGAGCGCCTCGTGCGCCAGCTTGACCGCGGCGAGCGCGACCTCCATCACGTCGAACTCGTCCGTCAGCGTCTCGACGACGACGCGGAAGCGATCGAGGTCCGTGCCGCCCTCGGCGTTGTCGATCAGCGCCTCGTTGATCGCGGCGCGCGTCATCTCCATCCGACGCGCGTGCAGGTCGGCGACGGTCGGGATCTTCTCGATCGCGATCCGCTGCTTCGTGGCCCGCTCGATCGTCTTCAGGTAGCGGTGCTCGCGCGGCTCCGCCAACGTGATCGCCGCGCCCTCGCGTCCGGCGCGGCCGACGCGCCCGATGCGGTGCACGTACGACTCCGGCGACGACGGCACGTCGTAGTTGACGACGTGCGTCAGCTGCTCCACGTCGAGTCCGCGGGCGGCGACGTCGGTCGCGACCAAGAGGTCCGCGTTGCCGTTGCGCAGCCGCGCCATGACGCGGTCGCGCTGCTCCTGCGTCATGCCGCCGTGCAGCGCCTCGGCGCGGTAGCCGCGGCCGTTGAGCGTCTCGGTCAGCGTGTCGACGTCGCCGCGCGTGCGGCAGAAGACGATCGCCGCGGCGGGCGCCTCGACGTCGAGGATCCGCCCGAGCGCGGCCGGTTTGTGCGAGCGCGCGACGACGTAGGCGCTCTGGCGCACCAGCGGCGTCTCGCCCGCCGACGTCGAGCGCGCGATCTCGATCCGCACCGGCTCGCTGAGGTGCTGCCGGGCGATGCGGTCGATCCGCGGCGGCATCGTCGCGGAGAAGAGGACCGTCTGGCAGTCGTCGGGCGTCTGCTCGAGGATCGCCTCGATGTCCTCCGCGAAGCCCATGTCGAGCATCTCGTCGGCCTCGTCGAGCACCACCATCGACAGCGTCTGCAGCCGCAGCGTGTTGCGCGAGATGTGGTCCTGCACGCGGCCGGGCGTGCCGACGACGACGTCGACGCCGCGCTTGAGCGCCTGCAGCTGACGGCCGATCGGCTGGCCGCCGTAGATCGGCAGCACCCGCGCGCCCAACGACCTGCCATAGCGATGCAGCGCCTCGGACACCTGCACGGCCAGCTCACGCGTCGGCACCAGCACGAGCGCCGTCGGCGGCAGGTCCTGGCGGCCGGGGGAGAGCCGCTCCAGGATCGGCAGCGCGAACGCGGCCGTCTTGCCGGTTCCCGTCGCCGCCTGTCCGAGCAGGTCGCGGCCCTCCAGCAGCGGCGGGATCGACTCGCGCTGGATCGGCGTCGGCTCCTCGTAGCCGAGTCTCGCGAGCGCGTCCAGCAGCTCGGGGCGAAGCGCGAGATCGGCGAAGGTGTCAGTGTCTGAGGAGGCTGGCGTGGCTGGCGCGGCGTCCGGGGCGGGGATGCTCATTCCCTCTATTGTCGCGCGCTCGGCCGCGATCTGCGGTCCCGCCGTCCGGCGACCGCTGCGGTCGCGCCGCGCGGCGCTGCTGCGGGGCGTGTCCGGCCGGCGTGACAGCCGCGTCAGAGTGGCGCTTCGGCGGCATCCGACGACACGTCGGTGAGCGCCGCGGCGATGATCTCGTCGAGCGGGATTCCGATCCCGCGCGCGAGCTTGAACTGCGTCAGCAGCGTCGGATTGACCTCGCCGCGCTCGATGTTGCCGATGTAGACGCTGCTGAGCCCGGAGACGGCGGCGACCGCGTCACGCGTCAGCTCGCGCTGCTCACGCAGGCGCCTGACAGCGAGCCCGAAATGCTCCAGCAACGGGTTGCGATGCGGGCTGTCGAGCCGGCGACGATCAAGCGTCCGCGTGCCCATCTGGAGCACCGTATACCCAGCCTTGCAGCGGCTTCGCTGCTCGACCGCTGTTATGGAGCTTCGCCCCGGTTCGACGACACCGGTTTTCGGGGCTTCATTCGCTGCGGTGGCGGGCGATTCCACCGCCGCGGCGACGCCTCAGCCGGCATCGGGGAATGCGAGCCAGCGGCCGTCGGCGAGCGAGTCGAGATCGCTCGACATCACGCCCAGGTCGGAGAGCGTGAACAGCCGTCTGCCGACCACGACCGAGCGGTCGACGGCGTCGCCGGAGTAAGCGCCGGCGTCGGGGTGGCGCAGCTCACCGACCTTGCGCAGCCCGCCGGCGCGGGTGATGCGGAAGCCGCTCGCGCCGGCGCGCGTGCCGTCGGCGCCGAAGCCGTCGGCGGGGATCACGGCCAGGCGCGTGCGCGGCCAGTAGAGGAACGCGTGGTGGTCCCACTCGACCTGAGAGGACCAGCCGGGCAGCGCGGCGGTCGCGAGCCGGCGCGGCCGTCTGAGGTCCGAGACGTCGAACAGCGACACCTGGCCGCCGCGCCGCCGGCCCAGCTCGTCCGCGTCCTGGCCGACGCCGAGCAGCAGGTCCTCGCCGACCGGGTGCAGGTAGGCCGAGTAGCCGGGGATCTTCAGCTCGCCCAGCAAGCGAGGTCTGGCCGGGTCGGCGAGGTCGAGCGTGTAGAGCGGGTCGGTCTGGCGGAACGTCACGACGTAGCCGACGTCGCCGATGAAGCGCACGGCGTAGATCCGCTCGCCGCGCCCGAGGCCGCCGACCTGGCCGAGTTGCACGAGCTTGCCGTCGCGCTCGCCGAGCGTGGTGACGAAGCTCTCGCTCTGCTGCGTCGAGACGCCCGCCGTCCACGGCGGCGTGACCGTGCTGGCGGCGCGCACGACGCCGTCCTGCTCCGACAGCGACCACTGGCTCAGCAGCGAGCCGGCGACGCGGCCGCTCGCGCGGTACTGCGTCTGGCCGTCGGGGCGCAGCGCGAACTTGTGGATCAGCGTCGAGGCGGTCGAGCCGCTGCCGCTGCCGTCGGAGGAAACCGAGCTGTCGGGGCTGGCCGCGTCGGTCGTCGTCCCCTGCTGCGCGTAGCTCGCGACGTAGAGCGCGTCACGCGAGCTGTAGACCGTCCCGACGTCGGCCAGGACGCTGTCGGAATCGACCGGCGTCAGGCCTCTCGCGAGGTCGATCGAGAGCACCGTCAGCAGGCCGAAGCCGGAGAACTCCGCCGGGCGGCGGACCTGCGTGCAGGCGGAGACGGGGCGCGTCGCGGTACGGCCCGTGCGGCGGTTGCGGACGCGGTAGTGCGGGACCCAGCCCGCGACCTGCGCCCGCACGTCCTCGTCGACGAGCGCCTGCGGCGAGGCGGAGGTCACCAGCCGCACGATCCCGTCCACGACGCGCGCGGCACGCAGCGCGCCGTCGACGCGCAGGTTGCGCACGATCCGCGGGCGGCCGGGCAGCGTCAGGTCCAGTTCGGTCAGGAGCGTCTGGCTGGGGGTCGGCATCGCGACCATCGCGGGGCGGGCCGAGGGAGGCGTCGCGACCGACGGCGCGTTCGTGGCGGACGGAGCGGGCGCTGGCGCGGCGGTCTGCGGCACCGGCAGCGGCGTGGGGATGCCGATCGGCGCGCTGTAGACCTGCGCGATCACGAGTGCGCGGTGGCCGGACAGCAGCAGCTGCTGGCTGTTGCCCTCCAGTCTGAGCGTCCCCAGCACGCGCGGCGTGGCCGAGCGAGCGTCCAGCTCGACGAACTTCCCGCGCGCGATCGTGAAGATGCGGCGGCCGTCGGTCTTGACCGTGTCCGGCTCGTCGACGCCGTCCTCCTGCACGTTGGTGGAGGAGAAGTCCGGCTCCTCGCCGACCGCGCTGCCGCCCGGCGCGGCCGTGGCGGAGTCGGTCTCGGGCATTCCCGCGGCCGGGGTCGGCATCGCCGTCGGCGGGATCGGCTTCGACGGGTCGTACGGGACCGGCTCGGGCAGGTGATCGCGCTCGTATCCGAGCAGCTCCTCGCAGGAGGAGAACGAGACGAGCCGTTGCGCGGCCGGGGGCGCATCCGCGGCGGCCGCGGCCTGCGCGCCGCCCGCCAGCAGCGTCACGCCGATCGCGACGCCGCCTGCTGCAATCCGTCGAACAATGCTCACAACGACTGAGACGAGCTCGAACGCCGCTTGTTGCGCTGTTCGTCAGATCCCTTCAGGGGGTGAGACATGGCGCTTAGACGTATGCCGCGGCAGTGTGCGCGAGCGTCGGTTTGGGGACCATGAAACCGTAGGGGCATGCAGCAACCCGGAAGCAGGTTCGTCATGGCAGTCGCTTCGCTGAAGCAGGTCCTCGACCCGGCGTTCGAGGAGCGCTATGGCGTCGCCGCGATCAACATCGTCGACGACCTCAGCCTGCAGTCCGTGATCGCCGCCGCCGAAGTGCTCGAGGCGCCGCTGATCGTGCAGACCTCGCTGAAGACCGTCAAGTCGATCGGCGCGCCCGTCCTGTCGCAGCTGTTCCGCGCGCGCGCGGAGGCGGCGTCGGTGCCGGTCGCGCTGCATCTCGACCACTGCCCCGAGCGCGAGTGGATCAGCATCTGCCTGCAGAACGGCTGGAACTCGGTGCTGTTCGACGGCTCGCATCTCGACGTCGAGGAGAACCGCCGCCAGACCGCCGAGGTCGTGCAGGAGGCCGCGCGCTACGACGCCCAGGTCGAGGGCGAGATCGAGACCGTCCGCGGCGTCGAGGACGGCGTCGGCTCCGACGAGGGCGGCCTCGTCCATCCGATCGAGATCTCCGACGGCTTCATCGCCGACACCGGCGTCTACGCGTTCGCGCCCGCGATCGGGACCGCGCACGGGATGTACGCGGCCGAGCCGCACCTGATGCCCGAGCGCGTCACCGAGCTGGTCGCGCGGCAGCCGATCCCGATGGTGCTGCACGGCGGCACCGGCCTCGCGCGCGAGCAGTTCGAGGACCTGATCGCGCGCGGCTGCGCGAAGGTCAACATCTCGACCGCGCTGAAGATCGCCTACACCGACGCGGCGCGCGCCTTCCTCGACGCCAACCCCGCCAAGCACGACCCGCCGTCGCTCTTCAGACACGTCTCGCAGGCGGTCCAGGCGATGGCCGAGGACCACATCAGCATGTTCGGATCGGCCGGCAAGGCGACCGCTGTGCAGGCACGCGGATGAAGGCGCTGGTGTTCGACTGCGACGGCGTCCTCGCCGACACCGAACGCCACGGCCACCTGCCCGCGTTCAACGCGACCTTCGAGGCGTTCGGGCTGCCAGTCCGCTGGAGCGAGGAGCGCTACGGCGAGCTGCTGAAGATCGGCGGCGGCAAGGAGCGGATGGCGACCCTCTTCGACGACGCGCAGCTGGTCCGCGGCCAGCGGCTGCCGGCAGATCCCGACGGGCAGCGCGAGCTGCTGCAGGCGTGGCACCAGCACAAGACCGCGCTCTACAAGGCGCGCGTGCAGGCCGGCGAGCTGCCCGCGCGCGCGGGGATCGCCCGCGTCGTCGGCGAGGCGCTCGCGGCCGGCTGGTCGCTGGCGGTCGCCTCGACCTCGGCGGAGGAGTCGGTCCGCGCGGTGCTGGAGCATGCCGTCGGCGCCGAGCGCGCGGCGCGTTTCGAGGTCGTCGCGGGCGACATGGTCCCGCGCAAGAAGCCCGATCCGGCGGTCTACGAGCTGGCGCTGGAGCGGCTCGGCGCGCGGCCGCAGGAGGCGATTGCGATCGAGGACTCGCGCAACGGGCTGCTGGCCGCCGTCGGCGCGGGGATCAGCTGCGTCGTGACCGTCAACGGCTACACGCAGGACGAGGACATGAGCGAGGCCGCGCTCGTCGTCACGAGCCTCGGCGACGCCGGCCAGCCGGCGCGCGTGCTCGCCAACCGCAGCGCCGCCCGGCCCGGCGCGACCATCACGTTGGCCGACCTCGAGGCGTGCCTCGGGGTCCCGACCCCGGAGGAGTCGTCGTGACCCAGGTGACCCCGTTGAGCGAGGCGCAGCAGGTGGTGCGCATCATCGCCGCGACCGCGATCGACAACGAGACGTACTTCTGCGAACTGGACGCGGTCGTCGGCGACGGCGACTTCGGCTACTCGCTCGCGCGCGGCTTCGGCAGACTGATGGAGGACTGGGAGACGCTCGAGTACGACGACGTCGCCGGGCTGCTGCGGCGTTGCGCGATGGTGATCTCCGGTCGCGTCGGCGGTGCCTCCGGGCCGATCTGGGGGACCGCCTTCCTGCGTGCCGCGATGGCGCTGAGAGACAGACCGGATCCCGACGGCGCGGACGTGGTGAGCGCGCTGCGGGCATCGATCGAGGGGATCAAGCAGCGCGGCGGATCCGACGTGGGGGACAAGACGCTGCTCGACGCGCTCGTGCCGGCGGTCGACACGCTGGAGCGGGAGCTGACGGCCGGCAACGGCGCCGCCGCCGCGCTCACCGCCGGCGCGACGAGCGCGCGCAGCGCCGCCGAGGGGACGAGAGGAATGCTCGCCAGACGCGGGCGCGCGGCGTACGCGGGAGAGCGCTCGCTCGACTCCGTCGACGCCGGCGCGATCGCCGTCGCGGTGATGTTCGAAGCGGTCCGCGACGGGTGGGACGCGACGGACGCATGAACCGCTTGAGCGCTTGAACGTCTGAACTCTGGATCAACAACGCCTGCCTGCCTGTGGAACCAAAGGAGGAGTCGTGAAGAAGTTCGTCAACGATCCCCAGCAGTTCGTGCCCGAGATGCTGAAGGGCATCGCGCTCGCCAACCCGGACACGCTCAGATACGTGCCGGACTACAACCTGATCATGCGCGCCGACGCCCCGCGCGACGACAAGGTCTCGATCGTGCAGGGCTCCGGTTCAGGACACGAGCCGGCGCACGCGATGGCCGTCGGACCGGGCATGCTCGACGCCGCCTGTCCGGGCGACGTCTTCTCCGCGCCGCCGTCGGACTACGTTTACGAGACGACGAAGCTGCTGCGCTCGGAGATGGGCGTGCTGCACATCATCAACAACTACACCGGCGACCGCATGGCGTTCGACATGGGACGCGAGCTGGCGGAGGCCGAGGGCATCCGCGTCGGCACGGTCGTGGTCGACGACGACGTCGCGGTCAACGACTCGACCTACACGGTCGGGCGGCGCGGTGTGGCGGGCAACTTCTTCGTCATCAAGGCGCTCGGCGCGGCGAGTGAGCAAGGGGCCGAACTGGACGACCTCGTGTCACTCGGTGAGCGGGTGAATTCGGTGACGCGCTCGATGGGGATCGCACTCACCTCCTGCACGCCGCCGGCGAAGGGCTCGCCGCTGTTCGACCTCGGCGAGAACGAGATCGAGGTCGGCGTCGGCATCCACGGCGAGCCGGGGCGGCGCCGCGAGCCGATGAAGCGCGCCGACGAGTTGGTCGACGAGATGCTCGACGCGATCGTCGACGACCTGCCGTACACCTCGGGTGACGAGGTCGCGCTGATGGTCAACGGCCTCGGCGGCACGCCGATCTCCGAGCTGTACGTGCTCTACGCCCACGCGCACGAGGCGCTCGCCGGCCGCGGCATCGAGATCGGCCGCTCCTACGTCGGCGAGTACTGCACCTCGCTCGACATGGCCGGCGCGTCGCTGACGCTGGTGCGTCTCGACGACGAGCTGAAGGACCTGCTGGGCGCGCCGGCGCAGATCGCGGCGCACACGTTCTGAGCGCTCAGCGCGTGGCGCAGTAGCCGAACGAGGTCGAGCCGCCTGGGCGCAGCGTGCGGTTGTAGGGCTTGCCGCGCACGCTCAGGCGGCCGCCGTCTCTGGCGGCGACCGCGTCCCAGATCGTGTCGATGCGGTCGGGCATCCGCATCGTCGCTCTCCATGCGCGCGAGCGCTTGGAGCGGTTGCGGACGGTGACGGTCGCGCAGTAGCCCGTGCTCCAGTCGTCGTCGATTCTGCGGCGCATCGAGATGCCTCTCCCGGAGAGTCTGAGCGGGGAGGACGGGGCCGTTCTGGGCATGCCTCTGCCACCGCCGTGGCCGCCGTGTCCCGTATGCCCGCCGCCGCCCGCGCCCGGCTGGCCCGCCATCTCGTCCGGCATCGGCGGCGCGAGCGGCAGCGTCCCGGGCGCGCCGAAGATCAGGTCGCTGCAGGCGTAGAACGCTTCCGGGCTGTCGCTGCGCTGCCAGATCACATAGAGGATCTGGCGTCCGCTGCGCTGCGGCAGGTCGACCTGGAAGGACTCCATCGTCGCGGCCGGGCGGCGGCCGGAGTCGTGGATCAGCTCGAGGTCGCCCCAGCCGAGCGCCTGCGTCGCCGGATCGAAGCCCTGCTTGGTGAGGTAGAAGCGGTAGTAGAGCGTCGCGTGCGGCGCGTTGAGGACGTATCTGATCGTCTGCGGCCCAGCTCTGACGCCGGTCGCCGGCCACGCCGCCGACGGCTTGTCGAACGCCGCGTACTTCGGGTCGCCGGCCGAGCACAGCTTCCCGTTCGGGATCAGCTCGCGGTGGCGCCCGTCTGCGTTGGAGATCAGCAGCGCCATCCAGTCGTACAGCGCCTGCGGATTGCTGCGCCAGGCGTTCGCGCACGGGCCGGGCGTTCTGTCGACGTACCGGCACGCATACGTGCGCGAGGCGGGGAAGTAGGTGGTCCCGTGCGCGTGCGCCTGGCCGGCGCCGAGGGTCACGAGCGCCACCGTGGTGGCGAAGGTCCGCAGGAACGTCGAGCGCCGCGTCATCGTGGCACCGTACCGCCCGCCGCGGCCACCAGCACCGCTCCGGCGGCCGGATGTCTGCGCGAGGTGCTGACGCCGTTCCTCACGGCCTAAGCCGCCTGTGCGGCCGCCGACCGCGTGCCCGGCGGGCGCGTGCAGTAGATCGTCCAGCCGACCGTCAGGGCGAGCGCCCAGACCAGGACGCCGACGTCGATGTGGTCGCCGAACGCCCCGAGCAGCAGTGGGATCGCGAGGCCCGGCAGCGCCCAGCGCGTGACCTCGGCCGTCCTCGCGTCGGCGATCAGGGCGCTGACGGCTGCGATCGCCGCGTAGGCCGCGATCGTCGCGCACAGCAGCCAGCGCGCGCTCGGCGGAAGGTGGTCCTCGGCGTGCAGGACGGCCGCTCCCAGACCGGCGGCCAGCGCGGCGATCACACCCGTGGTCAGCGCGTGCAGCAGCATCACCCGCCGCAGCGGGAGATGTCCCGGCCGCAACTGCGGGACGCCCGCGAAGCCGCCGGTGAGCGACAGCCACCAGAGCCCGACGAGCACGGCGAAGCCGCCGAGCGCGCTGGCGACGACGGGCCGATCCCAGGCAACCTCCGACGCGGCGTCGATCCCCAGGACGACCCCTTCGCCGAGCACGATCAGCACGTACAGCCCGAGCCGCTCGGCGACGTGCTCCGGGTTCGTGCGCGCGGCCTCGATCGTCGGCTCGCTGCCCTCGGGCGGGGCGCCGCGGCGGCGGACGGCCTGCTGCAGGCGCTCGGTCGAGCGCGCGAGCACTCTCGCGCCCGACACGGAGAAGAGAATCCACAGGTCGATGGCGATCCCCAGTGCCCACAGCCAGTAGCGGGCGTCGGTGTGCACCCACAGCGAGACGATCCACGGGGTCGTGCCGCCGCCGACCTGCGCCAGCGGCCAGTCGACGACGACCGTCCCGCGCCGCCACACCTGCGCGGCCATCGCGCGCAGGACCACGTAGACGATGATGAACGCGACCGCGTGGTCGCCCTGCACCTCCGGGACGGCGGCCGCGAGCACCGCCAGCCCGAGCATCCCGCGCAGCATCGTCCACGTGCGCGCGTCCTGAGCGCGGACGTCGCCGTAGATCATGAACCCGCTCCAGACGATCCAGAAGGCGAGATAGAGCACCGCGTACAGCCCGAGATCGCCCCACGTCGGCCCGTCGTGAAGCAGGTCGGCGAGCTTGCTGATCCCGGCCACGACGACGAGGTCGAAGAACAGCTCGGTCCACGTCGCACGCTGCTCCGGCGCGTCGCCGCGCTCGTCGGACCCTGGAAGATCGGGGAGGCGCGGCTCCGTCATCGCGCGATCATCGGCGAAAGATCTCACGCGCGGCAGACGCGGCGGCGTTCAACCGATCCGCGTCGCGCGCTCCAGCGCCCGGCCGTACCACGGCATCTGCCGTGCGCGCCAGACGTGGCACTTCTCGCGCGGGAAGGCGTAGACCGGGTTGCCGTCGTGGACGAGCCCGCACAGCCGCGGCTCGCGCAGCTCCTGCGCGGACCAGTCGTAGAGCCGCTGCAGCCGCGGGACGATCACGGCGTAGTCGAGCACGCGACCGAGGCGATGCTCGCCGGCGAGGTACGTCTCGACGTCGTCGTCGAGCGGATAGCGGTCCGGCAGGACGCGCCCGAGCGAGAGGAACGCGCCGGCCATGCCGAGCCGCGGGTCGCCGAGGACGCGGCCCAGCGGCGCGAACCGCGCGAGCGCCAGCCGCGGCGCCGCGACCAGCGCGTGCGCGTACTGCACGCGCAGCAGCGCGACGTTCATGAAGAAGCGCTCGGGCTCGCTCTCGCGCGCGGCGAGGCCGGCGTTCTCGAGGTACCCGGCGGCGATGCTCGCGTTGTGGGCGCGATACCAGGTGCTCGCGGTCGGCGCGGCGACGAACGCGTTCCACCAGCGCACCGGCTCCGACGACGGCTCGCCCGGCAGCCCCGCCGCGAGCGCGACCGCCTCGCAGCCGTCGCGCAGCAGACGGCCGTTGACGCGGCGCCACCATTCGCTGCCGGGCGGCGAGGCGTCGAGCGGCTGCAGCAGACCGCGCTGCAGCTGCCAGCGCATGAACGACAGCGCAGCCCGCCGGAAGCGGCGGTGGCGCGGCGCGTGTCCGTCCGGCCCGCGGTAGGTCCGCTCCAACAGCGCCCGCCGACGGGCCGGGTCGTCCCTGACCGCGGCGACCTGTTCCTCGGCCCACGCCGCGGCGGTGAGGTTCCCTGTCATCGGCGGATCCGCGGGCAGGACATGGTCGAGGAGCATCCCACGCCCGGCACCGCCGCACGAACCCATGTCCACGGCTCGCCGTCCGCCCGCGGCGTCAGGATCCGCGGTCGTGCGGGGACTGGGATTGGACGGGCGCGGGCGGCGGCTGCTGGCGCTGACCTGCGCGACGGGCATGATCGACGCGGTCGCCTTCCTCGGCCTCGGCCAGGTCTTCTGCGCGATGCAGACGGGCAACGTCGTCTTCCTCGGACTCGGCATCGCAGGCACCGACGGCGCCCCGTTCGCCGCACCGCTGACCGCGCTGTGCGCGTTCGTGGCCGGCGGCGTCGCGGCGGCGCTGCTGCTGCGGGCCGGGGCCGGGGCCGTGACGGGCGCCGCGCGCGGCGTGCGGGCGGCGGTCGCGGCGGAGATCCTGCTGCTGGTGCTCGCGACCGCCGTCGCGGCCGGGTTCGATCCGCGCGCGGGGGAGACGGCGGCGCTGCTGACGATCGCGGCGCTGGCCGGCGCAATGGGACTGCGCACGACCGTCGTGCGCGGACGCGGCGCCGCGAACCTCGCGACGACGGTGCTGAACCTGACCGCCATCGGCGGCCCGGCGAGCGCCGGCGTCACCGTCGCGAGCGGCGCCGATCTCGCCCAGCGCGCCGCCGCGCTGGTCGCGCTGCTGGTCGGCGCGGTCGCGGGCGCGCTCTCGCTGGAGACAGCGCTGTGGCTCCCGCTCGCGCTCGCGACAGCGCTCACGCTCGCGACTCACGCCCTCGACCGCTCACGTCGACCGGGAGGCCGACCGACGACGCTGGCATGACGATCCAGCTTCCTGTGGCACCGGCCTTGCGGCTTGAGCCACGGGGACGCTGCGCACCGATCCGTCCCGCTTGACCGGTCGTCGGTAGATCGAATACGGTGACCCACGCTCGAGCCCGCGAGTCGGCGTGGCGAGCCCATTCGGAGCGGGAGAGTGCGTCATGACGCCGGTCTTTGCAGAATTCACCTTCGGTCACGCACTGCTGACGGTGATCGAGATCTTCTTCTTCGTGATCTGGGTGTGGATGTTCATCACAATCGTGATGGACCTCTTCCGCGACCACGAACTGTCCGGCGGCTGGAAGGCGCTCTGGTGCCTCTTCCTGATCGTCATCCCGTTCCTCTCCGCGCTCGTCTACCTGATCTTCCGCGGCAACGGCATGCGCGAGCGCGCGATCTCCCAACAGCGCGAGATCCAGCAGGCCACCAACGCCTACATCCGCGACGTCGCCGCCTCGCCCGCCGACGAACTGACCAAACTCAGCGACCTCCACACCAGCGGCGTCATCTCCGACGACGAGTTCCAGAAACTCAAGGCCAAAGTCCTCAGCTGATCTCAGGGCCGTGTGCGGGAACGGCATCACCGCGCGCGGAATCGGAATGACGAGGAGAACGGCCCGATCCGAGCGTGCCGTCACGACGCGACGAGCTCGCCTGGCACGACCGCGCCCTCGGCGCCAACGACGTGCGTCACCGCTGGCACGCCGGCAGCGGGGCTGGGCCAGGCCGCTCCACGCCGACACGAGTGCCGCGGACGACGCTCGCGCCCGAGATCACGTCACGGGAACGTGCGGCGCGTCGAGGAGGGTGCGGTCGCCGTCGAAGCCGTGCCCGAGAGCGGCCACGACATCGTCGTGGGGCGTGCCGAGCCGGACCCCGCTGACCTCGTCCAGCTGCCGGTAGTGCTGCTCGTCGAGCTGCAGCTCCAGCGACTGCAGGTACGCCTCGAGGTGGGAGGGAGAACGCGGTCCGACGATCGGGATCAGGGTGGTCGCGGCCAGCGCGGCGCGGCGCCGCAGCCACGCGAGCGACACCTGGACCGCGCTGCTCCCGAGCTCGTCGGCGACCGCCAGCACGGCGTCGACGACGGCAGTCCGCTGGGCGGTGCCTTCGGCGGCGTCACCGCGAGCGCTCAGCCGACCTCTTTCGCCGTGCCGGTACTTGCCGGTCAGCAGGCCCCCGGCGAGCGGGGAGTAGAGCACCACGCCGAGGCCATGCGCCTCGGCCATCGGCAGCAGCTCCCGCTCGGCGGACCGTTCGGCGAGGCTGTACTCGGTCTGGATCCCGACCAGCGGGGCGAGCCCGCGCAGGTCCGCCCGGACCGCCGCCCCGGCGACCCGCCACGCCGGGAAGTTCGACAGCCCGCCGTGGAGGATCTTGCCGGAGCGGATCAGGTCGTCGAAGCCCGCCAGGATCTCCTCGATCGGGGTGGTCCCGTCGGGAAAGTGCGGCATGAAGACGTCGACGTAGTCGGTCTTCAGCCGGCGCAGGCTCGCCTCGAGGGAGCGGATCATGGTCTTCCGGCTGTTCCCGGTCGTCGCGGGACGAGGCTGCTCCTCCCGCGTCCCGCTGTACTTGGTGATCACCACGAAGTCGTCGCGGCGCGCGCCGAGCAGCTCTCCGAGCACCGTCTCCGCCTGCCCGCCCTGGTAGATGTTGGACGTGTCGAAGGTGGTGCCGCCGGCATCGACGAAGGCCTCGAAGATCTGCCGCGAGGCCTCGGGGCCGGCGCTGGTGACGGCCGTCCCGAAGTTCGCTGTCCCGAGCGCGTATTCCGAGACTCGCAGCCCGGTCTGTCGTCCGAAGGTCGTGTAGCGCATGGCGGCTCCTGGGGGGGGGGTGAAGCGGGGTATCCTGCACGAACCTACCAACAAAAACGAATGATCGTTCTTTATGCCCAAGGTCGACCAAGCGCACCTCGACGCCCGCCGTCAGCAGATCGTGGACGCCGCCCGCGCACGCTTCGCCAGCCACGGCTTCGCCCGCACCTCGATGACCGACATCGTCACCGAGTCAGGACTCTCGACGGGGGCGATCTACCGGTACTTCGCCAGCAAGGACGAGATCGTCATCGCCGTCTGCGAGCAGGCGAGCGACGCCTTTCCCGAGGCGCTCACCGTCGAGGCCGTCAACGGATTCCTGGAGCACGTGCGCAGCTTGGCCCGCGCGCAGGGTCATGCCAGGCTCACCGCCCAGATCTACGCCGAGGCGGCGCTGTCACCGGCACTCGCAGCGATCGTTCAGCAGCAGCTCGCCGCGATGCGGGCGGCGGTCGCCGAGCTGCTTCCTGACGAGCGCAGCGGCGATGCCAGACAGATCGCCGAAGCGTTCGTGACGATCTGCAGCGGCTACAGCCAGCAACTGGCCGTCCGCGGCGACCTGGACCCCGCGCCCTTCAGCGCGGCGCTGATGGCGATTCTCGAGACCTGGGCACGAGACGAGTCGTCGCGCGAGCGCATCACCGCAGCAACCGTCTCAGCGCCAGCGCCAGCACCTCGGAGCGATCGCGCGCGCCGTGGTCGGCGGCGATGAAGGGCGCTCCGATCCACATCGAGAAGACGAGCATGCAGCGGATCTCGACGTCGTCGGGATCGGGGCAGAACTCGCCGAACAGGTCGCGCATGTAGTCCATCCGCCGGTTGTCGACGCGTCGCAGGCGCGCGGCGACCGGCGGCTCGCGGCGCGCCCAGTCGCGGATCGCCAGGTCGGCCGCGAGCAGATCGGCGCTGACGGCCGCGAGCGCGAACAGTCGCCGCAGCCGCGCCCGTGCATCGCCGCCCCTGCGCTCGAGGTGCTCGATCACGTCCTCGATGCTGCGCTGCTCCCACGTGTCGAGCAACTCCGTCAGCAGCGCGCCGCGATTCTCGAAGTGCCAGTAGAAGCCGCCCTTGGTGACGCCGAGCGCCTCGGCCAGCGGTTCGATCCGGACGGCGTCCGGGCCGCCGGCGGCGAGCGCTCTGAGCCCCTCCTCGATCCATCTGCTGCGCGGTGTGCGGGTCGCGGCCATCGCCCTCTTCTATCGCTCCTGGCGCGAGATTGACACCGCACCGGATCGCTGACTATGCTGTTTCCATACGGTACCGTATGGATTGGAGGCGGACAGATGAGGCTCCCGAACTCCGCGCACACCTCGCGGCCCTGGCGGATCCACGCACTGACCCCGGACTTCCGGCTCGAAGACGTGTGGTCGCTGCCGACGCCGGGCGGACCGGACGACTTCCACTGGCTGATCGAGGGGGTCGCGGCCGGTGACCCGGCGCAGGCGCCCTCGCCGATCGCGCGCACGCTGTGGGCGCTGCGCTGGAAGGTGGGGGAGCTGCTCGGCTGGGACGATCCCGACAGCGGCGTCGGCTCCCGCGTGCCGACGCTGCGGGATCGCTTGCCCGTTGATCTGCGTGAGGGCCCGTCCGGTCCGGAGTTCGCCACGCTCCCGTTCACCTCGCTGTACCTGACCGGCGACGAGTGGGCGGCGGAGGTCGCCAACCAGACGATGCACGGCGTGATGCACATCGGCTGGGTCCCGGACGGGACCGGCGGGCACCGCGGCCAGATGGCCGTCCTCGTCAAGCCCAACGGCCTGTTCGGCAGCGCGTACATGGCCGCGATCGCCCCGTTCCGCCACCGCGTCGTCTACCCACCGCTGATGCGGCAGATCGATCGGACGTGGCGGTCGCGCTTCGGGGAGCCGGCGCCGGCAGAGCCCGAGCGCTGCGGCGGCACGCTCACGCACATCGGACAGCGCGCGGCCGCATCGCGCTGGGGGAGCTGATGCGCCCCGTCAGGCGCCCATCAGCGCCTGCAGCCGCGGCGCCAGTCTGACCGCGTCGCGGCGGACGCGCGCAATCGCTCTCTTCGCCTGCCGCTGCAGCGCGTTGCCGGTGGTGATCGCGCCGCGCTGGAAGGCGGCGAGCGAGCGATCGACGGTCTTGTAGGCCTTCTTCTCCGCCACCAACAGCGCGACGAATCTGCGCTTGACCGCGGCGCCGTCAGCCGTGGTGGTCGTCTCGGCGCGGACCGGTCTGAGGGCGCGGTCGACCTGCGCACGGGTCGCGGCGGCGGCTCTGCGCGCCGCGGGGATCGCGCTCTTGCCGCGGCGGTCGACACGCACGAGCGCTCTGCCGGTGGCGCTCTCGTATCTGGCCAGCTGACGGGCTTGATCGACGGCGGTCGTCGCGAACGAGCGGTCATCGGCGCGGGCGACGGCGGGCAGCAACAGGAGCGCCGCGGCGACGACGCAGAGGCGCAGGACGGTGCGGGACATCAGGAGGTCCGTTCCTTTCGATACGACAGGACCTCATGACACTGCCCACCCGACGGCGTGGGCATGCGCTTGCAGTGACATGAGTGATTCGATGTCGAGCCACGTGCGATGCCGCTCAGACATCTCGGGTCTCATGAGTTTCTCGTCGGCGCGTGTCGAGCACGGGCGGTCGGCTCCGACTCATGTGTACCGGCGGCCAAGGAGCCGCCAACACCAGAGGAGTGCGAACGATGACCAAGGTGACCGCCCAGATGTCGGTGTCCCTCGACGGCTTCTACACCGGACCGCGGGACACGCGGAACCCCAAGGAGATGAGCGGCTGGATGCGGGGCCCTGAGGCGCCCGGCTTCTTCCGGGTCACGCGCTGGGCCGTCGACGCGATGGCCTGGCGCGAGCGGCAGGGCTTCGCCGGCGGCGAGCAGTCGATCGACTCGGAGATCATCGCGCAGACGTTCGCGGCGGCCGGTGCCTATGTCATGGGCCGGCGCATGTTCGACGCCGGCGAGGTCCCATGGGGTGAGGAGCCGCCGTTCCACGCCCCGGTTTTCGTCGTCACCCACCGCACCCGCGACGTGCTCGAACGCCAGGGCGGCACCTCGTTCACCTTCGTCACCGAGGGGCTCGAGCGGGCGATCGAGCTGGCCCGGGAGGCCGCCGGCAGCAAGGACGTGGCGGTCGCCGGCGGTGGGGAGCTCGTGCGTCAGGTGCTGAGTGCCGGACTGCTCGACCAGCTCGAGTTGCACATCGCCCCGGTGCTGCTGGGTGACGGCCAGCGCCTGTTCGACCACAGCCTCGGCCTCGGCGCCGACGACGGCATCGAGCTGATCCCGACCCGTGTCGTCGAGGCGCCCGCGGTCACCCACATTCGCTATATCGTCACCGGGCGGTCGAAGCTGGTGCTGGACGATCGCGGCGCCAGCGGCGACCTGGTCGGACCGGGCCAGTCGGAGGAGTGAGAGAGAGGAGCGAAGCCGTGAAGTACATGCTGCTGATCTACGGCAACGAGGAAGCCTTCAGCTCGGTGGGCGGGGAGGCCCTCGCCGAGATCATCCGAGAGACCGACGCCCTCAACCAGGAGCTGTTCGCGTCGGGTGAGCTGGTCGGCGCCTATGGCGTGGCCGACCAGGTGAACGCCAAGCTGGTCCGCGCCACCGACGGGACGCCGGTGGTGACCGACGGCCCGTACGCCGAGGCCAAGGAGTATCTGGGCAGCTTCACGATCGTCGACTGCGACAGCCTGGAACGGGCTCTGGAGATCGCGGCTCGCAACCCGTCGGCGCGCCACTGGGGTGTCGAGGTCCGGCCGCTCGTGCACGAGGCCAACGTCGAGCCGTGACGGTTACATGGCGGATGCCTTGGCGAAGTCCGGAGGTGCTGTGGCGTCTCATCGGTCTCTCACTAATCTGTCGCGGCGTTCGGTCAGTGCAGCGAGAGGTCCACGTCCGCCACGCGGCCGTCCACGGCCTCCGTTGGGTCGACGTCAAAGCCGACCTCGGGGTGGTTGTCCTCGAATTCCTTGACCCGGCACGCGAGCCTGCCGCGCTCGGCGCGGGGACCGGGCCCACGTGAGCGGGCGGGGGCTACGCAGCCCCGTCGCACCGCGCGCCGGTGCGACGGCCTCATGCCGCCGTGCGGTCGCCGAAGTTTGGAGCGGCAGACGCCGGCGGCAGACACGTGAGCGCTCATCGCCCCCGTAAACAGGCGGTGAACGTGTCTGTTTACGAACGGGGGTGTTCTCTAGGTTCCGGGTATCGACTCACGGAAAATGGGAGACTGGGTTGTCGGGACGGGGCGGATGGGTTGGACGACGTCTTTGGGCTGCTGGCGTGATTGTCGCTGCGGCGATGGCGCTGACGGCTCCGGCTGGCGCGGCTGAGCGCAGCGGGGTCGTGTCCGGCGCGGAGCGCGAGGGGCTCGCTGCGGCGATCGTGCGCGACTTCGGCGTCAGCGAGCGGCAGGCGCTCGCGAACGTCGATGTGCAGGCGCGCGCCGGCAACGTCGTGGAGGCGTTGCAGAAGGCGCTTGGCGACGGGTACGCCGGCGTGTGGTTTGACAACGACGGCGGCGAGTTCGTCGTGAACGCGGCCGCGGCGACCGATCGTGACGCGGTGAAGGCCACGCTGGCGAGACTCGGGGTCGCGACGGACGCGCGGATCGCGACGATGGACGCGACGTGGAAGGAGTTGCAGCAGCAGGCGGCGCGCTGGACCGAGCGCGCGAGCGACGCGCTGCCGGCCGATCAGTTGATGGTCGGGATCAACGCGGTGACCGGCACAGTGAACGTCACCGCTTCTGAGCGCGTCGGTGAGGCGGCCGTGGCGGGCTTGCGGGAGCAGGCGCGGGCGGTCGCTCCGGCGGTCCGGGTCAGCACCGCGCCCGCGCGCGTGTTCGAGCAGCGTGAGCTGACGGCCTGCTCGCACCCGTACTGCGACGCGCCGCTCGGCGGCGGTGTCCAGATAAACGGCAGCGGAGGCTGCACCGCCGGCTTCCTGGCGTTCAGCAACAGCGATCTGGCGCCCTACATCCTCACCGCGGGCCACTGCATCACTGCGCCGGCGAACTGGTGGACCTACTACGCCAACCAGGTCGGCTGGGCTTACATCGGCCCCAACTGGAACAACGCCTACGACGGGCGCGGCGACACCGGCATCGTTCGCATCACGAACGCGCCGTGGGTCTCGGGCGGGGGCATGTCGGCCAAGCTCGCGGCCTGGACCACCGGCAACGGCAACTACCTGATCTACGGCGCGGGGTGGAGCTACTTCGGCCAGTCGCTCTGTCACTACGGCGCGACAAACCCGCGCGTGTGCGGGACCAACGACACCGCCGGCTGGGTGAACATCACCGCGTTCGGGCTCGGCGCGCAGACCTACAACAGCGCGTGCTCCTCGCACGGTGACAGCGGCGGGCCGTGGGCGGCGGCCAATGTCGGCTACGGCGTCCAATCCTCCGCGTACCTCTGCCCGAGCGCCGGCAGCTGGTTCACCGAGGCCGTCGCGGCGGCCGCCAACATGGGCGTCCACGTCGCATCAGCCGGCTAGAGCCCAGCCGGGGCATGACCATCGACCAGGGGAACGACAGACCATGAAGAACCGCCGCAGCCTCGCCGTTCTGGGGGTCTGCGCGGGCGCGGCGGGCGTCGCAGCAACGACGCCCGCCGGCACGCTCGCCGACACCGCGACCTCGAGCGGCGCGCCGGCCGCGACGACGGCACCGGCGCGGCCGCCAGGCATGCCTCCCAGTCCGCTGCTGGTCGCCAGGGCGGTCGCCGAGAAGGCGACGAGCCTCGGTCGCAAGCGGCTCGGCGCGACCTACGCCTGCGTCGACGTCTTCGAGCGCGACGCGCGCCGGCCTCGGGTCGTGCTGCGCGTCACGACAGCGAGATCGCGCCCGGCCGCCCGGAAGGTCCTGCAAGACGCACGCGCCGCCGTCGGCATCACGTCCGACCTGACGGTCAAGCTCCCGCGCCTCACCGTCGAAGCGATCGATCGACGACTCGCATTCCGCACCCTGACCACGATCTCCGAGCGGCTGCAGCGCGAGTCCCGCAGATGGATCACCGCGGGCTCGCCGACGATCCCGGGCATCAACCCGCCCAGCGGCTGCGAGCCGATCACGATCGTGCTCGAGGCCGCTCACACGCCCGACCAGCTGACGTGGGCCCAACAGCAACAGCAGCGCTACGGCACCGACCGGATCGCCCTCCAGATCCACACCGGCAACGAGCCTGCACCGGTCCCAACCGCGTGATCGCCAGCTGCTTCTAAGCGCTCCATCGCGCTCCTGCTTTCAGCGGAACGTGCCAGGACCTCGATCGTCATCTCTCTCATAGCTGCGACGACCGCGCGGAGTTTGCCGTGGTCTGCTCGGGCGTCTCCGGAGCGCTCGCGAGCTCTTCACCGCAGGGGCTTGCTCCCTCAGCCCGGCCCGCCCCTCAATGCCCGATAATCGATCTTATGTGAACCTGGACAAAGAACGGCGGGATGGCACCGTGACCCTCGCTGCGCGAACAGATGACCGCTTACCGCTCTCATGCACGACGCTGCGCTCTTCAGAACCGAGACGCCTGACACCGGTCCTCGTCGAGCAGCTGCGGCGACGTGCTGCGCGAACCGATCTCGTACTTGGGGCCACAGACACGACGGCTCGGCGAGCAGCTCACCACGGTCGAGCGCACGCCGACGAGAACCCCGCGGTCATCGCCATCGTCAGCGACCCGCGTCGGCAGTTGCAGGACCTCGGCGAGTGGGAGCGCGAGATCACGGAGATCGCGGCCGTGGCCGCGCCGAGATCCGGCCACTTGCTGGTTGGCGCGGGGCCGGTTGCGCGAGGAGAGGCGAGCCGGTCGGCTCGCCGCTGTGCTCCCCTGGCGGGACGCCGCCGGCGCTCGGTTCTAGCGCTTTGGGATGGTGCCTGTGGCGGTTTCGGTGCTCAGGCGTGCGAGGTCGACGGGCTTGTCGTCCATGGTGATCCCGCGGACCTCGCCGGTCTGTTCATCGGTGACGACGATGAGGTAGGGGTAGGACGGCGGCTCGCGGTCGGGCTGGTCTGCCGCGGGCGGCGGGGTCGGTGGTGAGAACTTGCCGGGGACCTGCACGACGCTGAGCGTGTCGTTGGGTGAGTGAGGCGAGGTGGTCGAATCCGACGGGGTCAGGACGGCGCTGAGCACGTCCAGTGCGATCCCGGTCGCGATCTCGACCGGCACCGTTGCCGGTGCGTCTTCGGTGCCGCGGGCGGGCGCGGAGGCGGCGCCGTTGGCGCCCGCCACGTTCGCGGCGTTGTCGAGCGCCGTGTCGATGACCGCGCGCGGCGTCGGCTTCGCTGGCCGGGACGGTCCGGGCACCGCGGGTCGCGGGTTGGCCACTCGCTCGCGCACGAGCTGATCGGAGAGCTGGTGCGCCTCGCGCTGCAGCTGCTGCGCCTGGGCGCGGGCGTCGGTCGGGCTCGACGGCGCGCTCGGCGCCACGGCGGCGGCTTGGCGCTCCTTAGGGTCGCCGGCTCGGGCGAGCGCGACGCCGCCGGCGACCGCGGCGGCAGCCGCGACGGCCCCGGCGGTGCTCACAACGGTCCGGCGTGAGAATCGCATGCGCCGCGGCCCCCTTCGATCGTCGTGGTTCAGCATGTTATGTTCCCCGCGCACTCGCCAGCTCGCGAACGAGTGTGGTCTGCGAGTGGACGATGAACTCGAGTACGGGCGGCGCGACCTCTGCCAGGCGATCCGCGAGCGCCGCGAAGAACTCCGGGCCCGAAGGTCGTGGTGTACTCGCCTGACTTGTCCTGCACCTGTATTCTGCTGAACGGCAATGGGGCGAGCTGGTCGGGCTCGCGCTTCGTCAAGCTTGGCTTGCCCGCCACCGACCAGACGTTGTTGGCCACCGGCACTCGCTCGCGACTGCCGTCGGCGTGTGTGACGAGCGCGGCGACGTAGTCGTCCGGCGCCATCCCGGCCAGGATGCCGCCCGGGCCGCCGAGGTCGGGGATGTACGTCCATTGCTGGCCTCTGAGCACCGACGCAGTCGGCAAGCAGCCGACGCCGACCGTCTCAGACGACTCCGGCAGCTCGGTCAGGAGGATGCACGCACCTTCGGTGCCCGGCGCGACGGTGACCGACACCCCGTTCGGCGTCGTGACGCTGCGCGCGGGCCCGAGCACGACGCCCCACGGCAACCCTGGCAGCTGGCTGGGATCAACCGCCGTACGCGCACCCCGGTTCTTGCGCAGCAGCCTGAAGTGCTTGTAGAGCCGTCTGTTCACGACACGCCTGTGATGCTTCTTCGCGGCGACGGCCCGGTCGACGCGCGCCTTCTCGCCCTGGCCCGTGTTCGCGGCCACCACGCCGACCTGGGCGCTCACAACGCCGACCATCGCCGCCGCAACGGCGACGCTCCTTCCCCGCCACTTCATCCCGCGCCCCTGGTCGTTGGAGAACACCCGCACCCGACTGGTTGCGCATCCTACATTCGGGCGTAAGACAGGGAACCGCCGATAACATGACGTTCACAGCATTGACGCCCTGTAATCGTCCCCCGGCGCTCGCTCCCGTCAGCTGAACGGATAGCTCACGACCGAGGCGCGGCAGGCGCCGGCGCTCGCCGCGAACGTCCCCTCGGCCTGGACGCCTCCCGCCGCCGTGAAGATGCTCCCCGAGTAGCGCGCCCGCGGACCCCGTATCGGCGCGGTGCCGACGGAGACGAGCTCGACGGGCGATGACGACGAGTCGGCAAACTGAACGCCGCTCACCAGGGTCGTGTTGGTGCCGCCCAATCCCTCGCGCGTGATGTAGCCGTCGACGGTCGCGGCGGGACCCGCGACGAACAGCGTGAGCAGGACGTCAGCGCCGTCCTGGGTGCAGGTCGCGGAGAGCGTGAACGGCCCGGCTCTGCCGAGGACATGCGGGGTGCCTGACGGGGTCGGCGTCATGTCGCGCGCGATCCCTGTCGCGCCCGGCCCCTGCGGGCCGGTGTCGCCCTTGGGCCCCTGCGGTCCGCTGTCGCCCTTGGGCCCCTGCCCCCCGTTCTCCCCCTTGGGTCCCCTCGCCCCCGCCTCGCCTCTCCCACCGGCGGGTCCGGGACCGCCCTTCGCACCTCGTGGACCGGTCCTCCCCCGCACGACCTGCGCTCTTCTTCTCGCTCTGGCTCTCTTGCTCGCTCTGGCCGGCTTCTTCTTCGCCGCCTTCGCCTGCGCGGCGCCACGGTCGCGATCGGTGTTCGCGCGCGCATCGGCAGGATGCGCCGCAGCCGCCGCTGAGCCGACCGGTCCAGCGACCGCCGCGCCGAGCGCCAGCCCGGCCAGCAGCGCCACTCGCTCGATGGAACGTCTCATGCCATCTCCTCAGCGTCGTGCGCCGGGCACCGTACCTGGCGCGAGCACGCTGCGATGGTACGCAGCCACATCGCACCGTGCGCCGGTGCCACAGTCATAACTAAGGACCGCCCCGTCGCTGCTGCGCGGCCACGGGCTTGACTCCCGCCCGTGGCCGCGCTGTCTCCCGTGCCTTGTCAAACGCGCTCAATTGAGCGAATCGGCAGAACCCCCGTCGTAGGCGCGCAAGCGACGACGTCGCCTCACCGGCGCACCGGCCGGGTCAACCGCACGCTCGCGCTGACGCTGGTCGCGCGTCTGGCGGCGTCGACCGTCTTGACTTCGAGCCGCGTCGCGAGGGATCTGCGAACGGTGGCGAGGCGGGTACGGGCGACTCTGCTGAGCCGGAGCGCGACGACGGTCGTGCGGCCGGGAGCGAGCCGGACGCGGGCGCTGGCCAGGAGCGCGCTTCTGCCGCGTCTGTCTCTGCCTCCGCGCAGCGTGAGCTGAGCCGTGCACGCGGCGGCGTTGGCGCGAGCGGCCTTCAGGCGGATCTTCACGTTTCCGCGCGGACCCGCCGTCGCGCGTCTGGTGGCGACCGTGACGATCGCGCAGCGCGCTGCGCCCACCGGAGCGGTGGTCGGCGGCTGCTGTGCGGGCTGCGCCGGCTGCGGCGCGACCGGCGGCTCGGGCGCGGCGACCTGCGGCAGCTGCACCGTCTCGCAGTCCGGGCTGACCGTGTCGTTCACGTCAGCGATCACCGTGTCGGCGCCCGCGCCGCACGTGACGGCGTCGGCAGAGCCGTCGCGGCTCGTGATCGTGTCGTCGCCGTCCGCGCCGGCAAGCGTGTCGGCGCCCGCGCCCCCGTCGAGCGTGTCGTTCCCCTCGCCCCCGTCGAGCACGTCGGCGCCGTCGCCCCCGTCGAGACGGTCGTCGCCGATGCCGCCGCTCAGCGCGTTCGCGCGTGCGTCGCCGAGCAGCGTGTCCGCTCCCGCGCCGCCGATCGCGTTCTCGACGTCGACGCCGACGTTGTCGGCCTCGCCGGCGGAACCGTCGTCGGCCGCGCCGTCGAAGTCGACCGACACCGGGTCTCTCTTGACCGCGTAGGAGACCGTGTCGATGCCGTCGCCGCCGCGCATCGTGTCCGCGCCGCGGCGCGCGTCGAAGTCGCCGAGCAGCAGGTCGTCGCCGGCCTCGCCGACGAGCTCGTCGTCGCCCGTCCCCCCGTCCAGCGTGTCGGCGCCGTCGCCGCCGCGGATCTCGTCCTGGCCGTCGGAGCCGCGCAGCTGGTCGTCACCGCCACCGCCCGCGACCTTGTCGTCGCCCCAGTGGCCGTCGATGACGTTGGCTCTGCCATTGCCCGTGATCTGGTCGTTGACGTCGCCGCCGAGCACGCGCTCGACGTCGGAGCGGACGTTGTCGCCCTCGCCGGCCGCGCCGTCGTTGGGCTGGTCGTCAAGTGAGATCGTCAGCGGCTGTCTGGCGAACTGGTAGGTGACGTAGTCGACCGACTCGGGCTGCCCCGCGACCGCGTCGGTGCCGCCGCGGAAGTCGTCGGCGCCCGGCCCCTGCTGCAGCTCGTCAGGACCGGGACCGCCGAGGTAGAGGTCGTTGCCGTCGCCGCCGGACATGCTGTCGCGGCCGGGCCCGCCGACGAGCGTGTCGTTGCCGGGCCCGGCACTGAAGGCGTTGAAGTCGCCGTCGCCCGCCTCCAGCACGTCGTCGCCGCCACCGCCGTCGAGCCAGTCGTAGGCGGAGCCGCCGATGATGTGGTCGCTCCCCTCCCCGCCGTAGTTGTAGCTCTGGATCGCGGTCGCGTTGACGGAGCTGTCGTCGCCGTCGCCCAGCCGCACGACCAGCGTCTCGACGCCGCTCGCGGCGCATCTGGCGGTCGCGACGAGCACGACCGGTATGCCGACCAGCGTGTCGCTGCAGCCACCGCCGGCGGTCGCGCGCACGCCGGCGGTCCCGTCTCTGACGACGATCGTCTCGCCGCTGCCGTCGAGCGAGAAGCGCGCCTCGTTCGCTCTGCCCGGCTGCGCTCTCAGCTCGACGGAGAAGCGGGTCGGCGCGCTCGCCGGCGCCGAGCGGGTGACATAGGAGTCCTCGGCGGCCAGCGCCGAGGGCGCGGCGGCGGCGAGGCCGGCGACGGTGAGCAGGCCGCAGACGGCGACGGCGGTGGACTTCGGACTGGCGGCGATCGGCGACATCTGCGCTCTCCCGTGAAGGTGGACTGCTGACGGCTACAGCAGACCAGCGCGGAGGCGAGCGTTCGACGAGCTGCTTGACAGCGGTTGTGTCGAATGCGCGACAGAGCAGCGCTACTCGTCGATCGCGAAGATCGAGCGCGCGACGTTCGTGCGCAGCTCTCCTTCGGGTCCCAGTTCGACGTACAGCCGGCGCCCGGCGGCCGACAGTGTGACCGCCGCTGCATGCAACGCGCCGTCGCTCCAGTAGCCGACCTCGCCGGCCCGCGGGGTGTCGGTGGCGGCGGCGAGCGCGACGACGCTCATGCCCTCTCGTTTGAGCATCCGCGCGCCGAGGCCTCTCGTCAACTGCGCCGGCGTCGAGAACGCCGACGGGTTCCCGCCGTTGCCGAGCGTGCTCGCCATGCCCAGCGCCCCGATCAGCAGCGCGGACTTCTCGCTCTCGTCGAGCGCGATGGCGCCGGCCTGTGTGACCGGGATCCTCACCACGGGATCGATCATCAGCATGCGATCGTTCTCGTAGCGTAGCGCCACCGTGCAGTAGTCGCTGTCCGCAGGTCCGACCGGCAGCGGCCGGCGCTGCTTCGGCGCGCGCATCGCGCCGCCGGTGATCCCCTCCTGCATGATGCCGGCGCCGCCGGGCGGGCCCAGTTGCGTGCAGCCGACCTCGATCGTCCTGCCCGCGAGCTGTCTCCACAGCCCGTTCGCACGTCTGGTGAAGACGATCGTGGCGCCGTCGCGACCCTGCACGATCCGCACGCCGTGCGCCTCGCCGACGGGCAGGGTGGTGGCGGCGCCGGCGGCCGCCGGAGCAGCGAGCAACGCGGCGGCGGCAGCGGCCAGGAGAAGACGGGTTGGCATGATGCCGCTCATCCTATCCTCGCCGCCGATCGCGGCCGCCGGCCGCCGCCGGCCCTGCCTCAGTTGTCGGTGTCGGCCGTGAAGTCGACCGGCGGCTGCGAGAACCAGTCCGTGAACGCCTGCTGCTGGATCGGCTGCAGCGGCACCGGGAGCGTCTGCTGTATCTCGTCCGTCATCGCCTTGTCCAGCAGTCTGTCGAGTCTGCGCACGAGCGCCTTGTCGGCGCGGCTGGAGCCGCGCTTGTCGTAGATGTTGTCGAGCTCCATCCGGCCCGATCTGCTGGCGTAGTTGTAGGCCTCGTACTGGATCGGCTTCGACTCGTCCAGCTCCAACGTGCCGTCCTTCCAGAAGGCGTAGCGCGCGAACTTGCCGTGCTCGGTGCGCACCGCTGTGATGTGGTTGGGCGCCGGCCGCAGCTGCTGGGAGGTGGGTATTCTGGAGCTCGTTCCCGGCTCGTCGGTCGCGTGCGCGATGTACGCGCGGCCTCTCGCAGACGGGTTTGTCAGCATCGACGCGACGTCGGCGCGGCCCGCGATCTGGGCGTAGGCGGAGTTGCCGCGCCAGTTGTCGTTGCCGGTGCCGAGCGTCAGCAGCAGCGGCGCCAGGTCGACGCTCTCGATCAGCTGTCTGCGGTCCAGTCTCGTCGCCTTCGTCCAGCCGCCGGTCGGGTCCTTGACGATCAACGGGACGCGGATGCCCTCCTCGTAGAAGGCGAAGCCCTTGCCGCGCATGCCGTGCGCACCGCCGTACTCGCCGTGGTCGGAGCAGAAGACGACGATCGTGTTGTCGGCGAACGGCGATCTCGCGAGTGCCTTGAGCACGAGCCCGACCTGGATGTCGACCTGGTTCTGCATCAGCAGGTAGGTGTCGAGCATCTTGACCCACGGTCTCGTCGGCGTCTCGTCCGCCGGCATCAGGCCGAAGCTCTCGTTCTCGATCTGCTGCGCGCGCCGTTGCATCTCCGGCTTTCTGCGGGCGCGCCGCTCCGCGGTCGTCTCGAAGTTGGCCGCCGGCTGCGTGAAGACCGAGGGCGGCTGCGACTGGCCCTCGACGCCGCGCGTCCAGCGCGGATACCAGGCGATGTCATGCGGGTTGACGAAGCTGACGGTCGTCGCCCACGGGTTGCCGCCGGTGGGACGCGCGGCGAGCCAGTCGCGGAACTGCTGGCGGATCACCGGGTCCATCGCCTGGCCCTGGCCGGGGCCGCCGTTGGGCGACGGACAGGTGCCCGATCCCGGCCAGTCGGCGGTGAATCCGTACGACTCGTACGGGTTCGGCTCACAGCCGCCGTTCTGATCGCCGGACATGTGCCACTTGCCGAACCAGTAGGTGTCGTAGCCGTTCTGGCGCAGCATCGTGCCCCAGGTCGGGAAGCCGGGGTTGAGGTCCGTCGGCGGGGTCGTCGCGAAGATCGCGGTCTGGTGCGTGTACAGACCGGTCGCCTGCGTCGTGCGCGACGGGGTGCAGTCGTTGGACGACGTGTAGTAGTTCGAGAAGCGCACGCCCTCGTCCGCGAGTCTGCTGATCGACGGGATCGCCTTCCGCTGCAGTCTCGGCGACAGGTACACCCATGGCGTGCGCAGCTGGTCGACGATCACGACCAGGATGTTCATCCCGCCCTGCGGGCTCGCCGCGCGCGCGGATGCGGTCAGAAACTGCGGTGCGGCCGCAACCGCGCCGGCGGCGACGCCGGTCTTCGCCGCGGTTCCAAGGAAGCTCCGCCGCGTGACGGGTCCCGATCGTTCCTGAGACATGCCAGCTCTCTTTGTTGACGCAGTGGCAAGAACCTACCGGGGAAACCGGCAGCTATTTGGCAAATCGGCCTCTTTGCAGCGTTTACGAGCGCCAAGAGCGCACCCCAATCCGGAGTCTGCAGACGGCGACGGCGTCAGCATCCGCCGTCGGCCAACCGCGACCGCCTCAGCGCATCGCCGCGAGCCGCGCCCGCCCCCACGCCGCCGCCGCGTCGGCGCTCGCGTCCCGCGCCTGTCGCTCCCAGTAGCGCACGCGCATCTCCCGGCGCGCGGTGTGCTCGCGGCGGTAGTCGCGCAGCGCGTCCTCCAGCTGCGCGAGCTGACGCTGCTCGTCGGCGTCCCAGTCCCACTCGGCGCGCCCCGATTCGGCGGCGGGAGCGGCGGCGGCCGCGGCCGCGGTCCGGCCGACGCAGGTCCACCCCGGGAACCCTGCCTCGTGCGGGAAGCGCGAGTTCCAGATCAGCTCCAGCACGACGACGCCGCCAGCCGAGATCTCGATCGTGACCTCGCCGTCGACCTCGACCTCGCGTGAGGCGATGCGCCCGTGATCCAGCATGCCGACGTCAGGCTAGTGGCCGCGCGGCCACGGGTAGGAACCCCTCATGTCCTCCATCGTCATCGTCGGTGCCGGCCCCAACCTCGGCCTCGCGGTCGCGCGCCGGTTCGGGCGCGAGGGGTTCGCGGTCGGGCTGATCTCGCGCACCCAGGCCAAGCTCGACGATCTCGCCGCGCAACTGCAGGCCGACGACGTCACCGCGGCCGGCGCCGCCGCCGACATCCGCGACGCCGACGCGCTCGCGTCGTCGATCGCCACGCTCGCCGACCGGCTCGGCCCCGTCGAGGTGCTCGAGTACTCGCCGCTGCCGGCGAGCGAGTTCATGAGACCGGTTCTGGAGCTGAGCGCCGACGACGTGCGCGGGCCGCTCGAGTTCAGCGTCGTCGGCGCGATCGCGGCGACGCGGGCGGTCCTCGGCGAGATGCTCGCTGCCAGACGCGGGACGATCCTCTTCACGACTGGCGGCGCGGCGATCACGCCGAACCCTCAGCGCTCCGGCGTCGGCATCTCGTTCGCCGGCGAGGTCGCCTACGCGCGGATGCTGAACGAGGAGCTGGAGGAGTCCGGCATCCATGTCGCCCACACGGCGATCGCCGGTCGCATCGCGCCAGGCATGGACCACGAGCCCGACGACGTCGCCGAAGCGCTCTGGCGCCACCACGTCGAGCGCGACACGTTCCAGCTCAAGCTCGGGTTCGACTGACGCGCGGGCCTCCGCTGCTACCCCAGTCTCGCGCCCTTCAGCGCGACCAGCGTGACGCGCGCATTGCCGCCGTAGCCGCCGGTCGGCGTCGAGACGAAGCGCGTGACGATCGACGAGCCGGCGCGGCTGAGCTTGCTGACGCCGCGCTTGCCGAGTCTCAGCGCGATCTTCGACGTCGCGCCCGGTCTGACCGTGCGCGCGCCGGAGCGGGCGATGACCTGGCCGGAGGTGACCGTCACGGCCGGGATTCTGCAGGCGGTCGGACCGAAGCAGCCGACCTGCACCGACAGCGTGCCGGTGCGCGAGACGAGCACCGTCGTCGTCAGGATCACGAGCCGCGACGGGCCGCCGAAAGCCGGCGTCTGCGCCGTCGTCGAGACCCCGTCGAGCGTCGCTCTGACCGAGCACTGCAGCACCTGGCCGGCGTCGGCGCGCTGCGCCGTGTAGCTCGCCGAGGTCTGGCCGGCGATCGCGATGCCGTTGCGGATCCACAGGTACGTGAAGGTCGGGCTGCCGGTCCAGGTGCCGGGGTTGCACGTCAGTCTGCCGCCGATCGCGGCCGTGCCGCTGACGGTCGGCGCGATCGACGCCGACGGACCAGTGAAGGTCGGGACGCCGACGGCCGGCGTTCTCGCGACCGCTCTGCCCGTGGCGTTGGTCGCCGTCACCTCGCAGGCGAGCTGCTGGCCCTGGTCCGCCGTCGCGACGGTGTACTGCGCTCTCGTCGCACCGGTGATCGCGACGCCGTTGCGCAGCCACGCGACGGCGAGCGCTGGCGCGCCGCTCCACGTGCCCAGCTCGCAGGTGAGCTGTCTGCCGAGCGCGACGGTGCCGGACAGCGTCGGCTGCGTGACGATCGCCGGCGCGGCGGCCGGCTCGTAGCTGACGGTCGCGAGGCCGTTGCCGGTCCGCACCGCAGCCTGGATCGCGACGTTCTGCGCCTGCAGCACCGGCGCGACGTAGCTCTGGCCGCCGGCGCCACCGCCGCCGCCCGCACCGTTCGCCGTGCCGTTGGACGCGCCGGAGCCGCCGCCGCCACCGCCGGTCCAGCCGCCGCCACCGCCGCCGCCGCTGCCCCCCGCGCCGGTGCCGGGCGCGCCGGGCTGCGAGCCGCCGGCGCCGCCGAAGCCGGCCACCGTCAGGCCGGAGTCGCCCGCCGCGCCGTTCGTCGCGCCGGTGCCGCCGAGACCGCCGGCGCCCGTCGTCTGGCCGCCGAGGCCGGGCAACGACGGGCCGCTCAGCAGCCCAGGCGCGCCGTTGGCATTGCCGGACCCGCCGGCGCCGCCGGCGCCGTTGGGCTGCGTGACTGTGCCGGCTGCGCCGCCGCCGCCACCGCCGGCAGCGACCAGCAGCCGCTGGCTGGCGTCGCCGCCGATCGGCCGCAGGTCGGTCGCGCCGCCGCCGCTGCCGGCGTCTTCGCCGTTGTCGTCGTCGCCGGGCGCGCCGCCGCCGTTGAAGCCGCCGTCGGCGCCGGGACCGCCGGCGCCGCCGACGTACAGCGCGTAGGTCGTCCCCGGCACGACCGTGATCGTCGCCGTCACCTGCGAGCCGAGCCCGCCGAGCGCGGGCACGGAGCCCGGCGAGCCGGTCCCGCCCTGCGCGCCCTGCAGCGTGAACGTCGCCTGCGTCACGCCGTCGGGAACTCTCCACGTCTGCGCCGCGCCGGTGGTCGTGAACTGCTCCTGGATCGGAGCGGCCGACGCGGACGCGGCGAATGCCGCACCTCCGGCGGCGACGGCCGCGAGCGCGGCGAGACAGCGGGGGACGCGATGCATGAGACTCTCCTCGACGAAGACCTTGATGGCGCCATCGTCGCAGGCGATCGGCGCTGTCACGCAGGACTTCGCCCACCGCGGTGCGCCTGTCAGGTTCGTGACCTTCAATAAAGAGAGTGAAGTGTCGACCGATTACAGCCTCAGGATGGACGCCCGCATTCGTCACCCGCGCGCGCTTGCATGGACAGGCGCCGTCGGCGCCGGTTACCTGGGGCTGGCCTGCGCCGGCTTGAAGCTCGTCGACCCCGACGACGGCGCCGCCGTGATCTGGCCCGCCGCGGGCCTGGCGATGGGCGCGCTGGTCGTCGCGCCGCGGCGGATGTGGCCGGCGCTGGCGGTCGTGATCCTGCTGGCGAACTTCGCCGCGCAGATCCTGGTGCGCGGCTCGACGGTCCCGATTAGCGCGGCGATCGCGGTGACCGGCCTGCTGCAGTCCTTCCTCGCCGCGCTCGTGATGCTCGCGATCGCGGGCGAGCGGCGCCCGCGGATCGGATCGCCGCGCACGGTCGCCGGTCTGTTCGCCGGCGCGGTGATCGGGGGCGGGTTCGCGGCGGTGCTCGGCGCCTCGGTCCTGTCGATCGGCGTCGGGCAGGAGTTCCAGGCCGGCTTCCTCGGCTGGTGGCTGGGCAACGCGATCGGGATGATCGTCGTCGCGCCGGTGATGCTCGCGATCGCGCGGCCGAGCGAGCAGAACGTCCACCCCGCCGAGGCCGTTGGCCTGATCGTGCTGACCGCCGGCGCCGCCGTGCTGCTGTTCGGCCGGGTGCCGCAGAGCGGGCTCGCGGTCTTCTCGGTCAGCTACATGATCATTCCGTTCCTGCTGTGGTGCGCGATCCGCGCCGGCGCCGGCGCGACCACGATCGCCTCGCTGCTGGTCGCGACGATCGCGACGCTCGGCACGATCCACGACCGCGGGCCGTTCGCGGCGGCGCGCTTCAGCGAGCACGAGAGCGCCCAGGTGCTGCAGGGCTTCCTCGCGATCGTCGTGCTGACGACGCTGGTCGTCGGCGCGGTCGTCGCCGACCAGCGCCGCGCGCGCGGCGAGGCGCGCAGCGAGGCCGACCGGCTGACCGAAGCGCTCGCCGCGCTGCGCACGGCGCAGGAGGATCTGAGAACGGTCTTCGAGCGCGCCCCGATCGGGCACGCGATCGTCGGGCCAGACGGCATCAGCGGCACCAACGCCGCGCTGACCGCGATCACCGGCTACGACGTCGAGGCGCTGCGCGAGCTCGGCGCGGAGGTGCTCGCACGCCCGCAGGAGGATCTCGCGCCGCTGACCGAACTGCTGGAGGAGCTGCAGCGCGACGCGACCTGCAGCGGCGAGGCCGAGATCGCGATCGTCCATCGCGACGGTCACGTCGTCGAGCTGGCGGTCTACCTCGCGGTGCTCGGCGGCACCGATCGCGCGACCCGCCGCACGCTGCTGCAGGTCGTCGACGTGAGCGAGCGCAAGCAGCTGGAGACGCGCCTGCGCCAGCTCGCCGACCGCGACCCGCTGACCGGGCTGCTGAACCGCCGCAGCTTCGACAAGGAGCTGACCGCGCACCTCGCGCGCGCCCGCCGCTACGGTGGCGGCGGCGCGCTGATCGTGCTCGACCTCGACGGCTTCAAGCGCGTCAACGACAGCCGCGGCCACCACGTCGGCGACGAGCTGCTGGTGTCCGTCGCGACGCTGCTGACGCGCCGCCTGCGCGCGACCGACGTCGTCGCGCGACTCGGCGGCGACGAGTTCGCCGTGCTGCTGCCGCACGCCGACCGCTCCGACGCGGCCTACATGGCGCAGTCGCTCGTGACGGCGGTGCGCAGCGAGCTGGACGTGACGACGAGCCTCGGCGTCGCGATGGTCGGCGCCGGCGGCAGCGACTCCGCCAGCCAGCTGCTGATATCCGCCGACCGCGCGATGTACCTCGCGAAGGAGGCCGGCCGCGACCGCCACGCCTTCTTCGCGCTCGACGGCTGAGCCGCACCGCCGCCGTCGCCCGGCGCGACTCGCCGTGCGCCCGTCTGCGGCTGAGCCGCACCCGCCACGAGAACGGGTGCGGCTGGCCGCCTGCCGGCGCTCGGCGCGCGCGGTCCGTGCCGGCCGCGCGCGCCGCGCCCGCTAGCGCTTCTTGGCGCCCACCGTCTTCTTGACGGTGCGCGCCTTGCTGCCGGTGGAGGCGCGCGGCGTGACCGTGACGGTCAGGCTCGCGGCCTTCGCGCCGGGCACGACGATCCGCACCTTGCCGACGCCGTTCGCGTTCGCGATCCGCTTGCCCTTGCGGACGGCGGTGACGCTGAGGCGCGCTCTGCCGGCGACCGTCACCGTGCAGGTCAGGACCGGCGTGCTGCGGCCTCTTCTGCGCAGGATCGCGGTCGTGCACTTGATCGTCGGACGGGGCGCGTCCTTGCCGGCCGGGCCGGTCGGACCGGCGGGACCGCCCGGGCCTGCCGGGCCTGCCGGACCGGTCGGGCCGCCCGGACCTGCCGGACCGCCGGGGCCAGCCGGACCGCCGGGACCCGCCGCGCCGTCTCTGCCGGCCGCGCCGTCTCTGCCCGCGGCCCCGTCTCTGCCGGCCGCGCCGTCGCTGCCGTCCGCGCCGTCGGCCCCGTCTCTGCCGTCGTCGCCGTCGATCCCGTCTCTGCCGTCCGCGCCGTCTCTGCCCGGCTGGCCGGGCGCGCCGTCCTCACCGTCTCTGCCGTCTCTGCCGGGCGGACCGGTCTCCGGGTCGACCGGCTCGGGCATCGTGTCGAGGATCGCCTGCACGGCGTCGTCGTCCGGTGCGCACGAGTGCGCCGGCAGCAGGCTGCCCGCGACGCAGCGCCACGTCATCGGCGTCGTGAAGCTCGGCGCCATCCGCGCGCCGCGCTCCAGCTCGTAGTCGTTGCCGAGCGCGAGCAGCGTCGCCTCGCTGTACGGCGCGCCGATCAGCACGAAGCCGACCGGGTTGCGCGAGCCGGGCGAGACCAGCGGCGGCTCCGCGACGCCGTTGTAGACGGCGAGCGCCGGGTAGCCGGCGCGGTCCGCGTAGCCGACCACGGCCGAGCCGTTCGGGACCATGATGGCCGCGAAGTCGTCGGTCGTGTCGCCGGCCGTGCCGTTGGTGAAGACGGCGTCGAGCGCGGCCGCGTTGGCCGCTCTGCCGGCCGCCAGGTCCGCTCTGTAGGCCGTGTCCGTCGCCGCGTCGCCGAGGTCGACGGCCGCTGCGGCGAGCAGCGGATCCTGTCCGTACTTCAGCGCCTCGGCCGCGTGCGATCTGTTGTAGTCGACGATGCTCTGCAGGCCGACGATCCGCTGCGGCAGGTTGGGGCTCGAGGACAGGTACGACTCGAGGTCGCGCTTGAACTCGCTCGGGACGACGTCTCTGACGCTGGTCGGCGCCACGACCGGTCTGACCGTCGCCGTCGCGCCCGCCGCCGTGAGGTCGGCGACCGCCTCCGTGTAGTTGGCGTTGATGCTGGCCGAGACCGTCGCGATTCTCGCCCCGACCAGAGCGTCGCTTCTCAGCGCCGCCGTGTAGTCGGGAACGCTGATCGGCTGCCCGGCGGTGCCCGCGTCGCCGCCGTCTCTGCCGGCGATCACCTGCAGGCCCGCCGCGACGTCCGCGACGCTCTTGCCGATCGGCCCGGCGCTGTCCTGCGACAGGGCGACCGGCAGGATGCCTCTGCGGCTGACGAGGCCGACCGTCGGCTTGAGGCCGTCGACGCCGTTGACGTTCGCCGCGTTGACGATCGACGCCGTCGACGGCGAGGTCTGCGTGCCGAACGTCAGCGCCGCCAGGCCAGCGGCCGCTGCCGCCGCCGCGCCGGAGGACGAGCCGCCCGGGTTCTTGTCGATGTCGTAGGGGTTGAGCACCTCGCCGCCGAGCGACGAGTAGCCGCCGTCGGTGGTCGGCGAGAACAGCATGCCGCCGAGCTCCGTCGTGTTGGTCTTGCCGAGCACGATCGCGCCGGCCGCCCGCAGTCTCGCGACGAGCGTCGCGTCAGCCGCGGCCTCGTTGCCCTGCAGCGCGACCGAGCCGCCGGTCGTGTCGAAGCCCTTCGTGTCGATCGGCTCCGAGATCAGCACCGGCAGGCCATGCAGCGGACCGCGCACGTTGCCGTTTCTGCGCTCGGAGTCGAGTGCGGCGGCGCGGTTCAGCGCGGCGCGCGCGTCGACGGACCGCACGGCGTTGATCGACGGACCGGACTGGTTCGTGATCGCGATCCGCGCGAGGTACGCCTTCGTCAGCTCGACGGCGGTGAGCGTGCCGGCCGACTGACGCGTCTGCAGGCTCGTCGCCGTCTCCTCCTCCAGCGAGAACGGCAGCGTCGGCGGCGTGCCGACGACGTCGAGCAGCTCCTCGCCGGGCGCGCAGTCGCCGCGCGAGGCGTACTTGCTCGCGAGCGTCAGCGCGGGGTCGGCGCAGCGGTACATCGCCGGGTTCAGGACGCTCGGCGCCTTGCGCGCCTGCGTGCCCTGCTCGATCACGAACGCGATCCCGATCAGGTCGCGCTCGGAGTACGCGACGCCGTTGACGGAGACGTTCTGGGCACGGCGGTTGGAGGCGCCATAGCCGATCGGGACCGTCAGCTGCGGGTAGCCGGCGCGCGGGCCCTGGCTGACGCTGCCGACGATCGCGATCACGTCGTCGCTCGGGTCGTCGAGCGTCCCGTTCTTCATCGTGTCCTCGATCGCGGCATGCGAGATCTGCTTGCCTCTGAGGAGGAAGTTCTTGTACGCCGTCGTCTCGGCGGAGTCGGCGGTGACGTCGATCGCCTGGCTGCCTGTCAGCGTCGTCATGCCGAACTTCAGCGCCTGCTGCGCGTTCGTCTGGTTGAACGCGATCACGTCGGCGAGCGATCTGATCGTCGCGCTCGGGCCGAGGTGCGCGAGGTAGTTGTCGAGGTCGCGCTTGAACTCGTAGTTGAGGACGGAGCCCGACGGGATGCCGCTCGCATTGACGGAGACGACCGGGACCATCACCGCGCCGGCGTCGCTCAGCACGCTGACGGCCTGGGCGACCTGGTCGTTGGTCGGCGTCGGGTCGGTCGAGCTTCTCGGCGTGTAGCCGATCCGCTTGCCTCTGACGAAGTCGAGTCTCAGCGCCGACAGGTAGTTCGGCACGGCACCGGGCTGCGGCGGGATGATCTCCTCGTCCGGGACGCCCGCGCCCCACAGGTCGGCGGGGTGGTCTCTCGGGTCGGGTCCGGCGATCGCCTGCAGCGTCGCGGCGGCGTCGGAGACGGTGCGGACCATCGGGCCGGCGGTGTCCTGCGAGGCCGAGATCGGGATGATGCCGTAGCGGCTGACGAGGCCGACGGTCGGGCGCAGGCCGACGATGCCCTCGGCCTGCGACGGGCTGATGATCGAGCCGGAGGTCTCCGAGCCGATCGTGATCATCGCGAGACCGGCCTGGGCGGCGGCGCCGGAGCCGGACGAGGAGCCGCTCGGGTTCTGGTCGGCGTCGTTGGCGTTGAGGACCTGACCGCCGAGGCCGGAGTAGCCGCTCGGGTTGCCGCTGGTGATGAAGTTGGCGAACTCGGACAGGTTCGCCTTGCCGAGGATGATCGCGCCGGCCGCGCGCAGGTTTCTGACGACGGTGGAGTCGTCCGGCGGCATCGAGTTCTCGAGCGCGAAGTCGCCCGCGGTCGTCGGCAGGCCGAACACGTCGATGTTGTCCTTGACGATCACCGGCATGCCTTCGAGCGGCCCGCGGATGTTCCCGTCGGCGCGCTCGGCGTCGCTCTCGGCCGCTTCTTCGAGCGCGTCCGGGTTGAGGATCCGGACCGCGTTGAGGCCGGGGCCTCTGACGTTCAGCGCGGCGATCCGCTTCAGATAGGCGCGCGTGAGGTCGACGGCGGTGAGGTCACCGCTCGCCATCATGCCCTGCGCGGTGTCGACGTCGAGCGTCTCGAGGTCGAGCACCGGCGGGGCCGCTGCCGCGGATCCTGCGAGAACCCCTCCGGACAACGTTCCCACCGCAACCGCGCATGCGGCTGCACGCCGCAGCGATCGTGGAATGACCACGTACCACCCTCCCATTTGCGAGTTTTCGGACTCCCGCGCCGCGGTGCAGGCGACGGACGCGAGGTCGGGGGGCGTGACCTCGGCCGCCGTTCTCTTCACATGTGCGACACAGGAGCGGCGCCGAGCTTTACCTCGCCATCCCGACCTGTCCAGCCGATCGCCGTTCAACGTCGATTTCCGTCACGAGATGCCGCTTGCACGGCGGAAACCGTCACGTCGGAGCCGGTGTCGACTAACTGCTACGTTGGTGTTGCATTTGCTCTCTTCAAGGAGGCTCTGATGTCGAAGGTCTGGTTCATCACCGGCAGCTCCCGCGGCCTCGGTCGCGCGCTTGCGGAGGCTGCGCTCGGGCGCGGCGACCGTGTCGCGGCGACCGCCCGCACGCCCAGCGCGCTCGACGCCCTCGTCGCGCGGTACGGCGCCGACGCGGTTGCGGCGATCCCGCTCGACGTGACCGATCCCGCGCAGGCCGCGAACGCCGTGCAGGCCGCCCTCGACGCGTTCGGCCGCATCGACGTCGTCGTCAACAACGCCGGCTACGCGAACGTCGCCGCGATCGAGGAGTTCAGCGAGCAGGACTTCCACGCGCAGGTCGACACCAACCTGTGGGGCGTCGTCAACGTCACGCGCGCGGCGCTGCCGGTCCTGCGCGCGCAGCGCAGCGGCCACGTGATTCAGATCTCGTCGGTCGGCGGCCGCACGACCGCACCGGGCCTCGGCCCGTACCAGCTGTCGAAGTGGGCGGTCGAGGGCTTCTCCGGCGTGCTGCTGAAGGAGGTCGCGCACCTCGGGATCCGCGTCACGGTGATCGAGCCCGGCGGCATCCGCACCGACTGGGCCGGCGCGTCGATGACGGTCCATCCGGTCGGCGAGGACTACGAGCCGTCGGTCGGCATGATGATCAGACTGGTGACGGCGAACGGCCCGGAGTCGGCGGCCGGCGACCCGGCCAAGATGGCGCAGGCGATCCTCACCGTCGCCGACGCCGACAACCCGCCCGCGCAGCTGCTGCTCGGCAGCGACGCGATCGCCCTCGGACGCGCCGCCGACGAAGCGCGCCTGGCCGAACTGGCGCAGTGGGAGCAGCTGAGCCTCTCGACCGATCACGACGACGAGACGGAGCGCGACCTGAGCTCGCTGCTGGGCAGAGGCTGAGCAGAGCGCGCGACGGGCCCAGTCGTCCCGCGGTCCCCAGACCGACCGTCTCCCACGCCTCGTTCGCCGTCCTCGCCCGCCTCGCGAGCGCCTGCCGCACTCAGCAGCTGTCGTGGCCGTCCGACTCGTAGACGTCGGCGCTCGGGTCGAGCGGGATGTTGGCGGTCGCCTGATGGAGCAGGTCGTAGAGCGTTTCGCGCTGCTCCACGGTGAGGCCGGCGAGGACGATGTCCTCTGCCGCCGCGAGCGCGAACTCGGCCTGTGCGAGCCGTCTCGAGCCCTTGTCGGTCAGCTCGACGATGTGGCGGCGGCGGTCCTCGGGCGAGCGGGTGCGGGTGATCAGACCGTCGGATTCCAGCTCGTTCAGCAGCCCGACCAGGTTCGTGCGGTCGATCTGCAGCGTGCCCGCCAGCGCCTGCTGCGTGCTGCCGTGCTGATCGCGCAGCACCGTCAGCGCGATCAGGTGACGCGAGCGCAGACCGAGCGGTTCGAGCGCGGCCTCCGAGCTGACGCGCATCCGGCGCGCGAGCTGCACGAGGAACGCGGAGGAGCGGCGCGGCGGCTGGTCGATGACGGGAAGCGAAGCGATCCCATCAGTCTACGCGATGCTCCAGCATTATCCGCACTATGCAACTCGTTTGTGTAACACAACAAGATTATCCGCGACCCCCGCCCGCGCCCGCATGATCCGGCGCAGCGCGAGGAAGCCGAGCAGCGTCACGAAGATGCAGGTGAATGCGCCGATGCCGAGGCCGGCGCGGGCGCCGAGCGACGCCATCGCCCAGCCGACGATCGGTGCGCCGATCGGGGTCGAGCCCTGGAAGGCGACGAACCACAGCGCCATCACGCGGCCGCGCATCGACGGATCCGCGCCGAGCTGCAGCGTCGCGTTGCCGGTCGACATGAACGCGATGCTGGTCCCGCCCACGAGCGCCAGCGCGATCAGCTCGATCACGAGCGTCGGCGCCATCGCGGCGAACAGCATCGTCACGCCGAGGCCGCCGGCCGCGAGCGTCATCGGGCGCAATCCGGTGTGGCCTCTGGCCGCGACCAGCAGCCCGCCGACGACCGCGCCGATCCCCATCGAGGCGGTCATGAAGCCGAAGCCGGCGGAGCCGCTCTCCAGCGCCTCCTTCGCCATCACCGGCAGCGACACCTGGAACTCGTACGCGAGCATCCCGGCGAGTGCCATCATCAGCAGCGGGATCCCCAGCTCCGGGGTGCGCGCGACGTAGCGCAGGCCCTCGCGCAGCTGCCCTCTGGCGCGCGGCGCGGGCGGACTCGGGCGCAGCGCTGAGCGGTCCAGCCGCAGCAGCGAGCTGACGACCGCGACGAAGCTGGCGGCGTTGAAGAGGAAGCAGACGCCGGTGCCGACGGTGGCGATCAACAGGCCGCCGACCGCCGGGCCGACGGAGCGCGCGGCGTTGACGAAGACCGAGTTGAGGCTGACCGCGTTGCGGAGGTTGTCGCTGCCGACCATCTCCAGCATGAACGACTGCCGCGCCGGGTTCTCGAACGCGTTGTTGAGCCCCAGCAGCGCGGCGAGGATGCCGATCTGCCAGACCTCGACGAGGCCGGTCACGGTCAGCACGCCGAGCACGAGCGCCTGCACGCCCATCGCGACCTGCAGCACGATCATCAGTCTGAGCTTGTCGACGCGGTCGGCGATCACGCCGCCGTAGGGACCGAGCACGAGGACCGGGAACGTCTGCAGCGCGACGATGATCCCGAGCGTCGTGGCGGAGTGCGTCAGCGTCAGCACCAGCCACGACATCGCGGTCATCTGCATCCAGGTGCCGATCATCGAGATCGCCTGGCCGCTCATGTACCGGCGGTAGTTGGGGACGGCGAACGCCGCGAACGTGATGCGGCCGGCGCCCATTATCCGCTCGGTCATCGCTGCACCTCACGCGTGACGGCCTCCGGCTCCCGCGTCATGCAGGCGGCGAGCCGCTCGAGCGCCGGCAGCGCGTTCAGCAGCTGCTCGCGGTCGGCGACGTCGAGGCGGTCCAGCTGGGCGTCGAGCACGGCGGCGCGCTCGCGTTGGATGCGGCGGCGCAGGCGCTTCCCGTCTCCGGTCACCTCCAGCACCGCGGCGCGGCGATCGGCGGGATCCTGCAGTCGCTGCACGAGCCCCTTCTCCGCCAGGCCCGCGACGACGCGCGAGAGCATCGTCGGGTTGAGACCCTCGATCTCCGCCAGCTCCGCGAGCCGCAGCGGCCCGCGGCGCGCGACCGTGAGAAGGACGGACAGGCCGGTTGGTGTGAGGCCGCTGCCGCCGCTGGTGTAGAGGCTGCGCGAAAGCTTCGCGACGACGGTGCGCAGGCGCGTGGCGGTGTCGTCGGCGTGGACCTGAGAGTTGTCTGGAAACTGTGTCGTGGTCGGCCTCTTCGATCTAATACTTGCTTGCCGGCAAGCATTATATCGCGTCGCCCACCCCCCGCCACAGCGTCACGTGGACCGACGGTCGCACGCGCGCCGAGGTCGTCCCGACGCGGCCGGCCGACATCGCCTGCATCGCCTCCGGCGTCGTCGCGAAGCGCTGCAGCGCCAGCGCCGCCGGCAGCGCGCGGTCAAGGCCCAGCGTGCTCGCGTGCCACAGCTCCACGAGCGGCATCCCGCGCACGTCGAGCGGCACCAGCGCGCGCCGGCTCAGCTCGACGATCACCGAGTGGGCGAGCGTCAGCACGATCCCCTCGCCGGCCGCGGCGGCGGCGATCGCGGCCGCGTGGCTGGTGTAGGCGCCGACCGCGGCCGGCGTGATCGCGTGACGCTCGAAGTAGCGCCCGACCCCGATCGTCGGATCGATCGCGGGCGGTCCGACGAGCCAGCGCTCGCGCGCCAGCGACGCCGGCTCCAGCCCCGCTCGCCCGACGAGCGGATGCCCCGGCGCGGCGACGATCAGCTGCCGCGCGCGCAGGAACGGGACCGACGCGATCGTCGCCGAGCGCTCCAGCCCCGGATGCGGACCGAGCGTCACGTCGGCGCGGCGTTGCTCCAGCAGGTCGGGGAACGACGCACCGGGCACCGCCTCGACCGCGACGTCGACCGGGACCGACTCCGAGCGCGCGGTGAACGCCTCGATCAGCGGCCCGATGTGCTCCGCGACGAGGCCGGTCGCCGCGACCTCGACCCGCCGCGCCTCCCCCGGCGCCTCGCGCACGGTCCGGCGCGCGTGCTCGGCGAGCCCGAGGATCTCCCCCGCCAGCGCCGCCAGCCGCCGTCCGCCGGGCGTCAGCGCGATCCCGCGACCGGAGCGCACGAACAGCTCGTCGCCCAGCTCTCTGCGCAGCGCGCCGACAGCCACCGACACGGCCGGCTCGGTCACCTCCAGCGCGTTCGCCGCCGCGGTCACCGAGCCCAGCCGCGCGACCAGCACGAACGACTTCAGCTGGGCCAGCGTCACTCTCCACCACCCGGTCATAAGGGATCGCTTATCCCGGTTTGCTGCGATCCACCATAACGACGGATGCTGCGCTTGTGGGCCTTTCGGTCGCTGCCGCAGATCGGCGGCGGTCCGTCGGGCGAGGGTGCGTGAGAGGAGAGACTCGTGCAGGTCCCGTCACCGTTCGCCTACGAGCGCGCGAGCAGCGTCGAGCACGCGCTGCAGCTGCTCGACAGCCTCGGCCCCGAGGCGCGCCTGCTGGCCGGCGGCCACTCGCTGCTGCCGATGATGAAGCTGCGGCTCGCCAACCCCGAGCACCTGATCGACATCGACGGGCTCGCGGACGAGCTGGGTTACATCCGCGAGCAGGACGGCGAGGTGCGGATCGGCGCGATGACCCGCCACCGCGCACTGCTGGAGTCCGAACTGCTCGCGAGCCGCCTGGGGATCTTCGCCGACGCCGAGCGCGTGATCGCCGACCCGGTCGTGCGCAACCGCGGCACGATCGGCGGCGCGCTGTGCCAGGCCGACCCGGCCGAGGACCTCTCGGCCGTCTGCGCGGCGGTCGGCGCGCGCGTCGTGATCCGCGGCCCCGGCGGCGAGCGCGTCGTCGACATGCACGAGTTCCACCGCGGACCGTACGAGACCGCGGTGCAGGACGGCGAGATGGTGACGGAGATCCGTGTGCCGCTCGTTGCAGACAGCGGCAGCGCCTACGAGAAGGTCGAGCGGCGCGTCGGCGACTGGGCCGTCGCAGCGGCCGGCGCTTCCGTGCGGCTGGAGGGCGGCGCGATCGCCGCCGCCGGGATCGCGCTGACGGCCGTCGGCGCCGGCGTCACCGCGCCCGAGGCGGAGGCGGCGCTGGTCGGCAACGCGCCGTCGGACGAGCTGTTCGAACAGGCGGCGAGGATCGCGGCGGACGGCGCCAACCCCGTCGGCGACCAGCGCGGCACCGCCGCGTACAAGCGACATGCAGCGGCTGAGCTGACGCGACGCGCACTGCGCCGCGCGACGGCGCGCGCACTGCGAGAGGAGGCGTGATGCAGGTCACCGTGTCGGTCAACGGCGAGGAGCACGTGCGCGAGATCGAGCCGCGGCTGCTGCTCGTGCACTTCCTGCGCGACGAGCTGGGCCTGACGGGCACCCACTGGGGCTGCGACACGTCCAACTGCGGCACCTGCGTGGTGCTGATGGACGGGATCCCGCTGAAGTCGTGCACGACGCTGGCGGCGACCGCCGCCGGCCACGAGGTCACGACCGTCGAGGGGATGGAGCGCGACGGCGTGCTCGACCCCGTCCAGCAGGGCTTCCACGAGGAGCACGGCCTGCAGTGCGGCTTCTGCACGCCGGGGATGATGCTGACGGCGCGCGCGCTGCTGAACGAGAACCCGGACCCGAGCGAGCACGAGATCCGCGAGGCGATCTCCGGTCAGATCTGCCGCTGCACCGGCTACTCGACGATCGTGCGCTCGATCCGCTGGGCGGCCGAGCACCCGGCCGGGGCCGGCGCCGGCGCGCCGGCCGAGGAGGTGTCCTCATGAGCGCCACCGAGGAGGAGGCGACCGTCGGCTACGGCCGCCTGCGGCGCAAGGAGGACGCGCGCTTCATCCGCGGCCAGGGCAACTACGTCGACGACGTGAGACTGCCCGGGATGCTGCACGGCGCGGTCCTGCGCAGCCCGGTCGCGCACGCGCGGATCGTCTCGATCGACACCTCCGCGGCGCTGCAGCACCCGAAGGTCCACGCCGTCATCACGGGCAGAGACCTGGAGGGGCTGGGGCTCGCGTGGATGCCGACGCTGTCGGCCGACACGCAGGCCGTGCTGGCGACCGACAAGGTCCGCTTCCAGGGCCAGGAGGTCGCGTTCGCGATCGCCGAGGACCGCTACTCCGCGCGCGACGCGCTGGAGCTGATCGACGTCGAGTACGACATCCTGCCGGCGGTCGTCAACGCGCGCAGAGCGCTCGACCCCGACGCCCCGGTGATCCGCGACGACATCGAGGGCAAGACCGACAACCACATCTTCGACTGGGAGTCGGGCGACAAGGCCGAGACCGACGACGTCTTCGCGCGCGCCGAGGTCGTCGTCAGAGAGGACATGCTCTACCCGCGCGTCCACCCCGCGCCGATGGAGACGTGCGGCGCGGTCGCCGACTTCGACAGAGTCAGCGGCAAGCTGACGCTGTGGTCCACGACGCAGGCGCCGCACGCGCACCGCACGATCTACGCGCTCGTCGCGAGACTGCCCGAGCACAAGATCCGCGTGATCTCGCCCGACATCGGCGGCGGCTTCGGCAACAAGGTCGGCATCTACCCGGGCTACGTCTGCGCCGTCGTCGGCTCGATCGTCACGGGCAGACCGGTGAAGTGGATGGAGGACCGCTCCGAGAACCTGATGGCGACCTCGTTCGCGCGCGACTACGTCATGCACGGCGAGATCGCGGCGACCAGAGCGGGCAAGATCCTCGGCGTGCGGGTCGACGTGATCGCCGACCACGGCGCCTTCAACTCGACCGCGCAGCCGACGAAGTTCCCGGCCGGCTTCTTCCACATCTTCACCGGCTCCTACGACCTCGCGGCCGCGCACTGCCACGTGCGCGGCGTGTACACGAACAAGGCGCCGGGCGGGGTCGCCTACGCCTGCTCGTTCCGCGTCACCGAAGCGGTCTACCTCGTCGAGCGGATGGTCGACGTGCTCGCGCTGGAACTGGACGCCGACCCGGCCGAGCTGCGGCTGAAGAACTTCATCAAGCCGGAGCAGTTCCCGTACGCGTGCAAGACCGGCTGGGTCTACGACTCCGGCGACTACGAGCGCACGATGCGCCTGGCGCTGGAGATGGCCGGCTACGACGAGCTGCGCGCCGAGCAGGCGCAGAAGCGGGCGCGCGGCGAATTGATGGGAATCGGCGTCGGCTTCTTCACCGAGGCCGTCGGCGCCGGGCCGCGCAAGCACATGGACATCCTCGGCCTCGGGATGGCCGACGCGGCCGAGCTGCGCGTCCATCCGACCGGCAAGGTGCAGCTGGGGATCAGCGTGCAGACGCAGGGTCAGGGCCATGAGACGACGTTCGCGCAGATCGTCTCGCAGGAGCTGGGGATCCCCTCCGCCGACGTCGAGGTGGTGCACGGCGACACCGACAACACGCCCTTCGGCCTCGGCACGTACGGATCGCGCTCGACGCCGGTCAGCGGTGCGGCGACGGCGGTCGTGGCGCGCAAGGTGCGCGAGAAGGCGCGCATCATCGCGTCCGCGATGCTGGAGGTCGCGCCCGCGGACCTCGAATGGGAGCCGGGGCGCTGGTTCGTCAGAGGCGACCCCTCGCAGGGCGCGACGATCGCGGAGATCGCGATGGCGACGGTCGGCTCGATAGAGCTGCCGGAGGGCGTCGAGGGGTCGCTCGACTCCGAGACCGTCTACGACCCGCCGAACCTGACGTTCCCGTTCGGCGCCTACCTGTGCGTGGTGGACGTCGACCCGCAGACGGCGGTCGTGAGAGTGCGGCGCTTCATCGCCGTCGACGACTGCGGCACGCGCATCAACCCGATGATCATCGAGGGCCAGGTCCACGGCGGCCTGACCGACGGCGTCGGGATGGCGCTGATGGAGCTGATCGCGTTCGACGAGGACGGCAACTGCCTCGGCGGCTCGCTGATGGACTACCTGATCCCGACCGCGCTCGAGGTGCCCGACTGGGAGACCGGCTTCACCGTCACCCCCTCCCCGCACCACCCGATAGGCGCCAAGGGCATCGGCGAATCGGCGACGGTCGGCTCGCCGCCGACGATCGTCAACGCGGTCGTCGACGCGCTGAAGCCGTACGGCGTGCGCCACATGGACATGCCCTGCACCCCGTCGCGGGTGTGGGAGGCGATGCAGGGCCGGGCGGTGCCGCCGCAATGATCGGACGGGGCCGGATCGCGGTGTGGCGCGGCAGGCGCGGCGCGCGGGCGACGGAGCCGCGGCGATGATCGGCGGTCAGCTCGCCGAGCGCGCGCAGCGACTGCTGGCGGAGCGGGTCGGCTTCGTCGTCGCGACCGTCGTGCGCGCCCAGCACCCCACGAGCGTCCACCCGGGCGACACCGCGCTGGTGTTCGCCGACGGCACGATCGAGGGCTTCGTCGGCGGCACCTGCGCCCAGGCGTCGGTGCGCCTGCACGCCGCGCGCGTGCTGGAGACCGGCGAGCCGCTGCTGCTGCGACTGGTGCCCGAGCCGGAGCCTGCGGCGGAAGGCGAGGCCGGTGCGGGCGAGGTCGGCACGAGCGCCGGTGGCCGCGGCGCGAGCGACGTGCGCGCCGGCGCGGCCGAGCCCGTCGTCGAGGGCGTCGCGATCGCCCACAATCCCTGCCTCAGCGGCGGCGCGCTCGACGTCTTCCTCGAACCGCTGCTGCCAGCACCGCGCCTGGTGATCCTCGGCGAGGCGCCGATCGCGCTGGCGCTGGAGCGGCTCGCGAGCGCGGCCGGCTACACCGTCGCGCGCGAGTCGGCGGGCGCGCCGGCGCCGCGCCCGGACGACGCCGCCTGCGTCGTCGCCTCGCACGGTCGCGACGAGGAGGCTGCGCTGAGCGCCGCGCTGACCGCAGGCGTCCCATACGTCGCGCTCGTCGCGAGCGCCAGACGCGGTGCGGCGGTGGCGGCTTCGCTCGACCTGCCCGACGCGCTGCGCACACGGCTCCACGTGCCCGCCGGCCTCGCGATCGGCGCCCGCACGCCCGTCGAGGTCGCGATCTCGATCCTCGCGCAGATCGTCGCGGAGCAGCGAACGCAGCCGGCCGCGCTCGCGGTGCATCCCGCGAAGGCCGCAACCGATGCAACGACTCGGCGATTGGATGCAATCGGCACCCCGGCGGATGCACGCGCGGCCAGCGCGGTGACCACCGCGATCGACCCGGTCTGCGGGATGGAGGTCGCGGTGACGGAGGCGACCCCGTCGATCGACGCGCCCGGCGGGCGTGCGTACTTCTGCTGCGAGGGCTGCCGCACGACGTTCGCCGCGCAACCGGCGGCCGATCAGCATGTTCGGTGAGTCGAGCGAAGCGCGCGGCGGCGCGGCCGGCCGCCGCCCGCGCGGCGACGTGATCGCCGGTGAGTCGAGCGACGCGCGCGATGCCGCGGCGCCCGCCCGCGCGGCTGGCCGCCGCCCGCGCGACGACGTGATCGCCGGCCTCGTGCTCGCGGCCGGTGGGTCGCGGCGGCTGGGGCGACCGAAGCAGCTGCTGCCCTACGGCGGCGCGACGCTGCTCGACCACACGCTCGTGACGGCGCGGGCGTGTGCGTTTCACCAACTGCTGTGCGTGCTCGGCGGCGGTGCGGACGGCGTGCGCGAGCATGTCGACCTGCGCGACGTCGAGGTCGTCGAGAACGCGCACTTCGGCGACGGCTGCTCGTCGTCGATCGCGGCGGCGCTGAGCGCGGTCGATCCGCGCTGCGAACTGCTCGTGCTGATGCTCGGCGACCAGCCCGGCGTCACGCCCGCGACCGTCGCAGCCCTGCTCGCCGGCCGCGGCGACGCGCCGCTCGCCGCCTGCCGCTACGACGACGGCCGTGGCCACCCGCTCGTCTTCGCGCGCGAGGTCTTCGGCGAGCTGGCGGCGCTGCACGGCGACAAGGGCGTCTGGAAGCTGCTCGACCGCCGCGTCGACGACGTCGTCGACGTCCCGATCCCCGGCCCGATCCCGCTCGACGTCGACACGTGGGCGGACTACGAAGCGGTGCTCGCGGGGACCGCTGACCCGCGCGCGGCGGGAGCGACGACCGCCGCGGACTCCTCGCCGGGGGTGCGCACGTGAACCGCCCCGCCCGCCCCGGCGCCGAGGCCGCGGTGCGTGCGGCAGTGCCGGACGTCGAGACGCTCGCGCAGCGGCTGCAGGAGATCGACTACCTGGCCGACGACGGGCTCGCGACCGCGCTCTACCTCGGGCTCGCGCTGCCGCAGCCGCTGCTGCTGGAGGGCGAGGCCGGGGTCGGCAAGACGGAGGCCGCGAAGGCGCTCGCGGAGGTGCTCGGCACGCCGCTGATCCGCCTGCAGTGCTACGAGGGGATCGACGCCGCGGAGGCGCTGTACGAGTGGAGCTATCCGCGCCAGCTGCTGCGGATCCGGCTCGCCGAGGCGAGCGGCGACGCGTCGCTCGGCGAGGCCGACCTGTTCTCCGACGAGTACCTCGTGCGCCGCCCGCTGCTGCAGGCGATCGAGCATCCCGGACCGCTGCCGGCGGTGCTGCTGATCGACGAGCTGGACCGCGCCGACGACGACTTCGAGGCGTTCCTGCTGGAGCTGCTGGCGGAGGCGAGCATCACGATCCCCGAGCTGGGGACCGTCCGCGCGACCCACCCGCCCGCGGTGATCCTCACGTCCAATCGCACGCGCGATCTGCACGATGCGCTCAAGCGCCGCTGCCTCTACCACTGGATCGACTACCCGGACCCCGCGCGCGAGATCGAGATCGTCCGGCGCCGCGTGCCCGACGCGGCGCAGTGCCTGGCGATCGACGTCACTGCGGCCGTCGCTCGCCTGCGCGCCGCCGAGCTGCAGAAGCCCCCGGGCGTCGCGGAGGCGATCGACTGGGTCAGCGCGCTGCGCCTGCTCGGCGTCGAGCGCCTCGACGCTCCGGGCGCCGCGCGCACGCTCGGCGCGGTGCTGAAGTTCCGCGAGGACGAACAGCTCGTGCGCGAGCGCGGGCTCGCGTGGCTGGTGGGGGACGCGTGACGGGCACCCCCGAGCAGCTCGACCTCCCCGCCTTCGCCGCCGCGCTCGGGCGGGCGCTGCGCGATGCGGGGCTGCGCGGGTCGCCGGATCGCAGCGTGCGGTTCGCGCGGGCGGTCGCGCTCGCGACGCCGCAGACGCGCGACCAGCTGTACTGGATCGCGCGCACCGTCTTCGTCTCCGCGCGCGAGCAGGTGGCCGCGTTCGACGGCGTCTTCAGCACGGTCTTCGACGGGATCGCCGATCCGGCGGCGGCGCAGCGCGGCGATCCCAACGCCGCGCCGCGGCCGGGCAGCGCCGCCGGCCCCCGCCCCGCCGCGCCGGCCGCAACGCACGGCGGCGCCCAGCAGCCGACGCCGCCCGCGCCCCAGCGCGCGCCCGGCAGCGACGGCCTGCGCGAGCGCGACAACCGAGCGCACGAGCAGGAGCGCGACATCCACGTGACCGCCGCCAGCGACGCCGAGCGGCTCGCGCAGCGCAGCTTCGCGGAGCTGGACGCGGACGAGCTGCAAGCGCTCGCGAAGCTGATGCGGACGCTGTCGCTGGCGCCGCCGCTGCGCCGCTCGCGCCGTGCCCGCCGCGACCGTCACGGCAGCCGGCTCGACGTGCGCGCGACGTTGCGCACGAGCGTCCGCACCGGCGGCGATCCCGCCGTGCGCGTGATGCGCAGACGCGAGCTGCGCCCGCGTCGGCTCGTCGTGCTGTGCGACGTGTCGGGCTCGATGGAGCCGTACTCGCGCGCCTTCCTGCAGTTCCTGCACGCCGCCGCCGTCGGCGCCGACGCCGAGGCGTTCGTCTTCGCCACGCGCCTGACGCGGCTCACGCGCGCCCTGCGCGCACGCCAGCCCGAGCTGGCGTTCGAGCGCGCGGCCGCGGCGGCGCAGGACTGGTCCGGCGGGACGCGCATCGGCGCGGCGCTGCGGCAGTTCAACGACGAGCACGGCCGCCGCGGCATGGCGCGCGGCGCGGTCGTCGTGATCGTCTCCGACGGCTGGGAGCGCGGGGATCCGGCGCTCGTCGCGCGCGAGCTGGAGCGGCTGCGGCGGCTCGCGCACCGGATCGTCTGGGTCAACCCGCGCAAGGCCGGCCGCGATTTCGCTCCGCTCGCCGGCGGGATGGCCGCGGCGCTGCCGTTCTGCGACGCGTTCGTGAGCGGCCACAGCCTGCGCGCGCTCGACGAGGTGGCGGCGGCGATCGCGGGCCCAGCACCCGCCATGACAATGACCAAGAAGGTGGAGTTATGAGATTCGACAACGGCTTCGTCGTGCAGGCGCCGATCGAGGAGGTGTGGGCGACGCTGCTCGACGTCGAGCGGGTCGCACCCTGCATGCCCGGCGCCGAGGTGCTCGAACGAGAGAGCGAGGACAGATACAGAGTCGCGATCAGAGTCAAGGTCGGGCCGGTCTCGATGAGATACAGAGGCGAGGTCCAGATCGTCGAGCGCGACGACGACGCCCACCGCGCGACGATGCGCGTGAAGGCGAAGGAAGCGCGCGGCCAGGGCACGGCCGACGCGCACGTGCGGATGGCGCTCGACGGCGACGGTGCCGACGGCGGCACCCGCGCGACGATGGAGACGGAGGTCCAGATGAGCGGCAAGGTCGCCGCGATGGGCCAGGGCGTGATCGCCGACGTCTCCGCCCGCCTCGTCGAGACGTTCGCCGGCAACCTCGCGGCGATGCTGGAGGGCGGCGGACAGGAGGAGCAGGCGGCGGCTGCCGCCGTACCGACCCCCGCCGCGGCGACCGGGTCCGCTTCGTCGTCCGCCGACGCGCGCGGCTCTGCCCCGGCCACGCCGTCGAACGCCGGTGCGACCGCGGCCGGCGACGCAACGGCAACCGTCACGAGCGACGCTCCCCGATCCGCCCCCAAGCCCACCGCAAACCGCTCCACCCCCGCCCCGCAAGCCGACTCCTCCCTCCCCGTCGGCAAGATCGCGGCCGGCGTCATCGCCGGACGCTTGAGCGATCCGCGCGTCCTGCTGACCACGACGGCCGGGCTCGCGCTCGCGGCGGGAGCGGTCGGGTTCCTGCTCGGAAGGCGCAAAGAATGAGCGTGGTCTTCGCCCACATCGCCGGGATCCCGGTCGAGGAGACGCTGCTGGCGCTCGCCCCGGCCGGGCTGCTCGGGATCGGCGTCGCGCTGCGCGGCGCGACCGTCCACGCCGCGCGGCCGTTGCGCGGCGCGACCGTCCGCGCGGCGCGAGCGCTGCGCCGCACGACCGCCCACGTCACGGCGCGCCTGCCGCGCCGCGGGCGCCCACGCGCCACCGCTCGCACACGCAGCTGACAGCCTCTCCGCGCACTGGTACGTTGCGCACCATGATCAGGTGTCTTTCGCTCCTCGCCGCGGCCGCCTTCGCCACCGCCGTCGTCGCACCCGTCGTCGGCGCATCGGCCGACGCACCCAGTCCACAAGCCCGCGCCGCCGCGCTGCCGACGCTGCGCCTCGACGGCATCGGCCCGCTCAGACTCGGGATGACGAGTGCCGCGGCGCTCAGAACCGGGTGGCTGGCGAACAGAGGCAGAGGCTGCGAGCTGGCCGGCGATCCGCTGCCGTTCGTATTCCAGTTCAGAGGCCCGAGAGCACCCGCCGGCCTGGTCGGCATAGCGACGTTCGACGGCTCCACGAGAAAGCTGACGAACATCTCGTTCCGCAGAGGCGTGCGGACCGCGACCGGCGTCGTCGCCGGGCAGACGACCGCGACCGGGATGGTCAACCGCTACAAAGACGCCGGCTTCTCCGCCAGAGCGCAGTTCTTCGACACCTTCGCCGGCACGCTCGTGACGGTGAGGAGAGGCGGCAAGCGCGTCGTCGGCGGGTTCGCGAACGGCAGAGCGAGCGCCAGAAGACCGCTCGCCACGCTCGCGATCCCGGGCGTCTCGATCTGCGACTGAGCCGCACCTGCGGCGAACCTCACGTTCGTGCTCGACTCGTTGCGTGCACCATCAAGGACAATCACCCCGTCCGCGAAGGAGCACGACGATGAAGGCAGTTCGATTCGACGAGTACGGCGGCGTCGACGTCCTCGAGGTGCGTGAGGTCGACGACCCGGTGCCCGCGGCCGGCCGGGTCCTCGTGCGCGTGAAGGCAGCGGCGATCAACCCCGGCGAGGCCGCGATCCGCGAGGGGGCGCTCGCCCAGCGCTGGCCGTCCACGTTCCCGTCCGGTGAGGGCAGCGACTTCAGCGGCACCGTCGAGGCGCTCGGCGACGGCGTCGCGACGTTCGCCGTCGGCGATCCGGTGCTGGGCTGGAGCGACGAGCGCTCCAGCCACGCCGAGCTGGTGAGCGTCCCGGTCGAGCAGCTGAGCACCAAGCCCGAGGCGGTCTCGTGGGAGGTCGCCGGGTCGCTCTTCGTCGCGCCGTGCGCGGGCTATGCGGCGGTCAGAGCGGTCGCCCCGCAGGCCGGTGAGACGGTCGTCGTGTCGGCCGCCGCGGGCGGCGTCGGCGGCACCGCCGCGCAGCTCGCGCGCCATGCCGGCGCGACCGTGATCGGCCTCGTGGGCGCAGCGAACCACGATTGGCTGCGCTCGCGCGACATCGTGCCCGTCGCCTATGGCGAGGGCCAAGCGGAGCGGATCCGCGCCGCGGCGGGCGACGGCGGCGTCGACGCCTTCATCGACACGTTCGGCGACGGCTACGTCGACCTCGCGGTCGCGCTCGGCGTCGCACCGCAGCGGATCGCGACGGTGATCGACTGGGGCGCCGCGGAGCGCGTCGGCGCGCAGGCGACGGGCGGCAGCTCGATCGTCAGCGCCGTCGTGCTGGCGGAGCTGGCCGGCCTGGTGGCCGACGGCGCGCTGGAGATCCCGATCGCGCGCACGTACCCGCTCGACGAGGTGCGCGACGCCTACCGCGACCTGGCCAAGCGCCACACGCGCGGGAAGATCGTGCTGCTGCCGTGACCGATGAGTCCGGTCGCGTGACACAGTCCTCACCACCATGAGCGCACACGTGATCTACGGCATGCAGGTCTCCCTCGACGGCTTCGTGGAGGCGCCGGGCGCGGCGATCGACTGGACGATGCCCGACGCAGAGCTGCACGGCTTCCTCAACGACCAGTCGCGATCCGCGGCCGGCGAGCTGTACGGGCGCAGACTGTGGGAGCTGATGAGCGGCTACTGGCCGACGGCGGACGAGGAGCCGGGCGCGAGCCCGGAGGTGGTCGACTTCGCGCGCATCTGGCGGGCGACCCCGAAGGTCGTCTTCTCGCGCACGCTGGAGCGGGTCGAGGGCAACGCGCGGCTGGTCCGCGGCGACGCTGCGGAGGAGGTCGCGCGGCTCAAGCGCGACGGCGACGGTGAGCTGCACACCGGCGGCGCGGCGCTCGGCGGCTCGCTGCTGCGCGCCGGCCTCGTCGACGAACTGCGCCTGTACGTCTACCCGATCGTGCTCGGCGCCGGCACGCCGTTCCTGCCGCCGCTCGACCGGCGCCTGCCGCTGGAGCCGATCGAGACGCGCAGATTCGGGATGGGCGTGACGTACCTGAGCTATCGCGTCGCGAACGCCTGATCGCGCAGCTCGCGGATCGCGCGGCGGCGCTCCGCGGGTGCGGCGCGGTCGAGCATCAGAATGCCGTCGAGGTGATCCAGCTCGTGCTGCAGCACGACCGCGCCCGGACCCTCGGCGGTGACCGTCCGTTCGACGCCGCGCGCGTCGCAGCCGACGACGGTGACCGCCGCCGCGCGCTCCACCTCCACCGCCACGCGCGGGATGCTGAGGCAGCCCTCCGGCCCGAGCAGGCGCTCGTCCGACGCCCACGTCAGACACGGGTTGACGAGCACCTCGACCGGCGCCTCCTCGCTCAGCCGGTAGACGAACAGCCGCTGCGCGCTGCCGGCCTGCGGCGCCGCGAGGCCAGCGCCCGCCGCGCCCTCCATCAGCGCGCTCATCCGCTCGACCAGGCGCCGCAGGGCACCGTCGAACACCGTCACCTCGACCGTCTTCATCCGCAGGATCGGATCGCCCCACTGGCGCAGCTGCTCTCGCGACATCGGCAACAGGATAGCTAATGCGATATCCGATAGCGCGCTAAGATATCCTCCATGGGCGAAGAGCTGACACCGTTGTTCGTGCGCCTCTCGGCCGAGCAGGGCGAACGGTTGGACCGCGCCGTCACAGCGATCGACGCGCGCAAGAAGGACCTCGTCGCCGGCCTCGTCGACCGCTATGTGGACCCCGACTCGCCCGCCGGTCTCGAAGCGCTGCGCGCGGTCGCCGAGATCGGCCGCGGGGAGCTGGCAGGGGCCGTCGCGGTCCGCACCCCGCGTGATGACGTCACCGAGGCGGGCACGGCCGATCCCGACGCCGTCGCCGACACCGCGCTCGACAGCCCCGACCGCCCGATCCTCACCCCCGCCGGCGCTGCGACCCTCCTGGGCGTCCGCGAGGTCGACGTCCTGGAACTCGCCGAGCACGGCGAGCTGCCCGGCCGGCGCGTCGCCGGCGCATGGCGTTTCGCGCGCCACGCGTTGATCGCCTGGGTTGCGCACGCGCCGCCCGTCGGCTGAGCGCTCGCGCGTCGCACGTGCTGCTCCGCAACGACGACCGATGAGTTCCGCGCACCGCGCCGGTCTCTGTCCTCGAACAGGTCGATCGCCAGTTCACGTTTGACTTCAAGCCTGCTTGAGGGCAGACAATCGTCACGGGCCCCTGACGCAGAGCTGGACAGATCGACCGTCCAGACGACAGACAGACCGATTCGAGGAGCCCGTATGACACCGCCTTCCAGTCTCGCGATCGAAGCGAGCGGACTCGTGAAGCAGTTCGGCGACAAGCGCGCCGTCGACGGCGTCGACCTCGCCGTCCCGACCGGCTCGGTCTACGGCGTGCTCGGCCCCAACGGGGCCGGCAAGACGACGACGATCCGGATGCTCGCGACGCTGCTCGCGCCCGACGCCGGAAGCGCCCGCGTGTTCGGCCACGACGTCGTGCGCGACGCCGACGCCGTCCGCAGCGCCGTCAGCCTGACCGGCCAGCTCGCCTCGGTCGACGAGGAGCTGACCGGCCGCGAGAACATCATCCTGCTGGCGCGCCTGCTCGGCTACGGCCGCGCGCAGTCGCACGCGCGCGCCGACGACCTGCTCGACGCGTTCGGGCTGGAGGAGGCCGCCGGCAAGCTCGTCAAGAACTACTCGGGCGGGATGCGGCGACGGCTCGACATCGCCGCCAGCATCGTCGTCACGCCGCGGCTGCTGTTCCTCGACGAGCCGACGACCGGCCTCGACCCGCGCTCGCGCAACCAGGTCTGGGACATCGTGCGGCTGCTGGTCGCGGAGGGGACGACGATCCTGCTCTGCACGCAGTACCTCGAGGAGGCCGACCAGCTCGCCGAGGGGATCGCCGTGATCGACCGCGGCAAGGTGATCGCGGAGGGCACGCCGGCGCAGCTGAAGGCGTCGGTCGGCGCGGGCGCGCTGCACGTGCGGCTGCTCGACCCCGCGCAGCGGCCGCAGGCCGAGCGCGCGCTGGCGGCGCGGCTGGGCAGCGTCCATCTCGAGGCCGATCCGGCGGCGCTGTCGGTGCAGTGCGGCGACGCGCAGGCGGCCGCCGCGGCGATCGGCGAGCTGACGGGCGGCGGGCTCGGGGTCGCCGGCTTCTCGCTCGGGCAGCCGAGCCTCGACGAGGTCTTCCTCGCGCTCACCGGCCACACCGCCGCGAGCGAGGAGGGCGACGACGACGGCAGCGACGACGAGCGCCCGGACCCGAAGACACCGACACCGACCTCCACCTCCACCTCGACCGAGCAGGAGCAGGCGGCATGAGCACGCTCGACACGACCCAGACCAACGGCCGCACGGCCGCCGAGCACGAAGCGCTGCGCAAGGCGCTGCAATCCGGCCCGCGGCCGCCGCGCGCGAGCGCGTTCGCGCACTGCCGCGCGTTCGGCTGGCGCGGGCTGCTGAAGATCCGTCACGTGCCGGAGCAGCTGATCGACGCGACGCTGACGCCGGTCCTCTTCACCGTCATGTTCACGTTCATGTTCGGCGGCGCGATCGCCGGCTCCACCAGCGAGTACCTGCAGTTCATCCTGCCTGGTCTGATGGTCCAGTCCGTCCTCTTCACGACCGTCTACTCCGGCGTCGCGTTGAACACCGACATGACCAGAGGCGTCGTCGACCGCTTCCGCTCGCTTCCGCTGTGGCGCCCGGCGCCGCTCGTCGGCGCGGTGATCGGCGACAGCGCGCGCTACCTGATCGCCGGCAGCGTCGTCGTGGTCGTCGGGCTGATCCTCGGCTTCCGGCCAGACGGCGGCGTCCCCGGCGTGCTGCTCGGGATCCTGCTGGTGCTGCTGTTCGCCTTCGGCCTCGCGTGGGTCTTCATGACCGTCGGGCTGCTGATGCGGGCGCCGAACGCGGTCATGAACACCGGCTTCATGGCGCTGTTCCCGCTCGTCTTCCTCAGCAACATCTTCGTCGACCCCAACACGCTGCCGAGCGTGCTGGAGACGATCGTCCAGATCAACCCGGTCACGCACCTCGTGACGGCGGTGCGCGGGCTGATGCAGGACGACGCGGCGCTCGACGACATCGCGCTGGTGCTGGGCGAGGCGGCGGTCCTGACGCTCGTGTTCGTGCCGCTGACGACGCGGCTGTACCGCAAGGCCGGCTGACGTGAACGACCGGTGAGCGCGCGCGTCGGGCGCGCGCTCGTCGGGTAGCCATCGAACTGGCACGTTCGTCCCCGGTCGCCAGAGGTCCCGTACAGATGCTCCCCATTCGTCTCGTCGTCCTGGTCGCTTCGCTCACCGCAGTCGCTGCGCCGAGCGCCTCCGCCGCAACCGTCACCGGCGGCACCGCCCCCGCCTACCCCGGCAACACGATCGCGATCGTGAGACCGGACCGGCTCGTCGCGGGCAGCGTGCAGAAGGTGAGGCTGTCGGGCCACGCGGTCTGGAGCGAGCCGCAGACGAGCGCGACGACGACCTCGTACACGCTCTCGATGTACGTCCAGAACGCCGACGTCGACCCGCTCTGCGCGCCCAGCTACAGCACCCAGCTGCAGAAGTCGATCAACCTGCCGGGCCTCAACGCCTCGCTCTCCCCCACCGGCTTCGTGATGGACGACAGCCTGCAGGTGAACCCGGACCCGCCCGCGAACACGCTCGACTGGTCCGGCGACTCGGTCCCGTTCGGCGTCAAGCTCGGCGTTCCCAACGTGGTGCTGTGCGCCTACCAGCGCTACATCACCGACGACGTCGCCTACTACCAGCTCCCGCTCCGCCCGCAGGCGCCGAGCTGCCGCTTCGCGCGCGCGAGCGTCGCGCACGGCGCGCGCGTCGGGGTGCGCTGCAACGTCAGCGGCCGCATCAGCTTCCGCGCGACCCGCAGAGGCGCCCGCCCGCGCACGCTCGTCGCGACCGCCGACGGCAGAGGCCGCGCCGCCCTCCCGACGAGATCGCTCGCGGCAGGCGGCTACCGCGTCGCGATCAGCTCCAACGGGGTGAGACTCGGGACGCGCACGTTGCGGGTGCGGTGAGACGGGCGCGCGGCCCGCTCAGACCTGCCACCGCAGCGTCTGCCGCTTGGCTCTCGGCAGTCTCTCCACGACGAGGTCGTAGGAGTCCTCGATCATCTCGACGATCATGCCGCGCGACAGCGAGCCGTCGACGGTGACCGTGTTCCAGTGGCGCTTGTTGAGGTGCCAGCCGGGTGCGATCGCCGCGTGCTTCACGCGCAGCTGGACGGCCAGCTCCGGCTCGCATCTGAGGCTCACTCTCGGCGGCTCGTGCTCCAGGCGGCAGATCGCGAAGACCTTGCCCGCGACCTTGAAGACCGCGGTCTCCTCGCCGAACGGGAACTCCTTGCCGGCGCCCGGCAGCGCCAGGCAGGCGGCCTCGATCTGCTGCGGCGTCATGCCGCCAAGCCTAGCCAGCACGGCGGCGTGTCGGCCGCCCGTCTGCGCGGACGAGGACCGGAGGATTGCTGCCGCCTGGCAGCAGTGATCCTGCGGTCCTCGGCCACCCAGCTCAGCGCACGTCAGCCGCGCCGGTGCGCCCGTCTCGCGTGTCTCTTCTTTCTCACCACCACCGCGGTCACCGCGAGTCGGCGCGTGCCGCCGTCCGGGCTGCTCAGCACGAGCCGGTAGTGCCCGCGCTTCAGCCGCGGCAGGCGGATGACGTTGACGTCAGGGCCGGCGGGCAGCGTCAGCGCGGGCAGCGTTCTGGCGCTCTTGAGCGAGCCGCCGCGTCGCTGCAGCGTGACGCTCCAGCGCGTCGCCGAGCCGTCCTGCAGCGAACGCAGTGTGACGGCGGTGCGGCGGTTGGCGCGCACGCGGCCCGATCTCAGCCGCAGGTAGCCGAGTCTCGCCGCCGGCAGCGCGAGCGCCGGGTCGAGCGCCGGCGGAGTGCGGTCGGCAGCGACCGCCGGCAGCACGCCGGTCGGGCTGACGCCGGCGGTCGTCGCGCCCGCGGCGTTGGGGTCGACGAAGTGCGGCGAGCCGGCGAACGCCGCCGCGTCGAACGCGACGCCCGCGGCGGCGAGGATCGCCTCCCCCTCGGGCGACGACAACGGCGACGCGTCCGTCACGGCCCAGATCGCGTCATTGGCACCGAGCGGGCCGCCGAGGCCGACGGCCGGGTCCGCCTGGCGGCGCGCGATCTCGTCGACGATCTGCTGCAGCGCGGCGTATTGCGGATAGGTCGTCGCCAGCGCCGCCGCCGGGCCGAGCACGTCGAAGCGGCCCTCCGTCTTGGGGACGTGACGGTGGAGGTCGATGCAATAGGCGAACAGGCCGTCACGGTGAACGGTGCCGCCCTTCGGGGCGTAGAGGTCCAGCGGCGCGCCGACGACCATGTTCTGGTCCTCGGCGCTCTTGTTCGCGAGCACGTCGCCGGGGTTCGCTCTCATCCGCACGCCGGCGCTTGCGATCAGTCTGTCGACGTCGCCGGGGATGATCGGCTTGTCGTGCTCGGCGCCGGTCCCGTCGGCCATGATGTCGTTCTCGCCGCCTCTCGGGATCCCGGGCTGTATGTCGCCTCTGCCATATCTCGCATCGAGCGCGTCGGACGCTCTCACCACCGAGTCCCACCAGGCGTTCATCGCTCTCATGTCGCCGCCCGCGCCTCTGTACTCGGGCAGCTTGACGTGCTGCCCGTCGGGTCCGATCCACTCCGGCTTGCGCGCCGTATAGCGGTCGCCTATCCCAAGCAGGTGGCCGGTCTCGTGGGCGAGCGTGGTCGTCGTCTCGTTCGTGCCCCAGCTGCCCGACTTCTCGCCGTTGGGCCCGAACGGTCTGCCCGAGACCATGCTCGCGTCCGACGCGCGCGGGCGATCCTCCAGCACGATCTGGTGGTACCCGGGTGTGCCGCCGGTGAGGGGGTCGCTGCCGGCGCGGACTCTCGCGACGACCTCGACGCTGAACGGGGTTCCGTCGGAGGACTTCGAGCCCGCGAGCCGTCTGGCGATCGCGGCGGCGATCTCGTCGGCCTTGCTCTGCGGCCACGGCGTCCCGTCCTTCTGCGTGCCGAGAAACTCGATCCGCACCGTCGCGACGACCGGCGCGCCTCTGACGCGCGCACCGGTCAGGTCGACCGCGACGCTGTCGCCGCCGAAGCCGCCCTTCGGTCTGAGGTCGACGATCCCCGCCGCCGCTGCCTCCTGCAACGACAGCGGCTGCGATATCTCCGTCGCGGGCGGGAGCGGGTCGGCGGCGTGGGCGGCTGCGGGCAGGATCAGCACGAGCAGCAGCGATGCGAACAACAGCGTGGGCCTCATGGCGCGCGACGCTATCCGTTCGCGGTGTGTGGCGGGAATGTTTCCGGTGTGACGTGTCGCGCGGGCGCTCGCACGGGAGGACCGGAGGATTACTGCTGCCATACGACAGCAGTCCTTCGGTGCTCCGCTGTGATCTCCAGGACGATGTCGAGAACCCGCCGGCAGTTCCGACTCCCCCATGACAGGCGCCCGGACGAGCGCGCCGCGACCGACAGGAGCCACCATGAAGTACATGCTGCTGATCTATGACAACGCCGACACGCGGGCCGCGTTCTTCGGCGACGAGGGCGATCAGTTGATGGCGGAGATCAACGCCGTCATGAAGGAGATCACCGATTCCGGTGAATTGATCGGCACGCAGGCGCTGGCGGATCCGTCGCAGTCGAAGACTGTGCGTCCGCGCGACGGGATCAAGGGCGGCGTGCCCATCGCCACCGACGGACCGTTCGCGGAGGCGAAGGAGCACCTCGGCGGCTACCTGATGGTCGAGTGCGAGACGCCCGAGCGCGCGTTGGAGATCGCGACGAGATGGCCCAACTCGCGCTTCGGTGCGATGGAGGTGCGCCCGATCCTGAGCCAATCCGGCGAGGAGATGTGACGGATCCGTCGCAGATAGAGGGTCTGCTGCGCGAGTTGGCGCCGCAGGTCCTCGGCGCGCTCGTGCGCCGCCACCGCCAGTTCGACCTCTGCGAGGACGCCGTCCAGGAGGCGCTGCTGGCCGCCTCGACGCAGTGGCCGGCCGACGGCCTGCCCGGCAACCCGCGCGCCTGGCTCGTCACCGTCGCCTCGCGCCGCGTCGTCGACGAACTGCGCAGCGAGCACGCCCGCCGCCGCCGCGAAGAGGTCGCGGCGGCGCGGGAGCCGGCGGACGCGCAGGTCGCGCAGGCGCCGGGCGAGGAGACGGCGCGACCGCTCGGCGCGAGCGGCGCGACAGCGCTCGGATCACGCGACGACGAGCAGGACGACACCCTCACGCTCCTGTTCCTCTGCTGTCACCCGGCGCTCTCGCCCGCGTCGCAGATCGCGCTGACGCTGCGCGCCGTCGGCGGCCTCACGACGGCCGAGATCGCGCAGGCGTTCCTCGTCCCGGAGGCGACGATGGCGCAGCGGATCAGCCGTGCGAAGGCGCGGATCAAGGCGAGCGGCGGCCAGTTCGCAATGCCGCCCGAGCCGCGGCGCGCCGACGCCCTGCGCGCGGTCCTGCACGTGCTGTACCTGATCTTCAACGAGGGCTACACGGCGACCTCCGGGCCGGACCTCGCGCGCGCGGAGCTGACGAGCGAGGCGATCCGCCTGACGCGGGCGGTGCATGCGCTGACGCAAGCGGCGCCGAACCGTGCCGATGCGCGTGTCGAGCGGTCCGGTCCCGCGAGCGCAGCCGCGGCGGCGGGGGCCGCCGATCCGATGGCCGCCGGCGCCGCCGATCCGATCGCCGCCCGCGCCGCCGATCCGATGGCCGGGGAGGTCGCGGGCCTGCTCGCGCTGATGCTCTTGACCGACGCCCGCCGTCCCGCGCGCACCGACGCCGACGGCAACCTCGTGCGGCTCGCCGACCAGGATCGCTCGCGCTGGAACGCGGCGTACGTGCGCGAGGGCGTTGCGCTGCTGGAGGCGACGTTGCCGCACGCCCCGCTCGGCCCCTACCAACTGCAGGCCGCGATCGCCGCCGTCCATGCCGAGGCCCCCGACGCCGAGCAGACCGACTGGCCGCAGATCCTCGCGCTCTACCGCCTGTTGGAGCGCGTCGCGCCGAACCCGATCGTGACGCTCAACCACGCCGTCGCGCTGGCGATGGTCGACGGCCCGCGCGCGGGCCTCACGCTCCTCGACAGGCTCGCCGACGACGACCGCACCGCGACCCATCACCGCCTCGAGGCAGTCCGCGCGCACCTGCTGGAGCTGGCCGGCGACACGGACGCGGCCCGCGCCGCCTACGAGCTGGCCGCCCGCCGCACCACGAGCCTGCCCGAGCAGCGGTACCTGGCGGCGCGCGCGGCGAAGCTGGCCGAGCCGCCGGTGCAATGAGCGGCGACTGGCCGAGCCGGCGCCGCCCGGTCGCCGCGCCACGTCGCGCAGCACCTGGCGTCCGCGTCGCCAACCTGATTGGGTGCGGGCGATGAGCACTCCCCTGCAGGTCCGCGCGCTGCGCGCCGACGACCGCGCCGCGTGGCAGCCGCTGTGGGACGGCTACCTGCGCTTCTACCGCCACGAGCTGGATCCGGCGATCACCGACCTGACGTTCGCGCGCATGTGCGAGCAGCGCGACGGGATGTTCGGGTTGGCGGCCGTCAGTCACGAGGGCTCGCTCGCGGGCTTCGCGCACGCGATCGTCCACCCCTCGACCTGGTCGGCGACGAGCTACACCTACCTCGAAGACCTCTTCGTCGCCCCGACCGCGCGCGGCACGGGCGCCGGCGTGGCACTGATCGAGGCGCTCGCGACCACAGCGCGCGAGCGCGGCTCCGAGCGCCTCTACTGGCAGACGCAGCAGTTCAACGGCCCCGCCCGCTCGCTCTACGACGAGGTCGCCGACCTGACCTCGTACGTCGTCTACGAGCGGATGCTCGGCTGAGCCTGGATCCACCGATCTGCGCGGCGGCACGCTCGCGGATATCGGTGGATCCAGGCTGAGCGGCGCGCCGGTCGCGCCGCCGCGAGCGCGCGTCGGCGGCCGCCGACGCCGACGCCGACGCCGCGGCGCTCACCGCAGCGTGTAGCTCGCCCACGTCGACCACAGCCCGAACGCCGCCGCCAGCTGGTCGCCCGTGACCGTCGTCGCACCGTCGCTGCCGACCACCTCTGCGCTCACGACGCGACCTGAGAAGCCGCGTCTGAGCACGCGGATCGCGACCAGCGAGCCGTCCAACGTGCTGCCGAGGCGGCGCTCGGCGTCGGCGACGGTGAAGCTTCTCGTCCAGCTGCGGTACGGGTTGCCGGACCAGAGGTCGTAGGGATCGGCGACACCGACCAGCCACGGCTCCGGCGACGACCCGGCGAAGCCGACCTCGGCGTTCTCGGTGCGCCCGCCGGAGCTGGCGTAGAAGTACGTCGGGACCGCTCTGCCGCGATAGGTCACGACCTGCAGCCGCGTTGCGGCGACCGCGGCGTCGGTCGCGGCCGTCTCGGCTCTGACGCCGCCGTAGACCTGCGAGCTGGTGTCGTTGAAGTGGTCGAAGCCGTCGTCGCCCTTTCTGATCGTCAGCGCGTAGGTGCGCGCGGCGACGGCCTGGGCCCTCAGCGCGTCGGGCAGCCAACTCGCGTACATCTCCGCCGAGACGACGCCGCGCACGTAGTCCTCGATCCCGACCGCGTTGACGACCTGCAGCCCGCCGTCGTCGCCCCGCGACAGCTCCAGCGTCCCGCGGTAGCGACCGAGCCCGCCCCCGACCGTGAGCGGCCCGGGACCGGCGATCCGCGCGCGCTGCGCGACTCTGACCGTGCGGCCGCCGCCCGCCAGCACGACGTTCGAGCCGCTCAGCGCCGCGCGGTACGTCGTCGCCGCGTTCAGTCTGCTGCGCCCCGCGCGTGTCGCGCCCGTGAACGTCGCGGTGCGACCTCTGCGCAAGAGCACCCGCACGACGGACGACGCCGGGACCCGGCCCAGTCTGGTGCCCGCGTAGTAGTGCGCGAGGATCGTGCGGTAGTTCGCGCCCTGCAGCGCGTAGCCCTGCGCGCCGTACTGGCTCATCCCGACGCCGTGGCCGAAACCGGCGCCTCTGACCACGAGCCGCTGCGCCGCGCCCGCGGGAGCGACGGCGAAGCACGCTGCGACGATGACGAGCAACGGGGTGAGGCGGAACGTTCGGAGCATGCACCGATGACACCAGAGCGGCGCGGGAGTTGTGGCGTCAGAGGACCCGCTCGCGATGCGCCATTCTGGTGCATCGTGTCCTGCTACACCATGAACCCATGAGCGACCGAGCCACGACGCACCTCGCCGACCCCGAGACCGCCGGGCCCGGACCCGCACCGCACCCCGCGCAGGCGTTCGCCGGACGGACCTTCGACGCGATCCTGTTCGACCTCGACGGCACGCTGATCGACTCGACCGCGTCGGTCGAGCGCTGCTGGCTGCGGTGGGCCGAGGAGGAGCAAGTCCACCCCGACCGCCTGCGCGGCAGCCACGGCATGCCGGCGGCGGAGATCGTCGCGCGGCTGCTGCCGCCGGAGCGCGTCGCCGCCTCCGCCGCGAAGATCACGCACTTCGAGGTGACCGACACCGAGGGCGTCGTTCCGCGGGCGGGCACGCTGGAGGCGCTCGCCTCGTTGCCGGCCGAGCGCGTCGCGATCGTCACCTCGTGCACGCGCCCGCTGCTGGACGCGCGCGCTGGCGCCGCAGGCGTGATCCAGCCGCAGGTCGCGGTCACGATCGACGACGTCGAGCGTGGCAAGCCGGACCCGGCGCCGTTCCTGCTCGGCGCCAGGCTGCTGGGCTTCGAGCCCTCTCGCTGCCTCGTCGTCGAGGACGCGCCGGCCGGCCTCACCGCCGCGCGCGCAGCGGGCTGCGCGACGCTCGCCGTCGACGGCACGCACGAGCTGCGGCTGCTCGACGCCGACGCCGCCGTGCCCGATCTGACGCACGTGCGCTTCGTGACCGGGCCCGACGGCGTGTCGGTTCAGGAGCTCTGAGCGGGGCTCAGCCGCGCGAGAACGGCAGCACCGACGTCAGCCAGGTCACGAGCGCGCCGGGCGTGCGCGACTGCGTCAGGATTCGGCCGGGGCCGGTGAACTCCATCACGAGGCCCTCGCCGCTCTTCAGCGTCGTCATCAGGCCCTTCGTCACCTTGCGCGTGGTGAATTGCGTGGACGGATCGAACGCGACGACGTGGCCGGAGTCGAGCACGATCGACTCACCCGCGGCGAGGTCGACCGTGTCGAGCGCGCCGTAGCAGGAGACGATCACCTTGCCGCTGCCGGAGGCGTGGATGAAGAAGCCGCCCTCGCCGCCGAAGAGGTTCTTGAAGCCGCCCCACTTCGTGTCCAGCTCGACCGTGTCGGAGGAGGCGAGCCAGTTGCCCTTCGCGATGTTGACCGCCTCGCCCAGCTCGATCACCTGCAGGTCGCCCGGGAGCGTCGCCGCGACGTCGACCCAGCCGCCCTGCGACGGCGCCGTGTAGGACGAGATGAACAGCGACTCGCCGCCGAGCACGCTGCGCTTCAGTCCCTTCATCAGGCCGCCCTGCATCTTGGCCTCTATCCCGACGCCGCCGGAGGTCGCCATCATGGCGCCCGACTCGGCTCTGATCGACTCGCCGCCGGAGAGCGTGCAACGGGCGACGGCGAAGCTTGGAGAATGGCGCAGGGAGACGTTCATACCCCGATACTCGACGCTCGCGCGGACGGACTTGAGGGCCCCGCGGCGGCTCCCGGCGTGCCGCCGCTGCGCCGCTTAGAGTGCGCGCGTGAGCCAGCAGCCGCCGCAGCCGCCCGCCGTGCCCCCGGCGCCGCCCGCACCGCCGGCGCCGCCCGCCCTCCCAGCCCGTCCGCAGCGCAAGCAGGTCGAGCTGATCGTTCCGGTCCGCACGCTGCTGCTGATAGCCGCCTTCGGCGCGGCCGTGATGCTGGCGCTGCTGTCGCTCGGCGCGCTGCTGTCGATCTTCGTCGCCGGCGTGCTCGCGCTCGGGCTCGACCCCGTCGTCAGCGCGCTCGTGGAACGCGGCTGGCCGCGCGGCCGCGCGGCGCTGACCGTCTTCGTCGGCCTGTTCCTCGCCGCCTTCCTGATCATCGCGATCACCGTCGGCCCGCTGTGGGGTCAGGTGCACGACTTCATCGAGCACCTGCCGGAGTATTGGGACGACCTGACCAGCAGCAGAGCGTTCGAGACGTTCGTCTCCTCCGGCAACCAGGACACCGTCAGAAACGCGCTGAAGGACCTCGCCTCGGGCCTGCCGGAGGCGGCGACGACGCTGCTCGGCGTCGCGGGCGGCGTCTTCGGCTCGCTCCTCTCGCTCGTCACGCTCAGCTTCCTCGCGCTGTTCCTGCTGATGGAGCGGCCGAAGATCACCGACTGGCTGTTCGGCTTCGCGCACCCGGCGGTCGAGGCGCGCTGGCGCCCGATCCTGGAGGAGTCGATCAGGGCGGTCTCCTCGTCGCTGATCGGCAACGTCGCGATCTCGTGCGTCGCGGGCACGGTCGCGGGCCTGTCCGCGTGGGCGTTCGGGCTGCCGTTCCCGATCGTGCTGGCGGTGATAGCGGCCTTCCTGGACCTGATCCCGCAGGTCGGCGCGACGATCGCGGCCGTGATCCTCGTCGCCGTCGCGCTCACCGTCAGCCCGCTCGCGGCCGGCGGCATGCTCGTGATCCAGCTGATCTACCAGCAGATCGAGAACTACGTCGTCTACCCGCTCGTCTACCGCCGCGCGGTCGAGCTGACGGCGTTCACGACGATCGTCTCGGTACTCGTGGCAAGCTCGATCCTCGGCGTCGTCGGGGCGATCCTCGCGGTCCCGTTCGCCGCCGTGCTGAAGATCGTCATCCGCGAGGCCGGCCGGCCGCGGCGCGAGCGGATGGAGTCGATGCGCGCGCCCGTCGCGGCGGTCGAGACCCCGGCCGGCGCAGCGGCCGACTGAATCGCCCGGCGCGGCGACGGGCGGACCATCTACCCTGCGCCCCATGACGACGAGTGCGGCGGAGATCGAACAGCAGAAGCAGGCGTCGGCGGAGGCCGCGGCGCTGCTCGTGGAAGACGGCCAGAAGGTCGGGCTCGGGACCGGCTCGACGGTCGCGTACCTGCTGCCGGCGCTCGCCGCTCGCAACCTCAAGCGGATGCGCTGGGTCGCGACCTCGCCGCGCACCGAGGCGGCGGCGCGCGCGCTGGGTCTGCAGGTCGAGCCGTTCGAGCTGTCGGAGCTGGACGTCGCGATCGACGGCGCCGACCAGGTCGCGCCCGACGGCTGGCTGATCAAGGGCGGCGGCGGCGCGCACACGCGCGAGCGGCTCGTCGCGGCCGCCGCGGACCGCTTCGTCGTGATCGCCTCCTCCGACAAGACCGTCGAGCGGCTGCACGCTCCGGTGCCGCTGGAGCTGCACGAGTTCGGCCTCGCCTCGACGCTGCGGCGGCTGCCGATGGCGCGCCTGCGCCCGGACACCCCGCGCTCGCCCGACAACGGCCTGATCGCCGACCTGCACGAGCCGATCGACGACCCGGCCGCGCTGGCGCAGCGGCTGGAGGCGACGCCCGGAATCGTCGACCACGGCCTGTTCCCATCTGCGATGGTGCACGACGTGCTGATCGCGCGCGCGAGCGGCGTCGAGCACCTCCGCATCTGACCGCAGCATGTGAGATCGAGAGGAACGTCGTCGATGGACCTGACCGCACGCGAGATCCACCTCAGACAGCGCCCGCACGGCGAGCCCACGCTCGACGACTTCGCGTTCGTCGAGCACGAGCTGGCGGAGCCGGCCGAGGGCGAACTGCTGGTGCGCAACCACTGGCTCAGCGTCGATCCGTACATGCGCGGACGCATGAGCGATCGCACGTCCTACATCGCGCCGTTCGAGGTCGGCGCGGTGATGGACGGCGGCGCGGTCGGCGAGGTGATCGCCTCCGGCGACGAGCGGTTCGCGCGCGGCGACCGCGTCCTGCACGGCGCCGGCTGGCGCGACCTCGCGCTGATCCCCGCGCGACGCGCGCAGAAGGTCGACGCGACGGTCGTGCCCGAGCAGGCGTACCTCGGCGTGCTCGGGATGCCCGGCCTCACCGCGTACGCCGGGCTCGTCGAGGTCGCGCCCGTGAGAGACGGCGACGTCGTGCTGATCTCCTCCGCGGCCGGCGCGGTCGGCAGCGCCGCGGCGCAGCTCGCGCGGCTGCTCGGCGCCACGCGCGTGATCGGGATCGCCGGCGGGCCGGCCAAGACCAGCTACGTGATCGAGGAGCTCGGCTGCGAGAGCGCGATCGACTACAAGCAGACGCCGGTGCGCCCGCAGCTGCGCGCGATCGCCCCTGACGGGATCGACGTCTTCTTCGACAGCGTCGGCGGCGAGCAGCTCGAGGCGGCGATCGGGTCGCTGCGGGTCCGCGGCCGGATCGCCGTCTGCGGCGCGATCTCGATCTACAACGCGACCGAGGCGACGCCCGGCCCGCGCAACCTCGACCGCCTGATACAGACGCGCGGCCAGATCCGCGGCATGCTCGTGGGCGACCACGTTCACCTGCGCGACAGATTCCTCGCACAGGTGGGCGGCTGGATGGCGTCCGGCGCGCTGCGCTACCGCGAGACGATCGTCGACGGCTTCGAATCCACGCCGCAGGCGTTCATCGAGCTGCTGAACGGGGCGAACATCGGCAAGATGCTGGTGCGGGTCTAGTCAATCGCCGCCGCCGCCGGCAGGGTGCCGCCGCGGGCTCACGCGCTGCCGCGGACTCCCGTGCCGACGCGCTACCAGCGATGCCCGACGAAGACCGGTTCCGGCACGAGCCGGACGCCGAACGCGCGCTCGACGCCGGCGGCGATCTCGCGTGCGAACGCGACCAGCTCCGCGGTCGTCGCGCCACCGCGGTTGACGAGCGCGAGCGTGTGCTTGGAGGAGATCCCGACGCGGCCGCGCGCGGTCCCGCGCTCGAAGCCGGCGTGCTGGATCAGCCATGCGGCCGACGTCTTGACGCGGCCGTCGGGCTCCGGGAACGCCGGCGGCGGCGGATCGCCCGCGGCGGCGGCGAGCGCGGCGAACGCGTCCGCGGCGAGGATCGGGTTGGTGAAGAACGAGCCGGCGCTGACCGAGTCGGGATCGGCTGGATCGACCACCATCCCCTTGCCGCGCCGCAACCCCAGCACCGCCGCGCGCACGTCGGCGAGCGGCGCCCGCGCCCCGACCGCGACCCCGAGCGCCCGCGCCAGCTCGGCGTAGGCGATCGGCGTGGGAGCATCACCCAGCCCGAACCGCACCGACAGCACGATCCGCTCGTCGCGGCCCTTGAACGCGCTGGTGCGGTAGCGGAAGTCGCAGTCGGCGGCCGGTAGCTCCAGCACGTGCCCGCTCGCGCGGTCCAACACGCGCACCGCGACGATCGTCTGGCTGACGTCCTGCCCGTAGGCGCCGACGTTCTGGATCGGCGTCGCGCCCGCCGATCCGGGGATGCCCGACAGCGCTTCGATCCCTGCCAGCCCGTGCTCGACGGCGTACGCGACGACGCCGTCCCACGGCTCCCCGGCCTGCACGTCGAGGATCGCCTCGTCGCTTCCCACAGGGGAGATCCCGTACGTGCGCACGTGCACGACGGTGCCGTCGAAGCCGGCGTCGGCGATCACGACGTTGGAGCCGCCCGCCAGCACCAGCAACGGCTCGCCGGCCGCGTCCAGCTCCGTCACGGCGCTGACCAGCTCGGTCTCGCTCGTCACCGCGATCAGCCTGCGCGCGGGTCCGCCGAGCCGCAGCGTCGTCAGCGGCGCGAGCGGCGTCGCGATGGTGTCGGATTGAGACCTGATCGGCACGGACCGCGACGATAGCGACCGGCGCGCGGACCGGGCGCGGAGGGCTGGCCACCCGCTTGGCGTCGCCCGATCGGCAGCGCAGCGACCCGCGCGAGACCGCTCGGCGCCTCGCGCGGTCGGCAGCGAAGCGACCCGATCGAGGTCTCGATGCTGACATGCCCAGCCGCCATATGCAGGCGATCTTGTAACGCCTGCCGCCGCGACCGCTACCTTCTTGCGACGTGTCGACACGATCCAACATGACTCGAGCACGGACGCTCCTGCTCATAGCTGGTGCCCTGCTGCTGCTCGCAGCCGTGGGCGTCGGCTTTCTCGGCTACAACGCGAGCGCCGCCAGCGACCGCATCCCGAAGGGCGTGACGATCGCCGGCGTCGATGTCGGCGGCAAGTCGCCGGCCGAGGCGCGCGTGCTGCTGAAGAGACGCGTCGGCAAGCCGGCGCAGCGATCGGTCAAGGTCGAGGTCGACGGCAGAACCGTCGAGCTGAAAGCGTCCGACGCGAGAGTCGGCATCTCGTTCGATGGCGCGATCCGCCGCGCGCTTGCACATGGCGAGCAGGGCAACTTCCTCCAGCGCGGCTGGCGCGAGCTGACCGGCGGCAGAGTCGAGGGCAACGAGAAGATCATCGTCGCGGTCAACAGAAGAGCCGTCGCCGCGTTCGTCGACAGAATCACGAGATCGGTCGAGAAGCCCGCCGTCGACGCCTCGCTGGCGATCGCCGTCGACAGCGTCTCGGTGACCGAGTCGCAGGACGGCGCGAGATTGAAGGACCCGGCGAAGCTGCAGAAGCAGATCGTGCGGGCGCTGCACCAGCCGCGCGGCGAGCGCAGCTTCAGAGCCCAGACGATCGTCGTCCCGCCCGCGAAGACGACCGACCAGGTGTGGGAGGCCACGCCGACCGTCGTCACCGTCTCGAAGTCGAGCACGACCGTGCGCGTCTTCGTCAGAGGCGAGCTGACGACCAGCTACGGCGTCGCCGTCGGCTCCGCCGAGTACCCGACGCCCGAGGGCCAGTTCGTCGTGCAGTCGATGCAGGTCGACCCGCCGTGGAACGTCCCCCAGTCGGAGTGGGCGGGCGACCTCGCCGGCCAGACGATCCCGGGCGGCGCCCCGAACAACCCGCTCGTGGCGCGCTGGATCGGCTTCAACGGCTCCGTCGGTTTCCACGGCACCGCGGACATCGGCTCGCTCGGCAGCGCCGCCTCCCACGGCTGCGTCCGCATGGACCCCGCCGACGTGATCGACCTCTACGAGCGCGTCGACATCGGTACGCCCGTCCTCGTCGCCGCCTAGCGCGACGGAAGAGGTTCGATCGCGAAGAGCGTGAGCACGTTGCCCAGAGGGCTTTGGGCACCGAAGTTCGCCTCGTCGCGCAGGCATGCCGCCGCCGGCTCGCCGACTCCGTCAACATGACCCCATGAGCGACGAGCACCACGACCCGCGCCGGGACGGGATCGCTGCCGCGGCACAGGCGCCGACGGCGAGCGCCGCGTTTGCGGAGGCGCTCGGCGGGCCGCTCGGGATCATCGAGTCGGCCGTGCCGGCGGCCGCGTTCGTGATCGCCTACAGCATCGGCGGCCTGGAACCGAGCAGCGCCGCGATCGTCGCGGTCGCGATCAGCGTCGTGATGGCGATCGCGCGGCTCGTGCGCAGACAGACGGTCCAGTTCGCGCTGTCCGGGCTCGCTGGGATCGCGATCGCGGCGTTCGTCGTCTCGCGCACCGGCAAGGCGGAGGACTTCTTCCTCCCCGGCCTGCTGCTGAGCGGCGCCTACGTGATCGGTCTCGTCGGCTCGATCGTCTTCCGCTGGCCGGTCGCCGGCGTCGCGCTCGGCCTCGTCTCGCAGACCGGCATGGGCTGGCGCAGAGATCCGGACAAGGTCCGCATCTACACCCACGTGACGTGGATCTGGGTCGCCGTCTTCGCCGCCCGCCTCGCGGTCCAGCTGCCGCTCTACTTCGCCGGTGCGGTCGTCGCGCTCGGCGTCGCGAAAGTCGCGATGGGCCTGCCGCTGTTCGCCGTCGGCATGTGGCTGTCGTGGCTCGTGCTGCGCCAGGAGGGCGCGCTGCAGCCGCGCCCGTCGTCGGGCTCAGAGCCCGACGACGCAGCCGCGCCGCACTAGGCGCCCGCGCCGATCTGCTGCTCCGCCCAGCGCTCGACCATCTCGCGCTGGACATGGGTGAGGTTCGGCTCGCGGCCCTCTTCGAGCGCTCTGGCGGCCTGCGCCAGGGTCATCCCGACGCCGGTCAGCACGCTGCCGATCAGCGGGGGCACGTCGCTGCCGCAGACGCCGCAGCCGCAGGTGGGATCTGAGTAGCTCGCCATCGTCGTTCGAAGATAGCGAGCCGGAGACGCGAACGGCGGCGGCCCTCGCGGGCCGCCGCCGTCTGCTCACATCACTTCAAGAGTGACGTGCGCCTCAACGCACCGTCACCTTCGCCGCGACGACCTTGTGGCCGTTCGCGACACGCAGCGTGTAGCGGCCGCGCTTGACCTTGCGGACCGGCTTGAGCGCCTTGACGCGCCCCTTCGCGTACGTGCGGCCGTTTCTGACGAGGCGGGCTCTCGTGCTGGAAGCCGCCGCTCTCGCGCCGAACGTCACCGTGCAGGCGATTCTCTGGCTGCTGCTGGTGCCCGTGATCTTGCACGTGACGATCGCGTCGCGGCCGTTGGCGCCTCTCGCGCCGGTGTCGCCCTTCGGGCCGACGGGTCCGACCGGACCGCTCGGACCGGCGGCGCCGTCTCTGCCGTTGGTGCCGTCGACGCCGTTGGCGCCGTCTCTGCCGTTGACACCGTCGACGCCGTTGGTGCCGTTCGTCCCGTCTCTGCCAGCCGGGCCCTCCGGACCAGCCGGACCGGGCTCGCCCTGATCGCCCTTGTCGCCCTTGGGACCCTCCGGACCGGGGATGCCGGTGCCCGGCTCGTCCTCGCCCGGACCCTCGGCGGCGGCCAGTGCGGCAGCCTCGTCGCCGATCGCTCTCGCGGCCGCATCGCCCAGCTCGCTGTCATGCGCGACCAGCGTGCCGGCGATTCTGCCCCAGCGGTGCGCGAGCGCATCGACCAGCAACTGCGGGCGCAGCGAGTTCGGCACGCCTCTCGCGGCGGCGATCAGCTGCGAGATGCCCGTCACCGACGGGACGACCGTGAAAGACGCCGTGGCGGTTCTGGTGGCACCGGTGCCGCTGCTCGTCGTCAGCCTGACGGTGTGCGCGCCGAGCGCCAGGTCGGCGGCGCGGACGGTCGCGCCGTCGGCGATCGCAGCGCCGTCGAGCGTCGCCGCAGCGGACGCCGCGGCACCCGTGTCGATCGACAGCGAGAACGACTCGCCGCGCTTGTACTGCGCGCCGTCGACCGGCGCGAGGATGCCGGCTCTGGTGACGCCGCCGCTTCTGCCGGCCGTTCTCAGGCCCCACTCCCAGCCGGTCAGCTCGCCCGGCTTGTTGGTGATGATGCCGTCGACGCCCTCGTCGCGCATCAGCGCCCACTGGTTGGGGTCGTCGACCGTGTACGGCATGACCGCGATGCCAGCGGCGTTCAGCGCGGCCGTCACCTCGGGCTTGCCGCGCAGGGCGCCCCAGTCGGGGTTGTACGCGACGACGTCGAGGCTTCTCGCGACGGCGACCGGGTCGGCGTCGAGCGCGCCGCGCAGCGTCGCGAGCGGGACGTCGGCGTTCGCCTCGCGCGCGTAGCGCAGCTCGTTGTCGCCGAAGCTCTGGATGATCGTGCGGTCGATCATGCCGGCGTCGACGACCTCTCTGACGATCTTGGCGACCTGCTCTCTGCTCTGCGGCGCCTTGATCTCGAGCAGGAAGTCGGCCGGGCTGAGCTTGACCTCGGTCAGCAGCTCTCTCAACGTCTCCAATCTCTGGCCGGCGTAGGCCGGCGCGAACCAGCTGCCGGCGTCGAGCACGTCGAGGTAGCTGTCGGTCAGGTTCTTGATCGCGCCCGTGCCGTCGGTCGTGCGGTCGACGGTGTCGTCGTGCGAGATGTACGGCGTGCCGTCGGCGCTGGTCGTGACGTCGGTCTCGACCCAGTCGGCGCCGGCGCGCGCACCGGCCGCCTCGGCCGCGAGCGTGTTCTCGGGCGCGATCGCCGAGTAGCCGCGGTGGGCGATGTTGCGCGGGTAGTTGGTGCCGTCGTTGGGCTGCACGAGCGACAGACGGTCGAGCTTGGTGACCTTGACGTCGTCGAACTCGACTCTGCCGCCGTTGACGACGAAGCCGAGGCCGCCCGACTGAGAGCGCTGCAGCGACGTGGTCGACTGCGTCAGCACGTCGTTGAAGTACCACTCGCCCCGGTTGCCGTGCACGACGATCTTGACTCTGACGTCTCTGCCGGTGCCGGCGGCGGTCGGAGCAGGCGCGGCGTTGGTCACGACCCACGCGTTCGCGACGGTTCTCTGCGCGAACTCGGTGCCGTTGGCGGCGGTCGAGCCGCTGCGCATCGCGGCATGCCACCACGGCGCGCTGCCGTCGGCGGGCATGTCGAGCGCGAGCGCGGCCCATCGCGCTGCGTCGGTCACCGTGACGAAGCGAACGGTCGCCTCGAACTGGAAGTCGTGCAGGTGCGGGCCGAACGTGATCTTGTTCGTCGTCGCGCTGTTCGGGGAGACGCCGGTCAGACGGCCGTTGGCGACCGTCCACGTTCCGTCGATGGCTCTGAAGCCGTCGGGGATGGTGGCACCGTCGAAGTTCTCGGCGAGGACCGTGACGGGGTCTGCGAGCGCGGGCGCGGCCGTCGCGCCGGCGAGCGCGCCGGCAGCGGCGACCGTGCCGAGCAGCGCGGCCATTCTGCGGGTGATCATGCGACTCCTGTCGGGGATTCGAGGGGGTACGACGCCGCCAACCTAGGAGCCCGACTACGACAGGTTGTAGTTGAGATGTCATTTTGATGTGATGGAACTGAGACCAGACCTTCAGGTCCAGTCACAGCCGGAAGCACCACTATGCTGGCCGGATGGCTCCACGCGGTGGCATCGATCTCGGCGGAACGAAGATCCAGACGGTCGTCGTCGACGACGACAACAGAGTCCTCGGAGAGGCGCGGCATCCGACCCCGTTGACGGGCGGCCCGCAGGACGTCGCGGACGCGATGGCGGCCGCGCTGCGTGAGGCCGCGGAGGCGGCCGACGTGGCGATCGGCGACCTCGGCGGCGTCGGCGTCGGCTCACCCGGCGCGATCGACGCCGGTGCCGGCAGCGTCGGCCAGGCCCGCAACCTGCCCGACTGGGACGGCGTCTTCGCGCTTGCCGACGCGCTGTCGAGACAGCTCGAGGGCGCGACCGTGAAGCTCGGCAACGACGTCTCGGTCGCGACCGACGCGGAGGTCCAGCTCGGTGCCGGCAGGGGCGCCCGTTCGCTGCTCGGCGTCTTCTGGGGCACCGGCGTCGGCGGCGGGATCGTGCTCGGCGGCAAGACCTGGGACGGCGAGGGCGCGGCTGGCGAGCTCGGCCACGTCGTCGTCAAGCAGGGCGGCGCGAAGTGCCCGTGCGGCCGGCGCGGCTGCCTCGAGGCCTACGCGGGCCGCGGCGCGATGGAGGCGCGCGCCCGCAAGCGTCACGACGAGGGCGAGAAGACCGATCTCTTCCACTTGATGAAGAAGCACGACAGACCGCGCCTGACGAGCGGCATCTGGCAGCGCGCGCTGGAGGGCGGCGACAAGCTCGCGATCGAGCTGATCGACGAGGCCGTCGAGGCGCTCGGGACCGGCGTCGCCTCCGCCGTCAACCTGCTCGACGTCGAGGTCGTGGTGATCGGCGGCGGGCTCGGGCTGCGGCTCGGCGAGGAGTACCGCCTGAAGATCGCCGGCGCGATGCAGCCGCACCTCTTCAACGACGACCGTCCGCCGTCGATCCGCCTGGCGGCGCTCGGCGATCTCGGCGGCGCGGTCGGCGCGGCGCTGCTGGTCGCCTGACCGCTGCTGGTCGCCTGACCGTTTCGGCGCGGCTGGTTCCGCCCCCGGGCCGGGACGGGTAGGCTCGGTTCGCCGGAGGTCGAATTCGAGTCGGAGGAGTGACGTGGCGTGAGCGCAGGATCGATCGGAGCGGATCCCGAGGGTCTGCTCACGCCGGATCGCTTCCAACAGGTGGCGCAGGAGATCGAGAACGCCGTCGGCGCGGCGATCATCGGTCAGCGCGACGCCGTGCGCGGGACGCTGCTGTGCCTGCTCGGCGGCGGGCATGCGCTGCTGGAGGGCGTGCCCGGCCTCGGCAAGACGACGATGGCGCGGGCGTTCGCGTCCGGGCTGTCGCTGGAGCACCGGCGGGTGCAGTTCACGCCGGACCTGATGCCGGCCGACATCACCGGCACGACGGTGCTGACGCAGGACGACGGCGGCGGCGCGGGCGCGCAGCTGCGCTTCCAGCCCGGCCCGCTGTTCGCCAACCTCGTCGTCGCCGACGAGATCAACCGCGCCGCGCCGCGCACGCAGAGCGCGCTGCTGGAGGCGATGCAGGAGCAGACGGTGACGATCGGCACCGTCACCCATCCGCTGCCGCAGCCGTTCACCGTGCTGGCGACGCAGAACCCGGTCGAGATGCGCGGCACGTATCCGCTGCCGGAGGCAGAGCTGGACCGCTTCCTGCTGAAGCTGCTGTTCACGTTCCCCGACGAGGCGGAGCTGACCGAGACCGTCACCCGCACGACCGCCGGCGCGCCGCCCGCGCTGCCGCAGGTCGCAGACGCCGCGACGCTGAACGCGATGATCCGGCTCGCGCGCTCGGTCCCCGCCGCGCACCACGTGATCGGCTACGCCAGCCGCCTCGTGCTCGCGCTGCAACCGGATCGCGACGACGCGACCGAACTGGCGCGCCGCTGGATCCAGCTCGGCCCCAGCCCGCGCGGCGCCCAGGCGCTGTGCGTCGCCGGCCGCGTCACCGCGCTGCTGGAAGGCCGCGCCAACCTCGCCTTCGAGGACATCCGCGCCGTCGCCCTCCCCGCCCTGCGCCACCGTCTGCTGCTCTCGTTCGAAGCCGAGCGCGAGGGCGTGACGGCGGACGCGATCGTGGCGGACGCGCTCGAGCGGGTGGTGGCGGAGGCGGCGTGAGCGCGGCGGGCGACGACGACCCTCTCCTCGACGGGGCGACGCTGCGGCAGCTCCAGCGGCTGCGGCTGCGCGACCTCGACGCGATCGTGCGGGCGCTGCTCGGCGACGTCGCAGCCGGGAGCGGGAGCGGCGGGCGCGGGATCGAGTTCGCCGAGTACCGCCCGTACGCGCCGGGCGACGACCTGCGGCGGATCGACTGGAACGTCTACGCGCGGCTGCGGCAGCCGTTCGTTCGGACCTCGCCGCAGGACAGCGAGCTGGGCCTTGCGCTGCTGCTCGACGGCAGCCGCTCGATGGGCGATCGCGGCGCCCCCGCACGCCGCCACGCCGAGCGGATCGCCGCGCTGCTGGGCGCGGTCGCGCTGATGCGCGGCGGGGTCGTCCAGCTGACCGTTCTCGCCGACGGCGACGGGATGAACGGCGAGCCGTTGAGCGGCGAGCAGCAGGTCCCGATACTGCTCGACCAGCTCGAGCACCTCCCGCGCGGCCGCTCGACCGACCTCGCCGCCGGCATCGGAGCCCGCCGCCCGCTGGCAGCCGGCGTCGAGTTCGCCGCCCTCCTGACCGACGCCCTGATCGACCTCCCCGCGCTCGACGAAGCGCTCGCCGCACTGCGCGGCGTGCGCGCGGCGACGTTGCTGCATGTGACGGAGGAGGGCTTCGCACCAGCCGCCGCGGCGGCTGGTGCGGGCGCGAGCGGGACCGTCGGCGGGCGGACGAGCGGCGCCGCACGCGCAGAACGCGAACCGCTCGGCCCGGTCGAGCTGATCGATCGCGAGACGGGCGAGTCGCTCACGCTCGACGTGACGCCGGAACTGCTCGCCGCCCACGCCGCCGCGCTCGACGAGCACACGCAGGCGGTGGCGCAGCGTTGCCGCGCGCTCGGAGTCGGCTACGTCCACATGCCCGCCGGCGTCGACCCCTTCGCCCAGGTCGCCGCGCTCGCCGACGCCCAGGAGCTGCTCACGTCAGCGCGGTGAGCGGGACGCCCGGCGGCGCCAGCCGCAGCGCGACGGCCGCCAGGAACGCGAGCAGCGCGGCGAGCGCGAGCGCCCACCACAGCTGCGTCACGCCGCCGGCGAGCGCGTCGGGGTTCGCGGCGGCCAGCAGACGGCCGCCGGTCGCGGCGGTCAGCGGCCCGAGCGCGGACGATCCCTGCGGCCGCGGCAGGTACTCCGCGGCGTACGGCACCGCGAGCGCAGCGCTGGCGCTCGGGACCGTCCCGTCGCCGTCAGCGACCGTCGCGCGGTAGATCCCGGCGGAGAGCGCACCCGCCGCCACCTCGTACCGGCTCGGCCCCGTCTGCGTGAAGGTCAGCGCCACAGGTCTGCCGTCGGACCCGGCCAGGGTGCCGGTCAGGTCGGCCAGCTCCAGCGGTTCGTCGGCGTTCTGGAGCGGGTCGACGACGATGCGGTCGGGGTCGCCGGACAGCAGCGCGGGCGTCAATGCGGGGGTCGCCGAGGCCCGCTCCGCCCAGCGCGTCGCGTCCTGCCACAGGCGTGTCTCTCGCGCCCATGGACCCGCGGTCGTGGGCGCGACGCCCGGCGTCCACACGACGACGCGGCCGGAGCCGTACTGCCAGTGCGCGAGCACGGGATCGGTGCGGTGGCCTCTGTCGGCGCCGAGCAGATCGGCCTGGGCGCCTGGGCGCAGCGTCGTCACGACGTTCTCGCGCAGCGGCGCCAGCGCGCGGCCGGCGAGGCTGCGCACGATCGCGCTGTCGGTCCCCTCGCTCACCGCGATCCGCCCTCTCACGCGCGTCGGACGCGCGGTGCGGCGCGCGTCGGAGGCGAAGATTCTCGGCAGCCGACGCGCGTCGGAGGTCTGGTAGTAACGGCCTCTGGTCGTCGTCGCGATCGTCTGCAGCAGTCTCGTGTCCGCCTGCGCCCCGAGCGCGACGGCCGAGACGGTCACGTGCTCCTGCGCGAGTCTTCTCAGCAGCGGCGCGTAGTCGGCGTCCTCGCTGACCCCGTCGCTCATCAGGATCATGTGCCGCTGCGGCAGTCTGCTGGTCTCGATCTGCTCGGCGGCCTGGCGCAGCGCGAGGTAGATGTCGGTGCCGCCGTCGGCCTGCAGCCCGTCGATCGTTCTCACCACCGCCGGCACGCCCGCTCTGGTCAACGGCGCGAGCGGCACCAGCACGCGCGGCGTGATGTCGAACGAGACGATCCCGAACTGATCTCTGTGGCTGGCCGCGAAGCGCGCCCCCACCCGCGCCGCCGCCTGCGCCATCCCGATCTTCGGCACGCCGCCGGCGAGGTCGGCCATGCTGCCGGAGCGGTCGAGCACCAGTTCGAGCGCGAGGTCGCGCTGCTGCCGGTTGCCCGGTCTGAGGCTCGTGACCGGCAGCGCGGCCTCCAGCGGCGAACCGGCGTAGCGCCCGAGCGAGAAGCTGTCCGGCCCCCCGAACGCGACCAGCCCGAGCCCGCCCCGCACGGCCGCCACGAGCGCTTCGGCTCGCTCGGCTCCGAGCGCGGTCGCAGAGACGTCGTCGAGCACGACGCCGTCGATCCCGTCGTAGCCGTTCCCGCTCGCTGCGGTCGATCCGGAGGCGTCCCCGCTCGACGGCGACCCACCGGACTCGCCCGCGCTGGTCGGCAGCGCCTCCGGGCCGACCGACTCCGCCGCGATTGCGTCCGCGCGCAGCGTCGTGGTCAGCGACGAATCGCCCCGGGCGACGACGAGCACGCGCGGCTCGGCCGTCACCCGCACGGCGGCGTCGAGCGCGTCGTTGCGAGCGATCCGATCGCCCGCCAGCGTGACCTGCAGGCGGAAGCGGTGGTCGCCCGGCGTTGCAGGCGCTCTCAGTGCGAGCTGCAGCGGCGTGTCGCCGGCCCTGATCGCCAGCCGCTGGGTGCCGGCCGGAGCGCCGTCGCGGGTCAGCGACGCGGTCACGGTCGCCGCGACCGTCGAGTGAATCGTCGCCTGCAACGGGAGCGGATCTCCCGCATGCACCGCCGCCGGAGCGTCGAGCCGCGCGAGCGCCGCATCGCGCCGGCCGTCTGCGAGCTGCACCCCGTCGATCTGGATCCGTCGAGCACGCGCCAACGCGGCGATGGCGGAGAGATCCTCGTTTGCCGTCGCCGCGCCGTCGCTGACGACCACGAGCCGTCCGCCGACTGCAACGCGGCCGAGGGCGAGACGCAGCGCTCCGGCGAGGTCGGTCTCACCGGGCCGCAGCGCCACGCGCGCCGCACCGGTCGCAAGCAGCGCTGTGGTGCGCTGGAAGCGGCTCGTGCCGGCGAACGTCACGACGCCCGTCGCGTGAGCAGGGCCGCCGTCGCGCGCCTTCGTCAGCCATGCCGCTTCATGCGCGGTCGCCGCGGCGTCGATGCTCGCTGAGCGGTCGAGCAGCAGCACCGCCGGTGTGCGCGATCCGTGTGTCAGCTGCGGCTGCGCGAGTGCCAGCACGAGCAGCAGGCATGCGGCCAGTCGCAGTGCGCGCGCCGCACGATCGCGTCTGCCGATCGCAGGCCGCCGCACGGCGAGCGCGACCGCGAGCGCAGCGACCGGCAGGGCGAGCAGCAGCAGGAGCGGATCGGCGAAGCGCACTGCCTCAGCGCTCCCGGGCGGGTCGAACGATGGCGCTTCTCACGAGCGCCACCGGAGGTCGGACCGGGCTGCGGCGCGCCTCACGCGCGTGGCTCCTCTGAGCGCAGCGAACCGCTTCGAAGCGCGAGCGCCGACTCGAGAAGCAGCAGCGCCAGCCCAACGACCAGCAGCCACCACGCGAGCGACGACCGAGCGGGCGGCGCCGTGGCCGCCCCGGCAGCGTCCGCGAGGTCGATCGCCGCACCCGGCGCGATCGCCGTCGCGACGGGCTCGACCGCGAGCGAGCCCGTCCTCGCGCTCGTCTCGCTCGCCCGCCGTTGCATCCCGTTCACGAGGCCGGCCGCAGGGGTGAGCGCGACCTCCCCGTCACCGCGCCGAAGCGAGCGGGTGCTCGTCTGGCCGGCGGCGTCGCGTTGCTCGAGGCTCGTCCGCAGCGTGCCGGGCGGCTGCTCGACGGCGATCGGCGAGGCGGCGCCGGCCTGGGCGGGCAGCCAGCCCTGCGACCAGGCGAGCAGGTTGGAGATCAGCAGCGGGAATCCGGCCAGTTGCGGCAGCGTCGACTGAGCCGGATCGAACGTCAGCAGCGCGACGCGCTGTCCGTCGTCGACCCCCGAAGCGATCAGCGGCCCACCGCGCGCCCACGCCGCGGGCGTCATCCAGCGCGGCAGCCGCACGCGCGCAACCGCGGCGGGATCGATCGCGAGCGAGGTCAGGTCGACGCCGGCCAGCAGCGGATCGGCCGCGTCCTCGCCGGCGAGACGGGCGTCGGCCAGGTGGCCGGCGATCGTGCCGCCGGGGATCCGGGACGGGTGAACCAGGAGGAGCGCGGCGGCGGGTGGGAGCGACGCGGGGGACGCCTCGTCCTCTGTGGATGCTGGCGACCCAGCCGAGCCGGACGCGGCCGAAGCCGATGTGGTCGAGCCAGATGTGGTCGAAGCGGGCGCGGCCGCCGGCAGCGCGCCGTCGATCACCAGCAGGTCGCTCGCACGCGCGTCGGCGACTCTATACGTGTCCGGGGCACGGAGTCTCACCTCTACGCCGGGCGTCGCGGCCAGTGCGCCGACGAGCGGGATCGCCCCGGCGCCGCTGCCGACGACGGTCACGTGAACCGTCTGCGCGCCCGGCACGACCGCATACGCGACGTCGTCCGCCGGCAGTGCGTCGCTGCCGGCGATTGTCAATGTGAGCCGCGCGCCGGCCGGCACGCGGAAGACGACAGGAGCCGAGCCATGCGCGGGGACCGCGACCGTCGTCGCGCTCGCGAGGTTCTCCGCGTCGGAGACTTCGACACGCGCGCGAACCGGGGACGCTCCGGAGCTGACCACGCGCGCCAGCAGCTCGCAGCCGCCGTCCGGAAGCCCGCAGCGCGTGGACACGCCGGACAGTCCGCGATCCGCGATCGGATCGCCGACGGACGTCACGCGCAACCCGGCGCCGCGGCCGGTCGCCCCCGCCCCGCTCCTCGCCACCGGCACCGGGTTCTCCGGCGCGTGCAGCAGCTCGATCGGATCGGACGGCCGCACGCGCAGGCCGGCGGCCAGGCGGACCGCTGCACCGAGGTCGGCGGGGCCGTCGGTCGGGGTCATGCGATCCAGCGATCCGCGCGCCTCGCGCGCGCCGCCGGAGAAGCGCACCGAGGGGTCGGCGGTCGCGAGGACGATCCGCACGGGCGCATCCGAGGAGAGTGCGGCGAGCCGCCGCGAGAGCAACCGCCGGGCCGCGTCGAAACGTGTCGATCCGCCATCTATCGCCTGCATCCAGATCGAGTCGTCGAGCACGAAGACGTGCGTGGCGGGCCCTTCGGCCGCCGAACGGACCGGTCGCGCCAGACCGGTCACGAGCACGACCAGCGCGAGCGCCTGCAGGGCGAGCAGGAGCGGCAGCGGCGGCGGGCGCAGGCGGCGACGACGCTGCGGCGGGACGGCGTCGAGCGCACGCCAGCCGATCAGGCTCGCCGTCTCCCGCCGTGGCAGCCGCCGCCCGCGCAGGTGCAGCGCGACCAGCGGCACGAGCAGAGCAAAGCCCGCCAGCGCCCAGGCGCTCAGCAGCGTCACGGCCGGCCGGCGAGCAGGCTCAGCTCGCGCAGGTAGTCGAGCAGCAGGGTCTGCTGGCCACGGCCGAGCGGGGTGGCGGCGGATGGAATGTAGGGGAACGATCCGCCCGCCGCAGCGCCCGCGCCGGCGACCTGCTGCGTGCGGCTGCGACCGCCGCCGCCGCTGCCCTGCTGACCGGGTCTCGCGGCGCCGCCGCCCGGTCTGCCGGGGGCGAACTCGCCCTGCAGCGGCAGGCCGACCGAACCGGCGGTCTGCTGCTGCGGCGCTGTCGGCGCGCGCTGCGTCGTGCCGCGCTGGTGACCGGCCTCCGTGCCGCCCGTCGGGGATCCGCCGGTCGCGCTGCTCGGCGACGACGCGCTTCTCTGCGCGCCCCCGGACGGAGATGGTGCGTTGCCAGATCTGCCCCGCGATCTGGTGGTGTTGCCGGGCGTCGTGGTCGACGCGCCGCCGCCTCCGCCGGGCGTGCTCGCGGCGCCGCTCGGCGTCGGGCTGCCCGGCGATGGCGGCTTCGTGACCGGCGTGATCGCACCGGCGCGCGCGCCGCCGCCGGCCGCCGGACTGGTCACGTCCGGACCGTTCGCGTTGCGCGTGCCGTTCGACGCTCCGCTCTGCTGTCTCTGCCCGGCTCCACCCGCGCTGTTGCGCAACGGCGCAGCGCCCGCATCGTTGACGTCGGGCTTCAGACCCGGGCTCGTGTAGCTGATCGTCGGCTGGCCCTGCAGCCGCTTCAGCAACCGTCTCGAATACGCGCTCGCAAACGGATTGCTGCTGTAGGGATTGGCCGACGACGGCACGCCGCCGCCGGTCGGTCGCGGTCGTCGCGCCTGCGATCTGCGATCGCCTGCCGCGGCGCCGGCCCCGCTCGCCGCGCCTCTGCGCTGAGCCGATACCCCGGGCTGCGACTGCGACGACGTCTCGGCGCCGCTCAGCACCAACGCGACGACGGCGACCACGCCGGCCGCCACGACCACCGCCCCCCACTCGCGCGGCGCCCGCCGCAGCCGCGCCCGCCGCGCGTCGAGGCTCCACGCCAGCGCATGCTCCGCCTCCGCGACCACGCGGGTCGCCAGCGAATCTCCCACGCCCACCAGGACCGAAGGATTGCTGCCGCTGGACGACAGCGATCGTTCGGTCCTCCCGGCCCGCGGGGCGGGCGCGGTCAATTCGAGGGCTGTGGCGAGGCGTTCGGACAAGGCCAGGCGGTCGTCGAGCAGGCGGGCGACCGCGGACAGCGACGGGCGCCGGCGCAGCAGAGCGCCGCACGCGATTAGCGACAGCACGCACGGGACCGCCACGACCACGGCTACGCCGGAACCCAGCAAGCACAGCAGCGCCGCGAGCAGCAGCGCGACGATCAGCCACCGCCGCGCCAACGCCAGCGCCCGCACGCGCGCGATCCGCACGCGCCAGCGCTGCAGGCCGGTGGTGAGCGGGACGCGATCGACGCCCCGCCCACCATCGCGCTCGCCAAGCACCACCACCACGCCCGGCTCAGCCGTCAGCCACCTCGCGATCCGCCGCGCGCCGGCGCTCACACGAGCGCCAAGACGCCGGAGCCGGGCGCCACGCGGCGCCCGGCTCCTGTGCGTTGCGACCACCGCTGGAGGCGTGGTCTAGCTCCTCACGGGGCGCCGCCGCCGTTGCCGCCGCCCCCGCCTCCGCCGCCGCCTCTGCCGGCGACCGACGAGACGTAGGTGGAGACCGAGTCGATCTCGCTTCTGGAGAGGGTCCCGCCGAACGCCGGCATGCCGCCGCCGCCGTTGATGACCTGTCTCTGAACCTCAGCCATGCTCGGCATCAGCTGATCGAGGTTCGGGCCCACGTTGGCGCTCGCACCAGCCGCCGCGAGCGTGTGGCAGCTCGCGCAGTTGGTCGAGAAGACTCTTCTGCCGGCCGCGATGCTGGCGGCACCGCCGCCACCTCCGCCGCCCGCCGAGGCTCTTCTCTCGCCGCCGCCAGCCGCCGCGGGCGCTCTCTCGGCACCCGTCGCGCCGAGGCGGTACGCGACGATCTCGGCTCTCTGCCCGGCCGCACCCGGGAAGCTGCCCGCGGTGATGACCGTGTCGTCGTTGATCGCCACCGGCGCGTTCGTGCCGGCCGGCAGTCTGGCCTGGAAGGCGACGTCGCCGGTGCTCGTGTCGAGCGCGAACAGTCTGCCGTCAAACGTCGTCGTGAAGACGAGATCGTTGATGACCGCGGTCGCGCCGTACGGCGAGCTGGCGAATCTGTGGTCCCACTTGATTCTGCCCGTCGCCATGTCGAGTGCGACGACTCTGCCGGTGCCTCTGGTGGCGTCGTCCGGCGTCTCGGCCTGCTGTCTGACGATGCCGGGCAGGTCGACGATCGCCATGTAGACGGTGTCGTCGTCGGACGCGTACGGGGACTCGACGCCGCCGAACTCACCCGGCAGCACCTTGTACGTGCTGTTCGGGTCCGGCAGCTTGTCCCACTGCCGCTTCATCCCGTAGATGTTGTCTCTGTCGTGACCGTTGTGCTCGCCGACGGCCGTTCTCCACAGCAGTCTGCCGTCCGACGTGTCGTTGGCGATCGCCTGACCGCCCTTGCCCGCGGAGATCACCATCTCCTGACCGCCGACGTTCGCCAGCAGCGGCGAATTGTTCAGGTCCCAGTCGTACACATCGTGCGGGAAGAGCTGGTGGTACCAGATCATTCTGCCTGTCGTCTTGTCCAACTTGACGACGGAGTCCGTGTAGAGGTTCGGACCCGGGCGCGAACCGCCGAAGGCCGTTCTTCTCGACGGGTTCGGTCTGTTGGGGCTGCTGCCGACGAACGGCGCGGGGTTGGCGACGTCGATGTACACGTCGCCGTTGGCGTCGAACGTCGGCGGCTCCCACTGGCCACCGCCGGAGTTGATTCTCTTGTTGCCCCAGAGGTCGTCCGGGACTTCCTTCCACTTCCACTTCGTCGCCCCGGTTCTGGCGTCCATCGCCCACAGGATCGCCTGGCCCTGGCCGGAGTAGAAGCCTCTCGCGTTGCCCGGGACCGTGGAGACGTAGACGGTCCCCTCGTTCACGCCCGGAGCCATGTCGATGCCCTCTTGACCGTTGCGCACGAGTCTTCTCGTCCACAGCTGCTCGCCGGTCTTGGCGCTGAGCGCGAAGGCGTTGCTCGCGGTCGCGCCGTAGACGGTGCCATCGACGACGTTGACGCCGTCAGGTCCGACGTTCGGCGAGTTGTACGCCTTCGTCCACAGCACTCTGCCGGTTCTGAAGTCGATCGCCTCGACGTCCGAGGTCAAATTCTGCACGTAGACGACGCCGTCGACGACGACCGGCGTGGTCGCATAGTTGCCGAACGTGCCGGCGCCTCTGATCGGCACCGTCCAGGCGACGCCGAGTCTGTCGACGTTCGAGCTGTCGATCTGGCCGCTGACGCGGCGCGTGTTGCCCAGGTCCGCGTTCGGCAGGGTCCAGCCCGATGCCACCTCGGCGGCAGCCGGCGCTTCCGTCGTCGTCGTCTGCTGCGCCGGGGCTGGCGTCGTCGCCGGTGCGGATGCGCTGGTGCTGGTGGTGTCGTCGTCTCCACCACCACCGCATGCGGCGATCGTCGCGGCGACGGCAAGCGCTGTGGCTGCCATGCCGAGGCCGCGTACGAGCCTGGCTGATGTCAGCCTCGCCGCGTCAGGTCCATGATTCATCGACCTATGCTCCCTTCTGACTTCGCGAACGACTCTTCGTCTCCGCTCGCGCCCGTCGTCGATCCTACCCCTTCGGAGCACCCGCGTACCGAAATGATTCGGTACCTAATGAATGTAGGGTGCCCTAAATTCTCGCCGTCGGCGCGAGGCTCATCTCACTGTGACGTGGCACGTGCGCGCACTCGGTCGCGTGGTCGCGCGCGGCGGCCGGCCGCGACCGCGGCCAGCAGGAGGACGATCGCTGCGGCGGCGAGCAACCGCCAGAGCCCGCCGGCGCGCTCGGGCCGCAGCGCCGCGTCCGGATCGCCCGGTTCGTGGGCGCTGCCACCGGTCGCGCTGGTCAACGCGCCGAGCCACGCGCTGTCAGCAGGCTGAGGGCGGTACTCGGCGGGGTACGGCACCGCCACCAGCGCCTGCGCCGCGAGCGCGGCGGCGTCGTCGGCGCCAACACCGATTCCATACACACCGGCTGACGCCGAGCTCCCCCCGGGAAGCGTCGCGGCGTAGCGACTGGGAGCGACCTGGACGAAGTCGAGGCCGCGCTGCGCGCCGCCCGGCGGGCGGACGGTTCCGTCGACCTGCGCGAGCGGGAGCGAGCGGCCGGCCGTCGCCAGCGGATCGACGATGACCCGGCCGCGCGCCGCCGGATCGAGCGCGGGCTGCAGCGCCGGCGTCGCGACGGCGCGCGCGGACCAGCGCGCCGCGTCCGCGAAGACGGCCGGCTCGGCGTCGAGCCAGGTGCCGGCCCACGCGCCGGCGCCCGGCGTCCAGACGGCGACGCGGCCGAGGCCGTACTGCCATTGCGCGAGCACCGGCGTGCGGGCGCCGTTGACCTCGGTCGCGAGCGCCTCGGTCGCGCCCGCGCGCAGGCGCGTGAGGACGTCGCCGCTCAGCGTCGGCAGGCGCTCGTCCGCGAGACTCGCGACGAGCGGGCTCGCGGCGGTCGCGGTGACCGGCAGCGTCGCGCGCACGGCGACCGACGGGGCGCTGCGCCGCGCGTCGCGGGTGAACACGCGCGGGAGGTCGCGCGCGTCGCCGACGTCGTAGAAGCGCCCGCCCGCCTGCTGCGCGAGTCTGCGCATCAAGGCGTCGTCGGCGTCGCGGCCGAGCGAGATCGTCGAGAGCGTGATGCCGTCGCGGCGCATCCGCGCCAGCAGCGGGGCGTAGTCGCCGGGCTCCGAGACGCCGTCGCTCAGCAGGATCAGGTGCTTGACCCTCGCGCGGCTCTGCTCGACCTGCTCGACGCCGCTGCGCAGGCCGCGCAGCATGTTCGTGCCGCCGTCCGCGTCAAGGCCGTCGAGCAGCCGCCCGATCGTCGCGACGTTCTGCTCGTTCACCCGCTCCAGCGGGACGATCGTGTGCGCGTCGGCGTCGAACGCGACGACGCCGACCTCGTCGTCGTCTCTGGCGGCGAGCCGCAGCGCCGAGCGCGCCGCGGCGCGCGCCATCGCGATCTTCGAGTCGTAGCCGCCGGCCAGGTCGTTCATCGAGCTGGAGCGATCGAGCACCAGCTGGAGCGCGAGCTGGCGCTTGCGCACGCCACCCGGCGCGAGGCTCTGGGTCGGCAGCAGCGTGTCGAGCGTCGTCCCGGCGTAGCCGCCGAGCGAGAGGCTGTGCTCCCCGCCGAGCACGAAGAGCCCGATTCCGCCGTCGCGAACGGCGTCCTGCAGCGCCGTCACGCGCGCGGGCGCGAGCGCGCGCGCGAGAACGTCGGCGAGCACGACCGTGTCGGCGGCTTCGATGTCGCTTTGCGAGAGCGCCTGCGGTGTCGCGGAAGCGATGGTGACCGCGGCGCCGTCGTCGCTCAGCAGCTGCGGCAGGGTGCCGGCGCTGCCCGGCGCGCCCTCGAGGACGAGGACGCGCGGAGCTGGCCCGACGCGGGTCGTGGCGTCGAGCGCGTCGTTGGCGGCGACGGTGTCGCCGCTCATCGCGACCGCCATCCGGTAGGCGTGCCAGCCCTCGGCGGGCGCGCGATACGTCAGCAGCAGCGCGTTGTCGCCGACCCGCAGGCGGACCGGCTGGCGACCGATCTCGGCGCCGTCGCGGGAGAGCCGCAGCGTCGCCGTGCGCGCGACGGTGCTGCGGACGGTCGCCTGCAGCGTCAGCTGATCGCCCGCGCGCAGCTGCGACGGCGCGACCAGGCGTGTCACCGCCGCGTCGGCGACCGTCGCGGCCGGCGCCAGCGCGACGGTGTCGACACGCACCCCCGCGCGGCGGGCGGCTCGCGTCGCCGCCGCGATCGCGCCGCCGGGATCCGGCGCGGTGTCGAGCCCGTCCGACAGCACGATCGCGCGGCCGCCGTCGCGCAGCTCCCCCGTCGCCAGGCGCAGCGCCGCGGCCAGGTCTGTCGCGCCGGAGCCGGGCGCAGGCGACGCCGGCAGCCGGCCCGACGCGGGAACGCCGGCAAACGACGGCTCGCCCGCGAACGTGATGACGCGGCACGGCGCGGGACACGCTCCCTGCTCGATCGCCGTACGCACCCACGCGCTCTCACGGGCCGTCATCCCGGCGTCGATGCTCGCGGAGCGGTCGAGCAGAAGGAGGGTCGGACCGCCCCTGTCAGAGCCGGTCTGCGGCTGCGCGAGGGCGAGCACGAGCGCCACGGCGGCCGCCGCGCGCAATGCGAACGCGAGCCGTGGCGCCCCGGCGCGCGGTCGCAGCAGCGCGGCGAAGAGCCCGAGCGGGATCAGCGCCAGCAGCCAGAGCGGGGCCGCGAGGCTCACGCGCGCGCCTCCGCTCGCGTCGCCCAGCGTGGGTAGGCCCACTCCGCCAGCAGCACGAGCAGCGCGGCGGCGAGCAGCAGCGGCCACCAGCCGGGGCGGCGACCGGGAGCGGCCGCGCCACCATCGGTCGCGCGCAGGACCAGGGTGGGCGAGCCGTCGCTCGCAACGGCGTCGTCTGCTCCCGCGGCGTCGCCGCCCGCGCCACCGACGCCGCCGCTTCCCGCGACCGGACCGGCGCCGCCCGCCGTCACGCTCCCCGTCGCACCATCCGGCAGCTCCCCCAGCGACCAGGCGACGACGTTCGCGATCAGGATCGGGAAGGCCGGCAGTTGCGGCAGCGTCGAGGCCTCCGGATCGAAGGCGAAGAGGGCGATGCGTCGATCCGCCGCGGGTTGCCCGGCGGCGATCAGGGGGCCTCCCGGGGCCCAGGCGATCGCGCGCAGAGCGGGCGGGAGCGTGATGCTGTGCGCGCCGCCCGTGGCAATCGCGAGACCGTCGAGGTCGACGCCCGCCAGCAGCGGGTCCGCGGCGTCCTCCCCGCTCAGCTCGGGATCGGCGAGCGCGGCGCCGACATGACCGTCGGGGAGACGCGGCGGATCGACCAGCAGCGTGGCGGGCGCATCCGGCAGCGCACCGTCCGGTGCCCAGCGGTCGAACACGACGAGATCGGCGGCGGCGCTGTCGTCGTCGGAGTAGTCGGTCGGCGAGACGAGCCGCAGCGTGACGCCGGGCACGCTCGTCAGCGCGCGCGAGAGCGGCTGCGTGGACGGTCGCGACGAGACGAGCGTGACGGAGGCGGGTTCCGGCACGCCGGGCACCGTGACGGTCGCGCGCGCATCGTCCGCGCCCGGAGCGACCACCCGCAGCGTCAGCCTCGCCCCGGGCGCAGCGTCGAACGAGATCGTGGCGCGGCTCTGCCCCGCGACCGAGAGCGTGCGCGAAGCGACGGGCCGTCCCGCCCGCTCGACCACCAACCGCGCCCGCGCCCGCGAGCGTGCGTCGTTGCGTATCGCGGCGAAGACCGTGCAGCGCGGCGCCGGCGGAGCGCCGGCAGTGGCGCCGACCTCCCCCGGAGCGCAGCGCCCGACGGGCTGCTCCAGCGTCTGCGCCGGGCCGCTGGCGCCGATCGCAACCGCGCTGTAGCTCACGCCGTCGGTCCGAACGCGCGGGGGCATGTCCTGCGCCGCGTGGACGAGCGTGACCCGTGCGCCGGGCGCGTGCAGCTGACCGGCCGCGAGCGCGAGCCCGGCGCGCAGGTCGGACGGCGGTGCGTCCGCGCGCAAAGCCGCGGCAGGCGTCAGCGATGCGACCGCATCGCGCGCCGTGCGCGGACTCGCTCCGGCGACGAGCAGGCGCGGCGCGGCGCCGGCGACCACGACGCTGACGGGTGTGTCCGATGCCGTCTGCGCAAGCCGCCGATCGATCTCCGCGCGTGCGGCGGTCAGGGCCTCGCTGGGGCCAGAGCCGGAGCTGAGCGCCTCGTCGAGCACGAACACCTGCGCCGGACGCGCCTCCCTCCCGCTCGAGCCGGCACCGCCGCGCGGTTGTGCGAGTCCGACCACGATCAGCACGACGATCAGCGCCTGCAGCGCGAGCAGCAGCGGCAGCACGAGCGCCGCGCGCCGCCGACCGGCAGCGGTCGACGGCAGCTCACGCCACAGCAGCAGGCTCGCGACCTCACGCTGTCTGCGGCGCCGTCGCAGATGCAATGCCACGAGCGGAGCGAGCGCGACGAGGCCCAGCAGGAACCACGGTGTCAAGAGGGTCAACGGCGGCAGTCGTCCGGCTGTCGACGCTCAGCGCGCACCGCTGCCGCAAGCGCTGCGCGCTGCTCCACCGGCTGTCGCCACACAGCGCTCACCGCTGCGGGAAGTACGTCGCGACGAGCTGCCGCAGGTAGGGCGCGATCGCGTTTGCGGCGGTAGGCACGAAGGCGCTCGCGGCGGGAGCCGAGGCGGCCGGCTGCGTCCCGGCGGCCGCGCCGTTCTGTACGCGCGCCGCGCCGTGCCCTCTCCCCCCGCTGCCCGCTCTTCCCGCGCCGGCTCCGCGGCGGCTGCCGCCGCTGGCCCCGAGCGTCCGCAGCGGCAGGCGGCGCGCTCCCGTCTCGCTCCGACGCGACGGATCGGCGTGGCCGAGCTGGGCCGACTGCTGTCCCGCGCCCCGGGTGCCGCTGCGCGCGGCGCCGCGCTGCGCGTCGGCCGCGCGCTGCGTCGCCGGAGCTGCCGTACCCGACGAGGTCGGCCGCTGCGTGGAACGGCCCTGCGCGGCGAGGCCCTTCACCTGATTGGGAGCCGGGACGCGACCCGCTTGCGGTGCCGCGGTCGTGCTCGCGCCGCGACGGCCTCTGGCCGACATGCTGCCACCGCCTCGGGTCGCACCGCCGCTGCTCCCCCTGCTCCCCGCCGCAGCGGTCGTCCCAGCCCCGGCGCCCGCCGCCTGCTGCTGGCGAACCGCGATTCTCGGAGCCGCCGTGCCCGCGCGGCCTTCCGAGGCGGTCGTGCCGTTGCGCGGCGTCGTCGTGGCGCCGCGCTGCCCGGTCTGCGGAGACGCGTCCGGCGCCGGCACGGGCGTGGAGCGCACCTGCGTGCTCGTGGCGGTCGTCGCCGTCGAGCCCGGGGCGCGTGCGGCCGCCCCGTCGCTCCCGTCGCCCCGGCCGCTCTGCGCGCGCAGGTCTCCCGCCTCGCCCGGCCCGCCGATCGCGACCAGCAGCGCCAGCGCCGCCGCCGCGACCGCAAGCGCCGTCCACTCCTTCGGCGCCGGCCGCGCACGCACGCGATACCGCTCGCCGACGCTCCAGACGAGCCGCTCACCGTCGGCGACCACGCGTTGTGCGAGCAGGTCCGGCTGATTGGCCGCGGTCGCCGCGCTGCCTGCATCGACGCTCGCCGCACCCGTGCCGCCGCCGCGCAGCGCCGAACGGCCACCGGTCGCCGTCTGCTCTCCACCCCTCCCCGCCAACTCCCAAGCCGTCGCGAGCCGCTCAGCCAGCCTGAGGCCGCCGTCGAGCAGTCGCGCGACGCGGTCCAACGTGAGGGCACCGGGCGAGCGCCCAGCACCCGTGCCGCCGCGCGCCGCGCCCACCAGCCACGCACCGGCGAGGGCCGCGAGCGGCACCGCGATCAAGGCCCAGCCGTCCGGCGAGCCGAACGCGAGCCGCAGCAGCAGCATCAGCACGCCCACGACGAGCGCGACGATCAGCGACCGCCGCAGCGCGACGACGAGGCGATGACGCAGGATCTCGCGCCGCCACCGCAGCAGCCCGTCGCGCAAGCCATGCCCGCGGGCGCGGCCCGCAGCCGCCGCCCGCGGCCGGAACACGACCACCGCCGCCGGCGGGGCCGACAGCCAATTCGCGACGCGCGCGAGGGGACGATGGGAAGGGTCGCGGGGACTGCGGTGCGGCACGGCGCAATGGTAGCCTCAGCCGCTGTTAATCCACATTCGCTTCCTGGGGCGCACGATGCGTGACAGGCGCGCCAGAGGGTCGAGGGCAATGTCTCACGCGCAGCATCACATCGTAAAGTGGAAGCACGTCTGCCTGTCAATCGCCGCGGTCGCAGTGCTGGTCGCAGCCAGCGGCTGCGGCGGCAATTCCGACGATTCAACGAAGACGGCGGCAGCCACTTCCTCGACCACCGCCAGCGCCGGAGGCGATAGCGCCGGAGGCGCCACCACCGCGGGCGGCACGGCGGTCGACGAGCACTTCTCCCCGGACGACTGGCCCGTCTTCGGCCGCGACCGCGACAACACGCGCTACGCCCCGCAGACGCAGATCAACTCGAGAACGGTCGCGCGGCTCGGCGAGGCGTGGAGCTCGGACCTCGGCGGCGACCAGTACCTGCAGGAGAGCTTTCCGATCGTCGTCGACGGCGTCGCCTACGTGACGACGAGCACCAACGAGATCTTCGCGTTCGACGGCGCGACCGGCAGAGTGAAGTGGAAGTACGCGCCGAAGGTCGACTTCTCGCTCTCCAGCGGCGTCGGCGGCTACGGCATCGCCGTCAACCGCGGCGTCGCGGTCAGCGACGGCGAGGTCTACATGTTGACGTTCGACTGCAGACTGAAGGCGGTCAGCGCCGCGACCGGCGAGGAGGTCTTCTCGACGCAGGTCGACGATCCGACCACCGGCGCCTACGAGACGATGTCGCCGACCGTCTACAACGGCCTCGTCTACGTCGGCAACTCCGGCTCCGACCAGGGCGTCGCCGGCTTCGTCGCCGCCTACGACGCGAAGACCGGCAGAGAGCGCTGGCGCTTCAACACGATCCCGAGAGTCGGCGAGGGCTGGCGCAGAAGAGGCACCGGCGGCGGCACCGTCTACATGGCCCCGACGATCGACACGGAGTCCAACCGCGTGATCGTCGGCACGAGCAACCCGTCGCCCGCGATCGTCGGCACGAGACGCCCCGGCAAGAACCTCTACACCTCGTCGATCCTCGCGCTCGACGCGACCACCGGCAGATACGCGTGGCACTACCAGGTCGTCGCGCACGACCTGTGGGACTACGACGCCGCCTCGCCGGTCGTGCTGCTCGACACCGAGATCGACGGGCAGAGACGACGCGTCGCGGCGGAGGCCGGCAAGAGCGGCTGGCTGGTGATGCTCGACGCGGAGACGGGCGCGACGATCCATCCGCGGCTGTCGTTCGTCAGACAGGAGCGCAGCGTCCCGACGACGACGCCGAAGCTGATGTGCCCCGGTCCGCTCGGCGGCTCCCAGTACGACCCGATGGCGTACAGCCCGAGAGTCGACGCGACCTACGTCTCCGGGATCGACTTCTGCTTCCTGCTCGCCGTCAGCGACGAGAGACTGCCCGGCGAGTCGAGATTCGGCGGCACGCGCTCGATCCCGTCGGACCTGAGACCGTCCGGCAGCTTCTCCGGCGTCGACATGAAGACCGGCAGATTCCTGTGGCGTCGCAGAATGCCGACGCCGATGGGCGCCGGCGCACTGGCGACCGGCTCCGACCTCGTCTTCACCGTCGACCAGAGAGGCGTCATCTACGCCTTCGACGCGCACACCGGCGCGACGAGATGGAAGGCCAACCTCGGCCTCGCGGGCGCCGCGGCGCCGGTCCTCTACACCGTCGACGGCAAGGACTACATCGGGGTCGCGATCGGCGGCTCGGGCCTGACGTCGTCCAACGACTTCGGGCCGATCGGCTCGCGCTTCGTCGTGCTGGCGCTGGACGGCAAGAGAATCGTGCCGGTGAAGGCACCGAGAAACAAGTCGAGCTGACGATCGCACGCCTGGCGGCAGCCGTCGCGGCCGCGGCCGCCGCACTCGCGGCGGCATGCGCGCTCGGCGGCTGCGGCGGTGGTGGTGGAAGCGATCCGGCACCGCCGCCCGGCCCCGCCGCCGACGTCGGCTGGCCCCGTTTCGGCAACGACGACAGCCAGGCCCGCTCCTCGCCGCTGCGCGCGGTCGACCGCGCGAGCGTGAGCCGGCTCGGCGTCGCGTGGAGCTACGAGCCCGGCCCCGAGATGGCGCAGTGGGAGAGCTTCCCCGTCGTCGTCGCCGGCACGATGTACGTGACGACCAACACCGGTCAGGTGCTGGCCTTCGACGCCGCCAGCGGCGCCGAGCTGTGGACGTACACGCCGCGCGTCGACTTCCTCACCGGCGCGGCGGCCGGGCAGCCGCAGCCGACCAACCGCGGCGTCACCGTCGCCGGCGGCCGCGTCTACCTGCTCACCTACGACGAGCAGTTGATCGCGCTGCGCGCCTCCGACGGGCGCGAGCTGTGGACCACGCGCGTCGCCGACCCGCGCAGCGGCGCGATCGGGACCTCGCCGCCGACCTACTGGCAGGGCCGCCTGATCGTCGGCAGCGGCGGCAGCGACGTGCTGCGCACACGCGGCTTCGTCGCCGCCTTCGACGCGCACGACGGCAGACGCCTGTGGCGCTTCTGGACCGTCGCGGCGAACCGCGGCGGCGGCCGCGTCTGGATGCCGCCGACGGTCGACCCGCGCAGCGGGATCGTCTACGCGGGCACCGGCAACCCGAGCCCGGCACTGCGCGGCGAGGACCGCCGCGGCTGCGAGGAGTGGGTCAGCGGGATGGTCGCGCTCGACGCCCGCGACGGAACGCTGCGCTGGGGCGCGCACGAGGTCTGCGACGACGTCTGGGACTACGACGGCGGCCAGCCGCCGCTCGTCTACGACGCGCGGGTCGGCGGCCGCACGGTGCGCGCCGTCGGGCACGCGAACAAGTCGGGGACCTACTGGATCCGCGACGCGGCGAGCGGCCGCTCGCTGGTCCCGCCGCGCAGACTGGTCGCGCAGACGACGCCGCGGCCCCGCCCCAGCCGGCGCGGCGCGCACGTCTGCCCGGGCGCGCTCGGCGGGATCGCCTACGGCCCGGCAGCGCTCGACCCGGACGGGCGCTCGATCTACCAGGGGACGACCACGCTCTGCATGACCTACAGCCTCGGCGGCAGAGAGGCCGGTCCGCGCGTGCAGTTCGAGGGCGGCGACGCGCGCGTCACGCCCGGGACCCCCGCGCGCGGCGCGATGGTCGCGCTCGACAGCGCCAGCGGGCGCGTGCGCTGGCGGCGGCCGCTGCCGGCGCCGCTGGCCGGCGGCGCGCTCGCGACCGCCGGCGGCCTCGTCTTCAGCGGCTGCGACGACGGCTACCTCTACGCGCTCGACGCGCGCGACGGCGCGATCGTCTGGCGCGGGCGGATCGGCCTGCCGTTCGGCACCGCCCCGCTGACCTACCGGATCGCCGGCGTGCAGTACGTCGCGATCGTCGCCGGCGGCTCCAGCATCGCGTCGCTGACGGGTGCGAGAGCGGGCGCGCGGCTGGTCGTGCTGCGGCTCGGCGGTCGTCCGCTGACGGCGCGCTGAGCACACCACCGGCAGGGCTCCGACGCGCCTGCTCTGCTAGTTTCGCCTCGATGTCGACGTCGCGCAAACGCCTGCTCGCAGGGCTCCTCGGGGCCGCCACCATCGCCGCCGGAGGAGCCGCGATCGCAACCGCGACGACCGGCGTCGGCACCGGTCTGCCGGAGCCGGCGATCAAGGTTCCGCCGGAGATCGGCAACCAGTTCGTCGGCCAGTTCGTGCTCAGCCAGATCGACCGCCGCGCGAGAATCACCGCCGGCCAGGTGATGATCGACTACACCGAGACGGTGCGGCCGTACATCGTCGGCAACCTGACGCTCTACGGCTACGACAACGCCGGCCGTCAGTCGAGCTCGACCTCGAACCTGTACCCGTTCAGATTCCACGGCAGACTGCTGCGGGCGAACATCCTCACGCAGGGCTCCAACGGCAGAATCGGCTCCGTCACGTTCCAGCTGCCGACCTCTCCCACGGAGATGTCGGGCACGCTGACGTGGCGCGGCGGAACCTACGACGTCGTCTACACGCGCGGCGACGACGACGCCGACCCGACGGCGCCGCTGCCGAACGCGAAGCAGATCGACCCGGTCCCGCCGAAGCTGACGAAGGAAGGGATCGGCCCGAGAGCCGACGCCTACTACGGCCGCTATGCGCTCGAGCCGAGCGAAGAGGACCCGGGCACCAGCGCCGGGGTCTACGCGCCGATCGTGCGCGTCGCCGAGGCGCTCAGCACCGGCCAGCTCGTCGCCGACAGCGGCAGCCTGACGCTCTTCGGCGACCAGCCGATCAGATCGCTCCCGCCGACGCCCGCGGCGATCGTCACGTTCCACGGGCCGAGCGCGACGCGCGTCGCGTACCTGACCGACTTCAGATGGGGCGGCGACTGGCGCACGGCGACCGTCCGCGGCGGCAGCACCGAGGGCCCGGCCGTCGGCAGATTCGCCGGCAGACTGCGCGGCAACCGCCTCACGGGAACGCTGACGACCGGCAGACAGCGCGTCGAGCTGACGTTCGTGCGGAAGCAGAGATGACGAAGGTGAAGCGCAACGTGATGACCTGGCAGCGGCGTGCGGCCGCGACCGTGCTCGTCGGCCTCGTGGGCCTCGTCGTCGCCGGCTGCGGCGGCGGCAACGACGACAACGGCAACGCCGACAAGCAGCTCAGCCACACCGCGCTCGTCGCGCGTGCGAACTCGCTCTGCAGAGCGGCGACGAGCGGCGTCACGAAGGTGCCGCCGGCCAGCTCGCTGGAGGCGCTCGCCGACTACGCGAGCGACGTCGCGACGATCAGCGGCAGACTGCACGCCGACCTGGCGAGACTGACGCCGCCGGCGAGAGACCGCGTCACCTACAACCGCTACCTCGAGGCGCTCGCGACGTCGAACGAGCAGTTGAGCGCGATGCAGAGAGCGGCGCAGGACGGCGACGACGGCGGCGTCCGCACGGCCGTCAGCAAGATCGTCGGCGCCGACGTCGGCCTGGCGGCGGCGAACGCGGGCTTCGGGCTCTGCGCCGCCGCGACGCCCGTCTCCTGACAGTTCGTCTACCCACGAAGCATCGCAACCGTCCGCGGGTATACCCTCGTAGGTCTTGGAGGGTGGGCCGGGGCGTCGCATTGCAACTGTCCGCTCGTTGTATCGAACGGAAGAGGTACGCAATGCAAGGGCGCTCCTTCGCGCAGTTCGTGCGCAGGAACACCAAGGTCGCCGCGATGCTGCTCGGCGTCTTGACGCTGCTCGTCGTCGCGGGCTGCGGCGGCGGTGGCGACGACACGACGGCGTCGACGTCGACGGTCCCGCAGCAGGGCACGCCCCCGCCGAACAGAGAGACGGCCGAGCTGTCGACGTCTCCGACCGCACCGCCGTTCGAGCCGGCCGCGCTGTTCGCTCCCCCCGGTGACAACTGGATCACCAACGGCGGCGGCACGACGAACGACCGCTATTCGCCGCTTGACGAGATCACGACGGCGAACGTCGCGAGACTCAGAGGCGACTGGCTGACGCACCTCAACGGCAGCGGCACCGCGAACAAGTACTCCGCTGAGGGTCAGCCGCTCGAGTACAACGGCACGATCTACATCCCCACGGGCGCGGACGACGTCTTCGCGGTCGACGCGGCGTCGGGCAGAATCAAGTGGTCCTACAGAGCGAACATGCCCGACTCGCTGGCCAGCGTGATCTGCTGCGGTTGGGACAACCGCGGTGTCGCGCTCGGCGACGGCATGATCTTCTCCGGGCAGCTCGACGGCAGCCTCGTGGCGCTCGACCAGATGACCGGCAGAGTGATCTGGGAGACGCGTCTGGCGAAGCCGGAGGAGGGCTACACGATCACCGCCGCGCCGCTGTACGTGGACGGCAAGGTCATCATCGGCCCGTCGGGCGCCGAGTACGGCGTGCGCGGCCGGATGGACGCCTACGACGCCCGTACCGGGAGACTCGTCTGGCGCTTCTACACGATCCCCGGCCCCGGTGAGAGAGGCCACGAATCGTGGCCGCAGGACAACGACGAGTGGCAGCACGGCGGCGCCACGACGTGGAACACGCCGTCGTACGACCCCAACCTCGGGATGATCTACTTCTCGACCTCCAACGCCGGCAACGACTACGACGGCTCCAACCGTGCGGGCGACAACCTGTACGCGGCCTCGATCGTCGCGCTCGACGTCAAGACCGGCAAGCTGAAGTGGGCCTACCAGCAGGTCCATCACGACCTGTGGGACTTCGACTCGCCGAGCCCGACCGTTCTGATCGACGCACCGATCGACGGCATCATGGTGAGAGGGATCGCGGAGCCGTCGAAGAACGGCTACGTCTTCTTCCTCGACCGCGCCACCGGCAGACCGGTCTTCCCGATCAGAGAGACGCCGGTCTACCAGGACGAGTTCCAGAGAACGGCGAAGACGCAGCCGATCCCGACGATGGAGCCGTTCTCGAAGGTCAGAGTCGACGACGCGCAGCTGAGAGCGCTGAACGCCTCGGTCGCCTCGCAGGGCAGAAGAGGCAGACCGATCGTGATCAATCCGGGCTCGATCTACAGCGGCGTCGGCGTGCGCAGCGGCCCGATCACCGCGACGGCGCCGAGCGCCGCCGGCGGCGACAACTGGCCGCCGAGCTCGTACAACCCGAAGAACCACATGTACTACGTGTGCGCGCAGGACGGTGCACAGGGCTTCCAGGTCAGATCCGAGACGTTCAGAAGCGGTGCGACCTACACCGGCTCGACGATCTTCGCGTTCACGGGCTTCAACTCCCCCGGCACGCTGACCGCGTACGACATGACGACCGGCACGATCGCGTGGAGAAACGCATTCCCGGACGCCTGCTACTCGGGCGCCGTCTCGACCGCGGGCGACCTCGTCTTCGTCGGCCGCAACAGAGGCGAGCTGGAAGCCTATGACGGCAGAACCGGCGACAGACTCTGGAGCTTCCAGACCGGCGCCGGCGCCAACAGCACGGCGGCCGTCTACCAGGTCGACGGCAGACAGAAGATCGCCTTCCTGTCCGGCGGCAACGCGCTCAACGGCAGCACGCACGGCGACAACCTGTGGCAGTTCTCGCTCGACGGGACGATGGCTCAGGTCAGAGCGGGCGGCGCGGCGAGAGCGATCGAGCATGCCGGCGACAACCAGGACGCGGCCCCGGACAACGGCGGCGGCGACGCGGACGCGGGCAGATCGATCTTCACCAGCAACTGCTCCGTCTGCCACGGCCTGACCGGCAGAGGCGGCAACGGCGGTCCCGACCTGACGGCGATCGCCGAGGCCAAGCAGATGCCGGCCGTGATCAGACAGGTGACCGAGGGCGGCGGCGGCATGCCGGCGTTCGGCGGTCAGCTGACCAACGACGAGATCGCCAACGTCGCCGCGTACGTGACGAGAGTGATCAACAGATAGGCGACGCCGCACGGACGACGTCCGTCCGCGCTGGAGCGTGAAAAGGGCCGCGACGCACAGCGTCGCGGCCCTTTCCGCATCTGCCGGCGCCGCCGCTGCGAGGACGCGGCCCCAGCAGCGCCCGGCCGGACGGCTACGGCGCGTTCGGCGCGGGATCCTCGTTGTCGCGCTCGACCGGCGGCGGCGTGCCGTCGCCCTCGTAGTCGGTGTCGCTGTCGAGGTCGGGCGCGCCGGCCGTGATCATGTCGGGATCGTCGGGCGGATTGCTCGACTGCGCGTCGCCGAGCGACGCCTCGCCGTGGCCGACGCGGTCGGCCCCTTCGTGCGATCGGTTCATACCTCGCAATCTACCCCTGCCCGGATATGGGCGCGGAAGCCGTACGAGCAGACGTTCGGGACAGATAACAAAACGCTAACCGGAGCGGTCGCTCCTCTTCTGATACCTTGCGAAGCGGATCGCCCACTCCGGTTACAAGGACTCGTACGTATGTCAACAGCACAACCTGCCGTATCCGCGCAGGCCAGAAGCACGGACACGAACCGCTGGGTCGTGCTGGTGCTCGTCTGCCTGGCCCAGTTCATGGTGGTGCTCGACGCCACGATCGTCAACGTCGCGCTCCCCTCGATCCAGTCGGATCTCCACTTCAGTCCAGGCAACCTCGCCTGGATCATCAACTCCTACACGCTGCTCTTCGGCGGCTTCCTGCTGCTCGGCGGCCGCGCCGCCGACCTCTTCGGCCGCAAGAAGATCTTCCTTGCGGGCGTGATCCTCTTCAGCGCCGCCTCCGCCCTGTGCGCCCTGGCGACCTCGCAGGGGATGCTGATCGGCTTCCGCGGCCTGCAGGGCCTCGGCGCCGCCCTCGTGTCGCCCGCCGCGCTGTCGATCATCATGACCACGTTCGCCGACGGCGCGGAGCGCACGAAGGCGCTCGCCGCCTGGGGCGCGATCGCCGCCTCCGGCTCCGCCTTCGGCCTGCTGCTCGGCGGCGTCCTGACCGAGTCGCTGTCGTGGCAGTGGATCTTCCTCGTCAACGTCCCGATCGGCATCGCCGCCTTCGTCGCCTCGCTGCGCCTCGTGCCTGAGTCGATCGGCAAGGAATCCGGCAGCTTCGACCTGTTCGGCGCCGTCTCGGTGACCGGCGGTCTCGTCGCGATCGTGTACGCGATCGTGAGAGCCGAGAGCGACGGCTGGGGTTCGACCGCGACGCTCGGCTTCGGCGCGCTCGGCATCCTGCTGCTGGTCGCCTTCGTGCTCGTCGAGCGCGTCCACAAGGACCCGCTCGTGCGGCTCGGGATCTTCAAGATCCGCTCGCTGTCGACCGCCAACGGCGTGATGATCCTCGTGATGGGCGGCATGTTCGCGATGTTCTTCTTCGCGACGATCTACGTCCAGGAGGTGCTCGGCTACTCGCCGATCGAGGCCGGCCTCGCATTCCTGCCGTTCACCGTCGGCATCATCGGCGGCTCGATCGCCGCGCAGCAGCTGATCCCGCGGATCGGCGTGCGGGCGCAGATACTGTTCGGCATCGCGCTGTCCGCGATCGGCCTGCTGCTGATGACGCGGATCACGCCCGAGGGCGACTACGTCACCGAGCTGCTGCCCGCCGTGATCCTGATCGCCGTCGGCATGGGCAACACGTTCGTCCCGCTGACGCTGCTGGCGACGACCAACGTCGAGGGCGAGGACGCCGGGCTCGCGTCCGGTCTCTTCAACACCTCGCAGCAGGTCGGCGGCGCGCTCGGCCTCGCGATCCTCGCGACGTTCGCGACCTCGCGCACCAACAGCAGCCTCTCCGACGGGATCGCGCCCAACCAGGCGCTCGTCGATGGCTACCACCTCGCGTTCGTGATCGGCGCGATCTTCGCCGTCGTCGCCGCGGTCGCGATCATCCTGCTGATCCGCAGAAGCGACGTCGCCAGCATCAACGCGGAAGAGCCCGCCGCCGTCGCCATGGCACACTGAGCAACGAGCACATCGCAGGAGCCAACCCCGGTATGGTCGAACACCACTGACGCCCATGGCGACCGTCGACACGACAACCACGGCCGAGCCGCAGCGAGCGCTGCGTGCCGACGCGCGGCGCAACCGCGAGCGCGTCCTCGCGGCCGCGTCGGCGGCGTTCGCCGAGGAGGGCTTCGACGTCAGCGTGGCGGAGATCGCCCGCCGCGCCGGCGTCGGCACCGGGACGCTCTTCCGCCACTTCCCGACAAAGCTGGAGCTGGAAGTGGCGGTCGTGCTCGAGCGCACGCAGGGGATGCGGGTCGCGCTCGCCGACGCGCTCGATGAGCCGGACCCGTGGGGCGGCTTCGTGCAGTTGATGGAGGCCGCCGTCGAGATGACCGCCTGCGACCGCTGTCTCGGCGACGCCGTCAGCGAGGAGATGCTCGCCGACCCGCGCCTGGACCAGCAGCGCACGCAGATGCTGGCGGGGATCGAGACGCTGCTGCAGCGCGGTCGCAGCGCCGGGGCGATACGGCCCGACATCATGGCCGAGGACATCTTCGTGCTGACCAGCGCGATCGGCTCGACGATGGAGCGCTACCGCACCCGTCCCGACCTGTGGCGCCGCTACCTCGGCGTCGTGCTCGACGGCCTGCGCGCCGAGGGCGCCGAACCGCTCTTCCCCGGTCCGCCCGACATGGGCGTGCTCGACGAGGGCTGCAGCTCGTCGCCCGCGCGGCCGCCGGCCGGCTGAGCCGCACCGCCGGCTGACGCGGCGCCGCCCGTCCCGCCGTCACGACCGCCGGCCGGCTGCGTTCCCGCCCCGGCCCGCGCCGCCAGCGCGAACGCCGTCAGCGACGCCGCGCTCAGCGTGATCACGACGAGCGCGAGCGGGAGCGCGGTGTCGCCGCCCGCGATGCCGACCAGCGGCGCGACCATGCCGCCGATCGCGAAGTGCGCGAGCCCGAGCAGGCCCGAGGCGCTGCCCGCGGTTCTCGGATGACCCGCGAGCGCGAGCGCCGCGGCGTTGGGGCTCGCGAGGCCGACGGCGGAGACGATCAGGAAGAAGCCCGGCAGCACCATCGCCAGCCCGACCGAGAGCACGACGCCGAGCAGCAGCGTGACCGCGCCGAGCAGGCCGACCAACAGCCCCGCGCACATCAGCGTGCGCGGGTTGTAGCGGCCGAGCAGGCGTCGCCCGACCTGGCTCAGCAGCACGAAGCCGAGCGCATTGGTCGCGAACGCGACGCTGAACAACTGCGGCGAGCGCCCGTAGACGTCCTGCACGACGAACGGCGAGCCGGCGATGTAGCAGAACATCATCGCGGCGGAGCAGCCGTTCGCGAGCGTCACACCGAGGAAGGCGGGCTCGCGCAGCAGCGTGCCGAAGACGCCGGTCGTCGCGCGCAGGCCGCCGCCGTGACGCTGCGCGGGCGCGAGCGTCTCCGGCAGCAGCCGCCAGGCGACGAGCAGCAGCCCGAGCCCGATCAGCGCCAGGACGCAGAAGATCCCGCGCCAGTCGGTCACCGCCAGCAACTGGCCGCCCAGCAGCGGGGCGATGATCGGCGCGAGGCCGTTGACGAGCAGCAGCAGCGCGAAGAAGCGCGCGGCCGCGATCCCGCTGTGCAGGTCGCGCACGACCGCGCGGGCGATCACGATCCCCGCCGCTCCAGCCGCGCCCTGGACGAGCCGCAGCGGTATCAGCACCCAGATCGTCGGCGCCAGCGCGCACAGGCCGCTGGCGAGCGCGTACAGCGCGAGGCCGATCAGCAGCGGCCGCCGGCGCCCGCGCGCGTCGCTGACCGGACCGGCCAGCAATTGGCCGGTCGCCAGGCCGATCAGGCACGCCGTCAGCGTCAGCTGCGCGACCGACGGCGACGTGCCGAGGTCGCGCGCCAGGTCCGGCAGGCCGGGCAGGTACATGTCGAGCGACAGCGGCCCGAACGCGCTCAGGGCGCCGAGCACGACGACGAGCGTGCGGGTCCCCGGCAGTCTCGTCGCGCCCATCACCGCTCGCACGCTACCGGCAGGCGGCGCCCAGCACCGCCCGCCCTGCTGGCCGCACCGCCCGCCCTGCTGGCCGCACCGCCCGCCCGCTGGCCGCAGTGTGACGGAAATCACATTCGGCACCGAAACATTCGTGGTCTAATCTTTCGGTAACGAAATACTCCTCTCAGCGTCAGGCCCCGATGACCACACCCAGCTCCCCCACCGCCCCACCAAAACGCGAACCGATCCCGTCGCACATCTGGCCGATCGCGCTCGTGATCGTGCTCGGGATGATCATGTCGGTGCTCGACACGACGATCGTCAACGTCGCGCTCGACGACCTCTCGACCGAGCTGCACGCCTCGCTGGAGGACATCCAGTGGGTCGTCACCGGCTACATGCTGTCGCTCGCCGCCGTGATCCCGATCACCGGCTGGGCCGCGACGCGCTACAGCGCGCGCAAGCTCTACATCACCTCGCTCGTCCTCTTCACGCTCGGCTCGCTGCTGTGCGGTCTTGCCTGGTCGTCCGGCTCGCTGATCGCCTTCCGCGTGCTGCAGGGCATCGGCGGCGGCATGCTCGCTCCGCTGGGCCAGATGATCCTGGTGAAGGCGGCCGGGCCGAGAAACCTGCCGCGCGTGATGGCGATGATCGGCGTGCCGATCATCCTCGCGCCCGTCTTCGGCCCGACGCTCGGCGGCCTGCTGATCGAGCACGCCGGCTGGCAGTGGATCTTCTTCATCAACCTGCCGATCAGCTTCTTCGCCGTGATCGCCGCGCTCAGGCTGCTGCCGCAGGACAAGGGCGACCCGGCCGCCGGACGGCTCGACGTGATCGGGCTCGTGCTCGTCGCGACCGGCCTGGTCGGCGTCACCTACGGCCTCGCGCAGAGCGGCGGCGCCGGCACGCTCGTCGACGACAGCGTGATCGTCCCGCTCGCGATCGGGCTCGCGCTGATCGCGATCTTCATCGTCCGCTCGCTCAGAATCGCCAGACCGCTGCTCGACGTCCGCCTGTTCGCCAACAAGGCGTTCGCGGCCGCGTCGGTGACGACCTTCTGCCTCGGCGCCGCGCTGTTCGGCGCGATGATCCTGATGCCGCTGTACTTCCAGACGGTGCGCGGCGAGGACGCCGTCGCGACCGGCCTGCTGCTGATGCCCCAGGGCGTCGGCGCCGCGATCGCGATGGGCCTCTCGGGCCGCGCGACCGAGCGCCTCGGCGGCGGCCTGACCGCCCTCATCGGCGGCGTCATCACGATCCTCGCGACGGTCCCGTTCGTGCTGATCGGCGGCTCGACCTCGTACGTGCTGATCTCGATCGCGATGATCTTCCGCGGCTTCGGCATCGGCATGTCGATGATGCCGTCGATGACCGCCGCGTTCTCGGTCCTGCGACGCGACCAGATCAACCACGCGACGCCGCAGCTGAACGTGCTGCAGCGCGTCGGCGGCTCGATCGGCACCGCGCTGCTGTCGGTGGCGCTCGAGAGCCGGCTGCGCGACGCGGGCGCCGGCGCGACGCCCGCCGCGATGGCCGACGCGTTCGGCGAGACGTACGTGATCGTGATGGTCGTGACGCTCGTCGCGCTGGTGCCGACGCTGATGCTGACGATCATCGAGCGGCGCGCGAGAAGAAACCACACGCTCCACGAGGTGCCGATCGAGGCGCGGCTGGAGCTGGAGGCCGAGGCGGCATGAGCACGGAGCCGCTCGCAGAGGGTGCTGGCGCCGCGAGCGGCGGCCCCGGCCGCGCGGCCGCTGCCGCGGATCGCGCCGACGCCCGCGCGCAGCTCGCCAACGAGCTGCGCGCCGCGCTCGGCGAGATGCTGCGGGCGGAGCGCAAGCTGCGCAGCCGCGACCCGAAGCGACCGGGCGCGCTCTCCTACGCGCAGGTGCGGGCGCTCGTGCTGCTCGACGACATCGACGAGGCGACCGCGGGGCAGCTCGCGAAGGCCGCCGACCTGACGCCCGCGAGCGTCACCGCGATGCTCGACCAACTGGAGGAGCAGGGCATGGTCGAGCGCCGCCGCAGCGAGACCGATCGCCGCCTCGTCGTCGTCTCGCTGACCGCCGAAGGCCGCGCGCTGCTGGAGCACAAGCGCGCGAACTGGCTCGCGCACTGGGACGAGGCGATGGGCGACCTCCCGGAGGCGGAGATCCGCACGAGCATCGAGGTGCTCCACCGCATGGCGAGGATGTTCGACCGGTTCTAGAACCAAAAAAAACACCACGACACGGTCGCGTGAGCGGTTCGCTCACGCGACCGTCAGCTGCGCGCGAGCTCTGTTGCGTGCCCGAACATCTGCTCCAGGTCCTCGACGTGGTCGAGCACGACCTCGCCCGCGGCCCATCTGCGGCCGGCGACCGACAGTCTCTGGCGCTTCTCCTCGCTCAGCACCAAAGTCTGCAGCGCCGAGCGCCAATCGCCGTCGGCGACCAGTTCGCCGCCCTGCTCCTCGCCCATCCACGCGTAGTCGCCGACCGGCGAAGCCAGCCACGGGACGCCGACCGCGGCGTACTCCTTCAGCTTCACGTTGGAGCGGGTGCGGTTGAACGGGACGTCGGCGAGCGGCGCGAGCGCTATGTCGCAGCGCGCGAGCAGTCCGGGCAGGCTGTCGTAGGCGGTCCACGGCACGTGCTCGTAGCGCGAGCTCGCAATCTCCATGTCGAGCCCTATACCGAGCAGTCTCACGTGCAGGTGCTGCTCCAGCAGCCGCGCGAAGACCTCCCGCAGGCCGAGCTGCTCGAAGTCCCATGCGTGCTCCTGCATCGCCGCCCAGCCGACCGTCAGGCCTCGTTCGGGCAATGTGCGCGGGCGCGTGAACGTCGGCGGCAGCAGGTTCTCGACGATCTCCACGTCGCGCGCGCCAGCGGCCAGGTAGCGCTCGGCCAGCTCCTCCGTCGGCACCGTGACGAGGTCCGCGAGGCGCATCATCGCCTGCTGGTCGGACTGCCAGCGCTGGCCCGCCATGCCGCGCGTCGCGACGCCGACAGGATGGTCGGCGGGCGCCGAGGACGCGTCGAAGTCGTTGTCCCACACGACCGCGACGCCAGCCGCCTGCAGCTGTCTGGCGAGCCGGCGCGCCGGCTGGTGGCAGAGGCGGAAGAACTGCACCGCGTCGCTGCCCAGCAACGGCGTCGGATCGCTGCCGACGTCGTTGCGCTCCTCGACATGCACCCGATGCCCCTGTAACGCGAGTGCCTGCATCGGCACGAAGGATCGATACAGCGAGCTGGGCGCCCCCTCAGGCACCAGCGAGATGATCTGCATGAGTACGAGCATGCCTGGGCGGCCGCAATTAAGCAACCGCCCAGCGGGGCCCGCTCAGTCGTCGTTCAAGCGCACGTCGGCGAGGCTCTCCAGCACGTCGACGACGGCGGCGATGTCCTGCTCGCCGAGGCCGCGGCCGACGCCGGCGTTGAACAGCTCGCCGGCGTTCGCCGCCGCCAGGAACGGCGCGCCCGCCTCGTTCGCCGTCTCGAGCGCGAGCCTGACGTCCTTCAGCATGTGCTCGAGCTTGAACAGCGGCGTGAAGTCGTGCGCGAGCATCGGCGCCGCCTTCAGGTCCGCCATGCGCGAGCCGCCGGCGCTTCTCGGCAGCACCTCGATCATCCGCTCGACGTCGACGCCGGCGCGCTTGCCGACCAGCAGCGCCTGCGCCAGCGCCGTCAGGTTCGCCGCCGCGAGCGCGTTGCTCAAGACCTTGACCGTCTGCCCGTGGCCGACCGGCCCGACGTGCACGATCGTCTCGCTCATCGGCTCCAGCAGCGGCCGCGCCCGCGCGATGTCGGCCGGCGCACCGCCGGCCATGATCGTCAGCGTGCCGTCGGCCGCCTTCGGCGCAGAGCCCGTCACCGGCGCGTCGATGAAGCTGACGCCGTGCTCCGACAGCTGCGCCGACAGCGAGCGCGCCTCGTGCGGCGCGATCGTCGACATGTCGATGCAGAGCAGCCCGTCGCGGGCGTCCTCGACGACGCCGTCCTCGCCCAGCAGGACCCGCTCGACCTGCGGGCCGTCGACGACGATCGAGATGATCGCGTCGCAGCGCTCGGCCAGTTGCGCGGGCGTCTTGGCGACGGCGCCGCCGTGTTCCTGCGCCCACGCCTCCGCGGTCGCGCGGGTGCGATTCCAGACGGTCACCTCGAAGCCGGCGCGGCGCAGCGTCGCCGCCATCCGCGAGCCCATGATCCCGAGGCCGATGAAGCCGACATGTTCCATGGCCTCGATGCTACATGGGGCCGGGTTCCGGACGAATTCGCTGCAGATCGCCGGCATTCGCGGGTAGTGTCAGCGGATGCGAATCCTCATCGTCGGCACCGGCGGCGTCGGCGCCGCAGCGGCGGCCATCGCCCAGCGGCGCAGCTTCTTCTCCCACATGGTCCTCGCCGACGTCGACCTCGCCCGCGCGCAGGCCGTCGTCGACCAGCTCGGCGAGCCGGATCGCTTCAGCGCCGCCCAGGTCGACGCCTCCGACGAGGACGCGCTCGTCGCGCTGATGCGCGAGAGCAGAGCCGACGCGATCCTGAACGCCTGCGATCCGCGCTTCAACGAGCCGATCTTCAGCGCCGCGCACGTCGCCGGGCCGACCTACCTCGACATGGCGATGACGCTGTCGCACCGCCATCCCGAGGATCCGTACAACAAGACCGGCGTGATGCTCGGCGACGTCCAGTTCGAGGCGGCGGAGGCGTGGGCGCGCAAGGACCAGCTCGCGCTCGTCGGGATCGGCGTCGAGCCGGGGCTGTCGGACATCTTCGCCAGATACGCCCAGGACCATCTCTTCGCCGAGATCGACGAGGTCGGCGTGCGCGACGGCGCGGACCTCGTCGTCGAGGGCTACGACTTCGCGCCGACGTTCTCGATCTGGACGACGATCGAGGAGTGCCTCAACCCGCCGCTGATCTGGGAGAAGGAGCGCGGCTGGTACACGACGCCGGCGTTCTCGGAGGCCGAGGTCTTCACCTTCCCGGAGGGGATCGGCGACGTCGAGTGCGTCAACGTCGAGCACGAGGAGGTCGCGCTGATCCCGCGCTGGGTCGACTGCAAGCGCGTGACGTTCAAGTACGGCCTCGGGCAGGAGTTCATCGACGTCCTCAAGACGCTCAACAAGCTCGGCCTCGACCGCACCGATCCGGTCACCGTGCGCGGCTTGGAGGTCTCCCCGCGCGACGTCGTCGCGGCTGCGCTGCCGAACCCGGCGACGCTCGGCGACAAGATGAGAGGCCGCACCTGCGCCGGCACCTACGTGACCGGCACCGGCAAGGACGGCAGACCGCGCAAGACGTACCTGTATCACGTCGCCGACAACGACACGACGATGCGCGAGTACGGCAGCCAGGCGGTCGTCTGGCAGACGGCGATCAACCCGATCGTGGCGCTGGAGCTGATCGCCGACGGCACGTGGAGCGGCGCCGGCGTGCTCGGTCCGGAGGCGTTCGACGCGGTCCCGTTCCTCGACCTGCTGAGCGCGTACGGCTCGCCCTGGAGAATGGAAGAACGGGCATAGGGCTGTGCGCGCAGCGGGTACTACCATCGGTTAGATCCGCCCCGAACCGAAAGGAGCCGTCATGCGTGCCACCTGGAACGGCGTCACCCTCGCCGAGAGCGACGACACGGTCGTCGTCGAGGGCAACCACTACTTCCCCGTCGAGTCGATCAGAAGCGATCTGTTCACGCCGAGCGACTCGCACACGGTCTGCCCGTGGAAGGGCACCGCGAGCTACTACGACGTGCAGGTCGACGGCGACACGAACGCCGACGCGGCGTGGTTCTACCCCGAGCCGAAGGACGCGGCGAAGGAGATCAAGGACCACGTCGCCTTCTGGAGAGGCGTCGAGGTCACGGCGTAGCCAGCGCGCGGCCTCTGAGCGGCGCGCGCCGCTCAGAGCGCGGCCGCAGCCGGCGGCGGCGCGCCGGCCTTCGGCAGCATGTCGCCGGGATCGTGCGCGAGGTCGTCGGCCAGCTTCGTGAGCAGCCCGGCCAACTCGTCGTGCTGCTCGGGCGACCAGCCCTCCAGCAGCTCCTCCAGCCGCTCTCTGCGCGCGGCCATCAGCCGCGCGTAGACGGCGTGACCGGCCTGCGTCAGCACCAGCGGGCTGGCGCCGAGCGCGTCGGCGTGGGCGCCGTCGCTGGCCCAGCCGGCGTCGTCGCCGCCGTCCAGCAGCGTCGGCGCGCTGTGCGCGCACTCCTCCACCAACTGCTCGACCTCCAGCTCCGCCAGCGCGACTCTCAGGCGCGCCCGCGCGACGCCGCAGTTGTCCTCCAACTGATCCAGCGTGACGGGCGCCTGCTCCGCGATCCGGCCCAGCAGCCAGACCGACGCGGGCGGCAGGTCGACGCCCGCGCGCGCCGCCAGCCGCTCGTAGATCCGTCTGCGCGTGTCGCGCCGCGCGAGCACGCTGACCGCGCGCGCGATCTCGTCGATCGAGGCGTCGCCCTTGGGGACCGCGAACGACTCGCCGAGCCCGTTCGTCGCGACCGTTCTGCGCAGCGGCACCTCGCGCAGCAGCCACGTCAGCGCGAACGCGATCAGCACGATCGGCAGCGCGACCAGGAAGACGGTCGAGAGCGCGTCGGCGTAGGCGCCCACGAACGGCACCTGGATCGCGGGCGGCAGCTGCTGGATCTGCGCGGGATCGATGCTGCCGGTGCCGCCCGTCAGCGCGCCCGGCTCACCGCCCGGGAACGCGTCGCCGATCGTCGTCGAGAGCCGGTTGCTGAAGATCGTGCCGAAGATCGCGACGCCGAACGAGCCGCCGATCGAGCGGAAGAAGGTCGCGCCGGCGGTTGCGACGCCGAGGTCTCTGTAGTCGACGGCGTTCTGGACCGCGAGCACGAGCACCTGCATCGTCATGCCGAGCCCGAGGCCGAGCACGAGCATGTAGGCCGAGCGCTGCAGCGTCGTCGTGCCGGCGTCCATCGTCGACAGCAGCGCGAAGCCGACCGCCATCAGCGCGGTCCCGACGATCGGGAACGGCTTGTAGCGACCGGTGCGCGCGATCACCTGCCCGCTCGCGATCGAGGTCGTCAGCAGGCCGACCATCAGCGGCACCAGCTCCAGGCCCGAGCCGGTCGGGCTGGCGCCGTTGACGACCTGCAGGAACAACGGCAGGAACGTGACCGCGCCGAACAGCCCGAAGCCGACGATGAAGCCGACGGCGCTGGCGACCGCGAAGACGCGGTTGGAGAACAGCTTCAGCGGCAGGATCGGCTCCTCCGCTCTGCGCTCGGCGAGCACGAACAGGACCGTCAGCACGAGTCCGCCGACGCCGAGCGCGATCGACTGCGGCGAGCCCCACGGCTGCGTCGAGCCGCCGAGGCTGAGGAACAAGATCAGGCAGCTGACGCCGGCCGTCATCAACGCGGTGCCGAGCCAGTCGATGCGGTGGCTGCGGCGCGCGGCGCTGGCCGGCAGCACCGCCGCGATCACGGCGAGCGCGATGAAGCCGATCGGGATGTTGATGTAGAAGATCCAGCGCCAGCTGAGGTGCTCGACGAAGAAGCCGCCGAGCAGCGGGCCGGCGACGCTCGCTATCCCGAAGACGGCGCCGAAGATGCCCTGGTAGCGGCCGCGCTCGCGCGGTGAGACGACGTCGCCGATGATCGCCTGCGCGCCGACGATCAGACCGCCTCCGCCGAGCCCCTGCAGCGCGCGGAAGAGGATCAGCTCCAGCATCGACTCGCTCAGCCCGCACAGCGCGGAGCCGATCAGGAAGATCACGATCGCGACCTGGAAGACGCGCTTGCGTCCGTAGAGGTCGCCGAGCTTGCCGTACAGCGGCGTCGAGGCGGTCGAGGCGAGCAGGTAGCCGGTCGTCACCCACGAGATGTGATCGAGACCGCCGAGGTCGCCGACGATCGTCGGCAGCGCGGTCGCGACGATCGTCTGGTCCAGCGCCGCCAGCAGCAGCGCGAGCATCAGGCCGCCGAAGACGGCGCGCACGCGCACCGAGCCGATCGGCGGTGCCGCGCCCTCCCCCGGTTGCCCCGCACCCGGGGCGGTCGCCGTGACGCTCATCCTTCCAGTCTTACCCATTTGAGGGTGGTTGGTGAGGTTTTCCGCTGGGCATCCGATAAAGGAGTTATGTATCGCCAGCCTTATCTCCGGCGCCGCCTGATCGCGGCGTTCGTGCTCTCCGGCCTTGCAGCCGTCGCGTTCGCGGCCGGCGTGAGCGTCGCGGGCGGCTCACCGGCGCGGGCGGACGCCGACTTCGTCCAGGACACGCTGACCCCGCGCGAAGCGGGCTGGCAGCCGGCGATAGCGTCGCGCTTCGACGACTACGGCCTGCCGCTGGCGTGCGGCGGCGTGCTGACGCCCGACATGCAGGGTGTCGCCTCGCGCACGCTGCCGTGCGGCACCGCCGTGACGATCGCCTATCGCGGGCGGCGCGTGACGGTGCCGGTGATCGACCGCGGCCCATACGTCGACGGGCGCACGTGGGACCTGACCGGCGCGACCGCGGAGGCGCTGCGCTTCCCCGGCCTCGCGACGGTCATGTGGCGTCGCTAGCGGGATTCTCAGGTGGCCCCGCGCCGCTCGGCCCGCTCTGCTCCGCCAGCCGCAGCGCGCTCGCCATCCTGCGCACGAATATGAGGCTCAGCAGGACCGTGCCGCCGCACACCAGCCACATCGCCTGGTAGCCCTCGGTGCCGTCGAACGGGCCGCGCAGCACCTCCACCGCGATGCCGGTCAGCAGCGGGCCGAGCATCGTGCCGACGCCGCGGCTGAGGCTGTAGAAGCCCGTCAGCGCGCCGTGCGAGCCGGCCGGCATGTGCGGCATCAGCAGCGCGTACGGCAGCGTCATCAGCGTGCCGCCGCCGAACGCCGCCAGCGGCGCGATCAGCACCAGCGGCAGCGTCGCGGTCGTGAACGCCGGCAGCAGCAGGCCGAGCCCGTAGACGATCAGCGTCACGCGCAGGATCTGCAGCTGGCCGTAGCGGTCCGCCAGGATCCCGCTGATGACCGCGCCGGCGAGCACGAAGACGGCCGCCGCGCCGACGATCAGCGCCGCGTCGCCGACCTCGAAGCCGAGACCGACCGTGACGTACAGCAGCACGAACGTCTTCAGCGCGCCCAGCGACGCCTCCCACAGCGCGTTCGCGGCCAGGTACGCCTGCAGGCCGCGACGCCCGGCGACGAGCGAGCGCAGCTCGCGCACCGCCGCGCCGAGCGGCTTGGGGTGCTCCGGCTCGTGCCATCTGCGCCCAGGCTCGTTCAGCATCGCGTGCAGGAACAGCGCCATCACGGCGAGCGTCAGCACGGCGGTGACGACGAACGGCAGCCACGCGGTCAGGTCGAACAGCAGGCCGCCGGCAACGAGCGCCAGGCCGGTCGCGGCGCCGCGCCAGATCGCCTGCACGCTCTGCGACTTGCCGGCGTTCTCGTCGGAGACGAGGTCGGGATAGAGCGCGCGGTAGGGCTCGTACGCGACGAAGTAGGCGGCGAAGAACAGCCACACCAACCCCAGCGCGATCACGAGCGAGTTCGCGAAGCCGATCAGCGCGAGCGAGATCGCCAGCGGCGGCGTCGCGACGATCAGGAACGGCAGCCGCCCGCCGATCGGCGACTTCAGCTGATCCGACCACGTCCCGACGACCAGCGGCAGCACCAGCGCCAGCAGCCCCTCGCTGCCGATCAGCACGCCGACGACGATCGAGTTGTCGGTGAAGTCCTGCGCGATCAGCGGCAGGTAGGTGGTGACGACCGTGATCGACAGCGCCAGCGCGAACGTCGGCAGCCCGAGCAGCCAGATCGCCCGCCGCTCGCGCTGCTGTGCGGATGTCGGGGTCGCGGCCACGCTCGGCCGTGGTCTACCCGCGGCCGAGCGCACCGATGCGAACTACCCGTGGTGCGGAGCGCCGTCGAGCAGCCCCTCACCACCTGAGAGCCTCCGTCGGCTACACGTTTAGTAGGACATAGACGACCGGCGGGTTGTCGATCAGCGTCCCGCTGACCGACAGAGACTGCTGGCATCTCGGCGCGGCACCCACGACGGGGAGCGCGTTGCCGAGCAGCGTTAGCGTCGCGCCGTTGGGGCTGAGACGGCCTAGCAGGGTCCCTCTGTATAGGCAGCCCGCGAGCGGACCGCCGGGCGAGATCTGGAAGTCTAGGATCCCGAACAGCAGCTCACCGGTGAGTAGGTCCGACGCTAGGTAGCTGATGTCCCAGCTCGTGGGCAGCGGCCCGATTATCCCGGCGCCTAGTCTCTCCGGCACGTTTAGGACCGCGATCGGGCAGTCGATCGCCGGCGTCGCTCTGAACGACGTGATCTGGCCGATTCTCGTTAGGCCGAACGGGTTTACCGGGACTAGCCCTCTGACGAAGGTCTTCGTCAGCTCGACCTGGCAGGTCAGGAACGCGGGGCCAACCGGGATTCTGATCGTCCCTCTCTGCGTCGTTAGGGCAGTGAATATCTGTATGCCTCTGGTTGTCGCCGAGGCGGAGCCGGCAGCGGCCAGCAACGCCGCCGCGGCGACGAGACATGTCACGACGTTCATTCGCATGTGGGTGTCCTCCCGAAGGCGCACACGCGCCTTCGTCGCGTTGGGGACACCGACCGGTCGGCGTCAGAGCGCAGACAGTCTAGATGTCGCAGAAGCTCCGATGCGCCACATTTCAGTCCTGCGTGGAGCACGCCACCGTCTACCCTCGATCACATGGCACTTCCACAGCGCAGACTCGGAACACAGGGCCTCGTCGTATCCGCCGAAGGGCTCGGGGCGATGGGCATGTCGGCCTTCTACGGCGCGATCGACGAGGACGAGGGGATCGCGACGATTCAGCGCGCGCTCGAGCTCGGCGTCACGCTGATCGACACCGCCGACATGTACGGCCCGCACACGAACGAGCGGCTCGTCGGCCGCGCGATCGCCGACCGCCGCGACCAGGTCGTGCTGGCGACGAAGTTCGGCAACGCGATCGAGCCGGACGGCAGACGCAGCGTCAAGGGCTCGCCCGAATACGTCCGCTCCGCCTGCGACGCGTCGTTGCAGCGGCTCGGCGTCGACTACATCGACCTCTACTACCAGCACCGCGTCGACAAGAACACGCCGATCGAGGAGACCGTCGGCGCGATGGCCGAGCTGGTGCAGGCCGGCAAGGTCAGATACCTCGGCCTCTCGGAGGCGTCGCCGGAGACGATCCGCCGCGCGCACGCCGTCCATCCGATCAGCGCGCTGCAGACCGAGTACTCGCTCTGGACGCGCGACCCCGAGGCGGAGATCCTGCCGACGGTGCGCGAGCTGGGGGTCGGCTTCGTCCCCTACTCCCCGCTCGGCCGCGGCTTCTTGACCGGCACGATCAGCTCCCCCGAGCAACTGGCGGAGAACGACTTCCGCCGCAGCAACCCCCGCTTCGCCGGCGACGCGCTGGACCACAACCTCGCGCTCGTGGAGCGCGTCAGGGAGATCGCCGACGAGAAGGGCGTCAAGCCCGGTCAGCTGGCGCTCGCATGGGTGCTCGCGCAGGGCGACGACATCGTGCCGATCCCCGGCACCAAGCGCCGCACCTACCTGGAAGAGAACGTCGCGGCGGTGCAGATCAAGCTCAGCGACGACGAGCTCGCGCGCCTCGACGCCGCGCTCCCGGCCGGCGCCGCCGCCGGCGAGCGCTACCTGGACATGTCGACGATCGACCGCTGACTCCAGACGACAGATCCCGCGCGCGGCCTGTCCTGACCGCGCGCGGGACCGATGATGCAGCGAATTACAGGCCTATCGGAGCTATGCTGTTTAGTAGTCTGTAGATGATCGGCGGGTTGTCGTTGAGTATGCCGTTGACGTTTATCTGCGGCGGGCATCTGCTCGGGTTGACGCCGAACAGCGGCAGCGGCGGGACGCCGAGGAAGCGTAGGGTCGTGCCGTTGGCACTGAGGCGGCCTAGCAACGTGCCGCGGTATAGGCAGTTGGTGAGCGGATCGATCGGGATCGAGACCTGGAAGTCTAGGATCCCGAACAGCAGCTCACCCGTGACTAGGTCCGACGATAGGAAGCTGACGTCCCAGCTCGTCGGTGTCGGTCCTATCGGCGGCGAGCCGCCTAGCTCCGGCGGCAGATTTAGGAACTTCGCCGCCCCCGGCACGTTTGGGCAGTTGATCTGCCCTGCCGCGACACGGCCGAGTCTCGTTAGCTGACTCGACGGTCTCACGAGTATTAGTCCCGTGAGCAGCTGCTTTCTCAACGTGACGTTGCAGTTGATGCCGTTGAACTGCAGATTGCCGATCTGCGTCGTTAGCGGCGTCTGGTTGAGTATTCCTATCGTCGTGGCCGAACTGGCTGCCGCTCCAAGTGCGAGCAGCAGCGCGACGGCCGCGAGGATCGCGACTGACTTGCGCATTCGATGTCCCCCAGTTGACGGGCCGCATGGGCCCATATCGATGTGGACACCGACCGGTCGGCGTCAAGACACCCGAAAGTGTAGCGACGCCGTCCGGCGCGTGCTCCAGCCCTGCGTCAGCCGTGGTGCGTCAGCTGAACTCGATGACGCTGCGGATGCCGTCCTGGTCGTGCATCAGGTCGAAGCCCTTGTTGACCTCGTCGAGCGTGATGCGGTGCGAGATGAACGGGTCGACGTCGATCTCGCCCGCCATCCAGCGGTCGATCAGGACGGGCACGTCGTCGCGGCCCTTCAGTCCGCCGAACGACGAGCCGGCGATCCGGCGGCCCTGGATCAGCCAGCGCGGGATCACCTCCAGGTACTCGCCTCTGCCGGCGACGCCCGCGACCGTGCACAGGCCCCAGCCCATCCGCGCCGCCTCGACGGCCTGTCTCATCACGCTGACGAGGCCGGTCGCCTCGAACGTGTAGTCGGCGCCGAAGCCGTCGGTCATGTCGAGGATCTGCTGGACCGTGTCCGGCCCGCCGACGAGCAGGTCGGTCGCGCCCTGGCCTCTGGCCAGCTCGAGGCGATCCTGCGACAGGTCGACGCAGACGACGCGCTCCGCGCCCGCCATCCGCGCGCCGGCGACGGCGCCGAGGCCGACCATGCCGGCGCCGAACACGACCGCCGTCGAGCCGGGCTCGACCTTCGCCGTTCTGAGCGCCGCGCCGAGCCCCGTCGAGAGGCCGCAGGCGAACAGCGCCGCGCCCTCCAGCGGCGCCTCGGGGTTGATCTTCGCGAGCGCGATCTCCGGCATCACCGTGTACTCGGCGAACGTGCTCGTGCCCATGAAGTGGCGCAGCTCGTCGCCGGCGCGCTTCAGCCGCGTCGTCCCGTCGGGCAGGTAGCCGGCGTTCTGCTGCGCGCGGATCTTCATGCAGAGGTTCGTCTTCGGGCTCTTGCAGTGGACGCACTCGCCGCACTGCGGCGAGAACAGCGTCACGACGTGATCGCCCGGCTTCACGAGCGTCACGTCCGCGCCGACCCGCTCGACGACGCCCGCGCCCTCGTGCCCGAGCACGCACGGCGCGTAGCCGGACGGGTCGGCGCCGCTGGCGGTGTACATGTCGGTGTGGCAGACGCCGCACGCGACCAGACGCACCAGGACCTCCTCGGGTCCCGGCTCGGTCAGCTCGACGGTCTGCACGACGAGCGGCTCGCCGAACTGCTCCAGCACTGCTGCGCGAATCTCCATGCAGCGCATCCTAGGACGTGGAAGCGACCGCGCGAAGGCTGGTCCGGCGCGCGTCTAACGCAAGCGATTTACAAGAAGACCCCGCTAAAGGCTCCGCTATGATCGGCCGCGTGACCGCCGACAACGAAGTCATCGACGCCGACCTCGTGGAGCGCCTGCGCGCTCGCGGTCAGCGGGTGACCTCGCAGCGGCTGGTGATCAACCGGATGCTGCGCTCGCGCGATCAGCACGTCACCGCGGAAGAGGTCCTCGGCGCCGTCACGCAGACGCTCCCGGGCACCTCGCTGCCGACCGTCTACGCGACGCTGGAGCTGTTCGAGCAGCTCGGGATCGTGCGGCGCGTCAACGCCGGCGGCGGCGCGGTCCTGTTCGACTCGCGCACGGTCGAGCACCATCACCTGATCTGCCGCACATGCGGCGCCGTGCAGGACGTCGACGCGAACGTCGAACTGGAGGCGGTCTTCGCGGCCGCACGCCGGTCCGGCTTCGCGCCCGACCGCGCCGCGCTCGTCGTTGACGGCGTCTGTGCAGACTGCGGCAGCAGCGCGTAGTACCCTCCGGCGTCGCAGTCGACCTCCGCAGCTTCTCGCGCGAACCGGTGTTTCAGCTTCCCGTGACCCGCACCCGCACACTCCTCACCGTCCTTGCGGCGCTCGCGTTCGCCGCGTTCGCGCTCGCGCCGGCGGCGCAGGCGAAGCCGATCAAGAGAGCCGGCTGGCTCAGAGGCGTCGATGTGACCGAGTACTACCCGGCGCCGGAGTGGTGGTTCATCGGCAAGAAGGTCGACACACCCGGGCTCGCGCGCAAGTCGCGCGTCGACTGGCTCTACTCCGCGACCGGGATGTCGATGGAGGGCGACGGGATCGGACTCGACGGCAATCGCTACCACATCGCCGGGCTCGGCTCCGGCGGCTGGGTGACCGATCGCGGCAAGTCGAGCACGCCCGGCCACAAGGGCTGGGCGGGCGGCTCGCCCTTCTGGCGTGCCGGCGCCTACTGGCTGTCGAAGTCGAAGTACGTCACCTTCCCGCTCGACGGCGGCGGCTGGTCCAACGGCGTCGGCGTCAAGTACAGGCCGCTGCCGGGCGTCACGTTCGGCGAGGGACCGTCGCGTGAGCTGAGCTACTACCGCTCCGTCGCGGTCGACCCGGACCTGATCCCGCTCGGCAGCAAGGTCTACATCGCCGCGTACCGCTCCAGCGCCGGCGGCGGCTGGTTCAGCGCCGACGACATAGGCGGCGCGATCATCGGCAGACACCTCGACGTCTACCGCACGCCGCCGGCGCGCGCCGACATCGGCGGCGGCTACCTGCAGGACCAGCGCGTCTACGTGCAGCCGCCCGGGTCGAAGGCGGCCAGCACCGCGCCGCCGCTGACGAAGCCGAGAAAGACGCCCGAGCCGGCACCGCCCGTGCCGCAGCCGGCGCCGATCCTGTCGGATCCGTCCGGCGGCGCAGAAGCGCCGTAGCGCACTAGACTCTTCGTCCTATGGCGAAGCAGCAGAAGCAGCGTCCGATGCGCATGGAGCAGCGCGGCTCCCTTGCCGCGATGCAACAGCTCGAGACGCGCACCGACGAGCAGCTCGAGTCCGAGACGAGATTCAAGGCCGCCGCGATGGCGATCCTCGGTGCGCGCGCCGCGGAGCGCTACGACGCGAAGGCGACGCGCGCCTACTACTCCAGAGCGATAGCCGCCGCGCGGCCGCAGGAGCGGATCCAGCTGCGCCGCATGGCGGAGGCCTCGATCGCGCTCGCCGAGCGCCGTGCCGGCGACCTCAAGCAGGCGATCACGAGACTCGGCCAGAGACCGCCGAGCAACCGCCAGCTGCTGATCCTGCAGTTCATGGGCCTGCTCGCGCCGCCGCCGGGCGCCTCGCTGCTGATCCGCGCGCGCGGCATCGCGATCGTGCTCGGCATCGTGATCGTGCTGCTGGCGCTCGGCTTCGGCATCGCCAAGCTGATCGCGCTGCCGTTCGGCGGCGTCGGCACGCTCGGCGGGCTGCTGCTCGGGATCATCGTGATCGTCGCGGTGCTCGGGATCATGGCGCTGCTGGGCAGACGCCGGCAGACGCGGGCACGAGCCAGAGCCGCGGCTCGCTAGGCAGGAGGCGCTCGCACCGTGTGCGGACGCTTCACGTTGGCCACGACGACGGCGGACGAGCTGCGCCATCGCTTTCCCCTGGGCGAGTCCGTCGAGATCGAGCAGCGCTTCAACGTCGCGCCCGGCGACCAGGTCGTGACGGTCGGGGTGCGCGAGGGCGTGGCGACGGGCCGGCTGCTGAGATGGGGGCTCGTGCCGCCGTGGGCGAGAGATCCCTCGATCGGCTACCGGCTGATCAACGCGAGAGCTGAGACGGTCGCCGAGAAGCCGGCCTTCCGCACCTCGTTCGCCAGACGCCGCTGCCTGATCGTCGCCGACGGCTTCTACGAGTGGCAGAGAGAAGTCGTGACGACGCCCGTGGCGCCCGGCGGGCGCAGACGTGGCAGAGCGTCGTCGTTGAAGCAGCCGTTCCACATCACGCGCGAGGACGGCGCGCCGTTCGCGTTCGCGGGACTGTGGACCGGCTGGAAGGACCCCGCGATCGAGGACGAGGACGCGGCCTGGCTGCGCACCTGCACGATCGTCACGACGGAGGCGAACGAGAAGATCCACGGCATCCACCCGCGGATGCCGGTGATGCTCGAAGCCGCCGACGAGGAGGTCTGGCTCGACCCCGAGTCGACGCCCGAGCGCCTGCGGGCGCTGCTGCACCCGCTCCCGCCGGCAGAGACTCACTTCCGCCCGGTCTCAAGAGCGGTCAACAACGCCAGATACGACGGGCCCGACTGCCTCGCCGACCCCGCGCCTGAGGACCTGAAGGCGTTCGCGGAGGCGGTCAACGCCGCGCACGCGGCGCCGACGGGCGAGCAGGACGGGTTGTTCTGACGACACTAGGCCCCGGCCGCCCGCCGCGCCTCGACGTGCGCGGCGTTCTCCAGCGCATCGTCCAGCGCCGGGAGCGGCTCGCTGCGGCCGAGCGCTCTGGCGATCAGCCAGTCGGCCAGCCAGGCGTTCTTCGGCAGCAGCGGGCCGTGCAGGTAGGTGCCGATCACGTTGTCGCGGCGGACGCCCTCGACGCCGCTCTCGCCGTCGTTGCCGTGGCCCTTCAGCACCCTGCCGAGCGGGGTCTCGCCCGCGCCCAGGCGCGTGCGGCCGCCGTGGTTCTCGAAGCCGGCGAGCACTCTCGGCCCCTCGCCGAGGTCGACCTCGATCGCGACGTTGCCGATCAGCCGCGGGCCGTCGCTGCGGACGGTCGTGAGGTCGACCAGGCCGACCCCGGGCAGCGTCTGATCGCCCATCTCGTACGAGTGGCCGAGCAGCTGGTAGCCGCCGCAGACGGCCAGCAGCGCCGCACCGCGCGCGGCGGCCGCGTGGATCCCCTCGCGCTTGACCTCGGCGAGGTCGAGCGCGCACAGCGCCTGGTCGCGATCCTGGCCGCCGCCGATGTAGAAGAGGTCGGCCGCGTCCGGGTCCAGCGGCTCGCCGAGGTCGCTCGCCGACAGCTCGAACCCGATCCCGCGCCACTCGCAGCGGCGCTGCAGCAGCAGCAGGTTGCCGCGGTCGGCGTAGATGTTCATCAGCTCCGGATAGAGCGCGCAGACGCGCAGGGTGTCACGGCCGCGCGCGGCAGCGACGGCGGTGCGCGGCGGCGTCTGCGGCTGCTCACCCACGCAACAACACCACCTCGGAGCCGACGTGCTCCTCCGTCTGCTCGACACTCGTGCGGCCGGCGTCGCGCAGGCCGGCGGCGACGCCCTCGGCCGTGAGCTGGTCGGCGGTGAGGACGTCGAGCACGATCGTGTCGCCCTCGGCCTCGCGTCTGCCGTCGGGCGAGACCCACTGGCGAATCCGCTCGATCGCGGTCCCGTCGTCGCCCGGCCGCACCGCGAGCGGCTGGCTGACGTAGACCCAGCCGTCCAGCTCGACGATGTCCGGCAGCGGCGGCTCGGTGTGCTCGGCGTCGAAGCCTTCGAGCGCGTCCGCGAGCGCGGCCGCCATCAGGCCGCCGGGCGCCAGATGCCGTCTGACGCTGCGCAGGAACGCGCCGCGGCCGTCGGGCCCACCGAACAGCTGCACGGTCTGCATCGGCGCGAGGATCAGCGGGAAGCGGCGCTCACCCAGCTCGAACGTGCGCGCGTCGCCGGCGACGGTCTCGATCCGCTCCCCCACCCCGGCGATCTCGGCGCGCGCGTCGAGCGCGTCGAGGAAGACCTGCTCGCGGTCGAGCGCGACGACCTCGAAGCCGGCCGCCGCGAGATCCAGCGCGACGCGGCCGGTGCCGGCGCCGAGGTCGAGCACCGGCCCGCCCTCGGCAGCGGCCAGAGCGCGCCACAGCGGCAGGTCGGCGTCGTAGGCGCCGCATTCGAGGTCGTGCCAGATCACTTCGCGCATCGCGTCGTCGTCGCCTCCTTCGCGTGCGGCGGCTGCGGGGTTCGGTTCATGCATCGGCTACCGCCAGTACTCCGGCGCCAGGCCGCGCTGCGACAGCAGGTCCTTCAAGGAAAGCAGGGCCGTGTAGGTCGGCAGCGCGAAGAGCGTGCCGTCGCCGTCGAGGCGGGCCTCGTCGAGCGCCGCCTCCAGCCCCGGCACGACGACGATCCGCTCGGGCGCGACGCCGGCGTACTTCAGCCGCAGCGCCAGTTCGGCGGCGCGCGTGCCGGAGCAGGTGACGCGGCGCAGGCGGCCGGCGAGCAGCTCGAAGTCGGCGTCCCACACCCACGAGATGTCGCGCCCGTCGGCGACGTTGTCGTTCAGCACGGCGAGCAGGTCGACCTGCTCCGGTTCGAGCGCGAGCGTGCGCAGCACCTCGTTCGCACCGGCCGGGTTCTTGATCAGCAGGATCGACATCTCGCGCCCGTCGAGTCTGATCGTCTCCGCGCGGCCGAACGCGGCCGCGACGTGCTCCAGCCCGGCGACGATCTCCGGCAGCGGGACGCCGAGCGAGTGCGCGAGCGCCGCGGCGGCGAGCGCGTTGTAGACGTTGTAGAGGCCCGGCAGCGGCAACTCGACCTCGACGACGCCGGCTGGCGTCGTGAGCGTGAAGTGCGCGCCGCGCGTGCCGCGCAGCGTCACCTGCGAGGCGATCACGCCCGGGTCGGGCCGGCGCTGGCCGCACTGCGGGCAGTGGTAGCGCCCGAGGTGGCCGAGGTAGACCGCGTCGTACTCGTAGGCGTGCCCGCATCTGCGGCAGTGCTTGGAGTCCGACGCGTGCTGCATCTGCGCGAGCGCCAGCGAGTCGTCCTCGACGCCGAAATATATGACGCGCGGCTGCTGGCGGCCGAGGTCGGCGACGAGCGGGTCGTCGGCGTTCAGCACCAGCTCGGTCGTGCGGCCGTGCACGGCGACGATCTCCGCCCAGCGGTCGGCGATCGTCTCCAGCTCGCCGTAGCGGTCGAGCTGGTCGCGGAAGAGGTTGCCGAGCAGCAGCTTGCGCGGGCGCAGCTCCGAGACGAGCTGGCCGAGCCAGAACTCGTCGACCTCGAACAGGCCGAGCTGGCCGTCGATCCCCTTTCCGCGCGCGGCGCCCATCAGCGTCGAGGCGATCCCGCCGGCCATGTTCGCGCCGGCGCGGTTGTGGACGAGGCGCGTGCCCCTGCGCTCCAGGATCGAGGCGACCATCGCGGCCGTGGTCGTCTTGCCGTTGGTCGCGGAGATCGCGATCGAGCCCTGCGGCAGCCGCCTCGCGAGCGCCCCGATCGCGTGCGGCTCCAGCTTCATCAGCACCTTGCCGGGCAGGCTGGTGCCGCCGCCGCGGCCGGCGCGGCGCGCGAGCGCGCCCACGGTGCGGGCGATCAGGAGCTTCGGGCCGAGCGTGCGCGACGCCATCAGGGGACGAGCATGCGAACGGCGCCCGGCAGCGTGCGGACCGTCGCCGGCAGCTCGGCGATCGGGTCGCCGTCGGCGTACAGCGTGAACGGGCGGTCGGCGGTGATCTCGACCTCGCGCCCGCGCCGCACGTCGACCTCGGGGTTGCGGACGTGGGTGCCTCTGAAGACCTTCGGCAGCTGCGTCACGAAGCGCACCTTCGAGACGCCGGTGATCGTGACGACGTCGAGCTGGCCGTCGTCGAGCTGCGCGCCGGGGGCGATGAACATCCCTCCACCGTAGGCGGGTCCGTTCGCGGCGGCGACCGAGTAGCCGCAGAACGCCTTCTGCTCGCCGTCGACCGTGACGACGAAGTTGGCCGGTCTCCAGCCGATCAGCGCGCGCACGGCGGCGTACGCGTAGGCGGCCTCGCCGGGGACCCTCGTCGCGTTGGCGATCCGGTTGGCGTCGGAGTCGAAGCCGCAGCTGGCGATCCCGGCGAAGCGTCTGCCGTCGACCTCGCCGAGGTCGATGCGGCGCTCGTGCGAGCGCTCGAAGACGGCGCACGCGGCGACCGGGGACTTGGGGATCCCGGCCGCGCGCGCGAAGTCGTTGCCGCGCCCGCCGGGCAGGACCGCCAGCAGTCCGTCGGTGCCGACGAGCGCCCCCGCGACCGCGCCGACGATCCCGTCGCCGCCGAACGCGCATGCGACCTCGCCGGCTTGCGCGGCGGCGCGCGCCAGCTCCCGCGCGTGCTCGATGTCCGTCGTGCGCTCGACGTGGTAGCCGACGTCGTGCACGCGCAGCCATCTCTCGACGCCTGGCAGCAGGCGCAGCATTCGGCCCCCGCCGGCGGCGGGGTTGACGATCAGGGCGACGTTGCGGTCCATTCGCCGCAGAACCCTACCCAGCCGCCCGGCCCCACCCGGCCGGCGGCAGCTCCGGCGGGTCGGGTGGCGCCTGCGGAGGCGCTGCCACGGGCGGCGGCTCGCCGAGGATCAGCTCGGCGAGATCGTGGGCGATCGCGACGGGGCGCGGGGGCTGCTCGGGGGGACGGGCGGGCGTTCCGCCGCGCTCGCCCGGCGCGCTTGCGGCTCCGGCCGCCTCCGCCTCCGCGCGCGTCGTCGCGCCGCTGAGGACGATCGCGCCGTCGAGGCCGGCGGCGTGGGCGCCGGCGAGGTCGACGTCGAGGCGATCGCCGACGACGAGCGCTCTGCCCGGTCCGAGCCGGTCCAGCGCGGTCAGGAAGATCTCCGGCTGCGGCTTGCCGACGGAGCTGGCGGTGCGGCCGGAGGCGTACTCCAGCGCGGCGACGAGCGCGCCGGTGCCGGGCCACATCCCGTCGGGCATCGGGAACGTGCGGTCGCGGCCGGCGGCGACGAAGTCCGCGCCGCCGAGCAGCGCCTGCGTCGCGATCTTCAGCTCCTCGAACGTGAGCGCGTCGTGCCCGGCGGCGACGACGACCTCGGCATGCGGCGCCTCCGGCATGCCGTTGACGACGCGCAGTCCGGCGTCGGAGACGTGGCGGAAGATCGCGGGCGTGCCGATCACGTAGGCGCTGGCGCGGCGAGCGCCGTGGCGGTCGGAGAGGTGGTGCTGCAGGGCGCCGCCGACGGTCACGACCTCCTCCAGCGAGGCGCGGAAGCCGAGCGCCCACAGCTTGCGGACGTACTCCTCGGCGCTCATGCGCGTGTCGTTGGTGACGAACGCGATCCGCTTGCCGCCGGAGCGCAGGGCCTCCAGCGCGCGGGGGGCGTCGCGCGTCGGCGTGCCGCCGACCCACACGCAGCCGTCGAGGTCGAGCAGCAGGTAGTCGTAGGCCCGCACGAGCGGGGTCAGGGTCGGGACAGTCTGGGTCACGCGTACCTCATTATCCTTCCCCGCCGTGCGCCACCTCCTCCCGCCCTCCCTCCTGGCCCTCGCAACCGCGCTCGCAGTCGTGCTCGGAGGTTGCGGATCCGGCTCCTCGACGACGACCGAGACGGTCCCGGTGGCATGCCGCAGAGTCCCGGCACCGGAGCCGCGCGGAGAGCCGAGACGCCGCAAGTCGACCGCGCTGCTGTCGGCCCAGGTCAGATGGACCGCGACGGTGGTGACCAACTGCGGCACGTTCGAGATCACGCTCGACGCGAGAGACTCCCCCAGGACGACCGGCTCGTTCGCGACCCTCGCCCGCGCCGGCTTCTACAACGGCCTCGACTTCCACCGCATCGCGAGAGACTTCGTGATCCAGGGCGGCGACCCGCTCGGCAACGGCATCGGCGGCCCCGGCTACACGATCGCCGAAGCCCCGCCGAGAGGCACGAGATACCTCCACGGCACCGTCGCGATGGCCAAGACCGCCACCGACCCCGACGGCACCTCCGGCAGCCAGTTCTTCATCGTCACCGGCGAAGACGCCAAGCTCCCCCCGCAATACGCCCTCCTCGGCCAGGTCACCGCCGGCATCGACGTCGTCGACGCGATCAACGACCAGCCGCTGGAGACCGGCGACCCGCAGGGCTCGGCGCCGGTCTCCCCGATCGTCATCGAGAGAATCACGATCTCGCGCAGCTGAGACGCGGCGCCGTCGGTCTCGGCTGATCAGGCGCGACCGCGCCCGTCGCTCCAAGCGCATGACGCCGCAGCTCGCCTGGTCCTCCTAGGATCACCGACGTGACCCTGACACTCATGCACAACCCCCACTGCCCTACCTCGGTGAACGCGCTGGATGCGCTCACCGACGCCGGTTACGACGTGACCGTGCGCAAGTACCTGCTCGTCGCCGAGCGGTTGTCCGAGGCCGAGGTGCGATCGCTCGCCGAGCGGCTGCAGGGCGATCCGGCCGACGCGCTGATCCGGCGCGACAAGAGGTACAGAGACCTTGGGCTCGCGGCCGACGGGCTGGGGCTGGACGAGGTCGTTGCGATCCTCGTCGAGCATCCGGCGCTGCTGCAGCGGCCGATCCTCGACGACGGCACCAACGTCGTGATCGGGCGCCCGCGCGAGCGGCAGCGGGCGTGGGCGGCAACGGGGAGAGCGGTCGTCAGCGAGCCGTCGTGAGACCCGCGTCCCCACCGCCGCGTGCGTCCAGCGCCCGCACGAGCGGCGACTGGTAGATCGTGCGCACCACGTCGCCGGCCAGCCAGTCGGTGAGGCGCTCGGCGGCTGCCGCCAGCGCCTGCTCGGCGGCCGCTGGGATCGGCTCGGCGGGGACGACGACCACGGCGCCGTCGTCGGTCTGGGTCCAGCCGCCGACGATCCGGCCGTCCCACCACGCCGTCGGGCCGGCGTTGCCGTTGCGGTCGACGATCCGCGCGGCGTGCTCGCCGAGGTAGAAGCCGCGCGCCTTCCAGCCCATCGTCGTCGGGTCCAGCGCGGGCAGCAGCGCGGCCCACGGCGCGGGCGCGACGACCTCCTCCGTGTCGAGCGGGTGCAGCCACGCCGGGCTGCCGTCGGCGAGCTGCACCGCGACGGCGCCGACGTCGGCCAGCGCACGCCGCACCGCGCCCTTCGTCGCGCCGAGCCACCAGACGACGTCGGCCTCGGTGCCGGGACCGAAGCGCGCGAGCCAGCGCGCGACCAGCTCCGCGTAGCCCGCCCGCTCGTCGAGCATCGCGAGGGGCGCGCCGAGCCACTCCTCGGTCGCGGTCCAGAACGGTCGCGAGACCTTCCAGCCCGCATCGTTGCGCCCGCGCACGATCGCCCCGCCGGCGGCCAGCGTCGCCAGCACGCGCGGCGCGATCGGGACCTCCCCGCCCCATCTTCTGCCCGGCGCCGTCACCAGGCGCAGGTCGAGCGCCGGGATCGCCGCGCGCAGCTGCGCCGTCGTCGCGGGCTGGTCTCGCACCTCTGCGAGGACGGCCGCGCACGCGTCTCGCACCCACGCCTCCCCGTCCTCCGCGAGCCCGTTCGCCCGCACCTCCTTCGCCAGCCGGGCGGCGAGCTGCGCGGCCACCCGCGCCGACGCGCTCCCGCGCGCCGCCGGGAGGAGGTCGCGCGGGAAGGCGAAGACGGTCCGGCGCATCGCGAGCTGCCGCACGACCGTGCGGTCCTCGTAGAGCGCACGATCGATCTGCTCGCGCGCCGCGCCGCTGCGGGCGAACGCCGACAGGTGCACGTTCGCCGGCTCCGTCGCATGCAGACAGACGACGGCCGCGACCGCTTCCTCCACAGACGCAGTCGGGGCGGCGAGCGCGTGGCGGACGCCGAGGCGGGCGCGGCGTTCGTCGTCGCTGATCAGGCGCATGCCGGCATCGTCTCATCAGGCGGATGCCGTGGTAGAGCCGAAAGCCGAACGTCGCGACCAGCCCGCCCGTCAGCGCACCTGCACCGCGAACGTCTGCGACTTCGCGCCGGCTCTCACGACGACGCGGTAGCGGCCGGGGCTGAGGGTGCGGCGGCCGAGTCTCGCGATCGTGCGGGTGCTTCTGCCTCTTCTGCCTCTCAGCGTGACCTTGCCGAGCGGTCTGCGCGCTCCTCTGCGGGTGACGGTGATCGTGATCGTCGTCGCGCGGCGCAGGGCGAACGTGAGCGTGAAGCGCCGTCTGCCGGCTCTCACGCTCGCGCTGCTGAGCGCCGGCGGCGGGCCGGCCGCTCTTCTTCTCGGTCTCGGGCCGACCACGGGCGGCTGCGGCGCGGGCGGCACCGGCGCCGGCGCGGCGGCCCGATCGACCGACTCGCACGCCTGGAAGCCGTCCTGCGCGACCGTGTCGATCGCGTCGACCTGGGCGCTGTCGGCGCCGGAGCCGCAGTTGACCGCGTCGCCCTCGCCGTCGCGCGCGAACAGCTGGTCGTTGCCGGCGGAGCAGCCGTAGGCGGAGCAGGAGCTGTAGTCGCCGTAGAGGCTGTCGAGGCCCGGTCCGCCGTCGACGCGGTCGTCGCCGTCGCCGCCGTAGAGCGTGTCGTTGCCGGCCTCGCCGAACAGCTGGTCGGCGCCGGAGCTGCCGGTCAGCTCGTCGTTGCCCCCGCCGCCGCGGGCGACGTCGTCTCCCCCGGCGCCGTCGAAGACGTCGTTGCCGGGCGTGCCGACGTACGTGTCGTTGCCCGGCGTAGCCGTGATCTTCTCGAGGTCGGAGTGGTAGTTGTCGCCCTCGCCCGGCGTGCCGTCGTTGGCGACGTCGTCGAGCACGATCGCGACCCCGCCCGCGTGGCTGAACATCTGCAGCTCGTCGAAGCCTGGTCCGCCGCGGATGTCGTCGGCGCCGGGGTCCGCGTCGTCGCCGCCGAACGAATCGTTGCCGGCGCCGCCGTCCTGCAGGTCGTTGCCGGCATCGCCGCGGAATCTGTCGTCGCCGTCGCCGCCCAGGAGCTGGTCGTTGCCGTCCTGGCCCCAGAGCTGGTCGTTGCCAGGGCCGCCCTGCAGCACGTCGTCGCCGCCGTCGCCGCGCAGCTGGTCGTCGCCCCCGCCGCCGTCGAAGTGGTCCGGACCGGGACCGCCTATGAACATGTCCGAAGCGCTGCCGCCGGTCACGGTCGCGAGCTGGTCGGCCGGGCAGCCGTCCGGTCGCGAGAAGTTGCCGGGGCCGTCGCCGAGGCTCGCGGTGATCGACGGCATGCAGACGTTCTCCAGCATGAGTCTGTCGGCGCCGCCCTGGTAGTTGGCTTGCAGGGCCGTGGCCGCGCCCGGGCAGTGGAAGTAGGTCGAGCCGAGCGCGGGGACGTACTCCTCGGTGCAGCTGCTCGCGTTCACGACGCCGCTCGAGTTGCGGACCGTGACCGTGCCGTCGAAGCTGTCGAAGGCGACGTAGGTGATGTTGTCCCCCGTGCCCTGGATCCCGATCGTCGTGCCGCTGTACGTGAGCGTGATGACGGCCGAGGCGTTCGGTGCGACGACGAGCGAGCCGACGAGCACCATCAGGACGAGCAGAGATCGGAGCATCACGCGATCGTAGGATCGCCCGACGGCCATCCGCATCAGGGAAACCACGGGCGTGCAGCCAGCCGCCGGGCGGCCGCACGACCGGTCTCAGGGCAGCAACTGGAGCGCCCGCGGCGCCGCCTGCGCGCGCAGGCGCGAGACGTCGCGGCCCGGCGGCGCGCCGAACTGGCGGCGGTACTCGCGGCTGAACTGCGACGCGCTGTCGTACCCGACCGCGTAGCCGGCGCCGGCGACGTCGTCGGGGTTGGCGATCAACTGCAGGCGCGCTTCCTGCAGGCGGATCCGCTTCTGGAACTGGATCGGGCTCATCGCCGTGATCGCCCGGAAGTTGCGATGGAAGGCGGAGACGCTCATGCCGGCCTGGCGCGCCAGGTCCTCGACGCGAAACGACTCCGCGTGATGATCGCGGATCCAGCCGATCGCGCGGCTGACGTGCGAGAGGCTGCTGTCGGTGAGGCCGAGCTGCCGGACCGTCGCGCCCTGCTCGCCGGTCATCAGTCGCCACAGGATCTCGCGTTCGGCCAGCGGCGCGAGGATCGGCAGGTCGGCCGGCCGGTCGAGCAGCCGCAGCAGCCGCACGACCGCGTCGAGCAGCTCCGGGGACGCGTCGCTGACGGTGAGACCGGGCGGCGCCACGGGGCGCCGGGCGCGCCGGATCGCCTCGCCGCCGACCGCCGCATCCGACGTGAGGCGACCGCCGAGCGCGCCCGCTCCGTCCCCCTCCCCCGCCTCCAACAGCAGCGACGCGATCGTGGACGGTCTCAGGATCAGGCCGAACCCGAGCGCCGGCTCGGACGGGCTCGCCTCGCTGAAGTGGCCGGTGATCGGCAGGTCGACGGACGCCACCAGGTACTGGCCTGCGCGGTACTCGTGGACGCGGTCGCCGAGCGCGAGGCGCTTCGCGCCCTGGGCGATCAACGCCATCACGAGGCCGGTCGTCGACGCCTCGGGCGCCGTCGGCCGCGACACCGACGAGACGAGCACCCCCTCGATCGCGGTCCGCCAGCCGTGTTGCGCATGGCGGGCGATCAGGGTGCGCAGTTCCTCCAGCAGCATCGGCCGATCAAAGCACTCGGCCGGTCTGCCGGCAAGCCGATTCCCGAGGTCTCTGGCGACCGCTCTGGGGACCTTCGGGAGCGGGCAGGAGAAGGAGCTGCCGGCGGTGACGAACCTCCATCTCGCGCCGCGAGACTCGAGGTCCGCCCGCGCCCGCTCAGCGTCTCGCCGTCGCCGTCACCGTCTTCGCGGTGATGTTGCCGCCGGCGTCGGTCGCGAGGATCGCGACGCCGAACGTCAGCGTCCGCAGCTGCGCGCGATCGAGCCAGATGCGCGTGTTGCGCGGCAACCTCACGCGCAGCGTCGTCGTGCGGTTGGCGGCGACGCGCGCGTTGGAGAGCCGCCCGATCGCGACCGTGCCCTTGCGCTGCTTCGCCATTCTCAGCCTGCGCGCGGTCGCCGCCGGCAGCGTGATCGTCGCGATCACTCTCACGCGCTCGTCGGAGCGCAGCCGCAGCGGGATGCCCGCCTTGCTCAGCACCGTTCTGAGGCTGCGGCGCCTGGGCAGCGGCACGGCGACCTTCGACAGCTTCGGATCGGCGTCGACGGCGACGGGCCCTCTCTGCTCCGGCGCCGGTCTCGACGGCGGTGGCGTGACCGTGCCGGGGTCGCGCGGCGTCTGGTCGCCGCCGGGCGGCGGGGTGCCGGGGTCCGACGGAGGGCCCGGGTCCGACGGGTCGCCGGGATCTGACGGATCGCCCGGGTCCGGCGGATCGGGCGGGTCGGGCGGGTCGACGGCTCTCGTCGGCGGCCCATAGACGGCCAGCTCGGCCATGTCCATGAACCAGTTCTCCGACGAGCCGACGCCGCCCTGCGGGCTCAGCATCGTCATCCGCACGTAGCGCACGCCGGCGGTCGTGCCGGCATACGGCGGGAGCACGGTGAGGTAGTGGTTGTGCGCGCGCGTGAAGGTGCCCGTCGCGGCCAGTCTCCAGTTCGACCCGTCGGTCGAGGTGTGCAGCTGGTAGCCGCCCAGCGACGCGCTGTCGTCGTCGCCGCAGATCGCGCCGGGGTCGACCTCGAAGCTGCTCACGTCGACCGCGGCCGGCAGTCTCAGCACCAGCTCGCGCGGCGATCTGTCCGCGGGCGGCAGGCCCGCGTGCAACGAGCCGTCGTAGCCGGGCTGGTAGCTGCCCCAGCCGTAGGCGCTGGTGCCGTCGATCGCGTCCTCGGGCCCGCAGCCGAGCGCGGTCAGGTCCGGGCCGCTGAAGCTCTGCACCGTCGCCAGGCCCGAGCGCGACGCCCAGTTGCGGCGCAGTCTGAGGTCCAGCACGCTGGAGCCGTCAGGCGCGACGGTCACGTCCGCCTGCTTGGTCGTCGCGTAGCCGTTGCGCTGCACCAGCAGGCGCGGGTACTCGATCCCGGCGAGCGCGTCCCCGATCTCGTAGGCGCCGTCGGCGTCGGTCTCGTCGCTGGGGCCGTCGGCGCCCGGGACGCTCGGCAGCCGCACGACCGCGCCCGCGATCGGCACCCCGGTGTCGGCGTCGGTGACGGTCCCGCGCAGCGCCGCGGTCGGCGTGCCGGAGGGCGGCGGCAGGTGGAAGTCGGCGGTCGGGGCCGGGTCGTCGGCGTTGAGCGTCGCGGCGAAGTAGCCCATCCCGCGCGCGGCGAAGACGTCCCAGATCAGCTGGCGGTGGAACTCTCGCGCGTCCGGGTCGGCGACCAGGTCGGCGGCGTTCGCGGCCAGGATCGCGTCGCGCATGTCGAGGAACGACGGCTCCGGCGGCGCCAGCCGCATCCCCTCGGTCACCAGCAGCCGCGTCGTGTACTCGCCCTGGTCGATCCCGTCCTGCTCGGTGCCGCCGGCGCTGAGCGCGTCCTCGATCCCCGCTCTGATCAGCGCGCCGCGCAGGTCCCACAGCGTCTGCGCCCAGATCTCGCCGTCGGCATGGACCTCCGGGCCGTAGTCGGCGATCACCCTGCCGTAGTCGGCGTAGGTGAAGCCGCCGCCGGCGCACTCCGGGGCGCTGCTGTCGACCGGGCAGTCGAGCGCGGCCTCGCGCAGCGAGCCGGTCTGCCCCTGCGAGATGTAGCTCCCGAGCAGCACGTCGCCGTCGGCGGCTCTGTCGACCTGGTCGCCCTCGGCGGTGAGGAAGTCCATCGCGTAGAAGTCGCTGAACCCCTCCCCCATCGCGCCGGCCTGCGGCGCGTTGAGCGCCTGCTCGCCGTCGTCGTCGGTGATGAGGCGGCTGGAGAGCCCGTGCGTGTACTCGTGGTAGACGATCGAGGCGTCGTCGCCGCCGTTGGCGTCGACGGTCGGATCGGTCGACGGGTCGGCGCCCGGCATGAACAGGTACATCTGCATCCGCGGGGACTCGCCGTCGGGCGGCGTGAACATGTTCGCGTTGTTGAGATGGTCGTTGTCCGGGTGGTGCTCGTGGACGAAGTCCTCGCCGTCGACGTAGGTCTTGTCGGCGCCGTCGTCGGTGTTGGCGATCACGTAGTCGTCGCCGAAGAAGTTGCCGGAGCCTCTGTCGAAGCCGATCGGGTCCTCGGCGAGGTGCTGCTTGTAGCGGTTGAGGAACCAGAAGACCTGGACCGCGTTCTGCGCGCGGTTGACGTTCCAGCCGCCGATGCCGGTCTGGTCGGAGAGGTCTCTCCACGAGCACGGGTAGGTCGCGCTGCAGAACGACCAGCCCGGCGAGACGACGTTGAACGGGTAGTCCCAGACCGGCACGCCGGCATCGACGTCGTTGCTCGGGATCTCCTCGGAGAGCCCCGCGGCGTCGTTGTCGTCGACGTCGGAGTAGACGTGCGCGTTGAGCCCCTTCAGCCGCGTTCCGCCGGACGTGATCCAGCCCTGCGGGAAGCGCCGTTGCACCTGCCTCCAGGCGGGCTCGCCGTTTCTGCCGGTGGTGCCCAGGCGCGGATTCGGCAGCGTCTCGTCGCTGGGCGCGAAGGCCCACGCGCCGCCGCCGTCGGCGCCGCCCGCGGCGCCGCTGTCGGCGAAGCGGACGAGGTTGGAGCGCTTCAGGATCGCGCCGCTGTCGGCGTCGAGCACGTAGGAGTAGCGGTGCGTGCTGTCGGCGTCGACGCGCACGTGCCAGGCCAGCCGCGGACCGTCGTGGGCGGCGAAGATCACGAGCTTCGGAGCCGGTGGCGCGCCGGCGTCTGTGCCCGCGCCCGGCTGTCCGGCCGGCGCGCCGGCGTCGCGGCGCACGCGCGCCAGCGCCTGGTCGCCCGACAGCCGCGGCGTCGTGCTCGCGACCGCCGTGTCGGGCAGCGGCGCGCCGCCGAGCGCGATCAGCCGGCCGTCGCGCGCGACCGCGGCGCGCAGCCCGGCGCCGAGCACCGGAATGTCGCGGTAGCGCTGCGTCCAGCGCATGTGGCGCACGCCGGCGGGCGTGACGGTCGTGCGCGGCGTGCCGAGCGCCGACAGCTCGCCGCCGGTCAGTCCGAAGACACCGGAATGCGCCCGGACGTAGTCGAGCGCGACGGTCTCCGCGCTGCTCGCGGAGCGGCCGGTCAGTGCGCCGTCGGTGCGCAGCAGCTGGCGCGGGGTGCCGTTGACGGGGTCGATCGAGACGACGCCCTGCGGTCCCAGCTGCCGCGCGAGCGCGTCGACGGCGCCGCCCGGCGCGCTCGGATCGTCGACCGCGACGGCCGCGCGCACGTCATAGGGCGCCTGCCCCGTGCGCTGCTGCGACGGGCCCAGCGCGTTCGCACCGGCAGGCAGGAGCACCGCCGTGGCGGCTGTCGCGAGCGCGGCGGCGAGCGCTGAGCGACGGGCGAGACGGGCACGGCGCTGCGACATGCAGACGGTTTCCTTCGGGGCAACGGGGACGGACGCGCTGCAACTCCAATCGGCAGCCAACGCGAATGCTTTAGCGCTTTCAAGGATTGCGGTCGGGTCGGACGGTCGTTGGCATGTCGCCGCTCGCCTGCCGAACTGTGTCCGGGCGATGGCTAGACTGGACCACTCCCTCCACAGGGAACTGCTCTGTGAACAGCGAAGACACCGCCCAGAACGAGGGGCCGACGGCCTACCCGAGCGCTGCTCCGCTGGAGTTCCGTAGCGTCGGCAAACGCTACCCCGGCGCTGACAGACCTGCGATCGAGGACCTCTCCTTCGCCGTCCCGGCGGGCGAGATCTGCGTCCTCGTCGGGCCGTCCGGCTGCGGCAAGACGACCGCGATGCGGCTCGTCAACCGGATGATCGACATGACCTCCGGCGAGATCCTGCTCGACGGCAAGAGCATCACGACCCGCAAGGGCTCGGATCTGCGCCGCGAGATCGGCTACGTGATCCAGCAGATCGGCCTCTTCCCGCACCTGACGATCGCGCAGAACGTCGCGACGGTGCCGAAGCTGCTCGGCTGGGACAAGCACCGCACCGAGCGCCGCGTCGCCGAGCTGATGGAGCTGATCGGCCTCGACCCGGACCTCGGCGCACGCTACCCCGGACAGCTGTCGGGCGGCCAGCGCCAGCGCGTCGGCGTCGCCCGCGCGCTCGCCGCCGACCCGCCGCTGATGCTGATGGACGAACCGTTCGGCGCGATCGACCCGATCAACCGCGCGAGACTGCAGAACGAGTTCCTGCGGCTGCAGAGCCAGATCAGAAAGACGATCGTCTTCGTCACGCACGACATCGACGAGGCGATCAAGATGGGCGACCGGATCGCGATCCTGCGCGAGGGGGGCCACCTGGCGCAGTTCGCCACGCCCGACGAGCTGCTCGCCGCGCCGGCCGACGACTTCGTCGCGAAGTTCGTCGGCGCCGACCGCGGCCTCAAGCGACTGACGCTCAGCAGACTCGCCGACGTCGAACTGGCCGACGCCAACGTCGCGCACATCGGCACCCCGGCGGAGGAGGCGCGCCGGATCGCGCAGCAGCACGGCGCAAACGAGCTGGTCGTGTTGGACAGCGCCGAGCAGCCGATCGGGCGCCTGCCGATAGAGCGCCTCAACGGGCTGCCGGTCGCGGCCGAGGACGCCGAGCCGCTCGCCGCGATCGCCGGCCGCGACACCTCCCTGCACGACGCGCTGTCGCTCGTCGTCGCCGACCGCAACCGGCCGCTCGTCGTCGTCGAGGCCGACGGCAGGCTGGCTGGCCTCGTCTCGCTCGAGCTGATCAGCAACTCGCTGCGCCCGCCGGAGTGATCATGGACGGCGCTCTCTTCGCGCAGTCCGCACCGGTGATCCCCGACTTCGGCAGAGGCAGCTCCTGCGAGCGCAACGACGGCCTCTTCTGCTGGGGCTGGGTGAAGGACAACTGGGCCGACACGCTGCAGCCGGCGCTGCTGCAGCACATCCTGCTGACGCTGATAGCGGTCGTGATCGGCTCCGCGATCGCGTTCGCGCTGGCGCTCGCCGCGCACCGCCGCGGCTGGCTGGCGACCCCGATCGTCGTCGTCACCGGCTTCCTCTACACGATCCCGTCGCTGGCGCTGTTCCAGCTGCTGGTCCCGTTCACCGGCCTGACGCGCCTGACGGCCGAGATCGCGCTCGTCTCCTACACGCTGCTGATCCTCTTCCGCAACGTCCTCGCGGGCCTGTCCGGCGTGCCGGCGGAGGTGCGCGACGCGGCGCGCGGGATGGGCATGACCGAGCAGCAGCTGCTGTGGAAGGTCGAGCTGCCGCTGGCGCTGCCGGCGATCTTCGCGGGCCTGCGGATCGCGACCGTGACGGTCATCAGCCTCGCGACGATCGCCGTCTTCGTCGTCAACGAAGGCCTTGGTGCCCCGATCTACACGGCGCTGCAGCAGACCTTCAGCACCGAGCTGCTGGCGGCCGGCGGGCTGTGCGTGGCGCTCGCGCTGATCGCCGACGGGCTGCTGGTGCTGGTGCAGCGGGCGCTGTCGCCGTGGTCGCGGGCGGTGCGGCGATGAACGACTTCACCGACGCGCTCAAGTTCATCGGCGACAACGTCTCGCTGCTGTGGGAGCTGACGCTCGACCACCTCGCGCTGACCGGCGCCTCGATGGGGATCGCGCTGCTGATCGCGCTCCCGATCGGCGTCTGGCTGGGCCACCTGCACCGCGGCTCGTTCGTCGCGATCAGCATCTCCAACATCGGCCGCGCGCTGCCGAGCCTCGCGCTGATCGCGATCGGCGTCGCGCTGCTGGGGATCGGCTTCGTCAACGTGATGGTCGCGCTGGTCGTGCTGGCGGTCCCGCCGATGCTGACGAACGCCTACGTCGCGATCGACCAGGTCGACCCCGACTCGGTCGAGGCCGCGCGCGGGATGGGCATGACGTCGACCGAGGTGCTGCTGCGGGTCGAGCTGCCGCTCGCCCTGCCATTGATCTTCGCGGGCGTTCGCACCGCCGTCGTGTATGTGATCGCGACTGCGACGCTCGCGCCGCTCGCCGGGGCGCACAGCCTCGGCGACATCATCGTCGACCAGGCGACGTACCGCCTCCCGGGCGTGCTCGGGGCGGCGATCTGCGTCGCGGCGCTGGCACTGGTCGCCGAGCTGCTGTTCGCTGCGCTGCAGCGGGCGGTGACCCCGCGCGGGTTGCGCGCGGGGCGAGCAGAACGCGAGCTCTCCGCCGTCGGTCCGCCGGCGGCGACGGAGACCGTATGACGGGCGCCGGAGGACAGAGGAGGTCTCCGGCGGTCGGGGGGAAGGAGGGGACGTGCTGGTGAGTACGCCAACAGAGAAAGGACATCCCAACGTGAAGCAGGGAACGTTGCGCACACTGCTGATGGCAGTCGCCGCGCTCGTGCTGGCCTTCGGAGTCGCCGCCTGCGGCAGCGACGACGACAGCAGCACGACCGCCGCCACTTCCACCGGCGCCGGGACCGAGACCACGTCCGGCGCGCTGCCGGGCGAGGGCAAGCCGGCGGTGACGCTCGGCACGAAGAACTTCACCGAGCAGTTCGTGCTGGGCCAGCTGTACAAGCAGGCGCTGGAGGCGAGAGGCTTCAGAGTCGACCTGAAGGAGAACATCGGCTCGACCGAGATCGCCGACAGAGCGCTCAGAAGCGGCCAGATCGACATGTACCCCGAGTACATCGGGATCTTCAACACGACCGTCGCGGGCGACACGAGACTGTTCGGCTCGCCGGATGAGGCGCTCGCCGCCGGCCAGGCGTTCGCGGAGAGAAACGGCTTCACGCTGTTGCCGCTGACGCCGTTCACCGACACCGACGCGCTCGCCGTGCTGCCGGACTACGCGGCGGAGAACAACCTCAGATCGGTCGCCGACCTGGCGAAGATCAGAGGTCTGAAGCTCGGCGCGCCGCCGGAGTTCCGCAGACGCCCGACGGGCCTGCCGGGCCTGGCGAGAGCGTACGGGATCACCGACGTGCAGTTCTCGCCGCTGACGATCGGGCTGCAGTACGACGCGCTCGACAACAGAAAGATCGACGTCGCGGACGTCTTCACGACGGACGGTCAGCTGACCGGCGGCAGATACGTCGTGCTGAGAGATCCGAAGAACGTCTTCGGCTTCCAGAACGTCACGCCGGTCGTCTCCTCGAGAGTCCTCGAAGCCGAGGGCCCCGCGTTCAGAGAGACGCTCGACGCCGTCAGCGCGAAGCTGACGACGGAGGCGATGCAGAGAATGAACGCCGCCGTCGCGATCGACAAGCAGCAGCCGGACGCGGTCGCGAGAGCGTACCTGGAGGCCAACGGGCTGCTGTAGCTCAGTCGAGCGTGACCACCTTCTCGACCTTGGCGACGCGTCCTCCCGCGTGCGGGAAATGCGCCGTCAGGGTCGTGAAGGAGAAGCTGAAGCCGATCCGGCCGGCTCGCGGAGCCATCGCCCGTGCGGCGGCTCCGCTCGCTTCATGCCGGGTCGCGGAGCCATCGCCCGTGCGGCGGCTCCGCTCGCTTCATTCCGGGTCGCGCTAGCGGCGGACCTTCACCGCGACGGTCGCCGTCTGCTTGCCGTGGCTGTCGAGCGCCGCGAACGTGACGCGCCGCGCCGAGGCAGGGAGGCGCAGCGACGCCACGCCGCGGCGCACCGTCGCCCGGGCGAGCGTCCGGCTGCCATGGCGGGCGACGATCTTGCTGGCGCGGGTGGCCTTCACCGCGCAGCGCACTCCGGTGATCGCGCGCTTCTTCTTCACCAGCGTGCAGGTGACCTTCGGCGTCGGACCGGCGGGGCCGCGATCGCCCTTGGGGCCGGCGGGACCGGCGGCGCCCGTGTCGCCCTTGGGGCCCGCGACACCCGCTGCGCCGGCCGGACCGGTGTCGCCCCTGGCGCCGGCGTCGCCCTTGGCGCCCGGTCCGCCGGTGGCGCCCGTGTCGCCTCTGGGGCCGGTGCTGCCGGTGTCCCCTCTCGGCCCCGTCTCGCCGGTCTCCCCTCTCGGGCCGGTCGCGCCGGTGTCGAAGTCGGCGACCGCGGCGGTCTCGCTGCTGACCGAAGCGGCCGAGACGGCTCTGACCGGACCGCTGACGCGCGTGCCGACGACGCTGCAGCTGATTCTCGCGCCGACGTCCTCGGCCGAGAGCGTGTAGCGCGTGCCGTCGGCGGCCGCGATCGGCGTGCCGTCGCGCAGCCACGTGTAGGCGTACTCGACCGTGCCGGTGCCGGTGAACGCCGGCGCCAGGCAGGTCAGCGTGCGGCCGGCCTTCGCGGTGCCGCCGAGGGTCGTGCCGTCACCGCTGACGGCGGGACGCGTCGTGTAGATGCGCAGCTGCGAGGAGGGATCCGCGGCGCTGGAGATCACGTTGGTGGCCGGCTCCTGCGAGAAGCCGAAGTCGTTGTCGTTGACGACCGCGATCCCCGGGATCCCGTTCAGCAGCGCGATGCCCTCGATCTTGCCGTTGAGGAACTCGACGCCGCCGTCTCTCTGGAAGCCGATGTTGAGGTACTCCGACTTGGGGGCCGCTCTGACCGGCGTCGGCAGGTGTGACAGCTCGCTCTCCGAGCCATTGTCGAAGAAGCAGCCGAGCGGCTGCGTACGGCCCTCGACGGTCGTGCTCGCACCGCGCTCGGCGTACGTGTCGTAGGCGGGATCGGCCTGCAGGTTGGTCGCCTCGTTGAGGTCGACCTCGAAGAACTTGCGGCCGTTCTTGTCCGCGTTGACGTCGTCGTGCTCGTCGACGATCAGTCTGCGCGCGCCGTTCCAGGCGATGTCGCTGACGCGCAGGAACGCCTGCGTGTCAGGGTTCGTCGCCGACAGCTGGTTGAGCCGGTAGATCCACTCGCCGGTCAGTCTCGGCTGCGAGGAGTCGGTCACGTCGAACTCGACGATCCGCAGGTCACGCCACCAGTTCGTGCTCGTCGGTCTCGTCGTGCCGGCGTCGCCGGAGCCGACGCAACTGGCGGTGCCGTAGCCGAGCGACGCCGGGTACCCGGCCGTGTCGAGCGAGTTCTGCATGATCGCGTAGAGCTTCGTGCCGTCGGGCGACTGCGCGAGGCCCTCCAAGCCGCGGTTGAGCTTGCGCGCGTTGTACTCGTGCGGGAGCAGCTCCTGCAGCGACGGCTCGTCCTGGGACGGGCCGCCGTAGGCGTCCGACAGCGGCGTGAAGCCGGCGGTCGGGTCGGTGTCGAGCAGCGCGCCGGCGCCCTCGGGCACGATCCGGTCGCGCATCACGCCGTTGCGGTCGAGGTGCACGATCGACGGTCGGTATTCGTCGCTGACCCAGTAGGAGCCGTCGCGCGGGTCGCGCGTGATGCCCTCGGTGTCGAGGCCGTACGGGTCGGTCGGCAGGTACTCGCTGAGCGTCGTGTCGTTGCTCATCAGATACGTGCGGTCGTCGACTCTCGCGTCGACGACGTTGCGGATGCCGGTGATCAGCGACGGGTCCCCGGCGAAGGTCGCCTCGGAGCGGCGCGGGTCGGTCCCGGGCACGCGGATCTGCGTGCGCGAGAGAACGGCGAGGCGGCCGTCGGCATCGGCCTCCAGCTCGAGGATCGTCGGCGAGTAGGTCGGCGACGGAAACGTTCTGCCGTCGACGGAGCCGGCGACGGCGCCGTTGGGCCCGCGGTCGGAGATCGTCAGGAAGCGGCGGTTGCCGCTGCCGGGCACCACCTGCAGCGCGGACAGCCCGCCCTCGCGCATCCCTCTGTTGCCGAACAGGTCGCCGGTCGAGAGGATCGGGCTGAGGTCCGTCAGGTTCGGCGTCGGCAGGACCAGCGCGCGATCGAGCGCATACCGCCCAGCCTCCACGGGATCGCTGAGTGCCGCGGCCGAAGCCGGCGCAGCAATCGCGAGGGCCGCGCCCACGGAGGCAGCCAAGGTCGTGATCGTCTTCATGGCGCGACGCTACGGCCGCCGGTGCAACGGGTTCGTGACCGACCGGTGAAGATCACGTGGTCGTCGTGTGAAGCGCGCGGGCGGTTGAAGCGCATGACCGATCAGCGACCAGACCGCTCGCTCGGTGACAACTCCCGGCCGGCGCCGAAGCGACCGCCCGCAGGCTATCTCGGCGCTGGCGCGACCGCGAGCTCTTGTGCGATTGCGGCGTCGGCGAGGTCGCGGTCCCAGGTCGCCATGACAAGGCCGGACGCGTCGATTGCGGCCGCCGACGCGAGATGGACCGCGTCGTACCCGCGCAGCGCGTGCTGTTGCGCAAGCGCTCCGGCTGCTCGTGCGAGCGGTGCGTCGAGGCCGATCACGTTGAGCTCTTCGCACCGTTCGTCGATCGTCCGGACGGCGGCTCTGAGCGTGCGCGCGTCGATGCGGCCGCCACGATGCGCTGCCGCCGCAGCAGCACGTGCTTCGGGGTAGATCAGCTGGCTGGAGGTGGTGGCGTCAGCGCGGTCCCACAGCTCAGCCGCGACCTCGGACCCAGACTCGTCGAAGACGAGCTTGATCAACGCGGAGGCGTCGAAGTAGACGATCAGCGTCGCTGCTCAGCGACGAGGTCCGAAACAGGAGCAGCGGCAGCGAGCCGCTTGCGACCGCTGACGGGGCGCTTGCGCTGCGCCGGCTCATGCACGAGACCGCGCGCTCGCAGCTCAGCAAGCGGATCGCCGGATTCCAACGGAGAGAGCCGCGCGACACGCTGCCCGCGCATCGTCACGAAGACCTCGCCGCCCTCCGCCGCGTGCCGCACATAGCGACTGAGCTGGTCGTGCAGTTCGCGCACCCCGACCTCTCTCTTGAGCGCAACTCCATGTGGCGTCATGGAGATCACCTTAGACGCTACATGGAGCCAACGACAAGGCGGCCCACGCCGGGCTGCTCAGCCCGCCGAGCCGCCGTTCGGCGAGTGCCCGTTCGTCGAGTAGCGCACGAAGCGGGCTGCGACGGTGGCGGGCACACGGGCGGTGACGCGGACGCCTTCGGGGGTGTCCTCGCGCACGAGGTCGCCGGCGATCTGGTGCAGCTCGGCGAGTCTGCCGCCCTCGCTGTAGGGCATCAGCAGCTCGACGTCCTGCAGGCGGCGCTCGAACTCCTCCTCGATCCGCTCGCCCAGCTCCTCCAGCCCCTCGCCCGTCCTGGCGGAGACGAGCAGGCCGTCGGGGTGGCGCAGCTGGACCTCGTGGCGCTCGTCCTCGGTCAGCGCGTCGGCCTTGTTGAGGATCAGCATGCGCGGCTGCTCGCCGGCGCCGATGTCGCCGAGCACGGAGTCGACCGCGCGCATCATCTCGTCCAGCTCCTCCTCGGGCGCGGAGGCGTCGACGACGTGCAGCAGCAGGTCCGCCAGCCGCGTCTCCTCCAGCGTCGCGCCGAACGCCTCGACGAGCTGGTGAGGCAGCTTGCGGATGAAGCCGACGGTGTCGGTCAGCAGGTAGTCGCGGCCGCCGAGTCTGTAGGAGCGCGTCGTCGGGTCGAGCGTGTGGAAGAGCCGGTCGCGCACGCCGACCTCGGCGCCGGTCAGTTTGTTCAGCAGCGTCGACTTGCCCGCGTTGGTGTAGCCGACGAGCGCCACCGTCGGCAGCTGCGCGCGGTCGCGCTCGGCGCGCATCGTCTCGCGAGCGCCTCTGACGCGCTCGAGTCTGCGCCGCAGCGCGGTGATGCGGTCACGCGCGAGGCGGCGGTCGGTCTCGATCTGCGACTCGCCCGGGCCACGCGTGCCGACGCCGGCGCCGAGGCGCTCGAGGTGGGTCCACAGGCCGCGCATGCGCGCGAGGTTGTACTGCAGCTGCGCCAGCTCGACCTGCAGCTTGCCCTCGGCCGAGTGCGCGTGGCCGGCGAAGATGTCGAGGATCACGGTCGTGCGGTCGACGACCGGCGTGTCGAGCGCTCTCTCGAGGTTGCGCTCCTGGCGCGGGCTGAGCTCGTCGTCGACGGCGACGACGTTGGCGCCGGACTCCTTCAGCAGCTCCTTCAGCTCCTGCAGCTTGCCGGACCCCAGGTACGTGTTCGGGTGCGGCTTCTCCATGTGCTGGACCAGCTGCCCGACGGTCGCGACGCCCGCGGTGCGCAGCAGCTCCTCCAGTTCGGCGAGGTCCTCGCCCTGCTCCAGCGCGGCGATCATGAACGCGCGCTGTCGCGCGCGCCCTGCCTGCGATCTCTCAGATGTGAGCGTCTCGTTCGAGCGCCCGTTGCGGCTGCGGGTCGTCGTCATCTACATACGAGTCTAGTGACGCCCGCCCTCCGCCGGGACGCGATCGTCAGCGCGTCCGGTCCACCCCGCGCGCCCGCTCCGAAGCGGGCCAACCGCTATGCCCGCGGCCGGTCCGCAACCGCGAAGACCTGGCGGTAGCGCTTGACGCTCCCGAAGACGCGGGCCAGCGCGTCGAACGCCGGACGCGGCAGCCGCGGGAACAGCCACTCGTTGTAATAGGGCTGCAGGTAGGTGAAGGCGCGGGCGCTGCGCACGTCGAACCCGACCTCCTGGAGCAGGTTGGTCAGCAGCAGCGGGGTCCAGGTGAACAGGTGATGGTTCGGGTCGCTGCCGTCGACCTTGCGCTGGGCCTTCTGCCGCCAGTCGTCCAGCGGCAGACAGAGGACCAGCCGGCCGCCGGGCCGCACGATCCGGAACAGCTCCTGCAGCTCGGTGTACGGGGAGAGCGAGTGCTCGAGCGCGTGGTTGGAGATCACCACGTCCGCCCATCCGTCCTCGACCTCGGCCGGACCGGCGACCGTGTCGATGCCGAGCTCGGACGCGTGCTGCCGGGCGACCGGGTTCGGCTCGATCCCGAGCTTCTCCCGGGCGTTCGCCAGCTTCAGCAGCCAGCCGGTCCCGCACCCGAAGTCCACGAGTCGGTCACCGGACCCGATGTACGGCTCGAACCGCGTGATCGAGATCTGCGCCGCCGTACGCGCCCCGGCCACCTGGTACGAGAAGTAGTCGGCGCCGTGCTCGTCGTACTGCGCCGAGACCGTCGTCGATGCGGGAGGGGTCTTGTCGTTGGTCACTCGTGATCCTCGTCTTCGGGGACGTCCCGCCCAGCCTACTCTCAGCCCAGTCTGCGGATCCGCTCGACGGCCTCCGCGAGGCGGTCGTCGGGCGTGGTGAGGGAGATGCGGAAGAAGCCCTCGCCGGAAGCTCCGTACGCGCCGCCCGGGGAGATCACGACGGCGGCCTGCTCCAGCACGTGCTCGCAGTAGGCGGCCGAGGACTCGTAGCCGGGGGGGATCGGTGCCCACACGTAGATCGTGCCCTTCGGCGCGGTCACGTCGACGCCGGCTGCCTTGAGGGCGTCGACGACGAGGTCGCGCCGGCGCGTGTAGATCGCGTTCATCGCCGCCACGTCCGCGTCGACCGCCGGCGAGAGCGCCTCGATCGCCGCCAGCTGGACCGCCTCGAACAGGCCCGAGTCGACGTTGCTCTTGAGCTTCCAGTAGGCCGCGATCGCGTCCGCGTTGCCGACGATCGCCGCGGCCCGCCAGCCGGTCATGTTGTAGCCCTTGGAGAGCGAGAAGACCTCGACGCCGACCTCCTTGGCGCCCGGCGTGGAGAGGAACGACGGCGCTGCATATCCGTCATACGTCGTCTCGCTGTAGGCGTTGTCGTGCACGACGAGGATGTCGTGCTTGCGCGCGAACTCCACGACCTGCTCGAAGAAGCCGTCCGGCACGATCGCGCCGGTCGGGTTGTTCGGGTAGTTGATGAACAGCAGCTTCGCGCGCGCCGCGTCGGCGTCGGAGATCGCGCCGAGGTCGGGCGCGAAGCCCAGCTCCGGCTTCAGCGGCATCAGCACCGAGCCGGCGCCGGCCAGCAGCGGTCCGCCGGTGTAGACCGGGTAGCCCGGGTCGGACGCGAGCGCGATGTCGTCGGGATCGAGGAACGTGAGGCTGAGGTTGAAGATGCACTCCTTCGCGCCGATCGCCGGCATCACCTCCGTCGCCGGATCGAGCGTCACGCCGAAGCGGCGCGCGTAGAAGGCTGCGAACGCCTCGCGGAAGTCCTGGCGGCCGCGGTTGGACGGGTACTGATGCGTGCCCGGGTCCGCGACGGCGCGCTGCGCGGCCGCGACGATCGGCGGGTACGTCGGCGTGTCGGGGTCGCCGATCCCGAGCGAGATGACGTCGATCCCCGCCGCCTTCTTGTCGGCGATCTTGCGCTCCAGCTGCGCGAACAGGTACGGCGGGATCAGGTCGAGTCGCTTACTCGGTCTCATGCAGCTCCTTGATGAAGTTCTCCGACAGCGTCCCCGTGAAGACGGGGACGGCCCAGCCGGTCAGGTTCACGTGCAGGTCCTCGGCCACCTCGACCTCCAGCTCGCCGCCGTCGAGCACGACGGTGACCGTCGAGGTGTCCGGATCGTGCGGATCTTCGCCCCCGCCGCCGCGCATCACGTGCGCGACCGCGGCGCCGGTCGCGCCGGTGCCGGAGGAGAGCGTCTCCCCGACGCCGCGCTCGAAGATCCGCGCGCGGATGCGGTCGTCGGCCAGCTCGGCGTACCAGGAGACGTTGGTGCGGTTGGGGAACAGCGCATGGGCCATGATCGCGTCGCCGATCGCGGGCAGGTCGAGCGCCTCCAGCTCCGCCTCGGAGCCGACGCGGATCGAGCACTGCGGGTTGCCGATCGAGACGTGCTGGAAGGCCCACGTCGTGCCGTCGGCGGTCAGCTCGGATCTGCCGTCGTCGGGGCCGCCGGGGAAGTCCTTGGAGGTCAGCTTCGCGCGGCCCATGTCGACCTTGCAGGTCGTCGGGCCGGTGATCGTCGGGCGGATCTCGCCGGCCGCGGTCATGATCGAGAAGGTGTCGGCGTCGACCCAGCCGCGCTGACGCAGGTACATGATCGCCTCGCGCGCGCCGTTGCCCGACAGCTCGGCCTCGGAGCCGTCGGGGTTGAAGATCTTCAGCTGCGCGACGTAGCCGGGCTCGGCCGTCTCGCTCAACAGCAGGATCCCGTCTGCGAAGACGCCGAAGTGGGCCGCGCAGAAGGCGCGCACGCGCGCGGGCGTCAGCTCGAACGGGAGGTCTCTGGCCTCGACGATCGCGTAGTCGTTGCCGAGCGCCTGCCACTTCTCGAACTTCACGCTGCCTCCGGGGATCTGGGGGTCGTCCGCTGCCGTGCTATCGGCGGCGGAGGTTATCTATCTCGGCTGCCACGTCATCCGCCGAGCGGCCGGTCGTGTCGATCGTCTCCGCGCCGGCCAGCTTGCGCATCCACGTCAGCTGGCGGCGGGCGTAGTTGCGCGTGTGACGCTGCATCGCCTCGACGTCGCCGGCCAGCAGGTCCGCGAAGCCGAGCGCCTTGCGGGCGGTGTCGGAGGCGCCGGCCGCATCTGCCCGCAGCACCTCCTCGCGCGCGCCCGCGGCGACCATGGCGCTGACGCGCTCGTCGATGCGCGCGTACAGCGCCTCGCGTTCCATCGTCAGGCCGGCCAGCAGCGTCGGGTGGCGCGTCTCGGCGGTCCACAGCTGCGACGGCTCGCCGGTCGGCGGCTCCAGCGCGCCGGCGTCGAGCAGCTCGTGCGCGCGCACGAGCCGCTGGCGGTCGTTGCGCTCGATCCCGGCCGCCGCCCACGGCGCGCGCTCGTTCAACTGCGCGTGCAGGGCGGGCGCGCCGACGCGCTCCAGCTCCGCCAGCCAGCGCTCGCGCGCGCCCTCCGGCGGGGGCGGCTTCAGCCGCAGCTCGGTCAGCGCCGCGCGCAGGTAGAGGCCGGTGCCGCCGACGACGATCGGCGTGCGGCCCTCGGCGAGCGCCCGGTCGACCTCGGCGTGCGCCAGCTGCGCGTACCGCCCGGCGCTGAAGGTCGCGGCGACCGGCAGGAAGGAGATCAGGCGGTGCTCCAGCTCGGCCTGCTCGGTCGCGTCGGCCGCGCCCGTCAGCGTTTCGAGGCCGCCGTAGACCTGCAGCGCGTCGGCCGAGATCGCGACCGGGTCCTCCCCAGCCGCGCGCAGCCGGCGCGCGAGCGCGAGCGCGACGGACGTCTTCCCGATTCCCGTCGGACCGAAGATCGCGATGACGTTTGGCGTCATGCGGCGGAGTATGGCCGGCGGGCTGTGCTCGCCGTCCCGCGGGGCGATGGGGGTGCGGGCGGGCGACGACGCGGCAGCGCGCCCGCAGAGCGGACCGGCCCGCGCGGGCGAGCGCCGCGGCGGCGGGCCCGCCGGCTGCGAGAACCGTCGAGTCGGCTTCCGAACGGCAGTAGAGTGGAGCGGTGAGCGCGCTGATCGGAACAGGGGTATCGACGCACGGCGACGCGCGCGTCGGCGCGATCGAGGCGGCGCACGCGGCCGGGCAGGCGCTGATGGGCCAGAAGGCCGATCTCGCGATCGTCTTCGCCTCCGGCGCGCATCTCGCCGCGCCCGAGGCGACGCTCGAAGGCATCCACGAGGCGCTGCGCCCGCCCGCGCTGATCGGCTGCGGCGCCGGCGGCGTGCTCGGCTGCGGCGCCGAGCACGAGGGCGGCACCGCCGTCGCCGTCTGGGCCGCCTCGCTGGGCGGCGGCAGCGCGACGACCTTCCACGCGACCGCGCAGCAGATCGACGAGTCGATCGCGGTGACCGGGATGGAGGACCTCGCCGGCGCGCGCGGCGCGATCCTGCTGCCCGACCCGTTCTCGTTCCCGACCGATGCGCTGCTGATGGACCTCGCGACGCGCGCGCCCGGCGTGCCGGTCGTCGGCGGCCTGTCGAGCGCGCGCACAGCCGAGGGGACGACGGCGCTGTTCCACGGCGACCGCGTCGTCGACAGCGGCGCCGTCGGCGTGCGGCTGGACGGGGTCGAGCTGCTGCCGTGCGTCTCGCAGGGCGCGACGCCGTTGGGGCCGGAGATGACGATCACGGCCGCCGAGGGCAACGTCATCACCGAACTGGCCGGCAGACCGGCGCTCGACCACATACGCAAGACGATCGAGCAGCTCGACGCGCGCGATCGGACGCTGATCGCCGGCGGCCTGCTGGTCGGCATCGTCGTCGACGGCGGCCAGCCCGAGTACGACCACGGCGACTTCCTCGTGCGCGGCCTGCTCGGCGCCGATCCGGTCGCCGGCACGATCGCGGTCGCCGCCAACGTCCAGCCCGGTCAGGTGCTGCGCCTGCACGCCCGCGACGCGGCCTCCGCCGACCGCGACCTGCACGACCAGCTGAAGCTGCGCGTCGACGCGCTCGGCGGCGCCCCCGCCGGCGCGCTCGCCTTCGCCTGCCACAGCCGCGGTCGCGAGATGTTCGGCGTCGCCGACCACGACGCCGGCCTGCTCGCCGACGAGCTCGCAGGAGCCCCCTCCGCCGGCTTCTTCGCCGCCGGCGAGATCGGCCCTGTCGGCGGCGCGAGCTTCATGCACAGCTTCACGGCGACGGTCGCGTTGTTCGCGTGATTTCTGCCGTCTTCGCGTAGATTGCAACGTCTTAGCGCATCAACTGATGCGCTAAGATCGGCGTATGGCGACGACACCCAGGCGACCGACCACCACATCGGCGCGCTCCGAACCGCGGGCTCCCCGCAGCGAGGGACCGCGGACGACGTTGCGCCTGCCCGACGAACTGGCAGCCGTTGCGGAGCAGTTCGCGGACGAGCTCGGCATCTCCCGCAACGACGCTCTGCTGCGACTCGCGACGCGCGGTGCGCGCATCTACACGCAGGAGCAGGCGATCGCCGCGCGCCGAGAAGCACGCTGGGCAGCCGTCGTTCCAGGAGGCGCCGTCGACGTGGACCTCACCAGACTCCCGTCGCCAGACGAAGCGGCAGCGGCAGTCCTGGCATTGCGCGACGCTGTCGAGCAGGCAGCCTGACACGCGTTGCAACCGTGACGGCATTGTGGGACACGACGCTCGCATCGCTCCTGCATCCCGGCAGTGAGACGCTGGAGTACGCGATCGAGCGATCTGCCGAAGGTCTCCCCGTGCGGATCGCCGCGCCGACGATCCTCGAGATCGCATACGGCTACCAACTCCAGACAGGGCGCGACGAACGGTACGGCGAACTGCTGTCGTGGTTCACGCGCCTGACCGCGAGCGAGACGCTGTCGATCGTGCCGGTCGACGGGCGGGCCGCGCTCGTCGCGGGCCGACTTCGCGGCGCGATGCCGCATCCACCAGGCAGACGCGATCGACGCTCGAAGACGATGCGACAAGCCTCATGGCTGCTGGACGTCCAAATCGCGGCGACTGCGTTCGCCGCCGGCCTCGACGTCGCGACGCGCAATCGCGTGGACTTCGAAGCGATCGCCGCGATGCTGACGCGGCTCTTCCCGACAGCGCCCGCGCTCGCTGTCGTCGACGGACCGCTCTGAAGCGCTTCGACCCGATGAAGGGCCGCCGTCTCGTCGCGTTTCTGGCAGGCTTGGGCGCATGACCGAGATTCAAGGCACCACAGTTCTGCTCACTGGCGCCAGCGGGGGCATCGGACAGGCGATCGCGCGGGCGCTGGCGGCGCGCGGGGCGACGCTGGTGCTGACCGGGCGGCGGGCGGAGGTGCTGGAGCCGCTTGCGCAGGAGCTGGGCGGGCGGGCGCTGTCGGTCGACCTCGCCGATCGTGCGGCGCCGGAGCGGCTGGTCGAGCAGGCAGGCGACGTGGACGTGCTGATCGCCAACGCGGCGCTGCCGGCCAGTGGGACGCTCGACGACTTCACGCTGGAGCAGATCGACCGCGCGCTCGACGTCAACCTGCGCGCGCCGATCGCGCTCGCGAAGCTGCTGGCCGGGCCGATGGCGGCGCGCGGGCGCGGGCACATCGTCTTCATCTCGTCGCTGTCGGGCAAGTCGGCGCAGCCCGGCGGATCGCTCTACTCGGCGACGAAGTTCGGCATGCGCGGCTTCGCGCTCGGGCTGCGCGAGGATCTGCGCGACAGCGGCGTCGGCGTCTCGACCGTCTTCCCCGGCTTCATCCGCGATGCCGGGATGTTCGCCGAGTCGGGCGTCGAGCTGCCGAAGGGCGTCGCGACGCGCACGCCGCACGACGTCGCCTCCGGCGTCGTGAGGACGATCGAGGACAACCGCGCCGAACTGGACGTGGCGCCGCTGAGCCTGCGTGTCGGCGCGACCTTCTCCGGCCTCGCGCCGGAGCTGTCGGCGAGCGTCAGCCGCAAGCTCGGCAACGCGAGGATCTCCGCGGCGATGGCCGCCGGGCAGCGCAACAAGCGGTAGGGGCTCGCGCCCGCTAGACGAGCTCCTCGCTGTGGACGGGCGCGAGCGTCCCGCGCGCGCGGGTGAGAGCGCATCACTCGCGGCGGGTGAGGGGGCGCCAGATACCGTTCGCCGGCATGAGCCTGAAGGTCCCTCTCGCCTACCCCGCCGCGATCCCCGTCGGCCACCACGTCGAGCTGACGTGGCGGCTGAAGCAGGGTGGTCTGCGCGGCAACAAGCTCGTCGAGCAGCCGTACGAGCCGTTCCTGATCGACCTCGACAGCGGCGTCCAGTACGCCCCGGAATGGCAGGTCGGCAGCTTCGGCACCTTCCGCAGCGGCGCCGTCAACGACTACGCGCCGGAGCCGCTCGTCGAGCAGCAGGTCACGCGCGTCGTACGCGGCCGCGTGCGCTCCTGCACGATCGTCCACGTCGGAATGGCGGAGCCGTATCAGCAGACGATCCTCGTGATCGAGCCGGACGCCTAGGACACCTCCGCCTCGATCAGGTCCGCCGCGCGCGCGGCGCCGCCCTCGCGCGCGATCTCGCCGCGCAACTGGGCCGCCCGCGCACGGACCTGCGGGTCGTCGGTCAGCTCCTGCAGGGCGGCTCGCAGGTCCTGCGGGGTCGCCTCGGCGGTCGCGAGCTGGCGCGCGACGCCCAGCTCGACGAGCCGCGCGGCGTTGGGGAACTGGTCGACCGCCTGCGGCAGCGCGATCATCGGCACGCCCGCCGCGAGCGCCTCCTTCGCGCTGCCCATGCCGGCGTGCGTGACGAACGCGCCCGCCTGCGCGAGCACCGCGAGCTGCGGCACGAAGCGGTGCAGCTCGACATTCGCCGGCAGCTCGCCCAGCTCGGCCGGCTCGACGTATCTGCCGATCGACAGCACGACGTGCCAGCCGTCGAGGCCGCCGAACGCCTCCAGGCAGGCGCGGTAGAACGCCGGCTGCTCGGTGAAGGCGGAGCCGAGCGAGATCAGCAGCACGCGGCTGCCGTCCGCGGGTCCCTCCCATGCCGCCTCGTCGCGGCCGGCGTCGACCGTCGCACCGACGAACGTGTAGCGCGTCGCGTCGACGCGGTCGGCGTTCGGCTGCAGCGCGCGCGGGATCAGCGCCAGGCAGCGCGGCGGGCGGCCGACGAACTCGTCGACCGACAGCGTGATCCCGTCCCGCGCGAGCCAGTCCGCGAAACGTGCCGTGTACTCGTCGTAGCCGTCGAGCGCGCGGACCGGCGCGAGCGCCTCCGCCATGTCCTGCTCGTAGCCCTCCCACGCGACGTAGGTCGGCGACAGCTGCACCGCCGGCACGCCCCAGCGGTGGGCCAGCACGCGCGCGTGGTAGGCGCCGATGTCGTACAGGAACCGCGTCGGCGAACTGCTCCGTGACGGCGTAGGTGACGCGATGCCCGCGCGCGCTCAGCTCGCGGATCACCGCGAGGCTCGGATTGACGTGGCCGTGCGCGGGCACGGCGAACATCGCGATGTGACGTGAATGCATTGGTGCTGTACTCCGTTTCGATTCAGTGGATGAATTCGAGAACGCAGGAGCGGGTCGCGCCCGGCGTGGGCGTGACCGGTCGGCTCACTGCAGCCGCGAGCGGCTTACAGGTACAGCGGGAGGTGCGGAGAGGCGAAACGCATGGATCGAGAGGGTACCGCCGATGATCCGGGCGCGTGCGGGATACCGTACTCGCCTCGATGGGCGTCGTCAGTCACTCCTCCGAACGGGCCGCGCTGGCCTATGACCGGCTCGGCAGCGGCGACCCGCTGCTGCTGTTGCACGGCCTCGGCGGGGAGCGGCACGTGTGGGAGCCGGTGCTCGCGCCGCTGGCCGAGCACCGGACGCTGATCGTGCCCGACCTGCCAGGCTTCGGCGCCTCCCCGGCGCTGCCGTCGGCGCTCACGCCGAGCCCGCCGCTGCTGGCGAGCGTCGTCGCGGACCTGCTCGACGAGCTGGGCCTCGGCGCGCCCGACGTGGCCGGCAACTCGCTCGGCGGCTGGGTCGCGCTGGAGCTGGCGCTGCGCGGCCGCGCGCGCAGCGTGACGGCGCTCTGCCCGGCCGGCTTCTGGTCGCGGCCGCTGGGCCCGCGCCGCGACACCGCGCGCAGAGCCGCGCGAGCGCTGCGCCCGCTGCTGCCGCTGCTGACGCACGTCGGGCCGGTGCGGCGGGCCGCGCTCGCGAGCACGGTCGCGCACCCCGAGCGCGTGCCGCCGCGCGCCGCGGCACGGATGATCGGCGCGTACGCCGACGCACCCGGCTTCGTCGCCGCGAACGCCGCGATGCGCGCCGGCCGCTTCGCCAGAATCGCCGACGTGCGCGTGCCGGTGACGCTCGCGTGGGGCGAGCGCGACAGACTGGTGAAGCCGCCGCGCGCGCTCCCGCTCGGCGTCACCTCACTGCTGCTGCCCGACTGCGGTCACCTGCCGATGTGGGACGACCCGGGGCTCGTGACGCAGGTGATCCTGACGGCCGCCGAGCGCGCTGCTGCGGCCTGACGGGCGCGGCCGAGCACGACGCGCGCTGCGCCGGCGCCGCGCGACCTCGTGTCAGGCCGCGTAACGCTGCTGCGCGCGGGCGCGGGCCTTGGCGGCCTCGATCTCGCGGTCCTTCGGCGGGGCGTTGGTCTCCAACGACGCGAGCAGCTCGCGCGAGGTCGCCGTGATCGCCTTCACGGCCGCTTCGAAGGCGGCCTCGTTGGCTCTCGACGGTCTCGTGAAGCCGCTGATCTTGCGCACGTACTGGACGGCCGCCGCGTGCACCTCGTCCTCGGTCGCAGGCGGCTCGAAGTTGTAGAGCGTTCTGATGTTTCGGCACATGCGACCGATTCTAGGAGCCGCACGGGCCGGCGCCAACCGCCGCGGACCGGACGCTGACCCGTCCTCGCGGGAGGTCCGCAGGATGACTGTCGTATGACAGCAGCGATCCTGCGGTCCTCGGCCGCAAGCGCTCAGCCGGCGAGTGCGGCGGTCGACGCACGGGCCAGCAGCCCGCGCCGGCGCAGCTCCGGGATCACGCCCTCGCCGACGCGGTAGACCTCCTCCAGGTGCGGATAGCCGGAGAGGATGAACTCCTCGATGCCGGCGTCGTGGTACTCGGCGATCAGGTCGACGACCTCGGTGTGGCTGCCGACCAACGCGGTGCCAGCGCCGCCGCGCACGAGGCCGACCCCGGCCCACAATCCCGGATAGACCTCCAGTGCGTCGGTTCTGCCGCCGTGCAGCGCGACCATCCGCGCCTGCCCCTCCGACTGCGACGCGCGCATGTTCGCCTGCGCCCGCGCGATCGAGTCGGGGTCCAGCCCGGCCAGCAGCCGGTCGGCGACCGCCCACGCCTCCTCCGACGTGTCGCGCGCGATCGCGTGCAGGCGGATCCCGAAGCGCAGCTCGCGCCCCGCCCGCTCCGCCGCCTCGCGCACGCGGGCGACCTTCTCCGCGACCGCGGCCGGCGGCTCGCCCCAGGTCAGGTACACGTCGGCGTATCTGGCCGCGACGTCGAGCGCGCCCGCGGAGGAGCCGCCGAGGTAGATCTGCGGCGCCACCGAAGGCGGATGGTGGACCTGCGCGCCCTCGACGTCGACGAACTCGCCTCTGAACGAGACCGGCTCGCCCTCCCACACGCCGCGCATCACCGCGAGGTACTCGCCCGCGCGGCGGTAGCGCTCCGTCTTGTCGAGGTGGTCGCCGAAGCGGCGCTGCTCGACGTCGTCGCCGCCCGTGACGACGTTGAGCAGCAGCCGGTTGCCGGAGACGCGCTGGAAGGTCGCCGACATCTGCGCCGCCAGCAGCGGCGAGACGAGGCCCGGCCGGGCCGCGATCAGGAACTTGAAGCGCTCGGTCGCCTGCGTCAGCGCGGCGGCCATCACCCAGCCGTCCTCGCACCAGCTGCTGGTCGGCATCAGCGCGCCGACGAAGCCGAGCTGCTCGGCGGAGCGGGCGATCTGCCCGATGTAGCCGATCGTCGGCGCGCGCACGGGCGCACCGCCGCCGTCGCGGTGCTTGTGCGCGCCGACCGCGTTGCCCTCCGACAGGTCGGTGCGCGAGTCGCCCGTCGTCGGCAGGAACCAGTGCAGGGTGACGGCCATCGTCCTTCCCCTCCTACTTCTCTGTCGTCGCGGTGTCGGCGGCCGCGGCGGCGTCGCCGCCGGCCGCGTCGCCGTAGACCGACTCGTCGACGACGTCGGTGAACGTGATTCTTCTCGGCAGCTCGCCCTCCTCGGCGAAGAGGTCGGCGAGTCTTTGCTGGCTATCGACGATCGCGGCGTCGAGCGGGACGATGTCCGACGCCTTTCTGACGGCGGTCACTCTCGTCACCTCCAGCGGCAGCCCGGCGTCCTCGCTCCACGCGGTCGCCCACTCGTCCGGGTTCTCGCCGGCCCAGTCCCACGCCGCCTGCAGCCGTCTCAGGTAATCCCTCAGCGCGGCGACCTTGGCCGGATCCTCGAGCGCCTTCGACGAGGCGATCTCGAAGCCGAGGCCGCTCTCGAACGGCTCGCCGGCGGCGATCTCTCTCGCGTCGAGCGTCAGCAGCGCCTGCTGCGCGAACGGATCCCAGACCGACAGCGCGTCGACCGAGCCGCTCTGGAAGGCGGCGAGCGCATCCGGCGGCGCGAGGAAGGCGAACTCGACGTCTCTCGTCGACAGCCCCTCGGACTTCAGCGCGTTGAGGATGAAGGCGTGGCCGGAGGTCCCTCTCGGGACCGCGATCTTCTTGCCCTTCAGGTCCGCGATCGAGGCGATGTCGGAGTCGGCCGGCACCAGCAGGCGGTTCTCCTGGCTGTCGCGCTCCTTCACGGCGGCGATCACGTTGAACGCGGCGCCGGCGGCGGCGCCGAAGATCGGCGGTGCGCAGCCGACCCAGGCGACGTCGATTCTGTCGGCGCCGGCGGCCTCCACCAGCGGCGGCCCGGCGACGAACGTCGACCATTCGATCTCGTACGGCAGGTTCTCCAGCTGGCCCGACTTCTGCAGCACGGCTCTGATCCCGTCGCGCTGAGTGCCGACGCGCAGCGTGACCTTCTCGCCGCCACCGCCGTCGTCGGACGCGACACCGGCAGCAGCGGTCGAACCGCCGCCGTCATCGGAGTCGCTGCCGCAGGCGGCGAGCGCGAGCGCCGCGAGGGCGATCAGCAGGAACGGGGCAACGACACGGCGCAGGGTGCGCGACATCGGCAGGCCTCCTCAGACCTTCGTTTGCGGACGGACGTACAGACGGGTACGGCGGTGCTGCGGTACGACGGGCGGCGCTACTCGGCGTCGTCGACGCCGAGGCGCTTGAGCAGGTCGCTGCGACGCGCGACCAGCTCGGGGTGATCGCGGCGACGGGGCCGCGGCAGGTCGAAGCGCTCGTCGTAGACGATCGCCCCGTCCTCGATCAGGAGCGTGCGGTCCGCCAGCAGCAACGCCTCTTCGACGTCGTGCGTCACGAACAGGACCGCGGGCCTGTGGCGCTCCCAGAGTTTGCGCACGAGCCCCTGCGCGGAGACGCGCGTGAGCGCGTCGAGCGCGCTGAACGGCTCGTCGAGCAGCAGCAGGTCGGGTTCTCGCACGAGCGCCCGCGCGAGCGAGACGCGCTGGCGCTGGCCGCCCGACAGCTGCCGCGGCCAGGCCGACTCGCGACCGTCGAGGCCGACCTCGGCGAGCGCCGCGACGCCGCGCGCTCGCGGGTCGGGGTCGCGCAGGCCGAGCGTGACGTTCTGCAGCGCGCTGCGCCACGGCAGCAGCCGCGGATCCTGGAAGACGACCGCGGGCGCGCGACCGGTCCGCATCTCGCCGGTCATGCCGTCGTCGAGACCCGCGAGCAGCCGCAGCAACGTCGTCTTGCCGCAGCCGGAGCGGCCCAGCACGGCGACGAACTCGCCGGGCGCGATGTCGAGGTCGATCGACCTCAGCACGACGCGGTCACCGAACGAGCGACCCGCGCCGCGCAGGCGTACGACTGGGTCGGCGGTCGTGCTGTGGACGGTCGTCGCAGTCGCCGTCATGCCCCCAGCTCCGAGTCCCGCCAGCGCAGCGCGCGGCGCTCCAGCGCGCGCACGATCGAGTCGGTCAGCAGCCCGAGCGCGGCGTAGCAGAGCAGCCCGACGACGATGATGTCGGTGCGCAGCACGTCGCGCGCGTTGTTGACCATGAAGCCGAGGCCGGCGCCGGCGTTGACCTGCTCGGCGACGATCAGCGCCAGCCACGCGATCCCGAGCGACTGACGGAAGCCGACGAGCGCGCCGGGCAGCGCGCCCGGGACGATGATGTGGCGCGCCCGCTCCCAGCGCGTCAGCCGCAGCGAGCGCGCGACCTCGATCAGCTCGGGGTCGATCGAGCGCAGCGCGGCGACGATGTTGAGGTACAGCGGGATCACGACGCCGAGCGCGATCAGCAGGACCTTCGGCGTCTCGCCGATCCCGAACCAGAGAATGAACAGCGGCACGAGCCCGAACAGCGGCAGCGTGCGGACCATCTGCATCGGCGGGTCGACGACCGCGTCGCCGAGCTTCGAGAGGCCGGCGATCGAGCCGAGCACGACGCCGGCGATCGAGCCGATCAGCAGGCCGACGAGCGCGCGCCGCAGCGAGACGCCGATCGCGTCGGCGAGCTGGCCGCTCTCGATCAGCTCGCGCGCCGTTCTGGCCAGCTCCAGCGGCGAGGCGAGCGTTCTCTCGTCGAGCACACCCGTGCTGCTGGCGAGCTGCCACAGCAGCAGGATCGCGAGCGGGCTGAGCCAGCGGATCGCGGTGTTGCGCCGCGGGCGCCAGGAGCGGCGGGCGCTGCGCGGCTGGATGGTGATCGCGGTCATGTGGGTGGCGCGCGGCCGCTCCCCTGAGGGCCGCACGGCCGCCAACATATCAATCCCGACCGGAATAAGCGAGTTAGTCGGAAATCCTCGAAATGGGCACCTTTTGCTTGAGCGAACGCGAGCGTTCGTGTTTCACCCACCGAAATTTTGGGGGTCGCTTTCAGTTCGACGAGAAACGTCCGAATACTCGGGTTGGCACCAAGCGCCGGTGCGCCAGATCCATCCGCTTTCTAGGAGTCCACCCCGCATGAAGCTCAACGTCCGGACGAAGCTGCTCGGCGGCTTCCTGATCGTGATCGCGCTGATGATCGCGATCGGCGTCGTCGCGATCACACGCATCAACACGATCAACAACGTCACGGGTTCCTTCGGTTCCGACGTCGTGCCGGGAACGCAGGCGATCGGCGACCTCAACCAGTCCTACTACTCGTACCGACTCATCCAGCTGCGTTATGCGACTGCCAACGAAGAGGGCAGACAGCCGTCGCTGATCGAGACCTACAGAGCGCAGCCGCCAGCGATCGACGCGCATCTCGCAAGACTCGCGAGCGTCGCGGGCAGCCCGGCGGAGAAGGCGCTCGTCACCAGACTGACCGAGAGCTGGAAGAGATACGAGAGAGACACCTTCCCCTCCAGAGAGCTGGCCGACAGCGGCAACGTCGCCGACGCCGTCACGCTGCTCTCCTCCGGCGCCGGCTTCGTCGACTTCAACGAGTTCAGAGCCGCGCTGGAGGCGCTCAGAGCGTTCCAGGTCAGAGAGAGCGCGACGGCCGTCGCGGACTCGAAGTCGAGCGCCTCGACCGCCCGCACCGTGATCATCGTGATGCTGGTGGCGGCCGCGCTGATAGGCATCGCGATCGCGCTCCTGCTGTCGCGGCAGATCGTCAACGGCGTGCGCCAGATGCTGGACGCCGCGCGCGGCATCTCGAAGGGCAACCTGCGCCAGAGCGTCGAGATCAGATCGCGTGACGAGATCGGCGAGACCGGCGAGGCGTTCGGGCTGATGATCGAGTACCTCGACGAGATGGCGACCGCCGCGCGCCGCATCGCGGCCGGCGACCTCGCCGTCGACGTGCGGCCGAAGTCCGACGACGACGAGCTGGGCATGGCGTTCAACGAGATGAGCGAGGAGCTGCGCACGGCGCTCGGCGACCGCTCCTCGCTGGAGCAGCTGATCGCCCGGATGGAGAGCCTCTCGACCAACGACCTGGCGGCGCTGGAGCAGGCGCTCGCCGCCGTCGCCGAGGGCGACCTGACGATCGACGCGACGACCGTCACCGGTCCGATCGACGCGGTCGAGGGCCTCGCCAGCGGCCGCCTGGCCGAGATCTTCAACATGATGCTCGCGCAGCTGCAGGCCTCGGTCGGCGGTTACAACGGCATGCGCACGAAGGTCGCCTCGCTGGTCGGGCAGATCGCGCAGGAGACGCAGGCCGTCGCCGCCGCCTCGCAGCAGATGGCGACGACGTCGGAGGAGTCCGGCCGCGCGGTCGGCGAGATCGCCAGCGCCGTCGGCGAAGTCGCCGCCGGTGCCGAGCGTCAGGTCCGCACCGTCGGCGAGGCGCGCGCGCTGACCGAGGAGGTCGTGACCGCGACCCGCGCCTCGGCCGACAACGCCGCCGAGACGGCCCGTGCGGCCGAGACCGCCCGCGGCGTCGCCGACCAGGGCGCGAGCGCGATCGCCGACGCGACCAACGCGATGGAGGCCGTGCAGGCGTCCTCGTCGGAGGTCACCTCGGTGATCCGCGACCTCGGCTCGAAGTCCGAGCAGATCGGCGGCATCGTCGCGACGATCACCGGCATCGCAGAGCAGACGAACCTGCTGGCGCTCAACGCCGCGATCGAGGCCGCCCGCGCCGGCGAGCAGGGCCGCGGCTTCGCCGTCGTCGCCGAGGAGGTCCGCAAGCTCGCCGAGGAGTCGCGCGGCGCCGCCTCGTCGATCTCCGGCCTGATCGACGAGATCCAGCGCGAGACCAGCCACGCCGTCGAGGTCGTCGAGAACGGCGCCCGCCAGACGCAGGACGGCGCCGCCACCGTCGAGCAGGCGCGCTCCTCGTTCCTGCAGATCGGCACGTCGGTCGAGGACATGACCGGCCGCGTCGAGCAGATCGCCGCCGCGGTCGGCGAGATCAGCGAGCGGGCGCAGCGGATGGAGGCCAACATGGCCGACGTCGTCTCGGTCGCCGAGCAGTCGTCCGCGTCGACCGAGCAGGTCTCCGCCTCGACGCAGCAGACCTCCGCCTCGACGCAGGAGATCGCCGCCTCCGCGCAGGAGCTGGCGAAGACCGCCGAGGAGCTGGAGCGGCTCGTCAGCCAGTTCAAGCTCGAGCACGCCTGACCCCACCGTCGCACCCCCTCAGCACCGCACCGACTGTCGCACCCGCAGCACCGCAGCACGGCACCGTCGGCGCGCTCTCGGACCCTCACGAGAGCGCGCCGACGCGCCACTTCCGGCTCGATTCGAGGCTTTTCGTTGCAATCACGCCCGATCACTGCCGACCACACGGGACAGCGCCCGTCCGTGTCCCCCTCCGTAGTCCGAACTTCCCCCGCTGAGGAGCACCTCCCCATGAGAATCAACGTCCGTACCCAGCTGCTCGGCGGCTTCCTCGTCGTGATCGTGCTGATGATCGCCGTCGGCGTGCTGGCGATAAGCCGCATCGGCTCGCTCGAAGACAGTGCCAAGGTCCTCGGCGACAACGCCGTCCCCGCGACCGAGGCGATCGGCGACATCCGCGAAGGCGTGATGACCCATCGCCTCGTGCAGACGCGCTGGGCGACCGCTGTCAACGCAGAGGACAGAAGAAGCCTCGAAGCGTCGATGTCGACCACGCCGGACACCGTCAACACCGCGATCGCGAGAGCGACCGCGCTGGCGGTCGACGCGCGCGACAGAGCCAACTACGCCGAGCTCAGAAGAGCGTGGGAGGACTACCAGACCGCGACGGCCGAGCCGCTCGCCAGATTCGTCGCCGACGGGCAGGTCGAGGACGCCGTCCTCGTGCTCAGCACGGGCGCCGGCAGAGACGCCTTCACGGCGCTCAGAACGGCGCTGGCCAATGCCGGCACGCACCAGAGAGAGCTGTCGCGCAGCACGGTCGCGGAGACGAACGACACCGCCTCCACCGCGCGCGTCGTGATCCTGATACTGCTCGTCGTGGCGACGCTCGTCGCGCTCGCGATCGCGCTGATCCTGTCGCGCCGGATCGTCGGCGGCGTGCGCCAGATGCGTGACGCGGCTCGCGGCATCGCCGAGGGCGACGTGCAGCAGACCGTCGAGATCAAGTCGCGCGACGAGCTCGGCGAGACCGGCGCGGCCTTCCGCGACATGGTCTCCTACCTCGAGACGACCGCCGACGCCGCGCAGCGCATCTCCGAGGGCGACCTGACCGTCGACGTGAAGCCGAAGTCCGACAGAGACGCGCTCGGCACGGCCTTCAAGGCGATGAGCGACGACCTCCGCAGCGCGCTCGGCGACCGCTCCTCGCTGGATCAGCTCGTCGAGCGGATGGAGAGCCTCTCGACGAACGACATCGCGGCGCTGGAGCAGGCGCTCGCCGCCGTCGCCGAGGGAGACCTGACCGTCGACGTCGCCTCCACGACCGGCCCGATAGAGACCGCCAACGGCCTCGCCCCCGGCCGCCTCGCGGAGATCTTCAACGAGATGCTCGCGCAGCTGCGCACGTCGGTCGACGGCTACAACGGCATGCGCGAGAAGATCGCCGCGCTCGTCGGCCAGATCTCGCACGAGACGCAGGCCGTCGCCGCCGCCTCGCAGCAGATGGCGACCACCTCCGAGGAGTCCGGCCGCGCGGTCGGCGAGATCGCCTCTGCCGTCGGCGAGGTCGCGGCCGGCGCCGAGCGTCAGGTCCGCACCGTCGGCGAGGCGCGCGAGCTGACCGAGGAGGTCGTCCACGCGACCCGCGCCTCGGCCGACAACGCCGCCGAGACCGCGCGTGCGGCGGACCAGGCGCGCGGCGTCGCCGACGAGGGCGCCGGCGCGATCGCCGAGGCGACGAAGGCGATGGAGGCCGTCCAGGCGTCCTCCTCCGAGGTGACCGCGGTGATCCGCGACCTCGGCGCCAAGTCCGGCCAGATCGGCGGCATCGTCTCCACCATCACCGGCATCGCGGAGCAGACGAACCTGCTGGCGCTGAACGCCGCGATCGAGGCGGCGCGTGCCGGCGAGCAGGGCCGCGGCTTCGCGGTCGTCGCCGAGGAGGTGCGCAAACTCGCCGAGGAGTCGCGCGGCGCAGCGTCGTCGATCTCGGGTCTGATCGACGAGATCCAGCGCGAGACCGGCCGTGCGGTCGAGGTCGTCGAGAACGGCGCCCGCCAGACGCAGGACGGCGCCGCCACGGTCGAGCAGGCGCGCACGTCGTTCCTGCAGATCGGCACGTCGGTCGAGGACATGACGAGCCGGATCGAGCAGATCGCGGCCGCGATCGGCGAGATCTCGCACAGCGCCGGCCGCATGGAGGCGAACATGGCCGAGGTCGTGTCCGTCGCCGAGCAGTCGTCCGCGTCGACCGAGCAGGTCTCCGCCTCGACGCAGCAGACCTCGGCCTCGACGCAGGAGATCTCAGCCTCGGCCCAGGAGCTGGCGAAGACGGCCGAGGAGCTGGAGCGCCTCGTCGCCCAGTTCAAGCTCACGCACGCCTGATCCACCCCAGCTGACGGTACCCCACGAAGGTCCCTCGATCCCACGGCCGCCCGCCCGCTGCACGACGCGGGCGGGCGGCCGGGATCAGCCCCTCTACCTCCTCAGCACCACGGCGGCGCTCGCGCGCTTCGCGGCGCCGCCGCGCTCGCTGCCGTGATGGCAGCCGAACGTCCGCGGCGCGCGGTTGATCCCGCGTTCAGGATTCATGCAGATCGACCGATAAGGGGCTCATGACTCCCATCAACGCCACCGACGTCGTCGGCCGCGCCTTCGCGATCTACAAGGAGCACGCCGCGCCTCTGCTCGCGGCGGCGTTTGCGGTCTTCTTCATCACCGCCGTCGCCTCGTTCGTGCTCGACCACGGTTTCCTGCTGATCCTGGTCGCGTACGTGATCTCGCTCGTCGCCCACACCTTCTACAAGGGCATGGTCGTGAGACTCGTCGACGACGTCCGCGACGGGACGCTCGACGCGTCCGTCGGAGACCTCTTCCGCAGCGTCGCACCGGTCGCGGTACCGCTTCTGCTCGCCTCGATCCTGCTCGGCATCCTGATCACGATCGGCCTCTTCATCGTGATAGTGCCCGGCCTCTTCCTGATGACGATCTGGGCGGTGGTCGCGCCCGCGATCGTGCTCGAGGGCCGCGGCGTCTTCGACGGCATGAGCCGCAGCTGGGAGCTGGTGAAGGGCAACAGCTGGCAGGTCTTCGGCGTGATCGTGATCATCTTCCTGCTCGAGTTCGGCCTCGGCATCGTCGGCGCCGCGATCGGCGCGATCGGCGGCGACGTCACGCGCGCGATCGTGCAGCTGGCGGTCGTCGTGCTGGTCGCGCCGCTGTCGGCGCTGGCGACCTCGGTGCTCTACTTCGCGCTGCTGGACGCGCACGGCACGGTCCCGACGCCCGCAGCATCCGCCACGACGCTCTGATTGCACGTGCAGCGTGGTGCCGTGGCGGGTAGGACAACCGCCATGGCACCAGGCGGCACAGCGGTCGCGATCAAGCTCGGCGAGCGCGTCGTCGAGGTCTCCAAGCCGGAGAAGGCGCTGTTCCCCTCGGGCGTCACGAAGCTCGACCTCGCGCACTACTACGAGCGCGTTGCGGAGACGATGCTGCCGCACATCGCCGACCGGCCGCTGAACGTGCAGCGCTTCCCTGACGGCGTCGGGCACCAGGGGATCTTCCAGCAGCACCTGCCGTCGCACTTCCCCAACTGGATCGACCGCATCGAGGTGCCGTCCGCGAGAGGCCCGGTGACGCACGTCGCCGCCGCCGATGCCGCGACGCTCGTCTACCTCGCCAACCAGGCCTGCATCACGCTGCACGCATGGCTGTCACGGCGCGACCGCCTCGACCGCCCGGATCGCATGATCGTCGACCTCGACCCCAGCGGCGGCAACGCCGACGACGTGCGGCGCGCCGCGCTGACGTTCGGCGCGCTGCTGCGCGACGAGCTGGAGCTGACGCCGTTCGCGCTGGCGACCGGCTCGCGCGGCTTCCACGTCGTCGTGCCGCTGCAGCGCCGCCACGACTACGAGGAGGTGCGCGAGTTCGTGCGCGACGTCGGCCGCGTCGCCGTCGCGCGCGACCCCGACGGGCTGACGCTGGAGCAGCGCAAGACCAAGCGCGGCGGCCGGATCCTCGTCGACGTGCTGCGCAACGCCTACGGCCACACCGCCGTCGCCCCCTACTCCGTCCGCGCGCTGCCCGCCGCGACCGTCGCGACGCCGCTGCGGTGGGACGAGCTGGAGGACCCCGCGACCCGCCCCGACCGCTGGTCGGTCCGCTCGCTCCCCGCCCGCCTGACGCGCCTCGGCAGCGACCCCTGGGCGACGATCGACGACGCCCCGCATGCCCTCGGCCAAGCCCGCAGATCGCTCGACGCGCTGCTGGCGGACGCCGGCCTCACCTGAGGTTCGCCGCGAGCTGCCAGCGGGCGACCGGCCTCACCGGAGGGCGATCACGTCGCGGACGCGTTCAGACGGTCGACGGGACGCGCGCCTACCGCCGCGCTTCCTTGAACGTCTTCTTCGGCACGAGGTCGAGCATCACGTAGTTGCCGTCTTCGCGGCGCTCGGCGAAGCCGGTCTGGGAGAGGCGCTTCAGGACCACGGGGCAGCGCTTGCAGCGGGGTCTGGACTTGCAGCACTTCTTCTTCGGCTTGACCGGCTTGAAGGGCTCGCGATGCTTGTGCGCCTTCGCCATGGGTGAGATGAGTGTAGGCGGCGGGGTAGGGTGCCCTCATATGGCGCCGTTCACGTCCTCACTCGCCGAGCAGCTCGCGCCCGACCTGCTCGATCGCTTCCTGCGCTACGTGCGCGTCTCGACCCAGTCCGACCGCGACTCGGACAGCCGGCCGAGCACGCCCGGGCAGCTCGACCTCGGGCACATGCTGGTCGAGGAGCTGCGCGCGCTCGGGCTCGACGACGCCGAGCTGCTCGACGGCGGCTACGTGATGGCGACACTGCCCGCGCGCGGCTGGAGCGGCGACGGCGAGCCGCCGGTCGTCGGGCTGATCGCGCACGTCGACACCAGCCCCGACGCGCCCGGCGACGGCGTCGAGCCGATCGTCCACCGCGGCTACGACGGCGGCATCATCGCGCTGCCGCGCGGCGGCACGCGGCTCGACCCCGAGCAGATGCCGGAGCTGCAGGGCAAGCAGGGCCACGACCTGATCACCTCCAGCGGCGACACGCTGCTCGGCGCCGACGACAAGGCCGGCGTCGCCGAGATCATGGCCGCCGTCGCGCACCTCGTCGCGACCCCCGACGCGCCCCGGCCCACCTTGCGGATCGGCTTCACCGTCGACGAGGAGATCGGCCGGGGCGGGATCCACTTCGACGTCGAGCGCTTCGGCGCGCGCTGCGCCTACACGGTCGACGGCTCGACGCTCGGCGAGCTGCAGGACGAGACCTTCACCGCCGCCGAGGCGATCCTCACGATCACCGGCGTCGAGGTCCACCCCGGCTTCGCGACCGGCAAGCTCGTCAACGCGCTGCGGCTCGCCGGGCGCGTGCTCGCGGCGCTGCCGTCGGACACGCTCACGCCCGAGACGACGAGCGGCCGCGAGGGCTTCATCCACCCGTACGAGATCAGCGGCAGCGCTGGCGAGGCGACGATCCGCGCGATCGTGCGCGACTTCGAGGACGAGCTGCTGGCGCAGCACGTCGAACTGCTGCGCAGCACCGCCGAGGAGATCGTCGCGAGCGAGCCGCGAGCGACGTTGGAGATGACCGTCACGCAGCAGTACCCGAACATGCGCGACCACCTCGCCGGCACGCCCGAGGTCGTCGAGCTGGCGGAGCTCGCGCTGCGCGCGGAGGGGATCGAGCCGCTGCGCACGCCGATCCGCGGCGGCACCGACGGCTCGCTGCTGAGCGCCCGCGGGCTGCCGACGCCCAACCTCTTCACGGGCGGGCACGAATACCACTCGGTGCGCGAGTGGGCCTCGCTGCACGAGATGGCCGCCTCGGCGGCCACGCTCGTGCGGCTCGCCGAGCAGTGGGCGCGGGGCCAGGACTAGGACCACCGACGACGACGCGGCCGGCGAGTGCCGGCCGCGTCGGTGCTGCTGCTCGCTCGCTCCAGTGCCTCTAGCGGTTCAGCGTGAACTGCGCGACGAGCCGCTCCAGCTCCTCCGCGGTCTTCGCCAGCTCCTGCGCCGACGCCGAGATCTCCTGCGAGGAGGCCGACGTCTGCTGCGTGGAGGCCGAGACCTGCTCGGTCGACGCGGACGACTGCTCGGCGACCGAGACGACCTCGGCCATGTTGTCGCCCATCTGCCCGGCGCGCTCGGAGATCTCGCCGACGGCGGCGGCGATCTCCATGATGCGCGCGTTCATGTCCTCGACGCTGGTGCCGATCCGCAGGAACGCCTCACGCGCCTCCTGGACCGTGCCGACGCCGGCCTCGATCTGCGAGCCGCTCGCCTCGACGCCCTCGACCGCGGTGCTCGTGTCGCGCTGGATCTCCTCGACCAGGCCGGCGATCGAGGAGGCCGCGCCGCGCGACTCCTCGGCCAGCTTGCGGACCTCCTCGGCGACGACGGCGAAGCCGCGCCCCTGCTCGCCCGCGCGCGCCGCCTCGATCGCGGCATTCAGCGCAAGCAGGTTCGTCTGCTCCGCGATGCCGGTGATCGTCGACACGATCCCGCCGATCTGGTTCGACTTCGCGCCGAGGCCGCGCATCGCCTCGGTCACCTCGCCGGACACCTGCACGAGCGCCTGCATGCCCTCGGTCGCGCGGGCGATCGTCTCGGCGCCCTCCTCCGCGACGGTGCGCGCCTGCTCGGCGGCGTGCGCGGTGCGGTCGGCGTTGTCGCTCGAGGAGCGGGCGGCGGTCACGACGGCCTCGCCGACCTCGCGCGCCTCGCCGACGGTGCGGACCTGACGCTCGGCGCCGGCGGCGACCTCGCCGACGGCAGAGGCGATCTCGCCGATCGCGCGGCCGGTCTCCTCCGACGTCGTCGCCATCTGCTGCGAGGCGGCCGCGACGGCCTGCGTCTCGTGCGAGATCTGCAGCAGCATCGCCGCGACTCTCTCGCGCATCTCGTCGTAGCCGCGGACGGAGTCCTGCAGCTGCGCGAGCATCGCGTTGAAGATCTCGCCGAGGCGACCGAGGTGGTAGCCCTCGTCCGCCGCCAGCGCGACCGTCGTGCTCGTCGCCTCGACCGTCAGGTCGCCGCTGGCGACCGCTTCCAGCGCCGCCTGCAGCGCCGCCAGGTCGCGCGTGGAGAGCGTCTCCATCCGCTCGACGAGCGCCTCCAGCGACGATCTGTCGCCGAGCGCCTCGCGCAGCTGCTGGGTCATCTCGGCGAACGCTATGCCAAGCGCGTCTCTGTCGGACTTCGGCTCCACCGAGACGGTCAGGTCGCCGGCCGCGATCGACTTTGCCGCGGTCGCCGTCTCGTCGAGGTAGGAGATCATGTCGCGGAAGGCCGCGCCGGCGTCGCCGAGCTCGTCGCGCGATCTGATCTCGACGCTCTGCTCGACGTCGCCCTTCGCGATCCCGCGCGCGGCGCGCACGAGCTGCTTGATGCCGTTGGAGATCGTCCCGCCGGCCACCAGCGCGATCGCTATGCCGATCACGGCCGCTATCGCCAGCAGCACGAGGATCATCGTGCGGCCGTCGCTGACCGTGTTCTCGGCGTCGTTGGTCTGCGCTATCGACTGTCTTCTGAGGCCATCGTTGAGCGCGACCAACTGCGCGACCGTTCTGTCGTAGGCGGTTCTGCCGGCGCCCTCCTTGATCGTCGCGATCGCGGTCGTGTAGTCGTTTCTGTCCGCGGGCGCCTTGAAGCCCTCGGTGACGGCGACGTAGTCGCCCCACGCCGCCTGGAACGCTCTCACGACCTCGGCCTGTCTCGTGCCTCTCGCATGGCTGGCGAGCGAGTCGATCGATCTCTGCATCGTGGCGACGTCGGTGTCGAGCGATCTGGTGATCGTCGCGCGTTCTCTCGGCGTCGCGATCACATAATTGAGCTGATCGAAGCGGTACAGGAAGATGTAGGCGTTGATCGAGCCGACGTCCTGCAAGCTCGGCGCGACGTCTGAACCGAACTCCTTGACGTTGTCGTTGACCGCGCCCATGCGCGAGATCGCGACGAAACCGATCACGACCATCAGGCCGATGACGACGAGGAAGCCGCTGAGCAGCTTCGTGCGGACGGTGAGCTTCACGGGGGGCTTCCTTCGGACGCGGGGGATTCGGACTAGCCGGGGTGATCGGCTGCCGGACCTCCGGCTGAAGCGTCGGAGGCGCCTCAGACCGATCGCCGTTGCAGCGGTGAATCGCCTGCTACCAGGCAGATTCCAGTGGCTGGAACGCGGTTCGATCGTGGCGCGCCAACGCGCTGTCGAGCACGCCTGCAAACGACTGCAGCTGGCGCGCACTCCGATCGCGCCGACGACCAACTAGCCTCGTGGCCCTCATGACGCGCTCCGCTCGATGGCTCGGACTCGCCGCAGTGGTCGCCGCCGTCGCGTGGGCGCTGGACCGCATCGGCCTTCCCTCCGCGACGCTCTTCGGCGCGCTGCTGGTCGGGCTCGCGGTCGCGTTGCGCGCACCCGGCCGCTTCGACGTCGCGCCGCGCGTGGCGCACGCCGCGCAGGGCGCGACCGGCGTCGTGCTCGGCTCCTACCTGCAGTCGTCGTCGCTGGAGGCGCTCGCGCACGACTGGCTGCCGGTCGCGCTCGTCAGCGCCGCGACGCTCGTGCTGAGCCTCGTCGCCGGCCACGTGATGGCGCGCACGACCGACGTCGACGAGCCGACCGCGGCGCTCGGGATGGTCGCCGGCGGCGCCTCGGGGATCGTCGCGATGGCGAACGAACTGGGCGCCGACGACCGCATCGTCGCGTTCATGCAGTACGTGCGCGTGCTGCTGATCGTGCTGACCACGCCCTTGATCGTCGCGCTCTTCTTCGGCGACCACCACGCCGCCGCCGCGACCGCGCAGACGAGCGGCCCGTTCCTCGGCGCGCCGCTCGACTGGCTGATGACGCTCGGGATCGCGGTCGCCGGAGTCGCGCTCGGGCAACTCGTGCGGCTGCCGGTCGCGACGCTGATGGGGCCGCTGCTGCTGGCGTCGGTGCTGGCGCTGACGCTGCCGAGCGGCACGGTCGAGGTGCCGCCGCTGCTGCGCGAGGCGGCGTTCGCGATGATCGGCCTGCAGGTCGGGCTGCGCTTCACCGTCGAGATGGTGCGGCGACTGGGCCGGCTGCTGATGCCGGTGCTCGTGTCGGTCATGCTGCTCTGCATCGCCTGCTTCGGACTCGCCGCGGCGCTCGCGGCGACGACCGGCGCGACGCTGCTCGACGCCTACCTCGCGACGACCCCGGGCGGCCTCTACGCGGTGCTGGTGGCGGCGGTCGGGACCGGTGCCGACACGACCTTCGTCGTCGCGGTGCAGACGCTGCGACTGCTGGTGATGATCGTGCTGGCGCCGTTCGCGGTGCGGCTGCTGCTGCGACGCTACGGGGCGCGCGCGGCGGCTTCGCGGTAATCGCCGCTTCAGCCCGCGCGGTGCGTGGGAGGATCAGGTCATGGCCTCCACCTACATCGCTGCCGCGGACCGCTACGACACGATGCAGTACCGCCGCTGCGGGCGCAGCGGCCTGCTGCTGCCGGCGATCTCGCTCGGCCTGTGGCACAACTTCGGCGACGATCGTCCGGTCGACACGCAGCGCGCGATCCTGCGACGGGCGTTCGACCGCGGCATCACGCACTTCGACCTCGCCAACAACTACGGGCCGCCGTACGGATCCGCCGAGACCAACTTCGGCCGCATCTTCGCTGAGGACTTCCGTACGCATCGCGACGAGCTGATCATCTCGACGAAGGCCGGCTGGGACATGTGGCCCGGTCCCTACGGCGAGTTCGGCTCGCGCAAGTACCTGCTCGCCTCGCTGGACCAGTCGCTGACGCGGATGGGCCTCGACTACGTCGACGTCTTCTACTCGCACCGCTTCGATCCGGACACGCCGCTGGAGGAGACGATGGGCGCGCTGCACAGCGCGGTGCAGCAGGGCAAGGCGCTGTACGTCGGGATCTCCTCCTACGGCGGCGAGCGCACGCGCGAGGCCGCGCGGATCCTGCGCGAGCTGGGCACGCCGCTGCTGATCCACCAGCCGTCCTACTCGATGCTCAACCGCTGGATCGAGCGAGATCTGCTCGACGTGCTCGGCGAGCTGGGCGTCGGCTCGATCGTCTTCACGCCGCTGGCGCAGGGGATGCTGACCGACCGCTATCTGAACGGCATCCCGGCCGACTCGCGCGCGGCGCGCGACGACTCGCTGGACCGCGGGTGGCTGACCGAGCAGACGCTGAACGAGATCCGCGCGCTGAACGAGATCGCCGCCCGCCGTGGCCAGTCGCTCGCGCAGATGGCGCTCGCGTGGACGCTGCGCGACCCGCGCGTGACCTCGACCGTCGTCGGCGCCTCCAGCGTCGCGCAGCTCGACGACAACCTCGGCGCGCTGCAGCGGCTCGACTTCAGCGCCGCGGAGCTGGCCGAGATCGACCAGCACGCGCACGACTCCGGCGTGAACCTGTGGGCGGAGTCGGCTGAGGTCGAGTGAGAGGCCGGGCGCGCTCGCCGATTAGATGGGACCGGCCGGGCTTGCGCCCGGCCGGTTGCCCCCGGTCATGGATCACCACTAACTGCAAACGTCCCAGGACTTGTGTCTTGATGCCTGGGCAACTGGACACTCCCGACCTCCTGGACAGGCCGCCGGCCGCAAGGCCGGCGCGTTGCCTGGACGAGCCCCGAAGGGTTCCGGTCGAGTGGGCAATCCGCCGGTCCGATCACTCTAGCGCCAGCGCGCGGGCGGCGTCGGTCAGGGTGTCGATGCGCCCGGCCGCGGCGCTCAGGCGGCCGCCGCAGGTCGCCCGCTCGCGATCGCGTCCAGCAGCGCGACGGTCTCCTGCGGGAGCGTCAGCATCGGCCAGTGGCCGGTCTCCAGCGTGGCATGGTCCCAGCCGGGCGTGTCGTCGCCGATCGGCGACGGCAGCATCCGTCTCGTGCACGTGACGTAGGTGCGCGGCAGCGCGGCGGCAGCGGGGTTGTCGAGCGTGAGCGCCTCGCCGAAGGTCGCGAGCGGATGGCTGACCGCGCCAGCGGCCAGCCAGGCGCGATCCTCCGCGCTGATCTCGTTGCCCGGGAAGTGCGCGTCGAGCGTCTCGTCGTCGAACCACGGCAGGCGCGTCGGGTCGCCTCCGGCCGCCGCGGTCGCGCGGATCGACTGCTCGAACTCGGGCCCCGCCGCCGCGAACATCGAGACGCCGGCGGTGGGGATCTCGGCGTCGAGGTAGACCAGCCGCGCGATCCGCTGCGGCACGCGCTCGGCGACGCCGCGGATCACGTTGCCGCCGTACGAGTGAGCGACCAGCACGACGTCGTTGAGGTCCTCCTGCTCCAGCATCCTGACGACGTCGACAACGTGCGTCGAGAGATCGACCTGCGAGACGTCGGCGTCGCGATCCTCCTCCCTGAGCCCGCTCAGCGTGACCGAGTGGACGTCGTGACCGGCCGCCTGCAGCTGCGGCGCGACGCGGGACCAGAGCCAGCCGCCGACGCCGACGCCGGGGACGAGCACGATGGTGGCCATCAGAACTGCTCCTTCGTTGGTGGGTGCTGGGAACGTCATAGCGCAGCCGGCGTTGCGCCGGCCGTTTCGGCGCTGCTGACGGAGGACCGCAGCTCTACTACCGCTCAGCAGCAGCGAACTGCCGGTCCTCGCTCAGGCGGGCGTCGTCGCGAGGCGCCGCGGCGGACATGCGTACGGGCGGCCTGCTCCGAGCAGGCCGGCTGCGCTGCGATCTCAGGCGCCTCCGCACGCGCTAGCGTGAGCGCATGGCTCCCCTTCAGCTCGGCGTCTTCGTCGTGCCCGACGCGCAGGAGGTCGAGCGGACGCTCGCGCTCGTCGCGGCGGCCGACGCGGCCGGCCTCGACCTCGTCGGCGTGCAGGACCATCCCTATCAGCGCCGCTTCCTCGACACCTGGACGCTGCTGTCGTTCCTCGCCGCCAGCACCGAGCGGATCCGGCTCGTGACCGACGTCGCGAACCTGCCGCTGCGCCCGCCGGCCGTGCTGGCGAAGGCCGCCGCGTCGCTGGACGTGCTCAGCGGCGGACGCGTCGAACTGGGCCTCGGCGCCGGCGGCTTCGCGGAGGCGATCGCGGCGATCGGCGGGCCGGAGCGCTCGCGCAAGGAGTCGGTCGACGCGCTCGAGGAGGCGATCGCCGTGATCCGCCTGATGTGGAGCGGCGAGCGGTCGGCCTCGTTCGCGGGCGAGCACTACACCCTGCGCGGCGTGCATCCCGGACCGCAGCCATTGCATCCGATCGGCATCTGGCTGGGTGCATATGGCCCGCGGATGGTCAGACTGACCGGCCGGCTCGCGGACGGGTGGCTGCCGAGCGTCCCGCGGATGCCGCTGGAGGAGGTCGGCGTGCGCCAGCGGTGGATCGACGAGGCTGCCCGCGCGGCCGATCGCGACCCGGCCGCGATCGTGCGACTCGCGAACGTCAACGGCGCGATCACCGACGGCGACCGCGACGGCTACCTGCGCGGCCCCGCCGAGCAGTGGATCGAGCAGCTCAGCGAACTGCGTGACAGATATCGCTTCGACGGCTTCGTCTTCTGGGGCGACGGCGACCCGCGCGACCAGCTCGCCCGCTTCGCCGAGGAGGTGGCGCCGGCGTTGCGCGAGCGGTTCGGGTAGCTGCAGCGGCGCGGCTGCTGCACCCCGCTTGGAACCTGTTCTTACTGCGACGGCACGTCCGAGTGCTGGTCGGTGTCGCCCAGCGCGGTGTCGGAGTCGCCCGGCGCGCCGGGCAGAGTGTCCTTGTCGTCGCCGTCTCTGGCGCCGGGCTTGTCGCCTCTGAGACCGGAGGCGGGCTTGCCGGCGTCGTCGTCGCGCTTCTCGTCGTCCTGTGTCATGCACAGTCAGCTACCCGGCCCGCCCACGTCGCACGCACATCGCGCCCGCCGCCCGCGCATGGCACCCTTGCACGCGCGTCGCGCCCCAGGCACGCCCTACGCCAACGTGAACCTGCTCACGAGCGCGTCCAACTCCTCCGCGGTGCGCGCGAGCGCCTGGGCGGAGGACGCGATCTGCTGCGTCGAGGCCGACGTCTGCTCCGTCGATGCGGAGACCTGTTCGCTGGAGGCCGACGATTCCTCCGCGACCGTCGCGACCTGGCCCATGCTCTCGCGCATCCGCAGCGCGCTCGCCGCGATCTGCTCGATCGCCCCGGCAATCTGCTCGACGCGCACGTGCATGTCCTCGACCGAGCCGCCGATCCGCTCGAACGACGCGCGCGCCTGCTCGACCGTCGCCGCGCCCTCCTGCGTCTGACGCCCGCCGGTCTCCACGACCTCGACCGCGCGACCGGTCTCGCGCTGGATCTCGGAGATCAGCCCGCCGATCGACGCCGCCGCGCGCTGCGACTCCTCGGCCAGCTTGCGCACCTCCTCCGCCACGACCGCGAAGCCACGGCCCTGCTCGCCCGCGCGCGCCGCCTCGATCGCCGCGTTCAACGCCAACAGGTTCGTCTGCTCCGCGATCCCGGTGATCGTCGCGACGATCCCGCCGATCTGGTCCGACTTCTCGCCGAGCGCGCGGATCACACCCGTCGCCTCGCTGGAGGAGACCCGCACCGCCTGCATCGCCGCCGTCGCCTGCGCCACCGCCGCCGCGCCGTCGACCGCGACCCCGCGCGCCTGCTCGGCCGCGCGCGCCGACTCCTGCGCGTTGTCGGCGCTCAGCTTCGATGCCGTCGCGACCTCCTCGGTCATCGTGCGCGCCTCCGAGACCGCTCTCGCCTGGCGGTCCGCGCCGAGCGCGACGTCGCCGATCGTCGTCGCGATCTCGGCGATCGCGCGTCCGGTCTCCTCCGAGTTCATCGCCACCTGCTGCGAAGCTGCGGAGACGCTCGCACTGCTCTGCGCGATCTCGCGCAGCATCTGCGCAAGCGTCGTGCGCATCCGCCCGTAGGAGTCGATCGACGTCTGCGCGCGCCCGAGCATCGCGTCGAAGATCTCTGCCAAACGCCCGCGCGACTCACCGACGCGCGCCGGCGGCAGCGGGCTCGTGGCCGCGTGTATGTCCAGCGTCAGGTCGCCCTGCGCCATCGCGGCCATCCCGCGGTCGAGGTCGGTCAGGCAGTTCGCCTCCAGCGACTCCAGTCGCGGGACCAGCTCGTCGAGGCAGGAGTGGTCGCCGAGCGCGGCGCGCAGCTGCTCGCGCATCGCGTTGTACTGCGCGATCGAGGTGACGGTCTTCTCGAGGATCTCGTTGACGCCGACCTGGATCTCGCCGATCTCGTCGCTGGAGACCCGCTCGATCGGGCGCGTGGTCGCCTCCACCGCGACGTTCATGTCGCCGCGCGCGACCGCCGCGAGGCCGTCGTTGAGGTTCGTGACGCAGTCGTCGCGCAAGTGGGAGAGGCGCGCGAGCACGCGCCGCACGCGCATTCTCAGCGCAAGCGCGATCCACAGCGCGAGCACCGTCGCCAGCAGCGTCGCGAGCACGATCGCGACGATCAGCAGCGTGCGCGAGTCGGAGACGTGCGACGAGAAGTCCTGGTCGATCGTGGCGACGCGGGCTCTCGCCGCCGCGTCGAGCGCCGGCGTCGCAGCCCCCACGACGCGGTCGTGGTCGTCCTGCAGCGACGCGATGCTGGAGAGCGCGATCGCGCCCGTCGCGAGCACCAGCACGAGCATCGCGCCGAACGCCAGCGCCAGCTTGCGTCCGACGGTCCAGCGAACGCCCATGAACCCCTTCACGCGCTGCTCCTCCCCGATCGATTGCGACGGACCGGAGTTCTGCTCCGCGTCCTCACGTTGCACCGTGTTCTCGGCAGACGCAGGCGTTTCTTGAATCGCCGCGATCGAACGCAGAAGATCGTGGCACCGATTTCACGCGCGGAACATCTGTTCCATACGCAACCTCGCCACAATGGTTGCGAGATGTCCGCTCCCTCCACCTCCACTCCCGCAGCCGCGAGCCCCCGCGGCGCCGCCGCAGACGCACTGGATCGCGACACCATCCTGCTCGAGCGCCTGCTCGGCGACGTGCTCGAGGAGCAGAACGGCCGCGCCTTCCGCGAACGCCTGTTCTGGCTGCGCGACAGCGCCGCCGCGCTGCGCGACGGGGACCATGCGCAGGGCGAGCAGCTGCTGACCTTCCTGCGCGGCCAGCCGGCCGCCCGCCTGGCGCCGTACGTGCGCGCCTGCTCGATGCAACTGCAGCTGGCGAACATCGCGGAGGAGCTGGAGCGCCTGCGCCGCCGCCGCGAGTACGACTCCGACACGAGCGTGCCGCAGCGCGAGTCGCTCGCCGCGACGCGGGGCGCCGTCACGCAGGTGCCGCGCTCACGCGTGGCGGAGGCGCTGCAGGAGCTCGACGTGCGGCTCGTGATGACCGCCCATCCGACCGAGGCGACGCGCCGCTCCGTCTTCGACCACCAGCAGTCGGTCTGGCGGATCATGGAGAAGCTCGACGACCCGCGCGTCGGCGCGACCCGCCGCCGCACGCTCGAGGACGAACTGCGCGAGGTCCTCACGACCTGGTGGCAGACCGACGAGGTGCGCAGAATGCGGCCGCTCGTGGAGGACGAGGTCCGCCGCGCGCTGTTCTTCTTCGAGGCGACCCTGTTCGACGCGGTCCCGCTGCTGGCGGCCGAGCTGTCGCGCAACTTCGACCTGCCGTGGCCGCCCGCGCAGCCCGCGCTGCGCTTCGGCTCATGGGCCGGCGGCGACATGGACGGCAACCCGGAGGTCGGCCCGGAGTCGGTCGCGCGCACGCTGCACCTGCACCGCACGACCGCGCTGCGCCTGCTGCACCGCCGCGTCGACAACCTCGCGCGCGAGTTCTCGCAGGCCGACGACCACATATTCCTCTCCCCCTCGCTGCGCTCCTCGATCGAGCACGACGAGGCGGAGCTGCCGAACGTCGGCAGCCGCCGACGCAACCCGAACGAGCCGTTTCGGCGCAAGCTCGGCCTGATCGGCACCCGCCTGCAGCGCACGCGCCGGCGCGAGGCGGGCGGCTACAGCGACCCCTCGGAGCTGGCCGCCGACCTCGAACTGGTGCGCGACAGCCTCTCCTCCGCGCGCGTCGCCGGCGGCGCGATCGCGCGCCTGCTGGTGCAGGTGCGGACGTTCGGCTTCCACCTCGCCGCGCTCGACGTGCGCCAGAACGCCGGGCCGCTGCAGGCCGCCGTCGCCGTGCTCGTGCCCGGCTACGGGGACGCCGACGAAGCGACCAGACAGGCGCTGCTGGCCGAGGCGATTCTGGGGCTCGATGCGGCCGGCGCGAACGCTGCCGGCGCGAACGGCGGCAACGAGCGGGGTCGGGCTCGCGGCGCGTCGGCGAGAGCCGGCAGGGGCGCCTCAGGCAGGGGCGCCTCAGGCACCAGCGACGGCAACGAGCGGGGTCGGGCTCAGGCGGCGTCGGCTGGCGCCGGCGGGCGTGCTGCCTCGGCCGATGCCGGCGGGGCCGCTGCGCCGGCGACCGGCGCCGACAGCGCCGAGCTGCCCGAATCGGTCACCGCCACGCTCGCCGCCTTCTCGGCGATCGCCGACGGCGTGCGGCTGCACGGGCCGCGCGCGCTCGGCAGCGTGATCATCTCGATGGCGGAGCAGCCCTCCGACGTGCTCGCGACGCTGTACCTGCTGCGCCGCGCCGGCGTCGGGCGCGACGGCCTGCCGGCGCTGCCGATCGTGCCGCTGTTCGAGACCGTCGACGACCTCACGCGCGCCACGGCGACGATGAACGCGCTCTACGTCGACCCCGGCTACGCCTCGCACCTGAACGGCTGCGAGCGCCGCCAGGAGATCATGCTCGGCTACTCCGACTCGGCCAAGGACGGCGGCTTCATCTCCGCGCAGTGGGAGCTGTACGCGGCGCAGGAGCGGCTGATGGCGGCCGCCGACGAGCACAGGGTGAAGCTGCGCTTCTTCCACGGCCGCGGCGGCTCGACCTCGCGCGGCGGCGGCCCGAGCCACCGCGCGATCGTCGCGCAGCCGCCCGGCTCGATCCGCGGCCGCATCCGCATCACCGAGCAGGGCGAGGTGATCTCGCAGCGCTATGCGCATCCGGAGCTGGCGCAGCGCGCGCTGGAGCAGACGCTGTCCGGCGTCGTGCTGGCGACGCTGGCGCCGCCGGCCCAGCCGCCCACGCACTACCGCGACGAGGCGCAGCGGCTCGCCGACAGCTCGCGCACGACCTACCGCGCGCTGATCTACGACGACGAGCGCTTCGACGCGCTGCTGCACCAGGCCTCGCCGCTGGACGAGCTGGCGGAGCTGAACATCGGCTCGCGGCCGGCCTCGCGCGGCGGACGCAAGCTGCGCGAGCTGCGCGCGATCCCGTGGGTCTTCGCGTGGATGCAGAACCGCCTGCTGCTGCCGGCCTGGTACGGCGCCGGCACCGCGCTGACGACCGGCGATCTGGCGCTGCAGCGGGAGATGCGCGAGAGCTGGCCGTTCTTCAGAATGGTCATCTCGATGCTGGAGATGTCGCTCTTCAAGAGCGACCTCGGTGTCGCCGAGCGCTACTTCGAGCTGGTGACCGACAGAGGCGCCAAGCAGCTCTGGACGCCGATCCGCGAGGAGCACGAGCGGCTCGTCGCGCGCGTGCTGGAGATCACCGGCAACGAGACGCTGCTGGGCGACACGCCCGCGCTGCTGACGCGCCTGACGCACCGCAACCCGTGGATCGACCCGCTCTCGCACGTCCAGGTCGACCTGCTGCGTCGCGCTCGCGCCGACGACGCCGACGCCCACACCCCGCTGCTCCACACGGTCGCCGGCATCGCCGCCGGCATGCGCAACACCGGCTGAGCGGCGGCGTCGCGGAGGAGGACCGCAGGATTGCTGCTGCAGAGCGGTGGCAATCCCGCGGTCCTACGCGTGCGGCGCGGCCGCCAGCCGCGCGCGGCGGTCTCTCAGGCCGCGCATGACCAACTGGCGGGCGAGGTTGAGCATCAGCAGCGCGAAGCCGATTCTCAGCACGACCTCGGGCAGGACGTTGGCGAGCGCCACGCCCGCCACCGCGCCGGCGATCGAGAGCGCGCCGATCACGCCGGCGTCGCGCACGACGAGGTTGCCGTAGCGGCGCTGGCGCCAGCTGCCGACGAGCGCGACGGGCACGATCGCCAGCAGCGAGGTCGACTCCGCCTCGACCGTGCCGAGCCCGAGCACGAGCGTCAGCGCCGGCACGAACAGGATCCCGCCGCCGACGCCCAGCAGCCCGGAGGCGATCCCGGCGAAGATGCCGATGAAGCCCGCCAGCAGCAGGTCGCCGTCCATCAGCGCGCCTCCCGGGCGGGCGGCGCCACGACGGCCGCAGCCGCAGCCGCCTCCGCGAGCGCGGCGCGCAGCGGGGTCATGCGCTCTCTCACCGCAGCACCAGATTCACCGCCGCCACCACCAGCAGCCCGGCGAACGCGAACGCGATCGTGTCGCTGGGGAGCTTCTGCTGCAGCCACGTGCCGATCAGGACGCCGCCGATCGCGGGAACTCCGACGAGCACGCCGGACAGCACGTCGACGTTGCCGTAGAGGCCCTGCGTCGCGGCGGCGAAGCCCGCGATCAGCACGATCGCGCCGAGCGAGGTCGCCGCCGCCGAGCGCGCCTCGTAGCCCATCCAGAGCAGCAGCAGCGGCACCATCACGGTGCCGCCGCCGACGCCGAAGAGGCCGCTGAAGAGGCCGCCGGCGGTGCCGATCGCCGCGAGGCGCAGGGTCCGCCCGCGCGGCGATGGCTGTGTCACATCCGAAGCGGGGCCGCTCACCCCGCGAACGCTACGGCTTCGTGTGCGCTCTCGTCGCCGGGCCGACGTAGGTGTCGCCGTCCGGCGCGACCCACGTCACGCGCCAGGAGCGCTTCGACGACGTCGTCACCGCGCGCGTCCAGTAGCCGGTCGAGCCGAAGCGCTGGCTGCCGAGTCTTCTCCACGCGCCGCCGTCTCTGTACTGCAGCGTGATCGAGCCGGCCTGCTTCGCCGGGCGCACGAGGCCCCACAGCGTCGCGGTGCTCGCGCTTCTGCCGGGCACGACGACGAGCGGCAGGCGGAAGCCCGCGTACGCCGGCTTCACCTTTCTGCCGACGTTCAGGTACAGGCCCGACTCGAAGGCGCCGTAGGCGCGGCCGCTCGGGTTGGCGTCGTCGGTCAGCAGGTACTGCGAGAACGACTTCACGCGCGGGTTCAGGTAGGCGATCCGCTCGGCGATCGAGCGGAAGTCCGACTGCTTGTCGAGCGGCACGCCGACGAGCTTGTCCGGGTAGCTCTGGACACCGAACTCGGTCATGTAGATCGGCAGCCGCGACGCGATCGCGCCGGCGCTCGCCGACTTGTCGAGCGCGGTCGTGAGGCGATCGAGCACGGCGATCACGACGTTGCCCGGGTCGGCCGGTCTCAGGAACGGCCCGGCCTTCGTCGAGTACGGGTGCATCGCGAAGCCCTGCGTCGGCAGCTTCGAGCAGGTCTTGCCGCCGACCTTGACCTTCTTGTAGTTCTTGTCGAGGCACAGCATCCCGCGCAGGAAGTCGACCGGCGCGACCGTGCCGAACGTGCGCGAGGAGTTTCTCTGCGGCGCCAGCTCGCCGACGAGGATCGGCTTGCGCACGCCCGCGGCTCTGAGGCCGGCATAGCCTCTGAGGTAGAGGTCGCGGTAGGTCAGCGGGCTCGCGAGTCTGTTGCTGGAGCCGTCGTAGATCGGCTTCAGCAGCTTGCCGAGGTTCGGCTCGTTCCAGATCGACCAGAGCGCGACCTTGCTGCCGTAGCGACGGCCGACCGCCGTCGCGAACTTGCCGAACTCGGCCGCGTCGGGCCGTGTGAGGCCCTCCGGGTCCTTCGTCGCGCTCGCCCACGTCGGCGCGGCGCCGGTGATCGTCACGTGCACGAGCAGGCCGCGCTCGCGCGCGCCGTCGATCGCGGCGTCGTACTTCTCCCAGCCGCCGTAGGCGTTCGGATCGGTCGCGTTGAACGTCGGCTTCGTGCGCGAGCCGGAGTCCGGCGCGAGGCCGCGCCAGCCGAGCTGGATGCGGATCCCGTCGGCGCCGAGCGCCTTGATCTCGTCGAGCGCCGCGTCGGGCGAGACGCCGACGGTCGTCAGCTCGCTGGGAGCCTCGACGGTCGTGAACTGCGAGCTGTTCGCGTTCGCGGCGACCGCCGGCACGAGCACGGCGAGAAAAGCGACGACGACCAGCAGGATCCGTTGGCGCACGAAGGCGTCCTCCTTCATCGGGATGGGGCAGAGCCCGCGCACGTCGGTGACGTCACGCGGGCTCTTTCTGGCCTTTCAACGTGCCAGGCGGCCGAAGGTAGCGCAGAGGGCGGTCAGGCCGTCGGCGCGGCGGCGCGCGCGACGGTTCTGGGACCGGTGTACTTCGTGCCGTCAGGCGCGGTCCAGAGAACGCGGAACTTGCGGCCCTTCTTGGTCGCCACCGCGCGCTTGAAATAGCCGCTGGAGCTGTAGCGCTGGCTGCCGATCCGCTTCCAGGCGCCGCTGCCGTCGGCGTACTCGAGCGTGACCGAACCACCGCGACGCGCCTGCTTGCCGGGACGCACGAGGCCCCACAGCGTGGCTCTCGTGGTCGAGCCTCTGTTCGCGATCACGACGAGCGGCAGGCGGAAGCTGTACAGCGACGGCTTCGGCTTGCGGCCCTTGAACAGGAACAGGCCCGACTCGAACGCGCCGTAGCGATTGCCGCCGGTGTCGTCGTCGTCATCGCGCAGCAGGTACTGCGAGAACGACTTCACGCGGCTGTTGGAGTACGCGATGTACTCGGCGATCGAACGGTAGTCCGACTGCACGTCGAGCGGGACCCCGGTGCGCTTGTCGGGATAGCTCTGGACGCCGAACTCGGTCACGTAGAGCGGCGTGCGGGCGGCGATCGCGCCGGCACGGGCGGCCTTGTCGAGCGCCTCGGTGGCGCGCGGCAGGACGCCGATCGTGAGGTTGTCGACCGGCGGGGTCAGGAACGGGCCGGCCTTGGTCGAGTACGGGTGGATTGCGAGGCCCTGCGTCGGCAGCTTGGCGCAGCGCGTGCCCTTGGCTCTTCTGTAGTTCTTGTCGAGGCACAGCATGCTGCGCAGGAACTGCAGCGGCCGGATCGTGCCGACGTCGCGGATCGAGTTGCCGATCGGCGCCAGCTCGCCGACGAGGATCGGCGCGCGCACGCCCGCGCTTCTGAGGCCGGAGTAGGCCTTCAGGTAGAGATTGCGGTAGACGGTCGCGCTCTGGTTGCTCGCGATCGGCTTGAGGAACTTGCCGAGGTTCGGCTCGTTCCAGATCGACCACCACGAGACCTTGGAGCCGAAGTGGCGGCCGACGGCAGTCGCGAACTTGCCGAACGCGGTCGGGTCCGGTCTGGTGAGGCCGTCGTGCTTGGGCGTCGCCCAGCGGGGCGCCGCGCCGCCGATCGTGATCTGGACCTTCAGGCCGCGCTCGCGCGCGCCGTCGACGGCGGCGTCGTAGCGCTCCCAGCCGCTGTAGGCGTTCGGGTCGGTCGCGTTGAAACTCGGCGCGCGGGTGGCGCTGGAGTTGGGCGCGAGACCGGCCCAGCTGAGCTGGATGCGGATCGCGTCCGCGCCGAGGTCGTCGATCTCGTCGAGCGCCTGCCCAGGTGAGCCGTCGAGCAACTCGCCTGGCGCTTCGACGGTCGTGAACTGCTTGCTGTTCGCGCTCGCCGTGACGGCTGGCACGAGCAGGGCGAGACCCGTCATTGCGACGAGCAAGATCCGTTGGCGCACTGAGGCGGCCTCCTTCATTGCTTTACGACACTGGTGCGAGGGACTCCCCGCACCCTTTCCGAGCCCACCGGCGATCGAACATGGCAGGCTCACTACGGTGCAAAACCACCGCGACCCCGAAGGTAGCGCTCCGCGCAGACGGTTTGCGAGCTGCACGCTCGCGTTCAGTCTGGCGGCGCGCCCGCGCGAGCGTGTTCGAGCCCCTACGCCCCCAGGTTGCGATCCCCGACCGCCGCTGCCGCCGCGTCCGTGCCGGCGACCACGTCGGGCAGCGTCTCGCCCGCGCCGAGCGGGCTCAGCGGGCTGCGTCTGGCGCTCGCGATCTCCGCCGCCGTCACGTTCAGCGGGTGGTGGCAGGCGGCGACGTGGCCGTTGGCGTACTCGGTCAGCTGCGGCTCGACCTGGGCGCAGACGTCGCTCGCGCGCGGGCAGCGCGTGCGGAAGCGGCAGCCGCTGGGCGGGTCGATCGGGTTCGGCGGCTCGCCGCTCACGACGAGCCGGCGGCGCGCGCGGTTCTGCCTCGGATCGGGAATCGGGATCGCGCCGAGCAGCCCGACGGTGTAGGGGTGGACCGGCTTCGTGTACAGCTCCTCCGACGGCGAGGACTCGACGATCTTGCCGAGGTACATAACCGCGATCCGATCGGAGACGTGACGCACGACGGACAGGTCGTGCGCGACGAACACGTACGACAGCCCGAACTCGTCCTGCAGGTCGTCGAGCAGGTTGATCACCTGCGCCTGGATCGAGACGTCGAGCGCCGAGACCGGCTCGTCCAGCATCATCAGCTTCGGCTCGACCGCGAGCGCCCGCGCGATCCCGATCCGCTGGCGCTGGCCGCCGGAGAACTCGTGCGGGAAGCGGTTGACGTGCTCGGGGTTGAGCCCGACGCGCGCCAGCAGCTCGCGCACCTTTCTCTCCGTCTCGCGCCGCCCGACGCCGTGCAGCTCCAGCGGTGCGCCGACGATCTGCCCGACGCGCTTGCGCGGGTTCAGCGACGCCTGCGGGTCCTGGAAGACCATCTGCATCTCCCTGCGGACCGGCTGCAGCTCGCGCCGCCCGGCCTTCGTGATGTCTCTGCCACGGAACTTGATCGAGCCGGCGGTCGGCTCCACCAGCCGCACGATCGAGCGCGACAGCGTCGTCTTGCCGCAGCCGGATTCGCCGACGATCCCGAGCGTCTCCCCTTCGTCCAGCGTCAGCGAGACGTCGTCGACGGCGTGCACGTGGCCGATCGTGCGGTCGACGATCACGCCGCGCTTGATCGGGAAGTAGAGCTGCAGGTGGTCGACTTCGAGCAACGGGCGAGCGCTCGAGTCCTGCTGCGCGCTGCGAGAAGGAGCCCCAGGCGAGTTCTCGCCCGGAATCCGAGGGCTCTGCCCGAGCGATTCCGCGCTCACGCCGCCACCGTCCCCGGCTTGCCGGCCAGCCCGATCTCGCCGGGCGAGATCTCGCGCAGCCGCCGCTTGTCCTCCGTCGACAGCCAGCAGCGGTCGCAGTGGCCGGGCTTCGTCGCATCGCGCACGTCCAGCCCGGGCACCTCCGTGCACTTGTCGAACTCGTGCGGGCAGCGCGGGCGGAAGTGGCAGCCCTGCGGCGGGTTCAGCAGCGACGGCGGCAGGCCCGCGATCGCCGGCAGGCGGCCGGGACGGTCGCGGTCGATCCGCGTGATCGAGCCGAGCAGGCCCCACGTGTACGGGTGCTGCGGGTCGTAGAACAGCTCGTCGAGCGTTCCCTGCTCGACGATCCGCCCGCCGTACATGACGGCGACGCGGTCGGCGATGTCGGCGACGACGCCGAGGTCGTGCGTCACGAGGATCACGCCGGCGTTCGTCTCGCGCCGCAACTGGTCCAGCTCCACCAGGATCTGCGCCTGAATCGTGACGTCGAGCGCCGTCGTCGGCTCGTCGGCGATCAGCAGCTCGGGCGAGCACGACAGCGCCATCGCGATCATCACACGCTGGCGCATGCCGCCGGAGAACTCGTGCGGGTAGGAGCGCAGCCGCTCCTTCGCGCGCGGCACGCCGACGCGCTCCATCAGCTGCACCGCGCGGTCGAGCGCCTGCGCCTTCGTGACGTCGTCGTGCGCGCGGATCTGCTCGACGATCTGCGCGCCGATCCGCTGGACCGGGTTCAGCGCCGTCATCGGGTCCTGGAAGATCATCGCCATCTTGCTGCCGCGGATCTCGCGCAGGTCGTGGTCGGAGGCGCCGATCAGCTCCTTGCCGTCGAGCGTCGCGGTGCCCTCGAATCTCGAGTTCGCCGAGCGCGTCAGCCCCATCAGCGACATCCCGGTGACGGTCTTGCCGGAGCCGGACTCGCCGACGATCGCGAGCACCTCGCCGCGGTCGACGTGAAAGGAGACGTCGTCGACGGCCTGCACGAGGCCCTCCTCAGAGCGGAAGGACACGCGCAGGTTCTCGACGTCGAGCAGTCGTTCAGGTTCGGTCATTCTGGGTGTCAGCCCGTCAGTCGGATGCGAGGATCGAGGAATGCGAACAGCACGTCGGTGAGCGCGCTCAGCACGACGACCGCGGCGGCGCCGAGCATCACGACGACGAGCACCGGCGGCACGTCGAGCTGCTGGATCGATTCGGCTGCGTACTGGCCCACACCATGAAGGTTGAAGACCGACTCGGTCAGGATCGCGCCGCCGCCGATCACCGCGGCGAAGTCGAGGCTCCAGAGCGAGATGATCGGGATCATCGAGTTGCGCAGCACGTGCCGCACGAGCACGCGCTGCTCGCTGATCCCCTTCGCGCGCGCGGTGCGCACGAAGTCCTCGCTCATCGTGTCGAGCACGTTGGAGCGCAGCACGCGCGAATAGACGCCGATGAACAGCACCGACAGCACGCACCACGGCAGGATCATGTGGTACAGCCAGTCGATCGGGTCCTGCGTCAGCGGCACGTAGCCGCCGTTGGGGAATATCGTCAGCTTGAACGCGAGGAAGTAGAGCGCGACGGCGCCGAGCAGGAAGACCGGCGTCGAGACGCCGACCAACGCCAGCACCGTCAGCGCGCGGTCGGTGAAGCGCCCCGCCTTGATCGCGCTGAAGAGGCCGAAGACGACGCCGAGGAAGAGCCAGAGGATGCCGGCGCCGATCGCCAGCGACAGCGTCGCCGGCAGCGCCTGCTTGATCTGCGTCATCACGTTCAACTGCTGCGTGTACGAGATCACGTCACCCGACAGGATCTTCCCCATCGTCGTCAGGTACTGCTGCCAGATCGGGTCGTCGAAGCCCCACGACTGGCGGATCTGCTCGATCTGCGCCGGCGTCGCGGTGCGTCCGGCGAGCCGCACTGCCGGGTCGCCGTTGGGGATCGCCTGGAAGATCAGGAACGTCAGCACGGAGATCGCGAACAGCACGAGCACCATCGAGATGACGCGACGAATCACGAAGCGGGACATCAGTGGTTCACCGCCACTTCGATCGGGTCGTCGGCAACTCGGTCCTCGATCTTCTCGGTGATCTTGACTCTCGCGCGCGGGTCGAGCGCGTCACGCACGCCGTCGCCGAAGACGTTGATGCCGAGCACCGCGAGCACGAGCATCGCGCCCGGCACGAAGGTCAGGTGGATCGCGCTCGGGATCAGCCGGATGCCGTCGGAGATCATCGTCCCCCACGACGGGTTCGGCGGCTGGATGCCAGCGCCGAGATACGACAGCGCGGCCTCCAGCAGGATCGCGTTCGCGACGATCAACGGCAGGAAGACGATCAGCGTCGAGGCGATGTTCGGCAGGATCTCGCGGGTCATGATCCGCAGCGAACTGGCACCCTGCACGCGCGCCGCGTCGACGAACTCCTTCTCGCGCAGCCCGAGCACCTGCCCGCGGATCGGCTTGGCGACGTACGGGATGTAGACCACCCCGATGATCACCGCCGGCACCAGCAGCGAGTTGCCCGACAGCGAGATCGGCCCTATCGAGATCCCTCCGAGGGCCAGCGAGGTGCCGAGCGCGATGCCCAGCAGCACGACGGGATAGGCCCAGATCAGGTCCAGCACGCGCGCGAGCACGCCGTCGACGACACCGCGGTAGAAGCCCGCGAGCAGCCCGATGATCGTCGCCAGCAGCATCGTGATCAGCGTCGCGACGAAGCCGACCTCGAGCGAGTTGCGCCCGCCGTACAGCAGCCGGACGGCGAGGTCACGGCCGTTCTGGTCGGCTCCCAGCAGGAACTCGCCGTGCCAGGTCGGGCCGATCGGCAGGCCGGTCGGCGAGACGACGTCCTGCCCGTCGACCTGCTCGGTGATGTGGTTCTCGTTGGGCCCGGTGTGCGCCACGTGATCGGCGTACAACGGGGCGCAGAAGCAGAGGATCACGATGATCGCGAACAGCGCGCCGAACGCGAGCGCGACCTTGTTGCGGCGCAGCCGGCGCCGGGCGAGTCTGTACGGCCCGATGCCCGCCGCCGGGGCACCGCCCGGCGCGGCGACGACTGGAGAGTCGCCGCCGGCCGAGCGGATCGCGCCGGAGCCGGTCGCGTCGGGCGTGGCTGGATCTATTGCCACGAGCCGATGTCCTACTTGGTCGAGAGCGTCGACCAGTCGTTGAAGTACAGCGGGTGGAAGATCGCGTCGAAGTTCAGTCTGTCACTGAAGAACTTCGGCACGGCTTCCGCGCCATACACAGCCACGTACGCTCTTCTCGCCGTGTACTCGTCCAGCGCCGCCCACTCGTCGGCGACACTGTCGAGCTCGGTGGCCGGCACCGCGTTGAGCTTTCTCAGCTCGCTCTGGATGTGCGGATCGTTGACCTTCGAGAAGTTCTGGTTGTTGGTCGGCTGGATCGAGCGACCGTCCATCAACAGGTAGAAGTCGGACGGGTTCGGGAAGTCCTGCAGCCAGTCGGCGAAGCCAGTCTGCGGGTTCGTTCTGGCGTTACCGATCGTCGGGAAGTAGACGGTGTCGGCGATGATTCTCTCCGTCGCTCTGAAGCCGATCTTGTTCAACAGGTCGGTGTAGTAGTCGATGTACTCCTTGCGGGGGCTGCGCTCCTGGCCCCAGACGGTGACCGGGGCGCCCTCCAGACCGGCGTCTCTCAGAATCTGCTGCGCTCTGGCGAGGTCCGGTCTGTCGCCGTAGGGGCATTCGCTCGTCGGGTGGCCGACGATGCCTCTCGGGATGAAGAAGCAGTCCGTCTCGAGGAAGCCCGAGGCGATACGCGAGAGCGCGTCACGGTCGATCGCGGTGTTGACGGCGATGCGGGCCTGCTCGTTGTTGAACGGCGGGATCGTCGTGTTGAGGAAGAAGTAGAACGTCGACGGCACCGGCTTGCGCGCGAAGCGATCTCTCGCCTGCGCCTCGATCTGCGGCAGCAGGGCCGGCGGCAGCGTGTCACCCGGGTCGAAGATGTCGGCCTGGTTGTTGAGCACCTGCTGCGCCTCGGAGTTGGTGTTCGAGACGATGTTCACTCTTATCGAGTCGAGGTTGCCCGTCGGGATGTCCGGAATTCTGAAGCCGGCGAACAACGGGTTTCTTCTCAACGTGAACGTGCGGTTGGGAACCACGTCGGTGAGGATGTACGCACCGACGCCGGGCGGCGGATCGTTGCTGAGGTTTCTGATCGGCGTGCCTCTCGGCACGAACGCCAGCGCCGGGAACGCGAGCACGTTGGCGAAGGCGCCGTACGGCTCTCTCAGTCTGATCGTGATTCTGCCCGTTGCATCATTGGCGGTGATGCCGGAGATGCTTCTCGCTCTACCGGTGTCGAAGGCGTCAGCACCGACGACGTAGTTGGTGACGAACGATCTGCCGCCCCACGGGACTCTGATCATGCGCTCGATCGAATACGGATAATCAGACGCTCTGACGGGCGTGCCGTCGGAGTATCTGAGGTCTCTGCGCAACGTGAAGTCGTACGTCAGGCCGTCTCTGGAGATTCTCGGCAGCCCGTCGGCCAGGCCGGGGATCAACTCCGTGCCCGCCTCGCCCTCCTCGTGGCGATAGGTCAGCAAACCGGTGTAGCTGATCCAATGCGCCTCGACCGCCTGCGTGGTGTAAGCCAGCTGTGGGTCGAGATAGTCGGGCGCCGTGCCCATGAGCACGGTCGCAGTGCCCCCCTGCGTCGCTCCTTCGGCGGATCCGCCGCCCCCTGATGACGTCGTCGACGCGGCCGTGGACGTACCACTGTCGTCGTCGTTGCCGCCGCACGCGGCGACGGTCACTGCGAGCGCGAGTGCGACCAGCATCGCACTCAGGGCTCGAGCCCAGTACCTCATTACAGAGCCTCCTCGTCGTATAGCTCCAGCTTTTCCTGCGGCGGCCCAATCTAGTCGCCGCAAAGGATCGATCAAGGAGCGGCCAGTTGACGTTGAGTTGTCAAATTATGTGTGCCGCGTTAGGGCGCGTCTACGCGGTTTGTCCGGAATGTATCGGGGTACTACAGGCGATCCCCGGGTGAATCGGGGATCACCCATCGTCCGCGCACGAAGCGGGTGAGCGTCAGTACGAGACGCGCCGAAATCAGCGCGACGATCCCGGCCCAGACGCCGACGATCCCCCAGTCGAGCACGAGCGACAGCAGCGCGATCGGCACGAACACGCCGAACGCGCACGCGAGCATCGACCACATCAGGAAGCGCGAGTCGCCCGCACCGATCAGGATCCCGTCGAGCGCGAAGACCGCGCCCGCCGCCGGCTGCATCAGCGCGAACAGCCACCAGACCGCGCGCGCCCGCTCGACCACTGCCGGATCGTCGGTGAACGCCTGCGGCAGCACGCTGCCGAGCGCCAGCATGATCGCGCCGAGGACGGTGCCCAGCGCGACCGCCCACCAGATCATCCGCGTCGCCGCTGTCTTGGCCTCTTGGCTCCTTCCCGCGCCGAGGGCGCGCCCGACGACCACCTGCGCGGCGATCGCGATCGCGTCGAGCACGAGCGCGAGGAACGACCACAGCTGGAAGGCGATCTGGTGCGCGCCCAGCGAGGCGGTGCCGACCCGCGCCAGCACCGCGCTGGCGACCGCGAAGGCGCCGGTCAGCGCCGCGGTGCGCACGAACAGGTGGCCGCCTATCCGCGCCAGCCGGGAGATCGCGCGGCGGTCGGGGCGGCGGCGGTCGGCCGGCGCTCGCAGCAGCAGGATCGCGAACGCGGCGCCCATCGTCGTCTGCGCGATCGCGGTGCCGGCCGCCGATCCGCGCATCCCCCAGTCGAAGCCGTAGACGAACAGCAACTCCAGCACGACGTTCAGCACGTTCGCCGCGATCACGATCTTCAGCGGCGTCTTGAGGTCCGCGGTTCCGCGCAGGTAACCCTGGCCAGCCAGCGCGATCAGCGCTGAGGGCAATCCCAATGCGGCGATTCGCAGGTACTGGATGGCGTAGTGCGCGGTCTCCCCCGTGCCGCCGAAGAGCGCCACCGCCGGTTGCGCGAGCGCGACGCTCGCCAGCGCCAGCGCGATCCCGATGGCGCTCGCCAGCCACAGCGACTGCGCCGCGAAGCGCGCGGCGGCGGCGCTGTCGCCGGCGCCGTGCAGCCGCGCGACCTGCGCCGTCGTGCCGTACGCGAGGAAGTTGAAGAGCGTGAACGTCGTCGTGAGGATCACCGTCGCGATCCCCAGCGCGGCCAGCTGCGGCGTACCGAGATGCCCGACGATCGCCGTGTCGACGAGCAGGTACAACGGCTCCGCCGCAAGCGCCCCGAGAGCCGGGACGGCAAGGCGGACGAGTTCGCGGTCGTGGGGGTTTGCGCGAGGGCGTCGGACGGTGCGGGGCACGGGGCTCATCGTGGCACTCGAGCGGTTCGTCCACCTCTCCTCGATGCGCCGCACCGAGGCGTGGCTGCCTGAGCGGGCGCTGATCTGACGGATCGCGCATGGCGCCCGTGAAGCGCGGGTACCTGCCTCAACGACGGACGCGGGACGTTCATTCTGAATCGCTCGCCCGCAGTCGTTCAGCGGATTCACACCTACGGAGGAAGGACCTCACCAATGTTGTGGCTGATCCTTGGCATCGTGCTGCTCGTCATCGCCATCGCCGGCGGCGTGATCGTCAACCCGATCCTGTTCGTGCTCGGGATCGTCGCGATCGTGATCTTCCTGACCGGCTACCGCGGCGGTCGTGGAGCGGCGGTCTGACGGACCGAGCGCAAGCGGCGCGCCGGGTGCGGGCCGGCGCGTCATCTTCTAGTCGTCGCGTGTCCCGGTCTAGTCGTCGCGTGTCCCGGCCTTCGGCTCTTTCTGCTCGAACTCGATCTCGATCCGCTGCCCGTCCTTGCGTTCCTCCACACGCGCGAGGGAGCGCAGCGCCTGCACGTCGGCGACGGTGCTCGGATCGAGCAGCCCGCGCGGCCACAGCCTGCGCACGCGCACCACGTTCGCCTCGGCGGCATAGAGCAGGATCTGACCGCCGATGTAGAGCCATGACAGCAGGCCGATGACGATCGCGAAGAGGCCGTACGTCGCGCTCGCCCGGCTGACGACGCGATCGACGTAGATCGTCCCGATCGTCTGCAGCGCCGCCCAGCCGATCGCTGCCAGCGCGATCCCCATCCAGAGGTCGCTCGTCGGCACCTCGCGCGCCGTGAGCAGCCGGAACACCGCCCAGAAGAGGAAGACGTCGAGCAGCAGCGTGAGGCCGAGCCCCGACGCGCGCACGCCGAAGCTGCCGAGCCCGCCGACGATCAGGCCGACCGCGATCGTGATCGCGAGGTTGAGGGCGCCGAGCGTCACCAGCACCAGCAGCCCGCGCAGGCGCGCCATGAAGAAGTCGCGCCGCTGGCGGTTGGGCACGTCCCAGACCTCGTCCATCGCCCGCTGCGCCGCGACGGTCACGCCCAGCCCGGCCCACAGCGCGCCCGCTATGCCGATGATCAACGCGGTCGTGTCGCCGCGCAGCGCGCCGATCTGGATGTCGTCGCCGATCACCGGGAACTGCCCGAGCGCCGAGTCGACGATCCGGTCATACCACGCCTCGTTGCCGGCCAGCACGTAGCCCAGGACGGTGACGAGCACCAGCAGCAGCGGGAAGATCGAGAAGAAGCCGTAGTAGGCGATCAGCGCGGCGAGGTGGCCCGCCTTGTCGTCGGAGAACTTCTTCACGACCGCGAGCGGGAACCCCAGCACCGGCACACGGCGCTGGAGTCGGTCGAACGCGCGCACGGGCCGCAGCAGATCCATCGCGAGTGGTTGTACAGCGCCACGGGGTGCAGCGCCACCAGGCGTGCGTTGGCGGCGTAGCGGGAAACGATGTGGCGATGGTTCGCACCCGCCACGTCGATCTCTCCGCGCCCGGCATCACGCGGCTGCGACGCGGGCGCGGGTTCTCCTACGTGCAGGCCGACGGCGAACGGGTCGAGGACGGCCCGACGATCGACCGCATCCGCGCGCTCGCGATCCCGCCCGCGTGGACAGACGTCTGGATCTCCACCGATCCGCGCGGTCACATCCAGGCGACAGGGGTCGACGCCGCCGGCCGCAAGCAGTACCGCTACCACGACGCCTGGCGCAGACGCCGCGACGCCGCGAAGTTCGACGCGATGCTCGCCTTCGCCCACGCGCTGCCGGCGCTGCGGCGGCGGGTGAGGGATGACCTGCGAACCGCGGGTGCCGACGGCGACGGCCGTGCCGTCGGCGGCGGCGGGCGCGGCGACAACGACCTCGACCGCGTCCGCGTGCTCGCCTGCGCCGTGCGCCTGCTCGACGTCGGCTTCTTCCGCATCGGCAGCGAGGACTACGCGGAGCAGAACGAGACGTACGGCCTGACGACGCTGCTGAGAAGCCACGTGCGCGTGGACGACGGGGTGATCGTCTTCGACTACCCCGCCAAGCACGGGCAACGGCGCATCCAGCAGGTGATCGACGCCGACGCGCGCGAGATCGTCCTGACGCTGAAGCGCCGGCGGGGCGGTGGCCCCGAACTGCTCGCCTACAAACGCAGACGCCGCTGGGTCGACCTGAAGGCGGACGACGTCAACGCGTACCTGAAGGAGGCCGCCGGAGGCGACTTCAGCGCAAAGGACTTCCGCACCTGGAACGCGACCGCGCTGATGGCTGTCGCGCTCGCCGTCCGCGCTGATCAGGCGAGCGCCCGCGCGTCGCGCAGACGGATCGTGACCGCGGCCGTCAGAGAGGTCGCGATGTTCCTCGGCAACACCCCCGCCGTCTGCCGCAGAAGCTACGTCGACCCGCGCGTGATCGACCGCTTCCACGCCGGCCTGACGATCGCCGGCTCACTCGCCGAACCCGCTGAGCCCCACCCCGGGGAGCCCGTCGAGGAACGGCCCGTCGACGAGCGGGTCCGCAGAGCGGTGCTGGACTTGATCGGAGGCGATGCAGGGGCGGCGGGGGTTGAGCGGGTGGGGCGTCGCTCCCCGTCCGGCTGAGGACCGGCGGTCTCGTTCTCACTCTCCGTTACTGGTGCGCGGGTGCTTGGCTACGAGGAGGACCGGGTCGAGCAGGCAGGCGGAAATCGGTCGCGGCCGGTGGCCGTCAGGGTGCTCTGGCGGCCGTCGCATTGGCGGCGATGTTCAGCGCGCTCTTGATCGCGGCGGCGGTGTCGGCGGGGTGGCGGGTCACGTCGGTCCAGGTGAAGCGCAGGACGGTCCAGCCGGCGAGCGTGAGGGCGTTGGTCTTCGTGCGGTCACGCTGGAAGGCGACGCGACCGCGGTGAGCGTCCCAGCCGTCGACCTCGACGGCGACGCGTTCGGCGAGCCAGACGGCGTCGACCTCGCGGCGTTCGATCTTCAGGTTCGTGCGGGGAGGCGGCAGGGCGTGGTCGCGCACGAGCCCGTCGAGCGCATCCTCCAGGTCTGAGCGCGTCAGCTGCCAGCCGATCGCCTCGATCCGATCCAGCTCGCGTCGCAGCCGCACCGTGGCCGCCGCATCGTGCCGCCCGCGCGTGCGCCCCAGCGCGGCCGCCAACTCGCGCGCGTCGAGCTTGCCGAGCCGCTCAGCCTCGTTCAACGCCTTCGCCAACCGCGGCGTAGCGGCGATGTCCACGAGCGTCCGCGCCACCGCCGTGACCGGTATCCCCCGCACCCGCGCCGCGTCGGCCGGATCGACGGAGCGGCGGGTGTGCACGGCGATCCCAGGATGCCGCACCGAGCGCCCCGCCTTCGTGACGTGGACGAACAGACTGTCGACTGACGGCAGAATGCCGTGCAGCGCGGCGGCATCCTGGTGACTCAGCAGCGCGCCTTGGCCGCAGGCGAGCACCGCAGCGAGCAGGCGACCGTCGGGCGTGAGCCGTCGATGCCCGACGGCGTAGACACCGCGGTGCAGCCGCACGAGGTGGCCGCTGGCGATGCGCGACTTCTCCGCCGCCGGCGTCACGCCGATCGCAGCGAACTGCCGACGCGCGACAACCCCGTGCTGTCTCTCGGCGAGCGCGCTGAGGCGAGCATCCGGGTGAGCAGCGGCACTTCTTGGTCGCTGAGCGACCAAAAAGTGCCGCTGCTCTGAGGGCGACGCGGACATGCGCTTCAGCGTGCCAGGAAAAAGGTGGAGCGTGAGCGGCGGGGTGTGCCGATTCTGTGCCAGGTTTGCGGCGCCGCTGCGCGCTGTCGCTCGCAGCCTCAGTCCACGTGGCTGCCCAGCGCCGTCGCCGCGACGACCAGCGCGATCCCTACCGTCTCGGCGGGGCTCGGCACCTGTTGGAGGACGAGGAGGCCGGCGGCGGTGGCGGTCGCGGGGAGGATTGCGAGCAGGAGGGCGAAGCGGGCGCGGGGAAGGCGGGCCATCGCGACCTGGTCGAGGGCGTATGGGATGACGCTCGACATCAGGCCGACGCCGACGCACGCCGCCAGCAGGCCCGGCGAGACGAGCGCGTCGAGCGAGGCCGGGGCGCCGAAGGGCGCGAAGGCGACCGCTCCGACGAGCATCGCGGCGGCCAGGCCCGGGCGTCCGCTGATCCCTTCGTCGGCGGCGACCCGGTGGCCGAGCACGACGTAGCCGGCCCACAGCGCCCCGGCCGTCAGCGCGAGCGCGACGCCGAGCGGGCTGCCGGAGACGTGCACGTCGGCGAGCAGCAGGACTCCGCAGGCGGCCGTCGCGAGCGCCAGCGCGTCGCGGCGCGTGCGCGAGCCGAGCGCGGTGACCGCGACCGGACCCGCGAACTCGAGCGCGACCGCCGTGCCGAGCGGAAGCAGGTCGATCGCGAGGTAGAAGGCGGCGTTCATGCCGGTCAGCGCGAGGCCGAAGCCGGCGACCAGGAGCAGCCGGCGGCGCGTCCATCGCGCCTCGCCGCGCAGCTTCCACGGCCGCGCCCACGCCGCCATCACGACCGCGGCGACGAGCACCCGCAGCCACGCCACGCCGACAACCGGCACGCGCGCGAACAACAGCACCGCGAGCCCGGCGCCGACGTACTGCGTCAACGCGCCGGCGACGAACAGCAGCTGCGGCGGCGCCCGCCAGGGCAGCGCCGCAGGGCGCGCGGTGGGAGCGGCGGCGGGCATCCCCGCCAGTATGCCCGCGACCGGTGGGCGCGCGGGCGGGCGGCCCCGCGCGGCGGGGGCACGGCAACGGCAGCCGGCGCCCCGGCCTCCCCCTACACCTCCTCCGCCTCCACGAACGGAAGCTTCTCGTCCAGCCGCGTCAATCGCAGCAGCCGGCCGATCTCCGCCCCGCCGCGCACCAGGCGCAGCTCGTAGCCGCCGGCGACCGCGCGGTCGCGTTCGGAGACGAGCAGGCGCAGGCCCGAGGAGTCCATGAAGGAGAGCGAGCGGAGGTCGATCACCAGTCGCTCGTAGTCGTCGTGCGCGCGCAGCGCGGCCAGCAGCTGCGGCGCCGTGGCGAGGTCGAGCTCACCCGCCGGGGTCGCCACGAGCGTCTTCTCGCGGCGCTCGACGGCGACCTCGAACGTGGGAATCGGTCCAAGGCTTGTCATTGTGCGGACCTGTACCCCGAAGTCAGCGTCTCGATGCCTGACACGGTCGAGAGGTTGGCGAGCACCACGTTGCGGGTAGCGAGGGAGCAGCATGCAAGCGGACGCCTCCTTCTCCCTGCAGATGCCGCACGATCGCCACTCGTATCGATCGACGCGCGGTCCCGCGCACTCGGCCTCTGTCGACGTTACGCCGCCCGGCGGCATCGAGATCACGCTCGCGGCCAGCAGCGACGCGCCGCACTTCGCGCGCCGCGCCGTCACGGACGCGCTCGCCCAATGGAGCGCGAACCGCCGTGACGCCGCCCTGCTCGTGATCTCCGAACTCGTCACCAACGCGATACGCCACGGCGCCGCCGGACGCGAGGACCGCATCTCACTGCAGCTGCGGCGGCGCGCCTCGACGCTGCGGATCGAGGTCACCGATCCCCGCGCGCGCGCAGGCACGATCGCCGAGGCGTCGCTCGGCGGCGACGAGAAGCGCTCCGGCTGGGGCCTGCCGATCATCGCCGAGCTGACCGATCGTTGGGGCGTCGAGCACGGGCCGGGCCGCACCTGCGTCTGGTGCGAGCTGGACGGCGCCTGAAGGCCCCGCAGGTCCGCCGCGCGCCAGATATTCGGCCCCCGCGCTCGTCCCGACCGCCGCGCGCGCATATCCTTGCACCCGTGAGCGGGGCAGCCGGCAGAACACGCGAGCAGGAGACGCGCTCGGACGGGACGTTCGCCGAGCGCTATCGGGCGGCTTTCCTGCGCTATCTCGAGTCCGGCGACGAGGCGCACGTGACGCCCGCCTACGAGCTCAGCCGCGAGGCCGTCGGCGGGCATCTGAGCCTGTTGGAGCTGGCCGAGGCGCACCGCCGCGCGGTCGCCCAGGGCGTCCTGCCCGTGCGCGATCCGATCCGCCAGGCGCTGCTGGCCGAGCGCGCCGCCGACTTCCTGCGCGAGAGCCTCGCGACGTTCGAGATCGCCCACCGCGGCTACCTGGAGGTGCAGGAGGTCGCGCGGCTGGAGCACGAGCACGCGCGCCAACTGCAGTCGGTCGCCGAGGTCTCCGTCGCGCTCAACGCCGCGCTGCCCGTCGCCGACGTGATCGAGCTGGTGACCGCCGAGGCACGCCACGTGCTCGGCGGCAGCGCCGCCCGCGCGCAGTTGGAGCTGCCCAGCTCGCTGCAGCTGCGCGAGCAGCTGACCGCCGTCTCCGGCAACCCTCCGCCGCGCGACGCGCCGGCGATCCCGAACGTGCTGCGCGCGAGCCTCACCGGCCGCCGCGGGCTCGTCGTCGGCGAGATCGAGGTGTTCGGCGTCGAGGAGACCGACGCCGGCGCCGAGGCGATCCTCGTGCAGCTCGCGCAGGTCGCGTCGGCCGCGCTCGGCAACGCGCAGATCTACGGCCTCGAGCGCGAGATCGCGGAGACGCTGCAGCGCAGCCTGCTGCCGCAGCGGCTGCCGCAGGTCGCCGGGCTCGACCTCGATGCGCGCTACTGCGCCGCGGGCGACGGCATGGTCGTCGGCGGCGACTTCTACGACGTCTTCAGAATCGAGGGCGTCGACACGTGGGGCATCGCGATCGGCGACGTCTGCGGCAAGGGCCCGGACGCCGCGGCGCTGACTGCGCTCGTGCGCTACACGCTGCGCGCCGCCGCGCTGTGGGAGCAGCGGCCCGAGCGCGTGATGGCGATGCTGAACGCCGCGATCCTCGACCAGCGCAGCGACTACCGCTTCTGCACCGCGCTCTACGGCCAGCTGAAGCTGTCGCCGACGGGCGGCCGCGTCGACTTCGTCACCGCCGGCCATCCGCTGCCGCTGGTGCGGCGCGCGGGCGGCCAGGTCGAGGCCGTCGGCACGCACTCGACCGTGCTCGGCGTCGTCCCGGATCCCTCGCTGCACACCGACACGGTCGAGCTGGGCCCCGGCGACATGCTGCTGCTCTACACCGACGGCGTCACCGAGGTCCGCAAGCGCGGCCGCGAGGTGTTCGGCGTCGATCAGCTGATGGCGCTGCTGCGCGAGATCGGCGACGTGTCCGCCGCGAAGGCGGCCGAGCGTGTCGAGGACGCGGTCCTCAACGCCAGCGACGGGCCGCCGCGCGACGACCTCGCCGTCGTCGCGATCCGGATCCCGCGCGTCGCCTGAGCGCCGAGATGTCAGACTCCGCACAGCGTCGTTCGAACCCGGGGAGCGCCGATGGCCGAGGGTAGGAGAGCAGCGAGAGCAGCCCGCAAAACGAGAGCGAGCGCTCCCGTCGTCGCGCCCGAGTCGAGCGCGTCGCTGCTGCGCGAGCTGGTCGCGCTGCTGCGGCGCAACCGCACGCAACTGCGCGAGGAGTGGGCGCGCCGCATCACCGACGCGAAGCTGCTGACCGCGATGACGTCGGACGAGATCTTCGCCGAGGCGACCTCCGTCTACGACAACTACATCGAGGTGCTCGAGACCGGCTCGGTCGAGGCGCTGCAGGACTACGCGAGGAACCTGTCGGAGCGGATCATCCCACGTGGGGTCGAGACCGACGAGGTGCTCGGGATCGTGCTGCTGCTGCGTGACGTGCTCGCGCGCTCGCTGTTCGAGAAGTACCAGTCGGATTTCGAGCTGCTCAACCGCGTGCTCGACGCCTACGAACCGGCCGCGAACCGGATCGCGAACACGGTCGGCGTCTCGTTCGTGCAGGAGCGCGAGCGGATCATCCGCCAGCAGCAGGAGGCGATCCGCGAGCTGTCGACGCCGGTGCTGCAGGTGCGCGAGCGGCTGCTGATCCTGCCGATCATCGGCGTGCTCGACTCGCAGCGCGCGCGGCAGGTGACCGAGCAACTGCTGCGCGGGATCCGCACCAACCGCGCGAAGGTCGTCGTGATCGACATCACGGGCGTGCCGACGATCGACCAGACGGTCGCCAACCACCTGTTGCAGACGGTCGAGGCGTCGCGGCTGATGGGCGCGAGCGTGATCATCACCGGCCTCTCGTCGGAGATCGCGCAGACGCTCGTGACGATCGGCGTCGACCTCTCGAAGGTCAACGCGGTCGGCGACCTGCAGGGCGGCATCGAGGAGGCCGAGCGGCTGCTCGGCTACGAGGTGACCGTGCGCACCGAGACCGCGGACGCGCTGCGGTAGGTCGCGGCCGGCCGCCCGCCCCGTATGCCCGTCCCGATCCTCAAGCAGGGCAGCGTGCTGATCGCTTCGATCCAGACGGCGCTCACCGACACGGACGTGCTGCAACTGCAGGAGAAGCTGATCGAGCAGGTCGGGCGCTATCGATCGCGCGGGATCGTGATCGACGTGGCGGCGCTCGACGTGATGGATTCGTTCGTGGCGCGGTCACTGAGAGCGATCGCGCAGATGACGCGGCTGCGGGGAGCTGAGATGGTGCTGGTGGGGATTCAGCCGGAGGTCGCCTTCGCGATGGTGCAGTTGGGCACGTCGCTGGAGGACGTCCGCACGGCACTCGACCTCGAGGAGGGCCTGGTCCTGCTCGAGTCGCTCGGCGGGGAGCCCGAGCGCCATGGCGGCCCCGGCAGCTGAGGTGCGCGTCGGGATCGCGTCGGACGACGACGTGGTCGCCGCCCGCCAGGCCGGCCGCCGGCTGGCCGAGTCGCTCGGGCTCGGCGCGACCGATCTGACGCTGGTCGCGACCGCGATCTCCGAGGTCGCCCGCAACATCACCGCGTACGCCGGCTCCGGCGAGATCGTCGTGCGCCGCGTCGACGTGCGCGGCCGCAGCGGCGTGCAGGTCGTCGCGTACGACGAGGGCCCGGGCATCGCCGACATCGAGCGCGCCCTGCAGGACGGCTACACGACCGGCGGCGGCCTGGGGATCGGCCTCCCCGGCGCCCGCCGCCTGATGGACGACTTCTCGATCAGCTCGTCCGAGGGCGGGACGACGGTCACGATGACGAAGTGGGGGCCGGAGTGAGCGGCGCCGGCTTGCACCCTGACGTCGCGCTCGGCGTCGCAAACGTGGCGGCCGGCGGCGAGGCTGTCAGCGGCGATGCCTGTGTGGCGGCGGTCGGGCGTGACGGCGTGCTGGTGGCGGCGATCGACGGGCTCGGCCACGGCGTCGCCGCGAGCGCCGCGTCGCAGCTCGCCGCGAGAGTCGTGCAGGAGCACGTCGACGACCCGCTGCCCGCGCTCGTCTGCGCCTGTCACGAGGCGCTCGCCGACACGCGCGGTGCGGCGCTGACCGTCGCACGGATCGACGTGCGCGCGCACACGCTGACGTGGCTGGGGGTCGGCAACGTCGCCGGCGTGCTCGTCCCGGCAGTCGCCGGCGCCCCCTCCCCCGCGGCGCTGCTGCTGGCCGGCGTCGTCGGCGACCAGCTCCCGCAGCTCGTGCCGGTGACGCTCCCGCTCGTCCCCGGCGACACGGTCCTGCTCGCAACCGACGGCGTCAGCGGCGCCGTCGCCGACGACCTGCGCGTCCGCGGCGCCCTCGGCCCGCTCGCCGACGGCCTCCTGCGCCGGCACCGCCGCGGTCCCGAGGACGACGCGCTCGTGCTGCTGGCGCGGTTCGCGCCGGGTGAGGGCGCGGGCTAGAGGTTGTACCCGCCGGACACCTCGATGTCTTGCCCGGTGATCCAGCCGGCGTTGTCGGAGAGCAGGAAGGCGATGACGGTTCCGATGTCATCCGGCTCCCCGATGCGGCCGAGCGCGGTGCGGGCGGCGATCGGCGGGATCAGTTCGGGATGCTTCGCGAACGCGTCCCCGCCGAGACGAGTCCGCGTCGTGCCGGGTGAGACGGAGTTGACTCGGGTGCCGCGAGCGCTGAGCTCCTTGGCCAGGTAGCGGGTCAGCACCACGAGGCCGCCTTTCATCGCGCCGTACACCGAATAGCCGAGCGACATCCCCAGCGGCTGGGTCGATGAGCTCGTGGTGTTGACGATCGCGCCGCCGTCGCGAAGGAGGGGCAGCAACGCCTGGGTGAGGAACAACGGGCCCTTGAGATTCACACGGTGCAGCGTCTCGTAGATCTCGTCGGTCACCGCTTCGAGCATCGCCATCTGTCCGACCCCCGCGTTGTTCACCAGGTAGTCGATTCGATCGGTGTCCCAGGTCTTGGCCAACGCGCCCACAACAGCCTCCCGGAACGCGGGAAACGATGCTGAATCTCCCATGTCGAGCGGCAGCGCGACGGCTTTGCCGCCGAGCTTCTCGATCTCGGCCACCGTCTCCTCAGCACCCTCGGGGTGGCTGTAGTAGGTCAGGATGACGCCGGATCCCTGCTCGGCGATCCGAATTGCGGCGCTCTGTCCGATCCCAGCACTTCCTCCGGCGATCACGGCGATCGTCATGGGTCACGTCCTTTTCCGCGGATGCACCGCGAGTCGTCTGTCGTCGCGTCGCGGCGTCGTTCGTGCCGCGTCTTGCAGTACATCAACGAGACGGTCGATCCCCGTAGACGGATCCGGGCGCTGTCTTGCCTGATCCTGCCGACTTGCGCGGGGCCGTCAGCGCCTCAGGGGAGCGTCCCGCGGCGCGCGAACGCGAGCAGCGCTCCAAGCGGAGCCACGAGCGCGATCACCGTCAGCGCCCGATCCGGCGAGGTCGTGGCAAGCGCGCCCGCGACGCTCGCGCCGAGCGCGATGCCGGCGCCCTGCGCGGTCGTCAGCCACGTGAACGCCTCGACCGCGCGGGCCGGCTCGACCAGCTCGTCGAGCAGCTCCAGTAGCGCGACGTTCAGCAGCCCGTAGCCGGCGCCGCCGGCCGCGAGCACCGTCGCGAGCGCCGCGACCGAGCGCGCGCAGGCGCACAGCGGCAGCACGATCGCGAGCAGCGCGAAGCCAGCGAGGAAGCGCCGCTGCGGCGTGCCCGCCCGACCGCGCCGCCCGCTCCACAGCGAGCTGACGACGCTGCCGGCGGCGAACGCAGCCAGCGGCACCGCCGCCAACGCCGTGCTCCCCTCGCTGCCCGCGAACGCCGGGCCGACCACCTCGACCGCCCCCAGCAGCACCCCGAGCAGCGCGTCGCAGCCGAGCACGGTGAGCATCCCGGGGTTGCCGCGCAGGACGCTGCACCGCGCTGGCGACTCGCGCGCGGCGCCGTGACACGATCCGTCGCCGGGCGAGCGAACGCGCCCCGCCCCACCCCCCACCCGCGCGATCAGCCCCGCCGCCGCCAGCGGACAGACGCCCACCACCCCGAACGCCGCCGCCGGCCCCCACAGCAGCGCGAATCCTCCGACGGCGGCCGGTCCCAGCACGCTCGCGAGATCGCCGAGGAGGGCGTTGAGGGCGTGGGCGGTGCGGATCAGGCGATCGCCGGCGACCCGCGGCCAGCGTGCGCGCGCAGCAGCGATCAGCGGCGGAGCCGCCGCACCCGCGCCCGCCGCCGCGAGGATCGCGAGCAGAGCTGGCGAACCGGCGAGCGCGCCGATCAGCAGAATCAGCAAGGCAGCGCTCTGAACGACCGCGAACGCCAGCAGAGCACGCCCGCCGTGGCGATCGACCAAGCGGCCGCGCACCGGCGCGAGCGCGCCCGCGCCCAGCGACAGCGCCGCCACCGCGCCGCCCGCGACCGCGAACGAGCCGCCGGCGCGCTGCACCAGCAGCACGATCGCCAGGCCAAGGCTCGCGTTCGCGAACCATCCGACTGCGCACGCGAAGGCGAGCGCCTTCGCGTCCGCGCGCGCCAGCAGCGCGCCGAACACCGACATCGAAGCAACCTCCTCGCGACCGCCCGCGAGGACGGCGCGCATCGCGGACCGCAGGAACCGATCCGGCCGCGAACGGGCGGCCGGCGGCGCGCGCCTACGGCGGCGTCAGGCGAAAGCGGGAGGACTGACGGTGCGACATGGGACCGAGGTTAGCTCCGAATCGCCCTCTATATTGGCTTAGATGGAACTCGAACTCTGGATCGACGTCGTCTGCCCGTGGTGCTATCTGGGCAAGCGCCGCCTGGAGGCCGCGCTCGAACAGTTCGACGCGCGCGACGAGGTGACGCTCGTGCAGCGCTCGTTCGAGCTGGACCCCAGCGCGCCGCGGATCATCGAGGGGACGCTCGCCGAGCTGATCGCCTCGAAGTACGGCAGCACCGTCGAAGAGGCAAAGGCGCGCCAGGCGCAGCTCGTCGAGCTGGGCCGCGAGGACGGGATCGACTTCCGCTTCGACATCGCCAGAGGCGGCAACACGTTCGACGCCCACCGGCTGATCCACCTCGCGCGCGAGCAGGGCGTCGCGCAGGGCGTCGTCGAGCGGCTGATGCTCGGCTACTTCACCGAGGGCCTCGCGATCGGCGACCCGGCCGCGCTCGCGAACGCCGTCGCCGAGGCCGGCATCACGCAGCCGGAGGCGCACGAGCTGCTCGACTCGGACCGCTTCACCGACGAGGTCCGCGCGGAGGAGCAGCTGGGCGCCAGACTCGGCATCCGCGGGGTTCCCTTCCTCGTGCTCGACGGCCGCTACGGCGTCTCCGGCGCTCAGCCGGTCGAGGCGTACCTGCAGGCGCTCCAGCACGCCTGGGGCGAACGCCAGGCCGCATAGGCCGCGCCGGCCTCTGCAAAGATGGCGGAAAGGTGAGTCCGACGTCTCCGGGGAGGGACTGGATGCTTCGTCTGTGCAGAGCCGCGGTGGTCGCGGTCGTGGTGGCTGGTGCGGCGACGGTGGCGGTGACGCCCGCGCAGGCGCGCATAGTCAGATGTGCCGCGCCCGCGAGAAGCGGCGTCGTCAGCCTCGTCGGCGACGGCGTCGGCTGCAGAGAGGCGAGACGGGTCGCGGCGGCGCATTCGCGCTCGTACAAGAGCAGAAGAGCGTGCCGCTCCTACACGACCGCCTGCAGAGTCCCGCCGTTCACGTGCTCGCAGATACAGCTCAGACCGACGCCGGTGAGAGTCCTCTGCACCACGCGCAGAGGCCCCCAGGTGCGCTTCAGCTACCGCCGCTGATCTGAGAACCGCCGCATAGCCGCGCGGTGCGAGGGGTACATGCCAGAACGAGATGGCAGACACTCCGACACAGGCGCCTGGCCCGCGCCCCCAGGCCCCGCTCGCCGATGACACGCTCGACGCGCTGCAGCTGTTCCTGCGGCGCGCGAGCCACTATCCGCTGCTGACCTCCTCGCAGGAGCTGCAGTTGGCGCGACGGATCGAGCGCGGCGACCTGGGCGCGAAGGAGCGGCTCGTCAACCACAACCTCCGTCTCGTCGTCTCGATCGCGCGGCGCTTCCAGGGCGTCAGCGAGCTGGCGCTGCTCGACCTCGTGCAGGAGGGCGTCGTCGGGCTGATCCGCGCGGTCGAGAAGTTCGACTGGCGCAAGGGCTTCCGCTTCTCGACCTACGCGACGCTGTGGATCCGGCAGGCGATCCAGCGCGGGATGGCGACGCACGGCCGCGCGATCCGGCTGCCGGTCAACGTCGCCCAGCGCGAGCGCAAGGTGTCGGCCGCGATGCGCCGTCTGGAGGCCGAGCTGGGCCGTCAGCCGTCGGTCGAGGAGATCGCGCGCGCCGCCGACCTGCCGGACGTCCAGGTCGCCGAGCTGCGCGAGCTGTCGCGCTCGCTCACCAGCCTCGACCAGGTCGTCGCCGCCGACACCGACACGACGCTCGGCGAGCTGCTGCCCAGCGACGCGCCGCAAGTCGACGAGCAGGTCGGGGAGCGGCTGCAGCGCGAGACGCTGCGCCGCACCGTCGACGGCCTGCCGTCGCCCGAGCGCGACGTGATCAAGCTGCGCTTCGGCCTCGAGGCCGACGGCGCGCCGCTGCCGCACGCGCAGATCGGACGCCAGCTCGCGCTCGCGCCGTCGCAGGTGCGCGCGATCGAGCGCGAGGCGCTCGCCCAACTGGCCGGTTCGCGCGAGCTGGCCGCGCTCGCCGACGCGGCCTGAGCGCTCGCCGAGCACCTCTCTCGCAGGGCGTCCCAGAGGCCCCAAAACCATACGTATCGTTGAGTGAATTACCAGCCTGAGGGCGAACGCCGAATAAACACCAGTTCCTTCGTGCTATTTGAACCAGGATGGGCTGTAGACCCGAGGCGCGGAGACTGAAATGTTTCTCGTCCATGAGCGCTGTCATCCAATCGAGCGATCACGAGAGGCTTGGCCGCGCCGTGCGCGAGCTGCGCGCTCGTCGTGGTCTATCTCAGGAAGTGCTGGGCTACAGAAGTGGCCTGCACCGAAACTACATCGGCGCGATCGAGCGGGGAGAGATCAACCCCACCTTTCGCGTCCTGATCAAGCTCTCGCACGGACTCGACTTCGAGCTGTCCGAGATCATGGCGTTGTGGGAGGAGCGGTCGACCGACCCGCCGCCCAGACGCCGCCGTCGCACAAGGAGACCGACATCGCCGTGAGCGGGCACGATCGGGGGTTTCCGACCTGCCGTCAGCAGGTACCCACCGTGGTGAGCAGGGTGACCATAGGAGGACTGACGACGTGCAGGTCAACGACCTCGATCACGACCGGCTCCGCCGGCTCGCAGCACTGCACCCCCAGAACGGACACAAAGTGCTGAGCGTCTACGTGGACCTCGATCCGGCATCGTTCGGAACGCCGCCCGCGCGCGCGGCGCAGATCTCCTCGCTCGTCGACGCGGCGGAGCGCCACACGCGCCACGCCGAGCTCGACCATGCCGCGAAGGTCGCGCTGCACGACGACGTCGGGCGGGTCCGCGAGTTCCTCCGCGGCGAGGAGTTCTCCGCGAAGGGCGCGCACGCGCTCGCGCTGTTCGCCTCCGGCCCCGCCGACCTGTTCGAGGTGCTGCGGCTGCCCGACGCGGTCCCCGGCGCCGTCGTCGTCAACGACACGCCGTGGCTCGATCCGCTGATCGGCCACGGGCGCGTCCGCCGCTGCCTCGCGCTCGTGAGCCGCCGCACGTTGCGCGTCTTCGGCGACACGCCCGACGGCGCGCTGCGCGAGCTCGTGACGCTGGAGGACGTCGTCCCCAGCCAGCACGACCAGGGCGGCTACTCGCAGTCCAACTACCAGCGCAGCATCGAGGAGGAGGTCCGCAAGCATCTCGAGCATTGCGCGACCGTGCTGCTGGAGCAGTTCCGCAGCGCGCCGTTCGACCACCTCGCCGTCGGCACCTCGGCGGAGCTGTGGCCGGAGCTGGAGCGGATGCTGCACTCCTACCTGCGCGAGCGCACGCTCGGCCGCTTCGACGTCGAGGTCGAGAGAGCCAGCGCCGAGCAGGCGCTCGCCGCCGCCAGACCGCTGTTCGACGCCGCCGACGAGCGGCACCTGCACGTGCTGCTGGACAAGCTGAACGCGGGGCTCGCGCACGGCGAACGGGCGGCCGCCGGGCTCGGGGCCGTGCTGGACGCGCTCAACGAGCGGCGCGTCGGCGCGATGCTGTACGAGGCCGGCTTCTCCTCCCCCGGCTTCGCCTGCCCCAGCTCGGGCTGGCTCGGCGTCGGCCCGACCGACTGCCCCTCCGGCGAGGACGGCGCCGAGCCGCGCGACAACATCCTCGAGGATGCGATCGCCGCCGCGATCGTCCAGCGCGCCGATGTGCACGCGCTGCGCGACCGGCCCGAGCTGGGTCCCCACGGCGGGATCGCGGCGGTGCTGCGGTTCTGACTCCCTCGTCAGCGCACGCGGCCTAACTCGCCTCGGCCACTCTCCGCAACCGCTCCACCGTCCTTCGCAGGAGCCGCGAGATCTGCATCTGCGAGACGCCGAGCGCGGCGGCGATCTCGCTCTGCGTGCGGTCCTCCTCGAAGCGCAGGCGCAGGATCTCGCGGTCGCGGGCCGGCAGCGCGCCGAGCGCGCCCGCGATCGCCTCGCGGTAGACGACCAGCTCGTAGCTGCCGTCCTCGTGGCCGAGCGCGTCGACGAGAGCGTCGCGCTCCCCGTCGACAGCGGGCCGCGGGGCGTCGAGCGAGACGGTGTCGGTCGCGTGCGCGGCGTCGAGCGCCTCCAGCACCTGCTCGACGGTCAGCTTCAGCTCGTCGGCGATCTCCGCGGGCGTCGGCGCGCGGCCGGTCTCGACCTGCAGCCGCTGCGCCGCTCTGTCGACCGCGAGCACCAGCTCCTGCAGCCCGCGCGGGACGTGCAGCGCCCAGCCGTTGTCGCGGAAGTGCCGCCGCAGCTCGCCCAGCATCACCGGCACCGCATAGCTCGCGAACGCCGTCGAGCGTCTGACCTCGAACCGGTCGACCGCCTTCACGAGGCCGAGCGAGGCGACCTGGACGAGGTCGTCGAGCGGCTCGCGGCCGTGGTAGTAGCGCAGCGCGAGCTGACGCGCGAGCGGGAGGAAGCGCGCGATCAGCTCGTCTCGCGCACGCGCGTCGCCCCGCACGTGGTAGCGCTCGAGCAGACGTCGCGTTCCGTGAGCGGATTCGCCGCGGCGATGGCTTGGTCCGCCATCCCCCCGCTGCCGCGCCGCCCCACGGCGGATCGGGCTTCGGCTGGGCATGTCAAGACGCGTACCCGGCCGCTCGCGGGTTCAGTGATCGGCAGCGGCGGCCCGCGGCCGGCATGTCAGGTTGCTGGCATTGGACGCCGGGTAAGGTCAGCGCGTGAACATCAGCCCGCCGCCCCCTCCCATGCCCGTGACGACCCGCAGCTTCGACGTGATCGTCGTCGGCGCCGGCCCGGCGGGCGAGGTGGCCGCCGGCAAGCTCGCCGGCCGCGGCTTCGCGACCGCACTGATCGAGCGCGAGCTGGTCGGCGGCGAATGCTCCTTCTACGCCTGCATGCCGTCGAAGGCGCTGCTGCGCCCCGGCGAGCTGGCGGAGGAGACGCACCGCGTCCCCGGCGTGAGCGACGCGAGCATCGAGACGATCGCCGCGCTGCGCCGCCGCGACCAGGTGATCCACGACCTCGACGACAGCGGGCAGCTGCCGTGGGTCGAGGACAAGGGCATCGAGCTGATCCGCGGCGACGCCCGCTTCGAGGGCGAGCGGCGCCTGCGCGTGACGACGACGGAGGGCGAGGAGCTGCTGCTGGAGGCCCGCCGCGCCGTCGTGATCGCCGTCGGCAGCGCCTCCGCGATCCCGCCGATCCCCGGGCTGGCAGAGCTGGAGCCGTGGACCAACCGCGAGATCACGACCGCGCGGCAGGTACCGCCGCGGCTGCTGATCCTCGGCGGCGGCGTCGTCGGCGTCGAGATGGCGCAGGCGTGGAGCAGCTTCGGCGCCCAGGTCACGCTCGTCGAGGCGGGGCCGCGGCTGATCGCGCAGGAGGAGGAGCTGGCGTCCGAGCAGGTGACCGCGTCGCTGCGCGCTCACGGCGTCGACGTGCGCACGGGCGTCAGAGCGACCGGCGCGCGCCGCGACCAGGGGGACGCGACCTCCGTGCTGACGCTGGAGGACGGCGAGGAGCTGCGCGCGGAGGTGCTCGTCGTCGCGGCCGGGCGCAAGCCGCGCACGGACGGGCTCGGGCTGGAGACGATCGGCCTCGAGCCCGGCAGACCGGTCACGGTCGACGAGCACCTGCAGGTGCCGGGCCGCGACTGGCTCTACGCGATCGGCGACTGCAACGGCCGCGAGCTGCTGACGCACCAGGGCAAGCTCCAGGCGCGCGTCGCGACCGCGCACATCGCCGGCGACCATGCGGCGGCGCTGCTGCCGATCGGACCGCCGCCGCGCGTGATCTTCTGCGAGCCGCAGGTCGCAGCCGTCGGCCACACGCTCGCGACCGCGCGCAGAGCCGGGGTCGACGCGGCCGTCGTCGACGCGCGGCTCGACAAGACCGCCGCCGCCAGCTTCCACGGCAAGGGCGTCGAGCAGCACGTGCGCTTCGTCGTCGACCCCGCGCGGCGGATCCTGATCGGCGCGACGTTCGTCGCGCCCGACGTGGCGGAGTTCGTCCACGCCGCCTCGATCGCGGTCGCCGGCGAGGTCTCGCTCGATCGCATGGCGCAGGTCGCGGCGCCGTTCCCGACGCGCAGCGAGGTCTGGCTGCAGCTGGCCGACTGGGCGGAGCAGCACGGCGCCGGCTCCGCCGCGGGCGGCAGCAAGGTCGATGCCGCCGCGGCCGGCGACGAGGCGGATCGATGAGATCCGCCGCCACAGCCGCACGCCGAGCCGCTATCGTGGCAACGGCCCGATGACGCTGCTGGAACTCACCACCGAGACCGACGGCACGACCGTCCGCCTCGCCCTCGAAGGCGAGCTGGACATCGCCAGTGCCGGCCAGGTCGAGCGCGAGCTGACGCAGATCGAGCGCGATGCTCCGCCGACGCTGGTCCTGGACTTGCGCAACCTCGCGTTCATGGACTCGACCGGGCTGCGCATCGTGGTGGCCGCCGACGCGCGAGCGCGCGAGCAGTCGCGCCGCTTCGTCGTCGTGCGGGGCCCGGACGCGGTCCAGCGGATCTTCCACATGACGCGGCTGGACGAGCGGCTCGACATGGTCGACGAGCCCGCCGGCGCACAGGCGTAGCGCCGCCAGCCGAGCCTCCCGTCCGCATTAGGGTACCCTAACCCGACAGGGTGCCCTGACGGCCGCTGCGGCCGTCGTGCCTCCGTCCCGGACCTCCACACCAGGAGCACGACTCGATGACACGTCCCCGACCGCTCGTTCCCCGCCTTGGCGCGACGCTCGCCCTCACCGCACTTGCCGCCGTCGCGCTTCCGGCCGCCGCCAGCGCGAAGCCGACCGGCGCGACGAAGATCGAGCTGAAGGGTGCCGCCGCGACGGCGCTCGCCGCGCAGGACGTCCGCATCAGCGCGCAGAAGCCGGCGCAGGCGAACGCGCGACGGATCGTCCTGCCGGTGGTCGGCGGCACGGTCGCGAGCGGCGCGACGCTGCGCAACGGCGGCAGCGTCAGCTTCCGCACCCGCGTCGACAGACGCACCCGGACGGTCAAGCTGACCGGCTGGCAGACAAAGATCGGCAGCGGCGGCTCGAAGGTCTCCGCGAAGCTCGGCGGCCGTCGTCTCACGATCTTCACGATCGCGACCCCGAAGCGCAGAGTCGCGCTCGACCGCAGCTCCAAGACCGCGCGGCTGAACGGCGGCAGCGTCCGCCTCACCCCCGCCGGCGCGAAGGCGCTGCGCACCGGCCTCGCGCTCAGAGCGCTGACGGCCGGCCCGCTCGGCAGCGCGACCGTCGCCGCCAAGCTCGACGGCGGGACCAGCGGCGGCGGCACGGACACCGGCAGAACGCCGACGCCCGGCGGCGGGGGCGGAACGACGACACCCGGGGGCGGCGGAACCACCCCGACGCCGAGCCCCGGTGACCCGAGAGCGACGCCGATCACCGACGAGCCGCCGGTGCTCGCCGTCCCGCCGACGGCGGTCCCGATCGTCAGCGCGACGATCACCTGGTGGGTGCGCGACTCGTTCATCCGCTACATCGAGACTGGCGAGGGCACGACCGTCTCGGCCGGCGCGATCAAGGGCTCCCCGGTCGAAGGCCCCGATCACGTCTGCAGCGACGTGCCTGCCAATCCCGGCCCGCTCGTCTACTCGTTCACGTTCCCGTTCAGAAGCGGCTGGGTGGACGCGGCATCGGGCGCCGCGGCCATCTACGGCAGCGGCGCCGTCAGATTCGGCTACAGATCGCACACGATCGACATGATCGTCCGCGATCCCGAGCTCGAGCTGGTGCCCGGTGCGGCGCGCGCGATCTCCCGCCTCGACGGCTCCGGCGGAACGGCGCTCGGCAACAAGCGTGCGGTGCTCGTCGATCTCGACCTCGCAGCCGCGAGACAGACCACCGTCGACAGAACGGTCACGTTCGGACCGATTCGCGGAAGACTGCCCTCCGGCACCACGTCCGCGTTCGCCGGCTTCTACGCGGCCGGCGACGGCTTCGGCTGCTACACGGTCTCGTACACGACCTGAACGCTCGGCGCCGCACGGCGCCGAGCGGCCAAGGCCACGCGCGGCCTCGCCTCATCGAGGCCGCGCGCTCGTGGCGGTAGGAACGCCAGATCTGGCACGCGCGCACCCAGACAGCAAGTTAGGTCTGCCTAAGTTAGGCTGGTTGCAGCCAGATTTCGTCCGAACCGCAGGAGGACTCGCGCTCTATGCGCATCACCGCACCCCATGCAGGACTCACGCGGGCCGGCCGCCGGCTGCTGCTCGCGAGCGCAGTCGCGGCCGCCGCGATCGGCGGCACCGCCACCGCCGCCCTCGCCGCACCGGCCGTCTCGGTCAGCCCGTACTCCGGTCTCAGCCTCGACAGAGCGAACACGCTGACGGTCAGAGGCACCGGCTTCACGGCCGACGCCGTCGATCAGACGACCGGTCTCTACGTCGCCGTGACCGCCACCGTGAGCGACACGATCTATCTCGACAGACCGAGCACGCAGTACATCGCCGCCGTGATGCCGGACGGCCCCACGAGACTGAACGCCGACGGCACGTTCGCCACCAGAGTCACCGCGAACCGCAGATTCACCGACGAGGCGACGTCGAGAGAGATCGACTGCGCCGTCACGCAGTGCGTCGTGCGCGCGTGGAGAGCCCACAACGCGCCGTCGGACGCCAACGTGCTCGCCACGCAGGCGATCCGCTACACGTCGCCGACGCCCTTGGCGGGCGCCGTCGTGACGGTGTCGCCGCGCGCCGGCCTCTCCCCCGACGCGACGACGACCGTCTCGATCCAGGGCGCCGGCTTCGATCCGACCGCCGGCAACGGCGGAGGCTTCTACGTCGCCTACGGTCCTAGACTCGCGAGCTACTGGCTCAATCAGCCGTACAACCAGTCGAAGTACATCCGGTCAACGCCGGGCACGCCGGCCGACCAGCTGCTGAACGCGGACGGCACGTTCAGCACGACGCTCGACGCGCTCCCGGTCTACGAGAGAGGCGGCGTCACCTACGACTGCCGCGTGATCCAGTGCGGGGTGCTGACGTTCGCCTCGAGAGGCAACGCCAACGCGGTCTTCGACACCGCGACGCCGGTCTCGTTCGCGTCGGCCGTCGTCAGCCCGGCGACCGAGCTGTCGCGCGACGCCGCCACGACCGTTGCGGTCTCCGGCAGAAACTACTCGACGGGCACCTACGCGTCGGTCACCGCGCTCGTCGGCGGGGCTGTGCTGACGGACGCCGGCAGCACGAAGTGGATCCGCGCCGGCGGCCCGACGCCCGCGGACACGCTCGCTGCCGACGGCTCGTTCGCAAGCGCCGTGACGGTCAACCCGACCTTCACCGACAGAAGCGGCGTGACGGTCGACTGCCGCGTGACGCAGTGCGCGATCTCGACCTGGAGAGAGCACACCAACCCGACGCCGGAGGCGCTCTACACGACGACGCCGATCGCGTTCGCGGCGGCCGTCGTCCCGCCTGTCGATCCGCCCAGACCGCCGGTCACGCCGATCCCGCCGGCGCCGCCGGTGCAGCCGGGCGTCGTCGCGCCAAGAGTCACCGTGCCGGGCAAGCCGCAGACGCCCGGCAGAAACCGCTTCGCGACGATCGGCACCGTGCGCGCCGGCAGCCAGGCCGCGACGCTCAGAGCACCGAAGTCGATCGTCGTCAAGATCGCCAGAACGCGCTACCGCATCGCGGTGCTCGTGCCGAGCAGAGTCGCCAAGGGCGGCAGCGCGAGAGTCCGCGTGCGTCTGACGAGAGCGGCGGTCGCCGCGCTCCGCGGCCGTTCGGTCAAGGTCGCCGTCAAGGTCAAGGTGACCGACGCGGCCGGCAGCAAGACCGTCACCGCGAAGGCGACGCTGAGAGGCGCGAGAAGAAGCGCGAGAAGAAGCTCCGGCAGACGCGGCTGACCCGAGCCCGACGAAGCATCCGCGCGCCGGCGGGCGCGGGAACCGGTCCCGGTCCCGTCCGCCGGCGCGGTGCGTCGCAGGGCCGACGCGACGCCGGCGCCGCTGCGCCGCGCTCAGGCGTCGGGGTGGAAGCTCTCGTCCGCGTCGGCGTCGGTGCGTCCGAGCCACGCGACGTGCAGGGCCGTGTGACCGTCCTCACGGCGCTCCAGCGCGGCATCGACGTGCCAGACGTCGGCGAGCCGCTCGCGTCCGAGCACGGCTTCCGGCGCACCGCTGGCGACCGAGCGGCCGTGCGCGATCACGACGACGGTGTCGGCGACGGCCGCCGCCAGCGACAAGTCGTGGACGACGAGGATGACCGCGATGCCGTCCCGTGTGAGGCCTCGCAACAGCTTCGCGAGCGTCGCGGTGGCGCCCAGGTCGAGGTGCGACGTCGGCTCGTCGGCCATCAGGACGGGCGCCTCCTGCGCCAGCCCGACCGCGATCTGGACCCGCTGCAGCTCGCCGCCGGAGAGCGTCGTCAGGCGCCGCTCGGCGAACTGCTCGACCCCGGCACGCTCCATCGCGCGCTCGATCGCGTCGTGGTCGGCTCTGACGAGCCGGCCGAGCGGTTTGACGTGCGGGGAACGACCGATGCGAACCGCCTCGCGAACTGTGATGCCGTCAGGAACGCTGGCGCGCTGCGGCACGAACGCGCGCAGCTGCGCGAGCTGGCGTCCACGCAGCTGCTCGACCGGCACGCCGCTCCACAGCACGCTGCCGCCTGCCGTCCGCTGCAGCCCGGAGACGGCGCGCGCGAGCGTCGACTTGCCGGCGCCGTTTGGGCCGACGACCGCGACCAGCTCGCCGGGACGGACGGTCAGGTCCGCGCCGTGCAGGATGCGCTTGCCGTTGATCTCGACGGCGACGTCGCGCGCGTCAAGCAGCGGCGCTTGCGCGACGAACGCCGGCGGCTGGCGTGTCAGCAGCGGACTCATGCGGCTTTGCGCAGCAGGTAGAGGAAGAGCGGCACGCCCAGCAGCACCATCAGCGGGCCGACCGGCAGCTCCAGCGGCGCTGCGATCGTCCGCGCGAGCGTGTCGCCGGCCATCATCACCGCGCCGCCGACCAACGCCGAGACCGGCACCACGTACGTCTGCGTCGAGGTGCCGGACGCCATCCGCACGACGTGCGGCACGAACAAGCCGAGGAATGTGACGAGCCCGGCGATCGCAGCCCCGCACGCGGCGAGGATCGCCGCCGCGATCGCGGCCGTCAGGCGGATCACGCGCGGGCGGGCGCCGAGCGACGCCGCGACGTCGTCGCCCAGGGCGAGCCGATCGAGCGGACGGGTCAGGACGACCGCCATCAGGAAGCCGACGGTCAGGTACGGCCAGACGACCTCGAGATTCGACCAGCCGCTCGTCGTCAAGCCGCCGGCGAGAAAGAAGATCGCCGACTGCACCCGGTCGGGGTACGCCGCCATGATCGACGTCGTGCCCGCTTGAAAGGCCGCCGTCATCGCAATTCCGGCAAGCACGAGGCGAGCGATGCTGCCGCCGTTGGCGCCGGTCGAGGCGATCAGGAAGACGAGCAGCGCGGCGACCAGTCCCATGCCGAGCGCGCCGAGCGGAAGCAGCGCAATCGTGTCGGGGAAGATGATCAGGATCAGCATCGCGCCGAAGGCAGCGCCGCCGGTCACGCCCATCACGTCCGGGGAGGCGAGCGGGTTGGCGAGCGCCCCCTGCAGCAGCGCGCCCGCAACCCCCAGCGCAGACCCGACGGCGAGCGCCTCGACCGTGCGCGGCAAGCGCAGGTCGAGCACGATCTTCTTCAGCGGACCGGGCTCGGCTTGACCCGTCAGCGCGTCGATCACCGTCGACAGCGGCACGTGCACCGCGCCGAGCGTCATCGACGCGATCGCCGCCACGACCAAGGCGGTCGCCGCGACGACGACCACCGCGATCTGTCGAGTCTTCACCGGACGCCTGCTACCGGTTCTTCAGGTACTTCGTCTGCACGTCGTAGATCGACTGCGCCGCGCTCGTCCACGGCTGCAGCAGCGTGTTGTCGGTCGACACGTACACGCGGTTGTTGCGCGCTGCCTTCGTGTCCTCCCACGCGGGATTGCTCTTGAGGTACTTCGTCATCGCCGGAATGTCCTTGATGTTGCCGTGCGGCACGGCGATGATGATGTCGGGGTTGCGCTGGACGACGACCTCGTCGGAGATCGCCGCGAAGCCGCCCGATGCGCTGAGGCCCTGCGTCAGCAGTCTGCCGCCAGCGGCCTTGACGAGGTCGCCGCCCCAGCTGTTGGGCAGGAAGGCGTACGGCCGGCGCCCGACGCCGAGCACGAGCAAGACGGTCGGGCGTCTTCTGATCGCTCTCTCGGCGACCTTGATGCGGGCGCGCTGGATGTCGGCCAGTCTCTTCGCCTGTGCGCGCTTGCCGACGACCTGACCGATGAACTCGGTCTGCCGCGCGACGTCGTCCACCGTCGCGGGGTCGCTCTCCACGACCTTGATGTCGAGCGACTTCATGTTCTGGTTGCCCTTGGCCCAGATCGGAGCGGACAGCACCAAGCTGGGGTTGAGCGCAGCGAGCTGCTCCATGTTCGGCCCGAACGGGTGCGACAGCGGCAGCGTCTTGACGCCCTTCAGCCCCGCGTTGAACTTGTCGTTGCCGCCGAGCGTCTGGCCGATCGCGACCGGTCTGACGCCGAGCAGCGACAGCGTGTTAGCCGTGAACGGCGTCAGCGCGACGATCCGCGGGGTCGCCGCGTTGGCGGCGCTCGCGAGGCCGGCGCACAGCAGCAGCGTCGCGAGGAGCGTGCTCAGGAAGCGGCGCGTCATGCCGGCGCCTCGCTCTGCAGCACGTCGTACATGCGCACCTCGCTGCCGTGCGACAACTGGCCTCTGCCACCGTCGCCGGAGTGCGCCTGTCTGAAGGCGTCGCTTCTGAGCCAGCCGTGGAACGCCTCGCGGCTCTCCCAGCGACTGGAGACGAGGTACTCGTTCTCGCCGTCGCGACGCAGCAGTTCGAAGCCGAGGAAGCCGGGGACCGTGGCGAGGTGGCTCTCGCGCGAGCGGAACGCCTCCTCGAACGCGTCCGCCTTGCCCTCCGCGGCGCTGACGACGTTCATCACGACGATCATGCGCGTGCCTTCTTGGCCAGCTCGACGGTCGCGCCGCGCAGGCCGTCGGCGGCCGTCGCGGGCTCCGCGAAGCCGACGCGCGCGGGCGCCTTGCCGCGCGGCGTGTCGATCGAGAGGTCCATCCCGTAACGGTCGATCCCGGTCGCGACGGCGGCGGTGGCGTCGGGGTAGCCGGCCAGCTTCTGCGAGATCTGCAGCAGCGCGTCGGCGTGGTCCTCGTTGAGGTGGGAGACGGCGTGGTCGGCGTTCGGCGCCGTCGGATCGACCGTCGCGGCCTTGTACGCGGCGGCGTCGTCGGAGCCCATGATCCCGTAGCCGCCGACCCAGCGGACGCGCTCGACCTCGAGCACCCACAGCGAGAAGTCGCCGAACTTGGCGTACGTTCTGCCGTACGGCATCGCCTTGTAGGCGGCCTCGCGGGCCTCCTCCTCGCGCGCGCCCTCGGGCTTGACGAAGCGCCCGGCGAGCGTCACGCGGCCGCTCTGCAGCGGATCCGGATTGGTGATCGGCGCCGCGACCATCAGGCTGGCGCGCGCGTCGCGCTCGAGGTTGCGGCCGTGCTCGGCCAGCGTCGAGACGAACAAGACCGGGGCGCCGTCAGGAAGCGTGCCGAAGACGACCATTGAAGCCCACGGCGTGCCGTCGTCGCTCAGCGTCGCGAGCGTCGCGACGGTCGAGTGGGCCAGCAGCGTGCGCGCTTCCTCGGCGGGCGTGCGTCGCGCGCCGGGCTCAGCCGGCTCCAGCGGCGGCGGAAAGTACTGGAAACCTTCAGGGGCCTGGTGGTCGGGGTTCGGCGCGCGCAGAGTGGACATGCGCGTTAGGTTACCCTAACCCTGGCGCTTGGGACGGCTCGGTGGCGGTCTGAGGGTTCTCGCCGCGCGCGCGACGCGCTCGCGTGCGAGCAGCTGGCGGATCCGCAGCTCCAGCACGGCGATGCTCGCCGGGGCGCGCTCGCCGACTCTTCTGACGTGCACCCCCATGGTCCCGAAGCTGTTCGCGACGGCCGTCAGGCCGCCGCGGCGAGCGCCCGTTCGAGATCGACCAGCGGGCGCTTTACGCCGTCTCGCAGCAGCAGGCGCGGATTGGCCTGCGTGAGACGAAACGCCTGCGTGCTGGACGCACCGGCGCGCAGCAGCAGGTGGAAGCCGAGCTGCAGCGTCTGCTCGCGCGAGCCGGGATGGCCGTCGGAGGCGAGGCAGTAGGCGAGTCCTTCGCGCACGAGCCGCACAGCGGCGTCCTGGGCGTCAAGCCCGTGGTTGCCCAGCAGCGAGCAGACGTTGACCTGCAGCAGCGCGCCCTGCGCCAGCATCGGGCGCAGACGGCCGAGGCCGTCGCCGGACATCAGGCCGGCTGAGCGCTCGGGGTGCGCCAGCAGCAGGCCGTAGCCGAGCCCCTGCAGGCGGCGGAAGGCGAGCGCGAAGTCGTCGTCGATCCCCTCGAAGGGGCATTCGAGCAGCAGCCAGCGGCTGCCGGCCGGGCCGGAGGAGATCCGCTCGAGGTCGGCCTCCGGCAGCAGCAGCGCGTCCGGGTGGGCGAGCTCGGCGCCGAGGTGCAGGCGCACGCCGAGGCCGGCCGCGGAGATCATCCGTTGCGCCTGTGCGACACGGTCCGCCAGTTCGCGGATCGGCACGCCGGGGAACTCGTCCCGCTTGATGTGGGGCGTGCAGGTGACGTCGCGTACGCCCTCGGCGTGCAGGCGACGGGCATGCCGCAGCGTGTCGTCGGCGGTCGCAGCCCCGTCGTCGAGGCCCGGCAGCAGATGGCAATGAAGGTCGACGTACGACATGGGGCGAGCCTAGGCCCGCCCCAACTACCAAAAGTGCTGCAAATGTAAAACTTCACCGAAGTTTCACGGCAGCCCGTTCCTACCGAAGGCTGCTCAATCCTGATCTTCGCGCTCGCTGCTGCGCTCGGAGTCGCCCTCGGCGTCCGTCTGATCCTCCACGCGCGGGTCCTCGTCGGCACCCTGATCGCGCAGCACGACATGGGCCGACTGCTGGTCGCCGTGCGTCGCGTGCTCGACCAGCTCCTCCTCGGCCAGCTCGAAGCCCTCGGCCTCGCCCTCGCCCGCCTCGACCAACGGCCGCTGCGCCGGATCGAGGTCCTCGTCGCCCGCGACGCCGCCGATCCCGCGCGCCTCCGCGGCAGCCGCCTCGACCTCGTCTTCCTCCCAGCGGGGGTCTTCGGTCATCTGCCAGCTCCTTCGCCGTGTCGCGTGTAGGCGTCCGCCTCGTCGGAGTCACGGTAGCCGAGGTCACTGGTGTCCTGTCCCTCGCGTCTGGCGAGCCGCTCGCCCTCCTCGCGCGCGGCGCCCTCTCCGGCACCCTCGACGTCGTCGTCTGCGACCTCCGCCGGCGCCTCCTCGGGCAGCTGGTCGGACTGCTTGGGGGTCTCGCTCTCACTCATGACGGCTCCTGGTCCTGGCTCTGCACGGTCTCGGGTCCCTTCGGATCCGGGCTGGGGATGTCGGGCGCCGGCGGGTCGGGCTGCACCGGCGGCTGCGGCTCTGGGATCTCCGGGCCGGGCGGGGCGTCCGGCGGTTCGGGCGGCGCCGGGTCCGGGACGGTCGGCCCCGGATCGCCGGGAAGCGGCTGCTCGGGTCCGACCGGCTCCGGCACCTCCAGCGCCGGCGTGACTACTGCTGCGACGGGCATCGAGGCGTCCTCTCATGGTCGGTTCGAACGGAACCTTCCCCTCCCGGCGGGCGCGAAACGGCCCGCCGATGCCGTTTGGACGGGTGCACGGCAGGGCAGTGCGACGGGACCACGCCCAACCTCCGTCATGAAAAGGGAGCATCGATGCCGACGACCGAGGACAAGCTCGTTCAGTACCTGATCGAGGCGCGTGCGATGGAGCTGGCGCTCGTGCGCACGCTGCAGGCCCACATCGCGGTGACGCCGAGCGGCGACTACCGCTCCGAGCTGGAGCGCCACCTGCGCGAGACGCGCGGCCACGCCGACAGAATCAGCCGCCGCCTCGCCGACCTCGACCACGGGCCGACCGTCGTCGGCGCCGTCTACGACGCCGGCCAGCGGCTCGCCGGACAGCTGCTCGCGTTCGGCAAGACGCCGCTGGACCTGCTGCGCGGCGCCAGCCCCGAGGAGAAGCTGCTGAAGAACGCGAAGGACGAGGCCGCGACCGAGGCGCTGGAGATCGCGACCTACGACGCGATCGAGCAGCTCGCGCTGCTGGCGGGCGACGAGCTGACCGCGAGACTCGCGGCGTCCCATCGCGCCGACGAGGAGCGGATGCTGGCGGCCCTGCGCGCGCAGATCCCGGCGCTGACGGCGGCCGTCGTCGACTCCGAGGTCGCCGGCAGACCGTCCTACGACGTCGAGAGAACCGGTGCCGCGCAGGCCGCGAGACGCTCCGCGCGCGAGCTGAGACGCGACGCCGACGACGCGGCGCAGGCGACTGCGCGAGCAGGGCGCAGAGTCGGCGCCGACGCCAGACGGGCGGCGGCGGGCGCGGTGGCGAAGGCGGCGGAAGCGGTCGACGGCGCAATCGGCGCCACGCAGCAGACGACCGAGGAGCGCGAGGAGCAGCGCCGGCCGTTCGCCGGCTACGACGAGCTGACCGTCGAGCAGGTCACCAGAAGACTCGACGACCTGACGCCGGCGCAGCTGCGCCACGTCGAGACGTACGAGCGCGCGCACAAGCAGCGCCGCACGGTGCTCGACGCGGTCGAGCACGAGCGGGAGCACGCTGGGAGCGGAGCGGGAGCGAGATGAGCGCAGCGGCCCGAGCGGTCGTGCTCGACGTCGACGGCACGCTCGTCGACACGAACTACCTGCACGTGATCGCGTGGCAGCGGGCCTTCGCGGGGATCGACCTCGACGCGCCCGCCTGGAGCCTGCACCGCCAGGTCGGCAAGGGCGGCGACAAGTTCGTCGCCGCCGCCGCGGGCGAGGAGGTCGAGCGCCAGCACGGCGACGCGCTGCGCGACCTGCACGGCGACCACTTCGGCGAGCTGATCGACGAAGCCCGCCCGCTGCCCGGCGCACGCGACCTGCTCGTGGCGCTGCGCGAGCGCGGGGTCGCGAGCGTGCTGGCCAGCTCCGGCAACGCCGACGAGGTCGAGCACTATCTCGACCTGCTCGACGCCCGCAAGCTGCTCGCCGGCTGGACCAGCTCCGGCGACGTGTCCAACTCGAAGCCGGCGCCCGACCTCGTCGAAGTGGCGCTCGCCAGAGTCGCGGCGCGGCCGGCTGTGATGGTCGGCGACTCGGTCTGGGACGCAGTCGCCGCCGAGCGGGCCGGAATCGGCTTCATCGGGCTGCGCAGCGGCGGGATCTCCGAGACCGAACTGCGCGCTGCCGGCGCCCGTCGCGTCTACGACACGGCCGCGGACCTCGCGCGCGATCTCGACGGCGCCGGCATCGGGAGCGGGTGAGCTCGCCGGCGCCGTTTCACTCCTCTTCGCGACGCATCAGTCACCTGAATCTCGGAAAGTCAGTGGACTGTCACTCCACCACTCAGGAATGTCTGAGCAAGTGTCGAAGCTGATAAAAACCTACTCACAGTTGTGGAAGTAAGCCCATCGTTGCGTTACGGTGAACACATATGAGTGGTGACGCGGCACACGCTTTGGTGCATCACAGAGGTGACACACCCGGTGGTGAGTCACAGCTGTGCTGCACCGATGCCGCGCGACTGCTCGACGTGCCGCCGGCCGCGTTGCAGACGTGGTCGGAGCGGCTCGCGTTCCCCTGTGACGTCGGCGGCGCGACCGGTCCGCGCTTCCGCCGTGCCGAGATCGAAGCCCTGCGCGACGCGCTCCCGCAGGCGCACTCGATCAACGGCGCGATCCAGGTCGCGCGCCGCCGCGTCCTCGCGTAACACCCCGCCGCGTCCTCGCGCAACGCCCATTCGGCGCATCGGCCCACGCCGCCTCGTACGGCGCGCGTGCCGCTCACGTGCGAAGGTTGCCGGCCCCGTGCTGACCTCGTACGCCGACATCCTGCGCACGCCCGGTGCGCGTGCATTCGTGGGCGCCGGCTTCGTCGGGCGCCTGCCGATGGCGATGCTCGGGCTCGGGACGGTTCTGCTCGTGCGCGGCTCGACCGGCTCCTACGGCGTCGCCGGGGCGGTCAGCGCGACGATCGCGATCGCGAACGCGATCGGCGCCCCGCAGATCGGCGGGCTGGTCGACCGCTTCGGACAGCGGCGCGTGCTGCTGCCCGCGATGGCGCTGCACATCGCCGGCCTCGTCGCGCTGATCGTCGCCGCGCAGGTCGACGCGAGCCGCGCCGCCTACTTCGCCGCGGCGTTCGTGACCGGTCTCGCGTTCCCGTCGTTCGGCTCGCTCGTGCGCTCGCGCTGGGCGAACCTGCTGGGCGGCAGCCCGGGCCTGCAGACGGCGTACGCGCTGGAGTCGGTCCTGGACGAGATCGTCTTCACGCTCGGCCCCGTATTGGTGACGGTGCTGGCGACCGCGATCTCCCCGGCCGTCGGGCTCGCGACCGCGATCGGCTTCCTGCTCGTCGGCGGCCTCTCGTTCGCCACCCAGCGCGCGACCGAGCCGCCGATCGCCGCGCGCAACGGGCACACCGGCTCGGCGATACGGTCGCCGGGCCTGCTGGTGCTCGCGCTCGTGCTGGTCGGCCTCGGCGGCGTCTTCGGGACGATCGAGGTGTCGATGGTCGCGTTCGCGCAGGAGCACGGCCACGAGGCGCTGAGCGGTCCGCTGCTGGCACTGCACGCGATCTCCAGCGCGGTGGCGGGGATCGCGTACGGCGCCCGCCGCTGGGGGATCGGACTGGAACGCCGCCTCGCGATCGCGATCGCGCTGATGTGCCTCGGCACGATCCCGCTCGCGCTCGCCGACTCGATCCCGTTGATGGCGCTGGCGATCGTGGCGAGCGGCGTGACGATCGCGCCGACGCTGATCACGAGCTTCGCGCTCGTCGAGGCGCTCGTCCCCCGCGCCGCGCTGACGGAGGGCTTCGCCTGGCTCTCGACCTCGCTCGGCGCCGGCATCGCGATCGGCCTCGCCGCCGCCGGCCACGTCGTCGACGCCACCAGCGGCCACCGTGCCTTCGCGGTCGCGTTCGCCGCCGGCCTCTTCGCCGCCGTCGCGATGGCGCTCGGCAGGCGCCGCCTCACCCCGGCCCCTGCCGGGACAGCACGCGCCTGAGCGTCGCTCTCTCCTGAGCACCGAAGGTTTGCTGCCGCCAGGCAGCAGCGATCCTTCGGTCCTCCCCGGCCGGCGCCGGCTGCGGGCTCAGCGTGCCGGGTGTGTCGGGCGGTCCGCTACTCGGACGACCAGCTTCAGGCCGGACCATGTCGTGTCGATCGCGCAGACCTTCACGTCGACGACGCCGGCCGCCAGGCCCAGCTCGCGCACGACGTCCTCGGTCACGTCGGTCGGCACTCTCGACGCCTTCTTCGGCCACGCGATCCACAGCGCGCCGTCGGGCTCCAGCGCCGCGATCAGCCGCGGCAGCCGCTCCCGCAGTCGCCTCCGCTCGACGAAGAACGCGACGACGAGGTCCAACGGACCGCGCGCCGACGTCCGCACCGCCCCCACCCCCTCCGGCAGCTCCCCCAGCGCAACCGCGAACTCCGCCGGCGCGTCGAGGAACGCGATCCGCTGCCCAGCCTTGATCCCGAGCTTCTTCGGCAGCGGCGTCCCGGAGTACCCGGCAGGTCTCGGCGAACCCATGGGAGAAAGGCGAGGCGCGAATGGTCCGCGCTCGCTCACGCGGCCATCATGACACCACGCCCAGCCAGGCGACGACGTTGGCGGCGTCGCGATCGGGCGGGAAGATCGGGTAGAAGACTCTTTCGATCACGCCCGCTCGCGCGACCATGGTCAGGCGCTTGTAGAGCGTCATCCCGCTGACTTCGAATGTCGGCAGGTCGAGCGCTTGGGCGAGCTTCAGTTGTGGGTCTGACAAGAGCGGATACGGCATGTGCTCGCGCGCGGCGAACTCCTGCTGGTCCTCGGTCGTCTGCGCGCTGAGGCCGACCACCTCCGCGCCGAGCACGTTCAGCCGCGCGCGGTGGTCGCGGAAGGCGATGTTCTGCACCGTGCAGCCGCGCGCGCCCGGGATGTCGTCCCAGCCCTCCGGCAGCACCTCGTCCGGCCGGCCCGTGCGCGGATAGAGGTAGAGCACGAGCGTGACCGCCTCCGCCGCGAGCACCGCGAGGTCGACCAGCTCGCCGTGGGTCGACGGCAGCAGCACCGCCGGCAACTCCAGCCCCAGCAGGTGATCGGCGGCCCCGTCGTCGACCGGGATCGGCAGCCCGGCGGGGAGACGACGGAAATCGTTGGACGCATCCATCCGCACATCGTTGCACCGGGGTGGGGTGCAGCGATAGTGCACATCCGTCGATCAGCTACGCGTCAACTCCGCCAATTCGGCGATTGCGCGCGACAACTGCCCGCCCTGCCAGGCGATCGGCGATCTGCCCGGCTCCTCCACCAGCAGCCTCGCGCCGGGGATCGCGGCGGCGTACGCCTCGCCGATCTCGAGCGGATGTCCGGGATCCGCCTCGTCGCGGCTGGCGACCACCACGGCGGGGATCCCCTCCAGCGCCGCGAGGTCGTGCAAGGTCTCGAACGGGCGCGAGCGCGGGACCGCCCGCAGCGCCGCCTCCACGGCGACGAGGTCGTCGTGCTGGGAGAGCCGCTGGCGCAGCACCGTGCGGATCGTGTCCTGCCAGGCGGCAGGCATCCGCTCGACGTGGTTGGCCGCGACGAAGCCCTCGATCCCGCCGTCGCGCAGGCCGTCGGCGAGCGCGTCCCAGTACGCCATCCGCGCGGGCGACTCCTGGCTGACAGGGTCGTACGCGGGCGTCACGACGACCGCGCCGGCGACCCGCTCGGGCGCGTCGAGCGCGAACCGCAGCAGCGTGTGCGCCCCCATCGAAGCGCCCACCAGGACGGCGCGCTCGATCCCGGCGGCGTCGAGCACGGCGCGCAGGTCCTGCGCCAACGTCGCGTAGCCGTAGCCCGCCTCGCCGCCGACCGGCGCGGGCGACGATCTGCCGTGACCGCGCGCGTCGTACGTGACGACGCGATGGCCGCCGCGCTCCAGCGTCTTGGATCCCATCACGACGTAGCGGCGGGTCGCGGTCAGCCCGTGCAGCAGCACGACCGGCGTCCCCTCGCCCTCGTCACCACCGCGCAGGACGACCCCGTCGCGCTCGACGCTGAATTCGCTCATGCCCGCAGGTGATAGCGGATGCGCGCGACCCCCTGCAGCCCGCCCCCGGGCCGCTACATTGAAGCGATGGTCTTCGACGTCACCGAGCAGGACTTCCAGAGAGAAGTCCTCGATCGCTCCCACCAGATCCCTGTCGTCGTCGACTTCTGGGCCGAGTGGTGCGGGCCATGTCGGCAGCTCGGGCCGGTGCTCGAGAGAGCCGCCAACGCCCGCGAGGGCAAGATCGCGCTCGCGAAGCTCGACACCGACGCCAACCAGGGCATCGCACAGGCCTTCCAGATCCAGAGCATCCCGGCCGTGAAGGCGTTCGTCGACGGCAGACTCGCGTCCGAGTTCGTCGGCGCGCAGCCGCCCGCCGCGGTCGAGCGCTTCTTCGACGGACTCGTGCCGTCGGAGGCCGACGGCCTGGTCGCCGCCGGTGACGAGCCGTCGCTGCGCCGCGCCGTCGAACTGGAGCCCAACCGCGCCGACGCGCTCGTGCCGCTCGCGCGCCTGCTGCACGCCCGCGGCGACACCGACGAGGCGCTGGAGCTGCTCGAGCGCGTCCCCGGCGACTTCGCCGCGGCCGGCCTCGGCGCCCGCATCGAACTGGAGCGCAGCGAGAGCCCGAACCTCGAGGCCGCGTTCGCCGCGCTCGACGGCGGCGACGAGGAGCGCGCGCTGGAGCTGCTGCTGGAGGCGCTGCCCGGCGCCGACGGGCACAAGGACGACATCCGCAAGGTCGTCGTCGGGCTGCTGGACGAGCTGGGCGTCGAGCACCCGCTCGCGCGCGACGGCCGCCGCCGGCTGGCCGCGGCGCTGTACTAGGGGTCGCTCGCGACGCACCCGCCGCGGGCCCGCAAGGCGCGCCGCGGGCATCCGCGCGCCGAGCCCGCCGCCCGCCGCGCCGCGCCCCGGCGTACCCTGCCGCAGATGCGGATCATCGTGCTGGGGGCGGGACACGTCGGGCTGACGGTCGTCGATGCGCTGTACGAGGATCACGAGCTGACCGTCGTCGACCGCGATCCAGGCCGCCTCGCCGCGCTCACCAACGCGTTCGACGTGCGCACCGTCGAGGGCAACGGCGCCAGCCGCCGCGTGCTGGAGGAGGCCGGCGTCAGAGGCGCCGACCTGCTGATCTCCTCGACCGCGAAGGACGAGGTCAACCTCGTCGCCGCGATGCTCGTGCGGCGGCTCTCGCAGACCACCAGGACGCTCGTGCGCACGACCGACGTCGAGCACCTGGCGGCGTGGCAGGAAGGCGTCCTGGAGGTCGACTTCATGGTCTCCTCCGAGCTGGAGGCCGCCAGCGCCGTGATCGACGCGATCGCCGTCCCCGGCGCGCGCGTCGCCGACCTCTTCGCCGACGGCCAGGTCGTCGTCGCCGAGTTCGACGTCGAGCAGCGCGCGCACGCCTGCGCGCTGCTGAACGTGCCGCTGTCACAGGCGCCGCTGCCGCCCGACTCGCGCGTCGCGCTGATCGTGCGCGGCAGAGAGCTGCTGCTGCCGCGTGGGGACGCGCAGATGCGCATCGGCGACCGCGTCGTCGTGATGGCCTCGCGCGAGGCGGCGCTGGAGTGGAGCCGCCAGCTCGCGCCGCACGAACCGCAGGTGGAGGACGTCATCGTGCTCGGCGCCACGCCCGTCGGCCTCGCGATCGCGCGCAAGCTGCTGGTCCACCGCTACCGCGTGCGGATCTTCGAGCCCGACGCCGAGCTGGCTCGCCACGCCGCCGCCGAGCTGCCGGACGCGCGCGTCTTCCACGCCTCCGTGTCCGACCACGAGCTGCTGCGCGAGGAGCGCGTCGGCAGCGCGCAGGTCGCGGTCGCCGCGCTCGGCGACGATGCCCAGAGCCTCTACGCAGCCCTCACGGCCGGCGTCTCCGGCGTCCACACGACGATCGGCGTCGTCGACGACCCGCTCTCGGCCGCCGTCTTCGAGCGCGCCGGCGTCGACGTCGCGATCAACCCGCGCACCGCGACCGCGCAGGAGCTGATCCGCTTCGCGCACGACCCGCGCACGCGGCAGATCGCGCTGCTGGACGACGACCGCTTCGACGTGCTCGACATCGTCGTGCGGCCGGAGAGCGAGCTGATCGGCCGCCCGCTGCGGGAGCTGCCCAGGACCGGTTCGACGATCGGCGCGATCGTGCGCGACGGCAGCGTCCTCTTCACGCACGGCGACAGCGAGCTGCGTGCCGGCGACCGCGTGATCGTGCTGATCGACCAAGCGCGCGCGACGCAGGTCGAGGCGGCCCTGTAGATGCGCCGCCCACGGCTCGGCGTCGACCTCGGCGCCGTCTTCGACCTGCTCGGCGGGGTGCTGAGATGGGTCGGGCTGGCGTTTCTCGCGCCGGCCGCGGTCGCCCTGTTCGCCGGTGAGAACGTGCTGCCGTGGCTGGCCGCCGGCGGCGCGACGAGCGGGACCGGCCTGCTGCTGGACCGGCTCACCCACGCGCGTCGCGCCGACCGCATCGGACAGCGCGAGGGATTCCTCGTGATCGCGCTCGTGTGGCTGGTGGTGCCGGTCTTCGGGGCGCTGCCGTTCGTGCTGTCGGGGGAGCCGCAGTTGCGCGTGCCGGTCGACGCCTACTTCGAGGCGATGTCCGGCTTCACCGCCAGCGGCGGCTCGGTCGTGCCGGAGGTCGAGAGGCTCGGCGAGGCGACGCAGGTGTGGCGCCAGCTGAGCCACTGGCTCGGCGGGATGGGGATCATCGTGCTGGCGATCGCGGTGCTGCCGCGGCTGCGCGTCGGCGGGCGGCGGCTGCTGCAGTCCGAGCTGGCCGGGCCGACTGAGATCGAGCGCTTCGGCGCGACGATCCGCGACACCGCGCGGCGGCTGTGGTCGCTCTACGTGGGGCTGACGCTGGTCGCGACGCTGGTGCTGGCGAGCGTCGGCTGGCTCGGCCTCGACGACGCGATGACGCCGTGGCAGGCGTTCGCGCACGCGTCGTCGGCGATGGCGCTCGGCGGCTTCTCGCCGCAGGGCGAGTCGGTCGCCGCGTTCGCGCCGATCTCGCAGTGGATCCTCGTCGTCGTGATGGTCGTCGCGGGGCTCAACTTCCTGCGCCTCTTCAACGTCATCTTCAAGGGCCGCGCGGGCGACCTCGCGCGCGACGAGGAGGTGCGGCTGTACATCGGCTTCCTGCTCGTCGCCTCGGCCCTGCTGCTGGTCACGCTGCTGACGAGCGGGGACGCCTCCGGAGAGAACGCCGTTCGACAGGCGACCTTCCAGGCGACCTCGATCATGACGACGACCGGTTTCGCGACGACCGACTACACGCAGTGGGGGTCGCTCGCGACCATGATCCTGCTGCTGCTGATGTTCATCGGCGCGTCGGCCGGATCGACGGGCGGCTCGATCAAGGTCGTGCGGCATCTGCTGCTGTTCCGGATGGTGCGCCGAGACCTCGCGCAGACCGCCCACCGCGGCGTGATCCTGCCGGTGCGCAAGAACGGGATCGTCGTCGACGAGGCGGCGCTGAGGTCGACGGTGCTGTTCGTGCTGCTGTACGTGTTCGCGTTCGCGCTCGGCTCGCTCGGGCTCGTGATCGACGCCGAGCGCTCGGGCGCGGAGCTGAGCGCGTTCGACGCGATCGGCGCGGCGGCGTCGTCGATCGGCAACGTCGGCCCGGCCTTCGGCGAGGCCGGACCGAACGGCTCGTTCGCCGGCTACAGCAACCTCTCGACGGGGATCCTGACCGGCCTGATGTGGCTCGGCCGCGTCGAGATCGTTCCGGTCGCGGTGCTGCTGACGCGCAGCTTCTGGCGGCCCTGAGGCGGCACGCGCGGTAGAGGCGCTACGCCGCCTGCGCGACCGCGGCGGTGTCGAGCGCCCAGAAGGCGTCGCTGCCGGCGCGCTGCTCGATCGCTCCGGTCGCGTCCGTGAGCTGCTCGCGGGCGGCGTCGCGGTCGATGCCGAACACCTCGGCGACCTCCTGCGTGGCGAGCGGCTCGCCCGCCCACTCCAGCAGCTCGGAGACCGACGCCGGCGCCGCTCTGCGCTCGATCGACGGGTCGAGGTTCGCGATCGCGACCTCGTAGGAGAGCGACGGGTGGAAGCCCGGCGTCTCGATCGTCGTACGGTCGGAGGCGCGCGTGAAGACGAGCGACGGCGCGGTGTAGCGCCATCTGCTCGGATCCTCGGTCACTCTCGCGAGCTTGTGGCTGAGCGCGACGGCGGCCGGCGCGGGGGAGCGGGCCGCGAGCATGTCCGCCTGCAGCTCGCGCTCGACGGCCGGATCGGTCAGCCAGCGCTCCAGCACGGCGGGGTCGATCCCGGCCTCGGTGGCGGCGGCCACGATCGTGGCGCTCTCCTCCAGCATCGCGGTCGGGTTCGTCATCGCGTGGATCCGAAGGCGGCGCAGGAGCCGCTCGGCGACGTCAGCGCTGGAGTTGACGCGCGCCGCGACGACCGCCTTGGCAGCCGGCCGCGTGGCGCCCAGGCGCGGGCGCGGGGTCGCGTCGAGCGGCATGCCGTAGCGCGTCGCGAACATCTCGAAGCCGGCAGCGAGCTGCTCGGCGCTGAAACCGATCCGCGCGTAGTGATCGGTGTCCGAGGCCAGCACGATCATCCGCGTGCGCCACGCCAGCGCATCGCCGTAGTGCCATCTCAGACGCCACTTCATCGGCTCCGCGGACCATGCCCACGGGCACTGCGCGTCGGTGTACTCGGTGACCTCGATCGGAAAGCTCATGACCGTGCAAGTATTGCACAGGCAACGGTTCGCTATCTCACGACTTCGTGAGAACCCGACGGCCCAGCAGGTCGGCCGGGAGACTCAGAGCCGCCGGCCGGTGACGCGCCAGGCCTGGTACACCCAGCCTCTGCAATTGGGATCGCGCGACTTGCCGGTCGACCACCCCTCGAGGAGGTACTCGCCGCTGAAGCGCGTCGCGATCAGCTGCCCGTTTCTGTCCCACCTGTCGGCGGCGACGGTGAAGTCGATGCTCGTGCGTGTTCGCCATGCTCTCGCGACAACCCTCCCGGTGGACGTCGTGCAGCTCGCGAAGCCACGGTCCGCCCGAGCGTAGTGGCCGTACCCGAGCTTCGGGATCGGGACGCCGGCGAACCGCAGGTCGCATGCGCCGACCGCGCACCTCGGCGCGATGCGAATCCGCTGCTGCGAGGCCTTGCGGCCGCGCGGGAAGCCGGTCGGTTCGAGACGATAGAGGTAGGTCCCGGCGATCCGGGCCGCATCGAGGTCCCCGATCTTCTTGTCGCGGCCGAGCGCGACCATCCTCGTGGTCAGCCCCGCGATGCACACCGCCTCCTGGTCGGACCCCTTCCAGTGCTGCAGCTGCCGCCAGTCGAGGTCGAAGGTGAAGGTGCCGGGCCGGCTCGGCACCCGCAGCGTCACGCTGCTGTCGCCGTCGGGCGTGACCGGCACCGCGGTTCTGACCCCGTCGAGGGTGGCGAAGACGTCGACCGCGGTGTCGTAGATCGCGTATTTCAACCCGTCCGTGACTCTCAGCGCGAACGGCTCGCCCGCGTGCACGAACGGCGGCACCTCGATTCTGAGCCGCATGTCGTACTCGTCGCAGTACTCGACCTCGGTCTCGTCCGCGCGCGCGGAGGGCGCGGGCGGCAGCGAAACCGCTGCGGCGGCGAGCACGACGAGCATGGCAATGACTGTGGCGAACGTCCGTCCCCGCACGTGGGGCCCCTCTCGTCGGCTGAGCGCTGGGAAACCTACATGACTACTGGCACATAGACGGTCGCGCGCGAGAAGAGCGGCGACTGCTGCAGGGGAAGCGCCGGCTGGCGTCGCGGCACCGCCGCTACAGCGGCAGCGCGAGCTGCGCTGACGGCGCGGCCTGCGCCACCATCGCTCCCTCGTCCTCAAACGACGCGATCCGCACGCCCAGCAGGCGCACGGGGCGCGGGGGCGCGTAGGCCCGCAGCAACTCCAGCGCCACATCGGTGACGAGCTGAGCGTCGTGCGTGTGGGTGTCGATCGAGCGGGCGCGGGTGACGGTCGTCCAGTCGTCGAGGCGGACCTTGATCGCGATCGTGCGGCCGCGCTTCTCGCGTCTGCGCAGGCCCTCGCACAGTTCAGCGGCGAGCCCGCGCAGAATCTCCTCCAGCTCGCTCAACGACTCGACGTCCTCGTTGAACGTGAGCTCGTTCGAGCGCGACTTCAAGACCTGCTCGGTCGTGACGGGCGAGTCGTCGTGGAAGTGCGCGCGCCGCAGCAGATCCGCGCCGTGGTTGGTGCCGAACCGCTCGGTCAGGCGCTCCAGCGGCGTCTGCTGCAGCTGGCCGATCGTCTCGATCCCCATCTCGCGCAGTCGCTCGACGCTCTTGGGCCCGATCCCCGGCAGCAGCTTCGGCGAGTTGCCGGCGAACCGTCTCGCCGCCTCCTCGCGCCCCATCGCGACGAACCCCGCCGGCTTGCCGAGCTCGCTGCAGACCTTCGCGACCAGTCGCGACGGCGCGACGCCGACCGAGACCGTGATCCCCGTCTGCTCCCTCACGTCGGCGATCAGCTCGCGCAGCACGCGCAGCGGCTTCTCGACGCCGGTCAGGTCCGCATACGCCTCGTCGAGGCCGAGGTGCTGGAGCGCGCCGAGGCGCTCTCTGACGATCGTCCACAGCTGCCTCGAGGTCGCGCGGTAGGCGTCGAAGTTCGGCGGCAGCAGGATCGCGTGCGGGCACAGCCGCCGCGCGCGCGAGAGCGGCATCGCGGAGCCGACGCCGTATCTGCGCGCCGCGTAGGACGCGGTCGTGACGACCGAGCGCGGGCCGTCGTAGGCGACGATCACCGCCTTGTCGCGCAGGTCGGGCCGTCTCAGCAGCTCGACCGAGACGTAGAACGCGTCGCAGTCGAGGTGCGCGATGACCCGTTTGGGACGAACATCTGTTCCCACGACACGAATGGTACGCCGCCGGGCGGCGCGTGCGCACGAGCGGGATGGGGCCCTCCGGGCACCGGCAACGTTGCCGGTGCCCGTGCCGCGGCTGCTGCTAGACCGTCGTCCAGATCGTGCCGACGCCGTCGAAGCCGAGGGCGCGGGCGGTGGCCCCCGTCAGATCCCACTCGCGGCCGCCGACGTACGGGCCGCGGTCGATCACGGGGACCGTCACCTGACGGCCGTTGTATCTGATCGTGACCTTCGTGCCGCACGGCAGCGACTTGTTGGCGACGCCCATCTGCGAGTAGCCGAGCGTGCCGCCGCAGGCCAGCGGGCCGCCGTAGATGCCGTACCACGACGCGGTCGAGGCGCGGAAGCCCTGCAGCGAGCCGGCCGCCGCGCGCGTGCCGATGTTCGACTTCGTCGCGGCGGAGCGGACGCGCAGCGGGGTCGTGCCGAGCCGGCTCGCGACGACGCGCGCGCCGAAGTGACCGTCGGCGCGCGTGACGCCATGGCCGACCGGGCGCCAGTGCCCGCCGATGCGACCCTCGACGGTCACCCGCTTCCCGCGTCCACGCGGGAACAGGACGCCGCGCACGCGCACCGCGCCGCCGGCGGCGGCGCCGTGGCTGCTGCGCTTGACGGCCAGCTCGCCGGCGACCGCGACGCGGTGCGCGCGGCTCGCCTGCGTGCCGGACGCGGCGGCCACCGCGACGTTCGCCGCCACGACGCGGACCTTGCCGGTCGCGCGCAGCTCGGCGGCCAGCTCGTAGCGGCCGTTCTTGCGCACGTGCGCACGGTCGATCGCGTGCCAGCGACGGCCGCTGCGGCGGTACTCCAACGCGACGGTCCTGCCGACCGCGGCAGCGGCGCGACCGCGCACGACGACGCTCTGGCCGTAGCGCAGGCGACGGTCCTCGATTCGCGCCGTCGGTCTGGCGGCGGCGAAGGCCGTGGGAGCGGACGCGACGGGACGGACGGAGCCGGCCGGCGCGACGTGGCTCGTGTCAGGCGTCGCCGCGACCGCGAGGGCCGTGGCGGACAGGGTGGTGGCGATGGCGAGCGCGCCGGCCGCGGCATGGCGCGGCCGCACACGCAGCTGAAGCTGTGTGGACAACGGAGTGTGACCTCCTTCGGGCCGACCACACGCCTACGGGGTTAGCTGACGGGCTCGCGGCGGCCGAGTTCCCGCGGCGCGCCCGGAAAGGCGCGCACGGCGTGACGGTCGGTCGTCGCTACGGGCGGCAGCAGCCGCTCCGATTCGCCCCCGCCGGGAAGGGATCGCACTCACGCTCCCGGCTGTGGGTCCCCCGTTCACCCTGTTTCGGACAGGGCGACTCGGCAGGTCGGATGTGAGTCGGCCACGGTAGCCCGCCCCCACTCCGCCTCTGTGCCCGATCTCACACGACACAGGTTTCAAGTCAGAAGGCTGACATTAATCAGCGCCAAATCTGCCAATTCGGCGCGAACGCTCATCGAACCTCGTGCGTTGCACCGAGCCGGACAAACCTCCAGAATGGCGTTCGTGGCCAACCGTGACCGACTCTCAGGACTCGACTCGTCCTTCCTGCATCTGGAGCACGACTCGGCGACCCACATGCACGTCGCCTCGTGCATGGTCTTCGAGGGTCCGCCGCCGACCCACGACGAGCTGGTCGCGCACGTGGAGGCGCGCCTGCACCTCGTCCCGCGCTACCGCCAGCGGCTCGCGTTCGTGCCGCTGTCGCAGGGCCGCCCGGTGTGGGTGGACGATCCCCACTTCAACACCCGTTATCACGTACAGCACCATGCATTGCCCGAGCCTGGTGGCGACGAGGAGCTGAAGCAGCTCGCCGGCCGCGCCTTCAGCCAGCAACTGGACCGCAACAAGCCGCTGTGGGAGCTGTGGCTGGTCGAGGGCCTCGCCGACGGCCGCTTCGCGCTGCTGGGCAAGACCCACCACGCACTCGTCGACGGGATCTCCGGCGTCGACATCACGACCGTCCTGTTCGACCTCACGAAGGAGCCGCCGCCGACCCCGCGGCCCGAGGTCCCGTGGGTCCCGCGCCCGCTGCCGAGCAACGCGCAGCTGCTGGCCGACGCGCTGCTGGAGCGCACGACCGTCCCGGGCGAGATCGTGCGCGGCGTGCGCGCTTCCCTGCGCGCGCCGCGACGGGTCGTCAGACGCGCCGTCGAGGATCTCGCCGCGGTCGGCTCGTTCACGCTGCCGGGCGTCAGGGGCGCGCCGCCGAGCCCGCTCAACGTGCGGATCGGCCCGCACCGCCGCTTCACCTGGGACAACGAGGAGCTGGAGCGCGTCAAGGCGATCAAGAACGCGCTCGGCGGCACCGTCAACGACGTCGTGCTGGCGACCGTCTCCGGCGGCCTCGGGCGTTACCTGCGCGCGCACGGCCACCCGACGATCGACCTCGTGCTGCGCGCGATGATCCCCGTCTCGGTCCGCGCAGACGCCGAGCACGGCGCGCTCGGCAACCAGGTCGCCGCGATCTGGGCCGGGCTGCCCGTCGGCGTGACCGACCCGATCGAGCGGCTGGAGCTGATCAAGCGCGAGATGGACGGGCTGAAGGAGTCCGGCCAGGCGGTCGGCGCGCGCGTGCTGACGGAGCTGACCGGCTTCGCCCCGCCGACGGTGATGGCGCAGGCCGCGCGGCTGCAGGCGCACCAGCGCTTCTTCAACCTCGTCGTCACGAACGTGCCGGGGCCGCAGCTGCCGCTGTACGTGCTCGGGCGCCGCATGCTGGCGATCTACCCGATGGTCCCGCTCGCGCAGAACCAAGCGCTCGGGATCGCGATCATGAGCTACGACGGGCGGATCTCGTTCGGCCTCAACGCCGACTTCGACGCGCTGCCCGATCTCGAGCTGCTCGCCGGGCAGCTGTCGGAGGCGCTCGAGGAGCTTGCGGAGGCGGCCGGGCTGCCGCCGATCGACAGCCCGCGCAGACGCCGCAACGGCGGTCCCGCCGGCCCAGGCAGCGCGGAGCGTGCTGCCGCCGGCCGCGCCGCCCAATAGCCTCTGCGGGCATGAGCGCCGAGCAGCCCCCTGCCAGACACCGCGCGCTGCGGCGGCTCGGCGGCGGCGTGATCTCGGTCGCGATCGGGCTCGGCGCGGTCGTTCTGCTGCTGCTGTTCCTCAACTCGCGCGACGACGCGCATGTCGACCCGGCCGCGCCGGCCGCCGCGCCCGGCGCGCTGTACAGAACGCCCGAGCAGCTGCTCGACGCGCAGCAGGTGAGACTGCTGCGAACCGGCGACGTCTACATGCTCTACGGCACGGCCAGAGCACCGGTCCAGCTGAGAGCGCTGCAGGATCGGCTGTCGGGCCCGCCCGACCCCGCGCTGGAGGAGGCCGGCCAGGCGGTCGTGCTGCTCAGAAAGCCCGGCACCGACGGTGTCGTCGCGCTCGGCGGCGATCGCATCGTGAGAGTCGCCGACCCCGCCGACGGCAGCCTGGAGACGTTCGCCTCCTACTGGCTCGGCGGCGGACCGGCGGCCTCAGGCGGCTGATCGCGGCGCACGCTGCGATCATGAGCGCCATGACGACGCCCCCAGGCCCCCTCCGCCTGGCGCTCTGCCAGATGAATGCCACGGTCGGCGACATCGCCGGCAACGAGCGCAAGATCCGCGACGGAATCGCCGCCGCGCGCGGCCAGCAGGCGCAGCTGGTGCTGTTCCCGGAGCTGGCGCTGACCGGCTACCCGCCCGAGGACCTGCTGCTGAAGGAGCACTTCCTGCGCGACACGCGCGAGGCGCTGGACCGGATCGCGGAGGAGACGACCGGGATCGTCGCGATCGTCGGCTTCCCCGAGCGCGACGACGACGTCTACAACGCGCTCGCGGTGCTCGCCGACGGCGCGATCCAGGCCGTCTACCGCAAGGTCTATCTGCCGAACTACGGCGTCTTCGACGAGCAGCGCTACTTCGCCGAGGGCGACGGCGGCGCGCTGATCGAGGTCGGCGGGATCAAGATCGGCCTGACGATCTGCGAGGACATATGGGAGCCGGGGCCGCCCGCCTCCGACGAGGCGTACGCGGGCGCGTCGGTGATCGTCAACATCAGCGCCTCCCCGTACCACGCCGGCAAGGGCGCCGAGCGCGAGCGGATGCTGATCCAGCGCGCGCGCGACACGATGTGCGTCGTCGCCTTCTGCGGCCTCGTCGGCGGCCAGGACGAGCTGGTCTTCGACGGCCACTCGCTCGTGCTGGACCACCGCGGCGAGGTTGTCGCGCGCGCCGGCCAGTTCACCGAGGAGCTGCTGGTCGCGACGGTCGACCCGCTCGCTCCGCGCACGTACCGCCTGCGCGACGCGCGCCTGCGCGCGGCCGGGCGCGCCGCCAAGCCGGTCCCGACGATCGCGCGGCTGGAGCTGCCGCCGGCGCCCGAGCCCGAGGAGCAGCTGCGCACCGGCGGGCCGATCGCGCCGATGCTGGAGGGCGACGCGGAGGTCTACGCGGCGCTCGTCGCCGGCCTGCGCGACTACGTCGGCAAGAACGGCTTCAGACGCGTGGTGCTCGGTCTCTCCGGCGGCGTCGACTCGGCGCTCGTCGCCGCGATCGCGGCCGACGCGCTCGGCCCTGGGGGCGTCGCGGTCGCGGTGATGCCGTCGCCGTACTCGTCGAGCGAGACGCAGGCCGACGCGCGGCAGCTGGCCGCCAACCTCGGCGTCGAGCTGTTCGAGTTCGACATCCGCCCGGCGATGGAGGCGTACGAGACGACGCTCGCGGGCGCGTTCGACGGCCATGCACCGGACCTGACGGAGGAGAACCTGCAGGCGCGCATCCGCGGCAACCTGCTGATGGGCCTCTCGAACAAGTTCGGCTGGCTCGTGCTGGCGACCGGCAACAAGTCGGAGATGTCGGTCGGCTACTCGACCCTCTACGGCGACCTCGCCGGCGGCTTCGCGCTGATCAAGGACTGCCCCAAGACGCGCGTCTACGCGCTCACCCGCTACCGCAACGAGCTGGAGGTCGAGACGACCGGCAGGGAGCTGATCCCGGTCGCGATCATCGACCGCCCGCCGAGCGCCGAGCTGCGCCCGGACCAGAAGGACGAGGACTCGCTCCCGCCCTACGCCGTCCTCGACCCGATCCTCGACGGCTACGTCGAGCAGGACCTCGGGCGCGCCCAGCTGATCCAGCGCGGCTTCCGCCCCGAGGACGTCGAGCACGTGATCAGGCTCGTCGACCGCGCCGAGTACAAGCGCCGCCAGGCCCCGCCCGGAATCAAGATCACCGGCCGCGCGTTCGGCCGCGATCGGCGCGTGCCGATCACGAATCGCTACTCCGGCTGACACGAATCTGAAACACCCCAGGTTCGCGAGAAGACGTTCATTTGCGTCGGATCGCGTTGGTTGATTAGGGTCGCACGGACCTAATCGATCACAGACGCGCATGCTTGTACGCGAGCGCGCGTCTGGCGTAGGAGGAGAGAACACCATGCAGCGAACCTCGGTTCGCCGGCTCGGGGGCCGGCGCCGATCGTCCCTGGGCGCGCTCGCCGCGACCGCGGGAACGAGCGCCGCGCTGGCCGCGCTCGCGATCGGCGCCGGCGCCGGCCCGGTGCTCGCAGCCGCACCGCCCCTCTCGATCGATCGCCTCACGGTCGATCGGACCGTCGCCCCGCTCGGGCTCGGCGACAGCGATCCCAACCTCGGCTGGCGGCTGTCCGGCGACGGGCGCGGCCGCGCGCAGTCCGCCTACCGCGTGCTGGTCGCGACCAGCCGCAGCGCGCTCGACGGCAACAGAGGCGACGTGTGGGACAGCGGCCGCATCAACGGCAGCGCTTCCGCGAACGTCGACTACGGCGGCCCGCAGCTGAGATCCGGCACGCGCTACCAGTGGAAGGTGCAGGTCTGGGACGAGCGCGGCCGCGCATCCGGCTGGAGCGCGCCGGCCGCGTTCGAGACCGGGTTGCTGAACCCGTCGGACTGGAGCGCGTCGTGGATCGCCGCCCCGGCCGACTCGCTCGACCTCAGCGGCGCGAACTGGATCTGGTTCGACGAGAACGACCCGACCACCGGCGTGCCGGCCGTCACGCGCTGGCTGCGCGGCACGGTCACGCTGCCGAGCGATCCGATCGCCACCGCGCGCTACCTCTTCAGCGCCGACGACGAGGCCGCGGTCTACGTCAACGGCACGCTCGTCGCCGACACCCACGAGCTGCGCGAGGGCGACCGCGACGCCTGGCAGAAGGCGCAGTCCGTCGACGTCGCGAGATACCTCAGAGCCGGCGCCAACACGATCGCGGTCGCCGCGAAGAACCGCCTCACGCAGGAGGACGGCAGCCCGTCGCCAACCGGCTTCATCGGCCGCCTGCGCGTCACCTACAGCGGCGACGCGACCGCTCCCACGACGTTCGACACCGGCGCGAGCTGGAAGGCGAGCGACACCGAGGCCAGCGGCTGGCAGCAGCCTTCGTTCGACGACAGCGCTTGGAGAGCCGCGCGCGTCGCCGCCGCCTACGGCAGCGGCCCGTGGGGCTCCAACGTCGCGCTGCCAGGCGGCACCTCGCCGTACCTGCGGCGCGAGTTCACGACGCCGAGAACGGTCGTCTCCGCGCGGCTGAACGTCTCCGCGCTCGGCCTCTACGAGATCCGCGTCAACGGCTCCAAGGTCGGCGACGCGCTGCTCGCGCCCGGCTGGACGGAGTACGACAAGCACACGCCCGCGCAGACCTACGACGTGACGGGGATGATCAGACCCGGCGCCAACGCGATCGGCGCGCTGCTGGGCGAGGGCTTCTACGCCGGCCGCCTGCAGGGCGGGCGCAGATGGGGATCGACCCCCGCGCTGCTGGCGCAACTGGAGCTGACCTACGCCGACGGCACGACGCAGCGGATCGTCACCGACGACAGCTGGCATGCCGGCAGCGGCGGCGTGCAGCAGTCGGGTATCTACGACGGCGAGACGTTCGACGCGCGCGCCGAGCCCGCCGGCTGGGACCGCCCCGGCTTCGGCGGCGGCTGGCCCGCCGCGATCAGACGGACCGAGAGAACGGTCGTCTTCCCGTCGCAGGCGCCGCCGATCCGCGTCACGAAGACGATCAGACCGGTCGCGATCACGCAGCCGGCAGCCGGCACGTACATCTTCGACATGGGCCAGAACTTCGCCGGCTGGGCGCGCCTGCACGTTCAGGGCGCCGCGGGCACGAGCGTCCGCCTGCGCTTCGGCGAGGTGCTCGACGACGACGGCTCGCTCTACCGCGCGCACCTGCGCAGCGCGCAGCAGACCGACACCTACACGCTGTCCGGCGCGGCCGACGGCGAGACGTGGGAGCCGCGTTTCACCTACCACGGCTTCCGCTACGTCGAGGTGACCGGCTATCCGGGCACGCCCGACCTCGACGCGCTCGAAGGCCGCGTCGTCACGACGGACGCGCCGAGATACGGCACGTTCAGAACGTCGGATCCGCTCGTCGACCGGATCCAGCAGAACATCGTCTGGGGCCAGTGGAGCAACTTCCTCGCGGTCCCGACAGACGCCTCCCAGCGCGACGAGCGCTTGGGCTGGACCGGCGACATCCAGGCGTTCGCCTCGACCGGCTCGTTCAACGGCGACTACGCCAACTACCTCGAGCAGTGGCTGATGACGCTGCGCGACAGCCAGAGCGACAACGGCGCCTACCCCGACGTGGCGCCGCGCACCTGCTGCGGCGACGGCAGCGCCGGCTGGGGCGACGCGGGCACGGTCGTGCCGTGGGCGCTCTACCAGCACTACGGCGACACGCGGATCCTGTCGGACAACTACGCGGCGATGCTGAGATGGATCGACTACCTGCGCGCGAACTCGACCGCGCTGATCCGCCCGGCGTCCGGCTACGGCGACTGGCTCGCCACCGCCTACACGCCGCTGGACCTGATCGGCACCGCGTTCTTCGCGTACTCGACCGACATCGTGCGCAGATCCGCGCTCGCGCTCGGCAAGGACGCGGACGCCGCGCAGCTGCAGCAGCTGTACGACCAGATCAAGGCGGCGTTCGCGGCGAGGTGGGTGCGCGCCGACGGCCGCGTCGGCTCCGGCAGCCAGACGTCGTACGTGCTGGCGCTGCACTTCGGCCTCGTGCCGGACGCTTTGCGAGGCGCCGCTGGAGACAGACTCGCCGCGAACGTCGCGGCGCGCGACGGACACCTGTCGACCGGCTTCCTCGGCACGCCGTTCCTGCTGTCGGTGCTCGCCGACACGGGCCACACCGCCGAGGCGTACCGGATCCTGCAGCAGAGAACGTACCCCTCGTGGGGCTACGAGATCGGCCTCGGCGCGACGACGATCTGGGAGCGCTGGGACGGCATCAGAGTCGACGGCGGCTTCCAGGACCCGGGCATGAACTCGTTCAACCACTACGGGCTCGGTTCGATCGGCGACTGGCTGTACGGCTCCGTCGGCGGCCTCGCGCCGGACGACGCCGCGCCCGGCTACCGCCGCATCGTCGTGCGCCCGACGCCGGGCGGCACGCTGACCGACGCCAGCGCCTCGCTCGACAGCGACTACGGCGCTGCCCGCAGCGCCTGGCGCCGTGACGGCGCGCGTGTGGAGTTGGATGTCGACGTGCCGGTCAACACGCTCGCCGAGGTGCACGTGCCGGTGTCGGCCGGACAGCGCGTGTGGGAGAACGGGCGTGCCGCGGCCGACCAGGACGGCGTCAGATTCCTGCGCCAGGAGAACGGCGCCGCGGTCTACGCGGTCGGCTCCGGCAGCTACCGCTTCAGCGCGGACACGCCGGCGCCGGGCGGCAGAGACCCGGGCAACCCGAGAGATCCGGGCGGCCCGGGTGGCAGAGATCCGAGAGGGCCGGGGTCGAGAGACAGAACGGCGCCACGCGTCTCGGGCGCGAAGCTGTCCCCCGCGCGGATCGTCGCCGGTCGCGGCGCGACGCTGAGCGTCACGTTGTCGGAGCAGGCGAGCCTGCGGATCGGCGTCGAGCAGCGCGTCGACGGCTGGCGTTCGTCTGCGAGACGCTGCGTGATCGAGGCGCGCGGCGCGTCGAAGCGCCGGGCGGTCAAGACGACGCACGGCACGCGCTGCCACGCGTGGCGCGAGCTGCGCGTCACGACGGTCAGCGCCTCCGCGGGCAAGACCCGCTGGACGCTCGACACCCGCCGCCTCGACGTCGGCGCCCACCGCCTCGCGCTCGTCGCGACCGACAGAGCCGGCAACCGCTCACGCGAGCGCTACGCCGACTTCACGGTCGTGAAGAAGCGCTAGGAGCGCACCTGAGCGGGGCGCGTGACGGTCGCGCCCCGCTCCACTCGCCCGCCCCGCTCTACTCGCGGGACATCATCGCGACGGCTTCGCGTTCGAGGTCGACGTACGGCTCACCGCTGACGTCAACGGCGACGCGCTTGATCGTGCCGCCGCTGAACGACCAGGGCGCGGCGCCCGGGTAGTCCTCCGTGACCGGGTCGCTGCTGTCGCGTCCGACGCACAGCCCCTCCCCGCCGAGCGAGAACTTGCCCGGCTGGGTGCGGATGCGGCCCTCGCCCACCTTCACGTCGCCATGGAACAGCGACAACGTCCCGGCCGCCACCCCGGGGGGATCCTCGCCGTCCTTCTCGAAGGCGGCGGACAGGATCAGGTCCTCACCGGTCGGCAGCTCGCGGTCGGCGACGATCTTCTGCTCGATGCTGCCGACGAAGCTGTAGACGTAGTGCAGGCGGTTGTCCTTGAGGTAGAGGGCGTGGCCGCCGTGGCGCGAGCCGTGTGCGAACAGCACGCCCGTGGCGCCGGGGTCCGGCAGGTCGACAAGCGCGGCGATCGCGTAGGAGCGGTTGCGGACGTTGGCCGCCTGCGACTCGGGCACGTCAGCGAGGTCCGCGTAGTAGACGTACCGGTTGCGGGGCGCGGACAGCACGGGCCGCGGGGTCGTGAGCAGCTCCAAAGGGGAGCGGTCGTCGAGCGGGAACGCGTCGTTGGCCCCCGCTTCGGCGTACCAGAGGTAGATCAGCTCGCGCAGGCGTTCGGGCTCCTGCGCGGCGAGGTCGTGCAGCTCGGAACGGTCGACGTCGGTGTGGTACAGCTCCCAGCTGTCCTGGGCGAAGTGCCCCCAGCCGCTCAGCGTCGGGTGCGTGCTGACGGCCTTCCAGCCGTCGTGCCAGATGCTGCGCGAGCCGAGCATCGAATAGAACTGCGTGGCACGGGCGCTCGGCAGCGGCGCGCTGTCGAAGCTGTAGCGCATGCTGATGCCGTCGAAGCCGCTCTGCTGGTGGCCGGCGATCATCTCTGGCGGCTCGACGCCGAGCACGTCGAGGATCGTCGGGACGAGGTCGATCGCATGGTGGTACTGCTCGCGCGTCTCGCCGCGCGCCGAGATGCCGCTCGGCCAGGAGATGATGCACGGGTCCGACGTGCCGCCGTTGAACTCGTAGCGCTTCCACATCTTGAACGGCGTGTTGAACGCCATCGCCCAGCCGTTGGGGTAGTGGTTGTAGGTCCGCGGGCCGCCGAGCTCGTCGAGCATCGCGAGGTTCTCCGCGATGTCGTCGGGGATCCCGTTGCAGATCTTGTTCTCGTTGACCGACCCGTTGGGCCCGCCCTCGCCGCTGGCGCCGTTGTCGGAGACGACGACCACGAGCGTGTTCTCGCGCTGGCCGCTCTCTTCGAGGTAGTCCAGCAGCCGCCCGAGCTGCGCGTCGGTGTGCGCGAGGAAGCCGGCGTAGACCTCCGCCATGCGGCTGAACAGCCGTTGCTCCTCGGCCGACAGCGAGTCCCACGGTCGGGTGACGTCGAGCGCCGGGAACGGCTCGCCGCCGGGCCCTCTGCGGGTCTCTGTCGTGCCGATCGGGTTCAGCGGCGGCAGCTCGGTCTCGGCCGGCACGAGGCCCATCTCCTTCTGGCGCGCGAGCGTCTGCTCGCGCAGTGCCTCGTAGCCCATGTCGAAGCGGCCCTTGAAGCGGTCGCTCCACTCCTGCGGCGCGTGGTGCGGGGCGTGGCAGGCACCGGGCGCGTAGTAGAGGAAGTATGGCTTGTCGGGCGCGAGCGCCTTCGCGTCCTTGATGAACTCGAGCGCCTTGTCGGTGAGGTCGACCGTCAGGTGATAGCCCTCTTGCGGCGAGCGCGGCGGGTCGACCGGGTGGCTGTCGTAGACCAGCTCCGGATACCACTGGTTGGTCTCGGCGCCGAGGAAGCCGTAGAAGCGCTCGAAGCCGCGGCCGGTCGGCCAGTTGCGCCGCGTCGAGGCGAGGTTCATCTCGGCCTCCGGGCAGAGATGCCACTTGCCGACCATGTACGTGTTCCAGCCGCGCTCGGCCAGAATCTGCTGGATCTGGCCGTTCTCCGGCGGGATCGCCCCGTTGGCGTTGGGGAACCCGCTGGCGCACTCGGTGATGCAGGCCATGCCGTTGCGGGTGTGGTTGCGGCCCGTCAGCAGACAGGAGCGCGTCGGTGAGCAGAGCGCCGTCGTGTGGAACTGCGTGTACCTGACGCCGTCGGCCACGATCCGGTCGATGTTCGGGGTCTCGACCGGACCGCCATAGGAGGCCATCGCGGAGAAGCCGACGTCGTCGAGCACGACGTACATCACGCTCGGCGCGCCGTCAGGCGCTCTTGGCGGCTCGAACGGCGACCAGTCCGGCACCGAGTCGCGGATGTCGACGTTGATCTTGCCCTTGAACGGCTCGCTCATGATCTGGCTCCTTGGCCTTCGCCGCGATTTCGGGCGCTCGGCAGCGCTCCCCGAAGATGTCTCGCACCCGAACACGGTCCTCGCAGCGCGCGGCCCGCGCACCATCCGGATCGGATGAAACGGCGCGCGCCAGCCGACGGAGCCGCAGCGCCCGGACGTCGAGCCCAGCTAACGGGCGGCTTTTCGCTCTGGTCGCCCGCCCGACAGCAGGGTCGCGAGTGCGGCCGCGTCCGTGTCGCCGAGCGGTCGCGAGGTCGTGAGCATGCGGTACCAGGTCGTTCCGAAGACGATGTCGGCGGCCAGTTCGCCGTCGATGCCGGGAGGCAGGTCCCCGCGGGCGTCGGCGCGTTGCACGATCTGCGCGAACGCGGCCCGGCGGCGGTCGAGGAAGCGCTCGCGGAAGCGGGCTCTGAACGCGTGGTCCTGCTGCGCCTCCGCCATCAGGCTGCGCGATGCGCTCACCACACCCGGCTGCGTCAGGACATCGAACGTCTCGCCCAGGAACGACTGCAGGTCGTCCGCGTAGGAGCCCCGATCGAGCGTGGAGATCTGGAGGTCGGCGCGATGCGCGAGCGCCTCCATCAGGACGTCGGCCTTGCTCGGCCACCAGCGGTACACCGTCTGCTTGCTGACCCCCGCCCGCGCGGCGATGCCCGCGATCGAGAAGTCCTGCTGGTCGTCGCTGGCGCCCACGTCGAAGGCGGCGGCCAGGATCGCCAGCCGGGTCTCCTCGCTGCGCGGACGTCCGCGTGGTCTCGGCTCGCTGTCGGCCATGAGCGCGAGTCTAGATGAAAAACGGTGCGCGGCGTCTCGTAAAGCCGATATAGTGGTCGCACAGTCTCGTAAATGGTCGGCGTGCGATCTGCGAGACGCATCGCGGACTCCCACCGAAAGGACGCTGGTCATGGCATCTGAGGCCCTCGACGGAACCGTCGCGCTGATCACCGGCGCATCCAGCGGCCTGGGCCGCGCGGCCGCTCACCGCCTGGCCGGCGCCGGCGCGAAGGTCGCACTCGCCGCCCGCCGGGCGGACAAGCTCGACGAGCTCGCATCGCAGCTGCGCGCCGACGGGCACGACGCGCTCGTGATCGCGGGCGACCTCACCGACGCAGCGGCCGCGCGCGAGGCGGTCGAGCGCACCGTCGCGCAGTTCGGCCGGCTCGACACGCTCGTCAACTCCGCCGGCGTGATGCTCAACGGGCCCTCGGAGGCGTCTCCGCTGGAGGAGTGGGACCGCATGGTCGACATCAACCTGCGCGGTCTCATGTACGTGACCAAGGCGGCGCTTCCACATCTGCTCACGGCCGCGCAGGACAGCCCGCGCGCGGTCGCCGACGTGGTCAACATCTCCTCCGTCGCGGGACGGTTCGCCGCGCCGACGGTCGCGATCTACAACGCGACGAAGTTCGCCGTGACCGGCGCGACCGAGGCATGGCGCCAGGAGTTCACGAAGCGCAACGTCCGCTTCTCCGTGATCGAGCCCGGCCGCACCCAGACAGAGCTGTTCGAGCAGAAGGCCAACTCCGACGCGGACTTCACCGCAGCCTTCGGCGAGGTCGAGCAGCTGCACGCGGACGACATCGCGGACGCAGTCGCGTACGTCGTCACCAACCCGCGCCGCGTCGCCGTCAACGAGATCGTCGTCCGCCCGACCGACCAGCCGTGACCCGATCCGCCGAGCATCCGCTCCACCTCGTCGACTTCGAAGATGGAGGAGCGGGGCGCGTGACGGTCGCGCCCCGCTCCGGTCCTGGTGTGCTGCTCGCAACCAGGAGGCTTGTGCGCTACGCCGCGACGGGCGCCAGCAGGTCGGCGATCTCCACGTTGCCGGCGCGCGTGTTGAGGCCGGCGGCGAGACGGGAGTCGTGCTCCAGCGCGGCCTCGACGCCGCGGTCGGCGAGCTGACGCAGGTACGGCATCGTCGCGTTCGTGAGCGCGCGCGTGGAGGTCGCGGGGACGGCGCCCGGCATGTTCGCGACGCAGTAGTGCAGGACGTCGTCGACGACGTACGTCGGGGCGTCGTGGGTCGTCGGTCTCGACGTCTCCGCGCAGCCGCCCTGATCGATCGCGACGTCGACTATCACCGAGCGCTCGCGCATCTTGCCGAGCAGCTCGCGCGTGATCAGCTTCGGCGCGGCGGCGCCCGCGATCAGGACCGCGCCGATCACGACGTCGGCGTTCGTGACCTCCTCCTCCAGCGAGAGCGGGTCGCTCATCAGCACGCGGATGCGGCCGTCGAAGCGGTCCTCGAGCTCGCGCAGGCGGCGCGGGCTGCGCTCGAGGATCGTCACCTCGGCGCCCATGCCGGCCGCGACGCGGGCGGCGTTGAAGCCGACGACGCCGCCGCCGATCACGACGACACGCGCCGGCGCGACGCCGGGGGCGCCGCCGATCAGCACGCCGCGCCCGCCGAGCGGGTGCTGCAGGAAGTACGCGCCGGCCTGGCCGGCGAGGCGGCCGGCGACCTCGCTCATCGGCGCCAGCAGCGGCAGCGAGCCGTCGGTCTCGGTGACGGTCTCGTAGGCGATCGCGGTCGTGCGGGCGGCGACGAGCGCGTCGGTCAGCGCCGGCTCGGCGGCGAGGTGGAGGTACGTGAAGAGCGCGGTGTCCTCGCTCAGCAGCGGGTACTCCGAAGCGATCGGCTCCTTCACCTTGACGATCAGCTCGGCATCCCCCCAGACCGTCTCGGCGCCCTCGACGAGCGTCGCGCCGGCGGCCGCGTAGGCGTCGTCGGGGAAACCGGAGCCGACGCCGGCACCAGCCTGCACGAGCACGTCGTGGCCCGCGCCCGCCAGCTCGGCTGCACCCGCGGGGGTCAGCGCGACGCGACGCTCCGACGGCTTGATCTCCTTCACGACGCCAACGCGCATCTGCCCAGCTCCTCTTGAATGTGGGTCGCCGCGTGACGGCGGCCACCTCGCTCGTGCCTGTGCGACGTAGGCTCCCGCCCGCAGCGGCCCGAAACAGCGGGACGCAACGTCGCACGTAGTGACAGAAGGGCAGACGTTCTGTCCTGTGATGGTCTGCCACCCTGTGTCGGAGATGACCGCCGCAGACCTTCCCCCGCGGATCACCGTCGCGCAGGCGCTGGCGCTGCCGGCCGTGCAGCGCGGCCTGCCGCTCGTGGTGGCCGGCGAGCGCAACCTCGACCGCCCGATCCGCTGGGTCCACGCGGGCGAGGTCTCCTACATCGCGTCGGTCCTGCTCGGCGGCGAGCTGCTGCTGACGACGGGCATGGGGATCGGGCGCAGAGCGGCCGAGCAGCGGCGCTTCGTGAAGGAGCTGGACGAGGCCGGCGCCGCGGCGCTGTTCGTCGAGTTGGGCGGCGCGCTCGACGACCTCCCGCCCGCGCTCGTCGGCGAGGCCGAGCGGCGCGGGCTGCCGCTCGTCGCCTTCCGCCGCGACGTGCGCTTCATCCCCGTCACCGAGGCGATCCACACCGAACTGGTCAACAGCCGCTACGCGGTGCTGCAGCGCTGCGACGAGATCCACGGCCAGCTGACGCAGATCGTGCTCGACGGCGGCGGCATCCCCGAGGTCCTGCGATTGCTCGCCGAGACGCTCGCGACGCCGGTCGTGCTGGAGGCCGCCAGCGGCCGTGTCCTCGCCCACGCCGTCCCCGGCGGCGACGAGCAGGGCGACGACGCGCTCGATGCGTGGGCGGCGGCGCGCGATCGCGGGGCGGGTGGGCGTACGGGCAGAGCGCGCGCGGCGAGCCGTGGCACGGCTGGACGCAAGACAGGCGGCGGCGCGAGCGGCGAGGGCGCCGCCGCCTGGCAAGCCGGCCTCTCCGCCCCCGTCCCGCTCGGCCACGGCGCGCCCGGCCGGCTCGTCGTGCTGCCGGTCAGCGCGCCGCTGGACGAGCTGGCGCGGCTTGTGCTCGATCGCGCGGCCGGCCTCGTCGCGCTGTCGCTGCTGCGCAGCCGCCAGGAGGAGGAGCTGGTCGCGCGCGAGCGCGGGAGCTTCCTGCTGGCGCTGTCGGGCGGCCGCGTGAAGGCCGCGGCCGCCCGCCGCCAGGCGCAGCTGATCGGCTTCGCCCCCGCCTCCGGGCAGCTGCTGGCGCTCGCCGCCGAGACGAGCGCGCAGGTCGAGCCGGCCGAGTGGAGCCTCGTGCTGCGCGACGCCCAGGTCGAGCTGGAGGGCCGCGGCACCCCCGCGCTGGTCGGCGAGCGCGAGCGGGCCGGCCGGATGCTGGCGCTCGTGGCCCTGCATGACAGCGAGCACGGCGCGAGCGGGCACGGCGCGAGCGGGCACGGCGCGAGCTGGCACGGCGCGAGCCGATCCGGCACGAACGAGCGCGGCCCGGGCGTCGGCGAGCGCGAGCGGGTCGCCGACCTCGCCGCCGCCGCTCTGCGCACGGCGGTCGCTCGTCGGCTCGGCGACGCCGAGCTGACGATCGCGGTCGGGCGGGCGACCGGCTGGGAGGGCGCGGGGCCGGAGCTGCGGCTCGCCGCCGACGGCGCCGCCAGCGCCGCGCCGCTGCCGCCGACCGCCTGGCACGACGCGCGCGCGCTGGAACTGCAGCGGCTGCTGTGGCACTGGCGCGAGGACCGCGAGCTGGCCGCGCTCGTGACGCGCCGGCTCGGCCCGCTGATCGAGCACGACCGCAGACGCAGACACGCCCTCCTCCCCACGCTGCAGACGCTCTGCGCCAACGGCGGCCACAAGGCCGAGACGGCGCGCGCGCTGCACCTCAACCGCCAGGCGCTCTACCACCGGATCGAGCGGATCGAGCGCCTGCTCGGCGTCGACCTGTCCGACCCGACCGAGCTGCTGACGCTGCATCTCGCGGTCGAGGCGCGGCGCTACGTCGGCTGACGCGGATGCGGGCCACGACGCCGCGGTGGCGTGGCACTGCGCCCGCGCTCCAGCTCAGCCGCGCGGATCCCGCACGGCGATCGTCATCCGCGTGACCGCGCAGAGGCGGTCCTCGTCGTCGCGGATCTCGACGTCCCACAGCCACGTCGTGCGGCCGCGGTGGAACGCTCTCGCGTGCGCGTTGACGTGGCCGGACGTGATCGGGCGCAGGAAGCTCGTGCTGTTCGACAGGCCCATCGCCTGTTTGCCGTCTTCGTGGACGCCGATGTAGGTGCCGAGCGACGCGAGCGTCTCCGCGACGCTGGCGTAGACGCCGCCGTGGACGAGGCCGAACGGTTGCAGCAGCTCCGGTCTGACGGGTATGCGCGCGCGCACTTCGCCGTCGCCGTGCAGCAGCTCCGAGTAGCCGAAGAGGCTGTCGAGGCCGCGATCGGGGAGTGGCAGTGGTCTGAGGCTCACGCGCGCAGACGTTAGTAGGCTTGGCAGTCGATGAGCGCCTTTCAGTCGCTTCCCCCAGATCAGCGTGCCGTCCTCCAGCTGATCCTCAAGCAGGGCCGCGGCTACGCCGACCTCTCCGGACTGTTGAGAATCGACGAGGCGGCCGTGCGCGCGCGTGCCCACGCGGGCCTCGAGGCGCTCGCGCCCGCCGGCACCGGCGCGGCGCTGTCGCCCGAGCGCCGCGGCCAGATCGCCGACTACCTGCTCGGCCAGCAGGACGACGCCGAGCGCGCCGTCACGCTCCAGCACCTCGACGACTCGCGCGCCGCGCGCCGCTGGGCCGGCGCCCTCCACGAGCGTCTCGCCCCGCTCGCCGACGTCGCGCTGCCGGATCTGCCGGCGCGCAACGGAAGCGCGCCGAGGCTCTCGCCCGCACCGCTCGAGCCAGCCGACGACGCGGACGGCGACGCGCTCGACGCCGACACCACCGACCTCGACGGCCTCGCGCGCACGACCGCGACGGATGCGGAGACCGACGACGCAGCCCGCGACGGCGCCTCCAACGCCGCCGCCGCACAGGCCTTCGGCTGGGACGAGCCGGACCGGCCGCGCCGCTCCTCCAAGCTCGGCGGCGCGCTGCTGCTGATCGGCATCGCCGCGCTCGTCGCGGTCGTGCTGATCGTCGTGCTGAACGGCGGCAGCGACGACGACTCGCCGTCGGCCAGTTCGGGCGCCGCGCCGCAGACGCAGGCGCAGACGCAGAGAACGACCGCTGACAGAGCCGCGGCGAACGAACCGACGTTCCTGCAGCAGGTCAACCTCAGACCGCCCGGCGGCGGCGAGAGACCGCTCGGAGTCGCGTTCATCCTGCTGAGAGACAACAGACCGGTCGTGGCGGTGCAGGTCCAGGACATCGCCGCCAACGGCGCGGACGACGTCTACGCCGCATGGCTGCGCCAGAGCAGCGACGGCAACGCCAGATTCCTCGGCTATTTCCCCGGTCGCGTCGGCCCCGACAGCAGATTCGCCGTCAGCGCGGACCTGCCGAGAGACACCGCGGACTACGACCAGGTCGTGATCTCGCGCGAGCCGCTGCCGCAGAGAGAGATCCCCGCCAGACCGGCCGAGATCCTGCTCGAGGGCCCGCTCAGAGTCAACAGAACGGGCTAGGTTGAGGAGCACCGTAGGCTTCGGCCGCGGAGCGACCGCTCGCTAACGACGACGAAGGAGCACGACATGCCTGCAAGAGGAACTGCTGAGTGGAAGGGCGACCTGAGAGCCGGCTCCGGCACCTTCACCGCCGGGGACACGATCAGCGGCGACTACTCGTTCAAGTCGCGCTTCGAGGACGGCCCGGGCGCGAACCCGGAGCAGCTGATCGCCGCCGCGCACGCCTCATGCTTCTCGATGGCGCTGTCGAACGCGCTCGCCACGGCCGGCACGCCGGTCGACTCGGTGCAGACGAGAGCGGTCGTGACACTGCGCCCGGTCGACGGCGCGCCGACGATCACGAAGATCGAGCTGACCGTCGTCGGCGTCGTCCCCGGCATCGACGAGGCCGCCTTCAAGGAGGCCGCCGCCGGCGCCAAGGCCGGTTGCCCGGTCAGCCGCGCGCTCGCCGGCGTGCCCGAGATCACGCTCGAAGCGACGCTCGCCAGCTGAGCTGATCCACCGCCGCGGGCCGGCTCCAAACCGGCCCGCGCTCAGCGGCTCACGCGACCGCCGCTTCGAGCCCGTCCAGCGCCTCGCCCAACTGCCGCTTCGCCGCGCCCTTGAAGAGGAAGGGCGCCAGTCGCGACCAGCCGCGCAGGCGCTGGACGTACTCGACGCTCACGAGCGTCGTCGTGGCGTCCGCGCCGTCCGCCCCGGGCGCGAGCTTGAAGGTCGTCACGGCCTCCTCCATCAGGCGCTCGAACGGCGAGCCCTCCAGCTCCTGCGACCACTGCAGCAGCTGCTCCTCGTCGCGCGCGAGGATCGCGAAGTCGGCCCGCACGCCCTTGCCTCTCTGCGTCCCCAGCACCTGCGTGAAGCGGTCCAGGTCGACGTCCTCGACGCGCCGCACGCGCGGCCACCAGCGCTGCTGCTGGTAGGGGTCGTTCAGCACCCGCCAGACGGCCGCGGGTGCGGCCGGGAGCGTGCGCTGGAGTCGGGTGGTCGGCATCGGAAGGAGCGAGCGAGCGTCGGGCGCTACTCCGCCTCGCTCGCGTACTGCACGAGCGCGTGGACGTCGTAGGGCGCGAGCCGCTCGCGGCCGCCGAGGAAGCTCAGCTCGGCGAGGAACGCGCAGCCGACCACGACGCCGCCGAGCTGCTGCACGAGGTCGCACAGCGCGCGCGCCGTGCCGCCGGTCGCGAGCAGGTCGTCGTGCACGAGCACGCGCGCGCCGTGGGCGAGCGCGTCGGCGTGCATCTCCAGCGCGTCGACGCCGTATTCGAGGATGTACTCGGCGCTGATCGTGCGCGCCGGCAGCTTGCCCGGCTTGCGCGCCGGCACGAAGCCCGCGCTCAGCTCGCGCGCGACCGCGCCGCCGAGGATGAAGCCGCGCGCCTCGGCCGCGACGACGAAGTCGATCCCGCCGCGGCCGGCGCCGTAGGCCGCGATCCGCCTGACGGCCTCCGAGACCGCCGCGGAGTCCAGCAGCAGCGGCGTGATGTCGCGAAAGACGATCCCCGGCTTGGGATAGTCCGGGATCTCGCGGATGCGGCTGCGCAATTCGACGCTCATCGTGGAAGAACGAGCCTCTAGGCGAGTTCTTCCGACCGGGTCAAGGCCGCGGGCCGCAGCATCCGGCGTGCTCAAGGCCCGGAGATTCTGCGCAGGTCGCGAATCAGCAGCAGGTGCTTGAGGTAGGTCGCGACCGCGGCGAGGTTCTCGAGCGTCTCGACGGCCTCTCTGCGGCGCTCCGGGTTGCGCGAGCGCAGTGCCGGGGCGAGGATCTGCTGCAGCAGCGCCGACTCGCGGTCGGCGGAGGTGCGGAAGACGCGCAGGTTGCGGCCGGCGACGCCGTATCTGGCCAGCTCGGTCGTCGCGCGGACGATCTCGCGGTCGGTCTCGTCGTAGTACTTCACGCCCGCGCGCTGCTCGCCGCGGATCACGCCGAACTCCTCCAGCTCGTAGACGAGTCTCGGCTCGGCGCCGGTCTCCTCGACGACGTCGTCGAGCGAGTAGAGCGCGCCGGGGCCTCTGACGGCGACCGCGGTGCGGCGCAGGTGGCGCACGTCGGGTCTGGACGGGCCGGGCGCGACGTCGTTCTCGGCGCGGCCGCCGGCCAGCTCCTGGCGGATCACTCTCAGCGGCAGGAACTCGTCGCGCTGCAGCCGCAGGATCGTCCGCAGCCGCTGCACGTCGGTCTGCTGGTAGACGCGGTAGCCGCCCTGCGTGCGGCGCGGCGTCAGCAGCTTCTGATCCTCGAGGTAGCGGATCTTCGAGATCGAGATGTCCGGGAACTCCTGCTTCAGCGCCTTGCAGACCGCGCCGATCGTGAGCGCCTTCTGTCGCGCCGGGCGCTTCTGCTCGGGCGCGTTGCCCGGCGTCGCGGGCACGGTTGCCGGCACGGCGACCGTCGCCGACCCACCGGCCTCGGCGACCGCGCCGTCCACAGCGACCGTCGCCGGCTCGCCGTCCGGCGGCGGCACGGCGCCTGCCGTCGCAGCCTCTGGCTCGACGTCGGGGTGAGGGATCTGTGAGGCCATCGTCGTCACCGGGAGAGATACGCCAGCTTGTACTTGCCGACCTGCAACTCGTCGCCGTCTTCGAGCTTGTGCGACTCGATCCGCTCACGGTTGACGTAGGTGCCGTTGAGCGAGCCGCAGTCGTCGAGGTACCACTCGTGGCCGCGCCGCACCAGCAGCGCGTGATCGCGCGAGACCGTCACGTCGTCGAGGAAGATGTCGCTGTCGGGACGACGCCCGATCGTCAGCTTCTCGCCGTCGACGACGAACGACTCGCCCGTGCGACCGCCGCCGGCGCGGATCACCAGCGCGGCGCCGCGCGCGACGACGTCCTCCAACTCGACCGGCTCGATCTCGCCGGTCTCGCCGATCCGGTAGGTCGCCGTCGTGTCAGCGGCCGCCGGCTCGGAGGTAGCGAGGAACGCGCCGCAGCGTTGGCAGTAGTTCGCTCCGACCGCATTGGCGAAGCCGCATTCAGGGCAGTGGAGCGCCACGTGCCTCTCCTTCGCCGACGAAGGTCAGCTTCCCTCTTGTCCCGGCAGTCGGCCGGACAAGATGTCGGTCAGCTTCTCGACGTCGGCACCGGAGATCACGTCTTCGCCGCCGTCGTGCTTCTTGCGCAGACGGTTGACGAGCTCGGCCCGGAGAATGTCGATCTTTCCATGCAGGATGCGCCGTTTGTAGGAGACCTCGATCTCCTCCTCGGTCATCTGCTGGATGAGATCCTTCAGCTCCTGATCCGTCAGTGAGCCGAGATCCGGGAAGGTGTCCATCACTGAGGTTGCTCCGTTCCAGGGTGCGCGCGGTGGCGAGACCGATCAGTATAGCCCTGCACGGGCCGGGTCTCAAGCTGAGCTTGAGGGTCAGCCCGTTGCCCGCCGCGCACGCAGCTGCGCACGGCCGCTGCGAACGTACAGGGCCGTCGCCGTTAGCGCCAGCGCGAGGCCGATGTAGAGCAGCACCTCGCCGAGCAGTTGCAGCCCGCACATCGGGAAGAACAGGCCGCCCATCACCGGCGCGACCGCAAGCCGCCCAGGCCAGTTGATCGCCAGGTCGATGCCGTGCCGCAGGCCCCATTGCGCGATCGACAGCATCGCGACCTCACGCGCGACCAGCAGCGCGATCGCCCAGCGCGGCAGCAGCTCGAAGTTCCACGCCACGATCACGCCGGAGATCACCAGCAGGCGGTCGGTGACCGGGTCCATCAGCGCGCCCAGGCGCGAGTACTGCCGCGTCACGCGCGCGGCGATCCCGTCGGCATAGTCGCCCCAGCCGATCACGCCGAACAGGAACGCGGGCCAGAAGCCGACGCCGTCGTCGCTCGACAGCGCGACGACGAGGAAGACCGGGATCAGCGCGATCCGCAAGAAGCCGATCGCATTCGGGATCGTCCACGGGTTCAGCGGCGCGCCGGCGACCGTCGCCGGCTGCGGCGGGCCCGAGCGGTCCAGGCCCGAGAGGCGCTTGAACGTGAGGCGCTGCCGCGGCGGGCGGTCGCCGCCGGGGACGCCGGGGGCGCCGCCGGCCGAGCGCGGCGGCTCGTCGCCGGAGCCGCCCCCGTCCGGGCGCCCTACGGGAGCGTCCGCCACAGCTCGCGCACCGCCTCCGCGGCACCGTCGAGCGGGATCGAGCGCGACTCGCGGCCGCGCCGCAGCTGCACCTCCAGCTCGCCCGCCGCGAGCGTGCGCCGGCCGACCGTCACGCGCAGCGGCGCGCCGAGCAGCTCGGCGTCGGCGAACTTCTCGCCGGGACCCGCGTCGCGGTCGTCGTAGAGCACGTCGAGGCCGATCTCCCTCAGCTGCTCGTAGAGGCCGTCGGCGTACGTGCGCTCCTCCGACTCGCCTCTGGAGATCACGACCAACTCGACGTCGAACGGCGCGAGCGCGCGCGGCCAGGCGATCCCGGCCTCGTCGTGGAACTGCTCGACGGCGGCGGCGGCGATCCGCGCCGGGCCGATCCCGTAGCAGCCCATCACGATCGGCTGCTGTCTGCCGCTCTCGTCGAGGTAATGCGCGCCGAGCGCCGTCGAGTATCTGGTGCCGAGCTTGAAGATGTTCCCGATCTCGATCGCCTTCTCGATCCGGATCGGGTTGCCGTTGACCGTGTCGCCCGGCTCGACCGCGCGCACGTCGGCGCGCTCGAACGGGAAGTCGCGGCCCGGCTCGACGCCGCGCAGGTGGTGGTCGGCGCGGTTGGCGCCGGTCACGTAGCCGCCGTCGCCGACGGCGTCGTCGAGCACGATCGGCGCGTTCGCGCCGACCGGGCCGATGAAGCCGGCCGGCCCGATCTTGCGCGCGAACTCGTCGGCCGTCGCGGGGCGGCATTCCGATCTCAGCGCGTTGCGCAGCTTCGTCTCGTTGACGCGGTGGTCGCCGCGCACCAGCACGAGCACCAGCCCGCGGCCCTCGGCGATCACCGGGTACGCCTTCAGCACTCCGCCGGCCGGCACGCTGAGGCGGCGCGCGACGTCCTCGACGGTCGTGATGCCGGGCGTGTGCTCCTCCTGCGGCTGCGGCAGCGGCGCGGGCAGCTCGACCGGCTGCGGGTCGGCGCTGGCGATCTCGACGTTGGCGGCGTAGCCGGGCGCCAACGCGACCTCGTCCTCGCCGGCCGCGCAGGGCGCCATGTACTCGTGCGCGGCGGTGCCGCCCATCATCCCGACGTCGGACTCGACGCGGTACCACTCCAGCCCGCTGCGGTCGAAGATGCGGTCGTACGCCGTGATGTGCGCCGCGTAGCTGCGCTCCAGACCCTCCTCGTCGCGGTCGAACGAGTAGGAGTCCTTCATGCGGAACTCGCGCGTGCGCAGGACGCCCGCGCGCGGGCGCGCCTCGTCGCGTTCCTTGACCTGTATCTGGTAGAGGATCTGCGGCAGATCGCGATAGGAGCGCACCACCTGCGCCACGTGCGTGGTGATGATCTCCTCGTGCGTCATCGCGAGCACCATCTCGGTGCCCTTGCGGTCGGCCAGCTTGAAGATCTCCTCGATCTCGATGCGGCCGGTGCGACGCCACGGCTCGGCGGGGTTCAGCAGCGGCATCAGCAGCTCCTGGCCGCCGATCGCGTCCATCTCCTCGCGGATGATCTGCTCGATCTTGCGGTGGATCTTCCAGCCGGCCGGCAGGTAGGTCCACAGTCCGGCGCCGAGCTGACGGATCAGCCCGGCCCGGACCATCAGCTTGTGCGAGATCGCCTCGGCGTCAGCCGGGGCCTGCTTCTCGGTCGGAAGGAGATAGGCGCTCAGACGGGTCATGGGCGCGGAAGCCTACCGGCCGGCCCCTCCGCGCCCGTCTCCCGCGACGTCAGCCGAAGTAGCGTCTGTACTTCAGCAGCGTGTCGTAGACCGGCCGCGGCTGGCCGTTGACGTCGAGCACGCCGGAGTCCCAGCGGTTGGAGATGCCGGCGCCGAACCAGTGGTAGATGTAGATCCGGTCGATCCGGCTGCGGTATTTGATCGCCTGCTTGAAGACCGCGTCCATCGCTCTCGCCTGCCGCTTGAGGTCGGGGCGGAACGTCTGCCGCGCGTTCTGCGGCTGGAAGCGGTAGAGACCGCCCGTCTCGGTCAGCCAGACCTTGCCCGGGAGTATCTTCAGCAGCTTCTTGACGCTGCTGTTGGCGTCCTGCACGAAGCGGTTGGCGTCGGTGTAGTTGTGCATCCCCCACACCTTCGGCGTCGGGATGCGGCGTCTTCTGAAGTTGTCCAGCAGCGCTCTGGTGTACGTGACCATGTTCGGCAGGTCCTGGATGTCGGCGCCGAGGATCGTGCAGCCGCGGCAGTTTCTGCGCACGATGTCGTAGTACGTGACGACCGCGTCGGGTCTGTAGACGGTCGGCTGCGTGAGGTTGTTGACCTCGTTCCAGGGCTGGAACAGGCGCACGTACGGGTACGCCTTGCGGAACGCCTTGAAGGCCTTCGTGTAGCTGGCGGAGCTGACCGGTCTGCAGCTCTTGGAGCCGTTCAGGTTCGGGCACGCCATCGTCGAGGGCGGGTTGAACGCGACGAGGATCTCCTGGCCCGCGGAGCGCGCGGCTCTCATCCACAGGTCGAGGCCGGCCTTCTCGTCCCTGTGCAGCACGCTGTCGTAGTTGACGATCAGGCGCGTGCGCTCGGAGCCGAGCGGGGTCAGCCACTCGTTCGTGAAGAGGTTCGGACTCTGGTCGCCGACTCCCACTACGAGGGCGCTGCTCGAAGCAGGCGCGAGCAGCAGGACGGCCAAGAGCAGGCCCGCCACTGTGGCGGCCAGCGAACGACGGGGCTTCACGTCGAAGTTTCCTTTCGGGGAATGAGCCGGGGGCCCGCGATACCTGGTCTGCATACGGACACCCCGAAACGGATCGGGGGACTGTAGCTGCTAACCCAGCGGCGCCGGTGACGATGCGGTTGCGGCGGGGATCCGCCGCCACGCGGCGGGCGCCGGCTGCACGCGGCGGGCGCAGGGCGCCCGCTTCAGGCGCCGCTGGAGCTGGCGACGCGCAGCAGCGCCGCGACGGCTTCTGGGTCGTCGCCCATCGGCAGGTGGCCGCAGCCGTCCAGCGGGACATGGCGGGCGTGCGGCAGCGCCGCCCTCGCGCGCGCCGGCTGGGTCGCGGCGATCAACAGCCGGTCGCGCGTGCCCCAGCCGATCGTGACCGGGATCGGATCGAGCTGCTCCCCGTGCGCGAACTGGTATCTCGCCAGCTCGGGCAGCGTCGCGTCCCAGCCGCTGGCGCCGACGAGTCTGTCGATGTCCATCCGCGCCGCGTCCGGATCGACGCGCGCCGGACGGCCGCGCATCTGGCCCAGCAGCAGCTGCCGGCCGAGTGCGCTGCCCATCCCACGCTTCAGCAGCCCGCCCGCGTGGACGGAGAAGAAGCGCGTGATCTTCAGCGCCGCGCGGCTGTACCGCTTCTCGGCCTCGTTCCAGAAGCCGATCGGCGACAGCGCGGTCGCGCTCGCGACGCAGCCGCGGCGCGCCAGCTCCAGCGCGATCCCACCGCCCATCGAGTTGCCCGCGACGTGCGGTCTGTCGAGCCCGGCGTCGGCGAAGAACTGCTCGACCGCGTCGAGGTAGGCCTCGATCGTCGGCACCGTGCCGGCCGGCAGCGGCGGCGAGTCGCCGAAGCCCGGCAGGTCGATCGCGATCGTCTCGCGCTCGGCGGCGAGCAGCTCGACGACCGGATCCCACGCCCCACGCCGCGCGCCGATCCCGTGGATCAGGACGAGCGGCGGCCCAGAGCCGCGACGGTCGTGGACGAGCATGGGCCGAGCCTAACCGACCTCCGTCGGACCCTGCGCCACCTTCATGGTCGTCTGAGACGCCGGATCGCGCCCAGCTCCGCGAGCCCGTGCTCTCAGGCGATCACGAGCGCGTGAAGCGACGGCCCGCCGTGGGCGACGCTTCCTCGTCCAACCGCGCCTTCGCGGCGACCACATCCAGCAGGCTGCCCGACATCTCCTCCAGCGAGTTGGAGTCGACCGCGTCGCTGGCGGCCTTCTCCAGCGCCGCGAGGCGCTCGGGCGTCATCTCGCCGGCGTTCTCCTCTTCGATCGCCTGCAGCCAAGCGGCGCCCTCGGCGGCCTCGCCGGCGTCGACGTCGATCTGCTTGCCGCGCGCGACGTACTTGTCGATCTCGGCGAAGAGGGTGTCGACGAGCTGCTCGGTCGGGACCTTGCGCAGCGCTCTGCCGCGGCTGAAGATCAGGCCCTCGTTCTTCGCCCCCGTGATGCCGAAGTCGGCGTGCGACGCCTCGCCGATGCCGTTGACGGCGCAGCCGAGCACGGCGACCTCGATCGGGTCCTCGTACGCCTCCAGCCGCTTCTCGATGTCGGCGACGACGGTGTCCATGTCGAACTGCAGGCGGCCACAGGTCGGGCAGGCGATCAGGACCGGGCCGCGCTCGCGCAGCTGCAGCGCCTTGAGGATCTCCCAAGCCACCTTGACCTCTTCCTCCGCGTGGAAGGTCGACAAGGAGATCCGGATCGTGTCGCCGATGCCGTCCGCGAGCAGCGTCCCGAGGCCCACCGACGACTTCAGCGAGCCCGACCACTTCGTCCCCGCCTCGGTGATGCCGAGGTGCAGCGGGTACGGGATCCGCTGCGACAGCAGGCGGTTGGAGGCGATCGTGTTCGGCACGTTGGTCGACTTGATCGAGACCTTGAAGTCCTCGAACTGCAGCGACTCCATCAGCGCGACGAACTCGGTCGCGGCGGTCACGAGCGCCTCGACGCTGTTCTCGCGCTCGAGCGCGTGGAGGTGTCTGGGCAGCGAGCCGGAGTTGACGCCGATGCGGATCGGCACGCCCGCCGCTCTCGCCTTCGCGGCGACGAGCGCGACCTTGTCGGGACCGCCGATGTTGCCCGGGTTGAGGCGGATGCAATGGGCGCCCGCATCGATCGCCTTCAGCGCGAGCGTGTAGTTGAAGTGGATGTCGGCGATGATCGGGATCGGCGACTCTCTGACGATCGTCTTGAGCGCCTCGACGTCGTCGTCGCGCGGCACCGCGCAGCGCACGATGTCCGCCCCGGCCTCCGCGACACGATGGATCTGCGCCATCGTCGCCTGCAGGTCGGCGGTCTCCGTCTTCGTCATCGTCTGGATCGCGACGGGTGCGCCGCCGCCGATCGGCACGCCGCCGACGTGGATCTGCCGCTTCGAGGCCATGCCCCCAGTGTAGGAGACGTCCGGCGACGAAGCCGTCGCCGGACTGTCTACGGATCAATATCCCGCGCCGGCGTGCCCGTCGGACACACTGCGCGGGAAGGTCTCCGGCGCTACCCATATGTCGGTCGAGTCGGTCGGCAGTCTCCTGCGACGCCGAGCCCACGCCTTCAGCCGGATGACGGGGTTGAGCTCCTCGTCGCGTGAACCGCCGCTCGCGATCACGAGCCGGTCGACGATCTGCTCGACGCCCTCCTGAGACTCGCCGCGCTCGGCGACGAACCTCAGGAAGCTGGCGACCGGCAGCGCATGCGACGCCCGCTGCAGCGGCATCGGCCCCCAGGGACAGTCCGCATCGGCGAGCAGCGCGACGACGCGCCGCTCCTTCGCGTCTGGCTCGGTCATCCCATCGACGTCACAAGGGCGCCGCCCGCGCCGAAGAGGCACGAGGCGAGTCGTCCGCCGGGGGTCACGGTCATCCGCACGGCGTCGGCTGCCTGCCGTCCAGATCCTGCAGGTTGAACGGGTGCTGGTCGACGTCGTGCGCTGGTGACCGCCGCGCCAGCCGTTGGCAGGCGTGCCCCGCGCGTCGACAGCGCCTGCGCCTCGCTCGCGGCGCCACTCCCGAACGCGAGCGCCCACTGGCGGTTGGCCGCTGTCAGGGCACGGATCACGTTGCCGTCGGCGTCGTGCTCGGCTGTGTCGATCGCGCCGCCCGGCTCGGCGACGTTGACGACGCGCCCCTGCAGCCCGATGTAGTGGATCGTCGCTCTCAAGTAATCCGTCGCTCTCGCGGGTGGAACCGTGTCCTCGGGGAAGATCGCGACGGCGTCCCACGGGAGGTCGTCGACCTGGCCCATCTGCTCGTCGCGGCGTACGAGAGGTCGTACGGCGCCTGTTCTCGCCTCAGTGCCCCGCGTACATCGCCTCGATCTCGGCAGCGTACTTGTCGCCGATCGGGCGGCGCTTGAGCTTCATCGTCGGGGTCAGCTCGTCGCCGCCGGGGAGCCAGTCGCCGCGCACGAGCGTGAAGCGCTTTATCTGCTCGACGCGCGAGAGTCTCTCGTTGGCGGTGTCGACGCCGGCTTGGACCGCCGCGCGCACGCGCTCATCGACCGCCAGCGCGGCCAGCTCCGCCTCGTCGCCGAGCCCCTGCTGTCTCGCCCACGCCGGGCCGAAGTCGGTGTCGAGCACGATCAGCGCGGTGTTGTACGGTCGCGCGTCGCCGATCACGCACGCCTGGCCGATCAGCGGCGAGGCGCCCTTCAGCGTCGCCTCGATGTTCGCCGGCGACATGTTCTTGCCGCCCGCGGAGATGATCAGCTCCTTCTTGCGGTCGACGATCTTGACGTAGCCGTCGGCGTCGATCTGCGCGATGTCGCCGGTGTGCAGCCAGCCGTCCGCGTCGATCGTCTCGGCCGTCTTGTCCGGTCTGCCGCGGTAGCCGCGCATCACGCAGGCGCCGCGCACCAGCAGCTCGCCGTCCTGCGCCAGCCTCGCCTCGACGCCCGGCGACGGCGGCCCGACGGTGCCGATCCGCACCTGCCCCGGCCGGTTGACGGTGCCGGCGCCGCACGTCTCCGACATCCCCCACAGCTCCGCCAGCTCGATCCCGAGCGCGTGGAAGAACTCGATCACGTCGGGCGGCGTCGGCGCGGCGCCGACGTTGACGGTGACGACCTGGTCGAGGCCGAGCATCGTCCGCAGGTTGGAGAAGATCGCCGCGTCGGCGGCCGCGACCGCCTGCTCCAGCTCCTGCGGCACCGCGACGCCCTTCTGCTGCAGCCCGATCCGCTGCCGCGCGGCCGCGAGCGCGCCCTCGACTCTCGCGCGCGCCTCCTCCGGCTGCGACGCGAGCATCGCCTCCAGGCCCGCCTTCAGCTTCTCCCAGATCCGCGGCACGGCGAAGAACCAGTTCGGCCGCACCTGCGGGAGCGTCTGCATGATCGCTCTGGGATCCGGCGACGTGGTGATCGTCGCGGCGTAGACGACCGGGATGTAGTGGTGCGCGGCGCGCTCGGCGATGTGCGCCGCCGGCAGCCACGAGATCACGCGCGCCCCCGGCTCCAGCTGGATGATCTCCTGCACGGCGCGGACCGCGCCGAGGATGTTGCGGTGCGCCAGCTCGACGCCCTTCGGCGGCCCGGTCGTGCCGGAGGTGTAGATCAGCGTCGCGACGTCATCGGGCGCGACGGCGGCGAGCGCGCGGTCGACGTCGAACGACGGGTTGGAGCCTTCGACGTCGGAGAGCGTCAGCAGCCCGGCCGCGGAATCGCCCCCGGGCGGTTGCGCGACGGAGTCGGCGCCAGCCGCGTCAACGACGATCACGTGCTCCAGCTCCGGCAGTCTCTTGCGCGCCTCCAGCAGCCGCGCCAGGAACGCCTGCTCGACGACCGCGATGCGCGCGCTCGCGTCGCCGACGACGTACTCGATCTGCTGCGGCGTGGAGGTCAGGTAGATCGAGAACGGCGCCGCCCCGAGCGTCACGGCGGCGAGGTCGGCGAGGTGGAACTCGGGCCGGTTGGAGAGCATCAGCGCGACGGTGTCGCCGGGGCCGACGCCGAGCCGCGCGAGGCCGCCGGCGAGCGCGTCGACGCGCTCGCGCAGCTGCGACCAGGTCAGCGCGACGCCGTCGTCGAGCGTGCGCACCGCGACCAGGTCGGGGTGCGCGGCGGCGGTCCGCCGCAGTGCCTCGCCGAGCGTCGCCGCATCGACGGCGTGCGATGTCGTGGCCGCGATCGAGCTGCCTTCCATCTCTCGTCCTCCTCCGCTGACGTGGACAGCCGTCGGGGCCATGCAGACGCTACACGAGGCTTACCCGCTCGCGGGGAGGTGCAACGCGGCGGGGCGGCGGGCGCGCGGCGCGGGCGCGGGCCGACGTCCCGCCCGCCGTCGCGCTCAGCGCCCGATGTCGCCGAGCGTGCCGTCGCCGATCCGGCCGATGTCGTTGGACAGCCCGATCAGGAACAGCATTATCACGAGCACGAAGCCGACCGCCCCGGCCTTCTCCATGATCGAGAACGGGACCGGCCGGCCGCCGCGCAGCTTCTCGACCAGCGCCCAGAAGATGTGGCCGCCGTCGAGCGGCAGGAACGGGAACAGGTTGATGATCGCCAGCGACAGCGAGATCAGCGCGAGCACGTAGAGCGCGAGCGTCGTCGAGAACTCGAACGACTGCCGCAGCGTCTCCGACGTGCCGACGACGCCGGACAGCTGCTTGCGCTCTCTCGCCTCGAACAGCTTGCCGAACGTCGAGACGGTCCGTCTGGCGACGTCCCACATGCCGGTCACGCTGACGCCGGCCGCGTCGACCGGCCCGACGGTGCGGGTCGCGTTCTCGTAGCTGAAGCCGAGGCGCGCGCGCTCGATCCCTCTCGTCGCGTCGTAGCGCGGGGTGATCTGGAACGTCTGCAGTCTGCCGTTGCGCTCCACGACGACGGTCGCCGCGGTCGCGGCCGTGCAGCCGTTCACCTGTCTGCCGGCGCATCTGTGCGTCGCGACCTGTCTGGCGATCGCGGTCGGGTCGCCTCTGACGCCGTCGACGCTGATGATCCTGTCGTTCGGCTGCAGGAACTGCGCGGCCGGCTGGCCGAGGTCCTGCTTGGAGACGACCGGCTGATCGGTCGCCTGGCCGTTGGCGAGCAGCAGCGCCCAGATGATCAGGAACGCGATCACGACGTTGACGGCCGGACCCGCGGCGATCACGACGATCCGCTTCCAGACCGGCATCCGGTAGTAGGCGCGGTCCTCGACCTCCGGCGGGATCTCCTCCGTCGGGTTCATGCCGGTGATGCGCACGTAGCCGCCAGCCGGGATCCAGCCGATCGCGTACTCGGTCTCGCCGCGCTGGACCTTCGCGAGCGGGCGGCCGAAGAACAGCGAGAACTTCTCGACGCGCATGCCGACGAGCTTCGCGGCCGTGAAGTGGCCCGCCTCGTGCAGGATGATCAGGGCGCAGAAGCCCAGGAACGCGAGCAGTATCGGGATCATGCGGTCGCGCGCTCCTCGATCAGCTCGTGCGCGGCGTCGCGCGCGGCGCGGTCGGCGCGGTAGAGCGTCTCGAACGCGTGGATCATGCCCGTCTCGACGGTGTCGAGCGCGTGCTGGATCACCTCGGCGATCTCGAGGAAGCGCAGTCTGCCGGACAGGAACGCGTGCACGGCGACCTCGTTGGCGGCGTTCAGGACGCACGGCGCGGTGCCGCCGGCGATTCCGACCTCGCGCGCGAGCCGCAGACAGGCGAAGGTGTCGCTGTCGACCGGCTCGAAGCTGAGCGTGCCGACGGCGGCGAAGTCGAGCGCTCTCAGCGGCACGTCGACGCGCTCCGGGTAGTGCAGGCCGTAGGAGATCGGCACGCGCATGTCCGGGTAGCCGAGGTGCGCGAGCGTCGAGCCGTCGCACAGCTGGATCATGCTGTGGACGATCGACTGCGGATGGACGATCACCTCGAGCTGGCTGTACGGCGTGCCGAACAGGTGGTGCGCCTCGATCAGCTCCAGGCCCTTGTTCATCAGCGTCGCGGAGTCGATCGTGATCTTGCCGCCCATCGCCCAGGTCGGGTGCGCGAGCGCCTGCGCGACGGTCACCTCGCGCAGCTCCGCCGCGGTTCTGCCGCGAAACGGTCCGCCGGAGGCGGTCAGCACGATTCTGTCGACGACGCCGGGCTCCTCGCCGGCCAGCAACTGGTGGATCGCGGAGTGCTCGGAGTCGACCGGGATGATCTGCGCGCCGGTCGCCTCCGCGAGCTGGTTGACGAGCTCGCCGCCGACGACGAGCGACTCCTTGTTGGCGAGCGCGAGGTCGATCCCCTCGCCGAGCGCGGCGACGGTCGGGCCGAGGCCGGCGGAGCCGACGAGCGCGTTCAGCACGAGGTCGGCCTCGGATTCGACGACGAGCCGCACGAGCCCCTCGGGCCCGCTCAGCACCTCGCCGTCGGTCCACGCCTCCGCGGCGCGCGCGCCGGCGTCGGCGTCGGCGAGCGCGATCCGCTCGACGCCGTGCTCACGGGCCTGCGCGACGACCGCCTCCCACGAGCGCTGGGCGGACAGTCCGACGAGTTCCAGTTCCTCAGAGCGCGCGACGATGTCGAGCGCCTGCGTTCCGATCGACCCGGTCGAGCCGAGGATGAGCAGGCGGCGTGGCATGCGGAGGATTGTAGGTCTCCTCGATTTCGGACAGCTAAGCGGGTCGTCTGGCGCACGGCGGCACGGCGCCGGCCGCGCAGCATCCGTGCCGCGCCGACCGCTCCGCCCTCAGCGCCGCAGCGTCACCGCCAAGCGCGCCCGCTTCTGGTCATCCGCCGTCACGACCGCGTCTGCCCGCACCGTGCGCCCGATCCGCAGCCGGTGCCGCACGCTCGCGCTCAGCTGCAGCGCGACCGTGCGGCTGGCGCCGCCGGGAACCGCCGCCGGCACCGTCGATGCGAGCGATCCGCTGCCGCCGCGGGCGCGCAGCGTGGCGCTGGTCGTGCAGAAGCGGCCGGGCACGGCGTCGCAGCGGACCTGCAGCCAGAGCGTCGGCCCCGATCGGGCGACGACCCGCAGCGGGCGCGCGCCGCCACGGGACGGGACCGCGGTGCGCGGCACGATCCGCAGCAGGCGCGTCGCGCCCCACGGCGGCGGTGCGCCGTCGGCAGGCCAGGTCGAGTCGGAGATCCAGACGGCCCCGTCCGGGCCGGCGGTCACCGACGGTGCGTTGTACACGTCGCGCACCCGGCCGAGCAGGCCGTCGAGCGACTGCGCGGTTCCCCCGCTGCTGTCCACGACGCCGTACGACAGATCTCTCGGGCCCCGCCCTTCCTTGGAACCCATGACCACGTAGCGGTTGAACCACAGCCGTCCGTCCGGACCGATCGCCGCGTTGTGGACCGGGCGACCGTCCGCGCTGGAATCGACGACGTTCGTGCGTCTCCCATCGGCGGCGCGGCGCCACAGCGTGGTGCCGCTCTGGTACCACGTGCTGCCGTCGGGGGCGGCGACATCCAGCAGGTCCGGCGAGGCGGAGACGAGCTTTCCGCGCGGCCCGATCCGACCGCCGGCGACACCCGAGAACCCGAACGAGAGACCGCCGTCGTCACGCGGCACCGCCGCGAGACTGACGCCGACATCCGCGAGCTCCTCCGTGCCGCATGCCTGCTCGCGCGCCCGTACACGCCAACGGCGCTGGCTCCCATCGACCGCGACCCGCGCGATCCGACCGCCGCAGAGGTCCACGACCCAGGTCGTGCCGTCACCGCCGAACGCGAACCGTTGAACTCCGACGTTCGCGAGACATCCCTTCCAACCGAGCCGGATTCTGCGCACCCGTCCCCGCGTGTCCATGCGCTGCAGCAGGTCGCACTCCAGCATCTGCCACGTGGTCCCGTCGGGCGCCAGACCGACCGCTCCCGGACCGACCAGCCGACGTTTCGTCAACGGCCCGCCCGCCACGGCAGTGAACTCCTCGTGCGCGAGCCCTTCGCTGCCCCGGTCGTTGCGGAGGAAGCCGATACGACCGCCGGTCAGCGACGTGATCCCCTGATCCAGCGACATCGTCGGCAACGTCTGCCGCGACTCGACCCCCGCCGCGGTGATCCGCAACAGCTCCGCGTCGTCGGGGCGAAGACTGAAAGCCCACATGCGTCCATCCGGCCCCACCACGGGCCCCGAGGCCGCAACGCCGACCTCGACCGGCTCGACCGTGTACGCGTCCGCCGGCTCCTTCGCTGCTGTCGCCGTACCCGGCGCCGCCGTCGCCAGCAGCGCCAGCGCGATTGCGCCCCGTAGCAGTCGCCGGCCGTGCGGCCGCGCATTCCCCGTCATCGTGACAATCCCTTCGTCCGTCCCTGGGTCTGCGCGTTCAAACGCGCTCCCGGGGTGGAAGGTTGCGATTGAGCGACGCGTTCGCGCTAGGAGAGCGCGTACCAGATGTAGTAGCCGACGACCGCGGCGAACAGCGCCGCGTCGATGCGGTCCAGCGCGCCGCCGTGGGCGCCGAACGCGCGACCGGTGTCCTTCGTGCCGACGTCGCGCTTGACGAACGACTCGAACAGGTCGCCGATCGGGGCGGCGATCGCGACGCCGACGCCGAGCAGCAGCGCGTCGACCGTCGTCAGCCAATCCTGGTAGAGGCCGGCGCAGACGACCGCGGCGACCGCGCACAGCATCCCGATCGCGAGGCCCTCGACGGTCTTGTTCGGCGAGATCCGCGGCGCCAGCTTGCGGCGGCCGAACATGCGCCCGCCGAAGTAGGCGCCGGTGTCGCCGATGAAGGTGCCGACCAGCACGTCGATCACGATCGCGTTGCCATGCGGCAGCTCGCGCAGCAGGACCGCGTGCGCGAGCGCGAAGCCGATCCAGTAGATCCCGAGGATCGTCGTCGACATCGACAGCGTCGCATGCTCGCGCACCGGGCCGGCCGCCGTCAGCACGAACAGCACCGGCACGATCGAGACGGCCGCCAGCAGGATGTGGAACTGCGTGCCGTAGAGCGCCGCGGCGAGCATCGCCGCCAGCGCTATGAAGCCGGCGACGGCGACCGGCTGGACCGGTCTCAGCAGCGTGTACAGCTCGTGCATCGCGAGTATCCCGACGCCGAGCAGCGCGAGCGCCCATATCGGGCCGCCGAACGCGTTGACCGCGATGACGGCGATCGCGGCGGGCACCGCGACCAGCACGCGGCCGCCGAGGTCGGAGCCGCTGCGCGCGCCCACAGCGCCGCCCGCGCCGGCGCCGTCGCCGCTCCCGCCGCCCGCTCCGTCGGACCCGCTCGGCCCGCGCCCGCCGCCGGCGCGCGCGCCGGCTCTGCGGCCGATCCCGCGGCGTCCGCGACCGCCGCGACCGCGTCTCGCGCCGGACGCTCTCGACGACCCGCCCGCGGCCGCCGCCTCGGCACGGCGCGCGCGCGAGCGCGCGAGGCCGTCGTCGTCGTCCCCGAAGCGGTCGAAGAGGTCGCCGTCGCCGCTGCTCATGCGCCCGCGCGCCCTCCGTAGCGGCGTCTGCGCGTCGCGTACTCGGCGAGCGTCTGCTCGAACACACCGCGGTCGAAGTCCGGCCACAGCTCGTCGCGCACGACGAACTCCGAGTAGGCCGTCTGCCAGACGAGGTAGTTCGACAGCCGCTGCTCGCCGCTGGTGCGGATCACGAGGTCGGGATCCTCCAGGTCGGGCGCGTACAGGTGCTGGCGGAACTCCTCCTCGGTCGTTCCGGTGAAGCTGCGCGCGGCATCGACGATCTCGGCCCGTCCGCCGTAGTTGAACGGGATGAAGAACGTGATCTGCCTGTTGTCGGCCGTGAGCCGCTCGGCCCACTCCATCTGCTCGATGATGTCGGGCGGGATCGGGTCGCCGCGGCGGCCGACGAAGCGCATCCGCACGCCCTCCTCGTGCAGCTCGGGCGTCTCGCGCTCTATGTACTCGCGAAACAGCTCCATCAGCCCGGCCACCTCGGCGTCCGAGCGCGACCAGTTCTCGGTCGAGAAGGCGTAGATCGCGAGCTGCTCGATGCCCAGCTCGACGGCGTCCCTCAGCCGCGCCTTGACGTTCTCCGCGCCCGCGCGGTGACCTTCGGTCACGTCGAGGCCGCGTTGCTCCGCCCAACGGCCGTTGCCGTCTGTGATGATCGCGACGCGCCGAGCCCGCCGGCCGGAGTCGTCGCTCTGGTCAGTCGCCACGTCGGCGAGCCGCTCCACGAGGCGTCAGACCTCGAGGATCTCTTCTTCCTTGTGCTTCAGGAAGGTGTCCAGCTCACCGATCTTCTCGTCGGTCAGCTTCTGCAGCTCGGACTCGGCGCGATGTTCGTCGTCGGCGCCGACCTCGCCGGCGTCGCGCAGCTCGCGCAGGTCCTGCATCGTGTCGCGGCGGACGTTGCGGATGCCGATGCGGCCGTCCTCGGCGATCGTGCGCACGACCTTGACGAGCTGTCTGCGGCGCTCCTCCGTCAGCTCGGGGATCGACAGGCGGATCATGTTGCCGTCGTTGTTCGGCGTGAGGCCGACGTCGGACTCCATGATCGCCTTCTCGATCGCCTTGATCGAGCTCTTGTCGAACGGCTGGACCGTCAGCATCCGCGCCTCGGGGGCGCCGACGCTGGCGAGCTGCTTCAGCGGCGTGGAGGCGCCGTAGTAGTCGACCATGATGCGATCCAGCAGCGCCGTCGAGGCGCGGCCGGTGCGAACGGACCCGAATTCGTTGCGGGTCGCGTCGACGGACTTCAACATGCGCTCGCGCGCGTCCTGCAGCAGCTCTTCGATCATGTCCTCACCAAGGTCCCGACTCGTTCCCCGGAAACTATCCGATCGATGTTCAGCTCGTCGCCCATGTTGAAGACGACGATCGGCAGCCTGTTCTCCATGCACAGCGTCAGCGCGGTCGAGTCCATCACGCGCAGGCGTCTCTCGATCGCCTCCATGTGGGTGATCTCGGGGATGAACGTGGCGTCGGGATCGGTCGCCGGATCGGCGGTGTAGACGCCTTCGACGCCGTTCTTCGCCATCAGGATGATCTCCGCGTGCATCTCGATCGCACGCAGCGCTGCGGCCGTGTCGGTCGTGAAGAACGGGTTGCCCGTCCCGGCCGCGAAGATCACGATCCTCTGCTTCTCGAGGTGACGCATCGCGCGCCGGCGGATGTACGGCTCGGCAACCTCGGAGATCGCTATCGCCGACTGAACGCGCGTCGGCACGCCCTGCTTCTCGAGCGCGTCCTGCAGCGCGAGCGCGTTCAGGACGGTCGCGAGCATGCCCATGTAGTCGCCGGTCGCACGGTCCATGCCGGACGCCTGCGCGGCCAGCCCGCGGAAGATGTTGCCGCCGCCGACGACGACGGCGACCTCGACCCCGCGGGCGTGGACCAACGCGAGCTGACGGGCGATCGCACCGATCCGCTCGGGATCGGTGCCGTAGTCGAGCTCGCCCATCAGCGATTCGCCCGAGACCTTCACGAGGACGCGTCTGTAAGCAGGCGCGCCCTCTCGGTGCGGGGGCTCAGTCGCCAACGGCGAACCGCGAGAAGCGGCGGATGACGACGTTCTCGCCGGTTCTCTGCGAGACCTCGGCGCGGATCTGCTCGATCGAGCGACCCTCGTACTTGTCGGCGTTGACATGCGCCTGACGCAGCAGCACGACGTCCTTCAGCCACGAGTCGATCTTGCCCTGGACGATTCTCGGGCGGATCGCCTCCGGCTTGTCGGCGTACTGCTCCTCGGCGATGCGGCGCTCGCGCTCGACGTCCTCGGCCGGGACGCCGTCGTCGTCGACCGAGACCGGCGCGGCGGCGGCGACGTGCAGCGCCAGATCCTTCGCGAAGCCGATGAAGTCGTCGTTGCGGGCGACGAAGTCGGTCTCGCAGTCGACCTCGACCAGCACGCCGATCTTGCCGTTGGCGTGGATGTAGGACTGGACCGTGCCCTCGGAGGTGCCGCGGTCGCCGCGCTTCTCGGCCTTCGCCATGCCCTTGATGCGCAGCGCCTCGATCGCCTTCTCGATGTCGCCGTCGGCCTCTACGAGGGCCTTCTTACAGTCCATCATGCCGGCGCCGGTGCGTTCGCGCAGCGCCTTCACGTCCTGGGCGGAAATGCTCATGCGGTGGGCTCCCCCTCGGAGCCGGAGTCAGTGGTGGTGGCGGTGGTGGTGTCTGCGGGCGCCGTGGCGGCGTCGGCCGGCTTGGCGTCCTCAGCGGGGGCGGCGGGCGCGGCCTCGGCCGGGGCGGCCTCAGCGGGCGCAGCCTCGGCGGGCGCGGCCGGAGCGGCAGCCTCGGCGGGCGCGGCCTCAGCCGGCGCGGCCGGAGCGGGGGCGTCGGCCGGCGCAGCCTCAGCCGGCGCAGCGGCGGCGGTCGCGGCCGGAGCGGCAGCCTCAGCGGGCGCGGCCTCAGCCGGAGCGGGCGCGGCGGCGGCCTGAGCGGCCTGCGCCTGCTGCGCTGCCTGCGCCTGCTGCGCCTCCTGGGCGGCCTGCGCGGCCTGGGCCTGCTGCGCGGCGGCGGCGGCCTCGGCCTCACGTCTGGCGGCCTGCTCGGCCTCGCGACGGGCGGCGTCCTCGGCGTCGCGACGGGCGCGATCCTCGGCCTCGCGTCTGGCACGCTCCTCGGCCTCGCGGCGGGCCTTCTCCTCGGCCTCCTTGCGCGCGGCCTCCTCCTGCGCGCGGAAGACCTCGCGGCCCTCGGCGATGACGGCGCCGAGCGCTCTCGTGATCACGAGGCACGACTTGATCGCGTCGTCGTTGCCCGGGACGACGTAGTCGACCTCGTCCGGGTCGCAGTTGGTGTCGACCAGACCTATGATCGGGATCCGCAGGCGTCTGGCCTCCTTGACGGCGATCGCCTCGACCTTGAGGTCGATCACGAACATCGCGTCAGGCACGCGCTGCATGTTCTTGACGCCGCCGAGGTTCGCCTGCAGCTTCAGCAGGTCGGCTCTCGCGGCGAGCCGCTCACGCGTCGGGAGCAGGTCGAGCTGACCCTCTCTCTCGTAGCGCTCGAGGTCGTGCAGACGCCGGATGCGGTTGGTTATCGTGCCGAAGTTCGTCAGCAGGCCGCCGAGCCAACGGTGGTTGACGTAGGGCATCCCGGCCGCCTCGGCGACCTCCTTGATGCCGTCTCTGGCCTGCTTCTTGGTGCCGACGAAGAGCACCGTGCCACCGCGGTGAGCGACCTGCGAAGCGAACTCGGCGGCGTCGTTCAGCAGCTCCTGCGTTCTGAGCAGGTCGATGATGTAGATGCCCGCGCGCTCACCGTGGATGAAGCGACGCATCTTCGGGTTCCAACGGCGCGTCTGATGGCCGAAGTGAACGCCGTTCACGAGCAGGTCTCTGAGGTCAACCGGTGCGGTCGCCATGTGCTGGTACTCCCTTGTGGTGGTGGTCACTGCTCCCGGTCGCGAGCCGCGCTGATCCCGACGTCAGGGCGTCGAGCAGGGCAGCGGACCCTGTGCTGCGTCCGGGTTCGTTTGACTGCGTACGAAGGTAAGTCTACGCGAGATCGGCGCACGCGCCGTCTCGCGCCCGGCCGCGGCTCAGTCGAGCTGCGACTCCAGCTGTGCCAGGACCGCGGCGAGGTCCGGCGGCAGCGGCGAGCTGACGTCGATCTGCTCGCCCGTGAGCGGATGCGTGAAGGCGAGCCGCGTCGCATGCAGGAACTGCCGCTGCAGCCCGAAGCGACCGGCTCTGCCGTAGTCGGGATCGCCCGCGACGGGGAAGCCGATCGCCTGCAGATGGACGCGGATCTGGTGCGTGCGGCCGGTCTCCAGCACGACCCGCAGCAGCGCCGAGTCGGGCAGCGCCCGCTCCAGCGTGAAGTGCGTGCGCGCGTCGCGCGGGTCGTCGGTCTCGGTCGACATCCTCGTGCGCACGCGGCGGTCGCGGCCGATCGGCGCGTCGATCGTGCCGGTCCGTGCCGGCGGCGTCCCCTCCACCAGCGCGAGGTATTCGCGGCGCACCTCGCGCGCCTCGATCATCGCCTTCAGCTCGCGGTGCGCCTGCTCGGACTTCGCGACGACGAGCAGCCCCGAGGTGTCGCGGTCGAGCCGGTGGACGATCCCGGCGCGGCCGGGGTCCTCGCCGCCCGCCGCGGCTCCGCTCGTGCGGCCGGCGAGCGCCTGCGACAGCGTGCCGCTGCGATGGCCGGGCGCGGGGTGCACGACGACGCCGGCGGGCTTGTCGACCAGCAGCAGGTGCTCGTCCTCGTAGACGATCGTGAAGGGCGCGTCGCCGGCCGGCTCCTGCTCCACGTGCGGCTCCGGCGCGACCTCGATCCGCTCGCCGGCGGCGACCTTGTGGCGCTTGGGCTGCGCCTTGCCGTCGACGGTCACGAGGCCGGCGTCGAGCAGCCGCTGCGCCTTCGCGCGCGAGCCGAGCGGGCCGGCGAGGAAGCTGTCCAGCCGCTCTCCCGCGGCCTCGGGTGAGACGTCAAGCAGCAGCGGGTCGGGCATTTCGCTCCAGCACGAAGACGAGCACGAGCACACCGCACGTGATCGAGATGTCGGCGACGTTGAACGAGGGCCAGTGCGGCAGCTCGATGAAATCGGTCACGTAGCCCTGGCGGATGCGGTCGATCAGGTTGCCGATCGCGCCGCCGATCAGCATCCCGGTCGGCAGCCACAGCAGCGGCCGGCCCGGGTTGCGGGCGAAGAAGCCGATCAGCAGCGCAAGCGCCGCGAACGTCACGATCAGGACGATCGCGCCGCCGCCGCCGAGAAAGCCGAACGCGACGCCGTCGTTGTGGACGTGGCCGATGTCGAGAAACGGCAGCACCTCGTTCTTCTCGCCGACCGCGACGTCGGCGCGCACGAGCGCCTTCGTCAGCTGGTCCAGCACGAGCACGACGGCCGCGACGAGCGCGACGCGCAGCCAGCTGGCGCCGGCGGTCCTCCCGCCGCCCATCAGCCGCGGATCAGGCCGACGACGATCCGCCAGACGATGATCAGCACGATCGTCGCCACCATCGGGCTGAGATCGAACGGACCGAAGTTCGGCAGGAATCTGCGGAAGACGTTGAGGTACGGCTCGACGACCTGTCTGAGGAAGTCGAAGATCGCGTTCGTCCAGCGTGAGTACGGCACGCGCAGGCCGACCGAGAAGACGATCGAGACGACTATGTACGCGAAGATCAGGATCAGGTAGACCGTGAAGACCGCGTCGACGTAGTCCGCGATCGTCCCGCGCGTGTCTCCGAACACCAGCGTCGGGCTCATCGTCTGCCTCCGTGCACGACCGCGTCCGCGGCCTCCTGGAACGCTGTGCGCACGCCGCCGGCGTCGAGCGCGGCGAGGCCGCGAGCGGTCGAGCCGCCGGGCGACGTGACCGCGCGGCGAACCGCGAGCGTGTCGTTGTCTCTTGCCGCGAGCAGCTCGACGGTGCCGGCCATCGTCTCGGTCACGAGCGTCGCGGCGACCGGCGCCGGCAGCCCCAGCCGCACGACGGCGTCGACCTGCGCCTCGACCAGCAGCGCGACGTACGCGGGGCCGACGCCCATCGCGGCGGTCGCGGCGTCGATCAGTCTGTCGTCGAGCCTGACGACCGTCGCGACGCGCTCAAGCAGCGTCAGCACGCGGTCGGCGAGCTGCGTGTCGATCGCGGGATCGTGCGCGAGGCAGATCACGCCGCGTCTGACCTCGACCGCGACGTTCGGCATCAGGCGGAAGACGGGCTGGCCGGGGTAGGTCTCCTGCAGCTTCGCGAGCGGGACGCCGCCGAGGATCGAGACGATCGGCTGCTCGGGCTTCGCGCCCGCGACCTCGGCCGCGACCTCGGCCAACTGGTCGGGCTTGTGGCAGAGGACGACGAGGTCGGCGCGCTGCGCCAGCTCGCGGTTGCTCGCGATCGCCTCGCCGCCCAGCTCGGCGGCAAGGTCCTCCGCGCGGCCGAACAGCGCGTCGGTGCAGAGCACGGGGTCGCCCCAGCCGCGCGCGAGCGCGCTGGCCATGTTCCCCGATCCGATCAGTCCGACCTGCATGGGCGCAAGCGTATCGACCGGACCCCGCGGGACGGCTCGCGCCTCGCGGCGAGCGCCGTCGCGACACGCCGCGGCGCGGCGCGTCCCGCCGGCTCAGCTCTGGTTGAAGAAGCCCTTCTCGATCAGCCTCGCGCGCTCCTCGGCGGAGACCTCGACGTTGCGGGGCGTGAGCAGGAAGACCTTGTCGGCGATCCGCTGCATGCCGCCGTCGAGCGCGTAGGTGAGACCTGACGAGAAGTCGATCAGCCGCTTGGAGAGGTCCGTGTCGGACCCCTGCAGGTTGAGGATGACCGGGATCGAGTCCTTGAACTTGTCCGCCACGTCCTGGGCGTCGTTGAACGACTTCGGTACGACGAGATGCACGCGGACCTCCCCGCTGCGACCGTTGCGGACACCCGCACCGCTACTGCTGCTGTTGCCGCTCCCGCTGCCGCCGACCGGGCGCAGCACGCTCGTGCGCCGCTCGGCCGGAGCGTCGTCCGCGAAGATGTCGTCGATCTCGTCACGACGCCGGCGGCTGCTGCTGAGCCGGCGCACGTTCGGACGCTCGCGGTACTGATCTTCGAGCTCGGCTTCTGGTTCGGGTTCGGTGTACTGCCGCTCACGCTCGCGTCCCCGACCGCGATCGCGGTCGCGATCGTAATCGGGTTCGTCGTCGTAGTCGTGCTCGACGGCGAGGCCGAAGTAGACGAGCGCGCGGTGCCAGGTGTCGCGAAATGCCATGACGGTGAGTGGTTCGCGCAGGCTCGGTGAATCCCTGCACGCCGATCCATTATGCGCTTCGGCAACATTTCGCGCGCCCCGCTGGCACAGAAGCGCCGGATGTCAGCTGTACAGGGTCGAGCCGAGGCGCACGATCGTGGCGCCCTCCTCGACCGCGACCTCGTAGTCCTGCGAGGTCCCCATCGAGAGGCGCTGGAGCCCGTGCTGCTCCGCCAGCTCCCGCAATGCGGCGAAATGGCGGCGATTGTCCTCCGCGCGCGGCGCCAGCGGCGGCATCGTCATCAGGCCGGTGACGGGCACAGGGCAGCGCGCGGCGAACGCGGCCAGATCCGCTGGCGCGACGCCGCTCTTGGACGCCTCGCCCGCGACGTTGACCTCGATCAGCACCTCCAGCTGCGGCCCCGCCAGCGCCTTGTGGCGGCCGAGCTGCTCCAGCACCGAGTCGCTGGAGACGGAGTGGATCAGCCGCACCCACGGCAGCACCTGCTTGACCTTGCGACTCTGCAGGTGGCCGATGAAATCCCACGTGAAGAGGCCGGGATGGGCGCCCGCCTTCGCCTCCAGATCCTGCGCGCGGTTCTCGCCGACGAGCGTGACGCCGGCCTGCGCGAGCACCGCGATCGACTCCAGCGGCACGTACTTGACCGCCGCCAGCAGCTCGACCTCCTCCGGTCCGCGCCCCGACAGCGCCGCCGCCACCGCGATCCGCTCCTGCGCCTCGACGAGGTTCGCGCGCACGCGATCGGCGTCGAGGCCGTAGACGGGTTCAACCATCGTCGCTCCGTCGTCCGCGCTCGCCGCTCGCCGCCGCGGGCGCGCCGCGCAGGTCGCGGCTCACGCCAGCCACGCGACGCCCGCCTGGCGGCCGGTGACGCCGCCGTCGCGGCGGTGGGAGAAGAACAGCGCCGGGTCGCTGCAGATCGTGCAGAGCGCGACGTCGTGGACCTCCGCGACGCCGGCCGCGCGCAGCTCGCGCCGCGCGATCGCCTTCAGGTCGACGTGGTCGCCGACGCGCACCGAGTCGCCGTGCCGCGCGAACGCCGCGTGCACCTCGGCGCCGGTCTCGTAGCAGCAGACCCCGGCCCCGGGCCCGATCGCGGCGGCGATCGGGCCGCTCGCGCCCAGCTCGCGCAGCGCCCGCACGCCCTCCTCCAGCACGCCGCCCGCGAGCCCGCGCCAACCGGCGTGGACCATCGCGACGGCGCCGCAGGAGATCAGCGCGACCGGCAGGCAGTCGGCGGCGAGCACGAGCGTCGCGACGCCCGCGAGCGCGGTCGCCTGCCCGTCGGCGGGCGCGGGTCTGGCGATCGGCTCCGGCGGCGTCGTGACGCGCCGCACGGCGGCCTCGTGCACCTGAAAGCCCTGCGCGATCGCCTCCTGCCGCATGCAGATCGCGGCCGCGAGCCGATCGCGGTTCTCTTCGACGGCCGCGGGCTCGTCATCGGTCCAGCGGCCCAGGTTGAGCGAGTCGTACGGCCCGCGCGAGACCCCGCCGCGGCGCGTCGTGAACAGCGCCCGCCCACCGGGCAGCTCGATCCCGACGTGCTCGCGATGCCACTCGAAGGGGGCGGGAAGCTTCATTGGCCGGATGGTAGCCGCGGCGAGACGGTCAGCCCACGTTCGCCGCCGCCACCGCCACGCTCAGCTCCGCGTCGCGCCCGTCCGCCTCGCCGTCGAGCTTCGCGCGCAGCGCCGCAGCCAGACCGCGCCCGACCGCCTCGCCCTGCGGGACCCCGGCCGCGCGCAGGTCGTCGCCGTCGATCGCCAGCCGCACCCCGCGCAGCTCGTCGCGCCAGCGGGCCGCAGCGACGGCGGCTGTCTCGCCCCCGAGCGCGCCCGCGAGAGCGGCCAGCTCGGGGCTCGCGCCGCGCAGCGCGTCCACGATCGCCGACGGGCGCTCGTCGCCACCGCTTCGCGCTACCCCCGCGCCCGCGCGCGCAGCCGCGCCGTCGCCCGCGTCGGGTCGGCGCGCGCCCGTCCCTGCCGCCGCCAGCCGCTCCCCCGCCCGCGCGGCTCCATGCGCCGCGGCGACGACCGTGTCGCGTGCCCGCGCGGAGAAGCCGAGGTCGCCGAGCCAGGCGGCCAGCGGGGCGCCGACACGCAGCGTCGCGACGGCCAGCAGGAGCAGGTCCGGGCGGCCGTCGGGGGCGAGCAGGGCGCGGGCCCGCGCGGCCAGCTCGGGATCGAACGAGAGCCTCGGCACGAGCGCGTCGCCGCCGCCCCAGCCGGCGATCCACGCGAGCGCGGCCGCGGCCTCGGGCTCGCGCAGCAGCAGCCGCAGCTCGTTGCCGATCCGCGTGCTTGTGACAGTCCGCAGCGCGCCGTCGGCGATCGCCTCGTCGGCGAGGCGCGACGTCGCTGGCTCGACGCCGAAGCCGAGCCGCGTCGCGTAGCGGACGAGCCGCAGCAGCCGCGTCGGGTCCTCGCGGAAGCTCTCCGCGTGCAGGACGCGCAACTGCCGCTGCGCGAGGTCCTCGAACGCGTGCTCGACCGCCGCGACGCGCCCGTCGAAGGCGACCGCGATCGCGTTGACGCTGAAGTCGCGCCGCCGCAGATCCTGTTCCAGCGTGCCGGGCTGCACATCGGGCAGCGCGCCCGGCCGCGCGTAACGCTCGGTGCGAGCCCGCGCCAGGTCGTAGGAACGCCCGTCGGCGACGACGGTCGCGGTACCGAAGCGGTCGTGCAGCTGCACGGTCCCGGCGAGTCCCTCGGCCAAGCGAGCCGCGACCTCGCCCGCGTCGCCTTCGACGACGAGGTCGAGGTCGAGCGGCGCATCCCCCAGCAGCACATCGCGCACCGCTCCACCAACCACGAACACGCGTGGATCGCCGCCCAGCACGCGCAGCAGCGGAGCCGCAGCGGGCAGCGTTCGCAGGCGCTCGGAGAGGTCGCTGGGCGAGTTCTTCACAGCGCTGTACTACCATGCGCGGCCGATGCCGAGCCCCAAGCCACGCCGTCGGCGCGGTCTGCTCGTCGCCCTCGCCGCCGCCCTGGTGCTGATCGTTGCAGGCGGCGCGACCGCCTTCCTGCTGCTGCGGGAGCCTGGCGACGTGTCCAATCCGGACGTCGCGTTCACCGCGACCAGCGAGACGACGACGCAGCCGCCGCCCGCCCCACCGAGACCCAGAGCGAGACCGGTCGACACGTTCTCGTGGCCGACCTACGGCCTCAACGAGGCGCGCACGCGCACCTGGAGCAACTCGCCCGCGTACCTCAGACCGCCGTTCAAGCGCGGCTGGACCTACCGCGGCGACGTGCTGATCGAGTTCCCGCCCGTGATCAGAGGCCCCGACCTGTTCGTCTTCGACGACGACGGCTGGCTGCGCTCGCTGAACAAGCTGACGGGCGAGATCCAGTGGCGCCAGCACGTCGGCAAGCTCGCCGCGGCCTCGCCCGCGATCGGCGACGGCAACGTCTACGTCGTCGCGCTGCAGCGGCTCGACGGCACCAACGCCGGCAGAGTCGCCGCCTTCCGCGAGACCGACGGCAAGCCGCTGTGGTCAAAGGACCTGCCCAGCCGCGCCGAGTCCTCGCCCCTGCTGCGCGACGGCACGCTCTACTTCGGCACCGAGAACGGGACCGTCTTCGCGCTCGACGCCAGAAACGGGCGCACGAAGTGGACCTACCAGGCGGCCGGCGCGGTCAAGGGCGCGCCGGCCTACGACGGCGGCAACCTCTACTTCGGCGACTACGGCGGCAAGGTCCAGGCCGTGCGGGCGCGCGACGGCAGGCGCGTCTGGCAGGTCGGCACCAACGGGACGAAGTTCGGCTTCGGCTCCGGCCAGTTCTACTCGACCCCCGCGATCGCGTTCGGCCGCGTCTACCTCGGCAACACCGACAGCCGCGTCTACTCGTTCTCGACGAAGGACGGCGCGCTCGGCTGGGCGACCGGGACCGGTGGCTACGTCTACGCGGCGCCCGCGGTGGCGAACATCAGAGGCCTCGGCCCGACCGTCTACGCCGGCTCCTACGATGGCAACTTCTACGCCTTCGACGCGCGCACCGGCGCCGTCCGCTGGAAGTTCGCCAGCGGCAACCGCATCTCCGGCTCGCCGACGGTGCTCGACGACATCGTCTACTTCTCCAACCTCGGCGCCTACGACTCGCACGGGCTCAACGCGCGCACCGGCAAGCCGGTCTTCAAGTTCCCCGAGGGCTCCTACACCCCGGTCGTCGCCGACCGCCGCGCGGTCTACCTCGTCGGCTACAACAACATCTTCGAGCTGCTGCCGACGCGCAGACCGAGAGCGTGGAGAGCCGCGCAGGCCGCGCTGGTCGAGGCCGTTCGGATCGCGCGCGTCGAAGCCCGCAGAGCGGCTGCGAGGGACGCCGCCACGCCTGCCGTCAGAAGAGCCGCGAGAACCGCGAGAAGAGCCGGCAGAAGAGCAAGACGGAGCGCGAGAAGAGCTGTCAGAAGAGCAAGACGGAGCGCGAGAAGAGCAAGAAGGGCCGTGCGCAGAGCCAGACGGGCCGTGCGCAGAGCGAGAACGGGAAGAGCGAAGGGCTAGTCGACCGCGCGGATCGAGACGCCGGCCGCGGCCAGGTGCGCCTTGATCTGCGGCACGGTGAATCTGCCGTAGTGCAGGATCGACGCGCACAGGACGGCGTCGGCACCCGCTTCCAGCGCCTGCGTCAGGTGGTCCAGCTCGCCGGCGCCGCCGGAGGCGATCACCGGGACGTTGACGGCCGCCGCGACGGCAGCCGTCAGCGGCAGGTCGTAGCCGACGTTGCTGCCGTCCCTGTCCATCGAGGTCAGGAGGATCTCCCCCGCCCCGCGCTCGGCCCCCTCGCGCGCCCACTCGACCGCGTCGAGCCCGGTCGCCTTGCGCCCACCGGCGACGAAGACCTCCCAATGCTTTCGCGAGCCGGACGAGCTCTGCTCGATCGGATCGGGAAAGCACTGCTTCGCGTCGATCGCGAGCACGACGCACTGCGCGCCGAACTGCTCCGCCATCTCGTCGATCAGCTCGGGCCGCGCGACCGCGGCCGAGTTGACCGCGACCTTGTCGGCGCCCGCGTCGAGCACCGCCTGCGCGTCCTCGACGGAGCGGATCCCGCCGCCGATCGTGAACGGGATGAAGACGTTGTCGGCCGTGCGCCGCGCCAGTTCGACGACCGTGTCGCGCTGCGAGGAGGTCGCCGTGATGTCGAGGAAGACCAGCTCGTCGGCGCCGGCGGCGTCGTAGCGCTCGGCCAGCTCGATCGGATCGCCGGCGTCTCTGATGTCGACGAACGCCGTGCCCTTCACGACACGGCCGGCGTCGACGTCGAGGCAGGGGATGACGCGCTTGGCGTGCACGCGAGCGGCCCGCCCCTACGCCTTCGCCGTCGGCTTCAGCGCGTCGAGCGCCTCGGCGACGGTGAACTTCCGCTCGTACAGCGCCTTGCCGACGATCACGCCGTTGAGGTTGACCTGGCGCAGGCTCGCGAGCGCGGCGAGGTGGTCGAGCGTGCCGATCCCGCCCGAGTAGATGAACGCGCCTCTGACGACGGTCGCGATCCGCGCGACCTCGTCGAGGTCGGGGCCGTTCAGCATGCCGTCGCGCTCGATGCTGGAGTAGACGAGCTTCTTCACGCCGCGGCGCTGCAGATGGTCGATGACCGCGGTCGCCTCCATCTCCGTCTGCTCGGTCCAGCCGGCGCTGGCGACCTTGCCGCCGCGCACGTCGACGGAGACGACGACGCGCTCGCCGTAGGCGGCGACGGCGTCGTCGAGGAAGTCGACGTCGTTGAAGGCGGCGGTGCCGAGGATGACGCGCTCGGCGCCGGCCTCGATCGCGGCGTCGACGGCCGCGCGCGAGCGCAGCCCGCCGCCGAACTCGACCGGCACGCCCAGCTCGCCGGCGATCCGGCGCAGGTGCTCGAGGTTGGCCGGTCTGCCGTCGCGGGCGCCGTCGAGGTCGACGACGTGCAGCCATCTGGCGCCGCCCTCGACCCACGCGCGCGCGGCGCTGAGCGGGTCGGCGTCGTAGACGGTCTCGTCGGCGAAGTCGCCCTGTCTGAGGCGGACGGCGCTGCCGCCGCGGATGTCGATTGCGGGGTAGAGGATCATGCGTGAGATTGGGATTGCACTCGGTCGGGGTCGGTGGCGTGCGCGTCGGTGCCGCCGCACGCGGCGCTGAAGCTGGCCAGCAGCGTCAGCCCGAAGCGGGAGGACTTCTCGGGGTGGAACTGCACGCCGAAGACGTTGTCGCGCGCGACGGCGCTGACGAAGCGCTCGCCGTAGACGGCGGTGCCGAGCGCGTCGGAGGGATCGGTCGGCGAGACCACGTACGAGTGCACGTGGTAGAAGGCGACCGCCTGCGGCAGCGCGGCGTTGAGGCGCGTGGCGCGCTCGAAGCGCACGACGTTCCAGCCGATGTGCGGCACGCGCTCGCCCTTCGCGTCGAGCGGTCGCACCTCGCCCGCGAGCAGCCCGAGGCCCGTCGCCGGCTCGACCTCGCTGGAGGACTCGAACAGCAGCTGCATGCCGAGGCAGATCCCCAGCACGGGCACGCCGGCGCCCGCGCGCTCGCGGATCACCTCGTCGAGCCCCAGCTCGCGCAGGTTGCGCATCGCGCGCGGGAAGGCGCCGACGCCCGGCACGACGACGCCGTCGGCGGCGCGGATCGCGTCGTGGTCGCGCGTCACCAGCGGCCGCGCGCCGACGTGCGCGAACGCCTTCTCGACCGAGCGGCGGTTGCCCATCCCGTAGTCGAGGATCGCGATCGTGGGCGAAGCTGCGGCCTGCGGCCTTGCGTCGCCTTCGAAGAACTCGCCCGGGGGGCTCGTTCTTCGGGTTGGCGGCGTGCCGGTCACGAGGTGAGCGTTCCCTTGGTGCTCGGGACGCCCGTCTCGGTCGGGTCGATCGCGACGGCGCCGCGCAGCGCGCGCGCGAACGCCTTGAAGAGCGCCTCGACGATGTGGTGCACGTTGGTGCCGGCCTCGACCGTCAGGTGCAGCGCCATTCTGGCGTTGCCGGCGACGGCGCGGAAGAACTCCTCGGCCAGCTCGTGGTCGAAGTTGCCGATCGTGCCGGGCGGCAGCGCGACCTCCCAGGCGACGTAGGCGCGGCCGGAGATGTCGATCGCGACGGCGGCGCGCGCCTCGTCCATCGGCACCGTCGCCTGCCCGTAGCGGTGGATCCCGCGGCGGTCGGCGAGCGCGCGGTCGATCGCCTGCCCGAGGCAGATGCCGACGTCCTCGACGGTGTGGTGCGCGCCCGTCTGCAGGTCGCCGGTGGCGGCGACCGCGAGGTCGAGCCGGCCGTGGCGCGCGAGCAGGTCGAGCATGTGGTCGAAGAAGCCGACGCCGGTCGTGCGCTCGCCGGCGCCCGCGCCGTCGAGGTCCAGCGTCAGGTGGATCTCGGTCTCGCCCGTCGTGCGGTCGATCGTCGCGGTGCGCTCGCTCATGAGGAGGGATTCTCCCGCATGCGGGCCTCCATCGACTCCGCGTGCAGCTCGAATCCCTCCGCACGGGCGATCGCGGCACCCGCGGGCGCCAGCGTCGCGGCCGCCGCGGCGGGGATCCGCACCTCCGCCATGCGGCGCCGGAAGTGCCGCGCGGACAGCCCGGAGGCGAAGCGCGCGGCGCCGTCGGTCGGCAGCGTGTGGTTGGAGCCGGCGACGTAGTCGCCGAACGCGGTCGCGCCGTTGGCGCCGACGAACAGGCAGCCGGCGTTGCGGACCTCGTCGGCGAGCGCCTCGGCGCCGGCGCCGATCAGCTCCAGGTGCTCGGGCGCGAAGGCGTTGGCGAGCGCCAGCGCGTCGTCGAGGTCGCGCGTCTGCACGAGCGCGCCGACCCCGGGCTCGGGCACGACCGAGAGCCCGTCGGAGAGCGCTTCGAGCGCGTCCCCGTCCGGCGAGACCGCGATCACGAGGCTGTCGCCGCCGTGCTCCGCCTGCGCGCGCAGGTCGAGCGCGACGAGGCGGATGTCGGCGCCGCGGTCGAACAGCACGAGCACGTCGCTCGGTCCCGCGAAGCCGTCGATCCCGACGCGGCCGGCGCCCTGCACCTGGCGCTTGGCCTCCTGCACCCACAGGCTGCCGGGGCCGACGATCACGTCGACCGGCGCCACCGTCTCGGTGCCGTAGGCGAGCGCGGCGATCGCCTGCGCGCCGCCCATCCGGTAGACCTCGTCCGCGCCGGCCAGCGCGGCCGCCGCGAGGATCGCCGGGTGCACGTCGCCGTCGGGGCCGGGCGGCGCGCACAGCACGACCTGCTCGACACCGGCCGTCACGGCCGTCACGACGCCCATCAGGACCGTGCTCGGGTACGGCGCGCGGCCGCCGGGCACGTAGACGGCGGCCCGTCGCACCGGGACCTCGCGCAGGCGCACGCTCTGGCCGTGGCCGAGCGTCACCTCGCGGGTCTCGTCGAGCCCGATCGCGGCGACGACGCCGATGTTCTGCGCCGCGACCTCAAGGCCAGCGCGGACGTCGGGCGCCAGCGAGTCGAGCGCCGCCTGCAACTCCGCGTCGGTGACGCGCAGCGGCTTCGGCTCCGCGCCGCCGGTGTCGTGCTTGCGCGTCAGCTCGACGACTGCCGCGTCGCCGCGCGCCCGCACGTTGGCGAGGATCGCGGCGACCGGCTCGGTGACCGAGGCACCGGTCGGGACGAGCGCGCGCAGCTGCTCGGCGAGGGCGGGAGCTGCGGCGGCGTCGGGCAGCGTGAGGCGCTCAAGCCGCACGCAGCCGCTCCACTATCGCGTCGATCGCGGCGGCCTTGAGCTTGTGCGCGACCGGGTTGGCGATCAGCCGCGCCGTCGTCACCGCGATCTCCTCGCGCACGACGAGTCCGTTCTCGCGCAGTGTCGTGCCGGTCGCGGTCAGGTCGACGATCGCGTCGACCATGCCGGTCAGCGGCGCCAGCTCGACCGATCCCTTCACCTCGACGATCTCGGCCTGGCGGCCGGTGCGCTCGAAGTGGTTCATCGCGATCTTGCGGTACTTCGTCGCGATCCGCATCACGCCCAGGCGCCGCAGCGCCTCCGCGCCGGCGTCGTCGCCTGCGACCGACGCGAGCACCATCACGCAGCGGCCGAAGCCGAGGTCGAGCAGCTCGTAGACCTCGCGCTCGGACTGCTCCATCAGCACGTCCTTGCCGGTGATGCCGATGTCGGCGGCGCCGGACTCGACGTACGTCGGCACGTCCGAGGGCCGCATCGTGACGATCCCGACGTCTCTGAACAGCAGCTTGCGGTCGTTGGCGCGGATCTCGCTGGTGTCGATCCCGAGCCGGTCGAGCAGGTCAAGCGACTCGTTCATCAGCGCGCCGCGCGGCACCGCGATCGTCAGGCCGCCGTTGGGAAGCGCGCTCATCAGGATGCCTCCTCGCCGCAAGAGCGAGCCGCCAGGCGAGTTCTTCCAAGGGAATCCGAGCCGCCACGCGAGGATTCCCCGGCCAGCGCGATGTGCAGACGGTCGACGGTCAGCGCCCAGCCGACGGCTGGCAGCGGGCGCCCGAAGCGCCCGAGCAGGTCGTCGTAGCGCCCGCCGCCGCCGAGCGGCACGCCCAGCTTCGGGTCGTAGACCTGGAAGATCGCGCCGGTGTAGTAGCCGAGGTCGCGCACGAGGCCGAGGTCGAAGATGACCCGCTCGGCGACGCGCGGCTCCAGCAGCGCGTGGATTCTGCGCAGCCCCTCGGCCGCCTGGCTGGCGACGCCGTCGAGCGTCTCGAGCAGCTCCGGGCCGCCGCGCAGCTGCGGCGTGCGCTTCAGCTGGCGGATCGCGTTCGCGTCGCTCAGGCGCAGCGCGTCGACCTCACGCTCCAGCCCGACGAAGTCGCGCGTGACGAGCTCGTGCAGCATCCGCTCGCGCGGCTCGCCGACGACGTCGAGGCTGTCGAGCAGCGCCTGATACAGCGCCACGTCGCCGAGCCCGATCCGGTAGCTCTTGAGCCCGACCGCGTCGAGCGTGTCGCAGAGCAGCGTCAGCGCCTCCGCCGTGCCGTCGGGCGCGGCCGCGCCGATCAGCTCGATGCCGGCCTGCAGGAACTCGCGCGACTGGCCGCGCTGCGGCTTGATGCCACGGTAGGCGGCCGCGAAGTAGCACAGCCGCACGGGCGGCTCCGCGGTCGCGAAGCGCGTCGCGACCAGGCGCGCGATCGGCACCGTCATGTCGGAGCGCAGCGTCAGCACGTTGCCGGCCTCGTCGAACAGGCGGTAGACCGGCAGCGCGCCGCCGACCCCGCCGATCGCGAGCGTGTCCTCGTACTCGAGCGCAGGTGTGGAGACCTCGCCGTAGCCGGCGCGGTCGAAGACGTCGTAGGCGGCGGCGAGGATCGCGCGCAGCTCTCGCATCTCGTCGGGCAGCACGTCGCGCGTGCCGCTGGGGATCGGATGGATCACGGGTGGACCGGGCCGGCTAGTGGGCGTGGATGCGGTCGCCGTCTTCGACGCGCTCGATGCGGGCGCCGAGCGCGCGCAGGCGCTCGTCGATCCGCTCGTAGCCGCGGTCGATCTGGCGGATGTTGCCGATCTCGGTCGTCCCCTGCGCGGCCAGGGCGGCGATCAGCATCGCCATGCCGGCGCGGATGTCGGGCGACTCGACGCGCTCGCCGCGCAAGCGGCGCGGGCCGACGACGAGCGCGCGGTGCGGATCGCAGATCGTGATCGCGGCGCCCATCAGCTGCAGCTTATCGGTGAAGAAGAGCCGGTTCTCGAACATCTTCTCGTGGATGATCACCGATCCCTCCGACTGTGTCGCGAGCGCGAGCGCGATCGAGGTGAGGTCGGCGGGGAAGGCCGGCCACGGGCCGTCCTCGACCTTCGGCTGGTAGCCGCCGGCATCGTTGGTGATGACGAGCTTCTGGTTGCCCGGCACGAACATGTCGTTGCCGCGCATCTCGGTCTCAAGGCCGATGCGGGCGAAGATCAGCCGCACCATCCGCAGGTCCTCGGGATACGTGTCCTTGATCAGCAGCTCGCCGCCGGTCACGCCGGCGAGCGCCATGAAGGAGCCGATCTCGATGTGGTCAGGGCCGATCCGGTGCTCGCAGCCGTGCAGCCTGTCGACGCCGTGGACGGTCATCACGTTGGAGCCGATCCCGTCGATCTGCGCGCCCATCTTCACGAGCATGCGCGCGAGGTCCTGCACGTGCGGCTCGGAGGCGGCGTTGCGGATGATCGTCGAGCCGGGCGTCAGCGCGGCGGCCATCAGCGCGTTCTCGGTCGCCATCACGGACGGCTCGTCCATCAGGAAGTCGCAGGCGGTCAGGCCGCGCGGGGCCGTCAGCAGGATGTCGCGGTCCTGCTCGATCGTCGCGCCGAGCGCCTTGAAGGCGTCGAGATGCGGATCGAGGCGGCGGCGGCCGATCACGTCGCCGCCCGGCGGCGGCATCAGCGCGCGGCCGTAACGGGCGAGCAGCGGACCGGCGAGCAGGAACGACGCGCGGATGCGCTCGGACAGGCTGCGGTCGAGGTCGGTCTTGGTGACCCCGTCAGCGCGTATCGCGACGTCGTTGTCGCCGATCCAGTCGGCCTTCGCGCCGAGATCCGCGAGCAGCTCGATCTGCGACTGCACGTCGCTGATGCGCGGCACGTTGCGCAGCACGACCTCGTCGTCGGTCAGGAGGGTGGCGGCAAGGATCGGCAAAGCGCCGTTCTTGTTGCCCGCGGGCGTGAACGTACCGGAAAGCGGCACGCCGCCTTGTATGACGAACTTCTCCATAAGAGGGGGATGGCGTCGGCCCCGCAGATCGGTCACGGAGATGGGGTCGGAGCCGGAACGCTGAGCTAGGGTAACAGCCATGCCAGGGGGGATTTCGCGCGACATGGCCTGGACCCTCTTTTGCGAGTGGACCGAGTCCGATTCCCTGCGCCGTCACGTGCTCGCCGTCGAAGCCGCCATGCGAGCGTACGCGCGCCATTTCGGCGAGGACGAAGAATTGTGGGGCATCACCGGGCTGCTTCACGATCTGGACTACGAGCGGTTCCCGTCGCTGGAGGACGGCCATCCGCGGATCGCGATGCGGGAGCTGGAGCGCCGCGGCTATCCGGATGAGATCATTCGAGCAATCGGATCGCACGCGGACGAAATGGGACTGACGCGCGATTCGCAGCTGGAGCGCGCGTTGTACGCCGTCGACGAGCTGAGCGGGTTCGTCCTCGCGTGCGCATACGTACGACCCGAGGGCCTTCAGGGCATGACGCCGAAGTCGGTCAAGAAGAAGATGAAGACGGCGAGCTTCGCCGCCGCCGTCGACCGCGACCAGCTGCGCAGCGGCGCAGCCGCCCTCGGCGTCGACTTCGACGAGCACGTCGCCTTCGTGATCGCCGCGCTCGCCGAGCAGTCCGACACGCTGCTTCCGCCGCGCGATCCCGACCCGACCGCCTGATGCTCGACGCCTACCGGGTCCTGCTGCAGCCCCCCGGGACTGCGCGGCTGATCGTCTCGCTGCTGATCGGCCGGATCCCGATCGGCATCTTCTCGCTCGCGATCGTGCTGCTGGTGCGCGCCGAGACCGGCTCGTTCGCCCAGGCGGGCGCGGCCAGCGCCGCATGGGCGATCGGCGCCGGCTTCCTCGCGCCGATCCAGGGCCGACTCGTCGACCGCTTCGGCCAAGCGCCGGTGCTGATCCCCTCGACGCTCGCCAACGCGCTCGCGGTGATCGGCGTGATCACCTGCGCGCGCAACGATTCGCCGACGTGGGCGCTGTGCCTGTTCGCGTTCGTCGGCGGCGCCGCGCTGCCGCCACTGGGCGCCTGCATGCGTTCCGTCTGGGCGCAGGTGTTCGAGCACGACGCCGACGCGCGCAACACCGCCTACACGTTCGAGGGCATCGTCGCGGAGGCGTTCTTCATCGTCGGGCCGGTCATCACGACGGTGCTGATCGCCATAAGCTCGACGCCCGTCGCGCTGATCGTCGCGATCGCGCTGAGCCTGACCGGCACGCTCTGGTTCGCGACCGCCCCGCTGGCGCGCTCGTGGAGAAGCCCGCCGTACGAGCGCACGCGCGCGGGCGCGCTCGGCTCCCCCGGCATGCGCACGATGATGCTCGCGATCGTGCCGACGGGGATCTCGTTCGGCGCGCTGGAGGTCGCGCTGCCGGCGTTCGCGGTCGAGCATGGCCAGGAGGCTGAGCTGGCGGGGATCCTGTTGTCGCTGATGGCGGTCGGCAGCGTGCTCGGCGGTGTCTGGTACGGCGCGCGGCAGTGGTCGAGCCCGGTCGTCTCGCGCTTCATCGTCCTGCACGTCGTGCTCGCGCTGACGACGCTGCCGCTGCTGATCGCCAACTCGATCCCGCTGATGGGCGTGATGGCGGTGATCGCCGGGCTCGCGCTGGCACCGTCGGCCGCAGCCGCCTACCTGCTGATCGACCACGTCGCCCCGCCCGGCACGACGACCGAGGCGACCACCTGGATGATGACCGCCAACGTCGCGGGCGCCGCCGCCGGCGCCGCGCTCGCGGGCATCATCGTCGAGGCGACCAACGCGCGCTGGGGCATCGCGCTCGCGTGCATCGGCCCGGTGATCGGAGCGCTGATCTCGATCGCCCTGCGCGGGACGCTGTATCCCGCCTATGAGCCTCCGGTCGAGCAGACGCGGCGGGAGGCGGTCTAGCCGCTCACTGCCAACGGCCGCCCGCGGTCGCCCAGGCGCGCAGGTGGTCGGTCGTGCAGAAGGCGTCGGCAATGCGGTACTCGCCGCGATGGCGGACGAGCAGCACACGCGTGTCGTCGAGCGGTTCGCCGCAGTGGGCGCACGCTCTCAGCGCGGGCTCCTCGCGCGGCTGCGGCGTCAGCGTGCCGGCGCCCCAGTGCGGTCCCTGGATCGCCCACGGCACGACGTGCTCCAGCCGGCAGAAGGCGGCGAGCCGCTCTCCCGCCTGCTCGGCCGCGCGGTAGCCGTCATCCGGCTCGATCGCGGCGCCACACCAGCTGCATCTCACATCGGTCACGCGCGAGACCCTAGCGCCGGGCCGCGCCACAGGTATCCGGGGCGATCTCCTCGGCTATCGTCCGGCGCATGTCCGAGCCGCTGAAGATCACCATCCTCGAAGGCGACGAGACGGGTCAGGAACTGCTCGACCAGGCCGTTCGCGTGCTCGACCCCGAGGTGACGGGTCTGGCGCTTGAACTCGAGCATTTCGACCTCTCGCTCGCAAATCGCCGCGCGACCCAGAACGGCGTCGTGCACGAAGCCGCGATCGCGATGCGCAAGTCCGGCTTCGGCATCAAGGCCGCGACGATCACGCCCGAGGGCGCCGACGACGTCGGCTCGCCGAACCGGATCCTCCGCGAGGAGGTCGACGGCAAGGTGATCATCCGCACCGGCCGCCGGATCCCGGGCGTGACGCCGATCGCCGGCGTCCACTACCCGATCTCGATCGTGCGGATGGCGATCGAGGACGCCTACGGCGCGAAGCAATGGCGCGAGGGCGACGCCGGCGCCGCCGACGAGGTCGCCTACCGCACCGAGCACGTCACGCGCTCGACCTGTCGCGCCGTCTCCGAGTACGCCTTCCGCGCCGCGCGTGCGATGCAGGCGCGCGTCTACGGCGGCCCGAAGTGGACCGTCTCCCCGATCTACGAAGGGATGCTCAAGGAGGAGATGGACGCCGCGGCCCTGCGCCACGCCGACGTCGCCTACGAGCCGGTCCTGATCGACGCGACGTACGCCGGGCTCGTCAGCGGCGCGGCCGACCAGCCGCTCGTCGTCCCCGCGCTCAACCGCGACGGCGACTGCCTCTCCGATCTCGTGCTGCCGATGTTCGGCTCGATCGCCGGCGCCGAGTCGGTGCTGCTGTCGTTCGACGACCAGTACCAGACGAAGGTCGCGATGGTCGAGGCGCCCCACGGCACCGCGCCCGCGCTGAGAGGCAAGGACGTCGCGAACCCGATGGCGATGCTGCTGGCGACCGGCGCCGTCCTGCGCCACGCCGCCGAGCGCGACCACCCCGGCGCCGAGCGCGCCTCGCGCGCGATCTACGAGTCGGTGCTCGAGGCGACCGCGACCGGCGTCAAGACGCCGGACCTCGGCGGCCACGCCGGCACGACCGAGTTCACCGACGCAGTGATCGACCGGGTCCGGACCAAGATCGAGGTCTGGTCCACGCTCGGGTCCAACTGACCCGCAGTTTCGGCCAGGCCCACCGCGCCGGGCCCGCAGCACCGCGCCGGGGCCCGGCAGCGCGAGGACCGAAGGATTACTACTACTCTGCAGTCGCAATCCTTCGGTCCTCCGGCGCGAGCCGCCGCCCCTCGCGGATCCCGGTCGCCGACACGAACATGCTTTCGTGTCGGCAGACCCTCGCTGCAACTTTCATTGCAGCCGATGCGTCGCTTTCACCCGTAAAGACGGCGCATTCTGCGATCTCTTCGCATCTGGAGCGGATGCAGTGCGGTTCCATCCGAGAAGGTGGCTACCTTACCGAACACATGTTCTCTTCTCGTGTACCCAGGCTGATCGGCGCGGCGCTGATGGATCTCGCCGAGGCGATGCTCCGTCCCGTCGACCACGAGGCGGCCGCGGCGAGCGACCGCGACTGGCTCACCGAGCCGCTGTTCGAACTCGAGCCGACGCAGGAGCAGACGTACCCGCACCGCCGCCCCGCCCGCATCGAGCGCCGGCGTCGCCCGGGCACCGTCGATCGCGCGACCCAACCGTGCAGCTCTCCGCTCCCGCAACGCCACCCGGCGCTCCGCGCCGGCGAACGCACCGCTCGCTAGCCCCGCTCTGCCTGGCGTGTGGGTCGAGTTCTGGCTTGGTGGTTGCGGCGTGGTGTGGGTTGTTAAAGGGGTGTGGCCCCGTCATCGGCGGATGACGGGGCCACACACATGTGCTACGG
>NZ_JAUTDO010000028.1 GCF_030646165.1 Conexibacter sp. CPCC 206217 | reverse complement strand
TCTCTCATCGAGTCGGCCGCGACGGTGACGTCGACCGAGCCCGTCTTCAGCGCGGTCAGCTGACCCGTCTCCGGGTCGAGGATCGCGGTCTTGTCCTGCTCGCGGGCGGCGTCGATCGCGTCGTCGCCGCTGCCGATCGCCAGCGTGTCGCTGCCGGACCAGCGCAGCGAGACCGGGTAGCGCAACGGCACCGTGCGCGACCCGTTGGAGACGCCCGTCGGCTGCACGAGCGTGCCGCCGAGCGGCGCGCTCGCACCGACCTCCAGCGACTCCGGGACCTGCAGGTCGATCGACTGCGCGAACGGGTGCACGTCGAGCTGCAGCCAGTCCTCGGCCGCGTTCGCGTCGCTGTCGACGCCCCAGCGCACCCAGCCGGTGATGCCGCCGCGGTCCGGAGTGCCGTACGGCGCCTTGCCCGACGACGGCAGGACGACGTACGGGACGCCCTCCTCACGGTGCACGTTCATGATCTGCGCGTGCGAGCCGACCATCGCGACGCCCTTGCCGCTCTCCTCACGGAAGTCGGACAGCAGCTTCTGCACGAGCTGCACCTCGGTGCGGTCGCCCAGCTCCGAGTCGTGCGTGTCTCTCGGATCGAGCACCGG
>NZ_JAUTDO010000027.1 GCF_030646165.1 Conexibacter sp. CPCC 206217 | reverse complement strand
GGCACGAGCATGCTCGCGCAGGCGCAGCAGGCGCCGCAGGCCGTCCTCTCGCTCCTGCGCTAGGACACACGCGTCTTCGCTCCGCAAGGGGCGCCACAAATTCGCCCCCACATATCCGGGGCGACATAATCGGCTCCATCGAGGGACCGACCAGGAGAGGCGAGCGGCTCAGGCTGCTCGCCTCTCTTTATTCTTCACCCCACATCCGTCCAGCGCGCGTTCGAACAGATCAAATGCGCAGGCGACCTGCCGATCACCGGGGCGAACAGGGCGACATGGAGTCGTCCGGGACACATGACAAGGAGTTAGGCCCCCTATGTCCCTTCGCATCAACACGAACGTGGAAGCGTTCAACGCCCACCGGAACCTCGAGGGCACCAGCAACAAGCTCGCGAAGTCGATGGAGCGACTCTCGTCCGGCTTCCGCATCAACCGTGCCGCCGACGACGCAGCCGGCCTCGCCATCTCGGAGAAGCTGCGTGGTCAGATCGGCGGCCTCGATCAGGCCCGGCGCAACACCCAGGACGGCATTTCGCTCGTGCAGACGGCGGAGGGTTCGCTGACTGAGGTTCACTCGATGCTGCAGCGCGTGCGTGAGCTCGCGGTCCAGTACGACAACGGCACGCTGGCGACGACGGACAGAGGCGCGATCGTCTCCGAGGTCACGCAGCTGACGCAGGAGATCGAGCGGATCGGTACGACTGCGCAG
>NZ_JAUTDO010000026.1 GCF_030646165.1 Conexibacter sp. CPCC 206217 | reverse complement strand
GGGCGGCGGCGCGGACGGGTGCAGGAACTCCTCTCTGACGCGCAGAAGCTCCTCCGGCCCCGCCTCGACGAACGACGCGCCGTCGAGGCCGGTCGTGTAGGTCGGTCTGATCGCGATCTGCTGGATCGGCTTGCTGGCGGAGAACGCGACCAGCTGACCGAGCTTGATCAGCGCCGAGGTCGACTGCAGGTCCTTGTCGGTCTGCATCCGCTTGCCGATCACGCGCGTCAGCTTGTGCGGGTCGTTGATGAAGTCGTTGGCGTCGTACTGCGAGCGGATCTGGCGCAGGAAGTCCTGCTGGCGCGCGCCGCGCACGAGGTCGTTGTCGAGGTGGCGGTAGCGCACGTAGTCCAGCGCTCTGGCCCCGCACATCAGCTGGTAGCCCGGCATGATGTCGATCTCGGCGTACTGCAGCGAGGAAGGCAGGCCGAGGTTGGAGTGGTAGTAGCGGTGGTCGACGTCGACGTAGACGCAGCCGATCGCGTCGATCGCCTCGCGGAAGCCTCTGAAGTTGATGTTGACGATGTGGTTTATGTCGATCCCGAGCAGCCTGCGGATCACCTTTGCCGTCAGCGCCTCGCCGCCGACCGTGTACGTCTCGTTGATCTTCGCGTCGGTGTAGCTGCCTCTGCGCGTGTCGAAGCTGACTCTCAGGTCGCGCGGGATCGACAGCACCGTCGTCGCGGCCGCCTTCGGGTCGATCCGGATCAGCATCATCGTGTCCGAGCGCGCGTCCTCGCCCGCCGTGCCGTAGCGGTGGTCGGAGCCGATCAGCAGCAGCGTCTGCGGCTCGCCCGCGTCGGCGAGCGTGATCGTGTTTCTGCCGAGCCCTCTGATCGTGCCGCCGGCCTTCAGGTCGTCGACGAAGTTCTGCACGTTCA
>NZ_JAUTDO010000025.1 GCF_030646165.1 Conexibacter sp. CPCC 206217 | reverse complement strand
TGTAAGTCCCAAGCAGGTTGTTTAGGCGGTTGGCTGGGGTTTGTCGGCCGATGGCTTGGTGTTGGCGGTGATGGTTGTAGTGGTGGAGCCAGCCGTCAAGGGCTGCGGTGCGTTCTTGGCTTGATGCGTAGATCGCGCCGTAGGCCCAGCCGTTGGTGAGGGTGCGGATGAAGCGTTCGGCTTTGCCGTTGGTCTGGGGCCGGTAGGGGCGGGTGCGGAGGTGGCGGATCCCGAGCGTGCGGCAGGTGATGGCGTGGATCGTTGAGCGGTAGGGCGAGCCGTTGTCGGTGATGAGCCGCTCGACGGTGATGCCGTGGCGTCGGTAGAACGCGACGGCGTGTTGGAGGAAGCCGGCGGCGGTGGTCGCTTTCTCGTCGGGAAGGACCTCGGCGTAGGCGAGGCGTGTGGCGTCGTCGATCGCGATGTGGACGGCTTCCCAGCCGCGGATGTTGCGCCGACGGCCCTCAGCGTCGGTGCGTGACGGGCGGCCGTTGCGGCCGTGTCTGCCGGTGATGCGCTTGCCGGCGCCGCCTTCGATGCGGCCGAGCTTCTTGACGTCGATGTGGATCAGCTCGCCTGGCCGCTGCCGTTCGTAGCGGACGGCTGGCTCCAAGCCGAGGCGTCCGAGCTTGCCCATCCTGTTGCGCTTGAGGATCGCGCTGATCGTCGAGCACGGCATGTCGAGCAGGTCCGCGAGCTCGGGTGCGGTGAACCGCAGCCGCCGCAACGACCGCAGCAGCTGCTCAACGCGCGGGTCGGTGCGGTTGTGGACATGCCTGGGCGCGCTGGAGCGATCACACAACCCAGCGTCCCCTTCAGCCCGATAGCGCGCGACCCATTTCGAGCACGTCCGGCCGCTCACTCCGGCCGCTGCCGCGGCCTCCGTGACCGACCGGTCGTGCTCGATCACCGCCGCGACCATGCGCCTGCGCCCATTCAGACTGAGCGCCGCGTTAGCGTGCAACCTCATCCGGTTTCTCCTTGGAGCTGGGGCCTCGAGAACCACCAGCCTCCAAGGAGGACCGGATGAACAACCTGCCTAGGAACTACA
>NZ_JAUTDO010000024.1 GCF_030646165.1 Conexibacter sp. CPCC 206217 | reverse complement strand
CGCCCGCCGCGCCGCCCACGCCTCCCGCGCCGCCCGCGCCGCCCGCGCCGCCCGCGCCGCCCGCGCCGCCCGACGGTCTGCTCCCGGCCCCAGCCCGCGGGGTGCCGACGACGATCCGCACCGGCTTCGACGTGCCGCCGGCGCCGCCGCTGGAGGAGACCGTGACATACGCCTGGTAGACGCCCGGCGCGCGATAGCGGTGGCTGACGTCGCGACCGCTCGCGCGATCGCCGTCGTCGAAGCTCCAGCGGTAGGCGAGCGTGCCGCCGGCGTCGCCGCCGACGACGACGGCGCGCAACAGCACGGCGGCGCCCGGCTGCACGCTCGACGGAGTCGCGGTCGCGCTCACGGCGATCGTGCCGCCGCCCCCGAGCGCGAGCCGCAGCGGCTCCTGCGGCGCGGACAGGACCAGCTCCGGCGGACCGGGCCCGGCGGGGCGCAGCAGCGCGGTGCGGCCCTCCTCGTCGACCCAGACGAGCGCGGGGCCCTCCGCGAACGGCGCCGCTTCGGCGAAGTCGGGCGCCAGCAGCTGGGCGACCGTCTCGCCGGCGCCGTTCGCCGTCACGGCGGTGACCGCCGCCGGATCCGCGCCGGCGAGGCCGAGCAGACGCCGCAGCGAGATGCCGGTGAGCGTGTTCGGCGCGCTCGCGCCGGGCAGCAGGTACGGCGTCGGCGGCACGTCGGCGACCGCCTGCAGCGCCGCCGGCTCGAGCAGCTGCGCGCGCCCGTCGAGCGTGACCTCGACCCCCGGGGCGGCCACGGCCGGCGCGGCGAGCGCCAGCGTCGCCGCGAGCGCGAGAACGACGGCGCGCACGCCCGCCTCAGCCGAGCGTGGCGGCGATCGACAGCTGCCCCTGGTCGCTTCTGTAGGGGTAGACGAGGTAGAGCGCGATCCCCTCGTTGGTCAGCGTCACCGGGACGTCGTTCCAGGCGACGCTCGCGCCGTCGGCGCTCAGCTGCGGCGCGAGACCCTGCGGACCGAGGAAGAACAGCGGCTGGCGCGTGCCGACGATCGACGGGCCGGGCAGGATCACGGCGTGCAGCGCGACGTCGATCGCGCTCGTCGCCTTCGGCGTCGTGCCGAGGTCGAAGGCCCAACCGGACAGCGCGACGTCGATCTGGTGGTCGAGGAACTGGAAGTGCGTCGTGCCGGCGGTCTCGACGACCGCCCTGCCGCTCGCACGGTCGTACCAGCCGCCGGAGATCGGCAACGAGAAGGCGCCGTCGGCGAAGCTCGCGCCGTTCTCGCCGCTTGCCCCGCCGCCCTGCGCGAGGTACCCGAGCCACGACGGCCGCGGGCTCCAGCGCACGACGCCGGCCGTGATCGACGCGGCCCCCGCCGGGCGCGGCGTGAGCGTCACGCCGCCCGGCGTCGGCGGCCCCTCGACGGACGCGAAGCCCGGCATGCCCGTGACGGTCGTATCGGCGGCCAGCGTCACCGTCGCGACGCGGCCGGTCGCGATCGCCGGCCGTCTCAGCGCGGCCCGCAGCAGCCGCGCGCCGGCTGGCGTCAGCACCATCGGGGCGCGCGTCAGCGTGACGGCGCCGCTGGTCGCGTCGAGCGCGCGTCTGCCGCGACCGGCCGGCACGCGCAGCACGACGACCTGCCGCGAGCCGACGGTCGCCGACAGCTCCGAGCGCGGCCCGACGACCGTCTGCGGCGCTCTCAGCACGACGCGCCGGCCGCCCGCGCGCAGCCGCAGCGCGCCGCCGAGTGCGACGACGGCGCTGTCGCTGCCGAGCGGCGCGAGGTTGCGGACCGGCAGCGTGATCACGACCCCGCGCCGCCGCGCCGGCGCGACCGCCTCGACGCGCACGCCGAGCGCGCGCAGCCGCCGCGCGACCGGCCCGCCCAGCGTGAGCGTGGCGCGGTTGGCGGTGGCGGC
>NZ_JAUTDO010000023.1 GCF_030646165.1 Conexibacter sp. CPCC 206217 | reverse complement strand
CGCCGGGTCACTTTTAGTCGGAATTTGACGTTGTCGTTGTCGCGGTCGTGTCAGTGTTTTTGTAAGTACTGTGCGTTTTCGACGCATCGGGCGCATTTGCATTCGCCGGATGAGGTGGTGCGGGTCATCGAGGGTGCGGTGCGGCGTAATGTCAAGGAGTTGTTGGTCTTGACGGGTGAGCGGCCGGAGGTCAACCCGCTCGTGGCGAGGCGGCTTGCGGAGTATGGGCATGAGGATTTCACGGGGTATGTGGTGTGGGCGTGTGAGCGGGCGTTGGAGCGGGGGTTGTTGCCGCATACGAATCTGGGGGTGTTGGACCGGCGGGATCTGGGCCGGTTGCGTGAGGTGACGGCGTCGCAGGGTTTGATGTTGGAGTCGGTCTCTGAGCGGTTGATGCAGACGGTGCATGCGGGGTCGCCGACGAAGCATCCGTTGGTGCGGTTGCAGACGATCAAGGACGCGGGGGAGTTGAGGATCCCGTTCACGAGCGGGATTCTGGTCGGGATCGGTGAGAGCGAGGAGGAGCGGATCGCGTCGCTGGAAGCGTTGGCGCAGGTGCATGCGACTTATGGGCATCTGCAGGAGGTGATCTTGCAGAACTTCGTGCCGCATGATCGCTATTACGGCAGAGACGTCGGCGCGTTGGCGAGTGAGGCTGCGAGGGAGTATTGGCGCACGGGTGTGGCGGACGGCCGCCCGGAGGTGCCGTTGCCGGGGTGGGCGACGCCGGTCAGCGTTGAGGAGATGAAGCGGTTGGTGCGGGAGACGAGACGGTTGTTGCCGGGGGTCGGGATCCAGATCCCGCCGAACCTGGCGGACTGGTGGGATGAGCTGCTCGCCGTCGGCGCCACCGACCTCGGCGGTCTGTCGGCCAATGGGGATCACATCAGCCCTGAGCATCCGTTTCCGAGTCCGCATCAGGTGCGCAAGAGATTGCAGAGAGACGGGATCGCGCTGACGGAGCGGCTGTGTGTCTACCCGCGCTACATCGACGCTGCGTGGATGTCCCAAGGTGTGTTGGATGTGGTGAAGGCGAAGTATTGGAGCTTTATCCCGCGGCGTGGCAGCGGCCGCACGGAGGCGCCGTTTGCGATCAACCGCGATCTCGTCGGCCCGGCGATCGAGAAGGGCCGCGCCGGCAAGCCGCTCGGCGAGCAGGAGCTGACGGCGCTGTTTGCCGAGACGCGCCCGGAAGCGGTCGAGCAGATCCGCGTCGCGGCGGATGAGCTGCGCAGAGAGCTTGTGGGGGACCTGGTCACGTTCGTGGTCAACCGCAACATCAACATCTCCAACGTCTGCACGGTCGGCTGCGCGTTCTGCGGCTTCGGGCAGGGCAGACGCTCACCCGACGCCTATCAGCACGACGAGCCCGACTTCCGTGCCCGTGTCGCGGACGCCGTCGCCTACGGCGCCACAGAGCTGTGCATCCAGTCCGGCATCCACCCGGATTGGGACTTCGAGGAGTACCTGCGGTGGCTGCGCGTCGCGAAAGCCGCCGGTCTTGAGCACGGCACGGATCTGCACCTGCACGCCTACAGCCCGATGGAGATCGCGCACATGCAGGACATCTCCAACGGACAACCCCTCTCAGAGATCTTCGCGCGGCTCAAGGACGCCGGCCTGGGCTCCACGCCGGGCACCGCCGCCGAAGTCCTGCACGACGGCGTGCGCGAGCGGATCAGCCCCAACAAACTCCCCGTCTCCCGCTGGATCGAAGTGATCGAAGCATCCCATCGGGCCGGGCTGCGCTCCACCGCAACGGTCATGTTCGGCCACATCGAAGAACCATGGGAACTCGCCGAGCACATGCGCGTCATCCGCACCCTGCAAGAACGCACCGGCGGCATCACCGAATTCGTGCCGCTCTCCTTCATCCCCTTCCAAACCCTCCTCGGCCGCACCCACGGCGTCCAAGAAATCTCACCGCACGACAACCTCAAGCACACCGCCGTCTTCCGCCTCGCGCTCGGCCACACGATCCCCAACGTCCAAGCCTCCTGGGTCAAAATGGGACTCGACACCGCCACCGAAGCACTGCGCTGGGGCGTCAACGACCTCGGCGGCACCCTCATGGAAGAATCGATCAGCCGCCTCGCCGGCAGCCAACACGGCACCCGCCTGGACCCCCACCAACTCATCCAAGCCGCCCACAACGCAGGCCGCCCCGCCGCCCAACGCACCACCCTCTACACCACCCGCCACCACTACAACATCGGC
>NZ_JAUTDO010000022.1 GCF_030646165.1 Conexibacter sp. CPCC 206217 | reverse complement strand
ATGTAGTTCTTCACGGAGAGTTTGATCCTGGCTCAGGACGAACGCTGGCGGCGTGCCTAATACATGCAAGTGGAGCGACGAACCAGGGCTTGCCCTGGGGCAGAGCCGCGAACGGGTGAGTAACACGTGGGTAACCTGCCCTGATGATTGGGACAACTCGGGGAAACTCGGGCTAATACCAAATGTGCTTTCTGGTCTTAAGGCTGGTTTGGAAAGGTAGCTTCGGCTAACCGCATCAGGATGGGCCCGCGGCCCATTAGCTTGTTGGTGGGGTAATGGCTTACCAAGGCTTCGATGGGTAGCTGGTCTGAGAGGACGATCAGCCACACTGGGACTGAGACACGGCCCAGACTCCTACGGGAGGCAGCAGTAGGGAATCTTGCGCAATGCGCGAAAGCGTGACGCAGCAACGCCGCGTGGAGGAAGACGGTCTTCGGATTGTAAACTCCTTTCAGTTGGGACGAGGCTTCGGCGTTGAATAGACGTTCGGAGTGACGGTACCTTCAGAAGAAGCCCCGGCTAACTACGTGCCAGCAGCCGCGGTAATACGTAGGGGGCGAGCGTTGTCCGGAATCATTGGGCGTAAAGCGCGTGTAGGCGGCTCGGTAAGTCTGCTGTGAAAGTCCAGGGCTCAACCCTGGAATGCCGGTGGATACTGTCGAGCTTGAGTCCGGAAGAGGCGAGTGGAATTCCTGGTGTAGCGGTGAAATGCGCAGATATCAGGAGGAACACCAATGGCGAAGGCAGCTCGCTGGGACGTGACTGACGCTGAGACGCGAAAGCGTGGGGAGCAAACAGGATTAGATACCCTGGTAGTCCACGCTGTAAACGATGGGTACTAGGTGTGGGGGGTGTCGACTCCCTCCGTGCCGACGCTAACGCATTAAGTACCCCGCCTGGGGAGTACGGCCGCAAGGCTAAAACTCAAAGGAATTGACGGGGGCCCGCACAAGCAGCGGAGCATGTGGTTTAATTCGACGCAACGCGAAGAACCTTACCTGGGCTTGACATGTGCCTGATCGCTGTGGAAACACGGTTTCCCTTCGGGGCAGGTTCACAGGTGGTGCATGGCTGTCGTCAGCTCGTGTCGTGAGATGTTGGGTTAAGTCCCGCAACGAGCGCAACCCCCGTCGCATGTTGCCAGCATTTAGTTGGGGACTCATGCGAGACTGCCGGTGACAAACCGGAGGAAGGTGGGGATGACGTCAAGTCATCATGCCCCTTATGTTCAGGGCTACACACGTGCTACATTGGCGCGTACAGAGGGCTGCGATACCGTGAGGTGGAGCGAATCCCTTAAAGCGCGTCTCGGTTCGGATTGCAGGCTGAAACTCGCCTGCATGAAGGCGGAGTTGCTAGTAATCGCGGATCAGCATTGCCGCGGTGAATACGTTCCCGGGCCTTGTACACACCGCCCGTCACACCACGGGAGTGAGCAACACCCGAAGCCGGTGGCCTAACCCGTTTGGGGGGGAGCCGTCGAAGGTGGGGCTCGTGACTGGGGTGAAGTCGTAACAAGGTAGCCGTAGCGGAAGCTGCGGCTGGATCACCTCCTTTCTAGGGAGCGTCCTATTGGTGGGCGCGTCCGATCGATGGTTGATCGGTTCTAGTATGTCGACCGGAGCCTGGTCGTGCGAGATACGTTCACGCTTTTGGGTGTGGGCGCGTATGCATGCTGTTGAGTTTTGAGAGACCGGCCTGTGGCTGGTCTCGACTGCTTGGGCTTTGGTCCGCGGTCGGGGCTGGGCGTGGGTGGCGCCTCTTGTCGGTCTTTGAAAACTGCACAGTAGCCAATGAAACGGGTATCACCGATCTTCTTTTTTGGATGATCAGATCACCGTCAAGATAGTAAGGGCACACGGTGGATGCCTTGGCACCTAGAGTCGATGAAGGACGTGAACGGCTGCGATAAGCCGCGGTGAGGCGCTGAATAGCCTTTGACCCGCGGATTTCCGAATGGGGAAACCCGGCGCTGGTAATGCGGCGTTACCTCCTGATGAACACATAGTCAGGGTGGGGACAAGCGGGGGAAGTGAAACATCTCAGTACCCCGAGGAAAGTAAATCAACCGAGACTCCCTGAGTAGTGGCGAGCGAAAAGGGATCAGCCCAAACCTGTTGCGTGTAAGCAATCACGCGTTGCGTAATGGGGGTTGTAGGGCGTGCGTTCCGGGTCGTGATTGGCCTGGCAGGAGTTACAAAGTTGTGTGGTAGTCGAAGAGCCTGGAACGGCTCACCAAAGAGGGCAATCGTCCCGTAGGCGAAACTGCATGATCTCCTGTCGTATGTTCCTGAGTAAGTCCGCGCCCGTGAAACGCGGACTGAATCTGGGGGGACCACCCTCCAAGGCTAAGTACTCCTAGGTGACCGATAGCGGACTAGTACCGTGAGGGAAAGGTGAAAAGTACCCCGGAAGGGGAGTGAAATAGTACCTGAAACCGTGTGCCTACAAGCGGTGGGAGCAGACGTGTTCTGTGACCGCGTGCTTTTTGCATAACGAGCCGGCGAGTTACTCGTCTGCGGCGAGGTTAAGCGATGAGCGGAGCCGTAGCGAAAGCGAGTCCGAATAGGGCGTTTTAGTCGTAGGCGGTAGACCCGAAACTGAGCGAGCTACCCATGGGCAGGTTGAAGCGGGGGTAAGACCTCGTGGAGGACCGAACCGACCTAGGTTAAAAACTGGGCGGATGACCTGTGGGTCGGAGTGAAAGGCTAATCAAGCTCAGTGATATCTGGTTCTCTCCGAAATATATTTAGGTATAGCCTCGGATAAATTTGCGTTTTGGCCGTAGAGCACTGTTTGGACGCGGGGCCCTACCAGGTTACCAACTTCAGGCAAACTCCGAAGACCATTACGTGTACTCCGGGAGTCAGTTGCTGGGGGATAAACTTCAGCGTCAAGAGGGAAACAGCCCAGACCGCCAGCTAAGGTCCCCAAATGCTAGCTAAGTGGCAAACGATGTTCGAGTGCATAGACAACCAGGAGGTTGGCTTAGAGGCAGCCATCCTTGAAAGAGTGCGTAACAGCTCACTGGTCAAGTGTTCGAGCGCGGATAATGTAACGGGGCTTAAGCTAGCTACCGAAGCTGCGGGTTCATGATGCTCTTTGAGCTGATTGAGCGGTAGGAGAGCGTTCCGATGCCAGTGAAGCGGCGGGGTAACCCAGTCGTGGAGGCTTCGGAAGTGAGAATGCCGGCATGAGTAACGAAAGAAGGGTGAGAATCCCTTCCACCGATTGCCTAAGGATTCCTGAGTAAAGTTCGTCTGCTCAGGGTTAGTCGGGACCTAAGGCGAGGCCGAAAGGCGTAGTCGATGGCCAACAGGTTGATATTCCTGTACCACGTCGTGATCGTTTGACCGATGGGGGGACGGGGAAGGCTACGGGAGCCCAGGCGATGGTCGTCCTGGGGTAAGCATGTAGGGGTGGGCCTAGTGAAATGCGGGTCTGCGTAACCTGAGGTGCGATGCCAGCTGGCTTTGAGCCGGCGAGTCCCTTACGCCATGCCTCCAAGAAAATCCTCTAGGGAGAACACGCGTGCCCGTACCAAAACCGACACAGGTGGGCAAGTAGAGAATACTAAGGTGATCGAGATAACCCTCGTTAAGGAACTCGGCAAAATCGCCCCGTAACTTCGGGATAAGGGGCGCCCTAGTAGGGTGAAGGCCGTACGGCTGGAGTCCGAGGGGGCCGCAGTGAATAGGTCCAAGCGACTGTTTACCAAAAACACAGGTCTCTGCTAAGTCGAAAGACGACGTATAGGGGCTGACGCCTGCCCGGTGCCGGAAGGTTACGTGGAGGTGTTAGGGCTTTCGGGTCCGAAGCACCGAAGCTAAGCCCCGGTAAACGGCGGCCGTAACTATAACGGTCCTAAGGTAGCGAAATTCCTTGTCGGGTAAGTTCCGACCTGCACGAATGGCGTAACGACTTGGACGCTGTCTCAACGAGGGGCTCGGTGAAATTGCAGTCTCGGTGAAGATGCCGAGTACCCGCGGCTAGACGGAAAGACCCCGTGAACCTTTACTACACCCTGGTATTGGAATTCGATCCATTTCGCTCAGGATAGGTGGGAGGCTTGGAAGCATCGGCTGCGGCTGGTGTGGAGCCATCCTTGAGATACCACCCTTGATGTATTGGGTTTCTAACACCGCGCCGTGAATCCGGGCGGTGAACAGTGCCAGGCGGGTAGTTTGACTGGGGCGGTCGCCTCCCAAAATGTAACGGAGGCGCACAAAGGTTCCCTCAGCACGGTTGGAAATCGTGCGTAGAGTGCAAAGGCAGCAAGGGAGCTTGACTGCGAGACCGACAGGTCGAGCAGGTGCGAAAGCAGGTCTTAGTGATCCGGCGGTAGCAAGTGGAAGTGCCGTCGCTCAACGGATAAAAGGTACTCCGGGGATAACAGGCTTATCGGGCCCAAGAGTCCACATCGACGGCCCGGTTTGGCACCTCGATGTCGGCTCGTCGCATCCTGGGGCTGTAGTAGGTCCCAAGGGTTGGGCTGTTCGCCCATTAAAGCGGTACGCGAGCTGGGTTCAGAACGTCGTGAGACAGTTCGGTCCCTATCTGCCGTGGGCGTTGGAGAGTTGAGAGGATTTGTCCCTAGTACGAGAGGACCGGGATGAACGCACCTCTGGTGTATCTGTTGTCCTGCCAAGGGCATCGCAGGTTAGCTACGTGCGGATTGGATAACCGCTGAAGGCATCTAAGCGGGAAGCCAGCCTCAAGATGAGCTCTCCCACCTCCTTGAGAGGGTAAGAACCCTGGGAGACCACCAGGTTGATAGGCCAGATCTGGAAGAGCGGTAACGCTCGTAGGAGACTGGTACTAATTGTTCGAGGGCTTGACGGATAATTTTTGTGATGCTCGTTTCATTGGCGCTGTGTAGTTTTGAAAGACCGGCCTGAGGGGTTGGTCTCGCAGTGTTTCCGGTGGTTATAGCGTGAGGGAAACACCTCTTCCCATTCCGAACAGAGTAGTTAAGCCTCATAGCGCCGATGGTACTTGGCCTGAAAGGGCCTGGGAGAGTAGGACGCTGCCGGTTCTTCCGTAGCACATGTGTGTGGCCCCGTCATCCGCCGATGACGGGGCCACACCCCTTTAACAACCC
>NZ_JAUTDO010000021.1 GCF_030646165.1 Conexibacter sp. CPCC 206217 | reverse complement strand
TTGGCCTCCGACTTCGCCCGCCCCCGCCCGCGCCCGCCCGCGCCCGCCCGCGCCCGCCCGCTGCGCCCGCCCGCCGCGCGGAGGCCTGGCTCCTTACACCCGCTCGCGCACCAGCTTCACCCCGCGGCCCGGCACCAGCGTCACGCCCGTCGCGCGGATCGGCTCCGGGCGGCGGTTCGCCAGCCGCACCGGGCTGCGGACGAGCACGCGCAGGATCGTCGCCAGCTCGAACTGGGCGAAGCTCGCGCCGATGCAGCGGCGCACGCCGCCGCCGAACGGAAGCCAGCCGTACGACGGCACCTCGCTCTCGCCGAGGAAGCGCTCGGGGCGGAACACGCCGGGGGAGGGGAAGACGTCCTCGCGGTGGTGGGTCAGGCCGATCGAGGCGATCAGCCCGACGCCGGTCGGGTACTGGCGGTCGCCGATCACGACCGGCTCGGTGATCACGCGCCCGACGAACGGCACGACCGGCCGGATCCGCAGGATCTCCTGGCAGACCGCGTTGACGTAGTCGTCGTCGCCGTCCGGCCCCGCGGCGCGCATCCGCGCCAGCACGACGGGGTTGCGCAGCAGCAGGTCGATCGCCCACGTCAGCGCGGTCGCGGTCGTCTCGTGGCCGGCCATCACGAGCGTCATCAGCTCGTCGCGCAGTTCGCCGTCGCCCATCGGCGAGCCGTCCTCGTGCGTCGCGCCGACGAGCATCGAGAGGATGTCGGTGCGCGCGGCGAGCGACTCGGCGGGGACGCGGCGGCGGTCGTGGATCTCCGCCAGCAGCAGCTCGTCGACGGCGTCGCGGCGGCGCTCGAACGTCTCGCGCAGGCGTATCGGGCCGAAGTCGAAGTTCGCCGCCTTGCCCCAGAAGACGACGTGGCGGCTCGATTCCACCAGCGGTGGCAGCAGCCGGCGCAGCGCGTCCTTGCGCGTCTCGTCGGAGATCCCGAAGACGACCTCCAGAATCACCTCCAGCGTCAGCCGCTGCATTCGCTCGTCGACGCGGAACGGCGTGTCGAGCGGCCAGATGGCGGCTTCGCGCTCGGACAATTCGCGGATCAGCTCGCCGTAGGCGCGCAGCCGCTCGCCGTGGAACGGCGGCAGCAGCAGCTTGCGCTGCTGCAGGTGCGGTCTGCCGTCGAGCGTCAGCAGCGACCAGCGCCCGAGCACCGCGCTGAGCGGTCTGTTCGCGAGGCCGGCGTGGAAGACGTCGGGTCGGCCGGTGACGACCTGTCTGACCAGCTGCGGCGAGCTGAACACGACCGACGGCCCGAAGCCGGGCACGCGCATCGTGAACGGCTCGCCGTAGCGCGCGTGCAGCTTCAGCGCGCTGCCGATCGGCGAGCGCGCGATCATCGCGACCTGCGCCAGCGGAGGCAGCCGCGACCCGGGCGGCAGCTCGGACAGCGGCGGCTCCGGCGGGGCCGCGACGGTGGGGTCGATCGTCGTGCTCATGAGCGGGCTCCTCTTGGAACGCGGGAGTACCGCAGATCATGCCCGCTCGGCGAGCGCGATGCGCAGCTCAGTTGGCCGGCCAGCCAGGATGGCGCGTCGGCGTCCCGGCGCTCGGATCGGCGTCGCCCGCATCAGCGCAACTCTGCTGCTGTACGACAGCGATCCTTGATCCTCCTACGTGATCTCGCGCATCCGCCCGGTCGCGACGTCGAGCACGAAGCCGCGCACCAGCGCCGCCTGCAGCAGGAACGGGCTCGCCTCGACGCGGGCGATCGACTGGCGCACGTCGCCGTCGAGGTCCGCGAACGTCTCCGCCGACCAGCTCGGCTTGATCCCCGTCTCGCGCCGGATCTCGTCGCGGAAGCCGTCGTCGTCGAAGGTCGCCAGTTCGCAGTCGGTGTGATGGATCAGCACGATCTCCTCGGTCCCGTGCTTGCGCTGGGAGACCGCGAGCGAGCGGACCATGTCGTCGGTGACGATGCCGCCGGCGTTGCGCAGCACGTGCACGTCGCCCGCGGCCACGCCCAGCAGCGCGATCGGATCGATCCGCGCGTCCATGCAGGTGACGACCGCGACTCTGCGTCGCGGCGCCCCGGCGAGGTCGCCATGGGCGTGGCTCGCCTGGTTGGCCTCGGCCGCTCGCAGCAACTCATCGGTGACGCTCAACACGACCTCCCACGTCGCTCGGTGGCGTCACCAAAATAGAAGAAAACTGCCTGTCTTACCTGGTTCCGAACGGCAAGCGCGCGCGGGCGCGCGTCGCGCGCTCACGTGCGCGCGCGAGCGCCCATCGACTCCAGCCGACGGTCAGGTCCGCCGTGCCGGCGAGCAGGAACGCGACGGGTCCGGTCACGAGCCGGGCGAGCAGCCGAGAGGTCACCCACCCACGGTATCGTTCGCAACCTCATGCCCGAAGCCCTGAAGACCAACGTCACCGAGCTGCCCGAGTCGCGCGTCCGCGTCGAGGCCGAAGTCCCCGCCGTCGAGGTGGAGAAGAGCCTCACCCGCGCCGCGAAGCAGCTGGCCCGCGACATGCGCGTCCCGGGCTTCCGCAAGGGGAAGGTCCCCGCCCAGGTCGTCCTGCGTCGCGTCGGCCGCGAGTACGTGCTCGACGAGGCCGTGCGCGGCTCGATCAACGGCTGGTACTCGCAGGCCGTCGACGCCGCCAGAATCCACCCGGTCGGCGAGCCGAGCCTCGACCTCGGCGACCTGCCCGCCGAGGGCGCGCCGCTCACCTTCACAGTCGAGATCGGCGTCCGCCCGACGGCGACGCTCGGCGACTACAAGGGCCTGGAGGTCGGCCGCCGCGAGGAAGGCGTCGATGACCACCGCATCGAGCACGAGCTCGAGCACCTGCGCGAGCACCTCGCGAGACTCGAGACGGTCGAGCGCGAGGCCGGCGAGAGAGACTTCGTCGTCGTCGACTACGTCGGCTCGATCGACGGCGAGCCGTTCGAGGGCGGCGAGGGCCGCGACCAGCTGATCGAGCTGGGCGGCGGTCGTCTGATCCCCGGCTTCGAGGAGCAGCTCAGCGGCGCGAGAGCCGGTGAGGAGCGCACGATCCAGGTCACCTTCCCGGACGACTACGGCGCCAGCCACCTCGCGTCCAGAGACGCCGAGTTCGCGATCTCCGTCAAGGAGGTGCGCGCGAGAGTGCTGCCCGAGCTCGACGACGACCTCGCCTCCGACGCGGCCGGCTTCGACACGCTCGACGAGCTGAAGGACGACATCCGCAGACGGATCGCCGAGCAGGACGAGCAGTCGATCGAGAGCGAGTTCCGCGAGGCCGTGCTCGACGCCGCGGTCGCCAACGCGACGGTCGAGGTCCCGGAGGCGCTGATCGAGGCGCGCGCGGTCGAGCTGTGGGACCAGACGGCCCGCACGCTGCAGGAGCGCGGCCTCAACAAGCAGGCGTACCTGCAGATGTCCGGCAGAACCGAGGAGGAGATCCTCGAGGAGGCCAAGCCCGACGCCGAGCAGGCGCTCAAGCGCGAGGCCGTGCTCGCCGCCGTCGTCGTGGCCGAGGCGATCGAGCCGGGCGACGACGACCTTGCCGAGGCGCTGGAGCACACCGCGTCGCACGAGAACTCGACCGGCGCCAAGCTGCTGGAGCGGGTCAAGAAGAACGGCAACGTCGATGCGCTGCGCGAGGACGTCGCGACGACGAAGGCGCTCGACCTGATGGTGGAGCAGGCGAAGCCGTTCCCGGTCGCCGCCGAGCCGCACGACCACGACCACGATCATGGGGACGACGCGGACGCCGCCAGAAGACCCGCGAGAGCCGCCAGAGCGAGAGCCAGAAGAGCGCCCGCGAGAAGAGCCGCGAGAGCCAGAGCGAGAAGAGCCGCGGACAGCGAAGACTGAGTCGCGAAGTTCCTGCTGTGCGCCGATGCGACGCGTCGGTGCATAGCTTTGCGACGTACTCCTGCAGACCTGAAAAGCCGGCCTGATCCGGTTGCTAGACTCGCCCAACCGGACGGGCGCCAGAGGACTCGGCTCTGCCCGGAAGGATTCGAGCCGAGGAAGCGAAACAAAGCGAGGACTATGAGCCCCCTGGTACCGATGGTCGTTGAGCAGACGTCGCGCGGAGAGCGCGCGTTCGACATCTACTCACGTCTCCTGAACGAGCGCATCATCTTCCTCGGCACGCCCGTCGACGACCAGATCGCGAACCTGATCGTGGCCCAGCTCCTGCACCTGGAGTCTGAGGATCCCGACAAGGACATCTCGATCTACATCAACTCGCCGGGCGGCTCCGTGTACGCGGGTCTGGCGATCTACGACACGATGCAGTTCATCAAGCCCGACGTGCAGACGATCTGCGTCGGCATCGCGATGTCGATGGGCGCCCTGCTGCTGTCGGGCGGCGCGAGAGGCAAGCGGATGGCGCTGCCGAACGCGAAGATCCTGATCCATCAGGTGTCGTCCAGCTTCCAGGGCCAGGCGACGGACATCGAGATCCACGCCAGAGAGATCATCGACATCCGTCGTCGCCTCGACGAGATCATCGCGTTCCACGCGGATAAGCCCGTCGAGGAGGTCCGCAAGGACACCGAGCGTGACTATTTCATGAGCTCGGAAGAGGCGAAGGACTACGGGATCATCGACCGCGTGATCACGCAGCACTAAGGTAAACGCGCGCAGGTGCCGACTCCTGGGGAGTGACCGACATGGCACGACCGACAGACTCCAACGAACAGCTTCTCTGCAGCTTCTGCGGAAAGTCGCAGCGGCAGGTGAAGAAGTTGATCGCCGGGCCGGGCGTCTACATCTGCGACGAATGCATCGATCTCTGCAACGAGATCATCGATGAGGAGCTGACCGCTCCGCCCACATTCGATCTCGAGAACCTGCCGAAGCCGCGCCAGATCTACGACGTGCTCAACGAGTACGTCGTGGGTCAGGAAGCGGCCAAGCGCACGCTCTCAGTGGCTGTCTACAACCACTACAAGCGCGTGCAGATGATGCAGTCCGACGACGACGACATCGAACTGCAGAAGTCCAACATCCTGCTGCTCGGCCCGACCGGCTGCGGCAAGACGCTGCTCGCGCAGACGCTGGCGAAGATCCTCAACGTCCCGTTCGCGATCGCCGACGCGACCGCTCTCACCGAGGCCGGCTACGTCGGCGAGGACGTCGAGAACATCCTCCTGAAGCTGATCCAAGCGGCCGACTACGACGTCAAGAAGGCCGAGACCGGGATCATCTACATCGACGAGGTCGACAAGATCGCGCGCAAGGCGGACAACCCGTCGATCACGCGCGACGTCTCCGGCGAGGGCGTGCAGCAGGCGCTGCTGAAGATCCTCGAAGGCACGACCGCGTCCGTGCCGCCGCAGGGCGGTAGGAAGCACCCCCATCAAGAGTTCCTCACGATCGACACGACGAACATCCTGTTCGTCTGCGGCGGCGCGTTCGCCAATCTCGACAAGGTGATCGAACGACGGGTGGGGGCACAGGGCGTCGGCTTCGGCGCGACGATCCAGAACAAGGCGGACCGGGACCTCGGCAATACGTTCGAGGACTGCCTGCCGGAGGATCTCGTCCACTACGGCCTGATCCCCGAGTTCATCGGCCGTCTGCCGGTGATGTCGGCGGTCCATCAGCTGTCGAGAGGCGAGCTGATGACGATCCTCACCGAGCCGCGCAACGCGCTCGTCAAGCAGTTTCAGCGCTTCTTCCAGTTCGACGGGATCGAGCTGGTGTTCGCCGAGGAGGCGCTCCAATCGGTCGCCGACAAGGCGCTCGAGCGCGAGACCGGCGCCCGCGGCCTGCGCTCGATCATCGAAGAGGTCCTGCTCGAGGTCCAGTTCGAGCTCCCCTCCCGCCGCGACGTGAAGAAGTGCGTCGTGACGAAGGAGACGATCGAGAAGGGCATCACCCCGACGCTCGTGACCGAAGCCGTCGACGACGACGGCTCCGACGGCCTGCGCGAAGAGTCGGCCTAGCTGTAGTTCCTAGGCAGGTTGTTCATCCGGTCCTCCTTGGAGGCTGGTGGTTCTCGAGGCCCCA
>NZ_JAUTDO010000020.1 GCF_030646165.1 Conexibacter sp. CPCC 206217 | reverse complement strand
GAGCTGCACCTCGGTGCGGTCGCCCAGCTCCGAGTCGTGCGTGTCTCTCGGATCGAGCACCGGATGGTGCGCGAACACCATCACGTCGTCGATCGCGTCGTCCTGCGCGGCGCTCGCGAGCGCTTCCTGCAGCATCGGCAGCTGCGCCCAGTCGCTGCCGCGCAGCGTGCCGAGCGAGCTGTTGAGCAGGATGAAGCGCGTGCCCTTGTGGTCGAACGTCCCATACGCTCTGCCGAACTCGGCGCGGAAGGCGTCGAGCGTGCCCTGTCCGGCGGTCACATACGACTCGTGGTTGCCGGGCACGTAGAGGCACGGCACGCGGTCGCCGCTCGGATCCGGCACCGGCTCGCCGAGTCTGATCAGGTCGCAGCCGCCCTGCTCCAGTGTCTGGCGCGCAAGCGTCAGGTCGGCCGGCTCGCCGCGATCGGTGACGTCGCCGTTCAGCACGACGAGGTCCGGGTGCGTCGCACGGATCCGCTTCAGCGCCGCGATCCCGACCTTCGCCAGCTCCGGGTCGCTCGACGTGAACTGCACGTCGGACAGCGACGCGAACGTGAAGTCGGCGTCGTCCTGCAGCGTGCCGTCCGGTGAGACGAGCGCGTCGGCGCGCAGCGGCTCCTCGGCCGGCAGCTCGACCGGGCTGGGGTTGTCGGTCTCGATCCCGCCGAACGTCAGCACGCCGTCTCTCTGCAGCGACGTGTTCGTCTCGATCGCCTGGAAGTAGCTGAAGCGAACCGGGAACCTCGTCGACGGGGGCGGCGTGAACTCGACCGTCTCCCAGTGGTTGTCGCCTCTCAGCGCCGGCCCGTAGACCGTCACCGCGACGTTGGACGGGTCGCGGAAGACCGCGTACGTGAGCGAGACGGGAACGCTTGCGCGGACTCTGATGCGGACCGCCAGCGGCTGGCCCGGCAGCGGCACGCCGTCGTCCCAGGCGTTGCGGGCGTTGAAGCCCATGTTGCGCGACGCGCCGTAGGACAGCTGCAGCCCCTCGGGCGTGTTGACGAGTCTGGCGCTGGTCGTGCCGTTGGTGACCCAGCGCGTGTTCGCGCCGTCGTCGTCGAACGAGTATTGCGTCGCGGTCTCGCCGCCGACGGAGATCGGCAGCGCCGCCTCCTGATCGCCGACGCGGACGTGCAGCAGCGTGCCGCCGACGGACTTCGGGACGATCTTCAGCGCGTCGCCAGCGGGCCGCACGTCGATCACGGAATCGTCGTAGTCGAGGTCGAGGTCGGTGGCGCCGACGGGAGCGGTGAAGCCCTCGTCGTCGCGACCGGTGACCTTCACGACGACCGCGTCGGACGCATCGGCCGAGTGGATCGCGAGCCGCGTTCTGTCGAGCTCGACGGAGCTGAGCGGGCCGAGCACTCTGACGGTCGCATCGGCCTGCGCCGTGTCGGTCGTCGCGCGCACGCGCAGCTGGCCGAAGACGTTCTCGGGCGCCTTCAGCAGGCCGCCGTCGACGCTGCCCTCGTTGACCGACCAGCGCACGTCGCCGCGTGCGAGCGCGACCGGCACGAGGTTGTCGTCCACAGCGGAGGCGCGCAGCGTCCGGTGCAGCCCGGGGAAGACACGTGCGTCGTCGCCGGAGGGCGTCACGACGAGTTGCTCGGCGACGCCGCTGCCGCGTCTGACGAACAGGCCGACGCTGTTGGCGACCGCGCGCTCGCTGCCGTCGGAGGGATCGTTGCGCAGCGTCGCTCTGTCGTCGCCGACGCGGCGCGCGACCATCGTCGTCGAGCCGCCGCTGTCGAGGTTCATCGCGGAGTCGGCGCCGAGCCCGAGCAGCACGTCGGAGACCTGCTGCGAGCTCATGCCCGGGACGGTCGCGTCGCGGCCGTCGGTCGTCAGCAGCAGCATCGTTCTGCCGCCGTCCTTGAAGCCGATCGCCGTGCGCGGGTCGACCGTCGCGTCGAGTCTCGGCAGCATCGCGCCGTCTCTGATCAGGATCGCGTTGCCGCCGACGGCGAAGCGCAGCTGTCTGGCGACGGCATCGGTGAGGCCGTAGTTGACCGTGACCGGATTGCCGGGGGCCAGTCTGCGGATCGCCTGCGCGGATCTGTCGCGGCCGGCGAGGTAGTACGCGTCGGCCGGAATCGGGCCGCCGCCGATGCTGTCGGGATGGACCTCGACGGCTCTGCCGTCGCGCACCAGCACCTCGGCGACGTCTCTGGCGTTGACGAAGGCCCGCGCGCGGCTGTACGTGCCCCACTTCGGCGTGAACAGGACGAGCCCGTCGGTCGGCGCGGCGCCGGCCGTGTTGATCTGCCGGATCGTGCGCGCGCCGCCGTTGAGGACGGCTCTCGCGTCGATCGTCATGTCGACGAGCTGGCCGATGCCGTCGTTGGTGACGCCGGCGGTCGGGCGCGTGCGCGCGTCGTAGTTGGACGACTTCAGGTACTCGCCGGATCTGATCGCGGAGCCGGTCGGGGCGTTGGAGTTGTCGATGTCGTAGAAGTCGCCGTTGACGGCCGCGACGGCGCCGGCGCTGTTGGCCCACTGCGAGGTCGGCGCGCGCGAGGCGACGACGTCGCCGGACAGCAGGTCGGACGAGATCGCGCCGTTGGAGAGGTCGGCGGTGAGGACCTGGTAGTCGGTCCAGCCAGCGGCGCCGAGCGCCTTCACGTGACGCAGTTGGAGGCCGGGGCCGAGCTGCTCGGTCTGGTCGACGAGCGTGAGCTGGTCGGCGGCCTGCGCGGCGGCGGGGAGCGCTGCAAGCGCCGCGGTGGCGGCGAGCAGCGCCGGCAGGCGCGACCAGCGCCGGGCCTGGGACGGAGGATTCAACGGGTTCCTTTGAGCCGGGGAGCGGGGCGAGCGGGGCCTGAACGGCCACCGCCGCGCCGGGACCGGCGCGGCGGTGGTCTGCGTTGCTGGTTGCTGCTGTGGTCAGGTGCTGCGGTGCTGCCTAGCGGCGGACCGTCACCGCGAACTGCGTGGCGTTGCGGCCGCTGCCGACGCGCAGCGTGTAGCGACCGCGGGCGAGCTTGCGCGTCGCCTTCAGGTTGCCGACGGTGCCGCGCGCGTACGTGCGGCCGTTGCGGCGCAGGCTCGCCGAGGTGTTCTTCTTGACCTTGGCGGACTTCTTCGAGGCGGCTCTGCCTGTGTACGTGATCGTGCATCTCACGCTCGTGCCGCCTCTGATCGAGCAGACGACGGTGGCATCGCGGCCTCTGTCGCCGGTCTCGCCCTTGGCGCCGGCGTTGCCGGTGTCGCCCTTGTCGCCCTTCGGGCCGTCGACGCCGACCGGGCCGGTCGCGCCGTTGGCACCGGCCGGACCACCCGCGCCGTCAGCGCCGATCGGACCGACGGGGCCGAGCTCGCCGACCGGGCCGGTCGCGCCGTCGCTGCCGTTGGCGCCGTCGGCGCCGTTGCTGCCGTCAGCGCCGTCGGCGCCGTCTCTGCCGGCCTCGCCCTGCGGGCCCTGGTCGCCGGTCGGGCCCTGCGGACCCTGGTCGCCCTGGTCGCCTCTCTCCCACTGCGCCGTGGTGCTGGTCGCACTGACCGTCACCGTGTGGCGCGCCTCGGCGGCGTTGGAGGCGAACACGAAGCGCGCCGTCGAGACGGCGTCCGGACGCGCCGGCGCGAAGCGCACCAGCAGCGTGCAGGACGCGCCCGGGGCGACCGTCGTGCCCGTGCAGCCGTCGGCGGCGACGATGAAGTCGCCGGCCGGGCCCTCGAGCGTCTCGATCCGCTGGAACGTCAGCTTCAGCGGCTGGTCGCCGGTGTTGGCGACTCTCAGCTCCTGCCCCAGGCCGACCGTCTCAGCCGGCTGCAGCGGGAACGTCGGCGCACTGATCCAGGCCTTCGGACCGGGCGCCGTGGAGGGCGTCACCGTGATCGTCTTCTGCGCGCGGATCGGGCTGATGTCGTCGCCCGTTCTCATCGAGTCGGCCTCGGCGACGACCGCGACCGTGCCCGTCTTGAGCGCCGTCAGGGCGCCCGTGGCGGGGTCGAGGATCGCGACCTTGCCGGCGTCGCGCGCCGCTTCGACGGCCGCGTCGCCGGCGCCGAGCGCCAGCGTCGAGGAGCCGCTCCAGCGGACCGACATCGGGTAGCGCAGCGGCACGCGGCGCGTGCCGTTGGAGACGCCCGACGGCTGCACCAGCTCGCCGCCGATCGGCGCCGAGCTGCCGACCTCGAGCGTCGCGGGGACGCTCAGGTCGATCGACTGCGCGAACGGACGCACGTCGGCGTCGAGCCAGTCGCCCGCCGCGTTCGCGGCGCCGTCGACGCTCCAGCGCACCCAGCCGGTCATGCCGCCGCGGTCCGGCGTGCCGTACGGCGACTTGCCGGAGGACGGCAGCACGACGTAGGGGACGCCTTCGACGCGGTTGACGTTGACGATCTGCGCGTGCGAGCCGACCATCGCGACGCCCTTGCCGGAATCGGCGCGGAAGTCAGACAGCAGTCTCTCGATCAGCTCGACCTCCATGCGGTCGCCGAGCTGGCTGGCGTCCGCCGGGTCGGGGTCGTTGGTCGGGTGGTGGGCGAAGACCATCACGTCGTGGATCGACGGGTCGGCCTTGGCGCTCTGCAGCGCCTCCTGCAGCATCGGCAGCTGGCCGAAGTCCGAACCGCGCAGCGAGCCGCGGGTCGAGTTCAGCAGCACGAAGCGCGTGCCCTTGTGGTCGAACGTGCCGTACGGTCTGCCGAAGTCAGCCGACCAGGCGTTCAGGTTGTCGCTGCCGTAGGACTCGTGGTTGCCCGGCACGTAGTAGCAGGGGACCGTGTTGGCGGTCGCCGCCGGAACCGGCTGGCCGGCCTCGACGAGGTCGCAGCCGGCTTGCGTCAGGACCGTTCTCGCAAGGTCGACGTCGGCCTGGAAGCCGGTGTCGACGATGTCGCCGTTGAGGATCACGAAGTCCGGTCTCTGCGCGCGGATGCGCTTCAGCGCGGCCGTCGCGACCGGCACCAGCTCCTGGTTCGCGGCGGTGAACTGGACGTCGGAGAGCGTCGCGAACTGGAAGCGGTCGCCGCCGGTCGGCAGTCTGCCGTCGGCGTCGATCAGCCGGTCCGCCTTCAGCGGCGGCTCGGCCGGCGTCGAGATCTCGCTCGGCACGTCGACCTCGAGGTCGTCGAGCACGAACGAGCCTCTGTACAGTCTCGCCGCCGCGGTCTCGATCAGACGGACGTTGTCGATCCGCACGGGGTAGACGACGCCGCTGGTCGGCAGCGAGGTCGTGACCTTCGTCCAACCCGGTCTCGTCAGGTAGTCGCCGCGCAGGTCCATCACTCTGCCGGCGGCGCTGGAGGCGTCGCGCAGCGAGATCGTCGGCCACTGGCCGTTGCCGTCGCTCTTGACCCAGACGGAGACGCGCAGCGGCTGGCCCGGCAGCGTGATCTGTCTGTTGAGGACCGCGCCCGCGCTGCGGGTGGCCGTCGCCTCGGTGAAGTCGTAGTCGACTCTGAGGCCCTTGCCGGTGTGGCCGTCGTCGGTCAGCGAGACGCCGCCCGTGGGCGAGCGGTCGTGACGGAATCTCCACACGCCGTCGGTGTCGAAGCCCGAGACGGGGAGCGTCTGGAAGCCGACCGTGATCGGGATCGTGACCGTCTCGGCGCCGGCTCTGACGGTCAGCACCGTCGCGCCGTTGCCGACCGGCGTGACTCTCAGACCGCTGCCGGAGGGCGCGATCGCGACGACCGCGTGGTCGTAGTCGAGTCTGAGGTCGTTGGCGTCGATCGTCGTCGCGTAGCCGTCGGCGTCGCGGCCGGTCAGCGTCAGCGGCGAGGCGGCGCTGTCGGTGTCGGTGAACGAGAGGCGGGCGCGCGAGGGGTCGAGCTGCGTCAGCTCGCCCAGCACGCGGACCGTCGTCGTCGCCTGCAGCGTGTCGGTCGTCGAGCGCACCGTCAGCGTCGTTCTGGGCGCGTCCGGTGCCCTCAGCAGCCCGCCGGAGACCTCGCCCTTGTTCGCACTCCAGCGCACGTCGCCGCGCGGGAGCGCGACCGGGCCGCCGTTCTCGTCCGCGGCTCTGACCGCGAAGGTGCGGTGCAGGCCGGGGAAGACGCGCGCCTCGTCGCCGCTGGTGCTGACCAGCAGCTGGTCCGCGACGCCGCTGCCCGGCTGCAGGAAGATGCCGACGCCGTTGGGCGTCGCGCGCTCGCTGCCGTCGGACGGCGTGTTGCGGATCGTCGGGGAGGCCGCGCCGAGCGGGCGCGCGATCAGCGTGCTGGAGCCGCCGCCGTCGAGGTTGACCGCGTCGTCGGCGCCGAGCGACTTCATCAGCTCGCCCATCTCGGCCAGTCTCGGGCCCAGGACGCTCGTCTGACGGCCGTCGGCGACGGCGAGGATCATCGTTCTGCCGTCGGCGGTGAAGCCGACCGCGGTGCGCGGCGCGTTCGACTGGTCGCCCTGCGGCTGCACGACGCCGTCGAGCAGCAGCCGCTGCGCGGCGCCGATCGCGAACTTGAGGTCGTCGACCCCTTCGCCGTTCATTCTGTACTGGAAGTCGACCGCGTCGCCGACTCTCAGCGTGCGGATCGCGGCGGCGCCGGCCTCACGGCCGACGAGCGCGATCGTGTTGGCGGGCAGGACGCCCTCGCCGGCGTCGGCCGGGTCGACCGAGACGACGACGCCGTCGGTGACGATCGCCTCGGCACGGTCGCTGCTGGTGCCGGTCGCCAGAGCGCGCGAGTAGGCGCCCCAGTTCGGGGTGTACGCGGCGATCGTGTTGGCACCCCGGCCGAGCGCGTCGAACGAGCGGACCGCGTGCGGGCCGTCGGGGAACGTCGCGGTCGCCTCGAGCGCGATCGAGGTGAGCGTGCCGAGACGGCCGTTGGTGACGCCGACGACGTTGTCGTCGTCACCGGACTTGACCAATCTGCCGGATCTGACGGCCGGGCGCAGCGCTGCGCCGGAGTTGCCGATGTCGAAGAAGTCGCCGTTGACTCCGGCGATCGCGCCGGCCGATCTGGCCATGCTGGTGAGGCCGGCGGCCTGCCCGACGTGGTCGGCCATCAGCAGGTCGGTCGAAACGGCTCTCTGCGACAGGTCGACGCTCAGCACCTGCGCGTCGGTCCAGCCGCTGGAGCCGAGCGTCTCGAGGTGCCGCAGCTCGATGCCGGGGCCGATCTTCTCGTGCGTGTCCGTCAGCGTCAGCAGGTCGGCCGCATTGGCTCCTGCGGGAGCGACGAGCGCGATTGCGGCGCCGGCGGCGAGCGTCGCGCGCAGGCGACGGCGCGCGGACGGCGGCGTGGTGGGAAGCAAAGGTGGTCTCCTGGAAGGTGAGTACTGCGGGAGCCGCCGGCCGCGCGAAGAGGGCGCGCGACCGGCGATGGTGCTCGCGCCGCAGCGCCGCGCCGGCACGAGGCCGGCGCGGCGGGCGGGTGGTGCGGTGGTGCGTGCCGCGGGTCGCTGCCTGTCAGCGGACGGTGACGGCGAACTTCTGCGCCGTCTTGCCGCTGCCGACCTGCAGCGTGTACTTGCCGCGCGCGACTCTGCGCGTCGCCTTCAGGCTGCTGACGCTGCCCTTGGCGAAGGTGCGGCCGTTGCGCACGAGGCTCGCCTTGGCCGTCTTCTTGACCTTGGCGTTCTTCGCGGCTCTGCTGGAGTACGTGACCTTGCACGTGACTCTGCTGCTTCTGATCGTGCAGGTGACGATCGCGTCGCGACCGGGCGCGCCCTTGTCGCCCTTGGCGCCTCTGGCACCGGCGTCGCCCTTGTCACCCTTGGCACCGGCCGCACCGGCCGGGCCCTGAGCGCCGTCGGCGCCGTTGCTGCCGACGGGACCGATCGGACCGGTCTCGCCCTGCGGGCCGACCGGACCCTGCGGGCCCTGCGCGCCGTCTCTGCCGTCGGCGCCGTTGGCGCCGTCTCTGCCGTCGACACCGTCGGCGCCGTCTCTCCCGTCCTGGCCGGGGATGCCGGCCGGGCCGTCCTCACCGGGGATGCCGGGGATGCCGTCATCGCCCTTGTCGCCCTTCGGCAGACCGGTCGAGTTGGCGGTGATCGTGACCGTGTGGCGACGCTCGGCCGTGTTCGCGTCGAACACGAGCTTCGCGCTGGAGGTCGCGTTCTGACGCGACGGGGCGAAGCGCACCAGCACCGTGCACGAGTCGCCGGGGGCGACCGCGACGTGGGAGCAGGTGTTGTCGGCGACGACGAAGTCGCCCTGCGGGCCGTCGGTGGCGACGATTCTGCCGAGCTTCAGCTCGAGCGGCTCGTCACCGGTGTTGGCGACGGTGACGGGCTGACCCTCACCGATCGTCGTGGCCGCCTGGTCGGGGAAGACCGGAGCGGTGATCGACGCCTTCGCGCCGGGGCCCGTGTAGGCGACGACGTTGATCGTCTTCGTCGTCGTGATCGGCGACATGTCGTCGCTGTCTCTCATCGAGTCGGCCGCGACGGTGACGTCGACCGAGCCCGTCTTCAGCGCGGTCAGCTGA
>NZ_JAUTDO010000002.1 GCF_030646165.1 Conexibacter sp. CPCC 206217 | reverse complement strand
TGGGGCCTCGAGAACCACCAGCCTCCAAGGAGGACCGGATGAACAACCTGCCTAGGAACTACACCTAGCCGACACAGCGGGCGAGGCCGCGGCCCGCGCCAGCCCGGCACAGGCGTGGCAGAAAACGTGGGCTGAACGTCATTGCTGCCATGCGTCGGCGGCGCCATGATGCACTGCATGTCGATCCATCGCGTGCTCGTCGTCCTCTTCGACGGCGTCCAGAGCCTTGACGTGACCGGTCCGATGGAGGTCTTCACCGGCGCGGCGCGGCATCACGCCTGCGATGCCAGATACGTCGTGCAGACCGCCAGCCTCGACGGCGGACCGGTGCGCTGCTCCAGCGGTCTGACGCTGGTGCCCGACGTCGCGCTCGACGCCGCCGGCACACCCGACACGCTGCTCGTCCCGGGCGGCGAGGGGACGCGTAGCGCCGACCCGCGCCTGGTCGAGTGGCTGCGGGGCGCAGCGCCGTGCGCCGGGCGGATCGTCTCCGTCTGCAGCGGCGCGTTCCTGCTCGCGCAGGCGGGCCTGCTCGACGGCCGCCGCGCGACGACGCACTGGGCCTACTGCGACCTGCTCGGCAGACTGTTCCCGGCGGTCGCCGTCGATCCGGAGCCGATCTGGGTCCGCGACGGCAACGTCATGACCTCTGCCGGCGTCACGGCCGGGATCGACGCGGCGCTCGCGCTCGTCGAGGAGGACGCGGGACGCGAGGTCGCGCTGATGGTCGCGCGCCACCTCGTCGTCTTCCTGCGCCGGCCTGGCGGGCAGAGTCAGTTCAGCGCCCAGCTGGCGGTGCAGGTCGCCGAGCGCGAGCCGCTGCGCGAGCTGCAGCAGTGGATCGCCGACCATCCGGCGGCCGACCTGTCCGTCGAGGCGCTGGCGGCGCGCGCGAGCCTGTCGCCGCGTCAGTTCGCGCGCGCCTTCCGCGCCGAGGTCGGCGTCACGCCGGGCCGCTACGTCGACGACGTGCGGCTGGAAGCGGCGCGGCGGATGCTGGAGGACTCCGCCGACGGCGTCGAAACGGTCGCCCGCCGTTGCGGCTACGGCGCACCGGAGACGATGCGGCGCGCGTTCGTGCGCACGCTGGGCGTGGCGCCGGCGGAGTACAGGCGCCGGTTTCAGCCACGGCCGGTCAGCTACTCACCCTGACGAGCGAAAGGACCCACCGTGCAGATCGCCATCCTCATCTACGACCGCCTCACCGCGCTCGACGCGATCGGGCCCTACGAGGTGCTCAGCCGCCTGCCGGGCGCGGAGGTCGTCTTCGTCGCCGAGCAGGCGGGGCCGCTCACGACCGACACCGGCAGCCTCCAACTGGTCGCCGCTCATGCGCTCGACGAGGTGCCCGCGCCGGACATCGTGCTCGTGCCCGGCGGCCCGGGGCAGACGGCGCTGATGGACGAAGGTCCGGTGCACGCGTGGCTGCGCGCCGCCGACGCGACGAGCACGTGGACGGCCTCGGTCTGCACCGGTTCGCTGATCCTCTCCGCGGCCGGCCTGCTCGAAGGTCGCCGCGCGACCTCGCACTGGCTCGCGCTGGAGCGGTTGCGGGAGCTCGGCGCCGAGCCGACGGGCGAGCGGGTCGTCTTCGACGGCAAGTACGTCACCGCGGCCGGCGTCTCGGCCGGGATCGACATGGCGCTGACGCTCGTCGGCCGGATCGCCGGGCCCGAGGTCGCGCAGACGATCCAGCTCGGGATCGAGTACGACCCGCAGCCGCCCCATGACGCCGGCGCGCCGCACAAGGCGCCGGCGGAGAGCGTCGAGCTGCTGCGCGCGATGAGCCGCTTCGTGCTGGAGGGGGAGCAGGTGGAGCAGGGCTAGTCGGCCGTGCTCGCGGCCCCCGTGCTCGCGGCGCCCGCGCCCGCCAGCTCCGCCAAGAATCCCCGCAGCAGCTCCAGCACCAGCTCCGGCTGGTCTTCCGACACGAGCGTGTAGCTGTCCTCGATCTCGACGAGCCGACCGCGCGGCAGCAGCTCGGCGAGGCGGCGGCCGTGGTCGCGCGGCATCAGCTTGTCCTCGGGCGCCCACAGCACGAGCGCCGGGCGGTCGAACTCGCGCAGACGCTCAGTCGCGGCGGTCGTCCAGGGTCTGTCGAGCGGGCCGCCGGCGTACTTGGCGACGTCGCGGCGAATCGCGTGATCGCGCAGGATCGCGGCGAACCAGGCGTCGGCGATCGCGTTGGGGACGGGCCGTTTGCTCATCCAGCCGAACAGCAGCGGGAAGCGGCGCAGCCGCCGGATCGCGAGCGGCTGCAGCGCGAGCTTGACACCGAGCGGCCCGCCCTTGCCGGCGAGCGCGGCGAGGCGGCCGGGGATCCCGGGCGGGAAGTTGTCGAACGCCTCGCTTGGCGTGATCACGAGCGCGCCGACGCGCTCGTCGCGGCCGAGCGCGGTGAGCAGCAGCGCGCCGCCCCAGTCGTTGGAGACGAGCACCACGTCGCGCAGCTCGAGCGCATCGAGGAAGTCGGCGACGAGCCCGACCATCGCGGGCAGCGACAGGTCGGCGTCGGGTCGCATCGGGATGCGGTGGCCGCCGAGCGGCAGGGTCGGGCGGATCACGCGCGCATGCTCGGCGAGGCCGGGCGCCACGTTGCGCCAGACGCTGCCGTCCATCAGCAGGCCGTGCAGGAGCACGACGGTCGGATGGTCGGCAGCGTCCGCGCGAGAGCCTGGCTGCGCGGCGGACGCCGCGGACTCGGATCCCGCGGGCGGGCCGCTGTCCTCGTACTCGATCGTCCCCGCCGTCAGGTGAACTTCGGGCATCGCGAGACACTCCTCCCGACTAGATAGATCGCTCTAGCTGGAAGGTTAGCTATGCTCGCCCGGAATGTCGAGCGAACCGACCACAAAGGAGCGCATCGTCTTTGCGAGTGCTGAGCTGTTTCGCCGCCAGGGCTTCACCGGCACGGGCGTCAAGCAGATCGTCGCGGCGGCGCAGGCGCCGTTCGGCTCGCTCTACCACCACTTTCCCGGCGGCAAGGAGCAGCTCGGAGAGCAGGTGATCCGCGTCGCGGGCGGCTTCTACGGCGTGCTCGTCGAGGAGGTGATCGACCCCGCTCCCGACCTCGTCGGCGGCGTCGAGCAGTTCTTCTCGCTCGCCGGCGTCCACCTCGCCGAGAGCGGTTACCAGGACGCCTGCCCGATCGCGACGATCACGCTCGAGACGGCCTCCAGCTCGGAGTCGATGCGCCAGGCCAGCGCCGACGTGTTCGAGGGCTGGCTCGCCAAGCTCGCCGACCGCTTCGCCGCCGCCGGCATCGCGCCCGCGACCGCCCGCCCGCTCGCGCTCGCCACCCTCTCGCTGCTGGAAGGCGCCTTCATCCTCTGCCGCGCCGCCCGCACGACCGAGGCGCTCGACGCCGCGGGTGCCCAGGCCGCGGCGGCGGTCCGGGCGGCGTTGCCGGGCGCCTGAGTCTTGAACCGCACTTGAAGTCAAGCGCGGTCTTTGATCTCCTGGACGGCATGTCTGAGACGCTCACGATCGGCGAGGTCGCGGAGCGCAGCGGGGTCGCGACCTCGGCGCTGCGCTACTACGAGGAGCGCGGGTTGATCCGGGCCGAGCGCAACTCGTCCGGTCACCGTCGCTACGGGCGGCCGGTGATCCGGCGCGTCGCGTTCATCGTGTTCGCGCAGCGCGTCGGGCTGACGCTCGAGGAGATCGGCGAGGAGCTGGCGAAGCTGCCGGAGGATCGTGTGCCCAAGCGCGCCGACTGGGCGAAGCTGTCGTCGCGCTGGAGCGAGCGGATCGACATGCGGATCGCGGAGCTGGAGCGGCTCAAGGACGGCTTGACCGACTGCATCGGCTGCGGCTGCCTGTCGCTCGCGCGCTGCAAGCTCGCCAACCCCGACGACCGCGTCGCCCGCTTCGGGCCCGGCCCGGTCGTGTGGACCGGCGGCAACGCGGCCGCCTGATCGAGCCGGAACGGGACCCGCTGTGGGTCGTCAGCCATCGCCGTTGGACGCCGGATGCGGTTCGCTCCAGCGGTCCAGTTCGGTGTCGGCGAACGAGATCGGGTCCTCGAGCGGCTCGAGGTGGGTGAAGACCGTCACGTTGCCGAGCGTGTCGTGCAGCGCCGCCTCGACCTGCTCGGCGAGGTCGTGGCCGCGCTGCACCGACCAGTCGCCCGGCACCAGCACGTGCGTGGACACGAACGCGCGACTGCCGGCACGGCGCGTGCGCAGCGCGTGGAACTGCACCTCGTCGGACGCGAACGAGTCGAGCACGGCGTGGATCCGGGCAAGCTCCTGGACCGTCAGCGCGCGGTCCAGCAGCCCGTCGGTCGACCTGCGCACGAGTCGGACGCCGGTCACGAGGATGTTGCCCGCGACGACGAGCGCGATCAGCGGGTCGAGCGCGTCGATGCCCGTGATCGCGACCGCGATCACCGCGACGACGACGCCGCAGGAGGTGACCACGTCGGTCATCAGGTGGCGGCCGTCGGATTCCAGCGTGATCGAGCTGTACTCCCTGCCGGCGCGGATCAGCCGCTGGCCGACGGCGAGGTTGACGAGCGACGCGGCGATCGCGATGCCGACGCCGACCGCCACATCGGAGATCTCGCTCGGGTTCATCAGCCGGTCGACGGCGGAGACGCCGATCGTGACGGCGGCGAGCAGGATCAGCGCGCCCTCGACGCCGGCGGACAGGTAGTCGGCCTTCTCGTGGCCGTAAGTGTGCTCCTCGTCCGGCGGCCGCGTCGACCACTGCACGACGACGAGCGCGAACAGCGCGGCGACGAGATTGACGACCGACTCGGCCGCGTCGGACAGCAGGCCGACGGAGCCCGTCACAGCCCAGGCGCCGAACTTCATCGCGATCGTGACGAGCGCCGCGGCGATCGAGAGATAGACGAGGCGCAACAAGCGACCGCGTCGCTCGGCGCTTGTGTCTGGGCCGGACACGGACGGGCCAGTCTAGCCCGCTCGCCGCGGTCGTTCAGCGCCGTGCGGCGGCCATCACGCGCTCGATCACGTCGAAGTAGCGCACCGGGGCGATCCGCGTCACGAGCGAGATCGCGACCGCGTCAGGGCCGATCAGAATCCGCTGCTTGCCGTTCTCGACGCCCGCGTGGATCGTCTTGGCCGCCTTCGCGGGCGACGTGCGCGCGTTCTTGGCGAACTCCTGCACGAGCTTCTCGTGGTCGGTGTTGCCGGTGTCGTCGACGTGGAAGCGCGCGTTTCTGACGATGTTCGTGCGGATCCCGCCGGGGTGGACGGTGATCGCGCGCACGTCGCTGCCGCGCAGCTCGTGGCGCAGCGACTCGGTGTAGCCGCGCACGGCGAACTTCGACGCGCAATAGGCGCTCTGCGTCGGGAAGCCCATCAGGCCGAAGACGCTGGAGACGTTGACGATCGCGCCGCTGCCGTTGGCGAGCAGGATCGGCAGGAACGCGCGCGTGCCGTGCACGACGCCCCAGAAGTTGACGGTGACGACCCACTCGTCGTCCTCGACGGCCGCCTCCGCGGCGGTCTGCGAGACGGTCACGCCGGCGTTGTTGACCGCCAGCCCGATCGGCGCCGGCGCCCACTCCTGCACGGCGGCCGCGAACTGCAGCTGCGCCTGGCGGTCGCTGACGTCGAGCTTGCGCGCGAAGACGGGCCCGGGGATCGATGCAGCGGTCTCCTGCAGCCCGTCCTCGTCCCAGTCGCAGATCGCGACCGGGCTGCCGTGCGCCGCGAGCCGCTGCGCCAGCGCGCGCCCTATCCCGGACGCCGCTCCGGTGACGACCGCGGTGCGCCCGTTCAAGCTCGCCGGCCGCCCGTTCCTACGAGTTCGCTGTGCCATGGTACGCCACGGTACCGGGAGCGCGACCCGGCGCGCGCCGGTGTCTGCACGCATGGATATGTGGGAACGAGCTACAAATGTGGGACATTTGCACAGCGTGGTACATTTGGTTTATGGCCCATGCGGAGCGTCATGTCACCGTCGGCGATCGCGGTCGCCTCGTCTTGCCGGCCGCGGTGCGCAGTCAGCTCGGGCTCGAGCCCGGCACCAGAATGCTGCTCACGACGGAGCCCGACGGCTCGCTTCGTCTGCGGCCGTATCGTGCGGTCGCCGATCGCCATCGCGGCATCCTTGGCGCCGCGAACGGCCCGTCGCTGGTCGACGAGCTGATCGCGGAGCGTCGTCGCGAAGCGGCGCGCGAGGACGCCGAGTAGCTCATGGCGACGGTCCTGGACGCGTCCGCGTTCCTCGCTTACCTGCAGGGCGAGCCAGGGGCCGACGTGGTCGCCGACGCGATCGCGAGCGGCACGTCGATCTCCTCGGCGAACCTGGCCGAGGTGCTCAGCCGTGTCGCCGATCGTGGCCGCGATCCGGTCGCGCTGATGGAAGGGTTCGTCGCCGAAGGGCTGCTGGAAGGCGCGGTCGAGGTCGAACCGGTGACGCTCGACGACGCCGCGGAGATCGCGCGCCTGCGTCCGCTGACGCGTGCTGCCGGCCTCTCGCTCGGAGACCGCGCCTGCCTGGCGCTCGCGCGGCGGCTCGGGGCCGAAGCGCTCACCGCCGACGCGGCATGGGGAGAGGTCAGGCTAGACGTCAGGTTGGTGCAGATCTGCTGAGCTGGCGGTCGATGCGCGCCGAGTTGGCGCGCGTCAATGACCTCGTGGCCGCCTCCAGGCCGAGACGCCGAGCGCGATCAGCAGCAACTGCTTCTCGGCGTGGTGGACGATCTCGGCCTCGGCCTCGCGTGAGTCGGTCGGGCGGTCGACGATCGCCTCGGCGGTCGAGACCATCGTGCTGACGATCAGCGAGGCGACGACGGCGAGGTCCTCGGTCGGCCAGCGGTCGAGGTAGGGGAAGCGCGCGAGGTCGGTCGCCAGCTCGCTGGAGAAGAGGCGGATCTCGGTGCGGATCGCCTGACGCATGACGGGCACGCCGCTGGAGCGCTCGCGCGCGATGAAGCGGAAGTGCAGGCGGTGCTCGTGGATGTGCGTGACGAGGATCTCGACCGAGCGTCTGATCACGTGCTCGGGCCGCTGCGGCTCGGCGCGGGCGGCGCGGATCATCTGGCGCAGGGTGCGGAACGAGTCGTCGATCAGGACGAGCCCGAGTTCCTCCATCGAGTCGAAGTGGCGGTAGAAGGCGGTCGGCACGACGCCGGCCTCGCGTGCGACCTCGCGCAGCCCGAGGCTGCTGAAGCTCTTCTGCTCCAGCAGGCGCAGCGCGGCGTCCAGCAGCGCGACGCGCGTGCGCTCCTTCTGCTCGGCGCGTGTGAGTCTCCTCACACTGAGTGTCTCGATGTTCACTGAATCCGGCATGTGGTGGCATCAGAAATTCTACTACGGGACTGGACAGACGGAAAACTGGGTACTACCTTGTGCACAAGTGTTCACTGAAACCGCGACAGCCCGCCGTCCTCGCCTCGCGCGCCGCCTGCTCGGATCGCCGCTCGCCCAGGCGCTCACGACGCCGCATGGCGTCGACCGTTACGTCGAGCTCGTCAAGCCCGCCTTCTCGCTGCGCGACGTGCGCGCCGAGGTGATCGCGGTGCGCCGCCCGACGCCGGCCGCGGTCACGCTGACGCTGCGCCCGAACGAGAACTGGCAGGGCTTCCGCGCGGGCCAGCACGTGCTGCTGAGCGTCGAGATCGACGGCGTGCGGCATACGCGCCCGTACTCGCCGGCATCGTCGGAGCACGCGCCGGACGGCCTGATCGAGCTGACCGCCCACGCGCGGCCGGACGGGCGCGTCTCGCCGCACCTGCGCGCCGCGCTCGCGCCCGGCGAGGTCGTCGGGCTGTCGCAGGCCGCCGGCGACTTCGCGCTGCCCGCCGCCGCCCGCCCGCCCGAGCTGCTGCTGATCAGCGGCGGCAGCGGGATCACGCCGCTGATGTCGATGCTGCGCACGCTCTGCGACGAGGGGCACGACGGCCGCATCGCCTTCCTCCACTACGCCCGCTCCGAGCGTCACGTCGCCTACGCGGCCGAGCTGCGCGCGCTCGCCGACGCGCATCCGAACGTGAGGCTGCTGCGCGGCTTCAGCGCCGGCGGCACGCTCGCCGCGGCGGAGCTGGACGGCCGCTTCTCACGCGACCACGTGCACGCGGCGAGGGTCGATCCGGCGGTCGCGCCGGCCTACGTCTGCGGGCCGACCGCGCTCGTCGACGCGGTGCGCGAGCTGTGGGTCGACGACGGGCACGAGACGCGCCTGCACGTCGAGCAGTTCGCCGCGCCCGCGCCGGTCGCCGATCCCGGCGCCGCCGGCATCGCCAGCGGCGCGATCCGCTTCGCCCGCAGCGGCGCGCAGACCGCCAACAGCGGCGGCACGCTGCTGGACCAGGCCGAGGCCGCGGGCCTCACGCCGCAGTCCGGTTGCCGCATGGGGATCTGCCACACCTGCAGCTGCCGCAAGCTCGAAGGGGCGGTCCGCGACGTCCGCACCGGCGTCGTCTCGACGGCGCCCGACGAGCAGATCCAGATCTGCGTCAACGTCCCGGTCGGCGACGTGACGCTCGACATCTAGGGGTACGACGAGCATGACGACGACAGCACCACGCTTGACGCCGGAGCAGCTCGACGCGTTCGGCCGTGAACTGGACGCGATCCGCGAGCGCGTGCTCGCCGACCGCGGCGAGCGCGACGCCGGCTACATCCGCCGCGTCATCAAGGCGCAGCGCGGCCTGGAGGTCGCCGGTCGCGGTCTGCTCTTCTTCAGCGCGCTGCCGCCCGCGTGGCTCGCCGGCACCGCCGCCCTGTCGCTCTCCAAGATCCTCGACAACATGGAGATCGGCCACAACGTGATGCACGGCCAGTACGACTGGATGAACGATCCGGCCGTCAACGGTCAGAGCTTCGAGTGGGACAGCGCCTGCCCGTCGGAGCAGTGGCGTCACTCGCACAACTACATGCACCACACGCACACGAACATCCTCGGCAAGGACCGCGACATCGGCTACGGCGTGCTGCGGATGTCGGCCGATCAGAGCTGGCATCCGTACTACCTGGGCAACCCGCTGTACGCGCTCCTGCTGGCGTCGTTCTTCCAGTGGGGCGTCGCGTTCCACGACCTCGAGATGGACCGCATCGCGGCGGGCAGGACCGGCTGGCGCGACAAGGTCGGGATGGCAGGCCAGATCTGGCGCAAGGGCCGGCGCCAGGCGCTGAAGGACTACGCGCTGTTCCCGCTGCTGGCCGGCCCGAACGCCCCGACCACGCTGACGGCGAACCTGACCGCCAACTTCGTCCGCAACGTGTGGGCGTTCATGATCATCTTCTGCGGTCACTTCCCCGACGGCGTCGAGGAGTTCACCGAGGAGGAGACCGAGGGCGAGACGCGCGGCGAGTGGTACCGCCGCCAGCTGCTCGGCTCCGCCAACCTCACCGGCGGCCAGCTCTTCCACATCATGAGCGGCAACCTCAGCCACCAGATCGAGCACCACCTCTTCCCCGACCTCCCCGCGCACCGCTACGGCGAGCTGGCGGTCGAGGTGCGGGAGATCTGCGAGCGCTACGGCCTCCCGTACAACAGCGGCCCGCTGCACAAGCAGTTCGGCAGCGTCGTGAAGAAGATCGTGCGGCTGGCGCTGCCGGACGGCGGCGAGGCGGTGCCGATGGTCGAGCCCGGCGCCGCCCCGGGCCCGGCGTCACCGGATCCGGCGAGCCGCGCGCGCGAGCTGGCTGTGGCCTGAGCCGGGAGCGGGCCGCGGCATCCGTGCCACGGCCCGCCCGCTCGTCCGCCGCGCTCAGCGCCGGCGAGCCTTGCCTCTTCTGCCTCCTCTTCTCGGCGCCGCTCTCACCGTCACCGCGAGCGCGCGGGAGCCGGCGCCGGCGGCGGTGAAGTTGCCGGTCCACTGGGCGACGAACTGGGTCGTGCCGCGCGCGACGGGCCAGCTCGAGACGAACGCGCCGTTGGCGGCGACGTCGACCGTCTGGGAGGTCCAGCGCGTGCCGCCCGGCGCGAGCGCGGAGACCGTCACGCGCGCGTTTGCGCCGGCCGGGCGCAGACGGCCGCTGATCGTGACGCGCGTCGGGTTCGTCAGCGTGCGCCGGCGCGTCGAGAGCGTCAGCGTCGAGCGTTCACCCTCGCTGCCGCCGCTCGTGCTCGTCAGCAGCGACGACGTGCCCGCCAGCAGGTAGTCGATGCCGCCGGCCGGCGCCGCGATGCCGGCCGAGCGGATCGTGTCGTTGACGACGAACTGCGGCTGCCAGGTGGCGCCGGCATCCGTCGTGCGCAACAGGTAGCCGCCGTTCTCGTTGCCGAACCGCTCGACCACGAGGTACGCCGAGCGGTCGGAGCCGACCGCCATGCCGGTCGCGCCGGCGCTGCCGACGCTCGTCAGCACGGACCAGCTTCTGCCCGCGTTCGTCGTGCGCCAGATGCGGCCCTGGACGTCGCGCAGCAGGCCCGTCGTCGGCGAGGAGAAGGCGACCTGGCGGATCAGCAGCCGCTTGCGCGCTCTTCTCGTCGCGCCCGGCTTCGCCAGCGCCGTCCACGTGCGGCCGCTGTCGCGGCTGCGGGCGATCGCGTCAGGTCCCCAGACGACGATCGCGCCACCGCGTGCGGCGACAGCGCCGCGCAGCCCCTTGCGCGCGACCGCTCTGTCCCTCAGCTGCACGAACGTCTCGCCGCCGTCGGTCGAGCGCCGCAGGCTGCGCGGCCCGACCGCCAGCACGACGTCCGCGCTCGGCGCCAGCACCGCGCTCGCGATCGAGGTCGAGCCGGTTCCGAGCGTCTTCCAGGTCGTGCCGCCGTTGGCGGTGCGGAACAACCCGCCGCCATCGTCGAGCGCGTAGCCGACATCGCCGCTCGGGAACGACACGTCGAGCAGATCGGCCGCCGTCGGGACGCTGCCGCGCGTCCAGCTGCTGCCGCCGTCGGTCGTCTTCGCGAACGCGCCGACGCTGCCGGTCGCGTACGCGCGCCCGCGCGCGGCTGACGGGCGGATCGACGAGTAGCTGCCGCTCAGACGTCTCCCGATCGCCGAGAAGGTCGTGCCGGCGTCGTCGGAGAGGACGGTCGCGCCGCTGGCGCCGACCGCCGAGACGCGCGTCGGCGAGGCGAACGCGGCCGCCAGGATCGCGTCGCTGGACGGCGTGATCACCGCGCCGGGCGTGTCGCCCGCGTCGGCGGTGCGCACGAGCTGGGCGCCGGTCGAGGTCGACAGGATGCACAGCTGCGGGCTCGCGCAGCGGATCGCGGTGTAGTCGAGCGCACCCGCGCCGAGATCTCTCGGCGTCCACGTCGCGCCGCCGTCGTCGGTGCGCAGGAAGAGGCCGCCGGAGCCGACCGCGAAGCCGTGGGCGGCGTCGAAGAACCACAGTTGGCTGACCGGGCGGGGGAACTGGCCGACGACTCTCCACGAGACGGCCGCGTCGGTCGTCTGGAAGATCCGTCCGTCGTTGGTCGCGGCGACGCCGGTCGTCGGTGCCGTGAAGGCGAGCGACGTCGGCGCCGCGCCGCCGCCCGCCGCGCTGGTGCCGGGCAGCGCCGTGCGCTGGCCGAACTGCGTGCCGCCGTCGTCGGTCGTGAAGACGCTGCCGTCGTCGAGCAGCAGGTAGCCGAGCGTGGCGGAGGTGAAGGAGAGCGCGCGCAGCGACGCGCGGCAGCTCGACTCGACCGGCGTGAACGCGACCGCGGTGAAGGATCTGCCGCCGTCGGTCGAGCGGCGCGCGACGCAGCCGCCGCCCGCGAAGACGGTGTCCGCGTCGACCGCCTGCACGATCGAGAGCCCCTGGAACGTGCCGACCGGCAGGCCGCTCCAGGTCGCGCCGCCGTCGGTCGTCTTCAGCAGCGTGCCGAAGTCGCCGGCGGCGTAGCCGGTGCTGCCGGCGAACGACGCGGACCGCAGCGTGTTGCCCTGCGGGAGCGGGTTGCCCCACTGCCAGCCGGACGCACCGACCTGGACGTTCGCGTCTGCGGCGGCCGGAATCGCCGTCGCCCCCGTCGTCGCGATCGCGGCAGCGACCAGCGACGCGGCGAGCGCGCGCTTGAGAACCATCTGTATTAACCCCTTGTTGGAGTAACGGACTGCCTACATCAACGGCGCCTAGGGCGAGGTGTTGCGCAGAAGCTTGCAAGACCTATCGTCTGGCGGTGAAGTCGCACGCCGGGCAGAAGGTAGTTGCGCGCGCAACGACATGATATAGTTGCGCAAGCAATCACATTGAAGAGAGCGACGAGGAGCGGCGATGAAGCTCGAAGGGCTGCACCACATCACGATGATCACCGGCGACGCGCACAAGAACGTCGCTTTCTACGCCGACCTGCTGGGGCTGCGGCTCGTCAAGAAGACCGTCAACTTCGACCAGCCCGAGGCCTACCACCTCTACTTCGGCGACGAGAGCGGTGCGCCCGGCTCGATCCTGACGTGGTTCGAGTTCGCCGGCGCCGCGCGCGGTCGCGCCGGCCTCGGGATGGTCCACACGCTGCAGCTCGGGGTCCCGTCGGCCGCCTCGATCGACTTCTGGGAGCAGCGCCTGCGCGACGGCGGCTACAGCTCCACCCGCGGCGAGCGCGGATCGCTGCGCTTCGCGGACTACGACGGGCTCGGGCTCGAGCTGGTCGTCGCCGACGATGGCAACCCGCCGCTGCAGGCGACCCACCCCGACGTGCCGGCGGAGCACGCGATCACCGGCCTCGAGGGCGCGCGCGCCTACAGCACCTTCGCGAAGGTCGAGGAGTCGCTGCTGACCGACGTGCTCGGGTTCTCCTACCTCGGCGACGGTGAGTACCGCCTCGACGGCGAGCAGCGCCACTTCCACTGGGCCTTCGACCAGGCGCAGCAGGTCGGCGAACAGGGCGCCGGGACGGTCCACCACATCGCATGGGCGTCGCAGGACGACGACCACCTCGAGTGGCAGGCGCGCGTGCGCGAGGCTGGCGGCTTCGTCACCGACGTGCGCGACCGCGACTACTTCAACGCGATCTACTTCCGCGAGCCGCGCGGGATCCTGTTCGAGATCGCGACGCTGTCGCCCGGCTTCGCCGTCGACGAGGACCTGCAGACGCTCGGCGAGGCGCTGCGCCTGCCCAAGCAGCACGAGCACCTGCGCGACCACCTGGAGCAGTCGCTGGTGCCGATCGTCAACCCGCGCGCCGAGCGCCGCGAACAGGTCGCCGGCGAGGTGTCGGCATGAGCGCGCTGACGTATCTCGAACGCCCCGCCGACGGGGCGCCGGAGGGCCTGCTGGTGCTGCACCACGGCCGCGGCGCGGACGAACACGACCTGCTTCCGTTCGGCGACGTGCTCGATCCCGACCATCGCCTCCACGTCGTCACGCCGCGTGGGCCGCTGACGCTGCCGGGCTGGCCGGGGAGCCATTGGTACTACGTGCCGCGCGTCGGCTATCCGGACCATGACACCTTCCACGCCGCGTACGCGAAGCTGGCGGCGTTTCACGACGGGCTGTGGGAGCGCACCGGCATCGCGCCGTCGCAGACCGTCTTCGGCGGCTTCTCGATGGGGTCGGTGATGAGCTACGCGCTCGGGCTCTCGGGCGAGCGGCCGGCGCCGGCCGGGATCCTCGCGTTCTCCGGCTTCGTCCCGACGGTCGACGGCTGGCAGCCCGACGTCGCGAGCCGTGCCGAGGCCGGCACGCGCGCCTTCGTCGCACACGGCCGCAACGACCAGGTGATGGACGTGACGTTCGCGCGTCACGCGCGCACGCTGCTGGAGGCGGGCGGGATCGAGCTCGAGTACCACGAGTCCGACGCGGCCCACCACATCGACCCCGCACACTTCCCCGCCGCGACGCGCTGGGTCACGACGACGCTGGCACTCGACAAGGCGGCACGGTGATGGCGCGGGATTCTGCGTCCGAGGCGGAACCCGGCGCGCCGTCGCGGCCGGCGGGCGCGCCGGCGTCGGTCGCGGCGTTCCGCCAGCGCGAGCTGGACCGCACGCTCTTGTTCGGCCGCGGCGCTCTCGCCGAGGCGGGCGAGCTGCTCGGCGACGGCTACACGCTGCTGAGCACGCCGCGCGCGGTCGCGGCCGCACCCGACGTCGCTGCGGCCGCGCCGCGCACGATCGAGGTCCCCGCAGGCAGGGTCGACGCGATCGCCGGCGACCTGCTGGCGGCCGAGGTCGACCTCGGCCCCGCGGACGCGCTGCTCGTCGCGCTCGGCGGCGGCCGCGTGGTCGACGTGACGAAGGCGCTCGCCGCAGCATCGACGCCGCCGCGCGTGGTCGCCGCGATCCCGACGACGGCGTCCGGCGCGGAGATGACGGCGAGACACCGCCGGGCGCGCGGGGCCCCCGCCGAGACGCCGTTCGTGCGCCCGGCGATCGTCGTCAACGACCCCGCGCTGAGCGCGTCGCACGCCGTCCCCGACCTCGCCGCCAGCAGCGCGAACGCGCTCGGCCACGTCCTGATAGCGCTCACGAGCGACCGCGCGACTCCGTTCAGCAGCGCCGTCGCGCGGGAGGCCGCGCAGCGGTTCGCGCGGGCGTGGGGCGGCGCGGGTTCCCTGACCGACACCGACCGCGACGAGATCGCGCTCGGTGCGCTGCTCGCCGGCTGGGCGGTCGATCAGAGCGGGCTCGGCTTCCACCACGCGCTCGCGCAGACTGTCGTGCGCGAGGCCGACGTCGCGCACGCGGTCGCGAACGCCGCGCTGCTGCCCGAGTCTGTCATCGCCGTCCATGGCCGCCGCCCGGAGCCGCTCGACACGCTCGACGCCCAGTTGCCGATCGACTTCCTCCAGCTCACGCGTCTGCTGCGCGCGCAGGCCGGCGGCGACGGCCTCGCGCTCCTCGCGCGCGACGAAACGCTGCTGCAGCACGTCGTAGCGATCGCCGCCCGCCGCACCGCCGACCTCGCCCACGTCCCGCCGCCGCTCGACGAGACCGAGATCCGCCGGCTCTACGAAGCCGCCGCCGCAGCGAGCGCGTGATACCGATCGACCGCATTCGGCTCCGAACGAGGTGCGGTGACACCGGTCGGTGTCACCGCACCTCCTCCCGCCGGATCCGCCACCAGCCGGCGACGAGCGGGAAAACCATCCACAGCAGCAGGGTCGTGCCGGCGCGCGCCCATTCGGTCGCGCTCAGCAGCTCGTTCGGGAGATGTGCGAGCGACTGCGTGCTGTCGAGCCATTCGCCCGCGGTCTGCAGCGCGGAGATCGAGCTGAGCGCCGCCCACACGAGCGGCAGCACGAAGTAGAGGACGATCGCCGGGGCGGAGGCGAGCAGCAGCGCGCCGAAGCCGACGCCCATCGCCATCGCCGTCACGACGTAGACGAGCACCTGCAGCAGGAGGCCGGCGGACATGCTCCAGGTGTCCGGCACGTCGGGCGCCATCACCGCGGTGGCGACCGCCGCGATCGCCACGCAGAGCACGGTCGCGGCCACCGACAGCAGGATGCCGGCGAGCAGCTTCGCGACCAGCACGCGACCGCGCTGCGGTACGAGCGCGAACGTGATCAGCGCCGTGCGCTGGTTCCACTCGGAGCTGACGAGCAGGATCCCGATGATCGGCAGCAGCAGGCTGACCGGGAAGATCGCGAGCTCGAGCATTCTGCTGAACGTGTGGTCGACCGGGTCACCGGCGATGCAGACGATCGCGACGAGCGCGAGCGTCACGGCGGCGGTCGCGATCAGCAGCCACAGGCCGGCGCGCGTGTCGACCATCTTGCGCAGCTCGACCCCGGTCAGACGACCGAGGCCGGGACGGGCGTGCGCGGAGCGGGCCGCGGCGGGGACGGGACCAGCGGTGGTCGCACTCATGCGACGTCCTCCTCGATCGTGTCGGTGGCGCCGGTTGTGCCGGCGCCGCCCGCAAACGCGGGCTGCTCCAGCGGCCGCGCCGCCGGCGGCGCGTTGCCGTCGGCGCGGGCGGCGCCGCTGCCGTCACCGGTCAGGTCGAAGAACAGCTGCTCCAGACCCGCTCCCTCCGACGGCCCGAGCGCCGTCAGCACGACGCCGCCGGCCAGCGCGGCCCGCCCGACCTGCTCCGGCTCGGCCTCGACGACGAAGCCGCCGTCGCTGCCGCGCCGGGCGGCGAGTCCGGCCGCCTCCAGCGCCGCCAGCAGGATCCGCTCGTCGCTCGCGCGCACGAGCGTCCCCGCATCCGACAGCAGCTCGTCGCGCGTGCCCTGCGCGACGATCCGGCCGTTGCCGATGATCACCATCCGGTCGGCGACCGCCTCGACCTCGCGCAGCAGATGCGAGGACAGCAGCACGGTGCCGCCGCGGTCGGCGAAGTCGCGCAGCAGCTCGCGCATCCAGCGCATCCCCTCCGGGTCGAGGCCGTTCGCCGGCTCGTCGAGGATCAGCACCTCGGGGTCGCCCAGCAGCGCGTGCGCGAGGCCGAGCCGCTGGCGCATCCCGAGCGAGTACTGGCGCACACGCTTGCGCCCGGCGGCGCGATCGAGCCCGACGCGCACGAGCAGCTCGTCGACGCGGCGCTCGTCGACGCCGAGCGTCTGCGCCGAGACCGCGAGCGCCTCGCGCCCGCGGCGGCCGGCGTGCTGCGCGGAGGCGTCGAGCAGGATCCCGACGCGCATGCCGGGGTTGGGCAGGTCGCGGTAGCGCCCGCCGAGCACGCGCGCGTCGCCGCCGTCGGGGCGCGACAGGCCGCACAGCATCCGCATCGTCGTCGTCTTGCCGGCGCCGTTGGGGCCGAGGAAGCCGGTCACGCTCCCGGGCTCGCAGCGGAACGAGATGTCGTGCACGACGGTCCGTCCGCCGAACTCCTTGGTGAGGCCGTCGGATTCGATCATGGCCGGGAGGATCGCCGCGGCGGACGTGCGCGCGCCACGGCCGCCGGTCGAGACTCGGATCGACTTCGGTAGGGGGTCGGGGCGTCTGGGTCGCCGTAGGCTGTCGGGTGCGATGAGCGAGCTGGTCCAGTCTCCGCCCGACGCTGCGGCGCCGCCGGCCTCCGCGCCGTTCGTGCCCTCGCGCTGGCAGCGGGCGCTGCTGCCGGGCGAGCTGCGCGGCGCGGGCGACCAGGGGCGCTCGGCGCGTGACTGGGTCGTCGACGTGGTGCAGTTCATGCTCGCGGTGGGGATCGGCGCCGCGTTGCTCGCGACGACGTGGGACGACCACAGCCAGCTCGGCAAGGTGCTCGACGTTGCGCTCGGAGTCGTCTGCTGTGGGGCGCTGTGGTGGCGTCGGCGACACCCGCTCGCGATCGCCCTGCTGACCGGTGCGGCGGGCGTCGTCGCGGCGGCGCCGGCCGGCGCCGGCGCGATCGCGCTGTTCGGCGCGCTGATCCGGTTGGAGTGGAAGTGGGTCGCGTGGCTGTCGCTGCTGGCGGTGGTGGCGGCGTTCGTCTTCCCGCTGCTGCTGCCGACCGAGGAGCGCTACAGCACGGACCTGGTGTTCGGCCTGCTGTTCACGGGGGTGGTGATCGGTTGGGCGCTGTTCGTGCGGGTGCAGCGCGAGCTGGTCCGCTCGCTGCAGGAGCGCGCCGTGCGGCTGGAGTCGGAGCAGCGGTTGCGGGTCGACCAGGCGCGCGAGGCGGAGCGGCGGCGGATCGCGCGTGAGATGCACGACGTGCTTGCCCACCGCGTCGCGCTGCTGTCGCTGCACGCCGGCGCGCTGGAGTTCCGCCCCGACGCGCCGCCGGAGGAGATCTCCGCGGCGGCGGGCGTCGTGCGCGCATCGGCGCGGGCGGCGCTGGAGGATCTGCGCGAGGTGATCGGGGTGCTGCGCGAGCAGGAGGCGGAGGGCGAGGCGAGCGCCGGCGCGGGCGGCGCCGGTCTCGGCGACGGCGCGCGCACGGCCGGTGCGCCCGAGCCGCCGCAGCCGACGCTCGTGCAGATCCCCGCGCTGGTCGAGCGCTCGCGCGCGGCCGGGATGCGCGTCGGCTGCAGGATCGAGCTGGGCGGACTCGACGGCGCCGCCGTCGGCGACGTACTCGGCCGAACCGCCTACCGGATCGTCCAGGAGGGCCTCACGAACGCGCACAAGCACGCGCCTGCCGCGGCGGTGGAGGTGCTGGTGGAGGCGCACGACGGGACGCTGGTCGTCGAGGTCGTCAGCCGCCGCTCGGTCGGTGCGGCGACCGCGGAGGCCGCCGCGCGCGGCGAGCAGCTGCCAGGGACGGGGATCGGGCTCGTCGGCCTCGCCGAGCGGGTCGCGCTCGCGGGCGGGGAGCTGGAGCACGGGCCGGACACGCGCGGCGATTTCGTGTTGCGCGCGACGTTGCCGTGGGAGTCGCGATGACCCCCGTCCGCGTCCTGCTCGTCGACGACGACGCGCTCGTTCGCTCGGGGCTGCGGATGATGCTGGCGGGGGCGGCGGATCGCGTCGAGGTCGTCGGCGAGGCGGACGACGGCCGCGGGGTGCTGGCGGCGGTCGACCGTCACCGGCCCGACGTCGTGCTGATGGACATCCGCATGCCGCAGCTCGACGGGATCGCCGCCACGCGGCTGCTGCGTGCGCAGCCGGCGCCGCCGCAGGTCCTCGTGCTGACGACGTTCGACGCTGACGAGCTGGTCCTGCAGGCGCTGCGCGCGGGCGCCGCCGGCTTCCTGCTGAAGGACACGCCGCCGCCGCAGATCGTCCAAGCGATCGAGCTGGTCGCGGCCGGCGAGGCGATGCTGTCGCCGGGCGTCACGAGGCAGCTGATCGCGCTGGTAGCGGGTGACGGCGAGGCCGCGGCGCGCGCCGAGCGGGCGCGCGAGCGGCTGGCCATGCTGAGCCCGCGCGAGCACGAGGTCGCGCTCGCGGTCGGCCGCGGCTGCGCGAACGCCGAGATCGCCGCGCAGCTGCACATGAGCGTCGCGACCGTGAAGGCGCACGTCTCGCGGCTGTTGGCGAAGCTCGAGTTGGACAACCGCGTCCAGATCGCGCTGCTGGTCAACGACGCGGGGTGAGCGGCTCCCGCCGCATCAGCCACACGTGCGGCCCGCCGTCGGGCATGTCCAGCTCCGCGGTCGTGACGAAGCCGAGCCGCTCGTAGAGGCGCACGTTCGCGGCCGAGGAGGTGTCGAGCACGGCCGGCTCGCCGCGCGCGTCGAGGTCGGCGAGGGCGGGCTCCAGCACACGCGTGCCGAGCCCCTCGCCCTGCCGCGCCGGCAGCACGCCGACGGCGGCGAGGACCCAGTGCTCGTCGCGGGGCGCGTACGGCAGCAGCGCCTCGATCCCGCGCGCGACGTTGTCGATCCGCGCCCCGCTCAGCTGCGCGATCCGCTCGATCAGCCCGTCGCGCTCGAACAGCTCGTCCTGCGCGGCAGCGGACCGGCTCGACGTCCACGCCGCGACCGCCGCCGCGTCGTCGCTGACCCACAGCTGGCCGAGCTGCAGCGCGACCTTCAGATAGATCCCGTACAGCTGCTCCAGCCGCTGACGGTGGTCGCGCTCGTCGACGACCCAGCGCGTCCACGCATAGTCCGCGAACGCCTCCGCCAGCGCCCCCGCCGCCCACGGCAGATCGGCGGCAACGGCACGGCGGATGACAGGCACGGCGTCAGGCACGACCCGTCCGAGGATGCCACGTCAGGGCCCGAGCAGCGCCGCGGGGACGACGGCGATCCCGTCTCTGCGTCGGTACGCGTCGGTCCCGGTCGTGACGACGACGGCGTCGAGCAGGTCGTCGCCGAGCTCGCGCGCGAGCCATCTCAGGTGCGTCGTGTCGTGGTCGCGCGCGTCGCGCGCGAGCTTCACCTCGAACGCGACGACACGACCGTCGGCGCGCTCGAGGATCACGTCGACCTCGCGCGCGCCGCCGGCGGTGCGAAGGTGCTTGACCGACGCTTCGGCGGCCTGGGCGTAGGTGCGCAGGGAGAGCGTGACGAGCGACTCGAACAGCGTCCCGGCGAGCGTGTCGTCGCGCGGGATCGGCGGGCCGGCGGCGCGGCCGTCGAGCAGCGTGTCGGCATCGACGCCGAGCAGCCGTGCGGCCAGCGCGGGGTCGGCGAGCTGGTGCTTCGGCGGCGACGCGAGGCGCGATATGCGGTTGCGCGTCGGCAGCCACGCCTGCACCGAGTCGACGATCCACAGCCGTTCGAGCACGTCGCGGTACGGGATCGTCGTCGTCTTCGCCGGCTTGTCGCCGTGGCCGCTCGTGGCAGCGTCGCGGATCGTCTCGAACGTCGCCGTCGTCGACGAGGCGGCTGCGTACGCCGTCATCCATCGGCGCAGCGCCGCCGGGTCGCGCACGTTGTGACCCAGCTCCGGGAAGTCGCGGTCGACGATCCGCAGCAGGTAGCTGTCGAGTTGGGCACGCAGCGCCCGGCTGGAGCGCGACCGCAGGCCCGGGAAACCAGAGGCTACGATCTCGTGCACGTAGTCGTCGAGGCGCAGCGGGCTGGAACCGTCGATTGCGGGTCTGTCACCGGACAGCAGCGCTGCGCAGCTGACGGAGCTGGGCGTCAGCCCGCGCTCGGCGAGGGCGAGCGGTCGCATCCGCACGCTGACGATGCGCGCGGCACCGGAGTGCAGGCCGCGCTCGTCGGGCTGCGAGGAACCGGTCAGCAGGAAGCTGCCGGGCACCGCGCCGCGATCGACCGCGCGGCGTACGAGGTCCCACGTCTCAGGGACGTACTGCCATTCGTCGATCAGGATCGGTGTGGGGCCTTCAAGCAGCCGCGCCGGGTCGGCGAGCGCGAGGTTGCGCTGGGCTGGATCGTCCAGCTCGCGCAGCGTCCGCGCGCGCTGAGCAGCGGTCGCCGTCTTGCCGACGCCCTTGGCGCCCTCGATCGCCAGCGCGGCGATCTCCGGCATCAGCTCGTCGAGCTCAGCATCGACGACGCGTGCGGCGTAGACGTCCGTGGGCATCGCTCCAGACTACCGCTTCGCAGGCGGCTGCGCTACCGCTGTGCAGCGCTATACACTACCGTTATGCAGCATCGGACGCTACCGATGTGCACGTTCAGCCGCCGGCGAGGACGGCGTCGTAGCCGTCGGCGCGCAGCACGTCCATGACGGCGTCGCGGTGGTCGCCCTGCAGCTCGATCACGCCGTCCTTGGCGGAGCCGCCGACGCCGCAGCGCTTCTTCAGGCGGCCGGCCAGCTCGCGCAGGCCCTCGTCGTTGAGGGGGACGTTGGTGATCGTCGTGACCGTCTTGCCGCGGCGGCCGGAGGTCTCGCGGCGCACCTTCACGCGGCCGCCGCCCTGGGGCGCCGACGCGGATCGGCTGTCGCGCGCCTTGCGCAGATCGCCGTCGCTGCTGGACCAGACGAGGTTCGAGTCGCGCTTCGCCATTCGCGAAACGCTAGCGGGTGAGCTCGCGTGTCGAGCCGCCGGCGCGGCGAGCGGGGAGGATGACTCCGATGACGTCCCTCACGCCGATCGATCGCGGGTCGCGCGCCGCCGTCGCAACGGCGCGCGCGCTGGGGTTGCGGGTACAGGAGCCGGTCGTGTTGAAGGACGGCAGCAACCTGCTGCTGCGGTTGGCGCCGGCGGCGGTCGTCGCCCGGGTGGCGACCGGGACGGCCGAGATGCGGCCGGACGGCGTCGCGCTGGCGCGCGAGGTTGCGATCGCGGGAGCGCTCGCGCGGGCGGGTGCCCCGGTCGTCGGCCCGAGCGCCGAGCTGCCGCCGGGCCCGCATCGCCGCGACGGCTTCACGCTCAGCTTCTGGGAGTACGTCGCGCCGGCCGATCGTCCGCTCGACGCGTACGCGGCCGGGCGGCGGTTGCGGGAGTGCCATGAGGTGCTCGGCGACACGGCGCGCGACACTGGGGCGGTCGATGCGGCTGGGGCGGCTGAGGCGGCGGGGGCGGCTGAGGCGGCTGGGGCGGATCCGGCGGCGCCTGCGGCCCGCGCTCTCGCCCTACCGCGCATGGGCGCGCTCACGGAGGCTGCAGCGATCGTCGAGCGGCTCGCGGATGCCGGCTCGCTCGACGCCGACGAAGCTGCGCTGCTGCGCGCCGTCGGCAGGCGTGTGCGGGAACGGGTGGAGCTGCTCGGACTGCCGTTGCAGCCGATCCACGGCGACGCGCACCTGCGCAACGTGCTCGACGACGCCGCGCGCGGACCGCTCTGGAACGACTGGGAGGACGCGTTCCTCGGGCCGCGCGCGTGGGATCTGGCGTGCCTGTATGCGGCGCTGCCGCCGTTCGGCACACACGATCCGGCCGCCGCCGGGCAGGCCTACCGCGGCTACGGCGCGCCGGTGCACGCGGACGTGCTGCGGGCGCTCGTCGCCGCGCGGCGCTGGCAGCTGCTCGTCTGGGGTGCGGCGCTCGCGCGCGGCTGGCCGCAGCGACGCGGCTGGTTCGACGAGCGGATCGCATGGCTGCGGGAGCGGGAGCACGGCCGCGCTGGCGACACGGGCGCCTGACAGAGCTCGGTCGTCAGCGTTGCGGGGAAGGGGGTCATCGGCGCGGCGTACGGGCGGCGGGTGTCAGGCGTCGGCGCGCCGCTGGAAGCGTGCGCGACCGCGCTTGACTTCAAGCCGCCTTGAAGCGCGACAGTGTCGACATGACGCTTGCGTGGATCGATCGCTCCGAGGCCGGCAAGCTCGGCGTCGGCGGCCCCGACGCGCTCGCCTTCCTGCAGGCGCTGCTGTCGGCCGACGTCGCGCGGGTGGCGATCGGCGACGGCGTGCCGACGGCGCTGCTGACGCCGAAGGGCCAGCAGCGCGCGCTCGCGCGGGCGCTGCGGACCGAGCGCGGCTGGCTGCTGCACTGCGAGCGCCCCGCGCTCGAAGGGCTCTTCCGCGGGCTGTGGAGCGGCCGGATCGGGTGGCGGGTCGAGCTGCACAAGCTGACGCTGGCGCAATGCCTCGTAAGCGTGGTGGGGGACGAAGAGGAGCTGGCGCGGTTCGCCGTTCGCGACCCGCGCACCGATGCCGCTGCGCCGATCGTGGGCGCCGAGGCCCCGGCGGTCGCGCTGGGCGCGCTGGGCGCTGCGTCGATCACAGGCACCGAGGATCCGACGCCCGCGCTGGCCGCGCTGGTCGCGGCTCCCGACCTGACGCACCTCCCGACCCGCTGCGCCGGCATCCCCGTTCGCGCGGTGCGCACCTGGGCGGGCATCGATCTCGTCGCGCGCGCCGATCGACTGCCCGCGCTGGAAGCGGCGCTCGCACGCGCCGGCGCGGCGCCGCTCGACCACGCCGGCTGGGACGCGCTGCGGATCGAGCGCGGGCGGATCGCCTACGGCGCGGACGCGCGCGAGACGCTGCTGCCGGCCGAACTGGGGCTCGACGCGACGACGGTCGCGACCGAGAAGGGGCTCTATCCGGGCCTGCAGACGGTGCTGCGGCAGCAGCGCTCGGGCACGGTCCACCGTCGCCTCTGCCGTGTCCACTCCGACCACGCGCTGCTGGCGAGCGGGGATCGGCTGCTCGTCGCCGGCGGCGACGGCGGTCGCCCGGCGGGCGAGGTCACGAGCGCGCTCGCGTTCGACGGGCTCGCGCTCGTGCGCAGCGGGGCCGAGGAGCCGTTCCTGCATGCGCCGACCGGGACGCGCGTGCGCATCGAGCCGCTCGCGGACGCGGCGTCGTCGCTCTAGACGCGGTTTCGACCGAGGACCGAAGGATCACTGCGGTAGAGCAGCAGCAAACGTGCGCTGCTCCGGTGGCGCTCGGGCTGTCGATGTGAACGCCCCTGGCGTGGCGCCGGCCCGCTTGCGAGCATGTGCGGCGTGATCGAGACGACGCAGGTCGAGGGGTTCGAGGCGCTGCGGTTGAGTTCCGAGGAAGGGCTGACGGCGACGTTCCTGCCAGGCGCCGGGATGCTCGGCGTCTCGCTGCGTGACGGCGAGCAGGAGCTGCTCGGGCAGCGGCACGGGCTCGCGACGTACCTGCGCGACGCGAGAACGATGGCGCTGCCGCTGCTGCACCCGTGGGCCAATCGCCTCTCTCGCGACGCGTTCGAGGTCGCCGGCCAGCAGGTGCGGATCGCCGACGGCGCGGCGGGCCTGCATCGCGACGGGAACGGACTGCCGATGCACGGGTTGCTCGCCGGTCGCCCGGAGTGGATCGTGGAACGCGACGGCACGGCCGGCGGCGAAGCGGCGGACGCCGGCGGCGCCGCCTTCGGGGCGACGTTCGACTACGGCGCCCACCCCGAGCTGCTCGCCTCGTTCCCGTTCCCGCACATGCTGCGGATCGAGGTCGCCCTGCACGCTCGCACGCTGCGCCTGACGACGACGCTGACCGCGACCGGCGACGTGCCGGTCCCCGTCGCGTATGGCTTCCACCCGTACCTGAGACTGCCCGACACGCCACGCGAGCGATGGCAGGTCGAGCTGCCCGCGTTGCGTCACCTGCAGCTCGACGCGCGCTCGATTCCGACCGGCGCGGCCGAGCAGGAGCCGGCGAGCGTCCACCTGCTGGGCGACCGCGCGTTCGACGACGCCTACGACGGCGTCGAGCCCGGCACGCGCTTCGCGGTCGGCGACGGCACACGCCGGATCGAGCTCCGCTTCGAGCAGGGCTTCGCCGCCGCGCAGGTGTTCGCCCCGCTGAGCGAGCCGGTCGTCTGCTTCGAGCCGATGACGGCGCCGACCGATGCACTCGTCTCGGGCAACGGCCTGCGCCTCGTCGAGCCGGGCGAGCGCGACGTCAGCGCCTTCTCGCTCACGGTCGCCTGAATCGCCGCGACGGCGGCGCCGCGCGTGCGCGCGCCGTTCGCGTCAGGCTGCGGCCGCTTCGTCGCCGAACGCCGTCGCGCGCGAGACCTGCTCCCAGTCGCGCATGTCCTGCCGCAGCCGTTCGGCGTCGGCGCGGGCGCGGTCGAGCGCGTCGGCGCCGAGCACGAGGTCGACGGGCGGATTCGACGACTGCACAGCGTCGATCATCGCCACGGCGGCCTTCGCCGGGTCGCCGGTCTGCGTCCCCGCGATCCCCGCGAACCTGCCGAGCACCGCGCCGGCGGTCGGCGCGTAGGCGTCGAGCGTGCGGGCGGTGGAGCGGATCGAGTGGTCGGACAGGAAGTCGGTCCGGAACTGGCCGGGCGCGACGATCGTGACACCGATCCCGAGCGGTCCCGCCTCCTGCGCGAGCGCCTGCGAGACGCCGCGCAGCGCGGCCTTCGCGGCGGCGTAGAGGCCGGAGCCGGCGCCCGGCGCGAGCGCCGCGATCGAGATCACGTTGACGACGTGACCGCCGCCGCGCTGCTCGCGCAGCAGCGGCAGCGCCGCCTGCATCACGCGCAGCGGGCCGAAGAAGTTGACCTCGAACAGGTGCGCGACCTCGTCGGCCGAGGCGCCCTCGACCGTGCCGAGCAGGCCGTAGCCGGCGTTGTTGACGACGACGTCGAGGCGGCCGTGGACGGCGTGCGCCCGCTGCACGGCGACCGCGGCCTGGGCGGGGTCGGTGACGTCGAGCGCGACGGCGTCGAAGCGGGCGGGCGCGGCGTCGGCGGATGCGATGGCGCCGGGTGCGCCGCCCGCAAGCGTCCGCGGATTCTCGGCGAGCGACGCCGGCGCCGACCCGTCGCGCGTCGTGCCGACGACGTGGTGTCCGCGCCGCAGCAGTTCGCGTGCGAGCGCCTCGCCGAGCCCGCGCGAGACGCCGGTCACGAACCACACCTGCTGGGATTGCTGAGTCATCGGGCGAGTCCTTCTCGTCGGGGAGCCGGAAGCAGCTCGATGCAGTCAAGCCGCGATCCGCGGGTCCAGCCAGGTCCCTGCGAAGGGTGGTAGTCGCACGGTCACCACCGCGTTCGCGACCGCGCCTATCGTTGAGCGCATGCCCGACGACAATCGCCTCGGAGCGTTCCTGCGTGCACGCCGCGAGCTGGTCACCCCGGAGCAGGCGGGGGTGACGGCGTACGGGCGCCGTCGCGTGCCGGGTCTGCGGCGCGAGGAGCTGGCGATGCTGGCCGGCGTCAGTGCCGCCTACTACGTGCGGCTGGAGCAGGGCCGCGACAGGCATCCGTCGGAGCAGGTGATCGACGCGCTCGCGCGCGTGCTGCAGCTCGACGACGACGCGCTCGAGCACCTGCGCGCACTCGCCGCGCCGACCACGCGCCGCCGCCGTTCCGCATCCGCGCGTCCCGAGCGCGTGCGTCCGGAGCTGGCGCGGCTGGTCGCGGCCCAACCGACCCCCGCGACCGTCCTCAGCCGTCACATGGACGTGCTCGCCGCCAACGCGCTCGCCAGCGCCCTGCACCCGAGCTACCGTGCGGGCCGCAACATCGTGCGCGACGTCTTCCTCGACGCGGGCGCCCGCGCGCAGTACGTCGACGTGCCCAGACGCTGCGCCAGCTCCGTCGCCTCCCTGCGCGCCGCCGTCGGCGCCGACCTCGACGACCCCCGCCTCACCGAGCTGGTCGGCGAGCTGTCGCTCAAGTCCGACGAGTTCCGCCGCCTCTGGGCCCGGCACGACGTGCATGAGAAGAGCGGCGGAAGCAAGTCCTACGACCACCCCCAGCTCGGCGAGCTGACGCTCGCCTACCAGTCCTTCAACGTCCCCGGCACCGCCGGCCAGCTGCTCCTGATCTACACCGCCCCACCCGACTCCGCCGCCGAGCAGTCGCTCGCGCTGCTGGTGACGATCGCGGCGGAGGAGCGCGGCGTATCGATCTCGTCCGCGCCGCGCTAGCGTCCCGCGCCATGAGCGTTCCCATCGCGCGGCGGCTGCGGCCGTTCGGCACGACGATCTTCACCGAGATGTCGGCGCTCGCGCTGCGGACGGGGGCGATCAATCTGGGGCAGGGGTTTCCGGACACGGACGGGCCTGCGGAGCTGACGGAGGCGGCCGCGGCGGCGTTGCGCGAGGGGCGCAATCAGTACGCGCCGCTTGCCGGGGTGCCGCCGCTGCGGGCGGCGATCGTCGCGCATCAGCGACGGTGCTACGGGCTGGAGATCGATCCTGACGACGGCGTGCAGGTCACGTTCGGGGCGACCGAGGCGATCGCTTCGGCGATGCTGGGACTGCTGGAACCGGGCGACGAGGCGATCGCGCTGGAGCCGACGTACGACTCCTATGGCGCGGCGGTCGCGATGGCCGGCGGGGTGCTGCGGCCGGTGACGCTGCGGGCACCGGACTTCGCGCTCGACCTCGACGAGCTGAGACGGGTGGCGGCAAGCGCGAGACGAGCCCGCGTGCTGCTGCTCAACTCGCCGCACAACCCGACCGGACGCGTGCTCACGCGCGCGGAGCTGGAGGGGATCGCGGCGGTCTGCGTCGAGCATGACCTGGTCGCCGTCACCGACGAGGTCTACGAGCACCTCGTCTTCGAGGGCGCGAAACACATCCCGCTCGCGACGCTGCCCGGGATGGCGCAGCGGACGCTGACGATCTCCAGCGCCGGCAAGTCGTTCTCGCTGACTGGCTGGAAGATCGGCTGGTGCAGCGGGCCGCCCGAGCTGGTCGCCGCTGCGCGCGCCGCGAAGCAGTTCCTCACCTTTGCCGGCGGCACGCCGCTGCAGCACGCCGTCGCGCACGGGCTCGCCGAGGCCGAGCGCCACACCGCGCCGCTCACCGCCCAGTTGCAGGCCAACCGCGACCGGCTCGCGAGCGGCCTCGAAGCCGTCGGCTTCGCCGTCTCGCCGACGCAGGGCACCTACTTCGTCAACGCCGACGCCGCCCCGCTCGGCGTCACCGACGCGGCGAGCTGGTGCCGGGAGCTGCCGCAGCGCATCGGTCTCGTCGCGATCCCGACGAGCGCCTTCTACGCCGACCCCGCCGACGGCCGCACGCTCGTTCGCTTCGCCTTCTGCAAGCGGCCGGAGGTGATCGAGGAGGCGGTGGGCCGGCTCACGCGGCTGGCCGGATGAGGAGCGACCGCCGAAGGTCCTGAAACGAAGCGCGGCCCCCGCTACAGTCGACTCACCATGAGCGCCGACCGCGCCACCGCCGCGCAGCCAGTCATCGCCGACTCGATCCTCGACACGATCGGGGGCACGCCGCTCGTGCGGCTGTCGCGCTACGGGGCGGGGCTGACACCGCAGCTGGTCGCGAAGGTCGAGTCGGCCAACCCCGGCGGGTCGATCAAGGACCGCGTCGCGATCAGGCTGATCGAGGCGGCCGAGCGCGACGGCAGCCTGCAGCCCGGCGGCACGATCGTCGAGCCGACCTCCGGCAACACCGGCACCGGACTCGCGATCGCCGCGCGCATCAAGGGCTATCGCGTGATCGCCGTGATGCCGGACAAGATGTCGCGCGAGAAGATCGACCTGCTGCGCGCGTACGGCGCCGAGGTCGTGATCGCGCCGACCGACGTCCCGCCCGACTCGCCGCGCTCCTACTACCGCGTCGCCGATCGCCTCACCGAGGAGATCCCCGGCGCCTTCCAGCCCAACCAGTACTTCAACCCCGCCAACCCGGCCGCGCACGAGGCGTCGACCGGCCCCGAGATCTGGGAGCAGACCGGCGGGCGCATCACGCACCTCGTCGCGGGCGTCGGCACGGGCGGGACGATCAGCGGCGTCGCGCGCTTCCTGCGCACGCGCAACCCGGAGATCAGAGTGATCGGCGCCGATCCCGAAGGCTCGATCTACTCGGCTGGCGCCGACGACCAGGTGCGGCCGTACCTCGTCGAGGGCGTCGGCGAGGACTTCTGGCCCGCGACCTTCGACCGCTCCGTCGTCGACCGCTACGTGACCGTCAGCGACAGAGACTCGTTCCTCGCCGCGCGCCGGCTCGCGCAGACGGAGGGGATCCTCGCCGGCGGCTCGTCGGGCACCGCGCTGCACGCCGCCTTCCAGGTCGCGCAGGAGCTGACCGACCCGCAGGCGCTCGTGCTGGTGGTCCTGCCCGACGGTGGGCGCAGCTACCTCAGCAAGGTCTTCAACGACACCTGGATGACCGAGCACGGCTTCCTCGACCGCGGCACCGCGCAGCGCGTCGACGACGTGCTGCGGGCGAAGGCCGCCGGCGCGAGCGCGCCGCCCGCGCTCGTGACCGTCCACACGCACCAGCAGGTCAAGGACGCCGTCTCGCTGCTGCACGAGCACGGCGTCTCGCAGCTGCCGGTCGTCTCGGCGACCGACCCGAGCGCGATCGTCGGATCCGTCGGCGAGCGCGGCCTGCTCGCCCACGCCGTCGGCGACCCGTCGCTGCTGACGGCGCAGATCGTCGACGTGATGGAGCCGCCGCTGCCGGCCGTCGCGGCGAGCGATCCGGTCCGCGACGCGGTCGCGCTGCTGACCGGCGAGCGCCAGGCGCTGCTGGTCACGCGCGACGGCGCGCCCGCCGGGATCCTCACCCGCACCGATCTGCTCGAAGCGCTCGCCAGATGACCTCGTTCCGCACGCGCGCGGTTCACGCCGGCCTCAGACCGGATCCGACCTACGGTTCGGTGATCCCGGCGATCCACCAGACCTCGACGTACCGCCAGTCGGCCGTCGGCGAGTTCGTCGGCGACTACGACTACGCGCGCTCCGCCAACCCGACCCGCTTCGCGCTGGAGGAGGCGCTCGGAGAGCTGGAGTCCGGCCGCGCGGTCGCGTTCTCCTCCGGCCTCGCCGCCGCGCACGCGCTGCTCGTGCACGTCGCCAGAACGGGCGACCACGTCGTGCTGCCGTCCGACCTCTACGGCGGCACCTTCCGGCTGATCGACAAGGTGCTCGTGCAGTGGGGGCTCGACTACACGCTCGTCGACCAGACCGACCTCGACGCGCTCGCCGCCGCGATCACGCCGCGCACGCGGATCGTCTGGGTCGAGACGCCGACGAACCCGCTGCTGAACGTGGTGGATGTGCGCGGCGCGGTCGAGCGGGTCGCGGCGAGCGCGGGCTCGGGGGCGGGTGCCCGCCCGCTCGTCGTCGTCGACAACACGTTCGCGACGCCGGTCAACCAGCGGCCGCTGGAGCTGGGCGCCGACGCCGTCGTGCACTCGACGACGAAGTACCTCGGCGGCCACTCCGACGTCGTCGGCGGCGCCGTGATCGCGAGCGACGAGGCGCTCTACGAGGGCATGCGCTTCGTGCAGAACGCGGTCGGCTCCGTGCCCGGTCCGTTCGACTGCTTCCTCGTCCACCGCGGCCTGCGCACGCTGCCGCTGCGGATGGCGGCGCACGCCGAGAGCGCCGCGGCGGTGTCGGCGTTCCTGAGGACCGCGCCCGGCGTCAGCGACGTGCGCTGGCCCGGCTTCAGCGGGATGGTCTCGTTCCGCCACCCCGACGCGATCGGGATCGCGCAGCGCACGACGCTGTTCACGCTGGCGGAGTCGCTCGGCGGCGTCGAGTCGCTGATCGAGGTCCCGCAGGCGATGACGCATCAGTCGGTCGAGGGATCCGACGCGGCCGTGCCGGCCGACCTGATCCGCCTCTCGTGCGGGATCGAGGAGCCGGCCGACCTCGTCGGGGACCTGCGCGCCGCGTTGGCGGCCTGACCTCAGACCGGCGCGACCGACCGTCCCGGGCGCCGCCGGCTCGGTCCGCGGCCGGGCGGCTGCACCGGCACCGGGCCCGCCTGCGGCGGCGACCAGCTGCGCGTCTGCGGTCTGCCGACCTCCAGCGTCAGCTCCTCACCGTTGTGGGCGATCGTCAGCGGCTCGCCGTCGCGCAGCTCGTAGGTCGCCTCGCCGTGGACGATCTCGACGCGGAGCCTGCGCCCGCGGAACATCAGGCGGAACGCGAGCCTCTGCAGCGAGTGCGGGATCCGCGGCGCGAAGGTCAGCTCGCCGTCGTGGTCGCGCAGCCCGCCGAAGCCGGCGACGGCCGCCAACCATGAGCCCGCCAGCGACGCGATGTGCAGCCCGTCGCGCGTGTTGTGCGCGAGGTCGTCGATGTCGACCAGCGCCGCCTCGCCGAAGTAGTCGTAGGCGAGGTCGAGGTGGCCGACCTCGGCCGCGACGATCGCCTGCACGCATGCCGACAGCGACGAGTCGCGCACGGTCAGCCGCTCGTAGTAGGAGAAGTTGCGCGCCTTCTGCTCGTCGGTGAACGCGTCGCCGCGCTTGTAGAGCGCGAGCACGAGGTCCGGCTGCTTGACGACCTGCTTGCGGTAGAGGTCGAAGTAGGGGAAGTTGAGCAGCAGCGGGTACTGCTCCGGCGCGGTGTTCTCGAAGTCCCACTCGGCGTGCCCGGTGAAGCCCGCCGACTGCTCGTGGACGCCGAGCCGCTCGGAGAACGGCACGTACATCGCGGCCGCCGCGTCGCGCCAGGCGGCGATCTCCTCGTCGTCGACGCCGAGTCTCGCCGCCGTGCGCGGATGGCGCGCGGCGGCCTCGACGGCGCCCTGCAGATTGCGCTGCGCCATCAGGTTCGTGTAGACGTTGTCGTCGACGATCGCGGTGTACTCGTCGGGTCCGGTGACGCCGTCGATGTGGAAGGCGCCTTCGACGTCGTGGTGGCCGAGCGAGCGCCACAGCCGCGCGGTCTCGACCAGCAGCTGCAGCCCGGTCTCGCGCTCGAACGTGAGATCGCCGGTGACGTCGACGTGGCGGATGACCGCGTCGGCGATGTCGGCGGCGACGTGGAACGCGGCCGTGCCGGCCGGCCAGTAGGCGGAGCACTCGTGGCCGCGGATCGTGCGCCACGGGAACGCAGCGCCCTCGAGCCCGAGCTGGAACGCCCGCTCGTGCGCGAGCGGCAGCGTCGACTGGCGCCAGCGCAGCGCGTCGGCGGCGGCGGTCGGCGCGACGTAGCTGAGCACCGGCAGCACGAACGTCTCGCTGTCCCAGAAGGAATGGCCGTCGTAGCCGGAGCCGGTCAGGCCCTTCGCCGCGATCGCGCGCCGCTCGGTCCGCGCGCCGCACTGCAGCGTGTGGAAGAGCGCGAAGCGGATCGCCTGCTGCAGCTCCGCGTCGCCGTCGATCTCGACGTCGGCGCTGTCCCAGAACTCGTCGAGGTACTCGCGCTGCTCCTCCACGAGCCCGTCCCAGCCGCTGCGGCGAGCGGACGAGAGCGCGGCGTCGACCTGGTCGCGCACGGCCGGCAGCGAACGACGGCTGGACCAGCCGTAGCCGATGAACTTCGTCAGCACGAGGCTCTCGCCGCGGCCGATCTCGGTCGCGACCGTGAGGCGTGCGAGGTCCTCGTGGCTCTCGACCTCGATCACGGTCCCGTCGGGGCCGTCGACGACGTGGTCCATGCCCGCGGCCATGCGGATGCCGCTGGCGCGCGTGCGGTGCACGAGCACCGCGCGGCACTCATGGTCCTCGTGCATCTCGGCGACGAGCGGCTGCGCCAGCGCGGCGGCCGCGCGCGGGTCCTTGGAGACCGCGGCGCCCGGCTCGTTGGCGACCAGCTCGGACTGCACGACGATGCGCGTCTCGCCGTCGAGCGGGCGCACCTCGTAGCGGATCGCGGCGACGCCGCGCTGCGCGAACGAGACGAGCCGCGTCGATCTGACCTCCAGCTCGCGCCCGGCCGGCGAGCGCCAGCGAACGGTTCGCTGCAGCGTTCCCGCTCTGAGGTCGAGCGCGCGTCTGTGGCTGACGAGCGTGCCATAGCGGACGTCGAACGGCTCGTCGTCGACGAGCAGGCGGATGATCTTGCCGTTGGTGACGTTGACGACCGTCTGGCCGTCCTCCGGGTAGCCGTAGCCGGCCTCGGCGTACGGCAGCGGGCGCGTCTCGTAGAAGCCCGCGAGATAGGTGCCCGGCAGGCCGAACGGCTCGCCCTCGTCGAGGTTGCCGCGCATGCCGATGTGGCCGTTGGAGAGCGCGAAGACGGACTCCGCCTGCGCCAGCAGCTCAGGCTGGAAGTGACCTTCGCTGACGCGCCACGGCTCGACGGTGAAGTGCGGTTCGATGTTCACAGCAGCTCCGAGAGGTCGTCGACGACGATGTCAGCGCCGTTTGCGAGCAGCGCCTCGCGCTGCCCGACACGGTTGACGCCGACCACGAATCCGAATCTGCCCGCGTGCCCGGCGGCGACCCCGGCGAGCGCGTCCTCGAACACGACCGCCTGCGACGGCTCGAAGCCGAGCTGGCTGGCGCCTGCGAGGAACGTGTCGGGCGCGGGCTTGCCGTGCAGTCCCGCCGCGTGCGCGGTCAGGCCGTCGACGCGGACCTCCAGCAGGTCCTCAATCCCGGCCGCCTGCAGCACCGCCTGGCAGTTGTTGGAGGAGGAGACGACGGCGGTTCTCATGCCGGCGTCGCGGACCGCGTGCAGGTATCTGATCGAGCCCTCGTAGGCCTCGACGCCGCCGTCGGCGATCAGTCTCAGCACGAGTGCGTTCTTGCGCGTGCCGAGGCCGTTGACGGTCTCGGCCGTCGGCGGGTCGTCGCGCTCGCCCTCGGGCAGGACGATCTCGCGTGAGGCGAGGAAGTCGCGCACGCCGGCCTCGCGCGGCTTGCCGTCGACCCACCTGTCGTAGTCCGCCTGCTCGAACGGGACGAACGGCGCGCCCTCGCGTTCGGAGCGCTCGCGCAGAAACTCGTCGAACATCGTCTTCCACGCGGCCGCATGGACCTTGGCGGTCTGCGTGAGCACACCGTCGAGGTCGAAGAGGCAGGCCGTGACACCGTCTGGGAGGCCGAGCATCCGCTGGAAGATAGGCGAGCGCGGGATCGGACGTGTTGCCAAGCGGCCAACGCTGGACCGCCGGTCCATTGGCGTCCGACGCCGGGTACGACATTCTTGCTGCGCTGATGGACCACATCGAACTCACGCTGCTGAGTCTGCTGCTCGCGGTCACGGCCCTCACGGCGCTCGCGCGGGTGCTGAACGTGCCCTATCCGATCCTGCTGGTGATCGGCGGCAGCCTGCTCGGATTCGTGCCGGGCCTGCCCGACGTCGAGCTGGATCCGGACCTCGTGCTGCTGGTGTTCCTGCCGCCGCTGCTGTTCATCGCGGCGTACTTCTCCTCGCCGCGCGAGCTGCGCAGACTGGCGCGCACGATCACGCTCAACGCGATCGGCCTCGTCGTGCTGACGGCCTGCACCGTCGCCGTGATCGCGCACGCGCTCGTGCCGGACCTGTCGTGGGCGGTCGCGTTCACGCTCGGCGCGATCTGCGCCCCGACCGACCCGCTCGCCGCGACCGCGATCGCGCGCAGACTGGGCGTGCCGGCACGCCTCGTCAGCGGGATCGAGGGCGAGAGCCTCGTCAACGACGGCAGCGCGCTGGTGATCTACCGCGTCGCGGTCGCGGCTGCTGTCGGTGGCAGCTTCGACCTGCTCAGCGCGGGCGGCGAGTTCGTCGTCAACGTCGTCGGCGGGATCGCGATCGGCCTCGCCGTCGGGTACGCGCTGCTGCCGCTGTTCCGCCGTGCGCTCGCCGACCCGCTGCTGCACGTGACGATGTCGCTCGTCGCCGGCTTTCTCGCCTACATCCCGGCGGAGCAGCTGGACGTCTCCGGCGTGCTCGGCGCGGTGACGGTCGGCCTCGTGCTGTGCTGGCACGCGCCGCAGATCACCGACCCGCTCGTGCGGATGACCGGCTACGCGTTCTGGGACGTGCTGGTGTTCCTGCTCAACGCGCTGCTGTTCGTGCTCGTCGGCTTCCAGCTGCATTCGATCGTCGAGCATCAGGACCGTTCGCTGCCGACGCTGCTGGGGCTCGGCGCGGCCGTCAGTGCGACCGTGATCCTGACGCGAATGGTGTGGCTCAACACGATCCCGTACGTGATCCGCACGCTCGACCGGCGCCCGCAGCAGCGGCTGATGCGGATCGGCTGGCGGATGCGGATGGTCGGCGCTTGGAGCGGCATGCGCGGCGCGGTCTCGCTCGCGGCGGCGCTCGCGCTCCCGCTGGACTTTCCGGAGCGCGACCTCGTGCTGTTCCTCGCGCTGTGCGTGATCTTCGCGACGCTGGTGGCGCAGGGGTTGACGCTGCCGTGGCTGATTCGCAAGCTCGGGATCGAGGACGACGGCGTCAGCGAGCGCGAGGAGCTGCTCGCGCGCCGAGCCGCGACCGACGCCGCGATCGCGCGGCTGCACGAGCTGCGCGAGGCGGAGTGGACGCGCGACTCGACCGTGCGCTTCCTGCTGAAGAACTTCGACGTGCGCCAGCGGCGGCTGGCGCAGGTCGCGGGCGAGCGGGCGCTGGAGCAGGATGGCGAGGACCTCGGCGATCACACCCACGCGCGCACGCGCCTGGTGAAGGCGCTGATCGACACGCAGCGCGCGGTCGTCGTCGGGCTGCGCAACGACGGCACGATCTCCGACGAGGTGATGCGGACGCTGGAACGCGAACTGGACCTGGAGGAGCTGGGGCTGGCGCCGTACATGGGGACGGCGGACGCGGAGGCGTCGGTCGAGCGGGCCGATTCCGCCGAGCGGCCGTGACGGAGGACTATCGTCGGACCGATGAGCGATTCCACTTCTTCCCAACGGATCGGCATCGTCGGCGCCGGCCACATCGGCGGCACGCTCGCGCAGCTGTTCTCGGCTGCCGGGCACGAGATCGCGCTGGCCAACTCGCGCGGACCCGAGACGCTCGAGGCGACGATCGCCGGGCTGGGTCCGCGGGCGCGGGCGGCGACCGTCGCCGACGCGCTGCGCTTCGGCGGCGTCGCGGTCGTCTCGATCCCGCTCGGGCGCATCGACGAGCTGCCGGCCGACGGCGTCGGCGGCACGATCGTGATCGACACGAACAACTACTACCCCCAGCGCGACGGGCAGATCGCCGAGCTGGACGCCGACGCGATCTCCTCCTCCGGGCTGCTGCAGCGCCACCTCCCGGACGCGCGCGTGGTGAAGGCGTTCAACGCGATCTACTGGGAGAACCTGCGCGACCGCGGTCGTGCGGCCGGCGACCCCGAGCGGCTCGCGATCCCGATCTCCGGCGACGACGCCGACGCGAAGCAGCTCGTTGCGCGGCTGATCGACGAGATCGGCTTCGACGCCGTCGATGCGGGAACGCTGGAGGAGGGCGGCCGCAAGCACCAGCCCGACACCCCGCCCTACGGGGCGAGAGTGGGCGCCGAGGAGCTGCGGGGCATGCTCGGCTGAGCAGCCGAGCGATCGAACGAGTCAGAGAGCGGAAGAGGAGATCAGACGATGGGCTTCGACCAGTACCACGAGCCGCCGGACGAGCTGCCGGCGCCGACGCGCACCTTCGCGCGCATGTGCGCCTCGCTGACCGAGGAGGCCGAGGCGATCGGCTGGTACGAGCAGCGGCTCGCGGTCGAGCCCGACGCGGAGGCGCGCGCGATCATGCGCGACGCGCAGGGCGAGGAGTTCAAGCACTTCGCGATGGACCTCGAGTATCTGCTGCGGCGCACGCCGCGCTGGCGCGAGATCGCGCAGGGCGTGCTGTTCCAGCCGGGCGACGTCGTCGAGCACGGCGAGGCGGCGGAGGCTGCGAGCGGTGACGAGGACGAGGGCTCCGGAGGGTCGAGCGGTCCGTCGCTGCGCCCGGGGCCGAGCGGCTCCGGCTCGCTCGGGATCGGCAGCCTGAAGGGAGCGACGCTGTGAGCCATCTGCTGCGGGAGCACGCACCGATCACCGCCGACGGCTGGCGCGAGATCGACGACGAGGCGCGCGAGCGCCTGACGCCGGCGCTGGCCGGCCGCAAGCTGGTCGACTTCGCCGGTCCGTTCGGCTGGGAGCGCTCGGCGACGAACCTCGGGCGGATCACGCCGCTGGACGGCGAGCCGGTCGCGGGCGTGGAGGCGGTGCAGCGGCGCGTGCTGCCGCTGGTGGAGCTGCGCGCGCCGTTCACGATCTCGCGCGCGGAGCTGCGCGACCTCGACCGCGGCGCCGACGACATCGATCTCGACGCGCTCGACGCGGCCGCGCAGAGAATCGCGGTGGCGGAGAACCTGGCGGTCTTCCACGGCCTTGCGGCGGCCGGGATCGAGGGCATCGCGGAGGCCTCGACGCATCCCACGATCGCGCTCGGCGACGACGCGTTCGACCGCTATCCGACGCACGTGGCGCGCGCGGTCGAGCTGCTGTTGTCGGTCGGGATCGAGGGGCCGTACGGCCTCGCGCTCAGCCCCGAGGGCTACACCGGCGTGATCGAGACGACCGAGCGCGGCGGCTACCCGCTGCTGGACCACCTCAAGAAGATCGTCGGCGGCCCGCTCGTGTGGGCGCCCGGTCTGAGCGGCGCCGCCGTCGTCAGCATGCGCGGCGGCGACTTCCTGTTCGAGTCCGGCCAGGACCTCTCGATCGGCTACGACCACCACGACGCCGACGACGTCCACCTCTACATCGAGGAGTCCTTCTCCTTTCGCGTCGCGACCCCGGAAGCCGCGGTCGCATTGACGCACTGAGCGAGCGGCCGCCCGCCCCCATCGCAGGGGCGGGCGGCCGAGGAGCGTGAAGTCGCCGTCGTTCAGCGACAGCAGCTTCACGCTGCTGTCTGCTAGCGGTCCGACGCGAGCCGCTGGCCGCCCGCGGCGCGCGCGCCCTTTTCGCCCATCGTCGGTCTGAGCGCCGGGGTGATCGCGCGCGAGGCCGGCTTGCCGTAGAGCGACGGGTCGAGGTAGCGGCCCTTGTCGCGGCCCTTCTTCGACTGCACCGCGACGATCGCGTCCTGTCTTGCCTGCGGATCGTGGCGGCGGCCGGTGACCGTCCACGAGACCTTCGTGTTCGGGTGCTCGGTACGGATCGTGAACGCCCCGCCCGTGACCTCCGTCTCGACGATCGCCTGGCCGAAGCGGCCGATCGGCGTCAGCTGGTAGCTCCAGTCGCCGGCGATCGCGATCGCGTAGCTCGGCAGCTTGACCGTCGCGCGGCCGTCGTCGCCGGTCGTGATGTTGCCGCTGTAGGTCACCTTCAGCGAGTCGGACTCGAGCGGCGTGTGCGTCAGCGTCCGCTCGCTCGGCGCGCGCGGATCGTCGATCTTGAAGCCGCTCTTGGTGCCGGTCACGGTCAGGTCGCCGTCGATCGTGACGGCGCCTCTGAACGTCGCGGCGGTCGTTCTGCCTGACGCGTAGAGCGCCGAGCCGTTGCCGTTGGTGACCGCCTCCAGGGCGTTGCCGTCGTTGGCCGCGTTGACGTTCTCCGCGCGCACGCCGACGCCGGTACCGCCGCTGATGCCGGCCTGCCCGATCACGCCGATCGCGCCGTTGGGGTCGGTCACGAAGCCACGCACGCCGAAGCCGCCGGTGCCGTCATGACGGCCGACGACCGCTCCTATGCCGTTGCATCTCCCTATGTTTCTCTCGCAGATCGCACCGTTCTGGCGTGCGACGACGGCCTCGCCGGACGACGAGTCGCCGATCACGGCCGCGCTCGATATCGAGCCGACGACGCCCCAGATCGAGTTGCCGCCGACAGTGTTGGAGAAGATGCCCGGGCCGACGCCGTTGTGCTGGACGCTGACGCCGCGCGCGCCGGAGACGTTCGGCAGCGTGACGTCGATCCCGTTGCCGGTTCCCTGGTGGTTGACCGTGACCGCGGTGTTGGAGTTGGCGGGGTTGCTCACCGTCGCTCTCAGCACGCCGTCCGTCGTCCCGCTCTGGTCCAGGTTGAGCGGCACGGCGACCGACGACACCTCGCACGTGACGGTGCCGTTGGCCGCGACCTCGCGGACGTAGCTGCCGGTCGGGCAGGTGCCGCTGACGCGCTGCTGGTAGAAGCTCGACGGGTTGCCGTCGAGGAACTCGGCGTCGAGGCCGGAGCCCGGGCCGTCGACCGTGAGGAGCTTCGCCAGCACCTCTGCCGGCGTGTCAGCGGAGCCGTTGGGGCCGACCGGGCCGGTCGGGCCGGTCGGGCCGACCGCTCCCTGCGAGCCGGCGGGGCCCTGCGCGCCAGCCGGTCCGGTGGTGCCTCTCGCGCCGGGCGCGCCTCTCGCGCCTCTCGGTCCGGGCGCGCCTCTCGGCCCGCGCGGCCCGACGTCCCCGGCCACGCTCCAGGAGACCTTGAACTGGCCCGCCGGGCAGCGGCCGTCCTTGGTCGACAGGTTGAGCGTGTTGAACTCCTGTGTCACGCACGCGTAGATCTTTCTCGGCGCGGTCGCCGCGCCTGCGAGGCTGGCGCCTGCCAGCACCAGCATCGCCGCAACTGTCGCCGCGACCATCGCCGCAACGCCCGCGGGCCATCGCGTCGCTTGCCTGTGTTCCCTGTGCATCACTCCACCACCGTCTGGTCGGTTGTCGACCAGGAGGTTTTCAGGCGAAAAGCGGTATTCCTTCGCGCAGCAGAGAACATGGCGTTTCGGCGACCATCAGTTCTACTGTTTCTGGTGCAAAGCCGGCCGAGGTCAGCGCGGCGACCGCCGCGCTGAGCACCGGGCCGCGGCTCGGCCGATGGGCGTCGGAGGCGATCACGGCGACGCGGCCGGCGCGCGCCAGCTCCAGCGCCCAGCGGCGCGCCTGCTCGCCGTGCCGGCCCGTCAGCGACGAGCCGTTGACCTGCAGCAGCGGCGCGCCGGCCGCGGCCAGCTCGTCGAGGCCGCGCCCACCCTGGCCGGTCATCAGGCTGGGGCAGCGCTCGGGGTGGCCGATCAGCACGGCGTAGCCGCGCGCGCGGACCTCCGCGACGGCGTCGAAGAGGCCGGCCGGGTCGAGCGAAAGCGGCGCCTCCAGCAATATCCAGCGTCTGCCGGGCGGGCCGTGGGCGGCGATCTCCAGCGCCGCGTCGCTCATCCCCGCGACGTCGTCCTGCGCGACCTCCGCGCCGATCTCCAGCTGCAGCGGCACGCCCGCTGTGCGCAGCTGTGCGCGCAGCTCCTCCACGCGCGCCGGAACGCTCAGCACGTCCACGTCACGCACATGCGGCGTGCAGACGACGGTGCCGGTTCCGTCAGCGAGCGCAAGCGTCGCCAGCTCGATGCTCTCCTGCACGGAGGTCGGCCCGTCGTCGACTCCGGGCAGCAGATGGAAGTGCAGTTCGACGCGCACGCGTCAGCGCGTCAGCAGGCGGTCGAGCGTCAGCTCGGGGTGGTCGCGCTCCAGCCGCTGCAGCACGAACTCGCTGCGGAAGACCGCCAGGTGCGTGCCGTCGGCGCGCACCAGCACGTCGGAGCCGGTCGCCTCGCGGATCTTCGGCACGTCGCCGGGCTCGGTTCGGCGCGCGACGTTCCAGGGCGCCTCCTCCAGCCGCACGGTCGCGTTGAACTCGTTCTCCATGCGGTTGACGGCGACGTCGAACTGCAGCCGCCCGACGCCGGCCAGCACCGGCACGGGGTCGCCGGCGGCCTCGCGTCTGAGGACGTGCACGACGCCCTCCTCGTCGAGCTGCTCCAGCCCGCGGCGGAACTGCTTGTAGCGCGACACGTCGCCGTTGCGCACGAACATGAAGAACTCGGGCGCGAGCGTCGGGATCGCGGGGAAGCGCGCCGGCACGTCGAGCCACAGCGTGTCGCCGACGCGCGTGTCGGCGGCGCCGACGATGCCGACGACGTCGCCGGGGAACGCCTCCTCCATCAGCGAGCGCTCGCGGCCGAAGACCTCGTGCGCGTGCGCCATCGCGAGCGTGCGGCCGGTGCGCTCGTTCGTCACGCGCATGCCGCGCTCGAAGCGGCCGGAGCAGATCCGCACGAACGCGATCCGATCGCGGTGGCGCGGGTCCATGTTCGCCTGCACCTTGAAGACGAGCCCGGAGAAGGGCGCGTCGAGCGGTCGCTCGCCGGCCGGCTCGCCGTCGGCGTCGACCTCGCGCCGCGGCGACGGCGCGGGCGCCAGCTCCACGAGCGCTCTCAGCAGCGGCCCGACGCCGAAGTTCGAGACGGCGGAGCCGAAGAACAGCGCCGTCGCGCGGCCGTCGCGGAAGGCCGCGTCGTCGAACTCCTCGTCGACCGCGTCGAGCAGCTCCAGCTCCTCGCGCGCGGTCGCCCAGGCAGGGTCGTCGGCGTCCTGCGCGGAGGACGCGTCGAGGATCATCTCGGGCGCGATCGTGGCGCCGCCGGTCGTGCGCGTGAAGCGGTGGAAGAGGTCGGTTCTGCGGTCGATCACGCCCTGGAACGCGCCCGGGATGCCGACCGGCCAGTTCATCGGGATCGCCTGCAGGTCGAGCGTCGCGGAGAGGTGGTCGAGCACCTCCAGCGGCTCCATCCCGGGGCGGTCGTACTTGTTCACGAACGTCAGCAGCGGGATCCCGCGGGCGCGCGCGACCTCGAACAGCCGCAGCGTCTGCGGCTCGACGCCCTTCGCCGCGTCGATCAGCATCACGGCCGCGTCGACGGCGGACAGCACGCGCAGCGTGTCCTCGGAGAAGTCCTTGTGGCCAGGTGTGTCGAGCAGGTTGAAGACGTCGCCCTCGTACTCGAAGCGCAGCACCGTGGAGGAGACGGAGATGCCGCGTCTGCGCTCCAGCTCCATCCAGTCGGAGGTGACCTCGCGCCGGCCCGCTCTCGCCTTCACCGCGCCGGCCTCGCCGTGCAGCGCGCCGGCGTACAGCAGCAGCTTCTCGGTCAGCGTCGTCTTGCCGGCGTCCGGGTGGGAGATGATCGCGAACGTCCGCCGCCGCGCCGCTTCCGCGGCGATCGTCGACGACGCCGCAGGGGCGAGTGGCGTGCTGCTCATCCCTTCAGGATGGCAGGGTCGCGGCGATCCGCGCGCGAGGCCGCGTTCGCGCGAGGTCGCGTGCGTCAGGAAGCGCGCGGCGCCGAGGCGTCGAGCGCCTCCAGCGGCGTCGGCTCGCCGCGCGCGCCCCTGCGACGGCCCGAGGCGTACTCGCCGGCGATCACCGCGACGAGCACCACCAGCAGCAGCGCGGCGAGCGCGAGCCCCGAGATCGCGCCGCCCAGCAGCACGCCGATCGCGACACAGGCGACCGCGCCGGCCGGTCGCTTCCAGCCCGGCGAACCGGTCATCCGCCAGCGGAACAGCGAGTGCGCGAGCAGGTAGATCGCGGGCCCTGCGACGCTGACGGCGACCTCCGGGCCGGGCAGCACCTCGCCCGGGTGCGCGATCGTCAGCTCGTCGCCGACGGCGCCGACGATCACGCCCGCGACCAGCAGCGCGTGCAGATAGGTGTATCCGTCGCGCGCGAGCTTCGTGCGGTTGGTCGACAGCTCCAGCCGCCGCTCGGCGATCTGCGCGACGTAGTTGAAGTAGAGCCACCACATCGCGGCGGTCGTCAGGAACGCGACGCAGAAGGCGACCACACGCTCGCCGGTCAGGTCCAGCTCGGAGGTCGTCGCGCCCGTCAGCACGATCGACTCGCCCAGCGCGATGATCACGAACAGCTGGAAGCGCTCGGCGAAGTGCGAGGTCTGCACCTCCCACGTCGCGCCCGTCGCGCGTCTGAGCCCCGGGACCCAATAGAGGTGCAGCGGCGCCGTGTAGTCGAGCGCGAGCGCGATCAGCCACAGCAGCGTGCGCGTCGAGCCGTCCGCGAGCGCGCCCGCGATCCAGAAGACGCCGGCGATCGCGAACCAGATCAGGATCCGCGCCGCGCGCTCGCGCTCGGGCGTGTGCCGCGCCGCCGCTCCGAACGTGAGGAAGAGATGGCGCCCGACCTGGATCGCGACGTATGCGCCCGCGAACAGCAGCGCACGGTCGCCGAACGCCTCCGGGATCGCGACCGCCATCAGCAGCGACGCGAGCATCACCGCGATCAGCACCAGCCGCACGACGATCGACTCCGGGTCCAGCTCGTTCGTGACCCAGGTCGTGTAGTTCCACGCCCACCACACGACCAGCAGCACCAGCGCCGACTGCCCGACGCCGGTCCAGTCGAGATGTCTCAGCAGCAGGTGCGAGACCTGCGTGATCGCGAACACGAAGACGAGGTCGTAGAACAGCTCGAGCGTCGTCGCCCGCTGTCTCTCCGGGTCGCCCGCGGCGCGCTGGAAACGGCTCATGCGGGAAGCCTACGTGGGGAGGAAGCGGATCGCTGGGCGGCCGTTCGGGCCGTCACGAGTGACGCGCGCGTCGACCTCGTAGACGTCCGCGATCAGCCGCGGGGTGAGGACCTCGGCAGGCGTGCCGGCGGCGGCGACGCGGCCGGCGGCGAGCACGACGAGGCGGTCGCAGAAGGTCGCGGCGAGGTTGAGGTCGTGCAGCGCGACGACGGTCGTCAGCGGGAGCCGCCGCACGAGCGCGAGCAGGTCGAGCTGATGGCGCACGTCGAGGTGGTTGGTCGGCTCGTCGAGCAGCAGCTCGCGCGGCTCCTGCGCCAGCGCGCGGGCGATCTGCACGCGCTGCTGCTCGCCGCCCGACAGCGTGTGCCAGCGGCGGGCGCGCAGCTGCCGCAGGCCGGTGTCCTCCAGCGCGCGATCGACCGCGCGCGCGTCGGCGTGCGCGTCACCGGACCAGCTGCCGCGGTGCGGGATCCGTCCCAGCCGCACGACCTGCTCGACGCTCAGGTCGACCTCGGTCGAGGCCTGCTGCTCGACGACCGCGACCCGCCGCGCGACCGCGCGCCGGCCGAGTCCGCTCAGCGCAACGTCGTCCAGCAGGACCGCGCCGCCGGTCGGTCTGCGCAACCCGGCGAGCAGTCGCAGCAGCGACGACTTGCCGGACCCGTTGGGACCGAGCAGGCCGAGCGTCGCGCCGTCCGGGACGTCGAGCGTGACGCCGTCGACGACGAGGACGCCGCCGGCCGACCACGACAGCTCGCGCGCGTGGATCGTCATCGGCTCTGCCTCACGTCCGCCGCCCCCGCCGCGCGAGGATCGCGGCGAACGCGGGGACGCCGAGCAGGGCGGTCACGACGCCGACGGGCAGCTCCTGCGGCTCGAAGAGGGTGCGGGCGGCGGTGTCGACCCAGACGAGGAAGATCGCGCCGGCGAGCGCGGTCGCCGGCAGCAGACGGCGGTGGCCGGGGCCGGCGAGGATCCGCGCCGCGTGCGGCAGCACGAGCCCGACGAAGCCGATCGCGCCCGCCGCGCTGACGAGCGTCGCCGTGATCAGCGCTGTCGTCACCAGCAGCAGCGCGCGCACGCGCGTGACCGCGATCCCCAGCGACGCGGCCGCGTCCTCGCCGAACGAGAAGGCGTCGAGCGCGGCCGACTGCGTCAGACAGATCGCCAGGCCCAGCAGACAGACCGCGCCGCACAGCGCGACGTCCTGCCAGTCGGCGCCGCTGAGCGAGCCGAGCAGCCAGAACAGCACGCCGCGCGTCTGCTCCGCGTCCGCCGAGGAGAACACGACGAACGTGGTGATCGCCGAGAACAGCTGCGTTCCGGCGACGCCCGCGAGCACGACGCGGTCAGATCCACCGCCCGCGACCGCCGCCAGCGCCAGCACGAGCGCGAAGGCGGCGAGCGCACCGGCGAAGGCGCCGGTCGAGAGCGCGATCGCGCCCCCGCCGACGCCCGCGACCATCACCAGCACCGCGCCCGTCGAGGCGCCGGAGGAGATCCCGAGCACGAACGGATCCGCCAGCGGGTTGCGCAGCAGCGACTGCAGGATCGCCCCGCACAGCGCGAGCCCCGCGCCGCAGACCGCCGCCAGCAGCGTGCGCGGCAGCCGCAGGTCCCACACGATCCCCTCCTGGATCCGCGTCAGGCCCGCGTCGCCGAGCCCGAGGTGCTGCCCGACGACCCCGTACACGTCCCCGACCGCGATGTCGGCCGGCCCGATCGTGATCGCGATCCCGATCGACAGGACGAGCAGGGCGGCGCCGAGCAGCGCGAGGGCGAGGACGCGGCTGCGCCGGCCCGCGTCCGCCGCGCCGGGACGACGCCGACGCCGGCCTGCGCCGGACACGGCCGTGTCCAGCGCCGGCGATCCGCTCGGCGCAGGGCTCATCGCCGGCCGAAGACCACGTAGTCGTCGAGCAACTGCCAGACGGTCCCGGTCTCAGCGAAGCCCGCCTGCGCGAGCGCGGCGAGGTGGAAGTCGACGGCGGTCGTCGGCGGCGCGTCGCGGCCGGCGAAGCGGCGCTCGCGCTCGGCCGCCAGCGCCGCGCCGCCAGGGCCCGAGCGCGCCTCGTCCCACCACGCGTCCCACGTCGGCGCGCCGGCCGCGTGCGCGGCCCGCTGCGTCTCCTCGTCGTGCGCCGCCGCGACGCCGCGCAGCGTCGGCGAGCGTGCGTCGAAGCGGAAGTGGTCGCCGTTCAGCAGCACGCCGCCTCGGCGCAGCAGGCTCGCCGCCTGCGCGTAGACGCGCACGAGCTGATCCGGCCTCAGCCAGTGCAGGGCGGTGGTGGAGACGATCGCGTCGGGCGCAGCGCCGCCCAGCGCGTCGAGGACCGCCGCCGGCCACCCCCCGTCGAGCAGATCCGCGTCGAGCAACGTCAGCCGCTGCTCCCTGCGGCCGGCGAGCGAGCGACGCGCGACGTCGAGCAGGAGCGGGTCGTGATCGAGGCCCAGGACGCGGGCGCCGGGCAGCGCGTCGAGCACGCGCGCGCTGAGCGAGCCCGGCCCGCAGGCGAGGTCGAGCACCAGCGGCGCGTCGCCGAGCGTCAGCCGCAGCACGTCCACGATCGCCCGGAAGCGGCCCTCGCGATCGGCGATGTACGCGGCCTGCTGATCGTCCCAGCGGCCGAGGAGCGAGTCGGGGCCGGCGGGCGCCGCGGCGCCCGATCCGCCCGGCGAGCGGGCCGCCATCAGCCCGCCAGCCCGAGTCTGCGCAGGCCGTCGGCCACCTTCTCGACCGCGTCGACGTTGCGCAGCGACGGATCCATGTCGGAGCCCGACAGCACGATGTAGCGTCTGTTGCGGACCGCGGTCAGGCGCTTGGCGACCGGATCGGACTCGAGGAACCTGATCTTCGCGGCGGCGCTGTCGCCCTCGTCGCCCCGCGTCAGATCGGCGAGCACGAGCACGTCGGGGTCGCGATCGAGGATCGCCTCCCAGCCGATCTCCGGCCACAGCTGTCTGTTGTCCTCGAACGCGTTTCTGGCGCCGACCGCGCGCGTCACGATCCCGGGCGCGCCGCAGCAGCCGGCGATGTACGGCGTCTTCGAACTGGAGTACCACCACATCAGCGAGACGTCGCTCGCGTCGAGGCCGCCCGCGGCTCTCGCCATCCGTGCTCTCAGCGACTCGACCAGCTCAGCGCCTCGTTCCGGCACCCCGAAGATCTCCGCGACGTCGTCGACCTCGGCGTAGACGTCGTCGATCGTCAGTGCGCTGTCCTGCTGCGCGTCCTGACCGCCGCACTCGCTGGAGGACTGGTAGGTCGGCACGCCGAGCCGCTCGAAGCGGTCGCGCGGCGCGACGCCCTCGTTCGTGAACGAGTAGTCGAAGGTCGCGTAGACGAAGTCCGGCTCCGTCTTCAGCACGCGCTCGAACGAGGGGAAGTCTCTGCTGAGGACCGGCACCTTCGCGTTCGCGGCGGCGAGGCTCGGTAGCACGGGATCGCTCCACGAGGCGCTGCCGACCATGCGGTCCTGCAAGCCGAGCGTGAGCAGGATCTCGGTCGCCGGCTGATTGATCGAGACCGCTCGCTGCGGCGGCTGCGCGACGTGAACCTCGCGGCCGCAGTTTCTGAGGATCACGGGGTACGAGGTCGCCGCTGCGGTCGTAGTGGAGTGGCCGGTGGTCGCGGTCGTCGGCGCGGCCTGCGCGGCGCCGGTCGCGGACGGGCTCTCGTCGCTGGCGCCGCAGCCGGCGAGCGCGCCGACGGCGAGCATGGCTGCAGCGGACAGCAGGGGGACGGTGCGAACGCGTATGGGCACGCGTGGCCTTTCGATCTGGGACCCGTTTCGCGGGGCCCGTTGGACGATCCGGCCACCCGCTCGCTGGCGCGCGCGAAGGGCCGCAAGCCAGCAGGTCTTCGGACTCGGGATCGTCCGGGTGGAGCGCCTTCCCAGACCTGTGTGGTCCAGTGGCCGATGCTCCGCCCGTTCCCCATACCGCTGCGCGTCAGCTCCGGCTTCTCACCGGATTCCCTGACCCATTGCGTGGGTGCGACTGGCTCGCCGCGGACCCTACACGACGATGCGAGCGAATCCCGCCGGCGCCCGCCGCCTCAGCGCGCGCCGGCCCGCTCGGCCGCCGTCCGCGCGACGACCTTCAGCTGCGTGCGCAGGACCATCCCGATGAACGGTGAGAGCGGGCGCCAGTAGCGCAGGAACGCGCGCCGCGACTGCGGGTCGGTCGCCTGCGTGCGGCACTCGTAGGTGACCAGCGTGCGGCGCTCGCCGTACGGGGTGACCGTGAAGCTCGCGCCGATCCGCGCGAAGCCGGGCTCGTCGAAGCTTGCGAACTGGCCGGCGGCGATCGTCTCCCAGACGGTCTCGCCGGCCCAGAAGCGCCCGACCACGCCGAACGCGATCTGCTGCGGCGGGCGCTCGCCGAGGATCACCCACTCGCCGTCGGCGCCGAGGTCCGACAGCCGCATCGTCGCGATCGGCGCGGGGGTGGCAAGCGGGCGCCGGCGAACGGCGCTGACGACCCGTTCGCCGAGCTCGCGCAGCATGAACAGCGCGCGCACGAGCGGCTGCTCGCCGACCCGCATGAAGTCGGCCTCCCGCACGGCGGCGTAGACCGCGTCCGGCTTCCCGTCGATCACGCGCTGCTCGACGCGGACGGCGTCGGCGTGCGGGAGCAGCGCGTCGAGCAGATGGGGCGGGGCGTCGGTGGCGGACATCGTCGAGCGAGTCTCGCGCCGCCCGCCCGCGTGCGCATCCGGCGCCGCTACGCGACCGCGGCCGTAGTTCGCCGCGGCGGCACGTCGACCCAGGCGCCGCGGCCTGGGCGTCGGCGGCCGGCGTCAGGTCGTCGGCGGCCCGTCGACCCACGCGCCGCGGACGAGCACCGCGGCGAGCGCGAGGTCGTCGTCGAGCACGACGAGGTCTGCGTCGCGGCCCGGGGCGATCAAGCCCTTGGTCGCGCCGAGGCCGAGCAGCTCGGCCGGAGTCGTGGCGGCCATGCGGGCGGCGTCGGCGACGGACGCGCCGCCGAGCTCTACGGCGTTGCGGAGCGCCGCGTCCATCGTCAGCGTCGCGCCGGCGATCGTGTCGGCGGCCGCCAGCGTCGCGCGCCCGGCGCGGACGCAGACGGCGCGGTCGCCGAGGCGGTAGTCGCCGTCCGGCAGCCCGGTCGCCTCGATCGCGTCGGTCACCAGCATCGTGCGGTTCGGTCCCTTCAGGCGCAGCAGCAATCGCGCCGCGACCGGGTCGACGTGGACGCCGTCGCAGATCAGCTCGCAGGTCAGCTCGTCGCGCTCCAGCGCGGCGCCGAGCAGGCCGGGATCGCGGTGGTGCAGCGGTCGCATCGCGTTGAACGCGTGCGTGACGGCGCGGGCGCCGGCCTCGATCGCCGCGACCGCCTCCGCGTTGTCGGCATCGGTGTGCGCGAGCGAGACGAGCACCCCCTGCGCGACCGCCCGTCGCGTCAGCTCCAACGCCCCCGGCAGCTCCGGTGCGAGCGAGATCGAGCGGACCGCGGGGTGGGCGAGCAGGCGCAGGGCGTCGGCGGAGAGCGCGTGCGTCCCGCCAGGCTCACTCGTCGTCTCACCGACGTCCGGGTCGCGGAAGTGCGCGGGGTCCATCGCGCCGGGGCGCAAGCGGCTGAGGAACGGGCCTTCGAGGTGGGCGCCGAGCACCTGCGCCGCACCGGGCTGCGGCTGGCACACCGCGGTGCCGATCGCCCGCAGAGCTGTGAGCAGCTCGTCGACCGGCGCGCCGACGGTCGTCGCGAGCAGCGCGGTCGTGCCGTGGCCGGCATGGAAGCGCGCGGCGCGCTGGACCTCATCGGGATCGGCAGTGTTGAACTGCGCCCCGCCGCCGCCGTGCACGTGCACGTCGACGAACCCCGGCAGCAGCCAGCGCCCGTCGAGCGCGACCGCGTCACCGACCGGGTCTCCTGGACCCGGTTCCTGCAGGTCCACGACCTTCCCGCCGCGCACGACCACGTCGACCGATCGCACGCCGTCGGGGGTGACGACGCGGCCGCCGGTGAGGACCAGCTCCGACACGTCAGCCGCACCCGCGCCGAGCGCGTCGCCGGCGGCCGACCGCGGCCAGCTCGCCCTGAGCAGGTCGGCTCACGTCACCGTCACCTTGCGCAGCCCGGCCGGCGCGTCGGGGTCGCGGCTGCGCAGCAGCGCCAGCTCGCGCGCGAGCTGCTGGGCGCGCACGACGGCGAGGATCGGGGCGAGACCCTCGCCGCCCGACGACGGCAGCGGCAGGTCGGCGTCGCCGTCGGTCGAGACCGTCAGCACGCGCGCGCCGCGCTGGCGCAGGTCGGCGACCAGCTCCGCGACGTCCTCGTGCGCCGGTCCCGCGGCGGACAGCGCGAGCACCGGGAAGCCCTCCCCGACGATCGCGATCGGGCCGTGGCGCAGGTCGGCGGAGGAGAACGCGTCGGCCGCGATCGCCGCCGTCTCCTGCAGCTTCAGCGCGGACTCCAAGGCTGCGCCGTAGAGCAGCCCGCGCGCGGTCACGACCAGCCGCATGTCGCCGGCCAGCCTCACCGCCGCCGCGCGCGCGGGACCGGGATCGCCGAGCACGTCGCGCACCGCGCCGGGCAGCGCGGCAAGCTGGGCGTCGGTGAACGGGACCGCGCCATCGCCGCCGGCCGCCGCCGTGTCGCCTGCCGCCGCGTCGCCCGCCGCCGCACCGCCCGCTGTCGCGTCGCCCGCCGTCGCACCGCCGGCCACCGCGCCAGCGGTCTCCTGCGCTCCCAACCCCCGCGCCAGCAGCGCGAACGCCAGCAGCTGGGCGGTGACCGTCTTCGTCGCCGGCACCGCCAGCTCCTCGCCCGCCTCGAGCGCCAGCACGGCGTCAGCGGCGTCCGCCAGGTCGCTCGTGCCGTCGTTCGTGATCGCCAGCCCGCGCGCGCCCGCGGCGCGCAGCCGTCTGAGCGTCGTGACGATCTCCGGCGTGCGGCCGGACTGGCTGACGGCGATCGCGAGCTGGCCGGAGTAGTCGACGCGTGCGCCGTAGAGCATGTGCAGCGACGGGGCGGCGAGCGAGACCGGGCGCCCGCTCGCCAGCTCCAGCAGGTAGCGGCCGTAGACCGACGCATGGTCGGACGAGCCGCGCGCGACGATCGTCGTGCCGTGCAGCAGCGCCGGGGCGAGCGCGCGGACGGTCTGGGCGACCCGATCCGCCCGTCCGATCAGCCGCTGCAGCACCTCGGGCTGCTGCCCCATCTCGGCGGCCATGCGCGCACCCGCGGACATCGCGTCTAGCTGATTCCGGCCGCGTCGCACGCGGCTCTGTAGGCGTCGGTGCAGATCTGCGCCGCGGTCGCGAAGCCGTCTCTGACGACCGTGTCCTGGATGTTGTCTCTCGTGATCACGATCGTGTCCAGCAGCACCGACGGCACTCTTTTGGAGCCGCCATTGTCCACCGTCGTCGTCGTGATCGACGGGACGCCCTCGCCTCTCGCCAACGGCACCGCGAGCTGCGCGGCGGTCGAGGCGATCTCGTTGATCGGCTGGTAGACGGTCATCAACTGCTCGCCGGTGAGGATCCGCTGCAGCCCGGCGACCTCGGCGTCCTGCCCGGTCGTCGGCCGCGATCTGGGGTCGATCCCGTTCGCTCTCATCGCCGCGATCGCGCCGCCCGCCATCCCGTCGTTGGCGGAATAGACGCCGTCGAAGCCGTCCTTGCCGGCTGCGGCGATCGCCTGCTCCATCTCCGTCTGCGCTCTGTCCGGGCTCCAGTCGGGCGTGTCGTACTCCTTCACCACGTCGACGCCGGCTCTGTCGAGCACGTCGTGCGCGCCCGCCTTGTAGGGGGCCGAGTTGGAGTCCGTCGGGGCGCCGTTGATCATCACGACTCTGGCGCCCGAGCCACCGCTCGGGAGCGCTCTCAGCAGCGCCTCGCCCTGCTGCTGGCCGACTCTGAACGGATCGATCGAGACGTACGCGTCGACGTCGGCGCCGTCGATCAGGCGCGCGTAGCTGACGACCGGCACACCCTGAGATCTGGCGTTGTTGGCGATCGCCGCCGCCGATCTGACGTCGACCGCGTCGACCACGAGCACCTTCGCCCCGTTCGTGATCGCCTGCTCGGCCTGTTGCTGCTGCTGGGCGGCGTCCTGCTCGGCGTTGGCGTAGATCACCTCGCAGTCCGGGCACAGCTCTCTGACCTTCGCGACGAAGCTAGGACGGTCCTGGTTCTCGTAGCGCGCGGTCTTCGACTCCGGCAGCAGCAGCGCGATCTTCGGCGCGTCGCCGCCGCTCGCCGAACCGCCCGCGGTCGTGCTGCCGTCGTCGTCGCTGCTGCCGCAGGCGCTGGCGCCGAGTGCCAGCGCACCGGCCAGCACGACGGCGGTGCCCGTGCGAATGAACGACATACCCACTTCTCCCCGTCTGAGTTTGCAGACCGGCCGCCCGTGGGCGACCTCGTTTCGACCGTAGCGCCGCTGGTCTATACCAGTCAAGCGAGTGGGCGCGAGACTGTCCGAGTGGAGCCCTTCCCATCTGGCATTTCGGCCGTTTGGCTGGTATATACCATCGCCATGGAGGGAACCCGTCGCCCCGCTCGCACGGACGCCAGCGCGCTCGGGCCGCTGGTCGGCTCGCGGCCGAAGGGCGAGCAGCTGCGCCAGGCGCTGGAGCAGCTGATGGCGGGGCTCGGGCCCGGCGCGCTGCTGCCGTCGGAGCGGATCCTCGCCGAGCGCTTCGGAGTCGCCCGCATGACGGTCCGGCGCGAGCTCGACAGGCTCACGGCCGACGGCCTCGCGTACCGCGTCGAGCGTCAGGGCACGTTCGTCGCCGACCCGCGGATCGTGCAGACCGACGCGCTCTCGTCGTTCAGCGAGGACATCGTCGCGCGCGGCATGACGCCCGGCGGCTACGTGATCGAGCAGCGCCTGATCGAGGCCGGCGCGGCGCTCGCGGCGGCGCTCGAGCGCCCGCCCGGCGTGCCGGTCGTGCTGATCCACCGCGTCCGCACGGCAGACGACGAGCCGCTGGCGGTCGAGTGGGTCCACCTGCCGGCCGAGGACTTCCCGCGCCTGGAGCACGCGGCGCTCGAGGACCGCTCGCTCTACGGCCTGCTGCGCAGCAGATACGGCGTCACCTTCGGCGAGGCGAGCCAGCGCGCGAGCGCCGTCGCCCTCAGCGCGGAGGAGGCGGCGCTGCTGGCGACCGCCCCCGGCGCCCCCGCCTTCCTCTTCCGCCGCACCACCCGCCGCCAGAACGGCCGCGTGATCGAGTCGGCTCGCTCCCTGTATCGGGGCGACCGCTACGAGATCGACATGCACCAGCGCCCGCGCGGCTGAGAACGTCGCCTCGCGAGTGTCCCGGCCTCCTCCTTGAAGTCGACCCAGTCGTTCTCGCCCGTGCTCGCTGCTGCCCCCGCCCGGATCAGAGCGATCGCGTCTGGCGGCTCCGCTCCTGCCCGCGTTCGACGAGGGCTGCGCTGCTCACGACGCAGCGTGTTCGTGCCTCGAACGTGCTGAGCCGGCTCTACAACGAGGACGGTCGGATCGAGCCGGTCAAGAACGCCCGTGGACGAGGGGTCCGCTATCGGCTCACGAGATGACGCCCGCCGCGCGGGTACGCTCGCCCGCATGGACCACTTCGACGTGATCGTGATCGGGACCGGGCCGGGTGGGCGGGCGGTGGCGCCGGCGCTGGCGGCGGCGGGGAGACGGGTCGCGGTCGTCGAGGCCGAGTTGGTCGGCGGCGAGTGCCCGTTCTGGGCGTGCATCCCGTCGAAGACGCTGCTGCGGCCCGGGCAGCTGCGCGAGGAGGCGCGGCACGTCGCGGGCGTCGGCGAGCCGGCGCAGGACTGGCTCGCGATCCGCGACTACCGCGACTACATGAACTCCGGGCTCGACGACGCGCACAAGGCGCAGTGGCTGGAGTCGACCGGCGTGACGCTGCTGCGCGGCGAGGCGCAGGTGCCGGAGCGCGGGACCGTGCTCGTCGGCGAGTGCGAGCTGCGGGCGCCGGAGATCGTGCTGGCGAGCGGCTCGCGGGCGGTCGTGCCGGAGATCCCAGGGCTGCAGCGCGAGCACGTCTGGACCAACCGTGAAGTCACCTCCCTGCGCGAGGTGCCGCGCTCGGCGGTCGTGCTCGGCTCCGGCCCCGTCGGGCTGGAGAGCGCGCAGTACCTCTCGCAGCTCGGCTGCGTGGTGACGCTGCTGGAGCGCGCCGAGCGGCCGTTGTCGCGCGAGGACCCGGAGGTCTCCGAGCATGTCTGGGATGTGCTCAGAGCCCACGGCGTCGACGTTCGCACGCACGCCGAGGTCACGCATGTGCAGCACGACGAAACCGGCGTCCAGGTCCACACCGCCGATGGCGGGCTGCACCACGTCGAGCGGCTCGTCGTCGCGACCGGCCGCGCGCCGCGCGTCGAGGGGCTCGTTCCGAACGGCGTCTCGCTGCGCGACGGTCGCGTCGAGGTCGACGCGCGCTGCCACGCCGCGGAGGGCTTCTGGGCGGTCGGCGACGTCACGGGCGTCGCGCCGTTCACGCACGTCGCCGGCTACCAGGGCCGCGTCGTCGTCGACAACCTGCTCGGCCGCGACGCGCGCGCCGACTACCGCGCCGTGCCGCGCGTCGTCTTCGGCGAGCCGGAGGTCGCGGCCGTCGGGATGACCGCGGCGCAGGCTGCCGAGGCCGGGCTGAGGATCCGCAGCGCGCACGTCGCGCTCGCCGAGGTCGACCGCACCGAGACGTACGGCCGCGAGCTGTTCGGCGGCGTCGGCGTGCTGCTCGACGCGGCGCGCGGGGTGCTCGTCGGGGCGTGGGCCGTCGGACCCGAGGCGGGCGAATGGATCCACACGCCGGCGCTCGCGATCAAGGCCGCGGTCCCGCTCGCGGTGCTGCGCGACTTCGTGCCCCAGTTCCCGACGTTCAACGAGCTGTGGGGCGAGGCTGCGCGCAAGCTGTGAAGCGCATACGAGCCGGACGCTCGCTTGGGCGAAGGCTTGCAGCGCTACAGCTTCGCGCTCGCATGCCGACCACCTAGCGGGCGCTTGGTTGCAGCTGCAGTGCGCCATCTGAGTCCGGGTGTCCGCCTCCCGGGCCAGCTTGCGCACGATTCGCTAAAGCTTTCTCGCGAGATGCCGAGGTTCGTGTAGAGCCACGTCTCGGCAACTCATGGACGAACGCCTTCCCATCCTCGTGCCCCGCCCTCGCTCCGCCGCCCTGCGGCGTCGACTGTGCGCTGGGTTCGTCGGCTTGGCGGCGCTCGCCGCATTCGGTGGAGCACCCGCCGCCGGAGCGTTCGCCGCCGACGTGACCGAGCCGCCGGCGCAGCACGCCGCCGCTCCGGCCGCAGCGGCGCCGCCCGCCGCTCAGCCCGTAGCGCAGGCTGCGGCTCCGGCCGCACAGCCGGCACCGGAGGCGGCGGCCCCCGCTGCGCAGCCGGCTCCCGCGCCGGCAGCTCAGCCGGCTCCCGCACCGGCCGCTCAGCCGGCTCCCGCGCCGGCCGCCCAGCCGGCTCCCGCGCCCGCCGCTCAGCCGGTCGCGCCGGTCCAGGCCGCCCCGAGAGCGCCGGCGCCGAGCAGTTCTGGCGCGGGCGACTCCGCGCCGGCCGAGCCCGCACCTTCGAGAGATCCCGCTCCGGTCGATCCGGCCCCGCAGGACCCGGCGCCGGCCGATCAGGGCTCCGATCATCCGACTCCCGCCGATCCCGGCTCTGACGATCCCGCGCCCGCCGATCCGGGCTCCGACGATCCGACGCCGGCTGAGCCGGGCTCCGACGATCCGACGCCCGCTGATCCGGGCTCCGACAACCCGACTCCGGTCGATCCCGGCACGGACGACCCGACCCCGGTCGATCCCGATCCCACGCCGGTCGATCCCAACCCGGGTCCCGTCGATCCGGCTCCCGCCGATCCCGCCCCGGCCGCCCCGGCGCCGGTCGACCCGCAGCCCGTCGTCGAGACGCCGGTCGACACGCCGCCGGTGCCGGACGTGCCCGAGGAGCGGCCCACGCCGCGGCCGACGCCGGTCGAGGCCGACGTGCCCGCGCCGCAGCCCAAGCCCGCGACCGGGTCCGGCGTGCTGCGCCCGGTCACCGCGGTCGACACGCCGGCGCAGGCGCAGGCGCCCGCGACGCAGGCGACCGGCAACGGCGCGAACTCCCAGACTCCGAACCAGGGCACGCAGGCGCAGGCACTCGCCCAGGCGCCCGTCGTGCACACGCAGCCACCGCTTCAGCGCGTCGCGCTGGCGCCCGTGCTCGACCCCGTCGTGTCGGTGCCGATAGCGCCGACCACGCCGGCCGGCGGCGCGACGGCAGAGCGCGCTCAGCGTGAGGCCGCGCGTGAGGCCGCCGTCAAACGGATCGTGCACACGACGCTCGTCAACCTCGGCATCGTGCCGGCGGACCCCGTCGCCGCCCAGGTGAAGGAGTCGCCCTCGAGCGCCCGCAGCGGCGACGGCGTCGTCTGCGCCCCGACCCCCGTCGCGTCCGCGTCGCCGACGCCGATGACCGGCACGATCCCCGCACCGATCGCCGAGCAGGTCGAGCGCAAGCAGCGCCTCGGCGACGAGCCGGCGACCGTTCGCGGCCCGCCCGTCAGCCCGCTCGACTCGCCCTCGTCGCCGCTCAACGCGACCAGCGCCGCCGCAGCCGGCACCAGCTCCGCGGCGGGCATCAGCTTCTTCGCAGTCATCGTCGGATCGTTCAGCGCGCAGCTGGCCGAGGCCGAGTCCGCAGCGCCGCCCTGCACGTTCGCGAGCAACGCGGCGACGCCGACCTCGGACCTCTCTGCGCGCGGACCACCCGTTTCCTGAGACCACCACACGAGCCGCCGTCCGCGATCGGACGGGGTTCCTCTCCGTGAATCTCAAGGAACGAAAGGGAGCACCATGATGGTCGCTACCAACGACCGCATCCAGCGCATCACCACCGCTCGCCGGGACCGCATCACCCGCTCGTCGCGCCTGCGTCTGCTCGCGAAGCAGATCGCGTCCGGCGAGTACCACGTCGATGCCGACAGGCTCGCCGAGGTTCTGATCGAGCGCGCGCAGTTCCATCGCCAGGTCCAGCGCGAGCTGCTCACGCACAGCTCCGCCGGGCTCTGACACCTGGCCGGCCGGCGGCGAGCATTCGGCTCGCCGCGCTCGGCCGGCTGGGACCTTCCTCAGCTCACCGCGAACGGCGGCGTGGCGCCGGGGCGCTGGCGAGCGGCCGCGCGCGCGAGCGGCACGGCAGCGGTGGCTCGAGCGTCAGTCCCGCTCCAGCGTGCGGACGCTGCCGCCCTGCTTCCACGACGTGATCACGATCGCTCTGCCGTCCTCGCGCAGGCTCACGACGGACGCCTCGCGGATGTCGAGGCGGAAGAGGTGGCTCGGACCGCCCGCGGCGGCCTCGCCGTTCATCTCCTCGACCAGCGCCGGATCGGTGAGCTCCTCGGCGATCCCCGCGAGCTTCGCGTCGCCGCTCCACGCGGGCGGGTCGTCGGAGCCGCTGTGCAGCGCGTAGCGCGGGTCGCGCAAGAGGTCGAGCGCCTTGCGCGCCTGCCACATCGAGCCGATCCACAGCTCACCGTGGGCGATTCTCGTCTCGGTGCCGCTGATGCGCGGCGCGCCGTCGCGGCGCAGCGTCGCGAGCGTCTTGTGGACGTGCGCGTCGAGCCGTTCCTGCACCTGCGCGGCGAGCGCGGGCGCGGCGGCGGTGAAGTCCGACCAACTGGGCATGCGAGCGATCGTGCCGCGCCGGGGCGGCGGCGTCGAGCAGGAGGTCGAAAACGATCAAGCGGTGCGCGAGGATGTCGCGATGGCCGACCGTCTGCGTGAGCTGATCGACCTCGTCCTCGGCTCGCTCGACGAGCCGGCCGCGAGCGGGCGCGAGCTGGCCGAGCGCGCCCACTTCTCGCGCGACCATCTCGACCGCCTGCTGGCCGCGGCGACGGGCGAGTCGCCGGTCGGGTTGCGGCGGCGGCTGCTGCTGGAGCGCGCGGCGTGGCAGCTGCGGGTCGCGGGCGAAGTACCGTCGGCGGTCGCGCCGGCCGCCGGCTACGGGTCGCTCGCCGCCTTCTCGCGCGCGTTCTCGCGCGCCTATGACGTGGCGCCGAGCGCGTTCGCGGCGTCGGCTGCGCCGGTCGCGCTGGAGGCGCCGAACGGGATCCACTTCCATCCGCCGGCGGGGTTGCTGATCCCGGGCGCCCCGCTCGCGCCTCGCGGCGCCATGGCCGGCGCGGCCGCGGGGTCCGGCGCGGCCGCCGGGTTCGGTGCAGCCGCGCGGCAGCCGCTCGCACCGCTCCCGCTCCCGCTCGCCCGCGACCTGACCGACCGCCTGGTCGCACACCACCTCGACCGCGTCCGCGAGCTGCTGCGCGCGGCTGCGACGGTGCCGCCCGAGGAGCTCGCGCGAGCGCTGCGGCCCGGCCTCGTGATCCTCGCGTTCGAGGGCGAGGAGGCGAGTGCCGGGGTGATGGCGCAGCGGCTCGTCTTCACGCTGGAGGTGTGGGTCGCGGCGATGGCGGGCGAGGTGGTGCCGGAGCCGTTCGGCGAGCCGGCGGCGGCGAGCGAGCCAGCCGGCCGCGGCGAACCGCGCGCGGTCGTCGACCTGCTCGACCGCTTCGAGCGCGCCGCGCGCACGTTCACGCGGATCGTGCGCGCGATCCGCGACCGCGGTGCATGGGACGACGCGTTCGTCGACGCGCTCTGCGAGCCGCCGCAGTCGTTCACCTACGGGGGCGTCGTCGCGCACGTGCTGAGTTACGGCGCGATCCGCCGCGAGACGCTCGCCGGCGTGCTGCGCGAGCTGGGGATCGCAGGGCTCGCCAGCGGCGATCCGATCGAGTGGGAGCAGGACAGGCAGGCGACACGCCGCTGAAGCGGACGCGCGCGGCGGCGGGCGAGCCGGTTGGCGCGGCGCCCGGTCATCTAACGTCCGGCGCCATGTCCAGCCAGGCTGACGAAACGACCGCGGTGCTGTGCGCACCGGACAAACTGCGCGGTGCGCTGGATGCGCGTGCGGCGGCCGCGGCGCTGGCGCGAGGGGTGCGGGCGGCGGGCGCGCAGGCGCGCGAGCTGCCGATCGCCGACGGCGGCGAGGGGACGCTCGAGGTCTTCCTCGCACAGGCGACCGTGCACGAGCTCGACGCGCCCGACGCGCTCGGTCGACCCGCCCGCGCGCGGATCGCGGAGCTGCCCCACCACGTGTTCGTGGTCGAGGCCGCCGAGGCGATCGCGCTCGGGACGCTGAGCGACGTCGAGCGCGACGTCGAGCGCGCCTCCTCGGCCGGTGTCGGCGTCCTGATCCGCGCGGCGCTGGACCGCGGCGCGCAGCGGATCCTCGTCGCCGTCGGCGGCGTCGCGACGGTCGACGGCGGCGCCGGCATGCTGCACGAGCTGGGCGCACGCTGCGCCCGCGACGGCGGCGAATTGCTCGCCGATCAGTCGCTGGACCTGAGCGGTCTCGATCCGCGATTGCGCGCAGGGGTCGAACTGGAGCTGCTCGTCGACGTCGCCGCGCCGCTGACCGGGCCCGACGGCGCCGCCCGTCGCTTCGGTCCGCAGAAGGGCGCGAGCGCGCGGCAGGTGGAGGCGCTCGACGCTGCGCTCGGCCGCTGGGCGAGATCGCTCGGGGTCCCGGCCGAGACGCCCGGCGCGGGCGCCGCCGGCGGGCTCGGGGCGGCGCTGCAGGCGCTCGGCGCGCGCACGCGGGCCGGTGCGGAGGCGGTGTTGGAGCTGACCGGCTTCGACGCGCTGCTGGACGGCGCGGCGCTGTGTCTGACGGCGGAGGGATCGGTCGACGCCTCGACGCTGCAGGGCAAGGCGGTCGCGGCGGTCGTCGCCCGCTGCACGGCAGCGGGCGTACCGGTCGTCGTGCTCGGCGGCCGGGTCGAGCAGGCGGCCGCGGACGAGCTGCGCCGTCGCGGCGCTCGCGCCGTCAGCGCGCTCGGCCCGTCCGACCGCCCGCTCGCCGAGGCGCTCGCCGCGGCCGGCGCGGAGTTGGAGGCGGCCGCACGCGCGGCCGTCGCCGGTCGCTGAAGCGGCTCGCGTGAGGCCGTCTGCGCGGTTCGGGCCGCGCCGCGCCCCGGTGTGCGCGGTCGCCGGATGCCCGCAGGTGGCCGCCTTTCCAGGATTGTCCCACTAGTCGAAACACAGGTTGCATTAAGCGGCACGCGTCGCTAGGTTCCCCGCAGTCCGATGAGAGCTGGACGACGGCCGGCGGGTGGGTCCCGCCGGGCCGCTTCCCCGTGCCCGGGAGACAGGAGGCCGACGTGGAGCGCGACGTGCAGTCAGGCGACCGCAGCAGCAGCCGCAGTCGATTCAACCGACGGGACTTTCTCGCCGGGGGCGCCGCGGGAGCCGGCGCGCTCGTGCTGGCGTCCGCCTTCCCGTCGCTGGTGCGAGCGGGATCGGGAGCGGCGCCCGCCGGGGCACTCGACGACCTGCTCGCGGCGCCCCCCTTCTCGTTCACCTACGGCGGCGTCGGCTCGGCCGGCCTGCTCGCCAGATGGCCGCAGAGAACGACGACGCAGACGCTCGCCAACGGGGCCGAGCAGACGACCGTCACGTGGACCGACGCGACGAGCGGGCTGATCGTACGCTGGACGGCGACCGAGTACCCGGGCTATCCGAACCTGAGCTGGATCGTCGAGTTCGAGAACGGTGGCAGATCCAACAGCTCGACGCTCGCCGACGTGCTCGCGGTCGACCTCGACGTCGCCGAGGCGGTCGCCGGTCCGGCCGGCTCGGACTGGACGATCCACACCGGCATCGGCAGCAACCAGAGCGTGCACGACTTCCGCCCGATCGACGTGCCGCTCGCGTCGAGAGCCCACCGCCTCTTCACGACCGCCGGCGGGCGCCCCTCGAGCTTTCGCGACGAGCCGGACACGAGCGGCAGCTACATCCCCAACGGCTGGCCGTACTACAACGTCGAGTGGGGCGGTCAGGGGATCGTGCTCGCGATCGGGTGGCCCGGTCAGTGGGGCGTCGAGGTCAACCGCACCGACAGACAGGCGCTGACGCTGCGCGGCGGCATGTGCACGCTCGACGACGCCGACGACGGCGACCACATCGCCGCGCTGAACCTGACGCAGCTGTGGCTGGCGCCCGGCGAGTCGATCCGGACGCCGATGATCGTGCTGCAGCCGTGGAGCGAGGACGGCTGGCTCGACGCCCAGAACACGTGGCGGCGCTGGATGGTCGACTACCACCTGCAACGCGACCAGGGCCGACCGCCGCAGCCGCACCTGTCGGCGACTCACTACAGCTTCGGAGCGACGCAGGCGGACCACTTCAGATGGCTCGACGGCTACGCCGACCACGGGCAGACGCTCGTGACCGGCGGGCGCTACGACCATTACTGGATCGACGCGGGCTGGTACCAGTCGGCGTCCGCGACCGACTGGCAGCCGACCGGCACGTGGGAGGTCAACACGACGCGCTTCCCCAACGGCCTCGCTCCGGTCACCGACCGCGCCCGCGAACTCGGCCTGTCGACGATCCTCTGGTTCGAGCCCGAGCGCGTCCGGCTCGGCACGTGGCTGGCGAGCAGCCATCCCGAGTGGCTGATCCAGCCGCCCGCCGGCTATGTCGGCTTCCTCGGCTCCAGAGACGACCGCCTGTTCGACTTCGGTGACCCTGACGCGCTCGCGTGGGCGATCGCCACGTTCAACGGCCTGCTCGAAGACCAGCACGTCAACGACACCTACAGAGACGTCTCCGGCTTCTACCGCGAGGACTCGAACATCGAGCCGCTGCCGTACTGGAACGAGGCCGACCTGTCGGGCCGCCGCGGGCTGACGCAGGCGCGCTACGTCGAGGGTCACCTCGCCTACTGGGCGGCGATCCTGGCAGCCAACCCGACGCTGCAGATCGACACCTGCGCCAGCGGTGGGCGGCGCGTCGACGTGCAGTCGCTGCAGTACGCGATCCCGCTGCTGCGCAGCGACCTCGTGCGCCCGCCCGTCGCCGCGCAGTGCCAGAACTACGGCCTCTCGCTGTGGCTGCCGGTCAGCGGCAACCAGGCGCCGGCCAACAGCGACCCGGGCAATGGCTACGTCCAGCGCAGCGCGATGACGGCGTGCTTCGACATGCCCGTCAACGTCGACGACCCGGCGACCAACTGGACCGCGCTCACCCCGCTGACGGCGGAGTGGGCGGCGATCGCGGACTCCTACCTCGGCGACTACCACCCGCTGACCGCGTACAGCGACGCCGACGACGCGTGGATGGCGTGGCAGTACAACGCGCGCGACGCCGACAGCGGCTTCGTGCAGGCGTTCCGCCGGCCTGGCTCGGGGACGGCCAGCCAGAGACTGCTGCTGCGCGGGCTCGACCGCGCGGCGACCTACGCGCTCACCTCCTACGCCGCGACGACGCAGAGCTGGACCGCCTCGTCGGGCTTCAGCGCCAGACAGGGCGACAACCAGTGGCGCTACCTGATGCGCAACAAGAGCACGGGCGCGTTCACCGACAACACCTACAGAGACAACGCCTGGTATGGCCCGCTGCTGACCTCCGGCGGCTACGTCGCAGCCAGCAGCCAGCATCCCGACGACAGCTACGACGCCGTCCGTCGCTGGGTCGCGCCGGTCGCGGGCGTCGTGTGCGTCACCGGGCGGGCCTACAAGCAGGACGTCTCCGGCGGCAACGGCGTGATCGCGAGCGTGCTGCACAACGGCACGACGCTGTGGACGCGCACGATCGCCTACGACGACGCGACCGGCTACACGACGGACGTCGAGCTGAGCGACGTGCCGGTCAGCGCCGGCGACACGCTCTCGTTCGTCGTCGCCAACAACGGCGGCTACGCCAACGACGCGACGATCTGGGATCCGACGGTCACGCTCGTGCAGGAGGAGAGCTGGAGCGCGTCGACCGGCTTCAGCGCCAGACAGGGCGACAACCAGTGGCGCTACGAGGCACGTGCCAAGAGCGGCGGCGCCTACAGCGACGCCACGTACAGAAGCGGGGCCTGGTACACGCCCGGCAACGGCTACGTCAACGCTGGCAGCATGCACCCGGACAACAGCTACGACGCGGTCCGCACGTGGGTATCGCCGCTGACCGGCGTCGTGCGGATCGGCGGGCGCGCGTACAAGCAGGACGTCAGCGGCGGCAACGGCGTGATCGTGAGCGTGCTGCGCAACGGCACGACGCTGTGGACGCGCACGCTCAGATACGACGACGCGACCGGTCACACCACCAACGTGGAGCTGGACAAGGTCGTGGTCTCGGCCGGGGACAGCATCCGCTTCGTGATCTCCAACAACGGCGACTGGTCCAACGACGCGACCTACTGGGACCCGACGATCTCGGTCGTGACCGAGCCGAGCTGGACCGCCTCCGCCGACTTCAGCGACACGCAGGGCGCCGACCAGTGGCGCTATCAGGCGCGTGCGAAGAGCGGCGGCGCCTACACCGACGGCAGCTACAGAGCCGGCGCCTGGTACGGGCCGTTGTCGACGGCCGGCGCATACGTCGCGGCGGGCAGCATGCATCCCGACAACAGCTACGACGCGGTGCGCGCGTGGGTCGCGCCGTGCGCCGGCAACGTCCGCATCAGCGGCCGCGTGCGCAAGCAGGACACGGGCGGCGGCAACGGCGTGATCGCCAGCGTCCTGCTCAACGGCACGACGCTGTGGACCAGAACGGTCAGATTCGACGACGCCGGCGGCTACACGACGAGCGCCGACCTGCAGAGCGTCGCCGTCAGCGCCGGCGACACGCTCCGCTTCGTCGTCGCCAACAACGGCGACTACGCCTACGACGCGACCTACTGGGATCCGACGATCACGCTGCTGGCGGATCCCGACCCGGTCACGACGAGCAGCAGACAGACCGGCGCCCAGCTCGAGGACAGCGGCCTGGCCGTGTCACTCGGCAGCGGCACCGCCGTGACTGTCACCTACGAACGCCAGTAACTCGCATTTCCCGGCTCGACGGGTGATTACGCCCGCGGAGTCACTGAAAAACAGCCTCAAGATCCTTGACGCGTGTTCACAGTGAATGCTATTCTGTGGCACACGCGTCCCTCCTAGTGGAACCGGAGACATTTCGGGATGACTGAAGACCGCAACCCTGAAACCGGCGTCGGAGAGGTGCTCTCCCGGCCGGTCTCGCGCCGAGGCGCGTTGAAGCTGTTCGCCCACACGGGTGTCGCGGTGGGTGGTGGCACAGCCCTGATGTCGGTGCTCGCCGGCTGCGGCGACAGCAGCACCGGCGGCGGCAGCACCACGACGGCCGGTGGCGGCGGCGCGAAGGTCGCGGCCAACACCAGCGCGACCCAGCGCGGCGCGGTCGCCGTCGCGTTCGACCCGCTCGACCCCGCGGTCTCCAGCAACGGCGTCTCGATCAACGTGATGTTCTACGTCTACGAGACGCTCTACCGCGCGGAGGTCTCCGACCCGACCTCATTCGTGGCGGAGCTGGCGGCGGGCGATCCGGAGAAGGTCGACGAGACCACCTACCGCATAACGATCCGCAGAGGCGCGACGTTCCACAACGGCGATCCCGTCACGGCCGACGACGTCGTCTTCTCCTACGACCGCCTGAAGAAGTTCGGCGACGCGTCGTTCCTCGGCAAGTACATGGTGAATTTCGAGGCCATGAGAGCGATCTCCCCCGAGGTCGTCGAGGTCAAGCTGAAGGCGCCGACCTCGCTGCTGGAGCAGCGCATCGCGGTCTTGCGGGTGCTGTCCAGAAGAGCCGTCGCGGCCGACAGAGCGAACGCGCTCAGATACAAGCCGGTCGGCAGCGGCCCGTACAGCGTCACCAGAGCGGCGCCGTCCTCGGGCGTCTCGATGGTCAAGTTCGAGAGCTACAACGGCCCGCTCGCGAGAAGCTTCCCCGCCAGACAGATCGACCTCTCGATCGTGACCGACCCCAGCGCCCAGCTGAGTGGCCTCGAGAGCAACCGCTTCGACGCGATCGCGCAAGTCCTGCTGTCGTCGGTCGACTCGATCAGAAACCGCGGCACGCTCGCGGTGGAGTCGCCGATCGGCCACGCGATCCACGGCTTCCTCTTCAACGCCGGCAAGGCGCCGTTCGACGATCCGCGCGTGCGCCAGGCGATCATGTACGGGATCGACCGCGACGCGATCCTGCAGGCGGCGTACTTCGACAACGGCGCCGTCGCCGACGCGCTCGTGCCGAGATCGAACAACGACTACACGCAGCCGGCGACGACCTACGCGCACGATCCCGAGAAGGCGAGAGCGCTGCTGGCGCAGGCCGGGCTCGGCAGCGGCTTCTCCTACGAGCTGATGGTCGGCAACAACATCTCCGGCATGCCGGCGGCGGCGCAGCTGATGCAGCAGCAGCTGTCGGAGGCCGGCGTCGACCTGAAGCTGAAGACCGGCGACCTCGGCGCGCTCTACGAGGACGTCACCAACGGCAAGTACGAGTCGCTCTACGCGCCCAGCTCGCCGGCGATCCTCGGCTCCGCCGACGCGGAGTTCATCTACCGCTGGCTGTACTACGGCAGCTTCGCGACCGAGTACCTGTTCTGGAGAGCCCCCGAGCAGAAGCAGGTCGAGGCGCTGCTGGACAGAGCGGTGACTCAGCCGACCTCCGAGGGGTACAAGAGCACGATGGCGACGGTGATCGAGATGATCGCGAGAGCCGGCGGCCCGTTCGCGCCGGTGATCCTCGTCAACAACCCGGTCGCCTGGAATCCCAGAACGTGCAGCGCGATCACGCCGAGCCAGATCGGCAACCTGTTCCTCGGCAACGACCTCTAGCTCGTTGACCGGTCTCACCACCACCGATCTCGCTGCCGCGACGCAGCCAGGGCGCCCGCCGGCGGCATCGCGGCGACGCGCCCTGCTGCGCCAGATCGCGCTGCGGCTGCTGATGGTCGTGCCCGTCGTGCTCGGCGTGATCACGCTGATCTTCCTCGTCGGCGCGCTCTCCAAGCGCGATCCCGCGCGCGCCGCGGTCGGCCCGACGGCGTCGGCGGCGCAGCGCGAGGCGTTCGCGAAGGCGCACGGCCTCGACGACCCGCTGCCGGTCCGCTACGTCCGCTACCTCGGCGATCTCGCGCGCGGCGACCTCAGCGTCACGCTCGTGACGCAGGAGCCGATCGGGGGCCTCGTCAAGAGAGCGGCGCCGGTGACCGTCTCGCTGACGCTGCTGGCGAGCGCGCTGGCGCTCCTGCTCGGGCTCGTGATGGGAGTGCTGTCGGCGCTGCACCGCGGCTCGCCCTTCGACCGCGCGGCGCTCGTCGTCGCGTCGGTCGGTCACGCCGTGCCGGCGTTCCTCGTCGGGCTGGTCGCGATCCAGCTGTTCGCGGTCAACTGGCACGTGATCCCGTCCGGCGGCTACTCGCCCCTGGCCGACGGCGTCGGCGAGTGGCTGCGCTCGCTGATCGCTCCCGCGCTCGTCCTCGCGCTTCCGTTCGGGGCGGTGATGGCACGCGTGATCCGCGGCACGATGGTGCAGGAGCTGGACAAGGAGTACGTGCGCACCGCCGAGGGCCTCGGCCTGCCGGTGCGCACGATCGTGCTGCGCAACGTCCTGCGCAACGCGCTGTCGGCGCCGCTGACGCAGTTCGGCGTCGGCATGGGGGTGCTGTTCTCCGGCGCGATCCTGATCGAGTCGCTGTTCCAGCTGCCCGGCCTCGGGATGCTGACGGTGCAGGGGATCCAGAACGGCGACTTCGGCCTCGTCAGCGCCGTCGGCATCTTCGGCGGGATCGCGTTCGTGCTCGTCAACGCGGTGATCGACGTGATCTGTGCGCTGCTGGACCCGAAGGGCTCGGTGTCGAGCGCATGAGCGCCGTCCCAACGGTGCAGGCGCCGGTCGTGGAGCGGGCGGCCGGTCCGCTCGCGCGCCTCTGGCGCTCCGGCTCCGGCCGCATGGTCGTGGTCGCCGCCTTCGTCGCGCTCGTCGTGCTGCTGCTGCCGCTGGTGCTGCCGTCGCCGACCACCGGCGTCGTCGCCGACCGCCTGCGGTCGCCCTCCTTCGCGCACCCGTTCGGCACCGACGCGTTCGGGCGCGACGTCTTCAGCCGCGTGATCACCGGCGCACGCGCGACCTGGACAGTCGGCCTCGCGGCAGCGGTCCTGTCGCTGCTGGTCGGCGGCGCGATCGGCGCCGCGGCGGCCGTCAGCGGCCGCTTCGGCGACAGCGTCCTGATGCGCCTGATGGACGTCGTGCTGGCCTTCCCCGCGACGCTGCTGGCGCTCGTGCTGGCGATCGCGATCGGTCCCGGCGTGTGGACCGTCGTGATCGTCGTCGCGTTCGTCTACTCGGCGCAGGTCGCGCGCTTCGTGCGCAGCCTCGTGCGGCGCGAGACGACGCAGGAGTACGTTGAGGCGGCGAGACTGGTCGGCTCCAGCCGGCGGCGCGTGCTCGGCTACCACGTCGGCATCAACGTGCTGCCGACGCTGCTCGTCTACCAGATGACGATCGCCGCCGACGCGATCCTGGTGGAGGCCGGACTGTCCTACCTCGGCGCCGGCGTGCGCCCTCCGACCCCGTCGTGGGGCGGCATGATCCAGGAGGGGCAGGAGCTGATCTTCTCCGGCGTCTGGTGGACCTCGCTGTTCCCCGGCATCGCGATCGCGATCACCGCGCTCGTGCTCAACGCGATCGCCGACCGCATGATCGCCGACATCAGCCTGGACCGATGACGATGACCGACCACGTTCTCAGCGTTCGCGACCTGACGCTGACGTTCCCGCAGCAGTACGGAGAGACGCAGCTGCTGCGCGACGTCAGCCTCGACCTCGTCCCCGGCGAGACGGTCGGGATCGTCGGCGAGTCCGGCAGCGGCAAGACGCTGCTGGGCCTGACGATGCTCGGGCTGGAGCCGAAGACCGCCTACGTCGGCGGCCAGGTGCTGTTCGGCGGGCGCGACATGCACGCGATGAGCAACGCGCAGAAGCGCGCGCTGCGCGGCAGCGGGATCGCGATGATCTACCAGGACGCGCTCGTCAGCCTGAACCCGAGCATGAAGGTGAAGGCGCAGCTGAAGCAGGCGCTCGGCGACGACGCCGAGCGCTCCGCGGAGGAGCTGCTGCGGGCGGTCCAGCTCGACGAGACCGACCGCTTCCTGGAGGCGTTCCCGCACCAGCTGTCGGGCGGCCAGCGCCAGCGCGTGCTGATCGCGATGGCGATCGCGCGCAAGCCCAGAGTCGTGATCGCCGACGAGCCGACGACCGCGCTCGACGTGACGGTGCAGGCCGGGATCATGCGGCTGCTGAGACGGCTGCGCGACGAGCTGCAGTTCGCGCTCGTGCTGGTCTCGCACGACCTCGGCCTCGTCGCCGGCGTCGCCGACCGCGTCGCCGTGATGTATGCCGGCGACCTCGTCGAGCTGGGGCCGACGCAGGACGTGCTGGCGCGCTCCGCGCATCCGTATACGGCGGGCCTGATCGAGGCGAGCCGCTCGCTGGAGGAGGGCCGTGCACGGCTGGCGCAGATCGTCGGCGTCGTGCCGGCGCCGGCCGACTTCGCGACCGCCTGCCGCTTCCAGGACCGCTGCCCGCGGGCGGCGGAGCAGTGTCGTGTCGCGCGCCCGCCCGCGGTCGCGCCGATCGGAGGAGGCCGCACGGTGCTGTGCCATTTCCCGCTCGTCGAGACGGCGCCGGGCGCCGTCGGCGTCGAGCCGGTCGCGGGGTCGAGCCGATGAGCGCCGAACCCACCGCGTCCGGCGCGCCCGCCGCCGCCCCGACCGCCGAAGACGCCGCCACCACGCTGCGCTGCGAGCAGCTGTGCGTCTCCTTCACCGTCACGACGCCGCTCGGGCAGCAGACCGTCGACGCCGTCCGCGGCGTCTCGGTCGCGGTGCGGCGCGGCCGCGTGCTCGGGATCGTCGGCGAGTCCGGCTCGGGCAAGTCGACGCTGGCGCGCTCGCTCGTCGGACTGCAGCGGCCGACCAGCGGCACGGTCCGCTGCGGCGAGCTGGACGTCGCCGACCGCTCGCTGGAGATGCGCCGCCAGCTCGGCCGCCGCGTCGCGATGGTCTTTCAGGATCCGCGCAGCTCGCTGAACCCGCGCCTGTCGGTCCGCGCCGTCGTGTCCGACCCGCTGAAGGTCCACGGGATCGGCACGCGCGAGACGCGCGCCGCCCGCGTCGAGCAGCTGCTGAGCGACGTCGGCCTGCCGGCGCGGCTCGCCGGGCGCCGCGTGCGCACGCTCTCGGGCGGGCAGCTGCAGCGTGTGGCGATCGCGCGCGCGCTGGCGCTGGAGCCCGACTTCATCGTCGCCGACGAGCCGACCTCCGCGCTCGACGTGTCGGTGCAGGCGCAGATCCTCAACCTGCTGGCCGAGCTGCGGCGCGAGCACCAGTTCGGGATGTTGGTGATCTCGCACGACATGCGCGTGATGCGCTTCCTCTGCGACGACCTCGTCGTGATGCTCGCCGGCGCCGTCGTCGAGCGCGGCCCGGCCGCGGACATCTACGCCGCGCCCGAGCACGAGTACACCCGCGAGCTGATCGGCGCGACCCCCCTGCTGGGGTCCGCGGCGGCGACCGGCTAGCTGTCCCCCCACTTCAGAACCGCGAAAGGCCACTGATGTCGAAGAGTTCCGAACAGCTCGCCGAGCGAGCCCTCGCCCGCGTTCCAGGCGGGGTCAACTCGAACGTCCGCCTCAGCGCGGCGGAGTACTTCTTCGCGCGCGGAGAGGGCGCGCGGATCTGGGACGTCGACGGCAAGGAGTACATCGACTACGCGCTCGGCCAGGGGCCGATGCTGCTCGGCCACTCGCACGCCGGGATCAACGGCGCCGTCGCGATGGCATGCGCCGACGGAATGGTCTACGGCGCGCAGCACCCGCTCGAGGTGCTCGCCGCCGAGCGCTTCTGCGAGGCGGTCGGATGGGCCGAGCGCGTGCGCTTCGGGATGACCGGCAGCGAGGTCGTGCACGCCGCGCTGCGGCTGGCGCGCGCGGTCACCGGTCGCGAGCAGATCGTGCGCGTGACCGGCCACTACCACGGCTGGGGCGACACGGTCCTGCTCGACCTCGCCGCGACCGAGCCCGTGCCCGCGAGCGTCGGGCAGCCGGCGGCCGCGCTCGACGGCACCCGGCTGGTGCCGTGGAGCGACGTCGACGCGCTGCGCCGCGCGCTCGCCGACGGCGACGTGGCGGCGGTGATCATGGAGCCGGTGATGTTCAACAGCGGCGCCTTCCCGCCCGCCGCCGGCTACCTGCAGGAGGTGCGGCGCGCGTGCGACGAGCACGGCACGATCCTGATCTTCGACGAGGTCATCACCGGCTTCCGGCTCGCGCTCGGCGGCGCCGTCGAGCACTTCGGCGTGACGCCGGACCTCGCGACCTACGGCAAGGCGATGGCGGGCGGCTGGCCGGTCGCCGCGTTCGCCGGCCGTGCGGACCTGATGGACCGCCTCGGCGACGGCACGATCAATCACGCCGGCACGTTCAACGCGTCGGTGATGGCATCGGCCGCGGTCGTCGCGACGCTCGCGGTGCTGGAGGCCGATCCGCCGTACGAGCGGCTCAACGCCTACGGCGTCGAGCTGATGGCGCAGCTCGGCGAGCTGGCGCAGCGACGCCGCGTGCCGCTGCGGATCGAGGGGCTGCCGGTCGCCTTCACGGTCGCGCTGGAGCCGGCGGTGGGCGGCGGCGCGTTGCAGCTGCACCGCGCGCTTGCGGACGCCGGCATCTGGACGACGGGCCGCGGGCTCTGGTTCGTCTCCGACGCGCACCGCACGGACGAGCTGCGCGACACGGTCGCGCGTGTCGACGCGGCGCTCGCGCGGCTGGGCTCGGCGAGCGAGCACGGGGACGTCGCGCTCGCATGAGCCGGCGCGTCGCCGTGCTCAGCATGTGGCACGAGACCAACACCTACGCGGTCGGGCACACGCGGCTGGCGGACTTCGAGGCGTTCGAGCTGCTGGAGGGCGAGGCCGTCTTCGCGCACAACCGCGACACCGGTTCTGTGCTCGGCGGCTTCCTCGACGAGACCGAGCTGGAGCTGGTGCCGTGCTTCGCGGCCGGTGCCTGGCCCGGCCCGATCGTCGCGCAGGAGGCGCTCGATCACATCCTCGAGCGCGCGCTGGCGACGGTCGAGCAGGCCGGTGAGCTCGACGGGATCCTGCTCAACCTGCACGGCGCGATGGTCGCCGAGGAGGACGAGGATCCGGAGCGCACGCTCGTGGAGGCGCTCGCGCACGCGCGGCCCGGGGTCCCGCTGGTCGTCGTGCTCGACCTGCACGCCAATCCGTCGCGCGCGTTCGTCGAACGCTGCGACGTCGTGATCGCGTACGACACGTATCCGCACGTCGACATGCGCGAGCGCGGCCGCGAGGCGGCGGCGTTGATGCGCGAGCTGCTCGGCGGGCGCAGGCTCAAGACGCTCGTCGCGAAGGTCCCGATCCTCGCGTCGCTGCTGAAGCAGGGGACCGCCCAGGAGCCGATGCGCGGGCTGCAGCAGCGGCTGCGCGGGCATGCCAACCGCGCCGGCATCGCGCGCGTCTCGATCGCGGCCGGCTTCGCCTTCAGCGACGTCGAGCGCGCCGGCGTCAGCGCGCTCGTCGTGCACGAGCCGGGCCGCCGGCACATCGCGACGGCGATCCTCGAGGAGACCGAGCGCGACATCCGCGCGCACCGCCAGGACTTCCACACGACCCGTCCCGCTCCGGCGCAGGCGGTCGCGCGCGCGATCGCCGCGCCGCTGCGGCCGGTCGTGCTCGCCGACGTCGGCGACAACGTCGGCGGCGGCTGTCCGGGCGACGGCACCGCGCTGCTGCACGAGCTGCTGCGGCAGGGCGCGAGCGGCGCGGTCGTGATCATCGCCGACGCGGTCGCCGCGCTGGCGGCGGCGCAGCTGGGCGAGGGCGCGGCCTTCAGCGGCATGGTCGGCGGGCGCACCGATGCGATGCACGGCGCGCCGGTGCAGATCGACGGCACGGTCGTGCGCGTCACCGACGGCCGCTACAGGACGGCGGGCACGTGGATGTCGGGGCAGACGTTCTCGATGGGCACGACCGCCGTCGTCGACTGCGGCGGCACCGAGGTCGTGCTGACGCAGGAGCGCGTGCCGCCGTTTCACCGCGAGCAGCTGACGAGCGTCGGGATCGACCCCGCCCAGCGCGAGATCATCGTCGCGAAGGGCGCGATCGCCTGGCGCGCGGCGTTCGGGACGCTGGCGCGCACGGTGATCGAGGTCGACACGCCGGGCATCTGCCCCGTCGAGCCCGACGTGCTGCCGCGCCGGACTGTTCCGGTCGGCTCGTGAGCGGCCCCGGAATCTTCCGCCACGGCGCGCGCCTGCCGGTGCAGGCGCCGGCAGCGGCGATCTCGCTGGCCGAGGGCGACACGCCGCTGGTGGCGCTGAGCGCCGACTCGCGGATCGCGACCGGCGGCGCCGCGGTCGCGGTCAAGTGCGAGTTCCTCAACCCGACCGGCTCGTTCAAGGACCGCATCGCGGCGGTCGCGGCGACACGGGCGCGCGAGCACGGCCGCAACGGCGTGGTCGGGATGTCGTCCGGCAACGGCGGCGCCGCGATCGCCGCCTACGCCGCGCGCGCCGGGCTTCCGCTGACGCTCTTCACGGTCCCCGGCGCGCCCGCCGCGAAGCTCGACCAGGTGCGCGCCCACGGGGCGCACGTGATCGAGTTGCGCGGCCTCGGCCACGATGCCGCGGCGACCGCGCGCGCAGCCGCCGAGCTGGTGCGCGCCGCGCAGGTGCACGGCCGCGAGCCGTTCGTCACCGCGCGCAGCTACTGCCCCGACGCGATGGCGGGCGCGAGGACGATCGCCTACGAGCTGGCCGAGCAGGCGCCTGACGCGACCGCCGTCTACGCGCCGATCGGCGGCGGCGGGCTGTTCGCGTCGATCTGGCACGGCTACCGCGAGCTGGCGGCGCAGCTGCCAGGCCCGCTGCCGCGGCTGGTCGCCGTGCAGCCGCGCGGCTGTCCGACCGTGCGCCGCACGCTGGAGGGCGCCGGCGCGCAGCTGGAGCAGCCGGCGACGACGGCGATCTCCGGGCTGCAGGTCGCGGTCCTGTTCGACGACGCCGACGTCGTCGCAGCGCTCGACCGCACCGGCGGGCACCTCGTCGAGGTCGACGACGACGTCGTCTGGGACGTGCAGGCGCGGCTGGCGCGGCGCGACGGGATGCTCGTCGAGCCGGCCGGTGCGGTCGCGCTGGCGGGGCTGGAGGCCGACGTGCGCGCCGGCCGCGTCGGCCCCGGCGACCGCGTCGTGACGATCGCGACCGGCGCCGGCTTCAAGGACGCGGCGGCGATCCGGCGGCTCGGCGGCGAGGCGCCGCTCGACGCGGTCGAGCTGAACGACGTGGAACGAATTCTCGAGACGACTGGGAGCATGCTGTGACGGACGCGACGACCCGCTTCAGCCTCGACGGACGCGTCTGCGTCGTCACCGGCGGGGCGGGCCTGTACGGGCGCTGGATCGCGCAGGGGTTGGCGGAGCACGGCGCCACCGTCGTGCTCGCCGCGCGCAACGCCGAGGCGTGCGAGGCGGTCGCGGCGGAGCTGGCGTCGCACGGCCTGCGCGCCTGGGCGCAGCGGCTCGACCTCGCCGACGAGGACTCGATCCGCGAGCTGCGCGATGAGCTGATGCGCCGTCACGGCCGCATCGACGTGCTCGTCAACAACGCCGTCCACCGCGCCGGCGGCGACTTCTTCGCGACCGAGCCGTCGGACTTCGCCGCGACCCACCGCGTCAACGGCGAGGGCCTGTTCCTGATCACGCAGCTGTGCGCGGAGCAGATGATCCACCGCCGCGCCGGCTCGATCGTCAACATCGCGTCGATCTACGGCGTCGTCGGACCCGACTTCGGCGTCTACGGCGACAGCGGCATGACCACGCCGGTGCCGTACGCGTACGACAAGGGCGGGATGCTCGCGTTCACGCGCTACCTCGCGACCTACCTCGGCAGATGGGGCGTGCGCGCAAACGCGATCAGCCCCGGGGGCCTGCAGACCGACCAGGATCCGGCGTTCGTCGAGGCGTACGCGCAGCGCACGCCGCTGGCGCGGATGGCCGGGCCGGAGGACATCAAGGGCCCGATCGTATTCCTCGCCTCCGACGCCTCCGCCTACGTGACGGGCACGAACCTGGCGGTCGACGGTGGCTGGACCGCGCGCTGACGACGGCGCGCCGTCGGTCGCGGCGAGCGGTGCGCCGGAGCCGGACGAACCCGACTCCAGACCGAGGCCGCCGGGCGCGCGCGACGCCCGGTGGCTCGCACTGCTGGTGCTGTGCGTCCCGGTCGTGCTGCTCAACGTCGAGTCGACGGTCGTCAACGTCGCGATCCCGACGCTCGTGCGCGACCTGCGTGCGTCGGCCTCGCAGCTGCTGTGGATCGTCGACGGCTACGGGCTCGCGTTCGCCTGCCTCGTCCTGACCGCGGGCGCGTTCGCCGACCGCCTCGGCCGGCGCCGCGTGTTGATCGCCGGGCTCGCGTGGTTCGGCGCCAGCTCCGCGCTGGCAGCGTTCGCGCCGACTCCCGAGCTGCTGATCGCGGCGCGCTGCGCGATGGGCGCGGGCGCCGCGCTGCTGTACCCGACGAGCCTCGCGATCATCGTCCAGCTGTTCGACGAGCCGGGCGAACGGGCGCGCGCGATCTCGGTCTGGGCGGCGGTCGGCACGGTCGGGATCGTGCTCGGGCCGCTGGTCGGCGGCGCGCTCGTGGACAGCTTCGGCTGGGGCGCGCCGTTCCTCATCAACGTGCCGATCTGCGCCGCGCTGCTGGTCGCGACCCCGCTGCTGGTGCGGGTCCCGCGCAGACGGCAGTGCACGCCGATCGACCTGCCCGGCCTCCTCGTCTCCGTGCTCGGCCTCGTGCTGCTGCTGTACGGCGTGATCTCGGGGCCTGAGCACGGTTGGGGCTCAGCTGAGGTGCTCGTGCCGATCGCGCTCGGCTTCGCGACGTGCGCCGGCTTCCTCTGGTGGGAGTCGCGCTGCGCGCACCCGATGGTCGACCTGCGGCTGTTCGCCGCGCGCGAGTACGCGGCCGCCTCGACGACGATCGCGGTCGTCTACTTCGCGCTCGTCGGCTGGTCGCTGCTGCTGACGCAGTACCTGCAGTACGTGCTGGGGGTCGACGCGTTCGTGGCGGGGCTGTGCCTTGTCCCGATGGCGCTCGGCCAGCTCGGCGGCGCGTTCGCGGCGCCGCGGCTGGTGCGCCGGCTGGGACGCAACGTCGTCGTGACGGCCGGCGTCGCGCTGCTGGGGCTTGCGACGCTCGCGTTCGCATTCGAGCCGCTCGTCGCGACGCTGCCGCTGATCGTCCTCAACCGCGTGCTGGAGGGGATCGGGATCGGTCTCGTCGTCGTGCCGACGACCGACTCGGTGATGCGCAGCGTCAGCCCCGAGCGCAGCAGCGTCGGCTCGGCCGTCAACGACACGACGCGGATGACGGGGGCGATCCTCGGCGTCGGCGTGCTCGGCAGCGTCTTCGCCGCGGGCTACGCCGCCTCCGTCGGCCCGCTGCCGTTCGTGCCGCAGGCGCTGCGCGAGCACGCCGCCAGCTCGGTCGGGTCGTCGTTCGCTGTCGCCGACGGGCTGGCGCCCGACGCGGCGGCGCAGCTGCTCGACAGCGCGCGCGACGCGTTCATGGCGTCGCTGCGGCTGACGACGCTCGCGAGCGTCGCGCTGATCGCGCTCGCGGGGGTGATCGCATGGCGGCGGCTGCCGCGCCGCGAGGTGGCGTTGACAGCGCCGGAGGGCGAGAATAGTGTGCCGTTCTATGAAATCAACGATCCATTTGTCGAAACGGCTGTGCGTGGGGAGCGCGGCGACGGGGGTGCTCGGACGGCCCGTGGCGGGAGCGGCTCCGTGGCTGCCGGGCGTGCGCGGCACGGGAGCGACGACGTGAGCGCGATCCATGCCGCGGCGACCGCCGACGCGCCGGCGCCGACCGGTCGCTACTCGCAGGCCGTCGTCGCGGGCGAGCTGTGCTTCCTCGCCGGCCAGGCCCCGTTCACGCCCGCGGGCGAGCTGGTGCCGGGCGACCTGGAGGCGCAGATCCGCCAGTGCTTCAACAACCTCGAGGCGGTCGCAACGGCGGCCGGCACGAGCCTCCAGCGGGCGGTGCGGATCGGCGTCTTCCTCAGCCCCCGCGTCGACATCGCCGAGTACAACCGCGTCTACGCGGAGCTGATCGCGCAGGACCCGCCGCCCGCGCGCACGACGGTCTTCTCCGACTTCCCCGGCTTCGACGTCGAGATCGACGCGGTCTGCCTGCGGGCCTGACCCCGCTCAGCCCGTGGCCGAAAGGCCACGGGCGACGCCGCGCAGGATGTCGCGCGTGAAGGTCAGCGCGGGGGCGGGGACGTCGTGGCGCTCGGCCCGCGCGACGAGGTCGCCGAAGACCTCCTCGACCTCCAGCGGACGGCCCGCGAGACGGTCCTGCAGCATCGACGGGTAGCTGCGCGGCCCGTCCTCGCGCGGCGGCGCGGGCAGCTCGGCGAGCAGCTCCTCCAGCGGGCGCTGCACCCAGGCGCGGACCGGCGGCAGCCCGTCGTGGTCGGCGACCTCGACGCCCTCTGCCCGCGCGATCGCCGCGGTCTCGCGCACGAGCGTGAGGAACGCGCGCATCAGGTCTGGGTCGTAGCCGACCAGCGGCGCGTCCGGCCCGGCCAGCATCCACGTCCCGAACGCGCCGGTCGCGTTGCACGCCTTCGACCAGATCACGCTGGCGACGTCGCCGGCCGCGCGCGCCGGGATCCCCGCGCCGGTGAGCGCGTCGACGAGCGCGTCGACGCGAGGCGAGGGTCCCCGGCCGAACTCGCCGAGGAACGTCATCCCCGGCGCCGTCACGCGGATGCGCCCGTTCGCGATGCGCGCTGCGCCCATGATCGTCACGGCGCCGATCACGCGCCCGGCGCCGTAGGCGGCGTGCAGGACGTCGTCCTTCACGACGCCGTTCTGCACGCCCGCGGCCCACGCGACCCGCTCCGGCGGCAGCCCGAGCTGGGTGACTGCCGGCACGAGCTGATGCGCCTTCGTCGTGAAGAGGAGGCCGAGCGGCTCGCCGTCGGCGGGCAGAGCCGTCGTGATGTTCAACGAGCCTGGTTCGATCGCCGCATCGAGGTCGAACGATCCCTCCAGATGGATCCGCCCGCTCTCGCTCAGCTCCGCCGCCGTGCGCGGTGTCGCGACGAGCGTCACGTCGTGGCCGGCGTGGGCGAGCAGGGTCGCGAACGCCTGGCCCAGCGAGCCCGCTCCGACGATCGCGAGCGGCGGGAGCGCCGCGTCCGCACCGCTCGTCTCACCGGATCCGCTCACCGCGCCGGCTCCGCCACGCACGGGTTCAGCAGCGCGCCGATGCCCTCGATCGACGAGGCGACCGACTGGCCCGGCTCCAGTCGCAGCGGCGGCGTGTGGCCGATGCCGGTGCCGGCCGGGGTACCGGTGAAGACGAGGTCGCCGGGGTGCAGACGCACGATCGCGCTGATGTAGGAGATCAGCTCCGCGGGGCCGCGCAGCAGGTCGGAGGTGCGCGAGCGCTGACGCAGCTCGCCGTCGACCTCGCAGCGGATCTCCAGGTCGGGGAAGGTGCCGATCTCGTCGGTCGTCACGACGCACGGGCCGACCGGCGTCGTCGAGTCGAACGTCTTGCCCTGCAGCCACTGGGTCGTCCGTCCCTGCCAGTCGCGCACCGAGATGTCGTTGCCCACGGTGAAGCCGGCGATCCCGGCCGCCGCCGCGTCGGCGTCGGCGTGACGCAGCTCGCGCCCGACGACGGCGACCAGCTCGACCTCCCAGTCGACGCGCTCGCTGTCGCGCGGCAGCACGATCTCGTCGGAGGCGCCGATCAGCGCGTCGGCGAACTTCGCGAACAGCGTCGGGTACTCCGGCTCGGGCTCGCCCGTCTCCTCGATGTGCCCGCGGTAGTTCATGCCGACGCAGACGACCTTCGTGGGCGCCGTCACCGGCGGCGCATAGCGCGCCGTCGCGGCCGGGATCTCGCCGACCACGCGCGCGGCCGCGGCCGCGCCGTCGCCGCGCGCCAGCAGCTCCCCGAGGTCGCGCGCGTCCAGCAGCGCCGCCGTCTCTCCCTCGATGCGCGCTGCGCATGTCCCTCCCTGGTGCCGCACCGTTGCAAGCCGCACGTGAACGCTCCTTCCGAGCAGGATCTTCAAGCCACTATCTGTCTCGGCTGATGATTAGACCATACTGCTAGATGGAACGCACGGAAGGCGGGTCAGGGCGTCCAGACAAGGTCGGGGAAGCGCTCGTCGACGAGCCGCTGCCACGCCCGCACCCGCTCCGGGGGCACGGGCAGGTACGGCCGGCGAACCGTCGGCCGGTCGATCAGGAAGTCCGACGCGGAGCACAGCGCCTTCGCGATCACGGCATGTTCGTTTCCGCCCTCCACGAGGATCGCGGAGGCCTCGATCAGCTCGAGCATCCGGCGTTGCTTGCGTACCACCTCGGCCCAGCGCTCGCAGCGTGCGTCCTCGTACCACGCGAGCATGAAGCGCGGGTTGAAGTTGACGAACCAGGAGTAGAGTCCCGTCGCGCCGTACGGCGCGAGGAAGCCGAACGCCTGCTCGCCGCAGAAGTGCGCCAGGCGAGGGGCGTGCCGGACGAGCGCGGCGAACTCGACGACGTCGGAGCCGACGTACTTGGTCCCGGTCAGCTGCGGGATTCGCGCCGCGAGCTGCGCGTACTGCGGGCCCGTCAGATGGTTGGGCATCTTCGGCGTGTTGTAGTGGATCAGCGCGAACGAGTCGGGGACCGCCGCGGCGACGTCGTCCCAGTAGCGCAGCCACGATTCGGTCGTCATCTGCATGTAGATCGGATGGCCGACGTGCGCTCCCTGCACTCCGCGCGAGACGCAGTGGGCGAGGCGGCGCGTCACCCCCGCGGTGCTCGACCAGCTCACGCCCACCTGACACGCGACTCCGGCCCGGGCGGTCTCGTCTGCGAGCGCGTCGACGACGCGGGCGAAGTCGTCGAGCTCGAGCGCGTAGAACTCGCCGTCGGCGTCGGTGGAGTAGATCCCGTGCACGCCGGCGGCGGCGAGGCGCCGCACGTTCTCTCGCAGCACGCCCTCGTCGAAGCGCTCGCGCTCGTCGAACGGCGTTGCGACGGCTGCCCAGACGCCGTGCGGCGCAACGGGCGCCGTCAAATCTCTCTGTTCCATCTAGTGGTTATACTATCTTGCCAGGAGGAACAGACATCATGGGATCGGCACGGCGGATCAGCATCCTGGAGCACCCGCGCTGCCAGCTCGGCGAGGCACCCGTGTGGTGTCCCGACGACGGCGGCGCGCTGTATTGGGCCGACATCTTCGGCTGCACGATTCACCGTCTCGCGATGGACGGAGCGCATCGCGCGTGGGCAACGCCCACGCGCGTGGGAGCGCTCGCGCTGCACGCCGACGGCGGCCTGGTCGCGGGCCTCAAGAACGGGATCCACCTGTTGGACGCGGACGCGGATGTCGGCGGCGGCGAGCCGTCCGGTGGCGCCGCCGGCGGCGCCACCGCCGCCGCTGCGCTGCGCCTGCTCGTCGACCCGGAGGCCGAGCTGCCGGACAACCGCTACAACGACTGCGCGGTCGACGCGGCCGGGCGGCTGTGGATCGGCTCGCTCGACGACACCGGCGTGCCGGGCAACGGCGCCCTGCACCGGCTCGACGCCGACGGGACCGCCACGACCATGGTCAGCGGCGTCGGCCTCGCCAACGGGCTCGGCTTCAGCCCCGACGGCACCCGCCTCTACTTCACCGACACGAGCGCGCGAGCGATCCACGTCTACGACCACGATCCCGACACCGGCCGCCTCGGCGCGCGGCGTCTGTTCGCGCGCGACGCGGACGGCGACGGCCTGCCGGACGGTCTCGCGGTCGACGCCGAGGGCCACGTCTGGAGCGCGAAGTTCGGCGGCGGGACGGTCGTGCGCTACCGCCCCGACGGCGCGATCGAGCGGGTGCAGGAGCTGCCCGTCTCCAACCCCACCAGCGTCGCGTTCGGCGGTGCCGCGCTCGACCGCCTCTACATCACGACCGCGAGCATCGACCTCGACGACCCGGACGAGCTGCGGCGCGGCGCGGGCCAGCTGCTCGTCCACGACGACCCCGGCGCGGCCGGGCTGCCGGCGCGGCGCTGCGAGCTGCGTCCGGCACCCGTCGCGCCATCGCCTCAGAGCGGAGACCTGCATGCAGCCTGACGAGACCGTCAACCTTCCGATCGAGCGGCTCACCGAGACCGTCGAGCGCGTCTTCGAGGCGGTCGGCTCGCCGCCGCAGGAGGCCGCGGTGATCGCCGAGGAGCTGGTCGGTGCCGACCGCATGGGCCTGCACTCGCACGGCTGCGCACGCGTCGGCGAGTACGTCGCGGCGGCGCAGTCCGGACGCGTCGTCCCCGGCGGCCCCTGCACGGTCGCGCACGACACTCCCTCCGCGGCGCTGGTCGACGGTGCCAGCAACTACGGCCAGGTCGTCGGGCGCTTCGCGCTCGACGTCGCCGCGCGCAAGGCCGCCGAGACGGGCGTCGCCTGCGTCGTGACCAGACGCTCGCACCACGTCGGCCGCGTCGGGTCGCTGATGGAGCGCGCCACCGGCCGCGACCTGATCTCGATCGCGACGGTCGCAGTCGGGCTGCCCGGCCTGGTCGCGCCGTGGGGCGCGGCGGAAGGCGTGCTCGGCACCAACCCGTTCGCGTACGGCGTCCCGTACGCCGAGGGCGAGGTCGTCACCGACTTCGCCACCAGCACCTCCGCGGAGGGTGCCGTGCGGCTGGCCCACGAGCGCGGGCAGCGGCTGCCTGAGGGGATCCTGGTCGACGCGGACGGCGAGCCGACGACCGACCCGGGCGCGCTGTTCGTCGACCCGCCTGGCGCGCTGCTGCCCTTCGGCGGCGTGCTCGGGCACAAGGGGTACGCGCTCAACATCCTGCCGGAGCTGGTCGCGGCCGCGCTCGCAGGCTACGGTGCGAAGGACCCCGAGCGGCCGAGCAACTGCCTGCTGCTGGTCGTGATCGATCCGGCTGCGTTCCTGCCGGTCGCGCAGTTCAAGGCGCTCGCCGGCGAGTCGGTCGAGCTGATCAAGGGCGCGCGCCCGCGGCACGGACAGCGCGTGATGCTGCCGGGCGAGCGCGAGACCGAGCACGCCGCCGCCGGCGGCGCGACGGCGACGCTCGCGCGCACGACGGTCGAGCAGATCGAGGCGGCCGCCGCACAGCTCGGCGTCGCCGGGCTGATCGCGGCATGACCCGCATCGGCATCGCCGGCCTCGGCTCGATCGGCCGCCGCCACGCCGCGGCGGCCGTGCGCGCCGGCCACGAGGTCGTCGCGTTCGACCCGGCACCGGCCGGCGGCGGCGACCCGTGGGTCGCGGTGGCGAGCTTCGGCGCGCTGCTCGACAGCGCGCCGACCGCGCTCGTCGTCGCGACGCCGGACGCACTGCACGCGCAGCAGGCCGTCGCCGCGCTGGAGCGCGGGATCCCGGTCCTGGTCGAGAAGCCGCTCGCCGCCTCGCTCGACGAAGCGCTCGCGATCGCCGCGGCGGCGCGGCGCAGCGGCACGCCCGCGCTGGTCGGCTACGTGCTGCGCTACAACGCGGCGCTGAGCGCCGCCGCGCGTGTGCTCGCCCGCGGCGAGCTGGGCGAGCTGGTCTCGTTCCACGTCCAGCTCGGCGCCTACGAGACGCTCGTGCGCGCGCACAGCCGCTTCGACGGTCCCGCCGTGCGCGGCGGGCTCTACGGCGACTACAGCCACGAGTGGGACTACGTCCGCTGGCTGCTCGGCCCGATCGTGCGCGGCCTCGCCGCCGAGCGGACGGTCAGGGGGCTGGAACGGGTGCAGGCGCCCAACGTCGTCAGCGGCCTGCTCGAGCTGGCCGGCGGCCTCGTCGGCACCTACCACCTCGACTACGTGACCGACCCGCCGCAGCGCGCGCTGACAGTGCTCGGCGCGGCGGCGCGGCTGGAGGTCGACGTGCCCGCCGCGACGCTGCGCCTGTTCCCGCGCGGCATCCCCGAGGCCGACGCGCGCGTGACGCGCTTCGCGCAGCCGCGCGACGACACCTTCGACGCGCAGCTGGCGCACATGCTGGACGTCGCGCGCGGGGAAGCGCAGCCGCGCGCGAGCGTCGCCGACGGCGTGCGCGCGCTGGCCGTCGCGATCGGGCTGCGCGACGCCGCCGCGAGCCGCGCCTGGGTCGACTTCGAAGACGACGAACGGAACCACCAGATGAAATCAAGGTTGCAGCACACGGAACGCTCCGTGTAGACTGCGGACCCTGCCAGCCGCACGATTGACCACGAGCCCGAGGAAGTGTTGATGCCGGTGCAGATCGCAGTTTCGGTCGACTCGATCGGAGACGAGGAGGCGCTCCAGCAGCTCGTCGGCGAGCGTGCCGAGATCCGCGTCGTCGACCTCTCGACGCCGGAGCGCGTCGCCGAAGCGACCGCCTCCGCAGCGGCCGTCGTCGTCGCGCTGCAGCCGATGTCGGCCGACCGCATCGCCGCGTTCGGCGACAGCGTCGAGGTGATCGGACGCGCGGGCGTCGGGCTCGACACGGTCGACCTCGACGCGGCCGCGGCGCGCGCCGTCACGGTCGTGCACGAGCCCGGCTACTCGACCGGCGAGGTCGCTGACCACGCCGCCGCGCTGCTGCTCGCCTGCACCCGCCAGGTCGCCGCCGGCGACCGCGCGATGCGCGCCGACGGCTGGGTGATGGCCGATCGGCTCGGCCGCATGCCCGACCTCGGCGCCGCCACGCTCGGCGTGCTCGGGATCGGTCGCATCGGCAGCGCGCTGATCGCGCGGATGCGGCCGTTCGTGCGGCGGATCGTCGCGTTCGACCCCGCGCCGGCGCAGGTCCCGGACGGCGTCGAGCTGCTCGACAGCCTCGACGACGTCCTGCGCGCGGCCGACCTCGTCAGCCTCCACCTGCCGCTGACCGACGCCACGCGCGGCCTGATCGGGGAGCGCGAGCTGGCGCTGGCGCGCGACGGCGCGGTGCTCGTCAACGTCGCCCGCGGCGCGCTCGTCGACGAGTCGGCGCTGGTCGCCGCGCTTGCCGCCGGACAGCTCGCCGGCGCCGGCCTCGACGCCTTCGTCGGCGAGCCGCTCGGCGCCGACTCGCCGCTGCTGACGCTCCCCAACGTCGTCCTGACCCCGCATCTCGGCGGCCACTCGGAGGGCGCCGCGGCGCGCCTCGCGAGCTGGATGCTCGACGACGTGATCGCGCACCTGCAGCGGCGCGAGCTTCCGCACGGCCGCTACGCGGCCGGCCCGTTCGTGCGCGCATGACCGCTCCCGTCCAGACCCGCAACCGACGCAGCACGCAGCAGAGGACATAGGACCATGGAAGAGATCTTCATTCCGGCGCTCGGGATGGCGATGGAGGAGGCGACGCTCGTCGAGTGGCTCAGACAGCCCGGCGACGCCGTCGCCAGCGGCGATCCCGTCGCCGTCGTCGACACCGACAAGTCGACGATCGACATCGAGGCCGAAGCCGACGGCGTCCTCGGGCCGCACCTCTACGAGGCCGGCTCGACCGTCCCCGTCGGCGTCGCGATCGGGCACATCCTCACCGCGGCCGAGGCACAGGAGCAGCGATGACGACGAGCACCGACGTGGACGCGCAGCGCGCCGCCCGCGCGCGCAGGGCCATCGCCGCTGCGGTCACGGAGTCGTGGACGACGATCCCCCACTTCGCGGTCAGTCGCGAGATCGCCGCCGACGCGCTGCTGGCGCGGCGCGAGCAGGGGCGCGCCGAGGCGCCCGGCCTGACCGTCACCGACCTGCTGCTGCAGGCCGCCGCGCACGCCGGCGAGACCGACGTCGTCGGCCTCTCGGTCGCGACCGAGCGGGGCGTGATGAACGTGTCGCTGGCCGGGATCAGGGAGGCGACGCCGGCCGAGCTGGCCGAGCGCCGCGCGGCGCTCGTCGCGCGCGCACGCGGGTTCGCGCTGCGCAGAGGCGACCTCGACCCGGCGCCGGTGACGCTGTCGAACCTCGGCACGCACGGCGTCGACTGGTTCACCGGCATCATCCCGACGGGCACGGAGCTGCTGCTGACGACGGGCGCGATCCGCGACGCCTGGACGCCGGACGGCGGCGAGCGGCGCTTCTGGGCGACCGCCAACGCCGACCACCGCGCCGTCGACGGCGCCGACGCCGCGCGCTTCCTCGGCCGCTTCGACAGCGGGTGCCGGGCATGAGCGCGACGACGAACGAGCTGCAGCGGCGCGAGCTGCTGGGCACGATGCTGCTGATCCGTCGCTTCGAGGAGACCGGCGAGAGACTGTCGCTGCGTGGGCAGATCCCCGCCGGCATCCATCCGGCCAGCGGCCACGAGGCGGTCGCGGTCGGCACGATGAGCGCGCTGCAGGCCAGCGACGTCGTCTGCGGGACGCACCGCTCGCACCACCTCGCGCTCGCGCGCGGGCTCGACCCGTCGCGCACGATGGCGGAGCTGTACGGCAAGGCGCCCGGCCTGCTCGGCGGCCGCGGCGGCTCGATGCACCTCGCCGACTTCGGCCACGGCTTCTACGGCAGCAACGGGATCGTCGGCGCCGGCATCGGCATCGCGATGGGCGTCGCGCTCGGGATGCACATGCGCCAGGACGCGTCGGTCGCGGTCGGCTTCGTCGGTGACGGCGGCATGAACATCGGCCGCGTGTGGGAAGCGATCAACCTCGCCGTCATCTGGGGGCTGCCGCTGATCGTGCTGGTGGAGAACAACCTCTATGCGGTCGAGACGACCTCGGCCGAGGTCACCGGCGGCGGCTCGATCGTAGACCGCGCGAAGGGCTTCGGCATCCACGCCGAGCCGGTCGACGGCCAGCAGGTCGACGCCGTGCACGCGGCCGTCGCGGCGGCGCGCGAGCGGGCGGTCGCGGGCGGCGGCCCGTCGCTGATCGAGGCTGAGACGTACCGCTTCAGCGGCCACGGCTCGGGCGAGAAGGCGAGCTACCGCACGAGAGAGGAGATCGATCACCAGCGCGCGCACCGCGACCCGATCGCGCTTCTGCGCGAGCAGCTGATCGACGACGGCGAGCTGTCGCCGGAGACGTTCGACGAACTGGACACGGCGGCCCAGGCGCGCGTGGCGGAGGCGGTCGCCTTCGCCAGAGACGCGCCGTGGCCCGACACCGCGACCGCGGTCGGAGGAGTTGGCTGGGATGAGTGACGCGACCGAAGTGCGTCAGCTGACGTACGCCGCCGCCTTCCGCGAGGGGGTGCAGGAGGAGATGGAGCGCGACGAGCGCGTCTTCGTGCTCGGCACCGACCTCGTCGAGCGCGGCGGCCACTTCGCGCAGGTGCTCGGCCTCGGCGCCGAGTTCGGCACCGACCGCATCCGCGACACGCCGATCTCGGAGGCGGCGATGGTCGCTGCCGGCGTCGGCGCGGCGCTGTACGGGATGCGTCCGCTGGTCGACCTCAACTTCATGGAGTTCGCCTTCGGCGCGATGGACGAGATCGTCAACCAGGCGGCGAAGATGAGCTATATGTTCGGCCGCAAGGTGCCGCTCGTGATCCGCGGCACCTCGGGCGTCGCGCTCTCCGGCGCCCAGCACAACAACACCCTCGAGATGATGTTCGCGCAGATCCCCGGGCTCGCCGTCGCGGTGCCGTCGGCGCCGGCCGACGCGAAGGGCCTGATCAAGACCGCGCTGCGTGGCGAGGATCCCGTCATCTTCATGATGCACAAGCGCCTGTCGGGCGTGAGAGGGCCGGTCGACGGCGACGCCGACGCGCTCGTGCCGTTCGGCCAGCTCGCGGTCGTGCGCGAGGGCGGCGACTGCACGGTCGTCGCGTACGGGGCGAACGTGTTGCGCGCGCTGAGAGCCGCCGACGAGCTGGCGGCGCAGGGCGTCGAGCTGGAGGTGCTGGACCTGCGCACGCTGTGGCCGCTGGACCGCGCGGGCGTGCTCGCGTCGGTCGCCAGGACCGGCCGCGCCGTCGTCGTCGACGAGGCGCCGCTGTTCGGCTCGATCGCCTCCGAGATCGCGGCGCTGGTGCAGGAGCAGGCGTTCGACCGGCTCTCCGCGCCGGTGCAGCGCGTCTGCGGCGCCCGCGCGCCGACGCCGTTCAGCCCGCCGCTGATCGAGGCGAACCTGCCGCAGCCGCAGCAGATCGTCGCGGCCGTGCAGCGGACGCTGGCGTGAGTGGGTTCGACCTCAGCGGTCGCGTCGCACTGGTGACCGGCGCCTGCGGCGGGATCGGGCGCGCGCTCTGCCACGGACTCGCGCGCCACGGCGCCGCGGTCGTGGCGGTCGACCACCCGTCGCAGGATCCCGCGGCGCTCGCGGCCGCGCTGGCCGACGCCGGTCATCGCGCGGTCGCGCTGACCGGCGACCTGGCCGATCCGCAGGTGCCCGACCGGCTCGTGCGCGCGGCGCTCGACGCGTTCGGCCGCGTCGACGTGCTGGTCAACAACGCCGGCGTCAACAACAAGGCGCCGCTCGGCGAGAACGTGCCGGAGGCGTGGCACGAGATGCTCGCGGTCAACGTGCTCGCGGCGTTCCTGCTCGCGCGCGCCGCCGCGGCGGCGCAGCGCGCGGCCGGGCTCGGCCTCAGCGTCGTCAACGTCAGCTCGGTCGCCGGCAGTTCGGCGCTCGGCCGCGGCAACGCCGGCTTCGGCGTCAGCAAAGCCGGCCTGCAGGAGCTGACGCGCGAGCTGGCGGTCGAGTGGGCGAGCAGCGGCGTGCGCGTCAACGCGGTGCAGCCGTGCCAGGTCGATGGCCCGGCGTTTGAGCGGCTCGCCGAGACCGAGGACGGCAGACGGCTGATCGCCGAGATGCTGCGCGGGATCCCGATCGGCCGCTTCGCGGCGCCCGAGGAGCTGGTCGGCCCGGTCGTCTTCCTCGCCTCCGACGCGTCGAGCATGGTGACGGGCACCGTGATCCCGGTCGACGGCGGCAACCTCGCGCTGAACCCCGGCGGGACGATCGGCTAGACGAGCGGCGGCGGCAGCGTCTGGCGCCGGAAGGCGTCGGATGCGACCGCGAGGTGCGCGGCCGCGTCGCGCATGACCGGCTCGCCGTGGCCGCTGAAGAGCATGTCGGGCGCCAGCGCCGCGAGCCGCTCGACGCTCGCGGCCAGCGCGACGACGTCCGTGTCCGGCGTCGCCAGCACGGCGACGCGGCCGCGCGCGAAGACGGCGTCGCCGCTGAACAGGACGCGGCCGCGCGCGTGGTGCGCGAGGAAGGCGAGATGGCCGGCGGCGTGGCCGGGCGTCTCGATCGCGTCGAGCCGCAGGCCGCCGACGTCGAGCGTCCCACCGCCGATGACGCGTGCGACCGGCGTCGGCCGCAGCACGACACTCGGCGGATAGACGCCGGCCGCGATCGCGGCGGTCAGCCCGGCGGCCTCGGCGTCGCCGGCTTCGAGCACCGCGGCCGCGGCCCGCGACGCCCACACGTCCGCGCCGAGCCGCTCGGCAACCGCGCAGGCGCCGGCCGCATGGTCGGCGTGGGCGTGCGTGACGAGCACGCGCGAGACGTCCGGCGCGCCCGCGCGCCGGAGCAGCGCGAGCGTGTGCTCGATCCCGAGCCCGCAGCCGGCGTCGACGAGCACGCTGTCGCCGTCACCCACGAGCAGGTAGGCGTTGCAGTCGCGCGGGTCGCTGAGCGAGAGGCCGAGATAGCCGCTGGCGACGAGGTGGATGCCGTCGAGAAGTTTCACGATCTGTTCCGAAACGCTAGCAGCCGGTCCCGCTCAATGGTACGATCGTTTCACTGCAAGGCACACACGAATTGAGGAGCAGCGTGCCAGTAGACCCGTCCGTCCAACCGCTTTTGGACGTCACCTCGTACGTGCCGACGGCACCGGTCACGTCCGTGGCCGCGCAACGTCGCGCCTCCGACGAGCGCTCGAAGATCCTGATCGCCAGCTACTACGACACGCCGCCGGAGCCGGCCGAGGTGTTCGAGCGCAGCGTCCCCGTCGAGGGCGGCGAGATCGTCGTGCGCGTCTATCGCCCGCACGGCGAGGGACCCTTTCCGGGCCACCTGTACATCCACGGCGGCGGCTTCTGGCTCGGCAGCCTCGAGTCGTGCGACAACCCCTGTCGCGAGATTTGCGTCGGCGCGGGCGCGGTCGTCGTGTCGGTCGCCTATCGGCTCGCGCCGGAGCATCCGTTCCCGACCCCGCCCGAGGACTGCTACGCCGCCCTGCTGTGGCTGCACGAGCACGCCGACGAGCTCGGCGTCGACCCGCGCGCGCTGTCGGTCGGCGGGGAGTCGGCCGGCGGCAACCTCGCGGCCGTCGTCGCGCTGATGGCGCGCGACCGCAGCGGCCCGTCGCTCGCGCTGCAGGTGCTCGGGATCCCGGTCTGCGATCTGACGATGAGCCAGCCGTCGGTGCAGGAGTTCGGCGAGGGCTACCTGCTGCGACGCGCCGGAATGGCGGACTACGCCGACCACTACCTGTCCGAGCCCGAGGACGCGCAGCATCCGTACGCCTCGCCCCTGTTCGCGCAGGACCTCTCGGAGCTGCCGCCCGCGCTCGTGATGACGATGGAGTTCGACCCGCTGCGCGACGAGGGCGAGGCGTACGCGCGCCGGCTCGTCGAGGCCGGCGTGCCGACGAGGCACATGCGCTGGAGCGGTCACGTGCACGGCTCGGCGCTGTTCAGCAAGCTGCCGGGGTCGGCGCGCGAGTACCACGGGATCGTGTCCGCGGCGCTGACCGACGCGTACGCGCGCCTCGGCGAGGAGGTGGCGGCGAGATGACGGATTCGACGCAGGACGACGACCGCACCGGCGGTGTGGCGGCCGCCGCGCCGGCGCCGAGCGGCGGCGCGACACCCGCGGCCGGCGCCGCGCCGGCCGGCGGCGCGCGCGTGCCGCTGCCGCAGTCGGGTGTGATCGTGCCGCTCGTGACGCCGCTGCTGCCGGACCGCTCGGTCGACGCGGCCTCGGCCGCGACGCTCGTCGAGCACGTGCTGAGCGCGGGCGTCGATGGCGTGCTCGCGCTCGGCTCGACCGGCGAGAGCGGCGCGCTGTCGGCCGCCGACCGCGAGGCATCGGTCGCCGCGACCGTCGCCGCCGTCGGCCGCCGCGCGCACGTGATGGCCGGCCTGCCGGCGATGGGGACCGCGGACGCGGTCGCCGACGCGCGTCGCTGGGAGGCGCTCGGCGCCGACTCGCTGCTGCTGGCCGCGCCGTTCGTCTTCCCGCCGTCGCAGACGGAGCTGGTCGAGCACTTCGGCGCGGTCGCCGACGCCGTCGGGATCCCGCTGGTCGCCTACGACGTGCCCGGTCGCGCGCACGTCGCGCTCTCGCCGGGGCTGCTCGCGCAGCTCGCCGCCGACGGCGCGATCGCCGGCGTGAAGGACTCGACCAACGTGCTCTCCAACGCCCAGGGCGTGCTCGCGGCGACGGCGCAGGTGCCGGGCTTCGTCCGCGCGACCGGCTCGGAGGAGTCGATCGACGGACTGCTGCTGAGCGGCTACGACATCGCGGTTCCGGGCCTCGCCAACGTGCTGCCCGGGCTCCACGTCGCGCTCGCGCGCCACGCCCGCGCGGGCGAGTGGGAGCAGGCGGCGGCACGCCAGCGCGAGATCGCCGGCCTGCTCGGCCTCTACGCCGCGCCGCTCGCCGGAGCGACGCCGACGACGGCGTTCTTCGCCGCCGTCAAGGAGGCGCTGCGACAGCGCGGCGTGATCGAGCACGCGACCCTCTCGGCCCCGTTCGCGCAGCCGGACGAGGCGGTCGCCGAGCACGTCCGCGCATGGCTGGCGCGGGTCGGATGAGCGGCGCGACGACGGCGACCGCGGTCCGCTCGACGATGCTCGGCGCGGCCGGGCTGACCGCGCCCGTCGAGCTGCTGGAGCTGACCGGCGCGCCCGGGCCGGCGACGCTCGCCGTGCTCGCGGGCGTCCATGGCGACGAGCCCGAAGGCGTGCTCGCGGTCCGGCGCCTCGTGCGGCGGCTGGAGCAGCTGGGGCTGACCGGCGGCGTGCTGGCGGTCCCGGTCGCGAACCCGACCGCGTGGGCGGTCTCCTCTCGCACGTCGCCGGTCGACGGCGGCAACCTCGCGCGCTGCTTTCCCGGCGACGCCGGCGGCGGCGAGAGCGAACGGCTCGCGCGTGTGCTGACCGATGCGGTGCTCGCGCGCGCGACGTTCCTCGTCGACCTGCACGCCGCGGGCGCGGCCTACGAGATGCCGTTCTTTGCCGGCGCGCTCGCGAGCGGTCCGCAGGGCGCGGAGTCGGTCGCGGCGGCTGCGGCATTCGGCGCGCCGCTGGTGTGGGAGCACTCCGCGATCGGTCCCGGTCGCAGCATCAGCGCCGCGGCGGCGCTCGGGATCGGCGCGATCTACGTCGAGGCGGGCGGCGGCGGGAACCTGCGCGGCAGCGACCTCGACGGCTACGTCGACGGTGTGCTGCGGGTGATGGCGCGGCTGGGGATGGTCGAGGCAGCGCAGGCCGGCGTCGAGGCGCCCCTGCCGCCGGCGCTGACGATCCGCGGCGGCGACGGCGACATCGACGCGGGCGCGCTGGCGCCCGTCGACGGCTGGTGCGTCGCGCGCGCCGCGGTCGGCCAGACGGTGGCGGCCGGTGACGCGATCGCCGAGCTGCTGGAGCCGGACGGCAGCCATCGCTCGGTCATCCGCGCGCGGCGGCCCGGCACGGTCGCGATGCTGCGCCACAGCGCCGCAATCAGAGCCGGCGACCTCGTCTGCGTGCTCGCGCCGGTGGCGTCGTGAGCGGTACGGGCGCTCGGGCGCGGCCGTTCGCGGGGCGCGTCGCGCTCGTGACCGGCGGAGGGACCGGGATCGGCGCGGCGATCAGCTCGCTGCTGGCCGAGCGCGGCGCGAGTGTCGTGATCTGCCAGCCGGACCAGCCGATGGCCGACCGGCTCGCGGCCGAGCTGAGCCGCGACGGCGCGCCGATCGCCGGCATCGGCGCCGACCTCGCGCGCGCGACGGAGTGCGCGCGGCTCGTCGCCACCTGCGTCGCCGAGCACGGTCGCGTCGACGTGCTCGTCAACTGCGCGGCGGTCGTCGGCCGGGCGGCGCTCGGCGATCTGCTCGCGTTCGACGACGACCAGCTCGACGCGATCGTCGACGTCAATCTCAAGGGCGCGTTTCGCTGCAGTCGCGAGGTCGCCCGCCACCTCGTCGAGCGAGGCAGCAGCGACGGGGTGATCGTCAACATCGCCTCGGTCGGCGCGTTCGCGGCACAGGACCGCGCGAGCGCGTACGTGGCCAGCAAGGCCGGGATCGTCGGGATGACGCGCGGAATGGCCTTCGAGCTGGCGCCGCACGGGATCCGCGTCGTCGCGGTCGCGCCGGGCGACGTCGAGCTGAGCCAGACGAGCACGGCGGTCGGCGACGAGGATCCGTACGACGTGCTGCCGGCGGAGTGGTGGTCGCGCCGCGCGCCGTTGCGCCGCCGCGGCAGCCCGCTCGACATCGCGCGGGCGGTCGCCTTCGTCGCCTCCGACGAGGCGAGCTACGTGACCGGCGAGACGATCGTGGTGGACGGCGGCTGGCTGTCGTACTGACGAGCCTCGCAGGATTGGCGCCAACCGCGGGCGTCGATCCTGCGCTGCTGCCGGGGGTCGGCCGTGCTGAGGCGTTCCTACGGCGCCGGCAGCAGCGCGCTCGCGTTGCCGCCCGCGATCTCGCGGTACTGCTGCGACAGCCGCGCGGCGCTGGCGTGCAGCAGCTCGGCGAACTCCGGCACGAGCTTCTTCGGGAAGCGACTGACCGGCGCGCTGATGCTGAGCCCGGCGAGCACCGGCAGGCCCTCGACCGCGACGGCGATGCAGCGCCCGCCGTCCTGGTTCTCGCAGTCGTCGAGGCCGTAGCCGACGCGTCTGACGCGTGCCAGCTCGGCGAAGTAGTCGTCGGGATCGGTGATCGTCTTGCTGGTGACCGCCGGCATGCCCTCCGACTTGAGGATCGTGCGCACGATCTCGGGGTCCATCCGCGCGGCGATCACCTTGCCGATCGCGGTCGAGTGCAGCATCCCGTGCTCCCCGATGCGCGCGGCGAGGCGCATCATCTGCTCGCTCTCGACGACGATCGCGTGCGTGTGGTGGCCGCCGTCGAGCAGGCCGAGGTTGACCGTCTCGCCCGTCTCGTCGCGCAGCGTCACCAACTGCGGGCGCACGACCGCGAGGAAGTGCTCGATGTCGCGCGTGGAGCGCGGCCGGAACGCGAACCCCAGCCGCATCATGTTGTCGTCGCGGTCGATGTAGTTGCGGCGCTCGAGCGCGATCAGATACCGGTAGGCGGTGCTCTTCGGCAGGCCGGTGCGCTCGGCGATGTCGGTCAGCGAGAGCCCGTCGGGCGCCTCTTGCAGCAGGTCGAGGATGTCGCAGACGCGTTCGACCGCTCGCAGCGAGGGAGAGTCTGCCGTGTGCTCAGCATCGGTCGTCATCGCGCGTTCTTCGCTCCTGAGAGGGACCCCGTCGGTGGCTTCGTAGGTCGCTCCTAACGAAAAGAGCGTTCCAGCCACTGGAAACAACATACCAGATGAGCATGCCGGAATGAGGCGGGCGCGCCACCTGCGGGGCCGCCGGATCGCCCGCCGAATGGCGCCTCGGCGCTACGACAGGTATCTCTCGACGACGCTCGCCGGCCGCTCCTGCGCCTCGTCCGGATTGCGGCCGACGTTGCGCAGTGCGCGACGACGGCGCAGGAGGTCCCAGAGTTGGTCGAGTTCGACGCTGATCTCGGCGACCCGCGTACGGTCCTCGGCGAGCGTGGGGTCTGTGCCCGCCTCGTGCTCGCGCAGTCTCAGGCGCTCCTGTTCGAGCGCGTCGATCTTCTGCTGGATCTGCTCGTCGGATGGCATGCGGCCAACTCTCTCAGATCCGGAGGTGCTCGCGCAGGGGGTACGGTAATCGCGTGTGCAATCGGGTGCAGCGCTTCACGAGGGCCGTCCGATGACCCGCAACGGGAGTGTCTCGTTTTGGTACGCGAGCACTGCGCTGCCGGCCCGGCGTGCGCCGCTGGACGGCGACCGCGGCGCCGACGTCTGCATCGTCGGCGCCGGCTTCACCGGCCTCTGGACGGCCTACTACCTGAAGCGCGCGCAGCCGGACCTCGACGTCGTCGTGCTCGAGCGCGAGTTCGCCGGCTTCGGCGCGTCTGGTCGCAACGGCGGCTGGCTGTCGGACCACTTCACCTCGCCGCGCGAGCAGCTCGCGCAGCAGCACGGCCGCGACGCAGTGATCGCGCTGCAGCACGCGATGCGGGCGACGATCGACGAGGTGCTGGCGGTCTGCGCGCGCGAGCGGATCGACGCCGACCAGGTCCACCACGGTGTCGTCCAGGTCGCGCGCGGGCGGGCGCAGGAGGCGCGCCTGCGCGCGTACGTCGAGCACGAGCGCACGTGGGGCTACGGCGGAGACGGCGACATGGTGGCGCTGGCGTCCGACGAGATGGCCGCGCGGATCCGCGTCGCGGGCGGCTCGACCGGCGCGTGGAGCCCGCACTGCGCGCGCGTGCAGCCGGCGAAGCTCGTGCAGGGACTGGCTGACGCGGTGCAGCGGCTCGGGGTCACGATCCACGAGTCGACGACCGTGCGCGAGGTCGTGCCGGGGCAGGCGCGCAGCGACCGCGGCGTCGTGCGCGCGCCGATCGTGCTGACGTGCCTGGAGGGGTTCACCCCCTCGCTGAGAGGCCAGCGCCGCAGCTGGCTCCCGCTCAACTCCGCGATGGTCGTGACGGCGCCGCTGCCCGACGCGGTCTGGGAGCAGATCGGCTGGGGCGGCGAGGAGCTGCTCGGGGACATGGCGCACGCGTACATGTACGCCCAGCGGACCGCCGACGGCCGCATTGCGCTCGGCGGTCGCGGCGTGCCGTACCGCTTCGGCTCGCGCACGGACCGCTTCGGCCAGACCCAGCGCGCGACGATCGCGCAGCTGACCGAGCTGCTGCACGCGTTCTTCCCCGCGACGCGCGCGGTCGCGGTCGAGCACGCCTGGTGCGGCGTGCTGGGCGTCCCGCGCGACTGGTCCCCGGCGGTGCGGCTGGACCGCGCCAGCGGCCTCGGGATCGCCGGCGGCTACGTCGGCAACGGCCTCTCGACGACGAACCTCGTCGGCCGCACGCTGACCGACCTCGTGCTCGGCCGCGACAGCGAGCTGACCCGCCTCCCGTGGGTCGGCCACACCGCCCGCCGCTGGGAGCCCGAGCCGCTGCGCTGGCTCGGCGCCAACCTCGTCTACGCCCTCTACCGCACGGCAGACCGCCGCGAAGCGTCCAGCGACAGCCCGCGCACGAGCGTGCTCGCGAAGGCGGCGCAGAAGCTGTCGGGGATGTGAGCGGTCGAACACCTTTCAGCGAACAGTCTCCGTAAAGCGACCCTTACCGCGTATCCGCTACGCTGCCGCGCACTGCCCTCTTAGGGCACCCTAATTTCTGCGCGAAGGACGAGTGCGATGGACGGACGGTCGGTGGAGTCGCCACGATGGCGGCGGACGGTGGCGGCGGTCGTGGCGGCGGTGGGGCTGCTGGTGGCCGGATGGGGCGGGACGGCGGTCGCGGCGACGACGCCGATCACGACGGGGGCGGGGCTCGACTGGGGCGTCAAGGAGTCGTGGCGCAACTACATCGGCGTCGGGGGCACGACGCTCAGCGACGGGGTCACGCGCAACGCGGACGGGACGTTCCACTTCCCCGTCACCGGCGGCTCCTACGACGACGCGACCAGAACGACGACCGTGCAGTTCGGCGGCACCGTCGTCTTCCTCGGCCACTGCGACAGACCCGACTACGGCCGGCCGTGCGCGCTCGACATGACGATGGTCTCGCCGCGCGTCGAGATCACCGAGGACGGTGCGTTCCTCTACGCGCGAATGGCCAGCCGGCCGATCGAGGGCGGCGAGATCAGAGACCTCCCGGACGTCAGAGTCGCCTCGCTCGACACCGAGGACGCGACGCCGGTCCTGGCCGGCGGGACGACCAGCTGGAGCGACCTGCCCGCGCGCATGACGCTCGAGGGCAGCGAGGTCTTCACCTACACCGTCGGCACGGTGATCGACCCCGTCTCGTTCGGCTACGACGGTCCCGGCGGCAGGCCTGCCGGCGAGAGCTGGGCCAATCCGGCCGAGCCCGTCTACCACTTCGACGCGCTCACGGAGGCCGCGGCGGCCGAGAGACCGCGCTTCACGCATCCGGGCCGCAACGCCGACGAGCTGGTCGGCGTCCACCTCGGCCCGGTCGCCATCTCCGTGGTCGACCGCCGAACGTTCGCGGTCGTCCCGGGCAGCTACGACGACAGCTTCAAGGGCGCCTTCGGGTCGGTCGCGACCGACCCCGCCACCGGCACCGTCTTCTACGGTCAGTCCGGCACGAACATGTCGCTCAGCGTCCGCACCTGGAACGGGACCGCGTGGACGGTCACGACCGTCCCCGGCACGGCGATCGCGGCTGACAGCAGCATCGGCGGCGGTGCCTGGGACCAGGCCGGCCGACGCTATCTCGTCTCGCGCGTGGTCGGCGGCGACTCGCAGCTGTGGTCGGTGCGGCAGGAGGGCGGCGCGTGGGTCGGCAGCAGCCTCGGCTCCGTGCGGCTGGCCAACAGCCTTCCGGCGCCGCTGATCCAGACGCTCGTGACCACGCCCAACGGCGACCCCAACAGCTCGCCGTCGGTGATCATGGGCGCCTGGTTCGGCCAGGTGCAGCGGCTCTCGATCGCCGCCAACGGCATCGTCGCCGAACCGCTCGCGCAGGCGCCGGGCGTCACCGCGACGCAGCTCGTGCGCGTGCAGAACGGCGTCTACGCCGTCGGCGCCGACACGGTCCGCTACATCCCGATCAACGGCTCGTTCGGCTGGTTCACGCTCGGCAACGCCGGCCCGGCGATCCCGGTTCCGGCGGCGTCCGGACTCAGCACGCTGGACCCAGGCCTGGTCACGTCCGATCGCGCGCGCGACACGTTGTTCGTGCCGTCGCACGGGCTTACGAAGGTGATGCGGATCGAGGCCGGCACGCTGCGGCACACATTCCCGCTTCCGGGCGGCGAGAGACTGCTGTACGGCGACAGCTTCCTGCCCGGGACGACCTCCGACGGGCGCCTCGTGCGCACCTCCGACAGCGGCCCGCGGCCGGCCGACGCGCTCGCCTACGACGCGACGACGCCGTCGTTCACGACGCAGCCGCACGACACGGCGGTCGCGCTGCCGGCCGGCACGCCGAGCGCCGACGCGACGCTCAGCGCCGCCGTCGCGGGCGACCCGGCGCCGGCCGTGCGCTGGCAGTCGCGCGTCCCGGGTCAGACGAACTGGGCCGACCTGAGCGCCGCCGACGGCGTCGCCGGGCAGGACACGACGACGCTGACGATCCACGCGGGCGCCGGCCACAGCGGCCGCCAGTACCGGGCGATCGCCTCCAGCAGCGCCGGCGAGGTGGCGAGCGAGCGCGTGCTGCTCGACGTCAAGACGCCGCCGGCGATCTCCGTGCAGCCGGACAGCGTCTCGCTGGTCGAGAGCGCGGGCGCGGCGCTGTTCAAGGTCTTCCCGACGGCAAACCCGGATCCGACCGTCCACTGGCAGCAGCGGATCGGCGGCTTCTGGCGTGAGATCGACGCCGACTCGGGCGACTTCGAGGTCGACGGCGGCTTCCTGACCGTGACCGATCCGACGGCCGCGATGTCCGGCACGCAGTTCCGCGCGCGGATCGTCAACGAGGTCGGCACGACGTTCAGCCGCGTCGTCACGCTGACGGTCGCGCCCGCGCTCACCGAGCCGGTCACGTTCGGCGGCGGCTACGTCGACTGGGGCTTCGCCGAGCGCTGGCGCTGCTACGTCGTCGGCAACATCGCGCGCGGCGCGATCGAGCCGTCGGGCGGCGTCACGCGCAACCCCGGCACGCTCGCGACAGGCGGGCTCTGCAACGGCCGCAACGCCGGCTCCGAGACGCTGCGCTTCCCGGTCCGCGGCGGCTCCTACGACCCGGCGTCCGGCCGGCTCGAGGTGTCGCTGAACGGCGCCGTGCGGTTCTGGGGCCACGACTACCACGTCCCGGGCGACACGACGCCGCAGCTGGACACGCGCTTCTCCGGGCTGCGCATGGTGGTCGAGAACGGCGTCGGCACGCTCTACACCGACGCGGTCGGCGCGACGATGGACAGCCCGACGCCGAGAACGTACTCGCAGGTCGCGCTCGTCAGCGCCGACTTCGGCGGCGTGAGCCCGGCGCGGACGGCCAACGGCCTCGCCTGGGCCGGCGTGCCGACGGCGCTGACCGAGGAGGGTGCGGCCGTCTTCGGCAGCTACGCGAGAGGCGAGGCGTTCGACCCGATCTCGTTCGACCTGGCGTTCGGCGAGCCGGGCAGAGATCCCGAGCCGGAGGAGCCGCAGGAGCCGCAGGAGCCACAGCAGCCGCAGCCGCCCGCGCCGCAGCCGAGCCCCGACCCGGCGCCGCCGCAGCCGAGCCCGGACCCGGCGCCGCAGCCGAGACCCGCGCCCACGGTCGGACGCGCGACGTTCGCGGTCCCGAAGGCGGTCCAGCGCGTCGGCGCGAAGCGGATCGCGACGGTCGCCACCGTCGCCTGCCCGGCCGGCGCCGCGTGCTCGCTGAAGGCGCCCAAGGTCGTCGGCGTGCGGATCGGCGGCAAGCGCTACAGCGCGCGCGTGGTCGCGCCGCAGCGGATCGCGGCCGGCAAGCGCGCCGCGCTGCGCGTGCGGCTGACGAAGGCGGCCGTGAAGCGGCTCGCCGGCCGCCGCGCGACCGTCCGCGTCGTCGTCACCGTGACGAGCGGCAGCGTCGCGACCAAGCGTACGGTCAGCGTGACGCTGAGAGGTGCGCCGGCTCGCACCTAGGGCCGGCGCAGGCCGGCCGACCAGCGCTCCTCGATGCGCCCGTAGCGCCAGACGGCGATCGCGATCGCCCAGGTCGCGACGAACAGGCCGACGACGACGTACCCGAGCAGGTTGAGGTCGAGACCGGCGGCGAGATCCCACACGCCGCCGGTCAGGCCGAGCTTCTCGGCCAGCACCGCGAGCAGCTCGACGGTCCCGATCAGCAGCGCGACCGCGACCGACAGGCCCGTCACGGTGATGTTGTAGAAGACCTTGCGGACCGGCTTGGAGAACGCCCACCCGTACGCGAAGTTCATGAACGCGCCGTCGATCGTGTCGAGCAGCGACATCCCGGCCGCGAACAGGATCGGCAGGCAGACGATCGCGTAGAACGGCAGCCCGCCGGCCGCCGCGCCGCCTGCCAGCACCAGCAGCGCGACCTCCGTCGCGGTGTCGAAGCCGAGGCCGAACAGCAGGCCGAGCGGGTACATCTGCCACGGCTTGCGGACCGCGCGCGTCGCGCGCCCGTAGAAGCGGTTCATGAAGCCGCGCGAGGTCAGCTGCCGCTCCAGTTCGGCCTCGTCGAACTCGCCGTGGCGCATCCGCCGGAAGATCCTCACGACGCTGACGAGGATGATCAGGTTGAGGATCCCGATCAGGAACAGGAACGAGCCGGACACGACGGGCCCGACGAGCCCGGTCGCCTGGTGCAGCGCCGAGTCGTCGTCCTGGACCGCGCCGCTGAGGCCGCGCACGCCGAGGAACACCAGCACGCCGAGCAGGAAGACGATCGTCGAGTGGCCGAGCGAGAAGAAGAAGCCGACGCTGAGCGGGCGCTGGCCCTCGCTCATCAGCTTGCGCGTCGTGTTGTCGATCGCGCCGATGTGGTCCGCGTCGAACGCGTGGCGCAGCCCGAGCGTGTACGCCGTGATGCCGACGCCGAGCCCGAAGACGCCGCCCGCGCCGAGGCTGTAGTCGTGCGGCACGACCAGCACGAGCAGGATGAAGAAGCCGACGACGTGCAGGCCCAGCACGACGGCGGCGAGCGCCGCGGCGCGGCGCCACTCCTGCGGCGTGAGCCCTGCTCGGATGCGCTCGCAGCGGTGGCGTGCGGCGGCCGGGATCGACGCGATCGTCATCTCTTCGCCTTCATCGAAGAGCCGGATCCCAATGGGGCGCAGCCGCCGGCGAGCGCGGCCGCGGCGACCGCCGCCTGGCCGTAGGCGATCCCGCCGTCGCCCGGCGGCATGCGCTCGGGCGCCAGTGCGCGCAGGCCGAGCGTGCGCAGGTGGGCCGTCGTGCGCTCCAGCAGCAGGACGTTCTGGAAGACTCCGCCGGAGAGCACCGCCAGCTCCGTGCCGGCGGCGCGCGCAGCGGCGGCGCAGGCGTGCGCGGTGGCGGTCGCGACCGCGTTGTGGAAGCGGGCCGAGACGAGGCTCGCCGGGACGCCCGCGCGCATGTCGGCGGCGACCGCTCGGATCGCCGGCCGCGCGTCGAGGCGGCCGGCGGGGTCGAGCGGCAGCGGATAGGCCGTGCGCTCGCTGCGGTCGGCGAGCGCCTCCAGTTCGATCGCCGCCTGGCCCTCGTAGGTGGCGTGGGTGCGCATGCCGCAGAGCGCCGCGACGGCGTCGAACAGGCGGCCCATGCTCGTCGTCGTGGGCGCGGCGAGCCCGGTCGCGGCCATCCGCGCGACCGCGCTCCACGCGTGCGGGTCGACCCGGCCGGCGAGCGCGGCGGGGAGGGGAGGGGGAGCGAAGTGCGCGACGTCGCCCGGCGCGCCCGGCGGCGATTCGTGCGCGGCGCCCCGATGGACGTGCGAGGGCGGCGGCGCGTCGTCGTCGTCGCTCGCGGCCGCTGCCACCAGCCACGCGCACGCCATCCGCCACGGCTCGCGCGCTGCGCGGTCGCCGCCTGGGAGGCGCACGGGCCACAGGGAGCCGGCGCGCGTGAAGCCGCGCGCGTCGCCGACGAGGATCTCGCCGCCCCAGACGGTGCCGTCGGCGCCGAAGCCGGCGCCGTCGTAGATCGCGCCGACGGCGGTTGCGGTCTCGCCGTGCTCCGCGAGGCAGGCGGCGAGGTGGGCGTGGTGATGCTGGACGGCGAGCAGGTCGACCCCGTCGCACGCGAGCGCGTAGGAGGTCGAGAGGTAGTCGGGATGCAGGTCGTGGACGACCAGTTCCGGCCGCACCGCGAACAGCCGCTGGAAGTGGTCGACCCCGTCGCGGAAGGCCGCCAGCGTCTCGGCGTTGCGCAGGTCGCCGACGTGGTGGGAGACCCATGCGCGCTCGCCGCGGGCGACGCAGAACGTGTTCTTCAGCTCGGCGCCGCAGGCCAGCAGCGGCCGTGCGGTCGCGAGCGGCAGGGCCAGCGCCGCGGGCACGTACCCGCGTGAGCGCCGCAGCGTCAGCGGCCGCCCGCCGACGGCGCGCACGACCGAGTCGTCGGTGCGCGTCTGGATCGGGCGGTCGTGGACGAGGAACGCGTCGGCGATCGGCGCCAGGCGCCTGCGCGCGTCGTCGTCGCGGTACGCGATCGGCTCGTCGGAGAGGTTGCCGCTGGTGAGGACGAGCGGCGACGACGACGCGGGCCCGTCGCTGCCCGCCAGCTCAGCGATGGCGACCGCAGCGAGGTCGGCGAGCAGCAGGTGATGCAGCGGTGTGTACGGCAGCATCACGCCCAGCTCGCGCATGCCAGGCGCGACCGCGTCCGTCACATTCGCGCTGACGCGACGGGGCGCGAGCACGATCGGGCGCGTGGACGAGCCCAGCAACTCCTGGGCTGCGCCGTCCAGCTGGACGAGCCGGTGCGCCGCTGCGAGATCGGCCGCCATCAGCGCGAACGGCCGGTCCTCACGATGCTTGCGTCTGCGCAGCGCGTCGACGGCGTCGTCGTCGTCGGCGCGGCAGGCGAGGTGATACCCGCCGAGCCCCTTGATCGCGACGATCGCGCCGTCGGCGAGCAGACGGGCAGCAGCCGCGACGGCGTCGCGATCGGCTTCGCCCAGCTCCCGCCCGCCCGCGTCGAGCAGGCGCACGCGCGGGCCGCAGACGGGGCAGGCGTTCGGCTGGGCGTGGAAGCGGCGGTCGGCGGGGTCGTCGTACTCGGCCTGGCAGGCGGGGCACATCGCGAAGGCGGCCATCGTCGTGCGGGGGCGGTCGTACGGGACATCGCGCACGATCGTGAAGCGCGGGCCGCAGTTGGTGCAGTTGACGAACGGGTAGCGGTGGCGGCGGTCGGCCGGGTCGCGCAGCTCGGCGAGGCAGTCGTCGCAGGTCGCGGCGTCGGCTGCCACGAGCGCGCCGGCCGGACCGTGGCGCTCGCTCGCGACGATCGCGAACGTGCGTGCGCCGGTCGGCGGGAGCGGATCCGCGTCGACCCGTTCGACGTGCGCGAGCGGGGGCGCCTCCGCTGCCAGCCGCGCGAGGAAGTCGCCGACGCCAGCGGCGTCGCCCTCGACCTCGATCACGACCCCGCGCTCGTCGTTGCCGACCGCGCCGCCGAGCTCCAGCTCACGCGCGAGGCGGTGCACGTAGGGGCGGAACCCGACCCCCTGGACGGTGCCCTCGACGCGGATGCGGAGGCGGCGCGCCGCGGGGGAGCGCGGGCGTGTCGCGGTCACAGGTCGGCCTCGATCAGCTCGCGCAGCACGTGCCATGCGCTCGCCTGCGCCTCCTGGATACGCGGGATGTGCTCCGAGCGGGTGACGATCACGTGGTCGGCGAGCCGTTCGGCGGCGACGCGGCCGCCGTCGTAGCCGACCAGCGCGATCGTCGCGAGTCTGCGCCGGCGCGCCTCCTGCAGCGCGAGGATCACGTTCGGCGAGCCGCCGCTGGTCGAGAACGCGAGCAGTGTGTCGCCGGGTCTGCCGTAGGCGATCACCTGCCGTGCGAACAGCGCCTCGGTCCCGACGTCGTTCGCGATCGCTGTCAGGATCGCCGGGTCGGCGGTGAGGTCGAGTGCGCGGCGGGCGGGCCAGGGCGGCGGCTCGCGCAGGTCCGCCACCGCGTCCATCGCATCGGTCGCCGAGCCGCCGTTGCCGAGCGCCAGCAGCGTGCCGCCCGTGTCGAAGCTCGCTCGCAGCGCGGCCGCCGCGGCGAGCAGCGTCACGCGGCCCTCGCGCAGCGTCTGGGCGCGCAGCTCGCCGATCTCGCGCGACTTCGTCAGCGCGGAGGCGCGCACGTCGGCGAGCACGGCGCCGAGGTCGTCCTCGCGCTCGGCGAGGAACGGGTAGAGGAAGCTCGACGCGCCGCTGTCGTGGACGGGCCCGGCGGTCCGGCCGGCGAGCAGGCCGCGATGCTCGAAGAAGACGTGGACCAGCTCCCACAGCACGTGGTAGGCGGTCTCCGCCAGTTCCTGCGCGACGAACGCGTCGGCGGTCGGCGGGATCAGCTCCCACTCGGCGCCCACGCGGGTGAACGCGAGCGTCAGGCAGCCGCCCCGCGCGGCGTCGCGCACGGCCGCCTCGACGGCCGCGCCGGACCGCTTCGACGGCGCGCCGGCCGCGCCGCCGCCGAACGCGATCGCGATGTCGTCGGCGCGCGCCAGCAGTGCGACCTCGGCCGGGCTGAGCGCGAGCGCCGGCAGCGCCCGCTTGCCGACGATCACGGGGTGGACGAACTCGACCGCGACGTGGCGCGCGTCGGACACGTCGACCGTGCTCGCCCCGAACGCCAGCAGCCGCCCGCCGCGCGCGAACCGCTCGGCCATCGCGTGGCAGAGGCGCGCGAGCCGCTCCGACTCCGCGCCGAAGAAGCGCTCGCCCGCCGCGACGCGCGCGGCCAGCAGCGCGTCGACGCGATCGGCACCGGTCGCGGCCGCGGGGCTCACACGGGCGCTCCGCTCGGCGCGCTGGTGGCCGCGTCCGCCGTGCCCACATCCCGCTCCGCCGCGACGCGCGCGGGCAGCGCCGCCAGCCACTCCCGCACCTGCTCGACGCCCTCGCCCGTACGGGCGCTGACCTGGATCGTGGCGACGCCGGGGTGGACCGTGTCGAGGTGGTGCAGGTAGCGGTCCAGCTCGAAGTCGACGTGGTCGAGCAGGTCGACCTTGTTGACGACGACCAGCTCGCAGGCGCGGAACATCAGCGGGTACTTCAGCGGCTTGTCGTCGCCCTCGGCGACGGAGGAGACCATGATCCGCGCGTCCTCGCCGACGCGGAACTCGGCCGGGCAGACGAGGTTGCCGACGTTCTCGATCACGAGCAGGTCGAGCGCGTCGAGGTCGAGCGCCGGCAGCGCGGAGCGGACCATGTTCGCGTCGAGGTGGCACTCGCCGCCGAAGCCGCCGTCGGTGTTCAGCTGCACGACCGGCACGTGCAGCTGGGCGAGGCGGTCGGCGTCGAGCGAACCCTGCACGTCGCCCTCCAGCACGCCCGCGCGGACGCCGTCCAGGCCCGGCCCGAGCACGCGCTCCAGCAGCGTCGTCTTGCCCGCGCCCGGCGCGCTCATCAGGTTCACGACCGTCACGCCGGCGCGGTCGAAGTCGTCGCGGTTGGCCCGCGCGATCGTGTTGTTGGCGTCGAGCGCGTCCTCGACGATCCTCACCTTCACGCGATGCATGACGCCTCCGTCTTCGTCTCGACCTCGATCGACTCCACTTCCAGCTCCTCGCCGCTCAGCACCGCGACCGCCGCGCCACCGCACGACGGGCAGCGGAACGCGAGCGCGTCCGCGGCCCATTCGCGCGCGCACGCGAGACAGCGCAGCCGCGCGCCCACAAGCTCCTGCTCCAGCGTCGCCCCCTCGCAGACCGTCTCGCGCGCGACCAGTCCGAAGTAGAAGGCGAGCGAGCCGGGCACGACCTGGCGCAGCGCGCCGACGCGCAGGTGGACGTTGCGCACGCGCCGGCCGGCCGCGTGCCGCACCGCCGTGTCGACGACCGCGGCGCCGATCGACAGCTCGTGCATCGCAACTCGCCTAGCCCGCGTAGGCCGCGTCGCTGCGCAGCCCCTCGATCGTCTCGCGCACGAGTGCGAGCGCGCGCTCCACCGCCGCCTCGACGGGCGGCGTCAGCCCGAGCCCGACGTCGTCGACCGCGCCCGGCTCGCAGCCGATCACGAGCACCTTGCCGGGCCAGCCGCCGGTCGCGCTGACGAAACGCAGAACCGTGTGCGGATCCATCCCGTGCGGGTCGATGCTCTCGCCGTCCTCGATCGCGCCGGCGTACTGCTCGCGCTGCGGCTCGATCACGAACAGCGTGCCGGGCGGCTCGCCCTGGCGGCTGGCGTCGAGCAGCACGAGCGCGTCGTAGCCGCGCATCACCTCGTAGGCGAGGTCGAGGCCGTTGGTGCCGAAGTCCATCACGGTCACGCCCGACGGCACGCCGCCCTGCTCCAGCCGGCGCGCGACCTCGCCGCCGAAGGCGTCGTCCCGCAACCAGGCGTTGCCGACGCCGGCGACGAGGATCTGCTTCTCGTACTGAGGGCTCACGGTGCGATGACCTCCACGTCGGCGGGTCTGAAGTACAGGTAGCGGCCGATGTCGCGCATCAGCTCGCGGCCGGGGTCGTCGTCGATCGTCACGCCGAGGTGGACGGCGTCGTCGTAGTCGACGTAGATCCGCTCGACGGTCGCGCTGCGCCCGGCGAGCAGATGGTCCTGGGCCGTCGCGTTGCCGGCGTGGCCGTCGCCGACGCGCAGCCGCACGCGCACGCCGGGCCGGTAGGTGATCCCGTCGACGGTCGCCTGCGCCTCGCCGGCCTGACCGTCGCGCGCATCGGTGCGCGGCGCCGGATCCCGCACCGTCACGCGCCCGTGCAGCGCGACGATCTCCGCGGGCGTGGCGGCGACCGCGCGCGCGAGCATCGCTCTGACCGCCGGGTCGTGAGCGGCGATCTGCTCGCGCTCGTCGTCGCTGAGCGCGAGCACGTGCAACAGCAGCGCCTCCTCGATCTCGGTCGCGTCGAACAGGTCGCCGCGGCTCTCGGGCGCCAGCTGTGGGTGGTCGGGCAGCACGATCGCGGCGCCCAGGAGGGCGTCGTCCGCGTCGCCGGCGAGCACTGGGAAGGTGTTGACCGCGGCGCACGCCATCACCGCGGCGGCGCCGTGCTCGGGCGGGTCGACCGGGGAGAGGAAGCGGGCCGGCGTCGCGGGCGCGGCGCCGCGCACGCGCGCGAGCACGTGCGTCGAGAGCAGGCTGCGGCGCAGCGCCTGCGCGCGGTCGAGGCCGACGGGCACCTCGGTCTCGTTGACGACCGACAGCGTCACGCGCGCGAGCGTCTCGTCGAACCGCTGCGCGCCCATCCGGACGCTGCCGCGCACGGACTCGAACGCGAACCGCGTGCCGATCCCTTCCCCGTCGAGCTGCGACAACCCCGTCGCGGGCAGCTCGACGACCCGCGCCACAGCCTCGTTGCGCTCCCCGCACGACTCCAGGAAGCGCACGCTCAGCGCCACCGTCGCCTGCGCATCGCCCGCGACGATCCCCTGCATCCGGATCCGCTCGTACGTCGTCGGGCTGGCGGCGGCGTAGGCGGGCGGGTAGACGATCCCGAACGGCGTCGGCGTCGCGTTCTTCGCCGCGCCGGGCGTATAGGGGTAGAGCGCGTAGCCCTCCCACAGCAGGGTCGTGACAAGCTCTTCGAGCGTGGCGTCGTCGCTCATCGCGTGTCCTCGCCGGCAGCGTGAGCCGCGTCCGCGAGCGGCGGCCGCCGCTCCCCGCCGAGCGCCTGCGCGAGCAGCCCCGCCACGCACGCGTCGAAGCTGTGCTCGCCCTGCTGCGCCTTGTGCCGCTGCAGCGCGTCGAGCGTCTCGGTCGAGAGCCGGATCCATCCCCCGCCGGGATACTGGTCGGCGATCGCGCGCTTCCACGCCGCGACCGGCATCGACCAGCGCGCCGAGCACGCCCACGGCACCGCCGTCACGCGCAGCGCCGCGGCCTCGCCGCGGTAGAGGACCATTCCGGTGAAGTGGAACGAGAGCGGCACGACGCCGTCGGGCAGCGAGTAGAAGTACTTGCTCGCAGCGACCTCGAGGTCGTAGGTGCACGGCACCTCGAGCGCGAACGAGGTCGCGCCGGTGAAGCCGGGCACGAGCACGTCGGCGCGCGCCCACTGGAAGCTGTGCGTCGTCGCGCCCCAGCGCTCGGGCGCGCCGAACAACTCGACCAGCCGTGCGCGCGTCGCGGCATCGTAGCTGCGCCGCGCGGGGTCGACCTGGATCTGCGCCGACAGCGCGATCGCGTAGACGTCGCGGCCGTCCGGGTCGGAGACGTGCAGGTGGAAGCGCAGCGTCGGCGTCAGCGCGTGCGCGACCGGCGCGACGTCGAGCACGCTGAAGACGGGGTCGAGCAGGCGCGCCTTCGGGGTCGGACGCGGTCGGTCGCCGGGCGGCCGATCGCTGCGCGGCGGCTGCTCGGGCGGCGCGGCGCCGCCGACATGACGAACCTCGAGCGTCATGCGGCCCCCGCCGCCGCCCGCTCCCGCAGCTCGCCGAAGAACTCCGTCACCGCGCCGTCGATCGCGCGCCCGCCGGAGATGCCCTCCCAGCGCGCCTTGATCAGGCCGACGAGGCGGTAGCACTGGTCGATCGGCGCGATCGCGTACTGACCCCGCCCACTCCCGCCGGCGCCGGCGAGCCGGTTGACGACGAGCGCCTCCGCATCCGGTTCGAGCCGGTCGAGCACGGGATTGGCGGCGCGCATCGCCGTCCACGCGAACAGGTCGACGTCGGACTCGGTCGCGCCGGCCGGGCTCGGGTACAGCGCGACGACGGTGCCGGTCATGCTCGACCGCATCACGAACGCGAGCCCGATCGGGATCTGCAGCGACGCCCACAGCTCGTCGGGCAGCTCGAAGTCGTCGAGCCACAGCGTCCGCACGCCGGCCGGCCGGTACTGCTCGTCGCCGGAGTGGACCGACCAGCACGTCTCGCAGACGCAGACGATCCGCCGCTCGTAGAGGTGCAGCAGGTGGCGGTGGTCGTCGGCGATCCCGGACGGGCAGAGGCCGCAGTGCTCGTCGCTCCTCGGTTTGTGAGCCACTGGTGGGGACTGTCGTGCTCGCTCGGCGAGCGTTCGGAGACCGCGCATCGTGCTCACGGCGCGAACGCCACCTTCACGACGCCGTCGCTGCGCAGCAGCGGGATCGGCTCCAGCTGCAACCCGTCCGGCCCGCGCCCCGCGCGCGGCAGGTCGTACGCCCGCCCGCACGCGGCGCACGTCAGCGTCCCGCCGATCAACATGCCGCCGTCGAGGTTCTCGCCGCAGCCCGCGCAGGCGTTGCGGTAAGCCAGCAGCGTGCCGGCGACGTTCGCGATCAGCAGCTCGCTCGTGATCGCCGCGATCGTCCCGCGCGCGATCGTCGTCGCGCCGTCGAGCGGGACCCATTGCGGCGCGCCGACGGGCGGGCGCGCGGGGCGCGCGCCTGCGGCCGGGCCCGTGCCCGCGCCCGGCGCCGGCGCCGCGACCGCGCCCTCCACGTCGATCCCGCGCAGGTCCGGTGCGGCCTCCTGCAACGCCTGCTCGACCGCCGCCTCCAAGGTCGCGGCCGAGGCGGCGCAGCCGTCGCACGACCCGCGCAGCCGCAGCCGCGCGACGCCGTCCTCGATCCCCAGCAGCTCGATCCCGCCGCCGTGCGACTCCAGGTATGGCAGGACCGTGTCGAGCGCCTCGCGCACGCGCGTATCGAGGTCGACCGGATAGAGGTCGTGGATCAGCAGCAGGCTCGCGACCACGCCGTCGCCGACGAGTCGCTCGCGCAGCTCCTCGACGCCGATCCCAGGCTCCGAGAGAGCCGCGAAGATCCGCTCCAGCCCCTCGCCGTAGAGCTGCACGATCGCGGTCGCGAGCTGGTCGGCGCAGTCGCGCGCGAACGGGTCGCCGATCTGCTCCAGCTGCTCGGTCAGCTCCTGCACGCGCTCGACGAGCGCCTGCTCGGTGCCCGTCGAGACGGCCATCGCCTCACGCCATCCCGGTCGGCGTGTGCACCACCTTGCGCACCTTCCCGCCGCCGTACATGTGCACGCCGCAGGGCAGGCACGGGTCGAAGCTGTGCACCGCGCGCATCACGTCGATCCCCTTGAACGTGTCCGGCCCGTTCTCCTCGAAGATCGGCGAGTTCTGGACCGCGTCCTCGTACGGCCCGGGCGTCCCGTAGGTGTCGCGCGGGTTCGCGTTCCACGGCGTCGGCGGGTACGGCTGGTAGTTGGCGATCTTGCCGTCGCGGATCACCATGTGGTGCGAGAGCACGCCGCGCGCGGCCTCGTGGAAGCCGACGCTGATCGTCTCCTCCGGAACGCTGAACTCCTTCCAGCTTCTGGTCCGTCCGGCGCGCACCTCCACGAGCGCCTTCTCGAGGCAGTGCAGCCCGACGAGAGCGGCGTATGCCTGGTGGTAGCTGCGGGCGCGCTGGCGCTCGATCGCGTTGGACCACTGCGGGATTCTCCACTCCAGCTCCATCTGCGGCATGAAGCCCGTCTTCGGCAGCACCATCTGGAGGCTGTGGCCGGTCGCCTTCAGGTAGCCGATGTCGAGCAGCCCGGCCTTCGCCGTCACCCATTGGCGCGCGAACGGCCCGCCGCCGGTGTCGCTGGCGACGAAGCTGCCGTCGCGTCTGTCGAACATGCGCGGCGAGGCGACCCACGAGTACTTGTCGGTGAAGTCACGCGCCTGCGGTTTGGGCAGCGTCACCTTGTTCCACGGGTGACGCTTGTCGACCTCGTTGCCGAGCGGGTCTCTGGTGACGAACGTCGCCTCGTTGGTCCAGTCGTCGAAGTAGGAGGAGCCGAGCAGGATCCGGATCGCGAGGTTGATCTCGACGAGGTCGGTGGTGATCAGCTCACCCTTGAAGACGAGGCCGGGCGTCACGTAACGGTGACGGCCCCAGTCGGTCATGTTGCGGTAGTCGTAGTCGACGTAGTCGGGGTCGTCGAAGCAGCCCCAGCAGATCAGATCGGTGTCGCGGTAGCCGACCTGCTCGTACCCCGGCATCGCCTCGTAGAAGAAGTCGTAGAGGTCGTCGTGCATCGGGATGCTGCGCTTGCAGTAGTCGACGTAGCGCATCAGCCGCACGTAGTAGTCGGTCAGCGTCTGGTGCGTGATGTCGGCGCTGCAGCCGCCCGGCAGGATCGTCGAGGGGTGCGTGTGACGGCCGCCGAAGAGGCAGTACATCTCGCGCGTGTAGCGCGCGACCTGCAGCGTCTCCAGGTAGAAGTCGCCGGTGAACGCGTTCAGCGCGCGCATGATGTCGGCGATCGTTCTGTAGCCGTGGACGTCGGAGTGCGGCGCCGGCGTTCTCTCGGCGCGCGCCAGCACGCCCGGGTTCGTCTCCTTCACCATCTGCTCGGAGTAGTCGACGTTCGCCATGCAGTCGTTGTAGATCGCGTGGTCGAACATGAAGTCGGCCGACTCGGCGAGGTTGAACGCGTAGTCGCCGAGCTTCGGCGGCTTGACGCTGTACGCCATGTTCTGGTTCAGGCACGAGCAGGTGCAGTGGTTGTCACCGCAGATGCCGCAGATGCGGCTGGTGATGAAGTGAGCGTCGCGCGGATCGATCCCCTTCATGAAGATGTCGAAGCCGCGGAAGATCATCGACGTGCTCCAGCATCTGAGCACTTGCTGGTTGGTGAAGTCGATCTCCGTGTGAATTCCGAGCGACCCGACGATGCGGGTGATCGGGTCCCACGACATCTCCTTGACGACGACTCTCTGCTGGCCCGGCGTCTCGACGGTTGCCATCTGAATCTCCCTTACCAGCGCTTGGCGTAGCCGGATGTGAGCTCAGCGCGGTTGTGTCGCCACTCGGGCTCCTTGTCGTACTTGCGTCTGATGTTGAGGTGGCGCCCCCAGCGCAGCAGCGGGCCGTAGGTGAATCTGGCGACCGTCGAGGAGATCCCGCCCATTCTGTCCTCGTCCATGAACGGCATGTAGCTGTCGGGGAAGCCCGGCATCGTGCACGCCATGCAGATCCCGCCGACGTTGGGGCAGCCGCCGACGCCGTTGACCCACCCGCGCACCGGCACGTTGCACTTGACGACCGGTCCCTTGCAGCCGAGCTTGACGAGGCAGCGGTGGTCGGAGCCGTACTCGGTCGCGAAGTCGCCCTGCTCGTAGAAGGCGGCGCGGTTGCAGCCCTCGTGGACCGTGCGGCCGAACAGCCACGTCGGGCGGCCCTGGTCGTCCAGCTCCGGCAGCGGCGCCATCCCGGCGAGCGCGAAGACGAGGTACATCAGCGTCTCGGTCATGTTGTCCGGCTGCGCCGGGCAGCCGGGGATGTTGACGATCGGGATGCCGGCCTTCGACTTCCAGTTGGAGCCGAGGTAGTCGCGCACGCCCATCGCGCCCGTCGGGTTGTTCTTCATCGCGGGGATGCCGCCGTAGGTGGCGCAGGTCCCGATCGCGACGACCGCGGAGGCCTTCGGCGAGAGACGGTCGATCCATTCGTTCGTCGTGATCGGCTGGCCGGTCGAGGGGTTGACGCCGAAGCCGGTCCAGTAGCCGTCGCCGTTGATCTTCTCGTTGCCGAGCGAGCCCTCGATCACGAGCACGAACGGGTCGAGTCTGCCGGCCTCCGCGTCCCACCAGGCCTGCATGTAGTCCTGGCCGTACTCGTACGCCAGCACCTGGTTGTGCACCACGACGCTCGGCATGCCGGGAATCGCTCCGGTGATGATGTCCTCGAGGCTCGGGTTCGTCGCCGAGGTCATCGCCACCGAATCGCCCTCGCAGGAGAGACCGACGGTCATCCACAGCACGTGCGCCGTGATCGCCTCGGTTCTCGCCTGGCCGGGAACGAACTCTGTCGCTGCCATCGCCTGCTCCTCTCAACAGATCCGCGGCAACGGATCGCCCACGAGCTGGTCCATCACCCGCTTGCCGCCGAACGCCGTCTCGACCAGCACCATGCCGGGCGGCTCGGTCTTGACCTCGCCGATCTCCGCCGCCTGCGCGAAGGTCGCTCCATCGCCTGCTGCCTGCAGCGCCGCCAGCGCCGCGTCCGCGTGCTCGGGCGCGACGACCGCGACGAAGACGCCCTCGTTGGCGACGTGCATCGGGTCGATCCCGAGCAGCTCGGCCGCGCCCGCCACGATCGGATGCACGGGCACCGCGCGCTCGTGCACGAGCAGCGCGACGCCGGAGGCGCGCGCCAGCTCGTTCAGCACCGAGGCGACGCCGCCGCGGGTCGCGTCGCGCAGGCAGCGCAGGCCGGGGCCGGCCGCCTCCAGCAGCGCGTCGACCGCGGGCCACAGCGGGCGCGTGTCGGATTCGATCGTCGCGCCCAGCTCGAACTCGCCGCGCGCGAGCATGATCGCGGTGCCGTGCTCGCCGATCGGGCCGGAGACGATCACGCGATCGCCGGGCCGCAGCGCGGTCGGTGCCAGCCGCGCGCGCGGGTCGCGCACGCCGATGCCGGTCGTGCAGATGTAGAGCTTCTCGGCGCAGCCGCGCTCGACGACCTTCGTGTCGCCGGTGACGATCTGCACGTCGGCGGCGTGCGCGGAGGCCGCGATCGCAGCGACCTCCGCGCGCAGCACGTCCGCCTCCAAGCCTTCCTCCAGGATCAGCGACAGGCTGAGCGCGAGCGGCCGCGCGCCGGCGACGGCGAGGTCGTTGACGGTCCCGTTGACGGCCAGCTCGCCGATCGAGCCGCCGGGGAAGCGGAGCGGCTTGACGACGAAGCTGTCGGTCGTCATCGCGAGCTGCGCGCCGCCGACCTCGATCGCGCCGGCGTCGGCGAGCTGGTCGAGCGCGGGCGAGGCGAAGGCGGGCACGAGCACGCCCTCGATCAGCGCCGCCGTCGCCTTGCCGCCGGCGCCGTGCGCCATCGTGATCCGCTCGTCGCGGAACTTCGGCCGCTTCGAGCGCGCCGTCTCGATGATCCCGAGGATCTTCTCCTCGCGGCCGAGCGGCCGGCCGGGCGCTCCCGGTTCGACGCGCGCGCTCACACGACCTCCCGCTCGCGCGCGAAGCGCCCGTAGTTGTAGTACGCCGCGCAGGCGCCCTCCGACGACACCATGCACGTCCCGATCGGCCGCTCCGGCGTGCACGCGGTGCCGAACACCTTGCACTCCCATGGCTTGATCACGCCCTTCAGCACCTCGCCGCACTGGCACGCCTTCGGGTCCGCGACGCGCACGCCCGGCACCGGCCAGCGCAGCTCGGCGTCGAGCGACGCGTAGTCGTCGGACAGGCGCAGGCCGCTCTGCGAGATGAAGCCGAGCCCGCGCCACTCGAAGTGTGGGCGCAGCGCGAAGACCTCGCTCATCACCTCCAGCGCGCGCAGGTTGCCCTCGTACGGGACGACGCGCTTGTACTGGTTCTCGACCTCCGCACGCCCGCTGCCGAGCTGGCGCAGGATCATCAGGACCGACTGCAGGATGTCGACGGGCTCGAAGCCGGAGACGACGATCGGCTTGCCGTAGTCGGCTGGGATGAACTCGAACGGGCGCGCGCCGACGACGGTCGAGACGTGGCCCGGACCGACGAAGCCGTCGAGCCGCAGGTCGGGCGAGTCCAGCAGCGCGCGCAGCGGCGGCACGATCGTGACGTGATTGCAGATGCAGGAGAAGTTCTCGATCCGCTCGGCCTTCGCGCGCTTCAGCGTCAGCGCGGTCGACGGCGCCGTCGTCTCGAAGCCGATCGCGAAGAAGACGACCTGCCGGTTCGGCTCCGCCTTCGCGATCCGCAGCGCGTCGAGCGGCGAGTAGACCATCCGCACGTCGGCACCGCGCGCCTTCGCCTCCAGCAGCGTCCCGTCGGAGCCGGGCACGCGCATCATGTCGCCGAAGCAGGTGAAGATCACGTCCGGCTGATGGGCGATCGCGATGCCGTCGTCGACGCGGCCCATCGGGATCACGCAGACGGGGCAGCCGGGGCCGTGGACCAGCTCGACGTTCTCCGGCAGCAGGTCGTCGACGCCGTACTTGTAGATCGAGTGCGTGTGGCCGCCGCAGACCTCCATCAGCTTGTAGTGGCGGCCGGGCTCGACGGCGGCGAGGATCTCGCCGGCCAGCACGCGGCCCAGCTGCGCGTCGCGGAACTCGTCGACGAATCTCATGCGGTCGCCTCGTCCAGGCGCGTCAGCGCGGTGCCGGCGTGGACCAGCAGCGTGTCGCCGACGGCGGCGTCGACGAGCGCGATCTCGACCGTGCCGCGCGCGCCGTCGGCGTCCTCGCAGAGCGCCAGCGCGCGCGCCGCGTCGGTCCGCAGCACGCGCATCGGGACGCCGTCGTCGCCGCACGTGACGCAGTGGCGGGGGTCGTCGCAGCGGGGCGCGGAGCGTGCGTCGAACAGCGCGGACGCGGGCGTCACTCGATCACGCTCGCCTTCAGCTCCTCCAGCTCCTGCTGGTAGTCGGCGCCCATTCCCTGCAGCAGCGCGAGCGTCGCGGCGGCCTCCTGCTCGTCGACGAGCGAGAGCGCGAAGCCGACGTGGATCAGGACCCAGTCACCGGGCTCGGCGCTGTGGCCGTCGGCGTCGAGCAGCCCGATGTTGACGGTCCGCCGCACGCCGGCGACGTCGACCAGCGCCAGCCGGTTGGCGGCGTCGACGACTTCGATGATCCGGCCCGGGATCGCCAGGCACACAGCGCTCTCCTCGCTCGCGGCCGCCGGGGGCTTGCAATCAACCGCACGTCGGTTCTACTCCGGGCCGACGCGGCTGGCAATAGCCTTGACGGCGGTGATCTACTGGGATGTGGAATGCCAGTTCCCCACGAACAGCATCCGGTCGAGCGGCACCTGCTGCGCGACACCGCGTACGAGACGCTCTGCGACGCGATCGTGGACGGGACGCTCGCCCCGGGCGAGACGCTGCACGACCACGAGCTGTGCGCGTGGCTGGGGCTCAGCCGCACGCCGGTTCGCGGTGCGCTCGCGCGACTGGAGGACGAGGGTCTGATCGAGTGCGCGCCGCAGCGCTTCACGCGCGTGGCGCCGGTCAAGCGGGACGACGCCAGGTCGCTCTTCCAGGTGCTCGCCGGCCTCCACGCGCTCGCGACCGAGCTCGCCGTCCCGCGGCTGGAGGCGGTCGCGCAGCGCCACCTGCGCCACGAGAACGACCGCTACACCGCGGCGCTCGCGGCGCGCGACGCCGCGGCCGCATACGCCGCCGACGACCGCTTCCACCGCGTCTTCGTGACCGCCGCCGCGAACCCCGACCTGTCGCAGCTGCTCGATCGCCTCGCGCCGCGCCTGCGGCGGCTGGAGCTGCTGCACGTCGGCGCGCTGCCCGGGCGCCGCGTGCTCGCCCAGCACGAGGCGATCATCGCCCGCGCCGCCGGCGGCGACGCCCCCGGCACCGCCTCCGCCGTGCGCGAGAACTGGATCACCTGCGGCGGGCTGGTCGAGCGGGCGCTGGCGGGCTGAGCGGGCGTCTGAGTCCAACGTGCTCGACTCGCTTCACGTGCTTTCGCGCTTGGCGGAGGGTGAGGATCTGCGCGAGGCGGTCGACGGCAGTCGTCGCGGCGGCCAAGAGGTGCGTGGCGGCGTCCGCGGCTGCGCTCCGCATGGAGACAGCAGCTTCGCGCTGGGCTGCACCGTCGTCAGCGGCGGTGACCGCATCGATCTCGACACAGCGTGCTCAGAGCGACGATCGGCAGCGCGGCGCCGTGGAGACTGAACTAGACGGCCTCGTGGTCGGTGCTGACGCTGAGGTCGCGGTGGCGGGCGTCCGACTCCGCGCGGGCGCTCGCCGCCGCGGCGGCGCCTCTGACCGCGTCGCTGCCGGCCAGCAGCCGCAGCGGCGGGTCGTCCATCCGCGTCAGCTGCAGCACGAGCTGGGCGACCTTCGCCGGATCGCTGGTCGTCGCGACGCCGTCGGCGTACTGCCGCGCGCGCACGCCGACGGTCTGCTCGTACGGCGCGCTGACGGGCGGGATCGCCATCGACGCGCCGGACCAGTCGGTGCTCATGCCGCCCGGCTCCAGCACGGTGACCTTGATCCCGAGCGGCGCGACCTCTCTCGCGAGCACCTCGGAGAAGCCGCCGACCGCCCACTTCGCCGCCTGATACGCCGACAGCCCGGCCGACGCCATTCGCCCGCCGACCGAAGAGATCTGGATGATCTGACCCCCGCCCTGCTCGCGCAGCAGCGGCACGGCGGCCTTCGACAGGTTGACGACGCCGAACAGGTTCGTCTCCACCTGCGCGCGGAAGGCGTCGAGTGTGACGTCCTCGACCGCCGCGAGGTCGGCGTAGCCGGCGTTGTTGACGAGCACGTCGAGGCGGCCGAAGCGCGCGACCGCCGCGTCGACAGCGGCCTGTGCGCGGGCGGCGTCGCCGACGTCGAGCACGAACGGCGCGATCCGATCGTCGTAGCGGGCGACAAGATCGTCGAGCTGGTGCGGGTCGCGGGCGGTCGCGAGGACGCTGTCGTCCGCCTCCAGCGCTGCCGCTGTGATGTCACGGCCGAGGCCGCGACCGCTGCCGGTGATGAGCCAGACCTTCGACATGGAGCACTTCCTTTCGCACCTTCACACGGCTGGGTTCGGTGTTGAGACTGCAACACCAATGTAGCGTTTGCCGTCTCAGGTGCGACGTAGCCCGACGCCGTCGAGCAGTGAGCTGACGACGAGATCGGCCGCCGGACCGGGCTCCAGCGCCGGCAGTTCGTGTGCGGCGGCGGCCGTGGCGCGGGTCAGCAGCGTCCGCACCCATGCGGCCGGTGCGTCCGGATCGACGACGCCCGCGGCCTGCGCGCGTGCGACGAAGGCGTCCAGTCGCGCGACCATCTGGTCGCCGCGCGCGGTCGCGGCGGGATCCTCGCGCAGGGCCTGAGCGTCGACCGGCCAGCGGCGGCTGACCGCGACGGTGCCCTCGACCCAACGGTGCAGCGCGACGAGCGGCGCGGCCTGCTCCAGGCGCGCATTCGCGAAGACCTCGTCCATCGCGTCCATCTTCGCGGCGTGGATCGCGACCAGCAGCGTCTCGCGGTTGCTGAAGCGGCGGTAGACGGTGCTGCGGTCGACGCCGGCGGCGGCGGCGATCGCTCCGATCGAGGTGTTCGGCTCGCGGGCGAGCAGTTCGGCGGCCGTCTGCAGCACGGCGTCGGCGTTGCGAAGGGCGTCGGCGCGCATCCGTTCGAGTATCGCAGGGGATCAGGCGAGCTCGGCTCTGATTGCGTCTTGACTTATATAAGCCTTGACCGATATACATCGCCGATGCACGCGTTCGACGTGTTGGGCGACCCGGTGCGGCGCCGCATCCTCGAGCTGCTCGCCGACGGCGAGCGGACGTCGGGCGCGGTCAGCGTGGTCATCCAGCAGGAGTTCGGCATCACCCAGCCGGCTGTCTCGCAGCACCTGCGCGTGCTGCGCGAGAACGGCTTCGCGACGGTGCGGCCGGAGGGCGCGCGGCGGCTGTATGCCGTCGCGCCGGAGCCGCTGCGCGACGCCGACGCCTGGCTCGGCCGCTTCCGCGGCTTCTGGCAGCCGCGGCTGGACGCGCTCGCGACGGAGGTCGCGCGTGGGAAGCGGCAGCGCAGGATCCAATCCGACGAGAGGAGCAGACCGTGATCGACGTCGACCACGAGATCAGTGCAGAGCGGCGCCAGCTGGGCACCCGCGTGCTGGAGGCGGGCGAGGCGCGCGTGGCGACGATCTCGCGCAGCTACGACACGACGCTGGCGGACCTCTGGGACGCGTGCACGAACGCGGAGCGGATCCCGCGCTGGTTTCTGCCGGTCAGCGGCGAGCTGCGGCTCGGCGGCCGCTACCAGCTGGAGGGCAACGCGGGCGGGACGATCGAGCGCTGCGAGCCGCCCGAGAGCTTTGCGGCGACGTGGGAGTACGGCTCCGAGATCAGCTGGATCGAGGTCAGGCTGACGGCCGAGTCGCCCGAGCGCACGCGGCTGGAGCTGGAGCACGTCGCGCACGTCGACGACGAGCGCTGGGACCAGTTCGGCCCGGGCGCCGTCGGCGTCGGCTGGGACCTCGGGCTGATCGGCCTGTCGCTGCACCTCGCGTCCGCAGGCGAGCAGGTCGACCCGGCCGCCGTCGCGGCGTGGTCCAGCTCGCCCGAGGGCAGACGCTTCATGACGCTCAGCAGCGAGGCGTGGCGCGACGCGAGCATCGCGGCGGGGGCCGACCCGGCAGCCGCCCACGCGGCTGCCGAGCGCACGACGGCGTTCTACACGGGCGCGGAGCCGCCGGCCGGCTGAGCGGCGCGTGCGGGCGGCTGGCGCGTTGGGAGGCGCGTTGGGATCGGCGCCGAGCCGCCGGCGTCACCACGCCGTCCAGCCGCCGTCGACCTTCAGCACGTGTCCGGTCGTGCTGGCGGCGGCGTCGCAGGCGAGGTAGCGGATCGCGTGGGCGACCTCGTCGACGGTCGCGAGGCGGCCGCTCGGGAGACGCCGGTCGAGCACTTCCGCGCGGAAGGCGGGGTCGTCGAGGAACGTGCGCGTGAGCGGGGTCTCGACGAACGTGGGGGCGACCGCGTTGACGCGCACGCCGTCGCGCGCCCACTCGACCGCGAGCGCCTTCGTGAGGCCCTCGACCGCGTGCTTGGTCGCGCAGTAGGCGACGCGGCCGGGGTAGCCGACGCTGCCCATCTGCGACGACAGCGTGACGATGCTGCCCGCGGCGCCGCGCCGCAGCAGCGCGTCGCCGACCGCGCGGCAGGTCAGGAACGTCGCGCGCACGTTGACGTCGAAGAGCGCGTCCCAGTCGGCCAGCGAATAGTCGCGCGCCGGACCCGGCCGGTTCGTGCCGGCGGCGGTGACCGCCACGCGCAGGTCGCCGAGCGCCTCGGCGCGACCGACCATCCCGAGCACCTGCGCCTCGTCGGTCACGTCGGCCGCGTGCACGTGCGCGACGCCGCCGTCGGCGCGGATCCGCTCGGCGACCGCCGCCAGCTCCGCGCCCGAGCGCGCGACGCAGACGACCTCCGCGCCAGCCGCGGCGAGCGCGAGCGCCGCGCCGCGCCCGAGGCCGCGCCCCGCGCCGGTGACCAACGCGAGCCGCCCGTCGAGCGACCACGCGTCGCCTCGCCCGCGCAGCGCGGGCGAGCGGCGCACCGCAGCCGTTCGGAACTCGCCGGTGCCCGCCGGCCCGCTCTCGTCCCGCGGCGCGCCGCGGTCACGTGGCGAGCGCTCGACGCCGTCGTGCCGCGGCGCGCCCATCACGCCTCCAGTTGCCGGCGCCGCATCGTCGCGGTCAGCCCGTGGCCGAGCATCTGCTCAGCGTCGCAGATGGCCTCGATCGCCGGCGCGATCGCGCGCGTGCCGTCGTCGGTCAGCTGCTGCCAGGTGCAGGTCTTGAGGAACTTGCCGACCCACAGGCCGCCGGTGTAGCGCGCGGCGCGGGAGGTCGGCAGCACGTGGTTGGTGCCGATCCCCTTGTCGCCGTAGGCGACCGTCGCCTGCTCGCCGAGGAACAGCGAGCCGTAGTTGCGCAGCCGCTCGCGGTACAGCCCCAGCTTGACCGGGTCGACCTGGATCTCGAGGTGCTCGTTGGCGTCGTCGTTCGCCAGCGCGATCGCGTGGTCGTCGTCGGTCGCGACGGCGATCCAGCCGTGCTCGCGCCAGGCCGCGCCGGCCGTCTCCGCGGTCGGCCAGCTCTTCAGGAGGTCGTCGACGTTGGCGGCGATCGCGCGGCCGACGTCCTCGCCGATCGCGATCACGCCGGCGACGGAGGTCGGCCCGTGCTCGGCCTGGCCGAGCAGGTCGGGCCGCGACGAGGCGCGGGTCGGCGGTGCCGTCGGCGACGACCAGCACCTCGGTCGGCCCGGCCAGCAGGTCGATCCCGACGCGCCCGAACAGCTGCCGCTTCGCCTCCGCGACGTAGGCGTTGCCGGCGCCGACGAGCATGTCGACGGGCGGCAGCTCGTCGATCAGCCCGAACGCGAGCGCGGCGAGTGCCTGCACGCCGCCGAGGCAGACGACGGCGTCGGCGCCGGAGGTCCACATCGCGTACAGCATCGCGGGGTGGATCCCGCCCTCGCGCTGCGGGGGCGCGACCGCGACGACGCGCTCGACGCCGGCCGCCTTTGCGACGAGGATCGTCATGAACGACGAGGCGAGCATCGGGTAGCGGCCGCCCGGCACGTACGCGCCGACGGAGCCGACGGGGATGTGCGTGTGGCCGAGCACGACGCCCGGCAGCGGCTCGGTGCGCAGGTCGGTCAGGGTCGCCCGCTGCGCCTCGGCGAACGTGCGCACCTGCCGCTGCGCGAACGCGATGTGCTCGCGCAGCGCGGGGTCCAGCTGCGCGGCCGCGCGCTCGAACTCGTCCGCGCCGAGCACGAAGCGCTCCGGGTCCCACCCGTCCAGCTCGCGCGACCAGCGGCGGACCGCCTCGACGCCGCCCTGCTCGATGTCGGCGAGCATCAGCTCGACGCGGTCGCGGATCTCCTGCGTCGCCGCGGCCGTCGGCGGGCCGGCGGCCTTCAGGTAGGAGGGGGTGCGGGTGCGGGTGGTGGCGCTGATCATGGCGAGCGACTGTACATACGTATACGCACAGCTGCAACTCGATAGCTCAACCACATCGCAGCGGAGTCACATACGAATGTTGGAACCGGTCGGGGCAGTACGCTTGCGCCGCCGATGCGCCCCGCAACCAGCCACGACGTCGCGCGCTTGGCGGGCGTCTCGCAGCCGACCGTCTCGCGCGCGCTGCGCGACGATCCGCGCGTCTCGCAGCGGACACGCGAGCGCGTGCGGGAGGCGGCCGCCGCGCTCGGCTACGTCGCCAGCCGCCGCGGGCGCAGCCTTTCGACACGGACGACCGGGCAGGTCGCGCTCGTCACCGGCCAGCTCGCCAACCCCTTCTACAGCGAGGCGACCAAGCACCTGCACGCCGCGCTCACCGCCGCCGGCCACGGCGTCGAACTGCTGACCGAGCTGCCCGACGGGCCGCCGATCGCGGCCGAGCGCCTGCTCGACGGCGCCGTCGACGGCGTGATCTTGACGACGACCGCACTCGACTCGCGGCTGCCGCGTCAGCTGGCTGCGCGCGGGCTGCCGGTCGTGCTGTTCAACCGCGCCGTCGACGACGACGCGATCGACGTCTGCGAGAGCGACAACGCGGCCGGCGGACGGCTCGTCGCGCGGACGCTGCTGGAGCTGGGCCACCGCGAGATCGGCGCGATCTTCGGCCCGCTCGACACGAGCACCGGCCGCGACCGCGAGCTGGCCTTCCGCGCCGTGCTCGCCGACGGCGGCGTCGCGCTGGCCGACACGCGTATACGCCGCGGCCCGTTCGCGCACGCCGCGGGGCACCGCGCCTTCGGTGAGCTGTTGGCCGTCGCGCGGCCGCCGAGCGCGATCTTCTGCGCCAACGACGTGATCGCGCTCGGCGCGCTCAACGCGGCGGCGGGGTCGGGGATCGCTGTGCCGCGCGACGTGACGGTCGTCGGCTTCGACGACATCGCGCCGGCGGCGTGGGAGCTGTGCCGGCTGACGACCGTGCGGCAGGATCTCGCCGCGATGGCGAGCGCGACGGTGAGGCTGCTGGGCGAGCGGATCGCCGCGCCCGATCTGCCGGGGCGGCGTGAGCGGATCCCGGTGCGGCTGGTCCGCCGCGGCTCGCACGCAGCGCCGCCGCGCTGAGCGCAGGCTGTAAATCGCTGGCGGTGCTGCTGGCGATCGGCGGTGCCGGCCTCGTCTCGCGCCGGCTGATGCGGCGCGGCGAGGACGAAGACGGCGGCGGCCCGGCCGCCGTCCCGAAGGACGGCGGCCGGACGTTTGCCGAGGTCAGCTCTGACTGACTAGAGCTGCGCCGTCAGCGGGGCGACCTTGCGGTGCTTCAGGTTGCCCATCACGGACGCGACCCAGGGGGCGCGCTCGTGATCGTTCGCCGTACGGACGTTCTTGACGACGAGCGTCACCGTCTTCTTCTTCCACTGGTACGACACGCGCTTGCGCACGGACTTCGTGAGCTTGGCCGCCTTGACCGACTGACGGAGCTTGCGAGCGTCCTTGCGCTTGACCGTGATGTACACGTTCTTGTCGGTCTTGACGATGACTCTGACCGGACGCGACTTCACGGCCGGCAGCTTCGCCGCCGCGACGGGGGCCGCAACCGGCTTGATCTCGTCGACCGTCGGAGCCGGCTTCGCCGTGTCACGCGAGGCTGCCGACGCCGGCAGCGACGCGCCGAGCGGGTAGAGGATCGAGTTCAGCACGAGCCGCTCGTCCTGCTCCTTCCAGGAGCGGTAGAACGGGTTGAAGCCGAACACGATCGAGTGACCCGTGCCGAAGGCCGAGTCGATCACGGCCGGCGTGTTCTCCAGCTGGTTTGCGCCGAGGGCGTTGATCGAGAAGCCGTAGCTGCGCATCTCCGGCGTGCCGTCGGCGAACGAGACGGCCGCGGTGGTGCCCGCGCTCATCGTGCTTCTGTCGATGACCGGGTTGTTGTCCGACTCACGGTAGATCCAGCCGCCCTCGTCGAAGCCCCAGGCGACCGGGTTGCCAGTATCGAACGCGCCGTCGAACTCCGTGCCCGGCGTTCTCAGGCCGGCGATCGACGTGGTGTTCGTCGTCGTCACACCGGCGTTGCGCGCGGAGGTGAGGCCGCCCGCGTTGTAGCCGATCGACACGCCGCCGCTGTTGATCCACGCCTGCAGCGCGGTCGCGCCGGCACCGGCGTTGATGGTCGAGCCGGGGCTCACGAGCGCCGTGAAGTTCTGCGACGTGAGCACGCCCGCAGCGAGATCGGTCGCGGTGACCGGAACGATGCTCGACTCGGGGATGCGGTCCTTCTGCGTCAGGACGAACAGCGCCTCGCAGTACGCGGCGCTGCCGCACTGACCGTTGTTCGCCGATGTCGCCGTGCCGTTGTTGACGGCGGTGACGTCGACGTTCAGCGGGTTGGTCGGGACGGTGTTGCCGCCCGTGTAGAGACCGATCTTCGGTCTCACCATCTGCTTGTGCGCGACCGGGAAGCCGTTCAGGCCCGTGACGGTCGTGTTGCGCTTGGCGGCCAGCGCCGCCAGGTCGGTGCCACCGAGCGAGCTGGCGTCGACGAGCGCCGCGCCGCTGGCGTAGTGGACGCCGTTGGCGTCGAACGGCGCCTCGCCGCGGTAGACGTTGACCCCGCTGTTGAGCAGGTCGATGACGAAGCCGAGCGCCTCCATCGAGTCGGTGTTGAACGCGTAGACGCTGCTGGCCGCCGCGGGGACGGAGCCGAACGTGACTCTGTCGACCTCGGTCATCGGCGTGTTCGGCGGCAGCGGCACCGTCAGGTGACCGTCACCGGCGAGGCCGCGTTGCAGGCCGTACGACCACGTCACGACGTCGTAGTGGTATTCGTACGGGATGAACGGGTCCTCGCCGAGGATCGCCTGCAGCCAGTGCTTCTGCGGCTGACTCATCGGGATCCACAGCGTGCCCTTCGGCAGCACGCCCTGCTCACCGGTGCCGACCGGCATGCCGTATCTGTGGATGCCGACGGAGGCGGTGTCCTGGTCGAGGCGGTAGACCTTCACGCCGACCTCACGCAGCGCTCTCATGAGCCGCGCGACGTCGCCCTGATGCAGGTCCGGGCGGTAGTAGTACCCGCAGACGTTGCCTCTCGGCTGCTGCAGGATCGACTCATGCAGTGGCGAGACGAGCGTGTTGTCCTGCAGCTTGCACGCTTCGCCCTGCTGTCTGGCCTCTTCCCACTGCTGGACCCACTGGGTCTGCAGCGTGTTCTTCTGGTTCGCGGTCAGGTTGATCGTCGTGTCGATCGCGAGGTAGTGGTCGTAGACCTGCTTGCCGTATGCCTCGTCGGAACCCTTCTCGTACGTCATGCCGGCCGCGCCCATCAGCAGGGACGGAACCGTGTCGCCGTACTCCGGCGTGAAGAGGTCGTAGTTGTTGTAATTCTGGTAGGCGCTCGACTGGTCGTTGAACGTCTGCTGCAGCTTCGGGCCGATTCTGTTCTGTATGAAGTCCAGCGCGAATCTCGAGATCTCGTGGTGGACCGGGTCCTCGTTCGGCGGGAAGAAGTAGCCGGACCCCTGCTGGTGGGCGTCGATGAAGAAGAGGCCCGGGTACTTCGCGATCTCCGGCAGGAAGTCCGCGTTCTCGTTGTTGTTGCGGGTGCCGAAGTCACGGTTGGGGTCGAAGCCCCACGCCGTGGTGCGGGAGATCGCGTCGCGCCCGTCCGGGTTGCGGACAGGGTCGAGCGCGATGTCGAGGTTCGTCAGACGGCGCTCGTTGGCGCAGTCCAGCCGCGCGGTCAGCTCGTAGAGCTGGCGTGCGATCGCCTCGCCGGCCGCCGGCTCGCTGCCATGCGGGGTCGCGGTGACCCACGCCAGCGCCGGACGTCTGGTGACGTTCGCCAGGCCCTCGGCCTCCGAGACGTCGCCGTCGCGGACGCCGGCCCAGAAGCTGCCGTCGGCCTCGAAGTTGGCGATGTTTCTCGGCGTCGAGACAACCCAGTAGCCGAACTCGCGGCCCTCGACGCCTCTGTTGCCGAGCGCCGACTTCCACTTCACGATCTCCTTGATCGCGACGCGGTCCCTCGTCGAGCGGCCGTTGGCGTCGACCCACGTGCTGGCGTTGACCGCTGCCACGACGCCACGGAAGTAGCGGTCGAGGTTGGCGGTCGTGTTGCGGCTGCTTGACCCCGTCCCGCCGGACGCGAACGGCACTCTCGCGCCGAAGCCGGAGTTCTCCGGACGTGTGAAGAACTGATCCCACGTCGGGATCGACGGGTCGTACTCGATCGCGGCGGTGCACTGGTTCGACTCCACGTCGGCCTGCGCGACTGCCGGCAGCGCGGCGATGCCCAGCAGGCCCGCGGCGACGAGTGCCAGGGCCCTGCGGTTCAGGAAACGCGGCGACATCAGGAGAACCTCCGGCTCGTGCTGGCGGCTCTCAAGACGGCGTTGCCACCGAACTTCGCGCCCAGCGAGAATGCCCCACCGCGGCGCGGCGCCGTGATGGAACGGGTGAACGTGCAGGATCTCGTGAGACGGACCTGCTGGTTGATGATCGCTCGACCACCACGCTTGACCGTGAACGTGACATGGCCGCTGGAGCACGCCTGCTTGGCGGTGACGGCAGCGGGGCGCACGAGCGAGACCTTGATCGTGCGCTTGATCTTGCCGCCCTTGGCTCTCGCCGACTTGACGCTCGTCTTCAGTCTGGCCGCAAACTTCGGCACGGTGACCGTGGACGTCGTCTGGCCGATCGCGCCGGCAGCGTCGGTCACGATGACTCTCAGCACCTGTCTGCCGACGTCAGCACCGGTCGGCTTTACCGTGCACGCGTACGGAGCCGCTCTGATCGTGCAGACGGTGCGGGAACCGAGCATCACTACGGCCGAGGCGAAACCGCCCGGCGCCGTCGCATCGAACGTGATCTTCGTCGCATTCGACAGCGTCTTGGGCGCGTTCGTGATTCTGACAGTCGGCGCAGCGGCCGGCGGGGCCGGGGGAGCAGGCGGGGCCGGCGGGGCGGGCGGGGCGGGCGGGGCCGGGCAGACGACTCTGACGTCGGCCGTGGTGCTCGCGGTCGTCTGACCGAGCGAGTCCTGCGCCAGCGCTTCGAAGCTGCGAACGCTGTCGCAGACCGCGTCGGCCGGAACCGTGACGGTGGCGGCGTACGGGGCCGCGTTCGTGCTGGAGATCGCCGTCGCGCCGTCGTAGAACGTGACGCTTCTGACACCGAAGTCGTCGCTTGCGGCGGCCGTCAGCGTCAGCGTGGCGCCGGGCGCCACGGTCGCGTCGGTGGCGATCGACACCTCAGGAGCGGCGTCGTTGACCGGACCCGGTGCGTCCATCACGGGATATTCGCCGCCCGGGCCGTCACCGGCGGCACCAGCCTTGAACGGGAAGAAGTCGACCGAGTTGGAGGTCGTGCCCGTGCCGTCAGGCGTGGCAGTGCCGCCGACCGGGTTCTCCGGGATCGGGGGATTGTCGGTCGGCGAGATCGCCGGGCCGACGTTGGTATCTCTGTAGTAGCCGAGCCCCCACCAGTTGTTCTCCGCCGTGAAGACGTTGCCGATGCCGGGGAAGTCCGTCGCCGTCGGGACGCCCGTCTGGGTCGTCGTGCCGTCGGCTGCGAGGTTCAGGACGCCGTAGCCGTTGTCGGTGATGTTCGATGTCGTGGCCGAGGAGTAGATCGTCTGGCCGCTCTGTCTCGAGAAGCTCGTCAGCGACGCGTCCAGAAGACGAATGCCGGCACCGAGGCTGAGGTTGGCGTTGTTGGTCGCATCCGGCTGGTAGTGGGCGGGCACCTCGGGCGGGCCTCTGACTCTCGGAATCCACGGCGTGCGCACCGGCGAGCCGGTGCCGTTGACGAGGTTCTGAGAGATCAGCGATCCGCTCACCGCGACGCGGCCGCCGTTGGTGACGCGGATGCCGTCCTGGCCGAACAGCGGGCCGTCGGTCAGCAGCCCGGGGTTCGAGCAGTTGCCGTCGGCCTCGAAGTTCACGCAGGCGGTGCGACCGATGACCTGCGAGTTGGTGAGGACGACCTTGTTTCTGACGCCCGACGGGAGGAACGGCGCGATGTCGTTGATCGCGCCGTCGACGAGGATGCCGACGCGGTTGTAATGGTCGACGCGGCTGTTGCTGATCGTCAGGCGGCGCTCGCCGCCGATGCCCTCCAGCGTGGAGCTTGTGATCGCGATGCCGTAGCCGGGCATCGACGAGCGGAAGCCGCCGACGCGCGTGTACGCCGCGGAGCCTTCGGAGGTCGTGACGTTGGTGATGCGGCTGCGGTCGAGCGTGCCGAAGGCGTCGAGGTAGACGACGCCGCCGACCGACGCGATCGAACGCGATCTCGCGTCCTTGCCGTTGATCGTGATGCCGGAGATTGCAACCTCCAGCGGCGTGTCGGGCGTGCCGTTGACCGCGACGATGCTGCCGACGCCGGAGCGGACGTCAGGCGTGGCGGGCGCGAGCGTCGAGCCGGTCTGCGCCAGCGCACGGGGCGTGATCGTGACGAGATCCGCGCCAGCGCCCTTGAGCCACAGCGCCTTGTCGATCGTCAGTCCGTTCGTGCCGGGCGTGCCAGAGCCCTCGACGTACGTGCCGGGGCAGACGACGACGGCGTCCGCGAGGATGTTGCCGTTGACGTCTGTGAGCCGGTTGACAGATCTGGCAGCGTCAACCGCTGCCTGGATGGATGTGTACTGCGCGGCGGGACATTCCGCTCGGTCATCGTCGACCGTGAGCGTGGCGGCGTCGGCAGCTGACGCACTGACCAACGGGAGTGCTGCGATCGCCGCGAGGGCGATCTTCCTTCGATTGCGCAAGGCGTACCTCTAAGCAACGCGGATGGGCTCCGGGCCGGGAGGCCGGAGCTTGGGGACGAGCGATGATCGTCTCAGTTTGGAGCCCGCTCATGCAATACATCCGGCTGACTTCTCCATGTCACGATTTGGCCAAGAGGCGTTTGTTTTCACGGGTTGTGCGCCGCAAAGGCGCGTCGCTGAAGTGAAGATTGACCTCAGTGGCGCAACCGCGCTCGCCTTTGGGCCTGTTCGTGCAATGCACGCGCCGCGGGGGAGTGGCGCTTGCCCTCCCGCCAGGCGAGCGAGATGCCGTGAACCAACGACGGCTCGCGCAGCGCGGCGATCCGGACGGGCGGCCCGGGCGCGGTCGCGTCCGAGCGTGGCAGAACCGCGACGCCGAGCCCCTCGGCGACGAAGGCACGCGCCCGCGCGACCTCGCGCGTCTCGAACGCGATCCGCGGCTCGAAGCCGGCCGCGAGCGCGCTGCGGCGGACGGCGTCGCGGATCGTAGCGCCCTCGGAGAAGCCGACGAACTCTTCCTCGCGCAGCTCGCCGATCGTCAGCTGGCGGCGGTGCGCGAGGCGGTGGGCGGACGGCAGCACGACGACCAGCGGCTCGCGCGCGAGCGGGTGCAGGACGAGCCCGCGGCTCTGCTCCTGCTGCGCGAGCGAGACGAACGCGAGGTCGAGCGTGTCCGCGCGCAGTTGCTCGGCCAGCACGGTGCTGAGGTCCTCGCGCACCGCCAGTTCGACGAGCGGGAAGTCGGCGTGGAAGGCCGCCAGCAGGCGCGGCAGGTCGAACGGGCCCGGCGTCTGCGTGAGGCCGATCGTGACGCGGCCGGCGACCAGCCCGGTCAGCTGCCGCAGCTCGGCGCCGGCGTCGTCCACCTCCGCGAGGATCCGCCGCGCGCGCGCGATCAGCAGCGTGCCGGCCTCCGTCGGCGCGACACGCCGTGTCGTGCGGTCGAACAGCGCGACGCCGAGCTCGTCCTCGAGCTTGCGGATCTGCTGCGACAGCGCTGGCTGCGCGACGCGCTCGCGCGCCGCCGCGCGTGTGAAGTGACCCTCGTCGGCGAGCGCGACGAGGTAGCGCAGCTGGCGGAGTTCCATCATGAGATCTTATGAGTCTCAGACGAACTTCGTATTGGACTTCTGAATCGAGCAGGCAGATGCTGTCCGGTGCAGAGGTGTTCGACGGAGGAGATCGGTCGTGAGTGCAGAGATGCGTGCGCCGAAGGTGGCGGCATCGGCGCAGGAGGCGGTGAGGGACGTCGCCGACGGCGCGACGCTCGCGGTCGGCGGATTCGGGCTGTGCGGGATCCCGCAGGAGGCGATCGCGGCGCTGCGCGAGCTGGGCGTGGGCGACCTGACGGTCGTCAGCAACAACTGCGGCGTCGACGACTTCGGCCTGGGGATCCTCTTGGAGAACCGCCAGATCCGCAAGATGGTCTCGTCCTACGTCGGCGAGAACAAGGTCTTCGAGCGGCAGCTGCTGTCGGGCGAGCTGGAGGTCGAGCTGGTGCCGCAGGGCACGCTCGCCGAGCGGCTGCGCGCGGGCGGCGCCGGGATCCCCGCGTTCTTCACGCCGGCGGGCGTCGGGACCCCGGTCGCCGACGGCAAGGAGACGCGCGAGTTCGACGGCACGACGTACCTGATGGAGCGCGCGATCGTCGCAGACGTGGCGATCGTGCGCGCCTGGAAGGGCGACCGCCTCGGCAACCTCGTCTACCGCAAGACGGCGCGCAACTTCAATCCGCTGGCCGCGATGGCCGGCCGCGTCACGATCGCGGAGGTGGAGGAGCTGGTCGAGGTCGGCGAACTCGACGGCGACGCGATCCACACGCCCGGGGTGTTCGTGCAGCGGATCTTCCAGGCGACCGGCGAAGAGAAGCGGATCGAGCGGCTGACGCTCGCGGAGGCGACGGCATGAGCGCGACGAGCCTGACCCCGCGCGAGCGGATCATCCAGCGCGCGGCGCAGGAGATCGAGGACGGCACCGTCGTCAACCTCGGGATCGGCCTGCCGACGCTGCTGGCCGGCGCCTCCTCCGGCAGACGCGACGTGCTGCTGCAGTCCGAGAACGGGCTGCTCGGGATCGGGCCCTACCCGGCCGCCGACGCCGTCGACCCGGACCTGATCAACGCCGGCAAGGAGACCGTCACCGCCGTCTCCGGCGCCTCCTACTTCGACAGCGCGGAGTCGTTCGCGATGATCCGCGGCGGCCATGTCGACCTCGCGGTCCTCGGCGGGATGGAGGTCTCCGCCGCCGGCGACCTCGCGAACTGGACGATCCCCGGCAAGATGGTGAAGGGGATGGGCGGCGCGATGGACCTGGTCGCCGGCGCAAAGCGCACGATCGTGATCATGGACCACGTCAACAAGGCCGGCGAGTCGAAGGTGAAGGCGCAGTGCACGCTGCCGCTGACCGGCCGCGCGTGCGTCGACCGGCTGATCACCGACCTCGCCGTGTTCGACTTCGCCGACGGCGAGATGGTGCTCGTCGAGACGTCCCCGGGCGTGACGGTCGAGGCGGTTCGCGCCGCGACCGAGGCGCCGTTCCGGGTGGCGCTGGGGTAGCGCGGCCGCCGCGCGATCCAGCTCGCCGCCGCTCAGCCGTTCACGAACCCCGTGATCAGCGCGCCCAGGCGCTCCGGCTCCTGCGCCATGAAGGCGTGGCCGGCGCCGGGGAAGTGCTCGACGCGGGCGCCCGGCCAGTGCGCGGCGAGCAGTTCCGCGTTGGCCGCCGGGATGATCACGTCCTCGTCGCCGTGGGCGATCAGCACCGGCGGGGAACCGGACGGCGGCGGGGGCTGGTCGGCGGCGTGCCATGCGAGGATCGCCGTCTCCTGTGCGGCGAGCGCCGCGGGGTTCAGCTCGCCCTTCGCGGCCGCGACGAGGTCGCCGACCTGTGCGTCGATCGCGGCCGCCAGCGTCGCCGGGAACAGCAGCGCGATCACGCGCGAGGCCTGTGCCCGCGGGCTGTCGGAGTAGTCGGTCAGCCCGGCCCAGACGGCGTCGTCGGAAAGGACCGCGCCGGGGCCGCCCGGGTCGCTGCTGAGCAGCGCGAGCGCGCTGACGCGCGTGGGGGCGAGCGTGACGACGCGCTGCGCGATGAAGCTGCCCATCGACCAGCCGACGAGCGGCGCGCGCTCGATCTCCAGCGCGTCGAGCAGCGCGATCACGTCGGCCGCGAGCGCCTCGATCGTGATCGCCTCGCCCGTGCCCAGCTGCGAGGCGCCGATGCCGCGATGGTCGGGGCAGATCACGCGGAACGAGCGGGCGAGCGTGCCGAGGAAGACCGGGTCCCAGTCACGCGCGCTGCCGGCGTAGCCGTTGAGCAGCAGCAGCGGAGGTCCGTCGCCGACGGCGCGCCACCCGTAGCGGCGCCCGTCGAGCATGATCGCGTGGGTCGCCTCGGGCTCGTTCATGGGCGCGAGGCTATCGGGCGCGCATCCGCTCGGCCAACGCCCTCGCATCGTCGAGTGAGTCGAGCGCCAGCTCCGCGCGCAGCGCGCCGCCGCGGCGGCGGATCGTTACGGTCGCGCCCAGCAGCTCGCTCAGCTCGTCGGCGATCGCGCGCGTCTCGCTGTCCGCGCTCGGGTCCGGCACGGTCGCCGCGGCCGGCCCCAAACCCGTGTCCGACGCCGCGGCCGCCCGCACCGCCGCCGCGCGTGCGCGGCGCTCCAGCTCGCGCACCGAGACGGCGTTGCGGACCGCGTGGGCGGCGAGCCGGATGCGCGCCTCGCGCGTCGGCGCCATCAGCAGCGCGCGGCCGTGGCCGGCGCTCAGCTGGCGGCGCTCGATCGCTTCGAGCGCCTCGGCGGGCAGATCCAGCAGCCGCAGCAGGTTCGCGATCGTCTGGCGGCTGCGGCCCGTGCGCAGGCCGACCTCCTCCTGCGTCAAGCCCAGCTCCTCCACCAGCGCGGCGCAGGCGCGCGCGTCCTCGATCGGGCTCAGCTGCGCCCGCGCGACGTTCTCGACCAGCGCGACCTCGAGCGCGGCGGCATCGTCGTGCGCGCGGACGATCGCCGGGATCGTCGCCAGGCCGGCCAGCTGCGCCGCCCGCCAACGGCGCTCGCCGGCGACCAGCTCGTAGGTTCCCTCGTGCGCCGGGCGCACCAGCACCGGCTGCAGGACGCCGTGCGCGCGCACGGTCGCGGCCAGCCGCTCCAACTCGGCGGCGTCGATCGTGTGCCGCGGCTGCCGCCGGTTCGGGCGCACCAGCTCGACCGGGACCCTGCGCAGCTCGGCGTCGTCGCCGGTGCTGCCGGCGGCGGCGAAGATCGCCGCCAGTCCGCGACTCATCGCGAGCGGGGCCGGGGGGTTGAATGAATTGCGCATCATTCTCGTGTCCGTTTGCCAATTCGCCTGCCGATGTAGAAAACCTCCAATCGGGTGCAGCTTTTCGTGTGGCAGCCGTTCGGAGGCTGCAGCGGACCGATGGCCTACGCGGTACCGCGTAGGCCACGCGCACGGGCCGTTGACCGCTCCCCAGCGACGCGCCAGCATCCGGATCGATGATCTCCTCCAGGCCTCACCGCGCACCCGCGCGCGTCGCCGCCTGCGGGCTGCTGGCGGCGCTCGCGACGGCGCTGCTGCTGCTCGCGTTCGCGCCGCGCGCCGCGCACGCCGACGTCCCGCCGGCCCCCGACTGCATGTACTACGTCGCCGGCTGCGACCCGATCTACGGAACGGCCACCACCGGCAGCGGGCAGGTCGTCGCGCAGGGTGCGACCGTCAGACTCGACTCGGGTCAGGTGCCGGAGATCTCGTTCGACACGCCGGTCAACCCGTCGTGCGTCGGCGATCCGTTCCAGATCTGCGTCTACTGGTCGATCGCGTGGAAGATCCAGCCGCCGATCGGCGGCGGCCCCAGCCCGGTCGCGATCCAGACCGGCTGCGGCGCCAACCAGAGAGTCTGCGAGTTCAGATACACGACATCCGCGATCGGCGACTACGGCGACTACTGGCAGCCGCTCGTCGCCGCGCTGCAGCGCGGCTCGTTCGTGCAGCAGAAGGCCGGCTACCTGATCTACGCGCGCCCGCGGTGGCGCTGGGTCACGATCACCTCGCCGGGCAACAACAACTACACGCCGCTGACGGCGTACGCGTTCAAGAACGGCACGAGACCGGCGTACGGCGCCTGCCTCGACGCGAACTCGATCCAGGGCGGCGTCGTGCCGGCGAACCTGGAGTGCGTGAAGGTCTCCGGCACCGGCGGCTCGACGAGCACGTCGCCGGCGTGGAGATTCCCGCTGCCGTCGGGCAGCGGCGGCTGGACGATCTACCCCGGCCTCTACCCGCGCGGCGAAGCCGGCCCGGCGACGACCGTCGGTCAGCGCTTCACCGCCGCGAACGTCTCCGTCGCCGACAGCGACCTCGACCTGACCGTCTCGCCGCTGCCGGTGCCGTCGCTCGACGTCTCGATCGACACCGGCGGCAGCCTGCTCGGGCTGGGCGAGGCGCGCACCGCGACGATCACGGCGAGAGCGGTCGGCGGACAGGCGCCGCTGACGAGCGTCGGGTGGTACCTGACCGTGCTCGCGCGCACCGGTTCCGCGACGGCGGTCACGAACGAGGACGCGCCCTGGTCGGTGGTGCTGATGCCGGGCGAGTCGGCGAGAGCGACCGCGACGATCACCGGCAGAAGCTATGGAACCGACACGTTCGGCTCCAGAGTCGAGGCTCGCAACCTCAGAGGCGACTACATATACGGGACCGCGCCGAACGTCACCGTGACGGTCTCCAGAGACGCGCCGCCGCCGACCAGAAGAGACGATCCCAGCGGCGGCAGACCGAGACCGCCGATCCCGCTCGCGGCGCAGGCGCTCGCCGCGCCGGCGCTCAGCGGGCGCGTCGAGGATCAGGTCAGAACGACGTACAGCGTCAGCTGGTACGCGGCCGCCAGTTGCGGCGCCTCCGACGGGGAGGCGCATCTGCTCGGCATGCGCGACGTGACGACGGACGCGGCGGGTGCCGGCGACGCCTCGATCGTGCCGCTCGGCGGGCCGGTCGTCGGCGAGGCGGTGTTCGGCTACTCGACGCTCGGCGGCGTGCGCTCGGACCGCTCCGCCTGCGTGACCGCGCGGGCGGTCCCGGCGGTCGCGCTCGACCTGCCCGCGAGCGGCGTCGCCGGCGGCGCGGGGGTCGTCGGCGCGGTCACGGTGACGGCGCCCGGCGCGGTGGCGAGCGGCGCGGTGCACCTGCTCGACGCGAGCGCCGGCGGGGTCGAGCTGGCCAGCGCGACGCTCGTCGGCGGGCGCGCGACGATCGCGCTGCCGAGCACGCTCGGCGTCGGCGCGCACCGGATCGTCGCGGTCTACGACGGCGACGCGCTCGTGATCGGCGGCCGCTCGGGAGAGCGGGAGCTGGTGCTGACGGCGGGTGGCGGGGCCGGTGGGGGCGGCGGTGGCGCTGGGGGTGGCGGCGCGGCGGGCGGCGGTGGGAGCGGCGGCGCGGGGAGCGGCGGAGGCGCCAGAGCGGGCGCGGGCGGCGCCAGAGCCGGCGCGGCCGGGAGAGCCGGCAGAGGCACCAGCGGCAGCGCCACCGTCGGCGGCCTGAAGCTGGCGTGGAGCGCGAGTGCACCGCGTGCCGGCAGAGCGTTCACGCTGACGGTCCGGCTCAGACGCGGCGGCGCGAACGCGACCGGCGGGAGCGTGACCGTGCGGCGCGGCAGAAGAACGGTCGCCGGGCCCGCGAGAGTCCGCCGAGGCGCGGCGACGCTGCGGCTGAGACTGCCGCGCGGCAGACAGACGCTGACGCTCGTCTACACGCCGTCGAAGCCGGCGAGGCCCGTCACGAGCGCGATTCGGGTGACGGTGGCGAGATAGCCCGGTGCTGCTCCGCGACCGTCGTCGCTGCGACGGCGGTCGCGACCGCTTGGGCGCGGCTGCGGGCGCCGAGCTTGCGGGCGATGTTCTGGCTGTGCTTGTCGACCGTTCGCGGCCTGATCGCGAGTGCCGCCGCCGTCACCGTCGAGCTGCTGCCGGCTGCGAACTGCTGCAGCACCTCCGCCTCGCGCTCGGTCAGGCCGATCTCCAGCAGTCGCTGACGTGACAGCGAGCGGCGCAGGTCGTCGAAGAACAGCACCGTCCCGGTCCCCGGCCCCGACTGCACGACGCGCGCGACGAGCCCCGGCGCGAGCGTCAACGGCGCGCCGCCGAGCGGGCCGGCCTGCCACGCGGCGAGGCGCGCGGCGATGGTCTGGTCGTCCGCCGCCCGCTCCAGCAACGCCCGGCCGGCATTGGTCGCGAACGCGACCTCGCCCGCGGCGTTGAGCACGACGATCGCCTCCGCCGTGTCGTCGAGGCCGTGGCGCAGCGCGTCGACCACGCTGCGGCTGCGCTCGCGCAGTTCGGCGTTGCGGTAGGCCTGCACGAGGTGCGGGCGCAGCAGGTCGAGCACGTCGCGGTCGCGCTGCGAGTAGTCGGGCCCGCCGCGCGAGAGCGCGAGACCGACGACCAGATGGCGCGGCGCCGGCAGCGCGAACGCGACCTGATGGTCGACGCCCAGCGGCGAGAAGACCTCGCGGTACAGCTCCAGCGCCTCGAACTCGCGCCGCTCGATCACGTCCGAGAGCCGGTACGCGCGGCCGTCGCGCGTTCGCAGCAGGCGCTGGTAGAGCGGGTTCTGCCCGGCGTACCGCGCCCACGCCGCATACGCCTCCGGCGTCGCGACAGGGTCCGTGATCGTCGCGACGGGCACGCCGCCCGCGACGATCTCGTTGTAGGCGGCCAGGTCGGAGCGCACCAGTCGTCGCAGGCCGGGCACGACGACCTGGCGGAACTCGGCGAGGTCGTCGGCGTCGTTGACCTCGCCGACGAAGGCGAGCACTGCGTGCAGATCCCGTTGCGAGACGACCATCGCGCAAGCGTAAGCGGCGCGCGCGGGTCGACGGGACGGATTTCTGTCCACGTACCCACTATTGAGCCCGTCAGCGGCGACAGCTCCCCTGAGGCGCTCGCGGCCGTGACCACATGATGCGCGGCAGCAGCGGCTCGGCGGTGCGGTTGCGGGCGCAGCCCCACCACAGGCCGGCCGCGTAGGCGGCGTCGTCGAGCGCATTGAGGCCGAGCGTGAGCGGGAGCGGGAGCTCGCGCACGTTGCGGCCGGCCTCGACGGCGCGCGGCAGCACCGAGGCGAGCAGCAGCGCGCGGCGGGCACGGCGGGAGCGCGCGCTCGCCAGCAGCGCGAGCGGCAGCCAGCTGCGCGTCGCCGCGACCGACAGCGACCAGGCGGACCAGCCGAGGCCGGTCGCGACGAGGCGCGCGGAGTCGGCGGGCGGGATCGAGCGGCGCCGCAGCGAGTCGGCGACCGCGGTCACAACCACGAGCGCGGCGAGCGGGCGGCGCGCGGCCAGCAGCGCGAACGTGGCGGCTGCCCACGGCGTCAGCAGCGCGACCGGAAGCGCGCCGGGGTGGCGGCGCGCGAGCGCGCTGGTGGAGGTCGCGTAGACGAAGCGGCGTCGCAGCCACGGCACGAGCGTGTCGCGGTGGTGGTGGGCGACGGTGACGGACGGGTCGTAGCGGACCGTCCAGCCGGCGGCGACGATGCGCCAGACGAGGTCGATGTCCTCGCCGATCGGCATCGTCTCGTCGAAGCCGGCGCCGGCTGCCGCTCTGCGCACGACGAGCGCGGCGCTCGGCACGAATGGAAGCCGGCTGAGCGGTGCCACTGCGCTCGCGTCGGGACCCATGTCGAGCGGTGAGCGCTCGGCTTCGAAGCGCCCGATCCAGGTCGTGGTGGTCGTGTCGGCGGCGACGATCCGCGGCGCGGCGACCGCGACGTCGGGATCGAGCAGGTGCGCGGCGAGCCGGTCGAGCCAGCCCGGCGCCGGGATGCAGTCGGAGTCGACGAACGCGACGTGCTCGGTCGCACAGCGCTCCAGCCCGCGGTTGCGCGCCGCCGCTGCGCCCTGCGACTGCTCGGTGCGCACGATCTCCGCGCCGTGCTTCCGCGCGACGCGCGCGATCCCGGCCTCGTCGTGTGATCCGTCGTCGATGACGAGCACGCGCAGCCTGTCGGCGGCCAATGCGGCGAGGCAACGGTCCAGTTCGACGGCGCGGTCGCGGACGGGGACGACGACGGTGACCGTGGCGGATGGCGAGTTCAGACCGCGGTGGGACGCGGGCGCGCCCGCTATGGGGTTCACGTCCGTGACCGACGGCGAACCGCAGGTCGCGGGCGGCCGCGGGTGCGCGATGCCGGCGTCGACCAATCGCCGCGCGAGGGCCCGTGCGGCAGCGCCGTCCGGCAGTTCGCCGCCCTGCCAGCGGGCGACCACGTCGGCGCCCGCGGGTGTCAGTCGCAGCATTCGGGTCGGTGTGCCGCCGAGCAGCGCGCGTCCTTGCTCGATCACGCGCGCGCGGCGGTCGAGGCGGATGCCGAAGCCGGTGGGGAGCGGCGGGCTGGTCACAGCGACAGTCCGCCGTCGGCCGCGACCGTCGCGCCCGTCAGCGCAGTCGCGTCGGGGCCGCAGAGCCAGGCGAGGACGTTGGCGATCTCCTCCGGCTGCAGCAACCGCTCGAGCGTGTGCTGGGGGGCGAACGCGGCCGCGTCGAGGAGGTCGTAGAGGCGAGCGCTCTCGTCGAGGATCGGGGTCGCGGTCGAGCCGGGGCTGACGGCGTTGGCGGTCACGCCGGTGCCGCGCAGATCGGCCGCCAGCCCGCGGATCAGGCCCGTGACCCCCGCCTTCGCGGCGCTGTAGGCGGCGAGGCCCGGCATGCCCTCCGTCGCTGCCGCGGACGCGACCGCGACGAACCGGCCGCGGCGCGGCGTCGGCTGGGCGAGCAGCGCGGGAATCGCCTCGCGCGCGAGTTCGATCGCGCCCATCAGGTTGATCTGGATCATCGCCTGAACCTGCGCCGCGGGCATCTTCCAGAGCGGCACCCCGCCGCCGATCACGCCCGCGACCGCGAGCGCCGCGTCGAGCCCGCCGAAGCGCTCGACCGCGACGTCGACCGCCCGCGCCAGCCCCTCCCCCTCACGCACGTCCGCGACGACCGTCGCGACCCGCTGCGGAGCCCCGGACCCCGCCGCGACCGCATCCAACTCCGCGCGTGTCGCCAGCGCATACGGCAACGCGGGATCGTCCGCGCAGCGATCGACCGCGACAACCGACCACCCGTCCGCGACAAGCCGCCGCACGGTCGCCGCCCCGATCCCGCGGCCGGCGCCGGTCACGAGCGCGACGGGGGTCATGCCGGCGCCTCCGCCACGACCGGCGCGTCCGCTGCGCTCGGCGCCCCCGCCACGACCGGCGTCGCAGGTTCCGCATCGATCCTCATGGCGCCCGCTCCCGCGACGCCCGGCCACCACTCCCGCACCGCCCCGAGCAGCTCGTCGAGCGCTCCGTCCAGCAGCGCCTGCCCTTCCTGCGCGCTCGCTCCCGCGGGATCGCCGAGCACGCCGTTGGGGGCGACCGCGCGGACGCCCTCGCGGCGCAGGTGCCCGATCAGCTCGCCCAGCGGCGCGGTCGCGCCGGCGGCGGCCTGATCCAGGCGCACCCGCTCCGGCGCGAGCGCCAGCATCGCCGAGGTCTCCGCGCGGCCCGCGTGCGCGTCGCCGTGCAGGTTCGCGTGCCAGACGCGCACGTCGCGACCCTCGTCGCGCTGATGCTCGATCACGCCCGCGAGCGTCGGCACGTTGCCGCCGTGCGCGTTCAGCAGCAGCACGCACGAGAACGTCCGCGTCGCCGAGCGCAGCAGCTCGATCAGCAGCAGCCGCAGCGCCTCGCCGCCGATCGAGAGCGTGCCGGGGAAGTCCTGGTGCTCGCCGCTGGATCCGTACGCGACGGCGGGCGCGACGACGACGCCGCTTGCGCCGCGGCGCGCCGTCTCCGCCAGCCGCTGCGCCAGCGCGACCGCGATCTCCGTGTCGGTCGTCAGCGGCAGGTGCGGCCCGTGCTGCTCGGTCGCCCCGACGGGCACCACGAGCAGCGCGTCGTCGCGCTCGGCGAGGTCGGGCCACGTCAGCTCGCTCACACCGTGATGAGGGCAGGTTTGATCCTGTTTGACGACATCGAACCTGCCCTCGTGCCGCCGAGACCGCTCGCTCATACGGCCTCGGGCGCCGGCGCCGGCTCGGCCCCGAGCACCCGCTCGAATCCGTCGGGGATCACGAGGTCCGCCGGACTCAGCTCGCCGACCGACGCGTGGCCGAGCCCGAGCAGGGCGGAGTCGATCCCGCTGCGCATGATGTCGAGCACGTTCTCGACGCCCGACTGCCCGCCCGCGGCGAGTCCCCACAGGTATGCGCGGCCGATCATGACGGCGCGCGCGCCGAGCGCCAGCGCCTTGACGACGTCGCTGCCGCGGCGGATGCCGCCGTCGAGCACGATCTCCAGGTCGTCGCCGACCGCCGCGACGATCGCCGGCAGCGCGCGGATCGTCGCGGGCGTGCCGTCGAGGTTGTTGCCGCCGTGGTTGGAGACGGAGATCGCGCTGGCGCCGATCTCGGCGGCGCGCTTGGCGTCGTCGACGCGGATGATGCCCTTCAGCATCAGCGGACCGTCCCACTGTTCGCGCAGCCAGCGCAGGTCCTCCCACGACGGTGGCGGGGTCTGCATCCATTCGCCGTAGGCGCCGAAGAAGGTCGGCACGGCCGCGCCCGGCTCGGCCATGTTGGGGACGCCGAGGTCCGGCGGGCCGCCGGTGCGCGCCCAGCTCGCGAGCCAGCGGGGCCGCACGAGCACCTGTGGTGCCATCCGCGCCATCGTCTTGAGGTCGAGTCTGTCGGGGATCGTCGGGCTGCCCCAGTCGCGCGCGTGCGCGAAGGTCCAGTCGAGCGTCACGATCACGGCGGCCGCGCCCGCGGCCTTCGCGCGTTCCAGCCGCCGCACCATCTGCTCGCGCGAGCCGCACCAGTAGAGCTGGAAGAAGACCGGTGCGCCCGCCGCAGCGACCTCCTCGATCGGCTTGCTGGCGAACGAGCTGAGCCCCATCGCGGTCCCGCGCGCGGCGGCCGCGCGTGCGACCGCGACCTCGCCGTCGGGGTGGACCGCCTGCACGCCGGTCGGCGAGACGATCACCGGCAGCGAGAGCGTCTGCCCCATCACCGTGACGGTCTGGTCGCGCACTGCCGAGAGGTCGGCGATGTGCGGCGCGAAGCCGAGTTCGGCGAACGAGGCGACGTTCTCCTCCAGCGTTCTGCCCCGCTCCGAGCCGGCCAGCAGCGCGGAGTAGACGGAGCTGGGCAGCAGCTTTCGCGAGCGCCGCTGGGCCTCGGCGACGGTCTCGAACCAACCTGTTCTCATCGACTTCCTCTCGAGCGATCGCGCGCACCGGCGAGGAACGCGGCGATCGGGTCCTCGTCGCACGCTCTGTCCGGCAGCCGTCTGCGTGCGCGCGGTGCGCGGCGGGAGTGGTCCTGCGACGGCTTCGGCAGCGGCGGGGCGTCCGCGCGCACCGCCGCGAGCGCCGTCTCGCCGTGCCCGAGCACGCACTCGGGGTCGGGTCCGTCGAGCGGCAGGCCGGTGAAGAACTTCGCCGCCATGCAGCCGCCGCGGCAGCTGTCGTAGAACGTGCACGTGCCGCACGCGCCGCCGGTCTGCGGGCTGCGCAGCTCTTGGAACAGCTCGGATTCGCGCCAGACGGTTCTGAAGCCGCCGGGCGAGCGGACGTTGCCGGCCAGGAACGCGTCGTGGATCGCGAACGGGCAGGCGTAGACGTCGCCGATCGGATCGATCAGGCAGACGACGCGCCCCGCGCCGCACAGGTTCAGGCCCGGCAGCGCCTCGCCGTAGGCGGCGAGGTGGAAGAACGAGTCGCCCGTCAGGACGCCTTCGCCGTGCGCCAGCAGCCACTCGTACAGCGCGCGCTGCTGCTCGGCGGTCGGGTGCAGCTCGTCCCACACGTCGGCGCCGCGCCCGGACGGCCGCAGCCGCGTCAGCCGCAACTGCGCACCGTAGGTGTCGGCGATCGCCTTGAAGGCGTCGAGCTGGCCGGCGTTCTCGCGCGTGAAGACGACCGACAGCTTGAAGTCGCGCATGCCGGCGTCGGCGAGGTTGCGCATCGCTCTCAGCGCGGTGTCGTAGGAGCCGGGCCCGCGGACGTGGTCGTTGACCTCCGCGGTCGCGCCGTCGAGCGAGATCTGCACGTCGACGTAGTCGGAGGCGGCGAGGCGCTGCGCGATCTCTGGTGTGATGCGGCTGCCGTTGGTGGAGAACTTGACGCCGACTCTGTGCGCCGTGGCGTACTCCAACAGCTCCCAGAAGTCTCTGCGCACCGTCGGCTCGCCGCCGCCGATGTTCACGTAGAAGACCTGCATCCGCTGAAGCTCGTCGATCACGGCCTTGCACTCCGCCGTGCTCAACTCGCGCGGATCGCGCCGGCCGGAGCTGGAGAGACAGTGCACACACGCGAGATTGCACGCGTACGTCAGCTCCCAGGTGAGGCAGATCGGCGCGTCGAGGCCGGCCTCGAACTGATCGATCAGGCGGGTGGCGACGGGGGCGACGGCGGGCACGCGAGCGGCGGGCTCGGCCGGGCCGGCGGGGGCGAGCGCGCTCATCCCGTCACCTGCGCGGTCCGCTCGACGATCAGGTGCGTCTCGGCGAGGCGGTCGAGCGCCGCGGCGTAGCGCGGCAGCTCGGCGTCGGCGACGCCCGCGGCGCGACAGGCGTCGAGCGCGCTGGCGTGCGCGTCCAGCGATTGCACGACGTCGCGCAGCAGCGTGCTCTTGAGGAACGACAGCCGCCGCGTGTCGAAGTCGTACACGAGCGCGCCGAACGGCTCGGGCCGGACCGAGACCTGCGGCGCGAGCTGCCACGCCCGCGCCAGCCCGTCGGTTGCGGTCGTCGTGCTGGGCACGGTCATGGTCAGTAAACGCCGCACATGCCGTCGATCGAGACGTCCTCGACCAGCAGGTCGTCCGCGACGAGCGTGTCGGCGGAGGTCGCGCCGGGCGCGGTCGCCGTCGCGGTGTCGAGGCCCAGCGTCTGCTCGGCAGCGTCATGCGCGTTCGCGGAGGCAGCGACGTCGGTCACCGGTTCCATCATCATCCCATTCTCTCCACAGCTGGTTGACTACGGTTCGGCGAACTTACAGCACCGAGTGACAAATATGCAAGAGAAGGTGACACCAGCTCGCGGCCGCCCGCGCAGAACGACGCCCGCCGAGGTCACCCGCGCGGCGCTGGAGCTGTTCGCCGAGCGGGGCTTCGAGGAGACGACGGTCGACGAGATCGCCGCCGCCGTCGGCCTGCACCGGCGTTCGCTGTTCCGCTACTTCGACTCCAAGAACGACATCGTCTGGGGCGATTTCGACTGGGTCCTCGAGCGCCTGCGCGGGCTGCTCGACGAAGCCGATCCGGAGCTGCCGCTGATCGACGCGATCGGCCGCGCGGTCGTCGCGTCCAACAGCTATCCGCCGGATGCGCAGCCGGAGCTGCGGATCCGCATGACGATGATCACGACCGTTCCGTCGCTGCAGGCGCACTCGATGCTGCGCTATGCCGCCTGGCGCCGCGTGATCGCCGACTACGCTGCCAGACGCCTCGGCACGCACCACCGCGACCTCGTCCCGTTGACGCTCGGCCACGCCGCGCTCGGCGCCTCGATGGCCGCGTTCAGCGCCTGGGTCGAAGATCCCGACAGCGACCTCGACGAGCTGCTGAAGCGGGCGTACGCACTGCTCGCGGACGGGTTTCGGACGTAGGGCGACGTCGCGGCGCACGACCGGCGAGCGGCCCGCCCGCGCCGCCGTTCAGGCGGGCTGCGCCGCGGGCGCCGCGACGAGCGCCGCGAACTCCCGAGCGAACTGCTCCACCGCCGCCCAGTCGGTGAAGTCGAAGTCTCTGCTGACGTCGGTCGGCGCGCCGTGCTGGCGCGAGATCAGGCGCATCAGCACGCGCGTGGCGATGTCGTACTCGCGGTAGAGCAGCGCGCCGGCGACGGCGAGCGTGCGCGTCGGGTTCCAGCCGGTCTTCTCGCGGAGGTCCTCGATCATTCTGCTCGTCGTCGCGAGCGCCTCGTCGGTGTCGTCGGCGGCGGTGAGCGAGACCGACAGGAACGCCGTCGGGCGCGTGGCGAGCGTGTTCGTGTGCGACTTCGCCCAGCGCTCGACCGACGCCTGGTGGCGCCCGGCGTGCACCGACGCCGCGACGACGACGCCGCTGTAGGCGGCGGGCCGAGCGTCGGCGTGGCGGGCGCCGAGATCGCACAGGTCGATCTCCAGCCCGCTCTCCCGCAGCACCGCGCCGACCCGCTCGGCGATCAGCCGCGTGTGGCCGTGCTTGGTCGCGTAGGCGACGAGGACCGGGCTGCGGGCGTCGTCGTGAGCGGCGGTGATCGGGGCGTCCATGGCGTGGTCTCCAGCGTCGGTCGGCGGATGCGGGTCTGCATCGATCCTCCACGCGCAGCGGTCTCGCGCCATCCGCCCACAGCACGCGATCGTCTCCGTAGATCCCCGCGCGCCGCCTTACGTCCAGAAAGCGGGCGGACGTTCGACAAGTGGGAAGACTCACCCGATGCGAAACCTCGCCCGTTGGGCATTCACGCACCGGCGCATCGTCCTCGGCGTGTGGCTGGTGATCGTCGTCGGCATCTCGCTCGTGCACGGAGCGGCCGGCAGCGACTACAAGGACTCGTTCAAGCTCAGCGGCACCGACAGCGCCGACGCGCTCGCACTGCTGCAGCAGGCCGCGCCGAGAGCGGCGGGTGACAGCGACCAGATCGTCATAGCGACCAGAACGGGCACCGTCACCGACCCGGCCGTCGCGGCGCGGGTGAGAGGCATGCTCGACGAGGTCGCGACGCTCCCGCACGTCGGCGGGGTCACGTCGCCGCTGACGCCGACCGGCAGAGCGCAGATCTCCAGAGACGGCACGATCGCGTACGCGACCGTCACGTTCGACGAGCAGGCGAACGACCTGCCGACGAGCGCGATAGACCGCGTGATCGACACCGCGCGCGCGATCGACGGCAACGGCTTGCAGGTCGAGTTGGGCGGGCAGGCGATCGAGGCCGCCAACCCGCCGGGTGCCGGCGGGGCCGGGTTCGGCTTCCTCGCGGCGGCGATCGTGCTGTTCATCGTCTTCGGCTCGCTGTTCGCGATGGCGCTGCCGCTCGTGACCGCCGGCTTCGCGCTCGGGACGGGGATCGCGACGATCGGGCTGCTGTCGCACGTCATAACGATGGCGTCGTTCAGCTCCGAGCTGTCGCTGCTGATCGGACTCGGCGTCGGCGTCGACTACGCGCTCTTCATCGTCACGCGATTCCGGCAGGGATTGCTGCGGGGCCTGGAGCCCGAGCAGGCGGCGGTCGAGGCGCTCGACACCTCCGGGCGCGCCGTCCTGTTCGCGGGCGTGACCGTCTGCATCGCGCTGCTCGGCATGTTCGCGCTCGGCGTCAGCTTCCTCTACGGCGTCGCGATCGCGGCCAGCATCGTCGTCGCCTTCACGGTCGTCACGGCGCTGACGCTGCTGCCGGCGTTGCTGGGCTTTCTCGGCCCGCGCGTGCTGAGTCGCAGAGTGCGGCGCAGACTCGCCGCGGCGGGGTCGCTGTCGGTCACCGACGAGTCGCCCGGCTGGGGACGCTGGGCGGCGCGCCTGCAGAGCCGCCCGGCGCTGTTCGCGACCGCGGCCGCCGTCCTGATGCTGGTGATCGCGATCCCGTTCCTGTCGATCCGGCTGGGCTCCTCCGACCAGGGCAGCGACCCGAAGGACACGACGACGCGGCAGGCCTACGACTTGCTCGCGAAGGGCTTCGGACCGGGCTTCAACGGTCCGCTGCAGCTCGTCGCGGCGGTTCCGGACAGAGCCGCGGAGCAGGAGTTCGGGCGCGTGGTGGTCGCGGCGGGCAGAGCGCCCGACGTGGTCGCCACGACCCAGCCGGTCGTGCTGCCGGGGCGCGACGGACGACCCGGCGTCGCGGTCGCGCAGGTCGTCCCGAGCGGCTCGCCGCAGGACGCCTCGACGACCGACCTCGTCGACCATCTGCGCGACACGACGATCCCGCAGACGACGGCGGGCAGCGACCTGCACGTGCTGGTCGGCGGCGACACGGCGATCTTCGAGGACTTCTCGCACGTGCTCGCCGACAAGCTGCCGTTGTTCATCGGCGTCGTCGTGCTGCTGTCGTTCCTGCTGCTGATGGCGGTCTTCCGCAGCATCGTGGTGCCGGCGATCGCGTCGCTGATGAACCTGCTCTCGGCGGCGGCCGGATTCGGCGTCATCACGGCGATCTTTCAGTGGGGCTGGGGCGCGGAGCTGATCGGCATAGATCGCACCGGGCCGATCGAGGCGTTCCTGCCGGTGATGGTGTTCGCGATCCTGTTCGGGCTGTCGATGGACTACGAGGTCTTCCTCGTCTCGCGCATCTACGAGGAGTGGCACCGGCGCCAGGACAACCGCGAGGCGATCGTCCACGGCCTCGCCGCGACCGGCCGGACGATCACCGCCGCGGCCGCGATCATGGTGCTCGTCTTCGCCGCCTTCGTGCTCGGCGGCGAACGGATCATCAAGCTGTTCGGCGTCGGCCTGGCGAGCGCTGTGCTGCTCGACGCGCTCGTGGTGCGCAGCGTGCTGGTGCCGGGACTGATGCTGCTGATCGGTCGCGCGAACTGGTGGCTGCCGGGGTGGCTGGAGCGGTTGCTGCCGCACCTCAACGTGGAGGGATCGGCGGTCGAGGAGGAGGTGGGCGCGGGCGCGGCGGCGGGGGCGGGGGTGCCGCGGGGTGGCGAGCCTGCCGCCGCCGCGGCGTCTGGGTCGAGAGGCGGGGCTGTCTGAGCGCTTGGTGCGCCGGCCCGTGAGGGTGTAGGCGAGGTCGGCGCCGTCGATCGTGAGGATCAGCTGACCTGCCTCGGTGACGGGGACGTTGAACGCGACGCGGTAGACCCCGATCTCCGGGAGGATGAAGCTGTCCGGTCCGAGGCGGACGATCGTGCCGCTGTTCGGACCGTCATCAGCGCGAAGATCGCCTTCGACACGACAGACCTCCGATAGAGACGGACCGGACGCCGTCGGCATTCGCGAGCCGACCCGCACGCAGCGCAGACCCCCAGCGTCGTCGGCTCTGCGGCCAGGAACCTGAAGCGGCGGGCCTCCGATCGGCATCCCATCTCGCCCGCGCGGGTACCCCTCCTGCATGCCCACGCGCCTCGCCATCCTGCTCACCGCGCTCTTCAGCGCCCTCGTGCTCACCGTCGCCGCTGGCAGCGCGAGCGCCGCGGCGCCGCCGCCGAGATTGAAGTCGTGCAAGAGCGTCAGCGGCCGCGCCGGCGGCGTCGACCAGATCCGTCTGACGAAGACCTTCGCCTGCCCCGACGCTCGTCAGAACATCGGCAGCTGGCTGACCTTCGTCGACAGCCGCGGCCCCCGCCCCTGGACCTGCACCCACAGAGGCGCCTCGGTGTCGTACTGGAGATGCCACCTGCGCACCTCGTTCGGTGGGACGAGACCGCTGCGGTTGTACCGGCTGAACTTTCGGTTGTTGGACGCGTGAGCTGGGGCGCGCGTTCTCGCACCGGAGTCAGAGGGGGCGATACTGGGCCTTTCCGCTCCAAATGGATTGGCATGAGGTGGTGCTGCGAGCGCTGAGATGCGCGGGGTGTGGCACCGTGCGGGCGGGGTTCTAGGGCCAGGGCAAGGCGAGTACGCGGACGGCGGTGCTGAGCTTCATGACGAGCCGTTGGGGTTCGCTGGGCGCGGCTTGGAAGTCGTGGACGCGGTAGAAGCCGGCGGCGTTCGCGTCGATGGCGTCGACAACGATGATGCGGCCGCCGGCGGTGCTGGCGGCGTTGATGATCGTCGTGAGTGCGTGGATCAGCAGCTCGGCGCCGAGTCCTCTCCCTTGGAGCCGTCGGTCGAGTGCGAGCTTGGCGAGGAGGACCGCTGGGATGCGTGCCGGGCGCCGCGGCCGATGCTCCTTGGCGCTTCGTCGCGTGCGAGGAGGTGCGGCGCGATCGCGAAGTAGCCGTCGACCGCTTCGGTCTGCTCATCGAGCAGGACGTAGGTGCGCGTCCCGTGGCGGGCGGCACTGTGGGCGTGGCGTCGCAGCCACTTGTCCAGTGGCGGGTTGCCCGAGGCGAACGCGTCGAGGTGATGGTGAGTGGGGGCGGCTGGAGTCGGCGGCTCACGCGGCGGCGATGCGTCTGCGGCGTCTCGCTGTTCTTGCGGCGCGCGCCAGGCGAGGCGCCTCGTCCGGTTGATCGAGTGAGGCGACCAGTGCGTCGAAGTAGTCAGCAGCGACCACGGTCGTCGCGCGCTCCACGACCACGGACTCGGCGCGCTCCAACGCCGCGAGAACCATGAACCCGGAGACGGACTCGCCAGAGAGCGCGGCGGCCTGCTCGATCTGCCGTCGCTGGACCGGTGTGAGCCGGGCCTCCACCCGTTCTGCTTTTGCTGCCATGTCGCCACGCTCCAGCAAGGTTCCGTACAAATGTACGGCAAATCATAGGACGGTCTTCTTCGCGTCGGCTGCGCCGCGACGGGTCCCGACAGAGGACGCCGCGCCCCCTCCCGGCCGCGACCTGAGATCACCTCAGATCACTCTGCAGCACGCGCCAGCACCTCAGCGCACCCCCAGATCATGAGTCCCAGACTCGAATCCGGCAAAGGGGGTGGTGCTCAGGCGTCTCCGCTGCAAATGGGTGGTATGGGGTGATGCTGGATGCGCTGAGATGCGCGGGGTGTGGCACCTGCGGTGGCACCTTTGAGCGAGCTGAGGCGACCACCGGCGAGCGTCCCGGACCGGCCTACCAGTACACGGCGACGATCTCGCAATCGAGGTACCGTCCGGACTCGCGGGGCGTGGGAACTGGGGTAGGAGGTTCTTGGGGCGTGGTCGTAGAGCCTGGAGCCAATAAGTGCGCTTCCAACTGCGCTGTTGCCCGGCACGCTGCGAGGACTTCAGGCGTAGGCGAGAAGTGCAGATCTTCCGTGAGAGCATCGGTCAGAGACGAGAATGCGGCTCGACGCTCGTCCAGCGTTTCGTACCTGGCGCATTGCTCCAACGTTGGTAACCCGCGCTCGGCAAGGTCGCCAGCGCTCAGAGGACTGCCGTAGATCGTCGTCAGATCCTTTGCATACCGCTGAAGCGCCGTCCGCATGGCTTGCGCTGGCTCGTCTTCGGAGGCTTCTTGCCCGCCCATTCTTGCCAGCAAGGTTGGAATCTGGTCGACGATGTCGGCAAGCGCCGGAACTACATCTTTCAGTACGTCCATGATCTTGACTGGGGTCCAGTGGTCTTGGATGCCGTCGCGGCCCAGGCGGCACAACATCCGATACTGAGCGCTAGTGAACAGCACACGACGAATATCGCGCCAGAAGAGTCCCTCCTCGGCCACGCCGACCACATACAGAGGCTGGGCTTGCTCAGCAAGAAGCGGATGTTCATCCAGCACCGCTGAGTGCAAAACGAGTTCCCGACCGTCAACACAGACATAGGAGTAGTCGATGGCTTTCCCTCGCACGGGAACCAGTCCCGCCAAGAGCTGTTCGAGGAGCCGCGTGGCGGTCACTGCGTCGACAAAGCTGGCAGGGTCGAGTGTTTCGGGGAGCTGAGGCATATTCTCTATGAGCGCCATCATTGTCGAGAGAATGGTGCTCACTTGGAAGCGCTCGTCGGCTTCGAGTTGAACCTCGACTTCCAAAAGCCGTCCGCGGTTCAGGTCTGCGGCATCGATCACCCAGTCAGACCCGCGGTCAACCTCCCGCAAGACATCATCGACTTGGCGAAATGATGGCGGACGGTCAAGATCCTTGGAGGGACTCAAAACGAGCGATTCTCGGACGTAGCCGTAGAGTTCCTTGAACGTGGATTGCACCGTCGATTTCCGCATCACTTGGGTGCTGTTAGCGTGTTCGGTCCTCACGGCGGAGGAGACACCGGCCTTGGCGCCGGGGACGGCAATCCCGGCGTTGCTTCTCACTTCGCCGCCGAGGGACGAAGATTCGCTTGCGGTAAAGTCGGTGGCAAGCGCACCAATGCGTGACGCCAAGAGACTGAATACACTAACTTCATCCAGGTAGACGAACTCGCGTAACGGTTCGTGCCTGTTCTCGGCCGCCGCCTTTCGGCGGCGGTGGGCGCGTGATCGTCGACGGAACCAGTCCTGGATCTTCAAGACGCACCTCGTTGCTGATCCGTCGCAAGCTGCCGGCGCTGGGAAGTGACCCGATCATGGCCGCCCAAAAAGTCCTCGGTCATGATCGCGTCCCGGTCGTCGGCCGCCGACAGCAAGGCCGCTTCCTTCCAGATTGCCGCAAGTTCAGCCGCCGACCAGCCTTCGGTCTGCGCCGCGACCCAGGCATACGGAAGAGGGTCACGAGTCGCCAATGCGCGGCCCTTTACTCTCAGGATCGCTTCGCGGTCGTCCACGGTCGGAAGTGGAAACTCGATCTGCCAATCGAATCGCCCAGGTCGACGCAGTGCGACATCAATGTCTTGAGGTCGATTAGTTGCTGCGATGATAGTGACCTGTTGAGCGGCGGACATTCCGTCCATTAAAGTAAGGAGTTGCGCTACCACACGCTTAGACGCTTCGTGGGCGTCTTCGGTGCGTTGTCCTGCGACGCTATCAATCTCGTCAAAGAAGATGATCGCTGGCGAATGCTCTGCCGCGTGCGTGAAGATCCGACGCAAGATTTCCTCGCTCTCTCCATACCATTTGCTGAAGATGGTGGGTCCGCTGATGGCGTAGAAGGTCGCTCTCGCCTCAGAAGCAATGATCCGAGCCAGCATCGTCTTGCCCGTTCCGGGCGGGCCTGTGAACAGCACGCCCTTAATAGGATCGGCCCCGATCTTCGTGAGTTTGTCATGGCGCTCCAAAGGAAGCTCGGTCAGCTCGCGCGCCCGCTGCACCACCGCCGGAAGGCCGCCAAAGTCGTTGAAGCTGAGCGTGTCTGACGGCTTCAGAAGGAACTCATCGATGATGTCGTCGTCAAGATCGGAACGCTCGACCCAGCGCAGCGGTTTGGGATCGAGTACGCGGATGACGCCATCCGCGGTACTTGCTTCGACGGTGTTGCCGGCCTCGTATTGGACTTCAGTGTTCGTGGGGAGCAGATGCCAGCGCCCACCGCCATCTACGACCGTAACGTCTTCTCGTCGCAGCTTTACTACGCCTGCCCACCGGGCTATAGGCCCGTTCTCGTCTCTGTGCGGCCAGACGCTCGCGGGCGCAGCCTCAAAGTAGTCGTCATCTTCTCGGAGAAGAACGACATCGCCCACAGAAAAAGCAAAGATCTCGCCATCACTATCGACGGTGGCTGACGATCCGTCGACCAGTTCGATCCACAGTCTTAGGCCGTCCTCGGAGACAGCGCTGATACGCCCGACCCGGCTCGGCTCTCCTACCTCAACATCCACGCTCCGAATCTAATGGAACGAGTGGCGCAAGGCGCTCCTTCGGCGAGTGCGCGCCTCGCTGGTCGTTGTCACCGTCGCTCGGGCGCGCTCATTCCACCAACCGCAACGGCACCTCGCCAGTCGAACGCGCCTCCCGCCCGAACGCTGCCGCGACCATCTCTTCTTCGTGCGGGCTGGGCGCGTAGGCGGCGTAGCGCTGGGTCGTCGCGATGTCGCGGTGGCCCATCCATTCTTGGAGGGTGCGCATGGGGACGCCGGTGGCGGCCATGTGGGTGCCGAAGGTGTGGCGGAGGTCGTGGAAGCGGTGTCTGGTGTCGAGGCCGGCGGCTTTGAGGGCTTGCTGCATGCGGCGGTAGACGCTGCATTTGGCGAGGACGCCGCCGGTGGCGGGGTGGGCGAAGACGAGGTCGTCGGGGTCGCGGCGATGGGTGCGGGCGTAGACGGTTCTCAGCTCGTCGGCGAGGCTGCCGATCATGGGGACCGAGCGGCTGGAGCGGCGGGACTTGGGGGTGCCGAATTCGCCGCGTGAGTAGTTGCGGCGGACGCGGATGCGGTTGGCTCTCCAGTCGACGTCGCGCCAGCGCAGGGCGATCAGCTCGCCTAGGCGCAGGCCGGTCATGACGGCGGTCATGTAGAGCGCGTGGTCGAGTTCTTGGCAGTCGCCAGGGCGGGTGTGGGCGAGGAGGCGGTCGACCTCGGGGAGGGTGAGGTAGCGGATCTCTGCCGGTTCGGGGATCGCTGGGAGTTCGATGCCGTGGCAGGGGTTGGCTCTGACCCAGCGGCGTTGGGGTGTCATCGCGAAGTTGAAGAGGGCGGAGATGGTGCTGATGACGCCGCGGATCGTGCGCGGGGCGAGGTCCTTGGCTTCGAGGACGCTCATCAGGTCGAGGACATCCTCGGGGCGGTATTGGTGGACGGGGCGCTCGCCGAAGAAAGGGACGGTGTGGTTGCGCAGGTTGCAGTCGATGTTCTCGCGCGACGCCCGTTTGCGGCCTCGGCGCTCTGAGTTCTTGATGTAGCGGGCGCCCAGCTCGGTGATCGTGAGCGGCTCGCCCATCACAGGGAGGTCGTCTTCGGTCTCGAAGATGAGGCGGCGCAGCTCGACTTCGGCTCGGGCCTCGGTGAGGCCGGTCCGTTCGCCGCGTCCGCGTTTGGGGCCGAGGTGGCGCTTGACGCGGCGGCCGGCGGTGTACCAGGAGCCGTACCAGGCTTCGGTGCCGTCGGCGAGTCTGCGGACGAAGAGGCTGCCGGTGCCGGCGATTCGTCTGACGGAGCGGACGGTGCGCTCGGGGTTGGTCAGGCTGGTGCGCGGCATCCGTTCCTCTCCGGGCTCGTGATCGCAGGGGCGTGCGTCCTCGCGCGCGGACGCGCGGGGACGCGTGGACGGCTGGGCCGGAGCGATGATGCTCCGGGGCTGGGGCGCCGCGTCGCGTCCGCCGCGGCGGATGCTGTGAAGGACGCGTCGCGCACGATGCTAGGTGGAGCGGTTGCGGGTGCCAAGGGGTGTGCCAGGACCCTGACGTCGGGTCGTGCACCAGGCGGCGAGCTGGCGGCGCTCGAAGCGGACGTAGCGGCCGAGACGGACGTGCGGGATGCGGCCTGAGCGTGCTTGGCGCAGCACCCAGGAGGGTGGGACGCTGAGCAGCCGCGCGGCTTCCTCGACGTCGATCAGCTCGCCGTTCAGCTCCTCCCCGCCGTGGGCCGCTCGGGTCTCGGCGGTCATCGGTCGAGCCAGCCGGCGGGTCTGGCGGGGTCGTGGGCGGTCGTGAGGATCGGCGCGAAGGGGCCGTGGTCGACGAGGTCCGCGAGCAGGCAGGCGGCGATCCGCACGGCGGGGGTGTCGGTCAGTTGCGGGGTGGTGCCGCAGAGCGCGATCGCGGTGCGGCGGCGCTCGAGCGCGGGCCGGTCGCGGCCGGTGAGGACGAGCAGGACGGCGGGGAAGATCGTGTATCTGTGGGTCCACAGCGGCCTGGGCCGGTCGGTCGGTCCGGTCGGCGGGAGGGTGTGGTGGTAGAGGGTGGCGTAGCGCGCGAGCTTTGCGGCGAGCGCGTGGGCGGCTTGGGCAGTGAGGTTGATCGCGCGGGCGTTGACCTCGTCCCACCGCATCGTGGAGGCGAAGGCGTCGACGATCGCGTCGACCCGCTGCAGCCGATCTGCGGTCCGTCGTGGTGGTCGGTGAGGTTCAGCTCGATGACGCGCTCCATCTGGTCGCCGAGGTGGCGTTTGATCTTCTCCAGCGCGTCGGCGTGGGGGTCGAGGAAGAAGCAGCCGTGCCCGTTGCGCGCGAGGTGCAGGAACTGGCCGATCCCGGTCGGTCTTGCCGAACCGCGAGCGGCCCGCGACGTACATGAAGTACGACCCCTCCAACGGCACCCCCACCAGCCGTTCGCCCTCACGGGCGGAGACGACGCGACCGAGCGGCAGCAGACCGGGCTGGTGGTCGAAGGTCGGCAGCCCGCGCGGCGGCGCCGGGATCCGGCCGCCTGAGCGCACGACGTTCTCGGACTCGCAGCTCTTCGTTGGCGGCTTGAGCAGTCCTGCGATCTCCTCGGCGTTGACCAGCCGCTTGCGCGCGGGCGCGAACAGGCCGCCGGCGACGCGCGCGTCGAACCGTCCGCGGCGCCAGGGGGCGTCGGCGCCGGCGAACCCGAGCGGGTCGCGCTGCCCGACGACGCGGAAGTGGTTCTCGCCGTCGAAGGCGCGGAACGCGGCGACCAGCGCCGCGACCTGCTCGACCGCCCGCCCCGCCAGCGGGCTCGACGCCCGCACCAGCACCTGCACGCGAAACAGCGGCAGCGGATCGCCGAGCTTGCCCGCCAGCGCCCGGTGCTCGGCCCGGCGCTCGACCAGCTCCGCCCGCGTGGGCGGCGTGCGGTGCGCGGGCTCGCCGCGCAGCATCTCGCCGAGCGTCTTCTGTCCCCGGCGCTCCTCGCGCTGCGCCTTGCGCATCAGCCTGGACCGCAGCCGGCGACGCTCTGAGGGCGTTAGAGGCAGCAGGTCGACGCAGACCTCGGCTTGTTCGTCCCTCGGAATCAGCGGCTCCAGCGCCTGCGCGAACCCGGCCAGCGGGTCCGGATCGACGCCCGTCTCCAGCAGCGGGTGACGGCTGTCGCGCGCGAGGACCAGCTCCGCGCGGGCGACGTGAGGCATGGCGTCTTCTTGGGTGCTGTCATGAGGCGCGGCCGTGCTGTGCGGGGCGGGCGGCGCGACGGCCGGCGTCGGGCTCGGCGCGGCCGGGCGTGCTGGGGCGGGCGTTGGCGCGGGCAGCTCGCGCAGCTCGACGCCGCCGTAGCTGCCGACGCCGACCTCCAGCGCGCGGCGAGCGTGCCGGGGCAGCTCGACGCTGTAGCGCAGCCGCCCGTCCGGATCGGTGTCGAGCCGGATCCGCACGGCGTGCGCGCGCTTGGCCAGCAGCCCGCCCGTCGAGCGCCGCGCCGCCGATCTGATCTCCGGCGCGAAGGAGTCGGCCGGCACCAGCTCCAGCCGCACACGGTCGGCCAGCACCCGGCGCTCCAGCACACGACGGACGAGGAGCACTGCGACGAGGCCGGCGACCAGCACACCGGCGAGCACGGGCACGAGCGGAGAGCGAGCAAGCTCGACCGCTGCGTCCAGCACCTCCCCAGCCATCGCATTGACCACGATCAGCCCGACCACGGCCGCAATCGCGACCATGACCATCATGTCCTTCGGTTCAGTCGGTCTCAAAGACCCACCTCTGCTTCGCGGATATATGCCAGCGACCTCCGGCCGCCCCGATCGCCGGCACCGCCAACGATCCGCACCCCTCCCGCCGAGACAGCGCGGGAGCGGTGATGAACCCGCGCACGGACGCACGGGTGAAACCTGAGAGCGAAGCGCAGACGAAACCGCGAACGGACCCCGCCCGCACCTCTGAAAGCAATCAACGACATGGAATGAGACAACCTCCGATTAGGAACACGATCCGGCGCGAGCGCCGGTGCTGCTGCGCCGCACGCGGCGCCGTGCGGGCCGAACAGGACCCGCGAACCCGGGGCCGGCCACGGGCCGCCCCAAAGCGTCATCTTCTGCACGTCGGTACCTCGATGAATTAGCGGCCTGAACGCGTTCGGCGTGGCCTGGTACGTAAGTTGTAGGTGGACCCGACGACCAATGTCTAGGCCCCCGAAACCGACCGGTCCTTTGACACTCGTCGTCTGAGGTGCGCTGAGGCACGATGAGGCCGTTTTCAGTGGTTTTCGGTGCTCTGAGAAAGCGAGAACATTTAGGTTCGGGCGCTGGTGCTGGCGCGTGGTGCTCGTCCTCGCCACGCCACCTGCAAACGCCCCGGTTGCCCGGGCGGCTGCCCTCAGGCGAAGATCTATGGCCGCCGCGATTGCGTATCAAGCGGCGCCAGCAACATGTGTCCTCGGGAGATCACGGATTCCACTCATGGCCTCCGGATGATCTGGACCAGTTGCTCGGTGCATCTCAAGTAGCGTCGTCGTCCCTGCGCGCAGATCGCGTCGATACGCGGTTGCGTCGCTCCTGCCGGGGCGATGAAGCTTCGAGTCGAGTGCGAACGTTCCTGACTGCTTCCAGCAGATCTGCAATTTCCTCACCCAGCGGGACCACACGTACCGGTCGACCGTGGCGCGTCGCAGAGCTGAGAGAAGCGTCGTCTCGAACCAGGGCGACTGTTTTGAACTGGAGGTCGATCACGAAGTCTGCGCGGCCGGTCATGAGGTTGGAGCGCAAAATCGCCTGGACGTCGGGCCAGATGATGCCCGTGTCTCGGGGGCCCACGAGTCCGAGCAGCTTCGAAAGGCAGAGCAACTCAAGTGCATCGAACTCGCCGTAGCCGCCTCGGGCTTCTTTCAGAAGGCCGCGGCTGATCCACGACTTTCGAGTCTGTCGTGTACATCCGGCAAGCTCGCACAGCAGCGCCTCTGTCAGCTCGCTGCTCCTTCTGTCCGCCGCTGGCGACATGATGCGCAAATGCTTACGCAAAATGTTGCCACTGCAACCCTTGGTCGCGAACTTGCCGCGGCTGATGCTCGGCGTGAGCTCCTTGGCAGCGGGAGAGCGCTGCGAGCCGAAGCGATGCGATTGCTCGACCGCACGCCGCCTACCTGCCAGGTGCTCCTCGCGTTCTCGAGCGAGGGGCATGCAGTCGGTGCGGCGGCGATCGCACTTGCCGTCGATCGTGGCTGGGATCTCGATGTGCTCAAAGCGGCGCACGACCGTCCGCTTGACTGCGGGAATCACCGGGCTCGGTGGAGTTGGATCTCTGTCGAAGAACAACTCGGATGGGCACCGGTCCGCCACTGGGTTGTGGAGTGGGCGGAAACCCGTGGCGGGTTTCGCCCATCCCACGCCTCCTCCGTTGCCGCCTAGCGTCGGTAAAGGGTGAGTCCAGCAGCAATCGCCCCGGCGAGATCTCCTGCCGATCTCGCCTGCAGGAGCCTCTGGACTTCGGTGCTGTCGTGGGAAGGGTTCAGTTGGTTCGAGCGAAGATCGGCGCTTGCGAGCCGATGTCGTTGGGCTACCAAGAGTCCGACGCCGACGAGCGCGACTTTTGCGTCATGGGCGGTCGTGGCGCCACGGTTACTTTCCGGCCGCCGGAGGGCGATTGCGTTCGGCCTGTGCTGATCGATGCTCGTCTCAAGTCGCTCGAAGAACGCAAACAACTGCTGCCCGAGGCTTGCTTCGCGCGCTCCCTGCCACGGCTCGAGTACGGTGACGTCGTCTTCGTTCGGCCCGATCACCGCGAACGCTGCAGCGAGCCGAGGCGTCGCGTACTGAGGGCCGAGCCCTAAGACCATCTTGCCGTCTGTCATAGAAACTAGTGTGACATCGTGACGCTGCTGCATAGCCAATACGCCGGCCGGTACACGTTGGAGGAGCTGTTAGGCCAAGGGGCTCACGCCGTGGTGTATCGAGCGTGGGACGCCGTCCGTGCGATGGAAGTCGCACTGAAGCTCTACAACGAGGATGCCCTCGATCATCAGACGGCCGAGGCGGCGACGAATGCAAAGGTGGCCGATTGCGCCGCGGTGATGCCTTTGTTCGAAGTGTTCACGGATGTGCTCCCCCGTGAGGCGACTTCGATGCCTCTCGCAAAGCCGTTTGTGAAACGGTTCGAGTCGCTGTCGTGTGCCGAGGTCCGCCTTGCTGGTTTGCGCCTGTTCACGGCGCTCGCGTTCTGCCACGGCCGCGGCGTCGTGCATGGAGACATCAAGCCGGCCAATCTCTTTCGAGATCGACACGGCCATCTTCAACTTGGCGATTTCGGCGTGGCTGATTTTCTCCCTGGCGCACGACGTGGGCACACGCTGGAATACGCTGCGCCGGAGTTGCTCGCTGGTGAGCCGCGCAGCCCCCAGACAGACGTTTGGGCTGCCAGCGTGACTCTCTTCGAGCTGATGTGCGGCGAGTTGCCGTTCGGTTCTACGCTCGACTCATCCGAGGCGGAGGTCGCTGAGAGGATCAGCAGCGGGCAGGCGCAGAAAGTGGCAGATCTTCGGCCATTCCTTCCGCGTCGGCTCCAGAGCTACTTCAGATCAGCATTCAAGGTGGATCCGGCGCAACGAGAGATCACGAGCGCGATCGTTGCTCACAATGCGATTTCGGAGGTCGCCGCGCTTGCAGACTGGGTCAGGATCGGCGGGAGCGGCGCGATCGAGCGGTGGGAAGGCGTTGAACGCGATCGCGACGGGAATCCCACGGGAGTTCAGTTAGCGGCCGAGCTTGTGTTTCGTCCGAACCTGCGCCGATATGAGGCGCACATCTATCGCCAACGACCGGGTGGTCAGCTCCGCAGAATTCCTGGAGCAAGAGGTTGCCAGGGGCCTAGCGAGGCGACAGTTCGGCAGCTCATGTACGCGCGAATGCGCGCTTTGACCGAAGGACGATCGTTGCGTTGACTGAGAGCACGTCCGGTCCGTCACATCGGTCGAAGCCCAGACACCAACTCCTGCACCAGCGCCCACGTCGCCTCCGCGACGAGTTGTGGGTCGCCGACGTTCTGCTCCGTGCGTCCGGCCATCGTCGGGATGAGCGCCGCCGGATCGGCGGTGAGGTCGCGGAGCCATCGGAGCGCGTCGCTGGTGACGATGGCGCTGGTGCGGTCACTGCGGAGGCGGTTGAGGCCGTCGGCGATCTCGTCGGTGTCGACCGCGCGCAGGAGGCGGTAGAGGTCGTGGGCGTCCTTGTCGAGCAGGCGACCGGGGTCGCGGTCGTGGCGTTCGCCGATCTTGTGGACCTTGGCGACGACGAGCGCGGCGGGTGACGCGACGTTGGCGTCGATGCGGCGGTCGTCGCCCGGGTCGAGCGCGGCGATCGTGTGGGTGCGGTGATCGACGGTGGCGGCTTCGAGGCCGGGCACCGTGCGGGCGGCCCGCTTTGAGTGCGGCGGGATGCGAGCACCCCGCCGGCCGCCGCCTCTGTGCAGGGCGGCGGGCACGAGCAGCTCGACCGGGATCCCGTCAGGTGAGAGCCAGGCGCCGGGCTGGTGCTCGGTCACGTCCTGGAGGAAGCCGGCCGCGCGCATCGCGTCATCGAGCCTCGGCGCGTCGTGGAGGTCGGCGGGGATGACGGCGAGGTCGCTGTCCTTGGTCTGCGTCGCGATCGGGACGTCCGCTTCTCCGGTGTAGAGATAGACAGCCTGGGCACCGACGAGCACGAGCGCGTCACGCTGGGCCTCCAGTGCCTTGAGTGCGTCGAGCAGTGTCCGTCGCGCGAGGACCGTCGTCGGCGTGTAGGTCATCTCGCGCGCCAGTCGCGCTCGTTCGTGCGCATCCAGTCGAGCAGAGCGCGGCCCTCTTCGGGGTTGCGGCCGGGACCGTTGAGCAGGTCGGCGACGGTTTGCGACGGGGCGGTGTAGGCGACGTCGTCCCGGCGCTGGGTGCGGACGAGGGGGAGGTCGTCGCGCGGTTCGATCAGGAGGACGTTCGCGCGTGTCTGGGCGGGTGGCAGTCTGAGCGCGCGCTGGAGTCTGTCGGCGTCGGGGGTGTAGACGGTGGCGGTTGTCGGCTCGGCGTAGGGGAGCTGCCAGCGGGCGGCGAGCGACCCGCCGACAGCGTAGGGCTGGCGGACGTTGGACAGCGCGCGCTCCACTGCTTCGAGGCCGCGTGGTGCGAGCAGGCGGATCACGCGACGGCCGCGGGTGAGGTCGTAGTCGGCGGACCAACGCTCCAGCAGTTCGTCCCATGTGGCGGATTGGATCGTGCCGCGTCTGTCGCGCTCGATCAGTCCTTCGCGGTCGAGCAGGTCGACCGCGCGCGCGGTCGAGCCGAGCGACGTGCCGGCGGCGGCCGCCAGCTCGCGCATCCGCCACGGTGCCGGCAGGTCGACCAGCGCGCGCACGACCCGTGCGGCGGGCAGGCCCTGCAGGCCGCCGATCGGACCCTCCGGGGTGCGCCATGGGTCGCGGTCGGCGCCGGTGGCGCGAAGCGCGACGGCCGGCTCGTCGACGCTGACGTCCACGTTGCCGGTCGCGTCCACATACGACAGTCCCTCACGGCGCAGCGCCTCCCGCGCACGCGGCGACAGGTAGCGGGCCGCGACCAGGCCGTTAGAGGCTTCGATCTCTCGCAGTTGCCGCGCGACCGACGGGACGTCGCGCGCCTCTATGCGCTGCTTGGCCTCGACCGCGAGGTCCGCCGAGCGCCCGTCGGGCGCGGTCAGGCGCAGCGTGGCGTCCACGCCGCGCGGGCGAGCCATCCTGACCGCGACCCGCCAAGAGGCGGGCAGCAACGCGCGGACGGCGTCTGCTGCGACGGTCGAGAGCTGGCGATCGGTGGGAGTCGTGGGGCCGGTTTGTTCCATCTCGCTAGGTGTTCCGCTGTGTTCGGAACAGGCAGTTCCGTGGAACAAGTGTAGCGCCCCGGGCAGGTTTTGTTCCGCATATAAGCCTGTTCCGGTCGATGCGGAACAACCCAGTAGTCGGAACAAGCATGCCGAGGGCGTGTGCGGGTCTTGTTCCACGTGGTGCTGGCAGTGCGCTCGTCCCGTTCGGCAGCCGCCCGGCCCCAGCGCCGCCCGCTGTCTCGTGAGGTCGAGTGCGCCGAGCGCGTCAAACGGTTTGCGCGTGGCGGGAGCGCGGTGCGGCGTCAGCCAGTCGCCGGCGGCTCGTCGTGGCCTGTACGTTCCTCGGCGAGGATCGCGGCGATTCTCTCCGGTGGTCTCCGACAGCCGCACTCGGCGGCGTGCTCGCGGTGCCACGCGACGCGCTGCTCGAAGGTCGCGCGTTGAGGCATCGGATGGGCTGCGTGCCACTCGCGGTTCATGTCGATCATCGTCCCAGACGCTGCAGCGCCCGCGACGAGGTCGCGCTTCCGGCGAGGTCGTAGTCGGCATGCGGCGACCGCCACTCGCGTCCTCGGCGCTGAGATCCGCAAGTACCGGATCTCAGCGACGGAGGCGCCCTGAGCGCGCGGCCGGCTACTCCTCCCCCTCCAACATCGCCCGCGTCAGCACCCCACCGCCCACGCCCCACCCGCCGTCGACGACCTCGTCCACGAGCACCAGCGTGTTCGGGCGGGCGCGGTCTCCGTAGGCGGCGGCGTAGAGGTCGGTGACGCCTTCGATCAGGCGCTGCTTCTGGGCGGCGTCGAGGGTGCCGGCTGGGACCTTCAGGTTGGCGAAGGGCATGGGTTCAACTCCGGTTGGGTGGTCGGCGGGGCCAGTGGGAGAGCGAGGGGTCAGGCGATCCCGCCGTTGGCGCGCAGCACCTGGCCGTTGACCCAGTGGCCGGCGGGGCTGGCGAGGAAGGCGACGACCTCGGCGATGTCCGCAGGAGTGCCGAGGCGCTCCAGCGGCGGCTGCTTGGCGAGTCTGTCGATCGTCGCCTCGTCCTTGCCGTCGAGGAACAGCGCGGTCGCGGTCGGGCCGGGGGCGACGGCGTTGACGGTCACGTCGCGGCCCCGCAGTTCGCGCGCGAGGATCAGCGTGACCGCCTCGACCGCGCCCTTGCTGGCCGTGTAGGCGGCATAGGTCGGGAACGCGAGCGCGAGCACCGACGTGGAGAAGTTGACGATCGCGCCGCCGGCCCGCACGCGGCGGGCAGCCTGCTGGTCGACGACGAACGTGCCGCGGATGTTCGTGCGGTGCAGTTCGTCGAGCACGTTCAGGTCCAGTTCGGCGATCGGCGCCAGCGCCATTCTGCCGGCCGCGTGGACGACGACGTCGATGCCGCCGAACTCGCGCTCGGCGCGCTCGAACGCGGCCGCGACGGCGACCTCGTCGGCGACGTCGAAGCGGGCGGCGACGGCAGTTCCGCCGCGCTCGCGCACGGCCGCGACCGCCTCGTCGGCGGCCTGCTCGTTGCCGGTGTAGCCGACGACGACCGCGAGGCCGTCGTGCGCCAGCTGCTCGACGACCGCGCGGCCGATGCCGCGCGAGCCGCCGGTGACCAGTGCGACGCGCGGCTTGCCCGCGGACGAGGAGGGCTGTGGGGTGGGGTGTACGGTGTCGGGCGACATGGATGGTCCTCATTGGAAGGCGCCCGCCGGAGGCCTGGCGTGGCGGGCGAAGTCGACTGCCCATCCATCCTCCATCCGATCGGTGGCGAAGTGAAACAGGCGCGCGGTGTCAGCTCACACGCCTGACGAGTGGATGCCGGACCTGCGTGAGCTGCGCGTCTTCGTGACCGTCGCCGAGCAGGCCAGCTTCACGCGCGCGGCAGAGCAGCTCGGGCTCACGCAGCAGACCGTCTCGCGCGCGATCGCGCGCGCGGAGGAGAAGCTCGGGGTCGAGCTGCTGCAGCGGACCACCCGCGAGGTTCACCTGACCCCCGCCGGCGCCACGCTGCTGGAGGCCGGCCGCCCGCTGTTGGAGGCGGCCGAGGCGGCGTACACGCGCACCCAGCTCGTCGGCCGCGGCCTCGGCGGCAGCGTCGCGATCGGCGTCACGCCGGCGATCGGGCCGCACGACCGCACCGACGTCGCGCGCGTGCTGCGCAGGGGCGCGCCGGACCTGTCGGTCGAGCTGCGCGAGGTGCGCCCGCGCGAGATCGTGCCGATGCTGCGCGCCGGCGCGCTCGACCTCGTGCTGAGCCGCGGCAGCGGGCGCGGCGAAGGGCTCCACAGCGCGCCGCTGCGCCCGACGCCGATGATCCTCTGCCTGCCCGCCGACCACCCGCTCGCGCGCGCCCCCGGCGAGGCGGCGGAGGGCGCGGACGGCGACCCGGATCCGATTCCGCTGATCGCGCTGCACGGCGAGCGGCTGATGACCTGGAGCCCGCCCGGCACCTCCTACACCGACGCGCTGCTGAGCGCCTTCGCCGACGCGGGCGCGACGATGACGCCGGTCGAGACGCGCGTCACCGGCGGCGGCGCGGCGCTCGCCGAGCTGTCGGAGATGGGCGCGGTCGCGCTGATGCCGGCCGGCACCGTCCCGCCGCCCGGCGTCGTCGTGCGCGAGCCCGCGCCGCCGATCGCGGTCCCGCTCACGCTGCTGTGGTCGGCCGCCCGCCCGTCGCCGGCGGCGAGCACGCTGACGATGCGGATGGGGACCTCCGGGGGGTGACGCGAGGGGCGCGGCGCGGGTTCTGGCAGGCCGACCGCCGGCCACCGGCTCTTCCGCGGCCCCGCGCGGCTCGCGCCATCGCGGCCGTCGGCGAACTGCCCGCAGCGCCGCCGCGGCTTACGCTGTGGCGATGAGCGACCTTCCCGACACGATCGCCGCCGACGTCCGCGCGGTCCTCGACGGTCTCGGGCCCGCCCCGACAGGCGCGCCGACGGCGGCCGCCTCGCGCCAGCGCCTGATCGACGAGACCCCGGCGATGTGGCCGCACCCGGAGCCGGTCGACGAGATCGCCGACGTGCTGGTGCCCTCGCCGGACGGCGGCGTGCCCGCGCGCCGCTACCGTGCGGGCGCGACCGACGGCCCGGTCGTCGTCTTCTTCCACGGCGGCGGCTGGATGAGCGGCGACCTCGACACCCACGACGGCCTCTGCCGCGCGATCGCGGTCCGCGCCGGGGCGACCGTGCTGGCCGTCGACTACCGCCGCACCCCCGAGCACCGCTTCCCCGCGGCGCTCGATGACGCGATCGCCGCGACGCGGTGGCTGGCGGCCGAGACCGGCCGTGCGCCGATCGTGATGGGCGACAGCTCCGGCGCCACGCTTGCGCTTGGAGTGGCGCTCGCCGCGCGCCGGGCGGCTGCCCAGCAGCCCGCCGGCATCGTCCTGATCTACCCGCCGCTGGAGCCGCGCACGGACTCGCCGTCGCACGTCCGCTTCGCCGACGGCCCGCGGCTCACGCAGGCCGCGATGGCGTGGTTCTGGCGGGAGTACCTCGGCGCGCAGGACACCGACGACGAGCTGGCCGCCCCGGCGCGCGCGTCCGACCTGCGGGGCTTGCCGCCGACGCTGATCGCGCTCGCCGACCACGATCCCCTCCACGACGAGGGCGCCGATTTCGCCCGCCGTCTCGCGGCGGCGGGCGTCGAGGTCGAGACGATCGCACCGGCCGGCATGGTCCACGGCTTCGCCCGTCTGCAGGAGACGGCCGGCGCCCAGCTCGTGTTGGACGCGGTCGCCGCGGCGACGCGGCGTTGGACCGCGGAGCGCGCCGGTTAGTGGCGTGTCAGGCCACGGTTGCCGGTGAGGGCGCTCGGCGCGAGCATGCGACGCACGTACGGCCGGATCCATCTGAGCACTGCGGCTCCGATCGTGGCTGGACCGTCCCATCCTGAGCTGGCGCGTCGGCGCGCGCCGCCAGTTGGCGCGTCAAGCGCCTGTAACGATCTTGCTGACCGGCGGTAGATAGCAGTATGAACGCTACTGACCAACGGTCGACAACGGCCGACACCGAGGCGCGTCGCACGTCGGCCGCCACCGACGCCCCGACCGCGGGCGTCAACGCGACCCGCGAGCCGAGCTTTCTGCTGGCCAAGCCGGAGAAGCGCGTCCTGCGAGCGATCGCACGACGCCTTCCCCGCTGGATCCTGCCCGACGACCTGACGCTGCTCGGCGTCGTCGCGGCGGCGGCGATCTGCGTCGCGTATCTGCTGTCCAACGGCAGCGACGCCTGGCTGTGGGTCGCCAGCGGCCTGCTCGTCGTCCACTGGCTCGGCGACTCGCTCGACGGCACGCTTGCGCGCGTGCGCGGGATCCAGCGGCCGCGCTACGGCTACTACCTCGACCACCTCGTCGACGCGGGCGCGACGGCGGCGATCGCGATCGGCCTCGGGTTGTCGCCGTACATGCTGCTGTCCGTCGGCATGCTGCTCGGCGTCGCCTACCTCGTCCTCTCCGTCAACGTCTACCTCGAGAGCCAGGCGCTCGGCCGCTTCTCGATCGGCTACGGCCTGATCGGCCCGACCGAGGTGCGTGTCCTCCTGATCGCCCTCAACACCGCGCTCGCACTCGGGCTCAACCTCCGCTTCGACGTGTTCGGCACCGACATCACCGCGCTCGACGTCACGGGCGTCGTGCTCGCCGCCGGCATGCTCGTCCTGCTGATCGGCCGCGCACTGAGAAACCTGCGCGAGCTGGCGGTCGCGGAGCCGGCGGCGCCGCGCGGACCGTTCCTCCACCGCTCCGTGCGCGGTCGCATCGCCACCCCTGCCCGCTGACCGTGCGACGCCAGCGCTCGACAGCGATCGGCCGCTTGCGTAGCGTCCCGCGCCATGCACGCTTCACGTCAGCTCCTCGCCTGTCTCGCCGCGGCTGTGCTCTTCGCTGCCGCCGCTCCGTCGCTCGCCGCCGCGGCGCCGGCCCCCGACAGCGCCGTCGTGTTCGTCTCCGGCTTCACGACGACGACGCCGTTCACCTCGTCGGCGCCGCAGTGCGCCGGCCAGGAGGGTCCGACGTGGGGCGCGCCGACGGGTGCGCCCGAGCAGTTGCGCGCGGCCGGGTACGCGGTCTTCACCGCGCCGGTCGGCAACCACGGCAAGGTGACGGCGCCGTGCACCGCGCCGGGGCAGCCGGTCCCGCCCGGCAGCGCCACGATCGACTCCAACGGCGACGTCGACGCCAACGGCCAGGCGCTGCTGACCTTCCTCAGCTTCCTGCGCGTCGACTACGGGATCACGAACGTCCAGTTGGTCGGGCACTCCGACGGCGGCCTGTGGTCGCGCTCGGCGATCACGCAGTACCCGACCGCGACCGCAGCGACGCCGACGATCCAATCGCTGACGACGCTCGGCACGCCGCACACCGGCTCGTTCGGCGCCGACCTGGCCGAGTACGTCCACGACGGCCGGTGCGACACGACCGGCATCGAGCAGGACATCTGCGAGGTGGTGCTGCCGGTCCTCGACGACCTGATCGCGAACCTCGGCGACGACGCCCTCAAGGAGCTGTCGAGCAGCTACCTCGCGGGCTGGAACAGACAGCAGACGATCGGCTGCCCGGTGACGGTCGTCGCCGGCACCTACGTCTCGCTGCCGTCATGGATCGGCTGGGCCGTGCCGAACTACTACGCCCCCGACGACGGCATCGTCGGCGAGGCGAGCGGCCTGAACGAGAACTCCCTGTCGCTCACGCTTCAGCAGATCTCGGCCGCCCCCTTCCAGACGATCGACGGCGGCGCGTTCCCGGTCGTCCACTCGGCGACGCTGTCGTCGCTGCTCGGCACCCCGAACACGCTGACGAACTACGCCGCGATCGCGACCCAGGTGCAGAACACGATCGCCTCGCCGCCCGGGTCGGCGGCGTGCGTCGGCGGGAGCGCGGGTGCGGCGAAGGCGGCTGGGGCCTCCCGGGCGGCGGCTGCCGTCAAGCCCTCCAGCGGCACCCTCCGCTCCCGCTTCGCGACACTGCTCGCGCCCGACAGAGCCGGCCGCTTCGCGGCGCGTCCGCGCGACATCGCGCTGCTGCCGGGCCGTGCCCGTGTCCGCTGCGGCAGACGATCGCTGGCGGCCGTTCCGTTGCTCGGCTCGCGCCGTCTGTTCGTGACCGTGCTGCCGCGCTGCAGAGGCGGGATCGCCGTGAGCGGTCGCAGAGCGCTGATCGTCCGCAGCGATGCCGCGGCGCGCTCGCTCGAGGTCGGCTGGAGAGGCACCGCCGTGAGCGCGACGGTCCGTGGCCGCGGCCTGCGCGACGTCCGGATCGAGACGAAGACCGGCACGCGCTGGCGGCCGCTGCCGAGATCCGGCCGCGCGCTGCTCCCGCTCACGTCCGCCGGCGCGCGCGTCCCGGTCCGCGCGATCGCCCGCGACGCCCGGGGCCACCGCTACGTCGCGACGGCGCAGCTGGCTCGCTGAGGAGCGACGGCGGACCGCGGGCTGCCGCACACGAAGGCAGCTGAGCAGCAGGGCGCCCCGGCCCTCCCTCGTGGGCCGGGGCGTGTCCTGCCGTGGTGGAGATGGCAGCGTCGTGCAGAGTTTGCACCCCCTGCACGCGTCGACAGACTGTCTATCGGCGTATCTGTCGCAGCGTTGAGGTGTGTCGATGTAGCCGGCGCGCAGGCGACGTCGAGAAACAGCGTGATTCATGATCCGCCCGCTCCGTGCGCGGAGTCGGATCGAGCGTGCCGATGGGAGCTGTCGATTCACCGATTGATCGCCGCGGCGCGGTGCGGGAGATTTAGCCGCGCTCCGCCGCGTGCGCCGCTGCTCACGCAGGCGGCCCGCGCCGATCGTCACGACGCCCTCTCACCGCCTGGACCTGCTCACATGACCGCACTGACTCCTTCGCTCGATGCCCTGCACGGTTACGCTCGTCTGCCGAGCGGCTTTCATCAGCTGTTGACCCCGCCGCAGCCGGATCCGCCGTTTCACGACCGCGACGAGCTGGAGCGGACGTGGGGCTGCCGGTGGGGCGCTGACGACGAGATCGCGAAGCTGCGGCGGGTGCTCGTCCGGCGGCCGGGACGGGAGCTGGCCGCGGTGCGCGCCGACGCCTACCGCCCGCAGCTCGACGCGCTCGTCGACGACGGCGGTGCCTGGCACTGGACCGGGTCCGCTGCGCCGGACCTGCAGCTGCTGCAGGCGCAGCACGCGGGTCTGGTCGCGGCGCTGGAGCGCGAGGGGGTCGAGGTGACGGTCGCCGAGCCGCTCGATCCGCGTCTGACGAAGGCGATGTACGTGCGCGATCCGGTCGTCACCGTCCGCGGCGGAGCGATCGTCGGCCGCCCGGCGCCGCGCATGCGGCGGGGCGAGGAGGCGGCGATCACGCGCGAGGTCGCCGCGCTCGGCATGCCGATCCTCGGCACGATCGTCGGCAGCGGCACGCTCGAGGGCGGCTCCTTCGCGAAGCTGCGGCCGGGGCTTGCCGCGCTCGGTACGTCGGTTCGCTGCAACGACGACGGTGCCGAGCAGCTGCGGGAGCTGCTGCGGCGGATCGGCTGGGAGCTGCTCGTGGTCCCGCTGCCGGGCTTCGTCGTCCACCTCGACATCCACTTCGCGATGGTCGACGTCGATCGCGCGCTCGTGAACGCCGAGGGCCTGCCGTACACGTTCATGGAGGAGCTGGCGCGACGCGGAATCGAGTGCATCTGGGCCGATCCCGACGAGCCGTGGGCACTGAACCTGCTCGCGCTCGCGCCCGGCCGCGTGCTCACCTCCGAGAGCGCGCCGCGCACGGCCGAGCTGCTGCGCGGCCACGGCGTCGAGGTCGTCACGATCCCCTACGACGAAGCCCACAAGAACGGCGGGGGCGTCCACTGCTCGACGCAGGAGCTGCTGCGTGATGACGCCGCCTGAGCGCCTCGTCGACCACGTCGACGGCTGGCGGGTGGTGCGCGACCTGCGGGTGCTGGCGAGAGCGACCTCCTCGCGCTCCGGCGCCCAGCGCGTCGCGTGGACCAAGCCCTGGAGCGACGCGCGCGACTGGCTGCGCGAACGCCTCTCCGGTCTTCCGGTCGCGATCGATCGCGACGAGGCCGGCAACGTCTGGGCGGAGCTGACCGGACCGCCGGGCGCGCCGGTGGTCGCGGTCGGCAGCCACTTGGACTCCGTCCCGGACGGCGGGTGGCTGGACGGTGCGCTCGGCGTCGTGGCGGGCGTCGAGCTGCTGCGCGCGGCCTGTGTCAGCCGCTGGGACGGCGCGACGCTGCGGCTGGTCGACTGGGCGGACGAGGAGGGTGCGCGCTTCGGGCACAGCCTGCTCGGTTCGAGTGCCGCGACCGGGTTGCTGGACGCGACCGCGGCGGCGAGGCTGCGCGACCGCGACGGCGTCACGCTCGCCGTGGCGGTGCGCAAGCTGGGACTCGACGTCACGACGATGCACAGGTCGGCCGCGCGCGTGGCCGACCTCGATGCCTTCCTCGAGCTCCACATCGAGCAGGGGCCCGTGCTCGAGCGGGCCGGCGCGGCGCTCGCCGCGCCGGCCGGCTCGGTCGCGATCTCGCGGCGCCGCTTCGTCTTCTCCGGCGCCGCCGGTCATGCCGGCACGACACCGCTGGAGGCGCGGCGCGACGCCGGCGCGGCGGCCGCGCGACTGCTGCTGGCCGTGCGCGAGGTCGCGCGCGATCACGGCGGCCTTGCGACGTGCGGCACGCTGGCGTTGTCGCCCGGCGTGGCGACGGCAGTCGCGGCGGGCGCGGCGCTGATGCTCGACGAGCGGCACGCGCTCGACGAGCGACTTGCGGCGATGGTCGAGGACTCCTCCGCCGTCGCGCGCGAGATCGCCGCCGACGAGGGCGTCGAGCTGGTCGTCGAGCCGGTGTGGTCGTTTCCCGCGGTCAGCTTCGACGCGTCGCTCGTCGCGGCCGCCGTGAGGGCTGCGGCGGCCGAGGCTCCGGTCGCCGCGGACGTCGAGCTCGTGTCCGGGGCGTTGCACGACGCCGTCGCGCTCGCGCGCGCTGGCGTGCCGGTCTCGATGTTGTTCGTCCGCAGTCGCGCAGGCGTCAGCCACAGCCCGGCCGAGGACAGCCACGAGCTCGACATCGTCGCCGGGACGCGCGCGCTCGCCGCGCTCGCCGACGAGGCGGCGCGGCGCGCCCGCTTCCGCTCCCGCGCCTGAACGTCACTGCGGTCGCGTGAGCGGCCGCTGCTCGAACGCGGTCGAGAGCACGATCGAGGTCGTCGGCTCGCCATAGCGCATCAGCTCGTCGATCAGCAGCTCGAGCGCGTCGATCGACGCGACGCGGACCTTGACGATGAAAGCGTCCCCGCCGGTGAGCCGGTGGCATTCGACGATCTCCGGGTACTCCAGCGCCGCCCGGCCGAAGTCGCGCGCCCGCGTCTGCAGGCGGATGAACGCGGTGATCGGCCGGCCGAGCGCCGCGTGGTCGACGCGTGCGCCGAAGCCGGTGATCACGCCGCGGTCGCAGAGGCGGCGCACGCGCTCGATCGTCGCGCTCGGGCTCAGCCCGACGCGCCGGGCCAGCGCGCGCATCGACAGGCGCCCGTCGCGCTCCAGCGCCTCGACGATCAGCCGGTCGAGCTGATCCACCGGCACCACGCTCGCGCGTTCGCGAAGATCGGCGACGACCGGACGTTTGTCTGGTCTGGTGCCCGGCGCGGCGCGCGAACAGCGTGGGCGCGCGGGCATCGCGACCGTAGCGTTTGCGTCATGAGAACGACGATCTCGCCGCCGCCTGCCGCGAGCGCCCCGACACGGCTCGCGGACGCGCTCGACGAGGTGCTGGCCGCCGACCTCGCCCACTTCGCGCCCCCGGGGCACAAGCGCAGCGCCGCGATGCCCTTCGCGCAACTGCTGCGCCACGACATCCAGCTGCTCAACGGCGTCGAGGACCAGCGGCTCTCGCGACGGCTGCTGCGCCAGGCCGAGGAGGCGCTGGCGGATGCCTGGGGAGCCAGTTGGGCGCGCCTCTCGGTCCAGGGCTCGACGCATGCCAACACGGCACTCTGCCTCGCGCTCGCGCGTGACGGCGGCGAGCTGGTCGTCGCTCGCCACGCGCACAAGTCGGTGCTCGCCGGGCTCGTCGTCTCGGGCCTGCGGCCGCGCTGGGTCGTGCCGGAGATCGACGCCGCCGGCGTCGTCGGCGGCATCGACCCGGATCGCTTCGCGGCCGCGCTGCGGGCCGCCGCCGACCCGGTCGGCGCGCTCGTGGTCGAACCGGCGTACACCGGCGGCATCTCGGACCTCGACGCGCTGCGAGCGCATGCCGCCGCACGCGGCGTGCCGCTGCTGGTCGACCAGGCGTGGGGCGCCCACCTCGGCTTCCATCCCGAGCTGCCGCCGTCGGCGCTGTCGCTCGGCGCCGACGTCGCGGTCATCAGCCTCCACAAGACGCTGCCGGCGTTCACGCCTGCGGCCGCCATCCTCGCCGGGCCGGGCGCGCCGGACCGCGGGCGGCTCGAGCTGGCGTTCGACGCGCTGCACACCACCAGCCCCTCCGCCGCGGTGCTCGCGAGCGCCGACCGCGCCCGCGCGTTCATGCAGCGCGACGGCAGCGCCCGCCTGCAGGCCGCGCTGGAGCTGGCGACCGCGCTGCGCCTGCGGATCGACGCGCTGCCGGGCGTGCGCTGCGACGATCCCGCAGCACCCCCGCCGGGCGCGCGCTGGAGCGATCCGCTGAAGCTCGTGATCGACGTCGGCGCGGCCGGCGTCGGCGGATTGGAGCTGGACCGGCGCCTGCGCGCGTCCGGCGTGCAGGTCTCGATGGCTGCGCCCCGCCAGCTCGTCGTGCTGATCACGGTCGCCGACGACGCGCGCGCCGCCGACCGCCTCGTCGTCGCGCTGGAGCGGGCGCTCGCCGACGGCGCGGACGGGAGCCTCAGCGGTGGCGCGTCGAGCGCGACGGCGCTCGCGCTCGCGCTGCCGCCGGTCGCGCTGACGCCGCGCGAGGCGTTCCTGGCCGCACACGACACGGTCCCGCTGAGGGCGGCCGCCGGTCGCATCGCCGGGGAGCTGGTCGCCCCGTACCCGCCCGGGGTCGCGGCGATCGTTCCCGGTGAGCTGATCGCCGCGGACACCGTCGAGGCGCTGTGCGAGCTGGCGGCGGCGGGCGTGCGCATGACCGGCTGCGCCGATCCCGCCCTGCGAACGCTGCGCGTGGTCGCATGAGCGAGCGGGGCGACGCCTGCGGGACGGCTACCGCGCAGGGTCCGCGACACGATCGCTGACGAGCGCGGGGGCCGTCGCGCGGGCGCGGGCGACCGCGAAGTCGAGCACGAGGCGGGCCGCGATCCCGGCGGTGACCCCGAGCGGGTCGCGCATCGGATTCAGCTCGGCGACGTCGAGCGCGTCGACGTGCGGCGCGAGGCGGCGCACGACCGCGCTGACGAACGCGAACGGGAGGCCGCCGGGCTCCTGGTGACCGACGCCGGGCGCGACGCCCGGATCGAGGCAGTCGAGGTCGACGGTCAGGTACAGGCGTGCGCCGTCGGCGGTCGCCGTCGCCAACGCCGCTTCGGCCACCTGGTCGGCGCCGCGCGCCACCGCCTGCGCGGCCGTCAGCTGCGTGATGCCCTTCTCGCGGCACCAGGCATGGAACTCCGGGTAGTTGAAGCTGCGCAGCCCGATCTGCACGAGCCGCCGCGCGGAACCCTGCTCCAGCTCGATCGCCCGCCGCATCGGACTGCTCTGCGACAGCCGCCCCTGCGCGGGCGAGTCGTCGACGAGATCGAGATGCGCGTCGAGCTGGACGACGCCGAAGCGCTCGGAGCGGTCGGCGAGCGCCTGCACCGCGGGGATCGTGATCGAGTGGTCGCCGCCGATCACGATCGGGATCTCGCCGGCGTCATGCGCCGCGCCGATCAGCTCCGCGGCGGCCGCGAAGGTCGCCTCGGTGTCATGGCCCGCGATCGCGACGTCGCCGCGATCGCGCAGCCGCAGGCCGCCGAGGTCCACGACGTCGCCCGCCTCGACGTCCCAGATGCGATCGCCGCGGACGCGATCGAGCCACCAGCCGATCGCCCCGCGCACCGCGTCGGGTCCGTAGCGGCCGCCGGGCGCGCCCAGGGACGCGCCGCCGTCCCACGGGAAGCCGATCAAGCTCAGCCGACACGTCGGCGCTGCCGATCCTGAGAACGAAGCCTGAGCCACACCTGCTCCTTGTCGAGTTCGAGGGCGCCCCGCAGGGGCGGGGCGGCGATGCTAGCCCCGGCCCGGCCTCGATCTCTCGTGTCGATCAATCGAGAAGATCGATGTCACGCCCCGCGCACGGCCTCTTCCCACGAGGTGATCGCTCGCAGGTGGCGCATGAACGCCGTCGCCGCCACGGAGCTGCCGTCGCCGAGCACGATCGCCGAGACGTCGCGTGCGACCGGCTCGCCCTGCAGCGGCACGAGCGCGAGATCGCCGCGCAGCCTCGGCACCGCCAGCTGCGGGATCAGCGCGATCCCCAGCTCGGCGGCGACCCAGTCGCCGGTGACGGTGTAGTCGTCGGTGCGCCCGGCGATGCGCGGCTCGAAGCCGACGCGCTGACCGGCGCGCATCAGCAGCCGGTGGCACGGATGCTCGTCCGAGCTGGCGGTTATCCAGCCCTCGCCGGCCAGCTCGGAGATCTCGACCGCGTCGCGGTCCGCGCAGGGATGGCCGGCCGGCAGCAGCAGCACGAAGGGGTCGGAGAAGAGGCGCACGACCGACAGGCCCGGGACGGGGCGGACCCAGTACTCGGGCGTCGTGTAGACGACGGCGACGTCGAGCCGCCGCTCGCGCACGTCGTCGACGGCGGCGGACGGGATGTCGCACTGCTCCAGCGAGATGCCGACGCCGGGGTGCTCGTTGCGGAACGCGCGCAGGATCCGCGGCACGAACGTCATCCCGGCGGTGCCGAAGGTCGACATCCGCAGCATCCCCTCGCGCAGCGACGCGGAGTCCTGCACGGCGCGCTCGGCGGCGACGAGCTGGCTCAGGATCAGCTCGGCATGGTCGAGCAGGACGCGGCCGCGGTCGGTCAGCTCGACGCCGCGGCGGCTGCGCACGAAGAGGATCGTCCCGAGCTGCTCCTCGAGCGCGGCGAGGTGGTGGGAGACGGTCGACTGGCTGTGGCCGAGCACGTGCGCGGCGCCGCCGAAGGAGCCTTCGCGCGCCACCGCCTCGAAGACGCGCAGGTGGTTGCTGCTGATCATGGGAGGAGCGTGCCGCGGTCGGCGGGAGCGGGTGCTTGCAGCGGCGCGGCGCGGTGCTGCTGGGGAAAGATCTCCATGCGCCCGTCGGCTTCGCGCTCGAGCGACGTGTAGAGGCGGTCCGGGTGGGTGCGGCGGTAGGTGATGCGGGCGAGCCGCCCGTCCTCCTGCCCCTCGAAGATCGCCTCGTCGGCGCGCGAGCGGACGAGCAGCCAGCGAACCGGGCGACCGACCTGGCGCGGCGCCAGGCCGTGCGGCCCGAAGGCCCGCAGCGACAGCATCACGCCGCTGGGGCTCGGCTCGATCGTGAGGAACTCGAACAGCTGCACGCCGCCCGGCCCCGACCAGCAGTACATCCCCATCATCACGTCGCGCGAGACGCGCGTCCACGTCTCCTCGATGGCGTCCTGCGAGCGGGCGCCGATCCAGCGTCCGACCATGAACGCCAACGCGTCCAGTGGCGCCTCGTCATCGTGGTTGGTCACGCCGCCAGCGTACTCGCTCGACGGATTGATGCAACGATGTTCTCGATCTAGTCGATAGAAGGGATGCAATCCATCGATTGCCAGGATTCGCGTGTCCCGCCTACACTCGCCGCTCGCCGGATGCGCTTGGGGTCGTCGTCCGGTGAGGGCCGGCCGCCCGTCAGGCCGGCGCCGAGGTGAAGGTCCAAGCGAGCGGATGAACTGATGGGAGTGGCGATGTTGCGAGAGGACGCGCGGCTTGCGCAGATGCGCAGCCAGCACAGTGAGTTGGAGAACCACCTGATCGACGAGCTGCTGGCGGCTCGCGTCGACCGCCGCGGCTTCGTGCGGCGGGCGACGGTGCTCGGGATGTCGATGCCGGCGGTCGCGGCGGTGCTCAGCGCATGCGGCAGCGACGACGGCCCGAGCGCCGGCACCGGGACCGGTGGCGGCACCGGCGCGGGCGTCAGAGGCGGCCTGCTGAGAGCCGGCGCGATCACGCCGGGTCGCGCCGTCGACCCGCTCAAGCTCGGCGACACCGGTTCGGTGACGCTGCTGTCGCAGACCGGCGAGTACCTCGCGCTCTCATACGGCGAGCCGGACCTCAAGCCCGTGCTCGCCGAGAGCTGGGAGCCGAACGCCGACTCCAGCGTGTGGACGTTCAAGATCCGCCAGGGCGTCAGATTCAACGACGGCCGGCCGATGACGACCAGAGACGTGGCGGCGACGTTCAACCGCCTCGCCGACCCGAGAAACGGCACCAACGCGCTCGAGGTCTTCGACGGGATCCTCTCCCCGGGCGGCACCAGAGCGGTCGACGCGACGACGGTCGTCTTCGAGCTCGACCAGGCCAACGGCTCGTGGCCGTGGCTGGTCTCCTCCGACAACTCCAGCGCGATCATCCTGCCGGCCGACTACGACGGCGACTGGGAGAGCACGTTCATCGGCACCGGCCCGTGGAGAAAGGAGTCGTACACCCCCAAGGTGCGGGCGTCGTTCGTGCGCAACGACGACTACTGGGGAGAGCCTGCGCTGGCGGACCGCCTGGAATACACGCTGTTCGAGGACGAGGTCGCGATGGTGCTCGCGCTGCAGGCGGGCAACGTCGACCTGATCGGCAGCTTCAGCGTCGGCGCCGGTCAGTCGCTGCTGAGAAGAGACGGGCGCTTCACGGTCAACGCGATCAAGTCGGCCGCCCACTCGAACTGGACGCTGCGGACCGACAGACCGCCGCTCGACGATCCGCGCGTGCGGCGCGCGCTGGCGCTCTCGCTCAACCGCGACGAGCTGGTCAGAGAGCTGCTGAAGGGCTACGCGGACCTCGGCAACGACAGCCCCTTCGCGCCGGTCTTCCCGATGACGAACACCGACGTCCCGCAGCGTGCGCAGGACATCGAGCAGGCGAAGGCGCTGCTGTCGCAGGCCGGGCTGACCGACGGGTTCGACCTCGAGGTGACGGTCTGGAACGTCGGCGTCAACGCCGCCTACGCCCAGTTGGCGCAGAACTCCGCCAGAGACGCCGGCATCCGCCTGAGACTGACGATGCAGGACACCGCCACGTTCCTCGGCACCGGCGAGTTCGGCAGCTCCCCCCAGCTGGACGTGATGTCCGGCATCGGCGACTGGGGCAGCCGCGGCGTCCCCAACGCGTACCTGACCGCGCAGCTGTCGCCGGGCGGAGTGCGCAACGCGGCGCACTGGAGAAGCGCCGACTACGCGCGGCTGCTGAGAACGTACATGGGCGAGTCCGACCTGCAGGCGCAGCGTCGCACGGCCGGCCAGATCCAGGAGCTGCTGCTCGAGCAGACGCCGGTGATCTACGCCTTCTTCCCCAACTACCTGACCGCCACCACCGCCAGCGTGCAGGGCGTCGTGCCGACCGCGATGGGCCACATGCTGCTCGCGCAGGCATCGAGAGCCTGACGCGCTGAGCCTCTGCTCGCAGGGCACCATCCGACGATGACGCGATTCCTGATCCGCCGCGCCGGCCTCGGCCTGATCACGCTCTGGCTGTTGAGCGTGGGCGTGTTCCTCGGTGCGCAGGTGCTGCCGGGCAATCCGGCGCGGGCGATCCTCGGCCAGGACGCGGCGCCGGCCGCGGTGGCGCAGCTCAACAGCCAGCTCGGCTACGACCGGCCGCTGCTGGAGCGCTACTTCGACTGGCTCGGCGGCGTCCTGACCGGCGACTTCGGCACCTCGTACCTCTATCAGTCCTCCGCCGGCGATCTGATCGCCACCGCGCTCGGCAACTCGCTCAAGCTCGGTCTCTTCGCGGTCGTGCTGATCGTGCCGCTGTCGCTGGCGGGCGGCGTCTTCGCGGCGCTGCACCGCGGCAGATTCGCCGACAAGGCGATCACGTTCGGCGGGATGGTCGTCTCCGTGCTGCCGGAGTTCGTCACCGGCATCGTCCTGCTGCTGGTGCTCGGCATCTGGTGGCCGGTGCTGCCGATCACCGCGACCGCGCCGGCCGGCGCCGGACCGCTGGAGGAGCTGAAGTACCTCGTGCTGCCGGCGCTGGCGCTGATGGCGGGGCTGTTCGGCTACATCGCGCGCGTCGCCCGCGCCGGGACGATCGAGGTGCTCGACGCCGACTCGACGCGCACGGCGACCGTCAAGGGGCTGCCGCGGCGCCAGGTGATCCGGCGTCACGTGCTGCGTAACGCGCTGCTGCCGAGCATCACGGTCACCGCGACGCAGATCGGCTACATGGTCGGCGGGCTGGTCGTGATCGAGCGGCTGTTCAACTACCAGGGCCTCGGGCTGCTGATCTTCAACGCGGCGCAGCGCAAGGACTTCCCGCTGCTGCAGGGCGCGGTGCTGATCGTCGGTGCGCTGTACATCGTGCTGACGCTGCTGGCCGACGTCGTGCAGGCGGTCGTCAACCCGCGTGTGCGCGCACAGGTGACGGGCCGATGACCGCGACCTCCACGCCCTTGGCGGCGCCGTCCGCGCGCCGCGCCCGCCGCGTCGCGACGGTCCGGGCGCTGCTGCGCCGCCCGAGCTTCCTGATCGGCGCCGGGATCCTGCTTTTCTGGGTCCTCTGCGCCCTCTTCGGGCAGGCGCTCGTGCCCGACGACCCGTACGCGACCAACCCGGCCGACTCGCTGGCGGCGCCGTCCGCGGCGCACTGGTTCGGGACCGACGCGCTCGGGCGCGACGTCTTCTCGCGCGTGATCGTCGGGGCGCGCGCGATCCTCACGATCTCGCTGCTGGCGGCCGGCCTGGCGACGCTGCTGGGCACGACGATAGGGCTCGTGATGGGCTACGTCGGCGGGCTCGTCGACGACGCGCTCTCACGCCTGGCCGAAGCGGTGATGGCGCTCCCGAGCGTGATCCTCGCGCTGCTGGCGCTGACCGCGCTCGGCCCGTCGAACCTGACGCTCGTGGTCGTCGTCGGCTTCGCCTACAGCTGGGTGATCGCCCGCACCGTGCGGGCGGCCGTGCTGACCGAGCGCGAGGGCGAGTACGTCGCCGCCGCGCGCGTGCGCGGCGAGCGGGCGCCCTACATCATGTTCGGCGAGATCCTGCCGAACGTCGTGCCGATCGTGATCGTCGAGTTCACGGTGCGCGTCGGCATGGCGGTCTTCAGCGTCGCGAGCCTCTCGTTCCTCGGCTTCGGCGTCCAGCCGCCCTCGCCCGACTGGGGGCTGCAGATCGCCGACTCCTACGGCGTGCTCGCCGCGGGCGCGTGGTGGACGGCGCTGTTCCCGGCGCTGGCGATCGCGTCGCTGGTCGTCTCCGTCTTCCTCGTCGCAGACAACGTCCAAGGAGCGCTGAGCGAGTGACCGCATCGATCGCCCCGGCCGCCGCCGCGGTCCGTGCCGAGCAGCTCGACGTCGTCTACCGCGTCCGCGGCCGCGACCGCCGCGTGATCCGCGGGCTCGACCTCGCGATCGCCCCCGGCGAGTCGTACGGCCTCGTCGGCGAGTCCGGCTGCGGCAAGTCGACGATGGCGCTCGCGCTCGTCGGCGCGCTGCCCGCGAACGGCCGCGTCAGCGGCGGCGCCCTCACGGTCGCCGGCCGTGACGTCGGCGCCGCGCGCGGCGAGGAGCTGCGGAGGCTGCGCACCGACGTCGTGGCGATGGTCTACCAGTCGCCCGGCCGCGCGCTGAACCCGACGATGCGCGTCGGCGACCAGATCGCGGAGGCGTTCGTCGTGCGCGGGTCGCGCTGGGAGGAGGGGCGCGAGGGCGCGCACGAGATGCTGCGCAAGGTCAAGATCGCCGACCCGGACCTGGTGATGCGCCGCTACCCGCACGAGCTGTCGGGCGGGATGCAGCAGCGCGTCGTGATCGCGATGGCGCTCGCCAAGCGGCCGGAGCTGCTGATCCTCGACGAGCCGACCACGGGCCTGGACGCGACCGTGGAGGCCGAGGTGCTCGACCTGATCGCCGAGCTGCGCGCGGAGCTGCGCACCAGCGTGCTCTTCATCTCGCACAACCTCAACGTGATCGCGCGGATGTGCGACCGCGTCGGCGTGCTCTACGCCGGCCGGCTGGCCGAGGAGGGGCCGGTCGGCGACGTCTTCCGCGAGCCGCGGCACCCGTACACGGCCAGCCTCGTCGGCTGCATCCCGAGAGCGGGCATGCGCAAGGACGACGGTCGGCTCGTCGCGATCCCCGGCGCGCTGCCGACGCTCGGATCGGTCGAGCGCGGCTGCGTCTTCGCCGCACGCTGCCCCGTCTCGGAGGAGCGCTGCGCGACCGACGAGCCCGCCCTCGCACCCGCGGGCGGCCGCGCCTACCGCTGCCACTATCCCGAGCGCGCCGGCGCGCTCGCGCGCCCGGCGGCGGCGGTCGCCGTCGCGCCGGCCGACCGCATCGCCGCGGCCGCGCCGTTGCTCGAGGTCGAGCAGGTCGCCAAGACCTTCGGCCACGGCGGGCGCGCCGTGAGAGTGCTCCAGGACGTCTCCTTCGCGCTCGCCGCGGGCGAGACGCTCGGCGTCGTCGGCGAGTCCGGCAGCGGCAAGTCGACGCTGGCGCGCGTGCTGCTCGGGCTCGAGGAGCCCGACGACGGCGCGCGTCTGCGGCTCGACGGCAGACCGCTGCGCGCCGCGGTCGCCGCGCGCGAGGACGACCAGGTGCGGACGCTGCAGATCGTCTTCCAGAACCCTGACTCGGCGCTCAACCAGCGCCACACGATCCGCCGCATCCTGCGCCGCGCGCTGCGCAGACTCAGCACGTTGCCGGCGCGTCGGCGCGAGGAGCGGATCGGCGAGCTGGCCGAAGAGGTGCGGCTGCCGGTCGCACAGCTCGACGCACGTCCCGCGGGCCTGTCCGGCGGCATGAAGCAGCGTGTCGCGATCGCGCGCGCCTTCGCCGGCGCGCCGCGCGTCGTCGTCTGCGACGAGCCGACCTCGGCGCTCGACGTCTCCGTGCAGGCCGCGATCGTCAACCTGATGGTCGCGCTGCAACGCGAGCACGGGACGGCGTTCGTCTTCATCTCGCACGACCTCGCGATCGTCCAGTACATCGCCGACCGGATCATGGTGATGTACCTCGGCCGGGTGATGGAGATCGGCGCCGCCGCCGACGTCTTCGTGCCTCCCCATCACCCCTACACGGAGGCGCTGCTGTCGGCGCCGCGCGACGCCTTCGGCGAGCAGGCGCCGACGCGTGTCCGGCTCCAGGGCGATCCGCCCAGCGTCGCGGACCCGCCGAGCGGCTGCGTCTTCCAGACCCGCTGTCCGCGCAAGCTCGGAGCGATCTGCGAGACCGAGGCGCCGCCGTGCCAGCAGCTGCCGGGCGGCCGTCAGATCAGTTGCCACATTCCCGCCGCCGAGCTCGAGCGGCTCCAGCGTGCGGCGCCGTCGGCGCCGGCGCACCGATCGAAGGAGACCTGAATGGCCCGTGCCCATGTCGAAGACCTGCACTACCGCGACGTCCCGCTCGCGGAGGCGGCCGACGGCCCGTTCGCCGGCGCGCCGTGGCGTGTCCTCTCGCGCGACGAGGAGACGGGAGCGTTGACGGCCCTGGCGGAGCTGCCGGCCGGCTACGCGGTCGACCAGCGGCTCGACCGCGGCTACGAGCTGCTGGTCCTGGACGGCGGCCTGACGCTCGACGGCGAGGCGGTCGGCGCCGGGCGCTACGCGTACGTGCCGACGGGCGAGAGCGCTCGCGTGGAGGCCGCCGGGCCGACGCGCGCGCTGATCGTGATCGGCGCGCCGGGTGCGGGCGGGGGCGAGCGGATCGTCGTCGATCCGGAGTCGATGCAGTGGATGGTGCGCGTCACCGAGGCGAGAACCGACACCGGCTTCACCGAGCCGATCCTGCACGTCGTCAAGATCCTCCGCCGCGACCCGGTCAGCGGTGACGTCAGCGGCTTCTCGGCGCTGCCGGCGGGGATGGGCCAGGTCACGGCCGAGTGGCACGACCCCGCCGACGAGGGCTTCATGCTGCGCGGCGACATGATCGTGCTCGGGCCCGACGGCGAGCCGGCCGAGATGGTCGTCGGGACCTACAACTGGCGTCCGGAGAACGCGCGCCATCTGCCGAAGTACACGCACACCGGCAACCTCCGCTTCTTCCGCGCGACCGGCGGCGGCTTCGACGGGACGGTCACCGTCACCTACGTCGACGAGCCGCGCTGGCCGCAGCTGCTCGCCGCCTACCAGGCGAGATTCCCCTTCTTCGGCGAGCAGGCGTCGTGACGACCACCGATCAGGCGCCGGCGGCGCGGGAGCTGCCGCAGCTGCTCAGCGGCGTCGTGGCGGTCCTGCCGACGCCGTTCGAGCGCACCGGCGGCGAGGTCGACCTCGAGGCGCTGGAGCGGCTCACGGCCGTCCTCGACAGTGCCGGCGTGCACACGCTGACCGCGCTCGGCAACACCGGTGAGGTGTTCCAGCTGAACGCCGAGGAGCGGCGCGCGGTGCTCGCCGCGACGGCGCGCGGGCGCACGCGCGCCGGCCTGATCGCGGGCGTCACGGGGGCGCTCTCGGAGGCGCTCGAGTCGGCCTCCGAGGCCGAGCGACTCGGCTACGACGCGGTGATGCTGCACGACCCGCCCGATCCGCTCGCGGGCGAGCGCGGCATCGTCGGGCTGATCACCGAGTTCGCGGATCGCTCGCCGCTGCCGGTCGTGCTGTACGTACGCACCCCCCGGCTCGGCGCCGACGCGCTCGCCGAGCTGGCGCTGCATCCGCAGATCGTCGGCGTCAAGTACGCGCGGCACGACCTGCACGTGCTCGGCACGCTGCTGGAGCGTCCGGGCGTGCGCGACGCCTGCACGTGGACATGCGGGCTGGCGGAGTCGATGGTCGCGCCCATGCGGGCGCTGGGTCTGGTCGGCTTCACCTCGGGCATCGCCAACGTCCGGCCCGACCTGTCGCTGGCCGTCTGGCGCGCGAGCCGTGCCGGGGATTTCGATGCGCTGGCCGCGGCGCTGCGGCCGCTGCTGCCGTTCGAGCTGCTGCGGACACGCGCGGGCGGACGTCACAACGTCGCCGTCGTCAAGGCGGCGCTCGCGCTGACGGGTGCCGACGCCGGCGAGGTGCGCGCACCGTGCGAGCCGCTCGACGCGCGCGCCGCGGAGGCGCTGGCGGGGATCGTGCGGGCATGGCCGGCGAGCGTCTGAACGCTGCCGAGGCGGCCTGCGAGCTGCTCGCCGCGGCCGGTGTGCGGCGTTGCTACACGGTGCCCGGCGAGTCGTTCCTCGGTCTCCTGCTCGCGCTCGCCGACGATCCGCGGATCGAGGTCGTCTCGACGCGCCACGAGAGCGGCGCCGCCTTCATGGCCGACGCCGAGGCGCGCTTGACGGGCGGGATCGCGGTCGCGCTCGCCAGCCGCGCGCCCGGCTCCTCGAACCTCGCGATCGGCGTGCAGACGGCCCACGAGGACGGGACCCCGCTGCTGGCGATCCTCGGGCAGGTGCCGGTCGGCCGGATCGGCAGCGGCGCGCTGCAGGAGATCGACCTCGCCGCCTTCTACGCGCCGATCACGAAATGGGCCGTCACCGCGCGCACGAGCGCGGAGCTGCCCGCACTGCTGGCGAGAGCGCTCCGGGTGGCGCGTGAAGGACGGCCCGGCCCGGTCGCGGTCGCGGTTCCGGAGGATCTCTGGCAGGGCGTGGCAGGACCGCTGGACGCGCGCGGCGTGCAGCCGCGGCAGGCGTCGGCGGCCGACCCGTCCGCACTCGACGCAGCCGCCGCGGCGCTCGCGGCGGCGCGCCAGCCGGTGATGATCGCCGGAGGCGGCGCGGCGCACGCGCGCGAGCAGCTCGTGGCGCTGGCGGAGCGCGCCGGGCTCGGCGTGCTGACCGCCTTCCGGCGCCAGAACGTCTTCCCCGACGCGCATCCCAACTGCATCGGGCAGCTCGTGATCGCGACGCCGCCGCAGCTGCTGGCGCCGGCGCTGGAGGCCGATCTGCTGCTGCTGGCCGGGACGCGCCTGGACGACCTGACCGGGCAGCAGGGGCGTCTGCCTCAAACGGGTCAGCGGGTCCTCTCGATCGGTCCGGACAGTGCCCTCCCGCCCGACGCCGAGGGTCTCGGCGAGGACGTCGCCGAGACCCTGCAGGCGCTGCTCGACCGCCTTCCCGACCGTACGAGCGGACGCGATTGGTCAGATGCGCACGGCGCGTACCACGCCGCCGCTCAACCGCCGCCGTCCGCGGGCGACGGCGCCGGCGTCGACCCCGCGCGCGCGGTCGCGGCGCTGCATCGCGCGATCGGCGGTGCGGCGATCGTCACCAACGACGCGGGCAACTTCTCCGCCTTCCTGCACCGCCACTGGCGCTTCGAGCCGGGTGGCGCGCTGCTGGCGCCGGCCAACGGCGCGATGGGCTACGCGGTGCCGGCCGCCGTGGCAGCGAAGCTCGCCGACCCCGCCGCACGCGTCGTCGCCGTGGTCGGCGACGGCGGCGCGCTGATGACCGGCCAGGAGCTGGAGACGGCCGTGCGCTGCGGCGCGGACATCCTCGTCGTCGTCTTCCAGAACGGCCTCTACGGGACGATCGCGATGCACGAGGCGCGCGCCGCCGGGCGCGTCGAGCCGGCGACCGAGATCGGCCTGCCCGACTTCGGTCGCTGGGCGACCGCGCTCGGTGCGCACGGCTGGACGGTCCGGACGGAGTCGCAGCTCGAGGCTGCGCTGCAGGCCGCGCAGGCGATGCCCGGGCCCGCGCTCGTGGCGGTGCGCACCGACCCCGACCTGATCGCGCCCGGCGTGCGCCTGGCCGAGCTGCTCGCGTCCCCACCTTCCAGAGGAGAACGATGACTTCCACACCGCAGGTCGCCGAGCCGCTCGGCGCAGAGGTGATCGCCGCGCTGCGGCAGACGAGCACCGCCACGATCACGACGCAGCTGTTCGCGCGCGGGTTGCGCAACACCTACCTGGCAGGCGTTGCGCCGCTGAACCCGGCCAACGCGAACATGGTCGGCGAGGCGTTCACGCTGCGCTACGTGCCGGCGCGCGAGGACGTCGACGTGCTGGCCGTCTTCAAGGACTACGACCATCCGCAACGGCGCGCGGTCGAGTCGGTCGGACCGGGGCAGGTGCTCGTGATGGACTGCCGTGGGCAGGGTCGCGCGGCCTCCGCCGGCAACATCCTCGCCACGCGCCTGATGCGCCGCGGCGCCGCCGGGCTGGTGACCGACGGCGCCCTGCGCGACACGCCGGAGATCCGCGAGCTGGCGATGCCGGCGTTCGCCGCCGGCGCCTCGGCGATGACGAACCTCGCCCAGCATCACGCGGTCGACATGCAGGTGCCGATCGGCTGCGCGGAGGTCGCGGTCTATCCCGGGGACGTGATCGTCGGCGACGGCGAGGGCGTCGTCTGCATCCCGCGCGAGCTGGCGGCCGAGGTCGCCCATGCCGCCGCCGAGCAGGAGCGCCTGGAGGAGTTCGTGCTCGCCCAGGTCGACGGCGGCGCGCCGCTGCGCGGCACCTATCCGCCCGGCGAGGAACTGCTGCAGCGCTACCGCGACGGCAGCCGATGACCCCCGAGACGACGATCTCCGCCACCGATCCGCGTTCCGGCGAGCGCCTCGACGCCCACCCCGCAACGCCGCCGTCGGCGATTCCCGAGCTGACCGCCGCGGCCGCCGCCGCGTGCTCCGACGCACGGCTCCACGACACCGATCGCCGCGCCGCTGCGCTGCGCGGCGCCGCCGCGCGCCTGCGCGCGGACGGCGAGCGGCTGCGAGATCGCTTCCAGCGGGAGTCCGGCTTGCCCGCCGCGCGCGCCGCGGGAGAGCTGGAGCGCACCTGCGTTCAGCTGGAGGCGCTCGCGGACGTCGTCGCCGACGGCGCGCATCTCGAACCGATCATCGACCGCGCCGATCCCGACGCCGCGCCGGCACCCCGCCCAGACCTGCGGCGCATGCTCGTCCCGGTCGGGCCGGTCGCGGTCTTCGGCGCCAGCAACTTCCCGTTCGCCTTCGGTGTCGCCGGCGGCGACACCGCGGCCGCGCTCGCCGTCGGCTGCCCGGTCGTCGCGAAGGGGCATCCCGCTCAGCCGGGCTTGAACCGCGCGGTCGCCGACCATGTCGCCGCTGCGATCGAGGAGGCGCAGCTGCCGGCGGCGGCATTTGCGCTCGTGCAGGGCGACACGCCGGAGATCGGGGCGGCGCTCGTGCGCGCGCAGGAGATCGCGGCCGTCGCCTTCACCGGCTCGACGAAGGGCGGCCGGGCGCTGTTCGACCTCGCCGCCGCACGCGAGCGGCCGATCCCCGTGTTCGCGGAGATGGGCAGCGTCAACCCGGCCGTCGTGACCGCAGGAGCCCTGCGCCGACGCGGCGCGGAGATCGCGCAGACGTTCGTCGCCTCGATCACCGGCGCGGCCGGGCAGCTCTGCACGAAGCCCGGCGTCGTGCTCGTGCCGGAGGGGGAGGAGGGCGATCGCTGGTGCGCCGACGTCGCCGAGCGACTGGCCGCGGCGCAGCCGCTGGTGATGCTGACGGCTCGCATGCGCGACGCGCTCGTCGATCAGCTCGCCGACCTCGCCGCGCGCGACGACGTGCGCCCGCTGACGCCGTCGTCGGCTCGTCAGGAGCCCGGCTTCCGCATCGACGCGGCGACCTACGAGACCAGCGCCACGGCGCTCGCGACCGCGCCCGCGTTGCGCGAGGAGTGCTTCGGGCCGTTCGCGCTGCTGGCCCGCTACGCCTCCCAGGACGAGCTGCTGACGGCGGTGCGCGCGTTCGACGGTCAGCTCGCGACCGCGCTGCACGCCGACGTCGCCGCCGAGCCCGAACTCGCACAGCAGCTGTCCGCCGCGTTGGAGCGCCGCTGCGGCCGCGTCGTCTTCGACGGCTGGCCGACCGGTGTCGCCGTCACGTGGGCGATGCAGCACGGAGGCCCCTATCCCGCGACGACCGCGCCCGGCGAGACCTCCGTCGGAATGACCGCGACCCGTCGCTTCCAGCGGCCGGTCTGCTGGCAGGACGCGCCGCAGGAGCTGCTGCCGCAAGCCCTGCGCGACGCGAACCCGCGCGGGACGTGGCGACGTGTCGACGGCCAGTTGACGAACGCGTCGATCGGAGCCTGAGCGCTACGCCGCGCGCACCCGGATCAGACGAGCGGGTCGAGGTCGAAGCCGCTCTCGCGCAGGATGCGGTCGAACGACTCGTGCGCGAGCGAGCGGATGCGATTGAGGTCCTGGCCGACGAGGCGGCCGCGCCACTTGCGCGCGTCGCCGGCGACGAAGACGGTGTCGACGTTGCTGGTGTCGGCGCCGCTGACGACGGTGCCGAGCGCGGTGTTGAGCGGCATGTTGTTGATGTCCTCGGCGCGGATCAGCACGATGTCCGCCTGCTTGCCGGGCGTCAGCGAGCCGACCTTGTCGGCGAGCCCGTTGGCGCGCGCTCCCTGCAGCGTCGCGAACTCGAGCACGTCGCGCGTCGTGATCGCGTGGAGCCCCTGCTCGCCTTCGTGACGGCGCTTGAAGACGCCCATCCGCTGCACGTTCAGGATGAAGCGCATCTGCGTGAACATGTCGCTGCTGAGCGTCGCCTCGGTGTCGACGCTGAGGCTCGGGCGGATGCCCATGTCGAGCGCCTTCTGGATCGGTGGGAGCGCATCGAGGATGCCGATCTGGGCGTCCGACGTCGGCGTCAGCGAGATCGCCGTCCGCGAGTCCGCGATCAGCTCCCACGCGCGGTCTGACATCGCGGTCATGTGGATCAGCGTGATGTCCGGGCCCAACAGGCCGGCGGTGCCGAGCGACTCGACGTTCGCCGACGCCTCCGTGCCGAGCACGCCGTCGACGCTGATGCCGATCCCGAGGTCACGCGCGAACGCGATCTTCGCCGGGTCGAGCGTCACCGACGGCAGCCCGTCGTCTCTGTCGCGCGCCGCCGCCGCATCGGAGCCGTGGCAGGCCAGACGCAGCGTGACGAGCGCGTCGTCGTCTCCGAAGTACTCCTCGCGCAAGCGCACGAGGTCCTGCGGCCACAGCTCGTCCCAGTCGCCGAACAGCGCGCCGTGCGCGCCGTAGACGCTGCGCGCGCCGGAGTCGAGGTGGCCGCGTACGGCCTCGTCGCGGTGCGCGGCCGAGCGTGAATTGTGTGAGATGTCGACGATCGAGGTGACGCCGCCGTCGAGCCCGCCGAGCGCCGCCAGCAGGTTGCCGACGTAGACGTCCTGCGGCTGGTAGGCGAACGCGAGCGTGCGGTGCGTCGCCGCGACGTAGGCGGCGAGGTCGGCGACGTCCGGGATCGCCCGGCGGAACTGCGTCTGCCAGCAGTGACGGTGGCTGTCGCACATACCCGGGATCACGACCATGCCGGCGGCGCTCACCTCGACCGCGTCGCGTGCGCGCTCGTCGTCGGCGAGCCGCGGCCCGACGGCGACGATCCGTCTGCCCTCGATCAGGACGTCGCCGGCCGCGAAGTCGCCGATCGCGGCGTCCATCGTGATGACTGCCCCGCCGCGGATCAGGACGCGGCGGTCCGCGCGGGTCTGCTCGCGGACGAGTCGCTCGCCGATCTGCTCGGCGGCGCGCGGATCTTCGTCGTAGTACGGCACGGGCTGGTGCGGTGCGTCGGTCGCCACGTTCTGTCTCCTCTCGCTCCTCGCGACGCGGGATGCCGTGCGAGGCTCGCCCCGATCCTCCTCGGTCGCGGGCGCCAGCAGGGTATTCGCTCGCGCGGCAGCGATCACAACGGCGGCGCGCGCGCACTCGCGCCTACCGTCGGTCGCCGTTCGAGACGAGGAGACGAAGCGCATGGGCGAGCCCGACGACGCCGCGATCGCGACCGCGACGACCGCAGCCGCGACGCTGACCCCCGACCAGTTCCGCGACGTGATCGGACGGTTCGCCAGCGGGGTGACCGTCATCACCGCGACCGCTGCTGACGGCACGCCGTTCGGCGCGACCGCGAGCGCGGTCAGCTCGCTGTCGCTGGAGCCGCCGATGCTGCTCGTCTGCCTCAGACAGGGCTCCTCGACCGGCTCCGCGATCGCTGCGTCGGGACGCTTCGCGGTCAATGTGCTGAGCGAGGACCAGGCGGAGCTGGCGGTGCGCTTCGCGGGCCGCGCGGGCGACCGCTTCGCCGGCGTCGGATGCGACCTCGGCGACCACGGCATCCCGCTGCTGCACGATGCGCTCGCGACGCTCGAATGCCACGTGACGGAGACGGTGACCGGCGGGACGCACGCGGTCTTCCTCGCGCGCGTCGAGCGCGCGAGCGGCTCCAGCGGCGCGCCGCTGGCGTACTACCGCGGCCAGTTCGGCCGGCTCGAGCTGGCGCAGGACGAGGCCGCGTCGCGCGAGGTCCGCGCGCGGGTGCTGCGGCGCGAGCTGCCGGTGCAGCAGCCGGTCGACGTGGACGCGCTCGCGGCCGCGCTGTCGGTCACGCGCGGCGCCGCCTACCAGGCGCTCGTGAAGTTGACGGGCGAGGGACTCGTCGAGCGCGATGCGGACGGCTGCTTCGTCGTGCGCCCGGTGACGCTCGCGACGGTGATGGACTCCGTCCGCACACGCTACGCGCTGTTGGTCGGCGCGGTCACGCTGGCGCGCGAGCGGCCCGGCGCGCCGCAGCTGGCGAGCCTGCGTGAGCTGGCCCGCGCGAGCGCTCCGCCGGCCGGGCCGTCCGACGCCGGCGCGTGGAACGACGCGCGCGCCGCGTTCGGCGACGCGCTGATCGCCGAGGTCGCCGGCCCGGCCGCGCTCGACGCCTTCCGGCGCGCCGACGTGCCGGGCCTGATCGTGCGGCTGTGGTCGGGGTCGGCCGCCGCGTCCGCGCCCCGGCGGGCGCAGCTGCGCGACGGCGTCGAGCGGCTCGTCGATGCGCTCGAGCGCGACGACCTCCCGGCGCTGGCGGCGACCGCCAGGCAGCTCGTGGACGTCTACGAGCAGCTGTACGGCGCGGCGTTCGCCGACCGCCTGGAGATCTGAGATGCGCGCCTGCCCGATTTGCTCGCGCCGCGGCGAGGACAACGTGTCCGGCGCGGCCGCCGGACGTACGGTCGCTGCGTGACCATGACCAACGAGCGATCGACCACCACCGGCGTCCCGCCCCAGACGCCCGCGATGCCGTTCGACCAGCAGCGCTTGGACGCCGCGATGCGCGCCGCCGGCCTCGACGTGATCGTCGCGACCGCGCCGTACGACGTGCGCTACCTGCTCGGCGGCTACCGCCACCACTACTACGTCAACGACGACGCGCTCGCGCTGACGCGCTACCAGCCGATCGTCGGCTACGTCGCCGGGGCGCCGCAGGAGGCGTTCTTCATCGGCAACTGGATGGATGCCGATCCGCTGGAGCTGCATCCGATCTGGGTGCCGGACGTCCGCGCCGAGAGCCCGGACGGCCGCGCGAGCGCGCGGCTGCTGCTCGACGCGCTGCGCGCCCGCGGGCTCGACGGCGCCGCGATCGGGATCGAGCCGCCGTTCCTGTCGCTCGAGCTGTACGGCCCGCTCGGCGAGCTGAGCGGCGCGCGCCTGCTCGACGCGATGCCGGTGCTGGAGCACCTGCGCGCCGTCAAGCGACCGCACGAGCTGCAGCTGATGCGCGCGGTCTCCGAGCGGATCGTCGAGTCGATGGAGGCCGTCTACGCGCGCGCCAGCGTCGGCGACAGCTCGCTCGACGTCGAGCGCTGGATGGCGGCCGAGCAGCGCCGCCGCGGCGTCGAGTTCGGCTTCTCGTTCGTCGCGATCGGCGCCGACCGCAACCGCACGCCGTCGCTCGCACGGCTCGTGCCAGGGTCGACGCTGAGCATCGACTCAGCCGGCAAGATCGACGGCTACATCGGCGATCTCGCGCGCATGGGCGTCGTCGGCGGGCCCAGCGACGGGCAGGTCGAGGCGCTTGCCGCGGTCGACGCGGTGCAGCTGGCGGCGCGTGCGCCGCTGCGCGCCGGCGCGACCGGGGCGCAGCTGTACGAGGCTGCCACGTCGGCGATCGCCGAGACGCCGTACGGCGACCGGCTCGACTTCATCGCGCACGGGATCGGCGTCGTCTCGCACGAGGCGCCGCGGCTGGCGCTCGACGCGCCGCACGGCTACGCGGCCGCGCACCGCGACCGACCGCTGGAGGCCGGGATGGTCGTCTCGATCGAGACGACCCTCGCCGACCCGCAGTTGGGCTACGTCAAGCTCGAGGACACGGTCGCCGTCACCGCGACCGGGTGCGTCGGACTCGGCGACGCCGCTCGCGGCTGGAACATCATCAACGACGGAGAGAGACGAGGCACGCGATGACGACGATCGACCGCGACGAGGCGCTGGCGTCCAGCAGCAGCCTGAAGGAGGAGGTGCGCTCGCGCGCCGCCGCGCTCGCGCCGCAGCTGGCCGAGCAGGCGCGCGCGATCGACGAGGCGCGGCGCGTCCCGCAGGAGCTGGCCGACCGGCTCGCCCAGGAGGGCTTGCTCGCGATCGCGCACCCCTGGCGCCACGGCGGCGAGGGCGAGTACGACACGCTGCTGGCAGCGACCTACGAGCTCGGCCGCGGCAGCGGCTCGGTCGCGTGGTGCCACGCCGTCTGGACGCAGCACAACTGGATGATCGGGCTGTGGCCCGAGCAGATGCGCGCCGAGTACTTCGCCGACGGCCCCGACGTGCGCTGCTCGTCCGCGTTCAACCCGGTGGGCGCGCAGGTCGAGGCGGTCGACGGCGGCTATCGCCTCAGCGGCAGATGGAGCTTCTCCAGCGGCTGCGACAACGCGCAGTGGCTGATGCTCGGCGGCTTCCTGCGGGAGCGGCAGGTCGGCTACCTGATGGTCCCCCGCGACGAGGTCGAGATCGTCGACACGTGGTTCGTCTCGGGGCTGAAGGGGACCGGCAGCAAGGACGTCGTCGTGCGCGACGCGTTCGTGCCGGAGCACCGCGTCGTGACCGCCGCGTCGCTGAGCGAGGCGCGCGTGCCGGAGGACGTCGGCGAGCGGCCGTCGTACGCGCTGCCGGTCTGGCCGCTGGTCTCGTTGAGCCTCACCTACGCGGTGATGGGGATGACGAAGGGCGCGCTCGACGCCGTCGAGGAGCGGCTGCGCGCGGGCCTCACCGGGATCGCCGGCAACCGGCCGGTCGACTCCGCCACGATGCAGCTGCGCGTCGCGCAGGCGGCCGCCGAGCACGACGCCGCGCTGCTGTTGTCCGAGCGCGCGACCGACGACATGCTGTCGCGCGCCGAGCAGGGCCTCGAGGTGTCGCTGGAGGACCGCGCCCGCTGGGCGCGCGACCGTGCCTTCGCCGCCCGCCTCTGCGTGCAGGCGGTCAACCGCCTGTTCGACGGCAGCGGCGCGTCCGGGCTCTACGAGCAGTCGCCGATTCAGCGCTTCCACCGCGACGTCCATGCCGGCTCGCACCAGCCCGCGCACGTGTGGGACGTCTTCGGGGTCTACTACGGGCGCCAGGTGCTCGGACTCGACCTCGGTCCCGCGGCGCGCCTGATCTGATGGCCGGGCTGCGCACGGCGCTGCGCGACGGGCCGCCGCTGGTCGGCGCCTGGCTGCAGCTGGAGAGCCCGATGGCGGCGGAGATCGCCGGTCGGCTCGGCTTCGACTGGGTCGGGATCGACACGCAGCACGGGCTGATCGGCTACGACGGCATGCTGCGGATGCTGCAGGCGCTCAGCATCGGCGGGACGCCCGCGCTCGTACGCGTGCCGAGCGCCGAGCCGGCCGCGATCGGACGCGCGCTCGACAGCGGCGCGGCGGGCGTGATCGTCCCGCTCGTGGAGACGGCGGAGCAGGCGGTGACCGCGGTCGCCGCCTGCCGCTACCCGCCGGCCGGGCGTCGCAGCTGGGGTCCGATCCGCCTCGCGCTGGCCGGCGGCTACACGCCGCAGGAGGCCGACCGCGACGTCGCCTGCATCGTCATGGTCGAGACCCGCAGGGGTGCCGAGGCGGCGGCGCAGATCGCTGCCGTGGAGGGGGTCGACGGCGTCCTGATCGGTCCGTCGGACCTCGCGCTGTCGCTCGGCGGCGCACCGACGGCGGCGCTCACCGACGCCGTCAACGCGCCGTTCGTGCGGCCGATCTTCGACGCCTGCGCCGTCGCCGGCGTCGCGGTCGGCGCGATCGCTCCCAGCCCCGCGCACGTGGCGGCGTACCTCGACGCCGGTTGTCAGCTCGTCTCCGCCTACCGCGACGTGCAGGGGATGACGGCGGCCGCCGCTGAGGCGCTCGCGGCCGCGCGCGCGGCGAGCGGTGGGCGCGCGCCCGGTGCCGGGTGAGGGGCGGGGGCGGCTACGATGGGCGTCGCGGCAGCGGACCAAATGCCGCCGCCCCCGAGGAGTGCGATGTACACGGACGAGCAAGTCGGCGCCATGCTGGCAGTCAGCCGGGTCGTCGCCAGAGGCGATTCGCTGCCCGTCACGCTCGACGCGATCGCGGCGCTCGCCGCCGGCGTGGCGGACGGCGCCCGCGCCACCAGCATCATGCTGATGACGACGCCCGGCGAGCCGTGGCTGATCGCCGGCGCGCACGGGCTCAGCGACGGCTACAGGCAGCTCGCGCAGGAGTGGCCGACGCTGCCGCGCAGAGGGCGGACGCTGACGCAGCTGCTGTTGGAGCCCGGTCGCCCGATCGTCGTCGACGACACCGAGGCCGACGCGCGCTTCGAGGTCTGGCGCGGCATCGCCCGCGCCGAGCGCTTCCGCGGCTTCCTGTCGGTGCCGCTCGGCGGCGGCGAGGGCTGGCTCGGCGCGCTCAACGTCTACCGCTCCGCGCCCGGCCCGTGGGCGCGGGCGCAGATCGAGCTGATGACCTTCTTCGGCGAGCACGCGGCCAGCGCGATCCGCGCGGCGCAGCTGCTCGACCGTCAGAAGCGCGAGGTGGTCGGCCTGCGCCGGCTCGTGCGCGTGCTGGAAGAGCAGGGGCACGAGCACTCCAACCGCCTGCACACCGTCGCCGGCCTGCTGTCGCTCGACGCCGTCGCGGAGGCGCGCGAGTTCCTCGACGAGCTGGAGGTCGCGCACCACGACCGCACCGCGGCGGTTCGCAGCCGCATCAGCCACCCGATCCTGACCGGGCTGCTGCTGGCCGAGAGCGCGATCGCGCACCAGCGCAGCATCGAGCTGGAGATCGATCCGGCCAGCCACGTCGACGTCGTCCCCCAGGCGCTCGGCGACGCGCAGCTCGTGACGATCGTCGGCAACCTGCTCGACAACGCGTTCGACGCCGTCGCGCACCTGCCCGCGCAGCGGCGCAGGGTCGCGCTGCTGCTGAGAGCGGATGCCGAGCGCGCGACGATCCTCGTGCGCGACTGGGGCGAAGGGCTGCCGGCGGAGTTCGAGCAGATCTTCGAGCGCGGGGTGTCGAGCAAGGGCGGGCACCCCGGCGTCGGCCTCGCGCTCGTGCAAGACAGCATTCGGGCGGCCAACGGCAGCATCGACGTGCGCCGCCACGTGCAGGGGACCTCGTTCGCCGTGGCGGTGCCGCGTGCGTGAGCCGTGGCGCGTGCTGGTGATCGAGGACGACCGCTCGGTCGCGAGCATCCACTGCCGCTTCGTCAGCCGCATGGACGGCTTCACCGTCGTCGGCGCCGCGTGCACCGCGGCGCAGGCGCGCCCGATGCTCGTCAACCTGCGGCCGCATCTGGTGCTGCTCGACCTCGGCCTGCCGCGCGAGAACGGCGTCGAGTTGCTGCGCCGGGTGCGCGGCAGCGGCCATCCCGTCGAGGTGATCGCGGTGACGGCCGCATCGTCTCCCGAGGTCGTGCGGGCGTGCTTCCAGCTCGGCGTCGTCGACTATCTGGTGAAGCCGTTCAGACCGGAGCGGCTGCGCCAGGCGATGGAGGCGTTCGAGCGCCACATGGCCGTGTTCGACGGTCCCGACCTGCCGCAGTCGACGGTCGACGCGATCCGCGTGCGCGGCCGCCAGCTGCCGAAGGACATCGCGGAGGGCCGGCTGGAAGAGGTGCGGCGGATCCTCGCCGGCGCCCGCGGTCCGCTGTCGGTCGCGCAGGTGAGCGCGGCGAGCGGCCTCGCGCGCAGCACGGCACGGCGCTACCTCGACTTCCTCGTCGGGCTGGGGCAGGCCGACGTGATGCCGTCACCGGGCCAGCGCGGGCGCCCGAGCAACCTCTACTCGGCGACGTTCACGCCGCCGATCGCTGATCGTGCGCGGCGTGAAGCGCTCCCGCCGGAGCAGTAGTGGCACGATGGCGCTGGTGTTGTCTCTGAAGACAACACTCACCTGAATCTCCTGTCTCAACAGACATTGCCGGGTCTGCTTGGCTTGATCAGAATCGCCCAGCGCGATGCAGAGCGGTCCCCCTCCGCGGCGCACGCGACCGCAGGCGGCACGCGCCGCCGCGGGACGGACGAGGAGAGATTCGATGGAACAGTTGGGCACACCAGCGGCGTCGCCGCGCGCTCGCGCACGGGCTGCGACGGATGAGCCGATCATCCGCATGCAAGGCGTCTCGAAGCGGTTCCCCGGCGTGCAGGCGCTCGCCGAGGTCGACGTGGAGATCCGCCCCGGCGAGACGCTCGGCCTCGCCGGTGAGAACGGCTCCGGCAAGTCGACGCTCGTGAAGATCCTCGCCGGCCGCTACGAGCCGGACGCGGGCGCGATCCTGGTGGACGGCGAGCCGGTCCACTGGGGCTCCGCCGCCGCCGGGCTGCGCGCGGGCGTCGCGCTCGTCTCGCAGGAGGTGCTCGGCCATCCCGACCTGTCGGTGATGGAGAACCTCTTCTTCGGGCACATGCCGCGCCGTCGCGGCCGGCTCGACTGGCGTGCGGCCCGCCGCGACGCCGTCGCGCTGCTGGAGCGGCTGCGGCTCGACGTCGAGCCCGAGCGCCGGCTCGGCACGCTCGCGCTGCACCACCAGCACATGATCGCGATCGGCAAGATGGCCAGCCGCGCGCCGCGGGTGCTGGTGCTCGACGAGCCGACCGCATCGCTGAACCTGCGTGAGGTCGAGACGGTCACCGGCATGGTGCGCGAGCTGCGCGACGCCGGTACCGCGATCGTCTACATCACGCACCGCCTGGAGGAGTACTTCGAGCTGTGCGAGCGCGTCGTCGTGCTGCGCGACGGCCACCGCGTTGCGGACTACGCGGTCGGCGAGCTGGACGAGCCGACGCTGATCCGCAGCATGGTCGGGCGCGAGGTCGCGGCCGTCTTCCAACGGCCCGACAAGTCCGCGCTCGTGCGGCCCGCCGCGCCCGCGCCGGCGCTCGCCGTGCGCGGCCTCTCGACGCCGCGCAAGCTGCGCGACGTCTCGCTGAGCGTCGCGCCCGGAGAGATCCTCGGGATCGCGGGCCAGGCGGGCGCCGGGCGCTCGTCGCTGTGTCGCGCGCTCGCCGGCGCGCTGCCGCACAGCGGCAGCGTCGAGCTCGACGGCAGGACGGTGCGGCTGCGCTCCCCGCGCGAGGCGATCGCCGCCGGCATCGGCTACGTGCCCGAGGATCGCAAGGGCCAGGGCCTCGTGCTCGGGCGCAGCGTGCAGGAGAACCTGACGATGCCGATGTGGTCGCGCACGTCGCGCTGGGGCGTTCGCTCCCCGCGCCGCGAGCGCGAGATCACGCGCACGGCGGTGCAGCGGTTCGGGATCCGCGCCGCCTCCGTCGACGTGCTCGCCGGCGGCCTGTCGGGTGGCAACCAGCAGAAGATCGTGCTCGCGCGCTGGCTCGCGCGCAGACCGCGCGTGCTGCTGCTGGACGAGCCGACGCGCGGCGTCGACGTCGGCGCCAAGGAGGAGATCTACCGGATCGTCGACGAGCTGGCGGCCGCCGGCATGGCGGTCGTCGTCTGCTCCTCAGAGCTGCTGGAGCTGCTGCGACTGGCCGATCGCATCGTGGTGATGGCCGCCGGTCGCGTCGTCGGCGAGCAGGGCGGCGACGAGGCGACGGAGGAGTCGATCACGGACATGGCATTCAACGGGCTGCAGGAGGCCACGACGCATGGAGTCTGACGTGCAGGTCCGGCAGCGGGAGCTGCCCGCGCCGCCCCCGGCGGCGCATCCACTCAAGCGCGCCGCGACGCGCGTGCTCGGCGGGACGTTCGGGCCGATCGTCGGCGTCGGCGGCGTGCTCGTCGCGCTCGTGCTGTTCGAGCTGTTGACCGAGCCGACGTTCGGCTCGGCCGACAACCTCACCAGCCTCGGCCGCGCGGCGGCCGTCCCGCTCGTCGTCTCTGCCGCGATGGCGCTCGTACTGCTGACCGGCGGCGTCGACCTCTCGATCGGCTCGACGCTCGCGCTGACGGGCGTGCTCTACGCGAAGCTCGTGACCGGCGGCGCACCGGCCGGCCTCGCGCTGATCGCCTGCCTGGTGTTCGGCGCGGTCGTCGGCTTCACCGTCAACGGGATCCTGATCGGCCGCCTCGACATGTCGTTCTTCGTCGTCACGATCGGGACGATGTCGCTGTACCGCGGCATCGTCTATCTGTGGACGGACTCGTCCACGATCGACATGTACGGCGATCGCGTCTCGAGAGCGCTCGGCAACGACACGATCCTCGGCGGTCACGTCCCGATCGGGCTGCTGGTCGGACTCGCGCTGGTGCTCGCGCTGTGGTGGGTCCTGCGCTGGACGACGTTCGGTCGCTCGATCTATGCCGTCGGCGGCAACCGGGAGGCGACCGAGCTGGCCGGCGTGCGCGCCGGTTGGGTGACGGCCGCGGTCTACGGCGTCAGCGGCCTCTGCGCCGCGCTCGCCGCGGTGATGACGATCGGCCGCTCGACGATCGCCGATCCCAACATGGGGCTCAACCTCGAGCTGACGGCGGCGGCCGCGGCGCTGCTCGGCGGTGTCGCGCTGTCGGGCGGCGTCGGCTCCGTCTGGGGCGCCGTGCTCGGCGTCGCATTCCTGCAGGCGCTGACGAACGCGCTCTCGCTCGCGGGCGTCTCGACGAGCTGGCAGCTGATCGTCACCGGCGCGATCCTGATCATCGCCGTCTACCTCGACCGCGTCCGCGCTCGTGCCGGGGTGGCGGGCGGATGACCGCCGCGACGACCGAGCTGCGCGTCGACGCGCAGCGCGCACGGAGACTCGGCGAGGCGGTGCTGCACGCCGCGGGCGCGCCGGCCGCCCACGCCGCGATGCAAGCCGGCGCGCTCGTGGAGGGCGACCTGCGCGGGCGACCGTCGCACGGGCTGCAACGGCTGCCGACGCTGGTGCAGCGGATCCGCGCGGGCGTCCTCGATCCCGCCGCGACCGCCGCGCTGCGGTGGACCGGCGAGGCGTTCCTCGCAGTCGACGGGCGCGACGGATTCGGCCCGGTCGCGGCGAACGCGGCGATCGACGCGCTTGCGGAGCGCGTCCCGCGCAGCGGGATCGCGCTTGCGGCGATCCGTCGCAGCGGCCACATCGGCATGCTCGCGCCATACCTGGAGCGGATCTGCGCCGCGGGCTTCGCGGCGATCGTGCTGACGACCAGCGAGGCGCTCGTGCATCCGGCCGGCGGGCGCACCGCGCTGGTTGGCACCAACCCGATCGGCATCGGCGTCCCGGCCAAGCCGCAGCCGTTCGTGCTCGACATGTCGACCGCCGCGATCTCCGCGGGCGAGATCATCGCTCACGCCCATCGCGGCGCGACGTTGCCGCAGGGGCGCGCGGTCGACGAGGCCGGCCGTCCGACGACCGATCCCGAGCGCGCCCTCGCCGGCGCGATCTCGCCCTTCGGCGGCGCCAAGGGCTACGGCCTCGGCGTCGGCTTCGAGTTGCTCGTCGCGCTGCTGAGCGCGACCGCGCTCGGGCGCGACGTGCACGGGACGCTCGACGTCGACCAGCTTGCGACGAAGGGCGACGTGCTGATCGTGCTCGACCCGCGCGCGTCCGTCGGCGACGCCGTCGCGTCCGTCGCGTCGCGGATCGACGACTACCTGGACGAGCTGCGCGCGGCCCCGACCGCGCCCGGCGTCCCCGCCGTGCTCGTGCCCGGCGACCGCATGCGCGGCGCGCGTGCGCGCCGGCAGCGCGACGGCATTCCCTACCCAGCGGCGCTGTGGGCGCAGCTGGAGCGACTCGAGGAGTCAGATGTCTGAGACCGGACTGCTGCGCGCCCCGAGAGAGATCCTCTTCGGCGCGGGCGCCGTCGACGCGCTCGGCCGCGTCGTCGCGCGGCTCGGACAGCGCGTGCTCGTCTGCACCGACGACTACCTCGCGGGCGCGGCGCCCGGCCGCCGCACGCTGGCCGCGCTGCGCACCGCCGGGCTCGACGTGCACATGCTCACGACCGCGTTCCCGGAGCTGCCGAAGGCGAACGTCGAGGAGACGATCGCGCTCGCGCGCGCCTATCGGCCGGACGTCGTCGTCGGGCTCGGCGGCGGCAGCTGCATCGACCTCGCGAAGCTCGTCGCGCTCGGGCTCTCGCACCCCGGTCCGCTCGACGCGTTCTACGGCGAGAAGGGCGTCCCGGGACCGGTGCTCCCGCTCGTCGCCGTCCCGACGACCGCAGGCACGGGCTCAGAGGTGACGCCCGTCGCGGTGCTGGGCGATCCAGAGCGCGAGCTGAAGGTCGGCATCTCCAGCCGGGAGCTGATCCCGTGGGCGGCGGTCTGCGATCCCGTCCTCACGCATGGGGCGCCGCCGCACGTGACCGCGTACGCGGGGATCGACGCGCTTGCGCATGCGATCGAGGCGTACTGCACGACGCGTGCGCAATCGGTCGACGCCGTCGCCGATCGCATCTTCACGGGAGCGAACGCACTCACCGACGGCTTCGCGCTGCAGGCCGTCGAGCTGCTCGCGGGCGGCCTGCGCGGCGCGCTCGCCGACGAGCCCGCGGGACGCGCCGCCACGATGCAGGGCAGCCTCGCCGCCGGGCTGGCGTTCGGCACCGCGGGCACGGCCGCCGCGCACGCGCTGCAGTACCCGCTCGGCGCGCGCACGAAGACGCCGCACGGGCTCGGCGTCGGACTCCTGCTGCCGTTCGTGATGCGCTTCATCATGCCGGCCAGCGAGACGCGGCTGGCGGCGGTCGCGACGGCGATGGGCGCCGGCGACACGCCCGCGGACGCGATCGACGCCGTCCGCACGCTCGCGCACGACCTCGGGCTGCCGTCGTCGCTGGAGGCGATCGGCGTCCAGCCGGAGGAGATCGCGCCGATGGCGCGCCAGGCGGTCGGGATCGATCGCCTGATCCGCAACAGCCCGCGCCCGCTCGACGCCGGCGACGCCGAGGCGATCCTCGCCGCCGCACTGCACGGCGACCTCGAACGACTCGACCTGACGACCCCGGAGACACAGCGATGAGCACGACGACCGCCGAGTACGTGGAGAGCGTCGACCCGGCGAGCGGCGAGGTGATCGCCCGCCACCGGCTGCACGGAGCCGACGAGGTCGACGCCGCGCTGGAGCGCGCGCACACGCGCCAGCGCGCGTGGCGCACGACGAGCTTCGAGGAGCGTGCCGCCGTGCTGCACGCGATCGCCGCCGAGTTGCGCTCCGCGCGTGAGGACGCGGCCGCGCTGATCACCGCGGAGATGGGCAAGACGCTGCACGAGGCGCGCGCCGAGATCGACAAGAGCGCCTGGTGCTGCGAGTACTACGCGGAGAACGGTGCCGCGCAGCTGGCGCCCGATCCGATCGCGACCGAGTGGCGCGACTGCTTCGTGCAGTTTCCGCCGCTCGGGGTGGTGCTCGCGATCATGCCGTGGAACTACCCCGTCTGGCAGCTCGTGCGCGCCGCCGCGCCCGCGCTGATGGCCGGCAACACGGTCGTGCTCAAGCACGCCTCCAACGTGACGGGCAGCGCGCTGCTGCTGGAGCGGTTGTTCGCGAGCGCGACGCCTTCGCTGCTGGAGACGATCGTCGTGCGTGCCGGCACCGTCGCGGGCGTGATCGCGGACGCGCGCATCGCGGCGGTCACGCTGACCGGCTCGGAGCAGGTCGGCAGAAGCGTCGCGGGCGTCTGCGCGCAGCAGCTGAAGAAGTCGGTGCTCGAGCTGGGCGGCAGCGACGCCTTCATCGTGCTCGCCGACGCCGACGTCGAGCAGGCCGCGGCGATGGCCGTGAAGGCGCGCTTCGTCAACGCCGGTCAGAGCTGCGTCGCGGCGAAGCGGTTCGTCGTCGTCGAACAGGTCGCGGACGCGTTCGCGGAGGCGTTCGTCGAGGGCGTGCGCGCGTTGCGCGTCGACGACCCGGCTGCCGACGGCGTCGACCTCGGGCCGATGGCGCGCGCGGACCTGCGCGACGAGCTGGCGGCGCAGGTGCGCGCCGGCGTGCGGGACGGCGGCGCGCTGCTGACCGGCGGCGACCCGCCGCAGCGCGCCGGCGCCTGGTTCACCCCGACCGTCGTCGCGGTCGAGCCCGGCAACGCGCTCGCGCGCGAGGAGACGTTCGGGCCGGCCGCGGCGCTGTTGCGCGTGCCCGACGCCGAGGCCGCGATCGAGCTGGCGAACGCGAGCCCGTACGGGCTCAGCTCGAGCCTGTGGACGCGCGACCTCGAGCTGGCGCGCGCGCTCGCGCCGCGGATCGAGGCGGGCGCCGTCTTCGTCAACACGATGACCGCGTCCGACCCGCGCGTGCCGTTCGGCGGCGTCAAGCGGTCGGGCTGGGGACGCGAGCTCGGCTCCTACGGGATCCGCGAGTTCGTCAACGCCCAGGCGGTCACGATCGCGCCGCGCCGCGCCGGCTGAGCGGGCGGCGGCGTGCACGGAGGAGCGAACGGATGAGAGGCAAGCTGCTGCTGCGCGGCGGAACGGTCCTGACGATGGTCCGCGGCGACGAGCCGCGCGTCGCGGACGTGCTCGTCGAGGACGGCCGGATCGCGGCGATCGGCACGGCGCTGCACGCCGACGCCGAGCTGATCGACGTCAGCGACCACATCGTGATGCCGGGCTTCGTCGACGCGCACCGCCACGCGTGGCAGACGCAGCTGCGCGGGATCACGCACAGCTGGGGGCTGAAGGACTACATCCGCTCCGTGCGGATGCGCTGCGGCCCGCAGTACACGCCGGAGGACATGGAGATCGGCAACCGCGCCGGGATGCTGGAGGCGCTCGCCGCCGGCGTCACGACGGTGCTCGACTACTGCCACAACCTGCCGACGCGCGACCACGCCGAGGCGGCGCTCGACGGCACCTTCGCTGCTGGCATCCGCTCGACGTTCGCGTTCGGCCTGACCGGCAACTACGGCGTTGGCACGAGCTTCGAGCTGGACGACCGCGTCGCGTACGTGGAGGAGTTGCGCGCGCGCCGCTTCTCCTGCTCGCGCGGGCTCGTGCAGCTCGGGCTGAACGCCTCCGACCTCGCAGCCGAGGGACCCGAGCGGCTGATCCGCGAGGTCGAGATCGCGCGCGAGCTGGAGCTGCCGATCACGCTCCACGCGCTCTCGTACAACCTGCCGGGGATGCGCGCGCCCGGCGCGCGCACGGAGGTCGACGTGCTGCGCGACGCCGGCCTCTGCGGCGCGGACATGGTGTGGGTCCACATGAGCCTCGCGACGCAGGGGGAGTGCGACCACGTCGTCTCCAGCGGCGGCGCGATCGCCTCGACACCCGAGGCGGAGATCCAGATGGGCATGGGTCGCCCGGTCGTCGCGCGCACGCTCGCCGCGGGCGGTGAGCCGTGCCTCGGCGTCGACGTGACGGCGAACAACTCCGGCTGCCTCTTCTCGCAGATGCGGATCGCGCTGCAGGTCGAGCGGATGATCGCCAACGACCCGATCCTCGAGCGCGGCGAGGCACCCGACGCGATCTCGCCGTCGACCGAGCAGATCGTCCGCGCGGCGACGGTCGGCGGGGCCAAGGCGATGGGGCTGGACCACGAGATCGGCACGCTCGAGGTCGGCAAGCAGGCGGACGTGATCACGCTCGACGGCGGCGACGTCAACCTGCTGCCGGTCAACGACGTGCTCGGCGCGGTCGCCTTGCACGCGCACCCCGGCAACGTCTCCAACGTGCTCGTCGCCGGCACCGTGCGCAAGCGCGCCGGGCGGCTCGTCGACGACCTCGCCGACGTGCGGCGGCGCGTGCGCGACTCCAACGCGCGGATCTTCGCCGAGCTGGAGCGGACGGGCGGGCTGATCGCCCAGCCGCCCGTCGACCTCGGCTTCTGACGCTTCACACGGCGCCGCGAGGCGGCGCGCAACGTCCTCGGTCGCGACGCCGTCGCGACCTCTCACGAGCAGGAGGAGAGCAGCATGAGGCAGTTCACGAGCAGACGCCGGGCGCGCGCGCTGGCATGCGCGGCGGCGACGGCCACCGTCGCGTTGGCGGCGGTCGGCTGCGGCAGTTCCAGCGACAGCGACAGCAGCAGCGCTTCGACGCCGGCCGCGACGCAGGGGTCCGCCGCGCCGGCCGCGTCCACCGCGACGAGACCGGAGCAGATCGGCAGAGGGATGCGGATCGGGTTCGTCTCGATCACCAACTGCGCGAACCCGCTGATCTGCGCCGTCGGCAGAGCGTTCGCGGCGGAGGCGAGAGCGCTCGGCGCGCAGGCGACGGTGCTGCAGGCCGGCGCCAGCGCGAACGTCGTCGACGCCAACATCTCCAACATGGACCAGCTGACCTCGCAGAAGGTCGACGCGATCGCCGTCTGGCCCGCTGACGAGGGCGCGATCAAGTCGCCGACGCAGCGCGCGGCGCAGGCGAGAATCCCGGTCTTCGGCTACGACCTCTACCAGCCGTTCGACAGATCGATCGTGATGACGGTCAACCAGGGCCGCGCGCTGCAGGCGAAGCAGTCCGCCGAGCTGTTGTGCAGAGAGCGGCCCGACGGCGGTCCGGTGCTGTTCGGCAACTACGCGCTGCCGCTGCCGAGCATCACCTACCTGCGCGACAGATTCGAGCAGTACCTGAAGCAGTGCAGCGGCGGCAGACTCGACGTCGCGGCGGAGTTCGCGAACAGAACGGACGACGTCTCGGGCGCCCGCACGGCGGCCGAGCCGGCGATCCAGGCCAATCCGGACGTCGTCGGGATCGCCAGCTACAACGACGCGACCGCGATCGGCGCCTCGCAGGCGGCGCAGTCGCTCGGCAAGCGCGAGCAGGCGTGGATCTCCGGCTACAACCTCGCCCCGGACGGCGTCGACGCGCTGAAGGAAGGGCGGATCGACGTCTCGTGGGACTACCAGCCCGCCGTCGCCGGACAGGTGCTGGCGCGCGCGATGATCGAGTACCTCGCGGGCAAGCAGAGAAGCCCGCCGAGCGTCGTGATGGTGTGGCCGAAGTGCTACACGACGAAGACGATCGACGAGATGGTGCCGCAGCAGGAGCAGGTCGACGCGATCGCCGCAGGCGTCGACGTGGCTGCCAGAGCAGGCCCGCTGGTGCAGAGCGGCGACGCGATACCGGCGCCGGGCGACGACCTGCCGGGGTGCGACGGGTAGCGACGCCTGCCGTGCGATCGCGCTCGCTCAGTCCTGCGGCTCGACGAGCCGCAGGCTGAGCGTCGCGATCGTCAGCTCGAGCAGGTCCTGTGGCCGCGCGAGGCTGAGGTCGCACAGCTCCTCGATCCGTCTGATGCGGTACTTGACCGTGTTCGGATGGACGAACAGCGCCGCAGCGGTCGCGCGCACGTCGCAGCTGCGATCGAGGTAGGCGCGCAGCGTCGCCAGCAGCGCGCCGTTCGATCTCGCGTCGCTCGCGAGCACCGGACCGAGCACCGCGTGCGCGATCCCGACGAGCTGCTCGGGCCGCCCGTGCTCGACGAAGAGGCCGAGGATCCCGAGCTCGTCGATCGAGATCGTGTCCCCGCCGCGGCCGAGCCGGCGCAGCAGCGCCAGGCACTGCTGCGCCTGCGTGAAGGAGGTCACGAACGCGGCCGGCTGCGCGGCCTCGCCGCCGATGCCCGATGTGAGCGTGACCGTCGGCGCGTAGCGGCGCACGGCGGCGCCGACGTCGTCGACCGCGGCCCGCAGCGCGTCGACCGAGCGCGGATCGAGCGCGGCGAGCGGCACCGCGGCGGAGACGAACCCGCTTACCTGGCCGACGAGCGCCGCCGGCAGGCGCTTGTGCAGCGAGTCGGCGACGAGCCGCAGCAGCTGGCTGCGGTGGCTCTTGGCCGCTGCGGCGCCTGCTTCGGCTTCCTCGACGGCGATCGTGACGACGCGATGCGGCTGGTCGAGCACCATCCCGTAGTGGCGCGCGCGCTCGACGGCGCGCTCCTCGGGATCACGCCCGGACAGCAGGTCGGCGAGGAAGTCCGAGCGCAGCCGCTCCTCGGTCGCGCGCTCCGCGCGCGTCTTGACGATGTGCAGCGCGAGCACCGTCGCGGCGTGCTCGACGGCGCGCACGTCCAGCGCCCGCGAGGCGGCGTCCGCCGCCGGGACGACGACGTAGCCGAGCGTGTCGGAGGCGATCCGGATCGCGGCGACGATCGCGTCGGCGCTCGTCGGGTCGGGCTGCATGCCGAGCTCGCCTCCCGCCTCGGCGCCTGCGAGCGCGCGTGTGCGTTGCGCAGCCGCGTCGAGGTCGTCCATCCGGTCCGGCAGGAGCTGCTCGGCGGCCAGCTCGGGCGGCGTCTCGGAGCGGCTCACGATCCGGCCGTCGGCGTCGGTGATCAGCACCGGCCGGCCGACGACGTTGGCGAGCGTCTGCGCGACGGACTGAAAGCCAGCGCCTTCGAGCACGGCGCCGGTGAGCCTCAGGTGGATCTGGTGGGCGCGCTCGAGCATCGCGCGGTGCGCTTCGAGTTGGTCGTTGGCTCGCTGCAGCTCGTCGATCGTCTCCTGACGGCTCTCGACGAGCATCGTCAGCTGCACGGCGAGCGAGGCATGTCCGGCGAGCGTCTCGATCGAGTCGAGTCTGATCGCCTCCAGCGGCACCGGTCGGTTGGAATACCCGTTGAGCACCCCGACCGCACTGCCGTGCGTGATCAGCGGGACGCTGAGGATCGAGCGGAAGCCGAACTCGGCCGCGAGCGCACGCCAGTCGGTGTAGGACGGGTCGCTCTCGGTGTCGGCGATCAGGATCGAGCGCCGCTCCGCCAGCGCTCGCGCCGTCGGCGACGTGTTGATCTCCTGGATCGCCGCGTCGAACACGTGGCTGGCGCGCTCCGCATACCGCGGCGGGAAGTTGTACGAGCCCCCGATCCGCACCTTGCGACCGTCGCCCTCCGGCAGCACGATCGCGCAGAAGTCGAACGCCCCCAGCTCGGAGACGCGCCGCGCGATCAGGTCGAGCGTCTCACCGAGCGGCCGATCGTCCAACACGCTCTCCAACACGTCCTGGAAGATCGCGACCGCATCGTCTCCGCTCGTGCCGTCCTGCGCTTCTGCACGGACACCCGCCTTCTGCATCTCAGGAGGGTATCCCGCGGTGCGCTGTCCGCTATCTGCCGGCTCTGCGCTTGGCGACCGTCGCCGGGCACTTCGACGCGGCCGGGATGCCGACCGCCGCACCGGCGCCCGCGCCGCCGCCGTCGACGTAGACCGGGTAGGTGACGCCCGCTCCCTGGGTCGACGGGACGCGGCTGAGCCCGGACAGGCAGTACGTCTGGTGCTTGCCGGGCTTGATCGTCTCGCTGCAGCGCGTGATGAAGTACGGCCCCTCCTGGTACTCCGGAGCGTTGCCCTTGCCGTGCGCCTTGCAGATCGACGCCGGGCGCAGCTTCGTCGCCGCCGTTCCCGACCACACGTCGAAGCGCTTGACGGTCACGTCGCTCGGTGCGAAGACGGTGACGACGAACGTGCCGGTCCCGTCCTTGGTCGGCTGCACCGTCGCGCAGATGGCCTGCAGCGGGGCCTTGCAGTAGGACGCCGGATTCGAGCCGCTCGTCCGCAGCGGCGTCGCGCCGACGTCCTCCGCGCTCGCCGGGGTCGCGCCCAGCAGCGCTGCGCCTGCTGCCAGGCTCACGGCCCAGATCGTCAGCAGGGTGATGCGCGCCCGCATGGTCAGCCCTTCTTGACGTAGACGGTGATCGCCTGGAATCCGTACATGCCGAGCGTTCTGCCCTCGAAGTCGCTGAGGTCCTGGTCGTCGGAGCCGAGGCGCTTGGGCATGTGGACTCTGATCGTCTCCTTGCCCTTCGGGTCCGTCGAGCCGCGCAGGCGGCCGGACGTGTAGGAGACCCACGAGAGCAGCTGCCCGCCCTTGGTGTCCGGGCCGGCCAGCGCCGCGAACGCCTCGACCCCGCAGATCTTGTATCCCGCCTTCGCGGTCCAGCTGAACGTCGGGAAGCCCGCGGTGTCGACTCTGAACGTGACGAACCGGTGCGTGCTCGGCGTGGTCGTCTGCCGGCCGTCGAGCAGCGACGTCGGGAACCACTGCTCGTCATATCTGTTGCAGCCGTGGAACTGGGAGGTCGAGCTCTGACCACCGAGGTAGCGGCCGGCGCCGTCGCCCGGTCCGAGGCTCTTGTCAGTCTCCGGGCTGGGCTTGTGCTTCGTGGCGGCGACGGCCGGCGAGGCGCTGAACGCCGCGACGATCGCGAGGGTGAGGACGCGTGCGGACAGGGGCATCGCGCGAGAATAGTGTCCGTCTCGATCCAGGACGAGCGACTGGCCGGCGTCTTCGGTCGCGGCCCTACGCAGAGTGCGTAGCTGTGGCGCATTCACGCTCGCTCCGGCCCTCGCAGGACCGCGACGGGTCAGGGCAAGACAGGTCAGGGTCGTTCGAACAGCGCGCGCGTACATGTCGCGCACCATCGCAGTCGCTTCCGGCCGCGCAATTGGGACTCAGGTCCCGTCTTTCGACCCCGTGGCGTGTCTCGTCGTGCGCGGCGACGAGGGCGGATTTCGTGCATGTTCCGTGGTATCGCGGATGCGGAGCGCGCGGCGGTACGGCATCGTCGGCGGGATGCGGTCACTGCTCCTCGCGCTCGCTCTGGTCGGCGCCGGCGCCGGCACAGCCGGCGCAACACAGGTCTCCTACATCGACGGCGGCCAGGTCTGGGTCGCGACGCTCGACGGCGCCGCCAAGCGGTCGCTGTCGGGCCCCTCGCCGGATGCCTACACCTGGTCGCAGCAGGCGCAGTCCGACGACGGCTACGTGATCGCGTACCGCTGGACGCCCGGGAACTACGTGCTGACCGGCAACGCCGGGCAGGAGTGGGGGCCGGACGGCGCGCCCCAGACGTCGGGCGACAACCTCGCCCAGTATCTGACGGGCGCCACCGGGGACATCCTCCCGGTGCATATGAACCTCGCGCCGGGCGGCGCGTTCTTCAGCTACGGCTACTCGAACTACCAGTACGCGTATCCGGTGGGAACGCTGCGCACCGGCACGTACGCCCGCGGCGTGAGCTGGGTCATCAGACCGTTGGACATCTCCGGGGTCGAGTGGCCGGGCCTCGCGGGCGACCGGATCGTCGGCGTCCAGAGCGATCAGGTCGTGGTGCAGGACTCCGGCCCGATGCAGCCGGACGTCACCCCGTGGCCGGGCTTCAGCGTGCCGAGCGGATACGAGTCGAACGGGATCGACGCGTCCGCCGACGGCAGGGTCGTGGCATTCGCGATCGATCCGCGGCTGGGCGACGGGAGCCGCGGCGACGGGATCGTCGCCATGCAACCGGTCTCCGGCGGCTTGGGCGCCGCGCCGACCGACGACGACGACCTCAACGGCTGCCTGCTGCCGGTCCAGGGGGACGCCGACGAGGTCAACGTCTCCGCCGACGGCAGATGGCTCGCCTGGCACGACGGCCGCGGCGTCGTCGTCGCCGGCGCACCGGTCTGGTTCCCCTCGGCGGAGGTGACGACGTGCAACCTCTCCTCGCCGCCCGTCGTGATCTCGGCGACCGGCAGGAGCCCGCAGCTGGGCGCCTCGACAGCCGCCACGCCGCCGCCCGCTCCGCCCGCCCCGAACCCGCCAGGGAGCGGCACGCCGGCACCGCCGGCGAGATCGGCGCCGGGGGGCGGCTCGGCCAACCCGGGGACGGGTTCGACCAAGCCGGGGGCCGGCGCGGCCAAGCCGGGGACGAGGGCGACCGCGGGCAAGCCGAAGGCGACCGTCGCCGCGACGGTCAGGGCGGCCGCCTTCTCCAAGGGGCTGCCGCTGACGGTCACCGTTCCCGCGAAGGGGACGGTCACCGCGACCGCCAAGGTCGGCCGCACCGTGCTCGCGACGACCTCGAAGAAGGCGAAGCGGGCCGGCAGGCTCACGTTCACGCTCAAGGCGTCCAAGCGGACGGCCGCCCGGCTCGAGCGCTACCGCGGCAAGACGCTCGTGATCACGATCAAGGCCCCGGGCGGGACCGTCGCGATCAGACGCACGCTGCGCTGAGCGCCGACGTCGCAGCTCAGACGCGCCGTCCTCGCGCCCGCAGTCGTGCGCAGTCGTGCGCAGTCGTGCGCAGTCGTGCGCAAGGGGCCTCCCAGGAGCCGATCAGCTCCCGCTGGCGTTGCAGATCGAGCTCGTGCTGCGCTTGCCCTCTCCCGCCGAGCTGTGGGTGACCGTGATCGTGTTCGTCGCCGCGTTGGCGTAGGTCTCGATTGCGAACTGGCCGCCGTTGAACAGCGGCGTGTTCGGCGGCTGGTACGGATCGCCCTGGGACGGGTTGCCGAAGATCGCGGCGAGCAGCGACGCGGAGGGCGTGCCGATCGTCTTGTTCACCTTCGACAGCGGCGACGTGTCCGGCTGCCCGTAGACCCAGTCCTGCATCGTGCCCGACGCCGTGGTGGGCAGATCGACGCTCCCGTACTGCTGGATGCCGGAGAACGGGCTCCAGACGACGAAGTAGCCGTTGTAGAGGGTCGCGCACTGATAGGTCGCCGGGTTGGTCGGCAGAGAGCCGGTGCCGGGCTGCAGCCGGTAGAGCGAGTAGGCGGTCGGGAAGAGGGTCTCGTAGGACTCGCGGCGCACGGACATCATGAGCGCGTCGGCGGCCGCCGCCGCCTGCGTTGCGCCCCACGTCCAGTCCGCTGCGGCGTTCGTCACGTCCTTGCCGTTCTCTGCGGCGGTGGCGAGCTTGGTCCAGTCGCCGAGCAGGATCTCGCGCTCCCGGGCCAGAAACTGCGTGTCCTCGGTGAGCTGCTGCGAGAGCGAGGTGGCGAAGTTCACCGCGGTCGTGGTCGTCTGGGATGCGCTGCTGCCGTTCGCGTCCTGGTTCAGGTCGGATGCGAGACCCAGCGACGCCGCGACGAAGTTGATCACGTTCGACTCCTCGGAGAAGCCGGGGATCGTGCTCAGCGCCCACAGCGCGTCGCTCGCGATCTCGTCGGCGTCGTAGCGCGCCGGCCGGGAGCTGTCGCCGGCGACGCTCCTGTTCACGGCCAGCGCTACCGACGCGACCTCGTCGCTCGCGGTCGAGGACGCGTTGAGCACCGTCTGCAGATTGTCGATCTCGGCCCAGATCACCGGTACCGCGCTCCACTCTCTGTCGAGCTGGTCGACCACGGTCCTGAAGTCGCTCTGGGTGAACGGTCCGCAATCCGTGTACGAGGAGAGCGTGTCGAAGTAGCCCGCCGCCATCATCTTCGTGTCGTAGGTCGACCAGCTCGACACGTCGTTGGCGTTGAGGTAATTGGACCGGATCGGCGTCGGCAGCCCTCCGAGCGGGTCGATGTGCGCGGCGATGCAGCTCTCGACGTTCTGCTCGCCGGTCGTCCAGTCGTCCTCGGGCCACCCGGTCTGGGGCAGCGAGACGATCCCGGCGAGCGTGCCGGCGAGCGGACGCGTCGGGTCTCTGAGGCCGACCGGCACGGACTCCTTCGCGTAGAGCTGACCGAGGTCGTCGCGGGCGAGCAGGCCGGAGATCCGGCCGCCGTTGCTGTGCTGCGCGCTCGCGAACCGGGTGTACGGCGCAGGGTACGTCGAGGCGGAGGGATCGCTGCCCGGCGCGACCTGCGCCCACGCGGCGCTGCTCGTCCCGTTCAGCATGTTGAAGTAGTACTTGCTCGCGCCGAGCAACTGCAGGTCGGAGGCGACGTCGTCCCACGCAGGGGTGTTCACGCGTGCCACCGCGCCGATCGACCGCACGACGATGAGCGCCTTTCGCTGCGCGTAGTCCGCGAGCATCGTGTGCATCGCCGCGAGGCCCGCCGCGTCGTCGGAGAACGTTTGCTGCGCATACACGCCCAGGTTGCCTGCGGACAGCGCGAGCACGAAGAATCCGGAGCTGCCGGACGGGATCGCGTCCGAGGTGTAGGTGCGCAGCGGGAACGGGCTGCCGGGCTCGTTCGATCCTGCCGTGACGACCGCTGGGTTGGCGGCCGGATCGCCGGTGTCGAGCGGGACTCGCTCGGTGTTGACGAACGTGTAGCCGGAGCTGTCGAGGTTCTCCTGGAAGTAGCCGTGCAGGCCGCCGGAGGCGGGCGCCTGCAGACCGGACAACCCGTCGTTGAGCGAGCCCTGGCCGACAGGGGATCCGGGGACGCCGATCGCCGAGAAGACGCTGCACGGCTCGGCGCCGTCGCACGGCGTCGTCCCGTTGGTCACGACCTGCGAGGCCGGCTGGACCCCGATCTGGGCGAGCGCCTTGTTGATCGTCGCGTTCGCCGTCGTGTCGGTCGCGTTGTTCGTCGTCGCGCTCGGCTTGGCGATGATCGCCAGCGCGTCGCTCGTGAGCCCCTGGACGGCGCTCAGCAGCGCGCTGGCGCCAGCGTCGCTGTTCGCATAGGAGGCGTTCGAGACGCTCGCGAGCGTGCTGCGGGAGAGCACGAGCAGTTGCAGCGCGTTGGTGGAGGCCGGGTTCGCGTACTGGCTCGCGCCGACCTGGATGCCGCTGGAGGTGATCGTGTCGACGGGCACGCCGAGCGCGCCGTCGTCCGGCGTCGCGTCGAGCGTCGTCGTCGCGCTGTCGGACTGGAGCGCGGCGGCGTGGGCGCCGCGTCTGATGGGCATTCCGAGGACCGTGAGGCGCAGCACGTAGCGCCCGATGCGGTCGGGATGCAGGGTCGGATGCGCGGTCGCGGCCCGATGCAGCCGCGCGTGTGAGCCCGCCGGCCGTCTCGCGATCGTCCAGCGGTAGCGCGTCCGGCCGAGGCCGGCGGCCTTCGATCGGGCGGCGCTGAACCGCACCGCCTCGCCGGTGCGCGCCCGGCGGCCCGCACCGGCGCCGGCGACGGGCGTGGGCATGCGGACCGTCATCCGGCGCACCTCGTAGCGCCCTCGCGCGGCGTTGAGCGCCCGCACGCGGATGCGGTTGACGCCCGGATGCAGGCCGGCGTCCGCTGTCAGGTGGAGCACGTGACGGCGACCGGAACCGGGAAGCGCGACGCTGCGCCCGCCGTCGACCCGCAGGCTCACGCGGACCTTCGCGCTGGCGGTGGTCACGGCGATGTTCGCCCCGGCGCCCGGGACGCGCTGCGCTGAGGCACGGGTGACGAGGCCGCTGCCCGGGCGGGCGAGCACCACGGTGCGCTCCGTCCACCAGCGCTGGCCGTGGCGACCGAGCGTCTCGACGGAGAGCCGGTGGCGGCCCCACCGCAGGGCGGGCGTGCTCCCGACGCGCAACGTCGCCTCGCGCAGAGAGCCGTTGCCGGCCGGGCGGAACGCGCTCGTGACGCGCGAGTCGTCGATCCACGCGCGGAACTCCCTCACCCCGGGCGCGACCTCTGCAGTGACGTGGAGCGCCCCGTTGGTCACGACGCTGCCGGTGCGGGGGTTGACGATCCGCGACGCCCACGGCTTGCGCCATTCGGGCTGCGCGACCTTCGCCGCGCTCGCCGAGGTCGCATTGGCGCCCAAGCCGACGACGGCGAAGACGAGCACCGCGGCGAACGCCGGCCGACGGGCGGGGTGATGCTTCCAGCGTCTCATGGAGTTCCTCAGTGGTTCGTGTCTGCGCGCGTGCGTTCGGTGCCGATGCGCATCTTGACGCCGGCGCCGTGCGTGCGGGCACGGTCGCAGAGGGCGCTCTCATGGCGCTCTCACGGTCGGCGATCAGCCGCGCCGCAGCCGCCTGCCCACGCAGTCGCTGGTACAGTGGTCCAACCACTGGAGGAGCAAGCCACTATGAGATCGACACCCCTCAACGCCATCCACCGCGACGCCGGCGCGAAGCTCGTGTCGTTTGCGGGTTGGGAGATGCCGGTCCAGTACCCGGCCGGCATCAAGGCCGAGCACCTGTCCGTCCGTGACGCCGTCGGCGTCTTCGACGTCTCCCACATGGGCGAGGTCGAGACGCGCGGTCCGGGCGCGCTGCGCTTCCTGCAGCGGATCCTCTCCAACGACGTCGAGAAGATCGCCGTCGGCGGCGCGCAGTACAGCGTGTTGTGCAAGGAGGATGGCGGGGTGCTGGACGATCTCTTCACCTACCGACTGGGCGAGGATCGCTACCTGACGGTCACCAACGCTGACAACCACGAGAAGGACTTCGCGTGGTTCGTCAAGCAGGCGCGGGCGTTCGACGATGTCGAGGTGGTCGATCGTGCGGCTGACTACGCGATGCTCGCGGTTCAGGGTCCGCGGGCGCGTGGTCTGGTGCAGCGGTTGCTGGCCGGTGGCGAGGCGCTGCCGGCCCGTTTCAGGACGGCTGAGTTGACGGTCGCGGGTGTGCCGGCGCTCGTCTGCGGGACCGGCTACACGGGTGAGGACGGTGTCGAGCTGCTGCTGGCGCCGGCGGATGCGCCGGCCGTCTGGGATGCCGTGACCGCGGCCGGCGCGGCGCCGGTTGGGCTGGCTGCGCGTGACACGTTGCGTTTGGAGGTCTGTTTTCACCTCTACGGCAACGACCTGATGGAGTCGCGTGGTCCGATCGAGGCGGGTCTGGGCTGGTGTTGCAAGGAGCAGACCGGTTTCATCGGCTGCGACGCCGTCGCGGCCGTCCGGGCGGCGGGGCCGAGTGAGTTGCTCGCGCCGTTCGTCTTCACCGGCCCGGGTATCCCGCGCCAGGGCAACGCCGTCGTCGGTGGCGGCGAGGTCACGAGCGGGACGTTGTCGCCGAGCCTGGAGATCGGCATCGGGATGGCGTACCTGCCGCTGCAGCGGGCCGTGCCGGGGACGGAGATCGAAGTGGACGTGCGCGGCAAGACGCGCGCGGCCGTCGTCAAGGAAAAGCCCATCTACAGAACGAAGGAGGGCTGATGCCCGCGGACGCGAGCTATCCCGAGGACCTGCTCTACCACCCCGAGCACGACTGGGCCCGGATCGACGGCGACATCGCCACGTTCGGCGTCACCTGGTTCGCCCAGGACTCACTCGGCGAGATCGTCTACTGGGACGGGCCCGCGGTCGGTGCGACGGTGACGCAGGGGGAGCCGTATGCCGAGCTGGAGTCCGTCAAGGCCGTCTCCGACGTGATCGCCCCGCTGTCGGGCGAGGTGGTCGAGGTCAACGCCGCCCTCACGGAGGCGCCCGAGCAGGTCAACGCCTCGCCCTACGCGCAGGGCTGGCTCGTGCGTGTGCGACTCGCCGACGACCCCGCCGAGCGCGCGCGGCTGCTCGATGCCGGCGCCTACCAGGAGCTGTTGCGATGAGCGCGACGCTCGCACCGAACTTCTTCGACCTCCCGCTCGCCGAGGTCGACCCCGAGATCGCCGCGGTGCTCGCGGGCGAGCTGGAGCGAGAGCAGCGGACGCTGGAGATGATCGCCTCCGAGAACTTCGCGCCACGGGCGGTGCTCGAGGCGTCCACCGAGTTGGGCGACGTGATCCGCGTCACGCTCGGTGACGACTTCGAGGCGCGACGCGACGAGCTGCGGGCTCGCTGCTCAGCGATCGCGGAGCGCCATCCCCTCTACCCGTGGGCGACGAGATGACCGGCTACACCGCTGCGACGGACGCCGACCGGCGCGCGATGCTCGACACGATCGGGGCCGAGTCGGTCGCCGCGCTGTTCGCCGACATCCCGCCGTCGCTGCGGCTGGACCGGCCGCTGCGGCTGCCGCCGGGCCAGACCCAGCAGGCCGTCGAGGCCGAGCTGCGCGCGCTGGCCGCGCGCAACGTCAGCACCGAGGACGAGATCAGCTTCCTCGGCGCCGGCATGTACGACCACTACGTGCCGGCGTTGATCGACATGCTGACGTCGCGGTCGGAGTTCCTGACGCCGTACACGCCCTACCAGCCCGAGGTCTCGCAGGGGAACCTGCAGGTGATGTTCGAGTACCAGACGGCGATCTCCGAGCTGACCGCGCTGCCGGTCGTCAACGCCTCCGTCTACGACGGCCCGAGCGCGCTCGCGAGCGCCGGCTACCTCGCGAAGCTCGCCAACGGCCGGCCGCGCTTCGTCGTCTCGGCCGGGGTGCATCCGCACGCGATCGCGGCGTTGCGCACGTACGCGCACGGCTTCGGCTGCGAGGTCGAGCAGGTCCCGCTGCGCGACGGCGTCACCGACCTCGCCGCTTGGCGCGCGGCGATCGACGCGGACACGAGCGCCGTCTTCCTGCAGCAGCCGAACTTCCTCGGCGCCGTCGAGGACGTCGCCGCGCTGGCGCAGGCCGCGCCCGACGCCGTCGTCGTCGGCTCCTACGACCCGATCGCGCTGGGGATCCTCCCGCCGCCGGGCGAGTGCGGCGTGGACGTCTGCGTCGGCGAGGGCCAGCCGCTCGGCAACCGGCTCGACTTCGGCGGTCCGTCGTTCGGCTTCTTCGCCGCGACGCAGGAGCACATCCGCCGCATGCCGGGCCGGATCGCCGGCGAGACCGTCGACGCCGACGGCCGCCGCGGCTTCGTCTTGACGTTGCAGACGCGCGAGCAGCACATCCGCCGCGAGAAGGCGACCTCCAACATCTGCACCGCGCAGGCGCTCAACGCGCTCGCGGGCGTCGTCTATCTGTCGTGGCTGGGCCGCGAGGGGCTCGTCGAGTTGGGCGAGCTGCTGCTGCAGCGCACCCATTACGCGCGCGAGCGGCTGTGCGCGCTCGACGGCGTGACGCGGCTGCACGCGCAGCCCGTCGTGCGCGAGTTCGCGATCGGCCTCGACGTGCCGGTCGCGGCCGTCGTGGAGCGCTGCGCGGCGGCCGGCGTGAACCCCGGTCTTGCGCTGCCGCAGCACAACGCGCTGCTGGTCGCGTTGACGGAGCGGCGCACACGGGCCGAGATCGACCGGCTCGTGGAGGTGCTGGGCGACGCGCTCGCCGCGGAACGCGCCGACGCGACCGCCGCGGCCGGAGCGACGGCATGACCGCCCCGCGCGAACAGCCCGCCGAACGGCCGCTGCGAACGATCTTCGAGCTGGGCGCCACCGGCCGCCGGGCGTTCGTCGCGCCGCCGCTGGACGTCCCGCACGTCGACGGCCTGCTGCCGCCGCACCAGCGCCGTGCGGTGCCGGCGCGATTGCCGCAGGTCAGCGAGCCGGAGATCGTGCGCCATTACGTGCGCCTGTCGAAGCGCAACTTCGACCTCGACACTGGCTTCTATCCGCTCGGGTCGTGCACGATGAAGCACAACCCGAAGTTGCATGAGCGGGTTGCGGCGTTGCCGGGCAATGCGCGGTTGCATCCGTTGCAGGATCCGCGGCGGGCGCAGGGTGCGTTGGAGCTGATGTACGGCCTGCAGCAGTCGCTCGGCGAGATCGCCGGCCTGCCGCATGTGTCGCTGCAGCCGAGCGCGGGTTCGCACGGCGAGCTGGCGGGTGTGCTGTTGACGCGGGCCTACCACGAGGACCGCGGCGAGAAGCGCACGAAGGTGCTGACGCCCGACACTGCGCATGGCACGAATCCGGCGACGGTGACGATGGCGGGGTATGAGGTCGTCAAGGTCGGCACCAACGCGGACGGCGGTGTCGATGTCGAGGACCTGCGCGCGAAGGCTGATGCGTCGGTTGCGTGCCTGATGCTGACGAATCCGAACACGCTGGGCGTGTTTGATTCCAACATCGAGGAGATCGCGAGGATCGTGCATGGCGTGGGGGCGACGTTGTATTACGACGGCGCGAATCTGAACGCGATCATGGGTGTGACGCGGCCTGGTGACATGGGCTTCGACATCGTGCATTTCAACCTGCACAAGTCGTTCACGCAGCCGCATGGTGGTGGGGGGCCGGGTGCGGGGCCGATCGCGGTGTCGGAGCGGATCGCGCCGTATCTGCCGGTGCCGCAGGTCGTCAAGCGCAGCGAGTCCAACGGGACCGTGGCGGTCTTCGATCTGGAGCATGACATCCCGAAGTCGATCGGCAAGCTGCGCGGTTTTCAGGGCAACTACGGCGTCTTCGTGCGCTCCTACGCCTACATCCGCTCGCTCGGGGCGGAGGGGTTGAGAGAGGCGTCGGAGGTCGCGGTCCTGAACGCGAACTATCTGTTGGCGCTGCTCAGAAGAGCGGGGATCGCCGAGTATCTGCCGGCCGCGTTTGACCGTATCTGCATGCATGAGTTCGTGTTGTCGGGCGCGCCGATGAAGCGCGAGTTGGGGATCAGAACCTTGGATCTGGCCAAGCGGCTGCTGGATCATGGTGTGCATCCGCCGACGGTGTATTTCCCGTTGCTGGTGGACGAGGCGTTGCTGTTGGAGCCGACTGAGACGGAGACGAAGGAGACGCTCGACGACTTCGCCGCCGTGATCGCGGAGATCCTCGCGGAGGCCAAGCAGGACCCGCGGATCGCGCGCAACGCGCCGTACACGACGCCGGTCCGGCGCCTGGACGAGGCCGGCGCAGCAAAACGACCCATCATCCGCCAGCCGCTCACGTGATGGGCGCGCCGCGCAGCAGCGTTGCGGCCGCAGTACGGATCGACCGCATCGTGGCCGCGCACGCCGCTTCGGCGACGGTCGTGCGTCGCACGCCGTTGCTGACCTCGGCGAGCGTCTCGCAGTTGTGCAGCGGCACGGTCGCGCTGAAGGCCGAGTGCCTGCAGCGGACCGGTTCGTTCAAGCTCCGTGGCGCGCTCAACAAGCTGCGCGCGCTCGGCGCCGAGGCGTCGCGCGGGGTCGTCGCCGGCAGCGCCGGCAACCATGCGCAGGCGCTCGCCTACGCGGCGCGGCATCACGGTGTGCCGTGCGAGGTCTTCATGCCGCTGGAGGCGGCGGTGTCGAAGCTCGACGCCGTCCGCGCCTTCGGCGCCGAGGTCCACCAGCGCGGGAGCTCGGTCGACGAGTGCGTCGCGCTCGCGCGCGAGCACGCGCAGGCGACGGGGCTCACCTTCGTGCACTCGTTCGACGACTACGACGTGATCGCGGGACAGGCCGGCCTCGGCGTCGAGCTGGCCGAAGACGCCGGCGACCTTCGCCAGGTCGTCGTGCCGGTCGGCGGCGGCGGGCTCGCGAGCGGTGTCGCGCTGGCGCTGGCGCAGCTGCGCCCGGCGGTGCGCGTCGTCGGCGTGCAGGCCGCGGCGTGCGCGCCGTTCGTCGCCGACCGGCGCGGCGGCGCGCGCGTGCCGCCGCCGAGCACCCGCACGATCGCGGACGGGATCGCGGTCAAGCGGCCGGGCGCGCTCACGCGGCCGCTCGTCGAGGAGTGGCTCGACGACGTCATCACGGTCGACGAGGAGGCGATCGCGCAGGCGATGGTGCTGCTGCTGACGCGCTCCAAGCTGCTTGTCGAGGGCGCCGGCGCCGCCGCGCTGGCCGCGCTGCTGAACGGGGCGATCGCTCCCGTCACGGGCGGCACGACCGTCGCGATCCTCTCGGGCGGCAACGTCGACGTCGGCATGATCGCCGGGATCGCGGCTCACCAGGAGACGCGCGCGGGCCGCCGCAGCCGCCTCTTCACGCGCATCGACGACCGCCCGGGCGGCCTCGCGGGACTGCTCGCGGCGGTCGCGGACGCGAGCGCGAACGTGATCGCCGTCGAGCACGTGCGCGACGGCGTGCCGCTCGCCGTGCGCGAGACCGGCATCGAGCTGATCGTCGAGACGCGCGGCGCCGGGCATCGCCTCCAGCTGCTCAGCCGCCTGCACGACGCCGGCTACGCCGTCGACGTCGCCGACTGAACGCCGGGTTCGGCGGTCGCCGGCTCTAGACTGCCACGCAGCCGACGTGTCCAGAGCAGGCCTTCAACCGATCCCGCGCAGCCCGCTCTACGAGCAGGTCGCCGAACGCCTGCGCGACTTCATCGACGCCGAACGGCTGCAGCCCGGCGACCGTCTGATGTCCGAGCGCGAGCTGGCGGAACAGCTCGGGGTCAGCCGCACGTCCGTGCGCCAGGCGCTGACCGCGCTGCGCGTGCAGGGGCTCGTCGAGATCAAGCACGGCGAGGGCGTCTTCCTGCTGCGCCCGCCCGGCGACCTGATCCCGTCGCTGGCGTCGGAGATCGTCGACAGCGAGGTCGACCACCCGATGATCTGGGAGGTGCGCGAAGCGATCGAGGTGCAGGCGGCACGACTCGCCGCACGCCGCCGCAGCGACGCCGACCTGCGCTCGATGGACGACGCGCTCGCCGAGATGGCGCGCTCGATCGCGGCCGGCGAGGACGGCATCGAGGGCGACCGCCACTTCCACCGAGCGCTCTCCGACGCAGCGCACAACGCGCTGCTCGCCCAGCTGACCCGGCAGCTGATGGACGTGATCGATCGCACCTCCGCCGCGTCGCTGACGCTCGCGGGCCGCCCGCAGATCTCGCTCGACAGCCACCGCGCGATCCTCGCCGCGATCGAGCGCCAGGACGAAGCCGCCGCCGCCGAGGAGATGCGCCAGCACGTGATGACCTCGGGCCAGCGCGTCGTCGACGCGGCCGGGCGCGGGAGCGCCTGAGCGGGCGCGCACGATCGTCCGCGGCGATGCTCGCTCACGCAACCGGACCCGCGTCTCCGGAGAGGTTCGAGAGCCAGTGCCAGAAAGCGGCGGTGTCGGTGTCGCGCGCCGGCGGATTGCTGGCGTCGCGCACCGCTCGCAGCTCGCGCTTGAGCTGGAGATCGCGAACCGGCAGCGCGTGCAGGGTCCCGGCGGCGACCTCGTCGGCGACGGCGAGGTGCGACATGAGCGTGAAGCCGCCGTCCGCGAGCGCCCGCTTGAGGCTCTGGTGGCTGGCGACCTCGAACGCGGGCCGCAGCTCGATGCCCACGCGTGCGAGCGCGGCCGTGGCGATCGCCCGCGTGCCGGAGCCGTTCTCGCGCGCGAGGTAGCGATCGGAGCGCAGCTCGCGCGCGTCGACGCCCTGGCGCCTGCCCCAGCGGTGGCAGGAGGCGACGACGGCGACGATCTGGTCGCGCTGGACCGTCACCGTCTCGAGGCCGTTGAGCGGGTCGAGACCCTCGACGAACCCGATCTCGGCCGTGCGGCTGCGGACCGCCGCGATCACGCCGGGCGAGTTGACGATCTGGATCTGCACGTGGGACTCGGGCCGCTCGCGGCGGAAGCGGGCGAGCCAGTCGGGCAGCAGGAACTCGCCGATCGTGTGGCTGGCGGCGAGCAGCAGGCCGTGCAGGTCGTCTTCCAGGTGCTTGTAGAGGGATCGCTCCGCGACGGCGAGCCCGCGCAGCACGTCCTTCGCGTTCGGGTACAGGACGCCCGCCGCGCCGGTGGCGCGCAGTCCGTTGCGCCCGCGTTCGAAGAGGCTGGTTCCGACGCGCCGCTCGAGCGACTGCAGGCGCTTGGTCACGGCCGACGGGGTCAGGTCGAGCGCGCTGGCCGCGCCGTGTACGCTGCCGGCCTCGAAGGCCGAGACGAACGCGGCGAGATCGGCGGACGAGAGCGGGTTGGCGTCGACCGCGATCCCGCTCGACAGTGCTGGGCGCATGCTCATCGGATGCTCGTCAGGTCATCGTCACGCGTGGGTCCGGCGTCGCCGGAGACAACAGCAGGCGGCCGGACAGCGCCCCCCGGGCGGTGTGGACGAACGCGGTCGCCCAGGCCACGAGCAGCAGGCCGAAGAGCGCGACGGCCAGCCAGACGAGCGCGTCGGCGCCGGTGCGCGCGGCGAGCGCGCTCGTCCCGGTGACCATCGTGCCGACAGGGAAGGTGAAGCTCCACCAGGTGAGGCTGAACGGCAGGTGCCGGCGCGCCGTCTGGAGCGTGATCGCGCCGGCGATCGCCATCCACAGCAGCGCGAATCCGAGCGCCGGTAGGCCGAAGACGACGCCGAACGCGCTGAGACCGGCGCCGAAGGGAGCTCTGAGGACCGTGGGGGCGACGGCGCCGAGCAGGTTGACGGCGGTGATCGACTGCCCGAGCGGACCGAGCACGATCCACAGCGTCGGCACCGTGCGAGCAGGACCCGGCCCGTGGAACGCGAGCCGCGCCCACAGCAGCGCGATCGTCATCAGCGCGGCGAACAGGCTCAATCCGAACATCGCGTAGCAGGCGAGCAGGAGCGTGAGGCGCGCCTGGCCGGCGGGAACGTGGGACAGCAGCGCGGCACCCGTCGCGGCCGAGACCATCGGCGGGACGACCGGCATCAGCCAGGAGCCGAGCACGTCCTCCAACCGCAGCGGATGGCGCGTGAACATCAGGTAGGGCGTGACGGCCGCCGCGGCCAGGCCGCCGATCGTCCCGAGCGTCCACAGGAAGCTGTCGAGCACGACTGCCGCGTCCATCCCGATGACCCGGTGGCCGACCAGCAGCGCGCCCGCGCCGACGGTCATCAGCGCCATCGGCGGGGCGCCGTAGAACGGAACCATCGCCGGGTCGGAGGCGTGGCCGCGCGCGACGCCCGGATGGCGCAGCCAGTGCGCCGCGGTGGCGGCGACGAGGACCACCAGCAGCGTCGCCGCGACCAGCCAGATGACGAGCGCGGCGTCCTGCAGCAGCGGAACCTCGCGTGGCAGCAGCATGATCGCGTTGGCGACGATTCCCGTTCCCATCACCGACGCGAACCAGTTCGGGCCGAGATAGGCGACCGCGTCCGCGGGCCGCGCGAGCGCACCCAGAGGACGCCGCCGCGCGCGTCCGACGTCCGCGGCGGTGACGTTGCGATTCGCAGGCATGCACCAATAGTGCTTGCAATGCGCTGGGATTCCAGTCGCATTCGGCAGTGAATATTTCCAGCATGGAATTCGTGATTAATAGTGTTGCGCACACCACGTGTGATGTCACCCGGACGAGCGGCCTAGGTTCCTTGTACATCGGGATAGTACGGTTTCCAGATTGGAAAGGGATGCGTAGGGATGCGACTGGAACCGGGGCGGATCTCGTGAATGATTAATGCCGTTGCGGTGCTCGGGCGTGTCACCTAGACAATCAACTACCGCCTAAGGGTGACGCACAGCACTTGAACCGCATTCACCAATCAACGACGGAAGTGACCCATGTCCAGCACCGACTCTTTCGACGTGAGTGAGAGCGCCCCCCGTTTTGGTGTGTGGGCGCTCGAGGAAGGGGCCTTCGGCTCGCCCCACCATCCGGAGGATCCACATGACGCGAGCTGGGAGCGGATCAGGGCGCAGGTCCTGCTGGCGGAGGAGCTGGGGTTCGACTCGACGCTGATCGCGCAGCTCTTCATCAGCCCGTGGGGGGAGGAGTACGACCAGGGAGAGGCGTGGTCGCTGGCGGCCGCGCTGGCGGCGTTGACCTCCAGAATCGAGATCATCGCGGCGATCAAGCCGTACGCCTACCCGCCCGCGGTCGCGGCGAAGATGGCGCTGCAGATCGAGGAGATCAGCAAGGGCCGCTTCGCGATCAACTTCGTCAACGGCTGGTTCGCGACCGAGGCCAGACGCCTCGGGCTCGAGTTCTACGAGCACGACCAGCGCTACGACTACGGTCGCGAATGGATCACGATCGTGCGCGAGCTGCTCGCCGGGCGCCCGACGCGCTTCGAGGGGCGCTGGTTCAAGGCCGACGACTACCAGCCGCGGCCGGCGTCGCGCTGGCGCGAGCGCCCGACGATCTACGCCGGCGGCGAGTCGCCGCCGGCCCGCGCGCTGGTGGCGGACACGTGCGACACGTGGTTCATGAACGGCCAGCCGATCGAGCGCGTCGCCGATCTGATCGCCGACGTGCGCGCCCGCCCGCGCGTCGGCCCGCCCGTCCAGTTCGGGCTGTCCGCCTTCGTGATCGCGCGCGAGACCGAGGAGGAGGCCGAGGAGGCGCACCGCTACGCGTGGGAGATCAACAAGTCCGACGCGGCCGAGGAGGCGTGGCTGGCCCAGCAGGTCGACGCGAAGGTGCAGATGATCCAGACCTACGCGAAGTACCCGCACATCGGCTCCAATGGCGGGACCGCGGCCGGCCTGGTCGGCAGCTACGACGTCGTCGCCGAGCGGATCCGCGCCTTCCACGAGCTCGGGATCGAGCTCTTCATGCTCCAGTTCCAGCCGTTCGAGGACGAGATGCGCCGCTTCGCCGAGCACGTGATCCCGCGGGTCCGACGCTCCTCGCCCGTGCGCGCGTAGCGCCGCCCGCGCCCGCAGCCGTCAGATCCATCTCCAAGTCAGAACGAGGAACGACCCGCCATGAGCCACGACACCATCTGGTACAGCCGTTGCCCGGTTCCGAGCGCCGCGGGACTGGCGATCCAACTGGGAGCGATCGACGACGAGTTCGAGCCCGACGGCATCGTCGTGCGCTCGCTCGGCTCCTCGCCCGACCCCGCCGTGCGCAGCGCCCACTACATGCAGGTAGCGACCGACCTGTTCCGCCAGGGCGGCAACACGCCGCCGCTGATCGCCGCCTCCAAGGGCGTCGACCACCGCTTCCTCGGGCTGTCGTGGACGTACACGAGCCAGCCCGTCTACGTCCTGCCGGAGTCGGACGTCAGAACGGCCGCGGACCTGCGCGGCAAGCGGCTGTCCGTCCCGCGGCGTCCGAACGACCTCGTCGACTTCTGGTACGGGACCTGCATGCGGACGTACGAGCAGGTGCTCGCGACCGCCGGGCTGACGTTCGACGACGTCGAGCTCGTCGACGTCGAGGTCGAGCGCTCGGCGCTCGACGACGCGAAGCCGAACCCGACGCAGCGGGGCGCGCTGTGGGGCGCCTACGCGAACGCCGGCCACCAGAACGCCGAGGCGCTCGCGCTCGCGCGCGGGGAGGTCGACGCCGTCGCCAGCGAGGCGGCGATCGGCGCCAGCCTCGCCGCGACCCTGCGGCTGCGCGCGATCGGCAACGCCGGCGACCTCGAACAGCCGTACAACAACCTCGTACCGCTCGTGATGTCGGTCAGCGGGCCGCTGCTGGACCGCAGCCCCGAGATCGTCGAGCGCTTTCTCGTGCGGGTGCTGGAGACCGCGGAGTGGGCGGCGGAGAACGAGACGGAGACGAAGCGCAACATCGCGGCCGAGTCGGGCATCGCCGAGGAGTTCGTCGACGCGGCCTGGGGCGCGGACGTCCACCTCCGGCTCGACCTCAGAATCGACGACTTCACGCTCGCGGCGCTGCGCTCGCAGGCAGAGCACCTGCTGAAGATCGGGTTCCTCGACAGAGCCGTCGACGTCGACGCGCTGATCGACCCGGCGCCGCTGGCCGCGGCGCGCGCCCGCCTCGCCGAGCGCCGCCAGATCACGGCCTGACCGACCGCTTCGCTCTCCCCTCACCAGCCAAAGGAACGTCGCCCGATGCGAAGAACGCCAGTAGCCCGCGCCGCCCTGCTCCTCCTGCTGCTCGTCGCCGCGCTCGTCGCCGGCTGCGGCAGCAGCGACTCTGGCGGCGGCTCCTCGTCGTCGACCGCCGGCGCCTCCGCTGACGGGGGCGGGGGCGGGGACGACACGTCGATCTACATCAACCAGTTCGCCAAGGGCGTGCGCGCGTTCACACGCCGTGCGGAGGGGATCGTCGACTACGCCGACAGCAGAGGCTGGAAGGTGATCGACAACGCCTACGGCGACAACACGCCCGAGACCCAGGTGCAGCAGATCCAGAACGCGCTCACCAAGCGCCCGTCGGCGATCTTCCTGATCCCGATCAACCCCGCGGCGTTGACGCCGGTGATCGCGCAGGCCAGACAGCAGGGCGTGCAGGTGATCACGATGGGCAGCAACCTCTCCGACCCGGCAGACGTGCTCAGCTTCGTCTCCTACACGCCCGAGTCGATCGGGCGCCAGAAGGCCGCGTTCGTCGCCAAGGCGCTCGACGGCAGAGGCCGCGTGGGCGTGATCGGCGGCCCGCGCGGAGCGAACTTCGCCGAGGGCCAGGCGACCGGACTGAAGGCCGAGTTCGCCAAGAGCCCGGGGATCGAGCTGTTCGACGCGGGCAACAACGACTGGAGCCCGGACGCCGGCTTGAAGGCGACGGAGAACCTGCTGCAACGCACCGGCGGCAGACTCGACGCGATCTACTTCAACAACGACGACCAGGCCGTCGGCGGCATCCAGGCGATCAGAGACCGCGGCATCGATCCGAGAGCGATCGTCACGGTCAGCTCGGACGCCAGTCCCGCCGCCGTCGACCTGATCAGAAGAGGCGACCTGACGTACACGACCAGCTCGTGCAGCTTCGCGGCTGGCCGGCTGGCCGCCGACCAGCTCGAGGCTCACCTCAGAGGCGAGACGCCGCCGAAGGAGGTGCCGGTCAAGCAGCTGCCGGTGACGAGCAGAAACGTCGACGAGGTGCTCGGGCTGCCGGACGACGAGTGCGGATCATGAGCGGGCGCTTCGCCGCCGAGCATCTCGTCCACGCCTACGGCTCGGCGGTGGTGCTCCACGACGTCGGCTTCGTGCTCGAGTGTGGGCGCGTCGCCGCGCTCGTCGGCGAGAACGGCTCCGGCAAGAGCACGCTGCTGAAGATCATGACCGGCGCGTTGACCCCCAGCGACGGCCGCCTGCGGATCGACGGCGAGGAGGTTTCGTTCGGCGGCCCCGCCGACGCGGGACGGGCCGGGATCGCGGTGGTGCATCAGGACTACAACCTGATCGGCGACCTCAGCGTGGCCGAGAACGTCTACGCGCTGGGGCACACGCTGCCGCGGCGCGGCATCGCCCGGCGGGTCGACCGCCGCAGGGTCGACGCGATCGTCGGCGGGCTGCTCGACGGGCTCGGCATCGAGATCCCGCCGGGACGGCTCGTGCGCACGCTCGACGCCGTCGAGCGCAAGTTCGTCGAGATCGCGCGGGCGATGGTCGTGCGGCCGCGCTTCCTGATCCTCGACGAGCCGACCGCCTCGCTGGAGCCGGCCGCCGCGGCGCGGGTGCTCGCGCTGATCGAGCAGCTGCGCGACGGCGGCACGGGCGTGGCGCTCGTCAGCCACCGCCTCGACGAGATCATCCGCGTCAGCGACGAGGTGACGGTACTGCGCGACGGCCACCGGATCGCGACGCTGGCGGCCGAGACCGTCGACGCGGACGAGCTCGGCCGCCTGATCGCCGGACCGAAGGCGCAGCGGACCAGCGGGCGCGCTTCCCGCACGCGACCGGGCAGCGACCGCCGGCCCGTCCTGAGCATGCGCGGGACGCGCATCTCGGCGACCGCGCCGGCGCTCGACCTCGACGTGCGCGAGGGTGAGATCGTCGGGCTGACGGGGCTGCTCGGCTGCGGGGCCGCGCAGCTGCTGGCGATGGTCGGCGGCGCGGTGCCGGCGAGCGGCGCGATCGAGGTCGACGGCCGCGCGGCGCGAATCCGGACGCCGATCGACGCGCAACGCGCCGGCGTCGGCTACGTCGCGGAGGATCGCAAGGGCGCCGGGCTCGTGATGGAGCTGAGCGTGGCGGACAACATCGCGCTCGCGTCGCTGGAGCGGACCTCGCGCGGGCCGTTGCTGGACCGGCCGCGGATCGACGCGCAAGCGCGCCGCTTCCGCGACGAGTTCGACATCCGCCTCCCGTCGATCCACGCGCCCGTGCGCTCGTTGTCGGGCGGCAACCAGCAGAAGGTGCTGCTCGCCCGCCGGCTTGCGGCGAGCCCGCGCGTGCTGGCGATCGACGAGCCGACCCACGGCGTCGACGTCGGCGGCAAGGCACAGATCCACGCGCTGCTGCGCGCGCACGCCGAGCGCGGCGGAGCGGTGCTCGTCGCCTCGACGGACGTCGACGAGGTGCTCGACCTCTGCGATCGGGTCGGCGTCATGCGTCACGGCATGCTCGCGTCGCTGGGCCCCGCCGACGAGCTGTCCCATTTCGACCTCACCATGCTCGGCGTGAAGGAGGCTGCATGAGCGCCCTGAGCGACACACGCGACCGGCTGCTGGAGCGCTCGCGGGTCGACGGCTGGTTTGACCTGCTGTTCGTCCCCATCGTGCTGCTGCTGATGGTCGTCTACCTGTCGATCACCAACCAGTACTTCCTCGACTCGATCAACATCAGAAACATCCTGCTGCAGGGCTCGGTCCTGGCGCTCGTGTCGTTCGGGATGACGTTCGTGATCCTGACCGGCGAGCTCGACCTGTCGGTCGGCGCCGTCGTCGCGCTTAGCAGCGTCGTCGCGGCGTACGTGATGCGCGACACCTCCGTCCTGATCGGTTTCGCCGCGGGCGTCGGTGTCGGCGCCGTCGTCGGCGCGGTCAACGGCTTCATCGTCACGGTCCTGCAGGTGCCGTCGTTCATGGCGACGCTGGGCACGATGGTGACGGCGCAGGGGATCGCGCTCGCGGCGACCGACGGAACCGTGATCGCGCCGCTGCCGCCCGGCGTCGGGACGCTGGCGACCGGCACCTTCCTCGGCGTCAACTGGCTGATCTGGCTCACCGTCGTCGTCTTCCTGCTGCTGTTCGCGCTGCAGACCCAGACGCGCTTCGGCCTGCGCGTGTTCGCGATCGGCGGCAACCGCGAGGCCGCCCGGCTGGCGGCCGTGCCCGTCGCCCGCGTGCGCTTCCTCGTCTTCATGCTGAGCGGCGTGATGGCCGGCCTCGGCGGCGTCGTGCTGACGGCCCGCGTGCAGTCCGGCCAGCCGACCGCGGGCGGTCTGCTCGCGCTGACGGCGATCGCGGCGGTCGTCGTCGGCGGGACCGACGTGTTCGGCGGCAAGGGCTCCGTCGTGCGCACGGCCTGGGGCGTGCTGCTGATCTCGGTGCTCACCAACGGGCTCGACCTGATGGGTGTCAACGACGATCTGCAACAGGTCGTCGTGGGCGTCGTCTTCGTGCTGGCCGCGTCGACCGGCTTCGTGCGGCGGCAGTTCGGCCGGCGGCGCCGAAGAGCGTTGGTCGCCGTCGAAGAGGAGCCGCGCGAGCTCGCCGTGCCGGTGCAGGGAGCGTCGACATGAGCGGGCCGCTGATCGTCGCGGTCGTCGGCTCGGCCGAGGGCGGGACGACCCAGACACTGGTCAGACAGGTGCTCGATGGCGCCCGTGCGCACGGCGCCACCGCGGACGTCTTCTGCGTCGGCCGCGGCGCCTACCTGGCCGAGGTGGCCGCCGCGGCGCGGGAGCGGGCCGCGGCGGCCGACGCCTTCGTGCTCGGCACGCCGATGTACCGCTCGTCGTTCACCGGGGTGCTGAAGCAGTTCCTCGACGAGCTGCCGCGCGTCCCGCACGGCGATTTCGACAGCGTGCTGCTGGGCAAGCCGGTCGCGGTCGTGGGGACCGGCGGCTCCGACCATCACTACCTCGGCATCGACGCCCTGCTCGGCATCCTGCCGCGCTTCTTCGCTGCCTACGCCGTCCCGCCCGGCCTCTACGGCCGTGCCGACCAGATCAGGGACGGAGCCGTCGTCGATCCGGCACTTCGCGCCGCCGCGGACAGCCTCGGAGCGGCGACGGTCGCGTTGGCGTCGAGCGTCGGCGCCGACCTGCGCCTGAGCGCCGTGCGGCCCCAGTTCTGACCATGTCGCGCTCGATCGGACAACTGACGCGCCCGTCGACGGACGGTGTCGCGCAGCAGTGCGCGCTGCGGCGCGGGCAGCCGCTGACGGTCGGCGAGGTCGTCGTCGTCGCGGCCGAGGCGGTCACGCCGGAGCTGCTCGGGACGCTGCTCGAGCCGGACGCGGAGCCGCTCGTCGCAGTGGGCGCCGACGTCTACGAGCGGCTTGGGCTCGGGCACGACGGGACCGCGGTCGTCAACGCCTTCAGCGTCAGGACGGGGCGGACGCTCGACGACCGTGCGCGCACGATCCGTGCGCTGGCCCGGCGCGACGCCTCCGCGACGGACTTCTTCGCGCCCGGGCACGTGCGCTGCGTGCGGGGCGAGCGGGCCGGGTCCGACGTGTCGGCGGCGCTCGAGCTGCTGCGCGGCGCCGGTCTCGCAGCGGCCGGGCTCGTGGTCGACACCGGGACGGACGATCGCGCGACGCGTGCGGGCGGCGGACGCCTCGATCGCGCTGCGCCCCCGCCAGCGGACGTTCCGCCGCTGCCTGCGCCTCCGCCACCGGACGCCGAGACGTTCCGGGCGGTGCTCGGGCACCTGCCGACCGGCGTGACGGTGATCACCGCGGCCGGACCGGTCGGGATGGCGTGCAACTCGTTCTGCTCGGTCTCGCTGAGACCGGCGCTGGTCGCGTTCTGCGCCGCGACCACGTCGAGCACGTGGCCCCGAATTCAGGCGACCGGGCGGTTCTGCGTCAACGTCATGGCCTGCGGCCACGGCGACCTGACCCGCGCCTTCTCCCGGCGCGGCGTGGATCGCTTCGCGGACGTCGCCTCCCACCAACGCCTCGGCGGTCCCGGGCTCGACGAGGCGGTCGCGTGGATCGACTGCGAGATCGAGGCCGAGCACCGCGCCGGCGACCACATGATCGTCGTCGGCCGCGTGATCGGGCTCGAGGCGGCGGCCGAGCGCGAGCCGCTCGTCTTCTCACGCGGCGGCTTCGGCCGCTACGTTCCGGAGTAGGGCTGGCCCAGCGCGGCGCGGCGCGCGGCGGGTCGGGTCATCTCAGCTCGTAGGTGCGGGTGCGCACGACTTTGCGGCCGGTGAGGTCGCGGACGACGAGTCTGATGGCGGCGGTCATCCGCTGGCGCCGCTCGAGGGCCGCGACGACGATGTCGGTGCCGCGCTCGGTCGGAGCGATGTTGCTGACGGCCGGGCCGGGGAACTCGCGCGCGATCGGCTCACTCGTCAGCAGGATCGGCTCCTTGCGGCCCCTGATGACGATCCGGCCGGAGAGCGTGCCCTTGCACGGCCGGTCGCAGCTGACGACGGGGGTGACCGCGAACGCCTCGCGGAACCGCAGCTGCCGCTTGCCGGCGAGTCTGATCACGAGGCGCTCCTGCTTGTCCTTGCGCACGTCGCCGCAGGCGGCTGCGCCGGGCGCGCCGAAGCGCTGGACGCGGTGGTTGCCGGCATCGGCGACGTACAACGTGCCGCGGCAGTCGGTCGCGATCGCGTTGGGCTCGGTGAGCTGGCCGGGCTGGCTGCCGGGGGACTGGCCGACAGCTCCCTTCAACGAGCCGGCGGGATCGAAGGCGAGGATGCGGGACATGCGGCTGTCGGCGACGTAGACGGTGTCGCCGGTTGTGGCGATGTCCGACGTCGTGCCGAAAAGCCCGTCGGAGGTGTCGGTCGCACCGCCGAAGCGGGTGAAGGTGGACGGGGGCGTGAGGACCGCCACCTCGTCGCCGAGCGCGACATAGAGGTTCGCGCCGATCGATCCGATCCCGCGGGAGGAGATCGGCAGCTCGCCGACCCAGTTGCCGCCCGGTCCGAACCGCCCGATGCGGTCGTTGCCGGAGTCGGAGACGAGCACCTCGCCCGACGAGGTGAAGTCGATCGCCTCGACATTGCCGATCTGCCCGGGTCCGCTGCCGCCGGAGGCGAAGCTGCGCAGGTATCTGCCCAGCGGGGACCAGACGCTGATGCGGGTCCGCTCGCCGCTCTCGGCGACGTAGACGTTGCGGTCGGGGCCGACGCCGAGCGCGGTCGGGTCGGCGATCGCGTCGACGATCTCGTCGGCGTCGTAGCGGTCGTCCTCGTCGGCGGGCACGCCGAACTGGCGCACGAGCTTGCCGGAGGTCGTGAACTTCTGGACGCGGCCGGGGCCGGCGGAGAGCTCGTCGAGCACGTAGACGTACCCGCGCGAGTCGACGTCGAGGTCGATCATGTCGCCGAAGCGGCCGGGCGTGGGGTCCTTGTCGGCGAGCACCGATCCCCAGCGACCGATCAGGCCCTGTGCGTCGGCGGACGCCGCCAGCGCCGAGCTTGCGATCCCGGCTGCGGCGAGCGCGGCGGAGAGGGAGGTGAGACGCCGCACGTCTACTGCCCTCGCGTCCAGCTGGGACCGGTGAGCGTCGCGCCCCGCTTGACCAGCTTGGGCCGTCCGCCCTTGACCGCGCGGGTCAGGATGTCCTTGCCGCGTTGGAAGGCGACCGTCTTGCCGTCGGGGCTGAAGATCGGCGTGTCGTCCTTGGTGCCTTCGGTCAGGTTGCGCAGCTTGCGTCCGTTGGCGGCGTTCCAGATCTCGATCCGGCCCTCGAAGTCCATGTCGCCGTTCTCCGGCGGGACAGGCTCGGAGACGACCGCCAGATAGCGACCGTCGGGGGAGGTGGAGGGGCTGGAGTACGCCCGTGCCGGATCCTGCGCGACCGTGCGCGTGCAGTCGCCGTCGTCATCGATCACGCAGATGTAGTCGGCCTCGCCCTCTTCCGGCTCCGTCTGGGCGACGAGCTGGGTGCGGTACCAGCCGGCGGTGGTCGACGGTCTCCCGTGCGAGTCGGCTTCGCGCTCGCTCAGACCCTGGCTGTACAGATTGGTGTACGTGACAGGCGTGCAGATGTAGTTGAGGTTGAAATCGGTGAAGCACTGCTGCGAGTTCACGCGCGCGAACCACGAGACCGAGCGTCCGTTCGGACTGACGGAGAGCCCGTAGGTGCCATAGCCGCTCTGGTCGAGCTCGTGCCGGCCGCGTCCGTCGCGCCCGCTGCGGAAGAGGTCTCCGTCGTAGACGAACGCGAGCGTCTGCCCGCTCGGCGAGGCCGCGACCGACGCGTACTCCTTGTCGGTCGAGCGGCGCAGCACGATCGTCGATCTGCGCGTCGCGACGTCGATGCGGCAGACGTTCGGGCCGCACAGCGCGTAGATGCTCCCGGCTGCGCTCTCGCGCCCGCCGGGCTTTCTCGCGTCCGCCGACGCGGCGAGCGCGGCGAGCGCGAGCGCCGCTCCGGCGACTCCCGTCGCGACGCCCGAGCATGACCTCGACGTACCTTCCAGCATGGGTGAGATGACCTCCGTCCGACGACCGGCAGCACCATATCCAGAGGAGTCGGCAGAAGGGCAGCGGGAAGCGGTGGGTGTCCGCGCTCAGACGCTCCCCGGCCGCGCGTGTGGCATCGCGTCGCCAGGGCAGCCGCTGCCGGCGACCTGTGAGCGCGTGGTGCGTCGGGTCGGCGCTCAGACGGAGACGAGCGTGACCGTGACGCGACCGGGGTTGCCCTGCTCGCCGGGCGCGATGAAGTCGATCACGTAGGCGTTGCGGCGCAGCACCACGTCGGCTGCGGTGATCGTGATCGCACAGCGGTCGGCACCTCTGAGCACGAACGTCCCCACGACCGGCGTCGTGCCGCTGGGCGCGCGCACGACGATCGAGCCATAGCCGACGAACCCGACGGTTCTGGTGATCTTCGGCGTGACCGTCCGCTCCAGCGGTGTGTAGCTCGTGGTCGAGATCAGCTTTCTCACCAGCCGGCCGGCGGCGGCGTTCTCTCTCGCCACGGCGGGCAGGACCGACTGACATCTCGCGGCCGCCTGCGCGCCCGCCGGTGCCAGCGCAGCGCCCACGATGGCTGTCCCCGCTGCTGCGGCGACGATGTGACGGAATCTGCTGTGCATCTCGTTGCTCCTTGCTCTGACGTTGTTCTCAGGTACCGACCGATCGACGGTTCAGCTCCGATGCGAGCGGGGCTGGTCGGTCAGCCGCGCGCAGCGCCCGACGCCGACCGTGAAGCGGGCCGTCGCGAGCTTGGTCCTGCTGCCGTGGGCGCCGCGAGCGGTGAGGCGCAGGGCGTAGCGACCGGCGGCGAGGCCGTGGTCGTGACGCACGTCGCGCAGCGTCATCCGGGTCAGGCCTGCGGGCAGCTTGCGGCTGCCTTGTCGCACGACGCGCTCACGGCCGCCACGGCGCAGGAGCACGTAGTCGACGGTCGCCGCGGCGGAGAGGCGGAAGCGAAAGAACGGGACGCGTCTTGCGCTCGGCGGGCGCGGCACCAGCCAGCCGCTGCGGTCGACACACTGCGCGCCTGCCGAGAGATGAGCGATCGTCGGGGCAGACGGTCGCGAGTCGGCTGGAGGCCGGCCCGTTGCCGCCGGGAGCCCGGGGCAGCTGCCGTCCGTGCTGGGCGCCGCCCCGCTGGGGCAGGCGATCGGGGGGCCTGGGCAGCGGCCGTCCGCATCGGCCGCCGCTCCGTCGGGGCACGCGACCGGCGGTCCGGGGCAGCCGCTGGCGCCGGCCGCGCTGCCGTCGGGGCAGGCGATCGGGGGGCCTGGGCAGCGGCCGTCCGCATCGGCCGCCGCTCCGTCGGGGCACGCGACCGGCGGTCCGGGGCAGCCGCTGGCGCCGGCCGCGCTGCCGTCGGGGCAGGCGACAGGGGGCTCCTCGACTGTGACGCGTGTCGGCGGGGAGAGCCGGCTCGGGTCGCCCAGCTCGCCTGTGTTGCTCGCGGTCAGCTGATGCTCGCCCGGGGTGAGCGTGGCGGTCGTGCTCCAGGCCCCAGCGGCGTCGGCCGCGGTGGTCGCGATCGGGACGGCGTCGGCCAGCACCGTGAGACTTGCCAACGGGTCGGCGGTGCCGGAGACCACGACCGTCAGCCCGTCGACGGTCGTCGATGCGATCACGGGGACGGTCCCCCCTCGGAGTCGCAGGACGAGGTGCAGCGTCGACTCCCTCTGGATGTTGTAGTCGGCGAGGGTGCGGCCGTCCTCCAGCTGCTTGCCGGCGAAGATCAGCCGCTGCTGGTCGGGCGGGATCCCTTCCTTGTCCTGGATCTTCTGCTTGACGCTTTCGATCGTGTCGCTCGGCTCGACCTCGAGCGTGATCGTCTTGCCCGTGAGCGTCTTGACGAAGATCTGCATCGCCGACGCGGCCGCCACCGGGCCCAAGAACGCGAGCAGCGCCGCAAGGAGTCCTGCCAGTGCGAGCCGTCTCATAGCGGCATCGTGCCACACCTCAAGCGGGCGCAGGAGGGGAGCTGGACAGACGTGCGGGCGCAGCAGCGGCGACAGGCCCCGAACAGACGCGAGAGCTGCCGGCCTACGACATCGATCGTTGAGCGGATCATCGCACCGGACGGACGTTTCGCAGGGGGTCCGTCGTATGACTGCGTCGCTCAGACGTGCATCCCCACAGGTCGACACCTCAAGCATGCCGCTCGTCGTCGCGCTCGAGTCTCGTCAGCCGTCATGAGCGACCGTGACGTAGATCAGCGTGTCGCCGCATTCAGCGCTGCGGCGATCTTCGCGGGCGCGGCGTTCCTCGGCGTGACCGAGAGCCTGATCCCGGGCGGCGAGTCGTTCTCCCCGGCCCCGGGATTGGCTGCCGGTGCGCTGATGCTGACCGCTGCACTCGCCGGGCCGCGGATGCCGCGCCTGGCGCTGGCGTCGCTCGGTCCGTTGGGCGCGGCGCTCGTCGCGGTGGCGCTCGTTCAGACGCACGAGTACGGCGACGGGGCCGTCCTGTACATGTTGCCGGCGTTGTGGATGGCGCTCTTCTTCGGCGTCGGCGGGACGGCGTTCATCGTCGTCTGGATCGGCGCGGTGCAGGCCGTCGCGCTGGCGCTGATGCCCGCGGGGCAGGGGAATGTGGATCGGTGGCTCGACGTGCAGGTCGCGGTGCTGGTCGTGGCGTTGGTGGTGCGCGTGCTCGCGACTCGCAACGACCGGCTCGTGAAGCGGCTCGTCGATCAGGCGCGCGTCGACCCGCTGACCGGTCTGTTGAATCGGCGCGGGTTCGACGAGCGGATGGCGGTCGAGCTGTCGCGCGCGATCCGCGAGCGGGGCTCGGTCGCGATCGCGACCTTCGACCTCGACCACTTCAAGCGCGTCAACGACGAGCACGGTCACGAGATGGGCGATCGCGTGCTCGCGTGGGTCGGGCAGGTGCTCAGCGAGCAGGTGCGCGGCATCGACGTCGCCGCGCGGTTCGGCGGGGAGGAGTTCGTCGTCGCGCTGCCGCGCACGGACCGGTCCGCGTGCGTCGCCCTCGCCGAGCGCGTGCGCACGGCCGTCGCATCCGGCGGCGGCGGTCGCGCTCGCTTCGGGATCTCCCCCGAGCTTCGCGTGACTGTCAGCGGCGGAGTCGCGGCGGCGGTCGCCCCGATCGACGTGCAGGCGCTGCTGGCCGCCGCGGATCGGGCGCTGTACTCCGCCAAGGACGCGGGACGGGACCGCATCGCCGTCGACTGGCCCGCCGCGTGGCCGGATCGCTTGCATGGAGAGGTGCGCGATGCCGGGTAGCCGGGTGCTCGACGGGTTCCGTCTGGCGGCGCTGCGCGACAGTGGCCTGCTCGACATGCCGCCGCAGGCGTCCTTGGAGCGTCTGAACCGGCTCGCGGCCGAGCTGCTCGGCGTGCCGGTGTCGCTGGTCTCGCTCGTGGGGGAGAGACGCCAGTTCTTCGCGGGACAGACCGGGCTGTCGCAGCCGTGGGCCGCGCACCGCGAGACGCCGCTGTCGCACTCGTTCTGCAAGCACGTCGTCGCCCGCGACGCGCCGCTGCTGATCGACGACGCGCGCACCGATCCGCTGGTCGCCGACAATCTCGCCGTGCGCGACCTCGACGTGATCGCGTACGCCGGGGTGCCCTTGCGGCTGGACGGCGGGGAGACGCTCGGATCGTTCTGCGCGATCGACAGCAGACCGCGCTGCTGGAGCGGCCGCGACCTGCAGATACTGACCGATCTCGCGGCATTGGCCGCCGATGCGATCGAGCTGCATCGCGCCCGCACCGTCGATCCGCTCTGCGACCAGCTCACGGGGCTGCCGGGTCGTGCCCTCTTCGAGACGTTCCTCGCACGCGCACTGGAGCGCGTCGTGCGCCGGGAGGGAGCGGTCGCGGTCGTCGCGCTGGACCTGATGGACTTCCGTCTCATCAACGACGCGCTCGGACACGACGCGGGCGACACGCTGCTGCTCGCCGTCGCCGACCGCCTGCGCGACACGCTGCGCACCGAAGACGCGGTCTGCCGCTCAGACGCGGACCACTTTCTCGTGCTGTGCGACACGGTCGACGACGAGGCCGACGCGCTGCGCGTCGCCGAGCGCCTGCACACGGCGATCACCGCTCGTCCCTACGGGCTCGGCGCGGAGCCTCAGCTGATCACCGCGAGAGTGGGCCTCGCCGTCTCGACCTGCGCCGACGCGGTCCTCGACCCGGCCGAGCTGATCTCGTCCGCGACGACGGCCCTCGCCGACGCCGACGCCGCGGTGGCGCGCACGGACCGCTCCTGCCGCGCGAGAGCGGGCAGCCGGCTGCGACTGCGCAACGCGCTGCACGGCGCGTATCGCCGCGGCGAGATGACGCTCGAGTACCAGCCGCTCGTCGACTTGCGGACCGATCGCGTCCGCGGCTTCGAAGCGCTCGCCCGCTGGCATCACCCGCAGTTCGGCAACGTGGCCCCGTCGGACTTCATCCCCGTCGCGGAGGGGTCCGGCGAGATCGTCGCGCTCGGCGAATGGATCCTCCAGCGCGCCTGCGCCGACCTCGCCCGCTGGCGGCGCCAGCACCCTGACGCGGATCTCTCCGTCGCGGTCAACATCGCGCCCGTGCAACTGCGCACCGCCACATTCTTCGACACCGTCGCCACGGCACTCTCCGACACCGGCGTCCCGCCCGACGCGCTCACGCTCGAGGTCACCGAACGCACGCTGCTCGACGATCGCACCGCCCACGCACAGACGATGCACCGCCTCCGCCGACACGGTGTCAGGATCGCGCTCGACGATTTCGGCACCGGCTACTCCTCGCTTGCCTACCTCACGCGCTTCCCGATCGACCTGCTGAAGATCGACCGCTCCTTCGTCGCGGCGCTCGGCGACCAGCAGAACGCCGCCGCGCTCTTGCACGGAATCGTGACGATGGCGAACGGAATGGACCTGCGCACCGTCGCCGAGGGCATCGAGACCGAGACGCAGCGCGAGCAACTCCGCGATCTCGGCTGCACGTACGGCCAGGGCTACCTGCTTGGCCGCCCGAGCGTCGCCTCCGAGATTCCCGGACTGCTGTGAGGGTCCGGATCGCGGCACGATCGTCGCGCAGGAGCTGCGGGGCGATGGCGTCGATCCAGCGCCGCGGATATCCGACGCGGCGGGCGAAGGGGCGCTTCGCGCGCGGCCGGGCCGCGCTCACGCTCGGCCGATGAGGGCGCCGATCGCGTCGAGCGTGATCTCGGCGGCGAGGGCCGCGTCCGACGGATGGGCCCGTTCGAGCGGCGAATGGCTGATGCCTTCGTCGCAGGGCACGAAGACCATTCCCGTAGGACGGTGCGCGGCGACGCACATCGTGTCGTGCGCCGCACCTGACGGCATGGCGCGGAACGGCTCACCGCAGCGCTCGGCCGCAGCGTGGAGCGCGTCGAGAATCGAAGTATCCATCGGCGTGGCCGGCACGTGGACCCGCCGGCGGTAGACGGCCTGCCCGCCGCGCCCGAGCGCGGATCGCTCCGCGAACGCGACGATGTCGCGCATGACGACGGCGACCGCCTCGTCGTCGGTGCCGCGCACGTCGAGCGACATCCGGGCGCCACCGGGCACGACGTTGATCCAGCCCGGCTCGAGCGTGAGCTCTCCCACGGTTCCGACCGTGCCCCTGCCGGCCGCGATCGCAAGGCGCTCGAGCTCGACGGTCGTCTCGGCGGCGACGAGGGCGGCGTCGACCCGCATCCGCATCGGCGTGGCGCCCGCGTGATCGGCGCGACCCTCGATCGTGACGTCACCGTGCTCGTAGCCGGCGATCGCCGTGACCAGGCCGATGGGTTCGTCCGCGTCGTGCAGCACGCGACCCTGCTCGATGTGGATCTCGATCCAGCCGACGAGATCGTCGAGGAAGCGGCCCGACGCGCGCCAGTCCTCGGGCGCATAGCCGGCATCGCGGGCGTGCTCGAAGAAGGTCCGCTCGTCGTCGATCGCGCGGATCTGCGCCAACTCGTCATCCGAGATGAGGCCGGCCATGATCCGGCTGCCGAGCAGCATCTGCCCGAAGCCGGATCCCTCCTCCTCGAGGAAGGCGATCACCTGCAGGGGATGGTCGAGGCCCTGCTCGCGGTTCATCCGGCAGATCTCGAGGGCGGTCACGACGCCGAGGGTGCCGTCGTACGCCCCTCCGTTGCGGTTGGAGTCGCAGTGTGACCCGATGCCGAACACCGGTGTCCCGCTCTGTCGATTGCGAGCGACGAACGTGCCCACCGGATCGTGCTCGACGGTGAAACCGAGCGCTCGGAACTCCGTCGCGAGGAAGTCGAGTGTGGCGCCGTACTCGGGGACGTAGGCGTACCGGCGGATCGCGTGATCCGCGGACGTGTAGCGCGGTCCCGACAAGACGTCGATGTCGGCGGCGATGCGTCCGGTGCTGCGGAGACGGGCGTCGAACTGCAAATCGGACACAGGCTCCCTCACGGTGGCAAAGTAAGAACGATATGCGTACAAACGCTACCGAGGGCGCGCGCACCGGTCAACGGGTCGTTCCTCCTGTGCGTACGCATGAAAGTCCTTGTACAAAGGGATAAGTTGACTGACTATGGGCGGCGCGCCGGGTATGCAGAGCGCGAGTTGGGGAGGCATTGACAACGGGCAAAGTCATGTGAGAGTGTCCAAAACGACAACGTTATTAGTACCGGTGCGAGAGGTTGTCAGCTCACCTGGCACGCCGTGACGCATCGCCGCCCGAGCCGGAGGTTCGCATCCATGCGCAAGCTCAACGATCAAGGCGCACCCGTCGCCACACGCGACCGCGGGCACGGCGCGGCACCGCCCCGAGGCACGCCGCCGACCTGGCCCGAGCGCCTCGCCGCCGCGATCTGTCGCAAGGGGGGGCGCGACCTCCCGCGGCGGACGTGAGGACGCCGACCATGGTTCTGGTTCGCGGCGGCCGCATCATCACCGAGGTCGACGACTACGTCGCCGACATCCTCGTCGACGAGGGTCGCATCGTCGCCATCGGACGCAAGATCGAGCCGCCTGCCGGGACGGAGGTGGTCGAGGCGGCGGAGCGCCTGGTGCTGCCCGGCTGCGTGGATCCCCACACGCACATGGACATGCCGTTCGGGCCGACGTTCACCTGCGACGACTTCACCAGCGGCACCGTCGCGGCCGCCTTCGGCGGAACCACCTGCCACGTCGACTTCTGCATGCAGCAGCCGGGGCAGTCGATCCCCGAGGCGCTCGACGCCTGGTTCGAGAAGCTGCGCGTCGCGCCGCCGGTCGTCGACGTCGGCTTCCACGTCGCGGTGACCGACCTGTCGTCTCCCGCGCGCATCGACGAACTGCGCGAGCTGCCGGGTCGGGGCATCACGAGCTTCAAGGTGTTCATGGCCTACAAGGGCTCCTTCATGGTCGACGACGCCGGCCTCCTGCAGACGATGGAGGTCGCCGCGGAGTCCGGCTCGCTCGTGATGACGCACTGCGAGAACGGCGACGTCGTCGACCTGCTCGTGCGGCGCGCGGTCGCGGCCGGGGACGTGAGCCCACGCCACCATCTGCTCACGCGGCCGCCGCTCGTGGAGGTCGAGGCGACCGCGCGCGCGGTGCGGCTCGCCGAGCTCGCCGGCGCGCCGCTGTACGTCGTACACGTCTCCTGCGGGGAGGCGGCGGCGGAGATCGCCGCGGCCCAGCGGCGCGGCCAGGCGGTGTGGGGCGAGACCTGCACCCATTACCTGGTGGTCGACGACAGCGTCTTCGCGACCGACGACTTCGCGGCGGCCCGCTACGTCTTCAGCCCGCCCGCGCGCGATCGCAGCGAGCACGACAGGCTCTGGGACGCGATCCGCGCGGGCACGCTCTCGGTGATCGCATCCGACCATGCTCCGTTCAGCTTCGAGCAGCGTGAGCTGGGTCGCGGCGACTTCTCGAAGATTCCCAACGGGGCGGCGGGCGTCGAAGAGCGTCTGCTCGTCGTCCACGAGCTGGGCGTCCGCGGCGGCCGCATCAGCCTCAACGAGATGGTCGGGCTGCTCTCGACGCGTCCGGCGAAGCTGTTCGGCCTGTACCCGCGCAAGGGCACGATCGCCGTCGGCGCCGACGCCGACCTCGTGATCTTCGATCCCGAGCTGAGGCTCTCGATCGGTCCGGAGTCGATGCGCACCCGCTGCGACACGTCGGTCTTCGACGGCATGCAGGTGACCGGCGCTCCCGAGACCGTCCTGGTGCGCGGCATCCCGGTGGTCCGCAACCGTGAGCTGGTCGCCGAGCCCGGGACGGGGCGGTTCGTGAAGCGCGGTGCGCCGATGCTCGGAGCGACACCAGCGCGGGTCGCCGCGGAGGTGGCGCGATGAGCGCCGAGGCGAGACAGCCGCTCGAGGGGCGCGTCGCGCTCATCACCGGCGGCGCCCGCGGTCAGGGGCGCTCGCACGCGCTCACGCTGGCGAAGGCCGGTGCCGACGTGGCGATCTGCGACATCGCCGGCCCGATCGACACGATCGAGTATCCGCTCGCCACCCCCGGCGAGCTGGCCGAGACCGTCAGCCTGGTCGAGGGGGCCGGCCGCCGGTGCCTCGCAGCGGTCGCGGACGTGCGCGACCTCGACGCGATGCGGGAGTTCGCGTCCCGCACCGCGAGCGAGCTGGGCCGCATCGACGTCGTCGTCGGCAACGCCGGCGTCTACAGCCACGCTCCCAACACCTGGGAGCTGACCGAGCGGCAGTGGGACGTGATGCTGGACGTCAACCTCAGCGGCGTGTGGAAGACCTGCGTCGCGGCGATCCCGCACATGCTGGACGGCGACGGCGGCGCGATCGTGCTGATCTCGTCGGTCAACGGGCTGCGCGGCGTTCCCGGGGTCGCGCACTACAACGTCGCCAAGCACGGACTCGTGGGGCTCGTCCGCACGCTCGCGATCGAGCTGGCTGCGCACGGGATCCGCGTCAACGCGCTCCATCCGACGGCCGTGCGCACGGCGATGGTCGAGAACGACGTGATGCCGCGGGCATTCGCCACGATCGAGGCCGCCGGCATCGATCTGCGCAACCTGCTCGACGTCGAGATGCTCGACCCCTCCGACGTCAGCGATGCGCTGCTGTGGCTCGTATCGCCCTCGGCCAGGCACGTCACCGGGATCTCGCTGCCCGTCGACGCGGGGAACCTCGTCCGATGAGCGGCACGTCAGCGAAGCAGGAGGAGCCGATGCATCCGCCGGTCGCAGCCGCCAACGCCCTGCTCGGGAGATCTCCGCAGCTCGTCCCGACGCCGATCGACCTGCGCTTCTACGAGCGCGCGATCGCGGCGCTCGACGGGGCGCCGACTCGCTGGCAGACCACGCTCGACGATCTCAGCGGCGCCGCGATCGAGGTCGCCGCGGGCGAGACGATCTCGATCGAGCTGCTCGAAGGCCCGCAGATCGTGAACATGTTCGCCTTCAACCGCGCCGACCCCGATGAGCGCATCTGGCACCAGACGGTTCTGCGCGAGGGCCTCTGGATGCGCAGGCTGACGCGAATCTACGGGACGATGGCGCGGTCGCGCCCGCTGCTGACCGTGCTGCGGGACACGGTCGTGACCGATCCGCGCGGCCCGTTCGGCCAGCACCACATCTACTTCGGCGGCTCGGGCACGCCGGCCGAATGGCGCTTCGCCGGTGGACCCGACGGCGTGCGGACGACATGGGAGCAGTTCGCCGGTGCGCTGGAGGACCGCGGCCTGGACCCATCGATCCTGATCGAGCACGTCTGCCTGTTCCAGAAGTCGACGATCGAGCGCAACGCCCAGCGCGTCCAGATCCTGCCCTCGGATGCTCGGGCCGGCGACGTGGTCACGCTGTTCGCGGAGATCGACCTCGTCGTCCTGCTGGCGCTGAGTCCCTACGTCGACGGCACGCGACCGGCTTCGGCGCCCGGCCTCCCGCAGCCCCGGCCGGTCGCGATCCGCGTGGGAGGCAGAATCGCCGAGCCGCTCGGTTGGCCCCACCCCGACATCTCCTATCCCGACCTCTCGCGCTACCTCGACGAGCGCGGCGTGCGCACCCGCGAGGTCGTCCCGACGCCGGGAATCGACTATCGCCTGAACCCGACCGAGAAGGAGCACGCGTGACCATCGGCGAAGCGGTGCTCGAGCGGGCCGAATACCCCTTCGACTCCGCCTTCTATGACGACCTCTACCGGCGCCGGTCCTCGTTCGCGCTGGTCAGCGAGCACGACACCGAGGAGACGGGCTACGGCTTCCGCGTGCGGGCGGGGCAGGCGTGGCGCCTGACGCTGCTGGAGGGCGCGCAGATCCTCGACGTCTGCATGGTCAACGGCGACGATCCGCGCGAGCGCTTCTTCAGCGCCGCGCAGATGTCCAACGAGGGCGGCAAGGTCACACGCGGCATCCGGCTGTGGGGCACGCCGCCGCGCAGCCGGCCGCTGGCGACCTGCATCGCCGACACCGTCCGTCCGCGCGAGAACCCGCGCGCAACGCGCGACCATTACGCCTACGGCGCGCACTGCAACGCGCACCTCTGGCACCTGTACGCCGGGGTGCACCACCGGCCCTGCTACGACAACCTCCGCTACGGCTTTGCGCAGATGGGTCTCGACCAGTACGCGGTCCACGACAACGTCAACCTCTTCCAGAAGGGCGCGTACGACCCCTGGACCGGCGCCCACCTGGTCGAGGAGAGCGACTCGGTGCGCGGCGACCACATCGAGTTCTTCGCCGAGATCGACCTGATCGTGTCGGTGTCGCTGTGCCCCAACGGCGCCGGCTCGGACGCGCTGCGCGGTTCCTGGAGCGAAAGCGGGCCGACCGTCCCGGTCCACCCGATCCGCGTCTCGATCCTCGACACCGGCAGCACCCCGCTGCGATGGCCGCCGACCGACATCTCCCGCACGTCCCGGCCTGTCACGACGGCGCACCGCGCCGCGACCACGAAGGAAGTGAATCGTGAGTAGCCACGTGTCACCAGCAGACCCCGCCGACGGGCCCGCTCCGAGCCTGTACGAGCGCAAGGCCACGGGTCTGGTCCGCTCGATCTCGCTGCGGTCGAGCGTCTTCTTCAACGTCACGACGGTCGGAGTGATGTGGTCGGTGCTCGCGCTGACCCAGATCGCGGGCGCTTTCAGCGACGCCAACCCGCTGGTCACGGCGGTCATCGCGTGCGTCCTGTGCCTCTTTCCAGTGCTCCTGTACGGCGTCTTCACAGCGGCGATCCCGCGGTCCGGTGGCGACTACGTGTGGGTTGGTCGGACGTTCCACCCGTGGGTCGGTCTCGCGGTCAACGCCAACGCGACCACTTGGTTCGTGCTCGCGAACGGCTTCCTCGCCTTCCTCGTCGCGCAGGACGCCCTGCCGACCGCCTTCGCGACGCTCGGCACGGCCTTCGGCTCGGACACGATCGCCGGCTGGTCGGTCACGATCTCGCAGAAGGGCTGGACCTTCGCGATCGGCGTGGCGGTGCTGCTGGGCGCGGGCCTGCTCGCCGCCACCGTCTCGATGCGACGAGCGATGAAGGTGAACGCCGTCTTCTTCTTCGTCACCGTGGCCGGTCTGCTCGTGGCCATCCTGGCGCTGCTGTTCTCCGATCGCGGCGACTTCGTCTCCGGCGTGGCCCAGGCGGGGGGAAGCTATGACGCGATCGTCGCGGCCGGTCAAGCGGCCGGATTCGGGAGCGGCGACTACTCGTTGTGGGCGTCGCTGCTGGCGATCCCGCCGCTCTACCTGGCGCTCGCCTACACGGTGGCGGGCGCCTACACGGGCGGGGAGGTGCGCACGCCGCGTCGGACGGGCATCCTGGGCCCGCTCATAGCCTCGCTCTTGGTGGGCGCGATGGTGATCGTGGCCTTCGCTCTCTGCAGCCGCGTGATCGGCTTCGAGTTCATCGGCTCGGCCTCGCATCTGAGCGGGAGCGGCGACCCCGGCTACACGCTCGGCCAGGGGGCGTCGTTCTTCTACTTCGTCACGCTCGTGACGCACTCCAAGATCGTCCTGACGATCCTCGCGATCGCCTACTTCGCCGCGCCGATCTCCACGATCCTGGCGACGGCGCTGTTCGCGACCCGCAACCTGTTCGCGTGGTCGTTCGACCGGATGCTGCCGGAGAAGGTCGCGGAGGTCAGCCCGCGAACGGGCACGCCGGTGGTCACGCCGATCATCGTGACGGTCGTCTCGATCCTCTACCTGATCTTTCTCGTGTGGGGGAGCCCGACCTTCAGCGCGGCGTTCGGAGCGATCATCCTGGGCACGACGATCTCGTTCATCGTCACGGCGATCGCGGCGATCGCGTTCCCGTTCCGGCGCCGCTCGCTGTACGCGTCCTCGGCAGTGCGCGGCAAGATCGCGGGCCTGCCGGCGATCACGCTCGTCGGCGGCTTCGCGCTCGCCGTCTACCTGTTCGTGTTCTACTCTCTGGTCTCGCAGGATGCGCTCGGCGTGAACAACTCGACTGGTTTCATCGCCACCGCCATCGTGCTGACCATCTCGCTGGTGTTCTATCCGATCGCCTATGCGATCAACAAGAGCCGGGGCGTCGACCTCGCGCTCGTCGGACGGGAGCTGCCGCCCGAATGACCCTCTTCAAGCGACGCCGCGAGCGCGGCATGCGCATCTTCTTCGCGACCGACGTGCACGGGTCGGAGCAGTGCTTCCGCAAGTGGCTGAACGCGCGCGAGGCGTACGAGGCCGATGTGCTGATCCTCGGCGGGGACGTCACCGGCAAGGGGCTGGTGCCGATCATCGACCACGGCTCCAGCTGGACGGCCGTCGTGCGCGGCGTCAGCGAAACGGCGAGCACGGCAGGCGAGCTCGCCGAGCTGCAGCGCAAGATTCGGATGATGGGTCTGTACGACCTCGTCGTCCAGGCCGACGAACAGGCGGCGATGGACGCGGATCCCGAGCTGCTGAAGACGCGCTTCGAGGCCGCGATGCGCGACAGCCTGAGACGCTGGACCGAGCTCGCGGCCGAGCGGCTGCCGGACGGCTACCCCGCCTACATGATGCTCGGCAACGACGACTACACGGTGTTCGAGGAGGTGCTGCGCGAGGCCGACGCGATCCGATACGCGGAGGACGGCATCCATGCGCTGCCCGACGGCTGCCAACTCGTCTCGCTCGGCTACTCGAACCCGACGCCATGGAGAACGCCTCGCGAACTCACGGAGACGGAGATCACCCGTCGCCTGGAGGAGCGGCTGAGAGAAGTCGCCGACCCGCGGCGGGTGGTCCTCAACGTGCACTGCCCGCCGCACGACACCAAGCTCGACCGGGCTCCGCTGCTGGACGAGCTGATGCGGCCGATCGTCGGCGGTGACGGCGGCGTGGAGCTGGGGCCGGTCGGCTCGAGCGGCACGCGCGAGGTGATCGAGCGCTGGCAGCCTGCCGTCGGCCTGCACGGCCACGTGCACGAATGCGCCGCGGGCGACCAGCTCGGACGGACGCTGTGCGTGAACCCCGGTTCCGACTATCCGGTCGGCGCGCTGCGCGGAGCCATCATCGAGATCGACCGACAGGGGGAGGTGCTGCGATGGCAGCTGACGCAGGGATGACAGGGCCACCGGCGTGCGAGGCGGTGCGTCATGGCTGATGCTGCGGCCCAGGTGGCCGAGGGTGTGGAGATCGTCGAGAGCTGCCGCGCCGCCGGGGCCGCGGTGCGCCTCATCGGCGGCGCAGCGATCGCGCTGCACAGCGGCCGCGGCGATGCGCCGCATCGCGCGTTCAGCGATCTCGACCTGATCGCGGCGCGCCGCTCCACGAAGACGCTGACGCAGGTGCTGGAGGCGCACGGGTTCGAGGGCGAGCGCCAGTTCAACGCGCTCAACGGCGACCGACGGCTGGTCTTCCACGGGCCCGCGGGGAAGCTCGACGTCTTCGTCGACCGCTTCGAGATGTGCCACGAGATCCCGCTCGTCGAGCGCATCGAACTGGACACCCCGACGATCACCGTCACCGACCTGCTGCTGACCAAGCTGCAGGTCGTGGAGCTCAACGAGAAGGACGCCCAGGACGTCGCCCTGCTGCTGACGGCGCACGAGTGCGGGAGCACGGAGGGCGATGTGGTGAACGTCGACTACCTCGGTCGCCTGCTCGGCAACGACTGGGGGCTGTGGCGCACCTTCACGAACTCCCTGGAGACGGTCGCCGCGACAGCGCCGGCGGTGCGGCCGCGGGCCGACCGCATCCTGGAGGCCGTGGAGGCCGCGCCGCGAACACGCAGATTCAGGCTGCGCGCCCGCATCGGAGAGCGCAAGCGCTGGTACGACATCCCCGAGGAGGTGGGCGGGTGACCGCGCCGACCGCCGGCAACGACGGCATCCCGAGACTCGGCGACGTCGCCCGCCTCGCCGGTGTCTCCGTCTCCACGGTGTCACGCTACGTCCGCAGACTCCCGGTCCGACGACCGGATGAGATCGCAGCCGCGATCGAGCAGCTCAACTACCGGCCCAACGAGATCGCGCGCGGATTGCGCTCGCGTGTGACGCACGCGATCGGGGTCGTCGTCGCGGACATCACCAATCCGTATCTCGCATCGGTGGTGCGCGGCATCCAGTCGGTCGGCGGCACCAGCGAGTACAAGCTCTACCTCGCCGGATCCAGCGAACGCCTGCCCGAGACGATCGCCGACCTCGGCAGCCGCATCGACGGCTTCATCTGCGCAGCGGCCTCCGAGCCCGAGGTGGTCGAGGCGCTGCGCGCGACCGGTCAGCCGACCGTGCTGCTGGAGTTCGAGCCGATCGGTCATCCGCATCCATTCGACGTCGTCGTGGTGGACGACTTCGGGGGCGCGCGCCTGGCCGGCGATTACCTGCTGCAGCTGGGGCACAAGCGGATCGGCATCATCGGAGGCCCGATGACCACGTCGCCGGGCAAGCAACGTCACGACGGATTCGTCAGCGCGCTGGACGCGGCGGGCCTGGAGCTCGACGAGTCGTACGTCGAGTACGGCGACTTCAGCGCTGCGTCCGGCTACCAGGCCGCCGCGCGTCTGCTCTCCCGCGATCGGCCGGCGACGGCGATCTTCTCCGTCAACAACATGATGTCGCTCGGTGCGCTCAAGTACATGCACGACCTGAAGGTCAGGATCCCGGGCGACGTCGCCTTCATCGGCTTCGATCCGATCGATTGGTCTGAGCTGATGCACCCCGCGCCGACGACGGTCGAGCGACCGCGCAGCGAGCAGGGGGCGATCGGCATGCGGCTGCTGCTGGATCGGATCGCGGGCAGGGGCCCCACGGGGCCCCGCCGGATCGTGCTCGACGCGCACCTCGCCGTGCGCGGGTCGTGCGGGCCGCCTCCCGCGGATGCGAGCTGAGCGGGAGGCGGCCCGCACGACCCGCGTCCCCCCGCCGACTGTCTGAAATCGCCCTTGAAAGCTCGTCACCGGATGGTTAACATTGTGTACTAAGAACGTTATTAGTAGCTCGGACGAGGACGCCAGCGTTGAGTAGAGATCGAAGTACGCAACCGCCGGGGCAGACGCTCGCCGATCGCCCCGAAGGTGTGTCGGATGGCGATTTCAGTCTGGAGGTCTATGCGTGCATGGTCCGCATCCGCCGCTTTGAGCTGGCGCTGGCCGACCTCTTTCAGGACATGCGCCGCCGCATCGCCGCGGCGGGCGGCGATCGCCTGCGCGTCTTCGACGACCCGATCGCCAGCGCGGAGGCCGAGCTGCAGGGCAATCTCGAGAGCGCGGTCGGCCAGGAGCCGGTCGCGGCCGGGATCCTGCACCTGCGCGCCGACGACTACCTCGGCTCGACGCACCGCTCGCACCACGTGGCGCTGGCCAAAGGCGTCTCGCTGCGGCGGCTGGTCGCCGAGCTGTTCGGCCGGGTCGACGGCACCAACCGCGGCAAGGGCGGCGACTTCAGCCTGCACGACACGACCGTCAACTTCGAGACCTCGGTGATCATGGCTCAGCTGCTGCCCGTCGCCGCCGGCCACGCGCTCGCGGCGCAGACGCAGGGCCGCGACGCGGTGGCGATGGTGTGCCTCGGCGAGGGCGCCTCCAACCAGGGCACCTTCCACGAGGCGCTCAACCTCGCGAGCCTGTGGAAGCTGCCGGTGGTCTTCGTGGTGGAGAACAACGGCTACGCGCTCAGCGTCCCGGTGGCGTCCAGCGCCGCCGTGCCGCGGATCGCCGAGCGCGCCGTCGGCTACGGACTGCCCGGCGTGCACGTCGCCGGCAACGACCCGATGGCGATCTCGGCGGCGGCCGCGGCAGCGATCTCACGCGCGCGTGCGGGCGAGGGTCCGACGTTGCTCGAGGTCGAGACCGATCGGATCCGCGGCGGCTTCGAGGGCGACAGGCAGCAGTATCGCGACGCGGCTGAGCTCGACGCGGTTCGTCAGCGCGACGCGCTCATGCGCTTCGAGCGCGAGCTTCTGGACGCGGGCGCCTTGGACGAGCAGCGCCGGCACGCGATCCAGGATGCGGTCGACGCCGAGATCGCCGACGCGTTCGCGTTCGCGCGCGACAGTCCTTATCCGCCGGTGCAGGACGCAGCTCGTCACGTGTTCGTCGAGTCGCGCTCGCCGGTCGCTGCCGGGAGCGCCCGATGAGCGGGGTCGGCGGCCCCGCGTCTGTCGCGGCCCGGGCGATCACGCAGGTCGAGGCGATCCGGGAGGCGATGCTCGCCGAGATGGAGCGTGACGAACGCACGATGCTGTTGGGCGAGGACGTCGTCGGGTTCGGCGGCATCTACGGTCAGTACGCGGGCCTGCGCGAGCGCTTCGGCGCCGCGCGCGTGCGCGACACGCCGATCTCCGAAGCCGGCTTCATCGGCGCCGCCGCGGGCGCGGCCGTCGCGGGGATGCGACCGATCGCCGAACTGATGATCGTGGACTTCTTCGGCGTCGCGATGGACCAGATCGCCAACTACGTCGCCAAGGTCCATTACTCCTCGGCGGGAACGCGGCGAGTCCCGCTGACGCTCATCACCTCGGCCGGCAACCCGCTGCGACAGGGAGCCACCCACGGCCAGACGCTGCACGGCATGTTCGCGCACATCCCCGGGCTGAAGGTCGCGCTGCCGGCGACCTCCCACGACGCCAAGGGCATGCTGATCTCGGCGATCCGGGACGACGACCCGGTTCTCTACATGGTCCATCGCGCGCTGCTCGGCGAGAGCGGGCTGCCCGGGGACCCCGACGACGCGCTGCGCAACCCGGCGGTCGCGCGCGAGCCGTACGAAGTCGAGTTCGGCAGAGCGGCGGTCCGCCGCCGCGGCAGCGACGTGACGATCGTGGCGTTCTCGTTGATGACGCACACGGCGGTGCTCGCCGCGGACGTCCTCGCCGAGGAGGGCATCGAGGCCGAGGTGCTCGATCCGCGCACCCTCGTGCCGCTCGACACCGACGCCATCCTCGAGTCGGTCGCCAAGACCGGGCGCCTGCTGGTGCTCGACGAGGACTACCGCAGCTTCGGTGCCAGCGGGGAGATCGTCGCCCGCGTCGTCGAGAGCGGAGCGGTCGCGTTGAAGGCGCCGCCGCGCCGCCTCGCGCGGGCCGATCGCCCGATCCCGTACAGCCGCGTGCTCGAAGCCGCTTCGCTTCCAGGTCCGGACGCGGTGGCCGCAGCCGTCCGTGAGCTCGTCGGCGCGGCCTGAGCCAGTTCGCATTCCATCCCCAGCCAAGACATCGGAGATCTCATGGATCGTTTGAAGGGCAACGTTGCGTTCATCACCGGCGGCGCGCGCGGTCAGGGTCGCGCGATGGCGCTGAAGTTCGCGTCCGAGGGCGCCGACGTCGTCATCTGCGACATCTGCAGCGACGCCGAGACCGTGCCGTATCCGCTCTCCACCAGCGCGGATCTGGCCGAGACGCGCAGCCGCGTCGAAGCGCTCGGGCGTCGCTGCGTGGCGGAGGTCGCCGACGTCCGCAGCCAGGAGCAGCTGGATCGCGTGGTCGAAAGAGGCATCGACGAGCTGGGTCACATCGACATCGTCTGCGCGAGCGCCGGCGTCCACAGCTTCCTGCCGTTCTGGGAGATGCCCGAGGAGATGTGGCAGGAGGTCATCGACACCAACCTCACGGGCGTCTGGCACACGGTCAAGGCCGTCGCGCCGCACATGATCGAGCGCGGCGAGGGCGCGGCGATCCTGACCTCTTCGGTGATGGGCAAGGAGACCGGTCCGGACCTCGCGCACTACGCCGCCGCCAAGCACGGCGTGATCGGGCTGATGCGCAGCTTCGCCTTCGAGCTGGGCCCGCACAACATCCGCGTCAACGCGATCCTTCCCAGCGTCGTGCACGACAAGATGGGCGACAACCCGGCGACGCGCGAGTGGGTCTTCGGGCGCTCGGATGCGACGACCGAGGACTACGTGGCGGCCACGCGCAACTGGCATGTCCTGCGCGGCCGCGCAGCGCTGCCGGCCGCCGCGATCGCCGACGCGGCGCTGTTCTTCGCGTCTGCCGAGTCCCAGCACATCACCGGCACCGAACTGGTCGTCGACGCGGGGCACAGCATCCTGCCCGGGTTCAACCACACCCCGATCCACGACGAGCGCATCGCGGTCGGCCCGTACCCCAACGACGGCGTCACGGTCGGTTAGCGCGGCCCCGGTCCTCGGCGACGAAAGCGAGCTTCGTGAGCAACCAACAGCACAGCCCCGCCGGTCGAGCGCCGTCGCAGGCCGACCACAGCGACCTGCTTGCGGCGTCACCGCACCTCGTGCCGACGCCGCTGGACCGGAGCTTCTACGACGAGCTGATCGCCGCGCTGGCGACGGCTTCGCGCAGCTCGACCGTCACGCTCGACGACCTGTCGGGCGCGACGGTCGACCTGCGAGCCGGGGAGACGATCACGATCGAGCTCGTCGAGGGACCGCAGATCGTGAACCTGTTCGCGTTCAATCCGCACGATCCCGACGAGCGGATGTGGCACATGTCGGTGCTGCGCGACGGGCTCTTCCCGACTGTGGGCAATCGCATCTGGAGCACGATGGCGCGCAATCGCCCGATGCTCACCTTCTTGGAGGACACGGTCTGCGCGGACCCGCGCGGGCCGTTCGGGCAGCACCACCTCTACTTCGGCGGGTCGGGGACGCCGGCGGACTGGCGCTTCGGCGGCGGAGACGAGAGCGTGCGCACCACCTGGCAGCAGTTGGCCGAGCAGCTCTCGGCGCGCGGGGCGTCCCCGTCGCTGTTGCTGGAGAACCTCTGCCTCTTCCAGAAGGCGACCGTCGACGTGCGTCCGATGCGGGTCGAGATCCTGCCCTCGGATGCGGTCGCGGGCGACCGCGTGACGCTGTTCGCGGAGATCGACCTCACGGTCGCGCTGGCGCTGAGCCCGTACATCGACGGAGCGCGGCCCGCCTCGACGCCGGGGCTGCCCGCCCCGCGCCGCGTCGACGTGCACGTCGGGGAGCGCCTGGCCGCCCCGCTGCCATGGCCGTACCCCGGGCTCTCGTATCCCGACCTGTCGCTCTACCTCGACGAGCACGGGGTGCGCAGCCGCGAGCCGGTGACGACGGCCGGGATCGACTATCGCGTCCGCCGCGAAGGCAAGGAGACCACCGCATGAGCGCTGCCGACGGCTCGACCCTCACGCGCGCGACCTATCCGATCGATCAGCCGTTCTACGACCGCCTGATCGGATCGCGCGACCAGTTCACGGTCGTCAGCGAGACGGTGACCGACCACACCGGCTACGGCTTCCGTGTGGCGGCGGGGCAGGCGTTCCGACTCACCATGCTGGAGGCGCCGCAGATCCTCGACGTGTGCATGGCCAACGCCGACGACCCGACCGAGCACTTCTTCAGCGGCGCGCAGATGACGATCGAGGGCGGCAAGATCACGCGCGGCATCCGACTCTGGGGCACGCCGCCGCGCAGCCGGCCGATCGCGACCTGCATCGCCGACTCGGTGCGCGTCCAGGAGAACGTGCGCGGCACGCGCGACCACTTCGCCTACGGCGCGCACTGCAACCCGCACCTCTGGCATCTGCACGCCGGCGTCCACCATCGGCCGTGCTACGACAACCTCCGCTACGGCTACGCGATGCTGGGCCTCAGCCAGCACGCGATCCACGACAACGTGAACCTGTTCCAGAAGGGCGCGTACGACCCATACACCGGCTCCGCGATGGTCGAGGAGAGCGACGCGCGGCGCGGGGACCACATCGAGTTCTACGCTGAGATCGACCTCGTCGTCTCGGTGTCGCTCTGCCCCAACGGCTCCGGGTCGGACGGCCTGCGCGAGTCGTGGAGCGAGTCGGGACCGCTCGTGCCGGTGCATCCGATCGGCGTGACGGTGCTCGACACCGCGACGCGTCCCCCGGCCTGGCCGCCGGAGGAGTGATGGTCCGCGACGAAGTCGTGGACGAACTGACGCCCGTCGCAGCGCGGGCGCTGCTGGCGCCGCGCTCGGTCGCCGTCGTCGGCGCGTCGGAACGGACCGACGCGCTCGGCACCGTCGTCGTCGAGAACCTCCGCGCATTCGGCTTCGACGGCTCGCTGTACCCGGTCAACCCGCGCTACCGCGAGGTCTGCGGCCTGGCGTGTCACCCGTCGCTGGCGGATCTGCCGGAGGTGCCCGACTGCGCGTTCCTCGCCGTGCCGGCCAGCGCCGGGCCGGAGCTGATCGAGCAAGCGGCCGCGCTCGGCGTCAGCGCCGCGTTCGTCAACGGCGGCGGTTACGCGGACGCCGGCGCGGAGGGCGCGGCCCTCCAGCGGCGCGTCGTCGACGCTGCGCGCGCGGCTGGGATGGCGGTGTGCGGACCCAACAACCTGGGCCTGATCAGCTATCGCAGTCACGCCGCGCTGTGGGCGGCGCCGCTGCCGCCCGCCGCGGTCGAGGGACGCACGGCGATCGTCACGCACAGCGGCTCCTCCTCGCTGGCGCTGGCGCAGGCGCTCGGCCCGCGCGGCCTGTCGCACGTGATCACGGCGGGCAACGAAGCGGTCCTCGGGCTTGGGCACTATCTCGACGCGGTGCTGGACGATGGGGACGTCGACCTGGTCGTGCTGTTCATCGAGACGATCCGCGACCCGCGCCACGTCGCTCGCTCGCTCGCGCGCGCGAGCGAGCTCGGCGTTCCCGTGGTCGCGCTCAAGGTCGGTCGCTCACAGCGCGGCACGGCGATGGTCGCGGCGCACACCGGTGCGCTGGCCGGCGACGCAGCCGCATGCGACGCCTTCCTGGACCGCTGGGGCGTGGCCCAGGCTCGGGACGTCGACGAGCTGATCGCACTGGCGACGCTGTTCAAGCGCTTCCCCGCCGGTCCGCGCCGACCGTCCGCAGTCGGCATGACGCTCTCGGGCGGGCAGGCCGGCCTGCTCGCCGACCTTGGCGAAGCGGCAGCGCTGGACCTGCCGCAGTTCAGTGAGCGGACCGAGGCGGCGCTGACGCCGATCGTCTCGGCGGTGACGTCGCTCAACAACCCGCTCGACGTCTTCGGACTGGGATTCGACCTCGACGGATTCAGCGGCATCGTCGACGCGCTGGTCGCCGATCCCGAGATCGGGACGGTCGCGGCCTTCTTCGACATGCCGCCGACGATGCAGATCGACAACGACTTCGCGCGTGGGGTCGTAGCGACCTTCGCTGACACGGCACGACGCACCGACGCCGCTCTGGTGCTCGTCAACAACGTCGCGGGCAGCGGCCTGGACGAGAGCGTGCTGGCGCTCGAGCGAGCCGGGACGGCGGTCCTCAACGGGATGGCGCCGGCGGTGGCGGCGCTGGCCACGTGGGCGAGGGGCCGGAGATCCGTCGCGCCCGCCGAGACGGCTCGCCGGGATCTCGCGGGCGTCGAGCGTCTGTGGTCCGCGACGGACGCAGAGCGCTTCGCCGTGCTCGCGCAGGCCGGACTGGCCGTGCCGGCGATGGCGACCGCGACGACGCCGGAGGCCGCGGCTGCTGCCGCGGCGCGCATCGGCTTCCCGGTCGTCTTGAAGGGCACGGCTCCGACGCTCCTGCACAAGACCGAGCTGGACGCGGTGGCGCTCGGCCTCGACTCGCACGATGCCGTGCTGGAGGCCGGACAGGAGATCCTCCGTCGCGTGGCCGGGCACGAGGGCGCGGGCCTGGTCGTGCAGCGGATGGTCGGGCCCGCCGTGGAGCTGATCGTCGGCGCGCGCGTCGACCCGGTCTTCGGCGTGCTGCTCGTGGTGGGCGCCGGCGGCGTCCTCGTCGAGCTCGCGGCCGAGGTCGCGGTCCGGCTCGGGCCGGTCGGGCCGGAGCTGGCCGAGGAGATGCTGCGTGAGACTGCCGCCTGGAAGCTGCTGCAGGGCGTACGCGGCGCACCGCGCGCCGACGTCGCCGCGGCCGTCGCGGCCGTCGTCGGCTTCTCGCGACTCGCCGTCGCGGCGCAAGGCCGAATCTCCGCGATGGAGATCAATCCGCTCATGGTCCTGCCGCAGGGGCAGGGGGCGGTGGCGGTCGACATCGTGGTCGAGCGCGCGACTGAAATCGAAAGTGGAGAGAACCGATGAGTTACCAGCACCTGCTGTACGAGACCGACGACCGGACCGCGCTGATCACCCTGAACCGGCCGGACAAGATGAACGCGCTCAGCCTCGAGCTGTGCGATGAGATCGAGCGTGCGGTGGCCGCTGCCGACGCGGACGAGGACGTGCGCGTCGTCGTCGTCACCGGGGCGGGCGGCAAGGCGTTCTCCTCCGGTTACGACCTCGTCGGCGACGAAGAGGTGCCGTCGATCGACTTCTATGCGGATCGCCTGCGCGGCGATCTGCGGTTCACCTACTGCGCGTGGAACTGCAGCAAGCCGGTGATTGCGATGATCGACGGCTACTGCCTGGCTGGAGGGCTGGAGTTCGCGCAGATGTGCGACATCCGCTACTGCTCAGACGACGCGAGGTTCGCCGTCATCGAGACGCGCTTCTCTGCGGGCGTCGCGACGCTGGCGATGCCGTGGGTGATCGGGCCGATCAGCCGTGAGCTGATCTACAGCGGCGACATGATCGACGCGACGGCCGCTCTGCGCGTCGGCTTGGTTAATAGGGTCTTCCCGAAGGACGCGCTGCATGCCGAGGTGATGAAGACGGCCAAGCGCATCGCCCGCGTATCACTGACGACGCTGCAATGGAACAAGCGGGCGATCAACGAGACCTATGAGGCGATGGGCTTCGGCACCGCGATGCGGTCGGCGATGCAGGCCTGCGTCATCGCCGACTCCACGCAGACGCCGGAGTACGCCGACTTCCATCGCATGAAGAGCGAGCGTGGTCTTGCCGCTGCGCTGAAATGGCGCCGGGAGCAGTTCGCGGCCTATGAATAGGCCGCGAATCTCAACCCGTCGTTATGCGTTCGAGGAAGCCTGGAACGAGCCGGTCCAGATGGGCGCGACGCAAGCTGTAGTGGTAGTTGCGCCCCTCCTTGCGGACATCGATCAGGTGCGCGTGATTGAGCACCTTAATATGATAAGAGATCGTCGATCTGGTGATCGGCAGACTGTCATCAAGGGCAGTACACGGGAGTTCGTCGACGTTGCCGATCTGCCGGATCATGTCGATGCGCAGCGGCTCGCGGAGCGCGTCGAAGAGGACACGATAATCCTCCTCGGTGGGTTCCGGCTCGACCACGGACGCCGTCGCGCGTCCGCTCAGGTGGGGGGCATTGATGGACACATTTGAAAGCGTAGCATCGGCATTGGGCTGTCCATCAAGCAGCCGATCGAAGGGACGTCGTGTTGAACGGCCGCGGTGACCGGGCCCGGCACGTCGGCCGGCTCGCGGACGTCGATCTGTCCGCGGTCCAGCCGCTCGTGCGCCGGGCGGACCTCTCCCGCGGGATCTTCGACCTCGCCGTCGAGCTGGCCGAGGGCATCCCGACCTGGAGCGAGTCCGGGGATCCGCCGTTCCTGCGGTGGATGACGATGACGCCGGCGGCCGGAAGGGTCGACCAGCCGCAGGAGGGCTGGGCGCGCGCCGGACGCGCCTACCTCAGCGACTGCTTCACGATGCCCACGCACGCCGGCACCCACATCGACTGCCTCAACCACGTCGGTCGCGACGGCAGGTTCTGGGGCGGGGTGGAGATCGACGACGTGCTCGGCTCGCGCGAGGTCGCACAGCTCGGCGCACAGCACCTGCCGCCGCTGGTGATGCGAGGAGTGCTCGTCGACCTCGCGCCCGGCGGCACGCTCGAGCGAACCCGCGGCGTCGGGCCGGAGGAGCTGGAGACGGGGCTCGCCCGCGCCGGCGTGGGGATCGAAGCGGGGGACGTGGTCCTGCTGCGGACAGGGTGGATGCGCAACTGGCGCCAGCCGTTCTATCTCGGCGCCCAGCCCGGTCTCACGCGGGCCGGCGCCGAGTGGCTCGCCGAACGCGGGGCGGCCGCGATCGGGGCGGACAACGCCGCGCTGGAGTTGCAGCCGTCGCCTGAACCGGATGACGCGGTGCCGGTGCACACCTTCCTGCTCTACGAGCGGGGCATCCCGATCATCGAGAACCTGGCATTGGACGAGCTGTCGGAGGCGGGCGTTCACGAGTTCCTCTTCGTGGCGCTCCCGCTCAAGCTGCGCGGGGCGACGGCTGCGCCGTTGCGGCCGATCGCGATCGCGCTGGAGCGCTGAAGGGAGGGCGCGGAGTGCCGGATCGACGCGGTCACCGCGCCCTCGCAGGAGCCTCGCCGGGGTCTGCTCGTGGATGGGCAGACCCCGGCGCCGGGCTCGCGGACGCCCCGCTACGACGCCGCTCCGAGGCCCGGCTCCGGCGCGCCGACGAGTGCGACGCGGTTCCCGAACACAGCGACGCCGGCGCCCATGTCCGCATGTGCCGCGGGGATCCCCTCGAACGGCAGGACCTCGCCGACGGCTGGGTCGATCCGCCGCTCCAGCAGGAGCCGGTTGTACGCGCGGGCCTGCTCGTCGTTGGTGCCGTGAGCTCCCTGCAGCCGCTTCTGCATGACCCACTGGTGACGCAGGTCCAGCGTCGCGCTGTACCCGGTCGTGCCGGCGCAGATCACGACCATCCCGCCCCGTGCGCAGACGAAGGCGCTGGTCGGGAGCGTCGCCTCGCCGGGGTGCTCGACGACGATCGCGGGATCGCGGCCGAGCAGGTCGCGGACGCGTCGCTTGAACGCTCGCGCCTCCTTCTGCCACGCCGTCTGCCGCGTGTCGTCCTGCCAGTGAGGGGCCACTCCCCAGTGCGAGAACTCGGTGCGGTCGATGTATCCGACGGCGCCGTGGTCGACTGCGTAGCGCCCGCGCTCGTCGTCGGACACGACGGCGACGGCCGTGGCGCCCGCGGCCCGGACGAGCTGGATCGCCTGGACCCCGACGCCGCCGGAGCCGCCCCAGACGAGGACGCCGTCTCCCTCGTGCAGCTCGTTGCCCGCCCAGCCGTGGAGCATCCGGTAGGCGGTCGTGCCCACGAGCGTCGACGCGGCGGCCTCCTCCCAGGTGAGGTGGGGCGCCTTCGGCAGGATCTGGTGTTCCTGAGCCAACGTGAACTGAGCGAAAGACCCGAAATTGGTGTCGTAACCCCAGATGCGTGCCGACGGCGCGAGCATCGGGTCTCGCCCCGCCGCCACCCAGGCGTCCGCCGGGTCCCAGCAGCCCGGATGGACGACGACCTCGTCACCGACCGCGACCGACGTCACCTCGTCACCGACGGCGTACACGATGCCGGACGCGTCGCTGCCGCCGATGTGGAAGTCGTGCGGCTCGCCGGCGCGCTGCCGCAGGCCGATCACGTCCACCGGCAGGCCGCGAGCTGCCCAGACGTTGTTGTAATTGATGCCCGCCGCCATGACGGCGACGAGGACCTCGTCGGCGCCCGGAGCGGGGACGTCAACCTGTTCGACCTGGAAGGCGGTGCGCGGGTCGCCGAAGCGATCCTGCCGGATCACCTGCGCGTACATGCGGTTTGGGACCTCTCCGAGGCTCGGCAGTTGTCCGACCGGGAGGGTGCTCGAAGCAGTCAATTGACGGTCCTAACGTTCGATAGTCATAGTTCTATGCGACTGATTCCTATCAGAGTTCGCGCTGGGTGTGGTGTTCGATCAGCGTGGCGCGAAAAGGGGGCTTGTCACGGTTACCCTCCAGTGATAGATTTCGAACTATCGAACCTTTGGCGCGGGGCTGGAGGTCGACTGAGCATCCGATCACGCGCTTCCGGGACGAGGTTTGAATGACTGGTAGAGCCGACCACAACATGGGCGACCGCACGCTGACGCGGCGCAGCGCCATCGGGCTTGCAGCCGGCATCGCCGGCGCGGGTCTCCTCGCTGGCTGCGGCGGCGCAAGCGGCGGCGCCGACACCGGCGCGACGACGGCGACCGCTGGTACGGGGCGCGGCGGCGGAACGCTGCGGCTCGGCGCGCTCGGCGGCGGGAGTGCTGAGACGCTGAATCCGTGGGTCGGCAACTCGGCGTGCGACTACGCCCGTGCGTACCAGGTGTACGAGCCGTTGGTGCGGTTCGAGGGCACGGACCTCACGAACGTGCTGCTGGACTCCTACGAGGCCAACGCCGACGCCAGCGAGTGGACGCTGCGGCTCGTCGACGCCACGTGGCACAACGGCAGACCGCTCACCGCCGACGACGTGATCTACTCGATGCGCTACGCGGTCGAGACCAAGGCGTACTCGAGCGATGCCTACAAGAACATCGACCTCCGCGGCCTGAAGAAGTTGGATGCGCGCACCGTGAAGGTGCCGCTCAGATCGCCGAACTTCCTGTTCCTGGGAACGCTGGCCACCGTGTACGGCGCGATCATCCAGGACGGGTTCACCGACTTCGACAAGCCGATCGGAACCGGGCCGTTCGAGTTCGTGTCCTGGGCGCAGGGCGAGCGGGCCGCCTACAAGCGCTTCGGCGACTACCGGCTCAGCGGTCAGCCGCTCCTCGAGGGCATCGAGATCCTCTCGCTCAACGATCCGCAGGCGCGGATCAACGCGCTCATCTCCGGACAGGTCGACGCGATCGCGACTGTGCCCGCCGCCAACGCGAGCTCGCTGGCGTCGACCAAGAACATCAAGCTGATCGACACGCCGTCCGGCAGCGCAGCCTCAGTGGCGATGCGGACCAACCAGGCTCCGTTCGACGACGTCCGCGTCCGTCAGGCGCTGCGCCTGCTGGTCGATCGGGAGCAGCTCGTGTCGGCCGCCTTCAGCGGCAAGGCCCGCGTGGGTAACGACCTCTTCAGCTGGTTCGACCCCGATTATGCCTCGCAGCTCCCGCAGCGCGCCTATGACCCTGAGCAGGCGCGCTCGCTGCTGCGGCAGGCGGGACAGTCCGACCTGCAGGTCGAGCTGTTGTTGGCAGACCAGTTTCCCGGTCACGTCGAGCTCGGCGAGCTGTACGGACCCTCAGCCGCCAAGGGCGGGGTGAAGGTGAAGATCAACAAGGTCACGCCGGCCGCGTTCGGCGACCAGTACACGAAGGCTCCGTTCTTCGTCGGATACTGGACGGCCCGTCGTCTCGGCCCGCAGTGGGACGCGACGCTCGTCAGCGGCGCGGTCTTCGACGAGACCGACTGGGACAACCCGAGATGGGCCTCCGCCTACGCCGCCGCTCGCAGGACGCGGGACGAGGCGAAGCGCAAGCAGCACATGCTCGACGCGCAGTCGATCCTCTACGAGGAGGGCGGCTACATCATCCCGTACTTCCCGAACTTCATCGACGCGACCGCGTCGAAGGTGTCTGGCACGCGCACGAGCATCCAGCACTCGTTCGGCATGTTCGACTTCCGCGGCACGTCGGTCGCCTGAATCGACGTGATGCTGCGTCTCGCCACCGGCCTTCGCACCGTTGCGACGCGGGTCGCGGTGGCCGTCCTGACGATCGCCGCGGTCTCGCTCGTCGTGTTCGTCGGCGTGAGCTTGCTGCCAGGCAACGCGGCCCAGCGAGCGCTCGGGGTCCAGGCCGCCGATCCGCAAGCGCTGCAGGCTCGCATGCACGAGGTCGGGCTGGACCGCCCGGTGCTCGTCCGCTATGGCGACTGGATGAGCGGTTTGGTGCGCGGGGACCTCGGTCGGTCGCTGGTGAGCCAGCGGCCGATCAGCGATGAGCTCGGAACGGCCTTCCGCAACACCGGCGTGTTGAGCGCGTTCGCGCTGCTGTTCATGGTGGTGCTGGGCACGACCTTCGGGATACTGGCCGCGCTGGCGCACGGGCGTCCCGCCGATCGGGTGGTGGACGTCGTCACGCTCGCCTTCATGGCGGTGCCGGAGTTCGTCATCGGAACCCTGCTCGTGGCGGCGTTCGGAACCGGGCTGGGTGTGCTGCCGGCGGTTTCGCTGATCGACTCGAGCCGGCCGATCTTGGATCAGCTCGATCTCGTCGTCCTGCCGGTCGCGACGATCGTGATCGTCGCGGTGGGGCAGGTGACGCGAATGATCCGCGCGGCGACGATCGACGTCCTGCAGGCGCCCCACATCGAGATGGCCGCGCTACGGGGCGTCGGCGGCTGGCGGCTGCTGCTGCGCCACGTGCTGCCGAACACGATCGGTCCGACCATCCACGTGCTGGCGCTGATCGTCGCGTTCCTCGCCGGCGGCATCGTCGTCACCGAGACGGTCTTCCAGTACCCGGGAGTGGGCATGGCCTTCGTCACCGCCGTGTCCAACCGCGACGTCACGACCGTCTGCGCGATCGCGGTGATCATCAGCGCCGTCTACGTCGTCGCCAACCTGCTCGCGGACCTGGCGCAGATGGCCTTGAACCCGAGACTGCGGGCGGCGGCGAGATGACGGCGCCCGCGGATCCCGTGGCACCCGCGGAGGCGGGCGTCGGGACGATGAAGCCGCCCCGTTCCGCGGCCGCGGAAGGGCGCAGCGCTCGCCGCTCCGTCGCCAGAGGCTGGGGACTGATGTGCCTGATCGCGTTCGTCGGCATCGTCCTGGTGGCGTTGGTCGGACCCTTCCTGGCCCCGCACCCGATCACAGAGGTGCTGGGCGCGCCGTACTCGCCGCCGAGCGGGCCGGCGCCGCTCGGGACCGACTACCTCGGTCGGGACGTGCTGAGCCGGTTCCTCAGCGGCGGGCGGCTGCTGATCGCGGTGTCGCTGGGCTCGACGCTGCTCGCCTATGTCGTCGCGGCGCCGATCGGCATGCTGATGGGATACGTCCGCGGCCTTCCGGACCGGATCGCCGGCGGCGCCGTCAACGTGCTGCTGTCGATCCCGCCGGTCGTCTTGGCGCTGCTGATCGTCGCCGGCCTGGGGACGAGCCCGCTGGTCGCCGGTCTCGCGGTCACGATCGTGCTGATCGCGCCGATCGTCCGCATCGTGCGGGGGGCGACCGCGGAGATCGTCACCTCGGAGTACATCGAGGCGGCGGTGATGCGCGGGGAGACCGGCGCCAGAGTGATCTTCCACGAGGTCCTTCCGAACATCCGGCCGACGCTCGTCGCCGACTTCGGCGTGCGGCTCGCGTACACGGTGATCCTCTACGCCTCGCTGAACTTCCTCGGCCTCGGTCAAGCTCCGCCGGCGGCCGACTGGGGTCTGATGGTCAGCGAGAATCGAGGCGGGCTGCTCGTCATGCCATGGGCGGTCGTCGTGCCCGCCCTCGCGATCGCCGGGCTCACCGTTGCCGGCACCGGGGTCGCGGAGGCCGTCTCACGCAGCCTCGGTCGATCGCAGGGGAACGCATGACCGCCAGTCCCGCCGCCGGCCTTGCCGTCGAGCACCTGCGCGTGGAGGGCGACGAGGGCGTCGCGATCGTGGAGGACCTGAGCTTCGAGGTGATGCCGGGCGAGCTGATGGCGCTCGTCGGCGAGTCCGGGTGCGGCAAGACGAGCGTCGGCATGTCGCTGCTGGGTCACGCCCGGCGGGGAACGAGGATCGCCGGTGGGCAGGTCGTCATCGGCGGTCGTGACATCCTCGCGATGTCGAGACGTCAGCGGCGCGACGCGCGCGGGCGGCTCGTGAGCTACGTGCCGCAGGATCCGTCGACCGGTCTCGGTCCGCGGCGGCGGATCATCCGCCAGATGGTCGAGAGCGCGGTCGTCCACGGCGTCGCGACGGACGAGGCGAGACGCCGGGCGATGGAGCTGCTCGCGCGCGTGCACCTGCCCGAGTCGGTCGCGGACCGCTATCCGTTCGAGCTGTCCGGAGGGCAGCAGCAGCGGGTGCTGATCGCGATGGCGCTGATGTGCGAGCCGCAGGTGGTCGTCTTCGACGAGCCGACGACGGGTCTCGACGTCTCGACGCAGGCTCGCATCATCGAGCTGATCCGGGAGCTGCTGCGGGCGGCGGCCAGCTCGTTCGTGTACATCACCCACGACCTCGCGGTGGTCGACGCGCTCGCCGATCGCGTCGCAGTCATGTACTCGGGCGCGATCGTGGAGGTGGGTGATGCGCGCGAGGTGTTCTCCGCGCCATCGCACCCTTACAGCCGCCTTCTGCTCGACTCGACCCCGAGCGTGCGCACGCGGCGCCGCTTGGCGGGCATCCCCGGCGCTGCCGCGCAGCCGGACGAGCGGCCGTCCGGCTGCTCGTTCCGGGCGCGATGCCCACTGGCGGTCGAGCGCTGCGCCGTCGAGTCGCCGCCGCCCCTGCCGGCGCACGGCGGCGGATCCGTTCGCTGCCACCGGCCCTCTGAGCTGCGCACGAGCGTCGGCCTGCAGCAGGCCGAGCATCCTCCGCGCGACGGTCTGGCGGTGCTCGAGGTGGAGGGTCTGCGCGCCGGCTTCGGCTCGGGCTCAGGCTACGTCGAGGTCGTGCACGACGTCTCGTTCACGGTGAGAGCGGGGGAGTGCATCGCGCTCGTTGGCGGCAGCGGCAGCGGGAAGACGACGACCGGCCGCTGCGTGGTCGGCCTCCACGCCGCTCAATCCGGCGTGATCCGGCTCGAAGGCGAGCAGGTCGCGTCCGAGCTGCGCCGGCGGACTGCGGGGCAGCTCGCGCGCCTGCAGATGATCGTCCAGAACCCGGATCGCTCTTTGAACCCTTCCAAGACAGTGCGCCAGAGCATCGAGCGGCCGCTCGTCCTCCGTGACGAGCCGGGCACGGCCGCCGAGCGCGCGGGACGGGTCCGGGAGCTGCTGGAGCAGGTGCGGATCTCGGCGCGAACCCTCGATCGCTATCCGGCCGAGCTGTCGGGGGGCGAGAAGCAGCGGGTCGCGATCGCGCGCGCGCTGGCCTCCGAGCCGCGCGTGCTGCTGTGCGACGAGGTGACCTCGGCGCTGGACGTGTCCGTCCAGGCTGCCGTCCTCGATGTCCTGGATGTCTTGCGCGCCCAGGGCATCGCGATGGTCTTCATCACCCACGACCTCGGCGTCGTGCGGTCCCTGAGCGACCGGGTCCTGGTGATGAGCGCCGGTCATGTCGTCGAGCAGGGCACCACCTCAGAGGTGATCGAGGCGCCGCGACACGCCTACTCGCGCGAGCTGCTCGCGGCGGCGGTCGAAATCGGCGAGCGGCCCGATGGCAGGTCGCGACGACCGGGCGAGCGCGCCGTCGGCGAGAGAACCGATCCGGCGGACCGCGCGCTTCGAGCGCCTTGAGTTCAGAGGGGCAGTGCCGCTGCGACGCGGCAGCAGCGCCACGCGCGCCTTGGCGGGGAAGAGCGGGGGACGATCGCGTCGACGTCGACGTCGCGCGGCGCTGATCGGCGGCGCGTCCCTCAGGCCGTGCGATCGCGCGGTTCGTTGCGCTCGACTGTCCAGGTGACCATCGCCGAGTCGAGATAGGCGCGCACCTCGACGATCCGGTCGCCGTCGATCCGGCACACCCAGCAGAGCGTGTTGTCGTACGGGGCGCCCTCGAGCGTCGTCGAGCGCGCCCGCATCTCGGCGATCACGGTGTCGCCGTCGACGAAGAGGCTCGTCAGCGTCAGATGGATGCCGTCGCGCATGACCGCTCTCAGGCGGTCGAAGGTCGCGGCGGCGAAGCGAGCCTTGTCGGTGTAAGTCCCGGAGATCGGATGGGTGCCCATCACCGTCCATCTGACGTCGTCCGCGACGCGCTCGAAGAACGCCGCCGCCGTCTCCGGCTGCTCCAGCAGCCGGAACAGCGCTTCGCCTTCCGATCGATCGATCGCCACGTGCATCGCTCCTCGAGTCGCGTTCCTGGACGGACGTGACGGTAGCGACCTTCGACCCGCGCGGCGGTCAGCCGAGCGGAGCGATCCGGCGCAGGAGGGTCGCCGCGGCGGCGACGACGAGGTCGCGATCGTAGGTGACGGCGAAGTCGAACCTTCGCTGCGCCTCGGAACCCTCGTCGCCGAGGTCCTGGGCGACGAGAGCGCCGGCGAAGTGGTGGCCGATCACGACGACGCTCCACTCGTCCGCAAGACAGTCCGACGGCGACAGCCGCCCGCCGCGCACGCCGGGCACGGGCTCGGCCGGCAGGTCGAGACCGAGAGCACCGACGAACGCGGCACGAGCGGCAAGCTCTGCGTAGCGCCGAGCGGTCCCGGCGGTGAAGCGCTCCGCGGTCTGGAAGGCGGAGATCACGACCACGTCCCGGTCCAGGCCCTTGGCCGCCTCCTCGAGCTGCTCGGTCATCGCCAACAGCAGTGGCTTGGTCGAGCGTTCGACCGGTCGAAGACGGCGCACCACCTCGAACGGCGTCGTGCCCGCCACGGGACGAGCCGCGCAGACGCGCGGCACACGACCGGCGACCGGCTGCGCCGGCAGCGGCCCGGGCCGACCGAACAACCATCCCTGCCCGAGCGTCGCGCCGACGGCGCGCGCGATCTCACGATGCTCCTCGGTCTCGATCCCCTCCGCGATCACCTGCGCCCCGGTGCGCTCGCGGTGCGCACGGACGGCGTTCACGATCGCCGCCAGCTCGCGGCTCGGGTGCTGCTGAACAAGTCGCAGGTCGAGTTTCACGACGTCAGGCGCCAGCAGCGGCAGCAACGCCAGCGAACTCGTCTGCGCGCCGACGTCGTCGACCGCGATGCCCAGCCCGTGCGCGCGCAGTCCCTCAACGGTCCCCAACAGCTCGGCGGGACGCGCCGCGAGCTCACGCTCGGTCAGCTCGACGACGATGTCGCGGCCTCGCAGCGCCGCACCGACCCGCTCACGCATCCCGGCCGGCGCCACGCTGCCGAGCGCCTCAGGCTCGACATTCACGAACAGGGTCGCTTCGAGACCGCGCGAGCACTCGAGCGCGGCGAGCCGGCAGGCCCAATCGAGCTCGACCAGACGACCAGCGGCACGCGCCACCGCGAACAGCTGATCGGGACGAACCAGGGCCGCACCCGGAGCCCCGCGCGCGAGCGCCTCGTAGCCGACCAGCCGACCGGTCCCCAGATCGACGATCGGCTGGAACGCAGGTCGTAACCCTCCGGGGCCGAGAGCGACGTCGAGCGCGCCAGCGTGAGGCGTGACTGCGGAGACGGACTCGGACACCCAGCAAGCATCGGCGGAACGCCCGACCGACTCAAGCGCACCGGTGCGCGTCGGTCACCCAACAAACGCGCGCGGGCGCATGTCGGCGCCCGTCACAAGGCAGCAGCGCGACGCGCGATCGCACCCCTCACGGCGCGCGACGACGGCCACCCGGCGCCACGACGCCACGTGTGAACAACGACGTTCCCGGTGCGCTCAGGAATGCCAGATGTCGGCGCTTTGGACATCTGTCCAAAGCGACAGGGTCGCCGGTATGGATCACTACTCATCGATGAGTGATGATCTTGAGCAGCAGCTGATCGACCCGGTGACCCTGTCCGTCGTGCAGGGTGCGCTGCAGGCGACGCAGCGGGCGATGACGCTGACGATGGAGCGCACCGGGCGCTCACCCGTCTACTCGGTCGCCCGCGACTACTCCAACGCGATCTTCGACTGGGACGCGCGCATGGTCCTGCAGGGCGAGGACCTGCCGACGCACCTCGGCAGCCTCGTGCTCGCGACGAAGGCGGTCGCGGGCTGGTTCGGCGACGACGTCGCGCCCGGCGACGTGATGTTCCACAACGACCCCGTCTACGACGGCAGCCACATCGCCGACATGTGCATGTACAAGCCGGTCTTCTTCGAGGGCGAAGTGGTCTTCTGGGCCGTCTCCAAAGGCCACGTGATCGACGCCGGCGGGCCCGTGCCCGGCAGCTACAACGCCGAGGCGAAGGAGATCTGGGCCGAGGGGCTGCGGATCCCGCCGCTGAAGATCGTCGAGCGCGGCCGGCGACGCGAGGACGTGATCAACATGATCCTCCTCAACGTTCGCTCCCGCCGCAACCAGGCCGGCGACATGAACGCGCAGATGGGCGCCGTGCGGCTCGGCGAGCAGCGGCTGCTCGCGCTGCTGGAGAAGTTCGGCGTCGCGACCGTCAGAGCGGCGATCGAGCGGCTGCTGGAGCTCGCGGAGGAGCACACGCGGACGATCGTGCGGGCGCTGCCCGACGGCGTCTACCGCAACGCCGTGATCTCCGAGGACCCGGGCCACGGACACGGCGACCAGACGATCGCCGCCGAGGTCGAGATCCGCGGCGATCGCGCGACGGTGCGCATCAGCGGACCGCCGCAGATCGACTTCTACATGAACTCCTACCGCTCGAACACGCTGTCGGGCATCTACGCCGGCTTCCTGATGTTCGCGCAGGTGCAACCGCCCTTCAACGAGGGGCTCTACCGGCCGCTGGAGGTCGACTTCGGCCCGCCCGGGACGATGGTCAACGCGGTCGAGCCCGCGCCGCACGTCAACTGCACCGGCGGGATGCAGGAGACGATCTGCGACGCGGTCCGCGGTGCGTTCACGCAGGCTCGGCCCGAGCGTGCGCTGGCCGGCTGGAACCACACCTGCGGGATGAACATCGCCGGCGTCGACCCCCGCAGCGGCGAGTCGTACGTCGACCTGCGCATGTCGACGGTGATCGGCGGCGCGGGCGCGCTCGCGGGAGTCGCCGACGGGTGGCACGCGATCGGCGCGCAGGCCGCGCTCGGCGCGCAGCAGACCGGCGAGACGGAGCTGGTCGAGCACATCTCGCCGGTGATCATCCACGAGCTGTCGATCGCGCAGGACTCCGCCGGTCCCGGCACCTTTCGCGGCGGCTGCGGGCTGGTGACCGAGTTCGAGCCGATCGGACACGACATGTCGGTGATCGTGTGGGGGGAGGGCTTCGCCCATCGGCCGCCGAGCGTGGACGGCGCCTTCGCCGTGCTGCCCGACGCCAAGCTCGCGCGCGGCTGGCACATCGTCGAGGACGAGGCGGTCGACGAGGTGCGCACCAACCGCACGCTCGTCGTCAGACCGGGGGAGCGCTTCCGCTTCCGCAACCCAGGCGGCGGCGGCGCCGGCGACCCGTTCGCGCGGCCGCCGGAGCTGGTCGCCGAGGACGTCCGCAACCGCAAGGTCTCCGCCGCCGCGGCGCGCACGGAGTACGGCGTCGCGATCGATCCGGCCAGCGGCGAGCCGGACCTCGCCGCGACGATCGCGCTGCGCGCGCTGGCGGCGGCGCCGTCGGACGCGAGCGAGGAGGCCGCACGGTGAGCGGCTACCGCGTCGGTGTCGACACCGGCGGCACCTTCACCGACCTCGTCTCGATCGACGCCGACGGCGCGATCGCGATCCACAAGGTCCCGTCGCGACCGGACGCGCCGTCGCAGACGATGCTCGCCGGGCTCGCGGGTCTGGCGGCCAAGGCCGGCCTCGAGCCGGCGGACTTCCTGCGCCGCTGCGAGACGATCGTCCACGGCACCACCGTTCCGCTCAACACCGTGATCCAGCAGCGGGGCGCGCGCACCGCGCTGCTGACGACGGCCGGCCACGAGGACGCGATCGAGATCCGCCTCGGCCACAAGGAGGACGGCCATCGCTGGGACTTCGCCTATCCGCAGGCGACGCCGCTGGTGCCGGCCGCCCGGCGCCTCGGCGTGCCCGAGCGCGTGCTCGCCGACGGCACCGTGCTGCAGCCGCTGGACGAGGCGCGCCTGGAGCAGCTGATCGACCGCCTCGTCGAGGAGCGCGTCGAGGCCGTCGCCGTCAGCTGCCTGTGGTCGTTCAACCGACCCGAGCACGAGCTGCGGATCGCCGAGCGGCTGCGCGCGCGGCTGCCCGGCGCATACGTGTCGACGTCGGTCGAAGCGCTGCCGCGAATCGGCGAGTACACGCGCACGAGCACGACCGTGCTCAACGCCTACGTCGGCCCGCGCCTGCGCGCGTACATGGCCGACCTGGAGTCGGGTCTGCTCGACGCCGGCTTCGCGGGGTCGATCTTCTACATGCAGTCCAACGGCGGGGTCGCCACGCGCGCGGTGCTCGAGCGGCGTCCGGTCGCGGCGATCAGCTCCGGTCCGGCCGCCGGTCCGACGGCCGCGCTGCACTTCGCCGCCGTGATCGGCAGCGAGGACGTGATCTCGGTCGACATGGGCGGCACCAGCTTCGACATCTGCCTCGTCCACGGCGGTCGGCCCGACGTCGTCTCCGACGTCGACGTCGACCGCTATCGGGTCGGGCTGCCGATGGTCAACGTGACCTCGATCGGCGCCGGCGGCGGCAGCATCGCGCACATCGACGCGCGCGGCCTGCTGCAGGTCGGCCCGCAGAGCGCCGAGGCGTTTCCCGGGCCGGCCTGCTATCGGCGCGGCGGCGAGCGCCCGACGGTCACCGACGCGCTCGTGACGCTCGGCTACCTCTCCGGCGAGGCGCTGCTCGGCGGCCGCCTCGAGATCGATCCGGCGCTCGCCGCGCAGGCGATCGAGCGCGACGTCGTCTCCGCGATCGGCGGGACCGTCGCCGACGCGGCCCAGGGCATCCTCGAGCTGGCGATCCGCAGCATGGCCGACGGCATCGAGATCGCCTCCGTCGGGCGCGGACACGACCCGCGCGACTTCACGCTGCTGGCCGGCGGCGCCGCCGGGCCGACCTTCGGCGGCCTGCTGGGCCAGGAGCTCGGCATCGCCGACGTGCTCGTGCCGAAGGTCGCCGGCGTGCTGTGCGCCTTCGGCGACACGCTCGCCGAGCTGCGCTACGACGTCGTGCGCTCGTGCCCGGGCGCGCTCGACGCGCTGGAGCAGGCGACCGTCGAGCGGCTGTTCGCGGAGATGGCGCTGGAGGGCCGCGAGGCGCTCGGGCTGCCGGCTGGCGCGGACGTGCGGCTGGAGCGGGTCGCGGAGATGAAGTACGTCGACCAGGTCCACTACTGCGACGTCCCGGTGCCGGACGCGCCGGACGGCGGCCTGCTCGACGCACTCGCCGAGGCCTTCCACGCGCGTCACCGCCAGCTCTATGCCTACGCGGAGCCCGACAACCGCGCCGAGCTGCTGTCGCTGCGGCTCAGCGTCGTCGCCGCACACTCTGCCGGCGCGGTGCGGATCGGCGGGGGACGGACGAGCGCCGAGCCCACCGCGCCGGCGGCGGCGGGCCACCGCCAGCTGCTGCTGCGCGGGGCGCAGCGCCCGGTCGCGGTGCCGATCCACGACGGCGCCGCCTTCCCCGTCGGCGCGAGCGCCGCCGGGCCGCTGATCGTCGAGGAGGAGACGACGACGATCTTCGTCCCGCCGCGGGCGCGGATCGCCCTGATCGAGGGCGGGATGTACCTGATTCACACGCAGGACCCGTCCCCCGCGGGGGACGACAGCCCCCCGTTGCTGGCCGGCGTCGCCGGTCCCGTCACTTCCCTGACCCCACAGATGACGAGGTAACGCCGTGCTGCATCATCGCTCCGACTCCTCCATCGACCGCGCGACCTTCCTGCGCGCCAGCGGCCTCTTCGTCGCCGGCGCCCTGGGCGTCGGCGGGCTCGCCGCCTGCGGCTCGGAGGAGGCGACCACCGCCGCGACGGGAACCGGTGCGACCACCGGCACGAGACCGCTGAAGAAGGCCTCGATCCAGCTCAAGTGGGTGCTGCAGAACCAGTTCGCCGGCGAGCTGATGGCCCGCGAGAAGGGCTTCTACGCCGACGCGGGCCTCGACGTCGACATCCGTCCCGGCGGCCCGGACATCCAGCCCGAGCGCGACGCCGCGACAGGCGCCGCCGACATCGCGATCGGATTCATGTCGACCGCGCTGGCCAACCGCGAGCAGGGCGCGCCGGTCGTCAACATCTCGCAGCTGCACCAGCGCGGCACCGCCGGCATCATCGCCTTCAAGGACAGAGGGATCGACTCCGTCGAGAGAATGAAGGACAAGAGCTTCAGCACCTTCCTCGGCGGCGGGCAGTTCCCCTACTTCGCCGACCTCTCGCTGCACGGGCTCGACCCGGCCAGCGACGTCGACGTCGTCAACCAGGGCGTCAACATGCAGGTGTTCCTGCAGAGAAAGGTCGACGTCGCGTCGGCCGGCGTCTACAGCGAGCTGCTGCAGGTCTACGAGTCCGGCGTCAGACCGAGCGACGTGTGGTTCTGGAAGGTCGGCGACGACGGCATCAACTTCCTCGAGGACGGCTACTACACCAGTCAGGACAACCTCGACGACCCGGACAAGAGAGAGACGCTCGTCGGACTCGTGAAGGCCGGTCTGCGCGGCTGGGACTACGCCTTCAACAACGTCGACGAGACCTCCGAGGTCGTCTTCAGACTCGCCGGCGACGGCGCCGTCAGCCTCGCGCACCAGAGAGAGCAGCTGAGAGTGATCCGCGACGACCTCGTGCTGCAGGGCGCCACGCTCACGCACGGGATCGGCTACATGGACCCGACGGTGCTCGACGACATGTACTCGCTCTGTCGCAGATACGGCGTGCTGAGAAAGGACCAGGACCTCGACGCCGCCTACAGCCACGACATCTGGCAGGCGGCGGTCGCCTCGCTCAGAGCGGACGGTCTGCAGTTCAGACAGGGCAGACTGGTGAGAGCGGCGTGATGCGATGCTGACGAGCGTCAAGCGACGGCGCGCCGACGCGCGCGCGGCGGGCACCTCGCTGCCGGACGCGCAGGCGGCGGTGCTCGACTGCCGCGACCTGCGCAAGGAGTTCGCGGGCGGCGACGTGGTCGCGCTCGCGCGCACGAGCTTCTCCGTGCGCAGAGGCGAGGTCGTGTCGCTGCTGGGGCCTTCCGGCTGCGGCAAGACGACATTGCTGCGGATCCTCGCCGGACTGACCGCGCCGAGCGACGGCGCGGCGCGCGTGAACGGCCTGACGCCGGCCGAGGCGCGCCGCGCCAAGTCCTACGGGATGGTCTTCCAGCAGGCGAACCTGTTCGACTGGCGCACGGTGCGCGAGAACGTCGAGCTGCCGCTGGAGCTGCTCGGCGTCGGGCGCCGCGAGCGGCGCGCGATCGCCGCCGAGGCGCTCGAGCGCGTCGGGCTGGCGCCGTTCGCCGCGCGTCGCCCCTGGGAGCTGTCGGGCGGGATGCAGCAGCGCGTCGCGATCGCTCGCGCGCTCAGTTTCAGACCGGCGCTGCTGTTCATGGACGAGCCGTTCGGCGCGCTCGACGAGATGACGCGCGAGCAGATGAACCTCGAGCTGCTGCGGATCGCCGGCGACGCCGGGGCGACGGTCGTGTTCGTGACCCACTCGATCGCCGAGGCGGTCTTCCTCTCCGGCCGCGTGCTGGTGATGACGGCGCGTCCGGGGCGGATCGTGCGCGACGTGACGATCGACCTGCCGTATCCGCGTACGCCGCAGACGCGCGAGCTGCCGCGCTTCTTCGAGCTGGCCAACGAGGTGCGCGAGACGCTGCGCGGCGGCAGCGCGCCCCGCAACGAAGTGGAGACGCTGTGAGCACGACGGCCTCGACCATGCGGATGATCGGCGTCGCCGACGCCGCCTACTACGCGCCCCAGATCGCCGCCGAGCAGCTCGGCTTCTTCGCCGACGAGGGGATCGCGCTGGAGTACGACGGCGGCAGCGATCGCGCCGGCCTGTCGGTCGCGATGGAGCGCGGCGACTTCGACGTCGTGCTGGGCGGGCTCTGGCGGCCGATGCGGCGGCTGCTCGACGGCCGGCCGATGCGCGTCTTCGGCCAGGTCAACGAGCAGTGCGACCTGCTGCTGTTCGCGCGCCAGCCGCGCGAGCTGTTCGACTGGAGCGCGCTGGAGGGCGGCATCTTCCTGCACGCGACCGGCGGCGCGCCGTCGCCATGGTTCGCGCTGCGCCACCTGCTTCGCATCAAGGGCGTCTCGCTGGAGCGGATGCGGCTGATCCCGCAGCTGCCCGTCGACGAGTCGCTGCGGATGTTCCGCGAGGGCTACGGCGAGCTGCTGGAGATCGGCGACCTCGACGCGGGTTCGGCGCTGCTGGACGAGGGCCTGCACCAGGTCGCCTGCTGGCGCGAGGACATCGGCAGGCTGCCGTGGAGCGTCTACTACGCGACCCCGGAGCTGGTCGATGCGCGACGGCCTCAGCTGGTCGCGCTGATGCGGGCGCTGCACCGCGCCCAGCGCTGGCTCGAGGGCCGCCCGACCGGTGAGCTGGCCGAGCTCGTGCAGCGTCACTTCCCGGCGCGCCCCGCGGCCGAGGTCGAGGCGGTCGTCGGCGCCTATCGGGGGCAGCGGGTGTGGTCCTCGAGCCCGCGGGTCGATCGCGGCGCCGCCGGGCGCTGGAGCGCGATCCTCGCGGCCGCCGGCTGGCTCTCGCGCCCGGTCGAGCCCGACGAGCTGGTCGACGACGAGATCGCCGCGCTGGCGGTCGAGGGGGTGGGTGGATGACGGCCGCCCGCGTCCGCCTCGCCCGGCCGCTGCTGCCGGCGCTCGTCGCGCTCGCCCTGGTGGCGGCGGCCGAGCTGGCGCTCGTGCTCGCCTCGGCCGCGTCGCGCGAGCCGCTCTCGCCGGTCCAGTATCCACGCCCGTTCGCGGTCGCCGCGGCGTTCGCCGACCACTTCGGCGCGATCGCCAGAGCGGCCCCGCAGACGCTGCTCACCGCGCTGATCGGATTCGTCGGCGGACTCGCGCTCGGGATCGCGGTCGCCTGTCTGCTGTGGGCCTCGCGGCTGCTGCGGATCGCGGTCGCGCCGTACCTGATCCTGATCCCGATGCTGCCGGTCGTGGCGGTCGCGCCGCTGCTGACGATCATGGTGCGCGACGCGTTCATGGCACGGATCCTGCTGGCCGCCTACGTGACCTGCTTCCCGGTGATCGTCAACACGGCGAAGGGGCTGCAGGCGCTCGACGACGGCAAGGCGGACCTGATGGCCAGCTACGGCGCCGGACGCTGGCAGCTGCTGCGCAAGGCAGCCTGGCCGGCCGCGCTGCCGTACGTCTTCGCGGGCGCGCGGATCGGCGCGACGTGGAGCGTCATCGGAGGGATCATCCTCGAGTTCACCGGCGCTTCGCGCAACGGTCTGGGCGTGCTGATGCTGCAGCTCTCCTACTTCGGCAACAGTGCCGACTCGGCCTACTTCCTGTGGGCCGCCGCGCTCGGCAGCGCGCTGCTGGGCCTGCTGCTGTCGGCAGCCGTGGTGCTGTGCGAGCGGTGGGCGCTGAAGGGTCGGCGGCCGTCATGAGCGTCGTCGCGGAGCAATCGCTGGAGCGGGCCAAGGCGCGCCATGCCCGGCGCGCGCTGGCGCGCCGGCGCGGCGTCGGCCGTGCCGTGCTGCTGGCGCTGGTCCCGCTCGCGCTGCTGATCGGCGCGTGGTCGCTGCTGGCCTACGTGCTCGATGTGCCGCCGTACATCGTGGCGCGGCCGCTCGACCTGCTCGACCAGCTCGCCGAGTACCGCGGCCCGATCGTGCAACGCAGCCTGCGCACCGCGCTGGGCGCGCTCGGAGGCTTCGCGGTCGGCGGCGTCGCGGGCTTCGTGCTGGCCTGCCTGGTCTGCAGCCGCAAGGCGCTGATCGACGCGCTGCTGCCGCTCGCGGTCGCCGCCAACGCCGTCCCGCTGCTGGTCTTCGCGCCGGTCTCGGTGCTGATCTTCGGCTTCGGCGCGACTTCGGTGATCGCGGTCGTCGCGGTCGTCTGCTTCTTCCCGGTCTTCTCCAACGCGCTGATCGGCCTGCGCTCGCTCGACGCCGGCGCGCTCGACCTGCTCGCCTCGCTGAGCGCCTCGCGCGGGGCGGTGCTGCGCAAGGCGCGGATTCCCGCGTCGGCGCCGTTCGTGTTCGCCGCCCTGCGGACGACCGCGGCGGTCAGCGTCAGCGCCGCGCTCGTGGCCGAGTACTTCGGCGCGGGCAAGGAGGGGATCGGCGACTGGCTGCTGCTGCGGCTGCGCCTGCTCGACCTCGCCGGCGCCTTCGCCGCGCTGCTGGTGATCACTGCGATGGGCGTGGCGCTGTACGGCGCGGTTGCGCTCGCCGAGCGCCTTCTGGCACCCTGGCAGCCGCACACGCGCCGTTCAGGGGAGGACCGACGATGACGACCGCCGACAACAGTCCGCGCGCGACCGCGCAAGAGCTGGAGCGCGCGATCCTGCGGATGCTGCGCGACACCGATGTCGCGATCGGCGCCGGCAGCATCTGCGCCGGGCTGCGCGACGCCGGCCACGAGATCAGCGAGGCGACCGTCGGCCGGCTGCTGCGCGAGCTCGACCGCCGCGGGCTGACCTCGCGCGACAGCAACCGCGGGCGCGTGCTGAGCGCCGCGGGCGTCGCGCGGCTGCGCGAGCTGGACGACTCGCACGCGCGCACCGCCAGCGGCGCGCGTGTCGCGCAGGCGCTCGACCCGCGCACCCTGCGCGAGGTGATCGACTTCGTCTACGTCCGCCGGGGGCTCGAGCGCGAGGCGGCCCGGCTGGCCGCGATCCGCGCGACGGAGGACGACATCGCGCACCTGCTCGCGCTGGTCGCCGCGCAGGAGGCGGCCGACCACGACGACTGGGAACACGGCTGGGCGTTCCACGAGGCCGTCGCGGCGGCCTCCCACAACGAGGCCGTGATCTCGCTGTTCGCGATGTTCTCCGACACGCAGGAGGCGGTCGGACGCCTGTCGCACGACGCCGACCCGGCCCACGAGGACCGCCGTTGCCGTCACCACGAGCAGATCGTCGCGGCGATCGCCGCGCACGACCCCGATGCCGCCGAGGAGCACATGATGGAGCACCTGACCGAGGTGGTGGTCGGCTTCGAGCAGGCACTGCACGGCGCCGCCGCCGAGCTCGAGCCGCCGCTGACGAGGGACGCGCCGTGAGCGGCTCGGCGCGCGAGCGCGAACAGCTCGACGTGGCCGTCGTCGGTGGCGTCGTCGTCACCGGTGCCGGCATGCGGCGCGCCGACGTCGGCGTGCACAGCGGTCGCGTGGCGGTCGTCGGCGACCTGGCGCACACGACGGCGCGGCGGCGGATCGACGCCACCGGCAGCTACGTGCTGCCCGGCGCCGTCGACGAGCACGTCCACCCGGTGTACCTCGACGACCCGGCGCGGACGGCGCGCGTGGCCGCCCGCGGCGGCACGACGACCGTCATGCACTTCGCCTATGCCAAGCCCGGCACGCGCCTCGACGACGCCGCGCGCGCGATGATCGCCGACAGCGAGCAGGGCGTGCTCGACTTCGCGATCCACGCCGGCATCTTCGACGCGGCCGTGCAGCTCGACGACGTCGAGCGGACCGCGGCGCTCGGGGTGCGCTCGTTCAAGATGTTCCTGACGTACATGGCGCTCGGCTGGATGACCGACGACTATCAGCTGCTGCGCGCGATGGAGCGGATCGCCGCCGTCGGCGGGCTGGCGATGGTCCACGCCGAGAACGGGCCCGCGATCGAGTATCTCGAGAGCCGTGCGCAGGAGGCGCCGCGGGACGGCGACGACGTCGCGCGCTGGCTCGGCACGCGGCCAGACGTGCTGGAGGCCGAGGGCGTCTATCGCGCGATCGCGATGGCCGAGGTCTCCGGATGTCCGCTGTGGATCCCGCACGTCACCTGCCGGCGCGCGCTGGAGGTGGTGCGCTGGGCGCGCGGACGCGGCCTGCCGGTCGTCGCCGAGACCTGTCCGCACTATCTCGCGCTGACGAGCGCGGCGCTGGACGACCGCGGCGCGCTCGCGAAGGTCGGCCCGCCGCTGCGCACCGACGACGACGTCGAGGCGCTGTGGGAAGGGCTGCGCGACGGCACGCTGAGCGCGATCGGCTCCGACCACGCGCCGAAGAAGCGCGCCGACGACGGCGGCGCACCGCTGCTGGAGGCGGGCTTCGGCGCGCCGGCCGCCGAGACGCTGATGACCATCGTCCACGACGCCGGCGTGGTGCCGGGCCGGATCAGCCTCGTCGAGATGGTGCGGGCCGTCGCCGAGCACCCGGCACGGATCTTCGGGCTGTACCCGCGCAAGGGCGCGATCGCCCCGGGCTCAGACGCCGATCTGGTCGTCTGGGATCCGGCGCGCGAGATCGTGCTGGACGAGCGCGACGGGCGCTCGGAGGCCGGCTACTCGCTCTACCACGGCCGTCGCTGCCTCGGAGCGCCACGGCTGGTGCTGCGGCGCGGGGAGACGCTCCTCAGCGACGGCGAGGAGCACGACCCCGCCACGCGCGGCGAGCATCTGCCGACGGGCCCGTTCGACCTGCTCGTGCCCGCGGGCGCGACGGCCGGCGCGCACGCGCTGCCGCCGGCCCCGGCGACCGCGGGGCGCGCGGGCGGCGGCACCGACGTCGGCGGAGCGCTCGCGGCATGAGCGTCGTGCCGAGCGTCACGCGCGAGGCGCTGCGCGCGGAGCTGGCCGCCGACCTCGGCCGCGGCGGCTACGTGCTGCGGGCGGGCGGCGCGCCGCACGAGCGGCGCTGGTTCGAGAAGGCGCTCGTGCTGTCGCGGCCGGGCCTGCTGCAACGCGCCGCCGCGCTGATGGCGGCGCTGCTGCCGCCGGGCTGCGAGCGGCTCGCCGTCACGTCGGTGCCGTCGGCGGCGCTCGGCGCGGCGCTGGCGCAGGCGACCGGCGTGCCGCTGCTGCTCGGTTCAACCCGCGACGACGGGACGATCGCCTTCGAGGGCGAGGCCTATCCGGGGATGCGGACCGTGCTCCTGGAGGACGTCGTCTGCACCGGCGGCTGGGCCGCGCGCGGCGCCGCCGCCCTGCGCGAGCAGGGCGCCGAGCTGTCGGCGGTCGTCGCGCTGCTGGACCGCGACGCCGGCGCCGCCACGCGGCTCGCCGACGCCGGAGTGCCGCTGCGGGCGCTGTTCGGCGAGCGCGAGCTGCTCGAGCTGGCACACGTCCCCGCGTCATGAGCCCGATCGCGCAGACGAGCGAGGCCGAGCTGGCCGAGCGCATCGACGGCCGGCTCAGCCGCCTGGCGCGGATCGGAGCGCAGGCCTCCGGCGGCGTCACGCGACTGGCCTACAGCACGCTGGAGCGGGACGCGCACGAGCTGTTCGCGGCCTGGGCGGCGGAGGAGGGCTGGGACGTGGAGGTCGACGCGGCCGGCAACAGCGTCGCGGTCGCCCGCCCCGGCGCTCCCTACGTGCTGCTCGGCTCGCATCTGGACACCGTCTCCGACGGCGGCGCCTACGACGGCGCGGCCGGCGTGGTGGCCGGGTTGGAGGCGGCACGGATCGTCGCCGCAACGGTCGCCTGCGGGGTGCGCGTGGTCGCCTTCGCGGCCGAGGAGGGCGCACGCTTCGGCCGCCCGACGCTCGGCAGCGCGGCCGCCGCAGGCCTGCTGCCGACGACAGCGCGCACGCTCGCCGACGGCGACGGGGAGACGCTCGCGGAGGCGGCCGCGGCGCTCGGGCTCGACCCGTGGGCGGCACGCCCGTGGCTGGACGAGCGGGTTGCCTGCTTCCTCGAGGTGCACATCGAGCAGGGCCGGCAGCTGGAGGGGGGAGCGGCGCGGATCGGGCTCGTCGACGCGATCGCGGGCAGCGTGCGCGCTCGCCTGACCCTGAGCGGCCGCGCCGACCACTCGGGCGCGACGCCGATGGAGCTGCGCGCCGACGCGCTGGCGGCCGCGGCCGAGATCGTGCTCGCGGTCGAGGCGGCCGGACAGCGCTACCGCTCGACGGTCGCCACGGTCGGACGGCTGGAGGTCGACCCCGGCAGCGTCACGACGGTTCCCGGCACCGCGCGCCTGTGGATCGACGTGCGCGACGTCGACCCAGAGGTGCAGCGCACGACCGCGCGCGAGCTGCTGGCGCGTGCGGAGGAGATCGCGCGGGCGCGCGGCATCCTGCTGCGGTCCGAGCTCCTGTCCGAGCTGGCGCCGGTCGTGCTGGAGGCATGGCCGCGGGCGCTCGCGCACGAGGAGAGCATCCGCCTCGGGCTGCCGTATCGCGTGCTCTCCAGCGGCGCGGGGCACGATGCCGCGATCGTCGCGCGGCGGGCGCCGTCGGCGATGCTGTTCGTGCCCTGCGCCGACGGGATCAGCCACTCCCCGCGCGAGCGCGCCAGCGCCGCCGACATCGCCTGCGCGGCGCTGCTCGCCGCAGCCGCCATGCACCGCACCGACGCGCTGCTCGGCTGAATCCGAGCGCGCCCGCTGGTGGTATGAGCACCCTGATCGGCAACAGATCGGCGGCCTGAGGCAGCCTCAGCGTGCGAACAGTGCCTTTCGCTCGACGCCGTCGCTGAGTAGAATCCTCAGCTCCACGCAGCTGCTGGCCGGCAGGTCGGTCGCGACGTCCCAGGGGATGCCGTAGCGGCCGTTGACCGCGTCCCAGGCGAGCGTGCCGGCGAGGCTCGCCGGGCTCGCTGCACCGCCGGCGACGCCGGTCGTGCAATCGATCGGCTCGACCTGCGGCCATCCGCTCGTGACCAGGTCAGGGCCTTGGTCGCCGCCGATCGAGAACCAGATCGTCTGCGTTCTCACGCCCGGGGCGACGGCGTTGAGGGCTGGTGCGGTCTGCACGCCGCCGCGCCAGGCGAAGGCGTAGACGACGCTGTATCCGCAGGTGCTCGTCGCCGTGTGGCCGACGCGGTCGACCGCAGCGTGTCTCGCTCCGTAGGAGCCGATCGCCGAGCTGTCGAGCGCGACCGTGCCGCTCGCGCCGGCCGTCAGGCCCGACTGGCCGTCGGCGTCCTGCCATCTCGCGGTCGCTCTCGCGCCGAGGATGACCGGGTTGGTGGGGCAGATGAGCGTGCTCGTCGGAGGATCGGCGTCGACCTTGACGGTCAGTCTGCCCGTCGTGGAGGTGCGCCCGGCACGGTCCGTCACCGTGCCGGACGCGACGTGGCTGCCGCTCGTGTCGTAGGTGACCGCCGCCGGCACGCTGTCCGGGTCGACGCCGCTGCCGGCGCTGCCGTCGGCCAGCAGCGGGTCGCCGTTGTCGGCGAACGTCACGGTCACCGTGTCGGCGAACCAGTTGCCGGTCACGGACTCGGGCGCGCGGTCGGCGCTGCCCGTCGGCGCGGCCGGGTTCTTCAGGTCGATGTCGATCTGGCGCTGCGCGGAGGCGACGTGGCCGCCCGCGTCGATTGCCGTGCACCCGGCCGTGTGGCGGCCTTCGAGGCTGGCGTAGAAGGTGCCGCTGATCTGCGTCGCCGTTCTCGTGCGCGCGAAGGTCTTCGCGACGCCGTCGACGTCGCACGCGAGCGTGCCGATGTTGGCGTCGGTCACGGTCACGTGGACGGCGACTCTCGAGACCGTCCACCAGTCGCCTCTCACGAGCGGATCCGGTGTCAGCTCGAACGTGATCGCCGGCGCGGCGCGGTCGACCGCGATCGGCCCGAGCGGGCCGACCGCCACGCAGTTGCCGGCGGTGTCGCAGATCTCGCGGGCGTCGGTGTAGGCGTTCGCGTTCTCGCTGCCGGCGGGCACGTTCGTCGACAGTGTGAAGGCGCCGTCGTCCGGACGCAGCAGCCCGCTGCCGTCGTCGTTGGCGGTGCAGGCGATCGCAACGTCAGCGGTGTGCCAGCCGCTCGGGGCGGCGTCGCAGGCCACGACTGGTGGCTCCGTGTCGGACTGCAGAGCCGGCACGACCAGCGGATCGGACCAGGCGTCGACGGAGGGAGCGACGAATGAGCTGGTCGAGTAGCCGCTCCCGCTCGGCGGTTCGAGGCGACCGATGCCGCCCAATGCCGTGACGCCGCCGCCGGGCAGGCGGAAGACTGCGGTGCCGTCGGCACCGGTGGTGAGTTGCGGCGGCCGGATGCGCAGCGCCGTGCGGGCCGGCGAGGCCGGGTTCGACGGGGTGACGACGAACGCCGGCAGTCTCACCGGAATGCCGGGGACGGTGTCGCCGAGTCTGTCTGCGACGAGCGCTCGCACTTCGACGGTCCGTTCCTGCCAGCCTGCCCATCTGAGCGACAGGTCCCGGTCTTCCCTCAACTCGAGCGCGGAGTTCTCGAAATAGGCGTCGCTGCCTTCCGGCCCCGTCCAGCTGCCGCTGAAGGTGTACGTCCCGGGCGCGACCGTGAAGGAGAAGGCGCCGTCTCTGCCGGTCGTGGCGGTCTCGTCGCCGAGTGTCAGCGTCGCGCCCTCGACTGCCTCGCCGCCTGGGACGAGATGGCCGCTGAGCGTCACCTGCTCCGGCGGAGTCGCGTCGAGCACGATCGTCGTGACGCCGGTCACCAGCTCGAACTCCTGGTTGGCCAGGCCGCTGCCCTCCGGCGGCACGAGGGTGGCGAAGGGCGACGCGTCCGGTGCAAGGCCGGGAAAGATCCGGAAGGTGGCCTCGCCCGATGCGTCGGTCGCCGCTGACGTGCCGTTTTGGGACATCCAGCCTGTTCCCGCGCCGCCGAGCTCGAATGGCCCGCTGCGACCTGGCGTGATGACCGTCGCGCCGGCGACCGGTCTGCCCGCAGGATCGACGACGCGGATGGTCGCCGGCTCGCGGGCCGGGAGTGTCAGTGCCACCGTCTGATCGGTCTCGAAGTCAAAGGGGACTTCGCTGAGTGTCCACGCGTCTGGATCGTCATTGCCGCTGTCCATCGTCAGGACCGTCTCGCCCTGAGGGACGTAGACCTCGAAGCTGCCGTCAGCCGTCGTGTAGTCGTCGAGGCGGAGTCTGCCGCCGATACGAGCGTCCGCAAGTGGTTGGTCGCCCTCTCTGAGCGTTCCAGTGAGGCGCACGTGGTACTGCGGAGTCACGTAGACCGATGCATTTCTGTGAACGGGCGAGATCGAGAACTGGGTCTCGCGGTAGCGCGGCGATCTCGGCGTGACGAGCCCGCTGAGCCCGGCCGAGGCGCTGCCGACGAAGACCGGGAAGATCGCGTCACCGTCCACGTCGACGGAGGCGAGCAACGGATCGCTCTCCAGCCGGCCGCTCAGCGAACCGCCGGCGAGCGGCGTCTGGACCGACAGCGAGGGAAACGAGACGCCCGCGCCCGCGAGCGGCGTCTCGTCGCTGCCCCGCACGTGCAGCGTCAGCGACGTCCGCTCCGGCAGCTCCAGCGACAGGTCGCGATCGCCGTCGAGCGTGAATCTGTCGCTCTGCAGCGACCACCCGTCGCCGTCCAACTGCAGGTCGTAGGCGCCGAGCCAGACGTACAGGACGAAGCGGCCGTCGGCACCGGTCTCCGTCGTGAACCCGCCGAGCGCGACGGCGACGCCGCTCAGCGGACCGTCCGGATCGCTGACGGTCGCGCTGACGCGCGCCCATCCCTCCTGCACGAGCGTGACGTCGAGTTCGCGGGATCTCGACAGGTCGAGCGCTCTGAACGTCTGCGCATACGTCCAGAGCGGGTACGAGAAGGTCACGTCATAGCTGCCGTCGGCGACGGCGAGGGTGTAGCCGCCGAACGCGTCGCTGGTCGCGGTCGCGACGGTTCTCCCGCTGGCCGCGTCGACCGCGGTGACCGTCGCGCCGGACTGCGGTATCTCATGACTGTCTCTGCCGTAGTACACCGTCCCGCTCAGCGTCGCCGCCTGCGCAGCCCCTGCCGCGCACGCCAGCATCAGCACGCTCGCGATCGCCACTCCAACTGCACGCGTAACCGGCCCCGATCCTCGCATCCCCGTTCCCCTGATCGTCGTGTGCTGCACTTCCCGGCGGGAATCTAGTGGAATGGTGAGAGGCCCGAGCCGGCTGGTCTCGCCCGGGGTGCTGACCGCGACCCATTCGCGTCAATAGTGAATCCGGACCATCATTTGACTAGGAAGCGAAGTTCAGCTTGTCTTCCCGCCAACCGACCGGGGCAGAGGGGGCGAGGGTGCAGCCGATACGACTCGACGTGCGTTGGAGAAGCGGGCGCACGGTGACCGTGCTGTTGGAAGGGACGCCGATGCTGGAGGTCCGCACCGTCGAGAGACGGCAGCCGGTGCGCATCGGACCGCAGCTGGCACGCAGCGACATCGTCGACAAGGGGGCGTTCTACGAGGTGCTCGCCCGCTCAACTCGCGTGGTCGAGGACGGCGGCGTGGTCGAGATCGGGTACTTCGATCCGCTGCTGCCGGACCTGTTCGAGCTGCTGGCGATAGAACCGCCGCCGCCGCCCGCGATCGCGATCGAGCTGGGTCGATGAGCGGGAGAGCGCCGGCCGCGGCGGACGCGCCGCCGGCCGAGGAAGCGGCGCCGAAGGGACCCGAGCCGCTCTTCGACGACGCGATCGAAGCGGCCGAGGGGACGCGTAGAGCCGCGTTGTGGGTCGCCTCCGCGCTCGGGGCGATCCCGAGCATCGCGATCGTCGGCGCGATCGTGCGCGACCCGGGGAGAGGCGGCTTCGACGAGCTGGAGCTGATCTTCGGCGTGTTTGCGGCGGCCGTGGGCGCGTTGGTCGGTGTGCTCGGTCTGGCGAACGTGATAGCGCCGGTCGCGCTGAAGGAGGGCGACCTGAAGGGCTTCTTGCTTGCGCCGATACCTGGTGCGGGCTTCGAGACGTATGACGAGCTGCGGAAATCCACGGCGAAGCTGCGAACGCGGACCGCCGATGAGGCCTACACGGTCGCAACGTTGAAGGACGACGCGGCCACGGCACGCGCCGTCGCGGTAGCCGCGGCCGCCGACGCGTCTGTGGCAAGCGAGACGAGAGCGGAGCTGGCGCTGAAGTCCGCCGAGGCGGAAGCAACAGCGACGAGCGGCGAGACGACGCTGGCCACGATGCGGCAGCAGCTCGACGACCGCTACGCCGTCCGTCGCGCGGCCTACCGGCTGAAGGCCAGCCAGCGTGTGGGGGTCCGCTTCCGCTGGGCGTGGGCGACCTCTTTTGCAGCGGTCCTGCTCGTCGCAACCGGTGTTGCGCTGCTCGGGCTCGCGCCGCTTCCGGATCCGGAGTCGAGAGCCGCTCCCGCGCCCGTCCTGATGCAGCTGACGCTTGAAAGAGCGGGCCAGGACCGTCTCGGCTGCAGCGTCACTTCGCTTCAGGCGCTGCGCATCGGCGGCAGCGACGAAGCCCCGAAGGTGATCACGCTGCCACGCGACGGCTGCCCCGCACGGACGCTCACGTTCACGACGACGAGAGACACCGGCCTCGGTCGAGCGAAGCCCGTCGATCCGATCGAGGAGGACTGATCGAGGCCGGCGGGGTCGGCTCTGGGGCGAGTCATGGACCGGCGCAGGGCGTGCCGTGCGACGTCGCGACCGATCCAGCGCGGTGGTGGGTGGTTTCGCGGCGCTTGCGCGAGCGCCGGATATCGGCGGTTTCGGGTGGTTTCTCTCGCGATCAGCTGCCCGCGCTCACGGCGCTGTCGATTGCTGCCCGCGACGTCAGGACGCCGCGCGCCGGCCGTAGCCGGCGCGCGGCGGGGCGCCTCCTACATCCTCAACGTCACTCGCGCGCGGTCGGTTCGCACGACTCTGCCGCTGCGCATCCGCAGCGTCAGCTGTGCGCCGATTGACCGACCTCTGAGGTTGCGGCTTCTGAGCGCTCTGCGCGCTCTCGCCGTCGGTCTCAACAGCACCGAGAAACGTCCGCCTCTGCATCGGACGGTCGCGCTGGCGAGCGTGAACGAGCGGCGTCTGGCCGACAGCCCGGCTCGTCTGGCCGCTCTGCCACCGACCGTCAGCGCGATCGTGCCGCGCCCGACTGCGACGCATCTGCCCTGGATCCGTACGCCTCTGCGCAGGAAGCCCGCAACGGTCGATCTGTACGTGTTGCGACCGATCACTGCGCTCGGTCGCGGGGCCGGTCTGCCGGTCGGTGGGGCCGGCGGCGCGGGCGCAGCCGGGGGCTCCGGCGGGGCGGGCGGCGCGGGTGCAGCCGGGGGCTCTGGCGTGTCCGGCGTGTCGGGCACTGAAACGAACTCGCCTGGCGCGCAGGAGCGCGACCCGAACTCGCCGCCGGGCACGCAGCGCCACATGCTCGGGTTGATGAAGCTGGGCGGGCGCCGCATCAGCGACGCCTGCTCGTAGGCGTAGCCGTAGCCGATCAGCCTGTCCTCCGTGTACGGCGTGCTGATGAACGAGACGTTCACCGGGTCGCGCCCGATCGAGTCGTCGTAGCCGGCCGGGATCGTCAGCAGCGGGTAGCCGCCGACGGACGCGAACGCGCGCAGATCGCGACCCGGGAAGAAGAGCGCGTCGAAGTCGTCGCTCCCGTCGCCGGGCGTGCCGTTCTCGAGCGTCTCGTCGATACCGTCGTTGGCCTGCTGGATGCCGAGGTCGCGGGCGGCCTCGTACGTCGCTCTCGTCGTCGGGTCGGAGAGGTCGACTGCCTCGCCCGCCGTCAGCAACTCCTGCCCGTACTTGAGCGCCTCCGCCGGGTGCGCGGAGTTGTAGGCGACGATGTCGGCCAGGGTCTGGATCGGTGCCGTCGTCGGGAGCCGGTCGAGGTAAGCGTTCATGTCGCGCTTGAGCTCGTAGCCGAGGATCCCGGGTGCCGAGGGCAGCGCCGGGGTCGGCACCTCCTCGACGTCGGCCCCGAGTCTTCTCAGCACCGCGATCGCCTCGTCGTAGCCGACGGCGTCGGAGTCGATGACCGCGATGTGCGCGCCGTCGAGCGCGTCTCTGTCCAACGCGGCGACGTAGTCCGGCAGCGTCGGCGGCTGTGCCGTGCTGCCCGGGCTGTCGCCGGTCGTGGCCGGGTCCTCGGGATCCGGTCCGGCGATCCCCTCCAGCGTGTAGGCGGCATCGGCGACGGTGCGCGTGATCGGGCCGGCCGTGTCCTGCGTCGATGAGATCGGCACGATCCCGGTGCGACTGACGAGACCCTGCGTCGGCCGCAGGCCGACGACGCCGTTGGCGACCGCGGGACTGACGATCGAGCCGGAGGTGTCGGTGCCGATCGTCGCGGCCGCCAGGCCGGTCGCCGCGGCGACCGCCGAGCCGTTGGAGGAGCCGCGCGGAGTGAGGAGGCCGTTGTTGGGGTTGAGCACCTGCCCGCCGAGCGTCGAGTAACCGCTCGGCGCCGCGTCGGACATGTAGCCGGCGAACTCGTTCAGGTTGGCCTTGCCGAGGATCACGGCGCCGGCCTCGCGCAGCCGTCTGGTCAACGGTGCGTCACTGTCAGGGTAGGAAGTCTGCAGCGCGATCGAGCCGGCGGTCGTCGGCATCCCGACCGCGTCGACGTTGTCCTTGAGCAGGACCGGCATGCCGTGCAGCGGGCCGCGGATGCTGCCGGCTCTGCGCTCGGCGTCGAGCTGTGCGGCCTCCTGCAGCGCCATCGGGTTGATCGAGCGGACGGCGTTGGTGGTCGGGCCTGTCGCGTTGGAGTGGGCGATCCGGGCCATGTACGCCTTCGTCAGGGTCACGGAGTCGAGCGTGCCTTGCTGCATCCGTCTCTCCAGCTCCGGGATGCCGGCCGTCTCGATCGAGAACGGCAGCTGCGGCTGCTCGCCGATCAGCTCCAGCAGCTCGGCACCGGGGTTGCAGTCGCCACGACCGGCGAAGGCGCTCAGCGGCGAGGTTCTCGCGCAGCGGAAGAGGTTCGTGTTCAACTCCGACGGCGGCCGCCGCAGTCTCGTCGTCTGCTCGTAGGCATAGCCGAGCGCGAGCAGCCTCGCCTCGCTGTAGGCGGTGCCGACGAAGGAGATGTTGACGGGAAGTCGGCCCGGGTCGCTGTAGCCGGCCGGGACCGTCAGCTGCGGATATCCGGCACGCGCCCCGGTGCTCGTGAGCGTGCCGGACGGGGTCATGATCGCGGCGAAGTCGTCGCTCGTGTCGCCCGGGGTGCCGTTCTGCAGCGCGTCGTCGATCGCGGCGCGAGTCGCGACCTGGCCTCCGTCGCGGTCGGCCTCGTACTCGGCTCTGGTGGCCGGATCGGAGAGGTCGATCAGGTTGGCCGCGTCGAAGTGGACCTGGCCGAACTTCAGCGCCTCCTGCGCGTGCGCGTTGTTGTAGTCGATGATGTCCTGGAAGCTCTGGCGCGGAGCGTCGTCCGGCAGCCGATCCAGGTAGTGGTTCATGTCCCGCTTGAACTCGAAGTCAAGGATCGCGGGCGGCGCCGTGGCGGTCGGCGTGGCGATCTGGACAGTGACGGCGCCCGCAGCCTGGATGGCTCTGATCGCGGCCTGGTACTTCGGCTCCGGATCGTTGACGGTCGCGATCCGCGTGCCTCTGAGCGCGCCCGCGTCGAGCGCGGCCATGTAGTCCGGGAGTCTGGCCGGCTGTCCGATCGAGCCCGGCTGGGTGCCGTCCGTCGCACCGTCCTCGGGGTCGGGTCCGGCGATCGCGTAGAGCGTTGCGGCGGCGTCGGCGACGGTGCGGACGATCGGCCCGGCCGTGTCCTGCGAGGCGGAGATCGGAATGATTCCGGCGCGGCTGACGAGACCGACGGTCGGGCGCAGGCCGACGACGCCGCTGGCGGTCGCGGGCCCGATGATCGAACCGGAGGTCTCGGTTCCGATCGTGATCGCCGCAAGGCCCGCGGCGGCCGCGACGCCGGAGCCCGACGAGGAGCCGCGCGGACTGACCGTCGTGTCGTAGGCGTTGAGCACCTGCCCGCCGAGCGACGAGTAGCCGGCCGGCATGCCGGTGGTCGTGTAGTTGGCGAACTCGCCAAGGTTGGTCTTGCCGAGGATCACCGCCCCGGCTCTTCTCAGGTTGGCGACCACGGTCGAGTCGCGTGACGGGTAGGAGTGCTCCAGCGCGACCGAGCCGGCGGTCGTCGGCAGCCCGTCGTAGTCGAGGTTGTCCTTCACCAGTACCGGAATGCCGTGCAGCGGACCACGGGAACCGGAGGCCGCGCGTTCCGCGTCGAGCGCACGCGCCTGCTCGAGCGCTCTCGGGTTGAGGCTGCGGACGGCGTTGAGGCCGGCGGCGCGGTTGTTGAGCGCCGCGATCCGGTTGATGTACAGCGCGGTCAGCTGCTCGCTGCTCAGCTCGCCGGTGGCCATCATGTCCTCCAGCGAATCGACCGTCGCACGTTCGAGGTCGACGACCGGCGGCGCCGCGGCGCCGGCGCCGCTTGCGCCGATCAACGCTGCCGCAGCGCCGGCGGCGGTCAGTGCCGAGGCGCGCGCGAACAGGCGCCCAGCGAACGAAGCGCGTGGCAGCGGCCGCCGCGCAGGGGAGAGTTGGGGCACGGGGGAGACTTCCTGGATCGAGACTGGGACGAAGGATCGGTCCTACGTGCCAACCCCCGCGCCGGGGCTGCCACGCTCCGAGCGCCGCACGCTACGGTATGCATGTCCGGCTCGACCTATCCAACTGTCCAGAATCACCATAAACCAGTTTGGTCTCACGGTGAATTAGTTCTGCGACTGCCGCGTATGGATTTCACTGACCGGACATGAGGATGTTCTGCCAGCTCGTTTGCAGCGAAGGCGGGCGATTTCGGCGCCCGCCCCGGCGCGATGTCCGGGGAGGTAGGAGACCACACGCGCCAGCGCCCTCGGGCGCGAGCGTCAAGACGAACCGCTCGCCGTCGTCCTGCTCGCCCCAGCCGAGGTCGTCCAGCAACCGCAACAGGTCCCCAAAGCGCTGACCCGGCGTCCGCGCATATCCGAACTGCTAGCGGCGGATCGCGATCAGGATCTCGCCGAGACCCGTCAGCGCCGTGACGATCTCCTCGCGCAGCGCGTCACGCTGCGCCCGCGACAACATCACCCCTACCGGCCGCGCTCTCCGCCGTGGCACAACTCCCCGCGGTCGGTCGCGCGCGACGTTCACCGAGCACGCCGACGCTCGCGCTCCAATCGATCGTCGGGGCGATCCGCGTGAACGCGACCGGTGGCTCCGGTCGCTGCCGGACAGCTCCGGCAGCAGGTCGGCGTGCTACATCACGGGTCGGACCCTGCTGGCCCGGCCGGGACCCGTGCGGTCGGCGACCGCGTTGAGACCGGCAGCGACGCGGTCGCCGAAATCGGCCATTGGCTCGCCGCCGGGCACGACGTCCCAGCGCCGTCGACCTCGCCGTAGACGGCGTCGGGGTCGCCGGCCGCGGACGCGCCGTGGCGCACGAGCACCAGATCGGTCGCCCCGGGCGGCAGAGCGAACGGTCGTTGCGGATGCTGGCCCATGTGCGTCCTATCGGTCACTGCGCCGAGGCGGCCGCGCGGGGCGGGAGCGGGAACGCCGACCTCACGTGCTTCACAGCGCCGACACCGCCGCGTGCCCGGCGCGCGCGATCGCGTCGTCGCTGACCTCGCCGATCTGCAGGTCGACCGGGAGGCCGGCGCGCTCCCAGCCGACGAGGAAGTCGTTGATGTGCTTGCGCGTCATCAGCGCCGCAGCCTCGGGGTCGCCGCCGCGGATCTCTTCGAAGATCCGCTCGTGGAACGCGAGCCCGCGCGCGGTCAGCTTGTGCGACACCATGAAGCGGTGCAGCACGGGGATCAGCAGCTCTGAGATCGGCGTCCGCGCGATCACGAGCGCCGGGTTGCGGCTCATCTCGGCGATCTCCAGGTGGAACTCCTGGTCGAGTCGGTTCCAGGCGTCGAAGTCGTCGAGCTGCTGCGCCTGCGCGTCGAGGTTCGCGCGCAGGCGAGCGACGTCGTCCCTGTCGGCGCGCGCGGCCGCGAGCCGCGTCAGCTCGGGCTCCAACACGAGCAGCGCCTCGTGCAGGTCGCCGAAGGTCAGGTTGCCGCGCCGCATCGCGCGCGTCAGCGCGGCCGAGTCGTCGTCGGGGTCGTGTGCGCGCACGACCATGATGCGCGGGCTGGAACGCTCCAGGTAGCCGGCCTCCTGCAGCATCCGCAGGGCCTCGCGCACGGTCGAGCGGCTGACCTGCGCCTCCTCCGCCAGCGCGGTCTCCGGCGGCAGCCGGTCGCCCGCGCGCAGCTCGCCGGAGCGGATCCGCGCGCGGATCCGCTCGGCCAGCAGCTCGTAGGCACGCGCGGCCTGGACCGGCGCGTCGACGAAGCGGGGCTCGCTGCTCATCTCCACATCATCCCTCTTCGACAAGCTCCTCGGCGGCGCGGGCGATCGCGCTCGCAGCGGGCATCAGCGAACGCTCCAGCGCCGGGCTGAACGGCATCGGCACCGATGGCGCGCCCAGCCGCCGCACCGGCGCGCGCAGCTCGTCGAACAGCTCGCGCCCGACGCGAGCGGCGATCTCGCCGCCGGCGCCGAACGCCTCGACCGCCTCGTGCACGACCAGCAGCCGGCCGGTCCGCCGCACCGATGCGAGCACCGTCTCGATGTCGAGCGGCACGAGCGAGCGCAGGTCGATCACCTCGATCGATGCCGCGCAGGACTCCGCCGCCTTCAGCGACTCGCGCACCATCTGGCCCCATGTCACCACCGTCACGTCGTCGCCGCCGCGCGCGACACGCGCTCTGCCGAGCGGCAGCGGATCGTCGCCGAGCGCGCCCTTCATGCCGTAGAGGCGGCGGTTCTCGACGTAGACGACGGGGTTGGGATCGGCGACGGCGGCGAGCAGCAGGTCGCGCGCGTCGGTCACGGTCGCCGGCATCACAACCTTCAGCCCGGGGATGTGCGCGAGCATCGCCTCCAGGCTCTGCGAATGCTGTGCGCCGGCGCTGCGCCCGGCGCCCGTCTGCGTGCGGAAGACGATCGGTATCCGCAGCGCGCCCGCGGTCATGTACCGCAGCTTCGCGGCCTGGTTCATGATCGGGTCCAGGCAGACGCCGACGAAGTCCATGAACATGATCTCGACGATCGGCTTCAGGCCCGTCATCGCGGCGCCGACGGCCGCGCCGACGTAGCCCATCTCGCTGATCGGGGCGTCGATCACGCGCTCGGAGCCGAAGCGCTCGTGCAGGCCTCTGGTGACGGTGAAGATCCCGCCGCCGGCCCCGACGTCGATGCCGATCAGCACGGCCGCGTCGTCCTGCTCCAGCGCCGTCGCGATGCCGCTGCCGATCGCGTCGATGTAACGGGTCGTGGCGGCTTCAGTTGCCGAAGACATGCTGGTAGGCCTCCTCGTCGGCGGGTTCGCTCGCCGCGCGGGCGAGCTCGGTCGCGCGCTCGACGCGCGTCGCGGCGTCGGCGCGGACGGCGGCGAGGTGCGGCGCGTCGGCGTCCCCGTCGGCGAGCAGTCGCGCGGCGGCCTGCTCCAGCGGGTCGCGCGAGCGCCATTCGCTCGCCTCCTGCTCGCTCTTGTACGGCTGGCCGTCGCCCTCGTAGTGGCCGTGCCAGCGGTAGGTGGCGAACTCCAGCAGCACCGGGCCGGCGCCGGAGCGGCAGCGCTCGGCCGCGTCGTGCGTGGCGGCGTGGACGGCGGCGACGTCGTTGCCGTCGTGCGAGGAGGCCTCGATCCCGTAGCCGCCCGCCGTGCGCTGCGCGACGTTCGCCACGCGCGTCATCGTCGTGCTGTCGGTGAACTCGGCGTAGATGTTGTTCTCGCAGACGAACAGCACGGGCAGGTCCCAGATCGCGGCGAGGTTGACGGCCTCGTGGAAGGCGCCCTGGTTGACGGCGCCCTCGCCGAAGAAGGCGACGGCGACGCGGCCCTGGCTCAGCAGCTTGCTCGACAGCCCCGCGCCGACGGCGAGCGGGATGCTCGCGCCGACGATCGCGTTGGCGCCGAGGATGCCCTTCGACGGGTCGGCGACGTGCATCGAGCCGCCCTTGCCGCGGCAGAGGCCCGTCTCCTTCGCGAACAGCTCGGCCATCATGCCGTCGACGTCGGCGCCCTTGGCGAGCACGTGGCCGTGGCCGCGGTGCGTCGTGGCGACGTAGTCCTCGCCGGTCAGCGCGGCGCAGACGCCGGCCGCGACGGCCTCCTGGCCGAGCGAGGTGTGGACGAAGCCGGGGATCTCGCTGTCGCGGTAGAGCGCCGCTACGCGCGTCTCGAACGCGCGGATCAGCGCCATCGTCTCGTACAGCTGAACGAGCGAGGCGCGCTCGCCGCGTTCTCCGGGTGCGGGTGGCGCGCCAGTCGCGTAGCCGTCGCTCATCGTCTCTCCTCAGGCATTAGTGTCTGACAATCAGTTTACAATGACCGTTGAAACGGACGCAAGTAGTTGTTACGGTCTGACAATCAGTCGCCCAAGAGAGGGTGGCGCGTGCTTCGAAGGAGAGACGAGCGCACGGTGATCACTGCTGTCGTCATGCCGCAGATGGGCCTTGAGGTGACCGAGGGAACGGTCTCGGCGCTCCTCGTCGAGGTCGGTGCGCGCGTCTCCCAGGACGACGCGCTGCTCGAGCTGGAGACCGACAAGGCGACGACCGACGTCGTCGCCCCGTGTGACGGCGTCGTGCGCGCGTTCACGGTCGCCGTCGGCGACACGATCCCGGTCGGGGCCACGCTCGTGCAGCTCGCCGACAGCGCCGAGGAGTCGCTCGCCGGGACGGGTGAGGGCGAGCCCGCGAGTGCGAGCGGCACGGTTGCCGAGAGCGGCGCGCAGTCGGCCGGCATGGGCGTCGCCATCGCCGCGCTTGCGCCTGCCGAGAGCGTTTCCGCGCAGGCGCCCGGCGGGCGCGACCGTGCCTGGCGGCGGGCGGCGCCGGTCGCCCGCAGGGCCGCTGCCGCGCTCGGCATCGCGCTCGACCAGCTCGACGGCACCGGCCCGCGCGGGCGCATCACGTTGCGCGACGTGGAGCGTGCGGCTGCCGGGCACGGCGCCGCCGACGCCGACGGGACCGCTGTCGGGAACGGCGTCGCCGACGCCAACGCGATCGCCGTCACAGCGACCGCGACCGCTCCCCCGTCAGACGATGTCGCGATCGAGCAGCCGAGCGCGCTGCGGCGGGCGATTGCGCGGCGGATGAGCGAGAGCCAGACGATTCCGCAGTTCCAGCTCGTGCGCGACGTCGACGCGACGCACCTGCTGCAGCGGCGCGCCGCGCTGGTGGCGGACGTCGCCGCCGGGGCGGCGCGACCGGGCGTCAACGACCTGCTCGTGCAGGCGATCGCGGAGACCGCGGTGCGTCATCCGCTGTTGGCGACGAGCTGGGTCGAGCGCGACGGCGAGCTGCCGCTGCTGCAGCGGCGCCAGTCGATCGGCGTCGGCATCGCGGTTGCGACCGAGCGCGGGCTCGTCGTGCCGGTCGTGCGCGACGTGCCGCACGCCGGCATCGCCGAGATCGCCGCGCAGCGCACGCAGCTCGTCGCCGCCGCGCGCGCCGGCAGACTCGCGCTGGAGCAGATGCGCGGCGGGGCGATCACGCTGTCGAGCCTCGCCGGCTTCGGCGTCTCGCAGTTCTCGGCGATGGTCAACCCCGGCGAGTCGGCGATCGTCGCCGCCGGCAGAGTGACCGACACGGTGGTGGTCCGCGGCCGCACGCTCGCGATCGTCCCGACGTTGACGCTGACCGTCAGCTTCGACCACCGCGTCGTCGACGGCGCCGCGGGCGCCGAGGCGCTCACGACGCTCGTCGCGCTGCTGGAAGGCGAGTTGAGATGAGGGCCCGCGCCATCGTCGTCGGCGGCGCCTCCGGCATCGGCCGCGCCTGCGCCGAGCGGCTCGTCGCCGACGGCTGGGAGGTCGCGGTCGCCGATGTCAACGCCGACGCCGAGCAAGCCCCCGGCATCGCCGCCACCGCCGCCTTCGACGTGCGCGACGCCGATGCCACCGCCGCCGGCATCGACGCGCTCGCGGCCGACAAGCCGCTCGACGCGCTCGTCTGCGCCGCCGGCGTCGGCCGCGTCGCGCCGCTGGAGCAGATCCGCCCGCGCGACTGGCAGCTCGTGCTCGACGTCAACCTGACCGGCGCCTTCCATGCCGTCCAAGCGGCGCTGCGGCACATGGGCGCCGGCGCGGCGATCGCGCTGCTGTCGTCGATCGACGGCGTCGCGCCGGTCACCGGGCTGGCGCACTACTGCGCCGCGAAGGCCGGCGTCGACGCGCTCGGCCGCTCCGTCGCGCTCGAGCTGGGCCCGCGCGGGATCCGCTGCAACGTCGTCGCGCCCGGCGTCGTGCGCACGCCGATGATGGCCGCTCCGCTCGACGCCGATCCCGCGCTGTCGGACGCGTTCCTCGCCCACACCCCGCTCGGGCGGATCCCCGACCCGCGCGAGGTCGCCGACGTCGTCGCCTTCCTCGTCTCACCCGCGGCCGGTTGGGTCACCGGCACGCGGATCCCCGTCGACGGCGGGCTCTCGCTGCGAGAGCACCCGGCGATGGTGGCCGGCCGCACGGCCGCTCCCCTGACACAGAACGAAAGGACCGCCACATGAGCACTGGCCAGCAGATCGCGCTGCCATCCGTCGCCGTCGACCGCTGCGAGCAGCTGCTGAAGGAGTTCGTCTCGATCCGCAGCGTCGTCGGGGAGCCGACGACGGCCCACCTGTGGATCTCCGCGCGGCTGCGTGAGTTCGGCATGACGGTCGAGCACTACGCCGTCGAGGGCCGCAAGGCGCCGCTCGTGCTGGGCGTGCTGGAGGGTGACGGCGACGGCCCGGGCGTGATGTTCGACGGGCACTTCGACACCGTCGGCGCCAACCCGGCCGACTGGTCCCACGACCCGTGGGGCGCGGACGTCGTGGACGGCGTCCTGTACGGCCGCGGCGCGGTCGACTCGAAGGGCACCGACGTCGCGATGCTGACGGCGATCGAGGCGATCGTGAAGAGCGGCGCCCCGCGCAGCGGCCCGCTCTACTACATGTCGGACTCCGACGGCGAGGACTCCTTCCGCGGCTCGACGCTGATGACCGACCTCGGCGTGCTCGACCGGATCGGCACCGTCTTCTCGGCGGAGGCGACCAGCAACCAGGGCGTCGAGATCGCCTACCCCGGCATCTCGACCTGGAAGATCACGGCGATCGGCCGCACCGCGCACCCGACCGAGCCCGAGCAGGGCATCAACGCGATCGGCAAGATGGCGAAGCTCGTGCTCGCGGTCGAGCGCGGCGAGCTGGAGCTGCCGCAGGGCGACTCGCAGTGGTTCGGCCCGCGCGTGACGACCAACGCGATCCGCACGACGCCCGGCGGCGGTTGGGCGATCCCCGGCCGCTGCGACGCGGTCCTCTCGATCCTCTCGCCGATCGGCACGACGCTGTCGCAGACGCGCGACGCGATCAACGTCTTCCTGCGCCGCCTGGAGCAGGAGGACGGCGAGGTCAGATTCGAGCTGAAGGTGCTGCCGATGGGCGCCGGGCGCCTGTGGCTGCGCCCCGGCGAGGCCGACCCGGAGCACGCCGGCGTGAAGGCGCTCACCGCGGCCGTCGAGGCGGTCACCGGGACGCCGGCCGAGATCCGCCACTTCAACGGCGGCTGGGTCGACGCGGCCGAGCTGATGCGGCCCGACGCGCGCGGCTTCGGCGTGCCGGCCGCGATCACGTTCGGCCCGGGTGACTTCGAGCAGGCGCACACCGTCGACGAGCACATCGCGCTCGCCGACGTGGCCATCGCCGGCAACGTCTACGCGCGCGCGGCGCTCGAACTGTTGAGCTGAGCACGATGGCGGACGCTGACGGCATGAATACGGGGGCCGTCGCACTCGGAGACGACGCCCTCCTCGCGACAGCCCCGTCGTTGCGCCTCGACGGACGTGTGGCCTGGGTGACGGGCGCCAGTCGCGGGCTGGGCCGCTCGCTCGCGTGCGCGCTTGCCGGCGCGGGTGCCGAGGTCGTCGTGTCGGCCCGTGACGGCGACGCTCTCAGGGGCCTGGCCGAAGAGATCCGCGTGGGGGGTGGAACCGCCCACGCGATGCCCGGTTCGGTCTCCTCAGAGGCGGACGTGGAGCGCGCGGTCTCGACGATCGGCGACAGGCTCGGTCGGCTTGACGTGCTCGTCAACAACGCGGGGATCAGTCCGGCCTTCACGCGCTCCGAGAAGGTGCCCGTGGGCCAGTGGCGCGAGATCCTCGACGTCAACCTCACCGGTGCCTTTCTCTGCGCTGGGCACGCGGCCGAGCTGCTTGGGGAGGATGCCGGGGGCGCGATCGTCAACGTCTCCTCAATCCACTCGGTCTCGGCGCATGAGCGGTTGGCGGCCTACGGCGCCAGCAAGGCGGGCCTGGAGTCGTTGACGCGCACGCTTGCGATCGAGTGGGCGCCGCGGGGCATCCGCGTCAACGCGGTCTCGCCCGGCTACATCGAGACCGAGATGTCGAGCGGGCTGCGCGAGCATGAGCACTGGTCGCAGACGCTTCTGGACCGGATCCCGATGCGCCGCTTCGGTCGCACCCAGGAGATCGCGCCCGCCGTGCTCTTCCTCGCCAGCGACGCCGCGAGCTACCTCACGGGAGCGACCCTCTTCGTCGACGGCGGCTGGACGGCGCGATGATCGGCTTCGAGCCGGATCCACGCGCAGCCGACCTGCGCGATCGCGTCCAGCGTTTCGTCGTCGAGGTCGCGATTCCGGCGGAGGCGCGCGACGCCGGAGGGCATGGGCTCGACGACGAGCTGCGCGCCAGCTTGCAGGATGCGGCGCGGGCCGCGGGGATCTTCGCGCCACAGGTCTCCACGGCGCTGGGTGGACACGGACTGGACCACCGCGGCGCGGCGGTGGTGCTCGAGGCGGCGGGGTACAGCCTGCTGGGGCCGCAGGCGCTCAACTGCGCCGCACCGGATGAGGGCAACATCCACCTCCTCGACAGGGTGGCGGACGACGGACAGCGCGAGCGCTTCCTGCGGCCGCTCGCTGAAGGCCGGGTGCGGTCCTGTTTCGCGATGACCGAGCCCTCGCCCGGCGCCGGATCAGATCCCTCGATGCTGCGGACGGAGGCTCGCAAGGTCGACGGCGGATGGGCGATCAGCGGGCGCAAGTGGTTCATCACCGGCGCAGAGGGCGCCGCCTTCACGATCTGCATGGCGCGCACCGACAAGCAGATCGAGCGCGGGGACGGCGCAACGATGCTGCTCGTGGAGGCAGACAACCCGGGGATGCGCATCGAGCGCGTGGTGGATGCCGTCGACCGCAGCTTTCCCGGCGGCCATGCAGAGGTCGTCTTCGAGGAGTGCCGCGTGCCCGACTCAGCCGTCCTCGGAGAGGTCGGCCGGGGCTTCGACTACGCGCAGGTCCGGCTCGCGCCTGCGCGTCTGACGCATTGCATGCGCTGGCTCGGGATCGCCTGCCGCGCGCTCGACACGGCGCTCGACCGCGCCGAGACGCGAGAGGCGTTTGGGAGCAGACTCGCCGAGCTGGGCCAGGTCCAACAGATGATCGCCGACTCGGTGATCGACATCGAGACGAGCCGGCTCCTGATCTGGCGGTGCGCATGGGTCCTCGACCAGGGCGGCGCAGCCCGCAGCGAGTCCTCGATCGCCAAGGCCCATGTCGCGGAAGCCGTCTATCGCGTGGTGGACCGCGCGATCCAGATCTGCGGGAGCCTTGGCGTGTCCGGCGACGCGCCGCTCGCGCGCTACCTCACCGAGGTGCGTCCGTTCCGCATCTACGACGGGCCGACCGAGACGCACCGCTGGTCGATCGCTCGGCGAGCGCTGCGCAGACGGGCGGCGCGCAGATGAGCCGCGGCGCGGTGTCCCAGCCCGACGTCGTCGCGACCGTCGCGCAGGCAGCCGAGCTGTCGCGTCCTCCGTTGCTCGTGCTGGAGCCGCTGGAACGGTTCCTGGACGCGCGCGGGATCGGCTCGGGGCCGATCACGCCTCGTCCGATCGGGGACGGTCACTCCAACGTCACGTACGCACTCGAGCGCGGCGGGGTCCGCGTCGTCCTGCGGCGGCCGCCCCGTCCGCCGCTGCCGCCCTCCGCTCACGACGTCGTGCGCGAGGCGCGCATCCAGATCGCGCTCGCCGGACGCGTGCGCGTGCCGCGCGTGCTGGCGGTATGTGAGGAGACGAACGTGCTCGGGGTGCCGTTCTACGTGATGGAGCACGTCGACGCCCACGTCGTCGGACCGTCGCTCCCGCCGCAGGTCGACATCTCATCGGCGCAACGTGCCTGCTTCGGTCGCGAGCTCGTCGACGCGCTCGCTGAGCTGCACGACGTCAGCCTCGCGGCCGCCGGCCTCGAGGACATCGGCCGGCCCGACGGCTATCTGGCGCGCCAGATCCGCCGCTTCGCCGCGCTCTGGGAGCAGCACCGCACCCGTGAGCTGCCCGAGATCGACCAACTGACGAGCTGGCTCGGGGCGCGTGTGCCGAGCGCGGGCGACGCGACGATCGTCCACGGCGACTACCGCTTGGGCAACGTCATGTTCACGAGCGGCAGCGCCGGAAGCAAGGGCGGGCCCAGGCTTGCGGCGATCCTCGACTGGGAGATGGCGACGTTGGGGGACCCGTTGGCAGACGTCGGCTACCTCATCGCCACATGGGCCGAGCCAGGCGACGAGGAGACCCCGATGCTCGCGCTCTCCGCCGCGACGCGGATGCCTGGCTTCTCCACTCGCGCGGAGCTGCGCGAGCGCTACGCGCAACGGACCGGCCGCTCGGTGAACGCGCTCGGCTGGTACGAGACGCTCGCGCTGTGGAAGGCCGCGATCTTCCTTGAATGCAGCTACGCGCGATACCAGGCAGGTACCACGGACGACCCCTACTTCGCCTCCCTGGGCACCGGTGTCCCGGCGCTCGCGCAGAGCGCCCTGCAGCGGATGTCGCGCTGTTGACGCGCCATCGGTCAAAGGAGCCGATGGCGGTCGATCGCGCGGGCTCGCGCCCGCAGTGAGGCGTGAAGGTCAGCTCGGCACGATCACGACCCGAATGGGCGCGCCCGACGCTCTGCGGAAGTGCGCCAGCCCCGTGTTGATGGCCTCGAGCGGCTGGACCTCGCCGATCGCGCCGCGGACGTCGAGCTGACCCGAGGCGATCAGGCTCGCGACGCGGGCGCACTGGTCCTGCGCGTACCCGTAGACCCCGCGGAGCTCGATCTCGCCGCGCGCGAACGTGCTCGAGGAGGGCAGCAGCAGGTCGGCGCCGCCGATCCCTGCCAGTGCGGCGATGCCGCCGGGTCGCAGCAGCTCCACCGCCCAGCGCCCGGTTGCCGGCCGCCCCACCGTGTCCAGCACGACGTCGACGCCGCCGTCGGCGAGCCTCCGCACCGTCGTGACCGGATCGGAGGTGCGAGCGTCGACCGCTACGCAGTCGCTCGACGCGCTCGCGCGTCTCAGCGCGGCGGCGTCGATGTCGATCGCGAACACGCGCGTCGCGCCAAGCAGCTGCGCGATCTGCAGCGCGTGCGAGCCGAGGCCGCCCACGCCGATCACTGCGACGGCGTCGCCGGCTTGCACCGGGGCACGCCGCGTGAGCGCGTGGAAGGGAACCGACGCGGACTCGATCATCGCCGCCTGCTCGAACGGCAGCGCAGCTGGCAGCGGCACGAGGTTCGCGGCCGGGACGCTCATCAGCTCGGCGAAGGCGCCGTCGCGATGGATTCCCAGCACGCTGCGCTCGACGCAGATGTGCGACCGCCCGCGCCGGCACGGCTCGCAGCGCCCGCAGGCGATGAGCGGATTGACGAAGACGCGGTCGCCGACGGCTGCATCGGTGACGGCGCTGCTCGTCCGTCGCACGATGCCGGCGGACTCGTGGCCGAGCGTGATCGGCCGGAACGCCGGCGCCGTGACGCCGTCGAGGATGTGCAGATCCGAGCCGCACAGTCCGCAGGCCTTGACCTCGACGAGCACCTCGCCGGGCGCGAGCACCGGCTCGTCGATCTCGTCGATCGCGAAGGTCGACGCGCCATCATGCGCGCGGGCGGCCTTCATCGGGCGGCTCCGGTCCCCGGGCCACCGCCGAGGTGCGTCTTGACGACCTTGCCGTTGGCGTTGCGCGGCAGCTGGTCGACGAACTCGACGTGCTTGGGCACCTTGTATCTCGCGAGCCGCTCGCTCACGAAGGCGTGCAGCTCCTCGCGGTCGATGTGCTGGCCGGGCCGCGGCGCCACGACCGCCTTGACGGCCTCTCCGTAGCGCGCGTCGGGAGTGCCTACGACCGCCGCCTCCAGTACCTGGGGGTGCTCATAGAGGACGGCCTCGACCTCGACGCAGAAGACCTTCTCGCCGCCACGGTTGATCATGTCCTTGATGCGGTCCAACAAGACGACGAAGCCGTCCTCGTCGATCGTGGCGGTGTCGCCGGTGTGCAGCCAGCCGTCGCGGATCGCGGCGGCTGTCGCGTCGGGACGGTGCCAGTAGCCCGCCGTCACCTGCGGGCCGGCGATGCACAGCTCGCCCGGCTCGCCCGGCTCCGCATCCCGGCCGCTCTCGAGCTGCACCGTGCGGCAGGCCGTGACCGGCGTCGGCAAGCCGATGGTGTGGACCTTCGCGAGCGCATCGCCGAACGGGACCGCCGTCGCCAGCGACGACGCCTCGGTGAGGCCGTAGGCGTTCTGGAACCGGGCGCCGGGGATCCACTCGCGCAGCCGCTCGATCGTCGGGGGCGAGATCGGGGCGCTGCCCGAGACGATCGTGCGCACGGAGCTGACGTCGTAGGCGGAGCGGTCAGGATGCTCCATCATCGTCGCGTAGATCGTCGGCGCGGCGATCAGGTGCGTGATGCGCTGCTCGGCGATCGCTCGCAGGGCGGCGGTCGGGTCGTAGCGCGGCAGGATCACGGCCGTGCCGCCGACCTCGAAGATCAGGAACAGCTGCGCCAGCAGCCCGGTCACGTGGAAGAGGGGGACCGTCACGAGCGTCCGCTCGCCCTCGTCGAGCTCGGAGACCGTGGCGAAGTTGCGCACGTTGCTCGTGCAGTTGAAGTGCGAGGAGATCGCTCCCTTCGGGGTGCCGGTCGTGCCCGAGGTGAAACACATGAAGGCCGCGTCGGCCGGCTCGATCGCCACCGCGGAGAAGCGCGAGGGATCGCCGCCCACCAGCATGTCCAGCCGGGCGTGCCCATGCCCGTTCCCGCCGACGTAGACATACGGTGCGACGAGCTCCGGTGCGAGCGGGCCGATGCTGTCGGCCCACTCCTCGTCGCACAGCAGCACGCGCGGCGTCGCCTCCGTCAGCTCGAAACCCAGCTCGCGTGATCGCAGCTTCGTGTTGAGCGGCACGACGATCGCGCCGGTCATCAGCGCGGCGAGCGCGGCGACCGGGAACGTGATGCCGTTGGAGAGCAGCAGCGCGACGCGATCGCCGGGCCTCACGCCCGCGTCCTGCTGCAGGCTGCCGGCCATCGTGCGGGCCGCGTAGAGCAGTTCGCGATACGTCAGCGCCCCGCTCGCGTCGCGGACGGCCTCGCGCTCCGGGAACCGCTGCGCCGATCGCTCGACGGAGGCGACGACGGTCGGGCTGCGCGAGGCGAACGTGCGCAGCGGGCGCCCGTCGACGTGCAGCAGCTCGACGTCAGCCGTCGCCGCCGCCGGCCAGTGCCGCCAGCCTTCGCTCAGCACGGCGCAGCTCCGACCGCGGCGCGCGCGGTCGCGGCGGTCGCGGCGCGACGGGTCATGGCTCTCTCCGGTTTCGGGCTGGGATTGTGCGCGCAGGTTCCTGGGACCATGGTCGCCCACGATGACGGGAGGTCCACCGGGCTCGCCCCGATGTTCGTGAATGACGAATCTCCTGTCGATGCGGCCAGCGGATCCAAGAGACTGGGTCCATGCGCGAGTACGAAGTGGACAGCGAGGATCGGGTGCGATGCGACTGGTGAGCTACACGTCGTCGGCAGACTCGCCCGCCGTCGGTGGGCCGCGAGCGGGCGTGCTCGTCGACGGCGCGGTGGTCGACGCGGCGACCTGCGCCGCGCGCGCCGAGCTCGACCCGGCGGTCGGTTGGACGCGGCTGCGGCGGATCGTCGCGGACGCGTCAGCCGCCGACCGGCGGGCGCTGCAGACGGCCAGCGTCGAACTCGCCTCCGAGCTGGGCGTGCCGCGCGAGGACGTGCTGCTCGGACCGCCGATACCCGACCCGGGCAAGATCCTCTGCGTCGGCCTCAACTATCGCGATCACGTCGAGGAGTCCGGAGGCGAGCCGCAGGAGGCGGCTGATCCCGTCATCTTCGCGAAGTTCGCGACCGCGCTGCGCGGTGACCGCGAAGACGTCGTACTGCCCGCCGCGGCGCCGAGCCGGATCGACTACGAGGGTGAGCTCGCGCTTGTCATCGGCCGCGCGTGCACCCGCGTCGAGGAGGCTGCCGCGCTCGACCACGTCGCCGGGTACATGCCCTTCAACGACGTGAGCGCGCGCGACCTCCAGGTCGAGCATCACCAGTGGACGATGGCGAAGGGCTTCGACGGCAGCGCCCCCTGCGGGCCCGCGCTGGTGACGAGCGACGAGGTGCGGGACCCGCAGGCGCTGCAGCTGACCACGACGCTCAACGGGGAGGTCGTGCAGTCGACCTCGACGGCGCGGATGATCCATCCGATCGCGCGGGTGATCGCTTACGTCAGCTCGCTCATCACACTGCTTCCGGGCGACGTCATCGCGACCGGCACCCCTGCCGGCGTCGGTCACGCGCGCGATCCGCAGCGCTACCTGAGCGACGGCGACCGCGTCGCCGTCCGCATCGACGGCATCGGCGAGCTTTCCAACGTCGTGCGGGGTGCGCGATGAGCCCCGGCGCCGAGGAAGAGCTGCTGGCCCGTCTGGCCGCGTCGAGCGGTGACCCGAGACGCCGGCTGCTGCTGCGCGGCGGGACGGTGCTGTCGATGGATCCGGCGATCGGCGATCGGGAGGTCGCCGACGTGCTGATCGAGGGCAGGCGGATCGCGGCGATCGAGGCCGACCTCGAGGCGGCTGCAGCGGGGGCGATCGTGGTCGACGTCGCCGGCCGGATCCTGATCCCGGGGCTGCAGGACACCCACCGGCATTGCTGGCAGAGCCAGTTCCGCCACGCCTGGCCGGACGGGAGCATCCACGACTACGTCGCGACGATCCACGAAGGCCTCGGTCCCCACTACCGCCCAGAGGACATGTATGCGGCGACGCTGATGTCGGCGCTCGGCGCGCTCGACGCCGGCATCACCTGCGTGATGGACTTCTGTCACAACTCGCGTTCCGCCGCGCACACGGACGCCGCGATCGCCGCCTGGCGCGAGTCGGGCATCCGCGCGGTCCACGCGAGCTGCGGCGCGGTGGCGGGCGACTGGGACCGACAGTGGCCGCAGGATCTGCGCCGTCTGCGCGAGCAGATGCGCTCCGACGAGGATCTCGTGACGCTGCGGATGGGCATCGTCACGCCCGTCTACCCAGGCGTCGCCGACGAGATCGAGATCACGCCGCAGCGACTCGCGCTGGCGCGCGAGCTTGGGCTGGCGACGAGCGTCGACGGCGTCGTCGGTCCGCTCGCGGCGCAGCGGGTCGTGGAGCTGGGAGAGGCTGGACTGCTCGGCCCCGACTTGACCTTCATCCACTGTCTCGACATGCCCGAGGAGGCATGGCGGCACCTCGCGCATGCGGGATCGCACGTCTCGATGGCGCCGACCTCCGACACGAACCTGAGCCAGGAGAGCGCCATCCCCTCGATCCAACAGGCGCTCGACGCGGGCATCCGACCGTCGATCGGCGCGGACGTCGAGTGCTGCCTCTCGACGGACCTGTTCGCGCACATGCACGCCGTCTTGACGATTCAGCGGATGCTCGCCCAGAACCGGCGCCATGGCGGCGAGGTGGACCCGCCTGCGCCGCTGACCGCGCGCGAGGTGCTGGAGTTCGCCACGGTCCGCGGCGCCGAGGCGAACGCCGTGAGCGACCGCAGCGGTACGCTCACGCCGGGCAAGGATGCCGACATCGCCGTGATCGACGGTCAGCACCTTCGGACGCTGCCGCTCAACAACGCGATCGGGACGGTTGTGCTCGGAACCGACCCCAGCACCGTCGAGTCCGTCTTCGTCGCAGGCGACGTGCGGAAGTGGTCGGGGCGGCTGGTCGGACACGACGTCGCCCGCCTGCGGCGGATCGTCAGAGCCTCGCGCGACCACGTGCTGGAGTCCAGCGGCATGCGACTGGACGTGCTTGCCTAGCATGTCATCCGATGGCAGAGCATCGACAGCGGTGGTCACGACGACCATGACCCTTCCCGCAGAGTCGGACGTACCGGCCGCCGAGACGATCGCGGACGAGAGCGGCTCGACCGTCGCCGAGGCGTACGCGAGCATGCGGAGAGCGATCCTGCACGGCGACCTCGAGCCGGGGAAGGCGTACTCGCAGGCGAGTCTCACCCGGCTGCTCGGCATCGGCCGCACGCCGCTGCGCGAGGCGACGCGGCGCTTGGAGAGCGAGGGCTTCCTCGTCTACGAGCCCAACCGCCGCCTGCGTGTCGCCCCGCTCAAGCGCGAGGATCTCGACCAGCTCTACGCGATGCGCGTCACACTCGAGTCGCTCGCTGTGCGGCTCAGCGTGCCGCAGCTGACCGAGACCGACATCGCACGCATCGCGGAGTCGATGGAGGAGCTCGAGGCGGCCTCTGCCGCGATAGATCACGAGGCGACCCGAGCGCCGCACCGCTCGTTCCACCAGGGGCTCTTCATGCATGCCGGCGAGCGGCTCGAGCGCCAGGTGATCGAGCTGCGCGACCACGCCGAGCGCTATCGCCGCCACCACTTCCAGCGCAGCTCCGATGAGCTTGCCCTGCTGCAGCTCGCTTCGGCTGATCACGCGGAGATCTTCGCCGCAGCTGCGAGCGGGGACGCCTTGCGCTGCTCGGAGCTGACCGCGCAGCATCTCGCGCGCAACGCGCTCACGACCTTCGCGCAGCTCGAGGGCGAGTTCGACCCCTTGGCCGCGCGCGTCGCGCTGCGCATGGTCCGCTTCGGCAGCGCTCCGTAGCCGCTGCGGCGCGAGGCTGCCTCAGCTGAGGATCCGCTCGATCGGCTCGGTTGGCGTGACCTGCAGCGCCGCCAGCTGCCAGGTGGACCCGAGGCTGCGCACCCAGGTCTGGGTCGCGACGCCGGTGATGCGGTGGCCGGGTCTGCCGCCGGCCGGCGCGATCGTCGTGACGATGCCCCCGACCATCAGCGCCGCGTCACCCCAGACGCGCAGCCGCACGTCGGAGCGCGTGGTGCGGCGCGGGGGACCGCCGGCAAGCGCGCTCAGCAGCGAGCCGCGCTCTTCCAGGCGCCCGGTCGCATGGACGTGGACGTAGTCCGGCGCCAGCAGCGCCTCGAGCACCGCGAAGTCGCCTGTCGCCAGCGCGGCGCAGCGCCGCTGCTCGAGCGCCCGCAGCTCGTCCTCGGCGCTCACGCCGCCACCGCCGTGCAACGGGGCGACGGCACGTCCTCGGAGCGCGGGCGCAGCCAGCGGGAGAGGCGGACCGCCTCGCCCCGCAGGACGGTCGTGCAGTCGCGCTCGCGCTGCTGCCAGCGGGCCGCCGTGCTCGTCGCCGTCAGCGCCGCGAGGGGGCGCCCGGCGGCGTCGAGGATCGGCACCGCGACGGCGCGACGGGCCGGCGCGGACTCGCCGAGGTCGACCGCGAGCTGGCGCTGCCGAACGCCCTCCAGGTGTTCGTGCAGCACGGCACGGTCGACGATCGTTCGCTCGGTGAAGGCGGGCAGACCGTAGTCGCGCACGATCGTCTCGAGAACGTCGGGCGCCTCCATCGCGAGCAGCACCTTCCCGGCGGCGGTGCAGTGCAGCGTCCCGTCGCCCAGCCCGGAGTCCTGCGTGTCCTCGCGACCGCGGCAGCGCGCCAGCACGACGACGCTCGCGCGGTCGAGCGCGACGAGGTGGCTCGTCTCTCCGCACGCCGCCGTCACGCGTCGCACCGACCGCTCGGCCTCGCCGCGGAACTCGTGGCGCAGGAGGTCCCCGCCAAGCGAGACGGTCCGCCAGCCGACTCGGTAGCGGCCGCGGCCGGAGCGGCGCAGCAGGCCGATCGCGCAGAGGCTCGTGAGCAGCTCGTGCGCCTGGGACTTGGAGATCGAGAGCTCCGTCGCGACAGCGGTGACGCCCCATTCCGCCTGGTGGCGGAAGAGGTCGAGCATCCGCCCCGTGCGCTGTACCGTGCCGAGCATCTCAGCGCTCCCGGCCCGCGTTGCGGCGCCGATCAGATGAGCCCGACATAGCTGCCGCCGTCGAGGTGGATGTTGTTGCCCGAGATGAAGCCGGCGGGCTCGCTGCAGAGGAAGGCGCAGGTCGCCCCGAACTCCTCTGGCCGCCCGAGCCGGTTCGCGGCGATGGACGCCTCCTGCCGTTGCCGCGCGGCCGAGTAGGAGATGCCCTCCTCGTCCATCACGCGCTGCGCCATGAACAGCTGACGATCGGTGTCGAAGCGCTCGGGCAGCAGGTTGTTGATCGTCACGTTGTGCGGCGCGACGGTGCGCGAGAGGCCCTTCACCGCAGCGGTGAGGCCCGCCCGTGCGCCGCTGGAGAGGCCCATCACGGGGTGCGGCGAGGTGACCATCGCGGAGGTGATGTTCACGATGCGGCCGAAGCGGCGCGCTGTCATGCCGTCGAGCACCGCGCGGATCAGCAGGAGGGCGGAGACCATGTTGCCGTCCAGCGCCGTGAGCCAGTCGTCGCGGTCCCAGTCGCCGAAGGCGCCGGGCTCGGGTCCCGCGTTGTTGGTCACGAGGATGTCGGGATCCGGGCAGGCGCGCAGCAGCGCGGCGCGGCCCTCGGCTGTGGTGACGTCGCCGACGACGCCACGCGCGTGGATGCCATGCGCGTCGCTCAGCTCCTCGACGGCCTGCTCGACCGTCGCGGCGGTCCGGCCGTTGATCGTCACCTGCACGCCCTCCGCCCCGAGCGCCTCGGCGCAGGCGCGGCCAAGCCCGCGGCTGGAGCCGCACACGATCGCGCGCTTGCCGGCAATTCCAAGGTCCATCGTCTCTCCTCTTTCGGCGAGCAAACTATATCCAGAATACTCACGTGACTCGCGCTCAGAGTGTACAAGTGGCGTAAATCAAGCAATTCTGGATATATTTTGAGGTGGTACTAGAGAGATCTGTATCGTGAGAATCATCGTCGTGCCACCGGAGGAGAGCCGTGAGCGAGCAGGCGCAAGCAGGAAACGTCGGGGCAGCGCGAGCTGCCGACCCGTCCGTCCCGGACCGACTGGTCGGCTTCGGTCCCGGCGAGGGGCTGCCCCTGGCGATGGGACCCTTCCTGAGAGGGCGGGCGGAGTGGACCGCCGGTGCGTACTGCATCACCGATCAGGTGATCCCGCCGCGCTTCTTCGCTCCGATCCACCGGCACGCGCACGAGAGTCAGGTCGTCCTCGTCGTCAGCGGGAGGGTCGGCTTCTACGTCGAGGGCAGCGACGAGATCGAGCTGCCCGGCGGCTCTTACGCCTACCGCCCGGCCGGCTTGATGCATGCGCTGTGGAATCCCACTGACGAGCCTGCGCACGTGATCGAGCTGACGAGCCCTGGGGCGGGCTTCCAGGCATACATGCTGGCGGTCTCCGAGCTGATGGCGACCGGCAGGGGAAGTCGTGAGGCGGTGCAGGCGCGGGCGCGGGAGGCCGGCATCGAGTTCTCCGACGCACAGCAAGATGAGCTCTGCGCTCGCCATGGCGTCAGCCCGAGCGCGGCGTTCTGGAGATGAGGGCCGCGGTGCTGCACGAACTCGGGACGATGCCCCGCGTCGAGCGATTCGACGAGCCGGTCCCCGGGCGTGGCGAGCTGGTGCTCGACGTGCTCGCCGCCGGCGTCAACCACCTCGACCTGGGCAAGGCGTCCGGTCGCTTCTACGGCGACACCCCCGCCCTGCCCGCCGTGGTCGGGACCGACGGGGTCGGTCGCGATCCCGACGGGCGGCGCGTCTACTTCGACGAGACGATCGCGCCGTTCGGCGCCTACGCGGAACGCACGCTCGTCGATCGCGAGCACCTCGTCGCGGTGCCGGACGGGGTCTCCGACGAGGCTGCGGCGGTGCTCGGCAACGCGGGCGTCGCGGCGATGACGGCGCTGTCGTGGCGTGGGCGGCTGCAGGCGGGCGAGTCGGTGCTCGTGCTTGGCGCGACCGGTGCCGTCGGCCACCTCGCGGTGCAACTCGCGCGGCTGCTCGGCGCGGGACGGGTCGTTGCCGTCGGCCGGGACGCCGAGCGGCTCGAGCGTCTGCGCGCGCTTGGGGCCGATGACGCGCTCGACCTCGACGACCACGCGGATCCAGGCGCGCGGCTGGCCGCGGCGGGCGCCCCGTTCGACCTGATCGTCGACCTGTTGTGGGGGACACCGGCGATCACGGCGATGGGCGCTGCGGCGTCCGGGGCGCGGCTCATTCAGCTCGGCCAGCTCGCGGGCGCCGAGGTGACGCTGCCCGCGGCGCTGCTGCGCAGCCGGATGCTGACGTTGCATGGCCTCGCGGGCGTGAACGTCGCCGCGCCGGTGCGCTCCGATGCCTATGCGCAGGTCACCGCGTTCGCCGCCGCCGGGGAACTGGATGTCGACTTCGAGCGCGTCGCGCTCGACGACATCGCCGGCACCTGGGTCAGGCAGCAGAGATTGATCGGCGTGAAGATGGTCGTCGTCCCATGAGCGGGTCGGCGATCACCTCCGACTACCAGGCGGCGACGTTGATGACGTTCAGCGCGATGGCGCTGTTCGACGCGCTCGACCCGCAGCAGCGCCGCCGGGTCGTCGTGCCCTTCGCGCACGACAATCGCAGGCACTGGCGATTCCTCCCCGAGTCCGGCCGCGGCGACTGGGGGATCTCGCTGCGGGAGATGTCGTGGGAGCAGCAGATCCTCGCTCATCGGCTGATCGCGGCGAGCGTCTCGCACGAGACCTACGCGCAGGTCCTCGCGACGTTCAGCCTCGAGCATCTGCTGCGCGAGCTGGACGAGAGAAGACTCGGGCACGTCGCGCCCGAGTTCCGCCACCCGGGCAACTACTTCCTGACGTTCTTCGGCCAGCCGCAGCCCGACACGACGTGGGGCTGGCGCCTGGTCGGCCACCACGTCTCGCTGAACTTCACCAGCGTGGGGCAGGAATGGATCTCCCCGACGCCGCTGCTGATCGGCGCCGAGCCCGCGCGCTTCGGCGTCTTTCGGACGTTGGCCCAGGAGGAGGATCTCGCGTTCGCGCTGTTGCGCACGCTCGACGACGAGCAGCGCGCCCAGGCGCTGATTCACGACGTCGCGCCGGCGGACTTCGTCACGCGCACCGTGCCGGTGCTCGGGAGCCGCGAGCTGCCGGACCGTCACGGCGTCGGACGGCGCGACGTCGTGATCGAGGACGCCGACCGGGAGGCGCTCTGGTATGAGCGCGAGCGGCCGCGCGGCGTTGCGTATGCGGCGTTGACCGACGCCCAGCAGGCCGCCTTCCGCGCGCTCCTCGACTGCTACGTCGCTCGCGTCCATCCCCTGGCGCGGGAGCGCGAGGCGCGGCGGATCGAACGGGCGGGGATCGGTGCGCTGCACTTCGCCTGGGCCGGCGCGACCGACTGCGAGGGCGGTCACTACTACCGCGTTCAGGGGCCCGTGACGCTGATCGAGTTCAACAACACCGAGGACGAGGCGAACCACGCGCACAGCGTGTGGCGCGACCCCGTCGGCGACTTCGGAGGTGCCGCGTCCGACGACGCGACCCCGCGACGAGAGGACAGAGGATGAAGGCAGCGCTGCTGCACGGGCCCGGCGACCTGCGCATAGAGGAGGTCCCGAGACCGGCGCCGGCCGCCGGCGAGGTGCTGCTGGAGGTCACAGGCGTCGGCGTGTGCGGATCGGACGCCTCGCTGTACACGAAGGGGATTGAGGGACTGCCCGCGAAGGAGCGCGGCGCCTCGCCGTTGGTTCCCGGGCACGAGTTCGCCGGGCGCGTCGTGGAACGCGGCGTCGGCGTGACGCTGGCCGAGGGCGAGCTCGTCGCATGCGGCGCCGGCATCTCCTGCGGCAGATGCCAGCCGTGTCTCGCCGGCCGGACGAACCTCTGCCGCAACTACCGGACACTGGGCGTCTACCGTCACGGCGGACTGGCCGAGTACGTCGCAGCGCCCGCCGAGATCTGCGTGCCGGTCGGCCCGCACGGCGTCAGCGGCGACGACGCGGCGCTCGCGCAGCCGATGTCGATCGCCTGCCATGCGCTCGCGCGCGGCCGGGTCGAGGCGGGGGATCGCATCCTGATCCTCGGCGTCGGCGGCATCGGCGCGTTCGCGACCTGGGCGGCGAGCCGGATCGGCGCCGAGGTCACGGTCGTCGACGTCGACGAGCGACGGCTCGCGCTCGCCCGCACGCTCGGCGCGACCACCGCGATCACCGCGGCGCGCGATCGGCCGATGACCGAGCTGCTCGCGTCGCGCGGCCCGTGGGACGTGGCGCTCGAGACGACGGGCCACGACGGTCCGCTGCAGGCGGCCCTCGCCTCGCAGCAGCGTGGCGGCCGCGTCGTGCTGCTGGGCATGCACCACCAGCCGCGCGCCGTCGACTTCTCGTGGGTCACCTACGGCGAGCTCGACGTGCTCGGCACGCAGGCTCACGTCTGCGCCGTCGACCTGCCTGCCGCGCTCGACCTGCTCGGCCAGCGCGCCGAGGGCTGGGCCGACGTCGCGCCGGTCGCGCTGCCGTTGGAGCAGCTGGTGGAGGAGGCGCTGAAGCCGCTCGCGGAGGGGCGGTCGGCGCAGATCAAGAGCGTGATTGATCCGCATCTCGCCGAGCCGCGTCCGTATCAGCGCTGATCAAAAACAGTATCCAAAAGTGAGATTTCTATCGGTCGGCCTGCGAGCAATTCGGGGAATATGCCACGGTTCTGGATATTGTTCGTCACTCAAGAACAATGATCAGACGGCCCAGCCAGGCCCGTATGTTGCGTCCAGATCACGTCAACCGGCGACGTGGCGAACCAGTCGTGGTTCTGCCGGAGGAGAGAGACATGGACATGTTGCTTGCAAAGGCTGGCATGCGCGGTCGCGCAACGGCCCTGCTGCTCGTCGGAGCGCTCGCCGTCGTCGGATGCGGATCGTCCTCCGACGACTCCACGACGGCGACGAGCGCGGGCCAGAGCACCGCCGGTACATCGACGGCGGCCTCGTCGTCGGCGCCGATCGCCGAAGCACAGAGAATCGCCGCCGAGGCCGAGGCGATCCCCGGGGTCCCGTTCGAGGTGCCGGCGCTGAAGGAGGCCGCGCCGAGAGGGTTGAACGTCGCGTACGTCACCTGCACCTTGCCGGCATGCGGCGCCAACGACGCCGACGCGCCGGCGAGACGGCTGGGATGGAACCTCGACGTGATCCCGTACGACATCGCCAAAGGCCCGACCGACGAGGTGCGCGCTTTCCAGCAGGCGATGACCAAGGGCGCGGACTACATCGTCTACGGCGCGGCCTTTGAGCCGAACGCGCTCGCGGGCTCGATCGCGCAGGCGCAGAAGCGGGGCATCAGAATCGTCTCTCTCGGCTTCCCCGGTCCGCCGAGAGACGGGATCGACGCGGTCCTCGCAGGTCCCGTCTACTTCAAGCAGCTCGCGAGCCTCGCCGCGATCGGCGCGATCGCCGACGCCGGCGAGCCGACCAGCATCGCCTACCTCACGGATCCGAGCATCGTCTCGTACAAGGTCGGCTACGAGGGTGTCGAGGAGGCCGTCTCCAGATACGGGGACGGGACAGAGCTCAAGCAGGCGACGTTCAGCGCTGCGGCTGCCCAGCAGCAGATCGTCGCGGCGGTGCTGAACTTCGTCCGCCGCAATCCGGACGTGAAGTACATCGTCTCGCCGTCCTCCGCCGCGCTCGCCGGTGTGCCGCAGGCGCTCAGCCAGGCGGGGCTCACCGACAAGGTCAAGCTGATCGTGCTCGAACCGCAGGGCCCGGACGTCAAGCTGATCGCCAGAGGGCAGCTGTTCGCCGGTGCGGCGGGTGAGAACCACGTGCTGTTGCAGCGTTCGCTCGACATCTTCGCGCGGCTGGCGCAGGGCGAGAAGCTGACCCCCGAGCAGGCATACCAGGCGGGCTGGGCGCGGCTGATCACCAGCGAGAACGCCGGCAAGGTCACGGGCACCTCGGCCACCGCCAACGGCGCCCCGATCCCCGCCGACGCCGACGCCAAGTTCAACGAGGCGTGGGGCGTCACCGGCTGAGGCATCGGCCGCCGGGCGACTCCCACCCGTCAGGAGCATGCAGACATGAACCAACGATCGCCACAGAGCACGACCGTCCTGGAGGTCGCGTTGGTCTCGAAGGCATTCGGGGGGCAGCTCGCCCTTGACAATGTGGATCTCGCCCTCGATGAGGGCGAGGTCCACGCGCTGCTGGGCCAGAACGGCTCCGGCAAGTCGACGCTGATCAAGGTCCTCGCCGGCTTTCACAAGCCGGAGAGGGGGGCTCGCGGCGCGGTGCGCGGGACTGCGTTCGAGCTCGGGGATCCGAGCGCGGCGCACCAGGCCGGACTGCGCTTCATCCACCAGGACCTCGCGCTGATCGGCGAGCTGAGCGCCATCGACAACCTCGCGCTCGGCGAGCGCTACGCCGGCGGGTGGTTCATCTCCGACCGGCGCGAGCGCGCCCGCGTCCGCGAGGTCTTCGCCGCCTACGAGGTCGACATCGACCCTGACACGCCGCTGCGGGAGCTCAACCGCGCGCAGCAGACGATGACGGCGATCGTGCGCGCGCTGCACCACCAGGCGGCGTCCGACGGCATCCTCGTGCTCGACGAGCCGACCGCGGCATTCTCGGCCCACGACACCGAGCTGCTGTTCCGGCTCGTGCGGCGCGTGGCGCAGGCGGGCGGCACGGTCCTCTACGTGACCCATCGGCTCGAGGAGGTCTTCGCCATCGCCGACCGCGTGACCGTGCTGCGCGACGGCCGCAAGGTCGCCACCAGGCCGACCGCCGAGCTGACGCACGGCAGCCTGGTGAACCTCATCATCGACCGCCCGCTCGAAGAGCTCGAGCTGGAGCCGACCGCACCCACGAGCACGGTCGTGGTCGAGGTCCGCGGGCTCGTGGGCGAGAACGTCGCGTCGGTCGACCTCGACGTCCACGCCGGCGAGATCGTCGGGCTGACCGGACTCAAGGGCTCGGGCGCCGACGACATCCTGCACCTGATGTTCGGCTCGCGCACGCGCGACGCCGGTGAGGTGCGGGTCAACGGCAAGCTGGTCGGCCAGGCACCCGACGCCGCGATCAAGGCCGGGCTGGCGCTCGCGCCGGCGGACCGCAAGGAGCTCGGCGGGATCCTGACGTGGACGTTACGCGAGAACCTGACGCTCCCGCGTCTGACGACCGACGGTCCGGTCGGCTGGCTCGGGGAGCGCTCCGAGCGACGCGACGCACAGCAATGGCTCGATCGCGTCGGCGTCGTACCCGCCCACCCTGAGGCGCTCTACTCGTCGCTCAGCGGCGGCAACCAGCAGAAGGTGGTGCTGGCGCGCTGGCTGCGCTGCGGCGCAGCGGCATTCCTGCTCGAGGAGCCGACAGGCGGCGTCGACGTCGGCGCCCGCCACACGATCTACGCCGCCCTGCGCGAACTGGCGGCCGGCGGCGCCTGCGTCCTGATCAGCTCCTCCGACACGGAGGAGGTCTGCGCGGTCTGCGACCGCGTGCTGGTGGTCCGCGATGGCCGCCTCGTCGCCTCGCTCGAAGGCGAGCGGCGCACCGTCGACAACGTTCTCGTCGAAATGATCCGTGAGGAATCCCACTGATGCGCGCGTCCACCAATGCCCCCTCCGACGATGTCCAGCCGGCGCTCGAAGCGCCCAGACCGGGGCAGCTGCTCGAGAGCCCGCACGGGATCGCCAGACTGCTGGGCGGGCTGAAGCTCGACCGCTACAGCGGGATCCTGATGATCCTCGTCTTCATCGTCGCGTACTCGATCTGGCTGCCGGACATCTTCCCGACGACCTCAACGGTGCAGACGGTCCTCAGCAGCCAGGCGGTCGCGGGCCTGGTGGCGCTCGCGGTGCTGTTTCCGCTCGCTGCCGGCGCCTTCGACCTCTCGGTTGCGCAGAACGTGACGTTCTCCTCGCTCGTCTGCGCCGTCCTGATGACCAGAGGGCCTCACTTCTCGCCGCTGCTGGCGATCGTCATCACGATCGGCGTCGGCGGCCTCATCGGCGTCGTGAACGGATGGCTCGTGGCGCACATCGGCCTCAACAGCTTCATCGCCACGCTCGGAACGACGTCGCTGCTGACCGCGGGCGCGTCGATCCTCGGCAACGGTCAGTACCTCGGCCCGTTCCCCGAGTCGTTCACCGACATCACGTCGGCGACCGTCCTGGGCATTCCGATCACGGCGATCTACCTGCTGGTCGTCGCCGGGTTCGCCTGGTACGTGCTCGAGCACTCCAAAGCGGGCCGGCGAACGGCCGCCACGGGGCTCAACCCCGAAGCGGCGCGCCTGGCCGGCATCAACACCAGACGGATCCTCTTCATGCAGATGGTGGTCTGCGGCGCGCTCACGGCGCTTGCGGCCGTGCTGCTGACGTCTTCGATCAACACCAGCAGCGAGTCGGTCGGCAGCGCCTACCTCCTGCCGGCTTACGCGGCGGCGTTCCTCGGCACGACGCAGATCAAGCCGGGTCGATTCAACGTGTGGGGAACGCTGATCGCAATCTACCTCCTCGGCGTCGGCGTCACCGGGCTGCAGCTGGGTGGCGCGAACGTGTGGGTGACCTACGCGTTCAACGGCGTCGCGTTGCTGGCCGCCGTCAGCATCGCGGCGCTCGCCGCGCGACGTGCGGCGAGCGGGAGAACCCGCCAGCGACGACGGGCGCTCCGTGCCGCCGGGGACGCCGCGCGGACTCCGGAGGCCAACTGATGCGCGCGAGAGACGCGCACGCGGCGGGAACGGTGGCGACGATGCGCGCCGCGGTGCTCCGCACGTTCGGTGAGCCGCTGCGAATCGAGCAGGTGCCGATTCCCTCGCCGGCGGAGCACGAGGTGCTGGTCCGCGTGCGCGCCGCCGGCATCTGCGCTACCGACCTCAAGCTCGCGGCCGGGAGAACCGCGCCGCCCCCGTCGCTCCCGCACATCCCGGGTCACGAGGGCGCCGGGGACGTCGTGCGTGACAGCGGGCACCTGCGGGCGGGCCAGCGTGTCGCGTGCCACATCCTCGACGCCTGCGGCGTCTGCGGCGAGTGTCGTCGCGGCTTCCCCGTCTTCTGCGCCGACGCCACGCGGATGGGGCTTGATCGCGACGGCGCGATGGCCGAGTACGTCGTGGTCCCACGTGCGCTGGCATTGCCGTTCCCGGACGCGATGCCGTACGCGCATGCTGCCGTCGCGATGGACTCGATCACGACGCCGTGGCACGCATTGCACGGAGTCGGCGCAGTGAGGGCGGGGGAGCGGGTCCTGATCGCGGGCATCGGCGGACTCGGCATCAACGCCGTCCAGATCGCCGTTGCGGCGGGTGCGCGGGTGGCCGCTGTCGACGTCGACGCCAGCCGTTTGGAGCAGGCGCGGCTCGTCGGCGCTGAGCTCGCGGTCGCGCCGGAGTCGATCGAGCGCGTGCGCGCGTGGGCTGACGGCGCGGGCGTCGACGTCGCAGTCGAGTTGTCCGGGCGGCGCGAGGGCTTCGACGCCGCCGCGACGGCCGTTCGCGCCGGCGGGCGCCTGGTCTGCTGCGGCTATGCGCCGGGCGTCGAGTACGGCATGGACTCCGCTCGCCTCGTGCTCGACAACATCCAGGTGCTCGGATCGCGCAACGTCACCGTCGCGGAGTCGGTCGCCTCGCTTGCAGCGGTCGCCGACGGAGACGTCACCCCGCAGATCGCCGACACGTACGCCCTGGAGGACGTCAACGACGCGCTCGAGCGCCTGCGGGCGGGTCGCGCCGGCGGGCGACTGGTGATCGAGCCGTGATCGCTCGATCGGCGCGGCAGGGACCGTCGCGCGCGCGGGCGCAGCGACGGTCGCCGGGTGAGCGCTTCGGCGATGAGCGGACGAGCGCGCTCGCCGGCAACGGGCTCGCGCGAACTCCGCCGCGTCGGGGCCGGCGAGCGCGACCGCCTCGACCCACCGCCGTACGCCGCCGCTGTTGCGCGCTGTCACGACCCGCTCGCCCGGGGTGCCGACCGCAGCCGTGACGCGACGGCCATGCGGCCTCTCGTCATCATCGGAGAGAGCGGCGTCCAGCTCCCCGTCGCGGAGTCCCAGCGCTCAGCCGTCGCGAGGAGTGCGAGACTGTCGCGCTCATACGAACCGAGGAGCGGGCATGGCAGCAGCAGGCGACGTGGTGCAGCGGCACATCGAGGCGTTCAACTCCAGAGACGTCGACGGCGAGCCGTGGGCGGCCGATGCGGAGATGACGGCGCCCGGCGCGAGCGTGAGCGGGCGCGAGGCCGTGCTCGGCTTCCTCGGCGTCTTCCACGAGGCGTTCTCCGACGGCCGGCTCGTGGTCGAGAAGCTGATCGCCGACGGCTCGTCGGCCGCCGTCGAGGGAAGGTTCGTCGGGACGCACGACGGCGTCCTGCACACGCCCAACGGCGACGTTCCCGCCACCAGCCGGCCGGTCGACTTCCGCTGGGCGGCGGCGTACGAGGTCCGCGACTCGGAGCTGCTCTCCGAGCATCTCTACTTCGACCAGCAGGATTTCCTCGCGCAGCTCGGGCTGCTGCCGGACTGACCGGGCCGCTCGCGCTCGGCGGACGGGCGCAGCCGGTCGCGCTGCGCCCAGCCGATGGAGGGCGTCCGCCTCCCGGTCCCGCTCAGTACCAGCGCTCGCGTCCGCCGACCGCCCGTCCGGTTGCGCCGAGCACCCAGAGGACCGACGAGAGGAGACGCCGATGATCGTGCTGGGACTGATCCTGTTGCTGATCGGGGTGCTGGTGACACGCTGACACTCCGCCAGACCGCGCTCATGACGATCCTCGCAGGCCCACTCCAACCCGGCCGCCTGCGACTCGTCGGCCTCGTCGAAGGCGTCAACCCCTTCGGCGTCCTGCTCGCCTACGACGGCACGCTCACGACCGCCCGGCCGCCCTACGGCGGCGCGATCACGATGACGCTGCCGCCGATCCCCGACCTCCCCTACGACGACGCGCGCGTCGCACTGCTCGGCGTCGACGCCACCATCGCCGCCCCGACCATCCTTTACCGCCGCACCGTCGCCGGCGAAGTCCGCCGCTACCGCCCCGACGGCATCGGCCTCCCAACCAGATGCCCCGCCGCAGGAATGCGATTCCGCGCCGACTTCACCTTCGAGGACGGCACGACGGCCACCGCGACAGCACGCACGTCCTGCCCCGCGTCGACGAGCGAAGAGGACGACAACGACGACGCCGCAAGGAAGTAGCGCTGGCGCTGCCCGACGGGCGCGATCCGAGGGTTCGGCCCAGGCGTCCATCGACCCCCCGCCCGTTTCTGCTGGTCACCCATGTCCGGCTGGAGCTCGAGCGCTAGACGGGCGCGAAGATCGCCGCGAGGCCTTGGCCGCCGCCGATGCACATCGTCTCCAGGCCGTAGCGGGCGTCGCGGCGGCGCAGCTCGCGCAGCAGCGTGGCGAGGATGCGCGTGCCGGTCGCGCCGACTGGGTGTCCGAGCGAGATGCCCGAGCCGTTGACGTTGAGGCGGGCGAAGTCGGATCTGCCGAAGCCCCACGCGCGGGTGCACGCGAGCACCTGCACGGCGAAGGCCTCGTTGAGCTCGATCAGGTCGAGGTCGCTCATCGCGAGCCCGGCCTGCTCCAGCGCGCGCGCCGTGCTCGGCACCGGGCCGATTCCCATCGTCCTCGGCGCGACGCCCGCGACTGCCCACGACACGAGGCGCCCGAGCGGTTCGAGCCCCAGCTCGGCTGCGCGCTCGGGTGTCGTGACGATGCAGGCCGAGGCGGCGTCGTTCTGGCCGCTCGCGTTGCCGGCGGTCACCGTCGCGGCGGCGTCCTCGCGGCCGAGCACCGTGCGCAGCCGGCCGAGCGACTCGAGCGTCACGTCGGGGCGCGGGTGCTCGTCGGTCGCGAACGTCGTGGTCTCGCCGCGCCGGCCCGGCACCTCGACGGGCACGATCTCCTCGGCGAAGCGCCCGTCCGCGGCGGCGGCGACCGCGCGGCGGTGCGACTCCAGCGCGAAGGCGTCCTGCTCCTCGCGTGGGATCGCGTACTCGCGCCGCAGGTTCTCGGCCGTCTCCAGCATGCCGCCTGGCACCGGGTGGTCGCGCCCGCCCGCGGTGACCCGGGCTCGCACGAGCCGGTCGTGCAACGTGCTGTCGCCGCCGCGCGCGCCCCAGCGCAGATCGTTGCTGTAGTGCTCGACGTTGCTCATGCTCTCGGCGCCGCCCGCGACCACGACGTCGGACGCGCCCGACTCGACCTGCATCACCGCGTAGATCACGGCCTGCAGGCTCGACCCGCAGCGGCGGTCGATCTGGATGCCCGGCGACTCGACCGCCAGGCCGGCGTCGAGCGCGGCGACGCGGCCGATCGCCGGCGCCTCGCCGCTCGCGTAGCACTGGCCGAAGATGACGTCGTCGACCGCCTCGCCTTCAAGACCCGCCCGGCGCGCAAGCTCGCGGATCACGGTCGCGGCGAGGTCGACGGCGGGGACGTCGCGCAGCGTGCCGCCGTAGCGGCCGACGGCGGTGCGCAGCGGCTCGCAGATCACTGCGGTGCGGGATGCGATCATGGGGTGCTCCTCGGGGTCGAGATCGTGCGCAGGGTCAAAATGCCGTCCAGCCGCCGTCGACGGGGAGGACGACGCCGTTGAGGTGCCGGGCCGCAGTTGTCGTGAAGAACATCGCGACGGCGGCGACGGCCTCGGCCGGCAGCGCCTCGGGACGGTCGGCGGCGTCGCGCAGGCGACGCGCGACAGCGCTCGGGGCGACGTCGATGCCGGCCGTCATGTCGGTCGCGATCGGGCCGGGGCAGACGGCGTTGGCGCGGATGCCGTCGGCCGCGTAGGTGGCGGCGAGGTTGAGGGTGAGCCCGACGAGCCCGTACTTCGACGCGGTGTAGGCGGCGCCGGCGCGCCCGCCGCGCAGGCCGGCGATCGACGCGCTGGTGACGATCAGGCCCTCGCCGCGCTCGACCATGCCGGGCAGCACGGCGCGGGCGACCAGGAAGGCGCCGCGCAGATTGACCGCGAGGAGGCGGTCGAAGTCCTCCACGGAGGTCTCGTCGGCGCGCCCGAGGCCGTCCATCACGCCGGCGTTGCTGAACAGCACGTCCACGCGCTGGTCGGCGGCGGCGACCGCGCGCGCGACGTGGTCCGCGTCGGACACGTCGCCCGCGACGCACGTCAGCTCGAGCGCGTCCGGGAGGGCGCGCAGCGCGCCCTCGTCGCTGTCGAAGGCGACCACGCGCGCGCCGCCCGCGAGGCACTGCGCGACGAGCTCACGGCCGACGCCGCGAGCCGCGCCGGTGATCAGGACAGTGCTGCCGGACTGCATCGCCGCATCCCTTCCTCTGGTCGTTGGATCCAGGATACGACATTGGCTCTTGTCTTGGTGATCGGATCGCCTGAAGGAATAATCTCCCTGCAAAATCGATGATTATCGCGCCAAGAAGACCATCGGCAAGCGTGGGATCCTTGACTCGCGCATTCCGGATCCTGTATCCATTGAAATATGACAGTCGCTGACTCGACAACCTTGCTGATCACGGTCTCGATGGCGTACGCGATGTGCCTGCCGCTGCGGACCGGGCTCTTCTCGGTCGCTCCGGCCGCGTTCGCCTCGATCGGCGGCTACTGCTCCGCGCTGCTGATGATGAAGTCGGGCCTGAGCTTCCCGGCGGCCACGCTCGGGGCGATCGCGATGTGCGCCGTGATCGGTGCGCTGCTGACGATCCCGCTCGCCCGGATCACCGGCCTCTATACGGCGATCGCGACGCTCGCGGTGCTCGTCGTGACCCAGGGCGTGATCTCCAGCATGGGCATCACGGGCGGGTCCAACGGACTGATCGGCATCCCCAACGGGGACTCGCGCTGGCTGCTGCTGCTGATCATCGCGATCAGCGCGGCGGGATGGTTCTGGCTCGACCACTCGCAGACCGGGCGGCGGGTCGACGCCGTCGGCGGCGACGCGATCCTCGCCGCCGCGCGGGGCATCGACGTCGCCCGCATCCGCGCAATCGGCCTCACGCTCAGCGCCGCCACGGCGGGCGCGGTCGGCGCCGCCTACGCGCACGCCTTCTTCGTCCTCACGCCGACGATCTTCGGCTTCAACTTCGCGATCCAGATCGCCGCCGTCGCGGTCGTCGCCAGCGCCGGCCATTGGGCGAGCCCGCTGCTGGCCGGGATCCTGCTCGGCCTCGTCAACCAGCTGATGTCGGACTACGCCAACTGGGGCCTGGCCGTCAACGGCGCGATCATGGTCGCCGTCATCGTGCTCGTCCCGTCCGGCCTCTCCGGCCCGCTGCGGCACACCTTCCGCGGACGCGGCCTGCGTGGCCGGCTCACCGCCCGCCGCAACGGCGACGACTCGATCGACCGGGAGGGTGGGCATGCCGCCGCTCGTGCTTGAGATCGAGTCCATCTCCAAGCGCTACGGCGGCGTGCAAGCGCTCAGCGCGGTGACCGCGCGGCTGGAGGGTCCGGGCATCATCGGGCTGATCGGGCCCAACGGGTCCGGCAAGTCGACGCTGCTGGGCGTGCTCTGCGGGCTCGTCCAGCCGACGACGGGCAGCGTCGCCTTCGACGGCCGCCCGCTGCCGCTGGGCTCCTCGCACCGCGTCGCGCGGCGCGGGGTCTCGCGCGCGTTCCAGGCCGCGCGACTGATCCCGGACCTGCTCGCGTGGGAGAACATCTGCGTCGCGATGACGGGCGGGCGCCGCGCCGAGCTGCGCGCCCGCAGCGCCGAGATCGCCGAGGCGCTCGACCTCGGCCACGTCCTCGACGCCTGGCCCGACCAGCTCACCGCGGCCGAGCGCCGCCGACTGCAGGTCGCCTCCGCGGTCGCCTCCGACTCGCGGGTGCTGCTGCTCGACGAGCCGGCGGCGGGGCTGACGGGCGCCGAGGCGCACGCGCTCGGCGAAGCGGTCACGCGCCTGGCCTCCGACGCGCTCGTCGTGATCGTCGAGCACAACATGCAGGTGATCTACTCGCTCGCCAGCCGCGTGCTCGTGCTGATCGACGGCGAGCTGGCCGCGGACGGACCGCCGGAGGCGATCACCGCCGACGCGCGCGTCCAGGCCGCCTACCTCGGCGTCGCGGCGACGGAGGCGGCGGCATGACGCAGGCAGCTCCCACCGGACACGACGCGACCGCCGCCGACGGGGCGGGCACCGTCCTGGCGCTGCGCGACGTCTGCGTCGCCTACGGCCGCGTGCAGGCGGTCCGCTCCGTCAGCCTCGACGTGCCGGCCGGGCGCGCGCTCTGCGTCGTCGGCCCCAACGGCGCGGGCAAGACGAGCCTCGTGCGCGCGGTCGCCGGGCTGGAGCGCGTGAGCGGCGGCGAGGTCCGCTGGCGCGGCGAGCCGCTCGGGCGCCAGAGCGTGACGAAGCGGATCGCGGCGGGGATCGTCTACGTCCCCGAGGGGACCCAGGTCTTCGGCGGGATGACGGTCGAGGAGAACCTCGCCGTCCCGCTGATCGCCACCCGCCGGCCGATCGCCAGCGACACGTTCGCGAAGGTCTACGCGGCCTTCCCGATCCTCGAGCGTCGCGCCACGCAGGACGCGGGCACGCTGAGCGGCGGCGAGAACCGCATGCTGGCGGTTGCCCGCGCGCTCGTGCTGGAGCCCGGGCTGCTGATCGTCGACGAGCCCAGCCTCGGGCTCTCGCCGCAGGCGACGGCGACGCTCGCGGCCGCGCTGCGCGCGCTCGCGGAAGGCGGGCAGACCGTGCTCGTCAGCGAGCAGAACCTCGCCTGCGCGACGGCGGTCGGCGGCGACGCGTGCCTGATGGTGCGCGGGGAGATCCGCTGGAGGGGCCCGAACGCCGACCTCGCCGGGGTGGAGCCCGTGCGGGCGGCGGTCCTCGGACAGGGGTTGTCGTAGGTCTGTGCACAGTTCACGCAGCAGGAGGAGAGAGAGCACCATGAGGTTCACCCCCAGGGCCGTGACCGGCCTTGCCGTGACGGCGGCATGCACGCTGACGCTGATGGCGTGCGGTTCGTCGGACGACTCCGGCGCCGAGACCCAGGCGGCGGGCGGCGACGGCACGCTGTCGGCCAAGGTCGCCGTCATCAACGACGTCAGCGGCGCGCTCGCGTTCGTCGGCGGCGAGCAGCAGAACGCGGCCAAGCTCGCGATCGAGGACGTCAACGGCTCCGACCTCGGGGTCGAGCTGACCGGCGACTTCAAGGACTCGCAGTCCAAGCCGGCCAGCGCCGTCAGCCAGACGCAGTCCGCGCTGTCCGACGGCGCGGACGCGATCCTCGGCTTCAACTTGACCGAGGCCGGCAACGCCGTCCAGCCGCTCGTCGGATCCGACGGCGTGCCGACGATCTTCTTCCAGGTCACGCAGCTGCCCGACCGCACCGACAACGTCTTCTCGATGGGCCCGCCGACCAGACGCGTCAGCGAGCTCGGCGCCAGAGCCGTGCTCGACGCGGTGAAGCCGAGAACGGCCGCGATCCTCTGGGTCCAGCAGCCGACGCTGACCGAGGCGGCCGAGGCTTTCAGATCGACGTTCGAGGCGGCCGGCGTGAAGGTCCCGGTGTACGAGGGCGCGTCGCTGGAGACGACGAACTTCGACACGCAGGTGGCCAAGGCGGTCGCCGCGAATCCCGACGTCGTCGCGATCGCCGGCACCGGCCCGCAGGACGGCGCGATGCTGCCGGCGCTGCGCAGCCGCGGCTTCAGAGGCGCGATCCTCGCGCAGCAGGCGGCCGACGCGCCCTCGACGCGCAAGGCCGCGGGCGACGCCTTCGACGGCCTCTACGTCGGCACCTACTGGAACGCCGCGGCGTCCAACGCCGACGCGAGAAAGTTCCTCGACCTCTACGCGAGAGCGTATCCCTCCGATCCGCCGCCGGACGTCTACGCCCTGCAAGCGTGGGATGCGGTGCACGCGTACGCGCAGGCCGTCAAGAGAGCCGGGTCGACGGACCACGAGAAGGTCAACGAGGCGCTCGCGTCGGAGACGTTCCCCGCCGCGATGCAGGACGAGATCAGCTTCGCGTCCGACGGCTTCGCCGACCTCGGCGGCTACGTGGTGCGGATGACTCCCGACGGCGCTGACGTGCTCGTCAGACGCCAGGGCTGACGGGAAGCGAGGCTCTGACGCGATGACCGAGTGGATCAACCAGATCATCATCGGCCTCGGACTGGCGGGACCGATCCTGCTGATGTCCGTGGCGTTGTCGACGGTGCTCGCGACCTCGCGGGTGCTCAACGTGACCGTCGGAGCCGTCTTCTCCGTCAGCGGCGTGCTGGCGGTCGTGGCGGCCGACGCCGGCGGCACGCTGCTGTTCCTCGTCGTCGCGCTCGTCGTGCCGGTCGTGCTCTACGTGCTGCTCGACGCTGTCGTGCTGCGGCCGCAGCGGCGGCGCAGCCACGGCGAGGACGAGATCGGCGCGTTCGCCGCGACGCTCGGCGTCGCGATCATCATCACCGCGCTGCTGGCGGAGGCGACGCACTCCGACATCAAGGCGCTGCCGGCCACGTTCCTGCGCATCGACCACGTATGGAACGTCAACGGCGTGCAGGTCACCGAGCAGGCGGCGATCCTCTTCGGCGTCGCGGTCGTGCTCGCGTGCGGCTGGGGCCTGGCGCTCAAGCGCACGGGCATCGGCAAGCTCTGTCGCGCGGTCGCGGTCAACGAGGAGCTGGCGCGGACGCTCGGCGTGCGGACCGGCCGCGTGATCCTCTTCAGCTGGGTGGTCAGCGGCCTGCTGACCGGCGTGGCGACCGTCCTGATCGTGCTCGCCGGGCGCTCCGTCAGCGTCGAGTCGGGCGCGGTCTACCTGCTCGTCCCGTTCGCGGCGGTCGTCGCGGGCGGCATGGGCAGCATGCTCGGGGCGGCGCTGGCGTCGATCTTCTTCGGCCTCGCGCAGGCGATCGTCGCGAACCTGACGCCGTGGCCCGGCACCCAGGAGGCCGTCGTCTTCGGCCTGCTGTTCCTGCTGCTGCTCCTCCGGCCCGAGGGGCTCGTCCCCACGCGCCAAGCGATCCGCCCCTACTAGAAGGACCCATGACCGAACGCACGCTCAAGCGCCGCGCCGCGATCACCGGCGCCGCCCAGACCAAGCTCGGACGCACCCCCGGCAAGTCCGCGATGGACCTCAACGCGGAGGCCGCCAAGGCGGCCGTCGCCGACGCCGGAATGGGCATGCACGACGTCGACGGGCTGCTGGTCTTCGGCTCGCGCGCCGACGACCACATGCGCTACCAGGCGCTCGTCGCCGAGCACCTCGGGATGCCGAAGAAGCGATTCACGGACGTCACGAAGACGGGCGGCGCGTCGTCGGCCAGCGCGGTGCGCACGGCGACGTCGCTGATCGCGACCGGCCAGTGCGACAACGTGCTGGTCGTCTTCGGCGACAACATCGCGACGGGGATCGACCACGAGGCGATGCTGCTGAAGTACATCGAGCACCACCACCCCGAGTTCGAGGTGCCGTACGGGCCGCTGATCATCTCGCTCTACGCGCTCGTCGCGCGGCGGATGATGGAGCAGTACGGCTGGACCGAGCGCGACCTCGCGCAGGCGGCGGTCTCGGCGCGGGCGTTCGGCGCGCGCAACCCCGACGCGCAGTTCCGCGACCCGATCACGGTCGAGGACGTGCTCGCCTCGCGGATGGTGACCTCGCCGCTGCACCTGTTCGACTGCGCGCCGATCTCCGACGGCGCGGCCGCCGTGCTCGTCTCCCGCCCCGAGGACGCGGAGGCGGCGGGCAAGCCGCCCGTCTGGGTCGAGGGCGCGGCGAGCTGCTTCTCCTACTACTTCATCCACGACCTGCCCGACTACACCGACTACCTGCTCGGGATGGCCCGCCAAAGCGCCGACGAGGCGTTCGCGATGGCCGGCATGCAGCGCTCCGACGTCGACGTCGCGTTCCTCGGCGACCCGACGACGATCTGCGTGCTGGCCAACCTCGTCGGCACCGGCTTCGTCGAGCCCGGCGAGCTGAGCGCGCTGCTGGAGTCCGGCGGCATCGGTCCCGACGGCCAGCTTCCCGTCAACCCGCATGGAGGCAACTTGTCCTGCTCGCATCCCGGCACGCCCGGCCAGCTGCTGCACATCGTCGAGGCGGTCCGCCAGCTGCGCGGCGAGTCGGCGGCGCACCAGGTCGCCGACCCGCACGTCGCCTTCGTGCACGGCCAGGCCGGCGTCTTCACCTCGCACTGCTCCCTGCTGCTCTCGCGAGACTGACGTCATGCCCTTTCCACGCAGCAACCTCGCCGAGATCTCCACGCCGTTCTTCGACGCCTGCGAGCGCGGCGAGCTGATCGTGCCGCGCTGCGACGCCTGCGGCAGGCTGTTCTTCTACCCGACGGTGCTCTGCCCGCACTGCCACTCCGAGGAGTGGGGCTGGCAGCAGGTCAGCGGCGAGGCGACGATCTACTCGTTCACCGAGGTCCACCGGCCGCTGGGCTCGCAGATGCCGGCGCCCTATGTCGTCGCCGTCGTCGAGCTCGCGGAGGGCGGCGTGCGGATGATGACCAACATCCTCGGCGTCGAGCCGGGCGGACTCGCGATCGGCGATCCCGTTCGCGTCCAGTTCGGCACGAGCTGGGACGGCCGCACGGTGCCGCTGTTCGTCCGCGCCGGTCACGGGGACGGTGACGGCGGTGCCTGAGGCGGTTCCCCCGCAGGCCGCGACCAATCCGCTCGGCTCCGGCGCGCAGCCGCCGCAGCTGACCTACGGAGACCTCGTCCACGACGCGGCGACGCGCCACGGCGACCGCACCGCGCTCGTGCTCGGCGAGGAGAGGCTGACGTTCGCGCAGCTCGCGGCGCGCGTCGAGGAGGCGCAGGTTCGGCTCGCGCGCGCCGGCGTCGTCGCGGGCGACCGCGTCGGCGTGCTCGGCACGAACTCGTCGGAGTGGCTCGCGGCCGTGCTCGCGACGATGGCGTCGGGCGCGGTCGCCGTGCCGCTCAACGCCCGCGACCGCGCCGACGGCTTCGCGCACGCGCTGATGGCGAGCGAGGCGAGCCACCTCTTCCACGCCACGCAGGTCGCGCGGCGCGACCTCGCTGGCCTGCCCGCCCAGCTGGCCGAGCGCGGGTGGGCGGGACGCGCTGTCGCGCTCGACCGCGAGCGGCTGCGCGAGGCGGCGCCCGGCGCCGGGCCTGCCGGCGGTGCCGGCGACGGCGGTGGCGCGGCGCCAGAAGACCTCGGCATGATTCTCTTCACCTCCGGGTCGACCTCGCGGCCGAAGGGCTGCATGCTCACCCAGCAGGGGCTGATCCGCAACGCGCTGCTGCACACCGCGCGCCTGGGCATCACGCACGAGGACCGCTGGTTCTCGCCGATGCCGTTCTTCCACGCCGGCGGCTTCGTCTGGGGCGTGACGAGCATGCTGGTGACCGGCGCGACGCTCGTCTCGCAGGAGCGCTTCGAGGCCGGCGCCGCGCTCGACCTGATCGAGCGCGAGCGCTGCACCTACCACCACGGCATCGACGCGATGTTCGTCGCCGAGCTCACGCACCCGGCGTTCTCGCCCGCGCGCGTGGCGAGCCTGCGGGTCGCCAACAGCACCGGCTCGGTCGAGCTGCTGGGGCGCATCCACGAGCAGATGGGCGTCGAGGGCGTCGTCTCGAAGTGGGGGCTGAGCGAGGCCTACGGCAACCTCACGCTGTCGAGCCCGAAGGACCCGCTGGCCAAGCGGCTGCGCACGGTCGGCCGCGGCTACGAGGGGATCGAGTACCGCATCGCCGACCCGTCGAGCGGGGGGGCGCTGAGCACCGGCGCGACCGGTGAGATCCAGATCCGCGGCGCCGCGATGGAGGGCTACTGGCGCGACCCCGAGGCGACGCGCGCGATGTTCACCGCCGACGGCTGGCTGCGCTCCGGCGACCTCGGCTCGTTCGACGCCGACGGCTTCCTGACCTACTCCGGGCGGCTGAAGGAGATGCTCAAGGTCGGCGGCGAGAACGTCGCGATCGCCGAGGTCGAGGATGTGCTGATGACCCACCCGGACGTCCAGCTCGCCGTCGTCGTCGGCGCTTCCCACACGCGCCTGGACCAGGTGCCGGTCGCGTTCGTCGTCCCGCGCGCCGGAGCGCGCCCGACGCGCGCCGGGCTCGACGGCCACGCGCGCGAGCGGCTCGCGGACTTCAAGGTCCCGCGCGACTACGTCGTCGTCGGGATCGGAGAGATCCCGACGACGGGCAGCGGCAAGGTCCAGCGGATCGAGCTGACCCAGAGCGCCGAGCGGATGCTCGCTGCCGGCGACCTGAGCCTGGAGCGGGCATGAGTCCCGCCGTGCTGCGCACTGACGCCGACAGCGCCGTCGCCGACGTCTTCGACGGCGCGACCGTGATGGTCGGCGGCTTCGGCCTGGCGGGCCTGCCCGCAGTGCTGCTCGACGCGCTGCTGGACCAGGGCGCCCGTGAGCTGACGGTGATCTCCAACAACGCCGGCGCGGGCGACGACCCGCTGGAGGAGCTGATCGCCAGCGCCCGCGTGCGCAGGATCATCTGCTCGTTCCCGCGCTCGGTCGGCAGCGTCGCGTTCGAGCAGCGCTACCGCGCCGGCGAGATCGAGCTGGAGCTGGTGCCGCAGGGCACGCTCAGCGAGCGGATCCGCGCGGGCGGCTCCGGCGTGCCCGCGTTCTTCACCCCGACCGGTGCGGGCACGACGCTGGCGGAGGGCAAGGAGGAGCGGATGTTCGACGGCGGGCCGTGCGTGCTGGAGTCCTCGCTGCGGGCGGACTTCGCGCTGATCAGCGCGGCGCGCGCCGACGCGTACGGGAACCTCGTCTACTCGAAGGCGGGGCGCAACTTCGGGCCGATCATGGCGGCGGCCGCGAGCACCACGATCGTCCAGGTCCGCGAGATGGCTGGCGAGCCGATCGATCCCGAGGTCGTCGTCACGCCCGGGGTCTTCGTCGACCGTGTTGTCGAGGTCGGCGGATGAGCGGCCTGACGGTCGACGCGCTCGCGCGCCGGCTCGCGCGCGACATCCCCGCGGGCGCGTGCGTCAACCTCGGGATCGGCCTGCCGACGGCGCTCGGACCCTACCTCGGACATGCGATCTGCCACAGCGAGAACGGCGTCCTCGGCATGGCGCCGCTGGACGGCCACGAGCCCGACGTGGACCTGATCAACGCGAGCAAGGAGCCGATCGGCCTCGCTCCCGGCGGGTCGTTCTTCGACCACGCGACGTCGTTCGCGATGATCCGCGCCGGCTACGTCGACGTCTCGGTGATGGGCGCGTTCCAGGTGTCGGCTGGTGGCGACCTCGCCAACTGGAGCACCGGCGACCCGGCCGCGATCCCCTCGGTCGGCGGTGCGATGGACCTGGCGGTCGGGGCACGGGCCGTCTGGGTCATGATGCGTCACATGACCCGCGACGGCACGCCGCGCCTGGTGCGCGAGTGCACCTACCCACTGACCGCTCGCCGCGTCGTGAAGCGGATCTACACCGACCTCGCGGTGCTCACGCCCGCCGGCGACGGGTTCGTCGTCGAGGAGCTGGCGCCCGGCGTGGACGTGGACGCGGTCCGCGACGCGACCGCCGCGCCCGTCAGCTCAGCCGCTGCCGAGCTGGCCGTGCCGCCCGAGGACGAGAGGCGCGTCGGTGCCTGAGATCCCCGCCGACCTCTGGGCCGCGGCCGACCCGGTCACCCGCTTCGTGCTGGCGCTCGACGCGCGCGACGCCGAGCGGATCGCCTCGGCGTTCGCGCCAGAGGGCGTCTTGCATGCGCCCGACGGCTCCGAGCAGGTGGGCCGAGACGCGATCGCCGGGTACTACGCGGTGCGCGCCGACCCGTCGGTCGAGGCCAAGCACGTGCTGACCCGGCTCGCGAGCTGGGCCGGCGACGACGGCGTGCGGCGCACGGCGTGCGACGCGCTGATCGTGCTCGGCGGCGAAACGGAGGGCAGACTGATCACCGGCCGCTACGACTTCGCCGCGACCGACGCGGGCGTCGCCTGGCTGCGCGTGCGACTCGGCAGCACATGGCGGCTGGTGCGCGAGGGAGCCGCGAGATGAGCGCCGCGATCGACCATGCGCTCGCCGCGCTCGGCCGCGACGACGCGGCGCCGCGGTTCGCCGTCACGCTCGACGCCGGCGGTCCTGCGGTCCGCTTCGGCCGCGGGTCGCTCGGCGAGGCCGGCGTCTTCGATCGTCTCGCGCGGCCGGTCGGGCTCGTCGCGAGCGCCGGGCGGCTCGCCGGCGCGCGCGCGGCGGGCCTCGACCTCGGTGACGCGATCGTGTTCGCCGACATCCAGCCGCACGCGACCGACGAGCTGATCGCGCGTGCGAGCGAGGCGCTCGCCGGAGCCCGCGCGGTCGTCGCGATCGGCGGCGGCTCGGCGATCGGGATCGGCAAGGCCGTCGCGGCCGCGCGTGGCGCCGAGCTGGTCGCGGTCGCGACGACCTACTCCGGCAGCGAGCTGACGATGCTCTACGGCGTCACGCGCGAGCGAACGAAGGCCGTGCGCCGCGATGCGCGCGCGCTGCCGCGCGCCGTCGTCTACGACCCCGCGCTGACGGACGACCTGCCCGCGCGCGCGGGCGCGGCGAGCCTGATGAACTGTCTCGCGCACCTGCTGGAGTGCGGCTGGAACGACGCGCCGGACGGTCCGGTGCGCGCGATCGCGCACGCCGGAACGCGCCAGATCGGCGGCGGGCTGGAGGCCTGCGCGGCCGGCGACGCCGACGCGGCGCGCGACCGCCTGATGGCCGCCGGGATGTGCGGCGGGCTCGCACTGGCGAGCGGCCGCATCGGCCTGCACCATGCGATCTGCCACGCCGTCGGCGGGCTCACCGGTGCGTCGCACGGAGAGATCAACGGCGTCGTGCTGCCGGCCGCGATGCGCGCGCTCGCACCGCGCACCGAGGACGCCCAGGAAGCTCTCGTCGCCCCTTTTCGCGGCGACGACGCGGCGCCCGAGCCGCCCCATGCGACGGTCGCCCGGCTGCGCGACCGGTGGGGCCTGCCGAGCAGCCTGCGCGAGGTGGGGCTCGCCGCGTCCGACATGGGTAGTGTCGTCCGCCAGGTGCAGGGCCATGCCAACAGCCAGGGCGATCTCGCGCTCACGGACGCACAGCTGACGACGCTGCTCGGGGAGACGTGGTGAGCTCGACCGGTCAGCGCCCCAGGCTGGAGACGGTCTCGCGCTCGCGGCTGGTCGAGCAGATCGTCGAGCAGATCACCGAGCAGATCCTCAGCGGCGAGATCGCGGCGGGGACGCCACTGGGCCAGGAGCAGCTGTCGGCCGAGCTGGGCGTCAGCCGCACGCCGCTGCGGGAGGCGCTGCGCGTGCTGAAGTCGCGCGGCTTCGTCACCAGCGGCGCGGCGAACGGCTCGCTGAGCGTCGTCTCGCTGACGCGCGAGCGCGCGGCCGACATGTACGAGGCGCGCTCGATGGTCGACGGATTCGCCGCGCGGCTCGCGGCCGAGCGCGCGACCGACGAGCAGATCGCCGGGCTGGAGGATCTGGCGGAGGCGGTCAGGTCGGCATCGCGCCCGTTCCATCCCAAGCGCTATCTCGAAGTGCACGCCGAGTTCCACCTCAGCGTGCTGCGCGTCGCGGGCAACGAGACGCTGATGACGTTCGAGCCGATCGTGCAGATCACTGCCCGCCTGCTGTTCGCGCAGCTCAACCGCAACCGCGAGCGCACGATCGCGTCGGCCGGCGAGCACCTCGAGATCTGCAAGGCGATCAGAGCGCGCGATCCCGCGCGTGCGGAGCGCCTCTCGCGCGAGCACGTCCAGAACGCGATCGCGGCCTGGCGCGCCGACGGCCGCAGCTGACACAACCGAGAAGGAGAGACCATGACGGCTTCCCAGGCGCAGGCGCGCCTCGATGACGCGATCGCGGCTCTGCTGGCCTCCGAGCCGGCGGCGCTGGCGGATCCCTACAGCCTGTTCGAGCGGATGCGGCGCGAGGACCCGGTGCACCCGCACGGCCGCTTCGTCTTCCTGACCCGCTACGACGACGTCCACAGGCTGCTGCAGGACACGTCGGACCGCTACACCAAGCGCTATGACCGCAGCGCGCACCTGACCGAGTTCGTCGCATCGCTCTCGCCCGCCGACCAGGCCGCCGTCGAGGAGTACTACGCGTTCGTCAACCTCTGGATGCAGCGCGCCGATCTCGACGTCCACGCGCGCCTGCGGCGGATCTCGCACCGCGCGTTCACGCCGCGCCGCGTCGCGCAGATGCAGGCGGCGGTCGAGCGCTACGCCGACGGCCTGATCGCGAGCTTCGCGGGCGAGGAGGTCGTCGACCTCACGACGTTCGCGTTCGACCTGCCGCTGATGGTGATCGTCGACATGCTCGGCTGCCCGGGCGAGGACCGTCTGCTGATCCGCGACTGGTCGGCCGCGATCGGCGAGCACCTCGACCGCGACAGCGTCACGACGCTGTCGGCGGCCGTCAGAGCGATCCGCGAGTTCGGCGTCTACGTCGACGAGATCATCGCCGGCCACCGCGGTCGCCGCGAGGAGGACGACCTGATCGCCGCGCTGCTGGCCGCCGACGAGCAGGGCGGCCTGACGACCGAAGAGCTCAAGGCGATGTTCATCCTGCTGCTGTTCGCCGGCCACGAGACGACGGCCAACCTGATCGGCACCGGCACGCTGCAGCTGCTGACGCACCGCGAGCAGTGGGAACGGCTGTGCCGCGAGCCCGGGCGGATGCCGGGCGCGATCGAGGAGCTGCTGCGCTTCGTCTCGCCCGTGCAGTGGATCACGCGCGTGGCGGCGAAGGACCACGAGATCGCCGGCGTCCCGGTCCCCGCCGGCCACGTCGTGCTCGGCATCGTCGCGGCGGCCAACCGCGACCCCGCGGTCTTCGAGGACCCCGAGGCGCTCGACGTCGCGCGCACCGGCCGCCACCTCGGCTTCGGCTTCGGCACCCGCTTCTGCCTCGGAGCCTCGCTCGCCCGGCTCGAGGGCGTCGTCGCGCTGTCGCTGCTGACCGCCCGCTTCCCCGACATGCAGCTGGTCGACGACACCCACGCCTTCACCAGCAACGCGGTCCTGCGCCGCCTCGTCCGCCTCCCCGTCCGCCTCGGCCCCGACCGCGGCCCAGGCGCCTACCGCGCCGTCGACCCGACCCAGTTCGCGCCGGGCAGCGCCGCGTAGCCGTCGCGTCGGCCCGATCGCCCGCTCAGGCGTTCGGCCGCGGGATGCCGCCGCGGGCTGAGTTGAGTCGGGCTCGGCTGTGCCAGCCGACCCGATGGGCAGGGTCGACGACGAGCAGCACCACCGCGAAGACGAACACCAGCAGCACGAATCCGTACGCCCGGTGGCGGAGTGCGGGCGCCGTCCAGACAGCCCGCATCGAGACCGCCAGGCCCAGCACGCAGAGGCCGCAGACGGTCGCCAGCACCGCCCGGGCGAACTGCTGGGTCGGTGTCGTGCAGAACGGATCTCGTTGCCGCACGCCGCGCCGTTGATGCGCTCGATCAGCCCGGTCGCGAGCACGCCAGAGATGACTGCGGCGGCGCCCGCGAGCAGGGTCGCCGCCAAGCGCTCTGCTCGACCGCGCTCTGGAAAAAGAAAACCCTGCAATATGCAGGGATTTCGAACAATGGCGACTCCCAGATCCGAACTGGGGACACCACGATTTTCAGGTACCAGGAGTGTGTGGTGTTCTGGCAGCTTGTTTGCAGCGGTGGCGGGCGATCCCGCAGGGCGGGCGTCGAGGCTGGATGTCGGCGGTTTCGGGCGGCTTCTCGAGGGTTTGGGCCACGAGGTCGGGGTTGGTGGCCCGATCGCGCGGGTGGCTGGGGCTGGATGTCTGCGGTCAGGGTGTGGCGGGTGGCTGGAAGCGGACTCTGAGGCGGGTGGCGACGGCGGCCAGGCGCTTGTCTCTTGTCCAGAGCGTGGCGTCGGGGCTGAGGCGGCTGGCGGCGAGCAGTTGAGCGTCGACGTAGCCGATGCCATGGCCGTGGAGCGTCTCGTCGGCGATCAGCCGCAGGACCTCGTCGTGCTCGGCGACGATCGCCTGAGGAAGGTCGCGCAGGAGCCCGATCACCTCGTCGCGGCTGCGCAGGTTCCCCAGCGCAAGCTCGCCGGTGACGCACGGGTGCGCGAGCACGGCGCTGCGGTTCAGCAGATCGGTCAGCGTGGCGTTGCCGGCACGGAGGTGGTCGATCCAGATCGAGGTGTCGACGAGGATCACCGCGACGCGCTCTGACGCCGGGGGATCGCCCGCAGCTCGGGCTCGCTGCCGCCGAGCCGGGCGAGGCGTCGCGCGCTCTCGCGCTCGATCAGCGCGCCGAGCGCCTGTCGCACGAGCGCGGTCTTCTCGGTCGTGCCGGTCAGGCGCTGCGCTTCGGCGAGCAGATCGTCGTCCAGAGCAAGTGTCGTGCGCATGGGGCCTCCCGCTGATGCATCAGTATGAGCATCGAATGATGGCAGATGTGGTGCGTCTCTCAGCGGTTGCCGACGGGGCGGGCCGAGATCTCGTCGTCCGCGGCGCGGTCGACCATCGAGTTGCACGACGCGACGACCGGTGCGCTCGTTCGCCGGTTGGCGGACGGCGGCGGCGATCCGGCCTTCTCGCCCGACGGCCGGCGGCTCGCTTACGCCGGCGGCGATGGCTTCATCCATGTCGTCTCGACGGCGGGCGGCAGAGCGCGCAGGCTGGTCAGAGGTGGTCACCCGTCATGGGGCGCGGGCGCCGGTCCCGGCCCCGTGGTGACGTCGAGATCTCTGCGGCTGCGGCGCGGGCGGATCCCAGTTGCGGTGAGTTGTGAGGGCAGCGCCACCTGTCGTGGAACGGTTCGGATCTTGAAGGGGCCGCACGACACTCGGCCGTCGCGCTTACCGCATCGCCCATGGCAGACGGGCGATGGTGGCCGTCGCGCCGAACAGACGCGGTCGCACCGCGCTCGCCCGCTCCGTCCGCCACAACGTCACGGTTGAATTACAGCTGGCTGGCGGGTCGGATGTCAGCGCGCGGACGACACTGCGACTCAGCCTCGCTCCACTGATGCATGACCGGCGCCCCCCGGCTCGCGCTCAGCACTTGCCGGTGACGGCGCGCGTGCCGTCCCGCCGAGCCGGCGTTCGCGGCTGAGCCCCGCCGCCCTTGAGGTCGCGGACTGGGTGCGGGAGACTGCCGCAGCATCTCGCCTGCCGAGGAGAGAGGAGACTGATGGGTGACGACCCCACGGGGCGCCCGGTTGACGTCGCGGCCCGTTGCTGCGCCAGGCCGACATACTGCCGCTGCCACAGCCGTCGCCGTCGGGGGCGGTGGCAACCATGACGGTGACCTCCGACCGCGTAGAGATGGAGTCGACGGTCCTCTTTCTGCGGCTGTTGGCGGAAGGAGCGCCCGTCGCCGCCTTCCAGGAGGCGGTCGCCTCGGCGCGTGCGGCGGGGCTGAGCGAGCAGGCGTCGACCGCGTTGCGGCGCCAACTGCCGTGGGCGTTGCGCGTGCATGAGGTGATCGAGCGGCGGCGACGACACGAGCAGGAGCTGCAGGCCCTGTTCGAGACCGCCGGGGACATCTCGGCGCTGCGCGCGACGGACGCGGTGCTGTTGGCGATCTGCCGGCGGGCGCGGTCGCTGCTGAGAACAGATGCCGCCTGGATCAACCTCGCCGATCCCGAGCACGGCGACAGCTACATCCGCGCGACGGACCAGACCGCGTCGGGACCCGGCCTGCGTCTGGTCAGCGGCGCCGGGCTCGGCGGCTTGGTGACGAAGACGGGCCGTCCGCAGTGGACGCTCGACTACGTCAGCGACCATCACCTCCACCATTTCGACGAGGGGGACGACTGGGTCAGGAGAGCCGGGCTGCGTGCGATCGTCGGCGTTCCGCTCAGGCGCGGCGAGGAGATCCTCGGGGTCGTGCTCGCGGGGGAGCGCTCGCAGCGTCGCTTCGACCACGACGAGATCGTGTTGCTGCAGTCTCTGGCCGACCATGCTGCCGTCGCGATCGAGAACGCGCGGCTGTTCGAGGACTCGCAGCGGGCGTTGGCGGAGCTGCACGCCGCCAACGAGTTGGTGCGGACGCACAGCGAGCTGATCGAGCGATCGGTCCTGCTGCATGAGCGGCTCACGACGCTGGTGCTCGACGGGGCGGAGCTCGGCGAGGTGATGGCGGCGGTCGTCGACGTGCTTGGCGGCCGGCTGCTCGCCGTCGACGCCGAGCGGCGCGTGCTGAGCGGGGCCGGCGAGCCGCAGGACGACGTCGACCTGGCGATCGCCGAACGCGGTTCGCTGCCGGAGCCGGCGCTGGCGGCGGGGCTGACGGCCGCGTTCGCGGAGGCCGAAGCCGACATGCGCACGGTGGTGCTGCAGATCGACGGCCGCTGCGTCAGCCGTGTGATCGTGCCGTTGCCGCCGCGTGCCGACACCCCCGGCTTCCTCGTGCTGAGCTCGGCCGAGGCGGCGCACGGCGCCCAGCGGCTGCTCGAGCGCGCCGCGATGGTCGTTGCCGTGCTGCTGCTGAACGCCCGTGTGCTCAACGAGGCGGAGGAGCGCGTGCGAGGCGAGTTCCTGGAGCAGCTGCTGCGCACGGGAGGCGGCGACGATGGCGCGCTGCGCCGGCAGGCTCCGCTGCTGGGCATCGACCTCGAACAGCCGCACAGCATCGTCGTCGCGGTCCCGGCGCAGGAAGGAAGTCGTTGGATGGCGTTGCGTGCTCGTCGCCTCGCCGCACGGCTGGATGGACTGGCGACTGAGATCGACGGCGCCACCGCTGTGCTGCTGCCGCGCGTCGATGCCGAGGATGCGGCGCGGCTGGTCGCCGAGGAGCTCGGCGACGCGAGCTGCCCGCCGACGGTCACGGCCGCGGGGCCGGCCGTCGGGTGCGCGGCGCTGGCGGGGGTCTTCACGGAGGCGCGCGACGCCCAGCGGCTGCTGACGGCGCTGGGACGCTCCGGGGCCGTGACGACCGCTCAGCAGCTCGGCTTCTTCGGCCTGCTGCTGCGCCATGCGCAGGCTCAGGACGTGCGCGCCTTCGTGCAGCGCACGCTGGAGCCGCTGGTGAGCCATGACGAACATCGCGGCGGCGCGCTCGTGATCACGCTACGGGCGTACTTCGAGCACCAGGGACATCTGGCGAGAACCGCAGCGGCGTTGCAGGTTCACATCAACACGCTGTACGCGCGGCTGGGACGAGTCGACGCGCTGCTGCCGGAGTGGCGCGCCCCGGAGCAGCAGCTCGAGCTGCAGTTGGCGATCAAGCTCAGCGACGTGATCGAGAAGCTGGCGGACGAACGCTGAGCGAGGCGCCCGGAGCGGCGCGACGTTGGAGATAACTTCCAACGGCCCGCGGCGACATCGTGGGGAATCTCTCTAGAGCGGCGTGAGTCCCTCGCCGTAGTGTCGTCGCAGGAGATGAGCCGCTCGCCCCCCCGCGGTCGGCCAGCGTCGAACTGACCGCTTCCGTGGTCAGGCCGCGAGAGACAGAGGAGAAAGACGTTGACACGACTTGGCGTCGACATCGGCGGTACGCACACCGATGCGATCTTGGTGGACGACGGTGGCACGATCTGGCGCGGCAAGGCGCTGACGACCCACGAGGACTACTCACAGGGGATCCTGGCTTCGGCCGAGCACATCGCGCAACGGATGGGCCGCGAGCTGCCGCAGGTGCTCGCGGACGTGACGCACTTCGTCAACGGCACGACCGTCGCCACCAACGTCGTCGCAGAGCTGCATGGCGCCAACGTCGGACTGCTCACGACGAGAGGCTTTGAGTACACGCTCTTCATCGCGCGGATGCCGCGCGGCAAGACGCTCGACCTGCACCGCCAGCTGCCGCTCCCGGAGCTGGTCCCGATGCAGCGCGTCCGCGGCGTCGCGGAGCGGCTGGACCGCGCCGGAGCGGTCGTCGTGCCGCTGGACGAGGACGAGGTCCGGGCCGCGATCACCGACCTCGCCGACAACCACGGCGTCACCGAGATCGCCGTCTGCTTCCTGTGGTCGTTCCTCAATCCCGCGCACGAGCAGCGCGTGCGGCAGCTGGTGGAGGAGATGGGCCTGGCGGTCCAGACGACGCTCTCCGCCGAACTGATGCCGGTTGTGCGCGAGTATGAGCGCTTCGTCCCGACGGTCCTCAACAGCTACGTCGGGCCGCGCACACGGACGTACCTCGACACGATCTCGAGCCGTACGAGCGCTGCCAGGCTCGATGCGGACCTGCTGGTGATGAACGCGCGAGGCGGTTTCACCGGCGTGGGCGAGGCGCGCGAGCGACCGGTGAACCTGATCGGCTCGGGGCCGGCGGCGGGCGTGATGGGCGCGCGCTTCTTCGGTCAGACGCTGGGGATCGACAACATCGTCTGCGCCGACGTCGGCGGCACCAGCTTCGACGTCGCGACGCTGCCGAACCTGAAGGCGCCGGTCGTGCACCGCATCTCGATCGGCCCGTTCGCGACCGCGATGTCGGCGATGGGCGTCGACTCGATCGGCACGGGCGGCGGCTCGATCGCGTGGATCGACGCGCGCGGCGCGCTCAACGTCGGCCCGCGCAGTGCGGGCTCCGAGCCGGGCCCGGCGTGCTATCGCCGCGGCGGCGAGCAGCCGACCGTCACCGATGCCTTGGTCGCGCTCGGCCTGATCCAGCCCGACCGCTATCTCGGCGGCCGCGTGACGATCGACCGTGAGCGCGCGGAGGAGGTGATCGCGCGCAGACTGTGCGACGCGATCGGCGGCACCGTCACGCAGCGCGCGGCCGACGTGATCCGCATCGCGCTGACGCAGTGCGCCGGTCAGCTGGCGTTGAGCACCGTCGAGAAGGGCTACGACCCGCGCGAGTTCGCGATGTTCGTCTACGGCGGGCTGGGCTCGATCCTCTGCCCGCTGATCGCGCAGGACGTCGGCGTCGCGCGCGCCGTCATCCCGGAGTCCGCGGCGCAGTTCTCCGCCTTCGGCCTGCTGACAGTCGATCGTCAGGTCGAGCTCACGGTCACGCGCCCGTGGATCCTGCCGGGCGACCCGGCTGCCGTCGAGCGGTCCTTCGCGGAGCTGGAGGCGCAGGGACGCGCGGCGCTGCAGAAGGAGGGCTTCAGCGGCGACGTGCACGTCGAACGCTCCGGCGACTTCAGCTTCCTCGGGCAGCACTCGGAGCTGCACATGGAGCTGCCGTTCGAGACGATCGACGCGACGGCGACGGAGGCGATCGCGGAGCGGTTCTCGGCCTACTACGAGGAGCTGCACGGGCCGGGAACGGCCTGGACGGGCGTGCCGATCCAGATGGTCAACACGCGCGTCAAGGTCAGCGGCGCGATCGACAAGCCGACGCTCAGAGCGCTGCCGGAGGGCGACGCCGACGCCTCCTCCGCGCTGCTGCAGCGACGCGAGATGTACGTGCTCGGCCGCGACGAGATCGGCGAGGTGCCGCTGTTCGACTGGGCGGCGCTGGAGCCCGGCATGCGGCTCGACGGCCCAGCCCTGATCGTCGGCGAGGACACGACCGCGTACGTCCCGCCGGACACGCGGCTGCACGTTGACGTGTACCGCAATCTGATCCTTGACCTGGTCGCGGCGCCGTCCGTGGCGGCCGCTCGCAACGGAGGAGGCGCCTGATGGCCATCGAAGTCGGAGACAGCCGCACGACGGGCGCGACCGCGCTGGATCCGGTCGAGGCCGAGATCGTCCGCCACCAGGTGCTCGCGGTCGTCGAGGAGATGGCCGCGACGATGCGCAAGGCGTCCGGCTCGCCCGCGATCACGGAGGCGAACGACTTCTCGGTCTGTCTGCTCGACGCGCAGGGCGAGGTCGTCTCGTTCGCCGTCTACATCACGCTCCATCTCGGGGCGGCGAAGGAGTGCGTCGCGGCGCTGCTGGAGCGCCACCCGGTCGAGACGATCAGACCCGGCGACCGCTTCATCGTCAACGACGCGTATCTCGGCAGCGCGCATCTCAACGACACCGGTGTGATCGCGCCGATCTTCTCGCCCGGCGGCGAGCTGCTCGCGTGGGCGTGGGCGGAGGCGCATCTGCCCGACTACGGCGGCTGGGGCTTCGGCGGCTTCTCGCCCGGCATCACCGACCTCTATCAGGAGGGGTTCCGGATGAGCCTGGTGAAGTTCGTCGAGGAAGGCAGGACGGTTGCGCAGGTGGAGGCGATCCTGCGCGACAACGTGCGCATGCCCGACCTGCTGATGAACGACGTGCGCGGGCTGCTCGCCGCGTGCAACGTCTGCGAGGACCGTGTCGGCCAGCTGGCCGCGAGACACGGAGAGGATCGCATTCGCGACGTCTTCGACTGGAGCATGGCGTCGACGGAGGAGGTGCTGCGCCGCCGCATCGCGAGCCTGCCCGACGGCGACTACGAGTCGGAGGCGTGGTTGGAGCACGACGGCGTCGTGGAGCGCTACTACCGCATCGCGCTGGTGATGACCGTCGCCGGCGATCGGCTGACGTTCGACTTCACCGGGACCGACCCGCAGGCGCTCGGCCTCAGCAACGGCGGGCCCGGCGCGGTCTGGGGCTTCCTGCTGACGCCGCTGATGCACCAGCTGGCGTGGGATCTGCCGATCAACCACGGCTTGATCCGGCCGCTCTCGGTCGTGTTGCCGAGCGGCTCGCTCGTCAGCCCGGTGCCGCCGGCCGGCGTGTCGGGCGGACACCTCGACACCGGGATGCACGGCGTGCAGCCGGCCGTCGGACAGGCGCTGACGCTGGCGCTCGAGCGCGCGGAGGACCCCGCGCTGCGCGAGCGTGTCAGCGGCCTCTTCCACAACACGTGGATGACCGAGAACTGGTTCGGGCAGGACGGCGACGGCGCCCCGTTCCTGTTCTTCAATCTCGACGGCGGCATGACGGGCGGCGGCGCGCAGAGCGTCTGCGACGGCCTGCACACGGCCGGCGACCTGTGCCAGCCCGACAACCACATCCCGGACGTCGAGTGGTACGAGTACCTCAACCCGATCCTGTTCCTGTTCCGGCGCCCGTGGCAGGACTCCGGCGGTCCCGGCCGCTTCCGCGGCGGCGTCGGGGCGGAGGAGGCGTGGGCGCTGTGGGGCGCGGAGCGCGCGACGGGGACCCTGTTCGGTCAGGGCGCAGAGATCCCCCGCAGCGGCGCGTTCGGCGGAATGCCGGCCGGCGGGCACGCCTACGAGATCTGGCGCGGAGTGGACGTCGGCCAGAAGCTGCGTGACGGGGCGACCGTCGGCGACTACGACGCGCTGCGCGAGGTCGCCCGCGTCGACGGCGCGGCTGCGCAACCGCCCGGCTTCAAGATCTCGAATGTCCCGCTCTCCGAGCGCGATGTCGTCTACCGCACGCTGGGCGGCGGATCGGGCCTCGGCGACTGCACGACGCGCCCGCCGCAGCTGGTCCGCGACGACGTCGCCCGCGGGCTCGTCTCGGAGCGCGCGGCGCGTGAGATCTACGGTGTGGCGCTCGAGCGCGGGCAGGTCGACGCGGCCGGGACCGAGCGCCTGCGCTCGGAGATCCGCGCGCGTCGCGCGACCGGCACGCCCCGCGAGGACGCGCCCGGCTACGGCCTCGGCTCGGCGCGGCTCGCCGGCTGCGACCACTGCCGGGCGCTCGTGGCGGGTGCCGGCTGGCGCAGCGACGCGCTCGCGGAGACGGTCGACGCACGCGAGTACGTCGAGCGCAACGGCGGGTGGCTGGCGCCGGCGCGCGCGGGCACGGTCGAGGTCATCGAGTACAGCTGCCCGGAGTGCGCGACGCTGCTCGACGCGGCGGTCGTCGTCACGCGCGAGTCGCCTGAGCCGAGCGGACCGTCATGATGCTCGCAGGCAAGCGCGCGCTCGTGACTGGCGGTTCGTCGGGCATCGGCGAGGCGATCGTCGAGCGGTTCGTGGCCGAAGGCGCCAGTGTGGTGCTCGTCGCCCGCGACGCCGAGCGCGGCACGGCCGTCGCGGCCCGTCACGACGGCGCCGCGACCTTCCTTCGGGCCGACATCGCCGACGTCGCGAGCCTGCCGGACGTGGTGGAGCGGACGCTGGAACGGCTCGGCGCGATCGACATCCTCGTCAACAACGCCGGCGCGTTCGCCGTCGGGCCGCTGATTGAGCCCGACGAGGAGGTCTTCGCGCGCAACTTCGACGTCAACGTCAAGGGCCCGTACTTCCTGACCGGGCTCGTCGCGCCGTCGATGATGCGGCAGGGGCAGGGGAAGATCGTGAGCATCACGACGATGGCCGCATGCGTCGGCGTGCCGGGCATCGGTGTCTACAGCGCGTCGAAGGCCGCCGTCGCATCGTTGACGCAGACGTGGGCGGCGGAGCTGGGTCCGCACGGGATCAACGTCAACGCGGTCGCGCCGGGGCCGGTGGCGACCCCGATGACCGCGGGCATCGCCGCGGCTCAGGACGAGTTCGCGCGCGCGATGCCGGCGCGGCGCAGAGGCGAACCGGGCGAGATCGCGAGCGCGGTGCTCTACCTCGCCAGCGATGAATCGAACTACATGCACGGCGCCCACGTGATGGTCGACGGCGGGTTCGTGGCGGTCTGATGACGGCGCACGAGCAGCGCGGCCCGTCGAGACGGACAGGAGAGACGATGAACGGACGGCTGGACGGCAGAGTCGCATATATCACCGGCGGCGCGAGCGGCCTGGGGCTGCAGGCTGCCCAAGCGCTGGCAGGCGCGGGCGGGCGTGTCCTGCTGATCGACCGCGACGAAGAGGCCGCCCGCGCGAGCGCCAGCGCAATCGAGGCCGGAGGCGCGGAGGCGAGCTTCGTCGCGTGCGACGTCGCCTCGGCGCAGAGCGTGGAGCAGGCGTTCGCGCGCGGCGGAGAGGTCCTTGGGCCGCCGGACGTGCTCGTCAACTCGGCCGGCATCCGCGAGATCAACGACGTGCTGGAGATCGACAGCTCCGACTGGGACCGGGTGATCGCCGTCAACCTCACGGGCACGTTCTACTGCGCGCAGCAGGCCGCGCGCGCGATGGCCCGCAACGGCGGCGGATCGATCGTCAACATCTCGTCGGTCGCCGGGCTGGCCGCGGTGCCGAGACGCCCCGCGTACTCGGCCGCGAAGGCCGGCGTGATCGGGCTCACGCGCTCGATCGCGACCGATCTCGGTCACCTCGGTATTCGCGCCAACGCGATCTGCCCGGGGCTGATTCGCACGCCGCTGACCGACTCCTACTTCGACGACGAGGACTTCGCCGGCGGGCTGGCAGCGCTGGTCCCGGCCGGGCGCGCCGGCGATCCGCGCGAGATCTCCGACGTGATCCTGTTCCTCGCGAGCGACCTCTCCAGGTACGTCAACGGGACCACCATCACGGTCGACGGCGGATTTCTCGCCGGCAAGGGGTTCGAGGTCGGCAAGCCCGGCGCCACGTCCAAGTTCGCCGCCACGCGCGGCGTTCGGTGAGGAAAGGAGCCTCCATGAGATACAGCATCGGCACCGACATCGGCGGGACGTTCACGGACTGCGTGATCGTCGACGAGGAAGGAGCCATCACGACCGGCAAGGCGCCGTCGACGCCGCCCGATTTCGCGGTCGGCTTCTTCGCCGCGATGGAGAACGCGGCGCAGAAGCTCGAGCTGACGCTGCCGCAGCTCTTCTCGCAGAGCCGCCTGCTCGTGCACGCGACGACGGCGGCGACGAACGCACTCGTCGAGAAGCGCGGCGCCAACGTCGGCCTGATCACCACGCGCGGCCACGGCGAGGCGATGCCGATCATGCGCGGCGGGGGACGCTCGAAGGGCCTGGAGGTCGACGACCTGCTCTACCTGCCGGCGATGCACAAGCCGGCGCCGATCGTCCCGCGCGACATGGTCCGCGAGGTGCGCGAGCGAGTCGACTCGAAGGGGCGCGTCGTGATCGCGCTCGACGACGGCGAAGTCCGGCGCGCGATCGCGGAGCTGCTCGCGGCCGGGGCCGAGGCGCTCGCCGTCGGGTTCCTCTGGAGCTTCCTCGAACCCAGCCACGAGCAGCGCGTGCGTGAGCTGATCGAACAGGAGGCGCCGGGTCTGTTCGTCTCCTGCTCGCACGAGATCGCGCCGCAGGTGGGCGAGTACTACCGCCTCGTCGCGACCGTCTTCAACTCGTACGTCGGACCGCTGATGTCGCGCTACGTCGGCAACATCGCCGACGGCGCGATCGAGCGCGGCGCCGACCGTGCGCCGCTGTTCGCGCAGTGCATCGGCGGCACGGTGCCGGTCGAGGAGGTCCAGCGCAAGCCGCTCTTCACGCTCGACAGCGGCCCGGTCAGCGGCATCGTCGCCGCGACGTTCCTCGGCGACGCGCTCGGCTACCCGAACGTGATCACCGCCGACATGGGCGGCACGACGTTCGACGTCAGCGTGATCAGCGACGGGACGCCGACGCGACGCGACGGCACGACGATCGACCGCTACCACATGTACCTCCCGATGCTCGACGTCGAGAGCATCGGCGCGGGTGGCGGCAGCATCGCCTGGCTCGATCCCAAGAGCGGAACGATGAAGGTCGGTCCGCAGAGCGCGGGCGCCGATCCCGGGCCGATCTGCTACCAGCGCGGCGGGACCGCTCCGACGGTCACCGATGCCGACGTCGTGCTCGGCGTCGTCAACCCCGACGCGTTCCTCGGCGGCCGCCGCCGGCTCGACGCCGACGCGGCGCGCGCCGGCATCGCCGAGCTCGGCGGGGCGCTTGCGATGAGCCCCGAGGAGACGGCCGCTGGCATCAGCGAGATCATCGACAACATGATGGCGGACAAGATCCGCCGGATGACGGTGTATCGCGGTCACGATCCGCGCAACTTCGCCGTCTTCGCCTTCGGCGGCGGCGGGCCGACGCACGCGAGCGGATTCTCCGCGCAGCTCGGCGTCGAGGAGGTCGTGATCCCGCTCGGCAACACCGCCTCGGTGCTGTCGGCGCTCGGCACCGTCAGCGGCGACGTGGTCCACATCTACGACCGGGTCACGCGGCTGATCGCTCCGTTGGACATCGACGCGCTGTTCGCGGAGTTCGCCGAGCTGGCGGCCGGCGCGACCGCGCAGCTGCGGGCGGAGGGCTTCGACGACGACGCGATCGGGATCGAGCGGATCGTCTCGATGAAGTACGGAGCGCAGGTGTTCGACATCGAGATCCCCGTCGAACCGGGGATCACGAGCGAGCGGCTGTGCGAGGAGTTCGAGCGGACCTACGAGCGCCGTTTCGGCGAGGGCTCCGGCTACGCGCCCGCGGGGATCGAGGTGATCCGGCTGCGCGTGCGCTCGCGCGGTCGCATCCCGCGCCCCCGGCTGCCCCGTCAGCGGCTGGCGGGCGCCGGTGCCGAGCCTGTCGCGACCCGTCAGGTGTGGTGGCCGCAGGAGCGCGGCTTCGTCGACACCCCCGTCTACCGCGGCGACGCCGGTCGGCTGCGAGACGTCGAGGGTCCGGCGATCGTCGAGCTGCCGGACACGACCGTCCCGGTCCGCCCGGGACAGACCGCCGGCCACGACGACCACGGCAACCTCGTGCTGCGGTTCCCTGCCGCGCGACGCGATCGCGTCGCCAGAAGCGCACACGGCACCCTGACGGCAACGAGCTGAGGAGCACGCAGATGACGACCGACACCGAGATCGCCGTCGCGCTCGACGCGCCGGACTGGAACGGCAAGGACCTGCCGTACCGGCCGCCGGCCGAGCCGTGGACGGCGCCGCGCCTGCAGCTGCATCGCGAGTCCGCGAGCGATATCGACCCGATCGACTTCGAGGTGCTCAGCAACCGTTTCTGGAGCATCAACGAGGAGCACGCGGACACGATCCAGCGCGTCTCCGGCTCGCCTGTCGTGGTGCACAACTACGACTTCAACACCTGCATCTCCACCGAGATCGGCGAGGCGTTCCTGTTCGCGCCCTACATCCAGTACTTCTCGGGCGCCGCCGAGCTGGTGATCAAGTACACGCTCGAGAACCGCGGCGACAGCCCCGGCATCAACCCGGGCGACGTGTTCGTCTGCAACGACCCGCTGATCGCGGGCAGCCATCAGATGGACGTCTCGATGTACGCGCCGGTGTTCGTCGACGGCAGGCTGTTCTGCTGGGTCTTCAACAGCTGCCACTGCCGCGACCTCGGCGGCGTCGAGCCCGGCAGCTTCTCCGTGCAGGCGCCGAACCACTACTACGAGGCGCCCGCGATGGTGGCGGTCAAGCTGGTCGACGGCGAGGGCGGCATCCGCACCGACGTCGAGGACACGCTGTTGCGCTACTCGCGCATCCCGCACATGCTCGCGCTCGAGCTGCGCTCGCAGATCGCCGGCGTCGCGCGTGCCCGCACCCGCATCGAGGAGCTGGTGCAGGAGTACGGCGCCCCCGTCGCCAAGGGCGTCATGCACAAGCTGATCGACGACACCGAGACGGCGATGCGCGAGAAGCTCTCCGCGCTGCCGGACGGGACCTGGCGCGAGGTGTCGTTCTGCAGCGGCGCGCTGCCCGGTGACAGATCGAGCCACAAGCTCTGCCTGACGCTGGAGAAGCGCGGTTCGGAGCTGTACTTCACCAACGCCGGGACGGATCCCGAGATCGGCTCGATCAACTGCGGCTACGGCCAGCTGCGCGCGGCGATCGGGGCGGCGCTGGCGTACATGCTGGCCTACGACCACCGCTTCTGCGCCGGCGGAGTCCTGCGGCTGGTCAACATCGACGCGGAGGTCGGCACGATCTCCGCGGTCAGCCGCGAGGGCGCCGTCACGTCGTGCCATGCGCCGTTGCTGAGCATCTACATGGCGGCGAAGGTCGCCTCGAAGATGATCTACCCGGATCCGGAGCTGCGGCCGACGATCATGGGCAACTCGGGCCTCTCGTCCTGCAGCTGGATCACGTTCTCCGGGACGGACCAATGGGGCGCGCCGTTCGCGAGCGTGTCGCTTGACCACAGCGCCGGCGGGATCGGCGCGTTCCCGTTCCGCGACGGGATCGACCAGGGCGGGTCGACCTTCTGGCCCAAGAGCGAGATCCCCGACTGCGAGGCCTACGAGCAGCTCTACCCGATCCTCTACCTCTACCGCCGTGCCGCGCTCAACGGCGGCCACGGCAAGTTCCGCGGTGGCAACGGAATCGTCTTCGGCTGGGTCGGGCACGACACCGACCACCAGCTGGCATCGACGATCTCGATGGCGTCGACGTTCAGCACGCAGGGCGGCATCTACGGCGGGCACTTCGGTGAGACGGGCACCTACTACGCCGTCAGCGCAAGCGACGTGCGCGATCGGATCGCGGCGCGCGACGCGCCGGGGCATCCGCTGGAGCTGCGCGAGCTGAGCGGCGACGCGCGCACGCTGCCCGCCAAGTCGATCGGCCTCTCGCTCGGCGAGCACGACGTGATCGAGTCGTCGGTCTACGGCGGCGGCGGCTACGGCGACCCGCTCCAGCGCAATCCGCAGGCGGTCGCCGACGACGTCGCGGCCGGCGCGGTCAGAGCCGAGATCGCGCGCTCGGTGTACGCGGTCGCGCTCGGCGAGGAGGGCGCCGTCAACGCGTCGGAGACCGCTTCGCTGCGCGCCGCCGCCTACGCCAAGCGGCTCAAGCGCGCCACGGCGCCGGCGCGGCGCCACCCCGGCGGAGAGACGCAGCAGCTGGTCGAGATCGGCGAGTCGCTCGCGATCGGCCGCACCAGCGACGACGCGCTGGTGACCTGCTGCACGGCGTGCGCGGGAGTCCTCTGCGACGCGGACGAGAACTACAAGCTGGCGGCGAGCACGCTCGACACGTCGCTGCACGAGCTGGACCCGTCGATCTACATCGACCCGGCGACCGAGGTCGACGACGACGTCGTCTACCGCATGTTCCTCTGTCCCGACTGCGGCGTCGCGCTCGAGAACGAGCTGACGCTGCGCGACGAGCCGCCGGTGTGGGACATCCAGCTCGACACGGCGAAGCTGGTGCGTCGTGACTGACACGGCCACGGAGACGCTCGAGGCGCGCGAGGTGCACGTCGAGTTCGGCGGCGTCAAGGCGCTCGACGGCATCGACCTGACGCTCGCTCGCGGCGAGACGCTCGGCCTGATCGGCCCCAACGGCGCCGGCAAGTCGACGCTCGTGAACGTGCTGACGGGCTTCCAGCGTCCGACACGCGGCGACGTGCTGCTCGACGGCCGGCGGATCACCGGCGGCGCGCCGCACCGCAACCCGCGGCAGGGGATCGTGCGGACGTTCCAGAGCACGCGCGTGTTCAGCGGGCTGACGGTCGAGGAGAACGTCGAGGTCTGCGCGCTCGGCGTCGCCCGCTCCCGCCGCGGCGCCCGTCGCGTCGCGCGCGAAGCGCTGCAGCGGGCGGAGCTGTGGGACCGCCGCCGAAGCGGCGCCGGCACGCTCTCCACCGGCGACGCGCATCGTCTCGGCGTCGCTCGCTCGCTCGCCCAGCGTCCGCGCTTCCTGCTGCTGGACGAGCCCGCGGCTGGTCTCAACGACACGGAGTCCGAGCAGCTCGTGGAGGTTCTGCGCGGTGTCCGCCTGGAGCAGTCGATCGGGCTGTTGCTGATCGAGCACAACATGGACGTCATCACCGCGTTGAGCGAGCGGATCCAGGTGATCCATGAGGGCCGCACGATCGCTGTCGGCGTCGCGGAGGCCGTCCGGCGCGATCCCGCCGTGCTCGACGCCTATCTCGGAACGGAGCGACCGGCCGATGCTCGCGCTTGAGGACGTCGTGCTGCGCTACGGGCGCGTGGAGGCGGTTCGCGGCGTCTCGCTGAATGTCGAGCACGGCGAGCTGGTCGGACTGATCGGGCCCAACGGGGCCGGCAAGTCGACGACGCTCGCGGCGATCATGGGCTTCCTCAACGCCGCTTCCGGGTCGATCGAGCTCGACGGCCGCTCGCTCACGGGGACCGGGCCCGAGCGAGTCGCCCGGCTCGGCGTCGCGCTGGTGCCCGAGGGACGCCATATCTTCCCGACGCTGACCGTCGGCGAGAACCTGCGCCTTGGCGCGACGGTCCGCAGCGACGTGGACGCCGTCACGGCGGACTGCGACGCGCTGCAGGACCGCTTTCCCGTCATCCGCCGCGCCTGGAGACGCCGTGCGGGAGGGCTGAGCGGCGGTGAGCAGCAGCAGCTGGCGATCGCGCGGGCGCTGCTGAGCAACCCGAGGCTGCTGCTGCTCGACGAGCCCACGCTCGGGCTCGCGCCGCTGATGGTCGACGCGATCTTCGACGTGCTCGGGGAGCTGCGCGAGGAGGGGATGACGATCCTGCTCGTCGAGCAGAACGCGATCCGCACCGCCGGCCTCGCCGATCGCACCTACGTGCTCAGAAGCGGCCGGATCGCGCTGCAGGGTACGCGCGCGGAGCTCGCCGACCGGCCCGACCTCGCTTCGCTCTACCTCGGCCTCTGAGGGGTTCACCATGCACATCGTCGAATTCGCATCCATCTCGTCGGTCCTGCAGCACGTGATCGACGCGTTCTCGGGCGGCTCGCTGTACGCGCTCTTCGCGCTCGCCATCGCGCTCGTCTTCGGGATCGTGCGCCTGATCAACTTCGCGCAGGGCGCGATCATGACCGTCGCGGCCTACGGGCTGCTGGTGGTCGAGGGCGTGCCGGTGATCGTGAAGCTGGTCGTCGTGATCGTCGTCGCGGTCGGCCTCTCGTTGGCCGTCGACCGTGTCGCCTTCCGTCCGATCCGCGACGTCGACCCGACGACGCTGCTGGTCACATCGTTCGCGGTCGGGTCGCTGTTGCAGGCGCTGCTCGTCGTGATCGACCAGGACCAGCCGCGCTCGACCGAGGTCTCGTCGTGGCTGTCCAGCTCGCTGCACGTGGGCTCGCTCGTGGTCTCGTGGGTGAGCGTCGCGACGATCGTCGCGACGGCGCTGCTGCTGATCGCGCTCGTGCTCTTCCTGCGGCGCTCGACGACCGGCTTGGAGATGCGCGCCGTGGCGGAGAACTTCCGCATGTCGCAGGCCCTCGGCGTGCGCTCCAACCGCGTCATCGCGGTCGCGTTCGCGATCTCGGGCGTGCTGACCGGCATCACCGCCTTCTTCCTGATCGCGCAGAGCGGGACGATCTCGCCCACGATCGGCATCACGCCGCTGCTGTTCGGCTTCATCGGCACCGTCGTCGGCGGGATCGGCTCGTTGCCGGGCGCCGTCGCGGGCGGCTACTTGCTCGGCGTGCTGACCGAGGCCTTGCAGGCGGCGCTGCCCGACAATCTCGTGCCCTACCGCGACGCGTTCGTCTTCGGCGCCGTCTTCTTCCTGCTCGTCTTTCGTCCACAGGGCCTCTTCGGGTCCAACTTCCAGGAGCGCGTATGAGCTCGGCAGGCAGAGCCTTCTCCGACCGCCGTGATGGGCGCAGCTGGATCACGCTCGTGGTCCTGCTGGCGCTGACGGCGGCGGTCCTGCTGATCGCGCCGGCGTTGTCGCCGCAGCTGGAGGGTCCGACCGCGACGGCGGGGATCAACATGGTGCTGGCGGTCGGGCTCTACACGTTCGTCGGCACGACCGGGATCATGTCGTTCGGCCACATGGCCTACATGGCACTCGGCGCGTACGCGGGCGCGATCCTGGCGACGCCCGTCGCGACGAAGGAGCTGCTGTCGGCGGGGATGCCGGCGTGGGCCAGCGGCGTGCACCTGCCGACGGTGCCGGCGATCCTCGCCGGCGCGGCGGTTGCGGCGCTGTTCGCGGCGGTCGTCTCGTTTCCGCTGATGCGGTTGCGGGGACTGGTCGCGAGCCTCGCGACCTTCGCGATCCTCAACGTCGTCCACAACGTCGCGACGAACTGGACGGCGCTGACCGGCGGTGTCGTCGGCTTCACGGGCGCGCCGATCACGACGACGCCGAGATCGGCGTTGGTGTGGGCGCTGGTCGCGATCGTCGCCGGCTTCCTCTTCCGCGAGTCGCGTGTCGGCCTGCGGTTGCGGGCGTCGCGCGAGGACGAGATCGCCGCCCTCGGAGCTGGCCTCGACGTCAGACGGGACCGGCGTGTCGCGATGGTCGTGTCCGGCTTCATCGTCGGTGTCGGCGGCGCCCTCACCGCGTTGCAGCTCGGTCAGTTCACACCCGACGCCTTCTACCTGACGACCACGTTCCTCGTGATCGTGATCGTCGTCGTCGGCGGGGTCAACAGCCTGTCGGGAGCGGTGATCGGGACGCTGCTGATCTCGGCGGTCGGCTACGTCCTGCAGCTCGCGCAGCAGGGCGACGTGCTGGGCGTCTATTCGTTCGGGGGACGGGCGGGGATCGAGGACGCCGGACTTGCGGTGCTGGTCCTCGCCGTACTGCTGCTGCGGCCCCGGGGGCTGCTTGGCAGCAAGGAGATCGGCGAGCTGCGGCCGCCGCGCTCGCGCGGGCGTCCGCGCGTCGGCACGCGGCGCTCGGCGCCGCAGCCGACGCAGCACGAGCCCGCCTGAACGACCCGGGCAGTCTGCACCACAGTCAGTCAATCGGGATCGACCGATCCCAGAAAGCAGGAGGAGAGTCATGCGAGGTAGACATCTCGTTGCGGTTCTGTGCGCGCTTCTGGCGGTCGTGCTGACGGTCTCCGCATGCGGTTCGTCGAGCGACGACAGCTCGTCGTCGACGAGCACGGGCGCCAGCACCGGCGGCGCCGCCAGCGGCAATAAGGATCCGATCACGATCGGCGCCACGTTCGGCCTGACCGGCCCGATGAGCTTCTACGACCAGCCGATGGTCCAGGGCATCGAGGCGGCGATCAAGGACGTCAACGCCAGAGGCGGGATCGACGGACGGCCGGTCAGACTCATCACGAACGACAACCAGTCGGACGTGAACAAGCTCGTCCAGTCGGCGAGAGACATGATCGCCAAGAGACCAACGCTGCTGCTGACGTCGAGCAGCAACACGACCGGCGGGCCGGCGGCCCGGGTCGCCAACGCGGCCGGGCAGCTGACGATGGGCGCCGCCGGCAACACGATCTACGGCAAGACCGGCGGCGGCGAGCTCGTCTTCAACGACTGGCACGGCGACCCGACAGAGGCGGCCGCGCTCGCGCAGTTCGCCGACAGAAAGGGGTACGACTCGGTGTACATCGCAGAGGATCTTGCGCTCGACTACACGCAGGATGTCTGCAGATACTTCCGCACCGCGTACAGAGGCAGAATCGTCGGCGAGGTCAGATACAACTCAAGCACCGACCAGTCGTTCAATTCACAGGTGACGCAGATTCGCTCGGCCGCACCAGAGGCCAGAGCGATCGTGATCTGCGGCCTCACCACGGGCGGCCCGACGCTGATCAAGCAGCTGCGATCCGCCGGCGTCGACAACCCGGTGATCGGGACCGGCGGCGGCATGGACGGCGACTTCTGGGCCAGAGCCGTCCCGAACCTCGGCGAGTTCTACTCCGACAGCGTCGCGTCCGTCTACGGCGACGACCCGGACCCCGCGCGCAACGAGCTCGTCGCGCGCATCACGAGAGAGACCGGGAGAGTGCCTCCGACCGGCCACATCTTCATCGCGTACTCGGTCGTCGAGATGCTGAAGAAGGCGATCGAGGACAGCGGCGGCAAGACCGACGCCGCGACGCTGCAGAAGGCATACGAGTCGTTCAGAGACGTGCCGACCATCGCTGGCACCACGACCTACACCGCGGACTGTCACGTGCCGATCGGCCGGACACTCGCGATCACCGAGATCGTCGACGGCAGAGGCAGATTCGTCGAGGCGATCAAGCCGGCGGACGTGCCGAGAGCGATCTGCTGACCGAACCCGGGAGCGCCGCCGGCCGGCCGACTCGGTTCGGCCGGCGGCGCCCACGGAGACAAGCTCCATGACCCGCCCTCACTTCCGAACACCACGAGCGACGCGACAGGACGTGACGTATGAGCAGCGCGACCATCCCGCCGTTGACGGCCGACCGACCGGCCGACCGGCCTCCGCTGATCGACCACTACCGGCAGATGCTGCGGATCCGCTACTTCGAGGATCGCGCGACTGAGCTGTTCGTCGATGGGCAGATCGTCGGCACGGCCCACAGCTGCGCAGGCCAGGAGGCGATCGCCGTCGGCGCCGCCGCCGTCATGCGCGCCAGCGACTACCTGATCGGCCACCACCGCTCGCACGGCCACCTGATGGCCCGCGGCGCGGACATCCGCCGCATGATGGCCGAGATGTTCGGCAAGCGGACCGGCTTCTGCAAGGGGCTCGGCGGCTCGATGCACATCGCCGACCTCGAGTTGGACATCCTCGGCTGCAACGGGATCGTCGGCGCCGGCCTGCCGCACGCTTGCGGCGCGGCGCTGACCGCCTCCTACCGCGACACCGACCACGCCGCGGTCGCGTTCTTCGGCGACGGCGCGGCGGGCCAGGGCGCGGCGCACGAGGCGATGAACCTCGCCGCGACGTGGAAGCTGCCCGTGGTCTTCATCTGCGAGAACAACCAGTTCGCGCTGTCGGCCGACTGGACGACGACGCGCGCGGTCGCCGACCTCGCCGACCGCGCCCCCGGCTACGGCATGGCCGGGGAGGTCGTCGACGGCAACGACGTCGTGGCGGTCGAGAACGCCGTCGAGCGCGCGCTCGAGCGGGCGCGCGCGGGGGACGGACCGACGCTTCTGGAGATGAAGACGTTCCGGCGGATGCAGCACTCGATGCGCGCGAACCTGCCGGACGTGCGCGACATGGAGCTGGTCGCGAGCTGGGAGCGCAACGACCCGATCCCGCGACTGGAGACGGCGCTGCGCGAACGCGGCGAGCTCGACGACGCGCTGCACGAGCGGCTCGTCGCCGAGATCCGTGCGGAGGTCGACACGGCGGTCGACACCGCGGCAGCCGACGAGGACGCCAGCGCCGACGACCTGCTGAGCTCGGTGTACTCGCCGCACCAGCGTCATCCCGCGCCGCCGCGCCGCTCGGACGACCGCACGCTCGGCTTCGTCGACGCGATCCGCGAGGCGATGGACCTCGAGCTGGAGGCCGATCCGGACGTGCTCGTGATCGGCGAGGACGTCGGCAGGGTCGGCGGCATCTTCCGCGCGACCGCCGGACTGTACGAGAGACACGGCGCCAGACGGGTGCGCGACACGCCGCTGACCGAGAGCGGCTTCGTCGGCTGCGGCATCGGCGCCGCCCTGACGGGTCTGCGCCCGATCGTCGAGCTGCAGTTCTCCGACTTCTCCGCCGTCGCCTTCGACCAGCTCGTCAACCAGGCGGCCAAGCTGAAGTTCATGATGGGCGGCGGCCCGGCGATCCCGCTCGTGATCCGGATGGTGTCCGGCGGAGGGGTCCGGCTCGGAGCGCAGCATTCGCAGAGCCTGGAGAGCGTCTTCGCGCACTTCCCCGGCCTCGTCGTGCTGATGCCGTCCAACGCCTACGACGCGAAGGGGCTGCTGGCCGCCGCCGTGCGAGACGACAACCCCGTCGTGTTCCTCGAGCAGAAGCAGCTGATGTTCGCAAACCCCGAGCCGGTGCCCGAGGCGCGCTACTCACTCGACATCGGCAGCGCGGCCGTCGTGCGCGAGGGCAGCGACGTGACCGTCGTGGCGCTCGGCGCGATGGTGCCCGCGGCGCTGCGCTCGGCGCGCGAGCTCGAGAAGCAGGGCGTCAGCGTGGAGGTGATCGACCCACGCACGATTGTGCCGCTGGACCGCGAGACGATCCTCGCGTCGGTGCGCAAGACCAGCCGCTTGGTCGTCGCCCACGAGGCCGTCACGTTCGGCGGCTTCGGCGGCGAGATCGCGGCGCTGGTCGCCGCGGAGGCGTTCTGGGATCTCGACGCTCCGGTCGTGCGCGTCGGCGCTCCGTTTCACCCGGTGCCGTACCAGAAGGACCTCGAGCGTCAGACCTTGCCGGACGCGGCGGACATCACCGCGGCCATCCAATCGCTGCAGCAGAACTGAGACAGGAGCCACTTCGCGATGAGTACCACTGCGACGGACAGGGCCGGCAGCCCCGTCCGCGAGATGCACAACCACATCGGCGGCCGCTGGGTCGCCGCGACCGGCGCCGGGGGCCTCGAGGTGCTCAACCCCGCCGACGGCGCCGCGCTGGCGACCGTGCCGCTCTCGAGCGCGGCCGACGTCGACGCGGCCGTCGCCGCCGCGCGCGCGGCGCTGCCCCAGTGGAGCCGGCGACCCGTGATCGAGCGGGCACGGCTCCTGTTCAGGCTTCGCCAGCTGGTCGAGGAGCGACTCGAGGACTTCGCCGAGCTGCTGACGCGCGACACCGGCAAGGCGCTCCTCGACGCGCGGCTGGAGATGATGCGCGCGCTGGAGACGATCGAGTGCGCCTGCGCGATCCCGCAGACGATGCAGGGCCGCGCGCTCGGGCAGATCGCCAACGGCGTCGACTGCGAGACGTTCCGCCAGCCGGTCGGCGTCTGCGCCGCGATCACACCGTTCAACTTCCCGGCGATGCTGACGATGTGGTTCCTGCCGTTCGCGATCGGCTGCGGCAACACGCTCGTGCTGAAGCCCTCGGAGCAGACGCCGCTCGTGCCCGAGCTGATCTTCGAGCTGCTGGAGCAGCTGGAGCTTCCGCCCGGGGTCGTCAACCTCGTCCACGGCGGCGAGGCGGCGGTCAACGCGCTCCTCGACGCACCCGGGGTCGACGCGGTCTCGTTCGTCGGATCGGCAGCGACGGCGGCCTACGTCTATGAGCGCGCCGCCGCCACCGGCAAGCGCGTGCAGGCGTTCGGCGGCGCGAAGAACTACATGGTGGTGATGCCGGACGCGGTCGCCGACAAGGTCGCCGCCAACATCGTCGCGAGCGCCTTCGGCGGCGCCGGGCAGCGCTGCATGGCGGGCTCGGTGATCCTCGCGGTCGACGGCGCCTGGGAGCAGATCCGCGAACCGCTGGTGGCGGCCGCGGACAGACTGCGGGTGGGCGACGGGATGCAGGCCGGCACCGACCTCGGGCCGGTCGTCTCGCAGGACGCCCGCGCGCGCGTGACCGACATGATCGAGATCGGCGTCGACGAGGGCGCGTCGCTCGCGCTCGACGGCCGCGGGCCGGTGGCGGACCCCAACGGCGCCTTCGTCGGCCCGACCGTGCTCGAGAACGTCTCCGCGCAGATGCTCGTCGCCAGGGAGGAGATATTCGGCCCGGTGCTGTCCGTGATCCCCGTCGCGAGCCTCGACGAGGCGATCGCGCTCGTGAACGCGAGCCGCTACGGCAACGGCACGTCGATCTTCACCGAGTCGGGCGCCGTCGTGCGGCGCTACCGGGAGGAGGTCGAGGTCGGCATGATCGGCGTCAACATCGGCGTCGCCGCGCCGGTCGCGTTCTTCCCGTTCGGCGGCTGGAAGAGCTCCTTCCTGGGCGACGTCGGCGCCTGCGGCACCGACGCGATCGACTTCTTCACGCGCAAGAAGACCGTCACCTCGCGCTGGTTCTCGGGCGGGCAGACCGGCAAGTACTTCGTCGAGAGCTGACGCGATGCCGCACGCGAGCATGCACGCCGAGGTCGCGATGCCGCGGCTGACGGAGACGATGGAGGAGGCGACCGTCGCGCGCTGGCTCAGAGCCGACGGTGACGAGGTCGCCGTCGGCGACGAGCTGGTCGAGATCGAGACCGACAAGGCGACGACGGTGCACGAGGCGACGGCCGACGGCCGGCTGCGGGTGCTCGTGCAGGAGGGCGCGACGGCGGCGGTGGGAGCGACGCTGGCGACGATCGCAGCGGAGCCGGCCGCGAACGTCCAGGGCCGTTTCACGGCTTCGCCGGTCGCCCGGCGGATCGCGCGCGAACACGGCGTCGAGCTGGCGCAGGTGCGCGGGAGCGGCCCGCACGGACGTGTCCTCAAGTTCGACGTGCTGAGCGCGATCCAGCAGGAGCCCGCGCCCGCGGAGGCGCCCCGCTCGGAGCGGAAGGTCGCGGAGGCATCCCCGGAGGCGGACGGCGCGCCGCTCCCGGTCGCGGCGGACGGCTCGACGTGGCAGGACCTCAGCCGTATCCAGCAGGTAGTCGCGAGACGGATGGCCGCTGCGAAGGCGTCCGTGCCCGACTTCGCCGTCGCCATCGAGATCGACATGGGAGCCTGCCGGGAACTGCGTGCCGAGCTGGGATCGCGCGCGACGCCACAGCGGCCAGCGCCGTCGTACAACGACATGGTCGTCAAGGCGACCGCGTTGTCGTTGCGCGACACGCCGCGAGCGAACGCGTCGTTCCGCGACGGGCGCTACCAGTTGCACGACCACGTCAACGTCGGCGTGGCCGTCGCCGGCGACGGCACGCTGGTCGTGCCGACGGTCTTCGATGCGGACCGCCTGTCGCTGATCGAGATCGCCCGCACGACGCGGCACCTCGCTGCAAGTGTGCGTGACGGCTCGATCGAAGCGGGGGAGCTGGCGGGCGGCACCTGCACGGTGTCCAACCTGGGGATGTTCGGGGTGAGCAGCTTCACCGCGATCATCAATCCGCCGCAGGCTGCGATCGTCGCCGTGGGGGCGATCGTCGACCGTCCTGTCGCGCGCGCGGGCGAGGTGGTGATCCGGCCAATCATGACGGTGTCTCTGGTCGCAGACCATCGGATCCTCTACGGGGCCGACGCCGCCGCGTTCCTCGCGCGTCTGCGCGATCGGCTGGAGGACCCGCTGACGATGGCGCTGTGAGCAATTGCGCGAGGCGAGGCCGAGTCTTGCCGAGCAGCTGACACCGAAGATGCGCGGCATGTGCCGCGCACCTCCGGTCCGTGTCGCGCCATCCGCAGGAGCTTGGAGCGCTATGAGCGTGCTCGCCGGTTCGTCGCGGCGCGGCCCGGACTTGCAACGGTGACGGCGCACGGGAGAAGGTCAAATAGATGAGAATGCCCAAGCTCGCATGGACAGACTGAGGCCTGCGACGCATGGAGCCGGACCTGCGCACCGCTGGCTCGAACGTGCAGAACGTCGGCCCTCCAGTAGCGGGATGCGGGCGGGTGCTGCGCGCACGGCGGCCGTCGAACTGCTGGCGCGAGACGGGCAGCGTCTCGTCAGTGCGCAGGAGATCACCGAGCGCCTGACGGCTCTCAGTTTGCGACGCGAAATGGCCGGTACGCGCCTGGCGACGGCGTCGATGAACTCGGGTGTCAGCTCTGGCCCGGGTCTCACCGCAGCCGCGTCGCAACAGGCCTCGAAAGCACCCCCCTGAATTGGTATCGGCGTGGCTGCGCGGCGGCGGCGAGAGGTGGGTTTAGTCAGAAAACGGGCTTCAATCGGCGTTTTGGGACCAGGAATCGGCCGACTTCCTCGTATTGCGCGCTGCGAGAGAGGCAGCATGCAGGTATTTCGTCGGCGCGGTCCGCGTGCCGAGGCAGCGTCCGCAGGTGCGAGCGACGGATGGCAGCGGCGAGTTGCAGTGGGAGGGTTTGGTGATGCCGAGTCCTGCTGCTGTGCCGATCGAGTTGAGCGGTGAGGAGCGCGAGGCGTTGGAGGCGTGGACGCGTCGGCGTACGTCTGCGGCGGCGTTTGTCGTTGCGGTCGCGGATCGTGCTGGCGTGCGCGGCTGGCCAGGGCAATACCGAGATTGCTGCTGGGCTGGGTGTTCATCGCAACACGGTGGCGCTGTGGCGCAGGCGGTTCTTGGAGTTCCGGCTCGACGGCCTGACCGATGAGCCGCGGCCGGGGCAGCCGCGCAGGATCACCGACGCCAAGGTCGAGGAGGTGATCGCCAAGACGCTGGAGAGCGCTCCCAAGGGCGCGACGCATTGGTCGACGCGGTCGATGGCAGCCGAGGTCGGGCTCAACCAGACCGCGGTCGCGCGGATCTGGCGGGCATTTGGGCTGCAGCCCCATCGCCAGGAGACGTGGAAGCTGTCCAGGGACCCGTTGTTCGTTGAGAAGGTCCGAGACGTCGTCGGTCTCTATCTCGACCCGCCTGAGCGCGCCGATTCTGCCGATGCTGCCCGGGACCCCGCAGCGCGCCACCCACGACTACAAGCGCCACGGCACCCGCATCAGCACGATCGGATCCGTCGTGATCGCGAACTCCTCACCGGGGTCGTCCTCGCGCCAGCCGAGGTCGTCCAGCAGCCGCATGTAGCCCTCGTAGCGGCGCCGCAGCCCGAGCGCGAGCGGGCCTTTGCCGGTGTCGAGCATCAGGTGGATCTCGCCGATGTCACGCAGCTCCGCGATCACCTGGCGGCGCAGCACGTCGCGATGGGCACGCCGGATCGTCACAGGCATGACGCACCCGCCCGAGCGCGCACGAGGAGAAGCTCCACACGCCTGCAGGCATGTGGGGAACAATGGAAGGGCATCGGAGCTAACTCCTTCGGTGCCGGGCCCGGGGTGTCGCAAGCACCGCCGGGCCGCTTTATGGATGGAACAGCTGTCGTGAAGCTAGGTGGAGGCGGCACCCACGGCAAGCCTTCACGCGCCCCACGTTCCTCCTACGACCGCCCCATTGGGCCACGAGCGGGCCACGAGCGTCCGAAGTGGCACGTCAGCGCTCAGATCGAACGCGCTCCAGGCAAAAGAAACCCCGCGATATGCAGGGCTTTCGTCTGATGGCGACTCCCAGATTCGAACTGGGGACACCACGATTTTCAGTCGTGTGCTCTACCAACTGAGCTAAGTCGCCGCGACGGCGGATGGTACCGAAGATCGGGCGGGGGGCGAGTGGCGGTGGGTGGCGCGGCGCGGGGAGGGGCGGGTTAGGATCGGCGGATGAGTCCTCGCACGCTGGTGACGGGCATTGCGCTGGGGCGTCTGGCGATCGGTGCGGCGCTTGTGGTGGCGCCGCGCAAGGTCTTCGGACCCGGGTGGATCGGGACGGAGGCGGAGCGGCCGCCGGCCGGCGTGTTGCTGCGCGCTGTCGGGGCGCGTGACGTCGCGCTCGGGCTCGGCACGCTGATCGCCCTGAAGCAGGGCTCCTCGCTCGAGCCCTGGGTGCTCGGGGCGACGATCGCGGACGGGACCGACTTCTTCGCCACGCTCGCCGCCGGGCAGTCGATTCCGGCCGCGGGCCGTGCCGGTGTCGGGGCGCTCGCGGGCGGCTCGTTCGGGCTGCAGTTGGGGCTGTTGAAGGCGCTCTAGCCCCTCACACCACCAGCGCCCCCACGAACAAGATCACGAGCAGCGCCGCGACCAGTGCCGTCGCCGTCCCCTCCGACCGCAGTCGCGCGCCGTCGTCGACCAGCAGCCCGCCCGCCAGGCAGCCGGCGACCAGCCCGCCGAAGTGGCCCGCCTGGGAGATGCCGGGGACGAAGATTGTGCTGCTCAACGTGTAGAGCGTCCAGGCCGCCGCGAACAGCAGCAGGAAGATCCTTCTCTGGCGCCAGCCGACCAGCAGGGCGCCGCCGGCCAGGCCGAAGATCGCTCCGGACGCGCCCACCGTCAGCGTGTCGGGGGCGAAGACGATCACCGAGAACGAGCTGCCGAGCAGGCCCGCCGCGTAGACGAGCACCATCCGCAGTTGGCCGATCGCCAGCGTCAGCACGCCGCCGAGGATCAGCAGGGCGACGAGGTTGCCGAACAGGTGCGCCCCGCTCGCGTGCAGAAAGCCGCTCGTGACGATCCGCCACCACTCGCCGTGGTCGACCTCGAACGCGCTCAGGCCGCCGTGCTGCACGAGCGTCCCGTTCAACGTGTCGCTGAACGGCGCGCTGGCGACCTCGATCAGGAAGATGCCGACGTTGAGCGCGACCAGCACCGCCAGCGCGGTGAAGCGCGCGGCGGTCGCGGGCTGCTTGGCGGTGCGGGTCGAAGGGGTCGGCGTGACGCTCATCGTCACATCATCGCTGACGGGCGCAGGGGGCTCGCCGACCGCCCGCGATCCGACTGGCGCGTCGGCCGCATCCCCTCACTAGGGTCGGCCGCCGATGGAGGATTCGATTCTTACCGCCGTCCTGCTCCCCGCCGCGCTCGCGCTGATCATGGTCAGCCTCGGGCTGGAGCTGACGCGCGCCGACTTCGCGCGGATCGTGCAACAGCCGCGCGGGGTCGCGATCGGGCTCGTCAACCTCGCGATCATCTCACCCCTGCTCGCGGTCGCGATCGCGGAGCTGTTCGGCCTCTCGCCCGGCCTCGCCGTCGGGCTGGTGCTGCTCGGTGCCTCGCCCGGCGGCACGATGGCGAACCTGCTCACCCACTTCGCCCGCGGCGACACGGCGCTGTCGGTGACGATGACCGCGATCAGCAGCCTCGCGGCCGCGATCACCGTGCCGCTCTTCCTGTCTCTCGCGTCGAACCACTTCGACGCGCAGTCACTCGTCGGCGACGTCGCGATGGGCGGGATCGTGCTGCGGATCCTGCTCGTCACCGTCGTGCCGGTCGCAGTCGGGATGACGATCCGCGCGCGCTGGCCCGAGTGGACGCACGCGGCCCGGCCGTTCGTCTCGAAGATCGCGCTCGGGCTCTTCCTGCTCGTGGTCGTCGGGGCCGTCACGGCCGAGCACGAGAAGGCGATCGACAACCTCGCCGACGTCGCCGGCGCGGCGCTCGCGCTCAACGTCGCGGCGATGACCGTCTCCTTCACGATCTCCAAGCTCGCCCGGCTCGACGACCGCAGCGCGACCGCGATCTCGCTCGAACTGGGCGTCCACAACGCGACGCTGGCGATCGCCGTGGGCGCCTCGCTGGCGACGGTGCTGACGATCCCCGCCGCCGTCTACGCGCTCTTCATGTTCATAACGGGCTGCGGCTTCGCCCGTCTGATGTACACGCGCAACATGCGCGCGGAAGCGGCAGCCGCCGCCACGCCGTGAGCGGACCGCATCGCTGCGGCCGGCGCGGCCCGGCGCGGCCCGGGCCGGCTACGACCCCGCCCAGCGCTCCAGTTGCGGCAGCGGATCGATCGGCGCTCCGCCTCTGGCCTGCCAGCCGCCGATCCAGATCTCGAAGTGCAGGTGCGGACCGGACGCGATGCCGGTCGCGCCGACCTCGGCGAGCTGCTGCCCGGCCGTCACGGCCTGGTCCGGCGCGACGAGCACCGAACCCCGCTTGAGATGCATGAAGACGTAGTCGCGGCCGTCGGAGCTGGCGCGCAGCACGAGGTAGATCCCCGCCCCGCCCGGCTGGTTGGCCTTCCAGATGATCGTGCCGGCGACCGGCGCGACGATCGGGGTCCCGCTCGCGGCGGGCACGTCCTGGCCCTGGTGCACATGACCGGGCCGCCCGACGCCGAAGCGCGCGTCTCTGCCGCCGAAGCTGTAGGCGCCCTGGACCGGGAAGCGGCCGACGACCGTCCCGGCGGCGTCCGGATCGGCCGGAACGTCGGATCCGGTCGGGGCGACGACGGCGGATCTTCTGGGAGCCGGCGCGACTCTGCGCTTCGGCACGCTCCCCGGCACCGCGCCACCGGTCTGCGCGCTCGGGGCGCCCGTCGAGCGGTTCGGAGCGCCGGCCGGCGCATCGGGCGCCCCACCGCCGCTCGCAGCGGACGCAGCTATCGGAGCCGCGCCGCCGTTGGCTGCCAGCGCGGATGCCGGCACGGCGCACGCGGCTCCGAGAGCCACTGCGAGGAGAGAGGTACGTCGAACCATCACGACCAACATCGGCCGATCCAATGCACCAGCCAGCCGGTGACAGCCTCGTGCACAGGTTCGAGGGGAGCAAGCTGCAGCGCGGCGCGCGCCTTCGCGCCCGGCTGCAACGGATCCTTCAATTACACCGTCATGCCTCGCTCAGCAACCGTCGCATCAACGCGCTCGCCCCGCCCTTCGACAGCGGCTCGTTCAAGTTCCCGCACTTCGGCGACTGCACGCACGACGGGCAGCCGTGCTTGCAGCTGCACTCCGAGATCAAGCGGTAGGCGTCTCCGACGAGCTGCTCGAAGCGGTTGAAGCCCTGGCGGGTGATGCCGACGCCGCCGGGGTGGCCGTCGTAGATGAAGATCGTCGGGCGGCCGGTCTGCGGGTGGGCGTTGGTGGAGAGGCCGCCGATGTCCCAGCGGTCGCACATCGCCAGCAGCGGCAGCACCGCGATCTGCGAATGCTCGGCGGCGTGCAGCGCGCCCAGCAGCCGATCCAGCATCTGCTCCGGGCCGAGCACCGCATCCGGCAGCTCGTACCAGAGCGCCTGCGTCGTGAACGCGGTCTCCGGCATGTCGAGCGAGTGGAAGTCGATCGACTCGTGGTCGACGAGCGACTTTCTCTGGTAGCCGACGACCAGCTCCGTCACGACGACGGTCCCGAACGAGAGCCGCACGCCCATCGTCTCGCGCCGTTCGATCAGTCGCTCGATCGCCGTCATCGTCTCGCGCCGCGGCTGCGTGAACCAGTCGCCGTCGAACGGGCGCAGCAGCGCGCGGCGGTCGTGCAGGTCGAGCTGCTCGACCTCGTACGCGCGCCCCATGTGCAGGTAGACGGCGCCCTCGTGCGCGGTGTTGAACGCGCGCGCCGACTCGAGCGTGCCGACGACCTCGCCGGAGGTGCCGTCGATCAGCGTGAAGTTGTCCGTCGAGGAGGAGCGCAGCGGGACGCGCGCGGCGGGGAAGTCCTCCGGCGCGCGCAGCTGGAACGTGCCGCGCCGCTCGATCAGCACGCCCGCCCCGACGAGCCGCTCGGCGTGCTCGCGCCATCTCGGTCCGAGCACCTCCGCGTCGCCCGGCGCCAGCGGCCCCTCGTGCGCGGCGCAGACGAGGTGCGCGGCGTGGATCTGCTCGCTCTCGTGGTCGAGGATCGCCGCCTCGACCGGCCGCTGCAGGAACTCGTCCGGGTGGCGGCAGAAGAACTGGTCCAGCGCGTCCTCGCCGGCGACGTAGACCGCGAGCCCTCTGCCGCGCCGCCCGGCGCGGCCCCACATCTGCCGCAGCGACGCGACCGTGCCGGGGAACGTCACGCAGATCGCGGCGTCCAGCTCGCCGATGTCGATCCCCAGCTCCAGCGCGTCGGTCGCCACGACGCCGCGCAGCTCGCCGCTCATCAGCCGCTGCTCCAGTTCGCGCCGCTGCAACGACGTGTAGCCGGCACGGTACGGCGCGAGCTTGTCGGCGAGGTCGTCGTGGCCCATCTGCCGCAGCCGCGCGGTCGCGCTGCGCATGATCACCTCGACCGCCTTGCGCGACTTGATGAAGCAGATCGTGCGCGAGCCGGCGGCGACGAGGTCGGCGAGCAGGTCCGACGCCTCGCTCAGCGCCGAGGCGCGCGTCCCGAGCGCCTCGTCGAGCATCGGCGGGTTCCACATCGCGATCGTGCGCTGTGAGGCGGGCGCGCCGTCCTCGTCGATCAGCTCGATCTCGTCGAGCCCGGTCAGCCGCTGCGCCAGCTCCAGCGGGTTGGCGATCGTCGCGCTCGCGAGCAGGAAGCGCGGCTCGGTCCCGTACGCGACCGCGATCCGCCGCAGCCGCCGCAGCACGTTCGCCACGTGCGAGCCGAACACGCCGCGGTAGACGTGCGCCTCGTCGACCACGACGACCGCGAGGTTGGCGAGGAAGTCGCCCCACGCGCGGTGGTTGGGCAGGATCCCGACGTGCAGCATGTCGGGATTCGTCAGCACGACGTTGGCGTTTCTGCGGATCGCTCTGCGCTCGACCTGCGGCGTGTCGCCGTCGTAGATCGCGGGACGCAGCCGCGGCAGTCTCAGTGCCGCCAGCGCGCGCGCCTGGTCCTGCGCGAGCGCCTTCGTCGGGTACAGGTAGAGCGCCCGCGCGCGCGGGTCGACGTGCAGCATCTGCAGCGTCGGCAGGTTGAAGCAGAGCGACTTGCCGGAGGCGGTCCCGGTCGTGACGATCATCGGGCCGTCCATCGCGGCGTACAAAGCCTGCTGCTGATGCGTGTGCAGCGCCGCGATTCCGACCCGCGCCAACGCGTCGCCGACCTCGTGGTGCAGCTCGCGCGGTATCGGCACCGCCCTGCCGGCTCTGGGCGGCACGATCGACTCGTGCACGAGCCGCTCGTCCGCTCGCCCACGCGCGAGCAGCCCCTCCCAGGGCTCGACGATCTGATCCGCTGCGGCCATCTCTGTCCAGAGTACGCGCCCCGCGCGACCTCGCAGCCGATCGGCTCGCCTCGACGCTCTGGGCGCGCTCCCTACCGCTCCGCCTGCCCCCGCACGACCAGCCGCGACAGCACGATCTGCGACCGCGTGCGCACGACGGAGCCGTCGCGCTGGAGCGCCATGATCAGGCGCTCCAGGTCGCGGGCGTCGGTGACCCGGACGCGCGCGATCGCGTCGGCGTCGCCGGTCACGCTCCACGCCTCGACGACCTCGGGGTGCAGCTTCAGCCGCTCGGTCACCTCGTCCAGCAGCGTGCCGGGGGCGAAGAACAGCTCGACGAGCGCCTCCGTGCCGGCGCCGAGCGCGGCGTGGTCGAGGATCGCGGTGAAGCCCTCGATCGCGCCGCTTGCGCGCAGGCGATCGACGCGGCGCTTCACCGCGGGCGCGCTGAGCGCGACCTGACGGCCGATCTCGCCGTACGAACGACGTGCATCCTCGACGAGTAGCGCAACGATCTGCCGGTCGACTGCGTCCATTCGTTCGATTGTTGCAGCAGGACGAGCGATCGGTCCCTTCCAGATGCCGATGGTGGGGACTAGCTTCCTTGGCACCGTTCGACTCTCGGAAGGAGCACCCATGTCGCCCCAGCGTCCGGCATCAGCTCGGATCGTCTTCGACGAGGCACACGCGGAGGCATGGACGGTGCGTCCGGATGTCGCCCGTGCGATCCAGCCGTCCCATCCGCAGGATTCCTCGTACGCGCGCGCCGCCGAGCTGCTGCGCAGCCATGACCTCGACGTCGCCGTCCACGCGCCCGAGCAGGGCGCGCTGACCGGCGCTGCGCTCGCGACCGCCGACGTGCTCGTGATCGCGCACCCGTCGGAGCCGGAGTGGGAGCAGGTCGTCCCCGGCGGCAGTCCCCGCTTCACCCCCGAGGAGCTCGACGCGCTCGAGGCGTTCGTCGACGCCGGCGGCGGCCTGATCGTCCTCGGCGAGGAGGAGCAGCGCAAGTACGGCAACAACGTCAACGAGCTGCTCGCGCGCTTCCACGTCGAGATCGAGAACCGCACGGTCTCCGACTACGAGCAGCACCGCTCCAGCCCACACTGGATCCTCGCCGAGCTGACGGGCCAGACGCGCTCCGCCGACGGCGTCGACCTGCTCGCGCGCGTGCACCAGGCGTGCTTCTACCGCGCGACGACGCTGCAGCTCTCCAACGGCGCGCACGTGCTCGCGCGCACGTCGAAGACCGCCTCCGTGCCGAGCGCGCCGCTCGTCGCGATCACCGAGCACGGCAAGGGCCGCGTCGTCGTGCTGGGCGACTCCGACCTGTTCGGCGACGACTGCATGGACGCGCTCGACCACGCCGACCTGTGGCTCAACCTCGTCCACTGGGTCGCCCGCCGCGCGTTCGCCGCGCCGCTGGAGCCCCTCCCGCAGGCGGTCGCCGCGAAGGACGACCCCCACTGGCAGGCGCTCAAGGCCGAGGTCGACGCGCTGCGCCTGCGGCAGCGCCCCGACGGCTCGGTCGACCTCGACGACGCGGCCAACGACGCCGCCGCGCTGAACGCGCGCGTCGACGCGATCGTCGCCGCGGTCGAGGGTCTCGCGCCGCGCTTCCCGCACCAGGCCGACTACCTCGCGGCCGCGGTCGCAGACCTGCGCGCGTGGGCCGACGGCGGCTTCGGCGTGCCGGACTTCACCGCGGCGCTGGAGCAGTTCCGCCCCGACCTGCAGCGCGAGGACGGCATCCAGCACCTCGTGCTGTTCCCGATGTACAAGCAGAACGGCTCGCGCGACAGAGTCTTCGAGGCGCTGATAGTCGGCGTCCCATGGCCCGCGTGGCTCGCCGAGCTGGAGCGCGACCGCTACGACAACGCGAAGTTCGTGCCGGTCACGCTCGTCGACTACACCGCCGGCTACGAGTCCGACTGCGCGGTCCTGTTCCCCGAGACGGTCTCGGTCGCCGGCAAGCCCGTCAACCACTTCGGCGGGATCTTCTGCGACCGCGAGGCCGAGCGCTTCCGCCGCACCTCCAGCGACGCGGCCGAGCTGCTGCGCCTGAACCTGCCGCCCGACGCCGCCGCGCTGCTCAGCAGCGAGCGCCTGTCGCGTGACGCGTTCGAGCTGTGGGACCTGATCCACGACCGCGCGCACAGTCACGGCGACCTGCCGTTCGACCCGTTCATGATCCGCCAGCGGATGCCGTTCTGGATGTACGCACTGGAGGAGCTGCGCTGCGACCTGACCGCGTTCAGCGAGGCGGTCAAGCTGGAGCAGGAGGGCTTCGCGTTCGCGCGCAACGTGCAGTACGCGATCCTCTTCGACCGTCTCTTCCGCTTCCCGATCACCGGCACGCGCGTGCGCAACTACGACGGCCTCGGCGGACAGCTGCTGTTCGGCTTCCTGCACGGCTCGCGTCGCCTGCACTGGACCGACAACCGCCTGACGATCGACTGGGAGCAGGTCTCCGAGGGCGTGCTGGAGCTGCGTGAGCAGGTCGAGACGCTCTACCGCGCCGGCATCCAGCGCACGAAGCTGCAGCACTGGGCGGCCGCGCACGACCTCGTCGCCGCGCACGTCTCGCCGGCCTCCAGCTCGCGCTGGGTGGCGGGCACGCGGGCGTTCGAGGAGGCTGCGGATCTGCGACCGTATGTCGACGAGGTGCTCGACGACGAGTTCCCGCTCTCGCTCTTCTACGTGTCGCTGCAGGGCAAGCTGTCGGCGGCGAAGGAGGCTGTCCCCGCATGACCGCAAGCAGTTCGCTCGACGGCCGCGTGATCGCCCTCGCCGGCGCCGGCGGCTCGCTCGGGCCGATCGTCGCCCGCGCGCTGGCCGACGCCGGCGCGACCGTCGCGCTGGCCGACCGCACGCAGGAGCATCTCGACCCGCTCGTGGCGCAGCTGGGTCTGCCGGCCGAGCGCGTCCACGCGCAGGCGCTGAACCTGCTCGACGCCGACGAGACGGCCGCGTGGGCGGCGACGCTGACGGAGCGCTTCGGCCGCGTCGACGGGCTCGTGCACGCCGTCGGCGGCTGGCGCGGCGGCAAGCCGATCGCCGAGGCTCCGGCTGAGGACTGGACGTTCCTCGAAGGGCTGCTGATCCGCACCGCGCAGAACACCTCGCGCGCGTTCCACGACGCGCTTGCCAGCTCCGGCCGCGGCCGCTTCGTGCTCGTCTCCGCCAAGCAGGCGGTCCGCCCGACCGGCAGCAACGCCGCGTACGCCGCGGCGAAGGCCGCCGCGGAGGCGTGGACGTACGCGCTCGCGGAGGAGTTCGGCGGCCTGGACGTGTCCGCCGGCGGCGCGCGCCCGACGGCGAACGTCGTCGCGATCAACGCGCTCGTGACGCCGAGAATGCGCGAGCAGTCGCCCGAGAAGGCGTTCCTCACGTTCACCGACGCGGGCGAGGTCGCGGACGCGATCGTCTACCTGCTCGGCGACGCCGCGCGCAAGGTCAACGGGCAGCGCCTGGCGCTGTACAGCGCGTCGTGACGACGTTCGCGAGCGACAACTACGCGGGCGCGCACCCGGCCGTCGTCGAGGCGGTCGCGGCGGCCAACACGGGCCACGCGGTCGCCTACGGCGCCGATCCCTGGACCGCGCGTGCGCAGGAGCTGATCCAGCAGCAGCTGGGCGACGACGCGCGCGCCTTCCTCGTCTTCAACGGAACCGGCGCGAACGTGCTCGCGCTGCGGGCCGCGTGCACGGCCTGGGGTGCGGTGATCTGCTCGCAGACGGCGCACCTGCACGTCGACGAGGGCGGCGCGCCCGAGCGTGTCGGCGGCGTCAAGCTGCTGACGACGCCGACGCCCGACGGCAAGCTCGTGCCCGACGACGTCGTGCGGCTGACCGATCGCCTCGGCGACGAGCACCAGGCGCAGGCGCAGGTCGTCTCGATCGCGCAGTCGACCGAGCTGGGCACGCTCTACACGCCGCAGGAGATCCGCGCGCTCGCCGACGCCGCGCACGCACGGCACATGCTGCTGCACGTCGACGGCGCGCGGCTGCCGATGGCGGCCGCCGCGCTCGGCGTGCCGCTGCGCGAGATCACCACCGGCGCCGGCGTCGACCTGCTGTCGTTCGGTGCGACGAAGGTCGGCGCGCTCGGCGCCGAGGCCGTCGTCGTGCTGCGGCCGGAGGGCGAGCTGGCCGACGGCCTGCCGTTCCTGCGCAAGCAGTCGCTGCAGCTCGCCTCCAAGGGCCGCTTCCTCGCCGCGCAGTTCATCGCGCTGCTGGAGGACGGCCTGTGGGAGCGGCTCGCCTCGCACGCGAACGCGATGGCGGCGCGGCTCGCCGACGCCGTGCGCGACACGCCCGGCCTGGAGATCACGCAGACCGTGCAGGCGAACGCGATCTTCGCGAAGCTGCCGGCCGAGGTGACCGCGCGGCTGCAGCAGCAGTTCCGCTTCTACACGTGGGACGCGAACACCGGCGAGGTTCGCTGGATGTGCTCGTGGGACACGACGGAGGAGGACGTCGACGCGTTCGCCGCGGCGATCAAGGCGGAGCTGGCGGCGGTCGCGGCCTGAGCCCGACACAATCCCCGCCATGCGCTGTCTCTACGTCGACCTCGACGGAACCCTGCTGGGCCGCGGCGCGTCGCTCCTGAGCGACGCCGACGGGAACTTCTCGACCGCCGCGGTGCGCGCGCTGGAGGCGTGCCACCGCGCCGGCGTCGAGGTCGTCATCTACACCGGTCGGCGCGAGACGCAGGTGAGAGAGGACGCGCGCCTGCTCGGCCACTCGGCGTACATCTTCGAGGCCGGCTCGGGCCTCGTCGTCGACGGCGAGCTGGAGTGGCTCACGGGCGGACTGGAGCCGCGCGACGGCATCACGATCCACCAGCAGATCGAGGACCGCGGCGCGCCTGCGCTGCTGCTGGAGCGCTTCCCCGGCCAGCTCGAGTACCACGCGCCATGGCACGTCGACCGCGAGGTCTCGCACCTCTTCCGCGGCCTCGTCGACGCGTTCGAGGTCGACGCGCTGCTGAGCGCCAACGGCCACGACGACCTGCGTCTGGTCGACAACGGCACCGTCCACTCGCGCTCCGACGCGCTCGCCGGCCTGGAGCAGGTGCGCGCCTATCACCTGGTTCCGAGATCGGCCTCGAAGGCGGCGGCGGTCGCGCGCCACATGCAGATCCGCGGCTACACGTCCGAGGAGTGCATCGCCGTCGGCGACTCGCGCGAGGACCTCGGCGCCGCCGCCGCCGTCGGCACCTTCTGGCTCGTCGCCAACGCGCTGGAGAAGGACCCGACCCTGCGCGAGGCGATCAAGGGCAGACCCAACGTCCGCATCGCCGAGGGCCGCAACGGCGAGGGCGTCTACGAGGCGGTCGTCACGACGTTGGCGCAGCGGCGCGGCTGAGCTGGACGGCGCCGCCGCACTGGCCTGCGCGCACGCCGCCCGGCAGCCTGCGCGTCGCTACTCCGCCGCTCCCCGCAGGTCCTCACCGCGTCTGAACCACCCGCGCACCCTCGTCGCGGCGCGCCCGAGCGCGCCGCGGGGGACCGCTCTCGCCGGGCGCCAGCGGGCGGGCGGGGGGACGGTCGCGCGCACCAGCGCGACCCATTCGCTCAGCGGCAGCTCGCCCGCGATCAGCTGCGCCAGCGCGCTCGTGACGGGGGCCTCGACGCCGGCGCGCGCGAGCGCGTGGGCCAGCAGCGGGACCGACTCCAGCGCCTCGACCGCCTGGCCGATCCGCGCCGGGATCTCGCTCGCCGGCACGCCCTGCGCGAGCAGCTCGCCGGCGCGGCGGTTGCGGCTCTGCGGCGCGAGCGCGGTCGCGACGAGGTCGCCGGTGCCGGCGAGGCCGATCATCGACTCCGGCCGCGCGCCCTGGCGCTCGGCGTAGCGCCAGACCTCCGCGAAGATGTGGCCGGCGGCGGCGCCGGCGGCGTTAAGGCCCTGCGACTCGGTCGCGCCCGCGGCGAGCGCGGCGGCGTTCTTGGCCGCGCCGGCCAGCTCGACGCCGACCGGGTCGTTGGACTGCTCGCAGACGACCCCGGCGCGGATGAAGACCGACGCGATCAGTCGCGCGAGCGCCTCGTCGGTCGCGGCGGCGACGAGCCCGGCGCCCTCGCGCACCATCTCCTGCGCGTGCGCCGGCCCGCCGACGCAGGCGACCCGCTGCGCGCCGAAGCGCTCGCGCAGCAGCACCGTCGGCGCGGTCCCGGCGGGCGGGACGAGGCCCTTCGTGAGCGAGACGATCGAGGCGCGGCGGCTGAGGCCGGCCGATTCCAGCCCGGCCATGACGGGCTCCAGCTGCGCCGAAGGGATCGCGAGGAAGACGAACTCCGCCCGCCCGAGCCCTGCCGAGGCCGGCTCGACGCGCAGCTCCCGCGGCAGCTCGACGCCGGGCAGGTACGCGCTGTTCTCGCGCGCGGCCTGCAGCGTCTCGGCCTGCTCCGGCGTGCGCGTCTGCAAGGTGGTGCGCAGCCCGCCGCGCGCCAGCAGCACCGCGACCGCGGTCCCGAACGACCCCGCGCCGATCACCACCGCGCGTCGCAACGCGGGCGGGACGGGGATCTGGGGGCGGGGAAGCGGCGGCACGGAGCGGCGAGCCTAGCGCTCCGGCCGCGCGCGCCGCACGTTCGCGCCGCACGTGACAGTGAGCTTGCGCCGAGCCCGCTCGCCGGCGGTGCAGTGCGGGCGCCGCCGCTCAGCCGGCGGAGGTCGGCGCATCCAGATCCTGCACCTCGACGATCACGATCTCGCCGGCGACGACGTCGGTGCGGAAGCGGGGGTGGCCTCTGACCATCACCGTCTGCGGATCGTCGCGGTCGTACATCACGCGCGCGGGCTCGCCGGGCGCGAGGCCGTGCAGCGTGAAGCGGTTCATGTACTGGCGGTGGACGGTGCGTACGGTCGTCCCGTCCGGCAGCGCGAGGTCGAGCGTGAACTCGATCTCTCTGGCGGCCTCGTCGCGCGTCGCGCCCGTCGCGCGCAGCTCGACGACCGTCGCGCGACCGGCGACGCCGCGGCGCGCGAGCGCGGATGCCAGTTCCTTCTCAGGATTCGGCTTGCGTTTGAACAGTCCCACGACCCGCAGCCTAGCGGCGGCCAGGTCGCTCGCGTCAGCGGCCCGACGACGCGAGATGCGCCTGGGCGGGAGCCGGCGACTAGACCAATTCCGCCAGGCGCTTGCCGGCCTGCTCCAGCGCGTCCAGCGTCGATGCTTCCAGCACCGCTTGAAGATCGAGGATCCGCCCGCCGAACGCGTCGAGCGTGCGGCTTCCGACGACCGCGAAGCACGGCACGCCGCTCTGCCGCGCGCGCGTCGCCAGTTCGCCCGGCGCCTTGCCCGCGAGCGTGTGCAGGTCGAGCAGCCCCTCGCCGACGACGATCGCTCGCGCCGCCCGCATGCGCGCGTCGCCGTCGAGCACGTCGAGCACGAACGAGGCGCCCGACTCCGGCTGCGCGTCGCACGCCTGCGCCAGCGCGCCTGCGATCCCGCCGCCGGTTGCGCCCCAGGCGACACCGCCCGCGGGCGTGCGCACGTCGCACAGCACGACGATCCGCGCATCGATCCCGCCGCCCGACGCGATCACCTCGACGCACCCCTCGCCGCCGTCGCCGGCCGCCACGTCGCCCGCCCCGACGAGCAGGACCTCGGCGCCGGTCGCCGCGGCAGCCAGCAGCAGCTCACCGGCGGGGGCGCTCGACGCAGCCTCGCCAGCGCCACCCGCGCGTGCGCTGCCGTCGCCTTCGCCCGCACGCGCGCTGCTGCTGCCACCGCCCGCGCCCGCGCCGCGGCTCTCGCCCAACACGCTCCCCAATTCCACGATCGCGGTGCCGCCGTCCTCGATCAGACCGATCCCGACCCGTCTGCCGCCGACCTCGACGGCCGCGGTCTCGCCCGCCAGCCGCGGCAGCAGGATCTCGAGCGTGCCGGCGCCGCCGTCGGCGAGCGGGCACAGGTCGACCTCCCGGCCGCCGGCCTCCAGACCGCGTCCGAGCGCCGCGGCGACCTGCGTGGCGCGCAGCCCGGCGGCGCGAAACGGGGCGGGGGCGACGAGGATCGGTCCGGACATCGGCCCGAGATCCTACGAGGCGTCACCCGCATATGTAGATGCCGGCGACGTTCGTCACCGTCACGGTGACCGCGGTCGATCTCCAGCCGCCCGCCGACAGTCTCGTCTGGACTCTGTAGGCGCCTATCAGCGAGATCGCCGGCAACGTGTAGCTGGTGGCGCTCGTGTTGACGACTCTCGCGTCCGGCCGGGTCACGTCGTAGGAGACGGTCGCGCCGGCCGGCGGCGTGACCGCGTCCCACACGATCGCTCCGCTCAGCAACCCCAGCCCGGCGCATCTGACGTTGGCCGGCGCCGGCACCGTGTAGGCGGAGAAGGCCGCGGTCGCCGCGACCGACGCGAGGAACGCGGCGGCGGCGGGAACGGCCGCCCACAGCGCGGCCGCGACGATCGCGCCGAGCAGACCGGTGCGCCGACGCGCCCCCATCGCTCAGGACGCCTTCCGCGCCGGCGCAGCGGCCCGCCCGCTCCCTCCGCGTCGGCGCTCGAAGAACCATGCCAGCGCGATCGCGCTCGTGAGGACGCCGAGCCAGTACTGCATCCAGGGGTTGTCGAGCCAGCCGATCGGCGCGCCCAGCCACGGCACGACCGCGAGCGGGCGCTCCACCCTGCTGACGGTCAGCGGCGGGTCGGCGGTTCTGTTGCGGTCGCCCTTCACGACCAGCGTCACGGCCCCGCCGCCGGCCGCTCTGAGCGACTGCACGCGGTGCATGATGCGCCTGCCGTCGCTGCGGCGCACGGCGACGACCTCGCCGACTCTGACCGTCGTCGCGGCGACTGGGCGCACAATCGCGACGGTGCCGACCGGCAGCTCGGGCCGCATCGAGCCGGTCTTGATCACCAGCGGCGTCGCGCCGACCGTCATCCCGAGCACGGTCGCGGCGATGCACGCCGCGCCGAACAGCGCGAACCCCCAGCTGAGCGTGCGCAGCAGCCCGCGCCGCAGCTGCCGCTGGTCAGCTGGTTGCGGTGAAGGTGAACGTCGCATTCGACGTCAGGCCCTGCAGCGAGTTGGCGGCGCCGCTGGGCAGCTCCACGCGGTAGCAGAGGAACTCGCTGGCGGCTGCCGCCAGCGGACGTGAGGCGATCGCTGCGCTGCCGAGCTCTGCCGCTTCGGCGTAGACGACCGTTCTCGACGCGTTGTACTCCGTCGCGGTGCAGGTCGCGCTGGTGACGGTCTTGATCCCGATCGTGAGCGCGCTCGCCAGCGGCGCGCTGCCCGTCACCGCGGTGCTCATCGCGTAGTCGAAGTCTGACGTGCCGCTGTTGGTGATTCTCAGCGGCGCGTATCTGACGGTGCCGGGGATCATCCCGGTCGTCGTCAGCGAGGTGAACGCGACGGTGCCCGTCTGGTCGTTCGCTCTGATCGCGATCGTGCCGGTCGAGAAGCTCGTCGTCACGTCGACGGAGTCGGTGAACGCGGCGTACGCACCCAGCCATGAGAGTCCGACGAGCGGACCGATCGCAAGCAACGCCCGCACGCGGCGCGACGAGGGGAACTTCATTCCGACACCTCCCGAATGTCAGTGGGACTGAACCAGGGGTGGTATCGACAACTGATCGAGAAACTTGAAAGTAGTCAGACTACGAGCAAGCAATAGTCAGGTTTGATCTACCTTACAATCGTGTAATGGGGATCGCCGCCTGGCGCCGAGCGGTATGTGCCCCGTGCGGCTCACATTACAGAAAGAAGGTCGATCAATGAGGCGGACGATCCGGCACGAAGCGGATCGTCCGCCAGACGGCTCCGTCGCGTCTGCCGACGGTCACGACCAGCAGCCCCTGCAGCAGCACGCGCGCGCCCGTGCGCGCCGTCATCCTGTAGCTCCAGCTGCCGCTGTCCTCGCCGCGCGGCGTCAGCCGCAGCGCCGCGCCCGCGCGTCGCGCGGCGATGTCCGGCAGCGCCGCGCCCGGTGCGCCCCAGCCGGCGCACGGCTCCGTCACGCGGTAGCTGCGGGTGTAGCCGAGCCCCTCGACCTGCACGTCGAGCGCGCGCCGTTGCAGCGCATGGCAGTCGCGCCCGCGGGCACCCCAGGCGAGCGACAACCGGTCCGGGTCGCGCGCGAGCTGAAGCCGCGGCTCCAGCGGCTGCACGACCGTCGTCTCGTGTGGGTCGGAGCGCTGCGGGCACGGCGTTCCGGCGCCGCTGCCGCGCCGCTCGACCCACGCCAGCGCCACGGTGAGGCGACCGGTGCGGGCGGGCGCGCGCAACTGCAGCGCGTAGCCGCGCGCGGGCAGCGCGATCCGGGCGGGCTCGCCGACCTGCGCCCCCGCGCGGAAGGTCGTGACCGTCGCGACGACGTCCTCGACGCGCCGGTCTCTGCGCGCCTGCACCGGCACCGTCGCGGTCGCGCGCACTGCCAGCTCGCGTGGGAACTCGCGCCACGTCAGCGCGGGCGTCGCGATCGTGCGGCAGGCGCGGGCGACGTCGGATCTGGTGGCGACTGTGGGGCTGGTGGGCGCGGGCGGCGACGCGCCGACGCTCGGCGGGGCCGGAGGCGCGGGGGAGGGCGGCTGGTCGCCGGACGGCCCCGGATCCGGGTCACCCGGGCCTCTGGGTTCGCCCGGCTCGGCCGGCGCGTACCCGTCGAACCAGCCGCTGAGCAGGTCGTCGGCCGGCGGTTGCGCCGGGTCGCTCGGCGCGAGTGGCAGATCCGCGACGAGCCCATGTGCCCGTGCCTCCACACAACGTGGCTGCGCCTGCGCCAGCAGCGGATCGCGCAGCGTCAGCGACAGTCGCGAGCGATCGGGCGACAGAGCGACCGGCAGCAGGAGCGGATCGCCGTTCGGAGCCACCGTCGCGGTCGCGACGAGCGCGTCGCCGAGCGGGCCCGCGGCGATCGTCAGCCGCACGTCGCCGGTGCTCTCGGGCGGCTCGAGCCGGCAGCCGGCGTCGGCGGTCGCCGTCGCGTGCTCGCCGAGCGCGATCGTCACCTGCTGGTCGGGGCTGGGCAGCAGCGCCGGCAGCGGCTGGTGCAGGTCGAGCTCGACCGTCAGCGTGCTCGCCGCGCGGTCGAACGTGACGTCGAGCGCGCTCATGTCGAACGTGACGGCAGGGTCGGGCGGGTCGAGCAGATTCGCGTGACGGACCTCCGCCTGCGCCGCGGCGGCGCCGATCGGCAGCATGAACGCGACGGCGATGAACGCCCCCGCGGCGATCCGCAGACCGAGCTGGCACGCGCGCACGCTCACGCGCCAAATGCTAACGCGCCGCTCGCCCCGGTCGGTGATCGCAGCGTGAAGCGGCTGCCGGCGATCCGCGCCGCCCGCCCGCGCTCGCGCCGCCTGCCGGCGCCGCCTGCCCGTGCCGGCGCCGCGCGTCGAGCCCCGCGCGTCAGTCGTCGAGCTGCGCGACGCCGCACTCGGCGGGCGGCTTGTCGTCGCGCCAGCGCTTCAGCTTCGCGCCGTGACGTATGCGTCCGCCGGCGACGTGGTCGAAGCTGACCTCTACGACCAGCTCCGGCCGCAGCCCGACCCACTCGAGGTCCTTGTCGTTCTTCCAGCGGCTGGGATCGGCGGAGCCGCGCTCGCCGCTCTGAAACGGCGCCAGTCTGTCGACCAGCTCGCGTCTCTCCGCCGCTCTCAACGACGACGTGTGGCCGACGACGCGCAGCTCGCCCTCGTCGTTGTAGAGGCCGAGGATCAGCGAGCCGACGGTGCGCTCCTCCTTGCCGGGGCGCCAGCCGACCAGTACGCAGTCGATCGTGCGCACGCGCTTGATCTTCGCCATGCCGGCGCGTTCGCCGGGCTTGTAGGGCGCCTCCAACTCCTTCGCGACGACGCCCTCGGCACTGCGCAGCCATCCTTCCGCCTCGGCGGTGGTCCGCACCAGCGGCGTCAGCGTCAGCGGGTCGGGAGCGTCCGGCAGCCGCGCCCGCAGCGCCTCCAGCGCGGCGCGCCGTTCGCCGAACGGCCGCTCCAGCAGCACGTCGTCATCGTCGGCGAGCAGGTCGAAGGCGATGTAGTGCGCCGGCGTCTCCTGCGACAGCCGCTCGATCCGCGACGCGGCCGGGTGGATCCGCTGCGACAGCAGGTCGAAATCCTGGCGGCCGTCGTCGCCCTCGATCACGATCTCGCCGTCGACGACGTAGCGGCCGGGCGGGAACTTCAGCTCGGGGAAGTAACGCTCCAGCGGTCTGCCGCCGCGCGACAGCAGCAGCACCACGTCACCGTCGACGAACGCGATCGCGCGGAAGCCGTCGAACTTCGGCTCGAAGACCCAGCTACTGCCGCTCGGAAGTGACGAGCGCGAGCGAGCCAGCTGAGGGCTGAGGGGCGGGCTGAGCGGAAGCGCCACGGTCGCGCGATGGTATCGGCACGATCGGCTCTTCGCAGCCGTCGGCGCGTGCGGCGGTGCGCGCGGAGACCGCGGATTCGCGCCCCGTGTGCGCGCCGCGGATGCGCCGCATCGGCGCGATCAGGCCGCCGCCGGCGGCGACGACGCCGGCTCGCGCGCCTCGCCCCGCGCGGCCGCCTGCCGCGCCAGCCGCGACCACGCCAGCCCGCGCACCGCGCCGCAGCTCTGCGACCCCGCGCATCTGCAGCACCAGCACTGCGGTGACGACGAGCAGCGCGCCGACGATCTGGATCGGGCCGAGCCGCTCGCCGAAGGCGATCCCGCCCGCGACGATCGCGACGACCGGGTCCAGTGCCGACATGATCGAGGTGCGGCTGGCGCCGAGGCGCTCGACGCCGGCTATGAACGCCGTCATCGCGACGGCGGTCGAGCCGACGGCGATCAGGGCGATCCACACCCAGGCGCTCGGCTGCAGCGCGCCGACGTCGATCGAGCCGGACGCCGTGCCCGCGATCGTGAAGGAGATCGCCGCGCCGGAGCAGACGAGCGCGGAGAAGGTGAGCGGGTGCAGCTTGCCGCCAAGCCCGTCGGCGCTCAGCACGTAGGTCGCGTAGATGACGGCTGCGCCGAGCGCGAGCGCGACCCCGGCGGGGTCGATCGCGCCGGTCGAGCCGCCGGCCAGCACCAGCGCGACGCCGCTGGTCGCGATCACGACCGCGCCGATGCGGCGGCGCGACGGCGACTCGCGCCGCAGCAGGATCGCGGCCACGACGACGATCGCGGGGTAGCTGAACAGCAACAGCTCGCCGAGCGAGGCGTCGATGCGCGTCAGCGCGCCCGCGTAGAGGCCGGACTCGGCGGCATAGAGGAAGAGGCCGAGGCCGAGCGCGCCGAATGCCGCGCGCGGCTGCGTGATGCGCGCGACGCCGCGATAGGCGGCGAAGCCCCACAGCAGCGCGGCGCCGATCACGAAGCGGATCGACAGCAGCGTCAGCACGCTTGCGCCGGCGGCGTACGCGAGCTTCGCGAAGACGGCCATCGTGCCGAAGCCGAGCGCGGCGAGGAGGCACAGGACGAGGCCCTGGCGCTCGCGGCTGATGTGCGGGAAAACGTTCACGCGGACCACCTTAGGCGTGCGTAAAGAACTGCGTTACCCTTGATGTACTTCACTATCCATAGGTTTTACCTTTGACTCTGCAGCAGCTCCAGTACTTCCTCGCGGCGATCGAGCACGGCACCTTCAGCGCGGCCGCCGACGCGCTCTACATGGCGCAGCCGTCGCTGTCGGAGCAGATCCGGCGGCTGGAGGCGGAGCTGGGCGTGGCGCTGTTCGTGCGCGCCGGCCGCAGACTCGCGCTGACGGAGGCCGGCCGCGCGCTGCGCCCGGAGGCCGAGCGCACGCTGGAGGCGGCCGCGCACGCGGCGGAGTCGGTCGCGGGCGTGCGCGAGCTGCGCGCCGGCACCGCGACCTTCGGCACGTTCGGCGACGCGCCGACGTGGCTGATCGGCAACGTCGTGGCGACCTTCCGCCGCCGCCATCCGGACGTGCGCCTGCGCGTCGTCGGCTCCAACTCGGCCGAGGTCGCCGACGAGGTCCGCGAGGGGCGGATCGAGGCCGGCCTGATCGTGCTGCCGATCGACGACGCCGGGCTCGACGTGCGCCCCGCGATGGAAGACGAGATCGTCTACGTCAGCGCCGAGCCGTCGCGCGTCGCGCGGCCGGTCGCGATCGAGCTGCTCGCGGGCGTGCCGCTGATCCTCTACGACGCGCGCTGGGGCTGGGAGGACCCGACCCGTCGCGCGCTGTTGGAGCGCGCCCAACGCGCCGGCGTGCGGCTGGACCCGGCGATCGAGGTCGAGGAGGTCGTCAACGCGCTCGACCTGGCCGCGCGCGGGCTCGGCGACACCGTCATCTCGGCCTCGATCTCGCTGCGCCGCGGCGCGCTGCCGAGTGCGCTCAGATGGGTCCCGTTCGACCCGCCGCTGAACGAGACGTTCGCCTTCATCACCCGCCGCGACGCGATCCTCTCGCCCGCCACGCGAGAGCTGATAGCGCTGGCCGAGCGCCAGCTCGCCGACATGCAGGAGCGGCGCGCGGCGGCGCGCTGAGGAGGACACGGCAGGTTTGGTGTCGTGTGACGACACCGAACCTGCCGTGTCCGTCGCTCAGTCCCGCCGCGGCGCCGCGCTCGGGCCGCGCAGGCGGCGCAGGACGGTGTCGGCGAGGCGCGGGGAGATGCCGTGCGCGACGCCGAGCAGGCCGACGACGCGCGGGTACGCGACGGCGCGGCGGTCTCTTGCGACTGCGTCGAGGATCGCGTCGGCGAGCTCGTCCGGCGGAGACGCTCTCGCGTCGCCGTGGTACCAGACCGGCATCGTCGCCTTCTCATGGTCGTGCAGCGAGGTCGCGATCTCGCCGGGGTAGGCGACCGTCAGCGAGACGCCCGTGCCGTCCAGCTCGTGTCGCAGCGCCTCGCCGAACGCGCGCTGGGCGGCCTTCGTCGCGCCGTAGACGGCGGCGTCGGGGAACGATCGCTGGGCTGCGCCGGAGGAGACGATCACGACGTGGCCGCGGCCGGCGGCGACCATCGGCTCCAGCGCCGCGCGCACCGTCCAGACGGTCCCGAGCCAGTTGACCTGCGTCATCCGCTCGACCAGCTCCGGCGCCAGTTCGCGGAACGGGCCGTAGTGGGCGATACCCGCGTTCGCGACCACCAGCTCGATCCCGCCGCCGGTCTGGGCGACGAACCGCGCGACGGCAGTCTCGACGTCCGCGCGGACAGCGACGTCGCAGGGGAGGACGAGATGGGGTCCGCCCGGCAGCTCCGCCGCCAACGACTCCAGCTGATCCACCGACCGCGCCGCCAGCCCGACGCGGGCGCCGCGCTGCGCCAGCTTCTGCGCGAGCGCACGGCCGATGCCGCTGGACGCGCCGGTGACGAGTGCGCGTGTTCCGGTCGTGACCTCCACGCGCGCCAGCGTAGTCAATACGATCATGGGCATGGGTCAGTCAGAGACAGCCGGAAAGGGGAGTGCGCGTGTCCCATGAGCACGTGACGGTCGCGGAGGAGGAGTACCTCCAGATGCTCTTCTGGCTGTTCGAGGCGAACCTGCCGATGACCGGCGCGAACCTCGCGCGCGCGATGCAGCTGTCGGCGCCGACGGTCCACGAGATGATCGGCCGGCTGGAACGCGACGGCTACATCACCCGCGCGAGAGACAAGTCGATCTCGTTCACCGACCAGGGGCGCAGGGAGGCGGAGGAGGTCACCAGCCGCCACCGCCTGATCGAGCGCTTCCTGACCGACGTCGTCGGCGTCCCGTGGGACGACGTGCACGAGGAGGCCGAGCGGCTGGAGCACGCGATGACGCCGCGCTTCGAGGCGTACGTGCGCGCATCGGTCGCCGACGCGACGACCTGCCCGCACGGCCACCCGATCAAGGTCGGCGAGCGGATCTCCGGCGTGCCGCTGTCCGACTGCGAGATCGGCGCCAGCGTGCTGATCCTGCGGCTGGAGAACGAGGCCGAGGACGTCCTGCACTATCTGATGGACGCGGGCGTCGAACCGGGCCTGCAGGGCACCGTCGTCGCCAGCGACGACGAGCACGTCACGGTCCGGGCCGACGCCGACGGCTCCGAGCACACGCTCACGCGCAGCGTCGCCGAGACGGTCACCGTCAGAGCCGACCCGTCGCCGCCCGCCCGCACCGCGATCCCCGCCGAGCAGCTCGTGCTCGGAGCAAATCGCTACGGCCGCTAGCCGGCCGCCTGAGCGAACCGCTCAGGCGACCGGCAGGGAGTTGGCTGCTTCGGCGAGCCGCGTGACGCCCTCGCGGATCTGCTCGACGCTGACGCCGGAGTAGGCGAGGCGGAAGGCGTTCTCGCCGCCCTCGATCAGGAAGTCCGTGCCCTTCACGATCGCGACGCCGCGCTCGGCGGCGGCCTTGAAGAGCGCGTCGGCGTCGAAGCCCTCCGGCATCTCGACCCAGAGGAAGTAGCCGCCCTCGGGACGGACGAAGCGGGCCTCCGGCAGCTGCTCGGCGAGCGCGTCGCAGAGCGCGTCGGCGCGCTCCTTCAGCGCGACCTTGACGGTCTCGATCGAGCGCTCGTAGGAGCCGTCGCGGCAGAACGTGTTGACGATCGACTGCGCCACCATGTTCGGCGAGATGTAGGTGTTCGTCGCCAGCTTCGCGATCCGCGAGATCAGCTTCTCCGGGCCGACGAGGTAACCGACCCGGATGCCGGGGCAGACGGTCTTGGAGAACGAGGAGGCGTAGACGACCTGGTCGTCCTGCGCCATCGACAGCATCGTCGGCAGCGTCTCGCCGCTGAAGCGCAGCTCGACGTACGGGTCGTCCTCGAAGATCACGAAGCCGTTGGCCTTCGCCAGCTCGACGAGCGCCTCGCGCTTGGGCAGCGAGAGCGTGTAGCCGGCGGGGTTCTGGAAGTTCGGGATCAGGTGCGCTATCCGCGGCTTGACGCCGTCGGCGATCAGCGCCTGCACGCCGCTCACGTCGATCCCGTCCTCCTGCATCGCGACCGGGCGCAGGTCGCCCCCGCGCGAGCGCAGCGACAGCAGCGTGCGGTCGTACGTCGGCCGCTCGACGATCACGACGTCGTCGGGCTCGACGAGCGCCTCGAACAGGAACGCGTCGGCCTGCATCGACCCGTTCGTGACGATCACGTTCTCCTGCGCGACGCCGTGCTGCTCCGCGATCCAGGCGCGCAGCGGTCTGTAGCCGACCGACGTGCCGTACGAGAAGGTTCCGGCGGGGTCGTCCGCGAAGGCGCGGTCGGCCGCGGCGCGCAGGCCCTCGACGTCGATGATGTCGAGCGACGGAGCGCCGCGTGCGAAGGAGATCGGAGCGGGTTCGGAGGCCATCAGCCCAGGGTACGCAATGCCGTCCGGCGACGTAACCCCCGTGTTAACGACGCAGCGCCCCTGGAGGGGCGCTGCGCGTGTCCGAGCGGCGGGGAGGCGCCCCTCAGCCCAGGATCTCCATCGCGATCTCGGCGGTCTCGGTGGGAGTGCGACCGACGCGCACGCCCTTGGCCTCGAGGGCCTGGGCCTTGGCTCTCGCCGTGCCCGCGTTGCCGGAGACGATCGCGCCGGCGTGGCCCATCGTCTTGCCGGGCGGCGCCGTGAAGCCGGCGATGTAGGCGACGACCGGCTTGGTGACGTGCGCCGCGATGTACTCGGCCGCCTCCTCCTCGGCAGAGCCGCCGATCTCGCCGGACATGACGATGATCTCGGTCTCCGGATCGGCCTCGAACAGCTCGATGATGTCGATGAACGACGAGCCCGGGACCGGGTCGCCGCCGATGCCGACGATCGAGGAGTTGCCGAAGCCGCGCTGGGCCAGCTCGTTGCCGATCTGGTAGGTCAGCGTGCCGGAGCGCGACACGACGCCGACGTTGCCCGGCTTGAAGAACGACGCCGGGATGATGCCGACGCTCGCCTTGCCCGGCGACAGGATGCCCGGGCAGTTCGGGCCGATCAGGCGCACGTCCGCGTTGCGTCTGAGCTGCGTGTAGACGCGCAGCTCGTCGTGTGCCGGGATGCCCTCGGTGATCGCGATGATCAGTCTGACGCCGGCGTCCGCGGCCTCGAGGATCGAGTCGGCGGCGAAGCGCGGCGGGACGAAGATCATCGCCGTGTTCGCGCCGGCCTTCTCGACCGACTCCGCGACCGTGTTGAAGACGGGGATCCCGTCGACGTCCTGGCCGCCCTTGCCGGGCGTCACGCCCGCCACGACCTGCGTGCCGTAGCGCTTGTTGTTGGTCGCGTGGAACGTGCCCTCGCGGCCGGTGATGCCGGTGACGACGAGGCGGGTGTCGTTGTCGACGAGGACGCTCATGCTGCGACTCCGGTCTTCGCGCGCTCGACGACCAGTTCGGCCGCCTCGTTCATCGTCGCCGCGGTGGCGACGCCCGGCAGGTCAGCCTCGGCCAGCAGCCGCCGGCCCTCGACGTCGTTGGTGCCGTCGAGGCGCACGACGAACGGGACCGTCGGTCTGATCACCGCGTACGCCTCGATCAGGCCCTTCGCCACCTCGTCGCAGCGGGTGATGCCGCCGAAGATGTTGAAGAGGACGGCTCTGACCTTCTCGTCGGACAGGATCACCTCGACGGCGCTGACGATCGCCTCCGACTTCGAGCCGCCGCCCGCATCGAGGAAGTTCGCCGGCGCGCCGCCCGCCTGGGCGACGACGTCGAGCGTCGACATCACGAGCCCGGCGCCGTTGCCGAGGATCCCGATGTCGCCGTCGAGCTTCACGTACGTGAGCCCGCGCTCGTGCGCCATCTGCTCCTGCGGATCCTCCGCGGAGGGATCGCGCAACGCCGCGTTGTCGGCGTGGCGGTAGAGCGAGTTGTCGTCGAGCGTGACCTTCGCGTCGAGCGCACGCACCTCGCGCTCCGGCGTGACGATCAGCGGGTTGACCTCGATCAGCATCGCCTCTTCGGCGACGAACGTCGTGTAGAGCTTTGCGAGCATCGCTCCGACAGGACGGATCAGGTCGGCCGGGATGCCGGCGGCGAACGCCAGCTTGCGGCCGTGGAAGTCCTGAAAGCCCAGCAGCGGGTCGACGTGAAGTCTCGCAAGCGCATCCGGCGTCTTCTCGGCCACTTCCTCGATGTCCATGCCGCCCTGTGTGGAGAGCATGACGAGGGGCGCCTTGGCGGCGCGGTCGAAGACGATCGAGGCGTAGTACTCCTCGGCGATGTCAGAGGCAGCCTCGATCCAGACCTCATGGACCGTGAAGCCCTTGATGTCCATCCCGAGGATGTCGGTGGCGTACTGCGTCGCCTCCGCTCTGTCCTTCGCGAGTTTCACGCCGCCGGCCTTACCGCGGCCGCCGATCAGCACTTGCGCCTTCACGACGCAGGGATATCCAATTTCATCAGCCGCCGCGACGGCCACTTCGACCGTTGAGGCGGGCTTCCCGGAAGGGACCGGGATTCCGTGACGGGCGAAAAGCTGCTTGCCCTGATATTCGAGCAGGTCCATAGCGCTCGCGGACTCTACTCCGCGCTAGCAGAAACCGCCCCCAGGAAGCGCGAACCTCACCCGAGCAGGCATAATGCCGGGCCAATGGCGATTCCCAGAAATGTCACATTCGTTACGTTCGACGTCTACGGCACCCTGATCGACTGGGATACGGGCGCCTACGACGCTTTCGCCAGAGAGGCGAAGCGTGACGGCTTCACGATCGACCGCGACGCCCTCATCCCGCTGTTCCACTCGATACAGCAGGAGATCGAGGCCGGCTCGTACGAGCTCTACGCGGAGGTGCTGCGGCGCACCGCGGTCAGAACCTCGGAGGAGCTGGGCTGGGGCCTGGAGCCCTCGCGCTCGGGTTTCCTGCCCGACTCGGTCCAGCGCTGGCCCGCGTTCAGAGAGGCCAACCCGACGCTCGCGAGATTCGCGAAGCTGTTCAGAACCGGCCTGATCTCGAACATCGACGACAAGCTGCTCGGCCAGACGCGGCGCCACATCCCGCTCGACTTCGACCTCGTCGTGACGGCGCAGCAGGTGCGCTCGTACAAGCCGGACCCCGCGCACTTCAAGGAGTGCGAGCGGCGCGTCGGCGGCAAGAGAGGCTGGGTCCACGTCGGCTCCAGCTACGTGACGGACGTCGAGCCGTGCCTCAGAGCGAGAATCCCCGTCGTCTGGGTCAACCGCGACAGAGTCGCGCTCGAGAGCGGGCAGAAGAAGCCTGACGCGGAGGTCTCGAACCTGCGCGAGGCGTTCAGACTGCTCGCCGGCGACTGAGCTGAGCCGCGCACGATGAAGGCCGTCGCCGTCCACGCGGACGTGATCGTCGTCACGAGCCGGATCTGGAAGACGACCGCGACGGCCGTCCGCAGCGGCGACGAGGCGTTCCTGATCGACTCGCCGATCCTGCCGGACGAGCTGGAGATCCTGCCGGCGCTGATGGACCAGGCCGGCTTCCCGATCACCGGCCTGCTGGCGACGCACGCCGACTGGGACCACCTGCTCGGCCGCTACGCCTTCCCGGAGGCCGCGATCGGCTGCGGCGAGACGACCGCCGCACGGCTGACGGCCGAGCCCGGCGCCGCCGCGCGCGAGCTGCGCGCGTTCGACGAGGAGTACTACGTCGACCGCCCCAGCCCGCTGTCGCTGCCGGGCGTGCAGGCGCTGCCGGTGCCCGGCTACTGCGCCGTCGGCGAACAGGAGCTGGAGCTGCACCCGGCCGACGGCCACACGGCGGACGGCACCGCCGTCTGGATCCCGTGGGCGCGCGTGCTGGTCGTCGGCGACTACCTCTCCTCGCACGCGATCCCGGAGCTGTCGCCCGGGGCTTCGATCGACAACTACCTCGCGACGCTGAGACGGTTCGGCCCGCTGCTGACGCAGGCCGACGTCGTCGTGCCGGGCCACGGCGAGCCGCTCGACGGCGCCCGCGCCGCGGCGATCCTGCGCGAGGACGTCGCATACCTGGAAGGCCTGCGCGGCGAGGATCCCGACAGAGCCCCGCTCCCGCTCGCCCGCCGCACGACCGCGCAGAAGAACCTGCACCAGTACAACCTCTCGCTGCTGCGAGAGGGCAGAGCGGTCTAGCTAGCGCGGGTCGTCCAGCGAGCGCGCGAGGACGATCTCGCGGCGTCCGCCGGAGCGGCCGAGGACGAAGCCGAAGCGCTCGTAGAGCGCGATCGCGGGCGCGTTGTCCTCGTAGGCGTCCAGCTCGATCCAGCGGCTGTTGCGTTCGCGCGCCCGCTCCAGCGCCGCGGTCACCAGCGCGGCGCCGAGGCCCTCGCGGCGTGCGCGCTCGCGCACGAACAGGTCCTCCAGCACGCATTCCGTCCCCGCGCGCCAGAGGTTGAAGCCGAAGCGCAGCTGGCAGACGCCGGCGGCCGGGGCGCCGTCGGCGGCGGAGGCGAGCAGGAAGTCGGCCTCGTTGCGCTCCAGCATCCGCTCGACGCCCGCGTGGAACGCGTTGTCGGAGGGCCAGTCGCGGCCGATGTGATCGCGGAACTCGACGAGCAGCTCGGCGACCGTCTCGGCCTCGTGCGGCGTCGCGCGCCAGACGTGGGGAGCGGCGTCGCTCACGTTGGTCGCGTCCCGGCGGCGGCTACTCGGCCGCTGCCGGGGATCTGATGACGGCGATCGTGTCGCCGGCGCTGATCGACGCGCCCTCGGTGATCGGGATCTCGGCGATCACGCCCGCCTTGTGGGCGGTGATCTCGTTCTCCATCTTCATCGCCTCGATGATGCAGAGCAGCTGCCCCTCGGTCACGCTGTCGCCCTGTCTGACCTTGACTCTCCACATGTTGCCCTGCATCGGCGAGGGCAGCGTGTCGGCGCCGCCGCCGGCAGCGCCGCTCTTGCGCTCGCGCCGCGGTCTCTTCGCGCCCGGGCCGGCGCCGTTGTGCGCGACGACGGCGCCGCCGCCCGCGAACGGCGCGCCGATCACTCTGACGTCGAAGCGGCGGCCGGAGACCTCGACGGTGTAGGTCTGCTCGACCTTCGGGTCGTCCTCGTCGTCGCTCGGCGTGGGCGGCGGAAACGCGAGCGTTCTGAGCCACTTGCGATCCTCGACGAGGTCGCGGCAGGTCTCCGCGTCGCCCCACTGACGGGTCGAGAGGAGCGCGGTGTGGAACGGCAGCAGCGTCTTCAGCTCGCCGATCTCGTACTCCGCCAGCGCACGCAGCATCCGTCTCGTGGCGGACTCGCGGTCGACGTCCCAGACGATCAGCTTCGCGACCATCGGGTCGTACATCGGCGACACCTCGCCGCCGGCGCCGACGCCCGAGTCGACGCGCACGCCGGGGCCCGAGGGCTCCTTGTACGCGCCGATTCTGCCCGGCGCGGGGGCGAAGTTGCGCGAGGCGTCCTCGGCGTTGATGCGGCACTCGATCGCGTGGCCGCGCAGCTCGACGTCGTCCTGCGTGATCGACAGCGGCTCGCCGGCGGCGGCGCGGATGCCCTCTTTGACGATGTCGATCCCCGTCACCATCTCGGTCACGCAGTGCTCGACCTGCACGCGCGTGTTCATCTCGAGGAAGTAGTACTCGCCGTCCTGCAGCAGGCCCTCGATCGTGCCGGCGCCGACGTAGTGCACCGCCGCCGCGGCGTCGGTCGCGATCTTGCCGATCTTCGCGCGCAGCTCGGCGTCGACGGCCGGCGCGGGCGACTCCTCGATCAGCTTCTGGTGGCGGCGCTGGATCGAGCAGTCGCGCTCGCCGAGGTGGATCACGTTGCCGTGACGGTCGGCCAGCACCTGCACCTCGACGTGGCGCGGGTCCGGCAGGTAGCGCTCGAGGTAGACGGTCGCGTCGGAGAAGAACTTCTCGCCTTCGCGCGCGGCGCCCTCGAAGGCCGCCTCCAGCTCGTCGTCGGTCAGCGCGACGCGGAAGCCCTTGCCGCCGCCGCCGCCCGCCGCCTTGACGGCGACCGGGAAGCCGATCGTTCTCTCGATGATCTTGCGCGCCGCCTTGACGTCCTTGACCGGCTCGGTCGTGCCGGGCACGATCGGCACGCCGGCCTTCTGCATCAGATCGCGCGCGGCGGTCTTGGAGCCCATCGCGTCGATCGCGGCTGCGGGCGGCCCGATGAAGGTGATCCCCGCCTCCTCGCAGGCGGCGGCGAAGGCGGCGTTCTCGGCCAGGAAGCCGTAGCCGGGGTGGATCGCCTCGGCGCCGGATCTCTTCGCCACCGCGAGGATCTTGTCGACTCTGAGGTAGGACTCCGCGGCCGGGCCGGGGCCGATCAGGTACGCCTCGTCGGCGCGCTTGACGTGCAGGGCGTCGCGGTCCAGCTCCGAGTAGACGGCGACGGAGCCGATGCCCAGCTCTTCGCACGCGCGGATGACGCGGACGGCGATCTCGCCGCGATTGGCGATCAGAATCTTCGAGAACACGCGGCGGAAGGTTAGTCGCTGGTCGTGGAAAAGGACCCCGATGTCACGGCCGGTTCCTTGTGGTGCCGGACAACCCAGCGCGCGAACGCCTTGCGCACGCCCCAGACGGTGACGACGGCGTAGAGCCAGCCGAGCAGCACGTCGGCGACATAGTGCTCGCCGCTGTAGACGAGCGCGAACGCCATCGTGAGGGGATAGGCGACCAAGACGGCGCGGAGGTACCAGCGACGAGCGTTCTGCCAGAGCTCCAGCGAGATCAGCAGCGAGAAGGCGGCGTGCAGGGAGGGGACGGCCGCGACGTCGTTGGCGTACTCGTAGCCCGTCCCGACGAGGCCGAATCTTGGCGCGAAGCCGAGCTGTCCCCAGATCTCGGGGATCACGCGCACGGTGTGCGGGATCAGGCCCGCCTCGCCCGCCATCCACGGCGGCGCCGCGGGGAACAGCGCGTAGGTCGCGAAGCCCAGCAGCGACAGCACCGCGACGCAGGCGGCGTAGCGGCGGAAGCGCATCCGGTCGAGCTTCCAGAGGATTCCCGCCAACAGCGGCGTCGCGAAGAAGTGCGACATGTACACCGTCCAGGCGATCACGCCGTACCACGGCAGCGTGCCGCGCGTGTACAGATGGTCCTGCAGCCAGACGGTCGGCACCGTCCCGAAGAAGAGGAACTCGTCGACGTCGATCTGCGGCAGGAAGAACGGTCTGAAGACGAGCCCGTCGGCGGCGCCGCGCAGCAGGTCGTAGAGCGCGAGTATTCCGAAGAACGGCAGCCAGTCGAAGACGACGCCTCTGAACCAGCCGCCGAGGTCGCCGAGCGAGAACGCGAGCAGGCCGAGCACGACCCACGCGGCGATCCAGTCGCGCGTCAGCGGCAACCCCTCGAACGCGACGAACCAGATCGTCGCGAGCACCCAGATCGTCGGTACGACGACGCGGGCCAGGCGCATCCATCTGGACCCGCTTCGAAACGGGTTGCGGGTGGTGGTCGCTGCCGGAACGAAGTTCCACTGCATCGCGCGACCATAGCGTGCTGCGCATCGCGAGTTCCACGACCGCGGGACGCCGCTTCGCGACGCCCCGGGACTCGCGCTGAGGCTCCGTCTTACGGCGTGACGATCATCCCGGCGCCGACGGTGTCGTTGGTCGCCTCGTCGATCAGGATGAAGCTGCCGGTGTCGCGGTTGCGCTCGTAGGAGTCGAACGCGAGCGGCGCGCTGAGGCGCAGCTTGACGTGGCCGATCTCGTTCAGCGACAGGCCGCCCTCGGCCTCCTCGCGGTCGAGCGACTCGACGTTGAGGCGCCAGTCGATCGAGTCGACGACCGCGCGCGCCGCGCGCGTGGTGTGCTTGATCGCGTATCTGCCGCCCGGCTGCAGCGGCCGGTCGGCCATCCAGCAGACGACCGCCTCCAGTTCGCGCGCGACCGTCGGCGCGTCCGACGGGCGCGCGATCAGGTCGCCGCGCGAGACGTCGAGGTCGTCCTCCAGCAGCAGCGTGACCGACTGCGGCGGGAAGGCGACGTCGAGCGGGCCGTCGATCGTGTCGATCGCGGCGAGTCTGGTCGTGCGCCCGGACGGCAGCACGACGACCTCCTCGCCCGGCGTCAGCACGCCGCCGGCGACGGTGCCGCTGTAGCCGCGGTAGTCGTGGTGGCGCTCGTCGTTCTGCGGGCGCACGACCCACTGGACCGGGAAGCGCCAGTCGTCGAGGTTGCGGTCGCCCGATATCTCGACGGTCTCGAGGTGGTGCAGCAGCGGCTCGCCGGTGTACCACGGCATGTTCGTGGAGGCGTCGACGACGTTGTCGCCCTTCAGCGCGGAGATCGGGATGAAGGTGACCTCGCGGAAGCCGTCCAGTTGCGCCGACCACTGCTTGAAGTCGGCCACGATCGCGTCGAAGATCGCCTCGTCGTAGTCGACGAGGTCCATCTTGTTGACGCAGACGACGAGGTGCGGGGTGCGCAGCAGCGCCGAGATCGCGGCGTGGCGGCGCGACTGTCTGACGAGGCCGTTGCGGGCGTCGACGAGCACGAGCGAGAGGTCGGCCGTCGAGGCACCCGTCACCATGTTGCGCGTGTACTGCTCGTGGCCCGGGCAGTCGGCGATGATGAAGCGGCGTCTGTCGGTCTGGAACGAGCGGTAGGCGACGTCGATCGTGATGCCCTGCTCGCGCTCGGCGCGCAGGCCGTCGGTCAGCAGCGCGAGGTTCAGCTCGCCGTCGCCGCGCCGCTCGCTCGTCTCCTTCACGTGCGCGAGCTGGTCGGCGAGGATCGACTTCGCGTCGTGCAGCAGCCGGCCGATCAGGGTGCTCTTGCCGTCGTCGACCGAACCCGCCGTCGCGAACCGCAGCAGCTCCGTCGTGCTGGTGTCCTCGCCGTGGGGGCGTCCGTTCATGGTCGCCGTGACTGCCATTAGAAGTAACCCTCTCGCTTGCGATCTTCCATCGCGGCCTCCGTCACGCGGTCGTCCGCGCGCGTCTGGCCTCGTTCGGTGATGTTCGTCGCGGCGATCTCCGCGACGACCGTCTCCAGGGTGGCGGCGGTCGACTGGACCGCGCCGGTACAGGTGATGTCGCCGACGGTGCGGTAGCGCACCGTCTCGGTGAAGACGGTCTCGTGCTCGAACCGCTCCATGAAGTCGAAGGCGGCGTACAGCATGCCGTCGCGCGCGAAGACCTCGCGCTCGTGCGCGAAGTAGATCGACGGCAGCTCGAGCTCCTCGCGCTCGATGTACTGCCAGACGTCGAGCTCGGTCCAGTTCGAGATCGGGAAGACGCGCACGTGCTCGCCCTTGCGCACGCGGCCGTTGTAGAGCGACCACAGCTCCGGGCGCTGCGCCTTCGGGTCCCACTGGCCGAAGTCGTCGCGGAAGGAGAAGATCCGCTCCTTCGCGCGGGCGCGCTCCTCGTCGCGGCGGGCGCCGCCGAAGGCGGCGTCGAAGCCGTGCTCCTCGATCGCGTCCAGCAGCGTCACCGTCTGCAGCCGGTTGCGCGAGGCGCGCGGGCCGGTGTCCTCGACGACGCGGCCCTTGTCGATCGACTCCTGCACGGAGGCGACGATCAGCCGCTCGCCGATCTCCTCGATGCGACGGTCGCGGTACTCGGTCACTTCGGGGAAGTTGTGACCCGTGTCGACGTGCATCACCGGGAACGGGAAGCGGCCCGGACGGAACGCCTTCTCCGCCAGCCGCAGCAGCACGATCGAGTCCTTGCCGCCCGAGAAGAGCAGGACCGGCCGCTCAAGCTCGGCGGCGACCTCGCGCATGATGTGGATCGCCTCGGCTTCGAGTGCGTCCAGGTGTGAGAGCTCGTACGTCATGCCTGTTCCGTTGCCGTTGTGTCGGTGGTGAGAGTGGGTTGAGAAGGGTCTTCCTCGCGACGCTGACGCGTGCGATGAAGGGCGTATGCGGCGATCGCGACCGCGATCGGGCCTATGAAGATGACAGACACGGGGATGTCGGCGCCCGCTTTCTTCAGCAGCGCCAGTCCTGCTGCCAGCAGAACGATGCCCAGCGTCGGCCGCAGCGCGTTCTCCGGCAGCTTGAACGCGAGGTTCGATCCGATCCACACGCCGGGCAGCGATCCGAGCAGCAGATTGCCCGCCAGCAACAGGTCGACGTTGCCGCTGAAGAGGTGCGCGAGCGAGGCGACCCACAGCAGCAGCGCGGCGTGGAAGACGTCGGTGCCGACGACGCGGATCGGCGTCAGGCGGAAGATGATGATCAGCGCGACGGCGATCAGCGCACCGCTGCCGGCGGAGGTGAGGCCGAGCACGAAGCCGACCGAGACGCCGACGAGGATCGCGGCGACCTTGTGGCGGGTCTGGAAGTGCTCGACCGTGACGCGCTCGCCGCCGCTGCTCATGAACAGGGCCCGCGCGAGCACGGCGATGCCGGTCACGAACAGGGCGCCGGCGACCGCCGTCAGCAGGAAGGTGTCGAACGAGTCGCCGCCGAGCGCCTTCTCCAATCGGTGCAGCACCTCGACGCCGCCGAGCGCGCCGGGGATCGAGCCGACCGCCAGCCACAGCGCGATCGTCATGTCGACCGAGCCGCGGCGCCAGTGGCGCCAGCCGCCCAGCGTCTTCGTGACGGCCGCGTAGGCGAGGTCGGTGCCGATCGCGGTTGTGGGGGCGGTTCCGAGCACGAGAATCAAGAGGGGAGTCATCAGCGAGCCGCCGCCGATGCCGGTCATTCCGACCAGCATCCCGACGCCGAACCCGAACGCGATGACGAGAGGCCAGTCCATCGCGCCTCAGTGTTTCACTTGTCCGGTCGGAGAAACCGGCCGGTCAGCCATGCAGGCCGCACTCGACCTTGCCGTTGCCCGCCCAGCGGCCGCTGCGGTCCGCCGCCGGGACGGTGCAGTGGGTGCAGCCGATCGAAGCGTAGCCGCGGTCGTGCAGCGGGTTGTACGGCAGGTCGTGCTCGTGGATGTAGCGCCACACGTCTCTCTCGCTCCAGTCGGCGAGCGGGGCGGCCTTCCAGATCCCGTGCTTGGCGTCCCAGTCGATCTTCGGCGTGTTCGCCCGCGTCGGGGCCTGGTCGCGGCGCACGCCGACGATCCACGCGTCGACCTCGCCGAGCGCCTCCTTCAGCGGCACGACCTTGCGGATCGCGCAGCAGGCGTCGGGGTCCCGCTCCCACAGCGCGGCGCCGTGCTCGGCGGCCTGCTGTTCCAGCGACATGCCGCTCCAGGACTCGAACTCGGTGTCGTAGCGCGCTTCCATCGTTCTCCAGGTCTCGTACGTCTCCGGGAAGAGAACACCGGTGTCGAGCGTGAAGATGCGCGCCTGCGGCTCGATTCTCAGCAACAGGTCGACCATCACGGACTCCTCCTGCTGGAAGGAGCACGCCAGGTAGAGCTTCGGATGGAAGCGGTCGACCATCCGCGTGAGGACCCCGGTCGCGCTGAGCGACTCGGCGTCGGCGGTCAGAGAGCTGTCGGTGGGAACGGTCGCACTCATCGTCCGCAGAAATTAGCAGAAACCCGAGTGGGAATTGGCAATTTAGACCGTTGCGGTCAACAAGCGCGGCAGTTCGGCCATCGCCGCGAACGGCTCTGCGCCGGCCGATCGCAGCACTTCCGCGGGCGTTCGGCCGCTGTAGCCGAGCACGCGCATTCCCGCTGCCAGACCGGCCTCGACGCCGGCCGGGCTGTCCTCGACGACGACCGTCGAGGCCGGCTCGAACCCCATCTGCCGCGCCGCGTGCAGGAACAGATCGGGCCACGGCTTGCCGCGCCCGACGTCGTCGGCGCTGAAGGTCTGCTCGTCGTGGAAGCGGTCGCTCAGGCCCGCGGTCGCGAGCCCGTTGCGGATCCGCTCGTGGTCGCCGCTGGAGGCGACGCAGTAGGGCAGGCCGGCCGCGTCGAGCCCGTCGAGGGCCGCGGCGATCCCCGGCACGGCCGGGACGCTGCGGGCGGCGTAGGCGGCGAACAGCCGGTCGCGGTACTGCTGGCGCAGGGCGTCCGGCGGCGGCGCGCCGAGCCGCTCGGTCACGACCTCCACCATGTGCTCCCACGAGCGGCCCATGAAGGCGCGCTCGCTCTGCTCGAGCGTCGTCGCGAAGCCGATCGCGTTCAGGCCCTCCGTGAGGATCCTGTTCGCGGTCGGCTCGGAGTCGACGAGAACCCCGTCGCAGTCGAAGATGATGTGCTTCGCACTGCGAGTTCCACGGCGGCGTGGTGCCGCTTCGTCGCGCTCGGGGAACTCGCGGGCGCCGTCGTCAGACAGCGCACTCTCCCTCGCCGCGCTCGACGGCGAACGGGACGTTCTTGTTCCAGTCGATGAACAGGTTCATGTTCTCGAGGTTGAACTCGGCCGGCATCGCGAGATCGCGGACTTCGTCCTCGAACGTTCTCGTGCCGACGCGCTCGGCGTAGTCGTTGAACGCCTCGCCCTCTTCGCGCCCGGCCTCGTACATGCGGATCCAGCGCTCGACGGCGTCCGGGACGCGCTTGGACGGCAGGCGCAGTCTCAGGCGCGCGCCGAACAGCACGTCGCCGCCCTCGTAGCGGCCGCCGATGTGCGGGATCGAGGCGGGGATCGTCTTGTCGCCGACCTTGATCGAGGCGCCGTAGAAGCCGATGTTGGCGATGTGGTGCTGGGAGCAGCCGTTCGGGCAGCCCGACATCTTGATGTGGATTCTCCGCGTCAGCGGGTCGTTCAGTCTCATCTCCAGGATCCGCTGCTTGACGGCCTGGTTGAGGCCCATCGAGCTGGTGATCCCGAGCTTGCAGGAGTCGGTGCCGGGGCACGAGACGACGTCGGAGATCTCGTCGACGCCGGCCTCGCCGAGGTCGAGCGCCTTCAGCCGCGTCCAGACGTCGTAGAGCGCCTCGTCGCGGACCCACCGCAGCACGAGGTTCTGCTGCACCGTCGTGCGCGCGTAGCCGCCGCTGTAGTCGCGCATGATCTGCGCGAGGCCGCGGAACTGCTCGGGCGTCAGGTCGCCGCGCTCGATCTTCACCTCGACGGTCGAGAAGCCCGCCTGGATCTGCGCTCTGACGTTGGTCGAGACGTAGTGCTCGAACTCCGACAGGTCGCCGTTGGGCGTGTCGTAGGACGGCTGCAGCGCCGGGGCGTACGCCTCCTCGTCGTGCACGAACAGCCGCTGCATCGGGTCGAAGTCGCGCTCGTGGACCCAGTCGCCCTTGAGCTCCTCCTCGACCTGGTTGCGCAGCTCGTCGATGCCGAACTTGTCGACGAAGACCTTCAGGCGGGCACGCGCGCGGTTCTTGCGCAGCCAGTCCTGGCGGTCGAAGATGCGGAAGACGGCCTCGGCGACCTTCAGGTACTCGCCGTCCTCGGCCGTCTTGAACTCGTACAGCGTCGGTGCGACGCGCGCCATGATCGACGTGCCGCCGCCGACGCGGATCTCGAAGCCCTTGACGCCGTCGCGGACTCTCGCGAGGAACGCGATGTCGTGGATGCCGGTGATCGCGCGGTCGGCGGGAGTGCCGTCGAACGCGGTCTTGACCTTGCGCGGCATCAGCTGCGTCGTCGGGTGGCGCACGAAGTAGCGCACGTACGCGCCCGCCCACGGCGTCGTGTCGAAGACCTCGTCCTCGCAGATCCCCGCCCAGGGATCGGCGGTGACGTTGCGCACCGTGTTGCCGCAACCCTCGCGGCTGGAGAGGCCGACGGCGCTGACGTCGCGGATCATCACGGCCATCTGGTCGAGCGGCACGTGGTGGATCTGGATGTTCTGGCGCGTCGTGATGTGGCCCTTTCTCAAGGGCGCGTAGCGCTCGACGACGTCGCCGAACATGTCCATCTGCTCGGGGCTGACGCCGCCCCACGGCAGCTTCACGCGGACCATCTGCACGTTCGGCTGGCGCTGCCCGTAGACACCCTGTCTGAGCCGGAAGCCGATGAACTCGTTCTCCGGGTAGTCGCCGCGCAGGAATCTCTGCGACTCCGTGTCGAAGTCGTCGAACTCGCGCTCGATGATCGGGATCACGTACCCCGGGACGTCTTCGACGACCTCCGGGTTGTCGATCGAACCCAGCTTGCCGCTGGGTCTCTTCGTCTTCTCGCTGACCGAGCTGGGCTCCATGCGCTGCGTTCCTCCTACGGGCGGGCGGAGACCAAAGGTAGCAAAGCCGAGTGGCTTTTCGGGTATTTCCCGGTGGGCGTCAGCGCGCCCAGGGATGCGCGCCGGTGACGCCCACGGTCCCGCCGCGCACGCCTTCCAGCAGCGCCGCGTGCGTCCAGCGGTTCACGCGCTCGGGCGCCGCGACCAGCACAGGCGCCGTCTCGCGCATGAACTGCTCCAGCGCGGCGACGACCGCCGCGGCCTCCTCGGGGGAGGCGTTCGGCGCGACGATCTCCAACTGGGGACGACGGTTCATGCGCGTGAGGGTATCGTGGCGGCGCTGTGGAGGACGTACGTCACAGCGAGCGCCTGGGCGCCCGCGGCCTGCTCGCCGCCGTCTGGGCCGACTGGAAGCTGCGCGTCATCGCGCTGACCGCCGTCGCGCTGATCGTGCGGCTCGTCGTGATCGCCGTCACCGACGGCGGCGCGGACCTCGCGATCTACCGCTTCTTCGGCGGCTTCGCGCTGCACGGCGTGAACCCGTACGACGCGCCGGCCGGCGGCCCGATAGAGCCGCGCTTCGCCGACAGCCCGCCGTTGGAGTTCGCGCTCTTCGCCGGCCTGCTGGCGCTGCACGACTCGGCCGCGACGCTGCGGATCTTCTTCGCGCTGTGCGACGCCGGCACGCTGCTGCTGATCGGGTTCGCGTTCCCGTTCGCGCGCGCGTGGCGCTGGCGCGTGCTCGTCTTCTACGCCTTCAACCCGTTCGTGCTGACGGGGTGGACGGCGTTCGCGGAGGACAAGACGCTGCTGTTCCTGCTGATCGCCGCGCTGCTGCTGGCGCTCGACGGCGGCCGGCTGGCGTGGGCGTGGGCGGCGACCGCGGCACTGACGGCGCTGAAGTTCCTCGGCGCCTTCTTCGCGCCCGCGCTCGCGCTGCACACCGTCAGAGCGCTCGGCTGGCGGCGCGCGCTGATCCCGGTCGGGCTGTGCGCCGCCGCGGTCGCGCTGACGTGCCTGCTGTGGTTCCCGGACAGCCTGCACATGCTCGACAACCGCCGCGACCGCGCGGCGATCCCCGAGCCGATCCACGCCAGCCCGCTGCTGTTCCTGTCGCACGCCGGCCTCTACGCGACGTGGCTGCCGCAGCTGCTGATGATCGTCTCGCTGATCGTCGTGATCGCGCTCTACGCACGCGAGCGGCTCGACGTCAAGGAGGCGGTCGTGCTGTCGATCGCGGCCGGCTACGTCTACCTGCCGGACCAGCCGTCGAACCGGATCCTGCTGGTGCTGCTGCCGTTCCTGCTGCTCGTCGACCTCTCGCGCCGCGCCTGGATCCTGCTCTGGATCGCCTCGCTCCCCGCTGCCGCCGCGGTGATAGAGGCGTCGCGGCCGCTGCCCGGCGGCCTCGCGCAGCTGATCGGGCCGAGCGGCTCGCTGCGGCAGGTCGTCTGGCTGCACCTGCCGCTGCTGGTCGTGTTCGCGTCGTGGATACGCGAACGTTCACGCGCGGCGCCGATCTCCGTTAGCGTGTCGAAATGATCCCACCACGTTTTGCGAGCGGCGCGGCCGCGATCGCGGCGATCGCCGCCCTGGCGCTGCCGACCGCAGCGCTCGCCGCCAGAAAGCCCTCGGCACAGGGCAGAAGAGCGGCCCCGCAGTTCCTCGTCTCGCTCGGGGACTCCTACGCCGTCGGCTACCAGCCGAACCCCGCCACCGGCGCGCCTGGCACGGGCTCGACGGCCGGGTTCGTCTACCAGACCGTGGGCCTCGCGGCCAGACGGGGCTGGAGACTGAGAGTCGCGCAGTTCGGCTGCGGCGGCGCGACGAGCTCCTCGATCCTGACGCAGAAGGGCTGTCCGGCCGGCCTGCGCGGCCCCGACTACAGACCGTACGAGGGCAAGACGCAGATCGCCGCCGCCGAGGCGTTCCTGAAGAGAAACAGAGACAAGACGGGCCTCATCACCGTCTCGATCGGCGGCAACGACGTGACCGCCTGCGCCAGAGCCGCGAACGCGGTCACCTGCGTCGCGCAGGCCTCCGGCGTGCTGCGCGCGAACGTCAAGAAGCTCGTCACGAGACTGCGCAGAGCGGCCGGGCCGAAGGTCCGCATCGTCGGCACGACCTACCCGGACGTGATCCTCGGCGCGTACCTCTCGCCCGACCCGGCGACGAGATCGCTCGCCGATCTGTCGGTGATCGCCTTCAGAACGATCATCAACCCGACGCTGAAGGAGGAGTACGAGGCGGTCAGAGGCCAGCTCGTCGACGTCACGAGAGGGACCGGCGGGTTCATCCCGTTCGACCAGACGACCGACCTGCCGCCGTTCGGCACGATCCCCGTCGCCGTCGCGAAGATCTGCGACCTGACGTGGTACTGCCAGTACCAGGACATCCACGCGAGAGCGTCCGGCTACAAGATCATCGCCGACCTCGTCGCGAGAACCCTGCCGAAGAACAAGCAGTTCGGCTAGGGCCGCGCCCCGGGACGGGTCGCGCTACGGCGCGGCCCGCGCGGGCGGCGTCAGGATCCCGTAGTCGACGTCCGGGGCCGACTCGAGGAAGTGCACGGCCATCGCGCGCACGGCGGCGTCGCGGTCGCCTGCCGCGACCGCGTCGGCGATCCGCTGGTGGTGCCCGACAGTCCTTCTGAGCGCGTCCGCGCGGCCGGCGACGCGCCGCCACAGCTGTCCGAGCGAGTGCGAGACGACGGTGTTGAGCGCCTCCAGCAGCAGCACCAGCGCGTGGTTGCCGGCCAGCTGCGCGAGCGCGAGGTGGAAGTCGAGGTCGGCCTCTCGGAACGCGTCGAGGCTCTGGGCCGCGCGCATCGCATCGAGCGCGGGGGAGAGCGCGGTCGCGCGCGCCGTCGCGTCGTCGACCGACGCCGCCAGCGCCGCCGACTGCGCCTCCAGCGCGGCGCGGCACTGCTGGAACTCGTCCACGGCGATCCCGTCCTGGCGCATCCGCACGCGCAGGATCGAGTCGAGGATCTCGGCCCCCGGTCTGCCGACCACGGTGCCGCGGCCCTGGCTGCGCACGAGGATGCCGCGGCCTGCGAGCGCGGCGATCGCCTCGCGCACGACGACGACGCTGACGCCGAACCGTCTCGCGAGCTCGCCGGCCGGCGGGACGGGATCGCCGGCGCCGAGCCGCTCGTCGTCGATCAGGACGAGGATCGCCTCGGCGGCCTGATCGGAGAGTGAGCTGCGGGGGAGCGTCGCCACGCCACGAGTGTAAAGGGAGGTCCGGCCTCGTCTCATCTTCTTAGCTTGACAGCTTCTATTAGAAGTAGCTAGGTTGTCTGGCAGAGAGATCGGCGCGGCCATCTGGGCGCCGCGCCGGGAGGAGAACGATCGACGTGCTCGACCCCCAAACAAGACGAGCTGCACCCGTGCTGGAGGCGCGCGACGTGTCGAAGGTGTTCGGCGGGACCGTCGCCCTCGATCACGTCGACCTCAGCCTCTACGCGGGCGAGATCCACGCCCTGATGGGCGAGAACGGCGCCGGCAAGTCGACGGTCACGCGCATCCTCTGCGGCGTCCACCGGCCCGACACGGGCGTGCTGCTGATCGACGGAGAGCCCGTCGAGCTGCATTCGCCGGCCGCCGCGCAGGAGCGCGACATCGCGATCCTGCACCAGGAGCCGTCGCTGTTCGGCGACCTCGACGTGGCCGAGAACGTCTTCGTCGGGCGCCAGCCCAAGCACGGCCGTCCGCCGCGGATCGACCGCCGCCGCATGCGCGCCGAGGCGGCTCGCCTGCTCGGCGAGCTGGGCGTCGAGCTCGACCCGGGCGCGCGCGTCGCCGACCTCTCGCTGGCGGAGGCGCAGATGGTCGAGATGGCCAGCGCGCTGTCGCGCGACGCGCGCGTGCTGATCGTCGACGAACCGACCGCCGCGCTCACGCCCGGCGAGGTCGCCGACCTCTTCCGCGTCCTGCGCGGGCTGCGCGACCGCGGCGTCGCCGTGCTCTTCATCGGCCACCGGCTGGAGGAGATCCTCGCGCTCGCCGACCGCGTCACCGTCCTGCGCGACGGCCGCTTCGTCGACTCCCAGCCGGTTGGCTTCTACGACGAGGCGTCGATCATCAGAGCGATGGTCGGGCGCGCCGTCGAGGGCGCCTACGTGCGTGAGCGCGGCGAGCTCGGCGAGGTGCTGCTGGCGGTCAGGGGGCTGGCGCGCGCCGGCGTCTTCAGCGACGTCGACCTCGAGGTCCGCGCCGGCGAGATCGTCGGCCTCGCGGGCCTCGTCGGCGCCGGGCGGACAGAGGTCGCGCGCACGATCTTCGGGATCGACAAGCGCTCCGCCGGCAGCGTCGAGATCGCCGGCGAGCGCGACGTCGCCACGCCGCAGAAGGCGATGCGCGCCGGTCTCGGCTTCGTGCCCGAGGACCGCCAGCACGAGGGCGTCGCGGTCGAGCTGCCGATCTCCGCCAACGTCGCGCTGCCGATCCTCGGCAGAGTCTCCTCGCGCGGCTGGCTGCGTCCCGGCCGCGAGCGCAGGCTCGCGCGCGAGTGGGGCGAGCGGCTGCGGCTGAAGGCGCGCGACGTCTCGCAGGCGCCGCGCGAGCTGTCCGGCGGCAACCAGCAGAAGGTCGTGCTGGCGAAGTGGCTGGCGACCGATCCGCGCGTGCTGATCCTCGACGAGCCGACGCGCGGCGTCGACGTCGGCGCGAAGGTCGAGATCCACCGTCTCGTCGACGAGCTGGCGCGCAGAGGGATGGCGATCCTGCTGATCTCCTCCGACCTGCCCGAGGTGCTGGCGCTCAGCGACCGCCTGCTGGTGATGCGCGAGGGGCGCGTGACCGCGCAGCTGGGGCATGCCGAGGCGACTCCGGAGCGCGTCATGCAGGCGGCGGCCGCCGAGGTCGAGGCGGTGGTCGCGTGACCGCCGCCGCCCGGAGCCTCGCGCGTGCACGAGAAGCGGCGCTGGCCGGCTTCATCGTCCTGCTCGTGATCGTCGTCGCCGCGCAGAACGGCGATTTCCTGTCCGGCTCCAACCTGCGCAGCATCCTGCTCGACATCGCGCTGATCGCCGCGCTGGCGAGCGCGCAGCTGATGGTGATGCTGACGCGCAACTTCGACCTCTCGATCGGCTCGACCGTCGGCCTCGCGGCCGTCACGGTCGGGATGATCTGTCAGCAGCACGGCGCGCTCTCGACACCCGTCGCCTACCTGATCGCGATCGCGGTCGGGCTCGTCGTCGGGCTGCTCAACGGCTTCCTGATCGCGTGGCTGCGGATCCCGTCGATCATCTTCACGCTCGGGATGCTGAGCGTCGTGCGCGGCGCCGTGTACCTCGTCGCCGACGGCGGCCAGGTCAACAGCGAGGACGTGCCGAAGGGGCTGACCGACCTCTCGACGGGCGGCCTGCTCGGGATCCCGCCGCTGGTGCTGATCGCGGTCGCGGTCGCGGTCGCGGTGGCGCTGTTCCTGCGCTGGACGCGCAGCGGCCGCAGCGTCTACGCGGTCGGCTCCAACCCCGACGCCGCTCGCCTGCACGGGCTGCCGGTCTCGCGCACGATCGTGCTCGTGTTCGCGCTCAGCGGCGCGACCGCCGGCCTCGCCGGCGCGATGTACCTGAGCCGCTTCGGCTTCGCGCAGATCACCGCCGGCAGCGGCATGGAGCTGACCGTGATCGCCGCCGTCGTCGTCGGCGGAGCGTCGATCTTCGGCGGCTCGGGCAGCGTCGCCGGCACGTTGCTGGGCTGCCTGCTGCTCGGCGTCATCGGCAACGGCTTCGCGGTGCTGGGCGTCTCGCAGTACTGGCAGGAGGCCGCCTACGGCGCGCTGATCCTGCTCGCCGTGATCGCCGACCAGCGGTTGCGCGCGCGGCGCTCCCCCGCCCGTTCCCCCGAGACGACGACGGAGGCCGTCGCATGATCCGACAGACCGCCCGCCGCTTCGCCTTCTCGCACGAGGCGTTCGCGCTCGTGCTGCTCGTGATCGCCGTCGCCGTGGTCTCGCAGCTGTCGCCGTACTTCTTCGACGCGCAGAACTTCTCGCAGATCGCGACCGACTCGCTGGAGATCGGCCTGATCGCGCTCGCGATGACGCCGCTGATCGTGATGCGCGAGATCGACCTGTCGGTCGGCTCGACGCTCGGGTTGACGGCGGTGATCTTCGGCGAGCTCGCCACGCACGACGTGCCGCTGCTGGCGGCGATCGTCCTGACGGTCGCCGCCGGCGGCCTCGCCGGCCTGCTCAACGGCGTGCTGGTGACGCGCTTCGGGCTGTCGTCGATCGTCGTGACGCTGGGGACGATGGCGCTCTACCGCGGGCTCGCCAACGCGATCGTCGGCGACCAGACGATCGTCGACCTGCCCGGTGACTTCACCGCCAGCGACACGCGCTTCGCGATCGGCACGCTCGTGACCGTCCCGCACGTGCTGTTCCTGCTGTTCGCGTCCGCCGCGGCGCTGATCCTCCACCGCTCGACGGTCGGGCGGCGGATCTTCTTCAGCGGCTCGAGCCCCGAGGTGGCGGCGCTCTCGGGCGTGCGCGTCGACCGGCTCAAGGTCGGTCTGTTCGTCGCGGCCGGCATGCTCGCCGCGATCGCGGGGCTGTTCATGACCTCGCGGCTGCAGTCGGTGCGAGCCGACACCGGCACCGGTCTGGAACTGCTCGTGCTGACCGTCGTCCTGCTCGGCGGCGCGGACATCCGCGGCGGGCGCGGGACGATCTTCGGCACGCTCGTCGCGCTCGCGCTCGTCGGCGCGGTGCGCAGCGGGATGGCGCTGGGGGACCTGCCCGACCAGGCGCGCGTCGCCGTCGTCGGCGGGCTGCTGCTGCTGTCGATCGGCGCCGGCGTCGGGATCGAGACGCTGCGCAGAGCGGTCGCGGGGCGTCGCACCACCCGGAGGATCCGCGCGGGCGCGGAGCTCCAACCCACATCCACGAAGTAGGAGGAGAGACCAATGGTGAGAACGGCTGCGCGCCTGACGGCGCTGGGCCTGGGAGCTGCTGCGCTGCTGTTCGCAGGCTGCGGCGAGAAGTCCGACGGCAGCGCCACCGGCGCCGCGTCGTCCGGCGGTTCCAGCGGCGGCAAGCCGCGGATCGTCTTCATCCAGCAGAACTCGGGCAACCCCTACTTCGACAACATCTCCGCCGGCTTCGAGGCGGCCGGCAGAGCGCTCGGCTACGACTTCACCGCGACCGGCCCGTCGACCGCCGCCGCGGCCGACCAGGTCCCGCTGATCCAGGACCAGATCCAGAAGCAGGTCGACGCGATCGCGATCCAGGCGAGCGACCCGAAGGCGGTGCTGCCCGCGCTCAGACAGGCGCAGGCGAAGGGGATCAGAATCATCGCCGTCAACTCCGACCAGATCGAGGAGGTGCGCGACGCCGCCGTCACCCCGGTCGACTTCGAGAGAGTCGGCGCCGCCCAGCTCGAGCTGCTCGGCGAGCTGATGGGCTACAGGGGCGACTTCGCGGTCCTGAGCGCGACGACGACGGCCCCGTTCCAGGTCACCGTGATCGACCACATCAGAAGACTGCTCGCCTCCGACCCCAGATACAGAGCGATGAAGATGGTCAAGGTCGCCTACGGCAACGACGAGCCGCAGAAGTCGACGACCGAGACCCAGGGCCTGCTGACGAGCTATCCGGACCTGAAGGGGATCCTCGCGCCGACGACCGTCGGCCTGCCGGCCGCCGCGCAGGCGATCGAGACCGCCGGCAAGGGCGGCAGGGTCGCGCTGACCGGCGTCGGGCAGCCCAACCAGATGCGCAAGTTCGTCAGAGACGGCACGGTCGAGAAGTTCCAGCTGTGGGTCCCCTACGACCAGGGCTACGTCGGCGGCACGCTGCTGAAGGGCCTGATCGACGGCGAGATCGAGGCCGGGCCGGGGGTCTCCTTCGACGCCGGCAGATACGGCACGCAGAGAGTCTCCGAGAGCGGCGTCGTCTACGTCGCGCCGGAGATGACGGTCTTCGACAAGGACAACATCGACGACTACGACTTCTAGGCGGGCGCGATGAGCATCGATCACACGAAGCTCTTCCACGCGCTCGATCTGCCCGCGGGCGACCTCCACGACCACCCGAGCTCGCCGCTGTCGTTCCCCGACGGCGGCGAGTACCGGATCGAGATCGCGACAGCGGAGGGGCTCGCCTCGATCGAGGCGAGCGTCGCGACCGCGCTGGAGCTGGGCGTCCCCGTCCATCGCTTCACGCAGGGCAGCGGCGCGATGCTGCTGACCGCGGCCGAGCTGACCGCGATGGCGCAGCTCGGTGCCGAGCACGGCGCCGAGGTCTGCATCTTCGTCGGGCCGCGCGGTCCGTGGGACGGCACCGCCTCGCCGCACACGCCGCAGGGCGGGGTCTTCGGCTGGCGCAACTTCGGCATGGACCAGCTCGGCTACGCGGTCCGCGACGTGCAGCGCGCCGTGCGCGCCGGCGTGCGCTCGATCTGCGTCGCCGACGAGGGTCTGCTGTGGCTGCTGGCACAGGCGCGCGCGCGCGGCGAGCTGCCGGCCGAGCTGATCCTCAAGGTCAGCGCGCTCGCGGGGATCGCCAACCCGGTGCAGGCGCGGATGCTCGCGCAGGCCGGCGCCGACACGATCAACGTCGCCTCCGACACCTCGCTGGCGCGGCTGGCCGCGTTCCGCGCGGTCACCGACCGCCCGCTCGACCTGTACGTGGAGAGCCCGGACGCGCTCGGCGGTTTCGCGCGTCAGTGGGAGATCGGCGAGATCGTGCGCGTCGCTGCGCCCGTCCACCTCAAGTTCGCGCTCAAGAACGCGCCCAACCACTACCCGGCCGGCCGCCATCACGAGGGCGCCGTCGTCGCCGGCTCGATCGAGCGCGTCCGCCGTGCCGCGGCGGCGCTGGAGATCCTGCGCGACGTCGCGCCGCAGGCACGTTGCTCGCCCGGCGGCGTCGGCGCCGCGCCGGCCCACCCGACCCCCGACTCCAGAGACCATGTCTGAACATCGAATCGTCGACATCCGCACCCGCCGCGTCGGGTTCTCGCGGACACCGAAGACGCTCCAGGCCCACCTCGCCAGTCCGATCAGCGCGCTGCCGCCGGTGGAGCCGGCCGGCGGCGGCAGCTGGTTCGGGCCGTGCGCGCAGGTGATCGTCGAGGTCGTGACCGACACCGGCCTGGTCGGGGTCGGCACCGCCGGCGGCTTCAGCGCCGTGCCCGCGACCGTGATCGAGCAGCACCTGCGCCCGCTCGTGCTCGGCGCCGACCCGTTCAACGTCGAGCGCAACTGGGACCTGATGTACCGCGCGGTCGCCCGGCTCGGCATCAGCGGCGCGGTGATGGCCGGGATCAGCGGGATCGACATCGCCTGCTACGACATCATGGGCAAGGCGCTCGGCGTGCCCGTCTACGACCTCGTCGGCGGTCGCAAGCAGGAGCGCATTCCGGTCTACGCCAGCCGCCTCTACGCGCTCGACGACCTCGACGAGCTCGCCGACGAGGCGCGCCGCTGGCGCGACGCCGGCTTCAGGCTCGTCAAGCAGCGCTTCGGCTTCACCGCGCGCGACGGCCTTGCCGGCATGCGCCGCAACGTCGAGCTGGTGCGGACCGTGCGCGAGGCGGTCGGCGACGACGTCGAGGTCGCCGCCGACGCCTACATGGGCTGGACCGTCGAGTACACGCTGGAGATGATCAAGCGGCTGGCCGAGTTCGACCTCAAATGGATCGAGGAGCCGCTGCTGCCGCACGACATCGACGGCTACCGGCGCCTCTGCCGCACGAGCCCGATCCCGATCTCCCACGGCGAGCACCAGTACACGCGCTACGGCTTCGCGCGCGTGATCGAAGCGGAGGCCGCGCACCTCCTGCAGCCCGACGTCAACCGCGTCGGCGGCCTCACGGAGGCGCGCAAGATCTTCGCGTTGGCGGCGGCCAGAGACCTCGCCGTGATCCCGCACTCCAACGAGCTGCACAATCTCCATCTCGTGGTCTCGCAGCCCAACGCGCCGATGGCCGAGTACTTTCCAGATGTCGAGCCGGACACCGGCAACGAGCTGTTCTGGAAGATCTTCGAGGGCGCTCCCGTCGCGCGCGACGGCTTCGTCGAGCTGGGCGATGCGCCCGGTCTCGGCCTGTCGATCCGCGAGTCCGCGCTCGAGGAGCTGACGACGCATGCCTGAGGAGATCGCAGTGAATTGGCACGTACGCGCGATGAAGGTCGGCCACTGGACGACGGTGCCCGGCCCCGAGCTGTTCTGGATGTCCAACTGGGACGAGTGGCGGCAGGTGTCGGTCCTGATGCTCGTCGCCAGGAGCGATGACGGCAGAGTCGCGCTCGTCAACACCGGCCCCGGGCAGGACTACCTGCCGTTCATGAACGCGCACTGGGCGCGCGTCGTGCGCGAGGACTGCTCCTTCGACGTCGCTCCCGAGCAGCGGGTCGAGGCGATCCTCGCGGCCAACGAGCTGACCCCGAGTGACGTCGACTACGTGATCTGCACGCCGTTCCAGGCCTATACGGTCGGCAACCTGCCGCTGTTTCACAACGCGCGGATCTGCCTCTCGCGCAGAGGCTGGGAGTTCTTCTTCCAGAACCCGTACCCCAACCACCCGCACGACTTCCGCCCGATGGTCTTCCCGCCGCGGGTGCTGGAGTGGCTCGTCTACGAGGCGCACGACCGGATCGAGCTGCTCGACGACGAGCACGAGGTCGCGGCGGGCCTCAGCACCTACTTCACCGGCGGCCACCACCGCGCGTCGATCGCCGCTCAGTTCGCGACGGCGAGGGGGACGGTCGTCGCCTCCGACACCGCGTTCCTGTACGAGAACGTCGAGCAGGACAAGATCCTCGGGATCAACGAGAGCATGTACGAGACGCTCGACGCCTACGCCCGCTTCCGTCGCGCCGACCACTTCGTGCCGCTGTGCGACGCGCAGGTGCTCGAGCGCTATCCCGACGGGGTGATCGCGTGAGCGCCGCGGTCAGACGGGTGGCGCTCGTCACCGGCTCCGCCCGCGGGATCGGACGCGGGATCGCGCTGCGGCTCGCCGCCGACGGCTATCGCGTCGCCGTCAACGGGCCGAGCGCCGACGACGGGCCGCAGGAGACCGTCGCCCAGATCGCCGCCGCCGGCGGCGAGGCCCACGGCTTCGTGGCCGACGTCGGCGTCGCCGTGGAGGCGACCGGACTCGTCGACGCCGTCGTCGCCCACTTCGGCCGTCTCGACGCGGTCGTCTGCAACGCCGGCATCTGCCCGTTCGGTCCCTTCGACGACGTCTCCGAGGCGGTCTGGGACCGCACCCACCAGGTCAACCTGAAGGGCACGTTCCTCGTCAGCCAGGCCGCCTCGCGCGTGCTGATCGCGCAGGGCGACGGCGGACGGATCGTCGCGATCTCGTCGATCTCCGCGATCGCCGGCGGCTCGATGCAGACGGCCTACACGCCGACCAAGGCCGGACAGGTCTCGCTGATGCGCTCGCTCGCGATCGCGCTCGGCCCGTACGGGATCACCTGCAACTGCGTCGAGCCGGGCACGATCGAGACCGACCTCAACGCCGAGGTGCTCTCCGATCCGAGAATGCGCGAGCACTACGAGTCGCGCATCCCCGTGCGGCGGATCGGCGCGCCGGCCGACATCGCCGGCGCCGTCGCCTTCCTCGTCTCCGAGGACGCCGCCTACGTCAACGGGACAGAGATCCTCGTCGACGGCGGCGCCCTCGTGAACCTCGCCTAGAGCAGGAGCTGAACCAATGGACATGGACACCACCGCGCAGTTCGCCGCCGTCGAGCCGCTGCTCGACGAGCTGGAGGTCGTCACGGCCTCGTGGGCGTTCGGCAACGCCGGCACGCGCTTCAACGTCGTGCAGCATCCAGGCTGTCCCCGCAACGTGTGGGAGAAGCTCGACGACGCCGCGACCGTGCACGAGCTGACGGCGGCCGCCGGCAGCGTCGCGCTGATCGTCCCCTGGGACGTCGTGCCCGATCCGCAGCAGCTGGTCGACGGGCTGCGGCAGCGCAACCTGAAGCCCGGCCCGATCCGCACCAACCTGTTCCAGGACGACGACTACATGCTCGGCACGCTCTGCCACCCCGAGCAGCGCGTGCGCGACAAGGCGATCGCGCACATCCGCGCATGCGTCGAGCTGGCGCAGGCGGTCGGCTCCGAGACCGTCGGCATCTGGCTGCCCGACGGCACCAACTATCCCGGCCAGGACTCGATCGTCGAGCGCAAGCGGCGCCTGGAGGCCTCGCTGGACGAGGTCCACGACTTCTTCCCCGACGAGATCACGCTGCTGCTGGAGTACAAGTTCTTCGAGCCCGCTTTCTACTGGACCGACCTGCCCGACTGGGGCACGTCGCTGATGCACTGCGAGCGGCTCGGCGACAACGCGAAGGTGCTGGTCGACATGGGCCACCACGCCGCGCACACGAACGTCGAGGGCGTTGTCGCGCAGCTGCTCGACGTCGGGCGCCTCGGCGGCTTCGACTTCAACAACCGCGCCTACGCCGACGACGACCTGATCGTCGGCTCGGTCGATCCGTTCGAGCTGTTCCTCGTACTCGACCAGCTGGTGATCGGCTGGGACAGGGCCCGCGACGTCGTGCTCGCGCTCGATCAGAACCACAACATCGAGGAGAAGATCCCCGCCGTCGTGCGCTCGGTGCTCAACATCCAGGAGGCGGCGGCGAAGGCGGCGCTCGTCGACCGCGCGGCGCTCGCCGCGGCGCAGGCGGCCGGGGACGTGATGGGCGGCCACGAGGTGATGCTCGACGCATACAGCACCGACGTGCGTCCGCTGCTGGCGAGATGGCGTGCGCAGCACGGCGCCCCCGAGCAGCCGCTCAAGACCTATCGCGACAGCGGCCGTCGCGAGGCGCTGATCGCCGAGCGCGGCAGCGCCGGCGACGGCGGCTGGGGCTGAGCGCGTGGAGGCCTCCGCGATCACGACCTTCCGCGCCGTCGACCCGTGCAGCGGAGCGACGCTGGAGCCGGCCTTCGCCGACGCCCAGCCGGCGGCTGTCGAGGCCGCCGCGCGCCGCGCCGGCTGCGCCTTCGCCGCCGAGTGGACGGCGCGCACGTTCTCCGACGCCGCGCTGCTGCGCGCGATCGCCGACGGGATCGAGGCATCCGCGCAGGCGCTGCGCGCATGCGCGCAGGCCGAGACGGGCCTGCCCGAGCCCCGTCTGAGCGGTGAGCTCGCGCGCACCACCGGGCAGCTGCGTGCCTTCGCCGACGTCGCCGAGCGCGGCGACCTGCTCGATCCGATCATCGACACGGCCGTTGCGGGCGCGACCCCGCCCAAGCCCGACCAGCGGCGCGCGAACGTGCCGATCGGGCCGGTCGCCGTCTTCGCCGCGAGCAACTTCCCGTTCGCCTTCAGCGTCGCGGGCGGCGACACCGCGGCCGCGCTCGCGGCCGGCTGCCCGGTCGTGCTGAAGGCCCATCCCGCGCATCCGCGCACGTCGGACCTGACGGCGGCGATCGTCGCGGAGGCGGTCGCCGCCGTGGGTGCGCCGCAGGCGTGGTTCCAGCTCCTGCACGGCAGCACGCCCGCGGTCGGGCAGGCGCTCGCGCAGGCGTCGGCGATCGAGGCGATCGCCTTCACCGGCTCGACCGGCGCCGGCACGGCGCTCGCCCGCGCCGCCGCGCTGCGCGACCGCCCGGTCCCCGTCTTCGCCGAGATGGGCTCCGCGAATCCGCTGCTGGTCACGCCGGCCGCGGCGGCCGCGCGCGGCGCGGAGATCGCCGCCGGGCTGGCGGCCGCGATCACCGGCTCGGCCGGGCAGCTGTGCACCAAGCCGGGCCTGATCGCGCTCGTCGACGACGCGGCCGGACGCGCGCTCGTCGAGGCGCTGTCGCAGCGGCTTGCCGCCGCCGACGTGCTCCCGATGCTGACGCCGCGGCTGCGCGACGGCTTCGCCGCCGCCGCGACGCTGGCGCTCGGCGACGAGCGCGTCACCGCGCGCGTGCGACCCGCTGCCGATGCCCGCCCCGGCGCGTGGCAGGCGCCGCTGCTGGGCGAGCTGCGCGCCGCGGCGCTGGAGCCCGGCGACGTCCTGCTGGAGGAGCTGTTCGGCCCCGGCGCGCTCGTGCTCTGGTGCGCGGACGCGGCTGAGCTGGAGCTGCTCGCGGGCGAGCGTTTGCCGGCGGCGCTGACCGGGACCGTCCACGGCGACGGCGAGGATCCGCTCGTGCAGCGGCTGCTGCGCCAGCTCGCCGCGCGCGTGGGACGCGTGATCGTCAACGGCTATCCGACCGGCGTGGCCGTCGGCTGGGCGACGGTTCACGGCGGGCCGTTCCCGGCGACCAGCGCGCCGGCGACGACCTCGGTCGGGATGACGGCCGCGTTGCGCTTCATGCGCCCGGTCGGCTACCAGTCGCTGCCCGACGCGCTGCTGCCGCCGGCCCTGCGCGACGCGAACCCGCTCGGGCTCGTGCGGCGGGTGGACGGCGTACTGGGCGCCGGCCCCGTCACGCGCGCAGCCTGAGCGCCGCCTGAGCGCCCGCGCCGCTGCGCGCGCTCCCCCTGCCGGCGCGTGGCGCGAGCGCGCCGGCAGGGTGGCGGGCCCGCTCAGAGCGGGATGTTGCCGTGCTTGCGCTGCGGACCGGGCTCGCGCTTGGTCTGCAGCGTGTGCAGCGCGGCGATCAGCTTCGGCCGCGTCTCGTGCGGGATGATCACGTCGTCGATGTAGCCGCGCTCGGCCGCGACGTACGGGTTCGCGAAGCGCGCCTTGTAGTCGTCCATCAGCTTTCTGCGGCGCTCGTCCGGCGTCGGGCTGCCGGCGATGTCGCGCCGGTAGATGATGTTGACCGCGCCCTCCGGGCCCATCACGGCGACCTCCGCCTGCGGCCAGGCGAAGTTGAAGTCCGCGCCGAGGTGCTTTGACGCCATCACGTCGTAGGCGCCGCCGTAGGCCTTGCGCGTGATGACGGTGATCTTCGGCACGGTCGCCTCGGCGTAGGCGTACAGCAGCTTGGCGCCGTGGCGGATGATCCCGCCCCACTCCTGCGCGGTGCCGGGCAGGAAGCCGGGCACGTCGCAGAGCGTGAGGATCGGGATGTTGAACGCGTCGCAGGTGCGCACGAAGCGCGCGGCCTTCTCCGACGCGGCGATGTCGAGCACGCCGGCCAGCGACGCCGGCTGGTTGCCGACGATCCCGACGGGGAAGCCGTCCAGGCGCGCGAGGCCGCAGATGATGTTGGTCGCGAAGTGCTCGTGGACCTCGAGGAACTCGCCGTCGTCGACGATCAGCCTGACGACGTTGCGCATGTCGTAGGGCTTGTTCGGCGCGTCCGGGACGACGCTGTCCAGCTCCTCGTCCATCCGCAACGGGTCGTCGCTCGGCTGCACGCGCGGCGGCAGCTCGAGGTTGTTGCTCGGCAGGAACGAGAAGAGGTAGCGCGCGTCCTCCAGGCAGGCGTCCTCGTCGTCGGAGGCGAAGTGCGCCACGCCCGACTTCGAGTTGTGCGTCATCGCGCCGCCGAGCTCCTCGAACGTCGGCTCCTCACCAGTGACGGTCTTGATCACGTCAGGACCGGTGATGAACATGTGAGAGGTCTCTCTCACCATGAAGATGAAGTCGGTTATCGCCGGCGAGTAGACCGCGCCGCCCGCGCACGGGCCCATGATCAGCGAGATCTGCGGGATCACGCCGGAGCAGCGGACGTTGCGCAGGAACACGTCGCCGTAGCCGCCGAGCGAGACGACGCCCTCCTGGATCCGCGCGCCGCCGGAGTCGTTGATGCCGATCACGGGCGCGCCGATCTTCGCGGCGAGGTCCATCACCTTCACCATCTTCTCCGCCATCACCTCGCCGAGCGAGCCGCCGACGACGGTGAAGTCCTGGCTGAAGACGCAGACCGTGCGGCCGTCGATTCTGCCGTGACCGGTGACGACGGCGTCGCCCCACGGTCTGTTCTTCTGCATCTCGAAGTCGTAGGTGCGGTGGCGCACGAACGTGTCCAACTCCTGGAAGGAGCCGGGGTCGAGCAGCTTCTCGATCCGCTCGCGAGCGGTGTACTTGCCCTTCGCGTGTTGCTTCTCGACCGCGGCGGCAGAGGCGGAGTGAATCGCCTCCTCGCGGAGCTCGTTGAGCTGGCCGAGCTTCTCTTCGAACGTCTCTGGAGCCTTTTGGCGCATAGCGGCGGCGGATGCTATCGACCCGCCGCTCCAACGCTCCCCGATCGGGGAGCGCCGCCGAGCGCTCAGACGCCCGGCTTGACGACCATCAGGAAGACGGCGATCACGACCAGCAGCGAGGCGAGCCCGCCGAAGATCGCGCGCTGTCTGGCGAGCTGCTCGTACTCGGCGCTCAGCGTGACGCCGCCGGAGCCCTGCACGTCGAGCGCGGCCCGGTCGCGCATTCTGCGCGCGTTCGGGATCAGGAAGCCGTGCTCCAGACCCAGCAGCACGACGACGATCGCCAGCGCGGCGCTCCACCAGCCGCTGGAGAAGTCGCTCCAGCGGTCGCTGACCAGGTAGATGCCGGCGACCAGCAGCAGGATCGCCGCGGGCGTGACGATTCTGCGGCCGACCTGGATCTGCGCCTCGTGGTAGGTCGCCAGCGAGCGCGGGTCGCGCGTGCGCACGACGCTGTCGATCACCGGGTAGGCGAACGTCACGCCGAACGCGACGATCGCCGACACGATGTGGACGAAGAGGACGATCGCGTAGAAGTCGAGATGGCCGGGTGCAGTCATCTTCCAGACGCTACCCGACCATCCCGACGCACGCTCAGCGCAGCGTCACGCGCACCGACTGCGACGCCTTCGCTCTGTTGGTCTGGCGCGTCACGACGCGGACCGAGACGCGCGCTCTCCTCGACGCGAGCCGTCCCGCGACTCTTCTGCTCGCGCCGATCTTCGTGAGCTTCAGCGTCACCGCTCTGGCGCCGCCTTTGGGCAGCTTGACGCTGACGTTGCGGCCTCTGATCCGCAGCGCTCTTCTGCCAGCTCTCTTGCCGCCGGCCTTCGCCGAGACGCCCGCTCTGGCGAGCGTGAAGCCTCTCGGCAGCGCGACCGCGTAGGTCGCGATCGGCTTGGCGCCGCTCGGCAGCGTCGTCTTGATCGACAGCGTCCCAGCGCCTCTGCGGAAGCGCAGCGACGCGGTCGAGCGCGGCCGCGTGCAGCCCTCGGGGATCAGTCTCGGGCTCTGCGCCGCGGTCTTGCCGTTCTGGCCGGCGAACGTCGAGACCAGTCTCGGCCCGGCGCAGATGTCGCCGACGGTCGTCAGCACGCCCTCCGGTCCCCCTCTGAACTTCAGCTCGAAGCTCGACAGGGCAAGGTCGGGGATCGTGCCGAACGTCGTCACGACGAGGCCCTTTCTGATCGTGACGATGCCCTCCAGGTCGAGGTTCACCTCGCCGCGCAGCTCCACCATCAGCTTCGGCAGCCCGCCGCTCGCCACTCTCACGAGGTACGTGTTGCCGGTCAGCGGTCTGGAGATCAGCGGGCTGACGGCCTTCGCGGTCGCGACGATCGTGCGCGTCGCGCATCTTCTCGCCAGGTAGGCCGCGGGATCGCACGCCGCTCTGAGCGTCGGCAGGTTCGTCGCGACCGCTCTCGGCAGCGTCACGACCGCCTGCTTCATCGCCGCCTCGCCGGCTCTCTGCGTGATCGTCGTCGTGAACTGCGGCTGCTTGCCGACGGTCGTCAGCCCTCTGCCGCCGATCACGCCTCTGATCCGCGGGGTGAACGGGAGTCTGTCGCAGCCCGTGAACTCGAGCGAGCTGGCCGCCGTCGCGGGCGTGCCGCCGCCGAGCGGCTGGAACGTGCCGCCGGTCGGCTTGACGCCGCAGTTGGACGGGTTGCGCATGAAGCCGTCGCGGTCGACGTTGACGGTCAGTCTGCGGATCGCGAGCGGGATGCCGAGTTGCAGCGCCGGGATCGCGTCGCTGATGACGTGCAGCGCGCCGTCGTTGGTGAGCGTCAGCCGCTGCTTGACGATCACCGTGCCGGCGTCGACCGGCCCGAGTCTCGCGGGCACGACGACGACCAGGCCGGCCGGGTCGCCGGCTGCCTGCGGCTCGGTCAGGTAGATCGAGCCGGGCAGCGTCGGCGGCTCGCTGCCGGAGCCGACGACCGACGCCACGCCGCCGATCCGGCTCGACGCCTCGCAGTTGCCGGCGGCGGCGTTCACGAGCGAGCACTTCGTCAGGCCCGGCAGCGCGAGCGCTCCGATCAGGCCGGGCGGCAGGTCGAAGGAGACGCTGCCGACGGGGGTCGTTCTGTCGGGCCGGTCGAACGAGAGCGAGAAGCCGGTGCTCGCGCCGCCCTGCGGGTTGGAGACCGTCGTGCCCATCGAGGGGGTGAAGGCCGGTGCGCAGTTGCCGTCGGTTCTGAACGAGCCGGTCGGTCTCACGTCCGCGCCGCCCGACCACGGTCCGACGATCGCCTGCGAGACGTTCTCACCGCAGGTCGTCGGTGTCACGAGCGCCGATCTGGGGCCGCCGTTGAACGTCAGTCTGAAGTCGGTGAAGGCGATCTGCGGCAGGTCGCTGAACCTGGTCGTCACCTGACCGGTCGTGAAGTCCGGGTTCACCGTCGCGGAGACCTTGATGTGCGCGCCGAACAGCGGCACGTCGAGGAACAGCCGCAGACGATCGGTCGGCGTCTGCGTGCCGAAGTAGACCTTGCCGGGGAACGCGCCGAGGATCGGCGAGACGAACTCGATGCTGCCGACCTCCGAGGAGGCCGGGCAGTTCGCGGCGACCGCCGTGTTCGACTGCTGGAAGCCGGCGTCGGTGCAGGCGTCGAGGCCCGCGGCCAGCGACGCGTTCAGGAGCACGCCGGGCGGCGCTATGACCGTCGTGCCCTTCACGTGCGAGGTCGCGCGCGGGATGTCCTGGTCGGTCGGCTTGACGTCGAAGCTGATCGCGGAGGTCGAGTCCGGTGTCGCCGGGTCCGCGGTCGTCGTGAGGGTCGCGCCGAACGGGACGCCGGCGCAGTCGGTCGGCGTGTAGGTGCCGCTGCTGGCGCTGGTCGCGCCGGCGTGCGAGGTCGCGCTGACGTTGATCGTCGCCGGGAGGCAGGAGGTCGGGTTGGTGAAGAACGATCTCTGCGTCGGCGTGTAGCCGTAGAGGATCTGCGTGATCGCGTCGATGTGGAGCGCGAACCCGGACGCCTCGTCCGGCAGCCCGTCGAGCGTCGCGGTCAGCCCGAGCGTCGCCGGGTCGACGGTGATCGGCGAGACGAGCTTGGTCCGCTGCAGGCCGGAGATCGGCGGGTCGATGTCGATGCCGAGGGCCGCCGGGACTCTCGTCGGATCGGGGGAGGCGATGCGGTAGATCGTGCCTCTGAGGGTGAGCGGCGTCCCGACCGGGATTCTCAGCAGCGGGATCTCGACGAGCAGCGTCACTCTCGTCGCGGTGGCGCCGACGATCGAGTCGGGACAGCTCGTCGCCGTCTGCGTCGTCGCGTCCCAGCTGTCGCAGACCGGCACGTGGTTGATGAACGACACGATTCCCGGCGCGAGGTCGAGTCTCAGCCCCGCGACGCTGTCGTTCCCGTCTCTGGCGAAGGTGAGGTTGATCGCCATGTCCGGGTGCGCCGCGGCGGCCGTCGGGTCTCTCAGGACCGGATCGCCGGGGACCGGGCTGCCCTGCGACGGCGCGCTCGCGACAGGATCGACGCTGTCGAGCGAGAAGGCCTGTGCGCTGGCCGTGAGCGCGCACGACGAGATCAGGACGGCGAGCGCTGCCAACAGCGCCCGCGGGGGGACGAGCTTCATTTCTCACCTCTCCTTGCGACGGTGCTGCAACGGATCTTCCGTACCGCTCCCGATGCATGCCCGCGAGAATCGAGTGGCAAACACGTGCGTTTCAGGGCGTGTCTCTAGGAAGTTCGACGAGAGTCGATGCAACTTCACACCCCAGTAACGATCGCCGACGCCGAATTCAGTGAGGTGCTGCTGTCAGGCCCACCGATTGAACGGAATATCTCCTCATGAGTCGTACCTCCTCTGGCCGGTTCGCCGGCCTGGCGGCTGCCGCTGCGCTGGCGGCGGCCGGGCTCGCCCCGGCGTCACCCGCGAGCGCCGCGATCACGCAGGCCCACCTCGCCTTCACCGGTGACACCAGCACGACGATGACGGTCACCTTCAAGGAAGACGCCGCCGTCTCCGGCACGACCGCGCTCGCCTACGCGCGCCCGGTCGGCGGCAGCGACGGTGCCGCCGCCTGCGCCGTCTCGCCGGCTCCCGCCGACTGCCTCCAGATCCCCCTGCAGCGCACCGACGCGCAGGGCAGACAGGGCGTCGACCCGACGTACACGTTCTTCACCGGCACGTTCAGAGACCTCACTCCGGGCGCCAGATATGACTGGTTCGTCAGCGACAGCGTCACGCCGGCCGGCGTCACGCCCGGCACCTTCGAGACCGCCAAGGGCGGCGACAAGGTCTACACCGCCGCGACGTACGGCGAGGTCCACACCGACGACGGCGACGACGTCCCCGCGTTCGGTGCCAACGGCCCCGGCGACTACTCCGTCCAGGGCGTCGTCGGCCTCAGCTTCGCCGACAGAGTCGTCTGGAACCAGGACACGCGCCCCGCGTTCGTCGTCTCCTCCGGCGACAACATGAACGACGGCACGATGGAGGTCAGATGGAACGACCTGCTCGCCGGCGCTCCTGACAGCCCCGCCGGTGCCGGCAGAACGCTCGACACGACGTTCATCAGAACGTTCGTCGGCAGCGTCCCGTTCATGTCCGCGCTCGGCGACCACGAGTACAAGAACACCCCGACGCCCGGCACGGCCTCGCCGCTGTACTACGCGCACCTGCCCAACCCGGCCAACGGTCCGTCCGGGCAGGAGAACCGCTCCTACTCCTACGACTACAACGGCGTCCACTGGACCGTCCTGGAGGCCAGCCCCGGCCTGCCGCCGTCGGCCGCGCCCGAGTACTGGGCGCACGAGCTGCAGTGGCTCGACGCGGATCTCGCGTCGGCCGTCAGACGCACGCGCTTCCAGGTCGTCGTGATGCACCAGCCGCCGTTCCACTCCAAGACGAGCCGCGTCTACCCGGAGTACGCCGATCCGGAGTTCCGCGACGACATCCTCCCGCTGATGGACAAGTACGGGGTCGAAGTCGTCGTCTCCGGCCACGACGCGCACAACGTCCGCAGCCATCCGCTCGTCGGCACGCCGACGCCGGACTGGACCGAGGGGCAGCCGAGAGTCTCGCCGGAGCTGGTCGCGCCGGGGCATGGCACGACGTACCTGGAGCAGTCGACGACCGGCAAGAACTACGACGGCCTGCTCGACCGCGAGCCGTGGGTCGCCTGGTCGCAGACGCAGGAGACGATGCCGGCGGTGCTGCTGTTCACGTTCGGCGCCAGAACGATCAGCGCGAAGTTCGTCCGCACGGATGCGCTCGACCCGGTCACCCATCAGCCGCTGTACGGCGGCGGGCTGGTCGACAGCTTCACGATCCCGCAGGTGCCGGTGCCCGGCAGCGACGAGCCGGCCACCGGTCCGGCCGGTCCGAAGGGCGATACGGGCGACAGCGGTCCGAAGGGTGACAAGGGCGACAAGGGCGACGTCGGCTCGACCGGCCCGGTCGGTCCCGTCGGTCCGGTCGGTCCGCTCGGCCCCGTCGGTCCGCTCGGCCCCAAGGGCGACGCCGGTGCCAGAGGCGCCAGAGGCGCGACCGGCCCGAAGGGCGCGCCCGGCCGTGACGCGAAGATCACGTGCAAGCTCAGAGTCGCGCCGGGTCGCGGCGGCCAGAAGGTCGCGTGCAAGGTGACGCTGGCGAACAAGGCCTCGCGCAGCGCGGTCACGCACGCCACAGCGCGCCTCGTGCGCAACGGCCGCACGTTCGCGAGCGGCAACGTCGCGCACCTCAGCGGTCACCGCGTCACGCGCGGCCGCTACACGCTGCGCGCGAAGGTCGGCCGCAACGTGCTGACGTTCCCCGTCCGCGTGCGCTGAGCCGCGCTGCTTGGTCCGGCGCCGCCAGGGGGCGGCGCCGGACCTACAGCTGCGGCTGGTAGGTCCCGAAGACGTCGCGCATCGCGCCGCAGACCTCGCCCATCGAGCAGCGGTCCTTGAGCGCCGCGCGGATCGGCGGCAGCAGGTTCTCGTCGCCGCGCGCGGCGACGCGCAGCTGCTCCAGGCGGCGCGCGGCCAGCTCCTGGTCGCGGTCGGCCTTGAACGCCTTCAGCCGCTGCACCTGCGCGCGCTCGGTCGCCGGATCGACGCGCAGCAGGTCCTGCACCTCGAGCGCCTCGTCGACGTACTTGTTGACACCCACGACGACGTCCTGGCCCTGCGCGTAGCGCTCCTGGTAGCCCCAGGCCGACTCCTCGATCTCGTTCTTGATGAACGCGATCGCCTCGACCGAGCCGCCCAGCTCGTCGACCTTCGCGATCAGCTCGCTCGCGCGCGTCTCGATCTCGGCCGTCAGCGCCTCGACGAAGTAGGAGCCGGCGAACGGGTCGACGGTGTCGGTCGCGCCCGACTCGTGGCCGATGATCTGCTGCGTGCGCAGCGCGATCTTCGCGGCCCGCTCGGTCGGCAGCGCCAGCGCCTCGTCGAAGCCGTTGGTGTGCAGCGACTGGGTTCCGCCGCAGACCGCGGCGAAGCCCTGCAGCGCGACGCGCACGATGTTGTTCTCCGGCTGCTGCGCGGTCAGCGTGACGCCGCCCGTCTGCGTGTGGAAGCGCAGCTTGAGCGACTTCTCGTCCTTGGCGCCGAAGCGCTCGCGCATGATCTGCGCCCACATCTTGCGGGCGGCGCGGAACTTCGCGACCTCCTGGAAGACGTTGTTGTGGCCGTTGAAGAAGAACGCGAGGCGCGGCGCGAAGTCGTCGACGGCGAGGCCGGCGTCGATCGCGGCTTGCACGTACGCGATCCCGCTGGAGAGCGTGAACGCGACCTCCTGCACCGCCGAGCAGCCCTTCTCGCGGAAGTGGTAGCCGGAGATCGAGACCGTGTTCCATCTCGGAACGTGCTCTCTGCAGTAGGCGAACAGGTCGGTCGTCAGCCGCATCGAGCCGGCGGGCGGGTAGATGAAGTTCCCGCGCGCGATGTACTCCTTGAGGATGTCGTTCTGGACCGTGCCGCGCAGTTGCTGCGACGCGACGCCCTGCTCCTCGCCGACGAGCTGGTAGAGCAGCAGCAGCACGCTCGCGGGCGCGTTGATCGTCATCGACGTCGAGACTCTGTCCAGCGGGATCCCGTCGAACGCCGTGCGCATGTCGTCGATCGTGTCGATCGCGACGCCCGTGCGGCCGACCTCGCCCAGACAGCGCGGGTCGTCGGAGTCGAGCCCGAGCTGGGTCGGCAGGTCGAAGGCCATCGAGAGGCCGGTCGAGCCGTTGGCGAGCAGGTACTTGTAGCGCTCGTTGGACTCTCTCGCGGACGCGTAGCCGGCGTACTGGCGCATCGTCCAGAGCCGCTTGCGGTACATCTCCGCGTGCACGCCGCGCGTGTAGGGAAAGTCGCCCGGCTCGCCGAGCTGCAGCTGCTCCGGGACGTCGCGCTCGTCGTAGCGCTGCTTGACCTCGATGCCGGAGTCGGTGAAGTGGCGCGGATCGTCCGGGCCGACGATCGGTGCGATGAAGCGGTGGTCCTCGGTCACGCTCATCGCCTGAGGGTACTTCGCGCTTGGGGAAAAGAGCCCCGATCTGACAGGGCGCGTACGCTTGGCCGATGCAGGTACGGATCCGACTGTTCGCGATGCTGCGCGAGCGCGCCGGCACGAGCGAGCTGGAGCTCGAGCTGCCCGACGGCGCACGCGTCCGCGACGCCCTCGCGGCGCCGGCCGTCGCCGCACTCGCCGACGGCCTCTCGCTCGTGCTGGCGGTCAACCGCGAGTACGCCGACGAGGACGTCGCGCTGTCGCCGGGCGACGAGCTGGCGCTGGTGCCGCCGGTGTCCGGCGGGGCGCCCGCGGCGGACGCACCTGGTGACGACGTCGTCGCCGCCGCCGCACCGGGCGACCAGCACGTGCGGATCACCGACGCTCCGCTGTCGCTCGACGCGCTCGTCGAGCGCGTGAGAGATACGCGCGCGGGTGCCGTCGTGACCTTCTCCGGCGTCACGCGCGACGTGCCGTCGCTCGTCTACGAGGCGTACGCCGAGATGGCGCTGGGGCAGATGGAGGCGATCGTGCGCGAGGCGATCGAGCGCCACGGCCTCTGCGCCGCCGCCGCCGAGCACCGCATCGGCACGGTCCCGCTGTCGGAGCCGTCGGTCCTCGTCGCCGTCTCCGCCCCGCATCGCCCCGAGGCCTTCCAGGGCGCCCGCGAGATCATCGACCGCATCAAGGCCGCCGCGCCGATCTGGAAGCAGGAGGTCGAAGAGGGCGGCGCCGCGACCTGGGTGCAAGGCACCATCCCGCCGGTCGGCTGAGCCTCGACCACGGGCAGTCCACATGCCTTGGTCAGGAGCACCTGTCTACCCAAGGATCTTTGGTCAGCAGCGGTCACACGGCGGCGACCATATGCCTGTTGTGGCGGGGATTGCGGGATCGGGCGAGATCGCGCGAGAGGTTGCGAAGGGGTGTGGAAGTCGTTGCGAAGCGGGGCTACGCCGGCGCAGGCTCCAGCCGCCAGGCGGCGTCCCAGAAGGCCAGCTCATGGCGGCTGCAGGTGGTGAAGGCGGCGTGCAGGCGGGCGCGGGTGGGGGCGTCGGCGGTGGCACCGAGGCGGTCCATCAGCTCGCGGCACCACGTCGCCAGTGCCTGGAACTCGGGATCGGCGTAGGTCGCGATCCAGCGGGCGTAGGGATTCGCCGGGCCGGCCGGGGACGCGGATGCGGCGGGGGACGCGGCCGCGCCGGGCGAGGCGGCCGCGACAGGCGAGGCGGGCGCGCCGGGCGAAACGACCGCGACAGGCGAGGCGGGCGCGCCGGGCAAGGCGGCCGTGCCGGGCGAAACGACCGCGCCGGCCTGCGCCGCCGCCAGCCGCTCGCCGACCTCGGCGTAGCCCCACATGCACGGCAGCAGCGCCGCGACCAGCTCGGCGAAGTCGCCGAGGGCGGCGGTGCGCAGGAGGAAGTCGACGTAGGCGCGCGTCGTCGGCGTCGCGGGCTCGGCCTCCAGCGCTGCGGGGACGATGCCCCAGTCGGCGGCGAACGCACGGTGGAGATCCATCTCGGTCACGAGGATCGCCTGCGTCAGCTCGGCGAAGCTGCGCATCGTCGCCAGCTCCGGCGCTCGCGCGCAGGCGAGCGCCAGCAGGCGGCCGTAGTCGACGAGGTAGACGTAGTCCTGTCGCACGAAGTGCTGGAAACGCTCGCGCGACAGCGACCCGTCGCCGATCCCGCGCACGAACGGATGCGCATGCTGCGCCTCCCACACCTCCGCGGCGGCGGCGCGCAGCTCGTCGCTGAACGCCGTGGCGGCGCCGCGCGCGCCAGCGGCGACCTCCATGGAGGCCGCGCCGCTCGCGCCCGCGGCGTCCCCCGTGGAAGTCGCGCCGCCCGCGGCCCGCTCGTCGTCCATGCCGGCGCGCTCGCTCAGAGCGCGCCGCCGGCCGCGCCCGGCGCGGTCGGGTCGCTGTCGCCCGCGTTGCCGGGGTGCTCGCGCACGAGGTAGTCCTCGATGTGCATCGGCGTGTCAGCGGAGCGCTCGACGACCTTCAGCAGGTCCGACATCGAGGCGACCTCCTCGACCTGCTCCTTCAGGAACCACTGCATGAACTGCTCGCTCTGGAAGTCGCCCTCCTCGCGCGCGACGCCGACGAGCGCGGCGATCTGGTCGCTGACGCGCTTCTCCTGCTCCAGCGACAGCGCGACCGGCGCGACGATGTCGGCGAACGTCGTCTCCGGCGCCTTGACGCCCGGGACCGTCACGTCGGCGTCCGCGTCGAGCAGGTACTGGACCATCATCATCGCGTGATTGCGCTCCTCGAGCGCCTGCGTGTAGAAGAAGGCGGCAAGCCGCGGCAGCGTCTCGGCGTCGTAGTAGACGGCGACCGCGATGTACTGCTGCGAGGCGGCGAACTCGTAGGCGATCTGCTCGTTGAGACGCTCGACGAAGCGGGTGGCGGGCATGGGGCTCCTGGGAAGACGGGTTCGCTCGGAAAGGCCCTGCAACAAGGGCTGCACGCGATCGTAGAGGACCCGCCAGTCCGCAAACATGCCGGTTGCAGGGCTATCCTCCCGCGGATGGCTACCTGTCTGGTGACCGGAGGCGCGGGCTTCCTTGGATCGCACTTGTGCGATGAGCTGCTGCGCCGAGGGCACCGCGTGATCTGCGTCGACAACCTGGAGACGGGCTCGCTGGCGAACATCCATCACATTCGCCGGCCGGAGTTCGTCCATCTCAACATCGACATCATCACGCCGTACTTCGTCGATGAGCCGGTCGATTTCGTGTACCACCTCGCCTCCCCGGCCTCGCCGATCGACTACCTGCGGTTGCCGCTGCACACGCTGAAGGTCGGCTCGCACGGCACGCACCACACGCTCGGGCTGGCGAAGAAGCACCGCGCGCGCTTCCTGATCGCCTCCACCAGCGAGGTCTACGGCGATCCGCAGGAGCACCCGCAGAGAGAGACCTACTGGGGTCATGTCAACCCGATCGGCCCGCGCGGCGTCTACGACGAGGCGAAGCGCTACGCCGAGGCGCTGACGATGGCGTACCACCGCCAGCAGGGCGTCGACACCGCGATCATGCGGATCTTCAACACGTACGGCCCGCGGATGCGCCCGCACGACGGCCGCGCGATCCCGACGTTCCTGCGCCAGGCGCTGCAGGATCAGCCGATCACGGTCTTCGGCGACGGCTCGCAGACGCGCAGCTTCTGCTTCGTCTCCGACCTCATACGCGGCATGATCGCGCTCGCCGAGTCCGACATCCACCACCCGGTCAACATCGGCAACCCGAGAGAGTTCACGCTGCTGGAGCTGGCCGAGGCGGTCATCGAGATCACCAAGTCGCGCTCGCAGATCGTGCACGAGCAGCTGCCGACCGACGACCCGCAGGTGCGTCGTCCGGACATCACGCTGGCACGCGAGCTGCTCGGCTGGGAGCCGCAGGTCGAGCTGCGCGAAGGGCTGCGCCGCACGATCGAGGACGCGGGCGTGGAGGCGCTCGTGGGGGCGCCGACCTGACGCATGTGACGAAAGGCCGGAACTCCTCGCGTTCCGGGCCGTTGCAGAAGGAGGCCATGCAACGTGTGATGAACGGCGCGCTTGACGTCGATGAGCAGCAAGCCGACGGGGTGATCGCCGCCCTGTCCGACAGAGACGTACGCCGCAAGCGTCCGCCGGTCCTGTCGTTCCTGCTGCGGCTCGTGACGTTGCGCAAGCTGCTGCGGATCGCGACGCTGCTCGCGCTCGACTTCGCCGGCGTCTGGCTCGCGCTCTTCACCGCCCTGCTGCTGAAGGCGCTGATCAAGGGCGAGTTCACGATCTCCTCCGGCGCCGACCTCGCGTTCGGGCAGACGCAGGACTACCTCGCGTTCGCCTACCTCGTGACGGTGCTGCTGTTCGCGCGCTCGGACCTCTACTCCGACCGCCCGCGGCGCCCCGGTCTGACGCGGATCGTCACGTCGCTGTTCCAGGTCACGATCGTGGCGCTGATCTTCGCCGTCGCCAGCGGCCAGGAGTTCACCAGCTACTACATCTTCTACGCGTCGCTGGGCTTCTCGATCCTCTACGTCGCCTCGTTCCGTTGGATCCACACGTTCGTGACGGGCAGGCTGCTGACGCTCGCCGGCTACTCGCGCCGCACGCTGCTGGTCGGCAGCGGCAAGCACATCGACCAGGTCGCGCACGCGCTGACCGCCTCGCCCAGCCGCGAGGTCGAGATGGTCGGCTACATCTCGCTGACGCCGCGCCCGGACAACGGGCTGCGCTCGCTCGGCGCGCTCGCCGACCTCGGCGAGGTGCTGGCGCGCGACCGCGTGCAGGAGGTGATCATCGCCGACCCCGACTTCCCGCAGGCGCTCGCCGTCGAGCTGGTCGACCAGTGCCACCGCCGCGGCGTCGAGGTGCACGTCGCGCCGTCGACGATGGAGATCCTCGTCCAGCGCGCCGAGTTCATGCCGGGCCAGTCGGTCCCGCTCTTCACGCTCAAGCCGCCGGTCTTCGACGGGATCGACTTCGCCGTCAAGCGCACGTTCGACCTCGTCGGCGCGCTGCTGCTGCTGGCGCTGCTGTCGCCGCTGCTGCTGGCGCTCTCGCTCGCCGTCAAGCTGACCTCGCGCGGCCCGGTCCTCTACCGCTCGGCGCGCCCCGGGATCGGCGGGATGCCGTTCGACTGCTTCAAGTTCCGCACGATGCGCGACGACGCCGGCGTCAGCGAGGAGGAGCTGGAGCAGCTCAACGAGGCCGACGGCGCGCTCTTCAAGATCCGCGACGACCCGCGCGTGACGTCGGTCGGCAGGCTGCTGCGCCGCTTCTCGCTCGACGAGCTGCCGCAGCTCGTCAACGTCGTGCGCGGCGAGATGTCGCTGGTCGGGCCGCGGCCGCTGCCGCTGCGCGACTTCGAGCGGCTGGAGGAGTGGCACAAGAAGCGCTACCTCGTGCTGCCGGGGATCACCGGCCTGTGGCAGGTCTCGGGCCGCTCCGAGCTGGACTTCGACGACCTCGTGCGGCTCGACTTCCTCTACCTCGAGCGCTGGTCGGTCGCGCTCGATCTCGTGATCCTGCTGAAGACGCTGCCCGCCGTCGTGATGCGGCGCGGCGCCTTCTAGCTTCTCGGCCCCGGCCGTCCGTCCGCCAGCGCCGCAGCCGCTACCAGCACGCGTCCGACGGAGATCAGCTCGGAGCCGTCGGCGCAGCCGGCCGACCAGCGGCGAGCGGCTTGAGCGGGGCGGTCAGGGCGTCGGCGTGGCGGGCGGCGTCGTCGTTCCCAGCGCGACGCCGGCTCTCGCCTGCGCCTCGGCCAGCGCCGCTCTCGTCGAGGGCGAGAACGGGTCGAGGAAGACAGCTGCCGCATAGGCGCTGAGCGCGCCTCTGAGGTCGTTCAGCGCAAGTTCCTCGGAACCGAGCCGCAGCCAGGCCTCGGGATTCGCCTGCTGCAGCTCGACCGCCTGCTGCAGCGTTCTGAGCGCCTCCCGCGGTCTGCCCGACTGGTCCTGCGCGTCGGCGATCGTGAACAGCGGCTCGACCGACAGCGGGTTGGCGTCGGCCGCGTCGCGCCCCTTCGCGATCGCCTGCGGCAGTCTGCCGGCGTCGAGCAGCGTCTGTGCGTCCGCGTTGAGGTTCGCGGAGCGCTGCGGCTGCCAGATCGTCCAGGCGCCCGCCAGTCCGACGAGCACGATCGCGCCGGCGAACGCCAGCGCGGTCGGCGCGCTCTTCAGCGGCCGCGGGACGCGGCCGCGCGCGGGCGGCTCGGCGAGCGGGCCGCGGCCGGCGACCCAGCCGGCGCAGATCAGGCCCGTGACCGCGGTGCCGGGGATGAACCAGGTCCAGTCGACGGCGGAGTGCAGGCCGAACGCGACCGCGGTCAGCGCGAGCGTGACGAGGCCGATCCGCTCGGGCGTCCACTCGACCGGCTCGCGCCGCGGGACGGGCGTGCGCAGGTCGCGCGCGCGGGCGGCGGCGACGGCCCAAGCGCCGATGCGATGGCGGGGCTTCAGCGCGGTCGCGCGCGCGACCGCGACCAGCCACGCGACCAGCAGCAGCAGGTTCACGAGCAGGCCCGCGAGGCCGAGGTCGGCGAGCGTCTGCGGGATGTAGCCGTGCGCGTGGCCGGCGCGCAGCTTGTCCGTCTGCAACGCGCGGCGAGCGGAGTCGAAGCCGTCGGCGCCGACGCCCGCCCAGCGCGTGCGGTCGTCCCACTTCCACAGTCTGAAGGCGTCGTCCCAATATCTGGCGCGCACGCCGCCGGCGGACGTGAAGCGGCTCGGGTCGTTGCCCGGCTGTGCGGCGTTGGGATCGGTCAGCTCGTGCCAGCGGTCGGAGATCGTGCCGGGCAGGCCGCGGTCGGAGACGGCGAGCTTGCCGGCCGCCGCGAGCGGGACCAGCGCGAGCAGCACCAGCAGCGTCGCGCCGACGGCCTGGCGGCGCTGCTGCGGCCACTGCCCCTTCTCGGTCGCGAAGGCGAGCGCGAGGCCGGCGCCGGCCGTCACGATCAGAACCGCGACCAGCAGCAGCCCGAGCTCGTGTCCGCCGTCGGCGCGCACGTCGAGCGGCACGCCGTCTCTCGACAGGCTGTCGTTGCCGAACGACCACAGGCCGACGACCGCGGTGCCGGCGCCGGCGGCCAGCAGCATCGCGGCGCCGCGCAGTCGCAGCGGCACGATCGCGAACCACAGCGCGATCACGATCACCGTCACCAGCAGCGCGCCGCGGCTGTAGGCGAGCAGCATCGCGGTCAGCAGCAGCGTCAGCGCGGGGACCGACAGCGCGCGCAGCGCGGCGTGGCCGTCGCGGCGCGCGCCGACCCACAGCGTCCCGGGGATCCCCAGCACGGCCATCAGCCCGACCGCGTTCCAGTAGTCGAACGGCGAACGCAGCCGCGCGGTGCCTGTGTCGATCCCCTCCAGCGACGGGAAGACCTTCACCAGCAGCGCGTAGCCGGACAGCACCAGCGCCGCCAGCACGACACCGCCGAGGACCGCCGCCCAGCGCTCGGAGGCGATCCGCACGAGCGCGGCCGCGCCGGCGAACGCGGCCAGATAGGAGAGCGTCAGGTTCGCCGCCAGCCACGACTCCGACGGCGCGACCGACCAGGCGATCGAGATCGCCGTCAACGCCGTCAGCGCGCCGAACAGCAGCAGCGTGACGCCGCCCCACAGCCGCCGCCCGGGCGGCGACAGGACCGCGGCGAGCGCGACGGCAGCGGTGCCGAGCAGCGTCAGCGCGATCTCGGGGCCGGTCGTCGAGTCGAGCGCGCCGCCGCCGCCGACGACGAAGCCGATCGCGATCAGCAGCGCGGCGAGCGCGATCGTCACGGGCGGGTCGGGGTGCGCGGCGAGGCGCGCGCGCAGGCCGCCGCGCGCACGGCTCGGCGCGCCGGCACCCGAGGGCGCCGGCGGGGTCAGCTGCGAAGCGTCGTTCTCAGCCGCGTCTGCGAGCGAGGACACGTCGCCCGATCGTCGGTGCGGCAACGCCGATGGCGCCGGCCGCGAGCAGCACGAGGAAGGCGATCAGCGGCGTCGGAAGCGCGCGCGCCTCGGGGTCGGCGGTGGCGCCGAAGCCGGGCGTGATCGTCGCGCCGGCGAGTTCCACGGGTGCGGCTCTGCCGGCCCGCTGCGTCGTCGGCGCGGGTGTCGTGGGAGCGGGCGTCGAGCCGTCCGCGGTGCCGCTGGGGGCGTCGGTGGCGCCGCCGCCCGTCCTGCCGGCGCCGCCGCTGGCGGCGGTGGCGCTGTCGACGGCGCCGCCGGTCGTGCCGCCGCTGCTGGTGGCGCCGGCGCCGGAGTCGACACCGCCGCCGCCGCCATCGCTCGTGTCGCTGCCGTTGCCGCCACCGCCGCTGGTGTCGTTCGTTCTCGGTCTCGCACGCAGCGCCGCTTCGATCGCGTCGTAGCAGCCGGTGTACTCGGCGATGTCGCCTCTGACCAGCTTTCTCGCGGCGCGCAGTTCGCTCTTGCTGTACGTGCCCTTCAGCAGGCCGGTGTCGGAGTTGGAGCAGTCTCTGATGATCGCGTCGCCGCTGGCCGCGCTCGCGGGCGCAGCGGCGACCGTGCCGAGGACGGCGACGAGGAGGAGTGCGAGAAGAGTGTTCGGCTTGCTCATGGGTGACAGGGCCCTTCGCGGCCGTGGATGTTCAACGCTACCAAGGGGTCGGGCGGGATCCGCCCACGGTCGCGTCGTCGTTGAAGGCCTCAACGGGCCGTCTGCGCCGAAGTTGCGGGGTTGCGGTTCGGGGAGTCTCCGCAAAACGGGGCGCGCGGGAGGTCCCGCAACCGGACAGTCCTCCGGCGCGGGGGAGGAACATCGACGGGGCGTCGGTGCTCCTCCCCAGCTGCGCCGAAGGTATGCCGCGCTGGCGACGGAAGCCCGGGACCGGGGGCGGCCTCCGTCGACCAGGACCAGCGCGACATGAGGCGCCTCCCGGCCCGAGGCGCGCCGGGCCGGGAGAACACCTTGACGGCCTGGTACCCACGCCCTCACGGCTGAAACGCGGCCATGTCAGGGCGCGTCAGCGCACACGCGCCGACTTGCGCAGCGCGCGCCGAAGCGTTTCAACGCGCCAGCGCGCGGGCATACGCCGCGACCGTCGCAGCACCGCACCGTTCCCAGGTGAAGTGCGCTGCCACGGTCGCGCGGGCGGTCTCGCCGAGCGCGCGGCGGGCAGGGGCGTCGCGCAGCAGCGCGTCGATCCGCTCGGCCAGCGCGGCCGGATCGCGCGGTGGCACGCGCACGATCCCGCCGCCGAGCGCGGCGATCTCCTCCGGGCCGTCCTCGCCCGCGCAGCCGATCGCGGGCACGCCGCCGGCCATCGCCTCGACGTAGGCGACGCCGAACGCCTCGTCGACGCTCGGCAGCACGAACAGGTCCGCCCGCTGCGCCCGCTCGCGCGCCTGCGCCGGCGGCAGCTGCCCGCTGAAGTCGACGCGGTCGCCGACGCCGAGCCGCTGCACGAGATCTTGCAGCGGCGCGCGCTCCGGCCCGTCGCCGACGATCTCGTAGCGCAGCTCCGGATGGTCGGCGCGCAGGAGCGCGAGCGCCTCCACGACGTCCGCGTGCCGCTTGCGCGCGACGAGGTGGCCGACGCTGACGAGGGTGGGCGGGGGCTCGGCGGGCTCGCGCGCGGCGCCGGGGCGCATGGCGGCTCCAGGGCGCGTGACGGCGCCGGGGCGCGTGGCGGCGCCGGGGCGCGTGGCGGCGCCGCCGAGGGCGGCGGTCGTGCCGGCCGCGCGCGGCGCGGCGGCCAGCGCCGGCAGATCCGTCCCCAGGTGGACGACCTCGACGGCGTCGGCGGGCGCGCCCGCGACGCGGCAGCGAGCGGCCGTGCCGGCGCTGTTGGCGAGCACCAGTTGCGCGTGGCCGAACGTGCGCGCGACGGTGCGGCGCGCGTACGGGCTGCGGTTGACCGTCGACAGCACGTCGCCGCCGTGGACGGAGACGACGAGCGGCACGCCGGGCAGCGCGCGTCGCACCGCGTCGCCCGCTGGGACGGCGTAGTGCGCGTGCACCAGCTCGAACGGGAAGCGCGCGTGCAGCGCGTGCAGCGCCCGCTTCAGCGCCGGCGCCGCCCACGCGCCCCAGGCGCCGTAGCTCCACGGGCGCGGCGGCGAGACGTACTGCACGTAGGAGACCTCCAGCCCGTCCAGCTCGACGCCGCGCGGCTGGCTCAGCGCCGTGCGCAGGGCGCGTACGTCGCCGCGCTTGACGGCGGCGAGCGGCGGCAGCGGGCGGTGCAGCACCACCACCCGCACGTCGGCGCCGGCGTCCCGCGCCGCGAGCGCCTGCCGGTGCGCCCACACCCCCAGCACCGGATCGCTCGCGCGCGGGTACAGCTCCGCGACGACGGCGACCTTCATCGCGCCGTCTCCTGCGCGCGGGTCGCGGCGGCGCGCACCGGCCCGGTCCTCCGTGCGCCGATCATCGACGCGCTCACCACGCCCGGTGCGTCGCGGTCGTGCGCTGCGCCTCGGCGGGCGTGACGTGCGGCCGCTCGGCGAGGAAGGCGCTCGCCTCGGCGACCGCCTCCTCGCGCCGGTAGCTGTCGGCGATCGGGCGCATCACGTGGCGGATCGGCGTCGCGTCGACGACGCCGGTGCGCCAGCCGAGCTGGCGCGCGAGCGCGGCCCAGTGCGCGTCGAGGCCCCAGCCGGCGCGGAGGTGGTCGGGGAACGGCAGCAGCGCCTCGAAGGTGCTCGAGTGCAGGGCGCTGATCGGGCCGATCTCGACGAAGCCGGTCTCGCGCACGACGCTGCCGCCGCGGCGTCTCGTGACGCGCCAGGCGGCGTGCGAACGGCGGCGGTGCGCGGGCTGCGCGAGCCGCAGGTCGAAGCGCTCGGCGAGGAACAGGAAGTCGTCGAGGAAGCCGTGCGGCAGCGCGACGTCGTCGTCGACCACGAGCAGCCAGTCGCGGTCCTGCGCCGGATGGTCGGCGAGCAGCAGGTTGAGGTTCGCCCACTTGCCGCGGCCGCCGACGTCGATCGTCGCGACCTCGACGTCGTGGCGCGAGCGCAGCAGCTCCGTGCGCGTCGGCGCCATCAGGTTCGCGCGGTCGGTCCGCTCGATCCCGAGCGCCAGCACGCGTCGGCGCGGCGGCGCGCTGCGCGCGGCCCGTCGCAGCCGCCACGGCTCCAGCTGCGCGACCCGCAGCGCGTCGAGCGCGGCGTCCTGCGCGCGCGTGCGCACGTTCGCGCGCACGCCCGCGACGATCCCCGACTCGCCCGAGGCGAACGGGTTCTCGGCCTCGCTCATCGGCGCGCGAGCGCCTCTCGGATCCGCCCGGCGCTGTGCGCCGCCATCACGACGCCGATCAGGCAGAGGCGGCGCGGGACGTGCCAGCAGCAGCCGGCGAAGACGCGCAGTTCGCGCATCAGCGACGGTGCGACGCCCTTGCGCACATCCGTGCGGCGGCCGGCGCGGCCGCGGTGGAACGCCGCGCGCGAGAGCGATCGCAGCGTCGCGTCCGCGGGCGTGCGGCGATGGTCGAGGCCCGCGGCGGCGACGTAGCGGATCCGCCCGCCGGCGGCGCGGTGGCGTTCGAGCCACTCCTCTTCGTCCCCGCCGACCGGAATCGCCTCGTCGAAGCGGCCGGCGCTCTCGAAGGCGGAGCGGCGGATCGCCAGGTTCGCGCTCCATGCGAGCGGCACGTCGACGTCTGCCGGGCCGGCGTCGAACGCGGTGATCGGCGGCGCCTCGCGCCCGCAGGCGCGCGGGCCGCCGCCCTCCAGCACCGCGTGGATCGGTCCGGTGAAGGCGTCGCGATCGGGCGTCGCGGCGGCCGCGGCCAGCAGCGCCTCCAACCAGCTCGGCGGCACCCGCACGTCGTCGTCGACGAACGCGAGCAGGTCGCTGCCGGCGGCGTCGATCGCTGCGTTGCGGGCGGCGTTGGGCCCGTGCTGACGGTCGAGCGCGATCACGCGCGCGCCGTGACGTGCGGCGGTGGCGGCGCTGACGGGGTCGGGCCCGTCGAGCACGACGAGCAGTTCGGCACCGCGCGCGGCCGCCTGCGGCTGCAGCGAAGCGAGCGTGACGTCGAGGTAGCCGGGCCGGTTGCGGGTCGGGATGACGATCGTGGCGGGAGGGGATGACACCGGCGTCGAACCTTAGTCGGGCGGGCGCGCGATCGGTCGGAGCGGGGATTGAACGCGCGCTTGAAGGTGGACTGATCCGACTTCCGGAGGGTAGGTTGACCAGATGAGCGACCTATCGCCCAGAGGTCCCCGCGCGCTGCCGCTGCTGGAACCGCTCCCTGCGAGGGGCTCGCCGCCTGCGACGGCGCGCGTGCCCGTGGGGAGAACGCCCGCCGACAGGACGCCCAGCGCCGGCCGTTCCGTCTCCGTCAGCCTGCTCGTGCGTCTGCTCGCGACCGTCGTCGTGCTCGCCGTCGCGACAGCGCTCGGCGCCGTCCTCGTCGACCGGGACGTCAGCGGCTGGCTCGCCGGCCTCGCGATCGGCCTCGTCACCGTCGTGCTCGCCGCCCTGCTCTGGTCCCCGCGCCGGCGGTGAGCCGGGCGGCGCGGCATGGCACGGCGTCCGGTGTCACTCGTACAGCGCGCTGAGCGGGACAGCATCAGGTACGCCAGCAGCCCGCTGTCGGTGATGTGGCGCCGCGCGCGCGGGGGATGTCCTCGGCGGACGACTCCGCGCGGGTTACCTGCCGAGCGAGCTGAGGTGGCTTGACTGCGTCAGGTCCTGCTCGCGCAGCCAGGCGACGGTGGCGGCGATGCCCTCGCGGACGCTGATCTGGGACTCCCAGCCGAGCAGGCGTCTGGCCTTCTCGACCGACGGCCAGCGGCGCACGACGTCGACCTCGAAGGTCGGCAGGTGCTCCAGTTCGAACGCGTCCGGGTCCTCGCCGCACGCCTCCCAGATGATCCGCGCCGTCTCGGCGACGGTCAGCTCCTCGGAGGCGGAGATGTTGAAGTCCTCGTTGAGCGCGGCCGGGTGGCCGGTCGCGACGACGATCCCGTCGGCGATGTCGTCGATGTGCGTGAGCGTGCGCGTCTGCTCGCCGGAGCCGAAGATCTGCAGCGGCTTCTGGCCGCTCAGCACCTTCTTGATCACGTCCGGGACCATGTGCGCGATGCCGGGCTCGGGGTCGGGCACTTCGCCCGGTCCGTACGCGTTGAACGGGCGGCAGATCGTGTAGGGCAGGCCGTGCTCGGCGTGCGCGGCTCTGCAGTAGACCTCGCCGGTCAGCTTCGAGAAGCCGTACGCCGACGTCGGCGTCGGGCACTGCGGCAGATACTCCTCGGTCGTCGGGTACTCGAGCGCGTTCTCGAACACCATCGAGGAGGAGACGTACGTGAAGCGATCGACGCCGAGGTCCAGCGCGGCGCGGAAGACGCCGTTGTAGAGGCCGTTGTTGACCTCCGTCAGCGTGTGCGGCAGCTTGTGGAAGTTGCCGATCCCGCCGACGATCGCGGCGAGGTGGATGACGAGCGGGCAGCCGTCCATCGCGGCCTTCGCCTGCTCGACGTCGCGCAGGTCGCCGGTGTGGATCTCGCAGCCCTCGCGCATCCACTGCGGCGCCTGGCGCTGGTCGGAGACGCGCACCTCGAAGGCCGGGTCGCGCAGCAGGCGACGCACGACCGCGGCGCCGATCGTGCCGGCGCCGCCAGTGACGAGCACGCGGGTCATGACTGCGGGGACTCCGTTCCGGAAAGGGGGGCGAGCTCGTCGGCGAACGCGAACACCTGGCCGCTGCCGAGGCAGTTCCAGGGGTCGACCACGAGCGCGCCGTCGGCCGCCAGCGCGGCTATCGCCTGCGCGGTGGCGGGCGTCGAGAAGATGCTGTGGTTGGCGGCGACGACGACCACGTCGGCGTCGCGCAGCGCCTCCTCCAGCGGCTGCGTCGGCGAGGCGACGAGCGGGTCGTGGACGGCGACGTCGGCCAGTTCGCGCTCCAGCAGGCGCACGAGCTTGTGCGCGAGCGAGTCGCGCTCGTCGTCGGTGTCGCGCTTGAACGCGAGCCCGAGCACGGCGACCTTGCGATCGCGCAGCGTGCCGCCGGCTATGCGGCGCTTCAGCCCCGTGACGAGGAAGTTCGGGACCGACTCGTTCACGCGCGAGACGGCCAGCAGCATGCCGGGGGCGTTGGAGCGCTCCTCCGAGAAGGCGAAGTCCTTGCGCAGGCAGGTGCCGGCGGTGAAGCCGGGCTGTGCGAGACCGCCGCGCGGGTAGTCCTTGTTGACGAGGTCGATCACGTCGAAGACGTTCGCGCCGTACTGCTCGCAGTCCATCATCAGCAGGTTCGGCAGCGCGAAGGTCGTGTAGCGCATGATGTTCGCCCAGATCTTCGCCAGCTCCGCCTGCACCGGCGTCGTCTGCACGATCTCGGCGTCGAAGACCTCGAACAGGCTCGCGGTGCGCGCGCCCGACTCCTCGCCGACGCCGCCGATGATGCACGGCAGCGTGTCGATCTCCTCGAGGAAGCGCCCGGCGGCGATCCGCTCCGGCGCGTGCGCGACGAAGACGTCCTCGCCCGCGCGCAGGCCGCGCTTTCGCTCCAGGTAGCCGGCGACGAACTCGGTCGTGCCCGGCGCGATCGTCGAGCGCAGCACGATCGTCTGACCCGCGCGCAGCAGCGGCAGCAGGTCGTCGAGGACCGCGCGGATGTCGCTCATGTCGATCTCGATGTGCGACAGCGACGGCGTTCCGAGCGTCAGCACGATCGCGTTCGCGGCGGCGGCGTCGGTGACCGACGCGGTCGTCGTCAGCCGCCCGGAGGCGTGCACGCGCTCGATCAGCTCGTCGGCCCCGGTCTCCTTGAACGGCATCCGGCCGGTGGCGATCGCGCCGAGGCGGCCGCTGTCGTTGTCGACGCCGATCACGTTCAAACCGCGGTCGGCGAAGCTGAGGGCGAGGGGAAGCCCGATCCGGCCGAGGCCGATGACCGCGACGTCGGGGACGGTAGAGCTCACCGGGCCAAGGGTATCGGGTCCCATCACCGATCCGCCGGCAGCACCTGCACCGATGGCGGCAGGACCGAGAAGCGGACCAGCGAGACCGGGAACGGCAGCACCAGCCCGGCGGTCGGCTGGCGCCACCGCAGCAGCTCGTACTCGCCGGTGCGCACGCTCGCCGTCTGTCTCAGCGCCAGCAGGTCCGGCGGGAAGGCCGTGCCGAACTGCTGCGGCAGCACCGGCGGGTCGCCGGGGGCGGTCGAGCCGGCGACGCCGACCGTCTCGACGACTCTGGCGTGCGTGCCCGGCTCGCCCAGCGTGTGCATGTCGCGGCGGTAGAAGCGCAGCGCCGTCGCGCCGTTGGCGGGCGAGACGACGACGACGCGCTGCTCGTCGGAGTGGCCGAGCGCCTGCGCCAAGCCCTTCCAGTCCGGCCGCTGGTACTGCTTGTCGAGCGCGACCGTCACGACGATCGCGACCGACAGCGCGCACAGCAGCGCCAGCAGCCCCGTCGCGAGCCGGCGCATTTGAGGCGGGCGCGCGACGCCGAAGCCGGCGCCGAGCGCGGCGGCCAGCGGCACCAGCGCCGGGATCAGGTTGCGCGTGTTGAGGTAGTCGGCGCCGGCGAGCGCCGCCAGCAGCGGCACCACGACGCCGGCGAGGCCGATCCCGCCGACCAGCAGCGCGCGCTCGCGCACGGCCGGCTCGGCGTGGCGCCACAGCAGGAACAGCGCGCCTGCTATCAGCGCCGCGCCGAGCAGACCGGTCGGCAGGCCCAGCGGCCCGCGGTAGCCGAGCAGGAACTGCTTCGGGATCTGCAGCAGCCGCGTCGCCAGCGACGAGCCGGCGATCTCGTACGGGTTGCCGCGCTGCGCCAGCAGCAGCGGCAGCAGCAGCAGGCCGACGCCGGCGACTGCGGCGCTGCCGAGCGCCGCCGCGCGCCGCCGCGGGTGGCGCAGCAGCAGCCAGGCGATCTGCGGGATCAGCACGAACGCGGCGAAGTAGTGCGAGCAGAGCGCGAGCGCCGACAGCGCGGCCCACCACGCCAGCACGCGCGGGCGCGGGTCGTCGAGCGCGCGCAGGAACAGCAGCAGCGAGGCGGCGCTCAGCAGCACGACCAGCTCGTAGCTGCGCGCCTCTTGCGAGAACCACACCAGCAGCGGGTCGACGGCGACCAGCAGCGCGGTCGCGACGCCGGCGCGCTCGCCGCCGATCCGCCGCCCGATCCCGTAGGTGACCGGGACGGCGAGCGTCCCGGCGACGGCGGACAGCGCGCGCAGCCCGAACTCGTGGTCGCCGAGCGCGCGCGTGAAGACCCACTCGAGCGCGTAGAACAGCGGCGGATTGCTCTCGCGGTCGGGCAGCGCCGACAGCATGTCGCCGAACGGCAGCCGCGTCAGCTCCCACGTCGCGGCCTCGTCGAACCAGACGCTCTGCAACGACAGCGTCGGGAAGCGCAGCACGATCGCCAGCAGCACGATCGCGCCGAGCGGAAGCCACGCGACGGGGCCGACCGCGGAGACTCGCGCGAGCGCGGCGGCGGGTGCGGCGGCGTCGCCGTGCGCGGTGGCTGAGACCGGTGAGAGGCGCACGGCTGGGTGCTTCCGCGATCGCAGCAGCGGTCAGGCGCGCGCGTCGCGGCGTTCGCCGGCCCACTGGCGGGCGAAGCGCATCACGAAGCGGGGGTTGTGGCGGGCGTAGCGCTTCCACAGCCGCCGTGGCTCCTGCTTGAGGCGGTACAGCCACTCGAGCCCGTTGCGCTGCATCCAGGCGGGCGCCTGCGGCACGAGGCCGGCGTGGAAGTCGAACGCGGCGCCGACGCCGATCAGCACGGGCGCGTCGAGCCGCTCGCGCATCGCGGCCATCCACTTCTCCTGCTTCGGCACGCCGATCCCGACCCAGACGATGTCCGGCCGCGCGCGGTTGATGTCCGCGGCGATCGCGTCCAGTTCCGGCTCCGACAGCGCTCGGAACGGCGGCGAGTAGCCGCCGACGACGCGCAGGCCGGGGAAGCGCTGGCGCAGCCTCAGCGTCAGCTTGAAGAGCGCGCTCTGATCGCGGCCGCCGTAGAGGTAATGACGCTGACCGGTGCGCGTGGCGCGCTCCATCGCCCGCGCCATCAGCTCCGGACCGTAGACGCGGCTGTCGATCTCGTGCCCGAGCGCCCGCAGCGCCCAGGCCAGCGGCTGACCGTCCGGGACGGTGAAGGCCGCGCCGGCGACGGCGCTGCGCAGCGCCTCGTCGTCGTGCGACTCCATCACCGTGTGGACCGCGGCGACGCAGACGTACTCGTGCGCGCCGGCGGCGACGGCCGCGTCGACCCAGTCGAGCACGCGCTCGTAGTCGGTCAGCGCGAGCGGGACCTCGAGCACGCGGATCTGCTCGACCGTCGGCAGCGACGGGGCAGGGGCCGCGGCGGGCGCCGCGTGCGAGGGGGGGATGACTTCAAAGGAGGAGGTAGACATTGAGTGGCCGCCGTGACGACGATCGGGGGAAAGCTTCCGCCGATGTCAACGAGCTAAACGCCCGAAGGTTGCGACGTTTCTTTCTCAGAGCCTTCGCGCGCCGCCCCGCGCAGACGCGAATTGCTCCAAGCGCGGGAGTCTAGAGGACCATGTGGCGGATGCATGCAAGCGCGCGCCCGCGCCCGCGGCGTCCGCTGACGACGGCCGCCAGCGCGGTTGCATAGGCTGCTGGGCATGTCATCCCCCAAGAGGGCGCTCATCACTGGGATCACCGGCCAGGACGGCTCCTACCTCGCCGAGCTGCTGCTCGAGCACGGGTACGAGGTGCACGGGATGGTGCGCCGCGCCTCAACCGAGAAGTTCGACCGCATCGAGCATCTGCGCGACCGCATCACCCTGCACCAGGGCGACCTGCTCGACCAGCGCTCGCTCGTCGACACGCTGCGCGCCGCGCAGCCGGCGGAGATCTACAACCTCGCCGCGATGAGCTTCGTCGCGCTCTCGTGGGTGCAGCCGACGCTGACCGCCGACTTCACGGGCGTCAGCGTCACGCGCATGCTGGAGGCGGTCCGCGAGGCGGCGCCCGAGGCGCGCTTCTACCAGGCCTCCAGCTCCGAGATGTTCGGCAAGGTGCGCGAGGTCCCGCAGAACGAGCAGACGCCGCTCTACCCGCGCTCGCCGTACGGCGTCGCGAAGGTCTACGGCCACTTCATCACGATCAACTACCGCGAGTCGTACGACCTCCACGCGACCAGCGGCATCCTCTTCAACCACGAGTCGCCGCGCCGCGGGCTGGAGTTCGTGACGCGCAAGATCACGTGGCACGCCGCCGCGATCAAGCACGGGCTGCGCGACAGACTCGCGCTCGGCAACCTCGACGCGAAGCGCGACTGGGGCTACGCGAAGGACTACGTCAAGGCGATGTGGCTGATGCTGCAGCAGGACGAGCCCGAGGACTTCGTGATCGCGACCGGCGAGACGCACACCGTGCGCGACTGCGTGCAGGTGGCGTTCGACGAGGCCGGCCTGGGCGACTGGGAGCGCTACGTCGAGATCGATCCGCAGTTCGTGCGCCCGGCCGAGGTCGACCTGCTGATCGGCGATCCGACGAAGGCGAAGGACAGACTCGGTTGGGTCCCCGAGACGACGTTCGACGAGCTGATCCGCCTGATGGTGCGCGCCGACCTGGAGCTGCTCTCCAGCTGAACGCAGGCGCGACCGGTGCGCAACGCGCGCGCCGGTCCGCGAGCGGCCGACGGCGCGCGGCGACCGGTCAGGCCAGCCGCGCGAGGTCCGCTTCGACCATCTCGGAGACGAGCTGCTCGAACGAGCGGCTCGGCCGCCAGCCGAGCCGCTCGCGCGCCTTCGACGGGTCGCCGACCGGCGGCCAGCGCTCCGGCGGGCGCACGAAGCGGGGGTCGACGAGGATGCGGTCGCGCAGGCCGTCCGGGGCGCTCGCGTCGGGGACGCTGCGATCGATCCCGGCGGCGGCGAAGGCCGCGTCGACGAGGTCGCCGACCGTGTGCGGGATGCCGGACGCGAAGACGTAGTCGCCGGCTTCGTCGTGGCGCAGCGCGCGCACGAGGCCGTCGACGACGTCGCGCGCGTCGGACCAGTCGCGCACCGCGGAGAGGTCCCCGAGCGTCAGCGAGTCGGCGCGGCCGGCGGCGATCGCGGCGACGCCGGCGCTGACCTTGCGCGGCAGGAACCGCTCCGGCCGGCGCGGCGACTCGTGGTTGAAGGTGATCGCGGAGACGAGGAAGCGGCCGTGGCGCGCGCGCAGCGTCCCGACGAGGCCGTGCGCGGCGAGCTTGGCGACGCCGTACGGCGAGCGCGGCCGCATCGGCGAGCGCTCCGACTGCGGTGAGACGCCGGCGTCGCCGAAGACCTCGCTCGAGCTGGCGACCAGCACGCGGACGTCGTCGCCGAGCCCGCCGGCGGCCGCGAGCACGGTCGCGGTGCCGGTCGCGACCGCGGCGATCACTGCGCTCGGGTCGTCCCACGAGTCGGGCACGAACGTCGGTGCGGCGAGGTGGTAGATCTCCTGCGGCTGCGCCTCGGCGATCGCGCGTCGCACGCTGTCCGGGTCGAGCAGGTCCGCCCGCAGCAGCGTGACGCGGCCCGCGAGCTGGCCCAGGCCGGCCGCGTCCAGCGCGCCGTCGGGCTGGCGCACGGTGCCGATGACCTCGTCGCCCGCGGCCAGCAGCTGCTCGGCGAGATAGCCACCGTCCTGGCCGGTGATGCCGGTGATCAGCACGCGTCTGCGGGACATCGAAGCGCGCAGCCTACGGCAATGCGCAGCGGCGGACGGTCACGCTCGGATCAGACCCAGTTGGCGCGGTAGCCGAGTCTGTAACGCAGGTCGCGCGTGCGTTCGCCGATCGGTCTCGCCGGCACGCCGCCGACGATCGTGTAGGGCGCCACGTCGCTCGTCACGACGGCGCCGGCCGCGACGACCGCGCCCTCGCCGAGCGTGACGCCGCCGAGCACCGTCGCGCGGGTCGCGATCCAGACGCGATCGCCGATCGTGATCGGCTCGTAGGTGCCGCCGAAGTCCGGGTCCTGCACCTCGTGCTTGGCCGTCATCAGGATCGTCTCGGAGCCGATGTTGACGTGGTCCCCGATGCGGATCCCGCCGCGTGCGTCGACGATGCAGCCGCGCCCGACGATCGAGCCGCGGCCGAACTCGAGCAGCTGCGGCGACCAGACCTCGGCGCCGAGCATCAGCATCCCGCTGCCGGCCTCGGCGAAGCGCACGCCGAACGCGCCGTAGGCGCGCATCCGCAGCCCGACGAACGGGATCCGGTTGACGAACAGGTTCAGCACCGCGGCCTTCGGCGGCGCCCAGCGTGCGAGCAGGTCAGCGACAGGCATCGCGCGAGGGTACGCGATCGGGCTCAGCTGCCGTCCGCCGCCGCGCGCACGATCCGCTCGAAGCGATCGCCCAGCGCGCGCCAGTCGTAGCGCTCCGCGAAGCTGCGCGCCGCCGCCGCCAGCTGCGCGCGGCGTGCGGGATCGCCCAGCAGCGCGAGCGTCTGCGCGGCGAACTCCTCCGGGGCATCCGCGATCAGCAGCTCTCTCCCCGCCGCGACGTCGAGCCCTTCCGCGCCGCGGCTGGTCGAGACGATCGCGCGGCGGCTGGCGGCCGCCTCGACGATCTTCAGCCGCGTGCCGCCGCCGGACAGCAGCGGCACGACGACGAGCTGCGCGTCGCCGAAGTACGGCGCGACGTCCGCGACCGAGCCGGTCACCGTGACGCCGTCGAGCTCGCCCAGCCGGATGACGGCCGGCGTCGGATCGCGCCCCACCACGAGCAGGCGCGCATCCGCGTGACGGGCACGGATGCGGGGCCAGACCCCGTCGGCGAACCAGCGGATGCCCTCGACGTTGGGCGCGTAGTTCATCGTGCCGGTGAACAGCAGCGTCGGCGGCCCGTCCGGCTCGTCGCCGGCCGGGGGGAAGGCGCTCAGGTCGACGCCGTTGGGGACGACGTGGGGCGCCGGCGCGGCCGGCCCGAGCAGCGCCGCCAACGCGTCGGCGTCCGCCTGCGAGACGCAGACGAGCCCCCGCGCGCGCGGCAGCCAGCGGCGCGCGTCGGCGCCGGCGCGGCGCTGCTCGAACGCGAACCAGCGCTGCTGGCGCCCGCTCGTCGCGGCGGCGCGCGCGGCGAAGTAGCCGGCCGTCACGTCGTGCATGGCGACGAGCACCGGCAGCTGCTGCGGCAGGTCGGCGATCCAGCCGCCGCTGACGTCCAGCTCGACGATGACGAGGTCCGGCGGTGTCTCCGCGATCACGCGTGCGACGACGGGGCGCAGCTGCTGCCACAGCACGCGCACCTGCCAGGCGGGCAGCGGGGCGGCGGCGGCGAGCGGCAGCAGGCGCGGCTCGTGCATGACCGCGTCGAGCGTCTCGCGCACGCGCGACGCCGGTCGTGGGACCGCCTCGACGCGGATCCCCGCCGCGCGCGTCAGCGCGACGTGCTCGCGATGCTGCCGCGGCACCGGCACGACTGTCGTGACGTCGTGGCCGAGCTCGACGAGGCGGCGCAGCAGGTGGAACTGGCGCGTCGCGCCGCCGGAACCGCCGGGGGCGAACGGCAGGTGCGGAGACAGGTGCAGGATGCGCATCAGGTCGTGCCTCCGGCGGTCGGGATCGGCAGCACGCGCAGCAGCAGCGCCCAGTGCTCGGGGCGCAGCAGCCGCAGGAAGAGCAGGTAGAGCAGGCTCGCCGCGACCGCCGCCGCGACCGCCCAGCCGTCGCCGCCGAGCGCGGCCGCCGCGAACCCGGCGGGCACGAACAGCACTGCGCACGGGAGCAGCAGCGACAGCAGCTCGCGCAGGACGAGCTTGATCGGCGTCAGCAGCTCGCGCCCGTAGATCAGCTGCAGCAGCAGCGTGACGTAGGTGAGGGTCGCGATCGACGTCGCGACGCCGAGGCCGACGAGCGAGTCGAGCTCCAGCGCGACGCTCGCGATCGCGACCTGGGTCACGACGAGCGTCAGCGACAGCAGCGCGACGCGGCTGTAGCGGGAGGTCGCGAACGCCGCCAGCATCGGGACCGGCTCGACGGCGCTCGCCAGCATCGCGCCGGCGAGCGCGAGCACGATCCCGACGATCGTGACCGCGTCGGAATGCGACAGCGACGAGCCGAGCACCAGCTCGATCACAGGCGTGCCGGCGAGCGCGATCACGCCCAGCAGCGGCACCATCACCATCAGCACGGCGCGCGCGACGATCTGCATGTGTGCGTCCAGCGAGCGCGGGCGCCGATCCCAGCTGCCGGCGATCGGCGCCGCCAGCACGAGCGCGATCGAGCCGCTCGTCGCGCCGACGATCGCGGCGTTGGCGAGGAACGCGTACGAGTAGAGCGTCACCCCGCCGGGTCCGATCCGCGCCGCGAACGCGAGGCTGACGAGGTACGTCAGCTGCACGGCGAGGTGCGCGGTCGCGCCGCCGAGCATCTGCACCAGCGTGCGCAGGGTGGTGAGACGGGGCCGGACGTCGCGCGGGTGCGGGCGGTAGCCGAGCACGGCCATCCGGCCCAGCAGCAGCGCGCACGTCAGCAGCGAGCCGGCGGCGATCGCGACCGCGACCGCGTCGTGCCCGAGCGGGCCCGACAGCGCCAGCGTCAGCGCGACCTGCGTCAGTCCGCCGCCGACGAACGCGGCCCCGGGCAGCGCGAACTCGCCGCGCACGCCGAGCTGCGCGGCACTCAGCGCGGAGACGAGCTGGGCGCCCGCCGCCGGCCACAGCAGCGCGAGCGTGAAGCGCGCGGTGTCGTGCGCCGCGTCGCCGAGGTCGCCGGTCAGCAGCGTCGCGAGCTGCGAGCCGAGCACGACCAGCACGACGCCGGAGCCGAGGATGATCACGAGCACCCCGCCGAGAAAGCGGTCGTAGGTCTCGAACGGCCGCTCGCCCTCGACCAGACGCGCGACGGCGGTCGTGCGGAAGCTCTGCGCGAACAGCACGACGATGCTGTAGACGCCGTAGGCGGCGAGCAGACCGTCCGTGCGGCTGTTCTTGCCGAACACGAGCAGGATCACGATCGAGAGGACCGCGCCGATCCCCAGCATCGCGATCTGCGCGAGCCCGGTCACGGCGGCGCTGCGCGCGACGTGGCGCTGCTCGACCGGGCCGGGCGGGACGCCGTCGGGCGCCGCCGCGGTCATGTGCCCTGGGGCCGGCGCGCGCGACAGACGTAGCCGAGCGGCAGCGCGCGGCGGCGGTCGAGTCGGTCCAGGCGCGGCAGCGCCGGCGCGACCATGCGCATCGCGGCCGCGAGCGCGCGCCGCGCCAGGTCGCCCTGCGCCTGCACGCCGGTGATCAGGCCGGCGCTGCGCAGCAGCGCGGCGAGCGTCGTGTAGAAGCCGGTCAGCGGCTCGATCGAGAGGACCTCGAGGCCGGCCTGCTCGAACAGCGATCTGAGCGCGTACGGCGTGTAGCGGTAGAAGTCGTAGGGCTCTTCGTGCAGCTCGTTGACGAGCGGGACGGTGAGGCACAGCTCGCCCCCGGGGACGAGCACGCGGCGCAGCTCCCGCACGACCGCGAGCGGCTCGGCGACGTGCTCGAGCACCTGCGTGTTGAGGACCGTGTCGAACGAGCGGTCGGGGATCGGCAGCGCGTCGAGCGAGGCGACGAAGTCGACCGCCTGCGCGCCCTCGTGGACGGAGTTGGTCCAGTCGCTGGTCTTGTAGTCGCAGTGCGCGAACAGCTCGCGATACGGCGCGTCGCCGGCGCCCGCGTCAAGCACGGTCGAGCCCGCCGGAAGGCGTGCGGCGACCGCCTCCATGAACGCGAGGATCGGTTGGCGGTCGAACGGCGATTGGGCGACGAATGCGGTCAGTCGCGCGGAGCGGACGGCGGTGGCGGACGGCATGCTGGTCGCAGGATCGTAGCCGTCAGCGCGGTCGGGGCGGCGAGCTGGGAAGATTCGCGCCGCGTGACCCCGCCACTTCGAATCGGCTTCCTGGGCGGCATCCCACCGGCGATCGGGGGCGGCGGCCTCGAGCGTCAGATGCGCGACACCGCGCAGGCGCTGCGGGCGCGCGGCCACGAGGTCGTGTTCCTGGAGCGCGCCGAGCGGCGCCCGCCGCTGGACGTCGTGCACGGCTTCGGCGCCGAGCCGAACCTGCGGCACCTGCTGCTGCACGCGCAGGCGCTGAGACCGCTCGTCGTCTCGCCGGTGATCGTGCTCAGCCGCGGGCGTGAGGAGCAGGTGATGCGTGTCGCCGCGCGCCTGCCGCTGCTGACGGCGGGGCGGATGCGGCTGCAGATCCTCCAGCGCGCCGACGCGATCGTCGCGCTGACCGCCTACGAGCGCGACGTGGTCGTGCGGCTCGTCGGCAGGGACGCCACCGCGGACGTCGCGGTCGTGCCCAACGGCAGCGGCTCGCTCGACGCGCCCGTCGTCGCGCCGCCGCCGGAGTTGCCAGCGCAGCCGTTCGCGCTGCTGCTGGGGACGGTCTCCGCGCGCAAGGCGCAGCTGGAGATCGTGCGCGTGCTCGCGCCGCGGCTGCCGGTCGTCGTCGCGGGCGGCTTCCACGGCAGCGACGCCGAGCGCGCGGAGTGGGAGGGGACGGTCGCCGGCAGCGGCACGACCTGGCTCGGGCACGTCGACGACCCCGCCGTCGTCGCCGCGCTGCAGCGCGCCGCGGCGGTGCTGGTGCACCACAGCACGGCCGAGACGCAGAGCCTCGCGGTCGTCGAGACGCTGTCGCTCGGGACGCCGGTCGTGCTGAGCGACCTGCCGAGCCACCGCGAGCTGGCGGCGGCCCATCCCGCCCACGTGCGGGTCGTCGCCGAGCGCGCGCAGCTGGCGGACGCGGCGACCTCGTTCGCCGCCCACCCGCCGAGCGGCCCGGCGCCCGCGATCCCGCGCTGGGACGGGGTCGCGCAGCAGCTGGAAGCGGTCTACGCGCGCGTCGCCGGCCGCAGCGCGCGCTCGTAGCTGGCGAGCACGCCCTCGGCGCAGCGGTCCCACGTGAAGAGGCCGACGCGCCGGCGCCCGCTCGCGACCAGCTCCGCGGCGCGCGCGGGGTCGGTCAGCAGGCGTGCGATCGCGTCGCGGATCGCGCGGGGGTCGGTCGGTTCGAACAGCTCGGCGGCGTCGCCGACGACCTCCGGCAGCGAGGTCGCGTCGGAGCAGGCGAGCGGGACCTCGCGCACCATCGCCTCCAGCGGCGGCAGGCCGAAGCCCTCGTGCAGGGACGGGTAGGCGCAGCAGCTCGCGAGCGCGTAGAGGCCCTCCAGCACGTCGGCCTCGATCCAACCGGTCTGCACGATCCGGTCGCTCACGCCAGCGCGCTCGGCGTGCTCGCGCAGCGCCTCGGAGTCGCGTCCGTGATGGCCGACGAGCACGAGCCGGCAGTCCTCGAAGCCGGGGCCGAGCTGGGCGAAGGCGTCGATCAGCCGCGGCAGGTTCTTGTGCACGAGCGCGGCCGAGACGCACAGCACGACGCGCCCCTCGCCGAGTCCGAAGCGCTCGCGCAGCGCGGCCGGCGGCGCCGGAGTAGCGCGGGCGCGCTCCGCGCCGTAGCCGAGCAGGACCGCGTCGACGCGCTCGGCCGGCACGTTCAGCCGCTGCACGACGTCGCGCTTGACCGCCTCGGAGATCGTCACGACGCGGTCGGCGCGGCGCGCCGCCGGTCCGACGACGGCGCCGAGTCCGAGCCGCGCGGCGGCTGGGAACGTCTCCGGGTAGTGCGCGTAGATCAGGTCGAGGATCGACAGCACGTGCGGCACGCCCGCGACGATCGGCCCGGTCGTGCCGAGCGAGTGCAGCAGCTCGACGCGGTGGTGGCGCGCCGCCAGCGGCAGCCGCGCCAGCTCGGTCGCGATCCGCGCCGGCTTGTTGGCGCCGCGCACCGGCAGTCGCACGATCCGCACGTTGGCGGGCCAGCCGGCCTGCGCGAGCGACGGGGCGCCCTCGTCGTTGGCGAACGCGAGCAGCTCCAGCTCGGGCCGTGCGCGCCCCAGCGCGCCGACCAGCTCACGCGCGTAGACCTCGCTGCCGCCGACCTGGCCGGGCACGAGGTAGAGCAGGTTCAGGCCGACACGGCGCAGCTCGGAGGGCATCGCGGCGATGTTAGTGGTCCTGGCGCAGCGCCCACACGAGCCCGCCGATCGTCGCCAGCGGCAGTGCGAGCAGTAGCAGCACGACGACGAACCCGAGCAGCACGCCGCCGAACGGCTTGAACGCGGCGGCGTGGTCCAGCAGCGCGCCGAGGTGGTGGACCAGCCCGTTGTCGGCGGTCGTGTAGAAGGCGAGCGCGACCTTCTGCGCCAGCGGTCTGCCGTCGAGCACCGCCGCGGGCCGGGCGCTCGCGGTGAAGACCTCGGTCGAGCCGATCAGCGGCACCCTGCGGCGGCCGTCGTTGGTGACGCAGACGCGCCCGCCCGACAGCGCGCGCGGCGGCGGCGCCAGCTCGAACGCGATCACGTCGCCGCTGAAGCCGTCGGCCAGGCGCGCGCTCGCGCGGTAGCCGCCGGGGCCGCTGACGCGCACCGACAGCGGCGGTCCCTGCGCCTGCGGAGTCGTCGTGCGCAGCTGCAGCACGCGGCCGTCCGGCGGCAGCGTGACCGGCGCCATGCACAGCTCGCCGCCGGGCGGCAACGCGACCGGTGCGTAGACGAGCGGCGAGGACGGCGTCGGCGCGGGCGTGGCCGCGACGTACTGGCGCGCGTCGGTCAGCCACGGGATCCAGTAGGCGACCGCGCCCACGAGCAGGATCGCGCAGGCGACCGCGAGCGCCGGCGCCCACGGCGCGCGCAGCAGCTGGGACAGCCTCTGCCGGGGTCGCTCAGACATAGAAGCGCAGGACGGTGACGCCGAGGCCGCCGATCGACAGCAGCACGCCGATCGAGAGCACCGCCGCGGCGAGGACCGCGCCGACCCGGCGCGGCAGCGTCGCGCAGATCGCGGCGACGGCGAGCCCGACGAGCGAGACGCAGACGAGCAGGTAGCGGCCCTGCAGGATCGGGTCGACCGAGCCGGCGGCGAGCTGGCGGTAGGCGATCAGGTGCAGGCCGCCGAGCAGCGACAGCGGCGTCAGCACGAGCACGACGACGAGCTGCCAGTGCTCGGCGATCCAGCGCCGCCGCACGAACGCGGCGCCGAGGAAGCCCGCCAGGCCGAGCAGCACGAGCGCCTGCAGGCCGTCGTAGACGCGTTTGGAGAAGCCGGCGTCGAGTGAGCCGAAGCGGCCGAGGAAGGACTCGACGAAGACCTGCCGGAAGCCGTAGTCGGGGCCGATTCTCGGCCCGATCAACCCGCGCCTGCCGAGGTAGAACTGCCACACGTAGTCGGCCAGGCCGCGCACGCTCGTGCCGGCGCTGTTGGCCGTCGCGACGCCGCCGAACGCGGCGCCGCCGCTCGCCGAGCGCGTCACCAGCAGCGCCACCAGGCCGCCGGCCGCGACCAGCCCCGCGGCCCCGCCGGACCACGTCAGCGCCGCGCGCCAGCCGGGCCGGTACTTCAGGAACGCGAGCCCGATCAGCACGATCGCGGGCGGCAGCAGCAGCAGCCCGCGCCCGTGTGTCAGCGCCGAGGCCGCCGTCAGCGCGCCGACGCCGAGCACGCTGCGGGCCGTCGGCCCGCGTTTCAGCATCCGCACCGCGAGCGTCAGGAACGCCGTCCAGATCGCGGCGAGCATGATGTCCGGGTTGACGATCGTGCCGATGAACGCGAGCTGCGGGATCAGCGCCACGACCGAGGTCGCCACGACCCGCAGCCAGGTCGCCGCCATCAGCTCGCCGACGAGCACCCACGTGAGCGCGATGATCGCCAGGTAGAAGAGGCTCGTCGCCCAGCGGATCAGCATCAGGCGGCCGGTGAAGTCGAGCCCGAGCGCGCGGCCTGCCCAGTAGGGGATGCACGCGAACGCGTAGTACAGCGGCGGATTCTGCGCGGCCGGGTTGGGGCCGGTGCCGTCCTTGCGTCCCGACGCCGGCAGGTCGTCGCCGAGGCGGCGCAGCTCGGCCTCGTCGGCGGGCGACCACGACGGGCGCGCGTTGCCGACCGTCGGCAACGTGTTGAGCGCCTGCAGCAGCATCGCGGTGCCCTGCTCGGTCGAGTAGACGTGGTAGTCGTCCGCGTTGCGCTTCGGCGGGTGGCCGGTCTCGGCGAGGTGCTGCACGTAGGCGACGTGGGCGGGCTCGTCGGGCGCCTGCAGCGGCGGCGTCGCGTAGGACCACGCGATCGCGTTCAGCAGCGCCGCCAGCAGGATCGCGGCGAGCGGCAGCGGGAACTGCCGCAGTCGCGTGCGCAGCGCGGTGCGGGGGCGCGGGGCGGACCCCGCTCGACCGCCCAGCGAGAACGCGCTCACGCGCCGGAGCGCCGTGCGACGGTGACCGGTTCGGCGTCTTCGGCCGGAGTCTCGCCGCTGCGCTCGACGCGCCGCAGCCGTTCCTCCATCAGCGCCAGGCGCTGCGCGAGCAGCTTCGACTGGTCCGTCAGGCGCGAGACGGCGGTCGAGAAGTGCAGCAGCAGCACGAGCGTGAAGGCGAGCGCGACGAAGAACAGCGCGTTCGGCGCGTCGATGATGCCGAACGCTCTCGCCAGCTTCTCGAGCGCCCCGCGCCACGCGGCCAGCACCAGCACGACGACGGCGGCGAACAGCCACAGCAGCGCGTAGCGCTCCAGCAGCCGGCGGCGGCGGACCATCTCCAGCACCACCAGCAGCAGGGCGGCTGCGGCGAGGACCGAGACGAGCTGGATCCGGTCCATCTGTCTAGATCCCGTGACTCGCGGAGACGGGGGCCTGGTCGCCGGGATCGACGACCGGACGGCGCCGCGCGAGGCCGATGAACAGCGCCAGCAGCACCTTGACCATGTAGTACGCGGACTTGCCCGACGTGATCGAGGAGCTGCCGCCGTCGCGCAGGTGCATCCGCACCGGCGTCTCTCTCAGTATCAGACGGTGGTGATGCAGCATCAGCACGGCCTCGACCTCGGGATAGTCGTGCGGGTAGTCGCGTGCGAACAGCTCGATGCCGCGGCGTCCATACAGCCGGAACCCGGACGTCGGGTCGGTGATGCGCTGCCGCACGAACAGCGACAGCAGGAACGCGAAGATGTGGATGCCCGTGCGGCGGCTTATCGGCGACGGGTACTTGAGGTCCTCGCTGAGGAAGCGCGAGCCGCAGACGACGTCGGCGCCGGTCTCCTCCATCGCGACGATCAGCTTCTCCAGCTCGACCGGGTCGTGCTGCCCGTCGCCGTCGACCTGCGCCATCCGCATGTAGCCGTGCTCGCGGGCGTAGAGGAAGCCGGCCTGGACCGCGCCGCCGATGCCGAGGTTGAACGGCAGCCGCAGCACGTGCGCGCCCGCGCGCTCGGCGAGGTTGGCGGTCGCGTCGGTCGAGCCGTCGTCGACGACGAGCACGTCGAAGTCGGGTCGATCGCGCAGCATTCTCTCGACGACGCGATGAATGCTCGCCGACTCGTTGTAAGCCGGGACGACGGCGAGAGATGTAGAACGGGAATCCACAGGCGTCGGATCTGATCGGGTGCGCACGAGCCTGTCGTGCCACGCGTCCGGCGACCGCAGGATAGCGGTAGTCGTTTACGGTACGCGTCATGGAGCCCGACGTCTCGGCGATCATCGTCAGTTACGCCGACCCGGCCGCGACGCGTGCGACGATCGAGAGCCTGCTCGCGCAGCAGCTCGCGCCGCTCGAGGTCGTCGTCGTCGACAACCACCCCGACGCGCCGCTGGCGGCGCTGCTGGGCGAGCTGCCCGCGGGGGTCCGACTGCTGGAGCCGGTCGGCAACGCCGGCTACGTGCGGGCGTGCAACCGCGCCGCCGCCCAGGCGCGCGGCAGCTGGGTGTGGTTCCTCAACCCCGACGCGACGGCGGATCCGCAGTGCCTGCGGGAGTTGTGCGCGGCGGGCGAGCCCGACGACGTCGCGGTCGTCGGCGCGCAGGTGCTGCTGCCCGGCTGGGAGCGCGTCAACGCGGGCGACAACCCGATCCACCTGACCGGGCTGTGCTGGTCGGGTCGCTTCGAGGAGGCGCGCGAGCACGGCGCCCCGCGCGACGTCGCCGCCGTCTCGGGCGCGGCGCTGATGGTCCGCAGAAGCGCCTTCGAGACGCTCGGCGGCTTCGAGCCGAGCTACTTCATGTACCAGGACGACACCGACATCTGCTGGCGCGCGCGGCTGGCCGGCTGGCGCGTGCGCTTCGTCCCGGAGGCGGTCGTCGAGCACGACTACACGTTCGAGAAGGGCTCCAGCAAGTGGTATTGGCTGGAGCGCAACCGCTGGTGGACGGTGCTGTCGAACTACGAGCTGCGCACGCTGCTGCTGCTGACGCCGCTGCTGCTCGCCGCCGAGGCGGGGATCGTCGCGCTGTCGCTGCGTGACGGCTGGTGGCGCGAGAAGCTGCGCTCGTGGGCTTCGCTCGCGCGCGGGGCGCGGGCGTTGCGGCGTCACCGCAGCAGCGTGCAGGCGCTGCGCGCCGTCGGCGACGAGCGCCTGCTGCAGCAGATGACGGCGCGGCTCGACACGCCACTGTTCGCCTCGCCGCTGGCGCGCCGGGTCGGCCCGCTGCTGGACGCGTACCGCTGCGGCGTGCTGGCGGCGCTGCGCGGCTCGCGCCGCGGCGCCCGGTGAGCACGTCTCGCGTGCCCGCTACCCTGGCGCACCGATGATGCGCCATGCGCGTACGCGGATGGCCGCGATCCCATCCGCGCTCTGGATCCTGCTCGCGATGACGACGGTGCTCGCGTTCGCGTGGGCGATCCTGCTGCCGCCGTTCCAGGGCCCGGACGAAGAGAGCCACTTCAACTACACGCAGCAGATCGTCGAGAAGCGCACGATCCCGTGGAAGCCGACCGGCACGCTCGCGCCCGGTGCCAGACAAGGCGTCGGGACCGAACTGGGCGTCGCGCTGGGCGAGTCCGGCGACACGGCGCTGGTCGGCAACCTCGCCGATCGCGCCAACTGGACCGCGGTCGACGAGGACATCTGGCGCGACCTCAACAGCACGCTGCCGGACATCGCGAAGTCCAACGGCGGCTATCTGCCGGCGATGCGCAACCCGCCGCTCTACTACCTCTATGCGTCCGTCCCGTATGCGATCACGTCGGGTGCGTCGATCTGGACGCGCGAGCTGGCGGTGCGCCTGTTCGGGATCCCGCTGCTGCTCGGCACGGTCGTCTTCGCATGGCTGATCGCGGGGGAGGTGTTCCGCCGCAGACGCTGGCTGCAGGTGACGGCCGCGGGCGTCGTGGCGCTCGACGCGCAGCTCGTGCACCTGTCGTCGGTCGTCAACCCCGACGCGATGCTGGCGCTGCTGGGGTCGGCGGTGCTGTACCTGTCGGTCGTGCTGCTGCGGCACGGGCTGACGCGCGGACGCGTCGCGTGGATGGTCGCGGTCGCGGTCGCGTGCGCGGCGACGCATCCGCGCGGGCTGTCGATCTGCGGCGCGGGGCTGCTGGCGATCGCGATCGCCGCCTGGCGCTCGACCGGCCCGCACACGCCGCGCGCGGCGCGACGTATGAAGCTCGCGTCGTGGGCGCTCGGGATTCTGGGGGTCGCCGTGCTGACCGTGCTGGCGGCCGGCAGCCCGTCGCCCGGCGCCATGCGCCAGTTCGGCTCCTACCTGTGGCAGTTCTACCTGCCGAAGCTGGGCTTCATGGATCCCTCGATCCGGCCCGACTACGGCGCTCGTCAGGCGTTCGTCGAGCGCTTCTTCGGCACCTACGCCCAGCTCGACACGGTCCTCTCGCGCGACGTGCTCGACCTGATCTGGACCGGCGTGCGGGTCGGGCTCGTGCTGTTCCTCGCCTCGCTCGTGGTGCAGCGCCGCAGCGTGCGCGCAAACCTCGACGTCGTCGCGGTGCTCGGCTTCGCGCTCCTCTTCTACCTCGGGGTCAACCACGTGCTGGCGTACCGCGCGCTGCGCACGAACCCGCTCGACCCCGTCCTGACCGGCCGCTATCTGCTGCCGCTGATCGCGCTGATGGGGCTCGCGGTCGCGACCGTCGTGCGTGCGCTGCCGCGCACCGCCGGCGCGGTCGCGACGTCGGCGGCGCTGTCGCTCGCGGTGCTGTTGCAGTTCGCCGCGCTCGGAGCCGTGGTGGTGCGCTTCTATGGCTAGGCGCGCGGCGCTGCTGGCGGGGCTGCTGGGCCTCGTGCTGATCGCGGTCCTGCTGCTGCTCCCGTTCGCGACCGAGGACCGGCAGCTGTACGGGACCTTCCCGCAGCCCGACGCGGTCGCCGCCGTCACGCTCGTCGGGCTGAGAGGCGGTCAGCGCGCCTGCCTCGACGAGGCGGTCGTCGATCCGCACAGCGAGGTCGCGCAGCTGCGCGTCGGCACCTACGGGCGCCCGGCCCAGCCGCTGCGGCTGACGCTGACCGGCGACGGCTACCGCCAGACGGTCGCGATCCCCGCCTCCGGCTACGGCGACAACGAGCTGCTCGCGATCCCGGTCACGCCGCCCGCGGCCCCGGTCGAGGTCGTCATCTGCCTCGCCAACGAGGGCAGCAGAAGAGTCGCGCTGTACGGCACCGCCGACCGCGCCAAGACGCGCTCGACGACGCGCATCGACGGGGTGCGGCAGGCCGCCAACCCGGCGATCCGCTTCGCCGAGGCGAGACCGGCCAGCCTCGCCGACCGCGTCAGCACGCTCGCCGACCGGATCGAGGTCTTCCGCCCGTCGCTGCTGTCGGGCTGGATGCTGTGGCTGCTGCTCGCGCTCGTCGTCGTCGGCGTCCCCGCCGGCGCGGTGCTGGCGCTCGACCGCGCGCTGCGCGACGACGAGGGCTAGCCTGCGCCGAGCGCGGCGCGCAGGCCCGCTTCGACCTGCTCGGCGGCGCGCGGCCAGGTCCGCTCGCGCGCCCACTCCAGCCCGGCTGCGCTGCGCTGCGCGTGCAGCGCGCGGTCGTCCAGCAGCCGCTCCAGCGCGCCCGCGATCGCCTGCGGGTCGAACGCCGCCAGTTCGACGCCGCCGCTGGAGCCCCACTCCGAGCGCGTGCTCGGCCGCTCGACGTCGACGCACGGCAGCCCGCACGCGAGCATCTCCTGCGGCACCAGCGACGGGTTCGTCAGCGACAGCACCATCCCGGCGGTCGCGCCGCGGTAGGCGTCGGCGAGCTGGGCCGGCGTCAGCAGCCCCAGCTGCTCGCACGGAAACGGCGTCGCGACCGGCTTCGGCGCGCCGAACAGCGCCAGCTCGACCTGAGGACGGCGGCGGCGCAGCTCCGCGAGCGCGAACAGCCCGAGCGGGACGGCGCGGCGGTCGGTGCTCGGACGCGCGTAGAACAGCACGCGCCCGTCGCGGCGCGGCGTCTGCGGGCGGGGGCTGTAGCGGTCGTGGTCGATCCCGAGGTCGAAGTGCGTCGCGACGGCGCCGTAGCGCTCACGCAGCAGCTCGGCGAGCCAACGGCTGGCGGCGATGCAGTGCAGCCCGGCGCGATAGGTGGCCGCGGCCCACTCCGACTCGGCCGAGGTCGGGTGGAACTCGGGCTCGTGGTCCTGCACCAGATACGCGCGCGCGCGACAACCCGGCAGCAGCTGCACGCGGTAGGCCGTCGTCCAGCTCGTCGCGAGCGCGACGTCGGCGCCCGACCACTGCGAGAAGCCTCTGTGGACCGGCCCGGAGCAGCCGCCGAACTGCTCCTCGATCCGCTGCGCGAGCGCCTCGTCGTCGGCGAGCGCCGCGTGACGGCCGGTCGGGTCGTCGAGCCAGATCGAGCAGCGGTGGCCGCGCGCCTCCAGCTGGCGCACGAGGTTGAAGATCGTCGCGTGGCCGCCGGAACCGGGCGGAAACCACGGGATCACGACCGCGACGTCGAGGGCGGCGGCAGCGTCGGAGGTCGCTCCTCCGCGCGCCGCGTCGCGGTCGGCGCGCGCCGCGTCGCGATCCGCGTCCGGCGTGTTGCGCGCCGCGTCGCGATCGGCGCGCGGCACCAACGGCGCTGGCCCGCGGCGCGCCAGCTCGGCAACCGCCGCGTAGGCGGTGAACGGCGAATCGTCGACCGGCGTCGCGCCGCCGCCAAGGCGCTGCAGGGCGCGATCGACGGGCGCGACGGTGTCACGCACGCGGCGCACCGCGCGGTCGACCTGCGGGGCGCTCGCGCGCAGCTGCCGCACGGCGCGATCGATCCGCGGGTGCCGCGCCATCGCTCAGCCGCTCAGCTTCGCCCGCAGCTTGCGTGTCAGCGGCCGCAACAGCACCCACACCGGCTGCATCGCGGGATGCTCGCGCAGCACCTTCAGCCGGCGCCAGGCCGAGGTCCGCTTGATCCGCAGCATCGGCTTCGCGAGCCGTCTGTACTCGTTGCGCTCGTGCAGCCGCAGGCGGTGCGTCTCGAGCGCGAGGCGGCTGTCGGCGGCGAGCTGGCGCGCGCCCGCGTAGGCGGGCGGCGGCGGATCGCGGCGGATCGTCTCCAGCGCCGCGGCCATGAACGTCGCCGACTGCTCCCAGGTCGGCCAGGCGCGCGCGGTCTCCAGCGCGTTGGAGCGCAGGAAGGTCAGCAGCCGCCGGTCGCGCGCGAGCAGGTCGAGCGCGCGCGCCGCGCCGCCCGCGTCGTCCCAGTCGACGACGAGCCCGTTCCAGCCGTGGACGATGTACTCGTCGTAGCCGGTGACGGGCGCCACCACGCAGGTCGCGCCCATGTGGAAGCCCTCCAGCGGCGGCCCGAACATCCCCTCCACGCGCGACAGCTTCAGCACGACGTCGCTGGCGCCGTACAGCGCGGCCATCTCGCGCTGCGTCAGCGGCCCGACGACGGCGTCGGCGGTGCCGGGTCTGATCTTCGTGTGGTCGCCGGTGACGACCGTCAGGTGGCGCTGCTCGCGCATCAGGCCGACGACGCCGATCGCCTCGTGGACGCCCTTGAACCAGACGTCGGGGTTGCCCTCGACGACGATTCGCAGCGGCTCGCCGAGCCGCACCTGCGGCGCGGCCGGGGACGCGAAGACGTCCTTGTCGATCCCGTTGCGCACGAGGAAGCGCGGCGCGTCGGGCCGGATCTGGGCGAGCGTCTCGGCGATCCAGCTCGCCTCGGTGACGAACGTCAGCGGCAGGTCGAGCGTCATCGCGGCAGCCGGGCGCTCGGCGCTGTCGCGGTCGTAGAAGCGGTCCTCGAAGCTCTGCAGGAAGTGGACGTAGCGGTCCGCCTCCAGCTCGAACAGCGAGTAGGTCGTCTCCCACCAGGTCGCGATCGCGAGGTCGAAGTGCTCGCCGCGGGCGTCGTCGAGCCCCTCCACGTGCAGGTGCGCCAGCCCCTCGAACTCCCACGGCGCCGCCTCCTGCTCGCGCACGAGCACGAGCGTGACGTCGTGCCCGTGTCTGAGCGCCAGCGCACGCGCGTGCTGCACGACGACGCCGACGCCGCCGGACAGCTGCAGGTCGTTGAGCAGGAAGGCGATCTTCACGCGTGGCCGTTCGCAGCGGGCGCGCTGTCGGCGTCGCCGTCCTGCGGCGCCGCGCCGGCGGACGCCCCTGCTGCGGCCAGGCGCTGCTCGAGCGCCCGCACCGACGTCTCGTAGAACAGCAGGTCGCTCTCGCGCTGGCGCTCCCAGCGGCGCTGCGCCTCGACGTCGGCCTGCACGACGCGCGTCGCAGGCCCGCCCAGCTGCCCGGCGCCCGCGCCGAAGGCGAGCAGCACGTGCGAGGGGACCGCGGGCGCGAGCGCGACCTCGGCAGCCACGTCGGCCGACGTGCCGGCGACGACGATCGCCGAGCCCTGCAGCGCGACCTGATGCAGCATGACGTGGTCGGCCGGCAGCAGCGTGCGCAGCTCCCGCACGGCGCCCTCGCCCCAGGTCGTCTGGTGATGCGGGTTCTCGACGCTCCAGAAGGCGTCGTTGGGGACGCTGAGCAGGACCGTCGTCGCCGGTCGCGCCGCCAGCTCCACCAGCAGCGCCACGAGCGGCGCGAAGTCCGACAGGTGCTCGATCGTCTCGAAGCAGGTGACGAGCAGGCTCACGCCGGGCCCCGATCCGGCCGCGGCTCTTCTCGCTCTCGCCGACGTCTTCGGCGGCGTCGCGAGCGCCTCGCGCACGCGGCTCACCCCCGCCTGGTCCGACAGGTCGGCGACGAGCGCGACCGTCTCGCGCGCCTGCACGGCGGCGGCCGCGCGGTCCGCGACCGCCTGCTCGCGGTCGACCAGCAGCGCGCTGCCGTCGTAGGCGGCGTCGCCGAGCGCGGCGACGGCGCCGAGGCCGGTGCCGCAGCCGAGGTCGCACCAGCGCGCGCTGGCGCGGATCAGCGGCGCGGCGAGCGCGTAGCGCAGCTCGTGCTCGGCACGGACCGCGGGGCGGGTGTCGTCGGTGATGCGTTCTTGCCAGTCGGGCATTGCGGAAGCCTCCTGCTCGCCGCGGAAGGCTACCCGTCGCTGCGGCTGGCCGCGTGACGCTGGCCGCGCCCGTACCATCCACGGCCATGCGCACGCGACCCGCCCGCCGTTCGTGAACCCCGCGTTCGCCCGCTCCGGGCAGCCGTACGCGGTGCCGGCCGAGCACGAGCCGCTGCGGCTCGCGTTCGTCGGCCAGGGCACCTTCTTCGAGGCGTGCGCGCTGATGCACGACACGCCGCAGCTGGCGACGCGCTTCGTCGAGTTCCGCGAGGGCGCCGAGCTGGGGCGCCTGCTGGGAGAGCTGCACGCCTACAAGCCGCACGTCGTGCTCGTCTTCCGGCCCGAGATCGTGCCGACGGGCGCCTTCGCCGAGCTGGACGCGGCGACGCTCGGGTTCCTGACCGAGCCGCTGCCGCGCGGCAACGGCGCCGCGCACGACGACCTCGAGATACGGCTCGCCTCGCTGCGCAAGGTGGACCGCTCCAACTTCGACCGGATCGTCGCGTTCGACCCGAACATCGTCGAGGCGGCGGAGGAGGTGCTGCCGGTCTGGCGCTCGCTGCCGCTGCCGGTCGACGACCGCTTCTACGCCGACGTGCGCGAGATCCGCGGGCGCCCGCGCGTGATGTTCGTCGGCCGCTCGACCGACCATCGCGAGCAGCTGCTGATCCCCTCCAAGCACAGCTTCGACGTGCTGCACCTCGCCTTCGGCGTCGACGCCGAGCGGCTCGACGCGCTGATGCGCGAGCACCACGTCGGGATCAACCTCCACAACGAGCCGTACCCGTCGTTCGAGAACCGCGTCTCGCTGCACCTCGCGGCCGGCCACCTCGTGCTGAGCGAGCCGCTGCACCCGCTGCACGGGCTGGAGCCGGGGATCGACTTCCTCGAGATCGGCACGGCGGGCGAGCTGCACAACCGCATCGAACTGCTGCAGCGCTCGCCCGACGCCCACCACCGCGTGCGTGTGCGCGGCCGCATGAAGGCCGAGAGCTTCCGCGCCTCGAAGGTCTACCCGCGGCTCGTGCACGACCTGCTGCTTGACCTGCGGGCGTTCGGGACCGAGCGCGTCACCGGCGTCGGCGCCGCCGGCGCGACGCGCTAGCGTCTGAGGCGCTGCTGAACGCGCTTGCCGGCCTTCAGCAAGGTGCGCATGGCGATCTGGGCGGCGCTCTGCGACAACTCCGCGTTGAGCGCCCGCAAGCTGCGGATCTCGGCGTCCATCGCCTCCTCGCGCTCGCGCGACTGCGCGGCGCGCACCTCGAGGCCGTCGATCCAGACGCGCTGCTCGGCGACGCGCCGCTCGTACGCGTCGCGCTGATCCTCGACGACCGCCTGCAGGCGCAGCACATCGCTGCGGGCTCCGCGCAGCAGCCCGGGAAGGTCGCCCGCCGCGTCCGCGAACGGGCGCTCGACGCGCAGCCACTGCTCCGCGTCGTACGGCGGCTCGATCGTCACGCGCGGCCACTGCGCGCGCAGGTTCACCCACAGCCCGGCCCGGCGCTTGAGCGCGAGCGGCTCCGGCAGCACCTCGAGCCGCAGCCCGGCCGCAGCGGCGCGGTTGAGCAGCTCGTCGTCCGCCTCCTGCGCAGCCGCGTCGGCGGCAAATCCCCCGAGCCGATCCAGCGCGGCGCGCCGGATCGCGTACGGCCCGGCCGTGAAGACGGCCCCACCGAGCCCCGCGAGCGGGGGACCGGGGAGCGGAACGAAGGCGTGGAAGGCGGCGTCCGCGGCGGTAGCGTCCCGGCTGCCGAGTCCGTCGAGCACCGCGCAGGCGTACACGTCGGCCGACGTGGCGGCCGCGGCGCGCCGCAACTCGCCGGCGAAGCGCGGCAGCGGGACGTCGTCGGCCGGGACGAACGCGACGAGCGGCGCGTCGCTGGCCGCGAGCGCGGCGGCGCGTGCGTCGGCGGCATGGCCGGCGCGGGCCGGGCGCACCACCGTGGTGTCGCCCACGACGGCCGGGAGGCGCGTGGCGTCCGCAGGACGCAGGTCGGCGACGACCACGTCGACGCCGTCGATCCCGGTCAGCGACTCCAGCTGCCCCCTCAGCAGGGCCTCGTCGCCGTCGAACAGGACGCAGACGGCGAGCGTCGGCAGCGCGCCGTTCTCGCTGTCGGCGCCTGCGCTCGGCGCGTCAGGAACGCTGGCTGCGCGCGCGCCCGTTCCTGCCGCGTCAGGACCGGCCGCGCCCGCGCTGTCGCTCCCGTCGGCGCTGGTCGCACCCGCCTCGCGGTTCGTGCGCGCGACGGCGCGGTGCCAGCGGTCGTAGGCGGCGTCGACCGCCTCCAGCGTGGCGGGCGGTCGCGCGGGCGTGACCGCTGTCGTCAGGCGGCGCAGCAGCAGCGCGGCGAGCGGGGCCGGATCGACCATCGGCGTCGGCTGCGTGAGCGGGACTGGCAGCGGCGGGCCGTCGCCGGTCGCGCCGAACATGTGGTCGTCGCGCTGCTCGGCGGCGATCAGCTCGCCGGTGCCGCCGGCGCGCGCGGCGACGAACGGCACGCCGAGCGCGATCGCCTCGCTGACCGTGTTGGGCGCGTTGTCGACCGTCGAGGGCATGACCGCCATCACGCCTGGCCGCGCCAGGTACTCGGCCGCGCCGCGCTGGTCGCGATCGCTGACGATCCTCCAGCCCCACGGCCACTGCGCAGCCCGCGCCGCGATGTAGGCGTCGGCGGACTGCCCCAGCACCTCGGAGACCGGGCCGAGGAACGTGACGGAGAACGCCGGCAGCTCGTCGTGCGCGGCCAGCAGGTCGAGCGCGTCGCACAGCGTCACGACGCCCTTGCGCGTCTCGATCCGGCCGAAGAAGACCAGCTCGTCCGGCAGCGCGAGCGCGTCGCCGACGGCGGCGTGCCCGGGCGCGACGACGCCGACGGCGGTCTCGCGGCGCGCGCGCACCGACCGCGGCACGGTCGCCGCACCCGGCCGCACGGCGCTCGGCGTCGCGTACGGCTGCACGTGGACGCGCTCGGGCAGCGCCCATCCGCGCTCGCGCATGTACCCGTGCAGATAGCGGCTGGGCCCGAGCAGGACGTCGGCCAGCTCGACGCTGATCCGCTCCAGCTGCTCGTTGACGAGGAACTCCTCGCGCGTCAGCGCGACGCGGTTCGCCTCCGCGGCCCAGCGCGTCGGTCCGTGCGTGCCGACCACGAACGTCGTGCGCGCGAACGCCGCGCCGTGGCGCTTGGCCAGCTGGGCGTACGCGCCGTGTCCCATGTTCTCGGGCAGGTGGACGACGTCGAACGGCTGCTGCGCGCGCAGCCAGCAGTAGACCTCGTAGGCCGAGCGGGCGGGGAAGTGCGGGTTCTTGACCGATCCGCCGCCGGGCGGACGCAAGATCTCCAGGTGCACGTCGCGCTGCGCGTAGTGCTCGGCCCAGCGCGCGTTGGCATCCTCCGCGCCGGCCTCCTGCCAGCCGCTGAACAGCAGCGTCACATCGTGACCGGCGCGTGCGAGCGTCTCGGCGAGCGAGCTGCTGGCGGTCCCGATGCCGCCGCCGGTCATCCCGGAGGCCTCGAAGCTGACGACGCAGACGCGCGCGGCCGGATCGTCTGCGGACGCGCTCGCGGCGCCGACAGCCGCGTCGAGCGTGAGCGCATGCGGCCCCGCCGCGAGCAGTTCGGCCACGCGCGCGTCGCCCGCGGCTGTCGCGACGACGAGCGGCACCTCCGCCGACGCGCTGGCGGCGAAGGTCGCCAGCGCCACGCTGAGGCCGCGTGACTCGACACGCTCGGCGAGCGCGACAAGCGCTGCGCTGGACGCGTCCGCGGACGCTCCGGTGACCACTGCCGCGGCAGCACTTCTCAGTCGCACCGCCGGCACGTCGTCGAGCTGCTCTGCCTGCATCAGCAGGACGGCGCCTGTGGAAGCGCGTGCCGGCCAGCGGCACACCTCGGCGCCGAGGCTGGCGGCGAGCCGCTCGGCGATCGTGAGCGGCTCGTCCCAACTCATCTCAGCTTCCGGCGCACCAGCTCCAGGCGCCAGCGCGCGAAGCGCGCTCCGCGAGCGGGCCATCCGCTGACCGGTCCGCGCGCCGCGCGCCTCAGCCGCTGCGTCGCCAGGCGCGTGCGCGCGGCGCGCGCGGGCGTCCCGCGGCCTGCGAGCGCGACCCGCATCTCCTCCTTCTGACGCTCGTAGAGCGCGATCAGGTAGCGATGCTCCGCCAGGTTGCCCTCGTAGACGTCGACCAGCTTCGCGAACTCCGCGAGCCGCTCCTCGTACTGGAGCACCAGCTGCTCGCGAACGCCGGCTTCGCCGTTGAACGCCCGCTGCGCTCCCGCCAACAGCGCCGGCAGGTCGCGCAGGTCGTCTCCGAGCGCCCGCCGGAACGGCCGCAGCCGGCGGATCTGCGCCTCGCCCTCCGGCGTCGGTATCGCGCTGGAGCCGAGGAAGCGGCTGCGCACCTCCGACCAGGCGTCGTCGCGGACGGTCGCCGCGAGCGGATCCGGGTGGACGTCGAAGCGCACGCCGTCGAGGGCGAGGCGCGCCAGCAGCTCGTGGTCGATCGTCTCGCCCCACGTGTCGGCCGCATAGCCGCCGGCACGGACGAGCGCCGTGAGCCGGATCGCGTACGGACCGATCGCCAGCGCGGGATAGATCGCTGCGGCGACCGGCGGGCCCGCGATCGGCACGAACGCGCGCAGGTCGGGCGAGGCGCTGGTGTTTCGCAGCGACTCCGGGACGCCGGTTCTGCGCTCGGCGTCCGCATCGCGGCAGATCATCGAGAGCACGTCCGCATCGCCGGCCGCGAACGCCGCGCAGACGCGCTCGACGAGCGTCGCGTCCGGTTGCTCGCGGCCGCGCAGCACGATCAGCACGTCGGCGTCGAGCCGCTCCGTCAGCGCGCGTCGCGCGACGCCCTCGCCGCGTCCGGACGCGCGCACGAGCTCGATGCCCGCGGGCAGCTCCTCGGCCGCGTCGGCGTCGCTGCCGACGGACTCGGCGAGCATGGCGACGATCTGCGCGGGCTGCCGCGTCCCCGCAGCCAGCGCCGCGCCGATGCGGCGCACGTCGTCGCCCTCCGCGTCGACGATGCAGACGGCGGCGGTCGGCAGCCCCGACGAGGCGGGCGCGGTCACCCGCGGGCGACTCGCGATCGCGCGGTGCCAGTGGTCGTAGACGCGGTCGCAGGCGACGTCGGAGACGGCGGGCGAGACGCTCGCCTCGTGGTCGGCGGCCTTCGCGCGCAGCGCCGCGGCGAGCGCCGCGGCGTCGAACGGCTCCTCCGCGTCGGCGAACGTCGGCGGTTCCAGCGCGGTCGCGTTGCTCCAGCCGTCGAACGTCGAGACGGCGAGGTCCTCGGCGGCGATGATCTCGGCGGTCCCGCCTGAGCGCGACGCGATGAACGGGACCCCGAGCGCGACCGCCTCGTAGACCGTGTTCGGCGAGTTGTCGACCAGCGACGGGATCGCGACGACGCACGGGGTCTCGCGCAGGTACGCGATCGCCTCGTCGTGTCCGAGGTCGGGCAGGATCTTCCAGGTCAGGTCCCAGGCGGAGGCGCGACGCGTCACGAAGGCGGTCGCGTCCTCGCCCATCACGCGCTCGGGGCGGCCGACGAACGTGACGCTGTCGAAGGGGCAGTCGGCGCCGTCGCCGACGAGCAGGTCGACGGCGTCGCAGAACGCCTCCAGCCCCTTGCGCGTCTCCAGGCGCCCGAAGAAGACCAGCTCGGTCGGCGCCGGTCCGCTCGCCCGCCGCTCGCTGTCGGCTGCCATCTGACGGACCGACTGCGGCCGCGCGTAGGGCTGCACGAACGTGCGCTCGGGCATCGTCCAGCCGCGGGCGCGCATGTAGTCGAGCAGATACGCGCTCGGGCTCATCACGACGTCGGCGCGCGCGACGCTGAGCCGCTCCAGCCGCTCGGTCACGAGCAGGTCGACGTCCTCGATCCCCTCGCGGTTGCACTCGGCGACCCAGCGTGTGGAGGAGTGCGTACCGATCACGAACTCGACCCCCTCGTAGGCGAGCCCGAGCGCCTTCGCGGTCATCGCGAACGCGCCGTGGCCGAGCGTCTCCGGCAGGTGCACCACGTCGAACGGATGCGCGGCGTGGGCCTCCAGCAGCCAGCGGTGGAACTCGTACGCGCGCCGCACGGCGTGGTGCGGGCTGCGCACGGGCGTGTCCCACGGCGTGCCGAGGATCGAGAAGTCGATCCCGCGCGCTGCGAATCTGCGCTTCCACTCCGGCTCGCCCGTGGCGGCCTCGGGGGCCATCCAGCCGGTGAACAGCAGCGTCACGTCGTTGCCGGCGGCGGCGAGCACGTGCGCGAGCGAGTGATATGCGGTCCCGATGCCCCCGTTGCCGGTCGGGCCGGTGATCTCGTAGGAGGCGATCAGCACGCGCGCCGGTCGGGTCGTCGCCGGCGATCCGGCGATCGCCGGATCGAGCGCGAGGCTGAGCGGGCCGTTGTCGAGCAGTTGCACCAGCTCGTCGTCGGCTCTGCACGCGATCACGAGCGCACCCTCGGTGTGCGTCGCGTGGTCGCCGCTGGTGTCGGGGTGCACGAGCCCCGCGTACGCGGTCGTCCACCCGGCGGCCTCGGCGCCGCGGCGGGCGGCGGCGATCGCGTCGAGCGACGAGCCGGCGGGGTCGAGGTCGACCGCGAACACGACCCGGGCGCGTTCGGCGCGCTCCCACCCGTCGCCGCCGTGCAGCACGATGACGTCGTCGGGTTCGATGCCGGCTGCGGCCGCGACCCGGTCGATCGCCATCGTCAGATAGGGAGATGCCGTGAGGGGCTCCGGCTCGCGACCGGAAAGGGGAGTGCCACCTTCCATGCCCCGGCATCGTAGGCGACCTGTCGCCGGAGTGACGGCAGGTGGGCCCCGGCGCATGTCAGAACAAGCCTCGCGCACCTGGTGCAGCGAAGCGCGGATCAGCTGGCGCGTCGCCGCTGACGCAGCAGACGCTTCAGGCGGTCGGCCGCACGCAGCGACCGCCGATTTCTGAGCTCGGACAGCTGGGCCTCGAGCTCCGCGCCCCGATGCTCGGCCGCACCCGCTCGGGCCTCCAGCTCGTAGACGCGCCGCTCGGCGTCGGCTGCCCGCAGCTCTAGCTCGACCACGCGCCGCTCGGCTGCGACCGCGCGCTCCGTCTGCGCCTGCGCGTGCTGCTCGCCGACGACGGCGCGTGCCTCCAGCTGCTCGCTCCGGAGCGTGGCGGCGGTGGCTTGCTCCTGCGCGGCGGCGGTCACCGCTTCGGCGCGCTCCGTCGCCGCCCGCAGCTGCGTCAAGATCGTGATCGCGCCCGGGCCGCTGTGGCTCTGCGCGCCCCGCCCGAGGCGTGCGTTCGTCTCCAGCAGATTCGCGTTGGCAGCTTCGAGCGAGCGAATCCGCCGCACGAAGACCGGCGCGACTGCAGCGCGCAGGGTCGCGCTGTCGGGCAGCCGTGCGACCGCGTCGGCGAGGCCCGCGACGATCATGAAGTGCTCGGCGTGCTCGGGTTCGAGCCTGTCGGGGAGCACCAACTCGGTCGCGAGCGGCTGCTGCGGGGCGGCGTCGGCTCGTCGCAGCAACGACCCTTCAGCGGCTGCCTGCAGCAGCAGGACGGCGCCGGGGAAGCGCGCGGATGCCGCGAGGACGTCCTCGTAGGTCGCGCCGCCGGTCGTCCCCTGCGCGGTCGCGAGGCCCTCCGCGCCGGGCAGCGAGACGACGACCGCGATCCCGCGGGCGGCTTCGCGCGTCAGCGCGTCGAGCAGCGACTCGCGTCGGGTCGCGTCGCCGAGGTCATCGACGTCGTCGAGCCAGACGATCGCGTCCCACTCTGCCCCGACGCCGTCGGTCAGCAGCGTCGCGAGATCGTCGACGACGAGCAGGTCGGTGCACCCGTGGCTGCGCAGCGTCTCAGCGCCCGCTCCGCTGCGATCGCCCGCGAGGACCACGCGCCGCTGCGCCAGCAGGTCGCCGGCGAACGCGTGGCGCTGGACGAGCGCCGCGTCGACCAGCCCGGCGGCGAAGGGCGCGAAGGCCCGCCGATCTCTGCTCACGTCCACTCGACGCTCCGTTCGCGTTGTCGGGCGCGCAGCTCACCCTCCAGACGCTCCATGTGCGGGATGCCCATCGTGCGCAGCTTCGACGTCGTGCGGACGCGATAGGAGACGAGCGGCGCCGGGATCACCGCTCCGTCATGCCCGGCGTCGTGAAGCTCGCGGTACAGCATCCAGTCCTCGAGGCTGACGAGGTCGGTGCGGTAGCGGAAGCCGAGTTCGAAGACGCGCCGGCGGATCAGCGCCGCGGCATCGCCGGCGATGTTGCGACGGTCGAACTCGATGCCGTGACCGCCCGGTGGGCTGTAGCCGACGTGACCGTCGCCCAGGGGCACGCCCGCCTCGTCGACGAAGGTCGACCAGGAGGTCGCGTAGGCCAGCTGGGGCTCGGCCTCGAGCAGCTCGACGGCACGCTCGACGAAGCTCGCGCAGAGCTCGTTGTCGGCGTCGAGCGGAAGCACGTAGCGACCCGCGCACTGGGCGATCCCGAGGTTGCGCGCCGCGCCGACGCCCTGGTTCACCTGCGTCAGCAGCGTCAGCGGCCAGCGCTCGGCGAGCTGAGGGAGGATCGCGTCAGCGGGCTCGCCGGAGCCGTCGTCGACGACGATCACCTCGATCGCCGGGTGCGTCTGCGCGAACGCCGAAGCGATCGCGCGCTCGACGAATGCCGACAGCCGGAAGTACGGGATCACCACGCTGACGAGCGGTGGACGCGGCCGCGGTGGCGCGACGCGACGCCGCGCGGGGAGTGCCGCGAGCAGCTCCGCATATCCGTCGACCACGGCGCGCTCGTCCGCGACGCGACGGCCGTGCTTGCGCGGTCCTTCGGCGGCGATCAGCGCCGTCAGCTCCTGCGGGTCGTCGAGCACCGCCGCGACGGCCTGGCCGATTGCCCGCGGCGAGCCATCGGCGGTCAGCCAACCCGAGACGCCGGGCTCCGCCAGCGCGTGCAGCCCGCCGACCGGCGTGGCAAGCAGCGGCCGGTTGGCGAGCAGCGCGTGCACGCCGACCGCGGACCAGGACTCCCAGCGCGCGGGCAGCACGAGCATGTCGTGGCTGGCGAGCAGTTGGTCGAGATCGCTGCCGGCGTCGGCGAACACGATGCGCGGGTCGCCGGCCGCCGTCAGCACGAGCTGGTCGCGGATCGAGGTCGCGAGGCCGCCCGCCGCGCGATCGGCGCCGCAGATCGTCAGCTGCCATGCATCGGTGTGCCGAACGAGCCCGAGCAGCGCGTCCACCAGTGCCTGCGGGCCACGCCGCGGATCGAGCGGCGCCGCGAACAGCAGTCTGAGCGGTCGCGCGCCAAGCGCCGGGCGCGGCGGCGCCGCCGCGGCTCTCGCAGCGGTCGCCGCCGCGATCGCGGGCGGCAGCGTCCAGGCTGCGGCGAGCCCGTCCGCTTCGGTGACGAAGTGCGCGTAGGTCGCGTCGACCTCTGCGGTCGGCGTGAGCCGCACGTCGGCATGTCGGAGGCTCGTGCGCTCGAGGTTGTGCAGCAGGTTGGTCTCGGTCTCGTCCGGCAGCCAACCGTCGAGGATTCGCAGCATCTCGTCGGTGCCCCAGGCGCGGACGCCGACGCGCGTCGTGGTCAGGAAGGGGTCCCGCGCGAAGCGCGCCTGAACCGTCACCGCGGCCTCTCCACCGCGGTCGACGAACTCGACGTAGTCGGGTCCCCGCTCGCCGTACACGGTCCGCAGCGACTCCAGCGCCAGCGCGCTGCGGCGGTGCGCGAGCGAGGTGAAGCTGCCGGCGTCGGCGGGTTGGGCGATGACGACGACTCTGACGCGCGCAGCGACGACGTCATCCGTGCTGAGCAGCTGCGCGCCGGCCTGCGGCCCCACGATCGCCGTCACCTCGTGCACCGCAGCGAGTGCGCCGGCCGTCGCGAGCGCGCTTTGGAGCGGTTCGGACGTGAGGCCTGCGGTCGGGTCCAGACACACGAACGCGAGGCGCACGGCTACGGTGGCGATCCTGGCGAGTGGCCCTGGTACCGGTCGATCGTGCGACGCGACAGGAAGAGCGGGTTGGTCCGGCGCAGGTGCGGCTCTGCCGTCGGCCACTCCTCCTTCTGCTCGTAGATCGCGAACAGCCGGTACCCGTGTTCCTCCAGATGCCGCTTGAGCGTCTCGAACGGCACGTGGGTCGCGTTCTCGGGGTTCATCCCCGCCTCGACCCCCACGACGTCGATCTGCTGCGCCGCCAGCAGGCCGGCGGCACCGCGCAAGACCTCGAGGTCGAAGCCCTCGGTGTCGATCTTGAGCAGATCGATGTGGGCGATTGCGCGCTCCCCGCAGAGCTCGTCGAGCGTGCGGACTTCCACCTGCTCGGTGCCGGCGACGCCGCCGGCGCGCTGCGTCGTCGTGAGCGAATGCATCGTCGAGCCGCCGCTGAGCGAGATCGAGGCCGGGCCGCTCGTCGCGCCCAGCGCGCACTGCGTGCAGTGGACGCGCGGCGTGTCCGCGAAGCGCGTCGCGAGCTCGGCGAAGACGCTGGAGACCGGCTCGAAGCAGTGGATCTCCGACTGTGGGAAGGCTTCTGCGAAGACGGCCGCGGACTGCCCGACGTTGGCGCCGACGTCGAACACGACGGCGGGCGCGAAGCCGGGCAGGCAGTGCAACAGGTCACGGATCGGGTCCAGGCCCTTGACGAAGTACTGCTGTTCGGGATCGGCGGACACGGGCGTGAGACTAGTGATTGACCGTCTGGCCGTTGCCAGCTCGCTCAGAGGTCTTCCGCGATCAGGGGGGCTTCGCGGTTGAAGTAGCGGTAGGCGCCGACGACGAGCAGCAGCAGCACGCCGGCGGGGATCAGCAGGAAGGTCCAGCTGCCGGCGGCGGTCGCGGCGCTCGGGTGGCTCGGGTCGATGACAGCGTGGCGGAACTGCTGGATGATCACCGCGAGCGGGTTGACGAGCATCAGCCGCTCGATCGTCGTGTTGTTGATGACGTCGAGCGTGTAGAAGATCGGTGTCGCGTAGAACAGCATCTGCATGATCACGTCCCACACCGGTCTGATGTCGCGGTAGCGGACATAGAGCGCGGACAGCAGCGTGCAGATGCTCGCTCCGAACAGCGTCAGCAGCAGCATCAGCAGCGGCAGCTCCAACCAGCCCCAGTGGACCGTGCCGCCGGAGATCAGCAGGAAGATGATCACGACGATCAGGTTCAGCCCGAGGTTCAGCAGCGCGGTCGTCGCGACCGACAGCGGGATCACCAGGCGCGGGAACTGGACCTTGCGCACGAGCGGCTCGCGGTCGACGAGGCTGGTGACCGCGGTCGTGGTGCTCTCCGACAGGAACGTGAACATGACGATGCCGGACAGCAGCGCGACGGGATAGAACTCCGCGTCGCTGGAGAACTTCAGCACCTGCGTGAAGACGACGTACAACACGCCGAACAGCATCAGCGGCCGCATCAACTGCCACACGTAGCCAAGCGCGGAGCCGAAGAAGCGCAACTTGAACTCGGTGATCGCGAGCGTCCAGGTCAGGTTGAAGAACCGTCTCGCATCGACGCCTATCGCGACCGGACCGGAGATGCGGGCGCCACGCGCCAGCGGTTCTCTGTCCGCGACGGGCGGCGGGGTCGTCGGCAGCTCGACGCTCATGACTCGATCTCCGCGGTCGGCTGGACGGTGGTTCGCTCGACGCCGGCGGCGTAGGGCAGCTCCAGCAGCGCCCCGGAGGCGTGCGTGCCCGACACGACGGTCGAGATGAAGCGCTCGCGACGGTCCATCACCGCGGTCCCGCTGCCGCGCTGCGAGACGACCGGTGTCGCGTCGTAGCGGCCCGGGGCCAGCACGTTGATGAACTGCACGCGGAAGATCGCCTCCTCGCCGGCTGCGAAGTGACCGGTCTCGGCCTCCTGCCACTGCGTCGAGGCGCTGAAGACGTTGTCGTGGGCGGCGTTCTCGAGCGTCACGCCGAAGACGGGATGGTCGATCGCCTCGCTGAAGCGGACGCGGGCGGCGAATCTGCAGCCGTGCTCCAGCTCGAGCATCGACGCTCTGGCGCCGTGCTGGTCCTCGAACCACGCCTCGACGATCTCGGCGCCGCCCACGCCCGAGCGATCGGCGTCGATTCCGTCGGCGCCCTCCGCGGCGACGATCGGCTTGGGCTTGCCGAAGTTCAGCTCGAGGTACTCGACGCCGACCCGGTGCGGGTCGCCCTCGCTGACCATGTCGCCGTGGTCGAACAGCACGGCGCGGTCGCAGAAGCGCTCGACGGCGCCCATGTCGTGCGTCACGAGGATCACGGTGCGGTTCTCGTCCTTCAGCCGGTAGAACTCGTCGAAGCACTTCTGCTGGAAGGCGGCGTCGCCGACCGCGAGCACCTCGTCGACGAGCAGGATCTCCGCGTCGACGTGGATCATCACGGCGAACGCGAGCCGCACGAGCATGCCGGAGGAGTAGTTCTTGATCTTCAGCTGCTCGAACTCGCGCAGCTCGGCGAAGTCGATCACGCTGTCGTAACGGCGCCGCGCCTCGCGCGGGGAGAGGCCGAGCATCGTGCCGTTGATGAGCACGTTGTCGCGCGCCGGCAGGTCCGGGTTGAAGCCGACGCCCAGCTCGATGAAGGCCGACAGGCGCCCGTCGACGTAGATTCCGCCCGTGTCTACGCGATAGATGCCGGCCATGCACTTCAACAACGTGCTCTTGCCCGAACCGTTGCGCCCGACGATCCCGAGAAACTCGCCGTGAGCGACGTCGAACGAGATGCCCTTCAGCGCGACGAACTCCTCGTACGTCGTACGACGCAGCGGATGCAACGCCGTCTCCTTGAGCGTGTGCACACGTTCCGCCGGCACGCGGAAGGACTTGGAGACGTTGTCCACGGCCACGGCCGCGACTGCGCGATTCGTCGACATCAACGCTGAAAGGTAGCGAGAGACGCTCGCGGCGGGCGAGCAGCCACGCGTGCGACGGCCGGCGTGCCAGGCCGCAGCGCGACCGCGCGGGAGGGGGCGTCTTCGCGAGCCGCAATACTACGGCGCCGTCATGACCTCGCCCGACGCGTCACCGACACTGCCACGCCGCACGACCCCGCGGCCGGACGCCGCGACGCTCGCCGCCGTCGCGCTGCTGACGCTCGGTGCGCTGTTCCTGCTCTACGCCAGCCGTCACATGACGTTCTTCTCCGACGACTGGAGCTTCATCGAGACGCGGCGTGCAATCAGCGCCGACGCGCTGCTGGAGAGCCACAACGGCCACATGACGCTCGTGCCGGTCGTGATCTACCAGCTGCTGTTCGCGATCTTCGGGCTCAGCAGCTACCTGCCGTACCTCGTCGTGCTGATCGCGCTGCACGTGACCGCGTGCGCGTCGGTCTTCGTGCTCGCGCGCAGATATGTCGGCGGTGTCGCGGCGCTCGTGCCGATGGTGCTGCTGCTGTTCCTCGGCGCCGCCTACGAGGACCTGCTGTGGGCGTTCCAGATCACGCTCGTCGGCTCGACCGCGTTCGGGCTGCTGGGGCTGGTGCTGCTGGGGCGGGAAGGGCGGCGATCCGACGTCGGCGCCGCGATCGCGCTGTTCGCCTCGGTCGCCTGCTCGGGCGTCGGCGTCGCGTTCCTCGCCGGCGCGGCGGTCGAGTTGCTGCTGCGCCGCGACTGGCGCCGGCTGTGGGTCGCCGGGATCCCGATCTTCCTGTACCTCTGCTGGTACGTCGGCTACGGCGGCGACCAGGAGAAGGCGACCGCGGCCAACCTCGCCAACGCGCCGCAGTACGTCTCCGACGCCGCTGCCGGCGCGGCCGCCGCGATCGGCGGCCTGACGTACAACTGGGGTGCGCCGCTGCTGCTGTTCGGGATCCTCGCGGTGTGGGTCGCGCGTCGCGCCCAACTCGACCCGCGCGAGCTGGGCCCGCGCTTCGCAGCGCTGCTGACGGTCGCGCTCGTCAACTGGGGCCTGACGGCGCTCACGCGCGGACAGCTCAACGACCCTGCCGGCAGTCGCTACCTCTACGCCGGCTCGGCGCTGCTGCTGGTGCTGGCGGTCGCGCCGCTGCGGCCGCCGCGCCGCGACGTGCGGCTCGCGGCCGCCGCGCTGGTGCTGACGGGCGCCGCGGTGCTGTCGAACGTCGGCGCGCTGCGCGACGGTCAGCGGCTCTGGCGCGGCTACGCCGATCAGGTCAAGGCGGCCGTGACCGCGCTCGACGTCGCCGGTCGCACCGCGCCCGCGGACCTGCGGCCGGTGCTCGGCTACTCGCCGCAGATCGTCTCCGGCGAGTACCTCGACGCGGTCGACGACATCGGCTCCTCGCCCGGCTTCAGCCCCGCCGAGCTGCTGACGGCGACGGCCGCGACGCGCGCCTCCGTCGACGCGACCCTGACGGGTGTCGCGGCTGCCGGGATCAGACCGCTGCCGCGCGGCGAGCGGGCGTCCGCGGGCGGCACGGCGCCGACCGTCGACGACGCCGCGGGCGGCGACGCGAGAGTCCGCGGCGCGTGCGTGCGCTTCACCCCGAGCGCCGCCGGCGCGACGCTGCAGTTGAGCGCCGCACCGGGCGAGACGCTGACGTTCAGACCCGCCGCGCGCGGGGCGGCCGTGCCGCTGTGGCTGCGCCGCTACGGCGACGAGTTCCCGACCGATCCGGTCACGTCGCTGGCGCCGGGCGTCGTGACAGAGGTCGCGCTGCCGCGCGACACGCAGCCGCAGCAGGTCTGGCGCCTGCGCGTCGTGCCGGCACGGCCGCTGGTCGCCTGCCGCGACTAGACGGCCGCCGTCGTGATCAGCGACGGCCGATCACGAAGAACTGCTTGCCGAGCACGCGCCAGGCGGCCGGCGTGCGCAGGTAGCGCCGCGTCAGCGCCGGCGACGGCGGCAGCTTGCCCGTGAACGAGTAGGGCAGGAACTGCGCCTCGATCCGCTCGGGCTCGAAGCCGGCCGCGTAGAGGTGCTCGGCGATCGCGCGGTGGGTGAAGATCAGCGTGTGGTCCGCCATGTCGAAGTACTCCTTCGAGCAGTAGCGAAAGTTCGGGCCCATGATCGCGATCCGCCCGCCGGGTCTGATCGACGCGTGCATCTTCTCGAGGAATCTCGCGCAGTCCTCCTGCGACAGCAGGTGCTCGAGGAAGTTCGAGACCCAGACGCCGTCGAAGTGCTCCTGCGGCAGGTCGGCCGTGAAGATGTCGGAGACGACCGCTCTGACGCCGGTGGCGTAGGTGCCCTCGGCGTAGGCGACCTGGTCGACCGCCCAGCGCTCGCGCGCCGGCACCGCGTTGATGAACTCGCCGCGCCCGGCGGCGGGGTCGAGCACGCGCTCGGGCGACCCCATCTGCTCGTGGACGAAGCCGGCGATCTCCTTCCACACGTCTGTCCGTGCGCTCTGGTCGACGTCGCGAAAGCGGTACTCGTACAGACGCTGGAAGTTCAAGTGTCCTGCTCCTATCGGGCTGGGTCGGGCACGCCGGGGCGCAGAGGATAGGCAACGAGCAACGAGCTGTCCGCCGACGTCGACTACTCTGCGCCGTTCGAGATGGCCCAGGACAGCATCGACATCCGCAGCGACGAGGCTTCCCGCCGCGTGCTCGTCACCGGCGGAGCGGGCTTCGTCGGCTCCAGCCTCGCGCTGGCGCTCGCGGCCCGCCACCCCGGCTGGGAGGTCGTCGTGCTCGACAACCTCAAGCGCCGCGGCTCGGAGCTGAACCTGCCGCGGCTGCGCGCCGCCGGCGTCACGTTCGTCCACGGCGACGTGCGCGAGCGCGCCGACCTGGAGGCGCTGGAGCGCGTCGACGCGGTCGTCGAGTGCTCCGCCGAGCCGTCCGCGCTGGCGGGCCGCGACGGGCTGACCGACTACGCGATGCAGGCGAACCTCGTCGGCGCCTGGCACTGCCTGGAGTTGGCGCGCCGCGACGGCGCGCAGTTCGTCTTCCTCTCGACCAGCCGCGTGTACCCGGTCGCGGCGCTGAACCGGCTCGTCCTGGAGGAGGCCGCGACGCGCTTCGAGCTGGCCGCCGCGCAGCCCGTCGCGGGCGCCTCGCCCGCCGGGATCGCCGAGGACTTCCCGCTCGAGGGCGCGCGCACGCTCTACGGCACGACGAAGCTGTCGGCCGAGCTGCTGATCGCCGAGTACCGCGATGCCTTCGGCCTGCGCGCGACGATCGACCGCTGCGGCGTGATCGCCGGCCCGTGGCAGATGGGCAAGGTCGACCAGGGCGTCTTCACGCACTGGATGCTCGCGCACCTGCTCGGCGGCAGGCTGTCCTACATCGGCTTCGGCGGCAGCGGCAAGCAGGTCCGCGACCTGCTGCACGTCGACGACCTCGTCGACCTCGTCGAGCGCCAGCTGCTGGACCCCGCGGGCTGGGACGGCGTCACCGCCAACGTCGGCGGCGGGCGCGACTGCTCGCTGTCGCTCGCCGAGACGACCGCGCTGTGCCGCGAGATCACCGGCAGAGAGCTGCCGGTCGGCGCGGCGGGCGAGGACCGTCCCGGCGACGTGCCGGTCTACCTGTCGGACTGCTCGCATCTGTTCGAGCTGACCGACTGGCGTCCGCAACGCGACGCCCGCAGGGTGCTCGAGGACATCGCGAGCTGGATCACGGAGCACGAGGACGCGGTTCGCTCCGCGCTCCGTCTAAGGTAAGGAGACAGGGATGCCGGTTGCGATCGTCACAGGTTCGGGGGGACTCATCGGCTCAGCGTCGGTGCGTCACTTCGCCGAGGCGGGCTACGACGTCATCGGCGTCGAGAACGACATGCGCGCCCGTTTCTTCGGGCCGGAGGCGTCGACCGCCGGCAACACGCGGCGCCTGACCGACGCCTACGACACGTTTCGCAGCGTCGAGCTCGACATCCGCGACCGCGAGGGCGTCGAGGCGCTGTTCGCCAAGCACGCCGCCGACCTCGAGCTGATCGTGCACACGGCCGCGCAGCCGTCGCACGACTGGGCCGCGTCGGATCCGCACACCGACTTCACCGTCAACGCGAACGGGACGCTCAACCTGCTGCAGGCCGCGCGCGAGCACAAGCCCGACGCGACCTTCGTCTTCACCTCGACGAACAAGGTCTACGGCGACCTGCCCAACCAGCTCCCGCTCGTCGAGCTGGAGACGCGGCTGGAGCTGCCCGCGGACCACAGATGGCACGGCGGGATCGACACGACGATGTCGATCGACCGCTCGATGCACTCGCTGTTCGGGGCGTCGAAGGTCGCCGCCGACCTGCTGGTGCAGGAGTACGGGCGCTACTTCGAGATGCCGACGGTCTGCTTCCGCGGCGGCTGTCTGACCGGTCCGCAGCACGCCGGCGCGCAGCTGCACGGCTTCCTCGCCTACCTGATGAAGTGCACCGTCACCGGCACGCCCTACACGATCTTCGGGTACGACGGCAAGCAGGTGCGCGACAACATCCACTGCGACGACGTCGTGCGCGCGTTCGCGGCATTCCATGCGAACCCGCGCTCGGCCGCGGTCTACAACCTCGGCGGCGGGCGCGCCAGCAACGTCTCGATGATCGAGGCGATCAGACTCAGCGAGCAGATCTCCGGACGCCGGCTGCAGTGGACGCTCAGCGACGAGGCGCGCATGGGCGACCACCGCTGGTGGGTCTCCGACCTCGGCGCGTTCGAGGCCGACTACCCCGACTGGTCGCTGACGTACGACGTGCCCGCGGTGCTGCGCGAGATCCACGACTTCAACGTCGAGCGCTGGAGCGCACCGGTCGCGTGAAGCTCTCGGTCGTGATCCCGGCGCACAACGAGGCCGAGGTGATCGAGCCGACCCTGCGGTCGCTGACGCAGCGGCTGATCGAGCACGAGATCGACTACGAGGTCGTCGTCGTCGACGACAACTCCAGCGACGGGACCGGCGAGGTCGTCGGCCGCGTCGCCGCCGAGGACGGTCGCGTGCGCTGCATCCGCAACCAGCCGCCCAACGGCTTCGGCTACGCGGTGCGCGCCGGCCTGGCGGCCTTCTCCGGGGACGCCGTCGCGATCATGATGGCCGACGGCTCCGACGACCCCGGCGACCTCGTCCTCTACTACCGCGTGCTGGAGGCGGGCTACGACTGCGCGTTCGGCTCCCGCTTCATGCCCGGCGGCGCGGTGATCGACTACCCGCGCTTCAAGCTGTTCGCCAACCGCGTCGTCAACGCCGGCATACGCCTGCTGTTCCAGCACGGCTACAACGACACGACGAACGCGTTCAAGGCCTACAGACGCGAGGTGATCGAGCACATCGGCCCGTTCATCTCGCCGCACTTCAACCTGACCGTCGAGCTGCCGCTGAAGGCGATCGTGCGCGGCTACTCGTACGCGATCGTGCCGACCTCCTGGCGCAACCGCACCGCCGGCGAGTCGAAGCTCGCGCTGCAGGAGATGGGCTCGCGCTACCTCTTCATCGTGCTGTACGTGTGGCTGGAGCATCACCTCTCGCGCGGCGACTACCGCAAGCCGGGCGTCACGAAGCCGATCCGCAGGCGCGCCGCGCTCGCGGAGGAGCGCCGCAGAGCGTCGTAGCCGCGTCGCGGGGGCCGCGTGGCGGCGCCCGCGCCCCGTGTGCGTCATCCTTACGTGGTCGTGCTCGACCGTCTTCCAACGTTCACCGCCGAACGCTTCCGCAAGCTCACCTGGGTCGCGCTCTTCTTCCTGACGGCCGTCGTGCTGACCGGTGCGGCGGTGCGGCTGACCGGCTCCGGCCTCGGCTGCCCGGACTGGCCGGCCTGTCACGGCCAGGCCGTGCCGCCGATCGGCTTCAACACCTTCGTCGAGTACGGCAACCGCGTCTTCTCCGCCTGCATCGGCTTCATCTCGCTGTTCGTCTGGTTCGCGGCGTGGCGCCGGCGCCCCTACCGCCGCGACCTCTTCCTCGTCGCCGGCTTCCTGCCGCTCGGCTGCCTGGCGCAGGGCGTGCTCGGCGGCTTCACGGTCGAGCACCACCTCGCGCCGGGCTTCGTGATGGCGCACTTCTGCCTCTCGATGCTGATCCTGATCGCCGCCGTCTGGCTCGTCTGGCGGGCGCGCTACGAGGAGGACGCCGAGCGGCCGCGCACGGAGGACCGCTGGACGGTCTACCTCGTCCGCTTCGCCGCGCTGCTGGGCGCCGGCGTGATCGTGCTCGGGACGCTCGCGACGGCCGCGGGCCCGCATCCCGGCGACAACGACGGCGAGCTGGTCCACCGGCTCGACTTCAAGGGCGCCGAGACGCTCGTGTGGCTGATCCACCGCCACGGCGTGACGGCGACGACGCTCGGCCTCGCCGTGATCGCGGCCTGGTTCATGGCGCGGCGGCTGACGACGAACGCGCAGCTGGTCGAGGCGCTCACGCTGAGCGGCATCCTGATGGCCGCGCAGGGCCTCGTCGGCAGCGTCCAGTACGCGCTGAAGCTGCCGGCGGACTTCGTCTGGGTGCACGTCACGCTCGCGACGATCACGTGGATATCGCTGCTGTGGTGCGTCGGTGCCGCCGGCCGCGTCGGGACCCCGACGCGCCGCGCCGACGACGACGGCTCCGGCAACGGCAGCCACGGCCTGATCGGCGCCGAGTCGATCGCGCGGCCGGTCCCGCCCGCCGCCCTGCGGTAGCCGCTGCCATCCGGGGCGGCCGGTGAGCTGTTAGCCTGCGCGTCCCGCAAGACGGCGCGTCAGCGGTGGGTCGTCTTCCGGCGAACGCGCTTCCCTGGGCCTATTTCTCGGATTGGAGTGAGTGTTGTTGGAACTGCTGGCTTGGCGCGAGGTGGACCTGCCGGATGACGTTCGCGCCATCCCGACGATGCTCTCTCCCGACGAGCTGACGCTGCTGTATGCGCTGGCGCGCGACCATGCCGACGGGCGTGGTGCGATCGTCGACGCTGGCTGCTTCCTGGGAGGCTCCTCGGTGGCGCTGCTGGCCGGACTGCGTGATCGCGACCGGGAGTGGACCGGGCCGCCGCTGAGCACCTACGACCTCTTTCGCGTCGAGGAGTACACGCGCGAGCAGTTCTTCAAGGGGTCCGCGCTGAAGGTCGGCGATTCGTTTCGGCCACTCTACGACCAGCACGTCGCGCCGTTCACCTCGCCCCACGTCGTTCACGAGGGCGACATCACGCAGATCGGCTGGGACGGGGGTCCGATCGACGTCTTTTTCGTCGACGTGCTGAAGTCGTGGGAGGTCAACGCCGCGGTGCAGCGCAGCTTCTTCCCGCACCTGATCCCCGGTCGGTCGTTGATCGTCCATCAGGACTACGGCTGGGGCATGCTGCCGTGGATCCACCTCTCCGTCGAGCTGATGTGGGACTCGTTGCGACGCCTGGACGTCCTTCCCTGGGCCACGCACGTGTTCCTGCTGGAACGGCCCGTTGATCCCGACGTGCTCGCGCTCGACCCGTTGCGCGACCTCAGCGCTGCCGATCGGCTCGCGCTGCTGGACCGTGCGATCGAGCACAACGAGGGTGAGGCGCGAGGCATGGTGGCGCTGTCGAAGGCGTCCCTGCTCGGATATTCGGGCCAGCGTGGCGCCGCGCTGGAACTGATCGAAGCGGTCGAGGCCGACCATCCCGGCAACGCATCGATCAAGGCTTGCGCTGACGGCACCAGAGTGATGCTGCAGGCGTCGGGCGGCTGACGCGTCCGGGCCCCGGTGCGGGACCGGACGGCATGTCAGGTGCGTCAGCCTTGGCGCACCGCGACCAAGCGGTACGAGGATGCGAGCGAGTGCACGTGGTTGGTGCTCGTGAGCGCCTTGCGCTTGATCACGGGGTAGGTCAGCCAGCGCAGCAGCTTGCCCTTCCACCCCGGGAACGGGCGCAGCCACTCGATGAAGATCCAGCCGAGCGTGGAGTAGACCGAGTGGACCCCGGTCACCTCGCTCACGTCGAAGCCGTGGTCGCGCGCGAGCGTCGCGAGACCGTCGCTGGTGTAGCGCTGGAAGTCGGTCGGATCGAGGTGCTCCGGCTGCATGAACGGGACGCAGAGGTACAGGATGCCGCCCGGCCGCAGCACGCGGTGGAACTCGCTCACGACCTCGTGCGGATTCTCGACGTGCTCGAGCACCGCGTTGCAGATGATCGCGTCGAAGTGCCCGTCGTCGAACGGGATCTCGTGCAGCGGGCTGAAGACGTCGATGTTCTCGTTGTGCAGGCCCGTCTCGATGTCCTGGTTGACGAGCGTGCCCGGCAGCAGGTGCGAGATGTCGCGGTGGCCGGCACCGGCGTTGAGAACCTTGCCTCTGAAGAGGTGCTCGTAGCCGGCCAGCTCGCTTTCCAGCGGCGGGAACAGATCCGCCACCTCGAGGCTCGGTTCCAGTCTGCGCAGTCGCTCCAGATACGCTCTCATGAAGTCGGCGAGGATAGTCGATCGCCTTGACGGAAGCGCGTCAGCGCGCCGACGATCATCTAGCATCGTCTGACACATGCCGGAGCCTGCGCCGAGCACGAGCAACGGGGCCGCGCCGTGGCACGACGGCCCCGACACCTCGCTGACGATCCTGGTCGTCGACGACGAGTCCGATCTGCGCGACATGCTGACGCGCTCGTTCTCGCGCGAGGGTCATCGCGTGCAGGCCGTGGCGGACGGCAACACCGCGATCGACCGCGCCTCGACCGAGGCCTTCGACGTCGTCCTGCTCGACGTCGCGCTCGGCCCCGGGCCCGACGGCTACGAGGTCTGCCGCACGCTGCGCGCCCGCCGCAACGTCGTCCCGATCATCATGCTGACCGCGCTCGACAGCGAGGCCGACGCGGTCCTCGGGCTGGAGGCCGGTGCCGACGACTACGTCACGAAGCCGTTCGGCCTGGCGGAGCTGCGCAGCCGCATCCGCGCGGTCCTGCGGCGCGCCCGCGCGCGCCCGCTCGGCGCCGGCGACGGCGACCAGCCCGGCGACGTCGTCGCGGTTGGCCCGATCCAGCTCGACAGAGCGCGCCGCGAGGTGCGCATGAACGGCGAGCCGGTCCACGTCACCTTCTCCGAGTTCGAGCTGCTCGAGGCGCTGATGGCCGACCCCGGTCGGCTGCGCAATCGCCAGGAGCTGCTGCGCGCGATCTGGGGCGACAGCGCCTACCGCGACCCGCGCGCGATCGACGTGCACGTGCGCCACCTGCGCGAGAAGCTCGAACCCGAGCCCGACCACCCCCGCCACATCGTCACCGTGCGCGGCGCCGGCTACCGGCTGCAGGCCGGCTGACGGCCATGCGGCGCCTCGGCGCGCTCGGGCTGCGCGGGCGCATCGTCGGCGCGCTGGTGCTGACGGCCGCGATCACGCTCGCGGTGGCGGCGTTCGGGCTGTTGGGGCCGTTGGAGCGACGCTTGCGCAACGCCGAGCTGAGCGCGCTCGTGACGAAGGCGAGAGAGACGCGCGGCTCGTTCTCGTCGCTGACGCCGCGCCAGCTCGCGATCGGCTCCAACGCGCTGCAGCAGATCGGGCTCGCGCTGGTGCGCACCAGCGGCGCGCAGGAGATCTACGTGCTCGACTCGGCGCACGCGCTGCGGCTGCGCACGACCGATGCGAGAACCGCTGCCGCGGACCCGTTCGACGACGTCGCACAGGCGTTCGAGCGCGGCAGAATCGTCAGCACGGCCGGGACGTTCGAGGGCGACGAGGTCGTGCGCGTGGCGATGCCGGTGCGGATCGACGGCCGTCGCTACGTGCTCGCCGCGCGCAAGGAGGTCAGCGAGGTGCGCGACGCCGTCGCGGTCGTGCGGCGGGCGTTCCTGACGGCGGCGCTGAGCGGCCTCGTGATCGCGCTGCTGCTGGGCCTCGGCTTCGCCGCGACGCTCGTGCGGCGGCTGCGGCGGCTGCGCGACGCGACCGTGCGGATCGCCGAGCACGGGCCGGTCGAGCAGGTCCCCGCCGATCGCAACCGCGACGAGGTCGGCGATCTCGCGCGCGCCTTCGCGCGGATGCAGCAGCGGTTGCAGCAGCAGGAGGAGGCGCGCCGCGCGTTCGTCGCGACCGCCTCGCACGAGCTGCGCACGCCGGTCGCGTCGCTGCGCGGGATGCTGGAGCTGCTCGACGACGAGCTGGCGCACGGCGAGGTCGCCTCCGGCGAGGCGCGCGAGCAGGTCGCGCGGGCGCTCGCGCAGGCGCGCCGCCTCGGCCGCCTCGCCGCCGACCTGCTCGACCTCAGCCGGATCGACGCGGAGGTCGCGTTGCGCAGCGAGCCGGTCGAGCTGCGCGAGCTGTCGCGCGCCGTGATCGCGGAGTTCGAGCTGGGCGCGCCGCCGGCGGGCGAGCAGCGCACCGTGCCGCGGCTGGAGGACGCGAGCGCGGCGGCGTGGGCGCTCGGCGACCCGGGCGCGGTCGCGCAGGTGCTGCGGATCCTGCTCGACAACGCGGTCCGCGCGACGCCGCCGGGCGAGCCGGTCAGCGTGCGCGTGCACGCCGCGGCGAACGGCCATCCGCCGTCCCTGATGGTCAGCGACGCCGGTCCAGGCGTGCCGCCGGAGGACCGCGAGCGGGTCTTCCAGCGCTTCGCGCGCGGCAGCGGCTCCGGCGGCGCCGGCTTCGGCCTCGGCCTCGCGATCGGTCGCGAGCTGGCCGAGCGGATGGGCGGCACGCTCGTGCTCGAGCAGACCGCCCCGCCCGGCGCGACCTTCACGCTGCGCCTGCCGTCGCCGCCGCACGAGCACGACGAGGTCTGAGGCGGCGCCGCACCCGGCGCCGCCGCCGCGCCTGGCGCGCGACCTCGCCGCGCCGCCACCGTGCCCGCCGCGCGATGCTGCCCCGCCGCCATCCGCGCGCCGCTGCGGCGATCTCTACCCTTTCTGACGATGCAGTCCGCCGCCCGCGCGAGCCGTCTGCGCCTGCGCGCGCTCCTGCTCCTGACCCTTGTCGCCACGCTCGCATGCCTGGCCGCGACGCTGCCGGCCCGCGCCGCGGCCGAGTCGAGCGCGGTGCTGGCGCTGATGCCGCTGTCGCCGGACACGCCCGCCGGCGTCGAGCCGCTGCCCGACACCGAGCCGCCCGGCGGCGACACCGAGCTGCCGGAGGTGCTGCGCCGCCTCGCCGGCCACCCGCAGCTGGCGCTCGGCGCGCTCAGCGCGACGCAGTCCGGCTACAGCCAGACGCAGGCGCTGCTGGACATCACGGCCGGCACGCGCACGTCGCTGAGCACGTACAGACCGAAGGATCCGCCCGACCTGCGCTTCATACGCGGCGGCGACCACAGCGGCCTGATCGTCGACTGGCTGGCGGCGGTCCAGCGCGCCGACAGCGCGCCCGCCGACGTCGTGCCGGGCCTGCTCGCCAGCTCCGTCCCCGGCGGCGTCGGCTACGTCGGGATCAGCGGCGATCCGAACCTCGAGGCGATCGCGGCGACCGACCGAGCGGGCACGATCCCGTCCGTCTCGCTCGGCTCGCCGCTGACCGTCGCCGCGCGCACGCGCACGATGCTGAGAACGCACCGCTTCGTCGTCGCGCGGCTGGCACCCGGCTCGGCCGGCGACGACCAGCTCGACGCCATGATCGCCGAGCGCGCGCCCGACCAGCTGCTGATCGCCGAGCAGGCGCCGCCGCCGTTTCGCGCGCCGCAGCTGCTGTGGACCGGGATCGTCGGCCTCACGAGCGGATCCGGCGGCAGCTTCACGTCGGCGACGACCCACCTCGACGGCGTCGCCGCGGGCATCGACCTGCTGCCGACGATCCTCGACCACCTCGGCGTGCCGGTGCCCGACGGCGTGCGCGGTCAGCCGATCAGCCTCTCCGGCGTGCGCGACGCGGCGGCGCTGAACAAGCTCGACGAGCGTCTCAGCGTGATCTCCGCGCGGCGCATGCCGGCGCTGCAGACGTTCCTCTTCACATGGCTGGCGATCGTGCTGCTCGCGGGCATCGTGCGCGACCGCGTCGGCGTCCGCTTCGCGCTGCGACTCGGCGGGCTGGCGCTGATGTGGCTGCCGGCGATGGTGCTCGTGACGGCCGCCTTCGCGCCGTCGCGCCAGGCGGAGCTGTTCATGCTCGCGGGCGGCTCGTTCGCGCTCGCGCTGCTGACCGATCGGCTCGTGCGCTGGCCGCGCGGGCCGGCGGTGCCGTGCGTGGTCGGACTGGTCGCCTACACCGTCGACCTCGCCAACCACTCGCACCTCGTGATCCGCTCGCTGCTGGGCCCCAGCCCGCGTTCGGGCTCGCGCTTCTACGGCCTCGGCAACGAGCTCGAGATCGTCCTGACGGTGATGCTGCTGATCGCGATCGCGGCGCTGTGGCGCCGGCGCGAGCGCTCGCGCGCCGGTGCGCTGACGTTCGCGCTCGGCGGCGTCGTGCTGGCGCTCGTGATGGGCTCCGGCCGGCTCGGCGCCGACGTCGGCGGCATCTTCACCGTCGCCGGCGGCGCGGCCGTCGCGACGCTGCTGATGCTGCCCGGAGGGATCACGAAGAAGGCGCTGCTGGGAGCGCTGCTGACGCCAATCGCGGGGCTCGCGGCGCTGGCCGTGCTGGACCTCGCCACCAGCGGCGACGGCCACTTCACGCGCACCGTCCTGCACGGCTCGCTGTCGGACCAGCTCGACACCTTCCAGCGCCGCTACGAGCTCGCATGGAAGGTCCTGCGCAGCGGCTACGGCCCGCTCCTGCTGCTGCTGTGCGCGCTCGCGGTCACCTACGCCGTCAAGTACCGCAAGCGGATCTACTCGGCGGTCGAGACCGACCCGGTCTGGCGGGCGGGGCTGTTCGGCGGCCTCGGCGCGTCGATCTCCGGCTCGCTCTTCAACGACTCCGGCCCGACGCTGCTGTTCATCGGCGTCGTCGCGCTGACGTTCCTGACGACCTACCTGCGCGCCGGTCCGGGCGGGCCGGCAGCGGCCGATCCCGCGCCTCAGCGGCCCGAGGTCGGCGGCAGCCAGCCGTCGCGCACGGGCGCGTCGTCGACCGGCGGCGCCGGGGGCGGCGGCAGCGGCGTCGAGCGGCCGCTCGTCGGCTGATCCTGCGCGACCGGCTGATCCGGAGCGTGCGCGTCGACGCCGGTCGTGAAGCTCGCGACGGCGTCCGCGCTCAGCGGCGTCAGCAGCACGACGCGCGTCTGCGCGACCTTGTCGTGCAGGCACTGTCTCGGCTTGTCCCACCACGGCCAGGCGTAGTCGACGACCGCGTAGAGCCCGTAGGTGAAGGCGACCAGCAGCTGTCGGCCGATGATCTCGCGCAGGGCGCCGTTGCCGAGCGTGACGGGCTCGCCGTTCTCGCGCACGACGCGGATTCTCATCGCCTGCTTGCCGAGCGTCTGGCCGTTGCGCTCGCCCCTGCGCATCAGCAGCAACGGCGCGTAGGCGAGCCACAGCGGCGTCGCGACCGCGAGCCCGAGCGTCTGCGCCAGTCTGCGCGCCTGCTCCGTGTCGCCCTCGGCGATCACCGCGCCGGCGGCGACGACGATGCAGAGCCCCAGCAGCACCAGCAGGTCGATCAGGTACGCCCACGCCCGCACGCCCCAGCTGGCCAGCTCGTACGTCACCGGCGCCGGGGCGTCCTGCGCGCCGCCGAAGCGGCGCAGCTCGCTCACGACGGCAGCTCCGGCCGTTCGAGTCCCTCCGGCAGGCCGTTGCCGCTGGCGGGCACGGACGCGTCCTTCAGCTGCGGCAAGACCGGCGTGGAGCGATCGATCCGCTCGGGGCGCATCTCCAACAGGCCGGCGGCGGCGTAGGCGTCGGCCTCGTCGAGCGTCTCTCTCTTCAGCAGCTCCGCGACGAGCGAGTCGAGGTTGCCGCGATGCTCGCGCAGCAGCTGCGTGACGTCGGCGTGCGCGGTGTCGACGATCCGGCGGACCTCCTCGTCGACCAGCCGCTGCGTCGACTCCGACGTCTCCGAGACGCCCGGCAGCAGCATCCCGTTGCCCTCGGAGGCGAGCACGGCGATCGGGCCGATCGCGGGGCTCATGCCCCAGCGCCCGACCATCTGCCGCGCGATCCCGGTCAGCTGCTGGATGTCGGACTCGGCGCCGGTCGTGAGGTCGCCGAAGACGACCTCCTCCGCGACGCGCCCGCCCAGCGCGACCCGGATCTTGCCGACCAGGTAGCGCTCGTCGTAGTTGTACTTGTCCGCGTCCGGCGAGGAGAAGGTGACGCCGAGCGCCTGCCCGCGCGGGATGATCGAGACCTTGCGGACGGGGTCCGCGCCCTCGGTCAGCATCCCGACGACGGCGTGGCCCGCCTCGTGGTAGGCGGTCCGTCTGCGGTCCTCGTCGCTCATCATCACCTTGCGCTCGGCGCCGAGCACGACCTTCTCGAGCGCGTCGGTGAAGTCGGCGCTGCTGACCTTGTCGTGGCCGCGACGGGCGGCCAGCAGGGCGCCCTCGTTGACGAGGTTGGCGAGGTCGGCGCCGACCATGCCCGGCGTCGTCGAGGCGATCGCGTCGAGGTCGATGTCGTCGGCGAGCGGGACGGAGCGCGTGTGCACCTTGAGGATGTGCAGGCGGCCGTTGCGGTCGGGTGGGGCGACGGTCACGCGGCGGTCGAAGCGGCCGGGGCGCAGCAGCGCCTGGTCGAGGATCTCCGGGCGGTTGGTCGCGGCGATCACGATCACCGCGGTCGTCGGCTCGAAGCCGTCCATCTCGGTGAGGATCTGGTTGAGCGTCTGCTCGCGCTCGTCGTTGCCGCCGAACGAGCCGCGGCCGCCGCCGCGCGCACGCCCGATCGCGTCGAGCTCGTCGATGAAGATGATCGCAGGGGCAGCTTCCTTGGCCTGTCTGAAGAGGTCGCGCACGCGCGACGCGCCGACGCCGACGATCATCTCGACGAACTCCGACGCCGACATCGAGAAGAACGGCGTGCCGGCCTCGCCCGCGACCGCGCGCGCCAGCAGCGTCTTGCCGGTGCCGGGCTGGCCGCTCAGCAGCACGCCCTTCGGGATCTTGCCGCCGAGTCTCTGGTACTTCTGCGGGTTCTTGAGGAAGTCGACGATCTCGTGCAGCTCGTTCTCGGCCTCGTCGATGCCGGCGACGTCTCTGAACGTGACGCGCTGCTCGCCGCCCTCGGAGCGCCGTGCTCTGGAGCGGCCGAACGACATCATCCCGCCGCCGGCGCCGGCCATCCGGCGCGACAGCATCACGAACAGCAGCACGATCAGGATCACCGGGCCAAACCCGAGCAGCAGCGATACCAGCAGCGACGGGCCGTCCTCGGGCGGCTTCGCGTTGACGATCACGTCGTTGTCCTGCAGCAGCTTGGTGAGGTCGTCGGTGTCGGCGAACGCCGGGATCTCGGTCGAGAACTTCGTCGAGGTGACGGAGCCGTCTCTGCCTCTCGCCGGGTTCGTGACGTCTCTGTCGAACTCGCCCTGGATCGAGGCGCCGGTCGAGAAGATCTCTCTGACGTTGCCGTCTCTGACCTCCTGCAGGAAGCTCGGCGTGTCGGCCGGGCCGCTGTAGGAGACCTTCACGCGCTCGCTCGGCGACAGCGCGTTGGAGGAGATCCAGAAGTTGAGTCCCAGCAGGACGACGACGAAGATCAGGATCCCCCAGCGACCGCCGGGCATCCGCGGCCCTCTGTAGCCGCCGGTGCGGGGTCTGGTCGGCGTGCCGCGGCCGTCGGGCGCCGGCGTCACTCTCCAACCGGGCGGGGCTGGCGGCGGCGGGGTCGGTCTCCCGTCGCCCGTCGGGGGCCGCTCAGCGGGCAGGCGATCCCCGCTGGGGCGCTGATCTGGGGGATCTGCGGGCATCTAACTGAGAATTCTTTCAGGGAAGGCTGCGCGACGGATAAAAGTCAACGTAGCGGACCGCTGTCGCGTTCTTCCAAGACAACGTGCAAATGGGGGAATACGGTGACTTCATGGAGACGAACGGACAGACCGACTACACGCGCGTGAACCTCCTCGACGTCGAGGACGCCGCCGCCAAGCACGGGTTCGGTGAGACGGGCGCCGCGCGCTTCCCGGCCGGAGACCTGCACGCGGAGCGCACCGGGCTCAGCCTGCACAGCCTGCTGCCCGGCAGACGCCAGTCGTTCGGCCACCGCCACAGAGACGCGGAGGAGGTCTACGTCGTGCTCGCGGGCAGCGGGCGGGCGAAGCTCGACGAGCAGGTCGTGGAGCTGAAGAGACTCGACGCGATTCGCGTCGCGCCGCCGGTGGCGCGCTGCTTCGAGGCCGACGACGACGGGCTCGAGCTGCTCGCGCTCGGCGCGCGCCACCAGGGCGACGGCGAGATCCTGCCGGGCTGGTGGAGCTGAGCGCGACTGCGGGCGGTCCGCTGCGGACCGCCCGTGCTCGTGCCTGTGCTGGTGCGCCGCGCGAGCGCTACTCCTTCGCGTCGAGCTCCAGCGCTGCGGAGTTGATGCAGTAGCGCAGCCCGGTCGGCGCGGGGCCGTCGTCGAAGACGTGCCCGAGGTGGCCGCCGCAGCTGTTGCAGTTGACCTCCGTGCGGACCATCCCGTGGCTGGTGTCCTGCTCGACCGCGATCGCGTCCTCGCCGGCGGGCGAGTGGAAGCTCGGCCAGCCGGAGCGGGAGTCGTACTTCGTGTCGGACGCGAACAGCTCCGCGCCGCAGCCGGCGCAGCGATAGGTGCCGTCTGCCTTCACGTCGACGTACTCACCGGTGAACGGTCGCTCGGTGCCCTTCTGGCGCAGCACCGTGTACTGCTCCGGCGTCAGCTGCGCGCGCCACTCGGCGTCGCTCTTGGTCACTCTCGTCGCCATCTCGTCGTCACCGTCCTCTTCGATATTCGTTCGGTATCGAAGATAGCGGGGCGCGACAGGGTTGCTCGGGGTTTGCGACGTGGTTCAGGAGCGGTGCGCGTTCGCCCAGATCATGAGCGCGTATGTGACCGCAGTGAGCGTGATGACGATCGCTGCGGCGATGGTGATCGCGGTGTCTTGCATGGAAGGGATCTTCGCCCCCTTCGCGCAACACGTGCTCAACGTCACATGAAAGGTCGCTAAAGAGGTCTGCTGCCGTCCCTGATCGCCGTGCGCTCCGGCTGCGAGGCGCGCTGCGGTGACGCCTGCGATTGCAGCCGCATCCGCATCAGCGCGGTCCGGATCAGCCGTGATACGTGCATCTGCGAGACGCCGACGCGCGCGCCGATCTCCGACTGCGTGAGGTCCTCTGCGAAGCGCAGCCGCAGGATCTCGCGCTCGCGCGGGTCGAGGCCGCGCGAGAGCTGCTCGATCGTGACGCGCGCGGTCGCCCGCTCCAGTTCGTCGTCGTCGCCGCCGAGCCGGTCGGCCATCGTCGGCGCGTCCTCCTCCGCGTCGGCGCCGGCGCGGGCGGGCGCGTCGAGCGACAGCGCGCGGTGCGCGCCCGCGACCTCCAGCGCCTCCAGCACCGTCTCCAGGCCCAGACCGGTCTCGCGCGCCAGTTCAGCCGGCGTCGGCGGTCTGCCGACGTGGTCCCTGATCATCCGGTCGACACGCAGCGCGGCTTCCTTCAGGTCGCGCGGGACGTGGATCGCCCAGCCGCGGTCACGGAAGTGGCGGCGCAGTTCGCCGAGGATCGTCGGAACGGCGTAGGAGCTGAAGCTGACGCCGCGCTCCGGATCGAAGCGGTCGACGGCCTTCAGCAACCCGATCGAGGCGACCTGCACGAGGTCGTCGAACGGCTCGCCGCTGTCGGCGTAGCGGCGCGCGAGATGCCGTGCGAGGCCGAGGTGCTGCTCGACCATCCGCTGACGTTCAGCGTCCGCGGGCCGCCTGTAAGCTGACGGGCGTCCATGGCTGCGCCCGTCTCTTTCGAGATCTCCGTCTTTCGTGATCACCGTCGCGGGTGCCCTCCGGCTGCTGCATTGGGCGCCGGGGGTCTGGGGCGCTTCGGTGATGCCGGTGCAACGCACCGGCACATGACGTTTCATTCTACTGGCCGCGGCGAGCGAATGGGCGTCGCGTGAGCACTCAGGGACTGCGCGTTCTGATCGCCGACGAGGATCGCGAGGCGCTGGAGCGCCTCGGCGCCACGTTGCGCGACCTCGGCCACGAGGTGATCGCGTTCGCGATCGAGGTCTCGGAGGTTGCGGAGAAGGTCGCCAGCGAGGACCCCGACATCTCGATGGTCGTGCTGCACGCCGACGACGACCACGCGCTCGCGCTGATCGACGAGATCTCGGCCTATGCGTCCGGCCCGGTCGTCGTGCTGACGCTGAGGGAGGACCCGGAATTCGTCGCCAGCGCCGCCGACCGCGGCATCGACGCCTACGCGCGCCCGGAGACGCCGGACGCCGTGCAGAGCGCGATCGAGCTGGCGCTGCGCCGTCACGCCGAGCTGGCGCGGCTGGAGACGAAGGTCGAGCAGCTGGAGAACGCGCTCGAGCGCCGCGCGACGATCGAGCGCGCGAAGGGGATCCTGATGGAGCGCCACGGGGTCGACCAGCTGACGGCGTTCGAACGCCTGCGCACCCACGCCCGCGCAACCCGCCGCCGCGTCGTCGACGTGTCGCGGGAAGTCGCGGACGGAGTGCTGCAGCTTCCGTAGGTGACCGTCAGCGTTGAGCGTTCACGGCGATCTCCGCGCGGCCGCGGGGCGTCGTGACGCTGACCAACACGCGCGCGCGCTTTGCGATCGGCCGCTTTGCGGTCAGCGTCACGCGGAGCGTGCCGCGGCCGCTGCGGTGCGCCTGCTTGTGCGTGCCCGCCAGGCGGACCGTCGCCGACGTGCGCGCGCTCGCTCTGCTGCGCACGATGCACGTGACGGCCGTGCGGCGTCTGACCAGCCTGCAGCTGACGGCGACTCTCGGCGTCGCGCCGCGCGGGCCGATCGCGCCGCGCGGTCCAGTTGCCCCCGCTTCGCCCTTCGCCCCGGTCGTGCCGGGGGTGCCGAGCGCGCCGGGCGCGCCCGTGGGGCCGGCCGTCCCGTCGGCGCCGGCCGGGCCGCTCGGTCCCTGCGGACCCGCCGGCCCGGCGTCGGCGGCGACGCCCGCGCCGCTCAGTGAAACGGTCGTGGTGCCGGCGACGGTCGAGTCGGCGATCGTCAGCGTCGCGGCGCGCGCGCCGGCGGCGCCGGGGACGAACCGCACGGCGATCGCGCAGGCGCGGCCCGGCGCGACGCGCACGCCGGTGCAGCCGTCCTCCACACGCGCGAAGTCGCCTGCCTGCGCCCCGCCGATCGCGCTGTCCTGCACCCACAGCGGCTCGTCGCCGTCGTTGACGAAGCGCGCGCGCAGCACGGCGCCGCGGCGCCCGACGGTCACGTCGCCGAAGTCGAGCGCCTCGCCGGCGACGACGGTGGCGGGCGTGAACAGCTCGCTGCTTCTCAGCGCCACGTTGCCGACGTCGGTGGCGGTGCGTCTGTAGCCGCCCGCGACCAGCACGCGGCCGTCACCGAGCGCGACGAGCCCCGCGCGCGAGCGCGAGCCGGCCAGTCTCGGCCCGTCGCTCCAGCTGCCCGTCGCCGGGTCCCAGATCTCGGTCGAGTCGAGCGTCTGGGTCGAGCCCGCGTTGCCGCCGGCGACCAGCACCCGGCCGCTGCTGAGCAGCGCGGCGCTGTGGTACCAGCGACCGGTTCTGAGCGGAGCGGCCGCGCTCCAGCGATCGCTCGCCGGGTCGTACAGCTCGGCGCTCGCCAGGCCGGTGGGCGTGCCGTATCCGCCCGTCACCAGCACACGGCCGTCGCGCAGCGTCGTCGCGGTCGGTCTGTTTGCGCGCGCCTCGGTCAGCGGGCCGGTTGCGGCGAACGCGCGGCTCGCCGGGTCGTACAGCTCCGCGCTCGTGACCGCGTCGCCGCCCTGGCCGCCGACGAGCAGCACGCGGCCGTCGCGCAGCAGCGCCGCGGAGTGGTAGGCGCGGCTCTGGGTCATCGTGCCGACGGTGCTCCAGCTGCCGCTCTGCGGGTCGTACAGCTCGGCCGTGGTGCCGGCGGAGCTGCCGCCGGCCACCAGCACCGTGCCGTCGCGCAGCGCCGTGGCGGTCGCGTTGTGGTGCACGGCGGCGAGCGCGCCGGTCGGCGTCCACTGGCCGGTCGCCGGATCGAACAGGTCGGCGGTTCTGTCGCCGAGCCCGCCGCCGAACAGGACTCTTCCGTCGGGCAGCGGCGCGGCGAAGCCGAGGTAGTGGCCGAAGCCGGCCACTCTCGGCGTGTCGGCCCAGCTGCTGGCGAGCGGGTTCCAGCGGCTGCCCGTGTCGCTGAACGCGCCGGCGCCGTCGCCGGCCGCCAGCACGCCGCCGTCCGGCAGCGTCACCGCGTCGAAGGCGTAGCGGGCGCTCGGCAGCTCGCCGGCCGGCGACCAGCCGGAGGCGGCCTGGGCGGCGGTCGGTGCCAGCGCGCCGGCCGCCGCGGCGGCGAGCGCGCCGCCGAGCGTCAGCGTGCGCCGCAGGGCGCGTCCGCGCCGCCGGCGTGCCCCGGCGGCGGGAGCGGAGGCGCCGCGGCACGTCCGCGACAACGAGGGTTCGTGGTGCATGTGGGGGATCCGTTCCTGGTCTGGTCGGAGGTGCGGTGCCGCTGTGGCGCGGGTGTCACCGGCGCCGCGCACGGCGAGCGCGCGCGGGCCGGGTGGTTCGGGGGATGCGACGCGACTCAGCGCCGCGTCGCGGGCGCCGCGCGCACGACGACCGTGCGCGCGAGCCGGATGGAGCTGGACGAGCTGCCGGGCGCGTCGGCGCGGACGGTCACGCGGTAGGTGCCGGGCGACAGGCGGGGCAGCCTGACGCCGATCGTGCCGGCGCGGGCGCTGCTGAGCCTGACGGTGCGAACGTGGCGCCAGACGGTCTTCGTGCGGGTGCGCCCGTTGCGCCGCACGCGTCTGACGGTGCGCCGCTCGATCCGCGCGCTGCCGCGCGCCGCGCCCGAGAGCCGCAGCGTCAGACGCGTCGCGCTCAGCTTGAGCTGGGAGACCCTCGGCGCTGCCGGTCTGCGCTGTGGCTGCGGCTGTGGCGCGGGCGGCTGTGGCGGGGGCGGCTGCTGGCCGCCGCCCGGCAGATCCCCGCCGGGCTGGTCGCCCCCGCTCGGCGGGTCCTCTCCGCCCGTCGGCGGCGCGGTCGTGGGCAGCAGCTTGACCGACAGCGTCGCGGGCGCCGTCGCGACCGCTCCGGCCGCGTTCTCGAACACGGCGCGATAGCGGCTGCCTGCTTCCGCGGCGGTCGCCGCGACCGTCAGCGAGCCGCTCGTGGCGCCCGGCACGTCGCTCCAGCCGGCGCTGCCCGGTACCCGCACCTGCCAGCGCACGCTCGGCGCCGGGGTGCCGTCGGCGGCGGCCGCGAAGGTCGCCTGCGCCGAGGCTCCGGGCGCGTCCTCGACCTCGACGGAGGCGTCCTGCGGCTGCTGCGTCAGCGCGGGGGAGGCGCCGGAGCGCGTGATCGCGTATGCGGCGCTGCCGCCCTCGCTCTCGTACCAGTCGGCGCGCATGTAGATCGTGCCGTCGGCGCCGGTCAGCACGTGCGTGTCGAGCGTGCCGCTTCTGTTCGGGTTGGGGATCGTGCGGACGGTTCTGCCTGCTCTGTCGAGAATCTGCAGGTCGTAGGCGCCGTCGAGCAGCCCGACCGTCGCGTCGTTGGGGTCGACGGCGATGCCGGCCGCGGCGATTCCGGGTCTCAGCGGCGGGCCGTCGAGCGCCCACTCGCCGTCGCTGCCTCTGAGCTTGACGAGGTACCCCTGCTGCTTGCGAAACTCCGCGGCGTAGGCGGTCGCGTCCGGGCCGGGCTGGATCCAGGTGAAGCCGAGGCCGCTGATGCCGAGCGCCTCCTGGCCGGGGATCGCTCTGCGCGAGACCGTTCTCGTGACCGGGTCGTAGTGGCGCGTGACGATCGGCGTCGTGACGTTGTAGTAGGAGTTGTCGACCTCCAGGATGGTCCCGTCGGTCGCCGTCACGACGTCGCGCCAGGTCATGCTGAGGGGGTACATGTTCTCCGGCGCGTACGACGTGAAGGTCCAGCTGCCGTCGTCGCCCTGTCTGATGACCGGCTGCGGGATGAAGTCGTCCTCCTGGACCCCGTAGAGCGTTCTCGTGAACGGGTCGTAGGCCAGCTGCCTTGCGGCCGCGTTGGTCGTCGGGACGGACTCGGTCGTGTAGCTGGCGGTCGCCTCGTGCCAACGCAGCAGCGTGATTCTGCTGCCGGCGCCGGAGGGGACGGTGTGCACGAAGACGGTGCCGGTCGACGGGTCGAGCGTCGCGCCGCTGTACTTCCAGTCGATCTCGACCGGGTCGGCCTTCGGAGCGAGCGTCGCGGGGTCGAGCGCTTGGACGGCGGCCTTGCCGCCGCCGACGTTGAGGATCGCGTGCGTCACGTCGCGCCGCTCGTCGGGCAGGACGGTGTAGACCTTCCAGCCCGGTCTGCTGTACGTGCCGCTCAGCTCGTACTTCGAGACGCCGGGGGCGGTCCACTGCTCGAGCGCGGGTTTGCCGCCGGGCCCGTCGTAGGCGAAGGTGACGGGGTCGAGCGTCGTGCCGGCGGTGTAGAAGCCGGCGAAGGCAGGTGCGCCGGGCGCGGTCAGCGTCGCCGGCAGCGCGGTCCACGTGGTGGTCGGGCTGAGCACGCTGCCGCCGATCGTCGGGCTGGCCTCGCCGATGTCGAGGTCGGCGAGCGCGACGCCCGGGTAGCCGATCGTCGCGCCGTCGAGCTGCTTGCTCTCGACGTCGGCGACCAGCTGCGCGCCGTCGGCGGTCAGCTCGACGCGCGGATCGGTCAGCTCCATCTCCAGCTGACCGGCGTGGCCGCTGAAGTGGACGCGGCCGTCGAACTGCACGACGGTCGTTCTCGCGACCGGGTCGAAGCTCCCGGACTGCAGCGGGAAGCGGAAGCTGCCGTCCGGGTTGGTCGTGACGCCGTCGGAGACCGTGATCGAGCCATGCGCGATCGGCCCTGCGATGTAGGTGCGAAACGACTGTTTCACGCCCCAGTCGAGGTGACCGGAGGCGAGCGAGACGGGCGGCTCGCCGGCGGCGAGCGCGGCGGCTGGAGCGGCGGCGGCGACGATGACGGCGGTCGACGCGGCCACGCCGGTCGCGAGCGCGAACCGTCCGAGCCGGCGCCGTCGCGGGTGAGCGCGGGGCATGCTGGTTCCTTCTCCGTGGCGACCGCGTACGGTCGCAGGATATCTGTAAGGTTGCCTTTATCTAAAGCAGGCGGTGACCCTACCAGCAAATTGATTAGGGTGCCCTAATTGGATGTCGCGCACTAGGATCGGACGATGGCCCTTCCCACAGCTCCCGTCGCCGCCGGCTCGCTCGTCGGCGGCTACCTCGTCGCCCGCGAGACGGGCGTGCGCCCGCTCGGCGGCGCTGTCCTCGCGGTCGCCGGCGCGTGGTGCACGCGCGAATGGGCGCGCTCCGCAGGCGCGCCCGTCGCGGGTGCGCTGCTCGCCACCTACCTCGGCGGCTTCGGCGCGTCCCATCCGCTCGCGAAGCGGATCGGCGCCTGGCCGTCGGTGCTGACGGTCGCCGCCGTCAGCGGCGCCGCCAGCTGGGCGCTCGCCGACCGGCGCGGCTGAGCTCCGCCCCCGCGCGGGGAAGGGCGCGCGGGGACGGGTCTCTGGGTCAGACGCTGCCGGTCGCGTCGGCGCTGCCGGAGCTGGAGGAGTCGCTGGAGCCGGACTCACCGGAGCTGCGCGGGGCGGTGCCCTCGGGACATGGCGCACCCGCTCTGCCGCCGTTCTGGCCCTGCGGCTGCGATGGTCTGTCCTGCTGCTGTTGCGTCGTCGTGCCCGACCCGCTCGACCCGGAGCCCGAGTCGGACGAGCTGCTGGCTGCGAGCGCGGTGCCGCCGCCGAGCAGCAGCGTGCCGGCCGCCAGGGCGGCGATGATCGGCTTGGGGAGGCGCATTGGCGTGGTCCTTCCTGTCGGTGACTGGTGTCCTGGACCAGTCAACGCCCGCCGCCTCGGGATCCCCTCGCGGGAGGCTGAGATCTGCCCGAGAACGCGCTGATGCCCCGGCGGGGTGGCCGGGGCATCAGCGGTCGGGGATGGTTCGGGTCAGTTCAGCCAGGGCAGCCGCTTGACGAGCGCGGTCTCAGACCAGATGCGGCCGAGGCCGAGCGTGTCGCCGGCGCGGACCAACGCCAGGCCGATCAGGACGATCGCGTAGATGATGTGGTCGTCCATGAAGACATGGTTCTCCGGCGGCAGCGACGCGCTCCACATGAGGACCATCATCAGTGCGCCGGCCGCGGCGGCGAAGCGCATCGCGATGCCGCTGAGGAGCGCGACGCCGATCGCGGCGAGGCCGGCCATGAACAGCACGTTGACGATCGTCGCGCCGGCGATGTCCTGGTAGATGCCGGAGAACGGGCCGACGGAGTGGCTCAGGAAGCCCTCGGTCGGGTTGCCGCCGTTGAGCCAGGAGTCGGCCGAGGCGGTCTCGTGGCCGAGGCCGAAGAGCTTGTCGAGGAAGGCCCACAGGAAGATCGTCGCGAGCGAGATGCGGGCGGCGGCCCAGGTGTAGCGCGCGGCGACCTCGCGGGTCAGCGTGTGGGCCGCGTTCGCTGCAGCGCTGTCGTTCGCAGCGGCGGCCGGCTTGCGTTCTGCGGCGGTTTGAGCCGGACCTGCGGGGTTCGAGGCGATAAGCGTAGAGCGGGCCATGAGGGTCTCCTTCGGAGTTCGTCGGCGGGGAGCTGAGGTGTGCATTCACCGTACGACCGCAGCGCCCCCGCGCCATCGGGCAGAGCTGCGTGTCCGCCCTCCGTGACAACCACCGACCGTTGCGGGAAACCCGCGAGGGCCTGCCAACGCATGAGAGCCGCCCACCGGGCGGCCCTCACGGAACGTCTCTGTCAGCGCGGCGGCAGCGCGCCGCCGGCTGGGATCAGCCGCAGCCGGTGTTGTTGCCGCAGCTGGAGCACGTGTAGCAGGAGCCCGTGCGCTGCATCATGCCGCCGCACTGCTCGCACGCCGGGCCGAGGTCGAGGCCGAAGTTGCCCATGCGGGCCGGCACGACCGGGGGGGTGTCGGTCAGCGCAGCCGTCGGCGGCTGCGCGACGGCGCCGTTGGCCGGGGTGGTCGGCGTCGTCGGCGCGGCGGGGGCCGCAGCCGCGGCGGACGGCAGCGACGGGCCCGAGGTGTCGCCGTTGACCGACATCGCGGTCTCCTGCGCGCTCTTGCGGGCGCGCACGGCCGGCGTGAGGATGCCGAGCTCCTCCTGCGCGTCCGCGTCGAGGAAGCGCGATGCGAGCCAGCGCATGATGTAGTCCGGCATCGACTTCGCGAACGGGATCTCGGGGTTCATCGTCATGCCTTCGGGCTCGAAGCGCATGTAGCTGAACTTCTGCACGAGCGTCTCGAGCGGCACGCCGTACTGCAGCGCGATCGAGACCGTCGTCGCGAACGAGTTCATCATGCCGCGGAGGGTCGAGCCCTCCTTGCCGATGTCGGTCAGGAAGATCTCCCCGACCGAGCCGTCAGGGTAGAGGCCCGCGGTGATGTAGCCCTCGTGGCCGGCGAGCGAGAACTTGTGCGTCAGCGACTGACGCTCGCGCGGCATCCGTCTGCGCGCCGGCGTGATGTCGGTCTTGACGCCCGCCTGCGCCTGCGCGACCGCGTTGGCGACCGCCGCGTCGAGCTGCTCCTGCGTGAAGAGGCCCTCCGCAGCGGCGTCGACGCTCTTGCCCTTCTGCGCGTCGGTGCGCAGCGCCTGCGCCGTCTTGGAGCCGTCGCGGTAGATCGCCAGCGCCTTGACGCCGAGGCGCCACGCCTGGATGTACGCGTCCGCGATGTCCTCGACGGTCGCCGTCTGCGGCAGGTTGACCGTCTTGGAGATCGCGCCTGAGATGAACGGCTGGACCGCGCCCATCATCTTGATGTGGCCCATGTGCGAGATCGCGCGCTCGCCGACGGCGACGTCGAACACCGGCAGGTGCTCGGCCGCGAGGCCGGGGGCGCCGACGATCGTGCCCTTGTCGTTGATGTAGGCCTCGATCTGCTCTATCTGCGCGTCGGAGTAGTCGAGCTCGCGCAGCGCCAGCGGCACCGTTCTGTTGACGATCGTCATCGAGCCGCCGCCGACCAGCTCCTTGAACTTGACGAGCGAGAAGTCCGGCTCGACGCCCGTCGTGTCGCAGTCCATCAGGAACGAGATCGTGCCGGTCGGCGCGAGCACCGTCGCCTGCGCGTTGCGATAGCCGTTCTTCTCGCCCAGCTCGACCGCGTCGTCCCAGACGCGACGCGAGGCCGTCAGCAGCGCGGCGTCGCTGCACGAGCCGTTCGGGATCGCGTACGACGCGTCGCGGTGCATCCGCATGACCGCGTTGTGCGGCTCGCGGTTCTCCTCGTAGCGCTCGAACGTGCCGACGGCGCCGGCGATCTCGGCCGAGCGCTGGTAGGCGCGGCCGGTCATCAGCGCCGTGATCGCGGCGGCGGTGCCACGGCCCGCGTCGGAGTCGTACGGCATGCCGTTCGCCATCAGGTAGGCGCCGAGGTTGGCGTAGCCGAGACCGAGCTGGCGGAACGCGTTGGCGTTCTTCGCGATCCCCTCGGTCGGGTAGCTGGAGGCGCCGACGATGATCTCCTGCGCGAGGAAGACGACGTCGATCGCGTGCTCGAAGGAGGCGACGTCGAAGCTGCCGTCGGGGCGGCGGAACTTCATCAGGTTCAGCGACGCGAGGTTGCAGGCCGAGTCGTCGACGTGCATGTACTCCGAGCACGGGTTCGACGCGTTGATGCGGCCGGAGACCGGGCTCGTGTGCCACTGGTTGATCGTCGTGTCGTACTGGACGCCCGGGTCGGCGCAGCGCCAGGCGGCCTCGGCGATCTCGCGCATCAGCTCGCGCGCGTCGACCGTCCTGACCGCTCTGCCGTCGGTGCGGGCGGTCAGGTCCCACGATCTGCCGTGCTCGACCGCGTGCATGAACTCGTCCGAGACGCGCACGGAGTTGTTCGCGTTCTGGTACTGGATCGAGGTGAAGCCGTCACCGTCGATCGACATGTCGAAGCCCGCGTCGCGCAGCGCCTCGGCCTTGTCCTCTTCCTTCGCCTTGCACCAGATGAACTCGTGGATGTCCGGATGGTCGACGTCCAGCACGACCATCTTCGCCGCGCGACGCGTCTTGCCGCCGGACTTGATCGTGCCGGCCCAGGAGTCGGCGCCGCGCATGAAGGAGACGGGGCCGGACGCGGTCCCGCCCTTTCTCAGCGGCTCCATCGAGCCGCGGATGTTCGACAGGTTGATGCCCGAGCCGGAGCCGCCGCGGAAGATGTTGCCTTCCTTGGTGTTCCAGGCGAGGATCGACTCCATCGTGTCGTCGACGGAGAGGATGAAGCAGGCCGAGCACTGCGGCTGCTCCTCGAAGCCGACGTTGAACCAGACCGGCGAGTTGAACGCCGCCAGCTGGTGCAGGAGGATGTGCGTCAGCTCGGCTTCGAACGTGTCGCCGTCCTCCGCCGTGGCGAAGTAGCCGCGCTGGCGGCCCCAGTCGGCGATCGTGCCGGCGACGCGGCCGATCATCTGTCTGACAGAGCGCTCGCGGGCCGGCGAGTTCAGCTGTCCGCGGAAGTACTTCTGCGTGACGATGTTGGTCGCGTTCTGCGACCACGTCTTCGGGAACTCGACGCCGACCTGCTCGAACGAGACCTTGTCGCCATGGCCGATGCGGGCATCGCGCAGCTCCCACTCGATCGCATCGAACGGATGCACTCCGGGGGACGTGAAGCGGCGCGAGACGCGCAGCGCTTCAGCTGGCTGGGTGCCGGTCGTGTTCGGGGGGGTCTGCGAGAGATTTGCCATGCCTGCCTGCTCCTTGGGATTGCCCGCCGGTCGCCTCCACCTGGATCTCGGCCTGATCAAGGGGGGTGTGAATGCTCCCGCTCACACCGGACGACTCTTTAATCCCTGGAAAACATCTATTTTAGACGTTCCGGGGCCACGACGGGACACTTCCTCAGAACCTAGCCAAGTCGGCGGTCGGCTCGCAGGGCCTGCCCCGCTAACTGCGAGGAATATCTGCGCGTCCTGGCCGAGTGTCTCAGCGGCCGAGCCGCAGCCAGTCGGTGAACTCGGCCCACGTCGTCGTGACACGGTAGCCGGCTTCGCCCCAGGCGTGGCGCGCCCGTTGCGCCCACAGCGGATCCCAGCCGCGCAGGCGCGCCCAGCCCCACGTCAGCAGCGCCAGCAGCAGCAGCGCGGCGAGCACGATCGCGCCGGCGATCAGCGGTCTCGTCGAGCGCTTCGTCGCGGGTGGCTGCACGCCCGGCGTCGTCGTCACCTGCGACGGTGCGGCGGCGGCCGGGGGCGTCGCCGACGGGGTCGTCGCGACCGGTGGCGGCACGGCGCCCGTCTCGGTGCCGGTCGTCGTCGCCGGGGTGGTCGGCGTCGTCGTCGGCGTGGCGGGCGTCGTCGGGGTCGTCGGGGTGCCGGCGGGCGTCGTCGTGGCGCCGCCGGTCGGCGCGATCCCTCTGCAGTCGCCCTCTCTGTGCGCCTGGATGCCGGTCTCGATCGCTCTTCTGAGGTCCGGCACGACGCTCTCGAACTCTCTCGGGATCCCTTCCAGCGCCGACTCCAGGTCGGCCTGCGAGAACGAGCACGGATCGAGCTGGCCGGCGTTGTTGGCGTACGCGGTCGAGACTCTGTCGAACGTCGCGCGATCGGCAAGGGCGGCGGCGCTCGGCAGCAGCAACAGGAGGAGCGCGAGCGCGAACACGCGGCGGATGCGGGTGCGGGGCCTCATCGCGAGCGCCCAAGGGTACTCAGTGCGCCGGCTCGGCGACGAGCCTCCGGAGCCGTGAGGTCCGTCTGTTAGAAACTCCGGCCATGAAGCTTCTCGTCACCGGCGGCGCCGGATACATCGGATCGATCGTCGCGCAGCAGCTGCTCGGCGCGGGTCACGAGGTCGTCGTGCTCGACAGCCTGGAGCGGGGACATCGCGCGGCGGTGCCGGATGGCGCGCGGCTGCTGGAGCTGAGCCTGCTCGACGCGGAGGGGGTACGCGACGCCGTCGCCGAGGGCTTCGACGGCGCGCTGCACTTCGCCGCGTTCGCGCTCGTCGGCGAGTCCGTGCTGAGACCGGAGCTGTACTACCGCAACAACGTCGTCGGCTCGCTGAACCTGCTCGACGCGCTGCGCTCGGCCGGCGTGCAGCGACTCGTCTTCTCCTCCACGTGCGCGGTCTACGGCGAGCCCGAGGTCGTCCCGATGGACGAGCTGACGCCGACCCGGCCGGTCAACTCCTACGGCGCCTCGAAGCTCGCCGTCGACGGGATGATCACCGACGAGTGCCGCGCGCACGGGCTCGGCGCGGTCTCGCTGCGCTACTTCAACGTCGCGGGCGCCAGCGGCCACCTCGGCGAGGACCACTACCCCGAGACGCACCTGATCCCGAACGTGCTGCGCGCCGCGCAGGGGCGCCAGGACGCGGTCAAGATCTTCGGCACCGACTACCCGACGCCGGATGGGACCGCGGTGCGCGACTACGTCCACATCGAGGACCTCGCGCACGCCCACGTGCTGGCGCTCGAAGCGACGCGCCCGAGCGAGCACCGCATCTTCAACCTCGGCAGCGGCGACGGCTACTCCGTGCGCGAGGTGATCGAGGCGGTCAGAACGGTCACCGGCCTCGACGTCCCCGCGCAGGAGGCCGACCGCCGCCCGGGCGACCCGCCGAGGCTGGTCGCCGCCAACGGCAAGGTCCGCGCCGAGCTGGGCTGGTCGCCGACGAAGTCGCTGACCGACATGGTCGCCGACGCCTGGAGGTTCGCGCAGGAGCGGCCGCTGGGGTACGGGGGGTAGGGAGCGGAGGCGCGGGTCCGGGTTGAGCGGCGTCAGGGCGCCGCTGCTGTCCGTACGATCGGCCGATGCGCCTCCGCTACGCGAGCGGCTCGGACCCGACCGAGGCCGCCTCGACGCAGTGCTTCTTCCTGCGCAGACCGTGATGTAGCCGCGGCGCCTCGCAGCTATCTCGTCCGGATCGCCCGGTCGCGCTCGCGCGCCGCGCTGTCGGCCGCCCCGCCGGCGCCGACGGGCGCGGTCACGGCCGCGGCGCCCTCGCGCTCGATCGCGGCGAGCATCTTGTCCTCGACCTCCGCCACCTCTCTGCGGCCGAGCCGGTCGATCAGCACCGCGAGCGGGCCGCGCAGGAGGATCATCGCGCGCACCCACTTCGGCACCGTGACCCAGCGGCGGCGGCGCTCGATCCCGTCCACGATCCCGTCGATGCAGTCCTCCAGCGGCGAGGTCCTGCCGAGCGGGCCGGACAGCTTCTCCCGCATCCCGCCGAGCTCTCTGCGCGCATCGGCGCCGCGCACCATGTCGGTGTCGATCCAGGAGAAGTAGGCGACGCCGACGTCGACCCCGTGACGCGCGACCTCGGTGCGCAGCGAGTCGGCGAACGCCTCGACGCCGGCCTTGCTCGCGCTGTAGGCGGACATGAACGGCGCGTGGCCGACCGCCGCGAAGGAGGAGATCTGCAGCACGTAGCCGCGCCGCGCGATCACGTGCGGCAGCGCGGCGCGGATCGTGCGCCAGCTGCCGAACAGGTTGACCTCGACGACGCGCTCCCACGCGGCCGGGTCGATCGAGCGGACGGTGCCGCCGGTCGCGATCCCGGCGTTGGCGATCACGACGTCGATCCCGCCGAAGCGCGCGACCGCGCCGTCGACGGCCGCCGCGATCGCGTCGGCGTCGGTCACGTCGGCCTCGAACCAGGCGGCGTCGGGACCGCACTCGGCGGCGACCTTCGCCAGCTCCAGCGGCTCGAGCCCGACGAGCGCGACCTTCGCGCCACGCGCCGCGAGCGCTCGCGCCGCCCCCGCGCCGATCCCGCGGGCGGCGCCGGTGACGAGCACGACCTGACCTGAGATGGGGCGTCTGGTGGGCATGGCGAGACGCTACCCGTGCATCGCCGTCTCACGCGTCGGTGGACAGTCTGCGCACACCCGCCGATAAGCTCGAATCCACATGGCCGACCTGCCCGGCACCGAACACGCCCCCAACGCGCGCGCGACGCTCGGCGCCGCGCTCGCGCCCGGCGGGAGGCCGTCGCACGCGTACCTCTTCCACGGCCCCGCCGGCAGCGGCAAGCGGACCGCCGCGCGCGGCTTCGCGGCCGCGCTGCTGGCCGACGGCGCGCCCGATCCCGACGGCGTCCGCAGGCGCGTCGAGCACGGCACGCATCCGGATCTGACGTGGGTGACGCCGAGCGGCGCGCACGAGATGCTCGTCGGCGACGTGCAGGAGGCGGTCGTCGAGGCGGCGGCGATGACGCCGTTCGAGGCGACGCGGCGGGTGTTCGTGATCGAGCGCGCCGACACGCTGATCGACCAGGCCGCGAACAAGATGCTGAAGACGCTGGAGGAGCCGGCGCGGTTCGTCCACATCGTGCTGCTGAGCGACCGCATCGCGGAGGTCCTGCCGACGATCCGCTCGCGCTGTCAGCTGGTCCGCTTCGACGCGCTCACGGTCGCGCAGCTGGAGGCGCGCGTCGGGCGCCACGGCGTCCCGCCGGAGCAGGCCGCCGCGTGTGCGCGCCTGGCGCTCGGCGACGGCGCGCGGGCGCTCGAGCTGGCGCTCGGCGACGGGCCGGCGCTGCGTGCCGGCGGCGAGCGCTTCGCGCGCGCGGCGATCCACGGCAAGGTCGGCAGCATGAGACCGTGGGGGGAGCTGCTGAGCGTCAAGAGAGCGCGCGGCGAGACCGCGGTCGGGCAGCTGGAGGCGCAGCTCGCCGACGAGCTGGAGATGGTCTCCAGAAGAGAGAGGCGCAGACTCGAGAACGAGTACGCCGAGCGCATCCGCCGCACCAGACGCCGCGTCGAGACGGGCGCGCTGGACCTCGGCCTGCAGCTCTCCTCGCTGTGGCTGCGCGACGTCGCCTGCCTGCTGTGGCAGACGCCCGAGCTGGTTCACAACAGCGACCGCGCCGAGCAGCTGGCGAAGGACGCCGACGGCCGCAGAGCCGACCAGCTGCGCGCCGGGGTCGAACTGGTCGAGGAGACCCGCCGGCGCCTGCGCAGCAACGTCACCGAGGAGCTGGCGCTCGAGGCCCTCGCCTACCGCCTCGAGGCGCTGCTGAACTAGCGGCGCACCGAGGACCGACAGTTTGCTGCTGTACAGCAGCAGTAATCCTTCGGTCCTCGTCAGTGGAGCACCCCGCGCAGTTCGTCCGCGGTGCGCCGCGGGGCTCCGACGACGTCGCGCCAGCGGTAGCGGACGACGTGCCAGCCGGCGGCCCGCAGCGCGCGTTCCTTGACGGCGTCCTGCCGTCGTGCGGCAGGGGTGTCGTGGAATCTGCTGTCGAGTTCGACGATGAGACGTTGCGGGCGCCAGCATGCGTCGACTTCCCATCTGCCGATGTGGACGTTGTGCTCGGCTCGGGGGAGTGCGTGATCGATCAGCAGCTCTCTGAAGCGGTGTTCCAGTTCGGAGCGCAGCAGATCCGGGCCGAGGTGGCGCTCGAGCGTGGCGACGATCATGCCGCGGCCGCGGCCCCGCCGTCCGCGCAACCGGCCCGTCGCTGCGAGCACGTCGTCGAGGTCGAGCATGCCGAGCACGTCGGCCTCGTTGATGGCGCGCGCCAGCGGACGGGGCCCGAGCAGCTCGGCAAGATCCACGAGGGTGCGCGAGACCGTTGTGACCGGGATCCCCGCGCGTGCGGTGACGTCGGCGTCGGGGAGCAGTTGGCGGCGGTGCACTTCGATCCGATGCGTGCTGACCCGGTTCGCTGCGGTAGCGACGTCGACACGTCTGCCGCGCTCGCCTCGCAGGCCGTGCAAGGCCGCGGCGCTGCGGTGGCTCAAGACGGCGCCGGGTCCGGCGGCCAGCACCGCTGCCAGCCATTCACCCTGTCGCGTCAGACGGGCATGGCCGACGGCGTAGACGCCGCGGTGGAGTTTGAGCAGTCGCCGACGGTCGAGGCGAACGGCCACCATCGAAGGTGTGACCCCGAGCGCGTCGAGCTGCCGCCTGGCCACAACACCATGCTGGCGATCCGCCAGCTTTGCGATGTCTCGATCGATAGGACCGACAGTTTGCTGCTGTACAGCAGCAGTAATCCTTCGGTCCTCAAGGGGGAGTGGCGGCATGCTCCGAGCGTGCCAGGAAAACTGTGCCGTGTGGCGCGCGGGCTGTGCCGAATCGGCGCCGAGAGCGCGGCACGATCACACGCCGCGCCGCCCCTACCGCCCGTACCCCTCCGGCCAGCGCCCGTGCTCGTCGTAGTACTCGCGCGCTCTCTCTTCGTCAGCGCGCTCGTTGTTGGACTTGATGCTGAGGCGGAAGAGCAGGTTGAGCATCAGGACGATGACGGCGGTGCCGATCAGCATCACGCCGAGGCCGCCCCACTTCTCCGACTGCGTCTCCAGCAGCCAGACGCCGACCGCGGTCAACAGCAGCGGCAGGCCATAGCGGACGGCGGGGACGAGGACTCGCATCGCACCGTCCAGGATGTCACGACCGCGCGCGAGCGGTCACGACAGGTCAGACCGGAGCGTCCTCGGTCAGCTCGTAGAGGTCGATGCCGAGCCGGCGGATCCGCTTCAGCGTGACCGCGCGCTCCAGCGCGCGGCCGAAGTGGGAGTCGGCGTGCCAGTAGTCGGCACCGGCCAGCGTCGCGACCCGCTGGACGGGCATCACGCCGTACCGGCGCAGGATCTGAACGATCTCCTCGATCTCGGCATCCAGCCGAGGTGAGCGAGCTTCTAGAGGCACGGGCGCGATCTTCCCGCGCCGCGCACGTCAGCGCAAGTGACTCGTGGGAACTCTCAGAAATCGCGTTCACCCGCGCGCGGGTGAAAGGGACCGGCGGCACGGCTGACCTGATACCACTCTGCGCGTGTCACAACGGACGGTTGAGGACGACGCCCTGCTCGACGCCGCGCGCGCGTGCGTGCTCGCGGTCGGTGTGCGCCGCACGACGGTGACGGACATCGCGCGGCGGGCCGGCGTCAGCCGGATGACGCTCTACCGCCGCCACCCCGACGTGACCTCGCTGATCCAGGCGCTGATGACGCGCGAGTTCTCCGCGATCATCGGCGACGTCAACCGCACCGCGGCGACGCTCACGAGCGCGCGCGAGCGGCTCGTCGAGGGTGCGGTGCTCGGCGCCGACCGGCTCACCCGCAACCCGCTCTTCCTGCGCATCGTCGACGTCGACCCGGAGCTGCTGCTGCCGTACGTCACGACGCGCCTGGGCAGCTTCCAGCATCTCGTCGTCGACGCGTTCGAGGCGCAGGTGCGCGACGGCGTCGCGGACGGGTCGATCGTCGCGTCGGATCCGCCGATCGTCGCCCGCTCGATCGAGCTGGCGCTGCGCGGCTTCGTGCTGCAAACGCTTGCGGAGGGCGCCGAGGCTGCGCGTGAGCCGGAGCTGGCGGAGCTGCGCCGGCTGCTGGATCGCTATCTCTCACCGTGACTGAACGGCGCACCGATTAGCAGGCGAGGGTCCGCCACGGGCGCCCTCAATTCTTGTTCACAGGGATTCCTCACCCGCTTCACTCGCGAGTAACAGTGCACTAGGTCGCGCCACGTTTGATAGCGGTCTATGACTGCTATTCGTCGACGAGACTTCCTGGCCGGCGGCGTCGCCGCTGCCGGCGTGCTCGCGCTCGGCCCGTCCTTCTGGCGCGGCGCGCTCGCTGCCCCCGCGACCGTCGGCGACGGCCCCTACGGCCCGCTGCAGGCGCCCGACGCCAACGGGCTGATGCTGCCGCAGGGCTTCAGATCGCGCGAGCTGGCGCGCGGCAGAGCGCCGGTCCCCAACACCTCCTACACCTGGCATCCGGCGTCTGACGGCCAGGCGACGTTCGCCCAGGCCGACGGCAGTTGGGTGCTCGTGTCCAACTCCGAGAGCGTGCCGGGCGGCGCATCGGCGCTGCACTTCGACAGACAGGGCAACGTCAGCGCCGCCTACCGGATCTGCGAGGGCACCTCGTCCAACTGCGCCGGCGGCCGCACGCCGTGGGGTACGTGGCTGACATGCGAGGAGTTCGGCGGCGGCCAGGTGTGGGAGTGCGATCCGCTCGGCCTCAGAGACGCCGTCGTGCGCCCCGCGATGGGCACGTTCAGTCATGAGGCGGTCGCGGTCGACCCCGTCCAGAGACGCCTCTATATGACCGAGGACGAGGGCGAGGGCTGCTTCTACCGCTTCACGCCCACCACCTACCCGGACCTCACCAGCGGCCTGCTGGAGGTCGCGGTGCTCAGCAGCGGCACAAACCGTGTCAGCTGGCGCGAGGTCCCGGATCCGCTCGGCGTGACTGTCAGCACGCGCAGACAGGTCGCGACCGCGACGAAGTTCGACGGCGGCGAGGGGATCTGGTTCGACGAGGGCTTCGTCTACTTCACGACCAAGGGCGACCACACGCTGTGGGCGTACGACACGGTCAGAAGAACGCTCGAGAAGCTCTATGACCCGGCGACCAGCGGCAACGGCGACTTCCTGCACGGGCCGGACAACCTCACCGTCGCGCGCTCGGGCGACGTGTTCGTCTGCGAGGACAACGGCGACGACGAGTTCGACATCGTGATGGTGACGCCCGAGCGCGTGATCTCTCCGGTCGTACGCGCCTCGTCGGTCTCCGGCATCCATGAGGGCTCCGAGTTCGCGGGCGTGATCTTCTCCCCCGACGGCGAACGGATGTACTTCTCCTCGCAGCGCGGCCAAGGCGGCGACGGCGTCGTCTACGAGGTGACTGGCCCGTTCCGGCCCGCCCGCGAAGTGCCCGAGGATCCCGATCAGGATCAGGGCGAGGAGGAGCCCGGTGGCGAGGAGCCGGGCGGCGAGCATCCCGCCGGCCAGCAGCCGGCGGCGCCGCAGCCGCCGGCCGAGCCCGCGCCGCGCGCCCCGCGGCCTCCGCGCGTGCCGAACCCGCGCCCCGGCGTCGTGACCGTCGAGGACGTCGACGCGCCCGGCCTGAGACTGGCGGCGGCACGTTCCCGCGTCACGCTCGCGAGCCTGCGCAGCGTCGGCCTGCTCGTGACCGCGCAGGTCGACGAGGCGGCGACGCTGACCGCCATCCTGCGGACGTCCCAGCTGGCGACGAGACCGGGCCAGCGCGGCTCGGAGGACCGCCCCGTCGACGTGACGCTCGCGCGGGCGACGGCGTCGGCGCAGCCCGGCAGACGCCAGCTGCGGCTGAAGCTGTCGGCGAAGGAGGCGAAGCGGGTCGAGAGCGCGCTCGCGAGGCTGCGCCGTCGCGGCGCCGCCCCGCAGTTGCGCGCGCGCCTGTCGGTGCAGGCGAAGGACGCCGCCGGCAACGTGCGGATCGCGACGCGCGCCGTCGTGATCACCCAGGCCGTCGCGCACAAGCAGCGCGCAGGCGTCAAGCGCGGACGGGCGATCTGATGCCCGCGCGCACCCCCTCCCACGACAGGACCTTCTCCATGCGACGACTCATCGGCCTGCTCGCGGCGACATGCGCGCTGCTGCTTGCGACGGCGCCCGGCGCGCTGGCCGCCTTCACGCCCGGCCCCGTGCAGTTCTCGCTCTCCGGCTTCGCGCTGCAGTTGAGAGACGACGACCTCGCCTCGGCGCTGCCGGGCGTGCCGTGGAGCGGCACGATCGACGCCGCCGGCAACCTCGACTTCCCGGGCTCGGGCTTCGCGCTGCCGACGATCCCGGTCGCCGACATCGGCGCCAACGTCACGATCGGCGCGACCGAGGACATGGTCGGCAGACTCGACGAGACGACCGGCGAGGTGACGCTGACGGGCGACTTCCACATCGTGCTCAGATTCACGACCCCGACGGTCGCGACGTGCGAGATCCTGCTGCCCGACTACCGCTACACGACCGACGGCGTCGTGCTCGGCAGCGCGCTGGATCCGATCCCGGTGACGGGCGCGCCGCGCGACCTGCTGACCGGCTCGATGGCGATCGCCGCCGGCGACCCCAGAGCCACGATCACCGGCGGCGACTTCTGCACCCAGGCCGGCATGCTGCTCGGCGTCCCGGGCCCGATCGGCCTCAGATTCGCCGGCAGACTGGCGCTGCCGGCCTCTCCGGTGGTTCCGGGCGCGCCGTTCCTGTTCGCGCCCAAGCCGCAGTTCGCGAACCAGACCGCGCAGACGATCGGCCCGGCGCGGACCGTCACGGTCACCAACCACGGCGATCAGCCGCTCGACGTCGACGACCTGTGGGTCGAGGGCGCGCAGGCGGACGACTTCATCGTCACGACGCAGACCTGCACGCGCGCGGACGTCGCGCCGGCCGCGAGTTGCACCGTGTCGATCCGCTTCGCGCCGTCGGCGGCGCTGGCGACCAGCACCGCGCAGCTCGTGCTGCACGCGAACACGACGGCCGGCGAGCACCGGGTCGGGCTGGCCGGCACCAGCACCGGCGCCCCGATCGGTGAGCCGGGCGAGCCGGGTGAGGAGGGGCCGGCGGGCGCCGACGGCGAGAGAGGCGCGAGAGGCGCCAGAGGCGCGACCGGTGCGACCGGCGCCACCGGCGACGCAGGCGCACCCGGCGCCCCTGGCCTGCCCGGGCTCCCCGGCTTGACCGGCTACGACGGCTACGACGGCCTCGACGGCGCGCGCGGACCCGTCGGTCCGGCTGGTCCGGTGGGCCCGCAAGGCGTGGAAGGCCAGCGCGGCGCCCGCGGCCCGGCCGGCAGATCGGCTCCGAGCGCGAGAGCGCGCAAGACGGCGGCGGCGAAGAAGAAGGCTGCCGCGGCGAAGCAGAAGCGTGCGGCTGTGGCGACGGCGAAGCGCAAGCGCGCCGCGGCCGCGAAGCGGAAGCGCGCGCTCGCGGCGAAGAAGCGCGCCGCGGCGGCGAAGGGGCACGCCGCCGTCAAGCGCAGCTGAGCATGCGCGAGCGGTCGCGGCGGACGCACCCGCCGCGACCGCTCGCTCCGTGACGCGGCGGCCGCCGCAGGCCACAAGGCCGCCGGCGGCGGGCGCCGGTCCGACCGACGCTCGCTACGGCTTGATCATCGGGCGCACGGTGATCGTGCCGCGCTCGCAGACGGGGCCCATCCGCCAGGGCAGCACGAGGTGCTGGAAGTCGTTGGGCGGGGTGATCTCGATTCGCGCGGGCGTGATCTCGCAGGGGCCCTTGGTCGGCTCGCCTCTGCCGGCGATCGCGCCCCAGCGCCAGGCCGACTCCGCGCTCTCGCCCGGCTTCAGCACGACCGTCTTGGGCGTGCGGCTTCTGTCGCGCACGATCTGCGTCGGCAGCTCGGCGTTCGTCTTGCCGAGCAGCTGCGCGCCCGGGTAGTTGAACACGCTGCAGCTCTTGCGCGTGTGGTTGGTCAGCACGAGGTTGACGAAGCGGCTGCCGGCGCCGGCAGAGGGCTTCTTGAACTCGCCCAGCAGCTTGGCGGTGGTGCAGCGCGGCGTCGCGGCGGTGGCGCTCGGGGCGGCGACCGCGGTGAGGCAGGCGGCGGTGGTCGCCGCGGCGGCGAGCAGGCTCGCCGCGCGGCGCCCGCGCCGCAGGGGAAGGAGGGTCAGTCGGGGCATGTCTCAGAGCTTTCCCCGGCCGACCGTTCCTTCCTGCCTGCGGCGTGCCCCTCAGCGGCTCAGCTGACTCATCCCGTCACGGTGAAGCTCCCCTGCAGCCCGCCGACGGAGCTGGTCGAGACCCAGACGGTGAAGGCGCCGGGCTCGACGACTTCTCTGCCGCTGTTGTCGATCAGCGACAGGTCGTCGTGGTCGAGTCTGAACGTCACCTGTCTGGACTGGCCGGCCGCCAGCGGCACGCGCTCGAAGCCGCGCAGCGATCTGACCGGACGGGTGACACTCGCGACTCTGTCGCGCACGTACAGCTGCACGACCTCGTCACCGGCGACGCGACCAGTGTTGCGCACCGTCGCCGTCACGGTGACCTCGCCGTCGGGCGCGATCGAATTCGGCGTCACCGTGAGTCCGCTCAACGCGAATCTCGTGTACGAGAGGCCGAAGCCGAACGGGTACTGCGGCGTGTTGTCGACGTCGAGGTACTTCGACGTGTACTTGTTGGCCGGATCGAACGGACGGCCCGTCGGCTTCTCGTCGTAGTGCAGCGGGATCTGGCCGACGTTGCGCGGGAACGACATCGGCAGCTTGCCGCCCGGGTTGACTCTGCCCAGCAGCACGTCCGCGACGGCGTTGCCGGCCTCGGTGCCGGGGTACCAGGCTTCGAGGATCGCGGGCGCGTGTCTGGCCGCCCAGTCGAGCGTCAGCGGACGGCCGTTCATCAGCACGACGACGTACGGCTTGCCGGTCGCGGCGATCGCTCTCAACAACTGCAGCTGTCTGCCCGGCAGGTCCAGTTGGCTGCGCGAGGAGGCCTCGCCGCTCCAGTCCCACGGCTCGCCGAGCACGACGACCGCGGCCTGCGAGGAGCGCACGGCGGCGACCGCGTTGCCGAAGCCGCCGCTGCTTCTGCAGACGGCGTCGCAGCCCTGTGCGTAGCGCACGCCGCGTCTGCCGAGCACCTGCTCGAAGCCCTCGCGGACGGTGACGACGTCGTCCTCCTTGCCGTCGCCGATCCAGGTGCCCATCATGTCGAGCTTCGAATCGGCCAGCGGGCCGACGACCGCGAGCTTGTTCAGCTTGCGCGACAGCGGCAGCGCGCCGCCGTCGTTCTTCAGCAGCACCATCGAGCGCCCGGCGATCCTTCGCGCTTCCCGCCGATGCTCCGGGTCGCTCAATACAGCGGCTTCTCTGGAGGCGTCGACGTACGGTCTGTCGAACAGCCCGAGGCGGTACTTCAGCCGCAGCACGTGGCGCACGGCGTCGTCGATCGTCGCCTCCGAAAGCCGTCCGTCGGCGACCAGTCTGGCGCCGTTCTCGGCGAGCGTTCTGCTGACCATCTCGATGTCGGTGCCGGCGTTGACCGCCAGCTGCGCGGCGTCGGCGTCGTCGGCCGCTATGCCGTGGTTGATCAGCTCTCTGAACGCGGTGTAGTCGGACACGACGGCGCCGTCGAAGCCCCACTCGTCGCGCAGCACGTCTCTCAACACGAACGGGTTCGCGGTCGCGGGCGTGCCGTTGAGATCGTTGAACGACGTCATGAACGAGGCGACGCCGGCGTCGACGGCCGCTCTGAACGGCGGGAAGTACGTCTCGCGCAGGCGGCGCTCGGAGATGTCGGTCGTGTTGTAGTCGCGGCCGGCCTCGGCGGCGCCGTAGCCGACCCAGTGCTTCGCGGTCGCGGCGACGCGGTCGGGTCTGGAGTAGTCGTCGCCCTGGAAGCCGCGCACGCGCGCGGCGGAGAAGACGGAGCCGAGGTAGACGTCCTCGCCGGCGCCTTCGACGACGCGGCCCCAGCGCGGGTCGCGCGCGATGTCGACCATCGGCGCGAAGGTCCAGTGCACGCCGGCCGCGCGCGCCTCCTGCGCGGCGATCGCGGCCGAGCTCTCGGCGGCGGCGGGATCCCAGCTGCTGGCCTCGCCGAGCGGGACCGGGAAGACGGTGCGGTAGCCGTGGATCACGTCGAAGCCGAACAGCAGCGGGATTCTCAGCGACGACTCCTCGAGCGCCACTCTCTGCGCCGCGTTGGTGGGGACGGCGCCGCGGCCGTTCAGCGTCGAGCCGAGCCGTCCCTCGCGCACGAGCTGCAGCTGGTCGTCTCTCAGTCTTCCCGTCGGGAAGTCGGCGTCGAGCTGCTGCAGCTGCCCGAGCTTCTGTTCGAGCGTCATTCTCGACAGCCAGCCGTCGATCTTCGCCTCGACGTCGGTGCTTGGGTCCTGCGCGATCGCGGGCGGCGAGGTGCCGCGCGGCATCAGCAGCAGGACGAGCGCCAGCAGGGCCGCGAGAGCGGCGGCCAGCGCGATCCGTACGACGAACGGTACGGGTCTGGACATAGGGCTCTCCTCCGGGGGTTTGCTCCGGTCCCTTGAGGTGCCTGCCCGCTCCAGACGCGGCCAAACGGGAGGCTGTGGCTCAGACCAGCGCCTGCTCGGCGGCGGCGAGCGCGGCGTCGCGCCGGCTCGCCACGAAGCCGAGGCGGGTGCGGCGGTCGAGCAGGTCCGCGGCCGTCAGCGCCAGCTCGTGCTCGACGGCGAAGCGCAGCTCCGCGCGCGAGACGGGCACGTCCGGCGCGATCGGGGCGAGCAGCTCTGGGTCGCTGTGCGCGAGCGCGGCGACGCGGCTCGCCTCGGCGCCGTAGCGGCGCACCAGCGGAGGCGGCAGCTCGCCGGCGGTGGGCGCGTCGGCGGGCGCGACGGCGCCGACGAGCGGCAGCCTGCGGGTGGTGCATGGACGTGCGTCCACATCGGGGCGGGCGACGACCGCGTCGACCGCGTCCTGCGCCATCCGTCGCGCGGTCGTCAGCTTGCCGCCGACGACCGTCACGATGCGGTCGTGCTCCAGCACGGCGTGGCGACGAGACAGGTCGGCGGTCGCCTCGTCGTCGGCGCTCGACAGCAGCGGGCGCAGGCCGGCGTAGCGGCCGACCACGTCGGCGGGCGTGAGCGGACGCTGCAGCACGCGGCTCACGTTCTCCAGCAGGAACGCCTGCTCGGCGTCGGAGACCTCCGGCACGTCGGGGATCTCGCCCCCGTCGTACGGCTCGTCGGTGATCCCGATCATCACGAGGCCGTCGCCGCGAGGGACCGCGAAGACGAAGCGCGAGCCGCCGCTGTCGGGGATCGGCGCGCTGACGCCGGCGCGCGGGTCGCCCAGCAGCCCGGCGCGCACGAGCAGGTGCGAGCCCTTGCTCGGCCGCAGCTCGACGCCGCCGGTGAGCCCGCCGGCCCACACGCCGGTCGCGTTGACGACGTTGCGGGCGCGCAGCTGATGGTGTTCGCCGCTGCGCTCGTCGACGACGACGGCGCCGTCGCGCGTCAGCTCCTGCGCGCTTGTGTAGGTGAGGATGCGCGCGCCGTGGGCGGCGGCGGTGCGAGCGATCGCGAGCACGAGACGCGCGTCGTCCTCGATCTGACCGTCCCAGTGCAGCAGCGCGCCGCGCATGCCGCGGTCGGTCAGGCCGGGCGCCAGGCGCCGCGCCTCCTCGGTCGAGATGCGGCGCATCGGCGGCAGCCGGCGGCGGTTCGTGCCGGCGGCGGCGCGCATGCGGTCGCCGATGCGGATGCCGGTCTCCAGCTTCGCGCCGGCCGCGCGCGAAACCTGGTCGCCGAGCGGGATGATGAACGGCAGCGCGCGGATCAGATGGGGAGCGTTGACGTCCATCAGCGTCGCGCGCTCCGAGGCGGACTCCCACGCGATCCCGAACTCGAGGTGGGCGAGGTAGCGCAGCCCGCCGTGTGCGAGCTTGCTGCTCCAGCCGCTGGTCCCGCTGGCGAGGTCGCCGCGCTCGATCAGCGCCACGTCGAGCCCGCGCGCGGCGGCGTCGAGCGCCGTCCACGCGCCCGTGACGCCGCCCCCGACGACGAGCAGGTCGACGACCGCGCCGCCCGCGAGCGTCTCCAGCTCAGCGGCCCGCCGACCCGCGTTGAGCGAGCTGGACCCGTGCGTCTCCCGCACGCTGGTGCGACGAAGTGACACCACGAGTCCAACTGTAACATCGCTGTCGCCCGCGCGCGAGGCTTCGTCGCAACTCCTGGTCGGCTAGGATGTCCGTCCCGGCGGCCCCGCGTCGCCCGGGGGGTTCGCCGACGTAGCTCAGCTGGTAGAGCACTTCACTCGTAATGAAGGGGTCCCCGGTTCGAATCCGGGCGTCGGCTTCTCGCAGCGGCGGTGGATTCAGGGGTTCGGGGCTCCTGCATGACGGTCTTCTTGGACGTTGTGTTGGTCAAGGGCCGTCGGGCGCGCCGGCAGGATCACGGCGCGAGGCTGTCGCCGGCATCATCGAGCCGTGGATCGGGCCGGCTGCCGGTAGCCCAGAACGCACGAACGCCCCGGCGGTGCCGGGGCGCTCGTGTTGCAGAAGATCGGCATCGTGCGGCGTTGCACCCCCGCCCGTTCCGACACGCTCTGTATCGGTCGGACGAGAGACCGGGGTGAGGTGCGCCATCGATGTCGGCGCGCCGCAATGGTCGAGAAACGACGAGATGCCTCGGAGTAAGCCCAGGGCGTCGACCGCGGGTGGCCGAAGGCGCCCGCGAGGAGAGGTCTTGTTGCTGACCCGCTGGCTCAGGGTGTCGTGGCGCGTCGCCGATACCGACCCTTTCGGGCATTTGCGGTCGAAGGGGTCTTTGATGGTTGGTCGTGTGGTGCAGCACGTGCGAACGCACGTGATCGGGTATCTGGCGCTGTTCGTGGCGCTTGGTGGGACGTCGGTCGCTGCGACCGCGGCGGTCAGAGCGGGCTCGCAGCGAGCGGTGGTGCAGGCATGCGTGACGGAGGCGTACGGGACGTTGAACCTCGCGGGGCCTGGTGGGAGATGTCCGAGCGGGCAGCGGCTGATCGCGTGGAACGAGAAGGGGCAGCCGGGTCCGGCAGGGCCGCGCGGCGCGACAGGTCCGAGAGGGGCGCGAGGCGCGCAGGGACCTGCCGGCGCGCCCTCGACCACCCCGGGTCCCGCCGGACCCGCCGGACCGATCGGGCCGGCGGGACCGGCCGGCCCGGCGGGCGCCGACGGCGCGCCCGGCGCAAGAGGCGACGCCGGCCGGCAGGGCGAGCCCGGCCCGCAAGGACCGCAGGGCGAGAGAGGCGAGCAAGGCGACAGAGGCGAGCAAGGCCTGCAAGGCGACGAAGGCGTGCAAGGCCCTCCCGGAACAGACGCCACGATCAACGGTGTCGCCGCGGGTGGCGCGCTCACCGGCACCTACCCCAACCCATCGATCGCGCCCGGCTCGATCGACACGTCCAGCTTCGCGACCGGCGCGACAGCACCAAACGCCAGCGAGTTCCGAGGCCTCACCCCTGCCGCGTTCGTCCAAGGCGGCGGACAGATGCGCCTGAGATCGGCAACCACGAGATACGGCGCTTCCTTCAACGTTCCCGGTGGACAGGCCAACCTGACCTGCGTCCCGACCGCCGATCCGCACTCGATTCTCCAGTTCCAGAACGTTGACCCCGCGGCGGCAATGGATGTCTGGCAGGACGACTCCGACGACGGTGTCTCCTACAGCACGCTGCCCTACGGGGGCATCATCAGCCCAACGACCAGCACGACCCGTCGCACGACATTCACCGTCTCACAGGGCGACGCTACGACGACGGTCGTGGTGTGGCAGGCCTGGACGGGCAGCGAGTGCAAGTACAGCGTCGCCTACTGGACCACCTAGCCCACAATGACAAAGCGCCTCCGAAAGCACCGCGCATGCGGGAATTCTGTTGTTCTGGGCGCTGCAAACGACGGCGTGTCTTTGGCCGCTTGGTAAGGGTGCGGGCGGCAATTGTGGACGAGATCGCTGGACGCGCGGGCTTGGGGAATGGCATCGTTCGCCGATCGCGTCCAGCTGGGGGACAGGCTCGCGGCGGCGCGATGCGCAAGAAAGGCCCCGCATGAACGATGGATCCCGGAAGGTCCGGGCGCGGCGCGCTGCGGCAGCGACCGTTTGTCTCCTCGCCGCCGGACTCGCGCCCGCGAGCGCGATCGCGGCGAGACCGCAGGCGAAGCGCTCGACGCCCAAGCTGACCGTCACGTCGATCAGCGCCTCGGCGACTTCGCTCAAAGGCAGACAGCGCTTCACGATCCGCGGCAAGGTCGCCAACAGAGGCGGCGCCGCCAGTCCGGCGCAGCTCGAGCTGACGCTGCGCGGCAACGTCAATCCGGTCAAGGTGTTCTCGCTCGGTGGTGTGAGACTCGCCACGGTCAAGGCGCATTCGTCGCGCTCGTTCTCCGCGTCGGTGACGGCTCCCGTGCTGAAGCGCGCCGTTCCCGGAGGCTTTCGCGCGCGCGTCTGCGTGCGCACGCATCGCGGCGCTCCGCGCGTGATCTGCGAACGCGCCGGCAGACGTGTCTTCATCGAGGGACCCAAGCCGAAGCCTGTCCCGCCGAAGCCGCCGGCTCCGCCCGCGCCGCCCGCGCCTCCGGTCGACCCGACGGTCTACACGTCGGGCGCGCGCACGCTGAACGACTCGCTCTTCCCGACGATCGGCAACGGCGGCTACGACGCCGAGCACTACGACCTCGACATCAGCTACCCCAACCCGATCACGAGAGTCATGCTCGGCACTGCGACGATCACCGCGATCGCGACGCAGAACCTGAAGGACTTCAGCTTCGACTTCCAGTCGAAGGCGGTCAACGAGGTGACGGTCGACGGCAGACCCGCGACGTTCGCATTCGACTACGTCGACTCGAAGCTGATCGTCACCCCGAGCAGCGGCATCAGAACGGGCACGACCTTCACCGTGAAGGTCGTCTACGGCGGCCCGACGTCGCCGGTGATCGATCCTGACGGCTCCTCCGAGGGCTGGATCGCCAGCGCTACCGTGGGCGCCACCGCGCTCGGCGAGCCGATCGGCGCGCAGGGCTGGTTCCCGAACAACAACGTGCCGACGGACAAGGCGACCTACGACATCTCCGTGACGCCGCCGGCCGGCTTCCAGGCCGTCTCCAACGGCGTGCTCGACGCGACCATCGCACACGACGACGGCACCTCCACCTACGAATGGAGCTCGGCGGAGCCGATGGCGTCGTACCTCGCGACGATCTCGATCGCCAGATTCGACACGACGGGATCGGACTTCTCCAACCCCGATCGCCCTCTGTACGTGTACGTCGATGGCGGCTTCACGACCAACAGAGCGAGAATGATCGCCGACCAGCAGCGAGTGCCTTCGATCCTCGACTACTACGCCGGCTACTACGGCGTGCCGTATCCGTTCGGAGCGGCCGGCGGCATCGTCCCGCGCCTCAGCGTCGGCTACGCGCTCGAGACGCAGACGAAGCCGACCTACGCGACCGCGTCGACGGCGACCGGCAGAGCGCCCGGCATCACGACCGTCGCGCACGAAAACGCCCACCAGTGGTTCGGCGACTTCGTGACGCTCGCGCAATGGAAGGACATCTGGCTCAACGAGGGCATCACCGAGTTCTCGTCATGGCTGTGGGACGTCTACGCGAACGGCAGCAGAGACACGATGGCGGATCGCTTCTCCGAGATCTACGACGACCCGTTCGACGGGCCGGACACGACGTTCTGGAGCATCGCGCCGGCCAACCCACCGACCGCGGCGGACATCTTCGACACGGACGCGATGTACGACCGCGGCGCGACGACGATGACGGCGATCCGCGAGATCTTCCTCGCCACGCCGTCGCTCGGCGAGGATGGCTTCAGGGCGATGATGAGAAAGTGGCTGACCAGCCACGCCTACGGCAACGTCACCACGGAGGAGTTCGTCGCGCTCGTCAAGGCGACCGACCCGACCCGCGCGACGCGCTGGGACGAGTTCCTCACCCAGTGGCTGTACACCCCCTACGAGGGCGACCCGTCGGTGCCCGGTAACAAGCCGAGCATCACGCCGGCGAACTTCGACACCCCGTAAGGGGCAGCGAAGCCTGACAGAGCGGGGCTGGTGTGCATTTTCGCACCGGCCCCGTCGTCGTTCCGGGGCGGTTCAGATCGCTTCCCAGCCGACCGCGAAGGCGGTCTCGACGGTCTCGCCCGGCTGCAGGGTCGAGACTGCGCCGGCGGCGAGGGCGTCGGGGGTGGAACGGCCTGGGATCGTCGAGAACTCGAGCGCGAACGTGTCGGCGCCGCCCCAGAACGGGTAGCCGCCGCCGGCACGCAGGTTCTGCCACAGCAGCAGGTGCGGGAAGCGCTCGCGGTCGACCTCGATCCGCAGTGCGCGGCCGTGTTCGCCCGCGCCCGGAGCGGTGATCCGCAGCGTGTTGCTCGCGCGCGTGAGGCAGGCGTGGTCGTGGCGGCCGTCGGGGGTGACGGGGACCGCGGCGAGGTCGATCGTGGCGGCGAGGCCGACGGTGGCGGAGGGAGGAGCGTCGCCGGCCGCGCCCGCCGGGGCGCCGCTGCTCGCGTCCGCTGAGCTGTCGCTGCTCTTGCGCGCCCGCGCGTGCGGCCATTGGAACAGGCCGGGGGCGAGGGTCGCGTGTGCGGGGTCGAACCATGGGTCCGGGACCTCCGCGGAGGCGGCGCTCAGTTCGATCCGGCCGCCCGCGAACGTCGCGCGCGCGAAGCAGGGGTGGTGGCCCCACGTGTAGGGAGCGGGTTCGGCACCGGTGTTCTCGATCCGCTCGCAGACGCGCAGCGTCGCGCCGTCGAGCGTGAGCCGCCGCACCAGCGTCAGCGGTCGGCGCACGCACGCGACGCGCGCCTCGACATGCTGCGCCCCCGCGTCGAGGACCTCCCACGGCAGCCGCACGACCTCGCCGTGCAGCAGCGACGTCGGATCCCCGGGCTGCGTGTACCCGACCTCGGGGAACATCTCGAACCAGCCGCCGGCGAAGACGTCGAGGAATCCCGCTTCCGACGCGACGCCGGCCGGTCCGAGCACGCGGGTGCATGGCGCAGGGTCGTGGTTCGGGCGCTGCCAGAGCGCCTCCGCACCGCTCGCGCGATCGACCAGCGAGGCGATCGAGAAGCCCTGCGCCGGCGTGCAGCGCACGCGCACGGCGGCGGATTCGAGCGTGATGTCGGCAGGGGAGGTCATCGGCGACCGGCGTCCGCGCTGCTTGACGCGGCCGGCGCGTAGCCTCTACGGTCGCGGAGACTTTGTCAACAGAAAACGAATACGAAGATCGACGCGCGCGCTCGCCGCGCGAGGGGAGCAGACGATGGACCGATGTGGAAGCGGCGTGACGAGCAGCGCGCGGGCGAGCGCATGAGCGCGCAGCGAGCGAGCATCGTGACCGGCGCCGCGTCGGGGATCGGCCGGGCGGCGGCGCTCGCGCTTGCGGCACAGGGCGATGCGGTGCTCGTCGCTGACGTCGACGGTCCGGGCGCGGAGCGGACCGCTGGCGAGATCGAAGAGGCCGGCGGACGGGCGCTGGCGCGGGCGGTCGACGTCGCGTCAAGCGCCGACTGCGAAGCGGCGGTCGCCGCCGCGACCGCGCTCGGGGAGTTGCGCGCGCTCGTCAACGTCGCCGGGATCGCGGTCGCGCCCGATTCCGTCGAGCACGTCTCCGACGCCGACCTCGAGCGCCTGCTGGCGGTCAACCTCGGCTCGGTCTTTCGGCTCGCCCGTCATGCGATCCCGCTGCTGCGGGCCGCGGGCGGCGGGACGATCGTCAACACCGCCTCGGTCCACGCCTACGCGACGATGACCGACAACGCGGCCTACGCCGCCTCGAAGGGTGCGCTCGTCGCGCTCACCCGGCAGATGGCGCTCGACCTCGCGCCCGACGGGATCCGCGCGGTCTGCGTGGCGCCCGGCTCCGTCGACACGCCGCTGACACGCCGCGAGCTGGAGCGGCGCGGCCTGTCCGCCGCGGAGGCCGGCTTCGACGACTCGGACGTCGCCGGTCGCGGGACGGCGATCGGCCGGATCGCGGCGCCGCAGGAGATCGCCGACGTGATCGCGTGGCTGACGACCCCCGCTGCCGCCGTCGTCAACGGCACGACGGTCGTCGCTGACGCGGGCCTGCTCGCGCGGTTGGTATGAGGGCGCCGGACGGCCCCGTCCGATTTCCACCACCGAAGGACTGCTGCCGTAGAGCGGTAGTAATCCTTCGGTCCTCCACCGGTATCGCGGGAGCGGGCGGCTGGGGCGGGGCGGGTCGCGGCCGGCTCGTCGGCCTGGTCCGAAAATCGCCCTTGACAGGCTCGCCGTCCTCGGTATACGGTCTTCGTAAATTGTTTACCGTTTTCGTTTTCCGGAACTGACCGGAGAGGACGGAAGCGGTAGAGAGTCGGACGAGAGCGCGCCGCGGTCGCACACGGCGAGCACCTCGTCCGAAACCCGAGGAGAGAGACGACGTGAACCTGTTGCAGCGCGACCGGCTGGGCGCCTCCGTGCCCGCAGCCGTCGCGGCGGAGGCCGAGGCCGGTGCCGAGGCGGTCGCCGCCCCGCCCGCCGCCCCCAATCGGCTGCGCCGAGCGCTCGCGGTCAGCGAGGCCGGTGTGATCGCCGCGCTCGCCGGACTCGTGCTGGTCTTCTGGCTGCTCGAGCCGGCCTTCCTGTCGGGCACCAACGTGCGCTCGATGCTGACGGCGGTCTCGTTCGTCGGGATCATCGCGATCGGCCAGACGCTGCTGCTCGTCGCCGGCGAGTTCGACCTCTCGGTCGGCTCCGTCGCCGGTCTGTCGGCGATCGTCAGCGCCTGGCTGATGACGAAGGGCAATCTGCCGGTCCCGCTCGGGATCCTCGGCGGGCTGGCGACCGGCGCGCTCGTCGGCTTCGTCAACGGCATCCTCGTCGTCGGCGTCGGGATCCCCGCGTTCATCGCGACGCTCGGGATGCTGTACGCCGCCAGAGGCTTCATCTACGTCATCACCAACGGCTACCCGATCTATCCCCTGCCGAGAGCGATCGGCGAGATCGGCAGCGCCGACGTGCTCTTCGGGCTGGGCTGGTCGTTCGTGCTGCTGGTCGTGCTGGCGGTGATCGCGGACGTGGTCCTGCGGCGCACCACCACCGGCCGCAACCTGTACGCGACCGGCGGCAACGCGGAGGTCGCGCGGCTGGTGGGCATCTCCACCGGGCGCGTGAAGATCGCCTGCTTCATGGTCGTCGGCGCGCTGTCGGCGGTCGCCGGCATGCTCGTGCTCGCCGACGGCGCCAGCGGCACCCCGGCGATCGGCACCGGCTGGGAGCTGACCGTGATCGCCGGCGTGGTGATCGGCGGGGTCAGCCTGTTCGGCGGCGTCGGCACGGTCGCCGCCGGAATCGTTGGCATGTTGCTGTTGCAGGTCGTGCAGAGCGGCCTCGTCGTCGTGGGCGTCAACCCCAACTGGCAGACGGTCGCGGTCGGACTGATCATGGTCCTGGCCGTCGGCGTCGACATCGCACGGCGGCGCGTCTCGCTCGCCGGCGGCACTTCGTAGCAATCCCCTGGAGAGGAGAGAGATGGACACGTTCACCCCGAGCGGGCGGCGCCCCCTGCGCCTGCTCATGCTCGCCGCCCTCGCGCTCGTCGCGCTGACGTTCGCCGCGTGCGGATCGAGCAGCAGCGACGACGACAGCAGCAGTGACGGCGCTACCACGCAGGCCGCCAGCAGCGAAAGCGGCACCGAGACGACCGCGGCCGACAGCGGCGGCGGTGACAAGGGCAAGCTGCTGTGGGTTCAGCCGCTGCGCAACAACCCCGTCCACCGCATCATGCAGGGCGGCTTCCTGAGCGAGTGCAAGAGACTCGGGTACGAGTGCGAGATCGTCGGCTCTGAGCAGCTCGACATGCCCTCGACCGCGCCGCTGGCCGACGCCGTCCTCAGCAAGGGCGGGATCAGAGCGATCGGCGTCTACGCCTACGACCCGTCGACGTACCCCTTCATCGCGAGATGGGGCAAGGACTACCCGATCGTCTCCTGGCACATCCCCGTCAGAGAGGGTGAGGCGCCCGGCCTGAAGGCCGTCACCGGCACGACCCCGACCGATTACGCGAGAGAGTCCGCGACGGCGATCGGCAGAGAGATCGGCTGCAGAGGCACCGTCGCTGTCACCGAGGGATCGTTCAACACGGTCGAGAACCTCGTCGCGAGAACGTTCACCGACCAGATGAAGTCCGACTGCCCGGACGTGAAGGTGCTCGATCCGCAGGAGGAGGGCTTCGACGTGCCCGCCGCGAAGGCGAAGGCGGTCTCGATCCTGCAGGCCAACCCCGACACGGTCGCGGCCTTCTCGACGACCGGCGGCGGCCCCGTCACCTGGGCCGGCGCGGCCGACCAGGCCGGCAAGAGACTGACGATCATCGGGATGGACTACGTCCGCCAGAACCTCGATCTCGTCAGAGACGGCAAGGTCTTCGCCGTCGTCGGCCAGCCGCTGTTCGAGGAGGGCGCGAAGACCGCGGACCTGCTCGGCGAGCTGGCCGAGGGCAAGACCGTCTCGTACGAGAACCCGCTCCCGGCCACGATCATCACGAGAGATCAGGTCGCGAGATTCGAAGGGCTGCTCGACGAGGCCGACGCGGCCACGAAGGGCCTCTAGGGACCCACCGACCGGCATCCGCGGAGGGCGCTCGCGCGCCGCAGCACGGCGCACTCCGGCGCCCTCCGTCCGCCGACCCCTGTGAATCACATGACCTACGTGCTCGAAACTGAACGGCTCGGCAAGCGCTTCGCCGGTGTGCCCGCCCTCAGCGACGTCGACTTCCGCCTGCACCCGGGCGAGGTGCACGCGCTGATCGGCCACAACGGCGCCGGCAAGTCGACGCTCGTGAAGATCCTCACCGGCGTGCACCCGGCCGGCAGCTACACGGGAGCGCTCCAGCTCGACGGCGCCGTCGTGGAGTTCTCCTCGCCCGCCGCCGCGCGCGAGCAGGGCGTCGCCTACGTGCCGCAGGAGATCCAGGTCGTCGAGCAGTTGAGCGTCGCCGAGAACCTCTACGTCGGCCAGACCGGCCTCGACACCGCGCCGCGCGTCTCCTTCCGCGAGCTGCGCCGCCGCGCGGGTGAATTGTTGAGCCGGCTGGAGATCCCGCTCGACCCGCGCGCGCCCGTCGCCGCGCTGAGCGCGACGCAGCGCCAGCTGGTGATGATCGCCCGCGCGCTGACGACCGACCCGCGCGTGCTGATCCTCGACGAGCCGACCGCGTCGCTCGCCGGCACCGAGACCGACCGCCTCTTCACCGTGCTGGACCGCCTGCGCGAGGCCGGCACGACGATGGTCTTCATCACGCACCGCATCCCCGAGGTGATGCGCATGTGCGATCGCGCGACGGTATTGCGCGACGGGCGCAAGGTCGCGGAGCTGGAGCGCAGTGAATTCAGCGAACGCGGGATCGTCGCCGCGATGGTCGGCCGCGAGGTCGACCACCTCTATCCGACCCGCAGCAGCGTTCACGGTGACGAGGAGGTGCTGCGCCTGGAGGGCGTCGGCGTGCCGCACCCCACGCGCCCGCGCGACGTCCTGCGCGACGTCGACTTCGTCGCCCGCAGAGGCGAGATCGTCGGGATCGCCGGCGTCGTCGGCGCAGGGCGCACCGAGCTGCTGTCGGCGATCTACGGCGCGCTGCCGCACAGCGGCACGATCGCCGTCGAGGGCAGGCCGCTGAAGCTGCGCACGCCCGCCGACGCGCGCCGTGCCGGCATCGCGATGCTGACCGAGGACCGCAAGGGCAGCGGGCTGCTGTTCAACTTCGCGCTGCGCGAGAACATCACCGCCGGCAACCTCGGCGGCCTTGCGCGCGGCGGCTGGGTCGACCGCCGCGGCGAGCAGAAGGCGGCGCTCGGCTTCATGAGGTCGCTGCAGATCAAGGCGCCGTCGGCCAGCTCCGACGTCGCGCACCTGAGCGGCGGCAACCAGCAGAAGATCCTGCTCGCGCGCGTGCTGATGAACGCGCCGAAGATCATGCTGCTGGACGAGCCGACCAAGGGCGTCGACGTCGAGACGCGGCAGGAGATCTACCGCCTGATCCTCGACCTCGCCGACAGAGGCGTGACGCTGCTGGTGGTCTCCTCCGAGATCGCCGAGCTGGTCGGCCTCTGCGACCGCTGCCTCGTGCTCGCCGACGGCTCGATCGTCGACGAGTTCAGACGCGGCGAGGGCAGCGAGGCGCGCGTGATCGAGGCGACGACGACGGCGGTGACCGCATGAGCCCGCTCGCGTCGCGGCTGGACAGCGTCGGGCCGTCGCTCGTCAACGGCCAGCACACGACCAAGCTCGGCCGCTCGATCTACTCCGGCTGGGTCGCCGGGGTGCTGCGCGAGGCGATCATCGACGGCACGCTCGCCTCGGGCACGCCGCTGGTGGAGGCGCGCGTCGCCGACGAGCTGGCGGTCAGCCGCGGCCCGGTCCGCAGCGCGCTGCAGGTGCTCGAGGGCGAGGGGCTCGTGCGCACGCTGCCCAACGGCCGCACGAGCGTCGTCGGCTTCGGCGCCGAGGACCTGCGCGACCTCTTCCGCGTCCGCTTCGAGCTGGAGAGCACCGCGATCCGCTGGGGCGCGGAGCGCTCCGCCCCGATAGCGCCGCTGTCCGCCGCGCTCGACGCCTTCGAGGTCGAGGGCGCGACGACGCCGCGGCTGGTGGAGCTGGACATCGCGCTGCATCGCGCGCTGGTGGAGCGCAGCGGCAGCCGCTTCCTCGTCGAGGCGTGGAAGGCCGTCGCGCCCGTGATCCAGACCGTCATCGCGATCGGCAACAGGCGTCTCGCCGCGGTCGATCCCGCGACCCACTTCCGCCGCATCGTCGCGTCGCACGAGCCGCTGATCGCCGCGATCGGCGCCGCGCATCCCGAGGAGGCGGTGGCGATGTTGAGAGACCAGTTCGAGTTGACCGCGTCGATGTTCGGCGACGGGCAGGGGGAGGACGCATGATCGCCGAGACGATGACCGCGACGCTGGCGGGCACGACGCCGCTGCTGGCCGGCCGGACCGTGATCCTGACCGGTGCGGGAGGCGGGATCGGCCGCGCGATCGCGCACGCGCTGGCGGCCGCCGGCGCGCGCGTCGCGCTGACCGATCTGCGCCAAGAGCCGCTCGACGCGCTGGCGGGGCAGTTGGCGGACGGGCAGATCCTCGCCCGCGCCATCGACGCCTCCGACCCCGCCGCCTTCGCGGCCTTCCACGACGAGACGGCCGCCGCGCTCGGTCCGGTCGACGGGCTCGTCAACTGCGCCGGCACGTTCGAGAAGCGCGCCTTCGACGAGCTGGACGCCGCCGCCTGGGCGCGCTCGCTCACCGCCAACCTGCTGACCACCGTCGCCGGCTGCCAGGCTGTCCTGCCAGGGATGATCGCGCGCGGCTGCGGCGCGGTCGTCAACGTCGCCTCGACCGCGGGCGAGTACGGCTCGATCAGCCCCGCCAGCCACTACGCCGCCGCGAAGGGCGGCGTGATCGGGCTGACGAAGTCGCTCGCGCGCGAGGCCGCGCCGGCGCAGGTGCGCGTCAACGCGGTCAGCCCCGGCCCGGTCGAGACCGACGGCCTGTTGGCGGTCACGCCCGAGCAGAAGGCGATCGCCGGCTCGCGCACGTTGTTCGGCCGCCTCGGTCAGCCGGAGGAGATCGCCGGCGCCTGCATCTTCCTGCTGTGCCCCCTGTCCACCTTCGTCACCGGTCACGTGCTGCGCGTGAACGGCGGCGCGTTGCTGTAGGGAGGGTCCCACCGTCATGTCCCGAATCCCGCGGAGCGCGTTAGCGCTCCCGCTGTCCGTCGCCCTGACGCTCGCCGCGTCGGCGGCCGCGCACGCCGTCACCGTCGGTGACGCCTACGCGACCGCCGGCGCCAACCAGTGCAGTTGGACGATCGGCACCGCCGCCACCGAGAAGGTCCTCTCCTTCAGCGGCGGGACGTTCACGCTCGCCAGCTTCAAGAACAAGCTCGCCTCCCCGGTGCGCGAGTACGTCGACGCCGGGCAGCCCTCCGCGGAGGTCCGCTTCGACTGGGACGGCACGACGATCACGGGCGCGACGCCCGGCTGGTCGTGCGGCTCCGGCAGCGCCGCGAGCAGAACGGTCGGCGGCGAGTCGGCGATTCAGCTCGACGTGACGATCGCTCGCGCCGGCCTCAGCGTCACCAAGCACTACATCGTCTATCCCTCGACGTCCGTCGTGCGCGAGTGGGCGGATTACAGAAACACCGACTCCAGCGCGCACAGACTGACGCGCCCGTCGTTTCTGGAGCAGCACGTGATGGGTGACGAGACGGCCGACACGACGCTGCGCTGGATGAGCGGCGCGCGCTCGACCGCCGGTTCATGGGAGCTGCGCTCCAACCCGCTCTCCAGCACCTACGCGCGCACCTTCGACAGCTTTGACAGCTTCGACTGCCCGGCCAACACCAGCGGCGTGCCGGCGTGGCAGGACATCGCCACCTACAACGCCAGCGGCTACCTCTCGATGAGAGAGTGGCACGACTCCGGCGGCTACGTGTGGCCCGGAGCGCAGCACCCCGGACCCGGCAACGCGACCGCGCGCGCCTGGACGGCGCCGAGAGCCGGCACCGTCGACATCTCCGGCAGAGCGGCGAAGATGAACACGCTCGGCAACGGCGTCGTCGTGAAGATCACGAAGAACGACGTGCCGATCTGGAGCGCCAGAACGATCGCCGGCACGGACACGACCGGCATCGCGACGAACGTCTCCGGCGTCTCGGTCGTCGCCGGCGACGTGATCCGCTTCGAGATCGCCAACAACGGCGACTGGGCCAACGACGCGACCAGCTGGGATCCGACCGTCGCCTACAGCGGCGGCGGCACCTCCTACACGGCGTCGAGCGGCTTCTCCTCGACGCAGGGGGCCAAGCAGTGGCGCTACCAGGACTTCGGCGGCTCCAGCGCCTGCCCGACGACCGGCTGGGCGGAGACCTCCTTCAACTACATCCCGTGGTTCTCGGTCTGGAACCGCACGCACAGAGACGGCGTCGCGATCGGCTTCGACTACTACGGCCGCTGGGCGATGGACGCCGGCAACCAGGCCGGCGGGACCGGCTCGCTGTCGCTCGCGATCCCCAACTACGACGCGTCGCTGGCGGCGGGCGCCTCGATCACTACGCCGAGAGCGTTCACGCACGTCTACGTCGACGACCTCGACGACATGACCAACCGGTTGCTCGACTGGCAGTACAGATACATGTGGGACTACACGCGTGCGCCGTACTTCAACGGCATCCGCATGCTGAGCTACTGGTACACCGGCAGCCAGTGGACCGGATCGTGGGATCAGGCCGGGACGCTGCAGAAGGTGTTCGGCTTCGCGCCCCACCTCACCACGATCGGCGCCGACACCTATCACCGTGACAACGGCTGGTGGGACACGCCCGGCAACTGGGACGGTCCCGACTTCAGACAGTCGATCGACTACCTCGGCAAGTCCGGCGCCAAGCAGTTGACGTACATGATGGCCTACGACGCGAACACGAACTCGCAGGTCTACAGAGACCATCCGGACTGGTTCGTCAACGGCTCGCCCTGCGGGTACGCCGATCGTCTGATCGATCTCACCCAGCCCGGCGCGGAGGCGTGGATGGGCGACCTGCTGATCGGCAAGGCAGCGGCGTGGGGCGACTTCCAGTGGCGCAACGACGCCTGCCCGGTCGCCAACACGCCCGGCTCCCAGCAGCTCGCGCAGGACCAGGCGTTCCGCCGCGTCCAGGCGCGCTTCCTCGACACCCGCACGGGTTCCGCGATCCAGGGCGTCGACTCCGGCGGCCACGACACCTCGTATGAGTTCATGCGGATGGCGTCGGGCTTCTCGATCACCGACCTCGACGGCTTCGCGGCGCAGTACGACGCCTCGCGCCTCTTCCCCGGCGACAAGATGAGCGGGATCCCAGACGCCTGGAACCCCGGCAACTGCTCCGTCGCCTGGAACGCGCTGCTGATGTTCAACCCGGACTTCACCGGTGACACGAACGACCCGGTGAAGCTCGCCTGCATGCGCAAGCTGGTGGAGAAGTACCGCTTCCTGCGCGACAGAGGCCTCGTCGGTCGCTGGATTCACCAGTACCACCCGGAGGCGAGTGACAACGCCAGAAACTGGTACCAGCGTGTCAGCCAGGACGCGACCAAGTCGCTCGTGATCTACAAGGGCGGCGGCTCCGGCGGCGCCGTCACCGTCTACCCGCGCGGCCTCACGCCCGGCACGACCTACGACGTCCGCTACGAGCTGTCGTCGGGCAGTGCATCGCGCACCGGCAGCGACCTGATGGCCAACGGCATCAGACTGCCGTCGATCGCCGCCGGCGAGCTGATCTGGATCGGCCTGCCGAAGCACCCGGGCGGCGGCCAGGACAGAACCGCGCCGTCGAACCCCGCCAACGTGCAGGCGCAGGTCCGCACGAACATGAACTACGCCGGCGTCGAGCTGACGTGGGACGCGGGCGCCGATGACAACTTCGTCAGCGGCTACGAGGTCTCGCTGCTGGGCAGAACGATCGCGACGGTCGCCAAGGGCCGCTACTTCTTCCACACCGGAGCGCTCGCCTCGCCGAACGCGCCGTACGTGGTGAAGACGCTCGACGGCGACGGCAACCTCTCCAGCGGCGCCAGCCCCGGCGGCTTCACCGTCGACACGGTCGCCGCCGAGGACGACGACGGCGCCGTCGTCTACAGCGGCGGCTGGGACCACCAGACCGGCGTCGCCGACGCCTCCGGGCAGACGCTGTCGCGCTCGGCCGGCACCTGCAACGACGCCTGCTCGGGCTTCTCCGGCACGCAGGGGACGAACAACTGGCGCTACCAGGACCTCGTCTCCGGCAGATGGCAGGACATCGCGGGCTACGCCGCGACCGGCGGATACCTCGGGATGAAGGAGTGGCACGACGCCTCGGGCGGCTTCGTCTGGCCCGCCGCCGAGCACCCCGGCGCCTCCAACGACACAGCCCGCACGTGGGTTGCGCCGAGAGCCGGGACGGTCAGCGTCACCAGCCACGTCGCGAAGCTTGTGACCGGCGGCGACGGCGTCGTCGTGAAGATCACCAAGAACGGCGCGACGCTGTGGGGCCCGACCTCGATCGGCGCCGACGACACGACCGGAGTCGACGCGAACGTCGCCTCGATCAGCGTCGCCGCGGGTGACGCGATCCGCTTCGAGGTCAACCGCAACGGCGACTACCAGTACGACGCGACCGCGTGGGATCCGTACGTGCGCTACTCGACCGATCCGCCGCCGCCGGCGGCCTCCAGCGCAACCGCCGCGTGGACGTTCACCGGCAGCCAGGTGACGTACCTCGCCCAGCTCGCGCCGGAGCTCGGCAGAGTCACGGTGAAGATCGACGGCGTCACCGACACGACGCTGGACCTCTACGCGCCGGACACGACCAACTACCAGATCCCCGTCTACGTCAAGACGTTCGGATCGGTCGGCAGACACACGATCAGCATCGAGCCGGCGGGCAGCAGAAACAGCCGCTCGACGGGCCTCGCGGTCACGCTCGACGGCTTCCAGGCGCTCACCAACGCGCCGACGGTCCTCAACGAGACCGACGCCGCGATCGCCTACGGCGGCAGCGGCTGGACGACGGCCGGCGGTGTGAGATCCAGCGCGACCGCGGGCGACACCGCGACGGTCAGATTCACGGGCCGCCGCATCACCTGGGTCGGCAAGCAGTGCGCCGCGTGCGGCAGAGCCGACGTCTCGCTCGACGGCAACCTCGCCGCGCGCGTGGACAGCTACGGCTACCGCGGCCCGACGGTCGATCAGGCCGCGCTGTACCAGGCGACGTTCCCGACCGGCGGCCCGCACACCCTCACGGTGAGAGTGCTCGGCTCGCGCAACTACGACAGCACCGCAAACACGGTGAGCGTGGACGCCTTCCACGTGCGCCCCTGAAAGGGAGACGATGAGGCCGCTGCTGCTTCTGACCGACGCCGACCGCTTCCCGTTCGCCGCGCCCGAGCGCGCGGCGGCGGCAGCGGCCGGTGCCGACCTGCTGTCGCTCGACGGCCACGATCCCGCGCGGATCGTGGCTGCGGGCGGCGGCGCCGCCGCGGCGATCTTCGTCTACCACGCGACGGTCGACGCGGACCTGCTCGACCAGCTGCCGCAGCTGCGCGTGGTGGCGCGCTGCGGCAGCGGCTACGACAAGGTCGACGTCGAGGCGGCGCACGCGCGCGGCGTCGAGGTCGTCTACGTCCCGGACTACGGGACCGACGACGTCGCCGACCACACGCTCGCGCTGCTGCTGGCGTGCGCCCGGCGCGTGCCGTCGTCGGACCGCGCGCTGCGCGCCGGGCGCTGGCTGCCGTACGCGCAGCTCGGCGCGATGCGGCGGCTGCGCGGCGCGACGCTCGGGCTGCTCGGCTTCGGCCGCATCGCGCGCGCTGCCGCCCGTCGTGCCGACGCGTTCGGGATGGAGCTGCTCGTGCACGATCCCGGCGTCGACGACGTCACGCTCACGCGCGTGGGCGCCACGCGCGCCGACGACCTGAACGACCTGCTGGAGCGCTGCGACGCGCTCTCGATCCACCTTCCGCTGACCCCCTCCACGCAGCGCCTGATCGGCGCGCCGGAGCTGGCGGCGATGAAGCCCGGCGCGTTGCTCGTCAACACGAGCCGCGGCGAGATCGTCGACGAGGACGCGCTCGCCGCGGCGCTCGCCGGCGGTCATCTCGGCGGCGCCGGCCTCGACGTGTTCGAGGTCGAGCCGCTCCCCCAAGACAGTCCCCTGATCGGATTGGAGTCTGCTGTGGTCACACCCCACTCGGCGGCGTTCTCCGAGCAGGCGCTCGCCGAGGTGCGCAGCCGCGCGCTCGACGACGCCCTGCGCGTGCTCGCCGGCGACCAACCCCGCGATCCTGTGCCGGTGCCGCGATGAGCGCCGCGACCACGAACGGCGGCGCGTCGCCGGCGACCTTGGCCCGCGCCGACCTCTACCGCACGATGCGCACGATCCGCCGCTTCGAGGAGCAGATCGTGATCCTCGTCAACTCCAACGAGATCGCCGGCGTCACGCACGAGTACATCGGCCAGGAGGCCGTCGCGACCGGCGTCTGCGCCGCGCTGCGCGACGACGACGTGATCACCTCGACGCACCGCGGCCACGGTCACGTGATCGCGAAGGGCGCCGACGTGGCGCGGATGATGGCCGAGCTGCTGGGCCGCACGACGGGCCTCAACCGCGCGCGCGGCGGCTCGATGCACATCGCCGACGTCTCGCTCGGGATCTACGGCGCCAACGGCATCGTCGCGGCCGGTGCGCCGATCGCCGCCGGCGCGGCTTGGGCCGGCGTGCAGGCCGGCAGCGATCGCGTCGCCGTCTGCTTCTTCGGCGACGGCGCCGTCAACCAGGGCGTGCTGCACGAGACGATGAACATGGCCGGGATCTGGAGACTGCCGGTGCTGTTCGTCTGCGAGAACAACGGCTACGCGGTGTCCTTTGCGCAGGAGGATGCGACCGCTGGCTCGCTGGTCGAGCGCGCCGCCGCCTACGGGATGCCGTCGGTCGCGGTCGACGGGATGGACGTCGAGGCGGTCGCGACGGCCGCGGCCGAGGCGGTCTCGCACGCGCGCGCCGGCGGCGGCCCGTCGTTCCTGGAATGCCGCACCTACCGCTTCGTCGGTCACCACACGGCCGAGGCGACGATGGGGCTCGGCTACCGCAGCGACGAGGAGATCGCGGGGTGGCGGGAGCGCGATCCGCTGCTCGTGCTCGGCGCGCGGATGGAGGCCGGCGAGATCGAGGCGATCGACGCGTCGGTCGAATCGTCGTTGGAGAGCGCGCTGGCGTTCGCGCGCGAGAGCCCGCGCCCGGAGGTCTCGACGGCGCGCGACCATGTGTACGCGAGCGGCCCCGTGCCGCGCGAGGGGGTGGCGGTCTGATGGCCCGCATGCGATACCAGCAGGCGCTGGCGAAGGCGCTGCGCGACGAGATGCTGCGCGACCCGTCGGTGTTCGTGCTCGGCGAGGACGTGCGCGCGTCGCTGCGCGGCGTCACGAGAGGGCTCGCGGCGGAGCTGGGCGAGCAGCGGATCATCGACACGCCGATCTCCGAGCAGGCCTTCACGGGCTTCGCGATGGGCGCGGCGCTGGCCGGCCACCGCCCGGTCGTCGAGTACCAGATCCCGTCGCTGCTGTTCACGGCGTTCGAGCCGATCGTCAACCAGGCGCAGAAGTTCCGCCTGATGACGGGCGGGCAGGCGAAGGTGCCGGTGACCTACATCGTGCCCGGCTCCGGCGCGCGCATGGGCCTCGCGGCGCAGCATTCCGACCACCCGTACGCGCTGTTCGCGCAGGCGGGCGTGAAGACGGTCGTGCCGGCGACGGCGTCGGACGCCTACGGCCTCTTCGTCGCCGCGATCCGCGACGACGACCCGGTCGTCTTCTTCGCGCCGGCGGCGGCGCTCGGCTCGCGCGAGGAGGTCGCCGACGACGCGGAGCCGATCCCGCTCGGCGTCGGCCGCGTGCACCGCAGCGGCGACGACGTGACGGTGGTCGCGGTCGGCCACCTCGTCAGAGACGCGCTGGCGGTCGCGGAGGCGCTGGCGGCGTCGGAGGACGGGGCCACGATCTCGGTGGAGGTCTTCGACCCGCGCACGATCCACCCGTTCGACTGGGAGGGCCTGCGGGCGTCGGTCGCCAAGACGGGCCGGCTCGTCGTGACCGACGACACCAACCGCACGTGCGGCCTGGCGGCCGAGGTCGTCGCGACGGCGGCGGAGGAGTTCGCCGATCTGCTGGTCGCGCCGCCGAAACGGATCACCCGCGCCGACGCGCCGATCCCGTTCGCGGTCGAGCTGGAGGTCGCGCTGCTGCCGAGCCGGGAGCAGCTGACGGACGCGATCCGCGCGGTCGCGGCGGTCGGACCCGGTCCGCGCCCGGCGGCTGCCGGCGCCGGCGCCGGTGCCGGAACCGGCGCCGCCCAGGAGGTCGCCCGATGATCGACGTCCACATTCCGAAGATGGGCATGTCCACGGTGGAGGTGGAGATCCTCGAGGTGATGGTCGAGGTCGGCGACCGCGTCATCGCCGGCGACTCGGTCGTCGAGGTCGAGGGCGACAAGGCGACGTTCGAGGTTGAGGCCGGCGCCGAGGGCGTCGTGGCCGAGATCCTCGTCAGCCCAGGTCAGGAGTGCGCGGTCGGCGACGTGGTCGTGCGGATCGCGGACGACGCGGCGGCGTGAGCACAGATGCCGCCGCTCCCGCCGGCACATTCGTGCGCGCGACCCGCACCCAGAAGCTGATCGCGCGCCCGTGAACTCCGGCACGCCGCTCTTCGCCTCGACCATCCGCGGTCGCTCTGGACGGCGACTGGATCGCCTCCCATGGTGGTAGCAGTGAAGATGTGCGACCTCGAGCGGGATCTCAAGCCGGGCCGGCCGATCCCCTCGTCGTGGGCGAGCGATCGCTCAGGTTCGCGGCGACGCTTCTCGCGGCCGCCGCCGCGGTGATCCTCGGAGTCCTTGCGACTGGGCTGATCGAGCACGTGAACGGCGCGGCATGCGGCGCCGAGATTCCGTTCTGCACGACGCCGACCCAGCAGTTCGCGCGCGTGACGGTGGCGGCCGTCTGCGGTGTCGGCGTCGTCGGCTCGGCGTTGTCTGTGTGGGCTCTGTGGGCAAGCTCGGCGCTCAGGCGCCACGCCTACCGGTTCGTGCTGTTCGCCGCGATCGTCGCGCTGACGCTCCTGATCGTCGATCCCGCACAGCACCTGGCCCAGGATCAGGGCGTCGGTCAATGGTTCGGTTGGTAGGTCCGTCGCGCGAACGCGGGCGGCCCCGACGGCGATCGGCTACTCCGCGACCGCGTCGAACGTCAGCTGCCCGGCCAGCGGATCCTCCGGCGGGGCGGGTTCGAGCGTGCGGCGCTCGGCGTCGAAGGCCTGCAGCTTGGCGAGCTTGCGGTCCTTTGCGGCGAGTCTGCGTTCGAGCTGCTCGATCTTGTTGTGCAGCCTCGCGCGCTCCCTGTCGAGCAGCGCTCGCTCGGCGCTGAGCTGCGCTCGCTCGGCCGCGAGCTGCTCGACGTGCGTCGCCAGCCGCTCACGCTCCACGTCGAGCTGCTCGACGTGCGCGAGCGTCCCGCCGACGGCGCTCTTCAGCTCGCGCGACAGCGCCCCGAATCCGGCAAGCACGAAGCCGCCGACGATCGGCCCCCGCACGCCCGCTCGCGTGCGTCCGGCGCGGCGGCTCGTCTCGCGATGCACGTCAGACATGCCCGAGATCGTACGCACCGGACCGGCTGTCAGCCGCCTCCGCAGGCTCGGATGGACGAGGTACTCACCCTCTCAACCAGCAGAAACCATCCCTCCGGACCAGCTCTGGCTATACCTCTGGACCAGCTTTCGCTCGAACTCTCGCCCACCGCAGCGGATGTTCTCTATCGCTCCGCGAACATCTCTCTCGTGACCGCGAACTGGGCGCCGAGCAGTCTGAGGGCGGCGCTGGCGTCGTAGGCCTCGATCGCGTCGACGAGGGGGGCGTGAACGGAGATGATGCGGGTGAAGTTCTCGTCGGGGTCGGCTTCGGCCATGCGACGGTTGCCGATCGTGATGACGGTGTGGATCACGGGGGCGAGTGCGAGCCAGGCCTGCGTCAGGAAGCGGCTGCCCGAGAATTCGAGCAGCGCGCGGTGGAAGTCGATGTCGAAGTCGACCAGGCGCTGGGTCGACGCGCCCTCGTCGAGCACGAGCGCGTAGGCGCTGCGGATCGGGGCGGTGTCGGCTCTGGCGGCGATGCCGCGGCGGATCGCGGTCGACTCCAGCTCGAAGCGCACGCCGACGAGGTCCTCCAGGTCGGCGGCCGAGAAGCCGACGACGACGGAGCGGCCGTTGGGCTGCGTCCGCACCAGGCCCTCGCCCTCCAGCACGTGCAGGGCGTTGCGGATCGGTCCGCGGCTGACGGCCAACTGCTCGGCCAGTCGCGCCTCGACGAGCGGCTCGCCGGCGACGAGCGTTCCCTCGACGATCGCCTCGCGCAGGACCGAGGCGACGCGACCCGAGTAGACGCTGCGATCGAGCTTCACCGCGTGCTGCCCCGGCGTGCCGCCGGGCGCCCCGGCGGCTGCGTGGCGGCCAAGGTTGAGGCTCGTCATCGGATCGGTCTGCTCCTTCGTCATGCGGCGATCGTCACCCCGGTCGGACGCACGTCGATGCGCTCGCCCAGCTCCAGCACCCGCACCGCGGGCCCGCCGAGCTTCGCACACGCGTCGGCGAACAGCCGCGGGTCGAGCGTCGGTCTGCCGCCGGGCGCGTGGCTGCTGCCGTAGGCCTCCGGAGCCCACATCCCGTAGTGGCAGGGGATCGCGACCGCGGGCGCCAGTTGCGTCGCCATCAGCGCCGCCTCGAGCGCGTGCATGTTGCCGCCGCTGCCGTTGGTCACGAAGATGCCGACGTCGAACGGGGCGCGCGCGTGGACGGCGAGGCAGCGCTGGTCGTACTCGGTGTCGCCGCTGTGCAGGATCCGCGTGCCGCCGACTTCGATCACGTAGGCGAGCGCGTCCTCGGTCAGCCAGCCGGCGACCTCGTGTCTGGCGTAATGACCGTGGAACGTGAACGCCCCGACGGTGACCGTCTCGCCGCGCTCGACGGTGACGATCTGCTCGGACCGGATCCCGCGACCGACCAGCCGCGAGACGATGCTCGACGGCCCGACGAAGACGACGCCGGGGTTCGCGCCGGCGAGCGCTCTGCAGGTGGTCAGGTCGAGGTGGTCGTGGTGGCTGTGCGTGATCGCGACGACGTCGGCGCGGGTCGCGGCCGGGTCGAGCGGGATCGGCGCCAGGCGCGGCAGGCCCAGCTCCTCCAGCGCGAACTCGGACAGGTACGGGTCGAGCAGGCACAGCTCGCCGCTTGGCGCCTCGATCGCGTAGCCGGCCTGGCCGATCCAGGTCAGCCCGACCGTCGCACTGTCATCCGCCATGACCACTCCCGAGAAGTTGAAAACTGTTACCCGTTCACTGTATCGGGAGCGGGGCCCGGCATGCGAGCGCGACGCGTGTCGCGGAGGGGAGCCGGCCGCGCACGTTCGGCCGCGGCGCAGCAACGGCGCGAGCCGCCGCTACGCGTGCAGCTCGTCCAGCCGTTCGGCGAGGCGGCTGTGGCGGCGGCCGGCGTCGGTCGTGCGAGCGGCGCGGGCGACCATCTCGGGGGTGCCGACGACGACGGTCGCGACGGTCGAGCGGGTGATCGCGGTGTAGAGCATCTCGCGCCGCAGGAAGCGGCCGCCGGCGGCGGGGTGGGCGACGACGATCGCGATCGGCAGCTCGATCCCCTGGCCGCGGTGCACCGAGCACGCGTAGGCGAGCTGCAGCCCGCCGACCTCGGCCGCGGGGATCTGCACGACGCCGCCGCCGTCGACCCCGACCAGGACGCCGCCGGCGTCGCCGCCGCCTCTGCGTCTCGGTTCGGCCGCCTCCTCGTCCTCGTCCTCCGACCCGCCGCCGGCCGGCGCGACCTCCTGCAGCAGCCGCAGCAGCGAGCCGTTCATCACGCCGAGGTCGTGCAGGTTGCGCCCGACCAGCATCAGCTTGTCGCCGATCCGCAGCCGCCCGTTGCCGACCTCCAGGCCGTCGGCGTTCAGGGCCGCGCGCAGCGATCTGTTGAGCGCGTCGATGCCCAACTCGCCGCGATAGACGGGGGCGAAGACCTGGATGTCGCCGTGCGGGTCGACGCCGTAGTGCTTCGGCAGGCGCGAGCTGACGAGCGAGACGATCTCCTCGCGCGCGGCGACGGGATCGTTGCGCGCGATGAAGAAGAGGTCGTGCTTCATCCCGTCCGCGCGCACGAACGAGGGCGCGTTGCCGCCGCGGATCGCGTGCGCGCCCTGCACGATCATCGAGCCGGCCGCCTGGCGGAAGATGTGCTGCAGCCGCGCGGTCGGCACGCGGCCGGAGGCGACCAGCTCCGCGAACGGCTTGCCGGCGCCGACGGGCGCGAGCTGATCCGCGTCGCCGACGAGCACCACGTGCGTCGAGTCGCCGATCGCGCGCAGCAGCGTCACGAGCAGCTCGAGGTTCGCCATCGACGTCTCGTCGACGATCACCAGGTCCGTTCTGAGCGGCGTCGCCTCGTCGTGGACCGGGCCCTCGCCGGGGATCCACGCGAGCGCCGAGTGCACGGTCGAGGCGTCGAGGCCGGTCGCCTCGGTCATCCGCAGCGCCGCGCGCCCGGTCGGCGCGACGAGCATCACGTGCGCGCGCTGGTCGCGCGCGATCTGCCCGATCATGCGGATGCTCGCGGTCTTGCCGGTGCCCGGCCCGCCCGTCACGACCGACAGCCGCTGCGCGAACGCGCCGCGCACGCCGGCCCACTGCTCGCCGGTCAGCTCGACGCCCTCCGCGCCGGCGTCCGGCGGCTCCTCCGGCACGCTCAGCTTGTCCGACGGCTTGCCGTCGAGCAGCGCCGCGACGCGCTCGGCCAGCTCGCGCTCCAGCCGCGCGACCTCGGCACGGTAGACCCAGACGGCGTCGTCGTCCTGCGCCAGCTCGACGTCGCCCTCGTGTTCGAGCTCGGCCAGGAACGTCGCCGGCGGCGGGCTCTGAGCGCTCAGCAGCTCGCGCGTGCGCAGCAGCAGCGCGGCGGCCGGCTGGCAGGTCGAGCCGTCGCGCTCGGCCTCGGTCAGCGCGTGCAGGATCGCCGCGCGCGTGCGGCCCTTGCTCTCCAATGGCGCGCCGAGGCCGCGCGCGATCGCGTCAGCGGTGACGAAGCCGACGCCGAAGACGCTCGTGAGGTCGTACGGCCGCTCGCGCACGACGCGGTAGGAGCTGTCGCCGTAGTGCTGGTGGATCCTGCCGGCGAGGTGGGCGAGGCCGTGCGGCGCCAGCAGCAGGTGCAGCCCGCGCGTGGCGCGCAGCGCATCCCACGAGCGGGCCGCCTCGCCGGCGCGCTGCGGCGTCAGGCCGGCGCGCGCGAAGGCGCCCTTGGGATCGCGGTCGATCTCGCTCAGCGCGTCGGCGCCGAACAGCTGCTGCAGCGCTCTGGCTCGCCGCGGGCCGATGTGGCGGACTCTGCGCAGGTAGGCGAGCACGGCCTCGTCGTCGGTCGGCACGAGCGGGTGCGCCTCGCGGACTCTCACCTGCGGGCCGTAGCGCGGGTCGATCACCCAGCTGCCGGCGACCGTCGCCTGCTCGCCCTGCTCGAGGTGGACGAGCGGCCCGACGAGCACGATCCGCTCGCCATCCCATTCGCCGTCGAGCACCGCGAAGCCGCTGTCCTCGTTGGCGAAGCGCTGGCCCGTGACGACGACCTCGCCGGCGAACGCGTCGCCCTCGGCGGGCGGCCAGGTGGGGGAGGGCAGGGGCATCGTCAGCCAGCCTAGTGACTCATTTGCGACAGCAGACCACGTGTTTCGCGCGCCTTTGCGCACCCGCTAGTATTAGTTGCGCAAGCAACAACTTTTGGAGCCATCACGCCGATGTCCGACACCGCCGCTTCCTGCGCCGTCCAGTTTCCGAAGGAGTCGGACGCGCGCGGCGCGTTCGTCCGACAGCAGAGCCGCTTCCGCGACTGGGTCACCGCCGACGGATCCAGTCCCTACCCGGCCGAGCCCGGTCGCTACCACCTGTACATCTCGCTCGCCTGCCCGTGGGCCTCGCGCACGCTGATCGTGCGCAACCTCAAGCGGCTGCAGGACGTGATCGACGTCACCGTCGTCGACCCGCTGCGCGACGAGCGCGGCTGGCGCTTCACCGCCGAGGAGCCCGATCCGGTCAACGGCTTCGAGTATGTGGCGCAGGCGTACGCCGCCAGCGACCCCGCCTTCGACGGCCGCGTGACGGTGCCGGTGCTGTGGGACAAGCGGACGGGGCGGATCGTCAACAACGAGAGCGCCGACATCATCCGGATGCTCAACTCGGCGTTCGACGAATGGGGTGACGCCAGCGTCGACCTCTACCCGCAAGCGTTGCGAAGTGAGATCGACCCACTCAACGAGCGCATCTACGCGACGGTCAACAACGGCGTCTACCGCGCCGGTTTCGCGGGCTCCCAGGAGGCGTACGAGGAGGCCTTCGACGCGCTCTTCGAGACGCTCGACGTGCTCGACGAGCGCCTCGCCGGACGGCGCTACCTGACCGGCGACCAGATCACCGAGGCGGACTGGCGGCTGTTCGTCACGCTCGTGCGCTTCGACGCCGTCTACGTCGGCCACTTCAAGTGCAACCTGCGGCGGATCGCCGACTACCCGAACCTGTCGGGCTACGTGCGCGACCTCTACCAGCAGCCGGGGATCGCGCAGACGGTCGACTTCGACCACATCAAGCGCCACTACTACATGACGCACCCGCAGCTGAACCCGTCGCGGATCGTCCCGAAGGGCCCGGCGCTGGACTTCGACGCGCCGCACGATCGCGCGCGGCTCGCAGCCTGAGCACCAGCGGAGCCTGAAGAAAAGGGTGGCCGGCCGCGCCAGGGGGAGCGCGACCGGCCGGAGCCACGCGGGGCGGCGTGGCCCGTGACGGCCTCGGGGGAGAAGCCGTCACGCTTTGAAAACTTCCCACTCGCGACCCCTTCGAGTCACTGTGAGATCGTAAGTGTCGCGCTTTTGGCGGACGTTCGCATTCCCGACAGTGAAGAAGCCTTCACCAAATCGGGTCTGGTCGATCAGCGCACCGCTATCCGTTCAGCGATCTGGACCCCAGATGGCGCGTGTGCACTCTATCGGACGGACGCCGCGGCGACCGCGTCGAGCGACTCGCCGACCGTCGTCGCGAGCAGCTCGATCTGCTCCTGCTCGATCGTCAGCGGCGGCGAGACCGCGATCCCCTGGCCGAGCGCGCGCACGATCACGCCGCGCTCGCGAGCCGCCGCGAAGACCGCCCCGGGCGCGCCGGCGGCGTTCGCCTCCGGGGTGAACTCGAGCGCCGCCAGCAGCCCGACGCCGCCGCGCGCCTCGTGCACGAGCGGATGCGCGGCCAACGGCTTCAGCGCCTCCAGCAGCGGGCCCTCCAGCTCCAGCGCGCGGCTGACCAGTCCGTCCTGCTCCAGCAGGTCGAGGTTGGCGCTGCCGGCCGCGCAGCAGGTCGCGTGCGCCGCGTACGTCGCGCCGTGGCGCAGCGTGTTGCCCGCCTCGTCCCAGAACGGCTCCGCCACGCGCCCGGAGGCGACGACGCCGCCGAGCGGCAGGTAGCCGCTGGTGACGCCCTTGGCGAACGTGATCATGTCGGGGCTGAGGCCGAACCGCTCCGACGCGAACCAGTGCCCGACGCGGCCGAACGCGCAGATGACCTCGTCGGCGACGAACAGGATGCCGTGCTCGTTGCAGATCGCCTGGACGCCCTCGAGGTAGCCCGCCGGCGGCGGCAGCACGCCGCCCGCGCCGATCACCGGCTCGGCGAAGACGGCCGCGACGCGCTCGGGGCCGACCTGCAGGATCTCCTGCTCCAGCGCCGCGAGCGAGTCCCACTGCACCGACGAGACCTGACTCATCAGCGGGCCCCAGCCCGCGCGGTTGCCCTCGATCCCGCCGATCGCCGTGCCGTAGCCGTTGGTGCCGTGGTAGCCGCCGGTGCGGCCGATCAGGTGCACGCGCTCCGGCTGGCCCTTCGCGCTCCAGTAGCGGCGCGCGATCTTCGCGGCCGAGTCGAGCGCCTCGCCGCCGCCGGTCGTGAAGAAGACACGCGCGTCGTCGACCGGCGCCAGCCGCGCGACGCGCGCGGCGAGCTCCTGCGCGGGCGGTGTCGTGAAGTCGCCGAACGCCGAGTACGCCTCCAGCCTGCCGAGCTGCTCGACGATCGCGTCGGCGATCTCGCGCCGTCCGTGTCCCACGTTCGCGTACCAGAGGCTCGCGGTCGCATCGAGATAGCGGCGATCCTCCTCGTCGTAGATCCAGACGCCTTCGCCGCGCGTCAGGACGAACTCGCTGTGGCGCACCGCCGACATGTCTGAGAAGGGGTGCCACAGGCGGGTGTCCGCCACGTCGGCCTCCCGGCGATCGATCGAAGTCATGACGGGACTGTCGCAACGGCCGCGGGAGCCCACAAGCCGCCATCGGTCCAACGTCGCGGGGCGGCCTTGTGCAGGATGGCGAGTGTCGATCGGTGAGCGCGCCTTGCGCGCACACCCGCGCGTCAGGCCGCGGTGGGAGCGCCCGCGCCGTTGGCCGGCGTGCCGGCGCCCTCGCCGGGCTCGTAGCCGAGCTCGCGCGAGACCTCCAGCATCCGTCCCCGCACCAGCTCGCCGAGCTCCGACAGGTCCTGGCGCAGCAGCCGCGCGGCGGGGCCGGAGACGCTCGCCGCGGCCACCACCTCGCCGTCGGAGCCGAAGATCGGCGCCGCGATGCAGAGCACGCCGTCCTCGTACTCCTCGCGATCGATCGCATACCCACGCGCGTGCGCGCGACGCAGCTCGACCTCCAGCTCGTCGGCGGCGGTGATCGTGTGCGGGGTCAGCGACGGGAACGGCGCGCGCTCGCGCAGGTCGCCGATCACGTCACCGGTCTGGAACGCGAGCATCGCCTTGCCGGCTGCGCACGCGTGCGCGGGCACGCGCCGGCCCAGTTCGGTGAACATCCGCACGGTGCGGCTGCTCTCGGCCTGGTCGACGTAGACGATCGTGAAGCGGTCCAGGACGCAGAGGTTGGTCGTCTCGTCGGTCGCGTCGCGGATCATCAGCAGGTGCGGGCGCACCGCCGTGCGCAGCCGCTGCATGCGGTGCTCCTGCCCGCCGGCCAGCTCGACGACCTTGTGGCTGAGGCGGTAACGGCTCGTCTGCGGGTTCTGCACGACATAGCCGCACGCGATCAGCGTCGCGAGCAGCCGATGCGTCGTGCTCGGCTGCAGACCCGTGCGGTGCGCCAGCTCCACCAGCCCGATCTCGTCGGCCGCGGCGACCGCTTCGAGAAGGTCGAAGCCACGCGCGACGGACTGCACGATCGCGGGACTCTTCGCCTGACTGGGGATCGGACAACCTCATTTCCGGGATGCGGAATCACCGACCGTACCAGAGCAGCCGCGCCAAGCGGGAATCGTGCGCGCGCTCGCGCCATATAGCCCTTTGTCACCCGATCGAAACACCGCCTTCAGGCAGAGCAGAAAGCTATGCATTCGTTTGTCAGGATCGCGAACAACGACGATACCGGTGCATCCCGCGAGGCCGCTGTATACAGCTGCCAAGGTGTCGGTTGTGGACGTAATTGAGCGGTTGACGCAGCTGTCCAAGCGCGTTAGCGTGGCAAGCACGAACTCCGCAACCACGGGGATTTCGTGTCGAGGGGAAGGGGCGTGCCGTCGCGGCGCCTCGTGGAACGTCAAGCAGTGCATCAGTTCTTCGGTTCTCCGGAGATTAATCATGAGATCGGAAACCGAGCAAAACCTGCCGATCCAGCATCCACACGGATGCAGGTCCACCGCACCGGCCCTCCTGCACGGGGCATACGCGATGGTCTGCACACACGCGCCGGCACGCGACGGCGCAGTGGATCCTGATCGGCAGACGGCGGCGCCACGTGCGCACAGTCTGTCGGCGGCACATGGACCCGGAACCGCGGCCGCGCCCACGCGAGCGCGAAGCGGCTTCTACCCCGGGGCCTTGCCCAGACTGTCGCTGCCGGACGCCGTCGCCCGCCGATAGGGCCACCGCGAGGTTGGCCCGCGGCTTCGGCGGCCGCTGCGTGGGGGACGCAGCGGCCGCCGAGAATTTCGCCGGCGCCGATTTTTCGGCTGGTCAGCGACTGTCGAACAGGCGCAGGAACGCATCCGCCGGTGCCTGCTCGCCCTCTATCCGCAGCGCGTTCGCGTTCGTCTCGGGGCTGAGCGTCGCGACCCATTGCTCTGCCGTGCCGCTGATGCGTATCGCGGCGTCGGGGGCGGGGCGGTGTTCCACCTTGGCGCGGCCGCTCTGGCGCACGTAGGCGTATTCCTGGGGCTTCTCCTCGTGCTCGATCGTGAGGGCGAGCTCGCCGTCGGCGCCGTTGGGCGCGGTGGCGAGGAAGGGGGCGAGGCGGAAGCAGGCGGCTACGTCGATCCATTCGTCGGCACGTGGGGCGGACCAGTTCGTCTGCAGTTCCCAGCGGGCGATCTCGCCGATCACCGGCAGCAGGGAGCGGCCGCGGTCGGTCAGCTCGAGGTCGACGCGCGGCGGCAGCGAGCGGAAGCGGCGGCGCACGATCAGCCGCTCCTCCGCCATCTTCGCCAGGCGCGCCTCGAGCGCGCCCGCGGAGACGCCCGGGAGCCAGCGGCGCAGCTCGTCGAGTCGCAGCGGCCCCGCCGCCAGGTCGCGCACGATCACCATCAGCCAGCGGTCGCCGAGGACGTTCAGCGCACGCGCGTCCGGTGCCCACTGACGGCGCGGCTTCTCCCCGAAGTCCCTTGTCGGCATGAACGGTTCCCCGACCGCCCATCCGGCGCACGCACGTGCGGCAGTCCACCCTGGAGCGGCCCCTCGATATGACGATAAATCGTAAAACGCCCCTGCAAACGGCAGGGAACAACGCTGTTCCTAGGACGTGGAAACATACCAAAATCCCACATCACGGTGAGCTGCTGGGTCCGTGCGGCCGGCCAGCGTGTCAGCGCGCGAGTTGCGACAGGATCCGCGCGAGCGTGGCGAGGTCGTCGGGCGCCAGCGTCCGCAGCCCGGCCGGCGGGACGTCGAGCAGTTCGCTGGCGCGCGCCGCGATCCGCTTGCCCTCCGCCGTCGCCGAGACGAGCTTGGCGCGCCGGTCGCGCGGGTCGGCGGTGCGGGCGACCAGCCTGAGCTGCTCGAGGTCGTCGACGATCCGCGTCGCGTACGGCGGATCCGTCTGCAGCCGATCGGCGAGCGCGCGCAGCGTCAGCGGCTGCTCGGCGATGTACTTCAGCGATCGCACGCGCGCGAAGCTGAGCCCCAGCGCCTCCGCGATCTCGTGCCGGCGGTCGTGGTCGAGCACCAGTTCGCGCATCACGCTCCAGCTCAGCTGGACGGGATCGCTCGCCGCGTCGTCGGCGCCGGCACGCCGCTGAGCGCGGTCGTCGTCGCCCGCCGCCTGCGCCCGGTCGCTCACGTGCCCGCCGCCGTCCGGTCAAAGGCCAGCGCCGCGCGCGCCGCGGTGCCGTTCGCCCAGCGGCTCGTCGTCGCGATCCCGAGCAGCAGCACCAGCAGGCCGCAGCCGGTCACCAGCCACCAGCCGGTGTGGCCCGCCGCGGCGATCGCGCCGTCGGACGCGAGCGCGGCGCTCGGCACCGCGATCGCGCCGACGACCGCGACGCCGAGCGTCGAGCCGAACTGGCGGCTGGTCGACGCGACCGCCGCCGCGACGCCCGCCTGGTCGGCCGGCATGCCGGAGACCGCCGTGTTCGTGATCGGCGGGTTGACGAAGCCGAAGCCGATTCCGAACAGCACGTAGGCGGCGAACAGGTGCGCGAGCGACGTCGTGCCGTCGACGCTCGTCAGCAGCAGCGCGCCGAGCGTCATCGCGACGCCGCCGATCAGCAAGCACGGGCGCGCGCCCGCGCGCGCCAGCAGCCGGCCCGCGAGCGGCCCGCCGATCACCGTCATCGCCGCCATCGGCAGCGTCCACAGGCCTGCCGTCAGCGGCGACAGGTCGCGCGCCTCCTGCAGGTAGAGCGTGTTGAGGAAGAGGAAGCCGCCGAGCCCGGCGAACGCGGCGACGGCGATCCCGGTCGCACCCGAGAACGGCGCGCTGCGGAAGAAGCGCATGTCGATCAGCGGCTCGCGGCGGCGCAGCTCCCATCGCACCAGCGCGATCAGCAGCACGAGCGCGAAGCCGAACAGCGCGATGCTGCCGCTGGAGGTCCAGCCGTGCGCCGGCGCCTCGATGATCGCGTAGGTGAGCGTCGCCAGCAGCAGGATCACGAGCACCTGGCCGACGGCGTCGACGCGGCGGGCGCGCGCGGCCTTCGACTCCGGCACGAAGCGCGTCGTCAGCAGGTACGCGGCGATCCCGACCGGGACGTTGATCCAGAAGATCGCGCGCCAGTCGACCGCCTGCACGAGCAGCCCGCCGAGGACCGGTCCGAGCGCCATGCTGACGCCGATCGTGCCGCCCCAGATGCCGATCGCCTGCGCGCGCTCGCGCGGATCGGTGAAGGTGTTGCGGACGATCCCCATCGCGACCGGGTTCAGCATCGAGCCGCCGATCGCCTGCAGCACGCGGGCGGCTATCAGCAGCTGCACGTTCGGTGCGATCGAGCACAGCAGCGAGCCGAGCGAGAAGAGCGACAGCCCGACCTTGAAGATCCGCGCGCGGCCGAGCCGGTCGGCGGTCGAGCCGGCCAGCAGCAGCAGCGAGGCGAGCGTCAGCGTGTAGGCGTCGACGGTCCACTGCAGCTGCGCGACAGAGGCGCCGAGATCGTTGCGGATCGACGGCAGCGCGATGTTCACCGCCGTCGCGTCGACCCCCACGATGAAGAGGCTCATGCAGCAGATCGCGAGGATCAGGAAGCGGCGGGGATCGGGCTGGGGCGCGTCGGGCACGCCATCGACGATAGCAATGCTTGTACGGCTACAACTATCTCAGCGGTACGTCATCGTCGCGCCGATCAGCTGCGCGACCGTCACGAACCCGTAGCCGCGCGCCTTCAGCGTGTCGATGATCCGCGGCAGCGCGGCGAGGCCCTGCGAGCGCGGTCCGCCACCGTCGTGCATCAGCACGATCGAGCCGTTGTGGACCCCGTTGACGACGCGCTGGTAGTCGGCCTCGGTGCCGGGCAGCTGCCAGTCGTTCGTGTCGACGTCCCACTGGATCGTGTTGAAGCCGAGGCCGCGCGCGAGGCTCGTGAGGCTTCCGCTTATCGCGCCGCCGGGCGCGCGGAAGGCGCACGGGCGGAAGCCGGTCGCGGTCTGGATCGCGTTCGCGGTCGAGGTGATCTGGCCCGAGGCGAAGGCGCCGCCGGCGGAGACGTTCGGGTGGCTCCAGGTGTGGTCGCCGATCTCGTGACCCTCGGCGAGGACGCGGCGCGCGATGCTGGCGTTCGGCGCGACCTGCTGGCCGATCATGAAGAAGGTCGCCTTCACGCCCTTCTGCTTCAGCACGTCGAGGAAGCTGTTGGTGTAGGTCGACGGCCCGTCGTCGAAGGTGAGCGCGACGACCCTCTTCGCGCGCGAGCCGTTGGTGACGAAGTCGGGCCCGTTCGGTATGCAGCCGACCGGCAGCGGCACTCTCAGTTGCAGCACGGCGCCGTTCGCGGGTCGGGCGCGGAAGCAGTCCCGCGTGCCGCCGACGTTGCAGCCGTCGGTGCTCGACAGCACGCGCCAGCGGACCGCGGAGCCCTCGGGGATGCCGGCCTTCTCGAGCGTGAAGCGGGCGCTGATCGCCCTCGGGTCGCGGTGCGACACTCTCGCGCTGAGCGCGTGCAGCGGGCCGTGGCCGCCGGACTTCAGCACGCGCGCGAGCGTCAGCGTCGTCGTCGCGCCCGTGCGCCGCACGCAGACCTCGCGCGACTGCACGCCGCCGGCCTCGTAGACGAGCCGCAGGCAGAGCGTCTGTCTGTTGCGCCGCAGCGACGCCGGCGACCAGCGCGCGTTCGTCGTCGCGGTCCAGGCGAGCACGCTGCCGTCCTGCGTCAGCGCCGCGCTCCGCAGGCCGAGCGGGGCGAGCGCGGTGCCGGTGTCCTGCGGCTCGACGGGCGCGTCGTCGCCGGTCCCGCTGCCGGGTCTCTGGGCCGGCGGAACGTTGCCGGGCGCCGCGCCGCCGCCGCCGTCGCCGGCGGCGCTCGCGACCGGCGTGAGGTCGTCCGGGGCGGGTGCGGCGACGACCCCGGTCGGGATCGCGATCAACGCGAGCGTCAGCGTTGCGAGCAGGGGGAGGCGGCGGGACATGCGCACGACCTTAAACATCGGCAGGCGCGCCCGCGAGTGAAGCAATCTTCCGTGCAGACCCTCAGTCCTCGAGCGGCCGCACGTCGATCTTGCCCTCGCGGATCGCGACCGCGCGCCGGCCGGCGAGCACGTCGGCCAGCTCCGCGCCGACCAGTTCGCGGCGCCAGCCGGTCAGCGCGCGCACGTCGGGCTCCGGGTCGCCGCGGCGCGCGGCGATCACGATCTGCTCCAGCTCCGCGCGCGAGGCGACCAGCTCGTAGGCCAGTTCGGCTTCGATCGCGCGCGTGCGGATGACGGCCTCGACGAGCGCGATCAGCGGCGCGTCGCCCTGCTCGCCGCCGGGCCGGCGCGCCTCGCGCGCGATCGGCTCGGCGTTGCTGCCACGCTCGACGGCCTCGACGATCGCGTCGCCGCGGCGGCGCAGGTGGCCGCCGTGAAGGCCGCGGATCTGCTCCAGCTCGCGCGTGCTGGCCGGCTTGCGCTTGGCGATCTCGACGAGCGCGGGGTCGGGCAGGATCGTGCCGACCGGCTTGTCCTCCTGCTGCGCGGTGCGCTCGCGCCAGGCGGCGACCTCACGCGCGACCGCGCGTGCGCGCGGGTCCAGCTGTCCCGAGCGCGGCAGCCGCTCGAACGCGGTCTCGGGATCGCGCTCGTCGCTGGCGTCCTCCATCCGGCGGCACTCCTCGCGCGCCCACTCCAGCCGGCCGCTCGCGGTCAGCTTCTCGTGCAGCGCGTCGCTCAGCTGCAGCAGGTAGACGACGTCCTCGCGCGCGTAGGAGAGCTGCTCCTCCGTCAGCGGGCGCGCGTCCCAGCGGGTGTAGCTGGCGGTCTTGCCGACGCGCAGGCCGAGCGCGGCGCCGAGCAGGTTGCCGTAGCCGGTCTGCGCGCCGTAGCCGGCGAAGCCGGCGGCGACCTGGGTGTCGAAGACGTTGCGCACGTCGGTCTTCCACGCGCGCCGCAGGATCGCGACGTCCTGGCGCGCGGCGTGCAGCACGATCTCGATCTGCGGATCGGCCAGCACCGCGGCGAGCGGCTCGATCGCGAGCTCGTCGAACGGGTCGAACAGCGCGATCCGCACGCCCTCTTCGCCGTCGGGGTCCGGCACCGCGACCTGCACGAGGCACAGCAGCGCGCGATAGCGGCCCTCCGACATGAACTCCGTGTCGATGCCGAGGCGGCCGGATGCGACCGCCAGCTCGGCGATTCGCGCGATCTCGTCGCTGCCCGCCAGCGTGGTGACAGATTCTTGTGGCACTTGGCCCACTATGAAGGAGCGGGCGGTCGTGCGTCGGCGGCCACTACCATGCCGCGCCGCGAACGTCGTGACTTCGGGCGGCCGAACCAACACCGACCCCGCTGGTAGGATTTAGCGAATGATCTTCTCCTCCAAGGCCGAGTACGGCGTCCGCCTGATGGTCGAGCTGGGCCGCCAGGCGGCCGACGCGCCGATCAGCCTGAAGGCGATCGCCGCCGCGGAGAACCTCCCGCTCGCATACCTGGAGCAGGTCGTCGCTCGGCTCAAGAAGGCCGACCTCGTCAGAAGTGCGCGCGGCGCCCACGGCGGCTACTGGCTCGCGCGCCCCGCCGAGCAGATCTCGATGGACCAGGTCGTGCTCGCGCTGGAGGGCTCGATCGCGCCGATGGAGTGCTTCGTCAACGATCAGACCGAGCGCGTGCTGTGCTCGCACGCCGACCACGGCGTCGCCGACCATCACTGCGCCACCAAGCTGCTGTGGATGCGCGTCCAGACGGGCGTCGTCCGATCCCTTCAGACCACCACGCTCGCCGAGCTGGTGGAGTTCTCGCGGCGCGAGAGCGGGGCCCGCAAGGCGCCCGCGTCCGCCGCTTCGCCGCTCGCGGTGACCGCCCACGGGAGCGATTCGCTTCCGTCCGCCGCGCCCGCGGCCTGAATCGAACACCCCCACCAAACCCCCGGAGACCATGGCCGAGCTCGAAATCCGCAACCTGCACGTCCGCGTCGGCGAGAAGGAGATCCTCAAGGGTCTCGAACTCGCGATCGGCAAGGGCGAGATCCACGCCCTGATGGGCCCCAACGGCTCCGGCAAGTCGACGCTCGCGAACGTCGTGATGGGTCACCCGAAGTACGAGGTGACCGATGGCCAGATCTTCTTCAAGGGCGAGGACATCACGGAGGCGGCCACCGACGAGCGCGCTCGCATGGGCCTCTTCATGGCGTTCCAGTACCCGGTCTCGGTGCCGGGCGTGACGGTGACGAAGTACCTGCGCACGGTCATGAACGCGCACCGCGAGTCGCGCGGCGAGGAGCCGATCTCGCTGAAGGACTTCCGCAGCACGGTCGAAGCCGCGATGAGACTGACCGAGGTGCCGAGACAGTTCTCCTCGCGCTACCTCAACGAGGGCTTCTCCGGCGGCGAGAAGAAGCGCATGGAGATCCTCCAGCTGGCGCTGCAGAAGCCGGACATGGCGATCCTCGACGAGACCGACTCCGGCCTCGACATCGACGCGCTGCGCGTCGTCTCCAACGGCGTCAACGCCGTCGCGGGCGACCACATGGGCGTGCTGATCATCACGCACTACCAGCGGATCCTGCATCTCGTGCAGCCGAGCCACGTGCACGTGATGTACCAGGGCCGGATCGTCAAGGAGGGCGGCCCGGAGCTCGTCGGCGTGCTCGAGGAGAAGGGCTACGGCTGGATCAGAGACGAGGTCGAGGCCGCCGCCGCGGCCTCGTGACGCGATGAGCGCCGGCGCTCCCATCCGCACGTTCGACGCCGCCGCCGTGGCGGCGCAGTTCCCGATCCTGCAACGCGAGATCGACGGCAGGAGAGTCGTCTACCTCGACAGCGGCGCGACGGCGCAGAAGCCGGCGTCGGTGATCGAGGCGCTCGACGACTCCTACCGCCTGCACAACGCGAACATCCATCGCGGCGTCTACACGCTCGCGCAGGAGGCGACCGAGCGCTTCGAGGGCGCGCGTGAGCGGATCGCGCGCTTCATCGGCGCACGCCCGTCGCAGACGATCTTCACCAAGAACGTGACCGAGGCGATCAACCTCGTCGCGTACTCGTGGGGCCGCCGCAACGTCGGCGCCGGCGACACGATCGTGCTGACGCCGATGGAGCACCACGCCAACATCGTGCCGTGGCAGCAGCTCGCGCGCGAGGTCGGCGCGAGACTCGCCTACGTCGAGCTGGCCGAGGACGGCCGGCTCGACCTCGACGCGCTCGACACGCTGCTGAAGCTGGAGCCGAAGCTCGTCGCCGTCGCGCACGTCTCCAACGTGCTCGGCACGCGCAACCCGGTCGAGGAGATCGTCCGGCGCGCGCACGCGGCCGGCGCGCTGGTGCTGGTCGACGGCGCGCAGGCGGTGCCGCACATGGCCGTCGACGTCGAGGCGATCGGCGCCGACTTCTACGGCTTCACCGGCCACAAGGTCTACGGGCCGACCGGCGTCGGCGTGCTGTACGGCCGCCGCGAGCTGCTGGAGGCGATGGAGCCGTTCCTGACCGGTGGCGACATGATCGGCCAGGTCGACTTCCACGAGTCGACGTGGAAGGAGCTGCCGTGGAAGTTCGAGGCCGGCACCTCGCCGTACATCGAGGCGACTGGCCTCGGCGCCGCGGTCGAGTGGCTCGACGCGCTCGGGCTCGACGCGGTCCACGCGCACGAGCAGGAGCTGACGCGCTATGCGCTGCAGGCGCTCGCCGAGGTGCCGAGGCTGACGATCTACGGTCCGGCCGCCGAGCATCGCGGCGCGATCGTGTCGTTCGCCCTCGACGGCGTCCATCCGCACGACGTCGCGGAGATCCTCGGGCGCGAGCAGATCTGCGTGCGCGCCGGCCACCACTGCGCCCAGCCGCTGATGCGCCGTCTCGGCGTGCCGGCGACGACGCGCGCGAGCTTCGCGGCTCACACGACGCCGGCCGAGATCGACGTGCTGGTCGAGGGTTTGGCCCGCGTGCGCCGGATCTTCGAGCTGTGACGGGCAGAACGACCTCTTGCACTATGCACTTTACTTCAGCGCAATGAACTACTACGATGACGAAGGTCTGGTCGAGGGCTTGCGAGAGCAACTCCGAAATCGATCCGACATGCCGCCATCCACCTGCTCGCGGGGACGCGAGCTTGCACGCGGCGAACCGGCGGGGGGTGTCGCGACCACACCCCCCGTCGCCTCTTCGGGAGTGCCCGGTGCCGACGGCGCCGGGCACGGCCCCGTCGTCCGCAACGGCGCCGCTAGGGTGTGAGTGAGATGGACGACCTCTACCGCGAGTACATCCTCGAGCACTACAAGCGGCCTCACAACTGGTCGCCGCCGCAGGAGGAGCTGGCCAGAGCGGACCTCGAGTTCGAGGACGCCAACCCGCTCTGCGGCGACACGCTGCGCGTCCAGATCGCCGTCGACGCCGACGATCGCATCGAGCAGATCCGCTTCTCCGGTCACGGCTGCGCGATTTCGCAGGCGGCCGCCTCGATGTCCTCCGACGAGGTGATCGGGATGCCCGTGCGCGAGTTGCTGGAGCTCGACAAGTCGTTCGTGCTGGACCTGCTCGGGATCGACATCTCGGCGACGCGGATCAAGTGCGCGCTGCTGTCGCTGAAGGTGCTCAAGAGCGCCGCGCTCGGCGGCGCCGCGGCATGGCCCGACGCCGAAGAGGCAGCGTAGCTGCGACGGTCGCGCCGGCAGGGGCTCTCAGAGGGGTCCCCGCTATCATCGGAGCGGTAAATCCGATCATCTGACTAGGACTTCTTCCCACGTGCCGGAAACGATCACCGTCTGTCCGCTCGCAGAGCTGCCGCCAGGCAGCATGCGGCTCGTCGAATTCGACGATCTCGAGATCGGCGTCTTCAACTGCGCCGGAACGATCTACGCGATCGAAGACCGCTGCTCGCACGACGACGGACCGCTCGTCGAGGGCTTCCTCGACGCGGACGGCTGCACGATCGAATGCCCGCGCCACGGGTCGTTGTTCGACCTGAAGACCGGTAAGCCACTGACGCTTCCGGCATACGTCCCGGTGGACACGTACCCGGTGGTCATCGACGACAACGTGATCAAGCTGGAGGTTGACTGACCATGGCCACGCCTGAAGTGATCGCAGAGCAGGACGCGCTCAAGGGCATCAACGCCGACTACACGGAGCGGTTCGGCTTCCACGACGCCGAGAACTACCTGTACAAGGCGCCCAAGGGCATCAACAGAGAGATCGTCGAGAAGATCTCCGAGTTCAAGAGCGAGCCGCAGTGGATGCGCGACTTCCGCCTGAAGGCGCTCGAGCACTTCTTCGAGCACCCGATGCCGAGATGGGGCTCGCCGATGCTGGCCGAGGTCGACTTCGACAACATCCACTACTTCGTGCGCGCCTCCGAGCGCTCCGAGCGCTCGTGGGACGACGTCCCCGAGGACGTCAAGAAGACGTTCGACCGCCTCGGCATCCCGGAGGCGGAGCGCAGATTCCTCTCCGGCGTCGGCGCGCAGTACGAGTCGGAGGTCGTCTATCACCAGGTCCACGAGGACCTGGAGAAGCAGGGCGTCATCTTCACCGACATGGACACGGCGCTGCGCGAGCACCCGGAGCTGCTGAGAGAGTACTTCGCGACGATCATCCCGCCCAACGACAACAAGCTCGCCGCGCTCAACAGCGCCGTGTGGTCGGGCGGGTCGTTCGTCTACGTGCCGCCGGGCGTCCACGTCGAGATGCCGCTGCAGGCCTACTTCCGCATCAACACGGAGAACATGGGCCAGTTCGAGCGCACGCTGATCATCGCCGACGAGGGCTCCTACGTGCACTACGTCGAGGGCTGCACCGCGCCGACGTACTCGTCGGACTCGCTGCACTCGGCCGTCGTCGAGCTGGTCGCCAAGCCGGGCGCGCGGATCCGCTACACGACCGTCCAGAACTGGTCGCAGAACGTCTTCAACCTCGTCACCAAGCGCGCGATCGCCGAGACCGACGCGACGGTCGAGTGGGTCGACTGCAACCTCGGCTCGAAGCTGACGATGAAGTACCCGTCCGTCTACCTGATGGGCGAGCGGGCGCACGGCGAGATCCTCTCGATCGCGTTCGCCGGCAAGGGCCAGCACCAGGACGCGGGCGGCAAGATCGTCCACGCGGCGCCGAACACGACGTCGAACATCTTCGCCAAGTCGATCTCCAAGGACGGCGGGCGCGGCTCCTACCGCGGCCTGCTCGAGGTCGCCAGAGGCGCGCACGGGTCGAAGTCGAAGGTCGTCTGCGACGCCCTGCTGCTGGACGAGGACTCGCGCTCGGACACCTACCCGACGATCCGCATCGGCGAGGACGACGTCGACGTCGGCCACGAGGCGACCGTCTCGAAGATCGGCGAGGAGCAGGTCTTCTACCTGATGACGCACGGCATCAGCGAGGAAGAGGCGTCGAAGCTGATCGTGAACGGCTTCATCGAGCCGATCACGAAGGAGCTGCCGATGGAGTACGCCGTCGAGATGAACCGGCTGATCGAGTTGCAGATGGAAGGTTCGATCGGGTGATCTGACGGCGCCTCGCCGCGCCTGGCTTTGTCCTCGGTCGCTTATGGGCTAGCGCCCACCGCGCTCCCTGCGTTCGCGCCAGGCACGGCGATCCACCATCAGCTCACCCAATCGATACTGGAGAACCGTATGGCTACTGCGATTTCACCCGAACAGCCCGGCTGGCTGACCGCCCGGCGCGAGCGCGCCGCTTCGCTCAGCGAGTCGCTGGAGCTGCCGACCTACAAGGGCAGAGCGGGCTGGGAGTTCACCGACATCTCGTCGCTGGACCTCGCCGCCTACCCTGGCGCCGGTGCCGGCGACGCGGCGGCCGTGGAGCGCGCCGAGGCGCTCTTCATCGGGCTCGAAGATCCGATCGTCGTCACGCAGGTCGACGCCACGACCGTCGAGGTCGCGGGCGAACTGCCCGACGGCGTCGTCGTCACGACGCTGGAGCAGGCCGCCGCGTCGCATCCCGAGCTGGTCGAGCAGCACCTCGGCACGATCGTCTCCGGGCAGGACGCGTTCGTCGCGCGCAACGACGCCGGCTTCGCCGGCGGGCTGTTCGTGCACGTCGGCGGCGGCACGGTGCTGGAGCGGCCGATCCTCGTCACCGTCGTGCAGAACGACGACCGCACCGCGCTCAACTGGCGTTCGCTGATCGTCGTCGAGGACGGCGGCGAGGCGGAGGTGTGGGAGCAGTACCTGTCCTCCGACGCCGACCGCGACGGGCTCTTCAACACCGTCGTCGAGCTGGTCGTCGGCGACAACGCCAACCTGCGCTTCGTCAACGGGCAGAACCTGTCCGAGAAGAGCTGGATCTTCGGCACGCAGCGGGCCGAGGTCGGCCGCGACGGCGCGCTTGACTGGGTCTCGCTCGGCTTCGGCTCCGCGCGCGGCAAGGTGCGGATGGAGACGAAGCTGGCCGGCGCGGGCGCCGACGGCAGAGTCACCGGCGCCTACGCCAGCCACAGACGCCAGCACGTCGACTTCGACACGACGCAGGAGCACGCGGCGCCGCACACGACCTCCGACCTCGCCTTCCGCGGGGTGCTGCAGGGTCGCTCGGAGGCGGTCTGGCGCGGCAACATCATCGTCGACCCTGGCGCGCAGCAGACGGACGCCTTCCAGGAGAGCCGCAACCTGCTGCTGTCCAAGAGAGCGCACGCCGACGCGATCCCCGGCCTGGAGATCCAGGCCAACGACGTGCGCTGCACGCACGCGGCCGCGATCGCGCAGATCGATCCCGAGCAGCTCTTCTACCTGCGCTCGCGCGGGCTGCCGCTGGAGACCGCGAGACGGCTCGTGATCGAGGGCTTCCTCGCCGAGCTGGTCGAGCGCTTCGAGGAGGGTCCGGTCCGGACCGTCCTCGGCGGCGCGCTCGAGCGCCGGCTGGGCTTGATCCTGGGAGAACTCTGAAGCTGACTGAATGCGGCGCGGCTCAGCCGCGCCGCGTCAGCTCGCGGTAGCCACGTGCCGGCGGCAGGTCGCCGGGTGGGCGGGACTGCAGCTGTGACTCGAGTCTCGCCAGCGCCGCGATCCGCTTGTCGAGCGGGGGGTGCGTCGCGAACAGGCTCGCGATCGAGCTGCGCGGCGACGCCGGCAGGATGAAGAACGCGTTCATCTCGCTCGCGGCGCGCAGGTCGCGCTGCGGCACGCGGCTCATCGAGCCGCTGATCTTCATCAGCGCGGAGGCGAGCGCGCTCGGGCGGCCGGTGATGACCGCGGCGCCGCGGTCGGCGGCGAACTCGCGGTAGCGCGACAGCATCCGCAGCAGCAGGAACGAGACCGCGTAGACGGCGAACGAGATCGCGATCAGCGGCAGGATGCCGGGGCTGTCGCGGTTGTTGCCGCCCAGCAGGAAGCCCCATTGCAGGATGAACGCGGCTATCGAGGCGAAGAACGACGCGATCGTCATGATCATCATGTCGCGGTGCTGGACGTGCGCGAGCTCGTGCGCCATCACGCCCTCCAGCTCGTGCGGCTCCAGCAGCTCGAGGATCCCGGTCGTCGCGCAGACGGTCGCGCTCTTGCGCGAGCGGCCGATCGCGAACGCGTTCGGGACCGAGGTCTGCGCGAGCGCGACCTTCGGCTTGGGCAGGTTCGCCTGGATGCAGAGGCGCTCGACGAGCGCGTGCAGTTGCGGCGCCTCCTGCGGGGAGACGACCTTCGCGTGCATCGCGTGCATCGCCAGCTTGTCGGAGGCGAACAGCTGCACGAAGAACAGCCCGCCGGCGATCACGACCGCCGCTCCGATCCCGATGCCGGAGGCGACGACTGCAGCCATCAGCACCACGTAGACGGCCCCCAGCAGGAAGATCGTGGAGATCATCCGAACCTGGAGGCCCGTGTCGCGACCGAAGGTGGACGGGCTGCTGCGCATCGTGGGAACCGGCTCCTGTCTGTCTCTGTCTGCGGCCCGCGCGGCGCGCCGGAGTCAGAGATGGGGCCGGCGCGCCGCGTGGCCTTGGAGGCGCCGGTGGCGCGTCAGGCCCCGACGCGTTGCCCCACCGGCGTGTCAACAACTATGGACCCGGCAGGGGGCTTTGCGCAGGCGTCAGGTGACCCTAATGGCGAGGGGTTCGTCCCCTCCGATCGGACCCCCTCCGATCGGAGGGGGGAAGAGCGCGCTGGTCGCGCCAGCGCGCCGAGACCGGATCCCAGATTGCTACTTGGTTCTCATTTCGCCGATCATCTGCCTGTGGGGGAAGCTGCCGAACACGGCTCGGCGCGTGAGATGCGCCAACAGACCTTGACCAATCGGCCGGGGTTGGAGCTGATCGACCTTGGTCGCGCGCAGCATCTGCTGAGCGCGCACTACGAGGTCCATGAGCTGATGCTGCGCGAGGCTCCGCTGCAGGACGTGCTGGCGGAGCTGGCGCGTGGGATGGAGCGCCACAGCGACGGGATGCTCGCGTCGCTGCTGCTGCTCGATCAGGAACGGCGCACGCTGCACACGGGCGCCGCGCCGAGCCTGCCGCTCGCGTACGTCGACGCGCTCGACGGGATCGCGATCGGGCCCGCCGTCGGCTCATGCGGCAGCGCCGCGTACCACGCGAGCGAGGTGATCGTCGTCGACATCCAGGCCGATGCGCGCTGGAGCGAGCACCGCGAGCTGGCCGCCGAGCACGACCTCGGCGCGTGCTGGTCGGTCCCGATCCTCGACGCCGGCGACGCCGTGCTCGGCACCTTCGCGCTCTACTACCGCGCGCCCCGCGCGCCGCAGGAGAGCGAGCTGCGGCTGATCCGCCACGCGAGCCGGCTGGCGGCGATAGCGATCGAGCGCCACCGCGCGCACGCCAAGCTGCAGCGGCTGGCGACGCGCGACATCCTGACCGGCCTGCCGAACCGCGCGCTGCTGCTGGACCGGCTCGCGCAGGCGCTCGCCCGCGCCCAGCGCACCGGCACCGCGGTCGCCGTCGTGTTCGTCGACCTCGACCGCTTCAAGCTCGTCAACGACTCGCTCGGCCACGAGATGGGCGACTGGATGCTGCGCGAGGTCGCCGACCGGCTCAGCGCGGCGGTCAGTCCGGGCGCCACCGTCGCACGCTTCGGCGGCGACGAGTTCGTCGTCGTCGCCGAGGGCGTCGCCGCCGTCGACGCCCACTGCCTGCCGACGCAGCTGCACGCGGCGCTGGAGGCGCCGCTGCTGCATCCGCTGACGGGTGAGCACACCGTCTCCGCGCACCTCGGCATAGCGCTGACGGACGCCTCGACCGATCCGCGCGAGGCCTTGCGGCGCGCCGAGAGCGCGCTCTACGAAGCAAAGCGCGACGGCGTCACGACGCGCCTCTACAGCGACGAGCTGCGCCGCCGCGCGACCGAGCAGCTGCAGCTGCACAGCGCGCTGCGACGGGCGCTGCCGCGCGGCGAGCTGGAACTCGCCTATCAGCCGATCATCGCCGCCGACAGCGGCCGCGTCGTCGCGTTCGAGTCGTTGATGCGGTGGGACAACCCGCGGCTGGGGCGCGTCTCGCCGGCGCACTTCATCCCCGCCGCCGAGGAGAGCGGCCTGATCCTCGAGCTGGGCGACTGGGCGCTGGCGCGCGCGACCGCGCAGGCGAGCGCCTGGGCCGCCGAGTACGGCCCCGTCGCGATGGCGGTCAACATCTCCGCCCGCCAGCTGATCGACCCGGAGCTGCCGGCGCGGATCGAGCGGACGCTCGGAAGCTCCGGCCTCGATCCGTCGCTGCTGGTGCTGGAGGTGACCGAGACGGCGCTGCTGGAGCACGACGTGCGCGCGGTGCGGTCGCTCGCGACGCTGTCGCGGCTCGGCGTGCACATCGCGCTCGACGACTTCGGCACCGGTTATTCGAGCTTCGCGCGTCTGCGCACGATGCCGATCGATGCGGTCAAGATCGACAAGACGTTCGTCGACGACCTCGGGCACGACGCGGACGCGCGCGCGATCGTGACCGCGATGATCGGCGTCGCGCAGGGGCTCGACCTCGCCGTGACGGCCGAGGGCGTCGAGACGCAGGAGCAGCTGGAGCTGCTGCGCGAGCTCGGCTGCTCGCACCTGCAGGGCTACCTGCTCGGGCGCCCGCAGCCCGCCGCCGAGGCGACCGCGGTGCTCGCCGCGGGCGGCGTCTGGGCGCGGGGCTGATAGAAACGCAGGGGTGAGCGCTTCCCCACCCCGCGTGCGGGTGTTCGTCGCCGACGACCATCCGCTGTTCCGCGAGGCGATCGTGCGGACGATCCGCGAGCGGCCCGACTTCGAGCTGGTCGGCGAGGCCGCCGACGGTCGCAGCGCGCTGCAGGCGATCCGCGAGCTGCGGCCCGACGTCGCCGTGATCGACGTGAAGATGCCCGAGCTGGACGGGTTGCAGGTCGTCGCCGCGATCAGACGCGACGAGCTGGGCACGCGCGTGCTGCTGCTGTCGGCGTACCTCGACAGCGCGATCGTCTTCCAGGCGGTCGGCGCGGGCGCCGCCGCCTACCTGTCGAAGGAGTCCGACCGCGACGCGATCGGCGAGGCGATCGCCGCCGTCGCGCGCGGCGAGACGGTCCTCTCGCCCGAGGCGCAGGCCGGGATCGCCGCCGAGGTGCGCTCGCGCCAGGCGGACGATCGCCCGCTGCTGACCCCGCGTGAGCGCGAGGTGCTCGGCCACGTCGCCGCCGGTCGCGGCGCGCCGGAGATCGCGCGGCTGATCCACCTCAGCCCGGCGACCGTCAAGGGCCATCTGCAGAGCCTCTACGAGAAGCTCGGCGTGTCCGACCGCGCGGCCGCCGTCGCGGAGGCGATGCGCCGCGGCCTGCTCGAATGACCGAGCGCCCGGCGGCGCCCTCCGCGCTGCCGCGCGAGTCGGTGCGGGTGTGGGCGCTGATCCGCCTCGCGGCGCTGCCGGCGATCTACCTCGGCGAACGGCTCGTCGACCACCCGACGCCGCGCAGCGACCCGTTCGGCCCGCTGCTGATCGCCGCCTGCGCCTACGCGCTCGTCGCCGCCGCGGTCGCCTACGCCCCGCGCACGCGGCAGCTGCCGTCGCAGTTGCTGGCGCTGCTGGACCTCGGCTTCCTGTGGGCGCTGACCTACACCTCCGGCGGGCCGTTCTCGCAGCTGCGCTACGCGTTCTTCCTGCTGCCGATCGGCGCGGCACTGCTGCTGCGCCCGGCGCTGACGGCCGCCGCGTCGCTGGTCGTCGTGATCTCCTACGTCGCGATCGCGCTGCTGTACCCGACGCAGGACGCCGGCGACTTCGAGCTGACGCAGGCGGTCTACCTCGTCTGGATGGGGATCGTCGCGGTGCTGCTGTCGCAGCTGCTGGCGCGGCGCGCCGACGAGGTCGAGCGGCTGTCGGCCGACCGCGGCAGGCTCGTGGCGCAGGCGCTCGACGCGGAGGACCGCGAGCGGCGGCGGCTGGCCGCGGCGCTGCATGACGACGCCGTCCAGAACCTGCTCGCGGCGCGCCACGAGCTGGCCGGCGGCGGTGACGTCGCGTTCGTGCAGCACGGGCTCGACCGCACGATCTCGCAGCTGCGCGACGCCGTCTTCGAGCTGTACCCGGCGGCGCTGGACCACGCAGGGCTGGCGGCGGCGCTGGAGGCGGTCGCCGCGCACGCCGGCAGACGCGCGGGCTTCGCCTGGCAGGTCGAGGTCGGCGACGAGGCGGTCGGCCTGCACGACCAGCTGCTGTTCTCGCTCGCTCGCGAGCTGCTCATCAACGTCGCCAAGCACTCCGGCGCCGCGAACGCGACGGTGAGAGTGCGCGCGACGCCGGCGGAGCTGCTGCTGGAGGTCGCCGACGACGGGCGCGGGCTCGATTCGGCGCGGCTGCGCAGCGCGCCGCTGGAGGGTCACATCGGCCTGGCCTCGGCGACCGAGCGGGTCGAGGCGCTCGACGGCGTGCTCGAGATCGCGGCCGAGCCCGGCCACGGCACGCTCGTGCGGGCGCGCATCCCGCTGCGTGGCGAACCATCCTGAATTCACACCAAGCGGGAGCTAATCTGCCGGAACGCCCCGGGACGGCCGGTCCGCGTGCACGGAGGTCGTACGCGGACCGGTGGGGCGGCCTACCGCGCTCCTGTCGCGTGCAGCGACGGAGCACTCATTGCAGTTAGGCTCCTCCTCAATCAGCGAGGAGGAGCCTGCTGCGATGCCAGAGCTGACGTTGACGACCCGCCAGCGGCGGGCGCTCGCCGCGATCTGCGACACGTTCTGCCCGGCCGGCGACGGCTTGCTGAGCGCGAGCGAGCTGGGCGTGCCCGACGCGGTCCTGCGGCTGGTCGCGCGCGACCCTCGCGCGGCCGCGCACAGAGAGCTGCGCCAGTTGCTGAGCGCGTGGGAGTCGCCCGCGCTGACGTACGCGATCGGGCACGGCTGGAAGCGCTTCAGCGCGATGGGGCCCGACAGACGCGAGGCGGCGCTGCTGTCGTGGGGCGACAGCGTCGTGCCGCAGCGGCGGGCGGCGTTTCAGGCGCTGCGCAAGGGCGCGCTGCTGATGTACTACGCCCTGCCGGCGCCGGACGGCGGCCCGAACCCGGTCTGGGACACGCTCGGCTACCCGGGCCCGCCCGGCCCGCCGCCGCTCGCGCCGCCGAAGGCGCTGACGCCGCGGCCGGTCGCGGCCGACACGACGCTCGACTGCGACGTCTGCATCGTCGGCTCCGGCGCGGGCGGCGGGGTCGCGGCGGCGGTGCTGAGCGGCGCCGGGCTCGACGTCGTCGTGCTGGAGGGCGGCGGCTACTACGACGACGGCGACTTCGACGGCGGCGAGCTGAGCGCGCTGACGCGGCTCTACGCCGGCTCCCCGACGGCGACGCACGATCACAGCGTCAGCCTGATCGCCGGCGCCTGCCTCGGCGGCGGCACGGTCGTCAACTACTCGACCTCGTTCCGCACGCCCGACGAGGTGCGCGCCGAATGGGCCGCGCACGGCGTGCCGGCCTTCGTCGGCGAGGAGTACGGCGCGAGCCTCGACGCGGTCTGCGAACGGCTCGGCGTCAACCAGGAGCACAACGATCCGTCGACGCGCGACCGGAAGCTGCGCGCCGGCTGTCTCGCGCTCGGCTGGCACGTCGACGCGATGCCGCGCAACGTCGACGGCCGTTGCGACCAGGGCGTCGACTGCGGCACGTGCGGGCTCGGCTGCCGCCGCGGCGCGAAGCAGTCGGTCGTCAAGACGTGGCTGCCCGACGCCGCCGCGGGCGGTGCGCGGCTGCTGGTCGGCACGAAGGCCGAGCGGGTGCGGATCGAGCAGGGCAGCGCGCGCGGGGTGGACGCGCGCAGCGCCGGCGGCCACCGCGTGACGGTGCGCGCGCGGGCGGTCGTGAGCGCCTGCGGCGCGCTGCACACGCCGGCGCTGCTGAAGCGCTCCGGCCTGCAGAACCAGCACATCGGGCGCCACCTCAAGCTGCACCCGGCGACCGCCGTGTGGGGCGTCTACGACGAGGAGCTGCGGCCGTGGGAGGGCACGATGCAGGCGCTCTACTCCGACCAGCACCGCGACCTCGACGGCGGCTACGGCGTCAAGTACGAGACGGCCTCCGCGCTGCCGCACCTGGCGGTCCCGTTCTTCCCCTGGCGCGGGGCCGGCGCCCACCACGAGCTGATGCAGGCGCTCTCCAGCTCGGTCGCGTTCGGCGTGCTGCTGCGCGACCGCGACGGCGGCGAGGTGCGCGTCGGGCGCGACGGCGAGCCGGTCGTGCGCTACAGACTGTCGCCCTACGACCTCGCGCACGTGCGCAGCGGCGTGGAGGGGGCGGCGCGGATGCACGAGGCGGCCGGCGCGAAACGGATCTTCAGCTCGCAGAGCCGCTTCGTCGCCTACGCGCCGGGCGGCGACGGACCGGGCGCGGGCGGCACGGACGCGGCGCGTCAACGCTTCCTCGACGACGTCGACCGCTGCGGCTACGGCGCCGGGCGCACGCACTTCGCCTCGTTCCACATCATGGGATCGGCGCGGATGGGCGGCGCGGCCAGCACCGCGGCCGTCGCGCCGAGCGGCGAGACGTGGGACGTGCGCGACCTCTACGTCTTCGACGGCTCCGCGTTCCCGAGCGCGCCCGGCGTCAACCCGCAGGTCTCGATCCAGGCGATCGCCCACATGGGGGCGCGGCGGCTGGCCGCGCGACTGGGCTGAAGCGTGCAGGGATCGGGTAGTTCGTATTCTCGGAGCACTGATGCCCTGAAGCTGCACAGGAGGACCGGACCAGTGAAGTTCAACAAGCTCGCGGACAAGGCCAAGCAGGCGATAGAGAGACGTGGCGGGATGGACTCGCTGAAGGAGGACCTGCAGGAGGTCAAGGACGCCGCCACGGGGAGAGGGAGCCTGAAGGACAAGGCGAGAGCGGCTGCGGACGCGCTCAAGACGCCGGGCAAGAACCCGGAGACGCCGGCCGCGAACGCGCCCGCGACGCCGCCGCCGGCTCCCCCCGCGACGCCGCCCGCGGTTCCGCCCACGACGCCGCCTGACGCGGCGTAGCGAAGCCCGGCGTTGCCGCGAAGGCGACGGGGCTCAGGCGGCTGCGGTCACCGCGGCCGCCAGCGCCTCTTCCAGCGCGTCGCGCTGGAAGGGCTTCAGCACGTGCGCGATCGGCGCGAGCTCCTGCAGCTCGGCGCTCGGCGGGAAGATGCTGCAGATCACGATCGCCAGGTCCGGCTGCGTCGCGCGCATCGAGCGGGCCAGGTCGAGGCCGCCGTTGAAGGCGGGCTCCAGCAGCAGCACGTCGACCGCATCCTGGTCGTTGCCGCCGTTGCGGTCGAGCTCGACCGGGTCGTGACCAAGCCGCCTGATCGATCGTTCCAGCAGCGCGCGCACATCGGCCGAGGGCTCCGCGATCAAGACTTTTGCCATCGAAGGATCATCCGGTGAAGCGGCCTGGAGCGTGCATGAATCCGGTATGGAAGCAGGGTGAAAATGGCTGCTGAGGTGCTCGTCGTGGAGGACGAGGACGACGTGCGGCGGCTGGTGCGCGTGCTGCTCGAACGCGCCGGTCACGCGGTCAGAGAGGCCTCCAACGGCGTCGAGGCGCTGCGGCTGCTGCAGGTCTCCACCCCCGATCTCGTCGTGCTCGACGTGACGATGCCGGAGTTGGACGGCTGGCAGACGCTGGAGCGGATCCGCGACCTGACCGAGGTGCCGGTGCTGATGCTGACCGCGCGCGCCGGCGAGCTCGACAAGGTGCGCGGCCTGAAGGGCGGCGCCGACGACTACGTCACGAAGCCGTTCGGCCGACAGGAGTTGTTGGCGCGCGTGGAGGCGCTGCTGCGGCGCACGAGCGGCCCGCCGGAGGTGCGCCCGGCCTACAGAGACGCGATCGTGATGGTCGACTACGTCAGCCGCGAGGTGACCGTCGGCGGGCGTCCGGTGCAGCTGACGCCGCTGGAGTTCAAGCTGCTGTCGGCGTTCGTGCGCCACCCGAACGAGACGCTCGCGCGCGACCGGCTGCTGGAGCTGGTGTGGGGCGACACCGAGGGCTTCGGCGGCGACCAGGTGAAGCTCTACGTCGGCTACCTGCGCCGCAAGCTCGGCTGGGACGCGGCCGCGCCGTCGCCGATCGAGACCGTGCGCGGCTTCGGCTACCGCTACCGGCCGCCGGCGGAGTAGACGGCGGCGAAGCGCGCCGCGCTTCGCCGCGCCGCCACTTGGCGGCTACAGCTCCTCGCGGTAGACGATCGGGACGAGTGCGGCGCCGTTGCGCGCCGGCGTGCGGCCGTCGCGTGCCTCGCTGGCATGCAGCGGCAGGCGCACGCTGAACGTCGTGCCCTGACCGACCTCGCTCGTCAAGCTGATGGTGCCGCCGTGCGCCGCGACGATCGCGCGCACGATCATCAGCCCGAGGCCGACGCCCGGGACCGCTCTGGAGGTCGCGTTGGAGGCGCGGAAGAAGCGGTCGAAGAGGCGGCCCTGCTCGTCCCTCGGCACGCCGACGCCGGTGTCGGCGACGTCTATCCGCGCATCGTCGCCGTCGGCGCTCAGCCGCACCTCGACATGGCCGTCGCTGGGCGTGAACTTGAGCGCGTTGGAGATCAGGTTGTCGAGCACCTGCGCGATCCGGTCGCGGTCGCCGACGCACCCGCCGAGCGGGTCGATCTGCGCGCTCAGCAGGATGCCGGCGTCCTCGGCGCGCGGCCGCGCCGCCTCGACCGCCTCGCGCGTGACCTGCGCGAGGTCGACGATGCCCGGCTCCAGTAGCAGCGAGCCGGACTCGACCTGCGCGGCGAACAGCAGGTCGCCGACCAGCCGCAGCAGCCGCTGCGCGTTGCGCTCGACGATCTCCAGGTAGCGGTGCTGCTCCGCGGCGTCGGCGTCGACGTGCGCGTGCTCGCCGAGCACCAGCTCGACGTAGCCGAGGATCGCCGTCAGCGGAGTGCGCAGCTCGTGCGAGACGAGCGCGAAGAACTCCTCCTTGACGCGCTCGGCCTCACGCTCGCCCGTCACCTCGCGCAGCACCAGCAACCGCCCGATCGTGCGGCCGTGGCCGTCGCGCACGGGGGTCGCGTAGCGGGCGAAGGCGCGGCGCGTGCCCAGCAGCGTGATCTCGTCGCGCGCCTCGCCGCTGCGGCCGCCGGGCGCGGCAGCGTCGAGCGGCACGAGCGTGCCGTCCTGGTCGATCCCGGTCGCGCGCGGGCCGAACGCGGCGCGCACCTCGCGCATCGGCGGGTTGTCGACGATCGCGGCGCCGTCGCGGTCCAGCAGCGCGATCGCGTCCGGGGTCGCGTCGAGGACCGCGCGCAGCACGCTGGCGCCCTCGCGCGCGGAGCGGACCGCGTCGACCAGCTCGGAGCCGCGGCTCTCCAGCTCTTGGTTCTGGCGCTCCAACGCGCCGCGGTTCTCCTCCAGCGAGGCGGCCATTCTGTTGAACGTCCGCGCGAGGTCGGCGACCTCGCCGGAGCCGCCGTCGTCGCCGCGCACGCGTGCCTGCAGATCGCCGTCGGAGATCGCGCGCGCCGCGTCGGCGACGTGGCGCATCGGCGACAGCACGGAGCGCCGCATGTAGTAGAGCGTCCCGGCGACGACGAACAGCGTGAAGACGATGCCGGCGACGCCGACGAACTCCGCCAGCTCGGCGAGGCGACCGGTTCGCTGGCGTCGCGGCAGCAGGTTCGCGCGGCCGTTCTCGACCAGGCGGCTGAGCTGGGCGCTGATCTGGCCGGCTTCGCGCTCGGCGCGCGCGAGCCGCTCGTCGTCCGCGGGTGAGACGTCGCCGTCGGCGCGCACCGCCGCGATCGTCGTGTCGACGAAGTCGCGTGTGCGGGCGAGCTGCGTGCGGATGTCCACCGCGGCCATGTCGGTGCGGCCGCTCAGCACCCGCTCGACGCGATCCAGCGCGTCGTTGAGGGTCGCCGTCGCGGCGTCGAGCTGCCGTGCGGAGGCGGCATCGCGCCGATCGACGTAGTTGCGCAATCCGATGTCGAGCGCGGTCAGGTCGTCGTGCGCGTTGCTCGTGCTGACGACGACGTTGGAGAGATGGCTCGCGGCACTGTCGGTCGAGCGCAGCTCGCGGATCGCGAACAGCATCACGACGAGCACGGCGAGGAACAGGACGGTCAGCGTCCCGATTCCGGCGAGCAGTCTTCGGCGCAGGCCTCCATTGCGGCGCATGCACGTCACACCGTACCGAGGTTCGCTCGTCCTGCCGAGCCGGCCGCGTACGATCGTCACATGGCGGACCGATCGACGGACGTGCGCATCCGTGGCATGCATGCGGCGATAGAGCGCGACGGGGAGCCCGACGTGGTCGCCGTCGAGGAGCCGCTGGAGATCCGCGTCGACGGCGTCCCGCTGGCGGTGACGATGCGCACGCCCGGCGACGACGACCAGCTCGCGGCCGGCTTCCTGCACGGCGAGGGACTGATCGACCGCTGGCCGGCGCGCGTCGGGCCGCCGCAGGACCTGGCTGCCAACGCGGTCGAGGTCGCCGGTCCGCTGCTGCACGATCCCGGCCAGCGCAGCTTCTACACGACCTCCTCGTGCGGGGTCTGCGGCAAGGGGGCGATCGAGCAGGTCGCGGTCGACGCGCCGCGGCTGCCGCTCGACGGCGCGCTCGCGCCGCTGCCGCGCGCGCTGCTGGCGGCGCTGCCGGACCGGCTCGTGCAGCCGGAGTTCGCGCGCACCGGCGGCCTGCACGCGACCGGCCTGTTCGACTGGACCGGGGAGCTGCGCTGCGTGCGCGAGGACGTCGGGCGCCACAACGCGATGGACAAGGTGATCGGCTGGGCGCTGGAGCGCGGCGAGCTGCCGTTGCGCGGCGGCCTGCTGTGCGTCAGCGGGCGGCTCTCGTTCGAGCTGGTGCAGAAGGCGGTCGTCGCGGGCGCGCCGGTGCTCGTCGGCGTCGGCGCGCCGACCTCGCTCGCGGTCGAGCTCGCGCGCGACCGCGAGCTGACGCTGTGCGGGTTCGCGCGCGGCGGGCGGGTGAACGTGTACAGCGGTGCGGCGCGCGTGGGGTGAGCGGCGGCGCCGGGCGCGCGCGAGTCGCAGCGTCGCTGCGCGAGCGCTGGATTTTCCAGCATGCACGTTCGCTGTTGAGCCGGGGCGCGGCGGGGCACACTCACCGTGCGCGCCGCACTCGCGGCCTGCCAGCCCAACGCCGGAGGTGATCGCCGTGCCGGAACCCGCTCGCATCCTGCTCGTCGCCAACCGCACCGCCGCGACGCCGCGGCTGCTGGAGGCCGTCCGCGAGCGCGTCGCGCACGGGCCGGCGACGTTCCACCTCGTCGTGCCCAGACATCCGCCCGGCCTGCACAAGGTCGTCGACCCGCAGGACGGTGACGGCGGCGAGGCGGAGCGGACGCTGGCGGCGGCGATCGGGCCGCTCAGCGAGGCCGCGGGCAGCCCCGTCACCGGCAACGTCGGCAGCACCGAGCCGCTGATGGCGATCGAGGACGCGGTCAACCTCGCGCCGTACGACGAGATAGTGATCTCGACGCTGCCGAAGCACATATCGAGATGGCTGCATCTGGACCTCGTCAGCAAGGCGAGAGGGATCGGCCCGAAGGTGACCCACATCGAAGCGGTCGACGAGGAGTCGCCGGTCCCTTGATCCCGCCCACGTGAGCGTCGCCGAGGAGCTTCGCACCCTCGCGCCGACGCTCGGCTTCCTCGCCGCAGTGCTGGTGCTCGGCCATCTGTGCGAGCGCGAGGGACTGTTCGCCGCCGCCGGTCGGCTGCTCGCCGGCCACGCCGACGGGCGCCCGCGCAGGCTGCTGGCGCTCGTCTTCGCGCTCGCGGCGGCGGTCACCGCCGTGCTCGGGCTCGACGCGACGGTCGTGCTGCTGACGCCGGTCGTGCTCAGCAGCGCGGCGCTGCTGCGGCTGCGCCCGCGCCCGCACGTCTACGCCTGCGTCCACCTCGCCAACTCGGCGTCGCTGCTGCTGCCGGTCTCCAACCTGACGAACCTGCTCGCCTTCCACCAGTCGGGGATCGGCTTCCTGCGCTTCAGCGCGCTGATGGCGCTGCCGTGGATCGTCGTGATCGCGGTCGAGTGGGCGGTGCTGCGGCGCTTCTTCGCGGGAGATCTGGGGGCGGCGGCCGCATCCGGCGACGGCCGTCCGCGTGCGGCCGGCGCCGCGCGTCCCGACGGCGACGAGCGCGGGTCGGGCGCGGTCGCGGTCGACTCACCGCCGACGGCGGACGACCGCGGCTCGCCCGCGCTCGCCGCCGCCGTCGTGCTCGCCACGCTCGCCGGCTTCGTCCTCAGCGCGCCGCTCGGGGTCGATCCCGCGTTCGTCGCGGCGGCGGGCGCGCTCGTCCTCGCGGTGCCGGCGCTGGCGAGCCGGCGGACCTCCGTGCGCGCGCTCGTGAGAGCCGCGAGTCCCGGCTTCCTGGTCTGCGTGCTGGCGCTCGGCGTCGCCGTCGCGGGCGCGCTGTCGCTCGGGCTCGACCGCGTCGTCGACGATCTGCTGCCGCGCGGCGACACGCTGCCGGCGCTGCTCGGCGTGACCGCCGTCGCGGCGCTGCTGGCGAACGCGATCAACAACCTGCCGGCGACGCTGATACTGCTGCCGGCGCTCGCCGACCGCGGCACCGGTCCGCTGCTGGCGGCGCTGATCGGCCTCAACGTCGGCCCGAACCTGACCTACACCGGCTCGCTCGCGACGCTGCTGTGGAAGCGCGTGCTGCGCGGCTCGCGCACGACACCGGAGTGGGCCACGTTCTTGCGGCTCGGCGCGTTGACGGTCGTGCCCGGCCTGCTGCTGGGAACGATTGCGCTGTGGGCGGCGCTCGCCGTCTGACGGTTCGAAGAACGCAGCCGCGCGGGCGGTCGTGGGCGCCGGCAACCATCTACGCTCCCGGCCATGAGACTCGCCACCTTCCTCCTTCCCGGTTCGTCCGAGCCGCTCGCCGGCGAGGTGCGCGACGAGCGCGTCGTCGCCTTCTCCGCGCATCCCGCGCCCGACGGCGTGCGCGAGCGGCTCGCCAGCGGCGACCGCACGCCCGCGTCCGGCCCCGACTACGCGCTCGCCGAGGTGACGCTGCTGGCGCCGGTGCCGCAGCCGCGCGCGATCTTCGGGATCGGCCTCAACTACGCCGCGCACGCGGCCGAGGGCGGCAAGGCGGCGCCGTCGCAGCCGATCGTCTTCTTCAAGCAGCCGGGCGCGTCGGTCGCGCCGAGCGGGCCGGTCCGCCACCCCGCGGTCACGAGCATGCTCGACTACGAGGCCGAGCTGGCCGTCGTGATCGGCGCCGACGGCCAGATCGGCGGCTTCGCGGTCGCCGACGACGTCAGCGCGCGCGACCTGCAGAGAAGCGAGCCGCAGTGGGTGCGCGCGAAGGGCGGCGACACGTTCTGCCCGTGGGGCCCGTGGATCACGACCGCCGACGAGCTGTCGGTCAGCGAGGCCGAGGACCTGCAGATCCGCGCCTGGGTCAACGGCGAGCTGCGCCAGGACTCGCGCACGTCGGACCTGATCTTCGGCTGCCAGGCCTGCGTCGACTTCATCGCCGAGTCGATCGCGCTGCAGCCGGGCGACCTGATCCTGACCGGCACGCCCAGCGGCGTCGGCGTCCACATGAGACCGTCCCGCTTCCTCACCCCGGGCGACGTCGTGAGAATCGAGCTGGAGCGCCTCGGCGCGATCGAGCACCCGGTCGTCTAAGCCTCCGTCGCCAGCTCCTGCAGCAGCGCGAGAGCGGCGGCGCTCGCGTCGCGGGCCGGCAGCGCGGCGTGCAGCCGCCAGGTGAGATCGCCGCCGCGGATCCGCAGCACGTGCAGGTCGCTCAGCGGCGCGGCGGCGAACTCGGGCAGCAGCGCGACGCCGAGGCCGGCGCGCACGAGCTGCTCGGCGGCGCCGAAGTCGCCGACCGCAGCGGGTCGTGATCCCGCGCGCCGACCGCGGGCGCTTCGCCGCCGCCGCTGCCTCCGCGATGGTCTCGTTCGCGACGCTGAGCATCTTCAGCTCGGTCGGGCCGGGCTTCCTCGCCGGCACCCTGCAGCACGACTCGCACGCGCTCGCCGGTGCGATCACCTGCGCGACCTTCCTCGCCGGCGTCGTCACGCAGATCGCGCTCGCGAGACTCGCGGCGGCGCGGCTGGTCGCGCTCGGCCAGGCGCTCGCGGCCGCCGGGCTGGCGCTGCTCGTCGCCGCGCTCTGGATCGAGCGGATGCCGATCTACATCGCGGCTGGCCTGCTGGCCGGCGCCGGCTGCGGCGTGCTGTTCAAGGGCTGCATCGCGACCGTCAACGCGCTCGCGCCGGAGGAGGCGCTGGCCGGTCTGTTCGTCGCGGCCTACTGCGGCACGGCGATCCCGACGGTCGCGCTGGGCCTTGCGACGCAGACATTGGACGCGAAGGTCGCGCTGCTGGCCTTCGCGCTGCTGATGTGCGGCGTGATCGCCGGGCCCGGCCGCCGCGTGCGGCGGCCGGTCGCAGCCTGAGCTGCGCTCAGTGCTTCTCGATCACGCGATCGATCAGCCCGTAGGCGGCGGCCTCGTCGGGCTTGAAGAAGCGGTCGCGCTCCATGTCCGCGTGGACTCTCTCCTCGGTCTGACCCGTGTGGTACGCGTAGATCTCGTCGATCCGCTTGCGCGTCTTGATGATCTCGTTCGCGTGGATCTCGATGTCGGTCGACTGGCCCTCGAAGCCGGCGGACGGCTGGTGGATCAGTATCCGGCTGTTGGGCAGCGACATGCGCTTGCCTCTCGCGCCGCCCATCAGCAGCAGCGAGCCCATCGACATCGCGATTCCGACGCACATCGTCGACACGTCCGGCTTGATGAACTGCATCGTGTCGTAGATCGCCAGGCCGGCGTAGATCGACCCGCCGGGCGAGTTGATGTAGATCGAGATGTCCTTGTCGGGATCGCTCGACTCGAGGTGCAGCAGCTGCGCCACGACGAGGTTCGCGACCTGGTCGTCGACGGCGGTGCCGAGGAAGATGATCCGCTCGTTGAGCAGGCGGCTGTAGATGTCGAACTCGCGCTCGCCGCGCGCGGTGCGCTCGATGACCATCGGGACGAGGGGCATGTGCGGATCGGACCTCCTTGGTGGCGCGGCGGGTTTCAGTGCTGCGGTGCGGCGTCGTCCACTCTGGCAGATCGGCCGCTCACGCGATCTGCAGCACCGCGGCGCCCTCGAACGCGCCTGCCCGCAGATCGGCGAGCGCTTGCTCGGCTGCGTCGAGCGGGTAGCTCGTGACCTGCGTTCTGAGCGGCACGCGCGGGGCGAGCGCGAGGAACGCCTCGCCGTCCTGGCGCGTCAGGTTCGCGACCGATCTGAGCGTCCGCTCGCCCCACAGGTCCGCGTAGGGGAAGGAGGGGATGTCGCTCATGTGGATGCCGGCGCAGATCACGCTGCCGCCGCGCGCGACCGCGCGCAGCGCGAGCGGCACGAGCGCGCCGACGGGGGCGAAGATCAGCGCCGCGTCCAGCTCCTCGGGCGGCCGCTGCGTGCTGGTCCCGGCCCAGGTCGCGCCGAGCCCGCGCGCGAACCGCTGCCCGGCGCGATCGCCCTCGCGCGTGAACGCGAACACCTCCCGCCCCTCGTGCACGGCAACCTGGCAGATCAGGTGCGCGGCCGAGCCGAAGCCGTAGAGGCCGAGCCGCTGCGCGTCGCCGGTCATCTGCAGCGCGCGGTAGCCGATCAGGCCGGCGCAGAGGAGCGGGGCGAGCTGCTCGTCGGAGAGGGGACCCGGCAGCGGAAAGCAGAAGCGCGCGTCGGCGACGGTCAGCTCGGCGTAGCCGCCGTCGCGGTCGCAGCCGGTGAACTGGGCTCGCGCGCAGAGGTTCTCGCGGCCGCTTGTGCAGTAGCGGCACTCGCCGCAGGTCCAGCCCAGCCACGGCACGCCGACGCGCGCGCCAAGCTGCACGCCGCGGGTGCCCGCGACCTCGGCGCCGGCTGCCAGCACCTCGCCGACGATCTGGTGGCCGAGCACGAGCGGCGTGTGACCGGCCGGCAGCTCGCCGTCGCGCAGGTGCAGGTCGGTGCGGCAGACGCCGCACGCGCGCACGCGCAGGAGCAGGTCGCCCGGACCGGGGACCGGGTCGGGCAGCTCGGCCGCGCGCAGCGGCTGGCCGGGTGAGTCGAGCACGATCGCGCGCACGCTCCGAATGATCCCCGACCGTGCAAGCGGCTACGCCCGCGTTTCCCCACCAATCCACTGAGGAATCGGCTCGCGAGCGATCGTCTAGCCTCGAAGGTGATGCAGCACGCAACTACCTCCGTCCCCGCGCTCGAGCTGCGCGGCCTGACGAAGCGCTACGACGACGGCTTCCTCGCGCTCGACGGCTTCGACATGTCTGTCCCGGCCGGCGAGTTCTTCGGGCTGCTCGGCCCCAACGGCGCCGGCAAGACGACGCTGATCAGCGCCGTCTGCAACCTGATCCGCACGACCGGCGGCGAGATCCGCATCTTCGGCGTCGACCACCGCGTCGCCGAGGCGCGCCGCATGATCGGCCTCGCCGAGCAGGACATCAACCTCGACCGCTTCCTCGACGTCGAGGAGACGCTGCTCTACCACGGCGGCTACTACGGCATGAGCCGCGAGCACGCGAAGCGCCGTGCGCGCGAGATGATGGACATCTTCGACCTCAGCGGCAAGGCGAAGACGCGCGCGCCGAAGCTGTCGGGCGGCATGCGCCGCCGGCTGCTGATCGCCCGCGCGCTGATGCACGAGCCGCCGATGCTGATCCTCGACGAGCCGACCGCCGGCGTCGACTTCGAGCTGCGGCTGGACCTGTGGCAGTACATCCGCCGCCTGCACGGCGAGGGCACGACCGTGCTGCTGACGACGCACTACCTCGAAGAGGCCGAGGAGCTGTGCAACGAGATCGCGCTGATCAGAGGCGGGCAACTGCTCGCGCGCGACTCGGCCGACGGGCTGCGCGCGCACTACGGCGTCGACACGCTCGCCGACGTGTACGTCAAGGCGATGTCCGGCGCGGCCGCGCCCACCGCCGGCGCCGGCGCGGAGGCGACGGCATGAGCATGCTCGACTCCGCCTCGGCCCCGCGCGCCCCGCGTCACGGCGGCGAGCTCGAAGGCGCCACCGGCTCGCTCGCCGAGCGCCACCGCGGCCTGATCGCGCTCGGCGGCCGCGAGGTCAACCGCGTGCTGAAGCTGTGGCAGCAGACGATCGCCGCGCCGGTCGTCTCGTCGTTCCTCTTCATCCTCGTCTTCGGCCTCTCGCTCGGCAGCCGCATCAGCGGCGTCGACGGGATCCCCTACGACGTCTTCATCGTCCCCGGCCTGGTGACGATGGCGATGGTCCAGGCGGCCTACTCCAACAACAGCTCGTCGGTCTTCCAGGCGCGCTTCGACCGCTACATCAACGACGTGCTCGCCTCGCCGATGAAGAGCTGGGAGGTCAACCTCGGCCTCAGCCTCGGCGGCGCCGTGCGCGCACTGATCATCGCGATCGTGCTCGTGCTGATGGCGCTGCCGGTCACGAGCGTGCCGGTCCACGACCCGCTCGTGCTGATCGTCGCGGTGCTGCTGTCGCTGATCCTGTTCTCGTCGCTCGGCGTGATCGTCGGCGTCTACGCGCAGTCGTGGGACCACGCGAGCTTCGTGCAGAACATCGTGATCGTGCCGCTGTCGTTCCTCGGCGGGACCTTCTACTCCGTCGACACGCTGCCGGAGCCGTGGCGCGAGATCTCGCACGTGAACCCGCTCTTCTACGTGATCCAGGCGGTCCGCGAAGGGTTCCTCGGCGTCAGCGACGTGCCGGTCTGGCTGTCGCTCGGCGTGATGGCGGTGCTGTCGGCCGTGATGATCGCCTGGAGCAGCTGGCTGTTCAGCACGGGGCGCAAGCTGAAGGCTTGAGCTTCGCCCCGGGCGCAGTAGCCTCCGGTGCTGATGTTCCCGGTCAACGTCCCCAACGTCCTGACGGTGCTGCGCATCCTGCTGGTGCCGGTGCTTGTCGTCGCGCTGCTGGGCGAGACGCCCAACGGCGACCTGTGGGCCGCGATCGTCTTCGCGCTCGCCTCGCTGACGGACATGCTCGACGGCTACCTCGCCCGCTCGCGCAACGCGATCACGACGTTCGGGAAGCTGATGGACCCGATCGCCGACAAGCTGCTGATCATCGCGGCGCTGGTCGCGCTCGTCTCGCTCGGGCGCGTCGAGGCGTGGGTCGCGATGGTGATCATCGCGCGCGAGTTCGCCGTCACCGCGCTGCGGATGGCGGCGACCTCGCAGGGCGTCGTGATCTCCGCGAGCTTCTTCGGGAAGCTGAAGACCTGCTTCCAGATCGCGATGGTGATGGCGCTGATCCTGGTCGACCACGCGCTCTGGGTCGACCTGCTCGTCTACGCGACCGTCGCGGTCACGGTCGCCTCCGGCGCCGACTACTTCTTCGGGCTGCGCAAGACGCTCGGCGCGCGCGATCGCGCGGCGGCGCAGGCCGCGCGCGAAGAGCGCGCCGCCGCCCGCAGCGGCGCCGAACGCGCCAGCTAGCGCAGCTCGGCGCAACGGCGCTCAGGTCGCGACGGCGCTCGGGTACGAGGGAGAACGAGCCGCCAGGCGAGTTCTCCCGGCGGGATCAGGAGCCGCTAGGCGAGCGGTCCCGCGCCGTCGAGCCAGGCGCGGCGCGTCGTGTGCGTCGGCGAGTGCTCGCCGCTGCTCAACTCGTGGCGGATCTCGCCGAGCAGGCCGAAGCGCTCGGCTTCGACGTTGTGCTGGTGGATCGTCTCGAGGTTCTTCTGGTGCGCGGAGAAGAACGCGCCGTCGGGCAGTTGCGGGAAGTCGTCGATCACGCCGCGCACCATCTCGCGGACGCAGTCCTCGACGAAGCGCGGGCGGCGGTGCGCCTTCTCGACGACGGAGCCCTCGTCGCTGCGCTTCATCAGCTCGTAGATCTCCGACGACATCGAGCTCTCGACGATGTCGAGCAGCGCGCGCGCTGCGATGTCCTCGTCGCAGTCCTCGGGCAGCCCGATGTGGAGCGTGCCGAGGCCGCGCTGGTTGTGCGTCGCGACGGGCACGTGCTCGAAGATCCGCTCGATCTCGTCGTGGCTGAAGCCGTCCGCGAGCAGGCGCTCGCGCGAGGACTCCTGCACAAGGCCCTGCGCGCACGGGCAGGCGGTCATGCCGGCGGCGGCGACGCCGATCAGCCGGCGCGTGCCGCGCTCGGACGCGACGGCGGAGCCGAACAGCGTGTAGATCTCCTGCGTCTGGATGCCGGAGACGGGCGCCGGCTTGTGCTCCGGGTAGCGCGCCGCGATCGTGACCTCCGCGAGGCGCGCGCCCTGACGCTCGCGCACGCGCTCGGCGACACGCTGCGCGAGCGTCTCGGCGCGGAACGTCGCCTCGCCGAGGATCACCTCGCCGATCGCCTCGTTGACGACCTCCTCGAAGCGCGACATGTGCGCGCCCTTCTGACGCGGCCCGAGGTCGACGAAGCACTCGAGTCTGGCGGAGAAGAGTTGCTCCGTGCCATCTTGCTTGATGCGGATGACTTTCTCGACGCCGGTCACGCCCACGCGCGAGAGGCTGACTTCGAGCGAGGGGAGCTGCGCCTGGACGTCAGGCGCCTGGATGCTGGCGGTACTGGAGTCGGACATCGTCCTCGAAAGGGTAGCGATGGCGGTTCTTCGCCCCCCTCGATCGGGTGGCAAGGTGGGCAGATCGCGGATCATGTGGTATCAATCCGCACCTGGCTGGAAGCCTGCCTCCACGCTTGTGGGCGGGAGAGCGAAACATGGCTCAGCCACATCGCGACTGTCGTCGCGGACGTAGCGTTCAGTTACGAGGTGCATTGAGGAGAGGGGGACCTGCTTCGCGGCGGGTCCGAATCGCGTCTCGAAGAGGAACGAGCTCATCGTGAGGGAGAAGGCTGCAGTTCTGTTGGCGGACGAGGCTCCGATCGCGGAGATGGAAGAGTTCCGTCAGCTGATTGCCGAAGGTCAGGAACGCGGATACCTGACGTTCGAGGAGATCGCCTCCACCTTGGAGGAGGTGGAGGTCACGAAGGAGCAGGTGCAGGAGCTGCATGCGCACCTGGACGAGCACGGCATCGACGTCGTCGAGGCCGACGGGAAGCCCGCCGTCTCTACAGCTGGCGCTGCGGAGGGGGAACGGCCGGACACCCGTCGCGGCGGCGCATCGGCGAAGCGGCCGGAGATCGACCTGACGGTCGAGCCGAGCCTCGACTCGCTGCGGCTGTACCTGCGCTCGATCGGCAGAGTCAACCTGTTGACGGCCGAGCAGGAGGTATCGCTGGCGCAGCGCATCGAGCGCGGCGACATGCGTGCCAAGCAGCAGATGATCGAGGCCAACCTGCGCCTCGTCGTCTCGATCGCGAAGGGCTACCTGGGCCGGGGCCTGACGTTTCTCGACCTGATCCAGGAGGGCTCGCTCGGGCTGATCCGGGCGGTCGAGAAGTTCGACCACCGCCGCGGCTTCAAGTTCTCGACGTATGCGACCTGGTGGATCCGTCAGGCCGTCACGCGCGCGATCGCCGACAAGGGCCGGACCATACGGATCCCGGTCCACATGGTGGAGAAGCTCAACAAGGTCGTGCACGTCGAGCGTCAGCTCGTGCAGTCGCTCGGCCGTGAGCCCTCGCCGGAGGAGATCGCAGCGGAGCTCGAGTGCACCGTGAGAGAGGTTCGGGACATCCTGCGGATGGCCCAGCAGCCGGTCTCGCTCGAGAAGCCGATCGGCGAGGAGGAGGAGTCCGAGCTCGGCGACTTCGTCGAGGACCAGACGGCGGAGTCCCCGTTCGAGCTGGCATCGGAGAACCTCCGTCGTGACAACGTGAGGCGAGCGCTGGCCGCGCTGCCGCAGCGTGAGCGCGAGGTGATCGAGATGCGCTTCGGCCTCGGGGGAGGTCGTCCGCGCACGCTGGAGGAGGTCGGTCGCGCGTTCAACGTGACGCGCGAGCGGATCCGCCAGATCGAGAACCACACGCTGAAGAAGCTCGAGGCGCTGCCCGAGGCACAGCGCCTGCGCGACGCGTCCTAGACGCGTCGATCCGCCGCCGCCTGCCGCCGCCTCGCTCGAGGCGGCGGCGCCGCGCGCACCTCGCTACACTTCGCCGGCCTAATCGCTCCCGGGGCGGATGTCCGAGTGGTTAAAGGAGACGGGCTGTAAACCCGTTGGCTCTGCCTACGCAGGTTCGAATCCTGCTCCGCCCATGCTTCTTCGACCAGCGCCCCGCTCACCGCGGGGCGCTCGTCGTTTCAGGGCTCAGGCGGGCTGCGCGGGCTGCAGCGGGCGGGCCCAGGCGATCGCCGACCAGCCGTGGGGGACGAGGCAGCGGTCGAGGCCGTACTCCATCGCGTGGACGGCGGTGGCGGCGGTCAGCTCGAAGTCGAGCCGGTAGGTGGTCGCGTCGAAGGGGCCGTCGTCGGCGCCGTCCGCGTCCGCGTCCGCGTCGGGGATCAGCATCGCCCTGTCGGAGACGTCCTCGGCACCGCCGAACCAGGCGCCGTCGCCGGAGTTGCCGTCGTCGACCGTGCCGGCCCCGGCCGGCCCCAGCTCGCGCGCCCTCCAGCCGCTCGCGCCGCCGCGCGCCGCCATGTGCGCGACCTCGGCGTCCCAGTCCGGGCGCGGCTCCACGTAGGGCGGCGAGAGGTCGACCTGGACCGACCAGGCGATCCTGTCGGCGTCCTCCGGGCGGTCGCGCCACTGCTCGCCCGGCGGCCGCCGTCGCACCGGCGCCGGCGCGCTCGCGTCCCACGGCGTCGCCCACGGCTCGTGGTCGGTGCCGGCGGCGAAGTAGTCGCTGTCGGCCAGCCGGATCCAGACCAGCGGCGCGCGGGCGCGGCCCCAGGCGATCGCTTCGTCGGCGCCGGCATCGAGCAACTCCTCGCCCATGCCTCTGCCGGTGTCGTGGTGCGCTTCGAAGCGCGCGGTCCAGATCGTCCCGCCGTTGGGGTCGTCGAACGCGTCCTGCTCGGCGATCCAGACAGTTCCCCGCAGTCTGCTCATCGCCCCATTCTCCCACCCCCGCCGTCGGCCTGACACAATCCGCGCATGACGCAACTCGCGCGTATCGCCATCGGAGAGTCGCAGTACGACGATCGCCTCTGGGCCCTGTTGGAAGAGACGGGACTCGACCGCGACGACTTCGAAGGGCTCGACTACTTCAGCCTCCTGCCGTTCTTCGTGCTCGCGGGCGCGTCGGTCAGATCGCACGTGCGCGTGCACGACGACCACAGCCACTTCGAGTCGGTCACCGTCGAGCTGCCCGAGGAGCTGGAGGAGTCGTTCTTCGGCGTCCTCCCGGACCTGCTCGCGCAGCTCTTCGAGGAAGAAGAGGACTGAGCCGCGACGTCCCCAGCCCGACCGGAATCGATGCAGATGCGCTCGCGGGCGGGGATGGATTGCGGCGCGGGACGACGCGCGTGAACGACGAGACGAGGGGACCCGGCGTGCGCGCCGGCGTCGACGCGGCCGCGACGATGCCGGCGACGTTCCCACTCCAGCTGCTGTTGGTGGAGGACGACCTCGGCGACGCCGTGCTCGTGCAGGAGCTGCTCGCGGACGCGGCGCCGCACCTGCAGGTCGTCCACGTCGGCACCGTGCGGGAGGCGGAGGAGCTGCTGCCCGGTGGCCTGGACTGCCTGCTGCTGGACCTCGGGCTGCCGGACGCGATCGGGCTGGAGCCCGTCGAGCGGCTGCGGCGCGCCGCGCCCGACGCCGCGATCGTCGTGCTGACCGGCCACGACGACGAGCACCGCGGCATCGAGGCGCTCTCGACGGGCGCGCAGGACTACCTCTCCAAGAGCGGCGTCGACGGCTCGATGCTCGCGCGCGCGATCCGCTATGCGATCGAGCGGCGCAGGCTCGAACGCTCGCAGCAGGAGCTGCTGGAGGCGCGGCTGGAGGCACGCGAGAACGCGCGCCTGGAGCGCGGCTTGCTGCCGACCGCGATCCTCAGCGACAAGCGGATCGCGCTCTCGACCGGCTACCGCCCCGGCCGCCGCCGCGCGCTGCTGGGCGGCGACTTCTACGACGCGATCGAGCTCGACGACGGCACGCTGCACGTGCTGATCGGCGACGTCAGCGGCCACGGTCCCGACGAGGCGGCGCTCGGCGCCTGCCTGCGGATCGCGTGGCGCACGCTGACGCTCGCGCGCCAGTCGCCGGAGGTCGCGCTGGCGCGGCTGCAGGAGATGCTCGTGCACGAGCGCCATGCGCCCGACATGTTCGCGACGCTGTGCGTGCTGGTCGCGGCGCCGGACCGCGCCAGCGGCCGGATCTTCCTCGCCGGTCACCCGCCGCCGGTGCTCGCCGACGCACGCGGCGTGCGCCTGCTCGACGTCGAGCAGGTCAGCCCGCCGCTGGGCTTCGTCGACCCGGGTGGCTGGCTCGGCAACGCGGTCGAGTTCAGCGGCGACTGGACGCTGCTGCTCTACACCGACGGGCTGATCGAGGGCCGAATCGGCCGCGGCGCGGAGCGGCTGGGGCCGGAGCGGCTGGTCGAGCTGCTGGAGCGCGGCGGCCTCTCACGCGTGCCAGGGGGCGAGGATCCCGCGCCGATGCTCGACGAGCTGGTCGCGGAGGTGGAGACACTGCACGGTGGCGAGTTGACCGACGATCTCGCGATGGTGCTGGTGACAGCCCGCCGCTCGGCGACGTGAGCGCCGGCGAGCAAGCGCGCCGCGCCGAGCGCGAGTGGGAGCGCACGCAACCGCGCCCGCCGCTCGTCAGCCGTCTGACCGTCAGCCAGTGGTTCACCTGGGCGGCGATCGCGATGGCGTTCGTGACCGCCGTCGGGCTCGCGCTCGGCGTGCTCGCGATCGTCCGGCTCAACGACGCGCGCGACCTCGTCGTCGCGCGCAACGGCCCGGCGCTGACCGCCTCGCTGCAGCTGTCCAACGCGCTGATCAACCAGGAGACGGGCGTGCGCGGCTATGCGCTCGCCGGGCAGGACACGTTCCTCGGCCCGTACGCGACCGGCCGCCAGCAGGCGACGACGGCGCTGAGACAGCTGCACGCGGTCACGACGATCGAGGAGCACGAGGGGATCCGCTCCGACATCGCCGAGATCGAGCGGCGCGTCGACCGCTGGCAGCGCGAGTACGCGCAGCCGACGATCAGAGCGGTCGCCGCCGACGGACCGGGCGCCGCGGGCAAGCCCGATCCGGAGCTGGGCCGCAACCTCTTCGACGACGTCCGCAACGCGCTCGACGTCGAGCAGGCGGAGATGATCGAGGTGCGCGACGCGGGCCGCACCGACCTCGCCGACGCAGCCCGCTTCCTCACGTTCACGTTCGCCGCGGTCGCGCTGCTGATCGTGATCGGGATCATCGGCGTCGTGCTGGCGCTGCGCCGGACCGTCAGCCGGCCGCTGCGCGGCGTCGGGCGGCGCGTGCGGCGGACCGCGCGCGGCGACTTCGACCACGCGATCGTCGGCGAGGGACCGCGCGACGTCGTCGAGCTGGCCGACGACGTCGACGTGATGCGCCGCCGGATCGTCGCGGAGCTGTCGGCGATCAAGGAGGCGCACGAGCAGCTCGACGACCAGGCGCGCGAATTGCAGCGCTCCAACGCCGAGCTGGAGCAGTTCGCCTACGTCGCCTCGCACGACCTGCAGGAGCCGCTGCGCAAGGTCGCCAGCTTCTGCCAGCTGCTGGAGAAGCGCTACAGAGGCCAGCTCGACGAGCGCGCCGACCAGTACATCGACTTCGCCGTCGACGGCGCGAAGCGGATGCAGCAGCTGATCAACGACCTGCTCGCGTTCTCACGCGTCGGGCGCTTCGGCGCCGAGCAATCGGTCGTCGAGACCGACGCGGTGCTGCAGCAGGCGCTCACGGCCCTTGGCGCGTCGATCGAGGAGAGCGGCGCGCGGATCGCGGTGCACGGCGACCTGCCGCGCGTTCGCGGCGAGGCGTCGCTGCTGGCCGGCGTCTTCCAGAACCTGATCGGCAACGCGCTGAAGTTCCACGGCGAGGGGCCGCCGCAGATAGACGTCGCGGTCGAGCGCGTCGGCGACGAGTGGCAGTTCACCGTCACCGACGACGGGATCGGGATCGAGCCCGACTACGCGGAGCGCATCTTCATGATCTTCCAGCGGCTGCACGCGAAGGACGTCTACGCCGGCACCGGCATCGGCCTCGCGATGTGCCGCAAGATCGTCGAGTACCACGGCGGGAGGATATGGCTCGACACCGAGTCGAGACAGGGCACCACCTTCCGCTTCACCCTGCCCGTCCTTCAGGAGCGTGAATGAGCACACCACAGATCATGGAACCGATCGACGTCCTGCTGGTCGAGGACGATCCCGGCGACACGCTGATGATCCGCGAGGCGTTCGAGGACAACAAGGTCCGCAACACGCTCGCGTGCGTGAAGGACGGCGTCGAGGCGATGCAGTACCTGCGCAGGGAGGGCGAGTACGCCGACGCGCCGCGGCCCGACCTCGTGCTGCTTGACCTGAACCTGCCGCGCAAGGACGGGCGCGAGGTGCTGGCCGAGATCAAGGGCGACGACAGGCTGTCGACGATCCCCGTCGTCGTGCTGACGACTTCGCAGGCGGAGGAGGACGTGCTGCGCAGCTACAGGCTGCACGCCAACGCGTACGTCACGAAGCCGGTCGACTTCGACCGCTTCATCGAGGTCGTGCGCCAGATCGACGAGTTCTTCGTGACGGTGGTGAAGCTGCCGCGACCATAGGTGGCGCAACGTAGTTAGACGCATTACGAACATCTAAGCGGAATGCGTTCCGCTCGTGCTAGCCTGCTGAAGCGGAATCCACTCCGCTTCTCTTTCTCCTTCACGAGGTGTTCGAAATGGCCACTGCAGTCCAACCCCTGAACGGCGTCTACACCGTCGACACGACCCACTCGACGTTCGGCTTCGCCGTCAAGTACATGGGCGTCACGACCTTCAAGGGCACCCTCGACGACGTCGATGCGACGCTGACGGTCGACGGCGGCACGGCGCGCCTCGACGGCACGGCGCAGATCGAGTCGATCTCGATCCGCACGCCGGAGCAGTTCCGCCAGCACGTGCTTGCAGAGGACTTCTTCGACGCTGCGACGTACCCGACGGTCACGTACCGCTCTGAGGACGTTGCGCTCGCCGACGACGGCACCGCCACGGTCACGGGCGAGCTGACGATCAAGGGCGTCACGAAGACCGTCACCGCGACCGGTAGCTGGTCGCCGGAGGCCGAGCTGTTCGGCACCCGCAAGGCGGCGCTGCAACTGGAGGCGACGATCGACCGCACCGAGTACGGCATCAACTGGAACGCCGACCTTCCGACCGGCGGCAAGGCGCTCGCCAACGACGTCAAGCTGACGATCGAGCTCGGCCTGATCGCCCCGAGCGCTCCCGCGGAGGCCTGACGATGCGAGTCCTTGGCATCGCAGGCAGCGTGCGCCGGGACTCCCACAACCGCAAGCTGCTCCGGGCGGCGGCCGCGACGCTGCCGTCCGGGGTCGAGCTCGAGCTGTGGGACCGGCTGTCCGAGCTGCCCCACTTCGACGAGGACCTCGAGGCGGGGCCCGTGCCCGCCGCCGTGCAGGAGCTGCGCGACGCGATCGCCGACGCCGACGCGGTCCTGATCTCGACGCCGGAGTACAACGCCGGGATGCCGGGCGTGCTGAAGAACGCGCTCGACTGGATCTCGCGCCCGTTCGAGACGCATCCGCTGCGCGGCAAGCCGGTCGCGGTCGTCGGTGCCTCGACGGGGCTGTTCGGCGCCGTCTGGGCGCAGGCCGAGGTGCGCAGAGTGACGGCTCACATCGGCGCCAGAGTGCTCGACCGCGAGCTGCCGATCGGGCTCGCTCACGACGCGTTCGGTGAGGACGGCACGCTCTCCGACGCGGATCAGATCGCCGCATTGGCGGGTGTCGTGCGCGAACTGGTCGACGACGTGCAGGTCCTGCAGAAGGCATGATGGGAGCTGCATGCAAGAGCTCCCTCTCGTCGAGCGGCCGACGGCCGCCACCGAGCGCGCCGACGCGGCCTCGAACCGCCGCAGAATCCTGACGGTTGCCGCGCGCCTGTTCCAGGAGCGCGGCGCCGACCACGTCTCGATGCAGGACGTCGCGAGAGAGGCGTGCGTCGGGATGGGGACGATGTACCGCCGCTTCGGCGACCGCGCCGGGCTGACGGAGGAGCTGCTGAGCGAGGAGACGCGCGGCTTCCAGGACGAGATGCTGCGCGGCGCGCCGCCCCTGGGCCCGGGCGCGCCGCCGCGCGAGCGGCTGCATGCGTGGGGGCGCGGTCAGCTGCAGCTGCTGGAAGGGCACGCCGTCTGGCTCGCGGCCGCCGGCAAGGGGCCGGGAATGGGCGGCCCCGACGGCTTCTACCGCATGCACCTGGGGATCCTGCTGCGCGAGGCCGCGCCGCAGATCGACGTCGAGTACGCGGTGCTGTCGCTGATGGCGGCGCTCGACGCGCGGCTGTACCTGCACCTGCGCGAGGATCTGGGCTGGTCGCTCGAGCGTGTGCAGGACGGTTGGTGCGCGCAGGTCGACGGCTGGCTCGGCGTCGACCGATAGGCTGCAGCGATGTCGCCGACGTGGATCTGGATGCAGATCGGGATCGTGATCCTCGTGATCGCCGGAATCGTGATCGCGATCACCAGACTGATCTGAGGGCCGTTGCGGCGGCCCGCCGCGACGGGGCTGCCCCGCCGCAGCGGGGAGCCGGCTCGGAGCGCCTCCCCGCAGGGCTATGATGCGCCGCGTCCGCTGATCGGAAAGGGAGAAAGGCGCGTGTTCGGCTCGATCGTCGTGGGAACCGATGGCTCTGAAACGGCCCAGGAGGCCGTCAGACAGGCGATCGAACTGGCTCGCATCGCCGGTGCTGCGCTCGAGATAGTGAGCGCGTACGAGCCGGTCTCCGCCCAGCGCCTGCGCGACGAGGCGAACGAGGCGCCGAAGGACATGCAGTGGTCGATCAGCCCGCGCGAGGACGTCGACGCGACGCTGCAGGAGGCTGCCGAGCAGGCCTCCGAGGCGGGCGTGACGACTGTCCGCACGTTCGCCCGCCAGGGCGACCCGGCGGACTCGATCCTCGACGTCGCCGAGGAACAGGGCAGCGACCTGATCGTGGTCGGCAACAAGGGCATGACCGGCGCCAAGCGCTTCCTGCTCGGCTCGGTGCCGAACAAGATCTCGCACAACGCGCCCTGCTCCGTGCTGATCATTCGCACGACGTAGGAGGGGCGGGGTCGCGGACGCGACGGGTCGAGCCGCGCGGCGGCGGGCAGGTCGTGTCGGCCGAGGCCACGCACGGCAGGGGCCGGGCCGCGCGGTCGGCCGTTGCGTACGGCAGATGCCAGGGCGGTGGACGGCGCACTACGATGCCCCCTCGCATCGACCCCCTGTGCACCGCCCACTGCCCGGCATCCCGGCGCGCCTTCCCCCTCGGACACGCGGCCGTACCCAGAACCTATTCAGTCGCTGACCCGCGAGTCAACCCCGATGGAGCATCGATGTTCCGATGCTGACGATTGGAGCGGTCCGATCGGCAGACTTTGCAGCGATCGGGGGTGTGGGGGCTGGCGACGAGCTGGCGCGTGGGCGCTGCGGCTGCGCTCAGCCCGCGGCGGGAGGCGTGGTCCCGGTGGGCCCGGAGGGGTTCACGCTGGAGCTGCGCGAGAGGCAGCTCGGCGATGCGATCGCCGGTGATGTCGCGGCGCCGGCGTTGACGAGCCCCCAGCCGTAGATGCGGTTGGGGCTGGCGATCCCGAGCTGCGTGGCGGTCGCCTTCAGGCGGCATTCGACCTGCGCGGGCGTCGGGTTCGGCCCGATCACCTTCGTGGCGATCACGAGCGCCGCGGCGGCCGAGACGTGCGGGGCGGCCATCGAGGTGCCGTCGTAGCCGGAGGGGAGCCCGAAGCGTCCCACGGAGCCGGCGTAGGTCATCTGGAAGATGTCGTGCCCGGCGCGGTTGGGCTGGCAGTTCGGGTCCTCGCTGAGCGTGGCGTTGTCGCCGCCGCCCGGGGCGACGATGTCGAGCCCGATGCCGTCGTTGGAGAAGCTCGCCAGGCAGCCCTGGTCGGTCGTCGCGCCGACGGAGACGACGAGTGCCGCGCGGGCGGGGTAGGCGACCTGCGCCTCGCCCTCGTTGCCGGTGCTGCCGACGACGACGGCGCCGAGCTCGTTCGCGTAGCGGATCGCCGACATGATGTCCGGTATCTCGGAGGAGCGCACGCTCGTGGAGAACTCGAGGCTCATGTTGATGACCTTGGCGTTGTGCCGCGCGGCGTAGCGGATCCCCTTCGCGATCGTCGCCGCGTCGCCGTAGCCCTGCGAGTCGAGCACGCGCACGGGCATCACGGTCGCGCCGTACGCGAGTCCGGAGACGCCGATGCGGTTGTTGGTTGCCTCGGCGATCGTGCCGGCGACGTGCGTGCCGTGCCCGTTGCGGTCGACGGCCTCTCTCCGGTTCTCGACGAAGTCGTACGGGGCGACGAACTTCGTGTTGGCGAAGTCGGGCGACTTCTTGAAGCGCCCGAGGTCGCGGTAGGCGACGCCGGTGTCGAGCACTGCGATGCGGACGCCGCGCCCGCCCTCGGCGCCGGCGACGATCGCGTTCGTCCACGCCTCCAGCGCGCCGACGCCTCTGGGTCCGAAGAAGTTCCACTGCACCGCGGCGAGACCGCCGGGGTAGTTCTTGATGCCGGGGTCATCGGGGAGCGGGAGGATGCTCGTGCGGGCTTCCTTGCTCCAGGCGCTGCCGGTGGGAGAGCCGGACGGGGCGCTGGCGCTCGTCTTGGTCGCCCCGGCTCCGGCGGTCGCGCCGCCGCTCGGTCCGCCGCTGATGTGGGCGATCGGGTTGGGCGCGGCGTAGGCGACCCCTGGCTGGCGGCGCAGCTTCGCGATCGTCGCGCGGACTCTTCCGACGGGGACGTGGAGGACGCGTGTGTTCGCCCCTGGCGCAGCGGCGCCGACCGCGCGAGCGGTGGACGCCTGAGCTTCGGCGTCGACGTGGGCGTGGTAGCCGACGACGACCTCGCCGGGGACGTAGGCCGGGGCGCCTCCGTTGGAGGCGGCGGCCATGGGTGCAGCGACGCCGACGCCAGCCAGCGCGCACGCCCCGGCGGCGAGCAGCGCGGCGATCCGGCGATGACCGGGGAGGGGGAGGCCGCGCTTGCGGGCGGAAACGGTGACGGGGATCAAAGGGAAGCCAGGCCGGAGCTGCTGCGGAAAGCTTCCCGCACGTTCCTTAAGACATCATCGGTAGCGGAAAGTTTCCCCATAACGCCCGATTCCTGCGCCGTGGTCGGCGCACCGACCGCCATGACCGACCGCTTCTTCCCCCGCGACGAGTTCTTCATGCGCCTCGCCATGCGCGAGGCCGACCGTGCCGTGGAGCACGACGACGTCCCCGTGGGCGCGATCGTGGTCCACGACGGCGAGGTGATCGGCACCGGCCACAACGAGCGCGAGCTGCGCCAGGACCCCACGGCGCACGCCGAGGCGATCGCGTTGCGTGAGGCGGCTGCCCGCCTTGGCAGTTGGCGCGTTCTCGATGCCGTCCTCTACGTGACGTTGGAGCCGTGTGCGATGTGCGCCGGCGCGATCGTGTTGTCGCGCGTGCCGCGCGTGGTGTTCGGGACGTGGGACCCGAAGGCGGGTGCGGCGGGCAGCGTGCTGGACGTGCTGGCCGAGCCGCGGCTGAACCATCGGCCTGAGGTTGCGGGCGGGCTGCTGGCGGATGAGTGCGCCGCGCAACTGCGGGCGTTCTTCGCGAGGCGGCGGTAGCGGGGGCTTGAAGCGGCGGCGCGTCGGCGTTGCCGACGGGGCTGCTCGTGGGAACGACGACCGCCGGGGCGCTGCCCGCCAGCGGTGCACGCGACGCGCCACCTCGCGCACGATTTCGCTACCCTTTCCGCTCCACCCGGAGAGGTGGCAGAGCGGTTGAATGCGGCGGTCTCGAAAACCGTTTCGGGCGTTATGCGTCCGACGAGGGTTCGAATCCCTCCCTCTCCTTCGAGCAGACAATGGTGGTCCATGAGCCACAGCTAGGCGCTTGAGACACGGCTGTATCGCTGGCCCATGCGGCGGGCGCGAGCGCGCTCCGCTGCATCGGCGAACACCTGCTCCCAGAGACCTACGTGGCGCTGGATCGTCTGCGCTCGCGCCCACTTCAGCGCGCGCTTAGCGAGCTTGCGTCGGTCCCGGGAGTCGACAATGAGTCGGTTGAGCGCCCGATACCAGTCGTCGTCAGCGACGAGCCGGCCGCCCTCACCCTCCCCCAACGGGGGATATGCGCCGATCGGCGACGCGAGCCATGCGAGGCCCGCCGCACCATACTCCTTCAGCTTCACGTTGGAGCGCGCTTGGTTCCATGGGATGTCGATGTTAGGGGCGATGCCGATATCGGCGCGCACCATGTTGGGAACCAGGTCCAAGAATCCCAACAGCGGGCGATGCACGCTGCGGTTGCTCGGCAGTCCGAGCCCAAGCCCGAGATTCAACACACCCAGATCCGAGTGTTCGTCGAGCAGGCGTTGGAGCACTTCGCGGAGCCTCAACGTCTGATAGTCGATCTGGTGTTCAAGACCCGCGAGGCAGACAACCACTATGCCCTCGTGGCGAATAGGCCCTAAACGCGCGAACTCTGCCGGAATGTAGTTCTCGATCACACGGACCTCAACTGCGCCGATGGCGCGGTACTGCGACGCGAGGACCTCGCTGGGCGTCGTCACGATGTCGGCGAAGCTCACGGTCCTTGCAAGCTCGGCGACGATGCGCTGTCTATTCAGACCGCCGAAAAGGCCATAGTGCGGATGGCTCTTAGGAACATTTGTGAGGTCGTCGTCGTTGTCCCACACGAGGCCCACGCCTGCCCTGCGCAACTGCTGGATCGCTCTTTGCGTGACCTGATCGGTGTACCGATGGATAAGAACGACGTCGCACTGTCGCAGTGCTGAAATATCGTATCGGAGTGTATCCGAGCGATTGTGATAAACGGAGTGCCCGCGGCGCTCAAGTTCGTCCATCGGCTGGTACGCACGATAGTTCGAATTAACCGCATGCGGATTGGTGACGAAACCGATACGCATCGAGGTAGATCCCCTCTCGTCCGTGTCAATAGATGGCAGCCGCAACCTCGCCGCTCTCCGACAGCTTCGATGCAGTCGCAGTTTACAGACTCGCCAATGGAAATGCGAACAGAAGCGCATCCGCTGCATGTTATGCTGGGGATGGTCGATAGGGTGCCCAAGGGTAAGCCGGTCGGGTGCGTTCACCGGCATTAGCGCCCCGTCGCGCCACTGAGCGTGAACGCGCACGGCAGAAGCCTTGCCTCCCCGGTCAGACCACCCACCGGAATCGTGACACTGAGTAGGAATCCTGTATAGAGTCTACTGTCAGTGGATAGTAGTGAAGAGATGAATCCAGATCAAGCTGCGGCCTGGGTGACTGTCGCAACGACACCGTTTAAGAGGCGGTTGGTGAAGAAAATGTTTCCTCTAGGTGTCGCGACGGCGCCGGCGGCACCTATCCCTGCGGTGATGGTGAGCGATCTATAGGTGAGAACCGCCCGTTTATCATCTGCTCTTAGGATGAAGAATGAGGGATTCGTTTGTCTCGCGACAGTTGAGATCGTGTTAATGCAGACTCCGCTACTGGCGACGCAGCTTTCGACCCGACTGACAGCAGGAGCAGTCCAGCGATCGTCAGCCAAGGCCTTCGCGCGAATCGTGCCACTTGAATCTCCAAAGGTGACGTGAGGCATGCGGGTTTGTGCATGGTGGACCCTCGTGGGGATCTCCACTCCTAGATCGATAACCAAGATCCAACGTGACCATATTCTAGCAAAACAGTGTCGACCCGCTCTGCTGCTTGGACCGATGGCTTCGAATCACGTGGTCGCATTCGCAAAGTATTGAATTATACCGACGGTACGTGGTACGATGTTCTAGTTCTGCGACTGCTACGCCCAGGGGCAACCGGAAGACAATGAATATCGCGTTCCTTGCCGACGATGCAAGCGCCAACGGTTGGTATCGCGCGATCTATCCGATGCAAGCGCTGGCTGCACTCGGCCATAACGTGCGGCTTGTGGCTGCAGGTGATCCCGCCTCGCGTGTCGCAGCGGTCCACGGTTGTGACATCGTCCACATTCATCGCCAGCATGATGAACGGGCGAGGGCGATCATGCAGTACGCGAGACGAACCGGGATGCCGGTGATATGGGACAACGACGACGACCTCGGCTCGTTGCCCGAGACGAACGTTGGGTCTCGACGTTTTCGAGGTCTCACCGGCAGACGCGTGATCGCCGCCCAACGTAAAATGGCTCTGGAGGCGGATGTAGTTACCACTCCTAGTTCTCGACTCGCTGACATGTTCCGGCACTCCGGCGTGCGCGATGTCCGTGTCATCGAGAACTATCTGCGTGATGACGTCATGTTCCTGCGCCGAGGAGAGCGGCACGATCGATTGGTGATCGGCTGGGTTGCCGGTCTCGAGCACCATCTGGACTCTGACCAGATCCCCATCGCGGCCGCTCTGGGCAGCCTCTTAGTGGCCCATCGACACGTTGAGGTGCGGACAGTTGGTGTGCGTCTTCCAATCCGCCACGAGCGGTACACGCACACAGTCGGGTACGTGGTCGGCGATCTGGCTCCAGCAGTGGCCGAGTTTGACGTGGGCTTGGCCCCGCTCATCGACATACCGTTCAATCTGGCACGATCGAATCTTAAGCTCAAAGAGTACGCGGGGCTCGGGATTCCATGGCTCGCGTCGCCGATAGGTCCCTATGCTGCGATGGGCCGGCGGGAGGGAGGGCGTCTGGTGCCTGACAGTATGTGGCCCGGAGCGCTGGAGCGGATCGTGCGCAGGCGCGGTGAACGCCGGAGGATGGCTCGTCGTGCCGGGAGATGGGGTGCCACTCAGACGATCGGCCAGAACGTCACACAGTGGGAGCAACTGATGCTCGAACTGATCAATCGCAAGCGTTGAGGACACAGAGTCGGGGCTTGAACGCCGAGTGGCCGCGAGATCTATTCTCTCGCGGCCACCGTGCCGTCCTCATCGAAGCGGAGCGAACATGCCGCCAGACATATGGGACGTCTGAGCAGTCGACCCTCCGAGGCGGACGCGGCGATCGGCTAGTTGGTGAGACCGCCGATCCCGATGTTATTGGTCACGATGATCGTGTTGTTGCCACCGGCGGATGGGAGTCTGAGCTTCGCGTTCACCAGCGCGTTGATGAGGCCAAGCCCAATGCCGCATCCAGATGCGCCCGGCACCGAGAATGAGTTGTCCACACTGGTGTTGTCGAGAACTGCAACGTAGCTGGGGTTGCTGAAGTCGAACGTCCCCGGTCTACCGGAGATCGGTCTGTTCGGAAGCGGCGGTCTCGTAGTGCCGACGATGAGCGTCAATGTCACGGGGCTGCTATTTGAGCCGATCTGGCAGCCGGGGCCGATAATAGGATTCGTCAACGCAAGCTTCAGCGGGACTCTGACCGTAAGGGTGCCTGGGTCGACCAGGATGGACGAAGGCGAACCGGCAAGCTGGGCCGTCGCGGTCACCTTGTTTCCTGGGATCGGGAAGTCGATTCCCAGCAGCCCCCCGGGCACTTCGACGGGCTTGGCGAAGACACCGGTCTTTCCGACCGGCGGGACGAAACGGTTGCCGGTCGGCGACGTCGCATCGAGGACCAGCCCGCCACGGATCTCGAATGACGTCCCGAGCGGAACGGTGAATCCCTTGATCGTAAGGCTGCCCGTCGTCGATTGGGCGTCAAAGCACGCTTGAATATCAGGCGCCGATCTCGGGCAATCCGAGAAGTTGGGAAACGCCGCGCCAGCGGAGCTGGCGAACGCAAAGGCGCAACTGAAGCTCGCGGCTACTGCAAGGACTCCGATGCCTCTTCCGAGTTTCATCGATGCCACTCCTCTCTCCGGCCCCCAAGGCGCCGAAATCGCTTTGTCGCGAACGCAAAGAACCGCCTTGGCGCTGCCAAGCAGCCGAGGTTGCAACCCGCCCCACGTCTCGATCTTCAAGGCACCCCGAACTAGCCAACCCTCACGCAGGCATTGGATCCCCGCATTTGCAAATCAAACACTAGAAAGGTGGAGCGACGTTTGTCAAGCGCCAGACCGCTGCGGATGTGCGAGCGCACCGGATAGAGGCAAGCCACAGCCATCTCCTGGACTGGCTGTGGCGGCTTCCGGCTGTCGAGGAGGTCAGCCGATCGGTGGTACGTGCTCAACGACAGATCAGCTCTGGTACAGTGCCAACTACTGGTGCGTCGGTCGTCGAGGAAAGGGGTAAATCGAGACGCCACCAGCACGATCGTACACCGTATTGCAAACGAAACGTTTGGAGTTTCACGTGTCACGGCTTACACGGAGTGCCTGCTTGGCGCTCGCTGGATTGCTGTTGCTGGTGATCGGCTCTGGTACTGCGCTCGCTAACGGCGGAGTTAGAATCAACACGACCAGAACGGTTGCAACATCGACGAATTCGTCGCTCTTCGTCCTAAGAACGGATGGTAGACAGGCGATCGCGACGTGCAGATCGTTCACCATCACCGCAAACATAACGTCGGCGGGGGTTGTCTCGATTCCGAGAGGCAATGTTGTGTTCACGAACTGTCTCGTGAACGGGATTGCAGCGACGATCACACAGACTAGAGATTGGTCAGGCTCGATCATCTCGCTACTAACGACTGATAGAAGAAGCTTCACCGGGATCCTATTGGGTGTGGTGATTCCGACAGGTGGCGTCACGTTTAGCGCGCCGCTCATCGGGTGCAACTTCACACTCGGCGGTGCTGCCGGCGCGCTAGCTTCTGTGGGTACGGTTGCGCTCGGAACGCTAGTGACTGTTCCGAGCATAACGTTCACCACCCCGGGGCTACCGGCGCTAGGTCTGAGAGTTGATACAGGCGCGTCGTGCGCGGCTGCCGGGATCGTCGCCGGCAACACCGGAGGGTTCTCCGGGCTGTTCAACTTCGCGCCCGGGGTCAACGGCACCGGCGTGTGAGACACTGCAGACGCTCGCTGTGGCCTTAGGGTCGATCGAAGTAGGACGACTCGGCTGGCGGGAGTGATGTTCGAAGGTCCGGGCAGCGCGCATCTCGCGTTGCCCGGACCGCGCTAACGAATTGTTGGATAAGCTACCAGCGGCCGAATCAGCGCATGTCAAACGAACGTTTGTCACAAATAGTATGAAGTGCCTGCTTGGCGCTCGCTGGAACGCTGTTGCTGGTGATCGGCTCTGGTACTACGCTCGTTGACGGCGGAGGATCCTATTGGGTGTGGTGATTCCGACAGGTGGCGTCACGTTTAGCGCGCCGCTCATCGGGTGCAACTTCACACTCGGCGGTGCTGCCGGCGCGCTAGCTTCTGTGGGTACGGTTGCGCTCGGAACGCTAGTGACTGTTCCGAGCATAACGTTCACCACCCCGGGGCTACCGGCGCTAGGTCTGAGAGTTGATACAGGCGCGTCGTGCGCGGCTGCCGGGATCGTCGCCGGCAACACCGGAGGGTTCTCCGGGCTGTTCAACTTCGCGCCCGGGGTCAACGGCACCGGCGTGACATAGCGATGCTCGGAATGCATTACGAAGGGCCCCCGGCCGCCATGGGTGACCGAGCTCCGGGCAGGGCACGAGGCCTTCAGGTCACGATGCCTTGTCTGGTCCTGGCCAGACGCAGATTGCTCGCAGGCGTTGGGCGCAGTCCGCAAAGCGGCTTGACCTCGCAAACGTACCTGTTTATAGTACGTCCTTGGTGCAATCGGAGGAGAGACGATGGACTTGCGAAGGAGCACGCCGATGTCGTTCGCGGCGTGCGCGGTCTCGTTGGCTGTGGTCGCGTCGGCGGTGGGCGGTGTGCCCGCCGTCGCCGCAGAAGGGCGCGCTTACGAGATGGTGTCGCCACCGGACAAGAGCGGCAACACAATCGATCCGCGTCTCACGATCCAGAGCACAGAAGGGGGCGACGCAGTCGCCTATTCCGCTTCGGGTGCCTTCGCCGGGGCTGCCACCAGCATCAATGGCGGGTACTACATTGCTCGTCGGTCTGATCAAGGGTGGTCGGTCGATCCCATCGACGCGCCTCAGGGAAATCGCGACGTCCAGATAGCGACCCCGAGTCTGTTCCTCTCAGATGACCTCTCGTGGACCGTCCAGTTCAGTACGCGAGCGCTCTTGCCAGGAGCGGTCGAGGGTGGCGGGAATCTGTACAGACGAGATAATCTGACGGGAGCGCGTCAACTGATCGCTTCTGCTGGCGACAAGACACTCGCGTCCGAGCTCGTGCCCGTGTCGACGCGGCGACTTCTTGGCGCGACTGGCGACCTTTCGCATTTCGCCTTCATGACGACCCAGCAGTTGCACCCAGACGCGACTCCGGTCACGCTGAACGCATACGAGGTCGTCGACGGATCGCTGCGGCTGATCAACCGTGCCGACGATGGATCGGTAGACCCTGGTGGGGGCGAGCTGGGCAGCTACTCGACCGATACGCGTGATTCTCGACCGATCTCGGCTGATGGTCGGAGAGTCTTCTTCGGCGCTCCATACTCTGCCGGAGACGCGGCGCCTCTGTATATGCGGCTGGACGGGGCGAGAACCATCCCACTCTCTTTGTCGCAGCGCAGAGGCGACGATCCAGCGATTCCGCATCAGGCGACGTTCAACGGTGCCAGCGCGGACGGATCGGTCGTCTACTTCACCAGCAGCGACTTCCTGACGGATGATGACTCGGGTGGTCTCTATCGGCTCGACATCGAGACGGGCCAGCTGACGCACGTCACGCCGCTCCGTGGCGATCCCGGCGATTTCAGCGCGGTGATCTACAAGGTGCTGTACGTGACCAGAGATGGATCGACCGTCTTCTTCGTGTCGCCAAACAACCTTGCCGGGGCTGCGACCTCCGGACCGCCTAATCTCTATGCCTATCGCGACGGCGAACTGGACTATGTCGGCGCATTCGCTGGAGGGCCGGAGGCTGGTGGCGGTCCGACGATAGCCCTCAGTCCGAATGGTCGTTTCCTGGTCTTTGGCTCCGCAGGAAGCTTCACTGGGTACGACAATACTCATCCGGAATGTAGAGCCAATTTGTACTTCGGCAATCCAGACGGCACCTGCACTGAAGTGTTCCTCTATGACGCGTGGAGAAAGGTTGTCACATGTCCAAGCTGCGCGGTTGAGAACCCTGCAGAGAATCGCAACTCTGACCTTCTTCCTCAGCTGAGCTCTATCAGCGGACACGTGAGCCGAGCGGTACTGGACGACGGCCGCGTATTTTACACGAGTGGTGAGAAGCTGGTACCTGACGATGTCAACGGCAGACGCGACGTGTACCAGTGGCAGGACGGCACCAACACGTTGATTTCGACCGGGCGAAGTCGTGAAGATTCGCTCTTTGCGGAAGCGTCGGCCGACGGTCGCGACGTGTTCTTCTTGACGTCGGAAAGACTTGTCGGGCAGGACGTGGATGACGAGGCTGACCTTTACGACGCCCGCCAGGGTGGTGGGCTGCTCAGTCAGAATCCGGTGGTGCCCGCCGCGAGAGGGTGTGAGGGAGACGGGTGTCAAGGAACGGCTTTGCCAGCCCCGGTCCTGCCGACCGTCGGCTCGCTCGGCCTCTCGGGCAGTGGCAATGAGACGAGCTCGACGTTGCCCAGAGCGAGACGAAGAGGAAGAGTGCGTGCATCCGCGAAGCGAGCGGTCAGAGGCACTGTATTCACGTTGACAGTCAAGACGACCAGCAAAGGTCGCATCGCGGTCTCCGGGAAGTATTTGCGCAGCGCGCGGAAAGTTGCATCGAAGTCCTCGGCGTATCGCCTCCGTGTGCGGCTCAATGACGAGGGCATCGGCACGCTCCGACGAAGAGGGAGACTCACCGTAAACGCGAAGGTCAGATTTACATCTGACGTGAGCCAGGCGTCGACGGTGGTCGTCCGGGTTACGATGGCGAGGCGGAGATGACCTTGATGTGGCAGCAATTCATGAGGGCCAGCGGGATTGCACGTTGTGTTGTGCTGATGGTCAGATCCAGTCTCATCCTGGTCGTGGTCGCCTCAGTTCCCGCATCGGCCGCGGTTCCGCCCCCGCTTTGGAACATCAGCCAGACGAGTCAGCCGACCCAGTTCGCTCCGGGCGGGACAGGGCAGTACCGGATCCTGGTCGAGAATCTGGGCTCTGGTGCGGGTCTGACAGACGCTGCGGTTGTCGATACCTTGCCTGCGGGCGTGACGGTTACCTCTGCCGGAAATGGCGGGTTCCCGTGGGATTGTCCTGGAGCGGTGGGTGCGAACACGGTGATCTGCACTCTGCAGGTGGCCAATCTCGCTGGCGGTTCATTCGGTGCGCGGACCACTGCGCCCCCACTCGAGATCAATGTCGATATCGATCCTTCCGCAAGCGGGACCGCTGAGAATCTTGTCGCTATCTCGGGAGGTGGAGCAGCGAGGGACGACAGTTCAGTCGCGACTACCACGTTCAGCAGTGAACCGATCCCGTTCGGTATCGAGAGCATGTCAGGCGGCGCATTCAATGCGGACGGCACGACGGCTGACCAGGCAGGCAGCCACCCCGACGTGACGACGAGCATCAACTTCAACACAGATATCACGAGCACTAGTGGTCCGGGCCCAGTCGCCAACGTCAAGGACATCACCGTGGACTTGCCGCGAGGTTTGGTCGGCGATCCTACTGCGGTGCCGACCTGCAGTGCAACGCTTCTCGCGGACCCTGCGGGGGGTGCGCTCTGTCCGTCCGAGACACAGGTTGGAACGACGGACGTCACGCTCTCCTATGGGTTCCCGTTTCTCCTGATCTTCGAGAACATTGGAGTGTACAACGTCACCCCTCCGGCCGGAACGCCTGGACGATTCGCGTTCAACGTCGCTGGAGTTGTCGTCAACCTCGACCCGAAGGTTCGCACGGGCGGCGACTATGGAATCACAGCAAGGATCGCCAACATCAACCAGACGCTTGCGGTCACGGCGACGAAGTTGACGCTGTGGGGTGTTCCGGCCGATGCGTCACACACGCCGAAGCGGCTGTTCCCAGGTGGAGGGCTGGGTGCCTCGAGCTCGGAGACTCGGCGGCCGTTCATGACAGCGCCGACAGAATGCTCTGGGCAGCCGTTGTCCACTCGGATGACTGCTGTGTCGTGGCAGAATCCCGAGCTGACAAGAACCGCGTCTTTCGATACCGACCACTTCGGTGACCCACTGGTGGTCAAGGGGTGCGACAGACTCGACTTCAGACCCGACTTCGTGGTTCGGCCGGGATCGGCCGCAGTGCGAGGAGCGCCAGTCGGAATTGGGATCGATCTCTCGGTGCCCCAGAACGATAATCCAGATGGCTTGGCGGCGGCCAACTTGAAGAGGGCTGTCGTGACACTGCCCGAGGGAATGACCGTGAATCCATCGTCGGCCCAGGGCCTTGAGTCATGCACGCCCAGCCAGGTGGACATCAACGCCCCCACGACTCCTACATGCCCAACCGGCTCGAAGATTGGATCGATCAGCATCCAAACTCCGTTGCTCAGAGACTCCCTGAGTGGCGGGATCTATCTTGCGTCGCAGCGAAACAATCCTTTCGGCACGACGCTGGCGCTGTATCTGGTCGCGGAGGGCTCTGGTGTCACGATCAAGCTGCCCGGCCGCATCGATCCCGATCCGGTCACCGGTCGTGTCACCGCTACTTTCGACGAAAATCCGCAGCTGCCGTTCTCTAAGCTGTCATTGCAGTTCAAGACCGGGCCGCGAGCGCCACTCTCGCTGCCCACGACGTGCGGCCCGGCGACAACGACGGCGGTGCTGACACCGTGGAGCGGGACGGCGCCGGTGACGATCAACACGTCGTTCGACGTGTCGTTCGACGGCAATGGGGCGCCGTGCCCGCCGCGGGGGTTCGCGCCCAGTTTCGTCGCGGGAATGGTCAACCCCGTGGGTGGCAAGAACTCGACGTTCACGCTCGGGTTCTCGCGCACGGACGACGATCAGGAGCTCGGCGGCGTGACCGTCGACATGCCGAGAGGGCTGTTGGCTCACATCGCGAGCACGACTCTGTGCAGCGAGGCACAGGCGAATGCGGGCACCTGCGGCGACGCATCGAAGATCGGCGCGGTCACGACGGCAGCCGGAGCAGGATCGAACCCGTTCGTGCTGCCCGGCCGCGTCTACATCACCGGTCCGTACAAGGGTGGCCCGTTCGGCCTCTCGATCGTGGTGCCAGCGGTCGCAGGACCGTTCGATCTCGGGACGGTCGTGGTGCGCGCGGCGATATACGTCGACCGCAACACGGCTGAGCTGAGAGTCGTCTCGGATCCGCTGCCGACGATCCTCGAGGGCATCCCGCTGCAGATCCGCTTGGTCGAGGTCAGGATCGATCGACCGGCGTTCACGATCAATCCCACCAACTGCACCGCGAGCAGAGTCGGCGGTCAGCTCAGCTCGACGGCTGGGGCCGTCGCCAACGTGAGCAGCCGTTTCCAGGTCGGTGACTGTGCGTCGCTTCCGTTTGTGCCGAGGATGTCGTTGAAGGTGGGTGCGAGAGGGAAGTTGACGAGAGGGCGGCGGACGCCGCTCGACGTGACCTTGACGATGCCGGGTGGGAATGCGAACAACAGATCTGTGCAGGTGACGTTGCCGAAGACGCTCAATGCGCGGCTTGATGTCGTGAATCGCAGAGTGGCGTGTTCGATCGATCAGTTCCGGGCGGACAGGTGTCCGCAGGTGGTAGGGACGGGGACGGCGGTGACGCCATTGTTGCGGGATCCGTTGACGGGGCCTGCGTACTTCGTCTTCAACCCTGCGCGCAGACTGCCGGATCTGGTCGTGCGGTTGAAGGGGCAGGTCGATATCGATCTGGTCGGCAAGGTGACGATCACGAGAGATCTGCGGTTGCAGACGACGTTTGATGCGGTGCCGGATGCGCCGATCTCGAAGTTCCGGTTGGTGCTGAGATCGGGTGCGAGAGATGGGCCGATCGGGATCACGCGCAATCTCTGTCTCGCGAGAACGAGAAGAACGCTGAAGGCCGAGCTCGCGTTCACCGCGCAGAGCAACCGCAAGCTCACGCGCTCGCAGCAGATCAGCGTCGCCGGCTGTGGCAGAGCGGCTGGGAGACCGAGAGCGAGAGGCAGAGCGAGAAGAGCTGGCAGATCCACCAGAAGAGTGTCGAGAGCCAGAAGAGCTGGGGGCAGATCGCGCAGGTAAGACGGGGCGCGGATCGGTCAGAGGGGACGGGGCGGCACCACACGGTGCCGCCCCGCTGACGTCAAAGACAAGAACGACCACACCCAACCGCCGACCCTTGTCCGATCCCCGTCCGAACTACGTTTGCATTTCGTGAAGGTTCCGCCTGACTCTTGACAAACCCCACCCGGTTTGCGTTAGATTGCTCTCATGAGGAGAGAGCCCAGCGGGTCGCTGGCGTCGTTGCGCGATCGCAATCGTCGGCTTGTGGTGGACGAGTTGCGGCGTGCGGGGCTGGTCAGCCGCGCGGAGCTTGCGCGGCGGACGGGGCTGTCGCGGTCGACGGTCTCCACGCTCGTGTCCGATCTTCAGCAGCAGGGGCTCGTCGCCGAGCGTGAGGTAGACGGGGCGGGGCCTCAGGGCGGTAGGCCGCCGGTGCTGCTCAGCCTCGAGCGGGCCGCCGGCGTCGCGCTCGGGATCGACTTCGGCAAGAGCCACGTGCGCGTGATCGTGTCCGACCTCGCACACACAGTTCTCGCGGATCTGGAGCGGCCGATGGCGACGGAGCAGTCCGCGCACGAGGGATTCGACGCCGCAGCTGATCTGACAACCCAGGCGCTCAGACAGGCAGGTGTCGAACAAACCGACATCATCGGTGCCGGCATGGGCGTGCCCGGGCCGATCGACGTCGCGACCGGGGAGGTCGGGTCGTTCGCGATCCTCCCCGGGTGGGTCGGGGTGCGTCCTGAGAAGGACGTCTCGGCGCAGCTCGGGATACCCGTGAAGGTCGAGAACGACGCCAACCTCGGAGCGCTCGCGGAGCTGACCTGGGGCGCCGGTCGTGGCACGAGGGACTTCGTCTACATCAAGGTCTCCAGCGGCATCGGCGGCGGGCTCGTGCTCAACGGGCAGCTCTACACCGGCGCCGCCGGCATCGCCGGCGAGATGGGGCACTCGATGGTCGACGAGAACGGGCCGGTCTGCCGCTGCGGCAACCGCGGCTGCCTCGAGACGATCGCCTCCACACGCCAGATCGTCGACCTGCTGCGCGACGCGCGCGACGGCGGCGGCAGCGGCAGCGACCTCACGATCGAGGAGGTCATCGCGCACGCGCGCGAGGGAGACCGCGCCTCGCGCCGCGTCATAGGCGACGCCGGCCGCGCGATCGGTGTGGTGATCGCACAAGTTTGCAATGTGCTGAATCCGGCGAAGGTGATCGTCGGCGGCGATCTCAGCGCGGCAGGGGACGTGTTGCTCGATCCCCTGCGCGACGAGGTCTCCCGCCATGCGGTGCCGGCTGCCGGCGGCAACGTCGAGATCGTTCCCGGGGTGCTGGGGCGCCGCGCCGAGGTACTCGGCGCGGCGGCCCTGGTGTTGCGGGACGTCGACGGCTTCGCTCTTCACTCATCACGGGACGTACAGCAGCAAGCCGGGTAGTCAACCCTTCTAGGAGGAGCAACGCATGGACAAGAGGTACGCTCGCATCCTCGCTCTCGCCGCCTCCGCGGCTCTGAGCGTGGGCACGCTCGCCGCCTGCGGCAGCGATGACGACAGCAGTACGACCAGCACCGGTGGCGGCGCCGCCGCCACGACCACGACCGGTGGCGGCGGCAGCGCGACGAGCGGCACGATCGCGCTCCTCCTGCCGGAGAACAGAACGGCGCGTTATGAGTCCCAGGATCGTCCGCTGTTCGAGGCGAAGGCCAGAGAGCTCTGCCCCGACTGCAGAGTGATCTACTCCAACGCGGAGCAGGACGCCTCGCAGCAGCAGCAGCAGGCTGAGGCCGCGATCACCAACGGCGCCAGAGTGCTCGTGCTCGATCCGGTCGACGGCAGAGCCGCCGCCTCGATCGTCGCGCGCGCCAAGCAGTCCGACATCGGCGTGATCGCGTACGACCGCGCGATCGAGAACGCCGACGTCGATTACTACATCTCGTTCGACAACGCGAGAGTCGGGGAGCTGCAGGGCAGAGCGCTCGTCGACAAGCTCAGAAGAGACGGCAGAAGCGGTTCGATCGTCATGATCAACGGCTCGCCGACCGACCCCAACGCCGCCCTCTTCAAGAGAGGCGCGCACAGCGTCATCGACTCCAGCGGCTTCAGAATCGCCAAGGAGTACGACACGCCCGACTGGGATCCGGCCAGAGCCCAGACGGAGATGGAGCAGGCGATCGCCGCAGTCGGCAGAGACGGCTTCGTCGGCGTCTACGCCGCCAACGACGGCACCGCCGGCGGCGCGATCGCCGCGATGAGATCCAACGGCGTCAACCCCGCCACGCGCCCGACGACGGGCCAGGACGCCGAGCTCGCCGGCATCCAGCGCATCGTCGCCGGCGACCAGTACATGACGATCTACAAGGCGATCAAGCCGGAGGCCGAGAACGCTGCCCAGCTCGCCGTCGACCTGCTCGGTGGCAACACCGAGAGCTCGATCGTCAACCAGAGAGTGAACAACGGCACGAAGGACGTTCCGTCGGTGATCCTGCCGCCGGTGGCTGTCACGGCCGACAACATCAGAGACACCGTCGTCAGAGACGGCTTCTGGAGAGTGGACCAGATCTGCACCTCGGCGTACGCTGCGGGCTGCAGAAGACTGGGCCTCAACTAGAGGGAACAGGAGCAACCGATGACTGGATGCTTGACATGACAGCAACCGCCACATCGACACCATTGCTCGAGCTGCAAGGCGTCAGCAAGAGCTTCGGCGCGGTGCAGGCGCTCTCCGGCGTGGACTTCGACGTCCACGCCGGGGAGGTCGTCGGCCTCGTCGGCGACAACGGCGCCGGCAAGTCGACGCTCGTCAAGGTCATGTCGGGCATCCACGTGCCCGACGGCGGCGAGTACCGATTCGAGGGCCAGGCACGCAACGTGTCGGGACCGAACGACCCCGCCAGCTTCGGCGTCGCGACCGTTTACCAGGACCTCGCGCTGTGCGACAACCTGGACGTCGTCGCCAACCTCTTCATCGGCCACGAGCTCGTCTCGGGCGGACCCGCCGGGCTCGTGCGCGAGCTCGACGAGCCCGCGATGGAGCAGCGCTCGGCCGACCTGTTAAGAACATTCTCGATCAACATCCCGTCGGTGCGTGCCGAGGTCGGCATGATGTCCGGCGGCCAGCGGCAGTCGATCGCGATCGCACGCGCCCTCGTCGGCGACGCGAAGGTCGTCCTGCTCGACGAGCCGACCGCCGCGCTCGGCGTCGCGCAGACCGCGCAGGTGCTCGCGCTCGTCAGACGCCTGCGCGAGAGAGGGCTCGGCGTCGTGATCATCTCCCACAACCTCGCCGACGTGTTCGAGGTCTGCGACCGCGTCTTCGTGATGCGGCTCGGCAGAATCGGCGGCACCTACAAGATCGCCGACACGACACCGGAGGAGATCGTCGGCGCGATCACCGGCGGCCAGGGAACCGTCAGAACGCGCGCGGCGGCCGACGCGGCCGCGGGACGGTCCGCGGCACCCGACCAGCCAGCATCGTCGTCGCAGGAGGGGATCGCATGAGCGTCACCGCCACGCCCGACACGGCGCCGCCGCCCTCCGGGCCGGACGCCGCGGACCCGACCGCGAGACACAGAAGCTTCTTTGCCAGATTCGCCCAGGGCGAGCTCGGCTCGATCCAGGTGCTGCTGGCGCTCGTGGTCATCTGGGCGGTCTTCACGATCGCCAACGACCGCTTCCTCACCGCCACCAACCTCGTCAACCTCGCGCTGCAGATCGCCGGCATCGGCCTGATCTCGGTCGGCATCGTGCTGGTGCTCCTGCTCGGCGAGATCGACCTCTCGGTCGGCATCGTCTCGGGCCTCTGTTCCGCGATCATGGCGGTGCTGAACGTCCAGCACGGTTGGAACCCCTACCTCGCGATCATCGCGGGCATCGTCGCGGGTGCGGCGATCGGGATCTTCCAGGGCACGGTCGTGACCGCGTTCGGAATCCCATCGTTCGTCGTCACGCTCGCAGGCCTGATCGGCTGGCAGGGCGTGCAGTTGTGGGTGCTCGGCGAGACCGGCACCGTCAACATCACCGACCCGGTCATCACCGGACTCGCCGGCACGTTCTACAGCGGCGCGACCGCGTGGATCCTCGGCGCGATCGTCGTCGGATTGTTCGCCTTGGCGTGCATCAACGCGCGACGACGACGCGTCAAGGCCGGCGTGCCGGCGGCGTCGCCGGCGCTCGTGGCGGCGCGCGTCATCGGCCTCGCCGTGATTGTCTTCGTCGTCATCTACGTGCTGACGCAGGACCGCGGCGTCCCGCTCGCGATCCTCATACTCGTCGGCGCCTGCGTGCTGTTTGACTACATCGTGCGGCGCACTAGATTCGGCCGCTACGTGCTGGCGCTCGGCGGCAACGAGGAGGCCGCGCGCCGCGCCGGCATCCGCGTCAGACAGATCCGCGTCGCCGTCTTCATGATCGCCGGCATCATGGCGGCGGCCGGCGGCATCGTGCTCGCCTCGCGCCTGTTGGCGGTCAACCAGGGCTCGGGCGGCAGCGACCTGCTCCTGCTCGCGATCGCCGGCCCGGTGATCGCCGGCACCTCGCTGTTCGGCGGCCGCGGCACCGTCTGGTCAGCCCTGCTTGGCGCGTTGGTGATCGGCTCGATCTCCAACGGCATGGACCTGCTCGCGTTCCAGTCCTCGACGAAGAACATGGTCACGGGCGCTGTGTTGCTCGCGGCTGTGATCGCCGACGCGATCGCCCGGCAGCGACGGCGAGCTGCGGGGCGGTTGTAGACGCGGTTTCCCGGAGCGGTTTCTGCCGCTCCGGGCCGCCCGCGATGCCGGAGAGGACGCCGCGGCGCAGATTGCGGCAAAGAACTTCGCTAATCCACTAAGGAACTGGTGGACGAGGGAGGATGCGTCTGGCATGCTGCCGGCCGTGGTACAAGACATGCTTGAAGCTGGCGCACCGATCCTCGCCGACGCTGCGATCGAGACGCGGATCATGTTCGAGACGAGCGTCAGACTCGACCCGCACGTGCAGGTCGCTGCGCTGCTCGAGAGACCCCGCGGCCGCCTCGTCCTGCGCGACATCTACGCGACCTATCTCGACGTCGCCTGGGCGCATAGGCTGCCGATCGTGATGGGCACGCCGACGTTCCGCGCGAGCCGCCGCTACGCGGACCGCGCCAGACGCTCCGGCGGCGCCGAGATGGTCCACCGCCTCAACGTCGAGGCGGTCGCGTTCCTGAACGAGATCCGCGACGACGGCGAGCACGATCCCGTCTTCATCGCGGGTGTGATCGGGCCCTACGGCGACGCCTACACGCCGGATGACTGCCTCAACCACCTCGACGGCGCCGACTACCACCGCGAGCAGGTCGGGGCGCTGGTGGAGGCGGGCGTCGACCTGCTCTACGCGCCGACCTTTCCGTCGGTCGAGGAGGCGCACGGCGTCGCTATGGCGATGGCGACGACCGGCCTCCCCTACGCGATCGGCTTCGTCCTGGACCAGCGCGGCAGAATGCTCGACGGCACCTACCTGCACGACGCGATCGAGCGACTCGACGACGCGGTCGAGCCGGCGCCGACCTACTACTCGATCTCGTGCGTGCACCCGACGGTCGCACGCGCAGCGCTCGAGAACCTTGCGACGGTCTCGTCGAGCGGTCTCTCGCGCGTACGCGAGGTGAAGGCGAACGGCTCGCGCCTGTCGCCCGACCAGTTGGTCTCGCTCGACCACGCCGACAGCGAAGACCCGGACGTCTTCGGCGAGGCGATGAACCAGCTCGCGATCGACTTCGACATCCAGATCCTCGGTGGCTGCTGCGGCACCGACTCCAGACACCTTGCCGCCGTTGCGCGACGGTTGGAGGCGCGGGCGAAGTAGACGAGCGTGCGCGCGGCTCGTGCGCGCTGGTGCGGCGGAGGCCGGCGCTGCGACGGGGGTACACTGCGGGAGTGCGCGACGAGCTGATCGAGACGGTCCGCAGCGAGTTCGCGGAGCTGGCCGCCAAGCGGCCGAAGCTGCGCGGGGTTTCGCATCAGTGGGCCACGCTCGCGGCGATCGTGGCGGGTGGACTGCTCGTGTGGAAGGCACCGGACGGGCGCGCGACGGTTGTTGCTGTCATCTATGCGGTCTCACTCGTCGGGCTGTTCGCGGTCAGCGCCGTGTACCACCGCATCACCTGGCGGCCGAACGTGCGCCGCTGGATGCGCCGGCTGGACCACTCGATGATCTACGTCTTCATGGCTGGCAGTGCGACGCCCATCGCGCTGCTCGTCGTCGGCGGCACGCTCGGAACGGTCCTGCTTTGCATCGCGTGGGGCGGCGCCGTGCTCGGCGTCGTGCTCAACCTCGCCTGGATCGACGCGCCGAGAATGCTGAAGGCGATGGGCTACGTCGCGCTCGGCTGGGTCGGCATCATCGCCCTGCCGAAGATCATCTCGGTGCTTGGCCTCGTGCCGACGCTGCTGTTCCTGATCGGCGGCCTCTTCTACACCGTCGGCGCCGTCATCTACGCCAAGCGCCGTCCGGATCCGGTGCCGAGAATCTTCGGCTACCACGAGGTCTTCCACGCGCTCGTGATCCTGGCTGCAGCTGTTCACTTCGCGGCGGTAGCGGGCTACGTCGTGCCGCTGGGCTGAGCGCTAACCGCCGTCCAACCCCAACCGATGCGCCACCGCCGCGGCCTGCGTGCGGGAGCGGACGTCGAGCTTGGCGAGGATGCGGGAGACGTGGACGCTGGCGGTCTTCTCGGCCATGAAGAGCGAGGTGCCGATCTCGCGGTTGGTGGAGCCGGCGGCGACGAGGGCGAGGACCTGGCGTTCGCGGGGGGTGAGGCCGAAGGGGTCTTCGGGGACCGCTGCGGCGTGAGCGTCGCCGTTGCCGTCGCCGGCTGCGGCGGGCGTGCCGTCGGCAGCCACGCCCGCGGCGATGCCGGCCGCGCTGGTGCCCGGCACGCCCGTGCCCGGATCCGGATCCAACGTCAGTCGCGCCCGCGCCGCCAGCGCCTCGACCTCGCCGTGCAGCCACGCGGCGCCGAGCGCGCGGGTGATCTCGCAGGCGGCTCTCACGGCGATTCCGGCATCCTCGCGCGCGCCCAGTGCCGCGAACGCTTCGGCCTGGCGCCAGCGGCAGTAGGCGACGGAGTACGGGCGCTCCAGCTCCGACCACGCGAGCGCCGCCTCGTCCCACAACGCCGGGTCGTCCTCGTCACGGGCGCGGGCCTCCTCGGCACGGGCCACCGCCAGCTCCGCCACCAGCGGCGCTCGCTCCAGCTCCGCGCCGGCCTCGACGCGCGCGAGCAGCAGCTCGCTGCGCAGCCGGGCCTCGCGCTCGGCGACGACGTCATCACGGTCGCGGGCGCGCTGGGCGGCGTCGGCCTCCACGCGCATGCCGACGCTCGAGACGCCCGTCACCTGCGTGATGTCGTCGGAGCAGAACTCGATCCGGTCGAGCGCGTCGTCGACGGCGGCGCGGGCGGCGACGAGGTCTCCGGTGCGGCGCTCCAGTTCGGCCCTCAGGCCGCCGAGCGGGCCGAGGAACTGTGGCTCGGTCGAGTCGCGCGCGTGGCGCGCGGTCGCCTCCAGTTCCACGCGCGCGACCGCGTGATCGCCGCGGCCCAGCGCCAGCTCCGCCCGGCGCAGGTGCTTGTGCATCAGCTCGGTGCCGTAGTGGCGGCGGTTGAGGCTGTCGAGGTCGCGCTGTGCGCCATCCCAGTCGCCGATCGCGACCGCGTACTGGACCGAGTCGAGCACGAGCCATTCCGTCTGGCGGTCGAGGTTGGCCATCTCCGCGCGCCCGCGCTGCGCCGTCTCCAGCGCCTCCCGCGTGCGGCCGGTCACGTGCAGGACGTCGGCCAGGTTGCCGTAGGAGGTCGCGATCTCGTCCAGCAGGCCGTGGGATCTTGCGGTCGCGAGCGCCTCGCGCAGCGTCGCCTCGCCTGCCTCGGCGTCGCCGAGCCCGACCAGCGAGATCCCGAGCGCGTTGCCGACGCGGCAGGCGACCGCGTGGTCGCCGATCTCGTCCGCCAGCGCCTGCGCCTGCTCGGCCAGCTCGATCGCCTCGCGGTAGCGCGACTGCAGCATCCGCACGCGCGCCTTCGCGGCCAGCAGCGCGACGCGCTCGCGCGTGCGCTCGTCCGGCTCCAGCAGCCCGAGCGCGCGGTCGATCGTCGCGATCGCCTCTTCCGGCCGGTTCAGATGCCACTGCGCCCGCTGCAACCGCTCCAGCAGCGCCGCCACCAGGCGCGGGTCGTCGCCCTCGTCGACCAGCGACAACGCCCGCCGCAGCAGCGCTTCCTGGCGCTGATAGTCACCCTCGCAGTCGGCCGCGTGCTGTGCCGCACGGCGCAGCAGGTCGATCCGGTCGACGCCCGGCGGGCGCTTCTCCTCCGGCACCTGTTCCCAGAACTCCAGCGCCCGCTCCAGCAGCGTCTCAGCCTCGCCGATCGCGTTCACACGCTCGGCCGCGTCGGCCGCTCGCACGGTGGCGGCGAGCGCGGCGGCGTGGTCGCCGGTGTGGTGCCAGTGGTACGCGACCTGCGCCGTCAGGTGCGCATCCGGGCAGCTCTCGCCCGCGACCCGCTGCTCCAGCGCGTGTGCGAGCGTGCGGTGCATCTCCGTCCGCTCGCCCGGCAGCAGGTCGTCGAGCAGCACCTCGCGCAGCAGCGCGTGACGGAAGCGGTATTGGTCGTCGGAGTCGGCGATCACGATGTTGCTCGCGACCGCCTCGCGCAGCGCCTCGCGCAGCTCGCGCCCGTCGAGCGTGCTCGTCGCGACCAGCAGCTCGTGGTCCATCGGCATGCCGACCAGCAGCCGCAGCAGCTCCTGCGCCGGCGTCGACAGCCGCTCGATCCGCAGCATCAGCGCGTCGCGCAGGGTCGGCGGCAGGCTGCCGCGGCCGTCGAGCCCGGCGGCGAGGATCTCCTCCGTGAAGAGCGGGTTGCCCTCGCTGCGCACGAGCACGCGATCGACCAGGCCCGCATCCGGCGTCGAGCCGAGGATCTCGGCGAGCTGCTCAGACAGCTCCTCGCGCGTGAACGGCGTCAGCGCGATCCGGCGCGTGCGCGGGTCGCGCTCCAGTTCGGCCAGCAGCGGGCGCAGCGGATGGCGCCGGTGCAGCTCGTCGGACCGGTACGTCGCGACGACCGCGAGCCGTTCGGAGCAGACGGCTCGCGCCAGGAACGTGAGGAAGCCGCGCGTCGAGCGATCGGCCCAGTGCAGGTCCTCGATCACGAGCAGCACCGGCGTCTCGTCCCCGAGCCGGTCCAGCAGCTCCAGCAGCGCCTCGAACAGGCGGCCCTGCACGGCGGTGTCGGTGGCGGAGGCGGCGGCGCGCGGACCGCCGAGCGTCGGCAGGATCGACGTCAGCTCGGCGCGCAGCGTCGCCGGCAGCGCGTCGACGGCGGGATCGGCGTCGCGCACGAGCGGGCGCAGCGCGCCGACCAGCGGCGCGTACGGCAGCTCGCCCTCGCCCAGCTCGACGCAGTCGCCGCTCAACACCCGCATGCCGCTCGCGCGCGCGTGACGTGCCAGTTCGCTCGTCAGGCGCGACTTGCCGACGCCGGACTCGCCCGCCACGAACGCCAGCGACGGCCGGCCCTCGCCAGCGTCGCGCAGCACAGCCTCCAGCTCGGCGAGCTGCGCCGAACGTCCCACGAGCCGGGCGCTGGTCATGCGTGTCGTCGTGGTTGCCGCCATAGCTCCAACCTCCATGGTGGCACGCGTGGGGGCCAGCGTCTGCGGGTAGGTGGTCGGGCATGCCAGATGTCGTTGCGCTGACATTCGACGACGGGCCCGACCCCGCCGGAACGCCGGACGTGCTCGCCGCGCTCGCCGCCGCGCAGGCGCGTGCCACCTTCTTCGTGCTCGGGGAGCGGGCGATCGAGCATCCGCGCTCGATCGCGGCGATTCGCGCGGCCGGTCACGAGGTCGAACTGCACGGTCACCGGCATCTGCGCCACACCGAGGTGACGCGCGCCGAGCTGGCGCACGACACCGAGCAGGCGCTGGAAGCGCTCCGCCGGCTCGGGGTCACGCCGCGCCGCTGGCGCACCCCGTGGGGCGTGCGCGCGCCGTGGACCGTGGAAGTTGCCGTCGCGCATGCGCTGGAGCTGACGGACTGGGACCTTGACCCCGAGGATTGGGCCGGGCCGTCCGCAGAGGAGATGCTGGGCGGACTGGCGCCGCGGCTGGCGCGCGGCGCGATCGTGCTGCTGCACGATGGCGTCGGACCCGGCGCTCGCCGTTCCAGCTGCATCCAGACCGCCCGCCTCGTCGGGCCGCTCGTGGCGGAGATCCGCGCGCGTGGCTGGGAACCGGGCCCGCTTGGCGCGTTGCCGGCGGCCGTCGCCATCTCTACGGCCGCGGCGGTGTAGCGATGGCGTTGCAGGCAGCGGAGTCCCCCACCGGCGTCCTCTCCCCGCTGTGGTCGCAGATCGCGGCCGGGGCGGTCGAGCGCGATCGCAGCGCGCGCTTTCCGACGGAGGCGTTCGAGGCGCTCGGCGCGGCCGGCGTGCTGGGAGCGCGCGGGCGCGTGGCGGAGTGGGCACTGGTGCGCGCGGCCGCGCGTGTCGACGGCTCCGTCGCGCGGATTCTCGACGGGCATTTCAACGCCGCCGAGCGGCTCGACCTGCTCGCCCCGCCGGCGCTGCGGATGCGGGACCTCGCCGACGTCGCCGCCGGGCGCCTGTGGCTCGGTGTCTGGGGCGCGGACCCGGCCCAGCCGCACGAGGGCGAGCCGGCGCGGCTGGGACCCGACGGCCGTGTGCGCGGCACGAAGCTGTTCTGCTCCGGCGCCGGCGGAGTCCAGCGCGCACTCGTGACGGTGCGCGGCGGCGCGGACGCCGACACGCCGCCGCTGCTCGTCTACCTCGACGTGCGCGAGCGTCCCGGCGACGGCGTCACGATCGACCGCAGCTGGTTCCACGGCGCCGGCATGCGCGCGTCGGAGAGCCACCGCGTCGTCTTCGACGGCGTCGAGCCGCTCGCGGTCCTCGGTGAGCCGGGCGAGCTGGGGCGCGAACCGTGGTTCTCGCGCGACGCGATGCGCACCGCCGCGACCTGGGTCGGGCTCGCCGACGCGATCGTCGACGCGGCGCTCGGCGCGCTTGCGCAGCGGCCCGTGATCGGTGAGCTGGAGGCGCACGCCGCCGGGCGCCTGCAGACAGCGCGCGGCACCTGCGACGCGTGGATCGCGCTCGCGGCGCGGCGCGCGGATGCCGGCGACGACCTGCGCGAGACCTCGATCGCCTACCGCGCCGCGATCGCCGGCGCGGTCCGCACGATCCTCGACACCGCCGCTGCCGCCTGCGGCACGCGCCCGTTCGCCGAGGGCGAGCTGCTCGACCGCGCCCGCCGCGACCTCGAGCTGTTCCTTCACCAGCACAGGCTCGACCCGCTGCTCGCGCGGCTCGGCCGCGCCCGGCTGGAGCAGCTGCGGTGAGCGCGCGCGAGAGCCGCGACGAGCGACCCGGACCTGGTCGCCGGCAGTCGCTCGCCGCCAGTGACCGTAGGCCGCTTGGGACGCCGCGCCCGACGCAGCCGTTCGCGGACCGCGATCGCGCGGGCCGCACCGACCCCGGCCACTTCGAGCGCAAGTACCGCGCCGACGGCGATCCGTGGGGGTACGAGACGAAGCCGTACGAGCGCGAGAAGTACCTCCGTACGTTGGCGGCGATCGGTCCCGGGCCGTTCGACCGGGCGCTGGAGCTGGGCTGCTCGATCGGCGTCTTCACGGAGCTGCTCGCGCGCCGCTGCCACGACCTGCTCGCGCTCGACGCGGCGCCGACCGCGCTGACCCGCGCGCGCACCCGCCTCAGCCACGCCCCGCACGTGCGCTTCGAGCTGCGCGACCTGCCGTGGGAGCTGCCGCAGGGACCGTTCGACCTGATCGTCGCCTCAGAGCTTCTCTACTACTGGGACGCGCCGCTGCTCGGCGCCGCGCTGCCGCGGCTGGAGTCGATGCTCGCGCCCGGCGGCCGGTTCGTCGCGGTCCACTGGCGCGGCGACGTCGGCGACGGTCCGCTCGACGGCGACAAGGTCCACGTGCTGCTGCGCGAGCGCACGACGCTGCGCCACCGCGTCAACGACGACACCGCCGCGTATCGGCTCGACTGCTGGGAGCTTCGATGAGGGAGCGCATCGTGATCGTCGGTGGCGGCCCCGCCGGATTCGCTACCGCCGCCGCCTACCGCAGAGCCGGCGGACGCGGGGACGTGACGCTGCTGGCGAGCGAGCCGCACCTCCCGTACAGACGGCCGCCGCTGACGAAGCAGTACCTGCGCGGCGAGCTCGACGCCGCGCAGCTGACGCTGAGACCGCCGGAGTGGTTCGCCGCCGAGCGGATCCTCGTGCGGCACGAGACGGCGCAGCGGCTCGACTCGGCGGCGCGCGTCGTCGTCGGCGAGGTCGGCGAGGAGCTGCCGTACGACGCCTGCGTGCTCGCGACCGGCGCGACCCCGGCCCGGCTGCCGATCCCCGGCGCCGACGATCCGGGGATCCTGACGCTCCGCACGCGCGAGGACTCCGAGCGGCTGCGGCGGGTGACCGGACCCGGTGTCCACGTCGCCGTGCTCGGCTCCGGTTTCATCGGCTGCGAGGCCGCCGCCTCGCTGCGCCGCCGTGGCGCCGACGTGACGCTGATCTCCGACGAGACGGCTCCGCAACTGGAGCGGCTCGGCCCGGACGCCGCCGCGCGGATCGCCGACTGGCTCGACGAGGAGGGCGTCGTCCTGCAGCTCGGCAGCGCGGTCCGCGAGATCTCGCCGGACGGCGCCGAGTGGGTCGTGCAGGCGGGCGACGACGACAGCGTCAGCGCGCTGCACGTCGACGTCGTGCTGATGGCCGCGGGCATCCAGCGCAACAGCGGCCTCGCTGCGGCGGCGGGGTTGGAGCTGGCCGACGCGGGCGCGATCGCGACCGACGCGGAGATGCGCACGAGCGACCCGTCGATCCGCGCCGTCGGCGACGTCGCCGCGGCGCTGCATCCGCGCGCCGACCGCCCCATCGTCGTGCAGCACTGGGGCGAGGCGCTCAACCATGGCGAGGTCGCCGGGCGCCGGCTCGCGGGCCACGCGGCGCAGTGGGACGTCGCGCCCGGCTTCTGGTCGCAGATCGGTGAGCGCACGCTGAAGCAGGCGGCGTGGGGCGACGGCTTCGACGAGGCGCGCTTCGTCGCCGGCGACAACGGCGCGTTCACAGTCTGGTACGGCAGAGCCGGCGTGACCGTCGGCGTGCTCGCGCACGAGCGCGACGACGACTACGAACACGGGCGCGAGCTGGTAGAGAAGGGGGCATCGCTCCCGTGACCCGCACCCCCATCGACGCGCCTGTCATCGCGCCGCACGGCCCGTTGCCCGCGCCCCCGGCGCAACTGCGCGCGTGCGTCGTCGTCCCCGCGCAGGACGAGCAGGAGCGGATCGCCGCCTGCTTGGAGGCGCTCGCAGCGCAGGAGGGCGTCGCGCCCGAGGAGTTCGAGCTGATGCTGGTGCTGGACGCCTGCACCGACGCGACCGAGGCGCGCGCGCTGGCGACCGCGCACGAGCTGCCGCAGCTGCGCGTCCACATCATCAGCGGGCCGGGCGAGGGCGCCGGTGCCGCCCGCCGCGCCGGCATGGACCTCGCCTGCCGCCGCTTCGTCGCGGTCGGGCGCGACGACGGGCTGATCGTCTGCAGCGACGCCGACTCGCGGGTCGCACCCGACTGGCTGCGCACGCAGCTCGATGCGGTCGCGGCGGGCGCGCGTGCGATTGGCGGGCGCGTCTCGCTCGATCCGGTCGAGGCGCGAGAGCTGCCGCCGCTGGTGCTGGCGCGCCGCGAGCAGCTCGCCGCCGAGCGTTACACGCGCGTGCGCGCGGAGTCCGCGAAGGCCGGAGATTCGCCCCCCGAGCACTGGCAGTTCAGCGGCGCGTCGATGGCCGTCACGGCGGAGGCATATCGCGCGATCGGCGGGATCGACCCCTCCTTCCCGGCGCTGGAGGACGAGGCGTTCGAGCGTCGGCTGCGCGAGCACGGGATCCCGATCGAGCGGCCGCTGGCCGTCCGCGTGACGACCTCGGCACGTCGTCACGGCCGCGCGCGCCGCGGCCTCGCACTCGACCTCGAGGTCAACGACTGGCTCGCGCGCCGCAGCTACCGCGCCGACAGCTTCCCGCGCGAGCGGCTCGTCGAGCTGCGTCGCGGCGCCCACGCCGGTGGGGCGCTCGCGCGCGTGGCGGCCGGCGACGGCAGCGACGCGATCGTTGACGGTGACGGCAGCCCGCCGACCGTCAGCGTCGTGCTGCCGGCGCGCGAGGTCGTTGCGACGATCGGGCCGATCATCGACGCGATCCTGCCGCTGCGCGACGCGGGCGTGATCGACGAGCTGGTCGTGATCGACGCCGCCTCCGCCGACGGGACCGCCGCGATCGCGCAGGCGCACGGCGCGCGCGTCGTGCAGGAGTCCACGGTCCTCGCCGACCACGGGCCCGCGCGCGGCAAGGGCGACGCGCTGTGGCGCTCGCTCGCCGTCACCAGCGGCGACGTCGTCGTCTTCCTCGACTCCGACACGGAGAACTTCGACGACCGCTTCCTGCGCGGGCTGCTCGGCCCGCTGCTGGAGGATCCGGCGGTCGCGTTCGTGAAGGGCGCTTTCCGGCGGCCGTTCAAGCTCGGCGAGACGACCGTGCCCGACGGCGGCGGTCGCGTCACCGAGCTGGTCGCACGCCCGCTGCTGAACCTGCACGTGCCGGAGCTGGCGGGCTTCGTGCAGCCGCTCGCGGGCGAGTTCGCGGCGCGCCGCTCGCTGCTGGAGCAGCTGCCGTTCCCGGTCGGCTACGGCGTCGAGATCGCGACGCTGATCGACGCGCTGCGGATCGTCGGCCTCGACGCGCTCGCGCAGGTCGACCTCGGCGAGCGCCAGAACCGCCACCAGTCGCTGCGCGCGCTCAGCGCGATGGCCTATGCCGTGATGGTCGCGGCCGAGCGGCGCGTGCACGGCGAGCAGGCGCTCGCCCGCTCCGCACCCGGTCCGATCGTCTTCCCGCACGGCGACGAGCTGGAGGTCCGCCAGGTCGCCGTCGACGAGCGCCCGCCGCTGATAAGCCTGCGACGCGCGGCGTAGGCGCCGCGCGGCGCGCCTACGCGCCGAGAGAACGGCCGCGAGGCGCCCGGGTGGTGCGTCCCCGCAGGTGCGCATGCCGACATCCGAGGGCGAAGTCGTGAAGATCCTGTGAACAAGCTTCAAGCGAACGCCCGCGAAGCCCGATCCTCCCGTGTGTGATCGTCCTGCTCGCGCTAGCGATCGCCACGCTCGCGGGCCTGCTCGGCGCTGGCGTGGCGGTGCGTCTGTCGGCCCGCCGGGTTGCGCGCCGCTACGAGAGCGCGCTCGCCGTCGCGCGTCACGAGGCCGAGCACGACGGGCTGACCGGTGCGCTCTCGCGGGCCGCGTTTGCGCGTGAGCTGGCGGCGCGGATCGCGCTCGCAGACGCCGAGCGGCCGCTGACGCTGCTGGCGATCGACATCGACGGCTTCGGCCACGTCAACAAGATTCGCGGCCACGCCGTCGGCGATCGGCTGCTCGTCCACCTCGTCAGCACGACCGCGCGCGTGATCCGCCACGAGGACGTGATCGGCCGACTCGGCGGCGACGAGTTCGCCGTGCTCGTGCCCGGCGAGAACCCGCACCTGGTGGCCGAACGGATCCTCGTCGCGCTGCGCGAGGCGACCAACGGCGTCGAGCGCGTCGACGTCTCGATCGGCATCGCGCGCGCCCCGCAGGACGGCACCACCGACGCCGAGCTGCTGCGCGCCGCCGACGTCGCGATGCGCCGCGCCAAGCGCGCCGGCAAGGGCCGGATCGTCGCGTACGCGGGGGAGACGCTGGCCGACCGCGACGAGGCGCAGGCGCGGCGCGCGCTCGCCGACGCGATCGCCCGCGGCGGGATCGCGATGGTCGTCCAGCCGGTCGTCGACCTGCGCAGCGGCAACGTCCACGCGTATGAGGCGCTCGCCCGCTTCACGCTGCCCGGCGGCCTCTCGACCGGCGAGACGTTCGCGCTCGCGGAGCGCGTCGGGATGCGCGAGGAGCTCGACCTCGCCTGCCTGGAGCAGGCGCTCGTGCTGCTGCGGCGGCGCCCGCCCGGCACGCGCCTGGCGATCAACGTCGCCGGCGCGCTGCTGTCGCAGCCGCGCGCGCTGCAACAGCTCGCCGCGCTGCCCGACGAGCACGCGCGCGACGTGGTGCTGGAGATCACCGAGGACGCGCTCGTGCGCGACTACGGCGCGCTGCGCAACGCGGTCAGGCCGCTGTTGGACCGCGGCATGCGGATCGCCGTCGACGACATGGGCGCCGGCTACGCCGGCCTGCGCCACGCGATCGACCTGCATCCGGCGTACCTGAAGCTCGACCGCGCGCTCGTGCACGGCGTCGACCGCGATCCCAAGCGCGCCGCGCTCGTCGACGCGCTGCTGCGCTACGCCGAGCACGCCGGTTCGCACATCGTCGCCGAGGGCGTCGAGACGGAGGGCGAGCTGGGCGCGCTGCGCCGGCTCGGCGTGCCGTTCGCGCAGGGCTTCCTGCTCGCGCGGCCCGCGACGCCGTGGCCGCGGCTGGCGCTGGTGCTGGCGCCCGCTCGCGACACGGGCGCCGCCGCCGGAGCGCCCGGCGCCGCCCTCGCCAGCGAGCGCGAGGTGCAGACGACCGCGCCGGCCGAGACCGCCGAGCAGGCGCACGCCCGCTTCGCCGCCGACGCGGCGTTGGAGGCGCTCGTCGTGCTCGACGACTGCGAACGCGTGCTCGGTCTCGTCACGCGCCACCGCCTGCTCTCCCGCCTCGGCCACCGCTTCGGCTTCGCGCTCTACGGCCAGCGCGCGCTGCTCAGCGTCGCTGACCGCCAGTGCCTCGCGCTGAGCGAGGCGACGCCGTGGCGCGAGCTGGCCGCCCGCGCGATGGCGCGCCCTGCCGAGACCCGCCACGACCCGATCCTGCTGCTGCACGGCGACGGCCGCTACGCGCGCCACCTGACGATTCGCGCCCTGCTCGAGAGCGCAGCCGTCGCCGACGAGCAATCCGCCCCGCTGGCGCTGGGTCAGCCGGTCGTGTCCGTCGTGTCGCTCGGATCGAGCGTCGTCGACGCCGCCAGCGTCTCCGGCGTGACGCCCGCGTCGAGCGCTTCGTAGAAGTCGTTGGCGATCGGGGCGGCGACCTCGCCGCCTGCGCTGCCGCCCTCGACCAGCACCGCGACCGCGACGTCGTCGCGGTAGGCGACGAACCAGGCGTGCGTCGGCAGCGGGTCGCCTCTGCCGTACTCGGCCGTCCCGCTCTTGCCGTGCGCTTCGCCGGACAGGTAGGCGAGCGCCGTGCCGGTGCCGGACGTGACGACCTGTCGCGTCAGGTCGCGCAGCTGGTCGGTGATCGCGGGGTCCAGCGGCACGCCGTCGGATCTCGGGTCGTCGGCCAGCAACCGCGGCGTGCGCCAGCTGCCGTCGGCGACGGTCGCGATCACACCCGCCATCCCGAGCGGGCTGGCGAGGATCCGGTCCTGGCCGATCATCGCCGCGCCGGTCGCGGCGAGGTCTCTCGGATCCGGCACCTGGCCGCCGTAGGCCGGCACCGGCAGGTCGAATCTCGCGCCGAGGCCGAACTGTCTTCCGGCCTGCGGCAGCGCGCCGGCCGGCAGTCTTCTGGCCAGCCCGACGAACGCGGTGTTGCACGATTCGGCGAAGGCGTCGGCGAACGGCTCCTCGCCACCGCCGCCGCCCTCGAAGTTCTTGAACTCGCGCCCGCCGACGTTGATCGTCGTCGGGCAGTCGACGGTCGTGGCGGGCGTGACCGCTCTGGCGCTCAGGAGCGCGTCGGTCGTGACGATCTTGAATGTCGAACCGGGCGGGTATTGGCCGTCGAGCGCGCGGTCGAAGCTGTCGTCGACGGGCCGGTTGGCGACCGCGAGGATGTCGCCGCTGGACGGCTGCACCGCCACCAGCGCCGCTCTGGTCTCCGGATCGAGCGTCCCGAGCGCCTGCTCCGCCGCCGCCTGCGTGTCGCCGTCGAGCGTCGTTCTCACGTCGGTCGCGGGCGTGCCTCTGGCTCTCAGCAGCGTTCTCGCCGGCGTCCCGTCGGCGCTGCGGATCACGATCGCGCGGCTGGGCGTGCCCGCCAGCTCTCTCTCCAGCGCCGCCTCCAGGCCCCACTGGCCGCCGACGTCGCCGACCGTGTACGCAGGCCCGAGTCTTCTGAGCTGGTCGGCCGACAGCTCGCGCACGTCGCCCAGCAGCGCGCGGCCGAACCCGCGCGCCGGCGTCAGCTGCGCGGTCGCGTCGATCGCTCTCGCGCCCGGGATCGCGACGATCGTCGACTCCAGCGCCGCGTAGTCCTCCGGTCGCAGCGTGATCGCCTCGACGAACTGCTCTCTGCCGCCGTTTCTGATCGCGCGCTCGAACGGCGCCGGATCGATCCCGACCGCGTCGGCGATCGCCTGCGCGGTCGCGGCCGGATCGTCGATCTCACCGGCGACGACGCCGACGCGCTTGACCGGCCGCTCCTCGACGAGCGCGGCGCCCTCGCGGTCGAGCACGCGCCCGCGTCTCTGCGGCGTGCGCACGGTGCCGAGGCGCTGACCCGGACGCAGCTGCGGATTGACGACCGTCGGCGCCCAGCGCACGAGCCAGCCGTCGTCGCCGGCGTCGCGCAGGCGCACGTTCGTCGTGTAGCTGAACGGGCCGATCTCCGGCACGTCCCACGTCAGTCTCACGCGCCCGGTCGCGCCGTCGCCCTGCTCGGTGACGTCGCCGACGCGCTCGGCGACCAGCCTCGCGCCGTCGAGCCCGGCGCGGTTGGCCTCCAGCGCCGCGGATGCGCGCACGGGCGAGTCGGTCAGTCTCGCGGCGCCGCCGTCGGCGCCCAATCTCCACTCGGTCAGGAACGCGTCGAGCCGCTTCGAGGGCGGATCCCGGCGACCGCTCAGCAGCACGACGGCGGTCAGCGCGAGGATCAGCACGACGCCGAGGCCGAGCGCGGACAGCGCGATGATCCGCGCGCGCGGGGAGACCGGTTGCGGCGCTCTGCGCGGGCGCACGGGCGCCCGCGCCGCATGCGAGGCGCGCGGCGGACTGTGCGGCAGCGCTCGCCGCGGTGGACGGGCGGGGCGCGGTCTTCTTGCTGGGCGGTCGTCGTCGGCCACGCCAGCAGGCTAGCGATCGGGTCGGCCCGGGGCCGGTGGGCGCACGGGCGCGCCCGGTGAGCAGCGGTCGATCGCTGGTCTGCACGACCAGCAGACGACTGCGCCTACTCGCCCAGCGCCGCCCGCAACGTCGCCAGCTGCTCGCGCAGCTCGGCCAGTTCGCGTTCGAGCTGCGCGATCCGCTCGCCGCCGCCGCGCAGTTCGGCGACGTCGCGCTCGAGCCGCGCGAGCCGATCGCCGCTGACGAGCAGGTCCGCGACCTCGCGTTCCAGTCTGATCAGCCGGCTGGCCGCGTCGGGGACCGGGATCGACGGGGCCGCGGCCGGTCGCGGAGCGGGTGCGCCGGCGCCGGCCGCGGCGGGGACGGGCGCACCGCTGTGCGTCGCAGCGGCGGACGCCGGCGCCGCCGCCACCGGCCGCACCGCTGCCGGCCCGGTCGCGATCGTCTCGTCCTGATCGCCCCCGAGCAGCTGCATGTAGCGCTCCTCCTTCTGTCCCGGGCGCCGCTCCAGCCGCGCGACGTGGCCGCGCTCGATCAGCTGCTCGAGCGTCGCCTGCACGGCTCCGAGGTCGTCGAAGTGGTGCATCCGCTCGGCCCGCTGCTTCAGCTCGCCGGGCGTCTGCGGCCCGCGCAGCATCAGCACCGCGAGGACCGAGATCTCGTTGCCTCTGAGATGGAGCGTCTCGTCCAGCAGGTGGCGGTACTTCGCCGCGCGGCTGCCGTGACCGGTCGTCAGGCGCGTCCAGCCGCGGCGATAGAGGTGCTGCAGCGCGTCGCGGATGACTCCTTCGTCGTACTGCACGACGGGGTCGCGGTTGGTCGACTGGTTGCAGGCGAGGCGCAGCGCGTTGAGCGAGAGGGGATAGGCGTCCGGCGTGGTCCGCTGCTTCTCGATGAGGCAGCCGAGCACGCGGATCTCGACGGCATCCGGATCCATGCGCGGGAGACTAAGGCCTCGCGGGGGCGCACGTGAGCGCCGCGACCGCGCGGGATCGGTAGCGTTCCCCGCGATGGCTCGACGCGTCCTCCCTCTCGCACTGCTCGCGACGCTCGCGATCGGCGGTTGCACGTACGGCACAGAAGCCGAACTCACCTCCGAGCAGCGCGACGCGCGCGTGCAGCTGATCAGAGCTGCCGGAGACTACGACGACCACGAGCTGGCGCGCCTCTGCAGCGGCCTCTACCCGAGTGACTTCCTCACCAACGAGGACGACTACCCGAAAGAGGACAAGGACCACAGAGACCCGAGACTCACCCAGCAGGTCAGAGATCTCGTGAGCGCCGCCGGCTGCGACGTGCCCGAGTCCAGATAGCCGTCCGGAGGTAGTTCGCCGATGTCCGACGCAACGACGCTTCAGCGCCTCGCCGACCTGCTCGTCGGCTTCGGCGCGAACGTGCAGCCGGGCCAGCTGGTCGCGGTCAGCTCCGAGATCGGCAAGGAGCCGTTGACGCGCGCCGTCGCGGCGAGCGCCTACAGACACGGCGCGACCTACGTCGAGGTCACCTACGCCGACATGCACGTGCGCCGCGCGCGGCTCGAGTTCGGCAGCGACGAGGCGCTGGAGACGGTCCCGTCGTGGTTCGGCGAGCGGATCCTCAGACTCGGCGACGCGCGCGCCGCGCGGATCGCGCTGACCGGCCCGGTCGAGCCCGGCCTGCTGGAGGACCTCGACCCCGCGCGCGTCGGCAGAGACAAGTCGCAGGCGCTGCGCGAGGCCGGCAAGGTCGTCAACGACCGCACGACCAATTGGACGATCGGCCCCTGCCCGACGCCCGGCTGGGCCGCGCTGGTGCACCCGCAGTTGGAGCCGGAGGCGGCGCTGGCGAAGCTGTGGGAGGAGATCGTCCACGTCTGCCGCCTCGACGAGGACGACCCGGTCGTCGCCTGGAGGGAGCGGATGGCGACGCTCGTCGGCGTCACCGAGCGGCTCACGGCGGCGCGCTTCGACGCGATCCACTTCGAGGGACCGGGGACGGACCTGACGATCGGCCTGCTGCCCAGCAGCAGATGGATCAGCGCCGCGTTCGAGACCGTCGACGGGATCCCTCACGCGCCCAATCTGCCGTCCGAAGAGGTCTTCACGACGCCGGACCCGCTGCGTGCGGACGGGGTCGTGCGCTCGACCAAGCCGCTGCTGATCGGCGGCGCGACGGTGCGCGGGCTGACCGTGCGCTTCGAGGGCGGCCGCGCGGTCGAGATCGACGCCGAGCAGGGCGCCGAGACGCTGCGCGAGATGACCTCCCACGACGACGGCGGCACGCGCCTGGGCGAGCTGGCGCTGGTCGACCGCGACGGTCGCATCGGCCCGCTCGGGACGGTCTTCTACGACACGCTGCTGGACGAGAACGCCGCCAGCCACATCGCGCTCGGCCGCGGTTTCGACTTCGCCGTCGACGAGCCCGACGTCGTGCGCGTCAACAACAGCCTGATCCACATCGACTTCATGATCGGCGGCGACGACGTCGACGTGACGGGCGTCACCGCCGCCGGCGAGCGCGTCCCGGTTCTGCGCGGCGGCGCCTGGCAGCTGTGATCCCCGGTCCCCGCTGACCGGGGCCACACCGCCGGCGACGTCCCTGTACCCTTCACCGTCGCCGTACGACTTGCCTGGAGAGGTGCCGGAGCGGCTGAACGGGCACGACTGGAAATCGTGTGACGGGGGTAACTTCGTCCGAGGGTTCGAATCCCTCCCTCTCCGTACTGTAATGCTGCTCGGACCGCGGACTCGGATGAGAAAGTCCGGAAACAGCGGCCGTCGGCTGATGGTGCGGCACGCAGCAGGCGGGAGCACGAGTACGCTTCTCAGGCCCGGTGCTAGCGCCGGACTTGGCGTTGGAACGGCTCTCGACAGGGTACCTAGTAGCTATATGCACAAAGTAGCGTCGGGATATCACGACGCGATGGCCAATGGGGCGCTGTCGCGGCCGGCGGGGAGAGGGGACCATCGGTCATCTGGGCCTGCGCCGCGTCGGAGCGGCTCGATCACGCTCGGTTTGTTGCAGTTCGCTCCGCAGACACGGAAACCGGCGCAGAACCTCAAGTTCATCGTCCAGTCGCTGGCCGGCGTGAGCGACGCCCTGATCGTGTTACCGGAGCTGTTTCTCGGCAGCTACAGCAACCATCCGCTTTTCTTTCGAACCGAGCAAGAGTTGGAGCGGTTTCTCGGTCCTCTCTGCGACCTGTCACGGCGGAACCGACTTAGCTTGGTGGGGAGTCTTCCGATTCGGAACGAAAGGGAGACACACAACAGTGCGGTTCTGATCGACGGCGGGTGTTTCTCGACCGTGTACGACAAGGTCAAACTTTTTCAATGGGAGAACGACAAGTTTCACGTTGGTGTCGATGCTCACAATCTCATTGAGCTTCAAGGACTGAAATGCAGCGTGCAGATCTGCATGGACATCATCGATCCTGAGCCGGTGCACTCGGCTGCGCGCGACGGGGCGCAGTTCATCTTGGGGCCATCGACAGTCAGTGTCGACTTCCTGCCTGCGATCCATAAGGCGCGAGCACTGGAGAACCAAGCGGTCAGCGTGTTCTGTAATCGCAGTGGATCTGAACCGACCGACCACACGCAGTACCTGGGGCAGAGCGGTATCTTCTTTCCAGATGGTTCCAGCACGGTGCTTGACAGCAACGCCGAAGCGCTGACTACAATCCAGATCAAGCAATCGGATCTTGACGTGATTTCTAGGCTGCGCAAGCGAATCCGCTGACAAACGAGGAAACGAGGGGCAGGGGTTGGGGGCAATCGTGGAAGGGCATGCCTCGACATGGCACGACGGAGGCGTCGCGTTGCGAACTTTGGCAGGAGAAATTGTCGCTCTTGCTGCCGAACGAGTCGGGGATCGGTACAAGCACAGTTGGAACTCTCGCCTCGCGTATGACTGGATTGCGCAGAACCCGCTTTACGCATCGTCGCTCGGAGGTGCTGGGGACCACTTCGTGGACGCGGCAAATGGTCTTGTACATCAGGACCATCACCTGTTTCATGCGGCAAGTGCCTACTTCTCGTCTGGGTGGGACAGTACAGCCGTGCTTGTGATGGATGGACAAGGCCATCGAGATGGCCATCTGAGTTCGACATCCATCTGGGCCGGTGCGGGCGGGGCGGTCGCCTTCATCGAGGAACACCACCCGACAAGCGAGACGTTCGCAGGGCAGTCGCTGGGACACTTCTACTCATCGATTGGTGCGCTGGCAGGGATGAAGGGGCTCTACGACGAGGGCAAGACGATGGCTCTGGCCGCGTATGGTCGCCCCTCTGACTTCTTGGAGTGGTTACGCGAACGGGTGTACGCCGCCGACGATGGCACCTATGTGATCGACCCCGCGTTCGTGCTGGCTGTCCTCGGGCACACGTTCGGTCCGGAGTACTTCGAATGGCCGCCTCAGCCGGACGACGTCTGTGATTTGTGGGAAGAGGTGATCAAGATTCGGGGTCAGCCCCTGCGCCCTGCTGATGCTCCGGTTTCCCAGATTGACATGGACACCGCGTTCGCAGGGCAGGTGCTGCTCGAGGAGATGATCTGCGGGCTCGCGTGTCGTGCGCAGAAGCTCACCGGTGCGTCGCGATTGTGTCTCTCAGGCGGCGTTGCGCTCAACTGCGTCGCCAACCAGCGAATCGCATCTACCGGGATATTCGAGGATGTGCATATAGGGCCGGTGCCGGCGGACGATGGGCAGGCGCTCGGGAAGCTCCTCCTGCGGATTGCACAGGAGGGGGGAGGGGCGAGACGCCGCGCCCTCAGTCCTTACCTCGGTCCGAGATATCAACCGGCAGAGATCGACAGAGCATTGGGGCGCCATGCCGGGCAGGTCCGTCACGAGCGACTGATAGTCCCGATCCTCGTCGAGACCATTGTGGACGCGCTCGAGGCAGGGAGAGTCGTCGCCCTCTGGCAGGGACAATCGGAGATCGGGCCCCGAGCGCTCGGCCATCGAAGCATCATCGCGGATGCGCGGTTCGAATGGATGAGAGCGCACCTGAACTCACGCGTGAAAGACCGTGAGTGGTACAGGCCGATCGCACCGATCGTGATGGAAGAACATGCAGCTCGCTATTTTATGCTCGATAAACCGAGTCCATACATGGCGAGGGCCGTCCCGGTCCGCGGTGAGATGCAACCGGCGATACCGTCAGGCGTACATGTCGACGGATCGGCGCGGGTTCAGACAGTCAATCGCGCGCAGGAGCCGTTTTGCTACGAGATTCTGTGCAGATACCTGGGACGGACTGGCATCCCGCTGTTGTTGAACACATCGTTTAATCGCAGGAATGAGCCGCTTGTCGAGACGCCGGATGATGCCCTCGCGGACTTCATCGAGATGGAGATCGACTTGCTGGTGCTTGACGATCGCGTGGTGCTCAAGACGTAGAATCTAGTGAGCTCGCATGCCGGTCAAGTCCGACGGCATTGGGCAGATACGCCCGCCAGCCCCCATGGGCCGTGATGTCCGGCGCGTCGGGGAGGGCGTGGGGGGAGCAGAGGAAGCCGGTGACGAGGCGACCGTCGTCGAGTTCGACGGGGCCGAGCGAGAGCGGGAACGCGAGCAGCGTCAGCAGGCGGCCGAGGCCGGCTGGCGGCAGCGCCCACAGCTCGCCGGCGAGGCCGCCCGCACCGGACGGGTCGGCGACCAGGCCCGGGCGCGGCGGCGTGAGATGAGCGAGCGCGAGCATGCGGTAGCCGGCAGCTGTCCGGGCCGCGCCGAGCGGGCGGCCGCCGAGGTCGCGCAGCTGCGGCTCCAGCGGCATGCCGGACATGTGCGCGCCGACGACGAGCAGTTCGATTGTGGTGGCGGTGTGCGAAGCCGCTGCTGACGGCGCCGAAGCGGTCTCGGCCGCGGCCTGCGCGGCTGTGTCCGAGATGGCCGCAGTCGGAGCCGCGGACATGTCGGCGGGCCGTGGCTGCTCGCCCGCGAAGCGAGAGCCGATCCCCAGCAGCACCCGATCTGAGAACGCCTCGCCGAGCAGCATCAGGCTCGACGGGCCGCCGTCGGCACGTGCCGGGGCGGGGAGGGCGAGCGCGGAGAGGTCGAGCAGGTTGCCGCAGTGGGTGAAGCGGCCGAGCAGGGCGTTGCGGCCGATCGGGTCGGCGGCGTCCTGCTCCAGCGTCACGAGCGTCGGGATCGTCGGGAGGGCGATCGCGTCGAGCCAGTTCGCGGCGAACGTCGCACGCGTGCGCGCGCGCAGCCGCTCCAGTTCGTAACGGCCCTCGAAGGCCGCGACCGCGCTCGGGCCGAAGCCGCGCAGGATCAGTTCGCGCGTCACCGGCAGCACGGCGTCCGACTGCTCGCGCACGAACGCGCCGACGCCCGCGGCCCGCTCCGCGACCCACGGGCCGTCGTAGAGCAGCTCACCGGCGCGCAGGAACGGCGCGGCGTCGACCGGAACCAGGATCGCGCCGCGCGCGGCGAGCAGGTCGCACGCGGCGTCGAACGCGGCCTGCGCCTCGCGGTCGCCGGCGAATGCGTCGGGTGTGAGACCGGGGACGCCGACGCGCGGATGATCGACAGAGCCGAAGGCTTCAACCGGTCCCTCCCGACTGAACGGATCCTCCGCGTCGAAGCCTTCGATCACCGCCAGCACCCGCGCGGCGTCGCGCACGTCGCGCGCGAAGACGGAGACGCAGTCGAGCGAGCGGCAGGCGGGGACGACGCCGCTGGTGGAGACGAGGCCGGCGGTCGGCTTCAGGCCGACGATGCCGTTCAGCGCGGCCGGTACGCGGCCGGAGCCGGCCGTGTCGGTGCCGAGCGCGACGTCGACCGCGCCGCCAGCGACCGCGATTCCCGAGCCGGAGCTGGAGCCGCCCGGGACCAGCCGGGGATCGATCACGTTGCGCGGCGTTCCGTACGGGGAGCGGGTGCCGACGAGGCCGGTCGCGAACTGGTCGAGGTTCGTCTTGCCGATCAGGATCGCGCCCGCGTCGAGCATCCGCTGCACCGCCGGCGCCGTACGCGCGGCGAGGTATGCGTAGTCCGGGCAGGCCGCCGTCGTCGTCCAGCCGGCGACGTCGATGTTGTCCTTGACGCCGAACGTCACGCCCAGCAGCGGCAGATCGGCCGGGGTGGCTGGGGCGACCGAGCCGGCCAGGGCGGCCGAGCCCGCTGGGGCGACAGAGCCGCGCGCGGCGGCCGCAGTCAGCTCTGCCACGCGGGCGCGCAGCTGATCAGGCGTCGCGAGCGTGATCCAGGCGCCGGCCTGCGCGGGCGCCTCGGCGCGCTCCAGCGCCGCGAGCGCCTGCGAGAGGAGGTCCGTCGGTCGCCCGGGCATTGGTATAAGGTATGACCAATGGCGGATCGTGTCCAGCGACTTGCGAACCGTCCGCTCTCCGAGCGCGCCCGCGACGCGCTGCTGGAGGCGATCCAGTCGGACGCGTTCCCGGGCGGCCGGCTGCCGCCGGAGGCGGAGCTGTCGGAGCAGGTCGGCGTCAGCCGCACGACGCTGCGCGCGGCGCTGACGAGCCTCGAGGCCGACGGCGTCGTCTCGCGCCGCCGCGGCCGCGGCACGTTCGTCAACGCGCACCTGCTGCGGTCGACGATGCGCCTGAACCGCCTGATCCCGTTCACAGCGCTGATCGCGCAGTGCGGGCACGAGCCGTCGGTCGACCCGCAGGAGCAGCGCTTCGCGACCGTTCCCGCTGCCGCCGTCGAACCGCTCGGGGTCGAGCCCGACACCGCCTGCCTGCTGGTGCGGCGGCTGTTGCGCGCTGGCGGCGAGCCGGTCATCCGCGTCAGCGACGCGATCCCGCTGGAGTGCCTCAGAGTCGTTCCGGCCGAGATCCGCGAGGCCGACTCGACCTTCACGTTCGTCGCGCTCAACTGCATCGCCCCCGTCGACTACGCGACCGCGGAGCTGGTCCCGCGCGTCGCCGGCGAGACCGATCCGACCGGTCTCGGGCTGGCGCCGGGCGAGGCCTACGTGGAACTCGTCGAGACGCACTTCTCACGCGACCACGAGCCGCTCGCGTTCTCGCGCGTGAGCGTCAACGACCGCTACGTGCGGCTGTCGTTCCTGCGGCGGGACGCGTGATCCAAGAGCAGCTTGGTCATACCTGAGCCAGCCTCCATCCGGAGCCAAGCCGTGCCGCCGGCACTCCGGCTCCTCATAGGGGAGATCGGAGCCGGAGTGCCACAGCATGGCGGTCGCTGCGCTCGGTCGGCACCCGCCGTGGGGGAGACGGCGGGCAGTGGCTTCGCGTCGCCGCGAGCCACGGCCGAGCGCCACGACGACCGCGAAGCTACTTCACTTCCGGAGCGTCGCCAACGGCGATGGCGCACGTCGTACGACCGACGCCATCGATCAACGAGGGATGCGGCGCTGGAGCGCGCGCTCGATCCGCTCGACGCGTCCTCGCAGCTCGTCCAGTTCGCGGTCCTGACGCTCGACCTGGGGCAGCCTCGCGCTCTGCGCGAGTCGCGCGATCGTCGCCTCGCGGATGTACTGAGCGGTGGCGATGCCATCCCGCTCGCACACCTCCTTCAGCTGGGTCCAGGTCTCGCCCGAGAAACGGACGGTCGTCGTGTGCACGCGCCCACGCTAGACCGTGAACCGGAAAAAGAAAGGGGCGATGGCGCCTGTCGTACGACAGGCGCTATCACTTTGTTGGAATCCGCCGTGAAGCTCCGGTAGCGGTGCCGAAAACGTGGTCCCAGAACGGCGCGCTGACGCCGTAGCCCTTGTCGTGCTCCTTGAAGTGATGACGCATGTGCGCCTCGTGCAGCTTGCGTGGCAGCCACGCCGTCGGCTTGCGGCCGCCGGGCAGGTGATGGAGGTAGTAATGCGTCAGGTCGTAGAAGAGGTAGCCGCTCCAGAAGCCGGCCGACGCGGCGTACGCGTCGGGCTGGCCGAGCACGACCACGAACAGCGCGAAGAAGAGCGCGGCGAGCGGCACGCTGACCGACGGCGGCATCACGAGCCGCAGCGGATCGTTGGGGTGGTCGTGGTGGACGCCGTGGATGATCCAGTGCAGCCGCGCCCCGACGCCCTCCTCGGGCTCGAAGTGGAAGACGATCCGGTGCAGCCAGTACTCGGTCAGCGTCCAGAAGACGTAGCCGCCGACGGCGAACAGCGGGACCTGCCACACGGCCATCTGCTGGAACGACAGCACGAGCGCGATCGCGATCGCGGGACCGAAGATGAAGGCCGGCACGCTCCAGTGCACGCGCGACAGCCTGTCGAGCAGGTTCGACTCGAACATGCGCGGCGAGGCCTTCAGCACCTCGGACCGTCTCAGGCCGGTCAGCTCTTCGCGTCGCGGGTAGGTCGCCATCGTCGGTCACGCTCCTTTCATCGCCCGTCCACCACTCCATGAGGGCACCCTTACGATACTCCTCGTCGGGACGCATTCGGCCGCGGGTGGTGTTCGATCGCCGGCACCGCGAGCGTAGCGAATTGCCGGGAGCTATCGATGCTTCTCACACTGGCTTGCGGTGCGACGTTAGGATCGGTACATGCGCGTTTTCCATTCCGGCCGCGTCGTCGTCCTCCTGGTGCCGGTGCTGACGTGCGCGGCAGTCGCAGCCGTCTCCGCGCCCGCGCACGCGAGAACGTCGGTCGCGCTGAGCGGCGTCGTGACGCCGGCGATCACAGGTTTCCCGACGACCCCGCAGAACGTGCGGCTGACGATGGAGGGTCGCGTCGTCGGCGACGACATCGACGACCAGTACCCGGCCACGACGAGAAGAATCGTGCTGTGGTTCACGCACGGCGCGCGCGTGAACGGCAGTTGGTTCCCGAGTTGCAGAGCAAGACTGCTGGCGGCGCTGCGCGGCGCGCCGCGCGCCTGCCCGCGCGGCTCGAAGATCGGCAGCGGGTGGGCGTTCGGCACCGCGATCAGCGTCACCGCGAGACTCAGAATGGACGTCTACAACAGCCGCGGCGGCCACTCGATGCTGTTCTACTTCAGCGCTGACAACCCCGTCCTGATCCGCGAGTTGATCGACGCGCCGTTCGACCAGTTGCGCGGCGGCAGATACGGCTTCCGTCTCACGTTGCCGGTCCCGGACGGGCTGCAGGAGTTGACCGACGGCATGGTCACCTCGCTGAGACAGTTTCGCGCGACCGTCGGTGGCATGACGGCGACCAGACGCGTGCATGGACGTGCCGAGAGACGCGGCTTCATCGAGGCGATGACCTGTCCGCCGGGCGCGCTCGTGGTCGTGCGCGGCGAGTTCAGCTTCCGCACGATCGCGCCGGTCACCAGCGACGCGTTCCTCGGCTGCGGTCAGGCGCCGCCGTTCCCGCCCGGCTTCCCGCCCTCGGTGACCGGGTCGGCCTGAGCGCGAGCGACGAGCGGGGTCAGGCCCCGGAACCTGACCCCGCCGCGCCTCACGCATCCCTCCGACTTCCCGCAACGGACCACACCGCAAGATGGGCGAAGGGCCGGATCCTGTTGCCTGGACCCGACCCTTCAGAGGAGGAGATGAAAAGCATGATGCGGGAGTGCGCGGCAGGTCACCTTGGCCCGATGGCGAAGCTTTCGCGAACGTGCCAGTCCATCTGGAAACCGGCTCGCGACCCGCTGTTCGTCCAGACAAAGGACGATTGAGGGCGCGACTGCGGCAATCGTGGCCTACAATGCCGTGTCTGCGTATGGATGCCGCGGACAGACCAGCCAGCTCGCGTCGGCGACGGACCGCCCGCGGACGACATCGCCCGCTGCGCGTGCTCTTCACGGCGTTGCTGGCCGCAGTCGCGCTGCTCGCGGCCTGCGCCTCGGCGCAGGCGCGCTACGACGCGGCGTACGCGTTCGGCGGCTACGGCACCGGCCTCGGTCAGTTCACGGACGTCGCCGGCTTCCTCGGCGCGGACGCGTCGGGCAACGTCTACGTCCCCGACGTGATCGGCTACCGCATCAACAAGTTCAGCGCGACCGGCGACCCGATCAGCACCTGGGGCTGGGGCGTGCGCGACGGCGGCGCAAGCGCGCAGATCTGCACCTCCAACTGCCAGCTCGGCAGAAGCGGCGCGGCCGCCGGGCAGATCGGCGAGGTCGGCACGACGAAGGTCGCGCCCGACGGGACCGTCTGGGCGACCGACGACGGCAACAGCCGGCTCGCGCGCTACGCGCCCAACGGGCGCTTCATGTCGGCGGTCGGCTGGGGCGTCCAGAACGGCGCCGCCCAGCGCCAGGTCTGCACGACGACCTGCCAGACCGGCATCCCGGGCACCGGCTCCGGCCAGTTCGCCGGTCCGACCGGCCTCGACTTCTACGCCGACGGCCGGATCGTCATCTCCGACACCGGCACCAACCGCCTGCAGGTGCTGACGAAGAACGCCGAGCCGCTGCTCGCATTCGGCAGCACCGGCACCGGCCCCGGCCAGTTCGACATCCCGCGCGCGGTCGCGGTCGATCCGACGACGGGCGACATCGTCGCGACCGACCGCAACAACAACCGCTACCTGCGCTTCACCGAGGACGGCGATTTCGTTCGCGCCAACGGCTGGGGCGTGATCGACGGCACCGCCGCGTTCCAGCAGTGCACGACGGTCTGCCAGAGAGGCATGAGAGGCTCCGGCTTCGGCCAGCTCGGCACGCCGCACGGCATCGCCGTCGACCAGTACGGCTACGTCTACGTCGCCGACCGCGACAGCAACCGGATCCAGAAGTTCGGGCCCGACGACAGACCCCTCGCGACGATATCGTCGGCCGGGTCAACGGTCGGGGCGCTGAACGAGCCGCGCGACGCGTACATCCTGCCCGACGGCGACATGCTCGTCGACGACTCGAAGAACTTCCGCGTCGTGCGCTTCAACGCGGTCAAGCCGGTCACGACGATCGGCGACTCCAACCCGGCGCTGTCGAGCGATCCGACGCCCTCGTTCACGTTCAGCGCGACGCAGGGCGCGACGGTCTTCTCGTGCCGCGTCGTCGGCATCACCTCCTGGCAGACGTGCCCGGCGGACTACACGACGCCGGAGCTGCCGGGCGGCCTGCAGACGCTCGAGGTCCGCGCGATCGACCCCGACGCGATCGTCGGCGACATCAGAAGCGTCTCCTTCTTCATCATGTCGCCGCCGATCGTGGGACCGCCCGGTCCTCCTGGTGAGCCTGGTGCCCCGGGTGAGCCCGGCGCCCCCGGCGAACCCGGCGCTCCGGGTGAGCCCGGCGCCCCTGGTGAGCCCGGTGCTCCCGGCACCCCTGGCGCGCCAGGCGCTCCCGGCACCCCGGGAACGCCCGGGGCTGACGGGACGAACGGCACCGACGGAACCAACGGGACCAACGGGACCAACGGCAGGGACGGGACCAACGGCACGAACGGGACGAACGGACTCAACGGCGTCGCCGGTCCTCCCGGTCCGAAGGGCGATCAGGGGCCGACCGGCGCGCGCGGTCCCGCCGGCGGCCTGATCGTCACCGTCGCGCCCAGACAACCGCTGGTGGCAGGCGCGCAAGTGCGGCTGCAGCTGAGATCGACGAGCCAGTTGACGGGCGTCAGGCTCGCCCTGCGCGACGTCACGGGGCGTAAGCACATCCTCGGCAGAGGCGCGCTCAGAACGTTGCGCAGCGGCCGCGTGCAGCCCGTCGGCGTGAGACTCACGCGCAGCGCCACCGGTCGCACCGCGTCGCTGACCGTGCGCGGCAGGCGCTACGACGGCAAGCTCGTGCGCTTCACGAAGAGTGTCCCGAACCCGCGTCCGAGCAAGTAGGAAGCGCGCGTGACGGCGGCGGATGAGCGTGTGACGTCGTCCGCTCCTGCACAGTCCGCCTGGCAGCGCCATCTGCTCGCGCCGATCCTGCTGCTGAGCGCCGTGCTGGGCGTGATCGCGCTCGGCACGCGCAGCTTCTGGCTCGACGAGGGCACGAGCATCACGATCGCGAAGCTGCCGTGGTCCGGCTTCGTCGACGTCACCGAGAGACGCGAAGGCAACATGAGCCTCTACCACCTGCTGCTGTCGTGGTGGATGGAGGTCGGCGACTCGGAGTTCTGGATCCGCCTGCTGTCGGTGATCTTCTTCGTCATCGCTGTGTGGGCGCTCTATGCCGTCGCGCGGCGGCTGGCGAGCGAGCGTGTCGCGCTGACCGCGGCGCTGCTGCTGGCCGTCTGCCCGTTCGCGATCCGCTACGCGCAGGAGGCGCGCGGCTACATCCTCGGCCTGCTGCTGGTGACCGTCGCGACGCTGCTGTTCGTGCGCGCGCTGGACCGCCAGACGTGGGGCCTGTGGCTCGCCTACTCGCTGTTCGCCGCGCTCGGCGTCTACGCCCACTTCTTCGCGCTGCTGGTGCCTGCGGCGCATGCGGTCTCGCTCGTCTTCGTCGCGCCGGAGCGGCTGAGATGGCGCAAGCTGATCGGCGCAGCCGTTGCGATCGGCGTGCTGCTGCTGCCGTTCGCATACCTGCTGTCGCAGAACACGTCGTCGGGCGTCGAGTGGGCGGCCGGCAACCCGATCGGCAGAATCTTCACGCAGATCCACGACCGTCCGCCGCTGGCCGCGGCCGTCGTGCTGCTGGGCGCAGTCGTCGTCGTCGCGCTCTACCTGCTGCTGCGCAGCCGGCTCGGCGCGCGGCTGCGCTCGGACGAGGTCTGGCGCTGGGCGCTGCCGCTCAGCTGGCTGCTCGTCCCGCTCGTGGCGATGTCGCTCGTCGCGGTCGTGATCCGCCCGTTGTTCGTGCCGAAGTACTTCATCGTCTGCCTGCCCGCGGCGCTCCTGCTGGTCGCGATGCTGATCGACCGCATCCGCGCGCGGCAACTCGCGCTCGGCCTCGTCGGCCTGATCGTCGTCGTGAGCCTCGCGGCGGATCTGCGCTGGTACCGCACGGGGCAGGAGGAGGACTGGCGCCACGCGACCGCCTACGTCGTCGACAGCGCGCAGCCCGGCGACGGCGTGATGTTCTACCCGCCGTACGTGCGGATCCCGTTCGCGCTCTACCTCGACCGCGATTCCACGCGCGACAGAGCGCCGCCGCCGGTCTATCCGTCCGCTGGCTTCACGGGCGACGAGATCAGATACGACTACTACATCCCGATCACGGAGAATGCGGTCGCGAGAGCGGCGGCGGGCTACAGACAGATCTACCTCGTCACGAGCCACACGTTCCTCAACGGGGAAGCCGATCCCGGTTACGAGGCGACGGTCGACGGGCTCAGAGCGGCCGGCTTCAGCGAAGGTCCCAGCCGCCACTTCACGGGCGTCGACGTCGTCCGCTACGACGCCGATTGAGGTATTGCGGGCGGCATCGGCGCCTGCCATCCTGGCGTGAGGGTCGCTACGGAGGCGACCGTGCGAGCACGGAGCGAAGCGCATGACGTGGAACGGATTCCTCGGCAGGACGGCAGTTGCAGCGCTGCTGGTCGGCACGGTCGCGGCGGCGCCCGCGAGTGCGGCGGCCTCTGCCGCGGCGACCGGCAAGGGCACGGCGCCGACGCCGCGCATCATCGGCGGCACGCAGGTCGCCGCGTCGAGCTGGCCGTCGCTGGTCGCGCTGCTCCAGAGCGACGTGCCCGACCCGTGGTCGGCGCAGTTCTGCGGCGGCACGGTGGTCGCGCCCGAGTGGGTGCTGACGGCCGCCCACTGCGTCGACGGCGGCACGCTGCCGAGCGCGGTCGAGGTGCTGACCGGCACCAAGAGACTGTCGCCGGGACTCGGCACGCGCATCGCCGTCGAGGCGATCTCCGTGAACCCCGGCTGGGATCCGGACTCGTCGCTCTGGGATGTCGCGCTGCTGCGGCTGGCGAGCCCGATCGGCGCGCCCGCGACGGCGCTGGCGGCGCCGTCGCTGGCGTCGCTGTGGACGACGCCGGGCGCGATCGCGCACGTCGCCGGCTGGGGAAACGTCAGCACGACCGGGGACGACTACCCGCTCGACGCGCGTGAGGTCGACGTGCCGCTCGTCGCCGACGCCGACTGCGCGAACGTCTACGGGGACTTCTTCGCTGCCAGCTCGCAGCTCTGCGCCGGCGACCTCGTCAGAGGCGGGATCGACTCCTGCCAGGGTGACAGCGGCGGTCCGTTGACGGTCACCGACGCGGCCGGCCGGCCGCTGCTGGTCGGCGACGTCAGCACCGGCTACGGCTGCGCCGAGGCCGGCTACCCGGGCATCTACGGCCGCATCGTGGCGTTCCGTCCGTGGATCGACGCGACGATCGGCTGGGCCGCCGTCGCGACGGCCGACGCGCCGATGCTGCGCTGGGACCGCGGCGCTGCCGCCACGTCGCGCACGGTCAGCCTCACCAGCAGCGGCAGCGCGCCGCTCGCGATCGCCGGCGTCAGGCTCAGCGGTGCCGACGCGGGCGCCTTCGAGCTGATCGCCGACGGCTGCACCCGCGCGAGCCTGGTGCCCGGCCAGAGCTGCGCGGTGACGATCCGCCCGACGCGGGCGCTCGCCGCCGCCGACCGCTTCGCCGAGCTGCAGCTCGACACCGACGCTGCGGCCGGCGGGTCGCCGATCCTGCTCGGCGACGCGACACCGAGCGCCGACTGGCCGTTCGAGTCCGGCGAGCCGGACGATCCGATCCCGCCGTACGACCCCCCGCCTGCGCCGCCGGCCGAACCGCTTCCGCCGACCGACCCGCTTCCGCCGGTCGCCCCGGCGCCGCCGGCCCCGCAGCCGCTCCCGGGTGCAGGCAAGCGCTCCGCCGCCGTGCGCGCGACCGTCGTGCGCCTGACGCGCGCGCCGCGGGGCGTCGGCCTGCGGATGCCGACGCGGCTGGACGGCGGTCGCGGCAGCGTCCGCGTGCTGCTGACCACGCTCGTGCGCGGCGTGCGTGCGCCGGTCCAGCTCGGCAGCGCGAGCGCGTCCTTCAGCGCCCCCGCGACGCGCACCCTGACGGTCAGACTCACGCGCCGCGGCCGTCAACTGGTCGCCGCCGGTCGTGCCCTGCGCATAACCGCGACCGCGACCGCCGGCAGCGCCACGACGACGAAGACCCTGCAGCTCGCGCGCCGGCGCTGAGCCTGCCGCGCCCGCTGGGCGGCGGTCTGGCCCGACGAACGCAGAAGGCCCGCCATCGGCGGGCCCTCTGCACTGATGGGCGCGGGTGGTTTCGAACCACCGACCTCTCGCGTGTGAAGCGAGCGCTCTCCCACTGAGCTACGCGCCCTCTGTGCGGGATTGTACGTGACGGCCGACGGTGGCGTGGCGCGCCGTGGTCCTCTAGCCTCCACGGCGTGCATGCTCTCGTGACCGGCGGGGCCGGCTTCATCGGCTCCAACATCGTCGATGCGCTGCTCGCGCGCGGGGACCGTGTCACCGTCGTCGACGACCTCTCGACCGGTCGCAGCGAGAACCTGACGGCAGCGCTCGCCGCGGGTGCGACGCTGCTGCGACTGGACATCGTCGCGGCGGACGAGCTGAACGCGGCGTTCGCGGCCGCTAGACCGGATGTCGTCTTCCACCTCGCCGCGCAGATCGACGTGCGCCGCTCGGTCGCCGATCCGGCCGCCGACGCGCGCATCAACGTCGAGGGGACCGTCAACGTGCTGGAGGCGGCGCGGGTGGCCGGTGCGCGCCGCGTCGTGCTCTCCTCCACCGGCGGCGCGATCTACGGCGAGGCCGACACGGTCCCGACGCCCGAGGACGCGCCGATCCGCCCGCTGTCGCCGTACGGGCAGGCGAAATACGCGGGGGAGGGCTACGCGCGGCTGTTCACGTCGTTGCGCGGCCTCTCCACGGCCGTGCTGCGCTACTCCAACGTCTACGGCCCGCGCCAGGACCCGCTCGGCGAGGGCGGCGTGATCGCGATCTTCTGCGGCAAGCTCGCCAGCGGCGGGCAGCCGACCGTCTTCGGCGACGGGCGGCAGACGCGCGACTACGTCTATGTCGAGGACGTCGTGCGCGCGAACCTGACGGCAGCCGGCGCCGATGCCGCCGGCCCCTGGAACGTCGGCACGGGCGTCGAGACCTCCGTGCTGGATCTGGTCGAGGTCGTGCGCGGCCTCGGCGACGACGCGGCTGCGTTCACGCCGCGCTTTGAGCCGCCGCGCGCCGGCGAGGTCGGTCGCAGTTGCCTCGACGTCACTCGCGCGCGCGAGCAGTTGGGCTGGGAGCCGCGCGTGCCGCTCGCCGAGGGACTCCTCAAGACGCTCGCGCATGTCGGCGCGGGCGCTGTCGGAACGCGCTGAGCCGCGGCGCCCGCCGGCCGTTCGGCGCCGTCCGCCCGCCCGGCGCCCGGTCACGGCGGCACCGTAGCCCCCGCGCCTCCACCCGCAGGTATGATCCCCCGCGGACCGTGCTAGGCGGGGAGGTAGCGGTGCCCTGTATCTGCAATCCGCTCTAGCAGAGCTGAATTCCCTCCCGAGGGACACCGGCTCCCGAGGCCAGCGTGCTGTACGAAGACGTTGATGGCCGGGTCCCGCGCGGTGACGGCCCGCGAACCAGGTCAGGTCCGGAAGGAAGCAGCCTTAAACGGTTCCCGTCACGCGTTGCGGGGGTGCCTGGCCGGAGTCGATCGGCAGAAACGCGCTCGGGAACCTGTCTCGACGGAGGGTGCACGGTCCGCTTTTTGGCGCTCTGACCCTCGTTTTCGAGGGCCCGCGCGGCGGCAAAGCCGCCCCGCGGCGACTAGAACGAACGTCCAGAAACGGCGATTTGGCACTGTCAGTCATACGTCCAGAGATCGTCCAGATCCACCGTGAGAGCACGGGTCGGGTCCGACACCAGGGGACATGCGATCCCTGGTTCAGAAGTCCTCCACCGCCCGCCGCCGCAGCATCCGCTCGGCCGCCCGCACCGTCATCCTGCTGCTGGTCTGCGCGATCGGCATCAGCGCGTTGAGTGCTACAGCCGCGAACGCCGCTTCTCCGGCTGGAACGCTTGGTGTGTACGCAGGTGGAGGAAACAAGGCCGGGGCAGATCGCTTCTCCAACTGGCTCGGCCGCAAGCCGACCTACGCGATGGACTTCATCTCGGGCGCCAGCTGGACCGACATCGAGAAGCCGGACTGGTTCATCGGTCAGTGGGCCGGCTCCAGCTACAGAATGGTCTTCTCGATCCCGATGCTGCCGGACTCCGGCGCCACGCTCGCCCAGGGCGCGACCGGCGCCTACAACTCCCACTGGACCAAGCTGGCGCAGACGCTCGTCGCCAAGGGCCAGAGCAGCGCGACGCTGCGCCTCGGCTGGGAGATGAACGGCGACTGGTACAGCTGGTCGATCAAGAACGGCACGGCCAACTACGCCTCCTACTGGCGCAACATCGTCACCTCGATGCGCGCGGTCGCACCGGGCCTGAAGTTCGACTTCACGATGAACTGCGGCAGCTCCTCCGTCGGCGGCAAGCCGCTCGATCCGTCGGCCGCCTACCCGGGCGACGAGTACGTCGACTACATCGGCATGGACTACTACGACGCCAGCTGGATCGCCGATCGCAAGGTTGCCGCGTCGCGTTGGAGCTCCAACCGCGACCAGAAGTTCGGCCTCGCCTGGCACCGTGACTTCGCCGCCGCGCACAACAAGCCGATGACCTTCCCGGAATGGGGCGTCTCGACCCGTCCCGACGGCTACGGTGGCGGCGATGCACCGCTCTTCATCCAGGAGATGAACGACTGGTTCGCCGCCAACAACGTCGCGTACCACATCTACTTCGAGTTCGACGCGCCCGACGGTGAGCACTCCCTGATGGGCGGCGAGTTCCCGCAGTCCGCCGCGCGCTTCAAGACGCTGTTCGGCGCCGGCGCCGACACGACGCCGACCACGCCGACGACTCCGACGACGCCCACCCCGCCGACGACGCCGACGACGCCCGCCCCGCCGACTACGCCGACGACGCCCGCCCCGCCGACTACGCCGACGACGCCCGCCCCGCCGACGACGCCGACGACCCCCACGACGCCGACGACCCCCACGACGCCGACGACCCCCACGAGACCGACGACGCCGACGACGCCCACCACGCCGACGACCCCCACGACGCCCGCGAGACCGAGCACGCCGACCACGCCCGCGAGACCCAGCGCGCCGTCGAGAAGCTCGAGAAGCTCCAGAAGCACGAAGTCGTCGAAGGGGCGCAACAACAACTCGCGCAACAGCAAGTCGTCCTCCAAGAGCAGCAAGGCGGCCCGCGCCCGCTCCGCCTCCAAGCCGCAGGCGAAGCGCTCGAGCACCAAGCGCTCGAGCAGCAAGCGCTCCGACTCCAAGCGCTCCTAGTTCCGGCCTGATCGCTGTCACGCGGCCGTTCGCGCATTTCCACGGGTGCCCACAGGTATCCTTGCGGCGATGAGCGACCGGCCGTCAATGACCTCCTCGCTGGAGGCGGCCCGGGCGGCCGCCCGGCGCCTCGTGCTGAGATCCCCGTTCGCGCCCCAGGCGCGCCGCGCGGCCCGACTCGTCGAGTCGAGATACGCCAGACGGGACCGGCGCGACAACGAAGCGCTCGAGCTGCTCGTCAGCGCCGCGCTCGCCGCCGACGCGAGCGCGATCGACATCGGCGCCAACGAGGGCCGCGTGCTGCAGGAGATCATGCGCGTCGCGCCCGCGGGCAGACACATCGCCTACGAGCCGATCCCCGGCCTCGCGGCCGACCTCAGACGCCGCTTCCCGGCCGTCGACGTGCGCTGCGCCGCCCTCGCCGACGAACAGGGCGAGGCCGACTTCACGCACGTCAAGAGCCACTCCGGCTACAGCGGCCTGAAGCAGCGCACGTATCCGGGGCAGGAGGAGCTGGAGCAGATCCGCGTGCGGATCGAGCGGCTCGACGACGAGCTGCCCGAAGGCTTTGTGCCGGCGTTCGTGAAGATCGACGTCGAGGGCGCCGAGGGCGGCGTGCTGGCCGGCGCGATCGAGATGCTGGAGCGTCACAAGCCGCTCGTCGTCTTCGAGCACGGCAAGGGCGGCGCGCCCGCGTACGGGACGACCCCGGGCGACGTCCACGCGCTGTTGGCCGACCGCGCCGGCCTGCGGATCTTCGACATGGACGGCGGCGGCCCCTACAGCCGCGACCAGCTCGAGGAGGTCTTCGAGCTGGGCAGCTACTGGAACTTCTTCGCGCGCTCCTAGGAGCGGGGCGGAGCGAAGCGGGCTGCGAAGCGGCGGGCGTCAGCGCCCGCGGCGGCTCACCACGAGGCGGGCCGCTCCGGCGTCTGGCTCTGGGCCGGGCGCGCGTAGTAGTCGGAGATCTGGCGCTGGCGCGAGCTGCCGCGGACCTGGTTGAGCACGACGCCGAGGATCCGCGTCTGCGTCAGCTTCAGCACCTGCAGCAGCGCCTCCAGCTCGGACGGCTCGCGGCGGCGCACGTCGATCACGATGACGAGCGCGTCGACCATCGAGGCGATCAGCGCCGTCTCGGCCGCCTGCAGCGGCGGCGTGTCGATCAGCAGCAGCCGGTCCGGGAAGGTCTCGACGATCAGCGGGTAGGCGTTCTCGATCACGCGCGCGGGCTGGTCGGTGAGCGCGCCGCCGGTGAGGATCTCGAGGCCGGGCTGGGCGGTCGCCTTCGGCCGCACCGACGTGTGCGAGCCGCGCGCGCCGCCGTCCGCGATGTCGGCGACGTCCGCGACGCCGTCGCGCACGTCGAGGCCGAACGGCATGTGGACCGACGGGCGCCGCAGGTCGAAGTCGACGATCGTCACCTGGCGGCCCATCGAGGCCAGCAGCCAGCCGAGGTTCGCCACGACCGTCGTCTTGCCCTCGCCCTGCGCCCACGACGTCACCGCGACGGTGTGGACGTCGCCGGACAGCAGCTCGAAGTTGGTGCGCAGGCGCTGGTACTCCTCGGCGACCTCGCGCGACTTCATGTCGCGAAACAGCGCCCTCGGCTGCTGGCGGACGCGGCGGCTGCGCGTGATCTCGCCGAGCACCGTGAGGCCGAAGCCCTGGCGCACGGCCTCCGCGCCGGAGACGCGCTTGCGCAGCGAGTCGGCGACGAGGGCGGCGAAGATCGCGGCGATCAGGCCGAGCACGAGGCAGCCGACCAGGATCGGCCCCCGCTTCGGGCTCGACGGCGCCGTCGGCGCGACCGCTGGGTCGAGCACGGAGTATCTGATCGCGGTCGAGATCGGGTTGACGCGCAGCTCGGCGGTCGCGACGTTGGCGGCGACGGCGGCGGCCTGCGGATCGGTGCTCTCGGCGGTGATCTTCAGCACGCCGGTGCCCGGCTCGGCCGTGGCGGTCAGCGACGTGTCGCCGAGCGGGCGCGAGCTGCTGCCGCGCACGGCGTCGGTGAAGCGGCGCGTCGAGACCTGCTGGACGACCGTCGGCAGCAGCAGGTCGAGCGTGCCGGTGCTGAAGTTCGGCGACTGGATGTTCGTCGGCTGCACGAACATCAGCGCGCTGGCGGTGTACTTCTTCGTCGGCAGCAGCGCGGCGGCCGCGCCGAGCGCGATGAACAGCGCCAGGACGCCGAGCGAGAGCGGCCAGAAGCGCCGCAGCGCGCGTGAGATGTCGCCGGGGGTCACCGGACCAGCGCCTCGCGTCGGGGATCGGAGAAGTCGAGCGGGAGGCGCCGCGGCGCGGTCGCCGGGGCGGTGCGCCGCGCGGCGGAGACGCTCAGCGAGAGCCCGACGAGCGCGCCTATCACCAGGGCGAGCCGGTACTTCTCGAAGATCGACTCGAACATGCCCTTCGTGATCAGCCCGAGCAGGGCGCCGAAGCAGGCGAGCCCGAGCGCGGCTATTCGGCCGTCGACGTCACGCAGCCAGGTCAGCACGCCGTCACGCACGGTCGTCGCGACCGCGACGACGAACAGCAGCAGGCCGACTATCCCGGTCCGGAGCAGCAGATCCAGACCTATGTTGTGCGTGAGATCGGTCGTCATGAATTCGTAGAAACCGGGAGAGTAGTAGTTGTACTGCTTGGCGAGTCCCCAGCCGAACACCGGGCGCTGTGCGATCAGTTCGCGCGCCTGTGCCCATTGGTTCACCCGGTCTTGCTCGGAGAGCTGTTTTCCACGGCTGGTGAAGGTCTCCTGTATCTGTCTCGCGATCGGCAGCTTGTCGCTGACTGCCGGGCTCAGCGAGCCGGCGAGCAGCACGGCGGTCACGAGACCCACGGCGGCGAGCGTCCCGACGCCCAGTTCGGCGAGCGTCAGGCGCACGTTGCGCATCGCGAACGGCCCGATCAGCATGCACGCGACGACCGAGGCGCCGAGCCCGATCATCGCCGCGCGCTGGCCGGAGGCCAGCGGCGCCAGCAGCATCGGCAGCGCCACGCCGATCGTGCGCAGGCGGTGCTCCGGGCTGCAGAGGCCGACCGCGAACGTCACCAGGCCCATCACCGCGAAGATCGTGGCCATGTCGCTGCCGAGCCCGCCGAGGCCCACGAGCGGCACGAGCGGCAGCGCGAGCGAGATGCCGATCCCCATCTGCGAGGTCAGCATCAGTACCAGCGCGACCGCCGAGGAGGTGCAGACGACGATCCGCAGCGAGCGGCTCTGCAGCCAGCGGTCGGCCGGCACGGCCGCGACCAGCACGAACGTGCCGATGTAGATGATCGCCTTCGCGTGGTAGGCGATCAGGCCGGTCGAGTTGCCGAGCAGGAAGCCGTTGACGGCGGCGCCGGTGAGCCACACGAGGAAGGCGCTCCAGGCGAGCGTCTGCACGGAGATCAGCTGCGCCGGCGGTCTTGCGACCAGCCGCGCGACGATCGCCGCCGGCACGAGCAGGTCGAAGATGCGGAACGACAGCGGTCCCGCCGCCGGATGGAAGAGGCCTGTCGGCACGTCGCTCGGATTCGCGTACATCGCCGACTCGGCGACGAGCAGCGCGAGCAGCAGCGCGACGACCTTCTCCGCGCCGTGCGGCGTGCGCGTGAGCCGCACCAGCCACAGGAAGACGGTGCCGCCGACGCCGATCGCGACGAGCGCACCGAGCAGCAGGAAGATGGGTTGGATCGAGCTCATGCGGTCGCCACCGCCTCTTCGGGACGCTCGTCCCCGAGTCCTGCCGGCAGCGGCTGCGGAGCCGCGGCGCGGCGCCATGCGGCGAGCGTCTCGCGCGCCATCCGCTCGTGGCCGAAGTGGGCGCGCACCCGCTCGGCTGCGCGCCGCGTGAGCCGCTCGCGCAGCTGCGGATCCTGCGCCAGCGAGACGAGCGCGTCGGCCAGCTCGCCCGCGTCACCGGGCGCGACCAGCAGGCCGGCGTCGCCGACGACCTCCGGCAGCCCGCCCGTGCGCGACGCGACGACCGGCACGCCCGCCAGCATCGCCTCGACCGCGACGAGCCCGAAGCCCTCGTAGCGCGACGGCACGGCGAGCACGTCGAACGCGCCGATCAGCCCGGCCGCCTGCTCGCGGTAGCCGGCGAAGCGCACGTCCGCGGCGCCCGCGCCGGCCTGCAGCGCGTCGCGCTCGGGCCCGTCGCCGACGACGACGAAGCGCGCGGTGGGAATCCGCTCGCGCACGCTCGGCGCCGCTGCGCACAGCACGTCCCAGCCCTTCTGCGCGTCGAGCCGGCCGACGCCGCCGATCGCGAAGTCGTCCGCCTCCAGCCCGAGCTGGGCGCGCGCGCCGGGCACCGCGGCAGGTGGCGCGACGCCGTTGCGCACGACCGAGAAGCGGGCGCCCTGGCGCTCCAGATAGCCGCCGACCGCGTCGGAGACGCCGACGACCTCGCGCAGTTGGCGCAGCGCCAACCGCGAGAGCCGCTCCAGCACCGCGCGCCGCTGTGGCAGCACGATGTGCAGCGTGGCGCTGACGGGCACGCGCGCGAGCCGCGCGGCGGCGATCGCGACGAGGCCGTCGCCCTGATCGCTGAGGTTGACGTGCACGAGCGCCGGGCGACGGCGGTGCAGCGCGCGGGCGAGCCGCACGACCGCGACGGGCGACGGGCGCCGCGCCAGCCCACGCACGGGCGTCGTCGTCGCGCCGGCAAGCCGCGCGCGCCGGCGCAGCTCCTCGGGCGCCTGGTCGGAGGCCAGCAGTTCGATCCGCAGCCGCCCCGCGAGCGCGTCCAGCAGCGCCAGCAGGTAGACCTCCGCGCCCGCGAAGTCGTGCGCGCTGGAGACGATCACGACGTCTGGACGGCGGTCGCTCACCGCGCCTGCTTCGGCCACAGCGCCGGGCGGTCGCGGCGCAGGTAGCGCGCCATCCCGCCGAAGGCGACGATCTGCAGGAAGAGGACCTGCGCGGCGATCCCCTCGGGCTTGGAGACGGACCCGCCGCGGGCGCTGCGCACGAGCGCCTGCGCGGCGACGAGGTGCCCGAGCGCGAAGGCCGCGGCCGCCGGGCGGCGTCGCATCCGCAGCAGCGACCACGCCAGCAGCACGGCGTGCGCGATCGGCCCGGCCGACATGCGCACGAGCCGATGGCCCCACAGCTCGATCGCGACGGGGCTGCCGGGGGCGAGCATCTCGCGCCGCCGCAGCAGCACGTCGAACGCGCCGGAGACGACGCGCGTGCGCCGCTCCCAGTCCTCGCGCAGGCTCTCGCCGGCCTCCTCGAGCGCGGCGGCGTCCGGCTCGTAGGCGATCCGCAGGCCCTGCTCGAGCACGTCGAGCGCCAGCCACAGGTCGTCGACGGCGAGGTCGGTCGGGAGCGGTCTGAAGGCGTCGCGCCGCACCGCGCCCAGTTCGCCGACGAGGCCGATCGTGCTGCCGCGCGCGGACTCGCGCCGCTTCAGCCACGACTCGAAGCGCCAGTAGGCGCCCTCGTGCTCGCCGGCGATCCGCTTCTCGCCGGCGACCGCGCCGACCGTCGGGTCGGAGAACCAGCGCGCGAGCGCCTGCAGCGTGCCGGGGACGAGCATCGCGTTGGCGTCGCTCATCACAACGATCGGGTGGCGCGCCGCCCCGAAGCCGTGGTTCAGCGCCGCCGCCTTGCCGCCGCGCTCCGACGGCTCGATCAGCTCGACGCCGGGCCGCCGTGCGGCCGCCGCCGTCTCGGGATCGTCGGCGATCACGACGATCTGCAGCTCACCGGGGTAACCGGCCTGCTCGACGTCGTCGAGCTTCGCGGCGATGATGCCCTGCTCCAGGTACGCCGGCACGACGACGGTGATCCCGGGCCACTCGCCCGCGGGCGGGGCGGGCGGCGCAGAGGCGTCGCGCGCACCGCGCGTCTGCCACGCCAGCCACGCCGGATAGCCGACAGGGCCGACCGCCGCGACGCCGAGCAGCGCGAGCAGAGAGGCCGAGGAAGTGCGGGCGCAGGCGCGTCTGTCGGCGCGCGGTCGGGGGACGCTCACGCCATAAGTCTGACGGGTCGCTCGGCTCGGCGTCTCTTCACGGTCAGACGTCAGGTGTGCTGACACATCCACTTGTGGTCCGCCTTCGTTCTGCCGATACCATCGCCGACCTCATATCGAAGCCCGTCGATCTGTGACTGATACACCAGCTCAGCAATCCCCCGACACCACTCCGATCCTCAAGACGGAGACCGCCGGAACGTTCCGCCCGAAGATGCGGTACCAGCCGGCGTTCGACGGCATTCGCGGGATCGGGATCCTGTGGGTGATACTGGGTCATACCGGTCGCCCTGCGTTCGGCTCCGCGTTCTACGCCGTCGATCTCTTCTTCGTCCTCAGCGGCTTCCTGATCACGACGCTGCTGCTCGAGGAGTTCTTCGGCACCGGGCGCATATCCCTGAAGCTTTTCTGGCAGCGCCGCGCTGTTCGATTGCTGCCCGCGCTCGCCGTGCTGTGCGTCGGCGTGCTGCTGATCACGCTCGTCAACGAGTTCGTCTCCGTGCGCCCGCTGCTGAGCCCGTTCCCGGACGGGACGACGCTGCTCGGCGTGCTGCTGTCGGCGACCTACACGGCGTCGTGGGGCCAGGCGCTGTTCCACTGGAACCTCGGCCCGATGGCGCACACGTGGTCGCTGTCCGTCGAGGAGTGGTACTACCTGCTGTGGCCGCTGTTCCTGCTCGTGCTGCTGCGCTGGCCGCAGAAGCTGACGCGCAATCTCGTCGTGCTGGCGATCCTCGCGATCGTCTATCGGCTCGTCAGCGAAGAGCTGATCACGGACAAGTTCTACCTCTACTTCGCGCCGGACCAGCGGATCTGCCAGCTGCTGAGCGGCTGCGCCCTCGCCGCGGTCCTGCACGAGTACGGCACGTGGCTGGCGCAGTTCAGACGCGCCGTGCTCGCGTTCGCCGCGCTCGGCTCGATCGGCGTCGCGGTGCTGATGTTCCGCCCGATATCCCTCGACGCGACGAACTACGGGGTCCCGTACGAGCACGACGGCGTCGTGCTGATGGCGCTCGCGACGAGCGCGATGATCGGCGCGCTCGTGCTGCGGCCGCAGATGCTGCTGGCGAAGGCGCTCTCGTTCAAACCGCTGCTGTGGATCGGCCGGCGCAGCTATGGGCTGTACCTCTACCACTACGCGGCGATCCTGATCATCTCGCCGTACACGCCGCCGCTGGGCTATGTTCCTTGGCGCTCCGGCATTCGTGCGTTCATCGTGATGTTCGTCGTGGCGGCGCTCTCCTACCGCTACGTCGAGCAGCCCGCGCTGCGCTGGATGCGCGACCGCGAGCGGCGGATCCGCAGCGCCGGACAGGCCGCACCGCAGACGCAGCGCCCGGAGAGCCATCGCGGCGTCAGCGCCGTCCCCGCGACATCGGAAGGATCCGCATGATCACCCAGGGCCAACGCCGTCTGCTGGCGCCGCCGGCGCCGTTGCCGGCCGCCGCCCCGCGCGAGCGGCCGACGATCTCCGTCGTGATCCCGTACTACCGCGCGGCGCACGTGATCGCGGAGGCGGTCGCCTCGGCGCTGGAGCAGACGCTGGCGCCCGACGAGATCGTGATCTGCGACGACGGCTCGCCGGACGACCTCGACGGCGCGCTCGGCGCGCTGCGCGAGCGCGTGATCGTCGTGCGGCGGGAGAACGGCGGCGCGGCGGCGGCGCTGAACACCGCCGCCGGGATCGCCAGCGGCGAGTTCATCGTCCAACTCGACTCCGACGACACCTTCATGCCGACGCGGATCGAGGCGATCTCGGATGCGATCGTGGCGCGGCCGGACCTCGACGTGATCGCGACCGACGCGCTGATCGAGTTGGACGGGTCGCCGGTCGTGCGCTTCCGCGAGGCGACGCCGTTCGAGACCGAGTTCCAGCGCGTCGCGGTGCTGAAGCACTGCTTCTTCGCCTGGCCGGCGATGCGCAGATCACGCTTCATGGCCGTCGGCGGCTACGACGAGCGCTACCGCGCGACGTCGGACTGGGCGGGCTTCATCCGGCTCGTGCTCGACGGCGCGAGCGTCGGGATGGTCGACGAGCCGCTCTACCGCTGGCGCCTGCAGCCCGGCAGCATCAGCTCCAACGGCGCCTTCAACGCGGCCGAGGAGATACGGCTGCTGCAGGACGTGATGCAGCGCTACACGCTTGCCGCCGAGGAGCTCGCGCAGGCGAACGCGACGATCGCGCTGACGCGTCAGCGCGGGCTGCTGCTGGAGGCGAAGGAGGCGTTGACCGACGGTCGCGACGACGCGCGCAACCGCGCGTTCGCGGTCGTGACCGGCAGCGGCTTCACGGTCCCGACGCGGCTGAAGGCCGCGGCGACCGTCGTCTCGCCGTCGCTCGCCCGCCGCGCGCTCGGCGGCCGCTTCGGCGAACAGGCGATCGAGCGCCGCTTCGGCGCCGATCCCGGCGCCTGACCACTCGTCCGCGCGGCACTCGGTAGTGTGACCGGATTCCTGACGGCATCCCCGCGCCCGCCGTGCGCGTCGGACTTCAGAAGTTGCGCTGCCTGGCCGATGGTGTCCTCGAAGGACCGTCGAGCGACCGACAGCGAGCAGCCATGCCCGAGCCCGAGCCCACTTCCACCGCATCCACGCCGTCGACCGCGACCGCGAGTCCGGCCGGCGCGTCGCGACTGCTGGCACCGGCGGTGCGCGTGCCGCTCGCCGCGCGCGAGCGCCCGACGATCTCGGTGATCATGCCCTACTACAAGGGCAAGGACGTCGTCTGCGCGGCCGTCCGCTCGGTGCTCGACCAGACGCTCGCCGCCGACGAGATCGTGATCTGCGACGACGGCTCGCCTGACGACCTCGCCGCCGCGCTCGGCGACCTGCGCGCGCACGTCCGGATCGTGCGCCAGGCCAACGGCGGCCCCGCGAGCGCGATGAACGAGGCGGCGCGCCAGGCCAACGGCGAGTACGTGCTGCAGTTGGACCAGGACGACGAATTCCTGCCGCGCCGCGTCGAGGCGGTCTCGGACGCGATCGTCGCGCGGCCCGACCTCGACGTGGTCGCGACCGACACGCTGCTGGAGTACGAGGGCAGCGTCGTCGCGCGCTTCCTCGCCGAGACCCCGTTCGCCGTCGCGCAGCAGCGCGAGGCGATCCTCCAGCACGCCTTCTTCGCGTGGCCGGCGATCCGCCGCACGAGACTGCTCGACGTCGGCGGCTACGACGCGCGCTTCTTCCACGCCTACGACTGGGAGGCCTTCATCCGGCTGGTGCTCGACGGCGCGGTCGTCGGGATGGTCGACGAGCCGCTCTACCGCTGGCACCTCAGCCCGGGCAGCATCACCTCAGAGGGCGGCGCGAGCGCCGAGGAGGAGATCCGCGTGCTGCAGGAGACGCTGAAGGTGCAGCCGCTGGCGCCCGCCGAGCGCGCGGTCGCGCAGGCGACGATCGTCTCGACGCGCCGGCGCGGACTGCTGCTGGAGGCGAAGGCGGCGGTCGCGGACGGCCGCCCGGACGCGCGCGCGCGCGCGCTCGCCGTCGTCAAGGGCGACGGCTTCGGCGCGCTGACGCGACTGAAGGCCGGCATCGCCGTCGTCTCGCCGCGCCTCGCGCAGCGCCTGACGAGAGACCGCTACGACGAGACCGAACGCCGCTTCGGCATGTACTCCGGTGGCAGCTGACGCCCCCAAGCGTCATGGCGTGCTGCCGGCGCGCTTCTTCCGCAGCGCGACGTGGAACTACCTGAACTCCTTCGTCGCGCTCGTCCTCGCGATCGTGATCACGCCGATCCTCGTGAGAGGGCTCGGCAAGGAGGCGTACGGCACCTGGACGCTCGTCACCTCCTCGGTCCTCTACTACTCGATCCTGCAGTTCGGCCTCGCGCGCGCGACGGTGAAGTTCGTCGCCGAGGAGCACGCGGCCGGCGACATGCCGTCGGCGCGGCGGACGATCGCCACGTCGTTCCTGTCGCTGTCGGTGCCGGCATCGGTGCTGATCCTGGTCTCGCCCGCGCTGGCGTTCCTCTTCACCGTCATCTTCGACCTGCCCGACGGCTTCAAGACGGCGGCGATGGTGCTGGTCGTGCTGTCGACGGTCGACTTCGCGATCGGGATGCCGTGCGACACGTTCGGCGCCGCGCTCGTGGCGCTGCAGCGCTACGACCTGCTGAACGCGACCGCGACCGGCGTCGCGCTCGCGCAGGCGATCTCGTGGGCGGTCATCCTCGCGTTCGGCGGCGGCATCGTCGAGCTGGGGATCGCGACGATCACGTTCAGCCTGATCGGCAACCTCGTGCGCTACGTGATGGTCAGAAGACTGATGGGCGGGATCCCGATCGGGCCGAGAACGTTCGAGCGCAGAAAGGTCAAGCCGCTGCTCAGCATGTCGGGCTGGATCGCGCTGAGCGACACCGTCGAGATCGTCACGATCCGGATCGACCCGCTCGTCGTCGCGCTCGTCGCGGGCGTGCCGGCGGTCGCGGTCTACACCGTCGGGCAGAAGCTGGCCGCGTTCGTCGAGCGGTTGACCGGCCCGGCGCTGGCGATGTTCTTCCCGCACGCGGCGGCGCTGTCGGCCTCCGGTGACAAGGAGGCGATCCGGCGCACGCTGCTGGCCGGCACGCGCCTGTCGGTCGGCTTGACGCTGCCGTTGGCGCTCGTCACCTCGGTGCTGGCCGAGCCGGCGCTGGACGCGTGGGTCGGCGAGGGCTTCGACGGCGCGGCGGCTGTGGTCATATTCCTCTCGCTGACGACGCTGGTGATCTCCTTCTCGCGCGTCGGCATCTACATCCTGCGCGGCCTCGGCAACGTCCGCTTCCCTGCGCTGATCGGCGTCTTCGAGGCGGTCGTGAACCTCGGCGCCAGCGTCGCGCTCGGCCACCTGATGGGGATCGAGGGCGTCGCGCTCGGCACACTGGTCGGCGTGACGATGAACCATCTCTTCGTGCTCGTGCCGTACGTCTGCCTCCAGCTCGGCGTGTCGCTGTGGACGTTCATCCTCACGATCCTGCGTGCCCACCTGATCCCGTGCGCGGCCTCGCTGGCGGTCGGCTTCGCGCTGCGCTCGTTCGCCTACGACGGGATCTGGCAGCTCGGCGTCGCCGGGATCGCGACCGTCGGCACCTACCTCGTGCTGTTCTCGGTCACCGGCGTCACCGGTGACGAGCGGCGCCAGTTGGGCGGGCTCGTGAAGCGCAAGCTCGCCGGGCGCTTCTAAGCGGCCGGCGGCGCGGCAGCGCGACGGCGCGCGGCTCGCGCTCAGGCCTGCGGCGCGCTCGCGTCGCTCTGCATCACGGTGCCGCGCTCGCGCTGCTCGCCGAGCATGCCGCTGAAGACGTCCTCCAGCTCGCCCAGGCCCTCGATCCAGCCGGCCATCTGCACGAGGCCGGCGGCCAGCTCCGTCTGCGGCTCCCAGCCGAGCGCGCGGATGCGGCCGGCGTCGAGCACGAGGTGGCGCACGTCGCCGGGGCGGAACTCGCCGGTCACGACGTAGTTCGGCTCGCGCTCGTAGGCGGCGGCGAGCGCCTCGATCACCTCGACGATCGTCACCGGCACGCCGCGCCCGACGTTGAGCACCTGGCCGTCGGCGCCGTCCTCGCGCATCGCCGTCATCGTCGCGCGCACGACGTCGCCGACGTAGACGAAGTCGCGCGTCTCCTGCCCGTCCTCGAACGCGCGCGGCGGGCGGTCGTTCAGCAGCAGCGTCGAGAAGATCGAGAGGATCCCCGTGTAGGGGTTGAAGACCGACTGGCGCGGGCCGTAGACGACCGCGTAGCGCAGCGCCGCGGTCGGGATCGCGAAGCGCTTGCCGAGGCCGATCACGATCCGCTCCTCGGCGATCTTGCTGGCCGCGTACGGCGTCTCGCCGTTGAGGTGGGCGCTCTCGTCGGTCAGCAGCGGCGTCAGCGCGGCGCCGCACTGCGGGCACTGCGGCTCCCAGTGACCCTCGGCCATCCGCGTGAGGTCGCGCGGCAGCGGCTGGACCGTGCCGTGCTGCTCGCAGCGGTACAGGCCCTCGCCGTAGATCGACTGCGAGGAGGGCGCGACCAGCTTGCGGATCGCGATCTTCTCCTGGTCGAGCACCTCGAAGATCCGCGCCGTGCCGGTCGCGTTGACGTCGAAGAAGCTGGAGATCTCGGTCGTGACGCCGCCCACGGCCGCGGCCAGGTGGTAGACCTCGTCGATCCCGCGCAGGCTCTTGGCGAGCGCGTCGGTGTCACGGACGTCGCCGAGGATGAACTCCGCCTCGTCCGGGATCCAGGCAGGTCTGCCGCGGTGGGAGCCGGGGTCGAGGTTGTCGAGGATCCGCACCTCGTCGCCCTGCGCGAGCAGCGCGTCCACCAGATGCGATCCGATCAGGCCGGCGCCGCCGGTCACCAGAGCTCTCATGCGGCGCGAGAATACTGGCTATCGGGAGACCCGCATACCGCCTGCGCCGACCCACTCCTTCGCCGCGCGCTCGGCCAGCAGCCGTCGCGCGACGCCGGGGGCGAGCAGCGAGATCAGCGCCTTGAGCCGCGCGCGCGGGTCGTAGCCGCGGCTGCGCACGATCCGCTTCAGCAGCGGGCGCGCGGCGCGGCGGTCGCCGGCGTGCAGCGCGTCGCGCGCCAGCTCCAGCGTCAGCAGCCGCGACCACTCGCTCCGCGTCTGCACGAGCGCGGTCCGCTCGGCCTCGCTCAGCCCCGGCTCGGCCTCGAACTTGCGCAGCGTCGCGGTGCCGCGGCGGTAGAGCGAGGTGCGGCCGGTCGAGAGGCTGCCGGGGCGCACGCGGTAGACCGACAGCGGCTCCTGCACGCAGCCGGCGCGGGCGCCGTCGAGGATCAGCCGGATCCAGCACTCCCAGTCGTCCAGCGTCGTGCGGTCGCTGCCGTCGAGCGCGACCAGCAGCGCTCTGCGCGCGGCGGCGTGGCCGAGCACGAAGCAGCGCGTGAGGATCCCGCGGCGCTGGTCGTCGACCTCGAACTCCCACGTCTCGTCGTAGACGCGGCGCAGCCGCTCGCCGCCGGACTCGACCCAGGCGTCGGTCTGCAGCACGTCGAGGTCCGGTCGCGCGGCCGCGGCCTCCGCGAGCGCCTCCAGTCGCTGCGGCAGGTAGACGTCGTCGCCGTCGAGGAACGAGACGAACTCGCCGGACGCGGCGCGCGCGCCGGCGAGCTTGGCGGCGCCCGGCCCCTGGTTGACCTGCCGCACCAGCGTGATGCGGTCGCGGTAGGGCGCGAGCGCGCCGTCGACGTCGTCGCTCGAGCCGTCGTCGACGACCACGACGTCGGCGGCCGGCAGCGTCTGCTCCAGCGCCGATCTGACCGCCTCGCCGAGGTAGGGCGCGACCTCGTAGGCCGTGATCACGATCGAGAACGACGGCGCGGCCGCCGGGGCCGGCGGGGAGGAGGGTGCGGGCGCCAGCAGCGGTCGTGCCATCGCGGCGCGATGCTATACGACGGCACGGCTCAAGCTCTTATCTGGAGCGACCGATACACGGGCGACGTGACGTGCCCTGGAACGCTGATCCGATCCCCGCGGACCGATGTGTAGGCTCACGCGAACGATGCCGCGCCCCCTGCTCGTCGACCCCTCCTCGCGCGGCGGAATCCCCGCCTACACGGAGTTGGTCGCACGCTCGCTGCAGGCGGCCGGCGCCAGCCCGGAGATCCTCGGCAACGTTGCGCTCGAGGACGGCGGTGGGGAGGTCCCCGTCGCGCGTCTGCTGCCCGACACCAGATGGGGTCCCTCGACGCTGCCGATGCCGATCGCCTACTCGCAGCGGCTGTGGGAATGGGCGCGCTCGGCGGTCGCGATCGAGCGCCACGTGCGCCGCACGCGGCCCGACGTCGTCCACTTCCAGATGCCGATCAACCGGCGGTTGGACGCGCGCCTGCTGCAGCGGTTGACGCGCCGGGTTCCGCTCGTCTGGACCGCGCACGACGTGCTGCCGTTCGAGACGACCCCGGCCGACCGCGACCGCTTCGCCGCGATCTACCGCGCCGTCGATCGGGTGATCGTCCACACGCCGCCCGCCGCCGCGCTCGTGCGCGAGCTGGCCGGCGTCGAGGCCGTCGTGATCGACCATCCCGTCTCCGACCGGCTGCTGCGGCTGCCGCGTGAGGAGGCGCGCCGGCGGATCGGCGTGCCGGAGGGCGAGCGGCTGCTGGTCGCGCTCGGCTTCGTGCGCGAGTACAAGGGCTACGGCCTGCTCGCCGACGTCTGGGAGCAGCTCGGCGTCGCGGCGCCGCGACTGCTGCTGATGGGCGAGCTGATGGCCGAGCAGGAGCGCCCGGTGCTGGAGCGGTTGCAGCGCAGCGGCCGCGCCGACGTGCGCGTCGGCTACGCCCCGGAGCAGGAGCTGCAGACCGCGCTGCTGGCCGCCGACGCGCTGCTGCTGCCGTACGTGACAGCGAGCGACAGCGGCCTGCTGCACCTCGCCCGTGCCGCCGGCGTCCCCGTCCTGGCCTCCGACGCGCCGCAGCTGGCCGCATCGGTGACAGCCGCCTCCGCCGGCGCGGTCCTGCCGCGCACGGTCGCCGCGTGGAGCGAAGCGGTCACGGGTGAGCTGCCCCCGCCGCCCCCGACCCCGCCGGACCTGCGCGCGACGGGGGAGGCGCATCTGGCGGTGTATCGCGACGTGGAGGTCGCGCGCGCCGGCCCGCTCCGCCTCGCCGTCTACTCCGACGCGACCCAGGTCGCAGGTGCCGAGCAGTCGCTCGCGACGCTGCTCGAAGGGCTCGCGCCGCAGGTCGACGTGACGATCGTCGGCGTCGACGCGGCCGTCGTCGCGTGGCTGCAGGAGCGGCGGCCGTCGGCACGGACCGCGCTGCTGCCGCCGGTGCGCGACAAGCGCGACGTGCGCGCGATCGCCGCGCACATGCGCTACTTCGCGCGCACGCGCCCGCAGATCCTGCAGGTCAACCTGCGCCACTCCTACGCCTGCCAGTTCGCGCTCGCCGCCGGCCTGCTCGTCCCGGGCACGCGCGTGATCGCGGTCGAGCACTTCCCGACCGAGGCGACCGACGCGCTGCAGCTGCGGCTGAAGCGGCTGACCTCGCGCGGGCTCGCCGCGCACGTCGCCGTCAGCGACAGCTCCGCGCGCGCCGTCGAGGCGATCGTCGGCCTCCCGCGCGGCCGCGTGCGGACGATCTACAACGGTGTGGAGGAGCGGCCCGATCGCGCCGATCGCGCTGCCGCCCCCGTCGTCGGCGCCGTTGGCCGCTTCGTCGAGGAGAAGGGGTTCGACGTCTTCCTGGAGGCGCTCGCCCAAACCCCCGGCGTCAGCGGTGTGCTCGTCGGCGACGGACCCGAGCGGGCACGGATCGAGCGGCTGCGCGAGCGGCTCGGGCTCGTCGACCGCGTCGAGCTGACCGGCTGGCGGACCGACTCGCAGGCGCTGATCGGCTCCTTCGACGCGCTCGTCGTGCCGTCGCGCGTCGAGCCGCTGGGAATCGTCGCGCTGGAGGCGATGAGCGCCGGCGTGCCGGTCGTCGCCTCGCGCGTCGGCGGCCTGCAGGAGGTCGTCGCCGACGGCGAGACCGGCGTGCTGGTGGCGCCGGACGACGCCGCCGCGCTGGCCGCCGCGATCGGGCGCGTGCTCGATCCCGCCGCCAACCGCGCGATGGGCGAGCGTGGTCGCGCCGTCGCCCGCAGCACCTTCTCCCGCGAGCGGATGGTGCGTTCGTTCGAGGACCTCTATCGATCGGTGGTTGCATGAGTCACACACGGGCCGGACTGCTGTACGTGCTGCCGGAGGCGACCGAGACCGCCGTCCTGCTGCCGGGCGCCGAGGAGTGGCGCGAGCCGCTGGAGGAGGGCGGCGTGCGCGTCGTGGAGGGCGAGACGCCGCAGGTCGCGATCGCCCCCGCCGAACGCGCGGCCGAGGTCGTGGCGACCGGCGCGCCGTCGGCGATCCTGTTCGGCAGAGGCGACCTGAAGGCGCTGCAGCAGGCCGGCTACAGCGTGCAGCGCTACCTGCCGGTTCCGTCGCTGGCCGAGCCGTCCGTGCTGATCCCGCTCGCCTACGGCGGCGCCGCCCGCTACGCGCTCGCCAACCTGTCGGTGCCGGCCGGGCTCGTGAAGCGGCTGCGCAACGTCGTCGCCGGCCTCGCGATCAGCGCGAAGGCGCCGCTGCCCGGGTCCGTCGCCGTCGCGACGCGCCCCGCCGGCCTGCCGTTCCCGGTCCGCACCGGCCAGCAGCTGGGGCTGCCGCCGCGGCTGGACTGGGTGTTGATGCTCGGCCGCGCGCGCGAGCGCTCCGCGTACTTCCTCTTCAAGCCGGGCGCGAGCAAGCCGTCGTGGGTGCTGAAGTTCAGCCCCAACCACAGCGACCCGGACCCGTTCCTGTCCGACAAGCGCGGCCACGACCTGATCGCCGACGTCGGCGGCGCGATCACGCAGCACACGCCGTCGCTCGTCGGCATCTCGGTCGACGGGCCGCGGCCGCTGACGGTCGAGACGGCCGCGCTCGGTGCGCCGCTCGTCTACTGGCTGCGCTCCTCCGGCAACGCCGCGCGCAAGCGGGCGGTCGTCGAGGCGGTCGCGCGCTGGCTGATCCAGATCAGCAAGGAGTCGGCAGTTCCCGGCGGGATCGCCGAGCCGCTCGCGGCGCTCGGCTTCCCGGAGGGGATCGTAGAGGAGACCGGCGCCGACGTCGCGGTGCTGAAGGCGCGCGTCGTCGGCGTGCCCGCGGTCGTCGAGCACAAGGACCTCGACCCGACGCACGTGCTCGTCGACGGCAGCGCGTTCAACGTGATCGACTGGGAGGAGGCGCAGCGCCACGGCCTTCCGCTCGCCGACCTCGCCTTCTTCCTCGCGCAGGCGCTGCCGATCCTCGACGGCGAGCTCGACGATCCGGCGATAGGTCGCCGCGACGCGTTCGCGCGGCTGTTCCGCGGCGACTCGGCCTCGGCGCCGTTGCTGTTCCAGCTCGTGCGGGAGGGGTGCGACGCGCTCGGCCTCGCGCCGGAGACGGTCGGGCCGCTGCTGTCGCTGACGTGGCTGCGGCTCTCGACCGGCCCGCGCAGACACCTCGCCGAGGTCTGGTTCGCCGACCCGAGGCTCGGGCCGAGCTGGGACGCCTGGAGCTAGCGAGCGGCGCGGCGCTGCCCGCTCGGCCCGGCCCAGCTCGCCGCTCGGCGCACGCCGCGTCCGGCGGCGCCGCGCTCAGCCGAGCCGCAGCTTCTCGGCGACCGAGCCGCCGAGGTCGCGCGCGCGCTGCTCGTAGCCGTCGGGCAGCTTGCTCAGCCCGGCGCGGATCGTGCGCCGCAGCTGGCGCGGCGAGCGCCGCACCAGCCGGCCCACCGTGTCGTCGCGCAGCCAGATCGGCAGTTCGGCGCGCGGCAGCGGTATCGGCACGTCGTCGGCGTCGAGCACGCGCGCCAGCAGCTCGACGTAGGCGTCCATCTGCAGCGTCTTGCGCGCGCCCGGCAGCCACGGCTTGGGGTGGTTCCAGTAATGCAGCAGGAACGGGTTGTGGCCCTCGTAGTCGCAGCGCAGCGTCGTGCGGTCGAGGATCTTCAGCCTGTCGTTGTGCGGCGGGCCGGGGAAGACGTCGAGCTCGTAGACCTTGCGGTCGTCTTCGGTCAGCTCGGAGGCCATGAAGGCGTTGAGGACGTCCTGCTCGTTGAGCGCGAACGGGTTCTTCAGGAACTCGTCGCGCGGCAGGTCGAACGGCAGGTCGTTGCGCTCGGCCGGGATCCGCTCGCACAGCTCGAACCAGCGCGGCATGAAGTCGGGCCACTGCTCGAGGTCGATCGCGAGGAAGCCGCCGCCGACCTGTCGCTGGCGCCGCGGCGGCGGGTCGAGGCCGAGCACCGGGCCCCACTCGTCGAAGTAGCGCTCGAGGAACTGGTCGGCGACGACGACGAGCTTGCCGGCGGCCGCGTCGTCGAGGATCGGCGTCATCTTGCGCGTGATGATCACGTCGCTGTCCAGCAGCGTCGCGATCCCTCTGATCCCGAGCAGGTGCAGCGACGCCTTCAGCAGTACGACGAAGACGCGGTCCTTCGGGATCGGCGGCGGGACGATCTCGCACTCGCGCGAGATCAGCGCCTTCTGCTTGTCGGTCAGGCCGACGTCGATCACGATCAGCGGCTCGTCGTTGCCGGTCATCCGCAGCGAGTTGATCATCCCGACGAGTCCGATGAAGAACTTCGAGTCGGAGACGGTGACGTGCGTCACCTGCTGCTTGGGCGTCGTCGCGATGCTCATGTTTCGACCGTATCGGCAGCCGCCCCGGCTTGCTTGAGACCGACGCCCTCGCCGCCCCAGCCCCATTCGTACAGCCGGATCCGCTCGGTCAGCCGACCGCCGAGGCCGTCGAGCTGGGAGCCGTAGGCGAGGATCGCGCGTCGCTTCGCGTCGCGCGCCTCGGCGTCGGCGCCCGCCGCGATCCACTCCAGCGGGGTCGCGGCGATCTGCCCGATCGTGTCGCTCGGCTGCGGCGCCTGCAGGCGCCGGCCGGCCGCGCTGCGCACGCCGATGCGCGCGACCTTGCCCAGCGACGCGCGGTCGTAGCCGCGCCCGATCGCGGCCGTGTTGGCGTACGGCTGCTCGACGTAGAAGGCCAGCGGCGCGTCGGCGGGCAGCCGCGCCACCAACAGCCGCGTGAGCCACTCGTGGTCGGGGTGGTGCAGCGGGAAGCCCGGCGTCAGCACCAGCTGCGCGCCCGCCAGGCACGGCGCGAGCGCCGCCCAGATCGCGTCGGCGTCGTGCTCGGGCTCGTACTCGACGTCGGCGAACGCCAGCCATGCGGGCGTCGCGCCGAGGATCGCGCACGCGCGCACGTCCTCCTCGCGCCGGACGCGCGCGGCATCGCGGGCGCTCCCGAAGCCGCACGCGCGATCCCACGGACCGGCGTCGGCGACGCTGTCGGGGTCGCCCGCGAAGACCGTCAGCGCGGTCACGTGCGCGCCCGCGCGCGCGGCGCGCGAGATCGTCGCGCCCATCGACAGCGCGGCGTCGTCGAGGTGCGGCGAGACCACGACGATCCGTGGTGCCCGCACGAACATGCGGCGAGGTCTCATGCGGTGGCTACGGGACGACGTCGACTCTGTCGAGGCGGAAGCCGGCGCCTCTGGAGAGGATGTTGCGTCTGCCGGTCAAGCGCAGCTTCAGCGTGTGCGCCCGCGCGGGCAGCACGCCCGTGTCGAACAGCAGCTGGCCGGTCAGCACTCTGCCGGAGTACGTGTCGATCGTGCGCACGCGTCTGCCGTCGAGGTAGACGTCGACCTTGCCGTTGGCGGGCCCGAGCCCGCCGATCACACGCGCCTGGCGGCCGTTGAATCTGACCGTCAGCGTCGATCTCGGCGCGCGCGACAGGAAGCTGGTGCGCGAGCGCGTCCATCTGCCCGTGCGGCGCAGCGCCGGCGAGTTGACGCTGACAGCGGCGGTGATGCGTCTGGCCGCGAACGCGATGTTGGAGGTGAACGGCCCGACGTCGACGCCCGCCGCCGCGGCGTTGGCGGCCGCCGGTCTGTCGATTCGTCTGACGTTCTCGAACAGGACGTTGGAGACGGTCCGGTCGGCCGAGTAGCCCGAGACCTTCGAGTTGCCGCCGCCGCCCGACGGCAGCACGACGTTGCGGAACAGCACGTCTCTGATCTGCTTGCCTGGCGTCGTTCTGTAATCCGGGTTGGTGAAGACGCGCACGTCGAACGGGTAGCCGTCGGCGATCCGGTCGATCCGCACGTCGTCGAAGCGGACGTTCTGGATCGTCAGGTCGTTGCCGGCGTTGAGCGCCAGCGCACCCTGATACTGCGGGTTGGACATCGTCTGCTGCAGCACGTCGATGCCCTGGAAGTCGAGTCCGCTGATCGACTCGCCCGCGCCCTGCTTGCCGAACGGGCCGACCAGCACCCCGTGGACGAGATCCGGCCACAGCGTCGTGTTGCGGACCGTGATGTTGCTGGTGTCACCGCTGCCGAGCCACGGGCTCGACGCCCAGATCGCGATCGAGTCGTCGGAGGTGCGCAGGAAGCTGTTGTCGATCAGCACGTGGTTGGACGAGATGATGTCGATCCCGTCGCTGTAGCGATCGGCGTTGATCTCCTTCAGGTTCTCGATCACGACGTCGGTCGCGTCCGACAGCGTCACGCCGCCGTTCTGACCGCGCAGGATCGTGACGTCCTTGATGCCGACGTTGCTGGCCTGGTTGACGAAGATGCCGGCGGTGTCGCCCTCGGAGTCGAAGTACGGCGACGGGTCGATCACGCCGCTGCCGCCGAAGACGACGTTTCTCGATCTTTCGGTCCGGAACGCGCCGTGCACGAGCGCGCCGGCGGCGAGCTCGACGGTCGTGTTGCTGGGCACGCGCACGATGTGGTCGCCGGGGATCTCGTGCACCCCGGGGCCGTAGTACATGACGCCCGGGCCGCTTCTCGTCGGCGCGCGCTCGTCGATCGGGTTGACGAACAGCTGGAGGTTGTCGTGCGTGTCGCCGTCCGGCTCGAGCGACAGCGAGGTGGGGCCGGGGAGCGTGAAGGTCGCGCTTCTGCCGTCCGCGCTCAGCGTCGGCGTGACGGCGGCGCTGGCCGGCCGCGCCGGCAGCGTTCTCATCGGCCCGTTCAGGTGCGTCACCTGGATCTCGACGGGGCCGTCGGACTGCAGCACGGACATCGCGACGGTGCTGGGCGAGTTGAGGTCGACGCGCGTGGCGTAGACCCCGACGTCCCTCCACTCGCCGCCCGGCACGCGCGCTCTGACGTCGAAGCTGGCGCTGTGCGCCTCGCCCTCGGGGACCTGCGGCGTCACGAGGCCGCTGGTGTCGGCGACGGTCTCCGTCGCGACGGTGGTGCGTCTTGCGCTGCTGGTCGCGGCGGGGGACGGGGAACTGGATCCGCCGCACGCGGTCAGCCCGACGGCGACGCCGAACGTCGCGATCATGGTCACGAGCTTCGCCGTCATCGAGTGCACCCCACAGATTGTACGGATCGGGCTCTTCGGCACTCCAACAGTCCGTAAGCTGGCAGCCCATGGCGACCCGCGTGCTGTTCCTCACCCACGAGCCGCCGCTGCCGCTCGTCAGCGGCGCGCGCATCCGCAGCTACCACCTGATGCGGGAGCTGGCGCGCCACGGCTGCGCGGTCTCGTTGTTCGCGCTGATGCCCGACGGGACGCCGCCGGCCGAGGCGCGCGCACAGCTCGACGCGCTCTGCGAACGGGTCGAGCTGCGGCCGTTCGCGCCGTCCGTGCTCGCGCGCCGCGCGCGACTGCTGGCCGACTACGCGCTCGGGCGCCCGTTCGAGCGCCGCTACTTCTACGACCGCGACGCCGCCCGAGCGCTCGACGCGCTGCTGGGCGAGCTGCGCCCCGACGTGATCGTCGTCGGCCAGCTCTACATGGAGGCGTATCTGCCGCCGTCGCTGGAGGCCGCGACGATCTTCGACAGCCACAACGTCGAGGCGCGCCGCGTCGCGACGATGACGCGCGCCGGCGGGCTGCGCGCCGCGATGGCGCGCCGCCAGGTGCGGCCCGTCGCCGCGCACGAGGCCGAGGCCGTCGGCCGGATGGGGCGCACGTGGGCCGTCTCGGAGGAGGAGCAGGAGCACTTCGAGCCGCTCGCGCCGGGCCGCGTCGACCTCGTCCCCAACGGCGTCGACTGCGAGCTGCTGCCGCTGCGCGCGGCGCAGCCGGCCGGGAGCGAGGTGCTGTTCCTCGGGCGGATGGACTACGGCCCCAACGTCGACGGCGTGCGGCACCTGCTGGAGGACGTCGTGCCGCACCTGCGCCGTCGCGACGCGGTCGTGCGCGTCGTCGGCGCCAACCCGCCGCCGCTGGTGGCGCGCTGGGCCGAGAGCGCCGACCTCGAGGTCGAGGTGACCGGCTTCGTCGAGTCGACGACGCCGTACCTGGACAGCGCGCGGCTGCTCGCCGTCTCGCTGCGCTCCGGCGGCGGCACGCGCCTGAAGATCCTCGAGGCGCTCGCGCGCGGGGTCCCGGTCGTGACGACGACGCTCGGCTGCGAGGGCCAGGGCCTCGTCGACGGGCACGACGCGCTGATCGCCGACGACCCGGCGCAGTTCGCGGCCGCGATCGACCGGCTGCTGGAGGACGACGAGCTGTGCGCGACGCTCGCGCGCAACGGCCGCGCGACCGTCGAGGAGCGCTTCGACTGGCGCTCGATCGGCAACGCCGCGCAGGAGTCGCTGCAGCGTCTGCTGGCCGCGACCGCCGCGGCGCCCGCCGCCCGCGGTTGAGGCCGGGCGCAGCGCGCTACTCCGCCCCGACGCGCCCGAGCAGCGCCGGCACGGTCATCAGGACGATCTTCACATCGAGCCAGAAGCTCCAGTTCTCGATGTAGTAGTTGTCCCATTCGACGCGATCGGTCAGCGAGGTCTGCCCGCGCAGGCCCTGCACCTGCGCCCAGCCGGTCAGCCCGGACTTGACGCGATGGCGGTCGCCGTAGCGGTAGACGTGCTCGGTGAAGGAGTTCGCGTAGCTGGTGCGCTCGGGGCGCGGCCCGATCAGCGACATGTCGCCGCGCAGCACGTTGATCAGCTGCGGCAGCTCGTCGAGCGAGGTCCGCCGCATCCACTCGCCGACGCGCGTGCGGCGGTCGACGCCCTCGATGCCGCCGGGGGCGAGGCCGTCGACGGGGACGAACTCGTCGATCGTCTCCGCCACGCGCATCGAGCGGAACTTGAGCATGTCGAACTCGCGTCCGTCGAGGCCGACGCGACGCTGGTGGTAGAGAATCGGGCCGGGCGAGCTGAGCCGCACCGCCAGCATGATCGCCAGCAGCAGCGGAGAGATCAGCAGCAGGCCGATGCCGGCGAGGACGCGGTCGAGCGCGTACTTGAAGGTGAACTGCCAGCCCTTCGGATCGACCGTCGCGGCGCGCAGCAGCGGGACGCCGCCGAGGTGCTCGACCTCGACGCGGTTGTTGACCTCTTCGAACAGGCGCGGGACGACGACGACCTCGACGCCGAGCTCGCGGCAGCGCCGGATCAGGCCGAGCATGACCGCGTGCGGCGCGGTCGAGAAGGTCACGACGACCTGCTCGACGTTGTAGCGCTGCACGACGTCCTCCAGGTCCCAGCTGGCGCCCAGCACCGGCAGGCCGTCCCTGTCGGCGGAGTTGTCGATCAGCGGGTCCTTGTCGAGGAAGCCGATCGGCCGCAGGCCCAGCTCCGGGCGGTCGATCAGCCGCTGGGCGATCAGGTGGCCGACGCTGCCGGAGCCGACGACGAGTGTGTTGGAGCCGGTCTCGCCGCGGCGCAGCGCGCGCTGGCGGTCGAGCGTCAGGCCGAGCCGGCCGGCGCCGAGGAAGACGAGCGCGAAGACCCACAGCCGCAGCGTCTGCTGCGCCAGCTCCGGCTCGTTGTCGACGATCGCGTGGGCGAACGTCAGCACCATCGCCGCGATCGAGGTGGCGGCGAATATCCGCGCCATCATGTCGACCGGCGACTGGTGCAGGCGCAGCGTGTAGAAGCCGCGACCCTCGAGGATCAGCAGCGTCAGCAGCGCGTAGCCCGCCGCCCACAGGAAGTCGGACGTGGTCGTCGTACCGGGCGATGCGAGCACCGCCGTCGTGACGGCCAGCATCAGCATCGCGGAGTCGGCGATCCGGTAGGTGCGCACGCGCTTCAGCCGCGTAAGCCTGCGCTGCTCGGTCGAATCGACCGTGAGCGCGGAGGTCGCGTGCGAATCGTGGAACTTTTCGGCAACGGTGGAGGCCACGGGGCTCTCAGAACCCTTTCGGCAGAAGACGGCCGGAGGTTGAGCCCGGAAGCGTCATCGGCCGGTGGCCGCTCCGATCGCCCGACGGAAACTGCCGTCGCCGAGCGAGCAGGGACTGGCGCCGAGACGGCAGTGGCGGTCGACGCGCCGGTCACGCGTCGACCACAACTCCGGCTCGAGGCCGTCCGTGCTTCCGGAGGCTCGGACTCCTGAGCTGTGCTCAGCTCAGCGCCGTCTAGGCCAGCGGACGAGCGAATCGCCGCAGACCGACACCGACGCCGACGAGGGCGATCCCGCCAATGGCGAGCAGCCCGAGGTCGAGCCCTGTGAACGGCAGCGTGCTACCGGTCGAAGCCACCTGCACCTGGTTGGGTGCGGGCGTCGTATCGCCGCCGGAGTTGCCTCCGCCGCCTTGCCCGACGGCTCCGAGAATTCCGCCACCGCGTCCACCGTATGCGTCGCCGACCGAGTCTGCCGCGTAAGCGGGGACTGCTGCGGTCAGAACGACGGCGACCACAGCCATGATCAAGGCCAGTCGCTTCATCGAACCAATCCTTCCCATCCTTGTATTGGCCGGTCAGAAGCGCGATGCGCCTCAAACCTACTTATTGCTTGCGAAAGTGGCGAATTACGCCTCAAAGTAGCATGGACGCGAACGGGCCACAACCGCTGGGCACGGCGCTCATACCGCACCACTACGTAGTAGATGGTAGCTCAGCGCGTGCCGGTCAGAGTGGCGACATCGTCGCGCAGACGGGCGAATGCCTCCGTGTAGGTCAGTGGTCTGCGGCTGTCGAGCCGCTCGATCGCCTCTGATATCAGTGGATCGTCGGGGCTGAGGGAGTGAGCCGCTGCAAGGTTCGTTGCAGCGAGTCTGCGCTCGCCCGTCGCGGTCGCCGCGAGCGCGAGACCGAAGTGGCCGAACCAATCGCCCGACGAGCGGTCGACCGCTTGGGCGAAGCGCTGACGCGCCACGTTCGGCCGATTCGCCTCGAGCGCGATCACACCAGCGACCAGCGGCGTGCGCGCGCTGAGCGGATTCAGGTTCGCGGCGCGGTCGAGTTCGCGCAGCGCGGCCGCCGGATCGCTCGGCCATTCGCGCGCCGCCTCGGCGGTCTCGCGCTCGGCCGCGTACGGCAGCCCGAGCGCCAGCAGCGCCAGCACCGCGGCGACGCCGATCGCGACCGTCGCACCGATCCGCTGGCCGGATCGCATACCCGCGCGCGAGGGTGACTCCGCCATCACCGCGGTCGCCGCGCCCAGGAACGCGAAGGCCGGTCCGCTCAGCGCGGGGAACTCCCAGAACCAGTCGATCGATCCGTGCACGAACCACACGAGCAGCGGCAGCAGCGCGATCGCCGCGGCGGCGCTCGTCGCCATGCCCGCTCGTCTGCGGCCGCGCAGCGCCGCCAACAGCGTGGCGACGAGGAAGACGGCGAACAGCAGCGTGCCGACGACGCCGGTATGCGCCAGCAGCCGCAGCTCGATGCTGTGGGTCCAACGCGGCTGCTCGGCGCTGCGGCGGTGCTGCAGGTAGTAGTCGCCCCAGTTGTCCTGGCCGAGGCCGCCGAGCGGGTGGGCGGCGAAGGCGTCGAGCGAGACGCGCCAGAAGTCGGGCCGGTTGCTGCCGACGGAGGAGAAGCGCGAGCTACCGGCGGTCGTCGCCTGATAGCCGCTGGAACGGTCCCAATAGTCGCTGATCTTGCGATCCGGGCGGCCGTCGGAGAACGCGAAGCCAGCCACGATCCCGGCGATCACCGCGATCACGGCAAGGCCGGCGGCGACCTCGTTGACACGTCTGGTCGCGGTCTCGGAGACGCTCACGCTGCGGTCCAGCAGCGCCATCGCCAGCCCGGCGACGAAGACCACCGCGATCACGGGCAGCACGACGTCGTGCGCGTGGCCGGCCGCCGCGACGAGCTGCTGCAGCTTCTCGTCCGGGTCCTGGACGCCGTCGGGCCGCGAGAAGACGTCGAGCAGCGTGCGCAGCGGGATCAGCGACGCGAGCGCGACCGGCGCCATCCACAGCACCAGGCGCACGCGGCCGGGCACCAGCACGATCGCGCCGATCGCGACTATCGGCAGCGCGAACAGCCAGCCGCGGCTCTCGGTCAGGACCGTCATCTGCAGCGACACGGCCGCGCTCGCAAGCAGCACGGCGCGCAGCGGCGCGGGCAGTTCGCGACGCGACGCGAGCGCCGTCGACAGCAGCGTGCCGATCATCAGGAGCGCGGCGCCGCCGTTGGGGTAGCCGAGCGGCGTCTTGAGGCGGCCGCCGAGGAACATCCCCTCGACGGCGCTCGCGTCGCTCAGTCTCAGCAGGTCGACCGCGGCGATCGCGCCGATTCCCAGCGCGAGCAGGCTGAGCACGGCGAAGAGCGTCCAGGCGCGCCACGGCAGCAGCGCGAAGAGCGCGAACAGCAGCAGGAAGAGCAAAGTGCGGTTGGCGCCGTCGAGCGCGTCTCCCGGCGCCGCGGCCCAGCTGATCGAGAGGTACGACCAGGCCGTGTAGCCGGCCAGCGCCGCGATCCCGATCGCGGCGCGGCGCGTGAGGCGCAGGCGGTCGAAGCCGAGGCCGGCGACGGTCGCGACCAGCAGCCCGAGCACCACCAGCGCCGAGGGTTCCCAGTCGGTCGGCTCGTAGCCGCCGCCGTGCGCAGCCCAATAGATGAAGAGGGCGACCACGGGCAGGGCGGGTACGAGGACGATCCCACCCGTTCGCAGGCGCTCCGGCACGGCGCAAGCATACGGCGCGGGCCGGCGCCGGCCGCGCCGTACCCCTGAGTAGACTGGGTCGCCCGTGTCCGCCGGCCCCTCGCTCTACCGCCGCCACCGTCCGCGCAGCTTCGCCGACGTGGTGGGACAGACCCATGTCGTACGCACGCTGCGCAATGCAGTCGAGCGCGACAAGGTCCATCACGCGTACCTGTTCGTCGGCTCGCGCGGAACGGGCAAGACGTCGATGGCGAAGATCCTCGCCGCCTGCCTGAACTGCGAGCGCGGCGGTCCGACGGTCGACCCGTGCGGCGTCTGCCAGTCGTGCGTCTCGATCGCGAACGCGTCGTCGCTCGACGTGATCGAGATGGACGCGGCCTCCAACAACTCGGTCGACGACATCCGCGAGCTGCGCGACAAGGTCGGCTACGCGCCGGTTTCCGGCGGCTACAAGGTCTACATCCTCGACGAGGCGCACATGCTCTCGTCGGCGGCCTGGAACGCGTTCCTCAAGACGCTCGAGGAGCCGCCGCCGCACACGATCTTCGTGCTCGCGACGACGGAGGCGAACAAGGTCCTGCCGACCGTCGTGGACCGCTGCCATCGGTTCGACTTCACGCGCCCCAACGTCGAGGAGATCTCCGGGGTCCTGCGGCGCGTCGCCGACCAGGAGGGGATCATCGTCCCCGACGCCGCTTTGGCGCTGGTGGCGCGGCACGCGACCGGCTCGTTCCGCGACGCGCTCGGCACGCTGGAGCAGCTGACGACCTACGGCGGCGCGGGCCCCGAGGGCATCACCCTGGAGGACGTGCTGGCGGTCCTCGGCGTCGCCGACGCCGAGGCGTTGTTCGGCGCGGTCGACGCGGTCGCTGCGCACGACGCGCGCGCGTCGCTGCTGGCGGTCGCGCGGCTCGTCGACGCCGGCCGCGACGCGGGCGGGCTGATCCGCGAGTTGGAGGCGCACGCGCGCGAGCTGCTGGCGGTGCAGGTGCTCGGCGAGGTGCCCGCGGAGCTGCGCCTGACGCCCGAGCGCGACAAGCGCCTCGCGCAGCAGGCCGAGCAGCTCGGCCGCCAGGACGTCGTGCGCCTGCTCGACCTGCTGTCGGTCGCGCTCGACGCGCTGGCGAACGGCGCCCAGGCGCGGATCCAGCTGGAGCTGGCGCTGGTGAAGGCCGCCGCCCCCGAGGTCGACCCCTCCGCCCGCGCCCTGCTGGCCCGCATCGACCGCCTCGAAGCCCGCCTCGCCGAGGGCGCCGTCGCCGCGCCGCCCCCGGCGAAGATCGCCCCGCCGCCGGAGCAGGCTGCCGCGGCGCCGGCTGCGCCCGCGCCGCAAGCGGTCGCGCCGGCCCCCGCGCAGCCACCCGCTCCCTCGCCGGAACCCGCTCCCGCGCCGCCGCCGATCGCCGCTCCACAGCCGCCTGCGCCTGCGCCCGCGCCGAGCGAGCCCGCTTGGACGCCGCCGCCGACGCCCGCGCCCGAAGCTGCCGCTCCCGCGCCGCCGGCTCCGATCCCGGCCACGCCGCCGACCCCGGCCGCGCCGCAGCCGCCGGCCGCGGAGCCGCAGTGGTCGGAACCGCTGCCCGAGTACACGCCGCCGCCCGGGGCCGAGTTCGACCCGGGTGCGTTCGAGGTGCCGGAGCCGGCGACGGCCACCGCGCGCCCGCTCGCACCGGCGCCGCCCGCTCCCGCTCAACCGGCCAACGGCCTGCCCGCGCCGGCGACGGCCGCTGCCGCCGCGCGTCCGCAGTCGTTGGAGCAGCCGGCCCCGGTTGCGGCCGCGCCGGCGCCGCCCGAGGCCGCTCCGCCCGCGCCCGCCGCACCCCCGCCCGCACCTGCCGCCCACGGAACGCTCGACCTCGCCGGCCTGCACGAGCTGTGGCCGGCGGTCATAGATTCGGTCCGCTCCGAGAACGCGATGCTCGCCGCCGCGCTCGGCGAGGCGCGGCCGATCGCGGTGACCTCGACCGAGGCCGTGTTCGCGTTCGGACCCAGCGCCGCCTTCTTCAAGCGCAAGGCCGAGGGCGAGGAGTGCAGACGGCTCGTCGCGGGCGCCCTGCGCGCGCTCGCGGGCGTGAGCCTGAAGCCGGTCTACGAGCTGAAGGAGCTCCAGCAGGACGAGCCGACCGCCGCGCAGCCGGGCGTGCCCGCCCTCACCAGCGACGAACTGGTCGCTCGCTTCGTGGCAGAGTTCGATGCCGAGGAGCTGATCGACGACGACGAGGAAGGCAGCGCCTGATGCCCCAGCCGAACATGCAGAAGATGCTCAAGCAGGTCCAGAGAATGCAGGCCGACATGATGGCCGCGCAGGAGAGACTGAAGGACGAGGTCGTCGAGGCGGCTGCGGGCGGCGGCATGGTGACGGTCAAGATCAGCGGCGACCTCGAGGTCAAGTCGATCACGATCGACCCCGAGGCGGTCGATCCCGACGACGTCGACATGCTGCAGGACACGATCCTCGTGGCCGTCAACGAGGCGATCCGCGCCGCGCAGGAGATGGCCGAGAGAAGACTCGGCGGCATCACCGGCGGCATGGGCGGCCCGGGCGGCCTCGGCGGTCTCGGCCTGCCGGGCTTCTGAGCGACCGCCCGCGCACCGCGACCGCGCCCTCGACCCACCGCACCCACCGTTCCCTGACATGTCCTCCTTCGCGCCACCCGTCCAACGCCTGATCACCGAGCTCGGCAGACTGCCCGGGATCGGCGGGCGCACGGCGCAACGGCTCGCGTTCCACCTGCTGCGCGCGAGCGAGGAGGACGCGCTCGCGCTGGCGGAGGCGATCCGCGAGGTGAAGGCGAGAATCGGCCTCTGCGAGATCTGCTTCAACCTCGCCGACGGCCCGCGCTGTCGCATCTGCAGCGACGAGCGCCGCGACGCCTCGCTCGTCTGCGTGATCGAGGAGCCGTCCGACATCATCCCGCTGGAGCGCACGCACGAGTACCACGGCCGCTACCACGTGCTCGGCGGCGCGCTCTCGCCGATCGACGGGATCGACCCCGAGGACCTGCGCATCGCCGAGCTGTACCGCCGCGTGACCGACGAGCCGGAGGACGGCCAGCCGCGGATCCGCGAGGTCGTGCTCGCGACGAACCCGACGACGACGGGCGAGGCGACCGCGCTGCACATCGCCGACCACCTGCGCGAACGCGCCCCCGAGGTCACGGTCACCCGCCTCGCCAGCGGCCTCCCCGTCGGCGCCGACCTCGAATACGCCGACGAACTGACGCTCGGCCGCGCCCTCGCCGGCCGCCGCTCGCTGAGCTAGCTCGGTTACCCTAGACGCGTGTCCGGAACCGTGGTCATGAAGTTCGGCGGGACCTCCGTCGCTGACGCCGAGCGCCTCAAGCGCGCCGCTCGGCGGATCGTCGCCGCTCGCGAAGAGGGCAAGAACGTCGTCGCCGTGCTGTCGGCGCGCGGCAAGACGACCGACGAGCTGGTCTCGCTCGCGCAGGAGATGTCGGACAACCCCGATCCGCGCGAGATGGACATGCTGCTGTCGACCGGCGAGCGGATCTCCTGCGCGCTGTGCGCGATGGCGATCAACGACCTCGGCCACCGGGCGATCTCGCTGACCGGCTCGCAGGCCGGCATCGTGACCGACACGTCGCACACGAAGGCGCGCATCCTCGACGTCCGCGCCGACCGCATCAGAACCGCGCTCGACGAGGGCCTGATCGTGCTCGTCGCCGGCTTCCAGGGCGTCTCGACCTCGCAGGACGTGACGACGCTCGGCCGCGGCGGCTCCGACACGACCGCCGTCGCGCTCGCCGCCGCCGTCGAGGCCGACGTGTGCGAGATCTACACCGACGTCACCGGCGTCTTCAGCGCCGACCCGCGGATCGTGCCGGACGCCAGAAAGCTCGACGTCGTCTCGTTCGAGGAGATGCTCGAGATGGCCTCCTCGGGCGCCAAGGTGCTGCAGCTGCGCTCGGTCGAGTACGCCCGCAACCACGGTGTGCGGATCCACTGCCGGTCGAGCTTCGAGGACGCCCCCGGTACCTTTGTCGTAGGAGAGCAGGAGACCATGGAGCACGCCCTCATCACCGCTGTGGCCCACTCGACCGACGAAGCCCGTCTGTCGCTCGTCGGCGTGCCGGACGAGCCCGGTGCGGCGGCGAAGATCTTCACGGCGCTCGCCGACGCCAACTGCAACGTCGACATGATCATCCAGAACGAGCCGCTCGAGCTGGGCCGCAAGGCAGAGGTCTCGTTCACGGTCCCGCGCGACGACGTGCGCGCCGCCCAGACGGCGCTGCAGCCGATCGTCGCCGAGCTGGGGATCGACTCGATCGACACGCTGCCGGAGATGGGCAAGGTCTCGATCGTCGGCGCCGGCATGAAGTCGCATCCGGGCGTCGCGGCGAAGGTCTTCCAGGTACTCGCCGAGGAGCGCATCAACATCGAGATGATCTCGACCTCGCCGATCAAGATCTCGTGCGTGATCGCCGCCGCCGAGGTGCCGACGGCCGTGCGCGCGCTGCACAGCGCCTTCGAGCTGGGCGCGGACGGGATCGTCGCCGAGGCGCCGATCGGGGAGCAGGCGCGCTGATGGAATTCGATTCTCGCCCGCCCGCCCCCGAAGCCACCTACCGCGTCGCCGTCGTCGGCGCCACCGGCCAAGTCGGCACGGTCATGCTGCAGCTGCTGAGAGAGCGCGGCTTCCCTGCGCGCCAGATCGTCCCGTTCGCCTCCGCCCGCTCCGCCGGCAAGGTGCTCGACGGCGGTCTCGTCGTGCAGCCGCTGACTGACGAGACGATCCAGGGCTTCGACGTCGCGATCTTCTCCGCCGGCGGTTCCACCTCGGGCGAGTGGGCGCCGAAGTTCGCCGAGGCGGGCGCGGTCGTGGTCGACAACTCCTCCAAGTGGCGGATGCACGACGACGTCCCGCTGGTCGTCTCCGAGGTCAACCCGGAGGCGCTCGACGACCATCGCGGGATCGTCGCCAACCCGAACTGCTCGACGATGCAGATGGTCGTCGCGCTCAAGCCACTGCACGACGCGGCCGGCATCGAGCGGCTCGTGATCTCGACCTACCAGGCCGTCTCGGGCACCGGCAAGGTCGGCGTCGACGAGCTGATGGAGCAGGCGCGCGCGGTCGTCGACGGCGACGCCGTCCCCGCCGCGAAGGCCTACAAGCACCAGATCGCCTTCAACGTGCTGCCGCACGCCGGCAGCTTCGCCCCCGGCGACGACCACACCGACGAAGAGCGCAAGCTGATCAACGAGACGCGCAAGATCCTCGGCGATCCGTCGATCCGCGTCAGCGCGACGTGCGTGCGCGTGCCGGTCGTGACCGGCCACTCGGAGGCCGTCAACGTCGAGACGCGCGAGCCGCTGAGCGCCGACCGGGCACGCGAACTGCTGCGCGCGGCGCCCGGCGTGACCGTGCTCGACGACCCGGACGCCAACAGCTACCCGCTCGCGATCGACGCCGCCGGCAAGGACGAGGTCTACGTCGGCCGGATCCGCCAGGACGCGGGCAACGACCGCGCGCTCGACCTCTGGGTCGTCGCCGACAACCTGCGCAAGGGCGCTGCGACGAACGCCGTCCAGCTTGCCGAGCTGCTGCACGAGCGCGGGCTGATCGGCAGCGCCGCGCGCGCCGCCGGCTGACCGCCGCGGGCCCGGGCCGCACCGCTTTGATCGACCTCCACTGCCATCTGCTGCCGGCGGTCGACGACGGCCCGACGGACCTCGGTGGCGCGCTGACGTTCGCGCAGGCGCAGGTCGCAGCCGGCGTCAGAACCGTCGCCGTCACACCGCACGCCTCCGCGCACTTCCCGACCGACGCGGCGACCGTCGCGCGCGGCCTGACGGAGATGCGCACGGCGGTGCGCGCCGCGCAGATACCGCTGGAGCTGATCGCCGGCGCCGAGCTTGACCTGACGCACGCGCTCGGGCTGCCCGACGAGGAGCTGCAGGGGCTCGCGCTCGGCGGTGGCCGCTGGCTTCTGCTGGAGGCGCCGTTGACGCCGGTCGCGCCGCTGGAGACCGGGGTCGTCGCGCTGCGCGAGCGCGGCTTCGAGATCCTGCTGGCGCACCCCGAGCGCGCGCCGATGCTGCAGCACCACCCGGCGGCGGTGACGCGGCTGGTCGGCAACGGCGTGCGCACGCAGCTGACCGCGGGCGGGCTGAACGGGCAGTTCGGCCGGCACGTGCAGCGCTTCGCGCGGCAGTTGCTGGACGAGGGGCTCGTGCACACGCTCGCGTCCGACTCGCACGACACGACGCGCCGCCCGCCCGGCCTGCGCGAGCCGCTGCAGGACGCGGGCCTCGGCGACTACGTGCGGCTGCTGTGCGACGAGCACCCGGCCGCGCTGCTGGCGGGCGAGCCGCTGCCCGAGCGCGTCCCGCTCGGCAAGCGCCGCAGCGGCCTGCTCAGCCGCCTGCGGCGCTGAGCGCCGGCGCCCCCACCACCGCCGCCGACCAGTCGATCACGGCCGTCGGCTTGACGACGTGCTTGTGCAGCGCCAGCTCTTTCGGCGACAGCCCGAGCGCGAGGCCGACGAGCTGGGGGAGGTGCAGGATCGGCATCGCCAGCGGGCGGTCGACGACGCGCGCGGCGGCCGGCTGCTGCAGGTCGAGGTTCAGGTGGCAGAGCGGGCACGGCACGACGATGCAGTCGGCCTGCGCGTCGGTCGCGTCGCCGAGGTGGCGGCCGGCCTGCTGCAGCGACGCCCGCTTGTTCATCGTGATGATCGGGAAGCCGCAGCACTTGTAGGTGCCGGCGTAGTCGATCACGGTCCCGCCGAGCGCCTCGATCACCCATTGCAGGTACTGGTCGCGCGGGTGCTCGTCGTCGATCCCGAGCCGCTCCGTCGGGCGCACGATGTAGCAGCCGTAGAACGGGCCGACGCGCAGGTTCGTCAGCGGCCGCCGCACCTTCGCGCGCAGCGCCTCCAGGCCGATCTCCTCGACCAGCAGCCACAGCAGGTTCTTGTTCGTCAGCCCGCGCTCGTAGGAGAGCCCGGGGTCGGATTGCGCGAGCGTCGCGTTGACGTGCGCGCGGTAGTCGGCGCTCGCGTCGAGCCGCTCCTGGCACTCGCCCTGCGCGCCCTGGCAGGTCGAGCAGATGTTCATCATCAGCTGCGCGCCCTCGACCTGCTGCGCGAGCGCGAACGTGCGCGCGTTGAGCGTGTCGGCCAGCTCCGGATTGTGCTCGGCGATCACGCCTGCGCCGCAGCAGGAGGCGCGGTCCAGCGGCACCAGCTCGAGGTCCAGCAGCGGCGCGAGCGCCTCCATCGAGCCGTGCAGCTCCGGCGTGAAGCCGCGGCTGACGCAGCCGGGCCAGTAGGCGACCTTCATGTCTTCACCGCCTCGGTCGGGGAGTCGTCGCGGCCGCTGACGTAGAGGTTCAGCTCGTAGTGGTCCTCGCCGTCCTCGACGAGGTCGAAGATCTTGTGGACCGCGTCGAGGTCCTGCCTGTCGAGTCTGTGCCCGAGCAGCGCGCCCCGCGGCGTCACCTTGCGGCGCATCAGCGCCTTCGCGATCGTCGGCAGCGAGTCGACCAACTCCAGCCCGGCGGCCGGGTGGAACTTGCCGAACCACGAGTTGCCGCCGTAGGAGCGCGGCAGCAGCTCGGCCTCGTGCAGCAGCCCGTAGTCGTGCACGAGCGTCACGAACGACTCCTCGTGGCGCTCGCCGTTGTTGCGGTCGACGATGTGATGCTCGCCGCCGGCCAGCCGCCGCAGCCGCATGATCTGGCTCATCGGCGCGACGCCCTTGGGGCAGGCGTCGATGCAGTTGAAGCAGTGCGTGCAGTCGTAGATCCCGTGCGGATCCTCGGCGAGGTCCTCCAGCCGCTGGTGCTGCTCGGCGTCGCGCGGGTCGCCGACGAAGCGGTACGCCTTCGCCGACGCCGCCGGGCCGACGAACAGCGGGTCGACCTCCATCGAGAGGCAGTCCGAGACGCACGCGCCGCACTGGATGCACGCCATCGTCTGCGTCACGTCGACCATCGCGTCGTGCTCGACGAGGTACTCGCGCTCGGGCACCGGCTCTCTGCCCAGCAGCCACGGCGTGACGCGGCGGATCTTCTTCCAGTGGACCGCGTCCATGTCGACGATCAGGTCCTTGATCACCGGCATGTTGCCCATCGGCTCGACCGTGATCGTCTGCCCGTCGGCATGCACGCCGCTGGCGGCGGCGCGGTCGAGGTGGGTGTGGCAGGCGAGCGCGGCTCTGCCGTTGACGCGCACCCCGCAGGAGCCGCAGATCGCCGCGCGGCAGGAGCAGCGGATCCCGATCGAGCCGTCCTGCTCGCCCTTCGCTGACAGGATCGCCTCCAACACGGATCGGTGCGGATCCAGCTCGATCGCGAACTCCTGCCAGTACGGCGCCTGCCCCGTCTCCGGGTTGTAGCGGCGCAGTCTCAGCGTGTACTGGGCCATCAGTACGTCCTCTCCTGAGGTTCCCACTGCGTGATCGTCACCGGCGCTCTCCCCGTCGTCGGCACGTCCTGCCCGTTGCGCGAGATCGTGATGTGGTGCAGCCAGCTCTCGTCGTCGCGGCGCGGGAAGTCGGTGCGGAACTGCGCCCCGCGCGACTCGCGCCGCTGCTGCGCGGCGACGACGATCGCCTCCGCGACGTCGAGCATGTAGCTCAGCTCGAACGCCGCCAGCACGTCCTGGTTGAAGACCGAGCCGCGGTCGTCGATCGCCGCGCGCGTCGCCTCCTGCTTCAGCCGCCGCACGACCTCCAGCGCGGTCGCGAGGCCGGCGGCGTCGCGGTAGACGGCGACGTGGCGGTTCATCGTCGTGCCCAGCTCGTCCTTGATCTGCGCCAGCCGGCGCGCGCCCGGACCCGGCTCGCGCGCGACGATCGCGTCGATCTCCGCCTGCGCCGCGCGCAGCTTCGACGCGGACGCGTGCGGGCGTGGACGGCCGTTCGCACCGTGCGCGGCGTGCTCGCCGGCGCGGCGGCCGAAGATCAACGTGTCCAGCAGCGAGTTCGCGCCCAGGCGGTTGCCGCCGTGGACGGAGACGCACGCGACCTCGCCGGCGGCGTACAGCCCGGGGATCGCGGTACGGCCGTGCACGTCGGTCTTCACACCGCCCATCAGGTAGTGCATGCCGGGCTTGATGTGGATCGGCTCGCGCGTGATGTCGACGCCGGCGAAGTCGCGCCCGATGTTGACGATCTCGCGCAGCGCCTCCAGCGTCCGCTTGCGCGGCACCTTCGTGATGTCGAGCGCGATCGTGCCGTCGGGGAAGCCGCGGCCCTCGTCGATCTCCGTCTGCTCCGCGCGCGAGACGACGTCGCGCGAAGCCAGCTCCAGCTTGTTCGGCGCGTAGCGCTCCATGAAGCGCTCGCCCTCGGCGTTGAAGAGCTGCGCGCCCTCGCCGCGCGCGCCCTCGGTGATCAGGAAGCCGTTCTCCGCCAGCGTCGTCGGGTGGTACTGGACCATCTCCATGTCCATCAGCGGCGCGCCGATTCGGTAGGCCTGCGCGATCCCGTCGCCGGTGCAGATCAGCGCGTTGGTGGTCGGCTTGAAGACCTGGCCGGCGCCGCCGGAGGCGAGGATCACCGCCTTCGCGTCGAACAGCTCGAGGTGGCCGCTGCGGATGTCGCGCGCGATCGCGCCGCTGCAGCGGCCGTCGTCGTCCTGCAGCAGCGTGGTCGTGAACCACTCCTCGTAGCGGTCGACGCTCTCGTGGTGCTTCATCAGCTGCTCGTAGAGCACGTGCAGGATCGCCTGGCCGGTGATGTCGGCGACGTAGAAGGTGCGCGCGGCGGAGGCGCCGCCGAACGCGCGCGTGCCGAGCACGCCGCCCTCGCCGCGGTGGAACGTGACGCCGGCGTGCTCCAGCCAGAGGATCTCGTCCGGCGCGGCGCGGCACATGATCTCGATCGCGTCCTGGTCGCCGAGGTAGTCGGAGCCCTTGATCGTGTCGTAGGCGTGCGACTCCCACGTGTCGCCGGGGTTGAGCGCCGCGTTGATGCCGCCGGCCGCCGCGACGGAGTGCGAGCGGACGGGGTGGACCTTCGACAGGATCGCCACCGACGCACCGGTCTGCGCGGCCGCGAGCGCCGCGCGCTGGCCGGCGAGTCCGGCGCCGATGATGAGAACGTCGTGGGCTGGCATCGGGCCTAGCCTAACCACGACTGTGTGGCAAATGCTACTTTAATGCGCCAGAAGTCAGCAGAGCAACGGGCGCGTGAGCGGGCCGGATCGTAGATGCTGGGCGCGATCCGATGTCGTGATCAGACCGGGTCGTCTTTGAACGACATCGGATCGTGTCCCGCGCCGCGAGGCGGTTCGCTCACGCGCCCGTCACGGACGTGTCGCGACCGCCGCCTGCACCGCGCGGCGCAGCCGCCCCACCGTCACGACCCCGCGCAACACGCCTGCGCGGTCGACGGCCATGATCGCGCCGAGCGAGCGCAGGCCGTCAGCCTCCAGCAGCGCGCGCAGCGTCTGGTCCTCGTCGATCCGCCAGCGCTCGCCCTCGTCGGCCTCCATCAGCTCGGCGACGGGTTGCACCGGGCGCCCGCCCTCGACCGCCTCGCGCGCGCCGTCCTCGCGCAGCACGCCGACGAAGCGGCCGCCCGCGTCGACGACCGGGAACCACGGCCAGCGGTAGCGCATGAAGAACTCGTCGAGCGCGCGCACGGCGGGCAGCTCCTGCGGGACGCTGACGGGCTGCTCGTCCATGATGTCGGCGACGCGCACGTCCTCCAACTGCGCGGTGAAGACCGTCTGCGCCAGCAGCGCCCGCGCCGAGCCGCTGATCATGAAGCCGACCAGCAGCGCCCAGATCCCGATGAACGGGTCGAAGGCGACCAGCGCCCAGACGCCGAGGCCCATCAGCACGATCCCGAAGCCCTGGCCCAGCCGCGCGGCCGCGCGCGAGCCGCGCTCCTTGTCGCCGGTCAGCTGCCACACGAACCCGCGCGCGAGCCGGCCGCCGTCGAGCGGGTAGGCGGGGATCAGGTTGAAGATCAGCACGATCAGATTCATCGTCGCCAGCCAGCCGAGCGTCAGCGACAGCGGCGTCGTCGGCAGGTCGTCGCGCAGCAGCGCCGCGTCGGCGAACTGCGTCGGCCCGTAGGCGATCAGGCCGACGAGCGCGCACGCGACGAGAATCCCCGCCGTCGCCAGCGGACCGGCGCCGGCGACCTGCAGCTCCTCCTTCGGCGTGCGGCTCTCGCGGCTCATCATCGCGAAGCCGCCCAGCGGCGACAGCGTGATCCCCGCCACCTCGATCCCGTGACGGCGCGCCGTCAGCGCGTGGCCGAGCTCGTGCACGATCACGGAGGCGAACAGCAGCAGCGCGCTGACGACCGCGGTCGCGTACGCCTCCGTGTCGCTGCCGCCGAGCGAGCGCTGGAACTCGTCCGACAGCCAGAAGATCACGATGAACAGCACCACGAACCAGCTGAAGTCGACGCCGACGCGGATCCCGAAGATGCGCGCCAGCTGGATCGATCCTGAGCGCCCGAACATGCTGCAATGGTGTCATAGCGACCGAAGGAGTCCGATGAGTCAGGCCCTGGAGGAGCTGCGTCAGCGGCTCGCCGAGATCAGCGACCTCAGCAGCGCCGCCGGCCTGCTCGGCTGGGACCAGCAGACGATGATGCCCGAGCGCGCGAACCCGATCCGCGCCGAGCAGCTCGGGACGCTCTCCGGAATCGTCCACGAGCGCTTCACCGACGACGCGATCGGCAGGCTGCTGCAGCAGCTGGAGAGCGAGGAGGAGGCGCTGCGCCAGGCCGATCCCGACTCCGACGACGCCGCGCTGATCCGCGTCACGCGCCGCGACTACGAGAAGTCCAAGCGGGTGCCGGGCGAGCTGGCGGTCGAGATCGCGCGCGCCGGAGCGCTCGGCCACCAGGCGTGGGTGCAGGCACGCGAGAGATCTGACTTCGCGGCGTTCCTGCCGTTCCTGCGTCGCAACGTCGAGCTGAAGCGCCAGTACGTCGAGCTGTTCGACGACGAGGGCCACGACGATCCCTACGACGTGCTGCTCGACGACTACGAGGAGGGGATGAAGACGGCAGAGGTCGCCGCCCTCTTCGCCGAGCTGCGCGCGCAGCTGGTGCCGCTGATCGCGCAGATCGCGCAGCGCACCGACGCGGTCGACAACGCGCTGCTGCACGGCGAGTTCGAGCCGGCGCGCCAGGCGGTGCTGGTGCGCGGCGTGCTGGAGCGGCTCGGCTGGGCGCCCGACGGCTGGCGCCTGGACGAGGCCGAGCATCCGTTCGCGGCCAGCTTCGGCCCGACCGACGTGCGGCTGACGACGCGCTACGACCCGAAGTACATCGGGATGGCGCTGTACGGCGGCATCCACGAGATGGGCCACGGCCTCTACGAGGCGGGCGTCGCACCGCAGCTCGCGCGCACGCCGTTGGCCGGCGGCGCGTCGCTGGGCCTGCACGAGTCGCAGAGCCGGATGTGGGAGAACGTCGTCGGCCGCGGGCGCCCGTTCGCCGGCTTCCTGCACGGCGAGCTGCAGCGGGTCTTCCCGGAGCAGTTCGGCGCGGTCGACGCCGAGACGTACTACCGCGCCGTGAACAAGGTCCAGCCGTCGCTGATCCGCGTCGAGGCGGATGAGGCGACCTACGGGCTGCACATCATCCTGCGCTTCGAGCTGGAGCGGGAGATGCTCGCCGGCACGCTCGACCTGGCCGATCTGCCCGAGGCATGGAACGCGCGCATGAAGGAGTATCTCGGCGTCGACGTCCCCGACGACGCGCTCGGCGTGCTGCAGGACGTGCACTGGTCCGGCGGCGAGATCGGCTACTTCTCGACCTACGCGCTCGGCAACCTGATCGCCGCGCAGCTGTGGCAGAGAGCGCGTGCGGACCTGCCGCAGCTCGACGAGCAGCTGGCGGCGGGCGACGGCAGCGAGCTGCGCGCCTGGCTGGGCGACAGGCTGCACCGCCACGGCAGCAAGTACCCGCCGAAGGAGCTGGTGCAGAGAATCGTCGGGGGCCCGATCGCCGTGCAGCCGTTCGTGGACTACCTGACGACCAAGCTCACTCCCCTGTATGGGTTGACTTAGGTCAGGAGAGGGCGATTGCGCTCGACGATCTCGCCAAACGCGACGTGCGCCGGCAGCGTCCCGAACGCGTAGCCGTGGTCGCCGGCCAGGCGTGAGGCGAGGAACGCCTCCGCGACCGCCGGCGGCGCGTGGCGCACCAGCAGCGAGCCCTGCAGCGCCAGCGCCATCGCTTCGACGAGGCTGCGGGCGCGCAGTTGGGCGTCGGTCGGGTCGGCGAGCGCGCGCGTGAGGCGGTCGACGTGCGCGTCGAGGCGGCGGTCGGCGCCGTCGCTGATCGCCAGCTCGGCGAGGAACGCATCGACGGATTCGGGCTCGCGCCGCAGCGCCCGCAGCACGTCGAGGCAGATGACGTTGCCCGCGCCCTCCCAGATCGAGTTCAGCGGCGCCTCGCGGTAGAGCCGCGGCAGCCCCGACTCCTCCACGTAGCCGTTGCCGCCGAGCACCTCCAGCGCCTCCGACGCGTGCGGCGCGGCGCGCTTGCAGATCCAGTACTTCATCACCGCGGTGGCGATCCGCTTGAACGCCTGCGCCTGCGCGGCGCGCGCGGGGTCGGCGCCGCCGCCGACCCCGCCTTCCCCTCCGGCCTCGTCGTAGGCGCGCGCGAGCCGCATCGCGGTGACGGTCGCCGCCTCCGACTCGACGCACAGGTCGGCCAGCACGTTTGCCATCAGCGGCTGCTCGCTCAGCAGCCGGCCGAAGGCGCTGCGATGGGCCGCGTGGTGGGTCGCCAGCGAGACCGCCCAGCGCATCCCGGCGGCCGAGCCGATCACGCAGTCCAGCCGCGTGTGGTTGACCATCTCGATGATCGTCGGCACGCCGCGGCCCGGCTCGCCGACGAGCTGCCCGTAGGCGGCGCGGAACTCGACCTCGGAGGAGGCGTTGGAGCGGTTGCCGAGCTTGTCCTTCAGGCGCTGCAGGTGAAACGCGTTGCGGGTGCCGTCCGGGCGCCAGCGCGGCACCGCGAAGCAGGTCACGCCCTCGCCCTCGACCTGCGCGAGCACGAGGAAGAGGTCGCACATCGGCGCCGAGCAGAACCACTTGTGGCCGGTCAGCGCGTACTCGGCCGCTCCGCCCGAACCGCCACCGACCGGCTTCGCCGCCGTCGTGTTCGCGCGCACGTCGGAGCCGCCCTGCTTCTCCGTCATGCCCATGCCGCAGAGCGCGCCCGTCTTCTCGCTCGCCGGGACGTCGCGGCTGTCGTAGCGGGCCGACGTCAGCCGCTCCTCCCACGCGTCCAGCAACTCGGGCTGCGCGCGCAGCGCGGGGACGGCGGCGAACGTCATCGTGATCGGACAGGCGTGACCGGCCTCGACCTGCGAGAAGGTCAGCGACAGCGCGGTGCGCGCCGCGTGCGCGCCGGCGCGCTGCTCGCGCCACGGCAGCGCGTGGATCGCGTGCTCGACGGAGGTTCGCATCAGGTTGTGCCACGCGGGGTGGAACTCGACCTGGTCGACGCGGTTGCCGAAGCGGTCGTGCGTCTTCAGTCTCGGCGGGTTCTCGTTCGCCTCGAAGCCCCAGCGGATCGCGTCGCCGCCGGCGATCTCGCCGACCATCGCCGCGTCGGCGCCGGCCCAGCCGCCGCCCTCGCGCTGCAGCGCCTCGACCAGCGGCCGGTTCTGGCTGAAGAGGTCGAGCCCCTCCAGTGGCGGGGGCTGATTGGTGACGCGGTGCGTTGCCTGCGACTCCCCGGGGGGCGCGAGGGACATGAGTGACAGTCAACCACGAGCTGCACTGTCATGAGACGGTTCTTCGGGCAGCTCGTCCCATTGTCCGACAATCGGCGATAGCATCGCGCGCACGGACCGCTCGCGGAACCCCGAGAGAGATCCATACCCCGGAACATTTCGAAAGGCCACGCTCGTGACTGACAAGCAACCCGTCCGTGTCGCCGTCACCGGCGGCGCCGGCCAGATCGGCTACGCCCTGCTGTTCCGCATCGCCAGCGGCGCGCTGCTGGGTCCCGACCAGCCGGTCTCGCTGCGCCTGCTGGAGATCACCCCGGCGCTGAAGGCGGCGGAGGGCGTGATCATGGAGCTCGACGACTGCGCCTTCCCGCTGCTGCACGGCATCGACGCGACCGACGACGCCAACGTCGCCTTCGACGGCGCCAACGTCGCGCTGCTGGTCGGCGCGCGGCCGCGTTCGAGAGGGATGGAGCGCGCCGACCTGCTGGAGGCCAACGGCGGCATCTTCAAGCCGCAGGGCGAGGCGATCAACGCGCACGCGGCGGACGACGTGAAGGTGCTCGTCGTCGGCAACCCGGCGAACACGAACGCGCTGATCGCGGCCAGCAACGCGCCCGACGTGCCGAAGGACCGCTTCCACGCGATGACGCGGCTGGATCACAACCGCGCAATCGCACAGCTGTCGAAGAAGACCGGCGCCGCGGTGAAGGACATCACCAGAGTGACGATCTGGGGCAATCACTCCGCGACGCAGTACCCGGACATCTTCCACGCACAGGTGAACGGTCAGGACGCGGCGGCGCTGGTGAACGACCAGGCGTGGCTGGAGAGCGACTTCATCCCGACCGTGCAGAAGCGCGGCGCGGCGATCATCGACGCGCGCGGCGCCTCCAGCGCCGCCTCGGCGGCGAACGCGGCGATCGACCACGTGCACGACTGGGTGCTCGGCACGCCGGCCGGCGACTGGGTCTCGATGTCGGTCCCGTCCGACGGCTCCTACGGCGTGCCGGAGGGGATCATCTCCTCGTTCCCGTGCACGACGAAGGACGGCACCTACGAGATCGTCCAGGGCCTCGAGGTCAACGACTTCTCGCGCGCGCGCATCGACGCGTCGGTCAACGAGCTGGTCGAGGAGCGCGCGGCGATCAGACAGCTCGGCCTGATCCCGTAGCACGCGGCGACGGTCGGATGTGGCCCCCGGGGTGGGCCACGTCCGATCGAGTCGCTCAGGCCGGCAGCCACCCCTTGTCGTCGCGCCGCACTCTGCCCTCCTCCTCCAACTGGGGGAGGATGCGGTAGAGGTAGTTGGGCTTGATGCCCATGTGCTCGGCCAGTTCGGGGATCGTGATGCCCGGCCGCGTTCGCACCAGTTCGACCGCCTGCGCGGCCCGCGTGTTGTCGCCTCTGCTGCCACGGGGGCGACCGCGGCGCGCGTTCCCGTTGCCGTTCGCTGCGCCCGTGCTCGTGCGCGTCGCGGCCCCCGGGCGCGAACGCCCCCGCGTCGGCGCTGTCTGCACACCGTCGAGCGCCGCCGCCGCGGCCTCGAGCCTGTGGTATTCGTCGAGCAGCGGTCGAAGTTCTCTCAACCGCCCCTCGATCTCCCTTACTGTCGCGTCGAGAAAGTCAGCCACTTCGTCATCCGGTCCTTTCTCCTGTCGGGCTCCGACGGAGGTGGAAAACACAAACGTTTCCGGTCCGACCAATCGAGTCCGGTCGAATCGTCCGCCCCCTGAATTCCCCCTACGTATGTGCTCAATCGCCGTCTGAGTCACTGCGGTCCAGCCGGCCGATCCGAATCTTAGCGCGGTAGGGCGTCACCATTGCACGGTGCGCGTTCGATGCATGCGAACGTGCGAAAGCCACTCCTAACTGACGGGTGAGCACCAGTCTTCCTGAGCGCTCAGGAAGATTCGAGCAGTGCCTTCAGGCGCTCCAGCGAGCGCTGTGCCTCGCGGTGCGACAGCCCACCCACCAGGACGCGCCCCGCGACGGCGCCGAGCGGGCCGCCGGGGGGCTTGAACTCGTTCGTGTAGGTGAAGCGCGTGCCGCCCGCGGGCGTGGCGACCAGCTCGTAGAGGATCGTGGCGTGGGAGTGGGCGGGACCGCGTCCGTGCCACTCGCAGCGGTGCGGCGGCAGCACGTCGGCGACCGTCCATTCGACGTGCAGGTGCGCGCCGCGCAGGTTCAACGTCTGCTCGAAGGTCGAGCCGCGCCGCAGCCGCGCGGGCGTGTCATCGCCCAGCTTGCGGTGGATCGTGACCCAGTCGGCGAGCCTGCGGGGGTCGAGCACGACCGCCCAGACGGCCTCCGGGGGCGCGTCGATATCGATCGCGGTGGAGACGACCGTCATGGCCTGGACCCTATCCGGCAGGAGCCCCGCGAGGCTGTGATCAGGCGCACGCTTGGGGTACGGGCGCGGAGGCGGCAGCGGCTCATCGCGCCGCCAGCGGCTCCTCGCGCTCCCACTCCCCGAGCGCGTGCTCGATCGCGGCGTCGAGCGAGTGCAGCCGCACGCCGAGCAGCGACGCGGTCTCCTGCGCGCCGACGGGGAGCAGGTCGCTCGCCAGCCCGGCCATCAGCGGCCCGACCAGCGCGTGCTGCTCGCCGGCGATCGCGGCCGCGATGCGGCTCGTGACGCTGGCCGGTGCGCGCGGGTCGATCGCCAGCACGGGGCGATCCAGCATCAGCGAGTCGCGGATCCGCTCGATCAGCTCGCGGTAGGACACGACGTCGGGCCCCGCGACGTCGAGCGAGCGCGGCGCGGCGGGCGGCAGCTGCGCGGTCGCGGCGCTCGCCAGCAGCTCGATCACGTCGCGCTCGTCGATCGGCTGGGTTCTGAAGTCGCGCCAGTTCGGCAGCGCCAGCACGGGCATCCGCTCGATCAGCCTGACGAGGAAGCGGAACGAGCGCGAGCGCGCGCCGATCACGATCGAGGCGCGCAGCGCGAGCGAGTCGGGCACCGCCTCCAGCAGCGTCCGCTCGACCGCCAGGCGGCTGGACAGGTGCAGCGACGCGGGCGCCTCGCGCGGCACCAGCCCGCCGAGGTAGACGATCCGCCGCACGCCGGCCGCGTTCGCCGCGGCGGCGAAACGGTCGGCCGCCGTCAGCTCGCGGTCGGCGAAGGCCGCCGCGCCGTCGCCGCCACTCGGCAGCGGCTCCATCGAGTGGATCAGGAAGTACGCCACGTCGATCCCGTCGAGCGCCTGCGCGAGGCCCGCGCCGCTGACCGCGTCGCCGACCACGAGCGGCAGTTCGACGCCGACGCGACCCGCGTCGCGCGCGAAGCCGCGCAGCTCGTGACCGTCCCGTCGCAGGCGCGGCACGAGCCGCGATCCGACGAACCCGCTGACGCCGGTGATGAGGACGCGCATCCCCGAGAGGATGACGATGACCGCGAGTTCCCACCAACGCGGCGTCCCGTAGCACGCCCGAGGGGAACTCCCAAGGCGAAGCCCGGAAAGGTCCGCAAAATGCGGGGCGTTCGTGCCCGCCATAGCAAAAAATCGCGGTTTTGCAGGCGAATCTCAACAACGGAGAAAGTTCCTGCGTTTTGCGAGAAACGACGTTGAGAGACCCCCTTCACTTCTGTTTCACTGCCGCCTCGGGTTACGAGCCGGCGGCCGAAGAGGTCAGCCACAGGGAGGTCGAACGACAGAATGGCGAAGGGTCGTGGGAATGGACACAGAGTTGGTTGCGAGGACTGCTTCTTCCGTCAGAACCTGCTCTGTGCACTTGCGGATGCCGAACCGTGCGCGACCTTCCGGCCCGCTCATCCCGACGGCCTGCGGCCACCTCGTCAGCTGCGCTTCCAGTTCCGTCAGGAACGTCGCACGCAGGCCGTCTGGGCGATGCCCTCGGCGCAGGAACAGGCAGCGCTCCACGCCTGACTGAGGCGCCCTCGCGAGGGCGCCTGCACGGCCGCCTCAGAAGCGGTCGATCGGGGCTGAGCGCCATCGGGCGGCCGCACGGCTAGAGTGTCCGATCCACTGTGGCAAGGCCTTCGGCGTGAAGATCACCGTGATCGGAAAGTCGCCCGCTTGGCAGGACGCCGGCGGAGCGTGCAGCGGCTACCTCGTCGAGGAGGGTGACACGACGCTGCTGGTCGACTGCGGCAACGGCGTCTTCGGCAAGCTGCGCGAGTACGTCGACTACGCGGCGGTCGACGCGGTCGTCGTCACTCATCTGCACTCCGACCACTGCATCGACCTGATCCCGTACTCGTACGCGCTCAGCTACTCGCCCCGCGCCCGCGCCTTCCCGCATCCGCGCCCGACGCTCTACGCGCCGCCCGGCGGCCGCGACGTCTTCCGCCAGATCACCGGCGCCTGGAATGCGCCCGAGTTGGTCGAGCAGGCCTTCTGCCTGATCGAGTACGAGCCGCAGCAGGAGCTGACGCTCGGCCCGCTGACGATCAGCTTCCACGAGGTGCCGCACTTCATCCGCACGCACGCGGTGAAGGTGACGAGCGCCGGCGGCAGCTTCACCTTCGGCGCCGACTGCTGTCCCAACGAGGCGCTCGTCGAGTTCGCGCGCGGGACCGACCTGCTGATGATCGAGGCGACGCTCGGCGCGCCGGAGGAGGGCGGCAAGCGCGGCCACCTGACGTGGGCGGAGGCCGGCGCGCACGGGCGCGCGGCCGCAGCACGCCGGCTCGTGCTGACCCACATCGCGGCCGACGACGATCTCGCGAGAGCGCGCGCGGACGCCGAGCGCGAGTTCGGCAGACCGATCGAAATCGCGGTCGAAGGCGCGACCTACAACATCTGAAGGGCGCCGCCGCGCCCGGACGGGTAGATTCCGGCGCATGGCTCCGGAACGCGACCTCTTCGCGAACTTCGAGCGGATGCGCAGGGAGATGGACGAGCTGTTCGGCGACGTCTTCCAGCGCCCGGGCATCGCCCCCCGCAAACGCGGCGGCTTCTCGCCCGCCGTCGACGTCTACTACGCCGACGAGCCGCCGCGCGCCGTCGTCACCGCGGAGCTGCCCGGGATCGACGCCGACAGGCTGGCGCTGGAGATCCAGGGTCGCGAGCTGGTGCTGTCCGGCCACCGCCGCGCCAACGAGGCGGAGGGCCGCATCTACCAGCAGGTCGAGATCGAGCACGGCCCGTTCCGGCGCGTCGTGCAGCTCGGTGCCGAGGTCCGCGCCGAGGAGGCGAAGGCGATCTACGAGGACGGGCTGCTGCGCGTCGAGCTGCCGCTCGTCGAGCCCGAGCAGCGCCGCCGCAGCGTGCCGATCGAAGTGCCCCGGCCTGGCTCCAGAGCGGGCGGGACCGGCGCCAGATGATCGAGATCGGTACGCCCGGGCAGGCGCGCGAGATCGAGGTCCCGACACAGCGAGCGCTGCCGGCGACACTGCCGGTGCTGCCGCTGCGCGACAGCGTCACGTTCCCCGAGACGCTCGTGCCGCTCGCGGTCGGCCAGGAGCGCAGCATGGCGCTCGTCAACGACGTGCTCGGCGGCGACCGCATGATCGCGCTCGTCGCCAGCCGCAAGCCGGAGCTGGAGACGCCCGGCCCCGACGACCTCTACGAGATCGGCGTCGCCGGGGTCGTCGCGCGGATGCTGAAGGTGCCCGACGGCACGCTGCGGATCCTCGTGCAGGCGACGCAGCGGATACGCGTCAGCGGCTGGGACAGAGACGAGCCCTACCTCGTCGCGCAGGTCGAGGAGGCGCCCGACACCGGCGGCCAGGAGACGCCTGAGCTGCTCGCGCTGATGCGCAACGTGCAGGGCACCTTCTCGAACATCGTCGAGGAGGTCCCGTACCTGCCCGAGGAGCTGCACATCGCGATCGCGAACCTCGACGACCCGGGCGCGCTCAGCCATCTGATCGCGAGTGCCCTGAGGATCAGAACCGAGGAGAAGCAGGCGCTGCTGGAGGAGCGCGAGGTCGCGAGGCGGCTGCGGCGCCTGTCGGAGATCCTCGCGCGCGAGCTGGAGGTCGTCGCGCTCGGCTCCAAGATCCAGTCGCAGGTCCAGTCCGAGCTCGACAGAACGCAGCGCGAGTACTTCCTGCGCCAGCAGCTGAAGGCGATTCAGGACGAGCTCGGCGAGGGCGACGAGATGGCGGCGGAGGCGGAGGAGCTGCGCGAGCAGCTCGACGCGCTGCAGCTGCCGGAGGACGTCCGCACGCAGGTCGACCGCGAGCTGGCGCGGCTGGAGCGGATCCCGCCCGCGTCCGCCGAGCACGGCGTGATCCGCGGCTACCTGGAGTGGATCGCTGCGCTGCCGTGGAGCGCGAAGACCGACGACAACCTCGACCTCGCGCACGCCCGCGAGGTGCTCGACGCCGACCACTACGACATCGAGCAGGTGAAGGATCGGATCCTGGAGTTCCTCGCCGTGCTGAAGCTGAAGCCGGACGCGCGCGGCTCGATCCTCTGCCTCGTCGGGCCGCCCGGCGTCGGCAAGACCTCGCTCGGCAAGTCGATCGCGAAGGCGCTCGGGCGCAGATTCGAGCGCATCTCCGTCGGCGGCGTGCGCGACGAGGCGGAGATCCGCGGCCACCGCCGCACCTACATCGGCGCGATGCCGGGCGTGATCGTGCGTGCGCTGCGCGACGCCGGCTCCAGAAACCCGCTCTTCATGATCGACGAGATCGACAAGATGGGCTCCGACTTCCGCGGCGATCCCGCCAGCGCGATGCTGGAGGTGCTCGACCCGGAGCAGAACTCGTCGTTTCGCGACCACTACCTCGACCTGCCGTTCGACCTCTCCGACGTGATGTTCGTGACGACGGCCAACACGCTCGACACGATCCCCGGCCCGCTGCGCGACCGGATGGAGACGATCCAGCTCGCCGGCTACACCGAGGAGGAGAAGCTGGAGATCGCGCGCCGCTACCTCGTGCCGCGCCAGATCGAGCGCAACGGCCTGCGCAGAGCGCAGATCGCGTTCAGCGACGCGGCGCTGCGGACGATCATCTCCGACTACACGCGCGAGGCCGGCGTGCGCGGGCTGGAGCGCGAGCTCGGCACCGTCTGCCGCAAGATCGCGCGCCAGGTCGCCGAGGGCAGACTGACGCGAAAGGTCACGATCTCGGCGCCGAAGGTCCGCGAGCTGCTCGGCAAGCGGCGCGTCTTCCGCGAGATGCGCCGCCGCACCGCCGAGCCGGGCGTCGCGACCGGGCTGGCGTGGACGCCGGTCGGCGGCGACGTGCTGTTCGTCGAGGCGACCGCGATGGGCGGCAGCGGCAAGCTGACGATCACCGGCCAGCTCGGCGATGTGATGCGCGAGTCCGCGCAGGCGGCGCTGTCGTGGGTCCGCAGCCATCCGCCCGAGGGGATCGACGACGCCTGGTTCGCCGAGCACGACGTGCACGTGCACGTGCCGGCCGGTGCGATCCCGAAGGACGGCCCGAGCGCGGGCATCACGATCGCGACCGCGATCGTCTCGCAGCTGACGAGGCGGCCGGTGCGCGCCGACGTCGCGATGACCGGCGAGATCACGCTGACCGGGCAGGTGCTGCCGATCGGCGGCCTGAAGGAGAAGTCGCTCGCGGCTCAGCGCAGCGGCATCAGAGTCGTGATCGCGCCGGCGCTGAACGAGCAGGACGTGGACGAGATTCCGGAGCATCTGCGCAGAGACCTCGACTTCCACTTCGTCTCGCGGATCGAGCAGGTGCTCGAGCTGGCGCTCGCGGCGAGGGCCGCGCGCTCGCGCAGCGACGGGCGCGCGCCCGCCGGCCTCGCCGCCGGCTGAAGCGCCGAAGACCCGCGTCATCCCGCCAGACAGGGGGTATGGTGGTGCTCACCACCTGAACAGCGGACCAAGGAGCACCTCGGCATGGCAGCAGCACGCACCAAGAAAGCGAAGAAGGCGGCGACCGCCGCCGCTGCGACGACCAGCCCCTGGGTGCAGCGGCTCGTCGACGACGAGGACCTGCGCGACAACTTCCGCGTCGCGTTCGAGGCGGCCAAGGACGCGTACGACCGCGTCGCGTCCGACGGCCGCAGCCCGAAGGCGCTCGTCGAGGACAAGAAGCTGCAGAAGGACCTCAACAAGGCCGCCGGCGCGCTGAAGGATGCGGGCACGGCGCTGAAGGACGGTCCGAAGAAAAAGAAGAAGAAGCACCCGTTCCGCAAGGTGCTGGTGCTGCTCGTCATCGCCGGCGCCGCGCTCGCGCTGAGCGAAGATCTGCGCACGAAGGTGCTCGACGCGCTGTTCGGCAAGGAGGAGGAGTTCGAGTACACCTCCACCACCACGCCGAGCACGCCGCCGCCGACGGCGGCCTGACGGCTAGCGAGTTCCACGTCGTCGCGCTCTGCTGCGCGGCGACCGTGGGAACTCGCGGCATGGCTCGGAGGGCGCCCCATCGGGGCGCCCTCTTTGCGTCCGGTCCGGTGCCTCTGGCTGACGAGCCAGGTACGATCGGTGGATGTCCGCCACCGATGCGATCGTCCCCACCGTCGCGGACGGGCCTGTCCGCACGCTCGAGAGCGACAAGGCCAAGCGGATCGTCGACGCGATGCGCGTGAGCGTCGCGGCGCGCGGCGCGGCCGGCTCGACGTTCGATCATGTCGCGCGCGAGGCCGGCGTATCGCGCGGCCTGCTGCACTACTACTTCGGCACGAAGGAACGGCTGCTGGTCGAGGTCGTGCGGCGCGACTGCGACATCCGCATCGCCGGCCTCGCGGCCCAGCTGCACGGCGCCCACACCGCCGACGACTTCATCGACGGGCTCGTGCGCGGCCTCTCGGAGCTGGTCGAGGGCGACTCCGACCTCGTCACGCTGATGTTCGAGCTGTTCACGCTGTCGCGCCGCAACGCCGAGATCGCGGACGCGCTCGCCGACCTCTGTCGTCAGATGCGCGCGCATCTGGCCGCGTCGCTGACGGAGAAGCGCGACGAGGGCATCGTGCGGCTCGGCGCCGAGCCCGATGCCGTCGCCGGCGTGCTGCTTGCGCTCGCCGACGGCCTCGCGCTGCGCTTCCTGACCGAGCCGAAGCTCGATCCGAGCCCGACGCTGGCGGCCGCCGTCGCCGCGGCGCGCACGCTGATCGCCGATCCTGCGTAGTGGGGCGCGACCGCTGCGGCGCGCCGTCCTCATCGGCGCGGGCGTCGTCGTGCTGCTGTTGGTGCTCGCTCAGCTGCTGCTGCCGCGGCTGGCGGAGCGCGAGGTGACGCGTCAGCTCGGCGGCGACGGCGAGGTGACGGCCGCGAAGGTCCAGGCGCTGCCCGCGGTCGAGCTGCTGTGGCGCCACGCCGACCGCGTCAGCGCGCACGTGCGCAGCTACGACGCGCGCGTCGGCGACATCGCCGACGACCTCTACGAGACGCGCCGTGTCGACGAGCTGGACGTGCGGATCGACCGCGTGCGCGCGGCCGACGACGTCGAGCTGAACGACGTGCGGGTGCAGAAGCGCGACGGCGTGCTGGAGGGCTCGGCGGTGCTCGATCCGCAGCAGCTCACGGGCGCGCTGCCGGCCGGCATCGAGGGCAGGCTGGTGCCGCAGGACGACGGCGCGATCGTCGTCGACGCACGCATCGCGGGCGCCTCGGTGCGCCTGCAGGTCGTCGTGCGCGACGGTCGCGTCGTCGCTCGCCCCGACGGTCTGCTCGGCCTCGTCACCGCCTACCCGATCTTCTCCGACCCGCGCATCGAGGTCGACGCGATCAGCGCGACGCCGCTGCCGGACGGCCGCTTCCAGCTGCAGGCCAGAGCGCGCGTGCGCGCCGGCTAGGCATCTTTATGCGTCGTCGATATGCTTTTGTGCATGCGTACGACGATCAATCTCGACGACGAGGTCTTCAAGGCGTACAAGCAGCGTGCTGCCGAGCGTCGCACGAGCTTCGCTCACGTCGTGGAGGATGCGCTTCGCGCTGATCTGCACCAACGCAGAGCGGCCGCTGCGACGGCGCCGTTCCAGGTGCGTGTCTTCCGCGGCGACGACTCCGCTGCGCGCATCGACGTGAACGACAACCGCGCGCTCGAGCAGCTGCTCGACGAGGAGGACCGGTCGGCGGGACGCTGGTGATCCTGTTCGACGTCAACGTCCTGATCAACGCGCATCGGGCTGGCCAGGAGCATCACGACATCGCGCGCGAGCTGGTCGAGCACGTCGTCCGCGGTCCTGAGCCGTTCGCGGTGTCGGAGCTGGTGATGAGTGGATTCGTCCGGATCGTGACGAACCCGCGCGCGTTTGCCGTTCCGACACCGCTCGACGAGGCGTTCCTGTTCGTCTCCAGCATCAAGGACCATCCAAATGCGCGCGTGGTGCGCCCCGGGGGACGCCACTGGGAGATCTTCGAGCAGCTCTGCCGCAGCACTCAAGCGCGTAGCGCGCTGATCGCCGACGCGCACCATGCTGCGCTCGCGATCGAGCACGGTTGCGAGTGGCTCAGCTTCGATCGCGACTTCGCCAAGTTCAGCGACCTGCGTTGGCGTCACCCGCTCGACTGAGCTGACGCCGCGGGAGCAGCGCTCTCAGCCGAACAGCTTCGGCATCTTCGCCAGCAGCCGCAGCGAGCCGCTTGGGCGCAGGCGGCGGCGCACCAGCGCCAGGCGCGGGTCCAGTCGCCCCGCACTGACGTCGACGAAGTCCTCGACCGTGCAGCGGAAGGTCAGGTCCGCGCCGCCGGCGACGGAGCCGGGCGCGGCGCGCGAGCGGCCGTCGTCGATCCGCACGTGCCACGGCTGCGCGTCGGTGAACTCCCACGCGACCGTGACCGGGTGGCCGGGCGCGTGGCGGTGGTCGATCGAGCGCTCGACGCCGTCGAACAGCAGTCTCAGCGTCTCGCTGTCACGTGCGGGCGGCCCGGTCTTCTCGCCCAGGTAGCCCGCTCTCAGCAGTGCGACGCCGTACTCGGCCCGCTCGCGCGCGGTCTGCCGCAGCGGCAGCGGCAGGCGCAGCTCGTCGAGCGGCATCCCGGCGGCGCGCAGCTTGCTGTCCAGCGACGCGATTCCCATCTCGTAGATGTCGAGCAGCTCGAAGCCGAACGCGGTCGCGTAGCGCTCGTCCCAGCCCGGCGGAACGAACACCGCCAGCGCCCACGGCAGCACCTCGCGCAGCAGCTCCGCGACCGCCTCCTTGCAGTCCGGGTCCTCGTGCTGGAGGTCGTACAGCAGCTTGACGCCGAAGCCGATGTGGCGCTGCTCGTCGAACTCGACGTTGCGCATGCCGCCGTAGAAGCCCGGCAGCACGTCGCGCTGCTCCAGGTAGCCGGTGATGAAGTGCTGGCCCGATTGCGCCAGCGTCGCCTCGACGATCAGGTGGTACAGCGCGATCGCGGCCGCCAGCTTCGGCTTGCTTCTGTCGCGCCGCAGTTCGTCCGCCATCGTGTCGAGGCGGTCGAAGACCTTGCGAAAGCCCCATGTCAGCGACGGCTGGATCGCGGCCAGGCCGCCCGCCATCGTGCCGTCGCCGACGTCGGCGACCTCGTACATGAAGCGTTTGAAGAAGACCGCGTGGCGCGCCTCGTCGACCTGCTGGGTCGTGAGGAAGTACTTCTGCTCCGGCAGCGGCGCGGCGTCGATGTAAGGCGTCAGCGTGTCCGCGACGGCGTCCTCGCCGTGGAAGAAGAGCGAGTAGTTCCACAGCGCCGCTCTGCGCTCGAACGGGTCGAAGCGCTCCTGCCACTGCACGCGATCGGCGGAGAAGTCGATCTCCGTCGCGCGCCAGTTGCCGCGCTCCCAACGCTCGTAGAGATCCGTGTAGCTGATCTGCTCGGTCGCGGCGACGACGGCCATCGCGCGTCCCCTCTCATCGGTTGCACCGGATGGTGCAACCGTACGCGATCGGCTCAGCGCAGGCGCGAGTTCCCGGGGCGACGGCGGCGCCGCTCGCCGCCGTGGAACTCGCAATCCGCCGTCAGGCGGACAGCTTTGGGCTCTGCCAGGGCGCCCTCAGGCGGCGCTCCAGCTCGGGCGCGAGCTCGTCGATCGCGATCCGGACCTGCTCCAGTGAGTCGCGGTCGCGCAGCGTGACGGTGCGGTCCTCGAGCGTCTGGTGGTCGACCGTCACGCCCCACGGCGTGCCGATCTCGTCCTGGCGCCGGTAGCGCTTGCCGATCGAGCCGCCCTCGTCGTACTCGGCCTGCATGCGCGTGCGCAGGTCGTTGAAGATCTCTCGCGCGACCTCCGGGTGGCCGGCCTTCTTCAGCAGCGGCATCACGGCGACCTTGACCGGCGCGAGCTTCGGGTGCAGCCGCAGCACGGTGCGGATGTCGCCTTCGACCTCTTCCTCGTCATAGGCGTCGACGAGGAACGCGAGCGTCGCGCGGTCGGCGCCGGCGGCCGGCTCGATCACGTGCGGCGTGTAGCGCTCGCCCGTGCCGGGGTCCATGTACTCGAGCTTCTCGCCCGAGGCGGTTCTGTGCGCGTTGAGGTCGAACTCGCCGCGGTTGGCGATCCCCTCCAGCTCCGACCAGCCGATCGGGAAGAGGTACTCGACGTCGCTCGTGCCCGAGGAGTAGTGCGACAGCTCGTCCGGGTCGTGCGCGCGCAGGCGCAGGTGGTCGGGCCGGATGCCGAGGTCGGTGTACCACTGCTCACGCGCCGACAGCCAGTGCGCGAACCATCTCGGCGCGTCCTCCGGCGGCACGAAGAACTCCATCTCCATCTGCTCGAACTCGCGCGTGCGAAAGATGAAGTTGCCGGGCGTGATCTCGTTGCGGAACGACTTGCCGACCTGCGCGATTCCGAACGGCGGCTTTCTGCGCGCGAACTGCAGGACGTTCTTGAAGTTGATGAAGATGCCCTGCGCCGTCTCCGGTCGCAGGTAGACGGTCGCGCCCTCGTCTCTGACGGGGCCGACGGTCGTCGAGAACATCAGGTTGAAGGCGCGCGGCTCGCTCAGCTCGCCGCCGCAGGTCGGACAGCGCACGAGCGCCGGGTCCTCGCCGTTCTCGACGGCGGCCTCCTGCAGGTGGTCCAGCCGCCAGCGTCTCTTGCACTCGCCGAGGCACTGGACGAGCGGGTCGCTGAAGCCGGCGAGGTGGCCGCTGGCCTCCCATACGCGTGGGCTCTGGATGATCGCCGAGTCGATCGCGACGACGTCGTCGCGCTCCTGCAGCATCTGCCGCCACCACTCGCTCTTGACGTTCGTCTTGAGCAGCACGCCGTAGTGGCCGTAGTCGTAGGTCGACCCGACCCCGCCGTAGATCTCTGAGGAAGGGAAGATGAAGCCGCGCCGCTTGCAGAGCGCAACGATCTTGTCCATGGTCACGATGTCTGTCGCCATCCGGATTCGGATGCTAGTCGAGCACCCCCTGTCGGTGCGCGGACATCGATCGTTGGCACTCTCGTGGTGAGAGTGCCAACGACCTGCCTATACTCTTCCGACGATGCCGATCTACGAGTACCGCTGCGAGAACGGGCACAACTTCGACGCGATCCAGCGCATGGCGGACGACCCGCTGACGAGATGCGAAGTCTGTGGAGCGCCCGTCCAGCGCGTCCTGCACGCGCCCGCCGTTCACTTCAAGGGCTCTGGGTTCTATAACACCGACTACGGCACGAAGAAGCGTGCCCGCGAGCTGAAGAGCGCCGGCGAGGGTTCCAGCAAGAACGGTGATGGCACCAAGAGCAGCGACAGCAAGTCGACCGACAGCAGAACGTCCACGACGTCTTCCTCGTCGTCGGACAAGAAGCCGTCCTCGGGTGACAGCAAGCCCGCGAGCAGCAGCAGATCTGCGGCGTAGCGGCGCGATCGCGCTCGCGCTCGCGCTGCTGCTGGCGATCGTGCCCGCCGCTGCTCACGCGGCGGCGGCCGAGCGCTCTCCCTCGCCCGCCGCGCGCGCGGCGGCTGACACGGCCCGCTTCACCGGCCAGGTCACCGATGCCCTGCGGATGCCGGTGCACAAGCTCGCCGCCGCTGCCGACGGGCGCGCGCTCGCCGATCTCGTCTTCGTCGACGGCGAAGCGACCGGCACGGGATACCGCACGTGCGTCAGACGGCTTGGCCGCAGCCCGCTGCGGACCTGCTTCAACGCGACCAGCGGTCCGCAGGACAGCCCGACCGTGACGCCGCTGAGATTCCAGCGCGGCACCTACGAGGTCCGGTGGCGCGTCGCCGGCGAGACCGTCGCGCGCTGGCGCTTCCGCGTCGTCTGAGCGATTCCGGTCGGCGCGCTTGCGGCTGGCGCGCGTGCGGCCGGGCCACGCGATCCCGAGGCCGCGCGCGGCGAGTTGGGCGAGCACGTTCGGATCGCTCGCCTCGAACGCGATCCGCGGCGTGAAGCCGGAGGCCGCGCAGCTCGCGTCGAGCGCCGCGCGCAAGCCGCTCCCGCGCGGCAGGCTCAGCAGCGGCTGCTCGCGCAGCTCGTCGAGTTCGATCTCGTCACGGCCGGCGAGCAGGCCGCGTTCCGCGCCCGTCTCGCCGCGCTCGCTCGTCCCAGTCGCATTTGCCGCCGCCGCGATGGCGCGCCTCGCGTGCTCCCTCCCCGCCACGCTCGCTCGCCCCGCGCGCCACCGCCGCCACCAGCGGCTCGTCCAGGATCACCAGCGTCTCGATGCCGGCGGGCGGCGGGCCGGCCTGCGCGGCGAGGACCAGGTCGAGCTGTCCGTCGAGCAGCTGCGTCAGCAGCTCGTCGGAGTTCGCCTCCGTCAGCGTCACCTCGACGGCGGGGTGGGCGCGGTGGAAGACGTCGAGCAGGTCGGCGAGGTAGCCCGCCGGACCGGACGGGACCATTCCGACGGCGACGTGCCCGCGCACGAGCCCGGCCAGCTCGTCGGCCGCCGGCCGCATGCCGGCGACGGCGCCGAGATCGGCCGACGGGACAGGTGCCCGCGCCCAGGTCCTGCGCCGCCAGCCCGACGGCAGCTGGCTGCGGATCCTCGACCGGTCGGAGTCGAGATCGCGCTGAAGCGCCCGCCGCCGGCGCGCCGCAAGCCGGCGTGGCAGCGAGCCGCTGCCGACCCGCTCAGCCGTCCATGAACTGGTCGACGGCGGCCTGCTTGTCGGCGTCGGAGACGTCGAGGCCGGAGCCGCCGTCGGGCAGCGTCTCGAAGCCGGACGGTCTCAGCACCTCGACGGGCGGCGTGCCGCCGATCGCGGCCGCGCCGAAGAAGCCCAGCAGCGTCGGGCCGCCCATGTCGGTCCGCATCGCCTTCGGCGCCGCCCACGAGACCCACGGCAGGCGGAAGAACGTCGTGGGGGAGGTGACCTTGTCCTTGATCCCGCTGAGGATGTCCTGCTGGCGTCTGGCGCGCGTGAGGTCGTCCTCGGCGGGGTTGCAGCTGTTCTTGCGCGTGCGCGCGAGCGTCAGCGCGTCCTCGCCGTTCAGGTGGTGGGTGCCCTTTCTCAGGTTCAGCGTCCAGCCGCCGTTGCGGATGCCGCCGCTGATCTCCGAGCAGACGCGCCCGGTCCTCACGTCGATCCCGCCGAGCGCGTCGATCAGCTTCGGGAAGTTCTCGAAGTCGACCTCGATCAGATGGTTGATCGGGATCCCGAGGTACTGCTCGAGCGTGTCGATCGTCAGCGCCGCGCCGCCGAACGCGTAGGCGGCGTTGACCTTCTGGCGGCCGTGGCCGGGGATGTCGACGACCGTGTCGCGCGGGATCGAGAGGCGCGCGGACTTGCCGCCGCCGACGCGCCACAGCAGGATCGTGTCCGAGCGGCTCGGCCCGCTCGTCGATGCGCCCGGCTCCTTCGTGCCCGGCGGGCGCTGGTCGGAGCCGAGGATCAGGACGTTGTTGGCCGACCAGAGCGGGTAGCCGGCGTCGGTCAGCGCTGCCTTCGCGGAGTCGGAGACCTTGCCCTTCTGGATCTGCGCGCTGACGAGGAACAGCACCAGCGACAGCGCCAGCCACGCCCCGATCGCGAGCACGACCCACTTGACGACGCGCCCGACCGTGATCGGGCGTCTGGAACGCCCGCCGCCGCGCCGCAGCCGCAGCCGCCGGCCGCCACCCCCACCGCTCCCGCCGCCACCGCTCCCGCCGCTTGCGCCGGGCCGGTCGTCGCCGACCCCCGCGTCCTCCCCGCGCAGCCGCTCGCGCAGTCCGCGCGGCTTGGCGCGGTAGACCGTGTATTCGGGCTCGTCGCCTGGCGTGGAACCGCGCGCGCCGACGCTTCCGGAGCCGTCGCCGGAGTCGCTGCGCGGGGGCTTCGCGCGTCGTGCCGGCTCGCCGTCACCGGCCCTGTAGACGCGGTAGGAAGGCTCGTCGCCGCGCCCGGGGGGATCGTCGCGGTGCTCTGCCATGGAGCGGTCTATAGTGCCGACGATGTCGGCTGAGTGCGTTATCGGCGTCGACCTCGGGGGTACGAAAGTGCTCGCCGGCGTGCTCGACGGGGACCTCAACGTCCATAACCGCGTGTACCGCGAGGTGCACGGGCTGGGTCAGCGCGAGCTGATCGAGACCGTCGTCAGAGCGGTCGAGGAAGTGCGCGCAGCCGCTGACGCCGAGATCGCCGCGGTCGGCTTCGGGATCCCCAGTCTGATCGATCAGCGCACCGGCGTCGCGACGATGGCGGTGAACCTGCCGCTGATCGACGTGCCGTTCCGCGACGTGATGGCCGAGCGGCTCGGGATGACCGTCCACGTCGACAACGACGCGAACATGGCGGCGCTCGCCGAGTTCCGCGCCGGTGCGGCGCAGGGGGTCACCGACGCGGTCGTGCTGACGCTCGGCACCGGCATCGGCGGCGGGCTGATCCTCAACGGCAAGCTCTACCGCGGCGCGATCGGCGCCGGCGCCGAGCTCGGCCACATGGTGATCGAGAGAGACGGCCCGCGCTGCCAGGGCAACTGCCCCAACCACGGCTGCCTCGAGGTGCTCGCGTCCGGCACCGCGCTCGCGCGCGAGGGCACGCGGATCGCCGGCGAGCGGCCCGACTCGCTGCTGGGCAGAGCGCTCGCCGACGGTCGCACCGTCAACGGCGCGCTCGTGACCGAGCTGGCGCACGACGGCGACCAGGCCGCGATCGACACGCTCGAGCTGATCGGCCGCAACCTCGGCGTCGGGATCGCGAACTACCTCAACATCTTCAACCCCGACGTCGTCGTGATCGGCGGCGGCGTGATCGCTGCGGGCGAGCTGCTGATGGCGCCGGCGCGTGACGAGGCGATGAGACGCGCGCTGCCGACGATGGCCAAGCACGCCAGAATCGTCGTCGCGAGCTTCGGGCCCGAGGCCGGCATGGTCGGCGCCGGCGCGCTCGCGCTCGACGAGCTGCGCCGCGAGGTGGCCTGACGTCATGGCCGGCCGCCTGATCGTCTGCCCGACGCCGATCGGCAACCTCGAGGACGTCACGCTGCGCGTCCTCTCGGCGCTGCGCGAGGCTGACCTGATCGCCTGCGAGGACACGCGCCGCACGCGCGTGCTGCTGGACCGCTACGGCGTCGCGGGCGAGCTGCTCAGCTACCACGAGCACAACGAGCGCGACCGCGCGGCAGAGCTGGTCAGACGGATGCAGGCCGGCGCCAACGTCGCGCTCGTCTCCGACGCCGGCATGCCGCTCGTCTCCGATCCAGGCTTCCTGCTGGTGCAGGCGTGCGTCGCGGCGGGGCTCGCGGTCGAGGTGCTGCCCGGTCCGAGCGCCGCGCTCGCGGCGCTGGTCGCCTCGGCGCTGCCGGCCGAGCGCTGGCGTTTCGTCGGCTTCCTGCCGCGCAAGAGAGGCGAGCTGCGCGAGTCGTTCGAGACCGACGAGACGCTCGTCGCGTTCGAGTCGCCCAACCGCCTGGCGGCGACGCTGGCGGTGCTCGCCGAGCTCGATCCGCAGCGGCCGGTCGCCGTCTGCCGCGAGCTGACGAAGCTGCACGAGGAGATCGTGCGGGGTGACGCCGCGACGCTGGCCGAGCGGTACGCTGCGCAGGCACCGCGCGGAGAGGTGGTGCTGGTCGTCGGCGCCGCGACGCCCGTCGCGCCCGAGCTGGGCCCGGCGCTGAGCGCGCTGCGCAGACTCGTGGAGGCGGGCGCGAAGCGGCGTCCGGCCGCGGCTGTCGTGTCGGAGCTGACCGGCGTGCCGGCGAACGCGCTCTACAGAGCGCTGACCGAATCCGAGTAGTCACAGGCGCCACTAACGCGCTATTGTCCGACCATCGGACGATCTCAGTCCGATGGGCCGGGCGCGAGGCCCCCCGATTGCGCGCCCACGGACCTTTTTCGGAGAATGCTCGTCACAGACGGAACACGCGCACGACGCACGGGAATCCGTGAGCTGTGGGACTCGTCGATCGGCAAGAAGATCGCCGTCGCGGTCTCCGGCGCGGTCCTCGTCGGCTATGTCGTGCTCCACATGCTCGGCAACCTCAACTCGCTCTACGGACCGGGTGGCGGCGACGCGCGCGTAGACGACTACGCGCACTGGCTGCGTACGTTCGGCGAGCCGCTGCTGCCCTACAGCTTCGTGCTGTGGGCAGTGCGCGTCCTGCTGCTGGGCGCGGTCGTCGTCCACATCACGGGCATCGCCCAGTTGCGCGCCCGCAGCCGCGCCGCCCGCGGCGGTCATCCCGCCCGCCGCATCGGGCGCAGCTTCTCCTCCGCGACGGCGATCCTGACCGGTCTGCTGCTGCTGGCCTTCATCGTCTTCCACATCCTGCAGTTCACGACGCTGACGATCGACGTCACGCCGCTGCGGGAGGGCGCCGTCTACGCGAACCTCTACAACGCCTTCCAGAAGTGGTACTTCGTGCTGCTCTACGTGCTCGCGGTCGGCTCGCTCGGCTTCCATCTCAAGCACGGCCTCTGGAGCGCGACGCAGACGCTCGGGCTCGACCGCCCGGAGCGCAACCAGGGGATCCGCCGCACGGCGACCGCGCTGTCGGTCGTCGTCGTGATCGGCTTCGCGCTCGTCCCGATCCTCTTCTGGACCGGTGCGCTCGCCTCTCCCTCGGACGTCGTCGCACAGGCCTCTGCTACACCGGTGGTGACCCGATGAGCTCGACCGTCACGCTCGACGCGAAGATCCCCGCAGGCCCGCTGCAGGACAAGTGGAACACGTGGCTGGACGCGCATGCGCTCGTCGGCCCGCGCAACCGCGGCTCGCACACGGTGATCGTCGTCGGCACCGGCCTCGCCGGCGCCTCGGCGGCCGCCTCGCTGGCCGCGCAGGGCTTCCGCGTCAAGTCGTTCTGCTTCCAGGACTCCGCCCGCCGCGCGCACTCGATCGCGGCGCAGGGCGGCATCAACGCCGCGAAGGACTACGCCAACGAGGGCGACTCGATCCGGCGCCTGTTCGTCGACACGATCAGAGGCGGCGACTTCCGCGCCCGTGAGGCGAACGTCTGGCGCCTGGCGCAGCTGTCGGCCAACATCGTCGACCAGGCCGTGGCGCAGGGCGTCCCGTTCAACCGCGAGTACGGCGGCGCGCTCGCGACCCGCTCGTTCGGCGGCGTGCTCGTGCAGCGCACCTTCTACTCGCGCGGCCAGACCGGCCAGCAGCTGCTGCTGGGCGCCTACAGCGCGCTGCAGCACCAGGTCTCCAGCGGCAACGCGAAGATATACAACCGCCACGAGATGCTCGACGTCGTGCTCGTCGACGGTGAGGCGCGCGGGATCATCGCCCGCAACCTCGTCACGGGCGAGCTGGAGCGCCACGCCGCCGACGCGGTCGTGCTCGCCTCCGGCGGCTACACGAACGTCTACTACCTGTCGACGAACGCGATGAACTCGAACGTCACGGCTGCCTGGCGCGCGCACAAGCGCGGGGCGCTGATGGCGAACCCCTGTTACACGCAGATCCACCCGACCTGCATCCCGCAGAGCGGCGAGTACCAGAGCAAGCTCACGCTGATGAGCGAGTCGCTGCGCAACGACGGCCGCGTGTGGGTCCCGCGCAGACCGAGAGACGGCCGCCCGCCGGCCCAGATCCCGGACGCCGAGCGCTACTACTTCCTCGAGGAGCGCTACCCGGCGTTCGGCAACCTCGTCCCGCGCGACGTCGCCTCGCGCGCCGCGAAGGTCGTCTGCGACGAGGGCCTCGGCGTCGGCGGCACCGGCCGCGGCGTCTACCTCGACTTCCGCGACGCGATCAACGAGAGAGGCCGCGCGACGATCGAGGGCAAGTACGGAAACCTCTTCGACATGTACAGCCGCATCACGGCCGAGAACCCGTACGAGACGCCGATGATGATCTACCCGGCGCCGCACTACGCGATGGGCGGCCTGTGGGTCGACTACGAGCTGCAGACGACGGTGCCCGGCCTGTTCGCGATCGGTGAGGCGAACTTCTCCGACCACGGCGCCAACCGGCTCGGCGCCAGCGCGATGATGCAGTGCCTCGCCGACGGCTACTTCATCGTGCCGCACACGGTCGCCAACCACATCGCCAGACGGACCGACCGGGTCGACGAGTCGCACCCCGCGTTCGACACGACGCTCGCCGACGTGCGAGAGCGGATCGGCAGACTGATGAACGTCAACGGCACGACGGCGCCGCAGGTGCTGCACCGCGAGCTGGGGCACATCATGCTCGACAAGTGCGGCATGTCGCGCACGGCCGAGGGCCTCACCGACGCGATCGAGAGAATCCACCAGCTGCGCGACCACTTCTGGAACGACGTGCGCGTCGACGGCAGAGCGGACCAGCTCAACCAGAGCCTCGAGCTGGCCGGCCGCGTCGCGGACTTCATCGAGCTGGGCGAGGTCATGTGCCTCGACGCGCTGCGCCGCGAGGAGTCGGCCGGCGGCCACTTCCGCGAAGAGCACCAGACCGGCGACGGCGAGGCGCTGCGCGACGACGAGAACCACGCGACGGTCACCGCGTGGGAGTACGGCGGTGAGGGCGGCATGCCGGTCGCGCACGAGGAGCAGCTCACGTTCGACAACGTCAAGCTCGCGACCCGGAGCTACAAGTGAACTTCAAGCTCGAGATCTGGCGCCAGGACTACCCCGGCGACACGGGTCGCTACGAGACGATCGAGGCGACCGGCATCGACGCCGAGGCGTCGTTCCTGGAGATGCTCGATCAGGTCAACGAGACCGCGATCGCACGCGGCGGCAACGCCGTCGCGTTCGACAGCGACTGCCGCGAGGGCATCTGCGGCGCCTGCTCGCTGACGATCGACGGGCTGCCGCACGGCCCGCAGCAGGTCACCACCTGCCAGACGTACATGCGCGACTTCAGAGACGGCCAGACGATCCGCGTCGAGCCGTTCCGCAACAACGCCTTCCCGGTCATGAGAGACCTCGTGACCGACCGCAGCGCGCTCGACCGCATCATCGAGGCCGGCGGCTTCATCTCGACGACGACCGGCCCGCAGCCGGAGCCGAACGCGATGCCGGTCAGCCCCGAGACGCAGAAGACGGCGATGGACGCCGCGATCTGCATCGGCTGCGGCGCCTGCGTCGCCGCCTGCCCCAACGGCGCGGCGATGCTGTTCACGGGTGCGAAGGTGACGCACCTGAACGTGCTGCCGCAGGGCCAGGCCGAGCGCGGCGAGCGCGTGCGCTCGATGGTCCACCAGATGGACAACGAGGGCTTCGGCGGCTGCACGAACTTCGGCGAGTGCTCGCTCGCCTGCCCGCAGGAGATCTCGATCGACGTGATCGGCATGCTCAACCGCGAGTACCGCAGAGCGGTGCGCGACGAGAAGAAGGCGAACAAGAAGATGGTCGCGCAGTAGCGCCGAACGCGGCGCATCGCGACCTCGGCACGCCGGCCGCTACTGTTCTCGGCCGCGTGCCTTACTACGTCACAACTCCGATCTACTACGTCAACGCGCAGCCCCACCTCGGGCACGCGTACACGACGATCGCCGCCGACATCCTCGCGCGGCACATGCGTCAGCGCGGTGAGGACGTCTTCTTCCTCACCGGCACCGACGAGCACGGCGAGCCGGTCGCGCTCGCCGCCGAGGCGCAGGGCATCAGCCCGAAGGAGCTGGCGGATCGCAACGCCGCTCGCTTCGAGGCGATGATGCCGCGGCTCAACGTCACCAACGACTTCTTCATCCGCACCTCCGACCCGCGTCACATCAGACGCGTGCAGGAGGTGATGCAGAGAATCCACGACAACGGGCACACCTACCTCGGCACGTACGAGGGCTGGTACTGCCCGCGCTGCGCGGACTTCAAGAACGAGAACGAGATCGCGGAGGGCAACACCTGCCCGATCCACCACATCCCGCTGCTGCGTGAGAGAGAGGAGAACTGGTTCTTCAGACTCTCCACCTTCCAGGAGCCGCTGGAGCGTCTCTACGCGGAGCGGCCGGACTGGGTCGCGCCCGAGGCGCGTCGCAACGAGGCGCTCTCGTTCATCAACTCGGGCCTGCGCGACCTGTCGCTGTCACGCGGCAAGTTCACCTGGGGCGTTCCGGTCACGTGGGATCCGGCGCACGTCTTCTACGTCTGGTTCGACGCGCTGCTGAACTACTACACGGCGCTCTCGTTCGCACGTGAGGGCGAGGACCTCACCGACACGTTCTGGCCGGCGAACTTCCACCTCATCGGCAAGGACATCCTCAAGTTCCACGCCGTCTACTGGCCGGCGATGCTGATGGCGGCCGGGATCGAGCTGCCGCGCCACGAGATCGTCCACGGCTACCTGCTGCTGGACGGCGAGAAGATGTCGAAGTCGCTCGGCAACGTGCTCGACCCGTTCGACGTGATCGACAGATTCGGCACCGACGCGCTGCGCTACTACTGCTTCCGCGAGGTCTCCTTCGGGCAGGACGGCTCGGTCTCGACGACCGGCTTCGAGCAGCGCTACGAGTCCGAGCTGGCCAACGACTACGGCAACCTCGCCAGCCGCACGATCGCGATGGTCAACCGCTATCGCGAGGGGCTCGTGCCCGCGGTCGCGACCGACGCCGCGCTGGCGGCCGAGTTCGACGGCCTGCCGGAGACGGTCGCGGCGCTGCTGGACAGAGCGGAGCCGAGCCAGGCGCTGGAGGAGATCTGGCAGCGGGTGCGGCGGCTCAACAGATACGTCGAGGAGCGCGCGCCGTGGAAGCTCGCGAGAGATCCCGAGGCGGCGGACAGGCTCGACGAGACGCTCGCCTCGCTGATCGAGGGCGTGCGCGTCGTGACGGTGCTGCTGCACCCGTACATCCCGGAGAGCGTCGAGAAGCTGCTGAGCGCGCTCGACCGCCCGTCGCTCGACTACGCCGGCGCCGGGTTCGCCGCGCAGGGGTGGGGCACGCGAGTGTCCGCGATCGAGCCGCTGTTCCCGAAGACGAGATAGCGGCGCCGCGGCGATGATCGACAGCCACACCCACATCACCTCCTGCGGCGATCCCGAGGCCGAGCTGGTCGCGCAGGCGGAGGCCGCGGGTGTGCGGCGGATGCTCACGATCGGCACCGATTCCGACTCCTGCCGCGCCGCGCTGCAGGTCGCCGAGGACTTCCCGCAGGTGTTCGTCGGGATCGGCCGCCACCCCAACTCGGCGACCGGCTTCGACGACGCCGACCTCGCCGAGCTGTGCGCGCTGGCGGCGCATCCGAAGTGCCGCGCGATCGGCGAGACGGGCCTCGACTTCTACCGCGACAACGCCCCCGAGGCGGACCAGCGGCGCGCCTTCAGCGCGCAGATCGTGCTCGCGCGCGAGACCGGCAAGCCGCTCGTGATCCACACCCGCTCCGCGGACCAGCAGACGCTCGACCTGCTCGCCGCCGAGGCCGACGGCGTCAGAGTGATCCTGCACTGCTTCTCGATGCCGGACCGCGTCGACGAGTGCGTCGAGCGCGGCTACTGGATCTCGTTCGCCGGCAACGTCACCTACCCGGCCAACGCCGAGCTGCGCGCCGCCGCGGTGCGCGTCCCGGCCGACCATCTGCTGGTCGAGACCGACGCGCCCTACCTCAGCCCTCAGCCGCTGCGCAAGCAGCGCAACGTGCCCGCCAACGTCGCGCTGACGGCGCAGCTGGTGGCGCTGGAGCGACGCGTGCCGTACGCCGAGCTGGAGGCGCAGGTAGAGGCCAACGCCGCCGCGCTGTTCGGCTGGTCGTGAAACGCTGCGGCCGGAGGCCTTGCGTTGCACTGGAAGAACTCGCCCGGGGGCTCGTTCTTCCGGGGCGGAGGTGATGTCGTGAACGAGCCCGTCCAGCCGTCGCTGCGCCGCATGCGCGCGTTCGGGATCCGGCCCAACCGCGAGCTGGGCCAGAACTTCCTGATCGACTCCAACATCCTCGACGTGATCGCGCGCGCCGCGGAGCTGGCGCCCCAGGACGTCGTGCTGGAGATCGGCGGCGGCCTCGGCGTCCTGTCGGAGCACCTCGCCGAGCGCACCGCGCACGTGCACGTGGTCGAGATCGACCGCGGGCTCCAGGAGCCGCTGCGCGACGCGCTCGACCCGTTCGGCACGCGCACGACGCTGCACATGGGCGACGCGATGACGCTCGACCTCGCAGCGCTGGACCCGCAGCCGACGAAGGTCGTCGCGAACCTGCCGTACGGGATCGCGGCCGGCGCGATCCTGCGCACGCTGGAGGAGCTGCCGCACGCGACCGGCTGGGTCGCGATGGTGCAGAAGGAGGTCGGCGAGCGGCTCGCCGCCAAGGCCGCCAGCGACGCCTACGGGATCCCCTCGGTGATCGCCCAACTGGCCGCCGACGTGCGCGTCGTGCGCCCGGTCTCGCGACGCGTCTTCTTCCCGGTCCCGAACGTCGACTCCGTCCTCGTCGGGCTCAGACGCACCGGCCCCGCCGCCCCGAGAGCGCTGCGCACGTTCGTGCAGGCTGCCTTCGCGCACCGCCGCAAGACGCTCGCGAAGTCGGTCGGGATCGCCGGCGCCGGCTCCCCGGACCGGGTTCGGGACACGCTGGAGGCGCTCGGCCACCCGCGCGACGTGCGCGCCGAGCGGTTGTCGCCGACGCAGCTGCGGGAGCTGTGGGAGACGCTGCAGGCGTGAGCGCGACGCTGCGGGCACTCGCTCCGGGAAAGACGAACCTCGGACTCTTCCTCGGTCCCACGCGTGAGGACGGGTTGCACGAGCTCGTCTCGTTGATCGAGCCGCTCTCCCTGGCGGACGAGCTGAGCTTGGAGGAGATCGACTCCGACGTCGACGAGGTCGTCTGTCCCGGTGTCGAGGGACCGAATCTGGCCGCTGTCGCGCTGGCGCGGTATCGGGCGGCGAGCGGGTGGGACGGCCCGGCGCAGCGACTGACGATCGTCAAGCGCGTGCCGGTCGCGGCGGGTATGGGAGGCGGTTCCGGTGATGCCGCGGCGGCGCTGCGGCTTGTCGCGCAGGCCGCGGGGCGACCGCACGACCTCCTGATCGAGCAGCTCGCCCCCGGACTCGGCGCGGACGTTCCGAGCCAGCTCCAGCCGGGGCCGGTGCTCGTCTACGGCGCCGGCGAGCACGTCGAGCGCGTTGCGCCCCCATCGCCGCACGGACTGCTCGTGATCCCCTCACAGGAACGCCTGTCGACGCCGGAGGTCTTCCGTGAGGCGGACCGCCTCGGCCTCGGCCGCTCCCTCGAGGAGCTGCTGGAGCTGCGCGAGCGGTTGCGAGAGGGGCTGTCGCCCGACCTGCTCGTCAACGACCTCGAACCCGCCGCTCGCTCGCTCTGCGCGTCGATCGACGCTGCGCTGGCCGCCGCACGCGCGGCTGGCGCGGACCATGCGTTCGTCAGCGGCTCGGGCCCGACCGTGATCGGACTGTTCTGGGGAGCGCGTGGGGAGGAGGCCGCGGCGCGCGCCGCCGACACGCTGCGCGAGCGCTTCCCGGGAGCCGTCGCCGCACGCCCGGTCGGGCACGAGTTCGCGGCCGTCGGCCCGGTGCGGAACAATGGGGCCAGTCATGAGCAATGACGCGATCGTCCAGCTCGTCGCCATCGGCGCGGGCGCCATCGGCCTCATCGCCTTCGTGGCGCTCGTCACCGTGCCCGTCGCGTCTGCCTACGACCGCGTCTGGGAGCGGCTCGTCGCGAGCCTGCTGTCGCTGTGGGTGCTGGCCGCGCTGTGCGGCATCGGCGCACTCGTCGGCGCGGCCGTCATCTACTACTGGCCGCGGCTCTTCTGAGCCGCGTCTGGCGCGGCCGCGCCCGCCCGTCGAGCGCGACCGCGGGCGGTCGCCGGCGCCGCGCGCGGCGCACGTGAGCGCCGGCGTGACGAGCCGCCGCGGCAGGGGCCGCCCCGCGGATTCGGCCCGCTCGTACAATTGACTGCAATGTCCTCGCAGGCCCGCGGCGAGACGTCCGCTCCAGACTTCCAAGCGCTCGAAGCGATCACCGAGGCGATCTCGGGTGGCGCCGGCCTGCCGGAGATCATCCGGGCGGCTTCGCGCGCGCTCGACGCGAGCCTCGTGCTGATCGATCGCACCAGCGTCGTGCTCGCCGTCGCGGCCCGTTCGCCCGCCGAGGAGCGCGCGCTGCTGCGCGACGCGGAGGGCGTCGAGCGGATCGAGCTGCGCGTCGCCGACGCCGTCGTCGGCCAGTTGCGATTGCGCGGCCGCGAGGCCGGCTGGGCCGGCTCCGACAGATCGATGGTGCGGCTCGTGACGACGCTGATCGCGTCCGAGGTCGAGCGCGTGCGCGGGCCGGAGCGCGCCTCCGAGGAGGCCGCGGCCGCCTTCGTCCACGCCGTTCTCGCGCGCGAGATCGCCGACCGCGACGACCTCGTCGCGCGCGGCAAGGAGCTCGGCATCTCGCTCGATCGCGGCGGCAGCGTCGTCGTCGTGCGCGCCCATCCGCGCTCGCCGACCGACGACGACTGGCGCTCGCGCCTGCTCGCGCTGGCCGAGCGCGGCGCCCGCTCGATCGCCCCCGGCGCGATCGCCGCCTCGACCCCCGCCGGCGACGGCGACGAGGTCGTCGTGCTCGTCGCCGACCCCGACGGCGACGCCGGCCGGCGCGTCGGCGCGACCGTCCTGCGCGAGCTGGAGGCGAACCTCAGCGGCTTCGCGTTCGCCGTCGGCCGCAGCCGCGTCGCGAGAGATCCGGTCGACCTGCATCGTGCCGGCAACGAGGCGCTGCTGGCGGCCAACGTCGTCGAGGGCGATCCCGACGAGGCGCTGCTCGCCTACGACGACACCGGCACCTACCAGCTGCTGCTGCCGCACATGAGCGACCCGGCGGAGCTGCGGCGCTTCTACGACGAGACCGTCTCGAAGATCGTCGCCTACGACGAGCAGTACGAGACCTCGGACCTGGTCGGCACGCTCGAGACGTTCCTCGAGTGCGACGGCAACGTCAACGCGACGGCGGCGAGGCTGATCACCCATCGCCACACGGTCCGCTACCGCTTCGAGCGCGTCAGGGAGATCACCGGTCTCGACGTCGCCTCCACCGACGGGCGCGAGAAGCTCTCGTTCGGGCTGAAGGCGATGCGCGTGCTGGGGATCGCGGCCCCGCGCGGACCGGCCACGGAGCGCGGCTCCGAGGGCGGCCGGGTGCGGCGCGAGTCGCCGGACCGCAGCGCACGCTGAGCGTCTGCTGTGGGCTGGCTGGGAGCCGGCTGAGCGGTAGCTGAGAACGCGGTGTCAGCGCGTGAACGTCTTCGCGCCGACTGCGCGCGCCGTCGCGATCGAGCGGAGTATCAGACGCGCGCGCTTGCCGCAGACGCCATTTTGTGTCACATCTCTTGATGCAACGTTCGCGGCGCTCGGACGCTCCTCCCGTTACTAGGATGCGTGCCGTGGAAGCGGGAAGCGGTGGGGAGGCGGAAGCGCCGATCGGGATGAGCGGCGCGGACGCCTCGGTCTCACATCTGATCGACCGGCGGGGTCGCTGCCGGCTGGCCTACGAGCCGGTCGCAGATCTCGCGCGCGGCGTCATCTGCGGCTACGAGGCGCTCGCGCGCTTCCCCGAGGCGATGAGTCGCGAGCGCTGGCGCGAGGAGGCGCTGCAGCGCAAGCTCGAGCCGGACATCGACGCGTTCGTCGTCGAGTCCGTGCTGGCGGCGCGCGAGAGCCTGCCGAGCGACTGCTTCCTGTCCTTCAACATCGAGCCGCAGACGCTCCTGCGCGAGCCCGTCCAGAGCGTGCTGGAGCGCGCCGGCCGGCTCGATCGCCTCGTCGTCGAGCTGTGCTCGCGCACGACGCAGGTGCCGGAGGCGCAGCTGGAGGCGGCGGTTCTGCGGCTGCGTGACGCCGGTGCGACGATCGCCGTCGACGAGGTCGGCACCGGCACCGGGACGCTGCGCCAGATCGCGATAGTGCGCCCTGAGTTCGTCAAGCTCGACGCCGCGCTCGTGAGCGGGCTGCACCGCGACGACGCCAAGCACATGATCGTCGACACGATCGGCCACCTCGCGAGCCAGCTCGACGCCTGGGTCGTCGCGCAGGGCGTCACCCAGGTCGAGGAGCTCGACGCGCTGATCGGGCTGCGCGCGCCGCTCGCGCAGGGTCCGCTGATCGGCGTGCGGACGAAGACGCTGACGCGCGTCGGCTTCGCGCTGAGCGCCTACGTGCGCGACCGCGGCGGCGCCGCGACGGCGCCCGGCGCACTGCTCGCGCTGATCGAGCGGCCGCCCGCGCTGGAGCGCGACAGCGACCCGCACGAGCGCGCGCTGCTGTTCGAGCAGGAGCCGGCGCTGCAGCACGTGCCGATCGTCGACGCGCGCAGGCGCCCGATCGGGATGCTGGAGCGCGGCGCCGCCGGGCGCGGCGAGGATCCCCACGGCGACGTGCTCGTCGTCGCGCCCTCGGGGCAGATCCCTGAGCTCGTGCAGCGCGCGATGCTGCGGCCGCAGGAGACCCGCTTCGACCCTGTCGTCTGCTGCGACGTGCAGGGGAGATACGTCGGGCTGGTGCGGGTCGAGCGGCTCGTCACCGTGCTCGCGACCGCGCGTCGCGCGCAGCCGATGACGCTCGCCTGAGCGCCCGCGCCGAACGCTGCCGCACAGCAGGAGCGCCCCGACCCGGCGCACGCGGCCGCCTCCGCGGCTGCCGAGGCCCTACTCGACGTCGTGGATCTGCGCCCGCACCTCGTCGACCACGGAGTCCGGCACGTGCTCCATGCCGTGGTCGTCGTGTGCGTGGCGGGCGACCTGCGCGAGGATCGCCTCCTCGCTCTCGCCTGTGAACCTGGCGGTGCAATCGGGCACGACAGCACCGCAGAAGAACTCCTTCATCCCGTCTCCTCCTCTCGCATCGGACGACTGGGGGACCGGGACTCGAACCCGGATAGCCGGCTCCAAAGGCCGGAGTCTTGCCATTAGACGATCCCCCAAGGGGTCGCCGCCGATTCTAAGCGCCAGGACGCGCAGGCCGTCGCGGAGGGGTCTTCCGGCCAGGCGGCAGGCTGTCCGGCGGCCGACGTGGCTACGATGCGTGGCGTGACCGCTCCGGTCGTCGTCATTCTCGCGGCAGGGCAGGGAACGCGTATGCGCTCTGCCACGCCAAAATTGCTGCACCCCCTTTGCGGAAGACCGCTGCTGACGTGGACGGTCGCCGCCGCGCGTGAAGCGGGCGCGGCGAAGGTCGTCGTCGTCGGCGGGCCCGACCGCGCGCTCGCGCCTGGTCTGCCCGACGACGTCGTGCTGGCGGTGCAGGAGCAGGCGCTCGGCACCGCCGACGCCGTCCAGGCGGCCGCGGCCGAGATCGACCGCGACGCGCCGGTGATCGTGCTCAACGGCGACGTGCCGCTGATCACGGGCGCCTCGCTGCACGAGCTCGCGGTCGCTCACGCGGCGCACGGCGCCGCCGCGACGATGCTGACGACGGTGCTGCCGGATCCGAGCGGCTACGGCCGCGTCGTGCGCAACGCCGACGGCGCCGTCGAGCGCGTCGTCGAGACGAAGAAGCCGGGCGACGCGACGCCGGCCGAGCTGGAGATCCGCGAGGTCAACGGCGGCGTCTACGCGTTCGACGGCGGCCAGCTGATCGACGCGCTGGCGGAGGTTCGCTCCGACAACGCGCAGGGCGAGCTGTATCTGCCCGACGTGCTGCCGATCCTGCGTGCCAGAGGCCGCGTCGTGCGCGCGCATCTGGTCGACGACCCGGCGATCGCGCTCGGCGTCAACGACCGCGGCGACCTCGCGAAGGTCCGCGCGGAGGCGCAGCGGCGGATCCTCGCGGCGCACATGACGGCGGGCGTCACCGTGATCGACCCCGGCTCGACCGTCGTCGACGCGGGCGTCGAGATCGGCGCCGACACGACGATCGCCGCCTTCACCTCGCTGCACGGTGCTACGCGCGTGGGCAGCGGCTGCCAGGTCGGCCCGCACAGCACGCTGATCGACGCCGAGCTGGGCGACGGGGTCACCGTGCCGCACTCCTACCTGACCTCGTGCACGGTGCGCGACGGCGCCAGCGTCGGCCCGTTCGCCTACCTGCGGCCCGGCGCGCTGCTGCGCGAGGGCGCCAAGGTCGGCACGTTCGTCGAGGTCAAGAACTCCGATGTCGGCGCGGGCACGAAGGTGCCGCACCTGTCGTACATCGGGGACACCGACATCGGGCCCGGGTCGAACCTCGGCGCGGGCACGATCACGGCGAACTACGACGGCGTCAGAAAGCACCGCACGACGATCGGCGCGCGCGTGAAGGGCGGCGTCGACACGGCGTTCGTCGCGCCCGTGACGGTCGGCGACGACGCCTGGACGGCGGCCGGGTCCGTGATCACCGAGGACGTGCCGGACGGCGCCCTCGGGATCGCACGCGGCAGGCAGCGGAACGTGGAGCAGTACAGCGAGCGCAAGAAGGAGAGCGAGGACCAGTGGCCTCCCAAGTCGTGACCCCGGCAGTGTCGGCGGCAGGGCGTAGACTCGTCTCCCAGATGAGCTCGGCCGTGCCGCAGGAGCATCCGCAAAGCCACCTCGAGATCGGCTACGGCAAGCAGCTGATGCTGTTCAGCGGCCGTGCGCATCAGCAGCTCGGCAACGACATCGCCGGCAAGCTGGGCGTCGAGCTGGGCGGCGTGACGCTGAAGACCTTCTCCAACGGCGAGGTCTACTGCCGCTACGAGGAGTCGATCCGCGGCGCGGACGTCTTCATCGTCCAGCCGATCTGCGGCAACGAGCGCACCGGCATGACGGCGAACGACTCGCTGATGGAGCTGCTGGAGATGGTCGACGCGGCCGTCGGCGGCTCCGCGCACCGCGTCGTCGCGGTCTGCCCCTGGTACGGCTACTCGCGCCAGGACAAGAAGTCCGCCCCGCGCGAGCCGATCTCCGCCCGTCTCGTCGCGCGCATGCTGGAGACCGCGGGGATCGACCGGATCCTCACGATGGACCTTCACTCCGGCCAGATCCAGGGCTTCTTCCAGAAGCCGTGCGACCACATGACGGCGATGTGGATGCTGACCAGATACTTCGCCGACCAGAGCCTCGAGGACCTCGTCGTCGTCTCGCCGGACGCCGGCCGCGTGAAGCTGAACAAGAAGTTCGCGGCGACGATCGGCGCCGAGCTGGCGATCCTCAACAAGGAGCGCCCGGCCCAGCAGGTCGCCGAGATCGGCTACGTGATCGGCGACGTGAAGGGCAAGACGGCCGTGATCGTCGACGACATCATCGACACGGCCGGCACGCTGAAGGCGGCCGCGCAGACCGTCCGCGACGCCGGCGCCACGCGCGTGCTGGCGGCTGCGACGCACGGCGTCTTCTCCGGCAACGCGTGGGAGAACCTCGCGGCCGCCGCGTTCGACGAGGTCGTCGTGACGGACACGATCCCGCTGCCGAAGGGCGCGCCGGACAACATCACGGTGCTGCCGTGCGCCGACCTGCTGACGAGTTCGATACGCCAGATCTTCACGGACGGCTCGGTCTCCGAGGTCTTCCGCGGCGAGAACCAGCTGTTCTGAGCGGGCACCGGCGCTGAGATGGCGCGCGACGCCGCTCACCTGATGACGCTGCTCGGCCTCACCGAGGACGAGCTCTGCACGCTGCTGGCGGTCGATCCGCTGACGTTGCTGTCCGGGCAGCTCGACCACCGGCCGGAGCTGCCGATCCTGCTCGACCTGCTGGCCGAGGCGGAGGAGCGCGCAGGTGCGCCCGTGCTGCGCCGCTGGCTGCGCGCGAGCGGTCCGTCGGGACGGCCGCTCGACGCGCTGCTGGCGCGCGACTTCGCGCGCTTCGAGGACCAGCTGACCCAGCTCGCCGAGCGCGGCTTCGTGCTGCGCGGCGGCGGCTGAGTGGCTGGGACCGGGCTGCGGCTAGTCCTTGTCCGGCGTCTTCTCGCCGGGCCAGATCCCGAAGACGTGCTCGAACCCTCTGGCGCCGGCGCGGTCGACGGCCGCCTTCGTGACCGAGAACGTCACGCCCTGCAGGGCGGCGGCGGCGAGCACTCTGGTCCAGCTGGCCAGCTCCGTCTTCGCCTCCGGCGGCTCCTCGTCGTCGATCTTGCTCCAGACGACGGTGAAGATCCGGCGCGCGAGCAGGCCGGCGAGGATGCCGGCGACTATGCCGAATGGCTTGTAGATGAGCTTCATGCGCTGAGGCTACCCGTCGACAGGCCGATTATCCTGTGGGAACGAACTTCCCAAGGACGGTGGCGCGATGAGCGACGAACGGCACGACGAGGGCGCGGCTGAGGAGCTGCTGCGCAGGGCGCTGCTGGACGCCTCCGACGCGGCCGCGGTCTCGCTCGCGGTCGGCGACCTGCCGCTGAGCCAGGCGGTGACCATCGTCTTCCACGGCCGCCGCGACCTCGGCACGATCCAGACGTACGTCGCGCACGGCCGCCACGGCGCTGGGATGACGCTGTCTGCGCGCGACCTGCTGCGCGTCCCCTGCGACCTCGACCTCGGCGACGCGGAGGACCGCGAGCAGGCGGAGGAGCTGTACCTGGAGCAGGCGCAGGCGCTGCGCGAGGCGCTCGTCGGCGCCGACACCGTGCTCGACGTCTGGCGCGAGCCGCTGCAGGACCTGGCCGGCGGGGCGGTCACGGTCGAGCGCTCGATCGAGCTGCGCGTGCCGCTGCCGGCGCACCGGCTGCTGCCGATCGCGCTCGTCGCGCCGGAGCGCCAGCTCGTCGTCGCGCCCGTCTGCGGCGCGCGGGCGCTGTCGGAGGGCCGCCCGCCGCTCGGGATCGCCTGCGCCCAGCAGGATCTCGCGCGCATCTACCCGCTGCCCGACGACCCGGCGCGGGCGCTCGGCGAGTTCCTCGAGCTGGCGGCCGAGCACGCGCACGGCCTCGCCGAGCGGCTCGCCCACCAGGAGACCTCCGTCGCCCGCTTCCTCGAGATCAGCGGCGAGGAGCCGCCGACGCTGCACTGAGCCAGGCTGAGGCGGGCAGCGGCGCTTTGCCGCGCCGTCACCGCCGCGGGCCGGGCGGCGGGAGGCCCGCCGCCCCCGCTTGACCGCATCGGCGATGATGCCGCGGCGATGAGCCGCTCCCGAAGGATTCTCCTGCTTGCCGTCGCGGTCGTCGCGTTCCTGCTCGTGAGCGCCGCGCTCGCACGCGTGCTCAGCGCCAACGGCGCCGAGCGGACGGCGATCAAGGACGCGCTGACGGCGCAGGCGAGCGGCGATCCGGCCGCTTTGATCGCCTCGATCGACGGCTGCGCGCAGAGCGCCGAGTGCCGCGCGACGGCAACGGAGAACGCAGCGAGACTGAGATCGAGCGGCGAGCTGGAGCTGGTGCGGCTGGACCTCTCGACCGGCTTCTCGCCGTTCGACACGACCGGCACGGCGCGCGTCGTGTGGACGACCCCGACCCGACTGACCGTCGTGCAGTGCGCGCGCGTGCGCCGCGACGGCAACGCCGTCAGCGGGATCGAGGTCAAGCTGCTCGCGCTCAGCCGGCCGATCGGGCGCGAGACCAGCTGCCCGTAGCGCGGGGGCGCGCCAACCACCGAAGCGGCGGGGTCGCTCAGGGTCGGAGTGTCAGAGATCTGACACCGAACGAATGGCGCCGCAACTGTCGGGACCCTTCCGTACTCTCCACCAGCGTTGATGCCCCGCCGTCCGTCGTTCTCCGCCTGCCTGCTCGCGCTCGCCCTCGCCCTGCCGGGCGGCGCCCTGCTCGCCCCCTCCTCCGCGCTTGCGGAGGAGCCCCCGCCCGAGGTCACCACCCCCGGCGGCCCGACCGCGCCGATCAACCCCGTCGAGCCGCCCTCGACCGAGGTGACCGTGCCGGCGGGCAGACCGCTCTTCCTCGAGGGACAGGACAACCGCCTGCTCGTCGACGGGCCCTGGCTGTACCGCGACGACACGGCTGACGTCGGCGTCGCGCAGCGGTTCTTCTCGCAGACGGGCGTCGACGGCTGGAGCGGCGCGACCGTGCCGAGCGTCTGGAACGTCGGCGGCACGTCGAGAGCGTCGTTCGAGGGCACCGTCGGCTGGTACCGCAAGGACTTCAGGCTGCCGGCCAGCAGAACGGCCAGAACCGACAGCTGGATCATCCGCTTCGAGGCGATCAACTTCCGCGCGACGATCTGGCTCAACGGGCGCAAGCTCGGCGAGCACGTCGGCGGCTACACGCCGTTCGAGCTGGTGCTGCCGAACCTCAACCGCGGCGGCGTCAACCGCCTCGTCGTGCGCGTCGACAACCGCCGCGCGATGCCGCCCGGCGTGCTCAGCCAGCCGATCCCCGCGACCGGCTGGTGGAACTACGGCGGCATGCAGCGCGAGGTCTACCTGCGCAAGGTCGACCGCATCGACGTCAGCGACGTGCTCGTCAGCCCGAGACTGCCCAGCCCGCGCGGCCCGGCGACGGTGACCGCGAGCGCGACGCTCAGAAACTTCACGCGCGCCAACCAGCTGGTGACGCTGAGAGGCAGATTCGGCACGCAGCCGCTGGACTTCGGCGAGCAGGTCGTGGCCGCCGGCAGAAGCGTGACGCTGACGACCAGAATCGTCGTCAGACGTCCGCGACTGTGGTCGCCGGCGAGACCGAACCTCTACCGCGTGCGCCTCGTCGCGACGGCGCAGGACGCGAGAGCGAGAACGGCGACGCAGGTCGCCGGCTACACGCTCGACACGGGCATCCGCTCGCTCGTCGTCTCCGGCAGCGGCCAGCTCGTGCTCAACGGCGAGACGGTCCGCTTCCGCGGCGTCGCGATCCACGAGGACACGCTCGAGCGCGGCTCGGCGATGAGCAACAGCGACCGCGAGCGGCTGATGCGGGTCGTGCGCGACTCCGGCTCGACGTTGATCCGCGCCCACTACCCGCTGCATCCGGAGTTCCAGGAGCTCGCCGACCGCCAGGGCGTCCTGCTGTGGAACGAGATCCCGGCGACCTACCAGCTGGCGGAGGCCGACCTCGGCCGCCCCGTCTTCCGCAACCTTGCGCTGCAGGAGATCAGAGAGGATCAGCTCGCCAATCGCAACCACCCGTCGATTGCGGTCTGGTCGGTCGGCAACGAGATGGCCAGTGCGCCCGGCCGCAACCAGGCGACCTACCTCAACAGCGCGGCGGAGCTGATCCGCTCGCTGAACCCGACCGCGCTCGTCGGGCTGGCCTTCGCCGGCCACCCGGAGACCGACTGCCAGCCCGCCTACGCGCCGATCGACGTGCTCGGGATGAACGACTACTTCGGCTGGTACACGGGCGTCAACGGCAACATCGCCGACCGCGACGAGCTCGACCCGTTCCTCGACCAGCTGCGCCGCTGCTATCCGAAGCAGGCGCTCGCGGTGACCGAGTACGGCGCCGAGGCCAACCGCGACGGGCCGCCGGAGGAGAAGGGCACCTACTCCTTCCAGTCGGAGTTCCTCGACTACCACCTCAGAGCGTTCGCGACGAAGCCGTGGCTGAGCGGCAGCGTCTACTGGGCGCTGCAGGACTTCCGCATCCGCAACGACTGGGGCGGCGGCAACCCGTGGCCGACGTCGCCGATCCACCAGAAGGGCCTCGTCGGGCTCGACTTCGTGCCGAAGCCGGCGTTCGACGTGCTGCGCACCAGCTACCGCGCCACGCGTCAGTACGTGCCGCGCACGCAGAAGAAGGCGGCGGCCACCCGCGCCGCCGTCGCGGCAGCCGCTCGTTAGCGGGGGCCGGTTGGCGGGCGTCGCGTCGCGCTAGGAGCGCTGCGGGGCGGGTCAGCGGGGGCGGAGCGCCGCGCCAGGAGCGCTGCGGGGCGGGTCAGCGGGGGCGGAGCGTCGCGCTAGGAGCGCTGCGGCGTGCGCTGCGGGGACGGGCTCGGCGCGTGCGCCGGGCGCCGCTCACGCGCGGGCACGAGGTCGGCGAGGCGCTCGCCCGAGCGCAGTCGCACCCGCGCCGGCACGGCGTCCGGAAGCGGCAGACCGCCGGAGGACGGCCCGCGCGGCGGCTCGGGCAGGTTGCGGTCGTTGCCGCCGCCCCCGCCGCCGTCGTCCTCGTCCTGCGGCGGCGCCCAGGAGATCGGCTGCTCGTCGCGCAGCAGCGGCAGCAGCAGCACCATCCCGAAGCCGAGTCCGAGCAGATGCAAGGTGCCGAACACCACCACCACGAGCGTCTCTTCGCCCATCGGTCCAGGGTAGCGCCGCACGTCCGCGCGCGGGAGATTTGTCCGCTGCGCAAGGGATCGGAAGGCGCGAAGTCGCCCGATGCACTACCCTCTCTCGTCGCTCATGGCTGCTGAAGAGACCACACTCACCGTCGCTCCCCGCGAGATCGAGGGCTCCCGTGCCACCCGCCGCCTTCGTCGCAGCGGGTTCGTGCCGGGCATCGTCTACGGCGGGGATGCTGACCCGCTCCCGTTCCAGGTCGACGCACGCGAGCTGCGCAACGCGCTCGCCCACGGCGGCGCCGTCATCCAGCTCACGCTGGACGGCGCGCAGACGCCGGTCGTCCTGAAGGACCACCATCGTCATCCCGTCACCGGGAACATGCTGCACGTCGACCTGCTGCGCGTCGACCTGTCGCAGAGAATCCACGCGACCGTCATCGTCGAGCTGATCAATGCCGACGACGCTCCGGGCATCAAGTCCGGCGGCGTGCTCGACCAGGTCACGCGCGAGATCAACATAGAGGCGCTGCCGAACGAGATCCCGGACGCGATCGAGCTCGACGTCTCGAACGTCGAGATCGGCGACACCGTCTACCTCTCTGCCCTCACGCCGCCGGCTGGCGTCGCGCTGCTCGACGACCTCGAGGAGACCGTCCTCGCGAGCGTCATGGCGCCGAAGCTGTCGGTCGAGTCCACGGACGAGATCGAGACGGAGACCGAGGTCTCCAGCGACAGAGCCGCCGAGGGCAGCTCCGAGGGCTAAGGCCGCATGCGCCTGGGGCGGTCCGCCGCGGGCGCGTCGCCGGTCGACTGGCTCGTCGTCGGGCTGGGCAACCCCGGCTCGCAGTACGCAGCGACACGGCACAACATCGGCTTCGAGGTCGCGAACGCGCTCGCCGCGCGCTGGCAGCTGCCGCGCGCGAAGAGAAGATATTCGGCGCTCGTGACCGACGGACGGACCGGGCCGGGAGGACCCCGTGTCGCGATCGTCCTCCCGCAGACCTACATGAACGAGTCGGGCAGGGCGGTCAGCCCGGCGCGCGGCTCCTACAGAGTCCCGCTCGAGCGGATCCTTGTGCTGCACGACGAGATCGACCTCCCGTTCGGCGAGATCCGGGCGCGGATGGGCGGCGGCCTCGCCGGCCACAACGGCCTCAAGTCGCTCAAGCGCGAGCTCGGCAGCCCCGACTTCGCGCGTGTGCGGATCGGTGTCGACCGGCCGCCGACGACCGATCCCGATCGCGTCGCGGCCTACGTGCTCGGCCGTTTCAGCGAGTCGCCGGCCGACGTGCGCGAGCTGATCGAGCGCGCGACCGACACCGCCGAGCGGATCGTGCTCGGCGAGCTGGAGCCCGAGGCGCGCCGCACCTGACCATCCCCCGCCCTCGTGGACAGCGACCGCGCGGTCGGTTCGTCCACGTGGCTTAGGAATCCCTGAGACTCAAGCCCTAGACTGCTGCATGGCCTCGGCCGCTCCATGCGGTCTCTCGGCCTGTCCTCTTCCATGCTCGCTCCGCTCCTCGCATACGCTGCTGACGACACCGCCACGACGAAGCTCGCCGCGGACGGTGGTCGCGCCTTCGTCTCGCAGTCGCTGCGCCCGTTCGTCGTCGCCGCGCTCGCGCAGCAGGACGTCACCCGTCCGCTGCTCGTCGTCGCCGGCGACGATCGCCAGGCGCGCGACCTCGCCGCCGACCTGCGCACCTGGCTGCAGCCGCGGCCGGTCCGCTTCTATCCCTCGCGTGGCGTCGCCTACGAGTCGCACCTCGCGCCGCCGCCGCACCTCGTCGGCCTGCGCGTCGCCGCGCTCGACGCGCTCGTGTCGGAGCGCCCGGCCGGCGAGCCCGCGCCGGTCGTCGTCGTCTCTGCCGTCGCGCTGTCGGAGAAGGTGCCCGACCCGGCGCTGCGCCCGCACGGCTTCGAGCTGAGAGTCGGCGAGCTGCTCGACCTCGACGAGACCGCCGAGGACCTCGTCGCGGCCGGCTACGAACGCGTCGACCAGGTCGACGACCGCGGCCAGTTCGCGATCCGCGGCGGTCTGCTCGACCTCTACCCGGCGACCGAGGACCGCGCCGTCCGCGTCGACCTGTTCGGCGACGAGATCGAATCGCTGCGCTGGTTCTCGACCTTCACGCAGCGCTCGCTCGGAGACGCCGACGCGGTCGAGGTCTCGCCCGCGGCGGAGCTCGCCGCCGAGCACCGCGAGCTGGCCGAGATCGCGGCGCTGGAGGACCCCGACTCGCGCCCGGACATCGCCGAGCTGCTGCCCGTCGGCGACTTCCACGCGATGCTCGACCTCGTCCCCGACGCGGCCGTGCTGATCGCCGCCGAGGAGGAGATCACGCCGGCGCTGACCGATCACTGGTCTGACGTCTGCACCGCCTTCCACGACAACGACGCGCACGACCTCTACGTCGCGCCCGAGGCGGTCGAGGAGGCGCTCGGGCAGCGCGCGCAGATCCGCCTCTCCTCGATCGACGGCGACCAGGCGATCGCGTTCCGTGGCCAGGCCGCCGACGTCGCCGCGCGCGGCGTCAAGGAGGCCGAGCCGGAGCTGGAGAAGCTCGTGCGCGGCGGCTACCGCACCGTCGTCGCGTTCGGCCGCAGAGGCGAGGGCGAGCGGGCGGCCTACAACCTCGGCCGCATGAAGGTGCGCTGGTCCAATGGCGACGCTCCGCGCGGCGCGGACCTCGCCTTCGTCGAGGCGCGCCTGCGCGACGGCTTCATCGCGCCCAGCTTCAGACTCGCGGTGATCCCGGAGCACCGGCTCTTCCACCGTCGTCCGGCGCGGTCCGCCGGCCGCGGCTCGGCCGGTTCGCGGCGCGGCGCGCTGCGCTCGTTCACCGACCTGCGCACCGGCGACATCGTCGTCCACGAGGACCACGGCCTCGCGCGCTTCGCCGGCTTCGACACGAAGACCGTCGCGGGCGTCACGCGCGACTACCTGGAGCTGGAGTACGCCGGCAGCGACAAGGTCTTCATGCCGGTCGACCAGTTCGCGAAGATCTCGCGCTACGTCGGCGCGGGCGGCGACCATCCGCCGCTCTCCAAGCTCGGCGGCAGACGCTGGGACACGCTCAAGTCGCGGGCGCGCAGAGCGGCGCAGGAGATGGCCGGCGAGCTGCTCAACCTGTACGCGGAGCGCAAGCGCCGCGAGGGTCACGCCTTCCCGCCGGACACCGACTGGATGCGCGACTTCGAGGACGCCTGGCCCTACCGCGAGACGCCCGACCAGCGCGAGGCGATCGAGCAGGTCAAGGCCGACATGGAGACGGCGCGCCCGATGGATCGCCTGATCTGCGGCGACGTCGGCTACGGCAAGACGGAGGTCGCGCTGCGGGCCGCCTTCAAGGCTGCCAACGACGGCAGACAGGTGATGGTGCTCGTCCCGACCACGATCCTCGCCCAGCAGCACTACGGCACCTTCTCCGAGCGGCTGAAGGACTACCCGTTCACGATCGAGCACGTTTCGCGCTTCCGCCCGGCGGCCGAGCAGAGAGCGGCGATCGCGAGATTCGTCGACGGCGCCGTCGACATCCTGATCGGCACGCATCGCGTGCTCTCGCGCGACGTGCGGCCGAAGGACCTCGGCCTGCTGATCGTCGACGAGGAGCAGCGCTTCGGCGTCAAGCAGAAGGAGCTGCTGCGGCAGCTGAAGCTGAAGGTCGACGTGATCGCGATGTCGGCGACGCCGATCCCGCGCACGCTGCAGATGTCGATCGCCGGGATCCGCGACATCTCCGTGATCGAGACGCCGCCGGAGGGTCGCCGGCCGGTCAAGACGTACGTTGGCGAGTACGACGAGCAGCTCGTCAAGGGCGCGATCGAGCGTGAGCTGGCGCGCAGAGGCCAGGCATTCTTCCTCCACAACCGCGTCGAGTCGATCGACGAGACGGCCGAGCGGCTGCGCGCGCTGTGCCCGAACGCCCGCTTCGAGGTCGCGCACGGCCAGCTCGACGAGAGAGAGCTGGAGAAGCGGATGCTGCGCTTCCTGCGCGGCGAGGCGGACGTGCTGGTCGCGACCTCGATCATCGAATCGGGCATCGACATCCCGCAGGCGAACACGCTGATCGTCGAGCGCTCCGACCTCTTCGGCCTGTCGCAGCTCTACCAGATACGTGGCCGCGTCGGGCGTTCGCGGGAGCGCGCCTACGCGTATCTGCTGTACCCGTCCGCAGCCTCGCTGACGGCCGACGCCGCGCAGCGCCTGTCGGCGCTCTCGGACTACACCGAGCTGGGCGCCGGCTTCAAGGTCGCGATGCGCGATCTCGAGATCCGCGGCGCCGGCAACCTGCTCGGCGACGAGCAGTCCGGCCACGTCGCCGCGCTCGGCTTCGAGCTCTACATGCAGATGCTCGACGAGGCGGTCGCGGAGCTGGGCGGCGTCGAGGAGGGCGAGGAGCTGGCCGAGCCCGTCCGCATGGACGTCAACGTCGACGCGTACGTACCCGCCGACTACATCCCGTACGAGCAGGCGAAGATCGACGTGCATCGTCGCATCGCGGGTGCGCGCGAGGTCTCGGAGCTGCACGAGCTGCGTGCCGAGCTGGAGGATCGCTTCGGCGATCCGCCCGAGCCGCTGCGCAACCTGCTGCTGCTGCAGCAGGCGCGCATCAAGCTCGGCGAGGCCGGCGCACGCGCGGTCAGCTTCCGAGCCGGTAGGCTCGCCGTCACGCCGATCGAGCTCGACTCGCGCCGCGCCAAGCGCATGCGCGAGGAGATCCCGGAGGCGCTGTACGAGTCAGGTAAGTCGCAGCTGTCCGTGCGAGTTCCCGACGATCCGGCCGCGCGCTTTCCGGCGGTCGTGCGGGCAGCCGATGTGCTGCTCGCGATCACACGTGAGGCCGCGTGAACGGTGTGAACGCGGACGCGAGAACCTTGTTTCAGGTTCTAATTGCTAAAGCCCATCTAATAATCAGTTGAACTGCCGCACCGAGCAAGGAGACTTCTGTACAGTGCCCTCGTCCGTGACCAAGACACTTCGCATCTTCCTGGCGCTCGGCGCCTTTTTTGCGCTTGCCTTCACCATCGCCGCATGCGGTGGAGACGACAACAGCAATGACGTGCCGAGCAACGCGGTCGCGTCGGTCGATGGTGATCCGATCACCAAGGCCGACTACGATCGCTGGGCCGAGATCACCGCCAAGAGCGCTTCCGCTCAAGGCGGCACCGCGGTGATTCCGGATCCGCCCGACTACACCAGATGCGTCGCCGCGCTCACCGAGCAGGCGAGATCGGTGAGAGGCCAGAGAGTCCCCGCCGTCGCGCAGCTCAGAGCGCAGTGCAGACAGCTGGACACGCAGATCAGACAGCAGACGCTGTCGCAGCTGATCCAGACGATCTGGATCGAGAAGGAAGCGAGAGATCTCGGCGTGAGCGTCACCGACGCTGAAGTCGACAGATACCTCGCTGACTCCAAGAGACAGTCGTTCCCCAGAAGAGGCGACTACGAGAAGTTCCTCAGAAGCTCGGGGATGACCGAGAGAGAGCTGCTCTTCCGCTTGCACTCACAGAGACTCGCCGAGGCGATCTCCGAGGCCATCCAGAGAAGAGCCGGCAACGTCACCGAAGCGCAGATCACGGATTACTACAACAGAAACAGAGACCAGTTCGCTGTTCCTGAGCGTCGCGACCTCGAGATCGTCCTGACCAGAACCGAGGCGCAGGCCGAGCAGGCCAAGAGAGCGGTCGAGTCCGGCACTCCGTGGGCCGAGGTGGCGAGAAGATTCTCCGACGACGCGGTCTCCAAGAGCAACGGCGGCAGACTCGCCGGCGTCGCCAGAGGCCAGCAGGACAGAGCGCTCGACACGGCGGCGTTCGGCGCCAGCAGAGGCGAGATCGTCGGTCCGGTGAGAGGCCAGTTCGGCTGGTACATCGTGCGAGTCGACGGCATCACGCCGGCGAGACAGAGCACGCTCGACGAGTCGAGATCCCAGATCAGAGAACTGCTCAGACAGCAGAACTCGACGACGGCGATGACGGACTTCAGCAGAAGATTCGTGACCCGCTGGGCCGCTCTCACCAACTGCCGTGCCGGCTACGTGATCGAGCAGTTCTGCTCCAACGCGCCGAGACCGAGAACGCCGACGTCGACCGCTGGCGGCACCGTCGCCACGACGCCGGCCAGATAGTTGGGCTTCGCCGTGCGAGTCCCCCGGCGGCGACCGTCAGGTCGTGACGTTCGTGGGGACTCGCGGGTAGCCTTCGGACGCGGCAGATCACCACTGGGTAGTCTGCCGCGTCAGTGAGCGCGAGCCGATCAGAGATCCAGGAGGCGCTGCTGCGCCTCGACGAGCTGACGCGCCGCCTGCGCCGCGAATGCCCGTGGGATCGCGAGCAGGACGAGCGCACGATCGTGCCGCACACGCTCGAGGAGGCGTACGAGCTCGCCGACGCAGCCAACCGTCGTGACGACGGCAAGCTGCTCGACGAGCTCGGCGACGTCCTCTTTCAGGTCCACTTCCTCGCGCTGCTGTTGGAGGAGCGCGGGGCGGGGGACCTCGCCGCGGTCGCCGAGAACACGCGTCAGAAGCTGATCCGGCGCCACCCGCACATCTTCCCGCCCGGCAGCGCCGAGACGGACGCCGCGCTGGCGGTCGCCGCCGACGCGGTCGAGACCTCCGGCGAGGTGCTCGCCAACTGGGACAAGATCAAGCAGGGCGAGGAAGGGCGCGAGCGCGGCATCTTCGCCGAGGTTCCCGAGAACCTGCCGTCGCTGCTGTACGCGCGCAAGGTGCAGCGCCGTGCGGCCTCCAGCGGCTTCGACTTCCCCGGCGTCGAGGGCCCGCTGCAGTCCGTCCGCGACGAGTTGGATGAGCTGATCGAGGTCGCCGAGGTCGATGGCGAGCGAGCGCGCGACGCGCGCTTCCACGAACTCGGCGACGTGCTGTTCGCGGCGGTCAACGTCGCCCGCAAGCTGCACGTCGACCCTGAGCTGGCGTTGCGTGCCGCGAGCACGCGCTTCCGTGGCCGCGTCGAGGGCGCCGAGACGCTCGCGAGCCGCGCAGGACACAGCTGGGACGATCTCGACAGCGACGCGCAGCTCGGCTTCTACCTGCGAGCGCGCATGAACGAACCCGAACCAGGAGACCAAGACGCATGAGCCAGATCGAGCACGTTCACGCTCGCCAGATCCTCGACAGCCGTGGCAACCCCACCGTCGAGGTCGAGCTGAGCCTTCGCTCGGGCGCGTGGGGTCGCGCGGCGGTCCCGTCCGGTGCGTCGACCGGCGAGTACGAGGCGACCGAACTGCGTGACGGCGGCGACGCCTGGCTGGGCAAGGGCGTCACGAAGGCCGTCGCGAACGTCAACGGCGAGATCGCGACCGCGGTCCGCGGCAAGGACGCGACCAACCAGGCCGGCATCGACCGTCTCCTGATCGACCTCGACGGCACGCCGAGCAAGTCGCGCCTGGGCGCGAACGCGACGCTCGCCGTCTCGCTCGCCGCTGCGCACGCGGCGGCGGCGGAGGAGCGCCAGCCGCTGTGGCGCTACCTCGGCGGCGACGCGGCGCACATCCTGCCGGTGCCGATGATGAACGTCCTCAACGGCGGCGCCCACGCCGACAACAAGATCGACTTCCAGGAATTCATGATCGTGCCGTGGGGCGCGTCGTCGTTCTCGGAGGCGGTCCGCTGGGGCGCGGAGATCTACCATCAGCTGAAGAAGAACCTGCACGACCGCGGACTCTCGACCGCGGTCGGCGACGAGGGTGGCTTCGCGCCCGACCTCGGCTCCAACGAGGAGGCGCTCGAGGTGCTCGTGCGCGGGATCGAGACGGCCGGCTACAAGCCCGGCGACCAGGTCGCGATCGCGCTGGACCCCGCCACCAGCGAGATCTACGAGGGTGGCCGCTACGTGCTCGAGCACGAGAACCGCAGCCTGACCGCCGAGGAGATGGCGGCGTACTGGGCCGAGATGGCCGGCCGCTACCCGATCGTCTCGATCGAGGACGGCATGGACGAGGGCGACTGGGGCGGCTGGTCGACGTTGACCGACCGCCTCGGTGACAAGCTGCAGCTCGTCGGCGACGACCTCTTCGTCACCAACACACAGCGGCTCAAGCGCGGCATCGACGCCGGCGTCGGCAACTCGATCCTGATCAAGGTCAACCAGATCGGCACGCTGACCGAGACGCTCGACGCGATCAAGCTCGCGCGCGAGAACGGCTACACCGCCGTCATGTCACACCGCTCGGGCGAGACCGAGGACGTGACGATCGCCGACCTCGCGGTCGCGACCGGCTGCGGTCAGATCAAGACCGGCGCGCCCGCACGCTCGGACCGCGTCGCGAAGTACAACCAGCTGCTGCGGATCGAAGAGGCGCTCGGCAACGACGCCGTCTATCCCGGCCGCTCCGCCTTCAAGGGCGCTTAGCGCATCGCCTCGCGGCGCCACGCACGATCCGACGCGCCTCAAGGGACTCCGTCCCGATCGGCTCGCTCGGATCGCGCGTGGCATCCACGATCCGACGCGCTGAGCACCGTGCGGGTGGGTCATTGCATCGTCCAGGAGCGGCAGGAGTTCCCTCCGGGCGGGCGAAACGAATCTGGATGCCGCCGTCTGACCCGCACCGCCGTGACCGTTCCGAGCGCCGTTCGAGTTCGCCGTCACGACCACCGGCGCAGACCGCCTTCGGCGCGGCCGCGATGCGGGTCCGCTGGGATCGCGTCGGGCGCATCTCGCTGCTGCTGCTGCTGGCGGCAGTCGTCGCGCTGTACGTGCAGCCGGCGCGCTCCTACGTCTCGACTTGGCGCGACTCCAACGTCAAGCAGCAGGAGCTGCAGGCGCTGCAGCGCGAGCACGACCTGCTGAGCAGACGTGCCAGAGAGCTGCGCCAGCAGCGCACGATAGAGACCGAGGCACGCCGCCTCGGGATGGTGCGGCCCGGAGAGCGGCCGTACGTCGTCAGCGGTCTGCCGGACGACTGAGCCCGCGCCGCGGTCGCTACCGTTTGACGGGTGCAGACCGAGACAGCGCTCCAACTGTGGCAGGACGGCCAGCGTCGCCTGCGCGATGCCGATCCGTCGTTGCGTCAGCAGCTCGAACGCGTGACGGACGCGGTCGTCGACGAGCTGCGCCGCCGCCTCGGCGGGGCGTTCACGACCGACGACCTGGCGCAGCTGTACAGCCAGGGGAGTGACTGGGTGCTGGACGTCGCGATGGCGACCGTGCCGGACGATCCGAACGCGTGGGACGCGTCGGCGGTCGTTGGCGCGGCCTTCTCACGCTATGTGCGCGAGGCGGTCGACTGGTCGGGCGGCAAGCGCCGCACGCGTGAGGAGCTGGAGCATCAGTCGCAGCCGCTGGACCGTTGACGGACCTCGGCAGGAGCACACGCGCAGCCTGACCGTTGACGGTGCAACCGGCCCCAGCCAGTTGCACCGTGCTGCGGTTGAGTCTCTACTCGTCTTCGTCTTCGCCGATGCGACGGATCACGATCTGGTCTTCCTCGATCGTGATCTCGACCGGACGGTGACCCGCCCAATGCTCGGCGTAGACCGGGTCGTCCTGCACGGCGGGATCGAGCCACAATCCGTAGCCCTCCTCGCCGTGGTCGAACGTGCCCTCGAGCGGTCCCGCGGATGCCTTGCGGCGTCCACGTCCACCGCGGCGGCCACGGCGGCGGGAGGGCTTGTCGCCGTCCTCGTCGTCGTCGGTCTCCGCGTCCTGCTTACGGGCTCTAGCCCGTGCGGCGTCTTCCTTGGCCTTGGCTTCGGCGGCTTCCGCCTCGGCTTTGGCCTTGGCGGCCTGCGCTGCTTCGAGTTCAGCGGCGATCAGCGCGTCGTCCTCCGCACGGAGATCGATCTCGTCGTCGAAGTCGGCACCGGTTTCGGTGTCGACATCGTCGGCGACGAGCTCGTTCTCGCGCTTGAAGGAGGCGATCTGCTGCGTCGTGACCTCGAGCTGGTGCGCGATCCAAGCGTCAGTGCGGCCCTGTCGGACCCACTGGCGGATCTGGTTGAGCTGGGGACGAAGTGAGCGTCGTGCCATCGCGCGCGGACACTAGCGGAAAGTGCGAAGGCGGCGACCCGCCCTCTTGCAGGAGGAATGCGGGAGGAAATGCCGAGACCGCCGGCTCTGCTCGTTATGCTTGCTTTTTGAGCGACCGGATGTCTCTTTGACTCGCCCTCCCCGGTCGTGACCGGCCACCAGGCAGCAGGGAGGCAGAACAGCGCAATGTTGGTTCTGACGCGCAAGTCAAATCAGAGCATCATGATCGGGGACGACATAGAGGTCTCCGTGCTCGCGATCATGGGCGAGAAGGTCCGCATCGGCATCCAGGCGCCGCGAGACGTCCCGGTCTTCCGCAAGGAGGTCTACCTGGAGATCCAGCAGGAGAACCTCGCTGCTGGAGAGGGTGCCAAGGAAGAGGTCGACGCAGCGCTGCGCAAGCTGGGCGGCGGAGCGGAGGCTTAGCAGCGAATCCGGCGCGCCCGCCACAGGCGGGCGCACGCGAGGGCTTTGATCAGCCCATCACCATGTAGAGCGTCTCGAACATCGCGATCGTCACGACGACGGCGGTTGCGATGAGGGTGAGCGCCAACAGGACGAAGCGCATCGATCCACGCTTGTGGATCTTCTCCAGCTCACGCTTGCGCGATCGCTGCTGTGCCTTCGTCGCCAGGTGCTCGCGGCGCGAACGGTCGAGCGCGGACTCCTCATAGAAGGCCTGCTCGAACTGGGCGAGACTTTGACGCATTCTCATGAAGCTCGAAGCGTACCACTCGTCATAACGCCATTGTCACGCGCGTCGGCGCTCATGGCCTGCCGCGAACGCGCCGGGAATCGCGCGCTCAGCAGGCGTTCCAGAGTCCGCGGCGAGCGTCGCGGGCGGCTGACTGCAGCCGTGCCAGCTCGATCGCGTGGGCGGTGTTCGGGCGGATCGAGAGCGTCCGCGCGGCGCCGTCGCGCACCAGTCGCGCGTTGACGAAGAGCCCGTCTCGGGCGCGGTAGACGTAGGCCAGCAGCCGGTCGTAGCGGTCGCGCAGCTCCCGGTCGAACTGCAGCGTCAGCTTCTCGCCGGCCTGCACGAGCCGTCTGTTGAGCGCGCTCGCCGCCTCGCCCCCGCACTCGACCGGCGTGTTCGGCTTGACCGTCTCCGGCGTGTCGACGCCGAGGTAGCGCACGCGTTCCCGCCTGTCGCCGTCGCCGATCGTCACCGCGATCGTGTCGCCGTCCACGACGCGTTCCACGCGCGCGCTCACGCGCCCGCCCGCGCGCAGTTGCGGATCGGAGCCGCCGCCGAGCCAGTCCGGCCAGCCGCCGGGCGGCCGCACGTCGCCGAGCACGAGCCCCGCGAGCAGCAGCAGGGCGATCCAGGGCAGTGCGCGCTTCCAGGTCATGCGCCGAGCGTATTCGCGCGCCGCGCCACCGCAAGGCCGCGGCCGACAACTGCGCGCGCATTGGTGCAGGCTCGGCGCAGAGCTGTCGCAGAGTGAGCTTGCGACGGCGCGAAGCGGCTCCCGGCGCCCGATCCGGTGTTGGGAGAGCGGGCGCGCGGGAAGGGGAAGTCCTAGTGGACTTCCTGCTGCGTGTAGACGTCGATGAAGCGGAGGTAGTTGTCGGCGATCTTCGACGCCGCGTCGGCACGCGAGACGGAGCCGTCGAGGAAGCCTCTGAGCGAGTCCCACCAGATCGAGCGGCCGATCGCGAAGCCGACGAAGCCGTCGACCGGCGACGCCTCGCGCAGCCAGTGGTCGACCTTCGCGTCGCTCGCGCCGCGGCCGAGCACGACGCAGACGACGCCCTCGCGACCCTCGCCGACGCGCGTCTGCTTGGCGAGCATCTCGGCGTCGGCGCGAGCGTCGACGCCCTCGATCTTCCAGATGTCGACCTCGATGCCGTAGTCCTGCGTCTCCTCGATCGCGCGGCGCATCAGCTCCGGGCGCAGCTCGGCGTCGTAGCGGTCGGCGTCGCCGCCGACGGACGCCAGCTGGTCCGCGGTCGCCGGGACGAGCAGCTCGTAGAGGAACTTGCGGTCGTTCGCGTGCAGCCAGTCGGCGAGGCGCTTGAGCTTCTCGTTCTGGCGCGGGTTGACGGCCGCGTCGGGATCGTCCGGGTTGTAGCGCACGAGGACCTTGGAGAAGGCCGGGTCGAACTGCTCGATGTGAGCGCCGAAGTCGTCGCCGTACTGGAAGTCGAACTCGTTCTGGCCGCTCTTCTCGACCGGCATCGCGAGCATCAGGCCCTTCGCGTGCGCCTCCGCGGGGATGTTGCCGCCGAACTGCTCGTCGACGAGCACGCCGACGGCGCTGGCCTCGACGCCGCGCTCGTTCGCCAGTTCCATGCCCTCGTAGATCAGCTGCTTGGAGTCGGCGATCGTGGCGGTCTGCTCCGGGGTCGGGTCGCCGTCGATTCCGAACATCTTCGTCTGGAAGGAACCGCGATGATCGAACGCGAGGATGTAGAGCTTGCCGTCGTAGCCGAGAGCCATGAAACCGTCCTCAGAAATGGGGGGAGGAATGCGCGAAGTGACCGTTCAGTCTAAACCCCTGAGCGCTGGCGGCAGCGCGGTGAACGAATACGCTTGCGCCGACGTGGAACCCCATTTCGATGGTCCCAACTACACGCTCGGCATCGAAGAGGAACTGATGATCCTCGACGGCGACACGCTCGATCTGTCGAACTCGATCGAGGCGATGCTCGAGGACGCGCCCCCGGAGCGCGTCAAACCGGAGCTGATGGAGTCGGTGCTGGAGATCGCGACGTCGCCGCAGCCCGACACCGCGTCGGCGGGCCGGGAGCTGCGCGAGCTGCGCAGACTCGTCAGCGACACCGCCGCCGCGCGCGGGTTGGCGATCGGCTCGGCCGGCACGCATCCGTTCGCGATGTGGGAGCAGCAGCGGATCGTCGGGCGCGACCGCTACCGCGACCTCGTCAGCGACCTCAAGTTCGTCGCGCGCCAGGAGATCATCTTCGGCCAGCACGTGCACGTCGGGCTCGACGACGCCGACAAGGCGATCCACGTCGCCAACGGGATGCGGATCCACCTGCCGGTGCTGCTGGCGCTGTCGGCCAACTCGCCCTTCTGGCGCGCCGACGCGACCGGGCTGGCATCGACGCGCACGCCGATCTTCCGCGCCTTCCCGCGCGTCGGGATCCCGCCGACGTACGACGACTGGGAGGACTACGCGGCCAGAATCGGCTTCATGGTCCGCAGCAGGGTGATCGAGGACTACACCTACCTCTGGTACGACGTGCGCCCGCATCCGGCGCTCGGCACGGTCGAGGTGCGCGTGATGGACAGCCAGACGCGGATCGAGCACACGCTCGCGCTGACGGCGCTGATCCAGGCGATGGTGAAGGAGCTGGCCGAGCATTTCGAAGCCGGCAAGAAGCTGTCGAAGTACCCGCACCAGATGATCGACGAGAACAAGTGGCTGGCCGCGCGCCACGGGCTGTCCGGCGACCTCGTCGACCTGCCCGGGACCGATCGCGTGCGCACGCTGGAGCTGGCGCGGCGGCTGCTGGACCGGCTGCGCGAGCACGCCCAGGACCTCGGCTCGACCGCCGAGCTGGAGGGGATCGAGGACCTGCTCGAGCGCGGCAACGGAGCGGCCCGTCAGCGGGTCGTCTACGAGGCCAATCACGACCTGCGCGAGGTGGTCGCCGAAATCGTCGCCGCGACCGCCGTCTGACGGGCGCCCCGGAAACCCCTCCGGGGACTAGACTGGATCTGTGAGCAGCGGCGCCCCAGACCTGTTCGTCATCTGCAAGAGCTGCGGGTCAGAGGTCAGCCCGTACATCACCGAATGCCCCTACTGCGGCAATCGGTTGCGCAAGCGTGCGCCCAAGCTCGACAGAGCCGGTCGGCCGAAGGACAAGCCGCGCAAGGCGAGGAGAGCTCCGTCGCCGTCGCTGGGGCCGCTGAAGCGCGGCGAGATCCCCGGCATCCGCGTCGATGCGCGTCCGTACGCCACGATCGCGCTGGTCGCCGCGAGCCTCGTGATGCTCGTGTACCTGCGGGCCGACCCGCAGCGTCTGCTCGACTTCTCGGTCTTCCTGCAGCTCGACAGCTCGAACTGGTGGCACGTCGTCACCGCCGCGTTCGCCTACCAGAGCAGCGGCTACGCCTTCGTCACGCTGTTCGCGATCGCGCTCTTCGGCTGGCTGATCGAGCGGCGTCACGGCCCGCTCGTGGTCGTCGCGCTGTTCCTGCTCGGCGGCTGTGGCGGCCTCGCGGTCGCGGGCCTGGCGGAGCCGTCGTACCTGACGCACGGCGCCAACGGGGCGGCGCTCGCGCTCGTCGCGGCATGGGCGGTCCCGGACCTGCTCGACGTGCGCGCCGGTCGCGAGATCGAGGGCGACCTGCTCGGCGCGGCCGTGCTCGCCGTGTTGCTGCTGCTGATGCCCGTCGCGGTCCGCGAGGCGAGCGCGCTGGCCGGTGCGACCGGCCTCGTGGTCGGCCTGCTGGTCGGCCTGCCGCTGGCGCGCTCCGTACGTCGCTGAGTCCGCACGCGCCGCGACGCTACGATGGCGGCAATGGCCGACCGTGCATACAGCGATGCTGAGATCGACGCCGCGGTCGCCCTGTTGCAGGACGCCGAGCGGCTGCGCGATGCGCAGGAGCTCGTCGCGCGCGCCGCGCCGCAGCTGCAGAGAGTGCTGAACACGGCGCTCTCGCAAGGCGGCTGGTTCGGCGACATCCACGACCAGGCGGTCCAGGCGGTCGCCCGCGAAGAGGATCTCTCCCAGCGCGCGGTGGCGATCAGCACGCTGGTGGCGGAGGAGACCCGCCTCGGCATGCTCGTCGGCGTGGCCGTGGGCTTCGAGCTCGCGCGAACACTCGAAGCGGACACCTCGAAGGGGGAGTGACATGGAGCTGCGATTCCTCGGCCAGTCGGCGTTCTCGTTGAGCGACGGCGGCACGACGGTCCTGACGGACCCGTTTCTGACCGGCAATCCGAGAGCTGTCGTCAGCGCCGACGAGCTGGATCCACAGGCGATCCTGCTGACGCACGGCCACGGCGACCATCTCGGCGACACCGTGCCGATCGCCAAGCGCACCGGCGCGACCGTCGTTGCGATCGTCGAGCTGGCGAACGAGATCGCCGCCGAGGGCGTCGACGTGCGCGACCCCAACCTCGGCGGCACGGTGAGCTTCGAGTGGGGCTCGGTCAAGATGGTGCCCGCGTTCCACACCGCGGTCTCGCCGAGCGGCACGACGCACATCGCCGCCGGGCTGCTGATCGACTTCAAGGGCACGACGATCTACCACGTCGGCGACACCTGCCTCTTCTCCGACCTGGCACTGGTCGGGCGCGGACGTGAGATCGACGTCGCGCTGGTGCCGATCGGCGGCCACTACACGATGGATCGCCACGACGCGGTCGAGGCCGTGAAGCTGATCGGGGCGAAGACCGTGATCCCGATCCACTACAACACCTTCCCGCCGATCGAGACCGACGCACAGGCGTTCAAGGCCGACGTCGAGGCGCAGACCTCCTCGCAGGTCGTCGTGCTGGAGCCGGGCGAGACGTGGGCCTCATGACCCACGCGATCGTGTTGATCCAGGCGGAGCGCAACGCGCTCGCCGAGCTCGGCGGCCAGCTCGCCGAGATCCGCGGCGTCGCCGAGGCCTACTCGGTCACCGGCGAGTGGGACTTCGCCGCGGTCCTGCGCCTGCGCGAGCAGGACGATCTCGCGCATGTCGTGACCGAGACGCTCTCGCAGCTGCCCGGGATCGTCAAGACGCAGACGATGGTCGCGTTCGAGGTGTACTCGAGACACGACCTCGACGCATTGTTCAGCGTCGGGGAGTAGTGCTGCGCACTGGAAGTTCCACGGCGTCGCGCTGAAGCCGCGGGGCGCCGGTGGGAACTTCCGTCCGTCAGTGCACGCCGGCCGCCGCCAGCGCTTGGCCGAAGGCGTCGGCCATGCGCTCGTGCGTGTGGCCGCTGAGCGCTTCGCGACCGGCTTCGCCGAGGCGGGTGCGCAGGGTCTCGTCGTCGAGCAGGCGAGTGAGCGCGTCGGCGAGCGCCTGCGGGTCGCCGGCGCGGACGACGAGGCCGGTCTGTCCGTTGCGCACGAGCCCGCCGGCGGCAGCGCCGACGGCGTCGGTCGCGACGACCGGGGTCGCCTGGTGCATCGCCTCGTTGCAGACGAGGCCCCACGGCTCGCGGAAACGCGGCGTCGGGATCGACGGGAGCGTCACGGCGGTCGCGGCGGCATAGGCGACCGGGAGGTCGGCGGCGCCGACGGGCGGGAGCAGGTGGACGCCGTCGGCGGACGCGGCGCGCACGCGCGGCGCCAGATCGCCGTCTCCGATCGCGACCAGCCGCGCCTGCGGGTGCGTCGAGCGGACCGTGCGCCAGGCGTCGAGCAGCACTCCGATCCCCTTCTCGGCCACGAGCCGTCCGACGTACAGGACGAGCGGCGCGCCGGTGGGCAGGTCGTGGGCGACGCGCCAGGCGCTCGTCTCGGCGGGCGTGACCGCGCGGCCGAAGACGGCCGCATCGACCGACTGCGGCGCGACGAAGACGTCGTCGTCGTGGCCGCGATAGCCGGCGACGTAGCGGCTGACGTGCGGGCCGTAGGTGAGGACTGCGTCGGCGTGGCGGTAGACGTGCCGCACGAGCGGAAACGCGACCGCCGCCTTCGCGCCGCCGCGCGGATGCGCCCAGACCGAGGCCCAGAGGATGAACCTGCGCCGTCGCAGCCGCATCCCCGCGTAGGTCGCCGGCAGCATCGCGCCGCCCGCGACCGGCGCGATCGCCGCCTCGTAGCGAGCGCCGAGCCGGAGCGCCGCGCGCGGTCCGTCGAGCCGCCGCGCGGAGAACGGCGCGGCCGCGAGCTGCGCGTCGAGGTCGCCGAACCAGGCGGGCACGTAGCTCTGCCCGCCGCCGAAGCACAGCACCTCGACGCCGTAGCGTTCGGCCAGCAGCCGGTACAGCGGGGCGCGGTACGGGGTGATGACGTTGGTGACCAGCGCGATCGCCACCCCGCCAGCCTGCCAGAATCGCACGCTGATGGCCGCGGCGGACGCATCGAGACCTCCATCGCGCCGCTCCGGGCTCGCGAGTGACGTCGCGCGGGCGGCTGGTGGGCTCTCTGCTGCGAGCGGGCGGGCGGCGGAGCCGGAGCGGGTGCTGCTGCTGCACAACCGCTATCGCGCCGCCGGCGGGGAGGAGCGGGTCGTCGATCAGCTGGAGGCGCTGCTGAGCGAGCGGGGGCATGCGGTTGCGCGGCTGGAGCGCCACAGCGCGGCGGCCGGCGGTGCGGCTGCTGCGCGCGGGCTGCTGCGCGGCGGGATCGACGAGGACGAGGTCACCGAGACGGTGCGTGCGCACCGGGCCGAGATCGTCCACGCGCACAACGTTCATCCGCTGTTCGGTTGGCGCGCGCTGGCCGCTGCGCGCGCGGCCGGTGCGCGGGTGGTGCTGCACCTGCACAACTATCGCCTCGTCTGCGCGATCGGCATCGCCTACTGCGACGGCGAGCCGTGCACCCGCTGCCATGGCCGCGACACGCGCCCCGGCGTCCGCCTGCGTTGCCGCGGCTCGCTCCCCGAGGCGGCCGTCTACGCCGCCGGCATCGCGCGCCAGCAGCCGAGACTGCTCGCCCACGCCGACGCGATCGTGACGGTCAGCAACGCGCAGCTCGCGATGCTGGGGCGGCTCGGCGTCGAACTGGACGCCGCGGGTGGGTCGCTCGGCGGCGGCGCGGTGGCGTCGGGCGCGGGTGGGCCGCTCGGCGGTCGCGCGGCCCACGGGTTCGTGGTGACCAACGCCGTCGAGCGGATCGCCGGGGAATCGCTCGCCGAGACCGGGACGTATGCGCTCGTCGCCGGGCGGCTGGTGCAGGAGAAGGGGTTCGACATGGCCGTGCGGGCGGCGGCAGCCGCGGGAATTCCGTTGCGGATCGCGGGCGAAGGACCGGACGAGCAGGCGTTGCGGGCGCTGGCGGGCGACGCCGACGTGCGCTTCCTCGGGCAGATCTCCCAACAGGAGCTGGCACGCGAGCGCCGCGGCGCGGCGCTGCTGCTCGCCCCCTCGCGCTCGGACGACTCGTGTCCGATGAGCGTCGTCGAGGCGCTCGCCGACGGACTCCCGGTGCTCGGCAGCGACCGCGGGGGACTGCCCGAGCTGGTCGGCCCCGGCGCGGTCGTCCCGGCCCGCGACGCCGACGCGTGGACGACAGCATTGCGCACCCTCTGGTCAGACCCCGCCCTGCGCGCGACCCGCGGCGCCGAGTCCCTCGCCCGAGCCCGCGACAACCACAGCCCCGACGTGTACTACGACCGCCTCATGCAGGTCTACGCTCGCGCCTGCCGGTAGGAGCGAAGGTTCACTACCGCACAGCGGTCGTAAACCTGCGGCCCCAACCGTGAGACAGGCGGCGGTTCGCTCCGGGGCGTCGGACGCCGAGTCGCGGGTAGGCTCCGCCCCATGCGCGCACGCCACACCCGCACCTCTCTCACAGCTGTCGTTCTCGCGATCGGAGCCCTCGCTGTGCAGGGCTGCGGCAGCGACGATGGCGCAACCGGGACGACCACCAGCGCGGCGAGCGACACCCAAGCCACGCAACCTGCCCCGCCGTCCACCATGACCGGCCCCGTCGCGTCGACCCCCGACGCGACGCCGCCACCGCCGCCGACGGTGACCGACATCCCGACGAGCACGACTCCTCCGCCGCCGTCGAACACGACGCCGACGCCCCAGGAGGAGCAGGGCGGGGGTGGCGAGGAGTCGATCCGGGTCCCGGCCGCGTTCGCGATCAGAGGCGGCGCGCTGACGCCGCCGCAGGTGACCGTCCCGCCGCGCCTCGCGGTCGAGCTGTCGGTCCAGTCCGACGGTCAGGCGCACACGATCGTGCTGAGAACGCCTGAGTCGCAGACGCTGAGACTCGAGGCCGGCACGACCGGATCGGTGCGGATGCCCGGACTGCGCGCCGGCACCTACGAGATCACGCTCGACGGCAGAGCAGCCGGCCAGCTGATCGCCGGCGGCGAAGTCGGGCCGTAGAAGCGGCTGCGGCCGAGCGGGGCGCCGCGTGTGAAGCGGAGCCTGTTACGGCGCCGTCGAGCCCGCGTCGCCGTTCGTCGCGCCGTCCGTAGGCGTCGTCGTCGGAGGCGGGGACTGGTCGTCGGCCGGCGGGGTCTGCTCGGCCGGAGGCGGGTCGACCGGCGTCGTCGGCACCGTCTGCGTCGGCGGGGTGACCGGGTCCGGGGCGGGCTCGGCGGGGAGCGTCGTCGCGGGCGGCGGGGTGTCGACCGGCGTCGTCGCGGCGGGCGGGGCCGGCGGGGTGGCGGCCGTGGTGGCCGGCGGCGGGGTGGAGCTCGCGACCGTCTGCGGCGGCTGATCCGCCGGCAGCTCGGACGGCAGCGCCGTCGTGCCCGACTCGACCTGCGTCTGGCCCGGAGTCGCCGGCGTGGTCGTCGTCGCGACCGTCGTGCCGTCCGTGACGGGGTCGGCGGCGGGCGCGGGATTGGCCGGCGTCGTCGTGACCGGCGGCTCGACCGGCACTCTCGCGGCTGCCGTCGCGGTCGCGGCGGCGGCGTCTCTGGAGGCGGCAGCGGCCTTCAACGTGGCCTGCTGCTTCTGCACGGGCGCTCTGACCGGCGCGTCGAGCGCGCGCTGGACCTGGGCCGGAGCGTCGCGATAGGTCGGCTGCGCGCGCACGTCGGCGGGCGCCTGCGCGACGAGCGGCGCCGGCGGTGCGGCCGCCTCACGCGGGGCGCGGTGCTCGATCTCGACCGCGCCGGCGGTCACGAGCGCGGCGGCGGCGAGGCCGGCGGCGGCCTTCGTCGCGAGCGTCGACATGCCGGCGGAGATCAGGCCACCGGTCGCGGATCCCGCTGCGACGGAGCCGGCCGCGGCGCCGGCGGCGCCCGTGGCGCTCGCGCCGCCGCTCGCGCTGGCCGACAGGCCGAGGTGCGCGAGGATGACCTTTCTGAAGGCCAAGACGAAGCCGACGGGCATGACCGCGGCAAGCGCCTTGTTGGTCGACTTCAGCTGCTGGCGGAAGCCGGCGCAGCTCGCGCAGGTGCGGATGTGGCGGCGCACCGGCGGGGAGGTGCGCCGCTTGAGGCCCTCGGCGATCTCGCCCAGCTCCAGCCGCACGTCGTCGCACGACAGCTGGCGCGCCTCGGCGGCCTCGGCGAGCGAGACGCGGGCGCGCACGAGCAGCGACTTGACGGACGGGATCGTCGTCTCCATCGCTTCGGCGATCTGCTCGTAGGAGAGCGCGTCGATCTCGCGCAGCAGCAGCGCCGTGCGCTGCGTCTCCGGCAGGTCGCCGACATCCGCGATCAGCTCGCGGAACTCCTCGCGCTTGTGGACCTTGTCCGCGGTCGTCGTGCCGTGCTCGGCGAGGTGCACGTCCATCGAGTCGACGCCGATCGGCTGCTGGCGGCGCAGGTGGTTGAGGCTGCGGTTGCGCGCGATCCGGTAGAGCCACGGGCGCGCGTTGATCGGCCGGTCGTCGGCGAGGATCGCGTTGAAGGACGCGGCGAAGACCTCCTGCAGCACGTCCTCGGCGTCCTCCTTGGACCCGAGCATGTGACGGCAGAACGCGAGCAGGCGCGCCTGGTAGCGACTCACGAGCACCTCGAAGGCGCCGTGGTTGCCACGACGGACGAGCGCGATCAGGCGCTCGTCGGACTGGAGACGGAGCAAGGGTGACCGGCCATGCAGCCCGGCGACCCCTGCGTGTTTGAGTGCAGAGACTTCCACGCGGTTCAGATCCTCGCCTGTTGGGACACCGTAGCAGCGCCCGAGTTGCGAAAAAGGTCGTGAAACCGGGCCACCACGACCCCTTACTGGCGCGACAACGCGCGCGCGGGTTCGCGCGAGCGCCCACGCGCGTGACGGTGCGCCACCTCCGACAGCACCAGCGCGACCGCGACGGGCACCGTCGCGGGCAGCGTGTCGGTCACGAGGAAGAGCGCGTCGAAGGAGAGCGAGAGCCCGAACGTCAGCAGCGCGATCCAGCCCTGGCGGCGTCGCTCCGCAGCCAGCAGCGCGCCGAAGACGCCCGCGATGAAGAAGTCGCCGTAGCCGATCACGGCGTGCCCGAACTCGGCCCGCTGCAGCTGCGGGAGCTGCGCCGGCGGCGCAGCGCCGTTGAGCACGGTCGCCGCCGGCTGCAGGGTCTCGGCGCCGATCAGGTACGCGTCGCAGATCGCCATCAGCACGATCCCGACCTTCAGCCAGCCGTGCGGCGCGACCGAGACCAGCAGCACGCCGAGCGTCACGCACGAGAGGCCGCTCAGCAGCGTCGCGGCCAGTTCGCCGCCGAGGTTCTCGTCGCGCGCGACCCATGCGACGAGGAAGAGGACGGCGGCCAGCGGCGCCAGCCACGGACGGCCGCCGTGCATCGTCCAGCCGAGCGCCGCGGCGGCGAGCGGCGGGATCGCGATCAGCGCCACCCACGTCAGCACGTCGGCAGTTGCGCCCTGGAAGTTGATCGCCCACACGACGAGCGCGATCGAGGCGAGCGGGACGAGCGCCCACCACGGGCTGCGCAGCCGCGCCGACAGCCGTTCGAGCGCCGGAACGGAGTGCGCGCGGGGCAACGCGACGGCTCCCGCTTGGACGCCGATCAGGACGATGTTGGAGGCGAGAAACTCACGCGTCACATTCCGAATGATGGACCACGAATTCCACCGTCACCTAAAGGGCCAGTCGGGACCCCCCCAACCGGGCGGTTGCTGCACAATCGAAGCTTTGAAAGACCCGCCGCTACCCTCAAGGTGCCGCCAATGCCCTCCTCCGTACCCAGCTCCGTATCCAAGCCCCGCTCGACGAATCGTCGCGAACGCCGACGAGGAGGCGACGGGGCACCCGGATCGGGACACGGACTCGACCTGTATGAGCAGATGCTGCTGATCCGGGTCTTCGAGGAGGAGGTCGAGCGCCAGTACAAGCGCGCGAGAATCGGCGGCTACTGTCACCTCGCCTCCGGCCAGGAGGGCGCCACCGTCGGCGCCGTCCATCCGATGCTGGAGCAGGACCTGCTGTTCTCCTCCTACCGCACGCACGGCCTCGCGCTCGCCAAGGGCGTCGACCCGGACGCCGTGATGGGCGAGCTGTTCGGCCGTGAGGGCGGCTCCGCGCACGGTCGCGGCGGCTCGATGCACCTGCTGGACTTCTCCAAAGGCTTCCTCGGCGGCTGGGGCATCGTCGCGGGGCAGCTGCCGCTCGCCGTCGGCGCGGCGCTGGAGATCTCCTACCGCGACAAGAGAGCCGCCGTCATGTGCGAGCTCGGCGACGCGGCGACCAACATGGGCGCCTGGCACGAGTCGCTGAACCTCGCCGCGATCTGGAACCTGCCGCTCGTGACGCTCGTCTTCAACAACAGATACGGCATGGGCACGACGGTCGAGAAGGCCTCGGGCGAGCCGGAGCTGTACAAGCGCGCCAGCGCCTTCCGGATGCACGGCGAGCGCGTCGACGGCCAGGACGTCGAGGCCGTGCTGTCGGCCGCCGACCGTCTTCTCACGCGTGCGCGCGAGGAGCGCAAGCCGGCCGTGCTCGAGGTCGTCACCTACCGCTACCGCGGCCACTCCGTCGCCGACCCCGGCACCGCGTACCGCACGCCGGAGGAGATGGAGGAGTGGAGAAAGCGCGATCCGATCGAGATCTACCGCCAGCGGCTGCTCGACGAGGGTCGTGCCGGCGAGTCGCAGATCGAGGCGATCAGAGCGCGCGTCGAGAAGCGCGTCGAGCAGGCCGTCGAGGCCGCCGAGGCGAGCCCCGAGCCGCCCGTCGACTCCCTTTCCCAGCACCTCTACGGAGACGCCAGCAGCGCTGAGCAGTTCGCGCGCATGGGTCCCGGCAGCCCGTTCGGCGAGCGCGAGCTCGTCCTGGAAGGACTTGGCAGATGAGCGCCACCGCACCCGCCCGCAGCTCCACCACGATGACGTACCGCGAAGCGGTCCGGCTCGGCCTGCGCGAGGAGCTGCTGCGTGACGAGGACGTCTTCCTGATGGGCGAGGAGATCGGCGTCTTCGAGGGCTCCTACAAGGTCACGGCCGGCCTCTTCAGAGAGTTCGGCCCGGTCCGCGTGCGCGAGACGCCGATCTCGGAGGAGGGCTTCGTCGGCGCCGGCATCGGCGCGGCGATGATGGGCCTGCGCCCGGTCGTCGAGATCATGACGCTGAACTTCATCCTCGTCGCGATGGACCAGGTCGTCAACCACGCGGCGAAGATCCGCTACATGTTCGGCGGCGAGGTCGGCTGTCCGCTCGTGATCCGCACGCCCAACGGCGGCGGCTCGCAGCTGACGGCGCAGCACTCGCAGAGCTTCGAGGTCTTCTTCGCCCACACGCCGGGCATGAAGGTCGTCGCGCCCAGCACGCCTGCCGACGCGCACGGCCTGCTGAAGGCCGCGATCCGAGACGACGACCCGATCCTCGTCGTCGAGAACCTGCAGTCGTACAAGGTCAGAGGCGAGGTCCCCAACGATCCCGACCATGTCGTCGAGATCGGCAAGGCCGCCGTCACGCGCGATGGCGACGACATCACGCTCGTGGCGCACTCCTTCGCCGCCACGCGCGCGCTGAGAGTGGCCGAGAGACTGAAGCGCGACCACGGCGTCAACGCCGAGGTGGTCGACCTGCGCTCGCTGCGCCCGCTCGACGTCGAGACGGTCGCGAAGTCGATCCAGAAGACCAACCGCGCGCTCTGCGTCGACGAGGGCTGGGCGACCTACGGCATCAGCGCCGAGATCGCCGCGCGCATCCAGCGCGCCTGCTTCGACGACCTCGACGCGCCGATCGAGCGCGTCGGCCTCGCCGAGGTGCCGATGCCGTACGCCAAGCAGCTCGAGAGAGCCGCGATCGTCAACGACGACAAGATCGAGGCGGCAGCGCTGAGCGTGCTCGGCCTCGGCCCGGACGTCTTCTCGTACTGAGCCTGGACGGGGAAGCGCCGCCGGCGACGTGCGAGGCTGACATGCTTCGCAGCACGCCGGCCCGGGTGGCGGAACTGGCAGACGCCGCCGACTTAAAATCGGCTGTCCTCACGGACGTGCGGGTTCGAGTCCCGCCCCGGGCATGTGCTGCGCTTCGCGAGTTCCACGGCTGGATGCCGGCAATGCGCGGCGGAAGCGGGAACTCGCGCGCCTCTATCGTGCGTCGCATGGGTGACCTGAGAGTGCGGCTGCAGCCGCGCGCGAAGAGCAACGAGCTGGTCGGGCTGCGCGAGGGGACGCTCGGCGTGCGGGTGACGGCGCCGCCGGTCGACGGCAAGGCGAACGCGGCGCTGTGCAAGCTGCTGGCGAAGCGGCTCGGCGTCGCGCCCTCGACGGTCGCGGTCGTACGTGGCCAGTCGGCGCGCGAGAAAGTCGTGCGCGTGGACGGAATCGAGACATCGATCCTGCTGCACCGACTTGTTGACGTGACGTGAACGTCCGAATGCGGACGATTCTTGACGTGGGGGCGTAGCGTAGGTGGATGAGCCGCGAGGGACGCACCGGGGTCGCTGAAAGTTCCCGCGCAGCCGGTGGACGGCAGCTGCGCGGGATCCCTCCAGGAATGATGCGTCGGTCAGGCGACCGCGGCTTCGGCGTGCGTGACGACCGGCGTCAGCCCGTCGAGCACGGCGTCGGTCAGACGCGCGTCACCGCTGATCTCGAGGCCGCCGCGCGAGCCGTCCGGCACGAGCGCGTCGACCCAGGCACGCTCCGTCCCGCTGATGCGGGCGGCGGCGTCGGCGTCGGCACGCTCTTCGAGCGTCACGTCGCCTCTTCTGATCGTGATCAGGTAGACCCTGTCCTCGCCGTCCTTGGAGCGCTGCTGGACGTTCAGCTCCAGCGTGCCCTTGATGGACTTCGGGACGGTCAGCAGGCCCGGCGCGAGCCGGAACACGGCGCCGATGTCGATCGCCTCGCCGCGACGCGGCTCGGTCCACGACCATTCGTATCCCCAGCGCGCGAGCGCGGCGAGGACGGGAATGAGGTCACGGGCGCGCTCGGTCAGCTCGTAGTCCACGCGCGGCGGGACCTCGCGGTACCGCTGACGGGTGAGCAGGCCGTCGGCGACCATGCGGTTGAGGCGGGAGCGCAGTTGCTCCGTCGAGATGCCGGGCAGCGTGCGCTGCAGCTCGACGAAACGGCGCGGACCACTGACGAGGTCGCGGACGATCAGCAACGTCCACTTGTCGCCTACGAGGTCGAGTGCCCGGGCGTCCGGCGACCACTGGTCGTACGGATGGCGTTTGGGCGGGGGAGCGGGTGAAATGGGGAACCTCCGGTGGGACGAGAGCGGGGCGACCTACCTACCGTGATGCAGATTAACCGACTGACGGGTAGCCGCGACGCCCAGGTAGGCGAAATGCGACAGAAACGCGCCATCTTGTGCCTTCCTGTCGCATTTACTGGGGAAGAGAGCGACGATACGGCCATGGCACGCCCAAACCGAACAGAGTTAGGGTGTGCACGACACGCGGGACCTGCTGGAGGTGCGTGCAGATGGGCGAAGTGATCCAGTTCGTGCGGCGTCGACCAGCGGCGCGCGACCGAACGGCCGCGGTGACGTTCTTCTTCGATCTTGCCTGCCCGTATACGTACCTTGCGGCAGAGCGGCTGGACAGGCGCTTCTGCGGCGCGCGCTGGCGCCCGGCCGCCGGGCGCCACCTGATCGGCAGCCCGCTGTTCGGGGCCGACGGCGGGGCCGACCCGCGCGCGATGCACGCGGTCGAGCGCCGCGCGCGCGAGCTGCACATGCCGCTCGTCTGGCCCGAGCGCTTCCCGGCGCCCGTGCCGCACGCGATGCGAGCCGCGACGCACGCGGCCGCGCGCGGGCGCGGACAGGCGTTCGTGATCGCGATCGGCCGGCTGGCGTTCTGCGGCGGCTTCGACGTCGAGGACTCGCGGATCCTCGCCGAGGCGGCGGCCGCGGCCGGGCTCGACGTCAAGGAGACGCTGGCGGCGGCCGCCGACGAGCGGCGCGACGCCGAGGTGCTCGCGGCGGGCCGCGCGCTCTGGGTCGAGGGCGGCACGACGCTGCCCGCGGTCCGTCACGAGGGCGGGCTGTTCTGTGGAGAACATGGCATCACGGCAGCCATCTTTGCGCTCCCGGCGGTCGTCACCGCGGGCCCGGGCCGCTGACCGCTCGCAGCAGCTTTCAATCCGCACTGGGCGCGTGAGCGCTTCCTCATCGGCGCCAGCCTCAAATCTGAGCCTGTCGCTGTCACAATCCCAGGTGGGATGGACCGGGTACTGCGATATGCATATCGCCGGCTCGGCCGGCGTTATCCGCTGACCGTCGTCGTTCTCCAGTTCCAGATCGCGCACCTCCTCGCGCTGGGAGGGATCGTGCTGTTGCGGCTCTACCAGCCGATGAGCAACAGCACCTTCCTCCTCTTGCTGGTGGTGGCCGAACTGCTGGTGGCGCTCGACAACGTGAGTTCGACACTGCTCGCGCGGCGGCTTCTGCGACCGGTCGTGGCCTGGCTGGACGGAGCGCGCGACCGCGCGGCGACCGCCGCTGCGTGGCGCGCGCTCGCGTCGCTGCCGAGCGCGTACACGCGCCGCGTGCCGACGGTCCCGATCGCGCTCGTGATCGTGCCGTTCGCCGCATTCGCGACGCTGGAGCTGGATCTCAAGCCCTATTCGGCGCTGGCGGTCCTGCTCGGGATGCTGCTGACGCTGCTGTACGGCGCGGTGCTGCGCTTCTTCTTCATGGAGTCGCTGCTGCGGCCGGTGCTGGAGGACGTCGCGCTGCAGATGCCCGACGACTTCGACCCCGGCCGGGCCGGCGTCTCGCTGCGCAGGCGCCTGCTGATCGGCCTGCCGGCGATCAACATCCTCACCGGCGTGATCGTCGCCGGGATCGAGATGAACCGCCACGGCGCGCGGCTGGACGACATCGGCCCCGCGGTCGTGATCGCGATCCTCGTCGCGTCGATCATCTCCGTCGAGCTGACGGTGCTGCTGTCGCGCTCGATCTTCGACCCGATCGACGCGCTGCGCTCAGCGACCGAGCGCGTCGGCCGCGGCGACCTGTCGACGCGCGTCGCCGTCGTCTCGACCGACGAGACCGGCCGCCTCGCGCGCTCCTTCAACGACATGGTCGCCGGCCTCTCCGAGCGCGAGAAGCTGCACGAGGCGTTCGACGCCTACGTCGGCCCCGACGTCGCCGAGATGGTGCTGCGCGACGGCACGCACCTCGACGGCAAGGAGCAGGAGGTGACCGTGCTGAGCCTCGACATCCGCGACTTCACGCAGAAGGCGGAGAAGTCGACGCCGCGGCGCGTGGTCGACTTCCTCAACGAGTTCTACGGGTTGGTCGTGCCGATCATCGAGCTCCACGGCGGCCGCGCGGACAAGTACGTCGGCGACGGCCTGCTGGCGATCTTCGGCACGCCCGAGCCGCTCGTCGACCACGCCGACCGGGCGGTCGCGTCCGCGCTCGACGTGGCGGTCGCCGTGCGCGACCGCTACGACGACGTGCGCGTCGGGATCGGTGTCAACTCGGGGCCGGTGATCGCCGGCACGATCGGCGGCGGCGGCCACGTCGAGTTCACCGTCATCGGCGACGCCGTCAACACGGCGGAGCGGGTCGAGCAGGTGACGCGCCAGACCGGCGACACGGTACTCGTGACCGAGGCGACGCGGCGGCTGCTGACGCGTGACCACGGCAGGTTCGAGAACCGGCCCGCGGTGCCGCTGAAGGGCAAGACCGAACGCGTGCAGCTGTGGGCGCCGAAGGCCGTCAGCGCAACCGCCGGCGGCTCGCCGGACGGGACCGAGCGCGGCGGACCCGAGGCCGGCGGCGGTGCGCCGGAGCCGGGCGGTTCAGCCGATGCGGCGGAGCGCGACGCGGGCGTGCGCCGCGTCGGTGCCGACGCGGCGCCGGCGCCGAGGACCTGAGCCGCGCGCGAGCAAACGGGCCTGAGCGCTGAGCCGGCCGCGACGGCTCGGACGCGGAAGAGGCCCGGAGTCCTTCCGGGCCTCTTCGCTGTCGACGGCTCCTTTGGGGACTGGCGAGGTCGGGGGTCCATGCCAGTCCGGAGCGATGCGTCGCGGCCGAATGCTTGGGAGGCGCCGAGGTCGGTCGGCTCATCCGGCCATGTCGGGAACGAAGGAGGTCGTGCCGTCTCCTCGTCCTGACAGGGATAGTGCGCGCTCAGGAAGTTTGGTGCAACCCCTGAATTCGGGGACATACGTTGCTCATACAACGATGCTCGGTTGTACGAAATGGCGTGCAGATCCGTACCAGCACATCTGGCGCGCGCCCGCACTAGAGTCGGGCGCATGTCAACGGACACGCAGCAGGAGACGCGGCTGCACGGCGGACGGCTGATCGCTCGTCGCCTCAAGGCCCACGGCGTCACGAAGCTCTTCACGCTCTCTGGCGGGCACATCTTCCCGATCTACGACGGCTGTCGTGCGGAGGGCATCGACATCGTCGACGTCCGTCACGAGCAGGCGGCGGCGTTCGCGGCCGAGGGCTGGGCGAAGGTCACGCGCACGCCCGGCGTCGCCGCGGTGACGGCGGGGCCCGGCGTCACGAACGCGATCAGCGCGATCGCGTCGGCGCAGTCGAACAACTCGCCCGTGCTGGTGCTCGGCGGCCGCGCGCCGGCGATGCGCTGGGGCCGCGGCTCGCTGCAGGAGATCGACCACGTCCCGTTCGTGCGGCCGCTGACGAAGCTCGCCGCCACGCCGGACGGGACGGCCGAGATCCCCGGGCTCGTCGACGAGGCGCTGAAGGTCGCGCTGTCGCCGCACTCGGGCCCGACCTTCCTCGACTTCTCGATGGACCACGTCTTCAGCGAGGCGGAGGAGCCCGCCAGCGACGCGACGCTGCTGGAGCCGTGGCGAGGCGCGGGCGCCGACGGCGACGCGATCGAGCGCGCCGGCGCGTTGCTGGCGCAGGCCGAGCGCCCGGTCGTCATGGCCGGTACGAACCTCTACTGGGGCCACGGCGAGACGGCGCTGCAGCAGCTTGCCGAGCAGCTCGGCGTGCCGGTCTTCCTCAACGGCCTCGCGCGCGGCTGCGTGCCCGCCGACCACGAGCTGTTCTTCTCCCGCGCTCGCGGGGCCGCGTTGAAGGGCGCCGACGTCGCGCTCGTGATCGGCGTGCCGATGGACTTCCGGCTCGGTTTCGGCGAGTCGTTCGGCGCCGAGACGGAGCTGATCACGATCGACGTCGCCGAGCCGCTGCGCGAGCACCCGCGCAAGGTCGTGGCCGAGCTGTACGGCGCCCTGCCGGCGACGCTCGACGCGCTGCGCGTCGCCGCGGCCGGCGGGCCGGATCGCGCGGCGTGGAAGGCGCAGCTGCGCGCGATCGAGGAGGAGAAGCGAGCGGCCGAGCGGGCGGAGCTGGGCGACGAGCGCGCGCCGCTGCACCCGATGCGGGTCTATCAAGGCCTCGCGGAGGTGATCGACCGCAACGCGATCATCGTCTGCGACGGCGGCGACTTCGTCTCCTACGCCGGACGCGTGGTCGACTCCTACGAGCCCGGCTGCTGGCTGGACCCGGGGCCGTTCGGCTGCCTCGGGACAGGCCCGGGCTACGCGCTGGCCGCGAAGCTGGCGAGACCGGAACGGCAGGTCGTGCTGCTGCTCGGCGACGGCGCGTTCGGCTTCTCCGGGCTGGAGTTCGACACGCTCGCACGCCATGGCGTGAACGTCGTCGGGGTGATGGGCAACAACGGCATCTGGGCGCTCGAGAAGCACCCGATGGAGTTCCTCTACGGCTATTCGGTCGCGGCGGAGCTGCGGCCGGCGACGCGCTACGACGAGGTCGTCAGAGCGCTCGGCGGCCATGGTGAGCTGGTCGAGCGGCCGGAACAGCTGCGCGGCGCGCTCGAGCGCGCCTTCTCGGCCGGCGTCCCGGCGCTCGTCAACGCGCTGACGGACCCGACCGTGGTGTATCCGCGCAAGTCGAACCTGGCTTGAGCGAGCGTCCTCACAGGGCCGCCTCGCGGCGCCGGACGCGATCCGCCGATACGTGCGTGTACCCAAAAAAGGAAACCGCCCGCATCATGCGGGCGGTTTCCATGAACGGCCCCATCAGGACGGGCAGGGGTACGTGCCTTGAAAGGGCCTTTTAATCGGTCCGGACGGCGGGAGGCGCCGTTTTTACGCGGCTTCGCCCGGACCTATGGGTCGGGCAACCGACCCGCTTGCACGAACCCGATGCCCGACAGCCCGATATTGCCCGAGTTGTCCGCATACAAACAATCGAACATACGTCCACGATCGTTTCTAACGTATTGACGATCGGGTACGGCCAGCCGGTTGGGCCTCGTCACGTGGCGCGTGCCCGCTCCAGCATCACGCCATGCAGAATGTCGTGTTCCGACACTTCGAAGCTTTGGATTCCGAAAAAGCGAAGCACCTCGATCAGGATCACGGTGCCGGCGACGATCGTCTGGGCGCGATCCGGATGCAGTCCGACGACCTCGCGGCGCTGCGCCAGCGGCAGCTGCGCCAGGCGCGCCAGCAGCAGCTCCGCCTCGCCCAGCTCGACGACGTAGCCGTGTACGCGGCCGGGGTCGTACGGCTCCAGCTCCTGCTCGATCGCGGCCAGCGAGGTCGCGGTCCCGGCGACGCCGATCGCGAGCTGCGCGTCGTCGCGGACGGTGAGCGGGATCTGCGCCTGCAGCACGGAGCGCACGTCGTCGGCGAGCGCCTGCAGCTGGCGGGGTGGCGGCGGGTCGTCGTGCAGATGGCGCTCGCTCTGGCGCACGACGCCGAGCTGCGTCGAGATATGGAAGTCGACATGGCCCTGGTGGCCGACGACCAGCTCGGTCGAGCCGCCGCCGATGTCGAACACGAGCAGCGGCGTGCGGTCGCCCGGGTCGCGGCCGTGCGTCGCGCCGAGGAACATCAGCTGCGCCTCCTGCTCGCCGGCGATCGTGCGCGCGTCGAGTTGGAAGCGCTCGCGCACGACCGCGGTGAAGTCGGCGCCGTTGGCGGCGTCGCGCACGGCGCTCGTCAGCACGGCGAGGCGCGCGTCGGCGGGGACGGCGGCCTCGTCGAGCGCGGTCCGGTAAGCGGCGAGGGTCGCGAAGACGCGCTCCATCGCGGCGTCGGAGAGCGTGCCGCTCGCGTCGACGCCGGCGCCGAGGTGCGTCACCTGCGAGCGCCGGACGAGCTCGTCGACGTGGCCGGCGGGGTCGACGTCGGCGATCAGCAACCGCGTCGAGTTGGTGCCGATGTCGACGACGCCGATCCGCATCTCGTGCCAGGTCCTGGTTGCGCGCGCGCCGCTCAGCGCGGGCTGACGGCCTGGGGGAGAGGGTCGCCCGCGAGCCCCGCGAGCACGTTGTCGACGGCGATCTCGGTCATTCGCGCGCGCGTGCGTGTGGTGGCGGAGCCGATGTGCGGCACGACCAGCACGTTCGGCGCGCTGAGCAGCGGATGGTCGGCCGGCAGCGGCTCGGGCTCGGTCACGTCGAGCGCGGCACCGGCGATCGTCCCGGCGTGGAGCGCCTCGATCAGCGCGTCGGTGTCGATCACGCCGCCGCGCGCCGTGTTGACGAGGATCGCGTTCGGCTTCATCCGCTTCAGCGCGTCCGCGTCGATCAGGTTGCGGGTCTGCGGTGTCAGCGGGACGTGGAGGGAGACGTAGTCGGAGCGCTCGAGCAGTTCCGGCAGCGGCGTGCCGCCGCGGCTGGTCGTTCTCAGCACCTCCATGTCGAAACCGGCGGCGCGCCGCGCGACCGCGTCGCCGATGCGCCCGGCGCCGACGATCCCGAGCGTGGTGCCGGCGACGTCGTGCCCGAGGAAGCCGCCAGGCTCCCAGGTCCCCCAGCGCCCCTGCTTGACGTCCTCCGCGGTCTGCGGCAGCCGGCGTGCGGCGGCAAGCAGCAGTGCGAAGGCGAGGTCGGCGGTCGCGTCGGTGAGCACGTCGGGTGTGTTGGAGACCGAGATCCCGCGCGCGTTGGCGGCGGCGACGTCGACGTTGTCGTAGCCGACGCCGTAGTTCGCGACGACTCTGAGCCGCGGGCAGGCGTCCAGCAGCGTGGGCCCGACCGTGTCGACGAGCGTGCACAGCAGCGCGTCCGCATCTCGCGCGCGCGAGGCGAGCGCCTCCGCGGACGGCGGTGCCGCGTCTTCCCACACGTCGACCTGGTGGCCGGCGGCACGCAGCCGCTCCACATCCCCACCGGGCAGTCTGCGCGTGACGAAGACAAGGCTCATGCTGCGGAATCCTACGACCCGATGGGGTGCGCCGCCTGGCGCAGAGCCGGACGGCCCCTCGAATCCGATTGCGCTAGAATCTCCAGTCCGCCGCGGGGTGGAGCAGTCTGGTAGCTCGTCGGGCTCATAACCCGAAGGTCGCGGGTTCGAATCCCGCCCCCGCTATACGGAAGCCGCCTCTCGCCAGGCGGCTTTCGTCGTTCTGGGGCGGGTTGGCTGGCGGCTCGGTGGGGCGGGAGTACCAGCCGGGAGTACCAAACGGCTCAGGCTACGAGCGGGTTCGCCGTATGAACCAGCGGCCGTACTTTCGAGGGGGCCGCTGGTTGGAGCCGTCGATCTGTCCGGCACGGAGTCGGTTGCGCAGTGGCAGTCCCGGTCGGGATCTGCTGTCTCTGAGGATCCCGGCGGCGCCGAGCCATCTGGCTGCGGGGACCGCGGCAACTTCTCTGAGTCTTCGTCTCCGGAGTTCGCGTTGCAGAGCGGCGTTGATCGCAGCCAGATCGGAGCGCATGCTGCATCTTGAATCAGGAAAGCGGAGCGAGCAAGTTGCCGTGGTCGCCACCCGAAACTCTGACCCAAATCAGCACCCGAATCCAAGATTCGGCAGGGGTCTGGGAGAGAAAGAAGTGCAGTCTGAGGCGGCCAGTGGGGACTGGGTGAAGTCCAGGGTCAGACACATCGGGCGGTCGGATCTGGACGAAAAGTCGCTCGCACGATCGGAGGTCTCAACTGGATAGACAGGTAGAGGGGCGTACTGGGCGCGCCGGGATCAAGGAGTGGGCGGCATGGATTCGACGCCCGAAGTCGGACGGGAAGGACGAGGTCGACGGTCGATCACACGGGAGGACGTGATGACGGCTGCGGAAGTCGCTGAGATGCTCGGAATGCCGGTGTCGACGGTCTACGAGCTGGCGCGGCGCGGCGAGCTGCCGTCAGCGCGGCTGGGCCGGACGGTGCGGTTCTTGCGCGAGAGCGTCGAGGAGCGGTTGCGTGGCGAGTGAGGGTCTCGACTGTCTGGGGCGGCAACGGTATCCTTACTCGAAAGCAAATGTAAGGACATCTGGTGGAAGCTTCGGCACGTCTGACATCGAAGGGTCAGGTCACCATCCCCAAAGCCGTGCGCGACGCGCTCGACTTGCACGCGGGTGATGAGCTTGTCTTCCGGGTGGAGCGCAAGCGAGCGGTGGTCGCCAAGACACCCGACTTCCTGGATCTGGCCGGCGCCGTCAGCGTGCCGGAGGGCAAGCGCGGCACGTCGTGGGACGAGGTGCTGCGCCAGACGCGCCGGGTGCGTGGGGAGCAGCGGCGCTGATCGCGTTCATCGATACGAACGTCATCGTCCGTCACTTGACTGGCGATCCGCCCGAGCAGGCGGCACGAGCCACGCGGGCGTTGGCGAGCGCGGAGCGACTGCTCTTGACCGATCTCGTCGTCGCCGAGTGCATCTATGTGCTGCAGTCGTTCTATGAGGTCCCGAGAGACCGGGTCGCCGAGCTGATGCGAGCGGCTATCGCGATGCCATCGATCAGCGTCGTCGACGCTCCCCTGCTGCGCCGTGCCCTGGAGGTCTACGAGCACGATCGCCTCGACTTCGCCGAGGCATATCTCGTCGCTCAGGCAGAGGCGACCGGGGTTGGTGCAGTGTTGACGTTCGACAAAGCCGTCGACCGCGCCGAGAACATTGTTCGTCTGAGACCCTAAGTCGGGCCTCGGACGAGTGCTAACCGCCTGTCGGATCAGGCGTGTGCATCTCGATGAGCATCGCGATGCGCAGCAGTTTGTCCTTGAGCATTTTCATCGTGTCTGGATCAGGGGTTTGTTGGCGCTGTCGCGCTTGCCACTCTGCGATCGCATCGTATACCGAGTATCGGAGATAGTTCAGGAACCCTTCGCTTCCGACCACCTGGCGAATATGAGGATGCTTCATATTCACAACAACGACGATTGACGAGCCAGCACTTGAATCAGCTATGACGTAAGGATCATTGGGTGACGTGTCCTGAGCCAGGTAGCCCTTAACGGTCACGCGACCCACGACAGCGTCAAAGTGCGGGGAGGACTCGCTGACCGATGCGATGAGCGGCTCAAGGCTGTCCGCAACGACCTCGGGTGGCGGGACGTCATCGATTGTGGATGTCACTGAGCTCGCCCGTCTGGTGGACAGGGGTCGCGGTCCGAGGCTCGACGACCACGGCGTCGAATCCGCAGCCGTCTGCCGCGGGCGCGCAGGTCGGTGGGGCCGCCGGCGCGCTGGACCGCAACGCCGAACGGGGTGCCGTCGGCGCCGTGACCAGGCGACGATTCCTCGTGGTCGTGGTCGTGGTCGTGGTCGTGGTCGTGGTCGTGGTCGTGGTCGTGGTCGTGGTCGAAGAAGCCGCCGGGTGCGACACGATCGTCGACCTCAAGTCCTGCCGGCCGCGATCCGATGCTCCGTCGTAGTCACGCGTCCGACTCGGAGGACCAATGTCCAGATTCACTCGTCATCGCGCCGGTGCGGCTGGCGCCGCCGCCGTCCTTGTCGCCGTCGCGGCGGCGTCCGCGTACACCGCGGCCACGGCCGCCTCGGCCTCCGCCGGAGATCCGCCCGATCCGGTTGTGGCTCGGGCCGCGGCGGCTGCGCCTTCGATGCTGTTCGTGCAGAACGCGCGCGCCGGCACATTCGAGCCGATTGCCCGAAGACGGGGGCTCGCGCGGCTGACGCTGCGCGACGTCGATCCGCACACCGTCTACTTCAGCGACCGTCCGCGGCGGCTGACCGGCACGACCGCCACCGCGACCGTGCTCGACGGCCTGTTCGGGCCCGGCCGCGGCGCGCCACCGAACGCGGTGATCGAGCTGTCCGGCGGCGATGCCGATGCCGACACGATCGCGGTCGAGCTGACGCGGCCTCGCTACGACGTCAAGCGGGCCACGCTCAGCTACGTCGTGCGCGGGCTCAAGGACACGGCGCTCGACGGTCGCCGGCTCGCGACCGCTCGCGAGCGCCTCGACGACCGTCTGCCGCGCCGCTTCGGCGCGGTCTCGTTGTTCGTCGACGACGCCGACTGGGGCAACACGTGCACGGTCAACGTCACCAACGCCGCACAGAGCGGCATCCACATCAGCTCCACCTCGAAGTGGGGCACCGACCACTGGGACGGCGGCGACCCCAACGGCAAGCAATGGCTTCCCGGCAAGACGCAGGGCTGGAAGACCGGCGGCGGCTTCTCCCGCGGCTGTTCGAACTCCGCCACGATCACGACCTGGGACGGCGCCACGATCAACGTCTCCACGACCGATCCCTACTCCGGCTCCAACAGCTACACCTGCGACGTCACGCAGGCGCCCGGCAACGGCTACGGCAGATACAGCTGCACTCTCGGTCCGGGATCCACCACCAAGGGGCCGGTCATCCTGATCAACTGGACCGTCACGCAGGAGGTCGCGCCATGAGCGTGACGCCTGCGGGTCAAGGACGGCAGCCCTCCGAGGCCGGTGAAGATCAGCGCAACGCCTGTCGCGGCGATGTCGCGTCATCTGCGCGCGCCACCCTGATTCGGCCCCAGCTTCCGCACCTCGACGAACCGGTGGCCCCGGTCGGGGATATGCGTCAGTAACCCGTCCCCGCTACTCAGAAAGGGCCTGCAGATGCAGGCCCTTTCTCGTTCTCAGGGACAGCGCCAGGGCGACCTCGTGGTTGAGCCTCGTGGTCCACGTGTCTGACGCGCGGCCAGCGAGGAGGCTGCGCGGGTCGCCCAGTCGTGGTAGCCCGAACTCGCCACGCAGCGAGCTACACCACTCCGAAAAACCTCACCCTCGACCGGGGGGCGAAGCGCAGGCCAGCATGTTTCGACAGCTGGATACCTTGGCGCGGCAACGCCATCCCTAGCCTCACGCATATGCAAATCGCACCACGCAAACACCATCGACGACGGCTGACTCTGGCGGTTGCCGCAGCTGTGTCGACGGCCCTGTTGAGCGCTCCCGCGGCCCACGCCGCCAGTCTCGACCTCGAGAAGACCTCCGCAGCGGAGCTCGAGGCGATGATGACCAGCGGGACGCTCACGAGCGTCGATCTGACGCGAGCCTACATCGACCGCATCGCCAAGACGAACCAGCGCGGCCCGACGATCGACGCGATTCGTTCGCTGAACCCGAACGCGGTCGCCGAGGCGCGCGCCTCCGACGCGCGTCGCGCCGCCGGGCATGCCGGCAAGCTGGAGGGCCTGCCGGTCCTGCTCAAGGACAACATCGACGTCGCCGGCATGCCGACCACGGCGAACTCCGTCTCCCTCGAGCACAACATCCCGACGAGGGACTCGTTCCTCGCCGCGCGGTTGAAGGCTGCTGGCGCGATCATCCTCGGCAAGACGACGCTCACCGAGTTCGCGGCCTACGTCTCGGACAACCAGTCCTCCGGCAACGGCTCGCTCGGCGGCCAGACGCTCAACCCGAACGACCGCTCGCAGGACCCGAGCGGCTCCTCGTCGGGCTCCGGCGCCGCGGCCTCCGCTGGTCTGGCCGCGCTCACCTTCGGGTCCGACACCGAGGGCTCGATCACCTACCCGACCGCCGCTGAGGGCCTTGCCGGCCTGCGGCCGTCCACCGGCCTCATCGGCCGCACCGGCGTCGTGCCGATCTCGTCCACGCAGGACACCGTCGGCCCGATGACCCAGACGGTCACCGACCTCGCGATGGCGCTCGACGTGGCCGTCGCCGTCGATCCGGGCGACGTGTGGACCCAGGACGACAAGCGCCCCGGCCCGGCCGACGTCGCCTCGCATCCGGCCGACGGCACGAGCTACACCTCGGCGCTGTCGACCACGGCGCTTGACGGCAAGACGATCGGCGTGTGGTCGGACCAGATCTCCAACTCGCAGGTCGACGAGGCCCTCACGGCGGCGGGCGCCACGGTCGTGACGCTTCCCTCGTCGCTGCGCACCTGGTCGCGCCAGAGCAGCAGCAACGACATCCAGGACCGCGAGTTCCGCCGCGACCTCACGGACTACCTGAAGGTCGACCACGACGGCCCGCAGAAGAGCTTCGACGACGTGTGGGCCTACATGAACGCCCACCCGTGGGAGGCGACGAAGTACGGCACGGCCGGGCGCATGGGCGCCGCGGTCCCGTTCGACCTCTCCGACCCGGCGCAGAACGCGGAGTACGTGACGATGCGCGACAGCGAGATCGCCCGCGCGCGGACGCACATGGAGGGCCTGCTGGCCAACAGCGGCAACAGACTCGACGCGATCGTCAGCACGAGCGCCGGCACGATGACCTCCGAGGCTGCCTACGGCGGCTACCCGGTCCTCGACGTCCCGTTCGGGAACGCCGCTGCGACCCGTCGTCCGACGAGCGTCCTGTTCTCTGGCTACCGCTTCGGCGAGCGGGATCTCGTGGGCATGGCCTACGACCTCGAGCAGACGGCCATCACGATGGGACTCGGCCGCAAGGCGCCGTCCGAGCTGAACCCGGCCGATTGGCGCTGCGTCGACGACGGCCCGCGCTATGACCCGCAGTCGTGCGTCACGGCAACGCCGTTCGCGCCGCTGGCCAACGCGCTGACCGCGCCCGTCGACCTCGAGACGCTCACGATCGACCAGATCAAGACGAAGCTCGCAGACGGCTCGCTGACGACGTCGGACCTCGTCAAGGACTACCTCGACCGGATCGGCTACGTCAACCGGCAGGGCCCCGGCCTCAACGCGGTCCGCTCGATCAACCCGCAGGCGATGGTGCAGGCGGCCGCGGCTGATGCGGCGCGTGCCAACGGCGACCCGCTCGGCCCGCTGGCCGGCGTCCCGCTGCTCGTCAACGACATGATCGACGTGGCCGGGATGCCGACCACGGGCGGCTCGATCGCGCTGCAGGACCTCGTCCCGGCTGCGGACTCCGCCGTGGTCGCGAAGCTCAAGGCCGCCGGCGCGATCATCCTCGGCAAGACGAACGTCACCGAGTTGAACGGCATGATCTCGAGCACCGCGCCGGCGGGCTACAGCTCGCTCGGCGGCCAGACGCTCAGCGCGTACAACCTCCGCGGCACGACGACCGGCGCCCTCGCGGCGGCGGCGGCGGGCATCGCGGCGGCGACGATCACGACGGACACCGACGGCACGCTGCTGACGACGGCCGGCACCGCCGGCGTCGCGGCCTTGCGCCCGTCGGCCGGCATCATCAGCCGCACCGGGATCATGCCGACGGCGAAGAGCTACGACACGGCGGCGATCGCCGGTCGCAACATCGCTGACATCGCGAACACGCTGACCGGCATGGTCGGCCCGGATCCGGCCGACGCCACGACGGCTGACGCGCCGGTGACGGCCCCGGACTACCGGGGGGCGTTGAGCACGTCGCTCGCCGGCATGACGATCGGCACGACCACCGGCTTCACCGCGGCGGTCGCGAACACGCTTACGAGCCTCGGCGCGACGGTCGTGTCGGTGGGCGCGGCGCCGACCTCGACGGCTGGGACGAACATCGTCGGGCGGCAGGTCGTGCGCGACTTCGACGCGTACCTCGCCGGCTTCCCGACCAGCCCGATCACGTCGTTCGCCGATGTGATGGCGTACAACGCCGACCACGCGCTCGACGGCGACAAGTTCGGCCATGCGCAGGCGACGACCGTGTCCGGGTACACCGCGGGCACCGTGGACGCCGAGGCCGCGACGGAGCGGGCGAGCGCGAAGACGGCGCTTGACGCGAAGTTCGACAACAGCGGCACTCCGGTCGACGTCATCCTGTCGTCCAACGCGGCGGCGACCCAGACGATCGCGGCACGAGCGGGCTACCCGCAGGCGACGCTGACGACGGCGTACTCGGCGACGAACCGCACGCCGTCGGCCACGGCGCTGTTCACCGGCAAGGCCGGCGACGACGCGCAGGTCCTGAAGGTCGCCTACGCGTACGAGCAGGCCGTGGACATCCGCCAGACCCCGGGCGAGAACTCCCCGAACATCTGGCACTGCGTCGCGCCGATCGCCTACGAGAAGCGCAGCTGCCCGCCGGGCGAGCTGGCCGCCGACGCCGCTGACCCGCAGCTGGAGGCGCTGGCGACGACATTCGGCGCTCAGGCCGCGCAGACGATCAGCCCGGGCAAGTGGATCACGTTCACGAACACCGGTGCTGCCGACGTCACGGTGACGAAGGCGAAGATCACGTCCGACAACGAGGACTCGGTCGGCGAGTTCCTCATCACGAACGACCTCTGCACAGGGGAGACGATCGCCGCTGGCAGCACCTGCAGGGTGCAGGTCCGCTACGCGCCGGGCGCGGAGAACAGCGCTGCCGCCGCGTACGTCACGCTGAACGGCAACATTCCGGGCGGCTCGATCTCGGCGGCCGTGTCGGGCTCCAGCACGACGCTCCCGCAGGGGCCGAAGGGCGATCCCGGCGACCCGGGCGATCCCGGCGACAAGGGCGATACCGGCGACCCGGGCGACAAGGGCGACACCGGCGACAAGGGCGACACCGGCGATCCGGGTGAGACCGGCGCCAAGGGCGACCCGGGTGAGACCGGCGCCACGGGTGCGACCGGCGCGAAGGGCGACACCGGCCCGATCGGCCCGACGGGGGCGACTGGCGCCACGGGTGCGACCGGCGCGAAGGGCGACACCGGCGCGGCCGGCAAGGACGGGACGGTGACGATCACGGCTACGCGCAGATCAGTCCGTGTCCGCCGCGGCTCGACGATGCGTCTGCAGTACAAGTTCGCCAACCACACGGGCGGCGCGCTCATCGGTGTGAAGGTGAAGATCGCCGCTGTGAAGCAGCTCGTGGGCAAGCGCACGGTGACGCTGTCGGCGCTGTCGGCGGGCAAGACGACCACGGTGTCGCTCCCGCTGAAGGCGTCGAAGAAGGCGAAGCTCGGGACCTACACCGTGAAGGTGAAGTTCACGGTCGGGACGAAGACGGTCACGCGCTCGCTGCCCGTTACGGTCACCCGCGCCACGCGCAAGTAGAAGCAAGAACGCCGCGAGCCGGGCGCGCCGCTCTTGTGGTGGCGCGCCCGCTCCGCGGGTGAACCGGATCCAGCCAGGGGCCACGGACGTTCGCGCCGCCCCTGCGAGTTGCTACCGGCCGACGTGCTCGAGGACGCGCTGCAGCCCGGGTGGGCGACGGGCTCTTCTCGCACTGTCGCACGGTGCCGTACATGGCGATGTTCGGCGCGCCGATCGGCGGTGAGCGGGGCGGGCTGCTCTCCGATCCCGTGCGATCGCGACGTCGATGTCGCGCGCGACATCTCATGGGGATCCATTCGCGCGCCGAGCTCGGCCGCTGGATGGCCGAGCGGGATCGCGGCGCCGACCTCCCCTCGGGCCCGCCGCCGACGCACTGACGCCACGTGATCCCGGTGCCGGATCGGGCTGAGACTTATTTCGTGGTAATATCGCTAACATGAATTTGATGGAGGCGCGCAGACGGTCCTATCGGATGGGTGCTCGCGCCGAGTCGGCCGCGGCCACGGGTGAGCGGATCCTCGACGCGGTGACCGCGCTGTTCTGGGAGCAGCCGGCCGACCGCATCTCGCTCGACGAGGTCGCGCGATGCGCCGGGGTGTCGGTGCAGACGGTGATCCGGCGCTTCGGCACCAAGGAGCTGCTGTTCGCCGCCGCGGCCGAGCGGGCGGTCGTGCGGGTGCGCGCGCAGCGCGATACGGCGCCCGTGGGCGACCTGCGCGCCGTGGTCGCCGTGCTCGCCGAGCACTACGAGCAGTTCGGCGACCGCGTGCTCAAGCTGCTGGCGGAGGAGGATCGGATGCCCGCGCTGCGGGAGATCGCCGACCGAGGCCGGCAGCTGCATCGCGACTGGTGCGCGCGCGTCTTCGCCCCCGCGCTCGCGGGTATGCGCGGCGTCGCGCGGGCGCGGCGGCTGGCACAGCTGGTGGCGGTCTGCGACGTCCAGACGTGGAAGCTGCTGCGGCGCGACTCCGGACTCAGCCGGCACCAGACGGAACTGGCGCTGGTGGAGCTGCTGGAGCCGCTGGCGAGACCGGGGCCGTCCTGATGACGCGGATTCTCGCGTACACGAGTCCCGCGCGCGGGCATCTGTTTCCGCTCGTGCCGATCCTGCTGCAGTTGCGCGAGCGCGGGCACGAGATCTCGTTGCGGACGCTCGGCTCGGAGGTCGAGCGCATGCGCGCGCTCGGGTTCGACGCGGCGCCGATCGATCCGGCGATCGAGGCGATCGAGCACGACGACCATCGGGCGCTCACGCCCCTGGGGGCACAGCGGCTGGCGATGCGCACCTTCAGCTGGCGCGCCGAGCACGATGCGGGCGACCTCCACCGCGCGATCGGCGACGTCGAGCCCGACGCGTTGCTGGTCGACGTGCAGGCGTGGGGCGCGCTGGCGACCGCCGAGGCGTGGGGTGGCGTCTGGGGCGCGTGGTGTCCGTATCCGCTGCCCTTGGCCTCACGCGGCGCGCCGCCGTTCGGCCCCGGGTTCGCGCCGGCCGGCGGGCCGCTGGGGCGGCTGCGCGACGCATTGCTCGGGCCGCTCCTGTTCGGCTCGCTCGTGCGGCTCGTGCTGCCGCGCGTCAACGAGGTGCGCCAGAAGTCCGGGCTCGCGCCGCTGGGGGATCCGGCGCGGCTCTTCACGGGCATCCCGTTGCTGCTCTACCTGACGGCGGAGCCGTTCGAGTACTCGCATCCGGATTGGCCAGAGACGATCCGTCTCGTCGGCCCGTGCGAGTGGGACCCGCCGGAGTCGCCGCCCGGCTGGCTCGCGGAGGTGCAGGAGCCGATCGTGCTGGTCACGACCTCCAGCGAGTTTCAGGATGACGGCAGGCTCGTGCGTTGCGCGCTGGAGGCGCTGGCCGAGGAGCCGGTCCACGTCGTCGCGACGCTGCCCTCCGAGGACCCCCTCGTGCACAGCCCGCCGCAGAACGCCCACGTGCTGCCGTTCACGTCGCACGGGCCGATCCTCGACCGCGCGGTCTGCGCGATCACGCACGGTGGCATGGGCGCCACGCAGAAGGCGCTCGCCCGCGGCGTGCCGGTCTGCGCGGTGCCGTTCGGACGCGACCAGCTCGAGGTCGCCCGCCGCGTCGAGGTCGCCCGCGCCGGTGTACGGCTCCCGGTGCGCCGGCTCGCCCCCAAGCGTCTGCGCGCGGCCGTGCGCGAAGCGACCGGACGGGCCGACGGCGCGCGGCGCGTCGCCGCAGGCTACCGCGCGGCGGGTGGCGCGGTCGCGGCGGCCGACCTCGTCGAGCGACAGCTGCGCACCGGCCGATCCGAGCCTTGGTGATCCCTCTGGACGCAACCTGGGGTAGCGTCAGCTTCCGCATCGACTGATGAGTTGCCGTTGCGTGGCGGCTCTCGCCCTGGTGAACCGCGTCCGACCTGCGGATGATTGTGCTACGTTGTGACGCACAATGTCCAGTGTCGGGGTCCGCGAGCTGCGTCAGAACCTGAGCCGCTATCTGGAGCGGGTCAAGGAAGGCGCGTCGCTGGACGTCACCGAGCACGGTCGGGTGGTCGCGCGTCTCTCGCCTGCGGGTGAGCGTGTGTCGGATGAGTACTCGGCGCTCGCGGCCGAGCATGGAGCGACGTTGCCGCGTGCCAGCTTGAATGAACTGATCGCGCAGCGGACGCGGCGCGCGGCTCCGTCGGGCACGACTGACGCGCTGTTGGCTGAAGGCCGCGCCGAGCGGGCGTAGCCGGCGGTGGCGGGCGTCTACCTCGATACGAGCGCGCTCGGGCGCGTCGTGCTCGACGAGCCTGACGGCGACGCGATCGGGGTGGCGCTGACCGAGTTCGAGGTCGTCGTGTCCAGTCGTCTGCTGCGGATCGAGTTGCATCGTCTCGGACTGCGGACTGGGATTGCGAGCGAGGAGATCGAGGCCTGGCTGGCGGGGGTTGCGATCGTGCCGGTGGACGACGCGGTCCTCGCGGCGGCAGAGACGGTTTCGCCAGCGTCGGTCGCAACGCTTGATGCGATCCATCTTGCAACTGCTCTCCAGCTCGCCGCCGAGCGGCACGTCACGTCGATCATGACGTTCGACACGCAACTGGCCGCAGGTGCGCGCGAGCACGGGCTCGATGTGATCACGCCGAGCTGATCACTCGCCTATTTCGATGCGAAGCACTGGACGAACCGGTAGTGCGGGCGGGTGGAGGCCCTGGTGGTCGAGGAGGGCTTTGTCGCCGGTCACGATCGCGCAGGCGCGAAGAGGCGTCGAGAAGATAATCATCATGGGGGACCGTGCTTCGAGCGCGACCCCGGCAACCTGATCACGCCAGCTTCCGCGTTCCGTAGGCGTGAGAGAGGCGGGTGTGCATGATGGCGCCGACCCCGACGAGGCAGAGCGTCACGCCGATGAGGCGTGGCTCGTGCGCTAGCGGGATCCGTGGGCGCCGTCGGGGAGGATCTCGGCGATGCGGGTGAGGTCTTCGGGGGTGAGGGCGATGTCGGCGGCCTGCGCGTTCTCGGCGAGTCGTTGTGCGTTGCGCGTGCCGGGGATCGGTGCGATGTCGTCGCCCTGGGCGAGCAGCCAGGCGAGCGCGAGCTGCGAGACGGTGGTCCCGCGTGCGGCGGCCAGGTCGGTCAGCCGTTCGACGGCGGCGACGTTTGCCTCGAAGTTGCCCGGTTGGCGGCGCTGGTCGTGGCTGCGGATGTCGTCGTCGGGGTAGGCGGTCGCGGGCTTGATCTCGGCGGCTGTGAGGAAGCCGCGTCCCAGTGGCGAGAACGGCACGAAGCCGATGCTCAGCTCGTGCAGCAGCGGCAGGATCTCGGCTTCGACGGCGCGCTCGAAGAGCGAGTACTCGCTCTGCAGGACGGAGACGGGGTGGACCGCGTGGGCGCGGCGGATGTCGTCGGCTCCGGCTGAGCTGAGTCCGAAGTAGCGGACCTTGCCGGCGTCGATCAGCTCCTTGACGGCGCCGGCGACCTCCTCGGCCGGCACGTCGGGATCGGGGCGGTGCTGGTAGAGCACGTCGATGTGGTCGGTCTGCAGGTGGCGCAGGCTGTTCTCGGTCACGGCGCGGATGTTCTCGGGGCGGCTGTTTGCGCTGGCCCAGACCGGATCGGCGGTCATGTCGAAGCCGAACTTCGTCGCCAGGACGACCTCGTCGCGAAACGGCTTGACGGCTTCTCCCAGCAGCCGTTCGCTGGAACCGGTCCCGCCGCCGTAGAGCTCGGCGGTGTCGAAGTGGGTGATGCCGAGCTCACGCGCGCGGCGGATGGTGGCGACGGCGGTCGCCGCGTCGGAGCCGGGGCCGTAGGCCATCGTCATCCCCATCGTCCCCAGGCCGATGGCCGAGACCTCGAGTCCTTGCGTTCCGAGCGTGCGGATGTGCATGTCGATCCTTCCGAACGAACTAGATAGTTCGCACCACGGTAGCATGATCCGAACCGGTTCGTTCGGTATCTTGGGTTGCGTGCCGCAGACAGCCGCCCCGACTCGCGACCGCATCCTCGGCGCCGCTGTGGAGGAGTTCAGCGCGCATGGGCTGGCGGGTGCGCGCGTCGATCGCATCGCCGCCGCGGCAGCCGCCAACAAGCGCGCGATCTACGAGCACTTCGGCGACAAGGAGGGGCTGTTCGACGCCGCGCTCGACCACGTGCTCGGCGCGCTGACCGAGCAGGTGCCGATCGCCGAGGACGATCTGCCGGGCCACGCCGGCCGCTTGTTCGACTACTTCGTCGCGCACCCGCAGGCGCTGCGCATGAGCCTCTGGCGCCAGCTCGAACGTCCGAGTGCCGGCACCAGCGCCGACGCGACCAGTCGTTACGACGACAAGGTCGCGGCACTGCGCGACCGCGCAGGCGCGTTCGATCCCGTCGACCTGATCGTCCTCGTCGGCGGGTTGGCGACGGCTTGGTTCAACACGCCCCAGGCGTTGCTGGCCGCCGACGGACGCGACCCCCGGTCCGCGGCGCGCCTGGCCGAGCATCGAGCGGCCGTGGTGGAGGCCGCGAGACGCCTGGCGTCAACCTGACGCTCCCTGCGCGCTCCTTCCGGATCTCGCCAGTGACCATCAGCGACGACGTATGGGCGTACTTGGAGCGCGAGCTTCCCGGCTCGATGCTCGACGACGGCTACTTCTTCGTGAGGATCCAGGCCCCCGTGAACCGCGGACGCAATGGCTGGTCGAGCTCACCGACGGAGCGGTCGACGTCGTTGGGCTCGCGGGCGAGCTCGCGCCGGAGGGCGTGATCGTCTTGATCGCGCCTGATCGCGGACTGTCCCTGGACGTCAACCTGCTGGACGTCCGCGCCACGTCGGGGATCACGCCGGACGGGCTGGTCTCCGAGCACGAGGACTGCTTCGCGCCCGCCGACGAGCGGTGACGGCAAGCGCGAGGCCCGCACCGGCGCCCCCGAGGCCGGTGACGATCAGGCCGATCGGGAGGACCGCCGACCGTGAGACGGCGCGGTCACCGTCCGCGGTCACCGCGATCGTCTTGCCCACGTCGTCGGCGTCGGCACCCTGGACAGTGCCGACGACCACGTGTCCGTCGCCGCCCGGCAGATCGCCCCCGACCACCCACGTGCCCGCGCATCTCGTGCTGTGTATGCGGCTGGGGCCGCGTTCGTCGCAGGCGGTGATCCTCGCTGCGACGCGCGCGCCGGAGTCGCGGTCGGCGAGCCAGGACGCATCGGCCGCCGCCACGCCGAGGCCGGCGAGGATCAGGATCGCGACGATTCCCTTGCCGAGGAGGTTCACGCCACAATGTCGCAGGTCGCCACGATCCGGCACCTGGTCGCGGGATGGTCGGACCGCGCCGCTCTCCGGCGGGCTGACCGCTATCGCCGGCGACGGCGCGGCGCGGCAGAGCGGGGCGGGGTCGAGCGCATGTGGTCGCGCACTGGCGTCAGCAGCGCGGCGAGCGCCTGCACGTCGCGCGGCGAGAGCACCTCGAACAGCAGCTGCTGGACGACCTCGATGTGACCCGGGAAGACCTTCGCGAGCCGCTCGCGGCCGGCGTCGGTGATCGTGACGGTGACGCTGCGCTCGTCGTCGGCGGATGGAGAGCGCGTCACCAGTCCGGCCTTCTCCAGCAGCCCCGCCTGATACGTGAGGCCGCTGCGGCTGTAGACGACGCCGTCGGCCAGGTCGGTCATCCGCTGGCTGCCGGTCGGCGAATCGCCGAGCCGGGCGAGCAGCTGGAACTGGACGAAGCTCAGGTCGCCGGCGTCGCGCAACTGCTGCTCGACCTGATGGCGCAGCAGGCTCGAGACCTCGAGGAGCGCGAAGTAGGCGCCGAGCTGGGCGGGATCGAGGGACGGCGGAGTGTCGGGCACGCGCCCCAGTCTATGTGCTTCGAAGTCAAAGCGTCCCTCGTTTGCTTCGAACTTGAAGCAGTGCTAAGGTGATCGCCAGAGTGCTTCGAATTCGAAGCGCATAGCGCAACCACATCACCACCAGAGAGGTCCCTCATGAAGGCCATGCGGTTTCACGACTACGGCGATCCCAGCGTCCTGCGCTACGAGGACGTCGAGACGCCCGACCCCGGCGCCGGCGAGGTGCGCATCCGCGTCGCTGCCTCGGCGTTCAACCCGGTCGACGACGGCATCCGCGGCGGCTACCTGCAGGACCCGTTCCCGGTGGAGTTGCCGCACACCCCGGGCATCGAGGTCTCCGGCACGGTCGACGAGGTCGGCGACGGCGTCGCGAGCCTGTCGGCCGGCGACGCGGTCGTCGGCTTCCTGCCGATGGTCGCTCCCGGCGCGGCGGCCGAGTACGTCGTCGCGCCCGCCGAGAGCCTCGTGCCGGCGCCGACGAGCATCCCGCTCGCGGACGCCGCCGCGCTGCCGATGGTCGGCCTCACCGCCTACCAGGCGCTCTTCGACGACGCCGCGCTGACGGCCGGGCAGCGCGTGCTGATCAACGGCGCCGGCGGCGCGGTGGGCGGCTACGCGGTGCAGCTGGCCAAGCGCGCGGGCGCGCACGTGATCGCCACGGCCAGCCCGCGCAGCAGGGACCGCGTCCGGTCCGCGGGCGCCGACGAGGTCATCGACCACACCTCCACCGCGGTCACCGCGGCGGTCACCGAGCCGGTCGACGTGCTCGTCAACCTCGCGCGGATCGCCCCCGACGACCTCGTCGCGCTCGTCGCTCGGGTCCGTCCCGGTGGCGTCGTCGTCAACACCGTCCCGACGATCCCCACTCCCGGCGACGAGGAGAGGGGCGTGCGCGCCGTCGGCGTCTTCGTCCGCAGCGACGCGGAGCAGCTGTCCAAGCTGGTGGCGATGATCGACCGCGGCGAGTTGCGCGTCGACGTCGCCGAGCACGTGCCGCTGAGCGAGCTGGCGGACGTTCACGCGCGCGCGGGCGCGGGCGAGCTCTCCGGCAAGGTCGTGGTCGTCCCCGACGCCGCTTGACCCCCGGCCCTGGGCGATCGCACCCGCCGCCGGGCGCGCTCGGCGAGCGCGCCCGGTTCGGCAGGCGATGCTGCGGCTCAGCGGCCGCGGCCGATGGTGACAACCGTCTTGGTCGCCGCCTTGCCCGTGCCGATCACGAGCATGTAGCGGCCGGCCTTCAGCGCTCCGTGGGTGGCGCGGAGCTTGCCGAGGCGGCCCTTGGCGACGGTGCGGCCGTCGCGGACCAGCTTGGCCTTCGCGGCCGATGCGCGCGCGCTTCTGCTCGCGCCTCTGGCGGCTCTCGTCTGCTTGCAGGAGATGACGACGTTGACGCCTCTGGACTTGACCGAGCATCTGACTGCGCCGGTGTTGCCCTTGTCGCCCTTGTCGCCCTTTGCGCCTCTCGGGCCCGTGGCGCCGACGACGCCGACGGGGCCGATCGGCCCGACCGGGCCCTGCTCGCCCTTGTCGCCCTTGTCGCCCTTGCCGCCGCTCGGGCCGGTGGGGCCGGCGACGCCGACCGGACCGACCGGACCGACCGGACCCTGCTCGCCCTTCGGACCCTCCGCGCCGTCTCTGCCGTCGGCGCCGCCGGAGCCGTCTCTGCCGGCCGGACCGGCCGGACCGGCCGGACCGGCCGGACCTTGATCGCCCTGGTCGCCCCTCGGCAGGCCGGTCGAGGCGCCGGTCAGCGCGACGGTCGTCTTGCCGCCCGGCAGGTTGCCCTTGATCTGCAGCAGCGCGTTCGACGTCGTGTCCAGGCGCGACGGCGCGAAGCGGACGCGGATGTCGCACGACTCGCCGACCTCCAGCGAGGTGCCGGCGCACTCGTCGCTGCTGACGAGGAAGTCGTCACGCGACTGACCGTCCTCGTCGACCACCCGCACGTCGTCGAGGCGCACGACGTTCAGCGTCGTGAAGCCGTCGTTGGCGATCGTCACCGTGCGCGGCGAGCCGACCGTCGTCGCGGCCTGATCCGGGAACGCGCCCGGGTCGCTGACCGCGAAGCTCGTGAGCGACGGCGCGGTCAGCCTGACCTCGTCGCTGCGCGCCTTTCTGGTGAAGAGGTTCGCGTCGTCCTTGTTCTCTCTCGCCCCGGTGTACAGCTTGTCGAAGCCCTGGTCCATGATCAGGCGGACGCTCGCGCCCTGCGTCAGGTGGTCGGGCAGCTCGCCGATGGCCTCCCAGCCGCCGCTGGTCGCGAACGGTTCGAAGTCCTTCGTCAGCGGGGTCGGGAGCTTCTCCGGCGCGGTCGCCGGGTTGCCGTTCCAGACCCACAGCATCTGCGTCTCGGCCGGCGTCGTGCCGCCCGAGCCGGCGCTCAGGATCAGGTACTCGTTGGACGCGTTCTTGCGGATCTCGCGGATGCTCTGGCCGGCGAGGTCGAGCAGGATCGGCTCGCCGAACTCCGCTCTGCTCGCGCTGGCGTCGGTGATCTCCTCGACGTTCTCCAGCGGCACGATCAGCGCTCTGCCGTCGACCGTCGCCGGGACGACCGGCGAGCGGAAGCCGAGGTACAGCTCAGAGCCGTCCGGCGAGAACTCCGCGCCCTCGATGTTGAAGCCGTTGCGCAGGTCCGGCGCCACGCCCGCCGCCGTGCCGGCCGCGAAGCCGAAGCGGTCGCCGTGGGCCTGGTCCCAGGCGACCAGGTCTCTGCGCATCTCCGTGTACTGGACGCCCTTCGGGGCCAGTCTCGCGTTCGCGCCCGAGCCGGTCACCGTCGAGGCGTAGACGAGCGAGCGGAAGAACGTCAGCGCGCCGTCCTTTCTGTTGCCGTGCGAGCCGAGCCAGTAGATCGTGTCGCCCTTGCGCGCCGAGGACTCGTGGTCGATCTCGCCGTTGCGCACGACGGCCGCGAAGGTCGCCAGCTCACGGCCGGAGACCTTGGAGTCGTACAGGCCGATGTCGCTCTTCTCGTCGTCGGCTACCAGCAGGTAGCCGTCGCCGACCGAGATCGCCGACGACGCGTCGCTGATGCCCTGCAGCACGCGGCTGGTCGGCGTCGTCGTGGCGGAGACCTGGTACGGGATGTCCAGCGTCGCGACCTTGCCGGTCGTGCCGGTCACGGTGATCCTGATCGTCGCGGAGGCGTTGCCGTCTCTGCGCGGGTTGAACGTGACATAGCGCTCGGCACCGGTGCCCGTGATCGCCACGTCGCCCGGCTCGAACAGCCCCGCGGGCTGCTGCGAGACGGCCTCGACGGTCGTCGTCAGCTGCGTGGCGGAGACGAGTCTGCCGAAGCTGTCCAGCTGGCCGACGGCGAACGGGACGACCGGGTTGGTCGGGTCGCCCTTCACGCCGGAGAAGGGGTTGGTCCGGTCGACGCGGCTCAGCGGGTAGCCGCTCTGCAGCGGCTGGATGAACGGTCTGTCCTGGTCGGGGAACGGGAGGACGATCTCCGACGAGACCGATCTGCTGAAGTACGGCGTGCCGAGGCAGGAGGCGCGCACAGAGATCGCGTGACCGATGTCGAGGTATTGGATGTCGTACGTCACGCGGGTGCCGCCGCTGCCCATGCCCCCCGGCCCCATGTAGTACCTGGCCGCTGCGATCGGCTCGTTGTCGCGGAACCACTGGTAGACGAGTCTGCAGTCGGAGGGACGGTCCCAGGTGCCGGGGGAGTTGGCGAACAGTTGCTCCCACGGCCGCGCGGTGCCGATGAATCTCGGGACGGTCTGGTCGTCCAGCTCCGGCGCCTGCGAGAGGTAGAGCGTCCAGTTCGGGCTGACCGCGAGCGTCTCGACCGGCTCGGTCGCGGTCATGGTCAGCTGACCCGTCAGGACGTCGTAGGTGGCGGGTGCGGCGGAGTCGAGCGCCGGCAGGGCGCCGTCGACCGTTCTCAGCGGCGGGACGGTGATGCCGCCCGCTCTGTAGGAACCGAGGTAGACGGCCTGGCCTCTGATTCTCGCCACCGTCGGCACGCGGGTCCAGCCGGCGAACGCGGAGAAGTCGGTGATGCGGTTGCCCGTCACGAGCAGGCCGGCGGTGGCGCCGGCCTGGTTGCCGAGTCTGTTGGCGCCCGCGCCCAGCGGGGCCAGCGCCGAGATGTCCGCGATGCGGTTGTTGGACAGGTTCAGCGTCGTGAGCACGCTGGCGCCGAACTGCTTGCTCGCCAGCGGCGTGACGTCCCCGATCTTGTTGCCGGACAGGTTGACGCTGGTCGCGTTCGGCAGGTTCGGCAGCCCGGAGAGGTCGCTGATCTGCTGGTCGGTGAGCACCAGCGTTCTCAGGTTGGTCAGGTTCGCCAGCGGGCTCAGGTCCGAGACCTGCGCGTTTCTCAGGGTCAGCGAGGTGAGCTTGGTGAGGTTCGCGAGCGGGCTGAGATCGGAGTAGCCGCCTCTCGCGGGTGGGTACGTGATGTCGAGCGAGGTGAGGTTCTCGAATCTCTCGAGACCGGTGAGATCGTTGACCGGGCCTTGGTAGGCAGCCGCCACGGTCGTGACCGCCTTGGCCTGAGCCTCGGTGATGGGGTCGGAGGAGGTGACCCCCGCGGCGCCTCTGAGGCGGGCGTAGAGGTTCGGGTCCGGGACGTTGACCAAGTCGCCGTCGGCGGCCAGCGCGGCTGTCGAGGAGACGGCCAGACCGGCTGCGGCGAGCAGCGCGACGATCAGCGTCGAGACGAGCGCGCGCAGGAGGCGGATCCTTCCGCGGAAGGACGGAGCAGGGGAGGCAGCAGCAGTGCCGACACCGGGCCAGGCCTCGGTGCGCGGTCGCGGCTGTGCCGCAGATGACGTCATTCGAATCCCTCGTAGAGATGACAGACGCGCGCAGTCTCCGCGACGACGGGGGCGACGGACGTGTCGAACTCGTGAAGTTCACCCGTCTTTTGCCTCGCGGCCGGCGTCATCTCGGTGAGCGGTGCGTGACGAGCGCCGTCCCTCGCACATGGCGGGCGACCGACCTCGCGGCCTGTTGGACCTCGACAGCCAGTTCGCCCATCAGCCCCGCGTCGACCTCCGATGACGGGAACGTGACCCCCACCGCGGCGAGCGATCGTCCGGTGTGGTCCAGGACCGCCGCCGCGACGGACCCGAAGCCGGTGGTGACGAACCCGTCTTCGATCGCGTAGCCGCGCCGACGGGCGTCGCTCAGCAGACGGCGCAGCTCCGTGAGGCTGCTGGGTCCTGTCGCGGTGCGCAGCGAGAGGTCATGGCGGGACGGCCACAGGGCGCGCACCTGGGCCGGCGTCAGCGCTGACAGCATCGCGAGCCCGGTCGCGGTGAGCGTGGCCGGCAGCCGGACGCCGACATCGGAGACGAGGCTCGGTTGGCCTGCGCCGCGCTCCTCCAGCAGGTACAGCGTGTCGCGCCCGTCGAGTACCGCGAAATGGCCGCTGTGCGTGGTCCGCTGCACCAGTCGCGACAGGATCGTCCCCGCCACCCATCTCAGCGGCTCCTGCCGCGTGTACGCCGATCCGAGCTCGAACGCCGCGGTGCCGAGCCCGTAGCGGCGCTCCTCGCCGAGGTGCACGACGAAGCCGCGATCTCGCAGCACGGCGAGGAGGTGATAGACGGTCGACCGCGGGAGCCCCAGGTCGCGGGCGATCGCGGAGGCCGGCAGCGGCGCGACGTGATGGCTGAGCAGCGTCAGGACGTCGAGCGCGTGCGCTGCCGCCGGTGCATTGCCGGGGCGAGGCATGTCGATCATCGTCTCAGATACGAGACAGAGGTGGAGGAGTTTGCGTGACTGCCGGCCGCCTCTCTCGTTCAATGACGTCATGGACGTGACGATCGACACGATTCGCGTTGACGTCGGGCCGCTCACGCCGGCGGAGGTCGTCGCGGTCGCGCGCGCAGGACGACAGGTCGAACTGACGTCCGAGGCGGTCGCTGCCATGCGCGAGTCCCGTGCGGTCATCGACGGGCTGGCTCACGACAGCCAGCCGCACTACGGGGTCTCGACCGGTTTCGGCGCGCTCGCGAATCAGCCGATCCCGCCCGACCTGCGCAAGCAGCTGCAGCGCAGCCTGATCCGCTCCCACGCCGCGGGCAGCGGCCCGGAGGTCGAGCGTGAGGTCGTGCGCGCCCTGATGCTGCTGCGCCTGTCGACGCTCGCCACCGGGCGCACGGGGATCCGGCCGCAGACGGCGCAGGTGTACGCACGCCTGCTGAACGCGGGAATCACGCCGGTCGTGCACGAGTACGGATCGCTCGGCTGCTCGGGCGACCTCGCGCCGCTGGCCCATTGCGCGCTGGCATTGATGGGGGAGGGTCGGGTTCGCGACGCGGACGGCACGCCGCTGGAGGCAGGCGTGGCGCTCGGGCGCGCCGGCATCGTCGCGATCGAGCTGGTCGAGAAGGAGGGCCTGGCGCTCATCAACGGGACCGACGGCATGCTCGGCATGCTCCTGCTCGCGATCGAGGACCTGCGCGAGCTGCTCGTCGTCGCCGACATCGCGGCGGCGATGAGCGTCGAAGCGCTGATGGGCACCGACGCCGTCTTCGCGCCCGAGCTGCAAGCGCTGCGCCCGCAAGCCGGGCAGGCCGTCGCCGCGGCGAACGTCCGCGCCCTGCTCGCCGGCAGCGCGATCGTCGCAAGCCACCGCGGGCCCGAGGACACGCGCGTCCAGGACGCCTACTCGCTGCGCTGCGCGCCGGCCGTCGCGGGCGGCGCGCGTGACACGGTCGACCATGCCGCGAGCGTGGCCGCCCGCGAGTTGGCCGCGGCGGTCGACAACCCCGTCGTGACGCGCGACGGGCGCGTCGCGTCCAACGGCAACTTCCACGGCGCCCCGTTGGCCTACGTCCTGGACTTCCTCGCGATCGTCGCCGCCGACGTCGCGAGCATCGCCGAACGGCGAACCGATCGGCATCTGGATCCGGCCCGCAGCCACGGCCTGCCGCCCTTCCTCGCGGACAGCCCGGGGGTCGACTCCGGCTACATGATTGCCCAGTACACGCAGGCGGCGATGGTGTCGCAGCTGAAGCGCCTGGCGGTTCCCGCGTCGGTCGACTCGATCCCGAGCTCCGCGATGCAGGAGGACCATGTCTCGATGGGCTGGTCGGCCGCCCGCAAGCTGCGGCTCGCCGTCGATGCGCTGCGCGGGGTGCTGGCGATCGAGCTGCTGACGGCGTCGCGCAGCCTCGACCTGCGCGCGCCGCTGGTCGCCGGTCCGGCGACGGCCGCCGTCCGCGCGCGGATTCGCGAGCACGTCGCCGGGCCGGGACCCGACCGGTTCCTGGCGCCTGACATCGAGGCGGTCGTTCGGCTCGTGCGCGATGGATCGGTGCGCGCGGCTGCCGAGACGGTCGTCGGTCCGCTCAGCTGAGAGACGATTGGAGGCCCCACGATGAGCAAACGACTGCGCTGTCGCGGCTGGCAGCAGGAAGCTGCCCTGCGGATGCTGGAGAACAACCTGCATCCCGACGTCGCGGAGCGACCTGAGGAGCTCGTCGTCTACGGCGGGATCGGGCGAGCCGCCCGCAACGACGAGGCGCTGCAGGCGATCAAGCGCGAGCTGATGCGTCTCGGCGACGACGAGACGCTGCTCGTCCAATCCGGCAAGCCGGTCGGCGTGTTCGCGACCCACGAGGACGCGCCGCGGGTGCTGATCGCCAACTCCAACCTCGTCGGCGACTGGGCCAACTGGGAGACCTTCCGCGAGCTCGACGCGCTCGGATTGATGATGTACGGGCAGATGACGGCGGGCTCGTGGATCTACATCGGGACCCAGGGGATCCTGCAGGGCACCTACGAGACGTTCATGGCGCTGGCCGCCCAGCGCTACGACGGCACGCTCGCCGGGCGTCTCGTCGTGACCGCCGGGCTCGGGGGGATGGGCGGCGCGCAGCCGCTGGCCGTCACGCTCGCCGGCGGCGTCGCCATCTGCGTCGAGGTCGACCGCCATCGCATCCAGCGCCGCCTGGAGACCGCGTACCTCGACGTCGCCGCCGCCGACCTCGACGAAGCCCTCGCGCGCGCCGGCGAGGCGACCGCGGCCGGCCAGCCGCTCTCGATCGGCCTGCTCGGCAACGCCGCGGAGATCCTGCCCGAGCTGGTGCGCCGCGGCGTCCACATCGACGTCGTCACGGATCAGACCTCGGCGCACGATCCGCTCAACGGCTACATCCCGGCGGGCCTGACGCTGGAGCAGGCCGACGTGCTGCGCGCGCGCGACCCCGACACGTACCTGGCCAAGGTCGGCGAGTCCGCGCTGGCGCACGTCGCGGCGATCCGCGCGCTGCAGTCCGCCGGCTCGGAGGCGTTCGACTACGGCAACGCCCTGCGCGGCCTCGCCGCCGAGCACGGCGACAGGGACGCGTTCTCCTATCCGGGGTTCGTCCCGGCCTACATCCGGCCGCTGTTCTGCGAGGGCAAGGGCCCGTTCCGCTGGGTGGCGCTGTCGGGCGAGCCCGATGACATCGCCGCGACCGACGCCGCGATCCTCGACCTCTTCGGCGACCAAGAGCCGATCGCGCGCTGGATCCGCCTGGCGGCCGAGAAGGTGCAGTTCCAGGGCCTGCCCGCGCGGATCTGCTGGCTGGGCTACGGCGAGCGGCATCTCGCCGGCCTGCGCTTCAACGAGATGGTCGCCAGCGGCGAGCTGAAGGCGCCGATCGTGATCGGACGCGACCACCTCGACTCCGGCTCCGTCGCATCGCCGCAGCGCGAGACCGAGGCGATGCGCGACGGCTCGGACGCGGTCGCCGACTGGCCGCTGCTCAACGCGCTGCTCAACACGGCTGCCGGAGCGACCTGGGTGTCGATCCATCAGGGCGGCGGCGTGGGGATGGGCAAGTCGATCCACTCCGGCCAGGTGATCGTGGCCGACGGGACCCCCGCGGCGGCACGCCGCCTCGAGCGCGTCCTCAAGGCAGATCCGGGCACCGGGGTGATCCGGCACGCCGACGCCGGCTACCCGCAGGCGATCGCCGCCGCCGCGGCACACGGGATCCGGATCCCGATGCGATGAGCGTGTCCGTTCGTCACGCCGACCAGCTGGTGCGCTTCCCGGCCGCCCGCACGCCGTACCTGCGGCACGATCGCGCGGCCGAGATCGAGAGCGGCGCGGGTGAATTGACGATCGCTGACGGCGTCGTCGCCGGCTTCGAGGCCGACCGCGACGCCGACGTGGTGATCGACGCGAGCGGCGGCGCGGTCGTCCCGGGGTTCGTCGACTGCCACACCCATCTGCCGTTCGCCGGTTGGCGCGCGCAGGAGTACGCGCAGAAGGTCGCCGGGGTCGCCTACGAGCAGATCGCGCGAGCGGGCGGCGGGATCGCGGCGTCGGCGGCGGCGCTGCGCGCGGCCGGCGACGAGGACGTGCTGCGGCAGGCGGGCGCGATCCGCGCGGAGATGCTGGCCCACGGCACGACGACGTTCGAAGCGAAGACGGGCTACGGGCTCTCGCCCGAGCAGGAGCTGCGCGCGGTCCGGCTGGCACGCAGCCTCGGCGCCGACGTCGTCACCGGCCTGTTCGCCCACGCCGTCCCGCCCGGATTCGACGCGGACGCGTGGATGGAGAGCGCCGAGCAGCTCGCGCGCGACGCCGACGTCGACGCGCTCGACGTCTACGTCGAGTCGATGGCCTTTCGCAACGCCGACCTCGAGCGCCTGGGCGAGATCGCCAGGCAGCGCGGGCTGCCGCTGCGAGCCCATGTGGAGCAGTTCAACAGCAACCGATCGGTGCCCGTCGCGATCGCCGCGGGCGCCCGCTCCGTCGACCACCTCGCCTGTCTGCATCCGGACGATCGCGGCGAGCTGGCGGCGTCGGAGTGCGCCGCGGTGCTGCTGCCCGGGGCGGAGTTCCTCGGCGACGAGCGGGTCGCGCCAGGGCGCGCGCTCGCGGACGCGGGCGCGATCTGCGTGCTCGCGACCGACTGCAACCCGGGGACCTCGACGGTCGTGTCGATGCCGCTCGTGATCGGGCTGGCGGTGCGCCGCTATCGCTGGACGGTGCAGGAGGCGCTGCTCGCCTCCACGCTCAACGCGGCGTGGGTGCTCGGACTCGAGCGGGAGCGCGGTTCTCTCGACGTCGGCAAGCGCGGCGACGCCGTCGTCCTGGACGGACCGATCGAGCAGCTCCCGTATCGCTTCGGCCGCAATCCCGTCGCGGTCGTGATCCGCGGCGGCGAGATCGTCTGGGTGCGTCCCGACCAGTCCTGGCGGGTCACGCCGCGATGATCACCGCCGAGCAGCTCGCGCAGCGGATGGCCGGGATCGAGCCGATCGGTCGTGCGCCCGACGGTGCGACGACCCGGCTCGCGTGGACGCGCGAGGACGCTGCCGCCCGCGCGTGGTTCGCGCAGCAGGCGCAGGGCGCCGGTCTGACGGTGCAGCGGGATCCGGCGGGCAACCTGTGGGCGACCCCGGCCGCGCCGGGCCCTTGGTGGGCCGTCGGATCGCACCTCGACTCGGTCCGCGACGGCGGCCGCTACGACGGTGCGCTGGGCGTCGCCGCCGCCTTCGCCGTCGCCGCCGGCAGCGCGCATCCGGTTGCGGTGATCTCGTTCGCGGACGAGGAGGGCGCTCGCTTCAACACGCCGACGTTCGGGTCGCGCGCGCTCACCGGCGCGCTCGACGTCGCCGACGCGCTCGCCCGCGTCGACCAGGACGGCGTGAGCCTGCGAGACGCCCTGCGCGACGACGGTGTCGACCCCGACGGCCTCGTCCGTGCGCCGGCGTGGCTCGACCGCCTGCGGGGATTCGTCGAGCTGCACATCGACCAGACCCGCGACCTCGCCGTCGCGGGCGTCGCAGCCGGGCCGGTCGCGCGCCTCGCCGCCCGCACGCGTCTGCAGCTGCGACTGGACGGTCAGGCCGACCACGCCGGCACGACGCCGCGCGACGACCGGCGTGACGCGCTGATGGCGGCCGCCCGGATCGTCGTCGCCGGCGACGACGCGGCGCGGCAGCGGCCCGAGATGCGCTTCACGCCCGCCCGGATCGAGGTCGACCCCAACGTCGCCACCACGATCGCCCGCCAGGTCCGGCTCTGGGTCGACGCGCGCGCACCGGAGCCGATCCAGCTGCAGACGTGGGTCGACGCGTTCTCGCTGGAGGCCGCGCGCGTCGCCGCCGCGCACCGCGTGCGGCTCGACCTGCGGACCGCGTCGTTCTCGCCCGGCACGACGTTCGACCAGGCCGTGTTCGACGGCCTGGCGCGACACCTTCCGGCCGCCGCGCCGGGCCTCGTCTGCTTCGCCGGTCACGACGCCGGCATCGTCGCCGCCGCGCGTCCCGCCGGGATGGCGTTCGTCCGCAACCACGACGGGATCAGCCACGCGCCGCAGGAGGACGTCTCGCTCCAGGACGCGGCCACCGGCGCCGACGCGATCCGCGCGTTCATGGAGGACCAGGCATGAGGATCCACCGCGTCCCGGCGATGGCGAACGTCCACTCGCACGCCTTCCAGCGCGATCTGCGCGGGGTCGCCGAACGCACCAGCGACCCCGGCGACGACTTCTGGGCCTGGCGCGACGCGATGTTCTCCGCCGTCGACCGACTCGATCCGGAGCGCATGAAGCAGGTCGCCCGACGCGTCTATGCCGAGATGCGGGCCGCCGGCTACGGCGTCGTCGGCGAGTTCCACTACGTCCACCATCGGCCCGACGGACGGCCGTACGGCGAGCCGAACGCGATGGCGATCGCCGTCGCCGAGGCCGCCCAGGAGGTCGGCCTGCAGATCGTCCTGCTGCCGGCCGCCTATCACCGCGGCGGCGCCGGCATTGCGCTCGTGCGCGGTCAGCAGCGGTTTGCGGACCCGACGCCCGAGGCCTTCCTCGCGCGTGTCGACGGCCTGCGCGCGTGGGCCGACGGGCAGGACGGCGTCGGCGTCGGCGTCGCGGCGCACAGCGTGCGCGCGGTCCCCGCCGACTGGCTGGCCGCGATCGCGGAGTACAGCGACCGGCACGGCCTGGTCCGCCACATCCACGCGCACGAGCAGCCGCGCGAGCTGGATGAATGCCGGGCCGAGCACGGCTGCTCGCCGATCGAGCTGCTGGCCGAGCGCGGGTTTCTCGGCGAGCGCACGACGATCGTCCACGGCATCCACGTCACGCCCGCCGAGATCGACACGCTCGCACGCACGCGCACGCTCGTCGCAAGCTGCCCGACGACCGAGGGCAGCCTCGGCGACGGCTGCTTCCCCGCGAGGGCGTATCGCGACGCCGGCGTGCGGGTCGCGATCGGCAGCGACTCCAACGTGATCGTCGACCCGTTCGAGGAGGTCCGCGAGCTGGAGACGCTCGCGCGACGGGCGCACCGCACACGGCACGCCCTCCTCGCGCGCGCCGGCGGGGCCGGCGACCTGTGGGGAGAGATCGCCGCGAACGGGCGCGCAAGCCTCGGCGTCGAGCGCGAGGCGACGATCGGCATCGACCTCGACCACCCGCGCCTCGCGGGGATCGATCCCGACGACGTCCTGCGCGCGCTGGCGACCTGCGCGGCGGCGGACGTCGTCGCCGCGCTGGCTCCGCCCGCCGCCGAGGAACGCGCGTGAAGCACTCGGCTACGCGTTGGCGTAGCCGGGGATCTGCGCGATGATCTTCTGCAGCTCGGCGTCGTCCGAGACGCCCTGGAAGTCGGACCGGGGCGTGTACGGTCGCTCGAGCTGCGCGAGTTCTTCGAGCGTCAGCTCGATCTCGAGGGAGGCGACGGCGTCGTCGATCTGCGACGTCTTGTTGGCGCCGACCAGCGGCGCGTCGACGACCGGCTTGCCGTGCAGCCAGGCGAGCGCGATCTGTGCGCGCGGCACACCACGCGCCGCGGCGATCTCGCCGACCGCGTCGATGATCGCGTGGTCGCTGTCGACGGTGGCTCCCGTGTAGAGCAGGTCCGCGTAGCCGCCGTCGGTCTCCGCGCGTGCGCTCGACTTCGCCTCGTCCCAGGCGCGGGCCAGGCGGCCGCGCGCGAGCGGGCTCCAGACGATCGTCCCCACGCCCGCGTCCAGGCAGAGCGGGATCATCTCGCGCTCCTCCTCGCGTGCCAGCAGGTTGTAGTGATCCTGCATCGAGACGAAGCGCGCCCAGCCGTGCTCGCGCTGCAGGTGCAGCGCCTTGGCGAACTCCCAGGCGTGCATCGAGGACGCGCCCAGGTAGCGGACCTTGCCGGCCTTGACGAGGTCGTGCAGCGCCTCGAGCGTCTCCTCCAGCGGGGTCGACTGGTCGTTGCGATGGATCTGGTAGAGGTCGATGTAGTCGGTCCCGAGCCGCTTCAGGCTGTGCTCGACCTCGCTCATGATCGCCTTGCGCGAAAGCCCCCTGCCGTTCGGCGCCTGCCGCATCGGGTGACGCAGCTTGGTCGCGATCACGACGTCGTCGCGGTTGGCGAAGTCCCTCAGCGCGCGGCCGAGGATCTCCTCGCTCGATCCGTACGAGTAGAGGTTCGCGGTGTCGAAGAAGTTGATCCCGGCCTCGATCGCGTGCTTGATCAGCGGGCGGCTGGCTGCCTCGTCCAGTGACCAGACCGGATGGCCGCGTCTCGGGTCGCCGTAGGTCATCGCGCCGATCGCGATCGGGGAGATGTCGAGGCCGGTGCCGCCGAGCTTGACGTAGCGCATGGGGTGCTCCTGTATCGTAAGTGGAGAGGTCTCCGAATCAACATAGCGGAGAACTCTCCACTTAGGAGGGAAGTTGTGATGGTCCGCTCAGATGCACGCGAAAACCGCGACCGCATCCTCGAAGTCGCTCGCCGGGCCTTCGAAGAATCCGGCGACACGTCGCTCAACCAGATCGCTCGACGGGCCAACGTGGGCCCCGGCACGCTCTATCGGCACTTCCCGACGCGCGAGGCGCTCGTCCTCGCCGTCTATCGACGCGATATCGAGCTGCTGGTCGGCTCCGTGCCGGAGCTGCTCGCGACGAAGACCCCGCTGGACGCGCTCCGCAGCTGGATCACGGAGCTGGTGCGCTCGATGCGGGTGAAGCACGGTCTCGGCGACGCCCTCAGCCCCGGCGCCCGTCAGTCGGTCACCGAGCAGAGCTACGGGCCCGTCATCGCCGCGATCACCCAGATGCTCGAAGCGGGTCAACGAGACGGGAGCATCCGCGACGACACCGACGCCGCCGACGTGCTCCTGCTCACGGGCGCCCTCTGGCGCGCGCCAGAGGGCGAGGCGGAACGCTCACAGCGGATGCTGAGCTTCATCCTCGACGGGCTGCGTACGCAGCGCTAGAGCTCCCGGCGGAGATGATCGTGGTGCAGGAGGGCCGGGCCGTCGGGATGATCACCGTGGTCCTGACGCGCGGAGCACCGCTCCGCGACCAGGACCGTGACGGCATCGCCAGCTTGATCGAGCAGCGTCTGCGCGCGGCCTTCGCCTGAGCGCGCGGCGCGTGGGTGCGCATCGCGCCGTGTCAGGCCTTGCGGCGTCCCCAGCTCGGAATCCAGACGTCGCTGTCGGACACGCCGGTTCGTCTGGTGGCGAGGTGATCGCGAAGCCTGGCGAGCGCGGGGTGCGGGTTGTCGTGGCGCCAGATCAGTGACATCGGGTAGACGGGCGTGGGGTCTTGGATCGGGATGCGGCGGAGGTCGTAGCGGTCGGGCCAGAGGTACTTCGTGTGCTCCCCGGCGAGGTTCCCGAGCGTCTCGGACTCGGCGAGCACGTCGAGCACGTGCTCGGTTCCGAAGTGCGGCCCGACCCGCTCGATCGTGAGCCCGAACGCGTCGGCGAGGTCGTAGTAGTAGAGGTCCCACTCGCTGCCCGGGAGCATGCCGGGCATCCAGATTCGCTGGCCGACCAGCTCGACGAGGGTGACCGAGCGGGCGGAGGCGAGCGGATGGGCGGGACCGACGAGCAACTGGTGCGCGTCGTCGACCGCCGGCATCGCCGCGATCCCCGGTGGCAGTCTCGACACGGGGGAGCCAACGGCCCGGAACGAGGCGTCGATCGTCCCGGCTTCGATCGCGGCGATCGCCGCCGGCGCGCTGTCGACGATCGTCACGAGGTCGAGTTCGATCTCGGGGTACGCCTGGTGGAACCCGCGCACCACGGCGGCGGGGGCGGTGCGGTAGCTCATGACGTCGATGCGCAGCGCGCGCCGGCCCGGTCGCACGGAGTCCGCGGCCCGCCGTTGCACCCGCACCAGCTCGCGGGCGTGCGGGAGGAACGCCTGCCCGTCGATCGTGAGCTGGGCGCCGCGCGCCGTGCGGGTGAAGAGGCGCACGTCCAGCTCCTTCTCCAACATCGAGATGCGCTTGGAGACGGCCTGCTGGGTGATCGACAACACGGCGGCGGCCTTCTGGAACTGGCCGGCGTCCGCGGCCACGACAAAGGTGTGCACTACGTCGAGATCCACGGTTACGACTCTATCTGCACAACGCGACGTTGTGTCGTGTGATCGAAGCGGTTGTTTGATCCCCTGTGACGGCGTTGATTTGATCCCATGCGATCAAAGAAACGTTGTGCGATGAGAGATCGGGGTTCGGTGGCGAGACCATCGCTGGAGAGGCAGTTCGGCTGGCTGTGGGCGGCCTATGCGGTCAGCGCCTACGGCTCTGGGCTGGCGCTCGGCGCGCTGCCGTTGATCGCCGTTCTGGTGCTGCGCGCCAGCCCGGCCGAGGTGTCCGCGCTGGCCGCGGTCGGGCCGGCTGTGGGCGCGCTGATCGCGCTGCGGCTCGCGCCGTGGGTGGAGTTCCGCCGCAAGCGGCCGGTGATGATCGCGATGGACCTGGCGCGCTTCGCGGCGGTGGCGACGATCCCGTTCGCGTACGCCTTCGGCCGGCTGAGCCTCGTCCAGCTGCTCGTCGTCTCGGCAATCGTCGCCGCGTCCAAGATCGCGTTCAACGCCGCCGGCGGCGCCTACCTCAAGACGCTGGTGCCGTCCGACGACCTGCTGGTGGCCAACGCCCGCTTCGAGTCGACGAACTGGAGCTCGCTCGCGGTCGGGCCGCCGCTGGGCGGGGCGGCGATCGGCCTGTTCGGGCCGGTCACCAGCGTCGTCGCCGACGCGCTCAGCTACCTGCTCTCGGCGCTGGGCATCGCCGCGATCCGCGGCCGCGAAGAAGCCCCGCCGAGGTCCGCGACGGGCCGCGTGCGGGCCGGCGAGCTGCTCGACGGCTGGCGGCACATCCTGACCCACCCCCGCCTGCGGGCGCTCTACCTCAACAACATGCTCGTCGCCGGTCTGATCATGGCCACCGAGCCGCTGCTGGCCGTGCTGCTGCTGCGCGAACTCGGGTTTCCGCCCTGGCAGTACGGGCTCGCCTTCGCCGCGCCCTGCCTCGGCGGGCTGATCGGCTCACGGCTGGCCCGCCGGGTCGTGGCCCGCCACGGCCAGCAGTGGGTCTTCCGGGTCGTCGGCACGCTGCGCGCCGTCTGGCTGGTCGGGCTCGCGTTCGCGCGTCCCGGCGTGGTCGGCCTCGCGATCGTGATGGCCGTCGAGCTGGCGATCGTCGTCAGCATGAGCCTGTACAACCCGGTGCTCGCGACCTACCGGCTGCAGCACACTCCGCAGCACCGCGTCGCCCGCACGCTGTCGGCCTGGTCGATCGGTCAACAGGCGTCGATCGCGCTCTTCACCGCGCTCGGCGGCCTGCTCGCCGGGCTCACCAGCCCCCGGGCGGCGATCGCGATTGCGGGGCTGCTGATGCTCGCCAGCCCGCTGCTGCTGCCGCGTCGCGGGGCCTCCACGACCCCCGCCACATCCAAAGTATCGCTGCCAGGGGGGCTTGTTTCAAGCCCCCCGGTGTGCCTCATACTCGCTCGTCGCAATGCGACAGAGGAGCGACGTGATGGGCACTGAGGAGCAGACGGCGACGGTCGCCGTGCTGGACTTTCAAGCGATCGACGAGACGCAGGCGGCGGTCGTCGGCGGCAAGGGCGCGCACCTGGGGACGCTGTCGCGGATCGAGGGCGTCCGCGTGCCGGCCGGCTTCTGCGTGACGACGGACGCGTTCCGGCGGATCGTGGCGGACGCGCCGTCGATCGGCGATCGGCTCGACCGGCTGTCGCGCCTGGACCCGGACGACCGCGAGGCGATCGGCACGCTCAGCGCGGAGATCCGTCGGATCATCGAATGGGTCGCGATTCCCGACGACGTGACGGCGGCGATCGGCGCCGCGCTCGCGCGGCTCGGGGAGCACGCCGCATACGCGATTCGCTCGAGCGCGACGGCGGAGGACCTGCCGACGGCATCGTTCGCGGGCCAGCAGGACACGTACCTGAACGTGATCGGGCCGGCGGCGATCCTCCAGCACGTCAGCCGCTGCTGGGCCTCGCTGTTCACCGCGCGGGCCGTCACCTATCGCCTGCGCAACGGCTTCGACCACCGCGAGGTGCAGATGGCGGTGGTCGTGCAGCAGATGGCCTTCCCGCACGCCTCCGGCATCCTCTTCACGGCCGACCCGGGCACGTCCAACCGCAAGGTCTCCTGCGTCGAGGCGAGCTTCGGCCTCGGCGAGGCGCTCGTCTCAGGTCTCGTCAATGCCGACGCGTACAAGGTGCGCGACGGGGAGATCGTCGACAGGGCGGTCGGCGACAAGCAGCTCGCGGTGTACCCGCTGCCGGGCGGCGGCACGCAGGAGCAGCTGATCGGTCCGGCGCAGCGGCGGCAGCCGGCGCTGACGGACGCGGAGGTCGTGCGGCTCGCGCAGCTGGGCCGGCGGATCGAGGCGCACTTCGGCCGTCCGCAGGACATCGAGTGGTGCCTGGTCGGCGACGGCTTCCAGATCGTCCAGAGCCGGCCGATCACGACGCTGTTCCCGATCCCCGACGCGGGCGACGACGCGAACCACGTCTACCTCTCCGTCGGCCACCAGCAGATGATGACCGACCCGATGAAGCCGCTCGGGCTCTCGCTCTGGCAGCTGACGGCCTTCCCGCGGATGTACGAGGCCGGCGGGCGGCTGTTCGTCGACGTCGCGCCGCGGCTGACCTCGGCGGCGGCGCGCGCAGGCATCCTCGAGACTATGGAGACGGCCGATCCGCTGATGGGAGACGCGCTGCGGACCGTCCTCGAGCGCGACGACTTCGTCCCGTTGGCGCCGGACGCGGGGCCGGCGGGGCCCGCAGGTGCCGCTGGCGCGCCGCCGCGCGACGCGCCGGGTCCGATCGAGACCGACCCGGCGATCGTCACCGAGCTGATCGAGGGCTGCGAGGTCTCGAACGCCGCCCTCGCGCGCGAGATACGGTCGAAGTCCGGAGCGGCGCTGCTCGACTTCGTCCTGGCGGACGTCCAGGAGCTGAAGCGGATTCTCTTCGATCCGCGCAGCCACCAGGTGTTCATGGGTGCGATGGACGCCACGGGGTGGCTCAACGAGAGGCTGCAGGAGTGGCTGGGCGAGAAGAACGTGGCTGACACGCTGACGCAGTCCGTCCCCGACAACGTCACCTCGGAGATGGGGCTGGCGCTGCTGGACGTCGCGGACGCGATCCGCCCCTATCCGGAGGTGGTGGCGTTTCTGCAGACTGCCGAGGACGACGGCTTCGTCGACGAGCTTCCCGCGCTCGCGGGCGGGTCCCGAGCGCGCGCTGCGATCGCGGCCTTCCTCGACAGGTACGGCATGCGCTGCGTCGGCGAGATCGACATCACGCGGCCGCGTTGGAGCGAACGCCCGACCACGCTCCTGCCGCTGATCCTCGGCAACGTCAGGAACTCCGAGCCTGGTGACGGCGAGCGGCGCTTCGAGCAGGGGCGGCGGGAGGCGCTGGAGAAGGAGCGGGAGCTGCTGGAGCGCCTGCGGGCGCTCCCGGACGGCGCGGCGAAGGCCGACGCGACGAAGCGGATGATCGATCGCGTCCGGACCTTCATCGGGTACCGGGAGTATCCGAAGTACTTCATCGTCAGCCGCTACTTCATCTACAAGCGGGCGCTGCTGGACGAGGCCGCGCGGCTCGCGCAAGCCGGGGTGCTGCGTGACGTCGAAGACGTCTTCCACCTCACGCTCCAGGAGTTCCACGACGCCGTGCGCGGAGGACGCGTCGACTACCAGTTGATCGGCCGGCGCAAGGAGGCGTTCCGGTCCCATCAGGCGCTCACGCCGCCGCGGGTGATCACCTCGGACGGTGAGGTCGTCGCCGGCGCATACCGGCGCGACGACGCGCCGGCCGGCGCGCTGATCGGCCTGCCGGTCTCCAGCGGGACGATCGAGGGCCGGGCCCGTGTCATCCTCGACATGGCGCAGGCCGAGCTGGAACCCGGCGACATCCTCGTCACCGCCTACACGGACCCCAGCTGGTCCCCGCTGTTCGTGGCGATCGAAGGTTTGGTGACGGAGGCGGGCGGCCTGATGACGCACGGCGCGGTCGTCGCACGCGAGTACGGCCTCCCGGCCGTCGTCGGGGTGGAGCATGCCACCAGGCTGATCCAGGACGGCCAGCGCATCCGCGTGCACGGAACGGACGGGTACGTCGAGATCCTGGACTAGGGCGAGTCAGAGGCCGGCGAGACCGTCGCCGAGCAGCTTCGCGCCGAGCAGCAGCAGCACGACCGTCATGATCACGGCGTTGTTGTCGGCCATGAACTGCTTGATCTCGGCAAGCGGACGGGCGGCGCGCTCACCGGCTGCGAGGTGGAAGGCGACCGAGCCGGCGACGGTCGTCGAGCCGATCACGACGTAGACGGCGAGCGCCAGTGCGGTCCCGGTCGTATCGAGTCCCGCCTCGGCGATCGATGCCGCCGCGGTGAGCGTCAGCGCGAGGTTCTTGGGGTTCGCTGCCGCGAGGGCGGCGCCGAGCACCGCTGCGCGCCCGGGGCCCGCGCGGTCGAGCGTCGCCATCCAGCTCGGCTCCTCCGGCGTCGCATCGCGCCTTGGGCGCTTGGTCCACTGCTTTGCGGCCATCGCGAGGAACAGGATCCCGATCGCGATCTTCCACCAGTCGAGGCCAGCGTCGTCTCCGCCGGGATCGGTGGTGCCCGCGACGAGCAGCACGACGGCGGTGCTGACCGTCACCAGTCCCGCGATCCAGCCTGCCGCGAACGCCGGTCCCGCCGTGCGGGCGTGCTGGCCGCCGAGCACGCCCACGATGGCCACGATCGGGATCGGGCTCAACGCGACCGCGAGCGCCGAAGGGAGCAGATCGCCGATCGTCCCGTTCAGCACGACGCGCATCCTCTCACGATGCCACGCGCGGCGCTACGTTCAAGCGATGCACGCCGCACGCGCGTGTCGAGGTGCGCTGCGGCGGTCGCCGCCAGCGCCCTAGAAGCGCGGTGCTCGGCCGGGTCCGCGCCGCGCAGGCCGGGGTCGGCGACGTGCACGGCGTGGTCGCGCCGGAGGGGCCGGACTGGCGCCGCGGCGGCGACGCGCTCTACGGGTCGTTCCCGCTGCTGCTCGGCGCGATCGCGCTGCTGACCTTCCTGCTGCTCGCGCGGGGATCGCCGCGACGGGCTCGATCGCGGCCTGGGTCCCCTTCATGGTGTTCGCGTTCCTCTACGGCCTGTCGATGGACTACGAGGTCTTCGCCTTCGCCGCGCTCGCGGTCGGGCCGCAGGTCGACGTCAAGATCCTCGCGACCGGTCTGGCGGCCGGGATCCTGCTCGATGCCACGATCGTCCGGGCGCTGCTCGTGCCGGCCGCCGTCTCGCTGTTCGGGAGATGGAACTGGTATCTGCCCGACACCGCGGCGAAGCTCCTTCGCGTCAGACCGTTCCGTGCTGGCGAACCGTCATGGTCGTCCGGTGATCGTCCTGTTGTCGCGCGATGAACAGCTTGCGGCTCGTCGTGACCGTGGCGCCGGCCCAGCGGTCCCCGGCGTGCGGCGGCGATGCCGGTTCGACGCACGCCTGCAGCGCTGTGAGGTCGGCTGCGGCGAGGAAGTCGGCGAGGTTGCGCGTCGCTCGCTGCAGTTGGTTCGTGAGGAACGTGCGCGTCGCGGCGTCGTCCGGCGCCGTCATGGTGTCCGCCAAGGTCTGGGAGACGACGACGTCGAAGCCTGCGGCGTTGAGGATGCCGGGGTAGCGGTCGGCGTTCAGCGCGCCCGGCAGCGTCGGGCGCGCGCGCTCGAACCAGTCGGACTGGGCGGCTCGGACGCGGTCCCAGATGCCTGGGCGGCCGAGGTCGTCGGCCAATCGCACGACGATCGGGTCCGCGCGTTCGAGCAGGCAGACGAGGCCGTGGGGACGCAGCAGCGCGCGGACGCTCCTGAGTGCGGCGACCTCGTCGGCGGCGTGGTGGATCGCCATCCCCGCCCAGGCGAGGTCGAAGGTGCCGAGCGCCCCCAAGTCGCCGTCGAGGTCCAGTTCGCGGGTCTCCACGCGCGCGGACGCGCCGTGCCGTGAGGCACGGGCCTCGGCGCGGGCGAGCATCGCGCGGGAGCCGTCGACCGCGACGACGGCGGCGGACGGGAACGCCGCGGCGAGCGCGACCGTCGCGACGCCCGGCCCGCAGCCGAGGTCGAGGATGCGGCAGACCTCGGCGTCGCCCGCGTCGAACAGCTCGGCGCACTGGGCGATCGCCTGGTCGGTCACGCCGGCCGCGAGGGTGCCCTCCAGCGTGAGGGCGTCGGCGATGCGGTCGCTGTCGAACGCGCCCGCGTGGTGGGCCGTGTGCGCGCTGTGGTCGGGACGGTGATGTGGCATGGAGACCACGCTAGTCGCAGCCTGCGCAGATGGCATAGGATCTTGCCAATGACGCAAGAAGTCTCGCTGGAGGACGTCGCGCGCCGCCGCCTGCGGACGCTCCGCAAGGCGCGCGGCTGGTCACTCGACGAACTGGGGCGTCGCGCGCACATCGGGCCGTCGACGCTCAGCCGGCTGGAGAGCGGCCAGCGACGGATCGCGGTCGACCATCTCGTGACGCTCGCCCGCGCGCTCGGCACGACCGTCGAAGAGCTGGTCGCCGAGGAGGAGGACGACGTCGTGATCCGCCCGCGCCGCGACGAGGCGGGCGGATCGACGTTCTGGCTGCTCACCCGCCCCGACGATCCGTCCGGGCGCGTCGTGGCGAAGATGCGCATCCCGGCCCACGAGCGGCTTCCCGAGGCGCGCGTGCATCCCGGCCGCGACTGGTTCTACGTGCTCGACGGCACCGTGCGCCTGCAGCTCGGCAGACGCGAGCTGCTCGTGACCGCGGGCAACGCCGCGAGCTTCGACACGATGACCCCGCACAGCATGAGCGGCCACGGCGGCCCGGCCGAGATCCTGTCGATCCTCGACCACCACGGCGAGCGCGCCCACCTGCACGGCTGAGCGGCGGCTCGTCCAGGCGGCGTCCTAGGAAGAGCGCCTGAGCGGCGCCGGCGCGCGCGCCGGCGCCTGTCGTCGCGCCGCCTCCTGCGGCCGCGCCGCGGGGACGATCATCGGCGCGCCGCTGGCGGGGCAGGGGACGACGAGGCAGTCGAGTCCGAAGACCTCCGACACCAGTTCGGCCGTGACGATCTCGGCCGGGTCGCCCTCGGCGACGACGGCGCCGTCGCGCATCGCGATCAGGTGCGTCGCGTAGCGGCAGGCGTGATTGAGGTCGTGCAGCACGGCGACGAGCGTGCGGCCGTCCCGGTGCAGCTGCGCGCAGAGGTCGAGCACCTCCATCTGGTGCGCGACGTCGAGGAAGGTCGTCGGCTCGTCGAGCAGCAGCAGCGGGGTCGACTGCGCCAACGCCATCGCAAGCCAGACGCGCTGGCGCTGGCCGCCGGACAGCTCGTCGACGAGCCGCTGCGCGAGATCCTCGACCGCCGTCTGGCGCAGCGCGTCGCGGACCGCCTGCTCATCCTCGCGCGACCACTGCCGCAGCAGCCGCTGGTACGGGTGGCGGCCGCGCGCGACCAGCTCCTCGACGGTGATCCCGTCCGGCGCGGTCGAGGACTGCGGCAGCAGCCCGACGCGGCGCGCGACCTGCTTGGTCGGCAGCGACGAGATCTCGCCGCCGTCCAGCAGCACCGACCCGGCGCGCGGCTTCAGCATCCGCACGAGCGCGCGCAGCAGCGTCGACTTGCCGCAGGCGTTGGGCCCGACGATCGCGGTGAAGCCGCCGGCCGGGATCGCGACGGTCAGGTCGCTGGCGACGACGTTGCCGTCGTAGGCCAGCGTGACCGCGCGCGTCTGCAGCGGCGCCTCGTCGCTCATGCGCGTCCTCGCTTCCATTCGATCGTCAGCAGCCAGGCGAGGTAGCAGCCGCCGAACGCGCCTGTCATCACGCCGACGGGCAGCGCCGTCCCCGGCACCAGCCGCTGCGCCGCGACGTCGGCCGCGAGCACGATCAGCGCGCCGGTCAGCGCCGAGCAGACCAGCGGCGGCGAGGCGGTGCGCGTCAGCCGCCGCGCGATCTGCGGCGCCGTCAGCGCGACGAAGCCGATCGGGCCCGCCGCGACGGTGCAGAGCGCGACCAGCCCGACGCCGAGCGCGACGAGCGCCAGCCGCGCCCGCTCGACGCGCACGCCGAGCGCGTGCGCGGTGTCGTCGCCCAGCTCCAGGACACGCAGGACGCGGCCGCCGGGCACCGTCAGCGGCAGCAGGACGGCGAGCCCGATCGCCAGCGGCACGACGTCGTCCCAGTCGCGGCCGTTGAGCGAGCCCAGCAGCCAGCGCGTCGCCTCCAGCGCCTCCTCGATGCGGGCGCGCGACAGCAGGAAGTCGATCACCGCGACCATCAGGAAGCTGATCGCGATGCCGATCAGGATCAGGCGGTAGCCGGACGTGCCGCGGCGGCCGAACGCGAGGCCGTAGACGAGCAGCGCCGTGAAGGCGCCGCCCGCCAGCGCCCCGAGCGCGACCGCGGCGCCCGACCCCGCGAGGATCGTGATCACGACGAGCGCGCCGACGGACGCGCCGTCCTGGAAGCCGATCAGGTCCGGCGAGCCGAGCGGGTTGCGCGTCAGCGACTGGAAGATCGCGCCGGAGATCGCGAGCGCGACGCCGACGAGCAGGCCGGTGAGCGCGCGCGGCAGGCGCAGGTCGCGCACGATGAAGGTCGTGCCGGCGTCGCTGCCGCCTGTCAGCGCGGCGATCACGCCGCGCGGGCCGATCGGGAAGTCGCCGGTGCCGATCGCGACGACCATCAGCGCCGCGAGCGCGACCGTCAGCAGAGCGCCGACGACGAGCGGCCGGCGGCGCGTCCGCAGCGAGACGGCGTCGCCGATCCGCACGACGCGTGGGGCGGGGCGCGTGCGGGGGTGCGAGCGCGTTCGATTGCGCGCGAGCGCCGTCACGGCGCCGCGATCGGCTTGCAGGTGCGCGCGAGCGTCGTCACAGCGCCGCGATCCGCTTGCGCCGCACCAGCGCGATGAAGACCGGGGCGCCGATCACGGCGACCATCACGCCGACGGGCAGTTCGGCCGGCCGCACGAGCACGCGGCCGATCACGTCCGCGACGAGCATCAGCGCCGCGCCGAGCACCGCCGAGTAGGCCAGCACCCAGCGCTGGTCGGGACCGCAGATCGCGCGGCCCGCGTGCGGGACGGTGAGGCCGAGGAAGTACATCGGCCCGGCGGCCGCGGTCGCCGCGCCGCACAGCAGCGTGATCGAGACCGCGCCGCCGATTCGCGTGCGCCCGACACGGGCGCCGAGCGCGCGCGCCGAGTCCTCGCCCAGCGCGAGCGCGTTGAGCGGACGCGCCAGCACCATCGCGAGCGCCGCACCGGCCACTAGGAACGGCAGGATCGTGTCGAGCGGCACACGACCGCGTCCGCTCAGCGACCCGACCGACCAGAAGTTGTATTGCTGCAGCAGTCTCGCGTCGCCGAGCGCGATGCCGTAGATCAGCGCCGTCAGCGCCGCCGTCAGCGCGGTGCCGGCGAGCGCCAGGCGCACCGGCGTCGCGCCGCCGCGCCCGGCGCCGCCGATCGCATAGACGGCGATCGACGCCAGCGCCGCGCCGGCGAACGCGAACCAGATCGAGCCGGTGGCGCCGGAGAGCCCGAGCGAGAGCGCGATCACGACCGCGGCGGACGCGCCGGCGTTGACGCCGAGCAGGCCCGGATCGGCGAGCGGGTTGCGCGTCAGCGCCTGCATCAGCGCGCCTGCGACGCCGATCGACGCGCCGACCGCGATCCCGAGCAGCGTGCGCGGCACGCGGATGTCGCGCACGATCTCCGCCTCCGCCGAGCTGCCGCCGTGCAGCAGCGCGTCGACGACGTCGGCGAGCGGGATCGATCTCGCGCCGACCGCGAGGCTGAGCGCGGCGGCGACGGCGAGCAGCGCGACGCTGACAGCGAGCCCCAAGCCGGCGACCGCGCGGCTGCGACCTGCGCGCGATTGGGATGTGACGGGAACGGCGAGGCTCACGGGACAGTCAGGGCACGCGGACGAGTTCGTTGCACTCGAGCACGTTTGTTAGGGTAGCCTAATGATGTCCGTCAAGCGTCCCTTATTGCTCGTCGTCGTCGCGCTTGTCGCGACCCTAGCGCTCGCCGCCTGCGGTTCGGACGAAGGATCCTCGTCCTCTGACACCCCCGCCGGCACGACGGCCGGCAGCACGACGGCCGACGCCGCAGCCGGCGCGTTCCCCGCCACCGTCGAGCACAAGTTCGGCACCACGACCGTCCCGTCAGCGCCGAGACGGATCGTGACGGTCGGCCTGACCGAGCAGGACACCGTGCTCGCGCTCGGCCACACGCCGATCGCGACGACCGAGTGGTACGGCGAACAGCCCTACGCCGTCTGGCCGTGGGCGAGAGCGGCGCTCGGCGACGCCAGACCGGAGGTCCTCTCCAACGCCGACGGGATCGAGTACGAGCGGATCGCCGCGCTGCGACCCGATCTGATCATCGGCGTCAACGCCGGGCTCAAGCGCGACGACTACGAGAAGCTCTCCAAGCTCGCGCCGACGGTCGCCTCCGGCAGAGGCAGCACCGAGTACTTCTCGCCGTGGTACCAGCAGGTCGAGCTGGTCGCGGCCGCGCTCGGCAAGCCCGCGGAGGGCCGCGCGCTGATCGAGCAGGTCAGAGCCGACTACGCGAGCGCCGCCAGAGCGCATCCGCAGTTCGCCGGCAAGACCGTCACGTTCAGCCAGAACGGCTTCTACGACGGGATGATCTACGCCTACCCCGACGGGCTCAGCACCGACTTCCTGACGATGCTCGGCTTCACGATCAACCCGAGACTGACGCCGCTGATCCAGAGACGCGGCGAGCAGGTCGGCGTCTCCGAGGAGCGCATCGACGTGCTCGACGCCGACGTGATGGTGTTCGCGACCGAGAGAGCGTCCGACATCGCCGCGCTGGAGAAGGTGCCGACGTTCGAGACGCTCAGAGCGGTGGCGGACAGCAGAGCGGTCTTCACCGACGGGACGCTCGCCGGCGCGATGTACTTCGACACGCCGCTGGCGCTGGAGTACGTGCTGGAGCACCTCACGCCGCAGCTCGCAGACGCCGTCGCCGGCAGATCGCCGCGCAGGATGGTCGGCGCCGCTGGGTGAGCCCGCTCGCGACAGCCGCGGGTCCGGTCTGTGAATCGGCCGTCACCGTTACTTCACAGCTCCATCACAACGATGTATGGGGGCGGGGGTGAAATGAGAGACCTCACGCCGCATTCCTCCTGTGTCGGCGTGCGAGGCAGCCCCGCCTCTTCCCCTTGAGAAGGACCTCTTCATGCGTGCATCCCGGCTCGCCCGGATCATCGCTGCCGCGGCCGCGGCAGCGTTGGTCGCCATCCTCGGAGCCGCAGGCGCCGTCGCGCTCGGATCGTCGAGCGCACCTCCAGGATGGCTGGTTGCGAGCGCGCCGGAGCGCATGCAGATGGTCGTGCAGGCACCGTCGTCGGTGACGAGCACGCTCGCCGCCTTCCCGGTCAAGGTGCTGCTGAAGCCGGACACGTTCGACTACACGCACGCCGATCCGCAGCATCTCTCCTTCACCGCGGGCGACGACGCGACGGCGCTGCCGTACGAAGTCGAGCAGTGGGACCCCAACGGCACCAGCACGGTCTGGGTGAAGCTGCCCGCGCTGAGCGCCGCGGCTGCGAACCTCGACGTCTACTTCGGCGACGGCGCGCCGCAGAACGCGACGTCGGCCGCCGGCGTCTGGGACGGTCACTACGTCGCGGTCAACCACTTCGACGCCGCCTCGACCACGCAGAGAGACTCCACCTCCAACGGCTTCGACGGCACGCTCGAGGGCTCAGACGCGGCGACCACCGGGCCCGGCCAGGTCGGCCAGGTCGGCGGTCTCGCCGTCGCGCTGAACGGGACCGACGGCGACGTCGACTTCGGCACGTCGATCGGCGCGACGGTCTCCGACTACACGTTCTCGACGACCGTCGACGTGACCGACGCGATGCTCGCCGACACCAAGTACCACCTCGTCGGCGGCCGCGACCAGTACAGCGGCGCGCATCCGGGCGAGCAGTTCTCGATGTTGATCTACAGAGGGCACGTCTACGCATCGCAGTACCCGGCGAGAAACACCCCGAACACCGATGCCGCGTCGGCGATCACCGCCGGCTGGCACACGTTCACGGTCTCCTACGACAGCACCGCGAGAACGCTGCGGCTGTTCGTCGACGGCGCGCTCGCGGAGACGCTGACGGGCGTGCCCGCGCTGCCGACGGGCGACCCGCTGGCGCACTTCCTGCTCGGCGCGTACACGAGAAACGTCGACACCGGCACGACCACCAACACCGCCTTCACCTACGACGAGTTCCGCCTCTCCGACGAGGTCCGCAGCGCGGACTGGATCGCGGCCGACCAGCTCGCCCAGACCGACCAGCTCGTCACCGCCGCGCACTGGCAGACGCAGGACGACGTGACCACGACGGATCCGACGGACCCGACGGATCCGACGACGCCGAGCGGCGGTCCCTCCGACTGGCAGGTCCCGTCGGCCGAACGGCGCCTCCAGGTCGCCGTGCAGGCGCCCGGCGTCGGCGGCGCGGTGACGAACTTCCCGGTGCTCGTCCAGTTCGACACGAGCAACTTCGACTACGGCGCCGCGGCCCCCGACCACCTCGTCTTCCTGGCCGAGGGCGACGACACGCCGCTGCCGTACGAGATCGAGCGCTGGAACACGCACGGCGCCAGCACGGCGTGGGTCAAGTTCCCGTCGCTGGACAGCACGGCCAAGACGCTGAACCTCTACTACGACGGCACGCCGCTGAACACGACCGACGCGACCGACGTGTGGGAGGCCGGCTACGCGACGGTCAACCACTTCGCCAGCGACGAGGGCACGCTCGACGACTCGACCCAGAACGGCTGGAGAGGCACCGCCGCGACCGGGGCCGGCCAGTACCAGCAGGAGACCGGGTCGAGAACCTACGGCTTCACGCTGAACGGCACCGACGGCGCGATCGACTTCGGCGCGGCGATCGGCGCCGACCTGGAGCACTACACCTACTCGGCGACCGTCAACGTCACCTCGGCGATGGTCACCGACAGCACATACCACCAGATCGGCGGGCGCGACCAGTACAGCGGCGCGCATCCGGGCGAGCAGTTCTCGATGCTGATCTACAGAGGTCACGCCTACGCCTCCCTCTACAACGGCAGCGGCACCGTCTCGACGTCGCAGGCCGACGCCGACTCGGCCGTGACCGCCGGCTGGCACACGTTCACGCAGACCTACGACGGCGCCGCGCTGCGCCTCTACGTCGACGGCACGCTCGCCGAGAGCGCCGCGACCACCGCGACGGTCAACCACGCGGACCTGATCCACTTCCTGCTCGGCACCTACACGGCCAACGCCGGCAGCAGCACCTTCACGCCGTTCACCTACGACGAGATGCGCATCTCCGACACGGTCCGCTCGGCCGACTGGATCAAGGCCGAGTACCTCGCCCAGAGCAACCAGCTGGCGACGCCGGCCGCCACCTCGCAGACGCAGAACGGCAACGTGCTGCTGTCGGTGACGGCGCCGGGCGCGAGCGCCACCGTCGGCTCGGCGATGACGCTGACGGGCACCGTCGACCAGCCCGCGACCGTGACCTACAAGCTCGACGCGGGCGACGAGGTCTCGCTCGGCTCGGTCAGCGGCGCGTTCAGCGCGCCGATCTCCGGCCTCTCCGACGGCGACCACCACCTCACCGTGACCGCCACGGGCGCCGGCGAGGGCAACACGACGACCCGCACGATCGACTTCACCAGCGACGCGACCGCGCCGCAGATCGTCTTCAACACGCCGCACGACGGTCAGAAGTTCGGCGTGCACCAGTCGTTCAGACTGGACGTCGCGACGTCCGACCCGTCCGGCGTCGCCTCGACGACGCTGAAGATCGACGGCGCCTCCTACGCCGACGGCGACACGATCGGCTCCGACGACCTCACGCCGGGTGCGCACACGCTCGTCGTGACCGCCGCCGACCGGCTCGACAACTCGACCAGCAGAGAGATCGGCTTCTCGACGGGCGCGGAGGCGAGCTTCAGCGGCGTCACCCCGGCCGACGGCGCCAAGGGCCTCGATCCCGCCCACACCACGCTCGGCATCACGGCGACCAGCGCGCTCGGCGGCAGCTTCGACCTCGCGTTCAAGCGCGGCTACGTCGCCGACGCTGCAGACGGCGGGATCGACGGCGTCGCGCAGGGCAGCTCGGCGAACGCCCAGCCCGGCCGCGACGGCGGCGACGCCGTCGTCGACGCGAGCGGCATCGACGCCCGCGACGACGGCTCGAGCCTCGTCACCGGCAGCACCGACGCCTACCCGTTCCAGCGCTTCGACGTGAAGGTGCCGGCCAGCCTCGGCTCCAGCAGGTTCACGCCGAAGTGGAGCGGCAGCGTGCCGGCCGGCGAGCGCGCTGCGCTGTCGGTCTGGAACAAGACCACGCGCGCCTGGCAGCTGCTCGACTCCGCCACCGGCGACGGCGACAGAATGACCCTGTCGGGCGACGCGACCGTCGCTGACACCGTCACCGACGGCAAGGCGCAGCTGCTCGTGCAGGACGCGCCGGTCAGCGCCTTCGGCAACAGCAGCGACACGCTCAAGACGGCATGGGTGACCGACACCCAGTTCTACTCCGAGTCGAACCCGAGAACGTTCGACGCCGAGACGCAGTGGGTGCTGGACCACAACGACGCCGCGGCTGCGGCCGACCAGATCAGATACGGCTTCCTCACCGGCGACATCGTCAACGCCGCCGGCCAGGGCTTCCAGTGGACGAACGCCTCGCCGGCGATGCAGCGCTGGGACGACGCCGGCTTCCCGTACGGGATCGTCGAGGGCAACCACGACCTGACCGTCTGCAACTACACGAGCAGCAACGGCTGCGGGCCGTCGGACGCGCAGAACTCGCAGCTGCCCGCCTACGCCACCTACCAGAGCTACTTCGGCGCCGATCGCTATGCCGCGAACCCGTGGTACGGCGGCAGCCAGTTCGACAACGCGCAGCACTACGACGTGCTCTCGACGCCGAAGGCCGACTACCTGTTCGTCTACCTCGACCTGTACCTGACGCCGGACGAGATCACGTGGGCCAACCAGGTGATCCGGTCGCATCCGAACGCCAACGTGATCCTGGCGACGCACGAGTACACCGAGCAGAACGGCTCCTACGTCACCGAGCAGCCGCTCGCCGGCGTCGGCATCGGCCAGCGCATCTACAACCAGATCGCGGCGCCGAACAGAAACGTGATCGCGGTCTTCAGCGGCCACGTCTGGCCCAGCGAGCACCGGCAGACGAAGGACCTCGGCAACGGGCGCGTCCTGGACGAGATCCTCTACGACCCGCAGAGCCAGCCCAACCAGGGCAACGGCTGGATGGCGACCGTCGACTTCGACACCGCGAACCAGACGATCACCAAGCGAGAGTTCTCGGTCACCAACGCCGCGCTCGGCAACAACTACATGGGCAACGAGTCGCAGGCGAACTTCACGATCCCGATGAATGTAACCGCGCCCGACCGTTCCCTCTCGACCGACTACGTCGCGGTCAGCGCGCTCGGCTCGGACACGATCGGGGAGGCCCACGACGTCGCCTCCGGCGCGCCCGCGACCGTCGCGGTCCCGCCGTCGCTGCTGAGAATCGGCGAGCCGTTCGCCTGGTACGTCACGGCGACCGACGACGACGGCGCGGTCACGACCTCGCCGCTGTACCAGCTGACGCCGGCGGCGGCGTTCGACAGCACCGTCGTGCAGATCACCGGCACGCCGAAGCAGGGCCAGACGCTGTCCGCCGACACCTCCGGCTTCTCGCCGCAGGCGGACGCGTACACGTACCGCTGGAACGCCGACGGCACCGCGATCGACGGCCAGACCGACGCGACGCTGAGACTGACCGCCGGCATGGTCGGCAGAGCGATCACCGTGTCGGTGCACGCGACGAAGGCCGACTACGCGGACGCCGACGCGCAGTCCGCCGCCGTGACCGTCGTCGACGGCGACTTCACGCCCGGCGAGCTGTCGGTCGACGGCGATGCGAGAGTCGGCCGCACGGTCTCCGCGCAGCTCGACGGGTGGGACCCGCAGCCGGCCGCCGGCGACGTCCGCTACCAGTGGCTGCTCGACGGCAGCGCGATCCAGGGCGCGACGTCGGCGACCTACGCGATCCCCGCCGACCAGGTCGGCAAGGCGCTGAGCGTCCGGATCGCGATCGACGGCGTCTACGGCGGGCTGCAGACGACCTCGGCCGGCGTCGCGATCAGAGCCGGCACGCTCGGCGCGGGCAACGCCCCGACCGTCGGCGGCACCGCGAAGGTCGGCAAGACCGTCACCGCCGAGCCCGGCTCCAGCGACCCGGCCGACGATGGCCACCCGAGCTACCAGTGGCTGCTCGGCGGCCAGCCGATCGCGGGGCAGACCCAGCCGACGTACGCGGTCAAGCCCAGCGACGCGAATGCCGCGCTGCGGGTGCGCGTGACGCATCACAAGGCCGGCTATGGCGACCTCGACGTCGACTCCGCCGCCGTCACGGTCGCGAAGGGCGACTTCGCCGCCGGCTCGCCGACGATCAGCGGACCGGTCAAGGTCGGCGAGCAGGTCTCCGCAGTCGCGGGTGCATGGTCCCCCAACCCGGAGAGCGTCACCTACCAGTGGCTGCTCGACGGCCAGGCGGTGAGCGGTGCGACCGCGGCGACGTACACGATCGCGGCGGCCGGCAACGGCCACCGGCTGAGCGTCGCGGTCTCCGTGCACGCGACCGGCTACGCGGACGGCAGCGCGACGTCCGACGAGCAGAAGGTCGCCGCCGGCACGCTGCTGGCGAGCACCGATCCGACGATGCGGGGCACGTTCCAGGTCGGCGAGACGATCGGCGCGACCGCCGGAACGTGGTCGCACGACGCTCGCACGACCGGCTACCAGTGGCTGCTCGACGGCCAGCCGATCGCGGGCGCCACGGCGGCGTCCTACACGCTGCCCGCTTCGGCGGCCGGCCACTGGCTGAGCGTCCAGCTGACGGCCGAGGCCGACGGCTACGCGCCGGCGATCGCGACGTCGCAGAGCATGTCGATCGCCAGCGCGCCGGCGCCGGCGGGGCCGACGCCGCCCTCCGGCGGCGACCCGAGCGGGCCGTCCGCGCCGCCGGCCGGCACGCCGCTCGCCAGTGGGTCGAGAGAGGCGGCGATGAAGCCGCTGACGCGTCCGTCGCGGTTCGTCGTGTCGGGCTCCAAGCGCGTCGGGACGACGCTCGAGGTGAAGGTCGCCAAGGGCAAGTGGCCGGCGCACACGACGCTGCGCTACCAGTGGTACGCCGGCGGCAAGAAGATCAGGGGGGCGACGAAGCCGAGCTACAAGGTCGCCGCCAAGTACCGCGGCAAGAGGCTGACGGTGAAGGTGACCGGCTCGCGCAAGGGATTCCGCTCGATCACGGTGACGGTCGCGGCTGGCAAGGTCGCGGCGGCCGTCAAGGCGTCCGCGCGCAGGCGCGACGCCGCGAAGGGGAAGGCCGCCACGAAGTAGCAGCCGGCTCGTGCGCGCTGCTGGAGGGAGCTTCCCCCAGCACCGCGCACGAGCTGCTCGCGCGAGTCGTTCCTGCCCAGAGCTTGTTGGCGCCATGCCATGGCGCTAGCCTTTGGCTATGGCTGCTGAGACTGCGACGATCCGGGTGACCCGTCAGACGCGCGATCTGCTTGCTGCGCAGGCGCACGAGCGAGGGATGTCGCTGTCGGCGATGCTCGAGGAGCTGGCGCGCGACGTTGCTCGTGAGGCGGTCTTCCGCTCCGAGCGTGAGGCCGCCCGCGCGGATGCTGTGGATCGGGGCGCGCAGGATGACGAGCGCGCGTGGGCCGCGGCGCTCGGTGATGGCGTCGACTGAGCCGCATCGGGGGGAGATCTGGCTCGTCTCGCTTGGTGCCGCGCGCAAGGGGGAGCCGGGCAAGAACCGCCCGGCGATCGTGATCTCGGTCGACGACATCGTCGCCGGCGCTGAGCATGAGCTGTTCGTCGTCGTCCCGGTCTCGAGTTCGCGCGCACCGTCGCTGTTGCGTCCGAGGGTCTCGCCGCAGGAGGGCATCGACGGTGACAGCGCGGCGATCTGCCGAGGCGTTCGCGCGGTCTCCCGCTCGCGGCTGCTGCGGCCGATCGGCACGCTGGAGCCGGGGACGCTCCGCGAGGTCGAACGGGCCCTGGCGCTGATCCTCGGCATCGCCGAGATCAGACGTTAGCCAGCGGTCTGCGGCGGAGCGGCGACGATCAGGAGCGAGTTGCCGTCGGGGTCGCGCAGGCGGAACTGCGTCGGGACGCCGGCGAGCGGGGCGCCGCTCCACCACATCATCTCGCTCTCGCGCAGCGGGGCGTCGTCGACGTCGACGCCGCGGGCGCGCAGGCGAAGTCATTGCAACGCGCGTGGCGGGCGTTCTGTTGGCTGTCATGTCCCCATCGACCGGGGACGGGACGGAACTCATCGCGGCGGCCGCTTCGCCTCGGGCCGTGCCGAAATCGACACGCTCAGCTGACGTGTTCGCGCGGCAGCGTTCGCGTCAGCGGCGGGTTCTGACGACGATCCGTCTCAGCGCCGGTCTCTGTTCGTTCGCCTTCGCGGTCAGCGTGAGCGTGTAGGTGCGGCCGCGGCGGGCGTTCTTCGCGAGTCTGAGCGTGATCGTCCGACGGAGCGTGCGCCCTGCGGCGACGGTGCCGAGCTTGGCACAGCGGCTGGCCGTGAGCGCTCTTGCGCTCGTGCGGGCGCAGAGCGTGACGCGGGTGGCAGGGACCTTGCCTCTGTTGCGCAGCGTAACGGTCAGCCGCAGCCGCTTGCCGGGGGCGAGCGAGACGCGGGCGGGGCGGGCGGACAGCGCGAGGGCCGCGCCGCGAGCGGTCGAGCCGCCGGCTCTGCCGCCGCCCGCGCCGCCTGCCCCGTCGCCACCCGCCCCGCCGCCACCGGTTCCGCCGCTGCCGCCAGTTCCGCCACCGCCGGTGTCACCGCCACCAGCCGCGCCCCCGCCGCCACCTGCTCCGCCGCCGGTGTCACCACCACCGCCGGCGCCGCCTCCGCCCCCACCACCGGGGTCGCCGCCACCGCCGTCGCCGCCACCGCCATCCGGCGCGGGCGTCGCGGTCCCCGTCAGCGCGATCGTCTTCAGCGGCGCCGCGGGGGCGTCGGAGACGATCGTGAGGGTTGCTGCGCGGGGGCCGGCGACGAGCGGAGCGAATGCGACCGTGGCGACGCAGCTCTGGCCGGCGGGGATCGGACGGTCGACACAGCCTGCGGCGCTGAAGTCGCCGGCGTCGGTGCCGGTGACGGTCAGCGAGCTGATCCGCAAGCCATGGTCGCCCGGGTTGGAGATCGTCACGGTCGCGCTCGCGGGGGCGGCGCCGACCTGGCTGGAGCCGACGTCGAGCGTGGGTGCGACGTCGAGCTGCGGTTCGCTGTCGTTGATCAGCACGAACAGCCGCGACGGGAACGAGACGTTGGTGGCGAGGACGTCGAGGCGGCCGTCGCCGTCGAGGTCGGCGATCGCGCCCGCGTTCATGCCCGCGCCCGCTCTGATCGGCGCGCTTGCCGTCGGCGCGAAGCGGCCCGCGCCGTCGCCGAACAGCGGCCAGATGCCCTCGTTGATCGGCAGGGCCGCGTCGAGGCGGCCGTCGCCGTCGAGGTCGCCGAGCGCAAGCGAGAAGGCGGTCGCCGGGTTGAGGTCGGGCGGGGTCACGAACGAGTCGGTCGGGCCGACGCGGAACGTGCCGTCGCCGTTGCCGAGCAGGACGCCGACCGTGTTGGTCTTGTTGTCTCTGCTCGCCGGGATCACCGGTGCGGCGAGGTCGAGCGTGCCGTCGCCGTCGAGGTCGCCGGCGCTGAGCGCGAGCGTGCCGGAGCCGATGTCGTAGGGGCTGCCCGCGACGCTCGTGAAGCCGCCGGCGCCGTCGTTGCGCAGGACCGTCACGAGCCCGTTCACGACGAAGACGTGCGCGACGGCCGCGTCGAGGTCGCCGTCGCGGTCGAAGTCGGCGAGCGCGATCGCGCTCGGGTCGGTGCCGTCGAGCGCGACGTCGAGGCTGAGCGGGGCGCCGAACGTGCCGTCGCCGACGCCGGGCTGGACGACGAGCCGCGTCCCGGCCGGCAGCGCGGTCGGCACGACGAGGTCGAGGATCCCGTCGCCGGTGACGTCGCCGAGCGACATGCTGCCGGGGTTCCCCGGCACGGTCACCAGGTTCGCCGGACCGAAGCCGCCGTCGCCGTCGCCGAACAGGACGGCGACGTCCGAGCCGCCCTCTCTGGCCTGCAGCGCGAGCAGGTCGGCGTGGCCGTCGCCGTTGACGTCGGCGACCTTCAGCGGGCCGGCGTAGCTGCTGCCGAGCGCGCGCGGGCTCCCGGGCGCCGGGGCGTAGTCGCCCGTCGCCGCGTCGCGCAGCAGGATCGACAGGTCGCCCGACTGCAGCGAGACGGCGACGTCGGCGTCGCCGTCCTCGTCGAAGTCGCCGACGCCGAGCCCGATCTCGCTGCCGAGACCCGAGCCGGGCAGCGCGACGCTGCTTCTCGTGAACGTGATCGCGCCCGCCGGGACTGCCGGTGCGAGCACGAGGGCAGCCAGCAGCGCGAGCGCCGCGCCAAGGCGCGCGCGGGTCGTCCATGCCGTCACAGCCATCACCTCGCGTCGTCGATGTGACGCCGGCCTGACGGCGACGCCCTTCTCGGCAGACCAGCGTACGAACGCGCGCGCGCCCCGGCTATGGACCCCGGTCCCCGCGCGGCGGGACCTGGGTCCCCGGCTGGCGCTGACCGCCGCCGCGGCCAGCCTGCGGCGCGGGTCGGCCGGCTGGCGCACGATGCCCGCGGCCGCCGGCTGGCGCATCCGCCAGTCCTGCGGCCGGGCGCGGGTGGTTCGATGGCACGGTGACGTTCGCGCTGCGAGACGCGCAGGCGGCGGCCGGGCGGCCGCGCGCAGCGGCGCGATCGAGGTCCCGGTCCACCCGGCCTACCGCGGCCCGCTGCTGGAGCACATCCTCGCCGAGCCCGGCGAGCGGATCCTCGTCTGCGACGCCGAGCTGCTGCCGCGCCTGCGCGACCTGGCGCCGCCCGCGCTGGAGCGCGTAGTCATGCGCGTGACGGGCGAGCTGGACAGCGAGCAGGTCCCGCCCGGCGTCGACCGCGCTGCTCACCACGAGCGCGCGCGTGTCTCGATCGAGCGCGGTGACGGCGTCGAGCAGCGCCTGCAGGAACGGGCCGGAGAACTGGTTGACCGGCGGCCGGTCGAGCACGAGATGGGCGACGCCGTCGTCGTCCTGGACGGTCAGCCACGGACGTGAGCTCATCGACGCCAGCTCATCACGTCGGCCGCTCCTGCGGAGGCGGTGCAGCCGCGACTAGCGGTTGCGCCAGCGCTCAGGCGGCCGTGGCGGCCTGTGGTGTCGGCAGGTTGCCGATGTTGTAGTGGTGGCGGGTGGTGTAGAGGGTGGTGCGTTGGGCGGCGGGGCGGCCTGC
>NZ_JAUTDO010000019.1 GCF_030646165.1 Conexibacter sp. CPCC 206217 | reverse complement strand
GGCGGGGGCGCGGGCGCGGCGGCGGGCGCGGGCGCGGGCGCGGCGGCGGGCGCAGGCGCGCCGGGCAGCGGGTCGAGCGACAGCAGCGCCGCCTTCCCCAGCGCGTCGCCGAGATCCGCCAGCAGCGGGGCGAAGCGGGGTTCGAAGATCACCGCGGCGGGCTCGACGAAGCGCAGCACGTAGTCCAGCTCGCGGCGGACGTAGCGCGTGTTGAGCGGGACGTTGATCGCGCCGAGCCGGTGGGACGCGTGGTAGGCGACGTGTGCCTCGGCGGCGGCGTCGTTGGTCGTCAGCAGCGCGACGCGATCGCCCTTGCCGACCCCGCGCGCGGCCAGCACCGTCGCGACCCGCCCGGCCTGCGCGCGCAGCCGCGCGTAGGTGAGCCGGACCTCCGCCCCCGCGAGCGCGCTCGGGGCGATCAGCGCGACGCAGTCGGGGATCTCCACGGCGCGCGCGTCGAGCAGGTCGCGCACGGTGCGCTCGGCGACGCTGGCCGGCAGCGGGATCGCAGTCACGCGAGCGAGCCTCCTCCGCCCGGCCGTCCCGCTCAACTGGCGGATGCGCCAGTCGGTCCGCGCCGCCGGCGGCGCCCACCCGCAGGCCACCAGGCGACCGGGCGTGCGCGTCCGGCTCCGCGGTCGCTCGCGCTCATGACGGGGCCGGTTCCGGGTCGGCGCCGCTCGCGTCGTCGGCTGCTGCGGAGGCCGCCGCCTCGGCTGCCGCACGCGCGCGGGCGACGTCGGCGGAGATCCGCACCAGCGCCGAGGTCACCGGCGCCGCCAGCACCAGTCCGACGCCGCCGAAGAGCGCGCCGCCGCCGATCGTCACGACGAGCACCGCCAGCGGGTGGATCCCGAGCGCGGCGCCGTAGGCGAACGGCTGCACGAGCTGCTGGAAGATCCCGTTGGCCAGCAGCTGCAGCACGATCATCGCCAGCGCCATGTCGGCGCCGCCGGAGAGCGCGAGCAGAACCGCGAACGCGCCCGCGCTCCAGGCGCCGAGGTACGGGACGAAGCCGCCGAGGAACGTGACGACCGCGATCGTCCCCGCCATCGGGACGCCGATCACGAGCGAGCCGACGCCGACGATCGCAGCGCTGTAGGCCGCCACCAGCGTGACGCCGAAGAAGTAGCCGCGCAGCGACTGCAGCACGCGCCGCAAGGTCAGGCGCGCGATCGGGACCGGGACGCCCGCGTGATGCTCCACCCAGTGGCGGATCGACGGACCGTCCTTGAGCAGGAAGAAGAGACTGAGGACGGTCAGCGCGAGGAAGAAGACGAGCGACGAGAGCCCCTCGATGCCGCGCGCGACGCCGCTGGTCAGCGCCCGCAGCGCGCTCGACCCCGAGTCGCCCGCCTGCTGCGTCGCGCTGCTGGCCGAGCCGCTGTCGATCCCGAGGCTCTTGAGCCAGTCGGTCACGGTCGTCTCCGCGTCCGCCAGGTGGGACTCGACCGACGCCGCCTCGCCGGTGACGCCGCCGACGATCAGCAGCACGATCAGCGCGCCGAACGCGATGATGCCGAGCAGCAGCAGCCCTGTTCCGACCGCGCGCGGGATTCCGCGGTCGGCCAGCCAGCGCACGACCGGCGCGCCGACCGCCGCGACCACCGTCGCCGCTATCAACGGCATCACGATCGCGTGCGCCAGCGAGGCGAGCCAGACGAGCCCGAGCAGCAGCACCAGCACGCCCGCCGCCAGCCACGACATCAGGCCGGCGTTGCGCAGCCACGGCGGCGCCGCCAGCACGCGGCCGAGCTGACCGGGATCTATCTCGATCGTCTCGTCTGGCACGGCGGACGCGCCGCCTCTGCGCCGGTGCAGCCGTCCTCTGATCATGGCGGCGATCGTCGGTGAGATGGCGCCGATTGTCGTCACCCGATGCGGGTGATCGGCGCCGCGGCCGTAAAAGGTGGTGCACGCACCACCCAGGACACGGGCGCGCAACCTTGTCGCCTGTCGCCGCCGGCGCGAGGCTGACCGTGCCCTCCCCGCTCCCGCCCTTGAGATCCCCCACGACATCCGCTCCGCCGCGCACCAGCTCGCTTCCGCGCCCGCTGCCCGGCCTGGTCGCGCGGCCGCGGCTCGTGCGAACGCTGCTCGACGCGACCGCGCCGCTGATCGCCGTGCGCGCGCCGGCCGGCTACGGCAAGAGCGTGCTGCTGCGGCAGTGGGAGCAGGAGGATCCGCGCCCCTTCGCGTGGATCGACCGCGGCGGTCGCTGCGACGACGCAGGCGGCCTGATGGGCGCGATCGCCGAGCAGCTCGACGCGGCACGCGGCGCCCGCGTGCTGGTGCTCGACGACCCGCGTGTGCTGCGCGACGCGAGCGGCCTCGCGCTGCTCGCCGACGTCGCGGCGTGGCAGCCGGACGGCTCACACGTGGTCGTCGCGACACGCGGCGAACCGGCGCTCCCGCTCGGCCTGCTGCGCGTCGAGGGCGGCCTGCTGGAGCTGGGTGCGAGCGATCTCGCGATGACCGACCTGGAAGCGGAGCAACTGCTCGAGGCGGCCGGCGTCGCGACGGACCCGGCTGCCCTGGAGCGTTGCGAGGGATGGCCGGCGGGCCTGCGCTTGGCCGCGCTCGCGCTGGGGGCGACGGCTGGCGCCGACCGGTCGGGCACCCGCTTCGACGGCGCCGACGGATTCGTCGCCGATTACCTGAGCGACACGCTGCTCGCCGCGTTCGATCCTGCCGACGTCGCGTTCCTGCGCCGTTGCTCGCTGCTTGGCGAGCTGTCCGGGCCGCTGTGCGACGCGGTGCTGCAGCGGCGCGAGTCGGGCGAGCTGCTGCGGTCGCTCGCCCGCGGCGGCGTCCCGCTGACGCCGCTCGACCGCGGCGAACGGCGCTTCCGCCCGCACCCGCTGCTGGCGCAGATGCTGCGCGCGCAACTGCGCCGCCGCGAGCCGGAGCTGGTGCCGGCGCTGCACGCCCGCGCGGCCGTGTTCCACATGCGCGAGCACGACGTTCCGCGCGCGCTCGACCACGCGCTTGGTGTGGATTCGGCGCGCGCGGGCGAGCTGCTGTGGAGCCTCGCGCCCGCCTACGCCGCCGCCGGGCGCGGCCGCGAGCTGGCCGCGTGGATCGCTCGCTGCGACGACGACCGCCTCGCCGCCGACCCGGCCCTGGCGCTCTCCGCTGCCGTCGAGCGCCTCGCCGCCGGCGACCGCGACGCGACCGAGCGATGGGCGGATGCGGCCGAGCGTGCCTTGGGCGCACGCGCGGTCGATGCGACCGATCGCCCTCTGCGAGGTGGGCTCGCGCTCGTCCGGGCCGGTCTCGGACGCGGGAATGCTCGACGTCTGTCGGCCGACGCGGCGAATGCGCGCGAGCTGGCCGCGGCCGACGATCCGGCGCACGTGGTCGCGGAGCTGCTCGAAGGGGCCGCCTTGCGGCTGCTGGGCGAGACGGAGCAGGCGCAGGCGCGGATCGAGCGCGCGGCGCGCAGACAGGCCGTCGCGCTCCCGCTGGTGCGCGCGTGCGGACTCGCGCTGCGTGCGATGACCGAACTGGAAGCGGGCGACCGAGCGGAGGCGCTGCGGCTCGCGAGCACGGCCGTCGACGAGCTCGAAGCCGGCGGTCTCGCCGACGATCCGCACGGCGCGTTCGCGTACGCCGTGGCCGCATGCATGCGCGCGGACGCACCGGTCGCACCACCCACGACGAGCGGGCGCCCCGACGCGGTCGTCCAGGCGCGCGCGGATGCCGATCGCGCTCAGCGGCTGCTCGCCGCGCTGCCCGATCCCGCGCCCTGGTTCGCGGCCGAGACGCGGCTCGCGCTCGCGCATGCGCTGCTGCGGCTGAGCGACGCCGCGGCGGCGCGGGTGCAGCTGCAGCGCGCCGGCCGGCTGCTGCGCGTGCTGCACGACGCGAGCGGGCTGCGGGCGCGGCTGGACGCGGCGTGGGAGTGCGCCGACAGCTTCGCGATCGGCGCCGTCAGCGGTCCCGCGGCACTGACGATCGCGGAGCTGCGCGTGCTGCGCTTCCTGCCCAGCCACCTGTCGTTCCGGGAGATCGGCGCGCGGCTGCACGTCTCGGCCAACACGGTCAAGACGCAGGCGCACGCGGTCTACCGCAAGCTCGACGCCTCGTCGCGTTCGGAGGCCGTCGCGCGCGCGACGCAGATCGGGCTCGTCGGCGGCTGAGCCGCTCCCGTCATCCCGTTGGGAGGATGCCCGCGGCGACCGGCCGCCCTACGCTCGACCGACGAACGGCGAACGGCGGCGCTCCGCCCGGGAAGTGGGCTTCTGGTGAAGACCGACGAGCTGCTGCGGCGACTCGCGCTCAATGACGAGGAGGTCGTGCGATCGGCGATCGCCGACGCGCCGCGCGACGCCGCCCGCGTCGACGTGCCGCTCGACGAGCGGACCGTCGCGCTCGTCCGCCTCGCCGCGCTGCTGGCGGTCGGCGCGGCCGTCGCCTCCTGCCGCGTGGCGGTCGAGCGGGCGCGCGCGGCGGGCGCCGGCGACGAGCAGCTCGCCGCCGTGCTGCTCGCCGTCGGCCCTGCGGTCGGCGCCGCCCGCCTCGTCGACGCCGCCCCGCGCCTCGCGCTCGCGCTCGACCACGAGATCGAGGGCGTCGACACGCCCGGACCGGGTGCGCGACGGGCCTGAGGCCGACCTCCTCACCCGTTCCGGGTGATGCGCCGCGGCGGCGCGCGCGCTGTAGTCGGTCGACCTGAAACGCGCGACGAAGGAGCAGTGCATGCCGCTGATGCGAAGGAGGCCACTGATGCGCGCCGCGATGGTCGGCGGCGGCGCCTACGTGGCAGGAAGGCACGCGCAGGGACGCAAGCAGCAGGAGAGCGACCAAGAGGCCCGGATCGAGCAGCTGGAGAATCAGCCGCAGGCGGCGCCGGCCGCCGCGCCGGCCGCAGCAGCGGCGCCCGCGCCCGCCGCGGGGCCCGCCCCGGTCGTCGACGTCGCCGGCCAGTTGACGCAGCTGAAAAGCTTGCTGGACGCCGGTGTGCTGACGCAGGCCGAGTTCGACGGGCAGAAGCAGAAGCTGCTTCAGGGAGCGTGAGAGCATGAGCTTTGGACCGATGCAGATCCTCGTCGTCGGCTTCGAGGAGGGCAGATTCACCGGCGCGATCCTCGAAGAGCTGCGGCGGCTGCGCGAGCACGACGTGATCCGGCTCGTCGACCTGCTGTTCGTCCAGAAGGACGAGAACGGCGAGACCGCGGTGATCGAGACGAGCGACCTGACGACCGACGAGTCGATCGAGCTGGGCGCGCTCGCCGGCGCGCTGGTCGGGCTCGGCGCCGCAGGCGAAGAGGGCGCCGAGGTCGGCGCGCTCGCCGGCGCGGAGGCCGCCGCGGCGGGCGAGACGCCGCTGGGCGACGACGTCTGGTTCGTCGCCGACACGATCCCGCCCGGCAGCAGCGCGGCGATCGCGATCATCGAGCACCGCTGGGCGATCGGCTTGCGCGACGCGATCCGCGAGGCCGGCGGCGAGGCGCTCGCCGACGAATGGCTGCACCCGTCCGACCTCGTCGCGGCCGGGGAGCGCGTGCTGCCGACATGAGCGCGCCGACGCGGCGGGAGCGGCTGACGGCACGGGAGTCGGCGGAGCGCGGGAAGGCCGCCCGCGCCGTCGTCCCGCGCTCCTCGCACGGCGAGTGGGCGCCCGCGCCCGACCGCGCCGATCCCGTCGCGCAGCTGTCCGCGCAGGCCGCGGATCGCCTGCAGGAGCTGGTCCCGATCCGCCACGGGCGGATGCTCGCGTCGCCGTTCGCGTTCTACCGCGGCGCCGCGACGGTGATGGCCGCCGACCTCGCCGCGACGCCCGATTCGGGCTTCACGGTGCAGGCGTGCGGCGACGCGCACATCTCCAACTTCGGCGGCTTCGCGGCGCCCGACCGCCGCCAGGTGTTCGACATCAACGACTTCGACGAGACGCTGCCGGGGCCGTGGGAGTGGGACGTCAAGCGGATGGCGGCGAGCGCGGAGATCGCCGGCCGCGAGCGCGGGCTGTCCGCGGATGCGCGCACGGACGTGGTCGAGGCGGCCGTGCGCGAGTACCGCGTCGCGATGCGCGAATTCGCCGCCGAGGGCAACCTCGCCGTCTGGTACGCGCGGATGGACCTCGACCAGCTGAGAGCGCGCTACGGCACCGACATCGCCGGCAAGGACGTCGCGACGCTGCGGAGAGCCGCCGTGAAGGCCCGTCGCAAGGACAGCGCACGCGCGCTGACGAAGCTGACGCACGTCGTCGACGGACGGCTGCGGTTCCTCAGCGAGCCGCCGCTGCTGGTGCCGATCGAGGAGCTGGTCTCGGCGCAGGAGGCCGTCCACACGGCCGAGTGGATGAACGGGCTGATCGCCTCCTATTCGCAGAGCCTGCGCCCCGATCACGCCCACCTGCTCGCCGGCTACAGATACGTCCACCTCGCGCGCAAGGTCGTCGGCGTCGGCAGCGTCGGCACGCGCGCCTGGGTGACCCTGCTGGAGGGCAGCGACGGCGCCGACCCGCTCGTGCTGCAGGCCAAGGAGGCCGACGCGTCGGTGCTCGAGCCGCACGTCGGCGCCAGCGAGTACGAGGAGCGCGGCCGCCGTGTCGTCGAGGGACAGCGGCTGATGCAGGCCGCCAGCGACATCTTCCTCGGCTGGGACCGCGCGACCGGACTCGACGGCGCCACGCGCGACTTCTACGTGCGCCAGCTGTGGGACTGGAAGCTGTCCGGCGACGTCGAGCGGATGACCGCGACGGCGTTCCCCGCCTACGTGCGCGTGTGCGGCTGGTCGCTGGCCCGCGCCCACGCGCGCACCGGCGACCGCGTCGCGATCGCCTCCTACCTCGGCTCCGGCGCTCAGTTCGACCGGGCGATCACCCGTTTCGCCGCGGCGTACGCGGACCAGAACGAGCGCGATCACGCGGCGCTGGCCGAGGCCGCGGCGGCCGGTGAGATCGAGGCGCGGGAGGGCGTCTAGGCGCCCTTCCGGGCCGCTCCCGCGACGACGACGCTGCCGCCGGCGCGACCGTCCGCCCGGGGGCTAGCCCCCGGGCGGACGGTCGCGCGTCATCGCGTGCACCGGGCCCGCGACGACGACGCTGCCCGCGACCATGTCGTGCAGGCCGCGGCGGCGGTCGTTGAAGAGGATCGGGAGGAAGCCGATCAGCAGCGGTATCGCGCACAGCGTCAGCGCGATCAGTCGCAGCAGGGCGCGGCTGGGTCGCAGCGTGCTGTCGTCGTCCGCGGCGCGGGCGACGCGGATCCCGAGCATCCGGTTGCCCGGCGTCTGGCCGGTCGCCGACCAGAAGCCGACGAAGTACGAGACCGACCACAGCAGGTAGACGAAGCCGCCGAGGCCGAGCAGCCCGCCCTTGGCGCTGTCGGGGATCGACAGCGCCGACAGCGACAGCCCGACGGCCGCGCCGACCGCGACCGCGACGGCGTTGATGATCGCCGCGTCGACGGTGAACGCGATCGCGCGCGTGATCAGCCCTTCGTAGTAGGGCGCGACGGGGATCGGAGTGGCGGTCGCGGCGGCGCTGAGGCGGGCATGGGCGGCCGCGGACGGGTGCGGGGCGGTGCCCGTCGGCTCCCTCGGGCCGCCGGCGGCCGGCGGACCGGTGGCGCCGGCGCTGCCGCGCGCTGGTCGGTCGCCCGCGCCGCTGACGTGCCCGCTCATCCCTCGCCCGGCTGCGCGCGCTGTCTGCGGCCGAAGACGTTGCGCACGCGCGACTCCAGCCACGTGTCGGCGCTGCGCGACTGGGTGCGGACGCCGTCGGCCAGCTCGTCGACGAAGCCGGCGCTCTGGCGCGTGATCGCGTCCGCGACCGACGGGCTGCGCGCGATCTCGTCGACGATCAGCCACAGCTCGTCGGTCAGCAGCAGCTGCTGGACGGCCTCGGTCAGCAGTCTGCTGTCGATCACGCGCACGACGAGCCGCTCCATCGCGGCGCTGTCGAGCGCGGACGCGACCGCGCGCTCCAGCTCCGGCCCGTCCAGCACGCGCGCGACCGTCTGCTCCAGCAGGCCGTCGGCGAGCAGCCGCTCGGCGACGTGGCGCGGCAGGTCGACCGCCTGCGCACGGTCGAGCAGGCCGTCGATCGTGTTGGCCGCGAACAGCTCGTCCGCGACGCGCTCGGCGACGGCATAGCGCGTCACGTCCTCCGCCGCCGCCTCCACCAGCGGCCCGCTCAACGCGGTCGCGACGCTGCGCCGCGCGAGCCCGCTCGCGAGCACGCGCTCGACGACCTCGGCCGCGACGGCCGATCTCAGCAGCGCGTCGACGAGCGCGAGCGCAGCCGCGCCGCCGCGCCGTGCGGCGGCGTCGCGCAGCTCCCGGCGCGCAGCCGGCCCGCCCAGCTCGCGGTCCGCCCGCACCGCCGCCCCGCGCAGCTCGCGCTCGGCCCACGCTCCAGCGGCGACGCCCGTCTTCACCGGCCGCAGCGCGATGCCGGCGAGCGTGCCGCCCAGGCCGAACAAGGAGCGCAGTGGACTGTCGCCGGCGCCGGCCGGTGCCTCTCGGATCTCCAACGACGTCTCCATCGGCTCCTCCGTCCTGCAGCGCCCGCGGCGCTCGCAACTGCGCCAAAGCATGACAGCGCACGGCGCGCGCGTCTTCATCCAGTCGGGAGGAGATGACCGTCAGCGCGCGTCGGCGGTTCGCAGCGGCCGCTCGCGTGTGCCGGAACGTCTGTCCAGCGCGCGCGGACATCCGAACCACACGACGTACGGTACGGTCAGGGGGACGCGCCATGACCCGGCTTCCACGCAACCGCAGAACGCACCTCACGCCGGAGGAGATCGCCGCGGAAGTGCTGCGGCAGTTCGACGCGGGCGCGACCGCACCGAGCATCCGCCACCTCGCGAGAGCGCTCGACGTCGCGCCGTCGGCGATCTACCACCACTATCCGTCGCGCGCGGCGATCTACACGGCGGGCGTCGACCTCGTCTGGCAGGAGGCGACAGCCGCGCTGCTGGCGGAGATCGCCGACCCGTTCACAGCGGACCCGGTCGAGGTGCTCGTGACCGCTGGGCTGGTGACGCGCCAAGCGTTCCTGCGGCACTACCGGATCGCCCCCTACGTCGCCGCCAGCCACGCGACGACCGGGCTGCTGGCGAACGTGCTGGCGCTGATAGCGAGCGTGATGGAGCGGCTCGGCCTGGAGGATGAGGCGGCGACCGCCTGCTTCCACACCTACGCGTCGCTCACGCTCGGCTCCGTCACGTTCGCCGCCAACCGCCTGATCGCCAACGACGAGCTGGAGTTCAACACCACGGGCGCGCGCTTCAGGTCGACGCCGGACGCCGAGGACGCGAGCCACTCGAGCGAGCCGATGCGCCGCGCGGTCGATGCCGTGATCGACCTCTCGACCGTCGACCCCGCGCGCGACGAGGAGCTGTTCGCGACGGGGCTGCGACGGCTGATCGAGAGCTTCGGCCTCGCCGTCAGCGCGGATCCGCCGAGCGCGGATGCAGCAGCACCGGGCACGCCGCCTCCCGCACCACGCGCGCACTGACGCTGCCCAGCAGCAGCCGCAGCGCCGGCCCGTGGCTGCGCGAGCCGAGCAGCAGCAGGTCCAGCCGCTCGCTCGCCGCGATCAGATCGCGCGCCGGGCCGCCCTCCGGCCGCTCCAGCTCGACCCGCTCGATCCCGTGCTGCTCCAGCGCGACGCGCGCAGCCGCGAGGTTGCGATCGGCCAGGTCGCGCATGTCGCCGACGAAGCTGCCGTAGCCGTAGCCGCCGGTCAGCGGCGGGCCGACCGTGTCGACGACGTCGATCGCGACGACCGTCGCGTCGCCGCCATCGACCAGCTCGGCGGCGAGGTCAAGCGCGTGGACCGCCTCGACGGAGCCGTCGTAGGCGACGCCGACGCGGCGCAGACGCGTCGTCTCCGCCGTCTTCGCAGCGTATCCGGGCGGCGCCACGGCGACCGCGCGCGGGGCGCCCGCGAGCGTCTGCTCGGTCACGCTGCCGGCCCAGATGCGGCCGAGGCCGTGGCGGTGGCTGGAGCCGAGCACGATCACGTCGAAGTCGTCGTCGGCCGCGGCCCGGTGCAGCCCGGCGCTCGGCGAGGTCGCGCGCAGCGCCTGGAAGGCGGCCTCGTTCAGCTCCGGCCACGCGGCGCGCGCCTGCAGGAGCGTCTGCTGCGCCTCGTCGCGCAGACGCTCCTCGCGCAGGCTCGGCTCGCCCTGCGTGTTCTTCGGTATCAGCGCGTCGTAGACGGTCGCGACGACGACCTGCGGGTCGGTGGCGGCCTCTGCCAGGACCCGCCCGAGCGCGAGCGCGTCGTCGCCGTGGGAGGAGCCGTCGTAGCCGATCAGAATCTTGCGCATTGTTGTTCTCCGGGCGATTTCGCGGTCGTGGGCCAGACCGGACGGGCCGGGCCGGTCGAGTGCTCGACGCTACGCGGCCGCACGCCTCGCTCCATCGTGTCTCTGCCGCAGAGCGATTCCGTGGAAACAACGGATGCGCACGGGCCGTAGAGTTGGCGCGCGATGCTCGACCGCCAGCGACTGAGCCGGATCCTCGAAGTCGGACGCTCGGTCGTCTCCGAGCTGGAACTGGAGACGCTGCTGCAGCGTGTGCTCGACGAGGCGCGCGCGCTGACGGGCGCCAGATACGCCGCGCTCGGGATCCTCGACGAGAGCCGCACCGAGCTGGAGCGGTTCCTGACGGTCGGGATAGACCCCGCCGCGCACGCAGCGATCGGCGACCTGCCGCGCGGGCGCGGCGTGCTGGGCGTGTTGATCAGCGACCCCGAGCCGCTGCGCCTGGACGACGTCGGCGACCACCCGCGCTCCTACGGCTTCCCGCTCGACCACCCG
>NZ_JAUTDO010000018.1 GCF_030646165.1 Conexibacter sp. CPCC 206217 | reverse complement strand
GCAGCGGACCCGGTCCAGTGCCAGGCACCGCCGTCGTCGACGAGCGCGTCGAGCTGCGGGCGGGCGCGGGCGGGCGCGGGCGGGCGCGGGCGGGGGCGGGCGGGCGCGGGCGGGCGCGTGGGGGAACTCCCTCGCCCAGTCCCTCACGGGCTGGCGCGGGCGTTCGGCGCCGGTACCGTCGGTGCGGTGAAGCGGCTGCTCGGGTCGAGGCTGGAGGTTGCGTTCTCGGCCGGTCTGCTGGTATGGGCCGTCGCCGAGGCGTCGCTGATCCCGAGCACGTGGCCCGTCGGGGCGCGGCTCGCGTTCGCGCTCGCCGCGACCGCGCCGCTCGCGCTGCGCCACCGCTTCCCGTTCGCCGTCGCCGCCTGGGCGGCGGCCGCGTTCGTGCTCGACAGCCTCGTGACGTTCCTGCCGTTCCAGGCCGTGACGCCGCTGCAGGGGATCGCGGTCGCGGTCTTCGCGGTCGCGGCCTACGGGCAACCGCGCCATCGTGCGGTGCTCGCGGTCGCCGCGCTGATCTCCCTCACGCCGCTCTTCCCGCTGATCGAGCGCGAGGTGGCGGTCACGCCGCACGACATGATCGCGTTCCTCGTGATGCAACTGCTCGCGCTGAGCGCCGGGCTCGCGGTGCGGCTGCGGCGCGAGGAGGCCGAGCGCGCCGCGGCGCAGGCGAGCAGTTGCGGGAGCGAGCAGGCACACCGCCTGCGCATCGACCTCGCCGCCGAACGCCGCCGGATCGCGGGCGAGCTGCACGCGATCGTGACGCGCGACCTGAGCGAGATCGCCCAGCTCGCGTCGGCCGCGCGGGAGCGGCTCGGAGACGAGGTCGGCGGCGGAAACGCCGCGGACGCGGCCCGGGCACGGTCGCTGCTCGGCTCGATCGCAGGCGTGACGACGAGCGCGCTGGAGGAGCTGCGGCGGGTGCTCCAGCTCCTGCGCGCCGAGGAGCAGCCGCACGCTGTGTCGCCCGCTCACGCCGCATTCGTCACGCCCACGGCGCCGGCGGGCAGCCGAGCGGGTCGCACGCGGCTCCTCGCAGCGGGCGACGTGGCCGCCGCCGCGCTCGCGTCGGCGACGGTCGCGCTGGAGCAGCTGCTCAACGACGGCCGCGCGATCGGGTGGGTCAGCGGGATCGTGCTGATCGTGCTGCCGCTCCTGCTGCTGCGCAGCCGCGCCGGGTTCGCAACCGCGTGCGTGCTCGCGGGCGGCGGTCTGCTCGCGCGCGCCCTGCTCGGCTGGATGCCGAACGGCGGGCTGTCGCTGATGGCCGTGATCGTGTTCGCGTCCTATGCCGCGGCGACCTCCGCCGGGAGCGCGCGGCGCGCGGTCGCCGGCGGTGTCGTCGTGGCGGTCTGCTCGCTCGTCGCGGTCGGGTCGTGGGTCGCGGAGACGGGTGCGCCGACCGACCTGCCGTTGACCGCCTGCGTCGTCGCGATCGGCTGGATCGCCGGCTGGTACGTGCGCGGCAGCTCGCGGCTCGCACGCGGGCTGCGACGCGACCAACTGCTGCTCGTCGCCGCCGCGCCGCAACGGCTGCGCGCGGCGGTCGACGCCGAGCGCCGCAGCGTCGCGCGCGACCTGCACGACGTCGTCGCGCACGGCATCTCGCTGATCGGCCTGCTCGCGGCCGGCGCGCGCGTCACGCTCCCGCGCGACCCGGCCCGCGCCCGCCAAGCACTCGACGATCTCGACGACGCGGTCGCGGCGACGCGTGTCGAGCTGGCGCGCTTGGTCGCAACGCTGCGGGCCGGCGACGAGCCGGGGCCGAGCGAATCGCCGCTGGCGGACCTCGACGCCGTCGTCGCCGGCGCCCGCCGCGCCGGCCAGCGCGTCAGCCTCGTGCTCGATCGGGCCGAGTTGGACGGCGTCCCGCCCGACGTGCTTGCGTGCGCTTGCCGCATCGCCCAGGAGGCGCTGACGAACGCCCGCAAGCACGCCGCCGGCGCGGCGGTGGAGGTGCGGGTCGTGGTCGAAGAGATTGCGCTGGTTGTCGAAGTCCGCAATGCCCCGCTCGCGCGGTCGCGCGTTCGGGGCGCGGGCGCGCGGCGCGGGATCGACGGGATGCGCGAGCGAGCGCGCCTGCTCGGCGGCGCGCTGCGGGCCGAGCCGACGCCCGACGGTGGCTTCCGCGTGTGGGCGTCGCTGCCCTGCGGCGACCGATCGGCGCTCGAGGCGAGCGCGATCGTGGCGCTGGAGCCAGAGCAGCGGCACTTCTTGGTCGCCTGACGACCAAAAGGTGCCGGTGCTCGAGTGGGCGCGGCGCGGCGGTCCGCAGCGGACGGCATCGCGGCGCCGCGCGTGGCAGGCTGCGTGGTGCGATGCTGCTCCTGCTTCCGCCCTCCGAGGGCAAGACCGCTCCGTCCGCGCGGCGGTCGACCGTCGACCTCGCGGCGCTCTCCTTCGCCGAGACGCTCGGTCCGCTGCGCGGGCGGCTGATCGAGGCTGTCGATCCTGCGCTCGCCAGCGCTCCGACCGCTCCCGCCGCGGAGGTCTACAGCGGCGTGCTCTACGCCCGGCTGGACCATGGATCCCTGCCGGCCGCGGCGAAGCGGCGGGCGCGGGCGAACGTGCTCGTCGCGAGCGGGCTGTGGGGCATGACCGGGCTCGCCGACCGCATTCCGGCGTACAAGCTGCCGATCGATGCGCGCGTGGACGGGCTCGGCACGCTCGCCGCCGCATGGCGACCGCTGGTCGCGCAGGCGCTTGCGTCGCATGACCGTCGCGGCGAGCTGGTCGTCGACTGCCGCTCCGGCGGCTACGCGGCCGTCTGGCGCCCGGCGCACGCGCCGCGGGTGGAGGTGCGCGCGTTCAAGCTCAAGCCCGGCGGCAGCCGCCAGGTGATCTCGCACATGGCGAAGGACACGCGCGGCCGCGTCGCGCGCGAGCTGCTGCTGGCGGCCAGAGCACCGCGCCGCCCGGCCGACGTGCTCGCGATCGTGCTGTCCGCCGGCCTCGACGCGGAGCTGGCCGAGACGCCCGGCCGCGACGACGCGTGGACGCTCGACGTGCTGGAGCGCTGAGCGGCCCACCGCCCGCGCGACCTCACGTCAGCTTGCTCAGCGGCGGCCACTCGTTCGGCGTCGACGCGCGACGGCGAGCGAGCCGGCGCCCGCCTCAGCCCGCGTTGACCTTGTGCTCGCGCAGGTAGTCGAGGTAGAACGGGCGCAGCAGCTCGGCGACTTCGCCTCTGCCGGACTCGGTCACGTCGTCGATGTGGGAAACCATCGACTGCAGGTCGGCGTCCGCTTCCTCGAGCTCGCCGGCGGCCGCCTCGGCCGCGGGCAGCACCTTCAGCAGGCGCCAGAAGAAGGCGACGTCGAGGTGGTGGCGCGCGTGTCTGACGGCGAGGTCGTGGAGCTGCTCGGAGGAGAGCTGCTCGAGCGGATCGGTGTCGGTCATCGTCAGCCGGACAGTACCGGGCCGCCCGCGCGACGGCGACGACGAAGGGACATCGCGCCGCGGCGGATCAGCGGCGTGCTCACCGGAGCGCGGCGCGCCGGGCGCGTCAGCGGTAGTCGTCGGGGTTCTGCGACGGGCTCGGGAGCGCATCCCAGAGGCCGCTCAGCGTCGGGCGCGAGCGCGGCTCCAGGTCGGCCCAGACCGCCGACATGGCGACGAGCGCGAGCGACGCGGCCCACACGAGCGCGAGCGTCTCGGTCCGCTCCGAGGCCCAGACGATCCCCAGCACGACGAAGGCGACGATCGCGAAGAGGCGCAGCAGGAACGAGATCATGCGGGAATCGTACAAGCGCGGCGATAGACGCGGCAGCCTGGCCGGGATCGGATACGTTGGAACGGATGCCCACGATTTGGACGATCGGCTACGAGCGGATGGCGCCCGACGCGCTCGTCGCGGAGCTGCAGGCCGCCGGCGTCGAGCGGGTGATCGACGTGCGCTTCCGCGCGCAGTCACGCAAACCCGGGATGTCGAAGACGAAGCTCGGAGCGCGGCTCGGCGAGGGCGGCATCGCCTACGAGCACCGCCGCACGCTCGGCACGCCGCCGGAGATCCGCCCGCTCTTCCGCACCGGCGCGGTGCGCCAGGCGGCCGACGCGTTCCGCGCGCACGTCGAGCAGACCGCGGCGCAGGAGCTGGACGCGCTCGCCGAGGAGCTGAGCGGCAGCGCGCCGGCGACCGCGCTGCTGTGCCTCGAAGCCGAGCCGTCCGGCTGCCACCGCCGCGTCGTCGCGGAGCAGCTGCAGCAGCGCCGCCCCGAGCTGCGCGTCGTCGATCTCTGAGCGCGCGCGGCGGGAGCGGCGCGCGGCGGTCGGCGGGAACGCCCGCGCCGGCCGGTCAGCTCGCCGGGAACTGCTCCAGCGCCCACCCCGGTCCCAGCAACGGGCGCAGGTGAGAGCGGCCGTGGGTCGCCACGTACTCGCCCGTGCGGGGGTCGACCGGGAGGTTGCGCTCGACCGGATACCACTCGTTGTGCTGGCGGATCAGCGCGTTCAACTCGTGGAAGTCGCGGCTGTGGACGTGCTCGCGCCAGCGGCGCGCGAACTCGTCGGCGTCGTCGCCGCAGCTGTGGCGCAGCGCGCGATGCTCGGCCGCCAGCTCTCGCCTCACCCGCGCTATGCCGGCGTCGATCTCGCCGACGCGCTCCATCCAGCGCGGCGGGTTGCCGCCGGTCAGGTAGCCCTCGATCGTCCGCTGCGCCTGGCGCGCAGTCGACGAGAGCGCTCTGCCGCTGAGCGCGTCGGTACGGCGGCGCAGCACACGCTCGGCTGGCGTGAGGCGATCGTCGTCGTCGGCGATGTCGCGCGCGGGCGGGGACACGGTGGTCCCTCCACTGTAGGAAACCCGCCGAACCGCCACGCGTGCCACTGTCACACATCCATCGTGCGGCGACTCACACAGCGGGCGGTGGATCGTCCGTAGCTTGGGTGGTGCACCAGCACTCCTCGAACAAAGAAAGCAACATGGCTTCTCTCATCAAGTCCGCATTCACTCGTCTCTTCGAGAACAGCACGCGCCCGGAGCCGGTGCACTTCCATTCCGGCGTCGAAGGCACCGTCGTCTGCCATGACGAAGCCTGCGCCTCCCCGCGCCTGGACCTGCGCGACGCGCGCGAGCTCCAGAGCAGCACCGCCGACCTGCGCTAGCCGGCCGGTCCCCTCGCTAGCGGTCCTCGCGGGCCGCGAACGTCGAGCTGTACGGGATCCAACGGCCGATCCGGCGACGGACGGTCGCCGCAATTCGGCTCGTCACCTCCAGCTCGACGAAGACCGAGCTGACCGGCAGCTCCAGCCAGCCGCCGTCGCTGAGGTCGATCCGCAGCGCGTCGATCGCCGGGTAGTGGATGATCCCCAGCAGATCGACGGCCCTGTTCTCGAACGGGTCGCGCGAGCGCGGTCTGCCGGCGCCGTGCACGATCAGCCGGCAGGCCAGCAACGGCAGCTCGTACTCGTCGTACAGCCACGTGCGGCGCAGGTGTCTGGGCTCGATCCCGCCCGCCCCGAACGGCTCCTGGCTGAACGGCAGGATGACCGCGCGCGTGACCTGATCCCAGCGCAGCTCGCCGACGTCTGCGACGGCGTCGTGCAGCCATGTCGAGACGTCGCCGAGCGCCTCGCCGTCGGTCGCGAGCAGATGCTCCAGCAGTCTCGGGGTCGTCTCCGCGCTCACGGCCTCGATGCTACGCGGCATCGGGCCGCGCCGCGAGCGCGGCGAGGCCCGATCGCGCTTCCTCAGCGGCGCGGCCGCGTCGCCTGACCGTACGCCAGCAGGGTGACCGGCCCGATCAGGCCGTAGCTCTGCCGTCTGGAGCCGCCGAAGACGGCCGGGTCGGCGCTTGGAGAGGCTCCACCGGAAGCGACGCGCCCGCGCCCATCAGCGCGCCGCCGAGCGATCCCAGCAGGACGCCCTGCATCTCGGCCGGCGTCAGCGCCAACTCATCCTCGATCCAGGCGAGACAGGCGCCGTCGATCGACCACAGCCAGCCCTGCACGGCCGCGCGCGCGGCGGGGCGTTCTCCCCCGTTCGCTCTGCCGAGCCCGGAGAGGATCCGCCGGACCGTCTCCTCGCGCACGCTGTCGACCAGCTCGCGCACCTCCGCGACCGCGAGGCTGCGCAGGAGCTTCGCATACGCCGCGCGGCGGGCGTCGATCCATTCGAGGAAGCCGAGCAGGCTCGCCGCCAACTGCTCCGCGGGCGGCCTGGAGGGATCCGGCTCCGTCGCCAGTCGCAGCTCCTCCCCGGCGCTCTGCACGGCCGCCGCGAAGAGCGCCTTCTTGCCCGGGAAGTAGTGGTAGAGCAGCGGTTTCGAGATCCCCGCCTCGCGCGCGATGCGCGCCATCGACAGCTCTTCGTAGCCGTACTCGCCGAACAGCGCCGTGGCGCGCTCGACGAGCAGCCGGCGGCGTTCGTCGCTCTCCAACCGGCGATAGGCGCGGGGCGGCACGCGATCGATCCTACCAACCGTGTCGACCGTCGGTCGGCAGTTTCCCGACCGCCGGCAGCCAGACTGCTGACCAACGGCCGACAAGTTGTCGACCAATGGTCGACAACGATGCTAGCTTGCCCCGCCATGAGCTTGCTGACCAATGGTCGACAGATGGGGAGAGCCATGACGGGGAACGAGACGGAGCCTGGAGCGGAGGCGCTCGTCGGCGGACGGCTGATCGCGTGGACCGGTGGTGCGGCGCTCGTGCTCGCGCTCGCGCTGCTCGCCGGGATGGCGTTCTCCAACGGCTGGTTCGGGCCGCTCGCACGAACTGGGCTCGCCGCGGTGCTCTCGACCGGCCTGATGCTCGCCGCGCTGCGAATCCGCCACGCCGCGGCCGTACGGATCGGGCGGCCTCGCGGCCGGAATCGCGCTGCGCCGCCGCGAGACCCGCCTCGCCGCTTTCGCCCTGCTGGTCGGGGCGCTCGTGTGGGAGCGGTTTGCGCGGAGAATGGAGGTGGTGACGCCGCTGAGCGGCAGTGAGCAGCGCTGATGCCCGAGAGGCGCGCCCCCTACGGCAGCGCCGCCCACAAGCGCTGGTGCGGCGCTGGGATGGGCTGGCCGCTCGGTCCGGTCAGCCCGTCGGAGCGGCGCACGCCGTCGGGGGCAAAGCCGTAGCGTCTGTAGAAGGCGAGCGCGCGGGCGTTGCCCTCCAACATCCAAAGCGTCAGCGCCTCCCAGCGCCCGCGGCTGGCAACGAGCAGCTCCAGCGTCGCATGCATGAGGGCGTCGGCGATCCCCTCGCCCCAGCGGTCCGGGTCGACGTAGAGCGCTGCCAGCTCGGCGGTGCGCGGCCCGGCGTCGGCGTCGCGGCTGGGCGCGGCGATCGAGCAGAAGCCGACGATCCGCCCGCCCTGCAGCGCCGCGAGCGTCCGGACCCACTCGCGACTCGCACCGCTGAGCCGCTCGTACCACTGCCGCTCGCGCTCGCTGACGGAGAGCATGTCGAGCAGCTCGTCGGGCAGCAGCCCGCGGTACCCCTCCTGCCACGCCCGCACGTGCACCCCGGCGATCCCGCCGGCATCCCGCGCGCCCGCGACGCGTACGGACAGCGGTGGCCTCTGGGAGGACTGTTCGGATGCGCGCGTCAACACGCGCGCCAGCGTACCCCCGGACCAGCCGCCCTCAACCGTCGCTGGCCGGATGTCAGCGGCGAACCTTCGCTCTGCGCGGGCTGACGCGAGAGGCGACGACTACGTCAGCAGCTTCCCCGGATTCATGATCCCGGCCGGGTCGAGCTGGGCCTTGACGGCGCGCAGGAGGGCGACGCCGGTGTCGCCGACCTCGGCGGCAAGCCAGGGGGCGTGGTCGGCGCCGACGGCGTGGTGGTGGGTGATCGTGGCGTGCTGCTCGGCGAGCGCATCGGTGGCGGCGCGCTTGGCGGCCTGCCACTGGCCGACCGGGTCTTCCTTGTCGCGCCTGGCGAGAACCGAGAAGTAGAGCGAAGCGCCGGCGGGATAGAGGTGCGAGACATGACAGGCGACGACCGGGCGGGCGCCGTCGAGCGCCCCGCGCAGCCGATCCGCGACGACGTCGTGGACCCGTTCGAGGTCGCGCCACGAGGCCGCCGTCTCGAGCGTCTCGACCAGCAGGCCGAGGTCGATCAGCTCGTCGCGCATCCGCGGCGCTCTGAAACGCCCCGTGTGCCAGGACCCGGCAGCCTCCTCGCCGAGCGGGTGCGCGCCGGCCTCCTGCAGCAGCGCGGCGGTCGCGAACGCGCGGCCCGCGACGTCGGCCGCTCCCCCCTCCCAGCCGACCAGCAGCAGGCAGCCCTCGCCCTGCTCGCCCCCGGTCGCGACGCCCATCGCGGTCTCCGTCTCGTCGGACAGGCGCGCGAGGTCGGGCTTCGGGCCGTCCTGCACGAGCCGGCGCAGCAGCGCGGCGCCGGCCGCGAAGCTCTCGACGCGCCAGCCCTCGTGGCGGCGCGCCTGCGGCAGCGGCCGCACGCGCACGGTCACCTCGGTGATCACGCCGAACGCGCCCTCGGAGCCGAGCAGCAACTGGCGCAGGTCGGGCCCGGCGGCGCTGCCGGGCGCGCGCCCGAGCGCGAGCGTGCCGGTCGGCGTGACCGCGCGCAAACGCTCGACGAGCGCGTCGAAGCGGCCCCAGCCGGTCGACAGCTGGCCGGCGGAGCGGGTCGCGGCGTAGCCGCCGATCGTCGCGCGCTCGAAGCTCTGCGGCACGTGGCCGAGCGTGAAGCCGTGCGCCTGCAGCAGCTCCTCCGCGCGCGGGCCGGTCAGACCCGCCTGCAGCGTCGCGGTGCGCGAGATCTCGTCCAACTCGACGAGCGCGTCGAGCCGCGCGAGGTCGAGCGCGACGACGCCCGCGAGACCGCCGCGCGCGGGCGTGACGCCGCCGACGACGCTCGTCCCGCCGCCGAACGGCACGACCGCGATCCCAAACTCCGCGGCGACGCCCAGTGCTGCCGCGATCTGCGCCTCGTCGGCCGGCGCCAGCACGGCGTCCGGGAGGGCGACGGGCGCTGCGAGCCGCTGACGCACCAGATCGAGGTAGGACATTCCGTTGGCATGCGCCGCGCGCGAGGCCGCGTCGGTGCGGACGTGCTCGGCGCCGCCGAGGGCGGCGGCGAAGGCGTCGAGGACGGCGGTTGCGAGGTTCGTCGACGGAGCCGCCGGCTCGACGCCTTCGGAGACCTTGCCGTTCCCGTTCGCACCGACTTCGAAGATCTGCTCCATCAACGCGCGCAGCTGCGGGCCGACGAGCGGCTCCGCGGGCGCGGCCGCCCATGCGGACGCGGGCGCGGCCGGAAGTGCGAACTGTTCGAGCATGGCGACGATGTTACATCTACCGTCCCAGTGTCACAAGCTTGATCCGGACCACGCCGAGGAAGGCCTACGTCGCGAGCCCGGTGGTCCAGGCTCGCGAGTGGAAGCCTCAGCCCCCGCGCCGCGCGCGGTAGCGCGTGATCAGCGCGTTGGTCGAGCTGTCGTGCGCCAGCGACGGAGCCTCGGGAGACTCCAGCTCGGGGATGATCGCGTTGGCGAGCTTCTTGCCCAGCTCCACGCCCCACTGGTCGAACGAGTCGATCTGCCAGATCGTGCCCTGCACGAACACCTTGTGCTCGTACAACGCGACGAGCGAGCCGAGCGCGAACGGGGTCAGTCTGTCGGCGAGGATCGTCGTCGTCGGGCGGTTGCCCTTCGTGACACGGTGCGGGGTCTGCTCCGCCGAGCCGCCCTCGGCGGCGATCTCCTCGGTCGAGCGGCCGAACGCCATCGCCTCGGCCTGCGCGAACAGGTTCGCCATCAGCAGGTCGTGGTGGCGGCCCAGCACGTTCAGCGCCTGGTTGAAGCCGATGAAGTCGGCCGGGACGACCTTCGTGCCCTGGTGCATCAGCTGGTAGAAGGCGTGCTGGCCGTTGGTGCCCGGCTCGCCCCACACGATCGTCCCGGTGCCGTGCTCGACCGGCGTGCCGTCGAGCCGCACGTGCTTGCCGTTGGACTCCATCTCCAACTGCTGCAGGTACGCGGTGAAGCGCGACAGGTACTGGTCGTACGGCAGCACCGCGACCGTCTCGTGGCCGAGCAGGTCGCTGTTCCAGATCCCCACCAGCGCCATCAGCACCGGCAGGTTCTGCGCCAGCGGCGCGCTGCGGAAGTGCTCGTCGAGCGCGTGGAAGCCGGCGAGCATGTCGCGGAAGCTGTCGGGGCCGATCGCGACCATCACCGACAGGCCGATCGCCGACGGGTACGAGTAGCGCCCGCCGACCCAGTCCCAGAACTCGAACATGTTGTCGGTGTCGATGCCGAATCTCGACACCTCCGCCGCGTTCGTCGAGACCGCGACGAAGTGCTTGGCGACCGCGGACTCGTCGCCGCCGAACGCGGGACCCGACAGCAGCCACTCGCGCGCGGTGTGGGCGTTCGTCAAGGTCTCCAGCGTCGTGAACGTCTTCGACGCGACGATGAAGAGCGTCTCCTCCGGGTCGAGGTCGCGCGTCTTCTCGGCGAAGTCGTTGCCGTCGACGTTGGAGACGAAGCGCGCGACGATGTCGCGCTGCGCGTAGTGCGCCAGCGCCAGCGTCGCCATCGCCGGGCCGAGGTCGGAGCCGCCGATGCCGATGTTGACGATCGCCTTGATCGGCTTGCCGGTATGGCCCTTCCACTCGCCCGAGCGGATCCGCTCGGAGAACGCGGCCATCTTGTCGAGCACCGCGTGCACGGCCGGCACGACGTTCTCGCCGTCGACCTCGATCACCGCGTCGCGCGGCGCGCGCAGGGCGGTGTGCAACACCGCGCGCCCCTCGCTGACGTTGATCTTCTCGCCGCTGAACATCGCGTCGCGGCGGGCCTCGACCTCGGCCGCCTCGGCGAGCTGCAGCAGCAGTCTCAGCGTCTCGTCGGTGACGAGCTGCTTGGAGTAGTCGAGGTACAGCCCGGCGCCCTCGGCGGCGAGCCGCTCGCCGCGGCCGGGGTCGGCGTCGAACAGCGCGCGCAGGCTGATCTCGCCCTGCTCGTCGCGGTGGCGCTCCAGGGCGCTCCAGATCGGCGCGGTCTTGGCCGCGATCTCGCTGACGGTGCTCACGGTCGGTTCTCCCGGCTCAGGCGGTGAGCGCCTGGCTCTTGGTCGCAATCTGGTCGAGCAGGCTTCTCCACGACTTCACGAACGCGTCGGCGCCCTCCACCTGGAGGCGCAGCGCGAGCGCGTCCACATCGACGCCGGCCGCCTCGAACGCGGCCAGCACCTCGGCCGAGTCGGCGCCGTCGCGCGCCAGCGGCGCGCCGACCTTGCCGTGGTCGGCGAACGCCAGCAGCGTCTTCTCCGGCATCGTGTTGACCGTCAGCGGCGAGGCGAACGCCTCGATGTAGAGCGTGTCCGACGCCTCGGGATCCTTCGTCCCGGTCGACGCCCACAGCGCCCGCTGCGGCCGCGCGCCCTCGTTCAGCAGCCGCTGCATCCGCGGCGAGTCGAGCAGCTCGAGGTAGGCGACGTACGCCTGCTCGACGACCGCGATGCCGAGCTTGTTCTTCAGCTCGGCGCCGACCTGGTCCTTGACGGCGACGTCCCAGCGGCTGATGAAGATCGACGCGACCGACTCGACGCGCGGGTTCAGCCCGGCCTCGACGCGGCGCTCGATCCCTCTCAGGTACGCGTCCGCCGCCGCGAGGTACTGCTCGCGATCGAACAGCAGCGTGACGTTGATCGGTATGCCGGCGAAGATCGCCTCTTCGATCGCGGGCAGGCCCTCGGGCGTGCCGGGGATCTTGATGTAGAGGTTCGGGCGGTCGCCGCGCGCGTGCAGGTCCTTCGCCCACTTGATCGTCTCGGCGGCGTCGCGCGCCAGCAGCGGCGAGACCTCGAGCGAGACGAAGCCGTCGACGCCGTCGGTCTTGTCGTGGATCGGCCGGAACAGGTCGGCCGCGCGCGTGATGTCGTCGAGCGCGAGGTCGAAGAAGGCGCCCTCGCCGTCTCTGCCGGCCTCGATCGAGGCGCGGATCGAGTCGTCGTAGGCGGCGCCCGCGGAGACGGCGTGCTCGAAGATCGTCGGGTTGGAGGTGAGGCCCGTCACGTTGCGCTCGGAGATGTGCGCCGCGAGCGTGCCGTCGCCGAGCATGTCGCGCGTGATGTTGTCGAGCCAGAGGCTCTGCCCCAGGGCGTGAAGGTCGCTCGTGGCGCTCATGTCGTCGGTCCTCTCGGGTCGTGCCAGCAGTCGTCGTCGGTCAGGAGGCGGTCCGCCTCAGCCGGCCCCCATGTGCCCGGCGCGTATCTGTGCAAGGGGGTCGTGTCATCCAGGATGGCAGCGACGACCTTCCACGCGGCCTCGACCGTGTCCTCGCGCGCGAACAGGGTCGCGTCGCCGCGCATCGCGTCGCCCAGCAGCCGCTCGTACGGCGGCATCTCGTCGGCTCTTCTGTGGTGCGCGATCAGCTGCACGTCCTCGCCGACCATCTCCTCGCCGGGCAGCTTCGCGCGCGCCTGCAGCGCCAGCTCGACCTCGGGCGAGAGCGTGAAGCGGAACGTGTTGCGGCGCCTGTCGTCCTCGGCGTCGAAGATCGTCTCCGGCGGGTGGTGCAGCTCGACCAGCACCTCGGTCGCGGTCACCGGCAGCTGCTTGCCGGCGCGGATCAGGAACGGCACGCCCTCCCAGCGCCAGTTGTCGACCGCGACGCGCACGGCCGCGAACGTCTCGACCGTCGAGTCGGGCGCGACGCCCGGTTCGTCGTGGTAGCCGTCGAACTGGCCGCGCACGACGTCCTCGGGCGCGAGCGGGCGGATCGAGCTCATCAGGCGCGACTTCTCGTTGCGCAGCGCGTCCGGCTCGTTCGGGCTCGGCGGGTCGAGCGCGAGCAGGCACAGCACCTGCAGCATGTGGTTCTGCACGACGTCGCGGATCGCTCCGGCCGACTCGTAGAACGCACCGCGCCCGGCGACGCCGAAGTTCTCCGCCATCGTGATCTGCACGCTGCGGATGTGGTCGCGGTTCCAGATCGGCTCCAGGAACGAGTTCGCGAAGCGGAAGTAGATGAGGTTCTCGACCGGCTCCTTGCCGAGGTAGTGGTCGATCCGGAAGATGTGTCGCTCCGGGAAGACGCTCGCGAGCGTTCTGTTCAGCTCCAGCGCGCTCTCCAGATCGCGCCCGAACGGCTTCTCGATCACGACGCGCGCGCCCTCCTCGGCGCAGCCCGATCTGCCGAGCGCCTCGACGACCGTGCCGAACAGCACCGGCGGGATCGCCAGGTAGTGCAGCGGACGGCAGGCGTCGCCGAGCGTCTCGCGCAGCCGCACGAACGTCTGCGGGTCGGCGTAGTCGCCGTCGATGTATCTGAGCTGGGCGACGAGCTTGGCGTACGCGGCCTCGTCGACCCCGCCATGCTCGCTGAGCGAGTCGTGCGCGCGTCTGCGCAGGTCCTCCAGCGTCCAGCCGGCTTTCGCGACGCCCACGATCGGGACGTCGAGCCGGCCGTGGCGGATCATCGACTGCAGCGCCGGGAAGATCTGCTTGTACGCGAGGTCGCCGGTCGCGCCGAAGAAGACGAGCGCGTCGGCGGATTCAGCGGCTGCGCTCACCGTCACGCTCTCTTCTCGTGGTGGCCGCCGAACTGGCTGCGCATCGCGGACTGGACCTTGTTCGCGTAGAGGTCGAGGTCGCGCGAGGCGAAGCGGCTGTAGAGCGCGCTCGTGAGAACCGGCGCCGGGACGCCCTCCTCGACGGCGGCGAGCGCCGTCCAGCGGCCCTCGCCGGAGTCCGACACGCGGCCGGAGAACTCGGCCAGGTCGGGCGACTCGTGCAGTGCGATCGCGGTCAGGTCCAGCAGCCAGGAGGCGATCACCGAGCCGCGGCGCCAGACCTCGGTCACGGCCGGCAGGTCGATGTCGTACTGGTACGCCTCGGGATCGGTCAGCGGCGCCGTCTCGGCGTCCTTGTCGTGGTCGAGTCTGCCGATGTCGGCGTTCTTGATGATGTTGAGGCCCTCGGCGTAGGCGGCCATCATGCCGTACTCGATGCCGTTGTGGACCATCTTCACGAAGTGGCCGGCGCCGGACGGACCGCAATGCAGCCAGCCCTCCTCGCCCGCCTGCAGCTCGCCGTCCTTGCCGGGCGTGCGCGGTGCGGCGTCGACGCCCGGGGCGAGCGTCTTGAAGACCGGCGTGAGGCGCTCGACGGCAGCGTCGTCGCCGCCGATCATCAGCGAGTAGCCGCGCTCGAGGCCGAAGACGCCGCCGGAGGTGCCGACGTCGACGTAGTGCATGCCAGCTGAGGTCACCTGCTTGGCGCGGCGGATGTCGTCGCGGTAGTACGAGTTGCCGCCGTCGATCACGATGTCGCCCTCGTCCAGCAGCGGCAGCAGCTCTTCCAGCGACGAGTCGACGACGGCGGCCGGGACCATCAGCCAGACGGCGCGCGGCTGCTCCAGCTTGGCGACGAACTCCGCCAGCGTCGCGGCGCCCTCCGAACCCTCGCCGGCGAGCTGCTGCACGGCATCCTGGTTGCGGTCGTACGCGACGGTGGTGTGGCCGTCTCTCAAGAGGCGACGCACCATGTTCGCGCCCATCCGGCCCAGTCCGATCATGCCAAGCTGCATTCGCTCGCGCTCCTTTCCTGCCGGTCCGCGCCGGCGCATGTACGTACCGCAATGAGACGGGGGGACTGCTACCCCCACCCTACGCCGCGAAGCGGCCGCCGTGCTATCGCACGGTGAACCGATCGCCACTGCACGGGTTCATCGGCCGGAGCGCACAGAAGTCCACACGTTTGCGCGCGCACGGACGCCGCCTGACTTTGCGACGATGCCCGGCATGACCGCGGCCTCCCCGATCGACGACTACCTGCACGAGCTGCTGCGCCGCTGCCGCGCGCAGGACGGCGGCGCGGTTGCCGACTACATTCCGGAGTTGGCGCGCGCGGATCCCGAGCTGACCGGGATCTGCCTCGCGACGATCGACGGCCACGTCTACGAGGTCGGCGACACGCGCGTCCCGTTCACGATCCAGTCGACCTCGAAGCCGTTCGCCTACGCGATGGCGCTGGAGGACGCCGGCCCGGCGGCGGTCGCGGCGAAGATCGACGTCGAGCCGTCCGGCGACGCCTTCAACTCGATCAGCCTCGATCCGGTCAGCGGGAGGCCGCTGAACCCGATGATCAACGCGGGGGCGATCACGGCGACTTCGTTGGTGGGGACGGGCGGCGGGGCCGCTGGCGCGGCGGGAGGCGACGCGCGGCTCGCTCGGATCGTCGCCGGGCTGTCGCGCTTCGCCGGGCGGCCGCTGGCGGTCGACGAGGCGGTCGCTGCGTCGGAGTCGGCGACGGGGCATCGCAACCGCGCGATCGGCTGGATGCTGCGCTCGCGGGGGATCCTCGACGGCGATCCCGACACGACGCTGGAGACCTACTTCCGCCAGTGCGCGGTGGCGGTCGACTGCCGTGACATGAGCCTGATGGCCGCGACGCTCGCCAACGGCGGCGTGCACCCGCTGACGGGCGAGCGGGCGCTCGCGCGCGGGCTCGTGCAGCAGGTGCTGAGCGTGATGACGACGTGCGGGATGTACGACGCGGCCGGCAACTGGATGGTCAACGTCGGGCTGCCGGCGAAGAGCGGCGTCGCGGGCGGGATCCTCGCGCTGCTGCCCGGCCAGCTCGGCCTCGCGGTCTTCTCCCCGCGCCTGGACGCGTGGGGCAACAGCGTGCGCGGCGTGTTCGCCTGCAGGGAGCTGTCGCGCGACCTCGACCTGCACTTCCTGCGCGCGTCGCGCCCCGCGCACGTCGCGATCGCCGCGCGTCACGCCGTCGACACCGAGCCGTCGCGCCGCCGTCGTCCCGTCGCCGAGCGCGAGCTGCTCCAGCGCGTCGGCGCCCGCGGGATCGTCTTCGAGCTGCAGGGGGACGTCTTGGTGGCGAGTGCCGAGCGCGTCATCCGCGCCGTCGCCCACGAACCGCTCGACGCCGCCGCGATCGACCTGCGCGACGCCGAATACGTCGACACCCCCTCGATCCGCCTGCTGCAGGCCAGCGTCGAGCGGATGCGCGAACAGGGCCGCGAGCTGGCGTTCGTCGAGCGGCCAGGGCGCGATTCGCTGGGGGTGGTCGGGGCGGACGGCGCCAGACCGATCCTCGTCTTCCCCGACCGTGACGCCGCGAGCGAGTGGATCGAGGAGCGGTTGCTGGCGCTGCACGGCGACGGAGATCTGGCGCGCGGAGCGTGCGCGCTCGACGAGCACCGGCTGATGCGCGATCTCACCGGTGAGCAGCTCGCCCAGCTCGCCCCGCTGCTGCGCCCGCGTGCGTTCACGGCCGGTGAGCGGGTCGCGGCGCTCGGCGACGAGGCGAAGGAGGTCTTCCTCGTGATGCGCGGCGAGCTGAGCACGTCGTTGCCGCTGCCCGACGGCGGCCGCCGCCGGCTCTCGACGCTGACGCCGGGCTGGACCGTCGGCGAGATCGCGGTCCTGAGCGACGCCGCCCGCACCGCCGACACGTACGCCGACACCGACGGCGACCTGCTCGTCCTCACCGCCGCCGACTTCCACACGCTCGCCGACACCCACCCCGCCCTCCACGCGACGCTCCTGCGCAACATGCTCACGAGCGCCTACGACGTCGCCGCCCAGCTGATGCGAGAACTCGGCCGCCCGGGAGTGGCGGGCGCGTAGCCGGCGCAGATGGGCCGCTCCCCGCCGGATCACGGCTCATGCGATAGATCATCCCATACAAGATCATCCGTTCGGCGGACGACCTCGCTAGCATCGGATCCATGTCCGAACCGCTCAACACGAACCTCTGCTGGCTGCTCTCCCGCGCGTCGTACACGCTCACGACAGAGCTGACGGCGCAGTTGCAGCAGCTCGACCTCTCCCCTCGCACCCATCAGGTGCTCGTCGCCGCCGACACCGGCGAGCACACGCAGAGCGACCTCGTGAAGGCGGTCGGGATGGACAAGACGACGATGGTGGTGACCGTCGACGACCTGGAGGCTGCAGGGCTGGCGGAGCGGATCCCGTCGAAGACCGACCGCCGCGCGCGCGTGATCGCCGTCACGAGAGCCGGCAGAAGAAAGCTCAGAGCGGCCGACAGGATCATCCACGCGATCCACGACGACGTGCTCGACGTGCTGCCCAAGCCGCAGCGCGCGGTCTTCATGGAGTCGCTGATCACGCTCGTCGGCTCGCGTCTCGCGGATGCCGTCCCGACCGAGCAGCCGGTCCGGCGGCGTGCGCCACGCGTGTCGGCGTAGCGACATGTAGTTCCGAACAGAATAGTTCCGTAACAGACGATCTGGTACGGTCCGGCCATGTCCGAGACCGCAGCCGCCCCATCCGGCCAGCGCCCCGAGCTGCGCGGCGTCGCCCCGGAACTCGGCGCGCCCCGCACGCGCCGCGACGACCGCTCGCTCGCGCTCCTGACGTTGTGCGCCGGCTTTCTGATGATCATCCTCGACACGACGATCGTGTCCGTCGCGCAACCGTCGATCCAGGCCGACCTCGGCTTCTCGCAGTCGGGCCTCGCGTGGGTCGTCAACGCCTACCTGATCGCGTTCGGCGGCCTGCTGCTGCTGGCCGGGCGGCTCGGGGACCTGCTCGGCCGCAAGCGGATGTTCCTCGCCGGGCTGCTCGTCTTCACGCTCGCCTCGCTGCTGTGCGGCCTGGCGACGAGCCGGGAGCTGCTGGTCGCCGCCCGCTTCCTGCAGGGCGCCGGCGGCGCGATGACGTCCGCGGTGATCCTCGGGATGATCGTCGCGATGTACGAGCAGCCGCGCGAGCGCGCCCGCGCGATCGCGACGTACGCGTTCGTGGGCTCGGCCGGAGCATCGCTCGGAGTTCTGCTCGGCGGTGTGTTGACCGACGCGCTCTCGTGGCACTGGATCTTCTTCGTCAACGTGCCGATCGGCGCGGCGACCGCATTCGCCGCCGCACGCGTGCTGCGCGACGATGCAGGCCTCGGGCTGAGGCAAGGCGCCGACGTGCCCGGCGCGCTGCTCGTCGTCGCCGCGCTGATGCTCGCCGTCTACACGCTCGTCGAGGCCGGCGGGCGCGGCTGGGGCTCGCTGCACACGCTCGGGCTCGGGGCCGTCGCAGCCGGGCTGCTGGCGCTGTTCGCGCTGCGCGAGCAGCGCGCCGCGCATCCGCTCGTACCGCTGCGCCTCTTCCGCGTCCCGAACGTCTGCGCCGCCAACCTCGTGCAGACCCTGATGATCGCCGGCATGTTCGGCCAGCAGTTCTTCCTCGCGCTCTACCTGCAGCAGGTGCTCGGCTTCGACGCGACCGGCGTCGGCTTCGGGATGCTGCCGATCCCGCTCGCGATCGGCGTCCTCTCGCTCGGCTTCGCGACGCCGCTGATCATGCGGTTGGGCGCGAAGACGACGCTGCTGGACGGGCTGCTGCTGATGGTGGCCGGCCTGCTGCTGATGCAGCGCGCGCCGGCCGACGGCGTCTACTGGCTCGACGTCCTCCCAGCGATGATGATCATGGGGATCGGCGCCGGGATCGCGATGCCGGCGCTGCCGACGCTCGCGCTGGCGCGCGCGACGCCGCAGGATGCCGGACTCGCCTCCGGCCTCTTGAACACGACGCAGCAGGTCGGCGGCGCGATCGGCCTGTCGGTGCTGGCGACCCTGTCCGCAGCGCGCAGCGCGACGCTGCGCGACGGTGGCGACAACCTCGTCACCGCGCTGGCGGGCGGCTACTCGCTCGCGTTCGCGGTCGCGGCGGGATTCGTGTTGGCGGCGGGTGCGGCCGCGGTCGCGCTGCTGCGAACGGGAACCGCTCCCTAGCCGCCGAGCCGAAGGAGGTGCGGGAGGTGCTGGCGCGGGTCGAGGCAGTCGGCCAGGTCGTGACCGGCGCCGACCCGCGCTTCCTCGGACCAGAGATCCCGGTCGGCGGCGACGGGCGCGCGAGCCTCGGCTAGGCGGCGGCGGCCGCCCCCGTCCGCTTCTCGAGCTCGGCTCGCACCAGCGGCGCGACCTCGGTGCCGAACAGCTCCATCGACTTCAGCACGTCTCTGTGCGCGACCGCGCCGACGCTCATGTGGCCGAGATAGCGGTCCATCGAGAACAGGTCATGCTCCATCAGGATCTTCTCTGCGACCTGCTCCGGGGTGCCGACCGCGAGCGCGGCCTGCGGCGAGCGCAGCGCCTCGTACTCGCGCCGGCCCGAGGGCGGCCAGCCGCGCTCGCGCCCGATCCGGTTCATCATCTCGAGGTAGGTGTGCGCGAACGCGGAGTCGGCCTGCGCGAGCGTCTCGCCGACGAACGTGTGCGTGTTGATCGTCAGCTTCTCGGTGCCCGGCTCGTGCCCGGCGGCGGCCCACGCTTCGCGGTACAGCTCGGCGAGCGGGACGAAGCGCGCCGGCATCCCGCCGATGATCGCGATCGTCAGCGGCAGCCCGAGCGTCCCAGCGCGCACGACCGACTCCGGCGAGCCGCCGACGGCGACCTGCACGGGGATCGGCTCCTGCACCGGCAGCGGGTAGATCGCGGCGTCGGTGAGCGGCGCGCGGTGCTTGCCGGACCACGTGACGTGCTCCGGGTCGCGCGTGATCGCGACCAGCAGTCTCAGCTTCTCGTCGTACAGCTCGTCGTAGTCGTCGAGGTCGTAGCCGAACAGCGGGAACGACTCGATGAAGGAGCCGCGCCCGGCCATGATCTCGGCGCGGCCGCCGGAGATCAGGTCGATCTCGGCGAACTGCTGGAAGACGCGCACGGGGTCGTCGGAGCTGAGCACCGTGACGGCGCTCGAAAGGCGGATTCTCTCCGTCTGCGCGGCGGCCGCGGCGAGCGCGACGGTCGGCGAGGAGATCAGGTAGTCGGGACGGTGGTGCTCGCCGATCGCGAAGAGGTCGAGGCCGAGCTGGTCGGCCAGGCGCGCCTCCTCCAGCAGGTTGCGCATGCGCTCCTGCGGGCTGATGCCGGCACCGAGATCGGCGAAGGTGGCGAGTCCAAGTTCCATGGTCGGAAGATTAGCAGTTGTTGCGTGCGCAATCAACAACCTCTTCGGGGCGTGCGCGCCTACGCCGAGACGCGCTGCCGCTCGCGCTCGGCCTCGGCCTCGATCACGTCGTGGAGGTGGTCCCCGACGTGGAGCGAATCGGGGCTGATCAGCCGCTCGCGGCGGTTGCGCGCGACGATCGTCCACATCCAGCGCGCGACGGCCTCGAAGCGGTTGCCCCAGCCGACGAGGTACGCGATGTGCACGAAGGCCCAGATGTAGAAGGCGAGCAGCCCGGTCAGCTTGGCGCCGCCGACCTGCGCGACCGCGTGCGTGCGGCCGATCGTCGCCATCGTGCCCTTGTCCTTGTATCTGAACGGCGGCGGCGCGGGCTGCTGGCCGATCCGCGAGGCGATCACCTTCGCGACGTAGCGGCCCTCCTGGATCGCACCCTGCGCGACGCCGGGGACGCCGGGCCGCGAGACCATGTCGCCGATCGCGAAGACCTCAGGGTGGACCGGCAGCGTCAGGTCGTGGCGGACCAGCAGGCGGCCGGCGCGGTCGGTGCTGGTGCCCGACTCCTGCGCCAACAGCCTGGCGAGCGGCGAGGCCTGCACGCCAGCGGCCCACAGCACGGTGCGCGAGGCGATCCGGCGGCGCTGGCCGGCGTCGCGCGTGTCGGCGACCTGGATCCCGACGTCGTCGATGTCGACCGCCATCGCGTTCAGCTCGACCTCGACTCCGAGCTTCGTCAGGTCCTGCTCGGCGTGCGCGCGCAGCTTCTCGGGGAACGGCGGCAGCACGTGCGGGGCGGCGTCGAGCAGCAGCACGCGCGCCTCGGTCGGGTCGATCGCGCGGTGCTCCTTCTTGAGGATTCTGCGCGCGAGGATCGCGATCTGCCCGGCCAGCTCGACCCCGGTCGGACCGGCGCCGACGACGACGAAGGTCAGCAGCGCGGCGCGCTCCTCGGCGCTCTGCGCCTGCTCGGCCAGCTCGAACGCCCACAGGATGCGGCTGCGCACGCGGTTGGCGTCGTCGAGCGTCTTCATCCCGGGCGCGTCGGCGGCCCAGGCGTCGTTGCCGAAGTACGAGTGCGTCGCGCCAGCGGCGACGATCAACGTGTCGTACGGGATCTCCAGCTCGTGCTGGGCGACCGCATGGACGATCTTGCGCTCGAGGTCGAAGCGCTGGACCTCCCCCATCAGCACGCGCACGTTGTCCTGGCCGCGGAAGAGGCTGCGCAGCGCCGGCGCGACCTGCCCCGGCGACAGCACGCCGGTGGCGACCTGGTAGAGCAGCGGCTGAAAGAGGTGGTGGTTGTTGCGATCGATCAGCGTGACGTCGACCGGCAGCCGCTTCAGCGCCTTCGCCGCGCGGACACCGCCGAAGCCTCCGCCGACGATGACGACTCTATGCCGGGCATACGGCGAATTCGGCGTGTGACCCATGGCAACCCTCTCAGCGACGCTCGTGCGAACAGAACCGCACTCAATGTCCCACCCGCGAGTGGTCGGGTCTGTGAGATCCCTCGCACACAGGACGTTCACCAGTAGGTCGCGCGCGAGAGACCGCGCAGCGCTCAGGTCACAGCAGGCTCGGCCGCCTCGCCGGGATCGCGCGACTCCGGCGCGGTGAACGCCGGCGGGTCCGGTTGGGCGACCTCCTCCGACTCCTCGACTTCCACCTCGCGCAACCGCGGCGCCCGCGCCTGCCACGGCTTGAGGTTCTGCACCAGGTCGCCATAGAAGTCGACGATGTGGTTGCGCGTCTCGCGCACGAACGAACCCTCTTCCCGGCCCCGCTTCTGCCCCATCTTGCGCGCCATCGTCAGCGTGAACGAGCGCGGCTCTCGTTTCGGATCCGCCTCATACAGCAACCCTCTGGCTCTTCGGCGACGGCGCCGAGCAATCCCGCCGTCGTCTGCCGAGCGCTCGGGTAAGACACGTCGATCCGCAGATCCGCCGGAGCCTCTCTGAGCTGTCGCAACAGCCACGTGATGCGCGGCTTGGCTCGCATCTCCCCTGGCGCCGCGAAGCTGACGCGTGCCAGCGTCTGCCGCGTCCGCAGGTCGGCGCAGATCTCGATGTCGCCGACCGCCCCCGGGACGCGCAGCGTCGCGTCGAGACGCCCGTCCGCCGTCAAGGTCTTGACGACCTCGTCGAGTCGCATGCTGGTCGTCTGTCTGCGTGGACGGAGGACCGCGACGTTCTCGCCGAGGTCCTGCGAGAGCCCCATGCACAGGTATTGAGTGAACTGCTCCCAGCGCTCGGCCACCTCGCGTGCCTCGGGCGATGGGCGCAGCGTGCCGTCGTGCGCGCCCCTGCGCACCGAGACCCAGTGCTCGCCCATGTCGGTGAAGCCGCCGGCTCCGGATGCCTCGTGGTCCAGATAGGCGATCAACTCGTCGAGGATCCACGCCTGGTCCGGGTCCGAAACACCGCGGTAGCGGCTCTGGACGATCGCCTCGGTGATCACCCGCCACCACGAGAAGTGCCACAGCGCGACCTTCTTCAGCTTTCGACCGTCAACGCTCACAGGCGACTCCGCGGAGCTTGCCGTGATCTGATTGGAGATCGTCAGCACCGCGTCGAAGCCATTGTCACGCGCGACGTCGAGGTAAGTGGCGACCTGCTCGTCGCGCAGCGACGCCGTACCGGTCTTGACCTCGATCAGGCACGTCCAGGATCTCTTTCCGCGCTCGCACACGATCGCGCCGTCCGGGATCACGAGCTTGCCGTCCGCAGTTCTGAAGCGAACCTCCGCGGACGTCTGGGCCACCGACTTCGGCGCGCCCAACTCCTTCAGCAGCGCATGCCCGAACTCCGGTACGGCCCGCATGACGGCGAGCAGCGCGGAGGTCGCCCGCCGCTCCTGCTCCTCCTGGCCTCTGATCCCAACGGTCGGGAGAAGGCGTGCGGGATGCCATCCATCCCGCGGTGACGGCGCATCGCTCGGTCGCACGTGCGCACTCTAACCGTGATTCACCGCTCTATGCAGCAGTTTCCCGAGGCGCGGGCAGGTTCGCCTCGCCGCGGACTACTCCGCCTGCCGGCCCAGCAGCGCGACGAAGCGATCGATGCGGCGGCGCTCTTCGTCGGGGAGGACGCCGTCGGTCTCGATCAGGAGGGTCATCGGGCCGCGGTCGCGGGCCCAACTGCGGGCGCGGGGGCTGAACTCCTTGGCGACCCAGACGAGCGGCAGCGCGGCCGCGTGGGCGATCACGGTCTCGTCCTGCGCGGCCGCGTCGGGCTCGGTGCGGACGAGCGCGATCGTGCGCTGGTCGAGCGCGTGGGCGATCGCGTTGATGCCGTCGAGGCCGCTGCCGTCGATCAGCAGCGCCAGATCGCCGTCGCGCAGCAGCTCGGCCGCCCACGCCTCGGAGGACTCGAGCGCCGCGGGGACGCACACCATGTGGAAGAGCGGATCGGCCATGCGCGAAACGTACCTGAGTGGGGCGATCCGAAGCGAGCAGCTGCGCGACGCTGCGCCTATAGTTGCTTGCGCAAGCATCCTCTCCGTCGTCACCAGGGAGCCGAACCAGATGTCGCAGGCAGTGCAGTTCAGCGAGTACGGGACCCCCGAGAAGCTCTCCGTCGTCGACCTTCCCGCCCCGGCGCCGGGTCCCGGTCAGGTCCGGCTCGCGGTGCGGGCGGCGTCGGTCAACCCGATCGACTGGAAGATCCTGCGCGGACTGATGGCACAGGGCGCCGCGCTGGAGCAGCCGCGCGGCCTCGGCAGCGACGTCGCCGGCGTCGTCGAGGCACTCGGCGAGGGCGTCGAGGGGATCGCGGTCGGCGACGAGGTGCTCGGCGCGACGGTCACGGGCGCCTTCGCCGCCGAGGCGCTCGCCGACGCGGCGAGCCTCGTGCCGAAGCCCGCCGCGGTCGCCTGGGAGGTCGCAGGCAGCCTCGCGGGCGTCGGCGGCACCGCCTTCAAGACGCTGGAGCTGCTCGACGTCAAGCCCGGCGAGACGCTGCTCGTGCACGCGGCGGCCGGCGGCGTCGGGTCGATCTGGGTCCAGCTCGCGCTCGCGCGCGGAATCCGCGTGATCGGGACCGCGAGCGAGGCCAACCACGAGCGCCTGCACGGCTACGGCGCCGAGCCCGTCCTCTACGGCGACGGACTCGTCGAGCGCGTGCGCGCGCTCGCGCCCGACGGCGTCGACGCGGTCCTCGACGCCTCCGGCCGCGGCGAGCTGGCCGCATCGGTCGAACTGGCCGGCGGTCCCGAGCGGATCCTCTCGATCGCCGGCTTCGCCGAGGCGCCCGGGCTCGGCGTGCGCGTCCACGTCGGCGGCGGCGGCGCCGACACGCCGCGGGCGCTGCGCGAACTGCTGCCGCTGGTCGAGGCCGGCAAGCTCGACATACCGATCGCCCAGACCTACCCGCTCGCCGGCGTCGCCGACGCCCTGCGCGCCTCGGAGGCCGGCCACCTCACCGGCAAGCTGGTGATCGTTCCGGCGTGAGCCGTCGCTCAGTCCGGCAGCCCGTAGCGCCCCAGCAGGCGCTCGTAGTTCAGGCGCAGCAGCGCGATCACCTCGCGCACGTCCTCGGGGCCGTCGATCCGGCGCGCCCCGAGGCCGGGGGCGTCGGTGATCGGGTGCGCGACGACGCGGCCGGCGGCGCGCAGCTCGCTGCCGAGCTGGCGCTGGAAGGCGAAGTGCGCGACGTGGCTGCCGTGCAGATGGCCGATCTCGTGGCGGCCGAGCATGAACGAGAACTCGCCGCGCTCGCCCGGGCCGGCGGTCGTGACGCCCGGCCACGTCGTGACCTCGTCGGTGATCTGCTCTCTCGCGCTTGCGGTCGTGCTGGCCATGGTCATCTCCTGACGCTCGGTGATCGAGCCATCATCCGTCTTCAAGCGCACTTGAAGTCAAGGCCGCTCCCCTACTCTTTGTCACGGTGACCAGGCCGTCCGCGACCACCCGCTTCGCCCGCTGCCTGGCGCTGACCGCGCTCGTCGTGATCGCGATCGACCAGATCTCCAAGGCGATCGTCGTGCGGACGATCGGCCAGGGCGAGAGCGTGCCGGTGATCGACGGTCTGCTGCGGTTCGTCCACTACCGCAACCCCGGCATCGCGGGCGGGCACCTGGCGGACGCGCCGACGGCCGCGATCGTCGCGCTCACGACCGCGTCGCTCGTCGGGCTGCTGCTGCTCGTCCGCTCGCTCGGGCCGCGCAAGCTGCTGTGGCTGCCCGCCGGCCTGCTGCTCGGCGGCGGACTCGGCAACCTGCTCGACCGCGTGCGCACCGGAGCGGTGACCGACTTCATCGTCTTCCGCGACAGCGGACCCGCCAACCTCGCCGACCAGGCGATCACCGTCGGGATCGTCGGCCTGCTGATCGTCGCCTGGTTCACCCGGCCGGCACGCGCGCCGCAGGAGCCGGTACCAGCGGGCGCGACGGGAACAGCGGAGCCAGCGCCGGCGGGAGCCGTCGGACCGCCGGAGAGGTAGCGCCGCGCGCGTTCAACGACAGCGCGGCGGTCGCGCCCGCCGCGATCGCCGCCGCCCAGCTACCCTGGCCGGCGATGGCGGGCATCGGAGTGCTGAGGGAAGGGCCCCTGCACGCGGCGGTGAAGACGGCGCTCGTGCAACCCGGCGACCGCCTGGAGGTGCCCGTCGGCCGCTTCGTGATCGACCTCGTGCGCGCCGACGGCGAGTTGGTCGAGGTGCAGACGGGCGGCTTCGGGGGCCTGACAGCGAAGCTCGACGCGCTGCTGGACGACCATCGCATGCGAATCGTCCACCCTGTCGCGGCGGAGCGGCGGATCGTGCGCGTCGACGCCGACGGCGAGGTGCTCTCGGCGCGCAGATCGCCGCGCCGCTCGACGGTCGTCGAGCTGTTCGACAAGCTCGTCACGTTCCCGTCGCTGCTGGCGCACCCGAACCTGACGCTGGAGGTGCTGCTCGGCCGCGAGGACCACATCCGCGGCCCCGAGCCGGTCCGCGTGCGGCGCCGCACGCGCGATCCGGGCGAGCGCCGGCTGGTCGAGGTGATCGACCGCATAGAGATGAGAACGCCCGCCGACGTGCTGGCCGCGCTGCCGACGCTGCCGGACGAGCCGTTCAGCACGCGCGAGCTGGGCGCGCTGTTCGGCTGCCCGACCGTGCTCGCGCAGCGGACCGTCTACTGCCTGCGCCTGATGGAGCTGATCGAGCCGGCCGGCAAGCGCGCGCGGACGCCGCTGCACCGGCTGGTGGGATGAGTCGGCGCGGGCGCCCTCTCGCGCGTGCTGGATACTTCAGCGCGTGAGCGAGCGAAGCGGAGTGAGCGAGCGCAACGTGCTCGGTGGCGAGCTGGAGCCGTGCGGGACCGATCCGATGACCGGCTTCTTCCGCGACGGCTGCTGCAGCACCGGCCCCGCGGACGGCGGCAGCCACACGATCTGCGCGGTCGTGACCGAGGAGTTCCTGTCGCACCAGAGAGCGATCGGCAACGACCTCACGACGCCCGTCCCGGCCTACCGCTTCCCCGGCCTCAGGCCCGGCGACCGCTGGTGCGTCACGGCCGCCAACTGGCTGCGCGCCCACGCCGACGGCGCCGCCGCGTTCGTCGTGCTCGCCTCGACGCACGAACGCGCGCTGGAGATCGTCCCGCTGATCGCCCTGCGCGAGCACGCCGTCGACGTGCCGTCGGACGCCAGTGGGCTGAGCGACTGAGTGCGGGGCGGCCGGCGCGCGAGCCGCCGCGGCGAGCACGCCTCAGCGCACCCCCGCCGCGTCGAGCCACGCCCACGCCTGCGCCTGGTCGACGACCTGGACGCCGAGTCTCTCCGCTCTCGCCGTCTTCGAGGCGCCGACGTCGGCGCCGGCGATCAGGAACGTCGTCGCGGCGCTGACCGAGGAGGCGCTCGTCGCGCCCGCCTGCTCCAGCAGTCGCACGACCGCCGGGCGGGCGACCTTCGCGCCGTTGTCGGGGTCGGAGAAGGCGCCGGTCACGACGACCGTCGAGCCCTTCAGCGGCGTCTCAGCCGCCTCGGCGACGTCGACCGGGCGGTCCTCGTCGCGCACGTCGAGGTCGACGCCGGCCGCGCGCAGCGCCGCCAGCTCGGTCCGCACCTCCTCGCGCGCGAAGTACGCCACCAGCGACTGCGCGACCTTCGGGCCGATGTCGCGGATCGCCTCCAGCTGCTCGACCGTCGCGTCGGCGATCTGCTCGATGCGCTCGAAGCCGGCAAGGCAGAGCCGCTTGGCGACGCCCTCCGACGCCATCGGGATCGCGAGGCCGATCAGCGCGCGCCGCAGCCCGAGCCCGCGTGAGCGGTCGATCCCGGCGACGAACGCGGCGGCCGAGGTGTCGCCCATCCGCTCGTAGTCGATCAGCCGCTCCGCCGTCAGCGCATAGAAGTCCGACGGGCGCTCCAGCACGCCGTCCTCGGCGAGCTTCTCGATCCAGGTCGTGCCGACGCCCTCCATGTCGGAGGCGTGGCGCGAGGACCAGTGGATCAGCCGCCGCACCGCCTGCGCGGGACACTGCAGGTTCTCGCACCACAGCTCCTCGCCGGTCCCCTTCACGACCAGCGGCGTGCCGCATGACGGGCAGTGCGTCGGCAGCTCGATCGGCAGCTCGTCGCCGGTGCGCTGCTCCGGCACCGAGCCGGCGATGAACGGGATCACGTCGCCGCGGCGCATGATCCGGACGGTGTCGCCGACACGGATGTCGCGCTCTCGCACGAGCCGCGGATTGTGCAGCGAGGCGTACGTGACGGTCGTGCCGCCGACGAAGACCGGCTCGACCTGCGCGCGCGGGACGACGCGGCCGATCTTGCCGACCGGCCAGGTCACCTCCAGCAGTCTCGTCGTGCGCTCCTGCGCCGGGTACTTCCACGCGATCGCGCCGCGCGGGGCGTTCGCCGACGCGCCCGCGGCGGCGAACGCGCGCGGCGACGCCAGCCGCACGACCGCGCCGTCGATCCCGAAGTCGTATCTCGGCCGGCGCGCGGCGATCACCGCGATCGCCCCGCGCACGCCGCCGCCGTCGGCCGCCGGGAAGAGGTCCGGGACGTCGAAGCCGAGCGCGCTCATGCGGTCGAAGACGTCGGTGACGACGGGCGCCGGCGCCGCAGCCGCCGCGCCCGCCTGCGCCGCGGATGACGTGGCGCCGGCGGCCGCGCCCGGCGCCGGCGGCGCGCTCTCAGCCGTCTCCTCGACGAGGTCGAACGCGAAGAAGCGCAGCGTGCGCCCTTCCGCCACGCACGCCTGCGGGGACTTGTGCACGAGCGTCCCAGCCGCGGCGTTGCGCGGATTCGTCAGCGGTCTGTCGGGGTGCGTGTCGTTATAGGCCACCCAGACCGAGTTCAGCATCACAGCCTCGCCGCGGACCTCGACGCGCCCCTGCGCCGGCACGGTCAGCGGCAGACCCAGCACGACGTGGCGCGCCTTCTCCGTCACGCGCTCGCCGTCGCGCCCGTCGCCGCGCGTGGCGACGTATTCCAGTTCGCCATCCTGGAAGGCGATCGCCAAGCTGATCCCGTCGAGCTTCGGCATCACGCGAAAGGCCTGGCCGGGGAAGCGGGCGCAGAACGCGTCGAGCTGCTCGTCGGCGGTCGCCTTCTCCAGCGACAGCATCGGACGGCTGTGGTGGATCGTCTGGCCGGGCACCAGCTGCGGCGACCAGGGGCGGTCGAGCGGGTTGTCGTCGAGGCCCACCTCGGGGTGCTCGGCGAGCAGCGCCCGCAGCCGCTCCTCGAGCGCGTCGTAGTCCGCGTCGACCAGCTCCGGCACCCCGCGCGCGTACAGCGCCCGATGGTGCTCCACCTGCGCGGCCAGCTCCCGCGCCTCCTGCTCCACGTCTTCGGTCACGCCGGCACCTTAATCCACATGGATGTCAGGACCGGGCCTGGGCCCCGAACTCATCGCGCAGTACGCTCGACGCCCATCCGAACCCGAGGGAGCAACATGGACCTGGAGCTGAACGGCAAGGTCGCGATCGTGACCGGCGCCGGGAAGGGAATCGGGCTCGCAATCGTCCGCGGGCTCGCCGACGAGGGCGCGCTCGTCGTCGCCGGCTCGCGCTCGACCGACACGCTCACGGGGATCGAGCGCGTGACGCCCGTCGCGCTCGACCTCGCGGCGCCTGACGCTCCCGCACAGCTCGTCCAGCGCGCGCTCGACGAGCACGGCCGCGTGGACGTGCTCGTCAACAACGTCGGCGCCGTGCGGATGCGCCTCGACGGGTTCCTCGGCACCAGCGACGCCGAGTTCGAATGGGCGCTGCAGATGAACTTCTTCATCGCGCTGCGGACGATCCGCGCCGCGATCCCGGCGATGGTCGACAACGGCGGCGGCGCGATCGTCAACGTCGCCTCCGTCAACGCCTTCTTCCAGCCGGACGCCGGCACGATCGACTACGGCGCCGCGAAGGCGGCGCTCGTCAACCTCAGCAAGTCGCTGGCGCAGGAGTTCGGGGCGAGAGGGATCCACGTCAACTGCGTCTCCCCCGGCCCCGTCGCGACCGACCTGTGGCTCGGCGAGCACGGCGTCGCGGAGACGGTCGCGGCCGCGACCGGCGTCGACGCCGACACCGCCCGCGAGCGCGTGATCGCCGGCATCGGCGGCTTCGCCACCGGCCGCTTCACCACTCCGGAAGAGGTCGCGACGCTGGTCGTGATGCTCGCCTCCGCGCGCACGGCGAACGTGACCGGCGCCAACTACGTGATCGACGGCGGGCTGATCAAGACGGTCTGAGCGCCGCCCGCCGCCCGCCGCTGCGCCGCTGCGCCGCGCGAGCGTGCCCGGCGACCGACCGGTGGGAGCGGCCGGCTGGCCGGCAGTCAGCTCGGCCGCGGGCCCGCTCTGGCGCGCCAGTGCTCGGGCAGGTCCGGGTGCTCGGCGAAGGCGAGCTGGTCGTCGGCACCGGCGGCGGCGACGCCGTCCCAGACCTTCGTGAGGGCGTCGTCGAACGACGGCGCGTCGACCGTCACCTCGAGGATGCCGTTGTCGTCGGGGCGCCCGACGCGGCCCTCGCCGAGCGCGCTCTGCAGGTCGCCCAGCGCCTGCTCCAGCGGGATCCCGCCCTCGAGCGTGTACATCGCGACTCTGAACTGCGGCACCGCGCCACCTTCCGTCTCAGGTTCGGCCATGACGAGGAGCGAAAGTTTACTACCGCTCTACGGCAGCAGACCGTCGGTCCTCCCCTCGGACCGGCGTGCGTGGGAGGATCGGCGGGTGCTCGAACTGGACACCCCGCACGGACCGGCCCGCGCCCACCTCCACCTCGCGGACGAGCCGCGTGCGGCGCTCGTGCTCGGCCATGGCGCGGGCGGCGGCGTCACCGCGCCCGACCTCGTCGCGGCGACCGCGGCCGCGCAGGCGAGCGGCGTCAGCGTCGCGCTGATCGAGCAGCCCTACCGCGTCGCCGGCCGCCGCTCCGCCGCCCCGGCCGGACAGCTCGACGCGGCATGGATCGCGGTCGTGGAGCAGCTGTTCGCGCCGGCCGGCGGGGCCGCTCGCGGCCCGAGCGCGGCCGGCTCGCCCGCCGCCCGCAGCGCCGCCGGCCCCCTCCACCCCCTCCCCCTGATCGCCGGCGGCCGCTCCTCCGGCGCCCGCGTCGCCTGCCGCACCGCCGCCGCGACGAACGCGATCGGCGTGCTCTGCCTCGCGTTTCCGCTCCAGCCGCCGCAACGCGCGAGCGCCGCCGCGCCGCCGCCGGACCGGCTGCACGAACTGGACGCCGTGACCGTGCCGACGCTCGTCGTGCAGGGGATCAGAGATCGCTTCGGGATGCCGCCGGCCGCACCGAACCGGACCGTCGTCGAGGTCGCCGGCGACCACGCGCTGCGCACGAACGTCGCCTCGATCGGCGCCACCGTCAGGAGGTGGCTCGACGCGCTGCCGTGATCGGCAGTCGGATCCTCCAGCGACGCTCGTGCGGATGATCCTCGTGCCGGCCGTGATGAAGCTGCTGGGCGAGCGGGCCTGCTGGACGCCGCGACGGCTGCGGCGCCTCTCACCCGCCGCCGCTGACTGACGCCGGCGGCTGGCTGAGGTCGATCTCGACCTCGGTCAGCACGCCCGTGCCGCCGCCGTCGACGTTTCCGCTGCGATCGTCTCCGTCGGCCCTCTCCAGCTCCGCGATCCGAACGCGCGGGCTGTAGGGGCGGGTGGGGTCGACCGCGACCACGACGCCGCGACGACCGTCGGGGAGGTCGATCTCGTGGCCGGCCGGGTAGGGCATCACGACCTCCTTGAACGTCTCCACGATCTTCGGGTCGAAGGCCGTCCCGGAACCCTCCAGCACCACGTCGACGCCGACGTGCGACGGTTGCGCGGGCTTGTAGGGACGCTCGGAGCGGACCGCGTCGTAGACGTCGGCGACCGCGGCGATGCGGGCCAGCTCGGAGATGCTGGCGCCGTCGAGGCCGCGCGGGTAGCCGCCGCCGTCCCAGCGCTCGTGGTGGTAGCGCACGACCGAGATCGCCAGCATCGACGTCGTCGTGTGGTTGAGCATGCCGGCGCCCAGCTCGGGATGCTGGCGCACGAGATCCCATTCGTCGGCGTCGAGCTTGCCCGGTCTGTCGAGCACCTCGCGTGGGATCGCGAGCTTGCCGATGTCGTGCACCAGCAGTCCGAAGCCGAGCTGCGTCATCCGCTGCGTGATGTTGTCGTGGCGGCGCTCGCCACGGTGGTCTATCCAGCCGTTTCTCTTCCAGTGCCGGGCGGCGAGCAGGAGGCCGAGGGTGGTGACGCGGACGGAGTGCTCGTGCGTGTAGGCGTCGGCGCTGCGCATCTCCGACAGCGCGATCACGGCCTCCGGCAGCCCGGAGACCTCCTGCGCGATCGCCGCGGCGACGTCGCGCAGCCGCATCACGTCGATCGACGCCAGCTGCTGTCCGCCGGCGAGCGCGTCGCGCGCCTGCGCGAGCGTCGAGGTGACCTCGCGCTCGGCCTCGTCGCGCGTCTCCTCGCTGAGCGCCTCCAGCGGCTCTATGCCCTCGCCCAGCTCGTCGTCGACCCAGACCGCGGCCACGTCGAGCTCGCACAGCCGCAGGCACATCTTGGGCGTCAGACGCGTTCCCGCGTGGACGAGCGGCGCTGTGCCCGCTATCCCGGGTCGCACATCACGTGCGACGACGGTGCCGGGGACGAGCCGTTGAGAAGAGATCAGGCGCATATGGGCCGCACGTTCTGCACCGCTGACCCGGTCATCGGTCCCGGCTTCCAGGTATTGAGCTCGCTATGGAACTTGGCACCGCGAGCGTGCGGCGCGGAGCACGCCAGACTCCTCTCATGCGCCTTCACAGATCCGCCTCGAACCACCTCGCCGAGGCCGCCGTCCTCGGCGTGACCGCCGGCCTGCGCTCGATGACGCCGCTCGCCGCGCTCGCGCTGCGCGGCCGCGTCCCCGGACCGCCCGCGCTGAAATGGGTCCTGCTCGCCGCCGCGGCCGGCGAGCTGGTCGGCGACAAGCTGCCGATGACGCCCGCCCGCACGTCGCCGCCGGCGCTCGGCGGGCGGCTCGCGAGCGGCGCGATCGCCGGCGCGCTCGTCGCCGGGCCGGCCGGTGCGGCGGTCGGTGCGCTCGCCGCCGGGCTCGGCGCCTACGCGGGCCAGTACGGCCGCGCGGCGCTGAGCGGCAAGACCGGCTGGCCGGACCCCGTGATCGCGATCGGCGAGGACAAGCTCGCGCTCGGGCTCGCGTACGTGGGGACGCGCGGGCTGGACTGAGGATCGGCCGCGCGCGGCGGCCTACACGACGTACAGGAACTCGTACTGCGCCGAGTGACCGCCCTGCGGGTGGTCGGCGAGGCAGTAGCGGCAGGTGCCTTCTCTGCCGCCTGGCACGTCGATGACCTTCGGGGCGCGGCCTTCGACGATCTGCGTCTCCAGGCTCTTGCCCTTCAGCGGACCGTCGGACAGCCGCGCGGTGATCATCGGACCGGAATCGGTGGGCATGCGCGGGACACTACTCCCCTCAGACCTGCCCGCCGTGAAGCGGTCGTGCACGTCGCAGCCGCACGGCGCCGCGCCAGCGCGACCAGAGGTGGTCGGCGCCGGCCCAGCCGGCGAAGCAGAGCCCGCCGACCGTGCCCGTCACCGTCGCCAACAGGCCGGCCGCCGCCGCGGCCGCGACGCCGTCGCTGCCGAGGATCAGGACCGCCGCAGCCGCGCCGACGCTGGGACCGAGCGGCAGCTGCCCGAGCGTGACGACCGCGATCAGGACCGCGATCGCGTCGAAGAACGAGGCGTCGACGCCGACCGCGTGCAACAGCAGCCAGTTGCGGAAGATCTGCGCGAAGACGGCGACCAGCACGAGCGCGACGAGCCGGCTCGCGCCGCCGAGGCTGCGCACGACGATCAGCCCGCGCCACAGTTCGCGGCCCTTGCGCACCGCGAGGTGCCGCAGTCCCGCGCTGACCCCGCCCATCACCGCGATCGCGATCAGCGGCAGCCACCACGGCAGTCCGAGCGGGCCGATCAGCGTGAACGACGTCAGCGCGACCAGCGCGGCCTCGACGGCGAGGATCGGGAACTCGGCCGCGATCAGCGTCGGCACCTGCGGGCTGACCTCCGGCGAGGAGCGGCGCAGCGCCGCGATCCGCGCCGCCACGCCGAGCTGGCCGTTGATGACGCTGCCGAGCACCTGCATGCTCGATGCGCGGTAGAGGATGCGGCGCTCGACGGTGCCGCCGGCCGCCTCGATCGTGCGGTGCCACGCCTCGGTGCGCGACAGCAGCGCGACGACCTGCAGCAGCGCCGCGACGAACAGGATCCAGATCGAGGCGCTCGTGAGGGCGGTCGCGAACTCGTCGCGGCGCTGGGCGAGCACGAACGCCAGCGCCGCGGCTGTCGCGAGCGAGCCGATGATCGTGATCGGCACACGGTGGCGGCGACCGCAGTCCGCGATTGAGGCGGGGTTCACCGAACCCTCTTTCAGATCGTCGTGGGCGGTCATCCGCGACCGCTCGCTTCCGTCGAGAGTACTCCTCGCGCTGACCCGGGCCTAGTGGCTCTGGCCGAAACACAGTAGAGTCGCGGTAGATCTGGAATTTCTCCAGACTAAAGCTGTGCCCAGCGCCCGCAGTCGTTGCCTTCAGGACCTCGGCGTCACGCAGTGCACAAAACGCAGGAGGAACATGATGGCTACAGGAACCGTGAAGTGGTTCAACGACGACAAGGGCTTTGGCTTCATCACGCCCGACGACCAGGGCAAGGACCTGTTCGTGCACCACAGCGCGATCGGCGGCGAAGGCTTCAAGTCGCTCGCCGAGGGCGCGAAGGTCTCGTACGACGCGGAGAACGGCCCCAAGGGCCCGAACGCCGCGAACGTGCAAGTGATCTGAGATGGCCTCCAGATCGTCGGAGCCCACGCCACGGCAGGTGACCGCGGCCGCCAAGCTCGCCTCGTACAGAGCTGAGCAGGTGCGGCTGAAGGAGGCCGCCGCCGAGCGGCGCGCAGCAGCTGCTGCGCGCGCGCAGGACGGCACGCCGAAGGGTCAGGGCGGCTCCGGCGATCAGAAGGACCAGGGATGATCGACGAACCCGCGATCCAGAAGATCGTCGCCCGCCTCGCGCGTACCAACGCCACGGGCGGGAAGACGATCGAGCGGGCCGCGCTGCTCGCCGAGGGTTCGAACTTCGGCGAGATCGAGGCTTGGATCCTCGCGCGCGGCGGCGAGCCGGAGATTCCGGGCGCCAGAGCCGGCGCGACCGGCGGACTCCACGGGGTCCGCATCGACGCCAGCAGAAGACGCGCCTCCAGTGGCGCGCCGGTCCGGTATCTGCTGCCCGCGGGTGCGTTGAGCTGAACTGAGCTGACGAGCGGGGCGACCCGCTCGTCAGTCGTCATACCGCGGCGCGCGCTCGGCGCCGTGCTGCTCCCGGCTCGCCGACAGGCGCTACTGACGCGGCGGCGACAGCTCCTGCACCGCCCAGCCATTGCCGTCGGGGTCGCTGAAGAAGACGAAGCGCCCCCACGGGAACTCCTGCACCTCGCCGACCTCGACGCCGTTGCCCAGCAGCTGCTCGCGCGCCGCGTCGACGTTCTCGACGACGACCTGCAGGCCCTGCAGCGTGCCCGGCTGCATCGGCGAGATCCCCTTGCCGAACGCGATCGAGCAGCCGGAGCCCGGCGGCGTGATCTGGACGAAGCGGATCTCGTCGCTGACGGTGTGGTCGTGGTCGGCGACGAAGCCGAGCTGCTCGACGTAGAAGCGCTTGGCGCGGTCCACGTCGGTGACGGGGACGCCCACCAGTTCGAGTCTCCAGTCCATCGCTCCAGCTCCTTCACTCGGGGTCAGGAACCAGCTTCCCAATCCTTGAGGTCAACTTTTGACCTCAATCACACTCCGGGCGGCGTCCACGGCGCCGGGCGCCCGAGGTGGTAGCCCTGCACGTAGTCGGCGCCGAGCTGTCTGAGCAGTTGCAGCGTCTCCTCGTCCTCGACGCCCTCGGCGATCGTCTTGAGGCCGAACTCGCGCGCGATCCCGATGATGCTCAGCACGACGCGGCGGTCGTCGCGCGAGCGCGGCAGCTCGCGCACGAAGCTGAGGTCGATCTTGATGTAGCTGATCGGCAGCGAGCGCAGGTAGGTGAACGAGCCGAAGCCGACGCCGAAGTCGTCGAGCGCGAGCTTGCAGCCCAGCTCGGTTATCTCGTCGGCGAACGCGCGCGCCGCCTCCAGGTGCGCGGCCGCCGCGGTCTCGGTGATCTCGAAGACGAGCCGGCGCGCGGCCTCCGGCGCGCGCGACAGCAGGCCGACGATCTCGCGGCGCGCGGCCGCGTCGCCCATCGTCACCGCGGAGAGGTTGACGTGCGGCGGCACGATCCCGGCGCCCGTGCGGCTCAGCGCCTGCTCCACCATCCACACGTCGATCGACTGGATCAGGCCGAAGCGCTCGGCCGCCGGCAGGAAGCGCGCGGGCGCCAGCACCTCGCCGTCCTCGCCGCGCGTGCGCATCCGCACCAGCAGCTCGTCGGAGCAGTGCTCACCGGTGCTCAGCTCGATCACCGGCTGCGCGTAGACGAGCATCCGCCGCTCCGCGAGCGTCGCGGCGATCCGCTGCTTCCAGGCGGCGCGCTCGCGCCGCTCGCTCTCCAGCTCCTTGCGCTCGGTCACGTCCGTCGCGATCGTGCACATCTCCGCCGGGAAGCCGTCCGCGTCGGGCAGCATGAACGTGACGGAGACGTAGGTGCGCGGCTCGCCGTCGCGCTTGAGCACGGTCTCGCCGTAGACGGGGCCCTCGCCGCTGGCCGCGCGGCGGTCCGCGACGCGCTGCGCCTCCGCGATCTCCGGCGGGAAGACGTCGTGGCACTCCCTGCCGACCAGCTCGGCGGTCGGGATCCCGGTCACGTGCGTGAACTCGCTGTTGCTCATCAGGTAGTGGCCGTCGAGGTCCTTCACCGTGATCAGCGACGGCGTGTTGTCGATCACCGCGCGCATCCGCCGCTCGCTCGCGCCGAGCGCCTGCTCGACCCTCGCGCGGTCGGTGACGTCGTGGCAGACACCGACCAGCGCCCGCGCCGTGCCGTCCTCGTCGACCAGCACCCGCCCCTGCGACAGCAGCATCCGCTCCTCGCCGTCGCCGCGCACTATCCGCTCCTCGAACACGAACGGTTCGAGCGTTTCGACGGAGCGTGAGATATTGGCCCATACACGCTCGCGATCGTCGGGGTGCAGCCGCTCGACGAACGCCTCGACGGTGCCGCCGAACTCGCCCGGCCGCAGCCCGTAGATCCGATGCAGCTCGTCGGACCAGCGCACCCGCCCGCGCGCGATCTCCCACTCCCAGACGCCGTAGCCGACGATCCGCTCGGCCTCCGCGCCCAGCTCGACGCGGTTGCGCAGGGAATCGTCGTCGTCGGCGCGCCGCGCGTAGCTCCAGACCGCTCCAGCTCCCTCTGCGTCCGTCATCCGAACAGTCACCCTCGATCTCCGCCGGCCCCGGCGATTCTGGAAGTCCAGCCTATACCGATTCGGCGGTGGTGCTCGGATCCCTGGAGCAGTCAGCCGCCCGACGCGAGCGCAGCCCGGTCACACGACACGTTGCGACTTGCGCCGATAGAGCGCGGCGTCGGCGCGCGCGATCACCGACTCGAGCGTGTCGTCCGCGCGCAACTGGGCGCGCCCGATGCTGATCGTCGCGCCCGGCCGGCGGCGATCGAGCGCTCGCCGGATCTCCGACAGGCGCAGCGCGGCGATCGCGGGGGTCACGCCGGCTATCGCGCAGACGAACTCGTCGCCGCCCCAGCGGACCGTCACGTCGTAGGCGCGCAGCGTCTCGGTGATCGCCGCGGCCACGTCGCGCAGCAACTCGTCGCCGGCCGCGTGCCCGTGGCGGTCGTTGATCGCCTTCAGCGAGTCGACGTCGAGCATCGCCACGACCAGCGAGGCACCCGAGCGGCGCGAACGGCGGATCTCGTGCGACAGCGCCAGCTCGCCCGTGCCGCGGCGGAAGATGCCGGTCAGCTCGTCGAGGCCGGCCTGGCGACGCTCCTCGTCGGCGGCGTGGCGGTCGTGCGCGGCGGCGACGCGATCGGCCGCCGCCTGCTCGCGCTCCAGCGCCGCCTTGTGCCGTGCCGCGGAGCTCGAGCGACGCAGCTCCTCCAGGCGCGCGACGACGAACTCCAGATCGCCGGCCTCGGCGGCGCGACGGGCCCGCTCGGCGGCCTTCGCCTCGCCTCGCTCGGCGGCGTCGTCACGCGCCTGCGCCACGCGGTCGCGGGCGGCGGCAGTGAGGTCGCGCGAGCGCGCCATCTCGTCGCGCAGCGACGCCGTGCGCAGCCGCTGCGAAGTCGTCCGACCACGCGTGAGGGCCGTCGTCTCGCGTTCGGCGCTGCTCGCCTCGCGCTCGCGCGTCGAGGTCTCGTGCGCCTCCTCGGCGACCGCGTCGTCACCGGGGTGCGCGCGCTCCCAGTCCGCCGCCGCCTGGTCGCGGTCGGCGGCGTGCTGGTCGCGATCCGCCGCCTGCTGGTCGCGATCCGCCGCCTGCTGGTCGCGATCGGCGAGCTCCTGCTCGGCGTCGGCGAGCTGCTGGTCCGCCGTCGACTCCGTTTCAACCAGTGCGTCGCGAGCCTGGTCGAAGCCGGCGCCCGTCTGGTCGCTGTCGATTCCTTCGGACATCCGATTCCCTCGATTCGCAACACGAGCGAGCCTGGAAGTCGCACGCCACTGCGAATGCCGTTCACCCCGTCGCAGATGCCCTCCGGAACTTAGGGTATAGGGATCCTGAGGTTTGCGCAAGAAACCTCACCTGTCCGGAGAGCGGCGTCCGGGCGCGAGGACGCAGGCGAGCAGGTCGTCGCCCATCGTCTGGCTCTTCGTGGTGACCGTGAAACGGCCGTGGCAGCGCTTCTGCAGCGCGCTCATCGATGCACCGACAGCTGCCAGAGCCGTGCGTCGTGCGTGGCGCGTGCGATCCCGGCGTGCGCCGTGCTCAGCGCGAGCCGAGGCGGCCGAGCCAGTCGCGCAGCAGCGCGGTCTCGCTCGCGCTGAGCGGCGTCGGCGCGTCGTCCAGCGCCGCGGCCAGCGCGATCGCAGCGCTCGCGACCGTCGGTTCGTCGCGCGGCCGTGCAGCGGCAGCGTCGCCCGGATCGGTCGTGACCGCGTCGAGCACGGCGTCGCGCACGCGCTGGGAGAGGCCGAGGTCGGCGCTCCCGCGCGGTCTCGTGATCAGCGTCAGGATCACGCCGCTGCTGGCGGCGAGGATCTCCGCGGCGGCGTCGGCGGGCGACACCGTCAGCCGCCCGCGGCGCGCGGCCGGCTCCAGCGTCTGCAGGATCATCGCCTCGACCTCGGAGACGACGCCGCACGGCTCCCCGGGGCGGACGCTGCCGTAGATCTGCGCGTAGAACGCCGGGTGCTCGAGGCCGAACTGCACGTGGCTGTCCCAGCCCTCGCGGATGTCGGCGATCGGGTCGCCGTCGCCGCCCACGGCGAACGCGCGGCGGGCGCTGAGGAACTGGCGGAAGCCGTGGCTGACGACCGCGTCCAGCAGCCCCTGCTTGCTGTCGAAGTGGTGGTACAGCGTCGGCGCCTGCACGCCGGCCAGCTCGCAGATCGCCCGTGTCGAGACCTCGCCGCCGCCCGACTCGTCCAGCAGATGCGCGCCGGCGAGCAGCAGGCGATCGCGTGCCGAGGTCGTGCTGCGGAGCTCTGCGGACATCGGGCTAGCGTAGCGCGTATAGCGTCGGTATAGCTTCCTCTCAACCACTCGCCCGGCCTCAGGCTGGATCGCTATAGCAATTTCTATATCGCTGCTATGGTCGCCGACTCGAACCCGAACTTCGAGGAGCACCAGCATGAGCAGCACGATCGAGACGACCGGCGGCGACACCGAGCTGGCCGGCAGGCGGGCGCTCGTCACCGGCGCCACGCGCGGCATCGGCGCAGCCGTCGCGGCGCGCCTCGCGACCGCCGGAGCGACCGTCGTGACCGCGGCTCGCAGCGCAAGCGGCGAACGCGCCCACGACGACCTCTTCGTCGCCGCCGACGTCGCGACGCGCGACGGCGTCGCGGCGGTGATCGAGACCGTCGAGCAGCGGCTCGGCGGCGTCGACCTGCTCGTCCACGTCGTCGGCGGCGGCCCCAGCGTCGAGGCCGGCGCGGTCGGGTTCGACGACGACGCGTGGCAGGCCGGCCTCGACCTCAACCTGCTCGCCGCGGTGCGACTGGACCGCGCGTTCCTGCCCGGCATGGTCGAGCGCGGCGACGGCGCGATCGTCCACATCACCTCCGTGCAGAACCGCCTGCCGCTGCCGTCGATGCCGCCCTACGCCGCCGCCAAGGCGGCGCTGCGCAACTACAGCAAGGGGCTCGCGAGCCAGGTCGGGCCGCAGGGCATCCGCGTCAACACGGTCTCCCCCGGCTTCATCGAGACCGACGGCGCCGCCGGGATGATCGCCGAGGTGGCAGAGTCGCTCGGGAGCGACCTCGACCGCGCCCGTGCCGAGATCGTCAAGAGCATCGGCGGGATCCCGCTCGGCCGCCCCGGCCGGCCCGAGGAGGTCGCCGAGCTGGTCACGTTCCTGCTGTCGGACCGCGCGTCGTGGATCGCCGGCGCGGAGTACGTGATCGACGGGGGCAGCAGCCGCTTCATCTAGGTCGAGGCGCGTCCGCGGGGCGGCGCAAGCGTTCGGCCGCCGGCGGTCCGCGGCGGGCGCGAGCGTCCGCTCCGCGCGGGTCCGGTGGCGGCCGGACGGCCGTGATGCTTCACTTCCCAGATGGCCCTGCAACCGCTCCGGCCGACCCCGGCCGACAACCGGCCCGTCTACGCCGTGGCGGGCGGCAACCACGTGACGATGCTGCTCGACCGCTCCGAGAGCGGTGGCACGCTCGACGTGATCGAGGTGCTCGCCCAGCCGGGCGGCGGCCCACCGCCGCACAGGCACGAGTTCGGCGAGTTCTTCGAGGTGTTGGAGGGCGAGCTCACGCTGTCGGAGGAACGCGCCGGGGTCATCGTCTGCACGCGCGTGCTGGGCGTCGGCGACACGGTCTGGATCGCGCCCGGCACGTTCCACGGGACGCTCAACCTGTCCGACGCGATCACGCGCTTCACCGTCGTCGGGCAGCCCGGACTGATGAGCGGCTACTTCGCCGAAGCCGGGGTGCCGGTGCCCGACCCGCTGACGCAGCCGGAGCGCCGCCCGGCCGGCCCCGACAGGCTGGGCGCGATCGCCGCCAGGTGGGGGATCGAGTTCTGGAGAGGTCCCGTCGACGTGACGCCGCCGCCGCTGTAGGCGGGCACTGCGGCGTCACGCGACGCCGCACCGCCCGCCGCCCGACCTCACGGCGGCGAGACGCGCGGGGCGATCGCCGCCAGCTCGTCGCCGGAGACCTCTTCCAGCGACTGGCCGAGCGGCTCGATCTGGAAGACGAGCGTGACGAGGAAGGCGAGCACGCAGGCGCCGGCGACGACGAACAGCAGCGCGCTCGTGCCGATGTCGTCGATCAGCAGCGGAAAGAGGAAGACGCCGAGCGCCGCGCCGAGCTTCGCGCAGGCGGCCGCGAAGCCGTGGCCGGCGGCGCGCACCTCGGACGGGAAGACCTCGGCCGGGAGCGCGAACGTCGTCGCGTTCGGCCCCAGGTTCATGAACGTGTTGAAGAGCGCGAAGCCGATCAGCACGAGCGCGATGTGCTGGTCGCCGCCGCCGTCGAGGCCCTCCGCGAAGCCGAGGATGCAGAGCGCGACCGCCATCACGGCGAAGCCGATCAGCTGCAGCCGCACGCGCCCGAGCCGGTCGACGAGCAGGATCGCGCAGGCGAAGCCGATCACGAGGAAGACGTCGAGCGCGGCGGTCCCCTTCGTCGAGGCGATGTCGTCGGACAGGAAGGTCGCGTCGGGGCCGGCGAGCGCCATCGCCGCCAGCAGCGTCGGCGTGAAGATCCCGACGCCGTAGGTGGCGATGTCCATCAGGAACCACGGCACCGCGGTGAAGATCGTGCGACGGCGGTAGCGGCGCGAGAACAGCTGCGGCTGCAGGAACGCTCTGAGCCCCTCCGGCGGCGGTTCGGCGCGGTCGCGGTCGGCGGAGGTGACGCTGACGGGATGGCCGCAGAGCGTCTCGGCGACCTCGCAGGCCTCTTCCTCGCGGCCGTTCTGCGCCAGCCAGCGCGGGCTCTCCGGCACCTCGCGCCGCAGCCAGATGATCAGCAGCGCCGGCACGACGCCGAAGCCGAGCATCAGCCGCCACGAGCCGACGTCGGGCAGCGCGACCAGCACGAGCACGCCGACGATCGCGCCGAGCAGGATGCCGCCGGCCTGGAGGCTGAAGGCGCCGACGAGCCAGCGGCCGCGCGTCTTCGACGGCAGGATCTCGGCGAGGTAGCTGGCGGCGATCGGATAGTCGAGCCCGATCGCGATTCCGAGCACGAAGCGAAACGCGATCAGCGACCAGACGTCCCACGCGAAGATGCACAGCAGCGAGAAGACGACGAACAGCCAGAGGTCGAACTTGAAGATGCGGCGGCGGCCGATCTTGTCGCCGAGCGGGCCCAGCAGGCCGGCGCCGAAGACCGCGCCGACGATCGCCGCCGCCGACACGAGCCCCTTCTCCGCCGAGCTGATGCCGAAGTCGTCGGCGATCAGCGGGTTGGCGACGCCGATGATGAAGAAGTCGAACCCGTCGAGCAGGATCCCGAGTCCGGCGAGCAGCCAGAAGCGGACGTGCAGGCGGGACATCGGCGCATCGTCGAGCGAGCTGCCGAGCGGAGGAGGGGCGGCGGTGGCGGACACGATCGATCACAGTGATCGGCAGCGCCACCGCAGTCGTCAAGCACCTGTGAACGAATTGAAACAACTCCGACGCGCGGCTCCCGTGCAGCGGCGCGCGGGGTGCGTCAGCGGCGCCGTGACGGGTCAGTCGCGGCCGTCCTGCGCGTCCTTCAGTGCGTCCTCGCGGTCCTTGCGCAGCTGCTCGCGCGCGTCGATGCGCTGGTCGAGGCGCTCCTCGCGCGCCTCCTGCTCGGCCGCGCTGGTGGGGCCGAACTGCGCGGTCACGACGACGATCGCGATCGCGACGAGCGCGAGCGCCACCAGCAGCGAGCCGATCACCTGACGCGCCATCAGGTCGCCCCCAGGAACTCGCCGGCGGAGGTCGCCCACGTGAGCGCGAGCAGCGCGAAGACGCCGAAGCCGAGCGGCGGCAGCGCGCGGCTGGAGCCGCGCGTCGCGCGCACGACGAGCACTTTCACGACCAGCACGACGATCAGTGCGCTGCCGGCGACGACGTGCAGGGTCGCGTCGTCCTCGAAGCCGAACAGCGTCACGCACATCAGCGCCACGATCACCAGCACGACCGCGAGCGCGTCGCCGACGGCGCGATGTGAGAACGACGCCGCCCGTCCGCTGAGGAAGCCCGGCCGCAGCTTGCCGTAGCCGACCGCGATCAGCAGCAACTGGTAGCAGCCGAGCGCGAGCGCGACGGAGGCCAGCACGACCTTCACCTCGGTCGGGTTGCCGCGCGTGACGCTCTGGAAAAAGTCCTCCATCACTGCGCAACGCTACCCCGGGTTGGCGCTCTGCCATGCACGATGCGCGCGTTCCAGTCCTGAAACACCCGTCGCGCTTGGCGTTCTGGTCGCTCGTCGGACCCGGGCCGCGTCCTGGCGCCGTGCCGTTGCACGCGATACGGTCCTGGCCTTGCTTGAAGGACTTCGTGCATTCGTTCGCCGGTCGGGGGACTCGCGCGCGCACTGTCGCGGCGCGGGGCTGGGCGCTGCCGCGGCGCTGCTGATCGGCCCCGCGCTCGCCCTGCCCGCGGCCGCCGACGCGGCCGGCAGCTACACCGTCTGGAGCTGCCGCGGACCGGACGGGCAGCCCGTCTCGGCGCGCGCGTGGCAGAGCGGCGGCAGCTCGATCGCGACGATGAGCGACACGTGCGCCAGAGGGGGCGACCTCGCGGTCGTCGCGGCCGGCAGAAGAGGCAGTTACCTCGACGACGCCGGCGCGCGCTTCCAGTCGTTCGGCGGCAGCGCGATCGTCGGCTACAGACTCTGGCGCTGGACGGTGACCGGCGGCTCCGGCACGGCCGGCGCGGGCTTCTACAGCGACGTGCTGGAGGACGACTTCGGCTTCGCGAGCGTAGGCGTCGACAGCTGCCGCGCCCCCGGCTGCGCAGGGCGCGGCGACGCCAGAGATCCGCTCGGCGCCGCGAGCCTGGTGCAGAGATCCGGCACGAGACTGCACAGCGTCAGCATCGCCGCCGGCTGCAGCGCGCCGATCGACCCGCCCGGCACGTGCATCGACGGCGGCGGCGTCAACGCCGCCTTCCATCTCCAGCGCGCCGCGATCGAGATCGCCGACGCGGTCGCGCCCGCGCTGGTCGGCGAGCCGAGCGGCCCGCTGCTCGACGGCGGCGACGCCGTCGGCGGGCCGCAGACGATCGCGCTGAGCGCCGACGACGACGGCGCCGGCGTGGCCTCCCTCAGCGCGACGGTCGACGGTGCGCCGGCCGGCTCGACGACGACCGGCGGCGAATGCCGCGAGCCGTACTCGCGCCCCGGCCCGTGTCCCTCCTCGGCGACGCTCGCGTTGACGTTGGACACGAACAGATTTCCTGACGGTGAGCACACGTTGCAGCTGACGCTGCGCGACGGCGCCGGCAACGCGACCGTCCTGCCGTCGAGAACGATCGTGCTCGACAACGCGCCGTTGGTCGTGGACCCGCCCGGCGCTGGCGACGACGACAGACCGCCCGTGGTGGTGCCGCCCGTGCCGCCGGTCGTGCTGCCGCCCGCCCCGCCGGTCGTCGTCGTGCAGCCACCCGCGCCGCCGGCGGTCAGAGGCGACTACGTGCTGACGGTCAACCGCAGAAGCGTCGCGGCGGGCTCCAGAGCCGTGCTCAGCGGACGCGTGCGCGAGCGCGGCGGCGCGGCCGAGGGGGACGCGTCGCTCGTCGTCGAGCGGCGGCTGTACGGGCCGTTCGGCGGTGACTGGACCGAACTGCGGACGCGTCGCGCCGACGCAGCGGGCCGCTTCCAGTTCCCGGTCCCCGCCCGCGCACAGCAGCTGCGCGTGCGGCTGCTGCCGACGCGCGCCGCCAACACGACGTTCGTGTCGCCGAGCGTCGACGTGCTGACGAAGCTGTCGCTGCGCGTCGCGCCGCGCCCGCGCGCGCTGCGCAACGGGCAGACGCTGACGCTGTCCGGCGCGATCGTGAACGCGGGCGAGTCCGCGCGCGGCAAGGAGGCGCTCGTGCAGGCGATCGTCGGCGACCACTGGCAGACGCTCGACCGCATACGCGCCGAGCGCAACGGCAGCTTCCGCTGGCGCTACCGCTTCCAGCGCACCCGCAGCGAGGCGCTCTACAGCTTCCGCGTCGTGATCGCCACCGACGACGAGCGTTGGCCGTGGCCGGCGATGACGTCGAGACTGCTGCGGGTCCGCGTGCGCCCATGAGCGCCGCGGACACGACGCAGCGCGCGGTCGCCGAGCGGGCGCTCGCGCGCGACTACGAGCGGCTGCGCGGCGAGATCCTGCGGCCGCTCGCGGCGAAGCTCGCGGCGCAGCGGCTGCGGCTGGACCCGCTCGACCTCGACGCCGTCTACAACCAGGCCTGGCACGCGCTCTACGACCGGCTCGCGGCCGGCGAGCAGATCGACAACCGCGCGGCCTTCCTGACGACCGTCGCCTACCGCCGCGCGATCGAGGAGATCCGCCGCCAGCGGCCCGACCAGCACGCGGACGAGGCGACGCCGGAGACGCTGCCGGCGACGATCGACATCGCCGGCCAGCTCGACGACACCGCGACGTTGGCGCACGTGCTGGAGGGGATGAAGGACCGCCTCGACCCGCGCGAGCAACGCGCGGCGGCGCTCTGCCTGATCCACGGCTACACCCGTCCGGAGGCGGCCGACCTGCTCGGCGAGCCGCCGCGGCGGATGGAGAAGGTGATGGACGCCGTCACGCGCAAGCTCGCGCAGATCGTCGGCGAGGTCAGAGACGACTGGTGCCGCAGCCGCAGATCGCTCGTCACCGCCTACGCGCTCGGGCTGCTGGAGGAGGGCGGCGAGCGCCACCGGATCGCGCAGGAGCACCTCGACGACTGCTCCGCCTGCCGCCGCTTCGTCAACGTCAGCCGCGGCCTCGCCGGCGTGCTGCCGCCGATCGAGCTGCCGCTGCTGCTGGGCGCGGGAGCGATCGGCGTCGCGGGGGTCGCGGGCGGTGCGGCGGGGGTCGCCGGCGGCGCGGCTGCAGGCGCGGGCACAGGCGGCGGCGGTGCGGGCGCGGGCACAGGCGGCGGCGGTGCGGGCGCGGGCACAGGCGGCGGCGGTGCGG
>NZ_JAUTDO010000017.1 GCF_030646165.1 Conexibacter sp. CPCC 206217 | reverse complement strand
CGCCGGGGCCGCCCTGGCCGCCGGGACCGCGACCGCGACCGCCACGGCCGCGACCGCGACCATCGCCGCCGCCGCCCGGGCCGCCGCCGCCGGGACCGCCGCCCGGACCGCCGCGTCCGCGACCGCCCCGGTTACGGCCGTCACGGCCGTCGCGCCGGTTGCGATCGGGCGCCTGCGGGCCCGGATCGTCCATCTGCGTCAGGTCGGCGCCCGTGTAGCCGTCGGGCATGATCTCGCCCTTGTTGATCCAGCACTTCACGCCGATGCGGCCGAAGGTGGTTCTGGCCTCGTAGAAGCCGTAGTCGATGTCCGCGCGCAGCGTGTGCAGCGGGACGCGACCGTCGGAGTAGCTCTCCGTACGCGCCATCTCGGCGCCGCCGAGGCGACCGCCGACCTGGACCTTGACGCCCTTGGCGCCCGAGCGCATCGCGCTGGTGAGCGCGCGCTTCATCGCGCGCCGGAAGGCGACGCGGTTCTGCAGCTGCTCGGCGATCGACTGCGCGACGAGATTGGCGTCCAGCTCCGGACGCTTGATCTCGAGGATGTTGACCTTGACCTGCTTGTTGGTGATGCGGTGCAGGTCACGGCGCAGCGCGTCGACCTCGGAACCGGACTTGCCGATCACGATGCCGGGACGAGCGGTGTTGATGTTGACCTCGACCTCGTTCGCGTTCTTGCGAATCGTGATGTCGGAGAGGCCTGCATGTGAGAGTCGGCCGACGATGTGCTCGCGGATCGCGATGTCCTCGACCAGGTAGTCAGAGAACTGCTTCTCGTTGAACCAGTTCGACTTCCAGTCGTGGATGTAGCCCACGCGGAGCGACTCGGGATGGACTTTCTGCCCCATGGTGTCGTTACTCCTTCGGCGTGAGCAGGATCGTGAGGTGACTGGTGCGCTTGCGGATCGGCGTCGCGCGGCCCATGGCGCGCGGGCGGAAGCGCTTCAGCGTCGGGCCCTCGTCGGCGTGCGCCGCCTTGATGACGAGGTCGTCGCCGTCGAGCTCGTGGTTGTGCTCGGCGTTCGCGACGGCCGACTCGAGCAGCTTGCTCCAGTCCTTCGCGACCGCACGCGGAGCGAAGGCGAGGATGGCGCGAGCCTCCTCGACCGATCTGCCGCGGATGTGGTCGCACACCAGCCGCGCCTTGCGGGCGGAGGAGCGCACGTACTTCGCGTGCGCACGCACGACCGGGCGCTCGCCGCCGGAAGCCGGCTTCGAGGCTCTCGCGGCCGATCTTCTGGCCGCTCTTGCCGGCGCGTCGGCTCTCGCCGATCTGCTCGCCGCACGTCTACGTCTCGGAGCGTCTCTGGCCTCGGCCTCAGCGGGCTCGTCAGCCGTAGCGACGGGCTCCTCCACGGGCGTCTGCTCCGTGGCGGGCTCCGTCTCCCCGGACTCAGGGGCCCCCGTCTCGGTGGCCTCGGTCTCCGGCGTATTCGGCTCGGACGTCTCTGTTCTGTCGTTCTCGTCTGCCATTGAAATCTCTAGCGGCGCTTGCCGGTCTGGGTGTGGCCACGGTAGAGACGCGTCGGCGCGAACTCGCCGAGCTTGTGTCCCACCATGGACTCGTTGACGAAGACCGGGATGTGTCTGCGGCCGTCGTGGACCGCGATCGTGTGTCCGACCATCTCCGGGAAGATCGTCGAAGACCGAGACCAGGTCTTGATCATCTGCTTCGTGTTGGCCTGGTTCATCGATTCGATGCGCGCCATCAGGCGCTCCTCGACGAACGGACCCTTCTTGCTCGAGCGGCTCATCTGGTCGTCACCTCTAGCGCTTCTTGCCGCGGCGACGGCCACGGACGATGTAGCGGTCGGACTGCTTGCCCTTCTTGCGGGTGCGGTAGCCGAGCGTCGGCACGCCCCACGGCGTCACGGGGTGACGGCCGGGAGTCGTCGAGCCCTCGCCACCGCCGTGCGGGTGGTCCACCGGGTTCATCGCGGTACCACGCGTCTGCGGGCGCACACCGAGGTGGCGCTTGCGGCCGGCCTTGCCGATCTTGACGTTCTGGTGGTCGGCATTGCCGATCACGCCGATCGTCGCGCGGCACTCGGCGCGCACGAGCCGCATCTCGCCGGACGGCAGGCGAAGCGTCGCCATGTCGCCGTCCTTCGCGAGCAGCTGCACGGAGTTGCCGGCGGAGCGCGCGATCTGGCCACCACGGCCGGGCGTGAGCTCGACGTTGTGGATGACCGTACCGGCGGGGATCCGCTCCAGCGGGAGACAGTTGCCGATGCGGATCTCCGCCTCGGGACCGCTCACCACGACAGCGCCGACGCCCAGTCTCGCCGGGGCGAGGATGTAGCGCTTCTCGCCGTCCATGTAGTGCAGCAGCGCGATGTACGCCGAACGGTTCGGGTCGTACTCGATCTGCGCGACCTTGGCCGGCACGCCGTCCTTCAGGCGCTTGAAGTCGATCCGGCGGTAGAGCCGCTTGGCGCCGCCACCGCGGTGACGCGAGGTCTTGCGACCGTAGGAGTTACGCCCGCCCGACTTCGTCAGACCCTCGACGAGCGACTTCTCCGGCTTGCTGCGAGTGATCTCCGCGAAATCCGGATATGTGACGAAACGACGGCCGGGGCTCGTCGGCTTCGGCTTGCGAATGCCCATTACTCAGCCCCCTCCAGGCCCTGGAAGATCGGGATGGTGTCGCCCTCGCCGACCTGCACGATGGCCTTCTTCCAGCTGCGGGTGCGCCCGGAGGTGTACCCGCGCCGCTTCGGCTTGCTTCTGACCGCGACCGTGCGCACGTCGCGCACTCTCACGTCGAAGAGCTCCTCGACGGCCTGGCGGATCTGCGTCTTGTGCGCGTCCGGGTGCACGCGGAACGTGTACTTGCCGATCTCGGCGAGCACGAAGCTCTTCTCCGAGACGACCGGACGGATGATGACCTGGCTCGCGTCCATGACTACGCCGCCTCCTCCTGCGCTGTGCCGATGGCGCGCGCGGTGATCTGGGCCAGCGCGGTCTCCGAGATCAGCAGCGACGCGGCGCCGATCACGTCGGCGACGCCTGCATCCTCGACCGGGAGCACGAGCACACGCTCCATGTTGCGGAACGACAGGCCCGCGTTCGCCTCGTCGCCGTCCAGCAGGACGAGCGTCGGGCCGGACTGGCCCCAGTCGGTCAGCAGCTTGAACGCGGCCTTCGTCGACGGCGCGTCGAACGTCGTCGCGTCGAAGACGGCCAGCGAGCCACGGTCGGCCTGGACCGACAGCGCGCTGCGAAGCGCAGCGCGGCGGGCCTTGCGGTTGACCTTGAACGTGTAGTGACGCGGGGCCGGGCCGAAGACCGTGCCGCCGCCCTTCCAGATCGGCGAGCGCGAAGAGCCGGCGCGTGCGCGACCGGTGCCCTTCTGACGCCACGGCTTGGCGCCGCCGCCGCTGACCTTGCCGCGCGTCTTCGTCGCAGCGGTGCCCTGACGGAGCGCATTCAGCTCCGAGCGCACCGTCTCGTGAACGAGCGGGCCGTTGAACTTCGCGGTGAACGCCAGATCGTCGAGAACGACCTCACCGCCGCCGAGCTTGGGAGCGCTAGGCATCGGTGCGCACCTCCACCGTGCCGCCCTTCGGCCCCGGAACGGAGCCGCGGACGAGCATCAGATTGTCCTTGCTGATGATCTCGACGATCTCGAGACCCTTCTGGGTGACGCGCTTGTTGCCCATCTGGCCGGGGCCGCGGATGCCCTTCATCACGCGGGCGGGCCAGGCGGACGCACCGATCGAGCCCGGGGCGCGCACGTTGTGCGAGCCGTGGGACGAGGGGCCGCGTCTGAAGTTGTGACGCTTGATCGTGCCCTGGAAGCCCTTGCCCTTCGAGGTGCCGGCGACTCTGACGGTCTGTCCGGTCTCGAACGCCTCGACGGTGACGGTCTCGCCGACCGTCAGCTCGCCGGCCTCGTCGCGGAACTCCACCAGGTGGCGGTGCGCGGAGGCGTCGGCCTTCTTCAGGTGGCCGAGCTCGGCCTTCGTGAGCTTCTTCTCACGGCAGGCGCCGAACGCGAGCTGGACGGCTTCGTAGCCATCGCGCTCGTACGTGCGGACTGCCGTGACGGGGCACGGACCCGCCTCCAGGACGGTGACGCGCTCGACGCGCCCGTCCTCGAGGAAGCGCTGGGTCATGCCGAGCTTCTTCGCGAGAATCGCCGGCATCTCAGCTCGCCAGCCTGATCTCGATGTCGACGCCGGCGGGCAGATGGTCGAGGCGCTGAAGCGAGTCGACCGTCTTGGGCGTCGGCTGATGGATGTCGATCAGCCGCTTGTGCGTGCGGATCTCGAAGTGCTCCCGCGAATCCTTGTCCTTGAAGGGGGACCGGATGACGCAGTAGACGTTCTTCTCCGTCGGCAGCGGCACAGGCCCGGACACGGTCGCGCCGGTACGAGTCGCCGTCTCGACGATCTCCTTCGCCGCCGTCTCGATCGCTGAATGATCGTAGGACTTCAGGCGAATGCGGATCTTGTTCTGGGCCAGAGTTGCCACGTGTGCCTTTGGTTCGTTCCGTCCGGTACTTGCTGTGTTCTTACGCTTGGTCTTTTGCGCGCCGAAGGCGAGTCCCTTGGGTCATCCGGGACCCGCCCACTTGGTCGTATCGTCGACTTCGTCAGCGTGCGAGCGGCGGGACCGAGGCCCCGCCGCGATGCTGCTTGAGACTGCGTGCTACTGAATGACCTCGGTCACGACACCAGAGCCGACGGTGCGGCCACCCTCACGGATGGCGAAGCGCAGGCCCTGATCCATGGCGATCGGCTGGATCAGCTCGATCTCCATCTGGATGTTGTCGCCCGGCATGACCATCTCGACGCCCTCGGGGAGGTTCGAGACGCCGGTCACGTCGGTGGTGCGGAAGTAGAACTGCGGCCGGTAGCCGGTGAAGAACGGCGTGTGACGGCCGCCCTCTTCCTTCTTGAGGATGTACACCTCGGCCTTGAACTTCGTGTGCGGCGTGATCGAGCCCGGCTTGCAGAGGACCTGCCCGCGCTCGATGTCCTCGCGCTTGGTACCGCGCAGGAGGCAGCCGACGTTGTCGCCCGCGCGACCCTCGTCGAGGATCTTGCGGAACATCTCGACGCCGGTCACGACCGTGGTGGTCGTGTCCTTGATGCCGACGATCTCGACCGTGTCACCGGTGTTGATGATGCCCTGCTCGATGCGGCCGGTCGCGACGGTGCCGCGGCCCGTGATCGAGAAGACGTCCTCGACCGGCATCAGGAACGGCTTGTCGAGCTGACGCTCGGGCTCCGGGATGTACGTGTCCAGCGCCTCGGCGAGGTCGAGGATCTTCTGCTTGTACTCCTCGTCGCCCTCGAGCGCCTTGAGCGCCGAACCCGTGATGAACGGGATGTCGTCGCCCGGGAAGTCGTACTCGCTGAGGAGGTCACGGACCTCGACCTCGACGAGCTCCAGGAGCTCCTCGTCGTCGACCATGTCGGCCTTGTTGAGGAAGACGACGATGTACGGCACGCCGACCTGGCGGGCGAGCAGGATGTGCTCACGCGTCTGGGGCATCGGGCCGTCGGCCGCCGACACCACGAGGATCGCGCCGTCCATCTGCGCGGCGCCCGTGATCATGTTCTTGACGTAGTCGGCGTGACCCGGGCAGTCCACGTGGGCGTAGTGCCGGTTCTCCGTCTGGTACTCGACGTGCGAGGTGGCGATGGTGATCCCGCGCTCCTTCTCCTCCGGAGCGTTGTCGATCTCCGCGAAGCTGCGGGCCTCGCCGCCCATCTTCTCCGCCAGCACCGTCGTGATGGCAGCAGTCAGCGTCGTCTTGCCATGGTCGATGTGACCGATGGTGCCGACGTTGACGTGCGGCTTATCGCGCTCGAACTTCTCCTTCGCCACTTTGGGTTGCTCCTTGGAAATCGGTGTGGGGATCGCCTAGACGGGCGAACCTCGGAAATCTATCTCAGTTCAGCTTTTCGCGCCGGTTCCTACCGGCGCGCAGCCGAATTTCCCTGCTCAGGCGGCCTGCTGACCCCCGGAGCGCGCCTCGACGACCTTCTCGGCGATGTTCGGCGGGACCTCTTCGTATCTGTCGAACACCATCGTGTAGGTCGCGCGGCCCTGCGTGTTGGAGCGCACGTCGGTCGCGTAGCCGAACATCTCGGAGAGCGGGACTCTCGCCGTGACGACCTGCGCGTTGCCGCGGGGCTCCATGCCCTCGACGCGGCCGCGGCGGCGGTTGAGGTCGCCGATCACGTCGCCCATGAACTCCTCGGGCGTGACGACCTCGACGGCGAAGATCGGCTCGAGCAGCACCGGCTTGGCGCGGCGCGCGGCTTCCTTCATCGCGAGCGAGCCGGCGACCTTGAACGCGATCTCCGAGGAGTCCGTGTCGTGGTACTTGCCGTCCGTGAGAGTGATCTTGATGTCGACCATCGGGTAGCCGGCCTTGACGCCGGTGTCGAGCGATTCCTCGACGCCTCTCTGCACCGCCGGAATGAACTCCGACGGGATCGAGCCACCCTTGATTCTGTTGACGAACTCGAAGCCCTCGCCGGGGTTCGGCTCGATGTCGACGTAGACGATGCCGTACTGGCCCGAGCCGCCGGTCTGACGGACGAAGCGCCCCTCGACTCTGGTGGCGGTGCCGCGCACGGTCTCGCGGTAGGAGACCTGCGGGCGGCCGACGTTGGCCTCGACTCTGTACTCGCGCAGCATGCGGTCGACGAGCACCTCGAGGTGCAGCTCGCCCATGCCGGAGATCTCGGTCTGCCCGGTCTCCTCGTTGGTGCGGACCTGGAAGGTCGGGTCCTCCTCGGCCAGGCGGCCGAGGGCGACGCCCATCTTCTCCTGGTCGACCTTCGTCTTCGGCTCGATCGCGACCTTGATGACCGGTTCCGGGAAGTCGATCATCTCGAGCTTGATCGGCTTGTCGACGGCGGCCAGCGTGTCACCGGTGGTGACCTGCTTGATGCCGACGGCAGCGGCGATGTCGCCGGCCGAGACGTCCGTCAGGTCGACCCGCTCGTTGGCGTGCATCTCGAGGATGCGGCCGATCCGCTCGGAGCGGCCCGTGGAGACGTTCAGGACCTTCGAGCCCGCCTCGAGCTTGCCCGAGTAGACGCGGAAGTAGGTCAGCTTGCCGACGTACGGGTCGGCGGCGATCTTGAACGCGAGCGCCGAGAACGGCGCGTCGTCGGACGCTTCACGCGTGGCCGCGCGGCCCTCGTCGTCGCCGCGGACGGGCTCGATGCCCTCCACCGGCGGCACGTCGAGCGGCGACGGCAGGTAGGCGACGATCGCGTCGAGCAGCGGCTGGACGCCCTTGTTCTTGAACGAAGAGCCGCACAGCACCGGCGTCAGCGACAGGTCCAGCGTCGCCTTGCGGATCGCGGCCTTGATCAGCGGGACCGGGATCTCGGCCTCCTCGAGGATCAGCTCGACCAGCTCGTCGTCGGCCTTCGACAGCTCCTCGAGCAGGAACTCGCGAGCGGCGGCGGCTCTGTCGGCGAGCTCGGCCGGGATCGCGACGACCTCGTGCTCCTTGCCGAGATCGTCGAGATAGATGATCGCGTGGTTCTCGACCAGGTCGATGATGCCCTTGAGGTCCGACTCCGCGCCGATCGGCAGCTGGATCGGGACCGGGTGGGCGCCGAGGCGGTCGATCATCGTCTGCACGCCGGCTTCGAAGTCGGCGCCGATGCGGTCCATCTTGTTGATGTAGGCGATGCGCGGCACGTGGTACTTGTCGGCCTGACGCCAGACGTTCTCCGACTGCGGCTCGACGCCGGCGACGGAGTCGAAGACCGCGACCGCGCCATCGAGGACGCGCAGCGAGCGCTCGACCTCGACGGTGAAGTCGACGTGACCGGGCGTGTCGATGATGTTGATGCGGTGGTTGTCCCACTCACAAGCAGTCGCGGCGGAGGTGATCGTGATGCCACGCTCCTGCTCCTGCTCCATCCAGTCCATCGTCGCAGCACCCTCGTGCACCTCGCCGAGCTTGTGCGTACGGCCCGTGTAGAACAGGATGCGCTCGGTCGTGGTGGTCTTGCCGGCGTCGATGTGCGCCATGATCCCGATGTTTCGGGTCTTTTCGAGGGCGTACTTGCGTGGCATGGGCTCGGTCTCTAGCTCGCGGTCTGGTCGTCGACGATAGGCACAAAAATGGCCCCAGCGGGGCCCGGTCCTGACTGAAATGTCGTCCCGGGTTCGTGCGTTAGATCGTCGAGGTCTCCATGGGTCGGTACCTCCAGCGACGGTGGGCGCGCAGTTGCGCGCGCCTTCCGGGAGGCGGCGAAGGAATATAGCAAAGGCGCGCCGATCATTCCGGCTCCTGCGGGGAATCGGCCCTCGCGGGCCGTCCTCCGAGTGGTTCGGACGCCGAACGACCGACTCGAGGTCCGGGCGCCGCGCGTCGTGGCGTCGTCGTCGCCGCCCGCGCCCCAGCCAGAAGCGCGAGCGAGCGTTAACGACGACGCGCCGCTGTCGACAGCGGCGCGCGGATGAGCCGGAAGCTCGGAGGGGCGTTCTACCAGCGGTAGTGCGCGAAGGCCTTGTTGGCCTGCGCCATGCGGTAGATGTCGTCCTTGCGCTTGAACGCGCCGCCCTGCTGCGACTGGGCGTCGAGCAGCTCGTTGGCGAGACGCTGCGCCATCGTCTTCTCGCGACGCTGACGGGCGAACAGGACGAGCCAGCGGACCGCAAGAGTCCTCGCACGGCGCGGCTGCACCTCGACGGGGACCTGGTACGTGGCACCGCCGACACGGCGGGAGCGGACCTCGAGCGAAGGCGTGAGCGCCTTCAGCGACGCCTCGAGCGCCTCGAGCGGGTCTCTGCCGGAGCGCTCGGCGAGGATCGCCAGCGCGTCATAGACGATCGTCTCGGCGGTCGACTTCTTGCCGTCCAGCATCACCTTGTTGATGACCTGCTGGACAAGGCGAGAGCGGTGGACGGCGTCCGGCTCGACGGGCCGGATGGATGCTGCTGCGCGGCGCGGCATTACTTCGCCTTCACGCCGTACTGGGAACGGGCCTTCTTGCGGTCGCTGACGCCGGCGGCGTCGAGCGTCCCGCGGACCACCTTGTAGCGCACACCCGGGAGATCCTTGACGCGGCCTCCGCGGACGAGCACGACGGAGTGCTCCTGAAGATTGTGACCCTCACCGGGGATGTAGACGGTGACTTCCATCCCGTGGGTCAGCCGGACACGAGCAACCTTGCGGAGGGCCGAGTTCGGCTTCTTCGGCGTGGTGGTGTACACACGCGTGCAGACGCCGCGACGCTGAGGCGCGGCGACCTTGGTCTTGCGGCCTCTGCCGGACTTGAGGCCCGGCGTAGCGAGCTTCTTCTTCGGCGTCTTGCGGCCCTTGCGAACGAGTTGGCTGGTAGTCGGCATGTGGCGGGGAATGCTATCAGCGTCGGCGGGATCGCAGCAGCTACACCGCATGCAGCGATCCGAGCGCCTCTTCGAGGGGCACGTACGGGACGCCCACAGCATCCGCCACCGGAGCATATGTGACCTTGCCGCCGACGACGTTGACGCCTGGCTTCAATCCGGGATTGTCCTGCACAGCGCGGACGACTCCGCTGCCCGCGAGCTGCAGGACGTACGGCATCGTCGCGTTCGTGAGCGCGTAGGTCGACGTGATCGGAACGGCCCCCGGCATGTTCGCGACGCAGTAGTGCGTGATCCCGTCGACCTCGTAGGTGGGGTCGGTGTGGGTCGTCGGTCTGGAGGTCTCGAAGCAGCCGCCCTGGTCGATCGAGACGTCGACGAGCACCGCGTTGGGCTTCATCAGCGCCAGCTGTCTGCGCGTGATCACGTGCGGCGCCTTCGCGCCGTGGACGAGCACCGCGCCGATCACGAGGTCGACGTCCGGCAGCCGCTCCTCGATCGCGAGCGTCGTCGCGAAGCAGGTGTCGGCGCGGCCGTTGAAGGCGACGTCGAGCTCGCGCAGGCGGTCGATGTTGCGGTCGAAGACGAACACCGTCGCCTCCATCCCGATCGCGATCAGCGCCGCGCGCATGCCGACGACGCCGCCGCCGATCACCATCACGTTCGCCGCCGCGACGCCGGGCACGCCGCCGAGCAGGATCCCGCGCCCCCCGAGCGGCTTCTCGAGCATGAACGCGCCGGCCTGCGTCGCGATCTTGCCCGCGACCTCGCTCATCGGCGCCAGCAGCGGCAGCCGCCCGCGCGCGTCCTCGACCGTCTCGTAGGCGATGCAGGTGGCGCCGGAGGCCATCAGGCCGTGCGTCAGCTCCGGCGCCGGCGCGAGGTGCAGGTAGGTGAACAGCAGGTGGTGCGCTCTCAGCCGCGCGACCTCCTCGGGCTGCGGCTCCTTGACCTTCACGATCATCTCGGCCTGCGCGAAGACGGCGTCGGCGTCCGGCACGATATGGGCGCCCTGGGCGGCATAGTCGGTGTCCGCGATCGCGGAGCCCTCCCCCGCGCCGTGCTGCACGAGCACCTCGTGGCCGGCGTCGACGAGCTCGCGCACGCCCGCGGGCGTCAGCGCGACGCGATACTCGTCGGTCTTGATCTCGGTGGGGACTCCTACCTTCATCGCACCAGCTCCCGTCCTCGCAGTGCCAGCCAAAACTCGATCCGGTCGCGTGCGCTGCCCATGCTGCGGCCGGTCAGCTCCTCGACGCGCCTGATGCGGTAGCGGAGCGTGTGACGGTGGCAGTAGAGCCGTCTGGCGGCCCGCTCCCACTGCCCGTTCTCCTCGATGAACGCCTCCAGCGAGCGCATCAGCTCGCCGCCGTAGGCGCCCTCGCTCTCCTCGATCGGGCCGAGGATCGAGTCGCAGAACAGCCTCAGCGCGTCGTCGTCCTGCAGCGACAGCAGCAGCTGGAAGGAGCCGAGGTCGCGGTAGGTCGCGATCGTCGTGCGCACCGGCGAGCCGTCGGCGGTGGTGTCGGAGCCGGCGCCGTTGGCCGCGCCGCTGGGCTGCGCGAGCGCGAGCGCCTCCAGTGCGCAGCGCGCCTCGTGGAAGGCGCGGCGCGCCTCCGCGCCCGGCACAGCGCGGCCGACGCCGATCCGCAGCGGCGCGCCGAGCGCCCGCGTCGCACGCTCGCCGATCCTGTTCGCGAGCGCGAACAGCTCCTCCTCGTCCATCCCGGGCACGAGCGCGCCGATCAGGCCGTCGTGGATCGCGACCAGGCCGTCGGCCGCCTCGCCGCGCAGCGCGGAGGCGAGCGCGACCTCGGCCGCGGCCATCCCGCCCGCGCCGGGGCGCGCCGGCGACATCACGATCACGCCGACGCTCGTGCCGAGGCCGAACGGCTCCAGCCGCCGCGCGAGGTCGGTCCCGCTCAGCTCGCCGCTGACGATCGCCGACAGCACGTCGCCGGCGAGCCGCCGCTCGGTGTCCTCGGCGACGCGGCGGCGCAGCATCTCCAGCGCCACGATCGTGACGGCCTGGTGCAGCGTCAGGCGGTCGAACTCCGACAGCCCGCCGTTGTCCTTCGCCGCGACGAGCCATGCCTGCAGCAGCGGCACGCCGTCGGCGCCGCCGGCGCCGTCGCGCGGCCCGGAGGCGGCGACCGGCAGCGCCAGCGCGCGGCCGCCGAGCGAGCCGGCCGTCGGCGCGAAGCCGCGCCGCGCGCCGACGTCGCCCGGTGCGCCGCCGCGCGTGCGCTCGCGCAGCTCGCGCTCCAGCTCGGAGACCGTCTCCTCTTCGAGCTCGGCGCGGAACGAGCGCTGCGCCAGCAGCCCGCCGCGCGCGTCGAAGACGAGCACCGCGCCGCCGATCAGCGTCGCCAGCGCGCCGACGACCGCGTCGATCCCGCGCTCGGACAGGACGATCCGCTCGAGCCGCTCGTGCGCCGCGATCGCACGCCGCAGGATCGCGTACTGCTCGTTGACGAGGCGGCTGAAGGCGCTCTCGGTGATCGCGATGAAGGGGACGTCGTAGGGCACCTCGAACAGCGGCAGCCCGCGCTCGCGCGCCGTCTCCGCGAGCGCCTCGGGCACGTGCGTGTGCGCGAAGCCGGTGCCGAAGCCGAGGCCCGCGACGCCGTGGTCGGCGAGCCGCCGCACGAACCCGCGCTGGCGCTCGGGCGTGTCGAGCTGCAGGCCGGTGGTGAGCAGCAGCTCGCCACCCGACAGCCAAGGGGTCGGGTCCTCCAGCTCGGTGATGTGGACCCAGCGGACGGGCGCGTCGAGCGCCTCCTCGCCCGCGAGCAGTCGGATGTCGATGTCGCGAACGAGCTCGCGGACGGTCAGCACAGCAGCAGTCCTCGCCTTCTCACCCCAGCCGCAGACGGCGGCTGGCCTCTTCGAGGACGGGCCGCAGCACGCCCTCGATCTCCTCGAAATGCTGCGGCCCGGAGATCAGCGGCGGCGACAGCTGGATGACCGGGTCGCCGCGGTCGTCGGCGCGGCAGATCAGGCCGCGCCCGAACAGCTCGCCGGAGAGGAAGCCGCGCAGCAGCGTCTCGGCCTCGTCGTCGTCGAAGCTCGCCTTCGTGTCGCGGTCCTTGACCAGCTCGATCGACTGGAAGTAGCCGGCGCCGCGCACGTCGCCGACGATGGGGATGTCCCGGAGGGACTCGAGCATCTCGCGCAGCACGTGCTCGTTCTCCAGCACGTGCTCGAGGATCTGCTCCTCCTCGTAGGCGTCGATCGTCGCGAGCGCGATCGCCGCGGCGACCGGGTGGCCGGCGAACGTGAAGCCGTGCAGGAACGTCTCGGTCCCGTGCATGAACGGCTCGGCGACGCGGTCGGAGGCGATCATCGCGCCCATCGGGGCGATCGCGCCGGTGATCCCCTTCGCGGTCGTGATGATGTCCGGCAGGTAGTCGTAGCGCTGCGCGCCGAACCAGTGACCGAGGCGCCCCCACGAGCAGATCACCTCGTCGGAGATCATCAGCACGTCGAACTCGTCGCAGATCTCGCGGATCCGCTGGAAGTAGCCGTCGGGCGGCGTGAACGTGCCGCCGGCATTCTGGACCGGCTCCATGATCACGGCGGAGACCGTCTCCGGGCCCTCGAACAGGATCCGCTCGCGCACCGACTCGGCCAGCGCCGAGACCGGCATCCCCTCGGGCAGCCGGTAGACGTTCGTGTTGGGGACGTGGCAGCCGCCCGGTGTGAGCGGCTCGAACGGGACGCGCATCGGCGTGATGCCGGTCGCCGACAACGCGCCCATCGGGGTGCCGTGGTAAGCGACCTCGCGCGCGATCACCTTCGTCTTGTTCGGATTGCCCGTCAGCTTGTGGTACTGCCGGGCGAGCTTCAGCGCCGACTCGACCGCCTCGCCGCCGCCGCTGGTGAAGAAGACGCGGTTGAGGTCCCCGGGCGTCTTCGACGCGACGCGCGCCGCCAGTTCGATCGCGCGCGGGTGCGCGTAGGACCAGGTCGAGTAGAAGTCGAGCTCCTTGGCCTGGTCGGCGCCCGCCTGCGCGATGTCGGCGCGGCCGTGGCCGAGGTTGGAGCAGAACAGCGCGGAGAGGCCGTCGAAGTAGCGCTTGCCGTGCTCGTCCCAGACGTAGACGCCCTCGCCTCTGACGATGATCGGCACGTCGCTGTCGGCGTAGGCGCCCATGCGCGTGAAGTGCATCCAGAGATGGCGCTTGGCCTGCTCCTGGAGCGTCGCCGCAGTGCCGCTGCCTGCGCCAGCTGTCGTCGCCATCTGTGGATCAGCCTCCCAAGCGGATAGAGCGTTTCGCCACCACGTACAGCGCCACTTCGTACAAAGGTACTCCGCAGCGCGGCCGGGGAGGAGTCCGGCTGGACGATTCGTTCGATGGCGGCTCGGCTACCGCCGAGCCGCGCGACTCAGCCTGGCTCAGGCGGCGGCGGGCTGCGCGGCGCGCACGGGCGCGGGCGTCAGCGCGGCGGCGATGATCACGAGCAGGAACGCGATCGCCTGCACGACGATCCCGAGCGCGTCGCCCGGCAGCGGGTCGCCGAAGACGATGATGCCGCCGGCGATGCCGGAGACGTTGGCGGCGGTGCCGGTGAAGGCGATCACGGGGACCGCCTCGCCCTCCTGCAGCGCCTTCGCAGAGGCGTAGAAGGCCGCGACCGAGGCAGCGATCGCGACGCCGGTCCACGGCGTCGTCAGCAGCGCCAGCACCCCGTCGTCGGCGACGAGGCCGGTGAGCGCCTTCAGCGCGACGTCGGAGACGCCGAACAGCAGGCCCGCGGCGGCGGCGAGCATCACGCCGTGATGATGGTCCGGCGCGCCGATCCGCTTGCCCATCACGAGCAGGCCGCCGACGGCGACGAGACCGGCCTCGAAGGCGATCATGCCGGGCAGCGAGAACTGCGACTGCGGGTTGTGGACGGCCGGCAGCGTGATCCCGAGCAGCACCAGGCCGAGGGCGGTGAAGCCGAGCCCGAGCCACTGACGCGGCCCGACCTTGAAGCCGAAGATCCGCTCCGCCATCACGGCGAGCATCACGACGCCGCCGGCGAGCACGACCTGCACGACCGACATCGGCGCCACGGCGAGCGCGGCGACGTGGAAGACCCAGGCGCAGACGGCGACGCCCATGCCGACCGCGAACCAGCGCGAGCTGAACAGGCCGACGGCCGATCTGACCGGATGGCGGACGTGCACGGTGGGCGCAGCGCAAGCGCCGCGATGCTTGTAGAGGAACGCCAGGTTCGTCGTAAAAGCGCAGATCAGCGCAAGCAGGATGCCAAGATAAATCGTCATAAATCGAAATGAGGCTGCACTCTCAGCAGCCGGTACTTCGAACCGGTCGGATTGTCCTCAGACAGCGTGTTCGGCAGCCTGAGGCCGTCTCTTGAGTCTCGCCCCCGAAGAAGGGAAGCAGAGTACTGCCTGCAGGTTAACGCCAGATTGGGGAGAGTTTCCCCCACGCCATGCTCCAGATGGAGAAAGGTTCGGCCGGACCTCGCGATCCCCTGCGCCAGCTGTCCGAGAACCGGCGATTCGCACTCGAGGTTCGCATGCTGACCGACACGCAAACGGCCGCCCCGAAGGGCGGCCGTCGTGCACCGCTGCCGCGCCGGCAAGAGCCGGCGCGTTCACGTCCGTCTGCCTAGCTTCTGTCCTCGGGGACGTCAAGCTCGGCCAGTTCCTCGGCGAAGCCGTGCGAGCCGCCGCCGTTGCCGATCTCCTCGAGATCGGCGAGGTCGGCCTCGATGCCGGACGGGCCGAAGCCCTGCAGCGCCTCACCGTCGGTGAGGCCCAGCTCGGCCGCCAGCTCGTCGTGGTCGAGCAGGCCGACGTCGTCCATGCCGCGGGGAAGCGGCTCGGCCGGCTCGATCTCGATGCGACGGTAGCGCTTGAGGCCCGTCGCGGCCGGGATCAGCTTGCCGATGATCACGTTCTCCTTGAGACCGTTGAGGCGATCGATCTTGCCCTCGAGCGCCGCATCGGTCAGGACCTTCGTGGTCTCCTGGAAGGAGGCCGCCGAGAGGAAGGAGTCGGTGTTCAGCGACGCCTTCGTGATGCCGAGGATGATCTCCTCGGCCTGCGCCGGCTCGCCGCCCGCGTCCATCACGGCCTGGTTGATTCTCGCGTAGTCGTGACGGTCGACGAAGACGCCCGGGAGGAGGTCCGTGTCGCCCTTCTGATCGACGCGCACCTTCTTGAGCATCTGACGCACGATCAGCTCGATGTGCTTGTCGTTGATGTCCACGCCCTGCGACTTGTAGACCTCCTGGACCTCCTTGACGAGGTACAGCTCGGTCTCGGTGCGGCCGCGGATCGCGAGCAGCTCGTGCGGGTACAGCGACCCCTCGTTGAGCTGCTTGCCCGGCTCGACCTTCTCGCCGCGCTCGACGTGCAGGCGCGTGCGACGCGGGAACGTGTGACGGTGCTCGTCGCCGCCGTCGTCGGTGATGACGACGGTGAGCGCCTTGTCCGTCTCCTCGATGTCCGCGACGCCGCCGACCTCGGCGATCTTCGCGAGGCCCTTCGGCTTGCGCGCCTCGAACAGCTCCACGACACGCGGCAGGCCGTGCGTGATGTCCGCGCCGGCGACGCCGCCGGTGTGGAACGTGCGCATCGTCAGCTGCGTGCCCGGCTCGCCGATCGACTGCGCGGCGATGATGCCGACCGCGTCGCCGATCTGCGCCGTGTTGCCGGTCGCCATCGCGCGGCCGTAGCAGGCCTGGCAGACGCCCGTGGGCGCCTCGCACTTCAGCACCGAGCGGACGGGGATCTTGCGATCCTCCTCGCCGTAGGCCTCGAGCAGCGCCGCGAAGTCGGCGCGGTTCATCTCGACGCCCTTCTGCACGACGACGGTCTTTCTCGGGCCGAGGTCCTTCGCCGCGACGCGGCCGACGAGGTTGTCGTTCGGCTCGCCGCCGGCCTTGTACAGGTCCAGCTCGACGTACTCCTCGGTGCCGCAGTCCTCCTGGCGGATGATGACGTCCTGCGCGACGTCGACCAGACGGCGCGTCAGGTAGCCGGAGTCCGCGGTACGGAGGGCCGTGTCGGCGAGGCCCTTGCGGGCGCCGTGGGTGGAGGTGAAGTACTCGATCACGTCGAGGCCTTCCATGAAGTTCGCCTTCACGGGCCGCTCGATGATCTCGCCCTTCGGGTTGGCCATCAGGCCGCGCATGCCGGCGAGCTGGCGGATCTGCTTCATCGATCCGCGGGCACCCGAGTTGGCCATCATGAAGATGGGGTTCAACTCGTTGAAGTGCTTCTCCATCGCCTGCGCGACTTCCTCCGTGGCCGACGTCCACTGGTCGACGACCGCGTCCTTGCGCTCCTCTTCCGTGATCAGGCCCGTGTCGTACTGGTCCTGGATCTCGGCGACCTGGTCCTCGTACTTGCCGAGGATCTCGGGCTTGTCCGGCGGGATCACGACGTCGTTCTTGGAGACGGTGATGCCGGCCTGCGTCGCGTACTTGAAGCCGAGGTCCTTGAACGCGTCGAGGACCTGCGAGATCGTCGCCGCGCCGTACGCCTGCACGAGGTCGTCGACGAACTGCGTCGTGTCGCGCTTCTTCATCGAGCGGTTGACGAACTCGTAGCTCGACGGGTCGTAGTCCGCGCCCAGCGTCTCGCGGATCGAGCGCTCGATCTTGTCGTTGTAGATGATGCGGCCGACGGTCGTGAGGATGTGACCGCCCGCACGGCCGACCGGGCGGAACTCGGCGAGGTCGTGCAGTCTCGTGACGCCGTGCTCGTAGGACCACTCCGCCTCCTGCGCGGTGCGGTACACGTGCGGACGCGGCGAGGCGGTCGACGGGTCGATCTTCGACAGCTCGTCCTCCTCGGGCCCGTACGTGAGGTAGTACGCACCGAGGATCATGTCCTGCGTCGGCGTCGCGAGCGGCGCGCCGTGCGCCGGCGAGAGGATGTTGTTCGCCGACAGCATCAGGATGCGGGCCTCGGCCTGCGCCTCCGCGGAGAGCGGCAGGTGGACGGCCATCTGGTCGCCGTCGAAGTCGGCGTTGAACGCGTGACAGACGAGCGGGTGGACCTGGATCGCCTTGCCCTCGACGAGCTGCGGCTCGAACGCCTGGATGCCGAGGCGGTGGAGCGTGGGCGCGCGGTTGAGCAGCACGGGGTGCTCTGCGATGACCTCCTCGAGCACGTCCCAGACCTCCGGGATCATCGAGTCGACCATCTTCTTGGCCGCCTTGATGTTCTGCGCCGCCTTGCGCTCGACCAGCCGCGCCATGATGAACGGCTTGAACAGCTCGAGCGCCATCAGCTTCGGCAGGCCGCACTGGTGCAGCTTCAGCGACGGGCCCGACACGATCACCGAACGGCCGGAGTAGTCGACGCGCTTGCCGAGCAGGTTCTGGCGGAAGCGGCCCTGCTTGCCCTTGAGCATGTCGGACAGCGACTTCAGCGGACGGTTGCCCGGGCCCGTGACGGGCCGGCCGCGGCGGCCGTTGTCGAACAGCGCGTCGACGGCCTCCTGCAGCATCCGCTTCTCGTTGTTGACGATGATCTCCGGCGCGCCGAGGTCGAGCAGCCGCTTGAGGCGGTTGTTGCGGTTGATGACGCGGCGGTAGAGGTCGTTGAGGTCCGACGTCGCGAAACGGCCGCCGTCGAGCTGGACCATCGGGCGCAGCTCCGGCGGGATCACCGGGACGGCCTCGAGGATCATCATCTCCGGGCGGTTGCCCGAGACGAGGAACGCCGAGACGACCTTCAGGCGCTTGACCGAACGGCTCTGCTTCTGCCCCTTGGCGGTCTTGACGAGCTCCTGCAGCTCGTCTCTCTCCTCCTCGAGGTTGACCTGCTCGAGCAGGTCGCGCACGGACTCCGCGCCCATGCCGCCGCGGAAGTACTCGCCGAAGCCGAACGGGCTGCCGAAGCGGTCCTTCAGCTCGCGGAAGAGCGTCTCGTCGTTGACGACGTCCTTGGGCTTCATCGACTGGAACAGGTCCCACACCTGGCGCATGCGCTCGGCCGCGTCCTCGATGTAGGCGTCCGTGTCCTCGATGTCCGCCGTGAACGTTCTGCGCAGCTCTCTGAGCAGCTTCTCGCGCTCTTCGTCGGACAGTCTCGCGACCGTGATGTCGAGCGACTCCGCCCACATCTCGTCTTCGTCGTTGAACTGGTTGGACTGTCTGCCGGTCTCGAGGAACTCGACGCGGCGCTCGAGCGACTCTCTCAGCTCCAGCAGCCGCTCCTCCTTCTCGGCCGCGTAGGAGTCGAGCACCTTGTTGACCTCGTCCTGCAGCGTGTCGAGGTCGCGCTCGCGCGCCTCGTCATCGATCCAGGTGACGATCGAGGCGGCGAAGTAGAGGACCTTCTCCAGCTCCTTCGGCGCCATGTCCAGCAGGTAGCCGATGCGCGACGGGACGCCCTTGAAGAACCAGATGTGCGAGACCGGAGCGGCCAGGTCGATGTGACCCATCCGCTCGCGGCGCACCTTGGAGCGGGTGACCTCGACGCCGCAGCGCTCGCAGACGATGCCCTTGTAGCGGACGCGCTTGTACTTGCCGCAGTAGCACTCCCAGTCCTTCGTCGGACCGAAGATGCGCTCGCAGAAGAGGCCGTCCTTCTCCGGCTTCAGCGTGCGGTAGTTGATCGTCTCGGGCTTCGTGACCTCGCCGGAGCTCCAAGAGCGGATCTGCTTGGAGGAGGCGAGACCGATCTCGATGGCGTCGAAGTTGTTGATATCGATCATGCGGTCTCCGAACCGTCGTCGTCCTGAATGTCGTCATCGCCCTCGGCGACGGGAGCGAGCTCCTCGTCGAGCGCGGGCTCCGCCGCGGCCTCGGGGGCCGCGTCGGTGTCGTCCTCTGTCTCGGTGCCCTCGTCGGCCGCCTGGCCGTCGGTGGCACGCACGCCGGAGAGGTCGATGCCGAGCTCCTCGGCAGCGCGCAGGAGGTCGTCGTCCTCCTCGCGCATCTCCGCGCGGGTGCCTTCCTCGGAGACGACGTTGACGTCGAGCGCCAGCGACTGCATCTCCTTCAGGAGCACCTTGAACGACTCCGGAATGCTCGGCTCGGCGATGTTCTCGCCCTTCACGATCGCCTCGTAGGCCTTCACGCGCCCGACCGTGTCGTCGGACTTGATCGTGAGCATCTCCTGAAGCGTGTACGCGGCGCCGTATGCCTCCAGCGCCCACACCTCCATCTCGCCGAAGCGCTGACCGCCGAACTGCGCCTTGCCGCCCAGCGGCTGCTGGGTGACGAGCGAGTACGGGCCGGTCGAACGCGCGTGGATCTTGTCGTCGACGAGGTGGTGGAGCTTCAGGATGTACATGTAGCCGACCGTGACCTGCGTCTCGAACGGCTCGCCGGTGCGGCCGTTGAAGAGCGTGAACTTGCCGCTCGCGCGGATGCCCTCGCGGTCGTCCGGCGCGGTCTTCATTCTGATCCGGCCGGTGTGCTCGTTCTGCCACTGCAGCAGGGCGTTGTCGACGTCGGCGACGGTCGCGCCGTCGAAGACGGGCGTCGAGACGTAGACGCGCGGGCGCTCGGCACCGTTCGAGTGCGCGATTCTGTACGCGTCGCTGCCGTCGTCGTACCAGCCCTCTGCGGCGGCCCACCCGAGGTGGGTCTCGAGGATCTGGCCGATGTTCATGCGCGACGGCACGCCGAGCGGGTTCAGGATCACGTCGACCGGGGAGCCGTCCTCGAGGAACGGCATGTCCTGCTCGTCGACGATCTTCGAGATGACGCCCTTGTTGCCGTGGCGGCCGGCGAGCTTGTCGCCCTCGGAGATCTTGCGCTTCTTCGCGACGAACACGCGCACGAGGTCGTTGACGCCCGGGGGCAGGTCGTCGCCGGCGTCACGCGAGAAGGTCTTGACGTCGATCACGACGCCGCCCTCGCCGTGCGGCACCTTCAGCGAGGTGTCACGGACCTCGCGCGCCTTCTCCTTGAAGATCGCGCGGATCAGCTTCTCCTCGGCCGTCAGCTCGGTCTCGCCCTTCGGCGTGACCTTGCCGACGAGCAGGTCGCCGGAGCCGACCTCGGCGCCGATGCGGACGATGCCGCGATCGTCGAGGTTGCGCAGCGACTCCTCCGAGCGGTTCGGGATGTCGCGCGTGATCTCCTCGTCGCCGAGCTTCGTCGTGCGGGCGTCGATCTCGTACTCCTCGATGTGGATCGAGGTGAGCTCGTCGTCCTTCACGAGGCGCTTGCTGAGGATGATCGCGTCCTCGAAGTTGTAGCCCTCCCACGACATGAAGGCGACGCGCAGGTTCTTGCCGAGCGCCATCTCGCCCTGGTCGGTCGAGGAACCGTCCGCCAGCACCGTGCCCTCGACGACCTGCTGGCCGTTGCGGATCAGCGGCTTGTGGTGGATCAGCGTGCCCTGGTTGGAGCGCATGAACTTCTGCAGGACGTACTCGTCCTTGCCGCCGTCCTCCGTCTCGATGACGATCTGGTCGGCGTCGACGTAGGCGATCGTGCCGGCGCGCTTGGCGACGACGACGTCGCCGGAGTCGACCGCGGCGCGGTACTCCATGCCGGTGCCGACGAGCGGCGCGTCGGTCTTCAGCAGCGGCACCGCCTGGCGCTGCATGTTGGAGCCCATCAGCGCGCGGTTGGCGTCGTCGTGCTCCAGGAACGGGATCATCGCCGTCGCGACGGACCAGATCTGCTCCGGCGAGACGTCCATCAGGTCGACCTCGTCGGGCGACGCTCTCACGTACGACCCGGCCTGCGTACGGCAGACGATGTCGCTCCCTATCAGGGTGCCGTCCTCGCTCAGCGGCGTGTTCGCCTGAGCGATCTTCGACTCCTCCTCCTGGGTGGCGTCGAGGTGGACGATCTCGTCCGTGACCCTGCCGTTCTTGACGACCAGGTACGGCGTCGTGACGAAGCCATGCTCGGAGATCTGCGCGTAGGAGGAGAGCGAGCCGATCAGGCCGATGTTCGGACCCTCGGGGGTCTCGATCGGGCACATGCGGCCGTAGTGCGTCGGGTGGACGTCGCGGACCTCGATCGGCGCGCGCTCGCGCGTCAGGCCGCCGGCGCCGAGCGCCGACAGGCGGCGGCGGTGCGTCAGGCCCGAGAGCGAGTTGTTCTGGTCCATGAACTGCGACAGCTGCGAGGAGCCGAAGAACTCCTTCAGCGCCGCGACGACCGGGCGGATGTTGACGATCGTCTGCGGCGTGATCGTGTCCGCGTCCTCGGTCGTGAGGCGCTCGCGCACGACGCGCTCCATGCGGTAGAGGCCGATCCGGAACGCTTCCTGGATCAGCTCGCCGACGGTGCGCAGGCGGCGGTTGCCGAAGTGCTCGTACTCGTCGAGGTGGTCGGCGACCGCCTCACGCGGGTAGGAGACCGCCTCGGCTGCGTAGTCTCTGATCTCGACGTCGGGCTGCTCGGGCATGCCGAGGATCCGCGGGAGCGAGACGAGCTCCTTGATCAGCGCGATGATGTCGTCGTGCGTCAGCGTGCGCGTCTCGAGGTCGATGTCGAGGCGCAGGCGCGAGTTCAGCTTGTAGCGACCGACGCGCGTGAGGTCGTAGCGCTTGGGGTCGAAGAAGAGCTGGTGCAGGAGCGCTCTCGCGGCGTCGACCGACGGCGGCTCGCCCGGGCGCTGCTTCTTGAACAGCTCGATCAGCGAACCCTCTTCGGTGCGCGTGACCTCGGTGTCGCCCTCGATCGTGTTGCGGATGTAGAGCGAGTCCTCGAACAGGTTCAGGATCTCGTCGTCGCCCGCGTAGCCCATCGCGCGCAGCAGCACCGTGACCGGCAGCTTGCGCTTGCGGTCGATGCGGACGTAGACCTTGCCCTTCTTGTCGATCTCGAGCTCGAGCCACGAGCCGCGGGCCGGCATCAGGTTCGCGATGAAGACCTGCTTCTCGCGGTCCTTCGCCTCCATCAGGTAGGCGCCCGGGGAACGGACCAGCTGCGTCACGACGACGCGCTCGGTGCCGTTGATGATGAACGTGCCGCGCTCCGTCATCCAAGGGAAGTCGCCCATGAAGACGGACTGCTCGCGGATCTCACCGGTCTCGCGGTTGACGAACGCGACGGTGACCGTGAGCGGCCGGGCGTAGGTGAGGTCCTTCTCACGGCACTCGTCGAGCGAGGCGACCGGCTCGTCGAAGGTGAACTCGCCGAACTGGACGGCGAGGTTGCCGGTGTAATCCTCGATCGGCGAGATGTCGTCGATCGTCTCGCGCAGACCGCCGGTCTCGGCGTCTGTCAGCCAGGCGAAGGACTTCTTCTGGATGTCGATGAGGTTGGGGACTTCAAGGGCCTTGGAGAGACGCGCAAACGTGCGGCGCGTCCGGGGGGCGTCAACAGGTGCCAAGACGGCAACTCCTCGGGCAGTCGAGAGGCGAGCAGAGGAAGCGCGAAAAGCGCGACCAGCGAAGATAGCACAGGCTAGCGATGCCCTGTGCGGGGCAGTCAGCGCTCACGGACCCCGCCCGGGAGATCGCGTATGTGGCGCGGTCTCGGTACTACAGGGCGGCTGCGACTATCGGCCAACGGAGGGCATTGTACCGGTGATCGCCAAATCCGGCGAATCCGGTCCGAACGGCGGTGGAACCGGCCAGCCACGCGGAGCGCGCCCCAGAACGACGACGGGCCGGTTCCAACTGGAACCGGCCCGGAAACCGTCGGTGCTGCACCGGCCCGGAGGGGCCGGCTCCAGCGCTATCTCAGCTCGACGCTCGCGCCGGCCTCTTCGAGCTCGGCCTTGAGCTTCTCGGCCTCGTCGCGCTCGATGCCCTCCTTGACGGCCTTGGGGGCCTCGTCGACGAGCGCCTTGGCCTCCTTCAGACCGAGGCCGGTCGCCGCGCGGACGACCTTGATGACCTGGATCTTCTTGTCGCCGGCGCCCGTGATGACCACGTCGACCGTCGAGGAAGCCTCCTCGGCAGCCTCGCCGCCGCCCGCGCCGCCCGCAGCCGGCGCCGCAGCGGCGACGGCCGTCGCGGACACGCCGAACTCCTCTTCGAGCGCTCTGATGCGCCCGGCCAGCTCCAGCACGGAGATGCTCTTGAGCTCCTCGATCCACTCCTGAGTGGTCGCCATGTCAGTCCTCCTTCGCGTCGGAAGCGCCGTCGGCTGCCGCCGCGTCGTCCGTCTTGTCGTCAGTGGTGGGGGTGTCGGCCTCAGCGGCCGGTGCAGCGTCGGCCTCGGCCGCCGGTGCGGCCTCGGTCTCAGCCGGTGCAGCATCGGCCGCCGCAGCGGCCTCGGTCTCGGCGGGCGCGGCGTCAGCCGCCGGCGCGGATGCGCCGCCGCCGACCAGACCCTGGTCGGCGATCGCCTGCAGCTGGATCGCAACGCCCGCGATGAGCGCGTTGAGGCCGCGTGCGAGGCCGTTGAGCGGTGCCGCGACGACGCCGACGAGCTGCTGGTAGAGCACCTCGCGCGACGGCAGTCTCGAGATCGCTCTGATCTCGTCCGGCGTCACAGGCTGCCCATCCATCAGGCCGCCCTTGAACGCCAGCACCTGCGTCTCTCTCTGCGCGTCGCTGAGCGCCTTCGCTGCAGCAGCCGCGTCGCCGCGCACGAACGCCAGCGCCGTGGGACCCGCGAGGATCTCCTTCAGCGCCTCGGCGCCGACCCGGTCGGCCGCACGCTCCGTCAGCGAGTTCTTGACGACGCTGAGCGTCGTGTCGACCTCGCGCAGTCTGGTGCGCAGGCTCGCGACCTGCGCGACTGTGATGCCGCGGTAGTCGACCGCGAAGACCGCAGAGGAAGCCTCGAGCTCCCCAGCGATCCGGTCGATCACCGCCGCCTTCTCGTCTCTGTTCATTTCAGGTCAACTTTCTCTGCTCGAAAAGCAAAACGCCCGCACAGAGGGCGGGCGTCGAGAAGGCGGGCGGCATGATGCCGCACGCTGCGTCGAAGCTCCGCCTGTCCCGGACTTATCCGTGCCGGGGGTCTCTGGCAGTGCGTCTGGAAGACGAGGCTACGCCGCGACCGGCGCCTCCCCGAGGATGTCGCGGGTCTTCGACGGGTCCACCTTGACGCCGGGGCCCATCGTCGAGGCAAGCGTGATCGATTGGATGTACTTGCCCTTCGCGGCGGAGGGCTTCGCGCGAACGAGCTCCTCCACGACGGCGGCGTAGTTCTCGAGCAGACGCTGCTCGTCGAAGCTCGACTTGCCGATCACCATGTGCACGATCGCGGTGCGATCGGTGCGGTACTCGACCTTGCCGGCCTTCGACTCGGCAACGGCTCTGGCGACGTCCATCGTGACCGTGCCGACCTTCGGGTTCGGCATCTTGCCCGACGGGCCGAGGATGCGGCCGAGACGGCCGACCACCGGCATCAGGTCCGGCGTCGCGATCGCGACGTCGAAGTCGCTGAAGCCCTCTTCGATTCTCTTCGCCAGGTCGTCGGCGCCGACGACGTCAGCGCCGGCCTCCTCGGCCTCGCGCGCCTTGTCGCCTTGTGCGAAGACGGCGACCTTGACGTCCTTGCCGAGGCCGTGCGGCAGCGCGATCGTGCCGCGCAGCTGCTCGTCCGCATGACGGACGTTCAGGCCCGTGCGAACGTGCAGCTCGACCGACTCGTCGAACTTCGAGCTCTTCAGCTCCTTGACGAGTCTGACCGCCTCGGCCGGATCGTAGTTGTGCTCGCGGTCCAGACGCTGACGCGCCTCGACGTAGGACTTTCCGTGCTTGGCCATCCTCACACCACCTCCACGCCCATCGAACGCGCCGTGCCGGCGATGATCTTCGCGGCCTGGTCGACGTCGTGTGCGTTCAGATCCTGAAGCTTCTTCTGCGCGATCTCGCGGAGCTGGTCCTGCGTGATCTGCGCGACCTTTCTCACGTGCGGCTCCGGCGAACCCTTGTCTATGCCGAGCGCCTGCTTGATCAGCACGGCGGCCGGCGGGCTCTTGAGCACGAACGTGAACGAGCGATCCTCGTAGACCGTGATCTCGACGGGGATGACCGTGCCGGTGTCCTGCTGCGTCCCGGCGTTGAACGCCTTGACGAACTCCATGATGTTGACCCCGTGCTGGCCCAGTGCAGGGCCGACCGGCGGGGCCGGGCTCGCCTGGCCACCAACGGCCTGGAGCTTGATGACTGTCAGTACCTTCTTCGCCATTTCAGATCTTCTTCACCTGGTCGAAACCGACCTCGACCGGGGTTTCACGGCCGAAGATTGATACCAGCACCTTGAGACGGGCGCCATCCTCGTTGATCTCCGAGATCTCACCCGAGAAGTCCGACAGCGGCCCGGAGACGACCTTGACGGACTCGCCGATCGCGAACTGCGCGCGGCTGCGCGGACGCTCCGCGGTCTCGCGGTGCAGCAGTCGATCGACCTCCGCCTGCGTCAGCGGAACCGGCTCGTTGGACGCCCCCACGAAGCCCGTCACGCCCGGCGTGCCCTTCACCAGCGCCCACGAATCCTCGTTGAGGTCCATGTTGACCAGCACGTAGCCCGGCATCGTGCGCTTCTCGGTGACAACTCTCTGGTTGTCCTTCATCTCGGTCACGGACTCGGTCGGAACGACGACCTGCCGCACGGCGCGTCTCTGGTTGAGCGAGACGACGCGGTGCTCGAGGTTGTGCTTGACCTTGTTCTCGTGACCGGAATAGGTGTTGACGACGTACCAGCGAAACATGTTGTCGGGGGAGATTCCTTCGGAAGGGGGCGCGAGCCGGAGCTCAGACTCAGATGATGATGTCGACGATCCGCTGCGAGACCCAGTCGGCGAGCCCGAGATAGCCGCCGGCGATCAGCACGAAGCCGATCACGACGGCCGTGGCCTGCGCGACCTGGTTGCGGTCGGGCCATTGAACGCGCTGCAGCTCGCGCCAGCTGCCACGCAGGAAGTTGATGAAACGGCCGCCGCCGCGCCTGGGCTCCGGCGAGCGGTCGCCGAAGCGCGTGGCGCCGGTGGCCTCGCCGCCGTCGCCGTCGTCGCCTCCGCCGCCGGCCGGGACGAGCGCGCCCCCGTCGTCGCGACGGGCGCTCTCGAACAGCTCTTCTGCAGTGCTGCCGCCGAGCGAGGGCTCGCTGCTGGCGTCGGCGTCGGCCAACTCGGGCCGGCCCATCGCAAGCTGCGCGTCGGCGATGTCGACTTCACCGGACGCGAATTCCGCCGGCTCGTGCTGGTGGAGAGCGTTCTCCTCGGGCAGCGCGCCGCCGTCGGCGTGCTGGGCCGAGGGGTCACCGGAACGAGAATCCCGTTCACGGCGCTGCTTCGCTCGTCTGCGATCGCGGGCCACGTCAACCTCTACACGCGGTTAGCGAGTCTCCCGATGGGCGGTATGTCTCTTGCACCAGCGGCAGTACTTTCTGAGCTGAATCCGCTCAGGGTTGTTCCGCTTGCTCTTGTTCGTCTGGTAGTTGCGCCGCTTGCACTCCTCGCACGCGAGGGTGACTGCGATGCGAACGTCTCCGCGAGCCATGGTCGTTCCAGGGTCCAGTTTCGTCGTCTCAGGGCAAGTGCCAGCGACCGGCGGCAGACGCAGAAGCGCGTCGCCAACCGGCGCGAGCCAGGCAGTGTAGCGGGAAACGCCTTGGCGGTGGGACGCGACGGTCTCTGCCCGGCCCACCGACGCGACCCGCTAGCGTCTGCTGATCAGGCAGGCGCGAGACCCCAGGGCCTTCCCTGCAATTTTGCCTTTCAGGTCGGAATAGACGAGAATCGAAACGTGCGCATTGGAGCCAAGACCGACTACGCGCTGCGGGCCGCGCTCGAGCTCGCAGCCTCTGACGGCACCCACCCCGTCAAGGCCGAGACGATCGCGACGGCCCAGCAGATCCCGCCGCGCTTCCTCGAGAAGATCCTCAACGACCTGCGGCGCGCCGGCATCGTCGAGAGCCGCCGCGGCGTCGAGGGCGGCCATCTGCTTGCCGCGCCGCCGGAGGAGATCTACGTCGCGGACATCATCCGCGCGATCGACGGCCCGCTCGCCAACGTCTCCGGCAAGCGCCCGCACGAGCTGTCCTACGACGGCGCCGCGGAGAAGCTCCCCGAACTGCTCGTCGCCGCGCGCGCGGCGCTGCGCGACGTGCTCGACCGCACGACGCTCGCGGACGTCGTCTCCGGCGATCTACCGGAGCACGTGACCGCACTCGCCGGGGATCCGGCGGCGTGGTCCAAGCGCGGGTGACTTCGTCGTCGCGAGTCCCCCGTCGGCGAGCCGAGCGGCCAGCCGCAGCGGGAACTCGCGGGTCGCGTCGCTTCATCTGACGCGGCTGCAGCAGCCGCCCGATTCCCCCGCTCTGACGGCACTTGCGCCTATTCCTGGCTATTTCGGTCGGGATTAGCTAGAATGCATCTCGATGCGAATCGACGTGCACCAGCATCTCCTCTCACAGCCGCTCCTCGCCGCTCTCGAGCGGCGGGGGGCGGTCCCCTCTTTGACGCGCGGTCACGCCGGCTGGACCTACCACCTCGCCGGTGAGCCCGACAGCGCGCTCCCGTTCGCCGACGCCGACCCGCGCACCCGCGTCGCTCAACTCGACGACGACGGCGTCGACCGCGCGCTCGTCGCGCTCTCGAGCGCGCTCGGGATCGAGCACCTCCCGGCCGAGCAGGCGCAGCCGCTGCTGGACGCGTACCACGACGGTGCCGCCGCGCTCCCGCGCGACCGCTTCGGCGCCTGGGCCGCCGTCGGCGTCCACGAGCCCGACCCGGCGACGGTCGACGCGCTGCTGGCGCGCGGCTTCGCCGGCGTCTCGCTGCCCGCGACCGCGCTCGCGACCCCGGCCGCCGTCGAGCGGCTCGGCCCGTTGCTGGAGCGCCTGCAGCAGCCCGCCCCGCCGCTGCTCGCCCACCCGGGTCCGGTCGCGCCCGGCGCGGGCGCCGAGCGCGCGGGCGGGGACGCCCGCATGCCCGACCCCGCCGCCGGCGCGGGCCGGACCGGCGCGAGCCGCCCCAACGGCGGCTCGCGCACGACGCGCACGAGCCGCACCGGGCGCGCGAGCGCGGCCGCCGGGCCGACCGCCGCGCCCGCCCTCCCCGGCTGGTGGCCGGCGCTGACCGGCTACGTCGCGCAGATGAACGCCGCCTGGCACGCGTTCCTCGTCGCCGGGCGCCCCGCACTCCCCCGGCTGCGCGTGCTGTACGCGATGCTCGCCGGGCTCGCGCCGCTGCAACTGGAGCGGCTCGCCGCGCGCGGCGGTCCCGCTGCGCAAGCCGCGCACGACCCGCTGACCTTCTACGACACCTCCTCCTACGGCCCGCGCGCGATCGAGGCGACGATCCACGCGGTCGGCGCCGCGCAGCTCGTGCACGGCTCCGACCGTCCCGTCGTCGGCGCCGCCGTGCCGGCCGCCGACACCGCGCTCGGCCACGCGCTGCTGCGCGTCAACCCGGCGCGGCTGCTCAACCCCACGACCCCGGAAGCGCTCGTTCCCAGCGCGGCAGCTCCCGCGTGAGCGGCCGCGAGAACCGCAAGGCGAAGCCAATGATCGAGATCGACCGTCCCACCGACCGTGACCTGACCCGTGACGAGCTGCGCGAGATAGCGCGGCAGATCGCCGAGAACCCCTCGCTGTGGTCCGAGCACGTCGCCCACGACCCGTCGCAGCGCACCTACGCCGAGCTGCTGCGCGACGACCATCTCGACGTCTGGCTGATCTGCTGGTCGCAGGACCACGACACCGGCTTCCACGATCACGACGCCTCCAGCGGCGCCGTCGCGGTCGTCGACGGCGCGGTGCGCGAGGAGCGGCTCGCGCTCGGCGGCGAGCCGACGCGGCGGGTGGCGCGTGCCGGCGACGCGTTCGACTTCGGCGCCGCCGACATCCACCGCGTCCTGCACCACGGCGACCGCCCCGCGGTGACGGTCCACGTCTACTCGCCGCCGCTCGTGCGGATGGGCTCCTACCTGGTCGAGGACGACGGCACGCTGCAGCGCCACTCCGTCTCCTACGAGGAGGAGCTGCGGCCGCTGGAGAGCGCCACGAGCTGAAGTCCGCGACCCCTCCCGGGGTACTCTCGGGAGATGGCCGCACCGACGAACGCCGAGGACCGCAAGCTCACCGTCGCACCGCCGCACACCTACGCTGCGGGCGTGGAAGCGGTGGCGGTGGCGCTGCGCCACGCGCAGGGCGAGATGGGGATCGCGCGCAGCGTCAAGACGCTCGTGCGACTCAACCAGGCCGACGGCTTCGACTGCCCCGGCTGCGCCTGGCCCGACCCCGTCCACACGCACCGCGCGGAGTTCTGCGAGAACGGCGCCAAGGCCGTCGCGGAAGAGGCGACGCGCAAGCGCGTCGGGCCCGAGTTCTTCGCCCGCCACAGCGTCGCCGAACTGGACGGCTGGACCGACTACCAGCTCGGCCGCCGCGGCCGGCTGACGCACCCGATGGTCCTGCGCGAGGGCGGCACGCACTACGAGCCGATCGCGTGGGAGGAGGCGTTCGGGCTGATCGCGAGCGAGCTGAACGCGCTCGCGAGCCCCGACGAGGCGATCTTCTACACCTCCGGGCGCACCTCCAACGAGGCCGCGTTCGCCTACCAGGCGTTCGTGCGCGCGTTCGGCACGAACAACCTGCCCGACTGCTCGAACATGTGCCACGAGTCCAGCGGCGTCGCGCTGACCGAGACGATCGGGATCGGCAAGGGCAGCGTCACGATCGAGGACGTCGAGCACGCCGACCTGCTGCTGATCGTCGGCCAGAACCCCGGCACCAACCACCCGCGGATGCTCTCCTCGCTGGAGGCCGCGAAGCGCAACGGGGCGAAGATCGTCTCGATCAACCCGCTGCCGGAGGCGGGGCTGATGCGCTTCAAGAACCCGCAGAAGCCGCAGGGGGTGCTCGGCCATGGGACCGAGCTGGCGGACCGCTGGCTGCAGGTCCGCGTCAACGGCGACCTGGCGCTGTTCCAGGCGCTCTCGAAGCTGCTGCTCGACGCCGAGCGGGCCGCGCCGGGCACGGTCCTGGACCGCGCCTTCATCGACGACTGCACCGACGGCTTCGACGCCTGGGCCGCGGCGCTCGACCAGCTCGACTGGGACGAGGTGCTGGCCGCGACGGGGCTGACGCGCGAGGAGATCGAGGCGGTCGCGCAGCTGGCGATCTCCTCCGAGCGCACGATCGTCTGCTGGGCGATGGGCGTCACGCAGCACAAGAACGCCGTCGCGACGATCCGCGAGATCGTCAGCTTCCTGCTGCTGCGCGGCAACATCGGCCGGCCGGGGGCCGGCGTCTGCCCCGTGCGCGGTCACTCCAACGTGCAGGGCGACCGCACGATGGGGATCTACGAGAGACCGGCACCGGCGTTCCTGGACGCGCTGGGCGACGCGCTCGGCTTCGAGCCGCCGCGCGAGCACGGGCTCGACGCCGTCAGAGCGATCCGCGCGATGCGCGACAGCGGCGGGCAGGTCTTCTTCGCGATGGGCGGTAACTTCGCCGCCGCCGCGCCCGACACGCACGCGACCGCGGCCGCGCTGAGACGCTGCCGGCTGACGGTCCACGTCTCGACCAAACTCAACCGCTCCCACCTCGTGACGGGCACGCAGGCGTTGATACTGCCGACGCTCGGCCGCACCGAGGTCGACATGCAGGCGCGCGGCGCGCAGGACGTCACGGTCGAGGACTCGATGGGCATGGTCCACCACTCGCGCGGCACGCTGCCGCCGGCATCCGATCAGCTGCGCAGCGAGGTCGCGATCGTCTGCGGGCTGGCGCGAGCGGTGTTCGGGGAGGATTCAGGCGGGGCTGGCGCGGGCGGGACCGGCGCTTCGATCCCGTGGGAGGAGCTGGCCGGCGACTACCGCCGCATCCGCGCGCTGATCGAGGCGGTCGTGCCCGGCTTCGACGACTTCGAGGCCAAGATCGCGCGGCCGGGCGGCTTCGCGCTGCCGCACCCGCCGCGCGACTCGCGCACGTTCCCGACGACGACCGGCAAGGCCCGCTTCCTCGTCAACCCGCTGACCTACGCGCGCGCGCCGGAAGGCCGGCTGCTGCTGCAGACGCTGCGCTCGCACGACCAGTACAACACGACGATCTACGGCCTCAACGACCGCTACCGCGGCGTCAAGGCCGGGCGCCGCGTCGTCTTCGTCAGCAGACGCGACCTCGACGACCTCGGGCTCGCCGACGGCGACGTCGTCGACCTCGTCGGCGAGGCGGACGACGGCGTCGAGCGCCGCGCCGAGCGCTTCCGCGTGATCGAGTACGCGACCCCGCGCGGCTGCGCCGCCGCCTATTACCCCGAGACGAACCCGCTCGTCCCGCTCGACTCGACGGCCGACGGCTCCAACCAGCCGGCGTCGAAGTCTGTGGTTGTTCGGCTCGTTCCTGCTGCCTAACCGAGCGGCAGCGCCGTGCCGATGTGCGCGAGGTGGTCGCGCATCGCGTGCTCGGCGGCGTCGGCGTCCTGGGCGCGGATCGCGGCGACGATCGCGGTCATCTCCACGAGCGCCTGCTCGCGCAGCGCCGGATCGTTCGCGGTCGTCGTGCGCGAGTGCTGCAGCAGGTCGGCGATCGCGGCGAACAAGACGCGCAGCGGGAGGCTCGCGGAGGCCTCGACGATCGCCGCGTGGGCACGCACGTCGGCGATCCCGAAGTGACCCGCGTCCGGCAGAGCGGCGCGCATCTCGCGGACCGACTCGTCCAGCCGCAGCAGACCCGCCTCGGAGCAGCGCTGCGCGGCCAGCCGCGCGGCGAGCGGCTCCAGCTGCTGGCGGACGGCGAACAGGTCGCCGAGGTCCAGCGGCGCGAGGTACGTGCCCGAACCCTGACGCGACTCGATGATGCCGAGGTCCGACAGCCGTCTGAGGCCCTCGCGCAGGCTCGAGCGCGAGACGCCCAGTTGAGTCGCCAGCTCGCGCTCGGGCGGCAGTCTGTCGCCGGGCGCGACGTGCTCGTCGGCGAGCAGCTCGCGCAGGCGCTCGGCGACATGGTTGCGGGGCGGCATGGCGCCTGACTATAGTGGTCCGACCACAATGGTCTGACCAATTTGGAGCCCATCATGCGCCTTGCCACCGTCATCTCCAACGGCGTCCCGACGCCCGTCGCCGAACTCGACGGCGCGCTCGTCCCGCTCGACGTGCCCGCCGGTACGACCGTCGCCGACCTGATCGCCGGCGGCGGCGCGCTGCCGTCGCCCGCGGCCGGCGCCGCGCCGCTCGCCGACGCCGTCCTCGCCGCTCCGCTGGCGCCCGGCAAGATCGTCGCGATCGGCCTCAACTACATGGACCACATCCGCGAGGCGAACATGGCGACGCCGACCTCCCCGCTCGTCTTCACGAAGTTCACGAGCAGCGTGATCGCCAGCGGCGACGTGATCCGCGTCGACCGCGCGATCACGCGGAGAGTCGACTGGGAGGTCGAGTTGGCCGCCGTGGTCGGCAGACGAATGACGCGCGTGTCGAGAGCCGACGCGCTGTCGCACGTGTTCGGCTACACGGTCGCCAACGACGTCTCCGCGCGCGACGTGCAGTTCGCCGACGGCCAGTGGGTGCGCGGCAAGAGCCTCGACACGTTCTGCCCGCTCGGCCCCGTGATCGTGACCGCCGACGAGATCGACGATCCGCAGGCACTCGCCCTGCGCACCCGCGTCAACGGCGAGACCGTGCAGGACTCGAACACGCAGGAGATGGTCTTCGGCGTCGCCGAACTGCTCTCCTTCTGCTCCCACAGCTTCACGCTGGAACCGGGCGACGTCGTGCTGACCGGCACGCCGTGGGGCTGCGGCGAGTTCATGGACCCGATCCGCTCGCTCGCCGACGGCGACGTCGTCGAGGTCGAGGTCGAGGGCATCGGGACGGTCACGAACACGGTGGCCGAGATCTGACGCAAGCTGGGCGGGGTGGTCGAGATCTGACGCACGTCGCACCGCCGGGACGCGGATGAACCATCCGCGTCCCAGTTGGAACAGCGCTGTTGCAGGCGCGAACGCGGGCGGGCGTGGTGGCCGCCCGCGCGACGCGCCTATCATCGATGGACGTGAAGAACAGCGCCAGCCCCTCGACCGCAGCGGTGCCGACGCCCGCTCGCGAGCGCGAGGGGCGCCGGATCCTCGCGCTGTTCCGCCCCTACCGCCGCCGGCTCGCGCTCGTGCTGGGGCTGATCGTCTTCTCGGCCGCGCTCAGCATGGTCTCCCCCTTCCTGCTGCGCGAGGTGCTCGACGTCGCGATCCCGCAACAGCGCACCGGCCTGCTGAGCGCGCTCGTCGCCGGAATGATCGCGATCGCGGTGATCACCGGGGCGCTCAGCGTCGCGCAGACGTACCTCTCCAACGTCGTCGGCCAACAGGTCATGCACGACCTGCGCGCGTCGGTCTACAAGCATCTGCAACGGCTCTCGCTCGCATTCTTCACGCGCACGCGCACCGGCGAGGTGCAGTCGCGGATCGCCAACGACATCGGCGGGATCGACAACGTCGTCACCTCGACCGCGACCTCGATCGCCTCCAACGTCACGACGGTCGTGGCGACGATCGTCGCGATGACGCTGCTGGACTGGCGGCTGGCGATCTTCTCGCTGATCCTGCTGCCGTTCTTCGTCTGGCTGACGCGCCGCGTCGGCCAGGAGCGCAAGCGCATCACGGCGACCAAGCAGGGCCGCCTCGCCGACCTCTCCTCGTTGGTGGAGGAGTCCTTGTCGGTGTCCGGGATCCTGCTCGGCAAGACGATGGGCCGTGGCGGCGACCTCGCCGAGCGGTTCGCGCGCGAGTCGGAGGAGCTGGCGGCGATCGAGGTGCGCCAGCGGATGGCCGGGCGCTGGCGGATGGCGACCGTGCAGATGACGTTCGCGATCATGCCGGCAGCCGTCTACTGGTTCGCCGGGCAGTCGATCGCGGGCAGCGGGCCGGCGATCTCGATCGGCACCGTCGTCGCGTTCACGACCCTGCAGACGCGGCTGCTGTTCCCGATCGGCCAGCTGCTGTCGGTCAGCCTCGACATCCAGACCTCGCTGGCCCTCTTCGAACGGATCTTCGAGTACCTCGACCTGCCGGTCGACATCGACGAGGCGGCGAACCCGGTTCGCCTGCGCGCCGACGAGGTGCTCGGCGAGGTCCGCTTCGAGCACGTCGGCTTCCGCTACGCGGCCGCGGCGAGCGCGAGTGCGGCGGTGGCGGCGGCGGCCGATGCGAGTGGGCCGGTCCCCGAGGCAGCTTGGACGCTGGAGGACATCGACCTCGTCGTGCCGGCAGGCACGCGCACCGCGATCGTCGGCGAGACCGGCGCCGGCAAGACGACGCTCGGGTACCTCGTCGCGCGCCTCTACGAGGCCGAGCGGGGCTCGATCACGATCGACGGCGTCGACGTGCGCGACGTCTCGTTCGGATCGCTCGCGGCGACCGTCGGCGTCGTTTCACAAGAGACGTATCTGTTCCACGCCTCGATCCGCGAGAACCTCCGCTTCGCGCGGCCGGACGCGAGCGACGAGGAGATCGAGGCAGCCGCCCGCAGCGCCCGCATCCACGAGCTGATCGCCTCGCTGCCGGACGGCTACGACAGCGTCGTCGGCGAGCGCGGCTACCGCTTCTCCGGCGGCGAGAAGCAGCGCATGGCGATCGCCCGCACGCTGCTGCGCAATCCACCGGTGCTCGTGCTCGACGAGGCGACCAGCGCGCTCGACACGCAGACCGAGCTGGCGGTTCAGGACGCGCTCGAACGGCTCGCCGAGGGCCGCACGACGATCACGATCGCCCATCGCCTCTCGACCGTCCGCGACGCCGATCAGATCGTCGTGCTCGACAGAGGCCGGATCGCCGAGCGCGGTCGCCACGAGGAACTGCTCGCGCGCGGCGGCCTCTACGCCCAGCTGGTCGCCCGCGACCACGCCGGGGAGCCGCTGGCGGACTGAGCGGCGACTGGAGCGCGCGGAACGCGATGCGCATCGCCGGATCGCGCGACGGTCCTCTTTCCACCAGCTGCTCCAGCAGCCGCGCGCGGAACAGGCGCTCGCGCATCGTCAGCGCGACGAACGGGTCGTGCAGCGCCAGCGCGGCGCGCGGCCGGCGGCGCGGACGCAGCCGGCGGAGGCGGCAGGAGCGAAGCGACGTGCGGTCGCGATGCGGGTGCTCAGGCCGCGCGGCCGATCCGCAGCAGCTCGCGCCACGCGTCCGGCTCGACCGCGGCCGCCTCGGTCGTGTCGACGAACTGCTCCAGCACGTGCAGGAAGCGGGTCGGCTCGTCGATGTGCGGGAAGTGGCCCGAGTGCTCGAACACCTCCAACCGGCTGGACGGCACCAGCGCGTGCGCGTCGCGGCCGTGGGCGACCGGGATGATGCTGTCGCGCTCGCCCCAGACGATCAGGAACGGGACATGCTCGGCGAGGTAGAGACGGTCGCGCGCATCGACGCGCTGGCCGCCGACGTCGACGATCGTGCGCAACGTGTGGATGAAGGCCTCGCGCGCGTCGCGATCGGCCAGCGAGGCGTGGCCGCGCGCCATCTCGGCGATGTCGGTGCCGGCGCGCAGGCCAACCTTCGCCAGGAACGTGCCGGCGAAGCGCCCCGCGTCGAGCAGGTGCCGGTTGACCAGCAGCGGCAGCACGACGTCGCTGCCCGGCAGCGTCGAGGCGCGCAACAGGATGTTGACCTCGCGGCCGAGGCCGCCGCTGCCGACCAGCACCAGCCGCTCGCAACGCTCCGGGAACTGGTAGGCGAGCTGCATGGCGACGCCGCCGCCGAGCGAGTGGCCGACGAAGGTCGCGTGCTCGTGACCGAGCGCGACGAGCAGGTCACGCACGCCGCTGGCGTAGGCGCCGAGCGAGTAGTCGCCGCGCGGCTTGGCCGAGCCGCCATGGCCGAGCAGGTCGGGCGCGATCACGGTGAAGCGGCGCGCAAGCAGCGGCATGATCGCCTCCCACGTCGCGGAGGTCGAGGTGATCCCGTGCACCAGCACCAGCACCGGGCCGCTGCCACCAGCGCGGTACGCGATCTTGTGACCGTGCAGCCGCATCTCCTGCAACTCGAAGCGCTCCATCCTGCTGACCGTACCCGGGATGCCGGCGGAGCGAGCCGGTCCCGCGATAGCCTGGGCCCGGAATCTGGCTGATGGTGGTGCAACTTGCATCGAAAATTGTCGAACCGATAGCGTGGACGTCATGCCCTTTGCCGTGACCAAGCCGCTCCGCCAGGAAGTGGAGCGCGCGTTCCCCGACCGACCGTTCACGATCCGTTTCTGGGACGGCACGGAAGTGCCGACCACCAACGGTGCCGGCCCGGTCTTCACGATCCGCTCCCCGAGGGCCGTGGCGCACGCGCTGCGGGCGCCCGGCCAGCTCGGAATCGGCCGCGCCTACGTCGCGGGCGAGGTCCAGGTCGACGACATCGACGCCGCGATGGACCTGCTGCAGCAGTGGAAGCCGGCGCCGGTCGACGGTCGCACGCAGGCGCGGCTGATGCTCGCCGCGGCCCGCGCCGTCGGCCTCACGCGACCGCCGAGACGACCCGCCGCCGAGATCATCCTCAGCGGCAAGGCGCACTCGCGCGAGCGCGACGCGGAGGCGGTCCGTCACCACTACGACGTCTCCAACGACTTCTTCAGACTGTTCCTCGGCGACGACATGACGTACTCGTGCGCGATCTTCTCGCGCGGCGCGAGAACGCTGCAGGAGGCGCAGGAGACGAAGCTCGACCTCGTCGCGTCGAAGCTCGGCCTGAGAGCCGGCGAGCGGCTGCTCGACGTCGGCTGCGGCTGGGGCAGCATGGCGATCCACGCGGCGCGCGAGTACGGCGTCGAGGTCGTCGGCATCACGCTGTCGCCCTCGCAGGCGCAGATCGCGCGCGAGCGCGTCGCGGCCGCGGGCCTGTCGGACAAGATCGACATCCGCCTGCAGGACTACCGCGACCTCGGCGGCGAGCAGTTCGACGCCGTCTCGTCGATCGGCATGGTCGAGCACGTCGGCGACGCCAACCTCGACGAGTACGCGCGCGTGCTCGCCGCGGCGCTGAAGCCGGGCGGCCGCCTGCTCAACCACGGCATCACGCGCCTGCGCCATACCGACCCGGCGGCCGGCCCGTTCTCCGAGCGCTACGTCTTCCCCGACGGCGAGCCGCTGCACCTCAGCCGCAACCTGCTCGCGCTCGAGCGGGCCGGCTTCGTGACGCAGCACGTCGAGGGCTTCGCGGACGACTACGCCGAGACGCTGCGCCACTGGTACGAGAACCTCGACGCCAACCTCGACGAGGCGACGCGCCTCGCCGGCGAAGAGCGGATCCGCGTCTGGCGCCTGTATCTGCGCACGGCCCGCAACGGCTTCCGCACGGGTTTCATCGGGATCTACCAGGTCCGCGCGCAACTGCCCGGCGAGGGCGTGCTGCCAGGGCAGACGCCGGTGGGGGCGGACGGGCGCAAGGGGTAGGCGGGCGCGGCGGGCGACGGGCGCGGCGCAGCTGCGGCGCGACGGGTTACGGGCGCGGCGCGGCGAACGGGCGCGGCGCAGCGGGCGCGTCAGACGTAGCGGCGCAGCGCCGTGACGGCGCTCGCGCCGTAGCCGCCGCCGAAGAGGGCGGCGTGCAGGAGCAGCGGGGCGAGCTGCCACAGCGCGACGCGCTCGGCGGCGCCGGGGGCGAGCGGGGCGACCTCCTCGTAGGCCGCGAACGCTCGCTCTGACGGACCGCCGAACAGGCGCAGCAGCGCCAGGTCGACCTCGCGGTGGCCGCCGTAGGCAGCGGGGTCGATCAGCCACGGCTGGCCGGAGGTGTCGGTCAGCACGTTGCCGCCCCAGAGGTCGCCGTGCAGGCGCGCGGGCGGCTCCGGCGGGCCGCCGATCCCGGGTCCGCCGCCGCTGTCGCCCGCGTGCAGGCGCTCGACGACGCGGTCGAGCAGGCCGAGCGCGCCGGCAGGCAGCGCGCCGCGCTGCTGCGCCAGCTCGGCGAGCGGGACCAGCCGGCGCTCGGCATAGAACGACGACCAGTCGCGCGCCGGCTGGTTCGGCAGCGTGAGCGGGCCGATCTGCAGCGTCTGCTGAGGTCCGCCGTAGTTCGGTGCGCCCGCTGTGTGAAGTCGTGCGAGTCCGCGGCCGAGCAGCTCGTCGGACGCGCGCGACGACGGGCCGGACTCGATCCATTCGAGCACGAGGAGGCGTACGGCGGGATCCCCCGCTCGCGCCCCGGTGCCGGCATCGGGGGAGGCGATCGACGGATCGGCGGTGGAGGCCGCGGCGGTCACGTCGATCGGATCGGCGCGATCGAGCACCGCGAGCGGCTGCGGCACCGGCAGCGCGCGGGCGACGGCGAGCCAGCGCAGGCCGGCGGCCTCGGCGGCGAACGCGCCGGGGGCGGCGTCGACGCTGGTCTTCACGAACACGCGCTCGCCGCCGCCAAGCGTCGCTGCGTACGCCTCGTTGAGGTCGCCGCCCGTGACGCGGTCGAGCCGCGCGACGGGTTCGCCGAGCACGCCTGCGAGCGCGGTGGCGAGTGCGCTGGTCATGGGCGGGGACGGCCCGCCGGCGCCGCTGACGGTCCCGATCGTGCGCGCGTGAGGAGTGCGAACGCTCGGCGCGCCGGCACGGCCCCGCGAACCGCCGCGAGCACGGCGCTCACATTGTTGCCGCGCGCAGCTCGTCGAGCAGGCCCGCGCAGGCGTCCTCGACGAGATCGAGGACGTGGCCGAAGCCGTCGTCGCCGCCGTAGTAGGGGTCGGGTACGTCGAGGTCGGGGGCGCCTGCGCTGTGCGGATCGAATTCGCGCAGCAGACGCACCTTCTGCGCCGACTCTGCGTCGGGCGCCAGGCGCTTCAGGTTGCGGACGTTGTCGCGGTCCATCGCGATCAGCAGGTCGAAGCGGCCGAAGTCGGCGGCGTCGACCTGCTGCGCGACGCTCTGCATCGCGAACCCGCGGGCGCCGGCGGCCGCGGTCGCGCGGACGTCGGGCGGGCTGCCGACGTGCCAGCCGCCGGTGCCGGCGCTCTCCAGCTCGATCTCCCCCGCCAGGCCCGCCTCCGCGACCAGCCGCGTCATCACCGCCTCGGCCGTCGGCGAGCGGCAGATGTTGCCGAGGCAGACGAACAGGATCCGCGTCATCGCGGTGACTGCGCCTGACAGGCGGGGCCGCGCAGTTCCCGCGTCGTCGGCGGCGGCTCCAGTCGGCGGACGCAGACGCACGCGATCCGCGTCATGGCAGCGATGACACCTGACCGAGACGTGACGCGACGCGGCAGGCGATTCCGGAGCACGCGCGCAGCGCGTCGAGGTCGGCGGTCCACTGCTCCAGCTCCGCGTCCGGCAGCTCGTCGGCGAGGTTGTCGAGCTCGTCGGGATCCACGCTGCGATCGTAGAGCTCGCGCTCGCCGTCGGCGTATTCGACGTAGAGCTTGTCCTTCGTGCGCAGCGCCTCGTACGTCGGCGGGTTGCCGCTGCCGCGCTCGGGGAAGTCGGGATCCTCAGGCGAGGTGACCGCGCCGCGGTGCTCGATCAGCGCCGCTTGCCGCCAGTCCGCCGGCGCCGGCTGTCCCTGCAGGAACGGGACGAGGCTGCGGCCGTCGACGCTCGCCGGCGAGGGCACGCCGCCCAGCTCGCTGAAGGTCGGGCAGAGGTCGACGTTCTCGGTCACGTCGTCGACCGTCGTGCCGACCGGCACGCCCGGCCCCGCGACGACGAGCGGCACGCGGATGTCGGGGTCGTAGGCGGTCAGCTTGCCGGGCGTGAGGCGGTGCTGGCCCATGTGGAAGCCGTTGTCGGAGCTGAAGACGACATACGTGTTGCGTGCGACACCGAGTCGTTCCAGCTCGACACGGATCCGTCCCAGCGCGCGGTCGACCGCCTGCACGGAACGCACGCGCTTGCGGAACAGCGCGTCGATCCGCAGCTCCTGATCGGGTGTGAGGCGGCCGTGCCCGCTCAGCCAGGCGGGCTTGTCGGACAGGTCCGCCTCGTCGAAGGCGGGCGTGCGCGGCGCTCTCACGTCGGCGAAGCGCCCGCGGTCGCGCGGGGCCGGCGTCGCCGGTGTGTGCGGTGCGAAGCTCGAAAGCTCCAGCAGGAACGGCTGCCCGGCGCCGACCGCCGACGCGACGAAGCCGACGGCGTCGCGGCGCAGCACGTTGGTGACGTAGTCGCGCGCGCGATAGCCGCGATGCACGACCCTGCTGCCGCGCGCCATCCGGTAGCCGTAGCCGCCGTAGCCGTTGCCGATCCCCTGCCAGTCGGTCCAGCCGGGCGGCACGTACGGGCCGCCGTCGCCGTCGCGCACGCGGCCCGGGCTGTACTGGTTCATGTACTTGCCCATCAGCGCGGTGCGGTAGCCGGCGCCCTGCAGCGCTGTCGCGAACGTCGCCTGCTCCTGGCCGTTGGCGCGGAAGGCGAGGAAGCCGCCGTCCTCACCCGTGTTCTTGAAGATGCCGGTGTTGTGCGGGTACTTGCCCGTCAGGATCGACGCGCGCGACGGGCAGCAGAGCGAATCCGTCACGACATAGTTGGAGAACGTCACGCCTTCGCGTCGCAACTGCTGCACGTTGGGCATGTAGTCGACGAGGTCCCACGACAGGTCGTCGGTCAGGACGAAGACGATGTTCGGCTTCGACGCCGAACCGACCGGAGCGCCGGCGGTGGGCGGGGCAGCGGCGGCGGGCGGCTGCTGCGGCCCCGGCTGCGCCGGCACCTGGCGCGCGACCTTTCTCGCCCCGGACGCGCCGCCGGTGGCAGCGACGACGAGCGTGCACATCAGTGCGGCCGCGGCGAGCGCGGCCAGGATCCGATGCCCGACCTTCATCTCTTCCCAAAGTACGGCAAGCGCGTGAGGTTCGCGCTCTTGAGCACCCGCTTGTAGATCTGGTCCAGCAGCGGGAGGTGGTCGCGCGCGATGTTTCTGCGCTCGCCCGGGTCCTTGCGATGGTCGAACAGCTCGCGGCCGCTGTTGTTGCCGTCGGCGATCAGCGCCCAGCGGTCGTCGCGGTAGTACCAGTGGTTTGCGTAGCCGCCGTACCAGAAGGTGCGCTTCATCGCGGGAGCGCTGCCCGAGAGCAGGGGTGACATGTCTGATCCGTCCATCGTCGTCGGTCGCTTCACCCCCGTGATCGACAGCAACGTGGGACCGACGTCATGCGGCGAGGCGAAGTAGTCCGTCGTCTGACCGGCGCGGCGGCGATCCGGCGAGCGGATCAGCATCGGGACGTGCGTCAGCTCTGGATGCAGCTCCAGCGCCGGCTTGCCCGTCCACCCGCGCTCGCCGAGCACGATCCCGTGATCGCTCAGCAGCACGATCGCGGTGTCGTCGGCGACGCCGCTGTCGTAGAACTTCGAGAGGAAGTGGCCGAGCCACGCGTCGGTCTGCGTGACCGCGGCGGCGTACAGGCCGGGCAACCGCTTCAGCTCGTCGGGCGTCAGGTATCTCGACGGCTGGTAGCGGACGTTGCCGGGCTCGTTGCCGGTGTAGGTCTTGTCGAGGTAGAGGTCGCGGTACTTCTGCACCGGCGCCCACGGCTCGTGCGGGTCGAAGCAGTCGACGACGAGCGCGAACGGCCGTCTGGCGCGCTTGGCCGTCGCGAGCATGTCGACGGCGTGGCTGAAGACGCGCGCGGCGCACTGCTCGCGCTCGTCGCGCGCGCCGGCCAGGTTGGCCAGATGCTGGCGCATCCCTCTGATGTAGTGGTCCGTCTCCATGTTGACGGGCAGCCAGTGCTCGGCCGTCGCGAGCGAGATCGACGACGCCGGGCGGCGCGCGCCGACCTGGCCGCCGATCCGCATGAAGCGGTCGACCCCTCTGCGCAGCGGCGCCCACGACGGATCGAAGCCGAGGAACGGATTGTCGGTCACGTAGCCGGTCCAGAAGCCGGCCGCTCTGAGCACCTTCAGCCACGTCTGCTCCTCAGCGGCCAGTCCGGTCCAGCCGGGCGTGCCGGGCAGGTTGCGCGTCGGGTGCCAGTTGGTCCACGGGTAGATGCGGCGGCCGGTCATCAGCGAACGCCGCGCGGGGACCGTCGGCATCGCCTCGGGGAACGCGCGATGGAAGCGCAGGCTCTCGCGCGCGAGCGCGTCGATGTTCGGCGTTCTGATCCATCTGTTGCCGTTGGCGCCGACGTGGTCGTAGCGCAGCGAGTCGATCACGATCACCAGCACGTTCGGCCCGTCGGGGACCGGTGGGCCCTTGGGCGGCGGCGCGATCGCCGCCCGTGCACTGGCACGCGTGGTCGCGCCGGCGATGCCGGCCCCCGCTACTCCTGCACCTGCGACGCCGATGAACCGGCGGCGGTCGATCCGTGACTCCATCGGTTCCTGCGACACGCGGGTGCGCCAAAAGGTGCGGTGGTGTCTCAGGTGCAACGGGAGCAGGTCAGTAGTTCACCACGCGACGCTGCGGAATCCGCCGGCTGGCAGCGGCGCGACGGTGCGAGAGGGTGGATTCCCGACCGCGAACAGGAGCCTTCCGATGTCCACTGCCGACGCACCGACGCACGCCCAGCAGCCCGCGACCGTCACGCCGAACAGATCCGACGCGCCGCTGTTGTTCGTCTTCCTGCTGCCGATGCTCGCGATCGTCGGCATGGTGCTGTGGATCGGCCAGTCGCCGACCTGGCTGCTCGTCGGCGTCGCGATCGCGACGATCGCCGTCACGACCGGCTTCGTGATGCTCGCGATCAAGCGGCTGCTGGACGACGGCGACGGCGAGGGCCATCGGGACGTCGTGCCGCACTGAGCGCGTGGGGTGCAGCGTGCGCGGCGTGCACGCGGTCGCCTGAGCGACACGGCGACGGACGGGGAGCTGGCCGAGAGGCGTGGCGACGAACCTTTCGGGGAGGCGACACGGCCGGGCCGGGTCGGGTATCACCAGACTGTGGCCCCGGGCGCGACGCCTCCGATGCCGGTCCCGAGCCCCGCGGCGCTCGCTGCCCGCGCGGTCGACGTCGCGCTGCGCGACGGCTCCCCGATCCAGGTGCGACCGGTCCACGGTGACGACCTGCCGGCGCTGCGCGCGTTTCTCGAGTCGCTCTCGGCCGACTCGCGGCGGCTGCGCTTCTTCACGCCCGCGACCGATCTCGCCGCCGCCGCGCGCTGGGCCGCCGAGGTCGACCGCAAGGAGCGCGACGGCCTGCTGGCGCTGACCGGCGACGGTGAGATCGCCGGCCACGCCGCCTGGGCGCGGCTCGGCCCAGACCGTGCCGAGGTCGCGTTCGAGGTCGGCGAGACGATGCGCGGGCGCGGCCTCGCGACGATCCTGCTGGCGCATCTCGCGTTCGGCGCACGTGCGCAGGGAATCGCGACGTTCGTCGCGGAAGTGCTGCCGGACAACCACAAGATGCTGCGCGTCTTCCGCGAGAGCAGACTGCCGCTGACGGTCCACTCCGAGCCCGGTGTGCTGACGGTCGAGATGCCGACGGCGTTCACCGACGAGGCGCGCGAGCGCTTCCGGCAGCGCGAGCGGATCGCCGCCGTCAACGCGATGGACGCCGTCCTGCGGCCGCGCTCGATCGCCGTCCTCGGCGCCTCGCCCGACCGCTCGACGATCGGCGGCGCGCTGTTCGCCAACCTTGTCGCGGGCGGCTTCACCGGCGCCCTGCACGCGGTCAACAAGCGCGGCCGGGCGATCGGCTCGCACCCCTGCTTCCGCTCGCTCGACGAGGTGCCGGGCGAACTGGACCTCGTCGTGCTGGCGATCCCGGCCGCCGACGTCGTCACGGTGGCGCGCGAGTGCGGGGAGCGCGGGGTGCGCGCGCTGGCGGTGCTGGCCGCCGGCTTCGCCGAGAGCGGGCCGGCCGGCGCCGAGCGCCAGCGCGAACTGCTGGCGACCTGTCGCGGCAGCGGGATGCGGCTCGTCGGCCCCAACTGCCTCGGCGTGCTCAACACCGACCCGGACGTGCGGCTCGATGCGACCTTCGTGCCGACGCAGCCGCCGCCCGGCGGGATCGGGCTGCTGTCGCAGAGCGGCGGCGTCGGGATCGCGCTGCTGGAGCAGGCGCGCGAGCTGGGCGTCGGGATCGCGACGTTCGCGTCGGTCGGCAACAAGGCCGACCTGTCCGGCAACGACTTCCTCGAGTGGAGCGAGCAGGACCCGCGCACGAGAGCGATCCTGCTCTACCTCGAATCGTTCGGAAACCCGCGCAAGTTCGCGCGGATCGCCAGACGAGTCGGCCAGACCAAGCCGATCGTCGCGGTCAAGGCGGGTCGCACGAGCGCCGGCGCGCGGGCCGCGTCGTCGCACACCGGCGCGCTGCTGGCCGGTTCCGAGCTGGCCGTCTCCGCGCTCTTCCGCCAGGCCGGCGTGCTGCGCGCCGACACGCTCGGCGAATTGTTCGACCTCGCCGCGCTGCTGGAGCGCCAGCCGCTGCCGGCCGGCCGCCGCGTCGCGATCGTCACCAACACCGGCGGTCCCGGGATCCTCGCCGCGGACGCGTGCCAGGCGGCGGGGCTGGAGCTGCCGCCGCTGCCGCAGGCGCTGCGCGAAGAGCTGGCCGCGATCGTGCCGAGAAGCGCCGGCCTCGCGAACCCGGTCGACCTGCTCGTCGACGCGTCGCCGCACGCGTTCGCGGCCGCGGTCGCGGCGATCGGCCGCAGCGACGCGGTCGATGCGATCATCGCCGTCTTCGTCGCCCGCCCGTTCGCGCGCGCCGAGGACGTCGCGGCCGCCCTGCGGCGCGCGGCGAGCGGACTCGACGGCCGGCTGCCGCTGCTGTCGGTCTTCATGACCGGCGACTCGATCGCGGCGCCGGGCGCGGGGGCGGTGCCGGACGACGGGGCGCCGGGCGCCGTCGCGGCCGAGGACCGCAGGATCACGACCGCTCTGCAGCAGCAAACTGCCGGTCCTCGTCTCAGTGACACCACGGATGTGGGGTCGCGGGGCGGCGCGGCCGGGCGGCTCGGTGTCGGCGACCGGGAGCGCGGGGGCGGGACCGACCGGGTGCGCGGCAGCGACGATGCGCGCGGAACCGACCACGCGAGCGGGCCGCTGCCGGTGTTCCGCTATCCGGAGGACGCGGCGCGGGCGCTCGCGCGGGCGGCCGATCATGCGAGGTGGCGCAGAACGCCGCACGGGCAGGTGCCGGAGCTGACCGACACGCGTGGTGACGAGGCGTCGGCGATCGTCGCGCGGGCGCTCGCCGCGCAGCGCGACGGCAGCTGGCTCGACGCATTGCAGACCCACGAGCTGCTCGCCTGTTACGGCCTGCCGCTCCCGGCGCAGCGGATCGTCCGCAGCCCGACCGCCGCGGCCCGTGCCGCGCGCGAACTGGGCGGCCGCGTCGCGCTGAAGGCACTCGTGCCCGGCCTGCTGCACAAGTCCGACCGCGGCGGCGTGACGCTCGACCTGACCGGTCCGACGGCCGTCCGACGCGCGGCGCAGGAGATGCGCGAGCAGTTCGTATCGGTGGGCGGAGCGAGTGGAGGCGCGAGCGGGGCGGGCGCGGCCACGGCGGACACGCCGGGCGGGGCGGGCGCGGGCGTCTCCTCACTCGACGGTTGGGTCGTGCAGGCGATGGCGCCGGCGGGAGTCGAGCTGCTGGTCGGCTCGACGACCGATCCGCTGTTCGGGCCCGTCGTCGCGTGCGGTCTGGGCGGACGCGCGGTCGAGCTGTTGAGAGACGTCGCGGTGCGGCTGACGCCGGTGACCGATCGCGGCGCGCACAACATGGTCCGCGAGCTCGGCACCTATCCGCTGCTGGAGGGCTACCGCGGCGCGCCGGGGGTCGACGTCGCCGCGCTCGAAGACGTCGTGCTGCGGATCAGCGCGCTGGTGGAGGCGCACCCCGAGGTCGTCGAGCTCGACTGCAATCCCGTCGTCGTGCACCCGGACGGCGCCGTCGTCGTCGACGCCCGCATCCGCGTCGCCCCGGTCGCTCCGCCGGCGCCGACGCCCGCGCTGCGGCGTTAGAAAGCGCGCAACAGCGGCGGTGCACCCGCTACAGCCATGTCGCACACACGACAACCGCGTCGCGCCGCTCCCTCAGCCCAGTCCCCTCATCCGCCGCGTCAGCCCCCGCGGCAGCGGCGGGCGGGGGATTCGGCGCAGCTTGGCGTCCATCAGCGCGGCACGGGCGGCGGCGTCGCCGGGGACGCCGTGCACCGCGCCGCCGGGGAACGTCGAGGCGCTGCCGAGATAGAGGCCCGGGAGCGGCGTGCGGTACGGGCTCAGCGACGGCAGCGGGCGGAAGACGAGCTGGTCGAGCGCGTAGGAGCCGCCGCCGACGTCGCCGCCGACGAGGTTCGCGTTGCGGTCCTCGAGCTGCGGGGGCGCGAGCACGTGGCGGGCGAGGATCGCGTCTCCGAAGCCCGGCGCGAAGCGTTCGATCTGCGCCTCGGCGGCCGCGACCGCCGCGTCCACGCCCACCCCGGCGGGCACGTGCGTGTACGCCCAGGCCGTGTGCTTGCCGGCCGGCGCGCGCGTCGGATCGGCAAGGGACTGCTGGCCCAGCAGCAGGAACGGTCTCGCCGGCAGCCGTCCCGCCTCGACCTCCAACAGCGCCGTGCGGATCTCGGGTGCCGTCCCGCCGACGTGCACGGTTCCGGCGCGGCGAACGTCGGGCGCCTCCCATGGGATCGGCGCGTCGAGCGCCCAGTCGAGCTTCAGCGTCGGCTGTCCGTAGCGGAATCGCACCAGCTTGCGCACGTACTGCGCAGGAAGTGCGGCGCCGGCCAGCGCGACGAGCGCGTGCGGGGTGGTGTCGAGGATCACGATCGGCGCCCCGACACGGATGCCGTCGTGCAGCGTGACGCCGCTGACGCGACCGGCCGCGCTGTCGACCGCGGTCACCCTCGCGCCGGTGCGCGTCTCGCCGCCGAGCGCGGCGAAGTAGCCGCCGAGCGCCTGCGCCAGCCGCCCCGCCCCGCCCTCTGGGCTCGGCCAGCCGACCGCGTGGCCGAGCAGCGCAAGGTAGAGGCCCGAGATCGCGCTGCCGGCGCCGCCGACCGGGACGTCGCCGTGCAGCGCCGAGCCGAACAGCCACGCCTTCGAACCGTCGCTGCCGAACAGCTCGCCGCCGAGCGACTCCGCGGAGGCGAACAGCAGCCGCGTGAACTCCAGTGTCCCCTCCAGGCCCAGGCCCGCGAGCAGCCGCGCGCCGCCGGCGACGGGCGGGAAGCTGCCGAGCATCGTCGCCCGCAGCGCGTCGAAACGATCGAGGTAGGGCTGCGCGAGCTCGCGCCAGCGCGCGCCGTCACCGGGCGCGAGCGCGTCGAGCGAGGCAACCGTCGCGTCGAGGTCGCGTGAAAGCAGCGCGGCGGCGCCGTCGGGCAGCGGATGCGCCATCGGCAGCTCCGGCTGGATCCAGCGCAAGCCGTGCTCGTCGAGCGGCATGCGCGCGAAGACCGGCGACGCGGCGCCGGCCGGGTAGACCGACGAGAAGACGTCGTGGCGGAAGCCCGGCAGCGTCAGCTCCTCGGTCGCGACGGCGCCGCCGATCCGCGGAGCGGCCTCCAGCAGCAGCACGCCGCGGCCGGCGCGTGCGAGCGCGATCGACGCAGCGAGCCCGTTGGGGCCAGCACCGACGACGACCGCGTCGTACTGTGCGCGAGCGCTCATCGCCCGGCCTCGTCGGCGTCGTCGGGCGTCGCATCGCCCGCCGCACCCCCGCCTGCCCGCAATGCCAACTGGTGCAGCAGGCTCTCCTCGATCGGACCCTCGCCCCAGAAGGCCGCCTGCGCCTCGGCGCCGGCGTGCCGGTACGCCTGTTCGAGGTGCCATGGCATGTCGTCCCAGGTGCCGGCTGCGCGCAGGTAGGCGCGACCGGCTCGGGTGTAGAGCAGCAGGCGGTTGTTGCCGGCGCCGATGAAATGGCCGGCGTGGGTGGTGAGGTCGAAGCCGACGAGCGGCGTCGCGTCGTCGGGCACCGGCTGCGGCTCGTCGCGGCCGATCCGCGCCATGCCCTCGTTCAACTGCTCGACGTAGGCGCGCAGCGCGTCGGGCTCGGCGTGCGTCACCAGGCGCGTGATCGTGACGTAGCCGCGCGTGAAGATCGGCGCCTTCTCGGCCGGCTGCGCAGCGACCTCGATCTCGAACGTCTGGCCCGCGAGCCCGCCGCTGCGCAGCGGCGTGAAGCGGCCGACCGCGGTCCCGTAGTCGGGCCACGTCTCCGGTTGCGTCAGCGCGGCGACGACCGCGTCGGGGTCCGGCACCTCGACCGGGTCGTAGGTGTGCCAGACCTGTTCCGCCTCGGGTCTGACGGCAGGCGTCAGCGCGCCGAGCTTCGCCAGCGCGAGCCGCCGCTCGGGGACGTGCGCGGCCTTCTCCGCGGCCGTCTCGAAGGCGATCCCCCAGCCGCGCCGCGCGTCGTCCTCCCACGCGGCGGGGAACCAGTCCCCGAGCAGTCTCGCGGCGCCGCGCATCAGCTCGGCGCGGTCGAGCGTGCCGCGGCGGGCGCTGACGCCGTCACGCAGCCGCCGCCGGCCGAACGCGCGATGGAAGGCGAAGACGTCGTGCGCGTGCAGACGACGGCCGCCGCCGCGCTGCCAGAACGTCGTGACGATCCCGAACGCGAGCCGCAGGTCATCGACGTCGCGCAGTTGCGGCTCGCGCGCGTAATAGGCGGCGTTGAGGAAGTCAGTCACCCAGCCGGCGGCGTCAGGGCCGGCGATCGAGTTGCCGCTCATTCGCGCGAAACGGATCTGTTCCGTTTGCAACAGTCGCTGTGCCACCAGCCCGGCTCCGAGCGCTCCGGCGGCGACGAGCGCCGTCCGCTTCGTGGTCATGCCCATGATTCGTGACCTCCTGTGCGTCTGCCGCAGTCTGCGATCGACCCTATTGCACGTACCCGGACCGGGAGGTGTGTCTCCTCACATCGCGGGCGACGGACAGGATCTGTTCACGATCGGTTACCTAGCGCTGACTATTCAACGCCTGGAACGTTCGGCACTCCACTAGCGGCGCGACGGACGCGAAGTGAGCATGCGCCAAGATGCCGCTGCTCTTGCTCCTCTCCCTCGCGTCCGACGCGGACGAGATCGGCGGCGCCGCCGCGTTGGGCGTGACGCTGCGCCAGCTGCGCACGAGCGCGGGGATCACGCAGCGCGAGCTCGCCGCCCGCCAAGGGCTGCATCGCAACTACCTCGGCGCGCTCGAACGCGGGACCGTCGCGAACCCGGGCCTCGCAACGGCGAACCGCCTCGCGCACGCGCTCGGCGTCAGCGTCTCCGTGCTGGCGGAGAGCTTCGTGCGCTCCGTGCCGACGGCCGGAGCGCACGTCGCGGGCCGTCTGCCGGACGCGACCTCGGCGCCCGGCAGAGAGCCGAGCGCGGAGGCGCTGGGACGCGCGCTGCGCCTGCTGCGTCGGCGACGGGAGCTTACGCGCGCGGTGCTCGCAGAGCGGACCGGGATGCACAAGAACTACATCGGCAGCCTCGAGGAGGGCGCGATCGCGAGCCCCGGCCTGCTGACCGTCACACGCCTGGTGATCGGCCTGCAGCACGACGCGACGGCCGACCTCGCGACGCTCGCGTCCAGCGTCGGGCTGCTCGCACGCGTGTTCGCTGGCGAGCAGGTCCAGAGCCGCGCGCTCGCGGCCTGATCAGCCCCGCCCAGGCTCCGGGGCCGCCACTTCAGCGCGCTGGCCGTGCCCGGCACGCTTCGCGGCCGGAGCGCGCCAACGGCGCGTGAGCGTTCTCGCGCGTTCGATCGCCGGCTGCTCGATCCAGCGCCAGCTCGCCGCCGCGACCGGGATCGTCAACACGAGCGCGATCAGCACCGCCGGCAGCGTGTGCAACGGCAGCAGCCCGAAGTGGCGCGCGGTCAGCAGCAGCGGGACGTGCCACAGGTAGACGCCGTAGGAGATCGTGCCGAAGTAGGCGAGCGGTCGCACGCGCAGCAGCGCGGTGCCGGCGCCCGCGCTGCCGGCCGCGACCGCGACGATCAGCGCGAAGCCCGCCGCGCCGGGCAGATCGCGCCAGATCCGATAGACGTACGAGGTCGAGTGGACGGCCGCGCCGTGCGCCTGCCACAACGCGTCGGCGGCGACCAGCGCGACGCCGGCGGCCAGCAGCCCGTAGGCGACCGGGCGACCGAACTGGCGGCGGCCGTCGAGCACCAGCGCGGTCAGCATCCCGAGCGCGAAGTAGGGCAGCATCGCCGGCAGGACCTTGCCCGCGACGATCGAGCCCTCGCCGGCGATGTCGACGTTCCACAGCACGCCGAAGGCCAGCAGCGCGAGCGGGACCAGCGTCTGCACCAGGCGCGAGCGCGGCAGTCGCAGCGCCAGCAGGGCGACGAGCGGCAGCAGCAGGTAGAAGCTGACCTCGATCGCGAGCGTCCACATCGGCGGATCGAGCTTCATCACCGCGCCTGGGTTGAAGTTCTGCGCGAAGACGAGGAAGAGCGGGAGCAGATGGGCGTCGGGCAGTCGCACTCCGGGCGTCTCGCGTGCGCCCCACAGCAGCACGATCGAGCCGGCGAGCGCGACGTAGTACGCGGGCACGACCCGTGCGCCGCGGCGCACGAGGTACTCGCGCGTGCCGGGACGCGGCCGTCGCCCGCGCGCCGCGGCGACGAACGGCCGCCACAGCAGGAAGCCCGACAGGACGAAGAACAGCACGAGACCCAGCCGCCCCTCGTGCACGACGTAGTCGAGCGTCGTCGAGCGCGACGACGCCGAGACGTTCACACGCGTGTAGAGCCAGGCGTGGAACAGCAGGACGGAGAGCGCGGCGAGGCCGCGCAGGCCGTCGATCGCAGAGCTGCGATCTGATGTCGTGCGATTCGTCGTCATGGTCGAGCGGCGCCCGCGCCCCACAGCAGCGCCTCCTCAAGCGGGTCAGGGCTCAGGTGCGATCGGCGACCAGCGCGAAAGGCTAGCGGGCGAAGCTGGCGGCACGGTCAACGGCGACGCCAGCGCGGACGACAACAGCGTCGTCGACGTCCAGCTGACGGTCGCGAACAGCACCGTGACCGAGCCGGGCCCAGCGAGAACGCTGACCGGCATCCACAACGAGCAGGCCGATCCGGCGGCGACGATCGACGAGTGCCTCGACGTCAGCGGCAACGGCAACGATCGACCGAGTGCCTCGACGTCAGCGGCAACGTCGTGACCGGCGCGGGACCGTTCAGCAGCGACATCCGCGTGCTGTTCGACTTCCCGCAGAACACGCTCCGCCTGCCCAGCTATGCCAGTGGCTCGGCCGACACCGCGGCGGTGATCGCGTACCTGAACGAGCGCGACACCTCGAGCGGAACCGTCGCAACTCGCCCGGGCTCCGGGCCCGGCTACCTCAACGGCGGCGCCGGATGCACCCAGCCGCCGGCGTAGATCTGGTTCGTGAGCAACGGCGCCGTCTCGCGTGAGACGGCGCCGTCTCGCAAGGAACCGGGTCGCCCAGCCGGGGACAACGCCGTCCCGCATGCAACGGCGTCGTTCCGCACGGCGCACGCGCGTTGCAACGCGCACACGCCCGTCGCGCTAGCGTCCCGGGCGTGCTCCGCTCGCTGCTCGTGTCCGCCGTCTGCGCCGTGCCCGTGCTGTCGCTCGCCGCGGCGACGACGGTGCGCGCGCAGGAGCCGGCGCCCGCGCCCGTGACGACGCCCGTCGACTGGCGCCTGGACCAAGCCGGGCGCGACGCGCTCTCGCTCGACCTCACCACGTTCGGCAGCAACTCGTGCTTCCCCGGCAACCTCACCGCGACCGCGGTGGAGTCGCGCTCGCGGATCCGCCTGACCGTCGCGGTGACGCTGGCGCCGCAGCAGATCTGCACGGCCGACTACGCTCCCGTCCCGCTGGTGGCGCGGCTTGCGGCGCCGGTGCGCGGGCGCCTCGTCGTCGGCCCGCGGCAGCTTCCGGCCCGATCGCGGCTGCTTCCCCCGGCCCCCGCCCGCGATCCGATGCGCGTGCCGCGCATCACCGGCCTCGCGCCGGTGGACGCGCTCGCGGTCGTGCGCCAGCACGGATTCACGCCGGCCGTCGAGCGCGTCGCGGACCTGCGCGGCAATCCACGCGTGATCGGCCAGACGCCGGCCTCCGGTCGCCGCGCGAGATCGCGCGCGTTCGTGACGCTGTTCGTCAGCCGCTGAGCAGCCAGCGGCGGCGGCGCTCCCCTCGGCGGCGCTCCCGACAGCGGCGCTCCCGGCGGCCACGCTCCCGCCCAGCGATCGCTCTGCTCCCGCGGACCGCGCCGCGGCCTCGTGTTCCGATGCGCACGCTGGAGCTTGACAGCGCAATCACACGTTGACATGCTAAATAAACTTCGATCTTTAAATAATTGAAGGTCGGATTGGCGAGCTTGCCGGGTCAACGCTGCGCGTGGCCGCGTGGCGGTCAGTAGATAACTAAAAGGCCGTTCACCATTTCCCGAGGGGGGAACATCGTGCTGCATACGCACGTCCGAAGGATCGCCCGCGCGTGGCGATCTCGCTGTAGCCTGGCCGCAGCGTTGAGCGTGGCCATCATGGCCCTCGCCGGCTCTCATTCGCCCGCCGGCGCCTGCACTACCGGCGGCAGCGGCTGCCTGCCCGGCAGCGGCTACACCGTCACGGTCGGCCCGTGGAACTGCGGCGGCATCGTCGGGTCGGACATCTGCTACTACAACGCCACCCTGAGCGCCAGAGCTGCGACCACCAGCAGCTGGGGATGGGGCTCGGCCTCCTACGACGGGGCCGGCGACGTCTACATCTGCATTCAGGGCTCGATCTATTTCGTCGGCTGCGCATACAACATCGCACGTGCGTGCTACTACACGACGTGCGACGACCAGGACCTCGTCGCCTTCGAGCTGTCGGTCAGAAATCAGTCGGGTGTCACGCACACCGTCCACGGCCGCGGCATGGCATGAGGAGGCTCAGAATGAACGCCAAGCGCACCATCGTTCAACTGTCGGTGCTCGGTTGCTGTGCCGTCGCAGTCTCGGTCGCGCACGCGGCCGGCGGATCAATCGGCGCGCAACGACCCGCATCGGCCGCCCCCCACGACGCCGGCACGCGCAGCGCGACCGGCACCGCCGTCAACACCCCCGCCAACACCGCTGCAGGTGCCGGTGCCCGCACCAGCGCGCGCTCCCACCTGCGCATCCTGCGCACGCCGCGCGACGCGCGGCGCGACACCGTCCCCGCGCACCTGCGCAGGTCCGGCCTGCTGGCAGGCGGCGACGTCGACCTCGGCGAGGCACGAGCGGTTGCCGCATCCGGCGGCGAGCGCGCCTGGATCGCTCCCTCCTCCGACGGCACCTCCGTCTGCGCCGTGCGCGCCGGCGCCATCGCCTGCCCACCGGCGGCGCTGCTGGAGGTGACCGGTCTCTCGCCCGGGATCAACGGCCGGCTCGGCGACCCGTTCCACGTCTGGGGCATCGCCGGCGACGACGTCAGCTCGATCGTGCTCGTCGAGGCCGACGGCACCAGAGTCCCAGTCACCGCGACCGACAACTTCTTCGACGTCGAGACGGAGGAGTGGCCCAGATCGCTCACCTGGACCGGACCCTCGGGTCCGGAGTCGTTCACGTTCCCGCCGTACAGCTGAGCGACGGTGTCCCGGCCGGCCCGAGGGGCGGGCCGGCCGGGACGCCTTGCCCTACCCGTCCTGGTCCGGCAGCTCGTAGACCTCCACCCCGCAGCGCTCGCTGACGCAGAGGCGGTCGTCGGACTCGACGTGGCTGGTGCCGTCGTCGAGCGTCGTCTCGATCGTCGCCGACAGCCGCGACGTGCCAGATGCGATCGCGTCCTCCGGCAGCGCGACGGCGAACGTGCGCAGGCTGATCGTCGGGCCGAGTCTCTCCAGCAGCGCCCTGCCGGCCGGCAGCAGGTCGTCCTCGGGTGGGCGCTGCACCTTCGCGGTGATCGCGTCGGGCGACAGCTGCGCCTCGTAGCGGCGGCCGCCCAGCTCCACCGCGACGCTGCGCGCGGTCGCGTCGACCTGCCCGACGAGCAGGCGCCCGACTCGCCCATCGTGCTGCGCGGCGGTCAGCCAGACGCCGATCGCCGGACCGTCGGCGAGCGCCGAGGCGAGCGTGAACGCGTTGCGGCCGACCAGGTCCGGCACGCGCCGCGGCAGCCGCTCGGGCACCGCGGTGGCGACGATCCAGCCACCGCGCGCCTTGTAGTTCGTCACCGTCCAGTGCGTGCCGATCGCGTCGGTCAGCGTCATGTCGGTGCGTGCGGGCGACCGGCCCGACCCCTGCGCTGCGTCCGGCGGCGGCTGACGCTGCGCGACGACCCCGAGGTCCTCGCCCGCGTTGCCGCTGAGCAGGTTCTCGAGCGGGGAACCGGGGATCGCGGCCACGCCGCCGCCGATCGTCAACGTGACCGCGAAGACGGCGCCGCTGAAGAAGCCCAGCCGTCGCCGTCGCCGACGTCTGGCGTTGCGGCGGCGGATCGCCACCATCAGCTCCCGCTCGATCGTGTCGAGCACCTCGTTCATTTGCCCTCCCGCAGACTTCCGCTGATCCGCGCGAGTGCCCGGCTCACGCGCTGGCGGACGAGCGCCTCGCTCACATCCTGTTCGCGGGCGATGTCGTCGTAGTCGCGCTCGTCGACGACCCGTGCGAGCACGGCGGCACGCTGCTCGGGGGGAAGGTCGTCGACGAGCGCGGTCAAGGGTTTGTCGCGCATGCGCGCGCTGAGGCGTGCCTCCGCACGTTCGAGCTCCTCGTCCTGGAACTCGATCCGCGGCACGCCCAGACGGGCGCGTGCCGCCAGCGCGCGACGCTGCTTGCGCCGGTTCATCGCGAGCAGGTTGTTCGCGATCCCGAACAGCCATGCGCGCGCCGGCTCGCGCCGCGGCTTGAAGCGATGGCGGCCTTCGAAGGCGCCGGCGAAGACGTCCGCGGTCAGGTCCGCCGCGGCCTCGACGTCGCCGGTGCGCTGACGCAGATACATCAGCACCGCTTCCGCGTGGCGACGGTAGAAGACGGCGAAGGCCTCCGCGTCCTGCACGGAGGCCTTCAGCAGCTCGTCGTCGCTCCGGGAGTCGGCCATCTACAGGTACCTTGCCGATGACTCCCACGTGTGACAGCCGCACCGCGATCCGGTGCGGCGTTGGTCCGACGTGTTACGGCGTGCCGCCGCCACCTCCGCCGCCGCCGTCGCCGCCTCTGCCGGCGACCGCCGCGACGTAGTCCGACACGTCCGTGATCTGCTCTCTCGACAGGCGCCCGCCGAACGCCGGCATCCCGCCGCCGCCGTTGATCACCTGCTGCTCGACGGTCGCGGAGTCCGGTCTGAGGTCGTCGAGGTTGGGGCCGACGGTGCCGTTCGCGCCCGCGGCGGCGAGCGTGTGGCAGCCCGCGCACTGGCCCGTGAAGACCGTTCTGCCGGCCGCCAGCAGCGCTGCACTGGTCCCGGTGTCCGGGGTGCTCGGCGTCTCGGCTCTTCTCTCCTCAGCGGGTCTTCTCTCGGTTTCCTCGGGTCTTCTCTCGGTCTCCGCCGACTGCGACTCGCCCTCGCCGGTCTCACCCGCGGCGGGCTGCTCCGTCGGCGTGACCGCTCTGCCGGTCGCGCCGATCCGGTACGCGATGATCTGCGCCTGCTGACCGGGACCCTGCGGGAAGCTGGCGGCGGTGATCAGCGTGTCGCCGGCGATCGCGATCGTCGCATTGGTGCCGGCCGGCAGTCTCTCCTGCCAGACGATCTGCCCGTTGTCGACGTCGAGTGCGTAGATCGTGCCGTCGAACGTCGTCGTGAAGACGAGGTTGTTGACGACGGTCGCGGCGCCGTAGGCCGGCGTCGGGAATCTGCGCACCCACTTCTGGTCGCCGGTGGCGACGTCGAGCGCGACCATCTCGCCCTTGCCGCCGGCGATGTCGAGTCTGCTTCTCTCCTGCGTCAGGTACTGCGTCGGCAGGTCGACGATCGGCGCGAAGACGACGCCGTCCTTGACGGCCATCTGCGTCTCGACGCCGCCGAGGCTGCCGGGGTAGACGGTGACCGGCGTCTGCAGGTCCTCGTATCTGCCGTCGAGCGCCAGCTCGTTGTCTCTGTCGTGCCCGTTGTGGACGCCGACCGCTCTCTCCCACAGTCTGTCGCCGTTGTCGGCGTCGAACGCGTAGACGTAGCCCTGCTTGCCGGACGACAGCACGACTCTCTTGCCGTTGGACTCGGTCAGGATCGGCGGGAGGTGCAGATCCCAGTCGTAGACGTCGTGCGGCAGAACCTGTCTGTACCACTCGACGTCGCCGGAGGTCGCGTTCAGCTTCACGAGCGAGTTCGTGAAGAGATTCGGGCCGGGGCGGCTGGAGCCCCACGGGAACTCGTCGGTGCCGGGCCACGGCGCCGGGTTGGCGACGTCGATGTAGATGTTGCCCTCGCCGTCGAACGCGGGCGGATGCCAGAGGCCGCCGCCGGAGTTGATGTCGATGTGTCTGGCGTCCCAGAGGTTCTCGGGCACCGTCGCGAAGTCCCAGATTCTTCTGCCGGTCGCGCCGTCGAGCGCGTGCACGATGCCGACGCCGTCGCCTCTGTAGAAGCCTCTCGCGTTGCCGGGCACCGTCGAGATGTAGACGATCCCGTCGAGGTAGCCGGGCGCCATGTCGACGCCCTCGCGGTCGTTGCGCGTGATTCTGACGTTCCACAGCTCTCTGCCGGTCGCCTCGTCGAGCGCGAAGGCGGAGTCGCCGGTGCCGCCGTAGACGCGGCCGTCACCGACCGCGACGCCGTTGGGTCCGACGGTCGGGGAGTCGTATCTCATCTCCCACTTGACCTGGCCGCTTCTGAGGTCGATCGCCTGGACGTTCGAGGCGAGGTCCTGCGTGAAGACGGTGTCGTCGACGACGACGGGGGTGGAGGCGTAGCCGCCGAACGTGCCGGCCGCGGTGATCGGCACCGACCACGCGACGCCGAGTCTGGTGACCGTCGAGGTGCTGATCGGCCCCTCGACGCTGCGCGTGTTCTGGAGGTCGCCGTTGGGGTGCGCCCACGAGCCCTCCGGATTGGAGCCCGAACCGGCCGCGACGAACGTCGTGCTGCTCGCCGACGTGTCGTCGTCGTCATCGCCGCCGCAGCCGCTCACGACGAACAGGAGCGCTGCCAACAGCGCTCCGACGATCGCGAGACGGCGTATGCCGCGCGCGCGACTTCCACCGTTACCTCCCATGCCTGCCTCCTCGATTCTCAACAACGGCCTCACGAGCCTTCCCTTCCCGATGCTGCGGTGCTTGACCCTTCTCTGACCGTGCGAACATAGCGCGTTCTGGCGCGAAGCTTGCATGCACAACCATACGTTTCAGGCCCTCCCCGCAGCTCTCCCAGGGGCTCGCTATCGTCGCCGCGCGATGACGACGATCGCCTTCGCCACCTGCACCGAGCTGCTCGCGCTCGACCCCGACGACGCCCTCCTCGCCGACGCCGTGCGCGCGCTCGGCGCCGAGGTCGTGCCGCGCGCGTGGGACGACGGCGCGGTCGACTGGTCTGCGTTCGACCTCGTGCTGGTGCGCTCGCCGTGGGACTACCACCTGCGCCGCGACGCGTTCGTCCACTGGGCCGCGCGCGTCGAGCGCGAGACACGCTTGCTCAACCACGCCGCGACGATCGCCTGGAACACCGACAAGACCTACCTGCGCACGCTCGCCGAGCGCGGGGTGCCGACGGTGCCGACGGCGTGGGTGGGGCAGGCGGGCCCCTCCCCCTCGCTCGCCGACCTGCTCGCCGAGCGCGGCTGGGCCGGAGGCGAGGCGATCGTCAAGCCGGCGGTCGGACTCGGCTCGTCGGGACTGCTGCGCGTGCCGGCGGGCGATCCCGGCGGGGCGGGCGCGGCGCACCTGTCCGCGCTCGCGGCCGCCGGCGACGCGATGGTGCAGCCGTTCGTACCGTCGCTGCCGGTCGCGGGCGAGCTGTCGCTCGTCTTCTTCGAGCGCCGTCTCAGCCACGTGCTGCGCAAGCGCCCGGCCGCGGGCGAGTTCCGCGTGCAGCCGGAGTTCGGCGCCGTCACCGTGCCCGCGACGGCGACCCCGCGGCAGCTCGCCGTCGCCGAGCGCGCGCTCGCGTGCGTGGACGACGACGCGCTGCTGTACGCGCGCGTCGACCTCGTCGCCGGACCGGCCGACGAGGTCTGGCTGATGGAGCTGGAACTGGTCGAGCCGACGCTCTACTTCGAAGCGGCGCCGGGCAGCGCCGAGCGCTTCGCGCAGCTCGTTCTGGACGCCGCGCGCGCATAGCTCCGGCACGACACGTAGCGGCAATCTCCTGCATGCCGCGCCAGATTCCGGTATCTATTCTCGGAACCAGGAGCTTTAACGAGGAATAGGGAAGTTCCACGTTGACCGAACCGAGCGGATTCGAAGCGGTGCCGTCACGCCCCGGCGCGGGCGATCGGCGAGGTGCGATCCGATGACGGCGTTCCTCATCGGGCTGTTGCTGCTGATCGGCTGCATGCTGTGCGTCGCGGGGCTGTGGCAGCACTGGGCCGGCATCCCGCCGTGGCGCCTGCCGCGCAGCGTCCCGCGCCCGCGCACGCGCGTCGGCAATCGCGTCTACTCGCTCGCGCGCTGCTGCGGCTTCCGCTACTCCTACGAGCGCGACGCACTCGTGCTGCGCTTCGTCGGCCGCCGCTGGGGACCGGTCCTGAAGCTGGCCGACAGGTTCCCGCCGCCGCCCGTCGCGGCGCCGCCGAAGCGGCCTGCGAAACCGACGCGACGCGTGCCGGGCCGGAAGGCGCGCGGAGCGAACAAGCCGCGCGCCGACAGACGCGCGGGGGCGCGCGGGAAGGGCGCGGAGGGCGGTGCGGAGGACGCCGGGACGAGAGCGAGTCGCCTGGTGCGCAATGCCGACGCGACTGAACGCCGCGTACGGGACGCACCGCTGCGGGCGACCGGAATGGCGATCACGGCCGCAGAGGCGCGCAGAGCGACGGACCGCATCGTCGATGTCGCCTGCCTGAAGCTGCCGCATACGCACAGGGGGCAGCAGCTGTGGCAGCTGATCGCCGTCGACGTCGACGCGCGTTTCGTGTGGGCCGAGCTGAAGCGCACGCGCGGCGGGCCGCCGTCGCCGCAGGACGCGACCGGCTTCGTCCGCCGCCTCGCCGCCGATCTCGACATGCGCGGTCTGCGGCTCAGCGCGATCGTCGTGCGCAACGACGGCGCCTCGCAGCGATCGATCTTCGACGCCACCGCGGGCGGCGGCGTGCGACTGCTGCGCGTCCCGCCCAGCAGTCGCCACGAACGCGTCGCCGCGCACACGCACCGCCGGATCGTCTCGGTCTACTGGCGCGACGCGTTCGCCGAGGACCAGGGCAGGTCGCTGAGCGCGCTGCGGCGCGGCCTGCGCACATGGGTCGACGAGCACAACGACAGCCCGCCCGCCTACGACCCGTCCGCCCCGCCGCCGGCGACGGCGCTCGTCGCGTCGTCGCCCGACACGTCAGCGACCTCGGCCGGCCGGGCGTAGAGCCGCAGTCCGCGAGCAGCCGCAGTTTGTGCCGCCATGGCGGGACAGAGCTTGCCGCTGCTCTGCGCCGGCAGCGCGATCCGTTCACCGCGATCGACACACGATCCTCCGCATCGTCCCGTACGGTGACGCCGATGTCGCGCGTCCGCCGCCCCTCCCCGCTCGCGGTCGAGCTGCTGCTGCTCGCGGTCGGCTCCGCGGCGCTCGCCGTGCTGATGCACTGGCCGCTGGTGCTGCACCTCGGCGGCGACGTCGCGAAGGACCTCGGCGACCCGTTGTCGCAGTCGTGGCAGGTCGCGTGGGGCGGGCACGCGCTGTTGCACCAGCCGCTGCACCTGTTCGACGCGAACCAGTTCTATCCGTACCGCGACACGCTCGCCTTCTCCGACGCGCTGATCGGCTATGCGCCCGCCGGCGTGATCGGCCGCGGACCGCACGCCGCGATCGCGCGCTACGACGTGCTCTACCTGTTCGCGTACGCGCTCGCGTTCTCCGGCGCGTACCTGCTCGCACGCACGCTCGGCGCACCGCCGGCCGCCGCGCTCGTCGCCGGCGCGGCGTTCGCGTTCTCCCCCTGGCGGCTGGAGCAGGCGGGCCATCTGCACGTGATCTCCAGCGGCGGGATCCCGCTCGCGCTCGCGCTGTTCGTGCGCGGCTGGCGGCGCGACGCACCGTGGACCCTGTTGCTCGGCTGGATCGTCGCGACGTGGCAGCTCTCGCTCGGCTGGACGCTCGGCCTCCAGCTCGCCTACCTGCTGCTCGCACTCGGTCTCGTGCTGCTCACGCGCCGATGGTGGCTGCGACGCGGCGCGGGGGCAGCGGCGCGCGGGGCAGGCGGCGGCGCAAGCGGCGGCGCAGGCGGCGGCGCGACCGTGCCTGGCGACCCAAGCGCGGCGAGTGACCGACACGCGGACGCGGCTGCCGCGGACGGTGGGCGCGGGACGGCCGCATCGCCGCTCCCCCGGCCGCTGCTCGCCGCGACCGCCGCCGGCGGGCTGCTGTTCCTCGTCGTCGGCGTGGCGATCGGGCGGATCTACCTGCGCGTCGCCGATGCGTTTCCGAGCGCGCGACGGGGGCCTGAGATCGTCGCCGCCTACTCCGACGGGCCGCTGCAGTTCCTCGCCGCCGGGCGCGACAGCTTCGTGTGGGCGGACGCGACGGCGCCGGTGCGCGACCGCTTCGACGCCGTCGCGGAGCAGTCGCTCTTCCCCGGCCTCGTCGTCGTCGTGCTGGCGGTGCTCGGCGCGGGCTGGGGCAGCTGGCCGCGGCCGCTGCGACGGGGGCTCGGGATCGGCGTGCTGGTGACCGCGGTGCTCGCGCTCGGCTACTCCGACCCGGACGTGCGCTTTCTCTTCCCCTACGGCTGGCTGTCGGCGCTGCCCGGCTGGGACGCGATCCGCACCCCCGGCCGCCTGATGACGCTGACGACGCTGGCGCTCGCGCTGCTGGCCGCGGCGGGAGCGCAACGTCTGCAGGGCCGCTGGCGCTGGGCGCCGCTGCTGCTGACCGCGCTCGTGCTGCTCGAGGGCAGCGCCTTCTCGCTCGACGGCGGCCGCCTGTCCGGCCCGCCGCACCCGACCGTGCCGCGGCCGCCCGCCGGCCTCGCGGCCGCGACGCCGCCGCTGCTGGAGCTGCCGATCGAGGCGGACGACAACCGCCGCTACCTGCTGTGGTCGACCGACGGCTTCCCGCTGATGGTCAACGGCCGCAGCTCGACCAACCCGCCGGCCTTCCTCGGCCTCAGAACGCGGATCGCCGGATTCCCCGATGCCGCCTCGGTCGCTCGTCTGCAGGCGCTCGGCGTGCGCACGGTCGTCCTGCACCGCGACCGGCTCGCCGGCAGCCCCTGGGCGGCATGGGCGCAACGCCCGTGGCGCACCCTCGGCATCTCACGCGAACTGCGGGACGGCGTCGTGCTCTTCCGTGTTCCCGCGTTGCGTCCGTGACGTATCTGTTTCATCCGCAACAGCCATGTTCCGCGGGGAACGTGCGACGAGCGCGAGCAACAGCAGACCGAGTGCTGCACCGGCGGCGAACAGCGCCGCCGCCCCGCTGTCGCCGGTGACGACCGCCGGCACGTCCCACAGCGCCGGTGCCGTCGCCGCGATCGCCAACCACAGCGCCAGGGCCCCGATCGCGACGACGACGTCGCGCCGTGAGACGCGTGCTGCGCCGGCAGGCGCAGCCGTCGCGGCCGACCCGCCTGCGCGCAGCGACGCCGCGAGGTCGCGCTCGTCGCGACTTCCCAAGCGCGCGGCGTCATCCGCCGGCGCACCCGCTCCCCCACCCGACCCCCACGGCAGCGCGAGCGCGAGTGCGAAGGCGACGCAGGCGAGGACCGGGAGGATCGTCGGCCAGCTGTTGCCGAGACCGAAGGCGCTCAGCAGCGTGTTGGAGAACAGGTCGTAGTCGATCAGGCTCGCCCAGATCCCCGCGCTGTCGAGATCCCCGATCAGGGGGCGGGTGAGCGTGGCGGCCAGCAGCACCACGAGCGACGGCCCCATCAGCGCCGCGCACAGCGCCGGCCGCGCGCGCCAGGCGGTCGCGAAGCCGAGCGCCAGGAACGGCAGCAGCGGGACGAGGAAGCGCGGGCCAGGCGTGCCGCCGCCGAACGGCGTCCAGTAGCCGGAGTCGTAGGTCAGATACGCGAGCACGATCCCGCCCGCCAGCAGCGCCTCGGCGCGCTGACCGCGACGGAACAGCAGCACGAGGCCGTAGACGCCGACGGCGGCGATCGGCGCGATCGTCAGCAGGCCGCGCGCCGACACGAGCAGCTCCAGCGCCGTGCCCGGCTCCGGCCAGTTGATGCCGAAGAAGTGCGAGTCGTTGAGGCCGAGCTGCGCGTGTCCGCTGCGGCCGGACACGCTGACCGCGCCCGTGTAGGAGTTGTGCCACAGAGTCCCGAACGCCCACACGTTGTACGCCATCAGCGGCAGCACGCCGACGAGCACGCCGCCGGCGAAGGCGCCGCCCCGCCGCAGTCGCGCCGGCCACGTCGCGAGCGCGCCGCCGCGGAAGGTCGCGTAGAGGCCGATCAGCGCGCCGGCTATCGCGAGCGGGTACTCGACCGTCACGGCGAAACCGGCGCACAGGCCCGCGAGCGCCACGAGCGTGAGTCGTGACGGTCCTGCGCGTTCTCGCAACAGGACCGCGAACGCCGCGAACGCGAGCGCCGCCGCCAGCACGTGGCCGAACAGCTGCGTCGAGAACGGCAGGATCAGCGTGCCCGCGCCGAGCGTGACCGCGGCCGCGAGGCCGCCGCCGCGCACGAGCCGGTCGCCCGCCCAGCGGACCAGCGCCAGCAGCAGCACCGCCGGCAGCACGCTCCCCAGCAGCCCGAGCGCCCAGACGATCGGCGACTGCCGTTCGAGCTGATCCTGGATGCGGTCGCGGCGTACCGCGCTGAAGCCGTAGTTGTGGACCGGCAGCGCTCTGTAGTCCCAGCGGCTCGGCCCGTGCTCACGCGCGGTGCGGGCCGCGTCGTCGGCGAGCCGGTCGGCGCCGACGGCGTCGAGCGCGAGGTACGCCGGCGTCAGCAGCAGCGCCATTCCGGGCGCCTTGACGGAGTAGAAGTGGCCGTCGTACCACGACTTGTCACGCGTCTCCCAGTGATACGCGTCAATCTGCGCGTTGCCGTCGGCGAACGCCTTGACCTGCGCGAAGTACGCCGTCTGTGCCCAGCCGAGGTTCTGCATCACCAGCGCATAGGCGATCCCGAGCGCGACGAGCGCCAGCACCGTGCGGCGGCGCCGGCTCCAGCCCGTGGCGAAGCGAAGGGCCGTGCGGGTGGGCCGCAGGTGGCGGCGAGGAGACTGCACGCTCATGATCTGAATGGTCCCCGTCGGGGACGCGCCTGAGATTGCAGTCGTGTGAACGTCGCGTATTCCCGGTCTGCCATTGCCCCGGAAGGTGACAGACGCCCGCGACGTCATCGCCCGCGACGTCATCGCGCCGGCAGGTGGGCACGCCCGGCCCGCCCGGCGCGCCCGGCAGCGGCGCGGCCGCGCGTGAGCCGTCGCCGTGCGGGCTCAGCCGGCGGGCACGGGCGCCGCCGCGCGCCCTCAGCCGGACGCGACCGCCGGCTGCTTGCGCGCTCCGACGCCCCAGATCGCGAACGCCGGCAGGACCAGCACGAACGCGAGGCCGATCAGCTCTGCGATCGCGTCGACTGTCGAGAAGTTGTCGAGGTGCGAGGCGTGGAAGACGAAGTGCAGCAGCGACATCAGCGCCCAGCCCGTGCCGACGGCGCGCACGAGATCGGTCTGCAGCTTCCACGCCGCCCAGCCGAGCACGACCGCGAAGCCGAGGTAGAGCCCGCCGACGTCGGTCACCAGATGCTGGTTGTAGGGCGGCAGCAGGTCGACCCAGTTGGCGAAGAACGGATAGTCGTCGTAGAAGCCGCGCGGCGCGAACGCCGCCGGCAACCCGACGCTGACCGCCTCCAGCGCGAGCACGACGAGCGCCGCGCGCGCGATCCCAGGCGCGCGCATCAGCGCTCCTCCTCGATCGCGTCGTCACCCGCGGACGGCTCGATCGCGTCGTCGCCCGCGGGCGGCTCGATCGCGTCGTCACCCGCGGACGGCTCGATCGCGTCGTCACCCGCGGACGGCTCGATCGCGTCGTCACCCGCGGACGGCTCGATCGCGTCGTCACCCGCGGACGGCTCGATCGCGTCGTCACCCGCGGACGGCTCGATCGCGTCGTCACCCGCGGACGGCTCGATCGCGTCGTCACCCGCGGACGGCTCGCCGGCGATCGCCGACGGATCCGCGGCGCCGCTCCCGGACGGCGGTCCACCGGCCTCCGGCGGCAGCGGCACGTGCTGCAGCTTCTGCGGATTGCGCACGACGTCAATCGCGACGATCCGGCCCCTGTCGATCGTGCACGAGACGACGCTCAACTGCGCACCGTCGTGCAGTACGAGGCCCGGCAGCCCGTTGACGTCGACGAGCGCGCCGCGCACGACGCGGCCGGTGACTCTGTTGGCACGGGCCAATCCGGCGAGCGTCTCGAGGACATGGTCGCGCCCCAGGACCGGTCTGCGGATCGCGTTGACGATCCCGCCGCCGTCGGAGGTCATCACGACGTCGGGGTCGAGCACGCTCACGAGCGCGTCGACGTCGCCGGCCTGCCACGCGCCGGCGAACGCGGTGACGATCTGCGCGTGTTCCTCGCGCGAGGCGGGATAGCGCGGCGTCCCCTCGTCGACGTGTCTGCGCGCGCGTGATGCCAGCTGACGCACGGCCGCGGGGCTGCGTCCGACGACCTCGGCGACCTCGCCGAAGTCGAGGCCGAAGACGTCGTGCAGCACGAACGCCGTCCGCTCAGCCGGGGAGAGACGTTCCAGTACCACCAGCAACGCCGTCGTCACTTCTTCGTCGAGCGTGACGCGATCGGCCGGATCGCGTGCGTCGGCGGCCGATGCCTGCGCGCCCCAGACCGGTCGCTCGCCGCTCGCGCCGCCCGCGCCGACCGCCGGCTCGGGCAGCCATGGTCCGACGTAGCGCTCGCGACGGCTGCGCGCGGAGCCGAGCGCGTCAAGCGCCAGCCGACCGACGACCGTCGTCAGCCACGCGCGCAGATCGTCGATCTGCGCACCGTCGACGCGCTGCAGCCGCAGCCACGCCTCCTGCACGACGTCATCGGCCTCGGCGAAGCTGCCGAGCGTGCCGTAGGCGATCCGCCGCAGGTACCCCCGCTCGGCCTCGAACGCGACCGCGAGCTGCTCGGCCTCTGCAGGGTTGCTCATCGCGAGACCGACTCTTTCACGTCGCCGTGGAGCGTGTTGGCAGCGCGCGCACCAGCGCGTCGCGTACCGGCGTCGCGTGCGGCGTCGTCGCGTGCGGCGTCGTCGCGTGCGGCGTCGGCGCGTGCGGCGCCGCTTGCCTCGGACACGGACTCGCCGCCGCCGGCGCCAGCTGCCCGCTCGCCGGCGCGCGCCAGCCACTGCGCGAAGTCCGGCGTCCCGGTCGCGGCCGCCCCGGTGCACAGCGCACCCGCGCGCAGCGGGCGACCGAGCTTCGGCGGCAGCGGCAGCGGAGCCTTCGGCAGGCGGCGGCCGTGCGCCTCGCGCCAGCTCGTCGCCAGCTCGCCGAGCGTCTGCACGCGCGGCCCGCCGATCTCCGGCCGCCGCCCGGACGGTCCGGCGTGGACCGCGTCGGCGAGGTGCGCGGCGACGACCGCGGGATCGATCGGCTGCACGCGCGCGGCGCCGCTCGGCAGCATGCGCATGCGCGCGAACGCCGTGAAGAGATAGTCGATCAGCTGGTGGAACTGGGTCGCGCGCAGCAGGCTCCACGGCACCGGTCCGCCGGCCACGACCTGCTCCTGCTCGACCTTCGCGCGGTAGTAGCCGAGCGGCACCTGATCGCAGCCGACGATCGAGATCGCGACATGGTGCGCGACGCCGGCCGCCGCCTCGGTCGCCAACAGCCTGCGGTTGCCCTCGACCAGCAGCTCGCGCGCCGCTCTCTGGTCGTTCGACGCGTCGACGACCGTCTCGACGCCCTGCAGCGCCGCCGCCAGCGCGTCGCCGTCGCGGATGTCGGCAGCGCGATGCTGCGCGCCCCGCTCCAGCAGCGCCGCGGCCGCGCTGCCCGGCACCGGCGTGCTGCGGCTGACGATCCGCACGGTGTCACCGCGCTCCAGCAGCTCTGCCACCACGGGCTGCCCCAGCACCCCCGTTCCTCCGATCACCGCTACGTCCATCGTTGCGCTCCTGTCCGCGTTCCGTTCACCGTTTCGATGCGGAGACGACACAGGCCGCCGGAGTGTGACAACAGGTTCGCGAGCAGGCGCGCGATGCGCCGGCGAGCGGTGCGTCCCGCCACGGCACGCCGCTCAGGCGACGACGCGCAACGTGCCGGTCAGCGCGCCCAGCGGCGGCTGCAACTCGGTCCATCCTTCGACCGCCTGCAGCTGCGCGGCGAGCGCGAGCAGGCGCGGCTCCGCGCCGCCCGGACCGAGCAGCTGCGCACCGATCGGCAGGCCGCCGTCGGTCAGACCGGCGGGCACGTTGACGGCCGGCCAGCCGAGCACGTTCCACGGCCACGTGTACGGGCAGGCCGCGACCATCAGCTTGTCGGTCTCCCAGCCGCCGAGGCCGTCGATCGCGCCGATCCGCGGCGGCGGCTGCGCCGTCGTCGGCGCCAGCACGACGTCGAAGTCGCGGAAGATCCGCCCGACCTGGCGCTGCAGCGGGCGCTCCAGCGCGCGTGCGATGCCGAGCAGCGGGCGCAGCCTGCGCCCGACCGCGATCGCGTGGCGCGTGCGCGGGTCCAGCCGCTCGGGCTGCTCGACGCGCTCGTCCGCCCAGCGGCCGAGGCCGCCCATCGCGCGCGGGATGAAGCTCGCGCCGATCAGCCCGTAGGCGGGGTCGGCGATCTCGACGTCGTGGCCGAGCTCCGCCAGCAGGCCGGCGATCCACAGCACTCGCCCGCGCACCGCGGCGTCGAGCCGCGCCGGCGCGGCGCTGAACGGGATCCGCAGCGACAGCGCGATCCGCAGCCGGCCCGGGTCGCGGCGCGCCGCGAGCACGTACGGCTCCTGCGGTTGCGGCGGGGCGTGCCGCTCTCCTGCAGCGCCGCCCGCGAGCACGTCCAGCAGTAGCGCCGCGTCCTCGACGCTGCGCGCCAGCGGGCCGATGCAGGTGAGGCCGTAGAACGGGTCCGGGTCGGGCAGCGTGGAGATCCGGCCGCGCTGCGGCTTGACGCCGACGAGGTGCGTCCAGGCGGCGGGGATGCGGACCGAGCCGGCGCCGTCGGAGCCGACCGCGGCCGGCACGAGCCCCGCCGCGACCGCCGCCGCCGAGCCGCCCGAGGAGCCGCCGGGCGTGTGCGCGGGCGCCCACGGGTTGCGCGTCGCACCGAACGCCGGACCCTCGGTGAACGGCCATTGGCCCAGCTCGGGCGTCGTCGTCTTGCCGACGATCACCGCGCCGGCCGCGCGCAGGCGCCGGGCGACCTCGCCGTCGGCGGCGCGCAGCGCGAACGCGCCCTCGCAGCCGAACGGCGTCGCCTCGCCCTCCAGGTCCATGTCGTCCTTGATCGCGACCGGCACGCCCAGCAGCGGCAGGCGGGTGCCCGCGGCGCGGGCGCGGTCGGCCTCGGCCGCCTCTCGCAGCGCCGCCTCGTCGCGCACGCAGCGGAACGCGTTGAGGACCGGCTGGGCGGCGTCGATGCGCCGCAGCGACAGCTCCACCAGCTCCCGTGCGGACACGTCTCCCGCCGCCACCAGCGCGGCGAGCGTGCCCAGTCCTGCGAACGCCAGCTCGTCCCGCGTGCTGCTCCCGGCTGCCTCCATGGGCTCCTCCACGGATCCGGTTCGATCTCGTTCGTTCGAACGAACGATACGCCACGGCGGATATGCTCCGCCACCATCGAACCCACCTCGACAGCCGATCGCGAGTCGTCCGCGACCCCGTCCAACGTGTCCGCGCCAACGCCGCCCGCGGGGGCGCCCACGCCGATCCCGCAGCGAACCCGAGCCGCCGCGCTACGAGCGCCGGTCGCAGCGCCGGCCCCGGCCGCCACGCGCGAGCGGATCCTCGACGCGACCCTGCGCGTGATCGCGCAGGACGGGATCGGCGCCGTCACGAACCGCCGCGTCGCGGCGGAGGCGGGCGTCGCGCTCGGCTCGCTGACCTACCACTTCCGCAGCCAGACGGAGCTGCTGCGCGACAGCCTGCTGCGCTACGTCGAACGCGAGGTCGCGAGGCTCGGCGCGATCGCGGAGCGCCTGCGCGCGGCGGAGGCGACGCCGAAGCAGGCGGCGGTCGCCGTCGAGCAGCTGCTCGACAGCGACCCGGCGCGGCCCGGCGCGGTCGCCGAGCTGGAGCTGCACCTGGAGGCGTCGCGCGACCCGGCGCTGCAGGACGCCTCGGCGCGCTGCTTCGCGGCCTACGAGGACTTCGCGACCGCCGTGCTGGAGGCGCTCGGCGTGCCCGAGCCGGCACGCCACGCGCCGTCGGTCGTCGCGCTGATGATCGGCCTGACGATGCGGCGCCTCGGCACCGGCGCGCAGGACGCGCACGGCACCGCCGACGCGCTGCTGACGATCGTGCGCGGGGCGCGGGCGGGCGATTGAGCGGACGCAGCGCACCGGGCGCGGGCCGCCTGCCGGGCGGTCTGCGGCGCGGCTGAGGGCTCGCCCGCCGTTGCCGGCGAGCGAGCCCCGTGCCACCAGCGGCCACCACAGCCACGAGATTTCGAAGGGGGATCGGGTTGGGCGCCGGCGTGCCCCCCCGGGTGCACCGGCGCCCAACCCTTGTGTTCTAAGGAGGAGAGATTTAGAACGAGAGGGATATTGCGGGACGCAGCCAGCGACGTGGTTGGCCCGATGGCGAAGATTTCGCTCGAACGGTTCGACCGCGCCCAAGCGGCCCCACCGAGCCGCCGACTCCACTCATAGGCTGTAGAACCCACTGCGAACATATGTTCGTGACTACAGGCACCGGCATTCCTCCGTACGTGATCTTCCGCCAGGCGCTCGACGCCGGCGACCTCCCGCGGATCCGCTCACTGGCCGCGGCGATGCCGCACATCAGCCTCCAGGACGCGTTGCGGATCTGCCTGCTGATGCGCGACCACGACGGCTACGACCGCGCCGCGGTGCGCTGGCTCGGCCGCTTCGCGCTCGAAGCCGGCAACGTCACGATCGAGGACGTGCAGGCAGCCGCGGCGGCGCTCGACGCGCTCCCCGACCGCCCCGACGCGGCGATGGAGCGACTCGCGGCAGTCTGCGCGCGGTGCGGACTGGCGCAGTAGGGAGCAACGCCGGGACAGCGCGACGACGGTCGCGAACGCTCACCCAGAGAACGCAACACTCAAGCAGCAGATGAAACAGTTTTGTTCCACCTGCTACGCTGACGTTCCATGGCGGACCAGACACAGCTCTTTGACGCCGTCGCGCGCGTGCTGGCCCGCCAGCCGGGCTCCTCGATGCAGGAGATCGCCAGCGCCGCCGGCATCAGCCGCACGACGCTGCATCGCGCGTTCGGCGATCGCGAGACGCTCGTCGAGCGTCTCAGCGAGCACGTGCTGGCCGACTGCGAGCGGCTGTTCGACGCGGCCGGCATCGACCACGCGCCGGTGCTGGAGGCGTTCGAGCGGCTGCTCGACTCGACGCTCGCGTTCGCGAAGGCGTACGCGCTGCTGTTCGCCGAGCCGTACGTCTACCGCGTCCCGCGGCTCGTCGCCGAGATAGAGACGCAGGACGCGCGCCTGGAGCGCTTCTTCGCGCGCGGGCAGGTCGAGGGCGCCTTCCGTCCCGACCTGCCGCCGCGCTGGCTCGCCTACTCCGTCGGCGCCCAGCTGGAAGCGATCTGGTGGGCGATCGACGACGGCCACGTCGGGCCCCGCGAAGCACCGCGCCTCGTGCGCGCGACCGTGCTCGGCGGCATCGCCACGCGCGGCACCACCGAGGCGCCGGCCGGCGCCACCTACACACGGCCATGAGCCCGAGACTCCCCGCCGCCGCCGGTCGCTGGACCGTGCTGGCCGTCATCTGCGCGGCCGTCCTCGTCGTCGTGATCGACGTCACGGTGCTGCACGTCGCGGCGCCCGCGATGACGGAGGACCTGAAGCCGTCGGCGGTCGCACTGCTGTGGATCATCGACGTCTACCCGCTCGTCGTGGCGCCGCTGCTGGTCGCCTCCGGCGCGCTCGGCGACCGCTTCGGGCGCAAGCGGATCCTGCTCGGCGGCCTCGTCGTCTTCGGGGCCGCCTCGGCGCTCGCCGCGGCCGCATGGTCACCGGCGGTGCTGATCGCCGCGCGCGCGGTGATGGGCGTCGGCGGCGCGATGATCCTGCCCTCGACGATGTCGATCGTGCGCAATGCGTTCGAGGATCGTGACGAGCGCCGTACCGCCGTCGGCATCTGGAGCGCGACGATGGCCGGCGGCGCGGCGATAGGCCCGCTCGTCGGCGGCTTCCTCGTCGAGCACTGGTGGTGGGGCGCGGTCTTCCTGATCAACGTCCCGGTCGTCCTGATCGTGCTGCCGCTCGGGCTGAAGCTGCTGCCCGAGAGCAAGGCGCTGGTCCCGCCGCCGTGGGACACGCCGTCGGTCGTGCTCGTCGGCGCCGGCATCCTCGGCTTCGCGTTCGGCCTCAAGCAGGGCGCGCGTCACGGCTTTGCCGATCCGCTCGTGATCGGCGTGCTGGTCGCCGCGCTCGTCGCGCTGACGGTCTTCACCCGCCGTCAGCTCGCGCGCTCGGAGCCGCTGCTCGACATGCGCCTGTTCGCCGACCGCGCCTTCACCGTCGCGACCGGCTGCGTGCTGCTGTCGATGTTCGGCCTCGTCGGGCTGGAGCTGTTCTTCGCGCAGTACCTGCAGCTCGTGCTCGGGCTGGAGCCGCTGGCGGCGAGCGTGCGGCTGCTGCCGCTGATGATCGCGAGCCTCGCGGGCGGCCTGCTGGCGGCGCCGGTGCTGCGCCGCCTCGGCACGCGCACGACGATCACCGGCGGGCTGGCGCTGACGACGGTCGCGCTCGTGCCGCTGCTGGCGCTCGGCCTCGACGACCGCGTCCTGCTGCTGTCGATCCCGTTCGTCGCGATCGGCCTCGGCCTCGAGATCGCGCTCGTGGCGGCCAACGACGTGATCATCTCGGCCGTGCCGGCCGAGCGCGCCGGCAACGCCGCGGCGATCGAGGAGACCGCCTACGAGCTCGGCGGCGGCCTCGGCGTCGCCCTGCTCGGCTCGATCCTCGCGGCCGTCTACACCGACGCGATCGGCGTCGTGCCGGGCGTCGGCAGCAGCGCGCAGAGCGCCGCCGACGAGTCGCTCGGCCGCGCGGTCGAGGTCGTCGGCAGCCTGCCCGCGGCAGCCGGCGACGCACTCGTCGCCGCCGCGCGCGACGCGTTCCTGAGCGGCCTGCACGTCGTCCTCATCGTCAGCATCGCCCTGCTCGCCGTCAGCGCCCTGCTCGCGGCACTGGTGCTGCGCGGGCGGTCGGCGCCGGCGCCGACGCCGACGCCGGTCCGCCGCGAGGACCGCAAGATTGCTGTCGTAGAACAGCAGTGATCCTTCGCTCCACGATCCCGTCCGGCCCTTCGTCGGCGCCTCCGCGGCACGCCTCGACCGCCTGACCGGTCATCGTTCCCGCTGGTGGACGTCCACGCGACTCGCACGATCGCCGCTTCACCCGTGGAGATCTACACGTTCCTGGAGAACCCGGACCGCCATTGGCAGCTGCTCGGCCGGCGCCTGCAGCCGCTGCGCCCCTACGACGGCGAGCGCTCGCAGGTGCGCCTGCGCGGTCCGCTCGGAATCCACCGCACGCTGTGGATCCGGATGGCGGTGTCGGACCCGCCGCACGAGCTGGTCGGCCGCGTCGAGGCCGGCGGCGGCACGACGATCGGGACCGTGCGCTGGGAGATACGAGAGCACACCGCCTCGTCCAGCGTCACGCTGACCGCCCGCACCGAGGTCGCCGCCTGGCTCGACCGCCTCCTGCTCGTGTGCGGCGGCGCGCACTGGCTCAGACGCTCGCTCGAGGTGACGCTGCGCGCGCTCGACGAGCGGCTCGCACCGGATTGAGCCGGGCCGCGTCGACCGCCAGCATCACGTCGAGCCAGCTGCTCGAGAACGGAGCGTCACGCACGTGTCTCGGCGGCAGCAGCACGGCGGGATCGAGCGCCTCCATCCAGCGCGGCTGGCGCTCGAGCGGCGTCAGCGAGCAGCAGAAGTACGCGGCGTGCAGAGCCGCCGGGTAGTCGTTCGCGTTCAGCTCCGCGCCGCTCTTGGCCTGCCACGGCGAGGTGCGCCGGCACAGCACCGGCGGCCCGCGCCACCAGCCGCCGCCGTACAGCACGATCCACTCCGCGTCGAGCTGGGCAGCGCCGCGCCGGACCGCGCCGCGCCGGCTCGCTCAGCACGAGTGTCCCGTGCCGTCTGCCGCCCGCGCTGGCACATTGCCACTCGGAATCGACGAGCGGACGGCTGGGGAGCGACTGTCGCCGACGTGCCATCCGCGATCATCAAGGAATCCTCGACGTCATCCTCATCGGACTCAGCGGACTGCTGATCATCCTGGCCGTCCGCGTCGTGGCGGATCGGACCGGGCTGCCCGCGGCGGTGCTGTTCGTGCTGACCGGGACGGTGCTGTCGGTGCTGAACGTCGGGCCGTCGAGAGACCTCGATCCGGACGTCGTGCTGGAGCTGCTGATCCCGCCGCTGCTGTACGCCGCGGCGCTCAACGCGAGCGTGCTGCAGATGCGCTCGCATCTGCGCGTGATCGGGTCGCTGTCGGTCGGGCTGGTGCTCGCGACGGCGCTGGTCGTGGCGGTCGTGCTCGACGCGATCGTGCCGGCGATCGGGTTCGCGGCGGCGCTCGCGCTCGGGGCCGCGGTCGCGCCGCCGGACCCGGTCGCCGCGCTCGCGATCGGGCGCCGCGCGCGGATGCCGGAGCGGCTCACGACGCTGATCGAGGGCGAGGGGCTGCTGAACGACGCGACCGCGCTGACGCTCTACGGGATCGCCGTCACGGCCGCCGCGGCGGGCGGCGGGATCGCCTTGCCGGAGGGCGTCGGGCGCTTCATCTGGGCGGTCGCCGGCGGCGTCGCGGCAGGATTGCTGATCGCCGCGATCGTGCGCTTCGCGGCAAGGCGGCTGTCGGATCCGCTGCTGGAGAACGCGCTCTCGCTCGCGACGCCGTTCGCCGCCTTCGCGCTGGCGCAGTCGGCCGAGGCCTCCGGTGTGCTCGCGGTCGTCGTCGCCGGCCTCACGCTCGGCCACCAGTCGCCGGTGATCGAGTCCGGTCCCGCCCGCCTGCAGACGCGCGCCGTCTGGCGGCTGCTCGAGTTCATATTGGAGGGCTACGTCTTCCTGCTGATCGGCAACCAGGCGGACAACGTCGTCGAGGGGCTCGGCGACTACTCCGCCTCGACGATCGCCGCCGCGGCGCTGGGGACCGTCGGCGCCGTGCTGCTCGTGCGCCCGCTGTGGCTGCTGTGGCTGCGGCGCATCACGCGTGCCGCGGGCGAGACGAGACTGTCGCTGCGGGAGGTCGTCGCGCTGTGGTGGGCCGGCACGCGCGGCGTGATCACGCTCGCGACCGCGTTCGCGCTGCCGCTCGACTTCCCCGACCGCCACCTGCTGCTGTTCTGCGCCTACCTCGTCGTGCTGATCACGCTCGTCGGGCAGGGCCTCACGTTCGCGCCGCTGCTGCGAGCGCTGAGACTGAGAGCCGACGAGGCGGAGCAGCGCCGCGTGCGCGCGGAGGCGCGGCTGGCGGCGGTCGAGGCCGCGCTGCGGCGGCTGGACGAGCTGATAGAGGAGGAGCGCGTCCCCGCCGACGTCGGGGCGCGGCTGCGCAGCCTCTACGAGGTGCGGCGCACGCGGGCGCAGAACCGCGTCAGCACGCTCGCCGACGACGAGGTCGACGACGACCAGTTCGCGCGCGAGACCGAGGCCCGCGGCCTGCTGCGCCGCAGCATGATCGACGCCGAGCGCGAGGAACTGGTGCGCTGGCGCGACGCCGGCCGCCTGCCCGACGCGAGCCTGCGGATCCTTCAGCGCGAGCTGGACTTCCAGGAAGGCTCGCCGGTGGGCTCTTGAGCCCTACGCGTACGGCTCGCGCACGAACGCGACGTGGGCGGGGTTGACCGCGACCCGCTTGCCGTCCTGGTGCAGCGTGAACAGCGCGAGCCCGCCGCCGGCCGCGGCCCGCAGCCGCTCGACGACGTCGTCGTAGGACTCGCGCACGATCAGCTTGACGCTGTCGCCCGCGTTCGTCGCGTCGGTCACGATCACTGCGCCCATCACGCTCTCCTGACACCGAGCCCGGAAACAAGGAAGCCGCCCTCGCAGGCGGCTTCCAGCAAGCCCTCTTCCGGACTCGAACCGGAGACCCCTTCCTTACCATGGAAGTGCTCTACCAACTGAGCTAAGAGGGCGACGAGGTGCCAGCGTAGCGAACCCTGGCGCGCGGCGCTCGCAGAGCCGGGGGCGAACGCCGCCGCGCGGGCCGGCGAGCCGCTCAGCGCGCCCCGCCGCGCGCCGCGCCGCCGACCGCGCCGCCGCGCTTCAGCAGCGCCGTCGCGTCGTCGGCGGAGAGCGGGCGGGCGAACTGGAAGCCCTGCGCGAGCGGGCATTCGCGCTCGACCAGGAAGCGGCGCTGCGCCTCGCTCGTGACACCCTCGGCGATCGTCACCATGCCGAGCGCGGCGCCCAGCTCGATGATCGCGGTCAGCATCGAGGAGGCCTGCGCGTCGTCGGGCACGCCGCGCAGGAACGACTGGTCGATCTTCAGCGTCTGCACCGGCACGTCGCGCAGCCGCACGAGCGAGGAGTGGCCGGCGCCGAAGTCGTCGATCGCGAGCCGCACGCCCAGCTCGTGCAGCGCCAGCACGACCGGGTTCGCGCGCTCGGCGTCGAGCATCGCGGCCGACTCGGTGATCTCCAGCGTCAGCATCGAGGCGTCGAGGCCGTGCTCGTCCAGCGCCGCGCGCACGGTCGAGGGGAAGTCCGGTCTGCGCAGCTGGCGCGGCGAGACGTTGACGTGCACGTGGCTGGCCAGCCCCTCCGCGCACCACGCGCGCTGCTGCGCGCAGACGGCGTGCAGGACCCAGCCGCCGATCGCCTCGATCAGGCCCGCGTCCTCGGCCAGCGGGATGAACTCGTTGGGCCCGACCATGCCGCGCTCGGCGTCCTGCCAGCGCACGAGCGCCTCGAACGCGTGCAGCCCGCCGTCGCCGGGCGCGACGATCGGCTGGTAGTGCACGACGAAGTCGTCGCGCTGCAGCGCGCGGCGCAGCTTGCTCGTCAGCGACAGCCGCGCCAGCGTCTGGCGCGAGTCGCCGCCGTAGCTGGCGATCCCGCCGCGGCCGGCGTGCTTGACCTCGTACATCGCGGCGTCGGCGTGGCGCAGCAGCGTGTCCGCGTCGGCGGCGTCGTCGGGGTACATCGAGATCCCGATCGAGGCGCCGACCTCGAACTCCGCGTCGGCGAGGTGGAACGGCTCCAGCAGCGCCGCCTCGACCTGCTTGGCGACCGCCTCGGCGCGCAGCCGCGCGTCCTTGTCGAGGTCGGTCAGCAGGATCAGGAACTCGTCGCCGCCCTGGCGCGCGAGCAGGTCGGTCGTGCGCACGACCGTCTTCAGCCGCACCGCGATCCGCCGCAGCAGCTCGTCGCCGGCGGCGTGGCCGAGGCTGTCGTTGACGGCCTTGAAGTCGTCGAGGTCGACGTACAGCAGCGCGACGGAGCTGCCGGCGCGCCGCGCCCGCGCGAGCGCGAGCGCGAGGTGCTCGTCCAGCAGCGCGCGGTTGGGCAGCTTCGTGAGCGAGTCGTGGTAGGCGAGGAACGCGATCTGCTCCTGCGCGCGGCGGCGCTCGGTGATGTCGGTGAAGGCCGACACGACGCCGTAGGGCCGCGTGTCGCCCTCGTGGAAGATCGGATGGCTGCTGACCGTCGCCCACAGCTCCCAGCCGTCGGCGCGCTCGAAGTGGACGACTCTCTCCGGCTGGCGCAGCCCGGTCTCGAACGCGCGCCCGGCCGTCGAGGTCTCGCTCGTGATCGGCGTGCCGTCCTCGAACGTCATCGTGACGCCGCTCGCGCCCTGGCCCATGTCCATCAGCTCCTCCGCGGAGCGCGCGCCGAAGATCCGCACGGCGGCGTCGTTGCAGCTGATCACGCGGCCGTCGGAGCCGTAGATCAGCAGCCCCTCCTCCAGCGCGCCGATCACCGCGCGGCTGCGCTCCTCGCTCTCCGCCAGCGCCGCCTCCGCGATCCGCGTCGCGGTCACGTCGGTGATGATCCCCTGCGTCAGGCGGGGGTTGCCGTGCTCGTCGCGGATCACGGTGTCGTGCTCCCAGACCCACACGACGCGGCCGTCGGCGTGCAGCATCCGGTACTCGCAGTCGAACGACGTCTCCTCGCGGAAGGCGTAGCGCGTCTCCGCCATCACGCGGTCGATGTCGTCGGGGTGGATCTGGTCCTCCCACAGCGTCGTCTCGCCGATCCAGCGCTGCGACGGGAAGCCGAGCAGCTGCTCGATCTGGGGGCTGACGTAGACGAACGTGCCGAGCTCGTCCCACTCGCTGACGTAGGTGACGGCCGGGATCGTCTCGATCAGCGTGCGGTAGCGCGACTCGGTCTCGGCCAGCTCGATCGCGTCGCTGACGCGCTCGGTCACGTCGTGCAGGATCCCGACGTAGCGGCGCGCGGTGCCGTCGTCGTCGGCGACCGGCATCAGGAAGATCTCGTTCCAGAACGGCGAGCCGTCGCGGCGGTAGTTGCGCACCGTCACCCAGCACTCCTCGCCGGTGCGCAACGCGGCGCCCATCTCGGCGATCGCCTCCGCGTCGGTCTCGGCGCCCTGCAGCAGCGCCAGGCTGCGGCCGAGCACCTCGTCGGAGCGGTAGCCGGTCAGCTGCTCGAAGGCCTCGTTGACGAACGTCGCCGGCCAGCGCCCGGCGCCGTCGTCCTCCGCGATCACGATGCCGTTGTTGGTCGCCGCGAGCGCGCGCTGGTGCAGGTCCAGCAGCGCCGCCCCGCGGCGGTAGTGCAGGTGCAGCGCGACCTGGCCGGCGAGCGCGCCGACGTCGGCGACGAGCTCGCGGTCCAACGCCGCGCCCGGCCGCAGGTGCAGCTCCAGCACGCCCTCGCAGGCGCCGCCGGCGACGAGCGGGATCGCCAGCCCCGTGCCCTCCAGCAGCTCGTGCCGCGCGGCGGCGGCACGGCGCGCGATCGTGATCGGGGCGCCGTTGGGGGCGGGCGGGGCGGCGGCGGGCGCGGCGCCGGGCGCGGGTGCCGCGCCGGCGGGCGCGGCGTCCAAGTCG
>NZ_JAUTDO010000016.1 GCF_030646165.1 Conexibacter sp. CPCC 206217 | reverse complement strand
CCCCCGACTTGCCGCCAGCCGCCGCCGCAGGCGCCGGCGCGCCGCAGAGCTGCGGCGGGCGCCGCGAGAGCGGGCGCAGGCGCCGCCGGGTCAGCCGCTGCACGCGGCAGACGACCCGCCGGCGGCCCGCAGCGCACGGCGGCCGCGCCGAGACGCGACTCCGGCCGCGCCGCCCGGCGCGTGATGGCGCTGCTGGCGGTCTTCCTGCTGATCGGCGCCGGCACGGCGATCGCGATCGTCGCGACCGGCAACCGCGACAAGGCCGTCGACGTCAAGCGCGTCGTGTCGAGAAACGCCCAGGATGCCGTGCAGCAGCTGCAGGACATGATCGGTCGCAACACGAGATAGTTGGACAAAAGCTAGGTGCGTGACCATGCAACATGGCAAACGCACCTCAAGCTGAACGTCAACACGCCGAGAACCAGGGGCATCAGTTCGACCCAGTTCCAGGAGACCCTTTCTCGGCATGACGACCCATCCGCTCACAGCAATCTCTGATCGGTCCTCCGACGGGGGACGCCGAGTTTCGATCTTCGCCAAGCAGATGGGCGCGACAGCGACGGTGATCGTTCTGATGGCGATCGTCGGCGTCGTCGCCGTCACCAGCCTCGCGAAGGTGAATGACAGGGCCGAGACGATGTACAGATCGGCCGCGGAGCCGCTTGCCCAGCTCGGGACCGCGCGCGCGAAGCTCAACGAGCAGCGCGCCTTCACCAACAACCACTTCCTCGAGACGACCGCCGCCGGCAAGGCGGAGGTCGCGGCGAAGATCGAAGCGAACGAGCCGCTGATCGACGACGCGCTCGGAAGGGTGTCGAGAACGCTGCGGACGGAGGAGGCGAGAACCGACTTCGCGCAGTTGCAGCAGAACCTGACGGCCTACCGCGCGGCGGCCGCAGAGGCGCTCAGACGCTCGCAGACCGCCGGCGCCGAGGAGGCCTACGCGTTCAACAAGGCGACGGTCCTGCCGGCCTTCACGGCGGTCGCCGACAAGTTCGAGTCGCTGTTCGACTCAAAGGTCAAGCTGTCGCAGAGCGAGAACGCCGAGATCGAGAGCACCTACAACTCGAGCCGACTGCTGACGTTGCTGCTGATCATCGCCGCGATCGCGATCGGGACCGCCGTCTCGTGGTGGGTCGCGCGCGGCATCCTGCGCGGCGTGCGGCAGATGGTGAGAGCAGCCGACCGGATCGCTGACGGCGACGTCGACCAGCGGATCGAGGTCAGATCGCGTGACGAGATCGGCCAGCTCGGCGACTCGTTCGAGCGCATGATCGGCTACGTCAGAGAGATGGCCGCAGCGGCGGACCAGCTCGCCGGCGGCGACCCGAACGTGTCGGTGCAGGCGCGCTCCGACAGAGACGTGCTCGGCAACGCGTTCATGCAGCTGACCGTCTACTTCGAGGAGGCCGCCAGCGCCGCCCGTCAGATCGCCGAGGGCGATCCGTCGGCGGACGTGCGGCCGCGCTCCGAGCGCGACGTGCTCGGCAACGCGTTCGTCGAGATGACGGCGTACCTGAACGAGATGGCGCGCGCGGCGCAGCAGATCGCGAGGGGCGACATCTCCGCCGAGGTGCGGCCGGTCTGCGAGCGCGACGCGCTCGGCAACGCCTTCGTGACGATGACGCGCAACCTCAACGAACTGCTCGGCGACGTCTCGACCGGCGCCGCGACGGTCTCCTCCGCCTCCCAGCAGATGGCGGCCACGTCGGAGGAGACAGGCCGCTCGGTCGGCGAGATAGCGGCCGCGATCGGCGAGGTCGCCGGCGGCTCGCAGGAGCAGGTGCGGCGGATCGAGTCGGCGCGTGCGACGGCCGTCGATACGAGCACGGCGGCCTCCACCTCGGCGCAGTCAGCCGAGCTGACGGCGACCGCCGCCAACGAGGCGAGCGCGGTCGCGCGCCAGGGCGTCGAGACGGCCGAGCAGGCGAGCGAGGCGATCCGCGAGGTGGCCGACTCCTCGGCCGCCGTCAGCGACGCGATCGAGGCGCTGTCGGGCAAGTCGGAGCGGATCGGCGGGATCGTGCAGACGATCACCGGGATCGCGCAGCAGACGAACCTGCTGGCGCTCAACGCGGCGATCGAGGCGGCGCGCGCCGGCGAGCAGGGGCGCGGCTTCGCCGTCGTCGCCGAAGAGGTCCGCAAGCTCGCCGAGGAGTCGCAGGACGCGACCGCCGAGATCTCGGCGCTCGTGTCCGAGATCCAGCACGAGACGGCGCGCAGCGTCGGCGTCGTGCAGGCCGGCTCGACGCGCACGACGGAGAGCGTCGATGCGGTGCTGCGCACGCGCGAGGCATTCGTCGAGATCGGCGCCGCGATCGACGACGTGTCGTCGCGGATGGGGCAGATCGTCGACTCCGCCGCGACGATCTCGCAGCGCAGCGAGCGGATGCAGGCCGACATCGGCCAGGTCTCCTCGCTGGCGGAGCAGTCGTCGGCGTCGGCCGAGCAGGTCTCCGCCTCGACGCAGCAGACGTCCGCCTCGACGCAGGAGATCGCGGCGTCGGCCTCGGAGCTGGCGCGCACCGCCGAGCACCTGGAGGGCCTCGTGGCGCGCTTCCAGCTGGCGGCGCGGTAGGCGTCCTGCACAGCGGCGGCGCCGGCCTGACCGGTGCCGCCGCGACCAGCCGCGGCGCGCCGCTGCTGCTCAGCCCGCCGGGCGGCCGAGCGTCAGCGCTCGTCCGTCCGGCGCCGCGCCGGCGCGCACGGCGTCGGCGACCTGCGCCAGCGTGCCGCTCGCGACGGCGCCGCGCAGGTCGGCCATCAGCCGTGCGATGTAGGAGAGGTTGTGCAGCGTCACGAGCCGCAGCGCCGTCAGCTCGTGAGCGCCGAAGAGGTAGTGCAGGTAGGCGCGCGTGAAGCCGCCGCTGCAAGCCGGACACGGGCAGTCGTCCATGATCGGCTCGTTGGCGTGCTTCATGCGCCCCTTCGTGAGGTCGATCCGCCAGCGTCTGGCGGGATCGGGCACGAGCGCCATCCCGTGGCGGCCGATCCGCGTCGGCATCGCGCAGTCGAACGTGTCGATTCCCAGCTCGACGCCGCGCACGAGGTCGTCGACCTCGCCGATCCCGAGCAGGTGGCGGGGCTTCTCCGGCGCGACCTGCTCCAGCTCGTCGGTCGCCCAGTCGACGACCTCATACATCTGCGGCTTGTTCTCGCCGAGCGAGCCGCCGATCGCGACGCCGGGTGCCGTCGTCTGCGCGATGTGGCGCGTCGCGGCACGCCGCAGGTCCTCGTAGACGCCGCCCTGGGAGATCGAGTAGAGCACCTGACCGGCCGGCTGATGCTCGTCGCGCCAGGCGATGCAGCGGTCCAGCCAGCGGTGCGTGCGCTCGGTCGAGCGCTCCGTGTACTCGCGCGTGACGTGGAACGGCGTGCACTCGTCGAACGCGAGCGCGATGTCGGAGCCGAGCGCGGCCTGCACCGCCATCGAGGTCTCGGGCGCCATGAAGCGCTCGCCGCCGTCGATGTAGGAGCGGAAGCGGACGCCCTCCTCCTCGATCGCGAGGATCGCGCCGGCGCGGTCGGAGCCGCTCGGCGCGCGGCCCTTGATCTCGTCGGCGACCGTCCCGTGGCCCATCGAGAAGACCTGGAAGCCGCCGGAGTCGGTGATGATCGGGTCGTCCCAGCGCATGAACTCGTGCAGCCCGCCCAGCTCTCTGACGAGCTGCTCGCCGGGCGACAGGAACAGGTGGAAGGTGTTGCCGAGCACCATGTCGTAGCCGAGCGCCGAGACCTCGCGCGGCTCGAGGCCCTTGATCGTGCCCTTCGTCGCGAGCGGGACGAAGGCCGGTGTGCGCACCTGACCGTGCGCGAGGTTCAGCACGCCTGCGCGTGCGCGCGAGCCAGGGTCGCGGTGGTGGATCTCCAAGAGCGGGGCCATCGTCGCTGGACCCTAGCGGGACCCGCGCCAAATCGAGCCCGCGGTCCCGAGGGGCCGCGGGCTCGTGGCGGTAGGTGGCCTTGGACTGTCGAGATCACCCAGCCGCGCAGGCCTGGGAGCGCTCGATCGACGGCCGGCCTGGCCGACGACTCTGGCAGTTGCACCCATTGGATGGAGGTCCTAGGTGCAACGACAGAACGGAAAAGAGCCTAACACATTTATGATGAAAGAGAAGCGTTTTTTCAAACATTTCCGACCATCAACGGACATTGAAGCGCTTTGCATGCCGCTCCGCAAGTCGGGAGGACGAAAATTCTGCATGCGATTCGGAAGAGCGAAACGGCGCGCCTGCGCATCCCTCGCGAACGACGAAGAGCGCCGCTCCGCCCGAGCGGGCGAAGCGGCGCTGGTGCAGCCGTCGGCTTCAAAGCCGCTGAGCGCGGCGAATGCCCCTACGTCTGCGAGGTCGACGCTCTGCCCTCGATCTCGGCGGGCCCGCCGGTGCCCACGTCGATCGAGATGCGCCGCGGCTTGCGCTCCTCGGGCTTCGGGACCCGCACCTCCAACACGCCGCGGTCGAAGCGCGCCTCGACGCCGTCGGCGTCGACCCCCTCCGGCAACGTGAGCGAGCGCGAGAACGCCCCGTGCGCGCGCTCGACCCGGTGGAAGCCGGCGCGCTCGGACTCGATCGCGCCCTTCCGCTCGCCCGCGACCGTCAGCACGCGGTCCTCCAACTCGATCTTCACGTCCTCCGGCGAGACGCCGGGCAGATCCGCGCGCAGGACGAAGTGGTCTTCCGTCTCGAGCAGGTCCATCGGCGGGATCCAACGGCGCGCGCCGGCCTGCCCCGCAGCCGTCTGCGTGTCGAAGAAACTGTCGAAGAGACGGTTGACCTCATTCTGGATCGAGTTGATCTCGCGGATCGGCTCCCAACGTACAAGTGCCATGACGGTTCCTCCTCTCGGACGGTTATCTGTTGTAGCTCCAATATGAAATCTAAGTCGCCATGTGTCAAGTCTTCCGATGAATTCGGACATGCCAAAATCGCCCCTACTGGGGCGAACATCGGTCGGCGGTCGGTCAGGCCTGCGACGCGGGCGGCAGCAGGCGCGCCCAGTACGCGGCGAGCTGTTCCAGCTCGGCCTCGTCGAAGTGCTCCAGGAAGCCGCGCCGGATGCCCGCGTGATGCGTCGGACGGGCGGCGTCGAGCAGCTCGGCGCCGGCGTCGGTCAGAACCGCGAAGGCGCCGCGCGCGTCGTTGGGGCAGGCGGCGCGCTGCAGCAGCCCGTCGCGCTCCAGCCGGTCGACGAGCCGGCTCATCCCGCTGCGGCTCAGCAGCACGGAATCCGCCAGGTCGCACATGCGCATCTTGCGCTCGGGCGCGTCGGCGAGCTGCATCAGCACCTCGTAGGAGGTCAGCGGCAGCCGGTGGGCCGCCTCCAGCTCCGCGTCGAGTCTCTTCATCAGCGACGCGTGGACCCTCAGGAGGCCCTTCCAGGCGCCCAGCTCGGTCGGGCCGAGGCCGAGGGCGGTGGTGGCTGCCTGTGCTGCGGGAGTCATTTCAGTCGCGGACATGTCGATCGAACGGCGGTAGGTGGTGCTTCTGAGCGCGACGATAGCAGCGAACGACGACGCGTCGGGTCAGACCAACCCGCCGAGAAGCCCCGCTCAGCGGCTCTTCTCGACCTCTCTGCGCAACCGTTCGTTCGCTCTCTCCAGCTGTTCCAGCGTCGACTTGCCGACCGACGCAGCGCCGACGGCGCGATTGATCCGCGCGTTGATCTCGCGGTGCTCCTCTCTCCCCCGCCGCGCGATCACCGCGACGAGTCTGCTGCGCTCCTCGCGCAGTCTCTCGCGCCGCTGGTAGGAGGAGGTCGGGTCGTCGGCCGCGCTCGGAAGCACGTCGACCGGGTCGGCCCGCCTCGTCTCGGCGATCCCGCCGCCGAACGCCATGAACGCCGCCGACGGTCTCGCCGCCGCGACCGGCTCGGGATCGCCGAACAGCATCATGTTCTCGCCGATCTGGATGTGCGCGTCCGGGCGCGCGTCGGAGTAGAGCGCCTCGTAGACGCCCGGCTCGCTTCTGCGCCGCTCCGGCGGCTCGTCCAGCTCGCCGTCCTCGACGCCCGGCTTGAACTCGATCGCGTGGTTGCGCTCCTCCTCGATCCGCGAGGCGAGCGCCTTCAGCGTGATGTCCGACGGCAGGAACAGGAAGCTCATCTGGTGGCGCGGTCTCGGCGAGCGCCGGATGAAGCGGCCGACGACCTGGCGGAAGAACAGCTCGGTGCGGGCGCTCGTCGCGTAGACGCCGACGCGCAGGCGCGGGATGTCGACGCCCTCGGAGACCATCAGCACCGACACGATCCAGCGCTGCGTCCCGGCCGCGTAGCGCGCGATCCGCCGCGACGCGTCGGCCTCGTCGGAGGTCACGATCAGCGGCGGCTCGCCCGATATCCGCTCCAGCTGACCGGCGAGCTGGATCGCGTGCGCCTTGTCGATGGCGATTACGAGCCCGCCCGCGTTGGGGTGGTCGCCGGAGCGGATCTCGCCCAGCTTCGCGTCGGCGTCGATCAGCACGCGCCTGATCCAGTCGCCCTCGCCGTCGAGCGCGGTCCGCAGCCGGCGCGCGTCCTCGTTGCGCGGCAGCACGACCGAGAAGTCGGCACGGCGGCGGCGGCCGTCGCTGGTCCACTCCATGTCGCCGTCGTAGGGCTGGAACGTGATCGGGCGGCAGACGCCATCCAGCAGCGCCTGCGTGTACGAGTAGGCGTAGCTGGCGCTGGAGACGCCGTCGGCGTCGTACTCGACCCACGGGATCGGCGAGTTGTCGGAGCGGAACGGCGTGCCGGACAGCAGCAGCCGCGTGCGCGCGTTGGCGAACGCGTCCATCGCGGTCGCGCCCCAGGCCGCGTGCTCGCCCATGTGGTGGGGCTCGTCGGCGATCAGCATCGTGCGCCGGCCGTTGCAGGCGATCCGGTGCGGTCTGGCGCCGGCCGCGACCGCCTGGTACGTGACGACGACGCCGTGGCGGTCGGACGGCTCCGGCCCCTCGGAGTTGGGCCGGTTGGGCTCCAGGTCGATCCCGTAGCGGGCCGCGTCGGCGGCCCACTGGCGGCAGATGTGCGCGGTCGGGGCGAGGATCGCGACGCGCTGCACGGCGCCGCTGGAGAGCGCGTCGTAGGCGGCGCGCAGGCCGAACGTCGTCTTGCCGGCGGCGGGCGTCGCGGACGCCAGGAATGCGTCGCCCTCGTGCTCGGCGAGCGCCGCGATCGCCTTGCTCTGCCAGTCGCGCAGCGGCCGGTTCTCCGGCCAGGGCGGGAGCGTCTTGCTGCGGCCGGCTGAACTCACGAATCGATCAGGGAGGTGCCTGTCATCTGCGCCGGCTGGTCCTCGCCGAGCAGCTGCAGGAGGGTCGGAGCGACGTCGGCGAGGATCCCGTCGGCGCGCAGTCTGAGGCCGGCGGCGGTCACGATCACCGGCACCGGGTTGAGCGAGTGCGCGGTGTTCGGGCTGCCGTCGGGCTCGAGCATGTGGTCGGCGTTGCCGTGGTCGGCGGTGATCAGCAGCACGCCGCCGCTGTCGTGGACCGCTCTGACGACCTCGCCGAGGCAGGCGTCGACCGTCTCGACCGCCGTCACTGCCGCCGGGATCACGCCCGTGTGGCCGACCATGTCGGCGTTGGCGAAGTTGATGATCCCGAAGCGCGGCTGGTCCTCGTTCCAGGCGTCGACGAACAGTCTCGCCGCCTCGTGCGCGCTCATCTCGGGCTTGAAGTCGTATGTCGGCACGTCGCGCGGGGAGGCCGCCAGCTCGCGCCGCTCGCCGGCGTACGGGTGCTCCTCCCCGCCATTGAAGAAGTACGTCACGTGCGGGTACTTCTCGGTCTCGGCGACGTGCAGCTGCTTGCCGCCGCGAGCGGCGAGCGTGCTCGCGAGCGTGATCTCCGGACGAGCAGGCGGGAACGCGATCGGGTACGACCAGTCCTCGTTGTACTCGGTCATGCAGAAGTAGTTCGCGACGGCAGCAGCGCCTCTGCGGTCGACATCCTCGAAGCCCGGCGCCGCCAGCGCGAGCGTGATCTCGCGCATGCGGTCGGGGCGGAAGTTGAACGCCAGCACGGCGTCGCCGGGACGGATCGTCGCTTCGTCGCCGACCGCCGTGGCGGTGATGAACTCGTCCGTCTCGCCGCGCGCGTAGGCCTCCTCGGCGGCGGCCCGCGCGCTCTCGACGTGGTGGGCGGCGGTGCCGTGCACGAGCAGGTCGTAGGCCTGCTGCACGCGCTCCCAGCGCTTGTCGCGATCCATCGCGAAGTAGCGGCCGACGACGGTGCCGATGCGGCCGCTGCCGGCCTCGGCGAGCCAGCCCTCGACGGTCGCGAGGTAGTCCGCGCCGGCTCTCGGCAGCGTGTCGCGGCCGTCGGTGAAGGCGTGGATCACGAGGTCTCTGACGCCCAGCTGCGCGGCCAGCTCGATCAGCGCGTGGAGGTGTCTCATCGCGCTGTGGACGCCGCCCTCGGAGACGAGCCCGATCAGGTGCACGCGCCCGTCTCTGCCGGCCTCGAACGCCTCGCGCACGACGGCGTTGGCGTCCAGCGTGCCGTTCTCGGCGGCCTCGTCGATGCGCGTCAGGTCCTGCTTGACGACCGCGCCGGCGCCGAGGTTGAGGTGACCGACCTCGGAGTTGCCCATCTGTCCCTCGGGCAGGCCGACGGCCTTGCCCTTCGCGATCATCTGGGTCGTCGGGAAACGCTCCCACAGCGCGTCGAAGACGGGCGTCTGCGCGAGCGAGATCGCGTTGCCGGGACCGGCCGGGGCGAGGCCCCAGCCGTCCAGCACGACCAATGCCACGCGAGGGACGGGCAGGCTCATGCGCCCGCGGCCTCGACGATCGCGGCGAACGAGGCGGGGTCGAGGCTGGCGCCGCCGACGAGCCCGCCGTCGACGTCCGGCAGCGCGAGCAGCTCGGCCGCGTTGTCGGGCTTCATCGAGCCGCCGTAGAGGACGCGCAGCCGCTGCGCGGCGTCGTCGGAGCGCTGCGCGACGAGCGCGCGCACGAACGCGCACGCCTCCTGCGCCTGCTCCGGCGTCGCGGTCAGGCCCGTGCCGATCGCCCAGATCGGCTCGTACGCGATCACGACGTCGGCGAGCCTGTCGTCGGCGACCTTCGCGAGGCCCTCCTGGATCTGATGGCGCAGCTTGCGCTCGGTGTCGCCGCGCTCGCGCTCCTCCTCCGCCTCGCCGACGCAGAGGATCGGCTCGAGGCCGGCCTCGAGCGCCTTCGGGACCTTCAGCGCGAGCGCCTTGTCGGTCTCGCCGAACAGCTCGCGGCGCTCGGAGTGGCCGAGCACGACGCCCTGGATCTCCAGCTCGGTCAGCATCGCGGCCGAGACCTCTCCGGTGAAGGCGCCGCTGTCGGCCTGGTGCATGTTCTGCGCGTAGACGCGCACGGCGCTGCCGCGCGCGGAGTCGACCATCGCCTGCAGCGCCGTGACCGGCGGGCAGATGCCGATGTCGACGCCGTCGGCGGCGAAGACGTGCGGCAGCAGGCCGGAGATGAACTCCTCCGCCTCCGCGATCGTCTTGTTCATCTTCCAGTTGCCCGCGATCAGCGGGGTGCGCGAACTCATGTGGAAACCTCCAGCCGGAAAGAACGAGCCCCCTGGGCGAGATCTTTCGCCGCATCCCGAGGCCGCAGGCCGAGCGGTTGCGCGCTCACTTGAGCGCCTCCACTCCGGGCAGCTTCTTGCCCTCGATCAGCTCCAGCGACGCGCCACCGCCCGTTGACAGATGCGTGACGCGATCGCCCAGCCCGAACTGCTGCAGCGCCGCGGCGCTGTCGCCGCCGCCGACGACCGTCGTGCCCTCGCACGCGGCGACCGCCTCGGCGACCGCGCGCGTGCCGGCCGCGAACGGCTCCAGTTCGAACGCGCCCATCGGGCCGTTCCAGAAGACCGTCCCGGCCTTCGCGATCTCGTCCGCGTAGCGCTGCGCGGTGCGCGGGCCGACGTCGAGGCCCATCCAGCCGTCGGGTACGTCGACGCCGTCGAGCACCCTGTGCTCGGCCTCCGCCGCGAAGCGGTCGGCGATCACGAGGTCGATCGGCAGCTCCAGGTGCGAGCGGTCCATGCGCGACTGCGCGAGCGCGTCCTTCGCCGGTCCGACGCCCTCGGCCTCGCACAGCGAGTCGCCGACGGAGTGGCCCTGCGCCTTGAAGAACGGGAAGCCCATCGCGCCGCCGATCAGGATCGTGTCGGCGACGTGCATGAAGCGGTCGATGACGGCGATCTTGTCCGTCACCTTCGCGCCGCCGATGATCGCGACCAGCGGCTTTCTCGGGTGCTCGAGGATCCCGCCGAGCGTCTTGACCTCGCGCTCCAGCAGCCGGCCGGCGGCGTGCGGCAGGCGTCTGGCGACGCCCTCCGTCGAGGCGTGCGCGCGGTGCGCGGCACCGAACGCGTCGTTGACGTAGACGTCCGCCAGCGACGCGAGCGCGGCCGCGAGGTCGGGGTCGTTCTTCGTCTCGCCCGGCTCGTAGCGGACGTTCTCAAGCAGCAGCAGCTCACCGGGCTTCAGCGCGTTCGCGAGCGCCGTGACCTGGTCGCCGACGACGCCGGGCGCGAGCTTGACCGGCTTGCCGATCAGCTCGGCGAGCCGATCGGCGACGGGCCGCAGCGAGAGCTCCGGGTCACGCTCCTTCGGACGGCCGAGGTGCGACACGAGGATCAGCGCCGCGCCTCTGCCGAGCAGCTCTTCGAGCGTCGGCAGCGCACCTCTGATGCGCGTGTCGTCGGTCACCTCGCCGTCCTTCAGCGGGACGTTGAAATCGACGCGGACGAGGACCTTCTTGCCCTCGACGCCGAGATCGTCGAGCGTCTTCACAGCACCTTCTGCACGAGGTCGACGACGCGGCTGGAGTAGCCCCACTCGTTGTCGTACCAGGCGACAACCTTGACCATTGTTCCTTCGAGCACCGCGGTCAGCTGGGAGTCGACGATCGACGAGCGCGAGTCCTTGACGATGTCGCTGGAGACGATCGGGTCCGTCGTGTAGCCGAGGATGCCCTTCAGCGGGCCGTCCTCGGAGGCGGCCTTCAGCGCCGCGTTGACCTCGTCGACGCTCGTCGCGCGCTTGGCGACGATCGTCAGGTCGACGACCGAGCCGGTCGGGACGGGGGCGCGGACCGCGAAGCCGTTCAGCTTGCCGTTCAGCTCGGGAATCACCACGCCGATCGCCTTCGCGGCGCCGGTCGACGCCGGGATCAGGTTGACCGCGGCGGCGCGAGCGCGGCGCAGGTCCTTGTGCGGCATGTCCTGCAGGCGCTGATCCGCGGTGTACGCGTGGATCGTCGTCATCAGGCCGTGGTCGATGCCGACGGTGTCGTTGAGGACCTTCGCGACCGGCGCGAGGCAGTTCGTCGTGCAGGACGCGTTCGAGATGACCGCGTGCTCGGCCTTGTCGTACGTGTCGAAGTTCACGCCGAGCACGACGGTCGCGTCCGGGCCCGTCGCGGGCGCGGAGATGATGACCTTCTTGGCGCCGCCGGCAAGGTGCTTGGCGGCGTCCTCGCGCTTGGTGAAGAAACCGGTCGACTCGATCACGACGTCGACGCCGAGGTCGCCCCACGGCAGCGCTCCGGGATCACGCTCGGCGAGGACCTTGATCTCCTTGCCGTCGACCTTGATGCCGCCGGGGACCTCCTCCACCGTTCCCGGGAACGGGCCGAGGATCGAGTCGTACTTGAGCAGGTGCGCGAGCGTCTTGACGTCCGTGAGGTCGTTGACCGCAACGAACTCGATGTCGGCGCCCTGTTCCTGAGCAGCCCGGAAGACGTTGCGGCCGATCCGGCCGAAGCCGTTGATCCCAACCCGAAGCGGCATGCGTGCGAGTCCTTCCGTAGGCGACTGAAATAAGGAGGAAAAGGCCGGTCAGCGTGGTACCCGGCGGGGCTGGAGGGTATCAGCGGTCCCCGTTCCCATCAGTGCTCGTGGCCTATGCGGCGATGGCGGGCGCGGCGCGCGGGTCAGGCAGCCGGGACGTGAGCGGGTGGCACCCGCATCAGCTCGCCGCGGCGCGGATCGCGGCCACGAGCGCGGCGACCGCGGGGGCGACGGCCGGCTCGGTCACGTTCGCGTAGCCGACGACGAGCGCGGGGGCGCCGTGGCCGAGTCCGTCGAGCGCGACGCCGCGCGCGCGAGCCGCGGCGAGCACCGCCCGCTCGTCGAGCTGCGGCGGCAGGCGCAGGACCGCGTGCAGCCCGGCCGCGGCGCCCTCGACCGCGACGTCGGGCAACTCGCGCGCGAGCGCCTGCAGCAGCGCGTCGCGCTGGCGGCGGTAGCGGCGGCGCTGTCGGCGCAGGTGGCGGTCCAGCTCGCCGCGCTCGATCAGGTCCGCGAGCGCGAGCTGGTCCAGCGGCGCGGGCATGCCGCCGAGCCGGCGCTGGGTCGCGACGACCGCTGCGACGAGCGGCGTCGGCAGCACGAGCCAGCCGATCCGGACCGCGGGCGCGAGCGTCTTGGATGCGCTTCCGCCGTAGACGACGACGTCTGGCGCGAGCCCCTGCAGCGAGCCGATCGGCTTGCGGTCGTAGCGAAACTCGGCGTCGTAGTCGTCTTCCACGACGACGGCCCCGCGGCGCTGCGCCCACGCGACGAGCGACCCGCGGCGTGCGGCCGAGAGCACCGCGCCGGTCGGAAACTGGTGCGCGGGAGTGATTCCGACCGCGTCGACCCCGAGCTGCTCGATCGCGTCGACGTCGGCGCCGTCGTCGTCAACCGCGAGCGGCACCGTCTCCCACCCAGCGGCTTCGGCGGTCTGAGTCCACCCGCGCCAGCCGGGGCGCTCGAACGCGACGCGCATCGCGCGGCGATCCCCGTCCGTCGCGCCGTTCCCGCGCCCGTCCGCGCGCCGGCCGTCCGTCGCGCCATCTCGCCGATCGTCCCGCCCCCGCTCCGCCAGCGCCGCCCACAACAGCCCGAGCCCCTGCCGCAGGCCGCTCGTGACGACGATCTGCTGCGGCGCGGCGCGCACGCCGCGGACGCGGCCGAGGTAGGCGGCGAGCGTCTCGCGCAGCTCCGGCACGCCGGCCGGATCGGCGTACCCGAGCCGCTCGTCCGGCGCAGCGCGCAGCACCCGCGAGACCGCCGCGAGCCAGGCGCCGCGCGGAAAGCCCGACAGCGCGGGCAGCGCGGGCCGCAGGTCATGGCGCATCGGCGCCGGCGCCGTCCGCCCGGCGCCGACCACGGCGCCCGACCAGTCGGACCCGCCGAGTGCATCCGTGGTGCCGGCGCCGGCGGCCGCCCCGCCGCCGACGACCCCCGCTCCCCCTCCCTCCGCCACCGTCGTCCCGCCCCCGCGGCGGGTGCGGAGGTAACCCTCGGCGGCGAGCTGGGCGTAGGCCTCGACGACGACGCCGCGGGAGACGCCGAGCTGGAGCGCGAGCGCGCGGGTCGACGGCAGGCGCGTGCCGGGCGCGAGGCGGCCGCAGCGGACGGCTTCGCGCAGCGCGTGTTCGGCGCGACGGCGCAGGGTCGTACCGGGAGCGGCGTCGAGGTCGAGCAACAGGTCCACTTGGCCCCACATTCTTACGCGCGAATGGCTCTTGGTGACGGAGCCAAGTGCACGTAGCGTATCGGCCATGCCAGCTCATGTCGCAGCTCCCAGCCCGCGCTCGCGCATCGCCCGCGTGCCGAGACGCGGCGTCTACGACCGCGCCACGATCGACGCGATCCTCGACGAGTCGCTCGTCGCCCACGTCGGCTTCGCCGTCGACCAGCAGCCGTACGTGATCCCGATGCTGGTCGCGCGCATCGACGACCGCGTCTACGTGCACGGCTCGACCGCCAGCCGGACGGTGCGCAAGCTCGCTGCCGGCGTGCCCGCCTGCCTGACGACCACGCTGATCGACGGCGTCGTGCTCGCCCGCTCCGCCTTCCACCACTCGATGAACTACCGCAGCGTCGTCGTGCTCGGCACGGCCGCGCTGGTCGAGGGCGCCGACGAGCGCGCCACCGCGCTGGAGGCGTTCACGGAGAAGCTCCTCCCCGGCCGCTGGGCGGAGGTGCGCACGCCCAACGAACGGGAGCTGAAGGGCACGCGCGTGCTCGCGATGGACCTCGCCGAGGCGTCCGCGAAGGTCCGCGACGGCGGCCCGGCCGACGACGAGGACGACTACGGGCTCGACGTCTGGGCCGGCGTCGTCCCGCTCGAGATGCGCGCCGGCGCGCCCCTTCCCGACGAGCGTCTGCGGGCGGGCATCGAGCCGTCGGCGGCCGTGGCGGGGTGGGCGGCCGGGCGCCGCTAAGGCTGCAGCCGCACCCGCCGCCAGCCGCCGTCGGGCGCGCGGGTGTAGGCGAAGCGGTCGTGGAGGCGGTTCTCGCGGCCTTGCCAGAACTCGATCTCGCGCGGGACGAGGCGGTAGCCGCCCCAGTGCGGCGGACGCTCGACGTCGCGTCCCTCCCACTCGCGCTCCAGCTCCGCCACGCGCGCCTCCAACTCGCTGCGGTCGGCCAGCTCGCGGCTCTGCTGCGAGGCCCACGCGCCGATCTGGCTACCGCGCGGACGGGTCGCGAAGTAGGCGTCGGAGGCCGCGGCGTCGAGTTGCTCGGTGTCGCCGGTGACGCGAATCTGCCGGAACATCGGGATCCAGACGAACGCCAGCGCGGCGCGCGCGTCGGCGGCCAACTCGCTGGCCTTGCGGCTCTCGTAGTTGGTGAAGAACTGGAAGCCGCGCTCGTCAACGCTCTTCAGCAGCACGATCCGCGCCGACGGGCGGCCGTCGGCCGCGACGGTCGCGAGCGTCATCGCATCCGCCTGCGGCATCTTTGCGGCACGCGCGTCGGCGTACCAGCGGCGGAACAGCTCGATCGGATCGTCGAGCAGGTCGGATTCGGTCAGCGCGAGGTCCATGTCGCAGGGGATCCTGCCAAAGCGGGCTCGTCAGCGGGCGGCCGCGACACCAGAGACGACGCCCGCCAGCGGCTTCGCGTGCCGCTCAGCCCCCGCTGCGCGACACCAGTTCGACGCGCAGCCCGTCGGGGTCGCGCAGGTAGCCGGCGTAGCATCCGCTTCCGTACCGCGGACGCGGGCCGGGCGCCCCCTCGTCGCGGCCGCCGTGCGCCAGTCCCGCGGCGTGCGCCTCGTCGACCGCGACGCGGCCGCTCGCGCGCAGCGCCACGTGGCCGTACCCCGGCGCCGCCGGCAGCCCCCGCACGACGACCCACAGCTGCGGATCGTTGACGCCCCAGGCGACCGCGTGCTCGCTCTCGAACATCCGCCGCGCGCCGATCGCATGGAAGACGGCGTCGTAGAAGCGCGCCGCGCGAGCGAGGTCCGCGACCTCGAAGCCGATGTGGTCGAACACGTCCGCGTTGTATCAGGCGGGCGCGTCGGCGCCCGCCGCCGGCTACTTCGTCGGCCGCTCGACGTCCCGGTGCGCTAGCTCGACGAGGTAGTCGCCCTCGGCCTTGTAGCGCTGCGCGAGCTGCTCGGTGATCGCGACAGAGCGGTGGCGCCCGCCGGTGCAGCCGATCGCGACCGACAGGTGCGACTTGCCCTCCGCGACGTACTGCGGCAGCAGATAGTCGAGCATCGGGAAGAGCCGCTCGTAGAACGCGTCGAGCGCGCCGTCGCGGTTGACGTAGGCGGCGACGTCGGGGTCCTTGCCGGTGAGCGGACGCAGCTCCGGCTCGTAGTGCGGATTCGGCAGGAAGCGGACGTCGAACAGCAGGTCCGCGTCGCGCGCGGGACCGTGCTTGAAGCCGAAGCTCTGAAACGTGACCGCGAGGCGGCCGGGAGTGCGCGTCGGCAGCAGCGCGTCGGCGAGCTTGCGCCGCAGCATCGCCGCGTTGAGACCGGTCGTTTCGATCACCACGTCGGCGCGTTCCCTCACCGGCGCCAGCAGCGCGCGCTCGCGGGCGATGCCGTCGGCGACGGTGCCGGTCGGCGACAGCGGGTGGCGCCGGCGCGTCTCCTGGTAGCGCGTCAGCAGCGTCTGCTCGTCCGCCTCGAGGAACAGCAGCCTGTACGCCACGCCCGCCCGCTCCAGCTCGCCGAGCACCGCGACGAGCCCCGCGAAGTAGCTGCCGCCGCGCGCGTCGGAGACGACCGCGGCGCGCTCGACCTTCGAGCCCTCGTGCATGAACAGGTCGGCCAGCGACCTGATCATCTCGGGCGGCAGGTTGTCGACGCAGAAGTAGCCCTCGTCCTCGAACGCAGCCATCGCCGTCGACTTCCCCGCGCCGGAGAAGCCCGTGATCACGACGAGGTCGTTCAGAGCGGGGCTGCGGATCACCGACTGCTCCGACGTCACCTCGAGCCTGCGGGTGCCGCGGCGCAGACGGTCCCCGAGCCTCGTAGGCCGGGAAACGCTCATGGGTGCATTGTGACGGGTGGAGCAGTCGTCCGTGTGAAGGTCCCGTTGCAGCAGCTTGGACGGGAACGCTCCACTGCGCGATGCATCGGCGTCTCAGTGCCCCGTCTTGTTGAGCTGCAGATAGAGATCGCGGGCGACCTTGCCCGGCAGGCCGGGGACCGCCTCCAGCTCCTCGCGCGTCGCCGCGAGGAACGCCTCGGGCGAGCCGAAATGTCTCAGCAGCGCCTGTTTGCGCGCCGGCCCGACGCCCGGCAGCGTGTCCAGCACCGACGCCGTCATCGCTCTGTCGCGGCGGATGCGATGGTGGCCGATCGCGAAGCGGTGAGCCTCGTCGCGCACGCGCTGCAGCAGTTGCAGCTCAGGCGTGTCGTGCGGCAGGACGATCGGCTCGGGACGCCCCGGCACGAACACCTCCTCGATTCTCTTCGCGAGCGAGACGATCGCGACGCCACGCCGGGCGAAGCCGTCGAGCACCTTCATGCCGGCCGACAGCTGACCCTTGCCGCCGTCGATCACGAGCAGGTTCGGCAGCGCCGCGAAGCTGGCGTCGTAGCCGTCGTCGTGGGGCGAGCGATCGTGCTGGCGCTCGTACTGCGCGAGACGGCGCGACAGCACCTCCTCCATCGAGGCGAAGTCGTCCGGCACGCCTTCGACGCCTTCGCGCAGCGTGAAGCGACGGTAGTCGGACTTCTTCGTCGCGCCCGCCTCCAGCACGACCATCGAGGCGACCGTGTGCGTGCCGCCGACGTGCGAGATGTCGAAGCACTCGACCCGCAGCGGGATCGTGTCGAGGTTCAGCGCGCGCTGCAGGCCGTCGAGCGCGTCGACGCGCTGCTGGCGTCTGCGCTCGCTGCGGAGTCTCTCCTGGTCGAGCTGGAGCTTCGCGTTGCGTTCGGCCAGTTCGAGGATGCGGCGCTTGTCGCCGCGCTCAGCGGCGCGCAACTCGACGGCGCTGCCGCGGCGCGCGCTCAGCGCAGCGGCGATCGTCTCCTCCTGCTCGGCCAGCTGCTGCTGCACGATCAGCAGCGGCGGGATCATCAGCGAGCTGCCGTAGTACTGCAGGATGAACGCCTCGGCGACAGCGGCGACGTCGTCGCCGGCCAGGTTCTCCAGGTAGAAGCCCTGGCGGTCCGACAGCACCCCGTCGCGCACCTGGAAGACCTGAGCGTTGGCATCCTGGCCCTCGACGGCGATCGCGATCGCGTCGAGCGTGCCGACGGAGGCGTTCGTGACGCGCTGGCGTTCCAGCAGCGAGCGAATCGATCTGAGCCGGTTGCGCTCTCGCGCGGCGTCCTCGAAACGCTGCTCGGCGGCGGCCTCTCTCATGTTCGCCTCGATCGCGGACTCGATCGCGCGGTAGCGGCCGGAGAGGAAGTCGATCACCCCGTCGATCGACGTGCGGTACTGCTCCTTGGTGACGTAGCCGACGCACGGTGCCTCGCACCGCTTGATGTAGTAGTCGAGGCACGGCGAGCCGCTGCGGCGGCCGGGCGTCGGGCCGTCGCAGCTGCGGAACATGAAGATCTTGCCGAGCAGGTCGAGCGTCTCGCGCACGCGCTTGGCGTTGGAGTACGGGCCGAAGTAGGCGCGCTCGCGCCGGTGACGCTCGCGGGTGAAATAGACGCGCGGATAGTCCTCGTCGAGCGAGATCCCGATGTACGGATACGACTTGTCGTCGCGCAGTCGGATGTTGAAGCGCGGCTTGTACTGCTTGATGAAGTTCTGCTCGGTGAGCAGCGCCTCGGACTCGGTCGAGACGACGAGCGAGTCGATCCGATCGATCATCGGCAGCAGATCTCTGCCCATCTGCGTGCTCGGGTTCGAGAAGTGCGATGCGACGCGCTTCTTGATCGACTTCGCCTTGCCGACGTAGATGACCGTCCCCTTCGCGTTGCGGAAGAGGTACACGCCGGGCTGATCTGGCAGCCCACGCCGCTGCTCCGCGAGCCGCTGCTCCCGGTCTGTCGCCTTCTCCGCCGCGCCAGCGCCGCCGCCGTCCCAGCCGTGTCCGTTGGAGCCTTCCATCCGCTCCATCGAGGATAGGTGAGTCGGCCCAGACGTCCGGGTGCGGCGGAGCAGCGCTCATGTCCGATGCGACGATCGCTCGCGGAGGCCGCCCAGGTCAGGTGCGGCGATCCCCTACAGGAGCCGCTCCGCTGTCGCCACGGTCGCGCCGGCGCCGGTTCAGGCGCAGCACCGCGAGCTTCACGCCGAACAGCGCCACGAATCCGCGGATCCGCGCGACCGAGCCCCCGATCAAGCCGCCGACCGCCGCCCCGGAACGCCACCGTCGACGGCTCACCCGGATCGGGCAGTTGCCCCGACGCGAGCAGCCCGCTGGCGACGCGGTGCGCTGACCGGAGCGTGTCCGTCATCTCACGAGCCGGACGTCGAGCGTGGTGCCGAGACCGGCGGTGTCGCCGGCGCCGCCGAGCAGGCCGAGGATCCGCGCGACGTAGGCCTGCGTCTCGGGATACGGCGGGATGCACCCGCATCCGCTGACCGCTCCCGGGCCGGCGTTGTAGGCCGCCAGGGCGAGCGGGACGGTGCCGAACTGGCGCAGCAGGTCCCGCATCATGCGGCCCTGCGCGTCGATCGCGCTGGGGGCGTCGAACGGATCGTCAAGACCGTAGGCAGCGGCGGTGCCGGGCATGAACTGCGCGATCCCCTGCGCGCCAGCCGAGGAGACGGCGAAGGGATTGAATCCGGACTCCGCGTACAACTGCGCCGCGAGCAGTGCCGCCGAGACGTTCCAACGCTGCGCGGCCTGCGCGATCGCGGGCGCGAATTGTGCCGGGACGAACGACGGCATCGTCGCGCCGCCGTCTCCTCCACCGCCATAACCGACTGAGGTCGTGCCAGCGTTAAGCGTGAATCCGAAATGCCAAGGTTCCCAGGCGTAGCGCTTGATGAAGTGGAATCGCGACGCGTTCGCCGCCAGCCACCCGTAGGCGCTCTCCGGGCCGAGGTCCAACTCGGTGCCGAGCCGGTGCAGGGATCTCCCGGGCGGAGCGACCCATCTCGGATCCGGATGCGCGGCGAACAGGCGCGCCTGCTCAGCGGTGCTGCGCCATCCGCTGGAGACGATCAGGGCGTGGCCGTCCTGGGCGGCCGCAGCGGCCATGCGGTCGAACGCGAGCGCCACGTCCGGGCGCATCGGCTTGCCCTGGCGCAGCGCCAGCGGCCCGGAGTAGTCGCCTGGTCCGGCGGCGAGTGCGTCCGCCGATATCGCGGGCGTCAGCTCAGCCTCGGCGCTCGCGTCGACGGCCGCCTCGCGGCGCTCGCCGCCGACCTCGAAGACCGCCGGATCGCGTACCTCGACGCGGATCCGGGTCGGCGCGAACGAGCCGCCGTCGGGGAATGCGACCTCGATCCGCTCCGCGCCGTTGAGCTTCGCGGTGGCCAGCGCGCGCTCACGCGCCTGTGCGAGGTAGGCGCCGCGGGAGAGATACGCGGGGTTCGGCTCGCGTCCGATGTAGGCGGGCACGAACAACCGCGGATAGCTCCCCCGCATCGCCCGCACACCGCCGAGCGCGGCGAGATCCGCCGCACGCTGATTGTCGCCTCTGCGGCCCAGTCCGCTCGCGATCCCGCCGAGCACGACGGCCGCGATCAGCACAACTGCCATCGCGGCGACAAGCACCAACAGGGCCTGCCCACTCTCGTCGGAGCAGCGTCGAAGCGATCGGTCGTGACGCCCGCCTTCGCCCGAGCGGCGGCTTGACGACGCCTCGCGCTGCACGCACTCGCCGGCGTCGTGCGGTCGTCGCATGGCCCGACTCACCACGGCGCCTTCCCGATCCCTAGCTGCGCGACCGCCCGGCGAGCGAACGCCGGTGCGTGCAGGCCCGCCATCGCCACGCCCGCTTCGAACCGTCCGGGCGCCTGCACGGCGACCACCGGCCGGTCGAGCGCCGCGACGCTGGTCAACACCAACTGGAGCAGCGCCGCAGATGCATCGGGCGCCCGCACGACAACGACGGTGTCGTGCCAGCCGAGCACGCGATCGAGCGCCTGCGAGCGTGCGAACGGGATCGCGAGCGCGCAGGGCGCCGCCACGGCGGCCGCCGCGCGTGTCAGGTCCGCGCTGAGGGCCGCCGCGGCGTCGGCCGGGCCGACCGCCAGCTGCGACCGCCCGGCCTCGGTGCTGGTGGGCTGCACTCGCCGATCGGCAAGCCACACCAGGCGCCCGCGCGCCTGTGCCTGGTGCCCGCCACGGCGCAACTGCGCCGCCGCTCGCGCTGCCGACGGCACCAGCGAACCAGCACCGGCCGGCGCGACGCCGACGCCGACAGCGGCGGCGAGCGCAAACGGACGGCCGCACGCACGTGCCAGCGCCAACGCGATCGCGGCAGTGACTGCGGCGCCGCGCGGGGTCGTGCAGAGCACGGCGACATTCGGGAGCGCGCCCGATCGCCGCACCGTGCGAGTCGCCGAAACGGCATCGCCGAACAGACCACCGAAGCCGCTGACCGCGCCGCTCGTGGTGACGAAGCCGTGCCCTGAAGCGTTGCCGAGGCGCGCGCCGGCGCCGTCGCTCGCAGCGCTCATGACGCAGGCCCCGCGTCAGCGGTCGCCGCTGCCCGCAAGCGCTCGCCGAGGCCAGGCAGCAACGACGGCGGGTCGAGGCGGACGCGGACCTTCGTGCCGTGCACCGACACGTCGATCCGTCCGCGCGCCCAACCGGGCACCGCAGCGCGTGCGGCTGCAGCGCCGTCGCGGCCCTGCGCAATCGCGACAGCGCCGCTCTGCGCGGCATGGTCGGCCAGCTCGGCCGCGGCACCAGCAGCGAGCGCCTGCAGCATCGCGAGCGCGACGACGCCGAACAGCGGCATCAGCGCGACGAACTCGACGGCTGCCTGCCCGCGTTCACCGGCGCGCTGCGCGCCCAGAACGCCGCGCCAACCGAATCGGGCGGTCATCTCTGGTCCTCGAACCGGGCGCGGGTGGTGATCGCCGTGAGCTGGCCGTCGCCGAGCACGAAGGGGATCTGCACGATCAGGGCGATGCCGCCGTCTCTTTCGCGGCGGATGCGCAGGTCGTGTTCCAGCTTTCCCGGCAGGACGCCGCGGGCAGCGCGCAGCGCGTCGCCGCCGACGGCGTCGGCCCGGGCTGCGGCGCGCGCGGCGCCGCCGGAGAACCAGACCGCCGAGCCCGCGAGCGCGACCTGCCACAGCAGTGCGATCACGAGCCCGACGCAGGGCAGCAGCGCGACCAGTTCGACCGTCGCCTGGCCATCGTCGGAGCGGAGAGGTGACATGCCGATCACCGTCCCAGCCACCCCTGTGGAGGATCTAGACGCGAGTGTGACGATTCTGCGCAGATGCGCGCGCATCGTCGCCACTCGCGCGAGCGGCGCGCGCGTTCGATGCGAAGCTGCGCGAGATCGCGCCCGCGGGGGACCGCAGGGCCACTGTCGTAGAGCGGTGGTAGCCCTGCGGTCCTGCGCGGGCGCGGGTCAACCGCCGGCCAGCAGGCGGCGCGGCGAGACGCCCGCCAGACGCCGGCATTCGCGCGAGAGGTGCGCCTGGTCGGCGTAGCCGACGTCGAGGGCGATGCGTGCCAAGCCGAGGGTGCCGGCGTCGCCGTCTGTTCGCCGATCGCTGTGCTCGCTTCGCATCGGCTCCGGCTCGGCCCATGCCGCCGTCAGGAACCGCTGGAACCGCAGCACGCGCGCGAGCGTCTTCGGTCCGTAGCCGACAGCCGCTCTGAACCGCCGCAGCAACTGCCGCTCGCTGACGCCGAGCGCATCGCTCAGCTCACCCACGCGCGTCCGCTCGTGCGCGATCGCCGCCGCCGCCACCACGAGTCGATCGGCGGACGCGGCCTCAGCGCGCCGCGCCAGCACCGCCTGTTCGAGCAGGTCGAGCTGCGCGTCGACCGCACCCAGCGCTCCCATCTCCCCCATCTCCGCCAGCCGATCCGCGAGGCGCTCGGCGGCGTCGGCTCCCCACAGCTCGCTCAGCGCGACGTTGCGGTCGCGCAGCTCGCTCAGGGGGATCCCGGCGAGCGCGGCGCCCGCGCCCGGCGCGAAGCGGACGCCGAGCGTCACCGTGCCGGCGGGCAACGGCGCCAGCACCGCGCCGGTCGCCGGGCCGGCGACGATCAGCTGCCGGCCGGCCAGCCAGATCAGGTCGATGCAGCCGTCTGGGACGACGCGCTGCGTGTGGTCTGCGCGGATCTGCTGCTGCCAGCGGCAGGCGATCAGGTCGTGCAGCTCGGCGCGCGGTGGCGCCTCGCGATAGTCGGAGCGAGCGGTCGGCGGGACGGGCGCGTCAGTATTCGCGCGCGGCACGGAAGACGTAGTAAACGCCGTAGATCGGCACGCAGACGAGCACGAACCAGGCGATCACGCCCGCGCCGGTGTCCCACATGCGGTCCGCCGCGACCAGCAGGAACGTCGCCAGCGCGACCGATCCGTAGAGGATCGCGCGGTTGCGATCGCCGAGGCCGTAGAGCTCGACGCGCCGCTCGCGGTACAGCCTGATCGCCAGATACGCCAGCGCGGCCAGCATCACGATCACGAGCGTCTGCAGGATCGCGTCGCTCGCGCGGCCGCCGCCGGGCACCAGCATAACGGCGGCGCCCAGCACCAGGATGATCACGACGTTGCGGACGGTCTGGGTCATCTACGACCTATTGCAGCACACTCGCGGTCGCGCCGGGGACAACCCGGCGCGAACGTCCGGCGGCGCGCTGCGGGACGAGCCCGCGCACGCCGCGCAAGGGAGTGCGTCAGCCGATCGAGGCGAAGCTGTTGTCGCCGGCGAGCGCCTGCTCGCGGGCGATCGGAGCGACCGCGCTCTCGTCCTCCGACGGCGCGCCGTCGGCGGCCTCGGGAGCGAAGCGGTAGCCGACGCCGAAGTGCGTGTGGATGTAGCGCCACTGCGGTGAGGCGCGCTCCAGCTTCTGACGCAGCTTGCGCACGAACACGTCGACCGAGCGGTCGCCGTGGGCCATCGCGTAGCCCCACACGCGCTGGTAGATCGCCTCGCGCTCGAGCACCTGGCCGGCGTTGCCGGCGAGCAGGCGGATCAACTCGAACTCGCGCCGCGTGAGGTCGAGGCTGCGCGAGCCGACGAAGGCCTGGAACTGATCCGGGCGGATCGAGATCTCGCCGGCCTCCACCACCGGGCGCTCGACCGGCGGCGAGGCCAGACGGCCACGGCGCACGATCGCCTCGATGCGGGCGACGAGCTCCTCCGGGTGACACGGCTTGCCGAGCCAGTCGTCGGCGCCGATCCGCAGCGCGCGCACGCGCTGGGCGACGGTCGATGGTCCGGTGCAGACGATCACCGGCAGCGCCGGCAGCGCCGCGCAGACCTGTTCGAGATACGCCCAGCCGGGCGCCCCGAGCACCGCGAGGTCGATCACGAGCGCGCCGAGACGCATCGACACCAGCTCGTCCACCGGCACCGCGCCGGTCAGGATCCGCTGCTGCCAACCACGCGCTCGCACGCGCTTCTCGACCACCTGAAGGAAACCACTGTCGCCGTCGATGATGGCGAGGCGAAGGGGGGCCGTCCGCGACCCCGGGGCGTGTGACTCATCTTGGGGGGAAGTCACACCCGCGGTGTAAGCCGTGTTCATGGTGGCTGGGATTCTAGCCCCCGGGGGCGACGTGGGAGGTACCGGTCCTGGCGCGGTAACAACCCGTTCACATCCACGGGCCAAGAATCCGGAACGACCCGTCAGAAGCGACCCTGAACCCCGGAACGCAGTTCGCGCGCGCCCGGCGAACCGGAACGCGGAACGCAGGTCGGTCAGTCGAGCCGGACGTGCGACGCGTCGGAGAACTCGCGGAACAGGCCCGTCACGACGAAGGCGGTCTGCTCGCCGATGTCGACCGCGTTGTCGCCGATCCGCTCGAGGCAGCGCGCCACGAGCGTCATGTGCATCGCCCACTCGCGCAGGTCCGGGTCGTCGCCGATCGCGACGGCGCGGGTGAAGATCTCACGGTTGAGCGCGTTGACGTCGCGGTCGAGCAGCACCAGCTCCTCCGCCAGCGGCACCTCGCGCGCGGAGAACGCACGCTTGCACTGCAGCGTCTGCGCGCGCACATGCGCACCCATCCTCGCGATGTGGCTCAGCAGCTGGCGATCGGTCTCCGGCTCGCGTCCGTCGAGCGGGACGAGCTTCGCGATCGTCACGCACTGGTCGCCCATCCGCTCGATGTGGCGGATCACGTGCAGCAGCGCGGCGACGACGCGCAGGTCGCCGGCGACCGGCGCCTGGAGCGCCAGCAGCGACAGGATCGCCTGGTGCGTCTCCAGATAGCGCCCGTCGATGCGGTCGTCGTCGGCGACGACCACGCTCGCGAGCTCGACGTCGCGCTCCATCAGCGCCTCCAGCGCGCGATCCAGCGCCTCGACGACCATGTCGAGCCCTTCGAGCGTCTGATGCTCGATCTGCGCGAGCTGGTCGCGGTACTCCTGGCGCATCTGAACCATGTGCATGGTCATGTTCCTATTCCCGCGCTCAACTGCGCGTCAGCAACTCGGCGCTGACGGTTGCCAGCCGCAGCGGCTCGGGGCGATGCCCGGGCGCGATCTCCATCAGCAGCGGCGCGGTGTGCGCGCGCAGCAGCGGCGCGAGCACGCGCCACGGCAGCGTGCCTCGACCCGGCGGCATGTGCAGGTCCAGCCGCAGCGGCGGGATCCCTGGCGGCGTGTCGGCGCCGCGACCGGCGCCGAGGTTGTCGTGCACGTGGAACAGCACGACCTCGTCGATCGCGGACGCCAGCACGTCGACGAGCGCGAGTCCGTCGAGCTGAGCGGTCACGTGCGCGTGACCGAGGTCGAACGCCATCCCCACGGCCGGCGAGTCGACGCGGCGCACCAGATCGCGGACGTGCAGCGGCGCGTGGCCGGGCTCGCGCCGAGCGGACGGCACCGGGTAGGCCGGCGCGAGGTTCTCGACCGCCAGCAGCATGCCGGTGCGCTCGGCCAGCGCGGCGAAGCGGCGCAGGGCGGCCTCTTCGGCGAGCCAGGCGGGGTCGTCGGCCGTGCCAGCGAGGTCGGCCGCGGGCGAGTCGGCGGCGGAGGCCGCGGAGCCAGCCGGCGCCGGGTGGTACACGACGATCTCCGCGCCGATCGCGACGGCGCAGTCGAGCAGCCCCGCGAACGCGCGGTCGTGCAGCGTGCTGCCGAGCTGCAGCGCGTCCGGCGCGTGCAGCACGACGCGCAGCCCGGTCGGTGCGAGCACCGCGCGCAGGCAGTCCGCGTACCTGCGGGCGGTGAGCGCGTCCGCGAGCATCTCGACCGGCGGCGCGTGCAGCTGCGTCCAGCTGTAGCCGCAGGCCTCCAGGCGCTTCAGCTCGGGAGCGGTCGGCCACGTCTCACGCGGGACGTCGAGACCGAGCCGACCACCGAGCGGGCGCTGGCCCGAGGGGCTCGCGAGACGCGCTGGCGTACGCGGGCGGTCGATCGTGACGTCGCTCATGGCGCGACGGTAAGGGCGCCCGATCGTGAACGTGTGTTACGCGTGTGATGAAGTCGTGACCGCCCGGTGAACCAGGCGCATCGACGCGGCCTGAAGCGTGTTCACGCGCCCCGCCGTGACCGTGCTCAGCTGGCGACTGCCTCGTAGCGCGCGTACAGCTCTTCGACGGCTCGTCTGGCGGCCGCGTGGCGCTCTGTCGACGCCGCGGTTCTGCTGGGGTCGGCCCACGCCGACGGATCCGCCAGCTCCTCCTCCAGCGCGGCGAGCGCGGTCTCGGCCGCCTCGATCTCGCGCTCCAGCCTCTTCGCTTCCTTCTGCGCGTTCTTGGAGCGGGCCGGCTGTGCGGGCTGGATCGCCTTGGGCGGCTGCTTGCCGGCGGCGGCCTTCGCGCCGTTGCCTCTGTTGCCGGCACCCGCGCCCCCGCCGCGTCCGTTGCCGCCGCCGTCGGACGCTGCGCCCTTGGCGCTCTTGGCAGCCTGCCTGCCGCTTCTGACCGCGGCCGCCTCGGCCGCTCTGCGCTCGTCGCGGATCCGCACGTAGTCGGCCCAGCCGCCCTCGTAGGTGTTGAGTCTGCCGTCCTCGATCGCGACCGTGCGCGAGCCGACGGCGTCGAGCAGCGCGCGATCGTGGGAGACCAGCAGCAGCGAGCCGTCGAACGCCTCGAGCGCGTCCTCGAGCGCCTCGCGGCTCTCGACGTCGAGGTGGTTGGTCGGCTCGTCGAGGATCAGCACGTTGGCGCCGGAGCTGACGAGGATCGCCAGCGACAGCCGCTGGCGCTCGCCGCCCGAGAGGCCGTTGAGCGGCTTCTGCGCGTCCTCGCCGGAGAACAGGAAGCGGCCCAGCAGCGCGCGCGCCTTGTTCGGCGTCAGTCTCGTCGCGCGCGAGCAGGCGTCGAGCACGCTGCCGGTCTCGCCAAGGTTCTCGGCATGCTGGGAGAGATAGCCGAGCTGGATGTTGTGCCCGGTGCGGAGCTTGCCGGCGGGCAGCGGGCGCTGGCCGGCGAGCGTGTCGATCAGCGTCGTCTTGCCGGTCCCGTTGGGGCCGACGAGCGCGACGTGCTCGCCGCGCTCCAGCCACAGCTCGGCGTGCTCGAGCAGCACCTTGCCGGGGACCTCGATGCGACCGTCCTCCAGCTCGAAGATGACGCGGCCCGTGCGCTCGGATCTCTGGAACTGGAACGAGAGCCCGTCGTTGTCGCGCGGGTCGCGTTCGATCCGTTCGATTCTGTCGAGCCGCTTGACGCGCGACTGCGCCTGTCTGGCCTTCGTCGCCTTCGCGCGGAAGCGTTCGACGAACTTCTCCAGGCGCGCGATCTCGGCCTGTTGCTTGTCGATCGCCCGGCCGAGCGCCAGTTCGCGGGCGGCCTGCTCCTGGCGCCACTTGTGCCACGGGCCGGCGAAGAAGCGCGAGCGTCCGGCCTCCAGCTCCAGCACCGAGGTGCCGACGGCCTCGAGGAACCAGCGGTCGTGCGCGACGAGCACGACGGCGGCGTCCATCGTCACGAGGTACTGCTCCAGCCACTCCAGCGACGCGATGTCGAGGTGGTTGGTCGGCTCGTCCAGCAGCAGCAGGTCGGGGCCCGCCGCGAGCACGCGCGCGAGCGAGCCGCGCGTCAGCTGGCCGCCGGAGAAGGTCGACAGCTCGCGGTCGAGGTCGTCGTCCTTGAAGCCGAGCCCATGCAGCATCGCCTGCTGGTTGTCGCGCCAGCGGTAGCCGCCGAAATGCTCGAGTCGCGCCTGCGCGCGCGCGTAGGCGTTGAGCGTCGGCTCCTCGTAGTCGCCGTCGGCCATCTTCTGCTCCAGGCGCGCCAGCTCCTGCTCGACCTCGACGATCTCTCTCGCGCCCGACAACACGTAGTCGCGCAGCGTCAGGTTCTGCTCGCGCGGCGGACGCTGGTCGTGCAGGGCTATCTTCGCGCCCTTCTGGTGGACCAGCTCGCCGACGTCGATCGGCGTCTGCCCCGCGATCATCCGCAGCAGCGTCGTCTTGCCGGCGCCGTTGCGTCCGGACAGGGTCATGCGGTCTCTGCGCTCGAGCTTGAACGAGACGCCGCGCATGAGCGGCGAGCCGGCAACGTCCTTGCCGATGTCTGATGCGATCACGACGGCCATCGCCCCTCATGGTAGGTGGACGCGGGCAAGCGGGCGGCGAGGCCGCGTCGGGGCACGTCCGGGACCTGGTCCGTTATTGTTCGCGGCCTCATGAAGCGCACGACCACACGCCTGCTCACCACGCTCGTCGCGACGAGCTTCGTCCTGCTGATGACGGCGCCGATGGCGCTGGCGTCGATAGACCACGGCGGCGTCTCGGGCCAGGGCCTCTACGGCGAGACCGACGACAGAGTCGTCACGAACGCCGGCTTCATCGTGATCGCGTTCTTCCCGTTGCTGATCTTCGTGCTCAGCATGGTGCAGTGGCGCCTCGACAAGCGCAGAGATGCGCGCAAGGCCGCCGTCAAGGCCCGCGCGGGCACCAGAGAGTGGACGGGCGGCTGGTAGCGCGTACGCGCCCGCCCCCTCCCCTCTTCACGCTCCCACCTCCTTCCAGTCGGCTACCGCTGCTCCGGCCCCGTCGCGGGTATAGGGTTGGCTCGACCCAGGGAGGAGCCCGATGAACTACTTCGTGACCGGCGGTACCGGTCTGATCGGCCGGCATCTGATCGAGCGTCTGCTCGAACGCGACGGCGTCGACGACGTCTACGTGCTCGTGCGGGCCGGATCGGTCGACAAGCTGGCCGCGCAGGTCGACCGGCTCGAAGGCGGTGAGCGCGTGAGACCGGTCATCGGCGACCTCGCGCTGCCGAACCTCGGTCTCCCCGACGAGCGGATCGCCGAGCTGAACGGCTCGGTCGACCACTTCTTCCACCTCGCCGCGATCTACGACATGACCGCGGGCGAGGAGCACAACCGCGTCGCCAACGTCGACGGCACCCGCCACGCGATTGCACTCGCCAACGCGCTCGACGCCGGCACCTTCCACCACATCTCCTCGATCGCCGCGGCCGGCAGATTCAAGGGCCTCTTCCGCGAGGACATGTTCGACGAGGGGCAGAAGCTCGACCACCCGTACCACCGTTCGAAGTTCGAGTCCGAGCGGCTCGCGCGCACGCAGACGAGAATGGGCTGGCGCGTCTACCGGCCCGCGGTCGTCGTCGGTCACTCGCAGACCGGCGAGATGGACAAGGTCGACGGCCCGTACTACTTCTTCAAGGCGATCCAGAAGCTGCGCAGCATGCTGCCGCAGTGGTTCCCGCTCGTCGGGCCGGAGCTGGGCTACACGAACATCGTGCCGGTCGACTTCGTCGCCGCCGCGATCGACCACATCGCCCACCAGCCCGACCTCGACGGCCAGGCGTTCCACCTCGCCGACCCGCGCCCGCTGCGCTCCGGCGAGGCGATGAACGAGTTCGCGCGCGCCGCGCACGCGCCGCAGCTGACGATCCGGATCGACCGTCGTCTGACGCAGGCGCTGCCGAAGGGCACGATCTCGATGCTGATGAAGCTGCCGGCGGCGAAGGGCGTGCGCAGAAGCCTCCTCGCCGACTACGGGATCCCGGACGAGATCGTCGACCACATCGCGCTGACCGCGCAGTTCGACACGCGCGACACGGAGCGGGCGCTGGAGGGCAGCGGGATCGAGGTGCCGCCGCTGTCGTCGTACGCGACGAAGCTGTGGGACTACTGGGAGCGCAACCTCGACCCGGACCTCTACAGAGACCACTCGTTCGAGGGCGCCGTCAACGGCAAGACGGTGATCATCACCGGCGCCTCCAGCGGCATCGGCCGCGCGGCGGCGCTGAAGATCGCGCGCGCGGGCGGGATCCCGCTGCTGGTCGCGCGCAGCGCCGACAAGCTCGAGGAGACCAAGAACGAGATCGAGGCGCTCGGCGGGACGGCGTACGTCTACACCGCCGACCTCTCCGACACGGCCGCGATCGAGCAGCTGACGGAGCGGATCTTCGCCGACCATCCCGCGGTCGACGTGCTCGTCAACAACGCCGGGCGCTCGATCCGGCGCTCGATCGCGCTGTCGTATGACCGCTTCCACGACTTCGAGCGCACGATCCAGCTCAACTACCTCGGCACGATCAAGCTGATCATCCAGCTGCTGCCGCACATGCGCGAGCGCAGAGTCGGCCACATCGTCAACGTCTCGTCGATCGGCGTGCAGACGAACCCGCCGCGCTTCTCCGCCTACGTCGCGTCGAAGGCGGCGCTCGACGCGTTCACGCGCGTCGTCGGCTCCGAGACGATCGGCGACAACGTCTCCTTCACGACGATCCACATGCCGCTCGTGCGCACGGCGATGATCGCGCCGACGAGAATCTACGACTCGTTCCCGACGATCTCGCCGGACGAGGCGGCCGACCTGATCTGCGAGGCGATCCGCTCCAAGCCGAAGCAGATCAACACGCGGCTGGGGACGTTCGGCGAGGTCGCCTACGCGCTCGCGCCGAAGGCGGTCGACCAGATACTGCACATGGCCTACAAGGTCTTCCCCGACTCGGCGGCCTCGAAGGGCGCGGTCGATCCGGGCGAGCACGCCTCGACCGAGCAGGTCGCGCTGGCACACCTGATGAGAGGCGTGCACTGGTAGGGCACGTCAGATCCGGAAGACGGGCACGAGGCGTCTCTCGTGCTCGGCGTCGATCCGCGCGATCACCTCGACGTGCTCCTCGAGGCCGGAGCCGCGCAGCTTCGTCGCGAGCAGCTCGTCGACCTGGAAGATGCCGGCGCTGTTGGACATCGCGATCTCGACAAGGACCGCACGGTCCCTGCCGGCGACGATCTTGACCTCCTCGATCGCGTATGCCGACAGTGAGTGGATGTTCTGCCGGCCGCCCTCGAACGGGACGCGCGAGCGACCGCGGGCCATGTCGAGCGCGTCGGCGACGCGGACGATCCCCGCCTCGATCGTGAACGGGTCGCCGCGGCGGCGATGGCCGATGATCGCGTGCATCGTCTCGGCGACGACGATCGTGCGCTCCGGTTCGTCGTAGACGTCAGCCAGCAGCGCCGGCAGCTTCTGGGCCGTCAAGAAGAGGCTGTACTCCTCGTGATCGGCGCGGTGGACCGTCATGCCGGTGTCGTGCAGCATCGCGGCGGCCGCGATCACGACCTCGGCGTCGCGCTCGCTCATGCCGTAGTCGGCGACGACGTTGGGGACCACGCCGCGGCGGAACAGCAGCCGCGCGAGTCGCAGCGCGCTGTTGAGCACGATCTGGATGTGGATCCACGAGTGGTCGGACATCCCCAGCCGGCGCGTGGCGTTGACGGCGGAGACATGCCACCAGGCCTTCACCTGCTCGTCGGCGTTGACCGCGCGCAGCAGCCCTTCGAGCTTGCGGTTGCCGCGCGTGGGAACGCGAATCCGCACGTCGGCGATCGCGTCGCGCGGAAGGCGGTCGGACGGGTCGACCTGCGCCGGCAGCTCGTCGAGCGGATCGATCGGCTCGTCGATGCTCACGGCCGGGATTGGATCGTCACGCTGACCATCGTGCGCGAGAGGCTAGCGGGCGTGGCGTGGCGGCGCGGTCGGTCATGCGGCGCGGCAGTCGTCGCGGGGGAGGAATGGGAGGCCGGGAAGGCGGGTGAGGGCGGTGATCAGCTGCAGGCTGTCGCTCGAGCGCTGGAAGCTGCCTCCGAGGCCGACGCCGAGCGAGACTCTGGCACCGTACTCGGTCGCCGACGAGCGCTTGCTGTAGGCGCGCACGTCGATCTGGGAGTCCTCGGCGAGGCGGGCGCCGAGCGCGCGCACGGCCGCCGGGAGCTGCCGGTACGAGCCGGGGTCGCGCAGCGTGTCGATGACCGCGGCCGCGACCGCCTCGTTGGCCGGATCGGTGAGGTCGAGCGTCGCCTCCAGCTCGACGACGCCGCCGCGCAGTTCGTTCGCGCCGCCGTTGGCGGACTTGGTCGAACCCGCTCCCCTGCCTGCCGATCCGGCTCTGCTCCCGCCCGCCGATCTGGTTCCCCTCCCGCCCACCGTCCCCGCAACGCCGGCCTTCCCGCTCGCCGCGCCCGCGACGGAGACGCGCAGCGCGCGACGCTCGCCGTTGGGACCCAGCTCGTACGCCAGCACCGCCTGCCCGCCGCCGGCCAGATCGAGTCCGCTCGCGGGCAGCTCCAGCTGCCCGGTCGCGTCCGCGCTGAGCTCGACGTACCACGTCGACGAGCCGTCGCGCGACGTGCGGTGGCCGATCACGCCGCCCGCCGAGGCGACCGCCTCCGACGGCTTGCCGCCGAGCCCGAAGCTGAGCAGCAGCTTGGCGTTGCCCCCGCCCTGCTCGAACACCTCGTCGGGCTCGGGCAGCTGCTCGTGCGGGCTCCAGCCGAGCGCGTCGCACAGCAGCGAGCAGGCGCTGCGAACATCGTCGACGAGCTTGCCCCTGATCGTCGCCTTGTCGCCGAAGCGCGCGACGAAGTCCGCCGCGGCGGCAGCGTCGGGAAACGACCACGAGCGTCCCGAACCCCAGTCGACGCCGGCGCCGGCTCTCGCAACCGCGCCGGCCTTCCCGCCCGCCGCAGCCTCAGCACCGAACTGGAAGACCGCGCCCACGTCGCTGCCGTCCGCGAGCGTGACGGTGACGCTGCCGTCGGAGCTGCGCACCGCGCTCAGCGTCCCGCTGCTGCCCAGCTCGACCATCGCGATCGTCTCGCCGAGTCGCTCCTTGCGGTTGGTCTTCTCGACCGGGCACGCGTCAAGATCGTCGACGCTCGCCACGAGTCGCGGGCACGGCCCCGGCGCGACCGCGCAGATACCGCGCTGCAAGCCCGCGAGCAGACCGCTGCCGATGCCGCTGGCGCTGATCCCGACGAGCGCCGCGAGCGCGATCGCGACGATCGCCAGCAGCGCCGCGTACTCGTTTGCGGCCTGCCCCTGTTCCCCACGCAGTCGTCCCATCGACCGAGCATTGCGCGCCCGAAGCGGCGATTCGGGCGTTCACGCGTGACTTTTCACAGAGCCTGCGCAGAGAATTTGCAGAGTGCGGCGACGACCTCGCCGCTTGCGCTCAGACGGCGCCGGCGAGCTGCAGCACGACGCCCTCGCGCAGGCCGCCCTGCGCGACCGTCAGCGGACCCATGCGCTCGACGACGGCCGCCAGCACGAGGATCCCGGCCGGCAGCAGACGGACGCGCACAGGGTCGAGGTCGTGGACCGCCGCGACGCGCTCGGCCGGCAGCGCGGCGAGGCCGGCGACGGTCGCCGCGAGCGCGTCGGCGTCGAGCAGCGGACCGACGAGCCGGCGCAGCGACGTCGCGCTGCCGCCGACCGCGACCGCGCGCGTGACCGGTGGGACCTCCACCCCGGCGAGCGCGGCCGCGACCTCGGCGCGGATCGCGTCGAGCTCGGCCGCCGCCGGCGGATCGCTGCGCAGGTGCGCCTCGGCGAGGTCGCCGGAGCCGAGCGGGAGCGAGCAGGACCACGCGACGCCGCCGGCCCGCGTCCCGACGATCAGCTCGCTCGATCCGCCGCCGACGTCGACGACGCCGATCGGGGCGTCGCCAGCGGCAGCGCCGGCCGCCCTGCCGGCGCCCGCCCCCGCGGCGCCAGCGGCCACGCCCAGCGCATCTCCTCCGCCCGCGCCGGCGGCGCCACCGGTCGCGCTCGCGCCACCCGCCGAGTCCGCCCACGTCGCCCCCGCGAACGCGAGCCGGGCCTCCTCGTCGCCGCTCAGCAGCTCGACCGGCACCCCGGCGACGGCCTCCAGCGCGGCGCACACCGCTGCGCCGTTCTCGGCGCGCCGCACGGCCGCGGTCGCGACGACGCGCAGCGCCGTGGCGCCCGCTTCCCGTGCGTGCGCGGCCTGCTCCCCCACAACGGCCGCGAGCCCGTCGACGACCTCCTGCGGCAGCGAGCCGCCGGCGCGGCAGGCCTTCCCCAGCCGCGTGAACGCGCGCAGCTGGACAACCGCTGCAAGGCTTCCGTCAACGTGATCGGCGACCAGCAGGCGCGTGGTGTTGGACCCGATGTCGATGCAGGCGGCGCGCACGTTCCGAGGCAGGCTAGAGGGTTGCCCGCACGACCGGCGAAACGTCCGTCGAGCGGCACCGAATGTGACGACGGGCTGGTGTCGAGGCCGTTTGAGGCATCATGGTCCTTCGTGAGCAGCAGCAATCTGGCGATCGAAGTCCGCGGACTCCGCAAGAGCTACGGCGATCTGGAGGCGGTCCGAGGGGTCGACTTCTCGGTGCGCCGTGGTGAGGTGTTCGGCCTGCTCGGCCCCAACGGCGCCGGCAAGACCTCGACGGTCGAGATCCTCGAGGGCTACCGTGAGCGGACCGCCGGCGAGGTGTCGGTGCTCGGCTACGACCCGCAGCTGCGCCCGAGGGACCTGCGCGCCCGCGTCGGCATCGTGCTGCAGAGCAGCGGCATCTACCGTCACGTGAAGGTGAAGGAGGTGCTGACGCACTTCGCCGGCCTCTACCCCGATCCGCGGGACGTCGAAGAGGTGATCGAGCTTGCGGGCCTGCGCGGCAAGGAGGACGCCCGCACGCGCACGCTCTCCGGCGGCCAACTGCGCCGCCTCGACTTCGCGCTCGCGCTCGTCGGCGATCCGGAGCTGATCTTCCTCGACGAGCCGACGACCGGCTTCGACCCCGCCGCCCGCCGCGGCGCGTGGGACACGATCCGCGCGTTGAAGGCGCTCGGCAAGACGGTCCTGCTGACGACGCACTACCTCGACGAGGCGCAGGTGCTCGCCGACCGCGTCGCGATCATCAAGGACGGCCGGATCCTCGTCGAGGGCGCGCCGAGCGAGCTGGGCGTCGGCAGCGGCTCGGTCCGCTACCGCGTCGCGTGGCGCAACGGCAGCGGCCTGCTCAACCAGCGGGAGACCGACGATCCGACGACCTTCCTGCACGAGCTGACGGCCGCCGCGCTCGCGAGAGGCGAGAAGCTCGACAGCCTCAGCGTCACGCGGCCGACGCTCGAAGACGTCTACCTGGAGCTGACCGCCTGATGTCCGCGTCCGAACAGCTGCTGGCCGCCTCCGCCGCGCCCGGCGTCTCGCGCTCGCAGAGCTTCGCCGCGCTGACGTGGCGCCAGTACCGGCTCGAGCGCCGCATGTTCTGGCGCAACCCCAGCGCCGCCTTCTTCAACTTCATGCTGCCGCTGCTGCTGCTGGCGATGTTCGGCGCGATCTTCAGCTCCGATCAGGACGACCTCAACGTGATCGTCCCCGGCATCGCCGGCATGAGCGTCGTCTCGACCACCTTCAGCGCGCTCGCGTACAACATGACCGCGATGCGCGAGCAGGGCATCCTCAAGCGGATGCGCGGCACGCCGATGCCGAGCAGCGCGTACCTGACCGGGATCGCGGCGCACTCGATCACGAACACGGCGATGCAGATGGTGCTGATCGTCGTCTCCGGCAAGGTCTTCTTCGGCATCGACTGGCCGCCGAACCCCGGCGAGCTGCTCGTCTTCGTCGTGCTCGGGGTGCTCTGCTTCGCCTCGCTTGGCGTCGCGCTCTCGCACGTGATCCCCAACAACGAGTCGGCGCCCGCGTACGTCAACGCGATCTTCCTGCCGCTGATCATCATCTCCGGCGTCTTCTACGACGCCGACAACGTGCCGGCGTTCCTGGCCGGGATCGCGGAGGCGCTGCCGCTGACGCACCTGATCGACGGGCTGTCGGCGGCGATGGTGACCGGCGAGAGCCTCAGCGACCAGCTCTCCTCGCTCGGCGTGATCGTCGCCTGGACGATCCTCGGCGTCGCGCTGGCGATCCGCGGCTTCAGCTGGGAAGCGCGCCGCACCTGATCACCGCGTGTCGCCCGGCGACACGCCACTTTCTCCGTTTCCTGCACGACTTCGCGGCGACCAACCGCCACTTCGTGCAGATCTTCACGTTTTCCGCCGCGCTTCCTGGTTCGATGTGCGCGCTAGCAGCGCATCCGCACCACTTCAGGAGGTTCCCCCCGCAATGGCGTACCCCGTCGCATACCAGGCCGACTACAAGGAACATCAGAGCCGGCTGACAACGTTCTTCCGCCTGATCGTCGCGATCCCCTGGTTGATCGTCTCCTACTTCTGGGCGCTCGTCGGCGCGATCGGCATCATCGTCGGCTGGTTCGCGATCGTCTTCACGGGTCGTTATCCGGACGGCCTCTACAACCTGACGGCGATGTCGCTGCGCTTCCACGCGCGGGTCTACAGCTGGATGTATCTGCTCACGGACGTCTGGCCTCCATTCGACGGTGCCGAACATCCGGAGTACCCGATCCGGCTCGTGATCCCGGCGCCGCAGGAGAGCTACAGCCGCGTCAAGACGCTGTTCCGCATCATCATCGGCATCCCGGTGATGGTCATGCTGTGGCTGTTCAGCATCCTCTACCAGATCGTCGGCGTGCTGCTGTGGGTCGTGATCGTGATCACGGGCAAGAACCCGAAGGGTCTCTTCGACGTGCAGAAGATGGCGCTGGCGTACTACGCGCTCGGCGGCGCATACCTCGGCCTCGTCACCGAGACCTACCCGCCGATCTCGCCCGAGGACGACGGCACGCCCTCATACCCGGCCTCGCCGTCGACGCCGCCCCCGCCGACGACGCCCTCGCCGTTCGGCAGCTAGGGCTGGAAGACGACGAACTCCGGTGGCGGCTCCCCGTGCAGCACGGCGGGGACCGCCGCCAGCGGCGAGCGCGCGAAGTCGTCTCTGAGCAGTCCGTACATGACGACGTCGTGGACGCTGTCGCCGTGCCGGTGCCAACTGCGCAGCACGCCCTCGCGCACGAAGCCGACCTTCTCCAGCGCCGCCTGCGAGCGCCCGTTCTCGACGTCGGCGTAGGCGCCGACGCGGTCGAGGCCGAGATGCTCGAACGCGAGCCGCGCCACGAGCGCCTTCGCCTCCGTGTTCGCGCCGCTGCCCCACCACGCGCGCCCGAGCCATGAGCCGACGATCGCGCGACGGTCGCGGTGGGAGAACTCGACCAGGCCGGTGACGCCGATCGGGCCGGCCTCGCGGTGCACGATCAACACGTCCAACTGCTCCCCGCGGGAGCGCTGGCCGACGAGCCGGTCGATGTAGGCGAGCGGCTGTTCGACGCTCGTGTACGGGCCCCACGAGAAGAACCTCGTGACCTGCGGATCGCTCGCCAGCTCGAACAGCGCGGGAGCGTCCGCGGGGGTCGCGAGGCGCAGCGCGAGTGTCGGACCGACGATCTCCACGGGCGGCGATGCTACGGCATCGCGCGACGGTGCCAGGGTGCGGCGAGCCGGATCACTAGACTGAGCCGCCGTGACGGCGCCGTCAGCAAATCTGCGTCAGCGGTTGGTGATCCGACAGGCTGCTCGAACATGCAGGTTTGGCGAACCCCCGGAGCGCTCATACGGGATGTGACGTGAGCGACGGCACCAGCATCTCCACAGAGGCGGGCGGCACCCCCCCAGCGGTTGTCTCGGGCTCACCCGAGGTTCGCTTCAGTCTGCCCGCCGTTCCGGCGAACGTCGCGCTCGTGCGGCAGGCGCTGGCCGGCCTCGCCGACAGCCTGCACCTGGACGCGGCGCGCGCGGCCGACATGAAGATCGCGATCACCGAGGCGTGCACGAACGCGGTCGTGCACGCGTACGAGAACCACGACGGCCCGCTCGACGTGACGATGGCCGTCGATCACGACCGCCTCGTGCTGTCGGTGCGCGACCGCGGTCACGGCCTGCGGCCGCTCCCCTCGGAGGGCGACGGGCCGCCGCTCGGCTTCGGGCTCGCGCTGATCGCCTCGCTGTCGGACGAGTTCGGGATCGCCGGCGGCCGCTACGGCACCGAGGTGCGGATCGCGTTCGACCTCGACCTCGAGGAGGAGCCGCCGCCGCTCGTGGTGCAGCTCTCGCGCGACGTCCCGCCGCCGCCGCTCGGGGTCGCGCTGACGCTCGCGCCCGGCGAACACGCCGCGGCGGTGCTCGGCCGCGTCGTCTCGCTCGTCGCCGCCCGTGCCGACTTCTCGATCGACCGGCTCTCCGACGCGCAGATCGTGAGCGACGCGATCGCCGGCGCGGCCGGCGCCCACGCCTTCGACGGCAGCGGCGACGCGCACGTCTCGATCGACGAGCACGAGCACGGCTTCGACCTCGTGATCGGCCCGCTCGTTCCCGGCGGTGCCCAGCGGCTCGTGCGCGACACCGAACTGCCCGGGCTCGGCTGCCTGCTGGAGAGGCTGGCCGACGAGCTCGACGTCGAGCCGCTGCCCGACGGCGGCGAGCTGCTGCGCGCGCGCCTCGCCCCGCGCGCCTAGCGCCGGCCCTTCCCCCCGGCGCAACGTCGGCCCTTCCCCCCGGCGCACGCGAAACGCGGTCGCGCGCAGCGGGAACCACGTTCCACCACCACCACTCGCTGGCGCATAGGCGCTCGCGTCGCTGACAGTCTGTCTGACGCTGTGTCGGCGACAGTTATGTGTGGCACCGGGGTTCAGACGCCAATACGCTGTTTCACGATGCCGAGTGGGAACGCCTTCGTACGAGTCCTCGAACAGGACCCTGAGCTCGCCGCGGGACTCGATCAGACGAGCCTGCAGCTCGCGACTCGCCACGCGATCGCGGCGGTCGAGACGATCGCCCCGGGCGTGTGGGAGCCGGCGCGGCCGGCCGACGGCGGCAGCGGCCATCTCGGTCTGCTCGTGCTCGACGGCCTGCTGATGCGCGACGTCACGTTCGCCCGCGCCGCCTGCACCGAGCTGCTCGGCCGCGGCGACCTGCTGCGACCGTGGGACTGGGAGCGCGAGGTCGTGACCGTCCGCCCGCGCGTGATCTGGACGGCGCTGCAACCGGTCCGCCTCGCAGTGCTCGATCGCCGCATCACCGCGATCCTCGGCCGCTGGCCGGAGCTCGTCAGCGCGCTCGCCGCGCGCGCCGTGCGCCGCTCGGCCGAGCTGGCGACGACACAGGCGACAAGCCACCTGACGCGTGTCGACGCGCGCCTGGAGCTGCTCTTCTGGGGCCTCGCCGACCGCTGGGGCCGTGTCGGCCCCGACGGCGTCGTGCTGGAGCTGCCGCTGACGCATCAGGTGCTCGGCCGGCTGATCGGCGCGCAGCGCCCGTCGGTCACGACCGCGCTGTCGGACCTGACGCGGCGCGGAGTCGTCGAACGGCGCGACGACGGCGCCTGGATCCTGCGCGGCGATCCGCCGGGCGAGGAAGGGTTCGGCAGATAGCCCGCCCGGGCCCGCGTCGTGGCGCGGGGCCCGAGCGAATCAGCGCGCTACGCGCAGTTCGGCCACGGCGACGTGCCGCGGGCGTTGTAGAGCTTCAGGGCGCGACGGTCCTGCTCTGCCTCGGAGGCGCGCGCCGGATCGCCTGCGGAGCCGTAGGCGGCCCACGTCGAGCGATCGAACTGGTACTTGCCGCGGTAGGTGCCGTCGGACGAGATCGCGCGCGGGTCGCCGCCCGACTCGCACTCTGCGATCGAGTCGAGGATCGGCGGCAGCTGCACGCTGCTGCCCGCCGAGCCGCCGCGGCCGACCGACTGCGCCCGTGCGGTCGCGAGGCTGATGCCGAGCGCGCCGGCCGTCTGCGGGCCGACGACGCCGTCGACCTCGAGGCCCTTGCGCCGCTGGTAGGCGCGCACGGCCTTCTCCGTCTGCGGACCAAACGCGCCGTCAGCGCCGATCCCGAGCTTCTGCTGCAGCTGCACGACCGCCGGGCCGCTGCTGCCGCGCTTGAGCGACCCGCCGCCGGATCCGTCGTCGTCGCCGGAGGCGGCGAACGCGCCGCCGACGCCGAGCGTCAGCGCCGCGGCCATCACCAGCGCGACGCTGCGCGAGCCGCGGCGGCGACGGCGGCGCCGCAGCGCCACCAGGCGCCGGACGTGCGAGCGCTCGCGGGAGCGCTCCCAGCGTTCGGGCTGAACGAGATCGTCGGCGTCCACGTCGGGACAGTTCGCAGGCATGCGCCCTCCATCAGTTCTCTTTCGGTGCCTACGAGGTGAGCTGACGGGCTCGCGCTGAAAGAGTGCGCTACGCCTCCGGAGCCCTCCGATGGCGGAGTGGCTGGTGGCGATTCGCCCCGTGGGCCGGACGGATCCGGCCCGAGTGGGTCCCCCGCTCCCCGCCGTCGTGACGGCAGGAACTCGGCATATGTGCGTCTGGCTGCCGCTTCAGGATCGCAGATCCGCGCGAGCGAGGCCGTCGCAGCGCCTCGCGCTCCTGCCGCTGCACGCGATCTTGCAGGCTCGCCAAGCGATCGCGGGCACGCGCGCGCAAGGTTCTAAGCTGGGGCGATGACGACCCTTGCCGCCACCAACCAGGAGCCCGCGGACGACGAGGTCGCCGGCGTCGCTTGGAACCTCGACCCGCTCGTCGACGGACAGGGTGAGGAGGGCGTCCGCAGCCTGCTCGCTCAGGGGCTCGAGCGCGCGGACGCGTTCGCCGCCGCCTACGCGGGCAGACTCGCCGAGCTCGACGCCGCCGGCCTGCGCGCCGCGATGCAGCAGCTCGCCGAGCTGCACGAGCTGGTCGGCCGCGCCGGCTCCTACGCCTCCCTGCGCTTCGCCGTCGACACCGCCGACCCGGCGATCGGCGCGCTGCTGCAGCATGTGCAGGAGCGCGCGACCGAGATCCAGACGAGACTGCTGTTCTTCGAGCTGGAATGGGCCGAGCTGCCCGACGAGCGCGCCGAGGAGCTGCTGAGAGGCGAGGGCAACGAGTTCTTCGCCCATTACCTGCGCACCGAGCGCCGCTACCGCCCCTACCTGCTGAGTGAGCCGGAGGAGCGGATCCTCGCCGAGAAGGGAATCTCCGGAGCGAGCGCTTGGACGCGGCTGTTCGCCGAGCTGATGTCGTCGCTGGAGGTGAGACTGCCCTCGGCCGAGGAGCCGGTCTCGCTCGAGCAGGCCCTGGCGCTGCTGTCCGGTCCCGATCGCGACGAGCGGCGCGGCGCGGCGGAGGCGGTGACCGCGGCGCTGGAGCCCGGCCTGCGCACGCGCGCCTTCATCTTCAACACGCTGCTGCACGACAAGGCCGTCGACGACCGCCTGCGCAGCTACCCCGGCTGGCTGACCGCGCGCAACCTCGCCAACGAGGCCAGCGACGAGTCGGTGCAGGCGCTCGTGACCGCCGTCAGCAACCGCTTCGACGTGCCGCAGCGCTGGTACAAGCTGAAGGCGAGGCTGCTGAGAGTCGACAAGCTGGCCGACTACGACCGCGCCGCGACCGTCGCCGACGTCGACGAGCGCTTCAGCTGGCGCGAGGCGCGCGAGCTGGTGCTCGACGCGTACGGCTCGTTCACGCCCGAGCTGGGCAACCTCGCGCGCCGCTTCTTCGACGAGCAGTGGATCGACGCGCCGGTGCGACCGGGCAAGCGCGGCGGCGCGTTCTGCTCCTACACGGTGCCGTCCGCGCACCCGTACGTGCTGCTCAACTACACCGCCCGCCGCCGCGACGTGCTGACGCTCGCGCACGAGCTCGGCCACGGCGTCCACGCGGCGCTCGCCGCGCCGCAGGGCGTCTTCCACCAGAGCACCCCGCTGACGCTCGCCGAGACCGCCTCGGTGTTCGGCGAGACGCTCGTCTTCGGACGCCTGCTGGAGGCCGCCGCGACGCCGGCGTCGCGGCTGTCGCTGCTGTCGGAGTCGATCGAGGGCGCGATCGCGACCGTCTTCCGGCAGACGGCGATGCACAACTTCGAGCAGGAGATCCACACCGCCCGCCGCGAAGGCGGCGAACTGGCCGTCGAGCAGTTCGGCGCGCTGTGGGAGAAGACGCAGGAGGAGCTGTTCGGCGACGCCGTCGAGGTGACCGAGGGCTACAAGACGTGGTGGTCCTACATCCCGCACTTCATCAACACGCCGGGCTATGTCTACGCGTACGCCTACGGTCAGCTGCTGGCGCTGTCGGTCTACCGCCGCTACGAGCAGGAGGGCGCGTCGTTCGTGCCCGACTACCTCAAGATGCTGTCGGCCGGCGGCTCGCTGGCGCCGGAGGAGCTGGGCAAGCTGGTCGGGCTGGACCTGACCGACCCGGGCTTCTGGGACGCCGGCCTGGCACTGGTCGAGGAGCAGCTGGAGCAGGCCGAGCAGGCCGCCGTCGAGGCCGGGCGAGTCTAGGAGGCAGCCTGCGCCGCCAGGGCGCGCCTCAGGCGCGGCGGCTCGCGCGGCGCCTCAGTCGAGGAAGACTCTGCGCACGCTGCGCTGTACCAGCAGCGGGCGCGGGTCACCGGGAGCGAGCGCGAACCGTGCGGCGGTCCGCGCCGTCGCGGCGGTGGCGATCGCCGTCGGTGACGGGACGTTGGGACAGCCGAATTGGAACCAGTCGGAGCGGCTGTACCACCACTCGCCCGGCCGCAGCCCGGTCCACATAGGGCTGTTGGTGCAGTTTCTGACGTGGTCGTTGCCGGCGTAGTGACCGAGCTCGTGCACGATCACCGTCTGCAGGTCGACCTGGTTGGACGGCGGCGGACCGGGCCCGACCCACCACGGCACGCCCAGCGCGAGGCTGAGGTCGCGCTCGACGACGCGCTCGCCGACGATCCGCGTGACGCCGCCGGAGCGGCGGTAGTAGCGGACCGAACGGATTCTCGTGACGCCGAGCGCCACGCGCGGCACGTCGCGGGCGAAGCCGACCGTGTTGCGTCCGTCGCCCTGGCGCGGCGCGCGGACGGTCGTGCCGGTCTCGCGCAGGCCCCAGCGCTTCGCGGCGACGCGCGCGAGCACGGCGAAGCGCTTTGCGCCGACGTTGCGCGGCACGTTCGCGCTGCTCAGCTCGTAGCCGTAGGCGTGGCGCACGCCGACCGAGCGGGGGATCGCGGCGCGGACGAGATCGCGCCCGCGCGGGTCGGGTCTCGCGGGCGCCGGTGCAGGTGCGCCAGGAACGTCGAAGGACGTCTCGGCGACGAGCGTGTCGGCAGCGCCGTCGAAGGCGTAGAGGCAGGCGCGCTTGGGCCCGGCGTACAGCCACGGCCGCTCCTGCCACGTCGCCGTGAACGCCTGCGGCTGGCGGCCGGTCGCGTCGTCGTAGACGTCGCCGATCCAGCCCTCTCTCGTCAGCTGCGGGCGGCAGGCGACGCTCGCGGGCACGGTCGTGACCTTCGGGTAGTAGCCACAGAAGACGGTCGGGTCGCACTGTTGCGCGATCGCGCCCTGCGCCGTGACGACGATCGGCTGATCGGGCGCGTTCGGTTTCGCGACCGACGTGATCGTGAGCGTGCCCTGATAGGTGCCCGCAGCCTCTGCCGATGCTGTCGCGAGCGTCGCGGAGGCGGCTGTGACGGCGAGCGCGAGCGCGCACGCTGCGAGAGTCAAGCGTCGCCGCATCGAGCTCCAATGGTACGCACCCGCGTTCTCGGCCCCCCTTGGTTGGCGCCGCGACATGGCTGTCGCGACCGCCCGGCCTGCCCTGAGCGTCAGGCCGCGCGGTCGCGAACGGAGCCGATGCCGGTGCTGGTGTTGGGGCGTCCTTGGTCCCGTGCGGAGATCACAGCTCCGACGGCGACCGCTGCGCCAGCAGGTCCGCCTTGACGCCCTGGTGGAACTGGGCGCGCTCGACGAGCACCTCGGCGAGCTTCTCGGGGTCGACCTGGTACTCGCCCGCGGCGACCTGCTTGGCGAGCAAGCGCACGCGCGAGGAGCGGGTGATGCGGTCTCTGCGGCTGGTGGTGAGGCGATCGATGCGGCCGTTGGCGACGACCATGGTGGTCTCCTTTGTCCTGAGTTCACGGAGAGCCGGCACCCGGGCGGGGCGGCTCGCTGAGGCGACTCAGGAGGCGGGAGGAGCGCGCGCGGAGTCGTCGGAGGTCGGCGTCGCCGAGTTGCTCGCGAACGAGCACGGCGGTGTGACGGACTCGGCCTGCGCGAGCTGCGCGCTGATCGAGCCGACGAGGATCGCGAAGAAGCTGATGCCGGCGCCGGCGCCTGAGCCGGGAGCGGCCGCCGCGCTCGCGTTGAGCGGCGAGGACGGCGAGTCGAGCGGGCCGACGGGCGGGCCGCGGACGCTGCTGGGCTGCTCGGTGCCGTGCGCCTTGCGCGTCGTCTTGGCGATCTGCAGGCGGGTCGTGCCGGCGGCGGGGGTCGGAGATGCGCTCGCGACGACGGCCGGCGCGCAGAGCGTGCCGTCGGCATTGGTCGCGGGCGACGCAGGCGCGTCGGTGGCGCCGGGGTCGGCCGAGACGATCCCGAGCTTGACGAGCGTCGTGCGCACGATCCGCTTGGCGGCGGCTTCGCGGGCGGCCGCGTCGGCCAGCGCACCGGCGGCGTCGGCCGCGTGCTTGGAGCCCGGCAGCGCGATCGGCGCGGTGACGACCGGCGCGAGGTCGGGCTGCGCGTCCGGCGTGACGGGCGTGGTGGTGGGCGGCGTCGCCAGCGGCGTCGTGGACGAGGCCGGGGGCTGCTGGGCGTCGGCTGCCGGGCGCAGCGTGCCGGAGCCGCTCGGCTTCGGCAGGACGCTCGGCGGGTTCGTCGTCTCGTCGATCGGCGGGCGCGAATCTCTTCTCTCGGGCACGTCGGGGACGGGCGTCTCCGCCGGCGGCTGCTCGGCGACGGGCGGCCGCTCGACCGGCGCGGGGTCAACCGGCGGCGCCGGGTCGACCGGCGGGGCCGGGTCGACGGGCGGGGCCGGGTCGACGGGCGGGGCCGGGTCGACGGGCGGGGCCGGATCGACCGGCGGGGCCGGGTCGACGGGCGGGGCCGGATCGACGGGCGGCGCCGGATCGACCGGCGGGACCGGGTCGACGGGCGGGGCCGGATCGACCGGCGGGGCCGGGTCGACGGGCGGCGCCGGATCGACGGGCGGCGCCGGGTCGACGGGCGGCGCCGGATCGACCGGCGGGGCCGGATCGACGGGCGGACCCGTGGTCGGCCGGTCGATCGTCGGCTGATCAGGCGCAGGCTGGTCGGCACCCGACTGGTCCGCGGGAGGCTGATCGGCGGTCGGCTGGTCGGGCGGCGGGGCCTGCTCGGTCTGCTGCGGCCCGTCAGCGGCGGGCGGATCGTCGGCCAGCGCGACGGCCGGCGCGGTGACGAGCGCGATCAGTGCGAGCGCCGCGATCAGGGCCGTGCGGATCCGGCGCCGGCTGGCGCTCGGGTCCTGCGGAGTGAGATCGGGGCGTTGTTCGTCCATGGAAAGCTCGCGCTACGACTTTATGGATTCCTCGACAGTTCCATCGGGGAGCTTGAGAATCCCTCCGCCATCTGGTCGCGTTGCCGGTCCCGAACGTCCGAGCACTGACCGTCCAAGCGTAGTCGCTCGGGCACCGAGCGCCAACCCCCAGCGCCCGCGCGCCAGCCGCCGTCAGGCCGTCCGACAAACCACCCCGTCCCGCTCTGTCGCACGGGCGCCCGTGCCGCTCAGCCCCAGGCCAACCGCGCGCACCCGCCCGCGCCGCTCAGCCGCCGCGCCGCCGTCGCGCCGCGCCCCAGCCGTTCGCGAGCAGGAACGCGGCGAACGTGTGCAGCGCGTGCTCGCCCGGCCACGGGTCGCGCCCGCGGCCGATCCGCTGCAACTGACGGGTGTGCCAGTAGAGGTCGATCGCGCTGTCGACGGTTCGCAGGCCGATCCCTCTTCTGCCCGCGTCCACTCGCGCGCGCGAGCCGTCGAGCAACTGCGCGGCCGCATCCGGGTGCAGCGCGAGCGGACGTCCGAGCCCGACCACGTCGCACGCGCCCGAGCCGATCGCGTCCGCCATCGCGGCCGTCGAGCGGAAGCCGCCGGTGACCATCAGCGGCACCCCCGGCGCCCGCTCGCGCACGCGCACCGCATAGTCGAGGAAGTACGCCTCGCGCGCGCTGGTGGTGTCCTCGCGCGGCCCCATCATCGCCGGCGCCTCGTACGTGCCGCCGCTGATCTCGATCAGGTCGATCCCCGCCTCGGCGAGCGCGGCGACGACGTCGCCCGACTCCTCCTCCGTGAAGCCGCCGCGCTGGAAGTCAGCCGAGTTGAGCTTGATCCCGACCGGGAAGTCGTCGCCGACGGCCGCACGCGTCGCGCGCAGCACCTCCAGCGGGAAACGCCGGCGGCGGGCCGCATCGCCGCCCCACGCGTCCTCGCGCTGGTTCGCGCGCGGGGACAGGAACTGCGAGATCAGGTAGCCGTGCGCGCCGTGCAGCTGGACGCCGTCGAAGCCGGCCTCGCGCACGACCGCGGCCGTGCGCGCGTAGCGCGCGACGATCTCCTCGATCTCGTCCTCGCGCAGCGCGTGCGGCGTCACGGCGCCCGGCAGCTTCGGCGCGACCGCGCTCGGCCCGACCGGACGCGCTCCGGCGATCCGCAGCGCCTGGCGGCCGGGATGGTTGACCTGCACCCACAGCGCCGCGCCGCCCGCGCGCCCCGCCGCGGCCCATGCGCGCAGGGCCGCGAGGTCGCGCGCGTCCTCGATCACGACGTTGCGCGGCTCGCCGACGTGGCGGCGGTCGACCATCACGTTGCCGCTGATCACGAGTCCGGCGCCGCCCCGGCCCCAACGTCCGTAGAGCTGCTCCAGCGCGGGCGTCGGGCGGTTGGCGCGATCTCCGAGCTGTTCGCTCATCGCCGCCTTCGCGAGGCGGTTGGGCAGTGTCGCGCCGCACGGCAGCGGGAGCGCGTCGGCAAGTGTCGCAGTCACCATCGGCGCAATGGTACTGTCCGGTACCAATGGTCGCGCCGGTTCCCGCAGCAGCAACCCACCACGACCCCGAACGCGGCCAAGCGACCGCCGGGACCACGCGCGCGCGGTCGATCCACCAGGATCCCGAGCGCGGCCAAGCGCCCGACCGCGACACGCCGCGCGAGCGGCTGGTCTGCGGCATCAACGCCGCCGTCGCGGAGAAGGGCTACGGGCCGACGACGATCGCCGACGTGGTCCGCCACGCGCGCGTCTCCAAGCGCACCTTCTACGAGCACTTCGACGACAAGCAGGCCTGCTTCCTGGCCGCCTACGACACCGCGTCGGCGCACGTGCTCGGCGCGATGAGCGCGGCGGCCGCCGCCGACGCTCCGTGGCAGCAGCGCGTCGATCTGGTCGTCGCGGCCTACCTGTCCGCGATGGCGGCGAGGCCCGAGCTGACGCAGACGTTCCTGATCGAGATCCTCGGCGCCGGCCCCGCCGGGCTCGCGCGCCGCCGCGAGGCGATCGAGCGCTTCGCCGCGCAGCTCGTGCTGCTCGGCGCCGACTTCCGCCGCGAGCAGCCGGACCTGCGCGAGCTGACGCCCGCGCTCGCGACCGCCGTCGTCGGCGCCGTCAACGAACTGGTGCTCGGCGCCGTCGAGCGCGGCCGCGCGAGCGAGCTGACCGAGCTGCGCCAGCCGGCGGTCGAGCTGATCCGCGCCGTGCTGAGCGGCGACGCCCGCGGCGAGACCCGCGTCGCCGAGCACCCATCCGCCGCTTCGACCACCGACACAGCCTGAGGGGGCGCGCAGTTTGTCCGACACCTTCTCCACCCCGGCCGATCTCTCGCGCCTGCGCGACAAGGTCGCGCTCGTGACCGGCGGCGCCAGCGGCATCGGGCGACTGACCGCGCTCGCGCTCGCGGAGGCGGGCGCGGAGGTCGTCGTCGCCGACCTCGACGGGACCGGCGCGCAGCAGGTCGCGCGCGAGGTCGGCGGCCACGCGATCGCGACCGACGTCAGCGACCTCGACGCGAACCTCGCGGCCGTCGCGTTCGCGCAGGAGCGCGCCGGCGGCCTCGACCTCGTCTTCCTCAACGCCGGCGTCACGAGCGACACCGGCCTCGGCGAGCAGTTCGACCTCGCGCTGTACCGCCGCGCGATGGGCGTCAACCTCGACGGCGTCGTCTTCGGCGCGCAGGCCGCGCTGCCGGCGCTGAAGGCGCGCGGCGGCGGTTCGATCGTCGCGACCGCCTCGCTCGCCGGCCTGCTCGGCGTGCCGATGGACGCGATCTACGCCGCCAACAAGCACGCCGTCGTCGGTCTCACGCGCTCGCTCGGGCCGCTGCTGGCCGGCGACGGGATCCGCTTCAACGCGATCTGCCCGACGTTCGCCGAGACGCCGCTGATCGCGCACGCGAGAGAGGCCCTGCGCGGTGCCGGCTTCGAACTGCTGGACCCGCAGGTCGTCGCCGACACAGCGCTGCGCGTCTTCGCCAGCGACGGCACGGGCGAGTGCTGGTTCGTGCAGCTCGGCCGCGAGCCGACCCCGTTCGCCTTCCGCAACGTCCCCGGCCCCCGCACCGAGCCGCCGGACGCGCCGCCCGCGGATCCGCCGATCGCGCCCGCCCCGTCCGCCGCCATCGAGGAGCCCCGCACATGAGAGCGATCCAGATCGCCGACGAGAGCGGCCCGCGCGGCGCGTTGCGCCACGTCGAGCTGCCGGAGCCGCAGCCGATCCACTTCACGACCCAGGCGGAGGGCGTCGTCGTCGAGGTGCACGCGGCCGGTGTCTCGTTCCCGGAGCTGCTGCAGACGCGCGGCCGATACCAGCTCAAGCCGCCGACCCCGTTCGTGCCCGGCAGCGAGGTCGCGGGGATCGTGCGCAGCGCACCGGCCGACGCGACGGTCTCCCCCGGCGACCGCGTCGCCGCCTTCCCGATCCTCGGCGGCTGGGCCGAGACGGCGGTCGCGTCGCCGGCGATGACGTTCCCGCTGCCCGATGCGCTCGACTTCGCGCAGGGCGCCGCGCTGATCCTCAACTACCACACCGCGTGGTTCGCGCTCGTGCAGCGCGGCCAGTTGCAGCGCGGCGAGACCGTGCTCGTGCACGGCGCCGCGGGCGGCGTCGGCACCGCCTCGCTGCAGGTCGCGCGCGGCCTCGGCGCGCGCACGATCGCGGTCGTCTCCAGCGACGACAAGGAGCGTGTCGCGCGCGTCGCGGGCGCCGACGAGGTGGTCCGCGCCGACGGCCCGTGGAAGGACGCGGTGAAGGAGCTGGGCGGTGCCGACGTCGTGCTCGACCCGGTCGGCGGCGATCGCTTCACCGACTCGCTGCGGTCGCTGAAGGAGGACGGCCGGCTCGTCGTCGTCGGCTTCACCGGCGGCGCGATCCCCGAGGTCAGAGTCAACCGGCTGCTGCTCAACAACGTCAGCGTCGTCGGCGCCGGCTGGGGCGCCTACACGCTCACCAAGCCGCAGCGCAACGTGGAGATCGGCGCCGCCCTGCGCGACCTGATCGAGCAGGGCTTCGTCGCCCCGCTGGTCGGTGCGCGGCTGCCGCTGGAGCAGGCCGCCGAGGCGCTCGAGCTGCTCGACCAGCGGCGCGCGACCGGCAAGGTCGTGCTCGACGTCCGCCCCGCCTGAACCCGACCCCGACGGACCTGAGGAGAGCAGCAGATGGACTTCGAGCTGAGCGATCGCGCCAAGGACTTCCAGCAGCGGCTGCAGGCGTTCATGGACGAGCGCGTCTACCCCGCCGAGCAGGTCTGGTTGGAGCAGGTGCGCGCGGCCGACACGCCGCACGTGCACCCGCCGGTCGTCGAGGAGCTGAAGGAGGAGGCGCGCAGACGCGGCCTCTGGAACCTGTTCCTGCCGGACCCCGACCACGGCCCCGGCCTCACCTATCTGGAATACGCGCCGCTGGCAGAGCTGATGGGCCGCACGACGATCGCCGCCGAGACGACGAACTGCTCCGCGCCCGACACCGGCAACATGGAGGTGCTGCACCAGTTCGGCAGCGACGCGCAGAAGGCGCAGTGGCTGCAGCCGCTGCTGGACGGTGAGATCCGCTCCGGCTTCGCGATGACCGAGCCCGATGTCGCCTCCTCCGATGCGACCAACGTGCAGCTCCGCATGGTCCGCGACGGCGACGAGCTGGTCCTCAACGGGCGCAAGTGGTGGACGACCGGCGTCATGCACCCGAGATGCAGAGTGCTGATCGTGATGGGCAAGACCGATCCGGAAGCGCACGTCTATGCGCAGCAGTCGATGGTGCTGGTGCCGCTCGACACGCCGGGGCTCGAGATCGTCCGCTCGCTGCCCGTCTTCGGCTACCACGACACCGAGGGCCACGGCGAGTTGCTGTTCACCGACGTGCGCGTGCCGGCGAGCAACGTGATCGCGCAGCCGGGCGCGGGCTTCCTGATCGCGCAGGCGCGGCTCGGCCCCGGCCGCATCCACCACTGCATGCGCGCGGTCGGCGCGGCCGAGCGGGCGCTGGAGCTGATGTGCGCGCGCGCCGACGCGCGCGAGACGTTCGGCAAGCCGGTCTCGACCCGCTCCAACGTCCGCGACTGGATCGCGGAGGCGCGGATCGAGCTGGAGATGCTGCGGCTGCTGGTGCTGAAGACGGCGTGGCTGGTCGACCGCGTCGGCGGCAAGAACGCGCGCGTCGAGGTCGCGGCGATCAAGGTCGCGGCACCGAACATCGCGCTGAAGATCATCGACCGCGCGATCCAGGTGCACGGGGGCGCCGGCGTCTCCGACGACACGCCGCTGGCATTCATGTACGCGCACATGCGCACGCTGCGCCTCGCCGACGGCCCCGACGAGGTGCACAAGCTGTCGATCGCCCGCCGCGAGCTGCGCCGTCAGCGCGGTGAGGAGGAACCGGTCCTGTGACCGCGAAACGCTCGCCTGGCGGCTCGCATTGCGGGCATGAACTCGGCTGCGCCTCCTTCATGCGGTCGGAGGAGCTCAACGATGGCTGAGGACCGCCCCGTCCGCGACGAGGACGCGTTCGACGTCCCCGCGCTCGACGCGTGGCTGCGCGAGGTCCACCTCGACGGCGACGGCGGCTGGCGCATGCCGTTGCCCGCGGGGCTTCCGCACGTACGCCAGTTCTCCGGCGGCGCGTCCAACCTCACCTACCTGCTGCGCTACGACGACCGCGACCTGATCCTGCGCCGCCCGCCGGCCGGCACGAAGGCCAGCTCGGCGCACGACATGGCGCGAGAGTACCGCATCCAGGCGGCGCTGAAGCCGGTCTTCCCGTACGTGCCGCAGGTGATCGCGCTGTGCACGGACCCCGCCGTCCTCGGCAGCGACTTCTACGTGATGGAGCGCGTCGAAGGCGTGATCCCGCGCACGACGATGCCGTCGGCGATCGGCACCGACCCGGCGCTGATGCGCGCACTCGGCGAGCGCTTCGTCGACCTGCTGGTGGAGCTGCACGCGGTCGACCCCGCCGCCGCCGGCCTTGGCGACCTCGGCCGCGGCGCGGGCTACGTCGAGCGGCAGGTGAACGGCTGGAGCGAGCGCTACATGCGCGCGAAGACCTGGAACGTGCCGTCGTTCAAGCGCGTGATCGCGTGGTTGGAGGAGCGCCGCCCCGGCGACACGCGGATCTGCCTGATCCACAACGACTTCCGGCTCGACAACCTCGTGCTCGATCCGGCCGATCCGCTGAACGTGCGCGCGGTGCTCGACTGGGAGCTGGCGACGCTCGGCGACCCGCTGATGGACCTCGGCAGCTCGCTCGCGTACTGGATCGAGCCGGACGACGGCCGCGGCGCGCAGCAGTTCCGCAGACAGCCGTCGAACCAGCCGGGCATGCCGACGCGTCGCGAGATCGTCACGCGCTACTGCGCCGCGACCGGTCTCGATCCCGGCGACTGGCCGTTCTACGAGGTCTTCGGCATGTTCCGCCTTGCCGGCATCGCCCAGCAGATCTACTACCGCTACCACCACAGGCAGACGACGAATCCCGCGTTCAGACGCTACTGGCTCGCCGCGCACGTGCTGGAGCGGCGCTGCCGGCGGGTGATCCGCGCGACGGGCTGAGCGCCGCGACGGGCAATCCAACCGACCGCTGGCGCGTCTGCGCCCAGACAGACGCGCTTCGCCGTGGTCGGGTTCAGCCCAGCGCGGCGAGCCGCCCCGACGTCACGAGCGCTCTGGCGCGCGCACCGTCCGGGTCGTAGACCTCGACCTGCACGTCGGCCCCCGGATAGGCGACGTAGACGCTGCCGGGATGCTTCGGGTCGGCGTATGCGATGCCGCCCGCCGCCGCGTCGAAGGTCTGAGCGTGCGCGGCGGCCGCCGCCTTGCGCAGCGTCGCCACGGCATCCGCAGTCGGGTAGGTGCCGATCGTCAGATAATCCGGGTCGTCGGTGTCGACCTCGACGCCCTGCGGCAGGTAGCGGACGTAGACGCGACCGTCGCCGGTGCGCGTCAGCTCGTAGGTCGCGCCGTCCTCGGCGCCGGCCCAATAGACCGCGTGGCCGACCGCCGCCGGCAGCGCGCCCAACTGCGCGACGGTCGCCGCTCTCGGCACGGCGCCCGCGGCCCGCGCCGCGCTCACCGGCACGACCTGCCCGCTGGTCGCGAGTCTCAGCGCGCGCCCCGGAGCCGGGTCGAAGATCTCGACCTGGACGTCCGCGCCGGGAACGGCGAGGTAGGCGCTGGTCGGGCGATCGGCGTCCTGGAACGCCCGCCCGCCACCGCTCGTCGCGACGGCCTCGACGCCTTGTCTTCTGGCGGTCGCGAGCAGTGTCGCGAGCGCATCTCTCTGCGGGTACGTGGCGATCGCGAGATAGTCCGCCGCCGGGGCGCCGACCGCCACGCCCTGCGGAAGGTAGCGCACGAACGTGCGACCGTCTCTCGTCTGCGTCAGCTCGTACGTCATGCCGTCGCGCGGGCCGGCCCAGAAGACCGGATGCCCGGCGTCGGTCGCGACGCTGGCGAGGCGGTCGAGCGAGGCCGCGACGGCCGGCGCGCGTCTGGGCGCGGTGGCGGTGTCGTCGCCCCCGTCCTCACCGCCCCCTCCGCAGCCCGCGAGCAGCGCGACGAGCACGATCGCGGCGAGCGACACGAGCCAGCGCAGCAGCCCGCCTGTGGAGCCGACGCTCGTGCCGGCGGCTGCCGGCTGGGATGACTCTCGTGCGTCGGCTGGCATCAGGGTGCCGGGCAGTATAGGCGCGGCGCAATTCCCCCTACCAGCGTCGAATATGCAGAGATCGGCGTGAGTTGGCGCGTGTACGCTCGGAATGGAGCTTATCAACCAGATATTGCGCTCAAGTTCGAGAGAAACCTGTCGAAAGCTGATGATTCGTTGTGTAGCATCGGGCCGCTGAAGGGATCGTCTTGCGCCAAGTCCAGGGGCGCGTCAGCTCGGACCGATCCTCTCCAGAGCCCCATCAAGAGGGCATCCGGCACCAGGCCCAGCGACCCGTCACCAGCCGAGCCCGGCTCGTCGCTGCCCTGAGCACGGAAGGATCCGATGAAGGTGACGGGACGTAGGGAAGCGACCATCCTCGCGGTGGCGATCGCAGCGCTGGCAAGCGCGTTGCCGAGCACGGCGGCACTCGCCGCCGCAGGCGCCCCGCCGACCGCGGCCACGACCGCGGTCAGAGCCTCGGGCAGAAGAGCGAGCGGCAGAAGCGGCAGAAGCGGCGTCAAGGGCGTCAGCCAGTCGAGCGGGCCGAAGGGCGACCGCGGACCCCGCGGCGCGACGGGCGCCACCGGCCCGCAGGGTCCCCAGGGCGAGCCCGGGCCGCCCGGTCCCGCCGGCCCGCAGGGCCTGAAGGGCGACACCGGCGCGCAGGGCATCCAGGGCATCCAGGGCGTCAAGGGCGACACCGGTGAGGGGATCCAGGGCGTGCAGGGTGTCCAAGGCATCCAGGGCATCCAGGGCGCCAGAGGCGAGACCGGCGCACAGGGCGTTCAGGGCGTGCAGGGCATTCAGGGCGCCAAGGGCGACGCGGGCGAGCGCGGCCCGGCCGGTCCGCAGGGCGAGATCGGCCCGCAGGGCCTGAAGGGCGACACCGGCGCGAAGGGCGACACCGGCACCGCCGGTGCCAAGGGCGACACCGGCGCGCAGGGCCTCCAGGGCGAGACCGGCCTGCCGGGCCTCCCCGGAGCCGACGGCGCTCCGGGCGTGCAGGGCATCCCCGGTGAGACCGGTCCGGTCGGTCCCGCAGGTCCCGCCGGCGCCGACGGCGCCCCGGGCCCCAGAGGTGACACGGGCGCGCCCGGCCCCGCCGGCGCGACCGGCCCCAAGGGCGACACCGGCGAGCCCGGCCCGCAAGGTGCCAGAGGCGACACCGGTGCAGCGGGTGCACCCGGCGCACCCGGCGCGAGCGTCGCGGCGACGGCGGTCGTCGTCACCAACGGCGCGCAGGGCAGAAGCGCCACCGCGACCGCCGTCTGCGAACCCGGCTACGTCGCGATCGGCGGCGGCGGCAACATGAGCATCGGCGAGGACATCGACGCGTCGTATCCGTCGGACGCGTCCGGCAACACGCTGAGAACCGGCGTGCAGCCGGTCGCATGGACGATCCGCTGGACGTCGACCTCGTCCGCGACGGTCGGCACGGCGACCGCCATCTGCGCCAGATGACGATCCGCTAGCCACTCCGAAACGACCGAAGCCCCCGCGTCCGCGGGGGCTTCGAGGAGTGGAGACGCCGGGAATTGAACCCGGGTCCGCAGTCATGCGGTGATGGCTTCTACGAGCGTATCCGGCGCTCTGATCTCGTCCCCGGCTCGCCTCGCCGGCGGGGTTGCTGGGAACCAGCCTCCTGAAGATTTCCCCGGCTTGGCAGAGGCGTACCGCCCCGGGTGAGCCTGCTTATGATTCCGGCGATCCCCACGGCAGGCTGGCGGGGGCCGAAACCTCACTGCCTTAGCTAGGTGCTAAGCGGCGAGGGCGTACTCGTGAGAGTCCGCACGTATGGTTTTTCCGGTGGTTTTACGAGGCCAACCGGAACCTCGACTCGCAACCATCTCCACGAACTGACCACGTCGAAGCCTGTCGTCCCCGGGGATGTCCTGCGCCTTCAGTCTAGCCGAAGGATGCCCTGCCACAATCGGTCGTGATGGAGCAGCAGAGCCCCTGGCTTCCCCCCAGTTCGCCGACGACGCCGATCCCGGCCGGTCCGCCGACGCCGCCCGCCCCACCCGCGTGGGACGGGACGCCGCCGCCTGCCGCCCCGCCGCCGCCCGGACCGCAGCGGTCGCAGACGCGCATGAAGCGGATCTTCGGCCCGCTGCTCGTCGCGGGCGCGGCGGTCCTCAGATTCCTCGGCCCGCTGAAGGGCCTGCTGCTGGCGCTGCCGAAGCTGAAGCTGCTGACGACGTCGGGCTCGATGCTCGTGTCGGTCGGCGCCTATGCGCTGATCTGGGGCTGGAAGTTCGCCGTCGGCTTCGTGCTGCTGCTGCTCGTGCACGAGATGGGCCACGTGATCCAACTGCGGCGCGAGGGGATCCCCGCGAGCGCGCCGATGTTCATCCCGTTCCTCGGCGCCGTCGTGACGGCGAAGTCGCTCGGCGACGACGCGGCCGCGGAGGCGCGCGTCGGGCTCGCGGGCCCGATCCTCGGCTCGCTCGGCGCGGCGCTGCTGCTGCCGGTCTGGTGGGCGACCGGCGACGAGTTCTGGCAGGCGCTCGCGTTCACGGGCTTCTTCCTCAACCTCTTCAACCTGCTGCCGGTCGTGCCGCTGGACGGCGGCCGCGCGATGGCCGCGATGACGCCGTGGATGTGGCTCGTCGGCCTCGGCGCGATGGTCGGCGTCGCGATCGCGTTCCCGAACCCGATCATCATCCTGATCGCGCTGCTCGCCGCGTTCGAGACGTACCGCCGCTGGCGCGCGCTGAGAGCGGGCGGCGAGGCGGTCGCCTCCTACTACCGCGTCAAGCCCGCGACGCGGCTGGCCGTCGGCGCGGTCTACGTCGGCCTGATCGTGCTGCTGGTGCTCGGCATGGACGCGACGCACCTCGCGCGCACGTTCGCCGACGCGTAGGTGACGCCCGCCCGCGCGCGCCGCGCGGCCGGCACGGCCCAGAAAGCGAAACGGCCCCGCCCCTGCTCGCACCGGGCGGGTTTCGCGGTGCGGGCGGGGACGGGGCCGGATCGTCCCGCTCCGTCAGTCGTGCGGCGGAGCGTCCGCCGCCGACCGGAGCGGGACCACGCTGCTCAGCAGTCCGCGGAGGCGACGGCCGATTGCCGCCCCCGCACGAAGAAGACGCCAGAGAGCGCGACGAGCAGGCTTGCGATCGACAGCCCGGCGATCACGGCGATCGCGGGCTTGTAGGCGTCCAGGAGCGACTGCGGGTCAGTCGAGAGACCGGCCTTGGAGCTGACGATCGCCGAGGCGATCGCGAGCACGAAGGCGCCACCGATCTGGAACGAGGTGTTGACGAGACCGGACGCGAGCCCCTGCTCGTGGTCCGCGACGCCGGTCGTCGCCTGCATGTTGAGCGCCGGGAAGCAGAGCGCGAAGCCGACCCCCAGCAGCAGCATCGTCGGCAGGATCGTCGTCAGGTAGGACGGCGACTCGTCGATCCGCAGGAACAGCAGGTAGCCGATCGCGAAGGCGACGAAGCCGACGGCGATGATCGGCTGCGTGCCGATCCGGTCGGCGACCTTGCCGATCCGCGGCGCGACCGTCGCGACCAGCAGGCCGGCCGGCAGGAAGGCGAGCGCCGTCTCCAGCGCGCTCCAGCCGAGCAGGTTCTGCAGGTACAGCGTCGCGATGAACTGGAAGGCGACGTAGCAGCCGAAGACGCCGACGGCGCCGAAGTTCGCTCGCACGAGCGCGGCGTTGCTGAAGATCCCGAGCCGCACGAGCGGGTGACGCACGCGCCGTTCGACCGCGACGAACGTGGCCAGCAGGACCGCGGCGATGCCGAAGCCGCCGAGCGTCTGCACGGACGTCCAGCCGTGCTCGGGAGCGGTCACGACGGTGCGCACCAGCAGCAGCATCGAGGCGCTGACGGTGACGGCGCCGCCGAGGTCGAAGCCCTGGCGCTCGGCCGGGTCGACCTTGTCGTGCGCGATCAGCTTCCAGCCGGCGACCAGCACCAGCAGCGCGATCGGGCCCGGCACGAGGAAGGTCCAGCGCCAGCCGAGCTCGGTCAGCAGACCGCCGAAGACGAGGCCGGCGGAGAAGCCGGTTGCGCCGAAGGCGGCGTAGATCGAGAGGGCTCTGTTGCGAATCGGGCCTTCGGGGAACGTCGTCGTGACGATCGAGAGGCCGGCCGGGACGGTGAACGCGGCGCTGACGCCCTTGATGAAGCGCGTGGCGATCAGGACGGCGCCGTCGTTGGCGAGCCCGCCGAGCACGGATGCGACCGCGAAGACCGCGACCGCCGCGAGGAACACCTTGCGCCGGCCGACGATGTCGGCGGTTCGACCGCCGAGCAGCAGCAGACCGCCGTAGCCGAGCACGTAGCCGGACACGACCCACTGCAGGTCACTGGTGGAGAGACCGAGGTCGGTGCCGATCGACGGCAGCGCGACGCCGACCATCGAGACGTCGAGACCGTCGAGGAAGAGCGCTCCGCAGAGCACGAAGAGCGCCCCCCAGAGGCGGGCGTCCCAGTGCGCTGACTGGGGCGTCGCGTCTGCCCGGGAGGGCGTGGGTGGAGAGGAGAGAGCGGTCATTGGGAGTAAGATACATGCATGTGCAAGCTTTGCATGTGCAAAATGTGTGAAAACAAATATTGCGGCTGTTTGGTATAATCAGCCGGTCATGGCGATGACCCGAGAAGATTCGGCTGCGCTGCGCGACGACGCCAAGCTCGTCGAGCAGTGGCGCGCGCTGCTCGACTGTCACGCCCGCACCACGGGCGCGCTCGAAAAGGTGCTGCAGGAGCGTCATCAGCTGGGCGTCAGCGAGTTCGAGGTGCTCGAGCGCCTCGCCGCATGCGACAGGGAGATGCACCGCATGCAGGGCCTCGCCGATACCGTCCACCTGAGCCAGAGCGCGCTTTCCCGGCTGATCGGCCGGCTCGAGCACGACGGCCTCGTGAACCGCTCGATGTGCAGCGACGACCGCCGCGGCATCTTCGCCTGCCTCACCCCCGCGGGCCGCGAGCGCTACGAGGCCGCGCTGCCGACACAGCGCCAGGTCCTCGCAGAGCTGCTTCAAGACTGAGGCGGCCCGATGCGTACTACCGCTGCGACTCCCGGATCGCCCGGGACATCTCGCGCTTCGTCTCGCGTTCCTTGATCGACTGGCGCTTGTCGAACATGTCCTTGCCCTGCGCCAGCGCGATCTCGACCTTCGCGCGCGGGCCTCTGAAGTAGATCCGCGTCGGCACGAGCGTCAGGCCTCTCTCCTTGACTCTGCCGACCAGTCGCTCGATCTCGCGTCTGTGCAGCAGCAGCTTGCGGTCGCGCTCGGGCAGGTGGTTGTCGCGGTAGGCGGAGGCGTACGGCGGGATGTGCATGTTCAGCAGCCACACCTCGCCGTTTCTGACGAGCGCGTAGGCGTCCTTCATCTGCGCCCCGCCCTCGCGCAGCGACTTGACCTCCGTGCCCTGCAGCACGATGCCCGCCTCGAACGTGTCGAGCAGGTTGAAGCGGAACCGTGCCTGACGGTTGGTCGCGACGTCGCCGGGAGCGAACTTCTTCTTGCCTGAGCCCTTGGCCATGGCTCTCTAGCGTGGCACAAAGCGCATCGTCCGCGCAGCCCCGCCCGCGCGCGGGCTCAGAGCTCGAGCGGGAACAGGTCCACGCGGCCGCGCGGTGCGTCGACGCGGTCGACCTGCACGCGCACCGCGTCGCCGATCCGGATCGTCTTGCCGGAGCGCGTGCCGTGCAGCGCCGTGCCCTCCTCGTTCAACTCCCACCAGTCGCCGTGGAGCTTGCGGACGGGCATCATCCCCTCGTAGCCGTCGCCGAAGCTGACGAACGCGCCGGCGCCGATCACGCTCACGACCTCGCCGTCGAACTCCTGCTCCAGCCCGGTCTCGAACAGCATTCTCTCCAACAGGAAGCAGCGCGCGACGTCGTCGGCGGTGCGCTCGATCTGCATCGCGTCGCGCTCGCGCGCCGAGCACCAGTCGGCCGCACCCGGCAGCCGCGACGCGGCGGGCGCCTCCTCCCCACCACCGATCGCCGACAACAGCGCACGGTGGCAGACGAGGTCCGGGTAGCGGCGGATCGGCGAGGTGAAGTGGCAGTAGTGGTCAAGCCCCAGGCCGGTGTGGCCGAGGTTGCGCGGGTCGTAGCGGGCCTGCTTGAGCGAGCGCAGCACGAGGTTGGTGAGGCCGGCCTTGCCGCGCCCGGCCCGCTCGACGTGGTCGGCGACGAGGTGCGAGGCGTCGGCAATCGCCTCGGTCGCCTGCTGCGGCGTCGGGTGCTCGGGCAGCGGCGGAGTCGGCACGTCGAGCGATTCGAGCTGCGCGACGAGGCGCTCGGCGGCGCTGCCGTCGGGCCGCTCGTGGACGCGGAACAGCGCCGGCACCTTGCGCTCGGCCAGCAGCTTCGCGACCTGCTCGTTGGCGAGGATCATCAGGTGCTCGATCAGCCGGTGCGCCTCGGTCTGCACGACGCCCTCGGCGTCCGTCACGTGACCGTCGCGGTCGAACGCGAACTCGGGCTCGCTCGACTCGATCGCCAGCGCGCCCTGCGCGGCGCGCTGCTCGGCGAGCGCCGCCGCGGCCGCGCGCGCCGCCGCGAGCGGCTCGCCCCACGGGTCCAGCGCCGGCTCCTGCCCCGCGAAGATCCGATCGACGCGGTCGTAGTCCAGGCGCTCGTCGGAGCGGATCGTCGAGCGGTAGAACGACGAGCGCACGACTCTGGTCCCGTGCAGCTCCAGCTCGGCGGTGACGGCCAGCCGATCCTCGCCCGGCCGCAGCGAGCAGGCGTCGTTGGACAGCCCCTCCGGCAGCATCGGCTCGACCTTGCTGGGCACGTAGACCGACGTGCCGCGCTTGAACGCCTCGCGGTCGACGAGGTCGCCGGGGCGCACGTAGGCCGAGACGTCGGCGATGTGGACCCAGATGCGCCATCTGCCGGGCGCCAGCTGCTCGGCCGAGATGGCGTCGTCGAAGTCCTTCGCGCTGGCCGGGTCGATCGTGAACGTCGTCAGCGCGCGCAGGTCGCGGCGGTTCGGGACGTCGATCGCGCGCGGCTCGCGCGCGGCGCGCTCGACGGCCGGGTCGAAGCGGCGTCTGAGCCCGCGGTCGAGCATCAGCGCCTCGATCACGTCGCGCGCGACGTCGGGCCGGCCGATCTTGCGCACGACCTTGGCGTGTCCCTTGCCGCCGCGGCTGGCGACGCGCAGCAGCACGAGGTCGCCGACGGCGATGTTGCGGTCGCGGTCGACGATCATTCTCGGGCCGCGCTGGAAGAACGGCTCGCCGACGAGGAAGCGCCCGCGCTTCTCCAGCACGGCGACGACGTCGGTGCGCGGCAGCGGACGGTCGAGCTGCCGGTCGCGCGTGCGCAGGCGCGGCGCCTCGCGCTCGCGCTCCTCTTCGCGCACCCGCGCCGCCGCCCGCGCTCTGTAGTCGCGGCGCGGGCTCACCGTGACTCTGCGGCGAGCTCTCTGAGCGCGGCGTCGAGACCTTCGTCGTCGCGCGGGGTGTCGGGATCGTCTCTGGCGTAGACGTCGGGCCTGATCCCGTCGCCTTCTCTGACGCCTCTGCCGCCGATGTTGCGCCCGCTCGGGAGGAAGTACTGGCCGACGGTGATGTCGAGCGCGCCGCCGTTGGGCAGCTCGCGCACCTCCTGGAAGACGCCCTTGCCGTACGTGCGCGTGCCGACGACCTTCGCGCGTCTGCGGTCCTGCAGCGCGCCGGTGACGATCTCCGACGACGATGCCGTGTTTCTGTCGACGAGCACCACGACCGGCACCGACTGGTCGATCGCACCGCCGGTCGCGGTGTAGACGTGCCTGTCGCGCGCGCGGCCGTCGGTCGAGACGACCGTGCCGTCGGGGATGAAGATCGAGGCCGTGTCGACCGCCTCGTTCAGCAGGCCGCCGCCGTTCTCGCGCAGGTCCAGCACGATCCCTCTCGCGCCCTTGTCGAGCAGGTCGTCGATGGCCGCGCGCACCTGCGCGCTCGAGTTCGAGGTGAAGCTGGAGAACACGACGACCCCGTATCTGCCCGTTCTCGTCGTGACCATTCTCGACGTCACGACCGGCGAGACGATCTCGGCCCGCTCGATCGTCTCCTGTCTGCGTCTGCCGTCGCGCTCGACGGTGACCGTCACCGACGTGCCGGGCTCGCCCTTGATCAGGCCGATGCCGTACTCCTGCGGGTGCCCGGCGAGCAGCTCTCTGCCGACCGCCACGATCACGTCACCGGCTCTGAGGCCCGCCTTCGCCGCCGGCGTGTCGGCGATCACGTGGTTGATCGCAAGGCCCTTGGGGCTTCTGCCGACGGTCACGCCGATGCCGCTGAAGCGCGGGTTCGTCGACAGCTGGAATCTCTTGTACGTCTGCGGGTCGAAGTAGTGCGAGAACTGATCGTCGAGGCTGTTGACGGCGCCCTCGATGCTCTTGTCGACCAGCTGGTCGCGTGAGATCGGCCGGTAGTACGCGTCCTCGATCGTGTCGATCGCGCGCTGCACCATCTGCGCCTCGTCGTCGGCTACGAGCGCGCTGCGGACCGGCTTGGGCAGCACGCTCGCGTGACCGCCGAGGAAGATTCCCAGCACGAGCACCAGCACGAGGACGAACGCCCCGGCGAGAAGGATCGGAAGACGCGACGCTCGACGAGACACGACCCCAGCGTATCGAGCGTCATGTGCTGAGGATTAAGCAGAGCTCGCTCAGACCTTCAGGAAGCGACGCAGCGAGAGGCCGGAGCCGATCGCCGAGATCGCTATGCCGGCGCCCATCATGACCGCGACGAGCACGCCGAAGCCGATCGTCTCGGGCGCGGCGATCAGCGCGAAGTCGCTCGCGAGCGGGTCGATGATCGCGATCTTCCCGACCGCCAGCAGCAGGATCGCCAGCAGCGTGCCGAGCGCGCCGACGATCACGCCCTCGATCACGAACGGCCAGCGGATGAACCAGTCGGTCGCGCCGACCAGCTTCATCACCTCGACCTCGCGGCGGCGGGCGTAGAGCGACAGCCGGATCGTGTTCGCGATCAGGAAGATCGAGGCCGCGATCAGCAGTGCGCCGAGCGTGCCGGCCATCAGCTTCACGAATCTCGTCACCTGCAGGATCTTGCTGGTGTCCTCGCGCCGGTCGCGGATCTCGTCGATCGCGCCGTCGACCGGGGTGCGGCCGCCGCCGGCGGCGACGGGCGCCAGGTCCGACTTGATCTCCAGCACGTTGTCCGGGTCCTCGGGCGTGACGCGGAAGGTGTCGGGCAGCGGGTTGGAGCCCAGCAGCGCGAACGCCTCCGGATCCTTCTTGCGCTGCGCGTCGTACGCCTGCTGCTTGGAGATGAACTCGACGCGCTTGACGGCCGGCTCGTCGTCCAGCATCGCTCTGACGCGCGCGATGTCTCTCTGCGTCGCGCCTCTCTTCAGATAGACGTCGACGAGCACGCGCTGGCGCACGTCGTTGGCGGCGCCGGTGGTCGCCTGCACGATCGGGATGAAGACGCCGATCACGAGCATCGTGAGGAGGATCGTCGCGAGCGCGGCGAAGCTCGGCGCTGCGTTGCGCCCGAGCGAGCGCATCGCCTCGCGCAGGAAGAACCCGAGCTTCACGAGCGCGTGCGGGTCGGGGTGGGCGCGGACTCGACCGTGCGCGGCTCGACGCCGCTGCCGTCGTCGACGGCCGGGCGGTCGGCGGCGCGCTCGGCGGCCGCGCGCTCGGCGGCGCGGCGGCCGGTGATCCGTCTCGCCTCGACCGCCATCGTCTCCGGCGCGACGGGCGTGTCCTCGCGCAGGCGGGCGGCGAACTCGCGCGTCGACTCGTCTCTGGCGTAGGCGCCGGTCGCCTCGTCGCGCACGATCCGCCCTCTCGACAGCTCGATCACGCGGCGGCGCATCTTGTCGACCATGCCGTGGTCGTGCGTGGCGACGAGCACGGTCGTGCCGGTGCGGTTGATGCGGTAGAGCAGCTGCATGATCCCGATCGACGTCTCGGGGTCGAGGTTGCCGGTCGGCTCGTCGGCCAGCAGCAGCGGCGGATGGTTGACGAACGCGCGCGCGATCGCGACGCGCTGCTGCTCGCCGCCGGACAGCTGGTCGGGGTAGTTGTGCAGCTTCGTCGAAAGGCCGGTGAGGCGCAGGATGTCCGGCACCTTCGCGCGGATCTCCTTGCGCGACTTGCCGGTCACCTGCAACGCGTACGCGACGTTGTCGTAGACGGTGCGGTTCGGCAGCAGCTTGAAGTCCTGGAAGACGACGCCGAGGTTGCGGCGGAAGTACGGCACGCGACGGCGCGTGATCTCGCTCAGGTCGCGGCCGGCGACGGCGACCGAGCCGCCGCTGGGGTCCAGCTCCTTGATCAGCAGGCGCATGATCGTCGACTTGCCCGAGCCGGTCGAGCCGACGAGGAAGACGAACTCGCCGCGCTGGACCGAGAAGGTCGCCTGGTCGAGGCCGATCGCGCCGACGTCGTAGCGCTTCTCGACCGCTCTGAAGTCGATCACGGGGACGTTGCGGCGGGCAGCGGGCGGGGCCGCGGCGGGCGCTCTCGCGACAGCGGCACCGTGCTGCGGCGAATGCGCCGGCACCGCACGGCGGCGGGCGCTGTTTCTGCGGGCAGGGAGAGCCATAGGTCGTCCGAGGGTAGCGTGCGGCCCTCGCCGAGCGCGAATCCGGGCGCCGCCCTGCAAGCGGATTTGCAGGGGTTTTCGTGCAGGAGATCGGAGCGCGGGCGCGACGGGGTCGCGTGGACCGGCCGCGCACGCACGCGAGGACCCGAGCCGTCCCCGCTATCGTCGGACCATGACCGCGATCTCCTCTTCCACCGCGCCCAACGGCCTTCCGATCCACCGCGTGCAGCTCGACGGCACGCGCGCCGTGACCGCGCTCGTCGCGTTCGACGCCGGCGCGCGTACGGAGCGCGCCGAGGAGAACGGGATGGCGCACTTCCTCGAGCACCTCGTCTTCAAGGGGGGCGAGAAGTTCGTCACCTACAGAGACGTCAACGAGACGGCCGAGAACCTCGGTGCGCAGCTGAACGCCTACACCTCGCACGACCTCGTCGCGTTCCACATCACCGCGCGCGCCGAGAAGGCGCTCGAAGCGATCGACCTGTTGACGGACTTCGTCGGCCGCCCGCGCCTGGACGCCGAGGAGCTCGACCGCGAGCGCGGCGTCGTGATCCAGGAGATCGCGCGCGCCAACGACCAGCCGTCGACGGTCGCCGAGCACCTGATCGACAGAGCCGCGTTCGGCGACCACCCGCTCGGGCGCCCGGTGCTCGGTCCTGTCGAGCACCTGCGCGACACCTTCACGCGCGAGGCGATCGTCGCCTTCCGCGAGCGCCAGTGGGCCGGCCCGCGCGGCGGCGCGTTCGTCGTCGGCAACCTCGAGCACCTGCCCGCCAACGGCGCGTTGGACGAGCTGTTCGACCGCTTCCCCACGATCGACCCGGCCGGCCCGGCCGAGGCGGCGCCCGCGTTCGCCCCGCGCACGCTCGTCGAGGAGCGCGACTCCAACCAGTCGCACCTGCGGATGATCTACCGCCCCGAGGTCGACCCGACCGACCGCAGAGCGCGCGCCGCGCTGGCGATCTACGCGACGCTGCTGGGCGGCTCGATGGGCTCGCGCCTGTTCGACGAGATCCGCGAGCAGCGCGGCCTCGCCTACTCGGTCTACGCGCTCGCGCACGCCTTCTCCGACGTGCCGATCCTGCAGCTGTCGGCCGGGCTCGACTCGACCAGAACGATCGAGGCCTACACGCGCATGCGCGAGATCGTCAACGAGCTGCGCGAGCAGGGCCCGACCGTCGAAGAGGTCGAGCGCGCCCGCGCCTACGCCGCCGGCGCGCGCGTGCTGGCGTTCGAGAACACCAACGCCGTCGCCCGCCACGCCGCCACCCAGGCGATCGTCTACGGCGAGAGAATCGACCCCGACGCCGCGATCGCCGCCCTCGACGCCGTCACCTACGACCAAGTCGCCGAGGTCGCTCGCGGCATCGCCGACGAGCTCGCGATCGGCGTCGTCGGCCCCCACACGGTGGCCGACTTCGCCTGAGGCGGACGAACTCGGCGCCGTGAGTCGATGACCCGCGTTGCACTCACGGCGCCTTAGGAGCGACAATCGTCCGCGTGCCCCCGGAGGACCTCGGCCTCAACACATCCGAGCTGCGCAGGTACGTGCAGCGCGTCAGCGATCGCTGGCCCGTGGAGCATGTGCTCGTCGGCGGCGCGCGCGTCGACGACGCCAGAGGGGCGTTGCCGCAGCGCGAGCGCGGGCCGGAGTGGGTCGTGGTGCTGATCTCCAGCTTCTTCGACGGGGTCCCCTGGCTGGAGCGCGTCTACCAGGCCGGCTCGCTGTGGGACGCGGCCGAGATGGGCGCGCCCGCCGACGTGCATGCCTACACGCCACTCGAGTTCGAGCGCAAGCGCGTGACGCTGCGGCCGGTCCGCGACGCCGCCGAGCGTGGCCTCGACCTGTTCGCAGCCGGCCGCGCGCCCGGCGACTGAGCAGCGGCGAGTCTTGCCCCACCACGGGGCAGAACTCGCCGCTGCTCGGGTGCGGGCGACTACGTGGGTGTGGCGGTCGCCCACACCGGAGTGACGCCGACGTGGGAGAGGCGCCAGCCGGCAGGGGTGCGCACCGCGTCGAAGCCGTAGCGCTCGCCGAGCGTGCGCTGCGGTGCGGGAAGCACACCGGGCGCTGGCGCCCCACCGGGGGTGACGAAGACGACGACGAGGTTGGCGGCGACCGTCGCGCGGTCGCCGTCGAGGTCGACGAGCGCGTCGGTGATGCGGTGCTGGGTCGGCACGGCGTGGTTGCGGCTCGCCTGCGCGACGACCGCGTCGATGCCGCGCGATCGGCCGCCGGGCGTGTCGACCGTGACGTCCTCGGTGAAGACCTCGCGCGCGGCATCGAAGCGGTGCTCGTCGAGGAAGCGGCCGAGCCGCGCGACGAGCTGGGCGATCTCGGCGCGGTCGTTCAGCTCACGAAGCTGGCGCCGCATCTCCGCGATCTGCTCGCCGGTCACGCCCGCGGCGCCGCCCTCAACCACCTCGGCGCCGCCGCTCGCCGTCTCGTCGGTCACGCTTGTGCCCGCCTCCGTCGTGGTGCCGTTCATCAGTGTCTCCGTTTCATTTTAGTTGGCGTCACCAACGTTGGTCCCACCAACATAACAGGTAAGCGTTGGCGAATCCAACGATTCCGCTACGGTGGTCCGTCGATGGACGAGATCGACGACGTGCCGAGACGGCTGTGGCAGCTTCCGAGCTGGCTGCTCAACCGCGCCGCGCGGGAGGCGACGGCGGTTGTGGGCGACGCCTTTGCCCGCGCCGGGGTACGGCGCCACCACTTCACCGTGTTGCTGACGCTGGCTGAGTACGGACCGGCGAGCCAGGCGTCGCTGGGGCGGCGGTTGGGAATCGATCGCAGCGACATGGCGGCTGTCGTCGGCGATCTGGAACGCGACGCGCTGATCGCCCGCGCCCGCGACGCGAATGACCGCCGTCGCAACGTCGTCACGCTCACGCCGGCCGGCGAAACCACGCTGCAAACCCTCGACGCGCGCGTCGAGGCCGCGCAGGACGAGCTGCTCGCCCCGCTCACGACGATGGAGCGGGACGAGCTGACGCGCTTGCTGACGCGGCTCGTCGCGGGCCGCGACGGGCAGCCGCCCGCGCGCGTCTGAGGGCGCCTCGCCGGGCAGCCGCCAGCACGCGCCCGACGCCTACTTCGCGTCCGCGCACTCGATCGGCGTCATGTCGCGCATGTAGCCGAGCTGTTCGATCGTCAGGTAGGCGTCGTCCACCGCTGCGTCCAACGGCGCGGGGGCGTAGGTGTGGTCGCCCATGGAGCGGTGCGCTTCCAGCACGCCGTCCTGGATCCTCAGGTGCAGGTAGCGGCGGGTGATCTGGTGCTTGTAGGCACGCAGCTCCTCACCGCCGCCGGGGTGCGGCAGGTAGGCCATGAACATCCAGCCGTCCAGCCAGGCTTCGGGGAGCGCGCGCTCGAGCGGCGCCCAGTCGGGCGGCTCGAATCTGATCGTCGGTCGCATCCCCCAACGGTCGCGCGGGGCGCTGCGACGGCACAACGGCCAGTCTGCGGCGAAAGTGCGGGGAAAGACGCGCGCGCGACGCGCAGCCGACCCGCCATGCAGCGGATCGGCGCGCGCCGCAACCGCTCCTACGCGTTGATCGCGACCATCCGCTCGATCGGGACGCGGGCGCGCTCCGCGATCGACTCGGGGACCTTCACCTCGGTGCGCAACTCGCGCAGCGACTCACGCAGCTTCGGCAGCGTGATCATCTTCATGTACTTGCAGCTGGCGCGCTCGTTGGCGGCGATGAACTCGACGTCGGGCGCGGCCTCGCGCAACGGGTAGAGCATGCCGGTCTCGGTCGCGACGATCACCGGCGCGTCCGAGCCCTGGTGCTGTTGGGCGTAGGTCAGCATGCCGCCGGTCGAGAGCATGTGCACGCCCTCGGCGTCGACGTCGCCGGCGGCGACGTACTCCATCACGCTCGTCGAGCAGCCGCACTCGGGATGGATCAGGAAGTCGGCGCCGGGATGCGCGGCGCGCACGGCGGTGATGTCGTCGGGGCGGATGCCGGCGTGGACGTGGCATTCGCCGTCCCAGACATGCATCGAGCGGCCGATCCGCTTCTCGACGTAGGCGCCCAGGAACATGTCCGGGCCGAACAGGATCTCGGTGTCCGGACCGTGCTCGCGGAGGATGTGCTCGACGACTCTGACGGCGTTGGACGACGTCACGCAGTAGTCCGTCTCGGCCTTCACCTCGGCCGTCGTGTTGACGTACATCACGACGATCGCGCCCGGATGCTTCGCCTTCCAGGCGCGCAACTGGTCCGCGGTGATCGAGTCCGCCAGCGAGCAGCCGGCGTCGGCGTCGGGGATCAGCACGGTCTTCTCGGGCGAGAGGATCGAGGCCGTCTCGGCCATGAAGTGGACGCCGCAGAAGACGATCGTGTCCGATTCGGTTCTGGCGGCCCACTGTGACAGCCCGAGCGAGTCGCCGACGTAGTCGGCGACGTCCTGGATCTCGGGCAGCTGGTAGTTGTGGGCGAGGATGACGGCGCCGCGCTCCTGCGCGAGCGCGCGCACTTCCGCCTGCAACGCAGGGATGTTCTCGAGCATCAGCGGGGCCTGCGACATGGGGGGACCGCTATGCGCACTTGGGAGGACGGGGAGGCTCATGTTGACTCCAAGAGGAGGGAGAGATCGAGCGCTGGGGCCGAGTGCGTCAACGCCCCAACTGAGATGAAGTCTACGCCGGTCTCGCCGATTTCCCTCAACGCGCCCAGCGTGACTCCTCCGCTGGCCTCCAGCGACGCGCGTCCGGCCGTGCGCTGCACAGCCTCCCGCATCGTCGAAAGGTCCATGTTGTCGAGCATGATCCGCGCCGCGCCGGCCGCGAGCGCCTCGTCCAGCTCGGCGAGGTCGGTGACCTCGACCTCGATCGGCAGGTCGGGCCGCGCCGCGCGCGCCCGTCGCACCGCCTCCCCCACCCCGCCGGCCGCGGCCGCGTGGTTCTCCTTGATCAGGATCTCGTCGTACAGGCCGATGCGGTGGTTGACCCCGCCGCCGGCGTGGACCGCCGCCTTCTCGACCATCCGCATCCCCGGCGTCGTCTTGCGCGTGTCCAGCACGCGCGCGCCGGTCCCCTCCAGCGCCTGCACGCAGCGCGCCGTCAGCGTCGCGACGCCCGACAGCGGCCCGAGGAAGTTGAGCGCCGTGCGCTCGGCCGTCAGCAGCGCGCGGGCGTTGCCCTCGACCTCCAGCACGGGACCGTCCTCGCGCCAGACGCCCTCCTCCACGCGCCGCTCGATCCGCGCATCCGGATCGAGCGCGCGAAACGCGCGCTCCGCGAGCGAGACGCCGTAGACGACGCCGGGCGCCTTCTGGCGGATCCGCGCGATCGCGCGCGCGTCGGCGGGGACGGTGACCGCGGCGGTCGCGTCGCCGTCGCCGACGTCCTCGGCGAGCGCGCGCGCGACGAGGTCGTCGAGCTGGGCGGGGTCGAGCTGCGGGGCGCGGCGCTCGCGGTCCTTGCGGTCAGCGGGCAGCGGCGGAGTGGGTGCGGAGGACATTGATCGTCTCGAAGGCCGGGTCGCTGGCACCGTGCAGGCGCGCTCCTGCCGCGACGAGCTGGCGCAGGTAGGCGACCAGCTCGGCGGTCACACGCTCGCCGGGCAGCAGGGCTGGGATGCCTGGAGGGTAGCCGGCGATCGACTCGCACGAGATCCGTCCGACGGCGTCGTCGACGCCGACGACCTCCGCGACGCCGAGGAACGCCTCGCGCGGCGCGCACGCCAGCTCGTTCTCCAGCGCCGCCGACGGCATCACGATCGCATCGCGCGCGCCCGGCCGGGCGACCCGCGCGATCGTCTCGGCGAAGTCGTGCGCGAAGCGCTCCAGCGCGTCGACGGGCTGCGCGACGCCGAGGATCAGCACGAGCGTCGCCTGCGTCGCCAGCTCGACGTGGATGTCGTAGGCGGCCTTCAGCGCGGCTGACACCTCGTAGCCGGTGCAGCCGGTGCCGCGCACGTCGATCACGATCCGCAGCGGGTCCCATGCGGCGGCGCCGGGAGCGCCGACCATCTCCTCCCCGACGACCGCGCAGCCCTCGACGCGGTCGATCGCCTCGCGCGTGCGCTGCGCCGCGGCGAGCGTCTGCGACAGCAGCGCCTCGCCGTGGACCGCGAGTTGGCGGCGCGCGCTGTCGAGCGAGGCCAACAGCAGCGAGCTGGGGCTGGTCGAGCGCAGCAGCCGCACGACGCGGGCGATTCTGGCCGGATCGACGCGGCTGTCGTGCGCGACGTGCAGCATCGCCGACTGCGTCAGCGAGCCGACGATCTTGTGCGTCGAGGTCAGCACGGCGTCGGCGCCGAGCGTCAGCGCCGACTGCGGCACGCTCGGATGAAAGCCGAAGTGCGGGCCCCACGACTGGTCGACGACGAGCGCGGCGCCGGCCGCGTGCGCGACCGCGGCGAGCGCGCTGACATCCGCGGCGATCCCGTAGTAGGTCGGCGAGACGACGAACACGGCCGCGGCGCCGGGCGTGCGCGCGAGCGCCGCCTCGACCGCCTCCGGCGCGACGCCGTGCGCGAGCCCGAGGCCCGCGTCGAGCGTCGGCGAGACGAACGTCGGCAACCCGCCGGACAGGACCAGCCCGTCGACCATCGAGGCGTGCGCGTTGCGCTGCAGCACGACCGGCGTGCCGAGCGGCGCGAGCACGAGGCAGAGGACGTGGTTGCCCTGCGTCGCGCCGTTGGTGAGGAACCAGGTGCGCTGCGCGCCGTAGGCGTCCGCGGCGAGCTGCTCCGCCAGCTCGTACGGCGTCGGCGACGGGCCGATGTCGACTCCCTCGGTGTCCTGCGGCACGTCGAGCTGCAGCGCGCTCTCGCCGATCGCGTGCAGCAGGCCGGGATCAGCGCCGGGACCGCCCTTGTGGCCCGGGACGTGGAAGCGCGTGACGCCGCGGAAGCCGTAGGCGACGAGCGCGTCGAGGTACGGCGCGGTCGGCTGGCGCCCGTCGGGCGCGGCGTCGCGGCTCATCCGACTGGCGCGCCGCCGCGAGCCGCCGCGCGGCTCGTCGGGGTCTCTCGCCGTCGCGAGCCGCCGCGCGCCATCCGGCTATCTCGCCGCAGCCTTCAGCAGGTAGGCGCGCACGAAGCCGTCGAGGTCGCCGTCGAGGACGCGGCCGGTGTCGCCGACCTCGTAGTCGGTGCGGTGGTCCTTGACCATCGAATACGGGTGCAGCACGTAGGAGCGGATCTGCGAGCCGAAGTTGACGTCCTGCGCCTCGCCCTTCTCGCGCGCGATCTCCTCCTGGCGTCTGCGCTCCTCCAGTTCGACCAGCTTGGAGCGCAGCATCGCCATCGCGGTCGCGCGGTTGGACGACTGCGAGCGCTCGTTCTGACACTGCACGACGATGCCGCTCGGACGGTGCGTGATGCGCACCGCGGAGTCGGTCTTGTTGACGTGCTGGCCGCCGGCGCCGGAGGCGCGGTAGGTGTCGACCTGCAGGTCGTCGTCGTCGATCTCGACCTCGGCGGCGTCCTCGACGACGGGCGCGACCTCGAGGCCGGCGAACGACGTCTGGCGGCGGTTGGCGGAGTCGAACGGGCTGAGCCGAACGAGCCGGTGGACGCCCTTCTCGGCACCGTAGAGCCCGTAGGCGTTCTCGCCTCTGACGAGGAAGGTGGCGGACTTGATGCCGGCCTCCTCGCCGGGGCTCACCTCCAGCAGCTCGACGTCGAAACCGCGCTTCTCGGCCCAGCGCATCTCCATCCGCAGGACCATCTCGGCCCAGTCCTGCGCGTCGGTCCCGCCCGCGCCGCCGTTGACGGTCACGAGCGCGTCGCCGGAGTCGTATCTGCCGGAGAAGAGGCGCTCTTCCTCGAGCTGCTCCAGCCGTCGCTCGACGGAGGCGATCGCCTCTGCCAGCTCACCCGCCAGCTCGCGGTCCTCCTGCGCCATCTCGGCGAGCGGCTCGAGGTCCTCGACGTCGCTGAGGAGCGTGCGGTAGGACTCGAGCTTGCGGCTGGCGCGGGCGTGCTCGGCGCTCGTCTTGGCGGCCTTGTCCTGGCTGTCCCAGAAGCCCGGCTCGCCCATCACCTGCTCCAGCTCGGCGACCTGCGCCTCGAGCGCGTTCGGATCGACGTAGTCGGCCAGCAGCGCCAGCTGGTCGCGGATCGCCCGCAGGCGCTGCGGTGTCGACTCCGAGGATGTGGGAGGTGTGGTGGACATCCCCCCTCAGGCTAGCCGAGAGGGGATGACGCGCGCTGCGCGGGGCGGGCTACGGGCCGCTCAGGCGGCGCCGTGGCACCGCTTGAACTTCTTGCCCGAGCCGCACCAGCAGGGATCGTTGCGGCCGATCTGGTCGATCGCGTCGACCCTGCGCTGCTCGACGCGCGGAGCGGCGTCCTCGTCGACGACCGGCTGATCGTTGCTGCCGGCGGCAAGCGCGGCGGCGTCGGGGTCGGTCGTCATCGCCGAGTAGGGCGCCATCGTCGAGCTGGCCGAGCCGGAGTAGGTGAAGCCGCCGGTCGTCCACGAGCTGTTGCTCGTCGGCGCCTGCGGGATGACCTCCTGCGGCGGCGCCTGCTCCTGCTCGCCGCCGTCGATCTGCACCTCGACGTTGAAGACCATCCGGGCGAAGTCGGCCCAGATCGTGTTCATCAGGTCCTGGAAGAGCGTGAAGCCCTCGTTCTTGTACGCGACGAGCGGCTCGATCTGCGCGAACCCGCGCAGGTGGATGCCCTCGCGCAGGTAGTCCATGTCGTAGAGGTGCTCCTGCCAGCGCTGATCGATGATCTGCAGCAGCAGGTAGCGCTCCAGCACGCGCATCAGCTCTTCGCCGAGCTCCGCTTCGCGCTCGTCGTAGCGTCTGAGCGCATCCTCGCTGAAGACGCGCTGCAGCTCGCTGCGCTCGATCGTGTTCGGATCGATGTCGTCCTGCGTGAAGCTGAGCGGGAATATCTCCGCGACTCTCGCGAACAGGCCATCGACGTCCCAGTCCTCGATGTAGTCGCCGGGCGTCGCCTCGTCGACGGTGCGCTCGAGCATCTGCGCGATCTGGTCGCGCGCCTCGCCGCCCATGTCGCGGCCCTCGAGCACCTCGTCACGGTAGGCGTAGACGATCCGGCGCTGCTCGTTCATGACGTCGTCGTAGTCGAGCACGCGCTTGCGGATGAGGAAGTTCTGCTCCTCGACCTTCTTCTGCGCCTTCTCGATCTGCTTCGACAGCAGGCCGGCCTCGATCGGCTCTTCCTTGCCCTCGTCGTCGGTCGTGCCGAAGCGGTCGAGGATCTTGTAGATCCGCTCGCCGGCGAACAGGCGCACGAGGTCGTCCTCGGCGGACAGGTAGAAGCGCGTCTCGCCCGGGTCGCCCTGGCGGCCGGAGCGACCGCGCAGCTGGTTGTCGATGCGGCGCGACTCGTGACGCTCGGTGCCGATGATGTAGAGGCCGCCGGCTGCGACGACTCTCTCGCGGTCCTCCTCGACGCGCCGCTCGATCTCCGGCAGCACCTTCGCGTAGTGCTCGTCGTAGTCGGGGTCGCCGGGCTGCAGGCCGAGCTTGACCAGCTCGCGCGCGGCGAGGTGCTCGGCGTTGCCGCCGAGCTTGATGTCGACGCCGCGGCCGGCCATGTTGGTCGCGATCGTGACGGCGCCGGAGCGGCCCGCCTCGGCGACCGTCTCGCCTTCCTTCTCGGCGTGCTCGGGCTTCGCGTTCAGGACTATGTGCGGGACGCCGTGGCGCGCCAAGCGCGCGCCGAGGTCCTCGGAGACCTCGACCGAGATCGTCCCGACGAGGATCGGCTGGCCTCTTCTGTTGCGCTCGACGATCTCGTCGACGACGGCCTGCCACTTGCCCTCTTTGGTCTTGAAGACCTGGTCGTTCTGGTCCTTACGTATCATCGGGCGATTCGTAGGGACCTGCACGACGCCGAGTCTGTAGATCTTCATGAACTCGGTCGCCTCGGTGATGCCGGTGCCGGTCATGCCCGAGAGCTTGTCGTAGAGGCGGAAGTAGTTCTGGTACGTCACCGTCGCCATCGTCTGGTTCTCTTCGGTGACGCTGACGCCCTCCTTCGCCTCGATCGCCTGGTGCAGGCCCTCAGACCAGCGGCGGCCCTCGAGGATGCGCCCGGTGAACTCGTCGATGATCGCGACCTCGCCGTCGATCACGGCGTAGTCGACGTCGCGTCTGTAGAGCGCCTGCGCGCGCAGCGACTGGATCAGGTGGTTGACGAGATGGCCGTTCTCGGCGCGGTAGAGGTGGTCGATGCCGAGGAAGCGCTCGGCCTTCTCGACGCCGCGCTCGGTGATCGCGACCGTTCTGTGCTTCTCGTCGAACTCGTAGTCGAAGTCCGCGACGAACTCCTTCTTCGTGCGCGGGTCCATCCCCTCCGGTCTTCTGCCCGGGGTGAGCTTCGGAGCGAGCCTCGCGAAGCGGGCATACAGCTCGCCGGCCTCCTCGGGGGCGCCGGAGATGATCAGCGGCGTGCGCGCCTCGTCGATCAGGATGTTGTCGACCTCGTCGACGATCGCGAACGTGTGCGCGGCGGAGCGGCGGTCGAGCCGGTCCTTCGGGGTGCGCACCTCGCCGAGGTCGCGGCCGCCGTGCTGGACCTTGTCCTCCAGCGAGCCGGCCATGTTGTCGCGCAGGTAGTCGAAGCCGAACTCCGAGTTGGTGCCGTACGTGAGGTCGGCCGCGTAGGCGGCGCGCTTCTCCTCGGTCGGCTGCATGTTCTGCAGCACGCCGTACGTGACGCCGAGCGCGTCGTAGATCGGCGACATCCACTCGCAGTCACGGCGCGCGAGGTAGTCGTTGACCGTGACGATGTGGACGCCCTTGCCGGCGAGCGAGTTGAGGATCGCCGGGAGCGTGCCCGTCAGCGTCTTGCCCTCGCCGGTGCGCATCTCGGCGATGTTGCCGTCGTGCAGGACCATGCCGCCGATCATCTGCACATCGAAGTGCCGCATGCCCATCGTGCGACGACCGGCTTCGCGCACCATCGCGAAGCAGTCGTAGAGCAGGTCCTCGAGCGGCTCGGGCTTCTCTCCGCGTGCGCGCTCGCGCAGTTCGTCGGCGGCCTCGCGCAGTTCCGCGTCGGACATCGCCTCGTACTCGGGCTCCAGCGCGTTGATCTTCGCGACCCGCTGCTCGTAGCCCTTGAACTTCTTTGCTTCGCCCATGCGAAGTGCGCGATCAATCAACGACATGGGGCCTAGCGTAGCATCGGCGAAGGGCCTGGATGCAACCCCGATGTGACAGGCGAACCTTCAGGAATCCGAAGATCCCGCGGGCGCCGCGACCAGTCGTCGCAGCGCCGGCGGAGCCCGTCCCTACGCCTGTGCCTGAGCGCCGTAGACGGCAGCCTGCGCAGCGCGCGTCTCGCGGCGCTTGCGGCGCTTGTCGCGGTGCCGCTTGACTTGTTTGAACATCTGCTCCTCGCAGCAGTTGATCGCGTGGCTCATGTCGGTCGCGGTGGCGCGGGCGCGCAGCGTCACGCCCTTGAGGTAGAGGGTGGCCTCGGCGATCTGCGGCTCGGCGATGGAGGGGTTGTGCTCCTCGACGAGCTCGACCTCGAGCTGCGCGAGCTCCGACACCTGGCGGGCGATCTTGCGGAAGCGCCGCTCGATCTGCTCTTGCTGGGCCTGGGTGACGGACGTGTGGCGTCCCTTGACCTCGATGCGCATGGCAACCCCTTTGCTGGGTGGGCGCTGGTGTACCTCGTCCATGGTAATCCCCCCGCACCCCGGATCTGCAAACGCTGGGCGAACGTACGAGCGATGACCGTCGGCGCGCCAGCCGCGGAGGTTTCGGCTCAACCCCGCAGCGCCCGCGCATAGGCGACCGCGGCGACGTGCTCGCAGCCGGCGGCTCGCAGCGCGCGGGCGCAGGCGTCGAAGGTCGCGCCGGTCGTGTGGACGTCGTCGACGAGCAGCGCCCGCCGCGGCGGCGCGCCCGCGACGCGGATCGCCAGGCGGCCGGAGCGCAGGCGGGTCGCGCGCGAGGCACCGAGCTGCCGCGTCGCGGGACCGTCGCGGCGCAGGCACGGCGCGAGCGGCAGGTCGCGCCGCCGGGCGAGCGCGGCGGCGATCCGGGCGGCCTGGTCGAAGCCGCGGCTGCGCCGTCGCGCCGGGTGCAGCGGGACCGGCACGAGCGCGACGTCGCGCAGCAGCGCGGGCGGCGCGCCGGCGGCGATCTGCGCCGCCATCAGCTGCGCCAGCGGCAGCGCGCCGCCGAACTTCAGCGCCGCGACCAGCTCGCGCGCCGGCCCGTCGTACGCCAGCGGCGCCCACGCGGCAGCGAAGGCGGCCGCGTGCGCGGGGCACGGCTCGCCGCACGGCAGCGGCAGCCCGCAGCGCACGCAGCGAGGCCCGCGCAGCCATGGCAGCGCCGCCCGGCAGTCAGCGCAGAGGACCGCGTGCGCGGCGGTGAGCGCGGTCCGGCAGGCGGCGCAAGCGGGCGGGACGAGCGCGGCGAGCAGCTCGTCGCGGGCGCGCAGCAGGAGGTCCGCAACGTTCATCCGCGAACCCTCCCCCACCCCGCTGTGCCGTCTCAACCCCCCGACTGCGACAATCGTCGCGCATGTCTCCTGACTCTTCGTGGAGCTTCGCGCCAGGCGTCGTCATCGCACTCGTGCTGTACACGGCGGTCTACGTCTGGCGCTGGCGCGAGTCGCGCACGCCGACGGAGCCGCACCCGCCGAGCGGCTGGCGGCTGGTCGCGTTCCTCGCCGGCATCCTGACGCTCGTGATCGCGCTCTGTTCGCCGGTCGACATCCTCGGCGAGCAGATCTTCGCGATGCACATGGTCCAGCACGTGCTGCTGCTCGACGTCGCGCCGATCCTGATCATCCTCGGCTTCACGAAGGTGCTGCTGCGCCCCGCGACGCGGCGGATCCACGAGGTCGAGAAGCGCGCCGGCTTCCTCGCCGCGCCGCTGTTCGCGGTCTTCTTCTACACCGGCGCGATGTGGGTCTGGCACGTCCCGTCGCTGTATGACGCCGCCGCCGAGAACAGCGGCATCCACGTGATCGAGCACCTGACCTTCTCGGCCGCCGGCTTCCTCTACTGGTGGCACCTGCTGTCGCCGGTCTCGACGCGCCTGCGTCGCGACGGCATGACGCCGATCGTCTACATGCTCAGCACGAAGGTCACGGTCGGCTTCCTCGGGATCCTGCTGACGTTCGCGCCCGAGGCGATCTACCCGTACTACGAGAGCCGCCCCGAGTACTGGGGCCTCACGCCCGAGAGCGACCAGGCGCTGGCGGGCGCGATCATGGCCGTCGAGCAGGCGGTCGTGATGGGGATCGCGATCGCGTTCCTGTTCGTGCGGATGCTGAACGAGTCGGAGAAGAGACTGCAGCGCGCCGAGCGCCTCGAGGACCGCGCGGAGGCCGAAGCGGAAGCGGCGGCGCTCGCGGCTGCCGCCGGCGAGACGGCGGCAGCGCGCACCGCGCAGCAGCCGCCGCCGGTCAGCCCGTAGGGCCGGCGCGCAGCCGAGCGCGCCGGCTCAGCCCGTGCCTCAGGTGCGCGGGCGCATGCGGTCGACGATGCCGGTGCTGCCGGCGATCGCGCCGATCAGGATCCCGCCGGCCGCGACCTCGGTGCCGGGCAGCACGACCGAGTCCTTCAACGCCGCGCCGTCGCCGATCGTGGCGCCGTCGCCGATCACGAGCGGGCCCTGCAGGCGCACGTCGTTGCCGATCCGCACGTCGCGACCGATCCAGACGGGCGGCTCGACGAGCGTCGCGCCGTCCAGCGTCGTGCCCTCGCCAGCGATCACGTCCTCCGCGATCGGCTCGCCCTCGACCTCGATGTGCAGCTTGCCGCGCATCGCGTCGAAGGTGCCGTCCTTCAGCTCCGACAGCGAGCCGACGTCGTTCCAGTACTCGTCGATCTCGTGGATGTGGAACGGCACGTCCTGCGCCAGCAGCGCCGGGAAGATGTCGTTCGCCCAGTCGACGAAGGGCGCGTCGGGGAAGTAGTCGAAGATGCGCGGCTCGAACAGGTAGATGCCGCAGTTGCCGAGGTCCGACAGCGCCTCCTCCGGCGCCGGCTTCTCCTGGAAGCCCGTGATGCGGCCGTCGGCGTCGTGCAGCACGACGCCGAACTCGCGCGTGTCGGAGACGCGCTTGACGGCTATCGTCGCGACGCCGCCAGCCTGCTTGTGGCGCGCGACGAACTTCGACAGGTCGATGTCGGTCAGCGCGTCGCCGGAGATGATCAGGAAGGTGTCGTCGGCGAGGAAGTCGGCGCAGTTGCGGACGCCGCCGGCGGTGCCGAGCAGCGCAGGCTCTTCGCGGTAGGCGATCTCGTCGCCGAAGTAGTGGCGGATCGTGTCCGGGAAGTAGTGCAGGTTGGCGACGATCTCCTCGATGCCGTGGCGTCTGAGCAGGTCGACGATGTGCGCCATGACGGGTCGGTCCAGGACCGGCACCATCGGCTTGGGGAGCTCGTACGTGAGTGGGCGGAGGCGCGTACCGAGCCCCGCGGCGAGGACCATGGCTTTCATCGAGGCGTGAGGCTAGCGTGTCAGCCAGGCGTCCGGGTCGGCGGTGCGCGATCTGACCGCGTCCGGCAGCGCGCCGGCCGCGAGGTCGGCGAGCGTGACGTGCTCCAGCACGTCGCGCAGGCTCGCGCGCACGGCGACCCAGACGTCGCGCAGCGGCTCCGCGGAGCCGTCGAAGGTGAGCTTCTCGGGGCGCTCGCCGGCGACCGCGGCGAGCGGGCCGTCGATCGCGCGGATCACGTCGGCGACGGTGATTCTGTCGGCCGGCTCGGCGAGCCGATAGCCGCCCTCGGCGCCGCGTCTGGAGATGACGATGCCGCCCTGGCGCATCTGCACGAGGATGTTCTCGAGGAAGCGCAGCGGTATCCCCTGTGCGTTGGCGATCTTCTCGCTCTTGAGCGGGTGCTCGTCGGTTACCGCGGCCAGCTCGACGGCGGCGCGGACGGCGTAGTCGGTCTTCGCGGAGATGCGCACGCATCGGATTGTGTACGACTGGGCGGCGGCGTGCTGGCTCCTCACCGACCGGCCCCGCCCGCCGAGGCGTCGCGCGACGGTCTCTAGGTGCCGAGTTCCCAGGAGGTCAGGTAGCTCTGCTGGGCGTCGGTGAGCGTGTCGATCTCGACGCCGAGCGATGCCAGCGCGAGGCGCGAGATCTCGTGGTCGAGCTCGCGCGGGACGTCGTAGACGCGTGGTCTCAGCTCCTGCGCGTGGCGCACGATGTACTCAGCGACGAGCGCCTGGTTGGCGAACGCGACGTCCATCACCGCGGCGGGGTGGCCCTCGGCGGCGGCGAGGTTGACGACGCGGCCCTGCGCCAGCAGGTGGAGGCGGCGGCCGTCGGGCGCGACGTGCTGCTCGACGTGCTCGCGCACGGTCCGCCGCTCGGGCGCGACCGCGCGCAGGTCGGCGAGGTTCAGCTCGACGTCGAAGTGGCCGGCGTTGCACAGCAGCGCGCCGTCGCGCATCAGCTCGTAGTGCTCGCGCCGCACTACGTCGCGGCCGCCGGTGGCGGTGATGAAGATGTCGCCCTTCGCCGCCGCGGCCAGTGCCGGCATCACCTCGAAGCCGTCGAGCTTCGCCTCCAGCGCGCGCAGCGGATCGACCTCGCAGACGACGACCTGGCTGCCGGCGCCGCGGGCGCGCAGCGCGATCCCGCGGCCGGTCCAGCCGTAGCCGAAGACGACCGCGACGCGGCCGGCGAGCAGCGTGTTGGTGGCGCGCAGGATGCCGTCGAGCGTCGACTGGCCTGTGCCGTAGCGGTCGTCGAAGAAGCGCTTCGTCTGCGCGGCGCCGACGGCGACGACGGGGAAGCCGAGCTTGCCCTCGGCCTCCAGCGCGCGCAGGCGCAGGACGCCGCTGGTGGTCTCCTCGGTGCCGCCGAGCAGCGCCGGCAGCAGCTCGGTGCGGCGGCTGTGCAGGACGGAGATGACGTCGGCGCCGTCGTCCATCGTGACGTGCGGCTCGGTGTCGACGACCCGCTCGATGTGGTCGTAGTAGGTCGCCATGTCCTCGCCCTGGAAGGCGTGCACGGCGACGCCGGCGCGGTCGACGAGCGCGGCGGCGACGTCGTCCTGCGTCGAGAGCGGGTTGGAGGCGCACAGCGCGACGTCCGCCCCGCCCGCACTGAGCGTGCGCACGAGGTTTGCCGTCTCGGCCGTGACGTGGTGGCAGACGGCGATTCGCACGCCGTCCAGCGGCCGCTCGCGCGCGAACCGTTGGCGGATCGAGCGCAGCACGGGCATCCGCGCGTCGGCGTACTCGACCCGCCCCTGACCGACCTCGGCGAGCCCGAGGTCGGCGACATCATGGTGCGGCGGCGCTCTGGTCATGACGCGGGTACGGTCGTGTGAGCGGACCGGATCGTGGATGCCAGGTGCGGCGGGCCGAGCCGACAGGGACGGAGTCCCACGAGGTTCGGCACGTCGTGACTGGCGCCGCGAGGCGGTTCGCTCACGCGATCGAACTAGTAGCGGTAGTGGTCGGGCTTGTACGGGCCGTCGACCGGGACGCCGATGTAGGCGGCCTGCTCGTCGGAGAGCTTCGTCAGTCTCACGCCGAGCGCGTCGAGGTGCAGGCGGGCGACCTTCTCGTCGAGGTGCTTCGGGAGCACGTAGACCTTTCTCTCGTAGTCGCCCGGCTTCGTGAACAGCTCGATCTGGGCGATCGTCTGATTCGTGAACGAGTTGCTCATCACGAACGACGGGTGACCGGTCGCGTTGCCGAGGTTCAGCAGGCGGCCCTCGGACAGCATGATGATCGTGTGGCCGTCCGGGAAGCGCCACTCGTCGACCTGCGGCTTGACGGTCTCGCGCACGATGCCGTCGAACTTCGTCAGGCCGGCGATGTCGATCTCGTTGTCGAAGTGGCCGATGTTGCCGACGATCGCCTGGTGCTTCATCTTCGCCATGTCGTCGACGGTGACGATGTCCTTGTTGCCCGTCGTCGTGATGAAGATGTCGGCGGTGCCGATCACGTCGGCGAGCGTCGCGACCTCGTAGCCCTGCATCGCGGCCTGCAGCGCGCAGATCGGATCGATCTCGGTGACGATGACGCGCGCGCCCTGGCCACGGAGGGACTCGGCGCAGCCCTTGCCGACGTCGCCGAAGCCGCAGACGACGGCGACCTTGCCGCCGATCATCACGTCGGTCGCGCGGTTGATGCCGTCGATCAGCGAGTGGCGGCAGCCGTAGAGGTTGTCGAACTTCGACTTCGTGACGGAGTCGTTGACGTTGATCGCCGGGAACAGCAGCGTGCCGGCCTCGGTCATCTCGTAGAGACGGTGGACGCCGGTGGTCGTCTCCTCGGTGACGCCTCTGATGCCCTGGCCGATCTTGGTCCACTTCTGCGGATCCTCGCCGAGCGTGCGCTGCAGCAGCGTCAGGAAGACCGTGAACTCCTCCGACTCGGCCGTCGAGGGGTCCGGCACGGCGCCGGCGGCCTCGAACTCGGTGCCCTTGTGCACGAGCATCGTGGCGTCGCCGCCGTCGTCGAGGATCATGTTGGGCCCGTCGGCGCCGGGCCACGTCAGCGCCTGCTCCGTGCACCACCAGTACTCCTCCAGCGTCTCGCCCTTCCAGGCGAAGACGGGGATGCCCTTCGGATCCTCGGGCGTGCCGTCAGGACCGACGGCGACGGCGGCAGCAGCGTGGTCCTGCGTGCTGAAGATGTTGCAGGAGACCCAGCGGACCTCGGCGCCGAGCGCGGTCAGCGTCTCGATCAGCACGGCGGTCTGGATCGTCATGTGCAGGGAGCCCATGATGCGCGCGCCCTTGAGCGGCTGCGCGGCGGCGAACTCCTCGCGGATCGACATCAGGCCGGGCATCTCGTGCTCGGCCAGCTGGATCTCCTTGCGCCCGAACGCGGCGAGCGAGAGATCGGCGACCTTGAAATCGTGCTGAGTGGACGTGGCGGTCATCCCGTGCTTCCTCCGGTGTGTTCAGTGGCGATGGTGGGCGGCGCGCTGACGGCGGCCGCGAGCAGCTTCTGATGCTTGTCCTGCTCCCAGTCGAGCCAGTCGCTCGCGGCGACGTGCTCGGGCTTGGCGGGCTCTGCTTCGAGCCATTCCTCGACCGCGCCGCGCAGCTCGGCGTCGTGGCCGAGGCGCAGCGCGAAGACGACGTCGGACAGTCCCAGCTCGAAGCGCTGCAGCAGCTCGCGCAGCGTGCGCAGGCGCTGCAGCTCGGCGGCGCCGTAGAGGCGGTAGCCGGACGCGGAGCGCGCCGGGACGACGAGGCCGCTGCGCTCGATGTAGCGCAGCATGCGGGGCGACCAGCCGGTCGTCTCCGCGGACTCGTGGATCGTGAGGGCGTCCGTCGTCATCGGCGGCGCCAACCTTACCAGAGGCGTGTCAAGGTTTTGGTGAGGCGGCAGCGTGCCGCCGGCGCGGCACGCTGCCACGGCGGCGAGTTCAGCCGCCCGCGAGCACGACTTTGAGCCGCTCGATCGCCTCGACCGGCGTCGGGTCGATGCCGCTCAGCACGGCCGTGTAGAGCGAGACGAGGTCGCCCAGCAGGACGAGCGAGACGAGTCGCTCGACGCGCGTCTCGCCGCGTCCCTCGACGCGGTACGAGGCCGCGGCGTTGTTGCTGATCAGGCCGCGCGTCAGCTCGATCCGCTGGCGCACGCGCGGGTGCAGGTCGGAGTCGTCGAGGAAGACGGCGCTGAAGCGGCCCAGCTCGGCCGCGCCCTGCCAGCCGACGAGCTCGTTGTGGTTCAGCTCGGGCAGCTCCGACGCGAACGCGGGAACCTTCGCGTTCTCGTTCAGCTGCGTCTTCCAGCGGTAGGCGATCGGCGCCGTCAGGCCGGCGCCCGCGATCTGCGTGATCGTGCCCTGCACGCCGCGGGCGATCTCCTTCGCGAGCGAGTCCTCCGCGCCGTCGGGACCCCACTCCTTCACGAGCGTCTCCAGATGCGCGGCGGCGACGTCGATCTCGGAGTGCAGCGACTCGGCGGCACCGCACAGCGCGGCGACCTCGAGCGCGATCACGAGCATGTAGCCGACCGCGACGCGCGGCTGGAACATCCCCGGCAGCGGGATCACCGGCACGTCGTCGGCGCGCGCGGCGGCGGCGAGCTTGCCGCCGGTCGTCGCGACGATCCGCTGCGCGCCGATCACGCCGGCCGCCTCGTAGGCCGCGAGCGTCTCCTCCGTGTTGCCGGAGTAGCTGGCGCACAGGACGGTCGACTCGTGCGTCGTCCAGGCCGGCAGGCCGTAGTCGCGCGCGACGGCGATCGGGCGCGAGGCGCGGTCGCCGAGGACGGCCGCGGCGAGCGCGCCGCCGATCGCCGAACCGCCCATGCCGGCGACGATGAAGCCGCCGGGCGCGTCGTGCTCCTGCAGTCTCGCCGACTCGACGCGCCAGAGCGCGTCGCGCAGGTGCTCGGGAAGCCCGAGCAGGTCGTCGATCTGCTTGCTGGCGTCAACGGCCTCGACGGCCTCACGCGTGAGTTGGCTCAAAACTTGATCGCTCCGTCGGGAAGGGACACGTTCGGGAACAGGCGGGCGCCCGCCTCCAGGTGGTTCTCGGCACCGAGCACGACGCCTTCGCCGAGCACGACGCCCTTGCCGACGCGACAGCTGGCGCCGAGCTGAACGCCCGGCCCGACGATCGCGTGCGTGATGCTGGTGTTGGCGCCGACGACCGCGCCGTCGAGCACGACCGCCCCGTCGACGTGCGCGCCCGCACCGATCGAGACGTTGCGGCCCAGCACGGTTCGACCGCTGACGAGCGCGCCTCTGGCGATCGTCACGCCGTCGCCGACGTGCGCGGGCCCGACCAGCCGGCCCTCGACCGTCGTGCCGCTGCCGAGCGCGACGCTGCGGCCGTCGTAGCCGTCCGGCACCGACGTCTTGACGGCGCCGTCGAGGATGTCGTGCGTCGCCTGCAGGTAGCGCTCCGGCGTGCCGATGTCGAGCCAGTAGCCGCTCGACTCGTAGCCGTAGAGGCCGTTGTCGACGAGCGTCGGGAAGACCTCGCGCTCGATCGAGACGTTGCGCCCGGCGGGGATCCCGTCGAGCACCGAGCGCTCCAGCACGTAGGCGCCGGCGTTGACGAGGTTCGTGTCGATCTGGTCCGGGCTCGGCTTCTCCAGGAAGGCGCGCACGCTGTTGTCGCCGTTCAGTCTCACGAGGCCGTACGCCGACGGGTCGTCGACGCCGATCAGCGCGAGCGTCAGCTTCGCGCCGGTGCGCTCGTGCTGCGCGATCTGCTCGGTCAGGTCTATGTCGGTCAGCACGTCGCCGTTGAGCACGAGCACGCGCTCCTCCAGCAGCGACTCGGCGAACTTGATCGCGCCGCCGGTGCCGAGCGGTCTCGGCTCCTCGACGTAGCGCAGGCGCACGCCGTAGGCGCTGCCGTCGCCGAGCACGTTGCGCACGCCGGAGGCGAGGAAGCCGCACGAGATGACGGCGTCGTCGACGCCGTGGCGCTTCAGCCACTCCAGCATGAACGCGATGAAGGGACGGTCGACCAACGGGACGACCGGCTTCGGGACCGTCGCGGTCAGCGGCCGCAGCCGCGTTCCCTCGCCACCGGCCAGGATCAGCGCCTGCATCCGCACACTCTCCTCTGGCGTCGTGGCGAGGCGACGTTCACGAGCCGCTCCGCCCGACGCCTTCGTAGTCGAAGCCGGCGCCGCGCACGACGTCCGGATCGAGGTGGTTGCGTCCGTCGATCACGAGTCTGCCGGCCATCTGCTGCCCGGCGACGGTCCAGTCGAGCTCGCGGAACTCGGGCCATTCGGTCACCAGCACGGCCGCGTCGGCGCCCTCCAGCGCGCCGATCGCGGAGTCGGCGAACTCGACGCGCGGCATCAGCTTGCTGGCCTCCTCCGCTGCAAGCGGGTCGTAGGCCGCGACGACCGCGCCCTCGCCCTGCAGGCGCGACGCGAGCACCAGCGACGAGGCCTCGCGCATGTCGTCGGTGTTCGCCTTGAAGGCGAGGCCGAGCAGCGTGATGCGCTTGCCGACGAGCGTGCCGAGGTGCTTCTGCAGCTTTCTGATCACGCGCCGCTTCTGCAGCTCGTTGACCTCGATCACCGCGTTGAGGAGCTGGAAGTGGTAGCCGGAGTTGCCGGCCAGCAGCTTCAGCGCGCTGACGTCCTTCGGGAAGCAGGAGCCGCCGAAGCCGATCCCCGGGCGCAGGAACTTCTGCCCGATGCGGTCGTCGAGGCCCATGCCGCGCGCGACCTCCTCGACGTCGGCGCCGGTCTCCTCGCAGACGTTGGCGATCTCGTTGATGAACGAGATCTTCGTCGCGAGGAAGGCGTTGGAGGCGAGCTTGACCATCTCCGCGCTGCGCACGTCGGTGCGCACCAGCGGCGCCTGCAGCGGCGCGTAGAGGTCGACGACCGCGTCGCCCGCCCAGTCGCCCTCGTCGCCGACGACGACCCGGTCCGGGTTGCGGAAGTCCGCCAGCGCCGAGCCCTCCTTGAGGAACTCGGGGCAGGAGACGTAGCGGAAGCCGTCCTTGCCGCGGGCGGCGAAGGCGCGCTTGATCGACTCGCCGGTGCCGACCGGGACGGTCGACTTCATCACGAGCGCGTGACGGTCCGACGCCGGCATCGCGTCGACGACCGCGTGCACCGCGGACAGGTCGGCGTCCCCCGAATAGGTCGGCGGCGTGCCGACCGCGACGAACAGCAGCCGGGCGTGCTCCAACGCCGGTGCGAGGTCCGTCGAAAAGTGCAGAAGGTGTCTGTTGGCGGCGATCGACTCGGCGAGTCCGGGCTCGTAGATCGGGATCTCACCGCGCTCGAGGCGGTCGATCTTGGCGGCGTCGATGTCGACGCACCAGACCTCGTTGCCGAGCTCGGCGAAGCCGGCGGCGGTCACGAGTCCTACGTAGCCGGTGCCGATCACGGCGATCGGTTCGCGCTGCTGTTCCTGGCTCATGCGGTCGCGAAGCCTACTAGGCCGCCGGACAGGTCCGATCCGAGCGCGCGCGGCGGCGCTGCCGCAAGCCGCCTGACGCTATCTGCCGAGGCGGGTGAGCGAGCCGGCGATCTGCAGCATCTGGTCGTTGCTGAGCTTCTTCTCGA
>NZ_JAUTDO010000015.1 GCF_030646165.1 Conexibacter sp. CPCC 206217 | reverse complement strand
CTGGCGGCGCGGCGGCCCCTGGCGGCGCGGCTGCCGCGGCGCGCGCGGACGCGGCGGCGGCACGCGGCGCTTCGGCTTTCTGCGCCGCCCGGCGAGCCGGCCGGCCGCCATTCTGTAGATCATCTGGCCCTCGGGCTCGCGCCAGTGCAGGATCGCCGCGACGTAGAACGCCACCGCGGCCGCGATCGCCATCCCGACGCTGATGATCTGCGCCGGCAGCGAGCGGCCGAGCGCGCCGTCCAGGCCCCACCAGACGAACAGCGCGGCCGCGCCCATCAGCGCCGAGGCCGCGGTGACTCTCATCATCGACTTCAGCGTCGCGGCGCCGTCGACCCGGCCGCCGAGCAGCCGCCGGATCCCCCACAGCTGGCCGCCCGCCATCGCGATGTTGGAGACGACCGTGCCGATCACGAGGCCGGCGACGCCGTACGGCTTGTAGAGCGCGAGGCTGACGATCACGTTCACGACGAGTGAGCCGAGCGACAGCGCGGTCGGCATCCACGGCCGCTGCAGCGAGAAGAACGTGCGCGACAGCAGCAGGTTCAGGCCCGAGAACGGGAGGCTGAAGGAGAACCAGAAGAGGGCGCTCGAGACCAGCTCGGTCGAGTTGTCGTCGAAGGCGCCGCGCTGGTAGACGAGCCGCGTGATCGGCTCCGCCAGCACCAGCGTGACGGCCGCCGCGGGCGTCAGCAGCAGCCAGATCAGCCGCATCCCGCTGGCCATCGTGGCGCGCAGCCCGTCGATGTCCTTGCGGGCGGCGTAGCGGCTGAGGACGGGGAACAGGACCGTCGCGACGGCGACGCTGAACATGCCCTGCGGGAGCATGTAGATGCGGAACGCGGCGTCGATCGCGCGCGGTGCCTCCTCGCTCACGAGCGTGCCGAGCGAGGAGTTGATCAGCAGGTCGAAGTTGATGATGCCGAGGCTGATCGTGACCGGCAGCATCAGCTTGAAGACCTGCAGGATGCGCGCGTCGCGCCAGTCGAAGGCGAGCTGGAATCTGAAGCCGACGCGCGGCAACACCGCCACCGACATCCCCAGCTGGACGATCGTGCCGAGCAGCACGCCAGCGGCGTACGCATACATCTGCTGATCGCCTCTGAAGAACGAGCGGCCGAAGATCAGCACGGCGATGATCACGACGTTCCAGACCAGCGGAGCGATCGCGGGGATCGTGAAGTGGTCGTACGTATTGAGGATTCCGACGACGAGCCCGTTGATCCCGAGCAGCACCACGATCGGGAACAGCACCTGGCTGAGGCCGATCGTCAGCGAGTCCAGATGCGCGTCGAACGTCGAGCTCGTGAACAGCGGCATGATCAGGCCGGCGCCGAGCACGAAGAGGGCGGTGATCGCCCCCAGAGCGCACAGGATCACGAGCGCCAGCGTCGAGGCGAGCCGGAACGCCTCTCTCTGCTGTCTTCTTTCCAGCAGTTCGGTGAACACCGGCACGAACGCGGCCGAGAGGGCAGCGTCGGCGAAGAGGCTGCGGACCAGGTTGGGGACCTGGAACGCGATCGTGAAGGCCGAGAACGCGCCGCTCGTGCCGAAGTAGCTGGAGGCGACGATCTCGCGGATCAGACCCGCTATCCGCGACAGCCCGGTGGCTGCCGAGAAGATGATCGTGTTGCGTGCGCGGCGGCCGCGGCGGGCCTGCTCGGTGCCGGCCTGCGCGGCGGTGGGTTCGTCAGCTGTCTCGGCGGTCACGAGCGCGCTATAGTACGACGCCGTCGCGGCCCTGACCGTGACCGAAACCTTATGGCCAACATCCACTCCCAGAAGAAGCGCATCCTCCGCGCTGAGCGTGAGCGGCTCGAAAACCGCCGCTACACGTCGAAGATCAAGACCTACTTCCGTCGTCTCGAGGCAGTCGTCTCGGGTGACGAAAGAACGGACGCCGCTCCGGTGCACCGTGAACTGGTCCAGACGATCGACAAGGCCGTCAAGCGCGGCGCGCTCCACCGCAACAACGGCGCGCGCAAGAAGTCGCGTGCCGCCCGCATTCTTGCGGGTAGCGGTACTGACGCGTAGGACCCGCTCCTTCCTTCAACCATCACGACGGGCTGCGTTCTGCGCGGCCCGTTTGCGTGTTTCGGCACGTACCAGCAGGAACGGCGAAGGCCCGCGCGAGCGGGTCTTTCGTCGTCGCCGGGATCAGGCCGCGATGCGGGCGATCGCTTCGATCGCGAGCGTGTCTTCGCTGAGCTTCGAGCCGGCGCCGCCGCGGGAGGCCAATTCCAGGTCGGCGACGATCGTGATCGCGGCGCGCAGACCGCCTACGTCGGTGCGCTGCACGTCGGCGATGAAGCGCTCGGCGATCTTCGGCGGCATCCGCAGCCCGCGACGCACCTGCGCCACCGACTCGCCCGACTCCAACCGCTCGGCGACGTCGAGCGCGTCACGCAGGCGGCGGGCGATCGTGTAGAGCAGCCCGGCGAGCCGCTCGCCCTGCTCGCGCAGCTCCAGGTAGGAGCGCGTGGCGGCGGCGCCGTCGCGCGCGACGAGCGCGTCGGCGAGCGTCCAGCTCTTGCGCTCGGCCGAGCTGGCGGTGATCTCGTCGATCTGGTCGAGGTCTATCCGCGCGCCCTCCCCCAGCTCCAGCGCCAGCTTCTCCAGCTCGCGCAGCAGCCGCTGCTGGCGTTCGCCGACGTGCGCGACAAGCGCTCTCGCGGCGGCGGGATGCAGCTCCAACCCGAGCGCTCTCGCCTGCCCGACCGCCCATCTCGGCAACTCCCACGGCTTGACGGTCAGCTCGGTGCTGATGTCGCCGCCGGCCGCTCTGACCGCTGCGATCAATCTCTCGGGGATCTTCGTGCGCCCCTCTTCGCGACCGAAGAAGACGACCGTCGTGTCGGGCGGGAGCGCCTTCAGCGACGGTTCCAGCAGTCTCATGTCGGCGGCCTTCCAGCGCTCGACCCCGTCCACGATGATGAAGCGGCGCCCCATCGCGAACGTCATCGCCGACAGCGCCCCGGCGACCGCCTCCGAGGTGGCGGCGTCGCCCTCGAAGACCTCTGTCCCCTGCGACCCGCTCTCGCGCTCCGCCAGCGCGCGCAATCTCGCGCGCCGCTCGGCCAGGCGACCATGGTCGTCGCCGTAGATCAGGTACGCGGGCTTGAAGCTGGGCGGCACGGCTGGCGAGTCTAGTTGGTGACGCGGGCGCTCCGGGGGCTGCCCGCACCCGCCCCCGCGCGTGCGCCCGGTAGGTTGCTGCGATGGAGCCAGAGCTGCGCCTGCGCCCGCCGCGCAACCGCGTCGACCCGCGCGCGGTGCGCTGGTGGACGACGCAGGCGCTGGCGCACGTGGTGCCGCTGCTCGCCGCGATCGTCGTCGGCTACGTGCTGCTGGCGGACGCGCGCGACTGGCTTCGTTTCGTCTTCGCGATCGTCGCGATCGGCGGCGTCGTCTACGTGATCGTGATGCCGCGTTGGCGCTACCACGTGCACCGCTGGGAGACGACACCCGAGGCCGTCTACGCCGCGTCCGGCTGGGTGCTGCAGGAATGGCGCGTCGCTCCGCTCTCGCGCGTGCAGACGATCGACACCCAGCGCGGCCCGCTGCAACAACTCTTCGGCCTCGCCTCTGTAACGGTGACGACCGCCTCCTCGAAGGGCGAGATCAAGATCGACGGCCTCGACCGCACGCTCGCCGTCGAGGTCGTGCACCGCCTGACCGAGACGACCCAGGCGATCCCGGGCGACGCGACGTGAGCGAGGGCAGGGAACCGGCGCTGCCCGGCGAGAACGGCGCCGGCGCGAAGCGTGTCGTCGACGACGGCTGGCGGCAGCTCGCCGCACGGGTGTTGGCACTGCACGTCGTGCGACTGGCCGGCGCGCTCGCCCCGATCGCGCTCGTGCTGGTGCTCGGCGGCGCGCTCGACAGCACGGTCAAGATCACGATCGCGTTCATCGCCGGCGGCGCTGCACTGTCGGCCGCGCGCGACGCGCTGACGTGGGTGACGACGCGATACCGCGTCAGCGACGAGCGCGTCGAGCTGAGATCGGGCCTGCTGCAGCGCAGCGAGCTGTCGGTCCCGCGCGACCGCGTGCGCACCGTCAACCTCACCGCCAAGCCGCTGCAGCGCGCGTTCGGGATCTCGACCGTCGAGATCGGCACGGGCAGCCGCGAGCAGAAGCGGTTGAAGCTCGACGCCGTGCCAGTCGACGAGGCGGCGCGTCTGCGCCGGGCGTTGCTGGAACGTGGCGTGGCGTCGGGATCTGCGGACGCGAGCGGCCCCGCGGCGGGAGGCTCGCATGCGGGCGTCCTCGCTGCGAGCGACTCGCCGACGGGCAGCCTGGCGGGACCCCACGCGCGCGACGGCGTCACGGCCGACACCGCCGACGAGCCAGATGGAGCGATCCTGGCGCGCCTGCGCCTGCGGTGGCTGCCGTATCACCTGCTTTCGCCGTGGACGCTCGTGCTGCCGGTGATCGGGTTCGGGGCGCTCGTCAACACGCTCGACCAGTTCGGGATACAGGACAGCGTGCGCGACGTCGTCGAGGGCGCCGCTGTCGACTCGGTCCACCGCGCCGACAGCGCGCCGGTGTGGCAGATCGTGCTGCTCGTGCTCGCCGTCGCCATCGGCCTGCTGCTGATCGGTGCCGTCGGCGCGAGCGCGCAGTTCCTCGAGAGCTGGTGGGACTTCCGTCTCGCGCGCGAGCCGGGCGGCACGCTCCACGTCCGGCGCGGCCTGCTGACCGCACGCTCGATCTCGATCGAGCAGCGCCGCCTGCGCGGGATCACGATCTCCGAACCGCTGCCGCAGCGCGCCGTCGGCGGCGCAAGCGTCCGCGCCATCGTCAGCGGACTGCGGTCCGGCAACGACGGCAGAGCGGCTCGCGCCGACGCTCTGCTCCCGAACGTCCCGCACATCGAGGCGGACCGGATCGTCGCCGAGGTGCTGGAGGAGCCGCTCGCTGCACCGACGGACCGGCCCGCTTCGAGCATGCGCGCCAGCGAACTGCGTGCGCATCCCGCCGCGGCGTTGCGGCGACGCTACAACCGCGCCGTCGCGGGCGCGGCGCTGCCGATCGCGGCGCTCGTGCTGCTGGGACCTGTGCTCGACGTGATCGCCGACTGGTGGTGGATCGTCGGCTTGGCACTGGTGTGGCCGGCGCTGCTGCTGGGCCGCGACGCGTATCGCTCGCTCGGCCACCAGGTCGCCGGCCGCTACCTCGTGACGCGTCAGGGCACCTTCGTGCGCCGCACGCACGCGCTCAGACGCGACGGCGTGATCGGCTGGAACGTGCGCCGCTCGTTCTTCCAGCGCCGCGTCGGGCTGATGACGCTGACCGCGACGACCGCGGCGGGCAGCGGCGGCTACGAGGTCATCGACGTCGCCGAGGGCGAGGGGATCGCGTTCGCCGAGGAGGCGGTACCGGAGATCCTCACCCCGTTCCTGGAGCGGATCGGCGGCGGATCGGCGCGCACCTGAGCTGCCGGTCATCGGCGACGCCGTCGATCGCGCGCCGGGTCGGGTGGCGGGCGCCTGCGGCGCACCAGCACGACGAGCCCAGCGAGCACCGCGTAGACGGTCGCGAGCGCGACCGGTCCGGGCAGGCCGACTCTGAGGTTCGCGTGCGGGATCGCGGCGGCGGTGTGGGCGACTGCGCCGACGAAGCCGAGCAGGAACGCGTTCAGGAGGTTGAGCGGGAGCGCGAGCGGGGCGGCGAGCTGACCGAGCGCCGCGGCGAGCATCCCGAGCCACATGATCGGCGCGATCGCGGCGGCCGCGAGCATGTTCGCGGGCAGCGAGACGAGCGAGAGCTGCTCGAAGTGGAGCGCGAGCAAGGGCGCGGTCCCGAGCGTCGCGGCGAGCGACATCGCCGCGGCATCCGCGACAGCCACCGGGACGCGGCGTCTGCGCAAGCGCGCGCTGAGCGCCGGCGTGGCGAGTGCGATCGCGACGACCGCGACGAAGCTGAGCTGCCAGCCGGGATCGCCGCTGGCGCGCGGGTTGAGCGCGAGCGTCGCCGCGGCCGCCAGCAGCAGCGCGTACCACCGCGACGCCGCTCGACCGGCGAGTGCCGCGACCGTCGTCGCAGCGCCCATCACGCCCGCGCGCTGGATCGACGGTCCGCCGCCGGCAAGCGGAACGTAGAGCGCGATCAGCGCGAGCGCGGCGCTCAGACGCGGTCGCAACCCGAGCCCCGCGACGGTCAGCAGCGGGAGGGCGAGCGCAAGCAGCAGCGCGACGTTCTGTCCGGAGGCAGCCAAGATATGGCTGAGACCCGACGCCCGGAACTCGTCGCGCGTGCGCTCGCTCAGCGCCTCGTCCTGGCCGAGCACCATGCCGCGCAGCAGCGCGGCCTGCGGCCGTTGCAACCCTTGCGACAGGGCGTGCTCCGCGCGACCGCGGATCTCGTCCACGAGTCCCCACGCCCCGCCGCGCCGCGCGCCGGTCGGTGCCGCCGCGTCGATCGTGATCGCCGCATGCGCACCCTTGCGCGCATAGTGCTGCTCGAACGGCCCGAGCGCCCGCAGCCGCCCCTTCACCCGCACGACCGCGCCGGTCGCCGCCGCCGGCCAAGCGATCGCCTCTCGGATGCGCACCATCACGCGCTCGCCGGCGCCGTCGACGTAGTGGCCTTCTGAAGCGAGCGCCCGCAACTGCACCAGCACGGTGCTGCCGTATTGCACCGGACGCGGCTGTTCGAGCAGGGTCACGTCGGCCGCGACGGTTCGGCCGATCAGGGGCGGGAGCTGAGTGCGATCGAGCGCGGCGAGGCGCAGTTGGCCGCCGATCGCGCCGGCGAGCACCGCCGTCGCGGCGAGCAGAGCCAGACCGCTGCGACCGGCGAGCGCGGCCGCGGCGAGTGCGAGCAGGAGAATCGCTCGTGGCGGGAGTGGCACGGCGAGCAGACCGGCGACCAGTCCGCCCAGCACCAGGTGACGCGGATGCCGGCGCAGCTCCTCGAGCGCGCCCGTCGCGCTCATCTGCCCAGTTGCGCGCGTATCGCGGCCAGCTTCGCCTCGCCGATGCCGGAGACCTCGTCCAGCTCGTCGATCGAGCCGATGCCGCCGTTCTGTTCGCGGTACGCGACGATCTTCGCGGCCGTCGCGGGGCCGACGCCGTCGAGCACTTCCAGCTCCTGTGCGGTCGCCGTGTTGAGGTCGATCTGGAGCGGCTGACCGGGCACCGCCGCACCGTCCGCGGCCGCGGCGGGGGGCGCGCCAGCGCCCGGCACGGCTCCGGCGACGCTCCCGCCACCGACAGCCACTCGCTCGCCCCTGCGCGGTACGACGACCTCCCCGCCATCGACGACTCTCGCCGCGAGGTTCACTCCGCGGCGGTCGGCACGCGCGCTGAGGCCGCCGGCACGTCGTACGGCGTCGAGCGCGCGGGCATCGCCCTGCAGTCGGTAGACGCCCGGCCGCCGGACCGCGCCCTTGACGTCGACGACGACACCGGCTTCTCTCGGTTCCTCCTCGATGGCGGGAGCGGAGCCGTTCCCGTCGGGCGCCCCGAGGCCGCCACCGTCTGGGAGCGGAGCAGCGGCGCTGACGTCGCCAACCCCGCCCCCACCCTCACTCGTCCGCAGAAACCGCGCGCCGATCAGCAGAACGGCGATCGCGAGGGCTGCGTAGATGGCGAGCTGGGGCTTGGTCGGCTGCGGCACGGTCCGGCACGCTACGGCCGATCGCTGTCACAGCGCTACGCGTGATCGCTACGCAATTGCGCAGCGGCGAGCGCGATTCGCACCGCGGCTGTTGCGTCGGGCGCGATGACGATCGCCTCGTCGCGCAGACCGTCGCGGGCCAGCTCCCACGTGCCGAGTCCGACCACCGTCTTGCCCGCCTGCAGCGCGAGCGCGATCTCCGACAGCGTGCCGAACGCGCCGCCGACTGCGATCAGCGCATCTGCCGCGCGCACGATCAGTCCGTTGCGCAGCTCGCCGATGCCGGTCGGGATCGCCACGTCCACGTACGGGTTCGCGGCGGTGCGGTCGGGTCCCGGCAGGATCCCGATCGTCGCGACGTCCATCCGGCCGCCGCGGCCCGCGCCGTCGATCCCGTCCGCGAAGAGGCGCGCCCCACGGCACGCCTCCTCCATCACGCCGCCCCCGCCGCCGCAGACGACGACAGCTCCCGCGCGCGCGAGCGCCTCGCCGACGGAGAACGCCTGCGCCCGCTCGACCGCGCCCGCGTCGCTGCCGCCGACCACCGCGACGTGCGGCCGGTCGAGCGGGCGCGCCCCGCCGCCCTCGCCGCCGGTCGCTCTCAGCGCGCTCATGACGGCCACCGCAGCGGCGACGAGCGATTGGACGCGCCCGAGGCGCTCCGCTCGCTCAAGCCCGCCCCGCCGCCGCCGTCGCGCCGCCGCACTCGCCCGCGCCTAGCGAACGACGATGTTGACGAGCTTGCCCGGGACGACGATCACCTTTACGACGTCTCTGCCGTCGACGTGCGCCTGCACGTTGGGCGCGGATCGGGCCAGCGCTTCCAGCTGCTCCTTCGTCGCGTCCGCCGGCGCCGTCAGCCGCTCGCGCACCTTGCCGTTGACCTGCGCGACCAGCTCGAACGTGTCGGCGACGAGCATCGCGGGGTCGGCGACGGGCCACTGCTGCTCCCAGACGCGCAGCCCGGTCGCGGTCTCGTAGACCTCGGACGCGGTGTGCGGGGCGAACGGGAAGATCAGCGAGGCGCCGGTCGCGGCAGCGAAGCGCAGCACCTCCGGAGAGGCGCCCTCGCGGTGGCGGTAGGCCTCGTTGACCAGCTCCATCACGGCCGAGATCGCCGTGTTGAAGGCGAAGCGGCCGCCCATGTCGCTCGTCACCTTGTCGATCGCCCAGTGCGCCTTGCGCGTCAGCGCCGCGTCGGCGTCGTTGGCGAACGCGCCGGCCGACGGCGAGTCCGCCGGGCCGCGGCCGACCTCCATGCCCAGGCGCCACAGCCGCGCGAGGAAGCGGTGCACGCCCTCGACGCCCTCGTCGGACCAGTCGGCGTCCTGGTCGGGCGGGCCGATGAAGAGCACGTAGCAGCGGGCGGTGTCGACGCCGTATCTGTCGACGTACGTCGCGGGGCTGATCACGTTGCCCTTCGACTTCGACATCTTCGCGCCGTCGCGCGTGATCATGCCCTGCGTGAAGAGCGCCTGGAACGGCTCGTCGGCGCTCAGCAGGCCGATGTCGTGGAAGGCCTTGGTGAAGAAGCGCGCGTACAGCAGGTGCAGGATCGCGTGCTCGACGCCGCCGATGTACTGGTCGACCGGCATCCAGCGATCGGTCACCGCGCGGTCCCACGCGGCCGTGTCGTTGTTCGCGTCGGTGTAGCGCAGGAAGTACCAGGACGAGTCGACGAACGTGTCCATCGTGTCCGTCTCGCGCCGGGCCGGCCCGCCGCACGTCGGGCAGGTCGTCGCGACCCAGTCCTCGACCGCGGCCAACGGGGACTTGCCTCTCGGCTTGTAGTCGGTCACGTCGGGCAGCTCGACCGGCAGCTGATCCGCCGGCACCGCGACCGCGCCGTGCTCTTCGCAGTAGACGATCGGGATCGGGCAGCCCCAGTAGCGCTGGCGTGAGACGAGCCAGTCGCGCAGGCGGTAGTTGATCGCTCTTCTGCCTCTGCCGTCGCCGTCGAGCCATTCGACGATCCGCTCCAGCGCCTCGCGGTTGGGCGTGCCGTCGAACTCCGGGTTGGAGTTCACGAGCGGGCCGTCGCCGCTGTAGGGCAGCTCGTCGGAGCCGGACGGATCCTCGATCACGCGGCGGATCGGCAGGCGGTGGACCTCTGCGAACTCGAAGTCGCGCGAGTCGTGCGCGGGGACGGCCATGATCGCGCCGGTGCCGTACTCCATCAGCACGTAGTCGGCGACCCACATCGGGATCGCCTCGCCGTTGACGGGGTTGATCACGCTGCGGCCGAGCGGCACGCCGGTCTTCGCCTTGTCGGAGGCTCCGTGCTCCTTGTTGGACTCGGTCAGCGCGTGTCTGACGTAGTCGTCGACGGCCTGCTCGTGCTCGGTCCCCGCGGCCAGTCTCAGCACGTCGGGGTGCTGCGGCGAGAGGACGAAGAAGGTCGCGCCGAAGAGCGTGTCGGGACGGGTCGTGAAGACCTCGTAGTCCTTGTCCAGCTCAGCGTTGTGGAAGACGACGTGCGCGCCGACCGAGCGACCGATCCAGTTGCGCTGCATCGTCTTGACGTGCTCGGGCCACTGGATCGAGTCGAGGTCGTCCAGGAGGCGGTCCGCGTAGTCGGTGATGCGGAAGAACCACTGGTCCAGCTGGCGGATCTCGACCAGCGCGCCGGAACGCTCGCCGCGGCCGTCGACGACCTGCTCGTTGGCGAGCACGGTCTCCTCGACCGGGTCCCAGTTGACCGCGCCCTCTCTCTTGTACGCGAGCCCGCGCTCGAAGAGCTGGAGGAACAGCCACTGGGTCCATCTGTAGTAGCGCGGCTCGTGCGTGCCGAACTCGCGCGTCCAATCGATCGAGATGCCCCACTCGCGGAACTGGCGCTGGAAGGAGGCGATCGAGGCGGCGGTCGCCTCGCGCGGATGGACGCCCGTCTTGATCGCGTTGTTCTCCGCCGGCAGGCCGAACGCGTCGTAGCCCATCGGGTGCAGGACCTTGCGGCCGATGCGGCGGTTGTAGTGCGCGACGGCGTCGCCGAGGGCGTAGTTCTTGAGGTGCCCCATGTGCGGCTCGCCGCTCGGGTAGGGCAGCATCTCGAGCACGTAGTAGCCGTCTCGGCCGTCGTCCTCGTTGGAGACCTCCCAGGTCTGCTCGTCGGCCCACACCTGCTGCCACTTCGGCTCGATCGCCTTCGGCTCGTATCTCAGCTCGCGCAAATCGCTCATCGGAGTGGACAGGCTACCGTGAGCAGGTGCGCCGGCTGCTGCTCCTCGTCGGGACGATCGTGCTCGTCGACATGATGTTCTACGCGGCGATCACGCCGTTGCTGCCGGACTACGCCGACCGCTACGGCCTGTCGACCACCGCGGCGGGCGTGCTCGGCGCCGCCTACGCGGCCGGAACGCTGCTCGCGGCGCTGCCGAGCGGCCTGCTCGCCGTGCGCTGGGGACCGCGCCGGACGGTGCTGCTCGGGTTGACGCTGATGGCGGTCGCGAGCCTCGGCTTCGCGTTCGGCCGCGACGTGCTGGTGCTCGACGCGACGCGCTTCCTGCAGGGGATCGGCGGCGCGTGCTCCTACGCGGGCGGGATGGGCTGGCTGCTCAGCGTCGCGCCGGCCGAGAGACGCGGCGAGACGATCGGCGCGGCGATGGTGGCCGGCGTCGCGGGCGTGCTGCTGGGGCCGGTGCTGGGGACGCTGGCGCGGCAGATCGGGCCGGAGGTGCCGTTCAGCGCGGTCGCGGTGATCGGCGTGCTGCTGATGGGGTTGTCGCTGCGGTTGCCGGCACCGCCCGCGCTGTTGGCTGCACACGCGCGCGTGCGCGTGAGAGATGCGGTCGGCTTGCGCGCCGTGCAGGCCGGGATGGCATTCGTGCTGTTGCCGGCGCTGGCGTTCGGCGCGATGAACGTGCTGACGCCGCTGGAGCTGGACCGGCTGGGCGCCGGCGGGTTGGCGGTCGGCGCGACGTATCTGGTGGCGGCGGCGATCGAGGCGGCCGTGCAGCTGTTCGTCGGGCGGGCGTCGGATCGTGTGGGCCGCGCGCCGCTGTTGCGGATCAGCCTGGCGGGATCGGTCGGCTGCATGCTGCTGTTGACGGTGCCCGGGTCGGCGCTGGCGCTGGCGCCGCTGGTGGTTCTGTCGTTCGTCGTCGTCGGGTCGTTGTACACGCCCGCGATGGCGCTGCTGTCCGACGGAGCGGCGGCCGCGGGACTGGAGCAGGGCATGGCGTTCGCGCTGGTGAACCTGGTGTGGGCCGGCGGACAGGTCGTCGGCGCGCTGGCCGGGAGCGGGATCGCGGACGCGACGAGCTATGCGGTGACGTGGGTGGCGCTGGCTGCGGTGTTGGGCGGCGCGCTGGTGGTGGTTGGGCGGCGACAGGTGGTGGCGGCTGCCTGAGACGCCCGTCCACGTTGAAGGAACGACGACGCCCGGCCGATTACCATGCGCACGATGGCCGCCGAGTCTTCCCCCACCGAGCCGACCGCGAAACCGCAGCGCGGCCCCGCCACCGTCTCCGCCAACCGCGTCGCCGCGATCATCTCCGCGGCCGAGGACACGGCGACGAAGCTGCGCGAGGACGCCGAGCAGAAGATGCGCGAGCGGATCGCGGAGGGCAGACGCGCCGCCGACTTCCGTGTCGCGGCGGCCGAGGAAGAAGCCGCCGAGATCATCGCCGAGGCGAGAAGAATCGCCGAGCGCCTGATCGGCGAGGCCAGAGGCGAGATCGCCCGGATGAAGACGATGGCCGGCGCCGAGGCGGGCGAGATCAGAGCGCGCGCCGAACACGAGGCGCGCGAGATCCGCAGAGACGCCGAGACCTGGGCGGCCGAGAAGACGGCCGAGGGCGAGCGCCGCGCCCGCGATCTGACGAGCGAAGCCCGCGTCGTCGCCGGCGAGGTCCGCGCCGAGGGCATGGAGCTGACGGAGAACCTGCGCGAGCTGGGCGGGTCGCTGAGAGCCAACGCCGAGCGCCTCCTGCGCGACGTCCTGAAGGTCCACACCCAGCTGACCAACCACATCGACCACGTCGACCCGGGCCCGGTCGAGCCGCCCCGCCGCGAGCGTTCCAGCGCCGCAGACCGCTCCCGCCGCGACCCCGCCCCGCGCAACGGCACCCACCGCCGCAGCGACGACGACCTCGACGTCCCGGAGTTCATCCCCCAGCGCTGACGCGCCTCCTCCAGGGCTCCGCGGACCTCCCGCCATCCCGCGCGCGGGCCTTGTACACTTCAGATCCCCCGGGGCTATAGCTCAGCTGGGAGAGCGTCGCGCTGGCAGCGCGAAGGTCGTCGGTTCGAGCCCGACTAGCTCCATTGGAACGGAACCCCCGCAAATGCGGGGGTTCCGTCGTTTTGGGGGGAGGCGAACTTGGGTGGTGCGCGGGCGTTGGGTACCAGGATTGGGTACCAAACGGCCTCCGTCCCAGTCGCGAGGTCGAGTATTACCCGGTTATACTCTTGGTCATGAAGACCGCGATCTCCGTCCCCGACGAGACCTTCCATCGCGTCGATGGTGCGGCGAGAAGACTCGGCGTCTCCCGCAGCGAGTTCTTCGCTCGCGCTGCCGAGCGGTGGCTCGACACGCTCGACGACGACGGCACGACCGCGGCGATCAACGATGCGATCGCCGGCCTCCCCGACGATCACGCGTTCACCGACGCCGCCGCCGCCGCGCTCATCCGAGACGACCGCGCCTGATGCGCCGCGGCGAAGTCTGGTGGGTCGACTTCGGTCTGCCGCGCGGATCAGCGCCTGCTCTGCGTCGGCCGGCGCTGATCGTCAGCGCGGACGCCTACAACCGCTCCAACCTCAAGACAGTCACTGTCGCAGTCATCACGACCAACGCCCGGCTGGCCCGTCTCCCCGGCAACGTCACGATCCCTTCCGAGGCCACGCGGCTTCCGAAGGACTCGGTCGTCAACGTGACGCAGATGGCGACGGTGGACCGGGGCGCCCTCGAGCAGCAGATCGACACCCTGCCCGAATGGCTGATGGCGCAGGTTGATGACGGACTGCAGCGCGCTCTCGCGCTCGGGCGAGCCTGAACCCGAAGGAGCAGGCTTCAACCCGACTACGACGTGCCTAGGCGCCTCCTACAGCCGAAGCGTCGCTCCGACTATCTGCCTCACGTGCAGATCGACGTCGCGGCGGTTCGGCGACTCATCGCTGCCCAGCAAGTTCGGCGCGAACGGAGATCAACATTCACGAACTGCGACAGTCGAAACCTTGAACCCGAAGCCCTGCAGCGTCTTTGCCGCAGCGCGAAGACTGACCACACTGAAGAACGGCAGCGTGAGCGGGGTTCTGCGCGTGCTTCGCGTAATCACAGCGAACACGATCTCGTAGTCCTCCGGTCTGGGGCGATGAAGCGGCCAGCTTGGGCCGTTGCCGTTGCTCTCGCGCTGGATCACTGTGGCCGCCTTCTTCCGAAAGTCCTCGTCGGTCAGGAGACGCTCAGCGCTGTTGACGCCTTGAGAAAAGAGATGGCTGAGGGTTGCGGAGCTCCCACGATGCTTGACATGAATCAGCGCACCGTCCCGGGTGAGGAGGTCGCAAATCTCCATCTTGTCGGGTCCGCCGTCATAGACGAATCTCTTGTCGAGGCACACAGCGCCCATCGCCCTTGCAGCCTCAAGGTTGTAGGCGTCCTCGTTGCTGCCGGGCGCGGCGTCGGGCATGCCGTGGAAGAGCGGAAGCGCCCTCACCTCGGCCTCGAGTCTCGTCCGATAGTCCAGGTCGACCCGGAACCAGTCACCATCTGAGAGCACGTACAGGAACCCGTCGAGCTCCGTTTGAAACACGATGCATCGGTAGATCGGCCAGCTCGCCATCACCTCGCCATCCGATGCCCGCAGGGCGGCCAACCGGTCGTGCTTGAGGACATCGAGGGCGACATCTTCGTCGCGAGTCGCGATGTAAGTTCGAATGCTCGGATCATTGGCGGAGTCATCGGACGCCTGCGTTGAGAAGCGGAATCCGTCGAACTCCTGCCAGTCGATGGTTTCCGGAGCCGCAAGGTGAACGTCTGTCCAGTCGCGACCTCGGAGAGCATCGACCAGCAGCACTTGCAGCCTCTCAACCTGCAGCTTGTCTCTTACGGGACGCAGGAAGTCGATGAACTCGAAGTGCTCCTTGTAGTCGTCGGCGCCATATGCAACGAGGAGGCGCGCTCCCAGCTCTGGGAGTTTCGTCAACTCCTCCCGCGTGTGGATCGTCAGCGCGTCGGAACCGGCAAGGCGGTGAGCGAGTTCCGTGTCACGTGGTCTGCCAGTCACCGCACGCAGCAAGTCGCGACTCGGATCGAGCCCGAACGCCGAAAAGGACGAGTCTTTGCTCAGGTCCCGGCGGGTGTGAACGGGTGTCTCGTCGATTGTCTTGGCGTCGACACTTTTCAACTGGTCCGGAGCAACCGAGTTGAGAACGACCTTGAGCCCGAAGTCCTTCTCGAATGCCTCCTGCTCGAGAAGGTGACGACCTTGTCCGAACGTCACGGCGAAGAGCCGGCCCTCCGCCTCGAACAGCAGCACGGCGGCAGCCGACGCAGCAAAGAGTCCTTCGAGCGGACCTTGTACGTGCCCCGCGAGGTATCTCGTCCATCTTGGCGGATGTGGCTGGCGGGCTTTGATGAACAGGCACTCTTGCTGGGGATCGAGCGCCGGTACCATGAACGGCTCCAGCTCGTCCCAGTCGCGAAAGGCATCGTCACGGGAGCAGTCGTCCTTCAAAAGCGACACCGTCAGCTTCTGCACCGGTCGTTTGCGCACCATAGCGGCGAACGCTAGTGCTCCATTTTTCAAGATGCGCCGGTACTCGGAGATGCGCTTGCTGCCACCCACTGTGCTAGCTCACGCCCACAAGGTTGTTCCCTGCCGAATCTCTGAGCTGGCTCGCGGCATCCCCAGCGAACGCTAGGTTTCCGCACGTGTCGACCACGTTGCCAGGCGCTCGGGAGTCGTCTGCGGGCGACGAGTTCCACGTCTTGTGGGCCGTACGTCGTGTCTTGGCCTTTCTCGATGCAGCAAGCGGCCTTCAGCGCATCGTCATGGAAGACGTCACGCCGGTTCCACCGGATGGAGTGGATCCGGAGCTGCTTCTGGGAGCGGACCTGACGGAGTTCTATGGCGGCACCGAGCTCGCAAGCGCCAGCCGTGTCGTCATCTCGCAGCTCAAGTACAGCCATCGCCATCCGGACCGCAGCTGGACGGCAGCCCGGTTGGCAGCGAAGAACTCACGAGGCAAGAAGGGGGTCATCGCACGCCTGGCCGACCTCTCCCTTGCAGTCTCGGGGACGGGGACACGCGATGAAGTCCTCGCGCGCCTCGAGATTCGACTCGTGAGCAACATGCCCTGTGCCGACGGCCTCTCCGATGCGATGGCCGACGCCAGGGAATGGCTTGACGCGCATCCGGCAAGGGCCGCGCGCGCAGCCCTGCTGAGAGCGTTGAGCGAACCTGCACGCAGGCAGATTCAGCAGCTGTCCGACGCGTCGGGGCTGAGCAGCTTTGCGTTTACCGACTTTCTGCGCGTCCTCAATCTCGACCATACAGGGTCGGAAAGCCGCGCCGAGCAGAGCCTCCGAGTGACCACAGCGCTTGCCGATCACGTCATGGCGGACCTCCGGCACGCCTCGCTCAAACTCGCTGACTTGGTCCGACACCGTGGGCTGCCAGAGGGCGAGGGCTTGCCGATCGAGCGAGCCGACGTCCTCGCCGCGCTGGATGTCGCATCTGAGGAAGACCTCCTGCCATGTCCGGCACGCTTCACGCCTCCCGCACATCGCGTGATGACTCCAGACGCCGCTCGCATCGCGGCCAAGCTCTTGGCCGCTGAGGATCGACGGGTCCTCGCACACGGCGCAGCTGGCGTTGGCAAGACGACGACGGTGCTCGCGCTTGAGCACGCGCTGCCGAGCGGCTCTGTGGTCATCACGTATGACTGCTTCGGAGACGGTGACTACGACACTCCCGCGGCCGCACGCCACTCGCCCCTGCGGTTTGCGCTGCAACTCTGCAACGAGATTGCAGCACGTTGCGGTCTGCCAGTGCTCGTGCAGCCGTCAACATCGGTGCACGACCTGTGGCGAGAACTCGAGCGGCGCCTCGAAGCCGCAGCGAGACTCTTGGGGGAACAAGGAGCACAGCTGGTTGTGGTGGTCGACGCAGCAGATAACAGCGCGGCGGCAGCTCAACTCTTCAACGAGGACTGTTTTCTCCGCCGGCTCTGGGCTCAGCCTATTCCGGCAGGGGCGGGACTGATCGTCACGTGTCGCACGGGCCGGCGCAACGTTGTCGAGGCGCCCCCTAGCGTGACTCAGGTCACGATGAACGGGTTCGATGAGCGAGCCTCAGGACAGTATCTGCGCGAGCGCTTCCCTAGCGCCACCGATGACGAGGCCCGAGCGTTCCACGAAAACAGCAGAGGCAACCCACGGATCCAGTTTTATGCCCTCTTCGAGAACCGGGCCGACTCGGCGACGTCGACCAGCCAGGCAATTGCTCAAGCCGACCTGACGCCGAGCACTCTCTTCGAGAACCTGCTCGCTGCCGCGGTCTCACACGCGCCAGACGAGGCGGCAGCACGGGACCACATGGCGGAGCTTGTCTGCTTGACGAAGCCGCTCACTACGAGCCGATTCCAAGCCGTGTCCGGGATGGCTGCCACACGCGTGCACGCGTTTTGCGAAAATCTCGTCCCTGGGGTCTTGATCGACGGCGGCGTGATCTCCTTCCGAGACGAGGACTTCGCGAACTTCCTGCGCGACAGAGTCGGAGAAGACGACGCGGCTCGAGCGCACGGCCGACTGGCCGACTTGTTTCTGTCCCAACCTGATGATGCCTATGCAGCAACTGTCGTTGCCGACCATTTGCACAACGCCGGACGCGGTGCTGACCTTGTAGCGCTCGCGCTGAGCGGAAGCCCGTCGGCGGTCGCAGACGGGCTCGCTCGCCAGCAGACATATCGCCGTCGCCTCACACTTGCCATGCGGCATGCAGCCAACGTCGCAGATCGCGCAGCCGCCTGCCGGCTTGTCGTTCTCGCTGGTGAAGCCGCCCGCCAAAACGGGGCTGTAACCGAAATCCTGCGACGGCGACCGGATCTCGGGATGCGCTACAGCGACCCGGAAGCAGTCATGCGGGTGTACTCGACTGCCGCTCAGCCGGAGTGGCGGGGCCCCATCCATATGCGGTTGGCAGGACTGTACGCCAGCATGGGTGACCTTGAGCGCGCGCGAGAGGAGGGTCGTGCCGCACAAGCGTGGCTGCTCCGCCGACACGAGGAAGATGACGTCTGGCCGATCGAAGCCGACGATGTCGGCGCATTCGCCGAAGCTTGGTTCCACGTCCGTGGTCCGGAAGAGGCCGCGAGGTACCTGAGTTCGTGGCGGCCAACCGACTTCGCCGTTGATGCAGCGATCTCGCTCGTTAGAAGACTCGCGCGGACCGTACCTGGTGACGAGCTTGGTGCCTTTATCACCAAGCAAGAATTGCCGGCGGACGTGCTCGGACGATTGACAGCAGCTGCCTTCAATGCCGGCGCCGTTCCGAGAGCCTCGACGGTTCGCACTATCGTCAGAAAGCTTGTGGAGGACCAGCCGTCTATCGGCAGTGACGATGGCTGGTGGGTTGCCGCATGTGCCGAGCTGGCAGCCTACGTGGGAGTCGGACGACGTCGCATCCTGGCGCTCGTCAAGGCTCTCCGGTTGCCACAACCGACTAGTGCGCCGGGCAGCTTCGACCGACTCGACTGGTACCGCGCTCCACTTCGCGTCGCGGCGCTGCGAGCTGCGATCCAAGGGCGGGAGCTTCAGCTCGAGGAGTTGATGCCCAAGAGCGTGACCGAGCCGGGAGACGACCGCCGCGGCTCCAGCCGAGTCGACTCGGAGCGGCGCCAGATGCACGAAAACGTTGGACGCTACCTTCGCGTCTACGCGAGCCGGGCTCGGGCGCTGCTTCTACGCCCTCCGGTTTCCGAACTGCGTGCCGAATGGGAAGACCAACTGCAGAGGGAACTTCGAGAGCAAGCTGCATACCGCCGCGAACACGACTACGACCACACAATTTGGGTCGCTGCGTTTACCGACGCCTTGCTCGCATGCGACGGTACTGACATCGAATTGTTGCGGCTTGCTTCCGACGCCGGCGAGCGCCGCGCAGGCAGGAGCGCCTTTGCTTGTTGGCTCGCTGCCGCCCGCCCGCTCTTGAACGACGCTCGATACCAGCGTGAGGCCTTGAAGCTCGTGGAACGTGCAGCAGTCGCCATAGAGGCGGAAGAGTGGCCTGCCAGCCAACAGGCCGATTCGCTGCTTGATGCCTGTTCAATGGTGGACCCAGTGGATGCCGAGCATGCGCGAGATCTCCATGCCCGTGCGATTCGCGCAGCAGAAGGACTCGACGACGAAGCCGTAGGGCGACTCGAATTGCATGCCCGGGTCGCGGCGAATGTCACCGGGATACCGGACGCCGCACCGCTCGCATGGCGGACCGCTCAAGCGCTGGTGGCATACCGAAACCGTGTGAGCGATGACGAACGCTTGCCGTGGCGAAAGACGCTTGCGGCAATCGCGATTCTTCATCCTCAGACGGCACTTGCGCTTGTGGCGCGGTTCGAGGACGACTGCCATATGGGCCTTCACGAGAGCGTTCCAGTCGTTGCTGGGCCGCTCGCCAGAACGGGCTTCTTAACGCCTGTACAGGCCATGAGCCTGCTCCTGCTTGCAGGCGAAGCGATCGGCGCGATCGACGTTGCTACCGAACTGCTTGATCTTCTGCCGCCAGGTCCCGACTTCACCTCGGCACTTGCCGCACTTAGCTTGCGTATTCGTCGCGACCTCCTGCCGGGCACTCGGTCTAGCGCCGCTCAAACGCTCCTCGACTGGGCCGAAGGTCGAGGAGTCTCATCCATGGCGACGATCTCCGCGTTGCACGCCTACATTTCGCCGACCGAGGAAGAGGAACACACGCCGGCTCACACCCGGGAATGGCAGGGGGGCGAGACCGACTGGGATCGGCGGGCACGACAGGCCGACGAGATCGTTGAGCGCGCGAGGGTGGGCAATCCCGCAGTTGTAGAATCCGATCTCAGGGAACTTGCGAACCTCTTCGGATCAAGTCGTGTCTCGGAGTACTTAGCGCGGGTCGCCGATTCGGTAGTGCCATCCCGGCGGTCTGAGCTTATCGACACCCTTGGCTCAATCCGCGCTGATCATCCGATCGCGAATTTTCACGCCGTAGACGTGTTCGAAGCGTTGTGTGCCGCCGCCCAAGAGTGGACAGGGTCTCAAGACCTGCAATCCCACGTAAGCGCGGCTATCGCTCGCTTCTTCGAAACCCATTTCGGTGAGTTGACGCGGTACCCAGAGGTTGCTGAAAAGGCTCTCGGCAAGCTGTTGAGGCTCGCTCTGCTTGACGACCCCGCCGGCAGTGTCCTTCGGGCTGCGAGCAGCAAGTTGGAGCACCTCGACGCCTCAGCACTCTTCGTGACTGCCTCCCAGCTCGCGCTCGTCCTGAAGACTGGCGAGCAAGCATCACTCCTCGCTTGGTCCCTCGAAGCGTTCGAGCCAGAGCCGGTCAAGGTTCCGGAAATTTCAGAGGAGCGTGCCGAGGTACTTAGTGGGCTCCTTTGCTCGCTGTTCGGCGCGCCAGACAAAGTCACACGCTGGCGTGCAGCCCACGCAGCGCGTTCGCTGATGGTCGAGAGCGCTGAGCCCATGGGCCGAGCGCTGCTCAATCGTTGCATGACCCACGACAGCGGCGCTTTCGGTTCAGATGCTTTGCCTTTCCTTTGGCTCTCAGCGCAGGTCTGGGCGCTGATGGTCATCTCCCGTGTCGCGAGAGACGCCCCGGAGAGCGTCATGGAGCTGGCACCCGAGTTAGCGAGAATCGCTACCGATACGAGTTGGCCGCATGCCGGACTGCGCGAGTTTGCACGACGGGCTGCGTTGCGGCTCGTTGCAGCGTCTCCCGACGCGCTTCGAAGGGACGCCATCGAGGACTTGTTGGTCGCTAACTCACCGAGAGGGTGCAGAACTCTCCGCGAGAACCATTTCTATCGAACTGGATCCGGTAACCGCGAGTACGATAGAGAACGGTTCCATTTCAATTCCATGGATACGATTCCCTACGTCTACGGACCTCTTGGAGAACGTTTTGGCCTTAACGTCGACGAGGTGTGTGACCGAGCCGAACATTGGATTGTGGACCGCCTCGGACTTGCGGACTTCCGCGAGAGCGATCGCCGGTTAGCGCACGTTGAGTATCACGACCGGAACAACCGCCATGGGGCCTCACCACGCGCCGAGTCATGGCATCAGATGCTGGAAGACCATGCGCTTCAGCTGGTCGCTGGCGGCCTCTGTGACGAAGGTGCCGTCATCGAAGCGGAGAGTGGTGGAGAGCCTCGCGATCCATGGGCCGACTGGATTGGCAGCTGGACTGACTCGGCAGAGTACGGCTGGCTCGTCGACGAGCGGGAGCCGGTACCGCCGTCTCCGGCCCTGCTGCTGCACAACCTGAGGCGCGGCGAGTGGCCCGAACTCACCGAGACAGACCTTGAGACCGCTATCGGCGCATTCGACCAAGAGTCGTTGATCGTCGACGCGGCGATAGAGCTGTTCGCAAACGTTGGCTGGGGTTCCACGTACGTGAGCAGCGCAATCGTCAGCCCTGAGACGGCTCCCGCACTGGCTCGTGCCCTGAGCTCGCCGGAGGATCCACGAGAGTTCGGACTTCCCCAAGGAAGCGGTCGATCGGGTTACCAAGATGACATCGACAGCGACGGGTTTTGGCTCCAAGGCTGGATCGACGAAGAGCATCACGATGCGGGTCTTGAAAAGCACGACCCGTTGCGGCGCATCGAGCCCGTCGTCGTCCACCCAGGAGACCGCTTCATGGAGGTATGCCGCGGGCACGCGGAACGCGGTGGCCGACGCGTACTGGGGAACGACGGGGCACTGATCGCCTGGCAGCGATCGTGGAGCGACATCGATTCAGCCTACGAGCGAGATTCACGAGGCACGGAAGGCCGACAAGTCTTTGTGCGCCGCAAGGCGCTGTGTGACTTCCTTCGCGCCACCGGCTCATTTCTTGTCATCAGAGCATGGGCAGTCCGCCGAAAGACGGCGTCGGAGGACCGTGCTGAGGAAAAGGCGATCCATGAGAGAACAATCCACCGCGTCTACATCTTCGATCCAGACTCTGGATTCTTGGCCTGATTTAGCGAGACTCGGCGAGTACATCCTTGACCAGCTCGGACGAGATCGCCGGGCTGAGAATCTCCTTGTCCACTGGGTATCACACTATCTCGCTGAGCAGTTGCAAATCGCGGAGACCGCTAGAGCTGCCGCAGACCGTGAGGCGGCTCGAGACACTGCTTCCTTGCTCATCGCCCGGCTCTGGCAGGCACGCGGTGGGTGGCCAGGTGGGTGGCCACCTGGAGCGTTCCGGGACGTTATGGACCGCATCGACGGGACAGCCGCAGTACGAGACGAAAAAGCCGATGTACGGCTCGCACCGTGGCTCTCGACGCTCGTTGCACTCGAGACTCTTCATGAGGATGAAAGCGAGATCTGGCTGTTTGGGGCGGTACTCGAACTTGATGCAGATGCTCTTCGCCGAACACTCGACGTCACCTCAGGCAACGACGAGTCGCCCGATGTCGCTCGTCTGGAACAACTCCTCCAACGGGTCGAGCGAGCCGAGGAGTGGCTCGCAACACGCGCGCAGAGCGACGAGGACCCTTCGCTGCGAACTGACCGGGCGACCATCCTGTCCCGAGCACTTGAGGAGGTCGCTGCAAGGCGCGCCGCTTTGACCGATATGACTCTCAGGGACGCGCGTCGCGGGCAGAAGCGTAAGCCCCCACGGCAACCCCGAATGGTTGTCCGACGCCGGACCTCATCTCAACGAAAGCCTCGACCGCCAATGAAGTAGCAAGCGTCGGAGAACTCCTTTGCCGGATCGAACAGCCGGACCGAGTCCGGCGGCACCCGTTCGACGTGTGCTGCGGGAAGTCCGCCGACGTCTCCGTCTACCCAACTCTGCTCAAGGATCGACCGGATCGACAACGCCCGTGAGAACTCCAACTAGTCAAGGTCGCCCTGTTTTCTGCCGAGTAACGTTCTGATGTCAGGGGACGACGCCGGTTTGATCCTGCGCGCGCTGGCGGCTCGCACCGAGTCTGGCGCGCCGAGCAGGAGCGTGTTCGTGCTTGGAGGCTTTCACGAGCGGCGCGTCAGCCTGCCCTCGCAGCAGCGCCGGGCTATCAATCTGGCTTGGGCGCTGAATGCGCGCGGGCGGTTGGAACCCAAGCGCCTCGTCGCGGTCGTCGGCGGTGGCGTGGCAGGCGCGACGTTCGCGGTAACAGCAGCTGCGACCGGCGATGCGGAGGTTGTGCTGATCGACGAGCACGAGGAGCCGATCACGACGCAGCGCGCCAGCGCGGAACGGTTTCTCAGCCCGAACTTATTCGACTGGCCTAACCAGGCGTGGAGAAAGCGGGAGGGCAATCTCCCGTTCATGAACTGGCGCGCGGCACACGCGGACGAGGTGCGGATCCAGCTTCTCAACGCCTTCGTCGCGCAGGCCGGCGAGCGGCTGCACTACGCGCCACAACATTGGGCGACCGCGATCGAGGAGGGCGACGGCGTGGTCCGCGTCAGCGGCACGTCGATCCCCGCGCTGCTGCACGCCGGCCCGGGATGGACCGCGGACGTCGACGCAGTGGTGGTCGCGACCGGCTTCCTGCCCGAGAAGCGCGTCCGCGGCACGGTTTCTGGCAGTTACTGGCGCGACTCGCGCACCTCGCTCCCGCCGGGTGCCCACAGATCGCCGGTCGTAGTCGGTGATGGCGACGGCGCACTCACGGAACTGTTCCGAATCGCATTGCGCGGCGGTCGGCGCCGCGGTCTCCGCTTTCGGCAGGAGCAGCTGCGCGGCCTCGCAGGCTTTGGGATCGACGACTCGGAGGGTTCGAGCGGCTTTGCGGCAAGGTGGTGGAGATCGAGCGTGCGGCGCGCGACCGCCTTGATAGTGGAACGCTCGACCGGCTCGCCGACCTCGCCGACCCTGACCTCGGACTGCTGGATGAGCGGATTCTCGCGGCAGCCCGCACGCACGTGCGCGTGCTGACCAGCGGGACGCCGTTCACGCGCAACGCGTTCGTGCTCAACCGCTTCGTCGCCGCCCGACTCCACGCTCATAGAAGGATTAGCGTCGAGGCCCGCGCGCATCGGGTCCATCCAAGCGACCTTGAGGAAGAGACCGACAGCCTCATCTGCTGGCGCACCGGCCCCCCGCGACGGGCTCGCACGCAGCTGGTCCAGCCCGCGGTCGATGTCGTCGAGGTAGCGAGACAGCTGTCGGCACAGGTCGAGCACTTGCACGTCGCCGGCCTGATCGAGGACATGCTCGACAGCACCCGGCGGCCATCGTGGGACTCCGCGCTGAGACCGTGGCGCGGACATGTAGCCGCTGGCGGCGGGTCGATCGCGAGCGCGCTGGACCGGCGGCGCACCGCGGCGGCCGTGCTGCGCGACTCCGCCGAGCCGACCGGGGCGGCACCGGAGCCACCACCGGAGGGAAGACGGGTGCTGGCCACTGCACGCGCCGCGGCGGCGGTCGCGGCCGGCCTCATGCCGGCGAGCGGATGGCGACGCAATGAGCCCCTGTGGTGGTGCGACACAACGTCTGCGGGGATCACCATCAGCCTCGATTTCCTCGCGATTGCATGTGATCTGCCGGCGATGCGCGTCGCGGTCACGATCGCCAGAAGCCCCAAAGCAGCCGGTGTGGCGCTCATCGAACACATACCGGGCGATGCAGAAGCCAGCCGCGTGTGGGTGCTTGCCAGACCGGCCCTGCACGCTGCTTTCTCCCCGGAGGACTGTGCCGACCTGTTCGCAGTCGCCGTCTCACGCGGGCCCGAGTTGGCCACCACGCACGAGGCCGAGAACCCTCTCGACGGCGCGGCGTCGACCTTCTTCTTCGAGAACGGCCGACCGCGCGGAGGCACGCAGGAGGAGGCACTCAGTCTGCTCGACGGGCTGCGGTCGCTGTTCGCCGACGACTGGCCGATGATCGCGTCCGCGCTGGAGGGCATGCTCCGCAGCCAGACGATCCCACTGCCGCTGTTGCTGACCGCGATGGGTGCCGCGGTGCATCACCAATCAGGTGGAGGCCAGCTCCTCATCGACCTGCTGGCACGCGGGCTGGGAAGCCGCAACGGCGCGTTGGTTCGGCCGACGCTCTACCTGTTCGGCCGCACCGCGGCGATGCACCGCGACGCCGCCATCAGAAGTTTCCTGCCGACGGTTGGACTGAAGACCGGCGCGACGGCGAGGGAAGTCGAGCGCGCCTTCGTACTCGCGTCGGTGGCCGACCTCTACGACACCGCCGACATGGAGGACGGGTACCCGTCCCCCGGCAAGAAGGCGATCACCGTGCCACGCAGCACGCTGCGACAAGCGCGCGCGGCGCTCAACTGGACAGCGAGGGAGAGAGCGGCGGCGCAGGACGTTGATGCCGCGTTCTCGATGTTCTGCAGCGCGCCGAGAGCGCAGCGCGAGGAGGGACGCGTAGATCTTGCAGCGATGGTCGTCGAGCACAGACCGCTCGATCTCGCCTTCGCCGATCTCACTGTCCTGTCGACCGCGACGCGCTTGCTCTCTGCGGCTCGTCGCGCGTAACCCCGCGTTGGGTATGCCCAACGAGGTCGATACGGTTGATGCCGTTTCGCGTGAACATGCACCGTACGCTCACGGTCGGTCCCATCGATCCGCTGTTGACCGCTATGTGGACCTGCTGCGATGGTGAGTGCGGGATGCCGCGCTCGTCTCAATCTGGTGCCGAAGCATCGCGTATGGATGCGATGACGAATCGGCCATCTGCCGTCGGCGTGTTCGGCATGCGCTCGCTCTCCGACGAAGCCGCGCGACTGCCAGCGCTCGACGAAAGCGAGCGGCAGGCGATGGCGCTGATCGGCGAGGGAGTGGCGCCACGCGAGGTCGCGGAGCGGCTGGGGATGGAGGAGCCGCAGGTCTACCGCCTCGTCGTCGACGTCCTCGACTACTTGGAACCGCCTGGAGGTCCCACGCTCGCCGAGATCCACGCGAATCACGGGAGCCGACCGGCGACGGCTGACGAGATCGCCGAGTTCGAGGAGACGTACGGCGCGTCCATGCCGCCCGACGGCGAGGAATGAACGTCCGCCCCGCATCCGGACTCCGTGTCGTCCTCGGATCGAGGACGACCTTGATGGTTCCATATAGAAGTCACCGTGTTGTTCGGCGGTCGTCGGGTGGCGGAGCTTCTAGCGAATTTCCCGTCACAGCGGGGTATCCGCGGGCTGCGCCAACGCGGCCTCCTGCCATCTACTTCTACCTGCGACCGAACTGCGCGCAGAACAGTTCGGTCCGCCAGATCGCAGCAGGACGGGAAGATCCACCTTTTTGAGCGCTGGCGACCGAACTGCATAGCGCCCTACGGGGAAAATCGGTTCGGTCGCGTTATCTCGCGCTCATCGTCTGCGGGACGTCGCCGAGGCCGAGCCGGCGGCGCTCGGCCGCATGGAGGCGTTCCAGACGCTCGTCGGCGTCGCCGTCTCGCAGCTTGTGGCCGGTGTAGCGGCGGAGGGAGCGACGGGCGATCTCGGCTTGGCTCACGCCCTCCAGGCGAGCGACGAGCCTGACTCGACAGGCGAGATCTTCCTCCAAGCGCAAGGTCATCGTGATCGTCACGACGCGCCTCCAGTCGAGAACCGGAGGTGACGGGCGATGCGGGCGACGAGTTGCTCGACGCGCTTGAGGCGGCTCTCCAGCGCAAGCACCCGTGGCTCGTACCCGGTGCGTTCGAGGCGTTGGATCGTCGCGGCGCGGATGTAGTCGGCGGTGGCGATGCCGAGGTCGTTCGTGACCAGCTTCAGGCGGGACCAGATCTCAGGGTCGAAGCGGACGGTGGTGGTGTGCATCGTCATCTCGATCCCCTCCCCACGTCGTCGAGCCGGTCCTCGTAGAGGCGGATCAGGTCGCTGAGCGGGGCCTCGAGCCCGTGGGCGAGCTTGAGCAGGATTCTGAAGGTCGGGTTGATCTCGCCGCGCTCGATCGCGCCGACGTAGTTGCGGTGCAGGCTGGCGCGGAGGCCGAAGGACTCCTGCGACAGGCCGCGGCGGACGCGGAACTCTCGGAGCGCTCTGCCAAGCGCCCGATGGTCTGGCGTATGGACGATGGCCATCGCTCAGCCCTCGACGCTCTCAAGCAGACGAATTTCGGCACGGCGATGGGGCCGCAGCCGTGGGTTACGCTTGGCGCGCATGGGAGACCTCAACTCTCCTTTGCACGGGGCTCCGGGGGTGTGTCAGCACCTCCGGGCCCCACTTTTCTCAGGTCACTTGAAGACCATAGGTTGTCTCGGGGCCGCGAACGTATCGGTTGTGTACCGAACTCGCGGGGGTGGATCTCGGCGAATCTGCGACGGAGAAGGATGCGCCTCGAACCGTCGGCCCACCACCCTGCCGCAAGCTCGCCGAGCCCGCCTCCTCGCCGCCGGCTCACGCGCGCCGACGTGATGACCGCGAGAGAGGTCGCGGAACTGCTCGACCTGCCCGTCTCGACCGTTTATGAGTTCGCGCGGCGCGGGGTCCTTCCCTGCTCGCGGCTCGGGCGGGCGGTGCGGTTCGTGCGGGACGAGATCGAGCAGACGCTGCATGCCGGCGGCAGCGCCGAGCGAGAGCGCAGCGTCACTCCTGGTCCGGCTCGGGCGACGGCTCGTCCGTCCCCTCCGCGCCGAACGCGACGTTGACCGCCAAGATCGCCGCCGGATCGATCTTCGTGTGGAGGTAACGGTTCGTGGTGCGGAGATCCGCGTGGCCGAGCACGTCGCGGACGGTCACGAGCGGGACGGCTCGGGCGAGGATCGAGCCCGCCGAGTGGCGGAGGCCGTGGAGCTTGATCGGGCGCAGGCCGGCCGCGGCTGCAGCGCGCTTGTAGCGGCGGCGCAGGGCGGACGGGTCGAGGTGGTCGCCGAAGCGGTTGCAGAAGACGTAGTCGTCGGGACTGGTGAAGTCGTCGCGGCGGCCGAGGCGGGCCAGGGCGGCGGCGCCCGGACGTGGGAGCGGGAGCTGGCGGCCGCGTCTGCCCTTTGGGTCCTTCTCGACGCCGGCGCTGATCGCTCTCTGCACGTCGAGGACGGCGCCGGAGAGGTCGGCGGCGAAGTGGATGTGGCGCCATCTGAGCGCGAGCACTTCACCCAGGCGCATGCCTGAGTAGAACTTCACGCGGAACAGCTCGGCGTCTTGGTGGTCCTCGGCGCGACGCGCAGCCGCCTCCTCCTCTGAGACGACGTTCGGGCGACCTCTGTAGTGCGGGGCTCTCCCCCGCTGCTCACCTCGCTCGCAGGCGCGCGAGAGCGCTTCCAGCTCCTCGACCTCGTAGAAGTCGAGCGCCGGCGGCGGTGGGGTCGCTCGCTTGTCGGTGCTGCTGACCGGGTTCGCAGACAAGCTGTAGGTGTCCGGCTTCATCGCGTAGTTGAAGATCGCGTGCAGAACGGAGCGGTGCTCGTTGACGTGCGCCGGCGTCATGCCCTCGGCGTCGAGCTCGCGCAGGAAACCCGAGACCGCTCTCGCGTCGATCGCGTCGATCTCCTGCTCGGCGAACGCGCCCATGATGCGGCCCTTCGCGACGCCGCTGCCGCGGCGGTGGCGAGCGCCGGCGTCTCGCAGCATCGCCTCATCGTTGACCAGCGTCGACGGAGCGGCGCCCTTGACGTCGCGCTTCCACGCGAGCCACTCCAGGGCGACCAAACGGAAGGTCGGGATGGTCGCGCGCTCGGCGGCGCGCTCTTCCGCAAGGCGCTCACGCTCGACCTCGGCGACCTTCGCGGCGGCGAGGACCTGGCCCTCGCGCTCGTCGAGCCAGCCGTCGGGAACCCGACCTCTGCGCTTCTTCCAGCCGCCGTCGCCGTCGGGCTCGACCCACGCCTGGCCGAGGCGGCGCTTGCACTGTCTCCCCCGCGCGTCGCGCCATTTCGCCTCGAAGTAGGGCTTGCCTTCGACCCACTCCCGTACGACGACCGACGGTGTCTGAGACAAGGGCATCGGAGCCACCGTATCGCATTGGGTACCAACGAATTTGGGTACCACTTTGGGTACCAAATGCCACCAAAATAACCGTGGCAGCGGCGTTTGTTCCCATATCCGCCAGAGCCAGGTCCCCGCTCCAGCATGCCTCTTTCGCGCTGTCAGCGCGAAGGTCGTCGGTTCGAGCCCGACTAGCTCCGCTTCACACGTCGCCGCATAAGCCATTTGCGCGGTGACTTTGTATCTGGACAGGATTTCCGCCCGGCGGTTGACCTGGAGATCCTCGCAAACTCCTCACCGCGATCATCCTCGCCGCAACCGAGGTCATCAAGCAATCGCAACGCCGCGTAGATGCCCCCAACGCCGCTGAGATCCGCGACGACCGCCCGGTACAGCACGTCGCGATGCGCCCGTCTGACCGTCACACGCACCCACGGCTCGGCGAGCCAGTCCGGTCAGGTCGCCGCGCGGGGTTGCGAGGCGCGCCGGACCTTCGGTAGCGTCGCACGATGGCTGACGGAATCGAGACCCTCATGTGGGGCGGCGGCGCCCGCTACCTGATGTCCATGACGGACGCGGAGGGCGAGACGACGTACCTCTACCAGCCGCCCGCGCACGCCCACCCGGTCACCATCTCCACCGCCTCGGACCGCTTCCAGGGGGTCATCGTCAGCGCGGGCGACACGGTGACCATCACAGGCGACGGCACCGGCGTGCTCCAGGTGGGCGTCAACGGCGTGAGCGTCGACCTGGCCCCGCCTGCCGCCGCTACGCCGCCCATCGTCGTCCACCGACCGGGGACCAGCGGCGACACGATCGACGTCACCCGCTACGACGACGGCGCGGGCCACTTCCACGAGGTCGGCCGCAGCGTGCCGACGAGCCCGCTGGACCCGGCGTACGACTGGCTGAAGATCTACGTGCCCCACGACGGGCGCAACGCCATCGGGCCCGAGGACGGCGGCCGCGGCACGATCGAGTACGGCAGCATGAAGTTCTCCAACGGCGTGTCGTCGCAGTACACGACCGGCGTCGATTACAAGCCGGACGGCTCCTCGACGTGGTGGCGCGAGGAGCACTACAGCGACGGTCACGACATCGAGGGCTACGGCGCGCGGGACGCCGCGGGCAACCACTCCGAGTCGTACCGGGTGACGTCGCAGGACGGCAGCTGGGAGGACCACACGCTCACGGTCGACAAGGACGGCAACGGCACCGACCACGTCACTGCCGGCAACAAGGACGGGACGGTCACCAACGACGACACGAAGGAGGTCCATGGGCCCAAGCCGGGCGGCGGCGCCGGCCCCTCCGGCGAGGAGGACCCCGAGCATCCCCATCCCACATCCTCCTCACCCGTCGGCGACGACACCCCAGGCGCCGTCGAGGGCAATCCCGACGGCGGTCTCGGCGACAACCTCGTGCGCCGCCTGCTGCGCGCCGCCGGGAGCCACCACAACGAGGACCTCGACACCCTGGGCGACGCCGCGGGCCGGCTCGGCCCGTGGCTTGACCGCATCGCCGCTGCGATCGCCGCAGGCCAGCCGATCGGCGGCGAGGGCGAGGTGCTCGACACACTTGGCGCGGGCATCCACCCACCGCCGCTGACCGGCACGGGCGGCCACGACTGGGGCGACCTCCTCGACAACCTCGGCGGCCCGGTCACCCACGGGACGATCGTCCCCGCCGACCACCACGGCGGCCCCATCGACACGATGCTCGACCTCCGAGCGCAGCTCGGGACCGGCCGAGCCGCCGTCGAGGCCGCCCGCTCGCTGTTCGTCTCCGGCTGAGCGGCGAGGCGCAAGCGCGAGGAACGGCAGCCCCGACGCCGCCCCGTCCTCGCCATCGGAACGTAACCCCTACCGATGCGGAGTTCGTCGTTCAGGGAGCCTCGCGACCCGTTGCGGGAGGGGCGTTCACCGACGACGACCGCACCGCATCGCGCTCGGCGAGCACGCGGATCCGATCGGCGCCATATCTATATGGCTTGGCGGATCCCACGAACCTGACCGTGACGTCGACGATGTCGGCGATCTTGGATGTCTTGTCTTCCCACGTCTCGGACTTGGCCGCCCGGATCAACACGAGCGTCGTGCGGGGATCGCTCATGCTCCTTCTCTCGATGTGCGCGAACGCACGCACCGGACGAAACGCGCCTCATCGGTGAAGTCCGCCGTCGTGACCACGGGCCGAGTGTAGCGCGTACGCGCCAGCTACGTTGAGCGGTTCGGCCAGCGTGCGGCCCCTGGACGACCAGGACCGTCCGGGCACGCGCCGCCTGGGTCCCACGCAGAGGGTGTGGCTGCGCGATGCTCGACGTGTCACCGTGATGCCCATGCCCTCCGGCAGCTCCCGCACCGACATCTCCGTCAACGAGCTCGGCGCGTTCCTACGCGCACGACGAGCCCGGCTGCAGCCCCATGACGTCGGGCTGACCGACCCGAGCCGGCGGCGCGTGCCCGGTCTGCGTCGCGACGAGGTCGCCGATCTGGCCGGGATCAGCGAGTCGTACTACAGCCGCCTTGAACAGGGTCAGGCCGGCGTCGTCTCCGACGGCGTGCTCCAGGCCGTCGCCCGCGTGCTGCGCCTGACAGAGGACGAGCGGTCGCACCTGCTGCACCTCGCGCGCCCGGCGACGCTCGCCCGGCGGGCGGCGAAGCCGGAGCGCGTCAGCGAAGCCACGCGACGCCTCTTGAACGGCATGCCGGACCTCGGCGCGGCGATCGTCGGCCGGCGGACCGACGTGCTGGCCTGGAACGTGCTCGGCCACCAGCTCCTGGCAGCGCAACTGGCGCCCGATGCGCCGGACGACCCTGAGCGCCGCCCGAATCTCGCCCGGCTGCTGTTCCTCGACCCGCACGGACGCGACCTCTACGTCGACTGGTCACGCGAAGCGCGGGACGTCGTCAGCTACCTGCGCCTCGCCGTCGATCTGCATCCCGACGACGACGCGCTGCGCTCCCTGATCGCCGAACTGACGCGCAAGGACCAGGTCTTCACCGATCTCTGGGACGAACATCCCGTCAGCGACTGCAAGACCGACGACCGCGAACTGCGACATCCGCTCGTCGGCGCCGTCACCGCGTCCCAGCAGCTGCTGCGGCTTGCGGAGGACCCTGGCCAACGACTTCTGCTGCTGGCGCCCGCACCCGGCGAGTCCGCCGACCGCGTCGCGTTCCTGCGGCGCCTCAGCGGCGGCTGAGCCGACCGTTTCCCCCGCTCACCTCGGCGCCGCCCGGCCGGCCGCGACCACCCCTGCCCGCATGAGGCCCCGAACGGTTCGTCGACCGACACCCGTGGCGTCCACCCTCCACCGACACGAGAGAACACCATGAACATCGGAATCATCGGCGCCGGCCGCATCGGCGGCAACCTCGTGCGCCTGCTCACCGCCCGCGGCCACGCGGTGGCGATCGCCAACTCGCGCGGCCCGGACACGCTCGCCGACCTGGCCGCCGAGACCGGCGCCGTTGCCAGCGACCTCGCGACCGTCGCGGACGGCGTCGACATCGCGATCGTCACGATCCCCCAGAAGTTCGTCGCCGACCTGCCCAGCGGCGTGCTCGACCGCCGCACCCCGGACGCGCCCGTGATCGACACCGGCAACTACTACCCGTGGGCGCGCGACGGCCGCATCGCCGACGGGCTGATCGCCGAGATCGAGGACGGGCTCACCGACAGCGAGTGGACCGCCCGGCAGCTCGGCGTTCCGGTCGTCAAGGCGTTCAACGGAATCCTCTGGAGCACGCTCACGCGGGCCGCGCGTCCGGCCGGCGCCCCCGACCGCATCGCGCTGCCCGTCGCCGGCGACGACCCCGTCGCCAAGGCCAAGGTGATGGCGCTGATCGACGACATCGGCTTCGACCCCGTCGACGCCGGCACGCTCGCGCAGTCATGGCGCCTGCACCCCGGCAAGCCGGCCTACGGCGCGGACGCCGACGTCGCCGGCCTGCGCGCGGCGCTCGCCGCCGCCACACCGCAGCGGCCACGGGAGTGGCGCGCCGCAGGTGCACCGAGCGACGACAGACGCAGCTGACCGGGAACGCCGCGGCGATCCCGGCCCGCGGCGGGCGTCAGCCCCTGAGCCCGGCCTGCCGCTCAGCGAGGATTCTCAGAACCCCCGGGTCGTCGCACGCCTCAGCCCGGTCCAGCGTGAGGACGCAGATCATCTTCATGCCGTTCTGCGGGTACGTTCTCAGCAGCTCGAGGCGGAAGATGCGCCACTGGCGTCTGACCTCGAGCACGGCCACGTCGACCGCGCGCTGCATGTTCGACTTGCGATCCACGACGATCTTTCCGCGCGGGGTGGTCGGGTCGGTGACGAGGCCGTTGAAGGGGTTGATCGTGCCCTTGTCCTTGTTGAGGCCCGGGTCGTCGGGGCCCTCGCCGTGGACGATCCGACCTTCGCATCTCTTTCTCGGGAAGCAGCCGCCGGTGAAGTTCGGCGGCACGTCGTCCGCCGCGACCCAGCTTCTCGTCAGGTCGAGGAAGGGCGCCGGCTCCGTGTTGCCGAGGCCGATCGGGTTCGTGAACGACGCTCTGCCCGGTCCCTGCAGGTCGGCCCAGTTCGTGTGCGAGTAGAAGTCCTCGGCCATGTGCAGCACGTAGCCCCACGACTCGAGCACGTTGCACTTCGGGCGCAGGCCCCGGACACCGTTGTACGTGCACGTCGGGCTGAACATGCCGACACCGGGGTTCGACGCGTCGGCTCTGCCGTTGCCCTTGATCAGCGTTCTGGCCGTATCGATCGCGCCCCAGTTCGGCGTCGCGATCGGGAAGCTCCACTTGTTCTTGCCGCCTCTGTAGAGCATGTCGCGCGCCCACTCGACGCACGCGCGCAGGATCCGGATCGCTCTGGCACGGCTCTGCGCGTAGTCGCCTCTGAATCCGTACACGTCTCTATCGGCGTAGTCGGTGTTGTCGCAATGCCAGTACTCCTTGTCCTGATGCAGGTGCATCGGGATGTCGTCCGGCGCGCCGACCGCGCCGAAGGAGCCCTTCTTGCCCGCCACGTTGTCGAGCGTCGCGGGTTGGAAGCAGTTCGGCGGCAGTATCGGTCTGCCTCTCTCGTTCCCGCACTGCAACGCGACGCGGGTGATCATCTCGTGCTCGCGATGCTGGCCGATGAAGTCGACGGTGCCGAACGCGGCGGCGGACGAGGCGCCGAGCGCGCCGAGCAGCGCGACACCGAGGATGACGACAAGCGCCCGCGCAAGCAGGCGGCGGGAGGCGCGCAGGTGGCGACCGCCGCGGACGGCGCCGCGCGCGGAATCCGAGCGGGTGGGGAAGGCATGGGGCAGAGGCATCTCGCACCAGGGAATCGTCATCCGAGCCCGCCGGCTTGAGCAGTTCGGCGCCATACCGCGTGAGCAAAGACAAGCCAGAAATAAGTATGTCATTGCGGCGCGCCAGCGCTCAAGTGCAGCGGACGAGCGTCCGATGGAAGGGGCAGGTCGGCCCGTCCGCGGTCGATCCGCCGCTGTACGACCCGAAGGACGCTCCCGTATGCCCGTCGCCCGCCGCCATCCCCGGCTGGCAGCGCGCCGTGCCCGTGCGCACGTCGCGCGCCACGCCGCGCTCGCCCTCTTCGCCGCGCCTGCGACAGGCTCCCGTGGTCGCGACCGCGCGCGCAGCATGCTCGCCCTCTTCGCCGCGCTTGCGACGGTCTTCATGCTCGCGCCGACCGCCGCATCCGCCGCCGGTGACGGCGCGACGAGCGGGACGACCGAGGTCGCGCCGTCCGTCGCGGCCGCCACCTCGCCCGCGCTCGCCGTCCCGCCCCCGCCCCCGCCCGCCGCCCTGATGGCGCCGCCGCTCGCGTTCGCCGCGGCGACCTCGTCGGGTTACGCGCCGCTCGGCGACGTCTCGCGCGACTACGCCTTCAGCGACCAGAGAATGACCGCGACCGCCGTCGATCAGCCCGGCCGCCGCGCCGCGCTGATCGGTGCGATCGGCGTCGGCGTGACCGGCGACACCCCCCTGCGCGCCGGCGGCAGCGGCGCCGTCACGATCTCGCTGACGCACCAGGTCGACCGCGCGGTCACCATCCGCGACGCCCGCGTCACCGTCGCGATCCCGGCCGCCTACCGTCCCGGCCGCGTCGCCGCGCCCGGCTGGCAGTGCGCCCCGATCCGCGGCCGCACGCTGCGCTGCCTCGCGCCGGGCGCGATGCCCGCTGGTCAGCACGCCGCGATCCGTCTCGGCCTCGTCGCCCGCCGCCCCGGCCGCGCCCACGTGCGCGTGCGGGCGAGCTGGCGGGAGCGCGGCGCGGTCGCGCCGACGCGCCGCGCGGGCAGAGCGGGCAGCGCCGCCGCCCCGACGCGCCGCGCGGGCAGCGCCTCCGCCACCGCCACCGCCGCGAACGCCGACGCCGACAGCTCCGCGGCCGGCCGCGCGAAGAGCAGACGCAGCGCCCGCCGTGACGCCACAGCCGACCGCCTGCGCACGGCGACGGGCAGCGCCACCTTCGACGTCCGCCCTCCCCTCCGCCTGCGCGTCACGACCGCCCAGCGTCGCGTGCTCGGCGACGGCGCCGGCATCGACAGCGCGCCGATCGTGCTGACTGGGCACCTCAAGCGCTACGACGCGGGCATTCCGGTCGACTTCCGCTGGCGCCAGCTGTGCGGCGGCGACGGCGACGGCGATGGCGACGGCGACGGCGATGAAGCGAGCAGAGCGTGTCCCCGCGTGAGATGGCAGTCCGCGACCGCCGGCCGCGCCGCCGGTCGTCTCGTCACCGCGCAGGCCGACGCGCCCGCCGTCACAAGACCGACCCGCCTGCGCTTCGCGTTGAGCGCGCGCGACTGGCGCGGCGCCGCGCAGGCGACCGTGACGGTCGTCGTGCTGCCGCAGGGCCAGGTCAAGCTCGCCGACGGCGACGAGCGGATCCGCGTCCAGCCCAGACGCCGCAGCCCGCGCACGCGCGGCTACGTGATGCGCAGACGCGTCGTGCGCACGCTCGAACTGACCGGCTCCGCACTCGCGGGCCCGCGCCCGGGCCAGCGCGTCGAGCTGCGCGCGCTGCCGCAGGGCGGCACTTTGCAACGCATCCGCTGGACCGTCATCGCCCGCGGTGCGCGCGGCACGCTGCGCGGTACCGCGACCAACCGCGAGACGCTCTCCTTCACCGTTCCGCGCCGCGACACGCTGACGATCGCCGCTCGCGCGGTCATCTCCGGCACGGTCGTGCGCGCCCATCGCAAGGTGTACATCCTGCACGCCGACCACGCCCGCAGACGCGCCGCCAGACCGCGCGTCGTGCGCGCCGCGATCGCGATCGCGAGCGCCGCCGCCGACGGCGGCACCTTCTGCACACTGTGGGGCGCCGCGACGGCTGGCGACGACGACGCCGGCACGGCGGACGCGCCGATCGTGCTGGGCGGCGAGACCGCGAGAATCGTGCTCGGCGACGCCGTCGCCAGCGGCGCGGACTGCACCGCCGACGACGCGCGGATCGCGTTCGACAGGGCGCGCGTGAGCGTCGGCGACATCAGCTTCCAGGACGTCGAGGGCAGCGTCACGGCGAGAGGGATCTCGCTCGACGCCGGCTGGCTCGGCCTGCCGGAGGGCTGGTGGAGCGACATGCCGCCGCGGCTGCGCGTCACGCCCGGCCCCGCCGGCACGTGGGGCGCCGACCTCGGCAGCGACGACGCCTGGGCGCCGCTGCACGCGCAGATCGCGCTCGACGACGGCGTCGAGCTGCTGCCGCTGCCCGAGGGCTGGACCTTCCGCCGGGGCGAGAGCACGCTCCAGTACATCCCCTCGACGCGCACGTTCGCGCTCCGCAGCGTCGCGCAGGCGCCGGCCGGCCAGAACGGCACCGTCACGCTCGACGGCAGCATCACGCTCGACGGCGCCACCAGAGTCGCCGTCAGAGCCGACCGCGTCGTCGAGCTCGACGGCGTCGACGGACGGATCGTCACGCTGTCGGGCACCGGCACGCTGCAGACCGATCCCGACGGCGCCGACAACAGCGACCGCGACCGCGGCGACGAGCCCGGCTACGACGGCGGCGAGGCAAGCAGCTCGAGCGCCGGCAACGGCCCCCGTGCCCGTGCCGCGACCGGCATCGGCGACGAGGGCAGCTCGCTGACCGGCTCGATCGAGCTGCGCACCGACCCCGCCGGCGGCGCGATCCCGCTGACCTCCAGCGTCGCGGTCTCCAACGCCGTCGCGAGATGGGACTCGACCGGCATCGAGGTCAGCGCCGACGTGAGCGTGAGAAGCAGCCGCGGCACGTTCGCCGCGACCGCCAGAGGCCTGTTCGAGAGCACGTCCGAGTGGCGCCTGGAGATCGCCCAGAGCGCGCCGTTCTCGCTCGGCGACGGCGTCACGCTCACGGACGTCGCGGGCGCGATCGAGCGAACGCCGCTCGACCCCACGGACGCGAGCAGCGGCGACCCCGCGCAGCTGATGGAGGCGCCCGGCGCCGATGCGGGCGCCGGCAGCGGCACCGACGCCGCCGGCAGAGGCAGCGCCAGCAGAGCCGGCGCCGACGCGAGAGGCGGCACGAGACCAACCGCCAGAGCGAGCCAGGCGAGCGCCGGCGCCGACACGTTCCTCGTCAGCCTCGCCGGCGCCGTCAGAGGCTGGAGCCCGTCGTCCGCGCTGACCGACGTCGAGGTCCGCGGCGCGATCACGAACATGTGCACCCCCGACGAGCCGGCCTGCAGCACGAGAGAGGTGCGGCTCGCGCTCGAGGTCAGAGGCAACGCCCACGTGCGCGACCAGACGATCCCCTGGTACGGGATCGCCGGTGTCAACCTCTCGACCTTCGCCGTCAGATTCGAAGGCGGAGCGACGCTGTCGGACTTCGGTCCCGACGCGCTGCACCTCGACAACATCCAGCTGAGACTGAGCACGAACGGGCCCGCGTGGTGCAAGCCCGGCGGCGCTGGCGCGGCGAGCGCCACGGGCGCCGGCGCCACCACGGCGCAGGCGTCCCAGCCGGCGCCCGGCAGCCCGGCACCCGCCACGTCGCTGAGAGGCGACCAGGAGCTGACCTTCTCGATCAGCGCGGCCGGCAGGCTGCTCGGCGAGCCGTTCACGGCCGCCGGCGAGTTCGCCCGCTCCGGTTACTGCATCGCCGGCACGTTCGGCGAGTTCACGCCCGACGGGCTGCCCGGCGGCAGCGGCAGACGGCCGCTCGTCGACGACGTCCGCTTCGCCTACGCGAGCAAGGACGCCGACGTCACGCTCGCCGGCAGAACGCTGAGACTGAGAGCGGGCGACGTGCGCCTCAGCGGCGCGCTGAACCTGCCACCGGAGCGCCTGCCCGCGCAGCTGCGCGACGTGCTCGGCGGCCGCGCCGACCTCTCGCTGCTGCTGACGAGAACGGGCTCCGGCCTCGGCCTGTCGGGCGCCGCTCGCTTCACGTTCGCGCAGCCGCAGTACGTGCTTGGCTCCGCCGCGCGCGCCGACCAGGCGCGCCTGGGCGTGACGAGCGTCGACCTCTCGTTCGACTACAGCGCGACGACGAGCCTGCGGCTGGAGATGGCCGCGAAGGCCGCGCTGCAGACGCCGGCCAACGACGCGAAGGGCATCGCCGCCTCGCGCACGCCGCTGTTCCTGGCGGCGGGCGTCAACCTCGGGATGCCGTCGGTCAACGTCAGCGCCGGCGTCGACACGACCGACCCGGCGTTGACGGACGGCACCGTCCGCAACGCGTTCGGGCAGCAGGGCCTCGACGTCCGCAGGCTGCTCGTCTCCGCCTCGATCGGAGCGGACACCAGCATCGGGATCGCCGCCGACGCGACGCTGCCCGACGGCTGGACGAGCGCGCTCGGGATGCCCGCCCGCACGCCGGCGAAGGTCACGCTCAGCGTTTCGCAGACGGCGCCGTGCCTCGAGCTGGAGATCGGCAGAATGGCCGACCCGGGCGCGGCGGTCGCGGCGCAGCCGGTGTTGAAGCTCGGTCCGCTGGCGGCGAACTGGGCGCAGATCGTCGTCGCACCGATGGGCTGCACGATCGGCAACCCCTCCCCCGGCAAGCCCGGCTACCAGATCGATCCCGGCTTCGCGCTCGGCTTCGACGGCCAGGTCGGCCCGACGCCGGTGACGTTCGCCGCCGCGATGCGCAAGCACGGGACCGCCGACTTCGCCGTCAGAGGGACCGTCCGCGTCGGCGCCTTCGACGCCGGCCCGGTCAGCTTCCGCCGCACCTCGCTCGACCTCGACCTCGACACCGGCGGCGCCAACCGCCACTTCGACGTCGCGTTCGCGGGCGGGCTCGACGCGGGCCAGTCGACGATCGACGTCGAGGGCCGCTTCGCCGCCAGCGACACGTCGATCAGCGCGATGCTGCGCGGCAACGGCCGCCTGCGCTTCGCCGACACCACGTTCGCGCAGGGCTCGGTCGACGCGCGGCTGGAGTTCGCCAAGAACGGCGGCTCGTGGACCGCCAAGGCCGCCGACGTGAGCGCCCGCACGCAGATCCTCGGCGCCGAGGCCGGCCTGCTGCTGTCGTACAGAGACGGCTCGGTCGCGACCGCGGCCGGCGCGTTCCAGTACAGCGCCTCGGTCGGGCCGCTCGGCGTGCGCGCCGGTGCGCTGTTCGCCTACGCGCCCGACGGCGTGCGGCTCGACGGCAGCCCCAACGACTGCTCGCTCTCGCGCCTGACGCCGGTCCGCGACGGCAAGGAGCTGATCGTGCGGCTGTGCAGCTCGATGCAGCTCGGTCCGCTGTCGCACAACATGACGCTCAACGTCGCGCTGCCGCAGCAATGGGACTTCGACTTCTACGTCCCCCGCAGCGAGGTCGGCATCTACGTCGCCAGCGTCTACATGCAGGGCGAGCTGCGCGCCTCGCTGCGGGTCGGGCTCAACGGCCTGAACTTCTGGGTGCGCGGCGGCAACGCGCGCGCCGGCGGCTGCGTCCACATGGTCTTCTGGTCCAACTGCGCCGACGGCGTCAACGTCGCCTTCCGGCCCTCGAGCGGGCGCTTCGAGGGCTCGGTGCTCGGGTTCGACGTCAGCTGGGGCTCCGACAGTTGGCGCACGAGTCCGGCGCCGTCCGGACCCGATCCGGTCAACACCTCTCCCGTCGGCGCGGGCGACCGCGTCTTGACGCAGCGTGCGTCGCGGGTCGCGTTCGAGACGAAGCCGGTCGGCGACGCCGGCGCCGCGCCGCGGCGCACGGAGTTCGAGCCGTCCAGAGGCGGAGTGCCGGCGCAGGCGGTCTTCGACCCCGAGCGCAGACAGGTCACGGTGATGCTGCCCGTGCCCGCGTCCGTGAGAGCCGGCCTCCCCCGCCCGACGCGCGCGTACATGCTGACGTTCTCGGGCGTCGCCTTCCGCGGCGACGACCCGACCACGAGCCCCGGCGTACCTGCGTGGGGCGGCAGCGTCGAGCCGCTGGCCGGGTACTCCGGCGTCGAGGTCGCGCGCGTGCCGGACGCCGGCCTGCCCGTGAGCCGCAGACTGGACAGACCGGGCGCGTTCGTGTTCGTGAATTATGGACATCGCGTGGTCTGGAGCGCCCCGCCGGCCGTCGCGGCGGACTTCGTCGCCGCCGGCCTCCCGACGTCGTTCACAGTCGACCTGGCGCCGGGGTCCCCCACGCCCGAGTCGCGCGCGGCGCTGGTGAAGTCGATGAGCTGAGCGACGGCGGCGGCCGATGGCCACTCGGCAGATCCGCGTTCGGGCGCTCAGACGAACTGCGCCGCCGCGTGGCCCGACGACCAGGCCCACTGGAAGTTGAAGCCGCCCAGGTGGCCGCTGACGTCCAGCACCTCGCCGATGAAGTAGAGGCCCGGGCTCTTCAGCGATTCCATCGTCTTGGACGACACCTCGCGCGTGTCGACGCCGCGCAGGGTGACCTCGGCGGTGCGGTAGCCCTCGGTGCCGGCCGGCACGACCTGCCAGGCGCCGAGCCTGTCGGCGACGGCGCGCAGTTCGGCCGCGGTGTACTGCTTCATCGGCTTGGACGCGAGCCAGTGCTCGGCCAGCAGGGCCGCCATCCTCTTGCTGAAGACCTCGCCCAGCAGGGTCTTCAGCTCGCTGTCGGGGCGCGCGGCCTGCTGGCGCTGCAGCCACTCCAGCGTGTCGCGGTCGGGCAGCAGGTTGATCTCCACGGCGTCGCCGGGGTGCCAGAACGAGGAGATCTGCAGGATCGCCGGGCCGCTGAGACCGCGGTGGGTGAAGAGGATGTTCTCGCGGAAGCTCTCGCCGTTGCAGCTGACCGCGCAGTCCACCGACGTGCCGGACAGCTCGACGCACAGCTCCTTGAGCTGACCGGAACTGGTGAACGGCACCAGGCCGGCGCGGGTCGACAGCACGTTGTGGCCGAACTGGCGAGCGACCTCGTAGCCGAAGCCGGTGGCGCCCAGCGTCGGAATCGACAGGCCGCCGGTGGCGACCACCAGCGACTGCGCGGCGATCTCCCCCATGCCGGTGCTCAGCAGGTATCCGCCGGCCTCGGTTTTCTCGATCTGCTGCACCGCGGTGTCCACGCGCAGGTCAACGCCGGCATGCCGGCATTCGTCCAACAGCATGTTGAGGATGTCCTTGGACCTGTTGTCGCAGAACAGCTGGCCCAGCTTCTTCTCGTGGTAGGGCACGCCGTGCCTGCTGACCATCGCGATGAAGTCCCACGGCGTGTAGCGGGCCAGGGCCGATTTGCAGAAATGTGGATTCTCGGAGGCGAAGTTCGCCGGTTCGGCGTACATGTTGGTGAAGTTGCAGCGACCGCCGCCGGACATGAGGATCTTCTTGCCGGCCTTGTTGGAGTGGTCGACGAGCAGCACCTGACGTCCCCGCTGGGCGGCGGTCAGGGCGCACATCAGCCCGGCGGCACCTGCGCCGATGATCACAACGTCGGTGGAGCGCACAACGGCCTCACACGATACGGCTGCGACGAGGCCTTCCCTTCCACGCGGCCCGCCGTCATGATGCTCGGATTCTGAGTCAATCGAAGGAGTAGCGATGGCGGGCCGCTTTCAGGGGACGACCGTGATCGATCGTCCGATCGCTCAGGTCTTCGCGAAGAACGCGGTCACGGCGAAGGTCGGCGGCTACGACCTCGAGCCGCTCGGAGACGGCAGCACGCGCGTGACGATCTTCAACGAGCTGGAGGGCCACGGCTTCGGCAAGCTGATCGCACCGCTCGCGCTGCGCGCCGCGCGCAAGACCGCCGACGACTTCGCCGCCTCGATCAAGCGAGCCGTCGAGTCCGACACGCCGGAGGCTGTGCCTGCCGCATGACCTCCTGAGCGCCCTGGGCATCCGTGCTCTCGCCCATTCGTCGTCCCCTGCTGGGCCGCCTTCCAGCGACCGCGCCTGCGGCAGCCCCCGATCGGGGCTCGGGGCGCTGCCGCTCGTCGCGTCGTTCAGCGTGACTTCGGCTTGACTCTGGCGACCTTCGTCGTCTTGCTCGCGGCGAACTTCTGCGTCCCGAATCTGGTCGAGAGGTTGACCTTGACCGTGCCGCCGCGTCTGCGCAGCGCTCTGGCGCTCGCCGCGGTCAGGCGCAGCTTGGCGACCTTCGCCTTGTTCGCGCCGATGCGCGTCGTGAGCGTCCGTCTGACGGCGAGCTTGCCTCTGAGGCGCGCCCCCGCCGTGACCGTGCAGACCGCGGGAGCGCTCTTGGGGCATGCGATCGTGACCGAGGCGATCGTGCGCTTTCTGTTGAGCACGACCTTCTTGACGACGGCCTTGTCGCGCGTCGTGGCCTTGCGCGCCTGCGGCGCCGCGGGCGCAGCGCTGCCGCTGCCGCCCGGCACGACGACGGTCGCGCCGGGCGCACCGCTGGGACCAGGAGGCCCCGCCGGTCCGCGGGTGCCAGTCGTGCCGGCAGCCGCCGCTCTGTCGAGGATCGACGTCGTTCTGTCGATCGTCGTTCTCGTGATCGTGTCGACACCGGCGGTGTTGCCGACGAGGTCGAGCACGCTGGAGAGCTGACGCGTCGCCAGCGGATTGAGCGCACCTGTCGTTTCCTGCAGCGTGTCGATCAGCTCGTTGATCAGGTCCGACAGCGCGGGCGGCAGCCCCGGCGCACCCGCAATCTCCTGCAGCAGCGGGATCAACGGCTGCAGCAGCGCACCGGTGGGCTCCCCACCGCTCTCAAGCGACTGCAGCACCTCGTCGAGCGCCTGGACCACGGCCGGCGGCAGCGCCAGCGCGCCCGCGATCGGGAGGCCGGCCGTGCCGTCTCCGACCAGCGCGTCGCCGAGCTGGTCGAGCAGCTGCGCGACCGGGGCCGGCAGACCGTCGGTCAGCGCCAACTGCTGCAGCAATGCCCCAACGGGTGCCAGCAGGCCGGGATCCAACGGCGTCGTGCCGCCGGCGTCGAGCAGCCCGACGATCCGCTGCAGCAGCGCCTGCACGTCCACCGGCAGGCCCGAGGTGCCGCCGAGCTGGGTGAGGACGTCGCTGAGCGGCGCGAGGTCGGCGCCCGTGGGGTCGGTGCCGCTCTGGAGCAGATCACGCAGCTGCGACAGCTGGTCCTGCTGAGTCCCGCCGAGCAGTCCGGCGAGCACCCCGCCGAGGTCCAAGCCCAAGAGGTCGTCGACGACGCTGCTGGAGTGAACGGCGGGCGGGGCCTGGGCCGCGGCGACGGCCTGAGGCGCGATGCTCGCGGTCGCGAGCACGGCGACGGACAGACCCGCGGCCGAGCGGGAGAAGCGTTGCATGAGTTGGAACCTCCGTTGTTCCCTGAACGGGAGAGCGAGTGAATTGAGGAGTTCCCGGCAGTCGCCGCGAGCAGCTCTGGGTGGACATATGGTCGACGGATCGGTGCGCGGACGCCACACGGCAGCTTGTATCCCTCAGAGACTTGACACAGTCCAGAGCAGCGCCGATGATGCGCACGTGCCCGCTCAGCCGCCTGTCGCCTCCGCCGACCTCCTGCGCCAGCAGGGTCTCAAGGTCACCGCGCAGCGCGTCGCCGTCTTGCGGGCGGTCTCAGATCGCGCGCACAGCACGGCGGAGGACGTCGCCACCACCGTCAGAGCGGAGATCGGGACGATCTCGCGTCAGGCCGTCTACGACGTGCTCGGCGCCCTCGTCGAGGTCGGGCTCGTGCGGCGCATCCAGCCGTCGCAGTCGCCGGCCCGCTACGAGGCGCGCGTCGACGACAACCATCACCACCTGATCTGTCGCGACTGCGGCAGCATCGTCGACGTCGACTGCGCCGTCGGGCGGATGCCGTGCATGCACCCCTCCGACGACCACGGCTACGAGATCGACGAGGCAGAGGTCGTGTACTGGGGCCGTTGCTCCGACTGTCGAACCGCAGCCGCCGCCGACTGAACGCGCGCGGCGAGCCACCACTGAAACACCGAAGTCACCCAACCCACGTACGAGGAGAACGATGAGCGCCACCGACGAGCACGGCGACGTCACGACGAGCGATGTGCACAGACAGATGGGCTGTCCCGTGCACGCGAAGCATCAAGACGTCGGCGTAACCGCCAACCAGTTCTGGTGGCCGAACCAGCTGAACCTGCGGATCCTGCGCCAGAACAACCCCCAGGCCGACCCGCTCGACGCCGCCTTCGACTACGCCGAGGCGTTCAAGGACCTCGACGTCGACGCGCTCGTCGCCGACGTGGACGCGCTGATGACGCAGTCGCAGGAGTGGTGGCCGGCCGACTACGGCCACTACGGCCCGCTCTTCATCCGCATGAGCTGGCACGCCGCGGGCACGTACCGCACCTACGACGGCCGCGGGGGCGGCGGCAGCGGCGCGCAGCGCTTCGCCCCGCTCAACAGCTGGCCCGACAACGTCAACCTCGACAAGGCGCGCCGCCTGCTGTGGCCGGTCAAGCAGAAGTACGGCCAGCAGATCTCGTGGGCCGACCTGCTCGTGCTCGCCGGCAACCGGGCACTGGAGACGATGGGCTTCAGAACGTTCGGCTTCGCCTTCGGCCGCCCGGACATCTGGGCGCCCGAGGAGGACGTCTACTGGGGCCCGGAGCACGGCTGGCTCGACGACGAGCGCTACAGCGGCGACCGCGAGCTGGAGAACCCGCTCGCTGCCGTCCAGATGGGTCTCATCTACGTCAACCCGGAGGGCCCCAACGGCAAGCCCGACCCGCTCGCCGCCGCGCGCGACATCCGCGAGACGTTCTCCCGCATGGCGATGAACGACGAGGAGACCGTCGCGCTGATCGCCGGCGGCCACACCTTCGGCAAGACGCACGGCGCGGGTGACCCCGACGCCAACGTCGGCGCCGAGCCGGAGGGCGCCCCGCTCGCCGAGCAGGGCTTCGGCTGGATCAGCAGATTCGGCTCCGGCAAGGGCGACGACACGATCTCCTCCGGCCTCGAGGGCGCCTGGACCAACGACCCGGTCACGTGGGACAACGGCTTCTACGACAACCTCTTCGGCTACGACTGGGAGCTGACCAGAAGCCCCGCCGGTGCGTTCCAGTGGCGTCCGACCAACCCCGAGGCGCAGCAGGCCGTCCCGGTCGCGCACGACGCGTCGAAGCGGACCGCGCCGATGATGGCGACGACCGACATCGCGCTGATCAGAGATCCCGTCTACCTGGAGATCTCCAAGCGCTTCCACGAGAACCCGGACCAGCTCGCCGACGCGTTCGCGCGCGCGTGGTTCAAGCTGCTGCACCGTGACATGGGTCCCTCCTCCCGCTACCTCGGCCCGTCGGCTCCGTCCGAGGAGCTGCTGTGGCAGGACCCGGTCCCGGCCGTCGACCACGAGCTGATCGACGCCGCCGACGTCGCGACGCTCAAGGCCCAGATCCTCGACGCCGGCCCGTCGCTGTCGCAGCTGGTCGCGACGGCCTGGGCGTCGGCCTCGACCTACCGCGACACCGACAAGCGCGGCGGAGCGAACGGCGCGCGGATCCGCCTGGAGCCGCAGGCCGGCTGGGCGGTGAACGCGGGCGTCGCGCCGGTGCTGGACGCGCTCGTGAAGATCCAGCAGGCGTTCAACGGCGCGCAGACGGGCAGCAAGCGCGTCTCGCTCGCTGACCTGATCGTGCTGGGCGGCGGCGCGGCCGTGGAGGCGGCGGCGCAGAAGGGCGGTCACGAGGTGACGGTGCCGTTCTCCCCCGGGCGCACCGACGCCACGACCGAGCAGACCGACGTCGATTCGTTCGCCGTGCTGGAGCCGAGAGCGGACGGCTTCCGCAACTACCTGCAGCCCGGCGCCGGCATCCCCGCCGAGCACCTGCTGCTGGACAAGGCGTTCATGCTGAAGCTGTCGGCGCCCGAGATGACGGCGCTGCTCGGCGGCCTGCGCGTGCTGAACGCGAACACCGGCCAGTCCGCGCACGGCGTCTTCACCGACCGGCCCGAGACGCTGAGCACCGACTTCTTCGTCAACCTGCTCGACGTCTCGACCGAGTGGAAGCCGACGTCGGAGAGCGAGGACGTGTTCGAGGGTCGCAGCCGCGCGACCGGCGAGGTGCGCTGGACCGGCACCCGCGTCGACCTCGTCTTCGGCTCCAACTCCGAGCTGCGCGCGCTCGCCGAGGTCTACGGCTCCGACGACGCGTCGGCGAAGTTCGTGCAGGACTTCGTGGCGGCGTGGGTCAAGGTCATGGAGCTGGACCGCTTCGACCTGGCGTGACTGGCTGACTGACCCGCCGCCGCGTCGACTCAGGTCACGCGGCGGCGGCGTCGGCCTCGAGCAAGCGCGAGAGTCGCCAGCGCAGGATGCCGACGCGGCCTCGGGCGTAGCGATCCGAGGTTCCCTCCACCCCCGCCTCCGCGGCGTGCACGTAGTCCTCGCGCCCGATCCACAAGAGCGCGTCGTCGAGCTGTCGGAGTTGGCTGCGCGGCGAATGGCCCGCTCTGCTGAAGACCGCCTCGATGTGATCGAACGGAACGTGCTGCAGAGCGGCATCGATTGCGGCCGGGTCGTCGAGGCCCAGCGTTCTGGCGCAGCGGGTGATCCATCTCAGCGAGGCCGGTCTCGGCTGCCGCCCACCAGGGAAATGTCGTTCGAGCACCTCCGGCAGCGTCGCCACCGCAGCCGGCTCGGCGCTGGTTCGGTCCTCTGCTGCGGACGCGCGCACGTCGATCGTCTCGAGCAGGCCGTCCGCCGTCTCGAGCAGCGCAGCCACTCGATCGAGCATGCGCGAAGTGTCATCGTCGACTTCGCTCTTGTATCGAAGGCCGTGCTCCACCTCGGCCCAGGCGTGCTGTGCGTGGGTTCGCACCTGGATCTCGACGCGGTCAAGACATCCCAGCATCGACTCGGCCGGTGGCGGGATGCTGACGCCGACCGGTCGAATCGAGAGATGGATCCCGTGATAGCCGAAGGAGCGGTTCGCCCAGTGTGCGATCGCCTTGTCCTCGCGCTCCTCGACGATCAGCTCGGGATGTGCCTGGATCAGATCTCGTGCGTGGCTGAGAAAGCCGCTGTGGAGCACCACGACGCGCACCGCGACCTGATCGTGGATCGCCGACAGCGGCCGCATGTACTTCGGCTCGTGCGGGTCGCCAACGCGTGACTTCGCCGCTTTGGTCTCGAACGATCCTGGTGCCTTGACGCGTGCCGTGACCGACGCCTGCTGCGGCGAATAGGTCTTGCGCACCGCCTCGAGCACCAACGCCTGCGTTCGTTCGCGCACCTTTTCCAGGTAGGTCTGGTACTCATCGCGCTCGTACGCCCGGCGCGCATCCTCGCCGTGGACGGTGCAATCGATCACACCACAGTGATCGGCAGCGCGCCAACTACCTTGAAAGTCGCGTCTCGGCGCGGGGCGAGTACCCGCAGGTAGCGGCGCATCGGCGACGAGAGCTTGCCGCCGGGTGCACCGCGACGATGTGGAAGCGGCCGTCGAAGCGGGCTCTTCCGCCGGCGGTCGGGCAGCGTTCGCGTCCACGAGTGGGTTGGTTCGGCGCCCGACCTTCAAGGGGATACAGCCGGGCGCCACTCGCGCCGATAGACAGGAGCGAGTCGTCATCGATGACGCCATGGCGTCATCGCAACCAGGAGGTCCCCGTATGTCCGTCTCCCCCCTTCGCGCCCTTCGCGCGCTCCGCGCGCCCGCCCTTGCCGCTGCCGCGGTCGCCGTGCTCGGCGTCGCCGCCGCCGGCTCCAGCGCGGTCGCGGCCAGACCGTCGCACCCGGTGCTGCCGACCTGCGCCGGCAGAGGCGTCGTCAAGCCGTCGAGATTCGTGATCACCTGCGCCGACGCGAACGAGTCGCTGACCGGCCTCAGATGGAGCAAGTGGAACGCGAGCGAGGGCGTCGCCAAGGGCACGTGGGTCGTCAACGACTGCGATCCCAACTGCGCCGGCGGCAGATTCGTGCGCTCGAGAGTGACCGTCCGCGTCTGGCGCCTGCGCGCCTGCCCGGCGCTGCAGCGCGAGATCTTCACGCGCCTGATCGTCAGCACCCCCGAGGCCGACGGCGAGCCGGTCACGCTCACCTGCCCGAAGCGCTGAGCTGAGGTCGTCGAGGAGCTGACGGGCTCGGGCGCCCGTCAGCCCTCGACGGTCAGCTCAGAGTCGATCGCCGCGCGGATCGCGCGCAGGGCGCCGCCGCGGGCGCGGACCGCCGAGCCTCTGTCGCGCACTTGACACAACGCCCGTCACGCGGTCGACGGACAGCGGGGACGTCCCAGAGGAGAGTGGATCGCAGTCCACAGGCCCACCGCTCCGAGGAGACCGCCATGCGCATCCACCGTCTCGCCCGCCCCGCCGCCCTGCTGATCGCGCTGCTGACGCTGATCGCGATCCCGGCGAGCGCCTCAGCCGTCTCGCCGACCGACCCGCAGCAGTGGAACGTCGGCAATTACGCGCCGTCGTACAACAGCCCGTACTTCCTCAAGAACATGGTCAACAAGAGCTACGTCGGCTACGGCAGCCGGACGTTCGGCGTCGACCTCGTCTGGCGCTCCTACTCGACGCAGTGGCAGTTCATCCCGAAGCCGCCGGCGCCGAACGTGCGCGACCACCGCAGATACGCGATCGACCCGACGGCGAACGTCGCGATCTTCAACAGCGCCCGTAACCAGTACCTCGTCTACGGCCACGAGACCTTCGGCATCAACCTGCAGTGGTCGAGATCGCCCTCCTTCCAGTGGAAGGTCAACACGCGTAGAGACGACAGCGCGGCGAGCCTCTTCAACACCGTCGCCAACGACTACGTCGTCTACGGCGAGCGCTCGTTCGGCATCAACCTGATGTGGCTGAAGGACGTGCAGAGAGCCGCCAACCAGAACGCCCCGGGGTCGATCCATGACGCGTCCGTGCGGATGAACGCGCAGCAAGTGATCCAGGGCTACGTCCCGTTCCTCGGCCAGTACGGCGGCGGCGCCGGCTTCAACGCCGTCCTGACGAGAGTGACGAACCCGGCCGGCGGCCCGCCGCTGTTCTTCGTCAAGCCCGGCCACTCGACCGAGCAGTGCGGCGACGCGAGCGCGACCACCTACCTCGCGCCCGGCACGTCGATGACAAGCACGCAGATGTCGACTCTGTGGGGCGCCGCGCAGCCGAGCCTGACGCGCACGCTCCCCTTCCTCGCCTGCGCCGCGACGCCGTACAGCAGCGTCAGCGTGAACGTGCAGTACCGGCAGCTGTAGGTCTGCGGCGGCTCCGGTCGAGCACGACCGGAGCCGTCCGCTCGGCGCCTCGGTGTGTCAGTGCCCGCCGCGCTTGATCGTGCGCGTGGTGACCGTCTTGGCGTGACCTCTCAGCGTCGAGGTCAGCGTCAGCTTGACGGTCGCCTTCGCGTGCGATCTGACGTAGCGCGTCAGCTTCGGCGACAGCTGCAGTCTGACGACGAGCCGCTGTCTCGATCTCAGCCGCACGCTCTTGCTGACGCTGCCGATCAGGGTCGGCTTCGCCGGCTTGCGGCCTCTTCTGCCTCTCGCCTTCCCTCTCGCCCTCGCCTTCGCCGCCGCGCTGGCGCGCGTGGCGCCGGGCCCGGCGAAGACCTGCAGCGCGAGCTGCTGGCCGAGCACCGCGCCGGGATCGCTCAGCGTCGGGCCGGTGAGCGTCACCGTGACTCTGCCGTCGGCTGACAGCGCCGTCGGTCTCGCGGTCGCGGTCGGCGCTCGGTTGCCGCTCGGCGGGTTCACGATCGGCGTCGTGATTCTGCCGGGCGGCGTCGGCGCGGCGGGCGCGGAGGGCCCGCCGTCGCCCGGCCCCGGCCCCGGATCGCCGCCCGGCCCCGGCCCGCCGCCGGGATTCGGATCCCCGCCGTCTCTTCTGCCACCGCCCGGCCGTCCCGGCCCGGTGTACCACGCGAACGCGGGCACGCCCGAGACCGCCAGCCGCCCGCTGACGCCGGCGTTGCCGTCGTCGTCGATCCCGACGGCGTCGGCGGCGAGTCTGACGCTGCCGTTGCTGCCGCCGACGAAGCTGCCTGTCCCGAACGTGCGCGTGGTGCCGTCGTACGGGCTCACGAGCGTGACGCGGTCGCTGACCGTTCCGGCGTTGTTGATCAGGTTCCCGGTCGTGCAGGTGTTGTCGGAGACGCCGGAGGTGATCTGCTGGTCGTTGACGCCGACGATCGCAGCGCCGCCGCCGCCGGCGCCGAGCGAGATCAGGCGGCTCTTCGCCATCTCGCTGTTGGAGATCCCGATCGAGTAGCTGCTCAGCGGCTCGCCGGGCGCGGCGGCGCGCACGTCGATCGTCCGCTGCGTCACCTCGTTGATGCTCGTGCTCGTGCATCTCGCCGTGTTGGTGGCGAGCGCGACGGTCCCGTCGCCGCCCGCCGCGAGGAGCGTCGGGAAGTTGCCCGCGCCGCCGGCCCCGGCGAGGCTGTTCACGTTCGACGGCAGCGGGATCCGTCTCCCCGGCTCGCGCAGCGAGGTCCACAGCGACGACGTCAGCAGCGTGCCGTCGCCGGTCGTGAACGCGACCAGCATGCGACCGCCGGGCGCGACCGCCGTCTTCGCGGCGCCGGCGAAGTAGGCGCCGGGCAGACCGGCCGAGATGCTGCTCGGCGCGTCCCACGTGCCGCCGGCGTCGCGGTGGACTGCCAGCACCTCGTTGCCGCTCGTCTCGATGTGGTCGATGCTGAGCACCGCCTCGGCCTGCCCGTCGGCGTCGAGCGCGACGCTCGACGGCGCGATCTGCGTCCCGTATCTGTCGACGCCGGAACCGGGCGCGATGTAGATCGGGACCGCAGAGCCGACCGGCGCCATCGTCCCGTTCGGCGCCAGCGACAGCGACGCGACCGAGACCTGCGGCACGTTGAAGAACGTCTCGCCGATCGTCAGCACCTCGCCGGCGCGCGCGGCGAAGCCCTCCGTCGCGGAGCCGGCGTTGTAGGCCGGGCCGAAGCTACCGTCGGCGAAGCGGACGATCAGCTGCAGCGGCCCGCTGTTGAATCTGTAGTACGACATCACCGCGCTGCCGTCGGGCAGGAAGGCGACGGCGCCGGGCACCGCGTCTCTCGGCGCGCCGGGAATTCTCGTCGCGCTTCCGAGGCCGCCGGGCCCGAGCGGCGTCACCGCCGGGTAGCCGTCCTGGACCCCGTAGCGCAGCAGCTCCCCCGTCGGGGAGCTGAGGATCTGGTCGCCGATCGAGGTCGTCCCGACCGGCAGCGGGGTGACCGCGCTCCAGTCCGCCGACGCGCCGCCGGCGCCGATCAGCACGGTCGCGGCGCACGCGCCCACGACCCCGAGGTACCGCCATCGCACGCGCATGCAGCGGAACTTAACAGCGGATCGCAGCCTTCAAACCGCCTGGTCGCGCGACGTACGCACATTCGCGTACGCCGTGCCTTCGCGTCGCGATCCTCCAACCTGTGACGGTCGTGTGAATTATCGGCCGGCGGCCTGGGGTGCGCGGTCGCCATCGCGTACGCTGCGACCGACGAGCGCGACCGTCGCCTCTGCGCTCGCCTCCGCTCATGTCCGCCGCGCAGCGCACCTACCTCGCCTGGGCGGCAGCGTGGTTGCTGACGCGCGCGTTCATGGTCGTGCAGGCGGGGTTCTTCAACGACGTGGACGGCGGGCAGCTGCAGGACGTCTACCTGTTCCACGCGTGGTCGGATCAGCTCGCGGGCACGCACGCGCTGCCGCGGAGCGACAACTGGCAGTACCCGCCGCTGGTCGCCTTCCTGCTGCTGCTCCCGCGCGTCTTCGACGCGCCGTTCGGCGAGGCGTTCGTCGGGCTGATGCTGCTGGTCGACCTGCTCGGGCTCGTGCTCGTGGCGACGCTCGCCCGGCGCGAGCGGCGCGACGCCGGCGTGTGGGCGTGGCTGCTGCTGATGCCGTGCATGGGCGCGATCCCTCTGCTGCGCTTCGACCTCGTCCCGACCGTGATCGCCGTCGGCGGGCTCGTCGCGATCCGCATGCGCGCGTTCTGGCTCGGGGCGTTGCTGGGTGCCGGCGCGATGCTGAAGCTGTGGCCGCTCGCGGTGCTGCTGGCTGAGCGCGATCGGCGGCGACTGCTGCGCGCGGCCGCGGGCGTCGCCGTCGCCGCGGTCGCGGTGTTCGCGTCCGCGGCGCTCGCGTTCGGCGACCAGAGCGGCTTCCTCGACCACCAGCAGCAGCGCGGGCTGCAGGTCGAGGCGATCGGCGCGACGCCGTGGCACGTCGCGCGCGTCGTCAGCGGCGAGCCGGTCGCGACGGTCTTCCGCAACGGCACCAACGAACTGAGCGCCCCGCTCGCCGCCACGCTCGCGGACGGGTTGGGGTGGCTGATGCTGCTGCTCGGGCTGGCGGCGGCGGGGTGGTGGATCATGCGGGAGCGAATCGTGCGGCGGGGCAGCGTCTGCGGCTGCGAGCGCGACAGCGCCGGCGGCGCCAACGGCGACGAGTCAGCCGCCGACGACGGCTTCCACGACGACGCCGCCCGCTATCTCACCAGCCTCGCCGCCGGTCGCGACGCGGTCTTCACCGTCGTGCTGCTGTCGATCGTCGTCAGCCGCGTGCTGAGCCCGCAGTTCATGATCTGGCTCGTGGGGCTCGTCGCGGTCGTGCTGTGCTCACGCGAGACGCGGCTCGCGCGGCCTGCCTGGATCGTCGCCGCCGCGGTCGTGATGACCGTCGGCCTCTATCCCGGGGCGCCCGCGCTGGAGCTGAGCGACGTCAACCCGACGACGCTCGTGCTGCGCAACGTCGCGCTGCTGATCGCCGCGGGGGATGCGAGCGCGACGATGTGGCGAGCGGTGCGACCGCGCGACGACGGGAATCGACGGACCTCAGCTCCCACGGTGTGAGACCGCTAAATGTAAGATCGTGCGGTCACGCCGCCAGCAGCCCCGGCAGCACGTCCGCCGCGAAACGCTCGTTCGACGCCTCGACCGCGGCTGCATCGGCGTCGAGAGAGCCGGGCACGACGACGATCCGCTCGAGCCCGAGGTCGCGCAAGGCGAGCAGCCGTTCGAGCACCTCGCCGGCCGGCCCGCAGACGGCGAAGCGGTCGATGAAGTCGTCTTCCAACCGGCGCGCGGCCGGCGCGCTCGACTGCCCATGGCGCGCCTCCTCGTACTCCGCGCCGAGCTGCGCGATGCCGGCCTTCGTGACCTCGGAAAGGCCATCGGCGGGCGCGCCCTCCGTGCCAAAGCGCGCGAGGATCGCGGTGCTGCCACGCACGAGATCGCGCGCGGCGGCGCGATCCGGATCGACCGCGACGTTGACGAACGCGCCGAGCGAGAGGGCGGCGCCCGGCGAGCGACCTGCGCCGTCGGGGAGCGCGCCCGCGCGAGCCGCCTCGCCCGCCGCCCTCGCCGCCTCGATCGCCCATGCCAACCGCTCGCGCTCCGCACCCACCGTGAAGTCGAGCATCTCCGCGTGGCGGGCCGCGGCAGCGATCACGTGCGGACCGGTCGCGGCGACCGCGACCGGGACCTTCGGCTGCTGCGACGCCGCGATCCAGCCGATCGAGCTGCGCACGTCGTCGTCGAGCACGACCTCCTCACCGCGCAGGAAGCCCTGCAGCTCCGCGAGCGCGCGCTCGAACCCGGCGACGTGGACCGGCGCCAGGCCGATCTGCGACAACGCCGAGTCGCCGCGTCCGAGCCCCAGCACGACGCGCCCGCCGCTCTCCTCCTGCAGCGTCGCCGCCGCCGAGGCCGTCACCGCCGGATGTCGCGTGGCGGGGTTGGTCACGCCCGGCCCGAGCTGGAGCTGCCGCGTCGCCGCGGCGGCGAGCGCCAGCTCGATCCAGACGTCGGCGTTGAGGTTCTGGCTGTCGGCGACGAACAGCCCCGTGAACCCCCACGCCTCCGCCTGCCGCGCGAGGGCGGCGGTGCGATGGGGGAACGAGAAGGCGTGGAGCCAGACCTGCATCGCTGGACTCTATGCCACGACCGGAGTCGCAGGATCCTCCACCTCCACCACCGCGTCCCGCTCGATCTCGCGCTCGCGCACCAACCACAGCGTCAGCGCCGCGCCGGCGAAGCAGAGCAGCGCGCCGAGCGTGAGGACGTCGTTGAGGCCGGCGAGGAAGCCCTCGCGCGCGGCGTCGCCGGCGGCGCCGCGCGAGCCCGCCGGCACCGTCGCGAGCGCCTGGTCGAGGTTGCCGGAGGAGGCCGCCTCGACCAGTTGGCGCGGCCGCTCGCCCGTCGCCGACGGCGTGCCGGCCAGCAACTCGCGCACGCGGTCGGCTCCGCGGCCGACGAAGATCGCGCCCCAGACGGCGATCCCGACGGCGACGCCGACCTGGCGGAAGGTGTCGTTGATGCCGGCCGCCATCCCGCTCTGCTCCTTCGGCACGACGCTGATCGCGACGTCGCCGATGACGGGGTTGATCAGCCCAACGCCCGCGCCCGCGACGATGAAGCCGCCGAGCAGCGTCGTCCACTCCGAGTCGACCGCGACGCCGGACATCAGCAGCAGGCCGACGCCGGCCATCCCCAGCCCCGTGCTCATCAGCAGCCGCGCCGGCACGCGCGACAGCAGCGCCCCCGCGATCGGCGCGGCGACAAAGCTCGCGACCGTGATCGGCAGGTAGCGCAGGCCGGCCTGGAACGGCGACAGGCCGAGATAGCTCTGCAGGTACAGCGTCAGGTACAGGAACAGCGCGAACATCGAGCCGGAGATCGCGAACGCCGCGATCTGCACACCGGTGAACGAGGCGCGGCGGAACAGACCGAGCGGGAGCATCGGCTCCGCGACACGCCGCTCGATCGCCACGAACGCACCGAACAGCACCGCCGCGCCGACCAGCAGCGAGACGATCAGCCCACTCCCCCACCCCTCCGCGTTGCCGCGCACGAGCGCCAGCACGAGCAGTACGAGCGACGCGCTGAAGGTCGCCGTGCCGGCCCAGTCGACACGCGTCGCGTGCGGGTCGCGGCTCTCGCGCAGCTTCGCGTACGTGATCGCGATCGCGGCGAGGCCGATCGGGACGTTCAAGTAGAAGATCGCCTCCCAGCCGAGCGAATCGGTCAGCGCGCCGCCCAGCAACGGGCCGATCGCGACCGCCACGCCGATCGTCGCGCCGTAGGCGCCCATCGCCGTCCCGCGCTCGCGGCCGGGCGCGAACTCCTGCGCGATCAGCGCGAGCGAGACGGCGAACATCGCCGCGCCGCCGACGCCCTGCAGCGCGCGGGCGACGTTCAGCACGGTCGGGTCCGGCGCCAGCGCGCAGCACAGCGACGCGCCCGTGAAGATCGCCAGGCCCGCGACGAAGATCCTGCGGCGCCCGAGCCGGTCCGCGAGCGATCCCGCCGTCAGCACCAGCGCGGCGAGCGTCAGCGCGTACGCGTCGATCACCCACTGCAGGTCCTCGAAGCTGGCGCCGAGGTCGTCGCGGATCGACGGCAGCGCCACGTTGACGACCGTGATGTCGAGCAGCAGCATGAACGTCGCCACCGACACCGCGATCAGGGTCCACCACTTGCGTTCCATCAGAAGTCGAGCTCCTTGTCACATCGCCTGCGTTGCATCCGTCACCCCTTTGACGCACCGCGACGAAGGGATGTGACAGATGGACGAGCGCGAATTCCTGGCGGACCGTTTCGAGACGAGCCGCGCCCACCTGCGGGCGGTCGCGTTTCGCATGCTCGGCTCCGTCAGCGAGGCGGACGACGCCGTGCAGGAGGCGTGGCTGCGGCTCAACCGCGCCGACGCCGGCAGCGTCGAGAACCTGCCGGCGTGGCTGACGACGGTCGTCGCGCGCGTCTGCCTCGACATGCTGCGCTCACGCAGAGCACGACGCGAGGAGCGGCTCGGTCCGCACGTGCCGGAGCCGATCGTCAGCCGCGCCGACGGCGTCGACCCCGAGCACGAGGCGCTGCTGGCCGACTCGGTCGGGCTGGCGCTGCTGATCGTGCTGGAGACGCTCGCGCCGCCGGAGCGGCTCGCGTTCGTGCTGCACGACATGTTCGGCGTGCCGTTCGAGGAGATCGCGCCGATCGTCGGGCGCTCGCCGGCCGCCGCGCGCCAGCTCGCCAGCCGCGCCCGGCGGCGCGTGAGCGGCGGCGCGCCGGCGCCCGACGTCGACCTCGCCGCTCAGCGCGAGCTGGTCGACGCGTTCCTCGCCGCTGCGCGAGGCGGCGACATGCAGGCGCTGGTGGAGGTGCTCGACCCCGACGTCGTGCTGCGCGTCGACCGCGGCGCGCTGCCGGCCGCCGGCGGGCGCGAGGTGCACGGCGCCGCCGCCGTCGCGGCGCGCGCGCTGACGTTCGCGCGCCTTGCGCGGCTCGCGAAGCCGGTGGTCGTCAACGGCACCGCCGGCTTCGTCGTCGCGGGCCCCGCGGGACCGCTGGCCGTTGCGGGCTTCACCGTCGCGCGCGGCCGGATCGTCCAGCTGGACCTGCTCGCCGATCCGGCGCGCCTGCGCGAGCTGGACCTGACGGTGCTGGACGACTGAGCGACGCGGCGGCGCGGGCGGCGGCGGCTCGACTGGTCGAACGTCACGCTAACCCTGCAACGGTCTGCTGTCTTCTCGAAACGTCCGGCGTTGCGGACGACCGTGGGCGCGCACGACGCAGCCGGGCACGCGCGCGAACTGGGCGGCGGGTGGAAAGTTCGCGCGATAGGCGGTCGGCGAGACACCGTACGTGCGCGTGAAGCTGGTCGTGAACGAGCCGACGCTGCGCAGCCCGACCGACAGACAGACGTCCGCGACCGAGCGGTCCGTCGTGCGCAGCAGCGCCGCGGCACGTTCCAGCCGCCGCGTCAGCAGGTACGCGTGCGGAGACTCGCCGAACGCGCGCCGGAACTGCTCGCTGAAGTGCGCCCGCGACAGCCCCGCGGCGCGCGCCAGATCCTCGACTCTGAGCGACTCGAAGTAGCGCGCGTCGGCAAGGTCCTTGGCGCGCAGCAGATGGCGGGCGGGCGGAACGAACGCCATCGCAGGAGTATCGCGCACGGTTCGAGTCGCGCGCGAGCGGTCAGGACCCGGCCGTCGTGCGCCCCCGGCTAGCGGCGCTCCTTGCGATGCCCTCTGAACGTGATCACCTGCTGGATCCCGCTCGGGCGGTTGGTGTAGCGGATCGTCGTCGGGAAGATGCCGGGGGCGAAGCTGATCCGCTCGGCGTTCGCGTCGGAGGTCCATGCCGCCGGGTCCTCGCTGCCTCTCGCGGCCGCCAGCACCGCACCGGTCTGGTCGATCGCCGCCCAGACCGCCGCGCGGCAGGCCGCGAGGTCGCCTCTGCCGCAGAAGCGGGTCGCGAACGGGGAGCGGAATCTCGTGCCCGTGAGCGTGCGCAGGTCCTTGTCGAGGTAGGCGAGCCGGCCGCCCGTGAAGCCGCTCGACGGCGCGTTCGTCGTGCCCTCGATCGACGCGAGCTGCGCGTTCAGGTCTGCGCCGAGCACCGGCGTCAGGACCGCGTCGGCGAGGCGCGGGTAGAGCGTGTCCATGATCACCGGCGCCGCGCCGGCGTCCATCAGGCCGTCGAGCGTGCGGTCCAGCCGGCTGGAGCCGCTCGCGCGCCAGCCGCGCAGCAGGTCGAGCAGCTGCTGCGCGCGCGGGCTCGGCGCGGGCGTGCCGACCAGCAGCGCGTGCAGGCCGTCCAACAGCGGTCCCTGCACGCGCAGGTCCTGCGTCGCCGCCGCGTTCATGGCGGAGGTCACGCTTGCCAGGTCGTGCTTGCTTCTCTTGGCGATCCCGGCGCGCAGCATCGTCACACGCTGCGTCGAGCCCTGCGACCACTCCGCGTCGGAGGAGCCGAAGCCCGCCGCCGGCTTGTTGTTCCAGTTGATCAATTCACCCGACGCCGGGTTGGCGACGTGCGGGTGGTCCATCGGCTTCAGCCAGCCTCTCCACTCATACTGGCCCGTGCCCTTCGTCGGCAGGCGCGGGTCGACGCGCGGGTCGCGCAGCGGCAGAGCGCCGGTCGAGTACATCGCGATGTCGCGGTCGTCCGCGTAGCCGACGTTGAACGTGAACGGCGACGTCGCGGCAGCGTCGTAGAACGATCTGACGCCCGTCACCTTGCCGTCGGTGAAGCGCTTGAAGGCGATCTGCCACAGCACGTCCTTGCCATGGCTGGAGCGCTGGAAGGAGATCGCGACGCGTCTGCCGCCGACGGTCGCGTAGCCGAGCACCGGGCCGTGGACGGTCGTGCGGTAGGCGACTCTGCCTCTGCCGAGGATCGAGCCGGCGTCGACGGAGCCCATCGCGCGGCATCTGCCCTTGAACAGGTACTTCGTCTGCGAGCCGCCGCAGAGCGTCTCGACGAACTGGTCGTTGGTGTCGGAGCCCGCCGACGTCAGCGACCACGCGAAGTCCGGCCCGCGGCCGATCAGCAGGTTGCCCGCGCCGCCCGGCATCGCCGCGCCGCGCGCCTGGATCCCGGGCGCTCTGAGGTCCATCTCCAGCGTCAGACCCGGGTAGTAGTAGCCGATCTGCGGGCCGGCGACGAACAGCGGATGGCCGTTGGTCGAGCGTCTGCCGGAGAGGATCAGGAAGTTCGACATGTTTCTGTGCGCCTTCGCCGCGGTCGCCGTGGCGCGCAGGCCGGCGGCGGTCATCGAGCCGTTGTCGACGACGGCGTTGCCGCTCGCTCTCGCCGGCACCTGCTCGTACGGGAAGCGCTTGGAGATCGTCACCGGCGTGTCGTCGTCGAGGTGCTCGGCGAGGTCGTTCCAGACGCGCGTGCCGTCGGTCTCGCCGAGCTGTCTGCGCAGGCCGTCGAGCAACATCGAGCGGCGCGTCTCGTCGCCGCCGCCCTGCCCGAAGATCTGCCCGGCGAGCGCGTTGATCGCGTACACGTCCACGCGCGTGAACGGCGCCTGCGACGATCTGTCGAACGCGAAGCGCGCGTTGATGCCCTTGACGTATTCGTCGATGTCTCTCAGCAGCGCGCGGCCCTCGGCGCCCTGTGCCAGCAGCGCGTCCGTCTGCGCTCTGTCGATCAGGCGGTCGGCCTGTCTCGTGACGGTGACGCTCGACAGCGAGGTGACGAGCGAGAAGGCGTCGACGCCGGGCGCGTCGAGCGCCGCGAAGCGGGCCGGGTAGCGGCCGGCGGACAGCAGCAGCGCGCGGTCCTGTGCGAGCACCCAGCCGGCCGCCCAGTCGAGGTCGAGCCGGTTGCGCCCGGTGATGTGCGGCACGTTCTGGCGGTCGCGGACGATGCTCACGCCTCTGCGCGGGACCTTCTCGGCCGTGCACGGGCACTGCCCGGCGGTGCCGAACGTCTCCGGCTTGAAGTAGGTCGTCAGGTCGTTCGGCGTGACCTGGTCGAACAGCGGCGTCAGGCCGTCGTACATGCGCGCCTGGTCGCTGGCCGCGTCCGGCGCGCCGATCCCGCCCCATTGGCCGGACGGGATGATGTTCAGCGCCTGGCCGGCGTAGTCGGTCGCGGAAGCGGCCGCGGGCAGTGCTGCGAGGGCGGCGGCGCAGAGCGCGGCGGTGAAGGCGACCGATCGGGGCATCGTGCGAACGTACCCTGGCCGCACGGCCAGCCGCCAGTCCACTTGTGACAAAGCGAACTAGCGAGTCTGGACGTGACGGCGGGTTTCGATCTACCGACCGCTGGCAGTGCGGCGGTACTTCGCGACCGCGAGCGGCGCGAAGATCGCGATGATCACGGCGGACCAGACGAACGCGCCCCAGACGCTGTTGCCGGCCGGTGCGCCGAGCCACAGCGAGCGCATCGCGTCGACCACGACCGTGAACGGGTTCACGTCCGCGAACCACTTCAGCGCGTCCGGCATCGTGTCGACCGGGACGAACGCCGACGAGATGAACGTCAGCGGGAAGACCGCGATGAAGCCGAGCGAGTTGGCCGCCTCCGGCGAGGAGACGACCAGCCCCAGCAGCGCGAACAGCCACGAGAACGCGTAGCCGAAGCACAGCAGCAGCAGGAAGCCGAGCAGCACGTCGCCGACGCTCGCGTGGAACGAGAAGCCGATGATCAGGCCCGTCACGACGAGCACGACGACCGACAGCGAGTTCGTCACGACGTCCGCCAGCGTGCGGCCGGCGAGCACCGCCGGGCGCGCCATCGGCAGCGAGCGGAAGCGGTCGATCAGGCCCTTGTTGAGGTCCTCGGACAGGCCGAGCGCCGTCACGAAGCCGCCGAACGCGATGTTCTGCACGATGATGCCCGGGATCAGGAAGTCGACGTAGTCGTAGCCGGGCGTGCTGATCGCGCCGCCGAAGACGTAGACGAACAGCAGCACGAACATGACCGGCTGGACGGTGAACGCAAGCAGCAGGTCGGGCGCGCGCGGGAGCCGGATCAGGTTGCGCTCCGCGATCACGAGCGTGTCGGACACCAGGCGCCTCATGCGTTCTTCTCCTCAGCTTCGTCCGCCTCGGCCGCGTGGCCGGTCAATGTCAGGAACACGTCGTCGAGCGTCGGGCGGCGCAGGCCGAGGTCGTCGACGCCGATGCCGGCCGCCTTCAGCCGGTCGACCGCCTGGACGATCGCGCCGCGCCGCTCGCGCACCGTCAGCTTCACCACGCCGGCCTCCACGACCGGCCGCTCGTCCGACAGCGACGCGAGCGCCTCGACCGCGGCCTCGGCCTGGTCTCTGTCGTCGAGCGTGACCTCCAGGCGCTCGCCGCCGACCTTGTCCTTCAGCTCGTCGGAGGTGCCCTGGGCGATCACCTTGCCGCGGTCGATCACGGCGATCTTGTCGGCGAGCCGGTCGGCCTCGTCGAGGTACTGCGTCGTCAGCAGCACGGTCGTGCCGTCCGCGACCAGCTCCTCGATCGTCTTCCACAGGCTCAGCCGGCTGCGCGGATCGAGTCCCGTCGTCGGCTCGTCGAGGAAGACGACCGGCGGTCTCGCGACGAGCGCGGCCGCGAGGTCCAGCCGCCGGCGCATGCCGCCGGAGTACGTTCTCGCCGGGCGCTTGGCCGCGTCGGTCAGGTCGAAGCGCTCCAGCAGCTGCGCGGCGCGCTCCTTCGCCTTCCCGCGCGTCATCCCGTAGAGCCGCCCGACCATCGTCAGGTTCTCGGCGCCGGTCAGGTTCTCGTCGACCGCCGCGTACTGACCGGCGAGGCCGATCTTGGTGCGCAGCGTCGCCGCGTCCTTGACCGCGTCGAGTCCGGCCACGCGCATCTCGCCCGCGTCGGGCTTCAACAGCGTCGTCAGCATCCGGACCACGGTCGTCTTGCCGGCCCCGTTGGGGCCGAGCAGACCGAGCACGGTTCCCTGCTCCACCTCGAGGTCGACGCCGTCCACCGCGCGCACGTCCCCGAACGCCTTGACCAGCCCTCTCACGCTGATCGCCGACTCTCCCGTGCGGGCCGGCACGGGTGCTACCTCCATCACTTGGTCCTGCGCATTCGAAGGCATGCGAGGCACCCTACGGACGGTTTAGGCCAGCTACTGGCCGCAATACCTGACATCGTGCGAGGGACATGACGGAGACCTCCGGACGACTGCTGAAGCTGCTCGCGCTGCTGCAGGCACGGCGCGACTGGGCGGGACAGGAGCTGGCCGACCGGCTCGAGGTCTCCTGTCGCACGATCCGCCGCGACGTCGAGCGGCTGCGCGAACTCGGCTATCCGGTCGACGCATTGACCGGACCCTCCGGAGGCTACCGCCTGCGCGCGGGGACCGCGATGCCGCCGCTGCTGCTGGACGACGACGAGACCGTCGCGGTCGCGGTCGGCCTCAGCAGCGCCGCGAGCACGTCGGTGACCGGCATCGAGGAGACCTCCGTGCGCGCCCTGCTGAAGCTGGAGCAGGTGCTGCCCTCGCACCTGCGCCGGCGCGTCAACACGCTGCGCTCGGCGACCGCGACGCTGCCGGCGACCGGGCCGACGGTCTCGCCCGAGCACCTCACGATCCTCGCCGCCGCCTGCCGCGACCGGGAGCGGCTGCGCTTCGCCTACCGCAGCCGCGACGGCGCCGACAGCAGCCGCCGCGTCGAGCCGCACAGCCTCGTCAACCTCGGCCGCCGCTGGTATCTCGTCGCGTGGGACTGCGACCGCCGCGACTGGCGCAGCTTCCGGCTGGACCGCCTGCAGCGCCCCTCCCCCGCCGGCACGCGCTTCGCGCCGCGCGAACTGCCCGGCGGCGACCCGGCGGCCTACGTGACGCAGGGCTTCTCCGCCGCGCAGCGCTTCGCCGCGACGCAGCAGCGCTGGCAGGCGCGCGTGACGCTGAAGCAGTCCGCGGCCGAGATGAGACGCCGCTTCCCGACCGTCTGGGGCAGCTTCGAGCCGGTCGACGAGCAGCGCTGCGACTACCTCACCAGCGCCGACGAACTCGACTGGGTCGCGATCCGGATCGTGATGCTCGGCGTCGAGTTCGAGGTGCGGGAGCCGGAGGAATTGCGCGACGTCTTCGCGCAGCTCGCGGAGCGTTTCGCACGCGCGGGCTCGTCGGTCGTGTGAGCGGGCCGCTCACGCGGCCGACTCCGCGCGGGTCTTCAGTTCCTCCGCCGCCTGATCGACCAAGATCCCGCGCACGCGGTCAACCGCCGGACCGCGCAGCAGCATGCCGAGCATGCGGCCGGGATCGACCTCCAGCGCATAGGTCGCGCGGGTGCGGCCGTCGCCGAGATCGGCGAACGTCCACCGACCGGTCAGGTCCTTGATGTCGCCCTTCTCCTGCATCGTGTCGATCCGCGTCGGCGGGTGGTACGTGAAGCGCAGCCGCGACTTGACCGTCTTGACCTTCGCGTCGGAGACCGTCTCGACCAGCGTCGGGCGCCCCTCCCCGTCGCGCTCCAGCACCTCGACGGAGACGAGCGACGTCTGCCACTCCGGCGCTCGCTCGAGGTCTGCGGCGATCGCGTAGCAACGCTCCAGCGGCGCCGCGATCTCGACGGTGTGCTCTCCGCTCAGGCTCATGCGCCGGAGCTTATGGGGTGCGGCGGCTGACCGGTCGCCGGCGTCCGCACGCGGCGTGCCCACCCTCGCGCGCGCCCGTACCTTCGTCCGCGCCGCGTTTGCCATCCGCCCGCTGTGGCTAGATCGGGCTGGTGAGACGCCACCTGAAGCTCCTTGCGCCGCTGGCGGCGCTACTGCTGTCGCTCGCGTGCGCCGCGAGCGCGCGCGCCGAGGTCAGACTGCAGAACGTCGGCCCGGTCTTCGACAACCCGGTCCACATAGCCGGCGCGCCCGGCGACGGAGAGCGGCTCTACGTCGTCGAGCAGGGCGGCGTCGTGAAGGTCGTGCGCGGCGGCAGCGCGACCGTCTTCGTCGACCTCACCAGCCAGGTGCTGTTCGACAACGAGCAGGGGCTGTTGTCGATCGCGTTCCCGCCCGACTTCCAGACCAGCCGGCTGTTCTACGTCTATTACACGAACAGAGCCGGCGACAACGAGGTCGACGAGCTGCGCGCGCCGACCGGCGACGCGGCCGATCCCGCCTCGCGCCGGCTCGTGCTGCCGATCCCCCACCCCGTCGCCGGCAACCACAACGGCGGCCAGCTGCAGTTCGGCCCCGACGGCTACCTCTACCTCGCGCCCGGCGACGGCGCCAGAGGCAACGAGACCGCGCAGAACCTCGACAGCTTGCTCGGCAAGGTCCTGCGGATCGATCCACGCGGCGGCGTCGCCGGGTCCTACACCGTGCCCGCCGACAACCCGTTCGCCGGCCAGGCCGGCGCGCGCGGCGAGATCTGGGCCAGAGGGCTGCGCAACCCGTTCCGCTTCTCCTTCGACCGCTCGACCGGCGACCTCGTGCTCGGCGACGTCGGCCAGGGCACGACGGAGGAGATCGACTGGGTGCCGGCGTCCGCAGGCGCGGCGCGCGGCGGCGACTTCGGCTGGGCCGACTGCGAGGGCAGCTTCGTGCAGGGCAGCAAGACCAGACCGTGCACGCGCCCCGGCACGATCCTGCCGATCATCGACCGGTTCGCCGACGAGGGCTTCCACTCGATCATCCCCGGCTACGTCGTGCGCGACCCGACGCTGCCGTCGCTGTTCGGCCGCCTCGTCTACGGCGACTACTTCGTGCCGGCATTGCGCAGCGCCGTGCCGTCGAACGCCGGTGCGACCGACGCGGTCGTCGGCGTCTCGGTGCCGAGCCTGTCGTCGTTCGGCGAGGACGCGGGCGGCTGCGTCTACGCCGCCTCGAAGACCGACAGAGGCAGCGTCTACCGCCTCGTCGAGACCGACGCGCGGATCCCGTGTGCACCGGCCGCGGCGGTCGATCCCGGCACGATCCCGACGCCGTCCGCCGGCAGCGGCGACAGACCCGCTGCCCCCTGCGCCACGTGCAGACCGGGCGCGGGCGGCAGCGGAGCGGGCGGCTGCGCCGGCTGCGGGAGCAGCGGCAGATCCGGCTCCGCGACCAGACCCGGCCTGCGCACCAGCGCCCCGCGCGCGCAGCGCGTGCTGCTGCACGGCGCGGTCGTGCTGTACGCGCGCTGCACGCGCGCCTGCCGGGTGTCGAGCGGCGGCACGCTGACGATCGGCCGCAGAAGATTCGAGCTGCGCAGCGTCGCGCGGACCGCCAGAGCGGGCGCCCGCGTGCGGATCGCCGTGCGACTCTCCAGACGCGCGAGAGCCGCGTTGCGCAGAGCGGTGCGCGCCGGCAAGCGGCCGAAGATCGTCCTGCGCGTGCGAGCGCGCGCGACCGGCAGCGGCGGCGCGAGATCGAGACTGGTGCGGGTGACGGTGCGCGTGAAGGGCTGAGCCGGTGTTCGCCTGTCTGATCTCCACCACCGAAGGATTGCTGCCGTAGAGGAGCAGCAATCCTTCGATCCCCTCGTCAGGGACCATGCGAGAGTGCGGCAAACCGCGAGTTAGGCTACCCTAACTCTCGCGTGGCAATCCGCGCGCTCGGGGACCTGGATCAGCTCGGGTTCCAACCGCCGGGGGGTGGTGAGCGAACGCTGCCGGGGCTGGGCGGCCCCGGCAGCGCTTCACCGTCTACCGCCCCGCCGTACTCTCACGTTCACCGCGGCGGAGCGTCTGCCGCCGTCGGTCGACTGCAGCGTGACGGCGTTCGCGAGCAGGCCCGCCTTCACCGTGCGCGCGACGCGCAGCGTCAGTCTCAGCATCCGCGTGGTGCCTGCTTCGACGGTGCCGACTCTCCAGCACGCTCTCCCACGCGCCTTTCTCACGCCGCGCGGCAGTCTGCCGAACGACAGTCCGCGCGCCGGGGCGTCGCAGACGACGACGCGGTGCGCGGCCGCCGAACCGCGATTGGCGACGCGGATCGTGTAGGCGACCGTGCGACCCGCGACGACGCGCGCGCTCGACGCGGCGATGCTGAGCCGCAGCGACGGCTGCCGCGCCGCCGATCTCCTTGCCGGCGCCGCGGGGGCGTCCGGGACCGCGGGCGCCGGCGCCGGCGCGATCGGCGGGGACGGCAGCGTGCGCGTGATCCCGGTCCCGCCCGCGTTGGTCGCGCTCGCCTGGCAGGCGACGGTGCGGCCGGTGTCGGCGGCGGTGAACGCGTACGTCGGGCTCGCGCCCGCCTGCAGGACCTGGCCGGTGCGCGTGTCGAGGAACGCGAAGCCGAGCACCGGGCTTCCGCTCCAGGTCCCGGCCGAGCAGCTCATCGCGTCGCCGGCGCGGAAGATCCCCTGCGCCGTCACGTCGCGACCGCCGCGTGGCGCCTGCGGCGGCGTCGGGTTGCCGCTCACGAACTCCTGGATCTCGGGAGCGGCGAGGTTCGCGTAGCCGTTGACCGAGCCGACCCCGCACTCGCCCGTCGGGCCCGTCGTCACCACGAAGCTGGCGACACCGCTCAGCGAAGCGCCGACCGTCAGCGGCCCGCCGCTGTCGCCCTCGCAGGCCGATCCGACAGGACTGGCGACGCACAGCACGACCGCGTTCGCATCGCCGCCGCAGGCGAGCGGGTCGCCGATCGTCGTGGTGACACCGTAGAGCCGGCCGTCGGGCGTGCCACCGGCGACCTGGCGGCCGAAGCCGCTGATGCCGGCGGCGGTCCCCGCGACGGGTCCGAGGCCGGCGGCGACGAGCGGGATCGGCCGCGCGGTCGCGTTCAGCGTCAGCGCCGTGGACAGCTTCAGCACCGCGATGTCGTCGGGCGCGACGCCGTGATTGACCAGCGTGTAGCTGTAGCCGGGATGAACCTGGATGCTGGCGACGGCCTTCGGCTGGGGATCCTGATCGGGACCGCTGGGCGTCGCGGGATCGTGGTTGGAGACGCCCGCCACGACGGTCATGTCAGCGGCCGAGAACTGCGCGGCCGTGCTGGGGTCGAAGACGCAGTGGCCGGCCGTGATGATCGTCGTCGCGTCGTAGATCGATCCGCCGCAGTTGTAGACGAATCTGTTGACCGTGTCGTCCGCCTGCACGAACACCTGCCACGGCACCTGCGAGATCGCCGTCGGCGCGCCGCCGACGATCGCCGGCTTCTTCACGAGGTCCGTCGTCTCCGGGCCGAGCGTGACGGTCGCGGCAGACACGTCCGCGGCAGCGCTGGAGGTGACGAACGCGCCGACGCCGGTCAGTGCCAGCGCGACGCTCGCGATCAGCACGCCGGCAAGCGTGCGAGGTGAGGTCCGTGACGGTTCCCTGTGCATGGAGCGGAGACTAACCGCGCGTCGCTCAGCGGATCGTCACGGGCACACCCGCCTCGAGGTGGTTCGCGAGCCAATTCGCGTCCGTGTTCGCGATCCGGATGCAACCGTGTGAAGAAGCCGTGCCGAGTGGATCGAGCAGTGATGCGCCGCCGCGGCCGTGGATCGCAACACGTCCCGGACCACCCTGGAACTCGGTGTAGGTGTCCGAGAAGGCGGTCAGCGGAAAGACCCAGCCGCCGAAGAAGCCCGTCGCGGGCCGCTGCGGCAGCAGCTCCGAGATCGCGAACTGCCCGCGCGGGGTCGGGCTCGAGTCCCTCCCGACGACCGCTGGGAAGACGTTGACGACGCGATTTCCCTCGACCACGGTGACGCGCCGGGCGCGCAGGTCGATGCCGACGCGCCAGCTCGTGTGCTCCAGCGCGACGTCGTCGCCGGGAACCCAACCGGCGCTCCCGTTTGGCCGCCGCGCCAGCAGGACGCGCACGAACAGCCTCCCGCCGACGACGCGCCGCGCCGTCACCGCGTACTGCGCCTCGCCGCGGCCGAGCGGTGCGAACGGCTCCAGTCGCGCGAGCAGTCTGCCACCGCCGGGCGCCGCGGTCGCCTTCGTCGCGAACAGGATCCGCGCGAGGTTCGGCGTGGCCGCCGTCGCCCCGGCTGGAAGGAGCGCCAGCACCGCCGCCGCACATGCGGCGGCGATGCCTGCGATCCGCACCCGTGGCGCGTCAGGCAACGGTCACCTGACACACCATCAGCCGGTCACCGCCGGCGGACGGGTGGTGCCTCTCTGCTGCGCCGCGCGCACGCGCACGCGCACCGTGTCGGCGCGGTTGCCGCCGTTGCTGGAGCGCAGCGAGACCGCGTTGGTGACGAGGCCCGGCTTCGTCGAACCGGCAACCCGCAGCGTCACGCGCAGCGTGCGCGAGCTTCTGGCCTTGACGGTCCCGAGCGACCAGCAGGCGCGGCCGCGGGACTTCTTCGCCCCTCTCGGCAGCGTGCCGAACGAGAGGCCGCGACCGGGCGCGTCGCAGACGACGACGCCCTTCGCCGCCGCACGACCGCGGTTGACGACGCGGATCGAGTAGGCGACCGTGCGACCGCGCACGACGTTCGTGCTCGCCGCCGTGACGCCGACGCTCAGCGACGGCTTGGCGGCCGGCGCTCTCGGGGTCGGTCTTCTCGGAGTCGGTCTCGTCGGGGTGGGCGCAGGCGGCGTCGGCGCCGGCGGAGCCGGTCGCGCGGCGATCGCGGGCGAAGCCTGCGTGCGCGTGATGCCGGTGCCGCCGGCGTTCGTGGCGCTCGCCTCGCACGCGACCGTGCGGCCGACGTCGCCGTCGGTGAACGCGTACGTCGGGCTCGGCCCGACCTGCAGCACCTGGCCGTTGCGCGTGTCGACGAACGCGTACGCGTAGGTCGGGGCGCCGCTCCAGGTGCCGGCCGAGCACGTCATCGAGTTGCCGGCCTGGAAGACGCCGGTTGCGCTCACGTCACCGCCGCCGCGCGGGGCGATCGGCGGCGCGTTGTTGCCCTGCACGAACTCCTGGATCTCCGGCGCGGCGAGGTTCGTGTAGCCGTTGACCGAGCCGACCCCGCACTCGCCGGTGGGACCGTTGGTCGAGACGAAGCTGGCCACGCCGCTCAGCAGCGCGCCGATCGTGAGCGGTCCGCCGCTGTCGCCCTCGCAGGCGGAGCCGACCTGGCTGGTGATGCAGAGCACGACCGCGTTCGCCTCGCCGCCGCAGACGAGCGGGTCTCCGATCGTCGTGCCGACGCCGTACAGTCTCCCGTCGGGCGTGCCGCCCGCGGCCTGCAGGCCGTAGCCGGTGATGTTCGCCGACGTGCCCAGGACCGGGTTGGGACCGGCCGCCGCGAGCGGGATCGCCTTCGCGGTCGGAGTCGACAGATCGAGCGGGGTCGCGAGCGTCAGGACCGCGATGTCGTCTGGGGCGACGCCGCCGTTCTCGGCGGTGTAGCTGTAGCCGGGATGGATCCGGATGCCCGAGACCACGCCGACCTGCGGATCCTGGTCGGCACCTCTCGGCGTCGCTGGATCGGTGTTCGAGATCCCGGCCACGACGGTCATGTCGACCGGGGTGAACGGGAGCCCCGTTCTGACGTTGTAGACGCAGTGGCCGGCCGTGATGATCGTCGTCGCGTCGTAGATCGATCCGCCGCAGTTGTAGACGAATCTGTTGACCGTGTCCTCAGCCTGGACGAACACCTGCCAAGGCGTGGAGGTGATCGAGATCGGCGTGCCGTTGACGATCGCGGGCTTCTTGCCGACGTCCTTCTGCGGGCCGAGCGTGAGCGTGCCGCCGCCGCTCGCGAGCGCTGCCGGCGCGCCCAGCGCCAGCGCTCCGAGCGCGACCAGGGCAAGCGCTGCCTTGCGCCCTGGGATGCGTGAGATTCCGATGTGCATGGCGCGGCACTTTACGGTGAGTCATCCGCCCCAGTTAAAGGTGAATCAGACTTTAAATTTATACTGACACGAGGAGGTTTGACGAACTCTTCAGCGGGTAGAAATGCGCCCTTTGCCTGCAAACCGACGCAATCGGCTGATCACGCCGTTATCACACGAACGACGCCGACAGCCGCGCCGGTCACCATCAATTGTCCGTCAAATGACAAGCTGATGACAAATACGGCTACGCGGCGACGTTGCCGGCGGCCGCGTCGACGACCTGCCACGGGCGCTCGTCGGGCCCGGCCAGCGCGAGCGTCCAGCGCTCGATCGCGGTCGTCGCGGACTGCTTGCTGCCGGCGAGGACCGCGGCGGTGTCGCGATCCTCGATGTAGCGACGGCCGTTGACCTCCACCGCGACGGTCATCGTCGGCGGCTCGGCCGCCGGGTTCAGCGACGAGATCTCGAGGTGCTCCACGCGCGGCCCGCGGATCACCAGGCGCGTGCGGCCGGACGTGTCGCCCGGGTGCAGCAGCGCCTGCGCGGCGGCGGGACTCGCGACGTCGAGCAGGTCGGCGTCGGCACCGTCGACGGCCTCCGCCCACGCGGCGACGGCGCGGCGGACCGCGGCCTCCAGCACGTCGGGCGCCCAGCGCCCGTCCACGAGCGAGAGGTCGAGCGCGGCGTTGCGCGCCTCACCGGCGTAGTCGAGGTCGGCGACCTCGGCGGTCGAGACGCCCTCGGGCAGCTTGTCGAGCGCGGCGACCTCCAGCAGCGAGGCGTCGCTCATGCGCTGATCGTCGTACATCGGCGAGGCGACCAGCTCCGCGTCGAGCACGTGCCGGCCCTCCGCGTCGCTCTCGATCGAGGCGATGATCCAGCCCGAGCCGTCGGGGCGCTTGGCGAGCGTCCAGAACTCGGTCAGGTCGGTCGTGTCGTCGTTCTCCTCGTTGCGCTGGAGGATCTGGCCGTTGCGCATCACGACGTAGTCTCTGAGCCGCGCGCAGATCCGCACCGTCACGCGATCCTCGCGATGGCCCTCGCGGTTGGTCAGGCCCAGGTACTCGATCGACGACAGCTCGAGCACCTCGACGCGGTTGTGCCAGCCCTTGCGCTTGAAGTCCTGCAACCGCCGTCTCCACTCGACGTTGAGCTCTGGCACGAGCAGCTCCTCCAGCCGCGCGTAGTCGCGTTCGTCCCACGCCGTCTGGGCGTCGCGGAACATCTGCTCGGCCGCGGCGCGCACGGCGTCGGGCTCGAACATCGGGTCGTCGTCGGCGGCGACGGCCGCCGCCAGCTCGACTCTGCGCGCGTGCTGCTCACGCCGCTTGCGGTACTTGCGCACGGCCATCGCGCCCTTGATGACGCTGATCACGACGACGATGCCGACGATCGCGAAGATCACCAGCAGCAGCACGGGACTGCCGCCGCCGGTGGTGGTCCCGCCGCCGAAGCCGCCTCCGCCCCCGAAGCCGCCGCCACCGCCGCCTCCCCCGCCACCGCCGAAGCTGGACGAGCCGCCGCCGGCCGCGGCATGCGCGAACGAGGTGCGCAGCAGCAGCGCGACGAGCGCGAGCAGGACGGCTGCGCCGGCGCGGCGAAGCGGGAGCATGAGCGTGAGCGGATGCGAGCGAGCGGATGCCATCGTCCGAGGACGGTAGCGCGCCCGGCGGCCGGGCTCCACTCCGAGCCCCGATCTGCCGATGAAGGCAGAAAGCTTCGCTTCACCACCCCACCGAGGAGAGCGTCCCACCGTGTCAGTCCGTTTGCGCACCATCCTGCTGCTCGTCGTCGCGATGGTGCTGACCGCCGGCGCCACCGCCTACGCGACCACCACGCTGCGTGCGGGCGCGGCAGAGGATCAGCCCGTCGTGCGAACGGTGCTGGCGGAGGACGAGAACCCAGCCGGGGCGCCCGGTCGCACGCTCGCGCTCTCGCGCGTGACGGTCGACCCCGGCGCCGAACTGGCGCTGCACCGTCACCCCGGCACGCAGATCGCGACGATCGCCCGCGGCACGCTGACCTACTGGGTCGTCAGAGGCGGTCCCGTGGAGGTCCATCGCGGCGACAGACTCGTGCGCAAGGTCAAGGCCGGCGAGCGTACGCGCGTGCAGACCGGCGAGTGGATGGTCGAGCCGCCCGGCACGATCCACCACGCCGCGAACCAGGGCAGAGCCGAGATCGAGATCCTGCTCTCGACGCTGTTCCGCAACGGCGCGCCGCCGGCGATTGCGGTCAGACCGTAGACAGGCGGCGCGCGCCCCGAGGAGCGCGCGCCGCAAACCGTCGAGCCCGGACCGGCGGCGCGTCATGCCACGCGCCGCCGGCCCACGTCGGCCCCCGCTCAGCCCAGCGGCAGCAGCGACGTGCGCTGCGGCTTCTGGCCCGGCAGCACGACGAACGTCGCGCGCTGCGCGCCGACTCTGACGTTGACGCGCACGCGCTGACGCTTGGGCAGCGTGTGCTTGGAGCGCAGCGACAGCTTCACCGCGCCGCGGCCCGTGCGGTTCGCGACGCTTCCGCGGCCTCTCTGGCCGAGCAGACGCGCGCTGCCGACGATGCGGATGCGCTTGGCGGCTCTTGCGCGTCTCGCTCTGGCGTTTCTCGCTCTCGCCCCTCTCGCTCTGGCGTCCTCGTCGCCGTCGTCCTCCAGCGAGACGCTCAGCTTGCACGTGACGCCCGTTCTGGCGTTCGCGAAGGAGCAGATCAGCTTCACCGACGGGATCGCGCCGGGATCGCCCTGCGGACCCTGCTCGCCGGTCTCGCCGGCCGGTCCGACGGGACCCACGGTGCCGCGCTCGCCGGCCGGTCCGGCCGGACCCGGCTCGCCGACGGGCAGCGCGACGCCCGTGCCGCTGAGCGCGAAGACGTGCGTGCCGTCGCCCGTGTCGGTGTCGAGCACGAGGCGGCCGGCGGCCGCGCCGAGCGTCTGCGGCGCGAAGCGGACCGAGACCGTGCAGCTGCCGCCGGCCGGCACGAACTCGTCCGTGCAGGTGTCGCCGGCGAGCGCGAAGGCGCTCTCGGAGACGGCGCCGTCGGCGCCCGTCACGCGCACGCGCGAGATCTCCAGCGCGCGGCCGCCGTGGTTGGCGACGACGACCGACTGCGGCGCGCTGAGCGTGCCGAGGCCCTGCTCGCCGAACGGCGCGACGGCGGCGTCGAGCACCGGCTCGTCGGTACCGATCCGCGTGCGCGTCGCGGAGACCGCGTCGTCACCCGCGAAGCGCGCCTCCACGCCGCTCCAGTCCTGGCGCGCGGCGTCGACCGACGCCAGCGTCACGCAGCCGTGCTGGACCGTCGTGCCAGCGCCGACCGCGCTGCCGTCGGCGGCCGTGAAGACGACCTGCTTGGCGTAGAAGCCCATCCCGTTTCTGCGGTTGACGAGGCAGACTCTCGTCGCCGCACCGCCGGAGCGCTTGACCTTCAGCTGCGTCGGAATCGGGTTGCCGGTCGCGGCGACGATCACGTCGGGCTGGTTGGTCTGCACCCCGTCGGCGCCCATCGCGCGGGCGAGCAGGTACTGCTGGCCCTCCTGCTCGGGGCCCTGGTCGTACGCGTGCGGCATCGCGATGCCGCAGCCGTCGTGGATCGCGACGATCGACTCGGGCGTGAACTCGGCCAGCGTCGAGCCGAACACGCGCGAGACTCTGGCGATCTCGTTGAGGAAGGCCGGCGTCTCCCAGGCATTGCGGTTGTAGATGAATCTCGCCCCGGAGGCGTTCTGGAACACCTTCACGTCGCCGCTGTTGAAGATCGACGTGCTCGTCAGGCCGTACTGGTCGATCAGGCGCGCGACCTCGCCGTGGTCCGGGCCGCCCTTGATGTCGGCCTCGATCCCGGCGCCGGCCTGGCGCGCGAGCGCGAGGATCTGCTCGAACGTCGCGATGTGCGTGCCGTCGAACGGCCCACCTCTCCACGGCTCGTAGTCGGCCGCGTTGAGTCGCTCCAACTCCGCCAGCGTGAAGGTCCCGATCGCGCCGCTGCCGTCGGTCGTGCGGTCGACGGTCTCGTCGTGGAGGCCGACGAGCACTCTGTCCTTCGTCAGGCGCACGTCGACCTCGATCGTGTCGACGCCGTAGGCGAGCGCCGCCTCGTAGGAGTCGAGCGTGTTCTCCGGCGCAAACGTGACGGCGCCACGGTGCGCGGAGATGAACGGGCGCGGCTGGCCCTGGTCAGCCGGGTCGGCGTGCTCCCACAGCGCAGTGCGCTGCGGCAGGTTGCAGGCGGGCTGCTGCGCCCACGGTCTGAGCTGACCGATCAGGCCGCGGATGTACGCGATCTCGGCGTCATGCTCGTCGGCCGAGGCGACGGTCGCGCCGACGGTGCCGAAGGCCGTCACGGCCAGCAGCGCCGGAACGGCGACGCGCGTGGCGGCGCGAGCGCGCCGCCACAGCGAGGGGGACTTCATCGAGGGATCCTCCAACGTGGTTGGGAACAACGCCGCCCATCCCAGCGTCGGGACGGCACGATCCCGTGACCGTGCCGTTACGGCTCTGCTACTTCTCGCTCACGCCGTGTGACGCATCTTCACGCGCCGCGCAAACCCTCCCGAACGCTCGCAACGGCTCGCCCTCAGCCCTCCGCACGGTCAGCGTCGGGCGCCTCGATCGCACGCTTGAGGATCTTGCCCGTCGGGCCCTTCGGCAGCGCGTCGACGAGCCACACGTGGCGCGGGTACTTGTACGCGGCGACGCGCTCCTTGACGTACTCGCGCAGCTCGGCGGGGTCGACCTGCTCGCCCGCCTTCAGCGCGACGGCGGCGCCGACCTCCTCGCCCCACTCGCCGTCCGGCACCCCGACAACGGCCGCTTCCGCCACCGCGGGGTGCTCGTACAGCACCTCCTCGATCTCGCGCGGGTAGACGTTGTAGCCGCCGCGGATGATCATGTCCTTCTTGCGGTCGAGGATGAAGAAGTAGCCGTCCTCGTCGACCTTCGCGAGGTCGCCGCTGTGAAACCAGCCAGCTCTGATCGCGGCCGCGGTCGCGTCCGGTCTGCGCCAGTAGCCCTTCATCACGTTGTGGCCGCGGATCACGATCTCGCCCATCTCGCCGGTCGGCAGCTCGTTGCCGTCGTCGTCGAAGACCTTCATCTCGACGCCCTCGATCGGCGTCCCGATCGAGCCGACCTTGCGCGGTCTGTCGGGATGGTTGAACGAGGCGACCGGCGAGGTCTCGCTCAGCCCGTAGCCCTCCAGCACCTTCGCGCCGAACGCCTCGTCGAACTGCTTCAGCACCTCGCCGGGCAGCGCCGAGCCGCCCGAGACGCACAGCCTCAGCGACGACAGGTCGTACTGCGCGCGCACCTCCTCGGGGACCGAGATCAGCGCGTTGTACATCGTCGGCACGCCTTCGAAGACGGTGACGCTGTCGCGCTCGACGATCTCCAGCGCCTTGACCGGGTCGAAGCGCGGCAGCAGCGTCAGCGTCGCGCCGGCCGCGGTCGCGACGTTCAGCGCGCAGGTCTGGCCGAAGGAGTGAAACAGCGGCAGCGCGCCGAGGATCACGTCGCTCTCGTCGACCTGGATCAGCGTCCGCAGCGTCGTGTCGACGTTCGCGAGCAGGTTCGCGTGCGACAGCTCGGCGCCCTTCGGCAGCCCGGTCGTGCCGGACGTGTAGAGCAGCACCGCGGTGTCGTCGGCGGCGACGGCGGCAACCTCGTGGACGGGATCGTGGCCGAACGCCTGCTGCGCGAAGTCGAGCCCGACCGATATCAGCTCCGTACCGGCCGCCTGCGCGCCGGGCGCGGCCTCGCCGGCGAAGTCGTGCCAGGCGAACAGCAGCTTGGCGCCGGAGTCCTCGAGGTAGTGCTTCACCTCGCGCTCCTTCAGCAGCACGTTCATCGGCACGACGACGCCGCCGGCGCGCAGGATCGCGTAGTAGATCGGCGGGAAGAACGGGACGTTGGGCAGCATCAGCCCGACGCGATCGCCGGGCTCGAAGCCCTTCGCTCTGAGCATCCCGGCGACGCGCGCGCTGCCCTCCGCCACGACGGCGTAGTTCAGCTCGACGTCGTCGAGCTTGACCGCGATGCGGTCGCCATGGCGCTCCGCCGTCTCGATCAGCAGATTCGCCAGGCTCCCTTGCACGGTCATCGCAGCTCCTCAGATCGTTCGCTCTCCCTGCGGCGAGCCTACCTGCGGCGTGAGCCGCAGGCGCCGCTCCGTGGATGCTTCCCGCTGCGGCCTACTGCGCCTCGGCGACCGACGGCACGGGGCGCGACGGCGCCTCGCCCCAAAGCTGCTCGAGGCGGTAGAACTCGCGCGTCTCCGGCGTGAAGATGTGCACCACCACGTCGAGGTAGTCCATCAGCACCCAGTTCGCCTGCGGCAGTCCTTCGACGCGGCGCGGCAGCAGCCCGAACCGATCCTTCATCTCGAAGTGGATCCCGTCGTGGATCGCCTTCACCTGGCGATCGGTGTTGCCGGTCGCGATCACGAAGTAGTCGGCGTAGCCCAGGACTCCGCGCAGGTCCAGCTCGACGATGTCGATCGCCTTTCTGTCATCCGCGAAGCCGGCGATCGCGGCAGCCATCTCGGCGCCCGTCATCTCGTCGTTCTCGTTGTTTGTCATGTAGTCACCTCCCCCCGTTCGTCACGGTACAGCCCGGCGCGGTCGATCGCTTCCGCGACCGCGTCCGGGACCAGATAGCGGATCGGCGCGCCGGCCGCCACGCGCGCGCGCACGATCGACGAGGAGACGTCGATCCGCGGCATCGCGAAGAACTCGACGCGCTCGGCGCCGGCCAGCGGCGCGAGCGCGCGCTCGATCGCCTCGCGCTTGGCGCCGACGCGCTCGGCGACCGCGAGCGTCGCGAGCGACAGCACCGCCTCCGGCTCGCGCCAGCTCGGCAGGCTCGCGGCCATGTCGCCGCCGACGATGAAGGTCAGCTCGTCGTCGGGGCGCTGCTCGCGCAGCAGCCGCAGCGTGTCGGCGGTGTAGGAGCGCCCGCCGCGGTCCAGCTCCGCGCGCGAGACGACGAAGCGATCGTCGCCCGCGACGGCAGCCAGGCACAGCTCGTAGCGCGCCTCCGGCGAGGGGTCGCCCGGCGCGAGCTGCTTGTGCGGCGGCTCGCCGGCCGGCATCAGCACGACACGGTCCAGCCCGAGCTGCGCATGAGCCTCCTGCGCGCAGACGAGGTGTGCGAGATGCGGCGGGTTGAAGGTCCCGCCGAGGATGCCGACGCGCATTCGCAGCAGCGCCGCGACGTCAGACGCGCACCTGACCGGTGCCTTCGATCAGGTATTTGAAGGTCGTCAGCTCGCGCAGGCCGATCGGGCCGCGCGCGTGCAGCTTCTGGGTCGAGTTGCCGATCTCGGCGCCCATCCCGAACTCGCCGCCGTCGGTGAAGCGGGTCGAGACGTTGACGTAGACGCAGGCGGCGTCGACGCGCAACTGGAAGGCGCGCGCGGAGGCGGTCACCTCGGTCACGATCGCCTCCGAGTGGCCGCTTCCGTACTGGCCGACATGCGTGATCGCCTCCTCCAGCGAGTCGACGACCTTGACCGCGAGCGTCAGCGCGAGGTACTCGGTCGCCCAGTCCTCCTCGGTCGCGAGGCCGATCGGGACGCCGGGGCCGACGAGCGCGCGTGCGCGCTCGTCGCCGCGCAGCTCGACGCCCTCGGCGACGAGTGCGCTCGCCACGCGCGGGAGGAAGTCTGCGGCGACGTCGGCGTGCACGAGCAGCGTCTCGGCCGCGTTGCAGGCCGACGGCCGCTGGACCTTCGCGTTGAGCGCGATCGCCTGGGCGGCGTCGAGGTCCGCCGAGGCGTCGACGAAGACGTGGCAGTTGCCCGACGCGGCGTAGATCACCGGCACGGTCGCGACGGCTTTGAGCGCGTTCTTGAGGCCCTCGCCCCCGCGCGGGAAGATCAGGTCGACGACGCCGTCCTGCGTCGCCAGCTCGGCCAGCTCCTCGCGCCCGCCGCCGGAGACGAGCGAGATCGCGCCCTCGGGCACGCCCGCCTCGGCCGCCGCCTGCGAGGCGATCTCGGCCAGCACGCGGTTGGAGTGGATCGCGCTGGAGGAGCCGCGCAGCACGATCGCGTTGCCGGACTTGAGGCACAGCGCGGCCGCGTCGATCGTGACGTTCGGGCGCGCCTCGTAGACGACGGCGACGACGCCGAACGGGACCCGCACGCGGCGCACGTCGACGCCGTTGGGCAGCCGGTGGCCGTCGATCGTCTCGCCGACGGGATCCGGCAGCGCGGCGATGTCGCGCGCGCCCTGGGCGATCGCCGCGATCCGCTTGGGGTCGAGCGCGAGCCGGTCCAGCAGCGCGTCGCCGATCTCGTTGACACGACCGGCCTCGATGTCCCTCGCGTTCGCCGCGAGGATCTCCGGCGTGCGCTCGATCAGCGCGTCGGCGATCGCGAGCAGCGCCCGGTCCTTGACGTCGGAGCCGAGCGCGGAGAGCGGGCCGGCGGCGGCCTTCGCGGCGAGGCAGACGTCGGCGACGGAGGTGACGGGCGTGCTGATGGCCATCGCAACAGGGTATCGACCTCCGTCCAACCGCCGCAGGACTGGCGACGCGCCAACCCTGCGCCGTCCGTCCGCCCCGCGCGCCACGGCCGACGCACTTCGTTGCGGTTCGCGCGTCCGCGGAGGGACGTGGATCGCCTCCCGCCCGCATCTGCGCGTCGCGGGGACGATCGCGCTGACCTCGGCGCGAGCGACCCCGGCCGCCGCGCGCAGAGCCGGCCGGCAAACCTGTCCTGTTCAGTCAGCCGATCATCTCGCGCGCGGGACCGCCGGGCAGGAACATCGGCAGGCAGTCGGCTTGCGGGGCGATGCGGACCTCCAGCAGGGCCGGGCCGTCGGCGGCGAGCGTCGCGGCGACCGCGACGTCGACCGCGTCCGGTTCGGTCACGCGCCGCGCCTCGATCCCGAACGCGCGGGCGAGCATCGTCCAGTCGGGCGAGGCGCCGAGGTCGACCGAGTGGCGCCGGCCGTCCCAGAACATGTCCTGCTGCTGGCGGACCATCCCGAGCGTGCCGTTGTGCATCAGCACGATCTTCACCGGCAGCCGCTCCTCGACCGCGGTCGCCAACTCCTGCACGTTCATCAGCAGCGATCCCTCGCCGCTGACGCAGACCACCGTGGCAGCGGGATCCGCGGCCTGCGCGCCCAACGCCGCCGGCAGCCCGTAGCCCATCGTGCCGTGCCCGCCCGACGTGAGCCACCGCCGCGGCCGCTCGAAGCGCAGCCGGTTGGCGGCCCACATCTGGTGCTGACCCACGTCGGTCGCGACGATCGCCTCCCCGCCGCTCGCGCGCTGGACTGCGTCGAGCAGCCCATGCGGATCGACGCCGTCGCCGGTCCCGCTCCCACCGGACCAGCCCGGAGCGGGCACGTCGAACGGCTCGTCGGCGCGCCACGCGTCGATCCGGCGCCACCAGGAGGAGACTCGCCCCGGCTCGGCCGCCAACCCCTCATACGCTTCCCGAATCGCCGCCAGTCCCAGCCGCGCATCCGCCACGATCGGCACGTGGACGGCACGCAGCTTGCCGATCTCGCTCGGGTCGACGTCGAGGTGGATCACCTTTGCGCGCGGTGCGAAGTGGTCCAGCGCACCGGTCACGCGGTCGTCGAAGCGGGCGCCGACGCAGATCAGCAGGTCCGACTCGTCGACCGCCCAGTTGGCCGTCTTGGTGCCGTGCATCCCGAGCATGCCGAGGAAGCGGCGGTCCGACGCGGGGAACGCGCCGAGCGCCATAAGCGTCGTCGTCACGGGCAGGTCGGCCGCGCGCGCGAGCGCGGTCAACTCGTCCGCCGCCTCGGCGTGGACGACGCCGCCGCCGGCGTACAGGACCGGCCGCTGCGCCGCCGCGATCGCCTGCGCCGCCAGCCTCACCTGGCGGCCGTTGGGCTTCGTGCGCGGCGCATAGCCGGGCGTGTTCGGCGGGTGCGGATCGCGGTCGCGCGCGGGTGCGCGAGCGATGTCGGACGGCACGTCGACGAGCACCGGGCCGGGCCGCCCGCTGCGCGCGATGTGGAAGGCGTCGTGGATCGCCTGCTGCAGCTCGTCGGCCGACTCGACCGCGATCGCGTGCTTGACCATCGGCGCCGTCATCCCGATCACGTCCGCCTCCTGGAAGGCGTTGGTCCCGAGCAGGTCGCTGCGCACCTGGCCGGTCACGAAGACCGTCGGCGTCGAGTCCATGTAGGCGTCGCAGATCGGCGTCAGCAGGTTCGTCGCGCCGGGCCCCGAGGTCGCGAACGCCACCCCGACGCGCCCGGTCGCACGCGCGTAGCCCTGCGCGGCGTGCCCCGCGCCGGCCTCGTGGCGCATCAGCACGTGCCGTATCGGCGAGTCGACGAGCGCGTCGTAGAGCGGCAGGTTCGCCCCGCCGGGAATCCCGAAGACGGTCCGCACGCCCTCGCGTTCGAGCGCCTTCGTCAGGGCGTCGGCGCCGCGCATCGCGGGCTCCCTTCATGAGCGGAGTTCGTGAGGACGGGGATGAGTACGACGAGGGCGCAGAGACGCATTCGGTGCTCCTTGAGTTCGCTGGGAGGGCGAGACGAGATCCGCACGCGGCGATCGCGCGGCGGGGTGCGACGTGACGAGTGCGGCGAGCTGGCTCGGAGGCTCAGCTCAGCCGGCTACGCGTACGCCGACGCGAGCGCAAATCGCGCTCGTAAGTCGGTCGGCGTGTGCGTGCTGCTGCGTCACGGTGAGAAATGATGCCGCATGCAGCCCTCAAACGCCACCCGCTCGCTCGCGTGAGCGACGCGGCAGGCGCTAGGCGAGCACGAAGTAATCGCGGTGAATCGCTTCTTCGCTGGCGCGCGGAAGCAGGTCGCGCGCCTGGCGCGACTTGAGGCCGAGGACGCGTCTCAGCTCAGCCTCGGCGTAGTTGCTGATGCCCTTGCCGACGACCTCGTCGCCGTGGACGACGTCGACCGCGTCGCCGGCGTCGAAGCCGCCGCCGACGGCGGTGATGCCGACCGGCAGCAGCGAGGTGCCGCCGTCGCGCAGGGCGCGGGCGGCGCCGGCGTCGACGGTGATCGTGCCGTGCGCGGGCTTGGCGTACTTCAGCCACAGCTTGAAGCTGGAGTAGGCGGCCTCGCGCGCCGGGAAGCGGGTGCCGACCCGCTCGCCCGCGACGGCGGCGGCTATGACGCCGCTGGTGCGGCCGTTGGCGACGACCGCGGGGATGCCGGCAGCGGTCGCCATCTCCGCGGCGACCACCTTCGAGCGCATCCCGCCCGAGCCGAGCGTCGAGGTCGTCTGTCTGATGTCGAGCGCGCCGAGCGCCTCGAAGTCCTCCACCAGCGGCACGAGTCTCGCGCTCGGATCGAGGCGCGGATCGGCGGTGAAGAGGCCGTCGGTCGAGGTCAGCAGCACGAGCATCTCGGCGCCCAGCAGGATCGCGACCTGTGCGGCGAGGAAGTCGTTGTCGCCGAAGGAGATCTCGTCGGTCGTCGTCGTGTCGTTCTCGTTGATGACCGGCACGACGCGCCAGTCGAGCAGCCGCTGCAGCGTCTGGCGCGCGTTGAGGTAGTGCGTGCGCGCGCTGATGTCGAAGAACGTCAGCAGCACCTGCGCGGTGGCGACGCCGCGCACGGTCAGCAGCTCGTCGTAGACCTGGTAGAGCTGCCCCTGGCCGACCGCGCTCGCCGCCTGCAGCTCGTCAATCGCGCGCGGGCGCATCCGCAGCCCGAGCACGCCCATCCCGCGGGCGATCGCGCCGCTGGTGACGATCACGACGTCGCGCCCGTCGGCGTGCAGCGTCGCGGCCTCGTCGCAGACGTGCGCCAGCACGTCGGAGCGCGGATGGCCGGCGTCGTCGCAGACGATGCTCGAGCCCAGCTTGATCACGACAGGTCCCATGCGACCCGGGAGATTAGGGCCTACGCGCGCGGCAGGACCCGCCCCAGCAGCGCGACGACGCGGCGGGCGAAGACGCCGTCGGGGTCGGCGTCGGCCTGGAGGTCGCTGACGGAGACGCCGAACAGCGCCGGGGAGGCCGCGAGCGGGGCGAGCAGCTGCTCCAACGCCTCCCACGTCAGGCCCTGCGGCTGCGGGTAGGAGACCGCCGGCATCACCGACGCGTCGAGCACGTCGAGGTCGAGGTGCAGCCAGGCCGCGGCGGGCGCGACCTCCTCGGCGACCTCGCCGAGATGGGTCGCCGGGAAGGCCAGCCGCGCGACCGCCTCCTGCCCGACCGCGTGCGGCCCGGAGGCGAGGATCGCGGGCGCGTCGCGCCACCAGACCGTCTCGTCCATCAGCGCGAGGTCGTCGTCGTTGCCGGGATCCATGCCCCACGGCCGCAGCCCCAGCACGACCGCCCGCGCGGGCGCCAGCAGCGGCGGCGGGAGCGGGTCCGCCAGCTCGACCAGCGCGGTCGGCCCGCGGCCGCAGACGATCGCGAAGTCCATGTCGGCGACCTCGCCGGTCGGTGACGTGACACCGTCCATCGCGTCCGGATGCCCGTCGACCATCCACAGCCCCGGCTCCACGCCGGCGACGCGACAGCCGGCGATGACGCCGGGCAGCAGCGCGCAGTCGCCGCCGAGCACGAGCGGACGGCGCCCGTCGCGCAGCACGCCCGCGACCGCGTCGCGCAGCGCGCGCGACGCCTCCAGCACCGCCGCGTAGGCGATCACGCCGGTGACGGGATCGCGCTCGGCGGGGCGCAGCAGGCTCGTCACGTCGCCGAGGTCGTGCGCGCCGCCGACCGCGTCCGCGATCCCCGCCGCCCGCAGCGCCGCCGGCGCGCGCTCTTCCCCCTCCCCGGCCCCCGCCGAATCCAGCGGCGCGCCGAGGAGGGTCCAGCTCATGACCGCCGCACCACTGCGGCCGCCCCGCTGCGACAACCGAGCGGACTACCGGTCACGACGCATCCAGCTCGAACACGATCCCGCCGATCTCGACGTCGTCGCCGGACTCGAAGCCGGCTTCGTCGAGCGCTCTGATCACGCCGATCGAGCGCAGCCGCGTCTCGAGGAAGGCCATCGCCTCCTCGTTCTCGACGTCGTAGCGCGCGACGAGGCGGTCGACGCCCTCGCCGATCACCTTGAAGACGCCCTCGTCGATCGCCTCGACGACGAAGCCGCGCGGTCTGGCCGGTCTGAAGACACGGTGCTCCGCAAGGTCGTCGATGTCGGCGATCTCGACCGGCGGCGTCACCGGGACGTGCTGCAGCAGCGCCTTCTTCAAGTCGTCGAGGCCGTTGCCCGTGGCGCTGGAGGTGCGCACGATCGGCACGTCGGGGCCGAGCTGCTCGCGCCACAGCTCCTCGGCGGCGTCGGCGTCCTCCTCCGTCACGAGGTCGGACTTCGACAACGCGAGGATCCGCGGCAGCCCGGCCAGGCGCGCGTCGTGCGAGGCCAGCTCCTGCTCGATCGTCGCGTGGTTGTCGAACGGGTCGGAGCCGTCCAGCGGCGCGAGGTCGAGGACGTGCACGAGCAGGCGCGTGCGCTCCACGTGCGCGAGGAAGTCGTGACCGAGGCCGGCGCCGTCGCTGGCGCCCTCGATCAGGCCCGGGATGTCGGCGATCACGAGCTGACGGTCGTCGCTCTGGATCGTGCCGAGCACCGGCGTCAGCGTCGTGAAGGGATAGCCGGCGATCTTCGGCTGCGCTGCCGTGATGCGGCTCAGCAGCGACGACTTGCCCGCGTTCGGCAGCCCGACGAGGCCGACGTCGGCGAGCAGCTTGAGGTGCAGCTCGACCCAGCCCTCGTGGCCGGGCAGGGCCTTCTCGGCGAAGCGCGGCGCCTGCCGCGTCGGCGTCGCGAAGTGCTTGTTGCCGCGCGCGCCGCCGCCGCCCTTGGCGAGGATCGCGCGCTGGCCCGGGACGACGAGATCGTGCCGCGTGCCGTCCTCCAGCTCGACGACCGTGCCCGGCGGGACTCTGATGATCAGATCTTCGCCGTCGGCGCCGTGGCGCTGCTTGCCCTCGCCGTTGCCGCCCTTTCTCGCCTTGAAGCGAGCGGAGCGGCGGAAGAACTGCAGGTCGCGCAGCGAGTCGTCGCACAGCAGGATGACGTCGCCGCCGCGGCCGCCGTCACCGCCGTCGGGGCCACCCATCGGGACCCCCGCTTCGCGGCGGAACGACATGCAGCCGTCCCCGCCGCGCCCGGCCTGGACGTGGATTCGTGCACGATCGGAGAGCATCCCCTCCATCGTGGCAGAAGTGGCTGCGCCACGCCCGCGAGTTCCCACCGGCGCCGCGCGGTGTCAGCGCGACGCCGTGGAACTCGCAATCGCCCGGCGTCTAGGCCGTGACCGGCTCCGCCTCGTCAGCGAGGGCAACGCGCTGATTCGGCACGCAGTGCGTCATCACCAGGCCGCTCACGTCGCGCGGGCCGTTTCTGCCGAGCCTGTCCAGGCGCGCCTGCTCGGCCGGACCCCAGCCCTGCGTCGGGACCGGCTGCAGGTGCTTGACGTCCTCGGCGGAGATGCCCAGCGCGTCGCCGACGCGCTGCCCCAGCTCGTCCTCGCAGAGGAAGAAGTGCCAGACCATCCGCTCCTGGATCTCACGATCGCACTGCTTCAGGTTGCCGACGAGGTTGGCGACCAGCTCGTCCTTCTCCCACTGCTCCGACAGCAGGTAGCGCTCGCCGGGCTGCTGGTAGTCGTTGGTGCGCTCGATCCGCGCACGCGTGAGGCGCCCCTCGATGACCGGGCCCTGCTCCGCATGCGCCGGCTTGTCGGCCTCGCGCAGCCCGGCGCGCAGCGACGGCTCGTAGTTGATCGACGGCTCGCTGCCGGAGTCGTCGACGTGGTAGGCCATCGCGCCGTCGCGCAGGTTCGTGTTGACCCCGTGCGCGGCGCTTCTGGCTGCGTTGACCGGCAGCTGCTGGTAGTTGGGGCCGACGCGGTGACGCTGCGTGTCGGAGTAGGAGAACGTGCGGCCGACGAGCATCTTGTCGTCGGAGAAGTCGAGGCCGTCGACCAGCACGCCGGTGCCGAAGGCGATCTGCTCGCTCTCGGCGAAGAAGTTCTCGGGCGCGCGGTTGAGCGTCATCAGCCCGACCGGCAGCAGCGGGAACTCGTTCTCCGGCCACACCTTCGTGTCGTCGAGCGGGTCGAAGTTCAGCTCCGGGTGGTCGTGGTCGTCCATCAGCTGGACGTTCAGCTCCCACTGCGGGTGGTCGCCGGCGGCGATCGCGCCGTAGAGATCTCTCGTGTGGACGCCGAGCTCCTGGCCCTGCGCGACGGCGGCGTCGGCCTCCGTCCACGACTGCACCGGCTGTCTCGGCAGCCAGTGGTACTTGACGAGCTTCGTCTCGCCGGCGGCGTTGACCCACTTGTAGGTGTTGACGCCGAAGCCCTGCATGTGGCGGTAGCTGGTCGGCACGCCGCGCGGGCCGAGCACGAGCGTGACCATGTGCAGCGCCTCGGGCGACTGCGACCAGAAGTCGAAGACGCGATTGGCGACCTGACGCTCGAACGTGACCGGGTCCGGCTTCTGCGAGTGGATGAAGTCGGGGAACTTGATCGCGTCGCGGATGAAGAAGACCGCGAGGTTGTTGCCGACGAGGTCCCAGTTGCCGTCCTCGGTGTAGAACTTGACCGCGAAGCCGCGTGGGTCGCGGATCGCCTCCGAGGAGTCGCGACCGCCGGCGACCGTCGAGAAGCGCAGCGCCACGTCGGTCTTCTTGCCCTTCTGCTGGAACAGCTTGGCGCGCGTGAACTTCGCGATCGGCTCGTCGCCGACCGTGCCGTACGCCTCGAACTCGCCGAACGCGGTGGCGCCGCGCGCGTGCACGACCCGCTCCGGAACCCGCTCGCGGTCGAAGTGCGCGAGCTTCTCCATGAAGTGGTAGTTCTCGAGCGTCGCCGGACCCCGTGAACCGATCGTGCGCTGGTTCTGGTTGTCGGCGATCGGGTGGCCCTGGCGATCGGTCAGGACTCTGCGGTCATCGCTCATCGATGCGCTTCCTCTCGTCGTGGTCGGACAGCGAACGCGTCCATACGCCAGCGACCATACCTGACTCGCTCTTAGATTGGAACAAGTCCAAAGAAGTTCTCGCATCGTTGGAACATCACGCCCCAGAACGACGAACGCCCGGCCGGGGCCGGGCGTGGTCTTCTCACAGCAGAAGTCTGGTGCGGTGGGTGCTACTCGGTCGGTGCGGCAGCGACCTCGGCCGGGAGGATCGAGATCACGCGGCCGAAGCGGCCGGTTCTGAAGTCGACCTTGCCGGCGGACTTCGCGAAGATCGTGTCGTCCTTGCCGATGCCGGTGCCGTTGCCCGGCTTGAATCTCGTACCGCGCTGACGGACGATGATCTCGCCGCCGTAGACGGTCTCGCCGGCGAACACCTTCACGCCGAGGCGCTTGGCGTTCGAGTCACGGCCGTTGCGCGAGGAGCCGAGCCCCTTCTTATGCGCCATTACGCAGCCTCCTCGGTCTTTCTGGCGGCGGCAGCGCCGGCCGTGATCGTCGTGATCTCGATTCTGGTGAGATCCTGACGATGACCGTTGCGGCGCTTGTAGCCGCGCTTGGGCTTGAACTTCGCGACGCGCAGCTTCGGCCCACGCTCGTGCGCGACGACCTTGGCCTCGACCGTGACCTTCGCGAGGTCATCACCGTCGAGCAGCTCGTCGTCGCCGCGGTAGAGCAGCGGCTGGAGCGGCACGGTGGCACCCTCGTCGGCGGCAAGCTTCTCGACCAGCAGATGCTGGCCTTCTTCGACGCGGTATTGCTTACCGCCGGTCTTCACGATCGCGTACATGGTTTCTCTGGTCACTCGCTCGTCGCGGCGGAAGAGTCCGCCGTTGCACGGGAACGGCGCCGTCCGCCTCTGCGGCCGCGGCGCCGAGCAGAGGATTCTACGTCATCTGAGGAATCGCCGTCGGTCTCCCCCTTCGGCGCGCCATCGACGACCATCGTCGCGGTCGCCGCGGTGCGGCCGACCTCGTCGATCCGCACGAGTCGCTTCTCGCCCACGTGGCGCCCGCCGCCGGTGACGGAGACGATGTAGCCGTCGATCTTCGCGACCGCGTCGTCGACGTTGTACATGTGCGGCTCGACGATCGAGACGAGCACCTCGTCGCCCTCGCGGAACGGCAGCGCGCGCTCGGCGACGTCCTCGCGCGAGCCCTCGTAGGTGATCGCGAAGTGGTCCAGCGGGAGCCCCTCGGAGCCCTCGAAGTGGAACCACTTGCCGGTCTCCTCCTCCAGCTGGCGCAGGATCCGCGCGCCGTTGCCGGTGAAGACCGCGCCGACGCGCGGGTTTATCTGCAGCAGCAGCGCCTCGGCCTCGTGCTCCTTGGCGAGGTCGCGCAGTCTGCGCTCGAAGTCGATCGCGATCGTCTCCTCGGAGCGGATCACGCCCTCGCCGCCGCAGGTCGGGCAGTGGCGGGTCATGATCTCGCGCACGCCCTCGGTGACGTTCTGGCGTGTCATCTCGACGAGGCCGAGCGGCGAGATCTCGACGACGAACGTCTTCGTGCGGTCCTCGTCCAGCGATCTGCGCAGCGTCTTCAGGACGGCGTCGCGGTTGCGCGCGCGGGCCATGTCGATGAAGTCGATCACGATGATGCCGCCGATGTCGCGCAGGCGCAGCTGGCGCACGGCCTCCTCGGCCGCCTCCAGGTTCGTTCTCGTGATCGTGTCCTCCAGCCGCGCGCCTCTGCCGCGGCCGATGAACGAACCGGTGTTGACGTCGATGACCGTCAGCGCCTCGGTGTAGTCGACGATCAGGTAGCCGCCGCTGGGCAGGTCGACGCGGCTGGTGAGCGTCCCCTGGATCTCTCTCTCGACGCCGAAGCGCTCGAACAGGGGCTCGTCCTCCTCCCACAGCTCGACGCGGTCGACCAGCTCCGGCGCGGTGCGCGTGAAGAACGAGACGAGCCGCTGGTACTGCTTCTGGTCGTCGACGACCGCGCGCTCGAAGTGGTCGGAGAAGACGTCGCGCACGACGCGGATCGAGAGGTCGGCTTCCTGGAAGACGAGATCCGGCGCCTGCGTCTCCTCGACGCGGTTGCGCAGCACGTCGTTGAGCTTGAAGAGGTACTGCATCTCCCGCTCGAAGTCCTCGCGCCCGGCGCCGAAGGCGGCCGTGCGGATGATCGCGCCGCCGCCCTGCAGGTCGAGTCTGGCGGCCTCCTTGCGGAGGCGGTCGCGCTCCTTGTCCGGGAGCCGCCTCGAGACGCCGACGCCCTCGCCCTGCGGGGTGTAGACCATGTAGCGGCCCGGGATCGTCAGCTCCATCGAGAGGCGGGCGCCCTTCGTCTTGAGCGGATCCTTCACGACCTGGACGACGACCTCCTGGCCGGGTCTGAGGAGGTCGTGGATCTTCAGGCCGTCCTTGCCCTGGCCGCGCCCGCGTCTGGGCGTCTCGACGCCGGGGATCACGATCTCGTCGACGTGCAGGAAGCCGTTCTTCTCCAGCCCGATGTCGACGAACGCGGCCTCCAGGCCGGCGAGCACGTTGTCGACCTTGCCCTTGTAGATGTTGCCGACGATCGAGCGGTTGCCGCGGCGCTCGAGATACAGCTCGGCGACGCGGTAGCCGGCGGCCGGGTTGGCCGGCTTCTTGCGGCGACGGCCGCTGCTTCTGGCCTGGGGAGCGACATCACCTGTCGCTTCGAGCAGCGCGACGCGGGTTTCTCCCCGGTCCACGCTGACAAGCACTTGCTTCTTCACAGTGTGGTTTTCCTTACGAAAGGACGAGCCCTCGGCCCTTCGATCCCTGTGCGATCCGCGCTTGGATGTGGATCGACTGGAGAAGGCCTAAGGCGATGAATGTTGTCAAGTAGGAGGCGCCGCCGTAGCTCATGAGCGGCAATGTGACGCCAGTGATCGGCATGATGCCGATGGTCATTCCGACGTTCACCAGGAGTTGGTACATCAACATCGCCAGGATTCCTGCCGCGATGAGGGTGCCGAAGAGGTTTTTCGCCATCGTCAGCAGGCGCAACGTGCGCCAGATCAAGAGGGCGAACAACGACAGCACCAACGCCGCGCCGGCGAAGCCCCAGCGTTCGCCCACGACCGAGAAGATGAAGTCGGTGTGGTGCTCGGGCAGGAAGTTGAGGCCGGTCTGGGTGGATCTCTCCAGCCCCCGCCCCGTCTTCTCGCCGGAGCCGATCGCGATCTTCGACTGGTTGAGCTGGTAGGTCGACTCGGCGTTGCTCTCGTTCGGGTTGAGGAACCCGGTGAGGCGGTCGACCTGGTACGGCTTGAGCACGTCGACGCCGACCGCCGGCGCGACCGCCAGCACCAGCACGAGCGCGGTCGCGAACAGCGCTATCAGGCCGGCGATGTGCCGGCCCGGGCTGCCCGCGATGAACAGCATCACGAGCGCCGTCACGACGTAGACGCTGGCGGAGCCGAGGTCCGGCTGGACCATCACCAGCGCCGCCGGCCCGAGCGCGAGCAGCATCAGCCGCGCCGTCGTCTGCCGCTCGCCGAGCCGGCGCGTGCGATCGACGATGAAGCCGGCCAGCGCCACGATCAGCAGCACCTTGCCCAGCTCCGACGGCTGGAATCTGAAGAACGGCAGCTCGATCCAGCTGCGCGCTCCGCGGGTCGCGGCGGCGAGCAGCAGCGGCAGGATGTTGAGCGCGATCATCAGGCCGTAGATGCCGATCTTGAACTCGCGCAGGCGCGAGTAGTCGAAGCGGCTGATCGCGAACATCAGCAGCGTGCCGATCACGGCGTACATCAGCTGTCGGTGAGCGAAGAAGTTCGGCGCGCCCGGAATGTCGTTGCGCGTCGAGCCGCCGATCGCGATCACCGAGCAGGCGACCAGCCCGAAGGCGGCCAGCAGCAGCAGCGGGTCGAACAGCAGCCGCGGACGTGAGGAGGAGCGCGTCGCGCCCTCGACGCTGCGCCGTATCGGTGTCGCGCTCAATACGACGCCGATCTACCCGCGACCGCTCTGCCGGGGTTCCCGTAGAACCACTGCGAGAGGATCTGCCGCACGGCCGGGGCGGCTGCCTGCGCGCCGAAGCCGCCGTTCTCGATCACCGCGGCGACGACGATCGGCCGTCTCGGATCGGGCACGTAGGCGACGTACCACGACTGGTCCGGTCTGCCCGTCATCTGCGCGGTGCCGGTCTTGCCGTAGACCGGCTTGCCGAAGCCCGCGAAGACGTCCGCAGAGGTGCCGTTGGCCAGCGTCGTGGAGTCGAGCAGGCCGTTCCGTATCGACTGGATGTCCGGGATGTCGATGTGGCGCACCGGCTTGGGCGAGATCCGCTGCAGCAGGCTGCCGTCGTCTCTGACGATCGCCATCCCGATGTGCGGGCGCACGATCGTGCCGTCGTTCTCGATCGCCGCGTACGCCGTCGCGAGCTGCAGCGGCGAGGCGAGGAAGTCGCCCTGGCCGATCGCCAGCGAGACGTTGTCGCCCGAGGACCACGGACGGCCGTCGGCGATGTAGCAGTTGTCGCGGTGCTCTCTTCTGCGGCACTGCAGCTCCGCCTTCCAGCGGCCCCTGCGCCAGGCCGGATCCGGCACCGTGCCTCTCATCTCGCCGCCGAGGTCGATCCCGCTGCGCTCGCCGAAGCCGAACGCGCGCGCCCATCTCTGCAGCTCGCCGCCGTGCGGATCGGTCGAGTTCAGCTTCGCGCCGAGGTCGTAGAAGAACGTGTCGACGGAGACCGCGATCGCCTGCCTCAGGTCGACCGAGCCGAAGACCGCCCCGCCGGCGTTTCTGCGTCTCTGCCCGCCGTCGGCGCTCGTCCACGTGCCGGTGTCGTTGTAGAACGTGTTGGGCGTGATCACGCCCGCGTCGAGGCCGGCGGAGGCGGTGACGATCTTGAACGTCGAGCCGATCGCGAAGCCGCCCTGGATCGCGCGGTTGAAGAGCGGGTCGTTCATCTCTTCGCCGTACTTCGCTCTGAAGACCCTGTCGGAGATCGGTCTCGTGAAGACGTTCGGGTCAAACGTCGGGTTGGAGCCCATCGCCAGCACCTCGCCGCTGCGCGGATCGAGCGCCACGAACGCGCCGCCATCGGCCGGATTGCCGTTCGCCCGCCCCATGCTGATGCCGGTCTCCAGCGCTTCCTGGCCCACTCTCTGCAGCGCGGCGTCGATCGACAGTTGCACGTTGCTGCCCTTGACCGCGTCGATGTTTCTGAGCCGTCTCTTCGGCCGGCCCTGCGCGTCGACCTCGATCCGCTGCCGGCCGTTGGTCCCGCGCAGGTACTTGTCGTAGGTGTACTCCAGGCCCGACTTGCCGACGATCGAGCCGCCCTTCACGCCTCTGAAGTTGGGATCTCTGAGGCCGTCCGCGTCGATCTGGCCGACCGTCCCGAAGAGGTGCGCGCCGACCGTCTTGTACGGATAGTCGCGCAGCCACGCGTTCTCGATCGAGACGCCGGGGAACTGGTCCGAACGCTCCGCCAGGTAGGAGTAGACCGGCCGCGACGCGTCCGGCTCGACGACCACGTCGGCATACGGCGTGACCGCCGTCTGCTCGTCGATCGTGCACTCCAACGGCATTCTCCGGAACGTTCTTCTGCCGAGCACGCATCTCTCGGGCCTGGTCGATCTGCCGAGCACTCTGCTGAGTCTGACGAGCAGCCTCGTTCTCGCAGCCTCGTCCTCGGGCAGGTTCGCGGGCGACACCAGCACCGCGACCGCGTTGCGGTTCTCCACCAGCACGTTGCCGTTGCGGTCCAGCATCTTGCCGCGCGGCGCCTGGATCGTCACGTCGCGCACCCGGTTGCTCGACGCCTCGGCGAGGTACTGATCGCCCGACAGCACCTGCAGGAACCAGAGCCGGAAGAAGATGATCGCGAAGATCGCGAGCGCGACGCCGCCGAGGATCGCGACCCGCATCGCGAGCTGCGGCGACAGTTGCGTACGGCGGTCCTCAGGCGATTCCATCAGACGTCCATCATCCGGAAGTTCCCGCATGCGTGTCGTGACTCAGCTGGCTGGCGTGGAACTTCCAGTGCGAAGCACATCAGCGGCTCTGGGACGGTCGGGAGAGCGGCGAGAGGCCGCCGGTCGTGTACGCGCGGCGGCGGCGACGGCGCGGGTCGTCGGGCAGCGAGCCCTGGACGATCCGTCTGACGAGCGCGTAGACGGGCAGCGCGAACAGCGCGCCCAGCAGGATCGTCACGACGACCAGGCGCAGCAGCAGCCAGCTGACCGGCGCCTGCGTGCCGAGCAGGAACTGCATCAGCGCGAAGCCGATCGTCGAGATCGCCGTCGCGGCGGCGCCGACGAAGACCGGCACGAGCCCGTGCGCGGGATCGCGCAACTCGCGCAGGCGGCCGGCGCCGTAGCCGATCGCGATGTACAGCAGCGACGTGACGCCGAGCGTCTGCACGAGCGCGAGGTCGACGAAGAGGCCGACGCCGAAGCCGAAGACAGCGCCCGGCAGCGAGCCGGCCAGCAGCCCGACGGACGCGACGACGAGCGGCGCCAGGTCGATGCTGACGCCGAAGACCGTGATCTGCGAGATCGCGGCGATCTGGACGATCACCGACAGGAAGCCCAGGGCGGCCAGGCGCAGCGGCAGCTGCCAGTTGGTCTCGGCCGCGCTCATGGGGCCTGTGCCCGCTCCCCGCCGTCCGGTCCGTTGCCGGTCAGCACGTCGACGAAGTCGAGGTGGCGCAGGTCGGCGAACGGCGCCAGGTGAATCCGGTTGGAGGAGTCCAGCTCCTCGGGGTCGGCTCTCGTCACGCGCCCGATCGGGATGTTCGGCGGATAGGGCGATTCGAGTCTGGAGGAGATCGAACCGGCCGTCACGACGTTGTCGCCGACTCTGACGCGCGCTCTGCGGTCGAGCTGCTCCATCAGCAGGTCGAGCGGGTCGCCGAGCGACGGCTTCACGAGCCCGAGGTCGCCGGCGCCCAGCACCTTGCCGCTGACGATCGATCTCTGGTCGGTGATGAGCGTCACGATCGCCGCGTTGCCGGCGGCCGTCGTGACCTGTCCGACGAGGCCGTCGCCGGAGATGACGGCGTCGCCGACGCGCACGCCTGCGCCGGTGCCCGCGTCGACCTGGATCGTGTCGCGGTAGAGGTTGGTGAGGGAGCGCGCGATGATCCGCGCGGTCACGGGCGTGTATTCGTCGAGACCGTAGCTTCTGCGCATCGCGAGCAGTCTCTGCAGCTGCGCGTTCTGCTCGACCGCGACCTGGTAGTCGATCTGGTTTCTGAGCAGGTCGTCGCGCTGCGCTCTGAGCTGGTCGCGCTCCTTCTTGGCGTCGAGCGTGTCGCCGAACCAGCCGAACAGGTCACGGGCGGGCTTGAGCGCGCGGCTGGCGCCCTCCTGTATCGGTGACAGCACCGCCATCACCCCACGCTGCACCGAGTGGAGCGGGCTTCCCTCGTCCTCACCGAAATAGGCGGTCAGCAGAACCAGGGAGACCACGACGAGCACGATGAGCGTGACTCGTCGGCGGCGAACTTGTCTGTCATACACGGGTCGCGTGGCTCCAAGGGGGTAGTGCTCCTGCGCGGCCGCTCGCTAGTAGCGCCGGCGCCGGTTGTTCTTCGAATTCTTATGGGACCGGTGGATGGCCTCGAACTCCTCGAGCGAGCGGCCCGATCCGACCGCCACGCACGTCAGGGGAGATTCGGCCAGGTGCGCGGGCATCTGCGTCTCGTGACGCAGCCGCTCGTCGAGGCCCTGCAGCAACGCACCGCCGCCTGCCAGCATGATGCCACGATCCATGATGTCGGACGCCAGCTCCGGCGGCGTGCGGTCGAGCGTCTCCTTGACCGCGTCGATGATCTGCGAGATCGGCTCCTCGAGCGCCGCGCGGATCTCCTCGCTCGTCAGCACGACCGTCTTGGGCAGCCCGGAGACCATGTCGCGCCCGCGGATCTCAGCCTGCACCTCCTCCTCCATCTCGAAGGCGGAGCCGATCTCGAGCTTGACCTCCTCGGCCGTCTGCTGGCCGATCAGGAGCTTGTACTCACGCTTGACGTAGTTGATGATCGCCTCGTCCAGCTCGTCGCCGCCGACGCGGATCGACTGCGAGACGACGATCCCGCCGAGCGAGATGACGGCGACCTCGGAGGTGCCGCCGCCGATGTCGACGACCATCGAGCCGGTCGGCTCGCCGACCGGCAGACCCGCGCCGATCGCGGCCGCCATCGGCTCCTCGATCAGGTACGCCTGGCGTGCGCCGGCCGACAGGCACGCTTCCTCGACCGCCCGCTTCTCGACACCTGTCACGCCCGAGGGCACGCAGACGACGACCCTTGGGTGCGCCCACCGGTTCTGGTGCACCTTCTGGATGAAATGCCGCAGCATCTCCTCCGTCACCTCGAAGTCGGCGATCACGCCGTCCTTCAGCGGGCGGATCGCGGAGATCGTGCCGGGCGTCCGGCCGAGCATCCGTTTCGCCTCGATCCCGACCGCATGGACCTCGCCGGAGCGCGAATCGACCGCGACGACCGACGGCTCGGAGAGCACGATCCCGCGACCGCGGACGTAGACCAACGTATTGGCCGTGCCGAGGTCGACGGCCATGTCGCGGCCGCCGAACCCGGTCAAGTAGCTGAAGAAGCCCATGCGTATATGAGGGGGATGTAAGAAGAGGCCCCTGTGTGACGCCGGATGGCGTCGTTGCGCGGAGGCCCCGTTCCCGGCCGGAGTGTAGCGGACGCAGATTGGCCCTCAGAGCTGCAAGCAAGCCTGCATTGGCGCGAAGACGCTGCAAATCGCAGCTTCAAGGAACTTCCTGCACGATCCCTGGCAGGAGGTCCAGCAGCGCCGCGACGGGAAGCCCGACGACGTTGAGGTAATCGCCGTCGATCGCGGCCACCAGCGCCGCCCCGCGGCCCTGGATCGCGTAGCCCCCCGCGCGCCCCTCCCACTCGCCGGTCGCGACGTACCAGTCGAGCGTCGCGTCGTCGAGGTGACGAAACCGCACGCGGGTCGTCGCGAGCGCCGTGCGGGGCTGCTGCGGGGCGTCGGCGGAGGCGGCGTCCGCCGCCGCGCTGGGCACGGCTGCGCGAGCGACCGGCGCGTCCAATACCGCGATCCCGCTCAGCACGAGGTGCTCGCGGCCGCCCAGCGCGGCGAGCGTCGTGCGTGCCGCCGCGGCGTCGGCGGGCTTGCCGTGGATCGCGTCGCCGTCGAGCACGACGATCGTGTCGACGCCGAGGATCGTGCGGCCGGCGGCGGCGTCGCTGCCGGCCAGCGCGAGCGCCTTGCGGCGCGCGTTCTCGACCGCCACCCGCGCCGGCTCGCCGGCGCTCAGCTCCTCGACGTCAGCCGGGCAGACCTCGAACGGAATGCCCAGCTGCGTCAGGATCGCCCGCCGCTGCGGCGAGCGCGATGCGAGCAGGAGGGCGATCAGCCCAGGTTCGGGAAGAAGATCGCGGCCTCGCGCGCGGCCGACTCGTCGGAGTCGGAGCCGTGGACGAGGTTCTTGCCGACCTCGGTCGCGAAGTCGCCGCGGATCGAGCCGGTCGCGGCCTCGATCGGGTTCGTCGCGCCGATCACCTGGCGGGCCGCCTTGACGGCCTCGTGGCCCTCCAGCACGGCGGCGACGAGCGGGCCCGACGTGATGAACTCGACGAGCTCGCCGAAGAACGGGCGCTCCTTGTGCTCCGCGTAGTGCGTCTCGGCGATCTCCACCGTCAGCGTCTGCTTCTCCAGCGCGACGACCGCGAGGCCCTTGCGCTCGAAGCGGGCGAGGATCTCGCCGGTCAGGCCGCGGGCAAAGGCATCCGGCTTGACCAGGATCAGGGTCCGGCTCATCGGGGCTCCTTCAGGTTCAGTTCGAGAGGGGTGCTGCGTGCGCTACTGCGTCGGCTCGGCGACATCTTCGACGCGCCGGCGTCGCGTACGCCGCGGAGCGGCGGCAGAAGCGGTCGCTTCGACCTCGGTCTCGCAATACGGGCAGACCTTCCACATCGGGTCGAGCGGCTTGCCGCAGTTGCGGCAGGGGTCCTTCAACTTGCGCATGCAGTTCGGGCAGCGCAGGAAGTCCTTCTCCACCTCGAAGTCGCAGTGCGGGCAGAGGTGGTAGCCGAGCTGCGCCAGGCGCGCCTCGGCCGACTGCATCTCGAGCTCACGCTCGCGCACGTCGTCGAGGAACTCGGGCGGCCGCACGATCATGTAGACGAGCGTCCCGACGAGCGGGAACAGCGAGGCCGCCGTCGCGCATCCGATCAGCATCGGATCCTCGATCCGGCGTCGCGCATCCGCGAACGTCCAGTAGAGGAGCGCGATCCAGAGGACGATGAGGAAGAGCAGCACGAGATTGACGGCCAGGTTGAGGCTGCTGTTCTCGATGCCGAAGATTGCGAACGGGGTCATGATTGCGGGCTGAGTTTAGCCTGGGTCCGGATTCGGAGGCGCCACGGTGGCGCAACCAGACGATTCGCTGGCTGCCGCGAACCTCCTGCAAAGCAACAGACGCTACGCGCCGGCCCGCTCACAGGAACTGGCGCCCGAAGAGGTAGCCGATCCCGAAGAAGACGAGGATCACGATCGCGACGATGAGCGCGACGAGGCCCATCATCGGCAGGAACTTCGGCGGTGGACGATCTTCCGGTGTGCTCACAGGATCGAGGCGTTGCGCTGGCCGGCGGGCCGCAGCAGGTCGGCGACAAGATAGATCGAACCGGTCGCGAGCACGACGCCGTTGGCGCCGGCAAGCTCGCGCGCTCGCGCGAGCGCGCGCCGGGGATCCTGCACCAGCTCGCTCGGCGGTCCGCCGATCTGCTGGGCCAGCGACGCGAGCGTCGCCGGTGGTAGCGCACGCGGGCTGTGGTTTCTGGTGAAGACGACCCGCTCGCAGTGGGGCAGCAGCGCGCGCAGCATCTCGGTGGCGTCCTTGTCGTCGAGCACCGACACGAGCGCGACGAGTTGGCGCCCTGCCGTCAGCTGCGGCAGCGACTCCGCGATCGCGGCGACTCCGGCCGGGTTGTGCGCGCCGTCGACGAGCGTCAGCGGCTCATGACCGATCACCTGCATGCGGCCGGGCACCAGCACGGCGCTGGCGGCCGCGCGCACGGCGGCGACGTCGAGCTCGCGGCCGAGCGTCTCCAGATAGGCGGCCGCGGCGGCGCGTGCGAGCGCGAAGTTGCGCCGCTGGAAGGTCCCCGGGGCGGCGACCTCGACGCCCGGCTCGGCCGGCGCCTGGATCAGCCGCGCGCCGTGGCGCTCGGCGGCCAGGCCCGCCTCCTCCATCGCGTCTGGATGCAGGTCGTTGCCGACGACGAGCGTCGCGCCGTCGCGCACGACGGCGAGCTTCTCGCGCGCGATGTCGCGCACGGTCGGCCCGAGCCAGCGCGTGTGCTCCAGGCCGACGTTCGTCAGCACCTGGACTCTGCTCGCGGCTGCGGCCGTCGCGCTCGGCGTCACGCGAGGGCTCGAGCCGGCGGGGCTCGCGGCTGCGGCCGTCGCGCTCGGCGCCCCGCGAGGGCTCGAGCCGGCGGGGCTCGGCAGCACGTTGGTGGCGTCGTAGCGGCCGCCGAGGCCGGCCTCGATCACCGCGACGTCGACCTCGCGCGCGGCCAGCTCGCTGAAGGCGGCGGCCGTCAGCGCCTCGAACTGCGTGACGGTGTCCTCGTCCGATGCCGAGCGGTCGACGAGCGCAGCGGCGTGGGCGGCGCGCTGGACGGCGCGCGCGAACGCCTTCTGGTCCGTGTCGCGGTCGTCGATCCGGATCCGCTCCGTGAACGAGACGAGGTGCGGCGACAGGTACGCGCCGGCGCGCATGCCATGGCGCTCCAGGATCGCGGCGATCATCCGCACGGTCGACGACTTGCCGTTGGTGCCGACGACGTGGACCGTGTCGAACCTGCGCTCGGGCTGGTCCAGCGTCGTCATCAGGCGGCGCATCCGGTCGAGCCCGAAGCGCATGCCGAACAGCTCCAAGCCGAGCAGGTAGCGCTCGGCGTCCTCCAGTGTCCAACTCCCACCGCTCACAGTGCCGCCAGCTCCTCCTGCAGCGCGGCGAGCTTCTCGCGCTCGGCCGCGACGACCGCCTCCGGCGCCTTCGCGACGAAGCCGGCGTTGGCGAGCTTGCCCGCGCAGCGCTTGATCTCGGCCTCGAGCGTCTTGCGGCGCTCGGCCAGCTTTCTCTCGGCCGCGCCGAGGTCGACCGCGTCGCTGGCGAAGATCGAGGCCGCTCCGCCGGGGATCGAGACCTGCGCGACTGGCGCCTCGTCGCCGTATTCGGACGGGTCGCTCAGCTCCAGCCGTGCCAGCCGCGCGACGTGCGCGGCCGTCTCGGCGTAGCCGTCGGCGTCGATCCGGGCCGGGATCCGCGCGCCGGCGGGGGCGCCGACGGAGTCGCGCCAGCCGCGCAGTGCCTGCACGGCCTCGATCGCCGCGGCGATCGCGCGCTCGGCCTCGGCGTCGAGCACCGCCTCGTCGACCGGCGTGCTGCGGCGCGCGGCCAGCAGGCCGTCGCTGCCGGGCACGTGCGACCAGATCTCCTCGGTCACGTACGGGATCACCGGGTGCGCCAGCTGCAGCGTCTCGGTCAGCACGTGCAGCAGCGTCGCGCTGAGGTCCTCGCGCGCTTGGCCTTCCGCCTCGTACAGGCGCGGCTTGATCAGCTCCAGGTACCAGTCGCACAGCTCGCCATAGACGAAGTCGTAGAGGCCCAGGACGGCGTGCGAGAAGTCGAACGCCTCGATCCGCTCCTCGACCTCGGCCTGCGTGTGCGCGAGGCGCGAAAGGATCCAACGATCCTCGACCGTGCTCGGGCGCGCGGCGGCGCGGGTCGCCGGGTCCACGCGCGTCAGCACGAGCCGGCTGGCGTTCCACAGCTTGTTCGCGAGCTGCTGGCCCTGCTGGACCTTCTCGGCCGAGTAGCGCACGTCCTGCGAGGACGACATCGCCAGCAGGCCGAAGCGAACGCCGTCGGCGCCGTGTTGCTCGATCTCGTCGAGCGGGTCGATGCCGGTGCCGAGCGACTTGCTCATGCGGCGGCCGTCGGGCGCCTGGATGACGGAGTGGATGTAGATGTCTCTGAACGGGACCTCGCCCGCGAACTCGATCCCCATCATGATCATGCGGGCGACCCACAGGAACAGGATGTCGCGCGCGGTCGAGAGCACGTCGGTCGGGTAGAACGCCTTCAGCTCCGGCGTCTCCTGCGGCCAGCCGAGCGTCGCGAACGGCCACAGCGCCGAGGAGAACCAGGTGTCGAGCACGTCGGGGTCGCGCTCCCAGCCGTCGCCCTCGGGCGGCGTCGTGCCGACGTACGTCTCGCCGCCCCGATACCAGACCGGGATCTGGTGGCCCCACCACAGCTGGCGCGAGATGCACCACGGGCGGATGTTCTCCATCCAGTCGAGGTAGACGCGCGTCCAGCGCTCAGGGTGGATTCTGACGCGGCCGTCCTTGACCGCGTCGATCGCGGGCTGCGCCAGCTCGTCCATCCGCATGAACCACTGCAGCGAGATCAGCGGCTCGATCCGCTCGCCGGAGCGGTGCGAGAACGGCACCACGTGCGGGTACTCCTCCTCGCGCACCAGCAGGCCCTGCTCGCGCAGCGCCTCGACGACCTTGACCTGCGCCTCCTTGACGGTGAGGCCGGCGTACTCCTCGCCGGCGGCCTCCGTCATGCGGCCGTCCTCGCCGATCACGGTCAGCTCGTCGAGCCCGTGGCGGCGGCCGATCTCGAAGTCGTTGGGGTCGTGGCCGGGCGTGATCTTCAGCGCGCCGGTGCCGAACTCCGGCTTGACGTAGTCGTCGGCGATGATCCGCAGGCGGCGGCCGACGAGCGGCAGGATCGCGTGCTCGCCGATCAGGCGGGCGTAGCGCTCGTCGTCGGGGTTGACCGCGATCGCGGTGTCGGCCAGCATCGTCTCCGGGCGCACCGTCGCGACCGTGATCGAGCCGTTGCCGGAGGCGAGCGGGTAGTCGACGTAGAAGAGCGTGTCGACGACGTCGCGGTCCTCGACCTCGAGGTCAGAGATCGCCGATCTGGAGCCGGGATCCCAGTTGACCATGTAGTTGTCGCGGTAGATCAGGCCCTTCTCGTACAGGTCGACGAAGACCTTCAGGACCGCCTCGGCGTAGCCCTCGTCGAGCGTGAAGCGCTCGTCCTCGTAGTCGAGCGAGGCGCCGAGCCGCTGGAACTGGCCGATGATCGTGCTGCCGTACTGCTCGCGCCACCGCCAGACGCGCTCGGTGAAGGCCTCGCGCCCGACCGCTTCGCGCGTCGTGCCCTCCCCTCTGAGCTGTCTCTCGACCTGCTTCTGCGTCGCGATCCCGGCGTGGTCGGTGCCGAGGATCCACTTCGCGCGCTTGCCGCGCGCGCGCTGGTGGCGGATCAGCGCGTCCTGGATCGACCCGTTGAGCGCGTGCCCCATGTGCAGCGCCCCGGTGACGTTCGGCGGCGGCACGGCGATCGAGTAGTTCTCGTCCGCGGTCCCCTCCGGCTCCGGGTGGAACAGCCCCGATTCCAGCCAGCGGCGCAGGATGCGCGGCTCGGCCTCGGCGGCGTCGTAACGGGTCTTGGTCTCCAGCTCAGACATGTGTGCCGGAAGTGTATTGCGGCGGCGCGGATGAGCCGCGCGCGGCGCGGCGGTTGTACCGTTCTGCCATAGCGGTATTGCTTCTAAGGCATATGCTGTAGACACGATGAGCGACAGAGCCGAACATTTCTCCATGAGCCCGTCCACCCTCGTGCGCGACGCCCGCCGCAGCGCCGGCCTGACCCAGGCCCAGCTCGCGGAGCGCCTCGGCACCACCCAACCCGTGATCGCCCGCTTGGAGCGCGGCGACTCGAATCCGACGTTCGAGACGATCGACCGCGCGCTCGCGGCCGCCGGCTGCCAGGTCGAGCTGCGTGCGACGCGCCGGCCGATCGAGCAGGTCGACGAGACGCAGATCGCTGAGCGGCTGCGCATGTCCCCTGCCGAGCGGCTGCGGTCGTTCGAGGTCTCGCATAAAAACGTGGCCGCACTGATCGCTTCCGCAAGACGGGTGCCTCGCGATGATCTCCTCTGATTTCAGACCGACCTTCATCCTCGGTCTGTTGACGGCCCATGGGGTCGACTTCGTCGTGATCGGCGGGGTCGCTGCGGTACTGCACGGCTCACCGCGCAACACGCAGGACCTCGATATCTGCTTCGCCCGCGACGAGGCGAACCTGACGATGCTGGGACGTGCGCTGATCGAGCTGAAGGCGAGACTGCGCAGAGTCGAAGACGACGTGCCGTTCGTGCCGGACGCCGCCACGTTGAAGCGGATCCAATCGCTGACGATGGTCACCATCGCCGGCGACTTCGACATCCTCGCCAGCCCGGACGGCGCGCCGCCCTACGAACGCCTGCGTCGCAACGCTGAGCGTTTTGACCTCGGGGCGTTCGCGGTGCTGGTGGCGTCGATCGACGACCTGCTCGCGATGAAGCGCGCCGCCGGTCGCGAGAAGGATCTCGCGGACATCGGCGAACTCACCGCGATAGCGCGCCTGCGGGCGCGCGGAGTCGGCTAGGTGTAAGTCCCAAGCAGGTTGTTTAGGCGGTTGGCTGGGGTTTGTCGGCCGATGGCTTGGTGTT
>NZ_JAUTDO010000014.1 GCF_030646165.1 Conexibacter sp. CPCC 206217 | reverse complement strand
TCGAGAAGAAGCTCAGCAACGACCAGATGCTGCAGATCGCCGGCTCGCTCACCCGCCTCGGCAAGGGGTGAGCCGGCCCGCCTCGTCCTTCGCGACAGGTGCCTCGTAGGCTTCGCGATCGCATGGCCAGCTGTTGTGGCGGGCTGCTGCTTGCTACCAGTCCCGGGCGGAACCTCGGCTGGATTCCTTGTGTCGCGGCCACCCGACCCTTACCCGATGCCGTTGGCCCGGCCGAGCGCCTACCCCCACAACGGCAGTGACGTCGATCCGAGCGATATTGGACCTCGCGCGTCCCGCCGAGAGTCGCTCGGGATCTCGCGCTTCGGGCTTGCCGGCCGGCTCCGGCGGCGGCGGGAGCGAACCGTGCGGACCAGCTCTCCCGGCTCTCCGCTGGAAAAACTGCAAGGAACCAGTCGCCGTGAGCGTCCCAGTCAACGGGGACCAGCAGCTCAAGTTCAAAGTGCGCGGCATGAGCTGCCGGCAGGCGCACCCGATGCTCACGTCTCCCATGCCTGCCGGCATTCTCACAAACAGTCCGGGATCGTCAGCGCCAGCGATTGTGAAGGACTCATCCACCGAGCAGCCGACGTACCGATCTCCACGCGCAGCGTGAGTATCGAATACACGGTCGCGAAAGGCAGATGCTGAAGGCGCACGGCCGGCGTATCCACCGCACGGCGGATGCCCTTGTCGCCCGGCGCTGCGATCCTAACGGCGGCGCTCGCAGCCCCCGATCGCGAGCGCCGCTCAACACACCGCGAACGCCCCCCGACCCCTGGCGGGGGCGTTCGTTCGAGCGCGGAGTCCGTGTCAGGCGGGGTCCAATCGCCGCTACTCCGACTGGTCGCCGCTCGACGGGCCGAGACGGACGGTGAACGCCGCTCGCCGATTCCCGTTAACGCATCGGATGCGGGCCTCGAATGTCCGAAGCGTCGTGCGGCACGTGAAGCCGTGCCAGCGACACGGGTCCGCGCCGCCCACTCCGTTCCGGGTGGCACAACGGACGCCTGGGAGCCCGAGCACGATCGCGCGTGCGACCGCACGTGCTGGTCTACACACCATGTTCTCGGCGGTGACGTTGGCTGCTGCACCGCCGGCGGCCTCCCCACACGTTCGCACTTTGGTCGCCGCGGACGCGGTCATCGCGGTCGAAAGCGTGAGGCCGCACACGAGCGGGACCGCAACGAAGCAGGCGATGCGGCTGGTCTTCTCTCGACACATTTCGCGAACGCCCGCTAGTAGCCGATGACGCGGAAGCGCTGCCCGTCGCAGTAGCGCCGCAGTTTGAGCCCGATCGAGGAGCCGGCGCCGCGGTTCTGCGAGGACGGCACGTAGGCCACGTCTGCTCTCCACGTTCTGCGGGCGAACGCCATTGGCCATTCGTCCCGGTCAAATCCGCGTCTCGTCGGCAGCACTTTGACCGCGCGGTCCCGTCGAGCGTCAGCGCCGACGCGATTGATGCGCAGCACTCGCGGCCAGCCTCTCGCGATGGCGGCTCGCATGTGTCTCAGCACGGCGGGATATCTCGTCTTGCTGATTCCGATCTCGACCACGTTGCCGATCAGCGTGCACGTGGGCGTGTCGACCGGATCGGGCGTCGGTTCGGGTGCCGGCGCTGGCTCAGGGGCGGGCTCGGGCGCAGGAGCCGGCACAGGGGCGGGCTCGGGGACGGGTACCGGGACAATGGGCGCAGGGACTGGTACAGGGGCGGCTGACGAGCACGGGCACGGAAGGCTCTCGCAGTAGATGCCGTCGCCGTCGGAGTCGCGCGTGTTCGCTGCGGCTTGCGCGGCTGCCTGGTTGGGAAAGTCCGCACAGACGGCGGACGCGTGCGCAATCGGATCTGCGCCAGCCGTGGTCGAGGTGGCCCCGAGCGTTGCGATGGTGGCGACGAGCGCAATCAGCGTCCTGTTCAAGGCATTCCTTCGAGTAGAGGGCCGCGCCAGTCTACGACGATGGAATGTGCGCGCGAGGCGGTTCCAGACCGCTATGACCGGACACATCGATGCTCGGTTGCAGCCGAGCAAGCCGGTGGCGGGAAACGGCTGGTGATCCCGCGGCCTCGCCATGTGAGCGACAGGATCGCAACGTGCCGACCTGGGCGCGCAGACTGTCTTCCGGCGCCTGGTGTCGCGAGAAAGAGCCCGAGCGAGCCTTCGTGCAGCCAGCACGGTGACGGCGAACCGGCACTGCCACGCGCGCCAGCGGTGTTGTCCCAGGGCGTGACCGGCTAATGGGACACGATCCTCGTTCAAGACGCCGGGGTCGATCTTGACGCGAAGACGCTCGCAGGCTACGGTTCCGACGAGGCGATCCTCTCAGGGACAGGGTCGTTCAGGGGTTGAGCGTCTGCCGCTTGCAGCGCTTGACAGGGGCTTTCGAGCATGGGGTCTATGTACATGTTTGCCGCGAACGTCGTGCGGTCGTCAGTGTCGCAGTTTGCCTCTCGCGCGCTCGTCGGCGCGCTGATGGTTCTGGTCGTGATGGGATCGGCACTCGTCGGCGCCACGCCCAGCGAAGCCGCGTACTGCTACGCGGCCACTCCGGCGCACTCGCAATGTCCGGTCATAAATTCGTACAACTTCAACGACGCCGATATGAACGGCGCGTACTACTACGGGACGCCGGGAATCCGCGTCTGTCAGAGAGTCACGAACCAGGCAGACACGATAACGGTGAGCCGTCGCTGCGACGTCAGAGAGGCGTACAGCTACAGCGATATCGCCACCTGGGTGCAGTGCAGCGGAGGAAATCCGTTCGGGATCCGCTATGCCGCCGGCAACGACAGCGATTTCACACATACGATTCAGGGAACAGCCTATCTGCAGGGGTACAGATGCGTGTGAACGGGAGGGGCAGTTCGATGCGACGGGGTAACTATCTGATAGCTGCAGCGCTTGTCGCGTGCGTCGTCGGGGGCACGACGATCGCGCTCGCGGCATCGAACGACGAGCCGGTCCCAGCGGCGACTTCGACGGGGCCCAACATCCACGAGCTGAGACCGGATGCGCCTCCCCCGCCCCGTGCAGAAGGCCTTGATCCCGCTGTGCTGGAGCGCTTCGCCGTCTTCCGGCGCAAGGGCACGGCGGAGGATCGCACGGCGCCGGAGCCGTTCGGCGCCGCCCGCGGCGCCAACGCTGCGCTTGCTCGGCTCGCGTTGACTCGAGCGGACGGGGCCAAGGTGTATCTCACCCCAGCGCAGGGTGGGATCTGCTTTTCGAGCAGTGACGGCCTCGAGGCCGGATGCGTCGACAACGAGCAGGCGGTCAGTGGGGACAACGCCAAGTCGATCATCTGCGCTCCCGGGCTGCCCGCGGACTCGATCGAGATCTACGGCGTCTTGCCCGACGGCACGCAGGAGCCGACCGTCGTCTACTCCGATGGAAAGCAGCGCGCGCTGCCCGTCGCGGGCAACACGTATGTGTTCCGCTCAGCCCGCCGCGGACCGCTGCCGGTGACGATCACCTTCACCCTGGGTGGCGAGCGTCGGCAGGTTTCTGCGCAGGTCCCCTCCGACGCCGCTAAGGACAACTGCGTCGGCGCCTGACGATGCTCGCGCCGCGGGGCTGCCGGGCGCGCTCGCCCGGCAGCCTCGCGATCCGCGCCCCAGCCTGTCTGAGTCCGTCGTGACATCGATAGGCGGCCGGGGAAACCCGATCTCTGAACGCCTGTTGCTTGGATGTATGGACAGCTCGCCGATCTGCTCCAGGCTGCCCGCGCCGTCCTGATGGAGCCTGGTGCCAGCTCCAGACCGGCACCGGGCGGGCGACCGCGCGTCGCACAAGTGGTTAGACCGCCCAGACCTGCAGCGCGAAGCGCTCGTCGCGGAGCCAATCGCACAGCGATTCTCGCATTCGTCGCTAGAAACCCGGGCGCGCCTGTCGCGCAGATTTCCGCCACGACTGGGATCGCGAAGCCGACGATGCACTCAACCGTTTACTTGATCGGCAAGGGCTTGCTGGTCGCTGAGGGCGACGGCGTGGCGCTTCCGCGCAGAGCGACCCCGACGGCCTCGTCCGCGAGGCGCCGCGCCGAGAGCTGCCGCGACGCGGGCCAGACGCCTGAACAGAGGCAGCAACAGACGCGCGAGAGGCAGACGCGGAAGAGCGGGAGCGAGCTCCGACGATGAGACCGACGCCCGCCCCAGCCAGACCGGGCGTGCGGTCCGCCGGTTAGTCGCCAGCGCCCGACGCTGCCTGAGTGAGGCGCTCGCGCCTGCCATGACGAGACCGTGGCCCGTCCAGCAAAGGGATCGATCCAGGCACGCCGGATGATACGCGCGCGGTGGCCGCTAGCGGCCCGCGATCTGAAGCGGCACGACGCCAGCGCCCGACGTGTTGGCGCCCGCTGTCAGGTGCCTCAGTTGGTGATGGCGCGTCTGGCGGTTCGGGATGCGAGAGAGCAGGATGTCGAAGTGGGGCGGAGGATCGCGGCGAACTGTACGGGGGCGGTCTCCGACGCGGAGGGGGTCTCAGGGCATCGCGTCCATCTATATATGGGATTCGAATCCGCGTAGGTCGGTCGCCTGACATACGGACTCGAGAAACGTGGGTGCGCTGACCGTGTTGAAAACTAGTTATCAACGCTGATTTAGCCTGGCGCGACGACGCTCGTCAATAAGGGGCTGGAATTGAGTTTTATTGTGGGGATGAATGGCGACCCATTGGGTCGCGGGTTGCGCAGTGTTCAGATGTCACAGAGGGTTGCCCTTCAACGTGTGCTGTGCGGTCTGCTCACGGTGGTCGTGCTGCTTGCGCATCCGATTGCCGCCGCCCACGCCGAAAGCGTCGAGACGACGACGTACAACGCCTGTCGGCTCAGAAACGGCTTTTATAGTGGTTCTTCTTCGTGCGGAACGTCCGTCTTCTCTATCGGACCGTCCCGAAACCAATCGGGGCAGATCGCAAGTGTGGAGCGAGCGGTGATGCTGCCGAACATCGGCGGCATCCCGCGAGGAGCGCAGGCGATCGACGGAACGTTCTCTTTCGGCGTGCTCGACAACATGGACGCCGTCGTGCAAGTGGGTCTCTTCTCGCTGACGCGCACCCTGGGCAGCAGACCGAGTTGGGCTACCTCGGACGGCACGACGCCTTGGACGACTCCGGGAGGCGACTACGAGACCGCTCCCGAGGTGACCCGCTCCATCTACGTCACAGGCGGCGTGGGGACGACGGCGACCATCAACTACCCGATCGGCCGCCTCGCAGCAGGGTGGCTCGACGGCGGTCGCCAGAATCAGGGGCTGCTTCTCAAGGTCACAGACGAAGCGTATAGAGGGGTCGCGATATCGCCGAGAACGGTGAGCATCCGGTACCGCATGCGCACGGGCCTAGACGAGGCGGCCTACTCATACGAGCGCCGAAGCCTGTCGGACGGGTCCGAGCTGAGCGTCAATCTTGGTAACGGCAACGTCGTGTTGACCAACGACGACTTCGGAGACGGCGGCACGGGGGACGCGCTGGCCGTGACGCGCGCCTACAACAGCCTCGACGACGCGAGTGCGCCGGGCACGTTCGGAAGAGGATGGCGCGGCGACTTTGGAACGGTCACGCTCGAGCACAACGCGGCCGAGAGTTCCGTCATCCTGAACGGGCCGACAGGTGTTGACTCTGTCTTCCGGCGGCCGTACGGGAGCTTCGGAGCATGGCGCTCTGACGACGCGACCCTCACCGAGCAGGTGTCGGCGAGAACGATGACGCTCTCGTTTGACGACTCGGACGAGCAGTGGCTCTTCGAGCACGTCACCGACACCAGACTGCGGCTTGTCAGACGCTGGTATCCCTCAGATGACGGCGTCTCGGCGACGTACGACTCGGCCGGGCGATTGAGCGCGCTCAACGACTCGGCGGACGACGCAGCGACGTTCAGCTGGGATGGCAGCGGCCAGATGCGAACCGTCACCGATCAATTCGGCGACCAGCGCCACTACGACTACGACGCGAACGGCCATCTGTTCAGATACACCGATGCCGCTGGTGCACTCACCACGTACAGATACGACGCCAACGGGCGCCTTGCCAGCATCACGCTGCCCGACAGAAGTGGCATGACGCTCAGCTACTACTCCAACGGAGCCCTTCAGACCCTCGCCCCGCTCGCTGCCGACGGCACACCAGGTACTGCCACGACGTACACCTGGGATCCAGGTTCGACCACGATCGCGACACCGGGTCAGAAGACGGCGGTCCATCAGTTCGACCGCGCGCTGTTCGGCCACGGCGCGCAGATCGGGGCCGTCCCGCCGTCGCTCATGCTCGCCGGCGACCTCCTCGATGCCGGCACCACGTCGTTGCCGCAGAGAGCGCTGCCCGACGGCCCGTCGACGCTGAGCTACTCCGCGACCTCCCCCGACGGGATCGAGCGGGTGCGGGTCACGCTCGACGGCGAGGAGGACGACGGCGTGGTGGCGAACTGCGCGAGCGGCTGCCCGACTTCCTTCTCGGACACGTACACGCTCGACACGAACGATGTCGGACCGGGTGTGCACGTCGTTCGCGTGATTGCGACGACCACGGCCGGCAACCGCCGGGAGCAGGCTTTCCGGGTCCTCGTACCCGAGAACGGCTGGACGTCGGACGGTGAGATCCCGGAGGACCTCACCGAGACAGATCCCGATCCAACCCACGTCATGTCGACGGCCCCGTGCGAAGCGGTCTACGGCGTCGAGGCTCCGATCTACTGCGACACCGAAGGCGGTGACGACGCGCTGTCGGAGCCGGTGACGCCGCTCGCATTGAGCGCCCTCGCCGCAGCGCCGCACACAGTGCGCTTCGGGATCGCGCAGGACTTCAGCTCACCGGACTGGCTGGACACGAGATACGCCATCGATCTGAGAACGAAGTACTACCGCCGCATCTTGCCATACAACCTGATGGAGACCGTCGATGGCAGACACTTCACCGGTGACAGGAGACAGCTGAAGTTTCCCGGCGAGTACGACGACTTCAGCGCGCTCTACGAGGCAGTCGTACGCGGGACCAGAGACCGCGATCCGGCGGAGCTCATGGTCTCCTTCGAGCTCGCAACCTGTCCCGCCTGCACCGGACCGGACCGTCCGTCGGTGCGGATTCCATCGTTGGCCCGTTACAAGCAGTACATCGGAGACTTCTTGGAGCGGTTCTCTGCCGTGCACGTCATATCGTCGTGGAACGAGCCCAACGCCAAGCGACAGCCGCTCCATACGCCCCTCGTAACCAGAGGCGGCAGAGGCGCGACCCCTGATGACGCCGTACTGCTGACCAAACACGGCGGCGCCGCTCGCGCGGCGTACTACACCTTGGCCGCTACCCAGGTCTGCGCAAACTGGATCAGAGCTCGCGCGGCTGCGGGCAGAAGAACGCAGTGCACCGTTCTGGCGGCAGAGCTGGCGCAGAGCAGACCGCCCGTCTCGACGGGCGCTCCGAGCCACCGGTATCTGCTGGCCTACAGAAGAGCGCTCCTCACGCTCTTCAGTCGAAGAGAGAACGAAGGCCTCAGATTCCCCGGCATTTGGGCGTTTCACCCGTACACCGACGTGCAGAACGACACGCGCGACTCCCGGAAGGCCACTGGTACAGATCTCTTCGGCCGTGCACTCGTCCAGGGCCGCCAGATTTGGCTGACGGAGGTCGGCAGCCGCGTTGACAGAGGCGACACCAGAGCCGGCAACTTCCGCAACACGTTGCCCAGCCAGGCCGCCGAGGTGCAGTATCTCTTCGGGAGACTCGTGCAGCGCCGCAGAAACATCACACGTATGTACTATTACTCGCTCTGCGCGCCGCCGATCGATCCGACGACGAGAGACGATCCGCCGCAGACCGAGAAGTTCGACAGCGGCCTCGTCGGGGGAAGACCGGACGAGGGGGGCGTGCATGGCACGTGCCAAGATTTCGACCGTCCCGGCTACGTCGCGAAGCGGGACGCCTATGACACCGCGATGAGATACATGAACCCATGATGAGTCGCCGTAACCTGTTTCTCTCCGTGGCTGCTTGCGTAGCCGCCGCAGCGCCTTGCTCGGCGTTCGTTTCGTCCGCGCCGGCGAGGACGAAGGTCGTCAGATGTGCAGGCAACGATCATGTGCTGCTCGCCGACGCGTACGTGAAGGTGGTCAAGGGGCCGGCCGTCGACAACGACGGTGCTGGCTACTACGCATGCGCGCGCGGAAATCAGCGCGGGGTCTACCTGTTCAGCCAGGACTTCACGCCGTTCGCTTCGCAGCTTTCCGGGCGGTTCGTCGCCGACGAGACCGTCACGTGCGACACGCGGATGCCCGACAACCCGTACTGCGTCGGGTATGTGATCGTCTACGACAGCCGGACGAGAAGAATCCGGCGAACCACATTGAGAAAGTCCCCGGTCGGTTACGTCCGCCGTGCAGAGGGATTCGCGGTAAACGCACGAGGCTGGGCGTCGTGGCTGCGATCGACGCCCGACGGGTACAACATGTGGGTGTGGGCACCCGGCGCTCAGCCCCAAGTCGTCGCCTCGAGCCAAACGATCGAACCGTTCTCCCTGGCGTTGACCTCACACACCGCCTACTGGACCGACGGCGGACAGCCAAGATCGTACGCGTTGAGATGACGGGACGCTCGTTCTGAGCGCTCCGCCATGCCGGAACCTCCCGCAGACCGGATCCCGCTGAGGTTGGCGTCCGCACCGCCAGCGGCGGGGCCGGCGCGGAACGGATAGTGTTGTTGGTGTCTACAACCCGCTACGTCGTCACGGTCTGAACACGCGCCTAAAGGACTCGCCGCGGCGGCCGCGGGCGCCGGCGCTTGCGTGACGCTCGCGTGGGCGCCTGCGACTGGCCCATTCATGCTGCTGGGGTGGGGGCCGGGCCGCGAGCGGATGTTGGCGGTCGGGGCCTACCTTGCCTGTGCGTTTCCGTGAACGAGGCGCAGCGTTGGGCGCAGGGTGACTTGTGAGCGGAGGTCGGCGACTCGCCGTGAGCGGAGAAGGGCGAGTTGTGGCCAGGTGCCGAGTACTCGCTCCATGCGTGCGCGGGTTGGCAGGATGGCGAGGATCTCGATCGGGCCGCTGATACCCGCGGCGAAGTCTTCCAGTTCGAGTGCGAGTGGTCGCGAGAGGCGCTCAAGAGTGAGTTCCCCTGTTGCGCTGTACCAGCAGACGCGATAGCGGACGTTGTCGTTGTCGAGCCAGTCGTGTCCGCATTCAAGGGCGTCGCCATCGCGCCGCGGGTCGGCGAGGAGGAAGTCGGCGTAGGTCTCGTAGCGTTGCGGATCGTGTTGCGGCATCTCAGGGGGGCGAACTTTCGTCGCAGGAGGATCAGAGCATCAGACGGTCGCGATGTTTGCGAGGTTTGGTGAGCTATGAAAGGGAGATCGCAACTATGTGCCTGCGAAGTTGTAGACGATTGCCGTGGCTGGGTAGAAGCTTGGGCGGATGTTGGCACGTTGCTTTCATGCTTGGGGAGCTTTTGATAGGCGGGAGCGGCGTTGTCGTCGGTGCCAGGGGGCAGCACGGCAAGGAGGTTGGCTGAGGTGATGCCAGGACGCAGCGAGGACGGTGCGCCATCGGCGAGGTCTCGTGCGGGTGGCGGACAGAGGCGGGCGGCACGTCCGGTCTCTGAAGAGGCATTAGGGGTCGTGACTGCCCGTTTGCGGGTGATCGCCGATCCCACGCGGGTGCGGTTGATGTGGGCGCTCGACGAACTGGGCGGCGCGACCGTACAGCAGCTCGCGGACCGGTTGATGACGACGCATCAGAACACGTCGAAGCATCTCGCGACGCTCTACCAGACGGGATTGGTCGCGCGCACGAGAGAAGGGACGAGGATGCGTTACATACTCGCCGACTGGACCGCGTTGTGGCTGGTGGAGCAGATCGCCGCCTCGGCGCTGGCCCAAGTCGAGGATCAACACCGCGCGCTCGTCGGAGAGGAGCAGTCCGAGCACCGGACCGCCTAACGTCGGAATATCTGGAGTCGGCCGCGCCCGTCCGCGATGCGGACGGGCGCAGCGCGTTAAGCAGCTCGCACTACAACTATGCAAGCGAGTGCTTGCATAGTTGTAGACACAGCTTGCGAGGTCGCTTACAACTGGTGGCGTACTCGATCGGCAGTCACTCAATTAGCTGCTGATCGCCCACTTCTTTCTTTCGGAGGGTGTTGTAAGTGAATGCTTCGATTCTTCGAGGCGTTCCGCGTGGCCGTGGCCTTGCGCGGAACGCCGGCCGCGCGACGCTGTGGGCCGGGTTGGCCCTGGTGCTCGCTCGCGGCATCGGCGACATCCTCGCCGACCCCCAGCCGGCCGCGCCCCAGACAGCGATCCGAGCGAGCCAGCCGCAGTTCCCCGACGGTGAGGCACGGGCGTTCGCTGCGGCGTTCGCGCGCAGCTACGTCGCCGTCGCGCCGAGAGAACGCGAGCGGCAGGTGGCGCGGCTGTCGCGGTTTGCAGCACGGAGCTTGAGCGACCAGGCGGCGCCTGTGGTGTCGCCGCGCAGCCCAGGGGCTGAGGTCGTTGATGCGACGGTGGCGCGGGAGGTCTCCCTGGGCGAGTCCCGCGCGCTGATCACCGTCGCTGTCTTGCTGCGCGACGGGCGCTCGCGGTACCTGACGGTGCCGGTCGCTCGTGATGACGCGGGCGGGTTGGTCGTCTATGACCTGCCCGCGTTCAGCGCACCACCCGTCCTCGGCGCCGCAGCGGCGCCGGAGGCGATCCCGCTCGCCGGCCCCGACGGCGTGGCCGTCGGGGACCTGGTTGAGCGCTTCCTGCGCGCCTATCTCCAGAGCACGGAAGCGCCCGGTCTGGCGTACTTCCTCGCTCCGGGCGTGCACGTCGCGTCGATCGGTGCGGGGCTGTCGCTGGAGTCGGTCGAGGAGGTCGGTCGGCTCGGCGGCGGTCCCGCCCGCGGGATGCAGCTTGCCGTCACGGCGCGCGTGCGTGACCTGCCGTCCAGGGCGACGTACCGGCAGAGATTCCGCATCACCGTCCAGCGGCGTGATCGCTGGTACGTGACCGGCGTGGCGGGCGGGCCGCGCTCATGAGCGCCCCGCGCAACTCCTCGACCTGTTCGCCGCTGCGGCTGCGGCCGTGGCCGGCTGCCTTGGCGCTCGCTGTCGGGCTGCTGCTGTGTTTGGCGCCGGAGGCGGTGGCGCAGAGCGGCAACGACGTCGGGCGCAACATCGGCGATCTGCTGCAGGGCACCGCTACGCAGATCTACGGCGGGATCGTCGCGATCGTCGGTCTGGTCTTCCTCATCAACCGGCGCTACACGGAGTTGGGGATCTTTCTGCTGGCGGCCGTCGTGGTGGCGTGGCTGGTGTTCAGCCCCGATCAGATCGCCGCTGCCGCTCGTGCGATCGGTCGGCAGGTGCTCGGATGAGCCCCGCTGATCGCGCTCCGGTGCGCTCCTACCAGCGCATCTTCAAGCCCGACCGGCGCGTCTTCGCCGTCGAGGGCCACCGCATCCCCGTGCCCGGCGGCGTGCCGCTGCGATGGCTCGGGTACGCGGCACTCGCGCTGCTGGCGGTCCTGCTGCTGGCGGCCCGCTCGCCGCTGCTGAGCGTCCTGCTCGGACTCGGTGTCGCAGCGACGGCCCTCGCGCTGGGCAGCCGCTCGACGGCGGCGGTCGCGGCTGTGGCGACGTTCGGCGCGACCCAGGTGATCGGGTACATGCTGGCGACGCTGGATTGGCCGCTGCGGCTGCTGGTGCTGCCGGCGGTGGTGGCGACATTTGCGACGCAGGCGACGCCGGACGGCCGTGCCGCGCACCGCTTCGCGCGCTCGTGGATCGCGGCGCAGCTGCGACCCGAGCGCCGCACGCTCAGCCGCCCACTGCTCGACACGACCCCCGGCGAGCTTGCCGGCGTCGTGGCCGTCGCGCCCGACGCGCACGGCCCGGAGCTGCGGCGCGGCCGGGTGCTCGGTCCGGCGCTGGTGCGGTTTGCTCGCCCGGTCGCGTTGCGCGAGCGCCGCGGCGGCCGACGCGGCGTGCGGCGCGTGCGCGGCCAGCTCGGCGGCCGTCGATCGCGTGCGGTCGTGCGGGTCGAGCTGGGTGCCGGCGAGCGGCTGGAGGTGCGGCCGTGACCGGGGTGCGGTTCCCGCTGCGCTACGTTCGCCAGAACCTGCTGTTCGGCCGGGGCGGCGAGCCGGCCGCGGTGTTCCGGCTCGGGCTCGTCTCCTACCCGTTCCTGCCGGCTGCGGAGAAGTGGCGCCAGCTCAGGTTGCTGGAGCGGTGGGCGACCGTCGTCGGTGCCGACTTCTCGCTCTACCGCGTCTCGCGCGCCTACCCGGCCGAGCGGTACGTGGAGGAGACGACGGCGCTGCTGGACGCGCGCGGCCAGGACGCCGACGCGTTCGCCGCCTACCTGCACGGTCACGAGCGCCGCCTCTCTCAGCTCGCTGCGCACGCGCCGGAGCTGTACGCCGTCGTCTCGCTCGGCGAGCCTGCCGTGGAGGGCTTCGCGCGCGGGGTCGTGCGGTCGGTGGACCGTGCGCGTCTGCGGGTGGAGGATCTCGCCGGGGTGGCCGCGGCGCAGCCGATCAGCGGCGTCGAGCTGGACGGGCTCGCCGTGGCTGAGCAGCGCGTGTTTGAGCAGTTGCGTGGCGTGCTGGCGTGCGAGCGCGCGACGACCCGCGAGCTTGAGTGGCTGCTGCGCCGCGTCGAGCTGCGCGGCATCGGCGAACCCGTCCTGGACCCGCATTGGCGGCCGGACGCGCTCGTGGTCACTGGCACCGACGGCGGGGTTGCGTATGAGCCGTTGCAGCATGATCTGTGGCGCTGCTGCAACGCGCCGCTGCTGGAGCCGCGCACAGGCCCGGCCCGCCTGGTCGCGGAGAGCGAGCAGGGCGACTCCCACCAGGCGTTCCTGTGCGTCGGGGAGCTGGCAGACGAGCCCGAGTTCCCCGGCCCGGCCGCGGAGCTGTTGTTCGCTCCGTTGGAGGCGGTCCCGTTCAGCGTCGATGCGGTGCTGCATGCGCGGTGGGTCGGCAACCGCGACGCGTTGGCGCAGGTGCGGCGGCGGATCACCGACGTCGAGAACGTCTACCGCGAGCAGACCGAAGGCGACACGCGCGGCCCCGGCCTGCTGGTCGAGGAGGACCGCTACCTCGCGCGCGAGTACGAGGCCGTCCTGCAGTCCTCGGCGCACCCGCCGATGCTCTACGCCTCGCTCGGGTTCGCGATCGGCGCCCCCGACGGCGAGGAGCTGGAGCGGCGCGTCACCGCGCTGCAGGATCAGTTCGGCGACCTGCGGCTCTACCGACCTCGCGGCATCCAGTCGTGGCTGTTCGCCGAGCACCTCCTGCGCGTCGGCGCCGGTGTCCCGGACTACACGAACCAGTTGACCGTCGAGCAGTTCGCGGCGCTGATGGCGACCGGCACGACCGAGATCGGCTCCGCCTCGGGGATCTATCTCGGCATCACCGGCGGCGCCGGCGGCCGGCCCGTCAAGCACGACCCGACCGCCGCCTCCAGACAGTCGCGGCCGTCCGCCGTCCTGCTCGCCGGCACGCTCGGCTCCGGGAAGACGGTCGCGGCGCAGACGATCGCCTACGCGGCCGAGCGGCGCGGCTCCTCAGTGGTCGACTTCGATCCCAAGCCCGACCACGGCTTCGACCGCATCCGCCAGCTCGACGGCCGCGTCGAAGTGCTGGAGCTCTCGGGAGCTGAGCAGCACCGCGGCGCGCTGGATCCGCTGGCGATCGGCCTCGACGACCTCCGCGAAGAACTCGCCTCGTCCTATTACTTGGACCTGTTGCGCGATCCGCCGCCGTCGTGGGAGAACCAGATCCAGCGCGCGGTCCGCGAGCTGGTACGCCGCGGCGAGCGCAGCTCACTGGCCGTGATCGGCCAGCTTCGCAGCGTCGACCACCCGGCCGCTCAGGAGGTCGCCGACGCGCTGGAGGTCGCCGCGGACTTCGGGCTGGGGCGTCTGGGGTTCGGCGACGGCAGCCGCACCGACCTCGGCACCGCCGCCGCACCGGTCACGACGATCCGCGCACCGGGCCTGACGCTGCCGGACCCGCGTGCCACGCGCGAGAGCTGGACGCGCGCGGAGCGCGTCTCGGTCGCGACGCTCTCTCTGGTCGCGGCGCTTGCGTTGCGGCTCGTGTCCGGTGATCGCAGCCGGCACAAGGTGATCGTGCTGGATGAGGCGTGGTTCCTGCTGTCCTCGACGCAGGGGCGTGCGCTGATCAACCGGCTCGTGCGGCTCGGGCGCGCGTTCAACGCGACGGTGCTGCTGGCGACGCAGCGCCTCGACGACCTCGGCGACCTCTCGGACCTGATCGGCACCTTCCTGCTGTTCGGCCAGGACTCCGACGCTGAGGCTAAGCAGGGCCTCCAGCTGCTTGGCCTGGACCCCGACGATCGTGGGCTCGTGGCGCGGGTGCGGTCCTATCGCAGAGGGCTGTGCCTGCTGCGCGATCTCGACGGGCGCGTCGGCGAGACGCAGATCGATGTCGTCTTCGAGGAGCTGCTGCACGCCTTCAACACCACCCCCGAGCAGGCGGGCGCATGAGCCGCCGCCGACGCCTCGCCACGATCGCGGCCGGCACGGCGGGCCTGCTGCTGCTCGCCCACCCGGTCGCCGATGCGGTCGACGTGTGGGGCAACATCGGCCCCGCGTCCCAGTTGCCGGCGGGCGCGTTGATGGACGCCTACCCGCTGGGCAACTACGCGCTCGATCACCATTTCAGCGCGGTCGAGGCGGGTGTCTTCTCCGGCGTCGACGTGTCGGGGATCGCGCCGACCGTCGCGTGGCTGCTGGCGAGCGTGTTGTGGCAGTTGACCGCGTTCTTGGCGAGCGCCGTCATCACGCTGTTCACCTTCGCGTTCTCGTTGGACCTCGTCAACGGGTCGGACGCGACCGGCGGCGCGGGCGCGCTGCAACCGGTCTCCGAGGCGGTCCGGTCGATCTACCGCGACGTGTTCGGCGGGCCGTGGCTGACGCTCGCGGTGCTGCTGGCGGGGGTGTGGTCGATGTGGCAGGCGCTCGTGCGCCGCCGCTACACCGAGACCGCCTCCGCACTGGGCCTGTCGCTGCTGTACATCGTCATCGCGCTGGCGTTCGTCACGCAGCCCGAGCGCACGATCGGGACCGCGAGCCACTGGACCAACGAGGTCTCCGTCGCGTTCCTGTCGCTCTCCTCCAACGGCAGCGTCAGCGACGAGCAACAGGCCAAGGAGGACAGCAGCGACCACCTCTTCGAGCTGCTCGTCTACCAGCCCTGGGTCGTGCTGCAGTTCGGCGGCCTGGAGCACTGCGTCCGCGACGACGCCGACGCCGCGGTCCGGCCGCTCTCACCCGACCCCGGCCGCGACGCACAGCTCGCCCGCCGCCTCGCGACCAGCCCCGAGATACAGGCCGACGCCGGCAAGACCTGCGTCAACCACCGTCTCAAGTACGCGCCGCACTTCCTGCGCTTCAGTCCCGAGTCCGATCAGCGCGACGCCGAGTACGACGCGCTGAAGGACGGCGATAGCAGCAAGCTCCCGGACGAGGACCCCGGCAAGGACGACGGCACCTACCGCCTCTCCGACCTTGACAAGCCGGCTGCGGAGGCGATGGGCAAGAGCGGCCAGTACCAACGGCTCGGGCTCGCCGTCGTCATCTTCGCCGGGGAGCTGGGCGCGTTCCTGCTGCTCGGCTCGCTCGCGGTCGCGGTCATCCTCGCGCAGGTCCTCGTCCTGCTGCTGCTCGCTTTCGCACCGGTCGCGCTGGTGATCGGCACGTTCCCCGGCCGCGGCCACCAGTTCTTCCTCGACTGGCTCACACGCCTGGCCACCTTCCTGATCAAGAAGGCGTTCTACGCGCTGATCCTCGCCGTGCTGCTCGCTGTTTCAGCGGCGTTGCAGGACGCGACGGCGAACCTCGGCTGGCTGATGGCATGGGGCCTGCAGGCCGTCTTCTACTGGGCCGTCTTCCTCAATCGCAAGCAGCTCGTCGGCCAGCTCGGCACCGCGGTCACCGGCACCACTGGTCAGCGCGACGAGGCACGGCTGCTGGCCGGTGTCGGCGTGGGCTATGCGATGGCCCGGCTGGCCAGACGCACGATCGGCGCGGCGGCCAGAGCCACGCGCAGAAGACCGGGGACGGGCGGGCACGACGGAGCTCCGCGCAGACCGCGGCCCGTGCCTGAGCTGCCGCCGCCGAGCCCGCACACGCGACCGCTGCCCGAGCCTGACGAGGAGGCATCCTCGAGCGCCGGCAGACCGACACGACCCGCCCGCGACACCGACGGCGCCGATAGCACCGCCACTGGCAGAGCTGCACCCGTCGGTGAGGCCGATCCGGCTTCGGTCGCGCCCGACCGCGCGCGACCGAGACCACCGCCTACAGGCGGTGCCGGCGACGAGACCGCACGGCCCATTGAGAGCACCGAGCGGCCGGCCGCTGAGCGCCGCCCCGGCGGCAAGGGTCCGGCGACGGCTGATCGCCGCGAGGCGCCGCGACCGCAACCGGCCGAGCAGCCCGAAGCCACGAGCGAGCCAGCCGGAACGAGATCGCAGCGGCCGAAGCCGCCGCCGCCCGACCCGACGACCCCGCTGGCTCCGTCGCCCGTCGCGTCGCAGGAGCCGCCGCGCTTCAGCGCCGCCGAGCGGCCGGCGCCAGCCGACAGACCCGCGCCCGAGAGAGCGTCGAAGCCCGCGAGCGACAGCCCGCTGGCATCGAGCCTGCGAACCGACGCGGCACGGCTGCACCGTGACGCGCAGCGCCTGCACCGCGACGCCGAGCAGCTCGGCGACATCGGCGGCCCGCCGAGAGCACCCGCGCCGTCGGGCGGGGTGTCGAAGCCGCGCAGACCCGGCCACAGGAGCGAGACGCCATGACCGGCGAACCGCGTTCTCCCGAGCGTGCGCGCCAGCGGCGCTTCGCGCTGGCCGCGGCGGTGCTGCTGCTGGCCGCCGTCGCGCTCAGCGCGACACGCCCCGCCAACGACCCCACGCCGGCACCGTCCACCACGCCGACGACCACGACGACCTCCACCACCTCGACATCGCCGCCGCCGTTGATCGTGTCGCCGCCGCGCGTGCCGGCGCCGCCGGCCGCGCGAGCGCCGCAGCGGCGCCTGCGTCAAGTGGCGCGGCGCTTCCTCGCCGACTACCTGCCCTACCTGTACGGGCGGGCGTCCGGCCGTCGGATCGACGGCGCCTCGCCGCAGCTCGCGCGACGGCTCGCGCGCACGCGGCTGCGCGTGCCGCCCGCCGCGCGTCGACGCCGCCCGCACGTGCGCGGCGTCCACGTCGGCGCGCGGGTACGTGACGCGCGCGCGTGGCAGGTGAGCGCCCGGATCGCTGACGGCGACGTCGTCGCGTATCCGATCGAGCTGCTCGTCGGCGTGCGCGACGGCCGGCTCGTGGTGACCGCGATCGGGAGCGGGTCGTGAGCCGGCGGGCGCCGTCGGCGTTCGAGCGGCGCGGCATGCGGCTCGCGCTGCTGGTCGCGCTCGCGTCGCTGCTGGTAATCGTCGCGTCGGTCGTCGCGATCATGCTCGCGATCGGCGGCAGCGACCTCGACTGCCTCGGCGCCGACAGCGGCTCCTCCGCAGGAGGCGCGGCCCCGTCGAGAACGGCGCGGCGCGACATCCCGCCGGATCGGCTGCGGCTCTATCAGGCCGCCGGGCGCCGCTACCGGATCGACTGGGCCTTCCTCGCGAGCATCGGTGCGCAGGAGTGCGACCACGGGATGTGCCGTGGTGACAACGGCTACGGCTGCGCGGGGCCGATGCAGATCGCGATGCGGCGTGGCAGCCCGTGCAGCCCGTCGACCTCGGAGCTGACCGAGTGGGAGCGGTGGGGCGTCGACGCTGACGGCGACGGCGACAAGGACGTCAACGACCCCGCCGACGCGATCTTCGGCGCCGCGCGCGTCCTGCGGTTCTCCAAGGACGCGCCGGCCACCGGCGGCAGCTATGCCGAGTACCGCGAGGCGGCCTGCCGCTACTACGGCGCCTGCGCCGACGGGGTCGCCAACTACGCCGATCAGGTGATGGCCCGCGCCGTCGCCTACGGCTTCCACGGCGACGGTTCCCCTGCCGGGGCGAGACCGGATCGCAGCGACGTGCAGCCCGAGTTGGTGAGCGGCGGATGCTCGCAAGGTGGAGAAACACCGCCTGTAGGCGGTGTCGATCTCGGCCCGGTCGTGCGCGCCAGAGCACCGCGGCGGCTTGCGCCGCTGCCGGCGTCGGTGATCGCGCCAGGGTTCGGTCCCTCGATCTCGTGCGATGCGCGGATCGTCGGCAACGTCGTGGCGTTGATGCGCCGCTACAAGCAGCGCGTCACCGCCTGCCAGGAGTCCGGGCACGCCGCCTCGGGGGAGCATCCGATCGGCGCCGGCCTGGACATCGTCCCCGCCGACGGCGACTGGACCAACACGATGCGGCTCGCCAGAGCTGCCGGCTGGAAGGAGAGCTGCGCCGCCTCCGGCGTCGCGCCCGCGTGTGCGAGAGCACCGTTTCGCGGCGTCTTCTACAACGGCTATCCGTCGCACGGCGATCCGGCGCACTGCTCGTATCCGTGCCCGCCGCACCTGCACTTGTCGTGGAACACGTCGGCGTCGCCGGGCGGCCCGGAGAACGCGCCGCGCACGAGCTACTTCCCGCCCTCGTGGATCGACGTCTTCGGCCCGGAACGCGACAATGGCTGACCGTCGGCATCGCCACGAGCAGGCCGGTCGTCGTTCGCGCGTCGGTACGCGCCCTGGTTCGCTCCCCGGTTCGCGGTTCGGTTCGCACTGGTGGTTCGCTGCCCGGTTCGCGCTTGGGTCGCAGACGGCCATTTCCGGTTCGTGCTGCCGCTCGGCGCGAGTGGCCGGGATCGCCGACCGGGTCGGGGGTCTCGGCGGGTGGGTGCTCGGCGACATCTCTTCTCAGAGGGGTGATCTCCGGTGAGCGCTGCGCTGGTGCTCCTGCCGCTGGCCGCGCTGCTCACGCCGGTGCAGCTCCTCGAGCTGATCCCGCCCCTGGCGCTCGCTGGCGCCGGGCTCGCCGGCGGCCTGGTCGTCGCTGCGCGGGCTGGTGCGGTGCGGCGCACGCTGCGTACCCGTGTCCGGGTCGGGCTGCTGCCGGCGGACACGTTCGATCCCAGCGCGCAGTCGGTGGAGAGCTTCGCTGCGCAGCTCGCGCGCACCCGGCGGGTGCTGCGCGACTGGCTCGACGCGCCGGCCAGCGCGGTGCGGCTGCTGCTGGACCATGACGCGGATGCTGTGATGCGCTATCGCGCGGAGCTGCCCGCTCGGGACCTGCCGGTCCTGCACGCGGCCGTCAGCCACTACCCCGACGTACAGCTGCGCGAGCAGCTCGACGACGTCACCGCTGGGGACCGGCCGGCTGTCGTGGACGGCAGGCTGCATGTCGCTCGGGCTGAGCTGGTGCTGGCCCGTCCCTCGTCGCTGTCGCTGGCGGACGTGAGCCTGGACCCCGACCCGCTGCAGTCCGTCGCGGCCGTGATGGCGTCCGTTCGGGCTGACCTGGGCGATCGGGTGACGGTGGCGATCGACCTGCGCCCGGTCGCGCCTGGCCGCCGTCGGCGGCTGCGACGGCGGCTGATCCGCCAAGCCCGCCATGCCGGCAGCCAGCCGACCGTCGCTGACATCCTGCGCGGCCCTGACGCGGCCCGTAGGCGGCGTCAGCCCGAACCGGCGGACCTGGTCGCCCGGCGCGCTGAGGTCAGAGCGCTGGCCGGCAAGCTCGGCACCCCGCAGCCGCTGCTGGCCATCCAACTGCTGCTGCGCTGCGAGTCGAAGATGGACGGCCGCCAGCAGCGGCACCTGCACGCGCTGCTGTCGTGCTTCGACGCGCTCGCTGGAGAGAACCATCTGCGCGTCGTCGGCGTGCGGATTCCCGGCGTCGCGTTCCTGGGCTCCGACCTGCCGCTCGTGCGCGGCCGGTTCGACCGGCGGATGCGCACCGGGCGGTTCGCCCCCGCGCGCCGCCAGCTCGTCACCGTTGCCGAGGTCGCGGGCCTGTTGAAGCCGCCGACGGTCAACTGCCGCGCCCCCAACGTCGAGCGCTCCGGCGGGACGGTCGCGCCGCCGCCGCCGGGACTGCCGACCTTCACGACCGATCGCCGCGACCTGATCCCGCTCGGCGCCGTGCCGACCCCGCAGGGCGGCGAGCGGCTGGTCGGCGTCCGCGTCGCGGAGACGATCTTCAGCTACCTGTCCGGCCGCAGCCGCTACGGCAAGACCGAGACAGGGCTGGTGCAGTTCGTGCACCTGGCGCGCAGCGGCCACGGCGGCCTGTTCCTGGACCCGCACGCCGACGCGATCAACGCCGCCAAAGCGTTCCTGACCGACGCCGGGATCGCCGCGCGCGTGATCGAGGTCGACCTGTCCGACCTCGCCGGCCGCCACGGCCAGCCGGGCTGGAACCTGTTCGGCGTCCACGGCCGCCCATCCTGGGAAGCCAGCGAGCGCGTGGAGGCGGTCGCGGACGCGTTCGCCGCCGCGTTGGGTTGGGATGAGCGCAACACCCGCGCGCTGAACCTGATCACGCAGGCCGCACAAGCGCTGACCGAGCTGGCGCTCGTGCTGCCGCCCGACCTGGCGCCGACCCTGTTTCAGGTCTCGACGTTGCTGTCTGACGACGCATGGCGCCAGACGATCCTGCCGCACGTCTCACGGCCGACGCGCGCGTTCTTCGAGGATCGTTTCCCACGGTTGACGCCGGAGGCCATCACGCCGGTCACCAACCTCGTCGACCGGCTGCGCGTCGCGCGACCGGTCGCGGCGTTGCTGGGCCAGCCCGTCTCGACGCTGGACCTGCGCGCCGCGATGGACGACGGCAAGATCGTGCTCGCCTGCCCAGGCTCGGGCGGCACCCGCGACCGGCTCGTCGCCGCGTTCCTGGTCTACGAAGTGCTGCACAGCATCAAGGCCCGGTCGCAAATGCCGGCAGCGACACGGCGGCCGTGGTGGTTGTTCCTGGACGAGTTGCAGTCCTACGACTCGCCGAACCTGCCCGCGCTGCTGGAGCAGTCGGCGAAGTACGGCGGGCGCGCGTTCCTGTTCAACCAGAACCCCGAACGGCTGTCCAGCGCGACGTTGAACGCGGTCACGACCAACCGCTCACACCTCGGCACGATGGCCGTCAACGCGAAGGCCGCCGGCCTGCTGACACGCGAATGGGGCGGCACGCCCGAGCCCGCGACGCTCACGAAGCTGCCGCAGTACAGCTACCTGGCGCAGGTGACGCTCGGCGCCCGGGTGCGCGCACCGTTCCTGGTGCGCGGCGTCACGGCGCGCGAGCTGCACGCCGACGCCTACCACCCCGACCGCGTCCCCGAGCTGAACGCGACGATCGATCGCGTGACGGGCCGCGCCCCGGTCGGCACCGTCCTCGCTGCGCTGGACGACCACGACGCCCGTATCGCCGACCACCTGCGCCACCGCCGCTACGGCCATCCCGACGGCGCGGCCGACGGCGGCGGGGCGGCGCCTGGCGCGCTGCCGGCGCTGCCCGCGTTCGAGGAGCCGGACCGGTGACGGCCGCCGGCTGGACACGACGGCTGCCGTGGGTCGCGGTCGAAGTGCTGGAGTCGATCTACCAGCACCGGCTGCTGAGCACGGTGCAGGTGCACGCGATCCATACGCCGGACGCGTCGCGGCGCTGGACGCAGCGGCTGCTGGGCGAGCTGGCCGGCTCCGGGCTGCTCGACGTTGCGCGGGGACCGCGCACCGTCGGCGTGTGGTTTGTGACCGAAGCCGGCGCCGCCGCCGTCGAGCAGGTCACCAGCCGCACCGAGCCGCGTCGCAAGCTGATCACCCCGGCGCAGGCCGCCGGCCAGTTGCAGGCGCACACGCTGGCCGTCAACGAGGTCGGCATCGCCTACCTGCACGCCGCCCGCCAGCGCGGCGACGAGTTCGGGCCGCTGTCCTGGCGCCACGAGATCGCGCACACGATCGGCACCGCGCCCGGCCGGCGCGGCAGCACCGAGCAGGTCATCGCCGACGCCCTCATCAGCTACCTCGCCGCCGACGCCGACGCTGTCACCCAGCACCAGCGATTCCTCGAATTGGACCGCGGCACGATGCCCGTCGAGGCGCTGCTGGGCAAGCTGCGCGGCTACCAACGCCTGCGCGACTACACCCCGCCGCCAGGCGGCAGACACGGCGGCGCGCCTGAGCCGGCATGGCGCACCTGGTACCCGTCCGGGCTGCCCGCCGTCCAGCTCGTCTTCGCCGGCAAGCCCCGCCCGCAGCTTGAGCGGCGCGCGCAACTGCTGCTCGCGCTGCGCGCTGCCGACCCGGCCCTGCGCGGCGACCGCACGCTGCGCGTGCAACTCACGCTCCTGGAAGACCTGAGCCGCCACGGGCCGTTCGCGCCGATCTGGCTGCGCGCCGAAGACCCGACCGCCCGCGTCGACTGGCTCGGCAAGCCGAAGGGGGCCAGACGGTAGACCACCTCGACAGCCCTGACCCGGACCGTTGGCGGCTGCTGGCAGGCGACGCGCTGCAACGGCTGCGCGAGCTGCCCGATGACAGCGTCGACGCCCTCGTGAGCGACCCGCCGTACGGGATCGACTTCAAGGGCATCCGCTGGGACGGCGCCACGATCCGCGAGACCGCCGCCCGCCGCACCGGCCGCCGGCTCACGTCCGGGCAGGCGTTCGCCGCATGGACGCAAGCCTGGGCCAGCGAAGCGCGCCGCGTGCTCAAACCCGGCGCTCACGCTGTCGTCTTCGGCGCGCCACGCACCTTCCACCGCCTCGCGTGCGGGCTGGAAGACGCCGGCCTCGACGTCCGCGACGTGCTGTGCTGGATGTACGGCACCGGCGTGCCGAAGTCCCGCCGCCTGCCCGGCGGACGCTCAACCACGCTCAAGCCAGCGTGGGAACCGATCCTGCTCACCCGCCGCCCGACCGCCGGCACGGTCGACGCCAACCTCGACCGCTACCGGACCGGCGAGCTGAACATCGACGCCGCCCGCATCGACGGCCGCTACCCACCCAACGTCGCGCTCGGCCACAGCGCCAACTGCACGGCCGACACGTGCACGCCGGACTGCGCCGCCGCGCTAATCGACCGCGCCGCTGCCGCGACGCTCTCCCCGGCATCGACCGCCCAGCGCACGAGCCGCATCTTCTGGTCCACCAAAGCCACCCGCGCCGAGCGCGACGCCGGCCTGGACCACCTCCCAGCGCGCGCCTTCGACCTGTTCCCCGATGCGCCGCGCCGGCCGCGTACGCGCGCGGCGCGCAACCCGCACCCGACTGTCAAGCCGCTGGCGCTGATGCGCTGGCTCGTGCGCCTGACCGTCCCCGACGGCGGGCTCGTCCTCGACCCGTTCACCGGGTCCGGCAGCACCGGCTGCGCAGCCGTACTGGAAGGCCGCCGGTTCATCGGCATCGAGATCGACCCCGCCTACGCACGCGTCGCCACCGCTCGCCTGCGGCACTGGGACAGACAGGCGGCCGACCCCGGCCCTTTCGACCGGTGCCGCCGATGACCCCCGACCGCCCGCAGGAGATCACCGTCGTGCGGCTGGCCGACGAAACCATCGAGCAGCTCGCCGACCGCGTCGCCGACCTGCTGGCCGACCGACCCACACCACCCTCCGCGTCCCCATCGTCGTCCAACCCTGCCGGGCTGCTGTCCGCCGCGCAGGTGTCAACGTGGTGGGGCGTCGAGCGCGGCTGGGTCTACCAACACGCCGACCAACTCGGCGCCATCCGCCTCGGCGCCGGCCGCCGCCCACGCCTGCGCTTCGACCCCGACCGCGTACGACGCGCGATGGGCGACCCCGACGACACCCGACGAAAGCGATGACCCCAGCTCCACATTCGCACCACATAAACCTCGTCTTCGCGGCTCATGTTCGATTACCGCGGATTCAAGAAATTAGCTTGGCTTGCGTGGTGAGCAGAGCTATCGTCGTTGAACACCACAAAGACCGGCCGGGAACGCTGCAACGTCCCCGGCCGGAGCGCCGAAGGTCAGGGACTTCGGCACTGAGAAGTCTAAGGCCATCGTCGTTATCACGTCAATGGCATACACGACAGCTCAGCGTCAGCCGGCTTTCGTCGCCTCGAATTCAAAGGAGGTGACATACCGATGGTGAGAGAGCGCACGGTCGCCAGAAACGTGATCGAGCGGTTCTTCGACGAGTCCGTGTTCGTCCTGCGCTTCACCGCGTACCACGAGCGGCAGTACGTGACGCTCGGCACCCGCCAAGAGGGATGGGACGACAAGAGAGCGATCGAAGAGCGCGACAACATCATGGCCGATGTGCGCCGCGGGATATGGGTTCCGCCCGACCGCAACAAGGGTAAGCAGGACAAGCGCCGTCAGGAGATCGCCGCAGGTCCCGTCACCGTGCCGACGTTCAGCGCATTCGCGCGTCGTCGCCTCGCCGGCCGCGACGGCGAGGTCGGCAAGCGCACGATCGAACATGACGAGTGGGCGCTCACGCTGCACTTGGAGCCGTTCTTCGCGCACACCCCGCTGGACAAGATCGACACCGAGATGGTCGACGACTACCGCCGGCACAAGGTCGCGCAGTCCAGACAACGCGCTGAGGCGATCAAGCGCGGCAAGCCGCTGCGAAACCATCGCGGTGATGTCCTGCGACCCCTCGCCGCAACCACGATCAACACGACCATTGACGAGCTGCAAGCGATCCTCGCGCTCGCCGGCGAGTACAGACACATCAGCGAAAACCCCGCCGAGGGCAGAAGACGCCGTCTCACCGAACCACCGAGACGACCGGTCCACCTCGACACGGCTGACGCGATCCGGGCGATGCTGGACGCGGCCGAGTTTCTCGACCGCACCCCGCGCTACCGAGCCACAGACCGCCACGCGATCGTCGCGACGCTGATATTCGGAGGCGAGCGCGCCACCGAGTTGTGCGAGCTGAGGTGGCGTGACATCGACCTCGTCCTCAGACGGACCGAGACCGGCTCAAAGACACAGGCCGGCATGCGCGAGATCGACCACCTGCCGATCCTGCAACAGGCCCTCGCCAGACACAAGGCAGCCAGCAGACACACCCAACCCGACGACCTCGTCTTCGCGACCAACACCGGCGGGATGCGCGACAAGGACAACCTCCGCAACCGCATCCTCGCACTCGTGATCGAACTTGCGGACGCGCTGCTGATTGAACGCGGTCAGCGACCGCTGCCGAAGGGCGTCACGCCCCACAAGCTGCGCCACACGTTCGCGTCGATCCTCGTCGCGTGCGGGGTGGATCCGGCGACGGTGATGTACCTGCTCGGCCATACCGACCCGAAATTCACGCTGCGCGTCTACACGCACATGATGAATCGAAGCCCGCAGGAGCGCGCTCGCCTCAGAGCACTCGTCTACTGCGAGCCGCTTGACGACCAAGACGCGCCGCCTGACGCACTGGCGGCGTAGCGACCAACCCAATGGCTGGGGCCGCCGTCCCCGCGTCCCCGCAACCTCAGGACAGGAGACATCACCATGCCGATCATCGACGACACCCTCACGACGCTCAAGGCCCGCCGTGAGGAGATCAACACCGACGTGCAGGACGCGCGTGCCGAGGTCGAGGCGAAGATTGCGGACAAGGTCGCTGATCTGAACGAGCTGAACGCCGTCATCAGAGCAATCGAGCGTCAGCAGGGCGCCACCGCCACGACCGGCGGCACCCACGCGCCGCGCGGTCAGAACCGCGACAAGATCCTGTCCATGATCGCCGACGGGCCGAGAACGTCGAGAGCGATCTCCGACGCGACGGGAATCGGACGCGGATCGGCAGACCGCACGCTCAAGCAGCTGGAGGCCGCTGGCGAAGTCAGCAAGACCTCCGACGGATGGGTCGTCGTCCCGGCGGCCAAGTGAGCGGACCGATCCACCGGGCGGGGCCACACGACCTCGCCCGCGGACCGGCCGTGCGCCTACTGGGTGGACCGAAATAGGGCAGCTCAAATCGGAGGGCGGAAACGATGGGCTCAATTCTCGGAATCCTCATCCTCGCATTCATCGGCGCATGGCTTCTGGGCGGAGTGCTCCTGCGCGTCTTCGGCCTGCTGCTGCTCGTGCTCGCCGTCTTCGGGCTGGCCTTCACCGGCGACGTAGTCATGGGCCTCGTGGTCCTCTAGAGGTCCGATTGAGGAGACACCGCGAGCCCCTGCGCCTGCTCTTCGGTGCGGTGCTCTGGCTCGCCGGCCACTGGCACTACGCCTACCGTTGGCATGAGTACGCCTCGCCGCTCGCCCAGCGCGTCTTCCAGCAGATGCTGCCCACCCGGATGGACCCGACGCGAGGCTGGGGGGTTCCCCTCCACGTGATCGAGCCCGCCCCGCCGCGCCCCGAGCGTAGGTCCATCCGCAAACGCTCGCGCCCCGCCCGTCGCGATTGACCTCTCGGACCTCGCACTTGCACACGGGGATGCGCGAGCGTCATGCTTTGCGCATGCCTACGGTGGGAGCTGAAGATCGCTTCGAGCAGCGCTACACGCTCCACCTGAAGGATCTTCTCTCCGAACACGGGCAGTTCGTTCGCTACGAGAACGACCGGGCTGCGCTCGACTTAGGGCTCCATCTCTACGACCCGAACGCAGGCGCTGGCGTCCTCAGCCAGAATCGCGTCTGGTTTCAGCTCAAGGGCATCACCAACTCGCGCCTTGGCGTGGAGCAACTCGGTGCGGCTGTAAAGGTTTCGGTCACCGGTTTGCGAACGGATCACATCCGGTACTGGTTCGCGCATGCCGAGCCGGTGTACTTGGTGGTATTCGTCGAGGCGATGGACCGGTTCCTCGCTGCCGATATCCGCGACTTGGTCGAGCCGCGCGGCGGCCTTCGGTGGCTGAACGAACTCGACAGCAAGAAACAGAGAACCGTCACGCTTCACGTACCGGTCGCGGCGACGCTTGAGGCTGCCCTCGCTCAGATGCCGCGACACCGGAGCATGCGCCTGGATGGCCCTCCATTTCGAGGTCGGCCACTCGGTCACCGGCTGGATCCGATGCGGTGCGAACTCAATCCGCTCCCACCGGCCGACTTCGATGAGATGGCCACGCGACTCCTCGACGCACACGACTTCGTGCCGGCCAGCGAGATTGACGCTGCGCTCTTCGGCGACGTGGGCTCCGTGCGGGCGGTGGTTGGTCGCCTTCATCGCACCTACGAGTGGACATGTCCTCTTTTCACTCAGTTCGGCATCGACGAGGACAGCAACTTCCGGACTGAGTCGCAGCCATTCTTCGCGCACGGCGACGTTCTCGTCGTCGTGCATTCCGAAGTCATAGCTACCCCGCGGTCGTCGGACTTGCTCAAGGCGCTGGTTACCGAGCTTCAGTGTCAGGGCGTAGAGAAGGCGTTGGTCATGTTCAACGCCTCCGAAGGGGCGCAGCCCGCGCTCTTCGGCGGGTGGCGCGTTGCCCTTCCGTCGATGGTCCACGTGCCGCAGGGCCTTGGCAGCCTCGCCTTCAATCTCCTCACTGCCACGAGCATCTACTTCGAGTTCCTCGATCGCGTCTCGTGGGGCATGCTCAACTACCGCTGAATACCTGGCACCCTTGCCGCAGCGCGGCGTCACAGCGGCTCGTAGCCGGCCAAGGGGCCGGCTGCGGCAACCGACGAGGCGCGGCGCGCCATGTTGGGTTGTTCATCGCGGATCGCTCGCTCGAAGACTGGGAACCGTGTTCGCTCCGCGGGAGCACAAAGTCGCGTCAGGAGATCTCCTCGACCGGCGGGTAGGTTTGCTGATGGATGCTGCGATAGACGATGAGTTGGTCCTCTATGTGACGCAGCTTCATGCGAAGTGCCTCGACCTCAGCGGGCGCTATGCCTTCCTCTTCGATGAGCGGCCTGCTGTTGGTGCTCTCGACCCCTGCGAGTTGCTTCATCGCGACGCTACACGCGTCCACCGCTTTGACGAAAGTGCGCCTCGCGCGCTCGAGCGCCGCTGTTGGCGTCTCGTCTTCCGTGACCGGTTCCGGCGATGCGTCTTCCGTTTCGGGCGGAAAGACCCGTCGCAACCAGTCGGTGCTCATGCGAGCATGCTGACCACCGCTCGCATCTCTAAGAATCGTGCCGGTGTCGTCGACCATGCGCGGTATCTCGCTGGCGCGTCCGTCCACGGCGGCGCGGTGGAGGATGCGCAGGCCGTGCTCGGAGCGCATGAGAACGCTCAGAATCGTTGAAGGTCGGCGGGTATCACGGACACCGCGCTGGCTGCCTCGGTCATCGCGGCCGAGCACGCCGTAGCCGATGAGCCAGTAGGCCCCGCGCACTGCAAGCTCGCGCGCGGCTCGTCCGGGCTTTCCATGATGGAGTTCCTCAACGGCAGCTTCAAGCAGTTCTTCGAGAGGTTCTGTCGTGACGTCCCACGGCTCGGTCAGCTCCGTGAGAACGTAGGTCCTCTGGAGCGCTGCTCGGACGCCTGAGACAGACGAGCCTCCGAGCGTCGACACGCGCATCGATCGAAGGATCAGCTCGCAAAACACGCCCATCCGAAGTTCCTGTCGGGCACGGCTCTTGCGTGAGACTCGGCGGATCGCTCGACCAGTGATGTCGTAGACGCCCTGGGTCGGGCGAGTCGCCAAATGCACGAGGTGCGCGGCCCGAGTGTCCAGGTGCCCACTGAATCCCCGGCTGACGAGATCGCGAACTGGAATGAGGCCAGCGAGGTATTCGTGTTGGGCCTCCGTCAGCTTTCGGGCGTCTCGCAGTTCGTCGAGAACGGCGGCGCCGTAGGTGTCGTACGTTCCGGCGTCGTCCCATGGCTTTGGCGGATCGACGTGTGTCAGGCCTATGTACGACCGGACCGCTGAGGCAAAATCGACGTCGGAGTGCTCGTCAGCCTCGAAGGCAACCACGACGAAGGCCGGAATGTTGAGGACACGAGCCTGAGCAACCTCGTCCTCAGAGACCTCTGCTTCGCTACGTCCGTAGATCTGACGAACGCGAGCCGTCGCATCGTTCAATGCGCGACGGTCATGTGGGAACCGGTAGAGGATGTCTCGACCCGTAACGCCGAGGAGTCGCTGCGCCGCGGTCACGCGGCTGCTGCCATCGACGGCCATCAGGACCGTGACTTCGTCCTTAGCGCCTGCGCTTATCGTCGCAGGCGCGAGGATGACCGGAGAGATGACGCCCTCTCTCGCAATGCGTGGGGCGAGGTCGTTGAGGTCCTTCAGATACTCGATCAGGCGGTCGTAGGCCCAGATCGCGTGCTGATGGTCCTCGACTCTCAAGAACAGCTCGTCATTGAGTGGGCTGCTGACGATCTCAGTAAGAGGGCGGTACTTGGTCGCCTCAGAAGTTCCCGGTGCCGTCTCGACCGGATAGCGAAGACGGCTTGCCTGGCGAGGATTGACCGGCCACGCCGCTACCGCGAGCGCGTTGACCTCGGCATTGAATGCCAGCAGACGACCGCCTGGAACGCGAAGCGTGATGATTCCAGGCGAGGATCCCGAAGGGGTTGAGCCGAGTCGTCGCCGGATCGCAGCGGGATCGCTAACGGCGCGCGCGATGGCCGCTGCGGCCGCCTCGCTCACGCTCAGCTCACGAAGCCGGTCGGCGAGGCGGGTCAGGGCGGCCGGGGTGGGCGGAGCGTTGAGCTCGACCAGCGGCGTGCCCGGTTCAGTTTCGTCCGTGGAGGTGGAGGTGGGGTCGGCAGATGGGGAAAAGTCAGTCGTCATGTCGCATCTCGGGAGGTCAGAGCTTCTCGATGAGAGTGATGATGGCTTCGAGCTGACGGAGGCCGGGAACCGATCCGTTCGCGATGTCGATCGTCGCCCGGATCGTCAGAGCGCCGCCGACGATGCACCCCATGAGCCGCCAGAAAACGCGGTAGAGCACCCAGCTCCGAAAATCGAGGCTTTGCGCGCGGATCAGTCTGCGAGTCGCCTCCTCGCGGACAGAAAAAGTAGACGCCGGCTCGCGTCTTCGCTGTAAGCGGCACATTCGAGCAGCCGATCAGTCGCACCACCCTCGCTCGCGCTCGGTTCGACAGGGAAGGTGCAGTGTGCTGTCTGGGTCATCGCTCATGCCAATGCCTCCGTCGCTCCGATCGATTTCGGACCTTGTCTCAAGGCCCTCTGTCGACACCGGGAGCGAACCGGATGTACACGCGCCCCGCTCTGCTCTGCCGTCCTAAGGACCGGCTTGAACAAGCGGCCAAGCTGCTGACGTCAGCACTCCTTCAGCGCGGCCTAGATCGATTCTAGGTCTGGCTTACAGGTAGGAGCCCGAAGAGTCCAAACCTGTGGGCGTATGACGACATCAGCATGAACGATGTCGAGGCGAAGTGTAGGGCGCGGGCGGACGCTCCGCAACTTGTCGACCGGCGACGAACGCCGGCACGTACTCGCCGGGGATGGTGGCGGTGATGAACGGGCTCATCAGTCGCCTCCTGTGCCTGCGGCGAGCAGTTCGAGGCGGCGCAGGCGACGGTGGATCGTCGCGAAGGCGTGGGCGTAGCGTTCGCGCACGAGCGACTCGAAGTATTCGCGTGCAAGCCGTTCCGCCGCTTCGTCGGCGGCGAGCCGCATCAGCGTCGCCTCGCGGATGTACTGCGCTTTGGAGATGCCGTCGCGCTCAGCGCGTGCCTTCAGCCAGGTCCAGCCTCCGCCGCCGAACCGGACCGTCGTGGCGCGCATCATGGTCTCGCACCCCCGGCGGCGGTCGCCTCGATCTCGATGTGGTGCAGCAGTGGGAGAAGGTCGCGAATGTCGTCGGTCGCGGTGCGGAGCTGGTCGATGTCGGCTTTGGCGTGTGGGTATGCGGTGCTGCTGTCGCTGAGGTGTTCGGCGGCGTCTCGGATCGCTTGGTGAACGGCGAGGGCAAGTACCTCGCGCTCGCCGGAGATCTCGATGGCGCGGGGCATAGCGGAGAAGTCGAGCTGCTCCAACAGTTCGTCGATGTCGAGGAGGTCGGAGCGGGACTCGCGCACGGCCTCCAGGCGCTCGTCTTCGGGCTCGCTGACGGCTGCGCGGTGCAGGGCGTCGGCCTTGACGCTGAAGAGCGTCAGGAGCGCGTCGAAGATCGCCGGGAGGTGACTGGGCGATATCGCAAGCATCGCGCGCATCAGCTCTCACCCCTTCGCCGTGTCGTCGCTTCATCGAACGCGGTCGTCATGACACGTCCTCGATCGCGTTCCAGAAGTCGGCGAGTCGGGTCTCGAAGAGGGCGATCAGTTCGGAGAGGGGGACGTTGAGGCCGGTGGCGACCTTTCGCAGGATGCGGAAGGTCGGGTTGATCTCGCCGCGCTCGATCGCGCCGACGTAGTTGCGATGCAGCCCGCTGTAGAGGCCGAGTTGCTCCTGCGACATTCCGCGGCGCGCGCGGGTCTCGCGTACGGCCGCGCCGAACACGATGTGCTCCTGCCCCTGCACTCGCGACTTGCTTCTCTTTCGCTTGGCCATCGCCGTCACGCTCCTCTCGGTGCGGCGGCGAGTTGGGCAAGCAGGTTGCAGCACAGTGCGATGACCTCGTCGCAGTGCTCCATCTCGCCGTTGGGGTCGTGGCGGGGGTGGGTGCTGGAGCGTGCGAGCTTGAGCAGTCGTCTGCTCGCGTGGCGGATGATTCGCCGCAGCACACGGATGATCTGGGCGGCGGGCATGTTGAGGGGGAACTGCGCGTTGGTGGTGCCGGGCCTCCAGCCGTGGAGATCGTCCATCAGTGCGAAGACCGCTTCGTAGTCGTGTCGCAACTGCTCGGCGTCTGTGTAGCGACGCTGCGTGAACGCGATTTCGATCTCGGGCATGTCGGCTTGGAGATCTCGCTCCAGCTCCACGCAGAGCGCGGTCCGCTGGTCGTAGGTGAGCGTGAGCGCCATCGGTCACACCTTCCCTCGTCCGTCGGCACCGAGACACCTGTTCGGTGCGTCGGAGGGCGGCGTCGCGCTCAACGGCTCACCGCCGACGCCGACAGGTCGTGCGTCGCTGGGCGTATCGGCGAGCAGCTTGTAGCCGATGGCGCGTTCGTTGACGATCCAGGTGCCGCCGTCTCCGCCGAGCTTCTGACGCAGACGGATGGCGTGGGTATCGAGGGTGCGGGTCGACGTCGCGTCTCGGTAGCCCCAGACGGTGTTCAGCAGTTCGGAGCGGTGGAACACGCGGTGCGGGTCAGACGCCAGGATGCGCAGCAGGTTGAACTCGGTCGGGGTCAACTCGACCGGCCGGTCGTCGAGCGTCACGGCGCGTTTGCGTGCGTCGATCATGAGCGGGCCGACGTGCAGCAGTGACGGGACTGTCCCTTGCGCCTCGGCCCAGCGCAGGCGCTCCTGCGCGCGGTCGCGTGCCAGCGGTGGCAGCGAGAGCGAGTACGTATCGCGCGGGTCGATCGCAGCCCAGCCGATCTGGTCCAGCAGCAGCCAGTCCGTCTCCAGCCGCGTACGGGTCTCGCGCGCGTGAGCGAAGTCGCCGGAACGGATCGCAGCGGACAGGCTCTCAGTGAGCGGGCCGAGGTCGATGAACGTTTGCATCCGCAGGCGATCACGCTGCTCGCGGTTGATCTGCCAGGGCGCCGCCAGGAACGCTGGTCTCCGGGCGTCCTCGGTGTCGAGAACAATGACGTCGAAGCCGGGCGTGTCGAGGACGCCGACACTGCTGAGGCCGATCCCGAGCACGTTGAGGAACCCCGGGAGCCGTGCCGCCGCGTCGGTGACGATCGCCAGCACGTGCGAGCATGCCTCGGCGTCCTCGGTGAATCCGTCGATAGCGGCGAGTGGCCCGATCGGTGCGTCGTCCGACCACGCTCTGAGGCGTGCCAGCGCGCGTCCGCCGAGATACCCGAGCGCGAGCGCCAGCTGCGCGTCGGGCATGGTGAGGACGAACCGATCCCCTTCGTCCTCGGCGTCCCATCCGATGTCGTCCAGGAGGCGGCTGACGGCCTCGAGCCGCGGTCGCAGCGCCTGAGCGAGCTCGTAGTCGTCTGACTCGAACGCGGTCGCGATCTCGCCGAAGCTCAGCACGGCCTCGGCGTGCAGCGCGTCACGTCTGAGGCGATCGATGGCGATCTCCATTACGATCACACCCACGGGGGAGTTGTCGAGATCGTCCGCAGGAGCATGTCGAGCGTCTCGCGCACCGACGGTGTGGTCCGCCGCGCCTCGGCTGCTTCTCCGCCGTGCGCGTCGTCGATGAGCCGATCGCTCTCGGCTGGCTTCGTCGCATGTGTCATCGCCAACGCCTCCTATGCCTCTGGCGTGAACGCGAGCAGTGCGGCCGCCGTGACCGACGTGCCTGCGAGGAGCAGGAGCACGTCACGGTCCGGCGCCTCGAACGTCTTGGCGAGCGGATCGGTGCCCTCCCCCCAACCGAGTCGGTCCAACGCGTCCATCAGCGAGTCGTACTTCGGGCGAAGCTCGCGGGCGAGTTCCCAGCTGTCGTTCTGAATCGCGAGCGCGCTGTCCTCGCAGATGCCGGACAGTGCGATGAGCACGTTGCGGCGCAGGTCGTGGCGCTCGGCGCGGGTGATCTGATGCGGCATGTGTGCGTCGCCTCCTTGAAAGGCTTCGACGGCACGTCAGGCGCGAGACCAGCGGGCAGGCGAACGTGCGCGCGCCTCACCGAGGTGCGCGACAATCGATCTGCTACCGGAGGGTCCTTGAACCTTCGGTGCCACGGCCCCGGGGTGATTGCAGTCATCGCCGGGGCCACCTATTTGCAGGGGCGGGCACCATAACTCGCGTCCACGGTGCTAGCCACCACGAATCGGGCCGAATCCAGCCGCATCGGCAGCGATCTGACAAATTTCTGCCACTAGTGGCAGAAAGTGGCGTCGATTCGGGCCGTTTTCCGGCGATCCCTGAAACGACGAAACCCCCGCGCTAGCAGGGGTTTCGTTGGTATGGAGCTAGCCGGGCTCGAACCGGCGACCTCCTGGGTGCGATCCAGGCGCTCTCCCAGCTGAGCTATAGCCCCATGAAATGCGCGCCTTGCTGGGGTGCAGGCTCGCGGGTCTGCGTAGTGTAGCCGGAAGGCGGGAGGGGTGGCGTGTGGGGGTTGGGTGGCGGACCTGGGCGGTCGGGGTCTGCGGAGAAGCGCCTGCAGAGTAGGCGTGCGCCTGCACCGGCCACCTCCGACCGCTCGGTGGGTAGGATGGGCTCTCATGGGTCTGCTGGACGACGCGATCCGCGAGCATCTGGAGCTGAAGCGCCGGCGCGGTGCCGACCCGGCTGAGGTCGCCCGCGCCGAGCAGGACGCGCTTGGCCCGGTGCGGCGCGAGCCGGAAGCCGATTCGGTGCAAGAAACCGTGCAGGAAGAGCCGCACGTGTCCGCGCGCGACGAAGGCGGCGCGTACCCGGAGCACGACGTCGCGCCGACCGGGGAGCATGCGGTTGGGCATGGTTCCGCCGCGCATGAGTTCGCGCCCGAGGAGGAGACACGGATCCTGCCTCCGGACGAGCGCCAGGCCCCGGCGACGGGCGCTGGCTCCGCGGCCGACGAGCCGCGCCCCGAGGACGAGCCGCGCTACGCCGACGAGCCCACCGCTCACGAGCCGCACGCTCACGAGCAGTCGGCGGTCCCCGCCCCCTACGCCGACGAGCCGCCGCCGCACGTCGATCCGCCGCCGCGCACCGAGCCTTCCACGCATGTGCAGCCACCGTCGGAATCGTCGACGCCGCCGCACGGGGACCCGGTGCATGACGAGCCGGTCGATCCGCGGCACAGCGACATCGTCCACCAGCCGACGACCGAGTGGCGGATCGAGGACGAGGACGAGCCGTTCGCGCCCGAGCCGGCGGCTGAGGAGCCGAAGGACGAAGACGTCCTCGAGGAGACGCCGGACTTCCTCCAGGAGACGCCCGAGCACGACCGTCTCTGGTTCGAGCAGAGACCGCCGCGCGACTTCGACTTCGACGACTGAACGCCGCCGCGCAGCAGGACTAAAGTCCCGCAACCGGTCTGCCGATACACCGGTTGCCTGGTGGGCTTGGACTCCCACCGCGGAGGGCAAGGACGCGAGGAGGGGGCGCTCCGGCCGGGGCGCCCCCTGCCTCACGACACTAGAAGTTCCCCCGCAGCCGCGCCGCTTCCACGACCCGCTCGATCCCGAGCGAGAACGCCGCCACTCGCAGTGACGTGCCCGGTTTGCGCGCCGCGCGCTCCGACACCTCGCGGTACGCGCGCCGCATGATCGTGCCGAGCCTCTCGTTGACCTCGCGCTCGTCCCAGCGGAAGTGCTGCAGGTTCTGCACCCACTCGAAGTACGACACCACGACGCCGCCGGCGTTCGCCATCACGTCGGGGACGATGAACACGCCGCGCTCCTGCAACGCCAGGTCGGCCTGCGGGGTCGTCGGGCCGTTCGCGCCCTCCAGCAGCAGTCTGCAATCCAACAGATGAACGTTGCTCGCGTGGATCATCCCGCCGAGCGCCGCCGGCACGAACACGTCGCACGGCGTCGCCAGGAACTCCTCGCCGCCGATCGCCTCGACGCCGTCGGCCTCGTACTCCGCCAGGCGGCCGCCGCCGCGCACGTACGCGGCCAGCGCTCCGGTGTCGAGTCCGCGCTCGGCGCGGATCGAGCCGGTCGCGTCGGACACCGCGATCACCCTCGCGCCCAGCTGCTGCATCAGCCGCCCGACCCACGAGCCGACGTTGCCGAACCCCTGGATCGCGACCGTCGCCTCCGACGGCACCAGGTTGACCGTCGGCGCCGCCTCGCGAAACAGGTAGACGAGGCCGCGCGCGGTCGCGGCCTCACGGCCGTACGAACCCTCCAGCGCGATCGGCTTGCCGGTCACGATCGCCGGCGTATAGCCGTGGCCCTTGCCGTACTCGTCCATCATCCACGCCATCACCTGCGCGTTGGTGTTCACGTCCGGCGCCGGGATGTCGCGGGTCGGGCCGAGCACCTTGTCGATCCGCTGCATGTACGCGCGCGTCAGCTTCTCCAGCTCGGCCGCGTCGAGCAGCCTCGGATCGCAGTCGATGCCGCCCTTGGCCCCGCCGAACGGGATCCCGGCGATCGCCGTCTTCCACGTCATCAGCCCCGCCAGCGCGCGGAACTCGTCGAGGTCGACCTCCGGGTGAAAGCGCACGCCGCCCTTGAACGGCCCGCGCGCGCCGTTGTGCTGCACGCGGTAGCCCGAGAACGTGCGGATGCGGCCGTCGCGCAGCCGCATCGGGATCGCCACCTGCACCTCGCGGTACGGCCGCAGCAGCACGTCGCGGAGATCGTCTTGCAACGCCAGCTCGTCGGCGGCGAGGTGGAAGTAGTGGCGGACGAGCTCGAAGCTCGAGAGCTCCGCCTGCGCGGTGGTCTGCATCGTGTCCGGCACGCTATCCGTTGCCGGGGACCGCCATGCGGTTCGTGTCGCCTATGCCGCCGACGCCCGCGCCGCGTACGTCCGCAGTGCGCTCACGCTCCCGGCGTCATACGCCGGCGCGGCGGGAACGGCTCGCGCAACCGTCGTCAGCAGCGCGTCGACGCTGGACGGCAGCCGCTCGCGCACGGCCGCGTCGATCGGGCCCAGCACCGCTATCAGGTGCGCGCTGTTGGGTCGATCGAGGCCGAGCTGCTTGATCAGCGCGCCCAGCTCCCGCTCCGCGTCGGACGGCGTCAGCGCGCTCGCGTCGATCGCCAGCGTCGCGTCGGCATGCCCGTCGAAGTGGCGCGCGTACGCCTCCAGCAGCGCGGGCGCGCGCGTCAGCTCGTCGGCGAACGCGAGCGTGACGAAGTGCCGTGCGCCGAGCAGCGGATCCGACGGCGAGCGCCGCGGCCGCGCCGTCAGCGCGTCGTTCAGCAGCGTGCGCGCCGGCTCGCACCACGGGTCGGTCGCGGCGGCGCGCGCGGCCAGCGCCATCCCCGCCCGCGCGTCGCCGCGCGCCATCGCGGCGCGTGCGTCGCCGAAGATCCGGCGCGCGTCGGCGCGCTCCGCGTCGGTCACGCCGACCAACTCGGAGAACGGGTCGTCGGTGGCGGCCAGCAGCCGTCGCGCGGTCTCGCCGAACGCCTGCCATATCTCACCCAGCTCGCTCAGGAACGAGGACTCGGACGTCGTGTGGCGCAGGAACCAGCGCTGGAACGCGAGCGTCTCGCGCAGCCGCGTCGCGCGGTCCGACGGCGGGCGCGCAAGCGACTCCAATATGCCCGGCACCTCGGGCAGCCACTCGACGTCGGCGACCGTCGCGGCGCGCACGGTCAGCCACCAGCCGGCCCGGGGTATCTGGGGCGGGATCGGCGTCAGCTGGTCGCGCAGCGCCGAGCGAACCATGATCGACGACGCCGCGATGCACTCCTCCCGCAGCAGCTGCCCGACGGGTCGCCCGCGCGGGGGATCCATCTCCAGCTCGGCCGGCCACAGCGACGGCGTGCTCGTCGGCTCGCCGCCGCGCGGCAGCAGCTCGGAGTAGACGAGGCCGACCTCGGGGCGCCGCCGCATCAGCGCCGCCTGCGCGGTCAGCCGCCCGCGCGGCCAGCGGTCGCCCGCGACGAGCAGGGCGAACAGCTCTCCGCGCGCCTCGCGCAGCGCGCGGTCCAGCGCGGCGGTCGGCCCGGCGTGCGGCTGGCGCAGCACGCGGATGCGGCCGAGGAAATGCTCGCTGTAGGCCTCGAGCAGCTCGGGCGTCGCGTCGCGCGAGCCGTCGTCGACGACGATCAGCTCGGTGAAGTCGGCGGGATAGTCCTGCGCGAACACGTCGTCGAGCGTCACGCCGATGCGATTGGCGTCGTCATGGGCGGTGACGAGAACGCTGACGTGCGGGGGGCGCATGCTCGCGATGATCGTCGCGGCCGGTGCGGACTTGAGCAGTTCCCGGGGAACGGGCCCGTTCGCGGACGCGCCGCTACGCTCTTGCAGATGGAGCGTCCATCGCAGGCAGCGCTGGCCGAGCGCTTCCACGCGCTGCATCACGAGGCTGGCGTGCTGGCGCTGCTGAACGCGTGGGACGCCGGCAGCGCGCGCGTCTTCCAGCAGGCCGGCTGCACCGCGATCGGCACCACCAGCGCCGGCATCGCCTACGCGCTCGGCCGCGCCGACGGCGAGCGGCTCACGCGCGAGCAGCTGGCCGAGGCGACGGGCCGGATCGCCGCCGCGGTCGAGCTTCCGCTGACCGCCGACGTCGAGACCGGCTACGGCGCGACGGCGGCCGAGGTCGCGGACACCGTCGCGCTCGTGATCGCTGCCGGCGCGGTCGGGATCAACCTCGAGGACGCTGCGGCGCAGGGCGGCGCCGCGCTGCGCCCGACCGCCGAGCAGGCGCAGCGGCTGCAGGCCGCCCGCGGCGCGGGCGACGACGCCGGCGTGCGGCTCTTCGTCAACGCGCGCACCGACGTCTTCTGGCTCGGGATCGGCGAGCGCGCCGAGCGGCTGGAGCTGACGATCGAGCGGGCGCGCGAGTACGTCGCGGCCGGCGCCGACGGGATCTTCGTGCCGGGCTTGGCCGATCCGGACGAGCTGGCGCGGCTCGTGCGCGCGGTCGGCGTCCCGGTCAACGTGCTCGCGACCCCCGACACCCCGTCGCTCGACGAGCTGCAGCAGCTCGGCGTGCGCCGCCTCAGCATCGGCTCCGGCGCGGCGCGCGCGGCGCTGGACCTCGCCGGCCGGATCGCGCTCGAGGTGCTGGAGACCGGCACCTCCGAGCTGATGGTCGCCGGCACGCTCACCTATCGCGAGGCGAACGAGCTGTTTCGCTGACGTGCCACGCGGCGCCCGCGCGGCAAGCGGGGTGGTCGCCGCTTCAGCTGCTCGGCAGCCAGCGCAGCTTCGCGCCGTGCGCGCGGGTGACGCTGGTGCGCTCGGCAGCACGCGGAGCCTCTGGTTCCTCCAGACGGGCGCTGCGCTCGCGCAGTTCCTCGATCAGCGCATCGCGTTCTTGACGCAGCTCCTGCGCTGACAGCAGTCGCCCGGCGCCGCTCGGATCGGGAGTCGCAGCTGCCAACGGTGCCGGCGGCAGGGCCGCAAGTCTGCGCTCCAATTCGGAGATCTCGCTGCGCAGGGCTTCGCGGGCGCGTGTGTCGTTCGCGTCGGTGTCGTGCACGTACAGCGCTGCCGCCACGGCCCGCGGATCGATCCCGCGGCGGCGAGCCTCGTCGGTGACGGCGGCGGCCATCTCTGCGACGCCAGGCGTCAGACCGCCCGCCTCCGCCACGAACGTCCCTCTGCCGTGCGCTATCAGCAGCAGGCCCTCGTCCTCCAGCCGCGCGTAGACCGCGCGCACGGTGTTGACGTTGACGCCGATCTGCGCGGCCAGCTCTCTCGCGCCGGGCAGCCGCTCGCCCGGCGCGAGCTGGCCGCCGGCCACGCGGGCGCGCAGGGCCCAGGCGAGCTGGGTTCCGAGCGGGACCTCGGCGTCGCGGTCGAGCGAGATCGGGGGGAAGGGGCTCACGACCCCTCTGAGGGTACCCAGTTGACTGCTGTGACAGCAGACCAGTAGTGTCGCGCCTCGGCAGAGAGTGCCATCTGACTATGACTCCTCTCACATCCCGCATCCGCGACCCGTTCGAGGAGGTCGGCGACCTCGTCATCCTCACCGGCAAGACGATCGTCTCGGCGATACGGCCGCCGTACCCCTACGGCGACGAGTTCACCTCGCAGTTCATGTTCGCGCTGAAGCAGTGCTTCTTCCCGCTCGTGATCACGATGGGGTGCGTCGCCTACGCGGTGCCGGGCCTGCAGGCGGCGAACTTCCTCACGCTCTTCGGCGCGCTGGACCGCATGGGCGGCCTCTTCATGCTCGCCGTCGTGCGCGAGTTCGCGCCGTTCATCTGCGCGATCGTCGTCGCGGGCGCCGCCGGCACCGCGATCACGGCCGACCTCGGCGCGCGCAAGATCCGCGAGGAGCTCGACGCGCTGCAGGTGCTCGGCGTCGACCCGGTCAAGAACCTCGTCGTCCCGCGCTTCCTCGCGCTGATCGTGATCACCGCGCTGTTCGACGTCTTCGCGATCATCTTCGGCGTCACCGGCGGGATCGTCGCGACCTGGGTCAACGGCGCGCGGATGGAGCCGTTCTTCGCGACCTTCTGGACCAGTTCCTCGACGACCGACCTGTGGGGCTCGCTGCTGAAGTGCACGATCTTCGGCGGCGCCACCGCGATCATCTGCTGCTACAAGGGCATGAGGACCTCGGGCGGCGCGGCCGGCGTCGGTCGCGCGGTGAACCAGGCGATCGTCATAGTCTTCCTGTCGATAGGCGTCGTCAACTACGTCTTCACGCAGACGCTGCTTGCGACCCATCCGGAGATCAACCTGATCCGCTGACACTCGCCCAGCCCGTTGCCGTCACGTGGCAGACTCCCAACTCCCCCGGTCCGACTCCCACCGACTGCAGCGAGGAGAACCATGAGCGAGCAGCAGCCTTACGTACGACCCGAGACGGTGGCGCTTCACACGGGTCAGGTGCCGGATCCGACGACGAACGCGCGCGCGGTGCCGATCTACCAGACGGTCGCGTACGCCTTCGACGACGCGCAGCACGCGCAGGACCTGTTCGCGCTCGCCGTGCCGGGCAACATCTACTCCCGCATCATGAACCCGACGTGGTCGGTGCTGGAGGAGCGCGTGGCGGCGCTGGAGGGCGGTGTCGCGGCGCTCGCGCTCGCCTCCGGCCAGGCGGCCGTGACCTACTCGGTCCTCAACATCGCGCGTGCCGGCGACAACATCGTCGCGCTCTCGACGCTCTACGGCGGCACGTACAACCTCTTCGCGCACACGCTGCCGCAGTACGGCATCGAGGTCCGCTTCGTCGATCCCGACGACACCTCCGCGCTCGCGGCGCTCGTCGACGACAAGACGCGGCTCGTGTTCGGCGAGACGATCGGCAACCCGCGCCTCAACGTCGTCGACATCAGAGCGTGGGCCGACGCGGCGCACTCGCACGGCCTGCCGCTGGTGATCGACAACACCGTCCCGACGCCGATCCTGACGCGTGTCTTCGACCACGGCGCCGACGTCGCCGTGCACTCGGCGACGAAGTTCATCGGCGGCCACGGCACGACGATCGGCGGCCTGATCGTCGACTCGGGCAGATTCGACTGGGTCGCCAACGCGGCGCGCTTCCCGGGCCTGACGCAGCCGGACCCCTCCTACCACGGCGTCGTCTGGGCCGACGCGCTCGGGCCGGCCGCCTACATCGGCCGCGTCCGCACCGTGCTGCTGCGCAACACCGGCGCTGCGCTGTCGCCGTTCAACGCGTTCCTGCTGCTGCAGGGCGTCGAGACCCTGCCGCTGCGGATCGAGCGCCACTCGGAGAACGCGCTCGCCGTCGCCAAGCACCTGCAGAGCGCCGCGGGCGTCTCGTGGGTCAACTACCCGGGGCTGGAGAGCAGCGACTACTACGCGGTCGGCCAGCGGATCCTGAAGGGCGGCGCGGGCGCGATCGTCACGTTCGGGATCGAGGGCGGCCGCGACGCCGGGCGCCAGTTCATCGACGCGCTCGGCCTGTTCTCGCATCTCGCCAACATCGGCGACGCGAAGTCGCTCGCGATCCACCCCGCGACGACGACGCACTCGCAGCTGGACGACGGCGAGCTGGACTCGGCCGGCGTGCCGCAGGACCTCGTCCGTCTGTCGGTCGGGATCGAGCACATCGACGACATCGTCGCCGACATCGACCAGGCGCTCGCGAAGGCGCGCGCGGGCGTCGCAGCGTAGGCAGCTGTCCGTGTCCGACGGGATCGGACGCGTCGAGACGCAGCGGGCGGTCGTGTTCGACGACGACCGTCCGCTCGTGCTCGAATCCGGCGCGCGGCTGACGCACGTCGAGGTCGCGTACGAGACGTATGGGACGCTGGCCGCCGACGGCGGCAACGTCGTCTTCATCTGCCACGCGCTGTCGGGCGACGCGCATGCGGCCGGCTTCCACGGCGACGATCGCCGGCCGGGCTGGTGGGACAACATCGTCGGGCCGGGCCGGCCGCTGGACACCGACCGCTTCTTCGTCGTCTGCGCGAACGTGCTCGGCGGCTGCAAGGGGACGACCGGGCCCGGGTCGGTCGATCCCGCGAGCGGCAGACCGTACGGCCTGCGCTTCCCGCTGCTGGCGGTGCGCGACCTCGTCGAGACGCACCGCGCGCTGCTGCGGCAGCTCGGCGTGACGCGGCTGCTGGCGGCGATCGGCGGCTCGCTCGGCGGGATGCAGGCGCTGCAGTGGTCGCTCGACCATCCGGGCGAGGTCGGCGGCGCGCTGGTCGTCGCGTCGTCGGGACGGCTGTCGGCGCAGAACATCGCCTTCTCGGCGGTCGCGCGCGAGGCGATCACGCGCGACCCGGACTTCGCCGGCGGCGATTACTACCCGGATCCCGATGCGCCGGCGGACACCCCGCCGCCGCAGCGGCCGAACCGCGGGCTGGCGCTGGCGCGGATGATCGGCCACATCACGTATCTGTCGGAGGAGTCGATGCGGGAGAAGTTCGGCCGCCGCATCCAGGACGCGGTCGAGCCGCGCTACGGCTTCGACGTCGACTTCGAGGTGGAGTCGTACCTGGCCTACCAGGGGCAGTCGTTCGTCGAGCGCTTCGACGCGAACACCTACCTCTACATGACGCGCGTGATGGACTACTTCGACCCGTTCGCCGACCGCGCCTACGTCGGGCGGCAGGTTGCCGCGGGCCGGGCCGCCGGCGGCGGCGGGACGAGCTACCTCGTGCTGTCGTTCGACTCCGACTGGCGCTTCTCGACCGAGCACGCGCGCGAGATCGCCGACGAGCTGCGCAGCGCCGGCGCCCCGGTCACCTTCCGCGAGCTGAGCGCCCCGCACGGCCATGACTCGTTCCTCTTCCCGGTGCCGGAATATCACCGGACCGTGGCGGGGTTCCTCGATCGGCTGGCGGCGGGTCGGAGCGTCCATGCGGCCTGACCTCGACGTCGTCGCGCGGCTGGTCGGTCGCGACGTGCGCGTGCTCGACCTCGGCTGCGGCGACGGCGTGCTGCTGGAGCAGCTGATCGAGCGTCAGCAGTGCGTCGGCGTCGGCGTCGAGCGCGACGACGAGCGCTTCCATGCCTGCATCGCACGCGGCGTCCCGGTCACGCACGGCGACCTCGAGCTGGAGCTGCCGCGCCTGGAGACCGGCGCCTACGACGTCGCCGTGCTGTCGCTGACGCTGCAGGCGACCAGACGGCCGGTCGAGGTCCTGCGCGAGATGCGCCGCGTCGCGCCCCGCCGGGTCGTCTCGCTGCCGAACTTCGCCCACTGGCGGATCCGCCTCGACCTCGCGCGCAGCGGCCGCATGCCGATCAGCCCCGCGTTGCCGTACGAGTGGCACGACACGCCGAACATCCACCTCTGCACCCTGCGCGACTTCGAGGCGACGGTCGCCGAGATCGGCATGCGCGTCGCCCGCCGTGTCCTGCTCGACGCGACCGGTCGTCCTGCGCCGCGCGCGACGCGGCTGTCGCCGAACGCGCTGGCGGTGCGGGCGGTCTACGTGCTGGAGGGGTAGCCGCGATCGGCTGCCCGCTGCGTGGCCGACGTCGCGGGGGCGCGGAGCGGTGTGCGGTGCGGCCTACGGCGTGCGCGACGTCGGCGCCACCGCGCGCCCGACCGCGTCCTGCACCGACGCGAGCCCGGCGCCGCGCACCCGCTCGCTCAGCCCGCGGTTGATCGCGCGCGGCCACAGCGGGCCGCCGTAGATGAAGCCGGTGTAGGCCTGCACGAGCGTCGCGCCGGCCTCGATCCGCGCCCACGCGTCGTCGGCCGTCTCGACGCCGCCGGCGGAGATCAGCGTCAGCTTGTCGCCGGTGCGGGCGCGCAGGCGTCGCAGCACCTCCAGCGAGCGATCCTTCAGCGGGGCGCCGGAAAGGCCGCCGAAGCCGATCTGCTCGATCTCGTGCGCCGGAGTCGCGAGGCCCTCGCGGCCGATCGTCGTGTTCGTCGCGATCAGGCCGTCGAGCTCGCGCGCGAGCGCGAGGTCGGCGATCGCGTCGATGTCGGCGTCGGCGAGGTCGGGCGCGATCTTCACGAGCAGCGGGATCGCGATCGCGTGCTGGCGCAGCTCGTGCTGGACCTCGTCGATCAGCGCGCCGAGGCGCTCGGCCGACTGCAGGTCGCGCAGGCCGGGCGTGTTCGGCGAGCTGACGTTCAGCACGAGGAAGTCCGCCAGCGGGGCGAGCTTGCGCACCGAGGCGCGGTAGTCGGCGCCGATCTGATCGTCTGCGACCGCTCTCGTCTTGCCGACGTTGACGGCGACGACGTCGCCCGGCCGGCGCGCGGCGAGGTGCGGCACGACCGCGTCGACGCCGGAGTTCGGGAAGCCCATCCGGTTGACCATCGCGCGGTCGCGCGGGAGGCGGAAGATGCGCGGGCGCGGGTTGCCTGGCTGCCGCTGCGCGGTGACCGTGCCGACCTCGACGAAGCCGAAGCCGAGCGCGGCGAGCCCGTCGAACGTCGAGCCGTCCTTGTCGAAGCCGGCGGCGACCCCGAGCGGGCTGGGGAACTCGCGGCCCAGCGCGCGGACGCGCAGGGCGGGGTCGGTCGGCCGCAGCGCCCGTCGCAGCGCGGCGCGCAGGAACGGGATCGCGACGATCAGACGCAGCACGCGCGCACCGAGGTGATGCGCCCGCTCGGCGTCGAGCCGCTGCAGGACGAGCTGGAAGAGGAGGCGGTAGATCACGCCGCAGCCAGGCTACCTGGAGCCCGGCCGCGGCGATCTCTCACCTGATGACTGCTGCTAGCGGATCGAGCCCTTGGTCGGGTCGACGCCGAACGTCGTGCTGGAGCCGGCGCCGCGCGCGAACGTGGCGGAGTTCGCGTTGACGATCCACGGCCGCGGGACCGAGGCGGCGTTGAGGAACGTCACGAACTGTCTCTGCGCCGCGGCGCAGGACATCGTCGAGCCGACCGGCAGGACGATGTCGTACGTGCCCTTCGGCAGGTAGAGGCTGCCGATGTGGTCGTTGTGCAGCACGCTGAACGTGGTGCACGTGACGGCCGTGCGACCGCCGCCGCCGGTGCTGCCGCCGGTGTTGGAGACGCTGAAGCCGAAGCCGCCCATGTTGTCCTGGAAGACGGCGTTGCTCGCCGAGCCGGTCAGCGTCCACGGCGCGTTGACGCCGCTGGGGCTGTCGAGGAAGGAGGCGAACTGCGTCGCGGCGCTGCTGCAGCTGAGGCCGCGGATCAGCTTCATCGTGTACGCGCCCTGCGGGAATGCGACGTTGCCGATGCGGTCGTTGTGCAGCACGCTGAAGGTGCCGGGGCAGGTCGCGGTGCCACCGCCGCCGGACGGCGGGTTCGGCGCCTTGCCGGCGAGCTTGACGGAGAAGCTGCTCGTGCCGTTGCTGAAGCTCTTCGCTGCGGCGTTGCCGCGCCACGGGAACGGCAGGTCGCCGTCGTAGTCCTCGAGGAAGTCGGCGAACAGCGTCGACGCCTGCGGGCACGTGAGCTTGTTGACCGAGACGTAGTACGCGCCGGCCGGCAGCGACATCGCGCCGATTCTGTCGTTGTGAAGCACCTGGAACGTGGCCGGACACTTCGTTGCGGCCGACGCGCTCGCGGCCGGCAGCGCAAAGACGGCAGCAAGACCGGCCAGCAGCCCGACGCGGATCAATCCCTTCAACACGGCAACTCCTCCAACACAGGTTCAGTTAGGCGGTCCGAAACGGTCCGCATCCACCCATGCGAATCGACCGTTTCGCCCGCGGCTTGAGAGGACTGGTTCGCCGACGGGGTCGAAGTTCCTGTGGTTGGCGCTCACGCGGTACGCACATCCACCAGGTCTTCGATCATCTGGAAGTCCTTGGTGTTGTGTGTGATGAGCGGAACCCGTTGGACGTTCGCCGTCGCTGCGATCGCGAGATCGACCGCTCGGCGTCGCGGTTGGGCCCCACGGGATGCGACGGCTGCCGAGAGCCGTCCCCACTCGCGCGCGATCGCGGCGTCGACCGGGATGGGATCAAACGTCGCCTCGACGATGCCGAGTCGCTGCGCTCGCAGCGCTCGCTCGTCGTCGTCACGTGCGGCCAGCACGCCGAAGTGCAACTCTGCCAGTGAGGCGGCGCTGATCCCACCGTCGAGGTCGCGCGGTCCCTCTGCTGCGATCAGCACCGAGGTGTCGAGCAGTGCGCGCATTCAGGCGAGTAGCACTAGTGCTACCAGATGTGTGTTGGATGGACGCGATGCCAACCTCCGATCGACGTGGCACGTGCGCCTAGACTCGTCTGATGGCACTGCACCGCAGCAGCGATGGATCGGATCCGCTTCGCGCCGAGCGCGTCGCGCACGTGGCCGGCGACGAGGAACGCCGCGTCGCCCGCTCGTCCCGGCTCGGCGAGGGCACGCTCGCCTGCCCGCAGTGCGATGCCCCGGTCGCGCTCCCGGAAGGCCGTTCGGTCTCCCCGGCCGACAAGCTCGCCTGCCCCTACTGCGATCACGGCGGAGCGGTCCGGGAGTTCCTCTCGATGGCCGCCCCTTCCCGTCCGGCGCGGGTCGTCGTGCGCGTCGTGATTCCCGCGCGGGCCGCTCGCGCGGTCTGACCCGAGCGAGTTCGCGGCCTACGTCGCTCGCACGACGAGCGGCGAGTGTGCTGGGTACAGCCCCACGATCGCGTCGCGCAGCGCCTCGAAGTCGCGCGTGTTGTCGGTCATGACGGCGCGGCCGTGGATCCACGCGCAGGCCGCGATCTGGATATCGAGCACCCAGCCAGCTCGCTGATCCGGCTTCGTGCCGCTGCGTCGAGCGCCGGTGGAAGGGAGCGGGTGCGGCTCGACGACGTTGTGCCGTCAGCGCACCATAGGACATCAAACGAAGCACGATCACCTCGCGCCGTGTGTTGGGCTGCACGTCCCAGTCGTAGTGTGGGAAAGCCCATCCACGGAAAGGCAGAGGCCATGCACGCTCGGCGTATTCGGTCGACTGTCGCCGCGGTCGGGGCAGTACTGGCGGTCGCGTTCGTCATCGCGGCTGCGGCCGTCGCCGCGCCCGACCCGACCGACCGCCCGGACCCGCGCATCACCGACGGCACCGCCCAGCGCAGGCTGGACGCCGCGCGGGAGCGGTGGGAGAAGCTCGGGGCGCGGTCCTACCGGATGCGGGTGCGGGTCTCGTGCTTCTGCCCGGAGGGGATCACGAGACCGCGGACGATCATCGTCCGCCGCGGCAGACCTGTCGCGCCGGTGCCCGAGCACCTGCGGCCGTATGCGACCGTCCCGCGGCTGTTCACCACAGTCCAGGACGCGATCGATGCCAGGGTCGCTCGGCTCACCGCGCAGTACACCAGCGTCGGCGTCCCGAAGACGATCTTCGTCGACCGCAGCTTCATGATCGCCGACGAGGAGCGCGGGGTCGGCGTGGATCGGTTCAGAACCTTGAGATGACGATGGGCGTAGGGGGCGCACTTTGGAACCCGGACACCAGCGCGGTCCTGCGGGAGTTGCTGAGGGTCGTGCAGGAGGCGGTGGCTCTGCCCGCGCGTGACGAATCGCCGGACGTGCAGCGCCAGCGCAGACCTGGCTGGGCGATGCCGCTCGTGCGCGACGTGCTCGCTGAGGCTGCCGCGCCGATGACGGCGATGGAGATCGCGCGAGAGATCAGGCGCAGGTTCGGGGAGCCAGTCAGACGGCCAACGGCGCTCTACATCTTGACCCGAAGCCGGCAGGCTCGGACTGGCATGTTCGAGCGCGTCGAACCAGCGCGGTACAGACTCGTCCGGCGATGACCCAGCCGACTACCGACGCTGCAAACCTTCCCGCAACGCGTCAACTCCCTCCTTTAGAACGGCGCCCAAGCGATTGGAGGCTGGGTGATCGAACCCCGACACGCCATGGACCCGGCCGGTACTTGCGCGGTACCCGCGACGCCGGCTGACGCGCGCGGTACCGTGTCGGCATGGCATCCCGCGACAAAGTGAATCTCGCGCTCGACGCGGAGATGGTCGAGCGTGCGCGCCAGCAGTTGGGCGAGCCGGCCGACGGCCTCGACGACGCGGCGGTCGTCGAGCGTGCACTGAACGCCTACCTCTTGCGTCGGCTGATCGATTCGACGCAGGCCGGCTCCGACCTGACTGCGGAGGAGGCCGAGCGGGTCGCCTACGAGGAGCTGCGTGCCTCGCGCCGTGAGCGGCGCGACGCTGCGTGATCCGAGTCGTCGTCGATCCGGGCGTCTTCATCTCCGCCCTGATCGGCGCCGCCGGATCGCCGCCCGATCGCGTCGTTCAAGCGTGGATCGATGATCGCATTGAGGTCGTCGTCAGTTCCCAGTTGCTCGCCGAGCTGCGCCGGGTCGCGCTGCGCCCGAAGTTCCGTCGCTGGTTCGACGAGGTCAGAGCCCGCGAGTTGATAGCTCGGATCGAGCGGCAGGCGACCGTTCGTCCTGACCCGGCGCCGACGCCGGGCGTCACCCGGGACCCTGCCGACGACTACCTCGTCGCGTTGGCACGGGCTGAGCAGGTCGACGCGATCGTCAGCGGTGACCGCGATCTCGCCGAGGCTGGGATCGAGAGCCCGCCGGTTCAGCGACCTGCAGAGTTCGTGGCGCGGCTCTCGCGCTCGTAGACCCGGCGAGGCGAGGCGAGGCGACGGAATCCGATCCGCTAAGTAGCGCGTCACGCCATGGCATCAGACGCGCAGGGTGGAAAGACTGGACCTCGTCTTTCCGATCTATCTGGACGTTCCGATGATGGTGAGCTTCCTTGCCGCCCTCCAGGTATGTGCAGACGGTTGCGGACGGGGATGACTTGGAGAATCTCCAGACAGGCAACTGGTGCAAGTGACGGGTGCCTTTGTGGGCAGCCCGTTGCAGCACGTTCTCGCCTTCTTTGCGCTTGCGGAGCCCTATATGGACTTGGAACAGCGTGTGCAGGACAAGATTGCAGAGCGCTACCCAAGATCGAAGAGAACAGGCAGATCCGGCCGGCGGGCGGCGACGCCGCAAAGGAGCTGACGGGACTCGATGCCATGCCCGGCCTTGCGTTGGAATCCGGGCAACGGGCTGTGATCGAATCGCCTGCGGCGCAGATCCTTCCGCTCGCCGTCTTCGTGTAGCCGACGCTGGTATCTGCCTCGTACCCGCGCCGACGCTGCACTCGGTGTGTGCAACTAACCGCACCTGACGCAGAAGCCCCGCGGCCGCGGGGCTCTCGAGTCGGATGGAGGCGGGGGGAATCGAACCCCCAACTCCGCCTTGCAAAGGCGGCGTGTTCCCGTTAGCACTACGCCCCCGGGGATGCTCTGAATCCTAGCCAGTACGGGTGGCTGCGGGGCGTGCGGTCAGAGCAGGCCGATGGCGAGGGCGATTGCGACCGCGAGCGTGGCGACCACGGCGATCGCGGTGCTCCAGGCGATGCCGTCGGCGGCGAGGCGGAGGTTGAGGCCCGTCTGGTGGGCGACGAGGACCGTGTTGACGCCCGCGGGCATCGCCGCGAGCAGCGGGTAGGTCACGGGCAGTCTGACGATGAACAGCGAGACCGTCAGCACGATCAGGGGCATGATCGCCATCCGTAGCGTGACGGCGACCGCCACGGCGCGCGTGAGCGGTGGCGGGAAGCGGAAGGCGCCCTCGTCGGCCTCGTCCGAAAGCGTCATGCCGACGACGATGAAGCCGAGCGGCAGCAGCGCGTAGACCGCCAGCTTCGACGGCGTCACCAAAGCCTCGGGCGCAAGCGACTCGGGCACGACGGCGGCGAGCGCGACGGCGTAGAGGACCGGGTTCTTCAGCAGCGTCGTGGCGACGTGACGGCCCATCTGCTTGCCCACGCCGTGCGTCCCGAACAGCGCGCCGATCGTGTAGCTGCCGAAGACGAACGCGGGCATCGAGACGAGCACGTCGTACGCGACCGCCTGCGTGAAGTCCGCCTGCGAGAACAGCGCGGCGCACAGCGGCAGGCCGAAGAAGCCCGTGTTCGCCTGGATCGTGCAGACCATCGCGGCGCCGGTCGAGGGGCGATCCAGCCTCAGCGGCCCGCGCCCGACGCGCCACATCACGATGCCCATCACCGACAGCAGCGCGAGCGCGAGCGCGACCCCTATGCCGACGTTCGCGGTCAGATGCAGGCGCGCGATCGACACGTACGAGACGAACGGCAGCAGCACGTACAGCATCACCTTCGCGATCCGGATGCGCACGCGCCGCCCCTTCACCCCGCCGAGGCGGCGCTCCAGCCACACGCCGATCATCAGCGCGAGCACGACCGTCACGACGACCGGGATCACGCGGTCGATGCTGTCACGAACCGTTCCGAGGCGACCGGCTCGCGCCCCGGGGGTACGCTGACGACACCGTGTTCCGCCCGAGCTCTTGGCTGCTGCTGCGCGACACGCGCCCGCCGCTCGCCGCCGGCGTCGCCGCGGGCGCGACCGCGGTCGCCGCCACGACGGCGCTGATCTTCCCTCTGCGCGAGATCGTCCCCGCCGTCTCGACCGGCGTCGTCTACCTGCTCGCGGTGCTGCTCGTCGCGACCTGGTTCGGGCTCTGGGTCGGGCTCGGGACCGCCGTTGCGAGCGCGCTCGCGTTCAACTGGTTCCACATCCCGCCGACGGGCCGCTTCACGATCAGCGACCCGCAGAACTGGGTCGCGCTGATCGTCTTCCTCGTCGCCGCCGCGATCGCCGCCACGCTCGCGGAGGTCGCCCGCGCCCGCACGCAGGAGGCGATCCTGCGCCGTCGCGAGGCCGACCTCGCCGCGGAGCTGGCGACGCTCCTGCTCGGCGGCAGCGACGTGCGCGCCGCGCTGCCGCCCGCGGCGCAGCGGCTCGCGCACGCGCTCGACCTCGCGCCGGGCGTGACGATCGAGCTGGGGGAGAAGCCGCCGGTGCTCGCTCCCGCGGCAGGTCCGAGCACCGACACCTTCGGTACCGCAGCGGTTGCGAAAGCGCCGCTGCTCGACCTCGACGTCCCGCTGCACCAGCGCGCGCGGCGGATCGGGACGCTGCGGCTGGCCGTGGCGCCGCCGCCCGACGCGCAGCAGCGGCTGCGCGAGCGGGTCGTTCCGGCGCTGGAGGCGATCCTCGGCGTCGCGCTGCAGCGCGAGGCGCTGCAGCGCGACCTCGTCGAGAACCAGGCGCTGCGACGCAGCGACGACATCAAGACCGCGCTGCTGCGGGCCGTCTCGCACGACCTGCGCTCGCCGCTGACCGCGATCGCGACGGCCGGCGAGGCGCTGCAGTCCTCGACGCTGACCGAGGCCGACCGCGAGGAGCTGGCGGCGGCGGTCACGGGCGAGGCGCAGCGGCTCTCGCGCCTGGTCGACAAGCTGCTCGACCTCTCGCGCCTGCAGGGCGGCGCGGCCGACCCGCGGCCCGAGTGGTGCTCGATCGACGAGGTCCTGCGCGTGGCGATCGACGAGACGCCGCACGCGGCCGGCTTCAACATCGCGATCGACCGCGAGCTGCCGCTCGTGCGCGCCGACGCTGCGCAGTTGGAGCGCGCCTTCGCCAACCTGCTGGAGAACGCGGCCCGCCACGGCGGCGAGCATCCGGTCGCGGTGCGCGCCCGCGTCGTCGGCCACCGCATGCTGATCCGGATCGTCGACCGCGGTCCCGGGATTCCCGGCGCCGAGCTGGAGCGGATCTTCGAGCCGTTCTACCGCGGGGTGGGCGGGACTGGTCCACGCGTCGACGGGCACATCGGCTCCGGCCTGGGCCTCGCGGTCGTACGCGGCTTCGTGGAGGCCAACGGCGGGCGGGTGTGGGCGGAGTCGCTGCCGGGGCAGGGGACGACGTTCGTGGTCGAGCTGCCGCTGGAGACCGAGCCGGCCGGCGGCGAGCCGGGGCCGGCGACGGCTCCGGCCGAGCCGATATCGGCAGGGCGGCCGCGGTGAGCGGGCGGATCCTCGTCGTCGACGACGAGCTGCAGATCCTGCGTGCGCTGCGCGTGATCCTGCGCGACGCGGGCTACGAGCCGATCACGGTCGCGACCGCCGAGGAGGCGCTCGACGCCGCCGCGACGCGACCGCCGGACGCGGCGGTCGTCGACCTCGTGCTGCCCGACGGCGACGGGATCGAGGTGACGCGCCAGCTGCGCGCGTGGAGCGAGATGCCGATCCTCGTGCTGTCGGCGATCGGCGAGGAGGAGCAGAAGGTGCGCGCGCTGGAGGCCGGCGCCGACGACTACGTGACGAAGCCGTTCGGCGCGCGCGAGCTGGTCGCGCGGCTCGGCGCCGCCCTGCGCCGCGCCGGGCGCAACGCCGACGAGCCGACGATCTCCGTCGACGGCCTGGAGCTGGACCTGGCGCGCCGCGTCGTGCGGCGCGACGGCGAGGAGGTTCACCTGACGCCGATCGAATACGACCTGCTGCGCGTGCTCGCACGCAACCGCGGCCGGCTGCTGACGCACCGCGCGCTGCTGACCGAGGTGTGGGGTCCGGCCTACGGCGACGACATCCGCACGCTGCGCACCCACATCGCCAACCTGCGCCACAAGATCGAGCCGGCCGGCGACGGCCCCCGCCACATCCGCACCGATCCGGGCGTCGGGTACCGCTTCGCGGGGTGAGCGGGCGGCGGGGAGCGCTTTCGCGCCGCACCCAGTTGCGGCGGCGGGTCGGCGCTGCTGTGATAGCCCGCAATGTTGACCGCGGTCGCCGAGGCGCTGCTGGCGCTGATCCTGCTCGCGAGTGCGGGCGCCAAGCTCGTGCGGCCGACCGCGGCGCAGGCGGCGCTTGCGACGTACGGGCTGGATGCGCCGCGGACGCGGGTGGTCGTGTGGGGCGCGGCGATCGTCGCCGAGGTGGCGCTCGCGGTCGGCGTGGCGCTCGGCAGCGCGGTCGCGGCGTGGGGCGCCGCGGCGCTGATGGCCTGCTTCGCGATCCTGCTGCTGCGCGCGTTGCGCAGCGGGCGCGGCGGCGAACCGTGCGGCTGCTTCGGGGCGCGCTCGCGTGTGAGCGGAGCCGCCGTCGCACGCGCCGCGCTGCTGGCGCTCGCGTTCGTGACGCTCCCGTTCGTGCCCGCGGTCGACCCGGCCGCGACCGGTTGGCTCGCGATCGGCCTCGGTGTCGCGCTCGCGGGGCTCCTGGCGCTGGGCGCGCTCGTGGTGGCACTCGCCCGTGAGGTCGGCGAGCTGCGGCTGGCGCTGGGCCCGCAGCCGGCGCTCGAGATCCCCGGCGAGGGGCCGCCGCTGGGCGTGCGCGTCGCGTTGATCGAGCGCTTCGCACCAGGTGAGCGGGCGCGCTTCGCGGTCGCGGTCTTCACGTCCGCGGGCTGCTCGATGTGCCAGGCGCTCGCGCCCTCGGTCGCGCTGCTGGCCAACGACCCGCTGCTGACCGTGCTCACGTTCGACGAGTACGAGGAGGCCGCCGCATGGCGCGCGCTGGAGATCCCCGGCAGCCCCTATGCGGTCGTCCTCGGCCTCGACGGCAGCGTCCTCGCGCAGGGCACGTTCAACGCGCTGCGCCAGCTCGAATCGCTCGTCGCGACGGCCGCTGCGCGCGAACGCGAGCTGTTGGAGGCGTTCCATGTCTGAGCGCGGGCGGTCTCGGCTGAGCGACCGTCTTGCCGATGGGACCTCGCGGCGCGGGTTTCTCGCGCGAACCGGTGCCTGGCTGCTCGCGGCGACCGCGGGTGGCGGAGCGACGCTGGCGGCGGGGACCGAGGACGCCGAGGCGTTCCACTTCTGCGGGCACACATACACGACCGCCTCGTGTCCGCACCCGACCGGGCTGCCGCGGGTCGACCTGCGCGGCTTCCCGCTGCGCGCCGGCGACGGCAGACCGATCGACGACCTGGGGCGGCCGGTCGATCGCGGCGGCAACCCGGTTGACGGGCGCGGCCGGCGCCTGCGCGACCCTGACGGTCGTCCGCTCCCGCCAGCCCCGCGCAGTCGCGTCTGCCAGGACAGCATCCCCGACCGATATGGGATACCCACACAGATCGATGGCTCCTGGTATCGCTGTTGCGGCGGCAAGGTGCGGCGCCTGATGGACTGCTGTGCGGCGCATCCCACCCGCATCAACGGCGACGCCGCCCTCACGGGCTACTGCTACGGCGATCGCAAGGTCTTCTGCGTCATGTACTTCCAGACGGAGGTCCCGTGCTGACGGCAGCGCTGCTGGCCGTGACGGCGTTCACGGCCGGCGTCACCGGCGCCTGGTCCCCGTGCGGGTTCTCGATGGTCGAGACGCTCGCCGGCGCGGCCGGCCGGGAGGGGGCCGAGCGCCGCCGGCTGGTCCGCACGAGCTGCACGACCTTCGCGCTCGGAGCGCTGCTCGGCGGCGCGCTCACGTTCGGGCTGCTGAGCGTGCTCGGCGCGGCGCTTGGCGCGGGCGGGAGCGGCACGTCCGCGGCGATCGGCCACGCCGGGAGCGGCACGGGCGGCAGAGGCCAGAGCATCGCGCTCGTCGTCGCAGCGATCGTCGCGCTTGCCGCGGCGCTCGCGGACGCGTTCGGCGTTCGCGTCGCGCCGCAGATCCGCCGGCAGGTGCCGGAGCGCTGGCGGCGGACGCTGCCGCTGCCGCTCGCGGCGGCGCTCTACGGCGTCCTGCTCGGGCTCGGCTTCACGACCTTCGTGCTCGTGTTCGCCGTCTGGGCGCTGGCGGGAATCTCGGTCGCGCTCGGCGACCCGGCGAGCGGCGTCGCGATCGGGCTCGCGTTCGGCGTCGGCCGCGCACTGCCGGTCGTCGCGATGGCTCCGCGCTTCGACACGCTCGGCATCCGCCTGGCCGAGCGGATGGCGAACGAGCCGCGCCTGTTGCGACGCCTGCGCCGCGCCGATGCCGTCCTGCTCGCAGCCGCCGCACTCGCGCTCCTGCTGGGACCCGCGGCCGCATCGGCTGATGCGACGCTCGTCGCCCGCGACGCCACCGATCCGTCGCAGAGCGGTGGTGCCGTCGCGTGGCGACAGGTCGGCGGGAGGAGCGGGATGCTGCAGACGCCCGAGTCGCCGCCGTCGCGACTGCTCACGCCGCAGCTGGCGATCGGCGGGGCGAAGCTGGCATTGGTGCGCGGCGATGCGATCGTCGTCAGGACGCTTCACGCGCCCGTGCGCGAGATCGCGCGCGTCCCCGCCGCGCGCGTCACCGGGCTGGCCGTCTCGCGCCGCTGGGTCGCCTGGCGCACGACGCGCGACGGCGGCGACGAGCTGCGCGCGCGGTCGCTCGCGCGGAGCGCCCACGCGGCGACTGCCACGACCGGCCGCGGTTCGGCGCACCCGGCCGCCGCTGCGAGCGCCCGCCTCGCCCCGCCGACAATCGTCGCCACCCGGCGCGGAGCGACCCTCGGCCGCCCCGCGCTCGCCGGCGACCGCCTCACCTACGCGGTCTCGACCGCGCGCGGGAGCTCGATCGTCGTGCGGGATCTCGTGCGCGGGCGGTCGCGCACGGTGTTGCGTTCGCGTCGCACCGAGCTGTCGCAGCCGAGCCTCAACGGCGACGCGCTTCTCTACGCGCAGGCGCGCGCGTGCGATCAGCGGCTGCTGCTGCGACGGCCCGGCAGCGCCACCCGCACACTGCTGTGGATCGGCTCGACGGCGCGCCGCGACGAGGGGCACGACCATCACCACACCAACCACGGCAGCGAGCCCGGCGCCTGCCCACCCGGCACGCCGCACCGCACGCAGACGGTGCTCTGGAGCACGGCGCTCGCGCGCCACGCCGCCTTCGTCACGCTGTTGCGCCCCGCCGCCGGCGGCTCGCCGGGCCGCGCTCGGATCGTCCGCGTCGCTCGCTGACGCCGCCCACCCGCGGCCGCCGCTCGCTGCACGGCGGCTCGCACCGCCTCAGCCGCAGCCCTCTCAAACCCCTTGACGAAATCTTGATGCGCCCTCGCTGAATCTTGATCGGGGCTGGGCGGCCGCGGTCGCACAGTGGTCTGCATGGACCTCCTCGTCATCGCGCTCGCGGTCGTGTTCTTCGCCGCGATGCTCGCACTCATCGAAGGAATCGAACGGATATGAGCCTCGGCAACGCGATCGGGCTGTTCGTCTCGATCGCCGTCTTCTTCTACCTCTCCTACGCGCTGCTGCGCGGGGAGCGGCTCTGAGACATGACCGTCCAGGGCTGGATCCAGATCCTCGTCTTCATCGCGGCGCTGACCGCGGTGACGCCCCTCGTCGGCGCCTACATGCACCGCATCTACAGCGGCGCGCCGATCTTCCCGCGCGTGCTCGGCCCGATCGAGCGCGGCTTCTACAAGACCATCCGCATCGACCCCGAGCAGGAGCAGGACTGGAAGGGCTACGCGCGTTCAGTTCTGATCTTCAGCCTCGGGTCGTGGTTGTTGCTCTACGCGATCCTGCGCCTGCAGGGATCGCTGCCGTTCAACCCCGCCGGCTTCGGCGGCGCGCCCGCCGACGTCACCTTCAACAACGCCTCGTCGTTCGTCTCCAACACCAACTGGCAGTACTACGCCGGTGAGACGACGATGTCGAACTTCAGCCAGATGGCCGGCCTGGCGGTGCAGAACTTCCTCTCCGCCGCGGTCGGCATCGCGGTCCTGATCGCGGTCATCCGCGGCTTCTCCGCGCGCAGCCTGAAGACGCTCGGCAACTTCTGGAGCGACCTCACCCGCACGCTGCTGTACCTGCTGCTGCCGTTCGCCTTCGTGTTGGCGCTGTTCTTCGTCTCGCAGGGGCTCGTGCAGTCACTGTCACCCGCGCAGGCGTTCACCAGTCTGGAAGGGGTCAGACAGCTGATCACGCTCGGCCCGGTCGCCTCGCAGGAGGCGATCAAGCTGCTGGGCACCAACGGCGGCGGTTTCTTCAACGTCAATTCAGCGATGCCGTTCGAGAACGCCAGCGGCCTCACCAACGTCGTCTCGATGCTGGCGATCCTGGTGATCCCCGCCGGTCTCACCGCGACGTTCGGCCGCATGGTCGGCAACCGCCGCCAGGGTTGGATGGTCTACGGCGCGATGTTCACCTTCTTCGCGATCGCGGTTGCGATCGTGTACGCGGCGGAGTCGCACGGCACGCCCGCGCAGCATCTCGCCGGCATCCACGGCGGCAACTTCGAGGGCAAGGAGACACGCTTCGGGATCGGCTCCAGCTCGCTCTTCGCGGTCGTCACGACGGTCGCCTCGTGCGGCGCGGTCAACGCGGCGATGGAGTCGCTCACCGGCATCGGCGGCGCGCTGCCGATGGCGAACATGATGACCGGCGAGGTGATCTTCGGCGGCGTCGGCTCGGGGCTCACCTCGATGCTGATGTTCATCATCCTCGCGGTCTTCATCGCGGGCCTGATGGTCGGCCGCACGCCTGAGTACCTCGGCAAGAAGATCGGCGCGCGGGAGGTGAAGCTGACGATGGTCGGCACGCTTGCCGTACCGCTGTTCGTGCTCGTCGCGACCGCGTTCGCGATCGCGAGCAAGTACGGCCTGAGATCGATCTACAACGGCGGGCCGCAGGGCTTCTCCGAGACGCTCTACGCCTACACCTCGCAGACGAACAACAACGGCTCCGCGTTCGCCGGCTACACCGGCTTCATCCAGCCCAACGCACCGGGCAACGCGGGCTCCTTCGGCTTCACCTTCGCCGACGTGCTCGGCGGCGGTGCGATGTTGATCGGCCGCTTCCTGCCGCTCGTCGCGGTGCTGGCGATCGGCGGGGCGCTCGCCGGGCGCAAGACCTCGCCCCCGGGCCCCGGCACGATGCGCACCGACACGCCGACGTTCGGTGTGCTGACGGTCGGCACGATCCTGCTCGTCGCGCTCCTCACCTTCGTCCCAGCCCTCCTGCTCGGCCCGGTCGTGCAGGGCCTCACGGATCGGATGTTCTGATGAAGAAGGACCTCACAGCCACCGTCGTCGGCCTGATCGTGCTGACGCTCGTGCTCGGTCTGCTCTATCCGCTCGTGGTCACCGGCGTCAGCCAGGTCGCGTTCAACGACGCCGCCAACGGCAGCCAGGTCAAGCGCGACGGCAGAGTCGTCGGCTCGCGCCTGCTGGGGCAGAGCTTCAACAGACCCCAGTACTTCCACAGTCGCCCGTCGCAGAGCGACTACAACCCCTCCGCGACGTTCTTCTCCAACGCGGGACCCAACGGCGCAGACACCAGGGACACGATCGCGAAGGCCGCGAAGCGGTACCTGAAGACCGAAGGCGGATACGACAGAACGCTGACGCGCGCGCAGATCCCGCCGGACGCGGTCCAGACGTCGGCCTCCGGCGTCGATCCGCAGATCACGCCCGCCAACGCGCGGATCCAGGCGCATCGCGTCGCCGCCGTCCGCGGCCTCGCGATCGACCGCGTCGACCAGCTGATCGACCAGAACACGGACGACCGCAGCCTCGGCCTCTTCGGCGAGCCCGGCGTGAACGTCCTGCAACTCAACCTCGCGCTCGACAAGGAGACCGCCCGATGACCGCCGTTGCCGACCAGACCCCGCCGCCCTCCGCGGGCGTCCCGCGCGGGCACGACGGTTCGGGGCGGCCGACCAGATCGCTGCTGGAACCGGCGATCCTGCGCACCGCCCTGCTCGACTCGCTGCGCAAGCTGAACCCGCGCGCGATGGTGCGCAACCCGGTCATGTTCGTCGTCGAGGTCGGCGCCTTGCTGACGACGATCGTCTGGATCGTGCAGGCGTTCGGCGGTTCGATCGCCGGCGCCGGCAGCGATCCCGCCTGGTACACGTTCACCGTCAGCGGCTGGCTGTGGCTGACGGTCGTCTTCGGCAACTTCGCGGAGGCGATCGCGGAGGGCCGCGGCCGCGCGCAGGCGGCGTCGCTGCGCGCGATGCGCAGCGAGACGCTCGCGAGACTGCGCGACGGCGGCACGAAGGCCGCCGGCGAGCTGCAGCCGGGCGACGTCGTCGTCGTGGTCGCGGGCGAGGTGATCCCGGGCGACGGCACCGTCGTGCGAGGGATCGCCTCCGTCGACGAGTCGGCGATCACGGGCGAGTCCGCGCCGGTGATCCGCGAGGCCGGCGGCGACCGCAGCGCCGTCACCGGCGGCACGCGCGTCCTCTCCGACGAGCTCCTCGTCGAGGTCACGCAGAAGCCCGGCGAGTCGTTCCTCGACCGCATGATCGCCTTGGTCGAGGGTGCGTCGCGCCGCAAGACGCCGAACGAGATCGCGCTCGGGATCCTGCTCGCGGGCCTGACGCTGATCTTCCTCGTCGTCGTGGTGACGCTGCGTCCGTTCGCCGACTACGCCGGCACCGCGACCTCGCTCGCGACGCTGATCTCCCTGCTCGTCGCGTTGATCCCCACCACGATCGGCGCGCTGCTGAGCGCGATCGGCATCGCCGGCATGGACCGGCTCGTGCGCCGCAACGTGCTCGCGCTGAGCGGGCGCGCGGTCGAGGCGTCCGGCGACGTCGACGTGCTGCTGCTGGACAAGACCGGCACGATCACGCTCGGCAACCGGCAGGCGTCGGCGTTCGTGCCGATGCCCGGCGTGTCGGAGCGTGAGCTGGCCGAGGCGGCGCAGCTCTCCTCGCTCGCCGACGAGACGCCCGAGGGTCGCTCGATCGTCGTGCTGGCGAAGGACAGGCTCGGCATCCGCGCTCGCGAGCTGACGCAGAGCGAGGCGCAGTTCGTCCCGTTCACCGCGCAGACGCGCATGTCCGGCGTCGACTACGACGGCGTGCGCCTGCGCAAGGGCGCCGGCGACGCGATCGAGCGCTGGATCGCGGCCGAGGGCGGCACCACGCCGCCGCAGCTGAGAGCGGCGATGGACCAGATCGCGCGCGACGGCGGCACGCCGCTGGCGGTCGCGCGCGACAACCAGGCGCTCGGCGTCGTGCACCTGCAGGACATCGTCAAGGAGGGCATGAGGGAGCGGTTCGACCACCTCCGCGCGATGGGCATCCGAACGGTGATGGTGACCGGCGACAACCCGCTGACGGCGGCGAAGATCGCGCAGGAGGCCGGCGTCGACGACTTCCTCGCCGAGGCGACGCCGGAGGCGAAGCTCGCGCTGATCAAGGAGCAGCAGTCGGGCGGGCGGATGGTCGCGATGACCGGCGACGGCACCAACGACGCGCCTGCGCTCGCGCAGGCCGACGTCGGCGTCGCGATGAACACCGGCACCCAGGCCGCGCGCGAGGCCGGCAACATGGTCGACCTCGACTCCAACCCGACGAAGCTGATCGAGATCGTGGAGGTCGGCAAGCAGCTGCTGATCACGCGCGGCGCGCTGACGACGTTCTCGATCGCCAACGACGTCGCGAAGTACTTCGCGATCCTGCCGGCGATCTTCGCGGCCACCTACGCGACCCACGCCGACGGCACCGGGCCGCTGGACAAGCTCAACATCATGAACCTCGGGACGCCGCGCTCGGCGATCGTCTCCGCGATCGTCTTCAACGCGCTCGTGATCCCGATGCTCGTCCCGCTGGCGCTGCGCGGCGTCAAGTTCCGGCCGGTCGGCGCGACCGCGCTGCTGCGCCGCAACCTGCTCGTCTACGGCCTCGGCGGCCTGATCGCGCCCTTCATCGGGATCAAGCTCGTCGACCTGATCGTCCACAACCTGCTGGGGGCGTGATGCCCGGCCGGCTGAAGGTCTTCCTCGGGATGGCGGCGGGCGTCGGCAAGACGTACCGGATGCTGCAGGAGGGGCAGGCCGAGGCCGAGAACGGTCGCGACGTCGCGATCGGCTACCTCGAGCCCCATGGCCGCGCGGAGACGACCGCGCAGGCCGCCGGGCTCGAGGTCGTGCCGCGGCGGCGCGTCGAGCACCGCGGCGCGCTGCTGGAGGAGATGGACCTGTCGGCGATCATCGCGCGCGCCCCGGAGCTGTGCCTGATCGACGAGCTCGCGCACACCAACGCGCCGGGGCTGGAGCACGACAAGCGCTACAGAGACGTCGCCGACGTGCTCCACGCCGGAATCGACGTCTATTCGACCGTCAACGTGCAGCACCTCGAGTCGCTCAACGACCAGGTCGCGGAGCTGACGACGACGCGCGTGCGCGAGACGGTGCCCGACGAGGTGCTCGGCGACGCCGACGAACTGGTCCTGATCGACCTGACGCCGGAGGCGCTGATCGAACGGCTGCGGGCCGGCAAGGTCTATCCGGCGGCGCGCGTCGAGTCGGCGCTGAACAACTTCTTCACGCTGGAGAACCTGTCGGCGCTGCGCGAGGTCGCGCTGCGACAGGTCGCCGAGGAGGTCGAGGCCCGGCGCGTCCTCGGGCCGTCGTCGGCGCCTGCGCGGCGGGTCGACGGGGAGCGCGTCTTCCTCGACGCGGCGCCGGCCGCGATCGGCGAGCGACTGCTGGCGCTGGTCGAGCCGACGCCGTCGTCGCAGCGCGTCGTGCGGCGCGCGTGGCGCTCGGCGCAGCGGCTCGGAACCGACCTCGACCTGCTGTGGCTGCAGCCGCCGCGCGAGCTGAGCGACGGCGAGACGGCGCAGCTCGAGGCGCTGCGCCGTCTCGCGGTCGTGCTCGGCGCGCACCTGCTGATCGAGCAGGGCGACGACCTCGTCGCGACCGTCCGGCGCGTCGCGCGCGAGCGCGGCACGACCTACGTGCTGATCGGTGAGCCGAGCCATCGCAACGCGCTGCAGCGCCTGCTGCGCCCGTCGCTGCCGAGCCGGCTGCTGGCCGCGCTGCCGGGCATCGACGTGCGGATCGTCGCGGATCGGACGAGGCGGGAGGGATGACCGACGTGCTCGTCACCGTCGTCCCGCTGATGCTCGCGGCGGCTGCCGCGTGGGCGATCCGCGGCCACCGCATCCAGCGCGCCGTGCCGGATCTGGGCGGCAGGCGGGTGCTGTTCCCATTCCTCGGCAAGGAGCTGTCGATGCCGGCGCTGGAGGCGGCGCTGCGGCTGGCGAGAGCCGAGCACGCGACGCTCGTGCCGGTCTACCTCGCCGAGGTCCCGCTGCACCTCGCGCTCGACTGCCCGCTGCCGCGCCAGAGCGCCGTCGCGCTGGCGCTGCTGGACGCGGTCGAGCAGCGCGCGCGGCACTACGGGGTGGCGGTCGACACGCGCATCGAGAAGGGGCGCGACTCGCGTCACGCGCTGCGCGAGATGCTCGCGCACGAGCGCTACGACCGGATCGTGCTCGCCGCCGAGACGGCCAGCGGCGGCGACGGCTTCACGCCCGAGGAGACCGCCTGGCTGCTCGCCAACGCGCCCGGGGAGATCGTCGTGCTGCGCCCCGACCGCGCGCACACGCAGACGTTCCGCGAGCGGTTGGCGCGCGGGGGCGGTCGACGGGCGCCGAGCCGGTCAGCGCGCCACCCCTCTGCGGCACCCACCGCAACGCACGCCGCATAGCCGTGTTGATGGCTTGCAACGGAGCGCCCAGATCCACGCGGGTCGGGCGCCTAAGCTGCCTGACGGCCGCCGCCCGACCGTACCGTTGTCATGACCGCCGCCCCCCGACATCTGCTCCTGCTGCTCGTCGCCGCGCTCACGCTGCTGGGCGCCGTCTTCGCGACCGCCGGCGCGAGCGCGCAGGCAAGAGCGAAGAAGCCGCCGAAGCTGAGACTCGTCTTCACGCGCTGCTCCTCGACGCCGTACCCGTGCGCCGAGTCGCACTCGATCGTCGTGCGCGGCGGCAAGATGCTCGTCGGCGCCGGCGGGATGACGACGCGCGCGAGAGTCGAGTTCCCGGTCCGCAGCGCCGCCGGCAAGGCCGGCAAGCGCCGCGTCGGTGGTCGTCTGCGCACGAAGACGCGGCTGCTCGTGAGCGTGCCGAGAGACGCTGTCAGCGGCCTGATCCGCGTCGTCGTGCCCGGACCGCGCTACTCCAACGCGAAGCGCATCACGGTCCGCAAGCCGCCGGCCAAGGTCACCAGACCGGCGCCGACGTCGCCGCCGGCGATCGCGCCGCGCCCCGGCAGAAGCGTCTTCGACGGCAGCGGGATGTGGATCTGGTACCTCAGAAGAGCCGCCGGCGGCAACCCCGAGGCGATCGCCGCGAGAGCGGCCGCGGCGGGCGTGCGGACGATCTTCGTCAAGAGCGCCGACGGCGACGATCCGTGGGCGCAGTTCTCCTCCAGCGCCGTCGCGGCGTTGAAGGCGACGGGGCTGAACGTCTGCGGCTGGCAGTTCGTCTACGGCAGAGACCCGCTCGGCGAGGCGCGCGCGGGCGCGGCCGCGAAGGAGGCCGGCGCCGACTGCTTCGTGATCGACGCCGAGACCGCCTACGAGGGCAAGTACGCGCAGGCGCAGCGCTACACGAGAGCGCTGCGCGCCGCCGTCGGCGACGACTTCCCGATCGCGCTGACGAGCTTCCCCTACGTCCACTACCACCCGGGCTTCCCCTACTCCGTCTTCATGGCGCCGGGCGGTGCGACGTTCAACCTGCCGCAGGTCTACTGGAAGACGATAGGCACGTCGGTCGACACCAGCCTGCAGATCACCTACCAGTACAACACCGTCTACCAGCAGCCGATCTACCCGCTCGGGCAGACCTACGACGGCACCGCCGCCGCCGACGTGCGGCGCTTCCGGCAGCTGTCGGCCGGCTACGGCGCGACCGGCGTCAGCTGGTGGGTGTGGGATTTCGCCTCGACGTCGGACTGGGGCGCGGTCGGCGCGGACATAGACCCGGTCGAGGTGCTCGACGCGCCGCGCTATCCGACGCTGCGTGCGAACGGCTCGAAGACCGGTTCGAAGGGCGACCTCGTCGTGTGGGCGCAGCAGCACCTCGCCGGCGCCGGCGCCTCGATCAGAGTCGACGGCGACTACGGCCCCGGCACCGCGTCCGCCGTGCGCGCCTACCAGACGTCGAAGGGGCTGCCTGCGACGGGCGTGCTCGACGAGGCGACGTGGCCGACGCTGTTGCGCGAGACGCCGACGACGCCGAACTGGGCGGGCGCGGCGGCGAAGGCGGCGCGCGCGGGGCGGAGCGGGGCGCGGGCGGCGTCGGCGTCGGCGTCGGCCGGTGGCCTGCCGGCCGTGAACGGTCCGGCGTCCGCCGGGCTCAGAGCGCTGCGCGACGAGATCCCGGGCGGACCGCGGCGCTAGGAGCGCGGGGCCGGGCTGCGCGGAGCGCGGCCCGTCGCGGTCGCACCGAGCGCCGGGCCGCGCCCCGACGCGCGGCCCGTGCACCGTGAGGCGACCTATCTGGTCGCTTCCTCCAGCTGCTTCTTCGCATCCTCGAGCTGCTGCTTCGCGTCGTCGGGGAGGTCCGAGTCCTGCAGGTTGTCGATCGCGTCGCCGGCGGCGTCGGTCGCGTCTCTCTGGATCTCGTTCGCGCCGTCCTGGAGCTGTCTCTGCATCTCCTCGGCGGTGATCCTGCCGTCTCTGACCTGCTGCGCGAGGTCTCTCGCCTTCTGCTGCAGCGCTCTGCCCTTCTCCTGCAGCGCCTGGCCCTGCTGTCTCAGCGTGTTGACCGTGTCCTCGGCCGAGTCGCCGCCGCAACCTGCAAATGCGATTGCGCCGACCGCGCTGACCGCGAGCAGTGTCGACTTGAAACGCATGGAGTGCCTCCTCCGATTCGGTGTCCGTGCGTGCATCGGCGCACATCAAAGTGGATCTGGACCCCCGCGTCAGTCGTCCGAGGGTCTCGCTTCGGTCTCAGGACCGACGATCCCCCGCATCATCGCCCACGCGACCAGCTCGCGTGTGGTGCTCGCGTCAACGCGCTCGCGCCCCTGCCGCAGCAACCGCCGCACCTGGTGGATCGACACCCCCAGCCGCTCCGCGATCTCCGCATGCCGCAGCCCCGCCGCCGTCAGCGCGACCGCTTCGAGTTGGCGCGGAGTCAGCGGCGACCCGTCGGTCGCGGCCGGTCTCGGCGGCGCGTCCGCGAGGAAGAGGACAGGTTCGATGTCGTCAGACGACATCGAACCTGCGGTGTTCGGTGGGACCGGCTCGTCTCGTGTCGTCGCTCGTCCGGCGCGGGCGACGAGGGCGGCCAGCAGGGGTGGGATCGCGAGCAGACCCGCGGCGGTCAGGACCAGCAGCCGGCGGTCGCTGATCGCGTCGGGATCGGCGAGCAGCGGCATGAGCAGGCCGGCGGTCGCGAGCGCGCTCGCGGCGAGCGCGCGACGCGGGCTGGCGGTCATGCCGAGCGCGGCGAGGAGCAGCAGGATCGGCAGGAACAGCAGGCGGTTGTCGGGACCGAGCGCGGCGAGTGAGAGCCCCGCGATTGCGCCGAGCGCCGGCACGACGATCGGGCGGCGCTGCAGCGTCACGAACGCGACCGCGGGATCGCGCGCGGCGACCGCGAGCGCGATCAGCAGCAGCGCGCAGCAGCCGGCGCCGAACACCGCCGCCGCGCCGCTTGCCCGCAGCAGCACGAGCGTCAGCGCGTAGACGGTCGCCGCCGCGACGCCGAGCAGCCCGGCCTCGAACGCGGCGAAGCGCACGCTGTCGGCGGCGGCCAGGCGCGGCTCGGGGACGGCGCCGCCGACCCGCCGCGGATCCGGTGCGGCGGCATCGGCCGGGCGCGGATCCGCCGCTGTGTCGCCCGCGGCCTCCACGGCATCGCTCGGACCGCGGCCGAACCCGGCCGGCAGCGCGCGCGAGTGGTTGGTGCGCCTCAGGTCGGGCGCCATCCGCTCGCCACCAGTTCGTCGAGCGTGCGCGCCTGCGTCGTGCGTTTCGCGCGCTTGATCTGCGTGCGGACCGTCGCCAGCGACGTCCCGCGCACGTGTGCGATCTGCTTCGGCGTCAACCCGTCGGCGAGCAGGCCGACGACGGCCTCTTCGGCCGGGCTGAGCCGTGGCGAGCGGGTAGGCGCGGGGGCCGGCGCCGTGCGCGCCGCGGCCGCCGGTGTCGGGTGGGCGGTCGCCGCCGCTGATGCCGGTCCCATTGCCGCAGGCGCCGCTGCCGTCGCCGCGCCCATCGCCGCCTGCACCCGCCGCAGTGCCGCCACGCCGACGAGGCCGAGCAGGGCGATTGCGAGCGGGGCGAGCGTCGCGGTCGTCGCTTCGTCCGGCTCGCCGCCGCCGGGCAGCAGGCCGGTCAGCGAGGTGCCGGTCACGACGAAGACCGCGAGCTTGCCGAGTGCGAGCGCGGCGCCGGTCGCGACCGTCACGCGCCAGCCGGCGAGCGCCGCCGCGACGAGCACGATCCACATCGGCTGCGTCGCGAGGTTGCCGGGATAGCCGCCGTCGAACAGCGCCGGCACGAGCGCGACGACGCCGAGCGGCACCAGCAGCCATGCGCGCGCGGCGACGGGCGCGGCCCAGCGGGAGGCGGTCGCCAGCGCCGCCGTCCAGGCGGCGACGAAGCCGATCCCGCAGACGACGCTGACCGGATCCGGCCGCGACAGCAGCGCCGTCATCAGCGCGACGAGCGAGTCGGCGAGACCGATGAGGCAGGCGACGCGCAACGGCAGCAGCTCGCGCGCGCCCATGCCCGTCCGGTGCGCCGCGTCCGCCCGCCCGCCCGCACCCGCCGGCCGCTGACCGCGCCGGTCCTGCTCGCCCTCGTGGTCCTGTCCGTGATCCACGCCTTCGTCGCTCCTTCGCAGCGTCGATCCATCATTAGCAGGCCGCATCGCCACGCGGGCCCGGCGGCGGGCGACCGCGTACCCACTTCTGACCTCTGGTGGGACCCCTTCAGACGCGCGACCCTTCAACCTCGTGAGCGCGCAGCAGGAGACCCGGCGTGTGCCTTCAGCGGCCGCGCGGATGCCGTACGCCGACCGCCGCCCAGGCGGTCGCGGCGGCCTGCGAGCTGGTCGCGACGCCGAGCTTGGCGTGCACGTGCTGGAGGTGCTTCTCGACCGTGCGCGGCGAGATCCCCATCAGCGTGGCGGCCTCCGGGCCGGAGCGGCCGAGCGCGATCCAGCGCAGCGCCTCGGCCTCGCGCGCCGTCAGCCCGAGCCCCTGCAGCGCGGTCGCGCTCATGCCGCCGGTACCCGGTTCCAGCAGCAGGATCGTGGTGCCGTCGCCGTCGGGCCCGGGCAGCACGCGGACGGTCAGCGCCGTCTCGCCGGCGCCCAGCAGCAGCGGCTCCGTCGGCGGCGTCCCGCCGCTGCGCGCACCGCGCCGGGCGAGCGCGTCGATCAGCGGCTGCGGCAGGCGCGAGAACTGCTCGTCGAGGTCGAGGCGGTCGGCCAGCAGCAGCCGCGCGGCGTCGGTCGCGAAGTTCACGCGACCGTGGGAATCGACCACCAGCACTGGGTTCGTGAGCGCGTCGAGGCCCCGCTCCAGGGCCGCCAGCGTCGCCGCCCGCGCGGTCGACAGCTCGATCGTGCGGTACGCCTGGATCAGGTGCGGACGGGCCTGCGAGAGCAGCGTGCACTCGTCGTCGCTGAAGTCCTCCGGCCCGCGGCTGAGCGCGATCCCGACGACGACCGGCGGGCGCGACGGGAGCGTGAACGCGACCTGCGTCGCGACCCCGATCGGCTGGTAGATCTCGCGGTAGAGCGCGGTCCGCTGGAACGTCTCGTGGTCGACGAAGTCCGATATCCGGCGCGGCCGGCCGTCGCGTGTGCGACGCACGTATTCGAGCACCGGATGCTGGTGCGCCAGTCGCGCCCAGCGCACCGGCAGGTCGGCCGGCAGCACGGGCTCGGAGATCCCGATCATCCGCTCCGGGTCGTCGTCGACCTCGTTGTAGGCGGCGTAGTCGTTCGGCACCGCCTCGCGCAGCAGCGGCAGGATCCCGTGGCGGAACTCGTCCAGGTCGGCGAACCCGTAGGCGTCGCCGACGAGGGTCACCAGCCGCTGCTCCATCGCTTCCGTGCGCGCGCTCATCGCCGCCTGAGAGTACCCGCAGCGCCTACGCAGTTTCCACGTAGATCCCGCCCGCAAGGAGGCGTGTAGTGCCCGTGTCCACCCGTCCACCGGCGCCGCCGCACCTTCCCGCTCGCGAAGGCGGGCGGCTGCTGATGCGACGCGCACTCGTGCTCGCGGCCGCGTTCGCCGCGCTTGCGCTCGGTCTGGCTGGCCCGGCGACAGGCGGCGCCGGCGCCGTCACCTTCGGCAGCAGACTCGACCAGACAGCGAACCTCCCGTTCGGCTGCGAGGCGCGCCCGTATCCGGGCTTCGGCGGCGGGATACAGCTGCTGGCGACGAACGTCACGTCGTGCATGTGGTTCGCGGCGCCGCTGACGACGGCCTCGACCTACGTGCCGGGCGGCGACGGCAGAGTGACCGCCGCGCGCGTGCGCTCGGGCGCCAATCCCGCGCCGCTGCGGATCTCGATCATCAGCTCCGGCAGCGGGCTCTGCTGCACGCATCGCAGCAGCGGGCCGATCTTCACGCCGGCGCCGAACGCGGTCACGACCGTGCCGCTGGACCTGCCGGCCAGCACGGGCCTCGATCCCAACCGCCGCGGCGGCCAGTACAACGACATCGTCGTCGTCAGCGCCGTCGGGCCGGGTTCGCTGCCGGTGCACGACTTCGGCACGCACGGCACGTTCGACCTCAGCGCGCCGGCCGCGTCGTTCCTGCACCCGGAGCTGACGAACGGCAACTCCAACACCGACGTCGGCTGGATGGACGGCTACGAGGTGCTGCTGCAGGTCGACTGGGAGGCGACGCCGCCGCCGGCGCCGGTGCTGCCGCAGACCCCGCCGGTGCCGCCGGCAGTGCAGCCGCCTCCTGTTCAGCCGCAGCCGCAGCAGCCGGCAGCGCCGGTGCTGTCGAGACTGGGGCTGAGAGGGCGAACGCTGACGCTGAGCACGAGCGCGCCTGTCACGGTGACGGCGCGGCTGGAGCGCTGCACGACGCAGCGACGCAGACCGCGGCGCACCGTCTGCACCGGCGCCGGGCGCCTCAGAGCGGTCGCGCGCAGAGCGGGCGCGGTGAGATTCGCGCTGCCGGGGAGATTGAGCGGCGGCAGTTACCGGGTAACGGTGACAGCGCCGGGCGCGAACACGCTCGTCAAGAGACTCACGGTGCCGGCGGCGCGGACGAGAGCACGGCGGTAGGTGGCCTCACCGTGAGGGCGGGAGGACAGGGCGGTGCGGAAGTGGACTCCGCACCGCCCCTGGTCCGCCCTTGCAGCAGCTGCTGGTTGCCCGCCTGCTCCAGCTGCTTGTTCGCCATGTCGCGCGCGCGATCTACGCCGTGCCGCGCGCGAGCATGCCGCGCAGCGACAGCTTCGGCCCGATCCGCAGCGCCGCGCGCGAGTAGACCGTCGTCGCCAGCCGCAGCAGCAGCACCGTGCTGAGGAGGTTGATCGCGATCGAGACGAGCAGCTGCCACAGCGGCACGTCGCTCACCAGCCAGCGCGCCGGCATCGCCATCGGCGCGCTCGGCGGAAGGAACGACAATGTCGTCATCAGCCCGCCGTCGGGGTCCTGCAGCGCGACGAACGAGAGGATGTAGGAGCCGACCACGACCATGTTGAGCGCGCCGGTGCTCGACTGCAGGTCCTCCTGGCGCGAGACGAGCGCGCCGGCGACCGCGTAGACGCAGGCGTAGAGCGCGTAGCCGAGCAGGAACCAGAGCGCGACGATCGCGACCCAGCCGACCGTCACGTGCGGCAGGTCGACGGCGTTGAGCAGGCTCGCGCCGAGCAGCCCGACGGCGATCACGAGCAGGAACTGCGCGACCCCGAGCACGCCGAGGCCGACGATCTTGCCGGCCAGCAGCTCGCGCGGCCTGATCGCGCTCAACACGACCTCGATCACGCGCGAGGCCTTCTCTTCGACGATCCCTCCCGCGACCCACAGGCCGTAGGTGAAGATCGCCATGTACAGCAGCAGCACCGCGACGAACGCGATCGTCTGGCGCGCGCCGCGATCCGCGTTGCCGGGTTCGAGCACCCGCACCCGCAGCGGCGGCGGGTCGAGCGCGCTGTTGAGCTGCGCGGGCGGGACGCCGGCTCTGTCGAGCGCGTCGCGCAGCGCCAGCTGACGGCGCGTCGCCTGCACGGCCGCGGCGAGCGTGTCGTCGGGATCGTCCTTGACGAAGATCTGGCTGCCGTCGACGACCGCGGCGTCGACGTCGCCGTCGTCGACCGCGCGTCTGGCGGCGGCCGCGTCGTCGTAGGACGGCGTCTCGATCGTCGCGTCGAGCGCGGGGCCGGCGTCCTGCAGCGCCTGCGCGTACGGCTGCGAGGCCGCGCCGACGAGCGCGACCTTCTTCGTGTCCTCGCCGCCGCCGGTGAAGGCGGCGATCGCGAGCACGATCAGGATCGCGACGATCTGGACGGCGGTGCCGATCTGGAACGCGCGGCTGCGCGCGCGCTCGGTCAGCTCGCGGCGGGCGACGAGCCAGCGGGGGTTGACGCTGCTGCGCCCGCCGTTGCCGACGCTCATGCGGCCGGCCTCGCCGGGCACGGGCCGATGCCGCGGTCGCTCATCGCTGCGACCTCGTCGGTCGCTCGCTCATGCCCGCGCCGCCGCTGGAGCCGGCGCGTCACGCGCGCGTGCGTTGGTCTCACCGGCCGCCGGTGCGTCGGTCACGACCTCGCGGAACAGCTCGCTGAGCGTCGGCAGCACGAAGCTGAAGTGCGCCACCGGCCCGGTGGCGCGGGCGCGGTCGAGCACGTGCTGTGCGTCGGCGTCGTCGGCCAGCGCGACCAGCACGCCGCGCTCGCCGTCGCCGGCGCGCGGAACGACCTCGACACCGGGCAGGCCGGCGAGCCAACCGGCGTTCCCCGCGCGCCCGTCGTCGCCTTCCAGTTCGACGCGGACCATCCGGCGGCGGTGCTCGCGGCGCAGCTCCTCGACCCCGCCGGCCGCGACGATGCGGCCGTCCTTGACGATCGCGACGGTGTCGCAGAGGCGCTCGACCAGCTCGAGCTGGTGGGAGGAGAAGAGCACCGGCGCGCCGCGCTCGACCTCCTCGCGCAGGACCCCGGCGAGCACGTCGACGCCGATCGGGTCGAGGCCGGAGAACGGCTCGTCGAGCACCAGCAGGTCGGGGCCGTGGACGAGCGCGGCGGCGAGCTGGACGCGCTGCTGGTTGCCGAGCGAGAGCGACTCCAGCTCGTCGCGGGCGCGGTCCGCGAGGCCGAGCCGGTCGAGCAGGTCGTCGGTCGCGCGGCGCGCCTGCGTGCCGTCGAGCCCGTGCAGGCGGGCGAGGTAGACGAGCTGGTCGGCGATCCGCATCTTCGGGTAGAGGCCGCGCTCCTCCGGCATGTAGCCGAAGCGGCGGCGGTCGTCGGCGTCGAGCGGCCGGCCGTTCCAGCTGACCGTCCCGCTGTCGGCCCCGAGCACCCCGAGGACGATTCGCATCGTGCTCGTCTTGCCGGCGCCGTTGGGCCCGACGAAGCCGGTCATGCGGCCCGGCTCGACGTCGAGCGAGAGGCCGTCGAGCGCGACCACGGAGCCATAGCGGAGGTGGAGATCGCGGCACTGCAGCACGGCGGCGGAACCTACTGACATCGAGGCTGATGCTGCCCCTTGCAACGGCGCGTAAACGCTCCATGAGCGCGCGCGGACCGTCGCGCGGGGTAGGCTCGCACCATGCTCGTTCGCGACGCCGGCGACGCCTGGCAGATCGTCCTGCAGCCCGACCACGGCGATCTCGCCGGGCAGCTCGTCGCCGCGTGGGGCGGGGAGGGGTTCACGCGGCCGGCCCGCCACGCGTCGGCGGTGCTCGCGGCGACGCGCCACGACGACGGCTGGAGCGTCTGGGACCGGCGCCCGCGGATCGATCCCGACAGCGGTGCGCCGCAGAACTTCCTCGGCGTCGCGGTTGCGCCGCACCTCGCCTTCTACCGCGCCGGCGTCGAGGTCGTCTGCGACGAGGACCCGTACGCGGGGCTGCTCGTCTCGATGCACATGAGCGGCCTCTACCGCCGCCGCTACGGCGTCGTCCCCGCGGGCGAGATGAGACTCGATCCGGACCTGCGCGCGATGGCCGACGTCTTCTGCGACCAGGAGGAGGAGCGCCAGGCCGCGCTCGCGGCGCAACTCGACGTCTCCGAGGAGGAGCGCTGGCACGACTATGCGCTGCTGCAGGTCGCCGACCTCGTCTCGCTCTTCTGCGGCCTCGGCGACCTCGAGAGCGGCACGGCGCGCGGTGCCGCGGAGGACGTCCCGATCGAGGGCGGCGGCAGATTGCGCGTCACGATCGACCCGCTCGGTCCCTGGCGTCTGCGCTTCTCGCCGTACCCGTTCGCCGACAGATCGCTGGCGCTGACGATGGTGCGCCGCCTGGTCCCCAAGCGCACATGGGCGACCGACGCCGAGTTCCGCGAGGACTTCGCGGCGGCGACGCCGCAGACGGTCCGGATCTTCGTGCAGCCGTAGGGGCGGTCGCGGCGGCGGGGCCGCACGTCGCCGGCGGCGGCGAGCACCGAAGGTCTACTGCGGCTCTACAGCAGTAACCCTTCGGTCCTCACCTCTTTGCCCGCCGCTTCCCGCCGGCTTCTGCCGCTTGGGCTCAGGCCGGGTTCGCGTACGCGCGCCGCACGGTCACGGCGGTGCCGTAGGCGGCGACCTCGCTCATCACGTTGCCGATGTCGTTGCAGTCGAAGCGCATCGCGATGACGGCGTTGGCGCCATGCTCGCCGGCGGCTTCCTTCAGCCGCTCGACGGCGTGGTTGCGCGACTCGGTCAGCAGCTTCGTGTAGCCCTTCACCTCGCCGCCGGCGATCGTGCGGAAGGACGCGCCGATGTTGCCGAACGCGTTGCGCGCCCGCACGACGAGGCCGAACACCTCGCCGTACACCTCCACGATCTCGTAGCCGGGCAGGTCGTTCATCGTGGTGATGATGATGTCGTCGTCGCTCATGACGGCGAACGTTGCCAGCGGCCCCGGACGGGCCGCTGGCAGACATCGCTACGCCGTCGCGTGCGCCGCGGCGAGCAGCTCGGAGGCGACGCGGTCGGTCGCGTCTCCCGTGCCGCCGAGCAGCCGTCGCGACAGCTGCGCGCGGCGGAAGAACAGCGGCGCGTCGTGCTCCCAGGTGGCGCCGATCCCGCCGTGGACGGAGATCAGCTCGCGCGCGGCGTAGTCGAGCGCCGCACCCGCGGCCGAGCGTGCGGCGCTGGCCGCAACCGCGAATTCGGCCGGCGCGTCCTGCCGCGCCCAGCCGGCGTAGTAGAGCAGCGAGCGCACGTTCTCCTGCCGCCGCAGCACCTCTGTCAGCGCGTGCTTGACCGCCTGGTAGGAGCCGATCGCGCGGCCGAACGTGTAACGCTCCTTCGCGTACTCGAGCGATCGCGTCAGCGACTCCTCGACCGTGCCGAGCGACTCGGCCGCGATCAGCGCATGCGTCAGGTACCAGGCCGCCGCCAGCTCGTCGGCGCCGACCTGCAGGCGCCGAGCGCGCGCACCGTCGAGCGTGACGTGGCCGAGCGCGCGCGTCGCGTCGTACGCCGTCGTCGGCTCGACGCTGACGCCCCGGGCCGGAGTGCCGTCGGCGTCACCGCCGACCAGCAGCGCGACCGGCGTGTCGCCGTCGAGCGCGACCACGACGAGCACGTCGGCACCCGGCGCGTCCGGCACCCAGGCGACCTCGCCGCTGACGGTCGCGTCATAGCGACCGCCCTCCGCGTCGTCGCCGCTCGCGAGCGGGCCGACGGTCGGCGCGGCCGCGCGGCGCTTGCCGCCGCGCGGCTCGGCCGTCCACGCCGGATCGCGGTCGTCGCCGGGACGCAGCGGCACGAACGCCGCCCGCTGCTCACCGGCGGCGAGCGCCGCGAGCAGCTTCGGATGCTGCCCGTCCACGTTCAGCAGCGCCGTCGCGGGCAGGTGCCCGAGCAGCGCGACGGACGCCAGCACGCGCCCGGCCTCGGCCATCACGAGCATCGCGTCGAGCGCGCCCAACTCCGCGCCGCCATGCTGCTCGTCGATCAGCAGGCCCGTCCAGCCCGCCTGCGACGCCGTCGGCCACAGGTCCGGCAGCGCCTCGCCCTCCAGGGCCGCGCGCGCGGCCTCGACCGTTCTGACACGGCCGAGCGCGTCACGCGCGGCCTCGCGCAGGAAGACCTGCTCGTCCGACAGCTCGAAGTTCATGCCTTCACCTCCTGGCGCTCCTTGGCGCGCAGCTCCGAGAACGGGACGCCCTTGTCCAGCCGTGGTTCGGGTGGCAGCCCGAGCACGCGCTCGCCGATCGTGTTGCGCAGGATCTCCTCGGTGCCGCCGGCCGACTTGAGGCCCGGCAGGAACGAGATCAGGTCCGCCCACTCGCCTTCGGCGAGCGCGTCGGGCCCGAGCACGTCGGCGATCAGGTCGCCGGCCGCGATCGCGGCGTTGACCGCCGTGACCTTGCCGAGCCCGGCCTCCGGGCCGGGGATCTGGCCGCGGCTGAGCGCCGTCAAGAGGCGGTAGCCGTTGAAGCGCAGCGCGAGCAGTTCGCTCGCCAGCTCGCCGAACTCCCGCCGCACCTCGGAGTCCGCCGAGGCAGCCTCGTCGGAGGCGAGCGCCGCGGCGAAGCGGTCGGCGCGGTAGCCGAGGCCCTCGCTGCCGGCGCCGATCGTCAGGCGTTCGAACATCAGCGTCGTCAGCGCGACGCCCCAGCCGCCGTTGACGGCGCCGACCTCGCTGCCGGGCTCCAGCCGCACGTCGTCGAAGAAGACCTCGTTGAACTCGGGCTCGCCGGAGATCTGGCGCAGCGGCACGATCGTGACGCCGGCGGCGTCCATCGGCACGATGAACATCGTCAGGCCCTTGTGCTTGGCGACGTCGGCGTCGGTGCGCGCGAGGATCAGGCCGAAGGCGGAGAACTGCGCGTTCGTCGTCCAGACCTTCTGGCCCGTGATCCGCCAGCCACCGTCGTCGTCGCGCTTGGCGCGGCACTGCACGCCGGCGAGGTCCGAGCCGGCCGCGGGCTCGGAGAAGAGCTGGCACCAGACCTCGTCGCCGTGCAGCATCGGGCCGAGGTAGCGCTGCTTCTGCGCGTCGTTGCCGTGCGCGATGATCGTCGGGCCGAGCATCCCGACGCCGATCACGTCGAGGATCCCGGGCACGCCCTTGCGCGAGATCTCCTGGTTGACGATCACCTGCTCCAGCGGTCCGCGGCCGCCGCCGCCGTGCTCCGCCGGCCAGGTGACGCCGACGTAGCGCGCCTCCGCCAGCCGCCGTTGCCACGCGCGATGCGCGGCAACCGCCTCCGCATCGTCGCCGGTCCCCCGCTCATGCGGCGCGTGCGAGGCGTTCTGGTCGAGCCACGCCCGCACCTCGCTGCGGTATGCGGCCTGCTCTGGCGTGTCGTTGAGATCCACGTCGCTCCTTCCTGGCTGGCTGGCCAAATCTCCTGGCCGAGCACGATACCGGCCGCGAGACTCCAACCCGGCAGTGCCCGATCGCCTCCTCCCGCCCGGGGTGTTCATCTGTCGCCGCTATTTATCGTGGAAAGTGTGTCAATTGTGCGTAGGGGTGTTCGCTAATGCAGCAAAGCCTGCGTCAAGCAAGCGCGCGGCCTGTTTGCCGGGATCCGGGGAGTCGAGCAGGACGACGATCAGTCTCTTGTCGCCGCGGTGGGCGGCGCCGACGAAGCAGCGGCCGGCGGCGTCGGTGAAGCCGGTCTTGACGCCGTCGACGCCGGGGTAGCCGGCCAGCAGCAGCGGGTTGTGGTTGGCGAGCCAGACTCTGCCGCCTCTGATCGGCAGCGGCATCGCCGTCAGCCGCGTGCGCACCACGCGCGCGAGGCGCGGCTTGCTCAGCAGTTCGTGCGCCAGCAGCGCGAGGTCCGGCGCGCACGACCAGTTGCCGCGGTCGACGATGCCGGAGGGGGAGGCGAAGCGGGTGCAGCTGAGGCCGAGTTCACGCGCACGCGCGTTCATCAACCGCACGAATCTCGGCACGCTGCCGGCGATGTGTTGCGCGAGCGCGATCGCGGCGTCGTTGCCGGACGGCAGCAGCAGCCCGTACAGCAGCGTCTCGGCCTGCACGCGACGGCCTCTCGGCAGCATGCCGACGCCGGAGCCGGCGTAGGCGAGCGCCTCGGGCGTGATCGGGACCGGATCGCGCGGGCTCGTGCGCTCCGCGACAAGCAGCGCGGTCATCATCTTCGTGACGCTGGCGATCGGCAGTCGCAGCTCCGGCTCGTCGCGCCACAGCACGCGACCCGTGGCCGCGTCGACGAGCAGGCCGCTGCGCGGCGGCTTGCGCAGTCTCGTCGTGACGACCGTGTCGGGCGAGGGGATCCGCGCCCAGTCGTGCGGCTGCGGCGTCGGCGGAGCGTCTGCGAGCGGGCCGCTGCCGGTGGCGGCGGCTGCGGGCGCCGGTCCCATCGGGCCGCCGCGACCGCCCGCGGCGGTGTCGAGCCGGTCGCTGCGCAGCGCGACGAAGCCGCCCGCGACGACGAGCGCGACCGCGCACGCGAGCGCGGTCCAACCCAGGCGCAAGGAGCGCCCGCGGCGCCGTCTGCCGCGATGGACGGACACGCGAGAGAGGATGGCAGGCCGACCCCGCTGGCGCAGCGCCCGGGCGTCACCGCGAATTGAGGCGCCGGCGAGCAGCCCGACGAGGAGACCGACCGCCGGGCGTCACGCCGAGCTGAGCCCTCTGTCGAGCAGCGCCACGAGCCGCGCGAAGCTCTCGTCGACCTCCTCCGCCATCCCGAAGCCACCGCTCGTCTCGATCGCGACGAAGCCGTGCAACGCGCTGCGCACGCCGCGGATCGCGTGGATCGCGTCCGATCCCTCCAGGCCGTAGCCGGACAGCAGCGCGGCGAAGACCCCGACCGCCGCGCTGCCGGCCGCGACGGCATCGGGGTCGTCGGGATCCGGCGGTTGCTGCAAGGCCAGATATGTGCCGGGATGCGCCAGCGCGTAGGCGCGGTAGGCGTCCGCGGCCGCTCGCAGCGCGTCGCCGCGCGCCTTGCCGACGGCCGCGCCGCCGACGACCTCGGCCAGTTCGGCGGCGCCGCGCGCGCCGAGCCGGCGGCGCAGGTCGTCGAGCCCACCGACGTGGCTGTAGAGCGACGGCGTGCGCACGCCGAGCGCGGCGGCGAGCCGTGCGAGCGTGAGTGCGTCGAGGCCGTCGGCGTCGGCGAGCGCGGCGGCTGCGTCGACGACGGCGGCGGGGGTGAGACCGGCGCGGGCCATCAGCGCGCCGCCTTCGCCAGCGCCTCGTCGATCGCGCGCGCCGGCGCCGGCACCGCGCGGCCGTGGCCGGGCGCCAGCAGCGTCGGCTCCAGCGCGCGCAGCTCGCGCGCGCTCTGCAACGCCCGCTCCCCGTCCCAGGTCCCGAACGCGACGAGCGGGAAGCGCCAGTTGCCGGCGCCAGCGACGGTCGTGCCGCCGATCGTGCTGAAGGCGTCGCCGCAGATCAGCGCGCGGTCGCGGGTGTCCAGCAGCGCGACGTGCCCGGGCGTGTGGCCGGGACTGGCGACGACCTCGAGGCTGCCGACGCGGTCGCCCGGCGCCAGCAGCACGTCGGGCTGCGTGGCGACCTTCGACCAGGTGCCTCTGAGCTTGCGCGTGCTCTCGCCGGGATCGAACGTTCTGTCGCCGGCGAGGATGCGTGCGTCGCGAGCGGGGATCAGCACCTCGACCGCGTCGCCGAGTCGGGCGCGCAGCGCGTCGAGCGAGCCGGTGTGGTCGCCGTGGCCGTGCGTCAGCACGATCCGGCGGATCGGCGCGCCCAGTTCGGCGGCCGCGCCCACCAGGCCGCCGGCGCTGCCCGCCGCCATCGTGTCGACGAGCGTGAAGCCGTCGTCCTCGCGCACGAGGTAGGCGTTCATCAGGCCGAAGCGGGTCAGCTGGGCGATCTGCTCGGTCACTCTCGTGGTGCGCATGGGGAACCTCCAAGTCATCTCCGAATGTTCTTAGGAGATTACCTAATGCTCTTAGGTTGTCAACTCGACGCCGCGAAAGCGGCGCGCCGGCGCGCTATCTGCGCGGCGGCTGACCCATCGCCCCGATCACGCCGATCGCCAATATCGCGACGACCGGGACGGACACGACCCCGAGCGCCGTGACCCCGTTCACGACGAGGTCACGCAGCGTCAGGAACGCGAGCACGGCGATGAACGCCAGCGACGCGCCCAGAATCGCGTTTCTCGTGTTCACGAGAGCGCGCCGCGAGCATGGGCGGGAATCGGCTTCGGTCGCTGCACGAGCAACTTGATCGCAAGCAGGCCGACGCCGAAGCCGCCGAGTTGGGCGAGGAACGCGGCCCCGCCGTCACCGGCGACGTCGCCGAGCGACGTCGCCGCCAGCAGCGCCTGCAGCGCGAACCACACGGCCAGCAGGACCAGCGCCGGCAGTTCGACGAGCCCGGCCAGCAGCGGCAGCGGGACGACGCTGAGGACGCGGGCGCGCGCGTACAGGACGGCGTAGCCGCCGAGCACTGCCGCGACCGCGCCCATCGCCCCGACCGTCGCCGCCGGCGCGACCGCGTCGCCGTCCAGCAGCGCCTGCAGGCCGAACGCGACGCCGCCGCCGAGCAGGCACAGCAGCGCAAAGCGCGGACGCGACATCGAGTCCTCGACGCTGGGGCCGAACCACCACATGAACAGCACGTCGACGAGCAGCACGAGGAAGCCGCCGTCGTGCAGCACGAACCAGGCCGCGACGTTCGCCGCGATCAACGCGATCGTGACGATCGGCAGACGATCGGTCGGGAGGTTGTCCTTGAGCGGGAGCACGTGCGTCGCGGTGCGGCGGTGCGGGCTCCACGACCGCGCGTCGCGTCGCCGCGTGCGCGCCGGAAACCCGCGGAGCCGCAGGCTACTACGCGGCGAGCGGCCCGACGCCGGGCTGCTGCTGCGGGACGTGCTGGTCGGCGTGGTACGAGGAGCGCACGAGCGGGCCGGCGGCGATGTGGTCGAAGCCGAGCTTGTAGGCCGCGTCCTCCAGCGCCTTGAACTCGTCCGGGTGCCAGTAGCGCACGACCGGCAGGTGGCGCTCGGTCGGGCGCAGATACTGGCCGACCGTGAGGACCTGCACGTGGTGCTCGCGCAGGATCTCGAACGTCTCGACCATCTCCTCGAACGTCTCGCCCAGGCCGACCATCAGGCCCGACTTCGTCGTCACCTCGTCGCCGCCCATCAGCTTCGCGTTTCTCAGCACCCGCGCCGAGCGCAGGAACTTCGAGCCGCGACGGGCGACGGGGTAGAGGCGCGGGACGACCTCGCAGTTGTGGTTGAAGACGTCCGGGCGCTCGGCGATCACCTTCGCCAGCGGCATCTCCTGGCCGCGGAAGTCGGGCGTCAGCACCTCGACCTTGCAGTCCGGCGCCTGCATCCGGATCGAGCGGATCGTGCCGACGAAGGCGGAGGCGCCGTAGTCCGGCAGGTCGTCGCGGTCGACCGACGTGATGACCGCGTGGCGCAGCCCCATCTTCGCGACCGAGCGGGCGACGCGGGCCGGCTCGAGCGGGTCGTTCCAGGTCGGCTTGCCGGTCTGCACGTTGCAGAAGCCGCAGCGGCGCGTGCAGGTCTCGCCGAGGATCATGAACGTCGCGGTGCCACGCTCCCAGCACTCGCCGACGTTCGGGCAGGCCGCCTCGACACACACGGTGTTGAGGTTCTCCGCCTTGATCATTCTCGTCAGCTCGCGGTGCTTGGGGCCACCCGGGGCCGGCACCTTGAACCACGACGGCTTGCGCTCGCGGAACGGGCGCACGTCGGGGCCGAGCACCTTCAGCACGTCCATCCCGCCGGGATTCGAGCGGGAGCGGGTCTGATGCTTGCGTTCGTCAGTCGCGCTCACGATCCGCTAAGGCTAGTACACCGCTGCGCGAACGACGTTCCGGGCTCCAGCGCGGCGTTTTCCGGCGCTTCACGACCCGCTTGCGGGTGCCGAGGGAGGGTCAGCCCGCCGCCGGCTCCGGCTCGGGCAGCTCGACCCCGAGCGCGCCGCGGTCGACCTCGACCGCGCGCACGCCGAAGCGCTCCGAGAAGCGTCTGACGACGTGCGCGGAGAAGCGCTCGACCGTCGCGGAGGGCTCGCGCGTGAGCGCCAGCGGCTCGCTCGCGGGCGGGTGCGTGCGGGCCGTCTCGCCGCGCTCGTCGGCGATCGAGGTCATCGTCACGCCGGGCAGGCCACAGGCCGTGACCCACTCCCACGGCCGCATGTCGTTGTCGACGTTGGCGGCGAAGCCGTGCGTCGAGACGTGCTGCGCGACGTGCACGCCGACCGACGCCAGCTTGCGCTCGCCGTCGACCCACACGCCCATGTAGGCGGGGCCGTCGTCCTCGCGCGCGTGCGCGGCGATCCCCTCGTCGGCGAGCGCGTCGACGAGCGTCTGCTCCAGCAGGTGCACGTGCGCTCTCACCTCCTTGACCCGCACGATCGGGTAGCCGACCAGCTGGCCGGGGCCGTGGTAGGTCAGCAGGCCGCCGCGCGGCACCGTCACGATCTCGACGCCCTGCTCGGCGTACCACTCCGGGGCGAACGACAGCTCGCCGTCTCTGGAGCGGCGCCCGCGCGTGTAGACCGGCGGGTGCTCCAGCAGCAGCAGCACGTCGGGCAGCTCGCCGTCCTGGCGCTTGACGCGCAGCGCCTCCTGCAGCTGGAGCGCTTCCTCGTACGCGACGACTCCGAGTCTGACGACCCAGAGCGTCTCCTTCACCGGCTTGTGTCCCATTCAGCTTCGCTCCCAGCGTTCCAGCCGCCGTCGCACCGCGCCGAGGAACTGCGCGGCGAGCACGCCGTCGAGCGCGCGGTGATCCCAGGAGAGTCCGAGGATCGTCTGCGGGCGGATCGCGATCATGTCGTTGCCGTCATCGTCGCTGACAACGATAGGCCGCTTGACGATCGCCTCGAGATCGAGGATCGCGACCTGCGGCTGGTTGATCACCGGCGTCGCCATGATCGAGCCGTGCTGACCGGGGTTGGTGATCGTGAACGTGCCGCCGTGGACCTCGTCCGGCGCGAGCCTGCCGGAGCGCGCGCGCTTGGCCAGATCCATGATCCGCGTCGCGAGCCCCTCGGCCGACAGCTCCTGCGCGTCGCGGATCACGGGGACGATCAGGCCGCCCTCCCTGCCGAGGCTGACGGCGATGCCGAGATGGATGCGGCGGTGCTGCTCGTAGCGCTCGCCGTCGAGCGTCGCGTTCAGCGCGGGGAACTCGTGCAGCGCCTCGATCGTCGCGCGCGCGACGATCGGCAGCGCGGTGATCCCGCTGAGGTCGCCGACGCGCGCCTGCTTGCGCGCGTGCTCGACGCGCCCCATGTCGACCTCCATCCAGGTCGTGCAGGTCGCCGCGGTCTCCAGCGACCGCTTCATGTGCTCGCCGATCTGGCGGCGCATGCGCGAGAGCGTGCCGGAGCCGTTCGCCTCCGGCGCCGGATCCGGCCTGTACGGGCTCTCGATGTGCAGCGGCGGATCCGCGGCGGGCGCCGCCTGCGCGACGAACGCGAGCACGTCCTGCTTGCGGACGCGGCCGTCGCGGCCGGTGCCGGCGACCTGCGTCAGGTCGACGTGGTGCTCCGCAGCGATTCGCGTGACGACGGGCGAGTAGTGGCGGCTGTGCCCGTTGCCGTTGCCGTTCGTCGCCTGGGCCGGCGCAATCGCGGGCGCGGGAGCGGCGGCCGTCGCAGCACCTTCGCCCGCCGCGATCCGCGCCAGCACCGTCCCGACTTCGACCGTCTCGCCGACGGCGACGACGATCTCGCGCAGCACGCCGCTGGCGGGCGCCGGCAGCTCGGTGTCGATCTTGTCGGTCGTGATCTCGCAGATCGTCTGCTCGGCGGCGATCTCCTCGCCGATCGCGACCTTCCACTCGACGACCGTCCCCTCGACGACTGAGACGCCCATCTGCGGCATCTCGACGTCGACCAGGCCAGCGGCGGCGGTGGCGGGCTTAGTACGCGAGGAGGTCACGACACGCCTCCTTGACGCGCTCCACGCCCGGCAGGACGGCCTGCTCCAGCGGCGGGCTGAAGGGGATCGGGACGTCCGGCGTCGCGATCCGCACGACCGGCCCGTCGAGGTCCTCGAAGCCGCGCTCGGCGATCAGCGCCGCGACCTGGGCGCCGGCGGCGCAGGTCGAGTTCGCCTCGTCCAGCACGACGACCTTCGAGCACTTCTTCACGGACGCGAGGATCGCCTCCTCGTCGAGCGGCACGAGCGAGCGCAGGTCCAGCACCTCGACCGCGGCGCCGTCGAGCTGCTCCGGCGCGGTCGCCTCCAGCGCCGTGTGCACCATCGCGCCGTAGGCGATCACGACCAGCTCGTCGCCGGCGCGCGCGACGCGGGCGCTGAAGTCGGTCTCGTACGCGCCCGCCGGCACCTCGCCCTTGACGCGCCGGTAGAGGTTCTTGTGTTCCAGGTAGACGACCGGGTTGGGGTCGCGGATCGACGCGATCAGCATTCCCTTCGCGTCCTCGGGATTGGAAGGGGCGACGACCTTTATGCCTGGAGAGTGCATGAACCACGCCTCCGGGTTCTGCGAGTGGAACGGGCCGCCGGAGAAACCGCCGCCGCTGGGCAGCCGCACCGTGATCGGGACGGCGAGGCCCTGCCGGTAGTGCATCTTGCCCGCGACGTTGACGAGCTGGTCGAAGCCGCATGCGACGAAGTCGGAGAACTGCATCTCGCAGACCGGGCGCATGCCGACGACCGCGGCGCCGACCGCGGTCCCGACGATGCCGGACTCGGCCAGCGGCGTGTCCATCACGCGTCCCTCGCCGAACTCCGCGAGGAAGCCGTCTGTGACCTTGAACGCGCCGCCGAACTCGCCGACGTCCTCGCCCATCACGAAGACGCGCTCGTCCGCGCGCATCTCGTCGCGCAGCCCGTCTGAGATCGCCTGCAGGTACGTCAACTCGGGCATCAGGACTCCCGCGCGAAGCCGCTCCAGGGCGCCCGGCCGTCGCCGAGCGGGACCGCCTCGCCGACGGCGAAGACGCCGTCGGTCGCGGTCGCCGGGTCGGGCATCGGCGCGGTCAGCGCGCGCTCGGTCGCGGCGTCGACCTCGGCCTGCACGGCGTCGCTCAGCGCGGCGACGTCGAACGGCGGCGCCAGCGCCGTCAGCCGTCTTTGCTGCAGCTCGATCGGGTCGCGCTCGCGCCAGCGCTCGAGCAGCTGCGGCGGCACGTATCTCATGTCGTCGTGCGCGGCGTGGCCGTGCATCCGCATCGTGACCGCCTCGATCAGCGTCGGGCCGCCGCCGTCGATCGCGCGGGCGCGCGCCGCGCGCGTGACCTCGAACATCGCCTCGGCGTCGTTGCCGTCGACCCTCACGCCCGGCATCCCGTACGCCCGCGCGCGCTCGATCGGCTCGACGGCGAACTGGCGCGCGAGCGGCGTCGAGTAGGCGTACTGGTTGTTCTCCAGCACGAAGATCACCGGCAGCCGCTGCACGGCCGCCCAGTTGAGCGCCTCGTGGAAGTCGCCGCGCGAGGTCGAGCCGTCGCCGAAGAAGGTCAGCGCCGCGCGCGCCTCGCCGCGCAGCTTGAACGCCATCGCCATGCCGGTCGCGACGAGCATCATGTCGGGCAGCATCGAGACCATCCCGACGACGCCGCGGTCCCTGTCGCCGAAGTGGACGTTGCCGTCGCGCCCGCCCGTGACGCCGGTCGCGCGGCCCATGTACTGGGCGAGGATCCGCTCGGGCTCGGTGCCGCGCACGATGTGGGCGGCGAGGTCGCGATGCAGCGCGCAGATGCGATCGGCCGCCGCCATCGCGAACGTCGCGCCGGCCGAGACGGCCTCCTGGCCGTAGCCGTCGTAGAAGGAGCCGGGGACCTTGCCCTGGCGGTAGAGGCTCATCGCGCGCTGCTCGATGCCGCGCATCATGAGCATCGTGCGGAGCAGTTCGACCCGGTCGTCGCGGGTCAGGTGCGCCGGTACGTCAGGTACGTCGTCCGCCGTCGCTGCCGCCGGTTGCGCAGTCTGCGTCGCCATCCTGCCTCACCCTTTCGATTCGTGAACCGGAGCGGGATCTCCGTCCGGCTCCCTGCGTGCTCTTCCGGGGTCTCCGATCGGGCACGACCACAGGGGACACATCACCTTGGAGGCTACTCCTCCGCCGACCCCCCGACCGGGTGGGTGAGGTCGCGTTCGTCGGAAGGTCACGCATCCGACCTGCGCCATCGCTGTCGCAACGGCTGGGGGCGATCCGCTCGCGCGGGGCCTAGGATCCATCAACGATGAGAAACCTCCTCGCCGGGATCCACGACTTCAAGCGCGAGGGCTTCCGCAGCCAGCGGTCGCTGATGGAGCGCCTCGCGCACGACGGGCAGAGACCGCAGATCGCGCTCGTCAGCTGCTCCGACTCGCGCGTGCTGCCGGAGATGTTCACGCAGGCGGCGCCAGGAGACATCTTCCTCGTGCGCAATGCCGGCAACATCGTGCCGGCGAGCGGCGGCGACGCGCCCGGCGAGGCCGCCTCGCTCGAATTCGCCGTCGAGGTGCTGGGCGTGCGCGACGTCGTCGTCTGCGGCCACACCCACTGCGGTGCCGTCGACGCGATCCTCAGACCGGAGACGATCGAGGGCCTGCCGACGCTGGAGCGGTGGCTGCTCAGCTCCCAGGAGACGGGCAAGATCGTGCGCGAGCGCTACGCGCACCTGCACGGCGACGCGCTGATGCGCGTGGCGGTCGGCGAGCACGTGCTCGTGCAGTTGGAGCACCTGCGCACGCTCCCGTTCATCGCAAGACGCCTGAAGGAGCCCGACTTCGCGATCCACGGCTGGGTCTACGACATCAAGACCGGCGAAGTGCAGGTCTACGACGTGGATCAGGGCATGTTCAGACCACTCGCCGAGACGGTCTCCTAAGCAGGTCGCGCCACTGCGGCGCTGCAGCCGCTCACACGCGCGCCGGGGCGTAGGCTGGGTCGGTGGATTCGACGGAGCGCGTGTGGTCGTCTCGGCTGCGCTGGCGCCTGCGCGGGGCGGCGCTGGCGCCGCTGCTGGCGGTGCTCGTCGTCGTCGACGGGCTGCTGCTGGCGCGGCTGCCGATCTCCGGCGAGGGGCCGGATCTCGTCGGCGGGCTGCTGCTGGCCGCCTTCCTCAATCTGCTCGCCGTCGCCGCGCTGGCGCCGCTGGGCGGGGTCGTGCTGCGCACGGCGCGGCCGGACCTGCCGGGCTTCGTCGCCCGCGACCGCGTCGGGATCGTGCTCGTGCTGCTGCTGACCGCGGGCCTGTTCACCGCCGGCCTGCTGCATCGCGGCGAGCTGCGGCGCAACGCGGCGGCGCAGACGGAGGCGCTGGCGCGCGGTCGCGCCTGGATCGGCGCGCAGCAGGACGCACCGGCCGAGTTTCGCCGTCACGTCGACCTCGCCGACGTCGTCGCGATCGTCGACGGCAGCCTCTACCGCGTCTGCGTCCCGCGCGTGAGCGATCCCGACAGAGCGTTCTGCGCCGTCGTCGACGTCGTCGCGACCTACCCGGCCGGGATCAGATTCGGCGGCGCCGAGTCCAACGCCCACTTCGCGGCGGGCACCCGCTAGCCCCGTCCGATTTCCACCACCGAAGAATTGCTGCTGCTGAGGGGTGGCGATCTGTCGGTCCGCCGGGCGAGCGGCGTGGCGCGGCGCGCGGGTCAGGCGGGCGGCAGCGGCTCCGGCGGCGGCGCGCCGCCGGGCGGCTCGTCCTGCGGCGCCAGCTGCAGCTGCCACCAGCCGACGTCGCGCCAGGCGCCGGCCTTCCAGCCGATCGCTCTGTAGACGCCGACCTGCTCGAAGCCGAACGACTCGTGCAGCCCGACGCTGCCGGGGTTGGGCAGCGTTATGCCGGCGCACGCGACGCGCAGGCCCTGCGCGCGCAGCGCGTCCAGCAGCGCCGCGTACAGCTCGCGGCCGACGCCCTTGCGGTGGTACGCCGCATCGACGTAGACCGACACGTTCGCGGCCCAGCGGTAGGCGACGCGCGTCATGTGCTGAGCCGCGTAGGCGTAGCCGGCGACGCGACCGTCGCGCTCGCAGATCAGGAACGGGTGCACACGGCTCAGCTGCGCGATCCGCTCGCCCATCTGCCCGGCGTCGGGCGCTATCTCCTCGAACGAGGCGGCGCCGTCGCTGACGGACGGCGCGTAGATCGCGGCGCAGGCGGCGCCGTCGCGGGCGGGGTCGGCGGGGCGGATCATCGCCAGCACTTTGCCATACGACCCGTTCCTCCGACGCGCGAGCGGCTGACGCGCGCCCGCTCGCGCAGATCGTCCCGCACCGCTGGCGATGATGGCGCCCGCGCGGTCGCGCGCTGTTCCGCCCGTCCATGGACAGGATTAGGGTCCGAGGACGACCATCCGCGGCAGGAGGATCAGCATGAGCGAACGGGACAGCTACGAGCACGGTGTGCCGTGCTGGGTCGACCATGCGTCCGAGAGTCCAGCGAGCGCCGCGGTCTTCTACAGCGAACTGCTCGGCTGGACGACCGAGGAGACGATGCCCCCGGAGGCGACCGCCAGCTACCTGATCGCCCGCCTGCGCGAGCGCGACGTCGCCGCGATCAGCTCACAGGGCCTGGAGGGCGCGCCGCCGGCCTGGAACACCTACGTCGCGGTCGACGACGCCGACGCGGCCGCCGAGCGCGCGAGCGCCGCCGGCGGCAACGTGCTGGCGCCGCCGTTCGACGTCTTCGACGCGGGGCGGATGGCCGTCGTGCAGGATCCCGGCGGCGCGGTCTTCTCGGTCTGGCAGGCGAACAGACACCGCGGCGCCGGGATCGTGAACGAGCCGGGCGCGCTCGCCTGGAACGAGCTGACGACCCGCGCCGTCGACACGTCGCTGCCGTTCTACGCGGCCGTCTTCGGCTGGCGCAGCGCTGCGCTGGAGATGCCCGCCGGGCGCTACTTCACATGGCATCTCGCGGGCGACGGCGAGCCCGATCCGCAGAGCGCGATCGGCGGCCTGATGCCGATGGACGGCGACCTCTGGCCGAGCGACCTGCCGGCGCACTGGATGACCTACTTCGCGGTCTCCGACCTCGACGCGAGCACGCAGCTGGCGACGACGCTCGGCGGGCTCGTCGCGGTCGCGCCGTTCGACACGCCCGCCGGCCGGATCGCGGTTCTCAACGATCCTGTCGGAGCGGCGGTCTCGCTGATCCAACTGCCGGCGCCGGCCCAGCCGTAGCGGTCTGCGCGTCCGTCGGGGCGGTGTCGGTCTCACCGCCGAGGACCGCCCCGACGGCCGCGCAGAGCACGAGCACGAAGCCGGTCCCGACCAGCCACGAGACGAGCGCGATCGCGATCCCGATCGAGCCGTAGCGGTCGGCCGAGGAGGCGATCGCCTCGGGCATGTAGACGATCGAGCCGACCGACAGCGCGGTCATCCCGACCGACGTCAGCAGCGCGGTCGGGATCAGTCTGTGCCACTCGATGCGTCTGGCCAGCAGCACCCACGGCGTGAACAGCCACAGCGCGGCGCCCGTCGAGAGGATTATCACCAGCGACGCGACCGGCCCGGTCTCGTCCAGCAGCCACTGGCGCACCGACCCGACCAAGGTCGCCCAGACGACGACTCCGGCCAGCCACCTGAGGCCCGCGACGGTGCCGAGCCAGCCGCGCGCGTCCAGCCGCCAGGCCAGCTCGTAGAGCCGTTGCAGCGCGCGCGTGAACGACAACGCCGACCCGAACAGCAGCAGGACGCCGAAGACCGAGATCGCGCCGCGCGAGGTCTCCGGCTCGGCGAACACCTGGTTGACGAGGTCGGCGGTCGAGCCGGACAGCTTGAAGCGCTCGATCAGCGTCTCGCCGATGCCGTCGGCACCGGGCATGTAGGCGTTGACGATCACCAGCAGGGGCACCAGCGCGGTGAACGCGAGCGAGCCGAGCGCGACGGCGCGGTCGACGAACTGGATCCGGATCACGCGATCGGCGCAGGCGCGCAGCAGCTCGACCGCGCGCGCCGGCACGGTGCGGCCCGCGATCGGTCTGCTGAGCCAGGCGAACGGGTCCCTGGGACTCGTGCTCATGCCCAGTCTGAGGGAACGTCCGCGCCGCCCTCCTGCGCGACGCGGGCACCGAAGCGCACGAACGCGGGGTGCGGCGAGATGCGGCCGGCGACGAGGCTCTCGCCGAGCCCGAAGCCGGTCGCCTGCTCGATCAGCGCCGGCGGCACGAACGAGAAGACGCTGGCCGCATGGGCCGCGTCCGCAGCCGAGTTCAGTCGCATCAGCACGAGGTTGTCACATTGCGAGACGACGTTCGGGTGGACCTTCTGGGGCCGCTGGGTGGAGACCAGCAGGTAGATCCCGAACTTGCGCCCCTCCGCCGCGATTCGCACGGCGGCGTCGGTCGCCAGCGCGGTCAGCGGGTTCTCCGGCGCGGCTGGGCAGACGTTGTGCGCCTCGTCGATCACGACGAGCACCGGTCTGCGCTGCTGGCGGCGCGCCCACAGCCCTTCCAGCAGCGCGCCGCTGACGAGCGCCTGCTCGGCCGGCTCCGGCAGCGAGCCGAGGTCGACGACGAGGCAGCGCCAGTCGTCGCGGTCGAGCGCGTCCAGCAGCGAGCCGGGCCGCTCGCGCGCCCACACGGCGAAGCGGTCGACGCCGAGGTTGCGGGCGCGGGTCGCCAGCCGTCTGCCTTCGCCCGCGAGCGCGCGCCCGAGCGCCTCGACGTCGCCGGGGCGCTCGCGCAGCAATTGCGCGAGGTCGGAGTACTCCTCGCGGTCGTCGATCGGGTCCAGTCGCAGCAGCGCCGCGTGGGCGGCCGGGCTCAGCTCGGGGAAGCGCAGGCGCAGCGGCTCGTCGAGCGGGTGGGTGGGGACCGTCGCCGCATGCACCGCGATCCGCGCCGCCGCGCTCGCCCACGTCTGCGCGACGCCCGGGTCCGCGCGCGGATGTGCCTCGCGCAGCCGCACGAAGTCGGAGTTGGGGTCGAGCACGATCACGCGCAGCTCGGTGTTGATCAGCAGCTGCTCCAGCACGACGCCGAGCGAGTACGTCTTGCCGGAGCCGGACTGGCCGCAGAAGAACGTGTGGCGGTCGAAGCCGCGCGCGTCGATCGCGTACGGGACCCCGTCGGCGCGTGCCAGCTCGCCGATCGGCAGCGGCGCGCGGGCGCCGCGCGCGGCCAGCCAGGCGGCGACCCTGCGCGGGTCGGCCGGGCTTGCGAGGTAGTCGTGGAAGGCGGTCGGATCGTCGTCGACGAGCCGCCCCTCGCCACGCGCGCAGCGCACGATCAGCCGCGTCGAGATGCTCGGGACGTCGTCCTGTGCGCTCGGCAGCGCGAGGTTCGCGGCCTCCTCGCGCACCAGCTCCAGCGACTCCAGCTGCCCGAGCCGCTCGTGCCCGGCGTCGTCGCGCAGCGTCACGTAGCCGCCCGGCCGCAGCTGCAGGTCGTGCAGCGACGCCTGCAGCGAGAATCTGCGCCCGTCGAGCGAGCTGGCGAGCGGCAGCAGCGCCCGCTCGACCTGCTCGCGCAGCGCGCGGTACGCGGACATCCGCTGCGGCAGCGCATCCATCGCGCTCACGCGGCGTCCTCCTGCTCCCGCACGATCTGCTCCCGCAGCAGCCACACGCCCGCCAGCAGCAGCACGCCGAACACGACGATCGGCAGCGGGCGCCGCAGGACCGTCAGCGGGCCCCAGGCGAGCAGCACGAGGTAGATCAGCGCGGCGCCGCCGAGCGCACCGCTCAAGGGGACCGCCAGCGCGGGAGCTGTCTTCGCTCGCAGCCAGCTGGCGCGCGGGCCGGGGCCGGCGAGCCAGGCGCCGAACCCGCCGACGGCGCCGACGACGATCGTAACCACCGCCAGCTCCGCCAGCAGCGAGGTCACGATCCGCCAGATCGCCTGCGCCGTCGGGACGTACGGTCCGTCGGCGGCGACCGCGTCGACCAGCACGTGGCCGCCGATCCGCCGCGCGACGAGCACGATCAGGCCGGCTGTGAAGAGCGCCACGGCGGTGCCGAGCACGGCGCGCCGCCGCGCTCTCGGCGCCCACCAGATCGCCGCCGCGTACAGCAGCAGCGCCAGCACGCCCGGCAGCCACGCGAGCGTGCCGAGCACGTCGCCGAGCTTGCGCAGCGTGTCGAGCTGCTTCGGTCTCACCAGCACGATCCGCCCCGCCGGCTGCGGCAGCCGCTCCAGCCGGTCGCCGCTGAAACCGGCCTGCTGCGCGACCTGGACCGCGAGCGGGCGCAGGTCCAGCACGACGCCGGTGCCGTTGACGACGGTGCCGTCGCCGTCGACCAGTCTCACGAACTGCCGGTGCGTGATGCGGTTGGCGTCGACCCACAGCTGCTGCACCTTCGGCGTGTCGAGCAGCCGCTGGGTCGCCCGCTGCGCGGCCTCGCGCACGAGCGCCCCGGCCTGCGGCGCCAGCGGCTGCAGCCGCGGCGGCAGCACCTCCTGCAGCAGGTCGGTCGCGCGCGAGCCGTCGGCGACCTGCGCCGCGATCGCGTCGGCGACCGGATTGCGGATCGAGTCCTCGCGCAGCAGCGCGGCGCTGGTGCTGGTCCAGTCGTCGGTGTTCAGCAGCTGACGGTCGGCCCATGCGCCCAGCAGCGCGAGCACGGTCAGGACGCCTGCGAGCCCGATCAGGATGCGGCTGCGAAGCGGCATGGGCGCAACGCTATCTGGAGTGGTGGGCGTCGTGGTGGGCACGGTTGAACCCCGGTAGGTTCGCGGTGGATAATTTGCGCATCGCCAATTTCACGAACGGAGAGTGCCATGTTTGTGCCCCGGCGGCGACCGCTGATGCGGGCCGCGATGATGGGCGGTGCCGGCTACATGGCCGGCAAGCGCGCCGCGAGATCGAGCTACCGCGAGTCCGACCAGGAGCAGCGGTTGGAGCAGCTGGAGCAGCAGCAGGCCGCTCCTGCGGCGCCGGCGCCCGTCGCCGCGCCCGCGCCCGCAGCGGCGCCCGCGGGCGGGGACCTCGTCACGAAGCTGAACGAGTTGAAGGGGCTGCTCGACGCCGGCGCGCTCACTCAGGCCGAGTTCGACGCGGCCAAGGCGAAAGTGCTCCAGGGCGCCTGAGAGGATCACGAGAGATGACTTTGGGACCGATGCAGCTCGTCGTCTTCGGCTTCGACGGCGGCGAGCCGAGAGGCGAGCTGCTGGCGGAGCTGCAGCGGCTCGCCGAGCAGGACATCGTGCGGCTCGTCGACGTGCTGGCCGTGCGCAAGGCGCATGACGGCACCGTGCAGCTGCTGGAGGTGCAGGCTGCGGCCGACGGCGACGCGGAGCTGGGCAAGCTGCTGAGCGCGCTGACCGGCCTGCAGGCCGAGGCGGACGCCGGCCTGCCCAGCCACGCGGAGCAGATCGAGGCCGACGACGAGGACATCTGGTTCGTCGCCGACGCGATCCCGCCCGGAACGGCGGCCGCGATCGCGCTGCTGGAGCACCGCTGGGCGATCCCGCTGCGGGAGAAGCTGCAGGGCCTCGGCGGTCAGATGCTGGCCGAGTCGTGGGTCCACCCGCTCGACCTCGAGGCGATCGGGCTGAACGCCTGAACAAGTCGGAGGGGGGAGCGGAGCGATCGCGCGCGACGGTGGTGTGCGGGTCGCGGTCGTGCGCCTGGTCCGGCGAATTCCGGGCGCGCGACCGTTGCCCCGCTCAATCTGATCTCGCCTCGCCGACCGCCGGCAGCACCTCGCGCACGATCGTCAGCAGCCCGCGCGTCATCAGCACGCGGACCTGCTCGCGCGTCGCGCGTCTGCCAGACAGCCAGTCGGCGACCGCGACCTGCGCGAAGCCGGTGTAGGCACGCAGCACGAAGCGCACGTGCGGCGGCACGTCGGTCGCGCCGAAGTGGTTGACGAGCATGCGGTCGACGATTCTGTCGCGCATGTCGTCGACGACCGCGGCGACGGCGGGGTCGCGGTCGATCGAGGTCAGCGACGCGATCGCGTAGGCGATCTCCTGGTTGGCCTCCATGAAGTCGAGCCAGGCGACGACGTTGCGCGCGACGACCTCCTCGATCGGCAGTCTCAGGTCGGTCCGCGGGACGATGCTGCCGAGCTCGCCGAACTGCTGCAGGACGGCGAGGAACAGTTCGCGCTTGCCGCCGAAGTAGTGCGTCACGAGCGCGCGCGAGACGCCCGCCTCCTCTGCGATCGCCGTGATCGAGACGGACGCGAACGGGCGCGTCGTGAAGAGACGTCTGGCGGCGGCGACGATCTCGCCGCGACGGGCGTCGGGATCGAGGCGGCTCCAGCGGGGAGGGTCCGTTCTCACCAGTCCCACCCTACCCCGTGCATGCGCGCCAGTTCCCCGCACGGAAAGCTCCACACTTGTGGAGTTCGAGAGTCGGCTTATTGACCTGGCGACAACGAGTCCGTAGCGTCCGCCGGGCAGGAGCGCGAACGGCGCTTCCCCCTCCCGAAAGGACCACAGATGGCGACGCTGACAGTGTGGAAGATCAACGACCCCGCCGGTGCCGAGCAGTCGATCGAGAAGCTCGAGCAGCTGCAGAAGCAGGGCCTGATCAAGATCCATGACGCCGCGATCGTCAGCTGGGAGGAGGGCAAGAAGAAGCCGAAGACCCGCCAGCTGAACAACCTCGCCGGCGCGGGCGCGATGGGCGGCGCCTTCTGGGGCCTGCTGTTCGGCCTGATCTTCTTCATCCCGCTGCTCGGCCTCGCCGTCGGCGCCGCCGCGGGCGCGATCGCCGGCTCGCTGACGGACGTCGGCATCGACGACAGATTCATCGCGCAGGCGCGCGACAGAATCACGCCGGGCACGTCGGCGCTGTTCCTGCTGACGTCGGACGCCGTGCTCGACAAGGTCGAGGCCGAGTTCGACCTCTCCAACGCCGAGCTGCTCTACACGAATCTCTCCAACGAGGACGAGGCCAGACTCCGCGAGACCTTCGCCGAAGAGGCGTAAGCCGCTTCACGGAATCGCACCATGGATGACGAGCTGGTCGGCCTGGCGCTCGTCGTCGTGCTGGCCGTCGGCGCGCAGCTGCTGGCTGCGCGCCTCGTCATCCCCGCGATCGTCCCGCTGCTGGTCGTCGGCGTGCTCGCCGGCGACGTACTGAACCTCGTCGACCCCGAGGCGCTGCTGGGGCCGGCCTTCACCGACGCGATCTCGATCGCCGTCGGGATCATCCTCTTCGAGGGCGCGCTCGGGCTGCGGCGCGAGGAGCTGGCCGGCCCGGTCCGCTCCGTCGTCGCGCGGCTCGTCTCGATCGGCGCGCTGGTCACCTGGGTCGGCGCCGCGCTGCTCGTCGACGTGCTGCTCGACGTGCCGCACGCGATCGCCATCCTGATCGGTGCGATCGTGATCGTCTCCGGCCCGACCGTCGTGCTGCCGATGCTCGACTTCATCCGGCCGATCGGCTCGGTCCGCTCGGTCCTCAAGTGGGAGGGGATCGTCGTCGACCCGGTCGGCGCGATCTTCGCCGTCGTCGCGTTCGACGCGCTCGACTTCTCCGGCGGCGGCATCTCGCTGCGCGTGGGCGACTTCGCGTTGACGCTGGTCGTCGGGCTCGGCTGCGGCGCGGCCGGAGCGCTGCTGCTGATGCCGCTGCTGCAGGCGCGCTGGCTGGCCGACCGCCAGAAGGTCGCCGCGACGTTGATGGCGGTCGTCGCCGCGTTCGCCGCCGCCGACGTGCTGCGCGAGGACGCCGGCCTCGTCGCGGCAATCGCGATGGGCGTCGCGCTGGCGAACCAGAAGCGCGTCGAGATCGAGCGGATCGTCGAGTTCAAGGAGACGCTCGGCGCGATCCTGCTCGGGCTGCTGTTCATCATGCTGTCGGCGACCGTCGACCTGACCGACGTGATCGACCTCGGCTGGCCGGCGCTCGTCGTCGTCACCGGGCTGGTGATCGTCGTGCGGCCGCTCGGCGTGCTGCTGTCGACGGCCGGCACCGGGCTGCCGTGGCGCGAGCGCGCGTTCGTCGCGACGCTCGCCCCGCGCGGGATCGTCGCCGCCTCGACGGCGTCGGTCTTCGGGCTGGAGCTGGCGCAGCAGGGCGCGCCGGGCGCCGACAAGGTCGTGCCGATCGTCTTCACCGTGATCGCCGGCACGGTCGGCGTCTACGCCGTGCTGGCGCCGCTCGTCGCGCGCTCGCTCGGGCTGACGCACGGCGAGCCGGCCGGGGTGCTCGTCGTCGGCGCGGCGCCGTGGGCGCGCGCGCTCGCGCGGGCGCTGGGCGAGGCGGGCGCCGACGTGCGCATGTGGAGCCCGGACGCCGGCGAGGCCGCCGCCGCGCGCGCCGAGGGCCTCGTCGTCTGCGGCGACCCGCTGCTGGGCGACGGCGCCGTCGACGACGACCCGCTCGACGAGGCGATCGGGCTCGTGCTCGTGACGACGCCCGACGACGCGCTCAACGAACTGCTGACCGCGCGCTTGGCCGGCGAGCTGGGCGCCGCGCGCGTGTTCGCGCTGCCCGCCGCCGACGGCCGCCCGGAGATAGTCGCCCGCAACCGCACGCTCGAACCCGCGCTGTTCGGCGACGGCGCCAGCGCGCAGGAGCTGGCGCAGCGGTTCGAGGCGGGCGCGCGGGTGCGCGTGGTCGAGACGGACACGCCTCCCGCGGGCGCGGCGCGCGTGGAGATCGCCGCGGCGGACGCCGCCGTCCTCCCACTCCTCGTCGTGCGCGAGAGCAGACGCAACGGCGCGCTCGCCGTGCACCCGTTCGCCGCCGGCGACCTGCCGGCGCGCCATCCCGGCGACGTCGTGCTGGCGCTTGCGTGAACCGCTCAGTCGACTCTGCGGCGGCGCAGGTTGCCGACGAGCATCGCGATCACCGTGACGAGGTAGATCTGCCCGACCAGCATCGCGATGACCGCGAGCGCGCGGCCGAAGGAGGTCGCCGGCGTGAGGTCGCCGTAGCCGGTCGTCGTCATCGTCGTGAAGGCGAAGTAGACGTGCTGGCTCTGCGAGCCGTCGGTTCCCTGCGCGAAGAACGCGTTGCCGCCGATGTGCCCGCCGACCGTCACCAGCTCGGAGATCAGCAGCCCGAACAGCAGGTAGACCGCGAGCGCACCCGAGACCGCTCTGATCGTCACGCCCTGCGTGCGCAGCATCCGCGCCAGCCCGATCACCAGTTCCGACAGCGTGCCGCCGATCAGCACGACGCCGAGCGCCGACCCGATCCACGGTGACACGGCGTCGAACACGACCGCGATCGCGACCGCGAGCGCGACGACCCCTGCCGTCGCGGCGGTCGAGCCGCGCAGCACCGCATCGCCGCGCGCGGTCATCACGATCACGAGCAGCATCGACGTCGTCAGCAGCAATCCGATCGCGCGGCTCAAAGGTCGATCGGGCGTGACGATGAAGAAGACGACGGAGATCAGCGCGAGCACCAATACGACGCCGTAACGATATGCAGCTTCCGGGTGTGGTCTGATGCGCATGACGGCGCACAGCATCGCGGTCCGGGCGGCGGCATGTCGAATCCAGCGACGACAAGAGGAGCACCATGGGGAAGCTGAGGATCACCGAGGAGAATCGCCGCTGGTGGATCCTGATCACGATGACGGGCTCTCTGTCGATGATCCTGATCGACCAGACCGTCGTCTCCGTCGCGCTGCCGACGATGCAGCGCGACCTCGGGCTGTCGACGACCGGCGTGCAATGGGTCGTCAACGCCTACCTGCTCGCGATCGCGGTCTTCGTCGCACTCGGCGGACGGGCCGGCGACATCCTCGGCAACGTCAGAGTCTTCCGCGTCGGCGCGTTGACGTTCGTGCTCGCCTCCGCCGCCTGCGGCTTCGCGCAGTCGGAGACGTGGATCATCGTCGCGCGCGCGATCCAGGGGATCGGCGCCGCGATGATGACGCCCGCCAGCGGCGCGATCGTGATCAACTCGTTCGGTCCCAGAGAGCGCGGCCGCGCGATGGGCGTCTACGCCGGCGTCTCGATGATCTTCCTCGCGCTCGGGCCGCTGATCGGCGGCCTGCTGGTGCAGGGCGTGACGTGGCGGGCGGTCTTCTTCGTCAACCTCCCGGTGGGGCTCGTGATGCTCGTGCTGGCGCAGACGACACTGCGTCCGGACAGACCGCAGGGCGGCAGCGTCGACTGGGTCGCCGCGCCGCTGATCGTCTTCGGGATCGGCTCGCTCGTGCTCGCGCTGATGCAGTCGCGCACGTGGGGGTGGGGCTCGCCGCAGACCGTCGGCCTGCTGATCGCGGCGGCGTTGCTGATCCCGGCGACGATTCTCTGGGAGCTGCGCCAGACGGCGCCGCTGGTGCAGCTGCGGCTGTTCGCCAATCACAACTTCACGGCGGACAACACGGTTCTCGCGGCGGTCCAGTTCGGCCTCACCGGCGTTTCCGTCTTCGGCGCGATCTGGGTCCAGGACGTGCTCGGCTTCGGCCCGATAGAGGCCGGCCTGTCGCTGCTGCCGCTGACGCTCCCGCTGTTGGTGATCGCGCCCCGCTCCGGCGCGCTCTACGACAGAATCGGCCCGCGCCTGCCGGTCGCGACCGGCGCCGGGCTGGTCGCGATCGCGCTGATCTGGAACGCGGCCGCGATGAGCAAGCTGTCGTATCCCTGGATCGTCCCCGGCTACCTGCTGATGGGGATCGGCCTCGCGCTCGTGATGGGTCCGGCCAACACCGACGCGATGAACGCCGCGCCGGCCGCGCTGCGCGGTCAGGCCTCCGGCGTGATCCAGACGATGCGCCAGGTCGGCGCGACGCTCGGGATCGCGCTGATGGGCACGGTCGTCGCCAACGTCCAGCTGTCGCAGGTCCAGGACGTGATCGCGCAGCAGAGAGTCCCCGCCGCGGACGTCTCGCAGCTGGAGGCGGCGCTCAACTCCAGCGGCGGCGCGGCCGGCAGCGGCGGCCCGTCCGCCGCCGACATCCCGCCCGCGCTCGCGCACGACCTGCGCGAGGCGGCCACGACCGCGACCTCGAGCGCCTACTACGTCGCCGCCGGCGTGCTGCTGCTCGCGACCGTGCTGGCCGCCCTGATGCTGCGCCGCCAGAGAGCGGCCGACGCTGACGGAGACGACGCGAGCGCGTACGCGGCGGTGGGGTGAGGGTCCTGAACGCAAAGAGGACCGAAGGATCGCTGCTGCTCTACCGCAGCGATCCTTCGGTCCTCGGTCGCCGCGGCGCTAGAACGCCAGGGAGAAGGGCGTTTCGAGCAGCTCGCGAACGCGGGCGAGGAACTGGGCCGCCTCGGCGCCGTTGAGGATGCGGTGGTCGGCGGCGATCGTGATGCTCATGCGCTTGCCGGGGACGACCTGGCCGCCTCTGACGACGGGGACGTCGCGCAGCGCGCCGACCGACAGGATGCCGGCCTGGCCCGGGACGATCACGGCCGTGAACTCGGTCGTGCCGAACATGCCGAGGTTGGAGACCGTGAAGGTCGCGCCCGACAGCTCCGGCGGCGTGATCTTGCCGGCCCGCACGCGCGTGGCGAGGGCGCGCGCGTCACGCGAGATCTCGCCGAGCGCCTTCTTGTCGGCGTCGAACACCGTCGGGACGATCAGCGCGTCGTCGGTCGCGACCGCGACGCCGACGTTGACGCGGCTGTACAGCTCCCACTTGCCGTCTCTGTAGCCGCCGTTGGCCTTCGGGAACTCGCGCAGCGCGAGCGCCGCGGCCTTCACGACCATGTCGTTGAACGACGGTGCGCGCAGGTTCTCCGTCGCGGCGGCCTTCATCTGCTCGCGCAGCGAGACGGCGGCCTCCATGTCGACCTCGGTCGTCACGGTGTAGTCCGGGATCGTCGCCTTCGACTCGGCCATGCGGCGCGCGATCACGGTCTGCGTGCGCGTCAGCTCGACGATCGTGACCTCGCCCTTGCCGCTGCCGGAGTCGCCGGAGACGACCGGGCCCGGGATCTCCTTCGCGGGCTTGGCGGGGGCGGCGGGCGCAGCCTCTGCGGCCGGCGCCGGCTCGGCCGCGGCCGCGGCGGCCGCCGGAGCGGACTTCGCCGTGCCGGCGGCGTCTTCGACGTCGGACTTGACGATCCGGCCGCCGGGGCCGGTGCCGGACACGGCAGCGAGGTCGACGCCCAGTTCCTGCGCCAGTCGGCGCGCGACGGGCGAGGCCTTCACGCGGCCGTTGCCGTCGCCGTTGCTGGCGCCGGAGTCGTCGCTGGGAGCGGGCGCGGCGACGGTCTCGGTCGCCGTCTCGGCAGGCGCGGCGGGCGCATCCGTCGCAGCGGCGGCCGCGGCAGCGGCGGCCTTCGGCGCCTCTCTCTTGGCCGGCGCCGGCTCGCTGCCGTCGCCGATGCGCGCGATCGGATCGCCGATCGGCAGCGTCGCGCCTTCCTCGGCGATGATCTCCAACGTGCCCGCGGCGTCCGCCTCGTAGGTCATGTTGGCCTTGTCGGTCTCGATCTCGACGATCTCCTCGCCACGCTGCACCTCGTCGCCGGAGGCCTTCAACCACTTGATGATCGTGCCCTCCTCCATCGAGTCCGACAAGCGGGGCATCACGACATCCGGCACGGCGGGTTCCTTTCGATACGACCTACGCTTCTCCTGTGCCGATCTGATATCGGCCGTGCTCGCCACGATAGCGGAGCAGACGCTCTCGGCCATGCCCGCCGTCGCGGCGATCTCCTCAGCTCGGGGGGTGGGAGCTACCGCCCCCCGCGTTCCTGCGCAGCGCGCCAGGCGGCGATGAAGTCGTCCGCTTCCAGCCGTCCCATGTCCTCGCGCAGCGCCCGTGCCAGACGCGACGCGGCGCGTGGCTCCAGCTCCCAGAACAGGACCGCCTCGCCGCTGTCGATCTCGACGACCTCGATCCGGTCGGTGCGGTCCGGCGCGGCGAGGAAGGCCGGCCCGCGGCCTTCCCGCGCGACGATCAGCTCGTAGGCGCGATTGGCCTTCATGCGTCCGCCGATCTGAGCGCCTCCGCGATCGCCGCCGCCCGTGCGATCTCGGTCTCGAGCACGTCCGCGAGCACGCCGACGCCGGCGTCGCCGTGGAAGACCTGGCCCTCCCACGTCAGCGCCGGCACGCGCTTGACCCCCGCAGCGACGGCCGCGACCGTCGCGAGGTCGAGCGCGGAGCCGAGCGCCGGGCGCTCCAGCGCCTTGGCGACCGCGTTGGGGTGCAGTTCGCAGGCGGCGCCGGCGATCAGCAGCGTCTCGTCGTCGGCCAGTTCGCGGCCGCCCGCGTACGCCTGCCTGAAGGCCGCCAGCGAGAAGGCGACGACGCGGCCGAGCTGCTTCGCGTAGGTCGCGACGATCAGCGCGCGGCGCGTCTCGCCGGGCCAGTGCGCCGGCCAGCGCAGCGGCTGCAGGCCGCGTCTGGCGGCGAGCGCCTCCAGCGCGACGCGGCGACCGGGCCGCTCGGAGACCCTGCCCTCGGGCAGTCCGTCGGCGGAGATCGGGATCCACTCCGGCACGATCGGCAGCGACGCGATCACGCGCTCCGCGGCGATATAGGACTCGGGGTCGCCGAGGTCGTAGAAGAACTGCGGCCGCGCCCCCTCTGCAGGGGACACGGCCGCGGGATGGTGCGTGACCGGAAGTGAAGGCTCCGGCACCAAGATGCTGCTCCTACCCGTGGATCAGCCAGCCGTCGGCGTCGCGCGCGGCTTCCATGACGCCCTCGGAGAGCGTCGGGTGACCGTGGACGATGCGCGCGACCTCGGGGTAGCCGCCCTCGAGCGACTTCGCGTTGACGAGCTCCTGGATCAGCTCGGTCGCCTTCGCGCCGATGATGTGGCCGCCGAGCAGCTCGCCGTATCTCTTGTCGCCGATGATCTTCATGACGCCCGCGCGGTCACCGTAGACGGTGCCGGCGCCGACTGCGCCGTACGGCACTCTGCCGACGACGACGTCGTAGCCCGCCTCGCGCGCCTGCGCCTCGGTCAGGCCGAAGCTCGCGACGTTCGGGGTGCAGAACGTCGCGCGCGGGATGTCGATGTACTCGATCGGGTGCGTTCTGATGCCGGCGATGTCCTCGGCGGCGATGATGCCCTCGTCGGACGCCTTGTGCGCGAGCGCGGGGCCCGGCACGATGTCGCCGATCGCCCAGACGCCTCTGACCGACGTGCGCAGCGCGCCGTCGACCTCGATCAGGCCTCTGTCGGTCAGCCTGATGCCGGCCTCGTCGAGCCCGAGCGCGTCGGCATCCGGACCGCGGCCCGCGGCGATGACGAGCCACTCGGCCTCGCCGGCCTCGCCGTTGAACGTGAATCTGACGCTGCTGTCGCCGGTCTCGACGTTCTCCACGAACGTTCTCGTGTGGATCTTCATGCCCTGCTTCTTGAGGCCGCGCTCGGCGAGCTTGGAGATCTCGGCGTCCTCGGTCGGCAGCACGCGGTCGAGGCCCTCGAACAGCGTCACCTCGGTGCCGAGGCGGGCGTACGCGGAGGCGATCTCGGAGCCGGACGCGCCGGCGCCGACGACGACGAGCGTCTTCGGCAGGGACTCCAGCGCCCACGCCTCCTCGGTGCCGATCACGCGGCCGCCGAAGGTCGTGCCGGGGATCGGCCGCTTGATCGACCCGGTCGCCACGATGACGCCCTTGGAGGCCTCGTAGGTCGTGTCGCCGACGACGACCTTGCCATCGGCGGTGACCTTCCCGGTCCCCTCGATGACGTCGATTCTGTTCTTCTTGAAGAGACCGCTGACGCCGCCGGTCATCGTTCTCACGACTCTCTTGCGGCGCTCCTGGACCTTGTCGAAGTCGACGGTGCGGCCGGCCGGGACGTCGATGCCGAACTCCGCGGCCTCGTCGACCTCGGACAGGATGTCAGCCGAGCGCAGGACGACCTTCGCAGGGATGCAGGCGTAGTTGAGGCATCGGCCGCCGATCTGGTCCTTCTCGACGACGGCGGTCCGCAACCCGAGCTGCGCCGCGCGGATCGCCGCGACGTAGCCGCCGGGACCGGACCCAATGACGATGCAGTCATAAGTGTCGGGCATGGTGATTCGAGACTATACGAACGTCCTTTGAAGACGCCGTGCGCCTAGCAGAAGCGCCCGCGGCGGGTCGCGTCAGCGGCGCTGACGGGCCGGGCGGCGCTCACGCAGCGGGGCGTCGCTCGGGCATCTGGATCCGCGCCATCGCGCGGATCAGCTTCCAGAAGAGCCAGCCGCCGAGCCCGATCAGCGCGACGCACAGCAGCGCCGCCCACCAGTTCGAGGCGACCGCCAGCGACAGCGACGCGATCACGATCTGGAACGCCAGCAGCGCCTCGAAGCCGAGCACCGCCCAGTAGCGGACGGTCCACATCCCCCAGGCGGCGAGCAGGAGGATCGCGCTCAGCAGCAGCGCGCCGCCGAGCGACCCCTCGCCGCCGACGCGCGCGCCGGAGAAGTAGCCGATCAGCACGAGCGCGGCCAGCACCACCGAGACGATCGCCGCGACCGTGACCGCCCCGGGCCGCTCGCCCTCCGCCAGCGGCACGAGCGCCGCGCGCGCCTCGGCGTTGCGCCGCTCGGTGCGGCTGGGTCGTCTCTCGCCGGCGACCGGGGCGTCCTGGAGCGCGCCGTCGGCGGTCGCGGGCGGCGCGGCCGCGGGCGAGCCGGCGCGAGCGCGCCGCGGCTTCGCGTCCTCGACCAGCGCGGGCGTGTCGGCGAGCCCGCCGGTCGCGGCGCCCGCGCTGCCGCTGCCGCGCTTGCGTCTACGCTGCTGCGCCACCGGGGACCTCCGCGGGCTCCATCCCTGCACGTAGCGCGCGCGCCGTCGCCTCCGGGTCGCCGGCTTGCGTCAGCGCGCGCACGACGACGGCGCGGCGTGCGCCGGCGGCGACCGCGGCGGGCAGGTTCGTCGCGTCGAGGCCGCCGATCGCGAACCAGGGGATCCGGCGCGGCTCGCCGGCGGCGTGCTCGATCAGCTCCAGCCCGACGGCCGGGCGGCCGGGCTTGGTCGGCGTCGCGTGCACGGGGCCGACGGCGAAGTAGTCGACGTCGTCCTGCGCGGCCGCGTCGACCTGCGCGGGCGTGTGCGTCGAGAGCCCGACGATGCGCTCGTCGCCGACCGCGACGCGCGCCTGCGGCACGCCCATGTCGTCCTGCCCGACGTGGACGCCGTCGGCGCCGGTCGCTTCGACCAGGTCCGGCCGGTCGTTGAGCACGAACAGCGCGTCGTGCGTGCTGGCGGCGGAGCGGAAGACCTCCGCCGCGCGCAGGATCGTCTCCTCGTCGCCGTGCTTGTCGCGCAGCTGGATCAGGTCGACGCCGCCGCGCAGGGCGGCGTCGAGGAAGGCGGCGAGGTCGTGTCCGTCGCCCTGCGAATCGCAGACGAGGTAGAGGCGCGCAGCGGCCAGGCGCGCGCGCCGTTCGGTGCCGGAGGAGAGGGGCATCAGCCCCTCATCTTCGCAGCGACTCGGCCGGCCGTGCTCCACCGCGGCGCGCTCTCACTCCCACGCGCCGCGGGGGACCACGGCAAGCCGCGCCCGGATCAGGCCTGCGCGGCCTGCTCCTGCTCCGCTTCCTTCAAGGCCTTCTGCAGCTCCTTCGCCTCCGCCTTCAGCTCCTTGGAGACGATCTTGTCGGCGCGCTTGACGGCGGCGCGGACGGCCTCCTCGACGGTCGCCTCGCCGACGACGAAGAGGGCGGCCTGGCCCTCGTCGAGCGTCTCGCCCAGCTCCTTCAGCTCCTTGCGCGGCAGCCCGCGCCAGAAGTGGCCGACGAGGCCGCCGAAGGCGCCCCCGGCGAGCGCGGTGCCGATCAGCGACGGCGGCCACAGGATCCCCAGCAGCGCGCCGGCCGCCAGGCCGGTCCAGGCGCCGTGCTGCGTCGGCTTCTCGTGCCGGCGCACGTGCACGTGGTGCTCGCCGTCGCGGTGGATCACCGCCGCGTCGTAGGTCCCGACGAGCCCGGCGGCGTGCAGCTCGCGCACGGCCTCGTAGTCGGCCTGCGCGTCGGCCTCGCGCTCGTACGCGCCGACCAGCACAAACGTCTCGCTCATCTCTCGCTCCAGCAATCGAATTGCATGCGAACAGGTATGTCGGCAGATCGGGGCGAAAGCTGTAGCGCGGACGCCTCAGCCGCAGTGCAGCGACTCGGTCGGCGAGACCGGGATCCGCTGCGTCCGCGTGAGGCCGAGCGTCTCGACCACCAGCACCAGCTCGCGCAGCTCGGCGCGATGGGCACCGGGCGTTCTGCAGGTGCCGGGCGCGAGCCGGACGCGGCCGGTCAGCGAACCCTCCGCCGTCGCCGGCATGCCGGCAGGCGGGAACGGCACGTACATGTCCTCGAACCGGAACGTGCGCCCGCTGTAGTTGTCGAGCTGCACCACGACCGGTGCGCCAGAGGCGACCGGTGTCATCGACAGGACCCGCGTGTCCGCGAAGCTCTCGTTCGAGATCGCGAACGGGACCTCGAACGACGAGCCGTCACCGAAGCTCCAGTGCGGGCCGCCGCCCGGCTGGCGGTCGCCGACCTGGACGTTGAGCGGGTGCAGCGGCCGGTAGGCGATCGTTGCGAGCGTCGGCAGCAGGGCCGCGGTGCCGAGCGCGACCAGAAGAGGCCGCGACGGGCGCCACGCCCCGCGCTGTGGCACGATCGCGAGCTGCCGCACGACCACGAGCAGCACGACGAACGCCCAGAACCCCTGCTGCTGCGACTGCGGCTCGCTGCTGACCGGCGGGGACAGCAGGAACAGCGGGAACGTCACGAGCACGACCGGCGCCAGCCGCAGCTTCCAATCGCTGCGCCACTCGACCATCAACCGCAGGAAGAGCGCGAACAGGACCGCGACGAGCAGCGCCGGGGAAGCGCCGGCGGCGATCGCCCACACGCCGCTCGGCGCCCACGGCCAATCGCGGTTCACCGCCAGCGACATGTCGACGTGCAACGGCGACGTGGCGACCACCACGAGCAGCAAGCCGGCGAGCGTCAGCAGATACGCCAGCAGCAGGTTGCCGATCGTCCACCACCAGCCCGGTCGCTGCGGCTGCCCCTCGTGCGCCGCGGTCGCGGGCACGCCCCCCATCGCGTGATCCATCCGCGAATCGTGACGGAGCGCGAGCTGGCGCGCAACCGCGCTTGCCCGTCCGGGCGCTACCATCGTCGGCACGGGAGCCCATCAGCGGGCTGAGAGGGCGGTGAGCACGCACCGCCGACCGTCACGACCTGATCCGGATAATGCCGGCGCAGGGAAGGAGGCTCGTGCCCCATCGATCGCACCCAACTTTCGACGTCGCCGTCGTCGGCGGCGGCATCATCGGCCTCGCCGTCGCCTGGCGCGCGCAGCAGCGCGGGCTGAGCACGCTCCTGCTGGAGCGCGACGCGCAGGTCGCCCAGCGCGCCACGCACGCGGCCGCGGGAATGCTCGCGCCGGTCAGCGAGGCGCACGTCGCCGAGCGCGAGCTGCTCGCGCTCGGGCTTGCGAGCGCCGCGCGCTATCCGGACTTCGTCGCCGAGCTGGAGCAGGCGACGCCGCTGCCTGCCGGCTTCCTGCGCTGCGGCACGCTCGCCGTCGCGCGCGACCGCGACGAGGCTGAGGCGCTCGACCGCGAGCGCGTCGCACGCGCCGAGATGGGCCTCGCGCTGGAGCGCCTGCTGCCGAGCGAGGCGCGTCGCCGCGAGCCCGGCCTCGCGCCGACGCTGCGGCTCGCGCTCGAAGCCCCCGACGACCACGCGGTCGACCCGCGCACGCTCGCCGCGGCGCTCGCCGACGCGTTTCAGCGCGCGGGCGGGGTGCTGCGCACGGGGGCGGCGGTCGCAAACCTGACGAGCAGCGCCGACAAGGTCACCGGGGTCGAGCTGGAAGATCGAGACCAGCTCCTCGCCGAGCACGTCGTCGTCGCGGCCGGCGCGTGGACGCCGCGGCTCGGCGGCATCCCCGACGCGGCGCGCGTTCCCGTGCGGCCGGTCAAGGGGCAGATCCTGCGGCTGCGCGATCCCGCCGGACCGGGCCTGATCACGCGCGTGCTGCGGATGGACCCCGGCTACCTCGTGCCGCGCGGCGACGGCCGCTACGTGCTCGGCGCGACGATGGAGGACCGCGGCTTCGAGACCGACGTCACGGCCGGCGGCGTGTTCGAGCTGCTGCGCGACGCGACCGAGCTGGTGCCCGGCATCTCGGAGCTGGTGCTGGAGGAGCTGGAGGCGGGTCTGCGGCCCGGCACGCCCGACAACGCGCCGGCGCTCGGCCGCGGCGCGCTCGACGGCCTGCACTGGGCCGCCGGGCACTTTCGCAACGGGATCCTGCTCGCGCCCGTCACCGCCGACCTGCTGCTGGCGTCGCTGACCGGTGAGCCGCTCGGCGAGCTGGCCGCGCCGTTCGCGCCCGACCGCTTCACCGAGACCGACACGACGAAGGAGATCGCCGCATGACCATCCGCCTCAACGGCGAGCCGAAGGAGCTGGCGGAGGGCGCCACGGTCGTCGCCGCGGTCGCGCTGCTCGGCGTCGCGCCGGACGCGCGCGGCGTCGCGGTCGCCGTCGACCAGGAGGTCGTCCCGCGCGGTGCGTGGGAGCGCACGGTGCTGGCCGACGGCGCGCGCGTCGAAATCGTTATGGCGATCCAGGGAGGATGATCATGAGCATCGTCGAGAGAGCCCCGACATTCGCACCCGCGTCCGCGCTCGACGCGGCCGCCGCCGCCGACCCGCTGAGAATCGCCGACCGCACGTTCAGCTCGCGGCTGCTGCTCGGCACCGGCGGCTTCCAGTCGCTGGAGGCGATGGCCGACGCGATCCGCGTCAGCGGCAGCGAGCTGGTGACGGTCGCGCTGCGGCGCGTCGACCCGGCCGCGCGCGGCTCGATCATGGACGTGATCCACGACGCCGGCGTCGACGTGCTGCCGAACACGGCCGGTTGCTACACCGCCCGCGACGCCGTCATGACCGCGCAGCTCGCGCGCGAGGCGTTCGAGACGCACTGGGTCAAGCTCGAGGTGATCGGCGACGACCGCACGCTGCTGCCCGACGCGCCGGAGCTGCTGACGGCCGCCGAGCAGCTCGTCGACGACGGCTTCGTCGTGCTGCCGTACACGACCGACGACCCGATCCTCGCGCGCCGGCTGGAGGACGTCGGCTGCGCGGCGATCATGCCGCTCGGCTCGCCGATCGGCTCCGGGATGGGGATCAACAACCCGTACAACATCGCGATCATCCGCGAGCGGACGCAGCTGCCGGTCGTGCTCGACGCCGGCGTCGGGACCGCCTCCGACGCCGCGCTCGCGATGGAGCTGGGCTGCGACGCGGTGCTGTGCGCGAGCGCGATCTCCCGCGCGCACGACCCGCGCGCGATGGCGGTCGCGATCCGCGGCGCGGTCGCGGCAGGGCGGCTGGCGCGCGCCGCCGGGCGGATCCCGCGGCGGCTGCACGCCGAGGCGTCGACCCCCGACGCGGGGATGCCCGAGTTCGGACTCAGCGCGCCGGCGGCCGATGCCTGACGGGGACGCCGTCGACCGTCGTCCCGCGGACCGTCTGCTGGATGGCTGGGAGGCGGCCTGGTCGGGTCGCGACGCGCAGGCGTTCGCGCCGCTCTGCGACGCCGACGTCCACTACGAGGACCCGCTCACGAAGGGCCCGCTGATCGGCGTCGAGGAGCTGGGCGCACTCGCCCGCAGACTGTGGAGCGGCTTCCCCGACGTGCGCTTGGAGCGTGCCGGCGAGCGGCTCACCGACGGCCGCTACCTGGCCGCGCCGGCGAAGCTCGCCGGCACCCACCGCGAGTCGGTCGACGGGCTGCCCGCGACCGGCCGCTTCGTCGTGATCCACTGCGTCTTCTACTGCGAGCTGCGCGCCGGCAGACTGCTGCGCGTGCGCGCGTTCTACGACCTCTACGAGGCCGCGACGCAGCTCGGCGTGCTGCCCAGACACGGCACGCTCGGCGAGAAGGCGCTGCTGACGCTGCGCGGCTTCGGCCTGCGGGCGCGCGGCTGACGCGCCGCGCCGCGCTCGGGATCGAACGGCTGGTGCGCTGAGCGTTAGGGATCGATCCGCTGGCGCAGCGCCGCTACCCTCGCCGCACCACCTCGCTCGTCGCCTCCAGGAGACCCTCTCGTGCCGCGCCACGGAATCGCCGCCGCCGTCATCGCAGCCGTCGTCTGCTGCTCGATCGGACCTGCCGCCGCCTCGGCCGATCCGCCGTACGACCCGCCGGACCCCGTGCTCGAAGGCCCGCCGCTGCAGCTGCCCGTGCCGCTCTCGCCCGCGATCGGGTCGCTCCCGCTCGGCGCGCCGTTCGGCGAGACGCTGCTGCCGCACGTGGTCGGCGGGGACACGCCGCAGCTCGTCGTGCGCCGCCTCGCGCCGCAGTCCGGCAGCGTGGTCGGGGAGGACGTCACCGTCTCGGACGCGTCGAGCGTCCCAGCGGGCGAGGACGCCGGCGTGGCGTTCGCCTATCGCCAGCGGCAGGCGCCGATCATGACGCCAGCCGCCGTCGCCGCCTCGGCGGACGCGATCGCCGCGACATCGGCCGTCGGCGCTGCGTCCGCGGACGCGACCGCGGAGGAGGCGAACGAGTGGCTCGTCGTCTGGGTCGCGCGCGACGCCGACGGCGAGCGCGTCGTCGGTCGCCGGATCGCGCAGGACGGCGCGCCGCTGGCGCCGCCCGTGACGCTGTCGGAGACGACCCACGAACGGATCGACGAGGTCGCGGTCGTGCACGAGGGATACGGCCGCACCGCGCTCGTCACCTGGCGCGGCGTGCGCGCCGGCGACGCCGGGCGCGCGCAGGTCGTCGTGCAGGGCTGGGATCCGGACCAGGGTCGCATCGCGCCGGAGGCCCTGCAGCTGTCGGACCCGGCCGGCGACGCCGTCGGGTCGCTCGCGATCGAAGGGATGCCGTGGTTCGGCTACCTGGTCGTGTGGCGCGGCAGCGACCCGCCGCTGCTCGGCAGCGACGAGCAGGAGGTGCTGGCGCGGACGCTCGCGCCCGGCGGTGCGCCGACGCGAAACGTGCTGCGCTTGAGCCAGGTCGGGACCGACGGCGACCTTGCCGCACGGCCGCTCGCCGCGACCGTCGGCGACGAGGCCTTCTGGCCGCAGCAGCCGTGGGTATGGGGCGTTGCCTGGACCGAGGCGCCGGGCGATCGCGTCCGCGTGCGCCTGGTCGCCGGTGACGGTTGGCCCTCGTCGCCGCAGACCGTCGGGCCGGTGGCCGCGGGCGAGACGATCGGCAGACTTGCGCTGACGACGTTCCTGAGCGGCAGACAGGGCCTCGCGTACGACGTCGGCGCGGCCGGCGGTCCGCGCCGCGTCGAGCTGCAGCAGCTCACTTCCGACGGCGCGCAGGAGGGATCGCCGCTCACCGTCTCGCAGACGGGCGAGCAGGCGAGCGGGCCAGCCTTCGTCCGGCTCGGCTACACGTGCAGACGGCTGCTCGTCTGGCACGGGGCGGAGCTGGCGGCGGCGCGGCATGTCGACGAGTCGGGCTGCCCGCTGCCCTACCGCTACCCGTTCGGGGAGCCGCCCGTCGTCCCGCCGAGCACGCCGCCGACGCCGCCGCGAGCGCCGCGAGTGCCGAGAAGGATCGCCCCGAGCCCGCGCTTCGCGCTGCGCGACGTGCGGCTGACGCCGCACCGCTTCGCGCTCGGTCAGCGGGCGAACCTGCGGCTGCGCGTGACCGCGCCCGCCGCGATCGCGGTCACGCTGCAGCCGCGTGTCGCGGGCGGCTGGCGCCACCTGCGGCCCGCGCGCGCGACCGTCCGGCGTGTGCACGTGCGCAGAGCCGGCCGCGTCGCGATCGCGATCGGCGGCCGTGATGGCAGCGGCCGGCCGCTGCGCCCGGGCCGCTACCGGCTGCTGGTGCGCGCGTCGTCGGTCGGCGGCCGCGGCGCGAAGCCGAAGCAGGTTGTCGCGCGGGTCCCGTTCACGCTGCTGCCCGGAGAGCGGCGCGGCGCCGGGCGCTGACGGTCACGCCTCGCTCCGCGACGGATCGCTGACCGGTCACGCCCCGCCCAGATCCGTCGCGCGCGGGGGCTCGCCGAGCGTCGCCAGCACCGGCGCATGGTCTGACAGCGCACCGCGTTCCAGCAGCTCGCGCGGGGCCGCGCGCGTGAAGCCGCCCGTCACGTAGACGTGGTCGACGCCGTGGCTCGCGCCGCGCGCGAAGCCGGGCAGCTCGGGATCGCGCACGTTGAGGTCGCCGCCCAGCACGAGCGGTGCGCCGCTCGCCCAGCGCAGCGCCGCGGCGGCCGCGTTCGCGATGTCGCGACGGGCGTTGGCGTCGTGGTGCACGGTCGCGTGCAGGTTCGCGAACCAGCGGCCGTGCTCGTCGCGGACTGCGTGCACGACGCGCCGCTCGGGCCACAGGCAGAGGCGCCGTCGCGCGTGCGCGGTGATCCGCGCGCCGCGCACGAGGATCGCGTTGGCGCCGCCGCCGCCGGACTTGATCAGCTCCGGCCGGCGCTGGGCGATCGCGCGTCGCAGTGGCAGCAGCTGGGTGCGCGACGTCAGCGCGGTCGCCTGCTGGGCCTCGCAGACGGTCGCCAGCAACGGTCCCCACCATGGCGGGACCTCCTGCAGGAGTGCCACATCCCACGACCAGGTGCAAAGTTGATCTGCAAAAAGGTCGAACAGATTGCGATCATGCGGTGGGACGGAGCGTCCGTGGAAGAGGTTCCAGGTCACGACGCGCACGGCCATCGAGTGACCGTACACTGGCGCGCGTGCCGCGCCACTTCCTCACCGGAACGGAACTGAGCAGAGACGAGCTGCTCGCGCTCGTCGATCGCGCGATCGAGCTGAAGGCCGAGCCGCTCTCCTCGCGCGCGCTCGCCGGCAAGAGCGTCGGGCTGATCTTCCAGAAGCCGTCCACGCGCACGCGGCTGTCGTTCGAGGCGGGTGTGTTCGAACTGGGCGGTCATCCGGTCATCCTGCGCCCGGACGAGATGCAGCTGAGCCGCGGCGAACCGGTCCGCGACACCGCCTACGTGCTGTCGCGCCACGTCGCCGCGTTCGGCATCCGCACGCATGCGGACGCGCTTGTGGAGGAGCTGGCCGCGCACGCGAGCGTGCCGGTCTTCAACATGCTCACCGCCGACCATCACCCGTGCCAGGCGCTGGCCGATCTGATGACGCTGAAGGAGGCGTTCGGCGCGCTCGACGGCGTCGTGCTCGCCTACGTCGGCGACGGCAACAACGTCGCCCGCTCGCTCGCGTTGCTGGGCTCGCTCGCGGGCGTGAAGGTGCGCGTCGCCTCGCCGAAGGGCTACCAGCTGGAGCCGACCGCCGACGCCGAGCTGTTCGAAGATCCGTCCAGCGCGGTCGCCGGTGCGCACGCGGTCTATACGGACGTGTGGGTCAGCATGGGCGACGAGGAGACCGCCGCCGCGCGCCGCGCCGCGCTTGCGTCCTACCGCGTCGACGACGCGCTGCTGGACCTCGCCGCGCCCGGTGCGATCGCGCTTCACGATCTGCCCGCGCACCCTGGTGACGAGATCACCGCGGAAGTGCTCTACGGTGCGCGTCAGCGCATCTGGGACCAAGCCGAGAACCGTCGTCACGCACAAAAAGCCCTGCTCGAACTGCTGTTGCGGTAGCTGGTCGACGTGCCGCTGCGGTAGCCTCGCGCCGACCGCCCGTTACATCCTGCTTCTGAGGAGCCGTCATGCCGCAGCCGAAGTCCCCCGCATCGTCCGCCGCTACGAGAAGAGCGACGACGAGCAGACCGGCGGCCGCGAGAGCGACGTCAAGAGCAGCGACGGCCAGCAGAAGACCGGCCGCCGCGAGAGCCGCGACGAGAAGAGCGTCTGCCGCGACGGCCGCCGCGAGAAGAGCACCGGCCGCGAGAAGAGCAGCCGCCGCGATCAGAGCAGCGACAAGTAGAGCGACGACTGCCAGAAGATCGGTCGCGAGTAGACCCGCGGCGGCGAGAAGAACGCCGGCCGCTGCCAGAGCCGTGGCGAGAAGAGCTGCCGCGAGCAGAGCGCCTGCCGCGAGAAGAGCGGCCGCGGCCAGAAGAGCGCCGGCTGCCAGAGCGGCGAGAAGAGCGACCGCCGCGAGAAGAGCACCGGCCGCGAGAGCGGCGAGAAGAGCGGCCGCGGCCAGAAGAGCACCGGCCGCCAGAGCCGCGAGAAGCGCGACTGCCGCGAGCGGCGCCGCAGCGAGAAGAGCGACCGCGAGCAGACCGGCGGCGAGCGCCGCCTCCGCGAGAAGAGCGTCGGCGGCGAGAGCGACGAGAGCCGCGGCGAGAAGAGCGCCGGCCGCCGCGAGAGCCAGCGCCAGAAGAGTGCCCGCGGCGAGAAGAGCTGCGGCCAGAAGACCGGCGGCCAGGAGAGCGGCCGCGAGCAGACCTGCGGCCAGAAGAGCCGCCGCGAGCAGACCTGCGGCGAGAAGAGCGACCGCTGCCAGAACCCCGCCGGCCGGCCCGTCGGCCGCCGCTGCGACGGCTGGCGTCGACGAGGCAGCTGCGAGCGTGAGAGCGGCGAAGGGCGACAGCGACCCGCTCGCGCAGCTCGTCGGCACGTTGCGCGAGCAGTTGTCGGATCGCGTCTTCGAGCCGCTCAACCTCGTGCTGCTCGCCGCGGACAAGATCCAGGGCACGCTCGACGAGGCGGTCGAGAGGGGCCGTGTCACCAGAGGAGACGCGAACGACCTCGTCTCGGAGCTGGTGCGCCGCGGTCGCGAGCAGACCGACGACGTGCTCGGCAACCTCGACGAGCTGCTCGGCAAGGGAATCGATCAGCTCGACGCGCTCTCGCGCAAGCTCGAGGAGAAGAGCGCGAAGGCCCGCCGCGCCGAGGCCGTCGACAAGCTCGCCGCGACCGCCGATAAGGCCCGCAGAGCCGTCGGCAGACTCGGCTGACGACCACGACATCCCGGCGCCCGCCCCGCGGTCGCCGAGCAGTGCTTCAACGACGGCGGCCGAGCGATCGGCCGCCGTTCGCGTTCGTCAGTCCGTCCGGCGGCCTTCGTAGCGCGGCAGGCCGTCGTCCGGGATCGGCTCCCACGGGAGCGCGGAGCCGACCCACTGGCGCCACTGCGGGCGGATGCCGGGGTCGCCGTCGAGCGCGCCCAACCGGACGCCGACGAGCGCGTCGCCGTCGACGCCGCCGGAGAACAGGTGCGAGCCGCACGCGCCGCAGAACGACTTCGCCCACCCGTCCTCGGGCCGCCACGTCCGCACATGCTCCGCACCCTGCACGATCGCGAACGCCGACGACGCCACCGTCCCGCCGATCGACGACCCCGTCCCGGTGCGGCGCTGACAGCGCCGGCAGTGGCAGTAGCCGGCCGACTCGAACGGAGCCGTGACCGCGAACCGCACCGCTCCGCAGTTGCACCCACCCGTCATCGCCATGTCGTCATCACCGCCAACCTCACTCATCGACCCCAACCTAGCGCCCCTCGCACCCGCGGCGCGCGCGACGCTTCACAACCCCAGATCGGCGACCAGCACGGCGAGGTCGAGCTGTTCGCCGGTCAGCGTGTGCAGCAGCTCCTCGGCGCTGAGGCGCTGGCCGTCGGCCCAGAGGCCGCGCAGCAGCTCGCCGGCGGCGGGCGTGGCGAACCAGTCGGGGCCGAAGCGCTGCTCCAGCCAGCGGCGCAGGTGCGTCTCCAACGCCCACGCGCGCAGGTAGGCGGCGACGTAGAAGCCCGGGTCGAGGTCCGCCAGGTAGGTCGCCGACGGCCACGCGACGCCGACCGCGCTCGACAGCGAGCGGGAGTAGACGTCGGCAAGCGCCGCGTCGTCGGGCGGCGCCTCGCCATGCGCGACCGACTCGTACGCGAGCTTGCCGCAGTAGCGGCGCAGGTAGACGAGCCGCGCGGCGCGGGCGTGGACGGCGAGCGGGTCGTCGTCGCGCTCCGCCGCGGTGGAGGCCACGGCCCCGCGTGAGCCAGAGCCTGCCGCACCCGCGCCCGCCGCGGCCCCGCGCCCGCCGCTCCCCACCCCGAGCCGCCGCCGCAGCCAGCGCGGGTCCTCGGTGAGGTGGTCGAAGAGGAACGCGAACGCTTCGGTCACCGCGTTGTCGCCGAGCTGACGGAACTCGAACGGGAGCGCCGGCTCGACGTGGGCGTAGTGCTGCGCGTGGCCGCCCTCGTGCAGCAGTGCGACGTAGTCGTCGCGACCGCCGACCGGCGCCACGACCAGCCGCACGTCCTGCGGCGCGCGGACCGGGACGCAGAAGGCGCGCGGCGACTTGCGCGGCCGCGCCTCGACGTCGAGCGCGATCCGCCCGCCCGCCGTCGGCTCCAGCCCCAGCCCCGCGAGCGTCGCGCCGTACGCCTCCAGCGGCCGCTCTGCCGGAAAGGCGTCGTCGTCGACCCGCGCGCGGAAGAACCACGGCAGGTCGGCGCGCGCGAAGTCGCCGAGACCGACGCCGACCACGCGCGCCAGGGCCGGCTCGACCACGCCCGCGTACGCGGCGTCGGTCGCCGCGAGGAACTGCGCGGTCCCGTCCGACAGCGCCTCCAGGTCGTAGCCCTTCAGCTCGCTGCAGAGCGCGCGGTAGCTCGACCAGCCCAGCTCGCGCACGACGTCGCGCGTGCGCGCGAGCGCCTCACGGTGCAGCGGGTTCAGCTGCGTCTCGGTCGCCTCCAGCCGCACGGCCTCGATCTCCGCCCGGCGCTCGCGCGACGGCTCATTCGCCTGCACGGTGCTCGACTCGCGGAAGCCGAGCATCGTTCCGCCGACGTCGAGCCGCAGCGACGCCTCGCGCTGCGCGATCGCCTCCGCCGCCGGTGCGGTCGCGAGGCCGACGCAGCCCTCGACGGCGAAGTCGAGCAGCATCCGCAGTCGCCGCGCCTCGTCGTCGCGCACGCCCGCCGCGTCGTCGGCGGCGGCGGTCAGCACGCGCAGCGCGTCGACGGCGGCGGGAGCGAACAGCGCCGCGTGACGCGCGTAGATCGCGTCGACCTCGAACCCGTCGCGCAGCCCCGCGTAGTGCGCGTGGTACTCGTCGCCCAGCTCGGCGACGAACGTCTCTGCCTGCACTCGATATGCACCAAGGTCCACGACCCTGCCATCCTAAGCCTCTTCATGAGCACGCCCGACACGACACCACGCAAGAAGCGGCCCGACCGCTTCATCGAGCTGGAGCTGACGATCGACAGCCTCGCCTTCGGCGGCAACGGCGTCGCACGGCACGACGGCTACGTGCTGTTCGTGCAGGGCGCGATCCCCGGCGACAAGGTGCGCGCGAAGGTCACCAAGACCAAGCGCGACTACGGCGAGGCGATAACGCTCGAGGTGCTGCAGCCGAGCCCCGACCGGATCGCGCCGGTCGCGCAGCATCCGGGCGCGCCGTGGCAGATCCTCCCGTACGAGAAGCAGCTGGAGATCAAGACCCAGCAGGTCGACGACGCGCTGCGCCGCATCGGCAAGCTGGCCGGCTTCGAGCTGGAGCCGATCGTGCCGGCGCTGGAGACGTGGCGCTACCGCAACAAGCTCGAATACTCGTTCGGGACCGAGGGCACGGCCGAGAGAGGCGAGCTGATCTTCGGCTTCCACGCGCCCGGCGAGTGGGACAGAATCGTCCAGATCGACGACTGCCTGCTCGCGTCCGAGCGTGGCAACGCGGTCCGCGACCAGGTCCTCAGATTCTGCCGCGAGCAGGGGCTGACGGCGTATGACCGCCGCACCCGCCGCGGCTTCCTGCGCAACTGCGTCGTGCGCGAGGGGCGCCGCACCGGCCAGTTCCAGGTCCGCCTCGTGACGATGCCGGGCGACGATCTCGACCAGGACGCGTTCGCGAAGGCGATCGACTGCGACGGCCTGCTGTGGACGCAGTACGACGGCCTCGGCGAGACGACCACCAGCGGCGACACGACGCTGATCGCCGGCAGAGAGTACTTGGAGGAGGAGCTGAGCGGGATGACGTACCGCGTCTCCCCGCACGCCTTCTTCCAGGTCAACACGGAGATGTCGGAGAAGCTCTACGGGATCGCGACCGACTACGCCGCGCTGGCCGGCTTCGAGCGCCTCTACGACCTCTACTGCGGCATCGGCACCGTCGGCCTGACGATGTCGCCGCGCGCGGGCGAGCTGTGGGGCCTGGAGATCGTCGAGGACGCGATCGCCGACGCGATCAACAACGCGAGGCTGAACGAGATCGACAACGCGCACTTCTTCGCCGGCGACGTCCGCACGGCGCTGAGACTGCTGGTCGACAAGGCCGGCTCGCCCGACGTCGTCGTCGTCGACCCGCCGCGCGCGGGCCTGTCGCAGAAGGTCGTCAGACGGATCATCGACGCGTCGCCCAAGCGGCTCGTCTACATCTCCTGCAACCCGACGACGCTGGCGCCGAACGCGGCCCAGTTCGTCGAGGCCGGCTACGTGCTGCGCAAGGTGCGCCCGGTCGACATGTTCCCGCAGACGCCGCACATCGAGTGCGTGGCGCTGCTCGAGCGCGCGTAGCCGAGCCCGCGCGCGGGCCGCGCCGCTCGCAGCCGACCGCGCGGGCGCGCGCCGCGCGGCACGCGGCTGGGGCGCCGCCGCGCCCA
>NZ_JAUTDO010000013.1 GCF_030646165.1 Conexibacter sp. CPCC 206217 | reverse complement strand
AACACCAAGCCATCGGCCGACAAACCCCAGCCAACCGCCTAAACAACCTGCTTGGGACTTACAGCTAGGTCGCGCTCAGCACGCCGGTCGCGGCGAGCAGCAGCACGAGCGTCCCGAGCACGACGCGATAGACGATGAATATCGCGTACGTGTGCCCGGCGATGAATCTCAGCAGCCACGAGACGGCGAAGTAGGCGACGACGAAGCTGACGACGGTCGCGACGATCGTCGGCCCCCAGCCGACGCCGTTGGAGATGTCGGAGAACTTCGTCACCGTCTGCAGCACGCCGGCGGCCGTCAGCGCCGGGATCGAGAGGAAGAACGACAGGCGCGTGACGGTGACGCGGTCGAGCCCGCGCAGCAGGCCCGCCGACATCGTCGCGCCCGAGCGCGAGACGCCCGGGATCAGCGCCAGGCACTGCGTCAGGCCAATGATCAGCGTGTCCTTGCGCGTGACGTCCTTCTCGTGGCGTTCCTGCGTCGCGTTGAGGTCGGCCCAGAACATCACGAAGCTCCACAGGATCAGCGCCGAGCCGACGAACCAGAGGCTGCGCAGCGTCGTCTCGATCTGATCCTGGAACAGCAGGCCGACGATCCCGATCGGGATCGAGCCGATCAGGACCGCGATCGCGAACTTGAAGTCGAGCTTGGCGCGCTCCTGCGGCGTCCGCAGGCCGCGGAAGAACGCGAGCAGGATCCGTCTGATGTCCTCGCGCAGGAACAGCAGCGTCGCGAACACCGCGCCGACCTGGATGATCGCCGTGAACGCGGTGATGTCGGGATCGTCGAGCTTGAAGCCGAACGCCGACTCGAGGATCGTCAGATGGCCCGTGCTGGAGATCGGCAGGAATTCGGTGACGCCCTCGACGGCTCCGAGGACGATCGCTTGCCAGAGATCCATGCGCCCGGCAGGCTACCTGACCGCGCCGGCCGACTATCGTGCGCGGCACCGTGCCTGCGCCCGCGACCGCTCCGACGCTGGGCACGATCGTCCGCGAATGGGGCCGGATCGGCTGCCTCGGCTTCGGCGGGCCGCCCGCCCACGTGCAGCTGCTGCGCGAGCTGGTCGTGACGCGCCGCGGCTGGCTCGCCTCCGACGACTTCGAGCACGGGATCGCGGCGACCAACGTGCTGCCCGGCCCGGCCTCGACGCAGCTGGCGATCTACTGCGCCTGGCGCCTGCGCGGCATCGCCGGCGCGTTGGTCGGCGGTGCGGCCTTCATCGTGCCGGGGCTGGTGCTGATCATCCTGCTGGCGGCGCTGTTCCTCGGCCACCCGCCCGACTGGATCCGCGGCGTCGGCGCCGGAGCGGGCGCGGTCGTCGCGGCCGTCGCGGTGCAGGCCGGCGTCTCGCTGATGCCGGGCAGCTGGTCGCGCGCGGCCGGCCAGGCGCACCGCGCGCGTTGGATCGGCTACCTGCTCGCCGGCGCCGTCTCCACGGCGCTGCTGGGCCCGTGGCTCGTGCTGGTGCTGCTGGCGTGCGGCGCGATCGAGCTGCTGTGGCGGCGGGCGGACGCCGGCCGCGCATCCGGCACGTCCGGCTGCGCCCGCGCGATCGCCTGGCCGCCGCTGCTCGTGCTCGCCGCCGCCACCGTGACCGCCGGCGGCCTCGCCGCGCTCTGCTGGACCGCCTTCAAGGTCGGCGCGCTCTCCTACGGCGGCGGCTTCGTGATCATCCCGTTGATGCAGGCCGACGCGGTCGAGCACTACCGCTGGATGACCGACGGCGAGTTCCTCAACGCCGTCGCGCTCGGCCAGGCGACCCCCGGCCCGGTGACGCAGACGATCGCCGTCGTCGGCTACGCCGCGCACGGCCTCGGCGGCGCGCTGCTGGCGTCGCTGGTCGCGTTCGCGCCGTCGTTCTCGTTCATCCTGCTCGGCGCCGACCGCTTCGACCGCCTGCGCACCCAGCCCGACGCGCGCGCCTTCCTCGACGGCGCCGGCCCGGCCGCGATCGGCGCGATCGTCGGCTCCGCGATCCCGCTCGCGCTCGGCCTCTCGCAGACGTGGCAGATCGCCGTGCTGGCCGGCGGCGCGCTGCTGCTGTTCGTCGCCAGACGCGGCACGGTCACGACCCTGCTGAGCGCGGGCGCCGTCGGCGCGATCGTGGCGCTCGCGGGAGGTCCGCTGTCCGGATAGGGTGCGGGGGAATGAGCATCCGCACCAAGGTCGTCGACCCGCTGAGCGACTTCCTCGACGACGAGGTCGTCGGCGGGCTGGTGCTGCTGCTGGCCGCGATCGTCGCGCTGGTGTGGGCCAACAGCCCGTGGAGCGACGCCTACTTCGACCTCTGGCACACGCACGTCGACGTCGGGATCGGCGACGCGGCGATCGACCTCGACCTGCACGGCTGGGTCAACGACCTGCTGATGGCCGTCTTCTTCTTCGTCGTCGGGATGGAGATCAAGCGCGAGCTGGTGACCGGCGAGCTGCAGGACCGCCGCGCGGCCGCGCTGCCCGCGATCGCCGCGGCCGGCGGGGTCGCGCTGCCGGCGCTGATCTTCACGCTGATCGTCGCCGGCGGCGAGGCGGCGAAGGGCTGGGCGATCCCGGCCGCGACCGACATCGCCTTCGCGGTCGGCGTGCTCGCGCTGCTCGGCTCCCGCGTCAGCTCGGGGGTGCGGCTGTTCCTGCTGACGATCGCGATCGTCGACGACGTCATCGCGATCGCGATCATCGCGATCTTCTACGCCGACGGACTGTCGATCGGCTGGGCCGCGGTCGCGATCGCCGGCCTGTCCGCCGTCGTCCTCTTCCAGCGCCTCGGCGTCACGCGCATGTGGGCGTACGCGCCGCTGGCGCTGCTGGTCTGGGTCGCGGTCTACGAGTCGGGCGTGCACGCGACGATCGCGGGCGTCGCGCTCGGGCTGCTCGTGCCAGCGCGCCCGTTCCGCGGCCGCGACGTCCACAGCCGGCTGGAGCACCGCCTGCACCCCGTCAGCGCCTACGCGATCGTGCCGCTGTTCGCGCTCGCCAACGCCGGCGTCGACTTCGGTGGCGGCGCCTTGAGCGACGCGCTCTCCAGCCGCCTCACGTGGGCGGTCGCGGCCGCGCTCGTGCTCGGCAAGCTGATCGGCATCTCCGGCGCGACGCTGCTGGCGCTGAAGCTGCGGATCGGCACGCTGCCGGGCGGGATGGCGCGCGGTCAGGTGTTCGGCGTCGGCGCGCTCGGCGGGATCGGCTTCACCGTCTCGCTGTTCATCGCCGACCTCGCCTTCACCGATCCGCGGCTGACCGACGCCGCAAAGGTCGGGATCTTCATCGGCTCGATCTGCGGCGGCGTGCTCGGGGCGGTGCTGCTGGTGCGGCGGGGGCGGGCCGGCTGAGCCTGGATCTACGCCGCCCGCGTGCTCTCGTCGCGGATCTCGCCGACCAGCTCTTCCAGCACGTCCTCCAGCGCCGCGACGCCGAGCCGTCTGCCGTCGGGCCCGAGCACCTGCGCGAGGTGCGCGCCGGAGCGCTGCATCGTCGCGAGCACGTGGCGCAGGCGATCGGTCACCGCGACCGCCGGCAGCGGACGGATCCAGCGCTGGGCGATCGGCCGCGTGCGGTGACGCTGTCTCAGCTCCAGCGCATCCTTCAGGTGCAGATAGCCGATGTAGTCGCCGTCGGAGTCGGTGACCGGGAAGCGCGAGAAGCCGGTCGAGGCGGCGACGTCCTCCAGTTCGGCGGGCGTGATCGTGTTCGGGACCGTGACGAGCGTGTCGTTGGGCAGCAGGACCGACCTCGCGTCGCGCTCGGCGAACTTCAGCGCCTCCACCAGCACGTGCCCCTCGGACGGGTCGAGCAGGCCCTCGCGGCGCGACTCCTCCACCAGTCCGGCGACCTCGTCGCGCGTGAACGCGCTCGTGACCTCGTCTCTCGCTCTGATCCCGCCCGCGCGCAGCGTGACGTTCGCGAGCCAGTTCAGCAGCGCGATCGCGGGGTGCAGCAGTCTCACGATCAGGACCATCGGCGGCGCCAGCACGAGCACCGCGCGATCCGGTCCGGCGAGCGCGATGTTCTTCGGCACCATCTCGCCGAGCACGACGTGCAGGAAGCCGATCAGGCTGAGCGCGATCACGAACGCGATCGGGTGGATCAGCGATTCCGGGATCCCGATGCTGTGGAACGGATCCTCCAGCAGGTGCGCGATCGCCGGCTCGCCGAGGACGCCGAGGCCGAGCGTGCAGATCGTGATGCCGAGCTGCGCGCCGGCCAGCATCAGCGAGACGTGCTCCATCCCGTAGAGCGCGACCTTCGCCATCCGGCCGCCCTCGTCGGCGCGCGGCTCGATCGAGCTGCGGCGCGCGGAGATCAGCGCGAACTCCGCGCCGACGAAGAAGGCGTTGAGCGCGAGCAGCAGGACCGTCAGCGCGATCGCGAGCAGGTCCCCCGCCATCAGTCGTCGTCCTCCTCGTCGGGGTCGACGCATTCGGACTCGAACAGGACCCGGTCGACGCGCATGCCGTCGAGCCGCACGACCGTCAGCGTGACCTCGCAGCGGCGGCCTTCGACGTCTCTGGTCTTCAGCACTATCTCGTCGCCGGCGGCCGGCAGGCGGTTCAGCTCGTCCTGGATCAGCCCGCCGATCGTCTCGTACTCCTCGTCCTCAGGGAACAGGACGCCGGTCGCGCGCGCGGCCTCGTCGGGCCGCAGCAGGCCGGACAGGATCCAGCTGCCGTCGGGCCGTCTGCGCGCGCTGAGGTCGCGGCGGTCATGCTCGTCGACGACCTCGCCGACGATCTCCTCGACGACGTCCTCGAGCGTCACGAGCCCGTCGACGCCGCCGAACTCGTCGACGACGACGGCGATCTGCAAGCCGCCCTCGCGCAGGATCGCCAGCAGCGGATCGAGCTCGATCGACGACGGAACCATCACCGGTCTCGACATCACCGCCCTGATCGGGACCGCTTCGCGCCGGTCGAAGGGGACCGAGACGGCGTGCTTGACGTGGACGATGCCGACGACCTCGTCGGACGACTCGCCGACGACCGGGAAGCGCGAGAAGCCGCTCTCGCGCGCCGCCTCGATCACCCTGATGACCGGCTCGTCGTCCTCCAGCGTGCGCATCCGCACGCGCGGCGTCATCACGTCGTCGGCGCGGCGGTCGCCGAACGCAAGCGAGCGCTGCAGCAGCGTCGCGGTCTCCAGCTCCAGCGTGCCCTGCTCGGCGGAGCGCCGCACGAGCGACGTCAGCTCCTCTGCCGAGCGCGCCGAGGCCAGCTCCTCCTGCGGCTCGATCCCGAGTCTGTGCAGGATCGCGTTGGCGACCGAGTTGAACCAGTGGATCAGCCCGTGGTTGACGCGCGTGAAGCCGCGCATGAAGCCCTGCACCGCGCGGGCGGTCTGCAGCGGGCGCGCGATCGCGAGGTTCTTCGGCACCAGCTCGCCGAGCACCATCGTGAAGACGGTCGAGATGATCAGCGCGAGCGTCAGCGCGACGCCGTGGACGGCGCCGCTGGGCACGCCGAAGGTCTCCAGCGGCCCGTCGATCAGCTCCGCGATCGCCGGTTCCGAGAGGAAGCCGATCAGCAGGTTCGTGACGGTGATGCCGAGCTGCGCGCCGGACAGCTGGGTCGAGAGCGATCTGAGCGCTCTCTGCACGCCCCTGGCTCTGGCGTCACCGGACTCGGCGGCGCGGTCGACCGTGGCACGGTCGATCGTCACGAACGAGAACTCGGCCGCGACGAAGAGCCCGCAGATCACGACCAACGCGATCGCGATGAGAACCAGCAGGAGCTCGATCATGGCGCACCCGTACGGCTCCGTCGGAGACGGATGCGCATGGGACTTCTACCGGGAGGGGGTTCGTCTAGGGCGGCGTCGCTCATCGAGCGCTTAATGGGTACCACACGGCGCGGCGCGGCGAGCGAATCAGCCGATCTCCCCGAGCGCGCGGGCCGCTGTGACCGACTGTTCGTTGAGCGTCTTCACCGCGCCGACGACGCCGGAGTTGGAGTAGTAGTCGACCGCGACGACGTTCGGCGTCATCTCGCGCTCACGGGCGCACCGGTCCAGCCGCCGCGCCAGGAAGTCGCCCGCGATCTCCCGGTTGCGGCGCGGGTTCGGCGGGAACGTGTCGATCCAGTGGTTGACCAGCAGCAGCGGGCTGTCGGCGTCGCCGCGCTTGCGTCTGCAGGAGAACTGGCTCGGCTTCGTGGCGCCCAGCGGCGTGTCCTGGAAGAACTCGAACGCGGGCATCAGCCACGGCGGCGCGCCGCCCTCGCCCTCGGTGAAGACGAGCAGCCGGTGGTCCTCCTCGATCAGCTGGCCGAGCGTCGGCATCGGCGCCGTGCGATCCAGCTCGGCGACGTCGTCGAGCAGCCCGGCATGCTTGAAGAGCTGCTCGATCTGCGCCGGTGGGATGTACGGCTCCAGCATGAACAGCAGGACGGTGTCTCTGTGCGTGTCGAGGTAGCGGGCGTAGGCGCGCAGCTGCTCCAGCGCAGGCACCGCGCCCAGCTCGCAGACGGAATGGCACATGAACAGCTCGCGTCTGCCCTCCAGGTCGCCGGCGCCGAGGCGGCCGGCGAGCCGCTCGACGGTCGCGAGGTTTCTCGCCCCGATCGCCTTGCCGACGCGGTTGCGGTCGCTCCCCTCCGCTTCGATGTCGGTCCGCACGAGCTGGTCCGTTCTGACGCCGACGTGGATGTCGAGCAGGAAGCCGCGGATCCCGTCGTCGAGCTGACGCGCGATCCCGAAGCGCTGGTTGGGGATCAGCCAGCCAGGCTCCTCGGCGGCGCTGAACGAGTTGTGCGTCGCCGCGAACGTGTACTCGTCGAGCCGCAGGTCGCAGTACGCCCTCGACCCGTTGCAGCCGGCCGCGGGCGCGGCGGCGAGCGCCGGCGGCTGCGGCGCGTCGGTCGTCAGGAACGCGGCGATCGCGACCGCGGCGACGATCGCGCCGGCCGGGATCGCGAGGCGCGGGGAGAGGTGCGGGAGGCGCACGGGTCTCGACACCGTTCTCGACACCGGCTTCGCCGCCCGCCGCTGCGCGCGCTGCGTGCTCGTCGCGTCGAGCACGGCGGCCAGCTCGGAGATCGCGTAGACGGCGAGGCCGATCGCGGTCAGCCGCAGCGCGAGCGCCGGCTCCCACGCGATCAGCGCGGCGGCGCCGAGCAGGATGCCGGCACGGGCGGCGCGCCAGCGCGGCGCGCGCGCCTGGCGCACGCGCGAGAGCGTCGTGAAGAGGCGGCCGACGGCACCCTGCTCGTCGCGACGGGCGGCCGCGACGGCTGCGAGCACGAGCGCGGCCAGCAGCAACGTCTGCGCCCACACGCCGAGGTCGCCCAGCAGCGCGTTCCAGAGCGCGCCCGCGGCGGCGGCGACGTCGGGATCGGCGTCGTCTCCCGGCACGGCCATCCCGCGTGCCCAGGCGAGCAGCACCATCAGCAGCGTGCAGGCGACCGCGACCGACGCGCCGAGCTGCACGAGCGCGCGGCGGCGGTTGTCGCGCGCGAGGAAGAGCGCGGCGACAGCGCACGCGAGCGCCAGCAGCGGCGTGACGATCGCGACCCAGCCGCCGAGCTTGGTGACGCGCCGTACCGACACCAGCGCGGGCTCGTCGGACGGGATCCGCAACACCTCCGGGTCGAAGCCGTCGGGGATCGAGTCCGCGATTCTCGGCGAGATGCTGCGTACGCCCTCCAGCACGATCTGGGTGCCGCGGCCGAGGTCGAGCACGAACGTGCCGACCTCGCCGGTGACGAGGAACGCGTGCGCGTCGTTGGCGGCGGCGCGCGCGAGCTGACGCACGACGGGCGTTCCCAGCAGCGCCTCGATGCCCTCGATCGCGAGCGGCCGCGTGACCAGCAGCTCGTCCGCGCCGGCGTCGACCGCCGCGTCGACGATCCGCTCGGCCGCGACCGCGCGGACCGGCTGCGACGTGACGGCCGCGCCGACGCGATCGGCGAGCTGCTCCTTGTCGAGCAACTGCGTCCGCACGTACGCCGCCGGCAGCGCGACGAACGTCAGCAGCCCGGCCAGGCAGATCAGCAGCGGGACGACGACGCGGCGCATGCCGCGTAGTTCATCACGGCACGGGGCGATGCGTGCGCGGCCCGCATCAGGTTCAGGCGGCGCCGGGATCGAGGAAGCCAGTGACCTGTCGGAAGCGCCCGTCAGCCGCGACCGTCGCGAAGTCGACGCCGACCGCGGCGGGCGCGTGCTCGACGACCTCCTGCGGAGTGGATCGTGTTGACGCACCGCACGCAACTAGGATGGGTGTCCTAGTCGAGCCCGAACCGGCGGAGCGCAGCGATGGCATCGGACAGTCGTGAGCGGATGGTGCGCAGCGCCGCGGTGCTGCTGCGCGAGCACGGCTACGCCGGCACCGGCTTTCGCGACGTGATCGCGCACAGCGACGCGCCGTGGGGCTCGATCTACCACCACTTCCCGGGCGGCAAGGCGCAGCTCGCCGAGGAGGCCGTCCGCTACGCCGGCGACTTCGTCGCGCAGCTGATCGAGCACAGCCCGCCCGACGATCCGATCGCGACGCTGCGCGCGTTCGTCGCGATCTGGAAGCAGGGGCTGGAAGCGAGCGACTTCCGCGCCGGCTGCCCCGTCGTCGCGGTCGCGACCGAGGCGCCGGCCGACCAGCCCGCGCTCGGCGAGGCCGCCGCGCACGCGTTCGCCTCGTGGGAGCAGGCGCTGTCGGCGACGCTGCGCCGCGCCGGCGTCCCGCGCGCCCGCTCGCGCCGCCTCGCGACGATCACCGTCGCGGCGATCGAGGGCGCAATCGTCCTCTGCCGCACCCGCCGCAGCACCAGACCGCTCGACGACGTCGGCAAGGAGCTGGAGCTGACGATCAAGGACGCGATACGCGCGCAGTGAGCGATTCGAGCGCCGTCGTGCGCGCGGCGCCCGCTGCTGGCGCTCAGTCCCGCGCCGTCACGCGGTCGAGTTCGATCTCGACGCCCTCGCGCGTGTCGGGGAAGACGACGTAGGCGAGCGGGGGGCCGCCGAAGAAGGTCGCGTTGTCGCCACCGCCGACGAAGATCGCCTCGCGCGCGGTGCCGTCGGGGCCGTGCACCCAGACTCTCTGACCCTGGTGGAACATCGCGTCGTCATTCATGCGGCGAACGCTAGCGGGTAGGACTGCGGCGTGCCCAATCTCCTGCTCGGTCCGATCCTGCGCCATGTCGGACCCAACGACGCGACCGTCTGGGTCGAGACCGACGCGGCGTGCGAGGTCGAAGCGCTCGGCTCGTCGACCCGCACGTTCTGCGTCGCGGGCCATCACTACGCGCTCCTCGTCGTCGACGGGCTCGCGGCCGGCAGCGCGCACGAGTACGACGTGCGACTGAACGGCGTCGGCGTCTGGCCCGCCGCGGGCGAGCCGCGCGGCTGCGTGCGGACCCCGCGCCGCGACGACGCGCTGCGCCTCGCGTTCGCCTCCTGCCGCGTCGCCGCGCCGCACGAGCCGCCCTACACGCTGTCGAAGACCGACGACGAGCGCGGCCGCGGCGTCGACGCGCTCGCGGCGCTGGCGCGCAGGATGAGCGGCACCGCCCCGGACGCGTGGCCCGACGCGCTGCTGCTGGTCGGCGACCAGGTCTACGCCGACGAGGTCACGCCCGCGATCAGGGAGCGGATGCGCGCGCGGCACGGCGACCGCGACGCGCCGCTGGAGGTCGCCGACTTCGAGGAGTACACCTGGCTCTACCACGAGGCCTGGGGCGACGACGCGATCCGCTGGCTGCTGGCGTCGATCCCCAGCGCGATGGTCTTCGACGACCACGACGTGCGCGACGACTGGAACACGTCCGGCACCTGGGTCAGGCAGATCCGCGAGCTGCCGTGGTGGCGCGAGCGGCTGATCGGCGCCTACATGTCGTACTGGCTCTACCAGCACCTCGGCAACCTCTCCCCCGCCGAGCTGCGCGCCGACGAGACGCTCGCCGCGCTGCGCGCCCACGGCGGCGACGGCGAGCCGCTGCTGCGCGCGTTCGCCGAGCGCGCGGCCGATGAGGTCGCCGGCACGCGCTGGTCGTTCCGGCGCGACTTCGGCCGCACGCGGCTGGTCGTGCTCGACTCGCGCGCCGGGCGGATCGTCGCCGACGACCGTCACCGCCAGATGCTCTCCGACGAGCAGTGGGAGTGGGTCGGAGCGCAGATCAGCGGCGACGTCGACCACCTCCTGATCGCAACCTCGCTGCCGTTCCTGATGGCGCCCGCGCTGCACGACGCGGAGGCGTGGAACGAGGCCGTCTGCGCCGGCGCGTGGGGCGGGCTGGCCGCGCGCCTGGGCGAGAAGCTGCGCCAGGGGCTCGATCTGGAGCACTGGCCCGCGTTCCAGCACAGCTTCAACCGTCTCGCCGAGGAGCTGCGCGCGGTCGCCTGCGGCGAGCGCGGCCCGGCGCCCGGCTCGATCGTGCTGCTGTCCGGCGACGTCCATCACGCCTACGTCGCACAGGCCGCCTTCCCGCGCGGCAGCGGCGCGCAGAGCGTCGTCGTGCAGGCCGTCTGCTCGCCGATGCGCAACCCGCTCGACGCGCGCGAGCGCCGCTTCCTCAGAGCGATGCACAGACGCCCCGCCGCGTTCGTCGCGAGACTGCTGGCGCGCGCGGCGCGTGTGCCGGCGCCGCGGATGCAATGGAGACTGCTGGCGCCGGCGACGTTCGACAATCACGTCGGCACATTGGAGCTGGACGGGCGCGGCGCCCACATGCGCGTCGAGTGCACGCGACCGGAGGAGTGGCGCGAACCCGAGCTGCACACGAGCTTCGAGCGCACGCTGGCGCGGATCTGAGCCGGCTATGCCGCCATCATCCGCGCCGCCGCCGCGCACGCGCCTGCGTACTCTGCCGGCGTCCGCCCGATCACGCCCTTGAACTCCTTGATGAAGTGGGCCTGGTCGAAATACCCCAGGTCGACGGCGAGGCCGGCGAGGTCGAGCGCCGGCTGCTCGGCGATCCGTTCGGCGGCGGTCTGCAGCCGATGGCGCTGCACGACCCACTTCGGGCTCACACCGACGTACTCGTGGAACAGCCGCTGCAACGTGCGCGTCGAGACGTGGCAGCGCGCGGCGAGCTGGTCGACGCGCCGGATCTGCGGCTCGTCCAGCAGCAGTTGCACGATCGCGGCGACCTCCGCGACGCGCGCGTCGCCGCCGTCGTGGCGGTTGCGCAGGAACGCCTCGACGTGCGCGATCCGCGCCGGCGTCGTCTCCTCCCCGCGCACGCGCCGCTCCAGCCGCTCGGCGGCGCCGCGGCCGACCAGCTCGTGCAGCGGCACGATCCTGTCGGTCAGCGTCGCGACCGCGACGTCGGCGAACGGGCGAAAGCCGCCGGGCAGGAATCTCGTGCCGAGCACCCAGCCGCGGCCGCGCAGCTCGTGGCTCGTGCTCGTCGTGCCGACGCCCCAGACGAACGCGCCGTCAGGCTCGAACGAGAGGTTGACGTTGGGGTGCGTGAGGATCTGCTGTGCGAACGGCGGGCGCCCGCGCAAGTCCCACGCGACTGTCCAGTGCTGCGCGATCACGTCGCGCAGGTCCAGCGCCGGCGCGTGACGGGCGAGCCGGAAGGTCGCCTGCCCGGTATCGGGCTCGAGGATCCCGCGCGTTGCGCCGCTCACGACCGCTCCAGTCCCGCGAGCACCGCGTGCAGCACGGCGCGCATCTGCGCGCGTGCGGCGGCTTGGTCGTCGGCGCGTGCGACGAACAGCGCGGCCTCGTCGATCGCGCCGATCAGCACGTGCGCGAGCGGGCGAACCGGCTGCTGCGGGATCCGCCCGACGGCGATCACCGCGTTCAGCGCCGCCTCGACGAGGCCCATCGCGCTCGCCTGCCCGGCGTCGCGCCAGCGCTCCCAGCCGAGCACGGCCGGCGCCTCGATCAGCGCGATCCGCTGCACGTCCGGCGCACTCGACAGCTCCAGCCACGCGTCGACGCCGGCGCGCAGCAGCTCCGACGGATCGGTGAGCTCGGCGAGCCGCAGCGCGATCTGCTCGGCGACCTCCTGCGCGACCTGCTCGTAGACGGCGACGAACAGCTCCGTCTTGTCCGCGAACTGGTGGTAGAGCGCACCGCGGGTGACGCCGGCCGCTCTGACGATCGTCTCGGTCCCGACGGCGGCGAAGCCGTGCTCGGCGAACAGCGGCCGCGCGGCAGCGAGCAGCGCGGCGCGCGTGGTCGTCGATCGGTCTCTCTGCGTACGACGGTTGACGCTCATACAGACTGTACGTATGTTAATGGAAACACTGCTTGAAGACTATGGCGAGAGGAGCCGGAATGCCCGAGATCAGGCTTGAACAGGGAACGGTCCGCTACCGCGAGCAGGGGCCGGCCGACGGTCCGCCCGTGCTGTTCGCGCACGGCTTCCTCGTCGACGGATCGCTGTGGGACGAGGTCGCGGACGCGCTCGCGGCACGCGGCTACCGCACGCTGCAGCCCGACCTGCCGCTCGGTGCGCACAAGCTCGCGCTGAATCCCGACGCCGACCTCTCGCCACGCGGGGTCGCGCGCCTGATCGTCGGCTTCGCGACCGCGCTGGAACTGGAGGACGTGACGCTCGTCGGCAACGACAGCGGCGGCGCGCTGTGCCAGTTCGTGCTCGACACCGACGCGTCGCGAATCGGCCGCGTCGTGCTGACCAACTGCGACGGGATCGAGGTCTTTCCGCCGAAGCCGTTCGACATCCTGCTGAAGCTCGCCTGCCGTCCGCGCCTGTTCCACGCCGTGATGCAGGGGATGCGCCTGACCGCGCTGCGCCACGGCCCGCTCGGCTTCGGCCTGCTCGTGCAGCGACCGCTGGCCGCGCAGCAGTCGCGCGGCTGGGTGATGCCGTACCTGACCGACGCCGGCGTGCGCCGTGACGCAGCCGCCTTCTGCCGCGGGATCGACCCGGCCGAGCTGTCCGGCATCGCGACCCGCCTGCGCCGCTTCCCCGGCCAGGTGCTGCTCTGCTGGGCCCCGCGCGACCGCTTCTTCACGATCGAGCTCGGCCGCCGTTTGGAGGCGTGCTTCGCCGACGCGCGTCTTGTCGAGATCCCCGACGCCCGCACCTTCGTCCCCCACGACCAACCGCTGCGTCTCGCCGACGAGGTCGCTGCCTTCGCCGCGCGCGTGCCGGCCTGACGACGATCAGGCGCTCAGTCGGTGGAACGTGGCGCTTGCGCGCCTCGCGGAGGCCGTGCTACCTTGCCCGTCGGCCTCCGGGCCCGCCTATGCGCTTCTTCGACTGACAGCCGCCACGAGCAGCGACCGGTTCCTGACCGGTCGTCGCGGCCGTCCCGTTCGAAGACCTCGCGCATCGAAGGAGCACTGCATGTCATCGGCGTTGCTCGACGCCTCACAGATCATCCGCCGGCACGGCACCCGCACCGTGCTCGACCGCGTCGACCTGCGCGTCGACGCGCGCAGCCGGATCGCGCTCGTCGGGCCCAACGGGTCCGGCAAGTCGACGCTGCTGCGGATCCTCGCCGGGCTGGAGACGCCTGACGGCGGCTCGGTTCGGCGTGCGGGGAGCGTCGGCTATCTGCCGCAGCTCGCGGGTGAGGGCAGCGTGACCGTCCGCGAGACGATCCTCGAACGGATCGGCGTCGCGCCGGCCGCGCGCACGCTCGACCACCTCACCGGCGTGCTCGACAGCGGCGACCTCGAGGTGATCGAAGTGCACGCCGAAGCACTGCTGCGCTGGATCACGCTCGGCGGTGCCGACGCGGACGCGCGGCTCGGCGCAGCCGCTGACGAGCTGGGGCTCGGCGCCGCGCTGCTGGACCGGCCGCTCAGCACGCTCTCGGGCGGGCAGGCGGCGCGCGCGGGGCTGGCAGCGCTGCGCACCTCGCGCTTCGACGTCGTGCTGCTCGACGAGCCGACCAACCACCTCGACGCGGACGGGCTGCGACGGCTGTCGCAGCTGCTGACCGAGCGTGCCGGCGGGATCGTGCTCGTCTCGCACGACCGCGCGCTGCTGGCCGAGGCCGCCGACGAGGTCGTCGCGCTCGACCCGCACAGCGGCGGCGCCCACCGATACGCCGGCGGCTGGGACGCGTACGAGCGCGAGCGCGACGCCGAGCGCGAGCGCGCACGTGCGGCCCACGACGAGGCGATCGCCAAGCGCGCGCAGCTGCGCACCGCCGCGAGCGAGGAGCGCCGCCGCGCGGCCGGGACCACGCGCAAGCTCGACCGCCGCCCGCGCGACGGCGACAAGCACGTGAAGGAGTGGTTCGCCGCGCGCGCCGACGGCGTCGCGCACCGCGCCTCCGTCGTCGCCCGTCGCGCAGAGCGGATCGAGGTGCCGGACAAGCCGTGGGAGCAGCGCCCGCTGCGGCTGCGGCTGACCGCGGCCGAGCGGCGCGGCGGCGCCGTCGTCACGCTGGAGCAGGCGACGATCACGCGCGGAACCGGCTCGTTCGTGCTCGGTCCGCTGGACTTCGCGGTCGAGCACGGCGACCGCGTGCTCCTCAGCGGTCCCAACGGCAGCGGCAAGTCGACGCTGCTGGGTGCGCTGGAGGGGACGCTTGCGCTGAGCGCCGGAACGCGGCGGCTGGCGTCCGCAGCGGTGATCGCCCAGCTCGGCCAGGCGCGCGACCGGCTCGCCGCCGACGCACGGCCGCTGGCCGCGGCGGTGCGGGAGCTGACCGGGCTCGGCGAGGCCGACGCACGCACCGCGCTGGCCGCCTACGGCTTGGAGGCCGACGCCGCGCAGCAACCGGCCTCGACGCTGTCGCCCGGCGAGCGCACGCGCGCGGAGCTGGCCGTGCTCGCCCATCGCCGCGCGACCTGCCTGCTGCTCGACGAGCCGACCAACCACCTCGACGTCGAATCGCTGCAGACGCTCGAGGCGGCGCTCGCGGACTGGCCCGGCGCGCTCGTCGTCGCCACGCACGACCGCCGCCTGCGCGAAGCGCTCGCGCTCACGCGGGAGGTGGCGGTGAACCCGTCCAGAAGGACGATCGTCTGACGGTGTGTTCCCGCGCCGCCGGCGGAGTCCGGCGGCGCGGGGACGGGACCGTCCTAGTGCTTCGCCTTCGGCTTCGGCTTGGCCGCTCTGACGATCGTGAAGCGCACGACCTTCGAGCTGCTCTTGTTGCCGGCCGCGTCACTCGCGACCAGCGTCAGCCGGTAGCTGCCGGGCACGCGCGTGCCGAGCTTGAGCTTCAGCGTCCGTCTGCCGGCGGACAGTCTCGTCGAGACTGCCTTGCCGGAACTGCGCCAGCGGCCCTTGACCGAGCGCTGCACCGTGACGCGCACCGTCGCGCGCTCGGACAGTCTCAGCGACAGCGCCAGCGTGCCGCGCGCGCGGATGCGCGTGCCGCGCGGCAGCTTGAGGCTGCTGATGCTGGGCTTGACCGTGTCTCTGGCGACCGGCGGGTTGGCCGGCGGATTCGCGGGCGGGTTGACGGGCGGGTTCACCGGCGGATCGACCGGCGGGTTCACCGGCGGATCGACGGGCGGATCGACCGGCGTGTCCGGCGTCGTCGGCGCGAAGTGCGACGCGCCCGAGCCGACGCTGAAGACGGCCGCGCCGTCCTCGATCCGCTCGAACTTCGGCGCACCCGCGCCGCTCGCCGCGACGTAGGCCGGATCGCTGACGCCGGGGATGTGCACCTCGGCGCGGACGTTGACCGGCACGTCCGTGTTCAGCTCGACGCCTCTGTCGGTGCGGACCCAGTCGACGTCGACCGTGCCGCGCTGCGTCCAGACCGAGCCTCTGATCGTCTTCGGCGAGTTCGCGTCGGTGAGCGTCGGCGGCGCGATCTTGACCGTCGCGGCACCGGGCGAGGTGACCTCGACGCCGAGCAGCGTCTCGATCATGTCGACGATGCCCCACGAGCCCCAACCGTGCGAGTGGCTCTCGCTGTTGGTCTGCGAGGCGTCTCTGCATGGCGAGACGGTCGCGCATGCCGGGCTCCACTGCTCCCACATGAACGTGCCGCCCTCGGCGAGCGTGCGCGCGGGACCATCGGCTCTGGCGTCGGTCATCAGCTTGACGATCTGGTCGTCGCGACCGGCGAGCGCCAGCGACTTCAGCAGCACGTGCCACGTCATCGGGCCCTGTCTCATGCCCTGCGCCGTGATCTCGTCGGCCAGTCTCGGCCAGTCCGATCTCGGCGCGACGCCGAAGTAGATCGGGTACGTCTGCGCGTGCTGCGCGTTGTTGGCGATCTGCGTCCCGTCAGCCTCGGCGAGACCGTCGGTGTACAGGCCGCTCGGCTGCACGAGCTTCTGGTTGATGTTCGTGCTGAGCGCGTCGGCCCAGCCGCCGTACTGCGCGGCCTCGTCGTCGTGCCCGAGCGCGTCGGCCGCGTTCTGCGTCGCGCGGAACGCGCCGACGCCCTCCGCGTTGTGGATCGTGCGGGCGGCGTTGCCGGTGAACGTGTAGCCGTAGCGCATCGGCGCCGGCCAGTCGATGATCCCATATCTGTACGAGCTGGTGCCGCCGGTCAGGTTCCAGACGAGACCCTCGCCCGGACCGTCGCTTCTGACGTCGCGCTGGATGTAGGCCGCGACCTTCTGCATCGCTGGGTAGGCGTCGCTGAGCGTCTTGCGATCGCCCGTCAGCAGGTAGTAGCGCCACACCCAGTCGGGGAACGCCTCGGTGTAGTCCGGGATGTCGCGCATGTTGTCGCCGTTGGGATACACCGAGTTGAGGCGACCCGGCGTCAGCAGCGACTCGTACGAGCACGGCACCTGTCCCGCGGTGCAGTAGCCGCTGGCCGCGGCCTTCCATTTGTGCGTCTGCGAGTAGACGATCTCGCGGATCGCGCGGGCGGTCGCGTTGCGCTCGCCGAGCGCGAGCGTGTTCGCCCACGAGATGTCGATCCCGTCGCCGAGGAAGCCGCCCTTCTCACGCGTCGGCGTGTCGAGGTACGTCTCCTGCGTCGAATCGCGACCCGAGCGCTGCATCAGCTCGAACACGTCGTCGAGCGTCGCGTTGTCTGAGTCGAACGTGGCCGCGTGGCTCTCGGGGTTCTCGGAGTACTGCTCGACCGCGCCGATGTCCGACGGGTCGATCGTCTGACCCGCCGCGCCGCCGGTGATCTGCAGATAGCGCCAGCCGAAGTACGTGTAGCCCTGCGCCGTCTGGTCGCCGTTCTTCTGCGTGTAGAACCACGCGAGGTTCGAACCCTGCGTGTCCTGACCGGTCGTGCCTGCGCGCTCGCCCTCGAGGTATGCGCCGGTCGCGTGGGCTCTCGCGAGCGGTCTGTCGAGCGTGACGACCATCGACGTTCTGTCGGCCGGGTCGGCCGGCAGTCTGATCGCGGCGACCGTCCGCTCCTCGACGTCGCCGGTGCCGAAGTTGACGCCCGGGGCGTCGACCGCGATCCGGTCGCCGACCTGGAAGTCGTTGGCTCTCTCGGATCTCAGGATCGCCAGCTCCGTGGCGCCCGCGGCGACGTCGGCCGAGAGTCTGCCGTTGTTGAGCCGGTAGCTCATCACCATGCTGACCGCGGTGTCCGCGACGCCGTCCTGGAAGCGCACCTGCGGCACCGCCGACATCACGCGGCCGAAGTCCGCGATGACCGTGCCGTCGGCGAGCGTTCTGACCGAGACCGGTCTGAGCGTTCTGTAGGTCAGCTCCGCGATCGCTGGATCGAGGTGCGAGAACGAGTCGCGCACGGGGTTGACCGGACGCGGGTGCGTGCCGACCGAGATCGCGCTCTGCCAGGTCGAGTCGTCGAAGCCGACCGCGTCCCAGCCCGCGATCTCCTGCGTCGCGTCGTAGCGTTCGAGCCGATCGCCGGCGTCGCCGTTGCGCGACGTGATCGTCGCGTTCGTGAACGCCGTGTTCTTGGCGACTCTCCAGCTGCCGTCGGTCACGAACGTCTCGCGCGTGCCGTCGGCGTGGTCGACGACGAACTTCGCCAGCAGGCCTGTCGGGCCCGACAGGTCGGTGACGGCGGCCGCGTTGGCGAAGGAGCCGACGAGCGGGGCGGAGATCGTGATGCCGGTGCCGGACGCGCCGGACGTGCCGATCGACGTCACTCTGACGCGCTCGCTGCCGCCGGCCGGGCCGACGTCGACGTAGTCGCCGACGTCGAAGACGTTGACGGCCGTGACCTTCAGGTTCGTGTCACCGGCCGTGGCCGCGGCGGTCAGTCTCGCGGTGCTGGCGGGACCGTTGGCGCGGCCCTGGCAGGTGCAGGTCCAGTAGTGCGTCTGCGCCGACAGCGCGAGCGGCTGGCCGGCGGCGACGGAGTCGGTGATGTCGGCGACGGCGTACTGGCCCTCGCCGGGGTAGCCGAACGACGCGTCGCGCAGCACCTTTCTGCCGTTGACGTGGATCTCGTACTGCGCCATGCCGGAGGCGTACACGCGAGCGCGCGTGACCGGGCTGGCTGAGATCGACGGGACCTCCTTGCGCAGCAGCGAGAAGTCCTCGGTCGAGTCGTTGCCGGTCGCCGTGGCGCGGCGGATCCACTCGGCGTTGGACCAGTCGTAGTCGCCGATGCCGGTGTCGAAGCGCGCGGTCGAAGCCCAGTCGGACGCCTCGTCGGCGCCGTTCCAGGTCCGCACGGACCACTCGTAGCTCGCGCCGGGCGCGAGATTGGGGCCGCCGTAGGAGACGTAGGACTGGCGGCTGGAGGCGACCTTGCCGCTGTCCCAGACCTGACGGTCGTCGCTGGAGCGGGTCACTCTCAGCTCGTAGGCGCCCTGGACGTCGTCGCCGCGAGCGCTGTTGACGATCCAGCCGAACTGCGGATTGCCGACGACGTTGAGCGGCCGGGCCTGGTTGCGGACGGTCAGCTCGGTCGGCGCGGGGCCGTCGGCCGCCGCGGTCGAGGCCGCGACACCGCCTGACGCCAGTACGCACCCAGCAGTCATCGCCACCCGGGCCAGGGTGGAACTTCCGAAACTTCGCATTGCTCTCCTCGCTGTCCGTCGCGCTCTCTCCTGCGCGAACGCGAGCACTGTATCTCAAATTCTCACCACCTTCACACTTTTCCCACCACGAATCACCACGAAGTGCCCGCTCGACATTCGGGCCAGGCCGGCTGGCCGAAGACGCTCCATGCGGCGAATGCCGTCGCGCGGCCGCGTCGCGAGAATCGCTGCAGATGTCCGAAGCAGCCGCACCGCCGCTCGACGGCTACCACCCGCGCGTCCCGTTCCTCGACGAGCTGTTCGAGCACGACGGCCGCCCGCGCCCGACCGCGCAGGCGCTGATCGCCGAGCTGGAGCGGCTCGGGCCCGAGGGCCTCGCGGAGGCCGGCCGCCGGCGCGACGCGACCTTCCTGCGCCAGGGGATCACGTTCGAGACCAGCGGCGAGGACGGCGCGCGCAGCAGCGAGCGGCCGTTCCCGCTCGACCTCGTGCCGCGTGTGATCGGCGGCGAGGAGTGGCGCTCGATCAAGCGCGGGCTCGCGCAGCGGATCCGCGCGCTCAACCACTTCGTCGACGACATCTACCACGGGCGCGAGATCGTGCGCGAGGGGATCGTGCCGTGGCGCCTGGTCGTCGGCTCCTCGCACTTCGCGCGCGCGGTGCACGGGATCCGCCCGCCCGGCGGCGTCTACACGCATGTCGCCGGCTGCGACCTCGTGCGCCACTCCAACGGCTCCTGGAAGGTGATCGAGGACAACGTCCGCACGCCGTCGGGGATCTCCTACGTGCTCGAGAACCGCGCCGCGATGACGCAGCTGGTGCCGCAGCTCTTCGCCTCCTATCGGGTGCGCCCGGTCAACCACTATCCGCAGCTGCTGCTGAGCGCGCTGCGCTCCGTCGCGCCGTCGGCCGACAGCGAGGCGACCGTGGTCGTGTGGACGCCCGGCTCGCTCAACTCGGCCTACTTCGAGCACGCCTTCCTCGCGCGCCAGATGGGCGTCGAGCTGGTCGAGGCGTCCGACCTGGTCGTGCGCGACGACGTCCTCTACATGCGCACGACGCGCGGGCTCGAGCGCGTCCACGCGGTCTACCGCCGGCTCGACGACGACTTCGTCGACCCGCTCGAGTTCCGGCCCGACTCGATGCTCGGCGTGCCGGGCCTCGTGCGCGCCTACCGCGCCGGCTCGGTCGCGATCGCGAACGCGTTCGGCACGGGCGTCGCCGACGACAAGGCCGTCTACCACTTCGTGCCGGAGATGATCCGCTTCTACCTCGGCGAGGAGCCGATCCTCGAGAACGTCAGAACGTATCTGCTGGCCGACGAGGAGGTCCGCGAGCACGTGCTCGGCCGGCTCGACCAGCTCGTCGTCAAGCCGACCGACGAGAGCGGCGGCAGAGGCGTCACGATCGGCCCGCATGCGAGCGAGCAGGAGCTGGCGCAGGTCGCCGCGGCCGTGCGCGCGCGGCCGGAGGCGTGGATCGCGCAGGAGGTCGTGCGGCTGTCGACGGTGCCGACGGTCGGCCCCGACGGCACGCTCGCGCCGCGCCACGTCGACCTGCGCCCGTTCGCCGTCTTCGGCGAGCGGATCGACATCGTCCCCGGCGGGCTGACGCGCGTCGCGCTCACCGAGGGCTCGATGATCGTCAACTCCTCGCGCGGCGGCGGCTCGAAGGACACATGGGTGCTGGAGGACGGTGACGACGCCGACCGCGCCGGCCCGCCGATCGCCGACGCCTCCCCGCCGACGCTGCCGGAGATGCGCTACGGCGACGCCTGGACCAACCAGCAGCAGCAACAGCAGCAGGAGCCGCAGTGATGCTCGCGCGGATCGCCCACGAGCTGTACTGGCTCGGCCGCAACCTCGCGCGGGCGGAGTTCACCGCGCGCGCCGTTGACGGTGTCTTCCGCGCCGAGCTGCAGGGGCCGTCGGACTCCGGTCCGGGCGTCACGCTCGGCTGGAGCGGGCTGCTGGCGATGCTCGGCGGCGGGCGCGGCGAGGAACCCGCGCCGAACCGCAGCCAAGCGCTCGCTCGGTTGACGCTCGACGCCGATCGGCCCGACTCGATGCTCGCCTGCGTGGAGCGTGCGCGCGAGGGCGCGCGGACGGTCCGCGACGTGATCTCCGCCGAGATGTGGGAGGCGATCAACACGACGACGCTGACGCTGCGCGGCGACGGCAGCGCGAGATGGTCGGCCCCGGCCGGGCCCTATCTGGCCTCGCAGTACGTCAAGCAGCGGATGGCGCTGATCTGGGGGATCGCCGACCGCGCGATGCTGCGCGACGAGGCGAAGTCGTTCCTCGACGCAGGCTCGTTCATCGAGGTCGCGGACATGATGCTGCGGCTGCTGCGGATCGCGCTGCCGGCCGAGGCGCAGGACCCGCGCCGCGACGGCAACGCGCTGGCGCTGCTGCAGGCGGTCGGCGGCTTCCACGCCTATCTGCGCGCCGTCACCGCGCCGCCGAACGCGCAGCCGGTCGCGCGCTTCCTGATGTTCGAGCGCGCGTATCCCGACAGCGTCGCCGCCTGCGTCGATTCGCTGCACGACGCCTTCGCCGCCGCCGACGCGCGCCCACGCGACTCGCAGCCGGTGCTGCGGATCAGCCGCCTCGCCGCCGACCTCGACTTCCAGCGGCGCGTGCTGCCGGCGGGCGCGGAGTTGATCGACATCTGCGAGCGCGCGCAGCACGAGCTGGTGTCGGTCGACCTCGACGTCGCCGACCACTACTTCGCCGGGATGGCGCCAGGCGAGCGCGGCATCGCGATGGTCGTGTGACGCCTGTGCGCCAGTGAGCCGGACCGGACCCTGAGGAGCCGATGCATTTCTCGATCAGATTCCTGACGGAGTACAGATACGAGCACCCCGTCAGCGACAACCTCAACGCGCTGCGCGTGCGGCCGGCGACGACCTCGACGCAGCGTTGCGACGAGTTCCACACGCGGATCGACCCGGAGGCGCGCGTCAGCCGCCACCTCGACTACTTCGGCACGGAGGTGCTCGAGTTCGGCATCCCGACCTCGCATGAGCAGTTGACGATCGACGTCCGTGCGCGCGTCGTCACGAGCGCGCCGCCGCCTCCGCCGCACGGGCCGTGGACGGGCGTCAGATCCGATGCCTATGTCGAGGCGGCGGGCGAGTTCCTGCTGCCGTGGCAGGACCAGCCCGCGATCGCGGGGCTCGACGGCCTGCAGGGCTCGATCGGCGCCGCCAGCGACCCGCTCGCGGCGCTGAAGCTGCTGATCGAGCTGATCCCGGACACGTTCGAGTACCGCCGCGGCGCGACCTACGTCGGCTCGACCGTGACCGACCTGCTGGAGGCCGGCGCCGGCGTCTGCCAGGACTTCGTACACGTCTCGCTGGTGCTGCTGCGCCGCCACGGGATCGCCGCCCGCTACGTCTCCGGCTACCTCTGGGCCGCCCCCGAGGACGAGGGCTCGGACTCGCTGGAGGTCGACACGCACGCCTGGCTGGAGGCGCTGCTGCCCGGCACCGACGGCCGCGGCGAGCCGGTCTGGGTCGGCGTCGACCCGACCAACCGCCGCCTCACCGGCGAGACGCACGTGAAGATCGGCCACGGCCGCTTCTACGCCGACACCCCGCCCGTCAAGGGCGTCTACCGCGGCGGCGGCTCCTCCGCACTGGACGCCAACGTCCAGATGTCGCGCCTGGACCCGCAGGCGGGGGCGCGGGCCTAGCGTTCAGCCGTCGCCCTCGTCGCCGAAGTCGTGGCGCAGGGGGATGACCGCCCAGAGGAGGATGAAGAGGAGGGCGGTGAGGATGCCGACGACGATCGTCATCGTGGTGCTGAACAGCACGTCGGTGATCAGGACCATCACGCCGACGAGGCCGAGCGCGAGCGTCGCGAGGCCCGCGATGGCGAGCTGATTGGAGGCGCGCACCAGCTCCTTCTTGCGTCGGGCGCGGAAGTTGAGGCGGTGGTAGGCGGTCGGCGCGACCAGCAGCACCGTCGAGACGAGCACACAGCAGAGCGTGAAGAAATAGACGTCCTTCTGGAACTCGGTCACCTGGTCCCAGCGCTGCTGGAACGGAACCGCCAGCAGGAAGGCGAACAGCACCTGCACGCCGGGCAGCGCCACGCGCAGCTCGTTCAGCAGCTCCAGCAGGTTGCGGTCCAGCCGCTCCGCCTCGGTCTCGTCGCGACGGTCGTCGCGCACCGCGTCGCGGCTGCTGCCTGTCATCTCCTCGCGCATGCACGAGCAGACGTGCCCCGGATCAGCGCGCTTGATGCGTCGGCACGCCGCGCCAGCGACGCCACACCCAGTACACGCCAGCGACGATCGCCAGCACCGCGGCGACTCTGATCACGAGTGAGTAGCGCTCGATCACGTTCGTGACGTCATCCCAGTTCGCGCCCAGCTGTCTGCCCGCGAAGACGAGCACGGTGTTCCACACGAGGCTGCCGAGCGTCGTCAGCGCGATGAAGCGCACGAGCCCCATCCGCATCATGCCGGCGGGGATCGAGACGAGCGAGCGCGCCAGCGGCACGACCCGTGCGAACAGCACGACCCAGTCGCCCCAGCGGTCGAACCAGTCCTCGGCTCTGTCGAGGTCGCTCGCGCTGACGCGCAGCACGCGGCCCCAGCGCAGCACCGCCGGGCGCCCGCCGTACAGCCCGATCGCATAGAGGATCAGCGCGCCCGCGAGCGAGCCGAGCGTCGCCGCGACGACGACGAGCACGAAGTTGAGGTCGCCGCTGTCGACCTCGAAGCCAGCCAGCGGCAGCACGACCTCGGAGGGGATCGGCGGGAACAGGTTCTCCGCCACCATCGCGGCGAAGATGCCCGGGTAGCCGAGCGTGGTGACCGCGTCGCGCGCGGCGTCGGTGATCTTGTCGAGCACGTCGGCGAGGCTAGCGATCGTCGCTGCGCGGCGCAGTGGCGCCAGCACCAGCGTGCTCGCGGGAGCTGTCTCCCGCGCCGTTCCCGTCGCCGTTCACCGGCCCGGCGACGGCGACGGCCGGCTCCCCCTTCGCGCGCTTCTTGCGCGCCAGCCGCTGCGGCCGTCTGACGCGGACCTCTTGCGCGAGGTAGTACGAGCCGATCACGAAGGCGGCGGCGGCGAACTGCGCGCCGACGGTCTCCCACGTCGGGTAGATGCCGAACCAGAGGCTCGCCCAGTAGGGCGGGTCGAAGCCCATCGGGGTGATCGGCAGCCAGCCGGTGCCCTGCATCGTGCGGGCGGTCTGGCCGACCATCACGACCAGCACGAAGCCGATCATCACGCCCGTCACTATCAGCATCTTCTTGTACGGCAGCTTGCGCTGGACCGCGAAGGTGAGGACGGCGACGGCGAGCACCATCGCGAGGCCGAGACCGGCGCCCTCGACGACCGTCGCGGTGCCGGCGCTCAGCTCCAGCGACTGCAGGAAGAGGACCGTCTCGAAGCCTTCGCGATAGACGCTCGTCAGGCCCAGCAGCACCAGGCCGATCACCTGCGCCGAGATGAAGCCGACCTTGTCGTATCTCTCCAGCCGCTTGCGCTGGCGGTGGAACTTGCCGATCCACTCGCTCCAGTAGACCTTGTGGAAGAACCAGTTCGTGATCAGCAGCAGCACCGCGATCGCGATCACGCCGACGACCGCCTCCAGCTTCTCGCCGTACTGGTCCAGCGACGTCAGGATCGTCTGCGCGAGCACCCACGTGATCACCGACGCGAGCAGGCCGAGGCCGGCGCCGATCAGCACGGGCCGGCGCATGCGGCGCTTGGCGCCGATGAACGAGGCGGTGATCGCGGCGAGGATCAGGACCGCCTCCAGCCCCTCGCGGAAGACGAGGATCGCCGAGTTGACGACGACCTGCGTCTTGTTGGCGCTGTCGCCGAGCGTCGCGGCGGCGTCGCCGAGCTGCTCGTCGAGCACCAGTCGCGTCTCGTGGATCTCGCGCCGCGGGGCGCGGTCTGCGATCAGCGTCGCGAGCCCCTCCTGGTCCAGCGCGCCGAACCAGATCAGGCCCTCGACGTCGAGCGCGAGGCCCGGGTCGAACGCCTTCAGCCGCCGCTCGGGGCCGAACTCGAAGAACGCGTATGCCTCCAGCCGCGCCTGCTCCGCCTGCTGGTACTGACCGGCGCCGGCGGCGGCCTCCATGCGGTCGAGCGTGAGCGCGATCAGGTCGTAGTCGGACTCGTCCGTCTGCTCCTGCCACGCCTTCGGCATGATCGCCGTGAGGCCGTCCTCGATCTGCGACGTCAGCGCGTCGACGTCGCCGGAGGGCGTCACGCCCTCCTTTCTCTTCGTCGCCTCGTCGACGATCTCGCCGAGTCTGTCGAGCTGAGCGGCGATCTCCTGCGTGCGCGCGGGATCGCGCTTGGCGAGCGTCGCCTGCAGATCCTGGAAGGCGGCCTCGGCGCCCGTCTGGAACGCGACCGCCTCCTGGATCTCGAAGTCGAGGTTGACGCGGCCGTCCTTCACGCCGCGGCCGTACTCGACCGGCACGAGCGCGAGGAAGCGCAGCAGCTGCTGCGCGCGGCGCGCGGCCTCGTCGTCGGTGAAGGGCGCGGCGGTGAAGCCGTCCAGCGACGCGACCGCGTCGGCGTGCGCGGCCTTGAACGCGGCCGAGTCGCCTCTCAGCGCCGCCCGCTGCATCTTTCCGAAGGCGGCGAGCGCCTCGTCGGCGCTCGCGTCGCCCATGTCCTGCAGGTAGCGCGGCAGCAGGATCGCGAAGTAGCCGGCGGCCTGCGCGGAGGCCTCGGCGCGGCGGGCGGGCAGGTCGCGCTCGTCGCCGCGCGCGGCGTCGTCGAGCAGCTCGCGCAGGCGGCCCTGGTAGGCGTCGAGCAGGTCCTTCGCGACGATCGCGCGCGTCTCCTCGGGCGTCGCTCTTTTGCGCTGCAGCTGCTGCACCGCCAGCGTCGCGTCGCCGCCGGGGCGGGTGAAGCGCGTCGCGGTGCGGAACTCGCGCAGCAGCAGCCACTGTCTCGCCGTCGCCGCGTCGCCGTCGTCGATCGCGTCGAGCGTGACGACGTAGGCGCCGGCGAACAGCGCGGCGCGGATCTCCCCGCGCGCGGCGGCGAGCGCCTCCTGGTCGCCGGCTCTGGCGGCGCGGGCTGCGTCGGCGAAGGCGGCGCGGATCGCTCTGTCGGCGTCCGGATCGGCCGCTCTGACGGTCGCCTGAAGCGTTCTCTCGTAGCTCGAGCGGGCGCGCTCGACGGCGCGCGCCGCGTCTGCGCCGGTATCGAGGATCAGCGCCGTCTGCGCCTCGAACAGCTGCGAGCGGACGTTCTCGGCGACCTGCCAGGGCTGGGCTTCAGCCGCCCCCGCCGTTCCCGTCAGCGCCGCGCCGCTGAGCAGCAGCGCGACGAGGACGAGCAGGAACGGCAGCGGGCGGCGGCGGGTCATGTACGGGTCAGTTCTCCAGCGTGATGTCGAGCTGCGCGGCGGCCTGCGAGACCTGGCCGGCGATCGCCTCGGCCTGGTCCTGCGCCTCGCCGCCGAGCGTGTCGGCGTCGCCGGGGGTGAATCTGCGCCCGCCGGCCTCCTCGTCGCGCAGCCGCTGCGCGAACGCGGTCAGTCTTCTCAGCGACTGGCCGGTCTGCTTCGCCTGCTCGGCGTCGACCTGGCCGATCGACGGCTCGATCGAGTCATAGACGAGCACGAGGCCGCCGAGGATGTCGGCGATGTCGGACAGGCGCGAGGTGCCGACGAAGCCGGACTCGGTCGCTCTGTCACCGGCGACGAAGCGCGAGTTCTTCCACGCCTCGAAGTACTCCGACATCGTCGGCGTCATCACGACGACGGCGGTGAAGACGTCCTCGGGCGCGGGCTCCCATCTGTGCGCCGACTCGTCCAGTTCGACGGCCTGCGTGTGGAAGTCTCTCGCGGTCGCGACGAGGAAGTCCGCATCGGGCAGGGCCTCTCCGAACACGACTCTGCCGTCCCCGTTCAGGTCCGGTCTGACACCTCTGACGGTGAATCTCGGCTCGGTGCCGAAGACCGAGGTCTCGACCAGCGCGAAGAAGTTGCCCGGCTGTCTGAAGGTTCTGCCGCCCGGCGTTCTGATCGAGAACGGGACCGCGCTCTCCGGGTCGCTGCCGTCGCTGCCGGCGTCGATGATCACGTCGTAGTCGGCCAACTCGGGGACGCCGGCGACGACGCCCTCCATCTGCTCGTACGACGGGTTCGCGGTGCGCAGGTCTCTCTGCAGCGCTCTGACGAGTCTCTCCGTCTCGGCACGTCTCGTTCTGAGCAGCTCGGCGTAGTCGAAGTCGACCGACTCGGCGAGCGCGTAGTACGCCTCGGCGTCTCTCTGCAGCGTGGCGGTGTCGTCGACGAGCCGCTGCGTGTGCTCGTAGAGGTAGTCCTGGATCGGGGCGTAGTCGATCGTCTCGGTGGCGGTCGTCGCCGTCGTGGAGGCGGCGGAGTTGCTCGTGCTCGCCGACTCGTCGTCGTCGGAGCCGCAGGCGCCGAGTGCCAGCGCGGCACCGACCGCAAGCACTGCCGGAGTACGCCGCCAGCGCGTCATCAGGTTCGTCATCGTTCTCCCTGGAGTGGTGAAGGGGCCTTAGGTCGCGCGCGACGACGCTTTAGGGCATCCTAACATTAGGTTGCCCTCATGTCGCCGCGCGCGAGGTGTTGCGATCAGTTCGGCGCGTGAACGCCTTCGCCGTCGTTGGGCCGGTTGCGTCCGAAGACGCGCTCCTGCAGTCTCGGCCGCGCGCTCGTGTCGACCGTCGCGACGAGCTGGCAGAGCGCGCCCGGGAACGGTCTCGTCGAGCCCTTCTCGCCGTACGGGTCGGTCCACCACAGGCGCGCGCCGCCGGCGTTCTCCAGGCGCGTCTCGCGCAGGTAGACGTCGCGGTGCGTGCCGTCGAACGGCGAGCGCGGGTCGCCGAACGCGTAGGCGCCGGCGATCGAGCCGTGGTCGGTCGCGATGTCGCAGGCGGCGGAGCGGGCGCGCGCGTCGCCGGGCGCGACCTCCCAGCAGAGGTCGAGCGTGCGGCCGATCTTCGTCACCGTGCTCGCGTCCGCGTAGCGGCTCGGGTCGAACACGCCGAACGCCGAGTCGTACGTCGCGATGCTGTGGCCGTCGGCGGTCTTCAGCACGTTGTCCGCGCTCCACTTCTCGTACAGCGCCCACGCCGAGGTGGTGCTGCCGGCCGGCACGAGCGTCGTCTGCTCGACGCACCCGCGGTCGGGGATCGAGCGCCCGCCGACGCCGGTCGGGTAGCCGTTGTCGGTCGTCGTCACCGTTCTCGCGGGATCGCAGGCGCGCGTGTACTGACCGGGCGCGCCGAAGCGGCTGATCGTGTCGCTGATCAGCTCCGTGCCGTCGTCGCAGCGGACCGCGTAGAGCAGCTCGTGGACGTTGTTGCTGATCGCGTCGGGCGAGTGCGAGCCCTGATGGACGGAGACGAGGTAGTCGCACGTGACGCCGACGCTGCCGCCGTCCGCCGCGAGCAGTCTCACGTCGTTCTCGTAGTCGACCTTGTAGCCGACGTGGTCCTCGTGGCGGATTCTCGTGCCCGGGTTGGCGCCCGCGTAGACGTCGAGCGACTCCGTCGCGAGGCCGAACGGGATCCCGGCGTAGGTGGGTGCAGCCGGGTTGGCGAGGTGCTCTGCGACCCATCTGTAGATGTCGGACTGCTGCGGATCGCGCCCGTGCTCGTGCCCGAACGTGCAGGTTCTGCCGGTCGCCGGGTCCGTCGTCGTCGGCGGATGCCAGGTCGGGTAGCGCTTGCCGTCGGGCCCGATCACCGAATAGCGCTCGTGCACGCTGACCGGGCAGGTGTCGAACGCGGTCGGCGTCCAGTTCGCGGACGCGTAGGACGGCTGCGCGGGCGGGAGCTGAGGCGGCAGGCCGTCGCTGGGGGCGGGGTCGTCGGGATCCGGATCTCTCGGGCCGGGGTCGCTGGGACCGGGGTCGACCGGAGCGGGATCGGTGGGCGCGGGATCGGTGGGAGCGGGGCCGGTCGGGTCGGGCCGGACCGGCCCCGGTCGCGTCGGCGCCGCCGGGCTCGGCGCGGGGTTCGCCGCGCGCACGACGCGGATGCGGATCGTGCCGCGGTACGCGACGCCTCTGCGCACGAGCGCGAAGCGGACCGCGTCGGTCCCGCGATAGCCGCTCGCGGGCACGTAGCGGACGCTCCCGCGGCGACGGTCCAATCCCGTCAGGCGTCCGTGCGCGGGCTTCGCCGCGACGCTGCGCGCGACGCCGGCACCACGCGCGATCCAGCGTCTGCCGACGCGGCAGTCGAGCGTGAGTCTCACGCTCTTGCCGCTCGTGACGGTGACGGTCGCCGTCCGGCACGCGACGGGCGCGCGCTTCGGCGTCGCGCGCGCCGCGTCGGCCACGGGGGCCGCGTGCGCCGCGGGCACGACGGCAGCGAGCACCGCCACCGCGCCCGCCGCCAGCAGGATCGCCCGGGGGTGGACGCGCGATCCCCTCATCGCGCGCCCCGCAGCGCGGCGCGCCACGTCCCCGAGCCTCGGCGGCCGTCCTCGTCGCGCGAGACCACGCGCGCGACCAGGCTTCCGTTGGCCGTCCGCTTGAGCGCCGCGCGCGCCGCCTTCGGCAGCGTCACCGTGACGCGCGCCGTGGCGCCATTGCGCAGCGTGTGAGTCTTCACCGTGAGCGTCCAGCGCTTGGCGCCGATCTTCACCGTGACGGTCGTCGTCACCGTGCAGCGGGCCGCCGTGGAGCGCGCGCAGGTGACGGTGCCGAGGCGCAGCGCACCCGCGCGCGTCGCCGTCAGCGTGCCGGTCGGGCGGCGCAGCGTGATGGAGCCGAGGCGCTTGGCGACGACGCTTGCGTTCTGTCTGCTGCCGGGGCCGGGCTTGCCGGCGCCGGGCGTGGTCGGCGTGCCGTCACCGGGAGCCGGGCCGCTCGGCGTGCCGGGGCCAGCCGGGGCGGGAGCGCTCGGGCCGCCGGGGTCGCTCGGGCCCAGGTCGGTCGGATCCGGGTCGGTCGGATCCGGGTCGGTCGGATCGGGGTCCGTCGGATCGGGGTCCGGGTCCGGCGTGTACGCCGGCGCTGCCGCCGGCAGCAGCGCGACGGTCGTCTCACCGGCTCCGGCGCGCTCGAAGCGCAGCGCCATGTCGGCACCGACGGCGAGGTCGGCCGCACCGTTGCCGTCAACGTCGCCGACGCCTGCGACCGCGCGGCCGAAGCGCTCGCCCGCCTGCTGGCCGTCGAGCCGGCTGCCCTGCTGCGGCGTCAGTCTCGCGAGCGCGACGTAGCGGGTTCTGTCGGCCGCGTTCACCGGCACGAGGCCGGAATCGGCGTCGTTCGCCGGCAGCGTGGACGGATCTGCGACGCCGTGCACGAGCCACGCGGTACCGGCCGCGCCGCTGCCGTAGCCGCCGACCACCAGGTCGTCGCGGCCGTCGCCGTCGACGTCGCCGACGCCGTCGAGCGAGAAGCCGCTCGACGTGTTCGGCAGACCGAGGATGCGGTAGCCGCGCGTGCCGAGATCGGCGCTGTCGAGCACCGCCGCCTCGGCCGTTCTGCTGCCGTAGACGACGTACGCCGCGTCGCTGTTGGCGGCCGCGGTGCTGTCCGCGCCGATCGCGACGTCGGCGAGGCCGTCGCCGTTGACGTCGCCCGCGGCCGAGACGTCGATCCCGAGCCGGTGGCCCGCGAAGGCGCCGCCGACCGCCAACAGCCACGAGGAGCTGTCGGCGAGGTCGACCCGCCCGCGCACGCCGCCGCTCAGCACGAACGCCGCGCCCGATGCCGTCGAGCGGCCGAACGCGACCGCCGTGTAGGTGCCGATGCCGAGGTCCGGCGTGCCGTCGCCGTTCACGTCGCCGAGCCCGGCGAGGCCGATCATCTGACCGAACGGCGTCGCGCTTGAGCCCGGCGAGGCGCCGTCGATCTGCGCCAGCGCGGTGCCCGGGGTCGCGAGGTTCACCGTCGCGGTCGAGTCGCGGCCCGCGATCAGCCAGACGATGCCGTTGTTGCTGCGCGCGGGCGTCACGTCGGTCGTGTCGCCGGTGTTCGCCATCACGGCGAGGTCGGCGCGGCCGTCGCCGGTCACGTCGCCGATGCCGGTGATCGCGTAGCCGAGGTGGTCGTACTCCTCCGCGTCGGTGCCCTCGACGCGGAAGCCGCGCTCGCCGAGGTGGCCGAGGTCGAGCGGGCTCTGCTGCGCGAGGTCTCTCGCGCCGAAGACGACGTACGCGATGCCGCGCGCCGCGGCGGTGCCGGACGGGCGTCCGGCGTATTCGTACGCCCACGCGCCGATCCCGAAGTCGTCGATCCCGTCGCCGTTGACGTCGCCGGCGCAGCCGATCCCGGTCCCGGTCTGGCTGCTCGGCTGCTCGCCCTCCAAGAGCAGGACGCGGCCGTCGCCGTGCTCGGCGAGGTCGGACGAGCCGATCTGCGGCCCGCCGAAACGGACGTAGGCGCCGCCCTCCCACGAGCGCTCGACCGGCGTGCGGCTCCACGTCGGCGCGCCCGTGAGGACGTCGTCGTAGCCGTCGCCGTTGACGTCGCAGGCGCCCGACGCGACGTTCGCCGCGCCGTCGTCGCCGTCGCCGGCCAACCGCAGCAGCGGCTGGTCGGCAAGGTCGAAGAGACCGAGCGGGTCGCTGTCGAGCCCGAGGCCGGCGCCGCGGCCGCTGAGGTGCGCGACGGCGGTCGCGCTGGTGCCGCCGACGTCGGTCGCGACCCGCAGCGAGGCGGTCCGCCAGCCGCTGCGCGCCGGGGCGAAGGTGACCGCGACGGTGCAGTCGGCGCCGACCGCGACCGCTCTGCCGGAGCAGCTGTCGGCGCCGAGCCGGAACGCCTCCGCGTCGAGGCCGCCGAGCGTGACCGCGCCGACCGTCAGCGGTCCGTTGCCGCTGTTGGTGAGCGTGAAGGTCTGCGGCTCCGAGACGCTGCCGGCTCTGAGGATCCCGAGGTCGCGCGTGGCGGGCGCGAGCGCGGCGGCCGGCTGCGTGCCGGTGCCCGAGAGCGTGACGGGCGCGGGGCCGAACGAGGCGAGCGCCAGCGTCGCGGCCTTGACGCCGGGCGTCGTCGGCGCGAACGCGACGGTGACGGTGCAACTGCCGCCGACGGGAAGCGCGGCGGCGCTGCAGCCGTCGGCGACCTTCGAGAACTGGTTCGCGTTGGTGCCGGCGAGCGTGACGGCGCCGAGTGTCCACGGCGCCCCATCCTGGTTGGTCAGCGTGACCGTCTGCTGCGTCGGCGCGTCGCCGATGCGGGCCGCGCCGAATGCCAGCGAGGTGGTCGTGACGCCGAGGTCGTGGCCCGCGCCGCTGATCGCCGCGCTCGTCAGCGTCGGTCCGTTCGTGACCAGTTCGAGCGTCGTCGAGCGCGCGCCGACCGCGTTCGGGGCGAACGCGACGGCGACGGTGCAGGTCGCGTTCTGCGCGAGCGGATCGCCCGCCCCGCGTGCGCTGCAGGTGTCGGCGGTGATCGCGAACTGGCCGCCGTCGGCGCCTGTCAGCGCGACGGAGCTGACCGCGAGCGGGTCGGTGCCGGTGCTTCTGAGCGTGTACGTGCGCGCGGTCGAGGGACCGGCGCCGACTTGGCGGCCGCCCGCGTCGAACGCGGTCGTCGGCGAGAGCGTGGCGGTCGGCGCGGCGGCGGCGAGCGCCGGCAGGGCGAGCGCGGCAGCCAGCGCGCCTGCGCTGAGCGCAAGCGTGCGGCGACCGCGCGCCCGTGAACGGGCGACGGAATGGTGCATGGGTGAGGAGCGCCTTCGGGAGTTCGTAAGGGTGCCTTTATTAGGTTACCCTAAGATGCATGTCGCGTGTGTTGGGACGACGCACGAACGCGCAGCCGGCGGCAACCGGCAGGCGCGCGGTCGGTGCGGCCTCCCGTACCGACCGCGCGATCCGCGCGGACTACGCTCCCCGCATGTCCCTCCCGACCGTGCTCGTCGTCGACGACGACGCCCCCGTGCGCCGCATGCTCGCGCGGACGCTCAGCGCCGAGGGCTTCGACGTGCGCTCCGCGGCCGACGGCGGCGCGGCGCTCGCGGCCGTCGAGCAGTCGGTCCCGGACGTCGTCGTGCTCGACGTCGCGATGCCGGGGATGGACGGCCTCGCGGTCGCGCGGCGGCTGCGCGGCAAGGGCCTCGCGACGCCGATCCTGCTGCTGACCGCGCGCGACGCCGTCTCCGACCGCGTCGCCGGGCTCGACGCCGGCGCCGACGACTACCTCGTCAAGCCGTTCGCGACCGAGGAGCTGAGCGCCCGCCTGCGCGCGCTGCTGCGGCGCGGGCGCGCGGTGCCCGACCTGCTCGCCTTCGCCGACGTGACGCTCGATCTGGCGGATGGCCGCGGCGAGCGCGCCGGCCGCGACCTCGAACTGACGCCGCGCGAAGCCGAGCTGCTCGCCCTGCTGCTGCGCGACCCGCGCGCCGTGGTCACGCGCGAGCGCGCGCTCGAGGAGGTCTGGGGCGGCGAGCTGGAGGCCCAGCCCAACGTCGTCGACCGCTACGTCGCCTACCTGCGCAGAAAGCTCGCCGACCCGCCGCTGATCCGCACGGTGCGGGGCGTCGGGTTCCGGCTCGACGCGTGAGCGCCGCTCGTCGCCCCCTCGCCGCTACGGACGCGCCAGCGCCCGCTCGATGTACGGCTCGATCAGCGTCATCACGGTCGTGATCGCCGCGTCGGGCGGATCCTTCGGGAGCATCGCGTAGCTGATCGCGAGGCGCACGAGGCATTCGGCGAGCAGCTCGGCGTCGGCGCGGGCGACCTGCGGCCAGCCGTCGTGGATCACCTCGGTCAGGCGCAGCGAGGCGAACGCGACGACCGGCTGGGACTGGGTCGTGACGAGCGGGAGCATGCCGCCGGTACCGTCGTCGGTCAGCAATGTGCGCACGAGCGGGTCCTCGGCGGCGGCGGTCAGGAAGACGCCGAGCGCAGCGGAGAGCGCCGTGCGCGGGTCGTCGAGGTGGGCGCGGACGGCCTGCTCGACGGCCTCGAGGAAGCGCGTGCCCTCGCGCACGACGAACAGCTGCGCGAACTCGTCACGGGAACCGAACTCCTTGTAGAGCGTCTGGCGGCTGACACCGGCCGCGGCGGCGACCTCGGCCATCGTCACCTCCGCCCACGGGCGCTCCTGCATCGCGTCGCGCGCGGCGTCGAAGAGCGTGTCGCGCAGCAGCTCGCGCGCGGCGACGGCGTAGGGGGTGCGAGCCGGTGGCATCGCCCCAATGGTGCCAGCCGCGCCCCCCGTCGTCCTCATTCGTCGGGTTCGAAGTCGACCTTGTCGCGTACGCCGCAGTCCGGACAGGCCCAGTCGTCGGGTACCTCGCTCCACGCGGTCCCGGGCGGGAAGCCCTCGCGCGGGTGGCCGGCAGCCTCGTCGTAGACGTAGCCGCAGCCGGGGCAGCGGAAGGCGCTCACGCTGCCGCCTCCGCCGCCCCGGGCGCGCCGGCAGTACCCCTGCCGCCATAGCGCTTCAAGATCTGCTCCCGCTTGCGCGGCTGGATGTTCGCGCGCGTCACGTCGCCGCCGTAGTGCTCCAGCAGGCGCCGGTCCATCACGCGGCGCCACGCCGGCGGCACGGTCGCGAGCACGATCATCCCGGCGTAGCCCGTCGGCAGCTGCGGCGCGTCGTCCATGTGGCGCAGCGCCTGGTAGCGGCGCATCGGGTTGGCGTGATGGTCGCTGTGGCGCTGCAGGTGGTAGAGCAGCACGTTGGACGCGACGTTGTTGGAGTTCCAGCTGTGCTCCGGGCGCGTGCGCTCGTAGCGGCCGTCCTCGCGTCTGTCGCGCCGCAGCCCGTAGTGCTCGAGGTAGTTGACGACCTCCAGCAGCGAGAAGCCCAGCACCGCCTGCACGATCAGGTACGGCAGCACGACCCAGCCGAAGACCGCCGTCAGCACGCCGAACAGCACGAGCGTCATCAGCCACGCGTTGACGATGTCGTTCTTGAGGCTGAAGTGGCGTGCGCCCATGCGGTCCAGGCGCACGCACTCCAGCTCCCAGCTCGACGTCAGACTGCCCTTGACGGTGCGCGGCAGGAAGGCCCAGAACGACTCGCCCAGGCGTGAGCTGGCGGGGTCCTCCCGCGTCGCGACGCGGACGTGGTGGCCGCGGTTGTGCTCGATGAAGAAGTGGCCGTAGCCGCTCTGCGCGAGCGCGACCTTCGACAGCCAGCGCTCCATGCTCGCGCGCTTGTGGCCCAGCTCGTGGGCGGTGTTGATCGCGATCCCGCTGACCATCGCCATCGTCAGCGCGAGGCCGATCGAGTCGACCGTCGTGAGGTCGCCGCCCGACCACAGCCAGCAGGCGAACACCAGGCCCGCGTACTGCACGGGGATGTACGCGTAGGTGCACCAGCGGTAGTAGCGGTCCTGCTCCAGCCACTTGATCACGGAGTCGGGCGGGTTGGTCGCGTCGAGCCCGACGAGCAGGTCGAGCAGCGGGAAGATCGCGAACACGAGGATCGGCCCGAAGAACCAGAAGAGGCCGACGCCGGTCAGCTCGACCAGCCCGTAGGCGAGGAACGGCAGCGTCGGGATCAGGAGGCCGAGCAGCCAGGCGTAGCGCTTGCCGTCCTTCCACGTCGCGGGCGTCAGCTCGACGCCGTCGTCGTCGTGATGGTGGTGGTGATGCCCGTCGTCGCCGTGCGCGTGCGCAACAGATGACATGCCCGCGTCTCCTCGGTAGTCGTCAACCGACTCTGCGTATGCAAGATTGACACGAACGGGGTTTGGTGTCAACCGGGTACGCTTTTCCACCATGTCCCGCCTCTCGCTGCGCGTGCGCGTCGCGCTCGCAGCGGCGCTCGCGATCGCGATCGCGGTGGCGCTGCTGGGCGCGGCGACCGTGACGCTCGTCGACCGCCAACTGCACCGCTCGCTCGACGACGGTCTGCGCGACCGCGCCGTCGAGGTCTCGCGGCTGGTCGCGACGACGCCGAGACTCGTGACCGCCGCCGGCGTGCTGGAAGGGCGCGTCGGGACGAGCGCCGCGTACGTGCAGGTGATCGACGCGCAGGGACGGATCGTCGCGCGCTCCGGCGCGCTCGGCGGACGCGTGCTGCCGGAGGGGCGAGCGCTCGCCAGAGCAGTGAACGAGCGCGTCAGCGGATTCGAGGACGAGCAGCTCGGCGACGAGCCGCTGCGCGTCTACGCCGCCCCGCTGCCCGCGCTCGGCGGCGGCGAGGCGGCCGGCGGCGCGGTCGCGGTCGCGGGCACGACGCAGTCGATCGACGACACGCTCGGCCCGCTGCACACGCTCGTGCTGATCGCGGCGCTGCTGGCGGCCGCGCTCGCCGGCCTGCTCGCGATCCTGCTGACGCGCCGCGCGCTGCGCCCGCTCACGCGCCTGACCGAGGACGCGGAGGCGATCGCGCGGACGGGAGATCCGGCGCGGCGGTTGGGAACTCCGGGGGCGGACGAGGTCGGCCGCCTCACCGCGACGCTCAACGCGATGCTCGACTCGCTCGCGCACGCCCGTGCCCGCGAGCGGCGCTTCGTCGACGACGCCTCGCACGAGCTGCGCACGCCGCTGACCGCGCTGCGCGGCAACGCCGCCTTCGTCGCACGCCACGGCGCCGACGCGGAGGCGCTCGCCGACATCGAGGCCGACGCCGCGCGCCTGACGGAGCTGCTCGACGACCTGCTGGCGCTCGCGCGCGAGGACGCGGCCGCGCGACCGGGCGCCGCGACCGCCGAGACGGTCGACCTCGCGGAGCTGGCGCGGACGGTCGCGCGGGATCATCCGCGGGCGAGCGTGGCGACCACCGGTGGACGCGCGCTCGTGCGCGGCGAGCACGCCGCGCTGGAGCGCGCGCTGCGCAACCTCGTCGAGAACGCCGAGCAGCACGGGCCGACCGGCAGCGCGATCGAGATCGCCGTCGCGGGCGGCGCGAGCACCGCGCGCGTGTCGGTCTCCGACGCCGGCGCGGGGCTCACCGCGACGGAGGGCGAGCGCGCCTTCCAGCGCTTCTGGCGCGGCGAGCGCGCCGCGCCAGGCGGCTCCGGCCTCGGGCTGGCGATCGTGCGCGCGACGGCGGAGCGCCACGGCGGCGGCGCCTCCGTCAGCGGCGCGACGTTCACGCTCGAACTGCCTCTCAAGGATCTCTCAAAGAACGGGCATACAACTCCAGCGTCCCCCGACGCGAAGGACCACGCCTCATGAACCGCCTCCGGACGCTTTCGACCCGCAAACTGACCGCGATCATCGCCGGCCTCGTCGTGCTGATCGCCGGCGCCGGCATCGCCCAGGCCGCGATCGGCGGCAGCGGCGCCGTGCCGCCGCGCACCTCGCTGGCGTTCGCCGTGCGCGAGGCGCTCGCCGCGCCGCAGGTCAAGGGCATCAGCGCGCGGATCGAGTTCACCAACCGGCTGATCCCGTCCGGCGCGATGCCGGCGAGCGCGGCCTCGCCGCTGCTGTCGGGCGCGTCGGGCCGCCTCTGGTGGGCCAGCGACGGCCGCTTCCGGCTGGAGCTGCAGTCCGACCGCGGCGACGCGCAGGTCGTCTCCGACGGCGACACGCTGACGATGTACGACGCCGCCTCGAACACCGCGTTCCGCGTCGCGCTCCCCGCGCAGGCGGCCGACGGCGCTGGGCCGAAGGAGACCGCGCCGCCGTCGTTGGACGCGATCAGACGCGGACTCGAGCGGCTCGCGCAGCGCTGGGACGTCGCCGGCCCGGATCCGGTCAACGTCGCCGGGCGCCCGAGCTACTCGGTGCGGATCGCGCCGAAGGACGCCGGCGGGCTGCTCGGCGCCGCGACGCTCGCATGGGACGCCGCCAACGGCGTGCCGCTGCGCGCGGCGGTCTACGCCGAGGGCCAGGACGACCCGGTGCTGGAGCTGAGCGCCACCGACGTCTCCTACGGCGAGTTGGATGCGGACGACCTCGACGCGCAGACGCCGTCGGACGCGAGAGTCGTCGACCTCACGCCCGAGCTCGGCGCCGACCACCACAGCGGACCCGACGACACGCACGGTGCGCCGGCGGCGCCCGGTGTCGAGAAGGGCGCGATCCACGGCGTCAGAGCGGTGCAGGCCCAACTGCCGTTCACGCTGTCGGCCCCCGCGACGCTCGCCGGCCTGCCGCGACGTGCCGTCTGGCTCGCGCGCCCCGACGGCAACCCGGCCGCGGTCATGACGTACGGCGAGGGTCTCGGCGGACTCGTCGTGATCCAGACCGAGAGCGACAGAGGGCTGCTCGGCGCGGCGTCCGGCGGCGATGCCGGCGGCGGCGCGCACGCGCTGCAGCTGCCGCAGGTGAACATCGACGGCGCGACCGGCGCCGAGCTGGCGACCGCGCTCGGCACCGCCGTGACGTTCCGGCGCGACGGCGTCAGCCACGTCGTGATCGGATCCGTCGGCCCGCAGGCGGCCGAGACGGCGGCGCGGGAGCTGCGCTAGATGACCGCCGTCGCCCACGCCCCCGCCACGGCCACCGCCGCGCCACCGATCGAGGCGCGCGGCCTCGTCAAGCGCTACGACCACGTGACCGCCGTCGACCACGTCGACCTGACCGTCGACGCCGGCACCGTCTACGGCTATCTCGGCCCCAACGGGGCGGGCAAGACGACGTCGCTGCGGATGCTGCTCGGGCTGATCCGGCCCGACGAGGGCGTCGCGCGGCTGTTCGGCCGCGACCCGCTGGAGGAGGGCGCGGCGGCGCTGGACGGCGTCGCCGGGTTCGTCGAGGCGCCGCGCTTCTACCCGTACCTGTCGGGGCGGCGCAACCTCGAGCTGATGGCCGCGCTGGACGGCGGCGACGCCGCCGACCGGATCGACGACGCGCTCACGACCGTGGGGCTCGCGGGCCGCGACGGCGACAAGGTGAAGGGCTATTCGCACGGCATGAAGCAGCGGCTCGGGATCGGCGCGGCGCTGCTGCGCGATCCGCGGCTGCTGCTGCTCGACGAACCGACGACGGGCCTCGATCCGGCCGGCATGCGCGACATGCGCGAGCTGGTCAGACGGCTCGCCGCGGACGGCATCACGGTGCTGCTCTCGTCGCACCTGATGGGCGAGGTCGAGGAGCTGTGCGACCGCGTCGCGATCGTGCGCTCCGGCAGAGTGATCTACGAGGGCGCGCTCGACGCGCTGCTGCACTCGACCGGCCAGCGCTACCGCCTGCGCACGACCGACGACGTCGCGGCCTGGGACATCTGCTCCTACCGCCCGGGCGTCAGCGAGCTGCTGCGCGCGCACGACGGCCTGACGTTCGCCGCCGACGAGCGCGAGGTCGCCCAGCTGACGCTGGCGCTCGCGCGCAGAGACATCGCGGTGCTCGCGCTGGTGCCGGCGGCGGCGTCGCTGGAGGAGCTGTTCTTCCGCCTGACCGAGGGCGACGACGAGACAGAGGCCGCGGCATGAGCACGCCGGAAGCGATCGCGAAGCCTGTCGTGAAGACGCAAACTGTTCCGATCGCTGCCGCCGCACGTGTCCGCCGCCCCACCACGTTCGCGGTCTACCGCTGGGAGCTGCTGAAGCTGCGCGCGCAGAAGCGCACGTACCTCGGGCTCGGCTCGGCGGTGCTGGTGCCGATCATCTTCCTCGCCGCGCTGGCCGCCAACGGCGGCGGGCCCGACGAGGTGCCGTTCGGCCGCTACGTGACGGAGACCGGGTTGGCGGTCCCGCCGGTGCTGCTGCTGTTCAGCTCGATCTGGCTGTTCCCGCTGATCGTCTCGCTCGTGGCGGGCGACATCGTCGCCAACGAGGACGGCAACGGCACGCTGAAGACGATCCTGACGCGCTCGGTCGACCGCCACCAGATCTTCGTCGCGAAGCTGCTGGCGTCGTTCTCCTACGCGACGGCGGCGCTGCTGTTGTTCGCCGGCACCGGCCTGCTGCTGGGCGGTCTGCGCTACGGCTTCGACCCGCTCACCTCGCTGTCGGGCACCTCGATCCCAACCGGCCGCGGCCTGCTGTTGCTCGGCGGCGTGCTGCTCGCGTACCTGCTGCCGGTCTTCGCGATCGCCTCGATCGCGCTGCTGCTCTCGACCGTCACCCGCAACTCGGCGGCCGCCGTCGTCGGCGCCCTGATGCTGTCGCTGGTCCTGCAGATCGTCGGCATCATCTCCGGCCTCGACGCCCTGCGCCCCTACCTCCTCTCGACCCAGTTCGACGCCTGGCAGGGCCTCCTGCGCGAGCCGGTCGACTGGGCCCCGATCGTCCGCTCCGCCTGGGTCTGCGCCCTCTACGCCATCCCCTCCCTGATCGCTGCCCTGCTCGTCTTCATGCGGCGGGACGTGACGGGCGGGTGAAAGCCGCTGACGAGCAGGGCCCGCCCGTCAGCGAAGCTTCTTGGGGTCCGGCACGCCGTCATGCGGCTGCCAGCAGCTTCTTCACTGCGCGCGCGTTGCCGGGGTCGACCCGCTGGATCGCGCGCGTTGCGCCGAAGCCTCTGTCCGCGGTCACGATCGTCTCGATCCCGTGCGCGAGGCAGGTACCGACGTGGACGCGATCGGCGGTGCCGAGCTGGGGTACGTCGATTCCGCGCGCCAGCACGAACGCCTCGTCGGTCACGGGCACCAGTGGGGAGAAGATGCGATGCGCCTGCTCCGTCAGTCCATCCAGTCTGCCCAGTCGCCCGCGCCGCTCGATGTGCCAGACCTCTTCGAGGACCGCAGGCGACGTGCGACCGTCGGCTCCGTCCACGATTGCTTCCAGGATGCCGAGGCACGCCGCCTGCTGTTCACAGTCGACCGCGCTGTAGATGATCACGTTGGCATCGACCAGGAAAATCATGGTCTGAGCCGCCCGAGCATCACGTCGGCCGCCTCGTCGCGCTCGTCCTCGACCATCCGGTTCAGCTCCTCCGGCGTCGCGAACGACCCTCTCATTGCGGCGATCACTGTAAGCGCCTGACGGCGATCCTCCACGGTGACGCCTCCGAAGTGAGCGTCCACTGCCTCGCGGATCAGGCTTCCGACCGACACGCCGCGTCGCTGCGCTTCGCGCTCGAGCCGGCGACGCTGCTCTGAGGTCACCAAGATCTGGAGACGCTCGTTCAACATGTGCAGAGCATACACATGTGTAACACGCGACCTTGGAAGGACGATCGACATGCCGACAATCTAGGTCGGGACATGATCGGCGTCTACCACACGCGTGGTGTGCCTTCGCCGTTCGCTTAGCCTCGGGCGCTCGCGAGGCTTCACGAATGGGCGGGCGCGTTGGCCCGCCGTCCGCCGCGTCGGGTGGAATCTGCGCGGATGGCGACGCGCGCGCAGCGGCTGAGCGACTACGAACGCGGCTTTCGCCGTGCTGGCCTGCCGTTGCTGATCGAGGACTTCTCGGCGCGCGAGGACGTCTTCAACCGGGCCTTTCCGCTGCTCGCGTTCGTGCTGCTGGGGGAGCTGCTGTCGGCGCTCGACGTCGACTGGCCGGTGCTGGCGAACGTCGGCGCGGTCGCGGCGGCGTTGGCGCTGACGCTCGGCGCGGTGATGCTCGTCAACCGCGCGCGCGGGCGGCGGGCGCTCGCGATCCCGGAGCGGATCGGGCCGTGGGAGCTGGGCGTCTTCGTGCTGCTGCCCGCCGTCGTGCAGGGGATCTTCCACGGCGGCTGGGGGCTGGCCGTGATCGTGCTGAACCTCGTCCTGCTCGGGCTCGTCACGATCGGCTTCGGCTTCGGCGTCGGGGCGATCGTCGTGTGGGCCGCGCGGCGGCTGACGGGCCAGCTGCAGCAGTCGCTGCTGCTGCTGGCGAAGGCGGTCCCGCTGCTGCTGATCTTCGCGCTCGTGCTGTTCATCAACACCGAGATGTGGAACGTCTTCGCCAACCGCACCGATGCGACGCTGATCGCCGTCGGCGTGCTGCTGGCCGCCGTCGCCACCGCCTTCCTCGTCGCCCGCCTGCCGAAGGAGGTCTCGCTGCTGGAGGAGGACGTGCTGGCCGACGGGACGCCGGCGCTGAGCCGCAGACAGCGCACCAACGTCGGCCTCGTGCTGCTGATCAGCCACGGCCTGCAGATCGTCGTCGTGACGCTCGCGATCGGCGCCTTCTTCGTCGCCTTCGGGATGATCGTGATCGACCGCGCGGTGATGGAGGCGTGGACCGGCGGCGCGGGCGACGCGATCATCTCCACAACGATCCTCGACGTGCCGCTGCTGCTGACCTACGAGCTGCTGCGCGTCGCGGGCGCGATCGCCGCGCTGTCAGGGCTCTACTACGCGATCGCGGTGCTGACGGACGGCGCCTACCGCGAGGAGTTCCTCGACGAGATCACGGCGCAGATGCGCGCGACCTTCGCCGCGCGGGCGGAGTACCTCAGATTGCGCGCGCAGGCTCCAGCGCCGTGAGCACGCGCTCGACGGCATCGGTCACGTCGCACGGGCCGAGCAGCTCGACGTCCGGCGAGCTGGGCACCTCGTAGGGCGCGTCGACACCGGTCATGCCGGTCAGCTGGCCGGCGACGGCACGCGCGTAGAGGCCCTTTGGATCGCGCCGCATGCACTCCTCGACGGGCGTGTTGACGAACACCTCGACGAAGTGCAGCCCGTCGCGCTCGTGCAGCGCCCGCGCGGCGCGACGGCCGCTCTCGAACGGCGACACGACGGAGACGATCGCGATCGAGCCGGAGTCGGCGAACAGGCGCGCGACCTCCGCCGTGCGGCGCACGTTCTCGTCGCGATCGGCGGTGCTGAAGCCGAGATCGCCGCAGACGCCATGGCGCAGGTTGTCGCCGTCGAGCCGGTAGGCCGAGCGGCCCTCGCCGACGAGGCGCGCCTCGGTCGCGGCCGCGATCGTCGACTTGCCGGAGGCCGGCAGGCCCGTGAACCAGATCGTCGCTCCGCGCACGCCGAGCGACGACCAGCGCTGCGCACGGCCGACGACCCCCTCGTGCCAGGTGACGTTGGCGCTCGTCATCATCGTTCCTTCCTCGTCGCCGCATCCCGACCCGCGTGTGCGGCAGGCGGCGACCCCGCACACGACCAGTAAGGTGCTCCGCCATGACGAAGCCGACCTTCGACCTGCAATCGCACTCGCTGCACTCCGACGGCGTCCTGCCTCCCGCGGACGTCGTCGCGAACGCCGCCGCGGCGGGCGTGAAGCTGCTTGCGCTGTCCGACCACGACACCGTCGACGGCGTCGACGAGGCGATCGCCGCGGGCATCAGACACGGCGTCGCAATCGTGCCCGCGACGGAGATCTCCTCCGTCGACGGACGCTACGAGGACCTCCACATCCTCGGCTACGGGATCGACCATCGCGACCCCCAGCTGGCCGAGCGGCTGCTGGACGCGCGCGCCGACCGCGAACTGCGCGCGGAGCGGATGGCGGCGAAGCTGAACGAGCTGGGCTTCGAGGTCGACGACACGCTGCTGGCGGCGCGTCGCGCGCAGGGCAAGCCGATCGGCCGCCCGCACCTGGCCGAAGCCGTGCTGCGCCATCCCGCCAACGCCGCGCGCCTGGAGCGGGAGGGTCACGATGACGTCTCCTCGTTCATCCCTGCGTACCTGATTCCGGGGACGCCAGGTTACCTTGCCCGCACCCATCCCACCGTCTTCGAGGCGATCGGCTGGATCCACGACGCCGGCGGCCTCGCGATCTGGGCGCACCCGTACTGGGACCTCGACACCGACGAAGAGGTGATCGGCGCGCTCGACCGCTTCGCCGCAGCCGGCATCGACGGCGTCGAGGCGTTCTACCCGACGCACAGCGAGGCGCAGACGAGGGTCGTCGTCCAGCGCGCGAACGAGCTGCGGCTGCTGACGACCGGCTCCTCCGACTACCACGGGCCGGAGCACCGCCTGTTCAGAACGTTCCTCGCGCACGACACGTACGAGTACGTGCCGGACCTCTCCCAGCTGGAAGAGGCCGCGGCCAGCGCGGCGGCCCAGACAGGCGGGGTCGGCTCCTAGGCTCACCGCGGCCGCTCCCGTCCGTCGGCGACCTCTGCGCGCAGACCGGCGAGGGCGGCTTCGAGGTCGGCGATGCGGCCTTCGACGCCGCCGCCGTTGCCGGCGGCGACCGCGCCGGTGCCGGCCGGCACCGCGGGCGCGCTGACGGGGACGGGCACGCCGGCAGGCGCGCCGTTGGCACCGTCGCCGCCCGGCCCAGGCGGCGCCGCGGCGGCTCTCGCGGCCGCCTGCTGCATCAGTATCGCCGCGTTCGCGCGCGCCTCCACCGGCGTCAGCGTCAGCCGTCGCGCGACCGGGATCATCAGCAGCAGCAGCAGCGCGGCGACGCGGAACGACCAGCCGAAGCCGTCGCGCGCGATGCCGGCCGACTCGCGCCGGACCCAGCGGTCGAAGCCGACGGGCGCCGTCTCGCGGCGCGGCACCGCGCCGGCGAACTCGGCCAGGTTGTGCGAGACCTCGGCGTTGATGTCTGCCTTCGGCACCGCCCACACGTAGGCGGTGTCCTCGAGGTGGTCGCGCTTGATGTCGAAGTGGATCGCCGACGTCGAGGTGAAGACGGTGATCAGCAGCGCGATCCCGAGCGCCGAGCCGAGCTGGCGCGACGTGTTGACGACGCCGGAGGCGACGCCGATCTGCGGTCCCATCGCCGCGTTCATCGCGCCGACGTTGAGCGTCGGGAAGCCGATCCCGATCCCCATCCCGATGAAGACCAGGCCGGGCAGCACCGACAGGTAGTCGACGACGCCCTCGTAGGTCGAGGGCATGAACGACATCCACGTCAGGCCGATCGCGAGCGAGGCGAGCGCCGGGATCGCGAGCCGGTAGGCGGGCGCGTTGTCGGCCGCGCGGCCGACGAGCGGCCAGACGAGGCCGCCGCAGATGCCGATCGGCAGCAGGCTGAGGCCGGCCTCCAGCTGCGAGAAGCCCCACAGGTTCACGAACGTCTGCGCCAACAGGAAGAGGCCGCCGACCGCGCCGCCGGCGAGGATGACCATCGCGAGGTTGGCCGACAGGAACTGCCGGTTTCTCATCAGCGCCGGCGGGATCATCGGGTTTCTCGCGCGGTGCTGCCAGAAGACGAAGCCGATCCCCAGCACGATCGAGAGCTGGATGAAGAAGAGGATCTGGGCGTCGTCCCAGCCCTTCACGTTCGCCTCGACGAGGCCGTAGGTGAAGAGCGAGACGGCCGCGGCGAGCAGCCCCATCCCGATCCAGTCGATTCTGCGGTTGGAGGTGAGGTCGTACGTCTCGGGCCACCAGCGCAGCGCCAGCAGCACGCCGATCACGCCGAGCGGCAGGTTGATGATGAAGATCCAGTGCCAGCTGGCGATCTCGATCAGGCCGCCGCCGATCACGGGGCCGAGGCCGTTGGCGACGAGCGCCACGACGGCGATCATCGCGAGGCCCTTGCCGCGCTCTCTGGGCGGGAACACGAGCGCCGTCATCGCGAAGCCGAGCGGCGCGATCATGCCGGCGCCGACCGCCTGGAAGGCACGGAAGCCTATGAGCCAGCCGATGTCCCACGAGACCGCGCACAGCGCCGAGCCGGCGGTGAAGACGATCAGACCGCCGACGAACATCTTCTTGCGGCCGAACTGGTCGGCGAGGCGGCCGGTCGCGATCAGCAGCACCGCGAAGACGATGTTGTAGACGTTGACCACCCACGACGCCGTCGGCAGGACCGTCTCGAAGTCGTGCTGCAGCTCCGGCAGCGCCGTGTTCATGATCGACAGGTCCAGCATCGTCATGAACCAGGCGATCATCATGACGCCGAAGACTCTCCACTTGATGCTCTGGAGCGCCTCGGCGGTGGGGTTGACGCGCACACGCCCGCGCTTGGCCGCACGCCGCTCGCGGCGCGTCGGCTTCGGCACCGGCGTCAGTGCGTCTGGAGTGACGTCGGAGGCACTCATCTGAGCTCGTTCGCCTCTTCCTCGTCCTCGTCGAGCGTGCCGTCGTCGGCCACTCTCTTGTCCTTCGCGTCCGGCTCGCGCGGCTCGACCGCGGATCTGTCGTCGAAGACCGGCAGCGTGCCGCCGGCGGCCGTCAGCGTCCACTGTCTGAGCGCCTCCAGATCGGTCGGCGACTTGACCGTCTCGGTGCGCAGGTCGTCCGGCTCGTTCTCGTCCTCGGCCTCGTACAGGCGCCAGCGATCCTCGTCGGAGCGGCCGATCAACAGGAAGTGACGGTCGCCGGTGACGGTGTGGGTGTCGATCGAGCTGGTGTAGTACGGCCGCGTCGGCAGGTCGAAGTCCTCCAGCAGCGTCGTGAGGTCCTCGCCCTGCATTCTGCCCGGGGTCGTGATGCCCCAGTACGCCAACAGCGTCGTCGGGATGTCGTACGTCGAGGCGAACCACGAGCTGGTGTCGCCGGCCCAGCGGCCGGCGGGATCCTTCAGCAGCAGCGGGATGTGGTAAGCGCGGCGGTGCCAGACGCCGGACGGCGAGCCGTAGACGCCCTGCTCGCCGAGCGCGAGGCCGCCGTCGCTGACGAACACGACGACGGTTCTGTCGGCGAGGCCGGTGTCGTCGAGCTTGGCGAGAAACTGGCCGAGCGCCTTGTCGACCGCGGCGACCTCGGCGGCGTAGCGGGAGCGGACCTCGCGCTTGACGTCGTCGTCAGCTCTGACCGGGATCGAGCGCTGGTAGATGTGCGCCTCGGGCAGCGACACGTCGTTGTGGATCGGCCCCGTGCCGGAGAAGTACTGGCGCGGCATCTCGAAGGCGTCGTTGGGGTCGAACGCGTCGATCGCGAGGAAGAACGGCTGGTCGCCTCTGAGCGCGTCGAGCTGTCTGATCCCGACCGCGAGCGCCTTCTGCGTCGGCTCCTCGCGTCTCTTCTGGACCGGGCCGCCGAGCGGCAGCAGGTAGTCGCGCTCGGTCGGCTCGAAGCCGGCCGACAGCGCCAGCGGGCCGGTGCGGACGATCTTGCCGAAGCGGCCGCCGTTGAAGGTCGGGTTGTCGGTCACGTAGACCGTCCGGATCCCGGCCGCTCTGGCCAGCTCGGTGAACATCGGCTGGAAGTCGTAGATCTTGTTGTAGCCGGGCACCGCCGGCATCCCGGGCGTCGCTCTCCAGTCGCGGAACGGGTAGCTGCGCATGCCCGTCAGCATCCCGCGGCGCATCGGGATCGCGCCCATGCCGTCGGGCGTCGCGTATCTGAAGCGCAGCGAGCGATCGGCGAGCTTGTCGATGTTCGGCGTCTTCTGCGTGCGGTCGTCGAAGACGTCGTCGTACGCGCCGATGTAGTCCGAGCGCAGCCGGTCGGCGACGATCAGGACGACGTTGGGCCGCTCTCTCGCGTCTCTTCCCTGTGCCTGCGCGGTCGCCGCGGCGCCGAGCAGGCCCGCGCCGCCGAGCGCGGCGACCCCGGCCGAGACGCCGCCGCCGCGAAACAGCGCGCGGCGTGAGATCCGTCCGTTCTCGCCCATCAGCCGCCCACCACGCCGACGTGGTCGAAGAAGACCGGCAGCGTGCCGCCGGCCTCGTCCAGAAGCACCGCCCACAGCTCCTCGACCATCGCTCTGTTCTCAGGGCTGGCGTTGGCGACGTCTCTGTTGTTGCCGGGGTCGTTGACCATGTCGTACAGCTCTCTTCTGGAGCCGTCCGGCGTGGAGATCAACAGCCACTCGTAGTCACCGCAGATCCACGTCTCCTGGTAACAGGCGGTGAAGCGTCTGCGCTCGGTCGGCTCGCGGCCGTCGAACAGCACGCTGAGGTCCTCGCCGTTCATCAGGCCCGGCGCGCGCACACCCTGGAACGAGAGGATCGTGCGGGCGACGTCATGGGTGGAGGCGAAGTACCTGCTGGTCTTGCCCGCCATCCGACCCGAGGGGTCATGGATCATGTACGGCACGTGATGGATCTCGCTATACGGACGCGGGGTCGACTTGCCGATGATGCCGTGCTCGCCGAGCGTCAGGCCGTGGTCGCTGAGGTAGTAGATCACGGTGTTGTCGGAGAGGCCGAGGTCCGCGACCTTGTTCAGCAGCTTGCCGATCCAGACGTCGACGAAGCTCAGCTCGGCCGCGTACAGCTCGCGCACCAGCTCGAGCGTGTCGGCGTCGATGTTGATCTTCTCGAGTCTCGACGCGGGCGTCAGGAAGGGCTGGATCGGAAGGATCCCTCTCTCCTTCTGGATCCCCTTCGGCTGTCTGTCGATCATGTTGACGTACAGCGGCGGCGCGTCGAACGGCTCGTGCGGGTCGAACGAGTCGACGCCGAGGAAGAACGGCTGCTTGTTCTTCAGCTCGTCGAGCGCGTCCATCCCGCCGCGCATCACGCGCGCCGAGGAGTAGTTCTTCTCTCCGACGCGGTACATCGAGTTCCAGCCGACGTAGTCCTGCAGGCGGCGGACCTCGACCGTGTCCGACAGCGCCGGCAGCAGGTACTTCTCGATCGCGGAGCGCGGCGCCGGGCGTCTGAACGGGGTGTTGAAGTCGCGGTAGGCGCCCTGCGAGAAGTCGGGGTGGCCGATGTTGAGCGTGCGGCGGAATCTCTCGTAGCGCGGACCGACGATGAACGGGTTGTCGGTCACGTACGCGGTCTCGATGCCGGCCTTGCCGAGCTCCTCCGTGAAGAGCGGCTGGTGCGGCAGCGGCCGCGTCCAGCCGACCTCGCTCGGCATCGGCGGCGACAGGACCCAGTCGCGGTTGGGGAAGCTGCGCATCCCGGTCAGCAGCGTGCGGCGCACGAGGCCGGTCGGCATCGCCTCGGGGACCGCGTACTGGAACTTCAACGAGCGCTTGAAGAGCGCGTCGAGGTTCGGGGTTCTGGCAAGCGCGTTGGGGTTGTACGCGCCAAGGTAGTCCGCGCGCGTCGAGTCGGTCACGATCAGGATCACGTTCGGCGCGTCAGCTGAGCGCCGCGACGTCTCCTCGTACTCGTCTCCGCACGCGGACAGACCGACCGCCGCGGCACCTGCCGCGCCGGCCTTCATGACACCGCGTCGTGTGAAGCGTCGCGTTGCCATCGACTACTCGCCCATCGCGGCCGCGGCCGCGGACTTGCCGCTCAAATCGTGCTCCAGCTCAGTCAGATTCGGGGGAAACTGGGGGTCCATCCGGCACTGCCAACACCGCCCGCACGTAGGAGTTGCGCGCGCAAAGTTGACATATAGCTTCCCGCATCTGCCCGATGTTGCCGAGTCTGACTGAGATTTGCCTGAAGAACGGGGCTTTTCCGAGACTCCCGCGTACCGATGCGGGACTCCCCGCGCTCACAGCGCGGCGCTCTGCTGGACACCTCCTCTGAGCCATCTGACCGTGCCGCCGTCCGGGGCGAGGGTGAGCTGGGTGAGCGTGCCGGGGAGACCGCTGTCCAGTGCGACCACGCTGCCGTCGGCAGCGATCACGTTGAGCTGGTCCGGGCGATCGAGCGCGACCGGATACCTGGTCACATCACCCGCAATCCAGGCCAGGGTGCCGTTTCGAGCGATCGCGATCGCGGATGCGCAGTACTCGTCCGGGCCGCCCGCCGCCATCATCGGGACCTGCTGCGGGCCGAGAGCGGACGCGAGGTCGACGCGCCAGACCGCGCACCCGCGCGGCGTCCCGCCGTGGTCGTCGTCCTGGTTGTACCAGCCGACCTGGCTGCCGGCGGTGGCGAACCCGACCGAGCGCCCGTCGAAGTACTTCGACCACGAGCTGAAGTCCAGCGTCCGCCACGCGCCGTCCGGCTTCAGGCAGGCGGAAAACCAGCTCATGCCGTCGGAGAACCCCGAGAACCCGACCTGGACCATGAGCACCTGATCGCTCTCCTGCTTCACCTGCGCTCCAGGTGGCGCGGCGCAGCCGACGGGCGTGCCGCGGCTCGCGTGCCGGATCTGTCAGCGGTCAAGTCCGCGCCGCAGATCGCCGTCACCGCTGGGCGCGTCCCGCTTCTGCGCGGCGCCAGGCGCCGTCTGAGCGTGACCGTCAGCCGATCGCCCTCCAGGCGAAATGCCGCCCGACCGTCCGGGGTGCTCCCGGTCGCCAGCGCGGGCGCCGCGCCACTCGCCGCCGGCGCTTGCGCCGCCACCGCCGCGCCGGCCATCCCCGCCGACATCAGCCCCGCGGCTGCGACCGTCGCGACCGCTCGTGCGGCGCCCCGATGAACTCTGCCCATGTCGATGAGACGTGCCGGACCACCGCGATGTTGCGGTCATGCACGTGATCTCTGTCCTCTGTTCTTCAGCTTGCGCTGCTTCAATGCTGCGATCTCTCGTCTGTCCGTCCTCGGCGCCACGCGCGCATTCATCATCGTGGTCGCGCTCGGCACCGTCGTGGCGATGGCGTTCATGTGGCCGACCAACGTCGCGGACAAGTTCTCCGAGGTCGTGCAGCCGAGCGATCGCGCGACCGTCACCGGGATCGACGACAGACCGTGCGGGGCGACCGTCAGCGATCGCTGCATCCGCGTCCTGATCCACGTCGACAGCGGCGACGACAAGGGCACCAGAGGCGTGATCCAGTGGAACGCCAACGGCGTCGACCCGCCCGTCCACGTCGGCGACAAGCTGCGCGTCGCGCAGGCGGAGGAGGTGCCGGGCTACGAGGAGGTCGGGCAGCACACCTACTCGCTCGTCGACTTCCAGCGCGGGCCGGCGCTGATCGTCCTGTTCGCGCTGTTCGCGGTGATGGTGCTGCTGCTGTCGCGCCTGCGCGGCGCGCTGTCGCTGCTCGGCCTCGGCGTCAGCCTCGTGCTGATTCTCGTCTACGTGATCCCCGCGATCCTCGACGGCAAGCCGCCGGTCGCGGTCGCGATCTCGGGCTCGCTGGCGATCGGATTGTCGGCGATCGCGCTGGCGCACGGGCGCGGGCCGAAATCGCTGGCGGCGATGCTCGGGACGATCGCGTCGCTGCTGCTGACCGCGCTGCTGGCGGTGATCTTCACGCATGCCACGCGACTGACCGGGCTGTCGGGCGAGGAGGCGTTCGCGCTGCGGCTGGCCGACCCGAACGTGTCGCTGCAGGGGCTGTTGATCGCGGGCATGATCATCGGCGCGCTCGGCGTGCTCGACGACGTCACCGTCAGCCAGTCGGCGACGGTCTTCGCGCTGCGCGCGGCGAACCCGGACCTGAGCGCGCGCGAGCTGTTCCGCCGCGCGATGGACGTCGGCAAGGACCACGTCGCCGCGACCGTCAACACGCTCGTGCTCGCCTACGCCGGCTCGTCGCTGCCCGTGCTGCTGATCTTCGCCTCCGGCGCGCTCGGGGTCGGCGAGGCGCTCAACCTCGAACTGGTCGCCGAGCAGGTCGTCGCGACGCTCGTCGGCTCGATCGGGCTGATCGCGGCCGTGCCGGGCACGACCGCGCTCGCCGTCTGGCTCGCGCTGCACACGCCGCGCGCGGAGCTGGAGCACGAGGCCGAGCACGGCCACGCGCACGTGCACTAGGCGCGAGCGAGCGAGCGGCCGCCGCGCGCGGAACGGCCAGCGCGAGCCGCTCCCCTACCCGCGGATCGCGACCGGCGTCCCCAGCGGCACGGTCTTCGCCAGGCGCGTGATCGTCGCGTTGGCGACGCGGATGCAGCCGTGCGAGACGTCGCTGCCGAGCACGCTCGGCGTGTTCGTGCCGTGGATCCCGACCTGGCCGTCGCCGCCCGCGAAGCTCGTGTAGACCGGCGAGTAGGCGGACAGGCCGAACGCGTACGGGCCGTAGAAGCCGCGCGGGTCCGGCGGGCGCAGCAGGTCGGCGACGAAATAGCTGCCGGTCGGCGTCGGCGAGACCGCTCTGCCGACCGCGATCCGCGCGCTCAGCACGACGCGGCCGTGCTCGAACAGCACCAGCCGGTGCGCGCGACGGCGGATCTCGATCCGGTAGTCGCTGCGCGCGAGCGTCACGTCGCGCAGGCGGACCCAGCCGCGCCCGCCGTTGGGCCGCACCGGCAGCTCGACCTTCAGCCACGCGCCGCGCTGCTGCACCACGCTGAAGACGACCGGCAGCCGCTTGCCGTCGACGGTGCGGCGGGTGATCTGACGGACCGGTCTCGCGGAAGCCGCGCTCGCTCCCGGCGCGGAGCCGGAGTCGGTGTCGCTCTTGCCGCGCACGCGAGCACGCGCCGACGCCCCGCTCGCCGCGTTCCCCGGCCGCGCATAGACCGCAACCGTCGTGCGCCGCCCGCGGGCGACGATCGCCGTGCCGCTGCCCGGGTCCGCCGCGGCGGACCCGGGCGTGAAGTCGGTCGATCCGCCGCCCGCCGGCGCCGCGGCGCCGAGCGCACCGGGGTCGCCGGCCTGCGCGCGCGCACCGGCTCCGTCGCCGCTGCCGCCGAGCCACGCGTTCAGCGCGAGGCCGGCGACGGCCGCGACGAGCACGACGGCGAGCGCGCTCAGCAGGCGGCGCACCGGCTCAGCCCGTCATCGCCGGCTGGCTCGACATCGCGGGCGACGGCTGCGCGCCCGACATCGTCGAGATGAAGCCGGTCGATCTGACGACCGCCAGCACCTGCGCCATGTCTCTCGCCGGGTTGAACGCCTGCGGCGCGGGCGAGGCCGGCGACGTGCCGCCTCTGGCGGCGATCGACGCGACCCACGCGGCGTGACGCGCCTCGACCGGGTGGATCGAGATCGCCGCCGTGAGGATCTCTCTGCTCTGGATGTTGACCGCGGCGCCCTGATACGCCTCGACGCCGGTGTCCTCCAGCGTCTGCGCCGTTCTCCAGAACGTGTCGGCGTCGGAGGTCGTGCCCTTGAAGTCGAAGCTCGGTCGCTTGACCGCCTTGGACCCGAGCGCTCTCTGCAGCGCGGAGACGTGCAGATCCTCGTGCTGCTGCACGACTCTGGCGAACTGCGCCAACTGCCCGCTGAGTGCGCCTCTGGCGTTGGCCTCCGCGTAGAACGCGGCCTCGAGGTACTCCAGCGTAAGCGCATAATTGAGAATGTCGACGTCGCTGCTGCTCTGGGCGAACGCCGCACCGGGCATAGCGATCGCAGGCACCGCGACACCGGCGACCGCGGCGCCGCCGACGATCGCCAGCGCACGTCGCAGGAACGTCCCGCGCGTGAGCGGGTCGACCCGCGCACCCGCGTCGCGCAGCGCACCGTCACGGTCGAGCTGGTCGAGGCTGGGATGGATGCTGTCCATTGCTCGCTCCCTCCTCACTGGATGAAGCCGGTCGATCTGACCGCGCTGAGCACGGCTCTCATGTCCATCGCGGGGCTGAACGCGTCCGGCGCCGGCAGCGGATCCTGCCCTCTGCCGATCAGGTCGCTGACCCATGCTGCGTGACGCGCCTCGACCGCGAGGATCGCGCCCGCCGCCGCCAGCACGTCTCTGGAGGCGATCAGCGGCGCCTGCCCCTGATACGCCGACACGCCGGTGTTCTCGAGCGTCAGGGCCGTTCTGAGGAACGCGTCCTGCGACCCGGTCGCGTCCGCGAAGTCGAATCTCGGCGACGCCACCGCTCTGCCGCCAAGCGTTCTCTTGAGCGCGTCGACGTGGGCCTGCTCGTCGCTGTGCGCGGTTCTCGCGAATGCGAGCGCGTTGCCTCTGAGGCCCGCTCTTCTGAGCGCGTCGGCGTAGAACGCGGCCTCCAGGTACTCCAGCGTCAGCGCGTAGTTGAGGATTCTCACGTCGCCTGACGAAAGCCCTCCCTGCGCGCCGGCGAACGCGATCGGCAGCGATCCGAGCCCGAGCCCGGCACCGACCAGGAGCCCGCCGCGCGCGAGGAAGGCAGCGCGCGTGGCGCCACCGTCAACCGCCGCTGCGGACGCCTCGGCGCCCAGTTCACGGATCGCGCCATCACGGTCAAGCTCGGCGAGCTTTCCCTGATCGTCCATGCTGCAACTCCTTCCAGATGGATACGCACTTAACTGCGCAGCCCCACCCGATGCGGATCATTCGCTCGCCCCACATCGGTCCGGACCGGCGCGCGAGCCGGCGGGCGCGGCGTATGCTCGCCGCGTGGACGCCTTGCCGATTGCTGCGGCGACGGCACCTCGACGCCGGCGCACCAGCTCCGATCACATCGCCGACGCGCTGCGCGCGGCGATCAACAGCGGCCAGCTCGCCGACGCCGCAGAGCTGAACCAGGTCGAGCTGGCCGAGCACTTCGGCGTCTCGCGCGTGCCGGTGCGCGAGGCGATCCGGCGGCTGGAGGCGGAGGGCCTGATCGAGGCCGCGGCCCACAGACGCGCGATCGTGCGCTCGATCTCCGTCAACGACATCGTCGAGGCGTACGAGCTGCGAGCGCTCGTCGAGGGTCACCTGACGGAGGCCGCCGTCCCGTACGTCGACGAGCGCCGGCTCGCGCAACTGTCGCGCCTCAACCGCGCGATGCGAGTGGAGCACGACGAGGCGCGCTGGCTCGCGCTCGACGCGCAGTTCCACCGCACGCTCTACGAGCCGGCGGGCAGACCGTCGGCGATCGACTTCGTGCAGCTGCTGCGCGGCCGGATCGAGCGCTACGTGCTGATCCGCAGCGAGAGCTTCCAGGTCGAGGGCACGCGCAGACTGACGCGCGAGCACGCGACGATCGTGCGGCTCACGCGCGCCGGCGACGCCGCCGGAGCGCGCGCGATCGTCGAGCGCCACCTCTCCCGCACGCGCGACGCGGTCGTCAAGCGGCGTCGCAGCGCGGCGGCGTCCGGCGCGTGAGGAGGGTTGCGCTGGCGTCGCCGCGGTGCGATGCTCGCGTTTCCAGACCGGGCGGACCGGCCCGGTCGAGGAGAGAGGAGTCGGTGATGGCCGACAGGATTCTCTGCCTGACCTGGAGACAGGTCGCCCGCGGACGCGAGGCATATTCGTTGGAGGTCTTCAACGATGCGGTCGGATACTACGCGGGGCTGCAGGAGACGGGGCGGATCGAGCGGTTCGACGCCGTCCTCACGCCAGCCGCAGAGATCGACGGGATGATGCTGCTGCACGGGACGCACGCGCAGCTCGACGCGGTCGTGCAGGACGACCGCTTCCAGCAGATCCTCGCGGAGGCGGCGCTCGTCGTCGACGACCTGCGCGTGGTCGAGGGCTACGGGACGTCCGGGATCCCCGAGGCGATCGGTCGCTTCCAGGAGGCGATAGCGCACCTCCCGCAGACCGCTGCGGCCTGAGCGCCGCACGCGCCTGCACGGCGATCAGCGCGGGAGCTGATCGCCGCGATCAGCGATTCGACTTGGCCGCGCACGGTCGCTGCGCGAAGGTCGTGCTCCTCCCGTTCTGCAACGCCGAAGGAGCGCTCGATGTCCGTCACCCCGGCTCCCGCCGTCCCCGCCACCACCGACGACCGCTTCGTCGCCGACGTGCTCGAATCCGACCTCCCCGTGCTGGTCGACTTCTGGGCGCCGTGGTGCCCGCCGTGCCGCGCGATGAGACCGCTGCTGGCCGCGCTCGACGCCGAGCGCGACGACCTCCGCGTCGTCTCGCTCAACGTCGACGAGCAGCAGGCGATCGGGATCAGATACGCGATCCTCTCGATGCCGACGTTCATCCTCTTCCGCGACGGCGAGCCGGTGCTGACGCTGGTCGGCAGCCGGCCGAAGACGCGCCTGGAGCGGGAGCTGTCAGAGGCGCTCTGAGGGGGCCGGGACGCTCCCGAGCGCCGCGTCGAGATGTGCCCCCAGCAGCTCTCCCGCCGGCGCGGCACCGGCCGCCGGGGCGAGCAGCAGCGCGCGGTGGTGCGGCGCCGGCGCGGCGATCCGCGCGACGCCGACCGCGGGGCCGGGCGAGACCAGCCACGAGGCCGGCACGAGGCTGACGCCGAGCCCCTCGTGCACGAGCTGGCGCACCGCCGCCGGGTCGCTCAGCTCGAACAGCGGCACCGGCCCGAAGCCGGCCGCGTCGCAGGCGGCGACGACCAGCTCGCGCAGCGCGCTGCCGGGCTCGGCGAGGATGAACGGCCGCTCGCGCAGCTCCCAGACGGCGACCTCTCCGCCGCGCGCGAGCGGATCCCCGGGCGCGGCGATCGCGTGCAGCGGCTCCTGTGCGAGCGCGACCGCGCGCACGCCGTCCGGCACGACGGCGAGCGGGAGCGACGCGACGGCCAGGTCAGCCGCCCCGTTGCGCACGAGCCCCGCGACCTCGCCCGCCGCGCCCTGACGCAGGCCGATGCGGATGCCGGGATGAGCGCGATGGAAGGACGCGAGCGCCGCCGGCAGCGCGAGCGCGGCGGCAGCGTCGGTCGCGACCCGCACGACGCCGCGCAGCAGCCCGGCGTGCGCGTCCATGTCGGCGTGGGCGCGCGCCGCCTCCGCCAGGATCGCGTCGGCGCGCGCGAGCAGGTCGACGCCGGCGGGCGTCGGCGAGACGCCGCTGGGCGCGCGCACCAGCAGCTCGACCCCCAGCTCCTCCTCCAGCCGCTTGATCTGCTGCGACAGCGCCGACTGCGTCATGTGCAGCTCGTCGGCAGCACGCGTGAAGTTCCCCTGGCGGGCGACCGCGGAGAAGTAGCGCAGCTGACGCAGCTCCATCCGGACATCGTGACGGGCGCGACCGGCGCGCGCGGAGCGGCCGCACCCGCTGGCGGCGGTCGACGACGACGCGGCGGCGGCGACCAGCGGATCCGACGGGCGGACGCCGCGATGAGCGGGGCGCTGACGTGGATCGGCGTGCCGCTGCTCGGCGGCATCGCGCTGCGCGGCGGCTACACGACGTTCTCGACATGGATGGTCGACAGCGAGCGGCTGCGCGCGACCGGCCATGCGCAGGTCGCCGCGCTCAACGTCGCCGGCTCGCTGGCCGCGGGTCTCGCCGCGCTCGCGCTCTAGTTCAACCGCGCCCGCACCGACGCGAGCTGCGTCTGCATCCGCTCCTGCTCGTCGTCGTCGAGCGGGAGCACGAGCGACAGCTCGGCGGCGAGCAGCTCGTGCGCGATGTGGCCGGTCTCGTGCGTGCGCTCGAGGATCAGCGACAGCAGCAGCGCGGCGGCCTCGTGGGCGCACTGCCACGACAGCTCCGGCTGATCCAGCTCACGCGCGTCGAGCAGCTGCCAGTCGGCCTCCGGCTCGGGCGCCAGCAGCACCGGCTCGTCCAGCTCGGGATGTGCGAGGTAGACGGCCTCGGTCGAAGCGACGAGGCTCAGCTCCAGGCCGGCGCGGCGGGCGGCCTCAAGCGCCACCAGCGCGACCGCCAGCTCATGGCCGCGACCGCGTTCGGCGACCTCGTGCGGCAGCAGGTCGCCGATGCCGAGGTCGCGGTGCTCGCGCGCCTCGGCCTGCAGATGACGGGACAGGATCGCCTCCGCGCCGAGCAGCTGCTCGGCGGGAGAACCGCTCGTGAGCGGCGCCAACTCGGCGACCATCGGTGCGAGCGCGGCGTCGAGTGACGCCGCGCGCACCGTCTCGAACTCGGCGCCGAGCGCAACGGCCAATTCGCCGTGCGCCACGTCGTCCGAGCTCGTGAGGGCGTGGAACGGGACGAACCCGTCCGCCATCGGTTTCAGACCCGGCTGTAGAACTCGACGATCAGCTGCTCGGCAACCGGCGCGTCGATCTCGTTGCGGACCGGGAGGCGCAGGACCTTGCCGGCGAGCGAGTCGAAGTCGGCCTCGAGCCATGCGCCGACGCGGCCCATCTGCTCGGTGGCGACCGTCGAGACGGGACGGATCGCGGCTTCCGGCGCGACCATCACGACGTCACCCGGTCTGACCTGACGCGACGCGATGTCGCAACGCTTGCCGTTCACGAGCACGTGACCGTGACCGACGAACTGGCGCGCCTGCGGACGCGTCGACGCGAGGCCGAGGCGATAGACGACGTTGTCCAGACGCTGCTCCAGCAGCTGCAGCAGCTGCTCGCCGACGACGCCTTCGCGCTTCTTCGTGGCAGCCGCGACGTAGCGACGGAACTGCTTCTCGCGAACGCCGTAGTAGCGCTTCGCCTTCTGCTTCTCACGCAGCTGCTCCGCGTAGACGGACTCTCTACGACGCCGCGCGTTGCCGTGCTGGCCGGGCGGCTGCGGGCCACGGCGCTCGAGAGCGCTCTTGCCATTCAGTCGCCGCTCGCCCTTCAGGCAAAGGTCGACGCCCTCGCGACGCGAGAGCTTTTCGACCGGGCCGGTGTAACGCCCCACGCAGTCTCCTTAGGTAGTCATGGAAAGATGACCGGTCGCAGAAACGACTGGTCATCCGTCCTTCGCAAATTGGCAGACCATGGTAGCGGGAGTTCCGTCCGCATGGTGTGCTCCTTGAAATTCGCCCCCTGCGCAGGGGGTTCCCGAACAGCGTCGAACGCGCGCTACGCGACGCGGACCGACTCGTCCTCGACCTGCACGACGTCGCCGCGATGCAGTTGACGCCCGCGCCGCTGCTCCAACTCGCCGTTGACCGTCACGAGCCCGTCCTCCAGCAGCAGCTTCGCGTCCGCGCCGACGTCGACCAGGTCGGCCAGCTTCAACAGCTGGCCGAGCCGGATCATCTCGCCGCGGATCGGGATCTCGCGCACGGGCATCGCCGCGCCGTCAGGCCGCGCCGTCAGGCCGCGTCGTCGGAGGCAGCGGCGTCGCCGCCGCCGGCGGCGGGCGCGGCCTCTTCCCACTCGGCGTCGCTGACGCCGTCGGGACGCTTGTCCGCCGCGGCCGGGCCGGCGATCGTCAGCGGCTGGCGCGAAGCGAGCTTGACGCCGCCCGCCTCGTCGGCGAGCACGCCCTCGCGCTTGAGCTTGGAGACGGTCGTCGCGACGGTCGGCTTGGCGATCTTCGTCACCGACGCGATCTCGGCGACGGAGACGCCGGGACGCTCCTCGACCAGTTGCAGGATCGCGTCGCGGTTGGCGCCGCGCGGAGCGCGATCGCCGTCAGCCGCCTCGGCTCGTCTGGCCGGCGCCGCTCTGGCGGCACGGCGTCTGCGGGCGGGCGCGGCGGCGGCAGCAGGAGCGGGGCTCGGCGACGACGACGGCGCGGCCGGCGCGGCGCCGTTGCGGGCGGCGGCTCTGCGTCGCAGCGGTGCCGCCGGCAGTTCAGCGCGCGCCAGCAGCGCGGCCTTCGCCGCCTCCAACTGCTCGATCTCCTCGACGAGCGGTCGCAGCTCCGCCAAGCGTGCCTCGATCTCCTGCTTCAGGCGGGGGAGCAGCAACTCGGTCATCAGGTGGTACCTCCGGCGGCGGGGAACGGCGTGCGAGGCACCATGCTAAGCGACGACCCGGTTGGGAGCATCACCGCGCGGGGCGCTCGGACAGCAGCGTGCTCAGGTCCTTGGCGAGGTCGGCCGGTTCGAAGGCGGCGCCGGCGCTGATCTTGCCGGCGAGTCTGCCCTGGGCGTCGACGAGCCAGACGACGGCGGTGTGCGCGCTGTCGGGGTTGCCGGCGACCTGCGGAGCGGCGTAGAACGCTCTCCAGACCGGCGTCAGCTGCTGCTCGGAGCCGATCAGGTAGTGGAACTGCGACGGCTGGCGCTGGCGTCTGAGCCACGTGCGCACGGCCTCGGCCGTGTCGTGGCGCGGGTCGACGCTGACGGCGACGACCGCGACGTCTCTGGCGCGCGGCCCCAGCTCCTGCAGCGACTGCCGGATCTCCTGGCCGATCAGCGGGCAGACGTCGGGGCAGTTCGTGTAGAGGAACGTGACGAGGTACGGCGTGCCGGCGAGCGAGGCGGTGTCGAGCGTTCTCTCGTCCGCCGTGCTGGCGTCGGTCAGCGCCATCCGCGGCGCCGCTCTGCCGGCGAGGCCGGGCGGCAGCGTGTCGGCGGCCGCGAAGCGCCCGTCGGCGGAGCCCGACGCGGTCTGCGTGCCGCCGTCGCTGGAGCCGCAGCCGGCGGCGAGCAGCGCGCAGCCGGCAAGCAGCAGGAGCAGGGCGGCGGCGCGACGCAGGGGCGCGCGCGTCGAGAGCGAGCGCCGGCGCGGGCCGGGCGTCGTCGTCACGTCGAAACCGCCGACAGCAGCCACAGGCCGAGGCAGGTGAAACCGACCATCACGACGAGCATCCAGTACTGCGAGCGAACCGCTTCACGGGCGTCACGGTAGAGCGTCAGGGCGCGGTCGTGCGCCAAGACCAGACCCGCGACATGCCCGGCGACGAGCGCCGCGACCTGCACGTACCAGATGCTCGCAGCCGACAGGACCGTGTAGTTGACCGTCGCGTCAGCCGTCCCGAACAGGTTCGAGCCGTCGCCGAGCGGGTCCGACGCGAGATAGGCGAGCGACTGCCCCTGGAAGACGAGCAGCGAGAAGTAGTGCGCGAGCAGGTAGCCGAACGCGATCGGCACGAGCGTGTGCGCGAAGCGCTGCGCCAGCTCGCCGCTGGTGAGGTCGCCGCCGACGGTTCGCATCCCGGCGATGCCCATCCGGTAGAAGCCGCCGACGAACACGATCGCGGCCAGCAGCCCGACCGTCGAGGCGAGTTCGGCCGACGGCGTGACGCCGAGCCCGAGGTCGCCGAAGAAGTCCTGCAGCGGGCCGGCGACGGAGGTCCACAGCTCGCCGTTGGAGGCGCCGTCGAACGTCGTCGTGCCGATCATCACCGCCGCCATCGCGACGGTGCCGGGGACGGCCGCGTCGAGTCTCGGCAGGCCCGACAGCAGCGGGCGCGTCGAGACGGTGCCGTCGCGCAGCTCCAGCGCCGCGATCCGCCCGAAGAACTCGAGCAGGACCGCGAACGCGTCCGCCCGCGAACGCCATCGCTCGATTCCGAACAATCCCATGCCGAGCAGCTGCACGAGCGCGTAGACGAGCGTCAGCGTCGCGAGCGTCGACGGGACGTCGCGGTCGACGTAGACCAGCTCCAGCCACGCGAACGCGGCGACGCCGACGACCGCCGGCCAGCGCCCGAGCCGCTCCGGATACGTCAGCGGCGGCCGCAGCGGCGCCGCGTCGGCGCGGCGCACCGCCCGCAGTCCCCAGGCGCTCGCGCGCGCGAGCGCGCGCCACGGGTCGACGACGCGCCAGACGTCGCCGAAGAACACGCTGAGCACCGGCATGCCGACCCACACCAGCACGTAGATCGCGGTCGGCGCGAGGTTCGCGGTCGGGACCTCGGTGCCGGCGAAGCCGGCGTAGACGACGAGCGCGAAGAAGGCGACGCCGAGCGCCCCCGCGAGCACGCGCAGCAGCAGCGGCACCCGCAGCCGCCGCGTCGCGACGGCGCGCTCCAGCCGCGGCTGCGGCCACAGCAGGCTGAGCGCGGCGAAGGAGACGATCAGGACGACCGCGGCGACCCACGCGAACAGCCACTGCGGGATCGGCAGGTCGGTGCGACCGACGAGGCCGTGCGCCTGGGCGCCCGCCGGCAGCGCCGCTCCCGACAGGAGCAGCGCCGCGACGAGCGCGCCACAAGCCCGCGCGTGACGCGCGGGCCGACGACGGTCAGACAGGCTCGTGCTCCGGCTCGACGGCAAGGTCCGAAGCGTACGCCTCGTCGTCGACCCGCAGCACGCGGATCGTCGACAGGATCGCGATCAGCGTCATCACCACGGCGCTGCCGACGCACCACTGGCAGATCGCCTCGATCGTGAATATCTCGCGGTACGTGAGGTACATCGAGAAGGCGAAGCCGATGATCGCCATCCCGGCCGTCGCCATCCGCGCCAGCTCCCCGCGCACGAACAGCGACGCGAGGATGCCGACGTAACCGATCAGACCGAGCAGCGGGACCGGCACGCCGGCCAGCTTCGCCCACTCGGAGTCCTGCACCTTCTCGCAGCCGTGGCCGACCGCGCAGACCGGGTCGAAGCCGCGGTAGTGCACGTACGTCAGGTAGCCGGCGATGCCGATCCCGATCAACGACAGGACCAGCAGCGCGCGGTGGAGGACGCGATCGCTCATCAGCTCATCTCTGCGCGAGCAGTCTGTCGATCGGCTCCTGGATCGTCTCGAACGTGAGGCCGTTGTCCGTGTTGATCGGCTCCAGCGTTCCGCCGGTTCTGCCGACGACGAACGACGGCGTGCCGCTCAGGCCGTAGCCCTGCCACTCCGTCTGCGCCTCCGTCATCGCTCTCTGCACGTCCGGGTCGCCCATCTGGCTGAACGCTCTGTCGACGTCGAGACCTCTGACGCCGCCGCCGATCTCTCTCAGGAAGTCGTCGGTGACGTAGCCCGTGTTCTCCTCACCCTGGTTGGTGTAGAAGAGGTGGATGAACGGCCACAGCTGGTTCTGCAGCGCCGCGGCTCCGGCCATCTGACCGGCGCGCGTCGAGTCCGTGCCGAGGAAGGCGACGTCGCGGAAGATGAACTTGACTCTGCCGTCCCTGACGTAGTTCTCGATCACCGGCGGGATGATTCTGTCGGACGCGTCCTTGCAGAACGGGCACTGCAGGTCGCCGAACTCGATCAGCGTGATCGGCGCTCTCGGGTCGCCGAGCTCGGCGCCTCTCTGCGGGATCCCCTGGAACAGCGCGGCGGTGTCGTTGGCCCCGGCGACCGACTCGCCCGCTCTCTTGGCCGGCGCGCCGTCGTCCCCGCCGCTGCCGGTCGCGACGACGATCACGACGACGATCGCGACGGCGAGCAAGAGCGCGCCGCCGAGCTGGAACAGTCGTCTGCGCTGTCTGGCGCGTGCGGCCTCTGCACGCTCACGCTGCTGGCGCTCTTCGCGCTGCGCCGCCCGTCGCTCTCTTCTGGTTCCGGTGCCGCTCGTGTCCGCCATCGCGTCGTTCCTCGATCTCCTGAATCCGATGCACACGGGGCGTGTCGCCCCGCCCCCGTGGTTTGACTGTCTCCGACCGCTCGCGCCCCCAGGGCCTTTGGAGTTACGAGCGATGGTAACGGCCGTTCATGATCAGGGTGCGACCTTAGGTGAGGATCAAGAACCGCGGGAGGACGCCGCTCGGCGCCCTCCCGCGAAGGGTCACTGCGCCTTGAAGCTCCACGAGCCGGTCTGCACGTGCCCGTCGGGCGCGACCGCGCGCCAGCGGACCGTGTAGCTGCCAGCGGCGAGCTTGCGCGCGAACGTCGCCGCGACGGTCGCGCCGGACGGGCCGCTGCTCTTCGGCGACACGCGCGTGGAGCCGCGGTAGACGTCGAGCTTGCCGGTCACGAGCCGCTCGGCGAACGTGATCGCGACCCGCTTGACACCGCGCGCCGTCGAGTTCGGCGCCGGCGTGCGCCGCACGATCGCGGCGTGGGCGGCGCGCGCGGGCGGGCCTGCGGGTCGGGTGCTGGCGCCGTGGGCCGACTCGGCCGCGGTCAGTCTCACGGTCGGGGCCGGCTTGTCGGCGTCGGGAGCGCCGGTCCAGCGCACGACGGTCCCGTTCGAGTAGGTCTGCAGCGCCGGGAACGTCAGCACCGCGCCGGCTCTCGCGGGCAGCTTGAGCGAGATGCGGAAGTCGCGGAACTGGCCGGGGGCGATCCGGCCGAGGCCGCGCTTGGAACCCGTCCAGGTGATCGAGCCGACCTCGCTCGTGACGGGACCGTCCTCGGTCTGCAGCGGTCTCGCCAGTCTGCGCCGCGCGACCCTCGCGCTCCAGCCCGCCTGCGCCTCGTAGGAAGCCGACTGGAAGCCGGGCGGGAACGTCAGTCTCAGCTTCGTCGTGGCGGCGCTGTCGTCCTCGTTGGGGACGCGCACGCTCAGCACCTGGTAGCTGTCGGCGGGGACCGCCTTGGGGTTGATCGTGACGTGCGCCTGCGCCGCGGCCGGCAGCGCGAGGACGGTGGTCGCGGCGGCTGCCGCGAGCGTGATGCGGTAACGCATGGATGCTCCTTGAAGGATTGGTGGACGGATCTGCTGCGCGCGCCCTCGGGGGGCGCCCGTCCGGCCATCCGCGTCGCGACCAGCCGCCCGCCGCGCGGGGACGTGGTGCGGCGTCGCCGCGCGCTGCCGCTGCTGCGCGCCGGTCGCCGGCGCGGCTGCCGCACGCGGCTCGCGGCCGCGGTCAGGATCCGCTCGCCGGGATAGCGCCCGCGCAGCAGCGCGGCTGCGATCAGCAGCGCGGGCGCGAGGTAGAGCAGGCCGGCGAGCAACGCGGTCATGCGTGCGCGGCGTCCTTGCGGCGGCGATCGGCGTGCAACGCGGTCATGCCGCCGGCGTGCTCCGGCGGCGGGTGACGATCGTCAGCGCGGCGGCGCCCAGCAGGAGGCCGACGATGCCCGCCGCGAGACCGGCGTAGGCGAGGCCCTTGGAGGCGCCGTCGTCGCTCGTGGCGGCGGGCGCCGGATCGGCCACCGGGGCGTCGGACGACGCGGCGGCGCTCGCGGCGGCCTCGCCGCTGGAGCTGCCGCCGGCCGCGCCGCCATGCCCCGCCCCGGCGCCCTCGCCCTCGCCCGCCCCGTCGGCCGCGACGATCGCGACCTGGGCCGCGGGGGTGTCGGAGTCGGGCGCGCCGATCCAGCGCACGACCTCGCCGCCGGCGTACGTCTGCAACGCCTTGAACGTCAGCGTCTCACCAGGTCTGTCGGGGATCTGGACCGAGACGGGGAAGTCCTGGAACGCGCCGGGCGGGATCTCGCCGCCGCTGAAGACGAGCCGCGAGACCTGCTCGGAGATCGGGCCGTTCTCGGTCTCGATCGGTCTCGACAGCCGCTCGCGGATCACTCTCACGTCCCAGCCGGGGACCGGTTGGAACGACGCCGCGACGAACCCTGGCGGCAGCTTCACGTCGACCTTCGTCGTCGCCTTGCCGTCGCGCTCGTTGGGCACGCGCACGTCGAGCACCGTGTACGCGCCCGCCGGCGCCGTTCTCGGCACGACGGTGACGTGCGCCCGCGCGGCGGCCGGGAACGCGGCGAGCAGGAGTGCGCCCGCGGCGAGTGCGGCCCGCGCGCGGCGGGTCCGGAGCCGGGCAGGGGCGCAGCGTGCGGCAGTCGGTCCTGTGCGGTTCATCGGATCGGAACCTCCACTCTTGTCGTGTATTCGTCGAAGTCGGAGACGCGCACCGCGATGCGCAGGCCCCAGGTGCCGGGCACGCCGAGCGCGGCGTGCGCGACGTAGTGACCGGGACCGGCGCGGTCGGCCGGGATCGCCAGCGGGCCGATCCCGCGCTCGGCCTGGGTCGCCGACAGCGTCACCTCTCTGGCGCCGTCGAACTGGCTGCCGTCGCGCGGATCCAGCAGGTACACGTGCAGCTCGTTGGAACCGACCGCCGCCGGGTCGACCGTCAGCTGCAGCTGCTCCGGGCCGATCGTCGTGGTCGCCGCGAACGGCCCGGCCTGCTGCGCGATCGACGGCGCGTAGGACGCCAGCGCAGCGGTCACGCCCAGCACCGCGACGATCAGCAGCAGCTCGCCGCGCAGCACGCGCCGCAGCAGCAGCCCGGCGCCGGCGGGCGGTCGTGCCGCCGCCGCGACCGCGCGCAGGGCCGGCAGCACGCGCCGCCGCTGCACGACGCCGAGCCCGATCAGGATCAGCAGCAGCGCGACCTTGATCGCGACCGCCCGCCCGAACGGCGTGTCGAACAGGTGCGCGACCGTGCGCACCTCGACGACGCCCTGCACGATCCCGCTCGCGACGAGCGCGATCACGGCGATCAGCGCCAGCGGCGAGAAGCGCGTCAGCGCGGCGGCCAGCAGGCGGCTGCGATCGCCTCTCGCCGGCAGCGCGCGCGTCGCCGCCGGCAGTGCCAGCAGCAGCGTCGCGAGCCCGCCGACCCAGACGCTCATCGCCGCGACGTGGATCGCGTTGGCGGGCAGCAGCAGCCACGTCGGCGACTGCACCGACGCATGCCCGCCGAGCGCCGGCAGCAGCAGCAGGAAGATCGCGGGCCCGACGAAGGCGGCGAGCGCGAAGCGTTCGTGCGGACGCAACGCGCCGCGAGTGTCGGGCGGTGCCAGCGCAACAGGCGCCACGAGCGCGATCAGCAACCAGGCGGCAACGGCGATCCCCCAGATCGTGCCGAAGCGGGTGCCGAGCGTCTCGCGCACGACCGATGGTCTGAGTGCGTCGAAGCCGCCGATCCCGGCGGCCTCCGCCCCCTGCAACACGATCCCGGCGACGGCGCTCAGCAGGCCCGCGAGCGCGGCGCCGACGACGAGCGTGCGATGACGGCGCGCGAACGCCATGACCGCAGCGGTTGAGAGCGCCAGCGAACTGGCGACGCCGCGCCACACCAACAGCAGGAACGCGAGCGCCCCGAGCGCGACGGCGATCGCGCCGAACTGGAGCCCGCGGGCGATCCCGAACGCGACGTCGGTGACGGCGCCCGTCTGCTGGCCGCCGAGCAGCTCGGCGACCGTCTGACCGGACGTGCTCGCTTCGCCGATCGAGAAGACGACGCCGCCGGAGACGATGTGCGCGTCGGCGGAGACGACCCGGTACGTGGCGGTGTAGCCGCCGTCCGCCAGGTCGTCGCGCAGGTGGACGGCGAGCGCGGTTCCACGCCCGCCGGGGTGGTAGGCGTCGCCCGCGTCGACGCGTCTGCCGCGCGCGTCGAAGACGCGCACCGCGCCGAAGTTGCCCTCGACCGGCTCGTCGAAACGGAACACGACCGCGTCCGGCTGCGTTCTCAGCACGGCGCCGCGCTGCGGCGTCGTGCTCTGCAGCTGCGCGTGCGCGAGCGCCTGGGCGGGCGCCAGCAGCGCGAGCAGGAGCAGCGCGGTGAGCGGGGCGAGCGCGGCGCGCACGAGCTGCCTCACCACGCTTCCCGCCGCGACGATCCGGCGGCCGCCGCGGGATCGCCGCTGCTGCTTCCCGAACCGCCGGCGGCTGGATCGCCTGAGCCGACATCGCCGCCGCCCTCCCGCCGCCGCCGCCGCACGACGACGACGGCGCCGCCGAGCAGCAGCACGAGCGCGATCAGCGCGACGACTGCGGCGATCGGGAACGAGGAGTCGTCCTGCGGGCCGACCCACCACAGCGTGCCGGTGATCGCCGCTCTGTCGTCGCCGACCGCGATCGGGACGGCGTAGTCGAAGATCTTCGTTCTGAGCGACTGGTCTCTGACCTGCGGCGCGACGCCTCTGACCATGTAGTGCATGCGGTGGTCGTGCCACTCGAAACGGCCGGTTCTGTCCTGCACGACCCACGCCGGCGCCGCGCGCGGGTGCTCGCGCACGGCGGCCGGCACCGGCACGTTCGCGTAGCGCTCGTCGTTGAGGTAGTAAGCGGTCGAGTTTCTGTTGACGGCGACGGTGCCGTCGGCGCCGATGCGCGCGTACGGCTCTCTCTCGTAGCCGTAGATCGTCACCGTCTTGCCCGTGCGGTTGTCGAGCTCGAAGCGGTCGTCGTAGTTGAGCACCTCGACACGCAGCCCGCTCGCCGCCGGGTCGACACCCCGGAGGACGGAGCGGTAGCGCGCGTCGCCCTGGTGCGCGGCGGCGGTCGCGGCGAACGCGGCGAGGATCGCCAGCGTCGTCGCGAGCGCCCCGGCGAAGCGGGACATGCGATACCTCCATGGAAGGTCTGGTCGTCGGTGCGCGTAGGCGCGACGACCCGATCCGGGCGCGACGCTGCGGCTACGCGGTCTGCAGCGCGCGCAGCGGCGGCGCGCGGCCGGCGGCAGATCCCGCGAGCGCGTTGCGGCGCGGGACGACGACCGGCAGCGGGCGCAGCCGCGGCGGCTGCGCGACAGGCGCGGCCGGGCGCGCGGCGCGGACGCGGCGGACCAGCTCGAGCACCGCCCGCGCACCGCGCAGCAGCAGCGCGAGCAGGCCGCCGATCGCGACCGACAGCGGCAGCATCAGCCAGCCGCCGCTGCCCAGCACGCCCTCGACGCCGGGCGGATGCCCAGCCGCGAGGATGCCCTCCAGCAGCTCCTGGCCGCTGTAGATCCCCGCCAGCACGAGCGCTCCCGCCGCCCACAGCTTCAGCAGGCCATGGCGCGACGACGACGGCGCGGACGTCGTGGCGCCACCGCACCACGCGCCCGCGAGGCGCGTCAGGAACGAGCCGAGCGCGACCGCGCACAGCATCACGGCGATCGCCTCGACCGAGCCGAGGTAGGCGTGCCCCTGCTCCGACAGCCGCTCCGGCGCCTGCGCGCCGAACGCCAGCATGTAGCGCAGCTGGTGCACCGCGAGCGCGGCGAGCGGCAGCAGCGCCATGCCCCGATAGCGATGGAGGGAGCCCGGCACGGCGCGCGACATTACCGGCAACGTGCGGGCAACGCAGCCGGCGGCGGCGCGAACGGTCCGCGCGGCGGCGCCATTCGTGCGAGCCGGCAGGCCGAGACGGCGCGCTTGCAATACTCGATGACATGAGCCGCCGGAGACCCGTCATCGCCGGACTGCTGGCGCTCGCCGTGCCGGTCGCCGTCGCGCTCGGCGGCTGCGGCGCCGCGAGCGACGGCACCGCAACCGGCGCGCAGACGCCTCCGCAGACCGCGGCCTCGCCCGCTCCGCAGCCGCAGTACGAGGAGCAGGCGGTCGACAAGCTGCAGGGCAACCCGACCGCGGTCGACCCCGACGCGGGCGTGCGCACGAACTTCGATCCGAACGCGGGCGCCAACACGACCGACCCCGCGAAGCTGCAGCAGCCGCTGACCGACGCGCAGATCCGCAGAGAGCTCGAGGCGAGCGGGATCCCGAGCGGCGGCCAGGCCGCCGTCACCGCCGACGGGCTCGCGGTCGCCCCGCTGGGCGCGCCGGACGTCGTCAAGACGGTGATCTCGGCCGGCAACCAGATCGCGCGCCTGCCGTACCGCTACGGCGGCGGTCACGCGACCTGGACCGACACCGCCTACGACTGCTCGGCGTCGATCAGCTTTGCGTTCGCCGCCGCCGGGCTGCTGGACCGGCCGCTGGTCTCGGGCGACCTCGCGCAGTGGGGCGAGGCGGGACCGGGCAGATGGATCACGATCTACGCCAACGGCGGCCACGTCTACATGTACGTCGCCGGCCTGCGCTTCGACACCAGCGGCCTGCGCGTGACCGGCTCGCGCTGGCAGGCGGAGCCGCGCGGCGGCGACGGTTTCACCGTCCGTCACCCCGTCGGGCTGTAGGCGAGCGGCGCGCGGCGCTGCTACCTCACCCTTGACCGGCGGCTGACTGCCGCGGCGTCTACGCGACGGCGCGCAGGTGCCTGCGCGGCGCCCTGTCGCTGCCGTCGGCGCTCGCGGTCACGTCGAGGAAGTCGTCGATCAGCGGCCAGGTCGTGCGCCGCGCGGCGCGACCGGTGAGGACGCCGAGATGGCCGCCCGGCGCGGTCGCGATCTTCACCTCGGCGGCGTTGGGCAGCAGTTGCGCGATCCGGTGGACCGCCTTGCGCGGGGCGATCCCGTCGCCGTCGCCGGCGATCGACAGCACCGGCGCTCTCACCTGCGCCAGCTCGATCGTGCGATCACCCAGCACGATGCGGCCCTCGGCGAGGTCGTTGCGGCGCAGCATGCGGTGGTAGATCTGGCCGAACGTGCGGCCCGGGTAGGCGAGCATGCCGCCCATGAAGCGGTCGACCGCCTCGACCTGCGCGAGGAACTCGCGATCGTCGAGGTTCGTCGCGAGCGTGAACGGCTTCATCACGTACTTGTCGAAGCCGGCGAGCTGGTAGACGCGCTTGACGAGCGGCGCGGGTGCGCCGCCGAGCAGCTTGTAGGCGGCGGTGCCGACGGAGCCGCCGGCGAGATTGACGAGCGGTCGCAGCGGCGCCACGAGCGGCACCTCGCTGGTGTCGAACGGACTCGCGACCAGCGCGACCGAGCGCACCCGCGCGGGCGATTCGGCGGCGACCAGCAGCGCCATGATCCCGCCGAGGCACCAGCCGACCAGCTGCACCGACTCCGCCTCCGCGTCTCGCCGGACGGCGTCGATCGCGCTCGGGATCACGTCGTCGATCCAGTGCTCGATGCCGAGGTTGCGGTCGCAGAAGGCGATCGGGCCATAGTCGACGAGGTACGTCGGATGGCCGGCGGCGAGCAGGTGCTCGGCGACGCTGCAGCCGCGCCGCAGGTCGAAGCAGGTCGCGGGCGCGGCCAGCGGCGGCACCAGCAGCACCGGCGGCTTCGCGGCGGCGCCGCCCCTGTGGCCGCGCTCCTCGCCGGGACGCAGGTAGCGGCGGACCGTCCGCTGGGGGCCTTCGTGGACGATCGCCGACGGCTGCGGGCGCAGGTCGGCGAGGTGGCCGCGCAGAACCCGGTCGATCACGTTCGCCGTCGCTGCGCCGAGCTGGTCCGGCGTCGGGATCAGATCCATCGCCTGAAAGTCTGGCAGGTGGACTCAAGCAGCGGCAGCAGCAGCCCGCGCTTCGTCGCCCAGCAGCAGCTCCACGACTCGCTCGGGCCGCTCGATCTGCGGACAGTGACCGCACTCCTCCAGCAGCTCCAGGTGCGCGTCGGCGACCTCGGCCAGCACGCGCTCGGCACCGCGCGCGTAGACCATGCGGTCGCGGTCGCCCCAGATCAGCTGGACGGGGCAGTCGATCTGCGACAGCTCGAAGCAGTCCTTCAACTCCGGCAGCAGCCGCCGTCCCGACGCCAGCAGCCGCGCGACCGCGGCGCGGTCCGGGTGGTGGCGCGCGAAGGCGCGCACGACGCCGGGCTCGATCCCCTGCGGGTGCGCGAACGCGAGCGCGCCGTAGACGCGTCCGACGACCGCCTGTATGGCGCGGCCGGGCAGCGGCACCGGCAGCGCCAGCAGCGTGCGCAGGACCGGATCGTGCTCGACGAGGCGAAACCAGCCGGCCATGTCGAGCCCAGCCGGCGCGAGCGCGACGACGCGCGCGACCTCGACCCCGTTGACCGTCCCCTGCTGCGCGAGCCGCAGCGCGAGACAGCCGCCGAGCGAGTTGCCGGCGACGATCGCGCGCTTGCCCGAACGAGCGGACCGTCCGCGCGCCCGGCTGCGTCTGCCGGCGGTGCCGGCAGCGCCGCGTGCGGCCGCGGCGGCGGCACCGCGTCTGGCTCGCGTGCGTCCGCGTGCCGGGCGGATCTCCGCGGTGGCGTAGGCGAGCACCTCGCCGCCGAACGCGTCGAGCTGCGGCAGCAGTGGGCCGTCGCCGGCGGCGCCCGCGGTGCCGAAGCCGGGCAGGTCGACCGCGATCGCGCGGCGGTCGTTGCGGGCCAGCTGCGCGAGCACGTGACGCCACGTGTCGGCGCTGTCGGACCAGCCGTGGAACAGCACGAGCGGGTCGCCGTGACCCTCCAGCTCGAGCACGCGCGTGTCGACGCCGGCGAACTGCATGCGGTGCTCGAACAACGGCTCCATGACGACTCCTCTACCCGCCGTGGGCGATCTCTCCTCGGCAGATTGTGACAAACGTCACGGCCATGCGCGGCGGTCGGCCACTGCGAAGGGAAGGCCCACCGCCCGCCCGGGTCGGGAGCGAGCTGGTGGGCCTCCTATTCCTGCCTGACACGGTTCGAGGGGGTGTCGCCGTGTCAGACGCGCACGAAAGACAAGCCCGGGAGAGCTTCTCCCCTGCCTCGTCCTCTGCTTGCGAGACCGTAGCGCCGGCCGACCGTCGCACGCACCAGGCGCATCCCCCTAGACTTTGGTGCAGCCGACCCTTGGGAGCGGGCACCATGTTGACCGGCGGACGCTCCAACGCACCTGCAATCCGTATAGGGTGATGTCGTGTCTACCGAGGTCCCCCGGGGGGAAGAGGACCTGACCCAGGCTCCACGGCGCCGGTACGGCGCCCATGCACTCGATCGCGACCCGCTCGAACGCGAGCTGGAGATCGGCGCGCTGCGCGACGCGATCGCCGCGGCCTCCGCGAGCGAGGGCAGGATCCTCCTGCTGGAAGGCGCCGCCGGACTCGGCAAGACGCACCTGCTGACGCTCGCCACGCGCCATGCGCAGGAGCGCGGCATGGTCGTGCTGCGGGCCCGCGGCGGCGAACTGGAGCGGCAGTACCCGTTCGGCGTCGCGCTGCAGCTGTTCGAGCCGTACCTGTCGAGCGCGAGCCCGCGCGAGCGCAGACGCGTGCTGGCCGGCGCCGCGGCCCATGCCGAGCCCGCGCTGTCCGGGCGCGTGCGGATCCAGGACCCGACCGGCCCGCCGGAGTTCCCGCTGCTGCACGGCCTCCACTGGGTCGCCGCGAACATCGCCGAGCAGCGTCCGCTGCTGCTCGCCGTCGACGACGCCCACGCGGCCGACGACGCCTCGATGCGCGCGCTGCTCTACACCGCGCAGCGCAGCGAGGACCTGCCGCTGCTGATCGTCGTGACGACGCGCCCGCGGCCCGCGCTCGGCGGCGGGGACGCGCTCGCCGCGCTCGCGACCCACCCGCTCGCGCGGCGCCACCAGCTCGTCCCGCTGACGCGGCAGGCGACGACGGCGATCGTGCGCGCGTCGCTGCCGCTGGCCGATGACGCCTTCTGCGCCGCCTGCTGGGAGGTCACCTGCGGCAACCCGTTCTTCACGCGCGAGCTGATCGCGGAGCTGGAGGTCGCCGCGCTCGCGCCGACGGCCGCCAACGCCGGTCAGGTCAGAGGCCTCGGGCCGCCAACGATCCAGCGCGCGACCGCGAGCCGGCTGGAGCGCCTCGCACCCGGCGCGTCACCGCTCGCACGCGCCGTCGCCGTGCTCGGCGACGACGCCCCGCTCGCGCAGGCCGCCGCGCTCGCCGGCCTCAGCCCGCCGCAGGCGCGCCACGCCGCCGACGAGCTGGCGGGCGCCGACGTGCTCAGACCGGCCGCGGAGCTGGGCTTCGTCCACCCGATCGTCTGCCAGGCGGTGTACCTCGCGATACCGGCGGCGGAACGGGCGCAGCTGCACCACGAGGCCGCGCGCCTGCTGCGCGACAGCGGTGGCGAGAGCGGCGTCGAACGGGCCGCGCCGCACCTGCTGCAGACGCTCCCGACGGGCGAGCAGTGGGTCGTCGCATGCCTGCAGAGCGCCGGCCGGCGCGCGCTCGGGGGTGGCTCGCCGGAGGTCGCCGCGCGCTTCTTCATGCGCGCGCTCGACGAGGCGCCGGCGCGCGAGGAGCGCGCCCAGCTGCTGATCGACCTCGGCCGCGCGGACGCGCTCGCGGGCCGGCCGAGCGCGCCGCTGCGCCTGCGCGAGGCGGTCGCGCTGCTGGACCAGCCGCAGGCGCGCGCCCGCGCGCTGGCGCAGCTCGGCGAGGCGCTCTACGCGGCGGGCGACAACGACGGCGCGTCGCAGGCGTTCGACGAGGGGCTGACGGTACTCGGCGGCGCCGATCCGCTGCTGGAGGAGGAGCTGATCGCCGGCTACCTCAGCGCCGCGCGGCTGGAGTACCGCGATCGCGAGGTCGCGCTGACGCGCTTCAGAGATCTGCTGTCGGGCTCCGGCGAAGCGAAGACGCCGGCGCAGCGGGCGCTGCTGGCCCAGCGCGCCTGCGAGCACGCGATGCTCGGCGACGTCTCGCACGGAGAGGTGCTCGCGCTGATGCGCCGAGCGCTCGACGGCGACCGCATGTTGAGCGAGGCGACGGCCGATGGGACCGCCTACGTCGCGGCCGTCGCGGGGCTGTTCTTCTCCGACTGGCTGGAGCAGGTCGACGAGACCGCGACCGCCGGCCTGATCGACGCGCGCACGCGCGGCTCGGTCGTCGGCTTCGCCGCGATGTCGACGCTGCGCGGCTCGGCCCGCTACCTGCGCGGCGACCTCGTCGGCGCGCTCGCCGACCTCGAGGGCGGGCTCGAAAGACTGCCGGTGATGATGGTCGTGCGGCCGTTCGCGCATGCCTACACGGCGCTCGCGCTGCTGGATCGCGGCGAGCCGGAGCGCGCGACGCAGTTGCTCTCGCACGCGCCCGACGAGCAGCTGACGAATCCCTTCACACACAACTGGATGCTGTTCGCGCGCGGCCGCCTCGCGCTGCACGCCGGCGACCCGGCCGGCGCGCACGAGGACCTGACCGAGTGCGGCCGGCGGCTGGAGGCGATCCCGGCGCCGAGCCCCGGCGTGCTGCCGTGGCGCTCGGAGGCGGCGATCGCCGCGTTGAAGCTCGAGCGGACGCAGGAGGCGCACGAGCTGGCGCACGAGGAGCTGCGTCTGGCACGCGCCTTCGGCGCCCCGCGCGTGCTCGGCGGCGCGCTGCGCGCGGCCGGGCTCGTGGCCGGCGGCACGCCCGGGATCGCGCTGCTGGAGGAGGCGGTCGAGGTGCTCGACCGCTCGCCCGCGCAGCTGGAGCGCGCACGTGTGCTGATCGACCTCGGCGCCGCGCAGCGGCGCGCGCGCCAGCAGACGGCCGCGCGCGAGACGCTGCGCGTCGGCCTCGACGCGGCCTACCGCTGCGGTGCCGACGGGCTCGCGACGCTCGCGCGCGCCGAGCTGATCGCGGCCGGCGCGCGACCGCGGCGGCCGGCGCTGCAGGGCGTCCAGGCGCTGACGCCGAGCGAGCGGCGCGTCAGCGAGCTGGCCTCCGGCGGGCTGACCAATCGCGAGATCGCGCAGGCGCTGTTCATCTCCACCAAGACCGTCGAGTTCCACCTCCGCAACGCCTACCTGAAGCTGGGGATCCGCTCCCGCCGCGAGCTGAAGCCGGCGCTGCGCGACGAGGCCGAGCCGACCTGAGAGACGGGCCGGCCGTCCGCGGCCGGGGCTATCTTCGCGGCGATGGACCAGCCGCCCACGACCGCCGACGAAGCGCAGCCGCCGCCCGGCCCGGCGCGCCCGCCGCAGCAGCTCGAACGCGAGCTGCGCGAGCTGCTTCAGAGCGTCGGCGACCCGCAGCTGCGCGCGCTGCTGGACGCGGTCTTCGGCGCGCAGACGGCGACCTGGGCGCAGTTCCGCGACGCACCCGCCGCGAAGCGCAACCACCACGCCTACCGCCACGGGCTGCTGGAGCACACGCTGACGGTCGCGCAGGGCGTCGGCGCGCTCGCCGCGATCTTCGATGCGGTCGACCGCGACCTCGCCGTCAGCGGCGCGCTGCTGCACGACATCGGCAAGCTCGACGCCTACGACGTCGAGGACGACGCGGTCGAGATGAGCGACGAGGGGCGGCTGCGCGGCGAGATCGTGCTCGGCCACGAGCGCGTGCGCGGCCTGATCCAGCAGCTGCCGGACTTCCCGCCGCAGCGGGCGCAGGCGCTGCTGCACGTGATCCTCAGCCACCACGGCTCGCTCGCGCACGGCAGCCCGGTCGCGCCGGCCACGCGCGAGGCGACGCTCGTGCACATGGTCGACAACCTCGGCGGGCGGCTCGGCAGCTTCGACCGGCTCGAGCGCGAGCTGGAGGACGGCGCGTCGTGGTCGCGCTGGGACCGGACGCTCGGCGGCAGCGCGTGGTTCGGTCCGGCGACCGCCGGCTAGACGCCTCCCATGCCGACAAAAAGCCGCAAATAGCGGGCGACGCACCCGCACACTGAAAGCCGGCAAAGCCCCGCTGACTACAGTGTCGCGACCACATGGCGAAGGACACCGAGAAGCTGATCCGCCAGCTCTCCCTCATCAGCTACCTGATGGCGGAGCGGCGGCCCGTCACAGCCCCAGAGATCCGTCGCGACGTCGAGGGCTACAGCGCGATGAACGAGGACGCGTTCGCGCGGCGCTTCTACGCGGACCGTTCCGAGCTGGAGGCGCTCGGCATCCAGCTGTCGGTCGACAAGCCGGTCGAGGGCCTCGCCGAGCAGGAGAACTACTCGCTGCCGCCGGAGAACTTCCACCTGCCGGCGATCGAGTTCACCGACGAGGAGCTGGCCGGCCTGCACACCGCGCTGAGCCTGCTCGACGGCGAATTCGCCTACGCCGAGCCGCTGCGGCTCGCGCTGCAGCAGATCTCGTGGGGCCGGCCGAGCCCGCTCGCGACCGCCGAGCAGAGCACGATCGCGCTCGGCATCACGGCGTCCGCCGGCGGCCATGAGCTGTCGCAGCGGCTGGCGAAGATCGAGACCGCGATCTTCCGTCGCAAGACGATCGTGTTCGACTACTACACGATGCAGCGCGACGAGCTCGGCACGCGCAAGGTCGACCCGTACCAGCTGCTGTTCGAGGGCGGGCAGTTCTACCTGCTCGGCCGCGCGCACGAGCGCGAGGCGATGCGCGTCTTCCGCCTCTCGCGGATCCGCGGCAAGGTCGCTTACGCGTCGAAGGCCGAGCACGACTTCCAGCGCCCCGACGACTTCGACCCGCGCTCGTACGCCAACCGCGTGCCGTGGCAGTTCGGCGAGACGATCGGGACCGCCGAGGTCTGGATCGCCGGGCGGATCGCGTGGCAGATCGAGCGCCACTTCGGCCGCCACGGCAGCTTCCGCGCGGCCGAGCCGCACGAGGGCGACAGCGCCGACCGCATCTTCGTGACCGACTACGCCAACGCGCGCCAGCTCGTCGCGTGGGTGCTCGGCCTCGGCGAGAACGCGCGCGTGCTCGCGCCGCCGGAGCTGATCGACGAGCTCGAGTCGCGCCTGACGCTGCTGATCGAGCGCCACGCCGAGGCGCCCGAGCTGGCGCCGGCCGTCGCGCCGCCCGAGCGCGCCGCGGAGACCAACGGCAACGGCAACGGGCGGCGCGAGGCGGCCGCGATCCGCCCCGAGCGGTTCGCGCGGCTGGTGACGCTCGCGTCGATCCTGATCACCGAGGGACGCGCCGGCCGGCGGATCCCCGCCGCCGTCGTCTGCGAGCGGCTGCAGATCAGCGAGCAGGAGCTGAACGAGGACATCGGCGTGCTCAACGTCGTCAACTTCGGCGCCGGCTCCTACGTGCTCTACGCCGAGGTGCTGGAGGACGGCACGATCGAGTCCGACCCGGAGGCCTACGGCGACTCGTTCGCGCGCCCGGCGCGGCTGCTGCCGGTCGAGGCGAAGGCGCTCGTCGCCGCCATCGACCTGATCGGCGAGCACATCCCCGAGGGCTCGCTCACGTCGGTGCGCAGAAGAATCGTCGCGGCGCTCGGCGAGGACCCGATCAGAGAGGGCCTGCAGGTCGCCAGAGTCGGCGGCGGCGACGCCGACATCGCGCGCGCCGTCTCGACCGCGGTGCACCAGAACCGGCTGCTGACGATCGAGTACTACAAGGAGAACGAGGACCTCTTCTCCAAGCGGACGGTCGAGCCGTACGCGCTGATCAACGGCCGCGAGGGCTGGTACGTCGCCGCCTACGACCCCGACAGAGGCGGCGTGCGCCACTTCCGCCTGGACCGCGTCAAGCACGCGACGGTCGAGGCCGAGAGATACACGCCGCGCGCCGAGGTCGACCCCGCGCGCGACGTCGAGGGCTGGCCGCGCACCGGCGAGGTCGAGGCGTCGAGGCGAGCGCGGGTGTGGATCTCGCCCGAGCGCGCCCGCTGGGCGCGCGAGGAGCGCTCCGTCGTCGAGGAGCTGGCCGACGGCGCGCTGATCGTCGAGCTGAGCTTCGCCGGCGTCGACTGGCTCGTGCGCGAGGTGCTGAAGGAAGCCGGCGACGCCGCCGTGCTGGAGCCGCAGGACGCGCGCGACGCCGTCCGCGCCGCCGCCAGCCGGCTGGTGCGGGTCTGAGCAGGCCGCGGCCCGCCTGACGGCTCATGCGGCAACGCACGATGCGTCGCTGCATGAGCGGCTCGTCGGGTCAGTGAGCTGCGCAAGCAGCGTCCTTCGCAAGGTCGGTCGGCTACGCTCGCGCGCCATGAGCCGACGTGATCTGATCCGCATGACCGAGCCGGAGCTGGCCGGCTTCCTCGACGAGCAGCGGACCGTCGTCGTCGCGACCGCCGGGCACGACGGCTGGCCGCACCTGATGCCGCTCTGGTACACGGTCCGCGACGGCGAGCTGTGGGCGTGGACGTACGCCAGATCGCAGAAGGTCAAGAACCTCGAGCGCGACGACCGCGTCACGCTGCAGGTCGAGGACGGGACGACGTACGACCAGCTGCGCGGCGTAATGGTCAAGGCGAATGCGCGGCTGCACCGCGACATCGACGTCGTGACCGCGTTCGGCCTGGAGCTGTTCGCCCGCTACGGCGACGGCGGCCAACCGGCGCCGGAAGTCGAGGCGATGGTGCGCGCGCAGGCGCCCAAACGTGTCGCGTTGCAGTTCGTCGCCGCGCAGCCGCCGGTCAGCTGGGATCACCGCAAGCTCGGCGGAACGTACTGAACGGGCGGCGCGACGGCCTGTCGCGCCCGCGTTCGGCGCAACGTCGCCGCTGGCCGGCCGTTACGCTGACGAGCACATGAAGGACTTGAGGGGTCTCATCCTGTCCGGTGGCAAAGGCACCCGGCTGCGACCGATCACGCACACGAGCGCCAAGCAGCTCGTGCCGGTCGCCAACAAGCCCGTGCTGTTCTACGGCATCGAGGCGATGGCCGCCGCCGGCATCCGCGAGATCGGGATCATCATCGCGCCGGAGACGGGCGACGAGATCCGCGAGGTCACCGGCGACGGCTCGCGCTTCGGCGTCGAGATCACCTACATCCCGCAGTCCGCGCCGCTCGGGCTCGCGCACGCGGTGCTGACGGCAGAGCCATTCCTGAACGACTCGCCGTTCGTGATGTACCTCGGCGACAACCTGCTGCAGGGCGGCATCGAGGAGCTCGTCGCGGCGTTTCGCGCCGGCACGCCGGACGCGCTGATCCTGCTGACGCAGGTCGAGGACCCGGAGAACTACGGCGTCGCCGAGCTCAACGGCGACGGCTCCGTCACGCGGCTGGTCGAGAAGCCGAAGGAGCCCGCGACCGACCTCGCGCTCGTGGGCGTCTACATGTTCACCGCCGGCATCCACGACGCCGCGCGCGCGATCGAGCCGTCCAGACGCGGCGAGCTGGAGATCACCGACGCGATCCAGCACCTCGTCAACAGCGGCAGGCGGGTCGAGCCGCACATCGTCAGAGGCTGGTGGAAGGACACCGGCCGGCTCGACGACATGCTCGAGGCCAACCGCCTGATCCTCGACGCGATCGAGCCGCAGATCGACGGCGAGCTGATCGACTCCGTCGTCGACGGGCGCGTGATCGTCGAAGGCGGCGCGACGCTGATCCGCGCGACCGTGCGCGGGCCGGCCGTGATCGCCGCCGGGGCGAGGCTGACCGACTGCTACGTCGGCCCGTACACGGCGATCGGCGTCGACTGCGAACTGCAGAACGCGGAGGTCGAGCACTCGATCCTGCTCGCCGGCTCGTCGGTGCGCAACCTCGACGGGCGGATGGAGTCGTCGTTGCTGGGCCGCAACGTGAGGATCCGCCGCGACCACAGCCAGCCGCGCGCCTTCCGCTTCATGGTCGGCGACAACTCGGAGATCGGGATCCTGTGAAAGCGCTCGGCCTGCGGCCTCGGCTTCCACTGGGAACGCTCGCCTTGCGGCTCACCTTCCCGCGTGAGGTGACCACATGAGTCCCCGCCTGCTCGTCACCGGGGCGCACGGCATGCTCGGCCGCGACGTCGTCCGGATCGCGCGCGCGGACGGCCACGACGTCGTCGCGCTCGCCCGTGCGGAGCTGGACGTGACCGATGCGGCCGCCGTCAGCGCCGCGATCTCCGCCGCCGCGCCGGACGCGGTCGTCAACTGCGCGGCGTGGACGAACGTCGACGGCGCCGAGAGCGACCCAGACGGCGCAGCGGCGGTCAACGCGACCGCCGCCGGCAACGTCGCGCGAGCGGCCGCAGCGGCCGGCGCGCGGCTGGTGCACGTCTCGACCGACTACGTCTTCGACGGCGCGCGGGCCGCGGACGCCGCGCCCTACGTCGAGAGCGACCCGACCAACCCGCAGAGCGTGTACGGCCGTACCAAGCTCGCCGGCGAGCAGGCGGTCGCTGCGGCCGGCGGCTCGCACGCGATCGTGCGCTCCTCGTGGTTGTTCGGCGTCGGCGGCCCGAACTTCGCCGCGACGATGCTGCGGCTCGCCGCAGAGCGCGACGAGATCAGCGTCGTGACCGACCAGATCGGCTGCCCGACCGCGACGGCCGACCTGGCGCGGGCGCTGCTGACGCTGGCGTTCGGGGCGGGCGACGGCGATGGCGCCGCCGACGGCAGTGCGGGCGCCGGGGCCGGTGTCCGCGCCGCGCAGGGGGTCTTCCACGTCGCCGGCAGCGGTCCGCCCGTCTCATGGAACGCGTTCGCTGCGGAGATCTTCCGCCAGGCCGGCGCCGCCTGCCGCGTGCTGCCGTGCACGACGGCCGAGATGCCGCGGCCGGCGCCGCGCCCCGCCTTCAGCGCGCTCGCCAGCGCACGTCCCGAGACCCCCGTGCTGCCGCCGTGGCAGGACGGCCTGTCCGACTTCCTCGAGGCACGAAAGGTGCACGCATGAAGCTGCTCGTCTGCGGCGGAGCCGGCTTCATCGGCTCCAACTTCGTCCGGATCCGCGTCAAGGAGAACGGCGACGAGGTCGTCGTGCTCGACAAGCTGACGTACGCCGGCCGCAGGGAGAACCTGCACGACGTGATCGACGACATCCGCTTCGTGCACGGCGCAATCGAGGACCCGGTCGCCGTCGCCGACGCGATCGCCGGGGTCGACGCGGTCGTCAACTTCGCCGCCGAGACGCACGTCGACCGCTCGATCGCCGAGCCGGACGCCTTCGTCACGACCAACGGCCACGGCACCTACGTGCTGCTGGAGGCCGCGCGCAAGGCGGGCGTGCGCTACCTGCAGGTCTCGACCGACGAGGTCTACGGCTCGATCGAAGAGGGCTCGTTCACGGAGCAGTCGCCGCTGCAGCCGTCCTCGCCGTACAGCGCGACGAAGACCGGTGCCGACCTGCTCGTGCTGAGCTACTTCCACACGTACGGCCTCGAGACGCTGATCGCGCGCGGCTCCAACAACTACGGCCCGTACCAGTACCCCGAGAAGCTGATCCCGCTGATGGTGCTGAACGCGCTGCATGGCGACAAGCTGCCGGTCTACGGCGACGGGATGCAGGTGCGCAACTGGCTCTACGTGACCGACTTCGGCCGCGGCATCGGCCATGCGCTGGAGCAGGGCAGAGCCGGCGAGGTCTACAACGTCGGCGGGCCCGACGAGTGTCCCAACATCGAGGTCGTCAAGCGGATCGTCAGCGCGACCGGCAACGACGAGTCGCTGATCGAGTACGTCACCGACCGTCCCGGCCACGACCGCCGCTACTCGCTCGCGTCGGAGAAGCTGCGCGCGCTCGGCTGGGAGGCGCGCGTGCACTTCGCCGAGGGCCTGCAGCAGACCGTCGACTGGTACCGCGAGAACCCGTGGTGGTGGGAGCCGGTCCGTTCCGGCGACTACCGCGAGTACTACGAGCGCCAGTACGGCCGCGCGCTCGGCTGATCGGCGCGGCGGCGAACGAGCCGACCAGGGGCGGCGTCGCGGGGGCGGCGTCGCGAGAGCCCGGCCCGCGCGTGCGCTGACCGTCCCGGCGCCCTGTCGCTAGCGCGCATGCGCACGAAGGCCTTACGGAGTTAGACTTGTGTCGATCAACTCGATGGCCAGCTCCGACCGCACCACGCCGCGCAGCGCCATTCCGCGCGGCCGGCACGCACCTCCGCTCGAGATCCGGCTGGGCCTCCAGCGCGAGCGGCTGTTCGAGGCGGCGGCGGCGGTCTTCGCCGAGACCGGCTACGCCGACGCCAGCGCCGAGTCGATCAGCCGCGCCGCTGGGATGTCGAAGGCGACGTTCTACGAGCACTTCGCCAACAAGGAAGAGTGCATCATGGCGCTCTTCGACTACGCCTTCGAGGTGCTGCTGAAGCGCATCGTGAAGGCCGCGACGGCGGCCGGCGAGGATCCGCTGGCGCGTCAGCGGATGGGCATGAGAGCGTTCCTGATGGCGCTCGTCGAGTACCCCAACGAGGCGCAGACGCTGCTCGTCGAGATCATCGGCGCGGGACCCGCGGCGGCGCAGAGACGCGACGAGATCCTCGAGCGCTTCGCGCGCGTCGTCGACCGCGAGAACGAGCGGATGGCGAGAAACCCCGGCTTCCCCCGCTTCGCCTCGCCCGACGACTCGTTCGCGATCGTCGGCGCGATCGTCGAACTGGCCTCGCGCCAGGTCCGGCTCGGCCAGCCGCCGCACCCGCTCGACCTCGAGCCGGTGATCGAACGCTTCGCGACCGGCCTGCTCGGGCAGCAGTAGCTGCCGGAGTGACGAGCGGCGTGTGCCGGACGACGGCGCTCTGCCGCTGCGTGCGACAACGGCATCGCATCCGATGAGCGGCGACGTCGCCGGCCTGCGCGCGCTGACCGCTGAGGTCGTCGACTGCCGCAGATGTCCACGGCTGGTGTCGTGGCGGGAGGAGGTCGCGACGGTCAAGCGCGCGGCGTTCGCCGACCAGGAGTACTGGGGCCGGCCCGCGCCCGGCTTCGGCGATCCGGACGCGCGGCTGCTGGTGCTGGGCCTCGCGCCGGCCGCCCACGGCGCCAACCGCACGGGCCGGATCTTCACCGGCGACCGCTCCGGCGACTGGCTGTTCGCCGCGATGCACCGCTGCGGGCTGGCGAACCAGCCGACCTCCGTCTCTCGGGACGACGGCCTCGAGCTGCGGGGCGCCTATGTGACCGCGGCGGTGCGCTGCGCGCCGCCGGCCAACAAGCCGCTGCCGTCAGAGCGCGACACCTGCTTCCCGTATCTGACGCGCGAGCTGAGGCTGCTGCGCAACGTCGACACGATCCTCTGCCTCGGCGGCTTCGCCTGGGAGGCCGCGCTGCGCCTGCGCGCCGCGCTCGGCGAGCCGACCCCGCGCCCGAAGCCGAGATTCGGCCACGGCGCCGAGCTGATCGGCGAACGCTGGGCGCTGATCGGCTGCTACCACCCGAGCCAGCAGAACACCTTCACCGGCCGCCTGACCGTCGAGATGACTGACACGGTCCTGCTGCGGGCGCGCGAACTGGCGGGCCTGGGCGCGCCGTAGTCAGGCCCGCTATCTGCAGAGCGATTCGATCGACCCGATCGCCGAACATGCGTTCGCCTCCGGTCGGTGCAGACGCTAGGCTCGTACTCCACCCATGTCGCGATCCGCCGCCTCCCCCCTCAGCTCCTTCACCCCGACCGTGCGTGACTGGTTCACGCGCGCGTTCGCGACGCCGACCGAGGCGCAGGCGCAGGCGTGGCCGGCGATCGCGACCGGCGAGCACGTGCTGATATCGGCGCCGACCGGGTCCGGCAAGACGCTCGCGGCGTTCCTGTGGGCGCTCGACCGGCTCGCGGCGACGCCGCTGCCGGAGGGCGAGAGACGGACGCGGCTGATCTACGTGTCGCCGCTGAAGGCGCTCTCCTACGACATCGAGCGCAACCTGCGCGCGCCGCTGAAGGGGATCGCGCCGGAGGGCGGGATCTCGGTCGCGATCCGCACCGGCGACACGCCGCAGAGAGAGCGCGCGCAGATGCTGCGCACGCCGCCGGACGTGCTGATCACGACGCCTGAGTCGCTCTACCTGATGCTGACGAGCAGAGCGCGCGAGGTCCTGACCGGCGCCGAGTGGCTGATCCTCGACGAGATCCACGCCGTCGCCGGCACCAAGCGCGGCGCGCACATGGCGCTGACGCTGGAGCGACTCGACGCGCTCGTCGGCGAGCGCGAAGGCCGCGCGGGCGTGCAGCGGATCGGGCTGTCGGCAACGCAGAACCCGCTCGAGGAGGTCGGCCGCTTCATGGTCGGCCCGCGGCGCAGATGCCGCATCGTCGACACCGGCGTGCGCAAGCCGCTCGACCTCGAGATCCACGTGCCGGTCGACTCGATGGTGGAACCCGAGCAGGGCACGGACGTCGATCCGCTCGATCCCGTCCCGGGCGGCGAGGCGACGCGCCGCTCGATCTGGCCGGCGATCTACCCGGAGCTGCTGAGACTGGTGCGCGAGCATCGCTCGACGATCGTCTTCGTCAACAACCGACGCTCCGCCGAACGGCTCGCGCTGCGGCTGAACGAACTGGCGAACGAGCCGCCCGCGGACGGCGACGACGCAGCCGCGGCGGCGGAGAACCCGGACGTGCGCTGGGTGCCCGACGGGCGCACGGGCGCCACGACCGTCGAGATCGCGCGCGCCCACCACGGCTCGCTCGCGCGCGAGGAGCGGATGGTCGTCGAGGAGCAGCTGAAGGCAGGCGAGATCCCCTGCATCGTCGCGACCTCGTCGCTGGAGCTGGGGATCGACATGGGCGCCGTCGACCTCGTGCTGCAGGTCGAGTCGCCGAAGTCGGTCGCCGCCGGGCTGCAGCGGATCGGACGCGCGGGCCACAACGTCGGCGACACCTCCAAGGGCCGCATATTCCCGAAGTTCCGCGCCGACCTGCTGGAGTGCGCGGTCGTCGCGCAGCGGATGCGCGAGGGGGCGATCGAGCCGACGGTCGTGCCGCGCAACCCGCTCGACGTGCTGGCGCAGCAGATCGTCGCGATGGCGGCGTCGGAGGACGACCTCAGCGTCGACGAGCTGTTCCTGCGCGTCACGCGCACGTACACCTACGCCGAGCTGTCGCGCGCGCAACTGGAGAACGTGCTCGACATGCTCGACGGCCGCTACCCGTCGAGCGAGTTCGCCGAGCTGCGCCCGCGGATCGTCTGGGACCGCATCGCGGGCGTCATCCGCCCGCGCAGAGGCGCCCGCCAGCTCGCGGTCACCAACGCGGGCACGATCCCCGACCGCGGCCTCTTCATGGTCACGCTGCCGGACGGCCGCCGCGTCGGCGAGCTGGACGAGGAGATGGTCTACGAGGCGCGCCCCGGCCAGGTCTTCCTGCTCGGCGCGTCGAGCTGGCGGATCGAGGAGATCGGGCGCGATCGCGTGATCGTGACGCCGGCTCCGGGCGCGCCGGGCGCGGTCCCGTTCTGGCGCGGCGACAGCGTCGGGCGGCCGAAGGAGCTGGGCGCGGCGATCGGCGCGTTCAGCCGCTGGGCCGTCGACCAGTCGGCCGACGTGCTCGCCGACAGATACGACCTCGATCCGAGAGCGGCGCGCAACCTGCTCGACTTCCTGCGCGAACAGCAGGACGCGACGCGCGTGATCCCGAGCGACCGCACGATCGTCGTCGAGCGCTTCCGCGACGAGATCGGCGACTGGCGGCTGTGCATCCTGTCGCCCTACGGCGGCCGCATCCACGCCGCCTGGGGGCTGGCACTGAGCGCGAAGATCCGCGACGAGCTGGGCCTCGAAGCCGACGCGATCTGGTCCGACGACGGGATCATCGTCCACCTGCCCGACGCCGACGAGCCGCCGGGGGCGGAGTTCGCGCTGATCGAGCCGGACGAGCTGGAGGACGCGGTCGTCGGCGAGCTGTCGGCGAGCGCGCTGTTCGGCGCGCGCTTCCGCGAGAACGCGGGCCGCGCGCTGCTGATCCCGCGCGCGTATCCGGGCAAGCGCACCCCGCTGTGGCAGCAGCGGCTGAAGTCGCAGAACCTGCTGGAGGTCGCCAAGCGCTACGGCGAGTTCCCGATCATCCTCGAGACCTACCGCGAGTGCCTGCGCGACGTGCTCGACCTGCCCGGCCTGCGCGAGCTGCTGACGCAGCTGCAGCGGCGCGAGCTGTCGCTCGTCGAGGTCGAGACGCAGATGGCCTCGCCGTTCGCCTCCTCGCTGCTGTTCGACTACGTCGCGACGTACATGTACGAGGGCGACACGCCGAACGCCGAACGGCGCGCGGCCGCGCTGTCGCTCGATCGCGACCTGCTGCGCGAGCTGCTGGGCCAGGAGGAGCTGCGCGACCTGATCGACGCCGACGCGCTCGACCAGGTCGAGGACGACCTCCAGCACCGCTCCGAGCGCACGCGCGCGACGACGAAGGACGAGCTGCACGACGTGCTGCGGCGCGTCGGCGACCTGACGGCAGCGGAGGCGGCGCTGCGAGTCGTCCCCGACCTCGATGCCGACACCTGGCTCGACCGACTCGCGCACGAGCGACGCGCCGTGCGCGTCCGGATCGGCGGGGAGCAGCGCTGGATCGACGCCGCCGACGCCGGGCTGTACCGCGACGCGCTCGGCGTCGTGCCGCCGGGCGGGCTGCCGGAGGCGTTCCTCGCCGACGTGCCCGACGCGCTCGTGCGGCTGCTGCGCCGCTACGCGCAGACGCACGGGCCGTTCACGACCGAGGAGCCGCGGCTGCGCTTCGGGCTCGATCCGGGCCCGGCGCTGAGAGCGCTGGAGCGCGACGGCGAGCTGGTGCAGGGCGAGCTGCGCCCCGGCGGGACTTCCGGCACGCGCGAGTGGTGCGACACCGACGTGCTGCGGCGACTGCGGCGCGCGTCGCTGGCGGTCCTGCGCAGAGAGATCGAGCCGGCCGACCAGCGCGCGTTCGCGACCTTCCTGCCGGCTTGGCAGGGGGTCGACAAGCATCCACCCGGAGGCGCGGGGATCGACCGCCTGCGCGAGCAGCTGGTGCCGCTGCAGGGGCTCGCGCTGACGCCGTCGACGTGGGAGACCGAGGTGCTGCCGCGACGCGTCGGCGCGTATTCGGCGACGTGGATGGACCAGCTCTGCGCCAGCGGCGAGCTGGTCTGGGTCGGCGCCGGCGCGCTCGGGCGCACGAACGGCAAGGTCGCGCTCTACTTCCGCGACGACGCCGCCCTGATCGGCCCGCCGGCGGCCACCGCGAGAGCGCCCACGCTCGACACGCTCGACCACGACGCCGTGCGCGCGCGGCTGACGCAGGGTTCGTGCTTCTTCACCGACCTGCTCGTCGACGTCGCGCTCGCTCCCGAGGCGCTGCAGGAAGCGCTGTGGGATCTCGCCTGGGCGGGCGAGGTCACCAACGACGCCTTCGCCCCCCTGCGAGCACCGCGGCTGACGCTCGCGCGCGCCGTCAGACGCGCCGCGACCCGCCGCGGCGCCGGCCGCTTCTCGTCGCGACGCGGCGGCGCCCGCGCGGAGGTGCAGGGGCGCTGGTCGCTGACAGCGCCGCTGTTCGGCGAGGAGGTCGTGCCGACCAGCGGCGAGGCGAACGCCGCACCGCGCGCGACTCGTCCCGCCCACGACCCCAGCGCCCGTCGCCGCGCGCTCGCGGAGCTGCTGCTGGAGCGCTACGGGCTGCTGACGCGCGAGCAGGTGCTGGCGGAGGGGATCCCCGGCGGTTTCTCCGGGCTGTACACGGAGCTGTCGCAACTGGAGACGCTCGGGATCGCGCGGCGCGGCTACTTCGTCGAGGGGCTCGGCGGCGCGCAGTTCGCGCTGCCCGGCGCGGTCGAGCGACTGCGGGCGCAGAGAGCGCCGGAGGAGTCGCCGCCGGTCGTGCTGGCCGCGACCGACCCGGCGCAGCCGTTCGGCGCGGCGCTTGCGTGGCCCAAGCGCGAGGGCGAGACGCGCCGGCCGGCACGCGCCCCCGGCGCGACCGTCGTGATCGCCGGCGCAGCGCCGGTCCTCTACCTGGAGCGCGGCGGCAAGGCGCTGCAGGTGCTCGTCGCCGACGACGACGGCCGCGTGATGAGCGCACTGATGGCGCTCGCCGACCACACGCGCGCGGGCCGCATCAGAAGGATCGCGCTGGAGAAGGTCAACGGCGAGTCGGTGATGGGCACCCGCTGGGAGGCGATGCTCGCCGAGGTCGGCTTCAGCGCCGGCCCCCGCCGTCTCACGCTCACGGCCTGACCGGCTCGTTCGCAGATCGTTCACCCCTGACGCGGCGGGCTCCGTACCCTTCATGGGATGCCCGAAGGCGACACGATCCTGCGAGCGGCCCGGCGCATCCGTCCCGTGCTCGTGGGCGCGGTCCCGGAGGAGATCCGCACGCCGCAGCGTCGCCACGCCGCCGACCGCTGGCCGGAGCGTCTCAGCGGCCGCGCGGTGAAGAGCGTCGACCCGTACGGCAAGCACCTCTTCCTGCGCTTCGAGGGCGACCTGACGCTGCACTCGCACCTGCGCATGACGGGCGCGTGGGGCGTCTATCCGTGCGGCGCACGCTGGCGCCGCGCGCCGCGTCGCGCGTGGCTGGTGCTGCGCGCCCGCGGCAGCGAGGTGGTCGAGTTCGACGGCCCGCTGCTGGAGCTGATGACGGAGTCGCGCACGCGCTTCGACCTGCGGCTGCAGGCGCTCGGCCCCGACCTGCTCGCCGACGACTGGGACCCGCAGCGGTTCCTGCGGCGGCTGCGCGCCGACGATCCGACGCGCGCGATCGGCGACGCGCTGTTGGATCAGCGGATCGTCGCCGGGATCGGCAACATCTGGAAGGCCGAGGGCTGCTGGGGCGCCATGATCGACCCGTGGCGCAGCGTGCGCGACGTCAGCGACGAGGAGGCCGTCGCGATCGTCGAGAACGCGCGGCCGCGGATGCTCGCGGCCGCCGACAGCTGGCGCAGAGAGAGCAACGACCGCCACGTCTACAAACGCAGCGGCATGCCGTGCCCGCGCTGTGGCGGGCGTATCCGGTCGCGCGGGCAGGGCGACGACAACCGCACGACCTACTGGTGCCCAGATTGTCAACGATGAGCGTCAAGCGGATCGGCCACAAGGGCGCGGACCTGATCGCGCCCGGCAACACGCTCGCCAGCTTCGACGCCGCGCTCGCCGCGGGCGTCGACATGATCGAGTTCGACGTGCTGCCCGACCGCGGCAGCGACGGCCGGCCGGACGTCGCCCGCGGGCGGCTGCTGCTGGCGCACGACTACAGCGAGGTCGGCGACGCCGTGCTCGGCCTCGGCGACGGGCTCGCGCACCTGGCGGGTCCGCAGTACGACGGGATCGAGCTGGACGTCGACCTGAAGATCCCCGGCTACGAGCTGCGCGTCGTCGACGCGCTGCGCGCGCACGGGCTCGTCGAGCGGACGCTGATCTCGACGACGTATCCGGAGAGCCTCGCCTGCATCCGCGCGTACGAGCCGCGGCTGAGGCTCGGCTGGTCGGTCCCGCGCGCGAGCCGCGACTACACCGCGTCGATCGTCTTCAAGCTGCCGGCGTACGGCGTGCTGCAGGTGATGCGACGGGCGCTGCCGACACGCGCGGCGAGGGCGCTCAACGCCGGACACTGCGACGCGCTGATGGTCCACTGGCGGCTCGTCACGCCGCACCTGGTGCAGACCGTCAAGGCCGCCGGCGGCGAGCTGTACGTCTGGACCGTCGACGACGCCACGCGCATCCGCACGCTGATCGGGCTTGACGTCAGCGGCATCATCACGAACGACCCGCGCCTGTTTCCTGCACAAAGTCTGTGATGGATCGCCGCGCCGGCGCGTAGTGCCGGTGTGAACGCCACACTGACCGCCACGCCGACGGCCGTGGACACCAGCTGGGAGCGCTTCGAGGCGCTCTACCGCGCAAGTCGCGACGACGTGTACGCGTACGTCGCGACGCTGCTGCGCGACGCGGCCGCCGCGGAAGACGTGACGGCGCTCGCGTTCGAGCGCGCGTATCGCCGTCGCCGCTCGTTCGACCGCAAGCGCGGTGACGAGCGCGCCTGGCTGTTCGGGATCGCGCGCAACGCCGCGCTCGACGAACTGCGCAGGCGCAAGCGCCACGCGACGCTGGCGGCCGATCCGGTCGACGCCGACGCGCTCGGCGTCGAGGACGGCGCCGACGCCGCGCTCGCTCGCACGACCGTGCGCGCCGCGCTCGCGACGCTCGACGCGCGCGAGCGCGAGCTCGTCGCGCTGAAGTTCCACGCTGGCCTCTCCAACGCCGAGATCGCAAAGCTGATCGGCGTCAGCGAGTCGAACGCCGGCACGCTGCTGCATCGCACCATGACCAAGCTGAGGAAGGCCTGCCATGCGCCGTCGTGAGTCGCTGGACCCCGTCGTCGCGCGCGAGCTGGCCGCGATCGACGCCGCGCTGGCGGGCGGCGGCGCGGGCGAGCATGCCCCGATCGCCCCCGAGGACGCCGAGCTGGCCCAGCTCGCGACGCTGCTGGTCGCCGAGCGCCCGCCCGTCTCGCGCGCGTTCAGAGCGGCGATGGACTCACGGGTGGAGACGAGATTTGCGGAGCGCCGACCCCGCACGACGGCGAAGACCGTCCGACGCCGTCCTCTCATTCCAGCTTTTGCAGCGTTCGCAGCCGTGGCGGTGGTCGCCGTCGTGATCGCCGTGAACCCTGGCGGAGCGGGATCGGACCGCGACATGGCTGTTTCGAGCGGGTCGTCCGCCGAGATCGCGCCGGCGAACCCGCCGAGCGCAGCGGACAGCGCCGGCAGCGCAGCCGCGCCCAATGCTGCCGCAGCACCGCAGAGCACGGCGAAGGGCGGCGCCGTCGACCCGCCCGTCGACGCCCATGCCGGCGCGACCGCGCGCAAGGTCGAGCAGTCCTCGACCGTCGAGCTGGGCGCGCGAGCGGACAAGGTCGACGACGTCGCGCAGGACGTGCTCGGAGTCGTCGGGCGCCAGCAGGGGATCGTCGACGAGTCGTCGGTCTCCACCAGCGCCGGCGCCGGCGAGGCCCGCTTCGCGCTGCGGATCCCTGCCGCGAGACTGCAGGCGACGCTCGCGGAGCTGTCGAGACTGCCCGACGCGCATGTGCTCGCGCGCACCGACGACACGCTCGACGTGAACCAGGCGTACGTCTCCGTGCAGCGCAGGCTCGACGGCGCCGAGGCCGAGCGCGCGGGGCTGCTGCGCGCGCTCAGAGACGCGAGCAGCGAGGACGAGACCGACCGGCTGAAGGCGCGCCTGGACGGCGTCGAAGAGCGGATCGCGGGGCTGCAGCGCAGCCAGCGGGCGCTCGACCGTCGCGTCGACTACAGCCGCGTCGCGCTGACCGTGCGTGCCGACGACAGCGGCGGTGCGAGCGGCGACGACGGGGGCGGCGCCGGCTTCACGCCCGGCAGCGCGCTCGACGACGCCGGGCGCGTGCTGGCGGTGACGGCGGGCGTCGTCGTGATCGCCGCGGCCGCGCTCGTGCCGCTGGCGCTGCTCGCGCTGTGCCTCTGGCCGCTGGCGCGCGCGGCGCAGCGGCGGCGGCGCGAAGGGACGCTGGACGGCGCCTGAGCGATCCGGAGCCGCCCGGCGCGCAAGCGCCCTTGCAGCGACGCCGCGGCGGCTCCAGCGTGCAGCAGATCCCCCCGAAGTGCGGGGAATACGACGTTCGCCTCTCCGCGCCGGGGTACAGGTCTGATACATACCTTCCGTGGCTACGAGCACCGAGGACACCGTCGCGCTGCTTGCGCGGGTGCCCACGTTCGAGGCGCTCGGCCCGGAGGAGCTGTCGCGCGTGGCGGAGGTCGCCGTGCCGCGGCGTTACGAGCCGGGCCGAGTGATCTTCCGCGAGGGCGACGCCAGCGACACCTGCTACGTGCTCAAGAACGGACACGTGCGCGTGATCCGCGAGCATGCCGACGGCCGCACGATCACGCTCGCGAACTTCGGCCCCGGCGACATCTTCGGCGAGCTGGCGATGTTCGAGGACGAGCGCCGCTCCGCCACGATCGAGACGCTGGACGACGTCGAGGCGATCGCGATCCTCGGCTCCGACATGCGCCGCCTGATGCGCGAGCACCCGGACATCGCGGTCAAGCTCGTCGTCTCGCTCGGGCGCCGGCTGCGAGCCGCGAACGAGCGCATCTCCAGCCAGTCCTTCCAGACCGTGCAGAGCCGCGTCGCGACCGTCGTGATGCAGCTCGTCAGCGAGGCGCAGGACGAGGGCGCCGGCGAGCGCGACGTGCTCGTGAGCGCGACCCAGGCCGACATCGCCAAGCTCGCCGGCTCCTCACGCGAGTCCGCCAGCCGCTTCCTCGCGGTGCTGGAGCGCGCCGGCGTGATCGAGCAGGGCCGCGGCAAGCTGACCGTCCACGATCCCTCGGCCCTGGAGCGCTATGTCTACTGACGACCGCGAGCTGTCCGCCGGCGGCGTCGTCGTGCGCGGCGACGAGGTGATCGTGATCGTGCCGACGCGACGCGGCGCACAGGGCCAGCGCGTGCTGGGACTGCCGAAGGGCCACGTCGACCCGGGCGAGAACGCCGAGCAGGCGGCCAGACGCGAGGTGCGCGAGGAGGCAGGCGTCGACGCGAAGCTGGTCGAGAAGCTCGGCGACGTGCGTTACTTCTACCAGCGCGACGGCCAGCGAATCTTCAAGATGGTGCGCTTCTTCCTGTTCGACTACCGCTCCGGCAGCCTCGACGACCACGACGACGAGGTCGAGGAGGCACGCTGGGTGCCGCTCGCCGAGGCGGCGCGGACGCTGAGCTACAGAGGCGAGCGCGAGATGGTCGAACGCGCGCTGTCCGCGATCTCGAAGGAACGATAGGGTGGTGTCGCAGTGCGCGTCTTGAACTTCTACTCGGCCGTCTTCGCCGACCAACTTCGCAACGGTCGCAAGACCGCGACGATCCGGCTCGGCGACAAATCGCACAAGTACCAGAAGAACGAGTGCGTGCTCGTGACGATCGGGTATCAGCATTCGCCGCGCGAGCGGATCTTCAACGCCGTGATCGACCAGGTCGAGGTCAAGCGCGTGAAGGACCTCAGCCCGCGCGACATCGAGCACGACAACCCCGAGTTCCGCCGCACCGAGGAGATGGTCCACTTCCTCGAGCAGATCTACGACCGCACGGTCGACATGGACGACACCGTCACCGTCGTGCGCTTCTCGCAGATCATCGATCGCCCGCCGACGATCCGCGATCGTCTGCACGGCATCGGCGGCGCGCAGAACTAGCTGCCGCCCGCTTTCCGAGCGGGCCCGGCGCCGTTCTTTGGCACTCTCTCATCGAGAGTGCCAAATCCGCCTTTCCATTCCGTCCGCGGGTGGCTATAGTGGGCCTCAGTTGGCACTCTCATGCTGCGAGTGCCAAGCACACCACAGCACGCTCCCCTTCCACCCGGAGGTTGCACCACATGTCGAAGCTCAAGCCCCTCGGCGATCGTCTGATCGTGAAGGCGGTCGAAGAGGAGGAGACCACCGCCAGCGGTCTCGTTCTCCCCGACACGGCCAAGGAGAAGCCTCAGAAGGGCAAGGTCGTCGCCGTCGGCGAGGGACGCTGGGACGAGGACGGGGAGAAGCGCATTCCCCTCGACGTGAGCGAGGGCGACGAGGTCCTCTACAGCAAGTACGGCGGTACTGAGATCAAGATCGACGGCGAGGACCTCCTGGTTCTTCGCGAGTCGGACGTCCTCGCCAAGGTCACGGCGTAGCGCGCCGTCCCGCGGATCCAACAGGAGATAGAACTTAATGGCTCACAAGGAACTCAAGTACAACTCTGACGCGCGTCAGGCCCTCGAGGCCGGCGTCGACGCCGTCGCCAACGCCGTCAAGGTGACGCTCGGCCCGAAGGGCCGCTACGTCGTCCTCGACAAGAAGTTCGGCGCCCCGACGATCACGAACGACGGTGTCACCATCGCGCGTGAGATCGAGGTCGAGGACGTCTTCCAGAACCAAGGCGCGCAGCTCGTCCGCGAGGTCGCCACGGCGACCAACGACATCGCCGGCGATGGTACGACCACCGCCACGGTGCTCGCCCAGGCGATCGTCCGCACGGGTCTGAAGAACGTTGCCGCCGGCGCCAACCCGCTTGGTCTCAAGCGCGGCATCGAGACGGCCGTCGACCAGGTCGTCGCGTCGATCGGCAAGCTCTCCAAGGAGATCTCCGGCAAGGAGCAGATCGCTCGCGTCGCGACGATCTCGGCCGGCGACGAGGAGATCGGCGAGGTCATCGCCGACGCCATCGAGAAGGTCGGCAAGGACGGCGTCGTGAACGTCGAGGAGGGCCAGACGTTCGGCATGGACCTCGAGTTCACCGAGGGCATGCAGTTCGACAAGGGCTACATCTCGCCCTACATGGTCACCGACCAGGACCGCATGGAGGCCGTGCTCGAGGATCCCTACATCCTCATCGCGAACTCCAAGATCGGCTCCGTCCGCGACATCCTGCCGGTCCTCGAGGCCGTCATCCAGTCCGGCAAGCCGCTCCTGATCATCGCCGAGGACGTCGAGGGCGAGGCGCTCGCGACGCTCGTCGTCAACAAGCTGCGCGGCACCTTCACGGGCGTCGCGGTCAAGGCGCCGGGCTTCGGCGACCGCCGCAAGCGCATGCTCGAGGACATCGCGATCCTCTCCGGCGGCGAGGTCATCACCGAGGACCTCGGCCTCAAGCTCGAGAACACGCAGATCTCGCAGCTCGGCCGCGCGCGTCGCGTCGTCGTCGCGAAGGACAACACGACCGTGATCGACGGCGCTGGCGACAGCGACGCGATCAAGGGCCGCATCAAGCAGATCAAGTCCGAGATCGAGTCGACCGACTCCGATTTCGACCGTGAGAAGCTGCAGGAGCGTCTCGCGAAGCTCTCCGGCGGCGTCGCCGTCGTCAAGGTCGGCGCTGCGACCGAGACGGAGATGAAGGAGAAGAAGCACCGCGTCGAGGACGCGCTGCAGGCCACGCGCGCCGCCCTCGAGGAGGGCATCGTGCCCGGCGGTGGCGTCGCGCTGCTGCAGGCTGCCGACGCGATCGACATCGACGGCATCGTCGACGAGGACGAGAAGACCGGCGCGCGCATCATCCTGCGCTCGCTCGAGGAGCCGCTCCGTCAGATCTCGCACAACGCGGGTCTCGAGGGTTCGGTCGTCGTCAACGACGTCCGCAAGGCGAAGAAGGGCTTCGGCCTCAACGCTGCCACGGGCGAGATCGTCGACCTCGTCGCGGCCGGCGTCATCGACCCGGCGATGGTCACGCGCTCCGCGCTGCAGAACGCCGCGTCGATCGCCAAGAACATCCTCACGACCGAGGCGATCGTCGCCGAGGTCCCGGACAAGGATGCCGGTGGCGCCATGGGCGGCGGCATGCCCGACATGGGCGGCATGGGCGGCATGATGTGAGGAGGGCCTCCGCCCTCTTGGAGCTGGGCGGGCGGGACCCGCTCAGCACCTGATTCACACGAAGGGCCCGGCGTTCGCCGGGCCCTTCGTGCGTTCGGGACATCGTGTTCGCTACACGTCAGGGACGACGGGCAGTTTTGACAGAGTTTTTGAATCCTTTGGATCAGCTTCTGTGCAAAACTCTTTCAGAAACCATGGCCGATCATCTCTTCTCTCCTGACGCACTCGATTCGCTCGTGCAGATAAGCGCGGGGACGCGAGCTGCGGATCTCGAATCGGAGACGCTCGACTTCAAACAAGAGGCGAGCGGCGACGGCGAGACCATTCGCGTGGTGGTCGAAGCAGCGATCTGCTTTGCCAACCTGCGCGGCGGCACGATCGTGCTCGGTGTCGCCGACGACAGAGGCGGACCTGAAGCCTTTCTCGGCTGCGGACTCGCTGTCGACCTTCTCCGCCAACGCATCTACGAGCTGACCCATCCCGCGCTCGTGGTCAGCGCGATCGAGCATGAGCACGAGGGCAAGCGGCTGCTGCTCATCCAGGTCACAGAAGGTATGGAGATGGTCTCGGACAAGAAAGGCCGCTCCTCTCGTCGCCACGGTACGGACTGTCTGCCGCTCGGTATCAGCCAAGCCGCAACGCTCAACGACGACCGGCGCCGGTTCGACTGGTCAGCAGAGCCGAGCGATCTGACGATCGTCGATATCTCCAGAGCGGCGGTCGACGCAGCACGTGAACGCCTTCGCCGAAACACCGACGAGCGGCGGCGGCTTGCGGACGCCACCACGGCCGACCTCATGGGCGACCTCGGACTGGTCCGCGAAGGCAGCCTGACCCGCGCAGGTGAGGTCCTCTTCTGCGCGCGCGACGAGCACCCACCTTTCGTCTACGTCTATCGAGACACGCCTGGAGGCGAGGTCCGCACCCGTTACGCCGAAGCGAAACCAGGCCTGACCGCTTACACCGAAGTGCTTGGGCGTATCGTCGACAGCAGCGCGCCGATGCCGATCGTGCTGCGTGATGGGCAGCAGCTCGAGCTGCACGACTTTCCGCTGGTCGCCGTGCGCGAGGCGCTCAGCAACGCGCTGCTGCATCGCGACTACCGGCAGCCAGATCCGATACTCGTTGACCATTCGCCGCAGGTGCTGTCGTTCGTCTCCCCTGGCCCGCTCGTCGTCGGGGTCACCCCTGCCAACATCCTTCACGTTCCGAGCAAACCGCGCAACGCGCTGCTCGCACGCGTCACGCACAAGCTCGGCCTCGCCGAAGAGCTCAGCCGCGGCGTCGATCGCATGTACCGCGAAATGATCAAGTTGGGGAAGCGCCCACCGGAGATCACCGACCATCCGCCATTCAGCGTCCGCGTGGACCTGACCGGTGGCGCGCCCAACCAGACGGTCGCACGATTCGCCGCGACGCTGCCGTCGCGTTCACAGGACGATCTCGACACGATGTTGGTGCTCTTCACTCTGATCGCTCGACAGAGCGTGACGGCTCGCGAGCTGGCGCCGATGCTGCAGCGCGGCCAGGCTGCGACCGAAGCCGTCCTCGAGCGGCTCGCCGAGCCCGACGTCGAATTGGTCGCTCCCGTCGATCGGACCAACCAGCCGCGCTGGCAGCTCAGCCCGCGTGCGCTCGCCGAGCTTCGGCCAGCCCTGAGCTACCGAACCGTCAGCGCCGACGAGATCGATCGGAAGATCGTCGAGTTCGTCCGCAAGAACGAGACCGTCGACAACAAGACGCTGCAGATCTTCTTCGACATGGATGTCAACGGCGCGGCGTATCGACTTCGCACCCTCGTCAACGCCGGGCTACTGCAGAAGCTCGGCGCGCAGCGCCGCGGGCCCGGCATCCAATACGGACCGGGTCCGAACTTTCCGAAGCGCTGATCGGCGCTCACACCTCGCTGAGTCTGCGCGGCGGGGGCCCGACGTACTTTGCGGTCGGACGGATCAGGCGGGCTTCGCGCTTCTGCTCGAGGATGTGGGCGGACCAGCCGGCGACGCGGGCGCAGGTGAACAGCGGGGTGAACAGCTCCGGCGGGACCTCGGCGTAGTCGAGCACGACGGCGGACCAGAACTCGACGTTGGTCGCCAGCACGCGGTCGGGCTTGCGCGCCTGCAGCTCCGCCAGCGCGGCCTGCTCGAGCGCCTCCGCGACCTCGGCCCGCCGCGAGCCCAGCGCCAGCGCCGTGCGCCGCAGGACGCGGGCGCGCGGGTCCTCGGCGCGGTAGACGCGGTGGCCGAAGCCCATCAGCCGCTCACCGCGATCGAGCGCGTCCTTGACCCACTTGTCGGCGTCGCCGAGCTGCTCGACCTCGTCGAGCATCTGCAGCACGCGCGAGGGCGCGCCGCCGTGCAACGGTCCCGACAGCGCGCCGACGGCTCCCGACAGCGCCGCCGCCGCGTCCGCGCCGGTCGAGGTGATCACGCGCGCGGTGAAGGTCGAGGCGTTGACGCCGTGCTCGGCCGCGGAGATCCAGTAGGCGTCGATCGCCTTCGCGTGATCCGGGTTCGCCTCGCCGCGCCAGCGCGTCAGGAATCGCTCCGGGATCGTGCTCGCCTCGTCGATCGTGGCCTGCGGGACCGGCGGCTGGCCGATCCCGCGCGCGGACTGCGCGACGAACGACAACGCCATCACGGATGCGCGCGCGAGCTGCGTGCGCGCCTCCTCGTCGCTGGTGTCGATCAGCGCGCCGAAGCCCCACTCGGGCGCCAGCATCGCCAGCGCCGACTGCACGTCGACACGCGGGTCGCCAGAGCGGACCAGCAGCGCATGCGGCTCCGCGGGCGGCAGGCCCGGCTTCAGCCTGCCGTCGACGAGCAGGCCCCAGACCTGCTCGAACGGGACCGCTCCGACGAGCTCCTCGATGTCGACGCCGCGGTAGCGCAGCGCGCCGCCCTCCTTGTCGGGCTCGGCGATCTCGGTCGCGAAGGCGACGACGCCCTCGAGGCCGGATCTGACGTCGGTGTCGGTGGCGCTCATCACGTCTCCAGTCGGAATCGGGGGCCTGGGCTTGCGCGTGACGGGTCCGTCACGTTACCGCTCCGGAGTCCCTAGGCTGCCCAGACAGCACTCGCCGACCCGACGACGCAACAAAGGATCCGCCTCGTGTCCGAACTCCTCTTCCGCCCCGTCCACGAGCTCGCCGCGCTCGTGCGCGCCGGCGAGATCAGCGCCAGTGAGCTGGTCGGCGCGTCGCTGGAGCGGATCGACGCGCTCGACGGGCAGCTGAACGCCTTCACGCACGTCGATGCCGACGGCGCGCTGGCGACCGCCGCGGCGATCGGCCCCGACGACCCCCGCCCGTTCGCCGGCGTCCCGATCGCGATCAAGGACAACCGGCCCGTCGCGGGGATGCCGATCACGCTCGGCAGCAGGCTGCTGGGCGGCCTCACGCCGCCGTTTGACGCGGTGCTCGTGCAGCGCCTGCGCCGTGCCGGCTTCGTGATCGTCGGCAAGACGGCGCTGCCGGAGTTCGGGATCCTGCCGACGACCGAGTCGGCCCTCCACGGCCCGACGCGCAACCCGTGGGACCTCACGCGCACGCCCGGCGGCTCGTCCGGCGGCGCCGCCGCGGCCGTCGCCGCCGGCATGGTGCCGATCGCGCACGGCAACGACGGCGGCGGCTCGCTGCGGATCCCCGCCGCCTGCTGCGGGCTCGTCGGGCTCAAGCCGTCGCGCGGCCGCGTGACGCTGTCGCCGACCGAGGGCGAGTCGTTCCTCGTCACCGACGGCGTACTGACGCGCACGGTCGGTGAGACCGCCGCGCTGCTCGACGTGCTCGCCGGTCCGGCGCCGGGCGACGCCTCGTGGGCGCCGGCGCCGCCGGAGCCGTTCGCGCAGACGGCGGCGCGCGCGCCCGGGCCGCTGCGGATCGGTTTCTGCCTGACGCCGCCGCTGGAGACGACGGCGATCGACCCGCTCGCGACGCAGGCCGTCCACGACACCGTCGCGCTGCTGGGCGAGTTGGGGCACACGGTCGAGGAGATCGACCCGCCGTGGGCGCTTCCCGGTCTGCTGGAGCTGTTCGGCGCGGCGTTCGGCCCGGCGGTCGCCTCCTCGATCCTGTTCGCCAGCACGATCGCCGGCCACGCGCCGCGCGAAGAGGACGTCGAGCCGCTGAGCTGGTGGCTGTGGGAGCAGGCGCAGGGTCTCGACGCGGCCCACTACCTCGCGGCGATCGGCCAGCTGCAGGCGCTCTCGCGCACGCTCGTGACGGCGACCGCCGCCTACGACGCGGTGCTGACGCCGGCGCTGGCGCAGCGGCCGGTCGAGCTGGGCACCCTGAACGGCGAGACCTCGGACCCGGCGGCGACCTTCCGCGGCGGCGGCGAGTTCACCCCCTTCACACCGATCGCGAACGTGACCGGCCAGCCGGCGATCTCGATCCCGCTGTTCCACGGCGACGACGGCCTGCCGACCGGCGTGCACTTCTTCGGCCGCCCCGCGCAGGAGGGCCCGCTGCTGGCGCTGGCGGCGCAGCTGGAGGCCGCGCGCCCGTGGACCGGACGACGGCCGGAACTGGTCGCGGCGGCGTAACCGGCGGCGATCGGGCGTGTGGGCTGCCGCGGGGCGTGCTTGAATCGCGGCCATGTTCCGGCGCAAGCAGGACGAGGAGGATCCGTTCGCGGCCCTCAAGGACGCGGCCGAGCGGGGCTCGCCGACCATCGCCAGTGCGAAGGCGAGCACGTCGAGCGGCAACGTCGGCGCGTCGGCGAGCGTCGGCGGGGATCGCGGCGACCACGGCGCCCCGCAGGTCGACGGCGTCCCGGGCGCACCGCGCGGGCGCCGCGGCAGCAACGCGTTGCTCGTCTTCTTGACGATCGTGCTGGCGCTCGGCGGTGCCGGCGCCCTCGTGTACTTCTCGGAGGCCGACACCCCGACGGGCGCCCACGACGGCGGATCCTTCAGCGAGAGCGGCAGCGGCAGCGACGCCGGCGACTCGCCGTCGGGCGACGGGCAGGGCTCCTCCGACGAGCAGGGCGACGACGGCACGCCGCGCCCGACGCGCCGCTACGACCTGATGCGCCCGGCGACGTTCAAGCAGGCGCTCAACGGGATCCAGAAGAAGCTGAAGCCGGGCGAGCGCGTCTGGCTGCTGCGGCTCGCGCCCGATCGGATCAACTCCAGCACGAGACTGCGCAACGGCGACCAGCGGCTGATCGACGTCGACGACGAGCTGAACGTCGGCGTGCAGCAGGCGGGCTCCGCCGGCGAGCGGATCGGCCTGCGGTTGTCGCAGGTCGACCCGCAGGCGCCGTCGCGGGCAGTGCGCAAGGCGGCGGCGCAGGGCAGATTCCCGGCGCGCAAGCTCGACTACCTCGTGCTGATGTCCCCGTTCTCGCCCGGCGACCAGCCGGACTGGTCGCTCTTCTTCAGAGACGTCTCGGCGCGCAACTCGCACTGGAAGGCGAACTTCGGCGGGCGGACGGTGTACCGCCCGGGCGAGCAGCCCGGCCAGACGTCCGCGTCGCGCGACGACTCGGTCACGATCCGCACCGACAGCGGCACGCAGACGCTGACCGGCGCCGAGGCGCGCCGCGTCATGACGTGCGTGCGCAACGCGCAGGGCAACGGCGGCGACATCCAGCGGTGCTTGCCGTGAAGTACTGGTTCCCGGCGCTGCTCGGCGTCGTGCTGTCGGCCGCCGCGGTCGCGGTCGTCGCGTGGTGCACCTACGCGTGGACGCGCGTGAGCCTCTGCACGCCCGCCGACACCCAGCTCGCGTGCAGACTCGACGGGCAGTCCGGCGTCGTGATCGCGGTCGCGATCTTCGTCGCGATCCCGCTCGCCTCGTGGATCTTCACCCTGCGTCAACGCAACCCGCGCGGAACGCCGCTCGGGTTGCTCTCGCTCGGCCTTGCGCTGACGGCCGCGGGCGGGGCGGCGCTGTGGTCCGCGCTCGGCAGCGGCGCGGGTACCGACGCCGAGATCCCGAGCGTGATCGTCGCCGGCTGCCTGCTGTCGATCGGCCCGTTCTTCCTGCTCGCCGGGATCGCGGTCAGCGGCAGGCGCGGCGAGGCGACCCGCGCCACGCGCGCGGCCTTGATCGCGGCCAACGGCGGCGACGTCGGAAAGGCGTTCGAGGCGATGCGGGCGGCCAGAGCCGGCACGAGCGTCAGCGCAGGCTGGTCCGGCGTGTCGGCCGGCTCGGGCGGCGGCGCCGGCAGATCGGCGACCGCGGGCTCTGGCACGGTCACCGACACGGGCACGACCACGGGCGCGAACCAACTCGGCGCGCTCGCGGCGCAGCTGTCGCAGATCGCGGCGGCGAGAGAGCGGACCGGCGGGGACGCGATCGCGACCAGTCTGCGCCAGCTCGACGACCTGCGCGCCTCCGGGCTGCTGACGCCCGAGGAGCACGCGCGCAAGCGGCGCGAGATCCTCGACAAGCTCTGAGCCTTGATCCAGCGATGTCCGCGAGCGCAGATCGGTGGAGCAAGGCCAAGACAGCGTCGCCCCTCCGCGCGCGGACGTATCATCCGTGCGCTCCATGCTTCAACCAACGCTGCAAAGAGGAAACCGCTCATGGCCTACGTGATCGCAGAGCCTTGCATCGGCGCGAAGGACAACTCCTGCGTAGAGGTCTGTCCGGTCGACTGCATCCACCCCACGCCCGACGAGCCCGACTACGACAGCGTCGAGATGCTCTACATCGACCCCGAGGAGTGCATCGACTGCGACGCCTGCGTCGAAGCATGCCCGGTCGACGCGTGCTTCGCCGAGGACCAGCTGCCCGCCGAGTGGTCCCACTTCGCGGAGCTGAACGCCAGATATTACGCCGGGAAGTAACGCTTCCCGGTTGGCGACGGACGCGCCCGCGCGGGCGCGTCCGCAGCGAACGTCTTACGCCATGGGGAGCGACATGCCCATCGGTCTCGGCGGGATCACGTCGAGGCTCGGGGCGGCGGGGGTGACCGTCTGCATCACCGGCAGCTCGATCGGCGTCAGCGCGATCAGGCCACGGGCCGTCTGGCGGATCGCCTGGGCGGCCGGGTCGTCCGGATCGGCGACGACGAGCGGGGTGCCCGCGTCCGCCTGCTCGCGCAGCGGCATCGTGAGCGGAATCTGGCCGAGCAGCGGGACGCCGAGCTCGTCGGCCAGCAGCTGACCGCCGCCGGCGCCGAAGATCTCGAAGCGCTCGTTGCCGGGCGTGACGAAGCCGGACATGTTCTCGACGACGCCGGCGATCTCGAGTCTGACCTTGCCGGCCATCTCGGCCGACCGTCGAGCGACCTTCTGCGCGACCGGCTGCGGCGTCGTGACGAGCAGGAATCTCGCGTCGGGCAGCAACTGGGCGAGCGTCATGCCGACGTCGCCGGTGCCCGGCGGCAGGTCGACGAGCAGGTAGTCCAGCGCGCCCCAGTCGACGTCCTCGAGGAACTGCTGCAGCGCCTTGTGCAGCATCGGGCCGCGCCAGACGACAGCGGCGTCCTCCTCGATGAAGAAGCCGATCGACATCACCTTGATGCCCTCGTGCGCGACGGGCGGGATGATCTTGCGCTGCTCGTTGACCTTCGGACGCGTGGCGCCGAGGCCGAACATGCGCGGCTGCGAGTAGCCCCACACGTCCGCGTCGAGCACGCCGACCGACTTGCCCTCCGCGGCGAGCGCGGCGGCGAGGTTGGCGGTGACCGACGACTTGCCGACGCCGCCCTTGCCGGAGCCGACGCAGATGACGTTGGCGACCTGCGCCAGCGCGCCGGACGGCAGCGGGCCGCCGCGGCCGAGCTTGCGCTGCAGGTTGCCCTTCTCCTCGTCGGACAGGACGTCGAAGCTGATGTTGACGCTATTGACACCGTCCAACGCCTTGACGGCGGTCGCGACGCCCGTCTGGAAGTGGCTGCGAATCGGGCAGCCGGGCGTCGTCAGCGACACCTTCACGTCGACGACGCCGTTGTCGTGGACATCGATCGAGCGGACCATTTCGAGCTCCACGATGTCCTTGCGCAGCTCTGGGTCGATAACGGCGCGCAGCGCCTCGCGGATCTGGTCTTGGGTCGGCATGGACCCATTGTGGCAGGCTTGTGCGGTCAGTCCGGGAACCGGCGGACACGGCCCGACACGGCCCGCACAGCCGCCGGGGCGCCTCGTGAGCGCCCCGGACGGTTGAGGGAGGAGAGGATGCGTCATCCGCCGGCGTGGTGAACCGGCGAACCCCTGCCGGATCCGGTGCCTCCCGTGCACCGGCCGGATGAAGTGGTCGAGTTGACGCTCAGGCGACCTTCGAGATGCGGTCCTGGGCGTCCCCCACGAGCTTTCTGCCCGCAGACACGCCATTTTGAACCACGTTTTCGAAACGGCTGCGAACCGGCTCGACGCGGTCGCGCAGCGGGGCGACACGGCTCTGCAGCGTCTCGACGTTGGAGCTGATCGCTCTGCGCGCCTCGGTGCGCTGGTGCTCGAAGCCGCGGCGGGCCTCTCTGGCGCGTCTCTCGGCGCGCACGCGCGAGTGGCGCGCCTCGCGCTCCAGGCGCGAGCGCGTCTTGCGGACCTCGCGCTCGAGCTCCGTGCGGGCCTTGCCGCCGCGGCGCTCGTAGTGCTTCAGCTGTCTGTCGAGCGTTCTGCGCGATCTCGTGACGGCGACGATGCCCTCGATCGCCTCGGTCGAGTTGGTGACGATCGCGTCGACGGCGCCGGTGATGCGGTCGCGCGCCTCGAGCGCGGCGCCGAGCGGGATCAGCACGACGCGTTCGGCGAGCTGCTGCGCCTGCGCGATCGGCGTCGTCGCGACCGGCTCGCGCGTCGTGCCCACGGTCGTGCGCGGCTTCGCGGTGCTCGACCGTCTCGCGCCGCTCGCGCTTCTGCGCGCTCTTGGCGCTCTACGGGCTCTGGCAGTTCTGCGCGCTCTCGCGGTTCTGCGCGCTCTCGCAGCCGCGGCTCTCGGCGTGCTCGCGGCAGCGGCGCTCGGCGTGCTCGGCGCGGCTCTGGGCGTGCTCGCGGCGGCCGGTCTGTCGGTTGAAGCGGTCGGCGCGGCGGCGCTGGTCGGTCTCGCGGTCGTGTCGTTGCTGGCCATCGAGGAAGAGGCTCCTTGAACGTGGTTGTGCGGACGAACACCTGTTTGTAACCCGCACGATAGCGCGCGTTACACCGGCGATGTGTGCGAACAGCCGTTCAGGCAGTCAGCGCAGGCGGAACATCCGTTCGCCTCAGCCAGGCGAGCGGGTCCTCGATCTCCGCGAGCGTCGGCATCGACGCGGGGCTGCGCCAGACACGGTTGAGCGCCTCGATCCCGCCAGCTCTCACGACCGCGTCGCAGAAGACCTTCCCCTGCTGGTACTGGCGCATCTTCATCTCCATGCCGAGCAGCTTCATCATCAGCCGCGCCGGCGCCGACTGCGAGCGGCGGCGCGAGTCCAGCGACGCGCGCAGTCTCGGCAGGCCCGGCAGCAGCGGCTCCCCGACGGCGTCCATCACGTGCTCGGCGTAGCCCTCGATCACAGCCATCGTCGCCTGCATCGTGTCGATCGTTCTCTTCTCGTTCGGGCTCGCCACGAGGGTGACGATGTCGCCCGAGCGGACCACCTCGACGAGCTTCTTGAAGTCGTCGGTGCGCGGCAGCCGCAGCGCGCGTCTGGTGTCGATCTTCAACTGCGCGCTGTCGAGCAGCTCGCGGACCATCCCGGCCATGTGTCTCTGCAGCCACGGCACGCCGGCGAACTGGACCGCGTGCGTGATCTCGTGCAGCGCGACCCAGTGCAGGAACTCACGCTCGTCGGCTCTGAACGTTCTGACGGAGTTGGCGAGGTTCGGCGCAACGTACAGCAGCCGCGGCGGCCTGTCGTCGGGCGTCGTGTCGAGCAGCACGATCTCGTACTGGCCGAGCACGCGCTGGGCGAGGAAGCCGAGCATCACGCCGACCTCCGCCGTCATCACGACACCGGCGCCGAGCTGGACGAACGGTCTCGCGGGCTTGGCGACGGTTCTGCCGACCGATCTCAGCGCCGGGTCCAGCAGCGCGCTCATCGAGGCGATGTTCGCGCGGATCCACTCGCTGCGCTCGACGGCCTCGGCGACCGGCAGCTCGGCGTGCGGCGCCAGCCCGGTGTAGGCGATCACCGCCTCCGCGCTCTCGCGCGAGAGCGCGCCGAGGTCGGCGGCGAGCGGCTTGGTGTCGGGCTGACCGGCGACGAAGCTGGCCAGCCGCTGTACGAGCGGCCAATCGATCATCTGCCTCCAACTATGGCAGTGCTTCGCATTGAGAGTTCCACTCCGGTGTGCGGACGCTGCGGCGCGCGGGCGGGAACTCCCGGTGAGCAAGGTCCGCGACCCGACCCCCCTCAGGTACCGATCGCCGCCAGCGCGGCGAGCGTCTCCGGCGAGCGCGCGCAGACGATGTGCGAGTGCGGCTCGACGTCGAGCGGGGCGCTGAGCGGGCCGCCGGGGCAGAGCGGGAACGCGACGTGGCCGCCGGCCTCGCGCACGATCAGCTGCGCGGCGGCGGCGTCGACCGCGCGGCAGCGGCGCAGCGAGACCATCGCGTCCAGCCGCGCGGCGGCGACCTGGCAGATCGTGATCGAGATCGCGCCGAGCACGCGCACGCGCTCGGTCTGCTGCTGCAGCGCGTCGATCGAGGCGGCGATCCAGCGCGGGTCGGCGACCTCGACGCCGAGCAGCTCCAGCTTGCCGCTGCGCCCGCGCCGCTCCGGCAGCGCCGGGTCGAGCGCGACGCCGTCCAGGAACGCGCCGCCGCCGCGCGTCGCGGTCCACTCCTCGCCGGTGCCGAAGTCGTGCACGAAGCCGAACGCGACGTCGGCCATCGTCGGGCCGTCGGCGACCGCGATCGAGAGCGCGACCGGCGACATCAGCCGCTTCGCGTTGAGCGAGCCGTCGATCGGGTCGATCACGACGCGCACCGGCCCGCCGCCGTAGCCGACCTCGCCGCGCTCCTCCGAGACGGCGGTGAAGCGATGGCCCGCGGCGTGCAGCAGGTCGAGCTGGGCGAAGACCGCGTCCTCCGCGCAGCGGTCGATCACGAGCGTGCGGTCGCCGCCCTCGCCGCGCTGGCCGGTCTCGACGGCGCGCTCGCGCGTGCGCGGGGCGTCACGCAGGATCCCGCGCAACGCGGTCGCCGCGGCGCGGCAGGCGCCGGGCCAGTCGGCGTCGAGCGCCGTGCCGGAGGTCTCCATCGACGGCATACTTGCAGGGTGTCCTGTGCGAAGCACGACGGTCTCTCTTCCGCTCAGCGAGCGGCCGTCACTCACCGTGGCGGACCGCTGCTGATCGTCGGCGGCGCCGGCAGCGGCAAGACGCGCACGCTCGTCGCGCGGATCGCCTGGCTGGTCGAGCAGGGCGAGGCGCCGGAGACGCTGCTGGCGCTGGCGCTGTCGGAGCGCTCGGCCGACGTGCTGCGCCGCCACGTCGAGGATGCCGTCCAGGGTCCGTACGAGGAGCTGGCGGTGATGACGATCCACGCCTTCTGCGCGCGGCTGCTGCGCGAGGAGGCGCTGGAGGGCGGGATAGATCCGTTCGCGGTCGCCGTCGGGCGCGCGGACCGGCTCGCGATGCTGCTGGAGCGGATCGACGAGCTGACGATCCGCCGCCACGACTTCCGCGGCAACCCGGCCGCGCTCGTCGCCTCGTTCGTGCGCCGGATCGATCGCCTCAAGGACGAGCTGATCGGCCCCGAGGAGTACGCCGCGTGGGCCGAGTCGCTCGGCGGCGGCGGCGATGACGAGCTGCACCCGACCGGCGACGACTACATGGCGCAGGGCGACGGCGCCGCGGCCGCGCGGATCTCCGACGCCGAGCGCTCGCGCGGGGCGCGCGAGCGCGAGTTCGCGGCGATCTACCTGGCGCACGACCGGATGCTCGCCGAGCAGGGCGCGCTCGACTCCGGCGACCTCGTGATCGGCGCGCTGAGGCTGCTGCGCGACCACCCGCACGTGCGGGCACGTGTGGCGGCGCGCTACCGCCACCTGCTCGTCGACGACGTGCAGGAGCCGAACTTCGCGCACGGGCTGCTGCTGCGGCTGCTCGCCGCCGAGCACGGCAACATCACCGCGGCCGGCGACGACGACCAGGCGATCACGCGCCTGCGCGCCGCCGCGACGAAGAACCTGCGCGACTTCCAGGCCGAACTGCCCGACGCGACGGTCGTGCGGCTGGAGCACTCGTTCCGCTGCCCGCAGCGCGTGCTGGACGCCGCCTGCGCGGTCGTCGCGCCGCTGGAGGACCGGATCGAGAAGCGCCTCGACGGACCGCTCGGCGGCGAGGTCGCGTTCTGGCGCGCGGCGAACGAGCGCGCGCAGGCGCAGGCGGTCGCGGCCGACGTCGAGCGGCTGATCGGCCGCGAGGGCGTGCCGCCGGAGCGGATCGCGGTGCTGGTGCGCTCGATCGCGCGCGAGGGGCAAGCGGTCGGGGTTGCGCTCGAGGAGCGCGCGGTCGGCCACCGGCTCGTCGGCGAGGCGGCCTTCTTCCAGCGTTCGGAGGTGCGCGACCTGCTCGCGTGGCTGCGCCTGCTGGTCGACCCGGCCGACGCGCCCGCGGTCGTCCGAGCGCTTGCTCGGCCGCCGATCGAGCTGCGCTCCGTCGACCTCGCGCGCTGCACGCAGATCGCCCGCCGGCGCAAGCTCGACATGGTCGGCGCGCTGGCCGCGGCGCTCGAGTCGCCGCAGATCCCGCCCGAGGCGCGCGACCGCATCCGGATGTTCCTGACGCTCTACCGCTCGGCCGTCGGCGCGCTCGACACGATGCGGCCGGACCTCTTCGTGCACCGCCTGATCGAGCGGCTCGGGCTGCGCCGCCAGCAGCTCTTCAGCGCGCAGGCGGAGGTCGTCGAGCGGCTGCGCGGGCTGGCCCGCTTCGGCGAGCTGGCGACCGCCTTCACGCAGCGCCAGCCGCAGGCGACGCCGCGCGAGTTCGCACGCTCGATCGCCGCCGCCGCGGAGGCCGGCCTGCGCGAGGAGGAGGAGCCGCCGCCCGCGACCGTGCGCGGCGTGCAGGTGATGTCGATGCAGTCGGCGCAGGGACTCGAGTTCGACCACGTCTACGTGCTCGGGCTGCACGCGGCCGGAATGCCGGGCGCGCACACGCGCACGCTGGAGCCGATCGCGCCGGCGCTGATGAAGGAGACGCTGCCGGAGGGCGACCACGACGCGCACGTTGCGGAGATGCGGCGCCTGCTGCACGTCGCGATGACGCGCACGCGCGACCGCCTCGTGCTGGTCCACCCGCAGGCGAGCGACCGCGGCGCCGCGCAGCCGCCGTCGCCGTTCGCGGAGGAGGCGCGCGCGGCCGTCGCCGGGCGCTGGGAGGAGCGCGCGGAGGAGCTGTTCGGCCCGGCCGAGTCGCTGCACTCGACCTACCGGATCCTGCGCGACGAGCTGCTGGAGACGATCAAGCGCACCGGCACCCGGATCGGCGAGCTGCGCTTCGACACCGACCTCGACGTCTCGCACGCGATCGTGCGCTACCTCGAGGTCGTCAAGCTGGCGGCGCTGATCGAGCGCTCCGACGACCACACCGTCGCGGACGCGCTGGCGGAGGTCAACGCGCGGCTGGCGTCGGCGATCACCAGCGAGCAGCGCGACATCCTCGCCACCTCGCCGCTGGACGAGTGGCTGCTCGACGCCGACCGCGACGACAGAACGCGCGCGGCTGCGATCGCGGCGCGCGAGGAGCCGACGCTGGAGCCGTTCCTGCCGCGCCGCGGCGACGGCGTGATGCTGAGCGCCTCCGACATCGACACCTACCGCACCTGCCCGCTGAAGTACAAGTTCGCGCGCGTCTTCCGGATCCCGCAGGAGCCGACGCTGAACCAGCGCTTCGGGATCCTCGTGCACCAGGTGCTGGAGCGCTTCCACGGCTCCGGCCACGACGAGCCGCCGACGCTGGGGGCGATGATGGGCCTGCTGGAGGCCGGCTGGCGCCGCGGCGGCTTCGGCGGCTCCGAGCAGGAGATCCAGCTGCGCGGCAAGGCGACCTCGGCGCTGACGCGCTACTTCGAGCGCTTCCAGGAGGAGCCGTCGCAGCCGGTCGCGTTCGAGAGATCATTCTCCTTCAGAGTCGGCCCGCACCTGCTGCGCGGCCGCGTCGACCGCGTCGACAAGCTGCCCGAGGGCGGCTTCGAGCTGATCGACTACAAGACCGGGCCGCCGAAGACGCGCGACCAGCTGGACCGCGACGTGCAGCTGTCGCTGTACGCGGTCGCCGCGCGCGAGGCATGGCAGTTCGAGGCCGCGCGCGGCGCCTACTACTACGTGCTCGACGACGCGAAGGTGCCGGTCGAGCGCGACTCCGGCGACCGCGACTGGATCGAGGAGATCGCGCGCGAGGTCGCCGAGGGGATCCTCTCGCAGGGTTTCGAGCCGACCCCGTCGTTCAGCGCCTGCGCGATCTGCGACTACCGCCTCGTCTGCCCCGCGGCGGAGCGGTAGCCGAACTCGCCGATTCGGCCAGATCCGCGCATCCTCCGGGGCGGAGCCGGGCAGGAGACCTCCTGACACCACGCCTCCGGAGGAGCAGAGATGCGCCAGACACGTCCGATCCAGCTGCTCGCCGCGCTCGCAGTCGCCGGGGGCGGATTGGCCGCCACGGCCGCCTCCGCCGGCGCCGTCGCGGTCACCGTCAGCGGCGACGACGGCAGACCTGTCGCGATCGCGCCGGCCTCGCCGCCGGCGCTGCGCAACCTGCGCCCGCAGGTCGGCGTGACGGCCGACCCGGGCACGCGCTACGCGGTCGCGATCACCGGGCCCGGCGGCAGACAGGCGGCGAACCCGGTCGTGTGCGCCGACGCCGCCCAGCCCTCGACGCTGCAGACGTTCTTCCGCGGCAACGGCGCCTACGGCGTCGCTGTGACGACATTCGCCGCGACCGACACCGCCTGCGCGGCGCCGATCGGCCCCGCGGTCACGTTCCCGTTCAACGTCGCGGGCAGAGTCGTGCTCGGCAGAGTCGGGCGCTTCGAACTGCGCGACCCCGGCTCCGCGGCGCGCAAGCCGCTGGCGCTGCCGGTCCAGGTCGACCCGGGCTCGCAGGCGCGCGAGATCCGCTTCGCGCTGAACGGGAGACTCAGACGCGACGGCTCGCTGCGCGGCAGATCGTCGACCGCGCGATTCAACGCGACCAACGGCACCGCCTCCCTGCTGTTCCCCGGCCCCGGCAGATACACCGTCGTCGCGCGCGACGCCGCCGACGGCGTGCAGACGCCGTGGAGCGCGCCGCTGCACGTGCGCGTCGTCGCGCCGTTCGACCTCAGCGTCGTGCGCTACACCGACAGAAGCGGGCCGGACTTCCAGGTCTTCTGCCAGATCCGCGAGGGCGGGGCAGCGACGGGGATCGTCAGCGTCGCGCTCGCCGGGCCCGGTGGCCCGTTCCGCGGCCTCGGCCGCGCGCGGATCAACGGCGACGGCGCGTTCGGGGCGAAGTTCACCGCCAGAAGGGCCGGCAACTACCGCCTGCGCTTCACCTACCGTGGCGGCAACGGCCTCGTGACGCCCGGCGTGATCGTGTCGAGATTCACGGTCGGAACGGCGATCGTCAGCGGGTGAGACGCCGCGACGGCCGCGACGCGGTGCTGCGTCGCGGCCGTGCGTGAGCGGCGCGTGGGACGCCGGCGGCGCCCCACGCGTGTCGTCGCTCAGCGCTTGATCGCGCGCGCGACGGTGACGACCGTCGTGCGCTGCGTCGTGCCGCTGCCGATCACCAGCGTGTAGCGACCGGCCTTCAGCGAACGCGTCAGCTTCAGCGCGCCGAGGCGACCGCTTGCGAACGTGCGGCCGGCGCGCACCAGCCGCGCCTTCTTGCCCGCCGCTCTGCTGGCCGACGTTCTCTGCTTGCACGAGATCGACACTCTGACCCCGGCTCTTCTGACCGAGCACGTCACTCTGCCCGGATCGCCCTTGGCGCCCTTCGGACCCTGCGCACCCTGAGCGCCTCTGCCACCCTCCGGACCCGCCGGACCGGCCGCGCCGCCGGGACCCTGCGCGCCGTTATCGCCCTTGGCGCCCGTCGCGCCGCTCGGACCCGTCGCGCCGTCGTCGCCCTTCGAGCCCTGCGCGCCGGCGTCACCCTTCGGACCCTGCGTCCCGTTGTCGCCCCTGGGACCCTGCGTCCCGGCGTCGCCCCTGGGACCCTGCGTCCCGGCGTCGCCCTTCGGACCCTGCGCGCCGGTGTCGCCATCCGCACCGTCTCTGCCGTCCGCGCCGTCTCTGCCCGCGGGCAGCTCCGTGCTCGTCCCGGTCAGCGGCACGCGCACCTCGCCGCCGGCGACGTTCGCCTTCAGCACCAGGCTCGCCGTCGAGGTCGCGTCCTCACGCGCGGGGGCGAAGCGGACCAGCACTCTGCAGCTCTCGCCGAGCCCGACCGTCGTGCCGGCGCAGGTGTCCTGACCGGCGATGAAGTCGCCCGCGGAGGCCTCCTCGTCGGCGAACACGAACGCGCGCTCGACGGTCAGCTTCTGCGCGCCGGTGTTGGTGACCGTGACCCACTGGCCGCCGCCGACGGTGCCGGCCGCCTGGGTCGCGAACGTCGGCGCCGTCGCCTGCGCAACCGCGCCGACGTTGCCGGCGAGCGTGAAGACGTCGGTGCGCGACTTCTTCAGCTGCACGTCGGAGTTCTGCTTGTTCTTCGTCTCGATGTCGGGCAGGTAGAGTTTCTCCTCGCCCTGGTCCATGATCAGTCTGATCGGGGCGCCGGGGGTCAGCACGTCGGGCAGCTTCGCGATGCCCTCCCACGCGCCGGGGTCGTCGGCGTGCTGCTCGTTGCTCTGCGGCACGACCGTCGTCAGCCGCACCGGCGCGTCGGCCCGGTCGCCGCTCCAGCTGAACAGCGCGCCGCCGGTGTTGGCGTTGGTGTTGGCGAGGATCACGTACTGACCGCTGGCGTTCTTGCGGATCTCACGGATCGAGAGGCCGTCGAGGTCGACCAGGATCGGGTCGCCGAAGGCCGCTCTGTCGTCCTTGCCGCGGAGCGCGCGGTCGACGTTCGTCCACGGCACGATGATCGCCTTGCCGCTGCCCGTCTGCGGCGTCACCGGAGTGCGCAGACCCAGATAGAGCGTCGAGGACGAGTTCGGCGCGAACTCGGCGCCCTCGATGTTGACGGCTGACTCGCTCGTGACCGTCGGCCCGATCGGGCCGTTCCAGAGACCGAGGCGGTTCGCGTTCGCGCGGTCCCAGGCGATCATGTCTCTCAACAGGCCGGTGAAGGTGCCGGCCGGCGTCAGCTCGGTGTCGTCGCCGCTGCCGCTGATTCTCGCCGAGGCGACGATCTGACGGTCCGGGTCGGCGAGGCCGACCTGCGTGTTGCCGTGCGAGCCGAGCACGTAGTACATGTCGCCGGCGCGCGCGGAGGACTCCCAGTCCGGCTCGCGCACGATGCCGAAGTTGTCCCACGTCTTCACCGCGGGGCCGGAGACGGAGAGATCGAAGAGCCCGATCGTTCTCTCGTCGTCGGCCACGATCGTCCAGTCGTCGCCGACGTTGACGCCGGTCGACGCGTCGCCGTAGCCCTGCAGCACACGGCTCGTCGGCGTCGTCGCGATCGACGCGCCGTAGTTGACCTGCGTCGTCGCGCTCTTGCCGCCGCGACCGGTGACCGTGAACGAGACCTGCGCGTAGCCGGCCGTCAGCGGGCTGAAGGAGACCGTGCGCGTCGCGCCGCTGCCCGTGACGACGATGCCGCTGGCCGGGATGAACGCTCTCGTGGCGCTGGCACGGACGCTCAGCTCGTCGGACGGCACCGGGTCGCCGTTCTCGTCCAGCTGCGCGACGGTCAGCTTCAGCGTCGGGTTGGTCGGGTCGCCGACGACGCTCGACTGCGACGGCAGGTCGGTCGAGATCGTCGGCACTGCCGACGCGTCTGGATCCTCGGTCGTGGCCGAGACGACCAGGTCCTTCGGGGCCTGCGGCAGCGTGATCGCGGCCGCCTGCGCCCCCGACTCGACGTCGACCGGGACCAGTCTGAAGACCGACGTGACGTACGCCGTGCGCTCGTCGGGCGACATCGCGATCCTGCCCGCGTTCTTGATCGGCAGCAGGTCTCTGCGGGTGCCCTCGGCGCCGGTGGCGGGATCGAGCGGCGAGAGCCATGTCGCCTGGCTGTTGCCGCTGAGCGCCCACAGCGTGCTGCCGTCCTGCGCCAGGTCGAAGTCCTCGAACGGCGTCGGGAGCGTGAGCGGCGTCAGAAACGCGCTCGTCGCGTTGTCGAAGCGGACGACGTTCGTGCCCGAGGTGCCGACGAAGACGGTCGGGCCGCTGCCGACAGCGATCGATCTTCTGTCGGTGCCGAGGGCGCTGCTCACGATCGGGCCGCCGACGACCGTGTTGGTCGCGACGTCGATGACGTTCATTCTGCCGTACGTGCCCGCGAAGACGCGTGACCCGTCGGGCGAGACGGCGACCGACCACGCGCCGCCGGCGTCCATGCCGGCCGGCACGATCGTCGTGCCGAGCGCTCCGGTCGCGACGTCGTACGGCGTGACGCCGGTCGTGCCGGCGATGTACGCCGTTCTGCCGTCCGGCGTGAACGCGACGGCCTGGGCCTTGTTCAGCACGGTCGAGACGATCGGCGCGCTGCCAGTTCTCGTCGCGGTGTCGATCGCGATCATGAAGCCGTTGGGGGTGTCGGCCTCGCCGACGACGAGCAGCGTTCTGCCGTCCGGCGAGAGCGCCTCCGCGTTGGGGGTCGCCCATCTGACGCCCGGAATCGGGATCGGGTCGCCGAGCGTGTTGGTGCCGAGGTCGACCGGCATCACCTGGGCGGTGGTGTCGAAGCCGCCGACCGCGTACAGCGTCGAGGCGTCGGCGGCACTCGCGCCGGCGAGGCCGAGCGCCAGCGCAGCGGCGCCGGCGGCGATCAGCCCACGCGCGGGCCGGCGCGCGGAAAGTGGATGAGTCACGGGTGCTGCTCTCCTAGCCTCACAATGGGCAAACCGCGCCACCTTCCCACCCACCGCCGGGTAGGTTGTGAACGCTTGGAGAGAAGTCGTTACCGAGCTGGAAACGACCCGAGAAGATCCTGCGCGCGGCTACTGGCGGCCTGGCCCGCCCTCGGACCCGCGCTGCTTGAGGAACTTCATGAAGTCGCTGGCGAGGCGGTCGCCGGACGGCAGCTCGGTCGGGTCGATCGGCGCGTCTTCCTCGTCGGCGGCTCTCTCCAGCCGCTCGACGAAGGCCTGCACGTCGGGATCGCTCTGGACCGCGAGGTTGACCTGGCGCTCGTAGTCGGAGGAGGCCGACTCCAGCTCGGTCGCGTCGACGGAGACGCCGACGAGGCCCTCGAGCTTGCGCACGAGCGCGAGCGCCGCCTTCGGGTTCGGCGCCGAGGCGATGTAGTGCGGAACCGACGCCCACAGGCTCGCGGACGGGATCGCCGCTCTGCTGCAGGCGGCCTGCAGCACGCCGACGATCCCGGTCGGGCCCTCGTAGGTCGTCGGCGTCAGCTGCAGCCGCTCGACGAGGATCGGATCCGACGACAGGCCGCTGATGCCGATCGGGCGCGAGTGGGCGACGTCGGCCAGCAGCGCGCCGAGCGAGACGACCATCTGCACGCCGAGCACCTCGGCGAGGTCGAGGATCAGCTGGGTGAAGCCGCGCCAGCGCATCGACGGCTCGCTGCCGGTCAGCAGGATCAGGTCGCGCGGGGCGCGCGGCACGCGCGCCTCGTAGATCTCGACCTCGGGCCACTCGATCTCGCGCGTGATGCCGTCGACGAGCTTGACCTGCGGGCGCGTGGCCTGGAAGTCGAAGAACTCCTCGGGGTCGATCGTCGCGAAGCGCGTGGCGCCGAGTGCGGTCCCGACGAACTGGAGCGCGGTCGTGGCTGCGTCGCCCGCGTCGTTCCAGCCCTTGAACGCGCAGACGAGGGCGGGGGCGCGGAGCCCGTCCGGTCGGCGTTCCCATTGCAATGGCTGCATCGACCCAAAGTAGTACATGATGGGCGGGTGGCAGCCTCCGTCAGCGTCAGTGCACTGCGTCCCGGTCAGCAGATCGACGGCGTCTTCGCCTGCACGCGCAAGGATCGCCTGCTCAGCCGCGCCGGCACGCCGTACCTCGCAGTCGAGCTGCGCGACCGCACCGGCACCGTCCAGGCACGCGCCTTCAGAGACGCCGACCTGCTCGCCGGCCGCTTCGAGCGCGGCGACCTCGTGCGCGTCTCCGGGCTCGTCGAGCGCTTCCGCGACGAGCTGCAGATCGAGCTGCGCGCGATCGCCAGAGCGGACGCGAGCGAGGCCGACCCGGCCGCGTTCCTGCCGAGCGCCTACCGCGACATGGAAGAGCTGGACGGCTTCCTCGAACACCTTGCACGCGAGGTCTACGACCCCGGCTACAAGGCGCTGCTGGCGCAGTTGCTCGGCGACGGCGAGCTGCGTGCCGCGTGGCGGCGCGCGCCGTGCACGCGCAACGGCCACCACGCCTACCTCGGCGGGCTGCTGGAGCACACCGTCGCGGTCGCGACGCTCGCGCAGGAGACCTGCCTGCTGCACGTGCGGCTGGACTCCGACCTGCTCGTGACGGCGGCGCTCGTGCACGACATCGGCAAGACGCGCGAGTTCACCTACGGCGCCGAGTTCGGCGTCAGCGACGAGGGCCGGCTGCTGGGCCACGTGCAGATCGGCGCGCGGATGCTGGAGCAGCGCGCGGCGCAGACCCCGCAGCTGAGCGACGAGCGGCTGCTGGCGCTGCTGCACTGCGTGCTGTCGCACCACGGCCCGGACACGGCGCCGGGCCGCCGCTTCGCGTCAGCGGAGGCGCTCGCGCTCGCTCGCGTCAACGCGCTCGACGCGAGCGTCAAGGGCGCGCTGGAGCACGGGCTGAACCCGTTCTCTCAGTCCTCCTGATCGTTCTCGAGCACGCCGATCCCGATCGCCGCGGCCAGCGTGCCGGCGAGGCCGACGACATCGGTCCACGGCATCGCGACGCCGCGCAGGCGCTCGGCGCCGACGATCGCGTCGAGCGTGCAGCCGCGCATCTCGCTGAGGCGGAACCTCGCGTGCGAGAAGTCCGCGCCGCTGAGGTCGCAGTCGTCGAACACGACCGAGCTCAGCTCGGCCTCGACGAGATCCAGCTCCTGCAGCTGGCAGCGGCGGAAGACGACGCGTTCGAATCTCGACACGCGGAAGGCGGCGAGGTCGACGCGGCTGTCCTCGATCACGACGTCGCGCAACGTCGACTCGGCCAGCTGGATCCCGGTCATGCGACAGCCGTGCAGCCGCGCGCGCTCGACCAGCACCCGCACACCGCGGCGATTGGCGAGATTCGCGTTGTCGAGCACGACGTCGCGCAGGCCCTCCGCCTCGAGCTCCTTGTCGTCGAGCGCGTCGAGGTCGATCTCGGCGTGCGGCTTGCGCGGTGCTCTGGGAGGACGCGGGGAGGAGGCCATTCGCCCGAAGGCTAAAGGCAAAACGCGGCCGAGCTTGAAAGGGTTCGTCGCATGGCGGACGGCCACCTCATCCTGATCTTCGGTGCGCTGCTGTTCGCCGGCATCGCAGCCTCGCTGCTCGCGGGCCGGCTGCGGCTGCCCTCCCTGGTGCTGTTTCTCGGCGTCGGCATGGCCGTCGGCTCCGACGGACTCGGCTGGGTCGCCTTCAACGACTACGAGCTGGCGCGCGAGATCGGGATCGCCGCGCTCGCGCTGATCCTCTTCGAGGGCGGCCTGACCGCCGGCTTCGGCGAGATCCGTCCGGTCCTGCGCAACGTCGTCAGCCTCGCGCTGTTCGGCACGCTGATCACGGCCGCGATCTGCGGCCTGGCGGCGACGTGGCTGTTCGACTTCACGCTGCTGGAGGGGCTGCTGCTGGGCGCGATCGTCTCCTCGACCGACGGCGCGGCGATCTTCGCGCTGCTGCGCGGCTCGGCGCTGAAGAGAAAGCTCGGCCGCACGCTGGAGGGCGAGGCCGGCATGAACGACCCGATCGCGGTGCTGCTCGTGGTCGGCTTCATCGACTGGATCCAGAAGCCGGACTACGGGATCGTCGACATGCTGTGGCTGTTCGTGACCGAGGTCGGGATCGGCGTCGCGATCGGCGCGATCGTCGGGCTCGGGGCGGTTCAGCTGTTCCAGCGCTTCCAGCTCGCGACGCCCGGCCTCTACCCCGTCGCCTCGATCGCCTCCGCGGCGCTCGCGTTCGGCGCCGCCGACGCGCTGCACGGCTCCGGCTTCCTCGCCGTCTACCTCGCCGGGCTCGCGCTCGGCAGCGCGCACATCCCCGCCAAGCACACGATCACGTCGTTTCACCAGGGGCTCGCGTGGGTCGCGCAGCTGACGATGTTCCTCGTGCTCGGCCTGCTCGTCTTCCCGAGCCAGTTCGGCGACATCTGGATCGAGGGGACCGTGCTCGCGCTGGTGCTGGCGTTCGTCGCGCGCCCGATCGCCGCGTTCGTCGCGGCCGGGCGCGGCTTCGACGCCAAGGACCGCACCGTGCTCGGCTGGGCCGGCCTGCGCGGCGCCGTGCCCGTCGTGCTGGCGACCTTCCCGGTGCTCGCGGGCGTGCACAACAGCTCCGACTTCTTCGACATCGTCTTCTTCGCCGTGCTGCTGTCGACGGTGCTGCAGGGCTCGACGTTCGAGGCGCTCGCCAAGCGCCTCGGCGCGACCGCCGACGCACCGACGCTGACGACGAGCGCGCTGTCGGAGACCGGCACGATCCGCCAGCTCGGCGCCGACTCGGTCGAGTACGCGGTGCTGCCCGGCGACGCGATCGTCGACATGCGGATCCGCGACCTGGAGCTGCCGCGCCAGGCGGTCGTCAACCTGATCGTCCGCGAGGAGCAGGCCGTTCCCCCGCGCGGCTCCACCAGAGTCCACGTCGGCGACACGCTGCACGTGCTGATCCGGCGCGAGGCGCTGCCGGGGATGCGCGAGCTGACCGACCGCTGGCGCACCGGCCCGATCGGCCCGAGACCGCGGCCGAAGCGGATCCCCGAGGGCCACGCACCGGTCTTCCACGTGCGGCCGTGGGTGCAGGAGCGCGACGGCGATCCGGTCACGGTCACGCACGTCGCGGGTCGCGACGTCGTCGACAGACTGCGCACCCGCCGCGACATGCCGGGCTCGCTCGTCGTGCTCGACGACGGCTACTACGCCGTCACCGGTCCGGTGCTCGCGCTCGGCCGCGAGCAGCTGCTGAGCGAGTGGGTCCGCCGCAAGGCGCGCGCGGCGCCGACCGACGCCGAGCGCTCCTGGTGGGAGGAAGTGCTCGGCGCGCTGGCCCTGTGAATGCTGACGCATCCATTGGGAGTTCCACGACAGCGCGCGGCAGGGCGGCGCCGCCGTGGGAACTCCCGCGTGTCGGCTACACGACGGCCGCGGACGCACGCGACTCCGGCGTCGGCACCGCCGCGGCGACCGGCTTGGGCAACGTGATCCGTCCGATCGAGTGGGCGGCGACCGAGGCGAGCGCCGCGACGGCGGCGATGAACCACCAGCCCTCTCTGAACGTGTGCAGCGCGGCGGCCGCAGAGGCGGTGCGGGAGTCGTTGCCGAGCAGCGCGACGAGGATCGCGACGCCCAGCACCGCGCCGACCTGGCGCGACATCGTGAAGACCGCGGAGCCGGTCGCGAAGCGGGCCGGCGGCAGCGAGGAGGCGGCGGCGCTCGACAGCGTCGAGAGCGTCAGCCCGACGCCGATGCCGCCGATGCACCAGGCCGGCAGCAGGACCGACGCGTAGACCGGCTCGGCCTGCATCCGCAGCGCCGTCGAGGCGGCGCTGGCGGCGAACAGCAGCGCGCCGATCGCGGCGACGTTGCGCTGGCCGTATCTGACGGCGAGTCTGCCGCCCGGCACCGCGAACAGCGCGGCGAAGATCGGCCCGGGCGTGAGCGCGACACCGGCGCGCAGCACCGACCACTGCCACACCTCGGTCAGGAACAGCACGTTCGCGAGCAGCGTCGCGGCGAACGCGGTCATGAACAGCAGGATCGCCAGATTCGCGAGTGCGTACGACCGTACGCGGATCATCGACAGCTCGACGACGGGCGCGGCGCCGACGGCGCAGTGGACGACGAAGCTGACGATCCCGACGACCGCCGCGGCCAGCACGGCGAGCGTGCGCGGGTCGCCCCAGCCCCACTCAGGCGCCTGCACGAGGCCGAGCGACAGCAGCCCGATCCCGGCGATCAGCAGGACCGTGCCGAGCAGGTCGGGATGTCTCGCTTCGGGGTCGCGCGCCTCCTGCAGGTTGCGCGCGGCGAGCACGACGGCGGCGATCCCGACCGGCACGTTGACGAGGAAGACGAGCCGCCAGTCGATCTCCACCAGCAGTCCGCCGAGCGGCGGGCCCGCGGCGGCGGCGACTCCGCCGACGGCCGCCCACACGCCGATCGCGACGGGCCGCTTCTCGGGCGCGAAGGCCGGCAGCAGCAGCGCCAGCGAGGTCGGCATCAGGAACGCGGCGCCGACCGCCTGCACGACGCGCGCGGCGACGAGCAGCTCGACCGACGGCGCGATCCCGCACAGCGCGGAGGCGAGCGTGAAGAGCGCGAGCCCGCCGACGAACGCTCTGCGGCGGCCGATGCGGTCGGCGATACGACCGGCCGGGACCAGCAGCGCGGCGAACACGATCGCGTAGGCGTTGAGGATCCAGGAGAGGCTGTTGAGCCCGCTGCCGGGAAAGTCGCGCGCCAGCTCGGGCATCGCGATGTTGACGATGAAGAGGTCGAGACTCGCCATGAAGACGGCGATCGAGACGATTGCGAGCACGCGCCCGGGGCGCTGCGCGACGGGCATGGGCCTGCCTCCAGCTTGCATTTTGCAACTACGGACTCGAAGCACCGTAGGCGCACTCGTTGCAATTTGCAAGGGCGAACCGGTAGAATGGGTGGTCGAGATGCCCTACCGCGCCTTCGACGACCAGAACTGCTCGATCGCCCGCACGCTCGCGATCGTCGGCGAGCGCTGGACGCTGCTGGTGCTGCGCGACGTGTCGCTCGGCAACCGCCGCTTCGAGGAGATCAGACGCAGCCTCGGCGTCGCCAGCAACATCCTCAGCGACCGCCTCGCGACGCTCGTCGAGCACGGCGTGCTGGAGCGCGACGGCGACCCGCCCGAGTACCGCCTGACCGACAAGGGCCGCGACCTGCGGCCGGTCCTGCTCGCACTCGTGCAGTGGGGCGACAAGTACACCGCGGGCGAGGCCGGGCCGCCGGTCGAGCACGTCCACACCGTCTGCGGCCACGTCGCCGCGCCGCGCCTGCACTGCAGCCACTGCGGCGAGCCGATCGGCCCGCGCGAGCTGCGCATGCAGCCGGGACCGGGCGCGAACGAGCAGCAGCGCGAGCAGTACGAGCGCCGGCTCGCGGCGCGACGGTAGCGGCGCGAGCAGGCCAGCGCCCGGCGCCCCCGGCACTGCGGCGCGGAGCCGCTCACCGCCGTTGCGGCCGACCTTCGCGCCTGACAGCGCCGTTGCAGCCGGACCGGCCAGGGACGGCCGCGAGGCGCGGTCGCCATACTAGGTCGGGTGACCCCCGCCAGACCGACGGCGGAAGCATCCGACGCGCAGCTCGCCGCGGCGCTCGGTCCCCTGCGGGCTGACCCCAGAGGCACGGCCGTCCTGCTCGACATCGACGGCACGCTCGCGCCGATCGTGCGCTACGCCGACGACGCCCACATCCCGGAGGCGACGCGCTCGCTGCTGATCGAGATCGCGCGCCGTTTCGGGGTCGTCGCCTGCGTCAGCGGACGGCGCGCCTCCGACGCGCGCCGGATCGTCTCGATCGGGACGATCTCCTACATCGGCAGCCACGGCACCGAGTTGCTGCGCGCGGGCTCGACCGAGACCGTGCAGGATCCCGCCGTGCGCGACTGGAGCAGGCGGATCCAGGCGTTCGGGCGCGAGGCGGACAACGCCGAGCTGCGACGGCTGCGGGTGCGGATCGAGGACAAGGGCTCGATCGTCGCGTTCCACTGGCGCGGCGCGCCAGACGAGGAGGCCGCGCGCGCGGCGATCGACACGATCGCCGGTCGCGCCGAGCAGAGCGGACTGCGCACGCACTGGGGCCGCAAGGTGCTCGAGGTCCGCCCGCCGGTGCGGATGGACAAGGGCGCCGGGATCCTCAGCTTCCTCGACGGCGCCGAGTTGGACGCCGCGATCTACGTCGGCGACGACGTGACCGACCTCGACGCCTTCCGCGCGCTCGGCGAACTGCTCGCCGAGGGGCGACTGCGGCACGCGCTGCGCGTCTGCGTCGCGTCCGAGGAGGGTCCGAGCGAGCTGGCCGAGGAGGCCGACCTCGTCGTCGACGGGACCGACGGCGTGCGCCACCTGCTCGACCTGCTGCTCGCGGACGACTCCGGCACCTGAGCCGGCCGGGCGGGCTGCGATGCGCTTCACGGACTTCCTCAAGGCGACCGTGTTGACGAGCGCCGCGGCGGCGACGGTGCTCGCCGCGCTGACCGCCTTCGCCGCCAGTCGCGCCGACGACCCGCTGCTGGTCCCGTTCGCCGCCGGCTGGTGGATCATCGCCGCCGGCATCGGCGTCGTGCTCGGCAGACGCGCGGAGACCTCGCCGCCGATCGCGCGGCTGCTGGCGGACGCGAGATCGTCGCAGTCGCTGCCGGAGGTGAGCCCGGCGCGCGTGCTCGTGAACCGTCTCTGGCCGCTGCTGGCGTGCACCGTCGTCGCGGGTGGGCTGGCGTTCCTCTTCCCGCAGGTGGCGGCGATCGCGACCGGCTTCGGGATCATCTGGGCGCTCTCGTGGCGCCGCCAGGACGCGGCCGTGACCGCGATCGAGGGACGTGACGGCGTGCGCTACTACGTCGAGCGGACCTCGCCGTTGAAGGCGATCAAGCTGATCCGCACCCCCGGCTTCCGCTCCAACGAGGTGTGGGACATGGAGGAGACGACGGCGCGTTGAGCGGTGGCGCCGACGTCCTGATCGTCGCGCTCGGGACGACCGCCGGCTGGCGCGGCGCCGACGAGCAGCTCGCCGCCGCGATCGCGCGCGCGGGCGCGCGCGTGGAGGTGGCGTCCGCGGGACCGGTCCCGCGCGTGCGCACGTTCGCGCTGACCGACCTCGTGCAAGCCCGCGCCTGCCGCGCCGCCGCCCTGCGCGGGATCCGCGAGCACGCCCCGCGCGGCGTGATCTACAGCTCCTCGACGGCATCCCTGCTGGCGCCGCGCCCAGGCGCGATCTGGTTCGACTCGCCCGCGGCCGACAACCGCCGCGGCCACGACGGCTTCTGGCAGCGTCCCGTCGAGCGGCGTCGGATGGCGGCCGCCCAACTGCTGCTGCCGATGAGCGACGGCAGCCTCGCCCCGCTGCCCGCGAGCGTCCGCGACGCGACGCCGGCGGTCGTGCTGCCGGTGCCGGTCGAGCCGTCGGGCGCGGGAGCGGGCTCCGCCGCGCCCGGCGAGCCGCCCGCAGCGGACGCGGCCGCCGCCGAGCGCGACATCGCCGCCGTCGCCTACGCAGCCGATCCCGTCAAGAAGGGCCTCGACCGGATCCTCGCCGCTTGGCGCGAGGTGCGCCGACCGGGCGAGCGGCTGCTCGTCGCCGGCCGGAACGGGCCGCTCGGCGAAGGCGCCGAGGGAGCTGGGCTGCTCGCTGCGGACGAGTATCGGGCGCTGTTGCGGCGCGCTCGCGTGTTCGTCGCCGCGCCGCTGCGCGAAGACCACGGGATCGCCCAACTGGAGGCGCTCGCCGACGGCTGCCGCTTGGTGACGACGCCGTCGCCGGGGGCATATCCAGCGCGCGAGATCGCGCGGCAGCTCGATTCGCGCCTCGTCAGCGACGACCTCGCGACGGCGCTGCGCAGCGCGCTCGATGCCGACGACGACGACTACACCGCCCGCGCCGCCGTCCTGCTGACCCCGTACCGCCGCGCCAGCTTCGACGCGGCGGTACGTGAGCAGGTCCTGCCGCTGCTGCTCGGCTGAGTCGCCGGCCTCGCTCGTCGCGCGCGGCGGGAGCCACGCGCGACGGTGCGGTGCGTCCTAACGGCGGATCGTCACCGCGAACTGCGCTGCGCTGCGGCCGCTGCCGACGCGCAGCGTGTACTTGCCGCGCTTGACGGCGCGCGTCGCGCGCAGGCTGCGCACGCTGCCGTGCGCGTACGTGCGGCCGTTGCGCACCAGCGTCGCCTTGCTCGACGGCTTGACGGCTGAGCGGCTGCTGGCGCTTCTGCTGGAGTACGTGACCTTGCACGTGACTCTGCTGCTTCTGATCGTGCAGGTGACGATCGCGTCGCGACCGGGCGCGCCCTTGTCGCCCTTGTCGCCTCTGGCACCGGCGTCGCCCTTGTCGCCCTTGACGCCGGCCGCACCGGCCGGGCCCTGCGCACCGCCTGCGCCGGCGGCGCCGGTCGGTCCGGTCGCGCCGACCGGACCCTGCGGACCGGCGTCGCCCCGCGGGCCCTGCGCGCCGTCGGCCCCAGCGGCGCCGTCTCTGCCATCGACGCCGTCCGCGCCGTTGGCGCCGTCTCTGCCGTCCTGGCCGGGGATGCCGGCCGGGCCGTCCTCACCGGGAATGCCGGGGATGCCGTCATCGCCCTTGTCGCCCTTCGGCAGGCCCGTCGAGTTCGCCGTGATCGTCACCGTGTGACGACGCTCCGCCGTGTTCGCGCTGAACACGAGCTTCGCGCTCGACGTCGCGTTCGGACGCGACGGCGCGAAACGCACCGGCACCGCGCACGAATCGCCCGGAGCGACCGTGACGTTCGAGCAGGCGTCGTCCGCGACGACGAAGTCGCCGGCCGGACCGTCGACCGCGACAATCTTGTCGAGCCTCAGCTCGAGCGGCTCGTCACCGATGTTGGAGACGAGGACCGGCTGACCCTCGCCGATCGTCGTCGCCGCCTGATCCGGGAAGACCGGAGCCGACAGCGACGCCTTCGCGCCGGGACCCGTCGGGGCCACGACCTCGATCGTCTTCGTCGTAGTGATCGGCGACATGTCGTCGCCCTCTCTCATCGAGTCGGCCGCGACGGTGACGTCGACCGAGCCCGTCTTCAGCGCGGTCAGCTGA
>NZ_JAUTDO010000012.1 GCF_030646165.1 Conexibacter sp. CPCC 206217 | reverse complement strand
CCTGCGGCGGCGGCTGGCGGCGGGGGAGGGCGCGCGTGGCGCCGGTCGGCTCGCGCTCGGGCGCGCCCGCTGCGGCGGCAGCGGCAGCGGCGCCGCCTCCGCGCAGCACGCGCGTCGCGGCGGTGCCGGCCGGGAGGTGCGCCGTCTGGTCCGTCTCGCCGACCGGCGCGCGGCCGCGGGCGCCGTCGCGCAGCACGCGGCCGAACGCCTCGGCGTCGGCCGGGCGGCCCTGCGGCTCCAGCGCGAGCGCCATCGCGACGGCCCGCGACAGCGTCGCCGGGACCGCCGGGTTGAGGTCCTCCAGCCGCAGCGGCGCCTCGCGCTGCTGCTTCAGCGCCAGCTCCGACAGCGACGTCGCCTCGTACGGCAGGCGGCCGGACAGCAGCTGGTAGGCGACGACGCCGAGCGAGTAGATGTCGGCGCGCGGGCCGGCCTCCTCACCGCGCGCCTGCTCGGGCGCGAGATAGGCGGCGGTGCCGAGCACGGAGCCGATCTGCGTGATGCTCGACTGCTCGGTTGCCTTCGCGATCCCGAAGTCGGCGAGCTTGACGACACCGTCGTCGGAGCGCAGCAGGTTGCCCGGCTTGACGTCGCGGTGCACGACGCCGTTGCGGTGCGCGTAGTCGAGCCCGCGGCAGGCCTGCGTGAGGATCTCGACGGCCTCGTCGACGTCGAGGTGGCCGCGCTCGCGCAGCAGCTCCGCGCACGACTGGCCCTGCACGTACTCCATCACGATGAAGTGCTGGTGCTGCGCCTCGTCGAGGCCGAAGTCGAACACCTGCACGACGTTGGGGTGCACCAGGCGCGCGGCGGCGAGCGCCTCGCGGCGGAAGCGCGAGACGAACGACGGATCGTCGGCGAGGTGCTCGGCCAGCAGCTTGACGGCGACGTGGCGCTCCAGCCGGCGGTCGAACGCCAGCTGCACGGTCGACATGCCGCCGATGCCGAGCCGCCGCTCCAGCTCGTAGCGGCCCGCGATCGTGCTGCTCATGGCGTTCCTCCCTGCCCGGGCGCGAGCGCGCCACCGGGGTTGCCCTCGTTGACGTCGGGCTGCGTCGGGTCCTGGCCGCCGGTGTCGCCGCCCGTGTCCGGCGGCGTGCTGCCGCCCGTGTCCGGCGTCGTCGGGGTCGCGCCGCCGCCCGTGTCGGGCGGGGTCGCGGGAGTCGTCTCCGGCGGAGCGGTCGGTGTCGTCGGAACCGTCTCCGGCGGCGGGGTCGTCGTCTGCGTCTCGGGCGGCGGAGCCGTCGGCGTCGTCTCCGGCGGCGGCACGATCGTCGACTGCGTCGGGATCGTCTCCTGGTCGCAGGTGTCGCTGATCAGCTGCTCGAGCGTGACGGCGCCGTCTCTCAGGCTGTTGATCAGTCTGACGTCGACGTTGTGCGCTCTCAGCCCGGAGAGGTCGCTGCGGAACTGCGCGGCGGCCGCCTCGGCACGGGCGACATCGCCGCCCTCGCAGGCGGCGGCGACTCCATCGAGTTGGCTGCTGAGCCGGTTCGCCTGATCGCCGGGAAGGAGACCGTTGGTGTTCCCGCACGCGACGAGAACTGCGGCGACGAGCCCGAGCACGCCGATCAAGATGGCTTTGAGAGCACTGCTGACGGCAAAGCGCATCGACCACCCATCCTACTGGCCGTGCGGCAGACGCTCCGCAAGGGAGTCCGGCAGGCGCGCCGCGCGGATCGCCGCGGCGGCCCCCGCGACGTCGTATTCGGTGCGGTGGTAGGCGGCCGTCCAGGCGTCGGTGTCGAGCAGCATCCAGGCGGCGCGCGGGTCGCCGTCGCGCGGCTGGCCGACGCTGCCGGGGTTCAGCAGCCACTCGCCCTCGGCCACGTCCAGCACCGCCCCGTCGGGCTGCTTCTCGCCCGTCGCGGGCATGCCGGCGCCGCGCGTGTACGCCAGCGCGATGTGCGAGTGGCCGATGCAGGCGACACGGTGCTGCAGCACGTCGAAGCAGAGCTCGGCCTGCAGCGGCGACAGGACGTACTCCCAGACCGGATCGCGCGGGCTGGCGTGGTAGAGCCCGACGGCCTCGTCGAGCTTCAGCGGCTCCAGCGTGCGCAGGTAGACGAGCGCGTCGGCGGAGATCGTCTCCTGCGTCCAACGGGCCGCCAGCGCGGCGCCGCGCGAGAACTCGTCGAGCGGGATGTCGCCGCGGACCGCGAGGTCGTGGTTGCCGGCCAGGCAGACGGTCGCGTAGCGCCGCGTCAGCGCGACGCAGGCGTCGGGATCGGCGCCGTAGCCGACGAGGTCGCCGAGGCACCACAGCTCGTCGGCCGCGATCGCCTCGACGGCGTCGAGCACGGCTTCGAAGGCGTGGCGGTTGCCGTGGATGTCGGAGACGACGGCGACGCGCATGAGAACGGAGTCTTTCGCAGCGCGCCCGGGTGGCGCGCTGGTGCTATCCGGCCAACCGCGGGTGCGGCAGGCGCTACTGCTCGCCGCGCGGGTCTTCGGGACCGCCGAACTCCGGCAGGTTCTTGATCCCCTCGCTGGTCTGCCACTTGGAGTAGTTGTCCTCCATCGCGTCGATCAGCTCGCGCATGAAGCGCGGAGAGAGATTGACCCGCGAGACGACCACACCCGGGATCTCGTCGTCGTCGACCTCATGGTCGACGCGCGCGAACGTGACGGTGAACTCGTACTCCGAGTGGCTCACGTTCGCGAAGTTCGAGTACACGCCCGCCATGATGTCTGGCGAGAAGTGAATGTTGATGTGGCGCTCTCGGTCGTCGTCCATGGGGCCTAGTATCGCAGTCGTGCGCATCATCGTCCTGGCCGTCGGAAAGCTGCGGCCCCCCTTTGCAGACGACGTCCAGCACTACCAGAAGCTGCTCGCGCGCCATGCCCGCGTGGAGCTTGTGGAAGTGCGCGAGGACGAGCAGGTCTCGAGACGCATTCCCGAGCGCGCATTCGTCTCGCTGCTCGACATCGGCGGGCAGTCGTATGACTCCGTCGAGTTCAGCCGTTTCCTGGAGGATCGGCGCCAAGCTGGGCGCGACGTCTGCTTCGTCGTCGGCGGCCCGTACGGCCTCCAGATCGAGGCCGACCACAGACTGTCGCTCGGCAGACTGACGCTCCCGCACCAGCTCGCGCGCGTCGTGCTGCTGGAGCAGATCTACCGCGGCCACAAGATCCTCGCGAACGAGCCGTACCACTACTGAGGCGCCTGCCGCCGCGGCGCGTGCCGCCGCCGCGCACGGGCGCGCGACGGCGGCGGGAGCGGTCCTTCGTCCTACCTGGTGACTACTTGGTGATGCGGACCGGCAGCGCCAGTCTGCCGACGCGCAGCGTGTAGCGGCCGGCCTTGACGTGGCGCACCGTTCTCAGCGCGCCGAGGCGGCCGGTCGCGAACGTGCGGCCGTTGCGCGTCAGACGCGCGCGCGACGTTCTCTTGGTCGCTCTCGCGCTTCTGCCTCTGACGTACGTCACCGCGCAGGAGACTCTCTGCGCGCCTCTCGTGGTGGTGATCTTGCAGGTGACCTGAGCGTCGCGACCCGCGGCGCCTCTGTCGCCCTTGTCGCCCTTCTCGCCCTTGTCGCCTCTGGCGCCGTTGGCGCCGTCGGCACCCCTGTCGCCCTTGTCGCCCTTGTCGCCTCTGGCTCCGTTGTCGCCCTTGTCGCCCTTGGCACCGTTGACGCCGTCGGCACCGTTGTCGCCTCTGTCGCCCTTATCGCCCTTGTCGCCCTTGTCGCCCGGGGTGCTGCCGGTGCCGATCGGACCCTGGGCGCCCGTCGGGCCCTGCTGTCCCGTTCTGCCCTGCGGGCCCTCCGGACCCTCGACACCCTGCGGGCCGGCCGGTCCGACCGGGCCCTGGGCGCCGTCTCTGCCGTCTCTGCCGTCTCTGCCGCCGCCCGTCGGCGCTGCGACGCTCGTGCCGGTCAGCGCGACGGTCGCCTTGCCGCCGGCGACGTTGGCCGCGATCTCCAACTGCGCCGTCGACGTCACGTCGGCGCGCGACGGGGCGTAGCGGACCAGCAGCGTGCAGTTCGCGTCCGGGCCCAGTTCGCGGCCGCGGCAGCGGTCGTCGGCGACCATGAACTCGCCGGTCGAGCCGGCGTCCAGCGCGGCGACGTTGACGTCGCCGATGCGCAGGCGCTGCGCGCCGCCGTTGGTGACGGTGACCGACTGCGCCGGGCCGATCGAGCCGGCCGCCTGCTGCGGGAACGTCGGGCTGGTCGCGGTGACCTGGGCGCCGACGCGGCCCGTCAGCGTGAACACGTCGGTGCGCGACTTCTTCAGGCGCGGATCACCGAGGTCCTTGTTGTCCGTGCCCGTGTACAGCTCGTCGTAGCCCTGGTCCATGATCAGGTTCAGCTGCGCGCCGTCGGCGAGCACCGCCGGCATCTCGGCGATGCCCTCCCACGTGCCCTGGCCGTCCGAGAAGCGCTCGGCGGACGGGATCACCGGGGTGGTCAGTCTGACCGGCGCGTCCTCGCGGCGGCCGCTCCAGCTGAACAGCGCCTGCGTCACGCCGGGCTTGGCGGCGAGGATCAGGTACTGGTCGTTGGCGTTCTTGCGCAGCTCGCGGATCGTCATGCCGTCGAGGTCGAGCAGGATCGGATCCTCGAAGATCGCTCTGACGCTCGCGTCGCCTGTGGTCAGGTCACGGACGTTGGAGAGCGGGACGATCACCGCGCGCGGGCCCTCCGGGGTGGTGATCAGCGGCGAGCGGAAGCCGAGGTACAGCGTCGAGTCGGAGCCGGGAGCGAACTCCGAGCCCTCGATGTTGAAGCCGGTGGCCGCGTCCGGGCTGACGCCGCTTCTGGTGCCCGCGACGAAGCCGAGGCGGTCGCCGTGGGCTCTGTCCCACGCCGCCAAGTCGGTGCGCAGCGCGCCGTACGGCGTGCCGACGCGTCTCAGCGTCGCGTCCGCGCCGCTGCCCGAGATCTTCGTCTCGATCAGCGTGTGGCGCGATTCCTCGATCGCGCCCTTCTTGCTGTTGCCGTGCGAGCCGAGCCAGAAGACCGTGCTGCCGCTACGCGCGGAGGACTCGAAGTCGATCTCGCCGCCGCCGAGGCTCGACGGGCCGATGTTGAACTCCGCCAGCGGCTCGCCGGAGACGGCGGTGTTGTAGAGATGGACGATGTCCTGCTCGTCGTCGGCGACGAGGACGTGGCCGCCGCCGGTCGCGATCGCGGTCGACGCGTCGCCGCCGCCCTGCAGCACGCGGCTCGTCGGGGTCGTCGCGTTGGAGGCGCCGTAGGTGAGCACGACCGATCTGGTCTTGCCGTCGAGGCCCGTCGCGGTGAAGCTGACCGAGCCGAGACCTCTGCCGATCGGGTCGAACGAGACGGTGCGGGTCGCGCCCGTGCCGGTCACTCTGATGTTGCTCGTCGGGATGATCGACGGGCTGGCAGAGGTCGCCGTGACGGCGATCTCGTTCGCGGAGGCCGGGTCGCCGTACTGGTCGTTCTGGGCGACCGTGACCTTGACCGTCGGGTTGGTCGGGTCGCCGATGACGCCGGACTGGCTCGGCTTGTCGAGCGCGATCGTCGGCGTCGCGGCGCCGGCCGGGTCGGCCTTGCCGACGACCGCGACCGTGATCGGGTTGATCGTGCGACCGGGGAGCGCGATCGAGACCGGGTCGAACAGTCTGTTGGTCGTCAGGTCGAGCGTGACGAGCGTGCCGGTGCCGAAGCCGCCGACCGCTGCGACTCTGCCGCGCGGCGTCAGCGCCAGGCCGCGCACGTTGCTCATCGTGCCGAGGTTGGCGACCGTGAACGCTCTCGTCTCGGTGTCGAGCGCGATCACGGTGTTCGGATCGCTGTACTGACCCTGCAGCGCGTAGACCGTCTTGCCGTCGGCCGAGATGTCGAGCGCGAGCGGGCCGAGAAAGCTCTGCACGGCGCCGATCGAGTAGACCGGTCCGGCGGTGCCGGTGGCGGTGTCGATCGGGACGATCCCGACCGGATCGCTGTAGACCGCGGCCTGGTTCTGCGAGGTCCACAGCGTTCTGCCGTCGGGGCTCAGCTTGAGCTGGGCGACGGCGCCCGGGTAGGTGAGCGCCGCGCCGACGGTGCGGGCGGTCAGGTCGATCGGGAGCAGGCTGGTGCCGACGACGACCCAGGCGGTTCTGCCGTCCTTGGAGATCTCGATCGCGCCGCCGTTGGAGGAGCCGCCGAGCGCGATCGGCGTGCCGACCACCGCGTCGATGCCGGAGACGTCGACCGGCACGAGGTCGGTTCCGGCGATGATCCACAGCGTTCTGCCGTCAGGCGTGATCGCGCCGCCGGTGACCGCTCTCAGCAGCGGCGATCTGATCTGCGTCAGGGCCGTGTTGGTCGCCGTGTCGATCGGCGCGACCACCGAGCCGCTGATGATCGAGTCGGAGAGGACCCAGATCTTGCTGCCGTCGGGCGCCTTGATGATCGTTCTCGGGCTGTCACCGACCGGGATCGCCGTGCCCGGCACGCGCGTGCTCAGGTCGACGGGGATCACGACGTTGGCGCTCGGGCCGCCGCTGAGGTAGGCGGTCGAGGCGGCGGCCGGGGCGGCCGCGGCGGCCAGCAGGAGGCCGGTCGCGCCGAGCGCGATCAGCGGGTTCGGCAGGGGACGGCGAATCCGGCCGCGGCGCGGCAGGAGGGAGCGGTGCATCTGGGCAAACTCCTCGTTTGGAAGGGAGCGACGCTCGGACCCTCTCCAACGAGAACGCGCCAGTCGTGATGGCTTCGTGACGAATTCGTGACCGCGTTGGAGCATGTGTCACCACGTTGTTATGACGCGTAGACGCTTGCTCGACGGGTGTCGCCGGCCGTCGTGCCCGCTTCGCCGATACCCTCCGGAGCGTGACCCCGCTCCAGCAACTGAGAGCCGCCGTCGAGGCCGTCTCCGCCGCGCTGCGCGGCGACGGCGCCGCGCCGGGCGGCACCGCACCGACCGTCGAGCGCCCGAGACGCGAGGGCTTCGGCGACTACTCCACAAACGCGGCGATGCTGCTGGCGCCGCGCGTCGGCAAGCCCCCGCGCGAGATCGCGGAGCTGCTCGGCGAGGCGCTGCTGCAGCAGCTCGGCGGGGCGCTGGAGCGCTACGAGGTCGCCGGGCCCGGCTTCCTCAACCTCTTTCTGTCCGACGGCTGGTACGGCGAGGCGCTCACGCACGTGCTCGGCTCGGGCGAGCGCTTCGGCGCCGGCGGCGCCGCGACGCCGGAGAGAGTGCTGGTCGAGTTCGTCAGCGCCAACCCGACCGGCCCTGTCGTCGCCGCCAGCGGTCGCCACGCGGCCTTCGGCGACGCGCTCGCGCGGATCCTCGAGTTCCACGGGCACGCGGTCCAGCGCGAGTACTACGTCAACGACGCGGGCTCGCAGATCCGCAAGCTGGGCGAGTCCGTGCGGGCGCGCGCGCGCGGCGAAGAGGTGCCCGAGGGCGGCTACGAGGGCGACTACGTGATCGACCTCGCGCGCGAGATCCTCGGCGCCGCCGACGGCGATCCCGACGTGCTCTCCGAGGCGGCCGTCGCGCTGATGTACGGGCGGATCAAGGCGACGATGGAGCGCTACGGCGTCCACTTCGACCGCTTCTTCAGCGAGAAGTCGCTCTACGAGGGCGAGCCGTCGGGCGTCAGACGAGCGATCGCGGAGCTGGAGCAGCACGGGCACCTGTACCGCCACGAGGGCGCGCTGTGGCTGCGCACGACCGAGTTCGGCGACGACAAGGACCGCGTGCTGGAGCGCTCGACGGGCGAGCCGACGTACTTCTCGTCCGACGTCGCATACCTGGAGAGCAAGCGCGAACGCGGCTTCGAGCGCCAGATCAACGTCTTCGGTGCCGACCACCACGGCTACGTCGCGCGGCTGAAGGCGGCGATGCAGGCGCTCGGGGCCGATCCGACGACGCTCGAGATCCTGATCATGCAGTTCGTCCACCTGGTCGAGCGCGGCGAGCGCTCGGCGATGTCGAAGCGGCGCGGGATCTTCAACACGCTCGACGAGCTGATCGACGACATCGGCGTCGACGCGACGCGCTTCTTCATGCTGCAGCGCTCGCACGACTCGACGGTCGATCTCGACCTCGACCTCGCGCGCGAGCAGTCGAACGAGAACCCAGTCTTCTACGTCCAGTACGCGCACGCGCGGATCACGTCGATGCTCGCAAGAGCTGACGACGGGGTCGTCGAGCGGGCGCTTGCGGCGGTTGGGGGCGGCTCCTCGGCGGCGGACGGCACTGGCGCGGGCGGCGCTGGCGCGGCTCGCACGGAGCCGCTGGACCCGGCCGAGCGCGTGCTGCTGAAGAAGCTGCTCGCGTTCCCGGACGAGGTCGCCGAGGCCGCGGATCGCCGCGCGCCGCACCGGATCGCCGCGTACGCGCTGGAGCTGGCGCAGGACTTCACGGCGTTCTATCGCGACTGCCGCGTGCTGGGAGCCGACGGCGAGGGCGTCGAGACGTCGCGGATCGCGCTGTCGGTCGCCGCGCAGCGCACGATCGCGCGGGCGCTCGGACTGCTCGGCGTGAGCGCGCCGGAGTCGATGGCGCGCGACCACGACGCGGCGGCGGAGTAGCGCTCAGTCGTAGCGCTTGAGGTCGTCGTCGAGCCGGCGCGCGTCGGCGGCGTCCAGCTCGGGGCCGAGCGCGCTGCCCTGCGCGCCGGCGAAGGCGCGCGCGTGGCGGCGCCAGCGGGGGAGGAACATCGCCGCAAGCGCGAGCGCCACGACGACGACGGCGATCGGCACGAGGTAGACGGCGAGGTTGAAGCCCTTCTCCTCGGGCATCGCGAGCACCCGCTCGCCGTATTCGAGCACGAGCGCGGCCTTGATCTGGTCGGGCGTCTTGCCCTCGGCGATCAGACCTCTGATGAGGTCTCTTTCTCTCTGCGCCTGCGGGCCGCCAGCGGTCGCGAGCGGCGTTCTGCACGTGACGCACATGACCTGGCTCTCGATCTCGTAGAGCGAGGTCTTCGGCTGCGGCGGTTGCTGCTGCTCGGCCTGCGCGAGCGCGGCCGTGGGCAGAACTGCCGGCATCAGTATCAGCAGGACGGCCGCGGCGATGGCAGCGAACCGCTTCATTCCGCGGCGGCGATCAGCGGCTTGAGTCTCGTGTCGACCCAGTTCTGGGTGATCTGCTGCCGCTCGAGCGCGATGATGTCGCCCCTCGCGTTGACGACGAAGGTCTCCGGCAGGCCCTTCAGCTCGAAGCCTCTGGACATCTTTCTGTCGACGTCTCGCCAGATCGGGAATCTGAGGTCGTGCTGGGAGACGAAGCCGCTGGTGTCCTCGCGCGTGTCGTCGACCGCGACGCCGATCACGCTGCCGCCCTGTCTCTGCAGCATGCTCTCGACGTTGTTGAGCAACGGCGCCTCCTGCTCGCACGGGGCGCACCAGGAGGCGAAGAAGTTGACGACGACGAGTCTGCCTCTGTACTGGGCGAGCGACCCGGTGCCGTCGCCGTCGAGCGTGTTGAGCGTGACGCTCGTGGCGGGCGGAGTCTCACCGCGCGCGATCGCCTGGTCGATCGACGAGTCGTCGGTCGTCTGCAGCACGCCGAAGATGAGCAGCCCGACGAGGGCGACAGCGAGGACAGCGACGAGACAGGGGACGACGAGGCGGCGCATGACGTGCCTAGAAGGGTAGAGGTCGGCGCCCTTCGGCAGCGCCCGTGCTCAGCGTGACGGGGTCGGCGGCGCGTCGTGCGGCGCGTGCACGAGCGCTCGATCCCCGAGCGGATTGCGCAAGCTGGCGGTCGCCTCCCGCTTGCGCCCGCTGTCAAAGGCCGAGTTCGCCGCCACGTCACCGGTTGAAGGCTCCCACCGCGCCAAGACTGTGACGAACACCTGCGAGGCGGTCTCCCGCACGTCGACCCGCGCCAGCTCCATCGCCGCGGAGGTGAGCGTGCAGTGAATCCGCAGCTCTCGCGCCTCGCGCGGAGGCGGATCGGGGGAGGGAGACCACGGAATCGACAGAAATCGGCCGGCTTCCGGCCGAGTCTGTGGCTCTACCTCAGCCTTAGGCATACCATCGCGATCGCCCGCGTTCTGGACGATCTCCCGATCGGTCACCGCGTGTGGACGCGGCGCCGCTCTCCGTCGCGACCGTCGCCACAGCACAGCGGCGACGGCGGGCACAGCGATCAATACCGGAGCGGCTCGGCGGCGCATCCGACAAGCGTACGACCCCCGACGCCACCCGAAGTCGCGCCCCGGTAAACTCGCTGCGACGCGAACGTAGCTCAGTTGGTAGAGCGTCGGCTTCCCAAGCCGAAGGTCGCGGGTTCGAGGCCCGTCGTTCGCTCTCTTGAAAGCCCCGGTGATCCGGGGCTTTCTGCGTTCTCGAGGCGGGGGAAACGCTCGTGCTACGCTGTGCCACGCAATGGACGTCTCTGTTCGAGAACTGCGAAACCACACCGGTCGGGTGGTCTCCGCGATCGAGGCGGGGGAGCCTGTGGTGCTGACTGTGCACGGCCGGCCGGTCGCGGACATCGTTCCGCGACGTGTCGCCAGCGAGCGACGGCCGAGCGATCTGCTGCTCGCCGATCTCGGCGCGATCAGCGCGCGCGCGGCAGAGTTGGGCGTCGAGTCCGATGCGGCTGACTTCGACGTCGGTTGGACGACCGACGACCTGCTCGCGTGAGCGGGTACATCGCCGACACGAGCGTCTTCGTCGCCGCCGAGCAGCAGCGGCCGCTCGGCGCGCCTCCCGACGGCGAGGCGCGGATCTCGGTCGCGACGCTGACCGAGTTGCTCGTCGGCGTGAAGCGAGCACCGGAAGGCCCGTTGCGCGAGCTGCGGGAGACGACGCTCGATCGAGCGCGCCGGTTCATCGCGCTGCCCTATGACGCGGTCGTCGCCGAACGCCTCGCCGACCTGCTGACAACTGCTCGCAACCAGAGACGCCGCGCCGGCGCGATGGACGCGATCATCGCCGCCACCGCTCTGGCCCACGGCCTCACGGTCTGGACGCAGGACGACGACTTCGACGTGCTGACTCAGCTGGAGCCCGAGCTGAGCATCCACCGCGACGGGTAGCCGCGCGAGGGGACGGATCGCGGCGTCGGACGCCTTGTCGGCGGGCGTAACGTAGGCGGGGTGAGAATCGGTTGGCGGCCAGGGGCTGACCCGGGGCGGTTTGCGCTCAAGGCCGCGCTGCGGGCTGCGATCGTGCTGCCGCTGGTGTTCGCGTTCGCGGATCTGGTGATCGGGAACGTGCAGACCGCGCTGTTCGCCGGATTCGGGGCGTTCGGGATGCTCGTGCTCGTCGACTTCGGCGGGCCGCGACGGGCGCGGTTGTTCGCGCATCTCGGGCTGGCCGGCATCGGGGCGGTGCTGATCGTGATCGGGACGCTCTGCTCTCGCTCTCCGTGGCTCGCGGCCGGGGCGACGCTGATCGTGGGATTCGCGATCCTCTTCTCCGGGGTCCTCAACGGGTGGTGCGCGGCGGGCGGCAATGCGGCGATCGTCGCGTTCGTGCTGCCGGTGGCGCTCGCGGCCGATCCGGACGTGATCCCCGATTGCCTGCTCGGATGGGCGATCGCCGCGGTCGCCGCGACGGCTGCGCAGTTGCTGCTGTTCCCGAGCCGGCCGCGTGACCGCGTTCGCGCGGCGGCTGGGGAGGCGTGTGCGGCGTTGGCGGATGTGATGGACCCCGGCGCCGCCGGCGCGACGTCCCGAGATCGGCCGGGCACGGCGAGTGCCGAGACGGCGAGCGCTGGGATGGCGAGCGCCGCGGCGGCGAGCCGGATCGGCGAAAGCGACGACCGCGCCGCTCGCCTCGCACGCGCGGACGCGGCCCTGGCAGCGCTCGACAGACAGCTGCTCGCCGGGCCCTACCGCCCGACCGGCTCGACCGGGGCGATGACGGCGCTTGCGCTGCTGGGGGACGAGCTGGCGTGGTTTCGTGCCGCGGCGGTCGACGGGCACGACTGCGACGGAGAGACGACGCAGGCGGTCGCGGCGGCGCTGCGCGCCAGTGCGGCGACGCTCACCGGCAGACACGCCGCTCCGGACCTCGACCGTCTCGACGCCGCGCGTGAGGCGCAGCGCCAGCAGCTCGCCGGCGCCGTCGCGGAGCTGTGCACACGGGCGCTGGAACAGGCGCCGCACGCCGACGTCGTACAGGCGTTCCGGCTCTACACGGCCGCGCGCTCGGCCGGGCGGATCGGGCGCAGCGCGCTGCAGGCGGCGGGCCGGGCGGCGCCGGCGCCCGCGGGCGAGGCGCTCGTCGCCACGCAGCGACTTGCGGTCGAGCATGCGAGTCCCGGGTCGGTCTGGTTTCGCAACAGCGTGCGCGGCGCGGTGGCGCTCGCGGTCGCCGTCTACGTCGCGCAGCGCAGCGGGGTGCAGCACTCGTTCTGGGTCGTGCTGGGCGTGCTGTCGGTGCTGCGCTCCAGCGCGCTCGGGACCGGCGCGACGATCGTGCAGGCGCTCGCCGGCACCGCCGTCGGGATCGTCGTCGGCGGGCTCGTCGTGATCGTGATCCCGACCGGCTCGGCGTTCCTCTGGGTCGTCTTCCCGTTCGCGGTCCTGCTGGCCGCCTACGCGCCGCGTGCGATCTCCTTCGCCGCCGGTCAGGCGGGCTTCACGCTCGTGCTGGTGATCCTCTTCAACCTGCAGCAGCCGACCGGCTGGGAGATCGGCGTCACGCGGATCGAGGACGTCGCGATCGGCTTCGCGATCAGCCTCGCGATCGGCCTGCTGTTCTGGCCCCGCGGCGCCGGCGCGCTCTTGCGCCGCAACCTCGACAGCGCCTACGCCCGCGCCGACGAGCTGCTCGTCGCCGCGCGCCGGCTGCTGGCGGACGCGGCCGCAAGCGACGGTCGCGAAGTCGAGCAGGCGGAGCGGGCCGCGGCAGCCGCGGCCGACCGGCTCGACGACGCCTTCCGGCAGTACCTCGCCGAGCGGCCCGCGGGCCGGCTGCCGGTCTCCGAGGTCGCGACGCTCGTCTCCGGTGCCACCCGCGTGCGTCGCACCGCCCGCGCGCTGCTCGACGGGCGCTCGGCCGCCGCCCCGCTGGCGGCGCCCGAGCGCACGCGCTTCGCGCAGGTGTGGGCGAGCCTCTACCTCGACGAGCTGGCGCGGCTGGAACGGCGGCTGGACGAGCCGGCCGCCGTGATCGGGCTGAGACTGCCGCCGGTCGACGGGATCAGGGGAGCGGCGCTCGCGGGCGCCGCTACGCCGTAGCCGCCGCCCCCTCCGGCTCGTCGTCGGCGACGATCACTTCCTCGACGCGGCCCTTCGGCATGCCTATTCTCGCGACGACGAAGGCGACGACCATGATGCCGGCCATCGCGTAGACGATCACCTGGGTCGACTTCGCGACGTCGAGTTGGATCGCCTCGAAGATCGCTCTGCCGGCCGCGCCGACCGGGCTCGAATCGCCGCCGCTGGAGCTGGTGATCGAGTGGGCGATCGCGTCGGCTCTCGCGGTTGGGATACCTCTCGCCGTCAGCGTGTCCTCGATCCGGCCGACGTTCTGCGTCACGAGCACCGAGCCGAGGATCGCGAGCCCGAGGCTGGCGCCGAAGTTGCGGACCGTCTGCGTGATGCCGGTCACCTCGCCGTAGCTGGTGTTCGGCGCGCGGTTGACGGCGTCCGTGCTAACCGGTCCCAGCACGAGACCCATGCCGGCGCCCGCGATCGCCAGCCAGTACCACTGGTTGGAGAAGTCCATGTCCGGCAGCTGCCGCGCCCACAGGAAGAAGCCGACCGCCGAGACGGCGCAGCCGAGCACGACCGACGGCTTTGCGCCGCGCTCGTCGAGGATCCGCCCGCCCCACTGCGACGCCGTCGCGAAGCCGGCGAAGAAGACGAGCAGGAACAGGCCCGCCTCGCTGGAGCCGTAGCCGAGCGACACCTGCGCGTAGACGCTGGCGAAGAAGAACAGCGGCACGAACACGGCCGATATCAGGAACAGCACGACGTTGTCCGCGCTGAACGCCCGCTGCGAGAAGATCCGCATCTGGATCAGCGGGTCTCTGACGCGCAGCTGGTTGAGCACGAAGACGGCCAGCAGCACCAGTCCGGCGACGATGCAGGCCCACGTGCGCGCGTCGTCCCAGCCCCACACGCCGGCCTGCTGCAGGCCGAGCACCGCGAGCCCCATCGCGATCGAGATCAGCACCGCGCCGCGGTAGTCGATCGGCGTCTTGCGCGTCGCCTGCGCCGGTCTCGCCTTCAGCGTCAGCACGATCGCGACGATCGCGACCGGCACGTTGATCCAGAAGATCGCGCGCCACGTCCACTCCGTCAGGTAGCCACCGGCGAGCGGGCCGACCGCGGTCAGGCCGCCGGACGCGGCGAAGAAGATCGCCAGCGCCTTGCCGCGCTCGCGCAGCGGGTAGGCGGAGACGACGATCGCCAGCGCGGCGGGGAACAGCAACGCGGCGCTCGCGCCCTGCAAGATGCGGAAGAAGATCATCCACGCCTCGCCGATCGAGCCGGTCGGCGTGGCGCCGCAGAGGGCGGAGAAGAGCGCGAAGCCGGCGACGCCGACCAGGACCATGCGACGGTGGCCGAGCACGTCGGCGAGCTTGCCGCCGAGCGCGAACAGCGCTGACAGCGCCAGCAGGTAGCCGTTGATGATCCACTGCGCGCCGGTCGCCGACAGCGACAGGTCGCGTTGCAGGTCGGGGATCGCGAGCGCGACGATCGTCTGGTCGATGAACATCATCGCGACCGCGAAGATCATCGCCACCAGCGTCAACCGCTTGTTGTCCATCACGTCCCCTCGTCTCTCACCGGAATTTGCTGCCACCCTAGGGAACGCGGCAGCGAAAAACCACCGTGGCGGCCGACGTGCTGGCGTCTGCTGCTAGCGCGGCAGCCGGCGGACCTGCCAGCAGAGCCACTCGAACGACGCGTCGGCGTCGCACTGGGCCGGCCACTCGCGCGCCGCCCGCTCGACGCGCTCGGCCGGCAGGCGGCCGAGGATCCGCACGCTGCCGCCGTGGCCGTCGTGGTCGAGATGGCGGACCGCGTACAGCTCCTCCGTCTCCTCGATCCAGGCCGCGCGGTAGGTCGAGCCGTCGCGCGCTCTCCAGCGCAATCCGAGGTCGCGTTCGCGCGAGCGCTTGCGCCTGGGATCGGCGTACAGCGCTCGCAGGGAGGGGAGAGAGGTGCGATTCGCGACGAGCTCGGAAGCGGTCATGTCCATCAGAATCTATCCGCTGCCTGAACGCTTCCTTGGCTCCTCCTCAAAGATCTATGAGAACGGAGCGCTCGGCGGCTGCTCGGGCGGCTCCCAGCCTGCTCCCAGCAAGCGGTCGCAGCATCGTCGGTCATGCGACCGAACCCAGCGAAGCTCGAACACGCCGGCGCGGGCGCCGGCCGGCTCGGCGGCGGTGCCGCGCCGTCCGCCGGCGCCCCTGCAGCCGCCGCCTCCTCCAGCCGCGTCCGTGAGCGCCGACAGGCGCTCGTCACCGCGCTGCGGCGCCGGCCCGAGCTGCTGGTGCTGCTCGTGCTCGCGGGCGGCCTCTACCTGTGGGCGCTCAGCCGCAACGGCTGGGCCAACACCTACTACAGCGCCGCCGTGCGCTCGATGTCGACCAGCTGGCACGACTTCCTCTACGGCTCATTCGACAGCAGCGGGCTGATGACCGTCGACAAGCCGCCGCTGGCGCTGTGGGTCCAGGCGCTGTCGGTGCGCGCGTTCGGCTTCAACTCGCTCGCGATCCTCGTGCCGCAGGCGCTGATGGGCGTCGCGAGCGCCGGGCTGACCTACGACCTCGTGCGCCGTCGCTTCGGCCGCGCCGCCGGCTTCGCCGCGGGCTTGACGCTCGTGCTGACGCCGATCACCGTCGCGATATCGCGGCACAACAACCCGGATGCGCTGCTGGTGCTCTGCTCCGTCGCGGCGCTGTGGTTCCTCGTGCGCGGCCTGGAGGACGGCCGCACGAAGTGGATCGTCCTCTGCGGCGTGATGGTCGGACTCGGCTTCGAGACGAAGATGGGCGCGGCGTTGCTGGTCGTGCCGGGGATCGCGCTCGCCTGGCTGTGGATCTCGCCGCGCGGCCGCGGCCTGCTCGATTCATCGCGGCAGTTGGCGCTCGGCGGCGTCGCGATGGCGGCGGTCGGGCTCGCGTGGCCGCTGCTGATGTGGCTGACGCCCGCGGCCGACCGTCCCTGGGTCGGCGGCACGAGCGACAACTCGATCTGGTCGCTGATCACGGACTACAACGGCCTCGGCCGGCTCGACGGGCAGGCCGGGGGACCGGGTGGTGCGGCGGGCGGGCCCGGCGGTGGTGGCGGCGGCGCCGGGTCGGTCTTCGGCGGTGACACCGGGCCGCTGCGGCTGCTGAGCGAGTCGCTCGGCGGGCAGGTCGGCTGGCTGCTCGGCGTTGCGCTCGTCGGCGGGATCGGGCTGCTGGTCGCGACGCGGCTGCGGCGCAGCGACCTGCGCAGCGGTTGGCTGATCGCCGTCGGCGGCGCGTTCGCGACCAGCGCGGTCGCGTTCAGCTTCGCGTCGGGGATCTTCCACCCCTACTACGTCTCGGCGCTGGCGCCGTTCGCGGCCGCGCTCGTCGGGGCGACCGTCGGGCTCGTGCAGGAGGGCGGCACGCGGGCGCGGATCGTCGGCGCGGCGGCCGTCGCGGCGGGCGCGGCCACGACGCTGGCGGTGCTGCACTCGACCGGCGACATGGGCTGGCTCGCGCCGCTCGTGGTCGTCGCGGCCGGCGCGACGATCGTCGCTGCGCTGCTGCCGGGCGTGACCGCGCGGCTGCGCAACGCGGTGCTTGCGGCGATGCTCGCGCTGCTGCTGTTCGCCCCCGCGAGCTGGGCGGTCCAGACGCTCGGCCACGCGACCAGCTCGACGTTCCCCGCGGGCGGTCCGGCCAGCCAGGGCATGGGCGGCGGGCCCGGCGGCGCGGGCGGCAGCGGCGGACCTGGTGGCAGAGGCAGACCCGGCGGTGGCGGCTTCGGCGGTCCGCCCGGCATGAGCCAGGGTGGGGCGGGCTCGATGGGCGCGCCGCCGAGCGGCGCCGCGGGCGGTGGCTTCGGCGGGTCTGCCGGGGCGACAGGGCAGAGCGGCGCTGCCGGTGGCGGCGGGATGTTCGGCGGGGATCAGAACCTGACCGAGGCGCTCGCGTACGTGCAGCAGCACGGCGGCGGGACGATCGGCGTGTCGAGCCAGCAGGGCGCGGCGACCTCGATCATCGCCTCCGGCGCCGACGTCGCCGGGATCGGCGGGTTCTCCGGGCGTGAGAGCGCGATCACGGTCGACTGGCTCGCGAACGCCGTCCAGAGCGGCCAGATCCGCTGGGTGCTCGTTTCCTCCAGCGGCGGCGGGATGCCGAACGACGGGCGCACCGGCTCGACGACCGCGACCGACGCCGTGCAGCAGGTCGGGACTGCGACGAGCGTCGACGGGCTCTACGACCTGCAGGGCAGAGCCGACGCGCTGCGAGCGCTGGGGTCGTGACGATTCAGGCGGCTCCCAGGAATCACCTGGGAGCCGCTCAGGAAGTTCCCAGCTTTCGTGGGGATACTCACTCCATGAGCCCGGGCGAGCAGACTCACCGCGTCCTCGTGGTCGACGACGAGCCGAACATCGTCGACGTGATCACGATGGCGCTCAGATACCAGGGCTTCGAGGTCGCCGCGGCGGCGACCGGTGCCGAGGCGCTCGCGCAGGTGCGGCAGTTCCGGCCGCACCTGCTGCTGCTCGACGTGATGCTCCCCGACATGGAGGGCTTCGAGGTCGCCAGACGGCTCGGTGCGGAGCGTGCGAAGGTGCCGATCATCTTTCTCACCGCGCGCGACGCCACCGACGACAGAGTGCGCGGGCTGACGCTCGGCGGCGACGACTACGTCACGAAGCCGTTCAGCCTCGAGGAGCTGGTCGCGCGCATCCGCACGATCCTGCGCCGCAGCGGGATGGCCGAGGCCGACTCGAGCAGACTCGTGTTCGAGGACCTGGAGCTGGACGAGGACGCGCGCGAGGTCACCCGCGCGGGCGAGTTCGTCGAGCTGACCGCGACCGAGTACCGGCTGCTGCGCTACCTGATGCTCAACCCGCGCCGCGTGCTGACACGCGCGCAACTGCTGGAGCACGTCTGGAGCTACGACTTCGGCGGCGACGCGCGCGTGCTGGAGACCTACGTCAGCTACCTGCGCAAGAAGCTCGACGCGCACGGTCCGCCGCTGATCCAGACGGTCCGCGGCGTCGGCTACGCGCTGCGACTGCCGCGCGCGGCCTGATGCGGTCGCTGCGCGCGCGGCTCGTCGCCGGCCTGCTCGCGCTCGCCGCGATCGGCCTGCTCGCACTCGCCGGGATCACCTACGCCGAGCAGCGCTCGTTCCTGCTCGATCGCGTCGACCAACAGCTGAGAGACGCGCCGATGGCACTCGCGCGCGAACTGGCGGACAACGGCGTCGGCAACTCGCCGGGCCCCGCGCGCCGCCCGGCCGGCGCACCGCTGACCGTTCCAGGGGGCGGGAGCGGTGCCGCTGGCGGCGGGAACGGCGGCGGTGCCGCGGGCCGTCCGCCCGACGGGAGAGAGCCGGGGCTCGGCGTACCGCCGGGGACCTTCGGCGAGCGCTTCGGCAGCGACGGGAAGTCGCTCGGCGATCCCGTCGTGATCGCGTACGGCGACGGTGCGACGAGCGCCGCCCAGCCCAAGCTGCCGGCAGTGATCCAACCGGGCCGCACCTTCACCGTCGACGCCGCCGGCGACTCCGACGTCAAGTTCCGCGTGCGCGCGTCGCCCGATCCGGCCGGCCCCGGCACGATCGTCGCCGCGATCCCGCTGACGGAGGTCGACCAGACGCTCGACCGGCTGCTGCTGGTCGAGGGGCTCGTGATCGCGGGGGTGCTGCTGGTGCTCGCCGTCGGCGGCTGGCTGCTGGTGCGCGTCGGGCTGCTGCCGCTGGAGCGGATGGCGCACACGGCCGGCAAGATCGCCGGCGGCGACCTCTCGCAGCGCGTCACGGAGACGGATCCGCGCAGCGAGCCGGGCCGTCTCGGGATCGCGTTCAACGGCATGCTCGACCGGCTCGAGGTCGCGTTCGAGCAGCGGCAGCAGAGCGAGGAGCGCCTGCGCCGGTTCCTCGCCGACGCCTCGCACGAACTGCGCACGCCGCTGTCGTCGATCCGCGGCTATGCGGAGCTGTTCCGGATCGGCGCTGCGCGCTCGCCGGAGGACACCGAGAAGGCGATGCGCCGGATCGAGGAGGAGGCGATGCGGATGGGCGTCCTCGTCGAGGACCTGCTCGCGCTCGCGCGCCTGGACGAGGTGCGCGAGGCGGAGCACAGCCCCGTCGACGTCGCGGCGCTCGCCCGCGACGCCGTCGACGACGCGCGCGCGGCCGCCCCCGCGCGCGCGATCACGCTGAGGATCGCGGCGCCGGTGGAGGCTGAGGGATCGTGGAGCGGGTCCGTGATCCGGGAGCGCAGAGCAAGCCTCACCGACGCCCCGGTCATCGTCGCCGGCAACGCGCATCAGCTGCGCCAGGTGCTCGGCAACCTGCTGCGCAACGCGCTCGTGCACACGCCGGAGGCGTCGGCGATCGAGGTGTCGGTCGAGCCGGGGGTGGGGAGCGCGGCGACGACGCGGGTCGTCGTGCGCGACCACGGGCCCGGGCTGCCGGCGGACGTCGCGCCGGAGGAGCTGTTCGAGCGCTTCTGGCGCGCGGAGGGCGGCCGCACGCGCGGACAGGCGGGCGCGGGCCTCGGCCTCGCGATCGTCGCCGGCATCGTCGAGGCCCACGGCGGCCGTGTCCAGGCCCGCAACGCGCCCGGCGGCGGCGCGGAGTTCACCGTCTCGCTGCCGGCGCGGTGACCCGGCCGGCGGCGCACGCCGGCTCGCCGGAGGACCGAAGGTCTACTGCTGCTCAGCAGCAGTAGACCTTCGGTCCTCGCTCGTGGCGCCTCTCAGCGATCTCCCAGCCCGATCCCACGGGGCTCGCACGGGCGGGGGCGACGGTGGGGTGCATGAACAACGCCGCCATCGCAACGGCGCCCCAGGTCGAGATCGTCGTGCCCGTGTACAACGAGCAGGCGGCGCTCGAGACCTGTGTGCGACGCCTCCATCGCTTCCTCTCCGCCGAGCTGCCGTTCTCGTGGCGGATCGTCGTCGCCGACAACGCCTCGACCGACGGCACCGAGCCGATCGGCCGCGCGCTCGCAACTGAGCTGCGCGACGTCGCGTACGTGCGCCTGGCGCAGAAGGGCCGCGGCCGGGCGCTGCGCGCCGCCTGGTCGGCCAGCGACGCACGCGTCGTCGCCTACATGGACGTCGACCTCTCGACCGACCTGCGCGCGCTGCTGCCGCTGCTGGCGCCGCTGCTGTCGGGACACAGCGACGTTGCAATCGGAACACGACTGGCGCACGGCGCACGCGTCGTGCGCGGACCGAAGCGCGAGCTGATCTCGCGTGCCTACAACGTGATCCTGCGCACGGTCCTGCGCGCGCGGTTCAGCGACGCGCAGTGCGGCTTCAAAGCCGTCCGCGCCGACGCGCTCGCGACGCTGCTGCCGCACGTCAAGGACGAGGGCTGGTTCTTCGACACCGAGCTGCTGGTGCTCGCGCAGCGGCGCGGGCTGCGGATCCACGAGGTGCCGGTCGACTGGGTCGACGACCCCGACTCGCGCGTGGACGTGGTCGCGACCGCGCTCGCCGACCTGCGCGGCGTCTGGCGGCTGCTGCTCGACAGCCCCGTCGTGCGCTTCATGTCGGTCGGCGTCGCCTCGACGCTCGCCTACGCGCTGCTGTTCGTGGTGCTGACGGCCGGGCTCGCGCTCGGCGCGGCGCTCGCGAACGTGCTCGCGCTGGCCATGACCGCCGTCGCCAACACGGCCGCCAACCGCCGCTGGACGTTCGGCATCCGCGGTCGCGCCGAGCGCGCGCGCCAGTACGCGCTCGGCGTCGTCGTCTTCGCGCTGACGCTCGCGCTCACCAGCGGCGCGCTCGCGACGTTGCACGGCCTCGACCCGCACCCCGCGCGCTGGGTCCAGCTGACCGTGCTCGTGCTCGCCGGCCTCGCCGCGACGATCACGCGCTACGTCGCGCTGAAGAGCTGGGTCTTCGCCCGTGCGGCGCGTCGCCAGCGGGCCGAGGCGCGCGCCTGAGCCTCGGCCTGCGCAGCGGGGTCGTCCGCCGCGCAGGCTGCGCGGCTCAGTCTGCGCGTGCAGCCGCGGCCCGCGTAGCGGCGCCCTGCTACCCCATTAGGGGTGCCTAATCCGTGTTAAGGTCTTGACGACGCAACCGTCGGCCGATGCAACGTCGGTGCGTCAACTTCGCATGCGCCGCTCGCTCTCCCGTCCAAGCACCCCGGTCAGCCGGCATCCGCTGCGGATGCTGCTGGCGTTCGCCGCGCTGCTGCTCGCGGTCGCGCTGCCGGCGCAGGCGCAGGAGGGCGTCGCTCCGGTCGATCCGCTCGTCGTGGTCGTGCCAGCCGACGGCAGCCCGCCGAAGTCGGAGCTGTGGTCGAGCCTCGTGCAGCACCGCGACGCCGGCGCCCACTTCGTCGACGAGAACGGCAACGCGAGCAGTGACGAGGCGATGTCGCTGGGGGCGATCTTCGCGCGCTTCGGGATCGCGCCGACGTCGTGGAGCGCGATCGCGGTCGACCGCCCGGATGGTGGGCCGATGGCGATCACGAGTGAGTCGATGCTGATCAGCGGCGGCGCGGTCGCGGGCATCTTCCGGGACAGAGACGGCGCGCCGAAGGTGTTCCGCTCGATCACGTCGTTCCCGGCGGCGTTGAGCGACCTCGCCGGCGTGGTCGACGGCAGACTGACGATCAGGCTCGCGCGGGAGCCGAAGGTGACCGCGTCGCGCGCGGAGGCGTACGTCGACCAGACGGTCAAGTTCTCCGCGACGCTGCCGCCCGGCGTCGATCCCGCGCGCACGAGGTACGAGTGGGAGTTCAACGACGACGGCGAGCTGCTCAGAACGGGCGACTCGGTCGTGTCGCATGCGTTCAAGAAGCCCGGCGTCTACAACGTGCTGGCGACGTTCATCGTCGACGGGCGAGCGTGGACGCAGGAGATCGCGCCGTTCGCGACGGTCGAGATCGTCAGCAGAGAGGGCGACGCCGTCGAGGGTGTCGTGCCGAACCCGAACAAGCCCGACAGAAGAGACAGAAGAAGAGCCAGAAGCGCGAGAAGAACGCCGTCGAGAGACGACGCGAGCGAGGACGACACGCCGCCGCCCGTCGAGCCGCCGACGTACGACGACGGCTACACGCCGCCGGCGTCCTCCGACCCGGCGCCGTCGGCCGCCACGCCGCCGCCCGCCACGCCCGCGGCGCCGACGCCGGCTCCGACCCCGTCGCCCAAGCCGAGAAAGACGCCGAAGCCGAAGCCGGATCCGGCCAGAAGAGCGCCCGTGACGACCGCGCCGCAGGGCGAGACCGTCGACGGCTACCTGCTCGCCTCGGCCGACCTGCCGCTGCCGTTGCCGTCGGCCGCCGCGCTCGCCGGCAAGCCGCCCGAGGAGGCGTCGAAGCCGCTGCACGTGCCGGCCGCCGTGTGGGTGCTGGCGGGCCTCGCGGCGCTCGTCATGCTTGGATGGGGCCTCGAGTCCCGCACGACCCTGCCGTACTTCAAGCCATGACGATCGAGAACATCCTCTTCGAGATCTCCGACGCGCTCCGCGTTCCGGTGCTGATCCTGGCCATCCTCGCGCTGGTCGTCGTGATCGCCGAGGTCGGCATCCTGATCGGCGAGCAGCGCCGCCGCAAGGTCCGCAGCGTCGCGCGCACCGAGCACGCCGTCGACCTCGCGCGCGAGGCGCTCGCCGCCGGCGACAGAGCGACGGCCCTGCGCGCGGTCACGAGCGTCGGCTACAACGAGGCGATGAACGAGGCGCTCGCGGCGATCGTCGAGCAGCGCGGCCATCCCGATGCCGCCAACCGCATCGCCAAGCGCCTGGCGGAATACGACTACCGCTCCGTCAAGCGGCTGGAGCGCACGCGGATCCTCGTGCGGATGGGGCCGGCGCTGGGCCTGATGGGGACGCTGATCCCGCTCTCGCCAGCGCTCGCCGCGCTCGGCGACGGCGACGTCAACCGCCTCACCGACGACCTCCGCGTCGCCTTCAGCGTCACGGTCGCGGGCCTGCTGATCGGCGCGGTCGCGTTCGCGGTCTCGCTGATGCGTGACCGCATGTACGACCAGGACTACTCCGACGTCGAGTACGTCAACGCCCAACTCGCCAACTACGCCGTGACCGCGACGCCGCTGCACACGCATCCGCGCCAGAGCGTCGGGATGGAGTCGGCGGCGGAGAAGCTGTCCGCGGAGGCGCCGTCGTGACGCAATACGGCCCGCCGGGTGCGCCCGGTCAGCCGACCATCCGCGCCCGCGCGCGCTCGCGCGAAGACCGCGCCGGCGACCCGCTCGACGGCCTCGTCAACCTCTTCGACCTCGGCATCGTGCTGTCGATCGCGTTCCTGCTGTCGTCGCTCTCCTCGCTCAACCTGACCGACGACCTGATCCGCAGAGACGGCAGATCGCAGAGCGGTCAGACCGCTCCGGCCGGCTCGATCCTGATCAGAAGAGGCGAGAGCGTCAGAACGATCGAGGTCAGACCGGGGGAGAGAGCGATCGGCCAGGGCGAGCAGCTCGGCCGCGTCTACAGACTCGCCGACGGCCGCACCGTGTTCGTGCCGGACAGAGGCGCGACCGCGCCCGGCAACACGACGACGACGCCATAGCCGGCGGGCGTCTGCTCGACGCCCGGCGCCGTTCAGAGCAGCAGGAAACCCAGTCCGCGGCGGTGATCGCGCACTTGTGTGCACCCGCTCACAGATAGTTGCATGTGCAAGCACACGTGCTAATCTAAGCGAACACGACTTAGATCCCGTTGCGGATCGTTCTGAAGAGAGTGATGAGTTTCATGGCGAACCACGAGCATTCCAACACCGGCGCTGAGCTGTGCGCCGTCTGCGGAAAGCGTCCGGGGACCGTTCCGGTCGCTTGGTCCGCGCAGGGGCAGCGCGTCGATGGGGCGCTCTGCGACATGTGCGCGCGCACGCTGCTGGCCGGCCCGACCACCGCCGGCAACGGCTCCGCTCCGCGCCCGTTCGGGCAGTTCCCGCCGAGCGGTCCCGACGATCCGCGTGACCCCCGCGCACCGCGCGCCGCGCGCAACGGCCTGCCGCAGGCGAGTCCCGCCTGGGCGCCCAACCAGCGCGGCGTCGCCCCCGTCAACGGCGGCGGCAACGGCTCCGACACCCCGACGCTCGACCAGTTCGGTCGCGACCTGACCGAGGACGCGCGCAACGGCCGCGTCGACCCGGTGATCGGCCGCGACGACGAGATCGAGCAGACGATCGAGGTGCTGGCGCGCCGGCGCAAGAACAACGCCGTGCTGATCGGCGAAGCCGGCGTCGGCAAGACCGCGATCGCGGAGGGACTCGCGCTGCGCATCGCCCAGGGCCACGTGCCCGAGACCCTGCGCGACGTGCGGATCGTCTCCGTCGACCTCGGCGGGATGATCGCCGGCGCCCAGTTCCGCGGCCAGTTCGAGCAGCGCCTGAAGACGGCGCTGGCGGAGGTCGTCGCGACCGAGGGCAGGGTCGTCCTGTTCATCGACGAGCTGCACACGATCGTCGGCGCCGGTGGGGCGGAGGGCGCGATGGACGCCGCCAACCTGCTGAAGCCGCTGCTGGCACGCGGCGAGGTCCGCGTCGTCGGCGCGACCACGCTGGCGGAGTACCGCAAGATCGAGAAGGACCACGCGCTCGCGCGGCGGTTCGCGGCGGTCCACGTCGACGAGCCCAGCGTCGAGGCGACGGTCGAGATCCTGCGCGGCCTGCGCTCGGCGTACGAGCAGCACCACGACGTCAAGATCGCCGACGCGGCGCTGGAAGCCGCGGCGAAGCTGTCCGACCGCTACGTGACCGAGTACCACCTGCCCGACAAGGCGATCGACCTGGTCGACCAGGCGGCGGCCCGCGTGCGTCTGCACGGCGAGCGCAGCGACGTCGCGAAGCTGCGGCGCGAGCTCGACCACCTGCAGGCTGAGAAGCAGGCGGCGGTCGACGCGGAGGCGTACGAGGACGCGTCGGACCTGAAGACGCGGATCGCGCAGCTGGAGCAGCAGATCGAGACGCTGGAGCCGCACGAGACCGTCGCGCGCGAGGGCGAGCGCCCCCATGTCGCGATCGGCGGCCTGGCAGTGACCGAGACGGACGTCGCGGCGGTCGTCGCGGCCCGCACCGGGATCCCGCTGGGCGAGCTGGTCGAAGGCGAGCTGGAGAAGCTGCAGGAGCTGGAGTCCGAGCTGCACGCCCGCGTGATCGGCCAGGACCGTGCCGTGGAGGTCGTGTCCGACACGATCCGCCGCAGCCGGGTCGGCCTGTCGGAGGGCGACCGCCCGGTCGGCAGCTTCCTCTTCCTCGGCCCCACCGGCGTCGGCAAGACCGAGCTGGTGAAGGCGCTGGCGGAGCGGCTGTTCGGCGACGAGCGTTCGCTGGTCCGGATCGACATGTCCGAGTTCCGCGAGGCCCACACGGTTGCGCGGCTGATCGGATCGCCGCCCGGCTATGTCGGCTACGGCGAGGGCGGACAGCTGACGGAGCCGGTGCGCCGGCGCCCGTACAGCGTGATCCTGCTCGACGAGATCGAGAAGGCCCACCCCGAGGTCTGGAACGTGCTGCTGCAGGTGATGGACGACGGACGGCTGACCGACGGCGAGGGCCGCACGGTCGACTTCAACAACGCGATCCTGGTGATGACGTCGAACCTCGGGGCCGGCGCGGCGAAGAAGCGCGGCATCGGCTTCACCGCCGACGACGGCGCGGGACAGACGGACCGCGAAGAGGCGTCGGAGCGGATGCTGGCGGCGGCGAAGAGCGCCTTCCTGCCGGAGTTCGTCAACCGGATCGACGAGCTGGTCGTGTTCGACGCGCTCGAGAGCGAGCAGATCGACCGCATCGGCGAGCTGATCGTCGGACGCGTCGAGGACCGGCTGTACGAGGAGCGCAACATCCGCCTCGACGTCGAGCCGGAGCTGGTCGCGCGCCTGTCGCGTGAGGGCTTCGACCCGCAGTACGGCGCCCGCCCGCTGCAGCGCCACGTGCGCCGCACGCTGGAGAAGGAGCTGACGAAGGCGATCATCGAGGGTCGCCTGAAGGACGGCGACCGTGTCGCCGCCGCCGACGCCGACGGCGAGATCGCGCTGACGATCGAGCCGAGCGCGGTGCAGGAGCCGGTCGCCGCGTAAGCGAACGGCACCACCCACGAGTTGCGTCCCCGCACGAACCCCGGCCCGGCCGTCGACCAGACGGGCGGGCCGGAGTCGTTTCGAGGCGCTGCCGCGGCATCGCGGCTACCCTGCCCGGCATGAAGCTCGACCTCGAAGGACGGACCCACCTCGTCGGCGGCGCGAGCCGCGGACTCGGGCGCGCGGTGACGGCGGAGCTGGTCGCGGGCGGCGCGCGCGTGCTGGCGCTGTCGCGCACGCGGGAGACGCTCGACGCGCTGCGCGAGGAGCTGGGCGACGCGGTTCTTCCGCTCGCCGCCGACATCGCCGCGCCGGACGCGGTCGCGACGGTGCAGCGGGCCGTCGCAGACGCCGGCGGACGGCTCGACGGCGTCGTGATCAACGGCGGCGGCCCGCCGGCCGGCAGAGCGCTCGCGCTCAGCGACGAGCAGTGGCTGGGAGCGTACGAGCTGCTGATCGGCGGCCCGCTGCGGCTGCTGCGCGCGCTCGTGCCGACGCTGAAGGCCGACGACGGCGGTTCGGTCGTCTTCATCACCTCCTCCAGCGTCCGCCAGCCGATCCCCGGCCTCGACACGTCGAACGTGCTGCGCCCGGGCGTCGCCGCGCTGGCGAAGGTGCTCGCGCGCGAGCTGGGGCCGGAGATCCGTGTCAACAGCGTCGGCCCCGGCCGCTTCGACACCGACCGCGGCCGCTCGCTCGACACGGCGCGGTCGCAGCGAGAGGGGATCAGCGTGGAGGAGGCGCGCGCCGCCGTCGAGGCGACGATCCCGCTGGGCCGCTACGGCGACCCGGCCGAGCTGGGCCGTCTCGTCGCCTTCCTGCTGTCGGACGCGGGCTCCTACGTCAGCGGTGCCGCGGTGCAGGTCGACGGCGGCAGCGTCACGGCGGTGCCGTAGCGCCTATATCGCGTCGGCGGCGTCGCTCGGCGACGGGTGCGAGGAGTCGCGGAACTCCTCGAAGTTGCCCGTCATCATGAACGCGAGCTGCTCGCCGACGTCGATCGTCTGATCGCCGATCCGCTCGATCGCGCGCGCGGCGAGGATCATGTGCATCGCCCACTCGCGCGTGTCGACGTCGGTCCCGCTCAGCCAGGCGAAGTGGAAGACGCGACGGTTCAGCTCGTTGACGTCGCGGTCCTGGTGCAGCAGGTCGCGCGCGAGCAGCAGGTCGCGCGTCTGGAACGCGCGCTTGCACTGCTCCATCTCGGCGGCCACGAGCCTCCCCATCACGCCCAGCTCCTCGAGCAGGATCACGTGGACGGGCGGGTGGTAGCCGTCGAGCGGCACGAGCTTGGCGACGTTGACGCACTGGTCGCCCATCCGCTCCAGCGTGCGCCCGACGTGGAACAGCGCCATCGCGCGGCGCAGGTCGCTCGCGACCGGCGCGCGCAGCGCCAGCAGCTCGAGGATGCCGGCGTGCAGCTCGGCGTAGAGGCGGTCGATCTCGTCGTCGCCGTGCACCACCGCGCGCGCGAGCGCGACGTCCTGGTGCTCGATCGCGTCGGTCACGCTGACGAGCTGGTCGCGCGCGAGGTCGAGCCCGTAGAGCGCCAGCGACTCGAGTCCGTCCAGCCGTTCTTGGAAGCGCTCGCCGGTTCTTGACGGCGCCACCCGGGCCATCACACCCTCATCTCGAGATGGCCGCCGACGCGGCGCGCGCCGGCGTCGCCGGCCTCGTCCTGCTCCTGTGCGAGCTCGCTCGGCTGTGGCGAGAAGCGGTAACCGAGTCGGTAATGCGTATGAATGAAGCGCCAGGCCGGCAGCGCGATGTCAAGCTTTGCGCGCAGCTTGCGCACATAGACGTCGACCGCACGATCCGTCGGATCCATCGCATGTCCCCAGCACTGCTCGTACAGCCAGGTGCGTGACAGCACCTCGTCAGGACGGCGCATCAACTCGACCAGCAGCTCGAACTCGCGCGGGGTCAAGGGAATCACGCCCGCGTCGGTTCGAGCCGTGTATCCGTTGGGGAAGACTCGCAGCGGACCTGCTCTCAACTCCTCGTCTCTGGGCACGCGTGCCATTGGACAAGGATGGTGCGCGCCGGTTGCCAGCTTGTTACCAAACTGTGTATCGGCCGAAAAGAGCGTGTGGCCGGACATGTTATCGCCGGGTTCACAATGTTTAAACAGTCCGGACACTGCGCGATAACAGGATGCAGTCCATCCCCTGTGACGCTGCCAACACCGTCGCACGGAGAAAGGACTACATGAGGTACTCGAGAATTCTCGCTGCGGCCGCAGCTGGCGCGATCGCGCTGAGCATGGCGGCATGCGGCAGCAATGACGACAGCAGCAGCGACACCGGCAGCAGCACCAGCTCCAGCTCCGGCTCGGCCGACACGGCTCAGCTGAGCGGCACGCTCAACGGCGCGGGCGCCACCTTCCCGCAGCCGGTCTACAGCGAGTGGGCCAGCAGATTCGGCGAGGAGTCTGGCGTCACCGTCAACTACCAGGGCATCGGCTCCGGTGGCGGCATCGCCCAGTTCACCGAGGGCACCGTCGACTTCGGCGCGACCGACGCGGCGCTCGACGAGGACGAGCTCAGAGCGGCCCAGAGAAAGGGCGAGCCGGTCCACGTTCCGACCGTCCTCGGCGCCGTCACCGTCTCGTACAACGTCGATGGTCTCGAAAGAGGTCTGAGACTCGACGGTCCGACGATCGCCGACATCTTCCTCGGCAGAATCACGAAGTGGAACGACGCCGCGATCGCGAGACTGAACGACGGCATCGACCTTCCTGACACGGACATCACCGTCTGCCACCGCTCCGACGAGTCGGGCACGACGGCGAACTTCACGCTCTTCCTGAGCGACTACTCCAGAGCTTGGAGAGACGGCCCGGGCACGGACAAGAGCGTCCAGTGGCCGACCGGAACGGGCGCCAGAGGCAACGACGGCGTCGCGGGCTGCGTCAAGCAGACGGCCGGCGCGGTCGGCTACGTCGAGCAGGCCTACGCCCTGCAGAACGACTTCACGACCGCTGCCGTGCAGAACAAGGCCGGCAACTTCGTCGAGCCGACGCTGGAGGCCACCTCGGCCGCCGGCGAGGGCGCCAACCCGCCCGCCGACCTGCGCTTCGCGACGATCAACGCCGACGGCGATCAGGTCTACCCGATCACCGCCGTCACGTTCCTGCTCGTGTGGCAGGACGCCTGCAGAGCCGGGCTCGACAGACAGGTCGCGATCAACACGAAGGCGTGGCTGAACTACGCCCTCGGCACCGGCCAGGAAGTCGCGCCGGACCTCGCGTACGCGCCGCTGCCCGACTCGATCAAGACCAGAGCGCAGGCCAGAGTCGACGCACTGCAGTGCGACGGCGCCCCGATCGAGGTTCCCGCGGGCTGATCTGACATGGGAGCCGGAACACTCAAAGCCGCCGGGGAACGCCGAAGAGAGCAGCTGGAGGGCTCTCCGGCGGCCCGGCTTCCCGATCGCGTTCTGAAATGGGGACTGACGGCGCTGTCGGTCGGCGTCATCGTCCTCATCGCGTTCTTCTTCATCCGACTGATCATCGAGTCGGAGCCGGTCTTCTCCGACGAGGGGGTCTTCAGCTACCTCTTCGGCGCCGACTGGATTCCGTCGAGACAGATCTACGGTGCAGTTCCGCTGATCGCCGGCACGCTCATAACGTCGGTGATCGCGCTGGTGATCGGCGTGCCGGTCGCGGTCGCGACCGCGCTCTACGTCACCGAGCTCGCGCCGCGCCGCATCAGACAGCCGATGACGGTGCTCGTCGAGCTGCTGGCCGCGGTCCCCTCCGTCGTCTACGGCCTCTGGGGCTTCTTCTTCCTGATCCCCAAGCTGCAGCCGGCCGAGAGATGGTTCGCCGACACCTTCTCGTTCATCCCGTTCGTCGGGGGGACGGTCGCCGGACCGAACTACTTCATCGCCGGGCTGATCCTCGCGATCATGATCCTGCCGATCTGCTCGGCGATCTCACGCGAGGTCATGTCGACCGTCCCGCGCGAGCACAAGGAGGCGGCGCTCGCGCTCGGCGCGACGCGCTGGGAGATGATCCGCATGGCCGTGATCCCGTACTCGCGCGCCGGCATCGCCGGTGGCGCGATGCTCGGCCTCGGCCGCGCGATCGGCGAGACGATCGCCGTCACGCTCGTGATCGGCAACGCGCCGGTGATCGGTGACTCGATCTTCCAGCAGGGCTACACGCTCGCGGCCGTGATCGCGAACGAGTTCGGCGAGGCGGCCTCCGATCCGCAGCACCGCGCCGCGCTGATCGCGGCCGGCCTCGTGCTGTTCGTGCTGACGCTGCTGGTCAACGCGATCGCACGCACCTTCGTCGTGCGGGCCGAGCGCGGTACGCGCGCTGCCCGCAAGCCGGCAGCGGGGATGGCGGGATGAGCGCGTTCAAGATCGAATCCGTCAGCCCGCGCCGCCAGCGCGTCGACAAGGGCTGGCGCGGCTTCGTGCTCGCGCTCACGCTCGTCGCGCTCGTGCCGCTCGTGCTGGTCGTCTACTACCTGCTCAAGAAGGGCCTCGGCGCGATCAGCTGGAGCTTCTTCACGACCGACCCAAGCGGCTCGTTCCTCGGCGATCCGGGCGGCATCAAGAGCGCCATCGTCGGCACGGTCCTGATGGTCGCGCTCGCGGCCGTCGTCGCGATCCCGATCGGCATCGGCGTCGCGGTCTGGCTCGTCGAGTACGGCAGAGAGTCCAAGCTCGCGCACGCGGTCCGCTACTTCATCGACGTGATGACGGGCGTGCCGTCGATCGTCTTCGGCCTGTTCGTCTACATCACGCTGGTGATCTCCGGCTTCGGCGGCACGTCGTTCGCCGGGTACAAGGGCTCGATCGCGCTCGCGCTGCTGATGCTGCCGGTCGTGACGCGCTCGGCCGAGGTCGTGCTGCTGCTCGTGCCCAACACGCTGCGCGAGGCGTCGTACGCGCTCGGCGCACCACGCTGGCGCACGATCATGCGGGTCGTCCTGCCGGCGGCGCTGCCGGGCATGGTCACGGGCATGCTGCTCGCGGTCGCGCGCGCGGCCGGCGAGACCGCTCCGCTGCTGTTCACGGCGGCGTTCGTCAATGCGACGACGTTCAACCTCGACGACCGCATGAACTCGCTGCCGCTGTTGATCTTCCAGAACGTCGGACAGGCGCAGGACCGCCTTGTCGCGATCGCCTGGGGTGCCGCACTCACCCTCGTGGTGATGATCCTGATCCTGACCCTGCTGGCGCGACTGATCCAGCGAAGGAGCCGTTTGTCGTGAGCGAAGACCTTACGAATCCGCTGCGCGAGGACACCGCCGTGGGCGGCTCGCAGAACCCGCTGCCGGCGCCCGACTTCGAGCAGCACGTCGCGCCGGAGCGGCCGGTCGTGCAGGCGCGCGAGGCGGGCACCGTCACGCGCGTCGCGCCCGGCGTCAAGCTGGAGAGACTGAACGCCTGGTATGGCGGGATGCACTCCGTCAAGGATCTGTCGCTGGTGTTCGAGGCGAACAAGGCGACGGCGCTGATCGGCCCGTCGGGCTCCGGCAAGTCGACCGTCGTGCGCTGCATCAACCGCATGCACGAGGAGATCCCCGGCGCCAGAGCCCAGGGTCGGGTGACGCTCGACGAGGTCGACGTCTACGACTCGAAGGTCGACGTCGTCGCCGTGCGCCGCTCGATCGGCATGGTGTTCCAGAAGCCGAACCCGTTCCCGACGATGTCGATCTTCGACAACGTCGGCTCGGGCCTGAAGCTGACGGCGCGCAAGGTCGAGCACGAGAACGTCGAGAGAGCGCTGCGCGGCGCGGGCCTGTGGGAAGAGGTCAAGGACCGTCTCGACCAGCCCGGCATCGGCCTCTCCGGCGGCCAGCAGCAGCGCCTCTGCATCGCGCGTGCGCTCGCGGTCAACCCCGACGTGCTGCTGATGGACGAGCCGGCGTCGGCGCTGGACCCGATCTCGACGCTGAAGATCGAGGAGCTGGTCGAGGAGCTGAAGCACTCGATCACGATCGTGATCGTCACGCACAACATGCAGCAGGCGGCCCGTGTCGCCGACTCGACGGCGTTCATGCTCGACGGCGAGCTGGTGGAGCACGGCCCGACGACGAAGATCTTCACGAACCCGGACGATTCGCGCACGGAGGAGTACGTGACGGGCAAGTTCGGATAGCGTCGTGGCCATCGCCAACGACGGACGCAGACACTTCCAGGACGAGCTCGCCGAGCTCGAGCACCAGGCGCTCGGCGGCGTCGACCTCGTGACGGGGCAGCTCGGTCGCGTGCTGCAGGCGCTGGAGCATCAGGACGTCGAGCTGGCCGAGCTGGTGATAGTCGAGGACGATCGCGTCGACGGCCGCTACCTGGAGGTCAACCAGGGCGTCCTGTCGCTGCTCGCGCGGCAGGCGCCGGTCGCCGGAGACTTGCGCCTGATCGCGGCGCTGCTGCACGTGATCAAGCACATCGAGCGGATCGGCGACCAGTGCGTCAACATCGCGAAGCTGATCCCGCTGACGGGCTACGAAGCGCCGGTGCATCCGCCGCTGCTGTCGAAGATCCTGCAGATGGGGACGCTGGCGGACAGCCTCGTGCGCCAGAGCAAGGCGGCGTTCGCCGCGCGTGACGTCGAGCTGGCGCGCGACCTCGTGCGCCAGGACGGCAAGATCAACCGCCTGCAGCGCGAGATCTTCCAGCTCGCGATCGAGATCGGCGACGACCCCGACACGCGCGAGTGGGCGACGCACATGATCCTCGTCGCGCGTGCGCTGGAGCGCGTCGGCGACAACGCCGTCGACATCGGCGAGCAGACGGCGTTCGTCGTCACCGGGCTGTTCCAGGAGTTCTCCGACGCGTCGTCCTGACGCGTCGCGACCCACCCTGAAGACTGACTGCGACCGTGCGCCGCCTGTCGGCGCACAGACGTTCGCTCAAGCCCAAGGCGATCCGTGCCGAATCCTCCAGGCGATGGAACGATTCCGGGCGAGCGCACGGGAGACCGCGCGCATGCCGGTCTCTGCCCGATACCTGCGACGACTGAGCCACTGGCGCGCGAGCCTCCCGCCGGAGGTCGCGATGCTCGGCCTGCTGCTGCTCGTGGCGGCCTTCTGCTGCCTGCTCGGGACGCTCTTCCCGTTGACCGACAGAGCGCCCGTGCGGCTCGGTGCCGTGCTGACGCCGATCGGCTTCGTGGTCGGCATCGGGGTGCTGGCCGCCGGCGCGCGCGCCCCGCAGTGGGTGCTGCACGCGGGGATCGTGTTCGTCGGCGGCTGCGCCTGTCTGCTGATCAGCCAGGCGGCGACCAACGGCGGCATGATGATGACGGCGTGGTCGCTGATCTGGCTGACCGTCTACGTCGCGATCTTCTTCGAGCGGCAGGCGATCCGGGTGCACGTCGCGCTGATGACGGTCGGGCTCGCGGCCGCCTTCGTCGTCGCGGACGTGCCGAGAACCGGGGCGCAGTTCGTGATCATCGTCGTGACGCTGTGGGCGTCGGCGATCGCGCTCGGGACGATCAGCGAACGGCTGCGCTCGCAGGCCGACGGCGACCACCTCACCGGCCTGCTCAACCGCAACGGCTTCTCGAAGGCGGCGACGCGCGAGCTGGCGTTGGCGGGGCGGACCGGCTACCAGGCGACGATCGCGCTCGTCGACCTCGACGGCTTCAAGGAGGTCAACGACGCGCACGGCCACGCCGCCGGCGACCGTCTGCTGAGAGACCTCGCGCGCGAATGGGGTCGGGCGCTGCGGCCGGGCGACCTGCTCGCGCGCTTCGGCGGCGACGAGTTCGTCGTGCTGTTCCCCGCGACCTCGGAGGAGGACGCGCGCAGACCGCTGGCGCGGATGCGCGAGGCGCACGACGCGAGCTGGTCGGTCGGCGTGGCCGCGTGGCAGCGCGGCGAGTCGCTCGACGCCTGCCTCGCGCGCGCGGACCTGCGGCTGTACGAGGCCAAGGACGCGCGGTAGGCGGGGGCTGACCCGTCGCCGGGCGTCCCTACCTGTCGTCGGTCGTGGCTGCGGCGGGGCGTCTGCATCCTGACGTGCCGGGCTTGCTACATTAGGGCGACCTTCTTAGGGCGACCTAACCACCATGCCTGACACGACGATCGACCACACCGAAGACTTCCCCCTCGTCGGCTTCCGCGCACGCCGCTGGCTGCGCTTCGAACGCGATCTGCACGACTGGCTCGCGACGCCGGAAGGCCGCTTCACGGCCTGGTGCGCCGCGCAGCAGGTGGCCGCCGGTCCGCTCGCGCCGCTCGACAGCTCAGAGCTGTAGCGCTAGCGTCACCTCCATTCGTCGCGGCCGGGCCCGGCCGCCTGCCAACGAAGGAGCGGACCATGCCCACGACGCGCAACGCCTCGGCCGGGATCCTGGCCGACAGACACGCCGACAAGCGGCAGGAGATCGTCCAGCTGCTGACGCGCGCGTACTGGATGGAGATGGAGACGGTGATGAGCTACCTCGCCAACGCCGCCAACCTCGACGGCATCCGCGCGGAAGAGGTCGCCGAAGCGCTTGCCGCCGACGTGACCGAGGAGCTCGGCCACGCGAGAGCGTTCGCGCAGCGGATCAAGGAGCTGTACGGCACCCCGCCCGGCTCGCTGCAGTTCGTCGCCGAGCAGACCTTCCTGCAGCCGCCCGACGACGCGACCGACGTCGTGACGGTGATTCGTGGCGTGATCGAAGCGGAGGCCGGTGCGATCGAGCACTACACGCGCATCATCGAGGTGTGTGACGGCGTCGACTGGGCGACGCAGGACATGGTGATCGACGTGCTGCGCGACGAGGAAGGCCACATGCGGCAGTTCGAGCGCTACCTGCGCGAGTTTGAGGACTGAGCCTCAGACGGTGAGCTGACGCGCCCGCAGCGCGACGCTCAGCTCGAAGCGGGCCTCGGGGTCGTCGAGCGCGGTCCCGAGCAGCTCGCGCAGCTGGCGCAGGCGATAGCGGACCGTCTGCACGTGGACGCCCAGCTCGTCCGCGATCGCCTGCGGCCGCGCCGGGTGGGCGAGCCAGCCGGCGAGCGTCTCCAACAGCCGCTCGCGCTGCGTCGCGGCGAGTCCGTCGAATGCGGCGAGTCGCCGCGTCACGACCGCCCGCGCCAGCTCCGGCGCGGCGCCGAGCAGCAGGTCGATCTCGTGGTCGTCGCAGCGCAGGAGGGGGAAGGGGACGGGCGCGGCGGCGAGCGCCGGCGCCTGGTCCAGCAGCGCTGCCGCGCGGGCGAGGCTGCGGGCGGCATGGGCAGGGGCGACGGCCGGGCCGATCGCCAGCGGCGGCTCCAGGTGCTGGGCGCGGGCGGCGCGCAGCAGCCACGGCTCGGCCTCGGCGTCGTCGTCGGCGGCGACGACGAGCGCCCGGCGGCCGCCGTCGACGGTCGCGCCGAGCACGCGCGCCGGCCCCGCGCGGGTGCTGCCGGGCGGCGGCTCGATCGGCAGCGCGGCGACCGCGACGCGCACGCGCGGCGGCAGCGTCCAGCCGGCCGCCTCGGCGGCGGCGAGCAGCTGCTCCGGCGCGCTCGGGCGGTCGCTCAGCAGCAGCGAGGCGAGCCGCTCGCGCCGCGCCAGCTCGCGCCGCAGCGTCTCCGCCTCCTGCGTCGTGAAGCCCTCGACCGCGGCGACCGACAGCGCGTCGACGGTGCCGAGCGCCTCGGCGCCGAGCATGAAGATCGCCTCCGGCGCCAGCTCGTGGCTGATCGGCAGCGCCTGCGCGCCCTCCCACATCGCCATTCCGCCGAGCCGGTAGAACGCCAGCAGCTCCGGCAGCGACCGCCCGGCCGCCTGCTGCGCCCGTCCGTGCGCGACGAACAGGGCGGTGTCGGGCTCGTCGTCGACCGCCAGGCGCGCGAGGAAGAAGTCGACCGCCGCTCTCGCTCCGAGCCGCAGGTTGCGCAGCGTCGCCGCGTCGGGCGAGGCGTTCCCGGGCGCGCAGGCCTGGACGCGCGTGAGCACCGCGTCGGCGAGCGCGTCGGCGCTCGCGCGCAGGTGCCCGGCGATCTGCTCGCGCGGAGCTGTCGGCATCACGCAGAAACTAGAGGAAACCTATGAAGCGGGCGCCGCTTGCGTGCGGACCGCGCGTAGAGATGCGCGCGAACTGCGCATATCGTGGCAATGCGGATTCCGTCCCGGGGCGATGGCGGGGAGCGGCGCGCAGGTCGCGCGCGACGCTCCCCGCCGTCGCGGGTCAGCGCGTCAGCTCGTGCAGGCGGTCGAGCGACTGGCGCAGCAGCCGCGAGATCTGCATCTGCGAGACGCCGATCTCGGTCGCGATCTCGCTCTGTGTCAGGTCGTCGACGAAGCGCATCCGCAGGATCCGCTGCTCGCGCTCGGGAAGATGTCGCAGCGCCGGCGTCAGCAGCGCGCGCGCCTCGGCCATCTTGTAGCCGTCCTCGGTCGTGCCGAGCGTGTCCGCGATCGTCGCGTCGCCCTCGTCGTCGTGGCCGGCCGGCGTCGCGAGCGACAGCGCGGTGCGGTTCGCGAGCGCGCCGAGCGCCTCGACGACGGCCTCAAGGTCGGCGCCGGTGCGCGCTGCCAGCTGGCGCGGGGTCGCGGAGGCGCCCGTCTCGGTCTCGATCGCCTCGGCGGCGTTGCGGACCTTCAGCGCCAGCTCCTGCGTGCCGCGGGCGACGTGGACGCCCCAGCCGGTGTCGCGGAAGTGGCGCAGCAGCTCGCCGACGATCGTAGGCTGCGCAAAGGTGGAGAAGGAATGCCCGCGATCGGGATCGAAGCGGTCGACCGCCTTGATCAGCCCGACCGACGCGACTTGCACGAGGTCGTCGAGGCTCTCGCTGCCGCGCCGATATCGCCGTGCGAGCGCTCGCGCGAGGGGAAGGTGCTCGGCGATCAGCGCCTCACGCGCCTGCGAATCGCCCTTGCGTGCTCTCGCCGCCAGCATGCGGGTGCGCAGCAGCGAGGAGGCCGAGCGCTGACGAGGCGACGCGGCCGGCTTGGTTGCGAGATTCGGAGCAGGTCCCATGTGTCACACGATTACCCGGGCCCCACGGAGGTCAATCGCGATCGGTGACCTGTGGCGCGGATCGATCCGCGTCGACCAGTGGTCTGCCCGGCTCGGCGGCGACCGATTCGGCCGGCTGCTCGCCGGTGTCAGCGTGCGCGAGGCGGAGGTCGAACGTCAGCCGCACGCGCGTCGCGGCACCGTCGTGGTCGAGCTGGACGCCGGTCGCGACGGCCGCCATCAGCGCCATCCCCATCCCGAGCCCCGGGCTGTCGTCGCGCGGGTGCACGCCGCTGCCCTCGTCGGAGACGACGACCTCCAGCTCGCCGTCGTGCAGCGTCGCGTCGAGCGACAGCGTGCCGGGCACGTCGTGGTCGCGGTAGGCGTGCAGCACGACGTTCGTGCAGGCCTCGCTGACGGCCAGCGCGACGTCGGCGAGCGCTCGCTCGCTCGCGCCGCTCGCTCGCACGAGCCGCGCGACCTCATGCCGTGCCACGGGCACGCTCTCGGCCGTGGCCGGCAGCGTCAGTCGCATCGCCCGATCGTACACCGGTCGTTGCGCCTGCAACCGCAGCGTTTCTGCCGGCGAGCGGCGCGCGCCGATGCCGTAGATTCCGGCGCGGAGAGATGGCCGCTGCGAACGACACCACCCCGCCGGTCCTGTGGACGCCCGAGCTCGCGCGGGCGCAGCGCGCCCAGCTGACCCGCTTCGCGCGCTGGCTGGCGCAGGAGCGCGACGTGCGCGCCGACGGCTACGCGGCGCTGTGGCAGTGGTCGGTCGACGAGCCGGAGGCGTTCTGGGCGGCGATCTGGGACTACTTCGAGGTGATCGCGCACACGCCCTACGAGCGCGTCCTCGGCCGCCGCGAGATGCCGGGTGCGCAGTGGTTTCCCGGCGCGACGCTCAACTACGCCGAGCACGTCTTCCGCGACCGCGACGACGACGCCGTCGCGATCCGCCACGCGAGCGAGCTGCGGCCGCTGGCGGAGACGACGTGGGGCGAGCTGCGCGATCTGACCGCCCGGGTCGCGGCCGCGCTGCGGGCGGAGGGGATCGGCTCCGGAGACCGCGTCGTCGCGTACATGCCGAACGTGGTGGAGACCGTCGCGGCGCTGCTCGCGTGCGCCTCGATCGGCGCGATCTGGTCCAGCGCCTCGCCGGACTTCGGCGCCAGAGGCGTCGCCGACCGCTTCGCGCAGATCGAGCCGTCGCTGCTGCTGACGGTCGACGGCTACCGGTACGGCGGCAAGCCGTTCGACCGCCTCGCCGTCGTCGCCGAGCTGCAGCGCGAGCTGCCGACGCTGAGACGGACCGTCGTGCTGCGCTACCTCGATCCGCACGCGGACCTCGGCGGCCTGGCGGACGCCGTCGGGTTCGACGCGTTCGTCGCGGGCGCGACCGGCAGCAGCGACCCTGCCGCCGGCGAGTCGCCCGCGGCCGACGAGCAGGTGCCCGCGCCCGTGCTCGAATTCGCCCCGCTCCCGTTCGACCACCCGCTGTGGATCCTCTACAGCTCCGGCACGACGGGGCTGCCGAAGGCGATCGTGCAGGGCCACGGCGGGATCCTGCTGGAGCAGCTCAAGCACCAGAACCTGCACGTCGACGCGCAACCGGACGACCGCATCTTCTGGTTCACGACGACCGGCTGGATGATGTGGAACTTCCTTGTCGGCTGTCTCCTGACGCCGGCCTCGATCGTCCTCTACGACGGCAATCCCGGCCATCCGACGCTCGATCGCCTGTGGCAGCTGGCCGAGGACGCCGGGATCACGACCTTCGGCACGAGCGCCTCCTACATCGCGGCGTGCATCAAGGACGGGCTTGCGCCCGGCGCCAGCCACGACCTCAGCCACCTGCACGCCGTCGGCTCGACCGGCTCGCCGCTGGCGCCCGAGGGCTTCGAGTGGGTCTACCGTCACCTCGGCTCCGACGTGTGGCTGTTCTCGACCTCCGGCGGGACCGACGTCTGCAGCGCGTTCGTCGGCGGCGTGCCGACGCTGCCGGTCTACCGCGGCGAGCTGCAGGCGCGCGCGCTCGGCGCGAAGATCGAGGCGTTCGATCCCGACGGCCACGCGCTGATCGGCGCGGTCGGCGAGCTGGTGCTGACCGAGCCGCTGCCGTCGATGCCGCTGTTCCTGTGGGGCGATGCCGATGGTTCGCGCTACCGCGAGGCGTACTTCGACATGTTCCCGGGCGTCTGGCGCCACGGCGACTGGATCGAGATCACGCCGCGCGGCACCGCGATCATCTCCGGGCGCTCGGACTCGACGATCAACCGCGGCGGCGTGCGGATGGGCACGGCGGAGCTGTACCGCTCCGTGCTGGCGCTCGAAGCGGTCACAGACGCGCTCGTCGTCGACCTGCCGAAGCCCGGCACGGAGGGCTGGATCGCGCTCTTCGTCGTGCTGCGCGAGGGATTGCGGCTGGACGACGAGCTGGCGGGCGCGATCCGCCGCCAGATCCGCAGCGACTGCTCGCCGCGCCACGTGCCGGACGCGATCGAGCAGATCGCCGAGGTTCCGCGCACGCTCTCCGGCAAGCTGCTGGAGGTCCCGGTCAAGCGGATCCTCTCCGGTGTGGCGCCCGCGCAGGCCGCCAGCCGCGACGCGCTGGCGAATCCCACGGCGCTGGACTGGTTCGCGCGACGGGCCGCATCCGCCTTTTAGCACGACATTTCTGTCTGTCGCCGCGATCGGTAAGAATCTCGACGTGACGAACTGGGGGACAAGGCCCGATCCGGCGGCGCAGGGCGCGCTCGAGCAGCGCCGCCGCCTGCCCGCGCCCGAACGCCGCGAGCTGATCCTCAGGGCTGCTGTGAGGCTCTTCGCCGAGCGCGGCTACCACGCGGCGTCGATGGACGGGATCGCCGCTGCAGCGGGGATCTCGAAGGCGGTCGTGTACGACCACTTCGCCTCCAAGCGGGAGCTGTACACGGTCCTGCTCGACGCGATCCGCGCCGACATCGACGGGCTCGTCGCGACGACGATCGCGCCGCTGGCGGGCGAGCAGCGCGTCTACGGCGCGATCGACGTCTTCTTCGGCTTCGTCGAGCAGTACCCCGACGCCTGCCGGCTGCTGTTCCTGGAGGTGCAGGGCACGACCGAGGTCGTCGACATCGTGCGCCAGTTGGAGGAGCGCGTCGCGGAGGGGCTCAGCGCGACGCTCGGCAACGACCCGACGATCTTCGGCGGCCATCCCGACCGCGAACGCCAGCTGCGGATCCTCGCCGAGCTGCTGAAGTCGGCGATACACGGGCTCGCGAGCTGGTGGTATCGCCATCCCGAGGTGCCGCGCGAGGATCTCGTGATGCGATCGGTCGGGATCATCACGCCCGCGATCGACGCGGCGCGAAACTGAACGGGGCTGGGTCCGGACGGGCGGGCGCGCTACCAGGCCTGCGCGCTGCCGCAATGCGGGCAGCCGACGCTGGCGGACACGTTGGCTTGGAAGACGAAGCCGCAGTGGCAGTGGTAGAGCGCGCGATCCTCGGGGCCGCCTGCATCGCGATCCTGACGCGGGCGCTGCTCGGGGGCCGGGCGCGGTGCCTGCACCGTCGCCGTCCGTCCGAAGCTGCGCACGCCGCCGGAGCGCTTGGATGTACGGGGCTGTCGAAGTTGCACGGTCATGAGCGTTAACAGTGAGATCGGCAGATGGTTTCGCGGTATTGAGCTGAAACCCTCACGTCATGGCGCGGACGCCGCTGGAAGGGGGGACGGGTGGAGAAGCCGAGCGTGCGATACTGGCTCGTTGATGGACCCCAGTCGCAAACGCCGCATCCGCCTCGTCGTCGCCGCGACGGCCGCTCTGCTGCTGGCGAGCGCGCTCGTCTACACGAGCTTCAGCGCGGGCAGCGACGAGAAGACTGCGGGCCAACTGCTCGAGACGGCGAGAGCGGGCGAGACCTACACGCTCGCCGGCACCGTCGCACCGAGATCGGTCGTGCGCGGGGACGGGGTGCTGTACTTCCGCATCCTCGACCCGCACAGAAGAGTCTCGGCGAGAGTCCGCTACACGGGCCTCGTCCCGGACCCGTTCCGCGAGGGACGCGGCGTGATGGTCAAGGTCCAGCTCGGCAGAGAAGGGTTGAGCGACAGCGCCAACACCGTCTTCGTGGGTGAGAAGGACTCGATGGTCACCAAGTGCCCGTCGAAGTTCCAGGTCGCGCCCGAGGCGCTGCCCAGAGGCGCTCCGGAGGAACTCATGAGAGCGTCGCCGTCCTCCTGATGCGGGCCGGTCGCGCCGCAACCGAAGCGCGCTGATGGCCACCGTCGGCAGAGCGCTCCTGATCCTCGCCTTCGGCGTCGCGATCTATGGCATCGGCGCCTCGATCTACGGCGGCGTCAAGCGCAGACGCGCATGGACCGACTCCGGTCGTCGCGCCGTCTACGCGCTCGCCGGCACGCTGACGCTGACGTTCGCGATCCTCGAGGCCGCGTTCCTGCGCTCGGACTTCTCCTACTCGCTCGTCGCCTCGCACTCCAGCACGACGACACCGACCTTCTACAAGGCGACCGCGGCGTGGTCCTCGCAGGAAGGCTCGCTGCTGCTGTGGGTCTGGCTGCTGTCGCTGTGGTCCAGCCTCGTGCTGTACATGACGCGCCGCAGCCTGCGCGAGATAGCGCCCTACGCGCAAGCGATCCTGCTCGGCTTCGCGACCTTCTTCCTGCTCCTGATCGTCTGGAGAGAGAGCCCCTTCACGACGCTCGCGTCGGTGCCCTCCGAGGGCACGGGCCTCAACCCGCTGCTGCGCCATCCGGCGATGATGTTCCACCCGCCTGCGCTGTACTCGGGCTACACGCTCTTCTCGATCCCGTTCGCGTTCGCGATCGGTGCGCTGATCTCCAACCGGCTCGGCGCCGAGTGGATCCAGGGCACGCGCCGCTTCGCGCTCGCCGCCTGGCTGTTCCTCGGGATCGGCATCGTGCTCGGCGCGCGCTGGTCCTACACCGAGCTGGGCTGGGGCGGCTACTGGGCCTGGGATCCGGTCGAGAACGCGTCGCTGATGCCGTGGCTGTGCGGCACCGCGTTCATCCACTCGATCATGATCCAAGAGAAGCGCGGCATGCTGAAGGTCTGGAACGTGTCGCTCGTGCTCGCGACCGGCACGCTTGCGATCATGGGCACGTTCCTCGTGCGCTCGGGGATCCTCGACTCGATCCACGCGTTCGGGGCCTCGACGCTCGGCGTCCCGTTCCTGATCCTGATCGGCGCGATGATCCTCGGCTCGATCGGGCTCGTCGTCTACCGCCGCGACTCGCTGCGATCGGAGCACTCGATCGACTCGCTGCTGTCGCGCGAGGCCGCCTTCATCCTGCAGAACATCCTGCTCGTCGGGCTCTGCTTCGTGATCTTCTGGGGCACCTTCTTCCCGCTCATCTCCGAGGCGGTGACGGGCACGAAGGCGTCCGTCGGACCGCCGTGGTTCGACCGCTACGTGACGCCGATCGCGTTCGTGCTGGTCGCGCTGATCGGGATCGGGCCGCTGATCTCGTGGCGCCGCGCGACGGCCGCGAACCTGCGCCGCAACTTCGTCTTCCCGATCGGCGCCGGCGTCGTCACGCTGATCGCGTTGCTGTTCGTCTCCGGCGCGACCGAGCAGCCGAAGGCGCTCGTGTTCGCGTCGCTGGTCGCGTTCGTGCTCGCCGGCGTCGGCCAGGAGCTGTTCCGCGGCATGCGCGCCCGGCAGGCGATGTCGTCGGAGATCGCGCCGCTCGCGCTGATCTCGCTCGTGCGCCGCAACCGCCGCCGCTACGGCGGCTACACGGTCCACGCCGGCTTCGCGATCCTGCTGTTCGGCGTCGCGATCTCGTCGTCGTTCGCGCACTCCAAGGACGTCGCGCTGAGACCGGGTCAGTCGGCCAAGATCGACGGCTTCGACGTCAGATACCAGCGCGCCTACTCCAGAGCGCTGCCGGAGAAGATCGTCTTCGGCGCCGTGCTCGACGTCTCGAAGCAGGGCAAGCACGTCGCGACGCTCAGAACGACGCGCGGCTTCTACCCGTCGCAGGACCCTTCGCTGGGGATCCTCGGGCGCTTCTTCCAGGGCGAGGCGGAGAGCGAGGTCGGCCTGCGCGCGGGCTTCGGCCGCGACATCTGGACCGTCATCAACCCGGACCTGCTGCCGCTGCAGAGAATCATCGACGAGGGCAACAGAACGTTCGCCGCGGCGATGAGAACGGAGCTGGCGAATCCGAGAGGACCCGACCAGGCCGGGATCGACCAGCTCTTCGCGCTGCGCGACCAGGCGGTCGCGGGGCTGTCGAGACGGTGGGTCGAGAGACCGTGGACGGCTGACTTCCGCCTGATCGTCTCGCCGATGGCGACGTGGATCTGGATCGGCGCGCTGATCACCTTCTGCGGCGGGGCGATCGCGCTCTGGCCCGCGCCCGCGACGGCCCGCCGTCGCGTCACCGCGACCTACGCCGCGCGGCTCGCCCGCGACCTGGCGCGGACCTGAAGGCGCGCGCGTGTTCATCGAGTTCGTGCTGATCCTGGCGGCGTTCCTGCTGGTCGTGTGGATCGTCTCCGCGCCGCTGCGCGGCGGTCACATCGAGCAGGCCGAGCGGCGCGAGGCGGCCGAGCTGGCGGAGCTGGAGGCCGCGAAGGAGGCGAAGTACCGCGAGATCCGCGACGCCGAGATGGACTTCCGCACCGGCAAGCTGTCGAAGGAGGACCACCGCGTGATGGATCGCGAGCTGCGCGCGGAGGCGATCCAGCTGCTGCGGCGGATCGACTCGCTCGAGCCCGCGACGTCCGCCCCGGTGGCTCCCGTCGCGGCGGACGAGCAGGACAAGCCACGTGAGGACGCGTCGTCGGCTACGATGCGCTGAGCCATGTACACGCTTCTGTCGATAGTCCAGATCTTCATCGCCATCGTCCTCGTGCTGCTGATCCTCATGCACTCGGGCAGAGACACCGGTCTCTCCGGCGCGTTCGGCGTCGGCACAGGCTCCGGTCCGTTCGGCGGCGGCTCGCTCGTCGAGCGCAACCTGAACCGCTGGACGCTCGGCTTCGCGATCGCGTTCGGCATCAACACGATCATCCTGTTGAAACTCGGCTGAACACGGGCGCGCGGTTTGCGCGCGCCCTTGCCGTGCTTCTTCCGCGGGCGCCCTCAGAGGCGCCCGTCGTGCGTTCAGAGCAGCGTGAGGCGGATCTGCTCCAGCGCTTCGTCGGGCAGCGACAGGAACGTCTGCGCGACGTCGGGGTCGAACTGCGTCCCGGCCTCCTGCGCGATCACGTCGCGGGCGGTCGCGAACGACGCCGCGGCGCGGTAGGGACGGTCGCTGGTGAGCGCGTCGAACGTGTCGGCGACGGCGAAGACGCGCGCGGCGAGCGGGATCTTCTCGCCGGCGAGACGGTCGGGGTAGCCGGTCCCGTCCCAGCGCTCGTGGTGCGAGCGCACGACGTGCCGCGCCTCGCTCAGGAACTCGATCCCGCTGACGATCTCGTCGCCGATCACCGGGTGGCGGCGCATCAGGTCCCGTTCCGGCACGGTCAGCGTCCCGGGCTTGTGCAGGATCGCGTCGGAGATCGCGACCTTGCCGATGTCGTGCAGCAGGAAGCCGAACTCGATCTGCGGCTCCTCGACGCACATCCCGCACTCGCGCGCGAGCGCGAGCCCGTATGCCGCGACCCGCTCGGCGTGCTTGCCGGTGTAGGCGTCGCGCGCCTCGACGGCGTCCGCGAGCGCGCGCACCGTCGCGTCGTAGGAGCGTCGCAGCTCCTGCGCGCGTGTGTGCTCGAGCTCGGAGGCGCGTCGCAACTGGTCGGAATAGCGCTGCAACTCCCGCGCCCGCTCGTCCGCCTCCCGCTCGCGCAGCGCAAGCGCGGCACGCAGTCGTGCCAGCTCCTCCCGCAGCTGCTCGAGCTCCTCACTCATCATCGTGGAGCCTATCCCGCTCATTCGCCTGCTTCGCCGGTTGCGGCTGCAAGACCGCGCCCGACCCAATCGCTCCACGAACCCGCGTAGAGCTTCACGTCTTCCCTGCCGGCCGCCGCCAGCGACAGCACCAGCGCGGTGGCGCTGACGCCCGAGCCGCACGAGGCGACGAGCGTCCTGCCGTCGTCGTGCAGCAGCTCGGCGGGGGCGGGGAAGGCGGTAGCGAGCGGCAGGTTGCGCGAGCCGGGGATGTGCCCGGCGACCGGATCGACCGGCTCGTGTCGGCCGCTGAAGCGCTCCGGTGCGCGGGCGTCGAGCACGAGCAGCTCGCGGGCGGCGGGGGCGCGATCGATGTCTGCGACGATCTGCTCGGCGCTGATCAGGTCGTCGGTGCGGGCTTGGCCTTCGTCCGGCGCGAAGTCGCCGTGCGGCGGCGGGTCAGGTTCGGCGCCGGCGCGCAGCGGGCCGTCCCAGCTGCTGAGCCCGCCGTCGAGCACGGCCGCGTTCTCGAAGCCCCAGTGCCGCAGCAGCCACCACAGCCGCGCGGCGCCGCCGCTCATCGCGTCGTCGTAGGCGACGACGGTGGTGCCGGAGCCGATCCCCGCGCGGCGCGCGGCGGCCGCGAAGGTGGCGAGGTCGGGGAGGGGATGGCGGCCGCCGATCGGGCCTCTTCCCGCAGGGCCTTCGGCGCCCGGCGGCGACGAGAGGTCCTCGTCGAGGTCGAGGAAGACCGCCCCCGGAATGTGCCCGGCCGCGTATGCCGCGCGCCCAGCGGCGGGGTCGCCGAGCCGAAAGCGGCAGTCGACCACGCGCAGCCGCGGCTCCTCCAGCCGTACAGCCAGCCACTCCCTCGTAACGAGCGGATCCATCCACCGCAGGTTTCCACATATTGGGTCCGGGTCCTGCGCGCACAGGCGACCGTTCACACGTCGGTTGCGGGTGGTGGGGCCGGATGCGCGCGGCCGCCTGCCACTACGATCCGCCCCGATGGCGGCGAGCACTCGGGTGATCGATCGGAAGACGCTCGGGCGCGTCGGCTTCACGGACCATGCGATCGCGCGCTTCGGCGAGCGGGCCGGGCTTTCGGTGGCGGGGCGGCAGGGGATCGAGCCGATCGCGCGCGACCTGCTGCTGCAGGAGGGGCGCGTGGTGGCGCGCCCGCCGAAGTGGTATCGCTCCTCCAACGCTGCCGACGCGTACATGCAGGCGGGCGAGTGGCTGCTGTTCATCTGCCGCAGGAGCGCGCGTCAGGCCGGCCACTTCGACGTCGTCACGGTGGTCAACAACGGCGACCGCACGACGTGGCCGCTCGCCCGCGACCGCGGCCTGATCTTCACGCCGCCGCCGCCGACCGCGATCTCCGCCCCGCCGCGCAAGCGTGCCGGACTGGGCAAGAGCATCGTCGCCGGCCTGCGCCTGCGCCGCGACAGCCACAAGCCGATCGGCCGCCTCGCCGCGATCCTCCAAGTCCACCAAGAGCGCCGTAGCGCGCTGTCCGCCGAGCGCAGCGCCGCACGCGAGGCCGCCGCGTCGACGAGGCAGCGCTACGAGCAGGAACGCGCGGCCGCGCATGCGCGGCATCTGCGGATGTGGGGTGGGAGGGGGTGAGACGGCCCGAGGGGCAGCACCGGCGCGCTCTCGCCACGCTTGGACCGCAGCGAGCGCCGAGGCCGCGCGCCGATCGAGCAGCGCATCGACGTCGTCGCGGAATCGCGTCGGATCGATCGGTGGCGCGCCGCTGAAGACGGCCACGGCGCTCTCCGCACTGACAAACCGTCGCGGGCGGACCGGGGTCAGCTCTCCCACGGGAACGGCGTTGCGAGTCACCACAAAGCTCGTAGCACCCGTGCTACGCGCGTTCGCCTCAGCGAGAACGACGAAGGCCCCGCGGTGGCGGGGCCTTCTGGGTGCTGCTCACAGGTGCAGGTGGGAGAACGACACTCAAACCGCGACGACCTCGACAGGTTGATCGAGCTGCTGCTGGCGCCGACGGATCGTGTGGGGAGGCAGAGGCTTGTCAGCCGGCTGCGCGATCAGGCCTCGGCAGAGACCGCGACGACCTCGATCTCTGGGAGCGCGGCGAAGTCGTCGGGATTCCGGGTGTAGAGCGGAAGCTCGGCGGCGAGTGCGGCGGCGGCGATCAGCAGGTCGACTGCCCGTCGTCCGCGAGCTTTTCGACCCGCCTCGACGACCGATGCGTAGATGCGTCCGTAGGCGCGGGCAGCGTCGGTGTCGAACGGGAGCGGGTCGAACGTCGCCTCGGCGCGTTGGAGCCGGTCCTGGCGCCGTGCGCGCTCGCGTGGGTCGTCGGTCGCGAGCGGACCCGCGGCGAGCTCTGCGAGCGTGATCGCGGAGATTGCAAGCTCGTGCGGCAGCTGGCTCGGGCTGATCCGGTCGAGATCGATGACGACCGACGTGTCGAGCAGGCCGCGCGGGTGGCGGCTGTCAGGCACGCGGCGCGTGATCTTGGTCGAGCAGCGCGTCGACGTCGTCGCGGAAGCGCGCGGAATCGAGTGGAGCGGCGCCGCCGAACGCGACGACGGCGTCCTCGGCGCTCACGAACCGACGCGGGCGCACCGGCGTCAGCTCGCCCACCGGGATGCCGTTACGCGTCACGACGAAACTCTCGCCCCGATCGAGAGCGCGCATGACGTCCCCGCTGGAGTTGCGCAGCTCGCGCTGCGTGATCGTCCGACCCATCAGTTGAATGTAGCACGCGTGCTACGGGATGTCGCCGCCTCGCGACGGATGCGCCGCGGGCGGGGATCAGTCGTCGTCGGGATGCTGCGGCGGCACCTCGCCAAGGCGTCTGACGACCCGCGGATAGTCGCCGCCGTCGTCCTCCTCGGTCGCTCTCAGCGTCAATCGCACCCGCCACTCATCGCCGAAGTCGAAGACGTACGCGATTCTGCTGCCGACCGCCAGCGGGAGCGAGGCCAGGGAGACGTCGGCGGTTCTGGTCGGCTCGTGATCGTCCTCCCAGCCGAACGCCTCCTGGATCGCGGTGTGCAGTGCGATCAGGTCCTGGTCGTCGCGCACGGCGACCCACGCACTGACACGAGGAGCATTCTCCAGCTTCGCGTGAAACGTCAGAGCCGGTGGCATCGCCGGATGGTTGCAGTCGCTGCGGCAGCACCAACAAGAAAGGCCCGCACGTGCGTGCGGACCTTTCGAGGAAAATGCGGTCGAGAGGACTCGAACCTCCACGGGGTTATCCCCCACAAGGCCCTCAACCTTGCGCGTCTACCAATTCCGCCACGACCGCGTGGGGAGGCGGAGTATAGCCGTGGCCGGCGGGCGGGGGCGCGTGGTCGGCGGGGGTGTGCTTTGCATCCGTCCGGGGCATGCGTATCATGTCGAACACATGTTCGTCTCGACCCCTAGCAATGAGGAGCTTGTCGCCTGATGGTGGACCTCACGAAGCGCCAGCAGGAGATCTTCGAGTTCATCAAGTCGTACTCGTCTCGGCATGGGTACCCACCCACGGTGCGGGACATCGGCAAGGCCGTGGGCCTGGCGTCGTCTTCGACGGTGCACGCTCATCTGGCGAACCTCGAGAAGGTCGGGCTGTTGCGGCGCGATCCGTCGAAGCCACGGGCGATCGAGCTGCTCGACAAGGCCGTCGACGGGATCAAGAACATCGTCAAGCCCGCTGGGCTGCCGCTCGTCGGCCAGGTCCAGGCCGGTCAGCCGGTGCTCGCCGAGGAGGAGATCGAGGACTACATCGAGACGCCGTCGGTCGCCGGGGGGGACGAAGGCGAGTACCTCCTGCGCGTGCGCGGCGAGTCGATGAAGGACGCCGGCATCCTGCCCGACGACCTCGTCGTCGTGCGCAGACAGGAAACCGCCCGCGACGGTGAGATCGTCGTCGCGCTGGTCGGCGAGGAGGCCACCGTGAAGCGCTTCTTCCAGGAGTCGGACCACATCCGGCTGCAGCCGGAGAACGACGCGATGGAGCCGATCCGGACCAAGGAGGTCCAGATCCTTGGGAAGGTCATCGGCCTCATGCGGAGTATGTGATGAGTGTCGCTGTGGCCGAGCGCGTCGACCGCCCGCCGTCGCTGTTCGACTCGCTCGACGTGGTCGAGGCGCCGCAGCAGGCGCCGGCGCGTCCGGCGGGCGAGCCGACGGCGCTGGAGCGTCGACTGCTGCGCGAACGTGAGACGTACGTCCGGGAGGCGGAGGGCTGGGAGGCAACCGCACCCGCGACGGACGAGCAGGACGCGGGCACGGACGCCGGTGGCACGGCGCACACGCACGGCGGCGTGGGCGGTGAGCCGACGCTCGACGAGTTGATCGTCGGGGCGTGGGAGGGGCTCGCCGCTCAGGCCGCCGTGCAGTGCCCGCTGTGCGAGGGGGCGTTGCGGCCGGTTCGCGGCCGCGACGTCAACGGCGGCGCGTCCGCCGTCGTCGGCGGGCGCTGCGACAGCTGCGCGACGATGCTCTCTTAGTACCCGTGTCCTCTGTGCACCTTCTTGTGCACGTGGTGGCCGGCGGCGCGCTTGCGCAGGTCGGCGATCGAGGCGGCGAAGTCCTCGGCGAGGGCGTCGGCGAGCTCGCGTGACTGGTTGATCTTCACGAGGATGCGGATGATCTGCTGGTCGTCGTTGTCCGGCGGCAGCTGGTAGGCCGGGACCATCCAGGCACGCCGCTGGGCCAGTTCGGCGACGAGGTCGGTGCCGGTGAATCTCTCCTCCGGGCGCACCTTCGCGATCACGAGCGGCAGGCGCGGCTCGCCGCCGACCAGCTCGAGCGCGTCCTCGCCCGCCAGCCGCTCCGACAACGCCGACGCGTTCATGTCCATCGCGCGCACCAGCGACGCGTAGCCCTGCTTGCCGTAGCGGACGAAGTTGTAGTACTGCGCGAGGATGAACGACGAGCTGCCGGAGAAGTTGAGCGTGAAGGTCGCGTCGCGCTCGCCGAGGTAGTCCTCGTAGAAGACCAGCTGCTCGGGCAACTGGTGCTCGTCGCGGAAGACGAGCCAGCCGACGCCCGGGTAGACGAGCCCGAACTTGTGGCCCGAGACGTTGATCGACTTGACCGTGTCGAGGCGGAAGTCCCACTCGAACTCCGGCAGGCTGAACGGGAAGACGAAGCCGCCGCTGGCCGCGTCGACGTGCATCGGCACGTCGAGCCCTCTCGTGCTCGCCAGCTCTCTCAGCATCGCGTCGATCCCGGCGACGTCGTCGCACTCGCCCGTGAACGTCGTGCCGACGACCGCGACGACGCCGATCGTGTTCTCGTCGATCTGCGGCGCGAGATCCTCGGCGCCGACCGTGTAGCGCCCCTTCGGCAGGTTCACCTGGCGCGGCTCGACGTCGAAGTAGCGGCAGAACTTGTCCCACACGACGTGCACGTCGGCGCCGTAGACGAGATTCGGCTTGTCGGTCGACTTGCCGGCCTTCTCGCGCGCGTTCTTCCAGCGCCACTTCATCGCGAGCGCGCCGAGCATCACGGCCTCCGACGAGCCGGCTGTCGCGGTGCCGGGCACCTCGGGGCACTCGACGCCGTGAAAGAGATGGTGCAGCATCCGCACGCAGCGGTTCGCGATCTCGGCCGTGCGCGGGTACTCGGCGTGGTCGATCCAGTTGCGGTGGAGGTTGTTCTCGATGACGTAGCGCGCCTCGGGCTCCATCGTCGTCGTGACGAACGTCGCGAGGTTCTTCGCCGGATCCCCGTCGAGGATCATCTCCGACTCCAGGATCTGGAGCGCCACGCGCGGGTCACGGCTGTGCTCGGGCATCTCCCGCACCGGCGCAGGCTGCGTGAAGTAGCGCTCGGGGACGCTGATCTCGCGCCCGGTGTCGGTCTGCTCGTCAAGTCCCACGGGGTGTCTCCCTGATTGCCGCTGGTCTCGCGACCCTACCGCAGCCCTGCGCGCTGTTGGCGAAGCGCCGACAACGCGCAGGCTGCGCAGGTCGAACCTCCAGCTCAGCGCACGCGCGCTGAAGCGACAGGCGGACCCGTCAACGTCACGGTGACGGTCTTCGGGCGGTCAGCTCTGCTGCTGCGTCGGCATCACGGTCAGCTGCTGCAGGTTCACGTGGCGGGGCAGACCGGCCGCGAAGGCGACCGTCCGCGCGACGTCCTGCGGCTGCAGCAGCTCGATCCGCTCGCGCGTGTCGGCCAGCCACGCGTTCACGTTGTCGTCGGTGACGTGGTCGCTCAGCTCGGTCAGGACGATCCCCGGCTCCAGCGCCATCACGCGCACGAACTTCGGGCCCAGCTCGACGCGCAGGTGACGCGAGAGGTGCGTCACGAACGCCTTCGTGGCGGTGTAGACGGCGAAGTTGGGGAAGATGTTCTGCGCGCCGATCGACGACGTGTTGATCAGGTCGGACGGGCCGCCGTCGGCCGCGGACGCGACGAGGTCGGGGACGAAGGTGCCGATCGCGTTCATCAGGCCCTTCAGGTTGAGGTCGATCTGCTGGTTCCACTGGTCGCGGCGCAGCTCCTCGATCGGGGCGGGCAGCATCACGCCGGCGTTGTTGAACAGCAGGCTGGGACGACCGAGCCGCTCGCGGATCTGCGCGCCGGCGCGCTCGACGGCGTCGGCGTCGGTCACATCGGTCGCGATCCCGAGCGCGCTGCCGCCGGACTGCTCGATGCGGGTCGCGAGCGCGTCGATGCGGTCGCCGCGCCGGGCCAGCAGCGCGACGGCCGCGCCGTCGGCGGCGAGCGCCTCGGCGGTCGCGCCGCCGATTCCGCTGGAGGCGCCGGTGATGACCGCGACGCGGCCGGCGAGGGGACGGGTTGAAATGGGTGCGTTCGTGCTCATGCAGCGAGGAGACCACGCGCATGTCCGCAGCATGAGTGGTGGGCTGAGCCTGGTTCCAGCAGGCCTATGTTCATGTGCTGGGCCCGATAGCCGGAAGACGAGATTCGCGGATCTCGACGAACGACGTATAGGCGCCTTGACGCGCGCGCGGCGAACGCATATGTTTCCGGTCGAGTTAGGGCGCCCTAACTCACTGGGGAAGGTCGCGCCCTAGGGGGCCCCGCGGCCGGCCCTCCCCTTGGCATCGCGCGAGCGCCGTCCGGCGCTCGCGTCCGACCACGAAGAGGAGCAGACCCGTGAGTCGCATCACACGACGTCTCACCAGCCTGGCCGTTGCGGCCGGCACGATCCTTGCGCTCGGCGCCACGACCGCCGGGGCGACGGTCACTGTCAACGACAACACCCCGACAGACGGTCAGACGCTGACCGCCACGATCTCGTCGCCGCCGGCGAGAGCCACGCAGTACACGCTTGCCGAATGCAACATCACCAACGCGACCCCGCTCAACTGGGGTCTCGACTGCAACGGCGCGGCCGGCAGCTTCACGGCGCCGACGCCGATCGCCACGACCAGAGGCAGAGTGACCGTCAACGGCACGTTCGACGACGTGTCGTTCGTGCCTGGCGGCACGCCCCTGTTTGCGTCGACCGCCTGCAGAAGCAGCTTCGGCACCGATCCCTGTGCGGTCGTCGTGTCGTACTACGACGCGATTTTCACGCCGCTCGGAGCCGAGGCCGCACCGCTCACGTTCTGATCGCCTGATCCCATCGGAGTGACCGGTGCCGCCCCTGGGCGGCACCGGTCACGCCACCGATCGAGTCTTCCGGGCGCACCCCGCGGCGCGCCTCGACGTATCGCCCACTCCCCCCGACCCACGAGAGCCCGATGATTCCCCTCGCACCGTCCGCGTCGTCAGGACGCAGCTCCGCTCGCGCGCGCTGGCAGTTTCTGCTCGCCGCGCTGCTCGTCGTCCTCGGCCTGGCAGCAGCCGGTCCCGTCCGCGACGCGTCCGCCGCGCCGGTCGCGATCACGCAGGGCGAACCGCTCGCGTGGGGATTCAAGCTCTCGTGGCGGCAGTACGCACAGCAGCCAGCCGTCACCGACGGCGCGACGATCGTGCCCGACGCCAGCACCGTCGGCTTCAACGTCGGCTGGGCGTTCGACTCCGGCAGCTACGACGCCGACACCGGCACGACGGTGCTCAGATACAAGGGCACCGCGCGCTGGAGAAAGCACAACACGGCGCTGGAGCCGGGTCTGCCCGCCCCGCCGGCCGGCTACGACGGTCCGCTCCCGATCGACCTGCTCGACGTCACCGTCACCGATCCCGTCGTCACGATCAGCCGGGACGAGGCGGCCGTCTCCGCCGTCACGACGAGCCGCAGCCTCGCGACTTGGCGGATCATCGACTACGGCCGGATCGCGCTCGTCGACCTCGCCGTCGACGGCATCACGCCGACGGTCGCCGGCGGCACGACGACGTGGTCGGGTATCCGCGCGACGACGAATGCGAACTCGAGCCCGGTCTTCGCCGACTCCTATCCGAATGGGATCGACGTCGACCGCGTCGACGTCGCGTACACCGGCCCGGGCGGTGCGCCGGACTTCTCCGAGACGTTCGACGCCGCCGGCAGCGTGAAGCTCGCGCTCGACCACAACGAGGTGCTCGCGCCGGCCGACACGCCCAACGGCAACTTCCAGACGGTCGCGGTCGATCCGCAGCACGGGCTGGCGCACTACGCGACGTGGTCGAGCGACGAGGCTGACGTCGAATACTGGACCTACCAGGCGTTCGACCTGCAGACGATGGCGAAGCTCGGCCAGCCGTTGAGACTGCCGCTCTCGGAGTTCGGCAACGTGCTGCTGAACGACACCAGCAGCGGCAAGATCTATGCGAGCACCGACGAGAACGCATATCCACAGCGCTGGATCCGCTTCGACCGCGCCCAGGGCAGATACGTCCAAGGCGAGGACAGAGAGCCGATCCCGACCTTTCAGGACAACGCCAACCTTGCGTGGGATCCGATCGGGCAGCGGGCGTTCGAGGTCGTGCGCACCGTCCCGGACGGCGTCGGCGCGACCGACTACGACAACCACAGATGGCAGCTGCGCACGTACACCGCGCAGTCCGACGACACCTGGCAGCTGAGAACGTACGACCTGCCCAACGGCCCCGCCAACCTCAACTTCTTCCGCTACCAGCGTCTCGGCGCCGTGGCGAGCGACGGTTCGCTGATCCTCCTCGGCGACCAACAGCAGAGCCGGCCGGCCGGGGCGGTCACGCCGCCGACGACGGTTCCCGGCGCCTACCGGGTCGTCACGAACAGCGACGGCACCGCCACGGCCGCCGCGATCCCCGGGACCGACGTCACGAACGCGAACACGGCCCGCTACACGGTCGCGCTGGCAGCCGGCGACGGGACCGTCGGGCTGGTCAACATCGGTGCCGGCGGGACCGTCCAGCGCTTCGACGTGACGCCGGCGAGCGGGCCGATCACGGCCGAGCCGGCGGTCAGACTCGGCTTCCCCGCGACCGGGGTGTCCGACCTCCCGAGCACGGGCCTGACGATCGATCCCGAGGACGGCACGGTCTGGGCGGCAGGCCTGAAGACGAAGCGGATCGTCGCGGTGCGCGACGGGCGGCTTGCCGGTGAGCAGACGTTCCAGACGCGCAACACCCGCCTCGGAGTGCTCGCCGCGGGTCCCGATCACACGCTCTGGATGCAGTCCGAGGACGGCAGAGGGGCGACCGTCGGCGCCACCAGCTATGGCTTCGCGAAGCTGACCCGTCTCGGCATCACGCCGACGGTCGCGACCGATCCGCAGGACAGAGACGTGGCGCTCGCGGCTGACCAGCCGTCCGCCGACGTGACGTTCACCGCCGCGGCGACCGCGACGCCCGCGCCCGGCCAGCAGTGGCAGGTCAAGACGCCGGGCTCGTCGCGCTTCAGAACGATCGCGGGCGCGACGAACGCGTCGCTGACCGTCGCCGCGCAGCGTGGGATGGACGGGACGCAGTACCGCGCGCTGTTCTCCAACGCGGCGGGACAGCTCGCGAGCGAGCCGGCGACGCTCGGGGTCGACTACGCGCCGCGCGTGACGTTCCAGCCGCTCGATGTCGTCACGACCGCCGGGCGCGATGCGACCCTCCAGCTGCTCGGCGACGGCGCGCCCGAGCCCACGATCGAGTGGCAGCGGCGGGTCGCCGGCTTCTGGCAGCCGGTTGTCTCCGACGACGACGTCGAGGTCGACGACGGGACGCTGATCGTCAAGGCGACGAACGTCGACCAGTCCGGCGCGCTGTTCCGCGCACGGCTGTCCAACGACCTGGGCACGGTCTACTCGCGCACCGTGAAGCTGACCGTCAACCCGAGAACGACGATCCCAGCGGGCGGCATCGACCTGACGCGCGTCGACCTCGACTGGCGCGGCAACGCCGAGCTGCAGAAGGCGCCGCCGTTCGGCGGCAGCAACTACTTCTCGGCGGGCGTCTCCGACGGCAGCGAGACGACGTACGCGGCGCACTCGCGGACCGTCCAGATCCTGCACGTGTCGACCTCTGGGGCAGAGACGGCGGCGAGCTGGGCCACGCGCGCCGACCACGTCAGCGGCGAAGACGACCAGCTCGTGCGGCTGCTCGGCGGCAGCGGGCGGATCGAGCCGGACGGGTCCGCGACGGTGCGCTGGAGCGGCGCGTTCACGGTCAACTTCTACGGCGGGCTGGTCCCGTTCACGCTGACCGATCCGCGGCTGACGATCGACGCGAGCGGGACCGGGGCGCTGACGGCGGACCTCTCGGGCTACGCGTCGAGCCAGGCGAACCCGAACGAGCGCACGCCGCTGGCGCCGGTCGCCGGCGTGACGGTCGCGACCTTCTCCGGGGTCGAGCTGGATCCCGCGGGCGCGATCACGATCGCGCCGGACTACGCGGGCGTCGAGGTCAGCCTGCCGGCCGGGCTGACGCCGCAGAGCCGCAGCGCGACGGACTGGGGCGCGTGGCCGCAGCCGTTCGTCGACTTCCAGGTCAAGACCGGGCTCGGCTCCTACTGGTACTCCTCCGGCGGCGCGGCGGACGCGTCCAAGTCGCCGGCACCGTTCGTCGTCGACTTCGACGGCACGGCGCTGGCGCCGGAGACCGGGCCGGACCCGCAGCCGCAGCCGCAGCCGCAGCCGCAACCGCAGCCGCAGCCCCAGCCGCAACCGAAGCCGCAGCCGGTCGTGAAGCCGCCTTCGTTCAAGCTGCCGAAGGGGGCGCAGACGGTCGGCGCCAAGCGCATCGCGACGCTTGCGACGGTGACGTGCCCGGCGAGCGGCGGCGCGTGCAGACTCTCCGCGCCCAAGCGCGTGACAGTCAAGATCGGCGGCAAGCGCTACACGCTCGTCGTGCTGTGGCCGAAGACGCTGAAGGCCGGCAAGCGCGCGGCGCTGCGGGTGCGGCTGTCGAAGCCGGCCGCGGCCCGGTTGAAGGGACGCAGAGCGGTCGTGAAGCTGCGGCTGAAGGTCACGCACGGCGGCAGAACGACGACCCGCGCGGTGAAGGTCACGATCAAGGCGAGACGGGCGGGCAGCACACGATCGCGGAGGTGAGCGACCGTGTGGCGAAGCTCGTCCCTCGATCCCGTAGTGCGCGCCGTTGCATACTGGAGTGATGGAACCGAACGACGAACTGCGCGAGTTCCTGCGCTCGCGCCGGGCGCGATTGCAGCCGGCCGACGTCGGGATCGAGCCGACGCCCGGCCATCGGCGCGTGCCGGGGCTGCGGCGGGAGGAGCTGGCGCGCGTCGCGGGCGTCAGCCCGGACTACTACATGCGGTTGGAGCAGGGCCGCGGCGCGAACGTCTCGGAGACGGTGCTCGAAGCGGTCGCGCGAGCGCTGCAGCTGAACGAGACCGAGCGCGCGCACCTGTTCGACCTCGCGCAGCCGGCGCGCGTGCGGCGGCGGGCGCCGGCGTCGCCGCAGCAGCGCGTGCGCCCCGGCGTGCGCCTGCTGATCGACGCGCAGCAGACACCGGCGTTCGTGATCGGCCGCCGCCTCGACATCCTCGCGTCGAACTGGATGGCGCGTGCGCTGATGGCCGACTTCGACACGCCCGAGCCGACCGTGCGCAACCACGCGCGCTGGCTCTTCCTCGACCCGAGCGCGCGCGAGCTGTCGCCCGACTGGGAGGCGATCGCGCGCGACGACGTCGCGGTGCTGCGACTGGAGGCCGGCCGCTACCCCGACGACCGGGAGCTGTCGGCGCTCGTCGGCGAGCTGTCGGTCAAGAGCGAGCTGTTTCGCCGCTGGTGGGCGGAGCACGACGTGCTGAGACGCAGCCATGGCGTCAAGCGCTTCTGCCACCCGCTCGTCGGCGCTCTGGAGATCACCTACGAGGCTTTGAGACTGCCCGACGATCCCGAGCAGACGCTTTTCATCTACAACGTCGAGCCGGGGTCGAGATCCGAGCAGGCGATGCGGTTGCTCGCGTCGTTGACGGAGCTGCCGTTGGAGCGTGCCGCGGCTACTGCCAGCTAGCGGCGAGCGCGAGGCAGACGGCGAGTTCGCACAGCGCGACCGTCGCGCCGAGCGTGTCGCCGGTGCGGCCGCCGAGCGTGCGACGGGCCCAGACGACTGACGCGGCGGCGACGAGCGCGGCGGTCGCGATCGCCAGCGCGCCGCGGGCCGGGCCGGCTGCGAGCAGTGCGGCTGCGACGCCGGTGGCGGCGCCGGCCGCGAGCGCGCCGGGGTGAACCGTGAAGCCGGCGCCGAGCCCGTCGCGGCGCGCGGGCGGCGTCGCTTTCGCGTGCAGGAGCGCGGCGGCGCGGCTGAGGGCGCCCGCGGCGATCAGCGCGGCGAGCACGTGCGCGTCGCTCAGCGGCGTGAGCGTCGTGAGCAGCAGCAGGCCCCAGCCGAGCAGCGCGAGCATCCCGAAGACGCCGATCGCGGAGTCGCGCATGACGGCGAGGCGCCGCTCGCGGTCGCCGCGGACGCCGAGTCCGTCGGCGCTGTCGGCGAGCCCGTCCTGGTGCAGCGCGCCGGTGATCCCGACGAGCACGATCAGCGCGATGACGGTCGCGGGAGCGTCGCCGAAGAGGGGGGCCGTCGCCGCTCGGACACCGCCCGCGGCCGTGCCGATCCCGGCTCCGACGAGCGGGAACCAGCCCGCCGCGCGCGCCATGCTGCCGGCGCTGAGCGCTGCCGCCGGGACCGGGACGAGCGTCAGGAAGGAGAGCGCGAGGGCGATGTCGGAGAGGGTGGCGCGGAGCGGATTGGAGCTGCGCGGCGCGGACGCGGCTCCGTCGGCGGCGGGCGGTCTGGACGCGGGTGCGGTGCGGTCCGAGCCGGTCACCGCGGCCCGTCGACGCCCGACTCGGCGAACGTGCCCATCTCGCGGTGAAGGGCGCCGGCCGCTGCGAGGACGGGCAGCGCGAGCAGCGCGCCGGACGCCTCGCCGAGCCGCAGGCGCAGATCCAGGATCGGCTCCAGACCCAGCTCCGCGAGCACGAGCGCGTGGCCCGGCTCGGCTGAGCGGTGGCTGGCGATCAGCGATTCGGCGACGGCCGGATCGAGCCCGACCGCGGCAAGCGCCGCCGTCGCGACCGCGTACCCGTCGAGCACGACCGGCAGTCGCCGCCGCGCCGCCTCGGCGACCGCCCCGGCGAGCGCGGCGAGTTCGAGGCCGCCGACTTGGAGCAGGGCGGTGCGGGCGTCTGCACGAGAGCCTTCCGAGCGCTTGGGTCTGATCCCCGCCCGCGTCAGCGCGGCGCTCACGACCGCCCGCTTGCGCTCCAGCCCCGCCGCATCGACGCCGGTGCCGCGGCCGACCGTGCGCTGCGCCTCGACGCCGAGCAGCGCGCTCGCGAGCGCCGCGGTCGTCGTCGTGTTGCCGATGCCGATCTCGCCGAGCGCGATGCACTCGATGCCGCGCTCGCGCTCGGTCAGTTCGGCGACGAGCTGGGCGCCGAGCGCGAGCGCCGCGTCGAGTTGCGCGTCGGTCAGCGCGGGGGCGACGGTCATGTCGGCGGAGCCGGCGGCGAGCTTCGCATCGCGCACGCCCGCGGGCGTCGCGGCGACGAGGCCGACGTCGGCGATCAGCAGCTCGTGGTCGTCGCGCCGCGCGAGCACGCCGACCGCGCTCTGCCCGCGCGCCGCGGCGCCCGCGACCTGCGCCGAGACGGCGGCGTCGAAGAGGCTGGTGCCGTGCACGACGTGACCGTGATCGGCGGCGCAGACGAGCACGCCGGCGCGCGGCCGGCTCGGCGGCGCCGCGCCCGTGATCGACGCCCACCGCTCGATCAGCGCCTCCAGCGCGCCGAGGCTCCCGGCCGGCTTGACGAGCTGATCCGAGCGATCGCGCGCGGCGATCGCGGCGGCGCGGTCGGGGCCCACCGAAACTGTTCCGGCAAGGGGAACGCTGGCATCCTCACGCCACCGCTCCTCCATCACCACGTCCTCCAACGGCATCCGCTTCGACCAGCCGGCGGCTTCGAGGCCGGGGCGGACGGGGCGCTCGTCGGGCCAGCCGACGCACAGCCACGCCATCGGGTCGACGCGGGCGGGGATCTGCAGCAGCGCGCGCAGGTCGTCGGGGCGGTAGAAGCTGACCCAGCCGATCCCGAGCCCCTCCGCGCGCGCTGCCAGCCACAGGTTCTCGATCGCGCAGGCGGCGCTGTAGACGTCCGTCTCCGGGATCGTGCCGCGACCGAGGATCTCGGCGCCGGGGTCGCCGTGGTCGCAGCAGACGCAGATCCCGAGCGGGGCCTCGACGATCCCCTCGATCTTCTGGTCGAGGAAGTGGCGCGCCCTGTCGTCGAACTTGTCCGCCTGCAGCAGCCGCTCGCGCTGGGCGAGGCGACGCAGCTCCAGCTTCGTCTCCAACTCGCTCACGACGATCAGCCGCCACGGCTGCATCAGGCCGACCGACGGCGCCTGGTGCGCGGCGGCGAGGATCCGCTCCAGCGCCTCCTGCGGCACCGGGTCGGGGCGGAAGCGGCGGATGTCGCGCCGCTGCGCGATCACGCGGTAGACGCTCGCGCGCTCGTCGTCGCTGAAGCGCCAGCCGCTCGGGTCGGCGGCGCGCTCGGCGGCGCGCGAGGCGTCGAAGCCCTCCGGCGTCGCCGGCCGTGGTGGTCGCAGATCGCTGCTCACGGCTCGACAGCCTAGAGCGGTCGCGGACGATCGGCACCCGCCTGGCGGGGACGGACGCATCGGTGCAGGCGATACGATGCGGCCGTCAGTGTGGTGGTGGAAGGAACCCGGTGGGAATCCGGGACGGTCGCGCCACTGTGTCCGGCTCCACAGCCGGAAGTCAGGAACTCCGCCACTGCAACTCCTTCCACGATCGGGACGCTGGATCCCGAGGAGGTACCGCCGATGCACCGTTCGACTCCGCCGCAGCCTGGTCGGCGCCCTGCCGCATCCGACCCCTCGGCGCGCACGACGTGAGGCGCCTGCTGCTCGTGCGCCACGCCGCGACGAGCGCGACGCGGGCTGCTGCGTTCCCGGCTGACGAGCCGATCGAGCCGGGCGCGGAGACGCTCGCGGCCGGGGTTGCCGGGCTGGTGGGGAGCGCGGCGACGCAGATCCTCGCGAGCCCCGCGCTGCGCTGCGCGCAGACGGCTGCCGCCGCGGGGCTGTCGCCGCAGGTCGAACCGCGGATCGCCGAGTCCGACTTCGGCGCCTGGGCCGGGCGCCCGCTCGCGGAGGTCCACGCGGACGATCCCGCCGCGGTCGCGGCCTGGATGGGCGATCCGGATGCAGCGCCGCACGACGGCGAGAGCCTGCGCGCGTTCGCGGCGCGCGTCGGCGGCTGGCTTGACGAGCAGGCTGCCGGCGACGGCGCGACGCTCGCGATCACCCACGGCGGCGTCGTGAAGGCTGCGCTCGTGCACGCGCTCGGCGCTCCGCTCGACGCTTTCTGGCGCCTCGACGTCGCCCCGCTCACGGTCACCGAACTGCACGCCCACGACGGCCGCTGGACGGTCTCCCGCACGAACTGCCCGCTGGAGCAGGCTGGGCGGCGACCGGGGGTGGCAAGCGGGACCGGTGAGGCACACGAGCCGGCTGGCGCCGCGGCGGCGGCGAGCGGGGCGGCGCGCGTGCCCGGTGAGGCACACGAGCCGGCTGGCGCCGCGGCGGCGGCGAGCGGGGTGGCGCGCGCGTGACCGGCGTCGCGCTCGCCGCCGGCTGGGCCGCCGATCTCGCGTTCGGGGATCCGCGGCGGTTTCATCCGGTCGCCGGGTTCGGGCGCGTGGCGCTCGCGCTCGAGCGGGTCTTGTACGCGCCGAGCCGGCTGCGCGGGGCGGTGTTCACCGCGACGCTCGTCGGCGCAGCCGCGGTCGCCGCGGAGGGTGCTGCGCGCGTGGCGGAGCGGGTCGCGCCGCGGCGTGGTCGGGCGCTCGTGCTCGTCGCGCTGACGTGGGGAGCGCTGGGAGGGCGCAGCCTCACGCGCGAGGGGAAGCGGATCGCGGGGCGCGTTGCTGCCGATGACATCGACGGCGCCCGCGCCGCGCTGCCGGCGCTGGCAGGACGCGATCCGTCGCAGCTCGACGCGAGCGGGATCAGCCGCGCGGTCGTCGAGTCGCTCGCGGAGAACACGGCCGACGCCGTCGTCGGCGCGCTCGTCTGGGGCGCGGTCGCCGGTCCCGCGGGCATCGCCGGCTACCGCGCGGCGAATACGCTCGACGCGATGGTCGGTCACCACAGCGAGCGCTACGAGCGCTTCGGCTTCGCCGCCGCCAAGCTCGACGACGCGATCGGCTGGCCCGGCGCCCGCCTCGGCGCGCTGCTGACTGTCGCCACCGCGCCCGTCGCCGGCGGCTCCCCGCGCGCCGCCTGGCGGATCCTGCGCCGCGACGGGGCCGCCCACCCGAGCCCCAACGCCGGCCGCATGGAGGCCGCCTTCGCCGGCGCGCTGGACCTGCGCCTCGGCGGGCCGCTGCAGTACGGCACCCGCCACGAGGACCGCCCGACGCTCGGCGACGGCCGCGCCCCGCAGGCCGCCGACGCGGTCCGGGCCGCACGGCTGAGCCTGGCGGTCGGGGCGGGCGCAGCGGCGGTTGCGGCGCTCGCGCGCGCCGCCGCCCTGAGGACCGCACGTCTCCTGCCGCTCCACGGCAGCAATCCGTCGGTCCGCCCCGAATCGCGCAACGGAGCCACCACATGAGAGGCGCGATTCTCATCGCCGGCACTCACTCCGACGCCGGGAAGTCGGTCGTGACGACCGGGATCTGCCGGTGGCTGGCGCGCCAGGGGGTCAAGGTCGCTCCGTTCAAGGCGCAGAACATGGCGTTGAACTCCGTCGTCGCGCAGGACGGGAGCGAGATCGGGCGGGCGCAGGCGGCGCAGGCGGCGGCGTGCGGGATCGAGACCGAGGCGGCGATGAACCCGGTCCTGATCAAGCCGTCGGGACACAGGCACAGCCAGATCGTCGTGATGGGCAAGCCGTACGCGGACGCCGACGCGCGCTCCTATCAGCAGCTCAAGCACGAGCTGAAGCCGATCGTCGGCGCCGCGCTGGCCGATCTGCGCGAGCGCTTCGACGTGGTCGTCTGCGAGGGCGCCGGCAGCCCTGCGGAGATCAACCTGCGCGAGGGCGACCTGACGAACATGGGCCTCGCGACCGCGGCGAACCTGCCGGTCCTCGTCGTCGGCGACATCGACCGCGGCGGCGTGATGGCGTCGTTGTTCGGGACGCTCGCGCTGCTGGACGAACGCGACCAGTCGCACATCGCAGGCTTCCTGATCAACAAGTTCCGCGGCGATGCGTCGATCCTGCAACCCGGGCTCGACCAACTGCAACGGCAGACCGGCCGCGCGACGCTCGGGGTCCTGCCGCACGTCGAGGACCTGTGGATGGACGTCGAGGACTCGCTGGCGTTGGAATCGCCGCGGCCGGAGCTGCCGGCGCTCGGCGAGACGCTCGACGTCGCGGTCCTGCGGCTGCGCTGGATGAGCAACTTCACCGACGTCGACGCGCTCGCGAGCGAGCCGGGCGTGCGCGTCCGCTTCACGCGCTCCGCCGTCGACCTCGAGCGCGCCGACCTCGTCGTGATCCCCGGCACGAAGGCGACCGTCGAGGACCTGCAGCGGATCCGCGACGACGGCCTCGACCGCGTGCTCGCGGCGCGCGCGGCGGCGGGCCTGCCGATCCTCGGCGTCTGCGGCGGCTACCAGCTGCTCGGGGAGCGGATCGAGGACCGGGTCGAGTCGAGACTGGGCGTCGTCGACGGCCTCGGCCTGCTGCCGGTCATGACCGCCTTCCACCCCGACAAGCTGCTGCGCCGCCGCTCCGGCTCGTGCGCGTGGCTGATGTCGCCGGTCGCCGGCTACGAGATCCGCCACGGCCGCGTCACCCGCCACGGCGGCGAACCGCTGCTGCGCGACGCCGGCGACCAGGAGCCGGACGGCTGCCGCTCCGGCGCCGTGATCGGCACCTCGTGGCACGGCGCGCTGGAGCACGACGCGTTCCGGCGCGCGCTGCTGCTGCACGTCGCGCGCGTGCGCGAGCGCGACTTCCGCCCCGGCGACGTCAACTTCGCCGCGGCGCGCGAGAGCCGCCTCGACGTGCTCGGCGACCTGATCGAGCGCCACGTCGACACCGACCGTCTCACCGACCTCATCAGCGGCGGAGTTCCCGCCGGCCTTCCGACCGTCCACACAGAGGTGCGCACGTGCTCCGTTTCGTGACGACCGCCGACACCGAGATCCTCGCCACAGCGGCGGCGGTGCAGGCGCTGCCCAGCGAATTCCCCCAGGTGCGTTGCGCCAACCCGTACGGCGTGGACGCCGCGCAGCTCGTCGACGAGGTGATGGACGGCGCGCGCGTGGTGCTCGTGCGGGTCCTCGGCGGCAGACGCGGCTGGCCCGACGGGCTGCCGCTGCTGGCCGAGCGCTGCGCAGCCGCGGGCGTGCCGCTGCTCGCGCTCGGCGGCGAGGCCGAGCCCGACGCCGAGATGACCGCGCTGTCAACCGCGCCGACCGGCGCCGTCGCGCAGGCCGGCGAGTACCTGCGCCACGGCGACGTCTCCAACGTCGAGCAGCTGCTGCGCTTCCTCGCCGACACGTTCCTGCTGGAGGGCTGGGGCTTCGAGCCGCCGCACGAGACGCCGGACCTCGGCGTGTACCTGCCGGGCGTCGGCGACGTGACGCTGGAGGAGGCGACCGCCGGGCACGAGCCCGACCGCCCGACCGTCGGGATCTGCTTCTACCGCTCTCACCGCCTCACCGGCAACACCGCCTTCGTCGACACGCTCTGCGCCGAGGTCGAACGCGCGGGGGCGAACCCGCTCGCGGTCTGGAGCTACACGCTGCGGCGCGACGCCGACGGCCACGTCCCGGCGCTGGCGCTGCTCGAGGGCCACGTCGACGCACTCGTCACGACGATGCTCGCGACCGGCGGGTCGAACGCGGGGGATGCAGCGCGGACGGCGGCCGAGGCCGAGACCGACGGCGCCGCCGACGACTGGCAGGAGTGGGACGCGACCGCGCTCGCGGCGCTTGACGTGCCGGTCATCCAGGCGATCACCGCGACCGCGTCGCGCGCGGCGTGGGAGGCGTCGGACACCGGGCTGTCGCCGCTGGACTCCGCGACGCAGGTCGCGATCCCGGAGTTCGACGGGCGCCTGCTCGGCGGCGTGATCTCGTTCAAGGAGCGCGACGCGGCGGAGGACTCGCCGGTCGGCGTCGCGGTCCCGCGCTACGTGCCGGACGCCGAGCGCTGCGGCCACGTCGCGCGGCTCGCCGTCAGACACGCGCGACTGCGCTTCCTGCCGGCGGCGCAGCGCAGAGTCGCGGTGCTGCTGACGAGCTTCCCGACCAAGCACGCGAAGGTCGGCATGGCCGTCGGGCTCGACACGCCGGCGTCGGCGATCACGCTGTTCGAGGCGCTGAGAGCGGACGGCATGAACGTCGAGCATCCCTTCGCCGACGGCGACGCGCTGATGCACGCGCTGATCGGTTCCGGCGGCCACGACCCCGAGTTCCTCACCGACGAGCAGCTCGCCGCCGCGCCGCTGCGGATGCCGGTCGCGGACTACCTGGCGCGCTACGCGACGCTCGAAGCGGAGCTGCGCGCGTCGATCGAGGAGAAGTGGGGCCCGCCGCCCGGCGACCGCTACCTCGACGGCGACGACTTCGTGATCGCGGGCCTGGAGCTGGGCGACGTGCTGGTCGCGATCCAGCCTCCGCGCGGCTACGGCGAGGATCCGGTCGGGATCTACCACGACCCCGAGCTGCCGCCGACGCACCACTACCTGGCGGTCTACTGGTGGATCGAGCAGGCATGGAGAGCGGACGCGATCGTCCACCTCGGCAAGCACGGCACGCTGGAGTGGCTGCCGGGCAAGACGCTGGCGCTGTCGCGCGGCTGCGCGCCGGACGCGACGCTCGGCGAGCTGCCGCTGATCTACCCGTTCGTCGTCAACGACCCGGGCGAGGGCGTGCAGGCCAAGCGCCGCGCGCACGCCGTGATCGTCGACCACCTGATCCCGCCGATGATGCGCGCGGACTCCTACGACGAGATGGCCGTGCTGGAGGCGCTGCTCGACGAGTACGCGCGGCTGGAGGTGCTCGACCCGCCGAAGCTGCCGGCGCTGGCGGCGCGGATCTGGACCGCGATCGAGAAGGCGAACCTGCAGGCGGAGCTGGGCGTCGCGGAGCTCGGCCCCGATGACCTCGGTGAGCTGGTCGAGCACATCGACGGCTACCTCTGCGAGGTCAAGGACATCCAGATCAAGGACGGCCTGCACGTGCTCGGCCGCGTGCCGGCCGGTGAACAGCTGCGCGGGCTCGTGAGCGCGCTCCTGCGCCTCGGATCAGGGTCTGTGGTCGGCCTGCGCCGCGCGGTCGGGCTCGCGTACGGGCTCGACGAGGAAGCGCTCGTGGCGGCCGCGGGCGCGCCCTTCGCGGGCGACGTGCCGGCCGCTCTGGTGGAGCGCTTCCGCGGTCCGGCGGCGAGCAACGGGGACCTGGTGGACCGGTTGGAGAGCGCGCAGATGGCGCTGTTGGACGGGTTGGCGGAGCGCGGGTGGGACGTGGGGGCGATCGATGACGTCGTCGCGGACGTGCTCGGGGTCACGGCGGGCAGCGGCGCGGCGGGCGGCGGCCTGGCCAGCGGGAGAACGACCCAGGTCGCCCGCACCCTTCGCTTCGCCTGCATCGAGGTCCTCCCGCGCGTGCTGCGCACGACCGAGGAGCTGGAGCACGTCGTCGCGGCGCTGAACGGGCGACACATTCCCGCCGGGCCGTCGGGCGCGCCGACGCGCGGGCGGATCGACGTGCTGCCGACCGGGCGCAACTTCTACTCGGTCGATCCGCGCGCGCTGCCGTCGGAGCTGTCGTGGGGCGTCGGCGTGAAGCTCGCCGACGCGCTGCTGGAGCGTCACCGTCGCGACCACGGCGCGCTGCCGAGAACGGTCGGCCTGGTGGCGTGGGGGACCGCGGCGATGCGCACGCAGGGCGACGACGTCGCGGAGATCCTCGCGCTGCTGGGCGTGCGGCCGAAGTGGCATCCGGAGTCGCACCGCGTGACGGGCATCGAGGTGATCCCGCTCGCCGAGCTGGGCCGCCCGCGGATCGACGTGACCGTGCGGATCTCCGGCTTCTTCCGCGACGCCTTCCCGCACCTCGTCAACCTGCTCGACGACGCCGTCGCGCGGGTCGCGGCGCTGGACGAGCAGGACGCCGACAACTACGTCGCCGCGCACGCGCGCGCCGATGCCGAGCGGCTCGCCGCCGAGCTGGGCGGAGACGCCGCCTGGCGCCGCGCGACGACGCGGATCTTCGGCTCCAAGCCGGGCACCTACGGCGCCGGCCTGCTGCAGCTGCTGGAGACGCGCGACTGGCGCAACGACGCCGACATCGCCGAGGTCTACGAGGCGTGGGGCGGGTACGCGTACGGTCGCGGGCTCGACGGCGCGCCCGCGCGCGAGGCGATGCGCGAGGCGTTCGGGCGCATCGACGTGGCGGTCAAGAACGTCGACTCGCGCGAGCACGACATCCTCGACTCCGACGACTACTACCAGTACCACGGCGGCATGATCGCGACCGTGCGGGCGCTCACCGGCCGCGCGCCCGCGGCGTATCTGGGCGACTCCTCCGACCCCTCGCGCGCGGTCGCCCGCTCGCTGGAGGAGGAGACGAAGCGGGTCTTCCGCGCGCGCGTGGCCAACCCCCGCTGGATCGCCTCGATGATCCGCCACGGTTACAAGGGCGCCGCCGAGCTGTCGGCGACGGTCGACTACCTGTTCGGCTACGACGCGACCGCCGGCGTCGCCGAGGACTGGATGTACGAGCAGGTCGCGCAGAAGTATCTGCTCGACGAGGACGTCGCGGCGTTCGTCGCGCAGTCGAACCCGTGGGCCGGTCGCGCGATCGCCGAGAAGCTGCTCGAAGCGGCCGATCGCGGCATGTGGGCGGCGCCGGAATCGTCGACCCTCGACGCGATCCGCGAGCGGTTCCTGGCGCTGGAGGGCGAGCTGGAGGAGGCGGCGCAACCGCTCGGCCTGCGGCCTCGGGTTGCGTCGGAAGATCTCGCCCAGGGGGCTCGGTCTTCCAGCGGCGAGGTCGCGCCGTGAGCGGGACGGCGCACGTCTTCCCGCTGTCCGCGCTCGTCGGCCAGGAGGCGCTCGTCGAGGCGCTGCTCGTCAACGCCGTCGCGCCCGACGTCGGCGGCGTGCTCGTGCGCGGCGAGCGCGGGACGGCGAAGTCGACCGCGGTGCGGGCGCTCGCGCCGCTGCTGCCGGCGGTCGACGCGGCGGTCGACCAGGCGTTCGCGTTCGCGCCCGGGGAGCAGTCGCCGCACGGCCCGGTGCCGCACGACGCGCCGCTCGCGCCGCGGCCCGCGCCGCTGGTGGAGCTGCCGCTCGGCGCGACGCTGGACCGGCTCGTCGGCGCGCTCGACCTCGGCCGCGCGCTCGCCGGCGAGCAGGCGTTCGAGGCCGGGCTGCTCGCCCGCGCGCACCGCGGGATCCTCTACGTCGACGAGGTCAACCTGCTGCCCGACCACCTCGTCGACGCGCTGCTCGACGCGGCCGCGTCGGGTGTCGCGCGGGTCGAGCGCGAGGCGGTCAGCGCCTCGCACGCCGCGCGCTTCCTGCTCGTCGGCACGATGAACGTCGAGGAGGGCGAGCTGCGCCCGCAGCTGCTGGACCGCTTCGGCCTCGGCGTCGAGGTGAGAGCGCCGCGCGACCGCGTCGTGCGGGCCGAGATCGTCCGCCGCCGGCTCGCGTTCGAGCGTGATCCCGCCGCTTTCGCCGCACGCTTCGCGGCCTCGGAGGACGAGCTGCGCGAGCGGATCGCCGCGGCGCGCGCTCGCGTCGGCGGCGTGCGCCTGCCCGAGCGCGAGCTGCTGCGCATCACCGGCGCCTGCGCCGAGCTGGAGATCGACGGCGTGCGCGGCGACATCGTCTGCGCCCGCGCCGCGCAGGCGCTCGCGGCGCTCGACGGCGCCGACGAGGTCTCCGAGGATCACGTCCGCCGTGCCGCCAGGCTCGCGCTCGCCCACCGCCGCCACCGCGACCCGCTCGGCGGCGGTCCCGACGGCGGCACCGACGAGGACCTGCAGCGGGCGCTGGACGGGGAGCCGGGGGACGGGGATCTGGAGCCTGAGCCTGAGGGGAATGGTCCGCCGTCGCCGCAGGGGGACGGTTCGCCCGCACCCTCGGGCTCTGGTGACGGGCCTTCCAGCGGGATGGGCGGCGCCGACGGATCGTCTGGGGGGGAGAGCGGGGCGGGGGACCAGGCCGGCTCGGTCTCCGCGTCGGCTGGTCCCGCCTCGTTCTCCCCGACCGCCCGCGCCCGCGAGCGGCGCGATCCGCCCGCGCCCGCCCAGCTTCCGCTTGCCGCTCTGGTGCTCGACGGCGCGGGCTCCGGGCCGGCCGGTCGCCGCGCGCGGGGGAGGGGCGCCGGCGTCGGCGCGATCGACAGCCGCGCCGCGGGTCCTCAGTCCGGCGACCTCGCCGTCGTCGCCAGCCTGCGGGCGCGGTTGGTGGCTGGTGCGCCGCCGATGCGTGGCGAGCTCGGGTCGTATGTCGACCCGAGCATGTCGGTGGTCCGCGCCGCCGGCCCGATCCCGCTGCACGAGCACGTGCGCGCGGGGCGCGAGGCGGTGCTGTTGTGCCTGGTGGTCGACGCGAGCGGGTCGATGGGGGCGCGGCAGCGGCTTGCGAAGGTGAAGGGGGCGCTGCTCGGGCTGCTGCGCGATGCGTACGCGCGGCGCGATCGGGTCGCGGTGATCGCGTTCCGCGACGCGCGCGCTGAACTGCTTGTCAGACCAGGCGCGCCGTTGGAGCAGGCCGGCGCCGCGATCCGCGCGCTGCCGACCGGGGGCCGCACGCCGCTCGCCGCCGGGCTGCGCGAGGCGGCGCTGGTGATCGGGCGCGAGGCCGTGCGCGATCCGCACCGTCGCTCGGTCGCGGTCGTGCTGACGGACGGTCGCGTGCAGGATCCGCACGGCGCGGTCCCCGCCGCGGCGCGCGCGCTCGGCCGCGCTGCGGACGCCGTCCACGTCGTCGACACCGAAGACGGTCACGTCCGCCTCGGGCTCGCGGGCCGGGTCGCGGTCGCCGCGGGCGGCGACCTGCACCGGCTCGCGCCCGCATTCGCCCCCCCTACCCGCAGGAGCGCCGCATGACCGACATGCCGACGACGGATCCGCTCGCCAAGCACGGAGGCGACGACGTCGACGTGCCGCACCGGCCGGGGGACCGCGGCAGCGCCGAGCCGAAGCGCCGCAAGCCGCGCGACAGAGCGCTCGTGATGGTCTACACCGGGCAGGGCAAGGGCAAGTCGACGGCCGCCTTCGGGATGCTGCTGCGCGCGTGGGCGCGCAGATACAGATGCGGCGTCTTCCAGTTCGTCAAGTCCGGCAAGTGGAAGGTCGGCGAGGCGAAGGCCGCCGCGGCGCTGGGCGGGATCGACTGGGAGAAGATGGGCGACGGCTGGTCGTGGCTGTCGAGAGACCTCGACGAGTCGGCCGACCTCGCGCGCGAGGGCTGGGCGGAGGTCAAGCGCGCGATCGCCGAGGAGCGCTACGAGTTCCTGCTGCTCGACGAGATCACGTACCCGATCAAGTGGGGCTGGATCGACGCCGCCGAGGTGGTCGAGACGCTGCGCACGCGGCCGGGCTTCCAGCACGTCGTGATCACCGGCCGCGACGCCGCGCCGGAGCTGATCGAGCTGGCCGACCTCGTGACCGAGGTGACGAAGGTCAAGCACCCGATGGACCAGGGCATCCGCGCGCAGCAGGGGATCGAGTGGTGAGAGCAGCGCGCGCGGACATGGTCGGCGGACGCGGTCCTGTCGCACGCGCGAACGACCGCGGGCGCGAGTCGGCGCCGCGCGTCCTCGTGATCCTCGACGGCGCGAGCGAGCCGCTCGGCGCCGCGCCGACCAGCCTCGAGCGGGCGGTGACGCCGACGCTCGACACGCTCGCGCGCGAGGGCTCGCTCGCGCGCGTGCGGACCGTCGCGCCGCGGCTGGAGGCCGGTTCGGAGAGCGCGATCCCCGCGCTGCTCGGCTGGGTTCCGCCGGCCCCGGTCGATCGCGGCCTGGTCGAGGCGGCCGCGCGTGAGATCGCCGTGCCGCGCGACGGTCGCGCCTGGCGCATCGACGTGCGCGACGCGGACGACGGGGCGCGCGCTGACGCCTCCGTCGTGCGCGCCGCGCTCGCTGCGCAGTTGCCGCGTCACGCGCTGCACGTGCTCGGCGGGCACCGGCTGCTCGCGGTCGGACGGGAGGCGCTGCCGTCGGTCGAGACGCTGGCGGCCGGCCTCGCCGCCTGGTCGCTCCATGCGCTGGAGTCGGCCGCGCCGGCGGGCGCCGCCGCTGCGTCGACACGTCCCGCGCGCGTGACCCTCCATCCCTGGTCGGAGGGAATCGTGCCCCCGCCGCTGCTCGACGCGGCCACCGTCGTCGTCGCGGCGCCCGGCGCGGCCGCGGGAATCGCACGGCTGATGGGTGCGCGAGTCGTCACGCCGGCCGGCGCGACCGGCCGGCCGGGCAGCGACCTCGCGGCGAAGAGGCGCGCGGCGCTCGTGGCGATCCGTGCGGGCGCGCAGCAGATCGTCATCCACGTCGGCGCGCCGGACGAGGCCGCGCACGAGCGCGACGCCGCCGCGAAGATCGCCGCGATCGAGGCCGCCGACGCGCTCCTGCTCGCGCCGTTGAGCGAGGCGCTGCGGTCGGTCGGCGGGACGCTGCGCGTCTGCCCGGACCACGGCTGCGATCCCGCGAGCGGACTGCACGATGCGGATCCGGTGCCGTGCTTGACGTGGAGCGCTGGGAGACCAGGTTCCGGGCAAGGCCGCCTCACCGAACGAGCCGTCGCGGCGCTGCCCGTCACCGAGCTCGTGCCGCGGGCGCTGGTGGCGGCATGATCCCGCGGGTCGTCGTCGCCGGGACCAACTCGGGCGCGGGCAAGACGACCGTGGCGAGCGGGTTGATCGGCGCGCTGCGGGGCCGCGGGTTGACGGTGCAGGGGTTCAAGGTCGGCCCGGACTACATCGATCCGAGCTATCACGCGCTCGCGTCCGGGCGGGCGGGGCGCAACCTCGACGCGTTCCTCTCCGGCGCCGAGCTGATCGCGCCGCTCTTTCGTCACGGCGCCGTCGGCGCCGACGTCGCGGTGATCGAAGGCGTCATGGGACTGTTCGACGGTGCGTCGGGCCGCGGCGAGCTGGCTTCGACGGCGCACGTCGCGAAGCTGTTGCGCGCGCCGGTCGTGCTCGTCGTCGACGGCTCGGCGATGGCGCGTTCCGCGGCGGCGATCGTGCACGGGTTCCGCAGCTTCGATCCCGAGCTGGACGTCGCCGGCGTGATCTTCAACCGCGTCGGATCCGACGGCCACGAGCTGCTGTTGCGGGAAGCGGTCGAGCCGCTCGGCATCCCGGTGCTCGGAGCGCTGCGCCGAGACCCGCGCATCTCCGCGCCGGAGCGCCACCTCGGGCTCGTGCCCGTCGCCGAGCGCGAGTCGCGCGGCCGCGAGGCGCTCGACGTGTTGGCCGACTCGATCGCTGCGCAGACCGATCTCGACGCGCTGCTGGCGCTGGCGCGCGCGGCGCCGGCGAAGGAGGGACCGGCGTGGAGCCCGCAGGTCGTCGGCGACGCGGCCGCGAACGTTCCGCTCGGCGCCGGCACGCGAGTGGCGCGGAGCGGCGAGCGCGAGGGGGCGGCCAGCCATGGCGCGGTCGGCGCACCGCTGCGGAGCCGTGTCGAGGTCGGCGGGCCGCTGCGGATCGCAATCGCGCAGGGGCCGGCGTTCTCGTTCCACTACCGCGAGAACCTCGAGCTGCTCGAGGCGGCCGGGGCGGAGCTGGCGTCGTTCGATCCGCTGCGCGACGAGGCGCTGCCGGAGGGCGCCGACGCGCTCGTGCTCGCGGGCGGCTTCCCCGAGATCTTCGGCGCCGAGCTGGCGGCCAACGCTCCGCTGCGCGCCGACGTTGCCGCGCACGCCGCGGCCGGCCGGCCGGTGCTGGCGGAGTGCGGCGGCTTGCTGTATCTCGGCGCGGAGCTGGACGGTCACGAGATGTGCGGCGTGCTGCCGGTGCGCGCGGCGATGGGCAGACGGCTCACGCTCGGCTACCGCGAGGCGTCCGCGGCGACCGCGACACCATGGCTGGCACAGGGCGAGCGCGTGCGCGGGCACGAGTTCCACTACTCGCAGGCGGAGCCGGTGGGGAGTGGGGCGGCGTCTGAGCCGGCGCGTGGCGGGGGCGTGACGTCGTCGTCCGTGCCGGCACCGACCGGAAGCGGGGCTTCGTCGTCCGCGCGCGCGCCGGCCGGGAGCGAGGCGTCCTCTCCGACCCCCGCCTGGACGCTCACCGCCCGCGGCGTCGAGCGCTCCGAGGGGTTCGTCGCGGACGCCGTGCAGGCGAGTTATCTGCATGTGCACTGGGCGGCTTTCCCACATCTTGCACACGCCTTTGCGCAGGCTGCCCGCGATCGTCGCGCGGTCGGGACGCGATGACGCACGCGCGATCTCTCATCCGCAGCGGCATGCGCGCGGAGCGGGCGGCATGAGTCTCACACTGCTGCTCGGCGGCACGCGGTCGGGCAAGAGCGCGCGGGCGGAGGCGATCGCGGCGGCGACCGGTCTGCCGGTTCGCTACGTCGCGACAGCGGACGGCGGGGACCCGTCGCTGGCGGGGCGGATTGCCGCGCACCTCGCGCGACGCCCGGCGGAGTGGGAGACCGTCGCGGCCGAGGCGGACCTGGCAGGCGCGCTCGCTGGAGCCGGCGCCGCTTGCGTCCTGGTCGACGGACTCGGGCCGTGGATCGCGACCGCGCTGCACCGCGCGGGCGCCTTCGACGACCCGTCCGCCGAGACGCTCGCGCGCGTGAGCAAGGCGGTCGCCGAGCGGATCGGGCAGGTCGTCGGCGCAGCCGCTCAGCTCAGCGCGAGCGGTGGCATGACGATCGTCGTCGCCGAGCAGGCCGGCGAGGGCGTCCTCCCGGCGGACCGTGCCTCACGCGTCTGGCTGGATCTGCTCGGCAGCGCGACGCAGCGGCTGGCGGCCGCGGCCGACCACGTGGAGCTGGTCGTCGCGGGTCGCTCGATCGTGCTGGCCGCGCAGCAGCCGGCTCCGCCCCTCGCGCAGCCCGTGCCCGCGATCGCGCCGGTCGTGCCGCGCTCCGCGCCGGTCGCCTCAGACGACTTCGCTGCCCTCCGCACCCACGGCGACACCGCCGTGCGGCCGGGGGACGCCGACCATGCCGTGAACGTCTGTGCGGGCGGGCCGCCCGACTGGCTCCGCGCGGCGCTGCAGGCCGCGCTCGACGGCGAGGCGACGCGCTATCCGGACGAACGCGCGGCTTGCGCGGCGCTCGCCGGGCTGCACGGTCGCGCGCCCGAGGAGATCGTGCCGGCGAACGGGGCGGCGCAGGCGTTGTGGCTGTTGCCCGCGGCGCTGAGACCGCGGCTGGCGGTCTGCGTCCATCCCGGCTTCACCGAGGCCGAGGCGGCGCTGCGCGCGCACGGTGTCGAAGTCGTGCGTGTCCTGCGCGATCCCGCGCGTGGTTTCGCGCTCGATCCCGCGGCGGTGCCGGAGGCGGCCGACCTCGTCGTCGTCGGCAACCCGGCGTCGCCGAGCGGGACGCTCGACCCGGCGGCCGCGCTGCTGGCGCTGCGACGTCCGGGTCGCGTGCTCGCCGTCGACGAGGCGTTCATGGACCTCGTCCCGGGTGAGCCGGGTTCGCTCGCGGGCGAGCCGCTCGACGACGTGATCGTCCTGCGCAGCCTGACGAAGTCGCTCGCGATCCCCGGCCTGCGCGCCGGCTACGCGATCGCGGTCCCGGCGCTCGCCGAGCGGCTGCGCGCGGTGCGCCCGCCGTGGTCGGTCAACGCGCTCGCGCTCGCCGCGCTCGTCGCGATCGGCGAGCGGCCCACTGCGCTGGCGGAGGCGGCCGAGCGCGCCCGCGAGGAGCGCGAGGACCTGCAGCGCGGGCTCGCGACGATCGCCGGCGTCCGCACCTGGCCGGCGGCCGCCAACTACTGCCTCATCGAGGTCGCCGACGGGGCGGCCGTCGCGGCCGGCCTGCGCGACCGCCGGATCGCCGTGCGCCAAGCGGCTACCTTCCCGGGCCTCGACGCGCGCCACCTGCGCCTGACCGCCCGCACCCCCGAGCAGAACGCGCGCCTGGTCGAGGCGCTGGCGGAGGTGGTGGGCGAGTGAGCCGCCACGCTGGCGCCGATTCCCGCGACCGCGACCGCGACTGGCCGGCGCCTGCGAGGTGCTCGCGATGACCGCCCAGCTCACCGTCGTGGGGATCGGCGCGGACGGCTACGACGGACTCGGCGCCACGGCGCGCCAGGCGCTGACGGAAGCGCCGCTGGTGGTCGGCTCGACGCGGCAGCTCGAGCTGCTGCCGCCCGCGGCGACGGCGCCCGATGCGCGTCGCCTGCCGTGGCCGTCGCCGCTCGAACGACTGCTCGACGAGCTGGTGACCGGTCGCCACGGCGACGCCGTCGTGCTGGCGAGCGGCGATCCGATGCTGCACGGAATCGGTGCGAGCCTGGCCCGTCGGATCGCGGCTGCGGGCGGCGCGCCCGCGGCGACCGATCCGGCACCCGCGCCCGCGGCGACCCTCCGTGCGATCCCCCACCCGTCCGCCTTCGCACTCGCCTGCGCGCGGCTGGGCTGGCCGGCCGCCGACACGGAGCTGCTGAGCACGGTCGCGCGCGCACCGCAGCTGGTGGCGCGGTCGCTGCAGCCGGGGCGCCGGCTCGTCGTCTACGCGACCGGCAGCGACGGCGCGGCGCAGGTCGCCCGCGTGCTGGTCGAGCGCGGCTGGGGGCCGAGTCGCTTCGTCGTGCTGGAGCAGCTCGGCGGACCGCGCGAGCGGCTGATCGAGGCGACCGCGGCGGGGTGGCGCGAGCGTTGCGCCGACCCCCTGCACGCGATCGCGATCGAGACCCGCGCCGCGCCGGGCACTCGTGCGCTCGCGACGACGCCCGGGCTGCCCGACGACGCCTTCGACCACGACGGCCAGCTGACGAAGCGCCACGTGCGCGCGGTCACCCTGGCCGCGCTTGCGCCGCTGCCCGGCGAGCTGCTGTGGGACGTCGGCGCCGGCAACGGATCGATCGCGATCGAGTGGCTGCGCGCTGTCGTCGGCACGCGCGCGGTCGCGTTCGAGGCGAACGCCGACCGCGCTGTCCGCATCGCCGCCAACGCGAGCACGCTTGGCGTGCCGGAGCTGCGCGTCGTGCACGGGCGCGCGCCGGAGGTGCTCGCGCGCGAGCTGAACGGTGCGCTCGATGCATCCCGTGGCGCGTCTGACGCGGATCGTGGCGCGTCTGACGCGGATCGTGGCGCACCTGACGCGGATCGCGGCACGCCTGACGCGGACCGCGGCACGCCCGACGCGGACCGCGGCACGCCTGGCGCAGCCCGCGGCACGCCTGACGCGGACCGCGGCGTGCCCGACGCCGACCGCGGCGTGCCCGACGCAGCCCGCCCCGACGCCGTCTTCATCGGCGGCGGCCTGACCGCGCCAGGTCTGCTCGACGCCGCCTGGGCGGCGCTGCGGCCGGGTGGGCGGATCGTCGTCAACGCTGTGACGCTGGAGAGCCAGGCGCGGCTGCTCGAGGCGCGCGCGGCGCACGGCGGCAGCCTGACGCAGGTCGCGATCGCACATGCCGAGCCGGTCGGCTCGTTCAGCGGCTGGCGTCAGCAGATGCCCGTCGTGCAGTGGGAGGCACGCAAGCAGGAGGAACCCGAGGCATGACCGCATGATCGTCCACTTCATCGGCGCCGGGCCCGGTGCGCCGGACCTGCTGACGCTGCGCGCGCAGCGCCTGATCGCTGCCAGCCCTGTCTGTCTCTATGCAGGTGCGCTCGTGCCACCGGAGGTGCTCGAACATGCGCCGGAAGGCGCGCGAATCGTCGACACGCAGCACCTCGAGCTTGACGGGATCGTGGAGGAGTTCACGCGCGCGCAGACAAACGGCGAGGACGTCGCGCGACTGCACTCGGGCGACCTCTCGATCTACAGCGCGCTCGGGGAGCAGACGCGCCGGCTCGACGCGCTCGGGATCGACTGGGACATGACGCCCGGCGTGCCGGCCTTCGCCGCCGCCAGCGCCGCTCTCAGACGCGAACTGACGCTCCCCGGCGTCGCGCAGTCGGTGATCCTCACGCGCTATCGCAGACAGGCCTCCGCGATGCCCGGCGGGGAGGAGCTGTCGGCGCTCGCCGCCCACGGCACGACGCTGGTGCTGCACCTCGGCGTGCAGGCGATGGAGGAGCTGGTCGACGTGCTCGTGCCGCACTACGGCGCCGACTGCCCGGCCGCGGTCGTCGCGCGCGCGAGCTGGCCCGACGAACTGATCCTGCGCGGGACGCTCGCGACGATCGCCGCCCAGGTCGCCGAGTCCGGCGTCAGACGCACCGCCGCGATCCTCGTCGGCCCAGCGCTCAGCGGCCGCGACTTCGCCGAGAGCTTCCTCTACTCGAAGGGCCGGGACCGGCCGGCGTGACCGGCGGGCGACAAGCGGCAGCGCGCGTCGGCGGAGCGGCCCGCGGCGGTCTACTCGACCGGCGACAGCCGCCCGGCGCGCGCCACGACCTCGCCCTCGCGGTCGACCACGAGCACCTCGGCCTCGACCGCGGCCCCTCTGAGCTGCTCCTGCACGACCCGCAGCGCGTCCGCGGCGACGCTGTCGGCGAGCGGCACGCCGGCGTCGCGCGTGAGCTGGAAGGCATGGAGGGCCGTGTTCGCCGAGCGGATCGAGGCGACGAGCGCGTCGTCGGCTCCGGCCGCGCGGGCAGCCTCGGCGAGGCGGTCGAGGTCGACCTGCGAGCGGGCCGAGTGCAGGTCGAGATGGCCGGCGGCGAGCTTCGACAGCTTCGCGAAGCCGCCCGCGAGCGTCAGGCGCGGGACCGGATTGCGCGCCAGGTGCTTGAGCGTCGCGCCGGCGAAGTCGCCCATGTCGAGCAGAGCGGAGCCGGGCAGGTCGTAGAGGCGCTGCGCGGCGCGCTCGGAGGTGTCGCCGGTGGCGGCGATCGCGTGCGGCTGTCTCGTTGCGCGCGCGACGTCGATGCCGTGGCGGATCGACGCGATCCAGGCCGAGCACGAGTAGGGGATCACCACACCGGTCGTGCCGAGGATCGACAGCCCGCCGACGATCCCGAGCCGGCCATTCCAGGTTCTCTTCGCGATCTCCTCGCCGCCCTCGACGCCGATCTCGACGATCGCGTCGCCCGCGACGCCGTGAAGCTCGGCCAGTTCCGCGACGACCGCGCGCATCAGTCTGCGCGGGACCGGGTTGATCGCAGGCTCGCCGACGGCGAGCTGCAGTCCGGGCAGGGTCACCGTCCCGACGCCCGCGCCGGCGCGGAAGACGACGCCCGAACCCGGCTCCCCATGCCGAACGGTCGCCAGCACGAGCGCGCCGTGCGTCACGTCGGGATCGTCGCCGGCGTCCTTGATCACGCCGGCGGTGGCGGAGGAACCACCGAATCGCTCGACCGCGAGCGCGAACCCCGGCTCCTGCCCGCCCGGAAGCCTGATTGCGACCGGATCGGGGAACTCCCCGCCGGTCAGGAGGGCGTGGTAGGCGGCTTTGGTCGCCGCCGTCGCACAGGCGCCGGTGGTCCAGCCACGTCGCAGTGCAGATGCCTCAGAACTCATGCTGCACCGGGCGATACGCAGACGACTCTAACGCTCGACCTGAGGGTCAGACCGTGCCGATTCTGATCCTCGGAGGGACTGGCGAGGCGCGCGAACTGGCGGCGGCGCTGCATCGCGACAACGTAGCGGCGATCTCGTCGCTCGCGGGTCGGGTCGCGCGGCCGCGGCTGCCCGTCGGGGAGGTGCGGATCGGCGGATTCGGGGGTCCCGAGAAGCTGGCCGAGTGGCTCGGCGAGGAGCGGATCGACGCGATCGTCGATGCGACCCATCCGTTCGCGGAGCGGATCTCGGCGAGCGCGGCGCAGGCGAGCGCTCGCGTGGGCGTGCCGCTCCTGCGGCTGGAGCGGTCCGGCTGGAGCGCGCGCGACGGCGACCGCTGGAGCTGGGCCGACGACCTCGACGGCGCCGCGGCGCTGATCCCGCCAGGAGCCCGCGTGCTGCTGACGACCGGGCGCCAGGGCCTGCCGGCGTTCGCGAGCGTCGAGGACGCGTTCTTCCTCGTGCGCTGCGTCGACCCGCCCGATCCGCCGCTGCCGTCCCATCACGAGCTGCTGCTCGACCGCGGTCCCTACACGCTCGCCGGCGAGCTGGAGCTGATCGACGCCCACCGGCTCGACCTCGTCGTGACGAAGGACAGCGGCGGCGCGCTGACCGAGGCGAAGCTCGACGCCGCACGCGAGCGCGGCCTGCCCGTGATCGTCGTCCGCCGTCCGGCGCGGGTGGCGGGCAGCGCCGTGGTCGCGAGCGTGGACGAAGCGGTTGCGTGGGTCCGCGCGCGTCTCGCTCACCCCGGGTAGCTGCGCGGGGTGTAGACGCGGGTCGGGCCGGTGCCGTTGCCGTCGCCGAAGACGCGCGTCTGGGAGGAGCCGACGAGCAGCAGCGTGCGCATGTCGACGGCCTCCGCGTCGAAGTCGCCGAGCGTCGTGATCGTGATCGTCTCGGTCGGCGCGCCGACGGCTCTCGCGAGCACCACGACCGTCTCCGGCGCGCGGTGGCGCAGCAGGACCGCGCGCGCGTCGTCGAGCTGCGACGGCCGCGTCTTCGAGCGCGGGTTGTAGATCGCCAGCGCGAGGTCGGCCGAGCCGATCGCGTCGAGCCGGCGCTCGATCACCTCCCACGGCTTCAGCACGTCCGACAGCGACAGCACGCAGAAGTCGTGGCCCAGCGGCGCGCCGACGCGCGACGCGGCCGCCTGCATCGCCGACAGGCCGGGCACCACGCGGACGCCCACGCCATGGAACTCCGCGCCGCCCGCTTCCAGCTGCTCCATCACGGCGGCGGCCATCGCGAAGATGCCGGGATCGCCGGAGGAGACGACCGCGACGCGTCTGCCGGCGGCCGCCAGCTCCAGCGCGTGCCGCGCGCGCTCGGCCTCGACGCGGTTGTCGGTCGCGTGGCGGTTCTGCCCGACGCGACCGGGAACGCGGTCGACATAGGTCTTGTAGCCGACCAGCTCACCCGCCGCGGCCAGCTCGGCGCGCGCTTCGGGCGTGAGCCACTCCGAGCCGCCCGGGCCGAGGCCGACGACGGCGACGGAGCCGCGCCGCGAGGACGCCGCGGCGGATCCGCTCGCCCCGGCGGGCGCGGTCTCGTCAGCCGCGTTGCCGCCAGCCGCCTCGACGTTCGCCGCGGCCCCCGCCACGCCAGGCGCCGTCGCCTCGTGCACCTGCGCCGTCGGCACCAGCACCAACGACATGTACGGCACTCTGCCCTCCACGTCGTGCAGCGCCTCGATCCGCTGCTCGGGCGCGCTCGCGCGCTCGACGTAGACGGCGCGGTCGCCGACGCCGGCCTGCTCGGCCGCCTCCTGCACCTTCGGGAAGGTCCGCCCGAGCTTCATCACGACGGCCGCGTCGGCGCTCGCCAAGCGCTCCGCGAGCTGCTCCTGCGGCAGCGTCCCCGGCAGCGCCATGAAGATGTCCTCGCGCTTGACCAGCGGCGTTCCGGCGGCCGCTGCGGCGGCGCTGAACGCGGTCACGGCGGGGATCACGGTCGTCTCGTAGCTGGGCGCGAGACGCTCGTGGAAGTACATGTAGGAGCCATAGAAGAACGGGTCGCCCTCGCACAGGATCGCGACGTCGCGACCGGCGTCGAGATGGACCGCGAGCTCCGCCGACGCGTCGTCGTAGAACTCGAACAGCGCTGCCTCGTAACCGCCCGGGTGCGAGGTCAGCTCCGTCGTGACGGGGAACTTCAGCAGCACCTCGAGGTGGTCGGCGCGCAGATACGGCGCCGCGATCCGGCGCGCGACGGACTTGCCGTGGCGCGCGCTCGGGTAGGCGATCACGTCGGCGTCGTGGATCGCGCGCGTCGCCTTGAGCGTCAGCAGCTCGGGATCGCCGGGACCGACGCCGACGCCGAACAGGCGGCCTCTGGGCTGCGGCTCGCCCGCCGCGTCGCCGCCGCGGGAAGCCTCGCCGGACGAAATCGGGTCACTCATCGCCGCCACCTACTCCTGCTCGCTCGCGAGCGCGTTGACGGCTCCGCAGGCGATCGCGCTGCCGCCGCGGCGGCCGTGCACGACGACGTGCTCCAGCGCGGACGGGTGCTCGGCCAGCGCCACCTTCGACTCGGCCGCGCCGACGAAGCCGACCGGCACGCCGACCACCGCCGCCGGTCGCGGCGCGCCGTCCTCGATCATCTCCAGCAGGCGGAAGAGCGACGTGGGCGCGTTGCCGATCACGACGAGCGCGCCCTCCAGGCGGTCGCGCCACTGCTCCATCGCCGCGGCGCTGCGCGTCGTCCCCAGCGTTCTCGCCAGCTCCGGCACGCCCGGCTCGTTGAGCGTGCAGACGACCTCGTTGTCGGCCGGCAGCCGTCTGCGCGTGACGCCGGAGGCGACCATCATCGTGTCGCAGAGGATCGGCGCGCCGGCCTGCAGCGCGGCGACGGCGGCCGCGCCGAAGCCGGGCGAGGCGGCGACGTCTCTGCGCAGGTCGACCATCCCGCAGCTGTGGATCATCCGCACGACGGTGCGCGCGAGAATCGGCTCGAGCCCGTCGAGATCGGCCTCGGCGCGGATGATCGCGAACGAGTTGCGGTAGATCTCCGCGCCGTCGCGGATGTAGTCGATGCTCATGCGGCAGGTCTCTCGTCCGTCGTTGTCAGCAGTTCGAGCGCGTGCTCGACGTCAGTCGCCTCGCCGCGCGCCACGCCGGCGCGGGTCATCAGGAGCGTGTCGTCCCCCGCCACGATCCCGACCGCCACGTCGCGCTTCATCCCACATCTGCGGGGACAGGCGGACCAGTGCTCGGCGGGCGCCTGCGGGCCACGCTGGGTCGCGCGGACGGCGGCCGCGGCGCGGACGTCGACGAGCGCGCGACGGCACGCGCCGGCGCCGGAGCATGCGGTCAGGCCGCGCCAGCCGGAGTCGGGCGTCGTGACGAGCCCGAGCGCGCGCAGCCCGGCGGCGACGGCGTCGGCACGGTCCGCTTCGATGTCGGGCACGGTGATCGTGCGGGCGGTCGAGAGGCGGGCGTCGTCGAGCCCGTGCGCGACGAGCAGCTCCGACAGCCCGTCGAGCTGCCGCGTGTCGAGCCGCGCCAACGGCGGCAGCGCCGTGATCGCGACGCGGCCGTCGGCCTGGATCAGCGCGCCCGGCGCGAGCAGCGGTCGATCACTGGTCTCCTGGACCAGCGATCGACCGCTGCTCGCGTGCGCGAGCGCGGTCGTGAGCGCCGCGGCGAGTGCGGCTGCACCGTCGGGCAGGTCGGCGACGTGCCAGGCGGTCGGCGCCAGCTCGGCGCGCAGGGTGAGGAACGTGAGGGCAGTGCGCAGCAGGAGCGGGACGGCGTCGCCGGGCTCGACGGTGAGGGTGGTCGGGATGGCGGCAAGGTGGAGGCGGAAGCGGGCGCCGGCGGTCGCGCCGGCCGCGCGGTCGCCGCCACCGGCGTCTCGCGGGTCCGCGCCGGCGCTGCGACCGGGAACGCGGGCGATCGGCTCGGCGACCAACGCCACATCGCTCGCCGCCACGTCCACGAATCCCGCGCCGTCGTCGAGCGCGAAGAGGAAGCGGCCGGGCAGCGCGGCGAGCGCGGGATCGGCGCAGAGCGCGGCGTCGAGCTGCGCGACGAGCGCGTCGGTGGGGAGGAGCGAGCCGTGCGCGGAGGCTGCGGCGACGTCGCCGAGCGAGCCGTGCGCGGATGCGGCGGTGAAATCGCCGAGCGAGCCGTGCGCGGCGCCGAGCGCTCCCGGTACACGCCCCGCCAGCGGGCTCGCCAGCACGTTGCGGACGCGATCATGCGCACGCGACGGGAGCAGCTCCCCGGCCGCCAGCAGCGCGACGAGCGGGGCGGCGGCGTCGGCGGGCAGGCCGCGGACCTGGACGCTGGCACGGGAGGTCAGCTCCGCGAGGCCGTTGCCGAGGCGGGTCGCGTCGGCGAGCGTCGTGAGCGTGCGGCGGGAGAGCCGGCCGCCGGGCACCCGCACGCGGGCCAGCCCGCCGTCACCGGCATCGTGCAGGCGCAGGATGCCGGGACAGCGGTCGACCGCGGGGCGCGCCGTCGCTGCGTCCCCCGCTTGGCCGCTCGCCGTCCCCGGCGCCGTGGCGGCGCCGGGTGCGACGGTGGGGACGATCCCCGTGCGGCTCATGACGACACGCGTCCGACCGGCGCCTCAGGCGCTGGCGGCGACCGTGCTGCGGCGTGCCGCAGCTGGCTCCAGCACACGCTCGGCGAGCGCGCCGAAGCCGAGGCCGATGCCGGCCCACAGCGTCGCGTTGAGGCCGATCGAGGCGATCCGGAAGTGCCACAGCACGTCGGCGGGGAAGCCTCTCGGCGTCTCCTGGACCGATGGCAGGATCAGCTCCGCGACCGCGATCACGGCGACGAACACGAGGCCCGAGACGATCGCGCCGTTCCACGCGCCGAGCGTCGGCGCGAGCTGGCGCCACAGCCGCCAGGCGGCGATCAGCGCGAGCACGGAGATCGCGATCATCGCGACGAACAGCAGCGTGCGTCTGTCGATCGTGTCGGGGTTGCCGACGGTCGGCGGGTTCGCCGGGTACTTCGTCGACGGCACCAGCGTGATCGCCATGAAGGCGCCGAGCGCGAGCAAGGCGGAGGTCGCGCGGGCCTTCAGCGCACCGACGCGGCCGTACGCCCAGGCGAACACGATCGCGAAGATCGAGCCGAGCGCGATGCCCATGATCACCGTGCCGGTGAACAGACCGATCGTGCTCTGCGTGCCGCGGCTGACGACCTCGGGCTCCGCCGGCGCGTTGCTGAGGGCGGCGAGCGCCTCCTCGAAGTCGATCGCCTTGTCGATCTGGGGCTCGCCGAAGATGAGTGCGAAGACGAAGGCCAAGACACCGGCGAGCGCGCCGGCGATCAGGCCCCGCACGAGCAGGGAACGTGCCATGTCAGCGCCTGCCTAGTGGCAGGGGAAGCCGAGCAGGTGGCGCGCGTCGTGCACGAACTCGTGGACGCTCGTGCCGGAGATGATCGAAAGCGCGCCCTCTTCGCTGCCGACGAAGTACACGAGCACGAGCATCAGCACGCTGACGGCGATCGCGTACGGGAGCAGCTCCCGCGGCGAGACGACTGGAGCGGGGATTCGAGTGGATCCTCGTTCGACGGTCATGTCAGACATGCTGTACCTCCTCGGGATCACGCGTCCCGTCGTGGATTGGCGCGTGCCGGAGAAGTGTCTGGCTGACGAACGACGCTTCGTTCGATCACAGTGGCGCGACCGCGCCGGTATCTCACCGGCTTCCTCGCACCGCCACGCGTCCGCGGGATCATAGCCGCCCCGGTGGCGGAGGGGAACCAGCAGAAGCGACGGGTTTCGGAAGCCTGCTTCTCGCGCGCGCGGGCGCGCGCGAGAAGCCGCTGCGCGCGCCCTCAGGCGCGGATCGTCATGCGCGCGACGCGCTCGCCCTCGACGCGGAAGGCGAAGTGGCTCGGCCCGTTGAAGCCCTTGCCGCCGACCTCGGCGGTCACGATCGTCTCGTCGCCCTGGCGCTCGACCGCGGTGACCGCGAGCGAGACCTCGACGCCGATGAACTCGCCGTCGCTCCAGCCTCTGATCGCGTCGGCGCCGTGGAACTCGCGGCCCCAGTCGTCGACGACGCCGTCGGCGGTGAAGGCCGCGAGGAACGCGTCGAGGTCGTTCGCGTTGGCGGCGTCGAGCAGCGTCACGACCGGCTGTGGGATCGGGCCGGTCATCGGACGATGCGCGCAGGTCGGGAGGCGGACGGCATGGGATCGCTCCTGGGTCGTGGAGGAGATACTGCATCGCATTGTCCATCACCGGCGGGCGGAGGCGAATGGCGACGTATGTGCTGATCCACGGAGCGGGCGACGTCGCCTCGTCGTGGGACCTCGTCGCTGAGGAGCTGCGCGAGCGCGGCCATGACGTCATCGCGGTCGACCTGCCGTGCGACGACCCGGACGCCGGTCTGGCGGAGTACGCGGACGCGGTGGTCGAGGCCGTCGGTGCGGCGGCGGAGGAGGCAGCGACGGCAGCCGCCGCCGCCGCGGGCTCAACAGGCGTGACGGAGTCCTCGAATACGCGCGAGCAGCTCGTCGTCGTCGCGCACTCGCTCGGCGGCTTCACCGCGCCGCTCGTCTGCGATCGGATCGGCGCCGACCTGCTCGTGCTCGTGTCGGCGATGATCCCGCTGCCCGGTGAGACGGCCGGCGAGTGGTGGACGACGAGCGGCTATATGGCGGCGACGCGTGGGCGGCCGGAGCTGGACGACATCGCGCTCTACCTCCACGACGTGCCGCCGGACCTGGGGGCGGCGGCGCTCGAGCAGTCGCGCGACCAGGCGGGGAAGCCGATGACCGAGCCGTGGCCGCTCGACGCCTGGCCCGACGTGGAGACGCGCTTCCTGCTCTGTCGCGACGATCGCTTCTTCCCGACGGAGTGGATGCGGGGGCTGGTACGCGAGCGGCTCGGGATCGAGCCGGACGAGATCGACGGGAGCCACTGCGTCTACCTGAGCCGCCCGCAGGAACTGGCGCAGCGCCTCGACGCGTTGCGCGACTGACGGAGCCGGCGGGAGCCTCGGCCCGAGCGGCCGCACGAGTCCGTGTGGCGCTGGGCACGGCGTCATCGCACGACGCCGAGCCTCGCCCGCGCCCGTCGCGGCGTCCGTTCGCGCGCGAACGCCCCTCGTCGCGCGCGAACGCCCCTCGTCGCCGCTACGATCGGCGCGCATGGGCGAACCGCTGACAGCCGCGCCGGGGTTGAGAGGCGCGTCGCTGAGCGACGAGCTGGTGAGCGCGATCGAGCACCAGATCCTGTTCGGCGAGATCCCTGTCGGAACATGGCTGCGCCACGGCGCGATCGCGGAGCAGTTCGGCGTCAGCCGCACGCCGGTGCGCGAGGCGCTGCGGATCTTGCAGGCGCGCGGGATCGTCGAGATCGAGCGCAACCGCGGCGCGCGCGTGCGGGGGCCGTCGCCGCGCGACCTGCGCGACCTCGGCGACGTGCGCGCCGAGTTGGAGGGCTACGCCGCGGAGCTGGCGGCCGAGCGGATCCGCGACGGCCAGCTCAGACGGCTGCTGAACGCCTGGCGCGGCTACCACGACGGCGTCACGACGTTCGTCAGAAGGCCTGACAGTCCCCGCGGCCGCGCCGCCGGCGAGCGCTGGGTGCGCGCGAACACCGAGTTTCACGCGATCGTGCAGGAGGCGGCCGGTAACCCCCAGCTGCGCGCGAGCATCGAGGACCTGCACCGGCGGCTGCCGCGCAACATCACCTACTCGGCGCTGTCGGGCGACTCGCGCCTGCTGCTGGACAACGTCGCGCAGCACGAGGCGATCGCCGATGCGATCGCACGGCGCGAGCCGGCAGCGGCGCGCGCGGCGATGGAGCGGCACGTGCGCTCCTCGGCCGAACTGGTCGCGCGCTGGTTCGAGAGCCAGCTCGACGATTCGCGCGCGAGCTGAGAAACAACCGCAAGGAAGCTGTCGTACTTGCGGCATACGACTAGCGTGCAAAGACTGGTGCTGTTTACCATTGATAATGGGGGAGTGCACTAGCAGGATTTTTCATGTGGCGAGACCCTCCAGAGCGCTCACGACATTTGCGGAGAACCTCCGTGCGACGCGTGCTCGCCGCGACCTGACGCAGGAGCAGTTGGCCTACGCGTCGGGCGTCACCGCCGGCGAGGTCAGTCGCATGGAGCGCGGGATCCGCGAGCCGCGCGTGCTGACGCTCGTGAAGCTCGCCGATGCGCTCGAGGTCGGGCCCGCGACGCTGTTGGACGGCATCGGCAGACACGGTTAGGCGCCCCGCGCGGCCGGATCAGGCGCTCCGGCGCGGCGGGTCGTAGATGCGGGCCGCCTTTGCGGTCAGGACCATGATCAGCGCGACGACGCCGGCGGTGAAGGCGAGGCCGCCCCACGGCACGATGCGGTCGCAGCCGACGCCGATCGCGGCGCCCGCGAAGAGCGCGAAGACGACGCCGGCACGGCGCTTCCAGCGGACGGAGTCGCCGCCGGCCAGCTTCGAGGCGGCGGCGAGGTCGTGCAGCGTCATCGTCGCGACGGTCGTGTTGACGTCCTGCACCGCGAGGTGGCGGGCAAGCCCGGTCTGCAGGCCCATCGCCGCGGCGAGCACGAAGCAGACGCTGAAGCGGACCGCCTTGTCGCCGGGGACGTCGGCGACGCCGGCGACGATCGCGAGCCCGATCAGCAGCACCAGTTCGACCGCCAGGCCGCGCGTCACGGTGCGCAGCGGCCAGTGGTCGTGCGCGCGCACGAAGCGGCCGGTCAGGATCGCGCCGGTGACGAAGCCGATGAAGGCGTAGACGTTGCCCGCGACGTCGTGGATGCTCGTCGCGACGCCGACGCCCAGCAGCGCCATGTTGCCGGACATGTTCGCGGTGAAGACGTGGTCGAGCGAGAAGTAGCTGACGGCGTCGACCGCGCCGGTCGCCAGCGTGAGGCCGAGCAGGAGGAGCACGTGGGCATCTCTCTCCGAGAGCCGTCGCGGTCCCGTCGCATCCGACAGGGCGGTGGAAGACATGCAGGAAGCATAAAGAAGAATGCAAAGACGCATGGATTGGATGCAATCTGCCGGGATCGAGATGCGCGGCGGGCGATGCGGGCGGTGCGGTGCGGACGGTGCGGTGCGGGCGGTGCGGTGCGGGCGGTGCGGTGCGGGCGGTGCGGTGCGGGCGGTGCGGTGCCGGCGGTGCGGTGCGCGCGGTGCGGTGCCGGCGGTGCGCTCGCGCTTGGACATTTGGCGATGGGCGCGGGTGCTGCGTCGTGGCAGGCTGGCCGCCCGATGCACGACGCTTCCGGCACGATCGCCGTCGACCGTCTCGACCGCCAGCTGATCCACGCGCTGGGGGTCGACGGGCGTGCGTCGTTCAGGCGGCTCGCGGACGTGTTGGAGACGTCGGAGCACACGGTCGCGCGGCGCTACCGGCGGCTGCGCGACGCGGGCGTGATCCGCGTGATCGCGCAGACGACCGCGCTCGCGGGCGTGCGCTCGCGCGTGCTGCGGATCCAGGTGCGACCGTCGGCGGCGATGCCGCTCGCGGCCGCGCTCGCCAAGCGCCAGGACACCTCGTGGATCAACCTCGTCGCGGGCGGCTCCGAGATCTCCTGTCGCCTGCGCGCGCTGCCGGGGACCGAGCACGATCTGCTGCTGGGCTCGCTGCCGCGCTCCAGCCAGGTGCTCGGTCTCGCCGCGCATTCCGTGCTGCACGAGTTCAGCCGCGACACGGGCGCGCGCTGGAGCGGCTTCGGCGACCCGCTCGATCCCGAGCAGCTGCGGCGGCTGCGCGTCGCGCGGGCCTCCGCCGACCACGCACCGCAGCGCTCGCTGCCGCTCCTGACCGCCTCCGACGAGCCGCTGCTGCGACGGCTGGCCGTGCAGGGGCGGACGACGTATGCGGAGCTGGCGCACGTCACGGCGCGGCCGGAGGCGCAGGTCGCGCGGCGGGTCGAGTCGCTGTTCGCGGCCCGGCTGCTGCGGACCGAGCTGGAGATCGCCGGCGACATGCTCGGCCACCGCACCTCCGCGCAGCTGTGGATCGCGGTGCCGCCGGCGGCGATCGAGCTGGTCGGGCGGGAGCTGATCGGCCATCCGGAGATCGCGTTCGCGGCCGCGGTCACCGGTCCGGCGCCGCTGGTGGCGCTCGTGCGCTGCCGCGACACCGACCACCTGTACCGCTATCTGACCGAGCGGATCGGCGCGCTGCCGCAGATCAGCAGTGTCGAGACGTCGCCGATCCTGCGGCGCGTCAAGCAGCACGGCATCGCGATCGAGGGCGAACGCCTCGCGCTCGCGCCGCTGGCGATGTGACTGGCGCGCGCGCCGCCTCGGGTCCGCTCTCTCAGCACGCCGCGCGGCACCCAACCGGGAGGGGGGAGACACGCAGGTCCGCGCGACGGATATCACGACCACCGTCGCGCTTGTGCCGTGTGCCCGGCCGCGCGATCCCTTCAGGAGAACCGATGACCGAGCAGATGGACTTCGAGCTACTGCGCACGTTCGTCGCGGTCGCCCGCGCCGGCAGCGTCAACCTCGCAGCGACCGAGCTGCACATGTCGCAGGCGAGCGTCTCGCGTCAGGTGCAGCGGCTGGAGGCCGCGATCGGGACCGACCTGTTCGTGCGCCGCGGCGGCCGCGCGCTCGTGCCGACGGCGGCCGGCCGGCGGATCCTCGATCCGTGCATGCAACTGCTCGACGACGGCGAACGCCAATGGAGCCGGCTGCGCGCGCTCGCCGGCAACGACGGCAGACGGCTCGTCGTCGGCTTGGGACCCGGGATCGCGCTGCTGCCCGCGGTGACCGGCGCGATCGCCAGCTTCGGCCGACGCCACCCGCAGGTCGAGGCGCAGCTCGTCGAGCACGGCAACAGCGCGACGGCGCTGCACGAGCTGCTCGACGGCACGCTCGACATAGCGGTCGTCGCGCTGCGCGACGAACGCGAGCTTGCGGACGAGATCGAGACGGTTGCGATCTCCGCGCTGACGCTGCAGGTGCTGGTCCGCGACGACCACCGGCTCGCCGCGCGCGGGTGCCTCACGCTCGCCGACATCCGCCAGGAGACGTTCGTCTTCCTCGACGGCTCTGACGGCCTCGAACTGTTCTCCGAGGTCGCCGCGAGCGCGGAGCTGAAGCCGCAGATCGCGCACCGCTGCGAGCAGCTGCTGACGCTGTTGACGCTGCTGTCGGCGGGCGACGCGATCGGCATCCTGCTCGGCACCGCCGCAACCGCTGCGGGTGCGCTCGAAGGGCCGCTGGCCACGCGCTTGCGCACGATCCCGCTCGACGTGGCACACCCGCCGGTGACGCTGTCGGTCTGCTGGAACGCGGCCCGTCCGCCCGTCGCGGTCGCGCACGAAGTCGTGCAGATCGCACGCGAGGTCGCAGCCGAACAGGCCGTCGTGCCTGGCGCAGCGCAACTCTGAATTCCAGGCCAATTCACGAAGCGCGCTGCCCACCCGTTGATCCGCATGGCGCGTCCGCACTCTTACCTATGGGACTGAAGATGTCCTGCCGATAGGGAGGGGGGAAACGCGGCCCCCCGCACGACGGCAGGGCAGCAGGTCGCCCGCAACACCCCCGACACTGAGGTGCTCCACCGATGCATGCTCGTCTGCGCGCACGCGCACGAACCCTCTTGACGCTGGCCCTCGGCCTCGGCCTCATCGGCCTGATGGCGTTGTCAGCCTCCGCGCGCGCCGACGGCACGCCGAACATCGCCGGCAGAATCGATCCGCAGGAGGTCCTGCACGGCGATCCTGTGCCGGTTCACTTCGAGGTGAACGATCCAGGCGGGCAGCCGTACGGGTACAACCTCACATACCGGGTGGTGCTGCCGAGAGGCGTCTCCTACAACGCCGGCGCCCCGGTCTCACCCAGGACGATCGCCGGCCCTGGTGTGGGCGAGACGACGCTGCTGTTCGAGAATGTCGCCGACCTGTCACCCAACGAGACGCGCAACCTCGATTTCACCGTCAGATACGACACGAGCGTCTACGACGTCGGTGACACCTTCGACATCAGAGCGCAGGCGTTCGTCAACGACAACGCGCGCTACATCCCGAAGTTCGCCGCGGACGGCAGACCGGACGGCCCGCGCGCGACCAGCTACACCGGCTACACGCCCGAGCTGAGATCGACCACGTCGATCAGAGCGATCGAGATCGAGAAGGACGAGCCGTCGTGGGAGGGCGAGATCCTCCGCGGCGTCCACGATCACCAGACGACGTACACGCTCACCGTCAGAAACAACGGCATCAACCCGACCAACGACGTCACCGTCGTCGACTACGTGCCGGCCGGTCTCGAGTTCCTCGGCTGCGGCATCGGCAGCAGCGACGACAACACGACGAGATCGCCCACGACCGGCACCCCGTTCGAGTACACGGGCGCCCCGGCGATCGACGTCGACGCGATCACCGACATCCCCAGCAGAGGCTGCATCGTCCCGACGCTCGTCGACACGGTGAACGTCGATCCCGACGGCGCCGGCCCGCTGCCCAGAGCCGTCTACACGAGAGTCGTGTGGAGCATCGGCTCGCTCGCCGGCAGATCGACGCAGCTGATCAGATACCGCGCCGCGATCCCGATCTACGAGAACACGATGACGTGGTCCAACGGGACCCCGGCGACGGACGGCAGACAGGGCACCAACCTCGACAACAACGACCCCGTCACCGGCAGAGAGACGACCGACGAAGAGGAGCTGACCAACTACGCGACGGCCAGCGGCGACTACCAGAGCAGCAGAAGAGGCCCGATCGCCGTCACCGACGACTACTGGCTGACGCGCACCGCCGAGGACTGGGTCGTGCACAAGGAGGTCGAGAGCCAGGACGACCAGGCCGGCTCGACGCTCCCGGACGGACAGCTGGCGCAGGGCGGCGTGACGAACTGGCTGCTGACGTTCGAGACCTCGGAGTACCGCTCGATCGTCGATGCGACCGTCACCGACACGCTCCCCGACGGCTACTGCCCGATCGACGTCGTCAACCGCACCAGAAACACCTCCGGCAGCGACAGCGAGTGTGACCCTTTCGGCGGCCTCAGCCCGACGCCGGCCTTCGGCAGCGTGACCGAGAACGAGGACGGCAGCTGGACGCTGACGTGGGACAGAGACGACCTCGCGAAGCTCGCCAAGACCGACGTCAACGACAGATTCACGATCAGATTCCCGACGCGCACGCGCACCCACTACCAGGAGAACTTCGCCGACGCCGGCGCGGTTCTCACGCGCGACGAGCGTGAGAACACGGTCGAGACCAGAGGCGACATGGTCGTGCGCTGCGTCACGCCCGGCACGCCGGACTGCAGAACGCCCGGCACCGAGATCCCGCACGACGCCGGCTACGGCACCGGCGTCGAGATCCCCGACGCCAGCGCCGCGAGCCAGCTCGCGCCCGACCCGAGAATCTCCAAGCTGGTCGCGGTCCCGGTCGCCGACGCGTCGGCCGCGAACTTCTGCCAGACGGCGGCGGTGTACGTCCAGCCGGTGCAGACCTACCACCCGGGCGACCGCGTCTGCTGGCTCGTCAACGTCGCGTTCCCGACCGACGTCGATACGAGACCGGTCGTCATCTCCGACTTCCTGCCGAGACCGGTCACCTACGAGCCCGGCTCCGACAGAACGCACGGCGGCAACAGCGTCGTCGCGACGATCGACGAGAGCGCGGCCTTCCCGGCCGATCCCGACGACGACCCGGTCCTCAGATGGACGCCGTCCGGGACCGTGCCGAGAGCGAACCAGATCTTCGAGCACGTCTTCTCGACGACCGTCGACTTCCCCGACGCCAGAGACGGCGACATCGTCGGCAACCTGCTCAAGTTCGCCTCCGAGAACACGGCCGGTGTCTCCACCTCGCTGCGCGACCAGCGCGACATCGTGATCGAGACGCCGGTCCTCGACCTCGTCAAGGGCGTCGACAGAGTCGACGGCGCGGCGGCCACCACCAGCAGCTCGGCCGGCCCGAACGTCGACCACAGAGAGGTGCAGGCCAGCGACAGAGTCACCTACCGTCTCGACGTCACCAACAGCGGCGGCCAGGACGCCGAGCTGATCACGGTGCGCGACGTACTGCCGGCGGACTACAGATGCCTGCAGATCAGCTCGATCACCAACGCCGGTCTGTGCAGCGCAGGGGTGCTGCCGGGCGATCCCGACTACATCGAGTGGAGCGGGCTGTCACTCGCGGCCGGCGCTCCCGCGCTGACGCTCAGATACACCGCGCAGGTGAGAGCGGACATCGGCCCGGCGCGCACGCTCGTCAACACCGCCGGCGTCGTCAGATACTCCGGCAGAACGAACGTCGGAACGTTCTTCGAGTACGTGCCGGCGAACAACGTCGACAGAAGCTACGCGGGCAGAGACAACGCCCCGGCCGCCGATGACCCGAGCGACGTCTTCACGAGAGACTCGTTCGTCAGAAAGCAGGCGACGACGACGGTGAACGCGTCTGCCGACGGCAACGTCGCCAACCAGGCGACGATCGGCGAGCAGATCGGCTACACGGTCAGAACGACGATCCCGGCGGGCACGACGCTCGGCGGCATCGCCGTGCTCAGAGACGCGCTCGACTCCGCCACGCGCCAGACGTACGTGCCGGCGTCGGCGAGACTGGCCGTCAGCGGTCCGATCACGCTCGGCGACCTGACGCTCGACGACAGCGACCCCGCGGGGCCGTCGTTCAGCATCAGATCCGACTTCTCGGTCCCACCGGACGGGCCGGACGCCGTCGTCACGCTGACGTTCAGCGTGATCGTCGCGAACGTCTCGCAGAACCAGCGCGCCGACAACGACGACCTCGCCAACAGAGCGGTCCTGACCTGGACCGACCCGGTCGTCGGAGCGCAGACGAGAAACTCCGAGACGACCTCGATCCAGCTCGTCGAGCCGTTGCTGTCGCAGGCCAAGGTCGACGACACCGGCGGCGCACGCGTGCTGCCGGGCGACTTCGTCGAGTACACGCTGACGACGTCCAACAGAGGTGCGCGCGTCTCGACCGCGCACAACGTGACGATCGTCGACAACGTGCCGGTCGGCCTCTCGCCGATCGCGGCCGACAACAGCAGACTCGCCAGAGGCGACAGAATCCCGGGCAGCAACGCGGTCTGGGACGAGGACGCGCGCACGATCACCGAGACCGGCGTGACGATCCAGCCGGGCACCACGCACGTGATCAGATACCGCGTCAGCGTCGACGACCCCGCGATCGGCGGCGCCGAGCTGACCAACAGAGTGACGACGATCGGCGAGAGCCTGCCGTCGGCGCCCGAACGGCGTGACAGCAGCGACGGCTTCCCCGGCTACGAGGCCAGAGCCGACGACACGGTGAGAATCGAGATAGCGTCGGTGACGAAGAGCGTCACCCCCGCCAGACTCACGGTCGGCGAGCACGCCACCTACACGCTCACCGTCTCGATCCCGGCGCACATCTCGCTGTTCGACGTGACGGTGACCGACGTGCTGCCGGACGGCATCGCGTTCGACGACTACGGCACGATCACGTGCACGAGAACCTGCCCGCTGATCAACCCCGTGCAGGAGTACGACCCGGTCGCCAACGGCGACGGCACGACGACGATCGCGTGGGACTTCGGCGACATCGCGTCGAACAGACTCGCGACCGCGCAGGAGGTGACGCTGCAGTACAGCGGCCACGTGCGTGCCAGATACGCCGACGGCTCCGAGGTCGCAGCCGGTCAGACGCTCGTCAACACCGCGGTCATCTCCAGCAACCGGACCGACGTCGAGGGGCCGTTCGACAGAACGGTGATCCCGGGCGGCTTCGACGAGGAGTCCTCGCCGGGCAGAGCGACCGTCACGGTGCTCGAGCCGAGACTGTCGATCGACAAGCAGGTCAGCCTCGACGGCGGCACGACGTTCTCCGACAGCGTCCTCACGGCGCAGTCCGACGACACGGTCGCCTACCAGCTGGAGATCAGAAACAGCGGCGACTCGCCCGCGCACGACGTCGTCGTGCAGGACGAGCCGGACGCCGAGTTGAGAGACGTCGTCTCCTACTCGCTGCCGGCCGGTGTCACGCAGACGAAGGTCTGGACCAGCGGCGACCACAGAATGGCGTGGCTGATCGACGGGCCGATCGCGCCCGGCGCCAGCGTCAGAATCACCTACAGAGCGGTGCTGGTCGACGCCGGCTCGCTGAGACAGGACCAGTCGATCGACAACACCGCGACGGTGCCGGATTACTTCGGCGTCCCGAGAGCGGACCGTGACGATCCCAGCAACAGCGGGGTCGAGTACCGCGACTACAGAGACGGCGGCAGCGACAGCGCCAGAGTGGTGCTCGACTTCCCGTCGTTGACGCTCGTGAAGACGACGGGCCTCGGCACCGCGCCGCACGCCGACAGAGGCGACGTCACGGTGGGTCAGAGATTCCCGTGGCAGGTCGTCGTCAGAAACACGTCGAGAACCGCGACGGCGAACGACGTCGTCGTGACCGACACGTTGCCGCAGAACTGGGGCTACGTCGCCAGCTCGGCGACGCTGACGCCCGGCGGCGCGAGCGAGCCGGTCGTGAGAACCGACCCGGCCGGCGACGTGCTCAGCTGGACGGTCGCGAGCATCGCGCCTGGTGCGACGGTGACGATCGACTACAGAGCGAGCCCGACGGCGGCCGCGCAGACGACCCCGGGCACGGGCGCCGACGCGAACGTCAACAGAGCGCTCGTCAGCTCCGCCAGAGACGAGGCCGGCAACAGCGGCAACGGCGATGGTGACTACGGTGCGCCCGAGGACGACGCGACCGCGACGCTCGTGCTGCCGGACCTGACGATCGACAAGACGCCGGACGGCGGCGCCGCGATCGCGGGCACCGAATCGACGTTCAGAATCGCCGTCGAGAACAGAAGCGCCAACGACGCCAACAACGTCGTCATCACCGACGTGCTGCCGGCGGGTCTCAGCTACGACGCCGCGAACAGACCGGCGACGTCGACGTACGGCGCGTTCAGAGAGACGGTGAGAGCCGGACCGGGCGCGGGGGAGACCACGATCGAGTGGACCTTCCCGCTCCTCTCCGCCGGTGACGTCGCCGAGATCGAACTGCCGGTGCAGGTCGCGGCCGACGTGGCCGACGGCACCAGAGTCGTCAACAGATCGAGCGTGATCTCCGACGAGCTGGTGACGGCGATAGAGGACGACGGCTCGCTCGACGTCAGAGCCGAGACCGACATGTCGATCGAGAAGACCCCGGCGACGGGCAGATACGTGCCAGGCGAGGACGTCACCTGGAACCTGCGGGTGAGAAACAACGGCCCGTCCGACGCGCAGGACGTGGAGGTCAGCGACGTGCTGCCCGCGGGCGTCAGATTCGTCTCCGCCGACGCGCCGTGCGCGGAGGCCGCGGGCACCGTGACGTGCAGAGTCGCCACGGCGCCGGTCGGCTTCGACAGAACGTACGCGCTGAGAGTGACGGTCGACCCCGCGACGCTCGACGCGCCGCTGGTGAACGTCGCCGAGGTCAGAACGACCACGACCGACACGGAGCCGAGCAACGACTCCTCCAGAAGCGAGCTCACGCCCGACCCGCTCGCCGACGTCACGGTGACGAAGACGGCGGCGCCTGGCGAGATCCTCAGAGGCGGTCAGACGACGTTCACGCTGACGGTCAGAAACGTCGGCCCGTCGGTCGCGCGCGACGTCGAGCTGCAGGACGTGCTGCCGGCCGAGCTGTCGTTCGTCTCCGCCGACGACCCGAGCTGCACCGAGCTGAGCGGGACGATCACCTGCCTGCTCGGCGATCTCGACGTCAACAGACCGGTGACGGTCCACGTCACCGTCAGAGGTGAGGTCGCGGGCGACTGGCTCAACAGAGCGGTCGTCACGACCACGACGCCGCAGCCGCCCGGCGGCGGCGAGACCGACAGAGCTGACGCGAGCGTGATCGTCGATCCGATCGCCGACCTGTCGATCGTCAAGGACGGCCCGGCGACCGTCGCGGCCGGTGGGCAGCTGACGTGGGACCTGACCGTCACCAACGACGGTCCCGACGACGCCACCGGCGTCACGGTGACCGATCCGCTGCCGGTGGGCACGACGTTCGTCTCCGCCAGCAGCGGCTGCAGCGAGGCCGCCGGCACGATCACCTGCGCGATCGGCGACCTCCCCGTCGGGGCGAGAGCGACCGTGCAGGTGACGGCGACCGCGCCGTTGGCGCTCGCCTCCACGACGATCGTCAACACGGCGACCGTCAGAGGCGACCAGCCGGATTCCGACCCCAGTGACAACAGCGACGACGCGCCGACGACCGTCGGGCCGTCGACCGACCTCGCGATCGTCAAGCAGGGACCGGCGACGGCGACCGCGGGCGGCTCGATCGCCTGGACGCTGATCGCGACCAACAACGGCCCCAGCGCGGCGACCGGCGTGACCGTCGGCGACACGCTGCCGGCCGGCGTGACGTTCGTCTCCGCGACGCCGTCGCAGGGCACCTGCAGCGCGGCCGGCCAGGCCGTCGGCTGCGCGATCGGCGACCTGCCGAGAGGCGCGGCGGTGCAGATCCAGCTCGTCGGCAGCATCGCGCCGAGCCTGGCGAACACGACGATCGTGAACGCCGCGACGGTCGCGGGCAACGAGCCGGAGTCCAACCCGGACAACAACCGCAGCGAGGTGCCGACGCGGATCGACGCACCGGCGCCGCCGGACGCTCCGGCCCCGCCGACGGCGTTCGACCTCGTGCTGACCAAGCGCGTGGCACCCGGTGCCAGACCGAAGCTCGGCGGCACGTTCGCCTACGCGCTGACGGTCACCAACAACGGGCCGGCGGCAGCGTCGAGAGTGACGGTCACCGACACGTTGCCGCGTGCGCTCGCCGCGCGCTCGGCGAGAGTGCCGGGCGGCAGATGCACGATCAGAGGTCAGCTCGTCAGATGCGCGATCGGCACGTTGAACGCCGGTTCCAGCAAGGTCGTCACCGTGCGCGTGAGAGCGCTCGCGGCGGGCAGCGTCAGAAACACCGCGACGGTCTCGGCCGGCGCCGCCGACGTGAACCCGGCCAACGACCGTGCCGGCGTGGTGACGAAGATCCCGATGCCGACGGCGACGCTGAAGCTGACCAAGAGAACGCTGAGCCGTCAGCCGGTGAAGCTCGGCGGCACGGTGAAGTTCGGCATCACGGTCACCAACACGAGCAGAAACGCGGCGGCCGGCGTGGTCGTCTGCGACGCACTGCCGGAGGGCCTGTCGCTGCTGTCGACGAGCGGCGGCAGACTGCGCGACGGCGACCTCTGCTTCACCGTCGGGCTGCTGGGCGCGCGAGCGTCGAAGAGGTTCACGGTGAATGCCCGCGTGCTGCGCGACGCAAGAGATCCGCGGATCGTCAACGTCGCGGTCGCGACGGCTGAGAACGCGGCCAGAAGACAGGCATCGGCGCCGGTGCGCCTCGGCGGTCTCGGCGGCGTGCTGCCGGCGAACGGCAGAGGCGGCGGTGTCACCGGCTAGTGACGATGTCCACTAGTCGCGTCGCCGCGCTGCTGGTGAGCGCGGCGGTCGCACTCGCGGCCGGGGTGTTCGCCCCGGCCGCGAGTGCGGAGGTGGCGGGTCCTCCGACCGCCACCCGCAGCTGGACCGCGCGGATCGTCGCTGCGGCGGCGGTGCGCGCGGTGCCGGACGCGGACGCCAGACCGACGGGGCGGATCGCTCCGGTTGCGCCGTGGAACGGCGGCGAGGTGCGGCTGCTGGTGCTCGACAGCCGCGTCGACGGCCAGCGCAGTTGGCTGCGCGTCGCGCTGCCGGACCGGCCCAACGGCAGCTCCGGCTGGATCGACGCGGACGTCGCGCAGGTCGGATCGACAGGCTGGCGGATCGTGATCGACCTCGCCGCGCGCCGCGGATCCGCCTTCTACGCGGGCGCGCGCGTGCGCAGCTGGCCGGTCGTGATCGGCAGGCGCGCGACGCCGACGCCGCGCGGCCTGTTCGCCGTCTACGAGCGCGTGCGCCAGCCGGTCGGCTCGGAGCTGGGGCCGTACGCGCTGCACATCACCGGGCACTCCGACGTGCTGGAGGACTTCGGCGGCGGCCCGGGGCGGGTCGCGCTGCACGGCCGCTCCGGCGCGCTTCTGAACGACCCGCTCCCGAGCGCGTCGTCGCACGGCTGCGTGCGGATGGACAACGCCGTGATCGCGTGGCTCGCCGCGCGGGCCGGGCCCGGCACGCCGGTGCGGATTCGCTGAGCGCTCGTGCTGGAGCGGGTCCGCTCGCGCTCGTGCCGGCGGTCCGCAGCGGCGTGCGCAACCGCTCGCTCGATTGAGCGAGGGATGACGCCGCCGGCCCGGCCTCGAAAGGGGGATACGAGGCTCGCGGGCCGGCGGTCGTCGCGCTCGCGGTTTCGGGGCATCGCAGCGACGGTGGGGGTGACGGTCGTAACGAGGCGCGCGAGCTGAATCGCAACAGTGCCACCTTGAAGAACCGGTTACTAGTCCGAACCGGATAGTCCCGGCCGGACTATCCAGCGCACCATTTGCCGTAACTACAACATACGTGTGGTTGCACGAAACGTTCCGGTCGTTTACGTTCAACATGGCTGCATCAACGCCTCGGGGGGAACGGGTGTGAGGGAGTTGGGGAACAACGCGCGGTTGCCGAACGTACGGGCAGCCGTGCTGTCGACGGTGATCGCAGGGCCGGGCCACGGCTACGACGTCGGCGCGCGGATGGAGGATCGCTTCGGCGGCGTCGTCAGATCGAGCCACCGGCACGCGCACGAGCACCTGCGCGCGCTCGAGGGCCAGGGACTGGTCGAGGCGGTCGCGCCCGACGCCGTGCGCGAGTTCGCTCCGTCGCGCAGCGGGCGTGCGACCGGGAACGTCTTCCGCGCGACCAGACGCGGCGTCGAGGCGTGGCGCGACTGGCTGACGGGGCCGCTCGACGAGACGCGCGCGACGGTCGACGTGCTCGTGCGGCTGCGCGCCGTGCGGCCGGGCGACCTCGCGACGATGCGCGCGATACTCGACGCGTTCGAGACCTGCGTGACGTGCGCCGCCGGTCACCAGCCGCTGCTCGACGCCGACGCGGCGCTGCCCGACCTGCTCGGCGCGGACCTGACCGGCGCGATCCTCGACGCCCAGCGCGCCTGGATCCGCGACGTCCGCGCGCGCTTGCACGACTACGAGGCGCAGGCTGGATGAGCGGCACGCTGCTGGCGCTGCAGCGGGTCAACGTGCGCAGCGGGCCGCGCGCGGTGCTCGACGACGTCTCGCTGGAGATCGCGCCCGGGCAGCTGGTCGCACTGGCGGGCGCACGGCGGGCCGGCAAGTCGACGCTGCTGCAGGTCGCCGCCGGCGTGATCGCGCCGGACAGCGGGCAGGTGCTGTTCGACGGGTGCGCCGAGCCGGATCGCCAGCGCGGCCGGCGCGGCGGTCTGTCGCTCGCGTACGACCGTCTCTCGCCCGCGATGGGCGCGACCGTGCTCGACCAGGTCGCCGCGCCGCGGCTCGCGTACATCAGCCCGCACGCCGCCGAGCGCGAGGCGTTCGCCGCGCTCAGACGGGTCGACGCGCTCGCGCTGGCGAGCGAGCAGTGCGGTGCGTCGCTGTCGTTCGACGAGCACGCGCGCGTCGTCCTGGCGCGGGCGCTGGTGACGCAGCCGCGGCTGCTGCTCCTCGACGAGCCGGCGCTCGGGCTGATGGGCGCCGAGCGCGACGCGATGCTCGCACTGCTGCGCTCGTTCGCGCGGGATGGGATCGCGGTCCTGATGAGCACGGTCTCCGTCAGCGGCCTGGGCGGCTGGCGTCACGTCACGATCGACCGCGGGATCGTGCGCGATCCAGGCGCTGCTCGCGAGCCGGCCGCGGTCGTCCCGCTGCGTCGCCGGGACCGCGCCAGATGACGCTCGCTCTTCGCGGTGTCGGCCACGAGCTGCGCGACGGTGGCGAGGTCGTGCACGCGCTCAGCGGGATCGAGCTGACGGTCGCGCGCGGCGAGCTGGTCGCGCTGCTCGGTCCCAGCGGGGCGGGCAAGAGCACGCTGCTGTGGCTGGCGACCGGTGACGAGCGGCCGACCTCGGGGACGATCAGCTGGGACGGCCGCGACCTCGCGCAGCTCGGCCGCCGCGGGCGCGAGGCGTTCCGGCGCGAGACGGTCGGCTTCCTCGCGCAGCAGCCGTTCATGCTGAAGGGCGTCGACGCGATCGGGAACGTCGAGTGGCGGCTGCTGGGCAGCACGATGCGCGCGTCGCAGTCGCACAGCGTCGCGCAACGGCTGCTGGTCGACCTCGGCCTCGGCGACCGTCTCTACCACCCGCCGCACAAGCTGTCGGGCGGCGAGCGGCGCCGCGTCGGGCTGGCGCGCGCGCTCGCGAACGACCCCCAGCTGGTGCTGGCCGACGAGCCGACCGCGGGCCTCGACAGCGCCAGCGGCGCGCTCGTGCTCGCGCGCCTGCGCGAGGAAGCCCACCTGCATCGCCGCGCGGTCCTGGTCGTGACCCACGACGCCCACGCCGCGGAGGCAGCCGATCGCTGCGTGACGCTGCAGGACGGGCGCTTGACCGGTGCCGGCGGCGGCGCGCTCGCAAGCGCGGAGACGCAGGCGCAGCCGCACTCGCACGCGGCGGCGCAGCCGCTGCCGGGGGAGCAGCCGCCGGGCGACGTGCCTCCGACGCCCGAGCAGCCGCACAGCCTCCCCGGCATCCCGCGATGATCGGCCTGCGCTCGCTGCTGCGGTTCGAGCTGTGGCGGTTGCGGGGCTACTGGGCACAGGATCTGCTGGCCGGCGCCGGGATCGCCGCCGGCGTCGCGCTCGTCTTCGCCGTGATCGTCTCCAACAGCTCGATCAACGCGGGCGCGCGCGAGATCCTGGTCGGCGTCGCGGGCGACGCGCAGCTGCAGCTGACCGCCCGCTCGGGCGAGGGCATCCCGCAGCGGCTGGTCGGCGACGTGCGCATGCTGCCGGGCGTCGACGTGGCGGTGCCGCTGTTGGAGCAGCGCATCACGCTGCGGCACGGCGACCACCGCTCCGGCGTCGAGCTGATCGGCCTCGACGCGAGCCTCGCGCAGCTCGGCGGCGTCAGCTCGAGCCCGCTGCTCGCGGGGCTGCTGGTGTTCCCGCAGCTGTTCCTGCCGACCGCGGTCGCCGACGCGCTCTCGCTGCCTGCTCGCGACGGCGCGGGCGCCGCCACGACGGCCGTCACGCTCGAGGCGCGCGGCCGCGCGCAGCAGGTGCCGGTCAGCAGCGTGCTCGACGAGACCGTCCTCGGCGGTCTCGCGTCGGGACACGTCGCCGGCATGGAGCTGGGCCGTGCGCAGGCGCTGACCGGGCTCGACGGTCGCGTCACGCGGATCCTCGTGCGCGCGCGGCCGGGCCGGCAGGAGCTGGCGCGCGGCGGTCTGCTGCGGCTGGCCGGCGGGCGGATGGACGTCGGCACGCTCGACGACGAACTGGCGCTGCTGCGGCAGGCGAGCCTGCCCAACGACCAGGCGACGAGCCTGTTCGCCGCGATCGGCGTGCTGGTCGGGCTGCTGCTCGCCTACACCGCGATGCTGCTGACGATCCCGGAGCGTCGCCGGCTCGTCGGCGAGCTGCGGCTGGCGGGGATCTCGCGCGCGCGGATCGCGCAGCTGATGCTGTTCCCGGCGCTGCTGCTGGGCCTGCTCGCCTCCGGCGTCGCGATCGGCGCCGGCCTGTTGCTGCTGCGCAGCTCCGCGCACGACCCGCCCGGCTACCTCGCGTTCGCGTGGCCGCTGGGCAGCGGCCAGCACGTCGGCGCGACCGTCGTGATCGGCTCGCTGCTGGCCGGGACGCTGCTGAGCCTGCTGGCGGCCGCGCAACCGCTGCTGGACCTGCGCCGCGGCGCGGCGCGGCGCACGCACGAGGCGGGCGGCGAGCCGGGGCAGTCGGTCGATTCCCGCACGCGCGCGCGAGCAGCGGCCGCGGGGGCGGCGCTGCTCGCCGTCGCCACCGCGGTCGTGCTGCTGGCACCGGCGACGACGGTCGCCGCGGTCGCCGCGCTGGCCGTCGCGACGCTGCTGATGCTGCCGCTGCTGTTCGCCGGGCTGCTGGCGCTGGTGCGGCGCTGGCCGCGGCGCGACCGCCAGAGCATGGCGCTCGCGGCCGCGCGCGGGCTGCAGGCGACGACGCTGCGGTCGCTCGCGCTCGCCGCCACCGCGGCGATCGCGATCTTCGGCGTGACCGCGATGGAGGGCGCACACCGCAATCTGCTGACGGGCCTCTACCAGGACTACCGCGAGTACATCGACTCCGGTGACCTGTGGATCACCCAGCACGGCGACGACCTCGCGCTGCAGCCGCTCGACATCGATCCGCAGACGCTTGCGGCAGTCGCAGGCGTGGCGGACGTGCGCCCGTACCAGGGCGGCTTCGCGGACCTCGGCGACCGCCGCGTCTGGCTGCAGGCGCGCTCGCCGCGCGACCGCGTGCTGATCCCCCCGAGCCAGCTGCTGGACGGCGATCTCGCGACGGCGGAGCGGCGGTTGCGCGCGGGCGGCTGGGTCAGCGTCTCCGAGCACATCGCCAGAGACGAGCGGGTCGCGGTCGGCGATCGGCTGACGCTGCCAACGCCGAGCGGTCCGCGCGCATGGCGCGTCGCGGCGATCACGACGAACCTCGGGTGGGGGCCGGGCGCGATCGTGCTCAACGGCGACGACTACGCCCGCGCGTGGGAGACGACGGTCCCGACCGCGATCGAGCTGGACGTCGCGCCGGGCACCTCGCTGCCGGCGACGCAGACGGCGATCCGCGCGGCGCTCGGGCCGGAGGTCTCGGCCGCTGTGCGGGTGCAGAGCCGCAACGAGCGCGCGGAGGACGCGAACGCGGTCGCGCGGGCGGGCTTGACCCGCCTGAGCCAGATCGCGCTGATCCTGCTCGTCGCCGCGACACTCGCGCTGGCGGCGGCGCTCAGCACGACGATCTGGCAGCGGCGCGTGTTCTGGTCGGAGGCGCGGCTGCAGGGCTTCCCGCCGGTCCGCGCGCTGCGGATCGTGCTGATCGAAGCTGCGCTGATCCTCGGTGCCGGCTGCCTCGCCGGCGCGCTCGCCGGCACCTACGGGCAGTGGCTGCTCGGCCGTTGGCTGCAACGCTCGACGGGCTATCCGGCGCCGTTCTCGGTCTCGCTGCCGACGACCGCGCTGACCTGTGTCACGCTCGTCGCAGTCGCGCTGCTGCTGACGGCGATCCCCGCGCAGCGTGCGATCCGGGCCCCCGCTCGGCTGGTGCTCGACCCGGAGACGTGAGCTGCGCCCGCCGCTCCGTCTCACGGCCGCGACAGGCCGTCGGACGATGAGCCGCCAGCACGACCTGGCCGCACGCGGCGCCGGCGCGGAGACGATCGCCGGGAGCGCCGCGGCGCGCGAGCCGCTCGCCGCACTCGTCGCGACCGCCGAGATGGTCGCCGCGCTCGCTCGTTACACCACGACGATCGTGCCGCGGGCCCGCGCCGAGATCGCGCGCTGGCAGCAGCGCGCGCAGCGGATCCCCGACGCGGAGGCGCGCGGGCTCGCGCTCAGCACGGTCGGGGAGGAGCGGCTGAACGCGGAGGCGGCCGCGGTCTTCGCGCTGCTCGCCCCGCGCCGCGCCCGGCACGCGACGACCGACCTGCTGGTCGCCTGGCAGCTGATGTTCGACTACCTCGACACGCTGACCGAGCGCGACGTGCGCGACCCGCTCGGCACGTCGCTGCGGCTGCATCGGGCGCTGGTGGAGTCGTTCGCCCACGTTGGACCGATATCCGACACTGCCGGCGACGGCGGCTATCTCGCCGATCTCGTCGCGACCTGCCGGCGGCGCTTCTGGGCGCTGCCGAGCGCCCGTGCGGTGGCGGGGGTCGCGGCGCGCGAGGCACGGCGGTGCGGGGCGGCGCAGAGCCACACCCACGCGGCGATGCTGCGGGGCGAACTGGGGGAGTTGCGCGCGTGGGCGCGCGCCGATCTCCCCGACCGCCGGCCGCGCCGCGTCGGGGCCGGCGCGGTCGGGATCTCCGCCGACCGCTCCGCTCCGTTGCTGGAGTGGTGGGAGACGGCCGCCGCGGGGATCTCGTCGCTGGCGGTGCACGCGCTGACGGCGGCCGCCGCGGATCCCGCGACGACCGTCGCGGGCGCGCGGCGGATCGCGCTGGCATATGCCGACGTCTGCGCGCTCAGCACGTTGCTCGACAGCCTCGTCGACGTCGATGCCGACAACCGCAGCGGCAACTTCTCGTACGTCGCGCAGTACCCGTCAGCTGCAGCCGCGGCGGCGGGGATGGCGCGGATCGCCGCGCGCAGCGCCGCGGATGTTCGCGGTCTGCCACGTGCTCGCACGCACGGCGTGATCGTCGCCGGCCTCGCGGGCTTCTACCTGTCCGACGAGGGCGCGAACGGGAGCCCGGCCGCCCGCAGCGCGGCCGCTGCGGTGATCGAGCAGCTGGCGCCCGCGGTGCACCCGGCGCTCGCGCTGCTGCGCGTGCGCCGGGCGCTGTCGGGGTGAGCGCGGGCCGGCCAGCGCCGCGTCGCCCCGTCCGCCAACCGAGGGTCGCTCAGGACCCGCCGCCCTCGATCGCCTTGCCGCTGGGCATGACCACGAACCAGTCAGCGCCGAACCCGTCACTGTCCTGGCCGTTGGTCTGGCCCGCGCCGCTGTCGCCTGAGAAGTAGTACAGCGGGTGCCCGGCGTAGGTCACCTGCGTCGTGCCGTCGGCGCGCTTGGTCGTGCCGAGGTCGCTGCTCGTCGCGCCGCCGTCGGCGGTCGCTCTGCCGCTGGTGGTGAGCGGCGGCCAGGCCTGGGCGCAGGCGCCGGTGCAGGTGCTGCTCATGCCGGTGTCGGCCTCCCACAGGTACAGCGTTCTGCCGGTCGCGTCGACCAGGATCGTGCCGAGCGGGGTTCTCGCCGTTCTGACGACGGCGGCCGCGTTGCCGGCGGTGCTTCTGGTGGCGGTCGTGGTCGAGCTGCCGGAGCTGGAGCTGGGGCTGCCGCCGTAGGCGCCGCCGCCGGAGGCGGCGGACGCGGCGGTCGAGCCGGAGCCGCTGGAGCCGGAGTCGTCGTTGGACGAGCTGCCGCAGCCGGCGACGACGAGGGCAGCGACGATCAGCGCGACCGCGGGGGCCGCACGGGAGAAGAGACGGGAGCGCATCTGGGTCTCCGTTTGTCGAGAGGTGAGGGCTGCTTCCCCTCTGAAGACGCCGGCTTCGCGCGGATCCTTCCCGGCTGTCGCGCCGCCTCAGACCAGATACTCACCAAACGTTCCAGAACGCGGCCGCATGGCTACAGTCCGGATATGAGCCGACTCGAACCGCACGCCGTCGTGCGTCACCTCGATCGGCTCTACCGTGCGGCGTGGGCGCTGTGCGGATCGCGCGAGGACGCCGAGGATCTCGTCCAGGAGACGGTCACGCGCGTGCTCGCGAGACCGCGCAGGCTGCGCGGCGAGGAGGAGCTCGGCTACCTGCTCAGCGCGCTGCGCAACACCTTCCTGACCTCGCGCCGAACGGCGTCGCGCCGCCCGCAGGAGGTCGCGACGCTGGACGACCTCGCGCTCGGCGATCCGCGTCCAGGCGGCCGGCCCGAGGCGGCGCTGGAGGCGCACGAGCTGTTCGCCGCGATCGCGCGCCTGCCCGACGACTTCCGCCTGGCGCTGATCGCGGTCGACGTCGTCGGCCTCTCCTACCGCGAGGCGGCGAAGTCGCTCGGCACGCGCGAGGCGACGATCACGAGCCGCCTGCACCGCGCGCGCGAGCGCGTGACGGCCGATCTGACCGGCAGATCCGGCGGATCGCCGGAAGGATCGCCCTCTTCCCGGAGTCTGCTCTCATAGAGGACCAGATGGACCCCAAGCCCCCCGACTCCGACGATCAGGTCGCCGCCGTCACCGCGGCGATCCGCGCGCTGGACACCCCCGCGCCCGCGTCGCTGCGCGCTGCCGTGGAAGCGGCCGCGGGGGAGGCGGAGGAGCGGCAGGGGGCGACCGGCGACGCGCGCGGCCGGGAGCGGCCCGACGCCGGCGACCCGCGCGGCGGCGCCCGCGGCGACACCGGCAGCGCGCGCGGGCGCGGCGCGCTGCGCGGCTGGCTCGAAGGCCTGCGCCCGCGCACGCTCGTCGCCGCCGGCGGAGCGATTGCGGCGGTGCTCGCGGTCGTGCTCGTGATCGCGATCGGCGGCGGCAGCAGCGGCAGCGCCGCGCCGACGGTCGCGGATCTCGCCGGCGTCGCGCTGGACACGCCGACGCAGTCGGCCCCCGCCGCGCTGCCGGGCGGCAAGCTCGACGCCGCCGTGCAGAGCGTCTCGTTCCCGGACTGGTCGACCTGGGACGGCGGCCCGGGCGGCGGCTGGCAGGCGACCGGCGCGCGCAGCGACAGCCTCGACGGCCGCGACGTGCAGACGGTCTTCTACAGAAACGCGGAGGGCGAGCAGATCGGCTACTCGATCGCCGACGGCGAGAAGCTCCCGGTCGGTGACGGCCGCTGGGCGCGACGCAACGGCGTGCCGATGTGGATCTACGACGTCAACGGCCACACCGCAGTCATGTGGTACCGCGACGGCCTCACCTGCGTCGTCTCCGGCAGAGGCGTCGACGCGACGACGCTCCAGGCCCTCGCCGGCTCGCATCCGGCCTGAGCCGCAAGCCGGGATCTTGATGGTTCGCAGCTCCGCGCGAAGCCCGCGAACGCGCCTGATCCACCCATGGATGGAGCGATCCCGCCTGTAGGTGGAGGGGTACCGCCTCGGGGTGGTGTTCACGACGGGCGTACGGTCGTAGGTTCGTCGGTCCCACGGAACGGCGGGGCGGCGGCCTGGACGTGACCGGAACGATCCGGTTGCGCGCCGACGCGCCGGTCCGTGGGCTTGGCGACGTGACCGATGTGGCGAAATACCAGCGGGCTCTGGCGGTAGCGATGAAGCGTCATCGTGAGGACCGCGGGCGCTCGCAGTACGACGTCGCCGACGCCACCGGGATCACGCAGGATTCGCTGTCCGCTTGGGAGACGCACCGGCATTGGCCGCGCGTCGACCTGCTGCTGAAGTGGTGTCACGCGCTCGACATCGCGCCGTCGGCGCTGCATGCGGCAGCCGAGACGATCGCGCGCGGGTGGGACGCCGACGACGGCGGCGGTCGGCCCGCTCCCATTCGTTGAACGCCCGACCCGCCCTCAAAACACGCGACCTACCCAATTTGCCGGTTTATTGCGGTTGAAAGTTGACAGGAACGTTCCGGTCGCGCTAGGAATTGTCCGTCGGGTCTGACCCGACACGCGGTCCAGCCTGCTGCCGGCGCCATCCCCCTCGGCGCCGGCAGCCGCGGCCCGCCCGGTCAGCGACAGGACACCCTCCAGCGCATCCCGATGAGTTTCGCGGGTGGGTCGGGTCCGAGGCAGCAGCACCGGACCCGAACCGGAGGATCGACATGAGCCTGCCCGACGTCACGACCCGCGGCGAGTGGCTGACCGCCCGCAAGCGCCTGCTGGTGAAGGAGAAGGAGCTGACGCGCCAGCGCGACGCGCTCAACGCCGAACGCCGCCGGCTGCCGATGGTCGAGATCACGACGCCCTACAGGTTCGAGGGGCCCGACGGCGCAGCGAGTCTGCTCGACCTGTTCGAGGGCCGCCGCCAGCTGATCGTCGGCCACTTCATGTTCGACCCGAGCTGGACCGACGGCTGCACCAGTTGCAGCGCCGGCGCCGACGAGATGTCGGACGGGCTGCGCGCCCACCTGCACACGCGCGACACGACGATGGCGTATGTCTCCCGCGCCCCGCTGGCGAGAATCGAGGACTACAAGCGGCGTAAGGGCTGGACGTTCCCGTGGTACTCGTCCTACGGCAGCGACTTCAACTACGACTTCCACGTCACGATCGACGAGTCGAAGGCGCCGCTGGAATACAACTACCGCGACCGCGCCGCGTGGGAGCAGCTCGACACCGACTTCCCGTTCGGCGACCAGCCGATGGAGATGCCGGGATCGAGCTACTTCCTGCGCGACGGCGAGCGCGTCTTCCACACCTATTCGAGCTATGCCCGCGGCGCGGAGCAGACCGGTGGCTCCTACTACTTCCTCGACCTCACCGCGCTCGGGCGCCAGGAGGAGTGGGAGGAGCCGAAGGGCCGCGCCGCCAAGGCGCGCGCGGCCCAGCCCCGCTTCGACTGACTACGTCGCCGGGCACCCCGTTCTCGACGGCCCGGCAACGCTCCCGTCGGGCATCAGCGTGTTGCAGAAGGTCGCGCCGGTCGTGTCCGCGCCGGTGAGTCTCGCCCCGATCAGTGCAGTCTCGGTGAGGTTCGCGCCGCGCAGGTCGGCGCCGCGCAGGTCCGCAGCGATCAAGTTCGACTGCGAGAAGTTCGCCCCTGCCAGCGTTGCTCTGCGCAGGTCGGCGCTGTCGAAGACGCTGCTGCGACCGTCCGCACCGGACAGGTCTGCGCCGCGCGCATCGGCTCCGGCCGCGACCGTCAGCCCGAGTGAGACGTTGCGCATCGACGCGCCGCGGAGATCGGTCCCGACGACCGACGTGCCGCCGAGGCGGGCGTTGTCGAAGTTCGCTCTGCGCGCGTCGGCGAACGCCATGTCGCCGAGCTGGAAGTTGACGCCGCGGACGTCAGCGCCGCGCAGCTTCGAGTAGGCGAGGAAGCCGCCCTGCAACGAGACGCCGCGCAGCCGCGCGCCTGCGCAGTCGCTGTACGCCTGCACGACGCAGTCACGCACCTTCGTCCCGGAGGCGACCTGCGTGCCATGCTCGAGCGCGTAGACCGCCGGGTACAGCGGGCTCGACGCCGGCAGCAGCACCGCTCTCGCACCGGCCGGCGGCGTCAGGCCGTGCTGGCCGGGGCAGAGTCCTCTGCGCGGGGCTCTGACGCTGCCGTCCGGCATCAGCGTCTTGCAGAAGATCGCGCCCTTCAGCTTCGCGCCGGCCATTCTCGCGCCGCTGAGGTCGGCGTTGGAGAGGTTCGCCCCGCGCAGGTCCGCGCCGCGCATGTCGGTGCCGTTGACGTCGGAGTCGGAGACGTTCATCCCGCGCATGTCGGCGCCGCGCAGGTCCGAGCCGACGATCGCGCCGAAGTTGAGGTCGGCGCCGCGCAGGTCGACGCCGCGCATGTCGGCCTCGGTGAAGCCGGCGAACGTCAGCTTCGTGTCCGACAGGTTCGCGCCGCGCAGCTTCGCGTGGACCGGCGCGGTGCCGACGAGGTTCGCGCCACCGAAGTTCGCCGCCGTGAAGTTCGCGTGCGTCAGCATCCCGCCGGACAGCGAGCTGCCGGCGAAGTTCGCTCTGGCGAAGTTCCCGAACGGGACGAACGCACCGGTGAGGTTCTGTCTGGCGAGCTGCGCCCCGGCGCACGACGCCTCGGGGATGAACGTGCAGCCGGCGATCGTGTCCCCGATGCCGATCGATCTCGCGCTCTGCGCGCTGATCAGCAACCAGTAGGGGTTGCCCGGCGGGACGCTGATCGATCTCGGGGCGGCGGCGGAGGCGGTGCAGACGAAGGCGGACGCGGCGAGCAGGGCGCCGGCGGCGACCGCGGTACAGCGGCGGAGAAGGGCGTTGGTGTCCATGCTCGACAGCCTCGCCCTCCCCAGCGACGCGCACATCCGTAGTGGACTACTGGTCTTGCACGCTCGCGACTACGGCAGCCGCAGCAGCCGCTCCGCGTTGAGGTGCGCGATCTTCGACTTGTCGGCCTCGCTGATCGGCGCCTCCTCGATCAGCGCGCGCCCCTTCGTGTGCTTGACGCTGAAGGGGTAGTCGGCCGAGTACATGATCCGGTCGGCGCCCAGCGTCTGCAACGTCAGCAGCAGCGGCGGGATCGTCTCCAGCCCCGCGGGCGTGACGTGGAAGCGCGTCGCGAAGACCTCCGCGGGCGCGGTTCTGAGATGTCTCGTCATGCGGCTGAAGCGCTCCTCGATCCGCCCCAGGTAGAACGGGACCAGCTCGCCCCAGTGGCCGAGGATCACGTCGAGCGACGGGTGGCGGTCGAAGACGCCGTTGAGGACCATCCGCAACGCGTGGCCGCCGGTCTCGACGTGCCAGCCCCAACCGGACGTCGCGAACACCTGCGACAGCCGCGCGGCGTCGTCGCCGGCCGCGTCGAGGTCGGAGTAGTACGCCTCCTTGACGGCCGCCGGCGGCGGCGCGGGGTGCAGGTACAGCGGCACGCCGAGGTCGGTCGACATCCGCAGCAGCGGGTCGAAGCGGGGATGGTCGAGCCAGCCGCCGGCGACCTGTCCGTGCACCATCGCGCCGACGAAGCCGTGCTGCTCGACGCAGCGCTTCAGCTCGGCCGCGGCGGCGTCGGGGTCGATCGTCGGGACGGTCGCCCAGCCGGCGAAGCGGGTCGGGTGCGACGCGATCGCCGCCGCCAGCTCGTCGTTGGCCTCGGTCGCCGCCGCGACCGCGCGCGCCGGGTCCGCGAGCTGCGCGCCCGGCGCGTGGTGCGACAGCACCTGCACGTCGACCCCGGCCGCGTCCATCGCCGCGATCCGGACCGAGCCGATCTCCAGCATCCGCTCGACGATCTCGTCGGGCCGGTCGCTCGGGCGCGCCCCGCCCGCCGCGCCGGCGGCCGCACGCAGCGCGTGCAGCCCCGGCGTCAGCGCGTGCTCCTCGAGCGCGATGTAGCGCCGCTCACTCATGCGTCGGTCTCCACGCCGCAAGGACGAGCCCCAAGGGCGAGTCCTTCCGATCGAACCCGAGGCCGCGGGCCGAGCGGTTCGGCGCGCTCATGCGCTCTCGTAGAGCTTGGTCATGACGAACTCGCGGTGCCCGAGCACCTCGGCCGCGGTCAGCCGGCCGTTGACGGTGCTGGCGACGTTCGCCGCCAGCAGGTCGTGCGCCTGGCCCAGGTCGATTTCACGTGCGAGCAATCCCTTGACGTCCACGTCGACATGCTCGCTCATCGTCGCCGCGGTCGTCGGGTTGCCCGTGATCTTGATGACCGGCTCGATCGGGTTGCCGATGATGTTGCCCTGGCCCGTCGGGAAGATGTGCAGCACCGCGCCGCCGGCCGCCATCAGCGTGATGAACTCGGCGGCCGCGGAGGAGGAGTCCATGAACCACAGGCCTCTGGTGTCCGCGTCCGGCGCCTCGGCCTTGTCGAGCACCCCGACGACCGGCTTGGTGCCCGTCTTCTGGATGTTGCCGAGCGCCTTCTCCTCGATCGTGGTGAGGCCGCCGGCGATGTTGCCCTGCGTCGGCTGCGAGCCGAACAGGTCGGCCCCCTGCGCCTCGATGAAGCCGACGTATCTGCCGTAGACGTCGAGGAACTGCTCGCGCAGCTCGGGCGTCGCCATGCGGTCGGCGATCAGGTGCTCGCCGCCGGTCAGCTCGGAGGTCTCGCCGAACAGGACCGTGCCGCCCGCGTCGATCACGTCGTCGACGACGGTTGCGACCGTCGGGCACGAGGCGAGGCCCGTCGTCGTGTCCGACTCGCCGCACTTGATCGAGACGACCAGCTCGCCCAGCTCGATCGGCTCGCGCGCCAGCTCGGAGGCGTCCTGCAGGAACTGCGCGGCGACGCGCGAGGCGTTCGCGACCGTCTGCAGGTCGCCGTTGCCCTCGATCGCGAACCAGGCGACGGGCTTGCCGGTGGCGGCGATCCCGTCGGCGATCTTGCGCGTCCAGTTCTCCTCGATCCCGATCACGATCGCGGCCGCGACGTTGGCGTTCGAGCCGGTGCCGATCAGCGTGCGGAAGTGCAGCTCGAGGTCGCGGCCGTACTGCAGCCGGCCGTAGGCGTGGGGGAGGGCGAGGACGCCCTTGATCTGGCCCGCGACCGCCTCGCAGGCGGCGTTGGAGATGTCGTCGACCGGGAGGATCACGACGTGGTTGCGGACGCCGACCGTGCCGTTGGCGCGGCGGTAGCCCGTCAGTCCCTGGATGCTCATGCCCACCGTGCGCTTCTGAGGTTGTGCGTGTGAACGTAGTCGCCGACCGCGATGCCCTGGTCGGTCTTGCCGATCGCGATGCCGTACTTGATCACGGTGCCCGCGGCGGGCACGTCCGCGATCGCGATCTTGTGGCCGAGCGGCACCGCCGCATTCGCGCCCACCTCAACCGTCGAATCGTCCTCCATCACGACGCCGACGACCGTCTCGCCGGCCTCGATGGCGGACGTCGCAACGCCGACGTGATCGCCGCGGTTGTGGATCAGGAACTTGTGCATCGGCCTCTCTCGCATCGAAGAAGTTCTCTTGGACTACCAAGCTATCAATGTGGTATACCATACTTATTCGGTCGAGATGGCCGTGTAAGTCGAGAATTCCGCCCCCTCCCTCCAGAGATCTCTTGACCGGCAACGCATCCCCCCAACCCGAGCCGACGCCGCGCAGCGTCGGGTCGGCGCCCGCCCCGGCGCCCGCCGAGGTGCCGCTGATCATGGCCCGCGGCCTCACCGTCAGATACCAGCGCGCGCGTCAGAGAGACGAGCTGACCGCGCTCTCCGGCGTCGACCTCGACATCAGGAGAGGCGAGTTCGTCGCGATCGTCGGCCCGTCGGGTTGCGGCAAGACGACCTTCCTGAACGTCGTCGCCGGGCTCGTCAAGCCGGCCTCCGGCTGGATCGAGATCAACGGCAGAGAGGTCGAGGGCCCCGGCCCCGATCGCGCGATGGTGTTCCAGGACTATGCGCTGATGCCGTGGCGGACGGTCGAGTCCAACGTCAGATTCGGGCTTCAGTTCCAAGCCCGCAAGACGGGCGTCAGCCGCGATCAGGTGAAGCAGAAGATCGCCGAGGTGATCGAGCTGGTCGGCCTGTCGGGCTTCGAGCGCTCGTTCCCGTACGAGCTGTCGGGCGGCATGCGCCAGCGCGTCGGGATCGCCCGCGCGCTCGTCGGCGACCCGCAGATCCTGCTGGCGGACGAGCCGCTCGGCGCCGTCGACGCGCTCACGCGCGAGGCGATGCAGGGGGAGTTGGAGCGGATCATCGCCGCGACCGGCAACACCGTCGTGCTGATCACGCACTCGATCGACGAGGCGATCTCGCTGGCGGACCGGCTCGTCGTCGTCTCCCACCGTCCCGGCCGTGTCTTGGAGATCGTCGACGTGAACCTGCCGCGACCGCGCTCGGAGTACGACGTCAAGGACGCGCCCGGCTACCGTGAATTGCGCGAGCACGTCTGGAGCCTGCTGCGCGACGAGGCGCTCGGCGCCAGGCCGCTGGTGAAGCCGTGAAGCGCCTCAGACGCTTTCACATGCCCGAGTCGCGGGCGGCCCGCTGGGGCCTGATGGTGCTGAACCTGGCGATCTTCTTCGGGATCTGGCAGTACGTCGCCGCGCACGGGATCATCAACCCGCTCTTCTTCCCCAAGCCCACCGACATAGTCACGGCGATGAAGGACGGCTTCTCCGACGGGACGCTCGGAACGGCGCTGTGGTGGAGCATGAGATATTTCGCGATCGGCATGATCGCGGCGGCGGTCGTCGGGATCCCGGTCGGCCTGCTGATGGGCGCGAGCCCCGCGGCCTACGCGCTGCTGAGCCCCTACGTGTGGGCGATGTCGTCGCTGCCGCGCGTGGCGATCACGCCGCTGCTGATCCTGATCCTCGGCTTCTCCGCCTGGGCGGAGCTGACGCTGATCTTCCTGTCGGCGCTGTTCCCGATCATCATCAACTGCATGGCGGGTCCCAAGACCGTGGACTCGTCGCTGCTGCGCGCCGGCCGCGTGTTCGGCGCCAATAGATTTGAGATGTACTTGAGAGTCGTCTTCCCGTACACGTTGCCCTTCATCGTCGCCGGCCTCAACCAGGGGCTCACGCGCGGACTGGTCGGCATGGTGATCGCCGAGATCTTCGGCGGCAACAACGGGCTCGGGTACGTCATCCAACGTGCCGGTGAGCAGTTCGACTCACCGTTGCTGTACGCGGCGCTGATGCTGCTCGTGATCGTCTCACTCACGCTTGTGCAGGTGTTGCGCGTGCTCGAAGCACGGGTCGCCCCGTGGCGCAGCCAAGCGGTCGAAGCGTAGGTCGCAGGTCCGTAGGTACGTCGTCCCCGCACGTCCCCGTTCCCGTCGCAAATCAATTCATTCGGAGGAACAGTCACATGCAGGCATTGATAGGCCGGCGGCTGCGCGTCGCGGCCAGCCTGGCACTGGTCGGGTCGGCGCTCGTCTTCGGCGCGTGCGGAAGCGACGACGACAGCGGCTCGACCGCTGCGTCGACCAGCGCCGCGGGCACCACGGAGGCGACCGCGCCCGCCGGCGGCAAGCTGACGATCGGCATGAACAGCCCGACCTACTCGACGCAGATGGTGACGTTCGTCGCGAAGGACAAGGGCTTCTTCAGAGACGCCGGGATCGACGACGTCGAGGTGATCACCTCCGACGACTACATCCCGGGCCTGATCGGCGGCTCGCTCAACATCACGCAGGGCGACACCGACCAGCTGCTGCTGGCGGCGCTCAGAAGCCCCAAGAGAATCAAGCTGATCGCCAACTACCGCTCGAAGGAGTTCCAGAAGCTGGCGGTCGCGAAGGGCATCGACTCCGCCGCCGACCTGAAGGGCAAGACGGTCACCGGCGGCGACCGCGGCGGGCGCAACGAGGCTGTCGTCAAGCAGATGCTGACGTCGCTGGGCGTCGACCCGAGAGACGTCAAGCTGGTCCCGTTCGGCGGCGGCTCCGACGACCGTCTGCAGGCGCTGCTCGCCAACAAGGTGCAGGCGACCAACCTCTTCCCGCGTCACGACAACGCGCTGAGAGAGGGCGGCGGCAAGTTCCTCTACAGCAGACTCGTCGACGTCCCGCAGGAGTCGATCGCGGCGACCGAGGACTACATCGCCGACAACCCGGAGCTGATCGACGGTTACCTTACGGCCACTCAGAGAGCCCGCTCGTACATCGCGGACCCTGCGAACGCCGACGAGGTCATAAGAATCATGAGAGACAACAGATTCGAGATCACGCAGGACTTCATCGACACCTTCCCGGAGGAGGTCGAGCAGATCAGCCCCGACGGCGGCTTCTCGGTCAGAGCGATGGACGACCTGATCACCGAAGAGCAGAGACTCGACCTGCTGCCGGCGGATCTGAATTGGCGCGAGTTCTTCGACCTCGCGCCGCTGTGGAGAGTGCAGAGAGCGCTCGGCCTGCCGGAGAGCCCGGCCGCCGCCGAGATGCAGGGCTGATCCGATGAGCGATGCGACACGACAGGTCGCGGTGGTCGGCTCGCGCTACGCCGACCTCGCGATCGAGGAGGAGGTCCTCGCCGGGCTGGGCGTCGAGCTGACGCGCGGCTGGGGCGGCGACGCCGACGAGCTGGTCGCGGTCGCCGGCGACGCCGAGGTGATCGTCGCCGGCTCCGCGCCGCGCTTCGACGCGGCGGTGCTGCAGCGGCTGTCGTGTCGCGGGATCGTGCGCGCGGGCGCCGGGGTCGAGACGGTCGACCTCGACGCCGCGCGCGCCGCAGGGATCTGGGTCGCACGCGTGCCCGACGCCGGCACCGAGGCGGTCGCGCTGCACGCGCTGACGCTGGTGCTGGCGGGGTTGCGGCGGCTGACGGAGGCCGACCGCCACGTGCGCGGCGGCGGCTGGGGGATCGCGGGGCTGCGGCCGCTGCACCTGCCGTCGGCGCTGACCGCGGGCGTCGTCGGCTACGGCCGGATCGGGCGCCGGGTCGCGTCGCTGCTGGCCGGGGTCGGGTTCAGCGTGGTGGTGTTCGATCCGGTGGCGGGAGCGGCCGACGATCCTCAGATCAGGAAGGCCGACTCCTTGGAAGATCTGCTCCGCGCCAGCGACGTGATCACGCTGCACGCGCCCGGCAACGCCGACGGCAGCGCACTGATCGGCGCGGCCGAGTTGGGACTGCTGCGCGAGCGTGCGCTGCTCGTCAACACCGCGCGCGGATCCTTGATCGATCTGGACGCGCTCGTGGCCGCATTGGGTGACGATCGCGGCCTCACGGCGGCACTTGACGTCTTCCCCGTCGAGCCGCTGGCAATCGACTTCCCCGCAACAGTCGCCGACCGTCTCATACTGACGCCGCACATGTCGTGGTACACGGAGGAGAGCGAAGTGCTGCAACGTCGTGGCGCGGCCGAGGAGGCCGCGCGGTTGCTGCGCGGGGAGCGTCCGCGCGAGGTCGTCGCCGAACCGCTCGGCCTGCGGCCTGGGGTTCGGTCCGAAGAACTCGCCCAGCGGGCTCCTTCTGCCGGCGTCGAGGGCAAGTCGTGAGTCGCTCGCTCGGCGATCTCACCAGCCCCGCCGTCGCCGCGGCGATCGCGCGCTCGCCGATCGCGGTGCTGCCGGTCGGGTCGATCGAGCAGCACGGTCCGCACCTGCCGTGCGCGACCGACACGCTGGCGGCCGAGCTGGTCTCCGAAGTCCTCGCCGAGCGGCTCGACGCGCTCAACGTCCCGCTCGGCCCCTACGGCGTGACGCCGTTGCACCGTGGTCGCCCCGGCACCGTCTCGCTGCGCCGCGCGACGTTCGAGGCGCTCGTGCGCGACGTCGGCGAGGAGCTCGTCGCGATGGGCGTCGAGACGCTCGTGTGGGTCAACTGGCACGAGGGCAACAGCGCGGCGCTGGAAGCCGTCGGCGCCGAGTTGCAGCGCGAGCACGGCGTCACCGCGGTGCTCGCGCAGGCCTGTTACACCGCCCAGCGCGTCTACGCCGGCGACGGCGGCGAGCTGACGCACGGCGGCTCGATCGAGACGCTCGCCGTGCTCGCCGCCGCGCCCGACCTGCTGCGGCTGGACGGCGTCGCGGCGAGCGAGCGCTCCGAGCGCGGCTTCGCGGTCGACGCGATGCGGCGCGGGCGCGAGGTGCACGGCTTCGTCACCGACGTCGCGGAGCTGGATCCCGCCGGCTGGTACGGCGATCCGCACTGGGCCACGCCGCAGCGCGCCTCGGCCTTCGCGGCGACGCTCGCCGACGACCTCGCGCGCCAGGTGCGCGCGGTGCTGGATGTCTCACAAGGCCACGAGAGTGGCGTCATGCACGAGAAGAGGAACGATCAAGATGGGTGAGAAGATCGGGCTCGCGCCGGTCGGCCTGGGTCGCTGGGCGAAGGTGCTGACGCGCGGCATCCAGCGCGGCGACGCCGTCGAGCTGGTCAGCTGCTTCAGCCGCGACGAGGCCCGCCGCACCGCCTTCCAGGAGGAGTTCGGCGTGCCCAACGCGGCGTCGAGCTTCGAGCAGCTGCTCGCCGATCCGGCCGTCGAGGGGATCATCGTCACGACGCCGAACGACACGCATCGCGAGCTGATCGTGCAGGCGCTGGAGGCCGGCAAGGGCGTCTACGTCGACAAGCCGATCGCCCACACGCTGCAGGACGCGGCCGAGATCGCCGCCGTCGCCGAGCGCACCGGCAAGGTGCTCGCGGTCGGCCATTCCGCCCGCCGCCTCGCCGGCTCGCGCGAGCAGAAGGCGTGGATCGAGGACGGCCGTCTCGGCGACGTGTCGCTGGCGGAGGCGAACTTCTCCAACGAGCGCGGCCTCGAGCTGACGACCGACACGTGGCGCTACTTCAGCGACCGCAGCCCCGGTGGCACGATGATTCAGCTCGGTGTCCATCACGCTGACAACCTGCAGTACCTGCTCGGGCCGGTCAGATCGGTCAGCGCGCACGCGCGCCGGCTGTTCACGAGAGCCGAGGTCCCGGACGCCGTGATGGCGATCCTCGAGTTCGAGAGCGGTGCCCTGGGCTACATCGGCTGCGGCTGGGCGTCGCCGGGCGTCTACACGCTCAACCTGCAGGGCACGAAGGCGAACCTGCGCTACGACCTCGACTTCACGCACTGGCACGAGTCGCACGAGGCCGACGCGCACTCGACGCTGCTGTCGCAGGGCTACGGCGAGTCCGAGCGCACGCCGCTGACGCTCGCGCCGACGGACATGTTCCGCGAGCAGCTGGAGGAGTTCGGCCGCGCGATCCGCGGCGAGGCGACGGTCGAGGTCGGCGCGCGCGAGGCGACGCGGGCGCTGGCGGTCGTGCACGCGTCGCTGCTGTCGTCCGAGCGCAACGGCCAGGCGGTCGAGCTGGCCGAGGTGCTCGAGGGAGCGGGCGCGGCGATCGCATGATCGCGGGATCCCTCGACGAGCTCGCGTTCCGCGAGCTGCCCGGACGGCGAGCGGCCGATCCGCTCCCGGACGCGGCCGCGCACGGTGTCACCGTGCGCGTCGTCGAGGTCTCCGAGCAGCGCCGCAGCCCGCACGTGCATCCGGCGTGCGCGGAGCTGATCCACGTGCTGAGCGGAGCCGGCGAGCACTGGCAGGCCGGCGAGCGGCGGTCGCTGCGCGTGGGCGACGTGGTGGTGGTGCCGGCGGGCGTCGCGCACGTGACGCTCGCGGCCCCCGTCGCCCCGGCGACCCCGCTGCGCCTGCTGTGCGTCTTCCCGGCGGAGGGGATGCCCCAGACGCTCGAGCTGGACGGGGAGGAGGTGCGGTTCGGTGAGCGTCAGAGCTGACCAGGTCGGTGATGAGCGCGCGGCCGCGAGCGTCGAAGCGGCCGGCGTCGCGCCCGAGCGCGCGGCGACTGCCGGCGACGCCGCCGCCGAGCCCTCTCAGGGCGCGCTGCACAACCGCATCGAGCGGCATGTGCGCGCGATGATCGAGACCGGCGAGGTGTCGCCGGGCGAGCGGCTGCCGACGGAGCGCGAGCTGGCGGAGCGGCTCGGCGTCAGCCGCATGCCGATCCGCGAGGCGATCCGCACGCTGTCGGCGCAGGGCCTGGTGGAGGTGCGCGGCCGCCGCGGCATGTTCGTCGCGCCGCGCAACGTCGATGCGACGGTCGAGCAGCTGACGACGGTGATGATGCGCCAGCGCGCCGCGCTCGACGAGCTGCTGGCCGTGCGCCGCCTGCTGGAGCCGGCCTCGGCGCAGTGGGCCGCCGCACGCGCCGACGAGGCGGGGATCGCCCGCCTGCGCAGCATCGTCGCCCGGATGGAGGCGGCGAGCGCCGTCGAGCCGCCCGACTACGACGCCCTGCGCGCCTGCGACACCGAGCTGCACGTCGAGCTGGCCGTCTGCTCGGGCAACGCCGTCCTGCGCAGGATCCTGGAGGCGATCCAGGACCTCCACGACGAGCAGATCGTCACCACCCAGCGCTACCGCGGCCGCCTGCGCCAGACGCTCGACGACCACCGCCGCCTGGTCGACGCGATCGCCGCGCGCGACCCGATCGCAGCCCACGACCTGATGCTGGAGCACCTTGCCCGCACCGAGGTCGCGGCGCACGGGCGTATCGACGGCGACGCGGGGCGGTGAGCGTGTCGGGTGCCGCGTTCAGCGGTCCTGCCGGTGGAGTCGTGCCGCCGGTCGGGCGCGAGCGGTTCGGATCGGAGCGATCCGCCGCGTCTCGCGTACTACGCTCTTGAGCGTGTTCGCTACCCCTCCCGCCTGACGAGAGCGCTTGCCATGTCGGCGAATGAGCCCGCGGCGCGCTCCGGACACCGGCCCGACGACGACGTCGAAGGCCGCGTCCGCGCGCGACTGCGGGAGCTGCGCCTGCAGCGTTCGCTGACGCTCGCGGAGGTCGCCGCGGAGGCCGGCATGGACACGTCGATGCTGAGCCGCCTCGAATCCGGCGCCCGCCGCCTCACGCTCGCTCACCTGCCGTCGCTCGCGCGCGCCCTCGGCGTGCCGACCGACGAACTGCTGGCGGCGCGTGCACCGGCACCGGCGCGGCCGTCGCGACCGGACACCGCGAGACCGTGGAGATCGCCCAACGGCGTGACGTTCGTGCCGGTGGGGAAGGAGGCGGCCGGTGGGATGCTCACCTGCCGCATCCTGCTGCCGGCCCACCTGCGCGAGCGCGATCCCAACCCGCGCGTCCACGCCGGCCACGAGTGGCTGCACGTCCTGAGCGGTCGCTTGCGGCTCGTGCTCGGCGACGAGGAGCGCGTGCTGATGCCGGGCGAGGCGGCCCAGTTCAGCACCTGGACACCGCACTGGTCCGGCGTGGTGGACGAACCGGTCGAGCTGCTCGCGACGTTCCAGTCCTGAGCGGGCGGCGCTGAGCGATCCGCTGTCGGGCTAACAGCGCGTCCGCGTCGTCCACTTCCCGAGCACGGCTCTGCGCTTGGACCCCTTGCGCCCGTATGAGGTCGCGCGGGTCGGGTACGCCTCGCCGCCGTCGACGAGCCATGCGAGGCGGACGGGCAGGCGCAGCGCCTTCGGCGCCGCGTGCGTGCGCAGCGTCATGCGCTCGCCGCCCGCGAAGGCCAGCTGGATGCTGCGCGCGCCTCTGTCGACCGCGAACGCGACCTTGCGGATCGTTCTGTCGCCCGCGCTGGCTCTCGCGAGCGCCACGAAGATGCCTCTGCACGTGACGGCGTGGAGGGTGAAGCCGTCGGCGGAACGACCGGCCATGCACGCAGTCGAGGCGTTGCCGAACGACTGGCCGCCGGGATCCCAGCTGTGGTCGGCCACGAGGCAGAGCGACGGGATGCCGCCGATCGCGTCGCGTCTGGCGCGGACCTGCCAGGGGAAGCCGCTGCCGTCGGGCGCGGTGTTGCCCGAGGCGACGGTCAGCTCCGGGCCGGCCGCTGCCAGCGCCGGGCTGCCGGCAATGGCCAGTGCCGGGCCGACGGTGACGAGTCCGATCAGGACGGCGAGCAGGCGAAATCGAGAGGTCATCGCACCGTCCTACCCGCCGCGGCGGCGATGAGAATCGGCGCATGCGCAGATCCCAGTCACGATGACCCTCGACGACAGCCGCGTCGCGACGCGGCTCCCGGCGCGGGATCTGGAGCGGGCGCGCGCGTTCTATTCGGCTGTGAGCGCCGCGACGGCCGCCTCGGCTGCATTGACGAGCCGCTCGCGCTCGATCCCGGCGTGCCCGAGCACCTCGATCCCGCGCGCGACCGCCAGCAGCAGGTCGGCGGCGGTCTGCGGATCGACCTCGGCGGCGATCGTGCCGTCGGTCTGGCCGCGCACGACGCGCGCTCGCAGCATCGCGGAGATGTCGTCGAAGGCCGCGTTGACGCGCTGCGAGACGGGATCGTCGCGACCGGACAGCTCCGCCGTGGCGCTCGTCAGCAGGCAGCTGGGCGAGCCGTCGCTGCTGCCGGCGGCGGCGTCCGCCATGTACGTGCGCAGTTCTTCGATCGCCGGGGCGCCGGAGTGGTCGAGCGCCTGCCCCTCGCCGGGCGTGTAGTACTGATCGAGCGCGGCGAGGTAGAGGCCGTGCTTGCTGCCGAAGGCACCGTAGAGGCTGCCCTTGCCGAGGCCGGTCGCCTGCGTCAGCTCCTGCAGCGACGCGCCGGCGTAACCGTGACGGCGGAAGACGCCGGCGGCGGCGCGCAGGACGCGCTGCTCGTCAAACTCGCGAGGTCGGGCCATGGCCACGGATGTTAGCGGTTCGTTACCGGGCGGTACGAAACATCCGGGCGGACGCCGCGCCGACTTTCCGCCGTGCTTCGTGGGTCGCCGATCGTCCAGGCGGCTAGTTCCCGTCGCCGCCACCAGCCTCGTCCGCCGGTCTCGGAGCGGTCTCCAACGCTCTCACGCGGATCTGCAGTTCTCTGACGTCGATCACGAGGCCGCCGACGGTGTCGTTCAATCTCGCGTACTGGGAGTTGAGGGTGTCGATGCTGCCCTGGAGTCTCTGGATGTCACCCTGGTTGACCGCGACGCCGGCTCTGTTGGCGTTCGCCTCGCGCTGGAGCGAGCGGCGGGCGCGGGCGGCGGCGGAGGCGCCGGATCTCAGGCGCGCGATGACGTCCTCGGCGGATCTCGTGTCGTTCTGCAGCTCTCCCTGGACCGACGCGACGGCTGCTCTCACCTGTCGCTCGACCGCAGCAGTCACTCTGACGTCGTCGTTGGTGTCGTTCTTGGCGCCGATCGCAAAGATCATGGCGACGATCGCGACGACCACGCCGATGCCGCCGATCGCCAGTGCCCACAGGCTCTTGGGGTCCGTTCTTCTGCTGTCCTGATCCACGATGCTCCCTCGGCCGGTTGCGGTGCGCGACGTCTTGTGGCGCGTAGTTTCCCGCAATCGCTCGGCGGCGTTGGCCGGATGAGCGCGGCGGCGCCCGCGCTTAGCGTGGCCGGCCATGAACACGCTCGAGCTTGCCCGCCTCCAGTTCGGGGTCACGACGCTCTTCCACTTCATCTTCGTGCCGCTCAGCATCGGGCTCGCCGCATGGGTGGCGTTGTGCCAGACGCGCTATCACCGCACCGGCGACGAGACCTATCTCCGGATGACCAGATTCTGGGGCAAGCTGATGCTGATCTCGCTCGCGATCGGCGTCGTCACGGGCATCGTGCAGGAGTTCCAGTTCGGCATGAACTGGTCGCGCTACTCGCGCTACGTCGGCGACGTCTTCGGCGCACCGCTGGCGATGGAGGGGCTCGCCGCCTTCTTCCTCGAATCGACCTTCCTCGGACTCTGGATCTTCGGCTGGGGCAAGCTCTCGCCGCGCGTCCACCTCGCCTGCGTCTGGGCGCTCGCGTTCGGCAGCGCACTGTCCGCCTACTTCATCCTCGCGGCCAATTCATGGATGCAGCACCCGGTCGGCTATGAACTCAACGAGGTGACCGGCCGCGCCGAGATGACCTCGATCTGGCACGTGCTGACCAACAACACCGCCCTCTACGCGCTCACGCACACGCTGCTCGGCGCCGCCACCACGGCCGGCGCGGTCGTGCTCGGCGTCTGCGCCTGGCGGATGCTGCGCCGCGACGCCGACCCGGTCTGGTCGCGCTCGGCGCGCCTCGCGCTGCCGATCGTGCTCGTCGCCGCCTTCGGGACCGCCGTCTCCGGCCACTTCCAGGGCATGCTGATGGAGGATCAGCAGCCGATGAAGATGGCCGCTGCCGAGGCCCAGTTCGAGACCAAGCAGCCGGCCTCGTTCTCGCTCTTCGCGACCGGCGACTTCTCGCACAACCCCGGCAGAACCACATTCGACCTGCGGATCCCGCACGCGCTCTCGATCCTCGCGACGGGCACGTGGAACGGCAAGGTCGAGGGGATCGACGAGATCCAGCGCCAGGAGCAGGCGAAGTACGGCCCCGGCGACTACACGCCGATCGTCGCCGTCACCTACTGGAGCTTCCGCCTGATGGTCGGCGCCGGCTCGCTGCTGATCCTGCTCGCGCTGCTCGGCGTCTGGCTGATGCGACGCGCCGGGCGACTGGAGGGCAGCCGCTGGTACCTGCGCGCGGCACTCGCCGGCGCGGCGCTGCCGACGCTCGCCAACCTCAGCGGCTGGGTCTTCACCGAGATGGGCCGCCAGCCGTGGGTCGTCTACGGCCTGCTGCGCACCAGCGACGCCAACTCACCGCGCGTCGGCGCCTTCTCGTTGATCGTGACGATCGTCGGCTTCACGCTGCTGTACGGCGTGCTCGCGGCGATCGGCGGGTGGCTGTTCTGCAAGGAGGTGCGCCACGGGGCGCCGCCGCCGCGGCCTGACGGGGAAGCCGGGCCCGACGGCCCGGACGGCTCCGCTGACGACGACGGCACCGCCCGTCGCACCGACTCCGACGACCTCGCTCTCGCCTACTAGGAGCCTGCCCGATGCATCGCGATCCAACCTTCCTGCAGACCCTCTGGTTCGTCCTGATCGGCGTCCTCTGGGTCGGCTACTTCGTGCTCGAGGGCTTCGACTTCGGCGTCGGCATGCTGCTGCGCGCGATCGGCCGCACGACCTCCGAGAAGCGCGCCCTGGTCCACACGATCGGGCCCGTCTGGGACGGCAACGAGGTCTGGCTGCTCGTCGCCGGCGGCGCCACCTTCGCGGCCTTCCCGGGCTGGTACGCGTCGCTCTTCTCCGGCGCCTACCTCGCGCTCTTCCTCGTGCTCGCCGGCCTGATCGCGCGCGGCGTCGCGTTCGAGTTCTGGGGCAAGCACGACACGCCGCGCTGGCGTGCGACGTGGGAGTGGGCCGCGGCGGTCGGCTCGTTCGTGCCGGCGCTGCTGTGGGGCGTCGCGTGGGCCAACATCGTCCGTGGGATCCCGCTCAACGCCGAGCACGACATGACCGGCTCGCTGCTGACGCTGCTGAACCCGTATGCGCTGCTCGGCGGCCTGACGACGCTCGCGCTGTTCGTCGCGCACGGGGCGATCTTCCTGACGCTGCGGCTCGAAGACGAGCTGCTGGAGCGCGCCGCGCGGATCGCGCGCGTCGCTGCGCCGGTGGCGGGCGTGCTGCTGACCGTCTTCCTCGGCTGGACCGTGTTCGGGCTCGACGGCGGGGTCTCGGCGGTGCCGCTGGTGCTGGCTGTCGCGGCGGTGGGGCTGGCGGCGGCGGTGCCGTTGACGGCGCGTCGTGAGCGCTGGGCGCTCGCCTTCGGCCTCTCAGCCGGCGCGATCGCGCTGCTCGTCTGCGTGTTCTTCGCGCAGCTGTTCCCCAACGCGCTGCCGTCGACCACGAGCGCCGCCTTCGACCTGACGCTGCGCGAGGCCTCGTCGACCTCGTACACGTTGACGGTGATGACGGTCGTCGCGGTTCTGTTCGTGCCGCTCGTCGTCGCCTACCAGGCGTGGACCTACTGGGTCTTCCGCGCGCGGATCGGGGTTGCCGACTTCGAGCAGGTCAAGAGCCCGATCGACCTCGTCGCGAAGGTGACCGGTGGGACGCCGGGCGGGGGCAAGAGCGGCGGCGCCGGAGGGGGCGCGGCCGGCGGACGCGGGGCCGGTGGTGCCGGGGGCGGTGCGGCCGGCCCCGCCACGCCGGGGGCGTGAGCGCGATGGCCGCCCCGATCGACCCGCGCCTGCTGCGTGCCAGCGGCGCGGCGCGCCGTCACCTCGGCGCGAGCGCGGCGCTCGCGCTCGTCGCCGCGCTGCTGACGGTCGCGCAGGCGGTCCTGCTCGCGACCGTGATCGAGCGGGTCTTCCTGCGCGACGCCGCGCTCGCGGACGTGGCCCCGGAGCTGATCGCGCTCGTCGCGGCGATGGCGGGCCGGGCGTGCGTCGCCGGTGCCTTCGAGTGGGCCGGCCGGCGCGGTGCCGTGCGCGTGATGAGCGATCTGCGCGAGCGGCTCGCGCGCGCGTTGCTGGTGACGCGGCCGCTGCGCCCGCGCGAGCGCAGCGGCGAGCTGGCGACGACGGCCGTGCAGGGCGTCGATGCGCTGGAGGCCTACCTCGCCGGCTACGTGCCGCAGCTGATGCTCGCGTCCGCGGTGCCGGTGGTCGTGCTCGGCTGGATCGCGCTGCACGACCTCGTCGCGGCGCTGCTGCTGGCGTTCACCGTGCCGCTGCTGATCGTCTTCATGGTGCTGGTCGGCCGCTCCGCGCAGGCGGCGACGCGGCAGCGCCTGGCCGCGCTGTCGCTGCTGGGCGCGCACTTCCTCGACGTCGTGCGCGGGCTGGAGACGCTGCGCGCGCACGGCCGCGACGGCGCGCAGCAGGAGGCGCTCGGCCGCGTCGGGGAGCGCTATCGCGTCGAGACGATGGCGACGCTGCGGATCGCGTTCATGTCGGCGCTCGTGCTGGAGCTGGTCGCGATGCTCGGCACCGCGCTGGTGGCCGTGACGGTCGGGATCCAGCTGGTCGACGGCTCGCTCGCGTTCGGCGCCGGCCTCGCAGTCCTGCTGCTCGCGCCCGAGCTGTACGCGCCGCTGCGCGAGGTCGGCCGCCAGTACCACGCCGCCGCCGACGGGCTCGCGGCGGCGGAGCGGATCTTCGAGGTGATCGAGGGGGAGCAGGAGGTCGTGGTCGTTCCGACTCGACTCCGAACTGCAGCCGATCCTGGACGTGAAGCGATCGAGTTCGACCGCGTGAGCTTCGCCTACCCGGCACGCGCGGGACTCGTCCTCGACGACCTCTCCCTGACGCTCGCCCCGGGCCGGCTGACCGCGCTCGTCGGTGCGAGCGGGGCGGGCAAGTCGACGGTCGCGGCGCTGCTGCTGCGGCTGGTCGAGCCGTCGGGCGGGGCGATCCGCTGCGGCGGCGTCGACCTGCGCGAGATCGACATGGACACGTGGCGCGCGCAGCTCGCGTGGGTGCCGCAGCGGACGCGGATCTTCGACGGCACGATCGCCGACAACGTGCGGCTGGCCGATCCCGACGCGTCCGACGAGCGCGTCGCCGCGGCGCTGGAGCAGGCGGGCGCCGCGCGGTTCGTGAGCGCGCTGCCGGACGGCGCCGCGACGCGCGTCGGCGAGCGCGGGCGGCGGCTGTCGGCCGGGGAGGCCCAGCGGATCGCGGTCGCGCGCGCGTTCGTGCGCGACGCCCCGTTGCTGATCCTCGACGAGCCGACCGCCCACCTCGACGGCGCGACCGCCGCGGCCCTCGACGACGCCCTGATCCGCCTCGCCGCCGGACGCACGACCCTGCTGATCGCGCATCGTCCGCAGCTGGCGGCGCGCGCCGACGTGCGCATCGCCCTCGCGGGTGGGCGGGCCGACGACGAGCGCGAGCCGGGCGCGGCGCGCACGCCGGCGCCCGGCACGAGCGCGTCGACGCAGCACGACGACGCCGCGACCGCCGGAGCGGCGGCATGAGCGCGCTGACGCAGCTCGGCGGCAGCGCGAGCGCAGCGCGCGGCCGCTTCGCCCCGCTGATCGCGATCGTCCGCCTCGCCCCTCCCGGCCGCGGCCGCCTCGCGGCCTCGATCGCGCTCGGAGCCGGCGCCGTCCTGTCCGGGATCGCGCTGCTGGCGACGAGCGGGTACCTGATCAGCCGCGCCGCCGAGCATCCGCCGGTGCTGACGCTGATGGTCGCGATCGTCGCCGTGCGCTTCTTCGGGATCTCGCGTGCGCTGCTGCGCTACTACGAGCGCGTCGTCTCGCACGACCTCGCCTTCCGCGTGCTCGCCGACCTGCGCCGCAAGACCTTCGCTCGGCTCGCCCCGCTCGTTCCCGGCGACATCGGCGGCCTCGGTGCGGGTGACCTGCTGAGCCGCTTCGTCGCCGACGTCGACACGCTCCAGCACCTCTACCTGCGCGCGCTCGCTCCGCCCGCCGTCGCGCTCGTCGTCGTGCTCGCGGCGAGCGGCGCGGCCGTCGCGCTCGTCCCGCTCGCGGGCGTCGCGCTGTTCGTCGCGCTGCTGCTGGCGGCGACGGTCGCGCCGTTCGTGACCGCGCGTGCGGCGGCCGGAGCGGGGCGGCGCCAGGCGGCCGCGCGCGCCGAGCTGACGGCCGAGCTGTTGGAGGCGATCGAGGGCGGGGCGGAGCTCGCCGTCGCCGGTCGCGCGGACGAGCGTCGCGCCCGCCTGCGCGCGGCCGACGCCCGCCTGGCGCGGCTCGCGCGCGGGGACGCCGCGGCCAGCGCGATCGCCGTCGCGCTCGGCGGCCTGCTGGCGGCTCTCGGCGTCGTCGGCGTGCTCGCGATCGGCATCCCGGCGGTTCACGACGGCCGGCTCGACGGCGTGCTGCTGGCGGCGCTCGTGCTGCTCGCGCTCGCGTCGTTCGAGGGCGTCGCGCCGCTTGGCGAGGCCGCGCGCCGTCTGCATGCCTGCGCCGAGGCGGCCGCTCGGATCGACGCGATCACGACCCCCGCGCCGTCCGTCGCCGATCCGGCGGACCCGATCCCGCTTCCGCCGACGGGCGACCTGGTGGTCGAGCGCGTGACGCTGCGCTACGGGCGCGAGGCTGCCGCGCGAGGCGAGCGTGAGCGAGCCGAGCCGGCCCACGCCCCCTGCGGCGCCTGCGCCCTCGCCGGCGGCTGCGGCGAAGGCGCCGCGCAAGCCTCGACGGCGATCCTGCGCAACGCCTCGCTGCGGCTCGTCCCCGGCGAGCGGGTCGTGCTGACGGGCGCCAGCGGCGCCGGCAAGACGACGCTCGTGCGGCTGCTTGCGCGGCTGCACGATCCCGACGCCGGCAGCGTGACGCTCGGCGGCGTCGACCTGCGCGCGGCAGCGCAGGCGGACGTGCGCGCGCAGGTGCTCGCGATCGCGCAGGACGCGCGCATCTTCACGACGACACTGCGCGAGAACGTGCTGCTCGCGCGTCGCGACGCGAGCGACGCGGAGATCGTCGAGGCGTTGACCGACGCCGGCCTCGGTGACTGGCTCGCGACCCTGCCGGACGGACTCGCGACCGTGTTGGGGGAGGACGGCGCGCTCGTCTCCGGCGGGGAGCGTCAGCGGGTCCTGCTCGCGCGCGCCCTGCTCTCCGACGCCCGCTTCCTCGTGCTCGACGAGCCGACCTCCCACCTCGATCCGGCCACCGCCCGCGCCGTCATGCGCGACATCGACCGCGCCGCCGGCGACCGCGGCGTCCTGATCGTCACCCACGACCCCGCCGTCGTCGCCCGCGCCGACCGCACGCTCGAACTGCGCGGCGGGCGGGTCGTGTGAGCTGACCGGCTTTCCCACTGGTGCTTGGAGGCTGGGGTTCGCCGGGCATGTTGAGGTCGAGTACGAGGATGTGGGGGTGGTGGCGCGGACGGCGCGCATGGCGGCTCCGTAGTTCCCCGCCGCACGACACGCAGCGCACACCGATGGCGGCGCGAGCTCGGGAACGTAGCCTCGCTGCATGTTCCAAGTCACGCCATCCACCGATCGCCCAGCGGGTCGTCCGGATCACGGAGTCGGCGACGCCGCACTCTGGTCCGCTGGGCCTGCCGCCTTGCGTGCGAGCGCCGCGGCGGCTGGTTCCGCCGCCCGCCACGTCGTGATCGCGGGTGGCGGCATCGCGGCGGTCGAGACGCTGCTTGCGTTGCGGGCGCTGCCCGGCGGCGACGGGCTCGACGTGACCGTCGTGGCGCCCGGGTCCGAGCTGGTCTATCGGCCGCTGTCGGTCGGGGAGCCGTTCGGCGGGCCGCTGCTGCGCCGCTATCCGCTCGACGAGATCTGCGCCGACCGCGGCGCTCGCTTCGTGCAGGCGGCCGCCGTCGCGGTCGACGGCGACATGCGCACCGTCACGACCAGCGCCGGCGACACGCTCCACTACGACGCGCTCGTGCTCGCGACCGGCGCCTGCGCCGACGTGGGCCTGCCCAACGCCGTCACGTTCTTCGCCGACACCGACACCGACGGCATGCGCTGGATCGTGCGCGAGCTGGAGGACCACACGCTGCGCTCGATCGCGTTCGTCGTGCAGCCCGGCAGCGGCTGGCCGCTGCCGCTCTACGAGCTGGCGCTGATGACCGCGCACCACGCCGCGACGGTCGGCGCCGGCGACGTCGAGATCACGCTCGTCACGCCCGAGGACGCGCCGCTGGGGGTCTTCCAGGGCGCGGGCAGCGCGGCCGTCGCGCGGCTGCTGGACGACGCCGGGATCCGCGTCGAGACGAGCACCTACGCGCACGGCTACGACGGCGCACAACTGCTTCTGACTCCCGGCGACCGTCGCCTGACAGCCGATCGCGTCGTCGCGCTCCCGGTGCTCAGCGGCCCGGCGATCGACGGCCTGCCGCTCGACCGCGACGGGTTCGTCCGTGTCGACGACCACGGTCGCGTCCCCGGCCTCGGAGGCGTCTACGCGATCGGCGACGCGAGCAGCTTCCCGATCAAGCAGGGCGGTCTCGCGACGCAGCAGGCCGACGCGGTCGCGGAGCTGATCGTGGGAAACGGCGATCGCACCAACGCTCCGCAGGCGCACCTGCGCGCGATGCTGCTGACCGGCGGCGAGCCGCTCTACCTGATGGCGACGCTCGGCGCCGTCGGCCATGCCACGTCGAGCGCGTCGCGCCAGTGCCCGTGGTGGCCGCCGCACAAGATCGCCGCGCGTCATCTCGCGCCATACCTCGCGGATCGCGAGCCGCGGATTCTCACGACGACTGGAGCCGCCCATGCCTGATCGCCTGCATCGTCCCGACGGGAAGCCGCCGCGCGTCGTCGTCGTGGGCGGCGGGGTCGCGGCGCTGGAGACCGTGCTGGCGTTGCGGGCGTTGGCGGGGATGCGCGTCGAGGTCGAGCTGATCGCTCCGGACGACGAGCTGCGCTATCCGCCGCTGGAGGTGATCGAGCCGTTCGGGCTGACGCCGCCGCGGGTCGACCTGACCGACGCGCTCGACACGCTCGGGGTGCTGCACCGGCGCGAGCGCGTGACCGCGGTGCACCTGCAGGAGCAGTGCGTGACGACCTCGCAGGGGACGATCGTCCCGTACGAGGCGCTCGTGCTGGCGATCGGAGCCCGCGCCCTGCCGCCGCCGGCCGGGGCGCTCACGTTCGGCGGGCCGAACGGACGACGGCAGCTGCAGGCGCTGCTGGACGACTCCGTCGCCGGCCTCGTCGAGCAGATCCTCTTCGCCGTGCCGCTCGGCGCCGCCTGGCCGCTGCCGCTCTACGAGCTGGCGACGCTGACGGTGCAGCGACTGCGCTCGCTCGGCAGCGGCAGCACCGCCGTCTCGATCGTCACGCCCGAGCGCGTGCCGCTGGAGCTGTTCGGCGGCCGCGCGAGCGGTCACGTGCGCGAGCAGCTCGACGCGCTCGGGATCGCCTTCAACGGCGGCGGCCACGTCGCGGAGATCCTGCGCGGCGAGGCGCGGATCGCGCCCGGCGGCGAGCTGCTGCCCGCCGACCGCGTCGTGACGATGCCGACGCTGCGCGGGCCCGCGCTGCCGGGCGTGCCGCACGACGCCGACGGCTTCATCCCCGTCGACCGTCACGGCGCGGTGACCGGCGCGTACGGGGTCTACGCCGCCGGTGACGCGACCGATCAGCCGATCAAGCAGGGCGGCCTCGCAACCCAGCAGGCGGACGCGATCGCCAGCGCGATCGCCGCCCGCGCTGGCGCGGCGGTCACACCCGAGCCGTTCGCGGGCGTGCTGCGCGGGATGCTGCTGACCGCCGGCGCCCCGCGCTACCTGGAGGCCGACAGGAGTGGCCGCAGCGCCCCGACGGGCAGTCCGACTCCGCTGTGGTGGCCGCCGACGAAGGTCGCCGGCCGCTACCTCGCGCCGTTCCTGGCCCAGCAGCTCGCGGGGAGCGCGATCGCGTCGGATCTGAACCCACCGGAGATGTGGCGCGACGGCTCGATCCCGTGCGAGGTCACGCTGCCGGTGTTATGACGGTCTCGCCGCGCGCGAGCGCGGCTCGGCGGCGGGACCGCCCGGCGCCGGCACCGTCGCCGTGATCGTCGTGCCGCCGCCCGGCGACGACTCCACCGTCAGCGTCCCGCCCGCGAGCGTGACCCGTTCGCGCATGCCGATCAGGCCGAAGCCGTCGCTGGCGGCGTCGGGGTCGAAGCCGCGGCCGTCGTCGCTGACGACGACCTCGATCAGCTCGTCGCGCTCCGCCACGCGGACGCTCACGCGCGTCGCGCCGGCGTGCTTGGCGACGTTCGTCAGCGCCTCCTGGGTGAGCCGGTAGATCGCGTCCTCGACTGCGGCCGGGTGACGCTGCTCGCTGCGGCCGGCCTCGTAGGCGAGGTCGATCTCCAGCTCGACCTCCAGGCCCGAGGTCGCGGAGATCCGCTCCGCCAGCCCTTCCAGCGCGGACTTCACGCCGAACGCGTCGAGCGCGGCGGGGCGCAGGTCGGTGATCAGCCGGCGCAGGCCGGTGATCTCCGTGTCGATCTGCTCCAGCGCCAGCTCGAGCGTCGCGTGGACCCTGTCGAGGTCGTCGCTGCGGCGCGCCCCGCCGAGCAGCACTCTCAACCCGGCCAGCTCCTGCAGCGTCTCGTCGTGCAGCTCGCGCGCCCACCGCTGGCGCTCCCGCTCGGACGCTTCGATCGAGCGCCGCAGCCCTTCGTCGGCGACGCTCTGCGCGGTCGCCACGGCGGTCGCGGCGCTGGCCGCGAAGCTCTCCAGCAACCGCTCGTCGTCGCGGGTGAACTCGGCGCCCTCGTCACCGCCGCGATCGAACGCGCACAGCACCCCCAGCGCTCGCCCGCGGAAGACCAGCGGCGCGAACAGGCCCGTCTGCGCGTCGACCCGCTTGCCGAGCGCGAAGCGCAGCTCGTCGCGCACGCGCGCGAGGCGCGCGACCTGCCGCGTGCGCATCACCTCGCCGTTGATCGAGCCCTCGATCGGGACCTCGACGCCGAGCAGGTCGTCGCCGAGGCGGCCGGCGACCGCGGCGACGCGCAGGTCAGCACCGTGGCGCAGCAGGATCAGCACGCCGCGCGCCTCCACCAGTGCGCGTGCGC
>NZ_JAUTDO010000011.1 GCF_030646165.1 Conexibacter sp. CPCC 206217 | reverse complement strand
GCGCACGCGCACTGGTGGAGGCGCGCGGCGTGCTGATCCTGCTGCGCCACGGTGCTGACCTGCACGTGGCGGCAATCGCCGGGCGGTTCGGCGACGACCTGCTCGACGTGCGGGTCCCTGTCGAGGACACGATCAGCGGCCACGTGATGCGGACCGGCCGCGTGCAACGGCTCGCCGACGTGCGGGAGAGATTGCGCTTCACGCTGGCAGAACGGGTCAATGCCGAGACCGGCATGTTCGTCCCGCTGATCTTCCGCGGCCGCGCGCTCGGGATCCTGAGCGCATTCGACCGCGGCGACGGCGACGAGTTCACGCGCGAGGACGAGCGGTTGCTCGAGAGCTTCGCCGCCAGCGCCGCGACCGCTGTCGCGACCGCCCAGACCGTCGCCAGCGAGGGGCTGCGCCGCTCGATCGAGGCGTCCGAGCGAGAGCGCCAACGCTGGGCGCGCGAGCTGCACGACGAAACGCTGCAGGAGCTCGCCGGGCTCAAGGTGCTGCTCGGCGGCGCGCGCCGCAGCAGAGACCTCGCCGCCGTCCACGCCACGCTCGAGACCGCCGTCGAGCAGATCGACACCGAGATCGCCGGCCTGCGCCGCCTGATCACCGACCTGCGCCCCGCCGCGCTGGACACCTTCGGCGTCAAGTCCGCGCTCGAAGGGCTCGCCGAGCGGATCTCGGCGACCTCAGGGCTCGAGGTCGAGTTGGAGATCGCGCTCGCGCACGACGACGGCAGCGACGCGGAGCGGCTGCCCGCGCCGGTCGAGGACGCGGTCTACCGCCTCGTGCAGGAGGCGCTCACGAACGTCTCCAAGCACGCCGGCGCGACACGTGTCGGCGTCTGCGTCGAGGTCGTCGACGCGACCGTCCAGATCAACATCACCGACGACGGCTGCGGATTCGATCCCGACGCCCAGACCGGCGGATTCGGCCTGATCGGCATGCGCGAGCGCGTCACGCTCGCGGGCGGGATCCTCGCGGTCGAGTCCGCTACCGCGCAGGGCACAGCGATCCGCGCGACCGTGCCGATCGACGTCGCCGCCGCGTCCAGCCGCGCGTAGTCCCGACGGGCGTGGCGGACTACTGACGGGGGCGGCGGAGGTCCCCGGATGATCGGCGCGATCGACGGGCGTACGTTGCTCCCATGCCGACCAACCCGCGTCCGGTGCAGTTCGCGGTCGACTACCCCGACCGCCCGCTGAACCGCCTCACGACGACCTTCGTCGGCGTCTACGTGGCGCTGCTCGACGATCGCCCGCCCTTCCGGCTCGCACCGTAGCGGCCGCGACGCCCGCTCGAGGAGACAGACCGATCATGTTCCGCACCATCGTCGCCGGCTTCGACGGCAGCCCCAGCGCCCGTGACGGACTTGCGCTCGCCGAGCTGCTCGCGCGGGTCTGCTCGGCCCGTCTCACGGCTGCGTCGGTCTACGTCTTCCACCCGATCCACCGCGACGGCGACAGGGAGATGGAGCAGTACATGCGGGAGGAGGTGCTCGCGCGACTGGAGGGCGTCGAGAAGCTGGCGCCGGCTCCCGTCGCGCAGCCGCTCGCGGTGCGCGGCCACTCCGTCCCGGAGGGACTGCAGCATGCCGCGCGCACGCTTCCCGCGGACCTGATCGTGATCGGCTCCACCCACCGGGGCCCGATCGGGCGGGTGCTGGCGGGCGACGTGCCGCAGCGGCTGTTGCATGGCGCGGCATGCCCGGTCGCGATCGCGCCGCGCGGCTACGCCGACGGAGCGCAGCCGGTCGCGCTGCGGACGATCGGCGTCGGCTTCGAGGGCAGCCGGGAGGCGCACGCCGCGCTCGCTGCCGCGGCCGAGCTGGCACGTGCGGCCGGCGCGCAGCTGCGCGTCATCACCGCGTTCGACCCCCATCTGTCAGAGCTGACGCCGCGCGTGCTGGCCGAGCTGCAGCTCGCCGAGTACCTCGCCGAGGGCCGCCAGCGACTCGCCGACACGCAGGCCGCCGCCGTCGCCGCGCTCGAGGACGTCGAAGCCGTCGCGCTCCAGGACGACGGCGAGGCAGCCGAGGTGCTCGCCGCCCGCTCTCACGAGCTGGACCTGCTCGTGCTCGGCTCCCGCTGCTACGGCCCGTGGAGACGGCTGATGCTCGGCTCCGTCTCGACCCGGCTCACCCGCGATGCGGCCTGCCCGCTGCTGCTGCTCCCGCGCACCGCGACGCCGCCCGGCGGCGCGGAAGGGGAGCCCGAGAACGACACGGCGACGCAGACGGCATGAGCGGTCCGCGACAGCCAGCGCAGCGCACGCCCGCGCCGCAGCTGCCCCGGCAGCAGCCGACGCCGCAGCAGCCCGGGCAGCCGTCGCAGACGCCGAAGCGCCGCGGATGGCCCACCAGCGTGGTGGTCGTGCTCGCGCTCTTGCTGATCGTCGCCGACGTCGTCTTCGTCTCGACCTTCGATTCGACGCCGATGAAGCGCGTGCGGGTTCCCTACACGCCGACGTTCGTGACCCAGCTGCGCGACGGCAACGTCGCGGAGATCTCATCGAAGGGCTCAGCCGTGGAGGGCAGATTCCGCACCGCCGTGCGCTACCCCGCCGACTCCAGAGACGCACCGACGACGCTGTTCTCGACCGAGGTGCCGACCTTCGCCGACACCGAGGCGCTGGCCGATCTGATCGATGAGCACGCCGTCGTCGTCAACGCGACCTCGCCGCAGCAGACGACCTCGCCGCTGCTGAGCGCCCTGCTCACGTTCGGCCCGCTGCTGCTGATCGGCGGGGTGCTGATCTTCATGCTGCGGCGCGGTGGCGCGGGCGGGGCGGCCGGCTTCGGGCGCTCCAGAGCGCGCCGCGTGGAGCCGACCGAGCAGAGAATCACGTTCGCCGACGTCGCCGGCATCGAGGAGGCGAAGGACGAGCTGGTCGAGATCGTCGACTTCCTGCGCCAGCCGCAGAAGTACCGCCGCCTCGGCGGGCGGATCCCGCGCGGCGTGCTGCTGACCGGTCTGCCGGGCACCGGCAAGACGCTGCTGGCGAGAGCCGTGGCGGGCGAGGCGGAGGTCCCCTTCTTCTCGATCTCGGCGTCGGAGTTCGTCGAGCTGTACGTCGGCGTCGGCGCCTCCCGCGTGCGCGACCTGTTCGCGAAGGCCAAGCAGGCCGCGCCGGCGATCGTCTTCATCGACGAGCTCGACGCGATCGGCCGCTCCCGCAGCTCGGGCGCCGGCGGGGTCGGCGGCAGCGACGAGCGCGAGCAGACCCTGAACCAGATCCTCACGGAGATGGACGGCTTCGACACCTCGATCGGTGTGATCGTGCTGGCGGCGACCAACCGTCCCGAGATCCTCGACACGGCGCTGCTGCGGCCGGGGCGCTTCGACCGCCGCATCGCGATCCAGCCGCCCGACACGGCGGGGCGGCGAGAGATCCTCGCCGTCCACACGCGCTCGGTCCCGCTCGCAGCCGAGGTCGACCTCGATCAGCTCGCGTCGACGACGATCGGGATGGTCGGCGCCGACCTCGCCAACATCGTCAACGAGGCAGCGCTGCTGGCTGCCCGCCGCGGCCGCGACGAGGTCACCGAGCGCGACTTCGGCGACGCGCTGGAGAAGCTGCTGCTCGGCAGCGAGCGCCGCATCATGCTCGAGCTGGAAGACCGCCGCCGCACGGCTGTGCACGAGTCGGGGCACGCGCTCGTGGCGATGCTGACGCCCGGCGCGGATCCCGTCCGCAAGATCTCGATCATCCCGCGCGGCGCGGCGCTCGGCGTGACGCTGTCCGCGCCCGAGGCCGACCGCTTCAGCTACGACCGCGCGTATCTGACCGGCAAGCTCGCGGTCCTGATGGGCGGGCGCGTCGCGGAGGAGCTGAGATTCGACGAGGTCACGACCGGCGCCGAGGACGACCTGCGCCAGGCGACCGCGCTCGCGCTCAGCATGGTCGGCCGCTGGGGCATGAGCGACCGCTTCGGCCCACTCGTCGCGCTGCCGCCCGAGGGGCAGCAGCAACCGTACGGCGCGACGCTCTCGCCCGACCTGCAGCAGCTGCTCGACGAAGAGGTGCGACGGCTGCTGGACGACGTCCACGAGCGCGTCACGCGCCTGCTGAGCGACCACGGCGCCCAGCTCGACGCGCTCGCCGCAACGCTGCTGCAGCGCGAGACGCTCGACGAGACCGACGCCTACGCCGCGGTCGCGACTGACCGCCAACTCGAGAGGAGCGACTGATGTCCGACACGATGAAGGCCGCGGTCTTCGAAGGCCACGAGCGGATCGTCCTGGAGGAGCGGCCGTTGCCCCACTGCGGGCCCAACGACGCGATCGTGCAGATGACGCCGACGACGATCTGCGGCACTCGATCGACGAGGCCTACGACCTGTTCGGCAACCAGCGCGACGACGTCGTGAAGGTGGCCCTGCGGCCATGAAGACGATCGTCACGCTCACGCTCAATCCCGCGCTCGACGTGACCACGTCGGTGGCCGACGTCGTGCCCGCGATCAAGCTGCGGTGCGGGCCTGAACGGCTCGACCCCGGCGGCGGCGGCCTCAACGCCGCCCGCACGATCGCCGCGCTCGGCGGGCACGCGCTCGCCGTCCACTGCAGCGGCGGCAACGTCGGCCGGCGGTTGCAGCGGCTGCTCGACGTCGGGCGGGTCCCGCAGCAGGCGATCCCGATCGAAGGCGAGACGCGTGAGAGCTTCGCCGTGCACGACCAGGCCAGCGGCCAGCAGTACCGTTTCGTGTTGCCCGGCCCGACGCTGTCGCCGGCCGAGTGGCGACGCGCGTTCGCGGCGACCGTCGAGGCGGCCGCAGGCAGCCCCGGCGCGCTCGTGCTCGCCAGCGGCAGCCTGCCGCCCGGTGTCCCGGCCGACGGCTACGCGCGGCTCGCGCGCGCCGTGAGAGGCGCCGGCGCGCGATTCGTGCTCGACACCAACGGGCCCGCGCTCGAAGCGGCGCTGCGTGCGGGCGTCCATCTGATCAAGCCGAACTGGCGCGAGTTCGACGCGCTCGCCGGCCACGGCCGCGCGGTGACCGACGACGAGCGCCGCGCGCTCGCCGCCGAGATCGTCGGCAGCGGCGGAGCCGAGGTCGTGGTCGTGACGCTCGGCGAGCGCGGCGCGCTCGTCACCTGCGCCGACGCGCAGTTCGAGATCCGCCCGCCGCGTGTCGACGTCGTCAGCGCCGTCGGCGGCGGCGATGCGTTTGCCGGCGCGCTGCTGCTCGCGCTCGCGCGCGGCTGGCCGCTTGAAGCCGCCTGCCGCTACGGTGTCGCGGCCGCCGCGGCCGCCGTCGGCACCCCCGGCACCGCCCCGCCCGCGCGCGCCGCCGTCGAGCGACTGCACCGGGCCGTCGGAGATCACCCGCGGTGGAGGTCGAGCACGGGTGCCGCGCCGCGCTGCTCGTGGTCGGCAAGGTAGGGCGCGAGGTGGCGCGCCGCGATCTTGTGCGGCGGCCACCACGGGCAGTCGCGCGACGCGTTGGACGTGATGCTCTCCCCGCCGGTGATCGTCGCGGTCAGGTAGAGCGGGTCTCTGCCAGTCAGCAATATCGCGCGCAGGTGCGGGCGCGGCGCCGGCTGACGCGCGGCGTCGACGTCGGAGCCGCGCGCGATCAGCGCAGCGACGGCGTCGGCCTGCTGGGCCGCGATGCCGCCCTGCTTGATCGCGAAGGTCGTCGCGTCGCCGACGGCGTAGACCCCGTCGAGGCCGGGCACGCGACCGTGGTCGTCGACGCGTACGAAGCGGTTGGCATCGAGTGGGAGGCCGGCGATGTCCGGGCCGCTCAGGGATGGAAGTGCCACCACGCGATCGGCGGCGAGTCGGCGGTCGCCCGGCGACAGCCGCACGACACGGCCGTCGTAGTCGTGGGCGTAGGTGTTCGACTCGACCTCGATGCCGGCGACTCCCAGCAGACGCGCGACGGCGTGGCTGCCCGCACCCTGGAAGATCGCCAACGGCGAGTCCTCGGGCGTGACGAGCGTGAAGGCGACGTCGCCCGCACCGACCGCCCACGCCCGCTCCGCGGTCATCAGCGCCAGCTCGTAGAGCGGCAGCGGCCAGCCGCTGGTGAGCGGGACGACGAACGCGATCGTTCGCGTCACGCCCTCCTCGACCTCGCGCACGATCCACTGGAAGTCCTCCGGATCGGTGTCGGCGAAGAACGTGAAGGCATTCGGCAGCGATTCGGTGGCGCGTGCGCCGGTTGCGACCACGAGCGCGTCGTAGCCCAACTCGATGCCGCTGCCGGTCGTGACCGTCTTGCGGTAGCCGTCGACGGCGCCGAGGACGTCGTGCACGAGCGTTGCGCCGAGATCAGCGCAGATCGCATCGAGCGCGTAGCGCTTCAGCAGCGGGCGGCCGAACGGCTCGCCGACCGACAGCGGCCGGTAGACGAGGTCTCTGCCGGGCGCGAGCACGGTCACGTCGAACGCGACGCCGCCCGACGCCGCGCGCAGCGCCAGCACCGTCTCGATCGCCGCGACGCCGCCGCCGGCGATCAGCACGCGGCGACCTGAAGGTGGCTTGGACTGGAGCATCGTCGGAGGCTACGACCGCACGGGCCGGCTGCCATCGGGGTGCGCCGCGAGTCGTATGGCGGGAAACTACTGAGCGGGGCCGCAACCGTGGAAACCACGGGTTCGCACCCGTGCGGTGTGCGCTTCACCGTTGGTGCCGGCACGCGTATGGTCCTGCGGATGAGCGAGTCCGATACAACCGCCGAGCCGATTCGCGTCGTGCTTGCAGACGACCACCGCGTCGTGCGCGCGGGCCTGAGAATGGTGCTCGACGCCGAGCCCGACATCGAGGTCCTCGCCGAAGCCGGCGACATCCCCGCCGCCATGCGCGCCGTCCGCGCCCACCACCCCCACATCCTCGTACTCGACCTCAACATGCCCGGCGAACCCAGCCTCCAAGCGATCCCCCGCTTCGTCAAAGAACTCCCCCAAACCGCCATCGTCGTCCTCACCATGCAACAAGACCCCGCCTTCGCACGCGAAGCACTGCGCTCCGGCGCCCGCGGCTACGTCCTCAAAGAAGCCGCCGACGACGAACTCGTCCAAGCCGTCCGCCTCGCCCACCAAGGCCGCACCTACCTCAACCCCGAACTCGGCGCCCGCATGGCCGCCGAACCCCCACCCAGCGGCCCACCCGACGACCTCACCGAACGCGAACTCGAAGTCCTGCGCCTCATCGCCCTCGGCCACACCAACAACGAAATCGCCACCCACCTCTTCCTCAGCGTCCGCACCGTCGAATCCCACCGCGCCCACATCCAACAAAAGGTCCGCCGCTCCACCCGCGCCGAACTCGTCCGCTACGCCCTCAACCACAAACTCATCGACACGGACGGCAGCTGATCCGTCCGGAAGCGACGGACGCCTGCGCGGCCGCCGCGCCGCGCTGCTCGCGGCCCGCGCGTGCTACGGCCGCCGCAGCGCCGGCTGCGGGAGACGTGCCGGAGCGGGCGCGATGCGCACACGCGCGTCGACGACGACCGCGCCGTCAGGAGCGGCGATCAGCGGGTTGCACTCCAGCTCGGCGATCTCCGGGTGCGCGTCTGCGAGCGCGCCGAGCCGTACCAGCAGCCGCTCGACTGACTCGACGTCGCAGCGCGGCGCGCCGCGGTAGCCGTCGAGCAGGCCGAAGCAGCGCAGCTCGCGCAGCATCTCGCCGGCCTGGTCCGCGCTCAGCGGAGTAAGCCGGACGGCGCTGTCCGCCTGCAGCTCGGCGGTCGTGCCGCCTGCAGCGCATGCCACGACCGGACCGAAGACCGGGTCGGCGACGACGCCGGCGAGCAGCTCGACGCCGGGCTCGGCCATCGCCTGCACGACGAAGCCGCGTACGTCAAGACCTGCGTCGGCGAGCCGGCGCCGCATCGTGCGCGCCGCGCGCACGACAGCGGTCGGCGAGCGCAGCCCGATCTGGACCGCGCCGGCGTCGGTGCGGTGCACGAGCCCGTCGGCGACCGCCTTCAGCGCGACGGTGCCGCCCAGTGCGCGCGCCGCCTCGCCCGCCGCCCGCGCGCTCGCGACGACCCGCTGCGGCGCCCGCGCGATCCCGTAGGCGTCGAGCAGCTCCGCCACCTCCTCCGGCGCAAGCCAGCCCGGACCACGCGCGAGCCCGCGCGCGATCGCGGCGGCCGCACGACCGGCGTCCGGCGCGGAGGCGGCGTCCGGCGCGGGGCGGGCGCCCGGCGCCTGGCGCGTGTCCAACGCGGGGCTCGCACCGGGCGGACAAGCCGCTCCCGCGCCACTCTCCCGCTCCAGCCACACCCCATATCCAGCCGCGCGCGCGACGGCGCGCACCGCGTTCTCCGGGAAGCGGTAGACCGGCAGCAGACCCGCGAGCGACTCGGTCGGCGCGGCGGCCATCGTCAGCACCGCCGCGACGGGGACGCCGGCCGCGCCGGCGCCGCGCGCGATCGCGCTCGCGACCTCCGCCGGCTCGCTCACCATCGGCGGCACGTAGAGCGCGATCACCGCGTCGACCTCGCCGCTGGCGCCCAGCTGCGCGATCGTGCGCTCGAAGTCGTCGGGTGCGGCCGCCGCCAGCAGGTCGATCGGATTGCGCACCGCGGCGCCCGCGCGCAGGCCGTCGCCCAGGCGCTGGCGCAGCGGCTGCGACAGCGCGACGACGTCGAGCCCGGCGGCCGCGCAGGCGTCGGCGCAGAGGATCCCGAGACCCCCGCCGTTGGTCACGATCCCGACCCGCCGACCGCGCGGCGCGGGCTGCGTGGCCAGCAGCGCGGCGACGTCGAACAGCTCGCCGAGCGTGTCGGTCGGGATCACGCCGGCCTGGCGGAAGAGCGCCTGCACGGTCGCGTCAGACCCGGCCAGCAAGGCACCCGTGTGGGAGCCGGCCGCAGCCGCGCCGGCAGAGGAGCGCCCGCCCTTGACGGCGACGATCGGCTTGCTCCGCGCGACCCGGCGCGCGACGCGCGAGAACTTGCGCGGGTTGCCGAACGACTCGAGGTAGAGCAGCACGACGTCGGTGTCCGGATCCCGCTCCCAGAAGGCGAGGAAGTCGTTGCCCGACAGGTCCGCCTTGTCGCCGACCGACACGAACGACGAGAGGCCGATGCCCAGCTCGCGCGCGGTGTCGATCACGGCGATCCCGAGCGCCCCGCTCTGCGACAGGAACGCGACGTGGCCGGGCGGCGGCTGCGTCGGCGCGAAGGTCGCGTCGAGCCGTATCGCCGGGTCGGTGTTGAGCACGCCCAGGCAGTTGGGCCCGACCAGCCGCATTCCGGCGCGGCGGCAGATCTCGACCAGCTCGCGCTGACGCGCACGGCCCTCCTCGCCCGCCTCGCCGAAGCCGTCGGAGAGCACGACCAGCGCGTGTGCGCCGTGCGCCGCGCAGTCGCGCGCCGCGTCGAGCACGCCAACGGCGGGGATCGCGATCACGACGAGGTCGAGCGGCTCCCCGATCTCGCCGAGCGAGCGGGCCGCCGGCAGCCCGCCGACCGTGCCGCCACGCCGGTTGACCGCGTGCAGACGGCCGCTGTAGCCGCCCTCGACGAGGTTGTGCAGCACGGCGCCCCCGACCGATCCCGGTCTGTCGGATGCCCCCACGACGGCGACGGACTGCGGTCGCAGCACATGCGCGACCGCCGCGGCGGCGGCCTCCGCGTCGCGCAGGTCGTAGCGCTCGCGGGCGCTCTCCCCCAGCTCGGCCGGCATCGTCAGATGCAGCTCACCGGCCGCGACCCGCACCTCCGGCTGAAGCCCGCTCTCGTGGAAGACCTCGATCATCGCGTGGTTCTCGGGCAGCACGACGGCGGTCAGCCACTCGATGCCGGCGGACCGCGCGTGCTCGGCGAGCAGCGCGAGCATCGCCGTCGCGATCCCCTCCCCGCGCAGCTCGCGCGCGACCACGAACGCGACCTCCGCGGCCGGCGCGCCAGGCGCGACGCGGATCGCGCAGCCGTGCCCGAGCACCGTCGTGTCGTCGGCCGCGACCGCCACGACGCCCCAGCGACCGGCCTCGTCGACCGCCGCGGCCGAGTGCGCCGCGAAGCGGAGGTTCGCGCCGGCGCTGAAGAAGCGCAGTGCGCGGTCGTCGGCGTCGAGCGCCTGCAGCAGCGCGAGGATCGCGGGCTCGTCGTCGGCGCGCACCGGCCGCAGCCGCAGCGTCGAGCCGTCGCGCAGGGCGATGTCGACGGGCGCGTTGGCGACCGTGCTCATCGCCGCGCCACCCCGCAGCGATCCGACAGCTCGCGCAGCCGCTGCTCGCTGGTCGCAGCGATCATCAGCCTGTCCCTCAAGCGGCGCGCAGGGCGCGCGAGATCTCCGCCGCCCAGGCGTCGATCTCGTCCCAGTCGCGGTTGTCGCCGACATGCCCGCCGGTGGCGCGAACCAGCAGGCGCCCGTACCAGGGCCACTGCTCACGTCGTATGACCCCGCCGAAGACGCGGTAGCCGCGCGGGCGGATCGCGTCCTCGATCGCGCGGATGCCCTTCGGGCTGTGCTTCGCCAGCCGGCCGACGAGCGGTCGCGTGTCAGGGATCGAGCCGAGGCTGAAGAGCCAGACGGGTCGCCCGGCGAGCGCGCCGAGGTTGCGGCGCACGAGCGTCTCGGCGCGCGGCAGCCAGCTGCGATCGTAGATCGCGCTGCCCAGCACGACGGCGTCGTACGGCGTGAAGTCGGCAAGCTCGTCGGCGGCGCGCAGGTCGACCGGCCGGCCGCGCTCCTGCAGGCGTTCGGCGATGCGCTGCGCGACGCCGCGCGTGGCGCCGTTGCGGCTGGCGTGAACGACCAGCACGGTGCCGCTGCGCGCGGCGTTCAGCTGCTCCTCCAGCGGCTCGATGCTCCTCGTGTCAGCCATGGAGGCAGCTTCCCAACGGCAGCCGCCGCCGGCATCCGCCCCGGCTCCCCAGCGCGCTGCGGACAACTACGGATCCAGCAGCGCCTCCGATCACGGAGACGGTCGCGCGCTCGGGGCGGATGGCGCGCGCCGCCGCCGCGTCGAGGATGGACGAGTCGCATCCGCTGACCGCCATCGACGCCTGGAGACGCATTCACATGGACCGCACGATCATCGTCGGCTACGACGGCTCCGACCGCGCCCGTGACGCGCTCGCGCTCGGCGCGCTGCTGGCGCGCACGAGCGGCGCACAGCTGATCGCCGCGCACGTCTACATCGCGCCCGCGACCGTCGAGCGCGGCGAGGAGGTCGCGCGAGTGCTGACGCAGGAGGCTGAGCGCAAGCTCGCCGACGTGCGCGCGCTCGCCGATGACCCCGCGCCCGAGCTGGTCGTGCAGCCCGGCCGCTCGACCGCGGAGGGGCTCTACCGGCTCGCCGAGGAGCGCGGCGCCGAGATCATCGTCGTCGGCTCCAGCAGCCACGGCGCGCTCGGCCGCGTGCTGGTCGGCAGCGGGCCTGAGCAGCTGCTGCACGGCGCGCCGTGCGCGATCGCCGTCGCGCCGGCGGGCTACGCGGACGCCGGGACCCACGCGCTCGCCACGATCGGCGTCGGTTACGACGGCGCACCCGAGTCGCGCGAGGCGCTCGCCGCCGCGGTCGAGCTGGGCCGCGCCGCGGGCGCGACGGTCCACGCGATCTCGGTCCTGAGACCGAATCCGGGCATCTACATACCCGCGCCGATGGCCGCGAGCGCCTACCAGGACTACATCGACGCCGTCCACGACTCGGAGTCCCGCGACGTGCGCGACGCCGTCGTGCAGCTCGACGGCAGTGGCGTCGACGTGGTCGTCGAGACCCCTGGCGGCCTGCCGCCGCAGTACCTCGCCGAGCACTCGCACGAGTACGACCTGCTCGTGCTCGGCTCGCGCGCCTACGGCCCGCTGCGCCGCGTCCTGCTGGGCTCGGTCTCGACGCACCTGATCCGCCACGCCGCCTGCCCGTTGCTCGTGCTGCCGCGCGGCGCGGCCCTCGACGCCGACGAAATGTCGCGCCCGACCCAGACCACCGCCGACGCGAGGCTCTCATGACCGCCCGCGTCGCGATCAACGGCTTCGGCCGCATCGGCCGCGCCTTCCTGCGCTCCGCTCACGAGCGCGGCGCCGACCTCGAGATCGTCGCCGTCAACGACGTCGCCGCGAGACGTTCGACGCCGACGGTGGCGACCGCGAGGCTGATCAACGCCGCGGCGACGATCGCCGTCGCGATCGACGCGGAGAGGACATGCTCGGCGAGGCCGAGCGACGCGATCGCCGCGGGCACGCCGAGCTGCGCGCTGCTGGCCAGCGCAGCCGCGGGACGCACACGCACCGTGCGCACGGCGACCAGCCGGATCGCGACGGTCAGCGCCGCGAGCGCGGCGACGAGCGCGAGCAGCTCGGGGTCGCGCAGGAGGCCGCCGACGTCGAGCCCGGCGCCGAGCACGACGAAGTAGAGCGGGACGAAGAAGCCGTCGGCAACGCCGCGGGTCTGCGTCGAGAGGCGCTTGGGACCGCCGAGCACCGCGACCAGGACGCCTGCGGCGAAGCCGGCGATCAGCACGCTCGTGCCGCTCTCCTGCGCGATCCACGCGAGCAGGAACAGCACCAGCAGCGAGAGCCGCAGGTCGAGCGCCCAGCGGCGCGACTTCGACAGGCGCCGCACGCGCTGCGTCCACGCTCCGCGCGCGACCAGCCGCGCGCACGCGACCAGCACGAGCGCGCAACCGACGATCAGGACGCTCGCGAGCGCCGCGTGCCCGACCCGGTCGGGCTGCAGCACGATCGGGACCGACAGGATCGTGATCACGTCGGCGATCGTCACCTGCGCCATCACGGTCAGCGCCTCGTCGCTCTCGATGCGCGCCTCCTCCAGCGCCGGCAGCAGCACCGCGGCCGATCCCGATGCGAGCAGGACGGCGTAGATCGCCGCGTGCCCGCCGCCGACGATCGCCGCCGCGAGCGCCCCGGCGGGGATCGCGAGCAGGCCGACGATCGCGGCCAGCAGCGCGCCGCCGCGCAGCGACGCACGCAGCCGGCGGTCGCGCAGGGGCAGGTGCATGCCGACCGTCAGCATCAGCATCGCGAACCCGACCTGCGCGAGGAAGGCGACCGTCGGGTCCGCCGGGTCGACGACGCCGAGCAACGACGGCCCGACCAGGACGCCGGCGAGGATCTCGCCGATCACGACCGGCACGAAACGGTGCCCGACGACGCCCAGCAGCGGCCCGCCGAGCCCGGCGAGCACGATCACCACCAGCGTCCCGAAATCCATCAGAGCGACGACCGTAGGCCGCGCCTGCGGCGAAGTCAAAGGATCGGCATGGCGCCCGCGCCGACCTGCCGGGGACCCGCAGGGGCCTTGAGGACAACTACGGAGACGCGACGCGCAGCGGCCCCGGATGACCGCCGCGCGGCGCGGTGGGACGGTGCTCATGTCACCCGTTCCGCCACCGAGGAGCCCCGAAATGCGCGCCGCCGTCGTCCATGCCTTCGATCAGCCGCTGTCGATCGACGAGGTCCCCACGCCCACACCCGGCACCGATCAGGTGCTCGTGCGGATCGAGGCGTCGGGGCTGTGCCATACCGACATCCACGCCGCGCGCGGCGAGTGGCCGGTCAAGCCGGCGCCGCCGTTCATCCCCGGCCACGAGGGCGTCGGGCGCATCGAGCAGCTCGGCGCCGGCAACATGCACGGCCTCGAAGCCGGCATGCGCGTCGCGATCCCGTGGTTGGGCTACGCCTGCGGCAGCTGCCGCTACTGCAACAGCGGCCGCGAGACGCTCTGCCCTGAGCAGCAGAACACCGGCTACTCGATCAACGGCGGCTTCGCCGACTACGCGCTCGGCTACGCCCGCCACGTCGTGCGCGTCCCCGAGGCGATCGATCCGCTCGACGCCGCGCCGCTCACCTGCGCCGGCGTCACGACCTACAAGGCCGTCAAGGTATCCGGCGCGCGCTCCTCCGACGTCGTCGCCGTCTTCGGCGCCGGCGGCCTCGGCCACCTCGCGATCCAGTACGCCCGCATCCTCGGCGCGGAGGTCGTCGCCGTCGACGTCAACAACCAGCGCCTGCACAGCGCCCAGGCGGTCGGCGCCACCCACCTCGTGAACGCCGCCGAGCAAGATCCCGTCGCCGCGATCGAGCGCCTCGGCGGCGCCGATGTCGCGATCTCGACCGCCGTCAACCCGTCCGCCTTCGAGCAGGCGCACCGCTCGCTCGCGCGCGGCGGCACGCTCGTCTGCGTCGGCCTCCCGGCTCACAACGAGATGCAGCTGCCGATCTTCGAGACCGTCCTCGGCGGCCTCACGCTGAAGGGATCGATCGTCGGCACCCACCGCGACCTCGAAGAGGTCTTCGCGCTGCACGCCCGCGGCCTCACGCGCGTCGAGCGCGCCGAGCGCGACCTCGAAGACGTCAACGAGGCGATCGCCCAGGTGCTCGACGGCACCGCCGAATCCCCGCGTCTCGTCTTCCGCATGCAGCCGCAGGTGTCGACGGTCACGACGGCGACCGCGACCGCGTCGGTCTGACGCCCGCCCTCACCCACTCCGGAGGAATCAACCATGGCAACGATCGAAAAGACCGCGTTCGCGGCGCCCGGCAACCCCGGCAGCCTCGTCGAGTTGCAGGCGCGCTACGACAACTTCATCGGCGGCGAATGGGTCGCGCCCGTCGAGGGCCGCTACCGCGCCAACCGCACGCCGGTCACCGGCGAGGTCTTCTGCGAGGTCGCCGACTCGACACCGGCCGACATCGAGCTGGCGCTCGACGCCGCCCACGCGGCCAAGGACGCCTGGGCGCTGCGCTCGCCGGCCGAGCGCGCCGCCGTCCTCAACGCCGTCGCCGACGCGATGGAGGCGAACCTCGAGCGACTCGCGGTCGCGGAGACGTGGGACAACGGCAAGCCGGTGCGCGAGACGATCGGCGCCGACCTGCCGTTGGCGATCGACCACTTCCGCTACTTCGCCGGCGTGATCCGCGCCGAGGAGGGCGCGATCTCCGAGATCGACGCGAGCACGTACGCGTACCACTTCAAGGAGCCGCTCGGCGTCGTCGGGCAGATCATCCCGTTCAACTTCCCGCTGCTGATGGCGGCGTGGAAGATCGCCCCGGCGCTGGCGGCCGGCAACTGCACCGTCGTGAAGCCGGCGAGCCCGACGCCGTGGTCGATCCTCGAGCTGATGCGCGTGATCGGCGAGATCGTCCCGCCCGGCGTGCTGAACGTCGTCAACGGACCGGGCGGCCAGATCGGCGAGGCGCTCGCGACCAACGAGCGGATCGCGAAGATCGCCTTCACCGGCTCGACCGACGTCGGGCGCCAGATCATGCATTACGCCGCCGAGCGGATCATCCCCTCGACGACAGAGCTGGGCGGCAAGTCGCCGAACATCTTCTTCGCCGACGTGATGGACCGCGACGACGCCTTCTTCGACAAGGCGATCGAGGGGCTCGTGCTGTACGCGTTCAACAAGGGCGAGGTCTGCACCTGCCCGTCGCGCGCGCTCGTGCAGGAGTCGATCTACGACGCCTTCATGGAGCGCTGCCTGGAGCGCATCCGCGCGATCTCCCAGGGCGACCCGCTCGACCTCTCCACGCAGGTCGGCCCGCAGGTCTCCGCCGCGCAGCGCGAGACGGTCGAGCGCTACGTGCGGATCGGCCGCGAGGAGGGCGCGGAGGTGCTGATCGGCGGCGAGCGTCCGCAGCTCGAGGGCGAGCTCGCCGGCGGCTACTTCCACCAGCCGACGGTGCTGAAGGGCACCAACGACATGCGCGTCTTCCAGGAGGAGATCTTCGGCCCCGTGCTCGCCGTCACCACGTTCAAGGACGAGGCGGAGGCGATCGCGATCGCCAACGACACGATCTACGGCCTCGGCGCCGGCGTCTGGACCCGTGACGGCAGCCGCGCCTTCCGCGTCGGCCGCGCGATCAAGGCCGGCCGCGTCTGGACCAATTGCTACCACGCCTACCCCGCCCACGCCGCCTTCGGCGGCTACAAGGCCTCCGGCGTCGGACGCGAGAACCACAAGATGATGCTCGACTACTACACGCAGACCAAGTGCCTCCTCGTCAGCTACGACGAGCACGCGCAGGGCCTCTTCTGAGCCGTGCCATGAACCGCTCGTCACAGGTCACGGGCGGCGGGCCGCACGAGGCGGCCGAGCGCGAGCGGCGCCTCCTCGCGCGTGAGGAGGCGCCGGCGACCGCCGGTGTCTCGCGCCGCACGTTCCTGCGTCGGGCCGGGGCGGGCGCGGGCGCGGTCGTCGTCGGTGCCGGCGGGGTCGGCTACCGCGTCTACGACAACGGCGTCTTCTCGACCGGCGACGGCACCGCCTACGACGCGTGGCGCGAGTGGGAGCGCGGCGAGGGGCCGGCGGCACTCGTCGCGGCCGCGGTGCTCGCGCCCAACCCGCACAACAGCCAGGCGTGGGCGTTCCGCGTCAGCGACGACCAGATCGACCTGTTCGCCGACCGCAATCGCCCGACCGGCGCGCTCGACCCGTTCGGCCGCGAGCTGCAGGTCGGCCTCGGCGCGGCGCTGGAGAACCTGCTGCTGGCAGCGCCGGCGCACGGCTACGGCGCGCGCCTGCGCCTGCAGCCGACGGCGGGCGAGCCCGTCCACGCCGCGCGCGTCGAGCTGTCCGGCGGCCCGCGCCAGGCCGGCGCCCTGTACCGCGCGATCCCGCACCGCCACACCGACCGCAGCCGCTACGACGGGCGGCCGGTCCCGGCCGCCGACCTCGCCGCGATGAGCGCGCTCGCCGACGGGCTCCCGCACGCCCGCGTGCGGTGGTTCAGCGCGCCGGCGCAGCTTCGGCGGATCGGCGCTTTGATGGTCTCCGCCGCCGCGGCCGTCACGCGCATCGTGACCGTCCCCGACGCGCGCGACGACGCCCAGCGCATGACCGGCGGCCGGCTGCTGCAGCGGATCCACCTCTGGACCGCCGCCAACGGCCTCTCGCTGCAGCACATGAACCAGATCACCGAACGCGCCGACCGCGAGCGGCAGCTCGACCTCGCGCCGCGCTTCGGCGACGCGATCCAGGCGCTCGTCCCCGCGGGGACCGAGCCGCTGGCCGCCTTCCGCATCGGGTATCCGCGCAACGACGACGGACGCCGGCTCAGCCCACGCCGGCCGGCGGCGGAGGTGATCGCATGAACCACGCGCGAGCCGTCGTGCCTGCGGCCGCTGTGACCGCCGCGGCCGCGATGGTCTCGCCCGCGAGCCGCGCCCTCGATCGTGTCGTCGGGGCATCACGGGAATGAGTCCTCTTTGCGCGTTCGGCACGTCATCTTGACATCCGCGCAGATGAGCCCCATGGTGGATTCATGGTCTGTTCGCAGCACGTTCTGACGAGCCCGTCTTGGCGGCGCGCATGAGCACGTCGACCGTCGAGCTTCCGCTGCGGGCGCCGGAGGAGTGCGGCGAGTGCGCCGATCGCCTGTGCGAGACGATCGCCGGGCATGACGGCGTCGCGTCGGTCGCGCCGTCGGCCGGGGATCGCGTCGTGGTCGGGTTCGATCCCGAGCGCTGCTCGACGGCGTGCGTGCGCGAAGCGTTGGAGGAAGCCCGCGAGGGGCTCTGCGAGCACTACGTGCACACCCGGATCGAGGTCGACGGGATGGACTGCGCCGACTGCGCGCGGACGATCTCCAACGCCGTCGGACGGCTGCCGTCGGTGACCGGCGTCGACGTCAGCTTCACGACCGGCCAGATGCTGGTCGAGCACGAGCCGGTCGGGTTCGACCGCGCTGCCGTCGAGCGGCGCGTCGAGCGCCTGGGCTACAGGGTCCGGGACGAGGCGGGCGAAGCGGCACCGACAAACGGCTGGCGTCGCTGGGCCGGCGCGGACGTGCTGACCGCGGTCGCCTCCGTGCTGTTGCTGCTGGCCGTGGTCGTGGACCTCGCGACCAGCCTGCCCGCAGCGTGGATCTATGGCGCCGCGGTCGCGGTCGGGATCGGTCCGATCGCGCGCTCCGGCCTGGTCGCGCTGTGGACGACGCGCCGGCCGGAGATCAAGTTCCTGATGACCGTCGCGAGCATCGGCGCGATCGCGATCGGCGCGTGGATGGAAGCCGCGCTCGTCGTCGTGCTGTTCTCGATCGGCGAGTGGCTGGAGGGGCGCGCGGTCGCGCGCGCCCGCAGCGAGCTGGCGGGGCTCGTCACGCTCGCCCCGGAGCGCGCCCGCATCCGCGCGGCCGACGGCCGTGAGACGGAGGTCGCGGCGTCGGCGCTGGAGATCGGCGACGTCGTCGTGATCCGGCCGGGCGAGCGGCTGCCGGCCGACGGGACCGTGCTGGAGGGACGTTCCGCGATCGACCAGGCGCCGATCACCGGCGAGTCGGTCCCGGTCGACAAGGAGCCCGGCGACCGCGTCTTCGCCGGCACGCTCAACGCGCAGGGCCGGCTGCTGGTCACCGTCGCCTCGGCGCCGGGCGACACGACGCTCGCGCGCATCGGCAAGCTCGTGATCGAGGCGCAGAGCCGGCGCTCGCCGTCCGAGCGCTGGGTCGACACGTTCGCGCGCATCTACACGCCGATCGTGATCGCGCTCGCGGTCCTCGTCGCCGCGCTGCCGCCGCTGCTGCTCGACACGAGCTTCTCCGACAGCTTCTACTCCGCGCTCGCGCTGCTGATCCTCGCCTGCCCCTGCGCGTTGGTGCTCTCGACGCCCGTGACGATCGTCTCCGCGCTCGGCCGCGCGTCGGCCGCCGGGGTGCTGGTCAAGGGCGGCGAGCAGCTTGAGCGCGCCGCGACGATCCAGACGGTCGCGTTCGACAAGACCGGCACGCTCACCGCCGGCCGCCCACAGCTCGTCGCGCTCGACGCGCTGGACGGCGACGAGGACCGTGTGCTGGCGCTCGCGGCCGCACTCGAAGCCGGCTCCGAGCACCCGCTGGCCGCCGCGATCGTCGCCGCCGCCCGTGAGCGCGGACTGACGATCGGCGACGTCGAGGAGTTCCAGGCGCGCACCGGGTTCGGCGCGACCGGCCGCGTGCACGGCAGCGAGATCGCGATCGGCAAGCCCGCGATGTTCTCCCCCACGCCCCTGACCGCCCGCGTCGAGCGCCTGCTCGCCGACCGCCGCGACGACGGCCAGACCGCAATCGTCGTCACGCGCGACGACGTGCCGATCGGTGTGCTCGGCCTCGCCGACCCGTCCCGCCCGGAAGCGCGCGAGGCGACCGCGCAGCTCGCCCGCCTGGCGATCACGCGCACCGTCCTGATCACCGGCGACAACGCCGCCAGCGCAGACGCCGTCGCACGACAGGCCGGCATCAGCGAGGTCCGCGCCGACGCGCTGCCCGAGGACAAGGCGCGGCTGCTCGGCGAACTGGGCGACGGCGTCGCGATGGTCGGCGACGGCGTCAACGACGCGCCCGCGCTCGCGAGCGCGACGCTCGGGATCGCGATGGGCAGCGCCGGCAGCGACACCGCGATCGAGGTCGCCGACGTCGCGCTGATGGGCGACGACCCGCGCAAGGTCGCCGGCCTGATCGGCCTCGCGCGCTGGACCCGCGCGACCGTCCGCGCCAACATCGCGTTCTCGCTCGCGACCAAGCTCGTCGCCGCCGGCCTGCTCGCGTTCGGCCTGCTGCCGCTGTGGGCCGCGGTCGCGACCGACGTCGGCGCCTCGCTCGTCGTCGTGCTGTGGGGCCTGCGCGTGCTGATCGGCACGCCCGGCGGACGCATGCGAGGCATCCCGATCCTGACCGCGCCGCCGCGCCGCGCGGCGCAGGCACCCGCACCCTCGCCGGCGGCCGTGCCCGCTCCCGCCCCGCTCGCCGTCGTCCAGGTGCCGCGGGCCGGCGAGCCCGCCCAGGCCGCGCCCGTTGCACTGCCAATCGCCGGCAGCGCCACCGCCGCCTCGATCCCGTCCGCGCAGACGAGCGCGTCATGCTGCGACGACGACAGCTGCTCTGCGCGCGACGAGGAAGACCGATGACCCGCCCGCAAGAGGGCGGCACGTCGTAGCGACGCGGCGTTCCGAACGAGTTCGCCGCGCACGTCCGCCCGCGCGGCGGCCACGTCAGCCCAGCGCCACGATCGCGTCGATCTCCACGAGCGCGCCCTTGGGCAGGGCGGCGACCCCGATCGTGACGCGGGCGGGCGGAGCCTGCCCGAAGAACCTCGCGTACGCGGTGTTGATGTCGGCGAACTCGTCCAACACGGTCGTGTAGACGGTCAGGCGCAGCGCGCCGGCGAGAGGGGCGCCGGCGGCCTCGCAGAGCGCGGCGAGGTTCTGCAGGCAGCGAGTCGTCTGCTCGGCGGCCGTTCCGGCACGCAGCGATCCGTCGAGCTCCAGCGGCAGAGCGCCGGAGCAGTACAGCACGTCGCCGTGCGCCACGGCCTGGCTGTAGGGGCCGATCGCGGGGGGCGCCGCGTCGGTCGCGACGGCGGCGCGTGCACCGGCCCGCCCCGGGGCGGTCATGACGGCACCTGCGCTCTCGCCATGCCCACCAGCAGGTCTGCGATCGCGTCGGCGAAAGCGGGGTCGTTGATGTTGTACGAGAGGTCGAGCACCTCGACGTCGGGGCGCAGGTCGGCCAGCAGGGCGTCGAACAGCGCCGCGTTCGCCTCCGGGGAGTGGAACGGCTGACCCTCGGCGTCGATCGCCGACAGGCCGCCGCGCGGGATCGCGACGGCGAGCGGGCCCTTCGCGGCGTTGATGCGCCGAGCGATCGTCCGGCCCAGCTCGGCGCATTCCTGCGCGGATGTGCGCATCAGGGTGATCGCGGCGTTGTGCTGGTAGAGGGTCCGGTCGGCGTATCTCGACGGAACGCTGTCGATCGGGCCGAAGTTGACCATGTCCAGCGCGCCGAGCGAGACGACGCGCGGCACCTCGGTGTCGGACAGGTCGAGGCGGCCCGGGCCCGAGGCGCAGATGCCGCCCGCCAGCTCGTCCGCGAGCTCGGTGGTCGTGACGTCGAGCACCGCGTCGACGAGGCCGTCGCGCACCAGCGCCTCCATCGAGTCGCCGCCGATCCCGATCGAGTGGAAGACGAGCACCTCGTAGCCCGCGCGCTCCAGCCGCTCGCGCGCCCGCGTCACGCACGGCGTCGTGACGCCGAACATCGTCGCCGCGACGATCGGACGCTCCTCGTGCTCAGCGACCGGTGGCTCGACCGTGATCATGCCCGCCAGCGCGCCGGCGGCGTTGGTGATGATCCGCGAGGAGATCCGGTTGATCCCGGACACGTCGAGCACGGCGTACATCATCGTGATGTCGGCAGTGCCGATATAGGGGCGCGTGTCGCCGCCCACGACGGTGGAGACGAGCAGCTTCGGGACGCCCAGCGGCAGCGCACGCATCGCAGTCGCCGCGATCCGCGCGCCGGCCGAGCCGCAGAGCGACATGATGCCGGCGAGACGGCCGTCGGCGTGCAGGCGCGCGGCGACCTCCGCCGCGCCGCGCGCCATCGTCTCCACCGCCTCTCCACGGTCGCCCTCGGCGACCAGCCTCGCCAGCTCGATGCCGGCGGCTGCGGCGACTTCCTCGCGCGTCACGTCGGCGGCGACCAGCGGCTCGCCCATCACGCCGACGTCGACCAGCAGCGTCTGCAAGCCCAGCTGCTGCAGGCGGGTGCGCGCGTAATCCAGCTCCTGTCCTTTGGTGTCGAGGGTGCCCATCACGACCGCGATACCTGGCCTCAAAATTTCACTCCCGTGGTCGACAAGTCAGCGAGTGACGCGCGCGGAGCACAAATTTACTTGTACTTTCCTGTCGCGCGAGCTACTGATATAAGCATCGCAAAGGCACCGGGAGCGAGTCAACCCATTGACCGCGAAACACGTGTTTGCTCACATGTGCAACCGGCGCGTTCGACGGAAAGGATCCGTATGTCTCTTGACGAGCTGGCGTCGACGCCGGCACCGACCTTCAGACGCGAGACGGTCGACGCGCGGCTGCGCGCGACGATCGCGGACGGCAGACCGGTCGTCGCGGCCGGCAGCAGCTGCGGCCTCGTGGCGAAGTCGGCGGAGGCGGGCGGAGCCGATCTGATCGTCGTCTACAGCACCGGGATCTCGCGCCTGCGCGGCCTGCCGACGACGATCTTCGGGATGCCCAACGAAGCCACGCTCGGGATGGCCGACGAGATTCTCAACGTCGTCCGCGACACTCCCGTGATCTGCGGCATCGAGGCGTGCGACCCGCACTATGTGCGGTTGCCGCGCCTGTTGGACCGCGTCGAGGCGGCTGGCTACAGCGGGATCATCAACTTCCCGACGATCACGATGGCCGAGCCCGAGAGCCGCAATCGCCAGATGCGCGAGGGCGTCGGATTCGGCTTCCAGCGCGAGCTCGATGCGGTCTCGATCGCCCGTGAACGCGGGCTTTTCACGATGTCCTACGTGTTCCTGCCGGAGGAGGCTGCGGCGATGGCCGACGCCGGCGTCGACTGCGTCGTGACCCACGTCGGCGGCACCAGCGGCGGGATGGACGGCTTCACCGAGGTCTCACCTCTCGACGTCGCCGTCGCCGGCGTCAACGGCATGCTCGAAGCCGCGCGCGCCAGACGCGACGACGTTCTCGTGCTCGCCCACGGCGGCCCGTTCGACATCCCGGAGAACGTCGAGACGCTGTATCGCGAAACCGGCGCGCAGGGCTTCGTCGGGGCCTCCAGCGTCGAGCGGATCCCGATCGAGCAGGCCGTCTCCTCGGTCATCTCGAGCTTCAAGGCGCAGCGTCTGGAGCTCGCCGGAAAAAGTGGTTGACGCAACCTTGGCCGAATGGTAGGGTCGTTCTTGGTTGAACCATTGACCCTAGTCACAGGGGGTCGGTGGAGAGATGAACCCATAGGTCGCGACGCTCGTTCGAATCAGGCCGACGGCGCGCCCCAGTTAGTGAACTTACGGGTAACGGTCCGTCATCGTCCGTGCTGCCGTAACTGTTAGTTCAGTGACTAACCCCGCACCGGCGGTCTCACACAGACCGCATTGCTTGGATGTAGCTGGGGATTGATCTCGCTCATCGAGCGAGAGTGCGATTTGTCATTGGGATGCACGAGAGGAACTGTGAGTAATGGAAGAGTCTGAGATCACCAGGACCGGCGTGAGCCGTCGGCGATTCCTTGCGACGACCGGCATCACGGCCGGGCTCGCCGCCAGCGGCGGCCTGCTCGCCGCGTGCGGCTCCGACGGCAACGCGGACGCACAGAAGACCACGACCTCCGACGGTCAGGCCAGAGGCGGCACCAACAACGCGCCCGTCGGGCCGTCGGGCAAGGACATCGACCTCTCGAGAATCAGAGGAGGCAAGACGATCGGCGTCGTCTCCTACGTCTCGGAGGTCGGCACGCTCGCTCGCGGGATCAAGGAGTTCCACCGGATCGGTCCCGAGATCGACTGGAAGTTCGAGGTCGTGGACGCCGCCGGCGACACGACCAAGATGGGTGCGATCGCGCAGGACTTCATCACCAAGAAGGTCGACGGCCTGGTGATCCTGAACGGCCCCTCGGCCGCGCTCGGCAACAGACTGCAGGCCGCCACCGACCAGGGCATCCCGGTCGTCGGCATCTGGAACGAGCCGACCAACGGGATCGAGCACGTGATCTACCCGAGCGACTGGATCGGGATGGGCCCGATGCTCGAGTACGTGCTCCAGCGGATCGACTACTCGGGCGACGTCGCGGTCCTCTACTTCGACGACAACACGCCGGGCGTGCAGCGCCGGATCATGTGGGAGGCCGGCCTGGGCTACTACGCGCCCGACGTCAGAATCGTCGAGAAGGTCCCGGTTCGCGTTCCGGGCCAGATCGACGACGCGCGCCAGAAGGTCGCCGCGATGCTGCCCAAGTACCCGGACCTCAAGGCCGTCCTGTGCGGCTGGGACGAGCCGGCGATGGGTGCGCTGCAGGCGATCGACCAGTCCGGCCGCGACGACGTCTGGGTCACGGGCTCCGACGGCAACCTCGAGACGCTCGACCTGATGCGCGAGAACCCCGGCTTCGCGGCGACCAACGGCGCCGACTGCGAGTTGATGTCGCGCGCTGCCGTGGGAGCGCTCGACGAGCTCTTCAACGGCGCCTCGCGCGAGTCGCTGGGCCCGGTCACGACCGTTCCCAGCGTGCTCGTCACCGCGGCCAACCTGCCGCCCAGAGGCCAGTACGCGACCAGCACGATCCTCCCGATCTACGACCCCAACGCCTGACCGCGCGTGCCCATCGTCCGATGACCGAGCTGACTGACACCACACCCTCGCCCGCTGCCGTCGATCCGCGGCGCCCCGACGGACCCGCACGTGCGGCGGGCCGGGACTGGCGGCTCTTCTTCGAGCGGTACGGCACGCTCGTCTTCTTCGCGGCCCTGATCGCGTACTTCGCGATCCGGGCCCCGTCGGGGACCTTCCTGACCACCAACAACCTCTCCAACGTGCTGACCAACAGCGCGACGCTGGCGATCATCGCCGGCGGCGTGACGGTCGTGCTGATCGTCGGCGAGTTCGACCTCTCGATCGCGGCGACCGCGATGGTCGCCGACATCCTCGCGGCCAAGCTCGGCGTCACGCACGGATGGGTCTTCCTCTCCTTCGTCTTCGCGGTCCTGCTCGGTTCCGTGATCGGCACCGTCAACGGCATCGTCGTCACGAAGCTGCGCGTCAACGCGTTCATCGCGACGCTCGCGATGGGCCTGTTCGTGCTCAACGGGCTGGGACTGCTGCTGACCGAGACCGGCACGATCTCGACCGGTCTGCCGCCGTCGTTCGACTCGCTCGGCGACACGCAGATCCTGGGCATCAACGCGACGATCCTGATCGCCGTCGCCGTGCTCGCGCTGCTCGCGGCGATACTCCACCTCACCGACGTCGGACGCTGGATCCACGCCGTCGGCGGCAACGCGAACGCGGCGCGCCTGTCGGGCGTCAACGTCGGGCGCACGCGGATGATCGCGTTCATCGTCTCGGGCACCTGCTGCGGCGTCGCCGGCGTCGTCATCGCGACGACCACCAACATCGGATCGCTGCAGTCGGAGGGCACGCTGCTGCTCGACGCGTTCACCGCGGCGTTCCTCGGCTCGGCGACGTTCCGCCAGGGTCGCTTCAACATCGCCGGCACGATCGTCGGCGTGCTCGCGCTCGCGCTGCTGACCAACGGCATGACGCTCACGAGCGTGCCGATGGAGTGGCAGGCGATCGTCAAGGGCGTGCTGCTGATCCTCGCCGTCGCCGCCTCCGGCCTGCTGAGACGGTCATGAGCGACTCGCTGCAGCAGCGCGACGGCGACCGCCCCGGCGCGGACGTCGCTTCCGCCCCCGCCCCGGTCGTCGAGGTCCGCGGATTGTCGAAGTCGTTTCCCGGCGTGCGCGCGCTGCACGACGTGGACGTGGCCTTCCACGGCGGCAGGGTGCACGCGCTGGTGGGCGAGAACGGCGCCGGCAAGAGCACGCTGATCAAGCTCCTCGCCGGCGCCTACCTTCCCGACGCGGGCGAGATACTGATCGATGGCGAGCACGCGGCGATCCGCAACCCGCGCGACAGCGCGCACGCGCGTCTGGCGTTCATCCACCAGGACCCGCAGGTGATCCCGTCGCTGTCGGTCGCAGAGGTGATCACGCTCGGCCTCGGCTACCGACGACGGCTGCGCGGCATCGTCGACTGGCGCGCGATGCACGCCACCGCCCGTGAGGTCGCGGCCGAGGTCGGTCTCGACGTGGACCTGCGCCGGGACGTCGCCGAGCTGTCGATCGCAGAGCAGTGCCTGGCGACGATCGCGCGCGGGCTGCTGGCCGACGCACGGCTGATGGTCTTCGACGAGCCGACCGCCTCGTTCACCGACACCGAGATCCAGAACCTCTACGAGGTCATCCGCAGAGTCACTTCCCAGGGCGTCGCGGTCGTCTACGTCTCGCACCGGCTCAACGAGATCTTCGAGATCGCCGACCACGTCACCGTGCTCAAGGACGGAGAGCGCGTCGCGTCGAAGCCGATCGGCGCCTTCGCGGGGCGCCAGGCGCTCGTCGAGGCGATCGTCGGACGCAGCCTCGCGGTCTACGAGGTCAAGGAGCACACGCCGGGCGAGAGAGTCGTCCTCAAGCTCGACGGCGTCAGCTGGCGAGATGCCGTCAAGGACGTCTCCTTCGAGCTGCATGCCGGCGAGCTGGTCGGGCTGACGGGCCTCGTCGGCGCCGGCCGCAGCGAGCTTGCGCACGTGATCTTCGCAGACCACAGGGCCGACGCGGGCACGATCGAGGTCGACGGCCGCGCGATGCGGCTGCGCGGCCCGAGCGACGCGATCGCGTCCGGGATCGGCCTGCTCCCCGAGGACCGCCGCGCGCTCAGCGGCGTGATGACGATGAGCGTGCGCGAGAACCTGACGCTGCCGAGCCTGCGGCGCTACCTGCTCAACCCGCTGCTGCGGGTCGTCCGCAGAGGCAGCGAGCGCAAGCGCACGCGCGAGCTGCTGGAGCAGCTCGACGTGCGCCCGCCCGACCCGGAGCGCGAGCTCTCGACCCTGTCGGGCGGCAACCAGCAGAAGGTGCTGCTGGCGAAATGGCTCAACGCGAACGCGAGACTGCTGATCCTCGACGAGCCGACGCAGGGCGTCGACGTCGGCGCCAAGCAGGACATCTACAAGCTGATCGAGCAGCTTGCCGAGCAGGGCAAGGGCCTGCTGGTGATCTCATCCGAGATCGAAGAGGTGATCACGCTCTGCAAGCGGGTGCTGGTCATGCGTGAGGGCGAGCTGGTCGCCGACCTCGATCACCCCGACGAGCACCGGATCCTGTCGGCCTGCTACGGCGTGGCGGCGACCGAGCCGGTCAGCTGACCCCGTCCGCGCAAGGAGAGTTCTCGCCATGAGCACCTACGAGCACCTGCTCTCGCCGATCACGGTCGGCAACGTCCCGATCCGCAACCGGGTCATGATGACCTCGCACGTCACCAACTTCGCCGCCGACGACGGCACCGCCTCCGACCGGCATGTCGCCTACTACGGCGACCGCGCCAAGGGCGGCATCGGCCTGATCGTGATGGGCTTCCCCGGCGTCCACGAGACGTCGCGCAACAACGCCCGCGAGGTCGACGGCTTCACCGACGCGGTGATTCCGGGCCTGAGCCGGATCGCGGACGAGGTCCACCGCCACGGCACCAAGATGTTCATGCAGCTGGGCCACTCCGGTCGTCAGCAGAACGGGCTCTGGACCAAGCGCGAGGTGTGGGGACCGTCCGCGATCCCGTGCCCGGCCGTCGGCGAGATGCCGAAGGCGATGGAGCTGGAGGACATCGACGCGATCGTCGAGGGGCACGCGGCGACGGCGGTGCGCGCCAAGCAGGCCGGCATGGACGGCGTCGAGATCCATTCCGGCTACGGCGGCTACCTGCTGTCGTCGTTCGTCTCGCCCTACATGAACAGACGCGAGGACGAGTACGGCGGCTCGCTCGAGAACCGCACCCGGCTGCTGCACCGCACGCTGGAGGCGGTCCGCGCGGCGGTCGGCCCCGACTTCGTCGTCGGCATCCAGGTCCAGGGGCACGACTACAGCCCGGGCGGGATCGAGCTGCCCGAGGCGCAGGAGATCGCCCGGCGGATCGCGGCGAGCGAGACCGTCGACTACATGGTCGTGAAGGCCAGCACGTACGGATCCGACGGCCAGAACATCCCCGACATGCAGCACCCGCGGGGGCTCTGGCTCGGCCTCGCGACGTCGATCAAGGAGGCTGTCCCGGCGATGCCGATCTTCGCGGTCGGGCGGCTCAACGACCCCGAGATCGCCGAGCAGGCGCTGCGCAGCGGACACGTCGACATGGTCGCGATGACGCGCCAGCACATCTCCGACCCCGAGACGGTCAACAAGCTGATCGCCGACCGCCGCGAGGACGTGCGCGGATGCATCGCGTGCAACCAGGGCTGCATCGACATGCTCTTCAAGGCGGCGCCGATCACCTGCGTGCACAACCCGGCGGCGGGCAACGAGCGGCAGCTGGGGATCGGGACGCTCGCGCCCGCCGCCAACGCCAAGCGCGTCGTCGTGATCGGCGGCGGACCGGCCGGGCTCAAGGCAGCGGAGGTCGCGGCGCGCCGCGGGCTCGACGTGACGCTGCTGGAGCGCCGCAACCAGCTCGGCGGGCAGTTGCGGCTGGCTGCGTCGGTCGCCGGGCGCGAGGAGCTGGGCGAGACGATCCGCTGGCTGCGCCACAGCGCCGAGCAGCACGGCGTGGACGTCCGCGTCGGCGTCGACGCCGACGCGGACGCGGTGCTCGCGCTGGAGCCCGACGCGGTCGTCGTCGCCACCGGTTCGGCACCCAGACGCGAGCTGATCGGCAACAAGTCGTTCGGCATCTGGGAGGTCCCGGGACTCGACTCCGAGCACGTGATCTCGGTCTGGAACCTGCTCGAGGACGACGCGCCGGTCGGCGACTCCGTGCTCGTCGTCGACGACGGCGAGGGCAGCTGGAAGAGCGCCTCGGTCGCGCTCCAGCTCGCTGGCAGAGGTCACCGCGTCAAGCTCGCGACCACGCTCCCCTACGTCGGCGCCAAGCTCGGCGCTTTCACGCAGCAGAAGCTGCTCCCCCGGCTCTTCTCCAGCGAGATCGAGCTGCATCCGTTCACCAACGTGGTCGGCGTCGAGCCCGGTCTGGTGCACGTCTCGAGCGCTGGCGCCAGCAAGACGCTCGACGGGGTCGAGACGGTCGTGCTCGCGGGCTGGCACGCACCGGTCGCCGACGTCTACTTCGACCTCAAGGACAGGGTCGGCCAGCTGGAGCGGATCGGCGACGCACTCGCCAGCCGCACGATGCTCGAGGCGATCCACGAGGGCGAGCGGGCGGCACGTGCCATCTGACCTGCTGATCACCGGCGGCCTCGTCTTCGACGGCGCGGGCCGGCCCCAGCCGGCCGACGTGGCCGTCCGGGACGGGCGCATCGAAGCCGTCGGCACGCTGGACGGGATCGAGGCGGCGCAGCGAATCGACGCGTCCGGCCTCGCGGTCGCGCCGGGCTTCATCGACGCCCACACGCATTCCGACATGACCTGCTTCTTCGGTCCCGAGGGCGAGCACCTCGCGACCGCCGACGTGCGCCAAGGCGTCACGACCGAGGTCTGCGGCAACTGCGGCTTCAGCCCCTTCCCCCATCTGCCCGAGCATGCCGGCTCGTTCCGGCGGCACACCGAGACGCTGTTCGGCCCGGCCGAGATCCCCTGGACCGACTTCGACGGCTACGCGAGCGCTGCCGAGGCGGCCAGGCTGCACGGCAACCTCGCGCCGCTGATCGGCCACGGCAGCCTGCGCGCCGGCGTGATGGGCTTCGACGACCGGCCGGCGAGCGCCGAGGAGCTGGAGCGGATGCTGCGGATGCTCGACGCGGCGCTGGAGCAGGGCGTCGTCGGCTTCTCCTCCGGCCTGATCTACCCGCCCGGCCGTTACGCGCAGGTCGAGGAGCTGATCGAGCTGGCGCGCGTCTCGGCCCGCTACGGACGCCCGTACGCGACGCACATGCGCGGCGAGACGGACATGGTGACCGGCTCGATCGAGGAGGCGATCGCCATCGCCCGGGGCGGCGGCTGCCCGCTGCACATCTCCCACCACAAGGTCGCCGGCCGCGAGAACTGGGGGCGCACGCGCGAGACGCTGGCGCAGATCGATCGCGCCGCCGCCGTGCTCGACGTGACGCTGGACGTCTACCCCTACACGGCCGCGAGCACGCTGCTGTACACGCTCCTGCCGCCGTGGGCGCAGGCCGGCGGGATCGCCGCGATGCTGCAGCGGCTCGAGGATCCGCGCGCCCGCGAGCGGATCCGGCGCGCATTCGTGCAAGGACCGCCCGGCTGGGAGAACTACGCGCGCGCTGCCGGCTGGGACGGGATCGTGATCTCCAGCTGCCGCTCCGCGCCGGAGCTGGAGGGCCGCTCGATCGCCGCGCTCGCGCGCGACGCCGGAAGCGAGCCCGACGCGCTCGTGCTCGACGTGCTGGCCGACGCCCGCGCCGAGGTGACGATGGTCCTGCACATGCTCGACGAAGACGACGTCGAGCGCGTCCTCGCGCACCCGCTCACGATGGTCGGCTCCGACGGGATCCCGCTCGCCGGCAAGCCGCACCCGCGGTGGGCCGGCAGCTTCGCGCGCGTGCTCGGCCGCTACAGCCGCGAGCGCGGGCTGCTGGAGCTGGGGACCGCGATCAACAAGATGACGCGCATGCCCGCGGAGCGCTTCGGGCTGAGCGATCGCGGCCGCGTCGAGGCCGGCTGCGTCGCCGACCTCGTCGTGCTCGACCCCGTGACGATCGCCGACTGCGCGACCTTCGACGAGCCGCTGCTGGCGCCGGTCGGCGTGCGCGACGTGCTCGTCGCCGGCGTCCCGGTCGTGCGCGACGCGCAGCTGACGGGCGCCACGCCGGGAAGGGTGCTGCGCGCGAGATGAGACCGGCGGCCCTCGACCGGCTCGGCGCCGCCGTGCGCGGGCGCACCCCCGCGCTCGTCGTCAACGTGGAGGCGCTGGAGCGCAACCTCGCGACGATGCAGACCGCCTGCACCGCGGCCGGACGCGCGCTGCGCCCGCACGTGAAGGGGCACAAGAGCCCCTGGATCGCGCATGCGCAGCTGCGCCACGGCGCGGTCGGCGTCTGCGCCGCGACGCTCGCCGAGGCGCAGACGATGGTCGGCGGCGGCGTGACCGATCTGCATCTCACCTCGGCGCTGGCGCCGGCAAAGCTCGGCGCGCTGTTCGAGCTGGCGGCGGTCGCGACCGTCTCGGTCGTCGTCGACGACGTCGCGCAGGTCGAGGCGCTGGCAGTCGCCGGCGCGGGATCTCGCAACCGCGTCGGCGTGCTGATCGAGCTCGACGCCGGGCAGGACCGCGCCGGCGCGGCGCCCGGTCAGCTCGTCGCGATCGCCGCCGGGATCGCGTCGTCGCCGGCGCTGGAGCTGGTCGGCGTGCAGGCCTACGAGGGGCACCTGCAGCAGCTGCCCGACGCCGCCGAGCGGCGTCTGCGGGCGCACGCGGCCTACGACGCGGCCGCCGCGTGCGTGCACGAGCTGCAGCAGGCCGGCCACCCGGTGCAGCGCGTGACCTGCGCTGGCACCGGAACGCTGGAGCCCGCGCTCGACCACTCGCTGCCGACCGAGGTGCAGCCCGGCTCCTATGCGCTCGCCGACGCCTCCTACCGCGCCGCGGGCGTCGACCGCTATGAGCAGGCGGCGTTCGTGATCGCCAGCGTGCTCGGCGTGCGGCCGGACGCAACGCTGATCGTGGACGCCGGTGTCAAAGCGGTCAGCGGAGACCTGGGTCCCGCCGCCGTCGCATTCCCGCCGGGCGCGGCCTACACGCCCGCCGGCGACGAGCACGGGCGCGTCGCCGGCGGCGCCCACGCGCTCAGGACGGGCGATCTGGTGGCGCTCGTCCCGAGCCACTCCGACACGACCGTCTGCCTGCATCGGCGCTTCGTCGTCGTGACCGACGACGGTCACGACCACGGCACGCTGCCGATCGGAGCCTGACGCGATGCCGACCTGCCGAACAGAGCTCGAGGAGCAGCAACGATGAACGAAGCCGTCAACGTCGCCTGGTGCGGCCTGGGTGAGATGGGCGAGCCGATGGCGGCGCACGTGCTCGCTGCGGGCCACAGGGTCGCGGCCTGGAACCGCAGCCCGCGCAAGGCTCAGGACGTCGTCGCGGCTGGTGCGACGCTGGCGCCGACGCCCGCGGCGGCCGCTCGCGACGCCGACGTCGCGTTCGTGATGGTGTGGGATGTCGCAGCGGTCGAGCAGGTGATCTTCGGTCCCGACGGCCTCGCCGAGACGCTCGCCCCCGGCGCGGTCGTGGTCGACTGCAGCACGACGACGCCCGAGTACGCGATCGCATGCGCGCGGCGACTCGCCGAGCGCGGGATCGAATTCCTGGAGGCGCCCGTCAGCGGCCGTCGCGAAGGCGCCGAGTCGGCGACGCTGACGGTGATGGCCGGCGGGCCGCGCGACCTCTTCGAACGGGTGTTGCCGCTGCTGGAGGCGTTCGGAGCCAACGTGGTGCTCGTCGGCCCGCACGGTTGCGGGCAGGCGGTGAAGCTGGCCGGCAACGTGATCGCGATCGTCGGGGTCGCTTCGATCGCGGAGGGGCTCGCGCTCGCCGAGCGCTGCGGCGCGGAGCCGCAGGCGACGCTCGCGGCGCTGATCGGCAGCACGGCGAGATCGCCGATGCTGGAGGCGTTCGGGCCGCGGATCGCGGCGGCCGACTTCGCCCCCGGCGTGACGTCGGCGCTCGCGCTCAAGGACCTGGAGGCGGCTGCCCAGGCGGCTGCCGGCGCGGGCTCGGCGGCACCGCTGGCGGCGTGCGCGGCGGGGCTCTACGGACGCCTCGTCGAGCGCGGTTACGGGAGGGAGGGCCTGCATGCGGTGGCCCGCGTCATGTGACCGAGCGCCTCACGACAATACGGTCCTCGTGCCAACCAAAGGGGAATGATGCCGAGGGTCACTGAGACGCTCTACAACCGGATCACACCGGTGCGAACATTCGAGTCGATCGTCGAGCAGGTGCGCGAATCGATCTCCAGCGGCAAGCTGAGACCGGGCGACCGGCTGCCCAACCAGCGCGAGCTGGCGACGCAGTTCGGCGTCAGCCGCAACGGCGTGCTGGAGGCGATCCGCGTGCTCGAGCGCGCCGGGTTGGTCGAGGTCCGGCCAGGCAGCACCGGCGGCACGTTCGTCCGTCGCATGGACGGTGGACGCCAGTTCAGAGATCAGCTCGAGCTGCTCGTCGAGATCGGCGACATCTCGGTGCTCGAGCTGGCCGAGCTGCGCCAGTCGCTGGAAGGCGCCAACGCGTATTGGGCCGCGAAGCGCGCCACCGCGGAGGATCTCTCGGCGCTCGAGGAGCTGTTGCGCCAGGCGCACGAGAGCGAGTCGTTGTTCTACGACGACCACGCCTTCCACCAGCGCGTCGCGGTGGCATCCGGCAATCGAGCGGCCGCGATCGTCTTCGCCGGCGTGCTCGGCGGCCTCGAGGTCGTGCTCTCACGCGTGCCGGCCAGCTCGCGCGCAAAGGGACTGGCCGACCTCGAGGGCATCTACGAGGCGATCGCGGCGCGCGATCCCGACCTCGCGCGCACCCGCATGCGCCAGCACATCTCCGACTTTGCCTGGATCGTCACCAACGAGCAGGACCCGTCACGAAAAGAGGACACCTGAATGAGTGCATTTGCGAGCGACATCGATGCTCGTGTCCCGTTCTCATGGGAGGACCGCGAGCCGATACTCGAGCTCGACTTCGAGATCGCCGAGTACCGGGCGCGGATCGACCGGCTGCAGCGCCTGCTGGCCGACGAGCAGATCGACGCGATGGTCGTCTACGGCGGCGACGCCGAATGCAGCGTCCGCTATCTGAGCGGGTTCTTCAACTACTGGGGCGACACGGTCGTGCTGATCCCGCAGGCGGGCGAGCCGACGCTGATCACGAATGCGATCTACCACGGCGAGCCGATGCACTCGAACATCCAGACGACCTGGATGAGAGACGTGCGCGTGCTGCTCAACGCGCAGTCGACCAAGCGCCCGCACACCGTGGTGGCGGGCGCCGCCGACCTGATCGGCGAGTGGGGCCTCGCACGCGGGAGGGTCGCCTACGCCGACACGCGCCATCTGCCGATGCGGATCCACGCTGAGCTGCGCGAGCGGCTGCCCGACGCGGTGCTGGTCGACGGCTCCAAGCTGCTGCGCGGCATGCGCGCGATCAAGAGCGCGGCCGAGCAGGAGGCGATCCGCGAGCTGGGCGTCATCACGTCCGCGGCGATGGACGCAGGCCTCGCGATAATCGAGCCGGGCGTGACCGAGAGCGAGGTCGCGGGCGCGATCATCGGCGCCGCCGTCGCGGCCGGCGCCGAGAGATGCCAGACGTTCATCTCCTCGGGCCAGCGCAGCTTCATGAAGAACGTCTACGCGCTGCGCGGCAAGGTCGTCGAGCCGGGCGAGTTCCTCAACGTCGACATGGCCGCCAAGTATCGCGGCTACCAGTCCGACATGGCGCGCGTGGGGATCCCCGGCAGAGCGCGCCCGCAGGACGTCGCGCTGTTCGAGGCGTGCCTGGCGGCCGAGGAGGCCGGCTTGGCGGTCGTGCGCGACGGCGTCGAGCCGATCGTGGTGCTGCAGACGATGTCGGCCGTCATCGCCGATCACGGCTTCGCCGCGTGGGACTTCACGACCAGCCACGGCGGCGGCCTGGAGCTGGCCGAGGATCCCTACTTCGTGGCGGGCGCCGACCCGCTGCGTGCCGGCATGACGTTCTACATCGAGCCGATGATCGTGCCGACCGAGATCGGCTCGGTCTGCATCGAGGACATGCTGATCGTCACCGAGGACGGTGCCGAGCAGGTCACGTCGAGCCCGAAAGTGACGTGGTGAGCAGTTGACCGAGCTGGCCGACACGCCGCGCCTGCAGATCGACCTCGGCCGTCTGGAGCGCAACCTGAGCGCGATGGCGCAGCGGACCCGCGACGCCGGCCTGGGGCTGCGTCCGCACGTCAAGACGCACAAGATGGCCGAGATCGGCCGCCGCCAGCTCGCGCTGGGCGCGCTCGGGCTGACGACGGCCAAGCTGTCGGAGGCAGAGGCGCTCGCTGACCGCGGGCTGACAGAGCTGTTCGTCTGCTATCCGCTCATCGGTGCGCCGAAGCTGGCGCGACTGCGTGCGCTGACGCGCCGCGCCCACGTGATGACGATCGTGGACGCGGAGCCGATGGCGCGAGCGCTGGCCGAAGCGATGGCCGGCGAGCCGGACCCGCTCGACGTGCTGATCAAGGTCGACGCAGGCAGCCACCGCGTCGGCGTGGACGAACCGAGCGCACGCACGCTCGCAGCCGCTGTCGCGACGTTGCCGTCGCTGCGACTGCGCGGCGTCTGCAGCCACGAGGGCGCGACCTACGGCGTACCCGACCCCGAGCAGCGCGCGGCGGTCGCGCGCGACGAGGCGCAGCGGCTCGTCGCGGTCGCCGGCGCGCTGCGAGCGGACGGGCACGCGGTCGAGATCGTCAGCACCGGCTCGACCCCCGGCGTCGCCGGCACGCTGAGCGTGCCCGGCCTGACCGAGGTCCGCCCCGGCAACTACGTCTTCAACGACGCCAACCAACTCGCTCTCGGCGTCGCGCCGGCCGCGCGCTGCGCGCTCTCGGTGCTGACGACGGTCGTCAGCACGCCGACGCCCCAGCGCGCGATCGTCGACGCCGGCTCCAAGGCGCTGACGCTCGACCGTGGCGCGCACGGGACGCAGACGACGACCGGCTTCGGCGTGGTCGCCGAGCGGCCTGGGATCACGCTCGTCGCGCTGTCGGAGGAGCACGGCTGGCTGCAGGTCGCGGAGGGCGAGCCGATCGCCGTCGGCGAGCAGCTCACGATCATCCCCAACCATGCGTGCCCGGTCGTCAACGCCTTCGCGGAGGCCGACGTGCAACGCGACGGGCGCACGGTGCAGCGCTGGACCGTCGACGCCCGGGGCTGCATGTCGTGATCGAGAACGAGACAACACCCGCCACACGAGGAGCACGTCAGATGCACGATTACATCGTCGTCGGCGCCGGTTCGGGCGGCGCCGCAGCCGCCGGGCGCCTGAGCGAGGAGACGTCCGCACGGGTCTTGCTGGTCGAGGCCGGCGGACAGGACGCGGGCAACGAGTACAAGATCCCGTCGCTCTGGAGCGGGCAGTACGCGACCCCGGGCGACTGGGAGTATTGGTCGGAGCCCGAGCCCTTCCTCGGCGGCCGCCGTCTCCCCTACCCGCGCGGCAAGGTGCTCGGCGGCACCTCCTCGATGAACGCCATGCTCTACGTGCGCGCCATGCCGCTCGACTTCGAGGAGTGGACGGCCGCCGGCCTGCGCGGCTGGTCGTGGGAGGACGTGCTGCCCTACTACAAGCGCGCCGAGGGCAACGTCCGCTTCGAGTCCGGCGTGCACGGCAGCACCGGTCCGCTCGTCGTCTCCGACCGCGTCTCGACCAACAAGCTGACCGAGGCATGGGTGCAGGCCGCGCAGGTCGCCGGCCACCACCGCCTCGACGACTTCAACGGCCCCGAGCGCGAGGGCGTCGGCTTCTGGCAGCTCAACCAGCGGGACGGCAAGCGCTGGTCGACCGCCGACGCCTACGTGCGCCCGGCGCTGGAGCGCCCCAACTTCGAGCTGCTGACCCACGCCCAGACGACGCGGATCCTGTTCGAGGGCCGTCGCGCGGTCGGCGTCGAGGTGCTGCTCCGGGACGGGACGGTGCAGCAGCTGCACGCCGGCACGGAGGTGATCCTCGCCGCCGGCGCGTACAACACGCCGCAGCTGCTGATGCTCTCGGGCATCGGCCCGGCCGCCCACCTGCGCGAGATGGGAATCGAGCTGCGCGAGGAGCTGCCCGTCGGCGCCAACCTGATGGACCACCCCGGGACGCCGTTCATCGTCGGCGTGACCGGCGAGAGCCTGCTCGGGATCGGCAGCGCCGAGGATTGGGAGCGCTACGAGCGCGACGGCGGCGGCCGGCTGTCGTCCAACGTCGTCGAAGCCGGCGGCTTCTTCCGCACGGCCCCGTCGGAGCCGGTGCCCGACGTGCAGATCATCGTCGCGCCGGTGATGCTGGCCGGCGACGGCGTCGGCGCGATGACCCAGCCGGCCTACACCTACATCAGCGAGGTCACACGGCCGACCAGCACGGGCACGGTCGCGCTGCGCTCGTCCAATCCGCTCGCCAAGCCGCGGATCGTGCACAACCACTTCCAAACCGAGCACGACCGCCGCGTGCAGGTCGCCGGGATGCGGATCGCGATGGAGATCGCCGACCACGCGCCGATCAAGGACTACGAGACCGAGCGGCTCGTCTATCCCAGATCCGACAGCGACGAGGACCTGCTCGAGCACATCGAGCGCAGAGGGATGGGCTGGTTCCATCCCACCTCGACGTGCGCGATCGGCCGCGTCGTCGACGACGAGCTGCGCGTGTTCGGCTGCGAGGGGCTGCGCGTGGCCGACGGCTCGGTGCTGCCGCACATGATCCGCGGCAACCCGAACGCCACGATCGTGATGATCGGCGAGCGCGCGGCGGACTTCGCGCTCGGCAGGACGCTCGCGCCGACGGCGGCGGACCGGGCCGGCGCCTGATGGCGGTCGATGCGCAGGGCGTGCTGCTGGCGCTCACGGTGCTGACCTGCCTCAACCACCGTGAGGCGGCGACGGTCGACGCGCTCGCCGGCCGCATCCTGCCCGGCGACGAGCACGACCCGGGCGCGCGCGAGGCCGGTGCGGTCGTCTACGTCGACCGTGCGCTGACGGGCGCCTACGCCAACCTCCGCGAGCTCTACCGGCGCGGCTGCGAGGAGCTCGACGCGTTTGCGATCGAGCGCAGCGACGCGCCGTTCGCGAAGCTGAGCGAGACCCAGCAGGATGAACTGCTGACCGTGCTCTGCGATCCGCTCGCGGCGCAGCGGCCGCAGGCGGCGACCGGCGACGCGCGCCAGGCGCGGCTGGCGTACTTCTTCGCGGTCGTGCGCGAGCACGTGATCCAGGGGACCTTCTGCGACCCGGTCTACGGCGGCAACCGCGACGGCCTCGGCTGGCGGCTGCTCGGCTTCCCCGGCGCGTACTGGGGCTACGGCGAGGGCCAGCACGGCACGTACGGGTTCGACGCCCTCGACCTGCCGGTCAAGACGCTGGCGGACCTGCGCCGCGAGCATGCCGAGCGCGGGCAGGAGCATGCGCGATGAGCGAGCAGATCGACGCGATCGTGGTCGGGATGGGCGCCTCGGGCGCGATCGTCGCAGCCGAGCTGGCAAGCGCCGGCGCCAAGGTCGTCGGGTTCGACAAAGGCCCGGCATACGACGGCGACGACGTGCGCTTCAAGCACGACGAGATCAAGTACTACGTCCGCAAGGAGATCGTCCCGCACATGGGCCGTGACCCGATCACCTGGCGCCCTGACGCCCGCTCCAGAGCGACGGTGCTGCCGTGGGCGGTCGGGCCGCTCGCGGTCGACGAGCCGCTGCATCTGCCGCCGTCGCTGGGCACGGGCGGAGGCACCGTCCACTGGGGCGGCGCCTCCTGGCGGCTGCGGGCGGCAGACTTCCGCATGCGCACCGAGCTCGTCGCGCGCTGGGGCAGGAGCGCGCTGCCGGAGGGCACCGACGTGGTCGACTGGCCGATCACCTACGACGAGCTGGAGCCGTACTTCGACCGCGTCGAGTGGGAGCAGGGCGTCTCAGGTCGCGCAGGCAACGTCAGAGGCAGATCGATCGAGGGCGGCAATCCGTTCGAATCGCCGCGCGCGCGGGACTTCCCGATGCCGCCGCTGCGCAACGGCGCCGGCGACAAGCGCTTCGTGGAGGCGGCTCGTCGGCTCGGATACCACCCGTTCCCCCAGCCGGCCGCGATCGTGACGACCGACGACTTCGCCGAGGGCCGCTCCGGCTGCACCTACTGCGGCTTCTGCCACGGCTACCCGTGTCACGTCGACGCGAAGACGTCCACGCACGTCACGTCGGTGCCGAAGGGCCTGATGACGGGCAACCTCGACCTGCGGCCGCATCACCGCGTGATCGAGGTCCTGCGCAGCGACGACGGACGGCGGGTGCGAGGCGTCCGGTACATCGACCCGGACGGCCGCCGCCGCGAGCTGTTGGCCGATCGCGTGGTGCTCGCCTGCTACTCGCTCGAGAACACTCGGCTGCTGCTCGTGTCCGGCGTGGACGGCAACGGCTGCACCGGCAAGTACTTCATGACCCACAACTACGGCATGTTCGCCGGCCTGATGCCCGAGTACACGAACTCGTTCATGGGGCCGTTGACGGCGGCGAGCGTGATCGACGACGTCAACGCGGAGCTGATTCCCGACAACGACCTCGGCGTGCTGTGGGGTTCGGCGATCACCAGCCACTCGGGAGACATCCAGCCGATCGAGGGAATGCACGCGATGCCGCCGCACGCCCCGACATGGGGTGCAGGCATGAAGGAGTGGGCGCGGCAGAACTTCCGCCGCATGCACGCGATGTACGCGCAGACGGCGAGCCTCCCGTCCGAGCACGCGACGATCGACCTCGATCCGCACGTCGAGGACCCGTGGGGCCAACCGGCGTTGCGAATCACCCACGACTGGACTGACCACGACGTCGCCTCGGTCGAGTACCACCTGCGGATCAAGCGCCGGATCGGTCAGGAGATGGGCATGACCGAGTTCTGGAACGAGACCCCGCGCCCGGCCTGGCACCTCTCCACCCATGAAGTCGGCACCCACCGGATGGGCGAGGACCCGGCGGCGTCCGTGGTCGACCGCCACGGTGAGACCCACGAGTGTGCCGGTCTGTTCGCCATCGGCGGCGGCCAGTTCCCCACCAACCCCAGCTACAACCCCACCACCACGATCATGGCGCTCGCGTACCTGACCGCCGAGCACATCGCACAGGGCGCGACTTCTTGGGGTCCGGCGCCCCCGTCGTGAGCACGGCGGTCGCGCGATGGGCCGGACGAGCCCGGACGCGTTCGCTGCGCGTGCGTCGGCCGGTGGCGGGAAGGGCTCATCCGGCGGCGCCGCTCAGCTGGCGAGGTAGGCGACGACAGCCAGCACGCGGCGGTGGGCGGTCGCGCTCGGCTCGAGCCCGAGCTCGGCGTAGATGTGCGAGACGTGGCGCACGACCGACTTCTCGGCGATCGTCAGCTGCGCGGCGATCGCAGCGTTGCTGCACCCCTGCGCCATCAGCTCCAGCACCTCGAGCTGTCGGCTGGTCAGCTGCGCCAGCGCGTCGTCGCGGCGCGGCCGGCGCAGCAGCGCCGCCACGACCTCGGCGTTCAGCACCGACCCGCCCGCGAGGATCCGCCGCAAGTCGGCGAAGAAGCGGTCGAGATCGGTGATCCGCTGCTTGAGCAGGTAGCCGGTAGCGCGCTCGCCGCTCGCCACCGGCGCCAGCGCGAGCGCCGCCCCGGCCGTCCGCAGCGGCGCGACCGTGATGAACAGCAGCGCCGTCGTCTGCCACACGATCCCGCACGCGAGCAGCAGCGCCCCGATGCCGTTGCTGGGCCGCCGCAGCCACGCGAGCGCGCCCGCCGCGAGGTTGACCCAGCCGACGGCGACCAGCAGCAGCGGCAGCCAGCGCGGCCCGGATGCGAAGCCGGCGAGGACCAGCGGCACGAGCACGAGCCCGAGCAGCAGCGCCGCCGTCAGCGCGAACGCCAGCGCGGCGACGAGCGACCGCCGCCGCGTGAGGCGGTGCGCCGCGCTGATCGACCCTGACGAGACGCCCATCACCCGCAACCCTGCCACAGCCGAGCGCGCGACGAAGGGACTCAGGTCCCTTGCGGGGCCCGGGGCCTGCGCGAGGCTCGGGCGCGGAGCGGTCCCGCAGCGAGACGGTCGCCCATGCCACCGTCGATGGAGGAACGAATGAATCGCATCCAGGGGGCTGTGTGGCGCCGTGCGGCGCCGCTTGCCGCCGTCGCGCTGCTCGGCCTGCTCGTCTGCAGCGCGACCGCTTCCGCGGCCGGCTGGCTGCAGCAGGCGCCGGCCGGAACGCCCGGCCAGGCGTCGCTCTTCCCGAGCGTCGCGGCCGACCGCACCGGTGCGATGCCGGTCGCGTGGTGGTCATACGACATCAGCACCGGCGCCGGCGACGCGTTCGTGCAGCGCTACGCCGCCGACGGCACGCAGCTGCCGGCGCACCCGGTCTCGCCCGTCGGGTCGGCCACCGCGCCGCTGGTCGTGACGGCGCCGGGAGGTGTGACCGTCGCCGGAGCGCTCGCCGGCGCCGGTGAGGCACCCGGCCAGATCGCGCTCGCCTGGATCGGCGCAGACGGTGCGATCTCGGCGCGGCAGACCGTCGCGCTCGACGGCGAGCCCACCTCCGGCGGCGACGGAAGCTTGCCGACCCCCGGCCTCGCCCTCGCCGTCGCCGACGACGGCACCGCGACGGTCGCGTGGGTCGTCGTCGACGACGACGGCGGCTCGACCGTCAAGCTGCGCCGCGTCGGCCCGAGCGGCCCGCTCGCGCCGGCGCTCTCGTTCCACGACGACTCCGACGCGCCGACGCCGACGCTCGCGGCCGCGCCCGACGGCACGGTCTTCGCCGCCTGGGCCCCGAGCGAGGACGACGGCGACGTCGCCGTCGTGCGGCTCGCGTCGGACGGCACGGTCGACGCCGGGCCGACGGCGCTGCCGGGCGGCGCGAACACGCAGATCGCGCTCGACGCCGGCGCCGAGGGCGCGGCGCTCGCCTGGAGCAGCTTCGCGGGCGATGGGAGCGCGCTGCGCGTCGCGCGGCTGCTGCCGACCGGCGCCGTCGCCGCGCCGGCGACGACGGTCGTCGACCACCTCCAGGGCTCCGTGGCGCTCCCGGACGTGCTCGCCTCCCGCACGGGCACGATCACGGTCACGTGGGCGCAGATGACGATGTCCGACGACGAGGACGCGCCCTCCGGCGCGGCACGCTGGTTCGCGCGGGTCTCAGGCGACGGCGCCGTCGCCGCACGGCCGCTCGACGCCGACGGACAGGTGAGCAGCCCGCTCCTCGGCGCAGCGCCGCTCGGCCGCGCGGCGGACGGCAGCGAGCTCGTCGCGTACGGGCGCGTAGGCCTGACGGCGGAGATCGCCTGGCGCGCGGTCGCCGAGGACGGCGCGCTCTCCGCGGCCGAGCCGCTCGCCGCCGCGCAGCTCGGCGCCGTGCTGCAGGGCGGGTTCGCGATCTCCCCCGGCGGGGGTGCGCTGGCGTGGATCAACGGCGCCCTCGCGCCGCCGAACGAGCTGCCGACGATCGCAGCCGCAATCTACGACGCGATCCCCCCGACGCTGCAGGCGTCGATCCTCGCCACGGCGCAGGTCGGCGACGACGTGCCGCTGTCGGCGGTCGCCGGGGATCGCGACGCGGTCGCGCTGCACTGGGAGTTCGGCGACGGCTCGGAGTCCCGCGCGGCCACCGTGCACCAAGCCTTCGCGCGACCCGGCAGCTACGTCGTGCAGGTGACCGCGACCGACTCGCCGGCAACCAGTCGGTCCGCAGCGCGACCGTCGCGGTGAGCGCCGCCGGCGGCCCGGGCGGCCGCACGGGCGGCGAGACGCAGACGCGCACGCAGGTCCGCGCCGCCGCGGCGCTGAGACTCACGCGCGTGACGCGCTCCGGCCTGCGCGTGACGATCGCCGGCCGCCTCTTCGCGCGCGCGAGCGGGCGCGTCGAGATCGCCTACCGCCTCGGCAGCGGCAGAAGCGCCCGCACCGCCCGCGCCCGCACGGCGATCAGACGCGGCGTCTTCAAGACGACGCTGCGCCTGCGCGGCCCGCTTGCCAGGATGCGCGAGACCGGGCGCAGGTGACCGCCGTCTACCGCGGCAACGCGGCCGTCCGCGCCGGCACCGCGCGGCTGCGAATCGCGGCGCCGGCCACGCCCGCGCGGGTCCGCCGCTGAGCCCGACGCACGAGCGATAGGACGGCGCGGGCCGGTCGCGACCACGCCCGCGCCGTCGTCCGCGCGCAGCCGGGCGGGCGACGCTCGATCAGCGGATCGGCGGCAGCGCCTGCCGGCCGGCGCCGGCACCTCATGAGAACGGAACGGCTGACCAGCGAGGAATGGCGTCGCGCGGCATCATCGTGGCGAGCCGGGAGCAGGCAGGTCGTCGCACGCAGAACCAGCCATGAAGCCCCAACCGATGACGTTCGAGCAATGGCGCCGTGAGGCGCCCGCCCGTCGCGCCGAGAGCGCGCAGCTCATCGCATGTCTCGGTCCGATCAGACGCGACGAGCCCCGTGCCCCACCGAGGCCGAGTTCTCGCGCGGCATCGGCACGCCCGAGCGGCTCATCGGCCCGACCTCGTAGCCACCGGGTTCGACCACCCAGCACCTCCAGAACGACGAAACCCCCGCCGGAGCGAGGGTTTCGCTAGTACTCCCAACGGGTCGTAAGTCGAACCCCGTCGCGCGGCTGGCGGGCGAGTCGATCTCGCGGCGGTGAGGTCGTCGGGGCTTGCTCAGCCGCCGACCGCAGCTCGCGCCCAAGCGCGAATCTCGTCGATGAGCGCGAGGGTCGCTTGTCGGTTCAACGCAGGCTCATCGTCGGTTTCGTAGCGGAAGTCGACTGCCCACGGGCTCAACTCGCCCGCGTTGAGAACAGCGGCAGGAGCCTCGATCGCATGTGCCTCGACAAGCCCAATCAGGTACCCGAGCGCGTGCGTCTTCGCGTACTGGATCTCGCGCGCTGCCAAGACTGCCTTGAGCGCCTTCTCAACAGCCTGCTGCGCGTGAAAGCCGACGATGGCGTCAGCGATCTCAGCGTCGGCGACCACCCGCCGCACGAGCGTGATGTCGTCGTCGGCGCGATCGAGCAGGACCCGCGCGAGGTCCCGACCGTCACGCGGTGGCAAGCTCGCGGCCCTCGCTCAGCGCAGCATGAACGATCGAGTTCTTCACTCCGGCCCACTCGGCCGCGTACGCCTCGCTCACGACCACGATGTCGATCGGCACACCGAACGACCGCACCTCGCGCTCCAGCCGCACCATCTCCGCGTGCCGGTCGGGCACGTCCCGCTCGATCACGAGGAAGTCGAGATCGCTGTCAGGTCCTGCGTCGCCCCGTGCATGCGACCCGAACAGCACGACCCGAACCGGAGATCTGGCCGCGTTCGCGAGCCGGCGCCCAGCAAGCTCTATGACATCACCCGAAACCATCAGGACCAGAACGGTACAGCGCGCTCCCACCGGGTTCGACCACCGAGCACTTCCAGAACGACAAAAGCCCCGCCGAGGCGGGGCCTTTCTCGTCATACCGCTACGGGGATTCGAAACCGGGGCCGCGCCGACGCCGGCATCCCGCCACAGCAGGGAATCGCCGTCGCGACGGGCGATTGCGCGCGCATCACGTTGCCCGGTTCGACCCATCAGAACCCACACGATCACCGTTCCACCGTCCCACGACCGTCCCACGGTCACGACCCCTTCGCCACGTCGGCGAACAGCGCTTCGAGCTTCGCCGCCGTCTCGATGTGGTCGTCGGGCATCAGGTGGCCGTACACGTCCTCGGTCGTGCGCGTGCTCCGGTGCCCCATGTACGACGAGAGCGCGACGCTCTTGACCCCGGCCTTGATGAGGTAGCTCGCGGCGCAGTGCCGCAGCTCGTGCAGTCCGATCGGTACGAGCAACTCGTCAGGGCGAAGCTCGCGCCCTTCCTCCTCTGCCGTCAGGCGCCGGCGGGCGTTCTCCGCCTCCCACGCCGCGAGAGCACGATTCCGCACCGTCGAAGGCGTGAACGGCGCCTCCGGCTGGCGCCCGAAGACGAGATCGTCGCCTCGGCGTCCAGTCCGGAGCTTGTGCGCCGCGAGCATCACGCGGACCGGACCGATCAACGGCACCGACCGCCTGCCGCTCTCGGTCTTCGTCGCCTTCGCGCCCGTCACGTCGTCCCAGCTCCGGCGGACGTGGACGCGGGCGTCTCGTGACGCGAGATCGTCCACATCGCTCCATCGCAGAGCGCGCAGCTCGCCACGCCGGAGGCCGGTTGTCAGCGTGACCGCCCACAACGCCTGCTCCTCGACCGGGAGCGCCTTCACCAGCTCCCAACCCTCCGCCGGCGTCACGATCCGATCGCGGCGCCCGCCGCCGCCCGGCAGCTCCAAGTCGGCGGTCGGGTTGACGTGCGCCAGCCCGTCCCGCACCGCCTTCTTGAACAGCCGCTGCACTGGCGCGACCTTGTTCCGCACCGACTTCGGCTCGAACTCGGCGGTCAGCTCGTCCACGACCGCCTGCACGTGCTGGCGCCTGATCGCCGACAGCCGCTTGCTCCGCAACCTGCTCGGAATCCAGTAGTTGCGCAGGTCGCCTACGTAGCTCCGACCGGTCGCCGGCGCGTACGCTCTGCCCGAGCGCGTGCGCCAGCTCCCATCCTCGATCCCAGCGATCATCCGCTCGGCGTACTGCTCGAACGTGACCTCTGTCGCCGCTCGCAGACCGCCACGCCGGACCTCCACGAGCCCCTCCTGCCGCCACCGCCGCGCCTCAGGGCGGCTGCTCGTCCACGGTCCGTGAATCCACTTGCTCTTCTCCGCGTCCCACACGCGGCCACGGAACCTCGGCTCGCCGCAGTTGCAGCGCCGGCCCTCGTTCCACGAGCACCGCTTCGGATGTCGCTCCTCGATCCCCTGCTCTCTGCGCCGTCTAAGGGCCATCAGCTCGCCCCTTCCGCTTCCGCCGGATCGTCGCTGCCGGCGAGCGCGCGACCTGTCTCCGCGTCCACTCGTCCAAGCCCCACACCGGGAAGAACTTGGTGCCGCCGACGAGGTACGACGGCAGCTCGTCCCTGACCTTGTCGAACTGGTTGGGCGACAGGCCGAGCGCGAACGCCGCCTCCTGCCGCTGGTACGCGATCGGGACGACCGTCTTGGGCTTCGGCGGCGTCATGCCGCACCCCCGCGCTGGTGGTGCGGCGATCCTTCGCCGGCAGAGCCGGAGCCGTCACCTCCGGCCGAACTGCGCGATGAACGAGAACACCGCCGAGCCCGTGGACGTGCTCGACCTCCCGTACGCCCTGGCGCACCGCTGGTGCCCGACTGGCCGCGCCGCAGCATCGCGCCCGCGACGCCTGTGCTCGTGGCCCCAAGGAGCCGTCCTCGGCAGAGCTTCTCGCAGATGCCGCGCGACTGACGCTGTACACGCTCGACAGCACGGCGCGCACGTCGCCGACGCTCGGTGCGTCTGGCGAGCACGTCATCCAGCGCGGCTTGAAGGTCGCGGCCGAGTCGATCGGATGCGGCGGAACGGCACCGGGTCGGACGGTCACGCACGAGCCGCGATCCCGCACCGCGCGGCGTCCAAGCTGATCTCGGCGCGAGACCGACGCGACGCCGCGTTGCACCGCGCCGGGGAAGTGCGTCCTGCCGAGGATGTAGATTGCCCATCGTCGCTGCTCCTTCACGTCAAGCGGCCCCGCGAGCCGCACCCCTGGCAGGGGGTGGCGGCTCGCTTTCTTTGGGGAGACGCCCGGCACTCTAACCGGCCCGCTCGGACGGAAATATGTGCTGTCGTTTACCGACGAGCGCTCAACTATCGCCGTGCTGAGCGTTGAACTATCGCGCTCTCCCGCACAGGTTCGGACCTCGATCACGTCCACCGCAATCGCGAGAAAGGCCTCGCCGGCGGTGCGGATCGGCGCGGTGAGGAAGTCGCCCGCCGGGTCGGCGGGCACGAGCGCCGTTCCGGCGCTAGGTTGGGTCGCGTCCATCGGAGTGCACTCTCCTGTGGGCCAGGCGCCCGGCTGCTACCAACAGCGCGGGCGCCAACTTGTTCGTGTGTCGACGATCGTACACCGGAACTTCCACGAGTTGAAGCACACGGCTGAGGGCGCGATCCGACAGGAACGGTCCGGACCGGCGCGTCCGTTCGCCGTCTCTGCGAGCCTCGCCCAATGCGCAGCCGCTCACGAAGCGCCGTCCGCCGAGTCGCCGATGGCGTCTCGCCGCCGGGTGGGGTGTCGTCAGCATGGATGCGGCGAGAGACAGCGTTCGTCACCGGTGTGGTGTTGGTGCTGGCAGTCGCGTTCGCGGCGACCTCCGATCCTCCGCCACGCGACTACTTTGCAACGGCCGTGCAGGTGATCCCGACGCTGTTGATCGCAGTGGCAGTTGAGCGGAAGTTCCTCTTGCGATTGCACGATCGCGGCGGGCCGTTTGATCGGAAGGTAGTGGCATTCATCGGTCTGTTCGTAGGGGTTTCCGAGATTCTCGGCCTCCAGGCGTTAGCGTTCGACGAACTGCGCCGCATCGCGCTCGGCACGACACTCGTCGCCCAAGTCGTGCTCGTCGCAGCCGTGATCCTGCCGCTCATCGCAGGGGAGCCGAAGCCGACAGGCGCCCGCACTAGTCGCGCCGGCTCGCCACCGCTGCAACCAGAGCCAGACGGCGTTGATTCCTCCGAGGCGCGCCCGGAGCGATGAGCGTCGCGCAGGCCATCGTGACCGTCCTCGTCGCTCTCGGCGGTATCGGTTTGGGTGCGCTGCTGTCCCGCCACAACGAGCGCCGATCGCACGCTGACCGGCTGCTCGTGGACGCGCTGAACGATCTCGTCAGCGCCGTCGCCGAAGTCGCCAACGGCGGCGGCCTCGACGCACAAGCCCGGTATGCCTCCGCAGCAGCCCGAATCGCGCTTCACGCGCCTGGGGAGGTCGTCGAGGCGTTCCGCGCATTTCAGGTCAACGCGACCACGGGAACGGCTGACGGCCGCAGTCGTTTCCTCCACGCGCTCCAGACTGCGCGGCGGGCAACAGGCGCAGACGACGTAACGAACGACCAGCTCGCGGCTCTGATCTTCGGTCCGCCCCGGCCACTTCGCGAGGCAGTTCGACCGATGACGGCTCACCACCTCGCGCCGAGAGGCACGTAGACGGGAACCTACGCGACGCGACGGCGCAGGCGAATCCGCGAAGCGCGGTCGTCGCTCAACTCGAACAGGTGCCGGTAGTGCGAATGCCGTGCACGAAGCCGAAGTTGGTCGCTCGGCGGATGCTCGCCGTTGAGCTTGCGGTACAGGTCGCGCTCGGCGATCTCGGCGGCGATCTCGTCGCGGTCCATCCAGCCGCCGCCGTGCGCCTCCAGCACCATGACCATCGCGGAATCGAGCGCGCGCCGGCTCATTGAGTCTGAGCCTATCTACCAGCCGCCGGAGCGGCCGGCGTGCGGGCGGAGAGGCGCTGCGATCATCCTGACTTCACTCTCTCGCTTGCCAGTACGAAAGGAATCGCGTGTCGGACGACCAGCCGCTGCATCCCTCTGCATTAGATCTCGCCCACATCGAGATGCGCGGCGCGCCTGACGCCATGTTGAACGACCTGCTGCTGTGGGCCGATATTGGCCTCGGGCTTGGTGTCGCACTTCTCGTCAACGGCATGGTGATCATGGGACAGCTCGGTCGTCCTGAGGCGATGGCGAACGCAGTAGACGCCCAGCTCACGACCGTCTACATGCGGCTGCCGAAGCCCGATGGACTGTCCGACGAGGAATGGACCAGAGCGGGCCGCAACATCAGCACGCAGATCACCTCAGGCGTGGCCGTCTTCCGAGAGCAACTCGAAGAGCTGGAGCAAGACGCAGAGCCACATGGTGGAAGGGGCGGCATCGACATCACGTCGGTCCCGGCTGAGCTTGCCCGGCGGATCATCAGCGCCGACGTGCGGACTCACCTGACGATCGAGAACGCTCGCATCTCGGCTCCTGCCCAGCCTGGAGCCACCCGCGTGGCGGTGATGCGCGTTCCGGTATCCGCCGTCGCCGGCTGGTGGCTGCTCGAATCGGACGAGACAGGAAGAAGCTCGACTCCATTGTGGGAACCCCTCGAAGAGGCGAGATAGCCAGAGCGCACCGCCCGACGAGGCGTAAAGCTCTCGGCGCCATCGCCGGCGGCGTCGTCCACGGCATCGTGCCTCGCTGCTGCACCGGCAACGCACCGCCGTCTGATTGCCTGCGGCGCCAGCGGCGAGCACAGGGCTCGCCGACGACCGGGGAGGCCCTGTGCCAGCAGGCCACGCGTTCACCGACGACTTCAGCCTTGACGAGGAGCCCGAGCAGCTCCTCCGTCGCCTGCTGCACGCCAGCGATCACTTCGGCGAGATGGGCTACGCGATCGAGTCGCACAGCCCGACCGGGCTCGTGCTCGTGCGCCGCTTCGTGCCGGCGGCGGTCTATCGCGTGCCGCTCGGGATCGCGGTCGCCGTGTTCCTGCTCGGCGCGCTCGTGGACGGCACCGACCCGGTGGCGGCCGGTCGGATCGCCGGCATCATGGTCCTGCTCGCGATCGTCATCTCGATCGCCGTACGCGCGACGGAGCGCGTCACGATCACGTTCACGGCGGCCGACGACGGGACCGACGTGCTCGTCAGCGGCCAGGCGACGCCGGCGCTGCGCGGCTACATCGAGTCGTTCGCCGCCGTCACCGCCGTGACGCCGTGAGCGACGAACGCCGCCCGAGCCGATGAGTGGCAGGGACGGCGCTCGCCGACGATAACGCACGTCAGCATCGCTCATCCTACGCGCCGCAACGGCGCCACGCGGCCGATCTCCCGGCCTCCGCGCCGCCGGATCGCCGGATCACCGTCCGACCGGCGGCGCCACGTCCACGCGGTCGTCCCGCAGACCCTTCCGCAGACGAGACACCGACCGCTCCGGGTAGTCGGTGATCTCCACGATGAGCTTCATCGGCGAGCGGCGGCGGATCATCGCGTGCGCCGTCGCGCGTCTCTGCTCGGCGTCATCGCCCGCCGCCTCTCGCGGATGCAGCTTGCCATCCTCGCCGAGCGCGGCAAGCAGCACCGGCAGCGCGCGCTCGGCATCGCCGGCCGGTGCGCCGACGTACGCGCGTTCCCACGCCTCGCGTGTCCCGCGCAGCGCCTCGATCGCAGCTCTCCGCGCATCGCCGTCTGACGGCCAGAGCACCACCCCCGGCGGCGGGTTGCGCGCGGACGCGAGCACCAGCGGGGTCCGCTCCACGACCTCCGACCATGCCGCCTCGAACGACAGGCCGCGCTCGCGCGCTTCGCGGAGCAGCCGGACGACCTGCGGAGCCGCGTCCTCGTGCAGCACCGGCGGAGCCACCGTGCCGGCCTCGCGCCGCTAGATCCCCAACCGGCGGGCCGCCGCCTGCATCCGGCGCAAGTCGCGCTCGGCGCGTGCGAGGCGCGTCTCGGCGCGCTCCAGCTTCAGCTCGTCGTCGCCGTTGATCGCCCAGCTCGCCGCCGCGTCCTCGAATGCGAGCGCGGCGCTCTCCGCCACCCGTCTCGCTTCCGCCAGCCGCAGCCCGAACTGGTACGTCGCGGTCTGCCGGTCGCGCTTGCGCTGCGCCTCCGCAGCGACGCCGGAGCGGTGCTGCGCGTCGAGCCGCTCACGCTCCTGCCGCTCCTCGCGCTCCCACGCCGTCTCGATCATGGCCTCCACGTCCTCAGCCCTCCGTCTTCGTCGTGATGCCATGGATCGACAGCGCGTCGTCTGCGCTCTCGACGATGCCCAGCTCGGCCGCGAGCGAGGCGAACTCGCCGCTCGCCGCGTCGTCGTCGCCGGCGCTCTCGCGCACAGCGGCCGCCGTCAGCGGCACACCCTGCTGATCGCGCTCCTCGGCCTCGCCGACGAGCCGGTCGATCACGTCCTCGGGCACCGTCCGCCCGAGCGCCTCCGCCGCCTCGATCGCTCTCCACACGAAGTCGACGTGCGTCGCGTGCTCGCCTGCACCTTCGCTCACCGCGCCGGCGGCCCCGGCGCCGGCCTTCTGCCAGGCGTCCACCGTCTCGTCGCCGACGAACGTGCGCAGAAGCGCCTCGTCGGCCTCGTTCACCGTCGTCATCGATCCTGCCCTCCGGTTGATGCGGCGCACAACTGCGCCGCCAGCTCGCGGAGCGCGTCGTCACCTATCGACTCGCACGCCCGCCACAACGCCATGCCGACGCGCTCCGGCGCCTCCTGCGCGCAGACCGCCGCCGCGACTGCGACGCGCGCCCGGCGCAAGCTCGTCAGCCGCTCCAGCGCTGCCGTCCGCTCCGCCGGCGTCCGCGCGTTCACGGCCTGATGCGCGACGGCCTCGGCCGGCGGTGCGAAGCGCGTCTCGTCGAGCAGCAGCGCCGGCGTCAGCTCCACCACGGTCACGCCGCGCTCCGTGCGCGATCCGCTCCCCAACTCAGGACGTTCAACGTCCCTTCCGAGCCGCCGTCGCGAGCACGTCGAGCGATCCGGCGCACCGTGCGATCCGACACGCCGACTGCCTGCGCCACGAGGACCTGCCGCGCACCTCTCGCCAGCAGGTCGAGCACCACGGCGTCACGAGCAGATCGAGCGTCATCGGTCACGAACGACAGGACATCACGCAATGCACGGCGATACCACGAGCCCCGCCACAGCGGGCGATCTCGGCTACATCGCGTGCGGACAGCGCCGGCCGCTACGACGCGCGTCTGCGGCGCAGGTACAGCAGCTCGAACACCTCGAACGGCGTCAGCTCCGCCAACCACACCCACGGCGGCGCCGGGCCGCCCTTGCGTGCCACCACGTTGGGGTCCCAGCGCGCGGCCTCGCCCGTCTGCGGGTTCACCGCCACCTCGTCCGCCTCGACGCCCTCCCACTCGTCTCCTCCGCCGGGAAGCGACGGCATCGGCGGCGCATCCGGATCGCCGGGCTCGACCGCGACCGCCAGGTAGTCCGCGTCCACATCGTCGAGCTGCGCGAGCGTGCCGATCGCGGCCTCGCGCGCTGTCTCGGCCGGCCAGGTGTACGACTCCGGCTCGCCACCGTAGGTGCTCACCTTCACCTCGAACTCGTGCATGGCGCGAATGTAGACCCACCGCCCGACGACGCCGGCGACGGGCCTACCTCCGGCGCAGCAGCAGCAGCTTCACCGTGCGCTCGACGACGGCCAGGCGCCGGCGCACGTCGTCGAGCGCCCCCAGCTCGGCACGCATCTCGCGCCGCACCTGCTGCACCGCCTGCTCCCGCGCCAGGCGAGCGATCGTCGCCTCGCGGATGTACTGCGCGGTCGCCACGCCGTCGTCCTCGGCGCGGGCCTTCAGCTCGACCCACGTGCTCGCCGGGAAGCGCACCGTCGTCGTGTGCATCCGGCCGCCGCTGGGCTCGCCGTCGTCATGTCGCGCCGCGCCCGCCATCGCCGCCGGCTACTGGCCCCTGCGCGCGTCAGCCCACACGATCACGGCGACGAGCGCGAGCGCCCGCGCCTCGCCGTCCCAGCCCTCCGGATCGGCGCCGTCCGCGCCTTCTCCCGCCGCCTGCTGGCCGAGCGCGGCACGAACCCGCCGCACCGCCTCCGCGACCGGCTCGGGCGCCAGCTCGCCACGCTCGATCGCGGCCGCCAGCTCGGCGGCGAGAGCGCGCGCCGTGATCGCCGGCATCGCGCCCTCGCCCACCAGCTCGTCGAGCAACCGCGCCGGGTCGTCGAGCCGCTCCCGCAGCCAGCCGGTGAAGGCGGCGACCCACGACGTGTGCCACTCGGCGCCCCACTCGCGCAGGTTCGGGTCGTCGCAGCCGATCGCCGCCAGCGCGACAGCACCACGGAAGTCTTCCGGTGTACTCGCCGCGTCGGCGACGGAGAGCACCCGCGCCGCCCGCAGCGAGCCGTCGAGCATCCCCAGCTCCAGCACAAGCGCCTCCAGCTCCGCGCGGTCGAGGCCCGCCAGGAAGCGCGCCAGCTCGCCGGCGCCGGCGTCCACCGCCGCGCGCAGCTCCTCCAGCAGCCTGCGGCGACCGCTCACGACCGCCCCCAGAGCCCGCCGGCGGCGCCGTCGTCGAGCAGCCGACGCGCCTGCTCGGACCCTGCCGCCGGCGACAGCGCCACGACCGCCTCCGCCAGCTCGTCGCCTTCCAGCTCGGCGAGCAGCTCCAACAGCCGCTCGTCGCCCGTCTCGGCCGCCGCGCGCAGCCGCTCGTGCAGCTCGACGCCGGTCACTGCTCGCGCTCCACGTAGCGCGCCGCGAACTCGTCGCGCAGCTCGGTCAGCAGCTCTCCGGCGAGCAGCTCCGCCAGCGCCGGCTCGACCCGCGCCGCACGCTCCAGCGCGTTCAGCGCGCAGCGCGGCGAGACGTGCAGCTCGACCGCCCGCCACCCCAAGCTCGCGGCCGCGCCGGCGAGCACCACTGCCGAGTCGCCGTCCTCGTGCTCCACCGCCGCGTCGAGCAGCCTGCCCACGTCGGTGATCGCTCGCGCGAGCTGCGCCTTGCCGACGCCCTTCGACCGACGCCAATACGGCGGGCTCGTCAGCACCCGCACGAACCCGCCAGCGCGGCCGCCGACCTCGCTCCGCGCCGTCATCGCCGACCCCCGCCCCGACGACGCGACCGCGCCCGCTCCCATCGCAGCGACGGCCGCGCCTGGACGCCTGCCGTCTCCGCGCAGCTCGTGCACAGCGTCTCGCGCGGCGTGTGGCGGTACACGATCTCGCGCCCGATCCGCAGCACGCCGGCGCACCTCGCACAGCACCCGTCCTGCACCGCGATCGTCAGCCACCACTTCGACGCCGACGACCCCGACGACCGCGAAGCGACCCGTCGCGCCTCCGTCGCCGCCCGCTGTCTGCGCTTCCTCTCTCGCTGCTTGTAGCCCATCGTCTGCTCCGTTCTCTCGTTGCCTCCGGCCGCGCTGCGCGCACGCTGGAGCGCCCCTCTTGTGGGGCCGGTCGTCCGTCTCTGCCTCGTTCGCGACGCTCTCCGGCACCCACACCGACGACCCCCTCTAGGCCCTCTCGACGAGGTCCGGGGTGGCCGGCTGGCGGCTCATCAAGACGAGCGCCATGGTCGTCCCGCCGTCCGCGCTCCGTAGCGCGAACCTCCTGCTCGGGGCCGCGCTCGAAGCGCGGCTCGCGTCGCTATGTCGCCGGGAGCTACCGGCCGTCGCGCTCGCTAGGCTTCGGCGTCCTCCGTTCCGTCAGGTCGAGGATTCGCACGAAGGCCGGCCGCCCGCCGGCCTTCGTCGCGTCTGGGGAAGGTCATGGGCTCGCCGCGCTCGATCTGCTCAGCGACCCGCAGCAGCGCGGACAGGTCGAGCCCGAGCGCGTCAGCGACGGCGCGAAGGGTCGTCCACGACGGATCGCCGCGCCCGCTCTCGATCGCGCCGACCGCGTTCTTGCCGAGCCCGGCGGCCCGGCTCAGGTCGTGCTGCGTGAGTCTCGGCTGCACTCGCGCGACCGCCACGGCGCGCCCGAGCGCGACCCTCGCCGGCACCAGCTCGCGCGCCATCAGGCCGCGCTCCGGTGCACGCCCAGCGCGCTACATTCGCACGCTCGATCGGAGGCCGCCGAAGCGTCGCACCAACGGCGGGCGGCGCGGCGAACGAGTCGCGTTTCGGCACGCGCCGTCCCACAGACCGTCCCACGAAGCGTCAAGAACGACGAAAGCCCCGCTGTGGCGGGGCCTTCGGTGATACCGCTACGGGGATTCGAACCCCGGTTTCCGCCGTGAGAGGGCGGCGTCCTAGTCCCCTAGACGATAGCGGCAGGGGGCGGTCAGAGTAGCAAAGCGCGCGGGGGTCGCGGCGGGCGGTCCTGCGGCGGGGGCCGAGGCGCTTTTTGGGCGCCGACCGTGTATCTTCGCTGAGCGATGCCACGCGGCTGTGGCGGAATCGGTAGACGCGCAGGCTTCAGGTGCCTGTGAGCTTCGGCTCGTGGAGGTTCAAGTCCTCTCAGCCGCACTGACGCGAAGGCCCGCCCACCCGGCGGGCCTTCGTCGTTGCGGGAGGACGCGGAAGGTGGGGTTGTCCCCAGGCGGCAGACGCCCGTGAGCGCCATGGCGCGGCGGCGCGCGGCGCTCGATCCTTGTCTGCATGACGGATCAGACCGCCAGCTGCGAGGAAGGCTGCCATGACCGACGCTACGACAGATAATCCGACGATGCCGCTCGATCCGCCGACGATGACGGTGCGCCCGCTCGGGGCCAAGCTGAGCGCGCGCTGGTGGCGCGACTTCGTGTTCCACAGCGTCGGGCTCGTCACCAGCACGATCGGCTTCACGCTGTGGGTGACGGCCGTCTCGGTGACGCTCTCGCTGCTGATCTTCCTGATCGGCCTGTTCGTCGCGCTCGGCTCGTTCTACGCCTTCCGCTGGTTCGCGCGGCTGGAGCGGCGGCGCGCGGCGCTCGTGCAGGACCTCCCGATCCCCGAGCACTACCGCGACGCGCCGAAGGGCAGCGGCTGGTTCGAGCGACTCAAGTTCATCGTCAAAGACCCCGCCAGCTGGAAGGACTTCGCCTGGACGCTGCTGTGCGGCACGCTCGGCTTCGCGATCTCGATCGTCGCCGTGACCCTGTGGGGGCTCGTGCTCGGGCTCGTCACCCTGCCCGCTTGGTACTGGGCGCTGCCCGACACCGCCAACATCGGCATCTACGAGGTGGACACGTTCCCGATGGCGCTGCTGACCGCCGCCATCGGCATCGTCCTGATCCCCGTCTGCGGCTGGTTCGCGCACCTGCTGACGCAGGCCGAGCTGGCGATGATGCGCCCGCTGCTGCGACCCAGCCGCGAGGAGCAACTGGCCGAGCGCGTCGAGGTCCTCACCAGCACGCGCGCCAATGCCGTCAGCGCGCAGGCGGCCGAGCTGCAGCGGATCGAGCGCGACCTGCACGACGGCGCGCAGGCGCGGCTCGTGGCGCTCGCGCTCAACCTCGGGATGGCGGCCGACAAGTTCGACAGCGACCCGGAGCAGGCGCGCGAGCTGCTGGCCGAGGCGCGCGGCGAGGCGAGAACGGCGTTGGTCGAACTGCGCGACCTCGCGCGCGGGATCCACCCGCCGATCCTCACCGACCGCGGCTTGGAGGCCGCCGTCACGGCACTCGCCGCCCGCTCCCCGCTCGCCGTCACGATCGAGGCCGACGTGCCCGACCGGCTGCCGCCCGCGGTCGAGGCCGCCGCCTACTTCGTCGTCGCCGAGGCGCTCGCGAACGCGACCAAGCACTCGCGCGCGCTGCGGGTGCTCGTGCGGCTGCGGCTCGACGGCGGGCGACTCGTGGTCGAGGTCGCCGACGACGGCATCGGCGGCGCCAACGCCGACGGCAGCGGCCTCGTCGGCCTGCGCCGCCGCGTCGAGGCGCTCGACGGCGAGCTGCACGTCGTCTCCCCCCGCTCCAGCGGCACGACGCTGCACGCGGAGGTACCGTGCGCGAGATGAGCGTCGACGAGGCCCAGGCATGCGCATCGTGATCGCGGAGGACCTCGCGCTGCTGCGCGACGGGATGATCCGGCTGCTGCGCGACAGCGGGCACGAGGTCGTCGCCGCGGTCGAGGACGGCGACGCGCTCGTGCGCGCGGTCACAGGGCACAAGCCTGACATCGCCGTCTGCGACGTGCGGCTGCCGCCGTCGTTTCGCGACGAGGGGGTGCGCGCCGCTTTGGAGGCGCGCAGACGCGTGCCGGGGACCGCGATCCTGATCGTCTCGCAGTACGTCGAGGAGACCTACGCGACCGAGCTGCTGGCCGACGGGCAGGGCGGCGTGGGCTACCTGCTGAAGGACCGCATCGCGGACGTGCGCGAGTTCGTCGACGCGGTCGAGCGGGTCGCGGGCGGCGGGACCGCGATGGATCCAGAGGTCGTCGCCCAGCTCGTCACCCGCCGCGGCCACGACGGCCCGCTCGACGATCTCACCCCGCGTGAGCGCGAGGTGCTGGAGCTGATGGCCGAGGGCCGCTCCAACGGCGCGATCGCCGGCCAGCTGGTCGTCACCGAGGGCGCCGTCGAGAAGCACATCTCGAACATCTTCGGCAAGCTCTCGCTGCCGGTCTCCGACACCGACCACCGTCGCGTGCTGGCGGTGCTGGCGTACCTGCAGGGTTAGAGGCGCCGCGCGCTGAGCCGTCGCCCGCGCGGGTGAGCGCGAGCCGTCGAGCCGGCCGCTCAGCCGGCGCCAGGCGTACTGCCGCCGCGCGCCGTCGCCGGCTCCCCCGCCGCGATGCTCGCCAGCAGCGCCAAGCCCTGCGCCGAGGCGCTGCCCGGATCGGCGTGGTAGACGACGATCGTCTGGCCGTCGCTGCCGGTCACGGCGAGCTTCTCGTAGTGCAGCTCCAGCGCGCCGACCTGCGGATGCTGCAGGCGTCGCACGCCGCCGCCGGTGCGCGGGCGCACGTCGTGACGCGCCCACAGCCGGCGGAAGTGGTCGCTGCGTATCGACAGCTCGCCGACCAGCTCGGCCAGCTGCGGATCGTCGACCTCGGGACCGGCCAACGCGCGCGCCCCCGCGACGACGCTCTCCGCCACTCGCTCCCAGTCGTCGCCGTAGAGGTCGCGCACCGCCGGGTCGAGGAAGACCGCGCGCAGCGCGTTGACGCCCGGCTCGTAGATCGGCGACAGCGCCCGCGCGAGCGCGTTGGAGGCGAGCACCTCCCCCAGCCGGCCCTGCACGATCGCGGGCGTTTCGTGCCAGCCTTCGATCAGCTGCACGAGGCCGGGCCGCACGCGCTCGGGCCGGCGCGGTGCCGGGCGTCTGCGCCGCGGCGGATGCGCGAGGCCGTGCAGGTAGACCGTCGCGTCGTCGTCGAGCTGCAGCGCCCGCGCGAGCGCGTCGAGCACCTGCGCGGACGGATGCTGATCGCGCCCCTGCTCCAGCCGCACGTAGTAGTCGCTGCTGATCCCCGCCAGCAGCGCCAGCTCCTCGCGCCGCAGGCCCGGCACGCGCCGCCGGCCGAGGTCGGGCAGGCCGACGTCCTCGGGCCGCACCAGCTCGCGCCGCGCGCGCAGGTACTCGCCGATGCGGTTGGCGGAGCCGGACTCCATCCACCTCACGATAGCCCGCGCCCGCGTCCGATTTCCACCACCGAAGGATTGCTGCTGCTCTACGACAGCAATCCTTCGGTCCTCCGCGGGATCGCGCCGGTTCCTGGCCCTGTCACCCCCAGGATCGCCACGGCCCTGTCTGCCCGGCCCCGGCGCGCGCACACTCGCATCATGCCTTCCACCACACCGATCACCACCCCGTTCGGATTCCGCTCGACCGCCGCCGAGGTCGCCGCGGGGATCGACCTCCGCGGCAAGCGCGCGATCGTCACCGGCGGCGCGTCGGGGATCGGCGTCGAGACCGCCCGCGCGCTGGCCGGCGCGGGCGCCGCCGTCACGCTCGCCGTGCGCGACGCGGAGGCCGGCGCGCGGGTCGCCGCGGAGATCGCCGCGAGCCTCGACCGCGCCGCAGGCACGAACGCGACCGCTCCCGGAGCCGTCACCGTCCTCGCGCTGGACCTTGTCGACCGCGCCTCGATCGCCGCCTGCGCCGCCACCTGGGACGGCCCGCTCGACATCCTCGTCAACAACGCCGGCGTGATGGCGACGCCGGAGCAGCGCTCGCCGGAGGGCTGGGAGCACCAGTTCGCGACCAACCACCTCGGCCACTTCGCGCTCGCGCTCGACCTGCACGACGCGCTCGCCGCCGCTCGCAACGCGCGCATCGTCGCCGTCAGCTCCAGCGCGAACCTGCTCTCGCCGGTGGTCTTCGACGACGTCGACTTCGACTTCCGCCTCTACGACCCCGGTGCCGCCTACGGGCAGTCGAAGACCGCCAACGTGCTGTTCGCCGTCGGCGCGACACGGCGCTGGGCCGCCGACGGGATCACCGCCAACGCGCTCAACCCGGGCGCGATCGCGACGCGGCTGCAACGCCACGTCGGCAACAGACTCCTGACCCCGCCCGAGCGGCAGAAGAACACCGAGCAGGGCGCCGCGACGTCGGTGCTGCTGGCGACCTCGCCGCTGCTGGAGGGGATCGGCGGGCGCTACTTCGAGAACTGCAACGAAGCCGCGGTGCTGGACAGACGCAGCGCGGACTTCAGCGGCGTCGCCCGCTACGCGCTCGACCCCGCGAACGCCGAGCGGCTGTGGGAGCTGTCGCTGGAGCGGGTGGGGTAGCGGGCACGCGGCGCGGCGGCCGCTCACGGGCGTGCGCCGGCGGCGCTGCGCTCACAGCAACTCCAACAACCGCCGCTCGTGCACCAGTTCCCGCGCGAGCGTCTTGTAGCCGACGCTGTCGAACAGCACGACGAGATGGTCCCCGTCGACGCGCTGGACCTCGCCCTCGCCCCAGTTGCGGTGGCGCACGCGGGTGCCGGCGGGGAAGCGCTTCTCGGGCGCGTCGCGGGCGCCGGCCGCGCCGCGGGCTCCGCGTGAGTCGGCGCGCGCGTCACGCGCCGCCAACCGCTCGCACACGTCGCAGTTGCCGCACCGCTCAGGCGCGTCCTCGCCGAAGTAGCTGAGCAGGAAGCGGCGGCGGCAGCCGTCGGTCTCCGCGTAGCCGCGCACCATCGCCAGGCGCGACTCGGCGAACAGCTCGCGCTGGTCGTCGGCGGCGACGGCGCGCGCGACGGCCTCCTCGACCGGCGGCGCGCCGGCCGCGCGCTCGACCTCGCCGTCGGCGTGGACCTCGACCTCGCCGACGTCCTCCAGCCGCGTCACCGCCGCCGTCAGCTTCGAGCGCGAGAAGGCGAGGCGCTCGCGCAGCGTCGTCGGGTCCAGCGGGCCGGGCGCGGCGGCGACGGCGCGCGCGACGCGGTCGAGATCGTCGGGCGTGAGCGGGCCGGCGCCGCGCAGGAAGCGACGCGTGCCGAGATCCTCGGGGCGATACAGAAGGATCGCCGTCGCAGGCTCGCCGTCGCGCCCGGCGCGGCCGATCTCCTGGTAGTAGGCGTCGAGCGACTCGCTGACCGCCTGGTGCACCACGAAGCGGACGTTCGGCTTGTCGACGCCCATCCCGAACGCGGTCGTGGCGACGACGACGTCGAGCGCGTCGTCGTCGAAGCGGCGCTGCACGTCGTCGCGCTCGTGCGTCGTGTGGCCGGCGTGGTAGGCAGCGGCGCGCCACCCGCGCGTGCCGAGCGCCGTCGTCAGCGCATCCGCCGCTCTGCGCGTCGCGGAGTAGACGATCCCGGGCTTGGCGAGCGCGTCGATCCGCTTCAGCAGCGCCGCCTGCTTGTGCTTCTCCTCATGGTGGCGCTCGACGGCGAGGCGGATGTTCGGCCGGTCGAAGCCGCGCACGACGACGTGCGGCTCGCGCAGCCGCAGCCGCTCGACGATCTCGTGCCGCACGGGCGGCGCGGCCGTCGCCGTCAGCGCGAGCGAGACGGGGTGGCCGAGCTCCTCCACGAGCGGACCGATCCGCAGGTAGTCGGGGCGGAAGTCGTGGCCCCACTCCGAGATGCAGTGGGCTTCGTCGACCACCAGCAGCGACGGTCTCACGCGCTGCAGCTCCTCCCGCACCTCGGCGTTGGCGAGCTGCTCGGGGGCGAGGAAGAGGAACTCGACCGATCCCTCCTCCAGCCGCTGCAGCGTGCGCCTTCGCGCCCGCTCGCCGAGGCGCGAGTTGAGCGGCGCGGCCTCGCCCGGCAGGTGCGCGTCGATCGAGCCGGCCTGGTCCTGCTGCAGCGCGATCAGCGGCGAGATCACGATCGTCGGCCCGTCGAGCAGCAGCGCCGCGATCTGGTAGATCGCCGACTTGCCGGCGCCCGACGCCATCACGGCGAGCGTGTCGCGCCCCACCAGCAGCGGCTCGATCGCCTCCCGCTGCCCCGGCCGCAACGCGCCGAAGCCGAAGACCTCGCGGGCGATGCGGTCGATCCGGTCGGCGGCCATGTGGGGAGCGATGCTACCCCTGCTCGCGCCGCCGCACGATCGCCTCCTGCAGGACCGACTCCCAGCGCGCCACCGCGCCGTCGATCGTCTGCGTCTTCGCCCACGCGCGCGCACGCCGGCCGAGCCGGCCGCGCGCGAAGCGGTGGGCGATCAGGTCGTCGAGCGCGTCGAACCAGCCGTCGTCGGCGACCAGGCGGCCGCCCTGGCGCTCGCCGAGCCCCGCGTACGGGCCTATCGGCGACGCCAGCCACGGCGTGCCCGCGGACGCGTACTCCTTCAGCTTGACGTTGGAGCGGGTGCGGTTGAAGGCGATGTCGGCGAGCGGCGCGATCCCCACGTCCCACGCGCCGATGTGCTCCTGCAGCTTGCCGAACGAGACCTCGGCGCGGTGGACGTAGCGCTCCGGCGGCAGGCCCAACTGCAAGCCGAGCGTCTCGACGCGCACCTGCGGATGCGCGTCGAGCAGCTGCCGCAGCGTCTCCACGACCGGGATCCGCGGCAGCTCGGAGGCGTGCTCGAGGCCGGCGGTCCAGCCGATCACGACGCCGTCGTGGCCGCGTCGACGGGCACTCGCGGCGCCGCTGGCGAGATGGTTGTCGATCGTCTCCACGCGCGCGATCCCGACGCTGCGGTAGCGCTCCGCGAGCGCCGGAGTGGAGGCCGTCACGACGTGCGCCTCGCGCGCGGTCTTGACCGTCTGCGCGAAGATCCGCTGCGCGTGCAGACCGCCCGATCTTCTGTAGTACGGGCTCTCTCTCGGCAGCGTGCTGAGGTCGTCGTCAGTGTCCCAGACGAACGCCGCCCCGCGCTGCACTGCCGTCACGACGCCCTTCACCTCGTGCGGCTCCAGCGCGCGGTAGCCGAGGATCACGTCGCAGCCGCGCAGCAGCTCGGGCCGCGATCTGGCGTCGTGCTCGTCGATCCCCTCGGTCGCGTAGACGACCTCGTGGCCGCGCTCTCTGAGCGCGGCCAGCGGAATCAGATGCCGGTAGTGAGCGTTGACCTTCCACTCGCAGATCGCCCCGATGCGCATGGTCTGCGCAGCATGCCTGAGGCGCGGCGGCGGCGTGACGGTTCCCCACGGCCGCCGCGCGGTCGTCATCGGCGCACGGTCCGGAACGCGAGCGTGACCGCTCTGCCGCGGTTGCCGGCCGCGTCGACCGGCGTCACGACGAGCTTGTAGCCGCCCGCCGCGAGCGTCCTGCGGCCGATGCGGCCGTTGAAGGCGACGTGCCCGGCGCCCGCTGTGCCGACCTTCGCGACGAGCGTGCCGACCGTCTTGCCCGCCGTGCCGCGCCGCTTGGCCAGCTTCACGACCGCGATCCACAGCGTCGCGCGCTCGGACAACCGGAAGCGCAGCTGCACGCCCTTCGCACCGGCCTTGAAGCTGCCGCGCGTGATCGACGCACCGCTCAGGCGCGGCTTGACGTGGTCCGCGACGGCTCTTCTCGGCACGTCGCCGCCGGGCTGGCCGCCGCCGGCAACTTGTACGACTCGTTGACCCGGCGTCGTGAGCCCGCTGGAGAAGTCCGACCAGGTGATGCCGTTGTTGACCGAGCGGTAGATGCCGTCGTCCTCGGTCGCCGCGAAGACGGTCGAAGGGACGGTGTCGGTCGAATAGGCGCGGATCCAGCTGGCGCCGTCGACGGCCTTCAGGCCGATCAACGGATCCCAGTTGCCGCCGAAGTGACCGTCACGTGGTCGGTCAGCCGCGGCGCGCCGCTCGTTCAGGCGATCAAGCGTTCAGCGATCAGTTCGAGCGCGTCATCGTCCTCGAACAGGTGGTGCTGCAGCATCACGTGTGTGACACCCGCGGTCCTGTACTCGTCCAGCCGCGCGGCGATCTCGTCGGGCGTCCCGACGAGCCACGTCTTCGCCAGCTCCGCGAGTCCGTCCTCGACGACGTCGACCTCGCGGCCGAGGTTGTCGAAGATCTTCGCGGCGCGGCCGAGCAGCTCGTCGCGGTCGCGGCCGACGACGAAGCCGTTCATCAGCGTCAGCGGCACGTCGGCCGGGTCGCGGCCGGCCGCGACGCAGGCGTCGTCGAGCGCGCCGCGGATCTCCGCGCAGCGCGCGGGCGCCTCGTGCACGGTGTTGTACTCGTCGGCGAAGCGGGCGGCGAGCGCGAGGCTGCGCGGCTTGCCCTTGCCGCCGAGGCGCAGCAACGGCCGCGGACGCGCGAGCGTCTTGGGCTGCGCGTCGAGCGCGTCGTAGGTGTAGTGCGCGCCGTCGAACGAGAACGGCTCGTCGGCCCACATCCGCGTGATGATCTCGAGCTGCTCCTCGAGCACGTCGAAGCGCTCTCTCAGCGGCAGGAACGGGAAGCCGTAGCGCTCGTGCTCGGACTCCCACCAGCCGGAGCCGAGCCCCAGCTCGGCGCGGCCTCTGGAGGTGTGGTCGGCGGTCGTGACGAGCTTCGCGAGCACCGACGGGTGGCGGAACGAGGTCGGGCTGACGATCGTGCCCAGGCGGATCCGCTCGGTGACGGGCCCGAGCGCGCAGATCGTGCCCCACGCGTCGAGCGCCCCGCGCTCGCGCTTGTCGACGACGGAGAGGTAGTGATCGGAGCGGTAGAGCCCCGTGTAGCCGAGCCGCTGGGCGGTCTGCGCCAACGCCAGCCAGTGCGGCCAGGTGACGTCCTCCTGGCCTTCGATCATCACGGAGAGCAGCATGCGCGAGACCCTACCCGCGCGAAGGGGGTTTGGCGCGCGCGATCCGCGGCGAATCCAGTGAATGGTTCTCACACGCTTGGAGGCGGATCGCATGAAGTTCGGTTTGGCAGTGCTGCGCGCCCTGGTCGGCGGCCTGATGATCGGGCACGGCACGCAGAAGCTGTTCGGCTGGTTCGGCGGCTACGGCCCTGACAGCACCGGCCAGTTCTTCGAGAGACTCGGGCTGGTGCCGGGCAGACGCAACGCGCTGGCCGCCGGTGCCGCCGAAGCGGGCGGCGGCGCGCTGCTGGCGCTCGGGCTGGCGACGCCGCTGGCCGGTGCCGCGATAACGGGCACGATGGCGACGGCGATCGCAACCGTGCACGCCCCGAGAGGTCCGTGGGTGACCGACGGCGGCTGGGAGTACAACGCGGTGCTCGGCGCCGCGGTCTTCGCGATCGTCGACGCCGGCCCCGGCGCGTTCTCGCTCGACGCGGCGCGCGGACGCGAGCGCTGGGGCACGGGCTGGGCGCTGGCACAGCTCGGCGCCGGCCTCGCGGGCGCGGCGCTGACGATCAAGCTCGGCCGTGCGAACGCCGCCGCGGCGCCGGCGGAGGAGCTGCCGCCGAACCCCGGCTCGGCGCCCGACGGCTCGCCGCAGCCGGCTGCGGAGAGATAGTTCGGGAAAAGTCGAAGGGTGCTGCTATCTTGATGTTCGAACTTGATCGAACCAAGGAGGGCGCCCCATGGCCGCTACGTACATCACGGAGGTCCTCGCGACTCCCACCAACCGCCACGATCGCGCAGCCCTCGGCGTGATCGCGACGTACCTGCACGAGCTGACCGAGCACGGTCGCCCGCGCGAGGACGACGCCGCGCCGGCGCTCACGCTGCAGGCGGTCGATGATGACCTCGTCGACTGTTACGCCTGCGGCTGACGCCGGCGCACGCGCCCGCGGCTGATCACGCCTGCGCTTGACGCAGGCGCGGTCGCAGCACGTCCACCTGCCCGCGGAAGCCGTCGGCTTCGCGGGCCGCGCGGGCGTCGCTCCAACCGAGATGGCGCACCGCGATCTCGGCCGCGGCGTCGACCGCGTTGAGGCCGACCTGCGGCCCGAAGCCGACCATCGTGCGGCGCTGCAACACGTCGGTCAGCGTCTCCGCCAGCTCGGTCCGCAGCGAGAACGCGACCTCCGCCCCGATCGCGCCCGTCAACTCGTCGAACGGCTCGCGCAGGTCGGGGTGGCCGTCGGTGTAGTCGAGCAACTCGGCCGCGCGCGTGCCGTAGATCCGCAGCAGCCGCTCACCCGTCTCGCGATCGAGGTCGCTGGTGGCGTGGAAGCGCTCGCGGAAGCGCTCGAACGGATACGCGGTCCCGCCCGGCAGCGGGATCTGATGGGTGCGGCACTTGCCGGCCTTGCGATCGAGCTTCTTGACGGCCGCGTCGACGACCTCCTCGGCCAGCTGCCGGTACGTCGTGATCTTGCCGCCGACGATCGACAGCAGCCCCTCGACCCCCGGCGCGTGGTCGTGCACGACGTGGCTGCGCGTGATCGCCCCCTCGTCGCCGTCGGGCGCGACCGGCAGCGGCCGCACGCCCGCGTACGTGTAGAGGACGTTCTCGCTCGTCAGCCCGGCGCCCGGGATCAGCTTGTTCGTCTCCGAGATCAGGTAGTCGATCTCGGCGTCGGTCGCCGCGACCGTGTCGAGGTCGCCGTCGAAGCGGACGTCGGTCGTGCCGATCAGGTACTGGCCGTTCCACGGCACGATGAAGTACGGGCGCCCGTCCTCGACCGCCTCGGTGTAGACCGCCTCATGCGGCGCACCGGGAAACGGCCCGACGACGAGGTGACTGCCCTTCGTGCCGCCGATCATGCGCTGATCCGGTGCCTCGATCCCGCCCAGCACACGGTCGACCCACGGTCCGGCGGCGTTGACGACGAGGCTGCCGTGCGCGACGTAGGAGCGCTCGTGCAGGTCGTCGTGCAGCGCGACGCCGGTGACGCGCCCGGCGGGCCCGCGCTGCAGCTCGGCGACGCGCATGTACGGCAGCACGACGGCGCCGAGCCGGCGCGCGTCGAGCGCGTTCTCCAGTGCGAGGCGCTCCGGGTACTCGGCCTGCGCATCGTAGTAGGCGGCCGCGCCGCGCAGCCCTTCGCGCCGCAATCCGGGCTCGCGCTGCAGCGCCTCGGCGCCGTTGAGCATCCGGTGACGCGACATCGACTTGTCCATCGACAGCGCGTCGTACGCCATCATCCCCATCCGGATCATCTTCGTGCCGCGCTTGTGCTCCTCGTAGACCGGCAGCAGGAACGACAGCGGATGGACCAGATGGGGCGCGATGTGCAGCAGCACCTCGCGCTCGCGCAGCGATTCGCGCACCAGCGGCAGCTCCCGATGCTCCAGATAACGGAGCCCACCATGCACCAATCGGGTCGATCGGCTGGTCGTTCCCGCGCCAAGATCGCCCTTGTCGAGCAGCAGCACGCTGAGGCCGCGCAAGGAGGCATCGCGCGCGATGCCGGCACCGTTGATTCCGGCGCCGACGACGATCACGTCGAACGGGCGCTCGAAGGCGGTGTCAGGCAAAGGGTTGCGCATGGTTTGAATCTTCATAGCAGGCGCGTCGGCAGCGGGTCAGGCTGGGGGGTTCGGGGTACATCGAACCCATGCCCCCCACAAAGTCAGCGCCCAACGCTGGCGGGACTTCGGTCTTCGGCCCCGGTGCAGCGTGGCGGCGCACAAATTTAGGCGACGCGCTCGGTGAGTTCGCGGGCACGTTCATCCTCATCATGTTCGGCGTCGGGTCCGTCGCGATGGCGGTCGCGGCGCTCCCGGAGTCCGGCCGCGGTTCATTCGACACCGCAAGCTGGTTGATCATCGCGTTCGGGTGGGGCTTCGGCGTCACCTTCGGTGTGTACGTCGCCGGCGGCATCACCGGTGCCCATCTCAATCCAGCGGTCACGCTCGCGCTTGCGCTGCGACGCGGATTCGCCTGGTCGAAGGTTCCCTGGTACGTCGCCGCACAGGTACTCGGTGCATTTGTCGCCGCCCTGCTGCTCTACCAGGTCTACGGCGCATCGATCGACTCGCTCGAACGGGCCAGAGACATCGTCCGCGGCACACCCGACTCGGTCGGGACGTTTTCGATCTTCGCCACGTTCCCCGCCGGTTACTTCGGCAATTGGTGGGGACCGTTCATCGACGAAGTCGTCGCGACGGCATTGCTGGTGTTCCTCATCTTCGCCCTCATCGACAACTACAACCAGCCGCCGAAGTCCAACCTGGCCCCGCTCATCGTCGGCTTCATCGTCGTCGTCATCGGCCTGTCGTTCGGGGCCAACTCCGGTTACGCGATCAATCCGGCGCGCGACCTCGGGCCGCGACTCGTGACCTGGATCTACGGCTGGAAGGAGATCGCCGTCCCAGGCAACTACGGGAACGTCAACAGCTATATGTGGATCCCGATCGCCGCGCCATTGGTGGGTGCTGCGATCGCGGCGTATCTCTACGACTTCTTCATCGGCGACATGCTGAAGGGCCGCGGCGTCGAGCCGGACACCGGCGTCGAATCCGAGGGCGAGACGGAGATCGAGGTCGAGGACCGCGGACCCCGGACCGGCTACGCCGGCGACGGCGAGCACGCGCCCGACGGCACGACCGGACGAACTCCGGGCCGCACGCCGGGCGGAGGCACCTCATGAAGAAGCTGATCAACGATCCGGAGGCGGTGGTCAGCGAAGCGCTCGAAGGGATCGCCGCCGCCTACCCCGAGCGTCTGCGGGTCTCACACGACCCCGCGTTCATCGTGCGCGCCGACGCGCCCGTCAGCGGCAAGGTCGGGGTCCTGTCGGGCGGCGGCAGCGGCCACGAGCCGCTGCACGGCGGCTTCGTCGGGCGCGGCATGCTCGGCGTCGCCTGCCCGGGGGCGGTCTTCACCTCCCCCACGCCGGACCAGATGCTGGCCGCGACGCAGGCGGTCGACGGCGGCGCCGGCGTGCTGCACATCGTCAAGAACTACACCGGCGACGTGATGAACTTCGAGGCGGCCGCCGAACTGGCGGCCGCGGAGGGCGCCGAGGTCGCCTCGGTGCTCGTCGACGACGACGTCGCCGTGCAGGACTCGACCTACACGGCCGGCCGGCGCGGCGTCGGCGCGACGGTGCTGGTCGAGAAGATCGCCGGCGCCGCCGCCGAGGCGGGACGGCCGCTGGCGGACGTCGCCGCGCTGGCCGAACGCGTCAACGCGCAGGCGCGCTCGATGGGCATGGCGCTGACGTCGTGCACCGTCCCGCACGTCGGCACCCCGACGTTCGACCTCGCCGAGGACGAGATGGAGATCGGGATCGGGATCCACGGCGAGCCCGGCCGCGAGCGGGTCGGACTGGAAGCCGCCGACCGGATCGTCGACCGCCTGCTGGAGCCGATCCTGTCCGACCTGCCGTTCGTCGCCGGCGACCGCGTGCTCGCGTTCGTCAACGGGATGGGCGGCACCCCGCTGATCGAGCTGTACATCGTCTACCGCCGCGTCGCGCAGGTGCTCGCCGAGCGCGGCCTGCGGATCGAGCGCAACCTGATCGGCAACTACATCACCTCGCTGGAGATGGCGGGCACGTCGATCACGCTGTTGAAGCTCGACGACGAGCTGGTGCGGCTGTGGGACGCCCCCGTCGACACGCTGGCGCTGCGCTGGGGGGTCTGAGTGGACGTCCCCGCATGGATGCGCGCCGGCGCCGAGGCGCTGATGCAGGAGCGTGACCGGCTCAACCGCCTCGACGCCGACATCGGCGACGGTGACCACGGCGCCAACATGGCACGTGGCTTCGCCGCCGCCGTCGAGAGACTGAACGGGGCGGGCGACGCGCTCGCTCCCGCCGACGCGATGAGAAGCGTCGGGATAACGTTGCTGTCGAAGGTCGGCGGCGCGGCCGGGCCGCTCTACGGCTCGTTCTTCATCGGCGCCGCGGGCGCGTTGAGAGACCGCTCCGCCGACGCGGTCGACGCGGCGGCGTGGGCGGACGCGCTCGACGCGGCGGTCGCGGGCGTGCAGAGACGCGGCAAGGCGCAGGCGGGCGACAAGACGATGCTCGACGCGCTGTTTCCCGCGCGCGACGCGCTGCGCGCGGCCGTCGGCGACTCGGTCACGCTCGCAGACGCGCTTGCCGCAAGTGCCGAGGCGGCCGACGCCGGCGCCGAGGCGACCGTGCCGCTGCTGGCGAGAAAGGGGCGCGCGAGCTACCTTGGCGAGCGCTCGATCGGACATCAGGATCCGGGTGCGACGTCGAGCGCGCTGTTGCTGCATGCGCTCGCGCAGACCTGGAAGAGACCGTCGCAATGAGGAGACCACGACATGGCTGAGTACGTCGGCGCGATCGACCAGGGGACCTCGAGCTCGCGCTTCATCATCTTCGACACCGACGGCAACATCGTGCAGGTCGGCCAGCGCGAGCACAGACAGATCCACCCCAGAGCGGGCTGGGTCGAGCACGATCCGCACGAGATCCGCACGCGCGTGAGAGAGGTGATCGCCGACGCGATCGGCAAGAGCGACGTGCGGCCGAGAGAGATCAAGGCGATCGGGATCACCAACCAGCGCGAGACGACGATGCTGTGGGATCGCAGAACCGGCGAGCCGGTCTACAACGCGATCGTCTGGCAGGACACGCGCACCTCCGCGATCGTCAGAGAGCTCGCCGGCGACAGAGGGCTGGACCGCCTGCGCCCGATCTGCGGCCTGCCGCTGTCGACGTACTTCTCCGGCCCGAAGGCGAAGTGGATCCTCGACAACGTCGACGGCGTGCGCGAGCGCGCCGAGGCCGGCGACATCCTCTTCGGGACGATGGACACGTGGACGATCTGGTGCCTGACCGGCGGCCCGAACGGCGGCGTCCACGTCACCGACGTGACGAACGCCTCGCGCACGATGCTGATGGACCTCAGAACGCTCGACTGGTCCGACGAGGCGCTCTCCCTGATGGGCCTCCCGCGCTCGATCCTGCCCGAGATCCGCTCGTCGTCGGAGGTCTACGGCGAGGTGCAGGGGACCGCGCTCGACGGCGTGCCGATCTCCGGCGTGCTGGGCGATCAGCAGGCGGCGTTGTTCGGCCAGGCGTGCTTCGAGCCGGGGACGGCGAAGAACACGTACGGCACGGGCTCGTTCCTGCTCGTCAACACCGGCAACGAGCCGGTCCCGTCGGAGAAGCTGCTGACGACGGTCGGCTACAAGATCGGCGACCAGGACGCGGTCTACGCGCTGGAGGGCTCGATCGCGGTGACCGGCGCCGGCGTGCAGTGGCTGCGCGACCAGCTCGGGATCATCAGAACCGCGCAGGAGTCCGAGAGCCTGGCGGCGTCGGTCGAGGACACCGGCGACGTCTACTTCGTGCCGGCGTTCTCGGGGTTGTTCGCGCCGTATTGGCGCGACGACGCTCGCGGTGTGATCGTCGGCATGACCGCGTTCACGAACAAGGCCCACATCACGCGCGCCGTGCTGGAGTCGGTCGCGTGGCAGAGCCGCGAGGTCGTCGACGCGGCCAACGAGGCCTCCGACGCGCCGTTCAAGGAGCTGAAGGTCGACGGCGGCATGGTCGCCAACGAGCTGCTGATGCAGTTCCAGTCCGACGTCCTCGGCGTCCCCACGATCCGCCCGAAGGTCTCCGAGACGACCGCGCTCGGCGCCGCCTACGCGGCGGGCATCGCGGTCGGCGTCTGGTCCGGCACCGACGACGTGACGAGAAACTGGGGCGAGGACAAGCGCTGGGAGCCGTCCGAGCCCGCCGAGGCGATCGAGAAGCGCTACGCGAGGTGGAAGGAAGCGGTCCAGCGGACGCTGGGCTGGGTCGACGGCGACTGAGCGGCGCGGCCGAGCCGGCGCGTGGTAGGCATCGTCCTCGTCTCGCACAGCTCCCGGCTCGCGCTGGGGGTTGCGGAGCTGGCGCGTGAGATGGGCGGGGACGTACGGTTGGAGGCGGCGGGCGGGATGGAGCCGGACGCCGCCGGCGAGGAGCCGCCGCTCGGTACCGACGCCGCGCGCGTGATGGCGGCGATCGAGGCGGCCGACGACGGCTCCGGCGACGGCGTGCTGGTGCTGATGGACCTCGGCAGCGCGGTCCTCAGCGCCGAGACGGCGCTCGACCTGCTCGACCCCGACCTGGCTGAGCGTGTCCGCCTCGCGGCGGCGCCGTTGGTCGAGGGCGCGGTCGCGGCGGCCGTGTCCGCCCAGTCCGGCGCCTCGCTCGAAGCCGTCGCCGCCGAGGCCCGCGGCGGCCTCGCCGGCAAGCTCGCCCACCTCGGTGAGGAGGCGCCGGCTTCCGCTCCTCCCGCCGCTGCGCAAGAGGACCGGAAGCCCGGGGACCGCATGGGGCCCCGATCTCCCGCTCCTTCCCCCGGCGCGATCGAGGACCGCTTCGTCGTGACCGTCGCCCAGGGCCTCCACGCCCGACCGGCGGCCCGCTTCGTCCGCACCGCGACCGCGTTCGACGCCCAGATCGAGCTGCGCAACGCCACCACCGGCGCCGGCCCCGCCTCGGCGACCTCCCTCAACGCGATCGCCACTCTCGGCGTCCGTGAGGGCCACGAGTTGCTGCTCCGCGCGACAGGCCCGGATGCGCGGACCGCGTTGCAGAAGCTGCGCGAAGTCGCGACGGAGGGCGGCGGAGATGTGGTCGCAGGTGGAACGGGTACGAGCGGCGCGGGCGCCAACGCGGACGAGGCCGGCGCGGACGGCGCGGACGGCGCCGGCGACGCCGTCGACGCCATCTCGCCAGCCGCGCCCGCCCGCGCCCTCCCGCCCGGCGCGCCCGAAGGCGCGCTGGCGGGGATCGCCAGTTCGCCCGGGATCGCGTTCGGGCCGCTGCTGTGGATCGGCGGCGGTGCCGGGGCGGCGACGCCGATCGCGCAAGCGCCGAGCGGGCCGCCGGAGCAGGAGTGGGCGGCTCTGAGCGCGGCGCGCGACCTCGTTCGCGGCGAGATCGAGCGGGGCCGCGATCGGCTCGCGCGGGACGTGGGAGCGAACGAGGCCGAGGTCCTCGACGCGCTCGCGCTCGTGCTCGACGACGACGCCCTGCTCGGCCCCGCCCGCCACGCGATCGACGACGACCGCCGCAGCGCCGCGCGCGCCTGGTCCGACGCCGTCGACGCGATCGCGGACCGCTACCGCGCCCTCGACGACCCCTACCAACGCGAACGCGCCGCCGACGTCCTCGACGTAGGCCAGCGCGTCCTGCGAGCGCTCGCCACCGAAGCCTCACCCCCCGCCTCCCTCGATGCGGTCGCTGGCCAGGACCCGGCGCGCCATCCGGGCGCCGGTCAATCCATCCTCCTCGCCGCCGACCTCACCCCCATCGACGCCGCCGGCCTCGACCGCGCCACCGTCGCCGGCATCGCCACGGCGCAGGGCGGCCCCACCTCGCACGGCGCGATCCTCGCGCGGGCGCTCGGCGTGCCCGCCGTGGTGGGGATCGGCGACGGGCTGACACAGCTCAGAGACGGCGCCCGAGCGATCCTCGACGGCGACGCCGGCCTGCTGATCCCCGCCCCGATGCCAGCCACCGAGCAGGACTACCGCGAGCGGCGCGCGCTCGCCGCGGCGGCCGCGGAGCAAGCGAGCGCCGCGGCGCACGATCCGGCCACCACGAGCGACGGCGTTCGGATCGAGGTCGCCGCCAACGCGGGCAGCCCGTTCGACGCGGAGGAGGCGGCCGCGGAGGGCGCCGACGGGGTCGGCCTGCTGCGCACCGAGTTCGCCTTCCTCGACCGCGCGAGCGCGCCGTCGGAGGACGAGCAGGTCGCGATCTACTCGCAGGCGGCGCGCGCGTTGAACGGCCTCCCGCTGATCGTCCGCACGCTCGACGCCGGCGCCGACAAGCCGCTCCCCTACCTCGCGATGGCGGCCGAGGCGAATCCGTTCCTCGGCGTGCGCGGCGTGCGGCTCGGGCTCGCCCGCCCTGAGCTGCTGCGAACCCAGCTGCGCGCGATCGTGCGGACCGCGGGCGCATTCCCGAACGTCAAGCTGATGTTCCCGATGATCGCGACGATCGACGAGCTGCGCGCCGCCCGCGGCCTGCTCGACGCGGCACTCGCGCAGACCGGCGCGCAGCCGCTCGACGGGTTCGAGGTCGGGATCATGGTCGAGGTCCCCGCCGCCGCCCTGACGGCGGTGCAGCTCGCGCGCGAGGTCGACTTCTTCTCGCTCGGCACGAACGACCTGACGCAGTACGTGCTGGCCGCCGAGCGCGGCAACGCCGCGCTCGGAGCGCTCGCCGACGGCCTCCACCCCGCCGTGCTGCGGCTCGTCGACGAGGTCTGCCGCGCCGCCCGCGCGCACGGCCGCTGGGTCGGTGTCTGCGGCGAGTTGGGCGCGGACCCGGCCGCGGCACCGCTGCTCGTCGGCCTCGGCGTGCGCGAGCTGTCGGTCGCGGCGCCGTCGGTCCCCGCCGTCAAGGCGGCGATCCGCACGCTCGACGTCGGCGACGCCGAAGCGCTCGCCCACGCCGCGCTGGCAGCCGAGTCCGCCGACGCCGTCCGCGTCCTCGTCGCACTCGCCTGAGCGTCACGCGGACACCGTTCGGTTTCCCCGTCACACCCAACGGGCAGCCGAGAAAGACGCCACCGACCGAGAGGAGCACCCAGTGCTCACCATCACGGAGAACGCAGCAGAGGCGATCCGCGGGATCTGCGCCGCGCCCGAGATCCCCGACGGCGCCGGCATCCGCATCGCGACCCAGCCGGGCGCGCAGCAGCCGGGAGCGCTCGAGGTGACCGTCGCCGAGGTCCCCGCCGACTCCGACCACGTGCTCGACGAGGCCGGCGCGCGCGTGTTCGTCGAGGACACCGCCGCGCAGATACTCGACGACAAGATGCTCGACGCGCAGATCGATGGCCAGCGCGTCGGCTTCTACATCGGCGAGCAGCCTTAGCGCGGGCGCGCGGCGACGGGTCGCCGCGCCCCTCGCTCAACGCGCCAGCAGCTGCACGATCGCCGCCACGCCGACGACCACGATCACGATGCGCAGCACGTTCGGCGGCAGCCGGCGGCCTATGCGGGCGCCGAGCTGCCCGCCGACCGTCGAGCCGACCGCCAGCAGCCCGACGGCCTCCCACTCGATGTGCGCGACGACGATGAAGATCGTCGCCGCGACGACGTTGACGACCATCGCCATCACGTTCTTGAGCGCGTTGATGCGCTGCACGTCCTCGTCGATCGCGAGGCCGAGGATCGCCATCAGCACGATCCCCTGCGCGGCGCCGAAGTAGCCGCCGTAGACGCCCGTCAGGTAGCCGAACCCGTAGGCGACCGGGCCGCCCTCGCGCGTCTCGATCTGCGGCTTGCGACGCGCCGCCTGCGCCCGCGCCAGCCGCGGCTGCAGCGCGACCATCACGAGCGCCAGCGCGATCATCCCCGGCACGATCTTCTCGAATGCCGAGTCGGGCAGCACGAACAGCAGGCCCGCGCCAGTGCAGGCGCCGAGCATCGACGCGGTCCCCCAGCGCAGCATGCGAGCGCGCTGGCCGACCAGCTCGCGCCGGTAGCCGTACACGCCGGAGACCGCTCCGGTCGCGAGCCCGACGCAGTTGGAGACGTTCGCGGTCAACGGCGGGTAGCCGACCGCGAGCAGGACGGGGAACGTGATCAGCGTGCCGCTGCCGACCACGGTGTTGATCGTGCCGGCGGCGACGCCGGCCACGAGGACCACCAGCGCCTGTAGCAGGGACACTCGCGGGTCAGTCCGGTACGGCGACGAGCTCGAGCACGCCGAGCAGCTCACCGACGCGGCAGACCAGCAGACGCTCCTCGTCGACCTCGACCCACGCGCCCGCGGCGGCCGGGAAGACGACGTGGTCGCCCGGCTTCACCGGCATCGTGACGCCGACGTGCTGCCACCAGTCGAGCCCCTGGCCGACGGCCAGGACGATCCCGTGCTGGGGTGGCGGCTCATGCGTTCCAGCCGGAACGACGAGGCCCGACTCGCGTACGCGGTCGGGCTCGAGCTCCTTGATCACGACGCGGTCGAACAGGGGGCGGAGCTGGTTGCGCATCCGCGAAAGCATAGGAGCCCGGCTCGGAAACCGAAGTTCCGAGCCGGGCTCGTCCTGCTCCCTCCTCCCAGGGCTCGCCACTAGCGAGCCCAGAGGGGGCCCGCCCGACAGAGGGGAGGCTGTCGGGCGGGCCAGTCCCGCTCCGTCCGGCACGGGGGGTTGCGAGCGTGCGGAGCGGGAAGCTTGTGCTGCTGGCTGCTGAGCCGGGTTACGGCACCAGCTGCTGCTGGAGCTGCTCCAGCAGTTGCTGCGGATCGATCTGCTGCGTGCCCTGGCTCGGGTCGACCTGCTGGTTGGGGTCGACCTGCTGCTGCGGATCGATCTGGCTGGGGTCGACCTGCTGGTCGGGGTCGACCTGCTGCTGCGGATCGATCTGGCTCGGGTCGACCTGCTGGTTCGGATCCACCTGCTGCTGCGGGTCAGTCTGCGAGCCGCTCGCGCTGGCCTGCTCGGCGCCCGCCGGCTGCTCGCCGAGCGTGACGGTGAGCGTGTGGTCGGAGCCGTCGCGGCGGATCGTCAGCTCGACCTTGTCGCCGACCTGCTTGGCGTTGACGAGGCCGGACAGCGCGGCCGAGTCGAGCACGTTCTTGCCGTCGAAGCCGACGATCGTGTCGCCCGCTCTGACACCCGCGGTGGCCGCCGGACCGCCGTCGGTGACCGCGCCGACCTGCGCGCCGCCGCTGGAGGAGTCGCCCATCTGGACGCCGAGGTAGGCGTGCTTGACGGTGCCGCTCTGCTCGAGCTGCTCGACGACGTTCTTGACGGTGTTGGACGGCGCCGCGAAGCCGATGCCGACGTTGCCCTCGCTGGAGCTGGAGCCGGTCAGGATCTGCGAATTCACGCCGACCACGTCACCCTCGGCGTCCAGCAGCGGGCCACCGGAGTTGCCAGGGTTGATCGGGGCGTCGGTCTGCACGACGCCGTTGATGGTGAAGCCGTTGGGGGCGGTGATCTGCCGCTGCAGCGCGGAGACGACACCGGTCGTGAGCGTGCGGTCGAGCCCGAACGGGTTGCCGATCGCGAAGACGTTGTCTCCGACGGACAGCTTGTCGGAGTCGCCGAACTGCAGCGGTCTCAAGTTGCTCGCGTTGACCTTCAGGAGCGCGATGTCGGTCGACTCGTCCTTGCCGACGACCTCAGCGGGCTCGGTCTTGCCGTCGCCGATCTTCACGGTGACGGTCGAGGCGCCGTTGACGACGTGGGCGTTGGTGACGATGTAACCGTCAGCGGAGACGACGAAGCCGGAGCCGGTCGCCTCGCCGGCCTGACCCTGGTTCTCGCTGAACGGGTCGGCAGAAGAAGATTGAGCGGTGATGTTCGAGGTGATGTACGCGACGGAGGGGCTGGCAGCCGCGTAGACCTGCTTGGCGTCGAGCTGGTCGCCGTTGTTCTGCGCAACGCTGACCTTCTGGGGCTGCGATGCAGCCGGCTCGATCACGGTCTTGGTCGAGCCGCCGCCGTCTCCGGTGACGCCAACGACGGCAGCGCCGCCCGCAGCGCCGAGGACGGCGGCTGCGGCGAGGGTGACGATGGCCTTGGGTGTGTTCATGCCAGTCAGGATGGGCCGACATCCTGAGCGTCACTTGAGCGAAAGGTAAGCCGGCCCGAAAGCTCCCTAAGAAGGAGCTGAAGGGCGCCAGCTCAGCTGAGCCAGCCGCCCCCGAGAAAGCGCTCGATTCGCTTCGTGACCTTCTTCAACGAGCCGATCGAGGCGGTCGGGTCGCCGGGGATCTGCAGGCTGTGGTCGTGGCCCGACAGCTCCATCTGCAGGATCAGCGCGCTGGAGCCGACGCTGTCCGGGTGCCAGGTCGGGTCGTCGCTGCTGCCGACGATCAGCACGGGACGTGTCGTGCGCGCGATCGCGCCGCGCACCTCGGGGCGGTCCAGCAGCGGCGTCAGCCAGATCGCCGGCAGGTCCTCTTCGACGACCAGCTCGGCGGCGTGGCTGGCGAGCGACTTGCCGATCACCAGCGTCGTCGGCGCCGGGTCGTGCGCGAGCGCACGCGCGGCGCGGTCGCGCATCCACGCGAACGGGTCCTCCCCGGCCGGCGGCTCGTCGAGCACCTCCAGCACGCCGAAGCCCTTCGCGACGGCGACTTCGCGCGCGAACCACAGCAACGGCGCCCGCGTCGGGTAGCGTGCGCCCGGCAGAATCACCACACGCCGTTCGGCCTCGGGCCGGTGGATGGCGACCGGGAACGCTGACTGCTCGCTCGACGACACGCGCGGCAGGTTAGTGCAACGGCGCCGCCCACCGGAGATCGAGGGCGTGCCGGCGCGCAACCCTGACCGCCTCAGGCGGTTGTGGTGGTCGAACCGTAACCCCGTTCCCCCCGATAGGAGCCTGGATGAAGATCATCGGCGCTGGACTTCCCCGGACCGCGACGACGACGCAGTGGCTGGCGCTGAGAATGCTCGGGCTGCCGACCTACCACATGAAGGACATGATGGAGGACCTCAGAAAGGGCGTCGACGTGTGGCGACGCGCCTACAACGGCGAGGAGCCGTGGGACGAGGTCTTCGACGGCTTCGAGGCGACGGTCGACTGGCCCGCGGCGTATCACTGGCGCGAGCTGATGGACAAGTACCCGGACGCGAAGGTTCTGCTCAGCGTGCGCGACGGGGACGCGTGGGCGAAGTCGATGAACGACACGATCGTCCAGATCTACTTCGGCGACTCCTTCATGCGCAGCATGTGCCAGGCGCGCTACCGGATCGACCCGGACTGGGCGGCCTGGGTCGACCTCAACATCGACACGTTCTGGAAGGGTCCGCGCGGCACGCTGGCGAACACGTTCGGCGAGCGCGAGCCGCTCGTGAAGGCGATGAACCGCTGGAACGACGAGGTCAAGTCGACCGTCCCGGCCGACCGCCTGATCGTGTGGGAGCCGAAGGACGGCTGGGAGCCGCTGGCCGAGGCCGTCGGCGTGCCCGTGCCGAGCGAGCCGCTGCCGCACGCGTTCGACACCGAGATCTTCAAGTCGTCGATCACCGGCGGCGCGATCGAGGCCGTCAACGCCTACTGGGCGAAGCAGAGCGCGGCTGCCTGAGCCGCAGCACGGGCCGAGCGCCGCGCGCCTCAGCGTGCGCGGCGCCGCGCCGCGCCGCTCACGCGCGCGGCGCGCGCCAGCCGGGCACTCTCAGCTCGCCGAACGGCGGCGTCGTGACCGCGACGCCGTCGTAGTAGCCGGACTTCAGCAGCAGGTCGGGCTGCGGCGGCGAGGCGATGCCCGCGACCCATAGGCGACCCTGGTCGCGCATCGGTCCGCCGCCGTGCTCGACGCCGCAGGGCACCAGCAGCACGTCGTGCATCTGCACGCGCACGCGCCCGCCACGCAGCTCCAGGTCGCCGGGCTCGCCGTCGAGGAAGACGACGCACTCGTCCGAGATCGGATGCGTGTGCCGCGGGGCCGGCGCGCCCGGCTCGATCGGGCCGAAGTTCAAGCCGGAGCTGCGCACGCCGTGCCCGGGCCACAGCACCATCAGCGTCGCGCTGCCGACGCTGCCGGTCTGCGCGCCGCGGTAGACGTTGAAGAGCGCCCCGCGCGTCCGCACGTCGTCCAGCTCGAGGTTCCACGCGCGCACGTCCGGCTCGCTGTCGCGCAACCGCAGCTCGCTGCGCAGGGCGAGCGAGCCAGGCAGCGCGGCGCGGCGCGCATGCTCGATCACGCCGAAGCGCATCGCCCCGGCGACGCGGTCGTAGAAGCCGGCCGGCTCGTAGAGGTCGAACGGCGGCGGCGTCAGCTGCGTCACGAGCACGAAGTCGCGCTCGGCGCCGAGCGCGTTGCGGGTCGCGTGCGCGACGCCGGGCGGCCAGAAGGCGACGTCGCCGGCGCCGACCGCGACCCAGCGCTCGTGCAGCCAGACCTCGCCCTCCCCCTGCAGGCAGAGCACTGCCTCCTCCCCGAGCGGGTAGGCGTAGCGCTCGCTCTCCTCCCCCGGCCGGTGCGTGACGACGTGGACGCTCTGCGTCTGGAAGCCGTTGCCGGGCCACGCGATCAGACGGGTCGCGAGCCCATGGAGCGAGATCTCGATCCCCTCGTTGAGGTTCCCCACCCCGCCGGAACGGCGGATCTCCTCATGCGTGCGGTTGCGAAAATCCATCTCTCTCTCGCAGTCAAAGTCTCGGGACGGCTGCTCCCCCCGATGATCGGCACCGCTCCTGGCGCCTTGACGGCATGTCTACCCCAACGCGGGCAGCGCCGGACAACCGTTTGAGAGGCGGCGCGGATCAGCGCGCGAGCGCGTGCACGTGCGCCAGCTGCGCGCCCGTGAGATCGTCCTGCGGCGCCCACACGTAGAGCCGCTCGCGGCCGCGGCCGAATGTCCAGCCGGCCTCGTCGTCGACCGTCAACTGCAGCAGCAGCCGCCACCGTCTGGCGGCGCGCTCGACGCGCTTGGCCTCGGGATGAGACCACGGCGCGCCGTAGCCGACGTCGATCCCCTGCGCGGCCAGCTCGCAGGCGATCGGCATGTCGGCGCGCGACTCGTCGGCGAAGCCGAGCAGGTGGTGGCGCGAGTCCAGCGGCTCGCCCGCGTCCCACGCCTCGACGCCCTGCAGCTCGGCCAGCTCGCGGCGAACCTGCTCCCACGCCTGCTGCTCCGGTTCCTCCAGCTCCAGCAGCTGCACGTCGGCGGCCCACACGCGCGGCAGCACCAGCTCGCAGGACAGCTCCAGCGCGAGCGCCGTGTGCGGCTGCGCCGGCCCGACCGCCTCCGGCGGCTGCGCCGGCAGCCGCGCGCGCTCGACGTAGAGCACCCGCGTGCTGTCGCGGTCCAGCGGCGAGGAGCCGGGCGGCGTGCGGTCCAGCGCGGAGAAGAGCAGCAGCACGCCGTCGGCCGGCAGCAGCGGCTCGAGGCCGAGCGCGTACGCCTGCGACAGGTCGATCTGCGCGAGGAACGTCAGCGGCTCGTCCTCCCAGCGCGGCCATTCGACGTCTTCCGGCAGGTCCGGCGCGCCGCCGAGGCGGGTGCGGCTGCCGGGCGCGGCGGGCTCCTCGCCGGGCACGAGCCGCACGCTGCGGCGCGCGAGCGCGATGACGGCCTCGACGCGCAGGATCAGCCCGGCGTCCGCGGCCAGGCGCATCAGGTCCTCGTCGGCGACGGGGTTGGTGACGCCGCGAGCCGGCAGCGGCTGTGCCGACAGCGCGGGAACGCTGAGGTCCTCGCCGTCGTCGAGGCCGAGGTCGAGCTCGCGCTCGTCGTCGGTCGCCGGCGCCGGCTCCTGCGGCATCGCGTCGCGCGCGGCTCTGGCGGCGCGCTCGAACGGGATCACGACGGCGTCGACCTGTCTCGCGCCATGCGAGAGGCCCTTGCCGAGCATCGACTTGAAGAACCCGCGTCGGTCCACGGACGGCAGGTTATTGGGTCGGGCGCTCGAGCCAGTCCGCGACGGTCGTGTAGGCCGGGCGCGGGGTGCCGTTGGGCCACAGCAGGCCGGCGTCGAACGTGCCGCCGCCGTTCCAGCTGTAGATGTAGAGGCGCTGGATCCGGCTGCTGCTGGTCGCGAGCTTGAACATCTGCTGCGTCGCTCTGACCTGGCGGCTCGTGGACGGCGGGAACGACTTGCCCCATGAGTAGAGGCCGCCGACCTCGGTGATCCAGACCGTGCCCGGCACCGTCGCGAGCATCGTTCTCGTGCCGATCGTGCGGAAGCGGTTGACGTCGCTGTAGTTGTGCAGGCCCCACAGCTGCGGCACGGGCTTGCCGACGTATCTGAGGTACTGCCTCAGATAGCTGCGCATCTCCGTGTAGTCGCTGTCGAGCACCTCGGCCGCGAGGACGGTGCAGCGTGGGCACGCCGCCTTCAGCGTGCGGTAGTAGCCGGCCGCCGCCTTCGGGTTGTGGCAGGTCGGCTCCGAGCAGGTGTTGACCTCGTCCCACGGGCTGTACGTGCGCACCCACGGATAGCGCTTCAGGAACGCCTTGACGCCCTTCGCGTACGCGCTCGAGGACGGCAGCGTCGTCGTTCTGCCGGGGTTGTCGGAGTGGGCGAACGAGACGAGCACGTCGTAGCCGGCGGTGCGCGCGGCGCCGAGGAACTGGTCGGCGGAGTCGCGCTCGGAGCCGGCCGAGAGCGCGGCGTCCCAGCCGGCGACGAAGCGCGCGCGTCTCATTCTCAGCGGCGCCAGCAGCGGATCGGTGAACATCGAGGCGTCCTCGTCGCCGATCCCGACGGAGAGCTTCGGAGCGGCGGCGTGGGCGGTCGCGCCGCAGCAGCTCAGGGCGACGAGCAGCGCGAGCGCGGCGGCGAGAAACGGGCGCATGGTCGGCATCGCGTCAGGACCCTAGCGACCGTCGCCGACGGGGCGTGACCTAGCTCACACACAAGAAGGGGCCGCGGTCCCATCATTCATATCGCTGGACGACGGTGAAGCCCGCAAGACCGGGGCCAAGCAGCACCAATCTTCCTCCACCGATCACAGCATCACCACATAGACACATCTCTCTCCTCCTGGAAACGGCTCGCTTCGGCGGGCCGTTTCCTTTTGATCGCTCTGTCGTCGCGCGGGCTTGTCCGCGAGCGTGCTAGACCTGCGGTCCGATGCACTACCTCGTCGACGGCATGAACGTGATCGGGACCCGTCCCGACGCCTGGTGGCGCGACCGCCATGGCGCGATGGTGCGCCTCGTCGGCCTGCTGGAGTCGTGGTCCGCCGCGACCGGCGAGGACGTCACGGTCGTCTTCGAGCACCCGCCGAAGCCGCCGATCCGCTCGACCGTGATCGAGGTCGCGCACGCCCCCAGAGCCCGCGCGAACTCCGCCGACGACGAGATCGTCCGCCGCCTGAAGGCCGCCGAGAACCCCGCCGCCACCTGGGTCGTCACCTCCGACCTGTGGCTCAGCGACCAGGCCCACGCGCTCGGCGCGGCCGTCCAGCCGGCCGCGGGCTTCCGCGCGCTGCTCGAAGACGACTGAGGGGCGGGCTCGCCGCGAGCGTCGTCGCGCCACGCCGTCACGCGGACTCCGCGCACACCTGCGACGCTTGACCGATGGCTGACGAAGCGAGCGCGGGCGCGCTGGAGATCCGCGGGCCGGCGCTCGGGCTGCTGGACGATCCGCTGGAGCTGCAGGCGCGCGGGCTCGGCGGGATCACGAACGGCGTGCTGTGGCGGGCGCGAGTGCGCGACGACGACGGCCGCGTCTGGCGCGCCGTCGCTCCGTGGCCGCAGCAACTGGTCTCGGCATGGGCGCCGGCCAAGAGCAGCGCGGGCGACGTCGCGGCGCTGCAGTCGCTGCGCCCCGTCGCGCTGGATCTGCGCGTCGAGGCCGCCGACGGCCGCACGGCCACCCGCACCTTCACGCGCAGACTGCTCGGCGACGGCGTCCGCGTGCGCCGCTGGCGCGAGGGCCTCGCCGCGACGCTCTATCTGCCGGCGGCGGACGCTCACGGACCGGCCGGCGCGGAGACGACGGCTGCGGCTGGCGCCAATGGACCGGCCGGCGCGGCCACGACGGCGTCGGCCGGCGCCAGCGCGCCTGACGCGTCCACCGCCGCGTCCACCGCCGCCGTCGTGCTCGACGCGACCGCCGGCGAAGAGGCGGCCGTCGCCGTCGCGCTCGCGGCGGCGCTGCTCGCCTCGCGCGGCGTGCTGGCCTTCGCGGTCGCGGCGCCGAGAGGCGGCGTGACCGATCCCGCGCCGTTGCTCGCAACCGCCGCCGAACTGCTCGCGCAGGTCCCAGCCGCCGCCGATGCGCCCGGCGGCGTGCAGATCCTTCCGGCGCCGCTCCCGCTCCCGCCCGGCGTCCCCTCGCAGATCCGCGAGGACGTCGCTCGCCGCGCCGCTGCCTGGGACGAGCTGCTCGCCCGCCTCGGCGCCCGGCCGCGAGCCGCCTCGACGCGCTGAGCGGCGTCGTTCGAGCGCGACGGCGTGCGCGGGTGCTCGCCCACGCGCTCGTCGCCATGACGAGCTGCGGCGATGCCTACCCGCCCGCCTCCGCCGCCTCCAGTGCCGCTCGCCCGCTCGGCGACAGCTCGTAGCGCCAGCTGCCACCGGCGATCGCGTCGGTCAGCATGCCCTCGGCGAGGAGCGCGTCGAGGGCGCGGCGCTCGGGACGGGACTCGCCGTCGATGATCCAATGGCCGGTCGAGTGGATGCGTCCGTCGCGCGCGGCGCGAAGGATCCGTACCTGCTCGTCGTTCAGCTCCATCCGTTCAACCTACCCGGCGCGGAGTCGAACGGGCTCCCTACCGCTCGGCGAGGATCTCGTAGAGCGCGATCAGCTCGCCCAGCGGGACGCCGATCCCGCGCGCGACGAGCACGACGCCGTCGAAGCTCGGCCGGCGGCGGCCGGCCTCGAGGTCCGAGACGAAGTTGCGGCCGAGACCGGCTCTGTCGGCGACCTCCTGCTGTGACAGCCGCTCCCGCGCGCGCAGCGTGTGGACCGCATCGGCCAGCGCGCGTCGTTCAGTGGGCGTCAGTCTCGGCACCAGCGAACTGTCGAACAGACGACCGCCGCACTCCACCCGCTAAAGGCGGAATTTCGCCATATCCAGCCGGAATCTTCCCCGTCATACCGGGGTTCTGGGCGCTCTCGAACGCGCCAGGCGCTTTACCGCACCTTCAGGAGCCGCTGACAGCGTGCCCCCGAGTGCCTGCCGGAAACACAGCTTTCGTGGTTTCCGCGGCGATCGACGTCGTCGTCGTGTGCGCGCTGGTCGCCTGGATGGTGCGCTTCCGACCCAGCCCGTTAGGGCTGCTGGCCGGAGTCGGGCTCGTCGCGGGGGTGCTCGGCGTCAAGCTGGCGGCGATGGTCGCGCTCGGGCTCGACCGCCAGTTCGGCGTCCTGCACGTGCTGTGGCTCGACGCGGTCGTCGTCGTGCCGCTCGCCGCGGTCCTGCTGGCGCTGCTGGGCTGGAGCGGCGGCGGTTGGGCCCTGCGCGCGCTCGTCGTGCTCGGGCTGCTGATGGCGCCCGTCGGCGTCTACGCCAGCTTCGTCGAGCCCAACCGCCTCGTCGTCGAGCGCACGCCGGTGCCGCTCTCCCCCGCCCGCGCCGGCACGGCCCCGGTCGACGTCGCCGTGCTCGCCGACATCCAGTTCGAGCACGTCGGCGAGCACGAGCGCGAGGCGGTCGCGCGGGTGATGGCGCTGAGACCGGACGTGATCCTGCTGCCGGGCGACTACCAGCAGGGCTCGCCGGCCGTGTTCGAGCGGGAGCTGCCGGCGATCCGCGCGCTGTTCGCGAGACTGCACGCGCCCGGCGGCGTCTTCGCGGTCGAGGGCGACCAGGAGCAGACGATGGCGAGAACCCGGCGGATCTTCGCCGGCACCGACGTGCGCGTGCTCGACAACGAGATCGCGACGACCCGCGTCGGCGACCGCCGCTTCACGGTCGGCGGCGTCGAGCAGTGGGACGGCAGCGCCAGAGCGGTCGCGGTCGCGCAGGCGCTGGACGATCGCCCGGGCACGGACGACGTGCGCCTGCTGCTGGTCCACCACCCGACCCCGATCCTGCGTGCCGCACCGAACCGACGCGTCGACCTGATCGTCGCCGGCCACACCCACGGCGGCCAGCTCCAACTGCCGTTCATCGGTCCGCTCACGACCGCCTCGCCGGTCCCGCGCGAGATCGCCGCCGGCGGCCTGCACACGCTCGACGGCAGGCGGATCTACGTCAGCCGCGGCGTCGGCGTCGAGCGCGGCGCGGCACCGAAGCTCCGCCTCGGCGCCCCGCCCGAGATCTCGCTGCTGACGCTGGACTGAGCGGCGGCGGCGCCTCCGGCGGGCGGCACGCCGCCCGCTGGTGCCGGCGGCGCGCCGCCCTCACGCGTCCGCGATCCGCCCCAGCAGCCCGATCGCCTCGCGCAGCACCTCGCGCTCGCGCGCGTCCAGCTCGCTGTCGAGCACCTCGGCGAACCGTCCCTCGCGCCGCGCGCGCGTGGCGTGCAGCAGCTCGGTCCCGGCCGGCGTCAGCGCGACGATCGCACGGCGCCCGTCGTACGGGTCCGGGGTGCGCGAGACGAGGCCGCCGCTCTCGAGGTCGCGGACGGTCTGGGCCATCGACTGCGGCCGCATCCGCTCCGCCGCGGCGAGATCGCTGACGCTCGCGGGCCCCTCGCGGTCGAGCCGCCCGAGCACGGTCATCTGCGCGGTCGGCGGGCCCGGCTCGGCGCGCAGCCGCCGCACGAGGCGCCCGAGCGCCAGGCGCAGCTCGTGCGCCAGCTCGTCCGTCGTCAGCTCTTTCGTCATCCGCTCAGCCTCTGCCTGAGATTTCACCGCGCCATCATACCCGAGATATAGACAGGCAAACTGTACAGGTGCCCTGTACTATTAGGTGCCTATGCATTCCAAGCAAGCCGACCGCTACAAGTGGATCGCGCTCTCGAACGCCACGCTCGCGGTCCTGCTCGCGACGCTTGACGGCTCCATCACGATCATCGCGATGCCCGACATCTTCCGCGGCATCCACCTCGACCCGCTCGTCCCATCCAACTCCTTCTACCTGCTGTGGATGATCCTCGGCTACCTCGTCGTGACGAGCGTGCTGATCGTCAGCCTCGGCCGCCTCGGCGACATGGTCGGGCGCGTGAGGATCTACAACCTCGGCTTCGTGATCTACACGGTCGCCTCGCTGCTGTTGGCGATCGACTGGCTCGACGGCCGCAGCGGCGCCACCTACCTGATCGTCTTCCGCCTGCTGCAGGGCGTCGGCGGCGCCTGTCTGCTGGCCAATGCGGCGGCGATCATCACCGACGCGTTCCCCGCCCACCAGCGCGGCATGGCGCTCGGGATCAACAACATCGTCGGCGTCAGCGGCACGTTCATCGGCCTCGTGCTCGGCGGGATCCTCGCGCCGATCGACTGGCGCCTCGTCTTCCTGATCTCCGTTCCCGTCGGGATCTTCGGCACGGTCTGGGCGTACATGCAATTGAGAGAGCTGAACACGACCGGCAGAGCGCGGATCGACTGGGCCGGCAACATCACCTTCGCGCTCGGCCTGATCCTGATCATGGTCGCCGTCACCTACGGCATCCGCCCATACGGCGACTCCGCGATCGGCTGGGGCAGCCCGCGCGTGCTGGCGCTGCTGAGCGCGGCGGTCGTCTGCCTCGTCGGATTCGTCGTCGTCGAGAAGCGCTCGAAGGACCCGATGTTCAACCTCGCGCTGTTCCGCATCCGCGCGTTCACGTTCGGCACGCTGTCGACGTTCCTGTCGTCGGTCGCGCGCGGCGGCCTGATGTTCATGTTGATCATCTGGCTGCAGGGGATCTGGCTGCCCCAGCACGGCTACAGCTTCACCGAGACGCCGCTGTGGGCGGGCATCTACATGCTGCCGCTGACGGTCGGGCTGCTCGTCGCCGGGCCGGTCTCCGGCTATCTGTCGGACCGCTACGGTGCGCGCCCGTTCGCGACCGCCGGGATGCTGCTGTCGGCCGTCGGCTTCGGCCTGCTGATGCTGCTGCCGACCGACTTCTCCTATCTCGCGTTCGGCGCGATCCTGCTGCTGATCGGGATCGCGATGGGGTTGTTCGCCTCGCCCAACCGCGCGGCGGTGATGAACAGCCTGCCGCGGGCTGCGCGCGGCGCCGGCGGCGCGATGAACCAGACGTTCCAGAACTCCGCGCAGGTGATGTCGATCGGGATCTTCTTCACGCTGATGATCGTCGGCCTCGCCGCGACGCTGCCGCACACGATGGCGGCGGGATTGCAGGCGCACGGCGTTCCCGCGAGCACGGCGACCGACGTCGGCGCGCTGCCGCCGGTGTCGATCCTGTTCGCGGCGTTCCTCGGCTACAACCCGGTCCAGCATCTGCTCGGCCCGCACGTGCTCGCCGGCTTGTCGGCGCACGACCAGGCGGCCCTGACCGGCAACTCGTTCTTCCCGACGCTGATCTCCGGCCCGTTCCGCGACGGGCTGCACACCGCGTTCACGTTCGCGATCGTCGCGTGCCTGATCGCCGCGGCCGCGTCGCTGATGCGCGGCGGTCACACGATCCAAGAAGAAGAGGACGCGGCCGAGGTCGCGCCCACACCACGCCGTCTGCGCACGGCAGAACTCGAGGAGCAACATGCAGGTTGAGTGGCACGGCCAGTCGGCCTTCCGTCTGAGCGAGGGCGACACGACCGTCTTCGTCGACCCGTTCGGCGACATGTCGGCCGCCGCCGCGCGCGGGATCCGCTGGGAGTACCCGCCGATCTCCGGCGTCGGCGCCGACGTCCTGATCGTCACCCACGAGCACAGCGACCACACCGGCGTCGAGGGGATCAGCGGCGATCCCGTCACGGTCCGCTCGACCCCGGGGCGGCACGAGACGCCGATCGGCGAGGTGGTCGCGATCGCGTCCGAGCACGACGACGCGGCCGGGACCGAGCGCGGCGCCAACACGCTCGTCGCGTTCACGCTCGGGGGCGTGCGCGTGGCGCACCTCGGCGACCTCGGCCAGCGTGCGCTGCGGCCCGAGCAGGCGAGGGCGCTGGGGACCGTCGACCTGCTGTTCGTGCCGGTCGGCGGCGGTCCGACGATCGGCGCCGAGACGGCGACCCGGATCGCGGCGCTGACGGGCGCGCGCGTGATCGTGCCGATGCACTACCGCACGGAGCGGATCAGCTTCCTCGACCCGGTCGACGGGTTCGTGGAGCGGTCGCAACGCGTCGAGCGGCTGTCGGGGAGTACGTTCGAGTTGGACGCGCTGCCCGGCGGCGACGGCCCGCTCGTCGTGGTGCCCGCCGCTCCCTGATCGACCAGGAGACCGACACCGATGGAATACACGCGCTTGGGAAGCTCGGGGCTCGAGGTCTCGAAGATCGTGCTCGGCTGCATGAGCTTCGGCGACCCCGGCCGCGGCGCGCACGACTGGTCGCTCGACCTCGACGCCACGCGTCCGCTGATCCGCCAGGCGATCGAGGCCGGGATCACGACGTTCGACACGGCCAACATCTACTCCGACGGCTCCAGCGAGGAGATCGTCGGCGAGCTGCTGGGCGAATTCGCCAAGCGCGACGAGGTCGTGATCGCGACGAAGGTCTTCAGCCGGATGGGACCGGGGCCGAAGGGCGCCGGCCTCTCGCGCGGGGCGATCCTCGCGCAGGCCGACGAGAGCCTGCGCCGACTCGGCACCGACTACATCGACCTCTACCAGATCCACCGCTACGACCCCGCGGTGCCGATCGAGGAGACGATGGAGGCGCTGCACGACCTCGTGCGCGCCGGCAAGGTCCGCTACATCGGCGCGTCGTCGATGTGGACCTGGCAGTTCGCCCAGGCCCAGCACGTCGCCGACATGAACGGCTGGACCCGCTTCGTCGCGATGCAGGATCAGTACAACCTGCTGATGCGCGAGGAGGAGCGCGAGATGCTCCCGTTCTGCCTCGACACCGGCGTCGGCGTGCTGCCGTGGAGCCCGCTCGCGCGCGGGCGCCTGACGCGCGCCTGGGACGACTCGACGAGACGCACCGAGTCCGACCGCTTCGGCGCGACCCTCTACCGCCAGTCCGAGCAGTCCGACCGCCAGATCGTCGACGCCGTCGCCGCGATCGCCACCGAACGCGGCCTCCCCCGCGCGCAGATCGCACTCGCCTGGCTCCTGCACCAGCCCGCCGTCACGGCCCCGATCGTCGGCGTGACGAAGGAGTCCCACCTCACCGACGCGCTCGCGACCGTCGAGGTGGAGCTGAGCGCGGACGAGCTGCAGCGCCTGGAGCAGCACTACGTTCCGCACGCGCCGGAGGGGTTTGAGTAACGGCTACAGCTCCAGCTCGTAGAAGTAGGTGATCGGGCCGTCGGGCGGAGCTTCGCGGTTGACGAAGCCGAGGCTCTCGTAGAGGGACCGAGCGGCGTGGTCGTCGTCGCTCGTGCCGAGGTCGATCGTGTCGGCTCCGCGGTCGCGGGCCAGGTCGATCGCCGCGTGCATCAGCGCGCGGCCGAGGCCGCGGCCGCGTTGCTGCGGGACGACGTAGAGCTCGGCGAGATAGCACTCCATACCCGCGCTCCAGATCGCGGGACGGAAGCGCAGGACGACGAGGCCGGCGGGATCGGCGCCTGCGAGCAGGACCGCGAAGTCGTCGCCGGCGAGCAGCTCGCGCATGCGCACGGCGAGGATCTCCGGTTCGGGGGTCGGCTCGTCGAACTCGCGGTTGAAGGCGTGCAGCAGGCGGCCGATCGCGTCGGCGTCGTCGCGGCCGGCGCGGCGTACTGCGGCGTCAGCTGAGTTCATGACCCGTCACGACCGATCAGCGGCACGGTCCGAGTATCGCGGTGACGAGGCAGCCGGTCAAAAAGGAGAGCCGGCCGCAGGTGTGTCCCCCGGAGAGAGACACCCACGACCGGCTCAACGTTCTAAGGAGGAGAGATTTAGAACGATGTCCATGATGGGCCACGCGGCGGCGCAGGTGACCCTCCGAATGGCGAAGGTTTCGCGCCAGATTTCGGACGTGCTGTGTGCCGAGGCTCACGCAACGCGCGCGCCGATGAATCGCCACGACGCGTGACAGACGGCAGATACGATGACGTTCACATGCCAACTGCCGTTCGATCGAGGCGGACGCCGCACCGATCGCGCAAGCGGCCAACCCCGCCAACCCCGCCCGCCGGCGACCTCGGCTACGGCGGTTCACGCGCTGACGCCTCGGCGCCACGGACCGATGAGTCCACGGCGCCGGCGCGGTCAAGAGATCGTGACGACTTCCAACGGAGGAGCCTCGCGATGACGCAGCACGCACCGGCAGGCGAGATCGACAGCCGCTTCAGCGACCCGTCGGCGACCCCGACGCCGTGGGACGAGACCGCGCGGACGCTGGAGCGCGCGCAGCTGTACTGGCTGACGAGCGTCCGCGCCGACGGCCGCCCCCACGTGACGCCGCTGGTCGGCGTCGTCTCCGACGGCGCGGTCCACTTCTGCACCGGCCTTCGCGAGCAGAAGGCGCGCAACCTCGACCACAACGCCCACGTCGCGCTGACGACCGGCAACAACGCGTGGGACAGAGGCCTCGACGTCGTCGTCGAGGGCACCGCGACCCGCATCACCGACCCCGCCGCGCTCCAGCGCCTCGCCGACACCTACGAGGTCAAGTACGGAAGCGCCTGGCACTTCGACGTCACCGAAGGAGGCTTCACCGGCCAAGGCGACGTCGCCGCCGTCTTCCGCGTCGAGCCCGCGAAGGTCTTCGCCTTCGCCAAAGAGCCGCACGGGCAGACCAGATATCGGTTTGGCGACGCCTGATGGTGACCGAAGACGACGCACGCGCCCTCGCGCTCGAACTGCCGGAGGCGACGGAGAAGTCGCACATGGGCCACGCCGACTTCCGCGTCCGCGACAGAATCTTCGCGACGCTGCCGAAGCCCGGTCAGATGGGGCTGCGGCTGGAGCAGGGCGACCAGGCCGCAGTCGTCGCGACCGCGCCGCAGACGTTCGCGCCGGCGGCCGGAGCGTGGGGACGGCAGGGCTGGACGGTCGTGCAGCTCGAGCACGCCGACCCGGTCGAGCTGCGTGAGCTGGTGATCGACGCGTGGCGCTGGCGCGCGCCGTCGAGACTCGTCGCGGAGTACGACGCGGCGCGCTGAGCGCCAGTCCGCCCGCAAGCCGTGGAGGAACGCAAGGTTGACGTCCCCGCGGGCTCCGATCGTGCGCTCCTCGGGACGACGCACCTGCGCGGCGCCGCCCCGGCGCCGCATAGGATCCGCCGCGTGAGCGCGTCGGAGATCTTCGCCCCCGGGCTGCTCGACGGTCAGGTCGCGCTGATCACCGGCGGCGGGACCGGTCTCGGGCGGGCGGCCGCGCAGGAGCTGATCGCCTGCGGTGCGCGTGTCGTGCTCGCGGGCCGCCGCGCCGAGGTGCTCGACGCGACCGCCGCGAGACTCGGTTCGGCCGCCTCGACCGTCGCCGGCGACATCCGCAGCGACGACGACGCGCGACGGATCGTCGACACGGTGCTGCAGCGCCACGACCGCCTCGACGTGCTCGTCAACAACGCCGGCGGGCAGTACTTCGTCCCAGCGGAGGCGATCGCGCTGAGAGGCTGGCAGGCGGTGATGCGGCTCAACGTCGGCGGCACGACGCGGATGAGCGAGCTGGCCGTCGAGCGGGCGATGCGGCCGGCGGGGCGCGGGACGATCGTCAACGTGACGCTGTCGCCGCATCACGGCCTCGCCGGGATGACCCACTCCAGCGCCGCGCGGGCCGCCGTCGAGTCGCTGACGCGCGCGTGGGCGGCGCGGTGGGCGCCCGACGGGATCGCCGTGATCGCCGTCGCCGCCGGTCACTTCCAGACGGATGCGCTCGACAAGTACCCGGACCCGGTGCGGGCGGGCGTCGCACGGACGGTCCCGTTGCAACGGCTCGGGCAGCCGCGCGAGCACGCCTGGCTGGTGGGATTGCTGGCCTCGGAGCTGGGCCGCGCGTTGAGCGGATCCGTCGTCACGTTGGATGGTGCGCGCGACAACTGGTTCGGCCCCTGGCCGCCGCCGACGCTGACCGACGACGGCGGCGAGGTGCCGACCGAGGAGCGCAGAGCGGCGGCGACGAGATAGGGCGCGGCGGGCCGCCGCGCGCGGCACCGGGCCGGCCGCGCGCGGTGCCGGTCTGTTCAGCGCTCGCTCAGCAGGAGACCGTCAGGTTGAACGCGCGGTCGGCGCTGAGACCGGCGCTGTCGGCCGTCGCGACCTGGACGCCGTTGACGTTGCCGGCGAGCGGCGCGACGGCGATCTCACCGGTGACCGGTGTGGCGGGTCTGTCGGCGGGAGCCGGCGTGATCTGCAGCGTCGCGGTCGGGATGCACGCTCTCACGTCGGCGTCGAAGATCACCTGGTAGGAGCCGGGCGCGGTCTTCGTGACCGAGACGACGCCGCCGCGGTCGAGGCTTCTGGTGCCGTCGGCCGCGACGGCGAGCTGGCGTGTGAGACCGGCGGCGACGGTCGCTCTGTCGGCAGCGGCCGCGCTGTCGGCCGTCGTCGCTCTCGTCGCCGTTCTGACGTTGGCGATCTTGGTGGCGTCGAGCGCCTCTTCCTTGATCGCGCCGCCGCCGAGCGAGTCTCTCTTGAACTCGGCCCCGCGCAGCGTGCCGTCCTTGAAGTCCTCGTTTCTGATCGTGCCGTTCTGGATCGTGCGCGAGTTGACCGAGTTGGCGCTCAACGCCGCGTACGAGGTGCCGCCGAGCGCGGCGAAGAGTGCGACGAGCGACACGATCATGGCGGGCGAGGGCAGGCGCTTGAGGCTCTTGAGACGGTGCATACGGTGTGCGACCTCCGTTGGTGGTGTGGCGTCTTCGCGTTCCAACGCACGGAGGGCCGCGGCGATGCGGTCCGCGCCGGTATCATCGTCCGGCACGTCTGCGCGGGCGAAGTGTTGTGGTTGCACAGGAGCCTTCCAAGCTCTTAGGGCGGGTTCGATTCCCGTCGCCCGCTCTCCGGTCGCCGCCGACGCGACGTTCGCGCCGACCCGCTTGCGCCGGGCCGCGTGCGGGCAAGCTTCTCGGACTGCCTTGCGTCGAAAGGAGTTCCGATGGTGACCGTAGGCCTGTGGGTGCGACTGGAGGCGAAGCCCGGTCGCGAGGACGACGTGGCCGCCTTCCTCACCGACGCGCAGGACATCGTCGACGCCGAGCCGAAGACGACCGCCTGGTTCGCGATCAAGCTCGGCCCGACGACGTTCGGGATCTTCGACGTCTTCGCCGACGACACCGGCCGCGACGAGCATCTCAGCGGCCGTGTCGCCGCCGCGCTGGGCGAGCGCGCGAGCGACCTCTTCGCCGAGGCGCCGGGGATCGAGAAGCTCGACGTGCTGGCCAGCAAGCTCCCCTGACCCACCCCGCCGCGCCGGGAGCCGCCGGCCCGAGGCTCGCAGGGGTATCATGCGACCAACGCGCGCAAGCGCGCCCCCAACACGCAGTGCCACGGGGAGTGGCGCAGTCTGGTAGCGCACCCGGCTGGGGGCCGGGCGGTCGCAGGTTCAAATCCTGTCTCCCCGACTCACACGAGAGGCCCGCGAAAGCGGGGCTCTCGTCGCGATCGGCGAGATCGCCAGGCGCCCGTCTCGATCGTGAGCTGTGGCGACGAACCGTCAGGCTGACTGCGCTGTCAGATCGGTCCTCGCCGCGTTCCGCGCGGACGCCATCGCCGCGTGAGCCGGGAGAACGAGCGGCTGGAGCTGCATCGTGGCTTGGACTACCCTGTCCCTCATGGCCACGACGACGAGGATCGACTTCGACAGTGAGCTGCTCGCGAAGCTGCGGGCGCGTCGGCCCGGCAAGGACGACCGCACGCTGCTCGAAGAGCTGGCGCGGATCGAGCTCGGCTTCGAAACGCTCGGCGAAGTGCAGCGTCGCAATGCCCTCAGCGAGGACGAGGCTGACGACCTCGCTCTTCGCGCCGTGCGCGAGATGCGCGCGGAGCGCCGTTGAGACGGCTGGTCCTCGACACCAGCGTCCTGCTCTCGGCGTTCGTCGGCGCACCGACGAGCCCGCCCGGACGGCTGCTTGCGGCAGCGCGTGCGGGTGCGTTCGAGATCGCCGCCTGCCCGTTGATCTTCGAGGAGTTGCGGCGCGGCCTCTCCAAGCCGTACTTCAGCGCGCGGGTGAGGGAGTCGGAAGCGGTGGAGCTGCTCGATGCGCTCGGATTGCTCGCGGTCGTCGCGCCGGATCCGGTCTCGCCGACGAGCGTGCTGCGCGATCCGACCGACGACTTCCTCGTCGCGCTCGCCATCGCGACGGGCGTGGACGCGATCGTCACGAGTGACCGGGACCTGCTCGATCATGCCGGGCTGCGGCCGCCGGCGATCAACGCTCGGGCCGCATGCGAGTTGCTGGGGATCTAGGCGCACCCGGCTGGGGGGCCGGGCGGTCGCAGGTTCAAATCCTGTCTCCCCGACCACTTGAGCCCTAATCAAACCAAGGGCAGTAGGCCCCGATCCCCACGGATCGGGGCCTACGTCGTTCTTGGGCTCGTCGGCGTGTCCGCTCTCTGACCGGGCGGTGGCGATGTCGTGGATGGTCGAGAACGGCTCTTTCATCCGTCCAACGGCGTCTTGGTGGTCTCGCAGCTCGATGCGGGAGAAGATCGCCTGGTTCAACAGCCGCCTGACATGTGGCGGGGCAAGCCGGTAAGCCCGAGAGACATCGCCCACCAGCATCAGTGCAAGGTCAAGGGTGCGCTCGACCTCGCCAAACTCGATTTCCAGTCGCGCTGCGATCGCTTCGGTCTGCTCCCGTTCTCGTGCGATGCGAGCCGACTCCTCCTTGAAAAGCTCGCCAGAGATGCGGTCGGTGTAGTGGGCGTCCAGCAGCTTCTTCTCTTGGGTCCTCAGTTCTGCAAGGACGCTGTTACAGCGGCGCCGTTCACGCTCGCTGGCGGCGGCGAGATGTCCCGTCTCGGTGCGGACGGCCTCTCGAACGCGCGCCTGGCCCCTTTCATCGACGTACGTTCTCGCGTAGAGCTGCTCGATCAGGTCGGCGACGTGATCGGCCCGCTTGAAACGCTGGCTGCAGCGTCTGTGTTGCCGTTCGCAGCAGAGGAAGTACTCGTACGTTCCGCCGTTGCCGGTGTTCTGGGAATACGTGAGACGGCAGCCGCACTCGCCGCAGTAGAGGCTGCCTTTCAGGTAGTGGCTGTGGACGCGATCACGTTCGCCGCTGCGGTTGTGGGCGTGGAGTACGTCTTGCACCTTGTCGAACAACGTCCGGTTGACCAGTGGCTCGTGCCGGCCGGGATACTGCTTGCCCCGGTAGGTCACCATGCCCATGTAGTACGGGTTGGTCAGGAAGCGATGGACAGCAGCTTGGCGCAGCGGACGCGGGCCGTAGCGGCGGTTGCCGCGTGTCCGCAGGCCTCTGGCTTCGAGCAACTGCATGAGGTCGGACAGCGAGTAGTAGCCGGTGGCATACGTCTCGAACGCCCAACGGATGAGGGCGGCCCGTTCCGGGTCAACGTCGACGGTGCGGATGTCGCGGCCGTCGACGCGCTCGATCACGTTCAGGTAGCCAAGGGGTGCGATCGTCGGAGTGCCGCCGCGCTTGGCTTTCTGCGTTGCGCCCTTGACCACCTCCGCCGCGAGGTTGCGGCTGTAGTACTCGGCGAAGCTGGCCAGCATGCCGTGCATAAGGCGGCCGGCGGGCGTCTGGTCGATGTTCTCAGTGGCGCTGATCAACCGGGCACCGCTCGTCTCGATCTCGAACAGCATGTTCGCGTCGTCGCGGCGATTGCGGGCGAAGCGATCGACTTTCCACAGAATCACGTAGTCGACATCGCGTTCCTGCCGGATGCGGGTCAGCATCTCTCCGAGCGCCGGACGGTCGTTGGTCTTGGCCGACTCGGCACGCTCGATGTATTCGCCGACGACATCAGCGTCCAACTCGGCCGCCTTGCGACCGCACTGTTCGCGTTGGCCGTCGATCGACAGACCGTCGTCGCCGTAGTCGGTCAGCTGGCTGCGCGACGACACGCGGAGGTACAAGACCGCCCGTTTCATGAGCGGTCTCCTCGGCCGCGACTGGGCATCAGGATTGGGGTGCGGCTGCCGGACAGACCCAGTTCGGAGAGCCGCGTCGTCATCGCTTGCTCCGAGACGTAGTAGCGCCAGGCGAGAGCACGGGTGCTCTGGATGCCGGTGCCCCAGTCGTGTTTGACCCAGGCGCGGGGCATCAGCAGGCAGGCGGCGAAGTAGTTGCAGATACGCTCGGCGCGGTCGTGTCGCCGGGCCGGTGCGACGTTCGCATGCAGCCGCTCTATCGCCGGGTCGTCCAAGACGTGCGTGAACTCGTGCGCGAGCGAGAAGCGCTGCCGCTGCCGGGATTCGTTGGACTTGAGCACGATCCGCCAGTGGGAGGCAGCTCGCACCGACATCCCGGAGGTCGGCCAGTCGCGCCGGCGGTCGACCACGATGCCGGGCAGGGATGAGATGACGAACTGCGGCACGGCCGGTTCGCCGACGTGCAGCAGCTTGAGCAGCCGGGCCGCCTGCCGTTCGGCGACGGAGTGCGCTTCTGCCCAGGTGATCGGCCGATCTGGCAGCAGGGCGCGCAGCTCTGCAATGACATCGCTGTCCGGTACGAGCGCCAGCGGTGCGTCTAACCGGCTCATGCCGCGTCCTTTCGTTGCAAGCGCCGGACGTAGGCCTCGACCCGTTCGATCTGCCCCGGTGTCAGGTCGTACTTGGCCCGGAAGTAGGTGCGCATTCCGGGCAGCGCCTCGGCGACGCTGCCCTTGGTGATGCGGTCGATGCGTGACGGCTCGATGTCGAGCGCTTCGGCGATGCGGGCCAGCCGGTCAGGCGACGGGTCGAGGTACCGGCCGCGTTCCAGGTGTCCGATCCAGCTGGCGTTGCAGCCCACCGCCTCGGCCAGCTCGCGGATCGTGATGTGCTGCTTGTGCCGCGACCGCGACACGAACGCCCCGAGTTTCAATGCTTGTACTTCAGTCATGCTCATACATGTGGTCCTCCTTACTGCTTCCATTATCTCACGTTTTGTCTATTAAGTAGACGCTGTTGTTTTAACTACGCCAATGCCGTCAGCTTCGCGTCGATGTCGGTCAGGCGCTGCTCGGCGGTCGTGCTGACCTCCTCGTAGTGGGCCGACGCCGTGTCGACGGCGCTTCTGGCGGCGGCGACCTCCTGCTGGATGAGGTCGCGGGCCTCCTCCAGCGACTGGCGGGCCCGGCCGATGTGGTCATCGACGCTCAACCGGCTGCGACGGCGGGGGTTTCCGTTGCTGGTGCCGTTCTGATCGACGTGCCGCAGCCGCCAGGCGTGGACGCTGCCGCGGACGGCGTTCGGTCTCTTGCCCTGCTGTTCGGCGACGCTGCGGATGGCGTCCGCCTGGCTCATGCCGTCTCTGGTCAAGGCCTCGACAGCTTCGTAGTACACCTGGCCGAGCGGCTTGCTATCTCTCGACATGTCTTACCCCTTTCGGTTGATTAACTCCCTGTAATACAGTGTCAAATCTACCGCGCAAGATCCCGTCTGCGAAGCCCTGAATCATGCCTCTTAGCATGGCGTTAGCGTCGGCGTTTCGTTTAGGGTGACTACGCACGCCGTATCGCCTCGCCGAGCCGTCGTTCCGCCAGCGGGACGTAGTCGGGGTTCAACTCGATGCCGAGCCAGTCGCGGCCGTGTTCGCGGGCCACGAGGGCGACAGTGCCGGTCCCGAAGAACGGATCGAGCACCACTCCCGGCCGGGTCGGTGCCCCGCAGCCGCACGGCACGAACGGGCGCTTGAGCGGCTGGCCACCCTGAAAGGCGACTGCCCGGGTAGAGCGCCGCCACGGTTGCCCGCACTTGGAACAGACGGCCGGCGGGCATGTCGCCAGGATGGGCCGCCGGACTAAGGCCGGTGGGAACGTCGCGAAGTGCGCACCCCGGTAGGACGCTGATCCCAGCCGCCATACGTCCGAGGGGTTCTTGCCGAGCGGATGTCCGGAGCGGCCGGTGCGGGCCATGGCGACCAGGCCGTCGCGGCCGCCGGTCAATTTCCCGAGGGCCGTCTGCGGCGTTCGCGAACCGGCCGATGGCTTCCGAACCGATTGCAGCGGTTCGCGGATGGCGTCGAGGTCATAGAAGTAGCTCGGCCGAGTGGTGAGGGCGTAGACGAACTCATGGGCGTTGGTCAGCCGATCGCGCGTCGGCGACGGCAGCGGATTCGGCTTGCTCCAGACGACCTTGTTGCGCAGCAGCCAGCCGTCGGCGATCAGGGCACGGGCAACCCGTTCCGGAGCCATCAGTAGCGACTTGGGCGCCGCGCCGTAACGGGCGTGGGTCGAGTAGGCGTCGCCGAGGTTGAGCCACAAGGTGCCATGCGGCGCCAGCACCCGCCGCAACTCCCGGCAGACGGCCAGCAGGCCTGCCACCCAGTCATCGACATGCGCTTCCTGTCCGAGCTGTCCGCTGACGCCGTAGTCGCGCAGTCCGAAGTACGGCGGGGACGTGACTATGCAGTCGATCGAGCCGGCCGGCAGCGTTCGCAGCCGCGTGGCGGCGTCCCCGATCAGGATGCAGTTACGCGGCGTCATGACGGCGCTCCGTTCGGATCGATCGCGTCGGCTTCCAGCAGTCCGCCCATGACCGCTACGGCCTGGTCGAGCGTCGTCACCGCGAACAGCGCCCAGGCTTCCGCCGGCAGACGGGTGCATGCCTCGACCAACGCCGCCCGTCGGGTTTCGGTCGTCGTTGCCAGCAGTACGAGAGGGAACACCCCGTGCTCGGCCTGCTCAACCCCGCTGTCGAAGTAGTCGAGGTAGGCCCGCAGCTTGCGCGCGATGACCGTCCGGCTTTCGCTGCCCAAGTCGACCTCGAGCATATAGCGGGCTTCGTAGGCACCGAGGCCGAGCCGCACGAACGCATCCGGCTTCAGGATCGTCTCACCTCCCATGCGATCGACCAGCCGCCGCCAGCAGGCCGGTTCCGGGTCAAAGGCCAGCAGCTCCAAGCCGCCGTCCGCGTCGACGGCGTGCAGCTGGACGTACAGCTCGGCGATCGCCAGCCGGTGACGGACGTACTGACGGCCCGGCTCCGGCCGGAATCGGCCGCGCCCCAATCCCCGCCCTTGCCAGTACGCCAGCAGCCGCTGTCCGGTCGGACCGGCGTAGTAGCAGTAGCCCGCCGAACCTGCTCGTACGCCGCCGACCCGTCGCTCCAGCCGGGCCAGCACCTTGTGCTTGGTCAGCCTCGCCAGCATCCGCCGCGCAGCCCGAGCGCGGGAAGCCGGCGTTGCGTCGTCCCGGTTCGGCAGCAGCGCCGCCACCTGGGCGTGAGTCATGAGGCCGAAGCGGGCGACCGTCTCGACTACCTCCCGCTCGGTTAGCGTCAGCTCGTCCGCCAGGCGCAGCAGTTCGACCGTCGTCACGCGCCGGCTCATCCGTCCCCCTCTCGGCAAGACGAAAGCTTGAATCTCGTGTCTGCTGCTCTCTCATTCGCGGGCACAGCAGTGCAGTCGAGAGGGGTTGAAGCGGGCCGCGAGCGCAGCGCGAACGGACACGAACGCGGGGAGTGCGCCACCCCGAAACCGCTGTCGCCGGTGCCGAACGATCGCGGCCGGTCACAGGTACCGCCGCTACCAGCAGCCCAGCCACTGACCCCGACCGCCACGCCGAACTCCACCCGACCAGACCTGGAGTCTTTCGCGGGCACAGCGGCGCCGGGCACTGCCGCCGGGAACTGGCGGCAGACTTTCGTGGTCACGGAAGCGTGAGATTGCCGGTCGCAGCAGGGAATGGGAGCTGGACAGGACGACACGACCGGACAGGCGAGCGGTCGGTTCATGGAGTCCTCCGGATGCGGCCTACGGGGGCCTGGGCTGCGGGCCGGTGGCGGGCTTCAAGGGCCTCGTCGACGCGCTCAAGCGTCTCGCCGTACCGCTGCTCGGAGGCGGCCTGAATAGCGGCTGCATCTGCCGTTGCCGGTTGGAGCGGCACCGTTCGGATCGTCGCCAGCGGCGCGAGGTCGCCCGGCCCGATGCCGATGCGGGCGACGGCCTCGAACGCTGCCAGGTCACCCAACTCTTCGGCGCTGACGCCGCGCAGATCACGGGCCAGCAGTCTCGCGTCGTCGGCATCCTGGCGAAAAACGATGCGGGTCGCCACGTTCGTCAGTGCGGCATCGCGAACCCGCTTCGGCAACTGCTGCAGCGACTGCGGGCTGAGCGTCACCGACACACCAAGCCCTCGGGCCTGCTCAAGCAAGGCGTCGACTGGCATCGGCAGATCGCCGAGCGCTCTTGGCTCGTCCAAGAACACCATGTACGGCCGCCGCTTCGCCTCGGGCAGGCTGATGCGCGACTGCACCGCCTGGAAGAACGCGAACACGAGCAGCGCGGCTACCAGCCGGGCAGCCGGCGCGCCGATACGAGCCGGCGTCAAGCTGACGATCACGGTCTGCTGGCGTGCGAGGACTCTGCGGAAGTCCAACTGCGGTTCCTGCTGCCCAAGCACCGTTCGGACAACTGGGCGGCCAAGCAGCTGGCCCAGCTTGCCGAGCGGTGCGGCCAACTGCTGCTGTCGTTCGCCGGCGCTCATCGCCTCGAAGTTGGCGAACGTCGCTCTCGTCAGCGGATCGCGCATCCGGCCGACCAACTTCCGGCGGTAGGCCGCATCCGTAAAGACGTACGCAACATCGGCGAGCGTTGCCGAGGAGTCCTGCGCCACGGCAACTAAGCCCGCCCGCAAGTAGCGCTCGGACAGCACGCCCCAGCTCTCCCGGAACAGATCGGAGAGCACGCCAAGGACGACGTCGGCCGCCAACTGCGGATCGGCGCCGCCGAACAGCCGCAGCCCTGGCAGCGGCCCGGCCGACGCGCAGTCAAGCACGATCACGTCGCGGCGGTTCTCCGGCAAACGTTCCAACACCGCCTTGGCGGTGTCGCCCTTGCCGTCGATGAGCAACGCGCCGCGGCCGTGCTCGATGTCGCCGAGCATCAAGCTCGTCAGCAACGTTGATTTTCCAACTCCGGTCGGCCCGGTAATGAGATTGTGCGACATCGCACCGAGCACCGGCTGCGCGACCGGACGTTCAGCTCCCGGCCACGTCGCGATACCGTAGACCCGCGCGCTGCGGGGCAGCCGGTTCGACGGCATCAGCACCGGCGAAGTCCCCAAACTGACGCCGGGCAACACCGGCCCCTCGATGGGGAGAGCCAGCAGGGCCGCCAGCTCCTTGGCCGCGTACCGCTCCCCGATGAAGAAGTACGACCGCCGCCGCAGCGCCCGCTTGACTCCCGCTGCCGAGCGAGTCGGCGTCGACAACCGCCCGTAGGCAGTTGCCCGGCTGCGCAGCACCGCCGTGATCCGCGACAGCAAATGCGCGGCCCGCTCAGAATGACCAGCCGCGACCGCGACCGTTCCGACCGCTCGCACGACGGGACCGTCGTTCTTCATCCGAAGGCGCCGGCGTTCCTCCGGTTCGACCAATTCGCCGTGCCGTACCCGGGTGACCGTCGTTGCCCGGCTCGACGCCACCAGCCACCGCAGCAGCAGGACCTCGCGACCGCGAAGCGGCTGCATCGCCGCCAGCAAGTTGGTGTTCGTCTGCGCGAGCTCGTCCTGTCGCAGCGCTCGCGCTCGGCCCCGCAGGTGAACCGATCGCCCGAGCCGGAACGGTGTATCGGTTTCAACCTCGACCGGGTCGAGTCGGACTCTCGGCAGCACCGCCCGCAGTCGACCGGCGAGCGTGTCGATCGTCGCCTGATCCGAACCCAACCGATGCTCGATACCGTCCCGCGTCGCCCGAATCTCGAAGACGACCGAGATGTCGCGTGCCAAGCCAGCGACCGCACTCACGAGCGCGACGGCCGCATCCTCCGAGACATCCCGGCTGAACTGCAACCGCACTACTCGCCAGCTCTTAAGCCGCCGATGTCGTTCTCGCAGCTCAATGCAGATCGTGCTGCCGAGGGCTACCACCATGCCGCTCAGCGCCAGTGTCAGCGCCGGAGTCATTACCCGGCCTCCACGTCACCGTCGCCGGCTCTCGCAACTGAATCTGTCGCTTTCGCCTGCTCCTGCTCGTGCAACACCTTGGCCAGCAGCAGGAACGCCATCGCCAATTTGTCGGCGTCAATCTCGCGTTTTCGTACTCCGCGCACGCGAATATTTCTCCCCATATGGCCCCCTCTCAGCGTTAGATACTGTCTACTTAGTAGACAAGCTGCTCCCTACTATGCGTCTACAAAGTAGACACGTCAACGACTTTGTTAATTCCACAGCACCGCACCGCTGTGCAGCCGCCAACTACCGGCTCGTGTAGTGCCAGACAAGCCGCACGATCGCCCCCACCAACCCGACTGCGACGACCAGCGGCACCGCCGCATCCAGAATGGCAACCAGCGGCGGGCCGGCCGACACCAACACCGACAGGGTGACGATCGCCGCCACCAAGAACACCACCGGCTTGGTCATGGCTGCCACCGCCAGGTGTGGTTCTGCAGGGCGCTCAGGTCAGCTGGAGCGCTGCGAACCTCGCGCTCGACATCGAGCATCTTGCGGATGGTCGCCTCCTCAACGGCGCGCAGATCCTCTCGCGGATCAGGTTCGACCGAGCCAGCAGCATCCAGCCGGGGCAGCAGCCAGACCATGAACAACGTCACGACCATCCCGCAGACAAGGCCAGCGAAGAACATCACTGGAACCGCTGGCCGAGTCTCAGCACGATGTTGGTCAGCTGGAGCGTGCCGGCGTCGGCCAGGTGCCGGAGCCGTTCCTCGGCGAGCGGCGCCCGGGCCGACAGCATCGCCTGGAGTGCCGACAGGTTCGAGCAGGCGATCAGGGCCTCAGAGGTGACCGCCTCCGTGATCGCGATCTTCGCGATCTCGCTCTCGGCGATGATCGCTTTCTCGCTCCGGATCTGACCGAGGACGCGGCCGGTGGCGCGGTCGACCCGCGTCGGGTTGATGGTTCGGGTGGAGGGGACGATTCTGCTGTTCACGGCTGCTCCTTTCGAGGCCGGATCTGGTCGATGGAGGCGCGGGAGTAGTCGCGCACGGTGTGCATGAACGGATGGCTCGCCCAGTCGTCGGGCAGGTCATGCCAGCGTTCGGCCAGCCAGTCGGCCTGGAACCGGCTGATCGCACCGCAGTGCGCGAGGTTGTCCAGGAGCGGGATGCCGACGGCGGCTTCTCCGCGAGATTCGTATCGAGCCGGTTGGCTTGCTGAGGGCACCGGTTCCTCCTTGGTAGGCGGGAATCTGGACCGGTAGCCTCAGCTTCCACCAGAAAGCGGCTAGGGCAAAGAATGCCGCGGGAGTCTTCCGGAGAACTCCTTTCAAATCCGCTGGAAACCTGGGATTTTTCGCCAATGAACCCAAGTGCAGACGACCTCCGAACCCGCCTCGCTACAGACTTGGCCGATCTGTACGAGCACGGGATTCCCAAGGACATCAAACCTGGCCGGGATCCCGCGCTCGCGGAGCTGGCTCTCGCCCTTACCGACAAGCCCAAGGAACCTCTGTGGGAATCGCTTGTCAATGCGTTGGTGCTCGCCGCAGACGGTGCTCGCGATGACAGACAGCTGTCGGCCGGCGGCATCTTGGCGCTTTACGGCATCCCTGTCGTAGATCCTTATGAGAACCCGCCCAAGGTCAATCTCAATGGCCGGCGAGATGATGCAGCGAGACTGCTGCGCCAGAGAGGCGGAACCCGTCCATACGCGAGTGGCGACTCGCTCAGATACGCGAAGTTCGACATCCAACCCCCGCCTGAGGACGGCAAGCCTCCCCTCTTGATCGACGTAGCCAGGGAGCGGCTTGCAGACGCTCTGCTCGACCTCGCCACAGAAAAGCAGTTCTCCTACTCCGGAAAGTTCGAGCGTCCGGAGCGACGGTGGCGGACGGCGCAGTCTGAGCCAGCGGTTGCAGACATAGGGCAGCCCCTCGCCGACGAGATGGTCGCCGAGCCAACCACTGGCGAAGCGCAAGGGCAAGAGCAGGCAGGTGGCGAGGACGACGAGCCTGCTCGTGCGGAGCCCCCTCTGATTCCAGTTGCTAATGCCGACGAGGTCGGGCCGGAACCATCGACTGCCGGGGGTGCTCAAGAAGCCGCCTCGGACGACGCCAGCCCAGCAGCGCCGCGCCGCTGGAGCCGATACGCGATCGGACTTGGGGTCGTCGCTGCTATTGCTGCGGTTGCCCTCGCCGTGATCCTGAGCGGAGGCGGATCGGACAAACATGGCAGAGATGTCGCCACGGCGGTTGGGGCTACGAGAATCTCCAGCACGACTGCCGCCGCCGAAGAGCACGGCTTCACGAGCGACACCGCTCGCTTGCAGCTCGTTGCCCAAGTCAAGCTGCGCGGTGAGACCGAATGGAGTAAAGAGATCGAGGTGCAGACGGGCGCGGACATCCAATGGCGGCTCGCCACCAAGAATGTCAGCAATGTGCCTCTGATGAGCGTCGTCGTCCGTGACGTGATGCCGCCACATCTGAGACTTGTGCCGGGTAGCGTCCGTCTCATTGACGCACAGAATGATCGTCCGATGAAAAACGATCCGCTGTTTGCCGGCGGCTTCGACATCGGTAACTATGAGCGGGCTGGGACGCAGTACATCATCTTTGACACTGTCACAAGAGACGACTTCGATGGCTGCGACGTACGAATTCGCAACATAGCCCACGCTCGTTCCGATCAAACGGCGGCGGAGGCCGGAGACTGGGCGGACGCAGTCATAAGAAAGCCAGGCTGTGACGTATGAGCGAAGCGGCGCTTGCGCAAATGTTAAGGATGTGAGATAATAGCACTGTAATTAGGAGTAGGTATGAGCGAACCGCTCGATATGGAACGGGTTGCGGCGCTACGAGAAGCGCCGGGCCGTCGGCTGATGCCGGCGGCGCCGCTTCACGGCGACAGCAGAATTTTGGGCGGCGTCGCGCTGTCGATGGCTGAGCACCTGCTGAACGCGCCCCCGGTCAGGAAGCAGCCGTACTGGAACGACAACGATCGCCGAGCGCTCGGCCAAGCGATCTACCTTGAATCTACGGTGGAGGAAACTGAGTATGGCGCTGAGATCCCGGCTGGTCGTCGCGACGCAGTTGCTGCAAACGTAAGAGGCCTCATCCGCCGCTACCACGATGCCCTCCCGTATGACGACATCGAATGGCACTGGCTGTTGGACACTCACGAACAGCTTCGGGAGGCGGACAACGTCGTCGGGGAGGCAGAGCCTGACAATGGCGCCTGGCATCGTTTGCTCCGGCAGCAGCAGCGCGAGCGTCCGCTGCGCATCGCCAAGATGCGAGCGGATGTCCAGGTTGGTGGCGGAACCCAGCACATCGAGGGTCGTGACCTCGTCCGCCGTTGGTGGGCGTGGCGAAGAAGCAGCCATGAGTTCGAGGACGGCAAGAGCCTCAACGCTGCGCGCCTCGCACTCGTTGACCTCGGTGAGCTGCTGGTCCCGACGCAGGCGGAAGCCGAAGCCGCAGGAATAGCGTCGCTACTCGGTGCGAGCTATCTCCATGAGGACAAAGTCGCCCTCATCCAGCAGATACGTGAGGCGGCCGAAGCCCAGCCGGCCTAGGAGGCTGGGGCCAACGACGACGCGGCGGGCAGACGCCGCCATTCGTGGATTCCCTGATCGACGGCTCCCCGTGCCAGCGGAAGTTCTGGCATGCGAAATCTATGCGATTTGCAGCCGATTCGATGCGGAATCCATGCGAAATGCTGGCCCTCAAGGGTAGAGATCGCGCGGGACATATCCGTACGCTTTGTCCATGGATTCCGTTGTGTCGGCAGTCGCTACAGGAGGGGTTGCGTGGGCCGTCGTCTACGTCTGGCGCAACCTCCCGGCGTGGGGCGACGAGATGCTGTCGCTCTACCTGCGCTGGCGTGACCGTCCGCCGAAACGCCGACAGGCATAGTCATGGAGCCGTTTGCTGGAGCCGGTACCGCCGTGTGGCGCCAGGGGCACACTTGACTCAATTCGATGGTTGTCGATAATAGTCTTGGTGAAGAACGCAGTAGCGCCGGAGCGATCACCGCAAGCTGACAACGCCGCCAGCGTCTTTCAGCGCGTCCAAGCCGAAGCCCGCGGCGGGAAGCCACTTCGCGAGGCTCTCCCACAGGTGGCCGCACAGATGCGGCTGTCCACGGCCACGGCCCACGGGCGGTACTACCAGCAACGCAAGCGAATCCGTCGCTCGATCGAGCAAGGCGATGAAGCGGCCGTGACGGCGGCCCTTGGAAAGACTCTGCCTGAAGTCGTCTTTGACTGGATGGGGGATGAGTTTGATCTCGATGAGGCGGTCATAGCCTTTTCGCGGCTCTTGCGACTGTCGGCTCGGCGATTTGCTCAGCGCTACTACGAGTGGGTGCCAGATATGGTGATCCCGAGCGAGCGGGCTGCTCGGCTGCGTGAGCTGGGTTTCGACCTGGACCAGCCGATCTACATGAATGACCCGACCCCAAGAGACGAGATCAAGGAGCACGTGATCGGAAGCGAGCCGTTTCGGGTGATCACCGAGGATGGGTTTCTGTTCAAGGTCGAGCTGCATTTGGAACGGTGCCGGCCCGACTACCTCGAAGGATCCGTGGTCCGGTACTACGAAAGGTCCGAAGACTGGCGAGGCGAGCGGTTGATCACCATCACGAAGCAGCCGCCACTGATTCGGATGCACCTGGCGCCGGCAGAGAGCCGCGATTGGGATGTCATGCAGATCCACGGCTCGCTGCCCGGGGACTACTACCCCGTGGCGGTGATGCGCCTCGCATCGACCGCTTGAGACGCCGGACGGCAACTTGGGATGTCCGGCAGCGTCGCCGCCTAACGGTCGAAGCGCTCCGTGTCCGGCTTGCGGATGTGCCACAGACGGTCATCTTCCCGCCACGCCCCGATGGCCTCCGTAAGGCCCGTCGCCTCAGCGACGGAGCGAACCTGCTCGCCGTAGCCGAACCGTTCGGCTGCGACGGAGACGTATTCCCAGGCGCTCGTGCCGTGCAGCGCGATCTCGTACCGTTCGACTGCTGGCCCACGGGCGTGGCACGGCAGTAGCACCATGCCGGTGGGCGTTGGATGCCCGCCGAACTCGCAGTGGTGGCGGTAGTCGGAGCCGCGAAAACGGCCCTGCGAACGCTCGCGCAGGTGCCGGGGCTGCCACATCTTCAGACGTTCGTCACGTTGCGACCGAAGCCATGTCGTAGCCTCGTCGGGATCCTCGGCAAAGGCCCACGCCAGGTATTCGACCTCGACCATCTGGCGGATGAGGGCGGCTGCGCCGTAGGAGTTGTCCTGGTCGAGCAGCGCGTTCGCTCCACTCAGCAGTTCGCCTCCGATCTGCGTGACCGTGGACAGGCCCACCAAGCCGTCACTGCCGAAGTCGAACGGCGAGTCACCGGCTACCCGATCGCCACCGATGAGATGGCCGTACACCCAGAGCTGGTGGCCTGCCTCACGGAAGACCAAAGCCAGCTGGCGGCAGACGTTCTCACGCGCTGCACGTGACCGCTTGTCGTCCGCGGCTTCGTCAAGCGTCTTCCGAAAAGCAGCTTGAGCTTCCACAACGCTCAGTCTCGCGCACGACTAGGACGGTCGCGGCGGATCGCTCGCACGTTACTGCCGGCGCCAGAGATCTGCCAGCCGGCGTCAGCGGTCGATCCGGTAGCGGCGCGTGCCAGACGGAAAATGGTGCTCGTGAAACAGCACCGCCAAGCCGTCTTGGTACTCGACGCCGCCACCGAACGTGGTCGAGTTGACCTGCTTAAACGCGGTGACGACATCCGCGTCCTCGGGGTTGACCGGCTCCCCGCACGCCTCGCAGCAATAGACCGCATCTTCGCTCATCTGAGGCAGCGTACCTCCGGAACCGGACCGCTCGAGGATGTGGCGAGAGCAGCTCAAGCGGGGTTGCGGCACTAGCTAAGGATGGGGCCTCGTGCGCAGGGGTGCAGCTTGACTTCATTTCGCGAAGATCGTCGTACTCTGGGATATGGCAAGACCAGAGAAATCTAAGCCCGAACTCGGCATACCGGGTGCCGAAGAGCGACCATGACGCAGCGGTCGGCTCCCGGTCTCATTGGGTAGCTGTGGGAGTCAGAACGGCTGTCTCCTCTAGGACTCTCAGCACGGCGCCAGCACCATCCGTGACCGTCCCTCGGCCAGCACCCGGTTCCGCCGATCGAGCAACTGCAAGCGAGTGAAGATGCGATCCGACTCGCTGTATCTGAACATGTGGATGTATCTCAGGATGCAGCCTTGCAGTTCTCTGACCCGATGCACGACACCCGCCTCGAACACCTTGACCTTGGGCGCTATTGTGCCACCGCCAGGTGTTCTCGACCCCTCTATTCCGATGCTGATGTGCCACTGCGCCCGCACCGGCTGACTGCACCGGAACGACCCCGCCAGCCAAATGCCCCGATGCCAACGGTCGCCCGGTTGGAAGCGCGGCGTGCTCGCGTGCACGCGGCACGGTGCGGCAGCAGAAGCGGCTACCTGTGGTGTCACGGCTGCCGTTATCCCGGCCGCCAGCATCGCGACAACCGCTCGCCTCAGCATGGCGCCAGCTCCAATCGGCTCGAATCCACCCGGGCGACAACGCGTCCGCGATCGTCAAGCAGCCGCATCCGCGTGAGCACCGGCTCCCACCCGATCGTGCGTCGCACGCACGCCACCATCGCGTAGGCGTGATACGTCTTGCCGGGCTGAAAGCGCTTGACCCGCTCCTGCACTACTTCGCCGGCGTTGATCGTTCTCATCATGAGGGACAGGTCCCATCTGCCGCGCACCGAGCGGTTGCAGTGGAACGTCCCGGTCATCTTGATCCCCCGATGCCAGGCGTCGCCGAAAACGTAACTCGGCGTCTGCGGAGACAGCGAACACGGTGCGGCGGCAACAGCGCTGCCGCTCAAGGGCACGGTCAAGCCGCCGATCACGGCACTCAAGGCGGCGGCATGCCGCAGCTTCAGCATGGCGGGAGCACCTTTCTCGATTCGCCTCTGACCAGCACGCGGTCATGCGGCCCGAGCAGCGCCATGGATGTCCAGACCTTCCGCTGTGGGTGCCGTCGACGCGTGCAGGTGTCCTCGATCGCGACGCGGTAGGTGAAGTCGGGGAAGTAGACGATTCGCTGCGCGAGGACATGGCCGCTGACCATCCAGGCGAGTCTCACCGCTCTGCGACAACGAAAGTCGCCCCACAGCACCGTGGCCCGCCGACCGGGGAAGTCCACCGATTCGGCAGCTCTTGGCGTTCCGGGCCAAATGCGGCAGACCGGCGCGGCGGCTGTCTTCGCTCTCGGGGACTTGGCAGACGGCGGTACCCGGATATCAACGCTTGCTCGTGACCCGATTTCGGCTCTTGTTCTCGACCAGGCGCCGTGCCAGTTCAGGATCACCTCCAACGTCAACCGGTAGCGCCCCGGCTCGAACCGTCCGGGGAACCAGACGAAGCCCTTACGCGCTGGAAGTGCCCACTCGTAGGCGGGCGGGCCGAGTTGGAGATCGCAGCGTCTGCCTCTCGCAGACGTTCTGCCCGGCTTGACGCAGCGTCTACCGCGCAGTACGCCGCCGCGAATCTGGAACGTTGAGACCTGCACGTCGGACTTGTGATCGAGGCGAAACCACAATCTCACGATGCCGTTCTGCACCACCGGTCTCAGGTCTGAAAGGTGCCCCGGCGTTTCGTCCGGCGCATCCACGAAGTAGGAGAACCGCGCCTCTGTCTCGTTGCCCGCGACATCGGCGGCCAGCACCAGGTAGCTGTGCTCGCCGAGTCTGACGGTATCCAGACCGGTTGGTCTGCCGCATCTCGCTACCCCTGAGCCGCCCGGTTCGTCCTCGCACCTGACTTCCGGCTTCAGCTCGGAGTACTGCTCGACATGCTGGCCGTTTTTCGGAAACACCATCTCGATGGTCGGCGGCGTGGTGTCGATCGCGGCGGCCGAAGCACTTCCGCCGGCGAGCACCAGCAACATGACGGCAACGGCAGACAGCCAGCGGCGGGCGGCCAGGGGCACGGGGCGGCTCCTTTGGAGGAAGAGGGCAGGCAAACACGACCGAAGCGCCAACACGGAGCGCCGGCCGCGTCTGCCCCGAGATATAGGGGACTGACATTCATGCTAACCGACTAGCAGGAATACTGCGCACGATGCCTTAGATCGTCCGACCCCAACGCAGAGCGCCAGAAGCCAGCGACCGTCTGACGGCATTCGCCGAGGGCTACGCTCGGCGCGAGGAAGAGCTGGCGCAGGCCGGAGAAACGCTCCGGTTGGAGCGAGATGAGGCCATCCGACAGGCGTACCGCGATGGCCTCCCCATGAAAGCCATCGCGCGCATCTTCGGCATGAGCCACCAGCGGGTGTCGCAGATCGTCCGCAGCTGACCTGACCGTTGGGTTCGAGGGGATGGCACCGGGGCGGACAGCAACCGAATCGGTGTCTGCGTCGGCGATAAGCGCAGCGCTTGAGGGGGGTCTACTGCGCGTACGCGAGCCAGACGCCTGCGATGCCAGCTCCTGCCCCGCCCCTGCCGCTGCGGGCTGGGGGATGGCCCGCGCGGGTGCGGTCGAACACGCTACGACTGTTTCGGATGCTGAGTCAAACAGCAACCCTACGAACGCCGCAGAACAATCTGCCGAATTGGAGACCATCACGTTGCCCCACCGTCGCCATAGACGGCCTTCTCGATGCGCCTCACCCGTACCAGGAGCTTCGCAACCTGTTCTCGCAGCGACCAGCCAAGTTGGCGGTCGGCCTCTATGCGAGTGAGGTATTCGCGCACCGCCGCGCGAATCAGCGCCGCATTAGCAACGCCCAGCACATCGGCATAGAGGCAGATTCGATTCCACAGTTCGTCGTCAAAGCGCACCGTTGTCGTATGCAGCGGCCGCTGTCCGGGTCGCCCCTTCATATCGCCGGCAACTCGGCGTAGTACATTGCGGCCCGGGTCGGGAACACGAACACGCGGTGTCCGTGAACGGTCGGATAGCGGTGCAGCAGCCCGGCTTTCGCCAGATCGCGCACCGCCCGCATGACCTCATCGCGCTGGCCGAAGTCGTCCGGGTCGTCCGCGAACTCGAGGACCAACTCCTCCGTGGTCGACGGAGCCGGGTAGCGGTCGAGCAGCACGGCCAGCAGCAGCGCCTGCACCTGGCCGTCGTCCTCGGGCGTCGGCACTGCGATCGCTTGATGGTGCCGCGAGTGTGCCCTAGACATCGCGCAGGGGCAGTCGACGCGGGATACGCTGGAACTGCATGGGAGCCTGAACCTCCTGTGCCGGGCCCCGGTGACGACTGAACCTCGTCGCCGGGGCCGCTTTTTGAGGAGGAGGAACGTACCGCTGGCGTCAAGGCCCGAGGGGCCGATTCCGGTCGGAGCCTTGAGAAACGTCCTTGTACTCGTATCCAAAGCTCGATATCTTGGGCAAATACAAGGAATGGCCCCACGGCCACGAATCCCCCGGAAGAAGGCGAGGATACGATGGGCTATTCCCGTGCTCTGCTGGCCGCCATAGTCGTTGGTCTGGTCGCGCTCGGATCGAGCACCAATGCGCTCGCCATCTCGGCCCCGATTCACATTCACGGCACGGGCATAGACGGCGTCCTGATCCGGCCGACGCCCGACACCTCGCAGCCTGCGCGAGGCTGGATGGGCGAGGGCACGAGTCCGGACTTCCACTGCTTCACATACGGACAGACGATCGGCAACGTCAACGTCTGGTTCTACGTAACCTCGCCGGCCGGCATCACCGGCTACTACGCCTCATATTGGGACGACAGCTCCTACCACTCCGAAGGCGAGCTGACCGCCAAGTACGGGATCCCGAACTGTGGCGCTGCACCGCCTCCTCCACCACCAGACCCCGCACCAGCTCCTGACCCCGCCCCGGGCGGCGCGAATCTTGTCTTCTCCGTCTTCAACGCGGACGGCGGCATCTACTACCGACGCTCGCCGAGCTGGGGCGACACGGCGCAAGCTCCAGGCGTCGGCGTCTACAACGGCGATCAAGTGCAGCTGATCTGCGGCGCCTATGGCGAGGCAGTCGGGCCGTACGGAAATACGTGGTGGAGCTACGTGCGAAATCTGACTCGCCCGAACATCGGCGAGGGCTGGGTCAATGCCCACTACATCAACGACGGTGCGGTAGCGAACCAGCCGACGCCGGGCGAAAATACCTGCGACGGCAACCCGGTCGGGGGCGGTATCCAGCAGGACAGCCAGGGTGGCGGTTCGAGTGGAGGGAGTGGTAGCACGTCGGGCGCCGCCCCGCGTCTCATTGACGGTGGGTCGCTTTACTATTCGCCATACAACGGTACGAAGATTGACTACAACGGCGGTCATCTCAACAAGAACGTCCCGTTCAAAGCGACCAAAGTCTTTAACCAGCGGGACTGGGACACACGCGGAAAGTGCAGTCCAAATCCTGGCAACTTCAGTGGTGTAGTAGGCAATACTCGCATCACCACCGTCGCGGCATGGAGCAAGCCTCGCAATCTGCCGTTCGCGCTGCTGAAGCAGCGTCCGGCGTGGATACCGCAAATCAACTATATCCTCCTGTTCGATCCCGGCGATGTCGAGGACTACGCTGATGCAAAATGTCCCGACAGCGCAACCGCTTCGCTTCAGCTCGCGAAGTGGCTCGCAGCTGATCGGGGCCATACGTTTGTTGTTCTGGCAGGCGAAACAACTGCCGGGTACAACCACGCGAGCATCCAACATGGGCTTTTCGACACGGTTCGTCACTATCCCAACCCGCGTGACCGCAATATCCGGAAGCAGATCATAGTCTGCAACTACAGCAAGATGAATCACGAGGACGTGTGGATCAATTTTCATGACAAGATGAACGATCCGCCCATCCAATCCGGCAAGTGTCCGCGTGGCGCACGGAGCTGGAACCCGTGAGTCGGCGGGTGTAGAATGTAGTAGTGAAGTACATTGCTACTGCTATTTCGGTCAGTGTTGTAGGTATATGTACGCTATTGGCGTGGTCGGCATTTAATTCTTATCGGACCGATGTGTACGCCAAGTGCTGGGTTGTTTGCGACGACTTTCAGAGCTTCCAACGTCGTTATCCGCCGTGCTTTCTTGACCCTTCTTGTGCTGTGCCGTGGCACAACGCCTCGCGCCCAGCGTCCGACAGCGACCACACGCACTACTGGGTAGGGGTAGCTGCTGGGCGCGCGGTTCTGCCAGCGGCACAGCTATGGAGCCCCGGCTCCCGCTCCCTCGCCATCCCGAACTACCTCCTCTTCATGGCGCTCATGAGCCTCCTGGTGGTAGGCATCGTGCGCAGAGCGAGGCATCCGTACATCCGACTGCTCGGCTTGACTGCGGTGTTCATCTGGACGACAGCCGAAGCCATGTCCTGGTTCGTGGCTGCCGCCCGGCTTGATGAGATGCTGAACCCGGTCGTCGTGATTGAAGCTGTCGTGACACTGGCTGTCTCTATCGGGAGCTTGACGCTCCTTGCGAGAACCGCGCGACCTCTTCCACGCGTCCCGCTCTCGACCTAGAGGCAGAGTGTTCGGAGGTTCTCACCGAATTCGGCCCACGCTGGGGAAGCGCTGGAGCGCGGCGAGCGCAACCTGACACTCCAGACCGTCGAGAAGCTGGCGGAGCAGATCGGGGTTGAGCCGCTCAGGCTGCTGACGGCGAGAGTGCGAGGTGAAATCGGCCAATGGCGGCCGCGCTAGGCTTGGCCCTGCGGGAGTATAGCTCTATAATACGGAGCATGAAGACAGCACGTCGCTCCGACCAAACGCAATCGTCACGACGTAGTGATCGGCGCGGCTTGCGGCAGCGGGGCCGGGACGAGATCGTCTCGATCACCCCTCGGGTGACGCCTCGCGGCAGTCTCACCGGGAAGATTCGGTTCAATGCGGCTGTCATGACTCATGAGGCGTCCGCCAAGGCGCGCTACGCCCGGCTGTTCTACAGCCGCACCAGCAGGGCGATCGCCGTTCGCCTCGACGTTGAGCCAGTGACCGGCTACAGAATCACGCCGGCCGGAAACGCGGGCGTCATCGGCACAGTCGGCGGATTCCTGGACCATTTCGGCCTCGACCCGATGAAGATCAGCGGTGAGTACCGGACGCAGCGATTCCGCGCCCGTGACGTTGGCATCGATCTGGACGGCGAAGTCCTTGTGATCGACCTCGCGAAACCGGTCATGCGCAAGCGCTAACCCCTCTGGTCGGCGGACATGCGCCGCACACGCTAGCCGTATCCTCCGGTCGTGCCCAGCGGTGGTCGCGGCTGGGTAGCGGTGTCTCGTGCACGTCGCCGACGTGCGCCGTTTCCTGGCAGGAACAGCCTTATACGCCCGCGAGTAGAGCGGTGAAGCTCAACTTCGCCGGCAGGCGGCCGATCTAGGTAGGGTAGCGCTGCGGAAACGACCCTATTCATCAGATGCCCCAAGCGAAAATCCAGACTCTGCCGGTGAGCAGTTTGCTGCTCGATCTGAGAAACGCCCGGCTGCCGGATGAGCCGGCCAACCAGTTGGAGGCTGCTCGGGCGCTGGCCCGGCAGCAGAAGGGCAAGCTGGTCAGACTTGCCGAGCACATCGTCGCCAATGGCACTGATCCCTCGACGCTGGTAGCTGTGGTGCCAATCCGCGGCCGCCGGAACTTCTACAAGGTGCTGGAGGGCAACCGCCGGGTGGTCGCGCTGCAGGCACTCGAGACGCCTGATCTGGTCACGCCGGAGTTGACAGCAGCCCTGAGAAGACGGCTGCTTGCGGCCGCCGCGCGGTTCGCAGACAGACCGATCGCTGAGATCGCCTGCGCTGTGTTCCAGGACGAAGACGACGCCCACAGATGGGTGATGCTGCGGCACCTCGGGGAGAACGGCGGCATTGGACTCGTCGGTTGGGACTCCGCAGAGCAGGATCGCTACGCGGCCCGGCACGGCGCCGCGCGCCGCCCCGCTGGCCAGGTGCTCGACTTCGTCACCGTCCACGGCGATCTGTCGCCAGCCGCGCTGGAGTCGAGCCGCGGCATCATTACGACGATCGAGCGCTTGCTGAGAACGCCCGCGGTACGGACGAAGCTGGGGCTGGAGGTCCGTGATGGCCGGGTGGTCGCCAGCTTCAACTCCACGCGGACCGCCGCAATCCTGACCCGTATCGTCGAGGATCTGAAGCTCGGCAGAATCACCGTCGGCAATGTCTACACCAAAGCTGACCAGCTCCAGTACGTCGATGGCCTCCTCAGCCAGATTGACGACGAGAGCCCGACGCTTGACAGACCGGTGGCGTTGAGAGATTGGACTGAGGGCCGCGAGCCAGTCGACGTGCCGGCGCCGAGAAGACGGAGACGGCGGAAGCGCCGCGCGGTGCCGCGCACGACCGTCATTCCGGCGGAAACCGAGTGGGAGATTTCCAACTCGCGCATCGCTGAGATCTTCCGCGAGCTCCGGACGCTCGAAGCGGCGCCCTTCCCGAATGCCTGTTCGGTACTTTTTCGCACCTTCATCGAGCTGAGCGTCGACGCGCTCCTGGAGGAAGAGAGAGTCCTGACGGACCGCGAGATGCGGGAAGAGAAGCTGGCAAGACGCCTCCGTCTTGCCGCCGATTTCCTCCATGCGAGAGGAGAAATCGCCGAGAGCCTGAAAAGGGCCATCCATGCGGTTTCAAGCGATCCTCGATCGGTCCTCGGTGTGTCACTGCCGACGTTCAACCTCTACGTCCACAACCCGTACGTCTTCCCGAAGAGCGCCGACCTGTTCATCGCATGGGACGAGGTGGCCCCCTTCCTCAGAAAGCTGTGGGTCCACTTGGACGACGACGTGAACCCAGCCCAGGCTGCCTAGCATGGCAACGCCCGAGCGCCGATACTCTTCGCCGCTGCGCTATCCCGGCGGCAAGGGCAAGGTGGCCAGCTACATCAAGCTTGTCATGCTGGAGAACGATCTCCTCGGCTGCGAGTACGTCGAGCCGTACGCCGGTGGCGCCAGCGTCGCCCTGTCGCTGTTGTTCGAGCGCTACGCCAGCCACATCCACATCAACGACTTGAACCGGAGTGTCTTCGCCTTCTGGAAGACCGTCCTGGGCCAGCCGGACGAACTGTGCAGACGCATCCGCGACACCAGCGTCGACGTCGCCGAATGGCAGCGACAACGGGACATCCAACGACAGCAGGACGTGTCAGATCTCGACTTGGCATTCTCGACATTCTTCCTCAACCGTACGTCGCGTTCGGGCATCATCGGCGGCGGCGTGATAGGTGGCCTCGACCAGACGGGCAGATGGAAGATCGACGCCCGCTACAACGTCGATCCCCTCATCCGACGCATCGAGAAGATCGCTCGGCACCGGGACCACATCACCGTCACCGGCAGAGATACCGCTGACTACATCCGCCAGGACCTCCAACACGTCCCCGACGCCTTCGTCTACTTCGACCCGCCGTACTACGTCAAGGGACGCGGGCTCTACGAGAACTACTACGTGCACGACGATCACGCCGAGGTCGCGGCACTCGTCCTCGCTCTCGAAGTCCCCTGGGTCGTCTCCTACGACGCGACGCCTGAAATCCGTGCCATGTACGACGGCGCCGCCTGTATCACCTACGACCTCCACTACAGCGCCGCTGACCGCAGCAGCGGTTCCGAAGTCATGTTCTTCAGCAGCGGCATGGACATACCGCGAGAGGTCAGGCCGGCTGGGGTGCCGGCGGGCTATGTCGACGCACAGTTACGGTTCGCATTGCCCTCCGACACGGGGTTGCCAACGCGTCAACCTGGCTGACGTAGCGAATTCCTTGATCTACCCACGAGCTATCAGGGAGAGAAGGCGACGAAGGGAATCTCCGACCTCAGGGTTTGAGAGGGTTCCGATCAGGTCGACTCACACGAGAGCCCTGCGAAAGCGGGGCTCTCGTCGTTTGGTCCTCGTCAGCAGTCCCCCGCCGCGCGCAGCTGCGCGCGGTAGCTGCGCATCGCGGGGGACTGCATGTCGGAGTGGGTCTGGGTGCGCAGCGCGGGGACGTTCTCTCTGTGGAACGGCGAGGAGAGGCTCTCCGCGTGGCCGATCACGTCGCGGACCGGGATCTCGTAGCGGCAGCGCAGCCAGCGCGTCAGTCGCAGCGACGCCCTCAGCTGCGCGGCGTTGCCGAGCACCTCGCCGTCGCTGTAGCCGACGTGCTCGATCCCGATCGCCGCCCAGTTGAGGCCGACCGTGTGGCGGCAGAGGAAGGTGATCGGCGTCAGCTGGACGATCCGGCCGTTGCGTGCGATCACGAACTGCGAGCAGGTACCGGGCAGCTCGTACAGCTCGACGTCGGGCAGGTTCGGCGCGAACGTGTCCCAGGTCGCGTCGACCGAGTCGTTCTCGGTCCAGTGCTCGACGATCACGTGCGGCTGCACCTCCGTCGTCGCGCGGCCGTAGTGGCGCTTCGCGTACGCGGCAGTGTCGCTGCGGCGGGTCGCGGTCAACGGGATGAAGCGTCTCGTGATCGCGGGTCTGGGGACCGCCATCGGCGATGCGAGCGAGGCGAGGGCGAGCAGCAGTTGCAGCATCGACCGCGAAGGATCGCAGCCGCGCCCGCCCGGCGGAGCTGCGGCTCAGCCAACCGCGCCCGCTCAGCCGAGCTGCGCCTCAGCCGAACGTGAAGGCGTACGCGTCAACGCCTCTGTCGGGCTCGAGTCTCAGCAGATGGCGGCCGGCCTGCGGCAGGTCGACCAGCTCGTAGAGTCTCTGGCCCGTCACGGTCACGACGCCGTCGTGGACGTCGCTGCCGGCGAAGCGCGCCGTCAGCGGGCGGCCGTCGAGCAGCACGCGCATGCGGCGCGAACCGCCGGGCGAGCCGAGCACGAGGTAGACGCGGCGGGCGCCGAAGTTCAGGTCCAGCGAACCGCCCTCGGCGGTCGCGTTCTCCTCGGAGATCTTCCACTCGCCGCTGTAGGCGAGCTGATCGGGGCTCGGCGGCTTCGACCTGCCGTAGTCGTGCTGGCCGGGAAGGATCGCGCCGTTCATGAAGCCCTCCCCGGCGCGCGCGGCGCCGAGGTAGCTCTCCGGCGTCGTCACCTGACGCGAGGCGGTGATGCCGTGCGCTCTGACTCTGGCGCTGCCGACGTCACGGCCCGCCTCCGCCAGCAGCGTGCGGATCACCTCTTCCTTTCTGCCGTAGTCGCCCTCGCCGAAGTGGGCGTAGCGGACCCGCCCCTTCTCGTCGATGAAGTACTCGGCCGGCCAGTACTGGTTGCCGTAGGCGGTCCAGGTCGCGGTGTCGTTGTCCTGCACGACGGGATATCTGATCCCCTCGCGCGCGATCGCGTCGGCGACGTTGCCGGGGTCCTTCTCGAACGGGAACTCGGGCGTGTGCACGCCGACGATCGTCAGCCCGTCGCTGCGATAGCGGGCGTCCCACGCCTCCAGGTACGGCAGCGTGCGCAGGCAGTTGATGCAACTGTAGGTCCAGAAGTCGACGAGCACGACGCGCCCGCGCAGCCCGGCGAGCGACAGCGGCTCGCCGCCCGGCGTGTTGAACCACTTCTGCGTGCCGACGAAGTCGGGGGCGTCGCCGATCACGGGGAGGTCGAGGCGCGCCTCGGCGGCCGCGTGGGTGGCGTTCGAGCCGGACCCGGCGCCGCTCGTTCCATCGTCCTTGCCGTCGTCGTCGCCGCCTGCGCCGCTCTCGCCCGGCGCCTGCGGCCGGTCCTGCGCCCGCAGCGCCGCCGCCGCGATCCCGCCCTCGCCCCCGCGCACGTCGGCGAGCGCGTCGCTGGCGGCGCGCGTCTTCTCCAGCCCTCCCGTCGGGTTGACGAGGAAGGCGGGCAGATCCTTCGCGATCGCGCTCTGGAAGCGCAGGTCGTAGTCGTTCAGCATCGCGAGCGCGAAGACGACCATCACCGCCCCCATCGCGATCTGCAGCTTGCCGCTGCTGCGCGCGAGCGGGGCGGTGAGCCGGCGGCCGCCGAGCATCAGCGCGTACAGCACCAGCGCCGAGCCGAGCCCGTACGCGAGCGCGACCGCGAGCCGCCCGGCCGTGAACGGCTGCGCGGCGGAGACGGTGATCACGCCGGCCAGCACGGGCCCGGCGCACGGCGCGTAGACGAGCCCGAGCGAGGCGCCGACGAGCAGGCCGGAGCCGAAGCCGTCGCCTCTGCGGGCGCCGCCGGCGCCGCCCGATTCGCCAGCGGCGCCGCCGCCGGCGGCCGAGCGGCTCGCGCCAGCACCACCGCTCCCAGCCGCGCTGACGCGCCCGGCCACGCGGCTCAGCCATCCCTCCACCCGCGCCGACAGCGGCGGCACGAGCAGAATCGCGCCGAACGCGAGCAGCACGACGATCGCGAGCGTGCGCAGGAGCGTGTCCGGCAGGCCGAGCGCGGACAGCACGTAGACGAGCGCGACGGTCGCGAACGTGAACGAGGCGGTCAGTCCGACGAGGATCCCGAGCGGTCGCCGGCGCCCGCCGGTGGCGCCCGCGGCCAGCACGATCGGCAGCACGGGCAGCACGCACGGGGACAGCGCAGTGCCGGCGCCCGCGAGGAAGCCGAACAGGATCAGCAGCGCCATCGCGCTTCAGTCTTGCGCCGGAACCTCACGGCGAGATCAATCCGGGGCACGTTGGTGCCTACGAGCCCCGCCCGGCGCGAGATCAGCGCCGCAACAGTGGCGACGCCTGCGCTGTCCCGCTGTTGCCCGTGCCCGAGGCGACGACCCAGGCGCCGAGCGCGAGGTACAGCACGCCGCTCGCCTGCGGCTGGCGGCGCATCAGCGCCGGGCGACGGCGCAGCCAGCGACCGAGCGCACCAGAGCCGAGCGCGTAGGTCGCGTCGGAGAGGAAGCCGACGACGACGAACAGCGCGCCGAGCACGACGATCTGCAGCCATGCCGGCCCGCGCGAGGCGTGTACGAACTGCGGGAAGAGCGCGAGGAAGAACAGCGCGACCTTCGGGTTCGACAGCTCGACCAGGATGCCCTGGCGGTAGGAGCGCCCCAGACGCATCTCCTGCGCCGCAGCCTCTCCGGGCAGTTCGTCCCCGCCCCGCGTGCGCAGCGCCTTCACGCCGAGGAACACCAGATACGCGGCCCCGAGGTAGTGCAGCGCGGCGAACACGACCTGCGACGACGCCAGCAGCGCCGACAGCCCGACCGCCGTCGCGACCACGTAGACGGAGGCGCCGGTGGCGCAGCCGGCGGCGCCGGCGAGCGCGGGCCGCGCGCCGACGCCGATCCCCCGCCCGAGCACGAACAGATTGCTCGGCCCGGGCAGTGCGGCGAACCCCAGCGCGACGGCGGCGAAGAGGACCATCGTGGCAAGCGTCGGCACCGCCTCAGCCTAGCGCGCAAGCGCCGCGGAGGAGCGTCGCCCCCACCATGGGACGACGCTCCGGATCCGGGCGACGAGCGCGCCCCTACGCGCGCTGGAACTGCGCGATCGCGATCGACAGCATGCCGAGCGCGAAGGCCGCCACGACGGCGATCTCGACGCCGATCGGGACGTGCCAGCCCCACCACGTGACGCCCGGGTTGAGCGCCTCGCGCGCCGCGTCGCTGATGTCCAGCTGCGCGAACACGACGTGGCGGATCGGATCGACGATGTAGGTCAGCGGATCGATCCGGTTGAGGATCTCCAGCCATTGCGGCAGCCCGCTGACGGGGAACAGCGCGCCGCTGAGGAACAGCAGCGGCATCAGCAGCATCTGCGTCAGCGCCATGAACGACTGCATCTGCGTGATCCGCGCCGCCGCCATCAGACCGGCCGCGGTGATCATGAAGGCGAGCAGCAGCTGCAGGCCGATCAGCGCGAGGATCATGTCGAGGCGGTACGGCACGTCGACGAGCGGGGCCATCGCGATCACGATCAGGCCCTGCGCGCCGGCGACGGTCGCGCCGCCGAGGCACTTGCCGACGACGATCGAGCCGCGCCGCACCGGCGCGACGAGCATCTCACGCAGGAAGCCGTACTCGCGATCCCAGACGACCGACGCGGCCGAGAAGATCGCGGTGAACAGCACCGCCATCGCGAGCGCGCCCGGGAAGATGAACGTGCGCAGGTCGACGCCCTCGGTGCCGCCCGCCGCCAGCCGCGAGAGCCCGCCGCCGAGCACGAACAGGAACAGCACCGGCTGGAACAGCGAGGTGACGATCCGCAGGCGATCGCGCGAGAAGCGGATCAGCTCCCGCTGCCAGACGATCTTGACCGCGCGCACGTCGGCGCGCCAGCCGCCGGCCGGCACGCGGATGCGCGTCGTCGGGGCGGGCGCCGTCGCGGTCGCGTGACCGCTGCTGCCGGAGGTTGTCGTCGCCATCTGCTCAGCGCCCCTTCCGCATCATCCGTGCCATCGGGTCGACCTTGTCGCCCGCTTCCGCATCGCGGATCGTCGAGCCGGTGTACGACATGAAGACGTCGTCCAGCGACGGCCGCGAGACCGAGACGCCGCGGATCGGCACGCCCAGCTCCGCGAACAGCCGCGGCACGAACCGCTCGCCGCTCTCGACCGCGAAGGAGACCGCGTTCTCCGAGATCGTCGCCTCCAGCCCGAAGCGCTCCTGCAGCGCCGCGATCGCCGCGACGTCGTCGCCGGTCTCGATCCGCACGCGGTCCTTGCCGACGCTCGCCTTCAGCGCCTCCGGCGTGTCGACGACGATCACCTGCCCCTGGTCCATGATCGCGATCCGATCGCAATGCTCGGCCTCGTCCATGTAGTGCGTGGTGAGGAAGATCGTGATCTCCTCGACCTGCTTCAGCTCCTGGATGTAGCGCCAGATCGAGCTGCGCGTCTGCGGGTCGAGGCCGACGGTCGGCTCGTCGAGGAACAGCACGCGCGGCGAGTGCAGCAGGCCGCGCGCGATCTCCAGCCGCCGGCGCATGCCGCCGGAGAAGGTCGAGACGCGGCTGCTGCGCCGCTCCCACAGGCCGACCATCTCCAGCACCTGGCGCATGCGGTCGGGCACGAGCGCCTTCGGCACGCCGTACAGCTCCGCGTGGAACTTCAGGTTCTGCTCGGCGCTGAGGTAGCCGTCGAGCGTCGGATCCTGGAACACCAGGCCGATGTTGCGCCGGACCTCGTCGCGCTCGCGCACGACGTCGTGGCCGGCGACCAGCGCCGTGCCGCCGTCCGGCTCGACCAGCGTGCAGAGCATGCCGATCGTGGTCGATTTGCCCGCCCCGTTGGGGCCGAGGAAGCCGAACGTCTCTCCCGGCGCGACGTCGAGGTCGATGCCGCGAACGGCCTCGACCTCTTCGAAGCGCTTGACGAGCCCGCGCACCTGAACGGCGGCGGGCTCGTCGACCGGGCGGTGGGCCTGTACCGCCGCGGTCGTGCTCACTTCGCCTCGTCCTCCGTGGACGGGCCGTCCTGCGTCTCCGCCTCCGGCTCGCCGTCGGCGAGCAGGCGGTAGAGGTCGCGGCGCGCGTTCACGAGGATCCGCTGCGCCTCTCTGCGCTGGGCGTCGCTGCCGGTCTGCATCACCTGCATCATCGCCATCCCGACCTCGCGGCCGGTATGCATCAGGGCCCAGGCGTCGTCGGGGACGCCGCCCGCCATCTGCTCCCACGGCGCGGCCTGCTCGGCGTCGCGCTTGGCGACCTCCTCGCGGCCCGTGTCGGTCAGCTCGAAGAGCTTGCGCCCGTCGTGCTCGCTGGAGCGGATCAGGCCCTCGTCCTCGAGCTGCTGCAGCGCCGGGTAGACGGAGCCCGGGCTGGGACGCCAGGCGCCGCCCGAGCGCTCTTCCAGCGCCTGCATGATCTGGTAGCCGTTGCGCGGCTCCTCGGCCAGCAGCAGCAGCGCCGCGGTGCGGACGTCGCCGCGCCGCGCGCGGCCGCCGCGCTTGCCGCCCCAGCCGCCGGGCCCGCCGAAGCCGCCTCCGCCGCCGGGACCGCCCGGGCCGAACGGGAAGCCGCCGCGGCCGAACGGGCCGCCACGTCCTCCGAACTCACCGCGGCCGTGGCCGCCGTGTCGTGCGTGGTCGCCGTGACCGGAGCGGGGACCGCCGCCGGACATTGCGCGCCACAGATCTGCGATGTCGAAGCCACCTCGATGGCAGGAACCGGAGTGTCCTGCGGAGGCGGCGAAATTGGATGCGCTACGCATGCCGTTCTCCTTGTTTGACTGTTCTTGACGTGTCAAAGATATATCGGAACAGTCTTTTCGTCAAGGGCGGTTCTCGAGGCGGTCCGCGCGCAGACCTCCGCGACCACGCGCCCGGTCGCCGCGGCGCGCCGCGCGAACACCGCAACCACGGCGCGCGCGGGGGGTTATGGAGCCCGATGGCACTGTCACCGCCAGCGTCGACACCGGCCTCCGCGCCGGCGCAGCCCGCGCCCGACTGGGTCGAGCGTGCCGCGCGTCTGCATCACGAGATGAGCCAGGCGCCGGTCGGCTCCAAGCAGCGCCGCTTCCTGAAGCGGGCCGCCGAGCGCGCGCTGAAGCGCGCCGCGGCCGAGCAGCGCGCGGCGTAGCGGCGGCCGGCAGCGCCGGCGCCACAGCTGCGCGACTCGCCCATCGGCGCGAGCGCGGACCGGCCCCGAACGCACGAACGCCCCGACGCGTTGCCGTGTCGAGGCGTTCAGTGCCCCCTGCCGCCGGGGGGTGCCGGCATACGGGGATTGCCAGGCAGCGCGCGGACGATGGTGATCGCACGCATGAGGGGGAATCAGCGCGCGGATCGTCCGTACCGCTGCCCGAGGCACATGCGACTATAGCCAAGAAAACCGTCTAGAGGTGGAGATTTACCGCTCGCAGGGGGTGATTCGCCGCCCGCCGGGGGTGGAGATTCGGGCTGCGGTGAAGCAGTTTTCAGCATTCCGATGCGCGAGCCCTCACCCCAGTCCGCCGCGTTCGCCAGAACGCTGAGAAAGCTGCGGCGAGATCGCTATCTGTCACAGGAGGACCTCGCGGGCCGCTCGGGGATCAGCGCCAAGCACATCGGCGAGATCGAGCGCGCGGCGAAAGAGCCGAGATTGACCACGCTGATGCGACTGGCGAGCGGTCTCGGGGTGCCAGCCGCCGAGGTGATCGCAATAGTGGAACTCCACCTTGAGGCGGTGTAATCCCACCCACAGGTGTGCGAACATACGTTCGTGTCCGGCCGTTCCCCACACCTTTCGTCGCTTGCCCGCAACATCCGCCACCTGCGGCGTGAGCGCGAGCTGTCACAGGAAGCGCTTGCCGCCGCGGCGGGCATGCATCCGAAGCATCTGAGCGAGATCGAGCGCGGCAACAAGGATCCGCGCGCCACCACCGTCGCCCGCCTGGCCGACGCGCTCGGCGTCACCATCGGCGAGCTCTACGGTGAAGGCGACAGCTCAGACGGCAAACACCTACAATGACCGCCGCCCCGGGCCACTGGTGTATCGGTAACACGACGGTCTCCAAAACCGTAACGCGAGGTTCGACTCCTCGGTGGCCCGCTCCGGCAGATTTCCCGCGAACACGGGGATTTGCGCCCTCCTTGGCAGCAAACCCGTCCATTCGTCCAGACGCGACGCCGGGCGCTCAAGATCCCCGCTCGTCCGGTCGAGCACTCGGGGGATCGGCCGGGATCGCACCTTTGCCGATCCGGAGCGCCCCGGACCTGCCTGGCCGGGGCGCTCGTCGTCCTGGGGACGGAGCGTCGCCGGCCGCGACCGCGTCAGTCGTTCGGCTTGCAATAAGCGACCAGCACTGAGTACGTCGAGCCGGTGACGGCGGTGTGCGATATCGACACGACCTCGTGTCCGGTCAGTTCGATGCCGGCGATGATGTCCGCGACAGCCGTCGCGAGGTCCTCACCGGCATTGACCGTGGCGACCTTGACAAGGGTGTCGCTGGCCACGCGCCGATACGGTCTGAACGGGCTCACTCTGCCTCCTTCGCGGCCATGACTGGCCGGGTAGATCCGTCATGCGGTGCTCCCAAGAGCACGAGGCGATCGTATATGAAGTCCTCTCAAATCGTCCAGCTTTGCGTGCGGCTGGGCGCACGAGAGCGCGCCGCGCCGGGCGGTTGAGAAGTTTGCTGTGCCGGGCCGCCGGGGCCCACCGCCGCTGCGGACGCAGCGGGGCGCACTTGGCGCTCAGGCGCTGACGACGGCAGGCTCGGCGACCGGCGTGGTCGTCGGCGCGTCGCCGTTGGCGGTCGCGGCGTGGAGCACCGCGCCGAGCAGACCGGGAAAGCGCGTCTCGAGATCGTCGCGGCGCAGCGACAGCAGACGGCGCTTGCCGTCGACCCGCGTCTCGGTGATGCCGGCCTCGCGCAGGACGCGGAAGTGATGCGACGCGGTCGCCTTGCTGACGCCGAGATCGAACGAGCCGCAGGGCCGCTCACCGCCGCAGGCGAGCTCGCGCACGACCGCGAGGCGGGCGTCGTCGCTGAGCGCGTGCATGACCGAAGTGAGCTGGATCGCGTCGGCGGTTGGCTGGTCTGGCGTTCCCATCGCTCTCCATTCTATGCCGCTCCGCGACTTTGCTGCGCACATTGGCGCATGGCGCGGCAATAGACGCCTTGCAAATGCGGGCGGAGGGATTCGAACCCCCAAGGCCTCTACCTGGCCAACCGGCTCCTAAGACCGGCGTGTCTACCGTTTCACCACACCCGCAGGTGCTGTTCGCGACAGCGGTCCCGCCCGCCGTCTGACGGGTAGTGCACCACGCGACCGCGCAGGATTGTAGGGTCCTGGCGGGATGGACGACGTCTACGTCATCGATCGGCCCAATCGCGCGAAGGCGTCATCGCACACGACGCGCGCAATCGTCGTGCTGCTGCTGCTCGTCTCGGCCGGCCTCCAGCTGATCGTGATCCTCGGCGGCTGGTCCTCCCTGCAGGGCAGCAAGGCGGTCCAGTTGGTCTTCGCCCTGCTCTACATCCTGATGGCGTATCTCGTCAGCAGATGGAACCGCGGCGTGCTGCCGGTCGCCGCCGCGATGGCGATCCTGCTGCTGATCTTCGCCGCCGTCTCCGGCCCCGAATGGCTGGACCGCGACAAGACCGGCTTCTCCACGCCCGAGTCGATCCTCGGCAGCGCCGGCCTCGAGTCGTCGGTGCTCGCGCTGCTGACCTTCATCGTGATCCCGGTGCAGGTGCTGCTGATCGGCTTCGCCGCGCAGGCGTTCCAGCAGGAGTGGCACGTCGAGCTCGAGGTGCCCAAGAGCCGCGCCCTGTGGTCGGGTGCGGCGCCGCGCAAGCTCGTCGAGCGCCCCGGCGCCCGCCGCGGCACCACGAGCACCGGCGCCACGCGCGGTTGACGCCGCGCTCCCACCCTAGAAGCTGACGCTGTCCCCGCCGAGCGACCGCGCCTGGTCGACGGGCACTATCTCGCGCCCCAGCGGCAGCAGCGAGACCGGGATCAGCTTGAAGTTCGCGAGCCCCAGCGGGATCCCGATGATCGTGATGCAGAGCGCGATGCCGGTGATCAGATGCCCGAGCGCGAGCCACCAGCCGCACAGGATCAGCCACAGCACGTTCCCGATCCCCGACGCGATCCCGGCGTCGGAACGCCGCACGACGGTCTTGCCGAACGGCCACAGCGCGAACACGGCGATCCGCAGCGCCGCGATCCCGAACGGGATCGTGATGATCAATATGAAGCAGATCAGCGCGGCCAACGCATACCCGATCGCCATCCACAGGCCGCACAGCACGAACCAGATGATGTTCAACAGAAGTCGCATCGTGGTCCTCTCGATACGGCGGGTGGGATTCGAACCCACACGAGCTTGCGCTCAGCGGCTTTTGAGGCCGCCGTGTCTACCGTTCCACCACCGCCGCGTGGGGTCAGGTCCGAGTCTACGGGGCTGAGCCCATGATCGGCGGCGAACCATCGTCCGAGGCATGCCAGGAGAGGTCGCCATGGCCGCGCAACAGCGGATCATCCTGCGGATCGCTCCGGAGGCGATCCACTACCGGGGGCTGGCTCCGCTCGCTCAGCCGATCACGAGCGCGTGCAGGTGGTCGATCAGCGCCGGCGGCGCGACGACCAGGCCGAACGGCAGCTCGTGGTCGGCCGGCAGGTCGCGCACCGCGAGGCCCGCGCGCTCGCAGATCAGCGCGCCCGCGGCGTAGTCCCAGGCGTTGATCCCGCGCTCGTAGTAGGCGTCGGTGCGGCCGGCGGCCGCCCAGCAGAGGTCGAGCGCGGCGCTGCCGCCGCGGCGGATGTCGCGCACGCGCGTGATCAGGCCGCTGACGATCTCCGCCTGCCGCGCCCGCAGCCTCGCGTCGTACGCGAAGCCGGTCGAGATCAGCACCTGGCCGAGGTCGTCCTGTGCCGACGGGATCAGCGGAGCGCCGTTGAGCGTCGGCTGGCCACTGCGCGTCGCGGCGAACTCCTCCTGCCGGATCGGATCCCAGACGATCCCCGCGACCGTGCCGCCGGCGTCCGCGGCGGCGATGCTGACCGACCACTGCGGGTACTGGAAGAGGTAGTTGACGGTGCCGTCGAGCGGGTCGACGATCCAGCGGATCCCGCTCTCCCCCGTCGCGCTCGTCTCGCCGCCCTCCTCGCCGAGGATCGCGTCACCGGGACGACGCTCGGCCAGCAGCGCGCGGATCGCCAGCTCGGCGTTCACGTCCGCCTCGCTGACGAGGTCCGTGTCGGTCGACTTCGTGCGCACGCCGGTCGCGTTGCCGTAGTAGCCGAGCAGGACTCTGGCGGAGGCGCGCGCCGCGTCGCGCGCGATCTGCAGCAGCTGGGCTTCGAGCGCCGCGGTGGTGGGTGAGGCGTCAGCGGAGGAGGTCACTCCGCAAGCGTAGGACGCCGCGCGCTCCACGGTCGTGCGGTCTCCATCTGGGCGGCGAGCGACAGCAGCGTCGCCTCGTCCCGCGGGCGGCCGACGAGCTGGACCGACAGCGGCACCCCGCCCGGCGTGAAGCCGGCCGGGACCGCCGCGGCCGGCTGGCCGGTCACGTTCCAGGCAGGCGTGAACGGCGTGAAGCGCGCAACGCCGTTGAACGTCCACAGCGCGCCGCGGCCGTCGTATCTGCCGACCGGCATCGGCAGGTCGGCGAGGCCCGGGGTCAGCAGGACGTCGTGGTCGACGAGCACGCGGTTCAGGCGCACCGTCGTCGCGCCCTCCTCGTTGCGCGCCCAGCGGACGAAGCCGTCGGGCAGCAGGCGGCCCATTCTGACCATCCCCTGCGTGCGCGGCTCCAGCCGCTCGGGATGCGCGAGTCTGCCCGCGTCGTCGGCTATCCCGCGCAGGTAGCGGGCGATCACCTGCGGCAGGACCGGATCGAGCGGCGGGTCGACCCGCTCGACCGTGTGCCCCAGCTCCCGCAGCAGCGCGATCGTCGCGTCGAGCGCCTCGCGCTGCTCTCGCCTGACGGGGGCCAACAGCGGGTTGCGGGTCGTGTAGGCGATCCGGAGGGGGCCTTTGGGCGGGGTCGCCGCCGCCTGCGCGTAGGGCGGCGTGCCCGCGTCGCGGTCGGCGGTGGCGTCGAGCCACAGGGCGGTGTCGGCGACGCTGCGCGTGAGCGCGCCGGTGACCGTCAGGTCCTGCCACGGCTCGACCTTCGGCGCCTCCGGGACCCGCCCGCGCTGGGGCTTGAGGCCGAACAGCGCGCAGCATGAGGCGGGAATGCGGATCGATCCGGCGCCGTCGGTCGCGAGCGCAGCGGCCGCCAGACCAGCCGCGACGGCTGCGCCGCTGCCGCCGCTGGAGCCGCCCGGCGTGCGGTCGAGATCCCACGGATTGCGCGTGATGCCGTACGTGATCGTCTCGGTGAACGGCCACTGCGTCAGCTCGGGCACGTTCGTCTTGCCGATCACGATCGCGCCCGCCGCGCGCAGCCGGCGCACGACCTCGGCGTCCGTGGTCGCGGGCCGACCGTCGGTCGCGGCGGTGCCATACGGCGTCAACTCGCCGGCGACGTCGACGTCGTCCTTGATCAGGATCGGGACGCCGAGCAGCGGGCGGTCCTCGGCGCCCGCGCCCGCTCTGCGGCGTGCGGCGGCCTGGTCGGCCTCGATCAGCGCTCTCTCGGCGAACGTGACGCGGATCGCGTTGAGCTGCGGATCGATCCGCTCGATCCGCGCGAGGTACAGCTCGACCAGCTCCCGCGGCGAGACGTCGCCGTCGCGGACCAGCTGCGCCTGACGCCCGAGGCCGGCGAATGCAAGATCGGTCGCGTCCATCGCGGCAGCCTAGTCGGTGGGATGGGAGCGGCGCGCGGGTTTGGGGGACGGCGCGGGCGCAGCGGCTCAGCGGGCGCAGCGGCTCAGCGGGCGCAGCGGCTCGGCGAACGACGCGGGTTGACATCATCGCTCGCGGATGGAGCGTGCGGCCAAGTCCTGGAGCGAGCCTGCGGCGGTTGCGGGCAGCGACGCCGAGCGACGGGCCGCGCTGGCGCTGGCCGCGCGGTTGCGTGAGGGCGGTCGCGAGGTCGCCGTCGAGACGGTCTGGGTGCGACCGCGATGGGAGCTCACGCACGCGCTCCACGCGGGGCTCGGCGTGGTCGCGAGCCTCATCGCGGTCGCCAGCCCGATCGCCGGGCTCGCGCTCGCGCTCGTCGCGCTTCTGTCGCTCCTGCTCGACCTCAGCGGCCGCCTCTTCCTGCTGCGCCGCCTGACGCCCGAGCGGGCGACGCAGAACGTGATCGCGTCGGCGTCGGCGCGGGCGGATCACGCTGTCCCGGGCGACGGCGACGGCGGTGCATCTGGCGCGGGTGCCGGTGGAGCCACGCCGCCGCTGCGCGTGATCCTCACCGCCCACTGCGACGTGCCGCGTGGCGGGCTGCTGCGGCGGCTCGCGCGCGGACGGGGCGGCGGCGCACGGACCGCGGGCCGGCGCGGCGCGCCGAACCGACCAGGCGCGCCGCTGCCCGGCCCGTTCGCATGGATCGTGCTCGCGCTGCTCGGGGTCGCCGTGTGCGCCGTGCTGCGGATCGCGGACGTCGACGGCAGCGGGATCGGTGCGATTCAGTTGGTGCCGACGCTCGTCCTGCTCGTGGCGCTCGGGCTGCTGCTCGACGCGGCGCTGTCGCGGGCGCCGACGCCGGCCGCCGAGACGGACGGTGCCATGGCGCCCGCCGCCGCGGAGCCTGGTCCCTCGGCACCAGAGATCGTGCTCGCCGCCGCACAGGCGCTCGACGCGACGGTGCTGCGACGCGTCTCCGTCGAGGTCGTGATCGCCGGGGCCGGGACCGGCCAGGCGCTCGGGTTCCTCGCCTACCTGCGGCGCAGACGGCCGTCGCCGGAGCGCAACGTCGTGATCGAGATCGCGGAGGGCGCGGCGGTGACAGTGCCGACGTGGTGGACGCGCGACGGCGCGCTGCTGCCGCTGCGCTACCACCCGCGGCTCGTCGCGCTCGCGGCCGCTGCCGCCGCGGACGAGCCGCAACTGGCCGCGCGCGACCGCCGCGGGCACGCGATCGGCGCCGCGTTGCGCGCCCGCCAGCGCCGGATCCCCGCGATCCGTCTCGCAGCGCCGCACGCGGCCGACGCGCTCGCACTCACACTGGCGTTGGTCGAGCTGTTGGACGAGGAGGGCGGGTGAGCGGCGCGGGCACGCAGCGGCTCGCGTTCGGGCACGTCAGCCGAGCACCGGCATCAGCTTCGACGCCGGACGGGCGGCGAGGCCGCGGGGGCGGGCGAGGCGTTCGAGCATCACGGCGGTGTCCGCGAAGGGGACGCCTGTGAGGTGTGCGGGGCGTTCCTCGAAGTCGGCGACGATCCCGCCGAGCGCCGCGGCGTAGCCATCGCCGTCACCGCGAGCGAGCGCGTCGATCGCGGTGCTCGTGCGCATGAAGGCGGGATCCTCGCTGCGCATCCCGGCCGCCGCCGCGCGGGCTGCCTCGTCGTCGCCCTGCACGAGCGCGGCGATCGCGAGTGCGTAACAGCCCGGCGCCGAGTCGCAGGCGTCGTCGAGCACTCTGCGCACGTAGGCCGCCTCCTCCCCGCCGTGGCCGGCCAGCACGCCCGCCTTCGCCATCCCGACGAGCCGTCCGTAGCTGCGCGGCGGCGCGGCCTCCCACGACGCGCGGTACCGATCCGCGGCAGCGCGGAAGCCGTCGCACGCGACCGCGGCGTCGCCACGCAGCAGCGCCTGCTGCGCACCCGCCTCGATCCTGATCGCTTCCTGCAGCAGCGCTCTGTGATCAGACCCGGCCATCTCGCTCCTCACTCACTCGTCCGTGCTGTCTCTCGGCGGCACGCGGTGCGGCCGCGTCGGCTCCTCGCCGGGATCCGCCCGTGCCCACAGCGAGCCCCTGGCGGGTGGCTCGGGCGGCCGGGGCGGCTCCTCCGGGACCGGCGCGTCTGCCGTCGGCGGATCGTCGTTCTCCTCGGCGGCGGGCGGTTCCATCCAGGCGGGCGCGTCCGCTTCCGTCTGCGCCGGTCCCGCCGCCGGCTCGATGAACTCCGACCCGTCGTCGGCGCTCTCCGGACCGGCTGCGGCGGCCGGCGACGGTTCCGTCCCGGCGGGAGGAGCCGACGCGGCCTCCGACAGCGGCGGACGGGCCCGCATGCGCTCAGGCGCAGGCGGCGCAGCAGCGAACGGCGGGATCGCGGCCGCTACGGCCGGCGGCGACGTGGACGGGACGGGTGCGGGGACGACCGGGGCGGGGTCGCCCCTCGCCGGTTCGGGCGGCAGCGGCTGGCGCGGGCGCAAACCGGCGGCGATCATCGCGGCGCCGATCAGCAGCAGCACCAGAGGCCAGAACCAGAGGCTCGGGCCGCCCTCGCCGGGCGCGCCGACGAGCAGCACGAAGATCAGCAGGATCAGGGCGCCGAGGTAGCCCGGGCCGGACTCGTTGTCGACGCCCGCGAAGGCGACCAGGCCGAGGCCGGAGGCGAGCAGCGCAACCTTCCACAGCACGCCCGGCCCGGCGGCGCGGTTCAGCAGCTCGTCCGATCCGAACGACAGCACGGCGCCGAACAGCAGCTCGCCGATGAACGTGATCCCGAGCACGAGGATCGCGACGCCGGCCGCGTCGATCAGGTAGACCGATTCGCGCCGGTGGCGGTCGCGCAGCACGAGCGAACCGCCCAGCAGCAGGATCGCGGCGAACAGCAGCAGCCAGCGGGTCGTGCCGGCGCCGTCGGGCGAGAAGACGAGGTCGACGAACGCAAGCAGGGCGAACGTGCCGGTGATGCCCGCGATCAGCGTGCAGACCTCGCTGCGGCGTTCGCGCGCGAGCCATGCCGCCGCGGCCGTCATGACGGCGAGGATCAGGAACGCCGTCCAGGCCGAGCCGAGCGGCTCCTGCACGCCGAAGACCTGCGCCAGCCGCATCAGCGTCACGAACAGCAGCACCAGGCCGCTCAGCTGCAACACCAGCTGGTACGCCCGCGGCGTTTCCTCCTCCATCGGCGCGAGCACGCCCATCCCGAGCACGATCGCGCACGCGAGCAGGTTCAGCACGAAGAAGACGCCGTTGCCCCAGCTGTCGTCGAGGCGCAGGTTGATCAGCAGCAGCGCGACCGTCAGCGGCACCGCGCCGCCGGCGATCAGGTCGCCGCGGTGGGGATGCGGGCGCAGCAGCTCGATCCCCTCGCGCACGCGCGCCTGCAGCTCCGGCGGGAGCGCCGGACCGCCCGCGCCGGCACTCGCGCCGCCGGCCCCGCCGCCGGTGGCTCCCGACCCTCTCTGATCGCTCGTCTCGGCCATGCCGCCAGCCTACCCGTGGCAGCGGATCCGCTGGCGCCGCCACAGCCGCCGCCGTACCATCGATCGCGATGACTCCCGCCGAGCCCGACCTGCGCGCCTCCGACGCCGAGCGCGAGCGCACCGTCACGCAGCTGCGCGAGCACTTCGGCTCCGGCCGCATCAGCGAAGAGGAGTTCGACGAGCGCAGCGACGCCGCCTACGCCGCGCGCACGGTCAGCGAGCTGAGAGCGCTCGTCGCCGATCTGCCCGCGCTGCCGGCCGCCGCGCCGCGGCCCGGCCACGACCCCGACCGCGAGTCGGCGAAGCGGCGCGTGCTGCAGAACGCGGGCGCGTCGGCGATCGCGGTCGTCGCGTGCGTCGCGATCTGGCTGGCCACCGGCATGGCCGGCTCGTTCTGGCCGATCTGGGTGATCCTCGGCACCGGCGTGCGCGTCGCGTTCGTCGCCTGGAGCGAGTTGGGTCCGGGCGCGGCGGAGCAGCGTCGCGTCGGACGCGGCAGCGCGTCGCGGCCCGGTGCGGATCGCCGCGACCGGCGCTAGCGCGCCCCGCGCGCGGAGCAACGCCGTCCGGCCGGCGCGAGCGCGATCCGCCGGCGGTAGCCTCCGCCCCGGTTCCCACCCCGGAGGCTGCACGAAGATGCCACTCGTCGAGATCGAGGACCGCGGCGCGGTCCGTCATCTGATCCTCAACCGGTCCGAGAAGCGCAACGCGATGCACGGCGAGCTGGTGCTCGCGATCGGCAGCGCGCTGAAGGACGCCGCCAACGAGGTCGACGTGCGCGTCGTCGTGCTCCGCGGCGCGGGCGCGATGTTCTCGTCCGGGATGGACTTCGGTGCGCTCGGCGCGGTCGCGCAGACGCCGGAGCACCTGCGCGCGTTCCGGCACGAGTGCATCAGCGCGTGGAACCTGGCGGAGGAGATGACGAAGCCGGTGATCGTGCAGATCCACGGCGGCTGCATCGGCGGCGCGGTGGAGCTGGCGATCGCGGCCGACTTCCGCGTGATGGCGGCGGACGCGGTGATCGGGATGCCGGAGACGCGCGTCGGGCTGATACCGGACGTCGGCGGCTCTTCGCGGCTGCCGGCATTGGTCGGCCTCGGCCGCGCGAAGGAGCTGATCATGACCGGCAAGCTGATCGGCGCCGACGAAGCCGAGCGGATCGGTCTCGTCACGCGCGTGGCACCTGCCGACGGGCTCGACGACGCGACGCAGGCACTGGTCGACGAACTGCTCGCCTGCGCCCCGATCGCGGTCGGTCTCGCCAAGCGGGTCCTCGACAGCGTCGCGAAGCCGACGTTGGCGGCGTCGCTGGAACTCGAGGTGGCCGCTCAGCAGCTGTGCGCGCAGTCCGAGGACTTCGCCGAAGGCGCGAAGGCGCTGGCGGAAAAGCGGCTGCCGGCGTTCAGAGGACGCTGACCGAGCGCAGGAGCGGTCGATTGCTGGTCTCACAGACCAGTGAACGACCGCTCCTCGGAGTCAGGATGCCGGCGGGGAGGGCGACCAGTCGACCGGGCCGGCGGTAGAGACGTGACTACCCAGCGGGCGGCCGAGGACGTCAGCCACCATCCCGGTGGCGACGACCAACGCCGGCAGGTCGACCCCGGTCTCGATCCCCATCTCCTCCAGCATCGAGACGACGTCCTCGGTCGCGACGTTGCCGGTCGCGCCGGCCGGGACCGGGCAGCCGCCCAGTTCGCCGAAGGCCGTCTCGAACGAGTCGACGCCGGCGTCCAAGGCGGCGACCACGTTCGCGAGGCCCTGACCGCGCGTGTTGTGGAAGTGGGCGGTCAGTTCGACCTCGGCGCCGAGCGCCGAGCGCCACGCCGGGAACAGCTCGCGCACCTGGCGCGGATTCGCCATCCCGGTCGTGTCGCCGAAGCCGATCTCCTGGGCGCCCGCGTCGAGCAGCTCGGACGCGATCGAGGCGACGCGCTCCGGCGGCACGCGGCCCTCGTAGGGGCAGCCGAACGCGGTCGCGATCACGGCCTCGCAGCGCAGCCCCGCCTCGCGCGCGCGACCGAGCACCAGACGCAGCCCCGCCAACGACTCCTCGACCGAGCGGTTGACGTTCTTGCGGTTGTGCGTCTGCGAAGCGGACAGGAAGACCGACACCTCGTGGAAGCGGTCACGGTGCTCCAGCGCGCGGTCGAGGCCGCGCTCGTTCGGGACCAGCACGGACAGCGCGACGTCGTCGGGCACGTCGATCGCCTCCAGCACCGCCGCGGCGTCGGCGAGCTGCGGGATCACGTCGGGGCGCACGAAGCTCGTCACCTCGATCCGTCTGAAGCCGCTGCGGCCGAGCTGGTCGATCAGCCGCACCTTGTCGTAGGTGTCGATCGTCTCCGGCTCGTTCTGGAACCCGTCGCGCGGTCCGACCTCCCGGATCCGCACGCGCTGCGGCAGCTCAGCCATGCGACCAGTCTATTGCGGCGGCGCGGCGGGACGGGGATGGCGCGGTGCCGTGTCGGGGAGCGTCGCGGCGGCCCGTTCATATACTCGCCGCCATGCCTTCCCCCATCACCATCGTCGGCGCCACGGGCGACCTCGGCTTCGGCCTCGCGCTGCGCCTCGCGAAGGCCGGCGTTCCGGTCGTGATCGGCTCGCGTGACGCCGGCCGCGCCGCCGAGGCGGCCGACAGAGTCCGCGAGCTGGTGCCCGGCGCCGAGGTCAGCGGCCTCGCCAACCCCGACGCCGCGGCGCAGTCGGACCTCGTCGTGCTGAGCGTCCCGTTCGCGTCGCAGGCGCCGACGCTGAGATCGCTCAGAGACGCGCTCAGAGCCGGCACGGTGCTGCTCGACGTGACGGTCCCGCTCGCGGCCGCGGTCGGCGGACGCCCGACGCGCGTGCTGAGCGTCTGGCAGGGCTCCGCCGCGCAGCAGGCGCAGGAGCTGGTGCCGGCCGGCGTCACGGTCGTCTCGGCGCTGCACACGGTCGCCGCCAGACACCTCGCCGACCTCGACCACGCGTTCGACGAGGACGCGCTCGTGGCCGGCGACGACAGAGACGCCAAGCGCCGCGTCGCCGAACTGATCCGCCTCGTGCCGGGCCTGCGTCCGGTCGACGCCGGCCGCCTGGAGATGGCGCGGATCACGGAGACGCTGACCGCGCTGACGATCGGCATCAACATCCGCAACAAGGTCACCGCCGGCTTCAAGATCACCGGCCTGCCGAACGACGCGTGGCAGTAGTGGCCTCCGACGGCCCCGTCGTCGCGCTCGCGGGCGGCACCGGCGGCGCGAAGCTCGCCGCCGGGCTCGCACGCGTGCTGGACCCCGGCGAGCTGGTCGTGATCGCCAACACGGGCGACGACGTCGAGATGTACGGCGCGCACGTCGCGCCCGATCCCGACCTCGTCACGTTCTGGATCGCGGACCGCATCGACGCGCGCGGCTGGGGGCTCGACGGCGACACGTTCCACGTGATGGACGGCCTGCGCGAGCTGGGCGTCGAGGTCTGGTTCAACCTCGGCGACCGCGACCTCGCGTACGGGCTCGAACGGGCGCGCCGGCTCGCGGCGGGCGAGCGGCTGACCGACACGCTCGCGGACCTCGGGCGCGCGCTCGGGCTGAACGCGCGCGTGCTGCCGATGTCCGACGACCCCGTCCGCACGTTCGTGCGCGCGCAGGGGCGCGAGTGGCCGTTCCAGGAGTTCATGATCGTCGGCAGAGCGGCGGGACCGGTCGAGGGGCTGGAGTTCCGCGGCGCCGATCAGGCGCGCCCGACGCCGGAGGTGCTGGAGGCGATCGCCTCCGCGCGCGCGATCGTGATCGGGCCATCGAACCCGCTGCTGTCGATCGGCCCGATCCTCGCCGTGCCGGGGATCCGCGAGGCGCTGCGCGCCGCCGCGGCGCCGGTCGTGGCGGTCAGCCCGATCGTCGGCGGCGCGATCGTGAAGGGGCCGACGGCCGCGTTCATGGCCTGGGCCGGGCAGCCGCTGTCGGCCGCGGGGGTCGCCGCGCTGTACGGCGACGTGCTCGACGGGATCGTCGCCGACGAGCCGCTGGAATCCGATCCGTCCACCCCCGAGATCGCCGTCGTGACGGCCGATCTGCTGATGTCGGACGCCGCCTCGCGCGAGCGCCTCGCACGCGAGACGCTGGCGTTCGCGGCATCGCTCGCGAGCTGAGCGGTTCGACACCACTGATCGGTCAATCGTCCCGAAGAGTTACCGTTCTCCGCCGATGTCCACCTTTGCGATCCTGCCGGTCAAGCGCTTCGACGGGGCCAAGGGCCGTCTCGAGCCGGCGCTGCAAGCCGGTCCGCGGCGCGCTTTGGCCGAAGCGATGTACGTCGACGTCCTGACCGCCCTGAGGCGGACCAGAGGCATCGACAGAGTGCTCGTGCTGAGCAGCGACCCCGGCGCGCAGCGCGTCGCGGAGGGCTACGACGCGATCCCGCTCGACGATCCCGCCGAGAGCGGGCAGAACAGAGCGGTGCTGCGCGGCGTCGCGCACGCGCGCGAGCTGGGCGCCACGCGCGTGCTCTGCATCGCGGGCGACACGCCGATGCTCGACCCGGCCGAACTGGACGCGCTGCTGGGCCGTCCGCGCACCGCCGACCGCTACGTCGTCGTGATCCCCGACCGTCACCTCAGCGGCACCAACGCGCTGCTGCTGCAGCCGCCCGACGTGATGGCGCCGTCCTACGGCGTCGACTCGCTGCACCGCCATCGCACGCTCGCCGAAGAGGCCGGCGTGATGGTCGAGGTCGCCGAGATCGAGTCGCTCGCGCTCGACGTCGACACGCCCGACGACTTCGCGGCGCTCAGAGAGCTGATCGCCTCCCGCCGCGGCGGCGCCGCGCACACGCGCGGGATGCTGAACCAGCTGATGCGCACCAACCAGAAGTAGGCCTGCCCCAGATGTTCTCCGCCGTCGCGCTCGACGGGCTGCCCGAGATCGCAGCCGGTGAGGACCTGGGGGCGTTGATCGCGGCGGCTGCTGGTGGCGCCGGCCTCGGCGGTCTCGCCGACGGCGACGTGCTGGTGATCGCGCACAAGGCGATCTCGAAGGCCGAGGGACGCGTGCGCAGGCTCGCCGAGGTCGTCCCGACCGAGCGCGCGGTCGCGCTGGCGGCCGAGCAGGGCGGCAAGGACCCGCGCCATGTGCAGGTCGTGCTCGACGAGACGCGCCAGCTGCTGCGCGCCGAGCGCAACGTGCTGATCTGCATCACGCACCACGGTTTCGTCTGCGCCAACGCGGGCGTCGACGCCTCCAACGCGCCGGCCGACGAGCCCGAGACGTTGATCCTGCTGCCGGCCGATCCCGACGCCTCTGCGCGCGCGTTGCGCGCCCGGCTGCGCGAGCTGACGGGCGCGCAGATCGGCGTGATCGTGACCGACTCGTTCGGGCGCGCGTGGCGCCACGGCCAGGTCGACGTCGCGATCGGGATCGCCGGCGTCGCGCCGAGCGACGACTGGCGCGGGCGCAGCGACAGCGTCGGCCGCGAACTGCGCGCGACCTGGATCGCGACCGCCGACGAACTGGCGGCCGCGGCCGACCTCGCGCGCGGCAAGGACTCGCGTCAGCCGGCCGTCGTGCTGCGCGGCCTCGCCACGCACGTGACGGCCGACGACGGCCCCGGCGTCGGCGCGCTGCTGCGCCCGGCCGCCGAGGACATGTTCCGCTGAGCGGCGGGCGCGTCGTGCGACGCGCCCGCTGATGCGTTGCCGGATCGACACTCGCCCGACCTACTTCCGGCAGATCACGTTCACGCTCGCCGTCCGCCAGGCCGACGAGCGTACGTTGACGGTGCATGCTCTGCGGCCGTCGGCGCGCAGGCGGTAGCGACCGGGGGCGACGGCGAAGAGGGCGCGCTCGCCGCGGCGGACTCTCAGCACGTCGACCTTGCGACCGCGCAGGTCCAGCAGCGCGATTCTGCCGGCGGCGAGGCCGCCGCGACGGCTGCGCTTGACGCCCGCGACGATCGTCCCGTGCGGCCCGCGCAGCGCGAACCTGACCGCTTCGGTGCAGCCGGTGTACTCGGCCACATCGCCGCGGATGTGACGCTGCGCGATCCGCAGCACGCGCACGGAGTAGGTGTGCTGCAGCAGGCCGGTGCGGCTGCTGGCGCAGTCGTACAGCACACGCGCAGCCGCGTTCTCGTCGCTGCGATGATCGCTGCGCGTGACGACGGATGCTGCGACGGTCGCGGCGAGCACGAGGCATGCGAGAGCGGCCGCGCCCAAGGCGAGGATGGCTTTCATCTGAATTCCCCTGTGGTTCGAGTGAGTGAGTTGAATCGATCTGAGCGCTCGACAAGTAAGAACGGACGCGCGCCGGTGAGGTTGCGCAATCGCCGGCTCGCAACCCAGGTTGACACAGCGTATACCTGTCAACTACAGTTGCTAGCGATGATCGACGCCCCACCCGACCTTCCCCCTGATCCCGCCGACGGACTCGCCGCCGCACTCGCATTGCGGCGGCTCGCCGATCGCCTCGAGGACGCCTCGGTGGAGCGCGCCCTGGCGCTCGGCTGGACCTGGGAGCAGATCTCCGAGGCGCTTGGCGTGACGCGTCAGGCGGTCCACAAGAAGCACGCACGACGACTGGCCGACACCGGCCTCGCCCCCAGGAGGCGCTGATGTTCGAACGCTTCGCAAGAGACGCCCGCGTCATCGTCACACGCGCGCACGAGCAGGCCGAGGCGCTCGGCTCGCCGACGCTCGAAGCCGAGCACATGCTGCTGGCGATCGCCGCCGATCCGAATACGCCGACGGCCAGACTGCTGTCCGACGAAGGGCTCCACTCGAGCGGTCTCCTCGCCGCGTTGGAGCGCGAGCAGGAGCTGAGCCTCGCTGCCGCCGGTGTCACGATCGGCGACTTCGAACTGCCCGCCCGCCCGCCCGTGCCGCGACGCAAGCCCGGCTTCGCCGCCTCGTCCAAGCGCGCGATGGAGCGCGCCGTGCGGATCGCCGTCGCGCGCGGCGACCGCCGCATCGGCGCGACGCACGTGCTGCTCGGCGTCCTGCGCGCCGACGTCGGCACCGTGCCGCGCGCACTCGCCGCCGCGGGCGTCGACCGGATCGCGCTCGCGACACGCGCGGAGCGGTCGATCGGCTGAGCGGACGGGCGGCGCGGTCGCACCAGCGGTCGCAGCGATCGCCGCCGTCGCGGATCGTCGTCGCCGCGTGATCGGCTCGCGCCCCGCGCCCGCGCTGGTAGCGTCGCCACGATGGAGGCGGCTGATCCGCGCTACCCCCTCGTCCCGCTGGCGAAGGGCCACTACGAGAGCTTCTACCTGAAGGCCGGCGACGCGACCGGGCGCGAGGCGGTGTGGCTGCGCTACACGATCCACAAGCGTCCCGGCGAGGCGCCGGTCGGCTCGCTGTGGGCGACGCTGTTCGACGCCGACGGGCCGCATGCCGCGAAGGTCAGCCCTCCGCCGGAGGCGCTCGGAAGCGGCCGCACCGTCGCGCCGCACGGCGACGGCGCACCGCGTACCGGCGATGACGCGAGCGGCACGCTCGGGCGCAACCCCGCCGACGCCGCCTGGCTCCGCATCGGCGACGCGACGATCGGCGCCGGCGGCGCGTCCGGCGAGGTGCCGGGACTCGCCAGCTGGGAGCTGCGCTTCGACGGCGGCGAGGATCCCTTCCCCTACCTCCCGCGCGACTGGATGTACACGGCGCCGCTGCCGCGCACGAAGGCGCTCAGCCTGCTGCCGGCGGTGCGCGTGAGTGGGACGGTGACGGTGAGAGGCCGCACGCTGACGCTCGACGGCTGGCCGGGGATGGTCGGCCACAACTGGGGCGCCGAGCACGCCGAGCGCTGGATCTGGCTGCACGGGACCGCGTTCGAGCAGCAGCCGGACGCCTGGATCGACGTGATCCTCGGTCGCATCAGAGTCGGCCGCTGGACGACGCCGTGGGTCGCCAACGGCTGCCTCTCGCTCGGCGGCAGACGTCACCGCCTCGGCGGGATCGGCCGGATCCGCTCGACGCGCGTCGACGAGACGCCCGAGCGTGCCGAGCTGTGGCTCGGCGGCGAGGACCTGTCGCTGCGGATCGAGGTCGGCGCGCCGCCGCGCGACGTCGTCGGCTGGATCTACAGCGACCCCGCCGGTCCGCAGCACGACACCGCCCACTGCGCGATCGCCGACATGCGCATCCGCATCGCCCGCCGCGAACTGCCGCCGCTGGAGTTGACCGTCGCCGGCGGCGCGACCTACGAGCTGGGCATGCGCGAGCACACCCACGGCGTCCCGCTGCAGCCGTTCAGCGATCCCTGAGCTGCAGCGCCGTTCCCGTGCGGCCGCGCGGCCGCTCCCGTGCGGCCGCGCGCGCCCGTGAGCCGCCTACGCCGGATCCCAGGCCTGCACGCCCTCCATGTGGGTGATGTGGCCGTCTCTGACGTCCAGCACCGCCGCGACCTCGACGCGCATGCCGTCGGCATAGCGGCAGGCGATCGTGTAGGCGGCGCCGCCGGGGCCGCCGACGGCGTGGGTGACCTCGTGGGTCATGTCGCGCGAGTAGACGTCGTCCAGCATCGCTCGGATCGCGTCGATGCCCGCGAGGCGCTGCGGATTGCTCGGCGAATGCTCGTGGTCGATCATCGTGACGGTCGCGTCCGGCGCGAACATCGCGGCCTGCGCGGCGGCATCACGACCCTCGATCGCCTGCTTCAGCGCGCCCATGTCGAGCTGGTCCGATGCGGCAGTGCTCATGCGATCCCTCCTTCGGAATGTTGCGCACGAGCGATCTTCCTCCCCCGGCGCGACGCACGCACGACAACCGCGCACGTCACACCGGATTCCTTCCGTCGCCGCGGCCGCCGCCGTGTTGGCCTGCGCCGTGGCGATCGCAAAGCCGTCGGCGAGACTGATCCCGCGTCCGCGATGACGCGCCGCAGCCCGCGCGATCTCCGGTGTCATCCTGATGATGCGTAGAGGAATGCCGCCGCTCCTCGGCACCGCTCAGGGATTCAGCGCGGTCCCCATCGCGTGGAAGCCGCCGTCGACGTGGACGATCTCGCCGGAGATGGCGCGGGCCCAGTCCGACAGCAGGAAGCAGACCGTTCTCGCGACCGGCTCGGGGTCGGTCACGTCCCAGCCGAGCGGGGCCTGCTTGCCCCACGCGTCGGCGAGCGTCTGGAAGCCCGGGATGCCGCCCGCCGCAACCGTCTTCAGCGGACCGGCCGAGACGAGGTTGACGCGGATGCCGTCGGGGCCGAGGTCGCGCGCGAGGTAGCGCGCGGTCGACTCCAGCGCCGCCTTCGCGACGCCCATCCAGTCGTAGATCGGCCAGGCGACCGTGGCGTCGAAGTCGAGCCCGACGATCGCGCCGCCGCCCTCGGCTCTCACCAGCAGCGGGCGCAGCGCGCGGCCCAGCTCCTTCAGCGAGAAGGCGCTCGTCTGGAACGCCGTCAGCGCCGAGTCGGCCGGCGTCTGCAGGAAGTTGCCGCCCAACGCGTCCTCGGGCGCGAACGCGACCGCGTGCAGGACGCCGTCGAGCACGCCGCCCCACTTCTCGTCCAGCGCGGCGACGAGCGGCGGGTAGTCCGCGGCGTTGTTGACGTCCAACTCCAGCACCTCGACCGGCGTCGCGAGCTTGCCCGCGACGCGATCGGTCAGGCGCTTGGCGCGGCCGAAGCCGGTGAGGACGATCTCCGCCCCCATCGACTGCAGCTGCTCCGCTGTGGAGAAGGCGATCGAGTCCTTCGTCAGGACGCCGGTGATGAGGTACCGGCGGCCCTCAAGCCTCACGAGTCGCCTCCGCAGACGAGAGAACGAGCCCCCGGGCGAGTTCTCTCAGTGGAAAGCAAGCCCGCTGGGCGCAGCTCTTCACGCGATCTCCTTCAGCGCGCGCCGATCGTCCATCGCGCCGAACGCCCACGCCAGCCGTCTGCGCGTGTCCTGCGGCTCGATCACCTCGTCGACGAAGCCCGCGGCGGCCGCGACCTCCGCACCGAGGTGCTCCTCGGCGTACGCCAGCGCCAGCTCGTCGCGCAGCGCGACGGGATCCTCCGCCGCCGCCAGCTCGCGCCGGTGCAGCACGCCGACGGCCGGCTGCGCGCCCATCACGCCCAGCTCGGCGCCCGGCCACGCGAACGCGAGGTCGGCGCCGAGGTCCTTCGAGTTCATCGTGATGTACGCGCCGCCGTAGGCCTTGCGCACCACCACCGTCACGCGCGGCACGGTCGCCTGCGCGAACGCGCGCACGAGCGTCGCGCCGTGGCGGATCACGCCGGCCTGCTCCTGACGCGTGCCGGGCATGAAGCCGGGCGTGTCGACGAAGACGGCGAGCGGGATCCCGTAGCGGTCGCACGTCTCGACGAACCTCGCACCCTTCTGCGAGGAGTCGGCGTCGAGCACGCCGCCCATGTAGCGCGGCTGGTTGGCGATCACGCCGACCGGACGGCCGTCGATGCGCGCGAACGCGGTCACGAGCGAGCGCGCCCACTTCGGCGCGATCTCCATCAGCGAGCCGCCGTCGACGATGCCGCGCAGCGCCGTGCGCATGTCGTAGACCTGGCGCGGGTCGGACGGCACCGCGGCGCCCGGGTCGGAGAAGTCGGGGTTGACCGAGAGGATTCTCGGCAGCCGGCCGCCGGCGTGCTGCGGCAGGTAGGAGAGCAGGCTGCGCGCCATGTGCGCGGAGCCGACGTCGTCGGCGGCGACGAGGTCGGTGACGCCGTTCTTCTCGTGGATCTTGCGACCGCCCAGCTCGTGCGCGGTCACGTCCTCGCCCATCACGTCCTTCACGACGCCGGGGCCGGTCAGGAACATCGCCGCGTTCTCCGTCATCACGACGAAGTCGGTCAGCGCCGGCGAGTAGCAGCCGCCCCCGGCCGAGAGGCCGCCGATCACCGAGATCTGCGGCACGACGCCCGTCAGCAGCACGTTCTGGCGGAAGATCCGCCCGTAGCCGCCGAGCGCCGCGGTGCCCTCCTGCATGCGCGCGCCGCCGGACTCGATGAAGCCGACGACGGGCACGCGGGCACGCTGCGCCAGCTGCATCACGCGGTGGATCGTGTCCGCGTGGGCGGCGCCGAGCGAGCCGCCGAGATAGGCCGCGTCCTGCGCGTAGACGGCGACCGGACGGCCGTCGACGCGGCCGAGGCCGCCGACGACGCCGTCGCCGGAACGTGCGCGGGCGCCGAGCTTCGGCGACATCACGCTCGAGCGAACCGGCTCGAACGTGCCTTCGTCGCAGAGCAGCTCGATCCGCTCGTGCGGACTCATCCGCTCGTCGGCTCTGATTGCTGCTACGGCACTCATGCAGATCCCTCCAGACAAAGCACTACGTTGTGGCCGCCGAAGCCGAACGAGTTCGACAGTGCCTTCGGCGTGCCGTTGCGCGGCGTGAACGTGCGTGAGGAGCCCGGCACGTAGTCGAGGTCGAGCCCCTCGCCCGGTTGCTCCAGCCCGAGCGTCGGCGGCACGATCCGCTCGTTCAGCGCCTTCAGCGTCGCGATCGCCTCGACCGCGCCGGCGGCACCCAGCAGATGGCCGATCGACGACTTCAGCGACGAGATCGGCACGTCCTTCGCCGTCTCGCCGAAGGTCAGCTTGATCGCGGTCGTCTCGGCGGCGTCGTTCAGCTCCGTCGACGTGCCGTGCGCGTTGATGTAGTCGATCTGCTCGGGCAGCAGGCCGGCCTCTCTCAGCGCCAGGCTCATCGCTCTGGACGCGTAGGTGCCCTCGGGCAGCGTCGCGGTGATGTGGTACGCGTCCGACGTGGTCGCGTAGCCGGTCACCTCGCCGAGGATCGTGGCGCCGCGGGCCTCCGCCAGCTCGGCGTCCTCGAGCACCAGCACGCCGGCGCCCTCGCCCATCACGAAGCCGTCGCGGCGCGCGTCGAACGGGCGCGAGATGCCGCTCGGCGACAGCGCGCTGGCCGACTGGAAGCTGGCCCGCGCGAGCGGCGTCAGCGTCGCCTCGGCACCGCCGGTGACGATCGCGTCGGCGTCGCCGGCCTGGATCATCCGCACGGCCGTGCCGATCGCGTGACCGCCCGAGGCACAGGCGGAGCCGACCTGGAAGGTCGGCCCGCGCAGCCCGTGACGCATCGACAGCGCGGCGGTGCCGGCGTTGACCATGAACAGCGGGACCGACAGCGGGGACACTGCCTTCTCGCCCTTGTCGCGCAGGTTGTCGTGCTGGCCTTCGAGCGACTCGAGGCCGCCGATGCCGGTCGCGAGGATGCAGCCGATCCGCTCGGTGTCGTACGGCTTCTCCCCGTTCCAACCGGCCTGCGCGAGCGCCTCGTCGCTGGCGACCATCGCCAGCTGAGCGAAGCGGTCGTTGCGGCGGGCCTCCTTGACGGACAGGTGCTCCTTCACGACGAAGTCGCGGCAGGTGCCCTCCCCGTCCTGGATGCCGACCGTCCCCGCTGCCCAGCGTCGCAGCAGCGGCTCGGCACCGACCCCGAGCGGGGTCACGGCACCCACACCGGTGATGACGACGCGTCTCTTCATCAGCTTGCCCGCGCCACCACGAGGTCGATCGAGTCGCCGACCGTCTTCAGCGACTTCATGTCGTCGCCCTTGAGCTCGACGCCCCACTCGTCTTCGACGATCTGGGCCAGCTCGACGAGGTCGAGCGAGTCGATGTCGAGCTCCTCGAACGTCGCCGTGCGGGTGACCTGCTCGACGTCGGGGCCGAAGGACGCGAGCGCCTCCACGATGCGGCTCTCGACGGCTTCGGGGGTTGCAGCTGCCATTTGGTGTGTCTCCTCTTACTGGTTCGAGATCAGGGTCTCAGGCGGACATGCCGCCGTCGACGGTCAACGTTGCGCCGGTCACGTAGCCGGCCTGGTCGGAGGCGAGGAAGCGGACACAGGCCGCCACCTCCTCCGGCGTCCCGGGCCGGCGTGCCGGCACGACCTTCAGGAGTTCGCCGTCGAGATCCGCTGTCATGTCGGTCTCGATCAGTCCCGGCGCGACCGCGTTCACGGTGACGCCACGGCGGGCGACCTCGGCGGCGACGGTCTTCGTCATCCCGACGAGACCGGCCTTCGAGGCGGCGTAGTTCGCCTGACCGGGGTTGGCGCGCAGGCCGACCACCGAGGCGATGTTCACGATCCGTCCGTGGCGCGCGCGCAGCATCGACGGAATCGCCCGCCGCGTCGTGCGGAAGGCGGCGCCGAGGTTCGTGTCGAGGACCGCGTCCCAGTCCTCGTCGTTGATCTGCGGCGACAGTCCGTCGCGCCGCAGGCCGGCGTTGTTGACGAGCACGAGGACGGTGCCGAAGCGCTCCTCGAGTGCTCTGAAGTGACTGTCGATCACGGCCGTGTCGGAGATGTCGCCGCCGAGCGCGAGCGCCTGTCCGCCGGCGTCCTCGATCTGCTTGACGACGGCCGCGGCCGCCTCCGCGCCGTTCTGGAAGCCGACGCCGATCGGCCAGCCGTCGGCCGCCAGCAGCTTGGCCGTCGCGGCGCCGATGCCGCGCGACGCGCCCGTCACGAGCGCTGCGCCTCTGCGCTGCGTCATTGCGAAACCTCCAGCCCGGGAGAACGAGTCCCCACGGCGAGTTCTCCCGACGGAATCCGAGGCTCTGCCGAGGATTCCGCCCCTCCCCATTCGATCACGCCGCCGCCCCACGTGAAGCCGGCGCCGAAGGCGGCCAGCGCGACGCGCACGCCGGGGCGCAGGCGCCCGTCTCTGCGCGCGGCGTCGAGTGCGAACGGTATGGACGCGGCGGACATGTTGCCCGTCTTCTCGATGCAGTCGACGACTCTCGCCGGATCGAGCTCCAGCCGCTCGCCGACGGCGCGCACGATGCGACCGTTCGCCTGGTGGTAGGCGAACAGGTCGATCTGGTCGAGCGTCAGCCCGGCGGCCGCGACGGCCTCGCGCGTGATCTCGCTCATCCTGTTGACGGCGTGCTTGAAGGTCTCGTGGCCGTCCATCTGGAGCGTTCTCTGCGCGTGCGTCGCGTAGAGGATCTCCGGCTCGGAGCCGTCGGCGCGCAGCAGGATCGGACCGATCGAGCCGAGCTCGTCGGCGTCGTCGGCGCTGGCCGGCGTCATCACGACCGCGCCCGCGCCGTCGGCGAACAGCATCGCGGTCGCCCTCGAGTCGTGGTCGGTGATGCGGCTGATGAAGTCGGCGCCGACCACGAGCACCTTCGAGGCGCGGCCGGTCTCGATCTGCGCCGCCCCGAGCGCGACGGCGGACAGGAACGAGGTGCAGGCGGCGCCGATGTCGATCGCCCCGGCGCGCGTGGCGCCGAGCGCGTGCGCGACGAGCGGTGCGGCGTTCGGCGTGACCTCGTCCTGCGTCATCGTCGCGACGAGGATCAGGTCGAGGTCCGCGCCCGCTATCCCCGCGCGCTCCAGCGCGAGCCTGCCGGCGGCGGCGGCGAAGTCCGACAGCCGCTCGTCGTCTCTGGCGACGCGCCGCTCGCGGATGCCGGTGCGCGTGTAGATCCAGTCGTCGCTCTTGCCGATGCGGGCGGCGACGGCGTCGTTGTGGACGACCGTCTCCGGCAGCACGGCGGCGACCGAGCGCAGCGCGGCGCCGCGCGGCACCGACGGCGACGGCGCCCGCAGGCCCGCCGCGGAGGTGGTGGCCTGATCAGGCACTTGCGGCCTCCAGCTGCTCTGCGGTGAGCGCTTCGACGTCGGAGACGGTGCGCCGCACGAGCCCGGTCAGGACCTTGCCCGGCCCGGTCTCGACGAAGCGGGTGACGCCGTCCGCGTGCAGCGCGACGAGCGTCTCGCGCCAGCGCACCGGCCGCGTGAGCGCGTCGGCGAGGCGCGCGGCGACGTCGTCGCCGAACGGCTCAGTCGTGATCGAGCTGACGGCGGCGATCTTCGGCGCGGCGAATTCGATCGCGGCGAGCGCGGCCTCGAACTCGCCGACCGCCTCGGCCATGTAGGGCGAGTGGAAGGCGCCGGTGACCGGCAGCGGGACGGCACGCAGGCCGAGGCCCTTGGCGGTCACGGTCGCAGCCTCGAAGGCGGCTCTGCTGCCCGACAGCACGACCTGGTTGGGCGCGTTGTCGTTGGCGACGGTGAGGCCGTGCGGTTCGGCGACCTGTGCGGCGCGCTCGGCGGCGCCGGTGCCCAGCAGCGCGAGCATCGAGCCGTCGCCTCTGCGCTCGCCGGACTCCTGCATCAGGCGGCCGCGCGTGGCGACGAGCCGCAGCCCGTCCTCGGCGTTCAGCACGCCGGCGGCGACGAGCGCCGCGACCTCGCCGAGCGAGTGGCCGGCGACGACGTCGGCCTGCAGGCCGGTCTCAGCCAGGCGCTCCCAGGCGACGACGGAGGCGCAGTAGATCGCCGGCTGCGCGAAGCGCGTGCCGTCGTCTACCCGTTCGAAGGGGTCGTCGCCGACGACCTCGAGCGCAAGCTCGAGCAGGTCGGGGCGGCGGGCGGCGACGGTGTCGCGCATCTCGGGCGTCTGGCTGCCCTGGCCTGGAAACAGAACTGCGGTCTTCACTGGCCGCATACTTCTGCGCGTTATGGCCCCCTTCCACCCCGGCTCGCCATGGTTCCCCCCGGTCGGGGGGGAGGTGACGGACCCCCGTGGGGCGCGTGTCACTTTTGCTGGGCTTTTGTGTAGCGCTCAGCCGAGCAGGCCGATGCGCTGCGCGCGCTGCACGGCCTCGGCGCGGTTGCGCGCCTTCAGCTTGCGGTAGAGCGCGCTGGTGTGCTCCTTCACCGTGTGCGGCGAGAGGTACAGCGCCTCGGCGATCTCGCGGTTGGTCGAGCCGGTCGAGATCAGGTCGAGCACCTCCCTTTCGCGCTCCGACAGCAGCGTCGAGGGCTGGTCGGCTTGCGGCGGGAACATCGTCATCCCGAGCCCGACCATCCGGACCGCCATCGCGACGTCGTGCGCGCCCCAGTCCTTGGAGACGAAGCCGGACGCGCCGGCCGCCTTCGCGGCATGCGGGGAAATCCTGCCGGCGCCGGAGATCAGCAGCACGCGCGTCTCGGGCGAGGAGGAGCGGATCGACTCGCAGATGTCGGCACCGGACTCGTCGCCGAGGAAGAGGTCGACGAGCGCGACGTGCGGGCGATAGCGCTTCGTCAGCTCCATCGCCTCGCTCGCGTTTCTGGCCGCGACGCAGCGCTCGACCCACGACTGCTCGCCGAGCAGCAGGCGAAAGCCCCAGTGGACGACGTCGTGGTCGTCGACGACCAGCACGCGCAGGCGCCGCTCCGACTCGATCGGCGTGGTGGGAAGTGTGTTCATCGCTCCTCCGTCTCGTTCACCGGGACCACGAGCCGCACCCGCCAGCCGGGTGGAACCGCCGACTTCTCCGGGCCGAACTCGACGAAGCCGTTGTGCTGCAGCGCCTCGAACGCGGCCAGCCGCAGCCCCATGCCGCCGGTCCCGCCGCTGCCCAGCCCGGCCGCGACGCCGCCGGTGATGCCGTCGTTGCGGACCTCGAGCGTGAAGGTGTCCTCGTCGCGTTGGACGGTGACCGAGACGCGCGAGGGGTCGGCATGCTTCCTGACGTTGCGCAGCGCCTCCCCCAGGACCGACTGCGCGAGGCCCTCGAGTCTCCTCGGCACCTCGACGCCGGCCTCCCACGCCAGCACGATCGGCAGATTCGTCTCGCGCGCGTGGCGCTCCAGCTCCGCCCTGAGGGTCGTGCCGGTCTCGTACGCCATCGGCGCCAGCGGCCGCTCCAGCGCCGAGCGCAGGTCGGCGAGCGCGTCGCCCATCTCGGTGCGGCAGCGCTCGCGCAGCTCCGGCGTCAGGTCGGCCTCGGTGCTGAGCACGAGCGAGACGCCGAAGAGCCGCTGCATCACGCGCTCGTGGATCTCGCGCGCGAGGTCGATCCGCTCGCCGAGGCGGCGCGTGCGCTCCTGCTGGCGCGTCGCGTTGCGCGCCGTGGCGGCGAGCGCGGCGGTCTTGCCGAGCGTCCACATCAGGTGGCGCTCGCCGTCGCCCAGCTCGAAGTCGCCGGCGCCGCGGTCGGCGACGATCACGCCGTAGCGGTGGCCGGCGGCGGCCAGCGGCGTGCAGACGAGCGCGGTGATGCCGAGCAGCTGCGCGTAGTCCGGCGGGACCTCTCTGTCGATCGCGTCGGACTTGACGACGATCACGCGGTCCTCCAGCAGCGCGCGCTGGGCGATCGGGGCGTCGTGCAGCGTCGGGCGCAGCTTTGCCAGGCGCGTGAAGGAGATCCCGTGCGAGCCGACGGCGCGCACACGGAAGCGGCCGGCGTCGTAGAGGAAGATCGCGGCGCGCTGCATCGTCGTGAGGCGGCAGATCGCCTCGCAGATGCGGTGGTAGAACTCGCTCGACGTGGTGTCGCTCTCGATCTCCGAGAGCAGGTCGACGAAGACCTCCAGCGGCTCGACGCCGGCGAACAGGCTCGGCTCGTGGGCGGGCCGAGCGGGCAGGGGAGGTTCGCTGCTCAGAACGCTGTCAGCAGGTCGGGCGAGTGGAACGTCAGGTCGAGCGGGCATGTGCGGTGGAGCGACAGCCGGAGTGCCTGCTCGGGCGTGAGGAAGACGTCACGTTCGTGACCGCACGTCGTGCAGGCGCAGCGTGCACGACGATCGTAGCGGCCGCCGCAGAGCGACCACCTGACGGCCGAGGAGAGGCACACCGGGCAGGCGAGCGCAGCTGCCACCAGCTGGCCGCTGTCCGCCGGGAAGAAGTGGGCGGTCTCGCACGACATGCGTCCGAGGTTCCTCCGCCTGACGCACGCTGGGAACCCGATGCGCCGGGATTCCCCCCGACCGGGGGGCCTGGTCCTCAGGAGCTGGTCGGGGATGCTGCCGCGGCGACGTCTGGGGCTGTTGGTGGGGCGGGGATGTCGCCGATGTTGTAGTGGTGGCGGGTGGTGTAGAGGGTGGTGCGTTGGGCGGCGGGGCGGCCTGC
>NZ_JAUTDO010000010.1 GCF_030646165.1 Conexibacter sp. CPCC 206217 | reverse complement strand
GTATTAGGCACGCCGCCAGCGTTCGTCCTGAGCCAGGATCAAACTCTCCGTGAAGAACTACATTCATGAAGAGTGTCTGAAGTCCACACGAGGGATTCCCATGTACACAATCGGGAGATCCGGGACAACAGACGGTTTACTACTAATGACTCATTGACATGACCTATGACTCTCATCACGCTGACGCAAATGAGAAGGCCACTTCGAAACCTGGACGCACTCACTCCCAAAGGCCTGAGCCCATGGAGAAGAGTGCACATGCTGTTGAGTTTTCAAAGACCGCCGTGCCTCTCGAGAGGGGATTCCTCCGTCTGGCACGCAGCGGGGGCGAGTGCCCTCGCCGCGGGTCAGTAAAGATAGCGCACTCTCTGCCGACGTGACTTCTCGCCCCCCTTCCCGAGCGCACGGCCCCGCAAACGCCGGTCGCACCGCCGTCACTCCTCCAGCACGTCGCCCAATGTGCGCCCGCTGGCGACCGACCGCGGCTGCTGCGCCACGACGTCCGAGCCGGGCTGGGCCTGCTCGTCTCTGCGCTTGATCAGCAGCCACTGCGGCTTCGCCCCAGGGCGCGTGCGCTGCAGCGCGAATCCTCCCCGCAGCTTCTCGCCGTGCAGCACGAAGACCGCGTGGCCCCGCTGCAGCGCCTCTGGCCACGGCACGCGCCCGCCCTGCTCATACGTGCCGCGATCCCACACGATCACGCCGCCGTCGCCGAGCGGGCCCTCGAAGGCGTTGTGCTCGCAGTCGTGGTCGGCGACCTCGACCGCCAGGCGCTTGGCGGCGGGATCCAGCGACGGCCCCTTGGGGACCGCCCAGGAGCGCATCACGCCGTCCACCTCCAAGCGGAGGTCGTAGTGGTGCGCGGTCGCGGCGTGCTCCTGCACGACGAAGACGCCGGCGCTGACACCGCGGATCGCGAACTGCTCGTGCCCCTCCACCTTCACGGAATCCGTCGAGACATCGTCCACGCGCGCGTGAGGCGGCCCGTCGTGGAGGAAGGCGGCCAGCGCGTCGAGCGCCGGCTGCGCGCCCTCGGCATGGACGAGCACGCTGCCGTCCTCGCCGTTGCGCACCCACCCCATCACGCCGAGCTCGCGCGCCCGCCGCACCGTCGCGTCGCGAAACCCGACGCCCTGCACCCCGCCCCGCACCGTCGCCCGCATCGCCACGTTCGCCGTCATGCGCCGATCCTAGCCAGCCATGCCGCGGGTCTCAGCCGAGCAGTCACCGTCAAAGCAACAAGCCCCCCGTCCCGCACTCGGTGAGAGCGTGGGACGAGGGGCTGTTGGGCCGGAGCCTCGCTTGGGGCGGGCGGGCTCCGGGTTCCCCTTCCCGGGACCGCGCCGCGGATGGGGCGGCGCGGCGGTTCCGGGGCGAGACCCGCGCCGGGATCGAGGGGAGCGCGGGTGCCTCGCGGGGAAGCCCGGGCCGCACGGGACTGACAAGGTGCGGCCCGGATCGAAGCCGCGCGGCAGACCGGCGCGCGCGGCTAAGCCCAGTTGTCGAGATCGGGCGGCTACCGCGAGTACGCGGCGGGCACGCCTCCGTCGACGTTGAGGATGTTGCCGGTCGACTTGCCCGAGCGCACGGGCGAGGCGAAGTGCAGCACCGCCTGCGCGATGTCCTCGGGCAGGATGTTGACCTTCAGGGTCGTGCGCGCCTTGTAGTGGTCCTCCAGCGCGTCCGGGTCGATGTTGTACGCCGCCGCGCGCTCCTCGCGCCACGACGAGCCCCAGATTCTCGAGCCCTGCAGGACCGCGTCCGGGTTGACCGTGTTGACGCGGATGCCGGCGCCGCCGCCCTCCTCGGCGAGGCAGCGCGCGAGGTGCAGCTCGGCCGCCTTCGCGGACGAGTACGCGGCCGCGTTCTTGCCCGCGACGAGCGAGTTCTTCGACGCGACGAAGACGACGCTGCCGCCGGTTGCCTGACGACGCAGGATCTTGAACGCCTCGCGCGCGACGAGGAAGTAGCCGCGCGTCAAGATCGAGTGGTTGCGATCCCACATCTCGACCGTCGTCTCCTCGATCGGCGCGCTGGAGGCGATGCCGGCGTTGGAGACGATCACGTCGACGCCGCCGTAGGTCAGGACCGCCTGGCGGTAGGCCGCGGCGACCGCGTCCTCGCTCGTCACGTCCATCGCGAGGCCGAGGCCCTCGTCGCCGTACGCCTCCGCGACTCTCTCGGCGCCCGCGGCGTCGATGTCGGTCGCGATCACGACGGCGTCCTGCGACGCGAGCGACTCGAGGATCGAGCCGCCGATGCCGCCGGCCGCGCCGGTCACGAGCGCGATCTTGCCCTGCAGCTCACGTGGCGGGGGCGCCTGCGCGAGCTTGTACAGCTCAAGCGGCCAGTACTCGACCGCGAACGACTCCGGCGCGGTCAGCGAGACGAACGCGTCGATCGCCGAGGCGCCGCCCATCACCTCGATCGCACGGTGGTAGAGGTCGCGCGCCAGGCGGGCGTCCTTCAGCGTCGTGCCGACGGAGACCATGCCGACGCCCTGGATCAGGACGACGCGCGGGTCCGGATCGCCGAGCAGCTCGCCCGCTCTCGCGTTGGACGCGAAGTAGTCCTCGACGTAGTCCTTGCGGTACTGCGCCGCGCCCTCGATCACGCGCGCGGCGAGCGCGGCGACGTCGTCGGAGGCAGGGTCGTAGTCGACCCACAGCGGCACGCGCTTGGTGCGCACGAGGTGGTCGGGGCAGGCCGCGCCGACCTGCGACAGCGTCGGGGCGTCGTTGGAGGAGACGAACTCCAGCGTCGACGGCGACGCGTCGACCTGCAGGATCTTCGCGCGCTCGCTGGAGACGGCGCCGCGGATCGCCGGCAGCAGCTGCACCAGCAGGTCCTCGCGGGCCTCCGTCGACAGCGGCTCGCGCGCGGAGCCGCCGAAGCGGGCCTTCGCCTTCGAGGTGACGAAGTCCGCCGCGCGGTTGATCGCCTCGATCGTGTTGGCGTAGGACTCGGCGCCCGTCTCGCCCCACGTGACGAGGCCGTGCTTGGCGAGGATCACGAAGCGGACGCCCTCGCCGCGGGCGGCCAGGCCGACCTGCTTGGCGAGCGTGAAGCCCGGGCGGATGTACGGGACCCAGACCGCCTCGTCGCCGAACACCTCCTTGATGAACTGCTCGCCGTTCTCGGCACCCGCGAGCATGTTGATCGCGTCGGGGTGCGTGTGGTCGACCTCGGGAGCCGGCACGAACGCGTGCAGCAGCGTCTCGATCGAGGAGCGCGGCATCTCCGGCGCGACCTGCGAGCGCGACAGGTAGGCGACCATCTCCTCGTCGCTCATCTCGTCGCGCTCGAGCAGCGGCAGGATCTCCTCGAGGCGCAGCCCCGTGAAGTTCTTCGCGCCCATCGTCGCGAGGTCCGAGCCGGAGCCCTTGACCCACAGCACGTCGACCTCGCGGCCGGTGTGGTCGGTCTCCTTGCTCTTGGACGACGTGTTGCCGCCGCCGTAGTTGGAGACCGCGCGGTTGGCGCCGAGCAGGTTGGAGCGGTAGACGAGCTCGTCGAGGCCGCCCTTCGGCGCCTTCGCGGTGTCGTACAGGCTGTCAGCGCGAGGCGCCACCGGCGCGCTCGCGTTGGTCGTGTCAGTTGTCTGGCTCATGCGCCAAGTCCTCCCGTCGTAGCGGCGGCGGTTCGGCGCGAACCGACACGCTCCCACCAATCGCCGTCGCGGAACGCGGCGACGGGGTCCGCCGCCGCGCCCTTCTCCTCACGGACCTTCGCCGTCAGCGGTCGCACGTCGGTGCGAAACGCGTCGAGCAGCAGCTCGTGCGCGCCGAGCACGTCGCCCGCGGCCTGGCGCTCGGCCAGTGCGACGCGATCGACGAGCAGCGCCTTCGCGAAGGCCTCCTGCAGATTGACGACCGAGAGGACCATCCCCTCGATCTTGCTCTCGATGACGTGCGCCTGGTCGATCGTCAGCCGCGGCAGCTTCGGGGCGGCCGCCAGCTCCGTGTAGATCAGGAACAGCTCGAAGGGATTGACCGAGCCGACGATCAGGTCGTCGTCACCGTACTTGCGGTTGTTGAAGTGGAAGCCGCCGAGGCGGTCCTCGTCGTCCAGGAAGGCGACGATCTGCTCGATGTTCACGCCCTGCGCGTGATGACCGAGGTCCACCAGCACCTTCGCCTTCGGGCCGAGCTTCTGGCACGTCAGCAGCGAGCTGCCCCAGTCGGCCAGATCCGTGGCGTAGAAGGCGGGCTCGTAGAGCTTGTACTCGACCAGCAGCTCCATCTCGTCGTCGAGCGCCGCGTAGACCTCCGCGAGGCACTCGTGCAGACGCCGGCGGCGCGCGACGAAGGAGTCCTGACCGGCGTAGTTGGTGCCGTCGGGCAGCCACAGCGAGATGCCGGTCGAGCCGACCTGGCGGGCGATCTCGATGCACTCGAGGACGTGGTCGGTCGCGAGGCGGCGGATCGCCGCGTCGGTGTTCACCAGCGAGCCGAGCTTGTAGCGCTGGTCGCCGAACAGGTTCGGGTTGACGGTCCCGATCTCGAGGCCGAGCGACGCGGCGTGCTGCTTCAGCGCCGTGTAGTCGTCGAGCTGATCCCACGGGATGTGGATCGCGACGAGCGGCGCGCTGCCGGTCAGGCGATGAACCTCGGCGGCGTCGTCGAACTTCTCGAAGGGATCGCTCGGGAGCCCGGCCGGCGGGTACGAGCCGAAGCGCGTGCCGGCGTTCGCGTAGCCCCACGACGGGGTCTCGATGCGATGGTCGGCGAGACGCTGCTCGATTGCTCCCACGTCCAGGCCGCGCGCCGCGAGGCGCTCGACCAGACGGTCGTAGTCGGTACGGCTGGTGTCAGACATCAGGGATTGGTTCCTTGGGTTGGTGCGAAGTCGGCAACGGCCACGGGCTGCAGGCCGGTCACGGAGAGGAAGCGCGCGTACAGCTCCTCGTAGGCGGCGCGGTCGGACGACGGCTCGTAGACGTCGGAGGAGAAGGACGCGCCGACGATCTCGCGGATCTCCTGCAGCGAGTCGACCTTGCCGTGCGCGAGCGCCTGCGTCATCACGTTGCCGAGCGCCGTCGCCTCGATCGGGCCGGCGTGGACCGGGCGGTCGAGGATGTCCGCGGCGAGCTGGCAGAGCGTCGCGTTGCGCGAGCCGCCGCCGACGACGTGGACGACCTCGGCGCGGCGGCCGGCGACGCGCTCGATCCGCTCCAGCACGAGGCGGTACTTGCAGGCGAGGCTCTCCAGCGCCGTGCGGATCGTCGCGCCGGCGTCGGCCGGGCGCTGCTGCCCGCTGCGCTCGCACAGCTCCGCGATCCGCGCCGGCATGTCGCCGGGGTGCAGCAGCTCGGGCGCGTCGGGATCCATCAGCGGCCCGCCGAGCGGGGTCGCCTGCGCCATCCGGTGCAGCGCGTCGTAGTCGTGGTCGACGCCCTCGCGCGCCCACTGGCGGCGGCACTCCTGCACGAGCCAGAGGCCCATCACGTTGCGCAGCAGGCGGATCGTGCCGTCGACGCCGCCCTCGTTGGTGAGGTTGTACGAGCGCGCCTCCTCACTCGTGACGGGCGCGTCGAGCTCCATCCCGAGCAGCGACCAGGTGCCGGACGAGAGGTACGCGAAGTCCCTGCCCTTCGCGGGTACCGAGACGACCGCGGAGGCGGTGTCGTGCGCGCCGATCGCGATCACGTCGGGCGCGGGGTCGAGGCCCGCGTCGGCGGCGATCTCGGGCCGCAGCGGCGCCAGCACGGTGCCGGCGTCGACCAGCGGCGGCAGGATCTGCGCCGGGATCCCGATCCGCACCGCCAGCTCGCGCGCCCAGTCGCCCGTGTGGACGTCGAGCAGCTGCGTGGTGGAGGCGGCCGTGCGCTCGCCCGCGAGGCGGCCCGACAGCCAGTACGACAACAGGTCCGGGATCGTCGCCAGCGCTCTGGCGGCGTCGAGCTGCGCCGTGCCGTTGTGCGCGGCGAGCTGGAAGAGCGTGTTGAACGGCATGAACTGGATGCCGGTCGCGGCGTAGATCTCCTCGGCGGGGATCTCCTCCAGCACCTTCTCCATCACGCCGTCGGTGCGATGGTCGCGGTAGTGGAAGGGATTGCCGAGCAGGTCGCCGTCGCGGTCCAGCAGGCCGTAGTCGCAGCCCCACGCGTCGACCGCGATGCCCTCGATCGGGCCGTCCGCGCGGCGCGCCGCCGCGGCGATCCCGACGAGGATCTCGCGGTAGATCCCCAGCACGTCCCAGTGCAGCCCGTTGGGCAGGCGCACCGGGCCGTTGACGAAACGGTGGATCTCCTCCAGCTTGACCCGACCGCCTGCGAGCGTGCCGAGCTGCACACGCCCGGACTCGGCTCCGAGGTCGACCGCTATGTAACGAGACGAAGCCCGTCCGCCCGGAGCCAGGGGGGAGGCGGGATGGTGCCTGATCACAGGTGAAACACCTCCTCGAGGACGACGAACGAGTCGTCCGGCCGGCCCCCGGCCAGCTTTGACATCTCCTGCTGCCAGCGGGCGTTCACGTCCGTGGCGGACATGCGCTGCTGCGCGGCCTCGAAGTCGTCGGACTCGAGGTAGCCGACGACGAGGCCGTCGGACTCGCGCAGGAACAGCGAGTAGTCGCTCCAGCCGGCGGCGCTGAGCGCCTCGCGCATCTCGGGCCACACGTTGCGGTGGGCCTCCTTGTACGCGTCGAGATGCTCGACGCCGACGTTGAACGTGAAGCACACGCGTGGCATCAACGCACCTCGGCGTACTGCAGTCCGAGCAGCTTCGCGACGTTTCTGACCTCGGCGGCGACGTGGCCGACGCCGAGCGCGACATGGTGCGTCGGGCCTTCCTCGCACCAGCGCTCGAAGAAGTCCGCGGGCTTGGAGCCGAAGACGAGCCGCGAGTTGGTGTTGCCGATCTTGAAGGTCGCGCCGGGGACCGACTCGCCCTCGCCGACGAGCAGCTTCAGTCTGCCGTCCGCCGTCTGCGTGCAGCCGACGATCGTGATCGGGCCGAAGCGGACCTTCTGCTCGACCGACAGGCCGGCACCGCGCTTGCCGTGGAAGACCCGCAGGTTGCGCAGCGTCGGCTGGTCCTGTGCGATCGCGAGGTGCCCGGGGCCGTCGTGGCCCATCAGGATGAAGTCCTCGTCGAAGTCGAGCCCGTAGAACTCGGTGTAGGAGCCGCCGGCGCCGAGCCGGTCCAGCAGCAGCTGCGCGATGTTCGTCTTGATGTCGGCCTCGCCGGCGGTCGGGATCCCGCGCGCCGTGAGGAGCGAGTTGCCGACGATCACGCCGGCGCCGAGCCGCTCGGACTCGTTGCCGTCGACGCCGCGGTAGTAGTACGTCAGCGCGTCGAGTTCGAAGTCGGCCGCGAGCTTGTCGAGGCCGACGGCGACGCGCGCGGACCAGTCGAGCTGCTCCTGCTCGATCGGCGCGGCGATCGGGTCCGTCGAGGCGTCCGCGAACGCGAACATCTCGCGGATCTCCGTCTCCTTGGCGGTGCGCTCCGCGTCGGTCACGGCAGCCACGCGGGCGCCGAGGTCGTCGATCTCGAGCACTTCGACGTGCGCGCCGAGCTGGCCGTGCACCATCGTGAAGTCTGTGTACATGTCGAGCATGCCGGCGTAGGCGTGGCCCATGAAGCCGATGCGCGAGCGGCGCAGCGCACGAGCGGCGCCGGCGGCGCGGACCCATGCGGCGATCTTCGCCCAGGCGCGCTCGTCGTCGTCGATCGTGCCGGCGACGGTGTCGTACTGGATGCCGGAGCGCACGCAGGCGCCGGCGATCTCGGGGACGCAGCAGGCGGCGCAGTTGGCGAGCCACTCGGCCGTGTCGGTGTGCTCGTAGTCGAGCGTTCTGGTCGGCTGCAGGCCGAGCAGGACGACGGGGACGCCGGCCTCCTGCAGGGCGGGGATCACGACGCTGGAGGTCGCGTACGTGACGGCGTGGCAGAGCACGAGGTCGACCTGCTGGGCAGCGAACAGGTCGCCAGCGGCGCGGCCGCCCTGCGCGGTGTCGACCAGGCCCGCGCTGACGACTTCGGCGCCGAGTTCGCGAACGCGGGTCTCAACGCGCGCCTGGTAGCCCTCGCAACGCTCCTTCAGTCCCTCGAACTGCGGCCAGTAGGCCTCGAGGCCGATCCCGAAGACCCCGACCCGCGCACGCTGCGCGGGTCGGGCGTTCGAGACGACCGTGTTGGTGCTGCTGCTGCTGTTGACGGTCGTCGACGACATCAGAAGTCGAAGTCGTCGATGTTCTCTCTGGTGAACTCCGTCGGCGGGCCGAGGACGACCTCGCCGTTGGCGCCCACTTCTCTCTCGCCGAGACGGCCGGCTCTGAAGGTGTCGCCCTCGGCACCGGTGATGATGCCGGAGGCGAGCGCCGCCGCGGCGTAGCCGCCGAGGTAGCCGACGTCCTTCGGGTTCCAGAGCGCGAACACTCTGCTCGTGCCGTCCTTGACGAACGCCTTCATCTGTCTCGGGAAGCCGAGACCGGTGACCGCGACTCTGCCCTGCTTCGGGGAGGTCGACAGGTAGCGCGCGGCCGCGGCGATGCCGACCGTCGTCGGAGCGACGATCGCTCTCAGGTTCGGGTAGGCCGACAGCAGGCCCTGCGTCTCCTGGAACGACTTCTGGTCGTCGTCGTCGCCGTAGGCGACCTTGACGAGTCTGAGGCCCGAGTACTCCGGCGTGGCGAGTCTCTCTCTGAGGACTCTGATCCACGCGTTCTGGTTGGTCGCGTTGGCGGTCGCGGACAGGACCGCTATCTCGCCTCTGCCGCCGGGGACGACTTCCTTCGACATTCTGGCGAGCACTTCGCCGATGCCCTCGGTCGTCGCCTGGTTGATGAACACCTGACGCGCGTCGGGCGCCGCGTCGGAGTCCTGCGTCACGACTCTGATGTCTCTCGACATCGCCTGCTTCAGCACCGGGGCGACCGCGTTGGGGTCGTTCGCCGCCAGGATGATCGCGTCGGGCTCCTTCTGGATCGCCGACTGCAGCAGCGGGACCTGCGAGGACGCGCCGGCGTCGGTCGGGCCCTCGATCGTCGCGTTGCCGCCCAGCTCTCTGAACGCCTCGACCGTACCGCTGTCCTCAAGCTCCTCGTACGGGTTGCCGAGCTGCTTGGGCATGACGATCGCCGTCAGGCCTCTTCTGTAGTCGCCGCCGGCGTTGGCAGCAGCACCGCCGCTGTCCGTCGTGGCAGCAGGCGCGCCGCTGCTCGACGTCTCGGTGTCGTCCTTGGTGTCGCCGCATGCGGCGACAGCCATCGCGAGCACGATCGCCAGAACGGCGACCCACAGCGCGCGCGACCGATGGAACAAACTCATCGATCCTCCTCCTTGCGGGGCGTGGTCGTGGTGGTCGCTGCACGCGCCGCCCCGGGCGCGCGTGAGCGCGTTGTGCGCGCACGGGCCTCCCGTGCCCGCACGACGAGGTTGGGTCCGAGCACCGAGCCCACCAGCAGGACTCCGGTGACGATCTGGATCCAGTAGGACGAGACGCCGTTGGCCAGCAACAGCGCCTTCTGGATCGCACCCAAGAGGAAGACGGCGAGGATCACCCCGAAGAGCGAGCCCGAGCCGCCGAAGATCGAGACTCCGCCGAGCAGCACGGCTGCGACGACGGTCAGCTCGAGGCCGACGCCGACGTTGGCGGCGGCGGTCGAGTTGCGCAGCGTCATGACGATGCCGGCGAGCGCGGCGACCATGCCGGCCAGCACGTACAGCGACATCGTGATGCGCTTCGTGCGGATGCCGCTGAAGCGCGCGGCCTCCTTGTTGGCGCCGATCGCGTAGATCGAGCGACCGAACGGCGTCGCGTGCAGCGCTATCGCGAACAGCACCGCGAGCACGATGAATATCACCATCACGTTCGGGAACCAGCCGCCGCCGATCGTGCCGAACGCTCTCTCGGTCCAGCTCGACGGGAACGACGTGACCGACTCGTCGCCGAGGATCACGAGCGCGAGCCCGCGGTAGAGGCCGAGCGTTCCGATCGTGACTGCCAGCGAGGGCAGTCCGAGCTGGGTCACGAGGAAGCCGTTGAAGACGCCGCAGACCGCGCCCATCGCGATGCAGATCGGCATGATCAGCTCGAGCGGCAGGCCGGCGTTCCACAGCTCGCCCATCAGGGCGCTGGAGAGGCCCAGGATCGAGGCGACCGACAGGTCGATCTCGCCCGTGATGATCACGAGCGTCATCGGCAGCGCGATCAGCGCGACCTCGATCATGTCGAACGAGCCCGTGGTGAACGACGCGGCCGAGAAGAACTTGTCCGACAGGCCGGAGCCGACGAACAGGACGACGATGATCAGACCGACGATCAGCGTCTCCCAGCGCACGAGGTATCTGGGATCGATCTTCGCGCCGCCCTTGCTGCCGGCGGGCGCCGCCGGCGGCTTGCCGGCGTCGGGGGTGGTGGTGGCGAGCTCAGGCACGGCGGGCACTCCGCTGTCGCAGGGCGGCGTCGAGTCGGAGCCCGACGAGCCGGTCGAAGGCGATCGCGGCGATCAGCAGCGCGCCGACGGCGGCCTGCTGCCAGAACGAGTCGATCCGCAGCACGATCAGGGACGAGGTGATGCAGCCGAGCAGGACCGCGCCGATCGCGGCGCCGTAGACGGTTCCGACGCCGCCGTTGATCGCGACGCCGCCGACGACGGCGGCCGAGATCACGGTCAGCTCGTAGCCGGTGCCGGCGGTCGCGTCGACGGTGCCGAAGCGGGCGGCGTAGAGCGCGCCGCCGAGTCCGGCGAGCGCGCCGCAGGCGACGAACGCGCCGACGACGCGGCGGTCGACGCGGATGCCGGCGAGCTTCGCGGCGGCGTCGTTGGAGCCGATCGCGTACAGCTCGCGGCCGCTGCGGTAGTTGCTCAGGTAGAGGCCGACGATCACGACGATCACGAGCGCGATCAGGAAGATCGTCGGGATGCCGAGCAGCGTGCCGGAGCCGAGCTTGAGGAACGTGTCCGGCAGCGTCTCGGCGTTGATCTGGCGGCCGTCGGTGTAGACGAACGCGATCCCGCGGAAGACGTACATCGTTCCGAGCGTCACGACGAGCGCGGGCACTCTGCCGAACGTCGTCAACACGCCGTTGATGACGCCGCAGACGGCGCCGAGCAGGATGCAGAGGACGATCGCGAGGATGATCGGCGTGCCGTGGTTGGAGAGCAGGTCGCCGCAGAAGAAGGCGGCGAGCCCGAGCACGGAACCGACCGACAGGTCGATGTTTCTGGTCAGGATGACCATCGTCTGACCCGCCGCGATGATCGCGATGATCGACGCGTTGCGGGCAAGGTCCTTGAGCGAGTCCAGCTCGATGAAGCGGGGCTCGAGGATCGCCGTGACGGCGATCAGCAGCAGCAGCGCGAGCACGATGCCCAGCTCGCGCATGCGGAAGACGATCTCGGAGAGGCGCCGTGCGCGCTCCCCGGATCTGGTTCTGTCTATGGCGACGTCAGCGGTACTCATGCCGCCAGCTCCTCCTTCTGTCCGGTAGCGGCGCGCATGACGCGCTCCTCGTTCGCCTCGTCACGGCTGAACTCGCCGGTCAGGCGCCCCTCGTGCATCACCAGCACGCGGTCGGCCATGCCGAGCACCTCGGGCAGCTCGGAGCTGATCATCAGCACCGCGAGGCCTCTGGAGGCCAGCTCGGAGATGAGCCGGTGGACCTCGGACTTGGTGCCGACGTCGATGCCGCGCGTCGGCTCGTCGATGATCAGCAGCTTCGGCTGCGTCGCGAGCCACTTCGCCAGCACGACCTTCTGCTGGTTGCCGCCCGAGAGCGTCCCGACGGTGTCGTCGAGGCGGTGGTACTTGAGCTGCAGGCGCGTTGCCCACTCGCTCGCGAGCGCGCGCTCTCTGGCGGCGCGGATGATCCCGCCCGGCGCCAGCTGGTGCATCCGCGTCATCGTCGCGTTGCGCGCGATCGAGAGGTCCATCACGAGCCCCTGCTGACGCCGGTCCTCGGGCACGAAGCCGATCCCGGCGCGCATCGCGGCGGTCGGCTTGTGGCCCGGCAGCCTTCTGCCGTTGATCTCGACGTGGCCGGCGTCGGCTCTGTCGATTCCGAAGATCGCGCGCGCGACCTCGGAGCGGCCGGCGCCGACGAGGCCCGAGAGGGCGACGATCTCGCCCGCCTTGACCTCGAAGGAGACGTCGAAGAAGACGCCCTCGCGCGTGAGCCGCTCGACTCTGAGCACGCTCGTGCCGATGACCGAGTCGACCTTCGGGAAGAGCGAGTCGAGGTCGCGGCCGACCATCATGCGGATCAGGTCGTCGTTGGTCTTGCCCTCCAGCTCGCCGGTGAAGGTGACGGCGCCGTCGCGCATCACGGTCACGCGGTCGCAGATCGCGAAGACCTCCTCCAGGCGGTGCGAGATGAACATGATCGCCGCGCCCTGCTCTCTGAGCGTGCGCGTGACGCGGAAGAGCCGCTCGACCTCGGTGCCCGAGAGCGCCGCGGTCGGCTCGTCCATGATCAGCACGCGCGCTTCGAACGAGAGCGCCTTGGCGATCTCGACGAGCTGCTGGTCGGCGATCGAGAGGCCGCGGACGGGACGCTCCGGCGCGATCGCGACGCCGAGCTGTCTGAACAGCTCCGCGGTGCGATCGTGCAGCTCGCCCTTGTCGATCCGCTTGCCGGCCGACAGCGGCTGGCGCCCCATGAAGACGTTCTCGGAGACCGACAGGTCGGGGAACAGCGTCGGCTCCTGGTAGATGATCGCGATGCCCTTGTCGCGAGCGTCGAGCGGGCCGTGGAAGTCGACCGGCTCGCCGTCGACCATCACGCTGCCGCTGTCGGGCCGGTAGACGCCCGCGAGCGTCTTGACGAGCGTCGACTTGCCGGCGCCGTTCTCGCCGAGCAGGGCGAGCACGTGGCCGCCGTACAGCTCGAGCGTCGCGGCGCGCAGCGCGTGGACGGCGCCGAACGACTTGCTCGCGCCGTCGAGCGCGAGCCGCGGCGGCGCGGACCCGTTGCCGGACGGAGTGGCGCCGTCGGGCGACCCCGTGGCAGTGGTTGGTGTGTTGCTCATACCTCGCTCCCATGGCGGCCGCGGTCCGTCGGGACCCGGCGCACGTCGATGCCGGTCGCGCGCAGCGACGCGACGTCTTCGTTGGATGCCTCCGCGACCAGCACGCACGCGAGCTGGTCGACGCTGGTGATGGCGGCCAGGCCGCGTGTGTGCAGTTTGCTGCCGTCGATCAGCAGCACGGGCTCCTCGGCGTGGCTGATCATCGCCCGCTTGACCTCGGCCTCGAGCGGGTCGGCGTCGGTCAGCGTGCCGTCGCGCGAGAGGCCCTTGACGGACAGGAAGACCTTGTCGGCGAAGTGCTCCAGGACGGTGCGCACGGCGTGCGGACCGACGAACGAGCGGGTCAGCCTGCGCATCGAGCCGCCGACGCCGATCAGCTCGACGTTGGCCTGGTCGGAGGCGCCGACGAGCTCCATCACCGGGACGGAGTTGGTCACGATCGTGACGGGCAGGCGCGCGGCGACGATCGCCTGCGCGGCGTGCCAGGAGGTCGAGGAGGAGTCGATGTAGACGGTCTCGTGCGGGGCGACCAGCGCGGCGGCGGCCTCGCCGAGGCGGCGCTTGGCGTCGGTGTCGATCCCGAGCCGGTGCTGGAAGGAGTCCTCGTGCGCGGCGACGCCCGGCAGCACGGCGCCGCCGTGCGTGCGGCGGGCGAGCCCCTGCCGTTCGAGCTCGGCCAGGTCGCGGCGCGCCGTCATCGACGAGACGCCGAACTGCTCCTCGAGCGCTGCGACGGTCACCTCGCCGTCGCGATGCAGGAGGTCGACGATCGACCGACGCCGGGAGGCGGCCATCACTGGCCGACCGGCTGTGCTTGTTTGTTCGTTTGTTCCCATCTCTCTGTCCAAATGGACAAAAGCAATCAGAGCACAGAACATAACCGCACGTCAAGTCGAGTAAGGTTGGTCACAGTTGGCGGCGAGCGGAATGGCGCCGACGCGGTCGCGGACCACGTGCCGGCGGCGACGCGATATGGTCCGACCAATCCACGGAGGAGCCTCTCCCGTGCGCATCGCGCTCTTCATCACCTGCTTCAACGACACGCTTTTCCCCCGCACAGGACAGGCCGTCGTGACCCTGCTCGAACGGCTCGGACACGAGGTGGTATTCCCACTCGAGCAGACCTGCTGCGGGCAAATGCACTTCAACTCGGGGTATCACGCCGAGGCGCTGCCGCTGGTGCAGCGCTTCGCCCGCGTCTTCGCCGAGGAGGAGCTGATCGTCTCGCCGTCGGGCTCGTGCGTCGCGATGATCCGCGACCACTATCCGCGCGTCGCGGCCGAGACCGGGGACGCGGAGCTGATCGAGCGCGTGCGGCTGCTCGGCGAGCGCACCTTCGAGCTGTCGGAGCTGCTCGTCGACAAGCTCGGCGTCGAGGACGTCGGCGCCTACTTCCCGCACCGCGTCACCTACCACCCCAGCTGTCACGCGCTGCGGATGCTGCACGTCGACGACAAGCCGCTGAAGCTGCTGCGCGCGGTGCGCGGGATCGACCTCGTCGAGCTGCCGCAGGCGGAGCAGTGCTGCGGCTTCGGCGGCACCTTCGCGATCAAGAACGCCGACACCTCGATCGCGATGCTGAGCGACAAGCTGCGCGCCGTGCTGGACACGCGCGCCGAGGTCTGCACCGCCGCCGACAACTCCTGCCTGATGCACATCGGCGGCGGGCTCTCACGCCAGCAGGCCGGCGTGAAGACCCTGCACCTGGCCGAGATCCTCGCCTCGACCGAGGGCGCGCCGCTGGGCGTGCCGCGCGTCGGTGCGGGCGACGTCGTCGAGCCAGCCGCGTCGATCGCCGTGACACGCGGATGAGCGCCTCCTGGCCCGACGTACCCGCCTTCCCGCTCGCGGCGAGAGCGGCGCTGGCCGACTCGCAGCTGCGCCGCAACCTCGGCAGAGCGACCTCGACGATCCGCGAGCGGCGCAACGGCGTCGTCGGCGAGATGCCCGACTGGGAGGGCCTGCGCGAGGCCGGCCGCGCGCTGAAGGACCGCACGCTGCGCCACCTCGACAGACACCTGCTGGAGCTGGAGGAGTCGGTCACGCGCGCCGGCGGCCACGTCCACTGGGCGCGCGACGCGGCCGAGTGCAACGCGATCGTGACGCGGCTCGTGCAGGCCAAGGGCGTCAGCGAGGTCGTCAAGGTGAAGTCGATGGCGACCGTCGAGATCGAGCTCAACGAGGCGCTGCAGGCGGCCGGCATCACGGCGCTCGAGACCGACCTCGCGGAGCTGATCGTGCAGCTCGGCAGAGACCGGCCGTCGCACATCCTCGTGCCGGCGATCCACAAGAACCGCGCCGAGATCCGCGACCTCTTCCGCCGCACGATCGGCCCCGCCGACCTGTCCGACGAGCCGAGCGAGCTGGCCGACGCCGCCCGCCGCTACCTGCGCGAGCGCTTCCTCAGAGCCAGAGTCGGGATCAGCGGCGCGAACTTCGCGGTCGCGCAGACCGGCACGATCGCGGTGCTCGAGTCCGAGGGCAACGGGCGCATGTGCACGACGCTGCCCGAGACGCTGATCACCGTCTGCGGAATCGAGAAGCTGGTGCCGCGCTGGCAGGACCTGGAGGTCTTCCTGCAGCTGCTGCCGCGTTCCTCGACGGCGGAGCGGATGAACCCGTACACCACGCTGTGGGCGGGAGCGAAGGAGGGAGACGGGCCGCGGGAGTTCCACCTCGTGCTGCTCGACAACGGCCGCACCGGCTCGCTGTCGGACGAGCTCGACCGCCAGACGCTGGCGTGCATCCGCTGCTCCGCCTGCCTCAACGTCTGCCCCGTCTACGAGCGCACCGGCGGCCACGCGTACGGCTCCGTCTACCCCGGCCCGATCGGCGCGATCCTGACGCCGCAGTTGAGCGGCATGAGAGCGGCCGGCTCGCTGCCGTTCGCCTCCTCGCTGTGCGGCGCCTGCTACGAGGTCTGCCCCGTCAAGATCGACATACCGACCGTGCTCGTGCACCTGCGCGACCGCTCCAACAGGGAGAGAGCGGCGGCCTCGCTGAGGGGCAAGCTCGACCCCGAGCGGCTCGCGCTGAAGGCGGTCGCGAAGGGCTTCGCCACGCGCGGGCGCTACGAGCGGCTGCAGAAGCTCGGCCGCCTCGGCCAGTGGCCGCTCGCGCGCAAGGGCAAGATCACGCGGCTGCCGGGCGAGCTGGGTGGCTGGACGCGCGCCCGTGATCTGATGCCGATCCCGGATCAGACGTTCCGCGAGTGGTGGATGGAGCGGGAGGCACAGAGATGACTTCGGCCAAGGACGAGATCCTCAAGCGCGTGCGCGCCGCGCTGAACGACGTGCCGGCCGGCGAGACCGCCGCCGACGTCACGGTCGCGCGCGACTACCGCCGCGTCGGCGAGCTGCCGGCCGCGGAGGCCGTCGCGCTGTTCGCGGAGAACTGCGCCGACTACCGCGCCAACGTGCGCTGCGTCGACGCCGGCGAACTGCCGGCCGCGATCGGCGCGGCGCTGACCGCGTACGGCGCCAGAACGCTCGCGATCCCGGCCGACCTGCCACACGCGTGGCGGGTCGACGGCGTCGAGTGGGTCGAGGACGGCGCGCTCTCGCACGACGCGCTCAGCGCCGTCGACGGCGTCGTCACCGGCTGCGCGGTCGCGATCGCGCAGAACGGGACGATCGTGCTCGACGGCGGTCCCGCGCAGGGCCGCCGCGCGCTGACGCTGCTGCCGGACTACCACCTCTGCGTCGTCGCGGCCGAGCAGGTCGTCGAGCTGGTCGCGGAGGGCATCGAGCGCCTCCACGACGCGGCCCGCGCGGGCCGCCCGATGACGATGATCGCCGGTCCCTCGGCGACCTCCGACATCGAGCTCAACCGCGTCGAGGGCGTCCACGGCCCGCGCACGCTGGACGTGCTGGTCGTCGGTCAGGCGGCCGCCGCGGCCTGGGCCGCGTCGTAGCGCTCCTGCAGGCCCGGGTAGAGCGTGGCGAGGTCGTTGGAGAGGACGGACTTGACCTGCTCGCTGGCCTCGTCGGCGAGGATCTCCTCGGCGCCCGCCGCGATCCCGGCGACGACGTTCGCGGCGATCTCGTGCGGGTCGCTCTTGGGATCGGTCACGCCCGCCGTCAGGTCGGTGTCGACGTAGCCGACGTGGACGCCGACGACCTGCGTGCCCTGACCGCGCAGCTGCACGCGCAGCGCGTTGGTCGCGGCCCACGCGGCCGCCTTGGAAGCGGCGTAGGTGCCCATGCCCGGGACGTGCAGCCACGAGACGACCGAGAGCATGTTGACGAGCGCGCCGCCGCCGTTGGCCTTCAGGACCGGCGCGAAGGCGCGCGCGACGTGCAGCACGCCGAAGTAGTTGACCTCCAGCTCGTCGCGCGCGGCCTCGATCGCGCCGTCGTCGAGCGCCGTCGTGCCGCGGCCGATGCCGGCGTTGGAGATCACGAGCGCGACGTCGGACGCCTGCGCGGCGGCAGCGGCGACCTGCCCCGGGTCGGTCACGTCGAGCGCGAGCGGCACGACGCGCGCGTCCTCGATGGTGACGCGCTTGGGGTCGCGTGCCGCGGCGTAGACCTTCGCTGCACCGCCGTCCAGCAGCGCGCGCACGTACGCAGCGCCGATCCCGCGATTGGCTCCGGTGACGAGTGCGACGGTTCCTTCGATCTGCATGGCTGATCCCTGGCTCGAGGATGGCGCTTGCATTTTGCAAGTGATGCCACCAGACTACACGCCCATGAGCACGCTCAGAGCCGCGCCGGCCGCCTGGGGCGAGCCGCGCACCAGAACCGTCACCTGGTACGACCCGCTCGCGACCGCCGCAGAGGGCGTCGCGCTGCCGGGCCGCGAATACCTGCAGGCGATCGCCGACGGCGTCCTGCCGCCGCCCCCGATCGCATCGCTGCTCGACTTCCGCATCACGGAGGTCGGCACCGACGAGGCCCGCTTCGCGGTCGTGCCGGACGAGTCGGCCTACAACCCGATCGGCCTCGTCCACGGCGGCCTCGTCTGCACGCTGCTGGACTCCGTCATCGGCTGCGCGGTCCACACGACGCTGCCGGCCGGCACCGGCTACACCTCGATCGAGCTGAAGGTCAGCTACGTGCGACCGATCCACGCGCGGATCGGCGAGATCCACGCCCACGGCTGGGTCACCAAGCCGGGTCGCCGCGTCGCGTTCGCCGAGGGCGACGTGCGCGACGGCGACGGCAAGCTGCTCGCAACGGCCTCCGGCAGCCTGCTGATCATGCCCGGCGGAAGCTGATCCACAAGATTGCTATATCGTGAGATACTATTCTGTGACATAGCAACTCGTCTTATAGTGAGGCATGAGATGGTCTGCTACGGTGCAGCATATGGCGCGCGAGCTGATCGACCGCGAGAGCGAAGCGGAGCTGCTGCGCCAGGCGCACGCGCAGCCGCCGAGCCTCGTCGTCGTCACCGGTCGCCGTCGGATCGGCAAGAGCTACCTGCTCTCGACGGTGCTCAACGGCGAGCGCGTCATCAGCTACCACGCCGACGAGCAGGACGAGCGCGGTCACCTCGACCTGCTCGCTGACGAGGCCGCGCACCTGCTGCCCGGCGCCCCGCCGCTGCGCTTCGCCGACTGGGACGCGGTGCTGCAGTTCTTCGCGCTGCAGTCGTACATCGCCCCCCTCACGGTGATATTCGACGAGTTCCAGTACCTCTGCGCGGCGCAGCCGGCGCTGCCGTCGATCATCCAGCGCCACTGGGACAACTGGCAGCGCGACGAGACGCCCGTCACGCTCGTGCTGTCCGGCAGCGCGCTCAGCTTCATGACCGGACTGCTCGGCCACGGCGCGCCGCTGTACGGCCGCGCGACGCAGCGCCCGTTCCTCACCGCGCTCGACTACCGTGACGCGGCGAAGTTCGTGCGCGGGACCGACGCGGAGGCGCTGCTGCGACGCTACGCCGTGCTCGGAGGGACCCCGCAGTACCAGGTGTGGGCGGGCGATCGCCGCATCGAGACGGTGCTGCGCACCGCCGTGCTGGCGAAAGGCCAACCGCTGTACGAGGATCCGCTGCACCTGCTGCGCGAGGGCGAGGGGATCCGCGATCCCGCGACCTACTTCGCGATCCTGCGCGCGATCTCGGGCGGGGCGACGCAGCACAACCAGATCGCGACGCGGATCGGAATCCCCAGCAGCAACCTCGGCGCGCGGCTCGGGCGGCTGGAGGAGCTGGGCTACGTCACCGCCTGGGCGCCGCTGTCGGCCGACGGGCTCGAGCCGCGCCGCACGAGCTACCGGATCGCCGACCCGTACTTCGGCTTCTTCTTCCGCTACGTCTTCCCCAACCGCAGCCGGCTGGAGCGCGGGCGCGTCGAAGAGGTCGCGAGAGAGGTGCTCGCCGATCTCGACGACGTGATGGGGCGTGCCTTCGAAGACGCCTGCCGCACATGGGCCGGCCGCTATGCGCAGGAGGACGAGGTCGGCCGCAGCGACGAGCTGGGCTCGTGGTGGTCGCGCGACGGCAGCGTCGAGATCGACGTCGTCGGCACGCGCAAGGGCCGCTACTCGCTGCTCGGCTCCTGCAAGTGGCGGCGCACCGTCGGCAGCGACGTGCTCGACGCCCTGCACGACGCGCAGGCCAGCCTCGGCGGCAAGGCGGCACGCGCCCGCCTGGCGCTGTTCGCGCGCAGAGGCTTCACGCCGGAGCTGAGCGCCCGCGCCGCCGACGAGCAGGTCCTGCTCGTCACCGCCGCCGACCTGTTCGCCTGAGCAGCGCAGGATCGGCGCTCTGTACGGGCGCCGAGCGTGCGCTGCTGCGCGAAACCGGGCGGTCGCTCAGCGGCCGACGCCGAGGACGTGCAGGGTGCGCGTGCCTCTGGGGAGCGGGACCGTCACGTCCTCGCCGGCGCGCGCGCCGATCAGCGCTCTCGCGACAGGCGACTCGATCGACAGTCTGCCCTCTCTCGCGCTCGCCTCGGCGGCGCCGACGAGCGTGTACTTCGTCGTCTTGCCGCTCTTCTCGTCGCGGATCTCGACGGTCGAGCCGAACGCGACGATGTCGGACTGGGCGGGCGACTCGGTGACGGTCGCCTTGAGCTGACGGTCGCGCAGCTTCAGGATGCGCGTCTCGAGGTGGGCCTGCTCCTCCTTCGCCGCGTGGTACTCGGCGTTCTCCTTGAGGTCGCCCCACTCCCGCGCGATCCGGATCCGCTCCGCGATCTCGCGGCGCGCAACGGTCTCGAGCTGTTCGAGTTCGGCGCTGAGCGCGTCGAGCCCCTCTTGGGTGATGGCATAGCCGTCTGTCATCGAAACAGTTTCGCAGGAACGGGACGGGTACCGTAGGAGGTCGCGATGCAGCTCGTCCCCGAACGCCCCAACGTCGATCTGCGAAGCGATCAGGAACGCGGCCGCATCGTCGTGCTCGCGTTCCCCTACGACAGACATCTCGTCGAGGTCGTGCGCGGGATCCCCCATCGCCGTTTCGACTGGGACACCTACGAGTGGTGGGCGCCGATCGACGACTGGGTCGCGCTGCACGTCTCCGACATCCTCAGACGCTTCCCCGAGCTGGTCCCCAGCGAGCAGGTCAGCGCGTGGCTGGACGGGATCGAGAGACGCTGGCTCGGCCACGTGCGCACCGCGCGCTACGACGGCCGCGGCTGGTGGGCGCTGCAGACGCTCGCCGGCGAGGTCCCCGCGCAGCTGCTGGAGGCCTCCGTCACGCGCGAGGAGGACGGCGCGCTGCTGGTGCCGCTGACGGAGGCCAACGCGCACCTGCTGCGCGAGCAGGAGTCGGCCAAGCTCGACGCCGCGGCCGACCGCTGTGTCTCGACGCTGGAACTGGGCGACGTGCCGCCGCCGGCCCGCCTGGTCGGCACGCACGGCGTCGAGGGCGCGCGGCTGCGCCTGGAGGTGCTGTGGGATCCGGCCGCCGGGCTCGCGTTCGACGAGCTGCCCGGCAACGAGGGCGAGCGCACGATCCCGGTCGACCCGTGGCTGCTGGAGCCGCTCGACGAATTCATCGCGCTGCACGACGTCGAGGTCACCTTCAGCGCCAGCGGCGCGCTGCGCAGGCTGCGCGAGGAGGCGGCGCAGGCGGCCGCGGCGATCCGCGCCTCGCGCGCGATCGAGGCGGACCCGATCGCCGAGGTCGCGGCCAGAATCGACGGCGAGCTGGAGCCGTTTCAGTGGGCCGGCGTGCGTTATGTCCTGGACGCGCGCCGCGCCTTCCTCGCCGACGAGCAGGGGCTCGGCAAGACCGTCGAGGCGCTCGCCGCGATCGAGGCCGACGACGCCTATCCGGCGATCGTCGTCTGCCCCGCGTCGTTGAAGCTGAATTGGGAGCGCGAGGTGCACAGATGGCTGCCGCACCGCACCGTCGCGGTGATAGAGGGCCGCCAGGCGGTCCCGCCGACGGCCGAGATCACGCTGCTCAATTACGAGATCGTCGACAATCACCGCGAGACGCTGACGCGGCTGCGCCCGCGCGCGCTCGTGCTCGACGAGGCGCACTACTGCAAGAACCCGTCGGCCAAGCGCACGCGCGCCGTGCGGCGGCTGGCGGAGTCGATGGGGCCCGACAAGCTGCGCTTGGCGCTGACCGGCACGCCGGTGCTGAACCACCCCGACGAATTGATCTCGCAGCTGCGCGTGCTCGGGCGGCTGGAGGACTTCGGCTCCGGCGCGCGCTTCAAGGCGCAGTTCCGCGGCCCGCTGACGGAGGAGCGGCTGCACTGGCACCTGCGCCGTCGCTGCTTCGTGCGGCGCCTGAAGTCGGAGGTGCTGCCGCAGCTGCCGGCCAAGCGCCAGACGGTCGTGCCGGTCGCGCTCGACAACATGCGCGAGTACCGGCTGGCGGAGGACGACGTGATCAAGTGGCTGCGCGAGCAGCCGCTGGACCTGACCGAGTTGAACGCGAGAATCGCCGCGACGCTGCGCGCCAAGCGTCTCGCGCAGCTGGGCGCGTTGCAGCGGATCGCGGCGCGCGGCAAGCTCAACGCGGCGCTGGCGTGGATCGACGACTTCCTCGCCTCGGGCGAGCCGCTCGTCGTCTTCGCCCGCCACGTCGAGGTCCAGGAGGCGGTGCTGGCGCGCTTCCCCGACGCCGCTCATCTGTTCGGCAGAGACTCGGGGCAGGCGCGAGAGGCGACGGTGCGGCGCTTCCAGGAGGACGACGGGCCGCAGCTGATCGTCGGCGCGACGCGCGTCGCCGGTCAGGGGATCACGCTCACACGCGCCTCCAACGTCGCCTTCCTGGAGCTGGAGTGGACGCCGGCGATGCACGACCAGGCGGAGGATCGCTGCCATCGCATCGGCCAGCGCGACGCCGTCACCGCCTGGTACCTGCTGGCCGCGAGAACGATCGACGAGACGATGGCACGGCTGATCCAGCGCAAGCGCGGGATCGTCTCCGCCGTCACCGACGGCCGCCGCATGGACGGCGACAGCCTCGTCGAGGAGGTCGTGCGCGAGCTGCGCGACGGCAGGCCGTTCCGTCACCTCAAAGCGGTCACGGAGCCGGCTGCCGCCACGTAGCGCTCAATTGATCAGCAGGTGCTCGGTGCCGCTCTGCCCGCGAAACGGTCCGCGAGCCACTGGACGACCTCTATCTGCGCGCCGAGCTGCGTCGTGACGTGCTCCAGCGGATATTGCGACAGCTTCGTCGTCGCGCCGAGCGCGCACCATTGTCTGTGCAGTCTCTGCTCCACCGCGACCGGGATCACCTCGTCGTAGGTACCGTGGTACTGCAGCACCGGCACGGGCGGTCTGATCGTGCCGAGGTTGTTCTCGTTCAGCGCCGCCGCGAAGCCCGGCTGCGTCGTCGGATCGACGTTGCCGATCGTGTACTCGGTCAGATGGTGAAACGCGAACAGCCCGAGCGCCGGCAACTGGCAGAGGCTGTTGAGCGTCCCGATCGCGAGTCTGCCGTAGAGCGTCAGGTATCTGTTGACGTTCAGCGCCGGATAGCCGCCGCGGAAGCCGATCGCGGTGCCGGCGAGGAAGGCGAAGAAGGCGGTCCCGTCGATGTTCGCCTTGACCGCCTGCAGGTTCGCGGGCGTGCCGCCGCCCGCGACGCCGATCAGGTTGACGTCGGGCGCGTAGGTCGGTTGCTGCTGGAGCACCCAGCCGGCCGCGCCGCCGCCCTGCGAGTAGCCCTCTATCGCGACCTGCGTTCTGGCGCTGATCGCGGCCGGCGCGATCCGCGACGCCGAGCGCAGGATGTCGAGCACCGCTCTGCCTTCGGAGATGCCGACGTTGTACTGGTGGTCGCCGGGCGTGCCGAGGCCCGGATAGTCGGTCACCGCGACCGCCCAACCTCTTCTGAGCAGGTTGGTGACGGCGAACGACTCGTCGAAGTTGCCAGCCGTCATCGAGCGCGACGGCGCGCACGAGTCGTCCCAGCCCTGCGTGCCTGAGGCGTACGCGGTCAGCGGCCGCGTGCCGGCGCCGCCCCACGGCGTGTTCGGCACCAGCACGGTGCCCGAGACGGCGATCGCGCCGCCCTGCACGTTGGTCGAGCGATACAGGACCTCGTACGCGGTCGCGTTGTTGTCGGTCGCGATCGAGGTGGTCGCGACGCGGTACCAGATCACGTCGCCGGGTCTCCCGGCCGGCAGCGGATTGGGCGGCGTGTAGAACCCGAGCCCGGGCGGCGGGTCGAGCGCGAGCGCCGGCGCGGCGGCGCAGAGTGCGGCGACGAGCGCGAGCAGCACCGTCAGCAGACCCGAGCGGGCATGCGAAAGCGACCGGCAGCGTGAGCTGTGCGGCATTGGACCTTCCCCCTTGTCCCCGGAGCAGGCCCCCATGACCCGCTCCCACACGGAAAGCTGGATCTTAGTCCAACTACGCGTGCTGTGGGAGAAAAATGGTCGATTGGGCGAGTCGGTCGATCGCCGCGTTGACCGCCTCGGGAGCCTCGATCGGCGCCATGTGGCCGACGTCCGCCACCTCGACGCGCTCGACCAGCTGCGGCAGCGCCGCCGCCATCCGCTCGACGTGCGGCGGCGGTGTGAGGCGGTCGCGCGCGCCGCCGAGCACCAGCGCCGGCACCGTCAGGTCGGCGAGCGCGTCGACGAGGTCCAGGCGCGAGAGCGTGCGGCCGAAGCCGGCCCGCACGTCGCGCCGCGTCTGCAGCACCATCTCCTGGCAGAACGCGACCTGCGCGGGCGTCGCCGACGGGGACAAAGCGACGTACTGGATCGCGCGCAGGCTCAGCGGCGAGGCTGGCGGCAGCGGTGCGGTCGCGCTCAGCACGATCCCGCCGGCGATCGCCTTCGCACGTCTGGCGCCCGACGGCAGCTTCAGGATCAGCGCCTCGTCGACGAGGCCGCCGAGGCCGGTGTTGAGCAGCGCCGCGCCGGCCGCGCGCGCCTGCAGCTCGCGCGGGAAGCGCGACGCCCACGCGACGACCGACATCGCACCGAGCGAGTGACCGACGAGCAGCGCTCTGCGGTCGCCGGGCAGCGCGGCCTCGAGCACCGCCTGCAGATCCTCCGCGAGCGCGTCCGTCGAGAAGTCCGCGTCGACCGGGTCCCCGCTGTCGCCGTGGCCGCGCAGGTCGTACGTGACGATCCGGTGGCGATCGGCGAGCGCGTGCAGCTGCAGCGTCCAGAAGCGGCGCGCGCAGGTCCAACCGTGCACGAGCACCAACGGCGGCGCGTCGGCGGGGCCGAACAGCTCCGCCCGCAGCCGCGTGCCGTCGCGCGAGACGACGTCGAGCTGCTCGCCGCTGGGTATGTCGAACAGCAACTCGTGGTTGGGATCGCGCTCGATCCGCCGCAGGTCGCGCTGCCGCGCCGCCTCCCACACGGCGACGGTCGCCCCGACGCCGAGCAGCGCGCCGGCCTCGACCCGGCGACGGGCGCCGCGCGCGCTCTTCCCGTTGCCCGCCACCCTGCCGCTCTTGCCGCGCGCGCTCATCTCGTCCAGCATGGCATCACGCCCCGCCGCCGCTGTGCGCCGGCCGCGGCACGCTCGTGCGCGGCGCGGGCGGGCGCGCCGCCTCGGTCGCGGTCGCGGTCCCGTCCGGCGGCTCCTCCGCCGCCGCCGACAGCCGCCGCAGCGCCCATGCCATCAGCGCCAGCAGCGTCAACGTGATCAGGCCGACGACGGCGTAGGCGACGCCCCACAGCCAGCCGGCCGCCGCCTTCTGCTCGCGCTGCAGCAGCGTGTGGTCGGCGACGAAGGTGCGCTCGAACGCGGCCGGCGCCGGCACCTCGGGCGCGGGGATCGCGCGGTCCTCGGGCAGGTAGATCGGGACGCCGCTGAGCGTGTTGCCGCGCTGCATGCGGATCAGCGCCTTCCAGTCGCCGTGCACCGGGATCGGCCGCGTCGTGCGGTACACGCCCTCGCGCACGCGCTCCAACCGGTCGACGACGAAGCCGCCGCCCTGCCACGCGGTCGCGGTCAGCCACTCAGCGCCGTCTGCGGCGTCGCGCGGCGTCAGGCGGACGGTCGCCATGACCTCGCGGTTGGGAGCCTGCACATCCGTCAGCGTCACCGCCGCGCGCACGCCCTGCACCGGCGGCTTGTAGAGCGCGATCCCGATCAGCGCCGCGACGCCGACGGCGCCGGTCAGCGCGGCGACGTCGAGGCGGCGGTCGTGCGGGCGGCGCTCGAGCGCGAGCCGGTCGCCGATCCAGGCGCCGATCAACGACCCGGCGAGCGCGCTCGCGAAGCCGAACAGCAGCGCCTCGGGCAGCAGTTGCGACGGCCACGGCAGCGGCATCCAGACGTGGCTCCAGCCCCACTCGGCCGCCAGCCCGACGGTGCCGATCCCGACGCCGGTCAGCAGCCCGAAGCGCAGCGGCCGGCGCGTGCTGCCGGGCAGCAGCGCGACGGCCTCGACGACGAGCGCGGAGGCGAGGTAGAGCGGAAAGCGCGGCGTCGTCTCACCGAGCACCGGCCCGACGACGAGCGCCAGCAGGCCGCGCACCAGCAGGAAGAACGCGACCGCGCCGAGCGCCGCGCCGCGGCCCGCCCAGATGCGCACCGCGACGAGCCCGGCGCCGGCCGCGAGCATGATCAGCAGCGGCGCGAAGACGAAGCGGAACTGCGGCACGCCGAAGTCGAACTCGGCCTGGAAGGTCGACAGCCCGAGCAGGAAGGCGCCGCACAGCGCGACGCGACGGGCGAGGAGGATCCAGGCCGGCTCGGCACGCAGCATCGGCGCTCGCGTGAGGGTGGCCGTGTCGTGGATGCGAGACGGCTCCCTCACGCGGCCGCCGGACCGTTGCCCCTCCACCAGCAGCACCGCCATCCCCAGCAGCGTCAGCGACGCGCCGCCGATCAGCATCAGGTGCGTCGGGCCCCACAGCGTCACGTCCTGGCCGAAGAGGCGGTGCCAGACGTCGTCGAGCGGGAAGCCCATCAGCGCGAAGCCCGCGGAGGCGCACATCAGCAGACCGCCGAGCGGCGCCCACCACTCCTCGCCGATCTTGATCGAGGAGGCGCTCGGCTTGCCGTGCGGCAGCACGATCGCGATCACGCCCGCGGCGAAGATCCCGAACAGGCCGCCGAGGATGAAGTAGTGAGCGGGATTCGCCAACGGCCCCTCGTCGCGCCCGACGTCGATGTGCAGCGAGATGTCCCAGTACATGCCGAAGACGGCCAGCAGCAGCGAGACGCCCGCGATCGCGGACGGCAGCGCGACCCAGCCGGGCAGCCCGGAGCGGCGCTCGGCGAAGCCGGCGAGCCGGCCCAGCAGCGCGACGCGTCCGGCGCGGTGGCCGAGCCCGAAGACGAGCAGGGCGACGGTGAGGACGAGCGCGGCGGACGAGGCGAGCACGATCTCGCCGATGGCCGCGCCGCCGGCTGGCTCTTCGATGACGGCGAACATCCCGCAATGCTACACGGATCCATGTCACACCAAACTGTGCGATCAACCACACGTGTGGCACACCCCACCGATGAGGGCAGGTTTGGTGTCGTCACACGACACCAAACCTGCCCTCATCGCTGACGCGCCAGCTCAGGCGGGGGCGGGGACCCTCGGCGCCACCGCCACCGTCAGAGGCTTGCCCTCGACCTCGACCCGGTCGCCGCCGTCGGCGTAGACGACGGTCGTCGCGAGCGTCTCGCTCGCGACGTAGCGCTCGTGCTCGCGACAGGCGACCAGCAGCTCCTCGCTGCCGCCGAGGCGCAGCTCGATCCGGTCGGTCACCGCGACGCCGGCGTCTCTGCGCTTCGCCTGCACGACGCGGACGATCTCGCGCGCAAGGCCCTCGCGCACGAGCGGCTCGTCGAGGCGCGTGTCGATCGCGACGACGAGGCCGAGCCCGCCGCCGCGCGAGGACAGCACGAGCCCCTCGCGCGGGACGCGGCGCACGACGAGGTCGTTCTCCGCCAGCGCGTAGGTGCGCGGCGGGTCGAGCAGATCGCCCGGGTCGCCGACGCGCACGGTCAGGACGCCGTGCTCGCGCAGCGCGCGAAGCGCCTCGTCGCCGTCGCGCGTGCGCAGCGAGGTGACGATCGCGCCCATGTCGCGCCCGCAGCGCGGGCCGAGCCGCTGCAGGTTCGGCAGCACCAGCGGCCGCTCCAGCGCCAGCTCGTCGGCGACGACCTCGACCGACTTGACGTTCAGCTCGGTGCAGATCAGCCGGCTCATCCGCTCGACCGCGGCGCTGCCGCGTCTGTCGGCGGTGCAGACGATCACGCGCCCGAGCGGCTGGCGCACCTTCAGCTTCGATCTCGCGCGCGCGTCGCGACCGAGGCCGATCGCCTCGCGCGCCCAGCTCATGTCGGTCTCCAGCCGTCTGTCGACCAGTCGCGCGGAGGCGACCGGGTAGTCGCACAGGTGGACCGATCTCGGCTCGGCGCGGAAGACGCCGTTGACGCCGCCGACGAGGTTCTCGTACAGCTCCTCGCACGCGAACGGCAGCGCGGGCGCCAGCAGCTTGACCGTCGTCAGCAGGCACTCGCGCAGCGTCGCCAGCGCCGGGCCGGCCGTCTCGCTGTCCCAGAAGCGCGGGCGCGACAGCCGCACGTACCAGTTGGAGAGGTCGTCGAGCCACTGCAGCGCGACCTGCGTCGCGCCGTGCGCGTCGAAGGCGTCGGCGCGCTCGCGCATCTCCGTCACGACGCCCTGCAGCCGCGACAACACCCAGCGATCCATCTCCGAGCGCCGCGCGACCGGCGGCGCGGCGGCCGCCGCGCGCGCGTCGAAGCGCTCGATGTTCGCGTACAGGACGTAGAAGGAGTACGTCTGCCACAGCGGCATCAGCACCTGCTTGACCGCCTCCTCGACCGCATCTCTGGAGAAGCGGTAACCGGCCCACGGCTGCTGCGAGGCGAGGTAGTACCAGCGGAACGCGTCGGCGCCGTGGCGCTCCAGCACGTCCCACGGGTCGACCGCGTTGCCTCTGCTCTTGGACATCTTGTGGCCGTCTCTGTCCTGCACGTGGCCGACGCAGACCGCCGTCTGGAACGGGATGTCGTCGAACAGCAGCGTCGAGACCGCCAGCGAGGTGTAGAACCAGCCGCGCGTCTGGTCGATCCCCTCGCATATGAACGACGGCGGGAACTGCGCTCTGAACTCGTCCACGCCCTCGAACGGGTAGTGGAACTGCGCGAACGGCATGCAGGCGGAGTCGTACCAGGTGTCGATCGTCGCTCTGACGCGTCGCATCGAACCGTCGCAGCCGTCGACCGCGCAGCCCCACGTGACCTCGTCGATGTACGGCCGGTGGAGGTCTCTCGGCAGCTCGCCGGCCAGCTCTCTCAGCTCCTCCACGGAGCCGACGCAGTGGCGCGCGTCGCACGTCGGCGAGGAGCAGACCCAGATCGGCAGCGGCGTGCCCCAGTAGCGGTCGCGCGACAACGCCCAGTCGACGTTGCCCTGCAGCCAGTTGCCGAAGCGGCCGTCGCGCACGTGCTCGGGGCGCCAGTCGATCCGCCGGTTCTGCTCCAGCATCGAGTGGCGCTGGTCGCGCGTGGCGATGTACCAGCTCTCCTTCGCGTAGTAGAGGAGCTTGGAGTCGCAGCGCCAGCAGTGCGGATAGGAGTGCGTGTAGTGCGCCGCCTCCAGCAGCTTGCCGGCGGCGCGCAGCGACTCCACCACTCTCGGCGTCGCGTCGCCGACGAACTCGCCCTCCCAGCCCTCGATCCGCTCGTCGTAGGTGCCGTCGGCGCGGACGGGGTTGACGAGCGGGATGCCGTGGCGCTCGCAGAGGACGAAGTCCTCCTCGCCGAACGCCATCGCGGTGTGGACGAGGCCGGTGCCCTTGTCGAGCGTGACGTGCTCGGCCGCGAGCACGGAGTGGCTGCGCGGCCCGTGGTCGGGCAGGTGCGGGAACGGCGGCTCGTACCTGGCGTCGACGATCGTGCGACCGGGGAAGCGGTCCAGCACCTCGACGCCCTCGCTGCCGAGCGTCGCCTCGACGCGCTCCTCCGCCAGCACGTAGACCTCGCCGTCGCGGCGGACGCGCACGTAGCGCACGTCCGGGTCGATCGCGACCGCGCAGTTGGCGAACAGCGTCCACGGCTGCGTCGTCCAGATCAGGAACGCGTCGCCCTCGCGCAGCGGGCCGCGCCGCTCGGTCACCGGCAGCTTGACCGTCGCGGTCAGGTCGTCGGTGTCGTGGTAGCCCATCGCGGTCTCGTGCGAGGAGAGCGCGGTGCCGCAGCGCGGGCAGTACGGGACGACCTTGTGACCCTCGTAGATCAGGCCTCTGTCCCACAGCTCGTGCAGCGACCACCAGACCGACTCGATGTATTCCGGCGTGCCCGTGCGGAAGGCGCCCTCGAGGTCGATCCAGAAACCGACGCGCTCGGTCATCTTCTCCCACGCGCCGATGTAGTGGTCGTTGGACTCGCGGCAGCGCTCGTTGAACTTCGCGATCCCGTACTCCTCGATCTCCCGCTTGGAGTCGAAGCCGAGCTGCTTCTCGACCTCCAGCTCGACCGGCAGCCCGTGGCAGTCCCAGCCGGCCTTGCGCGGCACGTCGAACCCGCACATCGTGCGGTAGCGCATGTAGAAGTCCTTGAACGAGCGCAGCAGCACGTGGTGGGAACCGGGGTTGCCGTTCGCGGTCGGCGGGCCTTCGATGAAGCTGAAGACGGGGCCGCCCTCGCGTTGCGCGAGCGCCCGCTGGAACGTGCGTTCCTCGCGCCAGCGGTCCAGCACCCGCTGCTCGATCTGCGGGAAGTCGGGTCGCTTGTCGACCGGCCGGTGCGGCTCGCGCATGTGTCAGTCCCCTGTCAGCGTGAGTTCGACGCGCTTGTTGATTCTGCCCTTGCTCTTGTACGAGGGAAGCTCGATCCGCCCCACCTCGCGCGTGTTGGCGACGTGCGTGCCGCCGTCGGCCTGCAGGTCCAGGCCCTCGATCCCGACCACGCGCACGACCGTGATCGACGGCGGCAGCAGGCTGACCTTGTTGCGGATCAGCTCCGGATCTCTGTCCGCCTCCGCACGCGGCAGGAAGTCGACGCGCGTCGGGCGCGCGGCGGCGACCTCGGCGTTGACCTTCTGCTCCAGTTCGCGCACGAACTCGCCCGACAGCGCGTCGAACTCGAAGTCCATCCGCCCGCGCAGCGGCTCCATGTTCGCGCCGGTGACCTTCGCGCCGTAGTCGCGCCACACCACGGCACACAGAATATGGAGCGCGGTGTGCGTGCGCATCAGTCGATAGCGGCGCTCCCAGTCCAGCTCGCCCTCGACCTCCGCCCCGGCAGCGGGCGCGGGCGCATGGTCGTCGGCCGCCTCGTCGCCGCCGTCGCGCTCCAGCAGGTGCCAGACACCGGGCGCCGGGAAGGCCGGGTCGGCGTCGTCGCGCGCGAGCTTCGCGCCGCTCACGCGCCAGGCGCGCCCGTCCGCCCGCAGCGTCCCGTGGTCCGCCGGCTGGCCGCCGCCGCCGGGGTACAGCGCGCTGCCCTCCAACTGCACCGCGTTGCCCTCGACGCGCACGACGCGCGCCGAGAAGGAGCGCTGATAGGCGTTGACCTGGTAGGTCGGCGCATCGGCGGGCGCGCGTGCTTCGCATTGCGAGTTCCACGCCTGCGCCTGTGCCGCGGAAGCTGCCGGGAGCTCGCGTCTGGCGGCCGTCTCAGACAAGGCCGACGCTCACCTCTCCCAGCCGGTCGAACGTCGCGTACGCCGTCTGCCCCGGCGCGATCGGCACCGCGCGCGCGACCGATCCGGGCATCACGATGTCGCCCGGCTCCAGCCGCAGGCCCTGCTCGGCGAGCGTGCGGGCCAGCCACGCGACCGGCTCGGCCGGGTGCCCGAGGACGGCGTCGCCGCGGCCGCGCACCAGCTCCGGCCCGATCGCGAGCGAAACGCCGAGCGTCTCGGAGCGGATGTCCTCGGCCGGCTCCCAGTCGCCGATCACGCAGACGCCGGAGGAGGCGTTGTCGGCGACCGTGTCGACGATCCCGATGCGCCAGTCGCTGATGCGCGAGTCGATCACCTCGAGCGCCGGCGCGAACGCGTGCGTCGCCTCCAGCACCTCTTCGCGCGTCACGCCCGGCCCCTCCAGCGGCGACTTCAGCAGGAAGGCGATCTCCGCCTCCACGCGCGGCTGGATGAAGCGCGAGGCGCGCAGCTGCGCGCCGCTGTGGACGACCGTCGACTCGAGCAGGTAGCCGGAGTCCGGCTGGTCGACGTTCATCATCTCCTGCATCGCGAGGCTCGTGAGGCCGACCTTCCAGCCGCGCAGCTCCTCGCCCTGCGCCGTGCGCAGGTCACGCCCGATCGCCTGTATTCGGTACGCGTCCCAGATCGTCAGGTCCGGGAACGTCTTGCTGAGCGGCTCGATCGGCTCGCCGCGCAGCTCGGAGTGCCACAAGAGCCTTGCGAGCGCCTCGTGGTGCGGCGTCAGCTCGCTGGCCTCCAGAAACGCCGGCCGCTGGCCGTCGAACGTGCGGGTGATCGTACGCGGTGTCATGTCCGTGCCCCCTCGGACTCGCTGATCTCGTCGTCCTGCTGTTCCAGCTGCTGTCCCTCGACTGCGTCGCGCAGCGCCATCGCCACCTCGAGGATCACGTCCTCCTGGCCGGCGATCACGTCTCGTCTGCCGAGTGCGAAGAAGACGTCGCGCGGGTCGACGCCGAAGTCTCTGGCGATCCGCCGGACCGGGCCGGAGTAGCCGGAGAAGACGCCGGCGAGACCGCTGACGATCCCGACGGAGTCGGTGTGCGGCATTCTCTGCACCAGCTGCGCCTCCGCCAGGTCTGCGGCGTCGAGCACCTTGTACAGGTCTATGCCCGTGTCGTGGCCGAGCTCGGCCAGCACCGCGACGAGCACCTCGAGCTCGGTGTTGCCCGCGCCGGCGCCGAAGCCGCGCGCGGTCCCGTCGAGGATCGTCGCGCCCGCCTTCACCGCCGCGACCGAGTTGGCGACCGCGAGGCAGAGGTTGTTGTGGCCGTGGAAGCCGATCGCGATCTGCGTGCCGTCGACCAGCCGGGCTATGCGGTCCTGCAGGTCGTCGGTCAGGAAGGCGCCGGCCGAGTCCATCACGATCACGCCCTGGGCGCCGTAGGACTCCATCTTGCGTGCCTCTTCGACGAGCCGCTCAGGCGTCGCCATGTGGCACATCATCAGGACGCCGTGGACCTCCTTGTCCTGCTCGCGCAGGTACGTGATGTGCCGTTCGGTCAGGTCGGCCTCGGTGCAGTGCGCGCCGACGCGGAAGATGTCCGCGCCCGCGTCGATCGCGACGTCGAGATCTCGCCTCATCGTCGCGAAGCCGGGGATCCCGAAGGCTCCGAGCTTCACGTCCGACAGCTCCTCGCGCGCGATCCGCAGCATCTCCGCGTCGCTCAGCAGCGCCTCGCCGACCTGCAGCGACGACGCCCCCAGGCCGTTGCCGTGGCCGACTTCGACTATCGCCACTCTGGCCGCGTTGGCAGCCGCCGCGTAGCGGCGGATCTGCTCCTCGTTGAGGCGGTGCTGGACGGCGTGGTTGCCGTCCCGCAACGTCGGATCGCTGATCAAGATCTGTGTCATACGAATGGTTCCCCCTCGGTCCCCAAGTCCCCCTCGAACCTTCAGTTCCCCGTGGCAGCGGAGTCCGACAGCAGGACTCGCGCGTTCTCCTCGGCCGCCGCGACCGCGGCGCACGTGATGATGTCCAGGTTCCCTGCGTATTCCGGCAGGTAGTCGCCCGCACCGGAGATCTGGACCGTCATCGCGATCCGTCCGTTCTCGTGCAGCGGCTCCATCACCATGCGGTAGCCGGGCACGTAACGCTGTATCCGTCTGACCATCTCGTGGACCGCGTCCCGCAGCACGGGCAGGTCGACCTCGTCGGCCTTCGCGAAGACGGTGTTCTGCATCTTGATCGGCGGGTTGGAGGGGTTGACGATCAGGATCGTCTTCGCCTTCGCAACGCCGCAGAAGTGGCCGACGGCCGCCTCCGTCGTCGCCAGGTACTCGTCTATGTTGATGCGCGTCGCCGGCCCGACGGAGCGCGACGCGCTCGTCGAGACGATCTCGACGTACTCGACCTGCGGCTGGGTCCGCACGATGCAGTTGGCCAGCGGCACGGCCGCCTGCCCGCCGCACGTGACCATGCAGAGGTTCGGCTCCCCGACGCAGTCGTCGAGGTTGAGCGCCGGGATGCAGAGCTTGCCGAGCTTCGCCGGCGTCAGGTCGATCACGGGTATCCCGAGCGGCGCCAGCAGCGCGTAGTGGCGCTTGGCGTCGATCGCGGAGGTCGCGTCGAAGACGAGGTCGAAGCGGTCCGGCTCGTCGAGGAACGCGTCGATGCTGCGGTCGGAGGTCTCCACGCCCAGCTCCTGGGCGGTGCGCATCCCGGCCGATCTGCTGCTGCGGCCGGCGAACAGCTCGCACGCCAGCAGCGGCGAGCGCTGCACCTTCAGCAGCAGGTCGGTGCCGATGTTGCCGGTGCCGATGATTCCGACGCGCAGCTTCTCGTGCCCGCGCGAGCGGGCCAGCCGCAGCCGCGGACGCGGCTGCTGCGGCGCTCTCGCTCCGGTGATCGCTGAGGCTTCCATCCCCTCCACCCTTTCGCCCCCTAAGCGGGGAGCGTCCCCTTCTCCAACAGGATCCCGAGGAACGGACAGGTGTCGGTCTGGACCTCGTGACAGATCAGCCGGTGCTTGACGCCGGCCGGGATCGAGATCGTCGCGGGCGAGTTCAGCTCGATCCGATCGTCCTCGGTCTCGACCGTGAAGCGCAGGCCCGGCGTCGCGACGAGATACAGCTCGTCGTGGTCGTCGTGGACGTGCAGATCCGCGTGCGGCGCGCCGATCAGTCTCGCGGCATCCACGACCGCGATGCTGAACGGCGTCCCCGGCAGCGTCTCCGGCGTCACCATGAACGGCGTCGGGGCGTGGTGCCCCTCGACCTCGACGTAGACGGGCAGGCCCTGTGTGATGACGACGCCCGATCGTTGTGCGACCTCCACGATCAAGCACCCCCTTCCGCGTCGTCGCGCCCGGGCGCGAGGTTTTCGTACAAGAGCAGAACGGCGCCCGGGAGCCCCAGCTCGCGGACCTCCTTGCGCGCCCAGCCCGCCTCGACGAAGGCGTCGTGCCAGCCCTCCTCCGTCAACAGCTGCTGACGCATGATCGCGTGCAGCAGCGTGAACTCAGGGCGCCAGCGCTCGTGCTGCGCGCCGCTGGCGGGCTGCACCTCGGCGACCAGCATGTGCGCGCCGCGCGGCATGATCGAGCCGAGCTTGCGCAGGTAGCTCATCAGCGCGTCGCGGCCGTGCTCGAAGATCTCGTGCAGGAGGAAGAACGCGACCGCGAGGTCGGCCTCGGCCAGCTCCGGGATCGCGTCGAGGTCACCGGCGTCGCCGCAGCGCACCTTCACGCTGTCGGACAGGTCGGCCGCGGCGATCGCGTGCTCGGCGTCCTCGCACGCCTCGGGCGCGAGGTCGACGCCGACGCCGGTCACGCCGAAGCGGTTGGCGGCGGCGATCAGGAAGCGCGCGTTGCCGCAGCCGAGGTCGACGACATGGCTGAAGTCGATCGTCTCCAGCACCGCGGTCGCGTGCGGGGAGACGTCGTCGCGCCCGATCAGGGCGGAGCCGTCGGCGACCCAGCGACCGTCGCGGATCACATCGCTCCCGTAACGCTGCGCACCGGTAGAGAAGTCCCCCAGTGCAGCGAGCACGTGGCCGTAGCCGCCCTGCAGCCAGACGAGGTAGCCCTTGTCGCGCGTGACGGCGCGCCCGCGCTCCGACAGGCTGAAGGTGCCGTCGCTCTCCTCGACGATGCCACGTTGAGCAAGATACCGGAGCGTGGCGAGCGGAAGTCCGTCCTCGCCGTCGCCGGGGTCAGCTGGCACGTTGCCACCCTCCAGGCGCGCCAGCAGGCCGGCCCGCTCCAGCGACGCGAGCACGCTCGTCAGCGCAAAGCCCTCGAACAGCTCGAAGACCGGCCGCGACGCGTCATGGACGTCCCCCGGCTCCACCTTCAGCGTTGGCTGGACGTCCGTCATCGACTAGCTCACCTCGCCCTTCGGGCAGCACGGAGCGCAAGCGAATTATGGCAGCGCGCCGACATCCCCCTCGACATCAGTTCAATGCAGCTCGAACTGACCGGCCCCATGCACATGCGGACTCGGTCAAAACCAATCACGAACTGCTCCTCGGTCTTCCCCCGACGTCGCTCGATGCGCCGTCAGAGGTTGTTATATGCCGGGCGCTCGGCCCACGTCAAGCGTTCATGTACCCGGTCGGCGCTGGTTTCGCCCCCGGTGTCCGCTTTCGGGTGGTTTCCGGTCGACAGGGCTTCCACCTGCCTGCGTCGGATTGCCACGATCCCGAAGATCGCCCCCGCCGCCCAGCGGATCCACATGCGGCTAGCCTGCACTTAACCCCAGCTCAACAAATGGACGATCGGGGCGGGCGCGCACGCACCCGCTGCGATCGCGGCTACGCCGACGTCGTCGGCGTCTTGTCCTCGTCGCGCTCGTCGGACGCCTCCAGCGGCGGCAGCCCGGCGTCGGCGCGCTCCTGCGCGAGACGCTGCTCTCTTCTCTCCGCGATCGACGAGAACAGCGCCGCGCCGCCGATCGCGACCGCGATCACCGCCAGCGAGAGGCCGTTGGACGGGTGCCAGACGTCGACCAGCAGCAGCTTCGCCGCGACGAACGCGAGGATCACCGCGAGGCCGTAGTGGAGGTAGCGGAAGCGGTCCAGCAGGCCGTCGAGCAGGAAGTAGAGCGAGACCATCCCGAGCAGCGAGAAGGCGTTCGCCGCGAACACGATGTAGGTGTCGCGCGTGATCGCGAAGATCGCCGGGATCGAGTCGATCGCGAACATCACGTCGAACGCGGCGACGAGCGCCAGCGCCGCGAACAGCGGCGTCGCGAGTCTCTTGCCGTTCTCGATCGTGAACAGCTTGTCGCCGTCGAACTCTCTGGAGAGCGGCAGCGCTCTGCGCAGCATCCGCATGATGATCGTTCTCTCCGGGTCCATCTCCTCGCCGCCGGACTTCGCGATTCTGATCGCGGTGAAGAGCAGCAGCGCCCCGAGCACGTACGTCGTCGCGTGGAACGCGTCGAGCGCCGCGGCGCCGACGAGGATGAAGAGCGTGCGCAGGACGATCGCGCCCGCGATGCCCCACACGAGCACCTTCAGGCGCTGCGTGTCCGGCACCTGCAGGAACGTGAAGAGGATCGCGAAGACGAACAGGTTGTCGAGCGACAGCGACTTCTCGATCAGGAAGCCGGAGAGGTACTCACCGGCGGCCTGGCCGTCGTCGAAGATCAGCAGCAATATCGCGAACGCCGCGCCGATCGCGGTCCACGCGATCGACCAGATCAGCGCGTTGCGGGGCGTCATCGGTCTGCCGCCGTGGCCACGCAGGTCGATCGTCAGCGAGACGACGATGAACGCCACCAGGCCGAGCCAGGGGATCAACATCTATTGGGGCTCCTTCGAGAACTATCGGGTGGTCTCGAAGGTTTGACCCACCGTGGGGCTACGGCCGGCGCGCCGGGTCCCCAGGTGGGAACCGTCTTGACGAACGCGCCGTGTCGCAGGGCTACTTCCCTTCTCGTGCCGCCAACGATATCGGCTCGATCGAATGTGCGCGCATCGCTGCCTCGATCGCGGCGTTGACGGTTTCGAGAACCTGCACGCGCGCGTACGGCTTCGACTCGGCCGAGACGATCGTCCACGGCGCCTCGGGACGATCGGTGCGCTCGAACATGTCCTCCAGCGCCGCCTCGTACTGCGGGCGCTGCTCGCGGTTGCGCCAGTCCTCGTCGGTCAGCTTCCACTGCTTCAGCGGGTCCCTCGCGCGCTTCTCGAAGCGATTGCGCTGCTGCTCGGAGGAGATGTGCAGCCAGAACTTGACGATCGTCATGCCCTCCTCGTGCAGCGAGTGCTCGAAGTCGACGATCTCGTCGTAGGCGCGCCGCCACTCGTGCTTCTCGGCGAAGCGCTCGACGCGCTCGACCAGCACGCGGCCGTAGTAGGAGCGGTCGTAGACCGCCATCCCGCCCCAGCCGGGCAGCGGCTGCCAGAAGCGCTGCAGGAAGTGGTGGCGCTTCTCGTCGGGCGTCGGCGCGGCGAACTGCTTGACGCGCACGTGGCGGGGATCCAGCGGCGCGACGAGCCGTCTGATCGCGCCGCCCTTGCCGGCCGCGTCCCAGCCCTCGAAGACGACCAGCAACGGCGGTCCGACGCGGCCGCCGCCGCCGATCAGGCCGCCGAGCTGCAGCCGCAGTGCCAGCAGCCGGTTCTGCTGATGGCGCAGCAGCCGCTCGCCGTCCTCCTTGTCGAGCGAGCGCGTCAGGTCGACGTCGTCGAGCCAGCCCATTGCGCTGGACCCTAGCGCCGCGACGGCGAAACCGGTCGGGCGCGCGCCGGCGCGCCGTCGTGTATTAATCCTCTCTAAGTTGGTCGAGATACTCGGAAATACCTTGCGCCGCGGCGTCGCGCGCACTGCGATCCCGTTGCTGTCGGTCGCGATCCTGATCGCGATCTGGTGGCTCGTGGTCGAGCTCAGAGTCTGGTCCGAGCTGTTCGTGCCGAACCCGGCGAGCGTCTGGAGACGACTGGTAGAGGGCGAGACGACACATGACGGTCAGGTCGGCCTGTCCGGCTACTACCTGCACCAGCACCTGTGGGCGAGCCTCTGGCGGATCCTGCGAGGCGTCGCGTTCGCACTCGTCTTCGGCGTCGTGCTGGGGCTGCTGCTGGCGACGGTGAAGCCGTTCCGGCTCGTCGTCGAGCCGTACGTCAACTTCGTCCGCGCGCTGCCCCCGCTGGCGTACTTCTCGCTGCTGATCATCTGGTTCGGGATCGAGGACACGTCGAAGATCTGGCTGCTGTTCCTCGCCGCCTTCCCGCCGATCGCGCTGTCGGTCGTCGCGGGCGTGCAGGGGATCAGGCAGGAGCGCGTCGACGCGGCGCGGGCACTGGGCGCGAGCCGCTGGCAGGTCGTGCGGTTCGTGACGCTGCCGTCGGTGCTGCCGGAGCTGTTCACCGGCACGCGGCTCGCGCTCGGCTTCGCCTGGACGACGATCGTCGCCGCCGAGACGGTCGACGGGATCCCCGGCATCGGCGGCCTCGCGTGGGCGACGAAGAAGTTCCAGCAGACCGACGTCGCGGTGCTCTGCATCATCGTGATCGGCCTCACGGCGATCGCGCTCGACCAGCTCGTCAAGCAACTCGAGAAGCGCGTCGTGCCCTGGCGGGGCAAGGCGTAGCGCTCCCCGGCCGTCCCCGGCCCGTGCACACCACAGACCAGGAGGAACGTCGCATGTCCCTTTCCAGAATCGGCCGCCTGAGGCCGTTCGCCGCACTGCTGCTGGCCGCCCTGCTCGCGTTCGGTCTCGCCGCCTGCGGCTCCGACGACGACAGCGGCAGCGCCGACACGGCGGCGGCCGCCGGCTCGACGAGCGCGTCCGGGAGCGGCGCCGCGCCCGAGAAGATCACGATCGCCTACCAGGCGATCCCCAACGGCGACCTGATCGTCAAGAACCAGAGATGGCTCGAGCAGGCCTTCCCCGACACCGAGATCGAGTGGAAGCTGTTCGACTCCGGCGGCACCGTCAACGAGGCGGTCGCGGCGAGCTCGGTCGACATCGGCCTGGCCGGCTCCAGCCCTGTCGCGCGCGGGCTGTCGACACCGATCGAGTACCAGGTGCCGTGGATCCACGACGTGATCGGCAGAGCCGAGGCGCTCGTCGTGAAGGACGACATCACGTCGATCCAGGACCTCAGAGGCAAGAAGATCGCGACGCCGCTGGCGTCGACCTCGCACTACTCGCTGCTCGCCGCGCTCGACAGAGCGGGCCTGTCGGAGAGAGACGTCGACGTGATCGACGCCGAGCCGGACGACATCTACGCCGCCTGGTCGCGTGGGGACATCGACGGCGCGTACGTCTGGAACCCCAATCTCGCGAGAATCATCGGCGACGGCGGCAGAGTCCTGATCACCAGCGAGGAGCTCGCCAGAGAGGGCAAGACGACGTACGACCTCGCCGTCGTCACCAACGACTTCGCGGCGCAGCACCCCGACGCGGTCACGACGTGGGTCCAGCAGCAGGACAGAGCGGTGAGACTGATCCAGGACAGCCCGGACGAGGCCGCCAGAGCGATCGGCGCCGAGCTGAACATCACGCCGCAGGAGGTGACGCCGCAGCTCGCGGGCCTGATCTTCCTGACCGCCGCCGAGCAGGCCGGCCCCGACTACCTCGGCGGCGGCGTCGCCAGAAACCTCTTCGAGGCGGCCGAGTTCAACCAGAGACTCGGGCAGATCCCGGCGATCCAGGAGGAGTCGAAGTACGTCGAGGGCGTCAACCCGAGATTCGCGCAGGAGGCCGCCGCGAAGTGAGCCTCGACGGCGACCACGCGGTCGTCCTGCACGGCGTCGCGCACCGCTATCGCGGGCGCGGCGCCGAGGTGCAGGCGCTCGCGCCGACCGACCTCTCCGTCGCGGCGGGTGAGTTCGTCGCGATCGTCGGCCCGTCGGGCTGCGGCAAGACGACGCTGCTGCAGTTGGTCGCCGGCTTCCTGACGCCGACGGAGGGGACGATCGCCGTCGGCGGGGAGCGCGTGGTCGCGCCCTCGCCGGACCGCGGCGTCGTCTTCCAGCAGGCGAACCTGTACCCCTGGCTGTCGGTCCGCAAGAACGTCGAGCTGGGGCCGCGGCTGAGTGGCGTGGGGCGCGCCGAGCGGCACCGGATCGCCGCACGGTATCTGGAGCTGGTCGGCCTGAGCGACTTCGCCGAGGCCGCGCCGTACGAGCTGTCGGGCGGCATGCAGCAGCGCTGCCAGATCGCGCGCGTGCTCGCCAACGACCCGGCGATCATGCTGCTCGACGAGCCGTTCGGCGCGCTCGACGCGCTCACACGCGACCGCCTGCAGGACGAGCTGCACCGCATCTGGCTCGGCTCCGGCAAGACCGCCTTCTTCATCACCCACAGCGTCGAGGAGGCCGTCTACCTCGGCACGCGCGTGCTGGTGATGAGCCCGCGGCCGGGCCGCGTCGTGCTCGACGAGCCGGTCCCGTTCGCCGCCGATCAGCGCACCGCGGCACTGCGCGCGACGCCGCAGTTCGTCGCATTTCGCGAGCGGGTGGCGGGGTTGATCGGGAGCGGCTAGTGGTGTGTCCGGCGAACGTTGCCTGACACGCCACTAGGACGCGGCGATGCCCGCCACGGCCTGGTCGATCGGCGTCTCGCCGCCGACGAGCAGGAAGGTTCTGCCGGCCGTCGCGGGCGCGTCGAGCAGGGCGACGAGCATCGCGGCGACGTCGTCGCGCGGGATCTCGCCGTCGCCGGTGCTGGTGTCGACGCGGCCGGTGCCGACCGTGTCGACGAGTGCGCCGGGGCGCACGATCGTCCACTGCAGGCCGCTCGCTCTGACGGCCTCGTCGGCCTCGCCCTTGGCGCGCACGTAGGCGGAGAAGCCATCGCCGTGCGCGGTCGCGTCGGCTCCTCGGGAGCTGACGATCAGATACCGCTCGATCCCGTTCGCCTTGGCGGCGTCGATCAGCTTGATCGCGCCGTCGCGATCCATCGTCGCCTTGCGCGCCTCGCCGCTGCCAGGGCCGGCGCCGGCCGCGAAGACGACGGCGTCGGCGGTCGCGACGGCCGCGGCGATCGCCTGCGGATCCGACTTCTCCAGGTCGACGACGACCGGCTCGACGCCGACGGCGCGCAGGTCGTCGGCCTGGTCGGGATTGCGGATCAGCCCGCGCACGCGATCCCCGCGTGCCGCCAGCAGCTTGCCGAGGCGGAGGCCGATCTGACCGTGCCCGCCCGCGATCGCGACGTCGATGGGTGCCATGCGAGTGAGGCTAGCGCTCGGCGGCCGCGGCTTCGGCCGGAAGCGACGCGGCGGCGGGGTTCATGCGAACGCGCAGCGGCGGTGCCGGGGAGGTCGCGACGCGCAACGCGGCTGCGGCGCGCGCGGGGACGTCCGGCGCCGCCTCGGCAGGTGCGCGACCCCGCGCTGTCTCGCCGTCGGCCCGCTTGCGCCCGCGATGCCGTCGCCACGCTTCCCGCCCGACGCCGCCGGCCTCGACGACGAGCAGCGCGAGCGCGACGGGGACGGTCGCCGGGAGGCGGTCGAAGGCGAGGAAGATCAGCCCGGCGGCGAGCGCGAACAGCAGCGTCAGACCGGCCGCCCACGTGCGCGGGCGGGCGCGGGCGGCGAGCAGCGCGCCGACGAGCGCGGGCAGGAAGACGTCGCCGTAGCCCATCTCCAACGGCCCGATCTCGACCCGCTGCAACTGCGGCAGGTGGTCGCTGACACCGGCCGCGTTGAGCACGTCGCTGGCCGGTCCGAGCACGCCGCTGGCGACGAGTATCAAGTCGGCGGCCGCCATCGCGACGATGCCGGCGCCGAGCCACTGCGGCGGCGTCAGCTCGACCAGCAGCGCGCCGAGCAGCATGCAGCTGCCGCCGATCAGCGTCAGCGCCGCGAGCTGGCCGGCGAGCGAGTGGCCGTCGTGCAGCACCATCGCGAGCGACGCGACGGTTATCAGCAGCGCGAGCGGGCCGACGCGCGCGGCGCCGATCAGCGCCAGCAGCGGCACGCAGACGAGCGCGACGGTGGCGAAGCTGTCGGCCCACTGCGGGTGCAGACGCAGCAGCACCACGACGCCGACGAGCGAGAGCAGCGGCAGCAGCGCGAAGAGACGGTGGCGCAGCGCGCGCATCCAGACCGGCGCGACCGACGCGGTCGCCCCGGCGACGAGCGCCGCCTGCGCGACGGAGCTGCCGGCGTACGCGGCGATGAACTCCGCGCTCACGTCGTGCTCCGGGAACAGGAAACAACCATGAATTCGAGGGTTCCCACGCTCGATGAGAGCGGGCTTAACGGAATCCGAACGTCTGCCCATGTGGGGTGTGATGTAGCGCACGTATGGGCACGACGGCGTCCTCGCGAGCATGTCGCCGACCGATTCAGCGCGCGCTCTACCGGCGATTGCTATTGTTGTGTGCGCAATCAAATGACCTGAGCGAGCGCATGCCACCTTCACTTCCCGCAGCCACTTCCGTCGGCCCGGTCCGTCTGACCGTCGCCGATCTCGCCACCACGGCCGACTTCTACGAGCGCGTGATCGGGCTCGTCCCGCTCACCCGCGACGGCGACGCCGCGACGCTCGGCGCGCCCGACGGCACGCCGCTGATCGAACTGGTCGAGCGCGCCGACGCCGCACCGCGCCCGCGGCGCTCCAGCGGCCTCTTCCACCTCGCGCTGCTGCTGCCCTCGCGCGCCGACCTGGCACTCGCGCTGCGCCGCCTGGCGACCGCGCGGCACCCGCTCGACGGCGCCTCCGACCACCTCGTCAGCGAGGCGCTCTACCTGACCGACCCGGAGGGCAACGGGATCGAGATCTACCGCGACCGCCCGCGCGCGGAGTGGGAGCACGAGCCCGACGGGCAGATCAAGATGGCGACGCTGCCGCTCGACATCGACGCGATCATCGACGAGATGCCGCCCGGCGTGACGTCCGAGACGCCGAACCCGAGCGTCCCGGCCGGCGCGCGCATGGGCCACGTCCACCTGCAGGTCTCCGACATCGAGCAGGCCGAGGCGTTCTACAACGGCGTGCTCGGCTTCGACGTGGTCGTGCGCGGATACCCCGGCGCGCTGTTCGTCTCCGCCGGCGGTTACCACCATCACCTCGGCCTCAACACCTGGGCGAGCGCCGACGGCGTGCCGAACGATCCCGACACGCGCGGGCTGGACCGCTTCCAGATCTCGCTGCCCGACGCGGACGCGCTCGCGGCCGTGCGCGATCGCCTCGCCGCCGCCGGCACGCCGGCGCTTGAGAGCGACGGCGCGCTGTTCGCGACCGATCCGTTCGGCAACGGGCTGCGGTTCGTGGCCGAGCGGTAGCGGGGCGGGCGCGGACCGGCGCCGCGCTTCCGGACGCGTCGCTCAGCCGGCCTGAGCGGCGCGCGGGCGCGGGCGCACCGGCAGCGGGCGCGGGCCGCCGAGCGGGATCCCGCCGGTCGCGCGCGCCAGCTCCGCCACGCCCGTGACGAGCGTGTCGAGATCCTCCGCGGCGGCGTCGATCGGGACGCCGTCGGCGAAGTCGGCCGAGGTCAGGTAGACGCCGACCGGCGCGACCAGCGCGCCGAAGAACGCGAGCACGTCGCGCAGGTGGCTCTCGGCGCCGAGGAAGTGGTGCGGCGTCGCGCCCATCGCGACGATCCCGACCGGCGTGCCCTCCAGCGCCGGGATCGGCACGTGGTCGAGCAGGTTCTTCAACACGCCGGTGAACGAGCCGCGGTAGACCGGGGTCGCGAGCAGGACCGCGTCGGCGTCCGCGAGCGACGCGAGCACCGCGGCGGTGTCGTCCCCGAGCTGATCGGCGGGCGTGCCGTTCGCGGAGGCGATCTGGACCTCCGCGAGGTCGATCAGGCGGGTCTCGACCGTGCCCTCCCGCTCGGCGCGCGCGAGCGCCTCTTCGACGGCGCGGCGCAGGCGGCCGGGCGGCGTTGCGCTGCCGACCACGACGGTCAGCTGGACTCGATCCTTGACCATGTGGATCGAGATAGTACGCATGCGACGGCGCATGTGTCACGCCGCCGCTGGCCCGCGCCCGCTGATCGCACCTGCGGTGGTAGGTTCGCTCGATGACGACCGCATCCTGGACTGACCTCGACCTCTTCCCGCTCGCGCTCGGCGGCAACGTCTTCGGCTGGACCGCCGACGAGGCTCAGTCGTTCGCCGTCCTCGACGCCTACGCCGCCGCCGGCGGCAACCACGTCGACACTGCCGACTCCTACTCGCACTGGCTGCCGGGCAACTCCGGCGGCGAGTCGGAGACGATCATCGGCAACTGGATGAAGGCGCGCGGCAACCGCGACCAGATCCTCGTCGCGACCAAGGCCGGCAGATTCGACCGCCTCACGGCGCCGAACATCCGCACGTTCGCCGAGGACTCGCTGCGGCGGCTGCAGGTCGACCAGATCGACCTCCTGTACGCGCACGAAGACCACAGAGAGGTGCCGCTGGAGGAGTCGCTCGGCGCCTTCGACGCGCTCGTGAAGGAGGGCAAGGTGCGCGCGATCGGCGCCTCCAACTTCACGCCCGCGCGGCTGGCGGAAGCGCTCGAGGTGTCCGCGCGCGAGGGCTTCGCGCCGTATGTCGCGCTGCAGCCCTACTACAACCTCGTCGAGCGCCGCAACGTCGCCGAGATCCCGTTCGAGGGTCCGCTGCAGGACCTCGCGGTCGCGGAGCGGATCGACGTCTTCCCCTTCTTCAGCCTCGCGATGGGCTTCCTCGCGGGCAAGTACCGGCCCGGCGGTGAGACCGTCGAGAGCGCCCGCGCGGAAGGCGCCGCCGCCTACCTCGACCTGCCCAGAGGCCCGGCCGTGCTGGCCGCGCTCGACGAGATCGCCGCGGCGCACTCCACCAGCGTCGCGGCCGTCGCGCTCGCCTGGCTGCTCGCCCAGCCCGGCATCAGCGCCCCGATCGCCAGCGCCCGCACCCCCGAGCAGCTCGCCGAACTGCTGCCGGTCGCGACGCTGAGACTGGCCGATGACGAACTGGCCGCGCTGACGGAGGCGTCGGAGACGGTGTAGCCGTCGGCGGCCGTCGGCGAAGGCCCCGCCAACCACGAACTGGCGCAGCTGCTCGTGGCGCGCTGGGCGACCGCGGCGTCGAGCCGAGCCGCCCAGCCCGCAGCGCTACGCCGCGGCCACCGCGGCGCGGCGCGATATGTGACGCCCGACCGCGTGGCGGGCGGTGGCGCTTGCGACCGTCAGCCAGGCGCCGAGCAGCAGCGCGAACAGCGCCGCGGCGATCCACGTCAACGGCGCGGCGCCGGTGCGCGATGCCAGCTCGGAGCAGCCGGTCACGCAGGTGCCGATCGGGAAGATGAAGCTCCACCAGGTCGCCGCGAACGGCAGTCCGGGGCCGGCGGCGGTGCGCAACGTCGCGGTCGCGGCGAGCGCCAGCCACGCCATCGCGAGCGCGAAGACCGGCAGGCCGAAGACGAGCGCGAGCGTCGCGCCGCTGCGCGCCAGCGATGCCGGCAGCGCGCCCGGAGCGGCCGCGGCGAGCAGGCAGGCGGCGGTGACCGACTGGCCGAGCGGGCCGAGCGCGATGAACAGCGTCGGCACCATCCGCGCGGGCCCCGGCCCGTGCGCGGCCAGCCGCCGCAGGATCAGCACCGCCATCGCCGTGCTCGCCAGCACGCTCACGCCGAACAGCACGCAGCAGGTCAGCAGCAGCACCAGTCGCGCCGTCCCAGCCGGTGCGTGGGCGGCGAGCGCCGCGCCCGTCGTCGCCGACACGAGCGGCGGCACGACCGGCAGCAGCCAGGTCGCGAAGACGGTGTCGAGTCTGCGCTGCGGATGGCTCAGCAGCCAGCGCGGAACCGCTATCGCCGCCGCCAGGCCGCCGAGCGTGCCGACACCCCACAGCGTCAGCGCGAGGCTCAGCGCGAGCTGCTCGCCGAGCACGTCGCGGCCGATCAGCAGCGTGCCGGTCGCGATCGTCATGATCGCCATCGGCGGCGCGCCCCAGAACGGCGCGCTGGCCAGCTCGCGCGGAGCCGCGGGGCGCCCGGCCCGACGGTCCCGCCGCCACTGCTCCAGCGCCGCCCCGGCCAGTCTCGCCAGCAGCAGCACAGCGACGAGCCAGGTCGCGAGCGCGAACGCGCGCAGGCCCGGCGCGTCCAGCGGCAGCAGCATCGCGGCGTTCGCGAGGATCCCGGTGCCCATCGCGGCGGTGAACCAGTTGGGAGCGACTCGCACGCCAATCAGGATCGCCGCCGCAGGTGCCATGTACCAGTCGGAATCGGCGCGCATGTATTCCAACCGGGAATCGATCGCCGGCGAGATGCGCAAGGATTGCGACGATGGTCGCACCGATCGCAAACCCGCTGCCGAGCCCCGACCTGGCTGCCTTCGTCGCCGCCTGCGAGGCGGCCAGCATGCGCGGCGCGGCCGACACGCTCGACCTGACCCAGTCGGCGGTGACCAAGCGCGTGCTGGCGCTGGAGCGACGCGTCGGCGTCACGCTGCTGGAGCGCGGCCGCTTCGGCGTGCGCCCGACGACCGCCGGCCGCGTCCTGTACCCGGAGGCGAAGCGCGTGCTCGCCGCGCTGCGCGACGCCGAGCAGGCGCTCGCCAGCCACCAACGCGACGCCGGCTCCTCGCTCACGCTCGCGGCCAGCCACACGCTCGGCGAGTTCCTGCTGCCGGACTGGCTCGCGCGCTTCCGCGAGCACGAGCCGGCCGTGCACGCGCAGGTCGCGATCGTCAACTCGACGGAGGTGCTGCTGGCGCTGCGCGAACGACGCGCGCAGATCGGCTTCGTCGAGGGCCTCGACCCGCTCGACGGGCTCGACGCGCTGGTCGTCAGACGCGACGCGATCGTCGTCGTCGTCGCGAACGGGCACCGCTGGGCGCGACGCAGATCGCTGCGCGCGAGAGAGCTGCGCGGCGACTCCTACGTCGCGCGCGAGCAGGGCTCCGGCACGCGCACGGTCGCCGCGGCGGCGATGCTGGAGGCGGGCGTCGAGCTGGCCCCGCGGCTGGAGCTGGCGAGCGCGGAGAGCGTCAAGCGCGCGCTCGCGTCCGGCGGCTTCGGGCTGCTGTCGCGCCTGGCGGTCGAGACCGAGGTGCGCGTCGGGACGCTGCACGCGCTGCCGCTGCGCGACGTGCCGCTGACGCGCGAGCTGCGCGCGGTGCGCGACCCGCGCCGCGAGCTTCCCCGTCCCGCCGAGCGCTTCTGGAAGTGGCTCGGCGGCGGGCTGGACTGAGCAGCGGCAGCTTCGGTACCGCTGCGGTACCGAAACTGCCGCTGGTGCCCCTCCAGGGGCACAGGTCGATGGCCGGCCGCGTTGGACTTACAGCCCGACGATCACCGACTTCGTCTCCATGTAGTTGTTGAGCACTTCCTCGCCCATCTCGCGACCCCAACCGGACTGCTTGTAGCCGCCGAACGGCAGCTCCGCGCTGAACACGTGGTAGCTGTTGATGTGCACGGTGCCGGCCTTGATCTTCTTCGCCAGCAGGTGCGCCTTGGAGATGTCACGCGTCCACACGCCGGCGGCGAGGCCGTAGGCGGAGTCGTTCGCCTGGCGCGCGAGGTCGTCGACGTCGCTGAACGGCATCGCCGCGATCACCGGGCCGAAGACCTCCTCGCGCACGATCGTGTGATCGGCGGTCGCGTCGACGAGCACGGTCGGCTGCACGAACCAGCCGTCGCCCTCGATCGCCGAGCCGCCGGCGGTCGCGCGGTTGCCCTCCTGCTCACCGATCGACAGGTATCTCGTGACGCGGTCGAACTGCTCCTGGGAGACGAGCGGCCCCATCTCCGTGGAGGGGTCGAGGCCATGGCCGACCTTGATGTTCGAGGCCGCCGTGCTGATGCCCTCGACGACGCGGTCGAACTGGTCCTCCTGCACGTACAGGCGCGAGCCCGCCGAGCAGACCTCGCCCTGGTTGAAGAAGATCCCCTGCGCGGCGCCGGCGATCGCGGCGTCGACGTCGGCGTCGGAGAAGACGATGTTCGGCGACTTGCCGCCGAGCTCCAGCGAGACGCGCTTGAGGTTGCCGGTCGCGGTCTGCGCGATCAGCTTGCCGACCTCGGTCGAGCCGGTGAAGGCGACCTTGTCGACGTCGGGGTGCGCGGCGAGCGCGGCACCGGCGGTCTCGCCGTAGCCCGGGACCACGTTGACGACGCCGTCGGGGACGCCGGCCTCCAGCATCAGCTCCGCCAGCCGCAGCGCGCTCAGCGGCGTCTGCTCGGCGGGCTTCAACACGACCGTGCAGCCGGTCGTCAGCGCGGGGCCGAGCTTCCATGCCGCCATCAGCAGCGGGAAGTTCCACGGGATGATCTGGCCGACGACGCCGACCGGCTCGCGCAGCGTGTAGGCGTGGAACTCCGCACCCGGCATGTACGGGACCGACGGGTTGATCGTGCCGCCGTTGAGCTTCGTCGCCCAGCCGGCCATGTACCAGAAGAGGTCGGCGGCGAGCGGGATGTCTGCGGCCGCGGCGACGGCCTTCGGCTTGCCGTTGTCGAGCGACTCCAGCTCGGCCAGCTCGTCGGCGTGCTCCATGATCAGGTCGCCGATGCGGTGCACGATGCGCCCGCGCTCGGACGGGTTGAGACGGCCCCACGGGCCGTCCAGCGCTCTGCGCGCCGCGGCGACCGCGAGGTCGATGTCCTGCGCGTCGCCCTCCGCGACGGTCGCGAGCACCGCGCCGGTGGCGGGGTCGTACGTCTCGAACGTCTTGCCGCTCAGCGCCGCGCGCCACTCGCCGCCGATCAGCAGCTTGCGCGGTTCAGAGGTGAAGCGACGGGTTGCTTCTGCCATCGGGACAGCAACGGCCATGGACGGCCTCCTCGTGACGTGACGGATTGTCTCCTCGCGCCCGCCGCCCGTGAGGCGGAAGGCTCGCGAACGACCATACGCCCGGGCACGTTGCAGAACCGTTGCGTTGCCAACACGATCACAACGTTTCGATCCTCGTCTAAGGGTCTAGACTCGTTGTCGGACAATCATTCACCAGCGGACCGCCCGCCAGACCAAGGGCCTAGACGGACGATCCCTCCGACTCACCTGGAGGATCTCTCATGAGCATCCGCTACCTCACCAACATCGCGATCGGCATCGTCGGCGCGTTCCTCGTCGTCGCCACTCAGGCGTTCACACCGAACTGGATCCAATGGCTCGCGTTCTCCGTCGGCACGATCGCGGTCCTCGTCGCGCTCGGCTCGCTCGCGGTCGTGCGCGACCGCGTCCACCAGGCGACCGCAGTCACCGCAGCCGCTGTCGGCATCGGCCTCGTCGCGATGAGCCTGCTGTTCGCGGCGAACGTCGTCTACGCGCTCGCGCTCGCCGGCGGCCTCGCCCTCGCGGCGATCGCCCTCGTCGGCCTCAGCGCCCACGAGCTGCGCACCGAGCGCGTCGTGCACGAGCTCTCCGTCGGCGATCACGCACAGCCCGAGGAGCGCGTCGCGGCGGGCATGCGATGAACCACCGCGTAGTCTGAATTCAACGATGGACGAGGCCCGGCGGCACATCCGCCGGGCCTCCGTCGTTCACTCCCCGGTCACGCGATCTTCGCGAACTGGTCACGAAAGGCGGCCATTTGCACGCCATTTTGGTCTCATGCGCAACATGGGAGAGCAGCGTGAGGCAACGGCAGAGCCGTCGGCGACGCGAGCCGACCTGCACTGCCATTCGACCGCGAGTCAGTTGAGCAAGCTCGGGGTCCAGCGGGCGATCGGGCTGCCGGAGTGCGCCACGCCTCCGGCGGAGGTCTACGCGCTCGCCAGACGACGCGGCATGGACTTCGTCACGATCACCGACCACGACACGATCGAGGGCTGCCTCGAACTGGAGCGCCAGGGCTTGCCCGGCGTCTTCACCTCGGTCGAGCTGACGACCTGGTTCCGCCACCAGGAACAGGCGGTCCACGTGCTCTGCTGGGGCATCACGCCCGACGACCACGACTGGCTGCAGGCGCACGCCAAGGACGTCGAGACGATCGCCGCCTATCTGCACGGCAACGAGATCGCCTGCGCGCTCGCGCACCCCTTCTACGCCGTCGCGGCGCCGCTGACCGCGCGCCACCGGCGACGGCTCGCACAGCTCTTCCCCGTCTGGGAGGTCCGCAACGGATCGCGCGCACCGGAGCTGAACGCTCCCGCCGCGGTCTACATCGAGACCCACGGCGGGACGGGCGTGGGCGGCTCCGACGACCATGCGGGCGTCGACGTCGGCCGCACCTTCACGCAGGCGCCGCCTGCCGCCACGCCCGAACAGTTCCTCGCCCACCTGCGCGCCGGCAACGTCAGCGCGCACGGCAGACAGGGGAGCGCCGCGAAGTGGACGCACGCGGCGATCGCGCTCGCCGCCCGCTCGATCGGCGCTGACCGCGAGCATGCGCCGGACCCGTTCGCGGTCCTGCAGATGGCCGAGCGGATGATGAGCGAGGGCGAGCAGCGCGGCGGCGAGGAGGGCACCGGCCTCGGCCCCGACGACGGCCGCCGACTGCTGCGCGCCTGGCTCGACGCGCTCGGCTTCGAGCCCGACGCCGACGCGCTGATCGCGCGCATGCAGGCTGAGGACTTCTCGCACTCCGACCTCGCCCGCCGCGCCCGCCGTGTGCACGAGCGCCGGCTCGCCGCCGCCGTCGACCGCGCGCTCCACAGCGCCGGCGACGTCGACAGAATCGGCGCGGTCGGGCTGGAGCTGTTCGAGGCGCTGCTGCCGATCGTGCCGTACATCCCCGCGCAAGCGTTCCTCGCGCGCGAGAAGGAGAAGCTCGACGGCCGCGAGCGCGACCCGATCCGCGTCGCGCTCGTCGCCGACGGCGTCGGCTCGATGCACGGCGTCACGCACACGCTCGACGAGATCCGCGAGCGCGGGCTGCCCGGCTTCGAGGTCGAGGTCGTCGGCACCGACCCCAACGTCGACCGGCGCCTGCCGGCGGTCGCGGAGGTCGACGTGCCGTTCTACCCGGGGCTGGAAATCGGCGTGCCGAGCCTGCCGGACGTCGCGGAGGCGCTGACGAGCGGCAACTACGACCTCGTCCACCTCGTCTCCCCCGGCCCGGCCGGCATCGCCGCCGCGCTGCTGGCGCGGCTGCTGGGCCTTCCGGTCGTCGGCTCCTACCACACCGAGCTCGGCGCCTACGCCCGCCTGCGGACCGCCGACGAGCGGATCGAGGCGGCGGTCGGGATGGCGCTCGCGGTCTTCTACGGGCAGTGCGGCCGGGTCCTCTCGCCCAGTCGCGCGGCCGACGCCTCGCTCGCCGAGCTGGGGATCGAGCCGGACAAGATCGGCCGCTGGGATCGCGGCGTCGACCTCGAGCGCTTCTCGCCGGCGCTGCGCGAGCGCGCGGGCGACGGCGAGATCGTCGTCCTCTACGCCGGCCGGCTGACGCGCGAGAAGGGCGTCGACCTGCTCGCCGACACGTTCGAGCGCGCCCACGCGCGCGATCCGCGGCTGCGCCTGGCGCTGGCCGGCGGCGGCCCGGAGCAGGCGACGCTGCGCGAGCGGCTCGGCGACAGCGCCCGCTTCCTCGGCTGGCTCGACGGCGACGCGCTCGCGCACGCCTACGCGAACGCCGACCTGTTCCTGTTCGCGAGCGAGACCGACACGTTCGGCCAGGTGATCCTGGAGGCGCAGGCGAGCGGCCTGCCGGTGCTGTCGGTCGACGTCGGCGGCCCGCGCGAGCTGATCGCACACGGCCGCTCAGGCTGGCTCTGCCCGCCCGACGCGGACGCGCTCGCCGACGCGCTGATAGAGCTGGCAGACCACTCCGCCCTGCGCGCGAGGCTGACCCACGGCGGGCTCGACGCGGTCCGCGACCGCTCCTGGACGGCAGCGCTCGGCCAGCTCGCCGACGGCTACACGCGAGCGCTCGCGACCGCGGAAACGGCGGCGCGCAGAGCGGCGTAGGCGTGCGCCCCTGGCGCGGCGAGGAGTGGCGGCGCTGCGGCGCGCCGCTCAAGCGCCCGCGGCTCAGCGTCGCGACGAGAGGTCCGCCTCGACGACGGCGACCGCCGTCGCGTGGCGCGGGTCGCGCTCGTCGATCAGCGCGGTGAGGCGCCGCGCGACGGGCGCGTCGCGCTCCCCGTGCGGGGCGCCGATCCACTGGTAGAGCGCCTCCGGATCCTCCCCCGCGAGCAGCGCCGCGCGCAGCTCGTGGTGCAGCTGGTCGCGCAGCTCGACGATCCGCGGCGACTCCGACGCGGGCAGCAGCGGCCCGGTGTAGACCTGCACGGCGCCGGCCAGGTCCCCGCCGTGCAGCAGCCGCTCGACGTGCTCGACGTCGGTCGCGACCGGCGCGGCGAAGCGATACGGCCGCGCCGCCAGCGCCGGTCCGAGCGTGCGGCGCAGGCGCGACAGCTCAGAGCGGATCGTGACGTCGGCGACGTCCTGCTCGCCGTACAGCAGCTCGCGCAGCTCGCCGCTGCCGAGCCCCTCGGGACTGAGCGCCAGCAGCGCGCAGATCTCCAGCTGGCGCTTCGTCACGGTGAGCCGCCGCCCGCCCGCGACGAGCGCGTCGGCGGGGGTGCCGAGCAGGCGGAGGGAGAGCTTGCTCGGCGACGGAGCGGAGTGACCCCCCTGCCGCCGCAGCACCCAGTACCCCGGCGCGCTGGGGAGCTGCTCGGCCTCGACGACGGTGCGGCCTATCCGCAGGCGGCCCGGCTCGGTCGGCGGCGGCACCCGCTGGCGGCCGAGGTCGTCGCCCAGGAGGCGACCGCCGGGCGAGACGACGGTGAGGCTCGCGCCTGCGCCGACCTGGCCGCGCGCCGTCTCCAGCGCCGCGGCGTCACGCCACGCGCCGAGCGCCGCGAGGTGCGCCTCGACCGCTCTGGCCGTCGCGTTCGCGAGCGCGAGCGTCGAGGGGTGGGCGGTGTCGAACGAGCCGGTCAGGTCGACCGCGCCGAGCAGTCTGCCGTCCTCGGGGTCGTGGATCGGCGCCGCGGCGCACATCCACGACGCGTGCGTCTGGTGGTAGTGCTCGGCCGCGAACACCTGGATCGGATGGTCGGCTTCGAGGGCCGTGCCGGGCGCGTTGGTGCCGGTCGTGCCCTCGCTCCAGTCCGAGCCGGCGACGAAGCCGATCCCCTCCGCCGCGCGCTGCGTCGCGCGGCTGCCCTCGACCCACAGCAGGTGACCGGTCACGTCGCAGACGGCGACGACGTGGCGGGCGTCCTCGGCGACGTCGACCAGCAGCGAGCGGATCAACGGCATCGCGGCGGCGAGCGGATGGCGCGCGCGGCGCTCCTCCAGCTCCTCCTGCGTCAGCAGCGGCGGCAGCTCCTCGCGCTCGGCGAAGACGCCGGCCTGCGCCGAGCGCTGCCACGACTCCAGCACGACCGGGCGCAGGATCCGCGGCGGCGGGCCGCCCTCCCAGACGCGTTCGCGAGCGCGCGCGATGAGCCGTGCCTGCGAGACAGGCTCGACCGTCGATCCGATGGCCACCCACGGGTTCGGCAACTGGCACGCTCTCCTCGTCACCTCCATTGTGCACCACCGCGGACGCCGTCAATCAACGGGCGTGTCAGCGTTCGCTCCTCAGCTTCTCGGCAGCTTCCCGATCAGCACGTAGCGGAGGATGTCGACGACCTGCTCGGGCTCGCGCGCGACGGCGAGCGCGGCGCGGTCGATCTCCTTCAGGGCGTGGTCGTGTTGCTCGGGGTGCAGCGTGATCAGCGGCTTGCCGAGCGCGGCCGCGTAGCCGGCGTCGAAGGCGGCGTTCCACTGCTTGTACTCGTCGCCGAAGCGCACGACGATCACGTCGGACTGCTCGATCAGCGTGCGCGTGCGGATCGCGTTGAGACCGGCGCCGACATGGTCCTTCCAGAACGGCGTCGGCTGCTCGCCGAGGATCTTGACGCCGCCGTCGTCGCTCGCCTCGTGGTTGAGGACGGGAGCGCTGACCTCGACGTCGAGGTCCTCGTCGAGGATCGCGTTGGCGATCCGGAAGCGCCAGTCGGTGTGGATCTCACCGGAGAGATAGACGTGCCAGGGCATGCGACCCATCCTACGTGCATGCGTTAGTCGGATGGCCCTTGCTCATCCCACAGATATTCGAGTGCCTCTGTCGCCGGCTTGCGGGCGAGATGCAGCAAATCCATGTGGGTGATGTTGAGCGAGGTCGAGCTATGTCCTTCTGCCACAACGATCGCTGTCGACTCGGGATGGATCGAGATCAGCCCGCGATCGAGCGCAAGATGGTGATTGGCGCACAGCGGGAGACCGTTGCGAGGGTCGCCGGTACCGCCTCTCGCGTCGGGCACCAAGTGAGCGGCGTGGATCAGCTCGAATGCGGTTACCGGGCAAATCGCACATTGCGCGCCATAGCGCCGAACGACGTGGATCTTGAAGCGCTGCTGATTCGGACGTCCTCGCACGAGACGCAGGTCACGTCTCACGTCCTCAAACAACTCGAGCGGTCCGTCATCTGTCTCAACCTCTGACGATGACCTGACGCGCGGGAGTGTCGGGCCGAACTCGAGCAAGCAGACGCGGTTGGTGTCATCCCACGTCAGCACCCATGCCTTGCGCACCTCGCGCACTGCCCCATGCTGAAGGATCACGAAGACCGGCAGCCTCAGCTCACAAGCAGCCCTTGTGGCGGCGATCTCCGCGGCGTCACGACCTCCAGTTCGGGCAGTTCTCGGGTAGTGATACAGCAACGCCGTGTCCGACACATCATCAGCGTAGTGACGTCCCGTATGCATCACGCTAACGGTCACGCTGGGTCGCCCGCCGACCCCTTTTGTGCGCCGACGATCGACCCACATGCCGTTCTGTCCACCGTAGATGTCGAGTGCCCGGACTTGCTGCGGGGTCGTGTTGCCGGGATCGGCCTGATCCACGAGGTCAGCCCACATGCCGAGCCGTCGTTCAAGCTCGCCAAGGACAGACGTCGAGACATCTGCGGCTGGATCAAGTCTCGCGAACATCGACCGACCATCGATCAGCTGAACCTGCGGCACCGCGCCCAGCGCGAGCCCTAGGAATGCTCTCCGATCGTCGGAACTTGTCGGCTGGATCGAGATTCTTTCGCCCGCATCGAGTTGATCCAGCAGGTCTTGCACTTCGGCGATCTCGACCCGCGCTACGCGCGTTCCCCTTCGGTCGACGATGTCAACCACAGCATGGCGGCCCTCGATCGCTCGAACGCAGAAGCGGCCTCTAGGCGTCCGCAGGACGTCACCTCTGAGACTCCGCAACAACACGTGCGCATCGATCACGAGCGGCAGCGTGACAGATTCCTCGTGGAACCCGCCACACTTTGGCCGCCTCTTGTTGCTACTTGTGCGTCATCGCGATCAGCCCGACGACGAGCGCGCCGACCAGCAGGGCGACTCCGACGACGGCCAGGGTCCAGCCGGCGAGGCCGACGGCGACACCGCCGCCGCCCTCCTGGTTGCGCTCGATTCGCGTGGTGCCGGCGACCACCATCAGCAGCGCGCCGACGCCGCCGACGCCTGCCACGAACGCCGCGACGAAGATCTTCCAGAGCGCCGAGAAGTCGATCACCGACGCCATCGTGAACTGCAGGAAGGCGCTCATCAGACGTCCGCCGAGGTGACGCGGGTGCGCTGAGCGAAGGTCCACAGCGCCACGGCGGCGAGCGCCGCGCCAAGTGCGATCACAACCGGTCCGGCCGAGTCGATCCCGAACAGGTCGGCGATCTCGTACGCGGCCGCCGACATCAATCCGGCCGCCGGCAGGGTCAGCAGCCACGCGAGCCCCATCTGCCCCGCCAGGCCCCATCTGACCGACGCGAGCTTCTTGCCGGTCCCCGCCCCGAGGACGGATCCGGCGACGACCTGCGTCGTCGACAGCGGGTAGCCGAAGTAGGACGAGGCGAGGATCGTCCCCGCTCCCGACGCCTCGGCCGCGAAGCCCTGCGGTGCCTCGATCTCGGTCATCCGTCTCCCCAGGGTGTTGATGATCCGCCAGCCGCCGATGCAGGTGCCGGCCGCGATCGCGGTCGCCGAGCAGAGCTTGACCCACAGCGGGACGGTGAAGTCGTCGGCGTTGAGCGAGCCGTGCACGATCAGCGCGAGCGTGATCACGCCCATCGTCTTCTGCGCGTCGTTGGTGCCGTGCGCGAGCGAGACGAGGCTGGCCGAGCCGATCTGGCCGAACCGGAAGCTGCGCGTCGCGTGCTTGTCGTCCTCTCTCAGCCGCGCCAGCGCGCGGTAGGCGAAGTAGGTCGCCGTCAGCGCGACGACGCCCGCCACGATCGGCGCCAGCACCGCCGGGACGATCACGCTTCTGATGATCCCGTCGAACTTGACGGCGCTCGAGCCGTCGCCGACGAGCGTCGCGCCGACGAGCCCGCCGATCAGCGCGTGGCTGGACGACGACGGCAGCGACAGCGCCCATGTCGCGAGGTTCCAGAGGATCGCGCCGAGCAGACCGGCGAGGATGATCTCCATCGTGATCACGCTGTTGTCGACGATGCCTCTGGCGATCGTCGTCGCGACGGCGATCGAGAGGAACGCGCCGACGAAGTTGAGAAAGCCCGCGAGCACGACCGCGACTCTCGGTCTCAGTGCGCGTGTGGCGATCGACGTCGCCATTGCGTTGGCGGTGTCGTGGAAGCCGTTGGTGAAGTCGAACGACAACGCGGCGGCGACCACGAGCGCGAGGAGGATGTCGTCGGAGCCCATGGGCGACGGGATTCCTCGCAACTGCACATCGCACGCGCCGCTTCACCGCTTCGTCACAAATGTGGCCGAACGCTCATCTGCCGTGCGCCGGCGTCGACCGCGATCGCATGTGTGCGATGTGTGCGCGACACGTTCAGGTTTGGCTTGGAGACTCTTAACGTCGTCTTTCAGTGGCCGGGTAGCCTCATCTCTACCGATGGGGTCACCAAGACATCTCTGGACTGGCGAGTGGCGGGCCGAGTCCGATCAAGCTCGCGACGACGGCGCCACCGCGCTGCACCGCACGCCGCCGCCACGTCCGGCCAGCGATGCGGGCAGCGCGCCTGAACAGCCCGAACGCAAGCCGCGGCGCGGCTCGTTCGTGCTGCTGGCGATCCTGATCGCGCTGGTCGCCGCCGGTGGCGGCGTGGCCGCCGCGCTGACGCTCTTCGGCGGCGGCGACGACGGACCGCCGCCGCTGCCTGCGCTCTCGAGCAGACCGATCAGACCCCAGGCGGGCCAGACGCGCGCAGGTGCGATCTACGCCCTCACGAGCCCCGCGGTCGTCTCGATCAGCACGCAGACCGGTCAGGGCACCGGCTTCCTGATCGACGCCAGAGGGACGCTCGTCACCAACTACCACGTCGTCGGCACCAGCAACCACGTGGTCGTCAAGTTCGGCCAGGACGGCGCCTCGATCGACGGCGACGTGCTCGGCACCGACGAGTCGTCCGACCTCGCCGTCGTCTCGATCGAGCCGGACCGCATCCCCAGAGGCGTCAGAGCGCTCTCGTTCGCGGACTCGCGCAACGTCTCGGTCGGCGACTTCGCGGTCGCGATCGGCAACCCGTTCGGGCTCGACCGCACCGTCACCGAGGGCATCGTCTCCGGCCTCGGCCGCTCGATCACGGCGCCCAACGGCTTCGAGATCGACGAGGTGATCCAGACCGACGCGCCGATCAACCCCGGCAACTCCGGCGGCCCGCTGCTCGACAGCGGCGGCCACGTGATCGGCGTCAACTCGCAGATCGCGACGAGCGGCATGGGCCAGGCCGGCAACATCGGGATCGGCTTCGCGGTGCCGTCGAACACAGCCCGCCAGATCGTCCCGAAGCTGCAGAGGGGCGAGAGAATCTCGCGACCGTACCTCGGCGTCTCGACCCAGCCGACCACGCTGACCGGCGCGTCCGCCGGCGCGAGAGTCGCGGAGGTCAGAAGAAGCGGGCCGGCGGAGAGAGCCGGGATCCGCGTCGGCGACGTGCTCAAGCGCGTCAACGGCATGGGCGTCCAGGAGCCCGCCGACGTCGCGGCCAGCATCAGCAGAAGCGAGCCGGGCCAGAGAGTCCAGGTCGAACTGGAGCGCGGGGGCAGAGACGTCACGCTCGACGTGACGCTGGGAGACCGCGCAGACGCGCCATGAGCTTCGCCGCGCCGCTCGTCCTGCTGGCGCTGGCCGCGCTCCCGCTGCTCGCCGTCTGGTATCTGCTCGCGCAGCGCAACCGGCGGGCCGCCGGCGCCGCCTTCGCCTCCCCCCGCATGCAGCCGGCCGTCGCGCCGAGCCGGCCGGGCTGGCGCCGTCACGCGCCGATGCTCGTCTTCCTCGTCGCGCTCGCCGCGCTGATCGTCGCCGCCGCGAAGCCGCAGCGGACGGTCGCGGTGCCGGTCGAGCGGGCGTCGATCGTGCTGCTCACCGACGTCTCCGGCTCGATGCTCGCGACCGACGTGCAGCCCAACCGCATGATCGCCGCCAAGCGTGCCGCGCGCCGCTTCGTCGACGAGGTGCCGAAGGCGGTCAACATCGGCGTGATCGCCTACAACACGACGGCGACCGTGCTGCAGAGCCCGACGCGCGATCGCGCCGACATCGCGACCGCGATCGACCGCCTCACCGTCAGCGGGACGACCGCGACCGGCGACGCGATCAGAACCGCGACGACCGTGCTGAGAAACCAGCCGGGCGTCGACGGCAGACGGCCGCCGTCCGCGATCGTGCTGATCTCCGACGGCGTCTCGGTCCGCGGCAGCGACCCGATAGCGGCAGCCTCCGAGGCCGCGGCGCTGAGAATCCCGATCTACACCGTCGCGTTCGGCACCGACGCCGGCACGATCACCGTGCCCGATCCCAGAACCGGCGAGCAGAGAGTCGAGTCGGTCCCACCGGATCCGGCCTCGCTGGCGCAGATCGCCGAGGTCAGCAACGGCGATACGTTCACCGCCGCCAGCTCCGACCGCCTCAACACCGTCTACGAGCGACTCGGCTCGCAGCTGGGCACCAGAGACGAGCAGCGGCAGATCACGGCCGCGTTCGCCGCCGGCGGCCTGCTGCTGCTGCTCGCCGGCGCGGGCCTCTCGCTGCGTTGGTTCGGCCGCCCGATCTGATCTTCACCCCAGTTCCCGAAAGGAGCCACCCGACGTGACGTTCGACCACCCCCAGCCGCCCGAGGATCGCTTCCCGGCTCCTGCTCCCGCGCCCGAGGAGCGCTTCCAGCGCAGGGAGGAGCCGCGCGACGCGCTCGAGGAGGCGCTGCACGAGATCAAGCGCGTGATCGTCGGCCAGGACGCGATGCTGGAGCGGCTGCTGGTCGCCCTGCTGGCCGGTGGCCACGTGCTGCTGGAGGGCGTCCCGGGCCTCGCCAAGACGCTCACCGTCAAGACGCTGGCGCAGGTCCTCGGCGGCTCCTTCAAGCGGATCCAGTTCACACCGGACCTGGTCCCGGCCGACCTCGTCGGCACGCGCGTCTACCGACCCGACACCGGCCGCTTCGAGACCGAGCTCGGCCCCGTCTTCGGCAACTTCCTGCTCGCCGACGAGATCAACCGCGCGCCCGCGAAGGTGCAGTCGGCGCTGCTGGAGGTGATGCAGGAGCAGCAGGTGACGATAGGCGGCGAGACGCACCCCACGCCCCGCCCGTTCCTCGTGCTGGCGACGCAGAACCCGATCGAGTCCGAGGGCACCTACCCGCTGCCCGAGGCGCAGATCGACCGCTTCCTGATGAAGGTGATGGTCGACTACCCCACGATGAGCGAGGAGGCTGCCGTCGTGGACCGCTCGCTCGGCCGCGTCGCGGCGCCGCGCGAGCGGCTCTCGATCGCCGACCTCGACCGCTTCGCCGAGGCCGCCGGCAGAGTGCTCGTCGACCGCGAGGTGATCCAGTACGCCGTCACGCTCGCCGACGCGACGCGACGGCCGCAGAAGTACGGGCTCGACGACGTCGCGCCGTTCATCGAGTACGGCGCCAGCCCGCGCGGGCCGATCGGGCTCGTGCAGGCGGCGCGCGCGCTGGCGCTGCTGCGCGGGCGCGGCTACGTCGCCGTCTCCGACGTGCGCGACCTCGCGCCCGACGTGCTGCGTCACCGGATCGTGCTGTCCTACGACGCGCTGACGGAGAACGTGACCGCCGACGACGTGCTCGGCCGCGTCTTCACCGCCGTCGGCGAGCCGCCGTCGGACCATCTGCGCCGGCCGGAGGCGGCGGCCTGATGCTCAGGCTCGCGAGTTCCACGACGGCCGGCCGCACCGCTCCGCGTCGGCGGGAACTCGCGGGAGCGCGATGAGATGCCCGCTCCGCGTCTGACGCGTCCCGTCGGCCGCCAGGGTCCTGGCGCGATCCCGCACGGCCTGCTCGAGTCGCTCGACCTGATCGTCGCGCGGCGCGCCTCTGGCGCGCTGCCGGGCGATCGGCGCGCGGCCGGGCTCGGCTCCGGGACCGAGCTGGCCCAGCTGCGGCCGTACGAGGTCGGCGACGACGTGCGCCAGATCGACGCCGCCGCGACCGCCCGTACGGGCGTGCCGCACGTGCGGCTGCACGTGCCGGAGCGGACGCTGACGACGTGGATCGCGCTCGACCTGTCGCCGTCGATGGCGTTCGGGACGGCGGACCGGTTGAAGTCCGACGTCGCGGAGGGCGTCACGCACGTGATCGGGCGCCTTGCGATCCGCCGCGCCGGCCGCGTCGCGCTGATGACGTTCGGCGCCGGCACGCCGAGGCTGATCCCGCCGCGCGCCTCCAAGCCCGGCTTCGTCGCGCTGCAGCGCGCGCTGGAGGAGGGCGTCGCGCCCGACGGCCACCACGAGCCGGGCGCGCTGAACGGCGCGCTGCGGCGGATCGGCCGCGTCGCGACGCAGCCCGGCCTCGTCGTCGTGATCTCCGACTGGCGCGACGAGGACGACTGGACGCGCTCGCTCGGCGCGCTGGCGCAGCGCCACTCCGTGCTCGCGATCGAGGTGCGCGATCCGCGCGAGTCGTCGGTCCCCGCGGTCGGGCGGCTCGCCCTGGTGGACCCGGAGACGGGCGAGCGGATCGAGGTCGACACCTCGCGCAGATCGGTGCGCGACCGCTTCGAGCAGATCGAGCGCGAGCGGCGCGAGAAGGTCGCGCGCGAGCTGCGCCGGCTGCAGGTCCAGCAGATCGTCCTGTCGACCGAGGGCGACTGGCTGCAGGCGCTGGGACGGCGGCTGTCATGACGAGCGTGTTCGCCATCTCGTTCGGCTCGCCGTGGTACCTGTTCGCGCTGCTGGCCGTTCCCGCGCTGATCGCGATCCAGGTCGCCAACCGCCGCCGCGGGCGCAGATACGCGGTCCGCTTCACCGGCGTCGCGGCGCTGAAGCAGGCGGCCGGGACCGTGCCGGCATGGAAGCGCCATCTGCCTGCCGCGCTGCTGCTGGCGGCGCTTGCAGCGCTCGCGCTCGCGCTCGCGAAGCCGCAGCGGACGGTCGCGGTCCCGATCGAGAAGGCGTCGATCATGCTCGTCACCGACCACTCGCGCTCGATGCTCGCGCAGGACGTCGAGCCCGACCGCATGACGGCCGCGAAGAGAGCAGCGAGCCGCTTCCTCGACCAGATCCCGAGGTCGATCAGAGTCGGCGTGACGACCTACTCCGACGTGCCCGACGGGACGCAGGTGCCGACGCGCGACCATGCGCTGATCCAGACGACGATCGACTCGCAGGTCGCCGACGGCGGCACCGCGACCGGCGACGCGCTGCAGGTCGCGCTCGACACGCTGCAGCGCCAGCAGGACCAGGGCGAGAAGATCCCGGCCGCGATGGTGCTGCTGTCCGATGGCGCGACGACGATCGGGCGCGATCCGGTCGGCGTCGCGAGAGCGGCCGGCGAGGAGAGAATCCCGATCTACACCGTCGCGCTCGGCACGCGGGACGCGACCGTCCCGAACCCGACCGGATTCGGCGCCCCTGCGCTGCCCGTCCCGCCCGACCCCGAGACGCTCGAAGCGATCGCCGACGCCTCCGGCGGCCGCGCGTTCCAGGCCCAGGACGACCAGCAGCTGTCCTCGATCTACGAGACGCTCGGCTCGCGCCTGGGCACGAGAGACGAGCAGCGCGAGGTCACGGCCGCCTTCGCCGTCGCCGGCCTTCTGCTGCTGCTCGGCGCCGGCGCGGCGTCGATGCGCACGGCGGGGCGGCTGCCCTAGCGTCGTGAGACGGAGCAGGCGGCGAGCGCGAAGACGAGCGCAAGGGCGGTGCCGAGACGGACCATGGCCCAACCTATCCGCAGGCCCCCGGCGCGCGCCACTGATACGTTCCCGGACGTGCCGAGCGACACGCGTGACGATTACCCGCAGCGCCTCGAGATGCCCACCCGCTGGGCCGACAACGACGTCTACGGGCACGTCAACAACGTCGAGTACTACGCCTTCTTCGACACGATCATCAACACCTGGCTGATCCGCGAGGGCGGGCTCGACATCCTCACCGGCGACGTGATCGGCGTCTGCGCGGAGTCGTCGTGCAGATACCACGCGTCGCTCGCGTTCCCCGACGTCGTGGAGGGCGGGCTGCGCGTCGGCCACCTCGGCAGATCGAGCGTGCGCTACGAGATCGGCCTCTTCAAGGCCGGGATGGAGCACCCCGCCGCGAGCGGCGAGTTCGTCCACGTCTTCGTCGACCGCGAGCGCCGCCGCCCAGCCGAGATGCCACCCCGCCTGCGCGACGCGCTGCAGCGACTGCTCGTCGTCAGAGCGGAGTGACGACCGTCCACGGCTCGACGCGGTGGCTGACGACGAGGCCGGCCGCGACGTAGGGATCCTCGGCGACGACCGCGTCGGCCGCCGCGACGTCGCGGCAGACGAACAGGCCGCCGTGGATCGGGTCGCCGACGGCGCCGGCCATCACGATGCGGCCGTCGGCGTGCAGGCGCGCGATCACGTCGAGGTGTCCCGCACGGTGCGGGCCGCGCTTCTCGACGATGTCGGGGACGTAGTCGTAGGTGAGGAGCTGCAGCGTCTCGGGCATGCGGCGAACGGTACGGGACCGGCGCGCGACGGGCCGGGCGCGCAGCGACACGAGCCGGCGGTGGGCTCGGGCGACGGCGCGACCGCGGCCATCCTGCCCCGTGCGCTCAGACCGTCACGAAGACGCTGCGCCAGGCCTGCCTGCCGTCCGTGACGCACTCGGCCAGCACCGCCGCGGCACGCTCCTCGCGGTCCAGCGCCGCCCGGTAGACCGCGTAGGCGACGGCCGCGTCGGCCGGCGTCGCCTCGTGCCACTCGCCCAGCGCGCGGGCCGCGTCACCGGCCGCGAACACCCACGCGTCCCACAGCCCCAGCTCGCGCAGGTACGAGCTGGCGGAGGGGCCGCGGGGCGCGGCGCTGATGTCGGCGGAGTCGAACGACATGACGGGCTCTGTGCCGTATGGTCGGCACGAGCCGGTCAATAGTTGAGGTCAGCTCACCAAACGCTCATGCCGCGTCGACCGCGGCCGGCGCATCGGGCACCGGGACGCTCGCGTCCTCGGCTCTCAGCACGGTCGCGCCGGCCGCGCGCAGCCACACGATGTCGCCCTGCGACAGCTCCAGCTCGTCCGCCTCGGTGCGGGTGATCTGGGCCGTGACGGCCTCGCCGCTGGTCAGCATCAGCTCGACGCGGACCTCGAAGCCGAGGTGGATCACGCGGCTGACCATCGCCTCCTGCGCGGTGCCGTCGGACTGCGCCGCGAGCGTGATGTCGTGCGGGCGCACGAGCTTGTCGCCGAGTCGGCTGACGGGGCCGAGGAAGCCCATCACGAACGCGTTCGTGGGCTGGTCGTAGAGCTCGCGCGGGCTGCCGAACTGCTCGATTCTGGCGTTGTCCATGACCGCGATCTGGTCGGCGATCGACATCGCCTCCTCCTGGTCGTGGGTGACCAGCAGCGTCGTCACGTGGACCTCGTCGTGCAACCGTCGCAGCCAGTCGCGCAGCTCCGCACGGACCTTCGCGTCGAGTGCGCCGAACGGCTCGTCGAGCAGCAGCACTCTCGGCTCGACCGCGAGCGCGCGCGCCAGCGCCATCCGCTGCCGCTGGCCGCCCGAAAGCTGGTTCGGATAGCGCTTCTGGTAGCCGGCGAGGCCGACGATTCTCAGCAGCTCGTCGACGCGATCGGCGACCTTGTCCTTCGGCTGCTTGCGGATCGTCAGGCCGAACGCGACGTTGTCGCGCACGGTCATGTGCTTGAACGCGGCGTAGTGCTGGAAGACGAAGCCGATCTCGCGCCGCTGCGGCGGCACGTTGGTCGCGTCCTCGCCCTTGATCAGCACGCGGCCGGTGTCCGGCGTCTCGAGCCCGCCGATGATCCGCAGCAGCGTCGACTTGCCGCTGCCGCTGGGGCCGAGCAGTGCCGTCAGCGAACCGTCCGGCACCTCTATCGACACGTTGTCGAGCGCGGTGTACTCGCCGAACTGCTTGGAGATGCCTTCGACGGCGATCATCCGTGGTCCTCCTCTTCCCGGCGGGGCTTGATCAGGGTCATCGCGAGCAGCGTCAGCAGCGCGATGACCGCCAGCAGCGCCGAGGCCGCATAGGCGCCCGCGAGATCGAAGTTGGAGAAGCGCTTCTCGACCAGCAGCGTCATCGTCTCGGTCTCGCCGGAGATCTTGCCGGAGACGACGGAGACGGCGCCGAACTCGCCGATCGAACGGGCGACCGACAGCACGACCCCGTACGCGACGCCCCAGCGGATCGCCGGCAGCGTGACGCGCCAGAACGACTGCCAGCCGTTGGCGCCGAGCGTGGCGGCAGCCTGCTCCTGCTCGTTACCGACCTCCTTCAGCACCGGCGTCACCTCGCGCACGACGAACGGCAGCGAGACGAAGATCGTCGCGAGCACGATGCCGGGCGTCGAGAAGATCACCTGAATGCCGGCGTCGGCGAGCGCGCCGCCGAACCAGCCTCTGACGCCGTAGACGAGGATCAGCGAAAGGCCGATCACGACCGGCGAGACCGCGAACGGCAGGTCGATCAGCGCGTTCAGGACCGTCTTGCCCTTGAATCTGCCGCGCGCGAGCGCCATCGCCATCACGATCCCGAAGATCGTGTTGAGCGGCACCGCGATCAGCGTCACCTCGAGCGTCAGCGTGAACGCGGAGACCGCCGCGGGCGTCGTGATCGAGTCCCACACGGCCATCACGCCGTGCTCGAACGTGCGGTAGAAGATGATCGCGACGGGCACCAGCAGCAGCGCCGCGAGGTATGCGAGCCCGATCACGCGCAGCGCTATGCGCCACGGACGGCTAACGGTCATGACGGGCCCCCCAGCGACCGAGGCCGCGGATTCCGATCAGCACGATCAACGAGACGACCAGCAGCACGGTCGCGGTCGCGGCCGCGCCGATCGGCGCGTCGCTCTCGATCTGCTTGAAGATGTAGACGGAGCTGACCTGCGTCTTGAACGGTATGTTGCCGGAGATCAGCACGATCGAGCCGAACTCGCCGACGGCGCGCGCGAACGCGAGCGCGCCGCCGCTGAGGATCGCGGGCACGAGGTTCGGCAGCACGATGCGGCGGAAGATGGTGCTGTTGCGCGCCCCGAGCGACAGCGCCGCCTGCTCCATCTCCTTGTCGAGCTCGATCAGGACCGGCTGGACGGCGCGGATCACGAACGGCAGCGTCACGAACAGCAGTGCCAGCAGGACGGCGAACTGCGTGTAGGCGATGTCGATCCCGAACGGGCTTCTGGGGCCGTAGAGCGTCAGCAGGGTGAGGCCGGCGACGATCGTCGGCAGCGCGAACGGGAGGTCGATCAGCGCGTTGACGAGCGACTTGCCGCGGAATCTGTCGCGCACGAGGACCCACGCGATCAGCGTGCCGAAGAAGGCGTTGATCGCCGCGGTCAGCAGCGAGACCAGCAGGGTGAAGCGCAACGCGGAGACCGCCTGTCTGCTGGAGACGGCGTCCCAGAACGTGCCAAAACCGCCGTCGGTCGAACGGACCACGACGGCGGCGAGGGGAAGCAGGACGATGATCGACAGCCACAACGTGGCAACGCCAAGGCCCAGCGCTCCGGTGGAGCGCCAGGCCGGGCGTCGCTTCGTCGCGACGCGATCAGGGATCGCAGTCGTGCTCACTTTGCCGTCGACACTCCCGCCTCATCCTCGATCTTCGCGATCGAACCGTTGTCGATGTCGAAGAACTCCTCGTTGACTCTCGACCAGCCGCCGAGGTCCTCGATCGTGAAGAGGCCCGACGGATCCGGGAACTTGTCCTTGTTGGCGGCGAGCACTCTCTCGTTGACCGGGCGGTAGCCCCAGTCGGCGAAGCGCTGCTGCGCGGGCTCCGACAGCGCGTAGTCGAGGAACGCTCTCGCCTGCTCCGGCGCGTCTCTCGTCGTCGCGGCGTCGATGTTGATCTTGATCGTGTCGTCCGGTATCACGTAATCGACGTCCTCGCCCTTCTTCTGCGCGGTCGTCGCCTCGTACTCGTACGAGAGCAGCACGTCGGCGTCACCGCTGACGAAGTTCTGCAGCGCCTCGCGGCCCGATCTGTCCTGCACCTCGACGTGTCTCGTGATCAGCTCTCTGACGTAGTCGAGACCGGCCTGCGGATCTCTGCCGCCTCTGGCCGCCGCGCCGTAGGCGCCGAGCAGGTTCCACTTCGCCGCGCCGGAGGTGAACGGGTTCGGCGTCAGGACCTTGATGCCGGGTCTCAGGAGGTCGTCCCAGGTTCTGATGTTCTTGGGGTTGCCCTTGCGCACGACGAAGGAGACGAGCGAGGTCGTGATGAGACCTCTGTTGGCGCCTCTGTTCCAGTCGTCGCCGACGATGCCGGCGTCGACGAGGCGCGTCATGTCGGGCTCCGTCGAGAAGGTCACGTAGTCGGCCTTCTGCCCGGCCTCGACGGCGCGGCTCTGGTCGCCGGAGGCGCCGTAGGAGCTCTTGAAGCCGACGCCTCTGCCCTCAGGGGTTCTGTTGAAGTCGGGGATGATCTCGTCGTAGACGACCTCGGGGGTCGAGTACGCCACGAGGGAGAGCTCGGTCGAAGCGTCGCCGGAGCCGCTCGCCGAGTCGCCCCCACCCTTCTCGTCCGAGGAGCCGCCGCAGCCGGCGACCACGAGGGCGACGAGCGTTGCGAGCAGTACGAGGACGACGGGGGTGCGTGATTTCACAGGATCCTCCCAGAAACGGTCGAAATCGGATACGGATTCGCCATATTACACCTTCCGCACCAATCTGGTCGGCATGACTACTTTGATGCCCTTGATGTCCAATCGCACGCGGCGGGCGTCGGCACGCAGCCGGGTGTGGGCGCCCTCAGCGTGCGCGGGCGAGGCGGGCGCGCAGCTCCACGACGCGCGCGGCTGACTCGGCGACGCGGGCGCGGATCGCCGGGGTGCGGCGGGCTGCGGCGATCAGCGCCTCGCGCACGCGCGGGAAGGAGCCGGGACCGGTCAGCAGCATCAGGTCGTCGCCGGCCTGCAGCGAGCGCAGCGCCGCGGCGGCCACGTCGCCGTCGCCCGGGGTCGCCGCGTCGACCGCCTCCGCTTCGAGCGAGTCCGTCATCACGACGCCGTCGAAGCCGAGCCGCTGACGCAGCAGGCCGGTGACGATCGCGCGCGACTGCGAGGCGATGTCGTCGGGGTCGACGCGCGGGTAGCGAGCGTGGCCGACCATCACGATCCGCGCGCCCGCGTCGAGAGCGGCGCGGTAAGGCACGAGGTCGCGCGCGCGCAGCTGGGCGCTGGTGCGTTCGACGGCGGTGGAGCCGAAGTCGGTGTTCTGCGTAGCGCCGCCGACGCCCGGGAAGTGTTTGGGAACCGGCTCGATCCCCGCGTCGAGGTACGTCCCGACGGCCGCCCCGACCGAGTCCGCGACGGCGTCGGCATCGCCGGGGAAGGCGCGGCCGGCCATGAACGAGCCCGGCGTGCCGGCGGCGACGTCGGCGACCGGGCCGAGCGTCACGTCGACGCCGACGTCGCGCAGGGCGGCCGCGGTCGTTCTCGCGCTGGCGCGGGCTGCGCGCGCGTCCGGCTGGCTCGCCTGACCATTCTGCGGCGGGGCGAACTTCAGCGTGCGGATGTCGCCGCCCTCCTGGTCGAGGCTGACGATCGCATCGCCGCCCGCGGCGCGCTGGACGCTCGCGCTGAGCGCGCGCACCGACGCGGCCGACGGCGCGTTGCCGCCGAACAGGATCACCCCCGCAGCTCTCCCCGCCCGCAGCGCCTGGGTCACGTACGCGGGCGCACGCGTGCCGGAGAACGAGATCACCAGCAACTGCCCGACCTGTCGCTCCAGGGACATGCGCGCGACCTGCGCCTGCGCGCGCTCGGCGGGGGTGGGCGCGGGCGCGTCGGCGGCGTCGTCGCCGTCGCTCGCCGCGGCGCCTCTCGCCTTGCCGCCGCTGCTCGGAGCGCCCTGCTCCGCACCCGATCCGGCCCGCTCGCCGTTGCCCCCATCCCCTCCCCCGGAGGCCCCCACAGCCACGCCGACGACGAGCGCGAGCACCGCCATCAGCAGCAACGCGATCCGCCGCCGGCGGATCGCAGTCGGGCCGTGAGACGAGCGGCGGGACATGTCTGGACCCTAGGGGGCGCACACGATTCGTGCGGTTGTGGGGCGGGACGGGATGGGCTGGCTGCCACAATGAGGGAAAGCATGAGTGGCGATGGGAGAGCTGTCATGGAGGAGGTCGAAGCTGTGAGCGCATTGCCGGAAGAGGTCGCGGCCGATGAGCCGCGCCATCAGCTGACCGAGATCTCCGCGCGCAACGTGCTGGTCGCCGTCGACGGCACCCCCGAGGCGTGGGACGCTGTCGGGCTCGGCGTCCAGATCGTGCGCGCGACGAGGGGCCGACTCACGCTGCTGACCGTCGTCGTGCCGGCGCCCGCGTGGACGCAGGTCGGACTGTTCGCCCCGCCGGCCGACGGCAGCGCCGAGCGCGCCGCGGAGGAGCGCCTGCGCGAGCTGACCGACGCGATCCCGCCCGACCTGCCGGTGACGACGCAGCTGCTGCACGGCGACGCCGCCCATCTGATCGCCCAGCGCGCCGAGGAGGGCAACCACGACCTCGTGGTGCTGGCCGCGCATGAGCACGGGCCGATCGGCGCCGCGATCGAGTCAGTCCAGCGCCGCCTGCTGAAGTGCACCCACGTGCCGGTCCTGGCGATCCACAGGCCGACGCGCGCGGACAAGCGCGACGGCGACTGCGAACCACCGCCCGCGCAGGACTGAGCGCAAACGGTTCACCACGCCGCTGTTCGGGCGCGCTGCGATCGAACGCGCCGGACGCGAGCTGCCGCTGCCCTGGAACCGGTCGGTCTCAGCCGCCGATCACCCGCGCGCAGATCCGCTCGATCAGCTGCGGGAAGGTGAGGCCGGCGTGTTCGGCTGCGAGCGGGGTCGGGCCGGTCTCGGTCAAGCCGGGGATCGTGTTGATCTCCAGGACATAGGGGTCCTCGCCCTCCAGGCGGATGTCGACGCGGGCGAAGTCGCGGCAGCCGGCGGCACTGTAGGCGTCGGCGGCGACCTGGCGGACGCGGGCCTCCAGCGCGTCGGCGAGACCCGCGAGGCGGACCTCGGACTGGCCGATCTCGTAATGCGCCTGGAACGAGTAGAACTCGTCCGCCATCACGATCTCCACGACCGGGAGCGGCTCGGGGGCGTCGGCGGGGCCGAGCACGGTGACGGCCAGCTCGCGACCCGGGACGAAGCGCTCCAGCAGCACGCGGTCGTCGTAGCTCATCGCGCCGAGCACGGCGGCGCCGAGCTGGGCGCGCTCCTGCACGACCGAGAGGCCGAACGACGAGCCCTGGCGTGCCGGCTTGACGACCATGCGACCGTCGTACTGCTCCCACACCGCGTCGAGCGTCTTGCCCGCGCCGTAGTCGGCGAACGCCTGCTTCGTGAACGAGTGCCACGACGGCGTCGGCACGCCGCGCAGCTCGCAGAGGCTCTTGAACGTGTGCTTGTCGAGGCAGATCGCGGAGGCGAGCGCGTCGGAGCCGGTGTACGGCACCTGCAGGATCTCCAGCAGGTCCTGGACCGTGCCGTCCTCGCCCCCCACCCCGTGCAGCGCGACGAAGACGAAGTCGGGCTCGGCCCGCTGCACGACGTCGACGAAGTCCGCGCCGACGTCGACCAGCTCGACCGCGTGGCCGAGCTGTCGCAGCGCCTTCGCGGCCTGGTGGCCGGAGCGGGCGCTGACCTCGCGCTCCAGCGAGCGGCCGCCGTAGGCGACCAGCGCGCGGCTCATGCCGCGCTCGCGTGACGGTCGATCAGCGCGGAGGCGAAGTTGCGTGTCGTCGAACGCTCCTCGCGCGCCTCCGCGAGGCCGATCGCGAGCAACTCGTCGAGCAGGTCCGGGAACGACAGGCCCTTCGGCTCGAACAGGTAGAAGGCGAACGAGCCGGGGACCGTGTTCGGCTCGTTGACGCAGATGCGAGCGGGGCGGGCGGGATCGTCCTCATCGAGCACGAAGAAGTCGTAGCGCGCGACGCCTGCGACGCGCAGCGCGCGGTGGGCCTTCGCGGCCTCGGCGCGGACGCGCTCGCGCAGCTCCGGGTCGACGTCGGCGGGGATCACGCGGTCCAGCGACGCCATGCCGGCGCCGGCGCTGCCGGCGCTCGTCGCGCCGCCCTTGCCGCCGGTCGCGCCGCCGCCAGCGCCCTTGGCACCGCCGCCCTTCGCGCCGCCACCGCCCTTGCCGCCGGCCGACAGGTACTTGTCCTCGAACGTGAGGCCGTCGGCGCTGCCGAGCGGGCGCTCGACCTCGGAGACGCGCAGCTCGCCGCCGGGGCGGCCGAGGACCGCGCAGTTCAGCTCGGTCGCGCCGGTCGCGAACGGCTCGACGATCGCCTGGCGGTCCAGCTCGAAGGCCAGTTCCAGCGCCTCCTCGACCTGCTCGGCGCGGTCGCAGCGCGCGACGCCGATCGAGGAGCCGAGCGTCGCCGGCTTGACGACGACCGGCAGCGGGATCTCGCCCTCGACCGAGCTGAGCACCGCGCCGCGATCCTGCTCCCACTCGCCGCGCTCGATGCGGCGGTGCGGCAGCACGTCGAGGCCCGCCTCCTTCAGCACCGTCTTGGCGAGATGCTTGTCCATCCCGACCGCGAACGCCGCCACGCCGCTGCCCGCGTGCGGGATCCCCGCCAGCGCCAGCGCGCCCAGCAGCGCGCCGTCCTCGCCGCCGGTGCCGTGGATCGCGTTCAGCACGACCGAGATCGGCAGCGCTCTGTCGCCGCGCAGACGCGAGGTCGACGGCTCGAAGAAGGGTCCGTCAGCGGCTCCGAGACGCAGCTCCAGCGGCCGCGCGCCGCGCGGCGGCGACTGCGTGAACGCGGACACGTCGCGCAGCTCCTCGCCCGTCCACCAGCGGCCGTCCTTGCCGACGTAGAGCGGGATCACGGCGTGGCGCTCGGAGAGCACGGCCATCGCCTGCTGGGCGGTGATGATCGAGACGTCGTGCTCGACGGAGGGTCCGCCGAAGACGACGCCGACGGTCTGTCCGGAGGGGAGAGGCATGGGGCGGGAGGGTACCGCTTGAGACCGACCGCACCGCCTTCGGCCGGTTCTTCGGTGCGCCGCATACGAACCACTGCAGCTGCACAAGGCTGCGATCATTCCGGGTCGTGCCCGCGACCTCCCCGACCACGACCGTCACCGTCGACGGCCTGCGCCTGCGCGTCCTGCACACCAGACCCGCGGGGATCGCCGATCCTCCGGTCGTGCTCGTGCTGCACGGCTGGGGCGCCTCGATCGACGCGGTCGGCTCGATCCTCGCCGGGCTCAGCGACCAGCTCGAGCTGGTCGCGCTCGACCTGCCGGGCTTCGGCGAGTCCGACATGGTCCCCGCCGCGTGGGGCAACGCCGACTACGCGCAGCTCGTGATCAGACTCGCCGACCAGCTCGGGATCGAGCGCTTCGCGCTCGTCGGCCACTCGCGCGGGGCGGCGATCTCGATCGTGCTCGCGTCCGATCCCGCCACCCGCGACCGCGTCGAGCGGATGGTCCTGACCGGCGCCGTCGGGATCAAGCCCAGACGCCCGCTCTCGTACTACGCGAAGGTCGGGATGGCGAAGGTCGGCCGCGTGGTCGGAGCGATCGGCGGCCCGCCCGGCAAGCGCCTGCAGCAGAAGATCCGCGCGCGCGCCGGCTCGGCCGACTGGCTCGCCGCGCCCGAGGCGCTGCGCGGGACGCTGCGCACCGTGCTGGCCGAGGACATCAGACCCCGTCTCCCCCTCGTCGACGCCCCGACGCTGCTGATCTGGGGGCCCGACGACGACGCCACCCCGCTGTGGATGGGCGAGCAGATGGAGCGCGAGATCCCGGGCGCGGGCCTCGTCGTGCTCAGATCCGGCGGCCACTTCGCCTACGCCGAGCAGGCCGCCCACTTCAACGTGGTCGCGGCGCACTTCCTCACCCAGGCAGGTTCATGACGCTTCTCACCTCCGTCCTCGTCGCGATCGGCGCGCTGATCGCGGTCGGCGGCGCGTCGCACCTGCTGCTGCACGTCTTCCAGCAGGAGCACTACGAGGCGCGCCGGCTGTATCTGTGGATCGGCCAGGCCTACGCGGTGCGGCTCGCGTTGCCCGAGGCCGGGCTCGTGCTCGTCGCGGGCGGCGCCGCCGCGCTCGCCGGCGCCGCCGCCGAAGCGATCGGCGTCGTGATCGCGGTCGCGCTGGTGGCGATGACCGCCCGCGCCGCGCGCGTCATCTGGTCGCGCGAGCAGATCAAGCCGCTCGTCTTCACGCCGCGCGCCAGACGGCTGTTCGGGCTGCAGCTGGCGGTCTGCGCGCTGGTCCTCGCGATCGTCGTCGCGATCGGCGGCGGCCAGCAGTGGGCGCCCGCCGTGACCGGCGCGGCCGGCGCGCTGCTGCTGCTGCTGGCGCCGTGGCTGCTCGGCGGCGTCGTGAACAACATGCTGAGACCGGTCCAGCAGGCCGACAACCGCCGCTTCGTGCGCAGAGCGCAGCAGCGCCTGCGCGACGTCAGACCGCTCGTCGTCGGCATCACCGGCTCCTACGGCAAGACGACGACGAAGGCGTGCGTGACGGCGGTGCTCGACCTGCTCGGGCCGTCGTATCCGACGCCGGCGTCGTTCAACAGCACGCTCGGCGTCGTGCGCGCGATCAACGAGGGTCTGCAGCCGCAGCACCAGTCGTTCGTCGTCGAGATGGGCGCCTATCGCACCGGCGACGTGGCCGAGCTGTGCGAGCTGGTACATCCGCGCGTCGGGGTGCTGACCGCGATCGGCCCCGCGCACCTGGAGCGCTTCGGGTCGCTCGACGTGACCGAGCAGGCGAAGGGCGAGCTGGCCGACTCGCTGCCGGCCGACGGCGGCCTGTTCGTCACGCGCGCCGACGACGAGCGCACGTTGCGCGTCGCGCGCACCCGCAGCGCCGCGCGCACGCTCCTGTTCGCCCCCGCCCCCCACCCCGAGGCCGACGTGTGGGCCGAGGACGTGCGGCTGCAGGACGGCAGAACGATCTTCACGGTGGTGGTGAGAGCGGGCGCGGCGGACGGCGAGCGCGGCGCGGCTGGTGCGAGCGGCAGTGCCGGCGAGCAGCGCGCCGAGGTCCGCGCCCGCCTGCTCGGCGAGCACAACGTCGCGAACCTGCTGGCGGCGGCCGCGGTCGGCGTCGGGCGCGGGCTGGCGCTGACCGACGTCGCACGCGCGCTCGGCCGCGTCACGCCGCCCGACCACCGTCTCGCTCCGATCGTCAACAGAGCGGCCGGCGTCGTCGTGATCGACGACTCCTACAACGCCAACCCGGAGGGCGCCGCCGCCGCGCTCGGCGTGCTGCGCGACCACCCCGCCACGCGCCGCGTGCTCGTGACGCCCGGGATGGTCGAGCTGGGCGAGCGCGAGCGGGAGGAGAACCGCCGCCTCGGCGAGCTGGCCGCGGGCGTCGCCGACGTCGCGCTGCTGATCGGCCCGCGCGGCGAGGACGTCGCCGAGGGGATGCGCGCCGCCGGTGCCCGCGCGGAGCAGATCCTCCACTTCCCCGACGGCCCCGCCGCCCACGCGAAGCTCGCCGAGCTGACGCGCAGCGGGGACGTCGTGCTGTTCGAGAACGACCTGCCGGACGTCTACGCGTAGCGGCCGGCGGCGCGCGCCGGGCACGGCCGGCGCGCCGCTCGGAGCGGGGTGGCGGCATGACGGGCCGCCGGCCGCTCTTGCTACGGTCGTAGCTCGTGCTCGTGCTCGCAGACGTCTCCCCGGAGCGTCTGAGCTCGGTGTGCGGAGACGATCCGGGCCGCATCTGCCGGACGCTCCTCGACGCCACCGACAATCGGACGCTCGCCGAGCTCGGCGACTGGCTCGTGGGACCGCCGTTGCGGATCCTGCTGATACTGCTCGTCGCCGTGGTCGCCAACCGGATCGCCCGCCGGGCGGTCAAACGCACCCTCCGCGGGATGGCCTCCGGCGTGATGCGCGAGCGGCTCGGCGCCGTGCGCAAGCGGACGCCGAACGCGTTCCTGGAGACGCAGGAGACGAACCTGCGCGGGGAGCAGCGCTCCAATGCGCTGTCGGGCGTGCTGCGCTCGATCGTCTCGTTCGTGATCTTCGCGATCGCCGGCTTCATGGTGCTCGACGAGCTGGGCGTCAACCTCGCGCCGCTGCTGGCCGGCGCCGGCGTCGTCGGCCTCGCGATCGGCTTCGGCTCGCAGGCGCTCGTGAAGGACTTCCTGTCTGGCATGTTCATCCTGATCGAGGACCAGTTCGGCGTCGGCGACATCGTCGACCTCGACGGCACCAGCGGCACCGTCGAGGCGATCTCGCTGCGCACGACGCAGCTGCGCTCGGTCGACGGGACCGTCTGGCACGTCCCCAACGGGGAGATCCGCCGCGTCGGCAACATGTCCAAGCACTGGTCCCGCGCGCTGCTGGACATAGAGGTCGCCTACGGCACCGACATCGAGCAGGCGCGCGCGGTCATCAAACGCGTCGCCGACCGACTCTGGCGCAGCAGCGGCGACGTGCTGGAGGAGCCCGAGGTGCAGGGGGTCGAGGCGCTCGGCGCCAGCGGCGTCACGATCCGCCTGCTCGTCAAGACGACTCCGTCGCAGCAGTGGGAGGTCAGCCGCAGGCTGCGCGAGCAGATCAAGGGCGCCTTCGACGACGCCGGCATCGAGATCCCCTTCCCGCAGCAGACGGTCTGGCACCGGACGGCGGACGAGGTCGGGGCCGGCAACGGCGACGGCTGAGCGTCAGCCGGGCGACTCGACCTTCTGCAGCCGCTCGGTGTCCATGTCGACCGGGCCGGTCGCGAGGCGGCTGACGAAGTAGAGGACGACGCCGAGCAGCATCAGACCGCCGGCGAAGGGGAACGAGGAGCCGGGCTGCTGCGTCAGCAGGACCGCGCAGACGATCGCGCCGACGACCGGGATCAGGCTCGGGGCTCTGAAGTGGTCGTGCTCGACGGGGTCTCTGCGCAGCACCAGCACGGAGACGTTGACGAGGATGAAGACGCACAGCAGCAGCGTCACCGTCGTGTCGGCGAGCTTCTCGAGCGTCCCGATCGCGATCAACAGCATGCACAGCGAGGTCGTGAAGACGATCGCGGCCAGCGGCGTGTGGCGGCTGCTGTGGACGCCGCCGAAGAATCTCGGCACGATCCCCTCGCGGCTCATGCCGTAGACCAGGCGCGAGGCCATGATCATGTTGATCAGCGCGCCGTTGGCGACGGCGAACAGGGCGATCGCGGCGAACACCTTCGTGCTGATCGCCAACGGGCCGACCTGCGCGACCTCCAGCAGCGGGCCGCTGGAGCCGGCGAGCGTGTTGGTCGGGACCGCCATCGAGGCGAGCACCGTCACCGTCAGGTAGATGACGCCGGCCGCGATCAGGCCGCCGAACAGCGCGCGCGGGTAGTCGCGCTGCGGGTGCTCGGTCTCCTCCGCGACGTTGACGGAGTCCTCGAAGCCGATCAGCGCGTAGAACGCGAGCGCGGCGCCGGCGAGGATCGAGATCGGCACCGAGTCGCCGCTCTTGAAGTCGAGCGCGCGGCCGGGATCGCCGTCACCGTTGAAGACGGCGCCCGCGGCGATCAGCGCGATCAGCACGAGCCCGCCCAATTCAATGCACGTCAGGACGATGTTCAACTTGACCGACTCGGAGATCCCGCGGAAGTTGATCAGCGCGACGACGACGATGAAGATCAACGCCGCCATCACGGTCGGGATCGAGACGAACTGCTTCAGGTAGTCACCGCCGAACGCGGTCGACAGCGTCGCCGCCGAGGTGATCCCCGAGCACATCACCGCGAACGCGACCAGGAACGTCAAGAACGGCGCGCGGAACGCCTTGTTGACGTACAGCGCCGCGCCGGCCGCCTTCGGATACTTGGTGACCAGCTCGGCGTACGCGAACGCGGTCATGAACGCGAGCCCGAGCGCGACCGCGAACGAGGTCCATATCGCCCCGCCGACGCGGCCGCCGACCTCGCCGACGAGCGCATAGATGCCGGCGCCGAGCACGTCGCCGACGACGAAGAACAGCAGCATGTTGCGCCCGATCGCCTTCTTCAGGCCGCCCTCCGAGCGCTGTTGCGCGTCCGCCTCCATGCCCGCGGTGCCGCCCGCGTGCAACGGCCGGCCGCCTGCCGGATGCAGGGTTCCTCTGAACGCTCCCATGTCGAACGTCGTACCCGGCAACTCGCGTACGCATCCGCACAATCGCCCCGTCAGCGGTCCAGAGTCCAGTGCGGTCGATTGGGACAGATGGAGGGTTTGGCGGCGGCGCTACGGGTTCCAGACGCGCAGGCGGAGCACGTGCGTGCCGCCGTCTCGCATCCGCGCGCGCAGCTCGATCCTGCCGGTCGGGAACGTCCCATCCCAGACGGCCGCGAAGACGCGATCGTGCGCGGACGGCGTCAGCGTGCGCACGTCGCGCGGGCTGACGACCGTCACCGACACGACGTCGCGGTGCGCTCGCCCGACGACCGTGGTGCGGCCCGGCAGTGTCCGCAGCGCGACGCGGTCACGCGCCGTGCGCTCCGCGTCCGTCTCCCGGAACGCGCCACCGCCCCAGGCAACCAGCGGATTCCTCGGCGTCAGTCTGCTCGCGTCGTCGTGGTTGGGACAGGTGGCGCCGAAGGAGGGTAGCGTGACGGTGTCCAGCGTTCTGTCGAGCGTTCCCGGCCGCTCGCCGACCAGCGGCGCGAAGTCGATCAGGCAGCCGCTGCCCGGTCCGTCTGCGCGGTCGATGCCCCACGGCAGTCCGCCGCCGGGGTCCGCGACGCGATACTCCGCGCGTACGGCGTGTTCCTGCGCGAGGCTGCCGATGCGCAGCGACGGCAGCCCGTGCGAGCGCGTCGGGACCCCCCACTCGACCGTCTGCAGCGGGCGCGGCTCTCCGCCGCCGACCTCGGTGATGCGCGTGACGCGTTCGGACGGGCTCATGAGGGTGCCGGCGAACTTCAGCATCGTGCACAGCTGGGGCGCGCCGGCCGCCCCCGGCTTGACCGAGCGGAAGACGTTCGCACCGTCGATCCAGCCGAAGCGGCCCTCGAAGACGCGGCCGAGCTGAAAGCAGTCGTTGCGTGGCCGCACGAGCAGGCGGCCGTCGCGCTCGCGCCATGTCGAGCGCGAGCCGTAGGTGCGGATCGCCCAGTCCGGCCCGCCGTCGGGATCGGGCTTGCGGACCGCGGTCCGCGGGCGGCTGACGATCCGCTCACCCTGGCGGGTGCGCGTATCCGGCCGCTGCGTAGCGACGGTCGGCGTCGCTGACAGCGCACGCACGGGCGGGGCGCTGCGAGCCAGCGGATCGCCGTCCGCAGCGGCCGAGTCGGCGGTGACGCCGCGCAGCGCCAGCGCGAGCGCGACCGCGAGCACGACGCCGAACAGGGATCCTCCGATCAGCAGGCCGCGCAGCCTCATCTCACCCATCTCCCCTCGATCAGACCGGTGTCGCCGCGGTGCTCCTCGACCGTGCCGTCGCGCAGCCGCACACGGACCCGCAGGCTGTCCGGGTCGACGTCCGCTGGGAAGACCGCGAGGAAGACGTGGCGTCTTCCCAGCGCGGGCGTGCGGCGCTGGCTGCCAGGGCCGATCACGTCGATCCGCGCGACGTCGGCGCCGAAGCCGCCCCAGACGGCCGTCCGCGCCGGCATGTCGCCCCAGTTGCCGGTGCCGTGACGCCACGCGAGCCGGCCGCCGGTGCCGGGCACGATTCGTCGCGCCGCGAAATAGACGTTGCCGTCGACCGGAACGCCGCGCCTCGTGTGGCCGCAAGCTGCGGGGCTGACGGGCGGCGTGCTGGGCAGGAAGGTCGCCCGCATGCTCACGCGCGCGGGCCGGAAGTCGACGCAACGGTCTCGGTCAGACGAATACTGCGCCGCCGAGACGCCCACGCGCCAGGCGCGCGCGCCCTCCGGATCGGGCTCGACGTTCTTCGCGACACCGAAGTCGTGCGGCTCGACGCGGCCGTCGGCGAAGCGCAGCTCGACGCGCAGCGCGCTGTCCTCCGGGTAGCCCGCGAGCGCGTGCACGAACGTGCCTCCGGCGCCGATCGGGACGGCGATCCGGCGCCCGCGCGCGATGATCGTCACCGTGCGCAGCTCGTCGCCGCCGACGCCGTTGACGAGCGTGCGCACGTCATCGAGCCGCCGCGCGGCGAAGACGCGGGCGCCCAGCAGCGAGGCATGCGGGCCGGAGACCTGCGCGCCGCAGCTGTCGGCAACGCGCGGACCGTAGGCGCGGAAGCGGCCGTCGCTGCCGATCAGTCCGAAGCGGCCGCCGACGAGCTGGCCGACGGTGGTGCACAGCAGGCCGGTCGAGCTGCGCGCCAGCCGCAGCGTCCATACCGGCCTTCCCGGCACCGGGTCGGCCGCGCGCAGTTCGCTGACGCGCGCGGTCCCAGCCGCGGGCAGCTGATCGCGCGGCACGTCATGTGCCGCCGGGCCGGGGATCACGCTCGCGCGCAGGACGGCGAAGGTCGCGCCCGCGGTGGCGGCTCCGGCGAGCACGAACAGGAGCGCGGCGAGCACGGCGCGACGCAGCCCGAGCCGCTCGCCGAGCGACGACGCGACGACGGCGCGGCGGGAACGCAACCCGAGCCGCTCGCGCAGCCGCACGACGCTCGCCGCGCGGCGGGCGTCGCGACGGCGGCGGGCGGCGTCCGCGAGATCGCGTTCGAGGCCGTCGAGGAAGTCCAGCTCGCTCATGGTCCCTCGCTCCCCATCCGCGCGCGCAGGGCGGACAGTCCGCGGCTGACGCGCTGGCGCACGACCGCCTGCGAGACCTCCAGTTGGGCGGCGATCTCCGCGTAGGAACGCTCCTCCACGATCCGCGCGAGCAACGCCTCGCGCTGCTCCGGCGGCAGGTCGGCGACGAGCGCAGACGGGTCGGGCGCGCTGCGCGCGTCGATCAGCTCCTCGATCCGCTCGAGGTCGCGGTCGGTCAGCTCGCGCGGCGGGATCCCCAGGCGGCGGCGGGCGCGGTCCTCCACCTGGCCGCGGCGGAAGCTGTCGATCAGCACCCCGGAGCCGATCATGAACAGCCAGCCGCGCGCGGGCCCGCGCGCGGCGTCGAACTGCGCGTGGCGCTCCAGCGCTCGCGCGAACGTCTCGGCGCAGACGTCGGCCGCCAGCTCGGCACGGCCGGTGCGCGCGTGCAGGTAGCCGAGCAGCGCGCCGACGTGGCGGCGGTAGAAGGTCGCGAACGCCTCCGGCTCGTCCGCGCACGCGACGAGCAGCTCCGCGTCGCTGCGCCCCTCGTCTCGCCCCGGTCGACCCACACTCCCTATACGAGCAGGTCGAGCGGGTTGTGACGCGCGAGCGCTACGTCGCAGGGACGAGCGCGAGCACCCGGGCGGGGCTGCCGGTACCGCCGACCAGCTTCAGCGGGGCGACGATCAGCAGCGCGCCGGTGGCCGGCAGCTCGCTGAGGTTGGCGAGCTGGGCGAGGCCGTAGACGCCCGCCCCGAGCAGGATGTTGTGCGCCGGGAACGGCGGGTCGAAGGTCGCCCCGTTGCCGGCGTCGGTGCCGACCGTCTCGACGCCGAAGCCGGCGATCGCGCGCTCGGTTGCGAGCCAGCGGACCGCCGCCACGTCGGGACCGGGCGTGACCGGCCCGTCGGGGCCGGCGTTGAGGAACGCCTCGGCGTCGTCGGCACGCGCGCCCCAGCCGCTGCGGAACAGCAGCCAGGCGCCGTCCGGGATACGGCCGTGCTCGCGCTCGTGGGCGTGCAGATCCTCGGCGGTCAGCAGGTAGCCGGGGTCGCGCTCGACCTCCGCCGTCTTGTCGACCACGACGGCCGGGCCGAACAGCCTGCGCGGCGGGATCGACGCCACGTCCTCGCCGTCCCTGCCGCTGATCCAGTGGATCGGCGCATCGATGTGCGTGCCGGTGTGCTCGCCGACCTCCAGCACCGACCATGCCCACAACGGGCCTCTGTCGTCGTATCTGCTCAGCTCGCGGCGGCTCAGCCGGGGCGTGTTCGCGAACTGCTCCGGCAGCTGGATCACCGGCGTGCGCTCGCTCAGCGACTGGGTCAGGTCGACGACCTGGACGCTCGCGTCGCCGAGTGCGTCCATCAGGACGGTGACGGGTGTCTCGGACATCGGCTCTCTCCTCGGGTGTACGGGGTCAACCACCGCGGAAGGCGTCCTCGAGCCATGCGGCGCAGATGCTGGGATCGACCTTCGCGTCGACGACGAGCGGACCGCCCGCACCGGCGGCGACCCACGTCTCGACGGCCTGCAGGTCGTCTGTCGAACGGACCGTGACGGCCTCGGCGCCGGCCGCGCGGCCGAGCGCGGCGAGGTCGGCGTCGGGGAACCGCGCGCCGGTCACGTCATGGCCGGCGGGCGCGAAGTGGTGGACCTCGGCGCCGTACGCGGCGTCGTCGTAGATCAGCACGAGCAGCTCGAGGCCGAGACGCACCGCGGTCTCCAACTCCGGCAACGCCATGAACGCGCCGCCGTCGCCGAGCGCGGCGACCGTGATCCGCTCCGGCTCCGCGACCGCCGCACCGATCGCGTTGCCGAGCCCGAGCCCGACCGCCTGGAACCCGTTCGGGAAGACCCACGCGCGCGCATCCCGCACCGGCAGGTACATCGCCGGCCAGCCGAGGAAGTGGCCGGAGTCGACGGCGACGAGCCGGTCGGCGGGGAGGATCCGGTCGAGCGCGATGGTGAGGGCGCGGGGATCCACCGTCGTGCGCTCGGTCCCGGGCGGGAGGGAGGCGCGAAGGTCTGCTGCGGCAGAGCGGTGGTGATCCTTCGGTCCTCCGTCGGCGCGGGGTGCGGCGGCGGCTTCCAGCGGCTCGTCGGACCAGCGGCGGGTGACGATCTCGGCGGCCAGGTCCGGCGACCGCCAGCCCGGCGCATCGCCAGGCGGGAGGGCGTTCAGGATCGCCTCGGCCGTTGCGGCGGCGTCGCCGACGATCGTCGCGGCACGCGGGCCGTGCGCGCCGAGGACCGTCGGGTCGACGTCGATCTGGATCACCTGGGCGTCCCCGAACAGCGTGCCGTGGCGCGTCGTCCACTGGTTCAGCGTCGCGCCGAACGCCAGCACGAGGTCGGCCTGCGGCAGCAGCTCCAATGCGAGCGGGGTCGCGAAGCCGCCGGCGATCCCGAGCGCGAACGCGGCGCCGTCGAAGAGGCCGTTGGCGGGCGCGGAGGTCGCCAGCAGCGCACCGCAGCGGGCGGCGAGCGCCTCCAGCGCCGCGCGCGCATCGGCCAGCACCGCCCCACGCCCCGCGACGATCACCGGCCGTCGCGCCGCCGCGAGCTGCCCGGCCGCCTGCGCCACCGCCGAAGCGGCCGGCGCTGGCACGACGACCGGTTTGGTGTCGTCTGACGACACCAGACCTGCGCTCTGCGCCGGCGCCTGCGACGCCTGCACGTCGAGCGGGAGCATCAGGACGAGCGGGCGGCGCTCCAGCTCGGCGCGGCGCCAGGCGCGCAGCGCGTCCTCGACGGCGCTCGCGGGGGAGTGGATCCGCTCGGCGGCGGCGCCGACCGATTCGACGAGGCCGTGCTGGTCGATGCGGAAGTTCGAGTGGATCGCGGCGGCGGGGGTGTCGGCGGCGAGCACGAGCAGCGGCGTGTGGCTCTTGACCGCCTCCGCGATCCCCGTGATCGCGTTCGTCAGCCCCGGTCCCTGGTGGACGCTCGCGACGCCGACGCCACCGCTGACGCGCGCCCAGCCGTCCGCCATGCAGACCGCGCCGGCCTCGTGGCGCGCCGCGACGAACCGCGCCCCGCCGGCGACGAGCGCATTCGTGACGACGAGGTTGCCGCTGCCGAGCACGCCGAAGACGACCTCGGCACCGGCCGCCGCAAGCGCTCGGCCGACCGCGTCGGCGACGCTCTCCCCCTGCCTGCTCGCTCCGCTCACGCGCGCATCGTACGCGAGCGCGCGTGCCGGCTGGTCAGCCCTCGCGCCACGGCCGCCGCGACGCGCACGCGGGGCCGCGTCAGCTCAGAAGACCTCCACCAGCCCGCGCACGACCTCCTGCAGGTTGCGGGCGCGGTCGGCGAGGTCGCGCTGGCGGGCGGCGCCGGTCGCGTCGGCGAGGCGGGCGACGTCGTCCAGCTCGTCACGGCAGCCGAGCTCGTCGGCGTGCGGGCGGGCGGCGTCGAGCAGCTGGTCGAGCTGCTCGCGCGCGGGCACCAGCGCAGCGGCGACCGGGTCCACGAAGGAGGCCTCGATCCCGTCGCGCAGCGCCAGGAAGCGGTTCTCGGCCAGCACCTCCGGCGCGCCCACCAGCTCCAGCGCGGCATAGCCCTCCTCCAGCTCCAGCCGCGCGACCGACTGCACGAGCGCGACGAGCGCGGCCGTGTCGGCGACCTCCGTCTGCGCGTCCATGATGCGGATCTCCAGCGTGCCGAGATGCGGCTGCAGGCGCAGGTCCCACCACAGGAACGTCGGCTCCGGGATCGCGCCCGCGCTGATCAGCCGGTCGAGCGCGCCGACCCAGTCGAGGTAGCTGTCGAACGCGCGCGGGATCCCGGTCCGCGGGAACGACTGGAAGACGACCGTGCGAGCGGAGCAGATGCCGGCGTCGCGCCCCTGCCAGAACGGCGAGTTGCCCGACAGCGCCAGCAGCAGCGGCAGGTGGGCGCGCATCTGGTTCAGCAGCCGCGTCGCGCTCGCCGCCTCCGCGACGCCGACGTGCACGTGCAGCGCGAAGGTCGGCTCGCGCCGTGCCAGCTCGCGCATCGTGCGGTGGATCAGCTGATGGCGACCGGCGGGCGAGACCTCGGTCTCCTTCCACGTCGCGGTCGGGTGCGTGCCGGCCGCGGCGGCGGCCATGCCGAGCGGCGCGAGGCCGTCGGTCAGCTGGCCGCGCAGGTCGATCAGCTGCGACGCCGCGGCGGCGACGGTGTGATGCGGCTCGGTCGCCAGCTCGATCGCGGCCTGATGCGTCTCCGCGCTGATGAAGCCGCCGAGCGACTGCGGCAGCCCGTCGAGCGCGTCCTCGATCCGCTGCGCCAGCGACCAGCGCCACGGGTCGAGCAGCATCACCTCCTCCTCGACCCCGAGCGTGTAGCTCGCGGAGGGGTTCCATTCGGCCCAGTCCGGGAGTGCGCCGACGTCCTCTATCTGAGCACCCATGTGTCCTTCGCGCCCCCTTGCTGCGACGAGTTGACGACGAGCGCGCCGGCCTCCCAGGCGACGCGCGTCAGCCCGCCGGGGACCACCGTCTCCCCGCTGCGGGTGGCGAAGACGAACGGCCGCAGGTCGATGTGACGCGGCGCGAGGCGGCCGTCGACGACGGTCGGATGGTGCGACAGCGCGACGGTCTCCTGCGCGATCCAGCGCTCCGGCGCGGCGCGCACCTCCGCGACGATCCGGCGCACGTCGGCGGCGTCCGCGTGCGCGCAGACGACGACGCCGCGCCCGCCCTCGCCGCTGCGCGGCTTGACGACGTAGGAGCGCGGGTCGGCGAGCACGCGCGCGGCGACGTCGGGCTCGGACAGGTCGAGCGTCGGCACCGACCCCAGCAGCGGCTCCTCGCGCAGGTAGAAGCGGATCATCGCCTCGACGTAGGCGTGCGCGAGCTTGTCGTCGGCGACGCCGGTGCCGAACGCGTTGACGACGGCGACGCGGCCGGTCAGCCACGGCTCCAGCAGCAGTTGCGCGACTGCCGTCGGCCGACCGTCGTCGCCGCGCAGCCGCTCCTCGTCGGAACGGCGGTAGATCACGTCGACGCGGCGGGTGCTGCCGTCGGCGAGCGTCGCGACGACGTCGGGGCCGTGGCGACGCAGGTCGCCGAGCGTGACGGCGGGGATCCCCAGCCAGCGCGCGGCGGTCGTGTGCTCGTACCAGGTCGACCCGGAGCTGCCCTCGCTGAGCAGCACGATGCAGGGGTCGCTGGAGCTGCCGCGGCGAGCGCTCCCGGCGGGCGCTGAGCCGGACGCGATCGATCGGGCCGCCGCCGAGCGAGCCGCCGCGGAGCCGGAGCCGGAGCGACCGCGCCGCTGCGGGGCGGCATCGCGCAGCGTCGCCGCCAGCGCCGGCGGGACGCCGTCGGCGAGGTCGTGGCGGGCAGCGCCGGCGATCGGCAGCGACTCGGCGACGACCTCCTGCGCGGCGACCGCGTAGGTGAAGCCGGACGGCATCCGCAGGTTGTCCTCCAGCACCAGCAGCGTGCCGCAGGTGTCGCGCACGACGTCGAGGCCGGCGACGCCGATCGGGACGGCGCCGTCGGGCAGCCGGCCGCGCAGGTCCGGCTCGTAGCCGTCGGCCTGCTCGATCACCTGCTGCGGCATCACGCCGGCGGCGACGATGCGGCGGTCGCCGTAGGCGTCGCGCACGAACGCGTTGAGCGCGCGCACGCGCTGCGACAGGCCGGCCGACAGGGTCGCCCACTCGCTTGCGGCGAGGATCCGCGGCACCGGGTCGACGCCGAACGGCTGCGTGCCGAAGGTCGCGCCGATCTCCGCCATCCGCTCCCACACGCGCATGCGCAGCGCGGACAGGTCGACCTCGCCGAGCGCGCCCAGCAGCTGCTCGTACGGCGCGCGCGGGGCGCCCGGCGCGGCGTACGCCTCGTCGTAGCCGTCCATCGCGCCGTGCGGCTCGTCGTCGATCGCATCCACCACAGCCATCGCGTCAGCTCCCGATCCTGGTCGGCGAGGCCATCGCGTCAGATCCCATGCCCTTGCAGCCACAGCTCCAGCAGACCGACCTGCCACAGCTTCGAGCTGCCGATGCCGGTGCGCGCGCCGACCGGGTCGGCCAGCAGCGCCTCGACGTGCGCCGGCTTGTAGAGGCCGCGGTCGCGCGCGGCGTGCGAGGTCAGCGCGGCCCGCACGCGCTCCAGCGGCTCGCCCTCCAGATGCGAGATCGCCGGCACCGGGAAGTAGCCCTTCGGGCGGTCGATCACGGTCTCGCTGAGGAGCGTGCGCGCGGCCGTCTTCAGCACGCCCTTGCCGCCGTGCGCGAGCTTCAGCTCCGGCGGGCAGGCGGCGGCCAGCTCGACCAGCTCGTGGTCGAGGAACGGCGTGCGCGCCTCCAGCCCCCACGCCATCGTCATGTTGTCGACGCGCTTGACCGGATCGTCGACGAGCATGATCTGCGTGTCCAGCCGCAGCGCGCGGTCGAGCGGGTCGTCGGCCCCGGCGCGCGCGAAGTGCTCGCCCACGAAGCGGCGGCTGACGTCGACCGGCGGCAGCCGTCTGGGGTGCAGCAGGTCGGCCATCTCGGCCGGGTCGCGGTCGATGAACTCGGCCGCGTAGGCGTCGTCGCCGAGGCCGGGGGCGCCCAGCAGCGGCGGGTACCACGAGTAGCCGGCGAAGACCTCGTCGGCGCCCTGACCGCTCTGCACGACCTTGCAGCCGGCGCCCGAGACCTCCTGCGACAGCAGGTAGAAGGCGATCGCGTCGTGCGAGGTCATCGGCTCGCTCATCGCGAGGATCGCGTCGTCGAGCGCGCCGAGGACCTCGTCGCCGGAGACGCGCCAGCGTTTGTGGTCGGTGCCGTATCGCTGCGCGACCATGTCGGACCATCTGAACTCGTCGCCCTCGACCTCGGGCCCGTGCTCGAAGCCGATGCTGAACGTCTGCAGGTCGCGCTGCCCGGCCTCGGCCAGCAGCGCGACGATCAGCGACGAGTCGAGGCCGCCGGACAGCAGCACGCCGACGGGCACGTCGGCGACCATCCGCCGCTGCACCGCGACGCGCAGCGCTTCCAGCACCGCGTCGCTCCAGTCGCGCTCGCTCATCCCGTCGTGCTCGGGCCGGCGCTCGTAGGGCGGGTCCCAGTAGGTCGTCTGCGTGCGGGTGCCGTCGGGCTCGATCGTCATGACCGTAGCGGGTGGGAGCTTCCTGACACCCCGCAAGATGGTGTGAGGCGCCGGGACGACCGCGTGCCAGGAGAAGTAGTGATGCAGCGCGACCGGGTCCAGGCGCGTGTCGACGTCACCGCCGGCCAGCAGCGCCGGCAGCGTCGAGGCGAAGCGCAGCGCGCCCTCCTGCTCGGACAGGTACAGCGGCTTGATCCCGAGGCGGTCGCGCGCGAGCACGACTCTGCCGCTGTCGCGCTCGGCGATCGCGAACGCGAACATGCCGGCGAAGCGCTCGACGCAGCGCACGCCCCAGCAGCGGTACGCCTTCGCGATCACCTCCGAGTCGCTCGTCGAGAAGAAGCGGAAGCCCTCCGCCTCCAGCTCGTCGCGCAGCGCTCTGTAGTTGTAGATGCAGCCGTTGAAGACGATCGTCAGGCCGAGGTCGGAGTCGACCATCGGCTGCGCGGCGCGCTCGGACAGGTCGATGATCTTCAGCCGCCGGTGCGCGAGCGCGACGCCGCCGGAGGCCCAGGCGCCGTGCCCGTCCGGTCCGCGGCGCGCCATCGTGTCCGCCATCCGCTGCACCGCACAGACGTCTGCGGCGCGCGTGAACGCGATCTCGCCGGCGATGCCGCACATCGGCCGCTCACCCGCCCACTGGCTCAGTGGCGCGGGCGCGCGGGTCCCCGCCGCCGACGCGGCAGGCGGCGACGAACGCCTGGAACAGGCGGACGTGCTCGGGCCAGCCGATCAGGCACTCGGCATGCCACTGCACGCCGATCAGGAACGGCCGGTCGGGTGCCTCGAACGCCTCGATCGTGCCGTCCGGCGCCCAGCCGGTGGCCGTCAGCCCGTACCCCAGCTCGTCGACCGCCTGGTGGTGGAACGAGTTGACGGCGCCGTCGTGCCAGCCGGCGATCTCCGACAGCAGCGAGCCCGGCTCGAGCCTCATCGCGTGCGTGAGGTTCTCCGCGCGCTCTCTCTGACGGTGCTCGATCTGGTCGCCGACGACGTCCGGCAGATGCTGGATCAGCGTGCCGCCGCGCGCGACGTTGACGAGCTGCGCGCCGCGGCAGACGGCCAGCACCGGCAGGCTGCGCGCGTCGGCCGCGCGCACGAGCGCCAGCTCGAAGGCGTCCAGCTCGCGCTCGGTCGGTCCCAGCTCCGGATGCGGCTCCTGGCCGTAGGCGCTCGGATGGATGTCGGGGCCGCCGGAGAGGCAGAGCCCGTCGACGGCGTCCAGCAGCGCCTCGGCCGCGACCAGCCCCATCGGCGGCGCGACGACCGGCACGCCGCCGCTCGACTCGATCGCCTCCAGGTAGCGCAACCCGAGTGCCATCTCGCGCCGCGGCGGATCCGCCTGGTCCTTCGTCAGGTGCTCGGGCGGGTCGCGCATCTCCGAGGTCGTGACCGCGATCAGCGGCCGCTCGCGCCCGCGGGAGCGCGCGCCGTCAATGGGACTGACAGGCATCAGGTCGAGGATCCCGCGTGTCCGGAGCATTGCCCAACGATGCCCAAGCCCTACCCCATAACCGCTGGACCTAAGGACAAAGATGCCGCGCGGCGCCCTGGACTGGCGGCCAAGGACGGCTCAGCCGGCGATCGCGCGCAGCTCCGCCGGGCGCAGCAGGACGTGCAGGAGGCCGGGCTCGCAGCCGGCGAGCCCTCCCTTCTTCATCTGCGCCTGGGCGCCCGTCAGCTCGTGCACGGCGCGCGAGAAGTCCGGCTCGTGACCGACCAGCAGCACGTGCTCGCCGTGGCCGGCCGCAAGCGCCTCCGCGTCGAAGCGGCCGCCGGCCAGCGCCGGCTCGATCCGCGGCGCCACGCCGAGCGCCTCGCACGCCAGCAGCGCGGTGTCGCGTGCGCGCACGCGCGGACTCGCAAGGCACGTGTCGATGCTGACGCCGAGCTTCGCGAGCGCCAGCCCGGCAGCGCGCGCCTGCCGCTCGCCCTTCTGCGTCAGCGGCCGCTCCGCGTCGGACTGCCCCGGCTCCGGGTCGTACGCGTCGCCGTGGCGCAGCAGCCAGATCATGCGACGACCTTAGCCTGGATCCAGGCTCAGCGGTCCAGCGTGCGCGTGTAGGACGCTTTGAGCTCGCTCGCCGAGGCGCCGCCGACGAACTCCGCGACGACGTCGAGCGCCAGCTCGTCCAGCGAACCGAAGCGGACCGCGCGGCTGCCGGTCTCGCACGGCGTCCCGCTCGCGCGCCAGCGCGCGTAGAGCGCCTCCTCCCCGCCGGACTCGACGCAGTTGAAGTAGAAAGCCATGTACGGCCCATGGTTCGCGACCGAGACGAGCGCGAGCATGCCGACGCCGCTCTCCCACGGCACGCCGTAGGAGAGCATCCCGTACTGCAGCCGCTCCTGGAAGCCGGCCGGCAGCGTCGCGAGGATCGTCGCCCGCAGGGCGACCGCCGCCGTGCGCCGCTGCGGCGGCAGCACCGCGAGGAACTGCTCGACGGTCTCGGCAGGCCCGTGCATCGGCGCCGGATCCTAGAGATCCGGCGCCGGGAGCAGGCGGCGCGCGGCGCCACGTCAGCGGCGCCGCGCGGCGAACGCGGCTACCGCAGCCCGTTCTGCTTCGCGACCGCGATCAGCGTCAGCGGGTCGTCGCTGATCACGCCGTCGACGCCGAGGTCGATCGCGCGCTGGATCGTGGCCGGGTCGTCGAGCGTGTACGGGATCGCCTTCAGGCCCTGTCTGTGCAGCCCCGCGACGTCCGGCCCGTGGAAGTACGACGGGTCGGTGCGCAGGTACCAGTCGTCGTTCGGCGCCGCGACCTGGTCCGGGTCGTGGACCTGCCAGTTGGCGGAGACGACGGAGGCGCCGGCGCGCCGCACGAGCTTGCCGAGATCCTGGTCGCGCCACCAGTCGAGCCCGCCGGTCCACGGGCTCTTGACCGACGGATCGCCGTAGAGCGCCTGCAGCGAGCACTCGTCCGCCAGCGTCACGCACTCGGCCGGGCCGTACTGCCAGACGAGCGCGACCGTCTGCAGCCTGCGGTCGAGTCTGCGAGCGACCAGCAGCGTGCGCCAATCGAACGACTGCAGCGTCGCGCGCTTGGTCAGGCCCGCGCGCTTCAGCTCGTTGACGACCAGCTTCGCGTGCGCCTCCGGCGTCGTGCCCTGGAACGGCACCAGCGGCGAGAGCTTCGTCTCGACGTTCAAGCGCACGTCGTCGCGGTCGCTCCCGTTCACCAGCGCGAGCACCTGGCGCAGCGTCGGGACGCGCTCGCCCGGCGCGGGCTGCTGCGTCGGGAAGCCGCCGCCCGCCTTGCCGCAGTCGAGCGTTCTGACCTGCGCCAGCGTCAGCTCGCGGAACGGTCTGCCGACATAGGGGAACTGGCGGTCGCCCGCACGCACCGGGGCGGTGTCGGCGCAGAGCGCGCCGTTGACGACGAGGTCGTGCGCGACGACGAGCTGGTCGTCGCGCGTGACGACCGTGTCCAGCTCCAGCGTCGAGACGTCCGGCTGGTCCAGCGCCCAGCCGAACGCCGCGAGCGTGTTCTCCGGGTTGTAGGCGCGCCCACCGCGATGGGCCTGCACGTCGAAGGGCGACGGCGTGCCGGCCGGCAGCTTGTAGCGGCGCGCTCTCAGCACGGCGCGCAGACGATCCGGGTAGTCGGTGATCATGCCGTCGGCGCCGTCGTCGATCAGCTTGCCCATCGTCGCGGGGTCGTCGACCGTCCACGGGATCACGTCCATCCCGAGCCGATGCGCCTCGCTGACGCTCGCTCTCGTGACGAACGGCGTGTAGTCGGGATCGCTGACGCTGCCGTTCTGCTGATAGGCGTGCACCGGCGAGATCGCGTTCGGTCTGAACGACGCGGCCGCGCGCACGAGGTCGCCGCCGTAGCCGGCCGGGTCGAGGTCGAGCCACGTTCTGTAGTTGGCTCTGAGCGAACCGTCGAGCCGTCTGTACGGCTCCATCAGCGCGACGATCGGGATCCGCGGCTCGACCTGGCGCATCCGTCTCAGCGCCGCCCACGCGAAGCTCTGGTGCGTGACGCGGCCGAGCAGCCCGGCGCGGCGCGTCTCCCGCGCGAGCGCCTGCACGAACAGCTCCAGCGGCTGCGTCTCGGTCGTGCCCGCCTCGTACTTCGTCTCGACGTTCAGCCTGACCGGTGCGCCGTAGCGGTTGACGAGGTCGAAGACCTGACGCAGCGTCGGGATCTTCACGCCCGGGACGTTCTCCTGGGTGGGGAAGTCGGCGAGTCTTCTGGATCCGCAGTCGAGCGTCTCGACCTGCGCCAGCGTCAGGTCCTTGACCCAGTCGCCGACGTACGGGTACTCGGGATCGCCCGGCGTCGCGGGCGCGGTGTCGACGCACTTCGCGCCGGTCACCCTGCGGTCGTGCGAGACGACCGCGACGCCGTCCTCGGTGATCTGGATGTCGAGCTCGAGCGTCGTGACGCCGAGCCTGATCGCGTTGCCGAAGCTCGCGAGCGTGTTCTCGGATCGCAGCCCGATTCCGCCGCGATGGGCTTCGAGGTCGAACGACGGACGTGGCGAGGCCGCGAGCGACGCGGCCGGCGACATGGCAGCGAGCACGGCGGCGCCCGCGAACGCGCGCAGCAGGAGGGACGACATGTGGCTCCTTTGTCGGGAGTCGAGAGGGAACGGCGCGCGCAAGCTAACCCGCGCTCGAGGCCATGGATGTGAAGCGGCGGTGACGCAGTCAGCGCGGGCACCGGCGACGTTTCGAAGCGACCGGTACGCCACATTGCTCAAGCGTGTCGCTGATTCGCCGATGCTGTGGGGGAATGTCCTTCAGACGGCTGCTTCCCTCGTTCCTGTTCGCCGCATTGCTGATCGGCTGGCTGGTCACGCTGCTGCTCGTGTTCGGGTCGCTCAGGCATGACACCGACGAGCAGTTCGACCGCATCGACGCGTCGCAGCGGCTGGAGACCGCGATGCTGGACCAGGAGATCGGCGTGCGCGGCTTCCTCAGCACGTTCGAGGACGAGGACCTCGACCCGTACCGCGAGGCGAAGCAGCGCTTCGACGCGCTGATGGTGCAGGAGCTGCGGAGAGCGCGCAGCGAGGAGACGCGCGCGGCGCTGCTGCGGCTGCGCAGCGCAGCCGGCGCGTGGCAGAGCCTCGCCGCCGAGGACGTCCGCAGACTCACGCTCGACGACACCAGATTCAGAGACGACCTCAAGACGCGCGAGGCCCCGATCGACACGTTCCGCGCCGAGCTGTCGCACTACCAGGAGCTGCTGGAGCGCGAGCGCGAGCGCGACGCCAACTCGCTGCTGCGCCGCGCCGTCGCGCTGATAGTCGCGGTCAGCATGCTGGTCGGCGCGATCGCGTTGGTGGTGCTGCGCCGCGGGACGCTGCGCGAGCGCCGCTACAACCGCGCCCAGGCCGAGTTCGCCGCCGCGATGCAGTCGGCCGGCGACGAGGGCGAGGCCGACGAGCTGCTGAAGCGCCACCTCGAACGCCAGCTCGGAGACGAGGCCGTCGTGACCGTGCTGCGCCGCACCCCCGGCGACGACCGCCTGCGCGCGGGCACGCCGCCGCACGCCGGCACGCCGCTGGCGGCCGGGATCGCCGACGCGAGGCCGCGTGACTGCCTCGCGATCCGCCGCGGCGCCGCCCACAGCCAGGGCGACGAGGAACCGCTCGTCGCGTGCGGCGTGTGCGGCGGCAGCGGCCCGGCCAGCTGCAGGCCGCTGCTGGTCGGCGACGGGATCATCGGCTCGGTGCTGGTCGAGGATCCCAACGGCCGCGCCGCGCGCGACCGGCGCGTCGTCAGCGACAGCATCCTGCAGGCCGCGCCGATCCTCGCCGGCCTGCGCACGCTCGCGCTCGCGCAGTCGCGCGCGACGACCGACGCGCTGACGCAGCTGCCCAACCGCTGGGCGCTGCAGGACGCGCTGCAGCGGATGCAGGCGCAGGCCAACCGCAGCCATCGCCCGCTGTCGCTCGTGCTGCTCGACATCGACCGCTTCAAGGTCCTCAACGACACCTGGGGCCACGACGCCGGCGACCGCGCGCTCGTCGCCGTCGGCCGAGCGCTGACCGGCGAGCTGCGCGAGAGCGACCTCGCGGCGCGCACCGGCGGCGAGGAGTTCGCGGTGCTGCTGCCCGACACGCCGCTGCAGGGCGCGATGGCGGTCGCCGAGCAGCTGCGCGGCGCGATCGCGGCGGTCGACCTGGACCTCGACGACCACTCGCTGACGGCCTCCTTCGGCGTCGCGGTCCTGGGCCTGCACGCGAGCGACGCGGAGGCGCTGATGCAGGTCGCCGACCGCGCGCTGTACGCGGCCAAGCGCGCCGGCCGCGACCGCGTCGAGGTGGCGGAGGCGCCGCTGCCCGGCCCGCGCGTCTCGAGCACGCTCGACGAGCCCGACGTGCCGGTTCTGTAACCGCCGTCACACAGCTTCTTCGACCAGCGGCCAAGGCGGCCAGCGAGGTTTCGTCCCCCTGGCGATACCGGGTGCGGCGAAAGACCGGCAACCTGCTTGACATGCTCGCTGCGCAGCCTTCCGACCACGGCCTCGCCGACGGACCCGTCCTCCTCACGGGAGCGACCGGCTTCCTCGGGATGGAGCTGCTGGCGCGCTACCTGGAACGCGGCGAGCGCACCGTCTACGCGCTCGTGCGCGCGGACGACGACGCCTCGGCGGCGGCCCGGCTGCGCGCCGCGGCGCACGAGGTGCTGCCCGACGCCGAGCGCTACGACGACCGCCTCGTCGCGGTCCGCGGCGACGTCGCATCGCCCGGGCTCGGCCTGACCGACGCGCGGCGCGAGCAGCTCGCCGAGCGCGTCACCGAGATCGTCCACTCGGCCGCCTCCGTCGACTTCACGCTGCCGCTGGAGGAGGCGCGCGCGATCAACGTCGAGGGCACGCGCAACATGCTCGACCTGGCGCTGCTGGCGCAGCGGCGCGGCGGGCTGCGGCGCTTCTCGCACGTCTCGACGGCGTACGTCGCCGGCACCCACCGCGGCGTCTTCGGCGAGGACGACCTCGACCTCGGCCAGGGCCACCGCAACACCTACGAGCGGACCAAGTGGGAGGCCGAGAAGCTCGTGCGCGAGCACGCCGACGTGCTGCCGCTGCAGGTCTTCCGCCCCAGCATCGTCGTCGGCGAGCGCGACTCCGGCTGGACGCCCGCGTTCAACGTCATCTACGCGCCGCTGAAGGCGTTCGCGCGCGGCGCGACGACGCCGGTGATGCCGGCCCGGCGCGCCTCGCCGGTCGACGTCGTGCCGGTCGACTACGTCGCCGACGCGATCCACGCGCTCGCGGGCGGCGGGATCGACGCCGAGCCCGGCCTCACCTACAGCCTCGCGGCCGGGCCGCAGGCGAGCAGCGTCGGCGAGCTGATCGACCTCTCCGCCGCCGCCTTCGAGCGCCGGCGGCCGCTCGCGCTGCAGCCGTGGCTCTACCAGCGCACCGTGCACCAGGCGCTGCTGCGCCGCAGCACGGGCGCGCGCCGTCGCTGGCTGGAGCGCGGCCAGGTCTTCTATCCGTACTTCGCGCTGCGGGCGCGCTACGACACGACGCGGGCGCAGGAAGCGCTCGTGCAGAGAGGGATACAGGTGACGCAGTTGCCGGGCTACTTCGACAGACTCGTCCGCTACGCCGTGACCGCGCAGTGGGGCCGCCGGCCGCTGACGCGCGTGGAGGCCGCCGCACAGGCGCGCCGCCGCCAGCCGCGGCTGGCGATGCCGGTCGCGCTTCCCGCCGCCGCGCACGCGAGCGCCGCTGCCGGCCGTCACGCAGGGCAGGTGCGCGCACAGGCATGAGACGGATCGCGCTCGTGCTGCCGGGTGGCGGCGCGCGAGGCGCGTACGAAGTCGGTGCGTTGTCGATCCTGCTGCCGGAGCTGGAGCGGCGCGGCGAGGAGGTGACGCTGCTGTGCGGCACCAGCGTCGGCGCGATCAACGCGGCGCTGCTGGGGTCGCTCGCGCACCTGCCGGTGGCGGCGCAGGTGGAGCTGGCGATCGAGCGCTGGCGCGGGCTGGAGCGCAGCGACGTGATCGCGCCGCTGCTGTCGCCGCGGCTGCCGTTCAACCTCGCGCGGCTGGCCGGCGACGCGCTCTCGATCCCGGGCGTGCGGCGCGGCTCGCTGCTGGATCCGCACCCGCTGCGGCGCTACCTCGGCCGCCATATGGACTGGGACGCGCTGCACCGCAACGTCGACGGCGGCCTGCTCGACGCCGTCTGCGTCGTCGCGACGCAGCTGACGACGGGCCGGCCGGTCGGCTTCGTCGAGACGGCGACGCCGCGCCAGCTGCCCAGAAGCGACGAGCTGCCGTTCGTGCCGGTGCGCCTCGCCGACGAGCACGTGCGCGCCTCCGCGGCGATCCCGCTCGTCTTCCCCGCCGTCGAGATCAACGACCCGCCGAGCGCCCAGGGCTACTACACCGACGGCGCGACACGGCTCAACTCGCCGATCAAGCCGGCCGTCGAACTGGGCGCCGACCATGTGATCGTGATCGGCTTCGAGCCGCTCGCCGCGCCGCCGATCGCGCCGGACGAGCCGCCGCCGCATCTCGTCGACGTGATCGCGAACATGCTCGACGGCCTGCTCGTCGACCAGGTCGCGGCCGACATGCAGCGGCTCGTCGCGATCAACTCGTTCTTCGTCGAGGACCACCGCGCCGGCACGAACCCGTCCGCGCGCGCCTACCGCGAGGCGCGCGGCAGGCGCCCGTACCGCAAGATCGCGTACGCGATGGTCACGCCGCGCCGCAGACGCGAGCTGGGCCAGCTCGCGATGCGAACGTTCCAGGCCCGTTACGGCGGCCTGAAGGCGGCCCGTCACCCGGACCTGCTGCTGCTCGGGCGGCTGCTGCGCGGCCGCACCGACGCGGGCGGAGACCTGCTCTCGTTCCTCTTCTTCGACCGCGTCTACGTCGACGCGCTGATCGCCGCCGGGCGCCGCGACGCGCGGCGCTGGCTGCGCAGACATCCGGCCTTCTGGTGCGCGGACGGCGCGCACGACTTCGACGTCGCGCCGGTCGACGTCGCGAAGGAGCGCGACGCGACCTCGCTGGACGAGTACCGCTCGCTGCGGCGGGTCTGAGCGCCGCAACGCGCGGCGCGGCGGCGCGGCCGAGCCGCTCGCGAGAGCGCTACTACGCTCAGAGGATGCCTCGACTCCAGATCATCATCGCCTCGACTCGCCCCGGCCGCGTCGGCCTCCCCGTCGCCGAGTGGTTTCGCGACCGCGCCGAAGCACACGGCGGCTTCGAGCTCGACGTCGCCGACCTCGCCGAGATCGCGCTGCCGTTCATGGACGAGCCGAACCACCCGCGGCTGCAGAAGTACGAGCACGCCCACACGCGCGCGTGGAGCGAGCGCGTCGCGGCCGCCGACGCCTTCGCGATCGTGATGCCGGAGTACAACCACTCCTTCACCGCGCCGCTGAAGAACGCGCTCGACTACCTCCACGTCGAGTGGCAGCACAAGCCCGTCGGGCTGATCAGCTACGGCGGCGTCTCCGCCGGCCTGCGCGCCGCGACGGCGATCAAGCACCCGCTCGTGGCGCTGCGGCTCGTCCCGGTCACCGACGCGATCTCGATCCCGTTCGTCGCGAGACTGATCGACGACGACGGCCGCCTCGAGGGCAACGCGCCGATGGAGCAGTCGGCGACCGCGATGCTCGACGACCTGCTGCGCGTGCAGGCGGCGCTGCGGCCGCTGCGCGAGCCGGCCGCCGAGGCCGCCGCGTAGGAGCGGCGCGCGATCGGCGCCCTCCGCGAGCGTCGATCGCGCGCCCCTGATCTCTATCGAAGGTCTATTGCGGGTTGTCCCGCGAGACGACAGGATTGCCCGATGATCCGAGTCGTCGTTGCCGATGACATGGCGCTCGTGCGCGGTGGCATGAAGATGATCCTCGAGGCCGACCCCGGCATCCGCGTCGTCGGCGAGGCGGGCGACGGCGCCGACGCGGTCGAGCAGATCATCAGAACCGGACCCGACGTCGCGGTGATGGACATCCGCATGCCCGGCACCGACGGGATCGAGGCGACGCGCCGGCTGCAGAGACGGATGCCGGGCGTGCGCGTGCTCGTGGTGACGACCTTCCACCTCGACGAGTACGTCCACGAGGCGCTGCGCGCGGGCGCCGCCGGCTTCCTGCTGAAGGACACCGCGCCCGACTCGCTCGTCGGCGCGGTGCGCACGGTCGCGGCCGGCGACGCGCTGCTGTCGCCGGCCGTCACGCGCCAGCTGATCGAGCACTACGTCCAGCGCCCGACCCCGGACGAGGACCTGACCGAGCGCCTCGCGGAGCTGACCCCCCGCGAGGTCGACGTCGCGCGCCTCGTCGCGCGCGGCATGACGAACGCCGAGATCGCGCGCGAGCTGTTCCTCGGCGAGGGCACCGTCAAGACCCACGTGACCGCGATCCTGTCGAAGCTCGGCCTGCGCAACCGCACCCAGATCGTGGTCGCGGCGTACGAGAGCGGGCTCGTGGAGCTGGGCAGCAACGAGCTGCCGGGCTGAGCCGGCGTCCGCGTCGATGCGGGCGTCGGTGCCCACGTCCCCCGCTCAGCCGGTGAGCGGCAGCTCCGCCCTGACCGCCCACGCGTCGGCGCCGTCGGGCCCCGCGACGAGCCAGCCGTCGTAGAGCCGCACCCGCTCGCGCATGCCGGCGATCCCGAGGCCGGCGCCGGTGGCGGGCGCGGTCGGGATCGATCTGCCAAGAGCGATCTCGTTGCGCACCTCGATCGTCAGCCGCTCGCGCTCGTGCGCGACGCGGACGGCGACCGCGACCGCGCCGCCGTGCTTGCGCGCGTTCGTCAGCGCCTCCTGGACGATCCGGTAGGCGGCACCGGCGTGCCCGGCGGGGACCGCGGCGACGTCGCCGACGAGCTTCAGGCGCACGTCGAGGCCGTGCGCCTCGGCGCGCCGCGCCAGCTCAGGCAGCCGGCTCAACTGCGGCGCGGCCGCCTCGCGCCGTCCGTCGAGCGCGGCGAGCAGCTGGTCCAGCTCGCGCAGGACCTCTTCGCCGACCTCCTCGACCGCCGCGATCGCCGTCGCCGCAGCGGCTTGTGCGTGCGCGTGCGCGGCACCCGCAGTCGGCCGCGCACCCGGGTCGGCGATCGCGTCTCCCGCAACGGCCGATCGCGCGCCGAGCAACTGGTCCGCCACCGCGCACTGGAGCGTGATCGAGGTGAGGCCGTGGCCGACGAGGTCGTGCAGCTCGCGCGCGACGCGCAACCGCTCCGCCTCCACGACGCGCTCGATCGCGCGCGCCTGGCGCTGCTCCTCCGCGGCGCTCAGCGCACGCAGTTCCTGTGCCTCGGCGACGCGCCGCCGGCCGCCGATCCCGGTCGCCCAGGCCGCCGCGGTCATCGTCGCGAAGAACAGCAGGACGCCGGTCGGGTACAGCTCGAGGTTCCAGCCGAACTGGAACATCACCGTCGCGATCCCGCCCGCGATGCAGGCGAGGCCGCCGAGTGCCGCCGCCCACGGCAGCCGCACGTACGCGCCGGCGATGAACGCGGCGACGTAGAGCGGCGCGTTGAGGCCGAACGCGTCGTCGAGCACGGAGCAGCGCACGAGCGCGACCGCCACGACCAGCAGCACGCTCGCCAGCGGCCAGCGCCGCCGCGGCAGGAACGCCGCCGCCAGCGCGACGGCGCCGACGACGCGCACCGGCACGCTCGCGCTGCCGTAGAACTCGGCCGGCTTGCCGGCCGCCAGCAGCGCCTCGGTCAGCTCCAGCGCCAGCATCAGCAGCGGCAGCAGCTGGGCGCTCAGCCGCGGCGCGAGCCGCAGCCACGCGCTCGGCGCGCGCAACCGCGCGGCGTGCTCGGAGTGCGTCGGCAGCACGACGGTCAGCGTCGAGCGGCGCAGCGGTCCGCGCCGCAGCCGCCCGCCCGCCAGCCGCGCCCGCTCGGCGAGGGCCTCGACCGCGCCGCGCCCGAGCCCGAGGCGGATGCGCGCGCTCGCGCGCACGAAGCCGTCGCCGCGCTCGACCGTCACGCGCGTGCAGCCGGGCAGCTCCGCAAGCGCGACCAGCACCCGCATCGCGACCGCCGGCAGCCGCTCCTCCTGCGGCGGCGCCCCCGCGTGCGCGCGCCGCACGTCGATCGCCCCGGCGCCGCGATCGGTCAGCTCGCGCAGCGAGGCCGGTACCTCCGACGCGTCCGGCCGCGCGACGGCCTCGCTGCTGCGCAGCAGCATCAGCATCCGCCGCATCTCCGCCATCGCCTGCTGACTCGCGTCGCGCGCGCGGCGCAGCGCGACGCGGGCCGGCTCGGGGGAGATCGCTCCCGCCGCGCCGCTCGCCCCGCCCGTCCAAGCGGCCCACACGTCCCCCGCGGCCCAGGCCGCCCCGATCGCTCCCGCCGCGCCGCTCGGCCCGCCCGCGCGGCGGAGCATCGTGCGCACGGCCGCGACCTCGTCGAGCACCGCCCGCACGCAGCCCGTCACGACCGCGTGCAGCTCGCGGGCGATGCGACGGCGCTCGGCGCCGAGCGCCAGCTCGACTGCGCCACCGTCGTCCGCGGCCGCGGCGGCGAGGCGGGCGCGTCGGCGCGCGTGCGCGAGCGCCTCGGTGCGGTCGCGCAGCAGCGCGCCGCCGACGGCCGCCGGCACGAAGATCGCGAGCTCGCGCACGACCACGTCGGGCGTCCGCTCGGGCAGCGCGCCGAGCAGGTCCAGCCCCGTGCGCATCAGCATCAGCACGACCACGCCGAGCGCAGCCGGCACCGCCAGCCGCGCGTCGCGCACGTAGGCGCCGAGGCCGAACAGCGCCAGCGGCAGGTACAGCGGTGCGACCGCCGCGGATCCCGGCGACAGCTTGAAGCCGATCGAGCAGGCCTGCACGCCGAGCGCGAAGGCGAAGAACGCGACCGGATGGGCGCGCCGCCAGACGACGGCGATCCCGGCCGCGGTCCACAACGCGAGCGCAGCGGTCTCGCTCCCCGGCACGCCGTGCAGCAGCACGTCGCCGATGCCGAAGGCGAGCACCGCCGCCGCGATCGAGCGGTCGACGCGGCGGGCGGTGCCGCGCTCGCGCACGCCCCGCTCAGCGCCGCCCGCGTGACACGAACACCGTGATCGTCTTCCTGTACGCGAGCCGCTTGCCGGCCTTGTGCGACAGCTTCACGACGCGGCCTCTGCGGACCTTTGCGGAGCGGATCCTTCTCGTCGCGGCCTTGCAGCCCTTCTTCGCGAGCGCCTGCTTGACGGCGGCGAGCTTCGCGCCCGCTCTGACCTTCGGCACGACGCAGCGCCTGCTGCTTCTGGCCGGCGCCTTTCTCGCGCCGCCTCTGTCTCTGTCTCTGCCTCTGTCTCTGTTGCCCGGCGGCGGTGCGATGACGCCGCGGTCGACCGTCTCGCAGTCCGCCGCGACGGTGTCGATCGCGTCCGCGACGACCGTGTCCGCGCCCGGCCCGCAGACGACGCTGTCCTGCTCGCCGTCGCGCACCTGGACGGTGTCGTTGCCGGAGCCGATGCGGCAGACGAGGAAGCTGCACGAGTTCGTGCCGGCGTCCGCGTTGATCACGTCGCGACCGGCGCCGCCCGTGATGCGGTCGTCGCCGTAGCCGCCCTCGATCGTGTCGTCGCCGCCGCTGCCGTCGATCTCGTCGGCCGAGTCGTAGGCGATCAGCGTGTCGCCGGCCGGCCCGCCGACGAGCTTCGACGGCGCCGCGCTGGTGTTGAGCAGCTTGAAGAAGACCGCGTCGGCGCCGGCGACCAGGACCGCCGCCTCGAACAGCTCCAGCCGCTCGACCCCGACGACGTTGTCGCGCTCGCTGCCGTGGCCGTCGTTGGCGACGCCGTCGAGCGAGACGGCGAGCGGCCCGGCGGCTCTGTCGTTCTGGATCCAGTCGCTGCTGATCGTGTCGTAGCCGGGGCCGCCGTCGATCGTGTCGCTGCCGACGTCGAGGTCGTCGCCGCTGAGCTTGTCGTCGCCGTCGCCGCCGCGCACGACGTCGTTGCCGCCGGAGCCGTCGACTCTGTCGTTGCCGGGGCCGCCGTCGAGGACGTCGTCCTGGCGCGAGCCGTGCAGCTCGTCGTTGCCGTCGCCGCCCAGCAGCGTGACGGCGGCGCCGCGCAGCGGACCGGTCAGTCTGTCGGGCCCGGGACCGCCGTCGATCGTGATCTGCAGGTTGGCCGGCAGGTCCTCGCTGACGATCCCCCACTCGATCACGGAGCCGTCGTTGTCGCCGAGCTCGGCGCGCACGTTCGCGATCTGGCAGCGCAGCGTCTTCAGGTCGGCTTCCTCCCAGTCGAGCTGGTAGCAGCCGGCCGGCACCGCGCCGGCGAGGTCGTAGGCGTCGCCGAAGCGCAGGTAGCCGTCCCGCTGGTCGTCGAGCACCACGCGGAAGTCGTTGTTCTCCCCGGGCGCGGCGCGGTAGACCCACGTGCCGCCCTCTTTCGTGAGCTGCCCGGCCGAGGCGCTGCCGGCGAGCAGGAGCAGCGCCAGCAGCACGACCAGGAGCCCTGCGGGGACGCGAAAAGCTGAGATTCGTGTCATCGCTGCAAGCTAGGCCGCGGCCGGCGCCGGAGCCTCTGCCGGAAGTCGGTCGCCGGTCCCCCGAACGTCGCCTGAGTCGACGCCCAGGATCCGGATGCCGGCCACGATCCCGCCGATCGTCACGAGTCCGCCGCCGATCGCGAAGGAGGTGAGCGAGAGCGGCAGCGAAAACGTCACGACGTTCCCGCCGAGCACGACGAACGGGACCCACGTGGCCACCACGCGGGCGCGCCACAACGCGAAGAACAGCAACGTCGTGCCGAGGATCGCGCCGACCACCGCCGGGATCTGGAACACCGCCAACAGCGGGAACTCGGACGCCTTGTCGGACACCTCGACCGCCGTGCCGGGCGGCAGCTCCTGCGCGAGCGCGAGGTCGTAGAAGTCGGTCACGAGCATGCCGGGCAGCGAGACGGTGCCGACGATCGCGAGGATGCCGGCGATCTTCAGCAGCCAGCCGCCGCGCGGGCTCAGCAGCGCGACGACGCCGAACGCGGCCGGCGCCCACACGACCCAGCCGAAGTGCAGGAAGACGGCGGCGATCTGCGCCTGCGTCTCGTGCTCGCGCAGCGCCGTGTGGTACCCGAGCGTCGTGGCCTCGGATTCCCACGGGGTGACGAGATAGCCGATCTGCAGCAGCACCGACGCGACGATCAGGCAGAGGCCTGTCAGACGCGGGGACGGGAACGGGCGGGACACTGGAACCTCCGGTTCGCGGGGTGACGAGGTCGCAGCTTGCGGCGCGTCCGCGTTCGCGCCATCGCCCGGAGGTCGTCGCGGTGCTGGACGTTCCGGCATGCGGGCACAGGCGATCGGCAGAGCGCTTCACCACATGGACAAACCAGACAGCCGGCAGACCGTGCACACTTCGACGCGGCATGAATCCGAAGCCCCACGTGATCGTCCTCTTCGGCGCGACCGGAGACCTTGCCAGACGCAAGCTCCTGCCTGGTCTGCTGCGACTGTTCCAAGCCGGTCTGATGCCGGTCGACTTCCGCATCGTCGGCACCTCGCTCGACGACCTCGACGTCGACGGCTTCCGCAGACTCGCGCGCACCGCGATCGACGAGTTCTCGCGCACGCACGTGTATGAGCAGTCGTGGGAAGCGTTCGCCGGGCGGCTGCGCTACGTCTCGGGCAGCGGCGGACCATCCGCCCTGCACGCGGCGGTCCACCAGGCGCGCGGCGAGATGGAGGACGGAGCAGGCCTCCTGCACTATCTGAGCGTGCCGCCAAAGGCCGCGAAGATGGTCGTGCAGCAGCTCGGCGAGGCCGGCCTCGCGCGCGACGCGCGCGTCGTGATGGAGAAGCCGTTCGGCACCGACCTGGAGAGCGCACGCGAGCTGAACGCCGCCGTGCACGAGGTCTTCAGAGAGCAGCAGGTCTTCCGCATCGACCACTTCCTCGGCAAGGAGGCGGCGCAGAACATCCTCGCGCTGCGCTTCGCCAACGGCCTGTTCGAGCCGATCTGGAACCGGCAGCACATCGACCACGTGCTGATCGAGGTGCCGGAGACGCTCTCGATCGGGATGCGCGGCTCGTTCTACGAGGCGACCGGCGCCTACCGCGACATGGTCGTCACGCACCTCTTCCAGGTGATGGCGTTCGTCGCGATGGAGCCGCCGACGGCGCTGGAGCCGCGCGCGATCACGGAGGAGAAGAACAAGGTCTTCCGCTCGATGAAGCCGCTGATCCCGTCCGACGTCGTGCGCGGCCAGTACGACGGCTACCGCGACGAGCCGGGCGTCGCGGCCGACTCCGAGACCGAGACGTTCGTCGCGCTGCGGGCCGAGATCGACAACTGGCGCTGGGCCGGCGTGCCGTTCTTCCTGCGCACCGGCAAGCGGATGGCCGAGGGCGCCCGCGTGATCTCGATCGCCTACCACGAGCCGCCGCAGGGGATGTTCCCGCGCGGCTCCGGCGTCGGCTCGTTCGGGCCGGACCACCTCACGTTCGACCTCGACGAGGCGTCGCGCGTGTCGCTCTCCTTCTACGGCAAGCGGCCCGGACCGGGTATGCGGCTGGAGAAGGCGAGCATGCAGTTCTCGCTCGACGAGACGACCTACGGCCACGACGTGCTGGAGGCGTACGAGCGCCTGATCCACGACGCGATGATGGGCGACCACACGCTCTTCACGACCGCCGACGGCATCGAGCGGCTGTGGGAGGTCTCGACGCCGCTGCTGGAGAGCCCGCCGCCGCTGCAGCCCTACGCGCCCGGCTCGTGGGGGCCCGAGTCGCAGAACAGACTGATCGCGCCGCACCGCTGGCGGCTGCCGTTCGAGCGCAAGTGGCGCGGGTCGGTCGGCTGACGCCGAACGACCATGGTCCACTCGTGATTTGCGCGAGCGGACACGCCTTCGCGATGAATCGAACAAGCTCCGCCAACCGCTCGCGGCAGCGCTGAAGCGCGCCGATCGGCCGCCGCACCTGACGTTCTGCGGCGTCGGCCGTCGCACCGGGTCCACCATGCTTGATAGCGTGGGGGCGGTCGGATCCGTTCGAACGTGTTCGCCGACTCGGAGGAAGGTGCATCATCGCTGCTGAAGGCTCATCCGGTCGTCCGCTGCTCGCCGAAGCGCGTCGCTTTGCGATCGCGGAGCTGCTGCGCGGCGCGGGGGCGGTGAGCGTCACGGAGGTCGAGTCGCGTTTCGGCGTGTCGCCGATGACGGCGCGACGCGACCTGATGGCGCTGGAGAAGCAAGGGGTCGCGCGCCGCACGCACGGCGGCGCGGTGCTGCCGTCGATGTCGGCGAAGGAGGATTCGTTCGCCAAGCGCGTCAACCTCGCCGCCGACGCGAAGGGAAGGCTGGCGGACTTCGCCGTCGCGATGGTGGAGGCGGAGGAGACGATCGTGCTCGACTCGTCCTCGACCGCGTACTTCCTCGCGCAGAGGATCGTCGACGCCGGCCTGGCGGTCACGATCATCACCAACAGCCTGCCGATCATGGACCTGATCGCGGGCGTCGAGAGCCCGCCGATCCACCTCGTCGCCGTCGGCGGCACGCTGCGCCGGCTGACGGGCTCGTTCGTCGGTCCCTACGCGGTCGACACGATCCGCGGCCACTTCGCCGACCGCATGTTCATGTCGGTCAAGGGCCTCACGCCGGGCGGCGTGATGACCGACGCCGACGAGCTCGAGGCGGAGCTGAAGCGCACGATGATCGCTCAATCGCAGGAGACCGTGCTGCTGGTCGACGGCTCGAAGCTGAGCGTCCGCGGCCAGAACGCGATCGCCCACGTGCGCGAGCTGACGACGGTGCTGACTGAAGGTCTCGCCGGACCGGAGCTGGAAGCGCTCAGGGCGACGGGCGTGACGGTGACGAGCATCGACGCGGAGACGCCGGTCGGCAGCTGAGCGCGGCGCGGGCGCGTCGGCGCCAGCCGCGCCCGCGCCAGCCGCGCCCGCCCCTGCCCGCTCTGGCGCGCTCCGCGCCGCCGGGCGTGAGAGGCTTCGCGGATGGCCGTCACTCCCCCACCGCCCCCGCCGGCCGTCGATCCGGCCCCGCTGCCCGCGCTCGTGCTGAGAGCGCCGCCGCTGGTCGCGACCGGCGTCGGCTTCGAGCTGAGCGGCCGCGGCGCCGCAGCGCGCGGCCGCGTGCAGGTGGAGGTGAAGCTCGACGGCAGCTGGCGACCGCTGACGGCGATCCGCGCCGACGCGAGAGGCGTGTTCGACCGCCTCGTCGAGCCGCAGACGCCGCGCAGGGGCTACCGGCTGCGGGTGACGGCGAGAGACGGCCGCAGGTCGAGAGAGGTCGTCGTCAGAACGCGCGACGTGACGCTCGCCGCGGTCGGCGACGTCAACCTCGGCGACGCGACCGCGAGCGCGATGGCGTCGTACGGAACGCAGTACCCCTGGACGAGCGTCGCGCTGGCGCTGAGATCGGCCGACATCGCGTTCGGCAACCTCGAATGCGCGATCTCCACGCGCGGCGCGCCGGTCGAGAAGCAGTTCCGCTTCCGCGGCAGCCCGGCGGCGCTGAAGACGATGCGCGACTACGCCGGCTTCGACGTCGTCAACCTCGCCAACAACCACGTCGGCGACTACGGCACGACGGCGCTGCTGGACACGCTCGGCTGGGTCAGACGGTTCGGGATGGAGCCGGTCGGCGCTGGCGCGAACCTCGCGCAGGCGATGCAGCCGAGAGTGGTCGAGCGGCTCGGCCTGAAGATCGCCTTCGTCGGCTTCTCGAACATCCTCCCGCCCGAGTTCTGGGCGACGGGGACGACCCCCGGCAACACGTTCGCCTCGATCCCGAACGTGCGCGCCTCGGTCGCCGCCGCCCGCAGAGTCGCCGACGTCGTGATCGCGACCTTCCACTGGGGCATCGAGCTGGACCCGGTCGAGAACGCCCAGGAGTCCACCCTCGCGGCGGCCGCGCTGCAGTCCGGCGCGACCGCGGTGATCGGCGGCCACCCCCACGTCCTGCAGCCGATCCGCACACTCGACGACGGCCGTCGACTGGTCGCCTACAGCCTCGGCAACTTCGTCTTCACCTCCTTCCGCGACGAGACCGTCCGCACCGGCATCCTGCACCTGAACCTGTCGAAGGCAGGCGTCGAACAGGCCCGCTTCCAACGCGCCCGGATCCAGGGCGTCAAGCCGGTGCTGACGGGGAGCTGGGCGAACCTCGGCTGAGTCGCTGGTCACGCGATCAAGCCGGCAAGCCCGCCGAGCACCGCGCCGAGCGCGATCACGTTCACCGCGACGGCGCTCTCGCCGTGCTCGGCGACGGCCGCAGGCTCCTCGACGCCGAGCCGGCGCGACAGCCGCCAACCGAGGCTCGCGTCGACCGCCGCGACGGTCGCACCGGCGACCGGCCCGGCCAGCCGAGCACCCGCCTCGGCAGCCGCGAAGTACGCCGTCCCGGCATACACCACGACCGACAGCGGTGCCAGCAGCGCGTACCGCAGTCGCTAGCGCAGTGCGAGCACCAGTTCGAGCGCTTCGTCCACGGCGCGCTGCTCCGCGGCGCGGAGCTGCCCGGCAAGCGTGTCGAGTCGCTGCACGTCGAGCGCCCGCAGCTGTTCGACTATCACTCGTGTCCGCTCGCCGTCGAGTTCGATCTCGGGCCGGAACGTCGCCGGCGCGGCGCTGCGCGAGGTCGGTGCGACGATCGCGGTCGAGAGTGCGAGCAGCTCATCTGCCCGCACGATCCCCGCATACCGCGCGCCGCGCTTCGCGACCGCCGGACGCGGGGATCCGCACGCGGTAGACGTCGCCGCGGACCACGTCACCCCGGCCAGTCGAGGCCGACGGCGTCCATGTCCGCCATCACGCGCTCGCGCGCGGCGCGGTCTCTCTCGTCTGCGGCCAGTCGCGTGACCTCCTCGCGCAGCGAGGAGCGCTGCCGGCGGCGGCGGGCGGACTCCAGCAGCGCCGCGCGCACGGCCTCCGACTCGTTCATGCCCTCTCGCATCAGCAGCTCCAAGCTCTGCTCCGAGGGACCATCGAGGCGGGCGCGCACGACACGAGAAGCCATGCAAGGAGCGCAGCACACGTTGTGCCACAGATAGATGTGGCACAACGCTTGTTACACGTGGGATTCTCGCGGCGCGTCTCAGCTTTCGCGACGCCGCGCAGGCTCTGCGCCGCTACCGCCGCCGCGCGCCCGCCTCGAGCCCCGGGTTGGCCCAGCCGTCGTCGCCGGGGCTGACGGTCTGGCCGGGCGGGACGATCTCGTCGATGCGGTCGAGCACGTCGTCGGCGAGGACGACCTCGTCGGCGCCGAGCTGGGATTCGAGCTGCTCCATCGTGCGCGGGCCGATGATCGCGGAGGTGACTCCGGGGTGGCGGATCACGAATGCGAGCGCGAGCCGGATCAGCGAGAGGCCGGCCTCCTCGGCCAGTCTCGCGAGCGCGTCGGCGGCTTCGAGCTTGCGCTGATTCGCGGGGATGCTCATGTCGAAGCGCGACGGGATGCGGTCTCTGCGGCTGGAGTTCGGCAGGTCTCTGCCGAGCCGGTAGCCGCCGCTGAGCCAGCCGCCGGCGAGCGGGCTCCACGGCAAGATCCCGATCCCGTAGTCGAGCGCCGCCGGCAGCAGGTCACCCTCGATTCTGCGCACCAGCAGCGAGTACGGCGGCTGCTCGCTGACGAAGCGCGTGCGACCGGCCGCTCTGGCGAGCCACTGCGCCTCAACGACGCGCTGGACCGGCCAGGTCGACGTGCCGGCGTAGCGGATCTTGCCGGCGCGGACGAGGTCGTCGAGCGCGCCGACGGTCTCCTCGACATCGGTGCCGAGGTCCCAGCGGTGCACCTGGTAGAGGTCGATCCAGTCGGTTCTGAGCCGCCGCAGCGAATCCTCGACCGCTCGGTTGACCCACAGGCGGCTGTTGCCCTTGCGGTTGGGATCGGTCCCGTCGCCCATCACGCCGTGGAACTTCGTCGCCAGCACGACCCCGTCACGGCGGCCGCCGGCGAGTGCCTTGGCGACGATCTCCTCGCTCTCCCCCTGCGAGTAGACGTCGGCCGTGTCGATCACGTTGATGCCGGCGTCGAGCGCGCGGTGGATGATCCGCACCGAATCGTCGTGGTCTCTGTTTCCCCAGGCTCCGAACATCATCGTGCCCAGCGTCAGGGGGCTCACTGCGACGCCGGTTCTTCCAAGGCTGCGGTATTCGGTCATGTCTCTCAGCCTAGGACGCTGCGCGCGCGATTCCCGTGAACGGTTCGTAGACTGCCCGCGACGTGACCGCCGACCAGCTCGCCGCCCTGCTGCAGCTCGCGCCCGATCCGACGATCGTGCTCGATCGGCACGGGCTCGTCGCCGTCGCCGACGAGCGTGCCGCGGAGCTGGCGGGCGGCGGCGCGAGCGACCTGGTCGGCGCGCGCTTCGACGCGCTGATCCCGCAGGGCGTGCTCGACCCCGACGCGAGACTGACGCTCAAGCGCACGGACGGGCGCGAGTTCCCGGTCGAGATCTCGGTGCGCGTGATCGACGGGATCGAGGGCGTCGACGGCCCCGCCCTCGCCGTCGCGCTGCGCGACGTGACGCTGCGGCGCGCCAGAGCGACCGGGCTGCGCGAGGCCGGCGAGCGGTTCCGGCGGCTGTTCGAGGACGGACCGGTCGCGATGGCGTTGATCGGGGAGGACCGGCGCCTGGCCGAGGTCAACGACGCTTACGCGCGGCTGACCGGCTACGACGCCGCCGAGTTGCGCGAGCGGACCTTCAGCGACATCACCCACCCCGACGACGTCGACTCCGGCGAGCGGCTCGTCGCGCGCATGTTCGCGGGCGAGATCCCCGGCTTCGGGATCGACAAGCGCTACGTGCGGCGCAACGGGGAGACGCTGTGGGTGCACGTCACCGTCTCGCTGATCCGCGACGAGGACGGGGCTCCGCTGCAGGGGCTCGGCGTGATCCAGAAGGCGAGCGAGCGCGCCGCGCGCGCACGCATGCAGGCCGCCGAGGCCGAGCGGGCGCGCTGGGCGCGGGAGCTGCACGACGAGACGCTGCAGGGCCTCGCCGCGCTGCACGTGCTGCTCTCCTCGGGCGAGCGGGCGCCGACGCCGGAGTTGATGCGGGCACGCATCGCGCTCGCGCAGGAGCAGATCGAGGGGACGATGGACAACCTGCGCGGGTTGATCAACGACCTGCGCCCGGCGGCGCTCGACGAGCTGGGGCTGGAGGCGTCGGTGCGCGACCTCGCCGACCGGATGCAGACCGCGTACGGGATCGAGGTCGACACGACCGTCGCGCTGCACGGCGACGACGGCGCGCCGCGGCGCCTCGCCTCGGAGGTCGAGACGACGGCCTATCGGATCGTCCAGGAGTGCCTCTCCAACGCCGCCCGCCACGCGGGCGCGACGCGGATCGGGGTCGAGATCACGCAGGTCGAGCCGCCACCGGCGGGGTCGCCGTCGTCGGATTCGGAGGATCCGCCGGCGGCGGGCGTCCTGCACGTCCGCGTCCGCGACGACGGCTCCGGCTTCGACGCGACCAGCGACGCCGGCGGCTACGGCCTGCGCTCGATCCGCGAGCGCGTCGACCTGCTCGAAGGCGACCTGACGATCACGACCGCCGCCGGCGACGGCACCGAGGTCGTCGCGGCGCTGCCGCTCGGCGGATGAGCGGTCGGTCACTGGTCCCACAGACCAGCGGACGACCGCTCATCCCAGCTCCGACGCCTCGATCAGCCCGCGCTCCAAGGCGTAGTCGACGAGGTCGGACCGGCGCGCGCGGCCGAGCTTGCGCTGGATCCGCGCGCGGTGCGATTCGACGGTGCGGACCGACAGGTACAACCGCTCGGCGATCTCTCTGTTCGTGAGTCCGCGAGCGATCAGGCGCAGGACCTCCAGCTCGCGCGTGGACAGCTCCGGCGCCGCGCCGGCCGCCGCGGCCGTCGTGGCGGCCAGCCGCGCGCCCAGCTGCGGCTCCAGGTAGGTGCCGCCGCCCGCGACCGTGCGGATCGCTTCGAGCAGATGGCGGCCGGCCGCCTCCTTCGGGACGTAGCCGGTCGCGCCCAGTCGCAGCGCCTCGCCCGCGTAGGAGGGGTCGCGCTGGGCCGTCAGCACCACGACCGCGGTCTCCGGGCAGCTCGCGCGCAGCCGCGGGATCGCGGCGAGGCTCGGCTCGCCGGGCATGTGCAGGTCCAGCACGAGCACGTCGGGGCGCAGCCGCTCGACCGCCTCCACCGTCGCGCCCACCTCGCCCGCCTCCGCCACGACCGCGATCGCGTCGTCGGACTCCAGCAGCAGGCGCAGGCCGCTGCGGACGATCTCGTGGTCGTCGGCGAGCACGACGGTCAAACGCGTTTGCCTTGGGAGTTCCACAGAGGTTCGCTGAGCCCGACGCCTGGGTGGGAACTCCCTGGCTCGGGCTTCGTCACGGCATCGGTTCGTTCGTCGATCATCCCAGAGCGAGCCCGATCCGCCCCCGTTCCGTAGTCACTACGGAACGCCGCTTGCGTAGCCCGCGCCCGCTCAACTGTGCGGTCTCGTGCGCCTTGTGGCGGGGCCGCGCGGCGACCAGTGTTCGGGGCCGAACATGCTCGAACAGACGCTCTCCCCCACGCACGCTCCACGCCGCTTCGACGACACCCGCGCGGCGCTCCCCAAGCTCGCCGGCCTCGCCACGGCCGCGCCCGCGCAGACGCTCGACCAGCGGCAGATGCTGGAGCTGCTCGGGCTCGCCGACGACCCGTTCGCGCAGGCGATCTTCACGCGCTGCGGCGTCCAGCGGCGCCACCTCGACCTGACGCCCGAGCTGCTGCGCCAGACGCTGCAGGCACGCTCCGCGCTGAGCGAGCGGCGGTCGCTGGGACTCGCCGAGGAGGCGATCGCGCAGCTCGACTTCGACCCAGCCGAGATCGGCGTCGTCGTCAGCGCGAGCCTCGGGTCGTTCGGCACGCCGACGCTCGCGCACCGGCTCGTCGACCGACTCGGCCTCCCCGCCGACGTCGACAAGTACCACGTGATCGGCGTCGGCTGCGCGAGCGCGGTGCCGCTGCTGCGGCTCGCCGGCCAGGCGCTGCGCGACCGCCCCGGACAGCGGGCGCTCGTCGTCGCGGCGGAATACATGTCCGGGATCCTCACCCCCGTCGACCCGGCCGTGGACGAGAAGGTCAAGACGGTCGGCTCGTCGCTGTTCGGCGACGGCGCCGCGGCGGCGCTGCTGACCTACGAAGGCGCCGGACCTGAGCCCGCGACCCTCCCCACGATCGCGGCCACCGCCGTGCACCAGATCCCCGGCTCGCTCGCCGACGTCAAGTCCGTCATGACCGCCGGTGACAGCCAGGTGCAGATGAGCAAGGCGCTCCCGATCTACGCGCGCACGCAGCTCGCGCAGTTGATCGACGCCTTCCTCGCACGTCACGGGCTGACCCGATCCGCGATCGACCACTGGCCGGTCCATCCCGGCGGGCGCGGAATCCTCGAGGGGATCCAGGCGGGCGTCGGGCTGACCGAGCACGACACCGAGGCGAGCGCCGCGGTGCTCGCGGAGTACGGCAACGTCGGCACGCCGTCGGCCTTCTTCGTGCTCGATGAATTGACAGCACGGCGCGCGCCCCGACCGGGGCAGCACGGGCTGATGGTGACGATCGGCCCCGGGGTGACGGTCGGGCTTGCGCTGCTGAGATGGTGACGAGAGGAGAGACGATGAAGGTGATCGGAGGCGGCTTCGGCCGGACCGGGACGATGTCCCAGAAGGCGGCGCTGGAGCAGCTCGGCGCCGGCCCGTGCCTGCACATGATCGACGTGCTGCGCGAGCCGTCGCTGGCGGCGCCGTGGAAGGCCGCCGTGGCGGGCGAGCGGGTCGACTGGCGCGAGGCGCTCGACGGCTGGGGCTCGACGATCGACTGGCCCGCCTGCGCCTACTGGGAGGAGCACGCCGAGACGTTCCCGGACGCGCTCGTGCTGCTGAGCGTCCGCGACCCGGAGGCGTGGTATCGCAGCTGCCTCTCGACGATCTTCGAGGCGAAGGAGATGGCGGGACGCGGCGAGCTGGCCGGCAACACCGAGAGCGCTCCCGCCGGCGCCGTGCTGGAGATCATCAACGGGATCATCTGGGACGGCGCGTTCAACGGCCGCTTCCTCGACAAGGCCTACGCGTTCGAGGTCTTCCACAGACACATCGAGGACGTCAAGCGCAAGGTACCGGCCGACCGCCTGCTCGTCTTCGACGTCAGACAGGGCTGGGCGCCGCTGTGCGACTTCCTCGGCGTGGCGATCCCCGACGAGCCGTTCCCGCACCTCAACGACACCGTCGCCTTCCGCACGATGCTCGGGATGCCCGTCGCGGCATAGCCCGCTCGGGCACACTGGGGGGCGATGCATGCGGTCGCCTCCCAGACCTTGACGTTCGCCTCCTCCGCAGGCAGCTCGCTGGACCTCGTCCTGCTGGGCGTGCTCGCGGGTGTCACCTGCCTGCTCGTGGTCGCGTATCACGCGCGGATCCCGTACCCGATCCTGCTCGTCGTCGGCGGCGGCGCGCTCGCGTTCGTGCCGGGACTGCCGGACGTCGACCTCGATCCGGACCTCGTGCTGGTCGTGCTGCTGCCGCCGCTGCTGTACTCCGCCGCGTTCTTCTCCTCGCTGCGCGACCTGCGCGCGAACCTCGCGCCGATCGGGCTGCTGGCGGTCGGGCTCGTGATCGCCACCACGCTCACGGTGGGCCTCGTCGCGCACGCGTTCATCAACGACCTCAGCTGGGCCGCGGCGTTCACGCTCGGTGCCGTGCTGTCGCCGACCGACCCCGTCGCCGCGACCGCGATCGCCTCCCGCGCCGGCGCGCCGCGGCGCTTCGTCACGATCGTCGAGGGCGAGTCGCTGCTGAACGACTCCTCCGGCCTGATCATCTACAAAGCGGCCGTCGCGGCGACGCTGACCGGGACCTTCTCGCTGCTCGACTCCGGGCTCGACTTCGTCGTCGGCGCGGCCGCGGGGATCGCGATCGGGATCGTCGTCGGGATGATCGTGGCGCGCGTGCGCAGGGTCGTCGACGACCCGCCGACGGAGATCACGATCTCGCTGATGACGCCGTACTTCGCCTACCTGCCGGCGGAGGCGCTCGGCGTCAGCGCCGTGCTGGCGGCCGTCACGATCGGGATCTGGCTGGGATGGCGCGCGCCGGAGCTGATCACGCCCGCGGTGCGGATCCAGTCGTTCTCGGTCTGGGAGATCCTCACGTTCGTGCTGAACGCGGCGCTGTTCGTGCTCGTCGGCCTGCAGCTGCCGCAGATCGTCGAGCGGATCGCCGACAAGTACGCGGTCGCCGACCTCGTCTGGTGGAGCGCGCTCGTCTTCACTGTTGTCGTCGTGACCCGCTTCGCGTGGGTCGCCGTTGCGACATACGTGCCAAGACTGTGGCTGAAGCACTCGCCGTGGGACGGGCCCGACTACAAGCCGGGCGCCGTCGCGCTCGTCGGCTGGACCGGCATGCGCGGCGCCGTCTCGCTCGCCGCGGCGCTCGCGATCCCCTTGACGGTCGACGGCGGCGCGCCCTTCCCCGGTCGCGACCTGATCATCTTCCTCGTCTACGTCACGATCCTCGCGACGCTGCTGGTCGAGGGGCTGTCGCTGGCGCCGCTGATCAGGCTGCTCGGCGTCGAGGACGACGGCAGGCTCGACAGACTCGAGGCGAAGGCGCGCATCAAGGCGGCCAGAAGAGCGATCGGGCGGATCGACGAGCTGCAGGGCGAGGACTGGGTCCGCGACGTCAGCGCCCAGCGCCTGCGCAACTCCTACGAGTTCCGCATCCGCCGCTTCGGCTCGCGCTTCGACGACGACGACGACGGCGCCGACGAGGCCCGCTCCCAGGCCTACCAGCTACTGCGCCGCGAGGTGCTCGAAGCGGAGCGCGCCGAGATCATCCGGCTGCGCAACGACGGCGTCATCAACGACGAGGTCCTGCGCCGGATCCAGCACGACCTCGACCTCGAGGACGCGCGCCTGGACCTCGACGGCCGCGGGCCGCTGGATCTGGCGCAGCCCTCGGAGGCGGAGTCCGAGGAGGACGCGCGGATCGAGCACGACCCGGGTCCGACGCCGCGGGCGTGAGCCCGACGCAACGCGCCTTCTGCGGCCGCGACGCCGAGCGCTGAGCCCCTGCGTCCCATGCGGCCGCGGCTCCGCGCTACGTCGCCGCGTCCCACGCCGCCAGCAGCTTCGCCGTGTCGATCGGCTCGCCGCCGGTGTACCAGCCGGGCGCGGTCCAGACCTCGAAGTGCAGGTGGCAGCCGTCGGCGTTGCCGGAGTCGCCGACGTGGCCGATCCGCTGGCCGCTGTCGACCCTCTGGCCCCTTCTGACCGGCGGCGGCTCGGCGAGGTGCATGTAGACGTAGTCGTGGCGGTCCTTGCCCGCGATCACGACGTAGTTGCCGCCGGCGCCCTCGGTCCCGGCTCTCTTGACGACGCCGCCGAGCGCGGCCACGAGCGGCGTCCCGCAGCCGGCGAACATGTCCTGCCCCTGGTGCCCGCGCCCGCCGCCGAAGTCGTTCGTCTCGTAGCGCCCGCGGTCGTGTCTGCCGCGGATCGGAAAGACGTGCTCGTCGGTGCGCGCCCGCTGCTCGCGCGCCAGCCGCAGGGCGGCGCGGCGATTGGTCTCGGCGCGGATGGTGCGGCGGGAGGTGGTTGAGGCGACGCGGGCCGCGGCGGCGGAGGACGCGGCGGCGCGCGGGCCCGTCGCGCCGCTGTCGGCGATCGTCGTGTGCGCGGCGCGAGCGAGCTGCGGCCGCTGATCGCGGGTCGTCGCGAGCAGCACGAGCACCACCGCGCCGATCACGCCGGAGAGTGCGAGGACGGCCGCGAAACGACGGCCGCGAGAGCGGTGGCTGTGAGGGCCCGGCACCGGCGCGCCAGGCTACCGCAGTCGCGAGACGCCGCGGGCGGGCTGGATCGCTGGGCGCGCGTGCGCGGCGCTGCGGCGCGCGCCCCGACGATGCGTCAGTCGCTCGGCCCGTCGAAGTCCGCGGCGAGGCGCTGCTCGACCGAGCGGATCTTGTCGTCGAGCGTCTGCTCGGGCTTGTCGCGCCGCTCGTCGAGCTTCAGGACGGTGTAGACGCGCGGGATGCCCAGCTCGAACGGGATCGCGTGCAACTCGCCGACGACCGCGAGGATGTCCGCCGTCGAGCCCTGCAGCGACGTGCCCATCGCGTGCATCTGGTAGACGACGCGGTCCTGCGCGGCGAGTCGCCGCTGCACCTCGGCGACGTATTCGCTCGCGCTGGCGCCGGCGCGGCCGAGCGCGAGGATCGTGAGGTCGGCGGTCGCCATCTCAGCCGGCCTCGTGCGCCACGGGCGCGAGCGCGACGTCCATCAGCATCCGCACGCGCGCGTCGTCGAGCGGGATCGGGTCTGTCGCGCTCATCTACCGAAGGGTACGCGAGCGACCGTCATCAGGACCTTGATCTCGGGGCGCCGCGTCGTCACGCGCGCGGCGGGCTCGGCTCTAGCCCTCGGCCGCGGCATGCGCCGGCCGCAGCGGCGGATCGCCGCGCTGGGCGCGCAGCTCGCGCACGCCGCCGCTGAGGAAGACGATCGCCTGGTCGACCAGCGCCAGCGCCGCCTCGCGATGCGCGACCGGATCGCTGAACTCGCGCTCCTGCTCGTCGTGCACGCGCCCGATCGCGGCGAGCGCGCCGACCGCGGCGGCGGCGGCCAGCTGCGCCGCGACGTCGTCGGGCCCGGTGCCGAGGTCGCGCGCGATCGCCTCGGCGAACAGCCGCTCGCCCTTGCCGAGCTGCTGGCGCTCGTACGCGAGCAGCGCGTCGTCGGCCTCGATCACGCGGCGCCGCACGCGCTCGCGGTCGTGCTCCGTCTTGGTCGCGTGATCGTCGAACAGCTCGGCGATCCAGGCGCGCAGGGCGTCGGTCGCCAGCTGCCCTGCGGGGCGGTCGCTGAGCCGCTCCCCCAGCGCCTCGAACATCTCGGCCGAGTGCGGGAAGAGCAGGTCCTCCTTCGCCGGGAAGTAGGCGGAGACGGTGCGCGGGGAGACGTCGGCGGCGTCGGCGATCTGGGCGATCGTCGTCGCGCGGAAGCCCTGGCGCTCGAACAGGTCGAGCGCGACCTGGGCGATCGTCTCGTACGTGCGCAGCTTCTTGCGCTCGCGCAGGCCCGGGCGCCCGGCGGCGCAGCCCGCCACCGGCAGCGCTTCGACGGGCGCCAACGCGCCGTCGCGATCGCTCTCCCGCTCGCTCATGCCATGAGCCTAACCGCGATCAGCAACGTTTGCACTTCTTCGAGCGATGAAAAGTTGCATTGACTGCAATTCTACATGCTCTGTGATACCTTGCACCGGCGCTCCTGCGCCCTTCGCCCCCGAAACCTCTCAGGAGTCCGGATGTCGTCCCTCCTCGCACGCATAGCGCGTGTACTGACAACCCACTGGAAGCGCAGCCTTGCCGTCGCGATCGCCGTGATCGTCGTGCTCGGGGCCCTCGCCGGCCAGGGTGGCAGAGCCGCCGACGACTTCGAGATCCCCGGGACCGAGTCGCAGCAGGCGATCGACCTCTTCCGTGCGCACGCGCCCGCGCTTGCCGGTGCTGACGCGCAGGTCGTCTTCAGCGTCCCGAGCGGCACGCTGTCCGAGCCGGGCAACAGAGCCGCGATCGAGACCGCGCTCGGCGACATCAGAAGACTGCCGGGCGTCGTGCAGGTCGGCGATCCGTTCGCCCAGGTCTCCAGAGACGGCCGCGTCGCCCTCACCGACGTGCGCTACGACGTCGAGGTCAACGACCTCGAGAAGGAAGATGGCGAGAAGCTCGAAACCGCTGCGAGAACCGCGCCGGAGAGAGCCGGCGTCGACGTCGAGATGCGCGGGCAGATCGTCGACCTCGCGTCCGAGCAGGACGCGCCCGTCGGCGAACTGGTCGGCGTCGCGATCGCGATCATCCTGCTGACGATCCTGTTCCGCTCTGGTGCGGCGATGGCGGCGACGCTGATCGGCGCGCTGCTCGGCGTGGCGTTCGGCCAGATACTGCTCGCGATCCTCGCCAAGCCGCTCGGCCTGCCCGAGTTCGCGACGACGATCGCGGTGATGCTCGGCCTCGGCGCCGGCATCGACTACTCGCTGTTGATCATCGGCCGTTACCGAGAACAAGTCGCGGCCGGGGACTCGCCAGCCGACGCCTCCGCGAAGGCGGCCGCCACGTCCGGCGCCTCCGTCGTCGCAGCCGGCCTGATCGTGATGGTCGCGATCGCCGGCCTGCTCGTGATCGGCATCCCGCTGATCGGCAAGCTCGGCATCGGCTCCGCGATCGGCGTCGCCGCCGTCGTGGTCTCGTCGCTGACGATCCTGCCGATCATGATCGGCGCGCTGAAGAGATGGCTGAAGCCGAAGAAGCCGGAGCACGTGCTGCCGTCGAGAGCGTTCGAGCGCTGGGCGACGACGATCACGGCGCGCCCGTGGGTCTCGATCGCGGTCGGCGGCCTGATCCTGATCCTGCTCGCGCTGCCGGTCACCGGCATGCGCCTCGGCCAGCCCGACGACGGCAACCAGCCGACGTCGAAGACGCAGCGGATCGCCTACGACCAGCTCAGCGCCGCGTTCGGCCCGGGCACCAACGGCCCGTTCCTGCTCGCCGTCGACACGCCCACCGGCCAGGACGTCAGAGCCGACCTGACGAGACTCGAAAGCGCCGTCAGAGACACGAGAGGCATCGTCTTCGTGTCGCCCGCCGCCCCGTCCAGAGACGGCGAGATGGCGACGATCTCCGTGATCCCGTCGACCTCGCCGCAGGACGAGGCGACCGACGAACTGGTCGACCACCTGCGCGACAGCGTCATCCCCGCGGCGATCGCCGGCACCCCGCTGAAGGTCTACGTCGGCGGCCAGACGGCCGGCTTCAAGGACTTCTCGGCGAAGGTCTCCGCGCGCCTGCCGCTGTTCATCGCGGTCGTGATCGGCCTGTCGGTGCTGCTGCTGATCGCGGCCTTCCGCTCGATCTGGGTGCCGCTCGCCTCGGCGGTCTTCAACCTGCTGTCGATCGGCGCGGCTTACGGCATCATCACGCTCGTCTTCCAGAGAGGCTGGGGCGCGAGCCTGATCGGCGCCGACTCCGACGTGCCGATCGTCTCGTTCGTGCCGGTGATGCTGTTCGCGATCCTGTTCGGGTTGAGCATGGACTACAACGTCTTCCTGCTCTCCCGCGTGCGCGAGGCCTACCACGAGGGCGACCGCCCGCGTGAGTCCGTCATCCACGGCGTCTCGCGGATCGGCAAGGTGATCCTGTTCGCCGGCCTGATCATGGCGTCCGTCTTCCTCGCGTTCGTCTCGCAGCCCGACGTCGTCGCGAAGATGTTCGGCGTCGGCCTCGGCCTCGCGATCCTCATAGACGTGCTGATCGTGCGGCTCGTGATCGCGCCCGCCGTCGTGCTGCTGCTCGGTGACAGAGCGTGGTGGATGCCGGCCTGGATGGACAAGGTGATCCCGAACATCTCGCTCGACGGCCACGAGGTCGACACGCAGACCGACGCCGAGCGCCAGGAGGCGATCGAGCACTCGCTGGAGAAGAAGGAGCCGGTCGCGTAGTAAGGGGTCCCTAAGAAAGCGGCGTGAGCCGCGCCTCGCGGCGGTACGATGGGGGCACAGGCGCCCATCTATCACCGCGAGGAGGACCGTCATGGATCGTGCCGATCGAACTGGGACGGCCCCGCCGGCCGGCCCCACCGCAGCCGATGTCCAGCCCGTCGAGAACGAACGGCTCGACCGCTTCGTCACCGGGCTGGTGACGATCGTGCCGGTGCTCGCGCTGGGCCTCGTCGGCTGGCAGCTGTGGGCCGTCGCGCTCGGCTGGAACGACCTCGTCGTGCTCGCGATCATGTACCTCTTCACGGGGCTCGGGATCACGGTCGGCTTCCACCGCCTCTTCACGCACCGCGCGTTCAAGACGACGCCGGCGCTGCGCGGGGTGTTCGCCGCACTCGGCTCGATGGCGATCGAGGGGCCGGTCATCTCGTGGGTCGCCGACCACCGCAAGCACCACGCCTTCTCCGACCAGTTCGGCGATCCGCACAGCCCGCACGTCGAGCACGGTCACGGCCTCAAGGGCGCGCTCAGCGGCCTCGCGCACGCGCACGTCGGCTGGCTGTTCGTGCACACGCATCGCGGCAACAAGACGCGCTACGCGCCGGACCTGATGAGAGATCCGGTCGTCGCGTGGGTCGACCGCACGTTCATATTCTGGGCGATCGGCGGGTTCCTGATCGCCGGCGCGCTCGGCTTCCTGCTCGGCGGCTTCTCGTGGCAGGCCGGCGTGACGGGGATGCTGTGGGGCGGCCTGGTACGGACGCTGCTGCTGCACCACGCGACGTACTCGATCAACTCGCTCTGCCACTTCTTCGGCCGGCGCCCGTTCGAGACCGGCGACGAGTCGCGCAACGTCGCCTGGTTGGCGCCGTTCACGCTTGGCGAGGCGTGGCACAACGCCCACCACGCCTTCCCCACGTCCGCGCGCCACGGCGTCGAGCGCGGCCAGTTCGACATCTCCGCCAGCGTCATCACGCTGCTGGAGAAGCTCGGGCTGGCGTGGGACGTCGTGCGCGTCGATCCGGCGAAGCTGGCGGCGAAGCGGGCCGTCAGCGCCTGAGCGGCGGCCGGGCGCCGGCGCGGCGCCGAGCCGCCACCAGCCGCCTCCGCAGGTTCTCCCCCGGCCGCCGGCGGCACTCCCGGTATCCTCGCTCACGTGAGCCTGACCCGACACCTCGAAGAGCTGCGCGACCAGCGCATCGCGCAGATCATCCCGCTCGTGACGCCGGCGCTGATGCTGCATCAGCTGCCGCTGAACGACCGCCAGGCCGAGGTCGTGCTCGCCGGGCGCAACGACACCACGCGCGTCCTCAACGGCGACGACGACCGCCTGCTCGTCGTCGTCGGACCGTGCAGCGTCCACGACGCCGACGCGGGGCTGGAGTACGCGAGACTGCTCGCGGCCGCCGCGGCGCAGCACAGGTCCGACCTGCTGATCGCGATGCGCGTCTACTTCGAGAAGCCGCGCACGACGACCGGCTGGAAGGGGCTCATCAACGATCCCCACCTGGACGGCTCCAACGACGTCAACACCGGCCTGCGTCTGGCGCGCAGACTGCTGCTCGAGGTGCTGGAGCTCGGCCTGCCGGTCGGCTGCGAGTTCCTCGACCCGATCATCCCGCAGTACATCGCCGACACCGTCTCGTGGGGCGCGATCGGCGCGCGCACGACCGAGAGCCAGACGCACCGCCAGCTCGCCTCCGGGCTGTCGATGCCGGTCGGCTTCAAGAACGGCACGACCGGCGACATCGGGATCGCGGTCGACGCCGTCCGCGCGGCGGCTGCGCCGCACACCTTCGCCGGCGTCGCCGAGTCGGGCACGCCCGCCGTCTTCACGACGCGCGGCAACCCGGACGGCCACATCATCCTGCGCGGCGGCCGCGGCATCACGAACTACGAGGCCGACGGCGTCGGCGACGCGCTCGCGCGGATGAACGCGGCGGGCCTGCGCGAGCGGGTCATCGTCGACGCCTCGCACGACAACAGCAACAAGGACCACGAGCGCCAGCCGCTCGTCGCCGCGGCGATCGGCGAGCAGGTCGCGGGCGGCAACGCCGCGATCGTGGGCGTGATGCTCGAGTCGTTCCTCGTCGCCGGCAGCCAGAAGGTGCTCAACGGCCGCGAGGGCCTCACGTACGGACAGTCGATCACGGACAAGTGCATCGACTGGGACACGACGGTCGACGTCCTCGACGGGCTCGCCGCCGCGGTGCGAGCCCGGCGTGGCAGCGCCTGACGAGATCGCGGCCGAGCCGCTGGCGCGCGTGGCCGAGAGCGGACGCGGAGCTTCGCGCGCGGCCGGTGCGGCACGCGCCGACGTCGGCGCGGCATCGCCCGCGGCCGGCGCGCCAGCGCAGCCGACCCGCCTCCTGACCGCCTCGCTCGCGCGCGATCCGGTGCTCGACGTGGCGCTCGGGTCGGCGCTGCTGGAGACAGCGGGGCTGAGCGCGGTGCCGCTGTTCCGCATCGGGCGCCCGGCGCCGACGTTCTCGTTCGGCCGCCTCGACCGGATCCTGCCGGGCTTTCCCGCTGCGGTCGCGACCGCGCGCGAGCACGGCTTCGCCCCCACGCTGCGCGTCGGCGGCGGGCGCGCGGCGGCGATCCACGATGGCGCGATCTCGTTCGGGATCGCGCAGCCCGCGGACCCGCTGTCGACCACCGGCGAGCGCTTCGAGTGGCTCGCGGCGCTGGTGCTGGGCGCGCTCGCGCGCGTCGGCGTCGTCGCGCAGCGCGGGCAGCTGCCGGACGAGTACTGCCCCGGCGACTGGAGCCTGCACGCCGGCGGGATCAAGCTGTCGGGGCTGTCGCAGCGGGTCAAGCGCGACGCGACCTGGACCGAGGGGCTGCTGCTGGTGACCGGCGGCGCGCGCGCCCGCGCGGTGCTCGAAGCGGTCCACGCCCAGCTCGCGCTCCCGCTCGACCCCGCGACCGTCGGCGCCGTCGAGGACCTCACGCCGGGCGTGACCGTCGACGACGTCGCGCGCGCCCTGCGCGACGAGCTGTCCGCCCGCGGCCCCGTCAGCGAGATCCCGCTCGACGCGCCGACACTCGCCATCGCCGCGCGCTTGCGCGGGCGCCACGAGGTGGGATGACATCGCTCGTACGTCCGCGGACGCCGCGTCGCGCGAACGCTTCGGCGCGGTCATACTGGCGCGCATGACGCCGTTGCCGCCCGCCGACGCCGCTCGCATGCTCGCTGCCCTCTCGCGCTACCACCGCATGGTCGTGGCGGAGTACGAGAAGCGGCCGCCGCTGTGGCCGCTGCTGCTCGACATGGCGTCGGTGTTCGCGTTCCACGCGTCGAGAGACCTCGACGACGGGCCTCGCTCCCGCACGATCCGCACCGCCGCTGCCGTCAGCGAGACGGTCGTCAGATTGCTGCGCAGCAACCGCGAGGCGCCGCGCGTGGAACTGGACGCGCCGTCGCCGACCGCGCCCGCCGCCCGCCGCGGCCTGACCGTCGCGGCATCGATCACGCTGATCGCGAGCGCGCTGCTCCCGAAGCGGCTGCTCAGACAGCTGCAGCAGCGCGGGATCGCGTATCCCAACACGGTCACCGGCGCGGTCGTCGCGCTGACGGTGCTGCCGCTCGGCCGGATCGTGCTCGACCGGCGCGAGCGCCACGACGAGGTCCGCCGCGTGCTGCCCGACGTCAGCTTCGCCGACGCCTTCGGGCCCGATCCGGAGCCGGCGCTGGAGCCGCTCTTCGCCGCGCCCGACCAGCTCGCGCTCGCCGCGCTGCTGGCGCCCGCGCGCAACGTCAACCGCAGCTTCGTGCGCGACGCGACGCATTGGGAGGACGCCGCGCTGAGCGCGCGGATCCTGCGCCTGGAGAGCGCGGGATTCGCGACGACCGCGTCCGAGGGCTGGCCGCGCCGCGTCCAACAGCTGAGCCTCACCTCGCGCGGTCGCAGCGCCCTCGCCGCGCATGCCGCGGCGCTGCGGGTGGCGGCGGCTGCCTGAGCGCCGGCTCGGCCGGCGCGCCGAGCGCGGCCGCGCGCCCGATGCTGCCGGCGTGAGCCCTACTCGTCCCGCGGCGGCGGGCGGAAGACGATGCGCTTCAGCTCGCCGATCGTCGGGCCGCTGAGGCGCAGCGCGGTGTGGAAGCCCTCGTCGCCGAGCTCGCCGGCGTCGAGCTTGCGGCGCAGGTCGTTCAGGGCCGGCCTGTCCTCGTCGGCGACGCGATCGCGGCCGACCTCGATCAGGACGAGGTGACGCGGGCGGCGGTTGGCGTGCGCGAGCCGCACCCAGTGGTCGCGCTCCTCGAAGGTGAGGCTGTCGGCCGCGATCACGACCGACTCGCCAGCGGCGAAGCGCTTCGCCGCCGCGGCGTCGATCAGCTGCGAGGCGCGCTCCTCCTCCTGGCCCTCCGGCACGCGGCCGCGCAGCAGCGTGCGGACCTTGTCGAGCGACAGCACCGCCGCCTGGTCCTCCAGCAGCGTCCGTCTCGCGAAGCGATCGCGCTCGGCGTGGTCCGGCGAGACGATCATCACGAGGCTGCCGGGCGTGTAACGCATGCGGTCGGTCGGGCCGAGCACCTGGCAGCGCACAGAGACGTCCGCCGGTCGGTTCGGCGCGCCCTCGCGGCGCGGACGATCGGACGACCAGCCGCCCCGTTCGTCGTCGGAGAACTTGACGCTGCGCGTGGACGGAGGCGTTGTCATGCGTCCATGATGCCGTAAGTTCGGCCGAGAACGACCGAGGCCCGCTCGAAAGCGGGCCTCGATGGCAAGACTTGTCCGCGGCCGAAGCCTCAGATCTGCTGGACGTTGACCGCCTTGGGACCCTTGGGACCGGGCTCCGAGTCGTACGAGACCTTGGCGCCCTCAGGCAGCGAACGGTAGCCGTCGCTGATGATGCCGGTGTGATGCACGAAGAGATCCTTCGACTGGTCGTCCGGCGTGATGAAGCCGAAGCCCTTGTCGTCGCTGAACCACTTCACGGTTCCTGTTGCCATTGTTCCGTGTCCTCCACGGGGGGTTTCGTGTGCTGCGAACGCGGAGGTGCTTGGATGCAACGACTACGAGCGCTGACACTGCTTTGCCGGGTCCGTGTGACCCAGCTCGAATGGCGTGACAGTAGCAGGCGGGGCGAAGAGTGCAAGCTGGTCGGTCAAGAAAATCACATCTCGGCCGAAGGGCTGGCGCGTGGTATCACGTAAGGGCACCCTAAGAAGTCCCGCCTTGCCCCGCAGCGACGACCAAGAGGAACCGATGGCCGACAGTCCCGCCACGCCCCAGATCCCGGCCAGGCCGGCCCGCAGAGCGCTGCTGACGCGCGTCGAGTCGGTCGAGCAGCTGACACCGAACATGATCCGCATCGTCGTCGGCGGCGAGCAGCTCGCGGGCTTTCCGGTCGGCGCCTTCACCGACCACTACGTGAAGCTGCTGCTGCCGCCCGCGGGCGCGCCGTACAGCGCGCCGTTCGACCAGGAGCAGCTGAAGGCGACGCTCCCGCGCGAGCAGTGGCCGCGCACGCGCACGTACACCGTGCGCGCGTGGGACGCCGAGAACACGCGCCTGACGCTCGACTTCGTCGTCCACGGCGACGAGGGCCTCGCCGGCCCGTGGGCCGCCGCCGCCCAGGTCGGCGACGCGCTGCAGCTGCTCGGCCCCGGCGGCGCCTACGCGCCCGATCCGCAGGCCGACTGGCACCTGTTCGTCGGCGACGCGAGCGTGATCCCGGCGATCTCCGCGTCGCTGGCGCGGATCCCGGCCGGCGTCCCCGTGCACGTGCTGCTGCAGGTCGACGGCCCCGAGGAGGAGCAGCCGCTGGAGAGCGACGGCGAGCTGCACCTCCATTGGCTGCACGATCCGACCCACGACGCGGCGCTGCTGGCGAACGCGCTGCGCGAGCTGGAGCTGCCGTCCGGCCGCGTGCACGCGTTCGTGCACGGCGAGGCGGAGTCGGTGCGGCTGGTGCGCAAGCAGCTCGTCGTCGAGCGCGGCATCCCGCGCGACGCGCTGTCGGCCTCCGGCTACTGGAAGCTGACGCGCAGCGACGAGGACTGGCGCGCGGAGAAGGCCGACTGGAAGCGGCAGGTGGAGGCGGACGAGGTGACTGCGGGCTGAGCGGAACGACCGCTGCGCGCAGGCTGAGCAGCCGCGCCGGCGCGCGCGCCCGAGCGGACGCCGGCCGCGCGCGTAGGCTGCGCGGCGTGGCCGATCGTCCGCGCTGCTACGTCGCCAGCCCGCTCGGCTTCAACGAGGCCGGGGCGGTCTACTACCGCGAGCACTACCTGCCGGCGCTGGCGCGGGTCGTCGAGCCGGTCGATCCATGGGCGCAGGTCGCGCCGAGCGAGGTCGAGCGCGCTCGCGAGCAGGGAACGCTGCGGCTGCTGTGGCTGGCGACCGGGCGCAGAAACCTCGAGCTGATCCGCAGCGCGCCGTTGCTGGCGGCCTGGCTCGACGGGCAGGAGGTCGACTCCGGCACCGCGACCGAGATCGGCTACGCCGCCGCGACCGGCGCCCGCTGCTTCGGCCTGCGCAGCGACCTGCGCCGCACGGGCGAGGAGCAGATGGCGGTGAACCTGCAGGTCGAGGCGACGATCGAGGCCTCGGGCGGCCGCGTCGTCGAGTCGCTCGACGCGCTCGTCGAGGCGCTGCGAGCGGCCGTCGCCGACGGCCTTTGAGAGGCCGCCGGCGCCTTCACGCTCGGCGCGGCCGGCACGGCGAGAGCGCTGCAGCCGGCCGCGACGGACCAGGGCGTCAGCGCGTCGGCGCGCTGACGGGCGCCGGCGCCGACGGCCCCTCGACCGACAGCCGCGGCAGCCGCCGGCCCAGCCACGACGGCATCCACCACGCCGCTCTGCCGAGCAGGTACATCACCGCCGGCACCAGCACGAGCCGGATCACGAACGCGTCGAACAGGATCGCCGCGGCAAGCCCGAGGCCGAGCAGCTGGATGATGCGGTTGTCGCCGAGCATGAAGCCGGCGAAGACGCTGATCATGATGATCGCGGCCGCCATCACGACCTTGCCGGTGGCGGTCAGGCCGCGGTCGACGGAGTGGGAGGCGTCGTGCGTGTGCTCCCACTCCTCGTGCATGCGCGAGACGAGGAAGACCTCGTAGTCCATCGACAGCCCGAACACGATCGCGAACAGGAAGACCGGCACGAACGGGTCGATCGGCCCGGCGGTCGAGCCCAGCAGCGACAGCAGGTGCCCCTGCTGGAAGACGAACGTCACGACGCCGAGCGAGGCGCCGATGCTGAGCAGGTTCATGACCGCCGCCTTCAGCGGGATCACGAGCGAGCGGAAGACGATCGCCAGCAGGATCAGCGACAACCCGACGACGATCCCGATGAACAGCGGCAGTTTGCTGCTGAGCACGCTCGCGACGTCGACCGAGGTGGCGGTCGCGCCGCCGATGCTGGCGTCGAGGCCGCTGTGCTGCTGTTCGACGCGCGGCACCACGTCGTCGCGCAGCCGCGTCAGCAGGTCCTTCGTCGCCTCGTCCTGCGGGGCGCTGCTCGGGTAGACCGACAGCACCGCGGTGTCGCCCGTGCCGTTCAGCACCGGGGTCGTCACGTTCGCGACGCCGGACTGCTGCGCGAGCGTCGCCCGCAGCTGTCTCGCCGCCGCCTGCCCACCCTCGCGCGGGAGCGTGGCGGCGACCAGGAGCGGGCCGTTGAAGCCGGGGCCGAAGCCGCTGGCGAGATCGTCGTACGCGTGACGCTGGGTCGTGTCCGACGGCGCGGTGCCGGCGTCCGAGGTCCCCAGCCGCAGGCTCGTCGCGGGCGAGGCGACGACCAGCAGCAGCACCAGCGCGGCGGCGCCGACGGCCCACGGACGGCGGCGGATCATGCCGCTCAGCCGCGCCCAGACGCCGCCGCGCGCGCCCGGCGCCGCAGCCGCGGCGGGCTTCACGCGGTGGCCGTAGGCACGCAGCAGCGCGGGCAGCAGCGTCAGCGCGCTGAGCATCGTCAGCGCGACCGTCAGCGCGGCGGCGACGGCCGGCGCGTTGAGGATCCCGACGCCGAGCACGAGCATCCCGAGCAGCGCGATCACGACGGTCGTGCCGGCGAACAGGACCGAGCGCCCCGCGGTGTCGAGCGCGACGCCGGTGGCGCTGCGCACGTCGGCGCCGTCGCTGCGCTCGGCACGGAAGCGGTTGATGATCAGCAGCGCGTAGTCGATCCCGACGCCGAGCCCGATCATGATCGCCAGCGTCGGCGCGAAGTTGGCGACGTCGACGACTGAGGCGAGCCCGACGATCAGCGCGCTGGAGGCGACGATCGCGCTGATCGCGACGACGAGCGGGATCGTCATCGCGGCGAACGAGCCGAGCACGACCAGCAGCACGACGATCGCGACGACGAGGCCGATCGCCTCGCCGGGCGACTCGGCCGACTGCTCGGCGGCCTGCACCGCCTGGCCGCCGAGGTTGACCTGCAGCGTCGCCGTGGAGCCAGAGCGGGCGACCTCGACGACGTGTCTGGTCCGCTCTCTGTCGAGGTCGTTGGCGGGCTTGTCGAACAGCAGCGTCGCGAAGCCGATGCTGCCGTCTCTGCTGATCTGGCCCGGCGCTTGGAGCGGGCTCTGGACCGAGGCGACGCTCGGCAGGCTTCTGACGCTGGCGATCACCTTGGCGATCTGCGCGCGCTGGGCTGGATCGCTCAAGCTGGCGCCGTCGCTCTTGAAGACGATCTGGTCGCTGTCGCCCGACGCTTGCGGGAAGCGCGTCTGCAGCAGGTCGAGCGCCTTCTGCGACTCGGTGCCGGGGAGCGAGAAGTTGTTGACGAAGGCGCCGCCCGAAGCGGCGGCGAGCGCGCCCGCGGCCACGATCAGCGCGACCCAGGCGGCGATGACGATGCGGTGCCGGTCGTGACACCAGAGGGCGAATGAGCGCATGCGTGGCAGACTAGCGCACTCAGTGCAGAAATATACTGAGTGCGTAATAACACTCGGTGCAAATGAGATCGTTATCATCCGTCGGATGGGAATCCGGGAGCGCAAGAAGGAGCGCACGCGCGAGGCGATCGAACGCGAGGCGCTGCGGCTGTTCGCCGAGCACGGCTACACGGAGACGACGATCTCCGAGATCGCCGAGGCGGCGGAGATCGGCCGCCGCACGTTCTTCAGCTACTTCCCCAGCAAGGAAGCGGTCGTGCTCGCCGACCTGGCCGAGTTCATCGACGACTTCGAGGCGGCGATGGAGGCGCGTGACCCCGATCAGGACTTCGTCGCCGCGCTGCGCGAGTGGATCTCCTGTCGCGCTGACGTCGAGGCCGATGCCCACGACGAGCAGCACATCGCGCGCAAGGCCGCGCGGCGCAGGCTGATCGAGGGCAGCGACGAACTGCAGGCGCGCGAGCGCCAGCTGCTCTCACGCGCCGAGCGGATCGTCGCGATCCAGGTCGCCGCGGAACTGGGCGACGACCCCGGCGCGCTGCGCCCTCGCTTCGTCGGCGCCGCGCTGACCGCGACGGTCGGCGCGCTGAGCCAGACCGACGACGACTCCAGCGCCGACCACACGGCCAAGTCGATGGATGGCCTCGACGACGTGCTCGCGTTCATCGAGGCCGGGTTGGAGGCGCTGCGGGCGCGGCGGGCCGCGGCGACGAGCACGAACGCCTGACGCGCAGAGGCAGATCCCGCCGCGCTGCTTGCACGTGCAACCATCGCGGGATGGAACAGCGAAAGCTCGGCGCGAGCGGCCTGAAGGTCTCCGCGCTCACCCTCGGGACGATGACGTTCGGCGGCACCGGCAAGTTCGCCGATGTCGGCAGAACCGACCTGCAGACCGCGAAGCGGCAGATCGACATGGCGCTCGACGCCGGCGTGACGTTGATCGACACCGCCGACGTCTACTCGGGCGGGATCTCCGAGGAGATCGTCGGCGAGGCGCTCAGCGGTCGTCGCGACGCCGCGCTGCTGGCGACGAAGGTGCGCTACTCGATGGGGCCGGGCGCCAACGACGGCGGGCTCTCGCGCCACCACGTGATCGCCGGCTGCGAGGCGAGCCTGCGGCGCCTCAGAACCGACTACGTCGACCTCTACCAGGTGCACGAGTGGGACGGCCTGACGCCGATCGAGGAGACGCTCGAGGCGCTCGACCTGCTCGTCAGCTCCGGCAAGGTCCGCTACGTCGGCTGCTCCAACTACGCCGCCTGGCAGATGACGAGAGCGCTCGGGATCGCCGATGCGCGCCGGCTGCCGAGATTCGTCAGCACACAGGTCTACTACTCGCTGCAGGAGCGCGCGATCGAGCAGGAGATCATCCCCGCCTGCCTCGACCAGGGCCTCGGGATCCTCGTCTGGAGCCCGCTCGCCGGCGGCCTGCTGTCAGGCAAGTACGGCCGCGACCGCGAGGCCCCGGCCGGCTCGCGGCAGCTGACGGAGTGGAGCGAGCCGCCGGTCTACGACGCGGAGAAGCTCCACGACACGATCGACGTGCTCGGCGAGATCGCCGCGGGCCACGGCGTCTCGCACGCGCAGGTCGCGCTGGCGTGGCTGCTGAGCCGCCCTGGGATCTCGACCGTCGTGATCGGCGCGCGCACCGACGAGCAGCTCGCCGACAACCTCGCCGCCGCCGAGCTGAGACTCGCCGACGACGAGCTCGCGCGCCTGGAGCAGGTCAGCCGCCCGCCGCTGGCCTACCCGCTCTGGCACCAGGTCCTGACCGCCTCCGACCGCCTCGGCCCGGCGGACCTGCCGACGCTCGCGCCGTACATGCAGGAGGGCTAGGCGGGCGCGGCGGCAGCGGGCGCGGCAGCGAGCGCGGAGCGGGGCCGAGCGGGCAGCTCGGCCTCGACGCGCTTCAGCAGCACCGCGTTGGTCGCGACGACGATCGAGCTGGCGCTCATCAGCAGCGCCGACCATTCCGGCCGCAGCTCGATCCCGTAGGCCGGGTAGAGCACCCCGGCCGCGACCGGGATCGCGAGCAGGTTGTAGACCGACGCCCAGACGAGGTTCTGCTTCATCTTGCGGTCGGTGGCGCGCGAGAGCCGGATCGCGGAGACGATGTCGGCCGGGTCCGAGCGCGTCAGCACGACGTTCGCCGTCTCGACGGCGACGTCGGTGCCGGCGCCGATCGCGATCCCCACGTCGGCCTGCGCGAGCGCGGGCGCGTCGTTGACGCCGTCGCCGACCATCGCGACCGACGCGCCCTCCCCCTGCAGCCGTTTGACGTGGCCGGCCTTGTCCTCGGGCAGCACCTGCGCGAAGACGCGCTCGATCCCGAGCCTGGCGGCGACGGCCTCCGCGGTCGCCGTGGCGTCCCCGGAGATCATCACGACCTCGAGGCCCAGCCCGACGAGCTGGGCGACGGCCGCCGCGGCGCTGGGACGGACCTGGTCGGCAGCCGCGACGAGGCCCGCCGCCACGCCGTCGACCGCGACGTACATCACGGTGCCGCCGTCGGCGGCGAGGTCCCGCGCACGCTCGCGCAGGGCGTCGCAGGCGACGCCCTCGCGGGCCAGCAGGCGCTCGTTGCCGACCGCGACGGCGTGACCGTCGACCATCGCCAGCAGGCCGTGGCCCGCAACCGCCTCGAACGCGGTGGTGCTCCCGAGTCGCAGGCTGCGCTCCTCGGCGGCGGCGACGATCGCGCCCGCGAGCGGGTGCTCGGAGTCCCGCTCCGCCGCGGCGACGAGCGCCAGCAGCTGCTCCTCCGAACGGCCCGGGAGCGCCACGACGGCGGTCAGCTCGGGTCTGCCGGCGGTCAGCGTGCCCGTCTTGTCGAGCGCGATCGCCTGCAGGCTGCCGAGCCGCTCCAGCGTCGTCGCGTCCTTGATCAGGATCCCGTGGCGCGCACCGATGCCGGTGCCGACCGCGACCGCCGTGGGGGTCGCCAGGCCGAGCGCGTCGGGGCAGGCGATGACGACGGCGCTGATCGCGAACGTCAGCGCGGTGATCAGGTCCTGCGAGGAGAACGCGGTCCAGGCGACGAAGGTGATCAGTCCCGCCGAGACCGCGACGACCACCAGCACGCCGGCGGCACGATCGGCCAGCCGCTGCCCGGGCGCCTTCGAGCTCTGCGCCGTCTGCACCAGGTCGATGATGCGTCCGAGCGCGGTGTCGGCGCCGATCCTCGTCGCCCGCATCGCGATCGCGCCCGAGCCGTTGATCGAGCCGCCGACCAGCTCGTCGCCCGCGCGCTTCTCGACCGGGATCGACTCGCCGGTGACGAGCCCCTCGTCGACGGCGCCGGAGCCCGACTCGACGACGCCGTCGACCGGCACCCGATCGCCGGGCCGCAGGCGGATCAGGTCGCCGACCACCAGCTGCGCGGTCGGGACCTCCCGTTCCACGCCGGCCCGCACGACGGTCGCGGTCGGCGGCACGATGTCGAACAGCGCGCGGAGGCTGTCGCCGGTGCCCTTGCGGCTCTTCATCTCCATCCAGTGACCGAACAGCACGAACGTGACGAGCATCGCGGCCGCCTCGAAGAACGTCTCCTCACCCACGATCGTGAGCAGCACGCTGGAGAGCCATGCCGCGAGGACGCCCGTGGCGACGAGCACCGACATGTTCAGCGCGCGATGTCGCAACGACGTCCACGCCCCGCCGACGAAGACCCATCCGGCGTACCACACGATCGGCGCCGACAGCAGCAGCATCAGGACGTTGCGCACGTCCATCGAGCGAATCGGCTCGATCCCGAACGTGTTCACGGCCACCGGCGAGAGCAGCACGACTCCGATCGTGAACGCGAGCGCGAGGAAGAAGCGATTGCGCATGTCGCGCTCCATCGCGGCGGCCATGCCCGGGTCCGACATGTCGTGGTCCATCCCGCCGTGCTCGTCGGCGGGATCGTGGTGCTCGTGCTTCGCCGCCGTGTGGGGCAGCTCGTACTGCATCCGGTCCGCGGTCGTGCAGCAGGTGACGGGCTGCATCGCGTGCGCGTGCGCGAGCTGCTCGGCCGTCGGTCCGTCGGCCGCGTCGGCGCAGCGGAAGCCGCCGTCGACGACCGCGCGGCGGATCGCCGTCTCGTCGACCGCCGCGGCGTCGTAGCGCACGTCGAGCCGGCGCTCGGCGAAGCGCACGTCGGCCCGCTGCACCCCGGTGAGGCCGCCGACGCGCTCCTGCAGGTACTCCGCGCAGCAGACGCACGCGAGACCGTCCAGCGGGATCGACGCAGTCGTGGTCACGCGGACGTCGGCCATCGGCCCGTCAGCATGGGCCATCGGCTGCGATTCGGCAAGGACGCGGCGCGCGGCGCGCGCCGCTCACCTCGCCGCCGTCGGCGGTACGACGGTCAGCCGCGCCTGCGTCGTGCTGGCAGCTCCCGCGTGACGAGCCCCTCCGCCACGGCCCACTCGATCGTGCGGCGGAAGGTGTCGGCGACCGGGGTGTAGGCGAGGCCCAGTTCGCGGGTGGCGCGGGAGCCGTCGTAGCGATGGCCGTGGAGGATCGTGTCGACGCGGGCGCGGCAGATCGGGGAGGTCTTGCCACGCAGCCTCAGGACGCGCTCGACCAGCGTCGCGGCGCCGCGGGCGAGCGCGGGCGGGACCATCGGGACGCGCTGTCTCAGGCCCGTCAGGTCGGAGACGATCGCCAGCGCGTCGGCTGAGGGGATCGTCGCGCCGTTGAGGATGTAGCGCTGACCGGGCGTGCCGCGCTCGGCCGCCAGCAGGTGCGCGGCGACGACGTCCTGCACGTCGACGACGCTGACGTACGTGTCCACGAACGCGCGCAGCCTGCCGTTCAGGAACGCGATGATGATCGCGCCGTTGCCGCCCTTGCGTGGCGGGCCCTGGACCGACGAGGGGTTCAGCGCGACGACCTCCACGCCGGTCTCGACACCGGCCGCGAACGCGACGCGCTCGGCGTCGTGCTTGGACTGGTCGTAGAGCGACAGGTAGGAGCCGCGATGCGGGGACTGCTCCGTCCCGACGGTGCCCTCGGCCTCGCCGATCGACGCCGCCGAGGAGGTGAAGACGACCCGCCTGACGCCCGCGAGCGCCGCCGCGCGCACGACCTGCTCGGTCCCCTCGACGTTCACGCGCATCAGCCGCGCCGGATCCTTCGGACAGTGCGAGTTGACGCCCGCGACGTGGTAGGCGAGGTCGCAGCCGGCGAGCGCGCGGGCGAGCGCGTCGGCGTCGAGCACGTCGCCGCGCACGACCTGCGCGCCGCGCGCGCTCAGCGCCTGCGCCGCCGCGTCGGTGCGCGCGAGCCCGACGACCTCGTCACCGCGCTCGCGCAGCGCCGTCGCCAGCGCGCCGCCGATGAAGCCGCCGCCGCCCGTCAGGAAGACCCTGCTCATCGCAGCGACCGGCTCTCCGCGACACGCGCGGGCGCAGCGGCGCCGCCGGTCGACGCGGCTCGCACCGCCGGCGCACCCGTCGCCGTCGGACCCGGCGCCGCCGGAGCCACGGGCGCCGCCGCCTCGTCCACGCCAGCCGACCCGGCCGCAGCCGCCGCCCGCCGCGCCGCGAGCTTCGGGTCCGGGCTCGTCACCGCTCCGCACGCCTCCATGAACTGGCGCACGCGCTCCATCACCTCGAAGCGGTCGTCGCGCGGGCCCACCTCGATCGGGGCGCCGAAGCAGACGCGCAACTCGTGCCTCGCGAAGCGACGGCCGCCGGCCGGCCTGACCATCCAGCCGCGCCCGGTCGGCATCGCGGCGTGCGTGCCGGCGATGTGGATCGGGACGAGCGGCAGGCCGTGCGCGGCGGCGAGCATCGCGGCGCCGGTTCTCAGCGGCGCGACGCGGCCGTCGCGCGAGCGCGTCCCCTCGGCGAACACGACGAGGCTCCAGCCGTCGTCGATCAGCGGCTGCAGGCTCGCGGTCGAGCCGCCTCTGCCGCCCCCGCGCCGCTCCAGCGGCACGGTGCAGAAGGCCAGCGAGACCGCGCCCGCGAGCAGCCTGCTCGTGTAGAAGTAGTCGGCCGCGGCGGCGACGGCGGTGCGCCGCCGCACCGCGCGCGGCAGCGAGCGCAGCAGCAGCGGCGTGTCGACGTGGCTGCAGTGGTTGGCGACGAAGATCGCCGGGCCGTCGAGCCGGTCGAGGTGCTCGCGCCCGTCGATCCGCTTGCGCGCGTAGGAGCGGATGATCGTGTCGAAGACGCCGCAGACGATCGCCTCGCGCGCGACCCGCGCCGGGAGCTTGCGCGCCCAGGCCTGGTCTCGTGCACGGTCGTCGTTCGCCATCAGGGGTTGCTTACTCCGCTCCTGCGTGAAGGTTTCCCGCACGCGCGTCAGACGATCTTTCCGGGGTTCAAGTTCCGACCAGGGTCGGTCCCGGAGAACAGCGCCTCCAGCATCGCGACGCCCGGCGCCGAGATGTCCTGCTCCAGCCATCGCGCGTGCTCGGTGCCGACGGCGTGGTGGTGCGACAGCGTGGCGCCGTTGTCGACGAACGCCTGCTGGATCGCCGACTTGACCACGTCGTACTCGACCAGCATGTCGGCGCCCGGCGACGGCTCGAACGCGAACGTGAAGTAGAGGCAGGCGCCACCGTGGTAGCTGTGCGACAGGTGGCACATCAGGTAGCCCCTCACGCCGAGCTGCGCGAACGCGCCGTGGCCGGCGGCGCTGACCGCGTCATAGACGGTCTGCAGTCTGCTCCACGGCATCGCCGTCTCGGAGACGTCGGCGGGGACGCCGCGGTCCAGCAGGAAGTCGCGGATGTAGGGCGTGTCGAACTTCTTCTGGTCGTACAGCGCGCCGGGGCTGGAGCCGATGCACAGCCCGCCGTGGCGCTTGACGATCTTGCCGACCGCCTTGCGCTGCTGCGCGACGTGGCCCGCGGACCCCTCGTAGCCGATGAACGACAGGCACATCTGTCTCAGCTCGAAGCCCAGGCGCCGCTGCAGGAACGTCTGGAGCGCCTTCGACTGCACTCTGTCCAGCAGCGTCGAGCGCTTGCGCGTGGCGAACGAGAACATCGTCTCGGGCGCGTCGGAGACGCGCGTGACCGAGACCGAGCACTCGCTCGCGGCGACGTCGCGCATCGCCGCGAGGCCCGCGGCGAACGTGGGGAACAGGTAGCCGAGGATCTTGCGCTCCTGCGGCAGCCGCCGCACGTGCACGGTCGCCTCGGTGATGATCCCCAGCCGCCCCTCGCTGCCGAGCACCATCTCGCGCACGCTCGGCCCGGTCGACTGCGACGGGACCGGCTGCGCGACGAGCGTGCCGTTGGGCGTCACGACGCGCAGGCCGCGCGTCAGGTCGGCGATGTCGCCGTAGCGGTCGGACTGCATGCCGGAGGAGCGCGTCGCGATCCAGCCGCCGAGCGTCGAGTGCGTGAACGAGTCGGGGAAGTGGCCGAACGTGTAGCCGCGCGCGTTGAGCTGCTGCTCCAGGTGCGGGCCGAAGACGCCGGCCTGGACCGTCGCCAGGCGGGCGTGCTCGTCGATCGACAGCAGCTTGTCGAGCCGGCCGAGGTCGACGGAGACGATCGGGCGCTGCTCGTCGGCGGGCGCTTCCAGCGAGCCGGAGATCGAGCTGCCGCCGCCGAACGGGATCACGACGGCGTCGACCTTCAGCGCCGCCTGCAGCACGGCGGTGACGGCGTCCTCGCCGCCGGGGCGCACGACGACGTCCGGCACGCGCGGCAGGTCGCCGCGGCGCTGGCGGATCAGGTCGCGGACCGACTTGCCGCGCGCGTGCACGACGCGGTCGAGCGGATCGACGCTGACGTGCTCGGCGCCGACGGCCTCCTCGAGCGCGGCGCGCAGGGCGTCGGGCAGGGTCGGGTCGGCGATCTGCAGCTGGTCGAAGCGCAGCGGCGCGGTCGTCGGACGCGAGACGTCCAGCCCCAGCACCTCCTTGATGAACGGTCCGAGCGCGGGCTTGTCCTCGTGCGTGAACTCCACGCCCTCCACGCCCCAGCCCCACCACTTCATCGCTGCCATGTCCGTCCTCCGTATCGCTGGCGCGCGGGCGCGTGCGCCCGCGCGTCGACCCCGGCGTCGTGTGGCGGACGACCTTAGGGGATGCGACCGCGCGGCGCTGACCGACCGTGCGCAGCGATACTGAGCGCATGGCTCGTGAAGATGACGTGACGGTGCTGACCGGCGCCACCGGCTTCGTCGGCTCGCTCGTGCTGGAGCGCCTGCTCGCACGCGGCGACCGCGTCGCGGCGCTCGTGCGCGCGAGAGACGACGCGGACGCGCGCCGGCGTCTGGAGCAGCTGGCCGAGGCGACCTGGGGCGACGCGACCGTCGTCGCCGGCGTGCAGGTGCTGGCGGCCGACGTCGAGCGCGACGGGCTCGGGCTGGCGCCGGACGCCTACGACGCGCTCGCCGAGCGCGCCGCCGCGGTCGTCCACTGCGCCGCCTCGATCCGCTTCGACCTGTCGCTCGACGACGCGCACGCGATCAACGTCGCCGGCACCGAGCGGATCGTCGCGCTCGCCGAGCGGGCCCGCGAGCGCGGCGCCGCCGGCCGCCTCGTGCACGTCTCGACGGCGTACGTGCACGGCCGCGCGGACGGGCTCGCGCGGGAGACCGGCCCGGCGCCGACGCCCGCGTTCCGCAACACCTACGAGAAGACCAAGCACCGCGCCGAGCGCGTCGTGGAACGCCTCGACGGCGCCGCGATCGTGCGCCCCAGCATCGTCGTCGGCGACACGCGGACGGGCTGGACCAGCTCCTTCAACGTCGTCTACCCGCCGCTGCGGGCGCTCGTCAGCGGCGTGCTCGACGTCGTCCCCGCGCCGGCCGGTGCGATCCTCGACCTCGTGCCGGTCGACCACGTCGTGGAGGTCGTCGCGGGTCTGCTCGACGATCCCGCGCAGACGGGCGTGGTGCAGGTCGTCAGCGGCGAGCTGGCGCCGACGATGGAGCAGTTCGCGCGGCTGTCGCTGGAGCACGCCGGGCGCCCGATGATGGAGTGCGTGCCGACCGCGGCCGACCAGATCGGCGTCTACGCCCCGTACGTCGACGTCTGGGCGCGCTTCGAGTTCGCCCGCGCCGGCCAGCTCGGCGTCCGCCCCGTCCCGATCGAGCGGCTCGTCCCGCTCCTGCTCGACCACGCGGCGGCCGCCAGATGGGGCCGCACGCGCGTGCTGCGGTCGAGCCCGGTGGGGGCTGCGTCCGCGGCGGCCTGAGCCGGGCGCCTCGGCGCCGCGCGCGAGGACCGGCGCCGCGGGCGTAGCGGCTGAATCGAGCGGGTCGGGTGACCTGCCGATCGACGACGGGCGACCGGTGAGTTTCGCGCGGCCGCACGGTCTTACCGACATGCCCAGCTCAGAGAGCACCGCATGAGCACGCTTCAGCAGCACGCGACCGACCACGCGCCGCCGCGCGCGTTCCAGACGCGCCGACTGCTCGGCGGCGCGGCGCAGGTCGCGGCACTGATCGGCGCGCTGGTGCTCGTCGCGGCGCTGACGCCGGGGCTCGGCGACGTGCGGCGCCTGCTCGGCGACGCGAGCCTCGGCTGGGTCGCCGCCGCGGTCGCGCTGCAACTGCTGTCGTGCGTCGCCTACGTGCTGATGTTCAAGCCGATCTTCTGCGCCGAGCGCTCCTGGGGCGCGGCGAGCCGGATCGGCTGGTCGGCGCTCGGAATGGGCTCGATCGTCCCCGCCAGCGGCGCCGCCGGCCTCGCGCTCGCAAGCTGGGCGCTCGTCCACGACGGCATGGAGCCCGAGCGCGTCGCACGCCGCTCGGTCGCGTTCTTCCTGATCAAGGGCTCGGTGAACTTCGTCGCGGTCGCGCTGATCGGCACGGCGATGGCGCTCGGCCTCGTCGGGCCGCCCGTCTCGCTGTGGCTGACGGCCTTCCCCGCCGCACTGGCGGGCGTTGCGATCGCGGTCGTCCTGCTGCTGCCGCGGATCGGCGCGGGTGGCGAGGCGGCACGCGCGGTTCCGCCCGGCGCGCAGCGCGCCGTCACCCGCTCGGGCGCGATCCGCGTACGCGCCGCCCTCACGATCGCTCGCCGCACCCTCGTGACCGGCACAGCCGAGGCGATCGGGATCCTGCGGGCCCGCAACCCGCTCGTGCTCGCCGGCGCACTCGGCTACTGGCTGTTCGACAACGCCGTCCTGTGGGCCGCGTTCCACGCCTTCGGCGCCGACGTCAGCATCTGGGTGATCCTGCTCGGCTATCTCGTCGGCCAGCTCGGCGGGCTGCTGCCGATCCCCGGCGGGATGGGCGGGATCGACGGCGGCCTGATCGGGATGCTGATCGTCTTCGGCGCCCCCGCCGCCGCCACCGCAGCGGCCGTGCTGATCTACCGCGTGATCCTCTTCTGGCTCCCGCTGGCCGGCGGAGCGATCGGCTTCGTCGCGCTGCGGCGCTCGATCGCCGCTTGACGCCGCGCGCCCAGCGCGGCGGCGGCCACCGTCGCCCTCACAGCCCGAGGATCAGTTCGCGGACGGCCGCGGGCTGGGAGAGGAACGGGTGGTGACCGGCGTCGAGCTCCACGACGCTGCCGGCTCGACCGGCGAACTCGCGTTGCAGATCGGCCGGGGTGCCGTGGTCCTGTGCGCAGACGAGGTACGTCGAGGGCACGTGCTGCCAGGCCGCTGACCGCACCGGCTGCCCCAGCACCGCCAGGCTCTGCCGCGCCGTCTTGTCGATCGCCTGTCGCTGGATCTCCGCGTCGCAGTCCTGCAGGAACGTCTCGGCCAGGGCTTCCGGCCGCACGGTGAACGTGCCGCCCGCGGGATCGACGTCGAGGAACGGGGCGGGCTCGTCACCGCCGAACGAGGAGAGGCTCTGCCCGACCTCGGGCAGGTAGCTGGACACGAGCAGCAGATGGCGCACGGCTGCGACGCCCGCCGCGGCCTCCGCGGTGACGATGCCGCCGTAGCTGTGCGCGACCACGACCGTCGGCTCGTCGCTCGCGCCCAGAACGTGCCGAATCGACGCGACGTCCTCGGCCAGCCCGGGTCCTTGCGCGTTCGTCGGCAGTCCCGTCTCGCCGCAGCTCGGCAGGGCGGGCGCGTCGCTGGCGATGCCCCGCTCGGCCAGCAGCTCAGCGGTTCGGTGCCACCACCACGCTCCGTCGCTGACGCATGCCCCATGCACGAAAACGACCCGCATCTTGCCCTCCCGTCGTGTGTCGATCTGCTCTGGAGCAACGATAGACGTACCGTTCGTTACGTGAAAAGATGACCGGATGGGCCGGCAGCGTCAACCGCAGATCAGGCAGCAGCTTCTCGACGCGTGCACCGATTACGCGCTCGAGCACGGGCTCCCCGATCGTCTCGGGCCGTTCGCGGCCGCCACGGGCAGCTCGAGCCGGATGCTGATCTACCACTTCGAGACCCGCGACGGACTGCTGCGCGAGGTCCTCAGACAGGCCCGGCAGCGTCAGGTCGAGGCCTTCACCGAGCTGTTGTGCCTGCGACCCGACGAGCCCTACCCGGTGACCCTGGCCCGTGCATGGGCGGAGATCTCCGGGCCGCAGGGCGCGCCCTACCTGCGCATCTTCAGCCGGCTGCACGACAGCGCGGGCGGACCGCTCTGGCCCGGCTTCCGGCGCACCGCGACGACCGACTGGCTCGCACCGCTGGAGGACGGCATGCGCAGCCTCGGCCGGCCGGAGCTGGCCACCGTCGTGCTCGCCGTGATCCGCGGCCTCCTGATGGATCTCGATGCGACCGGCGACACCATGCGCACGCAGCAGGCGTTCGCCGACTTCCTCACGACGATCGACAGCGCCTGACGGGCGACAGCTCAGGTGGTGTCGTGTGGTTGGATCGAGCCGCTCGTGTCACGCAACGGCGCGGCGGGGCGCCCCGCGCGGGTCGTGACGATCTCCGCGAGAATCGAGACCGCCGTCTCCGCGAGGCGATCGAGGGGCCGGCGCTGGAACTACGCCTCCGACGTCACGTGGAACCGCACGCGGTCGCCGAGCCATGCCGTCTGGCCGTGCTCGAGCGGGCGGCCGTCGGCGAGGTAGCTCGTGCTGGTGACGACCAGCAGCGGCACGTCGCTGACGGCGTCGACGAGCAGCGCCTCCTCGCGCGTGGAGCGCACGACCTCCAGGTACAGCTCGCTACGCACCGGCACGAAGCCGTACTCGCGCTCGAGCGTGTCCGACAACGAGCCCTCGACGCCCGGGCAGCGCTCGATCCCCGGCACCACGGCGGCGTCGAACCACGAGCGGTACATCGCCGCCGGCTGGTCGTTGATGAAGATCCGCCGCAGCAGGTAGGCGACCTGGCCGTCCGGCGCCAGCTCCAACGGCGCGCGCACGTGCTCGGGCGGCGGCGTGAGCAGGCCCGACTCGATGATCTCGGCGCGGTTGGAGAAGCCCAGCTCCCTGATCCTCGCGGCGTAGGCGCCGAGCGTCAGGTTGAGGTCGTAGACGATCGGCCGCTGCTGCGGACGCACGTACGTGCCGCTGCCGCGCTTGCGCTCGACGAGGTCGTCCTTCGCCAGCTCCGCCAGCGCCTGCCGGACCGTGACGCGGCTGACGCCGTAGTGCCCGGCGAGCGAGAGCTCCGGCGCGATCCTGTCGCCGGTTCCCCACTCGCCCTGCGCGATCCGGCGGCGCAGATCCTGCGCCACCTGGAAGTACGCCGGCAGCGGGGACTGCTTGTCGACGGAGCTCATCGCACCACCTTACGTCGCCGCCGCTGGCGCGTGCGCACACCGCCGCAGTCCCCGCGCGCCGCTCACCCCGCGAGCCGCTCGATCGCGCCCGCGAGCACGCGCGCGCCCAGCTCGCAGTCGGCCGTCTCGGTCCATTCGTGCGGCGAGTGGCTGATCCCGCCGACGCTCGGCACGAACACCATCCCGGTCGGCGCATGCGGCGCGATCACCATCGCGTCGTGTCCGGCGCCGCTCCACATCCGCACCGGCTCGACGCCCTCGTCGGCGGCGGCCGCGGCGAGCGCCGCGACGACGCGCGGATCCATCATCGTCGGCGCCAGCTCGTAGTCGCTGACGACCTCCGCCTCCAGCCCCTCGGAGGCCGCGACCTCGGCGACCATCGCGCGCAGCCAGGCGATCGTCGGCGCGACGACCTCCGGCTGCGACGGACGCAGATCGACGGTGAAGCGGCACTCGCCCGGGACGACCGTGATCGCGCCCGGCGAGGTCGAGATGCGCCCGACGGTCGCGCGCAGCTCGCTGTGCTCGCGCGCCCGCTCGCGCAGCGCCAGCACCATCTTCGAGGCGCCGACGAGCGCGTCTCTGCGCGCGTCGGTCGGGGTCGCGCCGGCGTGGTTGGCCTCGCCTCTGACGATCACGTGGAAGCCGAGCACGCCGGTGATCGACTCGACGATGCCAAGCCGCTCGCCGGCGCTGTCGAGCACCGGCCCCTGCTCGACGTGCAGCTCCAGGTAGGCCGACAGCGACGGCGCGACGAACGCCTCGCCGACGCGCGCGGGGTCCATCCCCCGCGCCGCGATCGCCTCGCTGACGGTGACGCCCTCGGCGTCGGTCGCCGCGAGGCTTGCGCTGACGTCGTGGCCGGCGAAGGCGCGGCTGCCGAACAGCGCAGCGCCGAAGCGCGTGCCCTCCTCGTCCATGAACGAGCCGATCCAGATCGGCCGCGCCGGCTCGAAGCCCCTGCGCCGCAGGATCCGCACCGCCTCCAGTGCGCCGAGCACGCCGAGCACGCCGTCGAAGCGACCGCCGTTGGGGACGGTGTCGAGATGCGAGGCGGCCATCACGGCGCCCTCGTCGCCGCCGTCGACCTCCCATCTGGCGATCAGGTTGCCGGCCTGGTCGACCCCGGCGACGAGCCCGAGCGCCTCCAGCTCGCCGGCGACCCAGGCGTATGCCTGCGCCAGCTCGTCGGTCCAGGCGAAGCGCGAGATCCCACCGCGGCCGGTCGCGCCGATCTGCGCGACCTCCTCGAGGTCCTGCCCGAGCGTGCGGGCGAGCGTCTGCGGGCTGATCGACACGCCGCTCATCGCGACGCCACCGTCGCGATCCCGTCCTCGCTGTCGCGCGCGGCAGCCGCCGGGTCGCGCTGCGCCGGGTCGCCGTAGCCGCCGCCGCAGGGCGCCACCAGCCGCAGCACGTCGCCGGCCCGGGCCTTGCGGTACGGCGTCTTGGACGGCAGCGCCTGCTCGCGCGCGGTGCCGGGGTTGAGCGTGACCGAGCCCGCTCTGCCCTCGTGACCGCCGAACAGGCCCGGCGGTGGCACGAGGTTGCCGTCGCCCTCCAGCGAGAAGCCGCCGTCGGCGAGGAACTCGATCTCTCGCACGGAGCCGAGGCCGCCGCGCCAGCGACCGGCGCCCGCGCCCTCGTCGACCAGCTCGTAGCGCCGCACGCGCAGCGGGTAGTGCGACTCGATGTCCTCGATCGGGTTGTTGCGCGTGTTCGCGTAGAGCGTGTCGACGGCGTCGAGGCCGTCCTTGCCGCTGCGGCCGCCGTAGGAGCCCTCGACGATGTCCATGTAGACCCACGAGCCCTGTTCGCTCGCGCCGGAGTACGCGACGACCTTGAGGTTGCCGACCCCGGCCGCGACCTGGTCGGGCAGCACCGGCGCGAGCGCGCGCATGACCGTGTCGGCGATCACGTTGCCGGGGCAGAAGCGCGCGATCGTCGGCGCCGGGAAGCGCGGGTTGGCAAGCGAGCCGAGCGGCGCCTCGATCGTGATCGGGCGGAACAGCCCCTGGTTGCTGGCGACCGCGTCGTGCCGCACGCTGTCGAGCAGGATCGCCCGCAGCGTCAGGCAGATCGCGATGTCGACGGTGCCCTTGAACGGCATGTTGATCGGCAGGTCGACCTGGTCGGCGGTGCCGGTCAGATCGACGTGCAGGTCCGAGCCGGAGACCGTGATCGCGACCTTCACGAGCAGGTCGCGATAGGCCGGGTCGGGGTGGTCGAGGAAGCCGTCCATCCGCCCCTCCGCCGCGTAGCGGCCGTCGGGGATCCGCTCGATCTGCTGACGCAGGCTCGCCTCGGAGTGGTCCATCAGCTGCTCGGAGGCGGCCTGGACCGTCTCCAGGCCATAGCGCTGCACCAGCTCCAGCATCCGCGTCGCGCCGAGCTTGGCGGCGGCGACCTGCGCCTCCATGTCCCCGACGACGAGCTGGGGCAGGCGCGTGTTGTCGGCGACGATCCGCCACGCGCTCTCGTTGCGGCGTCCCTCCTCCTCGACCTTGACGGCGTTCAGCAGCAGCCCTTCGGCGAACGCGTCGGAGGCGTCGACGATCCCGCAGCTGCCGGGCGTCAGCGCGCCGAGGTCGAGGTGGTGCGCGGTCGTGACCGAGAAGCCGATCAGCTGCTCGCCGAGGAAGACCGGCACGACGAAGCCGACGTCGGGCTGGTGGGATGCGCCGTAGTAGGGGTGGTTGTGGATCACGACGTCGCCGGGTCTCCAGCTGTCGCCGAGCTCCGCGAAGCGGCGATCGATCCCTCTCACGTAGCCGGGGATCGGGCCGGACTGCAGCGGCGTCGACTGGGTCGACTCGCACAGCTGGCGGCGCTCGTGGTCCAGCAGCGCGCAGCCGAAGTCCTCCGACTCGCGGATGATCGACGAGTAGGAGGCGCGCGCGAGGCGGTAGCCCATCTCGACGGCGGTCGAGGTCAGCGCGCCGCCGATCACCGCGGCGGTGACGGGGTCGACGCGCGGTCGGTCGAGCGTGCTCATGCGAGCGCTCCTCTCGTCTCGGTCTGGTCGGTGGCGGTCGCGCGGTCGGCGGTCTGGTCGGTGGCGGTCGCGCCGTCGGCGGTCACGTCATCGTCGGCGGCGGCTCCGTGCTGCACGCCCGTCGCGTTCAGCAGCAGCGCGCCGCCGGGCGTGGCGGTCGCGCTCCAGCCGGGCGGCACGACGACGGTCGTGTCGCGCTGGAAGACGATCGCGGGACCGGCGATCGGCTCCTCCAGCGGCAGCCGCTCGCGCAGCAGCTGGCGCGTCGGGCGCGCCACCAGCTCGTCGCCGACGCGCCAGACGCCCGTCTGCTCGCCGATCTGCGCCTGCTCCAGCGTCCCGCTGCCGATCTCGACGCGCTCCAGCTTCGGGCGCGGTCCCGAGACCGTCACGCGCAGGTTGACGAGCTCGATCGGATCAGCGAAGTGGTGGCCGTACTCCGCTCTGTGGGCGGCGTGGAACGCCTCCAGCACCTGCGGCGTGAAGCCCTTGCCGGCGGGGATCCGCAGCTCGTAGCCCTGGCCCGCGTAGCGGCAGTCGAGCGCCCGCTCGATCGTCACGTCGGCCGCGTCGGCTCCGTCGCGCAGCAGCCGTGCGAGCAGCTCGCCGGCCAGCTCCTCGAACTGCCGGTTGATCGCGTCGCCGTCGATCGCGCCCTCGGTCATGAAGACGGTGCGCATGTGGTCGTAGCGCAGATCGGAGGTGAGCAGGCCGGCGGCCGAGGTGATGCCGGGATGCGGCGGCACGACGACCTCGCGGATGCCGATCGCGTCGGCCAGCTCGGCCGCGTGCAGCGGGCCGGCGCCGCCGAACGCGACGAGGCTGAAGTCGCGCGGGTCGTGGCCCCGCTCGACGGTGATCGAGCGGATCGTCTGCGCCATGCTGGCGTTCGCCAGCCGCAGGATCCCCTCGGCCGCCGCGAGCCGGTCGAGGCCGAGCTGGCCGGCGAGCCGGTCGACGACCGCCTCCGCGGCGGCCGTGTCGAGCGCCATGTCGCCGCCGAGGAAGCGCTCCGGGTCCAGCCGTCCGAGCACGAGGTGCGCGTCGGAGATCGTCGCCTCGGTGCCGCCGAAGCCGTAGCAGGCCGGGCCGGGCACGGCGCCCGCGCTGCGCGGACCGACCCGGAAGCCGCCGGCCTCGTCCAGGCGTGCGATCGAGCCGCCGCCGGCGCCGATCGTCTGGATGTCGAACATCGGCACCAGGAGCGGGAAGCCGGCGATCTCGGTGTCGCGCGCGGACGCCTCCGCGACGCCGTCCTCGGTCACGATCCCGATGTCGGCGCTGGTGCCGCCCATGTCGAACGTGATCAGCCGCTCGCGCCCGGCCAGACCGGCCGCCCAGCGCGCGCCGAGCACGCCGGCGGCGGGGCCGGAGAGCATCAGCGTGACGGGCCGCGCGGCGGCCTCGGCGACGCTCGCGACGCCACCGTTGGAGCGCATCACGAGCAGGTCGGCGCCGACGCCCTCGCGCTCCAGACCGGCGGTCAGGCGCTCCAGGTATCTGCCCGTGCCGGGCCCGACGAAGGCGTTCATCGCCGCCGTCGTGAAGCGCTCGAACTCGCGGAACTGCGGCGAGACGTCGGCCGAGGTCGTGACGAATGCCGCGGGCAGCTCCTCGCGCACGATCTCCGCCGCGCGCTGTTCGTGCGCGGCGTCGACGTAGGAGAAGAGGAAGCAGATCGCGACCGCCTCGACGCCGGCCTCGCCGAGCGCGCGGGCGACGCTGCGCACGCGCTCCTCGTCGAGCGCCACGATCACCTCGCCGCTCGACGCGATCCGCTCCGGGACGGTGAGGCGGTGGGCGCGGCGCACGAACGGCGTCGCCTGCCACGGGATGTCGAGCATCACCGAGTACGGCTCTGGGCGCTGATGGCGGCCGATGTGCACGACGTCGCGCACGCCCTCCGTCGTGACCATTCCGGTGCGCGCGCCGCGGTGCTCAAGCACCGCGTTGGTCGCGACGGTCGTGCCGTGCAGCACGCCGTCGAGGTCGCCGGGCGCGACGCCGGCGGCGGCGCACAGCTCGACGATCCCGGTCACGAGCGCGCGGCCGGGGTCGTCGGGGGTGGAGCGGACCTTGTGCACCGCCACGCGACCCGCATCGGAGTCGTAGAGCGCGAGGTCGGTGAAGGTGCCGCCGATGTCGATGCCTACCAGCAGCACGTGTCGGACTCCTTGGTCTTGGTGTTCGTGAAGGTCATCGCCGCGCCGCTCATCCGTCCGCCGCCGCGGCGCCGCTGCGGCGGCGCGACCACGTCGACAACGCGACGGCGAGCACCAGCGCGGTGCCGTAGAAGACGTCCTGCACCCACGCGGCGGCGCCGAGGATCGTCAGGCCGGTGATGCCGGTCACGAGGAAGTAGACGGCGATCACCGTTCCCCAGGGGTTGAAGCGACCGGGGACGATCGCGGTCGCGCCGAGGAAGGCAGCCGCGTACGCGGGCAACAGGAACGTCGCGCCGCTGGACGGGTCCGCGCCGCCGGTCACGCCGGCGTAGAGGACGCCCGCGAAGGCGGCGATCGTGCCGCTGGCGATCAGCGCGCCCCAGCGCAGCCGCCGCAGGTTGAAGCCCGACAGCGCCGCGACGCGCCGGCCGCGGCCGACGAACAGCAGCCGTCGCCCCAGCGGCGTGTACTCGAACACGATCCACAGCACGACGCAGAGCGCGATCCCGTACCAGAAGCCGAGCGCGACGCCGAGGAATCTCGTCGTGATGACGGCGTCGCTGAGCGTCGTCGAGATGCCGCTGATCGTCTGCGAGTCCGAGAGCCAGAGCACGAGTCCTTCGAGGATCGTGCCCGTTCCGAGCGTGACGATGAACGGATCGATCTCGAAGACGGCCGCGAGCGCGCCGTTGATCGCCCCGACGAGCGCGCCGGCCCCGAGCGCCGCCAGGATCGCGAACGCGAGCGGCACGCCGTGCTCGGCGTTGAGGTAGGCGACGAGCATGCTGGAGAGCGCCAGCACGCCGGCGATCGAGAGGTCGTAGTCGCCGGCCGTCAACGGCACGACGAGCGCCAGCGCGAGCACGACGAGGACGGCCTGGGAGCCGAAGATCGTCGAGAAGTTCGCGCTCGTCAGGAACGTGTCGGGCTTGAGGATCCCGAACACCGCGATCGCGACGATCCAGGCGATCACGAGACCGGAGCGCTCGACCAGGACGCTTGGGCGCAGCGCGTGGCGAGACGGCTTGGAGGAGGTCGTGGTGGCGCTCATGAGTGGTGGGTCTCCGCGAGGTCGGCGGCGGGCATCGTCGTGCTCGTGAGGACGTGCTCGGCGATCCGCTCCTTGCTCAGCTCCGAGCGCCGCAGCTCGCGCACGACGCGGCCGCGCGCGACGATCAGCAGCCGGTCGCAGAGCGCGGCCAGCTCCTCGTAGTCGGCGCTCGCGCAGAGCACGGCGCTGCCGCGGCGGGCGGCGCCGCTGATCGCGTCGAACAGCTGCCGGCGCGCCTGCACGTCGACGCCCTGCGTCGGCTGGTCCAGCAGCAGCACCCGCGGGTCGCGCTGCAGCCACTTCGCGAGCACGACCTTCTGCTGGTTGCCCCCCGAGAGGGCGCTCAGCGCGGCGCTCGGATCGTTTGGCACGACGGCGAATCTCTCGCCCAGCTCGCGTGCCTTCTCGCGCATCGAGCGGCGCGACAGCAGCGGGCCGCGGCGATGTTCGGGCAGCGTCGTCATCGTCAGGTTGTCGGCGATGCTGAGCGCGCCGACGGCGCCGTCGAGCGGACGGTCTGAAGGCACGAAGGCGAGGCCGAGGCCGACGGCGCGGCCCGGCGTGAGGCGCTCGAGCGCGATCTCCTGGTCGGGCGCGGGGTCGCCTGAGCGGTCCCGGCCGCTTGCACCGTCATGCCGCGTCAGCGTCAGCGTGCCCGTCGCCGGGCGCGAGCCGAACAGCAGGTGCGGCAGCTCCTCGAAGCCGGAGCCGAGCAGGCCGGTGACGCCGAGGATCTCGCCGGGGCGGACCTCGAGGTCGATCCCGTCGACGTAGCGGCCGCGCACGCCGCGCGCACGCAGGCGCGCAGGCACCGCGGCGGCCGCGGCAGCCGCCGCGGCGTCGTCCGCGGGCGGGCGCTGCGCCAGCGCCGCCAGCCGCCGTCCGACGATCAGCTCGACGAGCGCGTCGGCGTCCGTCGCGCTGACCTCGGTCGTGCCGGCCAGCCTGCCGTCGCGCAGCACCGTCACGCGGTCGCACAGCTCGACGACCTCGTCGAGGTCGTGCGTCACGAAGAGGACGCTGGCGCCATGCTCGACCAGCCCGCGCACGAGCGCGAACAGCTGCTCGATGCCGGCGCGCGGAAGGAACGCCGTCGGCTCGTCGAGCACCAGCAGCTGGTGCTCGTGCGGGCCGTCGCGCAGCTCCTCCACGGCGCGCACGATCGCCAGCAGCGCGCGCTGCATCTGGCTGAGGCTGGCGACCTTCGCGCGCGTGTCGATCTCGCCGAGGCCGTGGCGCTCCAGCGCCTCGGCCGCGCGGGCGTGCTCGACGCGCCAGCGCACGGTCTTCTGCACGCCCGCCCCGAGCCGCGCGACGATCAGGTTCTCGCACACCGACAGCTCCGGCACGAGGCCGAGGTCCTGGTGCACGAACGCCATCCCGAGGGCGCGATAGGCGCCCGGCGCGAGCGGCAGCGCGACCGGCTCGCCGCGCATCGCGAGTCGGCCCTCGTCGGGCTGGTGAAAGCCCGACAGCACCTTCAGCAGCGTCGACTTGCCCGAGCCGTTCTGGCCGAGCAGGCCGTGGACCTCGCCCGCGCGCAGCTCCAGCTCGACGGCGTCGAGCGCGCGGGCGCCGCCGAAGCTCTTGCTGAGGCCGTGGATCTCGAGCAGCGTCGTCATCGCGATCAGCCGCCCAGGCCCCAGAGCTTGCGGTAGCCCGCTCTGTACTCGTCGCCGAAGCCCTCGGCGGTCGCCGGGTTGGTGCCGGCCTCGTCGATGTTGTCGGCGTCGAAGATGCGCAGCGGCAGCTTCGGGTCGCTGACCGGCTCCAGCCCGCCGATCAGGCGCATCGCCTGGTCGGTTATCGCGTAGGAGACCCATTCGAGGTTCTCCGCGACATCCATCTCGACGTCGCCGCTCTTCACCATTCTGAGCACGCTCGGCGTGCCGTTGAAGGTGACGACTCTGACGCGGCTGGCCGCGCCGGCGGCCTTGATCGCGGCGACCACGAACGGCGCCTCGGCCGAGTCGTACAGCGCGATCACGTATCTGATGTTCGGGTTCTTGACGAGCTCGGACTGGACCTGCGGCTGGATCTTCGTCGCCACGTCGGCGATCGCGACGTTGATCGTCGAGACCGGGCAGTCGTCGCCGCAGGCTCTGTCGAAGACGTCCTGGATCCCTCTCATCATCGGCGCGGTCGAGACAACCTCGTCGATCTTCACGACGAGCGTGTCGCCCTTGCCGCCGGTTCTCGCGACGACCCAGTCGGCCAGCAGCCGGCCGGCCTGCTCGTAGGGGATCGAGACGGTGTCGACTCCCTCGGCGGGAGTGTCGCCGACGTCGTAGAGGTGGGACGCGATGACCGGGATTCTGGCTGCCTTCGCCGCGCTCACCTGCGGCCCGATGCTGCCCGGGTTGATGCCGGCCATCAGGTTGATCGCGTTCACTCTGCGGTCGACGCCGGCGTTCATGCCCTGGACCCACTCGACCGGCTTGCCCTGGTTGGGCCAGTCGAGGAATCTCATCCCGACCTCGCCGCTGAGCTCTCTGACGCCGTCCTGGAGCGTCTGCACGAACGGGATGCTGCTCGACGCCGGGATGCTCATCAGCGTCTTGCCGGCGACCAGTCTTCTGGCGTCGAACGGCTCACCCGGGGCCTCGAATGTCGGCACGCCGCGGTAGGCGTCGAGCTCCTTCTGCGCGTCCGCGACGCCGCTGGAGGCGGCGGTCGTCTCCGTCGCGCCGGAGGAGCCGCCGGCTGCCGCCGTGCTCGTGCTCGCCGTGTCGTCGCTGCTGCCGCAGCCCGCCGCCAGCGTCGCTGCGCACAGCAGCGCCAGTCCGAATCCAGATCGCCTCACCGTCGTCGCACGCATCCCGGTACTCCCTGACTGGTTGTCTTACCAATAGGACAACTTCGGTTGCGAAACCTAGACAACTTCAGAGAGGTCCGCAATCGCCGTCTGGTCGGACTCGCTTGGCCGGATGTCCAAGCGGCGGGCAAGCCGGCGCGCCGTCGATCTCGATCGTGCCGCCGTCGGGCTGCGCGACGCAGGCGACGATCTTCGCCAGCGTCGACTTGCCTGAGCCGTTCTCGCCGGTCAGCGCGTGCACCTCGCCGGCCGCGATCGTGCGGTCGACGGCGTCGAGCGCACGGACTCCGGGAAAGGACTTGCTGACCCCGCGCAGGCGACGAGCGGCTGCGCGCGAGCGCCGTCGCTACGCGCTGCCGCGCGGCAGCAGCGCGTCGAGCGACGGCAGCCGCACGCGCGTGGCGGCGGGGTCGCCCTCGAGGCCGGCCGCGACCAGCTCGACCGACGACAGCAGATGGGACGCCAGCAGCTCGACGGCGCGCTCGGCGTCGCCCTGCTCCAGCGCCTCCAGCATCTGCAGGTGCTCCTGCCCGCGGCGCGCGACGTGCTCGGGGTTGCGCATCGACTCGACGCGGTAGCGCTCGCTGTTGCGCCACGCCGGGCCGATCGAGCGCACCAGCCACTCCGAGCCGCAGGCGCGGTACATCGTGAAGTGGAAGCGCTCGTGCGCGTTGCGCGCGCCGACCTGGTCGCCGCGCTCGCGCGCGGCGACGTGCTCGTCCAGCGCGGCGCGCGCGGCGGCGCTGTCCTGCTCGGTCATCCTGCCGGCCGCGGTGCGCATCGCGAGACATTCGAGGTTGACGCGCGTGAAGTACGTGTCGTGCAGGTCCTCGAGCGTCAGCGGGCGCACCCACGCGCCCTTGTGCGCGACGATCTCGACGAGCCCGAGGCCCTCCAGCCGGCGCAGCGCCTCGCGCACCGGCATGATCGACATGCCGAGTTGCTCGGCCAGCTCCTGCAGCCGCAGCGGCGAGCCGGGCGGGATCTTCCCGTCCATGATCGCCTCGAAGACGGCCTCCTCGGCCTGGTCTCCGGCAGTCTGGCGCGCGGGTCGGGAGACGACGGGAGCGGTCGCACTCACCAGGCTGGCTGCGCCGGCCCCGTTGGTCGCGGCCGCCGACCCGTTGCCGCCGGCGGCTCCGTTGCTGCCCCTCGTCGTCACTCGTCGCGCGCGCTTGCTCATGTCAATGCCACCGCCACCACGTTGTTGCGAAGCTCTCCGAGGCCGATCACCTTCGTCACCACCACATCCCCGTCGTTCAGAACGACCTGCCGATCCCGGGCGTTGCCGATCCCGCTGGGCGTTCCGGTCAGTCGCCGCATTCTGAAGCATCTCACCGTTCAACTCACAGGTGATCTGCAGGCCGTGCGGATCGGGCACCTGGTCGGCCGTCGTGATCCACGGTCCGAGCGGCATCGTGTCGTCGATCGACGTGCCCTTCAGCCACTGTCCGCCATGCGCGCGCCGGAGGGCGACTCCTCCTCTGAGCCGAACGCTCGATCGCGCGCGAGCGTCGAGCCGGTCATCGTGGCGGCGTCGAAGAGCAGGAACAGCAGCGGGCCGACGACGTCCTCGGGGGTCCCGATGCCCGTCGTCTTCTGCCAGTGCTCGCGCTCGCCGCCGGTCGGGTTGGCGGCTTGGAGCTGGGGCGTGACGATCACGCCGGGGAAGACCGTGTTGACGCGCACGCGGTCGTCGGAGACCTCGGCCGCGAGCGACTTCGCGAACGCGATCAGCGCGCCCTTGTCGACGCGGCGGTGGCGTGTGACGACCGCGGCGACGGCGGCGTCGACCGCGTCCCTGTCGGAGACGTAAGGGTCGGCTTCGCCGCCAGTGCCGGCGGCCGACGACGACCTGCGCCGGCGCATCGCCGTCGACAACGCGCGCGCGGCGCTGGGGTTGGAGACACGCCACTAGCATCTGACCCATGCAGAACCTCGCGCAGCCCCTCCACCGCCGGGTCACTTTTAGTCGGAATTTGACGTTGTCGTTGTCGCGGTCGTGTCAGTGTTTTTGT
>NZ_JAUTDO010000001.1 GCF_030646165.1 Conexibacter sp. CPCC 206217 | reverse complement strand
CCTTGGGGCCGCGGGCCCGGTGGCGGCGGACGCGGTCCGGGCGGTCCCGGCGGCGGGCGCGGTCCCGGCGGTGGCGGCGGTCGCGGTCCGGGCGGTCCCGGTGGCGGCGGCGGTCGCGGTCCGGGCGGTCCCGGCGGCGGGCGCGGTCCCGGTGGCGGTCGCGGTCCGGGCGGTCCCGGTGGCGGCGGCGGTCGTGGCCCGGGTGGCCCCGGTGGCGGTGGTCGCGGTCCGGGCGGTCCCGGCGGCGGGCGCGGTCCCGGCGGCGGCGGCGGACGCGGTCCGGCCGGTGGCGCCGCAGGTGGCAATCGCGGTTCCGGAGGTCAGGGCTGATGCTCTCCCCTAAGCGTGTGAAGTTCCGCAAGCAGCACCGCGGCCGGCGCCGCGGGCTGTCGCGCGGGCAGGTCAAGGTCCAGTTCGGCGAGTTCGGCCTCAAGGCGCTCGAAGAGGGCTGGCTGACCAACCGACAGATCGAGGCCGCGCGTATCGCGATGACCCGCAAGATCAGACGTGGCGGCAAGGTCTGGATCAACGTGTATCCGGACAAGCCCTTCACGAAGAAGCCGGCCGAGACCCGCATGGGTTCCGGCAAGGGCTCTCCGGAGGGCTGGGTCGCCGTCGTCAAGCCGGGCCGCGTGATGTTCGAGCTGGGCGGCGTGTCCGAGGAGTTGGCCCGCGAGGCGATGCGCCTCGCCGGCCACAAGCTGCCACTGAAGACAAGATTCGTCCTGCGAGAGGAGGGCTGACATGACCACTGCGACAGAGCTGCGTGACATGGATGACGCCGCTCTCAACGAACACCTGCAGACTGCGCGGCGCGAGCTGTTCGGCCTGCGTTTCCAGCACGCGACCGGCGAGCTGGAGGACACCTCCCGCTTGCGACTCGCCAAGCGCGAGGTCGCGCGCACGCTCACGGTCGTCCGTGAGCGCGGAACTGAAGCTGACAACAAGGAACTGAGTCGCTAGCGATGGCCGACGAAGAGAACAGAACCGTCGAGGAGACCACTCCGGCGCCCGAGACGACCGCGGAGACCGCGGCGCCGAGCGCGCCGAAGGGTGAGCCCGTGCCACAGCTCGCGCCGAAGGAGCGTCGCCAGCAGGCGCGCGCCGCCAAGGCCGCCAAGGTCGGGACGCGCCCCGCGCGCTCGATCGAGGAGCGCCAGGCCGAGCGCGCCGCCAAGCGCGCGAAGAACGCGGCGAGACGCCGCAACCTCCGCGCGAAGGCGCGCGAGGCCGCGAAGGCGACGCCGAACGGCGAGCCGACGCCGCCGCGCGAGCACGGCGAGGGCAGACAGAAGGAACGTCAGGGCGTCGTCGTCTCCGACAAGGCCGACAAGACCATCACCGTCCGCATCGACGTCGCACGTCGTCACCGCAAGTACGAGAAGATCGTCCGCAGCTCGACGACCTTCCATGCGCATGACGAGAGCAACGACGCGCATGCCGGTGACACGGTCATCATCCGCGAGTCTCGCCCGCTGTCGCGCCTGAAGCGCTGGCGCCTCGTCGAGGTTGTGGAGCGTGCCAAGTGATTCAGAACGAGACCCGACTCAAGGTCGCCGACAACACCGGCGCCCGCGAGATCCTCTGCATCCGCGTGCGCGGCGGTTCGCGCCGCAAGTACGCCGGCGTGGGGGACATCATCGTCGCGACGGTGAAGCAGGCCAGCCCGCAGGGCTCGGTCAAGAAGGGCGAGGTCGTGACCGCTGTGGTCGTTCGCACGAAGAAGACGTACGGCCGTGAAGACGGCACGTACATCGGCTTCGACGAGAACGCCGCGGTCATCATCGACGCGCAGAACAACCCGCGCGGGACGCGCATCTTCGGTCCCGTCGCGCGCGAGCTGCGTGAGCGCAACTTCATGAAGATCGTCTCGCTCGCGCCGGAGGTGCTCTGATGCCCGCCCGCATTCGCAGAGACGACCAGGTCATCGTCATCACCGGCAAGGACAAGGGCAAGACGGGCAGAGTGCTGCGCGTCGAGCCTGAGAAGGATCGCGTCTACGTCGAAGGCCTCAACATCGTCAAGCGCCATCAGCGCCCGACGCCCGGTCGTCCCGACTCGGTCGCCGGCGTGATCGAGCGCGAGGGCGGCATCCACGTCTCGAACGTGGCGCTGCTCGACCCGAAGGACAACAAGCCGACTCGCGTCGGTATCGAAATCCATGAGGGCAGACGCTTCCGCGTCGCCCGCCGCTCCGGCACCCGCATCGACTGAGTACGAACATGACCGCACGACTCAAAGAACGCTATGTGTCCGAGATCCGCCCCAGACTGGTGGACTCGTTCGGTTACTCCTCACTGATGCAGGCGCCCAAGATCACCAAGATCACGCTCAACATGGGCGTCGGCGAGGCCAAGCAGGACTCCAAGCAGCTCGCGCAGGCCGAGGAGCAGTTGGCCGCGATCGCGGGCCAGAAGCCCAACGTCCGGAGATCGCGCAAGTCGATCGCCGCGTTCAAGCTGCGCGAGGGGATGCCGGTCGGGCTCAGCGTGACGCTGCGCGACGACCGCGCCTACGAGTTCCTCGACCGGCTGCTGTCGGTCGCGATCCCGCGAATCCGCGACTTCCGCGGGCTCAACCCGAGGTCGTTCGACGGCCGCGGGAACTACTCGATGGGCGTCAGAGAACAGATCATCTTCCCCGAGATCGATTACGACAAGGTCGATCAGGTCCGCGGTCTGGACATCACGTTCACGACCACCGCGGAAACCGACGACGAAGCCTTCGCGCTGCTGAGCAGTTTCGGCATGCCGTTCGCGAAGGACGGGCGCCCTGGCGGGGCACCCGTGACGACAGGGAGCTAACTCCATGGCGAAGACCTCACAGCGCGTCCGGCAGCTGCGGACCCCGAAGTACAGAACGCGCGCGTACACGCGCTGCCGCCGTTGCGGCCGTCCCCGCGCGGTCTACAGAAAGTTCGGCATGTGCCGTATCTGCCTGCGCGAGCTGGCACACAACGGTTACATCCCCGGGATGACGAAGAGCTCCTGGTAACGCCATGTCGATGACCGATCCCATCGCCGACTTCCTCACGCGTGTGCGCAACGGCGCGCGGGCTTCGCACGACATCGTGTCGATCCCGTCGTCGAAGCTGAAGCGTGAGCTGGCCCGCATCCTCAAGGAGCAGGGCTACATCGACGGCTACACGTTTGAGCCGGCCAGCCCCGAGCAGCCTGCGGAGCTGATCAAGATCAGACTGAAGTACACGGGCAACCGCCGTCCCGTCATCCAGGGCATCCAGCGCGTGTCGCGCCCGGGCCAGCGTACGTACGTCGGCCACAGCGACATCCCGAAGATCCAGGGTGGTCTCGGCACTGCCATCATCTCGACGTCCCAGGGCGTCATGACCGGTCACGAGGCGCGCTCCAAGGGCGTCGGTGGCGAGGTCGTGGCCAAGGTGTGGTGAGGCTGGCATGAGTCGCATCGGCCGCAAGCCCATCCCCGTCCCCGCCGGCGTCACGGTCGCGATCGAGCCCGAGCGCGTCACCGTCAACGGCCCGCGCGGCGAGCTGTTCGAGAGAATCCACCGCGACATCACGGTGGAGCAGGTCGACGGCGAGCTCGTCGTCACGCGCCCGACCAACCGCGGCGAGCATCGTGCGCTGCACGGCCTCACGCGTTCGCTCGTCGCGAACATGGTCGAGGGCGTCACGTCGGGCTTTGAGAAGAGACTCGAGATCCAGGGCGTCGGTTACCGCGCGCTGCTCAAGGGCAGAGACCTCGAGCTCGCGCTCGGCTACTCGCACCCGGTCCCGATCAGAGCTCCCGACGGCATCGAGTTCGACGTTCCGGTTCCGACCAGAATCACGGTCAGAGGGATCTCGAAGCAGCTCGTCGGCGAGGTTGCCGCGAACATCCGCAAGCAGCGGAAGCCGGAGCCCTACAAGGGCAAGGGCATCCGTTACGAGGGCGAGTACGTCGCCCGGAAGGTTGGCAAGCGCGCATGACCGTTCTCAGCAAGCCTGCGAAGCGCCTCAAGCGTCGCCGCCGTGTCCGCGCGAAGGTCGCGGGCTCGGCCGAGCGTCCGCGCATCTCGGTGTTTCGCTCGAACAAGGGCATCAGCGCCCAACTCATCGACGACGATCGCGGTCACACGCTCGCGGCCGTCAACTGGACCGAAGACGGCGTGCGCGACCTGCGCGCGACCGAGCAGGCTCGCCGTGTCGGCGAGCTGCTTGCCGAGCGCGCGAAGGCCGCCGGCGTCGAGACCGCGGTGTTCGACCGCGGCGGCTACCAGTACCACGGCCGCGTCAAAGCACTCGCCGAGGGCGCCCGCGAGGGCGGCCTCGCGTTCTGAGTGGCGTCTGACCCGTCTTACCCGCTACCTTAGGATCCCATGGCCATCGACCGTTCCGTATCAGCCTCCGGCTACGACCTGCAAGAGCGGGTCGTAGAGATCAATCGTGTTGCAAAGGTCGTCAAGGGCGGCCGTCGCTTCTCCTTCACCGCGCTCGTGGTGGTGGGAGACGAGCGTGAGATCGTCGGCGTCGGCTACGGCAAGGCCAACGAGGTGCCCGTCGCGATTCAGAAGGGCGTCGAGCGCGCCAAGAAGAATCTGATCCGCGTGCCGAAGCACGGCTCGACGATCACGCATCCGACGCTCGGTATCTTCGGCTCCGGCCGCGTGCTGCTCAAGCCCGCCTCGCCCGGTACCGGCGTGATCGCCGGCGGCGGCGTGCGCGCGGTGCTCGAGCTCGCCGGCATCCACGACATCCTGTCGAAGAGCCTCGGCACGCAGAACCCGATCAACCTCGTCAAGGCGACGATGGCCGGCCTCGAGTCGCTCCGTCGCCCGGAGGAGGTCGCGGAGCTGCGTGGCCTGTCCGTCAACGCGGTGCTCGGCCTGCACATGGGCGAGCCCGTCGGCGAGGACTTGACCGAGGGCGACGAGGCGCCGGCCGAGCCGGTCGCCGCGGCGGCGGCTGCCGCCGCACCGGAGGCCGGGGCATGAGCACGACGCTGAGAATCACCCAGATCAAGTCGAGAAACGGCGCCAACCAGCGCCAGCTCGACACGCTCCGCTCGATCGGCCTGCGCAAGATCGGCCAGACGGTGGAGCAGCAGGACTCCCCGCAGATGCGGGGCATGGTGCACGCCGTCCGTCATCTCGTCAAGGTCGAGGAAGAAGCCGCATGAGCCCTGTGAAGGACGAGGTCGAGCGCGAGGAGCGCATCGGCCTCCACAACCTGAGACCCGCTCCGGGTCACCGCAAGACGCGCAAGCGCGTCGGTCGCGGCGAGGGCTCCGGCACCGGCAAGACTTCCGGCCGCGGCCAGAAGGGCGCCGGCTCGCGCGCCGGCTCGAAGGATCGCGCTCGTTTCGAGGGCGGCCAGATGCCGATTCACATGCGGATGCGCAAGCTGCGCGGCCCGCACATGAAGAAGTCGATGCCGTTCGAGATGTTCCGTACGCACACCCAGCCGGTCAACCTGGGTGATCTGGACGAGCGGTTCGAGTCCGGCGCCGAGGTCACGCTCGACGCGATGCGCGCGAAGGGCCTCGGCACGCGCAGAGGCATTCCGGTGAAGGTGCTCGCCAAGGGCGAGATCACCAAGCCGTTGACCGTGTCGGCCCATGCCTTCAGTGCGGCTGCGCGGGAGCGCATCGAAGCCGCCGGCGGGACCGCGCAGCTCCTCGAGCCCTAAGTGGACACAGGGCCGTGCTCTCGACGATCCTGAACGCGTTCACGGTCGCGGAGATCCGGAAGAAGCTCGCCTTCACGGCGCTTCTTCTGGCTCTCTACCGACTGGGTTCGCACATCCCCGCGCCTGGCATCAACTCCAGAGCGGTGGAGGAGATTCAGCAGAACTTCTCCAACGGCGGCATCCTGAACTTCCTCAACCTCTTCTCCGGAGGAGGTCTGTCCCGCATCGCGCTGTTCGCGCTCGGGATCATGCCGTACGTCACAGCGTCGATCATCCTGCAGTTGCTGACGGTCGTCGTGCCGTCGCTCGAGAGACTGCAGAGAGAGGGCGAGGTCGGTCAGCAGCGCATCACGCAGTACACGCGCTACCTGACGGTCGGACTCGCCTTCGCCCAGTCCATAGCGTACGTCTTCCTCTTCCGCTCCTTCCAGCAGGAGGCGGGGACGTCGATCATCACCAACTTCACGCTCGCGAAGGTGATGTTGATCGCGATCTGCCTGACCGCCGGCTGCATGCTCGTCATGTGGATGGGCGAGCTGATCACCCAGCGCGGCATCGGCAACGGCATCTCGCTGATGATCATGGCCTCGATCGTCGCGGGCTTCCCGCAGGGCGTGCGCGCCTGGTGGACCAGCCCGGATCCGGTCTTCAAGGTGATGATGCCGTTCCTGGCACTCGCCGTGATCGCCGCGATCGTCTTCGTGCAGGAGGGGCAGCGCCGCATCCCCGTGCAGTACGCACGACGGGTGATCGGACAGCGGATGACACAGGGCGGCCAGACGTACCTGCCGCTGCGCGTCAACATGGCCGGCGTCATCCCGGTCATCTTCGCGGCCAGCATCATGGCCTTCCCGCCGACGATCGGGCAGCTGCTCAACACCCCGTGGGCGACGGACCTGGCGAACTTCTTCAGTCCGTCCGGCTGGGCCTACCTGGTCGGCGAGTCGCTCTTCATCATCATGTTCACCTACATGTACACCGCGATCACATTCAATCCGGTGGAACAGGCGGACAACCTCAAACGCTACGGCGGCTTCATCCCAGGGGTACGACCAGGGCGACCTACGGCCGAGTTCCTCGACCGCATCCTCGCCCGCCTGACGTTCCCAGGCGCGATCTTCCTCGCGCTGGTCGCGATCTTCCCGACGATCCTGATCAACCAGACGAACGCCAACTTCTTCTTCGGCGGTACGTCGATCCTGATCGTCATCGGTGTCGCGCTCGACACGATGAAGCAGCTCGAAGCACAGCTGATGATGCGCAACTACGAAGGTTTCCTGAGATAGCGGGGCCTTCGGCCCTTCGGAGTTCCACGGCGTCGCGCCGCACTGCGCGGCGCGCCGGTGGGAACTCCCGCTTCGTCGGCGCACCGGAACTTCCGGTGCGTTGACGCTCCGGGCAGGGCAGCGCGCCTATCGGCGTTCACATCCTGTAAGTTTGCGCACCTCGTGCGTGAGCTGAACCTCATCCTCTTCGGTCCCCCTGGGGCCGGCAAGGGCACCCAAGCGGCGCGTCTGCAGGACGACTTCCGCCTGCCCTACGTCGCCACCGGCGACATCCTCCGTGCCGCCGTCAAGGACGGCACCGAGCTCGGGAGAGCTGCAAAGGCGTTCATGGACGCCGGCGACCTCGTTCCCGACGAACTCGTCATCGACCTGATCGTCGAGCGCATCAGCGCCGACGACTGCCTCGACGGCTTCATCCTCGACGGCTTCCCGCGCAATCGTGCGCAGGCGGACGCGATCGGGGCCGCCTTCGAGAGGCTCGACCGGCGCATCACCGCGGTGTTGCTGATCGACGTCCCGGACGAGGACCTCCTCAAGCGGATCACCGGCCGTCGCGTGAGCGCGAAGACCGGGCGCCCGTACCACGTCGAGACGGACCCGCCGAAGCACGAGGGCCGTTGCGACATCGACGGCTCGCGGCTGATCCAGCGCGACGACGACAGACCGGAAGTCGTGAAGAAGCGGCTCGAGGTCTACCATCGCGAGACGGAACCGCTGATCTCGTACTACGACGAGAAGGGCCTGCTGCGCCGCGTCGATGGCACGCGCAGCCCGACGGAGGTTCACGACCACATCCGCGCCGTGCTCGCCACGCTGCGGCTCGAAGAAGACCTGTGATCGTCAAGAAGACACCGGAGGAGATCGACAAGATGGCGGCGGCGGGCGCCATCCTCGTCCGCACGCTCAACCTGCTCCAGGGCAAGATCCGCCCCGGCGTCACGACGAAGGAGCTCGATGACGCGGCGGAGAAGTTCATCCGCTCGCAGGGAGCCGTGCCCGCCTTCAAGGGCTACCGCGGCTTCCCGGGCTCGATCTGCGCCTCGCCCAACTCGATGGTCGTCCACGGCATCCCGGGCCCGTACAGACTCGAGCGCGGCGACATCATCTCAGTCGACGTCGGCGTCGTCTACGACGGCTGGGTCGCCGACGCGGCGCGCACCTTCCCCGTCGGCCCCGTCTCCGCGCTCGCGCAGAAGCTGCTCGACACGACCGAGGGCTCGCTGATGGCGGCGGTGCCGCAGGTCAGAGCCGGCAACCGGCTCGGCGACGTCTCCAACGCGATCCAGACCTACGTCGAGAACGAGGGCCTGTCGATCGTGCGCTCGCTCGTCGGCCACGGCATCGGCCGCGACATGCACGAGGACCCGCAGATCCCCAACTACGGCCCCGCGGGCAGAGGCCCGCTGCTGGAGGAGGGGATGGTGCTGGCGATCGAGCCGATGGTCACCGCCGGCCGCCATCCGGTGCGGATGGCCGACGACCACTGGGCGATCTACTCGCAGGACGGCTCGCTCGCCGCCCACTTCGAGTTCACGATCGCCGTCACGAGAGACGGTCCGCGTGTGCTGACGCCTTGGCACACCAGCGGCGAACAGGCCGCGGCCTGAGCCTGTTCCGTCCGGACTGTCTGTATGCCACGACGCGTGGGGGCGAGGTCCTGCACGCGGGTTTGGTACCATCCACCGTCGCGCTCGGAACCGGCAGGCTTTCGCGCGTGCTTCGTCCTCGACGCGGTAGCGGCCGCCGCCACGGCGGCCAGAGCCGAGTCGATTGGAATCAGCCGAAAGGGATCATGAAGGTACGACCGTCGGTCAAGCCGATGTGCGAGAAGTGCAAGATCATTCGCCGCCATGGGCGCGTGCTGGTCATCTGCTCGAACCCGCGTCACAAGCAGCGGCAGGGCTGACCATGGCTCGTATCGCAGGCATCAACATCCCGCTCAACAAGCGCGTTGAGATCGGGCTCACCTACATCTACGGCATCGGCCGCTCGAGAGCCAACGAGCTTTGCTCGACCCTCGGCATCTCGCCCGATACCTACGTGCGCGACCTGACCGAGGACGAAGTCGGGAAGCTGCGCGACGCGATCGACGACCTCGTCGTCGAGGGCGATCTGCGCCGTGAGCGTTCGCAGAACATCAAGCGCCTGATGGAGATCGGCTGCTACCGCGGCCTCCGTCATCGCCGCGGCCTTCCGGTCCGCGGTCAGAAGACCAAGACCAACGCGCGTACGCGCAAGGGCCCCAAGCGCATGTCTGTGGCGGGCAAGAAGAAGGCGGGGAAGAAGTAAGTGAGTCCAGCTCCGAAGCGCCCGCAGCGTGGCCGTCGCAGAGTCCGCAAGAACATCCCGGTCGGCCAGGCCCACATCAAGACGAGCTTCAACAACACGATCGTCTCGCTGACCGACCGCGAGGGGAACGTGATCGCTTGGGAGTCCGCCGGCGGCGCCGGTTTCAAGGGCTCCCGCAAGTCGACGCCGTTCGCCGCGCAGGTCACCGCTGACGCGGCTGCGCGCAAGGGCATCGAGCACGGCCTCCAGAAGGTCGAGGTCTTCGTGAAGGGCCCGGGTTCCGGCCGCGAGACCGCGATCCGTTCGCTGCAGGCCGCCGGCCTCGAGGTCACGGGCGTCAAGGACGTCACGCCCCAGGCGCACAACGGCTGCCGCCCGCGGAAGCGGCGGCGGGTCTAGGGGAGTCGCAGCGTGGCTGCGGATGCCGGCCCCGCATGCGCGCAGTGCCGCGGGAAGAGCAGCAGCCTCTTCCTCGCCGGCTCGCAGCGCCGCAGCGGTGAGCGCACGGAAGGCTCCGCGATGAGCGGTGCCGACCTGGTGCGCCTGCTGGCGTCCCGCGGCGAGCTGCACTCGAAGTAAGTCTTGCCCCGTCGCGAGGCCGGCTCGCCTCCGGCCTCCGCGACGCCCGGAAGACCGCCCCGCGGCGGGCGGCGCTCACGACACGACACGATTGGAACCGAACCCGATGCTTGACTTCCAAGTCCCCCGAATCACCACAGAGACCGTCGAGGAGAACCGCGGCTCCTTCACGATCGAGCCGCTCGATCGCGGGTTCGGCTACACGTTCGGCAACTCTCTCCGCCGCGTCCTGCTCTCCTCGCTCGCCGGCGCCGCGGTCACGAGCGTCCGGATCGAGGGTGTCGCGCACGAGTTCTCCACGATCCCGGGTGTGAAGGAGGATGTCACCGACATCGTCCTCAACCTCAAGGGCATCGTCTGCCGCATGCACTCCGACGCGACGGAGATCGAGGCCCCGCTCGTCGTGACGGGTCCCGGCGACATCACCGCGAAGGACATCGACCTGCCCTCGGGCGTCGAGATCCTCAACCCGGACGCGCACATCGCGACGCTCGAGAAGAAGACGAAGCTCGAGGTCTACCTGACGATCGGCCGCGGCCGCGGCTACCGTCCGGCGGAGGAGAACAAGTCGCCGGACCAGCCGATCGGCGTGATCCCGATCGACTCGATCTTCTCGCCCGTGCGTCGTGTCGCGTACGCCGTCGAGCAGGCGCGCGTCGGCCAGAAGACGGACTTCGACAAGCTGACGCTCGACATCGAGACCGACGGCTCGATCGATCCGCACGCCGCGCTGCGCGAGGCGGCGGAGATCCTGATCTCGCAGCTGGCGATCTTCACCGACGCCGACCGCGTGATCGAGCTGCGCGACACGGGTGGCCTCGGCGCGCTCGAGCCCGGCCTCGCCGGTGGCGGCGTCGGCGGCGGTCCCGCCGGCGGCCCGGGTGGCCGTCCCGCGAACGCGATGGACGACATCCTGATCGAGGAGCTGGAGCTCGGCGTGCGCTCCTACAACTGCCTCAAGCGTGCGGGCATCCAGACGGTCGGGGATCTGATCTCCAAGACCGAGAACGAGCTCAACGCCATCCCGAACTTCGGCAAGAAGTCGATCGACGAAGTCATCGAGACGCTGGAGGCCCGTGGCCTCCACCTGCGTCAGGACTGAGAACCAGGTAAGGTCACCGACCCCATGCGTCACCAGCGAACTCGCTACCAGCTCAGCCGCTCCTCCGCTCACCGGAAGGCCCTGCTGACCAACCTCTGCAAAGAGGTCATCCAGCACGAGCGGATCAGAACCTCCGAGACGAAGGCGAAGGCCGTCAAGCCTGAGCTGGAGAAGCTCATCACGCTCGCCAAGCGCGGTGACCTGCACGCTCGTCGCCAGGCGCTGTCGGCGCTCGGCCAGGACAAGTACACGGTCTACAAGCTGTTCGAGGAGATCGCGCCCCGCTACACGGAGCGCAGAGGCGGATACTGTCGCATCCTCAAGCTCGGCCCGCGTCGCTCCGACTCGACCGAGATGGTCTTCCTGGAGCTCGTCTGACGCTGCGGCCTGCGGCCTCGCGTCAGATTGGAGGAACTCGCCAATGGAAGCAAGGCCTCTGGCCGTAGCTTCCACGGGCTCGTCCTTCCGGCGTTGAAGGTTGCTTCGTGAGTGGGCCGCACGTCACCCGCCTCACGCTCGAATACGACGGCCGCGAGTTCGCCGGCTGGGCCACGCAGCCCGGTCGGCGCACGGTCCAGGAAGAGCTGGAACGGGCACTCGCGGTCGTTCTGCGTCGCGGCCCCACCAGCGGCAGCTTCCTCACCGTCGCCGGCCGGACCGACGCCGGCGTGCACGCGCTGGCGCAGGTCGCCTCCTACGAGGGCGCGCTCGTGCCGGCGCACAAGCTCAACACGCTGCTGCCGCACGACGTCGCCGTGATCGACGCGCGCAGCGCTCCGCCGGGCTTCAGCGCGCGCCACGACGCGACCAGCCGCGCCTACCGCTACCGCGTGCTGGCGCGCCGGATGCGCGGCCCGCACGAGCGCGGCAGGGCGCTGTGGCACTCGCGCCCGCTCGACGCCGACGCGCTCGACGCCTGCGCCGCGGCGCTGCACGGGATCCACGACTTCACGGCCTTCACGCCGACCGACACGATCCACACGCGCTTCCGGCGCGAGGTGCGCACCGCGCGCTGGCGCCGGGAGGGCGACGTGCTCGCGTTCGAGATCGAAGCCGACTCGTTCATGCGCAACATGAACCGCGTGCTGGTCGCGACGATGCTGGAGGTCGGCGCCGGACGGCGCACGCTGCGGGACTTCGTCGCGCTGCTGGACGGAGCGCCGCGGGAGCGCGCCGGCGCGACCGCGCCGGCGCACGGGCTCTACCTCGTCGGCATCGGCTACGACGGGCGGCCGGTGCTGGAGCCTTCAATACGATGAGCGCACGATGAAGATCCTGCTGACGAACGACGACGGCATCCAGGCCGACGGCATCAACGCGCTGCGGCGTCACCTGGTCGCGCTCGACGGCGTCGAGCTGCTCGTCGTCGCGCCCGACGGCAACCGCTCGGCGACGGCGCGCTCGATCACGACGCGGCGGCCGCTGTGGGTCGAGGAGGTCGACTTCGAGGACGGCAGCATCGGCTACGCGACCGACGGGACGCCGGTCGACTGCGTGCGGCTGACGCGGCTGGGGCTGGTCGACGGCTTCCAGCCCGAGCTGGTCGTCTCCGGCATCAACCACGGGCTCAACATCGGCGACGACGTGACCTACTCCGGCACCGTCGCGGCGGCGTTCGAGGCGCTGCTGCTGGAGCTGCCCGGGATCGCGGTCTCGCAGCAGTCGACCGCGCGCGAGACCGACTTCCGCCAGGGCGAGGCGTTCGACTTCGAGGCGGTCGCGGCGTTCACGGCGCGGCTCGTCGAGGAGCTGGATTCCGTCCCGCTGCAGCCGGGCATCCTGCTGAACGTGAACGCTCCCGGTACGCATCCGACCGGCGTCGAGGTGACGCGCCTGGGCAAGCGCTTCTACAGGGACGCGCTGGAGCTGGCCGACGAGGAGCACCCGCGCCGCCGCCTGTTCCGCATCTACGGCGACGCCGCCGAGCTGCTCGACGACGACGGCACCGACATCGCGGCCGTCGCCAACGGCCGGCTCTCGGTCACGCCGATCCACTTCGACCTGACGAGCCACGACGGGTTGGAGCCGCTGCGCGGCCACGACCTCGAGCGGCTGATCGCGCCCGCGGCGCGGGAAGTCGAGTGAACGCGAGATCCTCGCCTGACGGCTCGGATCCGGCTGGAAGAACTCGCCTGGCGGCTCGTTCTTCCAGCGGGCGGAACGATCTGCCGGCCCGCGCAGCCGAGCTGCGCAGACTGCTGGAGTACCACGGGCGCCGCTACTACGTCGACGACGACCCGGAGATCGGGGACGACGAGTACGACGCGCTGCTGGACGAGCTGCGCACGATCGAGGCGGAGCATCCCGAGCTGCTGACACCCGACTCCCCGACGCAGAAGGTCGGCGGCGGGCAGGTCGTGTCGGAGCTGAGAAAGGTCAGACACAGACGGCGGATGCTGTCACTGGCCAACGCGCGCAGAGAGGAGGAGCTGCTGGCGTGGGTCGAGCGGATGCGCGCCTTCCTCGCGCGCGAGGGGATCGAGGACCCGGCCTTCGACTACGTCGTCGAGCCGAAGGTCGACGGGCTCGCGATGTCGCTGCACTACGAGAACGGCGTGCTGATACGCGGCGTCACGCGCGGCGACGGCGAGACCGGCGAGGACGTCACGCACAACATCCGCACGATCGAGCAGATCCCCAAGCAGATCGACGGTGCGCCGGCGTGGATCGAGGTGCGCGGCGAGGTCTACATGTCGCTGGCCGACTTCGAGGCGCTCAACACGCGCCGTGCCGAGGCCGGCAGATCGACCTTCATGAACCCGCGCAACTCGGCCGCGGGCACGATCCGCCAGCTCGACGCGCGCCTCGCCGCCGAGCGGCCGTTGTCGATGTGGTGCTACCAGGTCGGCGAGACCGAGGGGATCGCGTTCTCCAGCCACCACGAGGCGCTCGACTGGCTGCACGACCGCGGCTTCCCGGTCAATCCCGACATCGCGCGGCTCAGAACGGCCGAGGAGGTCGTCGCGCGCTGCGAGCAGTGGCAGGAGCGGCGCGCCGAGCTGCCGTTCGAGATCGACGGGGTCGTCGTGAAGGTCGACGACTTCGAGCTGCAGCGGCGCCTCGGCGTCGTCGGTCGCGACCCGCGCTGGGCGATCGCGTGGAAGTTCCCGCCGACGACCGCCGTCACGAGACTGATCGACGTGATGTGGAACGTCGGCAAGTTCGGCACCCTGCACCCGTTCGCGCAGCTGGAGCCGGTCCACGTCGGCGGCGTCACCGTCAAGCTCGCGACGCTGCACAACGAGGAGGACCTCGCGCGCAAGGACGTCCGCCCGGGCGACGACGTGATCGTGCTGCGGGCCGGCGACGTGATCCCGCAGGTGATCTCGCCCGCGCCGCACGTCGCGGAGCGCTCCGATCGCAGCCCGCCGGTGCGCCCGCCCGCGAGATGCCCGATCTGCGACACGCCGACGGTCAAGGGCGAGGGCGTCTTCACGAAGTGCCCCAACCGCGTCTGCCCCGGCCGCCGCTGGCAGCAGCTGCAGAGCTTCGTCGGGCGCGCGGGGATGGACGTCGACGGGATCGGCGAGAAACAGGTCTCGGTGCTGATGGAGCACGGCCTGCTGAGAACGCCCGGCGACTACTACCGCCTGACCGAGGAGCAGCTGGTGCAGCTGGACCGCTTCGGCGAGGTCTCGGCGCGCAACGCGGTCGCGGCGATCGCGGCGTCGAAGCAGCGGCCGTTCGGCAGAGTCCTGTTCGCGCTCTCGATCGAGGGGATCGGGACGGTCACCGGCCGCAACCTCGCACAGCGCTTCCGCACGATCGACGCACTGCTGGACGCGAGCACGGAGGAGATCGCCGGCACGCCCGGGATCGGGCCGATCGTCGGCGAGCTGATCCACGACCAACTGCACGACGAGCGCCTGCGCGCGGTGATCGACGACCTGCGCGCGCTCGGCGTGCGGATGGAGGAGGAGGGGCCGCCGCCCGGCGAGGGGCCGCTCGCCGACAAGGCGATCGTGCTGACGGGCACGCTGCCGACGCTGACGCGCGAGCAGGCGACCGAGCGGATCCTCGCCGCCGGCGGGCGCGTGACGTCGTCGGTGTCGAGAAGAACCGACTACGTCGTCGCGGGGGAGAGAGCGGGGACGAAGCTGGAGAAGGCGGAGCGTCTGAGAGTGCCCGTGGTGGATGAGGCGGGGTTGGAGGCGCTGCTGGAGGGCTCAGCGCCCGAGGCTGGCTGACCAGACGTGCGCGAGCGCGTCGACGACGATCCGCGGCGGCGTGCGGTCGGTGCCGGCGATGTGGGCGTAGAGCGCCTGCTCGGTCATCCAGTGCAGCGCGCGCGACAGCGCGAGCGGGTCGTGGCCGGCGGCGAGGCGGCCGGCCGCCTGCTGCCGGCGCAGGCGCTCCGCGAACGGCCGCACGAAGCGCTCCTCGACGAGCGTGCGCCACTGCTCGCCCAGCTCTGAGTCGTCGCGCAGCGCGCCCTGCGCCACCAGCAGGATCGCGCTGTGGCGCTCCCACAGCTCGACGCTCGCCTCCAGCGCGACGCGGATCGCCGCGTCAGCCTCGAGCTGGCGGTCCGACAGCTGCGCGATCTGCGCGTCGGCGTGCGCGGCGACCTGTTCGAGCATCGCGACGAGGACCGCGTCCTTGGAGGGGAAGTGGTAGTAGAAGCTCGTGCGCGAGACGCTCGCGCGCGCCAGGATGCGGCTGACCGTCAGCCGCTGCAGCAGGCCCTCCGCGAGCAGCTCCTCGGTCGCGCGGAAGACGGCGTCGGGGATCGGCGCGCCGCTGCGCCCGCGGGCCGACGCACGTCGCCCTGTGTCTATGTCCGGCCTGTCGCTCTCGATGCTGCTCACATCCCGCTGAGCCTGTCGCGATGACCGCCGACGCGCCCGGTCGGATCATAGTGGGCGATCCGTCGGTTTCGCGAGCTTTGAGCAGCCTTCGACAATCTCGTACTCATGCCGAACACATACGGAGATTTTGTCCGTACAGATCAGTGCTTACAATCCTGAACTCGGGGTGCCTGAAGCGGGGGTTGGAACGGTCAGCGTGGAATATCTCAAGGTCCGGGAGGCCGCCAGGCGGCTCAACGTCAGTCCCAGCACGCTGCGCGCGTGGGAGCACCGCTTCGGCTTTCCGCGGCCGGATCGCTCTCCGGGCGGGCACCGTCTGTATCGCCACGCCGACATCGCCGCGCTGCGCGACGCGCTGGAGCAGGGGCTGTCGATCTCCTCCGCGATCTCGCGTGTGCGGCAGGGCGACATGTACGACGCGCCGTCGCTGGTCGGGCCGCTGTGCGCGTTCGACGGCGATCGCGCGGGACGGGTGGCGGAGGGCGCGCTCGCGGTCCGCTCGCTGGAGCGGGCCGTCGAGGAGGTGCTGCTGCCGGCGCTGGCGGAGGTCGGCGAGCGCCACGGCGCCGACAGCGTCGAGTGGGCGTTCGCGGCCTCGTGGACCGGCGAGTGGCTGCGCTGGGCGCGACGGCTGGCGACGCAGGGGCCGCGCAGCACGCGCCTGCTGATCGCCGACGCGACGGCGCACGAACTGGACGCCGACGCGATCCAGCTGCACGCGCTGCAGCTCTTCTGCGCACGCAGCGGGGCGCAGCTGCTGACCGTGCCGGTGCGCTCGACGCGCGGGCTGACGGCGGCGGTCGAGCTGTTCAGACCGAGCGCGCTGGTGATCGCCGGCGGCGCTGCCAGCGACGACGAGGTCGCGCGCTTCGCCTATGCAGCGCGGGCCGGCACGGCGCGCCCGGTCGCGCTCTTCCGCTGCAGGCTGCGCGGGCGCTCCGCGGGCGTCGAGCAGCTCGACCCCGCTGCGCTCGCCGCCCACTGGCAGCTGCTCGCGCTGCTGCAGGGCGAGCAGCCGGCGGCATGGCAGCAGCGCGGCGAGCTGCCGCCGGCCGTCAGCGGCTGAGCGGCGCGCACGGACGAGCGGCGCGCCCGGACGAGCGGCGCGCCCGCCTGAACGCTCGCGCCCCCGCTGAACGGAGCCGTCAGGCGTCCTCGCATGTTGGTCATGCGAGACGCGAATGATCGCGGGCGGCGGCGCGGAGCGCCCGTGGTCACGCGGCGCGCCGGTTACAGGTGCGTCGACCGCGGCGGTGGTGCGCGAGCGAGCGGCTAAAGCGTGCGGCGGTGGCGTGTACTTCTTGCGGCGCGTCGGCAGTGCGGGTTCACCGCTCGCCCCCGGCGCGTCGCACCGCTCCTCTCTCTTCACCTGCCACCACAGGAGGCACTGCCATGCCGGAAGCACGCGTCCTCGAGGTCGAAGCGCCCGCTGCCCGCGTTCCCGTCACTCGCGTCGAGACCGCGCCCGCGACGATCGCGGTCGTCGGGCTCGGCTACGTCGGGCTGCCGACGGCGCTCGCGCTGCACGCGGCCGGTGCGCCCGTGATCGGGATCGACGTGAGCGAGCGGCGGCTGCTCGCGATCCGCTCCCGCGACGTCGACCTGCCGAGGACCGACGTGCTGCGGCTGGAGGGCGCGCTCGGCGACGGGCGGCTGCGGCTCAGCTCGATCCCGGCCGCCGTCGCCGCCGCCGACGCGGTGATCGTCTGCGTGCCGACGCCGGTCGACGAGCAGCGCCGCCCGCATCCGGCCGCGCTGCGGGCCGCCTGCGCCAACGTCGTCGCGCACGCGCGCGCCGGGCAGACGATCGTGCTGACCTCGACGACCTACGTCGGCTCGACGCGCGAGTTGCTCGTCGAGCCGCTCGCCGAGCGCGGGCTGCGCGCCGGCGAGGACGTCTTCGTCGCGTTCGCGCCGGAGCGGATCCTGCCGGGCGACCCGACCGTCCAGCAGCGCGCGGTGCCGCGCGTCGTCGGCGGCGCGACCGCACGCTGCACGGCGCGCACGCGGGAGCTGCTGGCGCCGACCGCCGACCGCATCCACACGGTCTCCTCGCTGGAGGCTGCCGAGCTGACGAAGCTCTACGAGAACACGTTCCGCGCGGTGAACCTCGCGTTCGCGAACGAGATGGCGGGCGTCAGCGCGCACCTCGGGATCGATCCCGTCGAGGTCGTCGACGCGGCGGCGACGAAGCCGTATGGCTTCCTCGCGCACTACCCGGGGCCGGGCGTCGGCGGGCACTGCATCCCGGTCGATCCGTACTACCTGCTGGAGCCGCTGCGCGGCGACGGCGTCGCGGCGCCGATCGCCGAGCAGGCGATGGCGGCGATCGAGGCGCGGCCCGGCGCGGTCGCCGAGCGCGCGCTGTCGCTGCTGCGCGGGCGTGGGATCGCGTGGGACGAGGCGACCGCGCTCGTCGTCGGGATGGCCTACAAGCCCGGCGTCGCCGACGCGCGCGAGTCACCCGGGCTGGCGATCGCCGAGCAGTTGCACGGCGCCGGCGTCGACGTCGCCTACCACGACCCGCGCGTGGCAGAGGTGCGGCTGGCGGGCGAGCGCGTGCTGCGCTCGGTCCCGCAGCCGACGCCCGCGCCGTTCGACCTCGTCGTCGTGACCGCGCTGCACGACGGCGCCGAGCGCGCGTGGCTGGACGACTGCGAGCACGTCCTCGACGCGACCTACCGCGTCCGGCTCGGCCGCAACCGGCACCTGGTCTGATGGCTCCGACCCTCGCCGATCGCCTGGTGCGGATCCTCGCCGCCGCCTACCTCGTGCTGCTGTTGACGCTCGCGGTCGTCTACCACGGGCTGTGGTTCGACGCGGTCGCGGGCGATGCGATCTTCGCCGCGTACGGGGTCGTCGTCGTGACCTACATCGTCAGCCGCTTCGTGCTGTCGCTGCCGTACAAGCCGCCGGCCGACGTCGGCCACCAACCGCACGTCGCGATCGTGATGCCGGCGTTCAACGAGGAGGCGGTGATCGCGCGCTCGCTGCGCTCGCTGCTAGCGCTCGACTATCCGGTCGACAAGCTGGAGCTGGTCGCCGTCGACGACGGCTCGACCGACGCGACGCTCGCGCGGATGCGCGAGGTCGCGTCGCAGGAGCCGCGCGTGCGCGTGATCGCGCTCGGTCACAACCAGGGCAAGCGCGCCGCGATGGCGGCCGGGATGCGCGCGACCGACGCGGAGATCCTCGCGTTCGTCGACTCCGACAGCTCGGTCGAGCCGGATGCGCTGCACAAGCTCGTGCAGGCGTTCGCACAGCCGCGCGTCGGCGCCGTCTGCGGCCATGCCGACGTCGCCAACGTCGACGAGTCGTGGCTCACGCGGATGCAGGTCGTGCGCTACTTCGTCGCGTTCCAGGTCGTGAAGGCGGCCGAGTCGGTCTTCGCCTGCGTCACCTGCTGCTCGGGCTGCTTCTCGGCGTACCGGCGGGAGGCGATCCTGCCGCACCTCGACTGGTGGGAGCACCAGACCTTCCTCGGCTCGCCGGCGACGTTCGGCGACGACCGCGCGCTGACGAACCTCGTGCTGCGCGACTGGAAGGTCCGCTATGCCGCCAACGCCGTCTCGCACACGGAGGTTCCAGCGCGGACAAAGCAGTTTCTCGTGCAACAGCTGCGTTGGAAGCGGTCGTGGACGCGTGAGTCGCTGATCCTCGCACGCTTCGTCTGGCGCAAGCATCCGGTCGCGGCGCTGTCGGCGTACGTCGGGATCGCGATCGCGCTGGTCGCGCCGATCGTCGCGCTGCGGGCGCTGCTGTGGCTGCCGCTGGTGGAGGGGACCGGGGCGCCGCTCGTCTACGCCGCCGGGATCTACATGCTCGCGGTCGCCTACGGCCTCTACTACGTCGTGCGCCAGCGCCGCTACGACCCGCGCTGGGTCTACGGCATCTTGTTCTGCTTCTTCTACCTCGCCTTCATGCTGTGGCAGACCTACTGGGCGATCCTCACGGCGCGCAGCTCGTCGTGGGGGACGCGGCCGTCGACCGCCGGCAAGCAGCCGCTGCCGGAGCTGGAGACGGCGGCATGAGGCGCCGCCTTCGCCGCGCGGCCGCGTTCACGCTCGTCCCGCTGTCTGCGCTGCCGCTCCTCGCCGTCGCGCCGCTCGTCGTGCCCGCGGCGCAGCACCGCGTCAACGAGCTGTTCGGGTCGGCGCCGGCCCACCACTCCGTTCCCCAGACCCCCGAAGGGAAGCGATAGCCATGTGCGGAATCGTCGGCTACGTCGGCAACCGTCCCTGCATCGACCTGCTGCTCGACGGCCTCGAACGACTGGAGTACCGCGGCTACGACTCCGCCGGGGTCGCGCTGCTGGACGACGATGCGGCGCTCGCGCTGCGGGTGCGCAGCGTCGGCGGGATCGCGGAGCTGCGCGGCGCGGTCGCGCGGCACCCGGACGCGGAGGCGCTGCAGGCGTCGCGGACCGGCATCGGCCACACGCGCTGGGCGACGCACGGGCGCGTCAGCGAGGGCAACGCGCATCCGCTCAGCGACGACGGCGAGCGCGTGCAGATCGTCCTCAACGGGATCGTCGAGAACCACGTCGCGCTGCGCTCACAACTGCGCCGCGACGGCGCCGTCTTCTCCTCCGAGACCGACGCCGAGGTCGTCGCGCACCTCGTCGCCGGCGCCCTCGACCGCGGCCTGGCGGAGGCGGTGCGGCACGCGATCGCACAGCTCGACGGCCACTTCGCGTTCGTCGCGACGAGCCCGCAGGAGCCGGGCGTGCTGGTCGGCACGCGCCGCGCCTGCCCGCTCGTCGTCGGCTACGGCGACGAGGAGCGCTTCCTCGGCTCCGCGCTCGTCGGCCTGCCGGACGACCTGCGCGGCGCGCACGCGCTCGACGACGACACGGTCGTGGTCGCGCGCGCGGACGGGTTGCAGGTGCTCGACGCGCGCGGCGGGATCGTGCAGCCGCGCCAGCTGCTGCTGGCGGACGCCGGCGCGCACGCGCGCCCGAGCCGCAACGGCCACGACTCGTTCATGCTCGCCGAGATCGAGGAGCAGCCGCAGGCGCTGCGGCGAACGCTGCGCGCGCAGGCGGCGGCGGGGTGGGATGTCGGACCGCTCGCGCGCGCCCGGCGCGTGTCGCTGATCGCCTGCGGGACCTCCTACCACGCGGGGCTCGTCGGGCGCTATCTGCTGGAGACGTGGGGCGGGGTGCGCGCGGAGACGGACGTCGCGTCGGAGTGGCGCCATCGCGACCCGGACGTGGGACCGGGCGACGTCGTGCTGGGGATCACGCAGTCGGGCGAGACGGCCGACACGCTCGGGGCGCTGCGGGTGGCGCGCGAGCGCGGCGCGCACGTGCTTGGACTGACGAACGCGAGCGGCTCGCAGATCACGCGCGAGGCCGACGCGACGGTGCTGACCGACGCCGGGCCGGAGGTCAGCGTCGCGGCGACCAAGACGTTCGTGACGCAGGTCGCGGCGCTGGCCGGACTGTCGCTGCGGGTCGGGCTCGCGCGCGGGACGCTGACGCCCAGCCGCGCGGCGCTGCTGCTGGACGAGCTGGAGCGGCTGCCGGACGTCGTCGAGGCCGCGCGCGCGGCCTCGGCCGCGCCGATCGAGCGAGCGGTCGAGCGCTGGAGCGACGAGGGCTTCTTCCTCTTCCTCGGGCGCCACGTCGGGCTGCCGGTGGCGCTGGAGGGGGCGCTGAAGCTGAAGGAGGTCGCCTACGTCCCGTCCGACGCCTACGCGGCGGGGGAGATGAAGCACGGGCCGATCGCGCTGCTGCGCGAGGGGACGCCGGTCGTGGTCGTCGCGACCGACTCGCCGGTGCTCGACAAGCTGCGCTCCAACGTCGCCGAGGTCCGCGCGCGCGGTGCGCACGTGCTCGCGATCGCGACCGAGGGCGCGGCCGGCGTGATCGCCGACGAGGCCGACGAGCTGGTGCTCGTGCCGCCGACCGATCCGCTGCTGTCGCCGGTGCCGGCGACGGTCCCGCTGCAGCTGCTCGCCTACGGCATCGCCCGCGCCCGCGGCCTCGACCCCGACCGGCCGCGCAACCTCGCGAAGACGGTGACGGTCGAATGACGCGGTTGGGATGGGTCGCGATCGCGACGACGGGAATCGCGCTCGCACTCGGATCCGGTGCAGGTTCGGCGACTGCTGCCAGAAGACATCAGGCCGAGCATCCTCGCCATGCGCAGAAGCAGAAGGCCGCCCCCTTCCGCTGCGCCGCCGTCAGACCCGCGCGGCTGCAGTTCAGACGGCAGCTCGGGGAGACCAGCGGGACGCTCAGCTGGAGCGTCCCGCGCAGCGCGGCGACGCGCGCGAGAGGCAGACGCGCCGCCGCGTGGCGCGTCAGCCGCGACGGCAGAGTCGTCGTGCAGACGACGAAGCGCACGCTGAAGGTCAACGTCGCGTTCGACCAGCGCCACCGCTTCGTCGTGACCGCGCTCGACAGCAGACGGCGCGCGCGCAGATGCAGCGCGGCGGCGCGGGTCGAGGTGCGCTACCGGATGCCGGGCGCGCCGCGCTTCCTCGCCGTCAGCGGCGACGAGAGCGGGCTGCTGCTGACGTGGCAGCCGGGCGAGCAGGGCGACGGCGGCCGCGGCGGCTACCGGCTGCTGCGCGACGGCGTCACGGTCGGGCAGACCAACGGCACGAGCTGGAGACTGGCCGCGGCGCCCAACCGCACGTACAGCTTCGCGGTCGTCGCCGTCGACGGCCGCGGCCGCACGAGCGCGCCGACGGCGCCCGTCACGACGACGACGTCGCACGCGCCGCCGACGCCGCCCGGCGGCCTGCAGGCGGTCTCCGTCTCCGAGAACGCGATCGGCGCGTCGTGGCAGCCGAGCACGGTCAGGGCCGGCCGCGTCACGGGCTACCGGATCCTGCGCGACGGCGTCGTCGTGCGCCAGCTCGACGCGACCTCGACGGTGCTCGACAACCTCGCCCCGAGCACCGACTACCGCGTCTCCGTGATCGCGATCGACGACAGCGGCTACGCGAGCGAGCCCGCGGTCGCCGACACGCGCACGCAGGACCCGGTCCCGACGAGCGGCCACGCGCACGCGTTCCTGCTCGCCTCGACCGACCAGAGCTTCGCCGACTTCCGCGCGCACTACCGCCAGATCGGCGTCGTGCACCCGACCTACTTCGACTGCACCGCCGCCGTCGCGTTGGAGGGCAAGGACGATCCGCTCGTGACGCAGTGGGCGCAGGCGCGCAGCGTCACGGTGCTGCCGCGGATCAACTGCCAGCGGACCGCCGTCGTGCACAGAATCCTGACCGACCCGGCGACGCGCGCGAGCTGGCTGGACCAGCTGACCGCGCTCGCCGCCGACCACGCCTACGACGGGATCTCGCTCGACTTCGAGGCCGGTGCCGCGAGCGATCGCGCGGCCTACACGGCGTTCGTGCAGGAACTGGCGCAGCGGCTGCACGCGGCCGGACGCAGACTCGCGCTGTCGGTCTCGCCGAAGGTCAGAGACATCCTCACGCACCCGCGCTCGGGGATCTTCGACTACCCGCAGCTGGCGCAGAGCGCCGACTACCTGTTCCTGATGGCGTGGGGGATCCACTGGTCGACCTCGGACCCGGGGCCGCAGGACGACATCGGCTGGGTGCGGCAGATCGTCGACTACGTCGCGACGATCCCGCAGCACGAGAAGTTCATCTTCGGGACGAACCTGTACGGGCTCGACTGGCCCGGCGGCGGCGGGCCCGGCAACACCGCCACGGCGTACGAGTACCAGGACCTGACCCCGCTGCTGCAGGCGGCGAACGCGACGGTGCGGCTCGATCCGCTGACCGACAACAACCAGGCGCTCTACACGGACGCCGCGGGGGTCGCCCATGAGGTCTGGTTCCCCGACGCCGACACGACGGCCCGGCGGATCCGGCTCGCCGAGCAGGCCGGGCTCGGCGGCGTCGGCTTCTGGCGGCTCGGGCGCGAGGACCAGCGGATCTGGGACGACCCGCTGCTGGCGCCCGGAGCGAGCTGGTGAGGACGGCGCTGGCGACCGTGACGCTGATCGCGGCGGTGACGGCGGCGGGGCTGGCGCGCGGGGCGCTCGGCCCCGCGCCGGCGCCCGCCAAGCCGCCGGCGCGCGTGTTCGCGTTCCTCTCGCGCGCCGACGGGCTCGAGCTGACGCGGCTGGCGCAGGTCGGCAAGCGCATCAGCGTGCTCGCGCCGAACTGGTACGAGGTCGACGTCGACACCGAGGCCCTGCACGAGCCGTGGCAGCCGCGGCCGGTGCTGGAGGCCGCGCGCAGAGCGGGAGTGCCGGTCTGGCCGGTCGTCAACGCTCGCACCGGCGGCTCGGCCGCGATCGCGGATCCGGCCGCGCGGGAGCGGCTCGCGCGGTTGATCGCGGAGGTGGCGGCCGACGGCCGCTACGCCGGCATCACGCTCGACGTCGAAGAGCTGCTGCCGACCCAGCGCGACGACTACAGCGCGTTCGTGCAGCGGCTCGCGGCGCTGCTGCACGGCGCTGGGCGGCGGTTGGCCGTGTACGCGCCGCGTCCGGCGAGCGCCGGCTCCGCGCTCGCGTACGACCTGCCGGCGCTGGCGAAGGCGGCCGACCTGCTGCTGGTCGCGACCTACAACGAGACCGGGCCGAACGCCCCGCCCGGCCCGCTCGACTCCAGCGCCGGCTTCGACAGCGTGCTGCGCGGGACCGCGGCGGTGTCGCGCACGAAGGCGGTCCCGATCCTCGGCGCATTCGGCTACGTCTGGCGGGCCGCCGGCGGCCCGGGGCAACTCGTCTCGACCGTCGACGCCGACCGCCGCTGGGAGCGCTGCGGGACGGCGCGCACGATCGCGGACGGCAACGCGTCGTACACCTGCGGCGACGAGACCGTCTACCACGCGACCGCCGCCGGCCTGCGCGCTCGCGCGCGTGCCGCCGGCGCGGCCGGCTTCCGCTGGGTCGCGCTGTTCTCGCTCGGTCGCGAGCCGCGCTCGTTCTGGGACGGCATGGCGGCGGTGCGGAGATGACGGCGAGTTGCAGCAAGGTTGCAGCACGCCCTCGCGGAACGTCGACAAATCCGCCCGCGCAACAGTTCGACAGCGGCCCGTCGCGGGGGATCGCCTACGTTCGCCCGATGGCGACGCCCATCCGAGCAGTCACGACGGCGCCCGGCGCCGACACTGCCGCGCAGGACCGCGCGGCGTCCGACCGCGCGTCCGACTCCGCCACGCCCGACCGCGCGGCGTCCGACTCCGCCACGCCCGACCGCGCGGCGCCGTTCGAGCCGCGCCATCTCGCGGCGCTCGTGGCGGTCGCGAAGACGGGCTCCTTCCGCGTCGCGGGGACGCAGCTGGGCTACGTGCAGTCGGCCGTCAGCCGCCAGATCGCGACGCTGGAGGAGGCCGCCGGGACGCGGCTGGTCGAGCGCGCCCGCGGCGGCAACGAGGTGCATCTGACACAGGCCGGCGAGGTCCTGCTGACGCACGCCGAGGCGCTGCTGGCGCGCCAGACGGCCGCGCGCGCCGACCTGCAGCAGCTGGCGCAGGGAGAGACCGGGGCGGTGCGGGTCGGGGTGCTGCAGGGCGTCGGGCACCGCGTGCTGCGCAGCGCGCTGGCGGTCTACCGGCAGCGGCGGCCGGGCGCGCGCGTGGAGGCGAGCGAGTACCCCGCCGACGCGCCGCTGTTCGAGCTGGTCGAGCAGGGACGGCTCGACCTCGGCCTCGCCGGGATGCCGCTGCCCGACGGACCGTTCGCGCGCCGCAACCTGCTGCGCGTGAGATGGGTGCTGGCGATGCCCGCGCACTGGCGGATCCCGCGCCACGACGGCGTCGTGCGGCTTCCCGACCTCGCCGGGCAGCCGCTGATCGGCCGCCACGACGAGCGCACCGGTCCGTCGCTGGAGGGCCAGTTGCGGGCCGCTGGGACGGAGCCGAACGTCGTCTTCCGGACCGACATCGACGAGACGATGCGCGGGCTCGTCGCGGCTGGCGTCGGCGCCGCGCTGCTGCCGCGCGTGAGCGTGCACGAACGCGACGCGACGATCGCCGTGGCGCCGCTGGAGGACGTCGCGCTGACGCAGGTCGTCGGGCTCTTCTGGCACCGCGAGCGGCTGCTGTCAGCGGCGGCGGTCGAGCTGCGGGGGATCGTGAGCGAGGTCTGCGGGCGAATCGAGCCTGGGGAGGCGGGCGACGACGGCGCGGCAGAGGCCGCGGCTTAGTCGGCGCAGCACCGACTTCCTGCGCAACATCCTCCGGCAGGTACCGTTCAGGGTCGTATGGGAACCGGGGTGATCCGCGCGGCGAGCGTGAGCTGGTGGACGCGGGTGCCGGCGCGCTGGCAGGTCGCCGGCGTGCTCGCGCTGCCGTATCTGTTCACCGTCGCGATCCTGCGCGGGTTGACGGTGACGATGCCGACCTACCACGGCGGCGACGAGCTGACCTACCACCTGCCGACGATCCGGCAGTTCGCCGACCAGTTCCCCGGCGTCGACCTCGTCAACTATCCGGCAGCGCAGACGCCGCTCTACCACCTGCTTGTCGCGATCTGGGGCGACGTCGTCGGGATGGAGCTGTGGAAGCTGCGGATCGTCGGGCTGGTCGCGTCCTACGGCGTGACGCTGGTGCTCTACCGACTGCTGCGCCGCCACGTCGCACTCGCGCGCTGGCCCGCGGTCGGCCTCGCGCTCGTCTTCACGCTGTCGCCGTACGTCTTCGGCCAGTCGTTCATCCTCGTGACCGACAACCTCGGCCTGCTGTTCGCGCTGCTGGCGATCGACCGCTTTCTCGCGTTCTCGCAGGACAAACTTCGATTGGACGCATTCGCCCTCGCCTGCCTGTGGGTCGCGCTGGCGCTGCTGACACGGCAGTCCTACGTCTGGCTCGGGCTGTTCGGCGGCGTCTGGCTGCTGTCGCGGCCGGGCGTCGACCTGCGCCGGGTCGCGTACGGGCTCGGGCTGCTCGCGCTCGCGGCGGTGCCGTTCGCCGCGCTCGTGATCGCGTGGAGAGGGATCGTCCCCGTCGGGGCCGACCCTGCGTCGTGCGGCCTCTGCGCGCCGCAGGAGGGCAGGCTCGGCTGGCGCGACGCGTCGCCGCTGCGCTCGCCGCTGTTCACGCTCGCGGTGCTCGGCGTCTACAGCCCGCTGCTGTTCTGGCGCCCGCTGCTGGACGGCCTGCGCGCCCACCGCGACGAGCTGCGGCCGTGGCTGCTGACCGCCGCGGCCGGTGCGGCGGTGGCGCTGGTCGTGCTGCTGGTCGTGCCGCTCTCCTACGGCAGGGGCGACGAGGGATATCTGTGGCGCGTCTCGCGCTCCGGCCCGCAGCTGCTCGACACCGCATGGCTGTTCTGGATACTCGTGCCGCTCGGCAGCGCGTTCGCGGCGCTCGGCGTGCGCCGCTACGGCTGGCGCTCGCTGCCGGTCGTGCTGTTCGCCTGCTTCCTCGTCGCGCAGCTCGCGACGCGGCTGCCCTACCAGAAGTACTTCGACCCGTTCGTCCTGCTCGTCTGCCTGTTCGCGCTGCGCCCGTCGGACCTGCGCTCCTGGCGCGACGCGCTCGGCCCCGTCGCGATCGTCGCGCTGTCGCTGCTGTACATCGGCGCGTTCGCAGCCGGGCTGATCCTGGTGGAGAGCTAGAGGGCGCTCACCAGCGCGCGCCCGTTCGCGACGACGTATTCGCGGAAGGTCTCGGTCGCGGGCGAGCGGTAGCGGTTCTTCTCCCAGGCGAGGCCCAGCTCGCGGGCGGCGCCTCTGTCGGCCAGCTGGAGATGTGGCGTGGCGGGATCGGCGATCGCCGCGCCGGCCGACTGCGGCGGTGGCAGCAGCGAGACGCCGAGTCCGGCCGCGACGAGGCCGCGCAGCGTGCCGATGTCGTCGCCCTCGAACGCGATCGTCGGGTTGATCCCGGCGCGCTCGCACAGCTCGTCGGTGAGGCTGCGCAGGCCGTACGCGGGCTTCATCACGATGAAGCGGTCCTCGCCGACGTCGGCGACGCGGACGCGTCTGCGGCCCGCGAGCCGGTGGCCCGGGGGCACCACCAGCCGCAGCGGCTCGCTCGCGAGCGCGTGCCAGCCGATCGCGGGGTCGTCCGGGCGCGGGCTCGTCAGCACGAGGTCCGCGCTGCCGCTCTGCAGCGCGTGCAGCATCTCGCCCGCGCTGTCCTGCGCGAGCTGCAGCGTGACGCCGGGGTGCGCGGCGCCGAAGCCGCGCAGCAGCGCCGGCACGAGCCAGCTGCCGAGCGTGTGCAGGAACGCGAGCACGACGGTGCCGCTGCCGCTGGCCCCGGTCGCCGCGGCCAGCTCGTCGCGGCCGGCGTCGAGCAGCGCGAGCGCGCGGCGGGCGTGCTCGAGGTAGAGGCGGCCGTAGCGGTTGAGCCGCACCCGCCGCCCGTCGCGGTCGAACAGCGGCACGCCGACGTCCGCCTGCACGCGCGCCAGCGCCCGCGACAGCGCTGGTTGGCTGACGTGCAGCTCCGCCGCCGCGGCGGTCACGTGCTCGCCCTCGGCGACCGCGACGAACCAGCGCAGCTCCTCGAAGGTCATGGGGTCCCGAGCGGAGCCATCTCACAGATGCTCGCACAGCATCGATTCATCGTCAATCATGCATTGGACACATCCATGCGCCCGTCCTACCTTGTATCTCGTGCCTGACGCAGCCCTCCTGCCAGACCGTCACCGCGCCGGCGAAGCCGGCTTCAGACGCGCATCGGTCGCCCTCTTCGCAGCAGGTGTCGCGACCTTCGCGCTGCTGTTCTCGCCGCAGGCGCTGCTGCCGCTGCTGTCGGACAGCTTCTCGATCACGCCGGCCGCGTCCGCGCTCGTGCTCGCCGTCACCACCGCCGCGCTGGGGCTGTCGCTCGTCCCGGCCGGCTGGCTCGCCGACGCCTACGGCCGCACGCGCGTGATGAAGTGGTCGCTGCTGCTGGCCTCGCTGCTCGGGCTCGCCTGCGCCGCGGCTCCCAGCTTCGAGGCGCTGCTGGCGCTTCGGGCTCTGCAGGGGATCGCGCTCGCCGGGCTGCCCGCCGTCGCGATGGCGTACCTCGCCGAAGAGATCCACGGCTCGTCGCTCGGGCTCTCGATAGGGCTGTACATCGGCGGCAACGCGATCGGCGGGATGCTCGGCCGGCTGCTGACCGGCGTCTTCGCCGACCACGGCGGCTGGCGCGTCGCGCTGCTCGGCGTCGGCGGGATGGCGCTGGTCTGCGCGCTCACCGCGACCAAGCTGCTGCCCGCCTCCCAGCACTTCCACTCGCGGCCGTTCCAGCCGGGCCGTCTCGTGCGCGGGATGCGCGTGCATCTGACCGAGCCGGGCCTGCTGCGCCTCGACGCCGTCGGCGCGCTGCTGATGGCGACCTTCGCCGCGGTCTACAACGGCCTCACGTTTCGCCTCGAGGACGCGCCCTACGGACTCAGCCACGCGGCGGTCGCGGCGATCTTCCTCGTCTACCCGATCGGCTCGTTCAGCTCCGCCTGGGCCGGGCGCCTGGCCGACCGCATCGGCCGCCGTGGGGTCCTGCCCGCCGCGATCGTGCTCGCCGGCGCCGGTCTGGCGCTGACGGGCGCCCATGCGCTGCCGCTGATCGTGCTCGGCGTCGCGACGCTGACGGCGGGCTTCTTCGCCGGTCACTCGGTCGCCTCCAGTTGGGTCGGGCGCCGCGGCAGCAACCACGCCGGCTCCGCCGCGCAGGCCTCCGCGCTCTATCTGCTGGCCTACTACGCCGGTTCATCGCTCGGCGGGATCGCCGCCGGCGCGGCCTGGAGCGGCGGCCAGTGGACCGCGGTCATGTCGGTCGGCGGCACGCTGCTCGGGTGCGCGCTGTTGATGTCCTTGTGGCTGCGCCAGACGCCGCCGCTGCCGACGGCCGTGCCCGCCGTCGCGTAAGAGCGGCCGCTCCCCCTGCCGGGCGCGGCCACTCCTGCCAAACGGCACGCGCCCGAGTGGCGTCCGCCCTAAGCCGGCACTGCTCCCGTCGTCCCGCCCGTCAGCGGCTCGATCTCCGAGGTGCAGTACATGCAGCGGCGCGCCTCCGCCGGGATCGACGAGAGGCACTCCGGGCATGCGCGCGCCGAGGCGTCGGCGTCCTTCTCGGAGTCCGGCTGTCTCAGCACCCGCTCCAGCGGCAGCACGACGAGGAAGTAGATCGCCGCGGCGAGGATCACGAACGCGATCACGGCGTTGATGAAGTGGCCGTAGGCGAACTTGCTGCCGTTGATCGTGAAGCTGAGGTCGGAGAAGTCCGGCTGGCCGCCGATCGCGGCGATGATCGGGGTGATGAAGTCGGCGACAAGCGCCGTCACGACCGCGCCGAACGCGGCGCCCATCACGACCGCGACGGCCAGATCGACCACGTTGCCGCGCGATATGAAGTCCTTGAAGCCCTTCAGCACTGCTGCCTCCCGTCGGGTTGTTCGACGGAAGACGACGCTAGCGCGGGGCGCGGACCGCTCCGTTGACGGCGGCGGGCGACGTGGGCGGCGCCGAGGCGGAGCGGGTCGATCTGGCGGGAGCGGAGGCGCCGGGAGCGGACGTCGCGTCCGGCGTGGTGCCGGCCGGCGGCGTGGAACCGGCGCCCGGCGCCGCGCCCGCGCGCGTCGATCCCGTCGGGCGCTGGCGCGCGACGAGCTGCGTCAGGCGGTCCTCCGCGGCCTTCGCCGAGTAGGTGTTGACGCTGTTGAACATGAACGCGAACGCGATCGTGTGGTTGTTGGCGGTTCTGCAGTAGCCGCCGAGCGCGGAGACGTTGGAGAGCGTGCCGGTCTTCGCCTGGCAGCGGTCCTGCGCGATCGTGCCGCGCATCCGATTGGCGAGCGTGCCGCTGCGGCCCGCGACCGGCAGGCCGCTGCGCAGCCCCGGCACGTCGCGCATCCCGTCGAGCAGCGTGACGACCTGGCGCGGGCTGGTCGCGTCCGCGCGCGAGAGGCCGGAGCCGTCGGCGATCCGCGGGCTGATCTTGAAGCGCTGCTGCAGCGTGCTGCGCGCGACCGCGGTGCCAGCCGTCGTCGAGCCGCTGGTGCCGAACTCGGCGCCGACGACCTTGATCAGCTGCTCGGCGAAGAGGTTGTCCGACGGCACCAGCGTCAGCGCCGCCAGCTGCGAGATCGGCGGCGACGGGACGACCGCCAGCTCCTGCGCGCTCGCGGGCGCGGTGCCGAGCGCCGGCGCCTTGGCGACCCTCACGCCGGCGCCTCTCAACGCGCTCGTCAGCTGCTGCGCGGCGAACTGCGCCGGCTGCTTGGCGAGCGAGCTGCCGTTCTCGTTCGCGAGGCCGCGGTTGTACAGCAGCGCGCTGAGCGGGCCGCCGATCCAGACGTCGAAGCCCCAGTTCGTCGACGGACCGCCGCGGCGCAGGTCGAACCACGACTCGTCGCCGAAGACGCGGCCGGTGACCTTCGTGATGCCGACGGCGGAGACCGCGTCCGCCAGCTCCGTGACGCTCGTGCCGCTGGTGCCGTCGTATTGCCTGAAGCTCGCGCTGCCGAACGTCGGGTCGCCCCTGCCGCGCAGGTACAGGTCGCCCCTCCAGACGCCGGCCGGCGTCAGCGTGCCGGTCCCGAGCACCTGGGTGTCGAGCGTCGCGTCGGCGCCGAAGCGCAGCAGCGCCGTCGAGGTCGTGTAGAGCTTCTCGACCGAGGCCGGTATCCGCATCGAGTCCGCGCGCACCGCGGCCAGCGTTCTGCCGGTCGTCGTGTCGAGCACGAACGCGCCGTTGGAGCCGCCTCCGCGCGCCAGCTCACGCGCGACGGACGCGTCGAGCGGCGCCGCGGCGGCGGTGGCGGCCGACGCGGCGGGGGCGGCGAGGGCGATGACGGTGGCGAGGAGAGCGGTGCGGCGCATGGGGATCGGAACAGCGGTGTCGCAGGAAAGTCGCGGTCGGGCCGGACGGAACAGCGGCGTTTGCTTTGAAACGCCTCCGTACACTATGGAACCATGGGCAGAGTCGTCAGACTGGAGACGTCCGGCAGCGAGCGGCGCAACGGCAGCGGGCCGGCTGCGCAGGTCCGCCGGCGCTCGACCGCGCGGCGCCCCGGGCGGCCGTCGAAGACTGCGCTGGTGTTGGGCGGCGGAGGTGTCACGGGCGCGGTCTACGAGATCGGCGCGCTGCGCGCGCTGGACCTGCTGTCGGTCAACAGGTCGGTGACCGACTTCGACGTCTACGTCGGCACGAGCGCCGGCTCGCTCGTCGCCGCGATGACGGCGAACGGGATCACGCCCGAGGAGATGATGCGCGTCGTCAACCGTCAGGTGCCGACGCCGTTCCCCGACGTCGACCTCAAGACGGTGCTGGCGCTGAACGTCCGCGAGCTGGTCGGCAGCGCGCTCAGCTTCCCGTTCCGCGCCGCGAAGCTGACCGGCAGGCTGCTCGGCCAGCTCGGCCAGGTGTCGGCGCTCGACGTCGTGCTGGGGCTGGCGGAGGGGATGCCGTCGGGCCTCTACTCCGGCGGCGGGATCGAGTCGTACGTGCGCGCGGTGCTGGACGGGGAGGGCCGCAGCGACGACTTCCGCGAGCTGACGCACGAGCTGTACCTGACCGCGACCGACCTCGACACGGCCGAGCGGGTCGTGTTCGGCCAGCCCGGCTTCGACGACGTGCCGATCTCGACCGCCGTGCGCGCCTCGACCGCGCTGCCGATGGTCTACAAGCCCGTGCGGATCGGTGATCGCGAGCTGGTCGACGGCGGGATCGTCTCGACGACGAACCTCGACATCGCCGTCGAGGCGGGCGCGAGACTGCTGATCGTCGTCAATCCGCTCGTCCCGTACGTCAACGACGTCAACGACCCCGAGGCGCCAGGGCGCAAGCGGATCTCCGACATGGGCTTCCCGCAGGTCGGCTACCAGACGTTCAAGCTGATCGCCCACAACCGCCTGCACGAGATGAAGCGCCAGTGGGAGCAGCGCTACCCCGGCGTCGACATCGTCCTGATCGAGCCCGATCCGAGCGACGAGCTGATGTTCCGCACGAGCGTGATGGACTACCGCTCACGCGTCTCGATCGCCCGCCACGGTTTCAGATCGGTCACCCAGAAGCTGTCGGCGGACTATCCGAGGCTGCGCCGCGTCGCGGCCAGACACGGCATCGAGATCTCCGCCACGCGCGTCAACAAGGTCGTCAAGCACTTCGCGACGGCCGAGCCGGCCGAGACGGCGCGGTGGCGGGCGATTCTGGAGCAGACGAGAAGCACGCTGCTGCGCCAGAGCGCCAGCGACTGAGACGCGCCTCAGACGCAGGCGCTTCGCGACGACTAGAAAGCCGTCCGCGCCGCTTCCAGCAACCGATCGGCGTGGATCGGGGCCTGGATCGTCGCGCGGACGTGCTCGTCGTCGCCGACTGCCGTGCCGCTCATCACGATCGCGCCGCCGCGGCGCAGGCGGGCGGTCAGCTCGGAGGAGCTGAGGCCGGGGGCGCGCAGCCAGAGGAAGTTGGTCTCGCTGGGCGCGGCGTCGAGCGGCGCGTCGTGCAGCAGCTCGGCCATCCGCGCGCGCTCGGCGAGGACGGTCGCGCGACGCGACGCGACCTGCGCGTCGCAGACCCGCAGCGCCTCCAGCACGCCGGCCTGGCTCGGCACGCCGACGCCGAGCTCGGGCGCGAGCTGCGCGACCAGTTGCTCCGCCCCCGGTCCGCCGAGCACGTAGCCGCAGCGCAGCCCCGCGAGACCGTAGATCTTCGAGAAGGTGCGGAAGACGAGCAGGCGCGGATGGGCATCGAGCAGCGCGAGCGAGGCGGCCGCGGCGCGCTCGTCGGAGACGTAGTCGATCAGCGCCTCGTCGAGCAGCAGCGAGACGTGCTCCGGCAGTGCGTCGAGCAGCGCGCGCAGCTGCGACGGCGGCATGTAGCCGCCGGTCGGGTCGTTGGGGTTGCAGAGCACGATCGCGCGCGTGCGCGGGGTGACCGCGGACAGCAGCCGCTCGACGTCATGACCTTGGGGCACCGGCACCGCCTGTGCGCCCGCGCGCTGTGCCATCAGCGGGTAGAGGCCGTACGACGGCCACGGGATCAGCAGCTCCTCGCCCGGCTTCACGAGCGCGCGCGTCGCCGACGACAGCAGCTGCGCGGCGCCGTCGCCGACGGCGATCCGGTTCGCTTCGAGCCCGACCCGCCGCGCGAGCGCGTGGCGGATCTCCTCCGCGGTCGGGTCCGGTGCGAGGTTCAGCAGCCCGCGCGAGGCGAACGTGACGGCCGCGACGACGTCGGGGTGCGGCAGCTCGTGCCAGGTCGTCAGCGACAGGTCGATCGCCTCGACCTTCGCCAGCGCCTTGCGGCGCGCCTGCGCCGACTGCTCGCGCAGCTGCTCGCTGACCTCCTCGTCGGTCATGCCGGCGAACTGTCTGTAGTACCCCCGCAGGCCCATCGGAGGATGGAGTCTAGAAGCCCATGTTGCCGGCGCCCGACAGCTGCGCGCCGCTGAAGCCGAGCAGCCAGACGAGGAAGACGGGCGCGCCGATCGCGCAGCAGACCATGAAGATGCGGCCGATGATCCCCTGCCGCTGGTCGTGCCCGCTCGCGCGCCGCACGAGGATCCAGGCGTAGTCCAGCCGCTTGAGCGCCATCAGGCCGAGCAGCAGGCCGCCGATCAGGGTCGCGAACGAGGCGGCCAGGCCGACGCCGACGTTGTCGGTCAGATGCTGCAGGCGGCCGCCGACGAACAGGCAGGCGAGCGGGAGCGGACCCCAGAACAGCAGGTTGACGACGATCATCAGCGCGAGCAGTCCGCCCGCGACGAAGCTGTCCGCCCGCCGACGCTTCTCGCCCGCGATTCTGGGCGGCGCTCTGTACTGGGTCGGTCTCGTCCCAGGGCGGCGGGTGATGAACAGCCCGCCGGTTTCGCTCGGATCCGTACGCATCTCTCACAGATGAGGGTACGCGTTCATTCGTCGTAGAGCGAATCGAACCGCGCGGCGTACTTCTCGTTGACGACGTTGCGCTTGATCTTCAGCGTCGGCGTCAGCTCGCCGGTCTCCTGCGAGAGGTCGTGTTCGAGCACGAGGAACTTCTTCACCTGCTCCACCTGGGCGTACTTCGCGTTGGCGCGGTCGAGGTCGGCCTGGATCAGCGCCAGCAGCTGCGGCTCGCGCGACAGCGACGGAATGTCCTCGGGCAGCCCCTGCTGCTGCGCCCACGGCACGACGGTCTCGACGTCGAGCGTCAGCAGCATCACCGGGTAGGGGCGGCGGTCGCCGTGCATCACCGCCTGCGAGACCCAGCGGCACTGCTTCATGTCGTTCTCGATGTTCGCCGGGGTGAGGTTCTTGCCGCCGGCGGTGATGATGATGTCCTTCTTGCGGCCGGTGATCGAGAGGAAGCCCTCGTCGTCGATCGAGCCGAGGTCGCCGGTGTGCAGCCAGCCGTCTCTGATCGCGCCGAAGGAGGCGTCGGCGCGCTTGTGATAGCCGGCGAAGACGTTGGCGCCCTTGATCAGCAGCTCGCCGTCGGCGGCGACTCTCAGCTCGACGCCGGGGAACGGCTTGCCGACCGTGCCGAACTTGTGCTCCTCGGGCGACTGGAAGGTGGCGGCGGTGGAGGTCTCGGTCATCCCGTAGCCCTCCAGCACGGGGACGCCGCAGGCGTAGAAGAACTCGAGGATCTCCTTCGCGATCGGGGCGGCGCCGGAGACGGCCTGGCGGACGTTGCCGCCGAACGCGTTGCGGACGTTGGCGAACAGCTCCGCGTCAGCTCTGTCGAACGCTGCCTGGAGGTCGGGCGGGACCGGCTCGCCTCTCAGCTGCATGTGGCGGACGGTGACGCCGAGCTGCGACGCCTGGTCGATCTGCTCGCGCGGGTAGTTGCCCGTCACGAGCGTGTAGATCTTCTCGAAGATGCGCGGGACCGAGGGCAGGCTGGTCGGGTGGACCTCGTTCAGCTCGACGATGATCTGCAGCGGGTCGTTGGACCAGTAGGCGATCGCGGCGCCGACGTCGTAGGAGAGCAGCTGGATCAGGAGCGCGTAGGAGTGCGCGAGCGGCAGGTAGAGGTAGGTCAGCTCGTTCTCGACGATGCCGCCGCCCTGCTCGGCCATGTCGAGCATCGCGCGGTAGTTGCCGTGCGTGAGGACGCAGCCCTTCGGCGGGCCGGTCGTGCCGGAGGTGTAGATGAAGGTGAAGGGATCGCTCGGCTCGACGGCCTCGTAGCGGGCTGTGAGCTCTGCGCGGTCGCGCGTGCGGCCACGCGCGCGAAGGTCGTCGAGCGAGATCGCCTGCGTCATGTCCGCGACCTCAGACGGATCGATCACGATCACATGTCTGAGATGGGGGAGACGGTCGCGGATCTGCTCGACCTTCTGCAGCTCGCCCTGGTTCTCGACGAAGACCGCGACCGCGTCGGAGTCGGCCAGGACCCACTCGCACTCTTCGGGCGAGTTGGTCTGGTAGATCGGCACGACGACGGCGCCGGTCTGGATCGCGCCCCAGTCGGCGTAGGTCCATTCGGGCCGGGTGCGGCAGAGGATCGAGACGCGTTCGCCGGGGGCGATGCCGAGGTCGATCAGGCCGAGCGAGATCTCGTCGGAGATCTCGGCCACCTCGGCGAACGTCAGGTCGCTCCAGGCGCCGTCGCGCTTGACCTTCACCGCGGTCCGGTCGCCGTAGAGGTCGACCGCACGGGACAGCAGGTCGGCGATGGTGCGCGACCCGGTCGATGCGTCGGCAGCGCTGTGCGTGACGCTCGCCTCCATCTGATCCTCCTCCTCGTGGTGCGGAACTGGAGAAGGGCGATTCTAGGCCGGTCCCGTCCGACGCGCGCGGGTTACTGGCTGAGCGGCCAGTCGCGCCGTGGTGCCGGTGCTGCGGGCGCCCCCGGCCCTGCCACCTATCCGGTCGCGAGGGGTGTCGGCGAGGCGGTGACCTGGTACCGGTCGTCGAGGCTCGCGGAGAAGAGGGTTCTGTCGATGCGCCCGTTGTAGATGGGCACCCCCATCTCCAGGCACTTCATGATCACGTCGCGGCGGTCGAGACCTGCCTCGCGTGCGAGCTCCGTGGGCGTCAGATGGTTTGCCATCGGTCGAAAGACCTCCCGTGTGGATGCCGTTGACCGTTTATACCTCCGTTGACGGACGGGCTCAAACCTCCCGGTCCGAACGCCGCGGGTTGGCGCCTAGACGGGGTTTGGGAGATCGACGAAGTGGTGAGAAACGCCAAACTTCTCGGCCACCAGCTCCCCGACGCGCCGGATTCCGAACGTCTCCGTCGCGTAGTGCCCGGCGGCGATGAAGTGGATCTGGTTCTCGCGCGCCTGCGCCATCACGTGCTCTTTGGGCTCGCCGGTCATGAAGGCGTCGAGACGTTGGTCGATGGCGCTCGTCAGGTCGTTCGCGGCAGAGCCGGAGACGATGCCGAGGCGTTTGACGTTCGGTGGACCGCCGTCGAACACGAGCGGATCGCGGTCGGTGAGGGTGGCGATACGGGCGAACAGTTCCGGGGCGGGAACGCCTTCGGCGGGATCATCGTCGGACTCGAAGTGCGCGATCACCCCGATCGGGGTGCCGCTGTGCGTGAAGGCGGGCTCCGTACGGGCGGCGCCGAGGCCGGCGGCGATCAGCGCGTTGTTGCCGATCTCCGGGTGCGCGTCGAGCGGCAGGTGGTAGCCGGCGAGCGCGATGTCGTTGCAGAGGAGGGTTCTGAGCCGCTTCGCATGTGCGGCGCCGATCCGCCGCGGCTCGAAGTCCCACAGGATCCCGTGGTGCGCGAGGACCAGTTGCGCTCTCTCCTGCACGGCTCGCTCGAACAGCGCCAGCTGAGCCGAGACCCCGGTGACGACGGTCGTGACCTCGCGCGCTTCGCCGACGTTCGGAACCTGCAGCCCGTTCGGCCCATAGTCAGAGAACCGGTCGATCTCCAACAGCTCGTCGACATACGCGACGATCTCTTCCACGCGAGCGCCCATCGTGGGGGGGAACGTACCATCGAGTCGCCGCTGTGGAATACTGAACAGCGTCATCGGGGCGTGGCGCAGCCTGGTAGCGCGCTCCGTTCGGGTCGGAGAGGTCCCGAGTTCAAATCTCGGCGCCCCGATTACACAAAACCCCTGCTAACGCGGGGGTTTTGTCGTTCCGGGAGGGGCGGGGGGGGGTGCCGTTGGGGGTGCCGTTTTGTGCAGGCCGCACGCAGAATCCGCTGCCTGGAGGGTCCGGTTTCTGGCGCGCGAGGGTGCGACGGCTGGCATCGGGCCTTGCCGTGGGTGGGTGAGCCACCTACATTCGCAAGCGCTGCAAGAAGCACTAACTGAAAGCGGCCCGGCGGTGCGCGAACACCCCGGGCCCGGCACCGAAGGAGGCCTTCGATGCAAGTCCATTGTTCCTCACATGCCTGCGGGCGTGTGGAGCTTCTCTGCGTCTGCGTGCTGGTGGTGGTCGCATGGCGTGACGATCAGCCCCTCTGAGCGGGGCGTGTTGCGCGATCTGATCGTGGCGCGGATCGCGAGCGTGGGTGAGCTCGCCGCGGTGATCGAGGCGGGCCGGCTCAGAGAGGCGCGCGAGCTGGGTCGGTGCTGGCGAGAGGACCTCCACCTGCTGGAGGACCTCGGCTGGGGCGCGAACGACCCCGGACGGGAGTTCACGTTCGCGAGAGAGTGGGGGCCGCACCGGCGCGCGCTCGCCCGTCTGTACGAGCATGCGCTTGGTGTGGTGATCGATTCGCCGCACCCGACCGGTAAAGGCGGCCTTGAGGTGGAGGCGGCGTCGGTCGCGATGCGTGTCGCCGACGAGATCCTGATCGAGCTGACGGAGATCGAGGACGACGACGCGGGCGGTGGGTCGTGATGCGGGAGCGGATGACGATCAGTCGCTCCCAGCGGGAGGCGTTGCGGCAGCAGGTCGTGATCGAGTTGGACGGGCTCGGCGAGATTCATCGCGCGATCGAGGACGGGCACGCGATAGTGGCGCGGCGGCTGCGCGAGCACTACGAGGAGCTGTTGCGGCTGCTGGATGACCTCGGCTGGGACCTGAACGACGTGCGCAGCGCGTTCGCGGTCACGATGGACCCGCCGGCGGCGACGCGCGTGTTGGTGAGGTTGCACGACCGGGCCACGCGTCTGGTGGCCGACTACCTCGGCGGCAGCGGTCGCGTGGTGATGCGCTCGGCGGCGTGTGATGCCGTGTTGACGATGTCGGCGTCGGTGGAGGTGTTGGCGCAGATGGTCGGCGACGAGCCTGCCGAGTGCCGTTGCGGCGGTGCGGGGGAGCGCTCATGACCTCCGCAGCGCGGTGCACCCATGCCCGTGGCGCCGACGACGCGGCCGGGGTGGTGACGGTCGGGCGGGTCGAGCGGGACGCGTTGTGGGAGCTGATCCGGACGCTGCTGGCGTCGATCGGCGACATCTTCTGGGCTGTCGATGACGACCGGCCCAACGACGCGCGGATGTTGCGCCATCGCTACCGCGACCTGATGCGGCTGCTGGACGACATTGGCTGGACGCGAGTGGACCCGTGTCGCGAGTTCGCGATCACGATGGACCCCGACGCGCTCATGCGCGCGTTGCTGCGGCTGCACGAGCACGCGATCGAGCGGCTCTATGAGCGCGCTGACGGCGGGGGTGTCGATCGCGAGGAGCTTCAGAGCGTCGCGATCGTCGCGGGTGTCTGCGGCACGCTCCTGGTCCAGCTCGCCTACAACCGCGTCGCGATCCCAGACGCGGAGGAGACGTGATGGGCGCCCCCAGCCGGATGCAATCGCGTGAGCACGAGGTGCTCGGCCGAGCAGTGCGCGAGTCGCGCGCACGCCGAGACCTCTCGCAGGAGACCCTCGGGTTCCGCGCGGGGCTGCACCGCAACTACATCGGCGCAATCGAGCGCGGCGAGATCAACCCCACGTTCCGGGTCCTCCTGAAGGTCGGACACGGTCTCGACATGAAGCTCTCGGAGTTGTTCGCGCTCTACGAGTCCCGCCGACACGACCCGCCGCCGAGACGACGGCGGCGCCGAGCACACGAGTAGAACCGACACCGACCAGATCGAGGATCAAAGCCAAACCGGCTCGCCTCGCCCTCCCGAGCACCGGCTGCTCGGTTCAAGGCTGGGCGAGCCGGTAGGCGTCGCTGTCTTCTGCGTCCCAGATCTGATGGGTGCGGGCGAGCGTCTCCAGCGCGTCGGCGGTCTCGGCAACCGTGACCGTTCCGCGCAGCCACTCGGGTGGTATGGCTTCGTAGACTTCGGTCGGCGTCCAGCTGCGGTTCGGGTCCTCGGCGATCGTTCGCAGCGCTGCCTCCTCCAGGCTGCTTGGAGGCAGACCAAGTCGTCCGTAGTGGGCTGCGGGTACGTGTCTCATATGGGGCTGCATCCAGGTGTGCAGCGTCTGGGTGCTGAGTCCGGTCAAGCGTGAGATCTCGCGAACGTTGATGCCGGCTTCGCGTGCTTCTCTCACCACGGACCGGACCATGCTGCGGTTGATGCCGTCCTTGTACCTGAGCCAGTCGCGCTCGATCCCGCAGCCGCGCAGGATGTCTTCGAGGCGCCGACGCTCCGCGACTTCTGGCGGTGTAGATCGGGTCATGTAACAAAACGTATAACACTTGACGAAAAGTGTCAACCTCTTGACTCTTGTGGGCATTGATCTTGCTCAGATGTGTCGTGGCTTGTCGTGCCACCCTGAGGAAATGTCGAGGATGCCGGGAAGGTAGAGAAGCGCTTTCCCGCACTGGGATTCAGCTGAGGGTTGGCGCAACAAGTCGATGCACATCGCGCTTGAGTGCGGACGCGCGCGTCGGCCGCGATCGTTCGAGCTGAGCAACGCAAGCTCCCGCAGGAGGACCGAGCTGCCTATCAGACTTTGAATGTCGTCGCGGCAATCGCCTTGGCGATGGTGCGGACTCTGTTGCTCGTCGCGACGCGCCGGACGAAGAGGACGGTGAGTCTGTAGGTGCCTCTGCACCAGACGCCGCGTCTGAGGTCCAGCGGGAGGAGCGGGAGGTCGTACGGTCTGCCGGCGATCATGAGGTAGCTGGAGAGTGGGTCGGTGCTTGTGTCGTCGGTGCGTGTGCGGTTGCAGCCAGGACCGGACGGTCCTCGCAGGCGGTAGGCGTATGCCTCGTTTGAGACCTCGACGGTGATGGGGAGCGTGACGCGTGCGGTGAAGCGGCGAATGCTCGCTGTGCCGTGGCGCTCCACGATGCGGATCGGTGCGTTCAGACGCTTGGCTCTGCGTGCGCGTCTGGATGCGGCGCTCTCCGGCGCCGGCCGTACGCCGCTTGGCAGGTCGACGGTGGCCGTGCATCTGCCTGTCTTTCGGCCCTGCGCTTGAAGGTCAAGACGCGCGTCTGGCCCGCAGGTGGTTGCTCGAATGCGGATCGTCGGTGTCGTCGCGTCGGTGAAGAGGCCGCGACGGACGGCCAGGAACGTGCCCTCACCGCCGTCCTCGAGTGGCGTCCAGGGACCGTGGCGGTGCTCCTGGATGGCGGCGCTCTCGACCCCGCGGCCGAGCGAGATGCCGAAGAGCGTGCGCAAAGCGGCGAGGTCGCAGGCGCGCGGTGGGGCGTCAGCGGCGGCCTGTGCGGTCGCCGGGGAGCACGCGGGGCCGAATCTCGCGGGCCATGAGGCCATGACGTAGCCGCTTGCACGCTCGCCGTGGCTGGCACTGACTCCGCCGCACGCTGTTTGTGGGCTTGCGCCAGGCGTTATGGGCAGAAACGTCCCTTGCTCGCTGACTATGCCGAGCTGGTCGTTCTGAACGCGTCCGAACGCGGTGCAGAGTACGAGGATGCGGGTGTTCGCGGTGGGTCGAGCGAGATAGGTCGCCATCGCCCACGGCAGGCCGCCGTCCGGGTCGTTGGCACGCAACGGCAACAGCCGATAGGACCCCGGTTGCATCGTGATCGCAGGATTGGGCCGGGTGATCGACGGCCCGACAGGCAGCGCCGGGTCGGCTGCGGTGGCGTTCGCCGTCGTCATGGTGAGCGCACTGAGCAGCGCATATGCACCGAATGCCACGACCCGAATAAAGCGCAACATCATCAATCCTCCCTGCTCGTCCCCTGCATCCAAATTTCAGGCTAGCGGTTGTCTGACGCCGGGGCGGCAGCGGCACGAACGCCACTGCCGCCCCGAGTCGTCGGAGCTAATGGATCAGCAACCGAGGTCGTCCGGAATGACGCCGAGCGGCACTGACCCGTCCCGGCCGACCCAGTTCAGATGGTCTGCCGACGCCGCGTCGAGCTTGGACAGCTGGATGCGGAACGTGTTGGACGTGACAGCGGCTTGACCGAGTTCGCTGCCCTCCGCCGTTTCGACCTGGACGGCTGAGACGCCGTCCGGGACCACCCCGTACACGACGATGTCCTCGCGCGGCTGGTCCAGCCCGCAGACCGTTGCTGCGAGGAGATAGCCCTCTGCGGCCAACTCATGGTCCTGACAGGTGATCTCGCCGCCGGCGAGCCCGGAGTCCAGGCACAGCCGATCACGCGTCGTCCGCAGCGACACCTGGTCGCCCGGTCCGGTGATCGTCGGGATCTTCCCCGACGCGGGCGCGGTACGCAGCACGCCGAGTTGACTGCGCACATCCGCAGCGACCGTCGACGGAGCGACCGTCGCGCCCGTCACTGCGGCGGTCGCGGTCTGCGACCCGTTGGAGCGGCGCGCGGCGAATCCGCTGTATGGGTCGGAGCCGCCGAGGATCGTGTGCGCGCTGCCGGAGTTGTTGCCGACGAAGTTCAGCTCGTTGTAGCCCAACCACGACCAACCGTCCGCCGCGCTGCTGATGGCGGTGTTGTTGGCACAGATCCGGCTGAGGACGTAGCCGTTGTCGGGACCGCTCGTGGCCCAGGTCGTCTTCTCGCAGACGGACACGGTCCCGGCACCTATGTACTGCGCGACGTTGCTGCTCCATCTCGCGATGCCCGAATTGCCCGAGCATTGCGAGTTGGCCGCGACCAGGATGTTGCAGTAGTAGCCGGCCGATGCGGTCCCAGACACAGCTGCCAAACAGCCCGCCACGAGCAGCACACTGAGCACGCCGACGATCCGTCGGCGCGGAGTCCTTGCAGAATTCATGTCACTCCTCAGGTAACGATGGTTGTGGAGCTTAGGTGCGCGCTGTGAGCGATCCGCGATCAACTCCGGCGGAAGCGCGTGCGCGCGCAGGGGTGGTGTCACGGCTCGTTCATGCTGCCCTCCTGCATTGAACCCGTGCGTCGGGCTGCCCGTCCCCTTGCTCGCGAGCCTCGCAGATCTAGATCGACAGTGCGCCGGTTATTCGACGAATTGCGGTTGCTTGTTTCCTTTCTGACGATCGATGTCACATGTCAGCGACATCTCGCAGCCAACAGGTTGGTCGAGCACGCGCCTAGAAGGCGCTGCGGCGGTCGATAGCCGACCTCACGAGCACTTTGCCTCGATGACCAGGCACTCGCTTGTGGTACAGAGGCTGATTGCGTCAGCTCGGCGGGCAGGGCGTGCGTGCCGCCGCACCTGCGGTCGTGCCGTCCTCGAAGGTGAAGTCGGCGCGGAATCGCATTCCTGCTGCCGGGCATCTGGTTGGGAGGCCGATGCCGTCGGGGCGGTAGCGGCGGACTTCGCCGGCGACGGTGCGGCGGTAGAGGATGGTCGGGGAGGCGATGGTGGCGTCGACGCCGAGCAGCGCGACACGGGCGTCGTCGTAGGGGAGGTCGGGGATCGGTGGAAGCGTCATCGTGATCGCGCCGCCGTAGGGTGGGCGTGCGGGTGTGAGCGTGCCGTCGTAGGCGAGCAGGACGCCGAAGGGGTTGACGCCTTCGACGAGGCCGACGAGTCGCAGGCGGCCGGGTTGGAGTGGGCCTGCGAGGATCGTCATGAGCGCGGTCTGGCGGAGTGTCAGCGTGTCGAGCCGGACCTCTCCGCTGGCGGTTCCGGTCGCGATCACGGAGTTCGCGGGGCAGACCGCTCGCCCGGTGAGGGGGATCATCACGCCGACGAAGTCCGCGGGCCGCAGGCGGCATTCGTCGAGCGCGAGGCCGCTGGTCGCGATCTCGAGTCCCTGGGCGTAGCGGATCCGTATGCGCGTCACCGGCGACGGGAGGCGCGGGCTGATCGACAGCTGCAGGCGCAGCGAGGTCGGATGCCCCAGACGCGCGTCAGGACCGAACGATGCGGCGAGATGCACCGGTGCCGCCGACGCCGCGCCTGACCAAGCGAGCGCGACGAGCGTGAGCAGCGCGAGCGCCGCGCCGGCTCGTCGTGCGCAGTCGGCGGTCAATAGGTGAGCGAGCCGGTCGCGTGGACGGTGGTGGCCCACGTCGAGCGGTCCAGCGTGCCGTTGAAGCTCGCGCTGCCGCGCGCGCCGCTGTAGCGGCCGGTGCCGGCGACGATCGTCATGGTGCCGCTGGCCGTGGTCTTGCCTCTGCGGGAGCCGGTCGGCCGCCCGCTGATCGTGAGCGTGATCGACCCCTTTTCGGGCAGGAGCGTGACGGTCCCGGTGATGCTCGTGAGCGAGACCGTGAAGAGCGCGACGACCGGGCCGGGCAGGGTGCCGGTCGCGGTTCCGCGCTCGCGCAGCTGGTTGCCGTTCTTGCCGTTCTTGACGAGGTGCAACTTCGTCTGCGCGTTGATGTTGATCGTTCGCGCGGTCGCGACGGTCGGTGCGGCGAGCGCGACTGCGGTAGCGATGACGAGCGCGAGCGCGATCGGACGACGCTTGCGGGCCATGGTCAGGAATCTGAGCATCCGGCGTCCCCTTCGATTCATTTCGACTGCCCCGGACGGCAAGCCCATTCGCCGCTCACCGTCGACGTCGCAACCTACCGAGGCCCGGTGCAGCGCGCGGCGGTTGGCCGGCTGCCTTCGGCCGGTCGTTTGTCAGCGTGCGTCGAGGATCGTGAACTTGACGATGTCGGTCCGTCGGCGCCACGGGGTTCGGCGGACGATCTTGCAGTTGACGAAGACGGTGCGTCCGTCCGCGCGCCGTCCCTGAGCGACGAACCGCTCGCCAGGTCGCGGGAGCGGGGCGAGGATCTCGACGGAGACGAGTCGGGATGGTTGTGCGCGGTTGTCGGACCATTCGATGATGCGTTGCGGTAGGTCGCGGCTGAGCCGTTCGGCTGCGGTGAGGTCGTCGCCGATCCGCGGGATCCGGATCACGCCGATCCTGGCGCGGGCGGTCTGTCTCGCCTTGCGGGCGGTGATGCGCGCGTCGAAGTGCTCGGAGCGTCGTTGGCGCCGCGCCTCGCGGGCGGCGGACAGGCGCTGGCGCAGGGTGGTGCGTTGGGTGTGTCGGGTCATCCGTCCGGATGCTCTTTGAGCACCGGGTTCCGGCGCAATGCCAACCGCAGAAACGTCCTGGATCGCTCAGAGCGCGCGGCGCAGTCTCAGCACACGGGTCAGCGTCATCGTGGGCGGGCCGATGGCGTGAAGGGTGCGTGCGGCGGTGTCGCGCGCATGCGGCCGCCACGCCTCGGGGCAGGCGAGGTAGAAGCCGACCATCCCGGCGAGGATCACGACGTGGCGGTCTGCTCGTGGCAACCGGCGGGCGTCGTCGCGTGTACTGGCCGCGATCACCTGGAGCCGGTCGGCGGTTTCATGTGGGGTGCGGTAGTAGCTGACGAAGCTGTGGTCGCCGGTGCGTTGGTCCTCTTCGAGGTCCACGAGCGATTCGAGCAGCGTGTTGAGCGCTCCGAGCGACACGCAGTAGGAGCGCTCGGCCGCACGTGCGCGCGTCGCGGTCGTCGTTCGGTCGGTCGCGAGTCCTAGCAGGACGTGCACCCCGAGGGAGGAGCTTGCCGACGCGGCGCACTCCCACCAGCGCAGGTGCGTTCGCGCGGGATGCGTCTGCGCCCATCGGCCGAGCTTGCTGGCCCGGTCGCCGGCAGCGTCGTGGTTGAGTGCCTGGACCTCGCGCGACAGCGCGGCGAGGCGGAGCGCGGACGGGCGCACCTGGTCGTAGGCCGGCAGCGTGGAGAGCGCTGCGCGGCAGGCGGTCACGAGCGCGGCGACGTAGCCGCCGTCGTCGCGGTTTGGGTGCAGCGCGTACCAGTCGCTCGGGGTCGCTTCGAGGTCGAGCGCGTCGAGCAGCGCGCGGTGGAGTTGGCGGGCGTCGTCCGTTCTCGGCGCCGGCGTTTCGGTGATCGTGTCGAGGTAGTCGTAGAGCACCTGATAGGCGACGACGGCGCGCACAAGCGCCGGGGTGCGGCGCCATGGGGCGAGGGTCGCGAAGATCGCGGCGCCCTCGGCGTTGAGGTGCTCGTTCTGGAGCGTGTGTTGGGCGAGGCGGCGCAGCTCGGGGTCGGGGATCGCGGCCGCCGCCGCGGCCCAGCCGCGCAGGGCGCGGCGAGCGAGCGGGAAGACCGTGAGCCAGTAGCGAGCGAGCATCGTCGCCAGCAGCAGGGTCGGCACGGAGCGAGTATCGCCCGATCTGGCGGTTAGTCCTCTCGGAAGCTGAGCGAGAGCGGCGCTCGGGCCGCCGCATATCCTGGCAGCGCGATCACCAGCAGCGCGATCAGGGCAACCAGCGCGCAGAGGATCGCGGCGAGTCCGAACGCCGGGGAGTAGTCGGTCGGGAACCCAGTCGAGAGCGTGAGCCAGCGCGAGAGCAGCAGCTGGCCGGCGAGCCCGGCCAGCCCGCCGATCACCGCGCCGAACGCGAGCAGCAGTCCCGCTTCGGTCAGGAGGGCGCTCCAGACCTGGCCGAGCGAGAAGCCCTGCGCACGCAGCTCGGCGAGGCGATTTCGCCGCTGCCACACGGTCGCGCTGACGGCGGCGGCGGTGGCGAGGATCGCGCCGATCAGCACCAGCGTCGAGATCTGCGTGAGGCGATCGAGGCCCTGGCGCGCGTTGCGGCGCAGCGCGTCCCAGCGCTGCTGGGCGGTCTCGACGCTCAGCGCGCTCGCCGAGGTGCCGAGCGATTCGCGCACCAGCGCGGCGCCGCGGGCCGGGTCGATCCCCGGCGCGAGGTCGATCTCGAGCGCGCTTGGGTCGGCTGTCTGCCACGCGCGCCGGTAGTCGCGCTGGTTCAGGATGATCGTTCCCGGGGCCCAGCCGACATTCGAGATCTTTGCTGCCAGCCGCAGCGACGTGGCGCCTGCGGGCGTCGGCAGCTCGAAGCGCTCGCCCACGCGCAGACCCTGCGCGTCGGCGACGGCCTTGGAGACGACGGCCCAGCCGCCGGCGCGGATGCGGCTCGTGGCGAGGTCGGCGTCGCCGCCGTCGACGACCTGTCCCGCCGGGATCGTGATGCGGTCCTCGGCGGGGCGGCCGATGACCCACAGGCGCCGGCCGCCGTAGTCGAGGAAGCCGCCCTGGTAGGTCCGTACGTCGGTGACCGCGTCGAGCTTGCCGAGTGCGTCGGCGGCTGCCGGTCTGGTGAAGTCGACGGTCGTCAGGGTGTTCTCGGTGCCGCCGGGCTGCACCCAGATGTCGGCTGTGTGTGTGAGCCCGTAGGCGGCGTGGTCCAGTCCGCGCAGCAGGTCGCGGTGCGCACCCTCGATCGCGGTCGTGCCGAAGACGGCGAGCGCGGCGGTCGCAGCGAGCGCCGTGCCCCGCCCGCGACCGGCTCTCAGCTCCCCGACCGCGACGATCAACGGATGCCACGAGGCCCGTTCGGCGACCCACCATGCGACAGCGGTCATCCCCCTGAGCAGGGTTGGCAGCAGGAGCAGCGTGGCCAGTACGAGCGCGCCGATCCCGACGATCGTCGCCGCCGGCGCCAGCAGCAGCACCCCGACCGTCATCAGCAGCAAGACGCCGCCGAGCGCGGCAAGGATCGTGGACGTGTCGACCCGTCCGCCCGCCGGGCGCGCTCGGCGCTCGCCTTCGACGGGCGAGCGGCCGAAGATGTCGCGCAGCGGCTGAGCGGTCGCGAGCAGGCTGCCGGTGACGCCGGCTGCGATCGCGAGCAGCACCGCGGAGGTGGCGATCACGCGCTGACCGCCGACCGGGAACGCGAAGCTGAGGTACCCCGGAGCCGACTGGAAGACGTGGCGCGAGAGCTGATCGCCGAGCAGCAGGCCCAACAGCGAGCCGGCGAGGCCGAGCACGATCGCCTCGAACGCGAGCATCGACGCCAGCTGCCACGCCGAGAAGCCTTCCATTCGCATGTCGGCGACCAGCCGCCGCCGCTCGGGCACTGTCAACAGGACCGCGTTGAGCGCGAAGAGAAATCCGATCGCGGCGCAGATGACGGCGAACAGGCTCGTGGACTGGTCGTTGGGCTGCGCCGCCTGCCGGATCAGCCGCGCCTCCGTGTCGCTGGGACGCACGTCGAAGATCGGACCCAGCGTCTGCTGAAGACGCCGCTGGACCTCTTGGGTCTTGCCCGGATCGGCTCGCACGAGCACGCGGGTCACTCTGCCGGGGCGCTCGGCGAGTTCCTGCGCATAGCCCAGCGGCGCGACGGCGATCGGGCTCTGCGCCAACGACCCGATCAGCGCGCCGGGCAACACGAAGGTCACCCTTGCGGAAACCAGCCGCCCGCCGGATCTGACGTCGATCGAGTGGTCGGCGCGCGCACCGGTCGCCTCGGCGGCCTCAGCTGGCAGGAGCAGACCGCGCCCGAGCTGTACGCCGTCGGGGCCGAGCATTCTCGTGACGGGTCCGTCGAGGCGGGCGAGGTCGTAGGTAGCGCCGATCAGCAGGATTGTGCGCTCGCCGCGCGGGCCGCTGAGCGTCACTCTTCGCTCAAGCACTGGTGCGGCGACCGCGACGCCGTCAACGTCGCCGATCACCTTCGCGACGTCCTGATTGAAGCCTTGGTCGCTGCGAGTTGCGACTTCCAGCGTGGCCTCGCCGGTGACCGCGTGCACGAGCTGGTCGATCGATCCGGCGATACTGGTGTTCGAGACCTGCACCGCAAACACGAGTGCAACGCCCGTCGCGATCCCCAGCAGCGCCAGCAGCTCGTGCACCGGCCGCGTCCGCAGCCGCGCGAGGTAGAACCGCCACAGCGTCCCCGGGCGCACGCTCAGCCGCCGATCATGTCCGCCGACCGGAGCTGCGACGCGTGGTCGGCCGCGCCGTCCTCGATGTGCCCGTCGCGGAGCGCAAGCACGCGGCTCGCGTAGGCCGCGGCGCGCTCGTCGTGGGTGACCAGCAGGACGGCGACGTCGCGATCGGCGCACGCCTGCGCGAGCACGTCGAGGATCTGCGCGCCACGGCGCGTGTCGAGGTTCCCAGTCGGCTCGTCGGCGAGCACGAGCCTCGGCTCGTTCGCGAGCGCGCGAGCGATGCTCACCCGCTGGCGCTCGCCAGTCGACAGCTCGCCCGGGAGATGGTCGGCGCGCGCAGCCAGGCCGACGAGGTCGAGGTAGCCGAGCGCGCGGGCGCGCGCCGCTCTCATCTTCATGCCCTCGGCGAGCAGTTTCGTCGCCGCGTTGTCGAGCGCGGACAAGCCCGGCTGCAACTGGAACGACTGCCACACGAACCCCAGTTCGCTACGGCGGTAGCGCACGCTCTCGCGCTCACTGAAGGCGCCAATGTCGCGCCCCTGGAAGAGCACTGTGCCCGCGTTGGGTCTGACGATGCCAGCCGCAATGCTAAGGACCGTCGTTTTGCCCGATCCGCTCGGTCCGTAGAGCGCGATCAGCTCGCCGGGCGCCACCGTCAGCGACGCGCCGTCAACGGCCGTGACCAGCTCCGGACCGGAACGAAAGCGCTTCGTGATCGAGCGCAGTTCGAGCACGGCGACCGCTATCCGGTGCTCGGGCGGCGGCGCTGCCCTTGGATCGGGACGACCTGCCCGCCGCGGCGCGCTCTCACGACCAGCCGCCCACGATCAAGCGACGCCAGCTGCGTCGGCGCGACGATGCCGGTCGCATCGCCGGCGGTGACGACCAACGTGATCCGCTTGTCGCAGACGGTCGACCGCAACAGCTCAAGCATCTCGTCGCGCTCGATGGGGTCCAGCGTCTTGGACGGCTCGTCGGCGAGCAGCAGGCTCGGCTCGCGGATCAACGCCTGCGCCAGCGACACCCGCGTCAGCTCACTGGCGGCAAGCTCGCACAGCTGCGCACCCGCGCATGCCTGCGCGCCGACACGGGCGAGGAGTTCGTGTGCCTGTCGTATCGCTCTGCGATAGCGGACGCCTGCGCTGAACAACGGCCACGCCACGTACTGGACGATGTCGATGCGGCTGCCGGCGCTCGCGGTCTGCCAGACGCAGCCGATCTCGTGTCGCAGCAGGTGCTCCTGCTCAGAGCGTGACACGGTCGCGAGGTCCCGATCGCGAAACCAGACCGATCCCTCGTCCGGCCGCTCCAACCCCGCGGCGAGGCGCAGCAGCGTCGACTTGCCCGCGCGAGCTGAGCCCAGCACCCCGAACCGATCGCCGGCCGCGATTTCGAGCGAGATCCGGTCGAGCGCGACGATCTCGCGCGGGAAGCGCAGATACCGCTTCGTGACGCCCTCGAACCGCAACATTCACGGAACCTCGTCGGAGGCGGCGGCCTCGTCCGTGAGGCGCTGAACGGCGGCGTGAGCGTCGCGCAGCCATTCCAGGCGCGCGTGAAGCTGACGGATCCCGTACTGGTGGACCAGCCTGTTGGTGGTGGCGTCCCAGCGGTCCGCGCCGCTTGTCTGACCCATGCGCAGGGTCGCGGCCTCGATTCTGTCCAGGCACTCAAGCTCTGCGCGCTCGATCATCCCCAACAGCCGCTCGCCGTGATCGGGCTTGCTGACTGCCAGCTTGCGCACCAACTCGAACCGGATCGGGTCGGGCTTGGTCGGCGGCGTGGTGATCCACGTCTCGAAGACCGCCCGGCCGGCGACAGTAGCGGCGTAGACGACGCGCGGGCTGCGGCGTGTGGCGCCGACGCTCGCGCGCTCGTCTATCTCGATCAGGTCTGCGCTCTCCAACTGGTTGAGCGCGGTGTAGACGGCGCTGGGGTTCAGCTCGTACGCGTCGCCGACGAGCTCCTCCAGCCGCTGCGCGAGCCGGTAGGCGTAGCCCCTGTGCTCGATCACCAACCCGAGCACCGCGTACTTCAGACCATGAGGAGCCCCAGCACCCATATTCCCCGTTCCGATTCCTCCCACCCGCACGCGCCCCTGGCGCACAGGCTCACGGAGCGACCTTACACCACTTTCACGCGACAGCGGAGCAGCTCCACAACCGCCCCGCATCGTAGATCTGCGGAAGTTTCTGAAATTGGCATTGCTGAGAATCGGATGGCGCCACATGATGCTCGCAGCACTCCGGATAACCCCGCGTTGACGGAGCGGCAAGCGGGCGAACGGCCATGTCGTCGCCCGCGCCCACGAAGGCGAACACGCGTGACGCTCCGCACGGCGCCCCTCGGACAAGCGGCAGCGTCGCCATGCGTGAATTACGGCCCCGGCGATTACCTTCCCCTTATGATCGCCGGGGCCTTTCGCCTGCCTCGGCCGAACGACGCTTATTCCTAGAGTCGGTCAGGAGACAAGCGCCCGGCCAGAATGCCGCGTGGAAACGAGGCTGCGCGCAAATCGCCTGCCGCGCCGTCGAATCGTTCGCCTCGGTGCCAAACGCTCGGGATCGCGCATGCGGCGTTCATCCGCGACGCGGTCATAGAGCGCCTCGTGCGGCTGGATCACAGCGATCGGCTGGTCCGGATCGAGCAGCGCGTGGACGATCTCACCCGACAGACGAGGACCACCGTGCGGGCGATCTCTGGCATCGCTGCACGGATAGGACTCGCCGATGGTCAGGCGCGCGACAGAGATCGCACCGACGCGCTTCAGGGCGGTCTCGTAAGGCAGCGATCACCTTCGCTGTAGCCTACGATCCGCTGGTGATGTCGCCCGCTCTCGTCGCCGCCTTCGACACGAGCGGCGGGAGTGCATGGCATTCCGCGGGGCGACAGTGCCGCCCTCGACGGGTGAGATCGGCGCGGATCACATGGCGGCGGTATTCGGCTGGTGATCAGCCGCCGCCGTATTCGATGGTCATGCTACGCGGGATTCGGTGGCGGGCGACGGCGAATCCGCGCTCGGTTTCGACTGCTCTCGACCATCTTGGGATCTCGTCTGTTCCGGCCTGTCCCCATGTCTGCGCCCCGTAGCCGTGCTCGGGTCCGCTCATCGTGACGGTGGCGGCGGGATCTTCGTCGTGCTCGTATCCGAGCGCGATGCAGATGCCCTCGACTTCCTCGCGGTCGGGGGCGAACTGGCGTGTGATGCCGATCCAGAAGTGCGGTGGCGATCCGTGACGTGACGCGGGTTTGAGTGACAGGGCGGTTTCGTAGAGCATCAGGTCGCTGTCGTGCCCGCTGACGTCGGCGACGGGTGTAGCGGCCCACTGCTGGATCACGGGCCAGATCGAATCCAGCGTCGGGGCCGACGTGTCCCCGCCGGTTCTGGCGAGCATCGAGTTCAGGCAGTGAGTGCCGTGCGCGTCTCTATGAGAGGCGATGCTACGGCGCGCAGCGCGCACACGCGAGATCCCGACCTGCCGTGGTCGAGCGGGAGAAAGGGAGGGCAGCCATGACGCTTCCGGTGCCTGAGCGCGGCGACGACTGCGGACCGTTGAGCTGGCGCCACGAGATCGCGCACCCGCTCGGCCCACCGCCGGGCCGCCGCACGCCCGAGCAACTGATCGCCGACGCCGTCCTCACCTACCAGCTCAACAGCGACCACGGGCCGAGCTTCCACTCCCGCTTCATCGAGCTGGACCGCGCGACGATCCCCGTCGACCACCTCGCCGACAAGCTCGCCAAGTACGCCCGCCTCTACCACCACTACCAACCCGCCGAGGACCCCGACGACCCGCCCGAACCGCTCTGGACCCACAGCTACGCCGTCTTCCCGAGCGTCATCGTCGTGCTCGCCGGCCAGCGCCGCGAACGGCTGCTGCAACGGCGACGCACCGTCCTCGGACTCTGCCGCGCCGACCCGCTGCTCACCGCCACGCCCGAGGCCGAGTCCGCGATCTGCCTGCTCGACGACCTCACCGAGCCCGGCCCGTTCGCGCCGATCTTCACCACCCCCACCGACCCTGAAACGACGACCGGATGGCTAATCGATGACCGAGACGCCGACCCCGACGATCACGAACCTCGACCCGGCCGCTGAGCCGCCCGCCGGCCTGATCGACGCGCAGGCCGCCGCCGAGCTGCTTGGCGTGCCCAAGACGTGGGTGCTCGCCCAGGCGCGCGCGCAGCGCATCCCGCACCTGCGGCTCGGCCGCTATGTGCGCTTCGAACCCGCGGAGCTGCGACGTTGGTGGGCGGCACAACGTCGTGGTCCTGGCAAAGCCCCTTGGTCTGGATGACCGCTCCCCGTAGCGTCGGCCGCTCCTGCCCAGCAGCAGCCCGACCATCGCAGCGACCGTGCCAAGAGCCAGAGCGAGAAGACCACGCAGCAGAACCAGCACCGGCTTCCGAGAGCGGCCGGCCGGCAGAGGCCGCCGCAAGCGCGGCTCCGGCCGCCTGCTCATCCGCACGACGGCCAGCGGCGAAGAGGTCTACTACGGCACCTGGTACGCCAGCGGCAGACGCCTCAAGCGCCACATCGGCCCCAAACGCGGCCGCAACAGCCGCGACGGCGGGCTGACCGAGTTGCAGGCCGAGGAGAAGCTGCGGCGCATGATCTACGAGACCGAGGTCAAGCAGATCGCCGACGACCGCATCACGATCGCCGACCTCGGCGCGCTCTACGTCGAGAACGCCAGACGCCGCGGTCGCAAGAAAGGCACGCTCATAGGCATAGAGAGCGACGTCCGCGTCCACCTCGACCCGTTCTTCCGCAGACGCCCCGTCGACGCGCTCGAAGCCGCCGAGGTGATCACGCTCATGGGCCTGCTCGAACGCAGAGGACTCGCGCCCAAGACCGTCCGCGACATCCTCGGCACGCTCTCAGCGCTCTTCAACTTCGCCAAGGCCCCACACCGCAGATACGCCTTCTCCAACCCATGCGAAGGCATCGAGCTGCCCGCCGTCCCCGAGCCCCAGGAAGTCCGCTTCCTCACCCTCGACGAGATCGACCGCATGCTCGCCCACGTCCACCCAGGCATGTTCGAACACATCGACAAACCGATGTTCATGGCCGCCGTCATGACCGGCATGCGCAAAGGCGAGCTGGTCGCGCTGCGCTGGAGAGACGTCGACTGGCACGCCGCCCGCATCCGCATCCGCCGCAACTACACCTGCGGCGAATTCGGCACCCCCAAGACCCGCCGCTCCACCCGCTCAGTCCCGATGACGCCCGAGCTGGCCGCCGCACTGCGCACCCTCGAAGCCGGCTCGCGCTGGCGCCGGCCCGACGATCTCGTCTTCGCCCACCCCGACCACGGCGGCGTTCATCCTAAAGGCCAACATCGCCCGCCGCTTCCGCCTCGCGCTCAAGAACGCCGACATCGACGAGTCCCACCGCTTCCACGACCTGCGCCACACCTTCGGTACCCACATGGCCGCCGCCGGCGTCCCGCTGCGCACGCTCCAGGAATGGATGGGGCACCGCGACCTCACGACGACGCAGCGCTATGCCGACTACGCGCCGAGCGAGCATGAGGGGGAGATGGTGGCGGCTGCGTTCGCGCGGCCGGCGCCGCCGCGTGATGCGGCAAGGCCGCAGCTGGCCGTTGTGGCCGGCGGCTCTATCGCACCACGCTGAGAGTGGGTCGCCGACCCTCACGGCGAACGAAGTGCTCCGGAAGCAGTTCGGCGAGACGATCCAAGCCCAGCCCCGAGATCTGGGCGAGGTCCGAGTCGGAGTACCCATGCTGGGTGCGATGGATCGTAAGCGCGTCGGAGAGCACGGAGGGGCGCTCAAGTGGGACGTTCCCTGGCTCCGATCTGCGCCATCCCCGCGCGCTGATCTGCTTCCACAGCCGTGTGTACTGATCGGGACTGATGAGGCGGAGATCTCGCGCGCGTGTTATGAGCGCCTGCACAGAGACCCCCCAACGCATCCGATAGGTCACCAGTTCGTCGAGCGAGAAGCGGATCCGACCGAGTGCGGCGACCATGTCTCTGCGTGGCATGAGGAAAGCGGCCGCGAAGCGATGTGCCTCCCGCTCGGCGTCTTTCCCGTCCGGCGCGTCGAACCGGTCCCAGTGCAGAAGGGCATGCCCAAGTTCGTGGGCGAGACTGAATCGCACTCGAGCACCGTCGACGGAACGGGTGTTCAGGAAGCACCATCGATGATCGCCGCGCAAGTGAGCATAGGCCGCGAGAACGCTCGCATCACCGAAGTCGACCGGCAGCACGACCGCGCCGGCGCTCTCGATCAATGCCGTCAGATCTCTGATCGGTCCGGCGGGAACGCGCCATACACGGCGAATCGCGTCGGCGGCATCCTCGGGATCAGGAGGAGCGGGATCATCCGCCGTGGGGAACTCAAACGGCGTGTCGATGTTGAGGTCCGCGAGCATTCTCGACGCGGCGAGCCGAGCCAACTCAATACGGCCGTTGACCATGCGCTCGACGCGCTTGGTCTCGGCTCGTTGCGTCCGATGCACCGGCTGCGTGAGGCGAACGTCTGAGGCGAGCAGTGAGCCCGGAACGCGCAGCGTCAACGAAAGCTGCGCCAACTGGTCCTCATTCGGAATGCGCAGGCCTCGCTCCCACCGCGAGATGTCAGACTGCTCCAAACCGCTTTGACCAGCAAGGTCCGTCTGGGTCCAGCCGAGCGCCTCGCGCGAAATGCGCAGGGCGTCGACGTTCATGACTGCTCGTTCGTCTCGTCTTCGTTCGACGCGACGCCGGTCCGCGGCGACGTGACGGTCGCCTTGGGCGTGACAGGTTCAATCGCTGCCACCTGCTCATCGAGAAGCGCCGCGACGGGAACGCGCCACGCCTCACGCTTCCCGTCCATCTGAACGAATGTCGGGTCGAAGCGATCGACATGATCGTGATCCCACGTGAGGACCACGAGTTCTCTTGCGATGCCCCGCACCTCGCGCATACCGGGGAGGACGAGCTGATCCAACGGAAGGTTGCCGGTATCCGACTTCAACTGGACCGTCACCTGCTCCTCGATGACCCAGTGGTGCGCGAGAGGATGCGTTTCGAGAGCGCGAGCGACACCTTCCACGCGGGCGAACCGCTCGACAAGGCACGTGGCAAAGAGGCCCCAGTACGTAACGCCGTCGATCACCCCGCCGACCTGACGACTCAAGCGGAAGCGGACCGGCTCTAGCGTCTCCTGGAGCGTTCCGTAGAGGACTCGCGCCTCCCCGAAGGCCTCGAGCGTAGGAGCGGCAAGGCGCTGAAGGTACGTCACAGCCTGTTCGATTTCGAGCATGCGCGGATTATGACAGCAAAATATGACGAGTCAAGGCCCGCTCGACCGGCCGGCTGCGCCTCCGCTCGTAGCCAGATGAACGAATCGCAACACGAAGACTGCAGCGCCCCGTTCGCATTGGCATCGGGCTGTGTAGTCGCAGCTCTCGCCCTTCGCGTCAGACGCGCCCAATAGGGTCACCGCGTGCGAATCGCGAGTGTGCGCCTGGACGGCTTTCGGAATCTCGACTGCGAAGTGACGTTGTCGAAGCCGCTGTGCATCGTTGTCGGCGCGAACAACACGGGCAAGACCAACCTGATCGACGCTTTGCGAACCGTTCTCTGGCCAGCTGACGGACATCGAGCTCGACGATGGATCACCACGGAGGATTTCAGCTGCGATTCAAGCGGAGCGACGGTTCGCCACGACTTTGAGATCGAGGTCATCTTCAGTGATCTCTCGGCCGATGAAGAAGCGGTTATGGCGACGTGTCTGTCTCCGCTGCTTGGTGACGGCTTCGCTCGGTTGCGGCTGCGGGCGAGACTTGGGACCACTGGGAAGGTCGATACGGAGATCGTCGGCGGAGACGCCAGCGCCGCTGCGGTCGACCGCATGGCGCGGGAGGCCGTCGAGTTCGTGTACCTCCCTGCTCTGCGCGATGCAGCTCGCGAGCTGCGCCCTGGCGCGAACAACCGGGTTGCGGCGCTTCTGCGGACCCGTGTTCCCGAAGGGCACTCCGACCGGTCAGCCATGGAGGGAATCGTCCGCGAGGCCAACGCCGCGCTCGACAGCGTCGAGTCGATGGTGGCTGCCGAGCTGACGATCGACGAGCACCTCCACGCGATGTCAGGGCCCAACTTTGCCCAAGCGTCCGATCTCCAGTTCGCACCAGCCCGGTTCGAGGCGATCATTCGTCAGCTGCGCGCATTCGCCGGTGAGATCAGCGATCTCGATCTGGAAAGCAACGGGCTCGGCTTCAACAACCTGCTCTTCATGGCGACGCTGCTGTCGGCATTGCAGGGCAACCGCGACGCGCTCCTGACGGTGTTCCTCGTGGAGGAGCCAGAAGCGCACCTTCACCCTCAGCTTCAAGACCTCCTGATGCGCTTCCTCGAGGATCCAAGCGGGATGTTGGAACGCGAGCGCGCGCGACGCGGACCAACAGTTGACTCCTCCGACGAGGATCAGGAGCAGAACGCGGAACCTGCCGACGATCCACAGTCCGAAGCGGCGCCGATTCAATCGATCGTGACATCCCACTCGCCGAACTTCGCGGCAGCAGCCGGCGTTGAGCGTGTGTCGGTTCTGAGCCGGTCGACCGGCGGCAAGACGATTGCGAGATCGCCGTCGCAGTTCGGCCTGCCAACGCGGGATCTCGATCATCTGCGGCGGTACCTCGACGTGACGAAATCGGGGTTGCTGTTCGCGCGAGGTGTGGTGCTCGTGGAAGGGATCGCCGAGCAGTTGATCGTCCCAGCACTCGCCAGCGGCATCGACCTGCCGCTGCACGAGTACGGCGTCACGGTGGTCAACGTCGAAGGCCTCGCGTTTGGTCCGTTCGTCGAGTTGTTCGGTCCCGATCGGCTCCCTTACCGATGCGCCCTCGTGACCGACGGCGACAGCAGAACCGGCACGACTGACGACGAAGGCGACGATGAGACGCTCTCGACATCCACCCGTGCGCTCATCGCACGCGTCAAGCACTGGCCCGCCGTGAGGATCTATCACGGTCACAGCACGCTCGAACGCGAACTCGTCCTCGCCGGCGATTGGGATCTGCTGCTCGAATCGCTGGCCGCGATCCACCGCAACATCGCGAGAGATCTCCGTCGGCGCTTCGCAGCCGACGCTGATCCGGACGAGCGCGCCGACGAGTTCCTCGACGCGATCAGACGCAACCAAAGCAAGGGACGTTTCGCGCAGGCTCTTGTGAGTCAACTCGACGGCGGAAGAAAACTCTCACCGCCCACGTACCTTCGCGATGCGATCGCTTTCGCCTGTGGTTTCTGACAGCCGCTCAAAGCTGCAGGTTGCCCTCGACGAACTGACTGAGCAGCAGCGGGCCGCCGTCGTCCACCCAGGCAACTTCACGTTGGCCGCTCGACCAGGCTCTGGAAAGACACGCACCGTGGCCCTGCGACTCGCGCATGCAGCTCGCGACGGCGAACGCCGCATCGCCGTGGCGTCCTACACGAACGTCGCCGTCGACGAAGTCCGAGAAGTCTGCCGCCAGACAGATGTCGTCCTTGGGCGCGAGCACTTCGTCGACACGTTGCACAGGTTCCTGAACACCTACGTGCTCCGACCATTCGGCCATCTCGTCTGCGACTACAGAAAGCGATTACGGATCCGAGGCCCCGACTGGGATCAAGACGCCAACGCCGCACGAGGCTGGAAAGCAGTCATCCTCAACGAGGAAAAGACAATGCGCCTCTCGGTCGCGCACTTCCACTTCGACCGCAACGGGAACGCGCTGTGCCACTCCCGCCCCTCGGACTTCCACTACATGGATCTGGACGAGATCAATGAGAAAGGCGCCGCACAGGCCAGACAGCTCAAGACGCTGCACGCCCGCAGCGGCGTGGTGAGCCACTCCGACGCGCTCTACTGGGCGCTGCAAGTCCTGCGCGGCTATCCGCGCATCGCCCGCGCCATCGCAGGCCGCTTCGACGAGATCATCATCGATGAGGCGCAGGACACCTCCGACGTTCAACTCGCGTGCCTCGAAGCGCTCATGGACACCGGCAAGCTGAAGTCGCTCGTGACCGTCGCCGACCCGGAGCAATCGATCTATGCCTTCCAGGGCGCAGACCCCGAGCGCTTCCAGGAGTTTGCTTCGGCACGCGGTCTCGACGAGCTTAACCTCACAGCAAACTTCCGCTCCTCACAGCTCATCTGCGACGTAGCGCACCGTTTCACGCAGCGACCCCATGCCGACATCGCGAAGGGACCCAACGCGGCCTGCGATGTGCCACCCGAGATCTACCGATACGACCGCGACCGACCTGCTGCTGCTGTCGAACAGTTCCATGCGCGGCTGGCGCTCCACGGACTTGACCCCGCGGAGGCGGTCGTCGTCGTACGTGCGGCGCGCTTGGCTGACACGATCGAAGGCAGGATCTCGATCGACTCGCACCGAGTGCTCCGCGCGCTCGGACGCTTCGGCGCCGCCTCGAGCACAGGCAAAACCCTCAGCGCTGCCGATGTCCGCGCCGTCGAAGACGCGCTGCTGTGGCTCATCAGACCAGAGCTGAACTACGACGACCTGCCGCACGACAAGCAACGCAAGCTCCGACTGGTCGTCGGACGTCTTCGCACACGCCTCCCTCCCCTGAAAGGTCCCCTGGGCGAGTGGTCCGCCGCCTGTCGCCCACACGTGGTGACCGCACTCACAGAACTCGGTGTCAGACAGGAACTGGCGCACAAGCCACGGGACGTGCTCAAGAATCTGCCGAAGTACAAGACCGTCCAGGCCGACGCGCATTTCGTGGCGGCGGCGACCTCACCACCTGTCCACACCGTCCATGCCGTCAAGGGACGGTCGATCGAATCGGTTCTCCTGATTGTCGAGGGCGCCTCGCGATCGGGCCGCACCGACCAAGCGAGTCTGCTCTCCGCGATCGTGGCTGAAGAGCACGTCGACCCCTCCGAGCGCGAAGAATTGCGAATCGGCTTCGTCTCCGTCTCCCGAGCCAAGCGCTACTGCGCCGTCGCGCTCCCTGACAGCGTCGCCGAGGATGTCTTTACGCGGTACCTGACGATGGGCTTTCATTCGACCCTTGCCTAGCGCCGCAGCAACGGCCCCTTCGTTGTGGATCTGATGACGCCTCGCTATGAAACCAGCTCCGTGCTCCTCACCGCTGACGAACAACCGTGGCGCGCGGCACCGCGGTCAGCTCCCCGACCGGCACGAGTCTCGGATGGTCGCGGCGGCGATCACGCGCCAGGGATGGTGCCCGGTATGGACCGCCCTAGTTGATGGTGATCTCCTGGTGTAGAACCCGATCTGCCGCGCGCATCTCGCTCAGTGGCGGCAACTAGAACCGATGGCTCTGTCGAGAGGCGTCCCAGACCCGTCATGCGGCGGGTCAGGATTTAGGCGGCTCGGCTCTTGAAATGACTACGTCGCGAGGATCGGTGAGATGCCACCGACCGGCAATGCGTTCGAGCGTACCGAGCATCCGCACCTCCGAAACACCAGCTTGAACTTGGGGAAAGCTCTCGCTGTCCAACTGAACAACAATGTCCCGCAGGCGTCCGGCGACCCGTTGGCGGACGACTACGGTTCCGGACGGGAAACCGTCAAAAGAAAGCCCCTCGGCCTTCGTGGTTTCTACCCACCCAGTGAGCTGATAGTCATCGATCGGCTCGTAGGGGGCGAGGAGCGGCTTCAATGCCCGCGCAAAACTAATCTCCGCATCTCCAATCACCACAGTTCTGCTTGGCGCGTCCGGCGCAGGGAGCGTGGGATCCCACGCGCCGCTGAACTCCAATCGCAAGCCAGATTTGTCGGTGATGGCAAGACCTTCGATTGCATTGAGCAGCTGTTTTGAAACGCCGGCATCGACGAGCGACTCAACATCATCCTCGTCGAGTTCATCCGCAGGTCGGCTCTCTTCGCTAAGAGCGACAAGGCTACGAAGTGTTGCTACGAGTGCATCTCGAGATCTGATCGGGGCGTTCCCTGTAAAGGCCATTTGTGGGAGCTCCACAGAGATCGCGACCAGCCGGAAGCTTCCGGGCTCTGGAGCAAGCAATTCAATTCCGTCGAGTGCGGCGTCGTAGTCAGGGCCGCCCGAGCCGCGATGGTCCACGCGGGCGCCGGTAAACTCTGTTCGAGCGCCGTTCTTGATCAAGTCTACAAACGATCTAACGACAACTGGTGCATCGAGAGCCCTGAGAGAGTTTCGGACCGTCAACGCATGGAGGATACGAAGCTCCATTCGGTTGGCGCCGCCCGCGAGCCGAGCTACCACCGCGTCGAAAGGCTGTTCAGTGATCCACGAGATACGATGGATTGCCGATACCAGCGTTTCTTCGTAGCCGCGCAGGGCATGGTCGTCTTCGCGAGGCACGAGAACCGCTGGTCCGTCCAAATGGCTGGGATGAGCCCACGTCACCCCAGCACGACCTTCGGTGTCGTACTCGCGGAACCCCAGTCGCTGAAGCTCGTGGCGGATCGCCGCCGGTGAGACATTGAGAGACGTCATGCCTGCATCAGCATTGTTTGGAGGCCGGCAAGGTCCAAGCGCTGGCTCGCTGGAATGCGCACGGTTTGGTTGGCCAGCCCATTTGAAGGTTCAGTGACTCTTCCCCACCAAGCTGCCGCGTGCAACGCATGGATGCCCTGTCGAACTCGGGTCCACGGAGCGGTCAGTGGCGGCAACGCGATCAGAACAAGGAAAAGCGGGATCGGCGCTGGTTCTTGCATCCCGTCGTAGTAGTCGCGCTCGAACGACTTTGTGACGTAATCAATCCCGTGCTCCGATGCCGTCCCGATATTGGACGTCGCCTTGAGCTGGAGACGAACGGAGCGCTGCTTGCCGTTCCACATACTGACCGTTTCGAGACGAACGTCTGTCTTGTTGCCATCGATCACGGGGACGTGGCAATAGAGTCCAGCAGCCCCGGCGATCGAGGCGACTACGGCCCATGAGTACCACTCACGAAAATTGTTGTGGAGATCTTGAAGGCCGGGAAAGCCAGCCGTCCCAGGCGTGATCTCAGCGCGAAACCCGGTCGGGGCGTAGGGACCCGCCACGACTACTCTCTCCGACCAGGAACGGTGGCAAAGTCCTCAGATACGGGACCGGATGCACGGCGCATGGCGAGATCCTAGCTCCGTGAACGAAACACGCGCGCATCCGCATCCCGCGGCGACTTCCCGAAGAGCTTGGCTCTCGTAAGCGCTCGCCGAAAGAGCGCAGAGCAGCGCCGCTGTCGTAGGCGAGCGAGCAACAGGCCGTGTGCGATCGTTCGTAGGCCCGGCCCATCACAGCGGTAGGGCGCTGGCTCGTGTTCCTATCCTTCGAACGTGTTCTGTCGGTCGGGGTACCCGTTGGCATGCAGCGCGGCTTCCCATTCAGGCCGGAGGCGATCGACGAACCCTCTGTCAACGTTGCCCGCGAACGCGAGACATCCATCGACGTGGTCGACCATAGACAGCACCGACCGGAATCTGCGGTGCTGAGCGTGGCTCACGACGCCGAATCGCTTGACACCTCGAACGTGCACCTCAAGCCGGCGTTTGAACTGGGCCGGAAGGGCGACTCGATCGTCGAGCACGTCGAGCCCCAAGACGATCTTCCGGGCGCCGGGAGGGACCACGGTGGTCTTGCGCCTGTGCACTCGAAAACGTGAGTTGCGAAGGATGTTGGTGACGTCCGTGATCAGCGCGGAAGCGCGGGCGCGGGAGAACTCGTCCCAAGCGGAGAAGACGATGTCGTCGGAATATCGCGTGTAGACGAGATCCAGCGCATCGGCGAGTTCCGCGAGCTCTTCATCGACCTCCAGCATTGCGGCGTTCGCGAGGACACCGCTGGTAGGCGAGCCTTGTGGAAGGACGCCGAGCCATCGTTTCTCCCGGTAGGGCAGACGACTAGCCCGAATGCCACCCAACTGTGTCGGACTCCGAGTGCAGAGTCGTGCCATCTCGAAGCTCAGCAGCCGCGGATACCCGAGTCTGTTGAAGATCGCAAATGCGGCTGGTTCTCTGACGCTGCCGTAGAAGTCGTGGAGGTCGAGCTTTATGAGCCATCGGGCGCCGACATGCTCGTTGGCGCATCTGACGATGGAGCGTCTGCGCTGGTATGCCCAGCTGCAACGATGGGGCTCGCAAGTGTCGAGCACGTTGGTGAGGAGCCAGCGCTGCACGTCCATGAGGATTGGCTCAGGGCTCGAGATCGGCCGCGATGTGCCGTCGCGTTTAGGGCGGGCGATGTCGACGTAGGGATCGCGGCTACGGTTGACGATCTCGCGCAGATAGCGAGATCGTGCGCCGGTGAGGTGGGCCAGGTGGCCGAGTGTAACGACGGGAACGACGCCTCGTCGGTGTAATCCTTTCGCGACTGCGTGCGCTCTTCGGATTGTCTCGGGGTCGCGCTGGAGCTCAGCGGCCTGCTGGCGCTTGAGGTGAGGAGGAAGGCCGGACACTTACGTTCGATTTGATCCCGAAGGAGACAGACGCACAGACCCAAGCCGTGTGAAGGACAGGCTGTGTGTCTGTCTTGCACGCGACAGGCGTGAGCTTGTCCGGAGAGACGCGGTGAGCCGCGCCTCAAGAGCCAGTGGATCACTGACCCTCGGCCGGCGGAAGTTCGCCGGCATCACTAAGTGTCCGTCCGACCTCCTCACCTCAGCGCGAGAGGATAGTACGGCTCAGAGGACCCCGCCAAATGTGCTGTCGTCCGCCGTCGGCCTTTTCGGTGTTCGGTCAGTTCCGTGCGTCCGGCCGGCGTGATGCGGCCGGACCCGTCGAGGAAGCCCCAGTCCTGAAGGACGACCAGATAGGCTGCTGCCTCCGCAACGTCGATGCCCATGCCTTCCGCCAAGCGGAGAGCATCGGACGCTTCGCGGCTCGCCTGGGTGAGGACGTGCAGCAGGGCGCGACTGGATCGCCGCATCGAGCGAAGGCGTTCGTTGCGGCCAAGACGCAAGTGACCCACTCGTTCAGCAAGTTCTTCAAGTCTCTCCGACGGACGGTACGCGCCGAGCTCCGACGCGAAGCGCTTCGGGATCTTGCGACCGGGGAACAGCGGCTGCCAGGCAGGACCCTGTTGAAGAAAGATCGCTGGAAGGTTGTTTGGTGCGCTGCGCTGGGTGACGAACAACGCCGCCGCGTCGTCGTAGCCGAGCGCGCGCCATCCCTTCGCGCTGTAACCCTCGCAGAGATCGATGACGGCCTGCTGCACGTGGCGGTCCGGGAAGGTTGTCCAGATCGAAGGCGCCACCTCGAGTTCGTGCACATGATCGACTGATCGGCTCGCTCTGAGGCGCTCGATGCCGATACGTTGCGCCGCGACGGCCGCGACGTGGATCTTGATGACACCGAGCGCACGCCAGCTGCGGATCGTGGGGTGGCGAGCGATCGCGGCAGCGAGCGTCTGCGCCTGAGAGCCCGAGCCGACGTAGTCCGTCAAGATCACGATCGAGCGACATCTCAGCTGCCGCAACTCCTCGATACCGGCGGTCGGGGCAATCAGGCCTGAGTCCGAGATCGGTCTTCTGCCTCGCGGCGCGAAATCTCTCAGGACCATCCCGACGAAACCGTCGCTTCCCGATGGCAGAGAGATCGGGCCTCCCGGTTCGAAATCACGCCAGGCGACGGCGTTTGCAGGGTCAGGCATCTCCTCTTCCAGACGGGAAAGGTTTCGCTCGGGAACGACGAGCGCCGGACGTTCGAGCACGATGCTGCCAGGCGGCTGATCGAGGAACCGCTGGAGCTTGTCATGCAGGTCGCCGAGGCTCAAGAAGCGCAAGCGGTCGAGGACGACTGTCGCGAGTTCCGCATCTGATCGGTGGAAATTGCGCAGCCAGGCTCTGCCGTCACTTGTCTCGCTCGGACGCATCGTTGAGGTCATCGTACGCAAGGTGGACCTGCCGGGAGTGATCCGTCCGAGGGGCCGAGGAACATCTCCGTGTACCGATTCCCTACCAGGGGGCTTTGCCATGCAGTTCGACGTCTACGCCGACGCCAGCGGGAGCTACCGCTGGCGCTTGCTCGACGGCAACGGGCAGAACGTCGCCAGCTCCGGCGAGTCCTTCGCCAGCCAGTCCAACGCCACTCGCGCCGCCGAAGGATTCAAGGCCGGCGCCAAGACCTATACGTACGAGATCTACGAGGATGCGGGCGGCAACTACCGCTGGCGCGCGAAGGCCGGCAACGGCGAGAAGGTGGCGTCCTCGGGCGAGTCGTTCTCGAGCCGGTCCAACGCGACGAGCGCGGCCGACAACGTGCGCGACAACGCGGGCAGCGCGACCGGGCCGTAGACGGCTGCGACAGCGGGCGCGATGTCCAGCAGATCGCGGACCGCCGGCTCATGGACCTAGAGCAAATTGCGGGCGGAAGGATCTAACCAAGGCTCTAACCCGCGCAGATCTCAGCAAACTTCGCAGAACCTCAAACAAGCGAATAGCAGCGGAAAAGCGCCTACGCGACTTATCTTAAGTCTTTCAAATCTCGGCGCCCCGATTACAGGAAAGCCCCGCTATATGCGGGGTTTTCTGCCTTTCCGGCGTGGGTGCGCAGGCGCTATTGCAGGTGCTTTTTTAGGCAATCTTTAGGATATGCGTGCCTCCGAGGCGACCCGCCAGGGGCGCTGCAGGGCGTCGCGCGCCCCGCCTGCAGATAGGGCTGGGCCGGAATGACACCGTCGGCGCGTCGTCTCGTTGGATCGGGTTCACGACACGCGTAGTCGTCGTAGGTGCGCGTGCTGGCGTAGTACCTTGCACTGGATTGCGGTCCGCCTACGGGCAGCGTGCTGTAGGTAGCAATCAAGTGAAAAGCGGCCCGGCGGTGCGCCAACACCCCGGGCCCGGCACCGAAAATAGGCTTTCGGTGCAAGACCAGTGTTCCTCACGCGCACAGTCGCGTGCGCAGAGCGTCGTCGGCGGTCGCCGGGTGCTCGTGCGCGTCACCAAGTCGGAGCGGGACGTCCTGCGCCGGATGATCGCGATCGACCTGCGGGTGAGCCTCGGGGAGATCCTCGATGCCGAGGAGTGCGGGTTGCGCAGCGAGGCGCGGCTGATCGGCTATCGCGTCAGCGTCGAGGTCTCCGAATTGCTCGAGACCAGGACCCTCGCTGGCCGTCACTGTGACCGCGGTCATTGCCGTCGCCGCGCTCGGTATGGCACCATGACGCTTGTCGTCGTCGGCAGCGACTGGCGCGAGCGCTATGCACGGGACGGAGGCCGGGGGTGCAGGGGTTGTGAGGACCGGACGTGCAGGATCGCGGAGCGGACGCGGTCGCGCCTGGCAGGCTGCGATCGCGCTGGCGCTCGCGGCGGCGGCGCTGCTGGGGACGGCGGCGGCCGCGAACGCGAGAGCCGGGCTGCGACAGGTGATCGCGTTCGGCACCGGCCACAGCGTCACGGGCGTGGCGCTTGGCCATCTCAGCGTGCCGGACGACCTCGACATCGTGACGTCGAACGCCGACGGCACGGTGACGTTTATCGCCAACGTCGCGCAGGGCGTCTTCCTGACACCACAGACCGTCTCAAGCGGCCAGGGGCCGGCCGCGCTGGGGGATGTCGCGGTCGCCGACCTCGACGGCGACGGCTATCTCGACGTGGCGGTCACCGACGAGGCGCACGGTCGCGTGATCGTGATGTGGGGCGACGGAAGCCCTTCGCCGCTCAGCCCGAACCGGTCCTCGGCGTTCCCCGTCGGGAACGGCCCGAAGGCGATCGCGATCGGCGACATGGACGGGGATGGCCGACCGGACATCGTGGCCGCCGGCGACTCGCTGAGCGTGCTCATCGCCGGCTCGAACCGCAATTTCGGGAGCCTGACCTCGACGCCGGTGCAGTCGCGTCTGACCGACGTCGAGCTCGCTGACGCCGACGGCGACGGCGACCTCGACGTGCTCACCGGCGACGACTCCTCTTCCGGCGTCCGGGTCTGGTCCAACAGCGGCTTCGGCGCGTTCGGCTTCACCCCCGGCCAGCTCTTCGGCGGCGCGCTTTCGAGCATCGCGCTCGGCGACTTCGACGGCGACGGCCGCGTCGACGTCGCGGGCGCCGCCCCGGGCTCGCCACTCGTCGTCGCGAGCATGCACGCGCCGGGGAGCGGGTTCGAGAGCGCGATCTCGCATCCGCTGGCCGGCGGCGGCGCGCCTGCGAGCGTGGTCGCGGCCGACTTCGACGCCGACGGCCGCGACGACCTCGCCGTGATCGAGCCCTCGTCTCGGCAGGTCGCGCTGCTGAACGGGCAGCCCAGCCACAGCCAGCCGTTCGCGGACGCGTCGCGCGCCGAGTTGTACACCTCCGATCCCGAGACGGCCGCAGTCAGCGCCGCGGCGGGGGACCTCAACGGCGACGGGCTGGCGGACCTCGTCGTCGGCACCGCGTCAGGCGAGCAGCGCGTGATGGTGCTGCTCGGCCAGCACGTCGCGTCGCTGCTCGCTGCGCCTCCGGCGTCCGCGACGATCGGCGAGACCGCTGCGGACAGCGTGACGCTGTCGGACGTGAGAGCGGACGCAGGCGGCTCGATCACCTTCTCGCTCTACGGCCCGGACGACCCGGACTGCTCGGGCGCCCCGTTGTGGTGGGGCGAGGTCCCGGTCTCCGGGCCCGGCGTCTACAGGTCGTCCGCCCAGCTCCTGGATCACGCGGGGGCGTATCGCTGGAGCGCCGAGTACTGGGGCGGCGACCAGACCATCTCGGGCGAGAGCGGGTGCGAGGACCCGGCGCAGACGACGACGGTCGCGAAGGCCGCGCCGTCGCTGACCCAGGCGGCGAGCGACGCCTCGCTCGGCACGCCGGTCGCCGACGCCGCGACGCTCGCGGGCGGCTACCGCCAGACCGGCACGCTCGTCTTCCGCGCCTGGGCCGACGGGTCGTGCGCGGGACAGCCCGCGTTCGAGAGCGGGCCGGTGCCGGTCGCCGGCGACGGGACCTACGCGTCGCCGCCCTTCGACGCGCCGGCGCCCGGTGACTATCGCTGGGAGACGGTCTACAGCGGCGACGGCGACAACGACGGGACGACGACCGCGTGCGGTTCCGACGACGGGATCTCGACGGTGACCCAGCCGGCGCCGGACGGCGGGACGGCGAAGGAGCCGCCGCCCGGGAGCGGCGCCTTGCCGCCGAGCCGGTTGCCGGCTCCGCGGATCACCGCGGGCCCCCCGGCGCTCGGACGCGCGAAAGACGCCCGCGTCGCGTTCGCCGCGGTTCCCGGCGCGCGCGGCTACGAGTGCCGGTTGGACGACGGCCCGTGGACGCCATGCAACTCGCCGTTCGTGCTCGCTGGCGTCGACGCCGGCGATCACATGGCCGCCGTGCGCGCCGTCGGCACCGACGGCAGCCCGGGAGCCGCGAAGCAGGTCAGCTTCCAGGTCAACCCGTATCCGCCGGGGATCACGCTCGCGAGCGCCCGCCTGCGCGCCAGCCGTGCGGGCGTCGTCGCGGTCGTGCTGGGCTGCTCGCCGCGCGAGGGCGCGGGCCACGGCGCATGCCGTGGCACCATCAGGCTGCGTGCCGCCGGCAGAGACGGCCGCCTGCTCGGCGGCGCCCGCTTCCGCGCCCGCGCGGGGAAGCGGACGGTCGCCCACATTCACCTCAGTCGCGCCGCACGGGCCGCGCTGCGCGCCACCCGCGGCGGGATCGCGACGCGGCTGACGATCGCGGCACGGGACCTCGCCGGCAACCGCCGCACGACGACCATCCGCACCGCTCTCACCGCGCACCTTACGACCGCATCTCACTGAGCAGACTCAGCGCTTCCAAGTGCGCGGACGATCTCTAGCGATGTCGCTTGCCCTCGTCGCTGCCCTCGACGCGAGCGTCGGAGTGGGTGCATCCCGCGGGCCGGCGGTGCCCGTCCTCGACGGTGAGATCGGCGCGGCCCGTGTGGTGGCGTATCGGGTGGTGCTCAGCCGCCGCCGTATTCGATGGTCATGCTGCGCGGGATTCGGTGGCGGGCGATCGCGAATCCGCGCTCGGTCTCGACTGCGCTCGACCATCTGTGAATCTCGTCTGTTCCAGCCTGCCCCCATGTCTGCGCCCCGAAGCCGTGCTCGGGTCCGCTCATCGTGACGGTGGCCGCGAGCTGTTCGTCGTGCTCGTATTCGAGTGCGATGCAGATGCCCTCGACTTCCTCGTCGTTCGGGGCGAACTGGCGTGTGATGCCGATCCAGAAGTGCGGTGGCGATTGGTGGCGGGACGCGGGTTTGAGCGACAGGGCGGTCTCGTAGAGCATCAGGTCGCTGTCGTGCCCACTGACGTCGGTGACAGGTGTGGCGGCCCACTGCTGGATCACAGGCCAGATCGAATCGAGCGCTGGGGTAGACGCGTCCGCGCCGGTTCTGGCGAGCATCGAGTTCAGGCAGTCGAGTGCCGAGTGCATCTCCATGTGAGGCGATGCTACGGCGCGCTGCGGCGCATACGCGAAGTCCTGACCTGTCGTGGTCGAGCGGGAATCCCGTACGCGCAACTCGTCGCTAGCCTCGTGCCCGTGCGTCGCCAGCGTGCGGCGAAGGCGATCCAGCGTCGACCCACCTTCTGAGCGACCGCTGCAGTAGTTCCGGAACCCGCGAAGCAATCAAGGACGAGGTCTCCGGGATCTGTCGCGGTGTGGAGGACACGGTCTATGAGCCTCTTCTCGGCCAGTACACGCGATCTTCAGCAATGAGTCCTTCGAGGCGCTTCTGCGTGTACGTCCACGCGCGAACCTCTGGAGGCCAATGTCTAGCTCCAGTCGGCGTTTCGAGTTCGTAGAACTGGCTAGCGGTCCCGTGTCCTGCCTGGGCGCTCATCGGAACCGATCGCCACGGCCCGCGGGGATCATCATCGGGGTTCGAATATTCGCCCTAATCGACCAGTCGGTTACGAGTGTCCTTCCATTCGGAGCCCATCGGTGAGTACACAAGCAGGTAATCATGCATCGAGGAGAAGGCTGCTCGGTGTCGCGACTAGTGGGCTTCTGCCAAATAATCGTTGCAACGAACGCATCGCGACCGAAGATCTCGTCCAGCAGCACCCGGCAATAGGCCATCTCAGCGTCATCGAGATGCACCAAGAGCATGCGCTCACCTTCTCAAGACGGTCGCGCATCATCGTCAGCCACACCGAGTGCTCAAGCGCGTCGTCGTACTGGTGAAAGCCTGTCCGGTATTGAATGACGGATCGATGTAGCACAGGCGAACGGAGCCATTGAGGTGCGCTGCAAGCTCCAGAAGGCTGGTCAAGCTCGTGAGTGCGTTCAACGCGTCACCGCGAATTAGGAGATTGTCGCAGGCTCGTGGCCCTTCATTCGTCGCGCGGGCCCACATCCCGCTAGGAACTTCGCCACCGCGCGGCGTGCGGCAGGCTTGGGCGGCCGCACCGCGTCAGGGCGCGCGCCGCTCTGGGGCGGCGGTCACGCTTCGGGCAGGAGCCCGGCGAGCATCGGGCGAAGTCCCGGCAGGAAGCGCACGTCGCACCCGTCGGCGCAGACAAGAGATGAATCCCACCCGCCGAGGCGGCCGTCGACGCCGGCACGAGACGAAAGTCGAAGGCGCACGGACCAACGGTCACGAATGAGGCCGCTTAGGGCCCGGCGGGGGCCTCAGCGGGTGCCTGCTCCACCCGTGAAACCTGAAATGTCTGGTGTCGGTCCGAAGGATGACCAGACGCTCGGAGGTCTCCGAGCGGCTGAGACTCTCGGTTCGAGAACCGTCGCATCGGTCAAACCCGAAGTCGGAGTGCCGCCGGGGCCAGGCGAGCTGTCCCTTCGGTCCACCGCCCGCAGGTGCGGCTTCCTTGCGGGCGCTTTGAGCGCTCAGTACGTTGCTGCGCATTGGTGACGACTCGGCGGCGGTCTGCTCGTCGGTTAGGGGAATTGAGTTCATGAGGTTCAGGGGCGGCATTGGCCTCGCGGTCGCGTGCGCGATCGTAGGCACGGCTTGCGTGCACGCAGCGGATGCAGGCGCGGCGGCATGGCATCAGAGATGGGGCGCGGCGACGAGCGGCAATCGTGAGAGCGCGTCGTTTGACACGTATCCCGTGTCGGATCGTGAGTCCATCTCGGTCGATCGCGGATCGGGATTTCTGGCGGTCAACGCGACGGACCTCAGCATCGCCGGGACGGGGCTGTCGTTTGAGTTCCCGCGCACCTACAGCAGCGCGATGACCACCGACGGCGGGCTCGGCCTCGGGTGGGCGAGTCGCTGGACGGCGGCCTCGATCGACAACTCGGTCGCCAACCAGTTCTGGTTTCAGCCCGGCGACGGGGCGAGATACGGCTTCACCTATGCCGGGGGCAGATGGGGCTCGGCGATCAAGGTCGACGCCACCGGTGCCGGCGCGAACCCGCCGTTCACGTTGACGTGGCGCGAGACCGGGGAGAGATGGACGTTCGGCTCAGCATCCCAGGGCGAGTTGGTGTCCGTTTCCGATCGCAACGGCAACACGGTCAGACCGGCCTATGACGGCAGAGGCGCCCTTGCGAGCATCACCGACAGCCAAGGGCGCGTGCTGACGGTCACCACGGACGCGACAGGGGTGCGGGTCACGAGAGTCGCCGACCCGTCCGGCCGCAGTTGGGTGTACGCCTATGACGGGTCGGGGCAGTTGACGAGCGTGCAGAGCCCGACGGGTGACAGAACCCTGTACGGGTACACGAGTTCGCGGCTGACGAGCGTCACCTCGCCGGCGGGGAACGTGACGAGAATCGCGTACGTGACGGGCACGGGCAGAGTGGAGTCGGTGACGCAGACCACCGACGCGCTCCACACGACGGGGCCGACGACGAGATACGCCTACACCGCGACGCCAGCCGCCGGCTGTCCGGCGAGCCCGTCGTCGTCGATGACGACGGTGACCGACCCCAACGGGTTCGCGACCAGATATTGCGCGGATGCGTCGTTCAGCGTCGTGAAGACGATCGATCCGTTGGGCGGGTCTGCGAGCACTGAGTGGGGGCCGCGTGAGCAGGTCGCGAGATTCACCGCTGCCTCCAACGCCTCGAGCGGGATCTCGACCGCGTCGACGTTCGACGCCGACGGTGTGCTGCAGCAGACCAGACAGGGGCTCGAGGGCGGGAGAAGCCTGACGACGTCCTACACCTACGGCGTGGCGAATCCGTTCCTGCCGCAGACGGAGACCGACCCCAACGGACGCGTGCTGACCCGGACCTATGACTCGGTCGGCAACCTCACCGACATCGCCGACAGCTCAACGCCCGCGGTGCAGGCGACGCTGGCGTATGGGAGCCGCGGGCTGGTTTCGAGCGCGACCGATCCCAACGGCAACGTCACCAGATACGGCTACGACACCGCCGGCAACCTCACCTCGATCACGCCGGCGGCGGTGAGCACGGGCAGCCAGATCGGCGTAACGAGAATCGCGTATGACAGCTTGAGCCGGCCCACGAGAATCACCGACGGGCGGGGCGTGAGCAGAACGTACACCTACGACCTGCTGGACCGGGTCACCAGAGTCGTGCCCGACACGGGAACGACGACGACCTACGACTACGACGACGATGGCAACCTCCTCGCCCGCACCGACGCCAGCGGCACGACCGCCTACAGATACGACCCGCTCGGGCAGTTGACCTCACGCAGCAGCAGCGGCAACTCCACCAGCTACGCCTACGACCCGGCCGGCAACCTGACCAGATTCACCGACGTCAGCGGCACGGTCACCTACACCTATGACAGAGCCAACCGCCTCGCCTCTTTGAGAGATCCGAGCGGCGATCTGACGACGTTCGCCTACGACGCCGACGGGGAGCGTACGAGAACGACCTATCCCAACAGCGTCGCGATGACGCGCGAGTTGGACGCCGGGGGCCGGTTGCTGAGACTGACGACGCGGGTTGACGACTTCATCACCGGCGAGGGGTCCAGCGAGCTGGCCAGCTACACCTACACCTATGACGGCGACCGCCGCGCGACGATGATCGACGGCATCGCCGGCGAGATCACCTTCTACAGCTACGGCGACGACGGGCGCCTGCAGCAGGTGACCGTGCGCGACGGAGCGCTCGGGCCGATCCTGCGCACCTACCAGTACAGCTACGACGCGGCCGGCAACATCACCAGACGCACCGACAACGCCGGCAGCGTGACCTACGCCTACAACCAGGACAATCTGCTCGTCTCCGACACCAGCACCGCTGGCGCCACCTACACCTATGACGGCGCGGGCCAGCTCACCGCCGGACCCGGCAGACTGGCACTCGGCTACAACGCGATGGGACAGACGACCAGCTTCCTGCCACCCGCCGGCACCAGAGCGTCGGCCACCTACGCCGGCCATACCCAGACCGAGCAGACCCAGGACGGCAGCACCGACCTGCGCAACACGCTGCTGGGCATCAGCAGCACCGTCACCGGCGGCAGAGCGACCTACTACGTGCGCGACAACGACGGCACGCTGATCAGCCAACTGCGCCCCGGCGGGGACACGTACTACTACCTCTACGACGGACAGGGCAATGTCAGCGGACTCGCTGACACGGTCGGAGACGCCGAGTACGCTGCCACCGTGCAAGGCAGCTACAGCTACGATCCCTACGGCCGCCGCACCGCCACCGGACTCACCGACCCCTTCGGCTACAACGCCGGCTACACCACCAACGGATTCGTCCACTACGGCTACCGCTGGTACGACTCCAACACCGGCCGCTGGACCCAGCAAGACCCACTCGACCAAGCCGCCGACCTCAGCAACGGCAACCGATACGCGTATGCAGGGGCCGATCCCATCAATGACTACGACCTGACCGGGCTCTCGATCTTCGGGGACGTGTTCAATTCCGCAGTAGACCTTGTCGAGACGGGAGCTGTTTGCGCTGGTGGCGCCGCCGGCGCTGCTGGATCCGGGGGGCTTGCCATTGGTGCAGCCGTTGCGGTCTGTGGCATCACGGCCGGACGGGCGGGAGCGCGCATCGGCCACCGGATCAACGGCGACGACTGAGGATTGTTCTGTGCACGTACCGTTCTTGCCACGGAGCATCTTTGTCATCGCTGCGCTGGTTGCGATTGTAGGAGCGTTTGTTGACGATCGGCTGTTTTATGCTGGCATGGTTGTGTTCCTCGTGTCGGCGTTCTGGATGTGGTCCTTGTCGCGACGAAAGGATCACTGAGATCAAGCAGCCGGCGGCTCGGCATCAGTTGTCAACGAGAACTGCAGTTCCGCTAATTCGTTTGCCCCGGTCTGCCCAGCTGCCCAGCAGCTCAGAGCGGATCGGGGCGAACTGTTTCGGTGGCTCGTGGCATCACGTGCGTGTCGTGCTGCTTTGGATACCGTTACACCGTCTTAGCTGCACCCTGCGGCCGTAGCCGGAGGTTCCATCTGAGGTTCCACTCGATGCGTTACTCGCCGTATCCGGGCGTACTGAGATGCGCTGATATGCAGCGCAAACGCGCCGCGTGGGCGCTTCCCTTCGCGTTCAAATCTCGGCTCCCCGATTGATGAAAAGCCCAGCTAACGCCGGGCTTTTCGCGTATCTGAGGGGGTTGCCGGTGTCATGCTTTGCATCTGGCACGCGCGGTCGGCGGCCTGCGGGTGCCAGCGGGCTGACTTTTCGGGTGCTCCTGCTGGTTTGTGACCTTGCCGGTGGATGACCTTCCACCTGCTGTCGCCAGCGCTGTAGGTGGTGGAGCTGCGTGACATCGGCGAGATTCACCTGCTGCTCGACACTGGCCCGGATCCGCTGGCGCTCGGGGTGCGGCGCCGCTATGAGGGCCACATGCGACTGTTGGACGATCCGGGGCGAGGAGTTCGAGCCGGATCGTGCTGATGCGCACGGTCGCGCGAGAGCGGTGAGCGTCTGGGCAATCGCGCCCGTTGGCGGCGCCCCATGGCTCGGGATCTACAACTCGTCGTCCGCTCCGTTCGGCGTGGCCACCGGCGTCTCGGCGGCCCGGCTCAGCAGTTCGCCCGCCGAGGCGCGGACGATCAGTCTCGTCTTGAGGCGTATCCGGCGCGGTCTGCCCTGATCGCCGCGCAGGCGCGCGAGGACGGTCTGGCCGACCTCGCGGCCGATCTGCTCCGCGGGCTGCGCGACGACCGTCAGCGGGGGATCGACGAGCGTCGTCCAGTCGAGGTCGTCGAAGCCGACGAGCGCGAGCTGCTCGGGGACCTTGAGGCCGAGCTCGCGGATCGCCTGGAAGACGCCGACCGTCATGAAGTTGCTGGTGGTGAAGATCGCCGTGATCTCCGGGTGATCCTGCAGCAGCCGAATCGCCGCGTCGTGCGCGCTTCTGCGCGTCGGGCTGGTGAGCGCGACCAGCTCCGGGTCGACCGCGACCCCGGCGCTCTTGAGCGCATGCCGGTAGCCGCGCAGGCGCTCGGACGAGGAGCCGATCTCGGGGTGGTCGGAGACGACGCCGATCGTGCGGTGGCCGAGGCTCAGCAGGTGGTTGACGCACGAGACCGCGGCGCCCCTGTTGTCGACGAGCACGGTGTCGACGTGGAGACCGCGTACCGCGCGGTCGATCAGCGCCAGCGGCACCGAGCGGTCGGGGCTCAGCAGGTGGCTGCCCTCGCTCGCCGACGCGGGGGCGACGACGAGCGCGTCGACGAGCCGCCGGTGGAAGGCGTTGACGGCTCTGCGCTCCTCCTCGAGGTCCTCGTTCGAGTTCGCCAGCAGCACCATGTAGCCGTCGGGCTCGACGGTGTCCGAGAGTCCGCGGGCGACCGTCGCGAAGAACGGGTTCTCGATGTCGCTGACGATCAGGCCGATCGTCTTCGTCGAGCCGGAGACGAGCGCTCGTGCGACAGCGTTCGGACGGTAGCCGAGCTCCTCGGCCGCCTGCAGCGCGCGCTTCTTGGCCGTCGCGCTGACCTTTCCATAGTCGCCGAGCGCCCGGGAGACGGTCGCTTGGGAGAGCTGCGCGTGGAGCGCGACGTCGCGGAGCGTGATCGCCATGGCGCAACAGCATATAGACAGCGGGCGGCGCGAGTGATTGCGCTCTCACTATTACGGTGATAGCGTTCTCTCCGCGAGAGTGAAAGCGCTCTCACTCGCCGTTCCGCTCACGCCGTCGCACAACCAGCCACGACGCTCGCTCGCGAAGGAGTCGACTTGCCGTACCCGGAATCCGCCCGCCACGACGCGTGCGCCACGATGGCGTCGGTCGGCGACTGCTGCATCGACGACTACGGCGACGGCCGCTACATCGGCGGCAACGCCGCGAACGTGGCGGTCGGCTGGGCGCTCGCCGGGGAGCGCTCCGCCTACTTCGGAGCGGCCGGCGACGACGCCGCCGGCGAGGCGATCCGGACCGGGCTCGCCGCGGCCGGCGTCCGGACGGAGCGGATGGTGCGCGGCACGGAGCCGACCGACCGCACCTGGCTGCGGCTGATGGGCGACGGCGATCGCGTCATCGAGGCGGAGGAGCTGCGCTCCCTGCGGGGCTATCGCCCGTCCGCGGCCGACGTCGAACTGCTGGCGGGGATGCGCTGGGTCCACGGCGCCGCCCTCGCCGACCCGGAGGTGCTCGCGCGCGCCATGGCCGCGCACGGCGTTCCGATGAGCTACGACTTCGCCACCGACGTGGAGGCCGAGCTGCCGGCGCCGCTCGCGGTCGCCTTCTACTCCTTCGCCGAGGCGCCGGGGCCGCCGGTCACCCGCCGGCTGGCCGCCGCGATCGAGCGCGGGACGAGCGTCGCAGTCGGCCTGTGCGGCGCCGCGGGCAGCGTCGCCGTCGCCGGCGACGGGGTCGTCGAGCTGGCCGCGGCGGCCGACGTCGCGGTCGTCGACACCTGCGGCGCGGGCGACAGCTATATCGCGGCGTTCACCGCCGCCCGGCTCGCCGGCGCGCCGCTGGAGCGCTGCATGCGCAGCGCCACCGCCGCCGCCGCGCGGACGTGCGCGCATCGAGGCGCGTGGCGCCAGGCACCGCTGCCGCTCGAACCGATCGAGATTCCGTCATGACCCCCACCCAGCATCGAACGAAGGAGAAGGTGATGTCGCACAGTCCCAATCGCACGTCTCGCCGCCGGCGCGGCGTGCTCTCGCTGGCGCTCGTCGCGGCGCTCGCGGCGCTGCTGGCGGGGTGCGGCGCCTCCGACGACGACGGCGGCGCCTCCGCCGGCGGGGGATCGTCGTCAGGCGGGAAGAGCTTCAGCATCGGCTACCTCACCAACCAGAGCGTCTACTTCTACCAGGAGGTCGGCGACGCGCTGTCGGCCGCCGCCGCGCAGGACGGCGGGAAGGTGATCACCGTCAACACGAACAACGACGCGAGCGCGGAGCTGAAGGACGTCCAGGACCTGATCTCGCGGGGCGTGAAGGCGATCGTGATGGGCCCGATCTCGCCGACGTCGTCGCTCGCGGGGGTCAAGCAGGCCAACCAGGCCGGGATCCCGGTCATCTGTTACAACACCTGCCTCTCGCCGGAGGACAGCAGAGCGAACGTGAAGGCCTACATCGAGGCCGACAACGCGGACCTCGGCAGCGAGACGGGCAGATACGCCGCCGACTACATCAGGAGAGAGCTCGGCGGCAGAGCGCAGGTCGCGCTGCTCAACTGCGACGAGTTCGACATCTGTCGCCAGCGCAAGGCGGGCTTCAAGGAGGCGCTGAGAGGGCTCGACGTCGACTTCGTCGCCGACCAGACGGGGTACGCCTCTGACACGGCCGCGAAGGTGACGCAGGACATCCTCACCGCGCATCCCGACGTCGACGCGATCTGGACGGTCAACGACGGCGCGACCTCCGGCGCGCGCGCGGCGGTCAAGGCGAAGACCGGCGACGACAGAGTCGTCGTCTTCGGGACGGACATCAACCCGCAGATCGCCGGCTATCTGCTGACCTCCGACGACATCCTGCAGGCGACCACCGGGCAGGACGGTAGAGCGATCGGCACGAGAGCGTATGCGGCGGTCAGAAGCGCGATGGCCGGCGACCCCGTGACGCCGTTCACGCAGCTGGTCCCGGGCAGCTTCTTCTCGCGCAGCGACCCGGACGCGGTCAGACAGTACCTCGCGCGGGCGAAGGGCTGAGCGGAGGCGACGTGAGATGAGAAGCCCCGTCCTCGAGCTCGAGGGGATGAGCAAGTCCTTCGGGCCCGTCAGAGCGGTCTCGGGCGTCGACCTCGCGGTCGGCGCCGGCGAGGTCCGCGCGCTGCTCGGCAGCAACGGCGCCGGCAAGTCGACGCTGATCGGGATCGTCAACGGCTCGGTCAAGCCGGACAGCGGCGTGATGCGGCTGGGCGGCGAGGGCGTGACGTTGAGCAGCCCGGCGGAGGCGCGCGACGCCGGCGTCGCCGTCGTCCACCAGGAGCTGAGCCTCGTGCCGGGGCTGACCGTGTGGGAGAACGTCATGCTCGGCCGCTGGCACCGGCGCCTGCCGGGCGTCGTCGACGTGCGCCGCACGAAGGCGGAGGCCGCGCGCGCCGTCGCGCTGCTCGGCGAGCGGCTCGAGCTGGAGCTGCCGGTCGAGCGGCTCAGCCTCGGCCAGCGCCAGCTCGTCGAGATCGCGAAGGCGCTCAGCGCCGAGCCGCGCGTGCTGATCCTCGACGAGCCGACCAGCGCGCTCGCCGAGGAGGAGGCCAGCGCGCTGATCGCGCTCGTGAGACGGCTCGCGGCGGGCGGTCTCGCGGTGATCTACGTCTCGCACCGGATGGATGAGATCCCGCGCGTCGCCGACACGCTGACGGTGATGCGCGAGGGCCGGGCCGTCGCGACGCTCGACGTCGCGCAGGCGAGCGCCGACCGCGTCGCCGCGCTGATGGTCGGCGGCACCTGGGAGCGGCCGGAGGCCGCCGCCGCAGAGGTGCGCGTGGGCGGCGAGGTGCGGCTGTCGGTGCGGCACCTAACGCGGCGGCCGAAGGTCGAGGACGTCACTTTCGACGTGCGGCGCGGCGAGGTCTTCGGCCTCGCCGGACTGATGGGGGCGGGGCGGACCGAGGTGCTGCGCTGCATCTTCGGCCTCGACCGCGCCGACGGCGGCGAGGTGCTGGTCGACGGCCGCGCGGTGAAGCGGCCGACGCCCCGGCGGATGATCGCCGCCGGCGTCGGGCTCTCCCCCGAGGACCGCAAGGCGGAGGGACTCGTGCTCGGCCTCGGCGTCGAGGAGAACGTCGCGCTCGTCGCCCGCGGCGACCACCAGCGTCTGGGCGTGATCTCCGCCCGGGCGGAGCGGCGCCTCGCCGGCGAGGTGATGCGCGGGCTCAGCGTCAAGGCGGCGAGCGCCACCGCGCCCGCCGAGAGCCTCAGCGGCGGCAACCAGCAGAAGCTGGTCTTCGGCAAGTGGCTGGCGGCGAACAAGGAGATCCTGCTGCTCGACGAGCCGACGCGCGGCGTCGACCTGCACGCGAAGGAGCAGACCTACGAGCTGGTGCGCGCGCTCGCCGGCGAGGGCAAGAGCGTCGTCTTCGTCTCGTCCGAGACGGAGGAGCTGTTCCAGGTCTGCAACCGCATCGGCGTGCTCAACCACGGGCGGCTCGTGTCCGTCCTCGATGCGGCGGAGACCGACGTCCGGCAGGTGCTGGCGTTGTCGATGGAGCAACCGACGGGAGACGAGCAGTGAGCGCCGGGCAGATCGAGAGAGACGAGCAGGGGTTTGCGGCAGACGACGGGAGCCGGCGTGCGCTCGGTGCGCTGACGGCACGGATCGACCCGAACGCGATCGGGCTGCCGATCGCGCTGGTGGCGCTGATCGTCGCCTTCGCGATCTCGGCGCCGAACTTCCTGACCGTCAACAACCAGCTCAACAACCTGCAGAACGCGGCCTTCGTCGGGATCATCGCGTTCGGGATGACGCTCGTGATCATCGCTGGCGAGATCGACATCAGCGTCGGCTCGGCGGTCGCGCTCGGCTCGGCGATGCTGGGCGTGCTGACGCAGCACGCGGGGCTCCCGCTCGGGGTCGCGGTCGTGCTCGTGCTGCTGGAGGGGGCGTTGATCGGCGCGCTCGGCGGGGCGATCCGCGCCTTCATCGGCGTCCCGTCGTTCATCGTGACGCTCGCGCTCTACACGGGCCTCGCCGGCCTTGCGCTGCTGATCACGAACGCGCTGCCGATCTCGATCGAGGCCGACCACTTCTCCTTCTGGGGCAGCGGCAGAGTCGCGGGGATCCCGGTGCCCGCGCTCGTGCTGATCGCCGTCTTCCTGCTGTTCTGGTTCATCGCGCGCAAGACCGTCTTCGGGCGCTCGGTCTACGCCGTCGGCGGCAACGCCGAGGCGGCCCGCCTCTCCGGGCTCCCCGTCGCCGCGGTGCGCGTCGCGATCTTCGCGATCACCGGGCTGCTCGCGGCGGCCGTCGCGATCCTGGAGTCGGCGCGCCTCTCGGCCGGCGACCCGACGATCGGCGTCGGCCTCGAGTTCCAGGTGATCTCGGCGGTGATCATCGGCGGGACGAGCCTGATGGGCGGCCGCGGCTCGATCGTCGGAACCGCGCTGGGCGTGCTGTTCATCACGATCCTCGCGAACGGCATGGTCCTGCTCGGCATCAACAACTACGCGCAGCAGGTCGTCCAGGGCGGCGTGATCCTCGTCGGCGTCCTCGTGAGCCAGTGGCGCGTGCGCACCCGGGCGACGCGCTGAGCGCGCGGACGCGTGCGACAACCAACCGAAGGAAGGAAGCCGTGACTCCCGAACCCCAGCGCGGGCGCGACGCGACGGCCGAGCAGGTCGACCCGATCACGTTCAGCGTGCTGCTCTCCCGCTTCGACGCGATCGTCGAGGAGATGACGCTGACGCTCGAGCGCTCGGCGTGGACGTCGATCATCGCGCTCGCGCACGACTACTCGTGCGCGCTGTTCGACGCCCGCGGCCGCCAGATCTCGATGTTCGACGCGCTGCCGATTCACGCGACGTCGATGGGGCTGCTGGTGCAGGAGATCGCGCGCTGCTTCGGCGGCGACGTGAACCCCGGCGACCTCTTCCTCGCCAACGACCCGTACTCGCGCAACACGCACATCGGCGACCTCGTCACCGCCGCGCCGGTCTTTCTCGACGGCGAGCCGGCGTTCTGGTCGGTGACCAAGGGGCACCAGCTCGACACCGGGGCGCCGGTCCCCTCGAGCGTCGTGCCGTCCGCGCGCAACGTCTGGCAGGAGGGGATCACGATCCCGCCGACGCGGCTCGTCGAGCGCGGCGCGCTGCGGGAGGACGTGCTCCGGCTCTACCTCGCGAACGTCCGCTACGCCGACCTGCTGGAGGGCGATCTGCGAGCGCAGATCGGCTCGACGGAGAAGGGCGCCCAGCGGCTGCGCGAGCTTGGCGATGAGCACGGCCGCGAGCAGTTGCTCGTCTACGTCGAGGAGATGATCGACTACGCCGACCGGCGGATGTCGAGAGAGCTGGCCGCGATCCCCGACGGCGTCTACCGCGCCGAGGGGTGGGTCGACAGCGACGGCGGCGCGGTCGAGCACCTGCCGGTGCGCGTCTGCGTCACGGTCTCCGGCGACCGCGTCGTCGTCGACTACGAGGGCAGCGCCCCGCAGGTCGACGGCGGCGTCAACGGCTCGGAGGCGACTGCGCAGGCCGCCGGGGCGGTGCCGTTCCTCTACTACGTCGCCGCCGACGTGCCGCACAACGACGGCGCGACCCGCCACATCGAGGTCCGCGCCCCGCTCGGCTCGATCTGCAACGCCGCTTACCCGGCCTCGACGAGCGTCGCGACCTGCATCCCGTCGGACCTGATGCAGGACGTCGTCAACAAGGCGATGGCCGAGGCGATCCCCGAGCGCGTACCCGCCGGCGGCACGCGCAACGCCAACACCCCGATCGTCTCCGGCAGCGACGGCCGAGGTTGGGCGTTCGCGATGCTCAACAGCGCCGGGGGCGGCGGCGCCTCGCACGGCTGCGACGGCTGGCCGCTCTACTACAACCTCGCCGCGCTCGGGGCGATGAAGATCCTGCCGGTCGAGCAGCTCGAGTTGCTCTACCCGGTGCGCGTGCGGCAGGCCGAGATCGAGCCCGAGTCGATGGGTTTCGGCCAGTGGATCGGTGGGCCCGGGGTGCGGCTCGTCGCCGAGCCGCTGGAGGGGGAGATGATCGTCGTCAACTGCGGCGACGGCTGCGCCAACCCGCCCCACGGGGCGCTTGGCGGCACCGCCGGGATCGGCGGCGGTCAGTACAGCGAGCGACCGGACGGCGGGCCGCGCACCTACGTCTCCTCGACCGCCAGCCTGCGCGTCGCCCGCGACGAGCGCTGGGTCAGCGTCTCGACCGGCGGGGGTGGCTTCGGGCGTCCCGAGCGGCGCGATCCGGCGCGCGTGCGCGAGGACGTGCGCGACGGCCTGCTCGGCGCGGAGACGGCGCGAGAGGTCTTCGGCGTCGTCCTCGGCCCGGCCCCCGGCCGCGAGCTCGACGCCGAGGCGACGGCGGCGCGGCGCGCCGAGCTGGCCGAGCGCGAGGTCGCGACGGTCGATCCGGCCGAGCCGGGCGCGGCGCCGTGGCTGCGCCGCGTGATGCGGCCCGGGGACGCCTACCTGCTCAACCCGCCGCTGTGAGCGGCCCCGTGAACTCGACGACTGGACGGACGACCTGATGGCCAAGCACCGCATCGGCATCGACATCGGCGGCACCTTCACCGACTTCACGGTCGTGCGGGACGACGGCGAGGTCGTGCTGTGGAAGGAGGACAGCACCCCGGACGACCCGCTCGCCGGGATCCTCCGCGGGCTCGACGCGATCGCCGGCGAGCTCGGCGGGGACCGCGCCGGGCTGCTCGCCGCGACCGACGTGCTCGTCCACGGCACGACGATCGCCACGAACATGCTGATCCAGCGCAACGGCCCGGCGATCGGCCTGCTCTGCACCGAGGGCTTCCGCGACGTCCTCTACTTCCGCGACGGCTACAAGCCCGAGCGCTTCAACGTCCACCTGCCGCACCCCGAGCCGCTCGTCCCGCGCCGGCTGCGTCTCGGCGTACCCGAGCGGATCGACCGCGACGGGCGCGTCGTGCAGCCGCTCGACGAGGCCGCGGTGCGCGCGGCGGCGCGGCAGCTCCGCGACGAGGGCGTCGAGGCGGTCGCGATCGCCTTCCTCTGGTCGATGCTCAACTCGGGCCACGAGCGGCGCGCGGCCGAGATCGTGCGCGAGGAGCTGCCCGCAGCGCACGTGATCTGCTCGCACGTCGTGCTGCCGGAGATCCGCGAGTGGCAGCGGACGTCGGCGACGGTGCTGAGCGCGTACATCGTCCCGCGGATCGCCGAGTACCTCACCCGCTTCGAGGCCGAGATGCGGGCGGGCGGGCTCGCGCAGCCGCCGCTGATCATGCAGATCAACGGCGGCTGCGCGCGGGTGCGCGAGATCGTCAAGCGGCCGATCAACGTGCTCGCCTCGGGTCCTGCCGCCGCGCCGAAGGCAGCCCTCTACCACGCCTCCGCGACGCAGCGCGACCTGATCGCGATCGACATGGGTGGGACCAGCCTCGACGTCTGCCTGATCGCCGACGGCCGTGCGACGATGAGCCGCGACGTGCAGGTCGAGGCGCAGCCGATCGGCGTGCCGGCCGTCGACGTGCAGTCGGTCGGCGCGGGCGGCGGCTCGATCGGCTGGATCGACGACGGCGGCGCGCTGCGCGTCGGGCCGCGCAGCGCCGGCGCCCGCCCCGGCCCGGCGTGCTACGGCTTCGGAGGCACCGAGCCGACCGTCACCGACGCCAACGTCGTGCTCGGGCGGCTCGCGCCGGAGGCGTTCCTCGGCGGCCGGCGGACGCTGCGCGCCGACCTCTCCGCGCGCGCCGTCGAGCAGCACGTCGCCGCGACGCTCGGTCTGTCGGTCGCCGACGCGGCCGCCGGGATGATCCGCGTCGTCAACGCCAACATGGTCGCGGCGATCCGCAGCGTCTCGGTCGAGCGCGGGATCGACCCGCGCGGCTTCACGCTCGTCAGCGGCGGCGGCGCAGGCGGGCTCCACGCCGCCGCGCTCGCGCGCGAGCTGGGGATGCGCGCGGTCTTCGTGCCGCTGCAGGCGGGCGTCTTCTGCTCGTTCGGCATGACGGTCACCGACGTCCGCCACGACCACCTCGTCTCCCATCACGCGCTCTCCGACGCACTCGACCACGACGCCGTCGCCGCCGTGCTGCGCGAGCTCGGCGAGCGCGCGAGCGCGGAGCTGCGCGAGGAGGGGTTCGCGCCCGGCGAGATCGCGCTCGAGTGGTCGGTCGACGCCCGCTACCCCGGGCAGGTCCACGAGATGACGGTGCCGGTGGCGATGGAGCCGGGCCGGCTGCGGCCCGACGTGGAGGCGACCGTCGCCGGCTTCCACGCGGCACACCAGGAGCGGTACGCCTACAACCGCCCGGCGATGGCGGTCGAGTTGCTGCACTGGCGGGTGGCGGCCTCCGGCCGGCGCGCCCGCGAGCTGCCGGCCGCCGCCGCCAGCGGCAGCGCCGAGATCGCGCCGCGCGCCGTGCGCGACGCGTACTCGGCCGCGCTCGGCGCCTTCGCGCCGACGCCGGTCCACGACGTCGCCGACCTCGGCGTCGGCGCCTCGATCGCGGGGCCGGCGATCCTGACGGCTCCGACGACGACGATCGTGATCGACGCGGGCGACACGCTGTCGCGCCCGACGGCGAACGGCTTCTCGATCTCGGTGGCGACCGACGACGCGCAGCGCCGTCGCCGCGACGCCGACACCACCACGACCACCAGACCGCTCGCCGGCGCCGACGCCGACGCCGCGCGCAGCGAGAGAGGACGCACATGCTGAACTTCGACGAGTCCCGCTTCCGCACGATCCAGAGCGACGCGCTGGCGCTGTCGGAGGGGATCCGCGGGGCCGTCGCCGAGCTGCTGGAGGACGGTGCCGACAACCTCTTCTTCCTCGGCGCCGGCGGCGCCGGGGTGCTGATGCAGCCGGCCGCGCAGCTGATCGAGCGCAGCTGCGCCTTCCCGGTTCGGCTCGTCCACGCCGCCGAGCTGATGGCGGTCGGCGACGCCAACCTCGGGGCCGGCTCGATCGTCGTGATCCCGTCGCTGTCGGGAACGACCAGAGAGGCCGTCGACGTGCTCGCGTACGCGCAGGAGCGAGGCGCGAAGGTGATCGCGCTGACCGGCCACGCCGACACTCCCGTGGCGCGGCAGGCCGATCGCAACTTCACGACGTTCGCGGAGGACGACACCTCCTCGGAGTCGTTCTACCTGCAGTCGCTGATCGTCGCGCTGGCGGTCGTGGAGCACGCCGGGGGACGTGTCGGCGACGGCTACGCCGCGACGGTCGAGGGGCTGAGAGCGCTGCCGAACGCGCTGCTGGAGGCGAAGCGGGCGTTCGAGCCGCGAGCGCGCGAGATCGCCGCCTCGATCCAGCACGACGACTACCACGTCCTCACCGCCGCCGGCCCGGCGTGGACGGAGGCGTGGTACTACGGCACCTGCATCCTCGAGGAGATGCAGTGGATCCGCACGCGGCCGATCCACGCCGCGGACTTCTTCCACGGGACGCTCGAGCTGGTCGAGAGAGAGGTCAGCGTGATCGCCTTCGCGGGCGAGGACGCGAGCCGGGTGCTGGTCGAGCGCGTCGCCGCCTTCGCGCCGCAGGTGACCGACCGCTTCCTGCTGATCGACGCGGCCGAGCAGGAGCTGCCGAGCGTGCCGGCCGAGATCCGCCGGCTCGTCCCGCACGTCGTACTCGCGACGCTGTTGGAGCGGGTCAGCGCCCACCTGGAGGTGCTCCGCGACCACCCGTTGACGACGCGCCGCTACTACCGCCGGATGGAGTACTGAGCCGGGGCACGGGTCAGAGGGCGATGCCGCGTCCGCCGATCGATCGACGGGAATGACAGAGCGCCCCGGCGGGGGATCCGGGGCGCTCGGGAGTGTCGGGGAGCAGGAGCGGATGTGTTGCGAAGGCTCCTGCTGGTAGGCAGCCTTGCCGGCGAGCCGCGCAGCTACACCCGCGCCAGGTCTGACTGCTGACGCGCCATCGGGTGCCGCCGGCAGACGCAAGACGCCCCGAACCGTTACCAGCGGTCCGGGGCGTCTTGTCCGTGATCCTCAAGTGAGGGAGGAGAGGGACCCTCGGGAGGTTGACGTGCGGCCTTCCCCGGCGGATGCGTGCCTTAGCGCACCCTGGACGTTTGTTCGAGGATCTGGCGTATCCGGTTGGGTCAACGAACGCTCGCGGGCCATCCGTAACGCGCGAACGAGCGCCCCGGCAGGGGGAAGGCCGGGGCGCTCGCGCCGGGGCGCCTTCAGAAGGAAAAGACGTTCCCGACCCATCACGTCACAATGCGGTAGAACGCGCCGGATGGATCACTCGGGGACTCCCGCGATGATCGCGACGACACCTCGCGCGTGAGGAAGGCAAGCCCCGGCCGCGATGTAGCAGCGTAATTATCAATGGTAAGTGACTGTGACGGGCCTCGTGACGAAGCGCCGTTCTCTTGGTGGCCTTGTGACTAAACGAACGCGGTGGACATGATGGTGAGCGTTGGCGTGTCACGGTGACTTATTTCTTGACGGTCCCTGAAGGCGCTGCCTATACTCCCAAAATGGAAACGAGTTCCAAAATGCTCCCGGAGGTCGACGGGGCTCAGCAGGGTCTCTCGCAGTCGGTGCAGCGGGTGCTGCGCGTGCTGGAGGAGATCCTGCTGGCGCAGGACGACATCAGCCTCTCGGAGCTCGTCGAGCAACTCGACATGCCGAAGGCCACCGTGCACCGGATGCTGGCGAACCTCGAGGCACGCGGGCTCGTCAGTCAGGACCCGTCGTCGTTGCGCTACGGCATGGGGCTGCGGATGTCCGCCCTCTGCGCGCGAGCCTCGTTGCGGCTGCAGTCGGGAGCGGCGCTCTCGCGCCGGATGCGCGAGCTGTTCGAGACGGCCGTGGCCGAGATCGGCGAGACCGGCTACGTCGCGGTGCTCGATCGTTCCGAGGTGATCTACATCGACTCGGTCGAGAGCCCGCACGCTCTGCGCGCCGCGGCGCCGATCGGCACGCGGCGCGACATCCACTGCACCGCGGTCGGCAAGGTGCTCGTCGCCGGTCTGGACCGCGCCAGCCGCTGGGAGCTGATCGGCTCCAAGCCGCTGGAGCAGGTGACCGAGCACACGATCACCGATCCCGAGGCGCTCGAGCGCAACATCGCGACCGTCCAGGAGCAGGGGCACGCGATCGACGTCGAGGAGTTCGCCCCCGGGCTCGTCTGTCTCGCTGCCCCGATCCACGACGACCTCGGACTCGTCGTCGCCGCCGTCGGCATCACCGGCCCGATCGGTCGTATGTCGGGCGGCGACCGCACGCGTGCGGTGCAGCGGCTCGTCGAGCTGGCGCATGCGATGTCCCACAACCTCGAGCAGCAGTCCACCCGCGAGAAAGGCCTTTGACGTGAGCCTCGACACAACGACCGCCGGCGGCAGATCGGCGACGGTCACGGGCGCGCAGGCGCTTGTCAGCGCTTTGGAGCAGGCCGGGGTGGACGTCGTCTTCGGCGTCGCCGGCCACACCAACGTCGCCTTCCTCGATGCGCTGTCACGATCCACGATCCGCTACGTCAGCACCCGCCACGAGCAGGTGGCGGTGCACGCCGCCGACGGCTACTACCGCGTCTCCCACCGTCCCGCCGTGGTGCTCACCACGAGCGGCCCGGGCATGGCCAACACGGTCGCCGCGCTCGGCGACGCATCGCTGGACTGCTCCGGCGTGATCGTGATCTCGGGCGAGTCGCAGAGCTACTACGCCGGCCGCGACGGCTTCCAGGAGGTCAGCCTCCACAGCGACACGAGCCAGTGGGAGATCGCCCGGCCGCTGACCAAGCGCGCATGGCGCGTCGCCCACCCCGACGTGCTGATGTTCGGCATCGCGACGGCGTTCCGGGTCGCGCTCACCGGCGCTCCCGGCCCGATCCTGATGAGCGTGCCGCTGGACATCTTCTCGCACAAGCAGGCGTACGAGATCCCCGACATCGCCGCGCGCGGAGCGCTCGCGGCGCGTCCCCGGCCCGACCGCGACGCCGTCGTGCGCGCGGCCGAGCTGTTCGCCAGCGCGCGGCGTCCGCTGATCCTGGCGGGCGGCGGAGCCGTCCTGGCCGACGCCGACGGCGCGATCACCGCGCTCGCCGAGCAGCTGCAGATCCCGGTCGTCACGACACTCAGCGGCCAGGGCGCGATCTCCAAGTACCACGAGCTCTACGGCGGCTTCGTCTCGCCCTTCGGGACCAAGCCGGCGCACGCGCTGATCACCAGCGCCGACTGCGTGCTCGTGCTCGGCAGTCGCCTGGCCGAGTTCGACATGAGCTCCTGGAGTCCCGAGCACACGCTCAGCGCCGACCGCAGCGCGATCGTGCAGGTCGACATCGACCCGTCGGTGATCGGTCGCCAGTACGACGTCCGCATCGGGATCCAGGCCGACGTGCGCGCGGCCGTGGAGGACATCCACGAGCAGCTGCGCGCGACCTCCGCGACCGGCCCCGCGGCACCCTGGTGGCGCGCGCCGGAGCTGGCCGAGATCAGCCGCAGCTGGGAGCAGGAAATAGCCGCCTCGCTGCTGACGGACGCGCTGCCGATCAAGCCCGAGCGGCTGATGGCCGATCTGCGCGGCGCGATGCCCGCCGACGGGATCCTCTTCTGCGACGCCGGCCTGCGTGGTGCGATCGCGCAGACCTTTCCCGTCGACGGCCCGCGGCTGCTGCACTTCCCCAGCGGCTGGGGGACGATGGGCTTCGCGATCGCCGCCTCGCTCGGCGCGAAGGTGGCCGAGCCCGACCGCGTCGTCGTCGCCGAGATCGGCGACGGCGGCTTCACGTCGTTGATGACCGCGCTGGTGACGGCGGTCGAGTACGAGATCCCCGTCGTCTGGATCGTGCGCAACAACGCGCTCTTCAGCTCGATCGCCGTCTACCATCGCAAGCACTTCGACAACGAGCTGTTCGGCACGGCGTTCTCCAACGACGACACCGGGCTGCCGGCGCTCAACATCGCGGCGATCGCGACGGCGGCGGGCGCAGGCGCGGTGCGGGTCGAGCGGCCCGGCGACCTGCGCGCGGCGATCGACGTCGCGATCGCGTCGGGGCGTCCCTACGTCGTCGAGGTCGTCAGCGAGCCGGCGCCGCGCGGACGGGCCTCGGGTCACTGGGACGTCAACCGTGTGCTGGCCGAGCAGCAGGCGGAGATCACCACCACTTCTCTCGTGTAACCAAGGAGCATCGGCCTCGGCTCGGCGAAGCCGGCGCGTCGATCATTTAATCGACGCTGAAGTAGCGACAACTCACCATTCTCGCAGTCTCCTCTCGATGTACGTGTAGTACGCGGGTCAGTGCCCCCCTGGGCCCACGTGCAGGTGCAGTTGACACCAAACGTTCCGCATAACGACAGAAAGAGCGATCAGCATGAGTCTCAGGGCAAGCATTCTCGCGGCCGTGACCAGCCTCGTCGTGGCGGGCGCCGCGTTCGGCTGCGGCAGCTCCAACGATGAGGCGGACAGCGGCACGACGGCCGCGGCCGCGACCGCGGCGGACACGACCGCAGACAGCTCGGCGAGCGACAACGAAGGGCTCACCGTCGGCCTCGTGCTCGGCAACGCCAGCCCGTTCTACTCGTCGGTGCAGGCGGGTGCGCAGGCCGAGGCGGACAAGCTCGGCGTCGCCCTCACCGTGCAGGCCCCGCAGAAGTACGACCCGGTTCTGCAGACGCCGATGGTCGACGCGCTCACGGCGCGCAGAGTGGATGCCATGGTCGTGTCCCCGACGGACCCGAAGGCGATGATCGGCCCGCTGCAGCGCGCCAACGACGCCGGCATCCCGGTCGTCACGATCGACACGCCGGTCGGCGACGGCGACTACGAGGGCGGTGACGTCAGCTTCCCCGTCTCACTGATCACCTCCGACAACGCCGGCGGCGGCCAGACGGCGTGCGAGGCGCTGATCAAGGAGATGGGCGGCAGAGGCAAGATCTTCGTGGAGGACGTCCAGCCGGGCGTCACCTCCTCAGACGATCGCTTCCGCGGCTGCAAGAGAGCGGTCGACGCGACGGACGGCAGCGTCAAGATCGTCGGCCACGGCTACTGCAACGAGGACTCCAGCAAGGCGGCCGCCGACGTCGCCGCCGCGCTTCAGCGCGACCCCGACATCACGGGGATCTTCGGCACCGACGGCTACGCCTCCGACGGCGTCGTGCAGGCGGTCCGCCAGGCGAACGTCTCCGACGACGTCGCGGTCGCCTACTTCGACGCGCGCAAGGCCGGCGCGGACGCTCTCAGAGAGGGCATCGTCGACCTGCTGATCGCTCAGCAGACGACCGACATGGGCGCCGCCGGCGTGCGCGACGCGGTTGCCGCGCTCAACGACGAGGAGGTCGAGCGGCTCCAGACGCTGGGCGTCAAGGTGATCACGCGCGAGAACGTCGACGAGCCCGCCAACCAGGCTCTGATCTACGGCTGAGAGATGATGACCGGCACCTATCGCAGCGGCCACCGGCCGCACCGCACCGCCGGCGGCGGGACAGTCCGTCCCGCTGCCGGCCAGGGCCCGGGCTCGGTGGCGTCGTGATCGCCGAGGCCGCATCCACGCGCAGCCAGCACAAGGCGCTCGCGGAGGGCGTCGCGACGCTGCTGCGCCAGTGGTCGTGGATGTTCCTGCTCGTGCTTCTGATCGTCTTCTCGATCACCGGCCAGGGCTTCTTCGACGTCTTCAACTTCCAGAGCATCCTGCTCAACGCCTCGATCCTCGCGCTGCTGGCGCTGGGACAGACGTTCGTGATCATGACCGGCGGCATCGACCTCTCCGCCGGCTTCGTCGCCGGCGTCTCCTCGGTCCTGGCGGCGCTCGCGATGAACGCGCTGGGGGCGGACACCTCCGCGGTCCTGCTGGTGCTCGTCGGCGTCGGCGTGGCGATCGGCGTGGGCGTCGTCGCGGGCGTCACCAACGGAGCGATCGTCGAGGGCCTGCGGATCCCGCCGTTCATCGCGACGCTCGGCATCTACGGCGTCGCCCAGGGGATCGGCCTGCTGCTGTCGCACGGGCAGCCGGTCAGCCTCGACACCAACGCGCTCAACCAGGTCGGCAACGGGTACGTCGCCTATCTGCACGACGGCTCGCTGTCGTTCTTCAGCACGCCCGACGGCCTCAGCCAGCGCGAGCTGCGCGACGTCACCGGGATCGTGCCGAACATGGTCGTGCTGGTCGGCGCGCTGTTCGTCGCCGGCTGGTGGATCCTGGCCAAGACCCGTTTCGGCCGGCACGTCTACGCAGTCGGCGGCAACCGCAACGCGGCGCGGCGCGCGGGCGTCGCGGTCAGACGCACGTCGATGATGACGTTCGTGCTCTGCTCGGTGCTCGCGGGGATCGCGGGGCTCGTCTACGTGCTGCGCTTCACCAGCGGCTCCGCGATCACCGGCGACGCGACGTTGCTGCAGTCGATCGCCGCGGTCGTGATCGGCGGCACGTCGATGTTCGGCGGCGCCGGCAACGTCGGCGGCACGCTCGTCGGCGTGCTGATCATCGCCGTGATCCAGAACGGGCTCGTGATCCTCGGCGTCAACCCGTACTGGCAGTTCATCGCTGTCGGGCTCGTGATCGTGCTGGCCGTCGTCGTCGACCGCGCTCGCACGGAGCTGTCATGAGCGCCGCGGTCGAGTCGTCCGCAGCGGTGGAGCCGCCGCGGTTGGAGTTTCGCAACGCGACGCGCAGATTCGGAGCCGTCACGGCGGCCGAGGGCGTCAGCTTCAGCGTCCATGGCGGCGAGTGCGTGGCCGTCGTCGGCGACAACGGCGCCGGCAAGACGACGCTGATGAACCTCGCCTCCGGCGTTTTCCCGCCCTCCAGCGGGACGATCGCGATCGACGGGGCGGAGGTGTCGCTCGGCTCCCCGACCGAGGCGCGCGACCGCGGGATCGAGACGATCTTCCAGGATCTCGCGTGCTGCGAGAACCTCGACGCCGCGGCGAACATCTTCCTCGGCCGCGAGCTGCGGCTGTCGCGGCGGTGGGGCTCGCGGCTCGCGCGCAAGGCGATGCGCGAGCAGGCGCGCGAGACGCTGAAGACGCTCGACATCGAGCTGAAGGACATCGACGCGCCGATCAGAGTCCTCTCGGGCGGCCAGAAGAAGGCCGTCGCGATCGCGCGCGCCGTGCACTGGCAGGCGCGTCTGGTGATCATGGACGAGCCGTCTGCCGCGCTCGGCGTGCCCGAGCAGCGCAAGGTGGCCGAGCTGATCGGCACGCTGAAGCGCTCGGGCCTCGGCGTCGTGCTGGTCAGCCACAGCATGCCGGAGGTGTTCGAGGTCGCCGACCGCATCGTCGTGATGCTGCGCGGCCACAAGGTCGCCGACATGCGCTGCGAGGAGACCTCGATCGAGGAGGTCGTGCGGCTGATGGTCGGCGGAGCGCACCCCGTTCCGCACAACCTCGCCGAGAAGGGCGGGCATGACCACTGACGTGCGCGCACCGCGGCTCGGCATCGCCGGGCACGACCTCGGCGGCACGCCGCGGGAGGCGCTCGCGGCGCTCGGCGGCGAGCTCGGGCTGCACGCGCTGGAGCTGTGGCCGTCGAACCTCGGCGACCTCTCGCTCGACGCCTACGCCGAGCTGCTCGCAGAGCACGACGTCACGGTGTACGCCGTCAACGCGGACACCGGCCGCGGCCGCTTCGGACCGCCCGCAGAGCGGGAGGCGGCGCTCGCGGCGGCGCGCGAAGGGGTCCAGCGCGCCGTCGCGCTCGGCGCTCGCTACGTCCAGCTGTACCTCGGCCCGCCGGCCGCGGGCACGTTGGCGCAGCGGGTCGCGGCGGTCGCCGAGGCGCTCGCGCCGGCGGCGGCGCAGGCGCACGAGCACGGCATCGCGCTGTTGGTCGAGAACGACTTCGACCACCGCTGGGAGGATCCGCAGCGGCGCAACCTCGCGCGCTCGCCGCAGGCGCTCTGCGCGCTGGTGGAGGCGGTTGGCGCCGACCGCCTGCGGCTGACCGTCGACCACTGCAACTTCGTGCTCGGCGGCGTCGACCCCGCCGCCGCGTTCGCGACGATGCGCGAGCACGTCGTCAACGTCCACCTGAAGGACTGCGTGCCGGTCGACCGCGCCCTCGTCGCCGACGTACCGTCGCACGACCGCAGCGTGCTGCGCGACGGCGACGGCGACGGCCTCGCCGCTCGTGCCGCCGTCGTCGGCGCCGGCACGACGGGCTGGGAACGGCTGATCGCCGGACTCGCCGCCGACGGCTTCGACGGCTGGCTGACGCTGGACCCCCACTGCGAGCCGCGCGACACGATCGGCTGGAGCCGAGCGAGCCTCGACTGGCTGCGGCCGCGGATCGGGACCTGGACCACAACGAGAGCGATGACACGATGACTCAGATCAGCGACGTGGTGCCGAGCGCACAGGGACTCGGCATCGCCGGCCACGACTTCCGCGGCAGCCCCGACGCGCTCGCGGCCGAGTTCGCGCAGCTCGGCGTCGACAAGCTCGACTACTGGCCGTCCAACCGCGGCGCGCTCCCGCTCGACGACTACCGCGAGCTGCTGGACCGGCACGGGCTGACCGCCTACACCGTCAACCAGGACACCTCGCGCGGCCGCTTCGGCGCGCCGGCGCTGGAGCGCTTCGCCGCCGACGCGACGCGCACCGCGATCGAGGAGGCGGTCGCGCTCGAGGCTCCCTACGTGCAGCTGTACCTCGCGCCGCCGCCGCCGGAGCGCGTCGCCGAGCGTGTCGACGACCTCGCGCGCTCGCTGACGCCGTTGGCGCGGGAGGCCGAGGCGGTCGGCGTGACGCTCGTGGTCGAGAACAACTTCGACCATCGCGCCGAGGACGCCGCGCGCGTCAACGTCGCGCGCTCGCCGCAGGCGCTCGGCGAGCTGGTCGAGGCGGTCGGCCGGGAGCGCCTCGCGCTCGCCTTCGACCCTGTCAACTTCGTCCTCTGCGACGTCGACCCGCTCGCCGCCTACGAGACGCTGCGGCCGTACGTCGTCAACGTCCACCTGAAGGACTGCGTCGTGCTCGACAGCGTCGCCGACGACGGCGAGGACCGCCGCGTGCTGCGCGACGGCGACCGCCGCCACGCCCGCTCGACCGCGGTCGGAGACGGCGCGCTGCCGTGGCGCGAGATCCTCGCCGGGCTCGCGACGGAGGGCTTCGACGGGTGGCTGACGCTCGACCCGTACTGCGACCCCGAGGACGTGCACGAGTGGAGCCGGCGCAGCCTCGCGAACATCGCCGCGCTCGCCGCCGACAAGGAGCCGACACGATGAGAGCCGCATTCCTGAAGGCACCGTTCAGAGTCGAGTTCCGCGATGTCGCCGAGCCGGAGCCCGGGCCCGGCCAGGTGCTGCTGCGCCCCAAGCTGGTCGGCATCTGCGGGACCGACATCCAGCGTGCCCGCTCGCTCGCGAAGGACTGGGAGCGCTTCGGCCATGAGCTGGTCGCCGAGGTGGTCGGCGTCGGCGACGACGTCGACGGGCTCGTCGTCGGCGACACGGTCGCCGCGCAGGTGCGCGCGGCCTGCGGCTACTGCCGCGGCTGCCTGATGGGCCGCATGGCCGACTGCACCAACCGCGCCCGCACGCTCAGACTTGACTTCTTCGCCGAGCGCGTCGCGGTCGACCGCCGGATCGTCTGGAAGACCAACGGGATCCCCGACCGCGCGGCCGTGCTGCTGGAGCCGATGGGGATGGCGTTCGACATCAACCGCCTCGCCGAGGTCGGGCTCGAGAGCAGCGTCGCGATCGTCGGACCGGGCCCGATCGGGATGCTGGCGGTGCGCGTCGCGAAGCTGCGCGGCGCACGCCGGATCATCGTCGTCGGCACGGCCGCCGACGCCTCGCGCTTCGCGCTCTGCGAGCAGCTCGGCGCGACCGCGTGCATCTCGCGCGACGACGGCGATCCCGTCGCCGCCGTGCTGGAGCTGACCGGCGGCGAGGGCGTCCACGCGGTCATGAACACCGCCACGGTGCGCTCGGTGCAGGACTCGCTGCTGATGTGCCGCTTCGGCGGGATCGTCGTGTTCATGGGCGAGGCGGCCGGCGGCGGCCGTCCGACGCCGGGCGTCGACGGACCGGGCGCGGTGCCGATCGACGTCGACTGGATCCACCACAACCGGCTGCAGCTGCGCGGCTCGTGGGCGGCGCCGAACGGGCTGCTGCCGCTCGGCGCGCAGCTGCTGGCCGACGGCGAGTTCCCCTACGAGCAGCTCGTCAACGCCCAGTTCGCTTGGGGGGATCTCGAGCAGGCGCTGCTGGCGGTCGCCGAGCGGCGCGACGGCGTCGTGAAGGCCGCGGTCACGGTCGGCGCCGATGTCTGATCGCGACGGAGGCGCCTCGGCGCTCGTGCTCGAACCGCCGCCGATCTCGGCGACGCTGGCCGCCAACCAGCTCGCGCGCGAGCGCGCCGCACGCGGCGAGCCGGTCGTCCACCTCGGCTTCGGCGACGCCGGCCTGCCGCTGCCGCGCGCGCTCGTCGACGCGCTCGTGGAGGCGGCCGCAGACGCGCGCTACGGGCCGGTCGGCGGCTCGCCGCACCTGCGCGAGCTGGTCGCCGGCTTCCTCGCGCGGCGCGGCGTGAGCGCAACGGCCGAGACGGTCGTGGTGACGCCCGGCAGCAAGGCCGGCATCTACGCCGTCGCGCTGGCGCTCGGCGGCGACGTCGTCGTGACGACGCCCTCCTGGGTCAGCTACGCCGGCCACGCCCGCCTGCGCGAGCGCGCGGTCGTGCGCGTGCCGACGCCGGCGGACGTCGGCGGGGTGCCGGACCCGCAGCTGCTGCGCGAAGCGGTGCGGGCCGCACGCGCGCGCGGCAGCCGGCCGCGGGTCCTCTTCATCACCAATCCGGACAACCCGACCGGGACGCTCGCTGGGCGCGAGCTGCTGGGCGAGGTGCTGGCGACGGCGCGCGAGCTGGACCTGTTCGTCGTCGCCGACGAGATCTACCAGGACCTCGCGCACGATCCGCGGCAGTTCGTCAGCGCGGCGCAGCTCGATCCCGACAACGTCTTCGCGACCGGCGGGCTGAGCAAGTCGCTGGCGCTCGGCGGCTGGCGCGTCGGCTACGTGCGGATGCCGCAGACGCCGCTGGGGCGGACCGTCGCCGCCGCGGCGATGGCGATCGGCAGCGAGCTGTGGTCGTGCCTCCCGCCGCCGATCGCGGCGGCCGCCGAGGTCGGCTTCGCGGAGCCGCCGGAGATCGTCGCGCACGTCGCCGACTCGCGCGCCCTGCACACGCAGGTCGTGCGCGGGGCGCACGAGCTGGTGCTGGCGGCCGGCGCGAGCTGCCGGCCGCCGGGCGGCGCCTTCTACGTCTATCCGGACTTCAGTGCGCTGGCGGAGCCGCTGGCCGCCAACGGCATCGCGAGCGGACCGCAGCTGGCCGCCGCGCTGCTGGAGCGATTCGGCGTCGTGGTGCTCGGGGCGGCCGCGTTCGGCGAGTCCGAGGATGCGCTGCGCTTCCGCGTCGCGACCAGCATGCTGTACGGGGCGACTGACGCCGAGCGGTGGGAGACGCTCGACGCCGCCCGCCGCGGCGAGGCGCTCCAGGTGCCCCGCATCGCCGCCGCGCTGGGAACGTTCTCCGATGCGCTGAAGGGACTGATCGCATGACCATCGCCGGACACGCCGGGCGACTGCACGAGCGCGTCGCGCTGGTGACGGGCGGCAGCAGCGGGAACGGGCGCGCGATCTGCGAGCGGTTCGCGGCGGAGGGCGCGCTCGTCGTCGTCGCCGACCTCGACGCGCGGCTCGGGGAGCAACTCGCCGAGCGACTGCGCGACGGCGGCGCCCAGGCGCGCTTCGCACGGCTCGACGTCGGCGACCCCGCCGAGGTGGAGGCGGTCGTGGCGCGCGTCGCGGCCGAGCTCGGCCGGATCGACGTGCTCGTCAACAACGCCGGGGTGCAGGAGGCGATGCAGGACGTCGACGAGCTGGAGCTGGAGGAGTGGGAGCGGATCCTGCGGATCAACCTCACGGGCACGTTCCTCTGCACCAAGTTCGTCCTGCCGCACATGCGCCGGCAGGGCGCGGGCTCGATCATCAACATGAGCTCGGGCGGCGCCGGCATCAACGCGTCGCCGGGCTTTCCCGCCTACAGCGCCTCCAAGGGCGCGATCACCGTGCTGACGAAGTCGGTTGCGCTGCAGGTCGCGCATCTCGGCATCCGCGTCAACGCGATCTGCCCCGGGATGATCGAGACGCCGATGATGGACCGGCTGATCGCCGAGTTCGACGCCCACGGCGTCGACGGGCGCGCGGCGCTCGGCGGCGCGCAGCCGATCGGGCGGTTCGGGACGGTGCAGGAGATCGCCGCCGTCGCGGCCTTCCTCGCCTCCGACGACGCCAGCCTCGTCGTCGGCGTGCCGCTGGTCGTCGACGGCGGTCTCAACGCCGGCTACCGCTCCGCGATCCGCCGGGACGCGGGCGCGAGATGAGCGCAGGCGGCACGCAGGCGGCGCTCGGCGCGGACGGTCCGCGCGCATCGTCGCGACCGATCGGCTGGGGCCTGATCGGAGCGAGCGCGATCGCCGGCAAGCGGATGGTCGCGGCGATCCGCAGCGCGCCGGGCGCCACGATCGAGGCGGTCGCCAGCGGCTCGCTCGAGCGCGCGCGGCGGTTCGCGGCCGAGCACGCGGTGCCGCGCGCCTGCGCGACGGTCGACGAGCTGCTCGCCGATCCCGCGATCGACGCGGTCTACGTCAGCTCGACGAACGACCGCCACCACGATCAGGTGCTGGCGGCCGCCGCGGCGGGCAAGCACGTCTTCTGTGAGAAGCCGCTGGCGACGAACGTCGCGGCCGGCACCGAGATGGTCGATGCCTGCGCGCGCGCCGGAGTCGTGCTGGCCGTCGACCAGCATCTGCGCTGCCTGCCCTGGATCAGGCGCCTGCGCGAGCTGGTCGCGGACGGCCAGCTGGGCCAGATCCAGAGCATCTCGCTGGCGCATCGCTTCGCGGTCGACGTCGCCCACGACTGGCGCCGCACCAGCGGCGCCGGCGGCGGCGTGATCCTCGACCTGATCGTCCACGAAGCCGATCTCGTGCGCTTCCTGCTCGACGACGAGATCGTCGCGGTCAGCGCGATGACGGCCCATGCGCCGCGCTCCGTCGCTCAGACGGCCGCCGGGACGATGGCGACCGCGGGCGGGACGCTGGTCGGCTTCGACGCCACGCTCACGCTCGACCACGCGGGCACGCGTCTGGAGCTGCTCGGGACCGAAGCGGCGGCGATCGCCTCCGACGGGCTCTCGGTCGCGCCCGGCACGCGCCTGTCGCTGTGGCGCCGCGACGTCGAGAGGCTGCTCGCGACGCCCCCGTACGAGGATCCGTACGCGGTGGGCGTCGCCGCGTTCCAGGCGGCGATCGCGGGCGTCGGCGAGCCGGCCTCCAGCGGCCTCGACGGGCTGCGTGCGCTGGCCGTCGCCGTGGCCGCGCGCGAGGCCGCGCGCACCGGCCGCACGATCCGACCGCCTCGCCTGCCTCATTCGGCCCGCGGCATACCGACGGCTGAGGTGAGGCGACGATGACGGCGCCCGGCGAGCGGCGGCTGCGCGGCGCGGCGGGCGCGGGCGTCTGCGTCGCGCGCGAGGGCGCCCTCGGTCACCTGACGCTCGACCGGCCGCGCGCGATCAACGCGCTGACCACGCCCATGGTCGACACGCTCGACGCGGCGCTGCGCGCCTGGGAAGACGATCCCGAGGTGCGCGTCGTGCTGCTGGACGGCGCCGGCGAGCGCGGCTTCTGCGCCGGGGGCGACGTCGTCGCACTGCGGCAGTCGGCGCTCTCCGACGGCGCGGCGGCGCGCGCCTTCTGGCGGGCCGAGTACCACCTCAACGCCCGCATCGCACGCTATCCCAAGCCGATCGTCGCGATCATGGACGGGATCGTGATGGGCGGCGGGATCGGCCTCGCCGGGCACGCCTCGCACCGCGTCGCGACAGAGCGGCTGGATGCCGCCATGCCCGAGGTGTCGATCGGCTTCGCGCCCGACGTCGGCGGCACGTGGCTGCTCTCACGCGCGCCCGGCGAGCTCGGCACGCACCTTGCGCTGACGGGCGCGCGCGTCGGCGCGCGCGACGCGCTGACCGTGGGGCTGGCCGACGTCGTGGTGCCTTCCGCCGCGCTCGCCGCGCTCACCGAGGACCTCTGCGAAGGCGACGTGTATGCCGCGCTCGGGCGCCGCGTCGCCTCGCTCTCGTCGACGCGGCTGGTGCCGCGCGGGACGCTGGCGCAGGCGTGGCCGTGGATCGCCGCGGCGTACGCGCACGACGACGCGACGGAGATCCTCGCCGCGCTGCGCGCTCGTCCGGAGGCGGAAGCGCGACGGGCGGGCGAGACGCTCGCGCGGCAGCCGCCGGCGGCCGTCGCCGTGGCGCTGCGGGCGCTGCGAGCCGCGGCCCGCCTGCCGACGCTGGAGGAGTGCCTCGCGCACGGCTTGCGCATCTCGTGCGACTTCCTCTCGACGCCCGGCTTCGCCGAGGGGATCCGCGCCGTCGCCGATGCGCGTGCGGGGCGCGGGGCGGGCTGACGGCGAGCCGGCCGCCGGGTCAGGAGGTCGGCTGGTTCACGCCGGCCTTCTCCGTTCGTGGCCGAGGTCGGCGGCGATGCGGTTGGCGCGGATCGCGAAGGCGAGCTCGAGCTGTCTGTCAGGGGTCCGCCAGTCGCTGCCGAGCAGCGCGTCGAGCCGCTCCAGGCGCTGGTAGACCGTGTTGACGTGGATGTCGAGCCGGCGTGCGGTGCGGGTGAGCTGGCCCTGCTCCTCGAAGTACGCCTCCAGCGTCGTCAGCAGCGTGGGCTCGCCACGTGCGGCGTCGTGGTCCAGGAGCGGTCCGAGCGTGCGCCGCAGGTAGTCGTGCAGGCCGTCCGGTGGTCCGTGTCCGAAGACGAGCGCGAACAGCCCCAGCTCGCGGGCGCGCGCGATCCCGGCGTCGTGGCCGAGCGCGCGTCGCAGCCCGAGCGCGTCGCGCGCCTCGCGGTAGGCGCTGCGCAGTCCCGCGATGCCGGCCGCCGGCTCGCTGACGCCCGCCGCCGCCGGCGCGCCGTCGGCGGCGAGCAGCTTCGCCCAGCGCTCGGCCACCGCGCCCGCGTCGTCGCCCGGCACGAGCACGACGACGTGGCCGTCCAGCTCGCCGGCCGCCCCGCTCTCGGCGGCGGCGGCGCGGGTGATCCGCAGCTGCGCCCAGCGGTCCGATCTCGGCGGCGGGTCGGCGACGAGCAGGATGGCCGGCGCCTTCAGCGACAGGCCGATCCGTGCCGCGCCCCGCGCGACCAGCTCGGCCGCCGGCTCGCCGGGCTCCAGCAGCGCCGTCAGGAACTCGGCACGGCGACGGTGGTCGACGTCGGAGCGGGCGCGCTGGGCGAGCAGCAGCCCGGCGAGTATCACCGCGCTGCGCTGCACCAGCTCGGCGTGGAAGTCGTCCGCGCCGCCGTCGGGCGGCCACCAGCGCAGGCGTGCGACACGGTCGCCGCCGAGCGCGACCGCGACGGGGAAGTCGCGCACGCCGGCGCCGACGTGTGCGCCGGCACTCGCGCCGGCGGCGCCCGTGTCGGCGCGTGCGGCGCCGGCCTGCTCCGGCTCGTCGTCGGCGAGCAGCTCCAGGCGACCCCCGACGCGACGGCCGACCTCCTCCAGCACCTCGTCGGCCGAGCCGCCCTCGGCGACGAGCGTCGCGAGCTGCTGGTGCAGCGCGGCGGCCTCCTGCACCTCGCGGTTGCGCTGTCTGAGCGCTGCGCTGGTGCGCTGCAGCTCGCGATAGCTGTCGCGCGCGCGTTCGAACAGGTGGGCGTTCTCGATCGCGATCGCGGCGTGCGTCGCAAGCGTCTCGAACAGCGCCACGTCGCCTGGCTCGAACGGACGCGTGGTGCGGGAGCCCGACAGCAGCACGCCCAGCACCTCGTCGCGCCGTCGCAGCGGGACGCCGACGATCGCGCGCAGGCCCTCCGCCTCGACGAGCCGGTCGACGCTGCTCGCGTGGGCGAAGCGGTCGTCGGCCCTGTAGTCGCTGGTCGCGACCGAGATGCCGCTGTCGGCGACGAGCCCGCCGAGCCCGACGCCGAAGCCGAGCCGCATGCGGCGGAAGCTGGCTGAGACGACGCCGGACGTGGCGCGCACGAACGTGTCGCCGCGCTGCTCGTCGATCAGCGTGATGTACGCGGTGTCGGTGCCGAGCAGCGTCCGCGCGCGGCTGCAGATCGTCTGCAGCAGGTCGTCCACGTCGAGCAGGCCGGCGAGGTCTGCCGTGGTGCGGTTGAGCACCGCCATCGCCTGCAGCCGCCGGCGGTCCTCCGCGCGCATCCGGTAGAGCTGCTGCGCTGCGGCCTCCAGCGCGTCGAGGCGCTCGCGCGCGTCCTCGTCGTCGATGGCGTCGGCGCGCGCCCGTGCGAGACGCTGCGCCAGCTGCTCCAGCGAAGCGCCGCCGGCGAGCAGCTCGATCGCGAGCAGCTCGTCGTCGGCGGATGCGGACATGCGGTGCAGGGTAGAGCCCCCGCCGTCGCCGTCACATCTCGACGATCGCGCGGCCGACGATCTCGCCGCGCGCCAGCAGCCCGTAGGCCTCGTCGACCTGGTCGAGCGAGAAGCGCCGGCCGATCGCCGCGGTAGGATCGAGCAGCCCGGCGAGCGTCATCCGCATCAGCTCGGCGAGATCCGTCCGCGGACGGCCGCCGAAGGAGCCCAGGATCTGCAGCTTGCGCCGCACCAGGCGGGTGATCTCGACCTCGCCGAGGCGGCCGGCCGGCGCGATCCCGATCATCGTGCAGCGGCCGCCGTCGGCGGCCATCTCGGTCGCCTGCCGGAACGTCGCCGGCAGTCCGATCGCCTCGAACACGACGTCGGCGCCGCGGCCGTCGGTCAGCTCCCGCACCGCGGCGACGGGATCGACGGCGCTGGCGTCGACGACCGCACCGGCACCGGCGCGCTGCGCGGCGGCGAGCTTGTCGGCGGCGAGGTCGACGGCGATCACCTGCGCGGCGCCGAGCGCGCGGGCTACCTGCACGAGGCTGATCCCGACCCCGCCGGCGCCGACGACGGCGACCGACTCGCCGGGCTGGAGCGCCGCGACGTGGTGGGCGGCGCCGTAGGCGGTCAGCATCGCGCAGCCGAAGATCGCCGAGTCGGCGAGCGGCAGCCCGGCGGGGATCCGCGCGGCCGCCAGCTCGGGCATCACGGCGAGCTCGCCGAGGCCGCCCATCGAGTACATCGCCAATGGTCCCCCGTCGGCGTCATAGAGTCGCGTGCGACCGTCGTAGAGCGTCCCGTTGAGCCGGTTGTGGGCGAAGAACCGCTCGCACAGCTCCTCGCGGCCGGCGACGCAGAGCCGGCAGCTGCCGCACGGCATGATGAACCCGGCGGCAACGCGATCGCCCACCCGCAGGTCGACGACGCCGTCGCCGACGGCGGCGATCTTGCCCGACACCTCGTGGCCGAGCACGCACGGAAAGGGGAACGGGACGCTGCCGTCGTGGACGTGAAGGTCGGTGTGGCAGACGCCGCAGGCGGCGACCTGCACGAGGATCTCGCCCGCCGCCGGTTCGGGGTCTCGCACCTGCTCGATCTCGAAGGGGCCCGACGGCTGCCGGACGACGGCGGCTCGCATCGCTGACTCGCTCTCTCTCGCTGCTTGCGGGCGACGATCATCGCCGCGGGGACCGCGTAGCGCCATGGAGGGAGTGCACACCGAGAACTACTTCAAGTGGAGGTGTCCTCTATTGGACGGCGGTGCCGGCTTGCCTATCGTCGGCGCATGTCCTCCACCCAGCAGGCCGGCACCGAGACGACTGCCGGCGCGAACTCCCTCGTCGAGCACTGGATCGACGGCGGGCGCGTCAGCGCGCCCGGCGCCGCGACGCTCCCGGTCCACGATCCCGCGACCGGTGCCGCGACGAAGGCGGTCGCGCTCGCCGACGCTGCGACGGTCGACGCCGCCGTCGCCTCGTCGGTCGCCGCCGGCGCCGCCTGGGGGACGCTGCCGATGTCGCGCCGGCTGCCGATCATCCACAGGCTGCGCGGGGCGCTGCTCGCCCACGCTGGGGAGCTGGCGCGGATCATCTCCTCCGAGCACGGCAAGGTGCTCGACGACGCTGCGGGAGAGATCGCGCGCGGGCTGGAGATCGTCGACCTGGCGTGCGCGGCGCCGCAGCTGCTGCGCGGCTCCTACTCGCCGCAGGTCGCCGGTGGGATCGACACCTTCTCGCTGCGTCAGCCGGTCGGCGTCTGCGTCGGCATCACGCCGTTCAACTTCCCCGCGATGGTTCCGCTGTGGATGTTCCCCGTCGCGCTGGCGTGCGGCAACACGTTCGTGCTGAAGCCGTCCGAGCGCGATCCGTCGGCGTCGCTGCTGCTGGCCGAGCTGGCGGCCGAGGCCGGCGTCCCGCCCGGCGTGCTCAACGTCGTGCAGGGGGACCGTGCCGCTGTCGAGGGCCTGATCGACCACCCGGAGGTGGCGGCGGTCAGCTTCGTCGGCTCGACGCCGATCGCGCGCGCCGTCTACGAGCGCGCCGCAGCGCGCGGCAAGCGCGTGCAGGCGCTCGGCGGCGCGAAGAACCACGTCGTCGTGCTGCCGGACGCCGACGTCGGGCAGGCGGCCGACGCGGTCGTCTCGGCTGCGTTCGGCTCCGCCGGCCAGCGCTGCATGGCGATCTCCGTCGCGGTCGCCGTCGGCGCGGTCGCCGAGCCGCTCGTGGAGGCGGTCGCGCAGCGCGTGCGGGCGCTGAGAATCGGCGCCGCGGCAGAGGAAGGCTCCGAGATGGGGCCGCTGATCACGCGGGCCGCCCGCGACCGCGTGGTCGACTACATCGAGCGCGGCGCGCGCGCCGGCGCGCGCGTCGTGCTCGACGGCCGCGACGCGCCGGCGACCGCGCGCGACGGGTACTTCGTCGGCCCGACGGTGCTCGACGGCGTCGAGCCCGGGATGGACGTCTACGACGACGAGGTCTTCGGTCCGCTGCTCGGCATCACGCGCGCCGAGACGCTCGACGACGCGCTCGCGCTGATCAACAGCAATCCGTACGGCAACGGCGCCGCGATCTTCACCTCCAGCGGCGCCGCCGCGCGTCGCTTCCAGCAGGAGGTGCAGGCCGGCATGGTCGGCGTGAACGTGCCGATCCCCGTCCCCGTCGGCTACTACAGCTTCGGCGGCTGGGGCGACTCGCTGTTCGGCGACACGCACCTGTACGGGCCGGAGGGCTTCCATTTCTACACGCGCGGAAAGGTCGTCACGAGCCGCTGGCCGGCCGACGAGCAGTCGCGCGTCAGCCTCAACTTCCCGGGCTGAGCGGATGGACGAGGTCATCGTCGGCGTCGAGGGCGCGCTCGGCCGCATCACGCTCAACCGCCCGCGCGCGATCAACGCGCTGACGCTGCCGATGGTGCGCGCGATCGACGCGGCGCTGGCCGGCTGGGAGCGGGACCCGCGCGTGCGCGCGGTGCTGCTGGACGGCGCCGGCGAGCGCGGCTTCTGCGCCGGCGGCGACATCGTCGCGCTGCGCCGGTCAGCGCTCGACGGCGACGGCTTCGCGGAGCGCTTCTGGCGCGAGGAGTACCACCTCAACGCGCGCATCGCGGCGTCATCCAAGCCCGTCGTCGTGCTGATGGACGGCGTCGTGATGGGCGGCGGCGTCGGCCTCAGCGGCCACGCCCGCCACCGCGTCGCGACCGAGCGGCTGACATGGGCGATGCCGGAGACGATGATCGGCTTCGCGCCCGACGTCGGCGGCACGTTCCTGCTGTCGCGCGCGCCGGGGCAGCTCGGCACCCACATCGGCCTGACGGCTGCGCGGATCGGCGCCGGGGACGCGCTCGCGTGCGGCTTCGCCGACCGCTTTGTCGCCGCCGCCGAGCTGGAGCAGCTGGTCGCCGACCTGCGCGACGGCGACCCGGCCGCGGCGATCGACGCGGCCACGCAGCGCAGCGGGCCGCCGCCCGCGGCGGCGCTCGCCTCCGAGCGCGAGGCGATCGACGCCTGCTACGCCGGCGACGACGCCGAGCAGATCGCGGCGCGCCTGCTGGTCGCGGGAAGGGAGGAGCCGCTCGCCGCGCTCTCCGCGGCCTCGCCGACCTCCGTCAAGGTGACGCTTGCCGCACTTCGCCGCGCGGCCGGGCTGAGAACGCTGGAGGCATGCCTCGAAGCCGAGCTGCGGACCTCGTGCGGGCTGCTGGGCACGGCCGACTTCGCGGAGGGGATCCGCGCGATGGTGGTCGACAAGGACCGTCAGCCGGCGTGGTCGCCGCCGACGCTCGCCGAGGTGGAAGACGCCGACGCGGCGCGCATCGCCCGTGGCCCCGAAGGCCTCGGCGGACTGTGGGCGCAGCCCGCGCCGGCCGGCGCGGCGCTCATGCGGTCGCGCCGGCGTACGCGGCGGTGAGCATCGCGACGGTGGAGCGCTTGGCCTGCTCGAAGCGCTCCTCCTGGATGCCGGACTTGCGCAGGAACTCGATCCCCTGCATCGCGGTCAGCAGCGCCATCGCCGCGTCGTCGACATCGATGTCGGCACGCACGTCGCCGGCCGCGCGAGCGCGCTCGAGCATGACAGCGAACAGCTCGCGGATGCGCTCGTAGGTGCGCTGCGCGGCGGCGCGGACGTCGGCGTCGATGCGCGAGCGAGCGGTGCTCGACGAGGAGAGGAAGCAGCCGTCCGGTCCGAGGTCGACGCGCCCGCCGTCCTCGAAGGTGACCGCCGCCATCAACCACTCCCACGGGGGGCGATCGGCGCCCTGCGCGCGTGCGAGGCCGGCCAGCTGGCGGTCGCAGTAGTCCTCGAGCGTGCGGACGAACAGCCCGTGCTTGCTGCCGAAGACGCGGTACAGGCTTTGCGAGGCGACGCCGGTCGCCTCGCAGAGGTCGCTCATGCTGGCGCCGTCGAAGCCGCGCTGCCAGAACAGCTCGCGCGCGGTGACGACCACGTCGGCTTCGTCAAAGGTTCGGGGGCGTGCCATGAACGAGAGCCTAGCGTATTTGTGAATGGTCGACCAATAACATTGCTACGGTTGCGGTACCCCAGCCCCTCGGCGGGGCCAAGTGCTTGGAGGCACGCATGATCGACCTGTTACCTGACGACCACGTTGCGATATGAAGGCCGCTTTCCTGGATCCCTCCGGCGTCCCGTTCGTGCGTGACGTCGACGATCCCGAACCAGCATCTGACCTCGTGACGGTGCGGGTGCGGCGCGCGGCGCTGCACCTCGGCAATCTGCTCGGGGCGGGCGAGCGGCCGCTCGGCAGCGAAGCGGTCGGCATCGTGGAGCACGCGCCGGCCGACAGCCCCCTCGCGCCCGGCGACCGCGTCGGGACGTTCCCCGCCTGGGGCGTCGTGCGCGAGCGGATCGCGCTGACGCCCGAGCGGGTCTTCGCCGTCTCCGACGAGGTCCCCGACGACGTCGCCGCGCAGCTGTACGTCAACGCGCTGACGGCCCAGATGGTGCTGCGAGCGTTCGAGCGCACAACGGCGCGGACGGGCGACGACGGCCCGCTGATCGTCTCGGGCGCCGCCTCGGCCCTGGGACGCATCCTTCTCGCCGACGCGCAGGACCGCGGCTACGACGTCGTCGCCGTCGTGCGCAGGGTCGCGTCGGCGGAGCGCGTCGCCGCCGGCTTCGGCGTGCCGGCGGTCGCGACCAGCGACGCGGGCTGGCGCGCGGAGCTCGCGCGGATCCTCGACGGCCGTGCCGCGGCTGCCGTCGCCGACGCCCACGGCGGCCCCGACGGCCACGCGCTGTGGGCCTTTCTCGCGCGCGGAGGGTCAGTCCTGCAGTGGGGCGACCTGTCCGGCGAGCCGGTCGGGATGCGCGCGTCCGAGCTGCTGCCGACCGAGCTGCGCCTGGAGGGCGTCAGCGTCAGCCGCTGGCTCGAAGCGGTCGCGGCAGGCGACCGCGCCGCGGACGTCGCACGCGTCGAGGTGCTGGCCCGCACCCGCCCCGAGTTGTTCCGCGTCGCGCAGCGGTTCACGCTCGACACGCTCGGCCCGGCGCTCGAGCGCCTGCGCCGAACGGACGGCAGCGGAACCGTGCTGGTCGACCTGATGCCGGATCAGTGAGCGCGTCGGACGACGCGGTCCGCCGGCAGCGGCTGTTCCTCGCGGTGGCCTTGCTGGCGGTGTTCGTGATGCCGATCAGCATCTCGGGCACCGCGATCGCGCTCCCGGCGATCTCCGACGACCTCGGCGACTCGGCGACCGCGCTGCAGTGGGTGATCAACGGCTTCAACGTCGCCTTCGCCCTCTTCGTGCTCGTCTGGGGCGTCGCCTCCGATCACGTCGGCTATCGCACGACGTTCCTGCTGGGACTGGTGATCATGCTCGCGGCGTCGATCCTGAGCGCCGTCGCGAGCACCCTGTTGATGCTCGACGTCGCCCGAGTCCTCGCCGGCGCCGGCGGATCGGCGATCGCGACGGGTGCGTCCGCGCTGCTGTCCAACACGTTCACCGGCGCCGCCCGCAACCGCGCGTTCGCGCTGTTCGGCGCCACGCTCGGCCTCGGGCTCGCGCTGGGACCGACGATCTCCGGCGGACTCGTCGCGCTGGTCGGCTGGCGCGGGGTCTTCGGCCTCGTCGGCCTCGTGCCGGCGGTCGCGCTGCTGGGCCACCGGCTCGTGCCGGACGTCGAGATCGTGCCCGACCCGGATCGCAAGGCGGTCGACTTCTCGCTGTTGCGCAACAGGCGGTTCCTGGCGATCGTCCTGGTCCCGGTCGCCTGCGCGGTCGGCTACGTCACCGTGCTGAGCTACCTGCCGGTCGCGCTCAGCGCCGTGCACGGCATGTCGGCCGGCACCGCGGGCCTGGTCATGCTGCCGATGACAGTGCCCGTGCTCGCCGGCCCGATCATCGCGTCGGTCCTGATCGCGCGCATCCCGAAGATCGGGGCGATGACGGTGATCAACGCCGCCCTGATCCTCCTCTGCCTCGGCGACGTCGGCCTGCTGCTGTTCGCACCGCAGACGACGCTGTGGGCGCTGGTCGTGCCGATGATCCTGCTCGGGTTCGGATTCGGCCTCCCGATCGGCCTGGTCGACGGCGAGGCGCTCACCGCCGTGCCGCCCGATCGCAGCGGCACGGCCGCGGGGGTCCTGAACTTCATGCGGCTGGGCAGCGAGGCCGTCGTCGTCGGCGCCTACGCCGCCGTCCTCGCGGCCTTGCTGCGAAGCCACCTGGCCGCACCGACCGCCGCCGCGGTGGCCGCCGGAGCCCCCGGCCACGGCGGCACGTACGCCACCCAACTGCACCTGATCGTGATGGCGATGGTCGTGCTCACCGCGCTGCTGGGGATCGTCATCAACCTGCTGCACCGTCGCCCCGACGCGGCCAGGAGCATGTCGGTCGCCGCGACGGCCGACGACCAGGGCGTTGGAGCCGTACGGCGCTGAGTGGTGGGAGCGGATCGTCCTTGCTCATGCTTGGGCGGAAGCATATTGTCTGAGAAACAGATCAGCGTGCGCTGAATCGGCCGCCAAGGTGCCGTTTCGCCATCAAGCCGCCGCGCGAGCTCGAAGCATCGAGGTCCGAATGGAAACAGCGATCAGCTACTTCGCGAGTCACGAGGCAACCGGACCCGGCGTGCTCGCCGCGCTCGTGGAGGAGCGCGGGCATGTCGCGCTGCACTTCGCGGAGCACACCCACATCCCGGCAGGCAGCACCGTCGCACCGGACGGAAGACCTCTGGCTCGCAAGTACCTGCATACGTACGACCTCTTCGTGGCGCTCACCGCCGCGGCGCAGGCGACCTCCCGGCTGCGTGTCGGCAGCGGGATCTGCCTGGTCGCCCAGCGCGATCCGATCATCACCGCCAAGCAGGTCGCCAGCGTCGACCACCTCTCGGGCGGCCGGATGGAGCTGGGCGTCGGCGCCGGCTGGAACCGCGAGGAGATGGCCAATCACGGTCTCGACGCTCGCGTGCGGATGGCGGTCCTGCGGGAGAAGGTGGAGGCGATGAAGGAGATCTGGAGCGCGGAGGAGGCCAGCTACCAGGGCGAGTACGTGAGCTTCGAGCGGATCCTCTCCTGGCCCAAGCCGGTCCAGCGTCCGCACCCGCCGATCCTCGTCGGCGGCAACGGGCCGACGGTGCTCGATCGCGTGCTTGCGTTCGGCGACGTGTGGTTTCCCAACAACGCGATCGACGAGCTGCCCCGGATCGCGGAGCTGCGTGCCCGCGCCGAGGCGGCCGGGCGGCGCATCCCGGTGTACGCGATGGATGCGCCGGCCGACGCGGCCGCGCTGGAGCGCCTGCGCGCAGCGGGCGTCGAGCGGGCCATCCATTGGGTTCCGTCGGCCGATCGCGGCCAGATCGAGCGGGAGCTGGACCGGTTCGGCGCGGCGGTCGCCGAGCTCAACGGCGAGGCTTGACGGCGCGAGCTGCGACCCCGCATCGGGTGCCCAGCTTGACAGACCGCCTATCTTGTCTGACAAACAGATAAGCGCTCTTGCCGTTGGTGGTCGAGAGGGCGACTGGAGGAGAGAGATGTTGGGCAAGCAAGGCAAGCTCGCCGTCGTCACCGGCGGCTCGAACGGAATCGGCCAGGCATTCTGCGAGCGGCTGGCGCAGGACGGTGCGCGCGTGGCGATCCTCGACATCGCCGGCGGGGCGGAGACCGAGGAGCTGTGTCGCGCCGCAGGCGGAGACGCGACGGCGATCGAGACGGACATCACCTCGCCCGAGGCCGTCGCCGCGGCTGCCGCGCGCATCGGCGAGGAGCTCGGCTCCGTCGACATTCTCGTCCACTCGGCCGGCATCTACCCGAACACGCCGTTCGTCGAGCTCGACTTCGAGGAGTGGCGCCGAGTCCTGACGACGAACCTGGACTCGTTGTTCCACCTCGGCAAGGCGTTCGTGCCGGGGATGATCGAGCGCAGATACGGGCGCATCGTGAGCGTCGCCTCGACGACGTTCCACACCGGCTTCCCGGGCTTCACGCACTACACCGCGAGCAAGGGCGGGATCATCGGCTTCACGCGGTGTCTCGCCGAGGAGGTCGGCGAGGACGGCGTGACGGTGAACGCGATCGCGCCGAGCGTCGTGCGCACGAAGACGACCGAGTCCGGGGTCCAGGCGTCGAAGGACTTCTTCGGGCAGATCTCCCAGCAGCAGGCGATCAAGCGGCCGGAGCTTCCGGCCGACCTGGTCGGCGCGCTGTCGTTCTTGACATCGGACGACTCCGCGTTCATCACCGGGCAGACGCTGGTCGTCGACGGGGGCTGGGTGCGGGCATGAGCGCCGCCGCCTGATCGCCGGCTCTCACTGGTGAGGGATGCGCCGGGGTGGATCGATACTCTCGCTAGCTACACGTCGACGACGCCGCGATGTCATGGCAGAGAAGGAAACGATGAGCGAAAGGATCGCCCGGGCCAACACGTACGAGCTCGTTGCCGAGAGACTGCTGCTGGAGATCGCGGAGCATCGCCTCGCGTCGGGCGATTTCGTCGCGACCGAGAGAGAGCTGGCCGAGCGCTATGGCGTCGGGCGCTCCTCCGTGCGCGAGGGTCTGCGGATGCTCGAGTCGGTCGGCGTCATCAGACAGGGCCGGGCGACCGGCCAGTTCGTGGTGGGCGAGCTGAGCCGCGCGCTCAGCCGCCCGCTGCAGCTGCTGCTGACGCTGGGGATGGCCGACCTCCGCGAGCTCGGCGCGATGCGAAGGCTGGTCGAGTGCGAGACGGCGCGACTGGCAGCCGTGCGGCGCTCCCCGGAGCTGCTGGGGCGGATGCACGCCGCGCTCGACGAGATGCGGCTGGGGCTCGGCAGCTCGCGCGAGCGCACGATGGAGGCGGACCTGGAGTTCCACAGCGTGATCGCGGAGGCGAGCGGCAACCGCGCGATGGAGGCGGTGGTGACCGGACTGCGTGACGCGCTGTCGCGCAGCCTGCAGCAGACCTATCTGGTTGCCGACGAGGCGCTGCAGCAGCATCGGAAGATCCTCGCGGCGATCGAGGCGCAGGATCCGCTCGGCGCGCACAGAGCGATGGCCGAGCACATGGACTGGATCGACTCGATCATCCCGCACGAGCTCGCGCAGACCGTCGCCTAGCGCGACGGTCGCCGCGCCGCCGCCGCGGGGCGCCGGCGACCGCCCGCGACCGCCCGCGACCGCCCGGCGGCCTTCCGCGGCCGCCGGGCTGCTCCGAGAGGCGAATAGCTGACTGCACGGCCCCATGTGGCGGTCCTGTTGGCGCCTGCGGCGACAGCGCCTCGTCTCGACGTCGCCTGAGAAACCCGCCATTTGCAGGGGATGAGCCGTCTTTTCGGCCGCTGGCCCGGCGTGCCCTCGCGGCTGTCAGATGATCTGCTTGACAGTTACTCAGACAAACAGATAGCGTGAAAAACGCAACGTAAGGCTGTCGAGGAGGAGAGCAGCATGGAGAGGCATGTCGAGCGGCGCGCGATCACGCGCCGGCTCATCCGCAAGGCGTCCTGTGCGAGCGCGGCGGCGGTGATCGCCGCGGCGCTGGCGGTGGCGGGCTGCGGTTCGTCCAGCTCTGAGGACCAGAGCACGGGCTCGTCGCCGGCGAGCACGTCGCAGACCGGCACGTCCGCGAGCGGCACGACACAGACGCTCGCCGAGGCGAAGGCGGCCGCCAGACTGGAGGGCCCGACGCCGACCGGCCCGAGAGCGGTGAGCGGCAAGAGAATCTGGTGGGTCGGCTGTGGCGACAAGTTCGAGGCATGTGCCGACGGCGTCCGCTACTTCAGAGACGCCGGGAAGATCCTCGGCTGGACGGTGGAGGCGCCCGACACCCAGGGCAGCACGGCAATTCAGAACCAGGTGATCCGCACCGCGATCGCCGCCAAGGCCGACGCGATCGTGATCGAGTCGGTCGACTGCCCGCCGATCAAGAGCGCGCTGCAGGCCGCCAAGGCGGCCGGGATCCCGGTCGTCGACCTGTTCGGCCTCAACTGCGACAACCCGGCGTTCGACGGCGGCCCGTCGCTGTTCGTCTCACCGCGGTACGGCGGCACCACAGACGTCGCGAGACTGTTCGCCGACCGCGGCGTCAGCGACGCGCGGGTGATGCTCGCGGTGCTGAGAGAGAAGGGCGTCGAGAAGCCCGAGGTCGCCTACGTCAATTCGGGCGCCGACCAGGTCTTCTGGGTCGCATACTGGGACAAGTGGACTGAGTTCATGAAGGAGAACTGTCCGGACTGCAGACTCAACAACGCCGGGTTCAACGTCGCGCAATGGCCCAATCCCGGCACGCAGATCGCCCAGACCGCGCTCAACGCCCATCCGGGCACCAACGCGGTCGCCTACGCGAGCGACTTCGTGCTCGCCTCCTCGCTGGCGGGGCCGATCTTCGCCAGAGACAAGGTCGTCTGCTGCGGCGACGGCCTGACGCAGAGCCGCGACAAGATCCGCAGCGGCGGGATGGAGATCGCCAACTCGGGGACGCTGCTGCCGTGGGAGATGATGTCCTGGGGCGTCGCCAGCACGGTCAACCGCCTGCTCGCCGGCGAGGACCCGGAGAGACTGCCCAACGAGGGCAGCGGCTTCGCCTACGTCGACAGAGAGAACGTCGGTGAGCCGGGCAGCCCGGTGAGAGTGCCGGTCGACTTCAAGGCCATCTACACGAAGATGTGGACGGGCAGATGAACGGCGGCGCCGCGCTGGATGCCGAGCGACGGGTCGGGGTGACCGAGGAGCCCGCCGCCGCGCTGCGCCTGTCGCACGTCTCAAAGGCGTTCGGCGCGACGCAGGCGCTCGACGACGTGAGCTTCGCGGTCGGCGACGGGAGCATCCACGGCCTGATCGGCGGCAACGGCTCCGGGAAGTCGACGCTGATCAAGATCCTCGCCGGCGTGCACCGCGGCGACGCGGGCGAGCTGCTGGTCGGAGAAGAGGAGATCGCGGCGCGTTCGAACACGCCGGAGATCGCCCGGCGTCTGGGGCTGCGCTTCGTGCACCAGAACCCGGGCGTCATCGGCACGATGACGGTCGCCGAGAACCTCGCGCTGGGCGGCCGCTTCCCGCGGCGGCTCGGCGCGATCGACTGGCGTCGGCTGCGGCGCCGGACAGACGGGCTGCTGGAGCGCTTCGAGATCGAGGCGACGGCGGAGTCGCTGATCGGGGACCTGCGGCCGGCGACTCGCACGATGGTCGCGATCGCGCGGGCGCTGCAGGACGAGCGGGACGACGGCGAGGGGGCGGCGTCGCTGCTCGTCCTCGACGAGCCGACCGCGGCGCTGCCCGAGCACGAGGTCGAGGTGCTGCTGGAGAGCCTGCGCCGATACGGGCGCCGCGGTCAGAGCATCCTCTACGTCTCGCACCGGCTCGACGAGATCGTCAACCTGACCGACGCGCTGACGGTCCTGCGCGACGGGCGCCACGTCGAGACGCGGCCGACGCGCGGGCTGAGCGAGCGCGACCTCGTCCACCTGATCGTCGGACGTCCCGTCGAGAACGTCATGAGCACCCATCGGCGGCGGCCGCAGTCGGCCGCTGCGCTGTCGGTGCGCGGGCTGCGCGGCGGTCCGCTGAAGGGCGTCGACCTCGACGTCAAGCAGGGGGAGATCGTCGGGATCGCGGGGCTGCTCGGCTCCGGGCGGACCGAGCTGCTGCGGATGCTGTTCGGCGCCGACCGGGGCGAGGCGCAGCGACTCAGCGTCGGCGGGCGCGACGTCGAGCCGTCGAGCGTGCAGCAGATGATGGGGCTCGGGGTGGCGTACATCCCCGAGCGCCGCGAGCTGGACGCGGCGATGCTGTCGATGACGGTGCGCGAGAACCTCTCGGCCGCCGACATCGTCCGCTTCCGCCGTGGCGGACGCCTGCGCCACGGCATGGAGCGAGCCGCGGCACGCGCCGACATCGCGCAGTTCGGCATCCGCACCGCGGGCGATCGGGCGCTGCTCGGCACGCTCTCGGGCGGGAACATGCAGAAGGCGATCGTCGCCCGGTGGCTGCGGCGCAGACCGCTTCTGCTGCTGCTCGACGATCCGACGCAGGGCGTCGACGTCGGGGCGCGGGCTGATCTCTACGCAGCGATCAACGCCGCGGTCGACGAGGGCATGGGGGCGATCCTCGTCGCATCGGATTTCGAGGAGCTTGCCGACGTCTCCGATCGCGTGCTGGTGCTGCAGGGCGGGCGCATCACGCGCGAGGTCGTCGGCGCGCAGGCGACACGCAGTCGCCTGACAGAGCTCGTGTACAGCGACGGAGACCAGACATGACTCCAACTTCCGAAGACTCGACCGCCCGCGCCGTGCAGAGCGTCGCGCACGGCGACGACGCCGCGCCGGCCGGACACGACGCGCAGGCCGCGCGGGCCTCGCTCTCGGTGCTGCTCGAGCGGCTCGGGCTGCCGATCCTGTTCGCGATCATGGTCGTGGTGTTCTGTCTGCTGCGGCCGGACACGTTCGCGACGTCTGCCAACTTCCAGACGATCACGATCACGCAGTCGGTGCTCGTGGTGCTCGCGCTGGCCCTGATGATCCCGCTGATCGGCGGCCGCTTCGACGTCTCGGTCGGCTCGACGCTCGGCTTCAGCAGCATCCTCTGCGCCGGGATGATGAGCAGACACGGCTGGCCGCTGGTGGCAGTCGTCGTGCTGGCGATCGTCGTCGGCGTCGCGATCGGCTTGGTCAACGGCGTGATCGTCGCCTACCTGGGCGTCAACTCGCTGATCGCCACGCTCGGCACCGCGACGGTGATCAGCGGCCTGGTGCAGGCGTACTCGAAGGGCATCCCGGTCAGCAGCGGGCTGTCGCAGACGCTGACGGACCTCGGCAGCGGCACGCTGCTGGGCATCCCGGACCTGTTCGTGCTCGCGGTCGTGCTCGGCGTGATCGTGTGGTTCGGGATCACGCAGACCGTCTACGGACGCACGCTGTTCGCCGTCGGCTCCAATCTCAGTGCGGCGCGCCTCACGGGCGTGCGGGTCAAGCCGGTGGTCCTGACGAGTTTCGTCTTCTCAGGTGTCATCGCGGGGGTCGGCGGGCTGCTGCAGATCGCCTCGACCGGCAACGGCGACCCGACCGTCGGCGGCGTCAACTTCATCGTCCCCGCGGTGGCGGCGGTCTTTCTCGGCGCCACGACGTGGCAGCCGGGCAAGTACAACGTCTTCGGGACCTTCCTCGGGCTGTTCTTCGTCGGCAGCATGGTCGGCGGGCTGACGCTCGTCGGCGCCGCCCCGTGGGTGACCTCCGTCTTCAACGGCGCCGCGCTCGTGATCGCGATCGCCGTCTCGGCTCAGATCCGTCGCCATCGCACCGGATCGCTGGAGGTCGGCACGTGACCCCGGCCGTTGCTGCAAGCACTCTCACTACGGAAAGGTAGATCCATGTCCGAACAAGAAGCGGTGCTCGTCACCGGCGCGGGTCGCGGCCTCGGCGCCACGATCGCCGAGCGGCTGGCCGCGACCGGCTACGCGGTGCTCGTCACCGACATCGACGCCGACACGGCCGAGCTGGTCGCGCAGAGGATCCGCGACGACGGCGGCGAGGCGCACGCGCTGCGACTCGACGTCACGAGCGAGCAGTCGTGCGAGGAGGCCGTGCGCTACGCCGACGAGCGGCTCGGCGGCCTCTACGGCGTCGTCAACAACGCCGGCATCGTCGCGGCGACGCCGTTCGTCGACATGACGGTCGAGCAGTGGGACGCCGTGCTGACGGTCAACGCGCGCGGCACGTTCCTGGTCTGCCGCGCCGCGGCGCGGGCGATGAGACCGCGCGGGCGCGGGGCGATCGTGAACATCGCCTCGATCGCCGGCCGCGACGGCTTCCCCAAGTTCGCCAACTACGTCGCGTCCAAGCATGCGGTGATCGGGCTGACGCGCACGCTCGCGCGCGAGCTCGGCCCGGACGGGATCCGCGCCAACGCGGTCTGCCCGGGCGCGATAAAGACCGCGATGTGGAGCGCCGAGGCGCAGGACACCGACGATCCCGACGCGGTCTTCGACTCGATCGCCGAGGGCACCTCGCTGCGGCGCAACCAGACCTCGGACGACATCGCGGACGCCGTCGAGTTCCTGATCGGCCCGCGCGCCAACAGCATCACCGGGCAGTCGCTGATCGTCGACAGCGGATTGATCTTCGCGTAGGCGACAGCCGCGACGCGCGCCCGGCTCACCGACCACCACACGCCAGACCAAGGAGGAGCGACCCATGAACGCAGCCGACCTCAGCACCGTCCCGAAGGACTGGGAGATCTCGCACATCTGCATCGCGGTCCCCGATCTCGACGCGTGGAGAGAGCGCTTCAGCCTCATGTTCGGCACGCAGTGGTCCAGCCCCGTCGAGATCGACCACGTCGTGACCGCACCCCGGGCCGAGGGCGGGACCAAGCACATCCGCGGCCGCGGGCGCTACGGCAGCGGGTCGAAGCCGTGGGTGGAGCTGTTCGAGGGCGCGCCGGGATCGCCGTGGGAGGTCACCGACGGCCAGGCCCGTCTGCACCACATCGGCTATTGGGCAGACGACATGGAGGCCGCCGCGCGGCAGCTGGAGACGGCCGGCTACGAGCTCGAGTACGCGAACCGGATCGACGGCCGCGAAGAGGCGCTCATCGGCTGGGCGTACTACCGCCAGCCGGACGGCATCCGGATCGAGATCCATGAGGGCGGCGACCGGGCGGCCTTCCGCCGCTGGGTCGACGAAGGCCAGCCGCTGGTCGTCGACTGGGGCGTCGAGGCCCCCTGACCCGGAGGACGTGCGCGTCATGAAGCTCCAAGGCAAGGCGGCGATCGTCACCGGCGGGTCGCGCGGCATCGGCCGCGCGATCGTCGAGCGGTTCGTCGCGGAAGGGGCCGCGGTCACCGTGATCGACCGTGACGAGCCCGGCACGCCCTTCGACGGCGACGTCGCCTTCGTGCGCGGCGAGGTCGCCGACCCCGCGCTCTGGGACCGCTGCGTGGCGCGCACGGAAACGGCCGCCGACCTCCCCACGGTGCTCGTCAACAACCCCGGCGCCCTTCGCTACCCGCCGATCGACGACCTCGAGTTCATCGACTGGGACCGCGTGGTGGCGATCAACCAGACCGCGGTCATGTTGGCGATGCGCGCGACGATCCCGGGCATGGTCGCCGCCGGCGGCGGTGCGATCGTCAACCTGTCGTCGATCTGGGGCACGGTGGCGGTCCCCGGTGCGGCCGCCTATCACGCGACCAAGGCCGCCGTCCGCGACATGACCAAGAACGCCGCCGTCACCCACGCCGCAACCGGGGTGCGCGTGAACTCCGTCCATCCCGGGATCATCCGCACGCCGCTGATCACGATGCAGGACGCCGCCGTCCGCGCGGAGGTGGTGGCGCGCACGCCGATGGGACGGATGGGAGAAGAGCTCGACATCGCTCACGGCGTCGTCTACCTCGCGAGCGACGAGGCGCGGTTCGTCACCGGCGCGGAGCTTCACATCGACGGCGGATACACCGCGCGATGACCGAGCGCCTGCACCACCTCAGTCCGCGGCCGCTCGGCCGCACCGTCCCGCTTCACCACTTCGAGGAGCTGTTCTTGATTCCCCCCGCGTACCCACCGCCCGGCCGACCGGCGGCCCGATGATGTCTGGTCTGTCCACCGCGGCCGGCCCCGTCGCCTTCGGCGACTCGCTCCTGCGCCGCGGCCGAGAGGACGACCGGATCGTCGTGCTGATCGGAGACCTGGGGCGCTACGTCGACGTCGGCGCGTTCGGCCAGGCGTTCCCCGACCGGCTCCTGCAGATGGGCATGTCGGAAGCGAACATCATCGGCGCCGCAGCCGGGCTGGCGAAGTCCGGCCTGCTGCCGATCGTGGTCACCTACGGCGTCTTCATCGCGCGTCGCGCCTACGACCAGGTCGCGATGTCGCTGGCGACCGGGCCCACCCGCGTGGCGCTGGTCGGGTGCATGCCAGGCATCAGCACGCCGTTCCGCGCCACCCACCAGGCGATCGACGACGTCGCGCTCATGCGCGCAGTGCCGACGATGACGGTCGTCGACCCGGCTGACGCCGTCGACCTGCACGGCGCGCTGCGCGCGGCCGGCGAGGCGGACGGGCCGCTCTACGTGCGCGCGTACCGCGGGAGCCAGCCGGCGTTGAGCCGGCCCCGGGGCGACGAGCGCTTCGCGCTCGGCCGCGCGGTCGAGCTGGAGCCGGAGGGCGAGGTGGCGTTCCTCTCCAGCGGCCTGGCGACGCAATGGGTGATCGAAGCGCGCGCGGAACTGCACGCGCGAGGCGTCGAGAGCGCGCATCTGCACGTCCCGACGATCAAGCCGCTGGACCACGAGGCGGTCGGCGCCTTCTGCGAGCGCCACCGCGTCGTCGTCACCGTCGAGAACGCCTCGACGGTCGGCGGTCTCGGCGAGGCCGTCGCGGGCGTCGCCGCCGGCGGTGGGCTGGGCACGCGCGTCGTGAGGACCGGCGTGCCCGACGTCTGGCCGCCGAGCGGCCGCCTGCCGTACATCCGCGAGCAGCTCGGGCTCGACGCCGCGGGACTCGCCGCACTGGCACTCGACACGCGGGGGACGGTCCGATGACCGGCGCTTCCATCGACCAGCTCCGCACGTGCGCCGCGCGCCTGCGCGCGCACGCCATACGGATCGCGGCCGGCCGCGGCCAGGGCTATGTCGGCCAGGCGCTCGGCACGGCGGAGATCATGAGCTGCCTGTTCTTCGACGCGATGCGCCTCGAGGGGCCCCAGGAGGACCACGACCGCTTCGTGCTCTCGCCCGGCCACTACGCGCTGACGCTCTACGCCGTGCAGCTGGAGCGGGGTCTCTACGACCCTGCCGAACTGGAGACGTACGGCATGGACGGATCGCGCATCGAGGAGAGCCCGCTGGAGGGGCTGCCCGGCTTCGAGATCACCGGCGGGTCGCTCGCCCAGGGCCTCTCGCAGGCGGTCGGGCTCGCGCTCGGCGCGCGGCTGCAGGGGCGCCCCACGCACGTCTACTGCATGATCTCCGACGGAGAGCTGCAGGAGGGGCAGACGTGGGAGGCGCTGCTGTCGGCCGCTCACCACGGGCTCGACAACCTCACGATCGTGCTCGACCGCAACAGACGGCAGGTCGACGGCTCGACCGAGGAGGTCGTCTCGCTCGAGCCGGTCGCGGACAAGCTCGCGGCGTTCGGCAGCGAGGTCGTCGCCGTCGACGGCCATGACGTGGCGGCGCTGCAGACGGCGCTGCGGCGGGACCGGATCACGCCCGGCAAGCCGACCGCGGTCGTCGCGCGCACCGCTCTCGGGCGCGGCGTGCCGGCCTTCGAGCACGCGGACTACCCGCACTACCTGCGGCTCCCACAGGAGCAGTGGGACGCGGCGCGGCGCCTGATCGGCGTCGACGCACCAATCTGAGACGAGCTGGGGACACACCATGCACACACACGTCGGAGGGCCCACACCGGAGGCCCTGCCTCGCAAGTTCACGCCGATCGCGTCGCAGGGCGCCGTGATGGGCGTCGACTGGGAGAGCCGGGTCGACTTCGAGCGCCTGCGCAGCTACCGGATGGCCCGCGCGATGGAGCAGCTGGAGCGCTCCGAGCTCGGAGCGCTGCTGCTGTTCGACATGAACAACGTCCGGTACACCACCGCGACGCACATCGGCAACTGGGCGCGGGACAAGCTGTTTCGCCCGGTGCTGATCACGCGCGGGGAGGAGCCGATCCTGTGGGACATCGGCTCCTCGGCCAAGAACCACCAGATGTTCAACCCCTGGATCTCGCCGGAGAACTGGCGCGCCGGCGTGTCCACGTGGCGCGGCTCGATCCCGGAGGAGGTCGGCGTCGAGCGCGGCAACGCGAGACGGATCGCCGACATCCTGCGCGAGCGCGGCCTGGCCGGCGAGCCGATCGGCATCGACGTGGTCGAGATCCCGGTCCTGAAGGCGCTCGAGGCCGAGGGTCTGGAGGTGCGCAACGGCCAGGAGCTGATGCAGCAGGCGCGGCGGATCAAGTCGGTCGACGAGATCGCGCTGCTGGAGCACGCCGCCGCGATGGTCGACGCCGCCTACGACGAGCTCTACCGCTCGATGCACGTCGGCGTGAAGGAGAGCGAGATGGTCGCCGTGATCAACTCGGTGCTCTACAACCTCGGATCCGAGGAGGTCGAGGCGGTCAACGCGATCTCGGGCGAGCGCTGCAGCCCGCATCCGCACGTCTTCTCCGACCGCGTCATCCGTCCGGGCGACATGGCCTACTACGACATCATCCACTCGTTCATGGGCTATCGGACGTGCTACTACCGCTGCCTCAACGTCGGCGGGGCGACGGCGGTGCAGCGCGACGCCTACAAGCGCGCCCGCTACCACATGGACGCCGCCCTGGCCGAGGTGCGTCCGGGCGCCTCCTCGGCGGACATCGTGCGCCACTTCCCGGCGGCGCAGGAGTTCGGCTTCGCCAACGAGGAGGAGGCGTTCGGGCTGCAGTACTGCCACGGCATCGGGCTCAGCGTCTGGGAGCAGCCGCTGATGAGCCGCTACCACTCCTTCGAGCACCCGATCGAGCTGGAGGAGAACATGGTCTTCGCGCTGGAGACCTACTGGCCGGGCACCGACGGCCTGTCGGCGGCGCGGATCGAGGAGGAGGTGCTCGTGACGGCGGACGGCTGCCGGCTGCTGACGCGCTTCCCGGCGCAGGAGCTGCTGATCACCGGCACGAAGTACTTCAACGGCACGTCGTTCGCCGAGGGTGCCAACGTCCTGCAGCCGCCCAACGAGGCGCACGCCGACATCGGTGCGCTGACGTGAGCGGGGCAGCGGGATGAGCGCACGCGACGTCCCGCGCGTGACGGTGCTCGGCACCGGGCTGCTCGGCTCGCCGGTCGCGGTCAACCTGAGGCGCAGAGGGTGCGAGGTCACCGTCTGGAACCGCACCCATGCGAAGGCCGTGGAGCTGGAGCGCCACGGCCTGCGCGCGCGCGAGCGGCTGACCGACGCGGTCGCCGGTGCCGACGCGGTCGTCTCGCTGCTCGCCGACGGGCCGGTCACCGAGCGGGTGCTGCTCGACGGCGGCGCGCTCGCCGCGATGCGGCCCGGCGCGCTGCTGGTCCAGATGGGGACGATCGGGATCGCGTCGACGGAGCGGCTCGCCGCCGCCGTCGCCGCGTCGGCGGTCTCGCTGGTCGACGCCCCGGTCTCCGGCAGCCGCGTGCCGGCCGAGCGGGGTGAGCTGATCGTGCTCGCGGGCGCGGACGAGGCGGTCCGCGCGCTCGCGGAGCCGTTGCTGCGCAAGATCGGCAGACGGATCCACTGGGCCGGCGACGTCGGTGCGGGCATGCGCCTCAAGCTCGTCGTGCAGACGTGGCTGCTGACGCTGCTGGAGGCGCTGGCGGAGACGGTCGCGCTGGCCGAGACCGCGGGTCTGGACCCGACGCGCTTCCTGGAGGCGATCGAGGACGGGCCGCTCGACCTGCCATACGCCCAGTCGAAGGGCGCCGCCATGCGCGACCGCGCCTTCGATCCCTTCTTCCCGCTGGCGCTCGTCCCGAAGGACGCGGGCCTGGCTCGCGAGCTGGCAGCCGGCGAGACGGAGCTGGTGGCGCCGATGCTCGACCTCGTGATCGCGCGTGCGCGCTCGGCGATCGAGGAGGGGCACGGCGCCGAGGACATGGCGGCGATCTTCCGTGCGAGCCGGCGGCCGTGAGCGGTGGCCGCGGCCCCAGGCGCCCGCGGGTCGACCGCTGCGCGCTCGCGGTCAGCGCGCGCGCCGTTCGGCCGCTTCGAGGACGCGCTCGCCGGTCGTCCGCAGCCGTTGGCCGAGCGCGTCGAGGTCGACGTCCAGGATCCTGTGGTCGCGCTTGCGCCAGCGGCCCGCGATCATCATCGCCTCGATGTCGCCGGCGGCGGCTCGAAGCGCTGTGGCGATCGCGTCGTGCGCGGGCAGCAGGCTCAGTCTGCGCGCGTCGACGGCGATGAGGTCGGCTTGCATGCCCGGCTCGATCCGGCCGATCCGATCGGCGAGGCCGAGCGCCTTGGCGCCTTCGGTCGTCGCCCATGTAAGCGCCTGTCTACTGGTGATCGGGGCGGCGAGGCGTGGAGTCGGCTCGTTGTCGAGGTTGCGCTGGTGAGCGAGGGCGATGCGAGCGGCGGTCATGATCGCGCCGCCGACGACGGCCTCCGTGTCGGTTCCGAGCGAGGGAGCTGCGCCGCGGCGCAGCAGCCGCCCGGTGATCGGCGAGCCATGTCCCTGGCTCAACTCGTTCTCGGGCGTGGCGGTGAACGACGCTCCGGCCTCCACGAGCCTGGCGACCCAGTCGTCGGTCAAGCCGGCGCCGTGAACGACGTTGGTGCGTGGGCCGAGCAGCCCTGCCGCGCGCACGGCGTCCCACCCGGGCTTGGGTCGGTCGCCGCTCTGATGCATCGAGACGATGATGCCCCGCTCCGCGGCGGCTGCGAAGTCGTTCACCGCGACCTCCGGGGTCGACGCCTGCGGCCCGTTGATCGCCATCCCGATCGTCAACAGCCGGTGGCTGCGCGCAACGTCGAGCAAGCGGTCGACCTCGGCGACGGCGTGCGGCACCTCGGCGGCGCGCCGCGGTCCGCCGTGGAGGAAGACGGCGCGGATCTCGGCGCGTGCGATCGCGTCCACGGCCGCGTCCGTGTGTGCGGGAGTGGGCAGGTTGTTGCTCCAGTCACCGAGCGTCGTCGTCCCGCAGTCGATCTGGTTCAGCGCACCCGCGAGCGTCGCGACATGGATGTCGTCCGGCGTGAACCGCTGCGCGGCTCCCTGATGGATCCTGCTGAGGTACTCGGCCAGGCCCCAGTCCGCTCCGAGCGAGCGCAGCGGCGTCTGCCACGTGTGCAGATGCGCGTTGACGAGTCCCGGCAAGACGATGCGGCCGGCCAGGTCGAAGCGGCTCGCGCCCGCTGCGCTCAGACCCTCTCCGACCGCCACGATCCGGTCGCCGACGACGAGCACGTCGAGTCGCTCCACGTCGGGGCGCCCCGGCGTCATCGTGATCACCCGGGCACCGCGCAGCAGCGTCGCGCTCATGCGGCGCCGGTCGCCATACGCGTGCGAGCGGTTCTGCGAGGCCGGTTCGCCCGCATCTGAGGTGGCGCCGGCGCTGCGCGCTCAGCGGGCTCTCTTGACGAATACCGTGATGCTGCGGATCTCGCGGATCGCGAAGACCTTGCCCTCGTATCTCTCGTACTCGCCGCGGTCGATCGCTCTTCTCGGGATTGGCACGCGCAGGGTCTCCACGCCGGTGCCGGTCGCCGTCGAGCCGCTCGCGGCTCCGGAGCGGTAGCCGATCGCGGCCAGCAGGTCGGCGTCGACGTCGGGGTTGCTCAGCACCGCGCTCGCCTGCACGCCGCAGATCGTCCAGCCCTTCTTGACCTCCCAGGAGACGTACGGCGCCCCGACGGTCGTCGTGAATCTCACCGTGCCGGGCTTGGTGCCTCTGCCGGCTCTCGGCTCGCCGGCGAGCGGACGCTGGAGGGCCCGCAGCGGCACGCGGCTCGCCGTCACGGTGCAGCCGTGCCAGCTGTACGTGGGCAGCGGGTGGCCGAGGAAGTAGCCGGCGTTCGCGGACGGCGGGAGCGTCTTGTACTCGGGGCTGCTTCTGAGCCCCTGGCCGAAGGCGATGCCGGGCGCGGCGAGCAGCGCGCCGATCCCGGCGGCCGCTGTGGCGACGGCGACGAGCGGTCGGATGTTCATCGGACCAGCTTACGGTCTCAGGAAGTCGGTTGCCGAGGGTCGCGACGGCCGCGGCTGCGCTCGGGCAGGATGCCGGGCATGGGGTTCACGCGTGCGGAGCTGGAGGCGTTCCGGGACAGGGAGGTCGACGACCTCGTCGGCCCGGGGCTGAGGCTGCTGTTCGTCGGGATCAACCCCGGCCTGTGGACCGCGGCGGTCAGAACGCACTTCGCGCATCCCGGCAACCGCTTCTACCCGGCGCTGACGGCGGCCGGGATCATCGACCGCGAGATCGACCGCGGCACCGGGATGACCGACGCCGACCGGGCGGCCGTCGTGGCGCGGAGGATCGGGATCACCAACCTCGTGCGGCGGGCGACGGCGCGGGCCGACGAGCTGTCGCGCGCGGAGCTGCGCGAGGGCAGCGAGCGGCTGCTGCGGTTCGTCGCCGAGCACCGGCCGGCGGTCGTCGCGATCGCCGGCATCACCGCCTACCGCCACGCCTTCGGCGTCCGCACCGCCGCTCCGGGCCGCCAGCCGGACACGCCCGAGGGCGCGGAGCGGTGGTCGGGCGCGGCGCTGTGGGTGGTCCCCAACCCGAGCGGCCTCAACGCCCACGAGACGGTCGCCTCGCTCGCCGCCGCCTACGCCGCGCCTGCGGTCGAAGCCGGCGTCATCGCGGGGTGAGGGCCGGCGGCCGCGCGGCGCCGCCGTCGGCGAGCCGGCGGCGGCCTGCCGCGAGGCCGGGGAGCGGGGCCGCCATGTTCATCGCGTCTTCGTGAAGCCGACCGCGAACCACGAGCGGTTGCCGGCCGCGTCTGTCGCGGTGACGGTGACGCTGTAGCGTCTGCCGCGCTGCAGCATCCGCTGGCCGTTGGGCTTGCGCAGGCGGTTGAGGTCGATCCGCCGGCCCTTCGCCGGCTGGAGCACGTTCGGCGCCCATTCGCCCTCGACCACGGAGATCGTGCAGCTGCGGCCGATGCGCTTCCCCGGCGTGCATCTGCCGCCGGCGGTCTTGCGGCCTCTCGTGCGGCGCTCGAAGACGAGCCGCACCTTCGCCGGCTCCGACAGTCTGAACGTCAGCGAGGTGCCGACTCTGTTCACTCTGACGGTGATCGTCGGGCGGACTCTGTCGCGCTGCGGCGCCGGGGCCGGCACCGGCTGCGGGGTCGGTCTCGGCGCCGGCGTGCCGGGCGGCGGCGTCGCGGGCGCGATCCCGCGGCGCTGCTGGAAGAGCGTCACGGCGGCCTGCGCGTCGGCGATCCCGCCGCTGACCGACTTGCCGGCCCAGGCCGGCGATCTGCGCGCGCCGTCGACGATCGCCGCGCGCACGTCGGCGGCGCTTGCCGTCGGGTCGATCCCGAACAGGATCGTGGCGAGCCCGGCGGCCGTCGGCGCCGCGTAGCTGGTCGCGCAGGCGGTCGGGCCGAAGCCACCGCCGTTGGTCGTCGTGATGCTGTTCTGCGTCGGCACCGCGACGTCGACCGATCTCGGCCCGTAGGCGCCGCAGTCGAGCCCGTCGTTCGGCGCCGACGTCGAGACGCAGAGCACGTTCGCCGCGTCGAGGCCGCACGGCTGCGGCGACTCGCCGTCGGCGTCGTAGGCGCCGCCGTTGCCGGACGGGATCGTCACGAAGAGCATGTTCGGGTGGCTGAGGATCGCCGTTCTGAGCGAGTCCTCCAGCGGTCCGGACAACCAGCTGAAGCTGGCGACGCGGGTGCCGCGATCGGCCGCCCAGTCGATCGCCGCCGCCTGCACGTACTGGTAGCACTCGTCGCCGTCCCAGCAGGTGCGCAGCGCGACGAAGCGGGCGTTCGGTGCGACACCGGCACCGCCCTGGCCGTTGTTCCAGGCGGCGCCGAGCAGGCCGGCGACCGCCGTCCCGTGGCCGCTGTAGCCGTCGGGGTCGCTCGGGTCGGCATCCGGTCTCAGCGCGCCGTGGTGGGTCGTGCCGATCAGGTCCCAGCCCGAGCTGCCGGCCGCGACGGTGCCGGGGTCGCCGACTCCGTCGGGGTTCGGCGCCGGGACCGCCGCGGGCAGCGAGAACAGCCGCGGTGCGATGTCCGGGTGGTCGAGGTCGAGGCCGGTGTCGGCGACCAGCACCGGCACGTCGGCGAGCGGGCGCGCGATCGAGTCCAGCGCTTCGGGGACGTGCATCAGCCGCAGCGGCTCCTGCTGCGCGGCCTGCGGGTCGGTCGGCGCGGCCGCGGAGGCGGCGCCGGGGAGGAGGGCGGCGGCCGCGACCGACGCGGCGAGCAGGCCCGTGGTGATGAGGCGTCGTCTGGTCATGGCGTCGCAGTCTTCCGGGATGCGGATGAAGCGATGATGAAGACGCTCCGCCTTCCGGTCAACCGCCGGCGCGCTCGTCGCAGCGATCCTGGGCGGCGTCGTGATCATGCTGGCTGCCGGAAGCAGCGACCACGTGGAATCGGCGATCGACCTCGTCGTGGACGGCAAGGATCCCGCCGCGCGCTACGACGTCGTCGCCGCCCTCGGGCCCGGCAGCGATCCGCAGCCCCGATCGCCGGAGTCGTCGTAGAAGCGCAGCAAGTGCTCGCCGGACAGCCGCCGCGCGGTCTCGCCGTCGCCGTCGCGGACGGCCCGCAGGATGCCCTCGTGCTCGGCGATCAACTGGGCGAGCGTCGGGCGCGGGTCGGTGAGTGACTTCAGACGCGACAACAACGCTTTGGACACCGTGTCTCGCACGGCCAGCATCACGATCGTCAGCGACTCGCTGCCGGAGGCCCGCACCAACTCGAGGTGGAAGCGGATGTCGGCGCGCTCGAACGCCTCGACGTCCGCGCCCGCCGCGCGCATGGCCGTGATCTGATCGTGCGCGGCTGTGAGGTCGGGCTGCGGGTCGCTGTTTGCGGCCTGCTCGGCGCCCGCGCCCTCGAGCGTCGCGCCGAGGCCGATGAGGTCGTCGAGCGGCACACGTCCGAGTCGCAGCAGGTGCACGAGCGTCTCGCGCAGCGGTTCGGTCGTCAACGCGTCGGGTGCGACGACCCGCAGCGGCGACGTCGGGCCGGTCACGACAGCCAGGCCTCTGGTCTGCAGCGCGCGCAGCGCCTCGCGGATCGTCGTGCGGCCGACGCCGAAGTGCGCGCACAGCTCGCGCTCGGGCGGCAGCGCGCTGCCCGGGACCATCTCCCCGCTGAGGATCGCCTCACCGAGCGCGTCGGCGACCTGCTCGTAGACGGGGCGCCGTTCCAGGTGCTGCGCAGCGGAGATCACGGCGTGCGGGTGTTGACGTTCATCCGGCGGTCATCCGTCGCGTGCGGCGGCGCGGCGGGGAGTTGCACCGTGACGCGGAGGCCGCCACCGGCGCGGGGATCGAGCGTGAGGATTCCGTCGTGCGCTTGGGCGATGCTCTTGACGATCGCCAGGCCGAGCCCGACGCCTGCGTGGTCGGTCCGTGTGCGTCTGCTTCCGCGCTGAAACGGTTCGACAAGCGTGGCGATCAGCTGCGGGGTGAGCTGCTCGCCGGTGTTCTCGACCGTGAGCAGGACGCTTCCCGGATGAACGCGGGTCGTGATCCATACGGTGCCGTGCTCTGACAGGTTGTGCACGATCGCGTTGTGCACGAGGTTCGTCGCCATCTGCAGCAGGAGGGCCGGTGAGCCGGTCGTCGGAGTGACGTCGCCGGCGGCCTCGATGGTGACGCCGCGTCCTTCTGCGAGGGGGAGCAGCGTCTCGGCGGCTTCTTCGGCGATGAGGGACAGGTCGACGTGCTCTCGGATGAATGTCCGCTGGTCTGCACGGCTGAGCAGCAGCAGCGCCTCGGTGAGGTCGATCGCTCGGGTGTTGACCGCGTGGAGACGTTCGACGAGCTCGCCGTTGTCGCGATTGGGATCCTTGCGGGCCACGTCGAGCAGCGTCTGCGTGACCGCCAGCGGGGTGCGCAGCTCGTGGGAGGCATTGGCGGCGAACCGCTGCTGTTCGGCGACCTGCGCTTCGAGCCGCGCGAGCATCGCGTCGAAGGCGTCGGCGAGCTCGCGAAACTCGTCTCTACGGCCACGCAGCCGGATTCGGTGAGAGAGCGATCCGTTTGTGGCCATGCGTGTCGCCTCGGTGATGCGAGCCAGAGGGGTGAGCATCTGGCCGGCGAGAATCCACCCTCCCACGAGACCGAACACCAGCAGGGCCGCCAGCGCGATCGCCGCCTTCGGCGCGAAGGCGTCCAGCAGATCGGAGCGGTTGGGAACGAACGGACCGGGCATGCCGCCGGGTCCCAGGAGGAACACGCGTTCGGGCACGTAGCGCAGCAGGAACACCCACACGACCGCGAGCAACAGGGCGCCGGCGAGCATCAGGAAGCCGGCGTAGCTGAGGGTGAGTTTGAGGCGGACGCTCAGGCCGGGGAGCCTATCCACGGTCACCTTCCCCGCGCCCGCTGTCGATGCGGTAGCCGGCGCCGGCCACGGTGGCGATGATCGAGGGTTCACCGAGGCGTCTGCGCAGTGCCGAGACCGTGATGCGCACGGCGTTGGTGAACGGGTCCGCGTTCTCGTCCCACGCCCGTTGCAGGAGCTCTTCGGGGCTCACGACACCGCCTTCGGCCGCGATGAGGACTTCGAGCACGGCGAACTGCTTGCGCGTCAGCGCGACGTAGCGGCCGTCGCGGTAGACCTCGCGGCGGAACGGATCCAGCCGCAGACCGGCGATCTCTCGCACGGGCGGCCTGTGGTGGGCGCGCCGGCGGTCGAGCGCGCGCAGTCGCAGCACGAGCTCCTGGAGTTCGAAGGGCTTGGTGAGGTAGTCGTCGGCGCCGAGCTCGAATCCGGTGGCCTTGTCGTCGAGGTGGCCGGCGGCGGTGAGCATGAGGATCGGCATGCCGCTGCCTGACGCGATGATGCGTTTGGCGATCTCGTCACCGGACGGGCCGGGGATGTCGCGGTCGAGCACGGCGATCTCATAGGTGTTGACGCTCAGCAGCGCCAGCGCGGTGTCGCCGTCGCCTGCGATGTCCGCCGCGATCGCCTCCAGGCGCAGGCCGTCGCGGATCGCTTCCGCCATGTAGGGCTCGTCCTCGACGATCAGCACGCGCACAGTTCGATGCTACGAGCTGGCGCATATCGCCGACGTATCGAAAACCGCATACGCGCCGGCAACACCCCCGTGCGTTGACTGAGCGCATGATCCGCATCGAACCAGCACCAACCATGGCCCGCCGGACTCGATCGCCGGCGTCCTCGTCCGCTTCTGCCGGACCAAGCGTGGGCGTGACGATCTACGGGTGCGGGCCGGACGAGGCCACCCGCTTCCGTGAGATGGCGCCTCGCCTCGGCGTCGTGCCGACGATCACCGCGGCAGCGGCAGCCGAAGGCAACATCGGCCTGGCGCGCGGGAACCGCTGCGTCAGCATCGGTCACAAGACGCACGTCACGAACGCCACGCTGCTCGCGCTCAGCAAGGCCGGCGTGACGTACATCTCCACGCGCAGCGTCGGATACGACCACATCGACGTGAGTTACGCGGAGGCGGTCGGCATCACCGTGGCAACCGTCGCCTACTCACCCGACAGCGTTGCCGATTACACGCTGATGCTGATGCTGATGGCGGTGCGACATGCCAAATCCGTCATCAGGCGGACGGACGTTCACGACTACAGCTTGAACGACGTGCGCGGGAAGGAGCTGCGCGACCTGACCGTCGGGGTGATCGGAACGGGACGCATCGGCCACGCGGTGATCGACCGGCTGCGAGGATTCGGCTGCCGGGTGCTCGCGTATGACACGCGGCCCACAACCGCTGCCGGCGAGTACGTAACGCTCGATGCGCTGATCGAGCACAGCGACATCGTCACGCTCCACACGCCGCTCACCGCGGCAACGCACCATCTGCTCGATCGCCACCGCATCGAACGGATGAAGCGCGGCGCGGTGATCGTCAACACCGGACGCGGCGCGCTGCTCGACACCGAGGCGCTCGTCTCGGCGTTGGAGTGCGGCCGACTGGACGGCGCGGCGCTGGACGTGCTCGAGGGGGAGGAAGGGATCTTCTACGCCGACTGCCGCGATAAGCCCGTCGAAAGCCAGCTGCTGCTGCGCCTGCACAGGCTGCCGAACGTGCTGATCAGTCCACACACCGCCTACTACACCGAGCACGCCCTGAACGACACCGTCGAGAATTCACTGACCAACTGCCTGACCTTCGTCAGCAGGGAGCGACATGGATAAGTTGAGGATCGGGATCATCTTCGGCGGCTGCTCCGAAGAGCATCCGATCTCCGTCAAATCGGCGCGGGAGGTCGCGCGTCACCTCGATCTCGCGAGGTACGAACCGTTCTTCATCGGGATCACGACCAGCGGTGCCTGGAAGCTCTGTGACGGCCCCGACGCAGACTGGGCGAACAGCCGCTGCCGGCCCGCCGTCCTGTCACCGGACCGGAGCGCGCACGGGTTGCTCGTCCTCGAGCAGGGACGCTACGAGACGGTCGCGCTCGACCTGGTGCTGCCCGTCCTGCACGGCAAGCTCGGCGAAGACGGTGCGATGCAGGGCCTGCTGGAGCTCGCCGGCATCCCCTATGCGGGCTGCGACATCCAGAGCTCCGCCCTGTGCATGGACAAGTCGCTGGCGTACATGGTCGCCAGAGACGCCGGGATCGCGACGCCGAAGTTCTGGACCGTGACGGCGAACGAGCACGTCGATCCCGACCGGCTCACCTATCCCGTCTTCGTGAAGCCGGCCCGCTCGGGCTCGTCGTTCGGTGTCACCAGGGCGTCACGCAGAGACGAGCTGTCGAGCGCGGTGCAGGCCGCGATGAAGTACGACTCGAAGGTGCTGATCGAGGAGGCGGTGCCCGGCAGCGAGATCGGATGTGCCGTCTTGGGCGACGATCGCGATCTGTTCGTCGGCGAGGTCGATCAGATCGCACTCTCGCACGGCTTCTTCAGGATCCATCAGGAGGACGCGCCGGAACGCGGCTCCGACAACTCGACCGTCACCGTTCCCGCCGACATCCCTGAAGCGGCTCGCTCGCGCGTGCGGGAGACGGCGAAGGCCGTATATCGCGCGCTGGGCTGTAGGGGGCTCGCGCGGGTTGACATGTTCCTGAAAGACGATGGTCACGTGGTCCTCAACGAGGTCAACACGCTGCCCGGAATGACGTCCTACAGCCGCTACCCGCGGATGATGGCGGCCGCCGGACTGCCGCTTGGCGAAGTGATCGACCGAATCGTGACACTGGCTCTGGCCGGGAGAGGACGATGAACGACGACTTCGCCTTCGTCGACGAGCTTGTGTCCGGAATACGGTGGGACGCGAAGTACGCGACATGGGACAACTTCACCGGCAAGCCGGTCGACGGATATCTGGCCAACCGCATCGTCGGCACGAGAGCGCTGTGCGCAGCGCTGCGACGAGCCCGCGAGGAAGCCGCATCGCTCGGCTTCGGCCTGCTGCTGTGGGACGGCTATCGGCCGCAACGCGCCGTGGATTGCTTTCTGCGCTGGGCGCAACAGCCGGAGGAGGTCCGCACGAAGCGCCGCCACCACCCGAACATCAGCAAGGCCGAGATGTTCGAGCAGGGGTATGTGGCTGTGAAGTCGGCCCACACTCGGGGCAGCACCGTCGACTTGACGCTCTACCGCCTCGCCACCGGTGAGCTTGCTCGCATGGGTGGTGACTTTGACCTGATGGACGCGGCCTCTCATCACGAGGCGAGCACAATCACGGCGGTCGAAACAAGCAACCGACGGTCCCTCCGCGGGCTGATGGACACCTGCGGTTTCCACGCATACGAGCGCGAGTGGTGGCATTACACGCTCGCAGACGAACCGTATCCAGACACCTACTTCGACTTCTCCGTCGTCGGGCGGGGTGAGGCGCATGCGCTTCTCGACGGTTGAGCTGGCAGCCGATCTGGGCGGTGAGCTGGTCGGGCCAGACGTCAGCGTCGACGGGGCGAGCATCGACTCGCGGACGATCCGCCCTGGGCAGCTCTACGTCCCGATCGTGGCCGAGCGCGACGGCCATGCCTTCATCTCGGCAGCGTTCGACGCTGGCGCGCCGGCCTACCTCACCGCGCAGGAGCCGGCCGGCGGGACCGCCATCCGCGTCCGCGACACCGCCGCCGCGCTGTTGCGCCTCGGGTCGGCGGCGCGCGGTCGGGTCGGCGGCGCGATCGGCATCACAGGGTCGGTCGGCAAGACCACCACCAAGGATCTCCTGGCCGGCTGTCTGGCGTCGACGTTCTGCACCGCCGCGAGCGAGCGCTCCTTCAACAACGAGCTCGGCCTCCCGCTGACGCTCCTCAACGCGTCGGACGCTGCACGATGGGCGGTCCTCGAGATGGGGGCCCGGCGTGTGGGAGACATCAAGCGGCTGGCCGACGTCGCACGTCCCGACGTCGGCGTCGTGACCAGCGTCGAGATGGCTCACGTGGAGTACTTCGGTGACCTCGACGGCGTCGCCCGCGCCAAGGGCGAGCTGCCGGCCGCCCTGCCGGCGTCCGGCCTCGCGGTCTTGAACTTCGACGACCCCCGGGTCCGCGCGATGGCGTCGCTCAGCGCGTCTCCCGTGCTCGGGTATGCGGTGGGCGCCGACGCCGATGTGCGGGCCGACGACATCGCGCTCGACCGTGACCTGCGTGCACGGTTCCGCCTGTCGTCGCCGTGGGGGCGGACCGAGGTCCGGCTGGCGCTGCACGGCGCCCAGCAGATCCCGAACGCGCTGGCCGCGGCGACGGTCGCGCTCTGGTGCGGGGTCCCGATCGAGACCGTCGCCGCGGCGCTGGAAGAGAGCCAGGGCCCACCCCTGCGCATGGAACTCCGTCACATTCGCGGCGGTCCCCGCTTGGTCGTCGACTGCTTCAACGCGAACCCGGCGTCCGCCGAGGCGGCGGTGCGCTCGCTGGCCGCGTTGCCGAGCGAGCGCAAGCTGGCAGTCCTCGGCCTGATGGCCGAGCTGGGGGAGCAGAGCGAGTCCGAGCATCGCCGGATCGCCCTGCTGGCGGAGGAACTCGGGATCGACGTGGTCGGATACGAGACCGGGCTCTACGGCGAGACGCGCGTGATGGGTGTTGACGAGGCCGTCGCCTTGCTGCGGACGATGGGCCCGCGTGACGCGGCGCTTGTGAAGGGCAGCCGCGTCACGCGACTCGAAGACGTCGTGCGCGCATACGTACAGGCCGAGGGCGAGGTCCGATCGGAATGAGGCGGTGCGGGCCGCCGGATCAGCCGGTGAACGACTCTGCGTCCACGTTCGCCGCGGCATCCTCGTGCTCGGCGAGGACGAGCGCGCCTCGCGGGCGCCCACCGTCTGAACGACCGTGAGCGCCCCGGCCGTCACCAGGTCAGCTCTATCTCCAGCTCGCTCTCGTCGCTCTCCAACTCGAGCTCGATCTTGAGGTTGACCTCGTCGGGGACGTGCACGTTGAAGCGCAGGCCGCCGCGTTCGAACTCGACGTCGTTGTGACGGGCGAGCATGTCGGCGAGTCTGCGCAGTCGCGCCGCGGCCTCTTCGCGGCCGACGCGCTCCTTCTGCTCTACGGAGAAGATGTCCATCAGGGCTCCCTGGTCGTCGTGTCGATCTGGTGGGCTGGAAGGCGTGCGTGGGCTGACATCGGCGTGAGCTCGCCGCCGGCCGCGAGGCGGGCGAGCGCGCGGGCGCTCCGCGCGAGCCCGTCGGGCAGCGCGGCAGAAGGGGAGGCGCCCGGATGCTGCGGCGCGACACGCACGCGCAGCACCCCCGGACGGACGTGGAAGCGCAGCGGCGGGTCGAGCTGCACGGCCTCGCCGTCGATGCCCGCCGGGACGGGGTGGTCGGCCGCGACGGCGAACGACGGCGCCGCCCATTCGCGCAGCGGTCGCTGCGGAAGGTGCCGCGACTGGGCGCGACCGGCCGGCGCCCCCGCGACCGTGATCCCGAGCAGCCCGTCGTCGATGCAGGGGCGCGTCCCGGAGCCGATCGCGCGGCCGAGCCGGTAGCGGTTGTTGGAGACGAGGATGACGGCGCCCGCCGAGTGCTCGTGTCCGCCCGGTCCCGTCCAGCGCAGGTCGAGGCCACGGCCCTGCGGTCCGACCACCTCCGGCACCGTGTCGAGCAGCGTGCGCAGCTTCGCGTCGCGGTAGCCCGTTCTCTGGACCGCCTCGGCGTAGAGGCCGAGCGAGACGTTGTTGACGAACACGCGGCCGTTGACCTCGGCCAGGTCGACGCGACGCTCGCCGCCGCGCACGAACGCGTCGAGCGCTCCGACGACGTCGTCGCGGTCGACGCCGAGGTCGAGCGCGAAGTGGTTGCGGGTGCCGGCGGGGATGCACGCGTAGGGGAGGTCGTACTCTGCGGCGACCATCGCGACGATCGCCTGCGACCCGTCGCCGCCGGCCATCGCGAGCCCGTCGGCGCCGGCCGCGACCGCGTCGCGCACCAGCCGCTCGAGATCCCAGTCGGGCGCTCCGAGCTCGATCGGCTCGATCCCGCGCGCCCGCGCCTCGTCCGCGAGCGCGAACCGCTCCGCCTTCCCGCCGCCCGACTTCGGGTTGTAGAACAGCACGGGCCGCTGCGGCGCCGGCTGCGACGGGAGCCGCACGCGGACCTCGAACGCGCTGCGCGCGAGCGCCAGGCCGATCACGAGCAGCGCGACGACGAGAATCTCCTCGATCGCGCCGTCGGAGACGACGAGGGCGAGCGCGGCGCCGAGTCCGATCAGGCCGATCAGCAGCCCGGCGACGCGGATCGCCCCGGTTCGCAGGACGCCGTGCCACGCGGCCACGACCGCGATCGTCACGCACGCCAGCGCGATCAGGCCGCGCGGGAACTCCACCACCGCGACGACGACCGCGAGCACCAGCCCGGCGGCGCCGAACGACAGCGCACCGATCGCCGCCAAGCGTCGCCGGCTCATGCGGTCACCTCCTCCGAATCGATGCTGTGACGCCACGAACGCCAATCGAAGCGCATCTCGGTGGCCGCGGCATCGCCCGGACCGGGTGAAACGTTCACCGAGACCTCGGCCTCGCCGACGTCGCCGGCCCCAGCTGGTCATCCCCATCAGCAGGTCGACCAGCTCGGTTCCCCTCGTGGTCAGGTGGTACTCGTAGCGCGGACGCCTGTCTCCGATCACGTCGAGCGTGCGCGCGATCGAACAGGCCATCTCGCTGAAGCTCGTCCGCTGCGTGGCGGGAGTCTAGTGAGCGGGGTTCCCCTACAAGACTCTGCCGTGGTTCCGCTGCTCAGAGGTCGCGGCGCTTGAACGCCAGCGCCGCGACCGCCACCGCCGCTGCCGACCAGGCGACCGCCCACGGCCAGATCGCGGCGCTGATGTCGCTCGCGCCGCCGAACGGGCCCAGCTGCACGATCACGCCGGCCGCGCCGCCGATGTCCGAGGTCAACGCGTAGAGGCCGTTCTGGTAGAGCGCCTCGAACGGGACGAGCCACGAGATGATCGAGCTCGCGGTCTTCAAGCCCTCGATGTCGAGCCCGTCGCCGATCTGGCCCAGCAGGCCGGCGGTGAGGCCGGTCGCGAAGACCATGAAGATCGCGATGCCGTTGGCGGTCGTCCCGAGCACCGTCGAGCCGAGCAGCGAGATCGCCACGACGGTGACGACCGCGAGCGCCAGGCCGGCGGCGGGGACGACGTGCGAAGCGGGCGTGAAGTCGCCGGCGGCCCGTGTGATCAGCGCCGCGGCGAGGAAGACGATCACGACGTACGGCGCGCAGACGGCGGAGGCGGCGAGCAGCCGTCCGGTCAGCAACGTCGTGCGCCCCACCGGACGCACGACGAGCGGCTGCAGCAGGCCGCGCTCGGCGTCGCCGCGGACCGCTCCGAGCGTCAGGAAGATCGCCAGCACCACGCCGAGGAAGAGCGCGACGAACATCGCCAGGCCCAGCAGCGTCCCGCCCGCCAGCGCCCGCTCGTCGATCGGGACGATGCCGGCGGGCCCGCCGCTCGTCCGCTCCAGCGAGGCGAACGCCTCGAACGCGGCCAGCGCGTAGAGGCCGAGGAAGACCGCGGTCAGCAGCGCGACGACGAGCAGCACACGCCGGCGGACCGCCTCTCGCAGCGCATGACCGGCGATCGTGATCGCGTCGCTCATCCGTCGCGCCCCACGACGGCGGCGAGGTAGGCGTCCTCGAGCGTTCCGCTGACGACGCGCACGCCGTAGACCTCGGCGCCGGCGGCGACCAGCTCGCGGACGATCCGCGGAATGTCCTCGCGGCGCGCGTCGGGCAGGCGCCGCACGCCTTCGGAGGTCTCGACCTCGACGCCGCCGGGCGCGGTCAGGTCGTCCGGCCGTCCCTCCGTCACGACGCGGCCGCGGTCGACGATCACGACCCGGTCGCAGACGAGCTCGACCTCGCTCAGCAGATGGGAGTTCAGCAGCACGCCGACGCCCTGGTCGCGCAGCCCGAGGAGCAGGTCGCGCACCGTCCGCCGGCCGCCCGGGTCGAGCGCGCTCGTCGGCTCGTCGAGCAGCACGAGCCGCGGCTCGCCGATCAGCGCCTGGGCGATCCCGAGCCGCTGCTGCATGCCCTTGCTCATCGTCTCCACGCGGCGCTCGCCCTCGCCGTCGAGGCCGACCCGCGCCAGCAGCGCCGCGCGCTCCGCGGCCCCGCCGTCGGAGCGGGCCAGGCGCTGGTGCAGCACGAGCACCTCGTCGGCGCTCGCCCAGCCGGGGAAGCGGAACAGCTCCGCGAGGTAGCCGAGCGACGCGCGCGCCGCCCGGCTGCCGGCGGGCGCGCCCGCGACGGTCACCTCTCCGGCGGTCGGCCGGACCAAGCCGCAGGCGATCTTCACCAGCGTCGACTTGCCCGCCCCGTTGGGCCCGAGCAGGCCGACCAGCTCGCCCGCCGCCACCGTGACGTCGACGGCGTCGAGCGCGGTCGTCGCGCCATAGCGCTTGGAGACGGCACGGGCGGACAGGGCAGCGGTCATCCCGCACAGCCTTACCGACGGTGCCGACGGCTGCGGCCCGATCGATCGCGGCACTGAATCCGGTCCATCGGCGAAGATGTCACGCGACCGCCGCCGCCGCTCAAGCTGACGCCCGCGCCTGCCGATCGAAGAGATGTCTGTGCGCCACGATCGCGGCGCACCTGTGTCCCCCGGCAAGCAATGAGGAACGTCGTGTCCAGATCGAGCAGGAAATCGTTGGCGGTCGCGTTGGTGCTGGGGGCGTCGGTCCTGCTGGCGCCGGCCTCCGCCGGCGCGTTCGGGACCGTCGACGTCGGCGGCCAGCACGCCGAGCACGAGAAGATCACGCGCGTGCTGTCGTGCGACGCGACCGACGCTCCGGCTCGCTGCTTTCAGCCGAAGTCGCTGGACGAGCTGGCGGGCGCGTCCGGCACGTTCGGCGCGGTCGGCGCGCCCGACCGCCTGTTGGAGGTGACCCAGGACGGTTCCGCGCACTGCGACGCCGGCGACTACCTGCCGGGCATTCCGTATGCGGCGACGGGTGCCGCCAGAGCCGCGTTGGCGTTGAAGGCCTGCATCGACTCGTTCGAGCGCCACCTCGACGAGGCGCTCGCCGCGGCGGACGACCTCGTCGACGCCGACAGCGTGATCCCGCGCCAGGCGAGAATCAACTTCGTCGAGTCGGGCATCAACGGCGGGACCACCGAGCAGTCGGCCTGCACCTACCCGCGCGTCGCCTCCGACGGTGCCCGTCAGTCGGCCAAGTGCCGCGTCTACAACGGGCTTGGGCGCGCGCTGCACGCCGCCGAGGACTTCTGGTCGCACAGCAACTGGGCCGACCAGGCCGACCCGAGCAAGCCGACGATCCTGCCGCCGGGTACGAGACAGACGATGTGGAGCGGGTGGAACTGGGTCTGGGTCACGCCGGGCAACAGCGTCGATCCCGTCTACTCGCTGACCAACCCGATCGGCCTGCACAAGAGCGAGCTGGTGCCGTTCCTGCGCTACCCGGTCGCGCGCGACACGATCCCGAGCGAGGCTGACGAGCGGGCCGGCAGCGCCCCGATCACCGGCTGCGACGACTCGCTCGAGGAGCTGGTCAAGATCACCCTGCCGGAGTGCGTCGGCCGCGTCCCGCACAGCGTGCTGAACAAGGACAAGGGCCTGATCAACTGGCGCACGGGCGGCACCAGCGACCCGTCGACGCCGCGCGGCAAGACCGCCGACAACTTCGCCCGCGCGGTCGACGGCGCGCGTCGCCAGGCGAAGGCCGTCTGGGGCGACCTCGCCGAGCGCGTCGTCGCTCGTTACGGCGAGCGCCGCGGCGCGCTGATGGTGCGTGCGATCACGAGCGACACGCCGTGGACGGACTGCCGCATCGGCGCCTCGGCCGGCAACGAGCGGGCCTACTACCCGCCCGTCGGCGCCGGCACCGCGCTGCGCTCGATCACCGCGCGCGTCATCAACCGCACCGACCAGGCGCTCGCGTGCGACGTGATCACGTTGGACTACGGCGAGTGGGCGAGCATGCCGCCGGACGCGGTCGCCGCGAGCAACGAGCGCACGTTCCGCGTCGAGAGCAACATGAGCAGCAACGGCAAGGCCGGAGGGCCGGAGGGCACAGTGACGTACAAGATCGGTCGCACCGCCTACAGCGTGCGCTTCACGTTCAACAACCCGATCGTCGGGTCCAACAGCTTCAGCTGCGGGTTCCTGCGCGGCGACCGGCCCGATGCGACGGCGCCGTACCGCTGCGCCGTCGAGAACCAGGGCGGCAACGACGCCAGCCCGCGCTTCGTGGTGTCGGCCCGATGAGCGCGCTGCGACGGTTCCGGCGGGGCGGGCTGACGGCGATCGTCGCCGCCGGCCTGCTCGCCGCCACCGCGACCGGTGCGCAGGCGTCGAGCGGCACGGTCGACGGGCTGCGCCTGACCAGCTGCCCGGGCGACCTCGCCACCGACGTCGGGCTGTTCAGACACGGGCTGTCGTGCGGCCGGGCGCTCAGGCTCGCCGCCTCGGCCGCCGACTCCGATCGCTGGTGCCCGGCCGGCTGGCGTCACCGCACCGGCGTGCGGATGGCGGGCGTCAACCCGCGCAGATCGGGCTACCCGGCCCTGACGCTGTGCTCGCGCAAGACCTCCGGCGACGGCCGGCAGGCGTTCACGTACTTCCTGCCGAACGGTTAGCCGTTGTCGAACGCGGGCGCGCCGGTCTGCGCATGCAGGGCCGCGGCGATCAGGTCGAGCGCGCGGGTGGGGGTGACGTCGGGCGTGACCTCGACCTCTGGCGCCAGCGGCGGCTCGTACGTGAGGTCGAAGCCGGGCACGTCGCGTAGGTCGCGGTCGATCGCGCGGTGGTAGATCCCGCTCGGGTCGCGCTCGACGCAGACCGCCAGCGGCGTGTTGACGAAGACCTCGATGAACGGGATCCCGTTCTGCTCGTGCACGCGCCGCGCCGCGCTGCGCCCCTCGGCGAACGGCGAGACGGCCGCGATGATCGCGATCGTGCCGGCGTCGCCGAACAGGCGCGCCAGTTCCGCGAGGCGGCGGTTGTTCTCCTTGCGGTCGTCGCTGGAGTAGCCGAGGTCGGAGCAGACGCCGTCGCGCAGCGTGGTGGCGTCGAGCCGGTAGGCCGGGCGTCCCGCCTTCAACAGCGCCGCCTCGATCGTCTGGGCGAGCGTCGTCTTGCCGGCCCCCGGCAGCCCGGTCAGCCAGATCGTCGCACCGCTGCGCCCGAGCGCGTCCCAGCGCTGCTCACGGCTGAGCGAGCCCTCGTGCCAGGTGACGTTGTCGCTTCTCATCGCAGCCGCGCATGCTATCTGGCGAGCACCCCCGTCAGGAACTTGCTCCCGCTGCAGGTGGCGCCTGGGTTGGCGGCGTACGGGACGAGCACGTTGACGTTGAGGGAGAACGTGCCGTCGGCGGCGATCTTGCCGAGCACGTCGGCGGTCCCGGTGCCTGCCAGCAGCAGCACGTGGCCGGTGATCCCCGAACCGCCGGTGGAGGGCGACAGCTGCGCCGGCACGTCGACCGCGACGTCCTGCGTCTGGCAGACCGCGTCGGAGAAGTCGGCCTTCGCGACCGTGTAGACGATGCGGGCGCTGGTCCCTCTGGCGCTGATCGTCACGGTCAGACCGGGTGCGGCGGCGGCCGTGTAGATGCCGTCGGCCGGGGCCAAGACGGTCGGCGCTCTGCGCGTCGGTGGCGTCGGCCGGCGGTCGTTGCGCTCCCGCTCCCGCTGCTCACGTCGCTCGCGCGGGTTCGACGGGCGTCCCTGCTTGCGGTCGTGACGGTCGCTCGGGCGGTTCGCGTTCGGCTTCTGCTTCGGCGTCGCCTTCGTCTTCGAGCAGCGCTTCGGCTTGCCCTTCGCCTTGCCCCTCTTGCCCTTCGCGGCGCTGGCGATCGCACGGCCTCGCTTGCCACTGCCCCGCTTGCCCTTGCCCGGCTTCCCCTTGCCCCTCTTCGCCGTGCAGGTCGCAGCTCTCTTCTTGCCGTTCTTGCCTCTTCTCGCGCTGGCCTGCGCGACCCCGTCGCTCGACGCGGCACTGTCGGCGGCGCCCGCGAGCGGGGCGACCAACGCCATGATCGCGAGCGCGAGCGCGGCGAACAGGGCCAGGGTTCTGCTGCTGCGATGCATCGGCGTGCTCCTCCTCGGGTCTGCGGGCGACGGCGATCGTAGCCGCGTCAGGAGCCTCTGGGAGGCGATTTCCCAAACTCTGGGAGGGGGTCCAGTATGGGCGCTCGGCTGCTCAGGCCCGGATTCCGGTGGCGCGTGTCCTTCGCGCACGGCATGATGCTGCGCATGCGACTCTGGACGCGGACGATCCTGGCGTTGCTCGTGGCGGCGGGTTGCGTGGTCGCCGCGGCCGGCGTGCTTGCCGCTGGAGCGCAGGCGGCGGTGCCGTCGCTGGCGGTCAGCGGGAACCGGCTGATCGACACGGCGAGCGGGGCGACGTTCGTGCCGCGCGGCGTCAACTGGCCGAGCTTCGAGTACGCCTGCTTCCACGGCTACGGCTACTCCAACACGGCCGGGCCGGCGAGCGTCGGACCGACCGCGGAGCAGGCGGCGCTGATCGCGAGCTGGCACGCGAACGTCGTGCGCGTGCCGCTCAACCAGGACTGCTGGCTCGGTGACGACGGCGCGCCCGGCGGCCCTGGGCTGACGGCGCAGGGATACCGCGACGCGGTCGCCAGCTGGGTCGGGCTGCTGCACGGCGCCGGCCTCGCGGTGATCCTCGACCTGCACTGGAGCGGCCCGCTCGGTCTGCCGGCGGACGGGCAGCGGATGATGGCCGACGACCGCTCGCCGGCGTTCTGGTCCTCGGTCGCCGCGACCTTCAAGGGCGACCGCGGCGTGCTCTTCGACGCCTTCAACGAGCCCTACTCGCGCGACGCGCTGACGCTGACGTGGCCGTGCTGGCGCGACGGCGGCTGCCAGGCGATGGCGCGCAACGACGGCGATGCCGACGACGGCAGACGCTTCACGATCACGGGCATGAGCGCGCTCGTCGCCGCGATCCGCGCCGCCGGCGCGCCGCAGCCGATCCTGCTCGGCGGGCTCGACTACGCCAACGACCTGCGCGGCTGGCTCGACGCCAAGCCGGTCGACGGCCAGCTCGTCGCGAGCTTCCACAACTACGGCGGTCAGCGCTGCCACACGGCCGCGTGCTGGGATGCGGAGATCGCGCCGGTAGCGGCGCAGGTGCCGGTCGTCACCGGCGAGTTCGGCGAGACCGACTGCACGGACACACATGTCACGAACTACATGAACTGGGCCGACGCGCGCGGCATCGGTTACCTCGCATGGCAGTGGGTCGTGCTGGCGCCGGACGAGCTGGCCGACCCGCCGTGCGCGAGCCTGCGGCTGATCGAGGGTCCGAGCGGCACGCCCGCCGCACCCAACGGCACGGCGCTGAAGGCGCACCTCGCCGCGCTCGCGGCGGGGACCCCGCCGCCCGGTGGACCTGGATCCGGCACCCCGGCGCCGCCGGCCCCCGGCAGCGCGAGAAGAACGCCCGCCAGACGCGGCGGCGACCGCACCGCGCCGAAGCTGACGAAGACCTCGGTCACCCGCCGCAGAGGCGCGCTCGTCCTGGCGCTGACGCTGAACGAACCGGCGACCGTGCGCGCCACGCTGCAGCGCCGGATCGGCAGAAGAACGCGCAGAGTCCTCGTGCTCAGACGTCACGCCAAGCGCGGCGCGGTGCGGCTCGTCGTGACCAGAAGAGCGCTGCGCGCCGGGCGCTACCGGCTCGTCGTCGCGGTCACCGACGCCGCCGGCAACAGAGCCCGCTCGCGGACGCTCGGCTTCCGCGTCGGCTGAGCCGCGGCGGTTGCCGCGGCGGGCGCCGGGCGACGCGCGGTCAGCGCGGCTGCCGCGCCCAGGCGCCCATCGCGAGCGGCTGGTCGACGGCGGCGTGGCCGAGGCAGACGATCATCTGCGCCGTGACGCCGGGGGCGAGGCCGAGCAGGCGGCCGGCGGCGGCGCGGCTGAACGAGGTCACGGGGCACGACGCGAGCCCGACCGCGTGCGCCGCCAGCAGCAGCGTCGCCGCGGTCGTCCCGACGTCGACGTAGAGACCGGGCGCGTCGGGCCGGAAGCCGTAGTCGAGGGCGCGCGCGACGTCGATGCAGATGACCGCCGCCGCCTGCGGTCTCGGCACCATCCCGGGTGCGATCAAGCGCAGCAGCCGAAGCAGTCTGGGGTCGGTCACGGGGACCACCGGCTGCAGCCGCCGGTTGCCGGCGTTCGGGGCGTGCCGAGCCGCGCCGATCACCAGCTCGAACGCCTCCGGAGCGACCGGCTCGGCGCTCATGTTGCGCGTGACGCGGCGGCTCGTGATCGCCGCGTACGCCGCGTCGTTCATGCGCCTTCGCCGATGTCGCCCTCGAGCGCGAGCAGGCAGTCGGCGAGCGCGACGCAGAGCTCGTCGACGCGCGCGACGTAGGCGTCGCGATCGGCCGACGGCGTCGCGACCACGGGCATCGCGTCGATCGCCGCGACCAGCTCGCGCAGCGGCGCCGACGCCCGCGCGTCGAGCCCGTCGGCGAGCCGGCGCGCGGCGGTCAGCAGCCGCATCGGCGCGTACTCGGCCGCCTCGTCGAGCTGGGTGCGCGCCGCCGTCACGAGGTACGCCAGCACCTCGACGGCCGTTCCCTCGGAGATCACCAGACGCTCGCTCGCGCACATGGCCGCCAGTCTACGCCCGCCCGCCCGCCGCGCGTCCGTGCGAGATCACCGAGGGCGGAGGTCTCGTCACCGCGGCCGCGGCCGTGGCTCGTCCCAGAGCCCGAAGCGGTCGCGCCAGTAGTCGGTCAGGAAGATGTTGTTGGGGTCGCGTTCGGCGCGCAGTCTGAGGAAGTCGTCCCAGCGCGGGTACTGCGCGCGGAAGAAGTCGACCCAGGTGCGGTCGCCCGTCGGGCGGCGCGGGTGGAACTTGCCCCAATGCAGGCGGAACGGGATCCCGGCGTCGCGCAGCAGATGCCACAGACCGGCGAACAGCGTGTCGACGGGATCGGCGGCGTTGTCGGCATACCAGTACGGGTCGATCCGCAGCGCGCCGTCGCGCCACTCGTCGTCGCCGCTCGTGTAGGAGGCGTTCAGCCAGAAGCGCTCGGGCATCGCCGCGTAGAGCTCCCACGCGTACGTCCCGCTGCGGCGCAGCGCGGCGCCGTCGTCGCGCGGGGCGGCGAAGTAGTCGCGCAGCAGGCCCATCACCTCCTGCGCGCGCCCCAGCGGCACCCACGCCTCCGTGAACTCGGTCGGTATCAGCACGTCGCTGGCCTGGTTGTCCATCGGCAGGCCGTGCCAGCTGAAGTCCTGGAACGTCTGCGGTCTGCCGCGGCCGGCGCCGTGTCTGTCGGCGTCGAGCGGGACGAACAGGTCGACCAGGCGCGGGAAGACGCCCGGCAGCTCGCGCTCGATCAGCGGCGCGGCCGGCTCCAGCAGCGTGATCGCGGCGTCGACGCTGAACTCGATCGCGACGCTGAGCAGCCGCGCCAGCAGCTTGCCGACGGCGCCGAGGTCCTTGCTCCCGAGCAGCTCCAGGACCCGTCTCAGCTCGTCGAAGTCGTCCTCGAGCTTGGGCTTGGCGGCGGACAGGTCGTCGAGGTTGCCGATGATCGCGAACAGCACGCCGATCAGGTGCTGGGCGGCCTCGGGGTCGTCGTCGCCGAAGCGTCTGTACGGGCGCGGCTGGAAGCCGGGCTGCGGCGCCCGCCGTGCGGCCTGCCACGTCAGCACGCGCTCGCCGCCGCGCTGGGGCCACCACTCCAGCCGCGCGAACTCCGTCTCGCGCAGGAAGCGCTCCAGCGACGGACGGGCGCCCTCGCTGTCGCTGCCGCCGTCGCCGAAGAGGTCGACCGGGCAGTCGTCGAGCGTCGTCGTCGCCTCCCGGCCGTCTATCTCGAACGCGTCGACGCACTCGAACGTCACCGTCGAGATCACGCCGAGCAGGCCCAGGTGCGGGCACATCGCGTAGAACAGCTCGGGGTCGGCGTCGTCGCGCGTCAGCTCGTGCAGCTCGCCGCGGCCGTCGACGAAGCGAAAGCCCCACAGGTTGCGGTTGGCGGAGAACTGCAGCGACCCGCCCGAGGAGCCGGTCGCGGTGAAGCCGCTGACGGTCTGGTGCGTGACGCCGCCGGTGTCGAGCAGGGTCCAGCGCTTCTGCGTCGCGAGCTGCCACAGCAGGCTGCGCTCCAGCGCGCCCGCGCCGGCCGGGTCGCTCGGATCGAGTCCCAGGTGGATGCCGGCGTCCGCCTCGACGAGCTTGCGCGCCGCGTCGCGCACGCGCCAGCCCGCGTGCCGGTCGAGCATCACGTCGAGGTTCGGGCCGGCCGGCGGCGACTGCTGGCCGACGCGGTTGGGCAGGGCGCCGGCCGGGTCGCTGTAGATCGCGTGCGAGACGGAGTGCGCGGCGCCGCGCACGCGCAGCTGCAGCCCCTCGCGGTAGGCGCGCCGCACGAGCGCGACGAGCTCCTGCTCGCCGGCCGGGTGGTGGAAGCCGTCGGCCTCCGGCGCGCCCGCGACCCCGGCCCCGCTCATCGCCCGGGCGGACCTGCCGCCGACCACAGTCTGCGCAGCACGCGCAGCGAGTTCTGCGAGGTCATCAGCTCGGCGTCGTCGCCGTAGCGATCGTGCAGCGCCGCGTCGAGGCGGGCGAGGTCGGCCGTCGTGTCGAGCCCGCTCATCGTCGGCTTGATGAAGCCGTCGAAGTCGGTCCCGATCGCGACGTGACGGTGGCTCCCGGTCACCTCCGCGATCTTGTCGACGTGTCTGAAGATCACCTCCAGCGACTGCTCGAACGTGTCGGTGTGGTCTCTGCGGATCCCGTCGTTGAGCTGGTGCTGGGCCATGATCAGCCCGACTATCCCGTCGCGGCGCTTGATCTCGCGCAGCGTCTCGTCGTCGTGCATGTAACGCTGTCTGCCGAAGCGGTAGCCGGCGTGCGTGGAGACGAGCGGCAGCTGCGCGTCCGGGTCGAGCTCGTCGTCGAGCAGTCTCACGACCTCGGCGATCGCGGGCGGGTCCATGTGGCTGAGGTCGATCAGGATGCGGTTGCGCACGAGGCCGCGTACGACCGCCTCCCCGCGCGGCGTGAGGCGGTCCTTGCCGCGCTGCGGGAAGACGACGCCGTAGAGCGGGTCGGGGATGAACGGGATCGCCGGCGCGTTCGTCGCGACCTGGCGGAAGAACAGGTGCGCGACCGTCACGTACGCGACGCCGCGTCTCGCCAGCTCGGAGCAGCGCGTCGCGATCTCGTCGCTGCCGTCTCCGAGGTGGAAGCCGCCCTCGACGCAGTGGACCATCGCCGTCGCGCCGTCCTGGAGGCACTGCTCCAGCTCGGCGCCGTCGCGCGCGAACCGCACGACCGCCGGGTCCTTCTCGGCGATGTCCGCCTCGACCGCCTCGAGGTCGTGCAGCAGCCCCGCGTAGTAGCTCGACGCCGGCGGTGCCGCGTACGGCTTGCTCAGGTCCATCTCGTCGAACGGCCGGAACAGCACCGACAGCATCACGCCGACGCCGCCGCTGCGCATGCCGTCGACCGTGATCCGGTTGCCGGAGTGCTCGTCCTTGTCGCTGGCGAAGCGGCTCGCGACGTTGATGATCAGCGCGCGTATGCGATCGCCGAGCGTCGCCCGGCCGCCGACCTTGCGCATCTGGTCCAGCGTCGAGCGCGGGCGCTTGACGACCTGCATCGGATAGTGCGCGTGCCAATCGACGATCATGGTCGCTCGCGACTCTATACAGAAAATCTGCTCTATGGGGAGGCGATCACCTCGGCGGCGACGCGGTCGCCCGCCAGCACGGCGCCGTCCATCCCGCCGTAGGAGGCCACCGTCGTCTCCGCGCCGGCCCAGTGCAGGCGCCCGAGCGGCTGCTCCAGCAGGTCGCCGACCGCGCTGACCATGCCGGGGCCGGCGAGTCCGAAGTAGCAGCCGCGCGCGAACGGGTCGGCCGCCCAGTCGTGCTCGAGGTACTGCTCGGGGCGGTCCGCCGCCGCGCCGAAGAGGCGTCTGAACTGCGCCACGACCAACTGCCGCCGCTCCGCCGCCGCGAGCGCGGAGAAGGCCGTCGCGCGTCTGCCCGTCACGAAGCCGAGCAGGACGCCCGGGCGGCCGTCCGGCGGCGAGTTGTCGAACGTCGCGCCGGCCGGCCCTGCGTCGCTGACCGCCTGGCCGCTGCGTCCGTCGTCGCGCCAGAACGGCGTCGGATAGACGGCGACGACCTTCGTCACGCGCCCGGCCGGCAGCCGTCGCAGGGCATCGTCGCGCGCGACCGGCAGCGGCGGATCGAACGCGATCTGCGACACGAGCGCCGGTGGTACCGCGACGATCGCGTGCCTGGCGCGCACGATCAGGCCGTCGGCGCGCAGGTCGACGCGGTCGCGCGGATGGACGATCTCGCGCACGGTCGTCCCGAGGCGGATCTCGCCAGCGGTCGTGGCCAGCGCCGCGCACAGCTGCGCAGGCCCGCCGTCGATGCGCCGCTCCTGCATCCCGCCGCGCACCCCCGCGGTCTGGCGCAGGCCGCCCGCCGCGGCGGCGTAGGCGAGTGCCTGCAGCAGGTTCAGCTGCTCCGGCTCGGCGCCCCAGACGGTGCCGGCGAGCAGGTTCAGCAGCGTGCGCGCCTGGCCGCTGCGCGGACCGTGCTGCTGCAGCCAGCCGCCGAACGTCTGCGCGTCCCACTGCGCGGCGTGGCGCGCCGTCCACGGCGCCTGCGGCGCGACGCTGCGCGCCATCCGGTTCAGGCGCCACTCGGCCAGCCCCATGCCGGCGAGCGCGAGCAGCGGCAGCGGCGGCACCGCTCCGCTGTAGGTACGGCGGCGGTCGCCGAAGTCGAGCAGGTTCTCGCCGTCGTCGTACGTCGGGAAGGTGTCGATCTCCAACTCGCGCAACAGCTCGGTGAGGCGTTGGTATCTCGCCGCGACGAACTGGCCGCCGAGCTCGACCTGGCGGCCCGCGCCGATCGGCGCCGAGACGGTGCGGCCGCCGATCCGGTCGCGTCCCTCCAGCACGACGACGTCGAGGCCGCCCGCCGTCAGCAGCCGCGCGGCGTGCAGCCCGGAGATGCCGGCGCCGACGACCGCGACGTCGGCATCGCGCCGCTCCGCGTCGCCCGTCACCACGAAAGACCTAAAAGCTGCTCCATGCGCAAGAGCTTGACAGAGAGGTTGGGTGGCTGCCCACCCCGGTCCTCTTCGCTCAAGGCCTCTTCACCGAAGTCAGCATCAAAACCTTCACAATGCGAACAGATTTTTGTAGAGTGAACAGATGGCGTTGATCCACCTGTCGCTGCTCGATGTCGACCCGGCGTACGCGGAGTCGTTCGAGCAGTGGTACCGCGGCGAGCATCTCCCGCGCGCGCTCGCGCAGAGCGGCGCGGTGCGGGCGCTCGTCTACGGCAGCGCGACGGGTTCGCCGGACCACCTGACGATCCACGAGCTGGCCCCCGGGACGCAGGCGGGCGCGGAGCTGGCGCTCCAGTTGACGCCGTTTCGCGAGGAGTCGATCGGCCGGCGGATTCGCAACTACGACGCCGAGACCTTCCGTCTCTGCGACCGGGCCGGCGAGCACGACGAGACCCCCGCGCTGCTGAACGTGATCACTACGGAAGTGGCGCCGGAGCATGCGGTTTCGTTCGACGCGTGGTATTCGAACGTGCACGTGCCAGAGATCCTGGGCTGTCCGGGTTGGCGCTCGGCGCGGCGCTTCGCAAGCGCTGACGCAGCAGCGCGCTTCCTCGCGATCTACGAGCTCGAGGACGAGCGGCTGCCGTTCCACTCGCCCGAATACGACGCCGCCGTCGGCTGGGACGAGCAGGTCGGCAACCTGCGCGGCTACCACGGCTTCCGCGTCTATCGCCTTTCTTACACCGTGCTCGGTGCAGCGGCCTCGCGGCTGCCCGCAGGAGCACCAGAGTGACTCACCGATGCTCCCCCACAGCAGAGTTGCGCCTCGTGGCCGTTGACGCGGCCAGGAGGGTGCGATACGGTCGAATGCACGCAGAGTGAACAACTGCACGCATCGTGATAACTACGTGAAGAGGTATTCATGGGCGGCTTTCTCAAGCGATGCTCCCTCCTGGGCATCGCGCTGGTGCTCGGCGCCGGCGTCGCAGCATGCGGTTCCGACAGCTCCGACAGCTCCAGCAGCTCGGGCAGCAGCGGATCGACGAGTGCGAGCAGCGACAGCGGCGGAGGCCGCTCGCTCGCGTGTAGAGATGGGAGCATCACCGTCGGCATGGACATGGCCGACTCCGGCTCCGGGTCGTTCTTCGACCTGGCGGGTAGACGAGGGCTGCTCGTGGCGATCGACCAGATCAACGCGTCCGGCGGCATCAAGGGATGCAGACTGAAGGTCATCTCGGCGGACATGAAGTCCGATCCGGCCGTCGGTGCGACGGTCGCGAAGTCGCTGCTGGACCAGGGTGCGCAGATCCTGTTCGTGCCCGACGACTTCGACCTCGGCATCGCCGCTGCGCGCGCCGGGCAGGAGGCGGGCGCGCTGACGCTGTCCTCGGCTGCCTCCTCGACGCAGTTCGGCAGAGCCGTCGGCGATCTCTTCTTCAACGCCGGCATCACGACGATCGAGCTCGGCCTGGCACAGGGCAGATACGCGCTCGACCAGGGCTACAGAACGGCGTTCCAGGTCATCGACGCGGGCGGCGCTTACTTCACCGAGCAGGACCCGACGTTCAGAAAGGTCTTCGAGGCGGGCGGCGGCAGAGTCGTCGGCAGCGACAAGGTCGACTCGATCGGCGGGCAGTCCGACTACGCCTCGACGATCTCGAAGATCAAGAGCACCAGACCGGACGTGATCCAGGCGCTCGCCGCCTTCCCGGGCGTCGGCACCTTCGTCAAGCAGCTGCGCGCGGCCGGCATCACGACGCCGGTGCTCGGCAACGTCACGCTCGACACGCAGGAGCTGCCCAAGCTCGTCGGCAGAGCGCAGTCCAACGACCTCGCGTTCGCGGTGCAGGTCTACTTCAGCGGCGCGGGCACCGATCCCAGAACGGACCCGGAGATCCTCAGATTCACGCAGGCCTACCAGAGAAAGTTCGGCCACTTCCCGGAGCAGGCGAACGCGCCGGAGTCCTACCAGATGATGCTGGCGATCGCCGAGGCGCTGAAGCAGAGAGACGTGACCGACGCGAAGACCGCGGCCGACGCGATCCGCGCGCAGAGAAACGTCAGAGTGCCGGGCGGGACGCTGCTGCGCTGGCAGGACGGTTACGCGGTCTGGAACCCCGTCATCGTCGGGATCGACGGTGGCGAGTTCAGACAGCTCGACACCTATGACGCCGGCGAGCTGCGATCGGCGAACGGGTACTAGCCGATGTCGCTGCAGGCACGCGCAGTGGTGAAGCGGTTCGGCGGGGTGACGGCGCTCGGCGGCGTCGACCTGCAGCTCGACGACGGTGAGATCCTCGGGCTGATCGGCCCCAACGGCTCCGGCAAGACGACGCTCGTCAACTGCATCTCCGGCGTCCTGCAGATCGACGGCGGCGCGGTCTCGCTGCACGGCAGGGACATCTCGAAGGCATCGCGGATGCGGCGCGCCAAGGCTGGCTTGGCGCGCACCTTCCAGAACCTCAAGCTGTTCGGCGAGCTGACCGTGCAGGAGAACGTCAGCGTTGGCGTCAATGCGGCGGGCGGGCGCGGTGACGGCGGCAAGGCGGCCGTCGCCGCGCAGATCGAGCGGCTCGGGCTGCAGCCGTTCGAGCGCACGGTCGTCGGCAGCCTGCCGTACGGCCACCAGCGGCGCGTCGAGCTGGCGCGCGCGCTGGTCGGCGAGCCGTCGGTGCTGCTGCTCGACGAGCCTGCCGCCGGCCTCAACGACAGCGAGACCGCCGAGCTGCTGGAGCTGCTGCAGGAGGTCCGGCGCGAGCGTCAGATCTCGATCCTGCTGATCGACCACGACATGAACCTGATGCTGGCGGCGAGCGACCGGATCCAGGTGCTCGACGACGGCAAGGTGATCTTCGAGGGTCCGCCGCAGGAGGCGTTCAGACAGCAGCACGTCGTCGAGGCGTATCTCGGGAGCGCGCCATGACGGCGACCAGCGACCGCGACCGCGCGCTGTCCGACGACGCCGCCGTCGGCACGCCGCTGCTGGACGTCAGAGACCTCGTGATCGGCTACGGCCGCACGCAGGTGCTGAAGCAGCTGTCGCTCGTCGTGCAGCCGGGCGAGGCGATCGCGGTGCTGGGCGCCAACGGCGCCGGCAAGTCGACGCTGATGGCGACGATCGCCGGGCTGATGACGCCGTGGTCGGGCTCCGTCTCGTTCGCCGGCCAGGACCTCGCCGGGATGCCGGCGGACGAGCGCGCCGGGCTCGGGCTCGTGCTGGCGCCCGAGGGGCGCGGCATCTTCACCAGCCTGTCGATCGAGGAGAACCTCAAGATCGGCGGGACGGCGCTGAAGCGGCGCTTCGGCGCGGCGGAGGCGAAGCGCCACCTGGCGGAGGGCCTTGAGCGCGTCTACGGGATGTTCGACGTACTCGGCAGACGCCGCACGAACATGGGCGGCGAGCTGTCCGGCGGCCAGCAGCAGATGCTCGCGATCGGCCGCGCGCTGATCGCGCAGCCGCGGCTGCTGCTGCTCGACGAGCCGTGCCTCGGCCTCGCGCCGAAGGTCGGCAACGACGTCTACGACGTGCTGCACCGACTGCGCGAGGAGGGGCAGAGCCTCGTCGTCGTGGAGGAGTCCTCGCGGCGCGCGCTGGAGTTCGTCGACCGCGCCTGCATCCTCAAGCTCGGCGAGAAGGTGCTGGAGGACCGCGCCTCCGCGATGCAGGGCGACGACATCCTGCTCGAGGCGTACTTCGGCATCGAGCAGGCAGAGACCAAGATCGAGACTGCGACCGAACGGAGCGAAACCCGGTGACGGAGATCGTCCAGCGGATCGTCGACGCGCTCAGCGTCGGCTCCACCTACGCACTGCTGGCGCTCGGTCTGACGCTCGTCTACAGCGTCATGAACCTCGTCAACTTCGCCTACGGCATGCTGCTCGTGTGGGCCGCGTACGCGGTCTACGTGCTCGGCGACCACGGCGTCCCGTTCGCGCTCGTCGTGCCGATCACGATCCTGTTCGTGACCGTGCTGAGCGTCGCGATGGGCCGCTTCGCCTACCGCCCCTTCATCGGCGCCAACCCGATCACGCTGCTGATCACCTCGTTCGGCGTGCTGCTGGTGATCCAGTACGTCGCGATCCTGCTGTTCTCCGAGGGTCCGAGAGTGCTGCCGCTGCCGGGCTTCTTCAAGGACGTCGTGCACGTCGGCGGCGTCAGCGTGCCGGTCGTCGAGATCGTCACGATCGGCAGCGGGATCGTCGTCGTGGCGCTGTTCTGGCTGCTGATGAACCGCACCGCGCTCGGCGCTCAGATCCGCGCCGCCGCCGAGCTGCCGGACGTCGCGCGGCTGATGGGCGTCAAGCCCGACCGGATCCTGATGATCGTGTTCGCGATCAGCGGCGCGATCGCCGGCGTCGTCGGCCTGCTGTGGTTCGCCAAGACGGGCGCGGTGACGCCGCGCTCGGACCTCGATCCGACGCTGAAGGCGTTCATCGCGATCGTGCTCGGCGGCCTCGGCAGCGTCTACGGCGCGGTGATCGGAGGCCTTGCGTTGGGCGCGCTCGAAACGATCATGAGCGTCGCGCTGCCCGACGGCGCGCTCTCGTACCTGCCGGCGATCGTGTTCGCGCTCGTGATCGCGATCCTGATCCTCAGGCCGACCGGCCTGACCGGCCGCGGCGCAGCGGCGGAGGCGGCGCGATGACGGGCCCGATCTCGTTTCATCGTGACCGCGTGCGCGGCGGCGGCGGCCTCGCGGGCGCGATCGTCGGGCCGCTGCTCGCCGTCGCCGTCGTGACCGCGATCTCGCTGCTGCTCTACCAGGACAGCGGGCTGACCGACATCGTGCTGCTGTTCGGCATCAACGCGGTGATGGTCGTCGGCTTCCAGGTCTTCGTCGGCAACACCGGCATCGTCTCGTTCGGCCACATCGCCTTCATGGCGCTCGGCGCGTACGCGGGCGGCATCGCCGCGATCCCGATCGCCGACAAGTCGATCTTCCTGCCCGACCTGCCGTCGTTCATCGGCAGCTGGAGCGTCTCGATCGCGCCCGCGCTCGTGATCGGCGGCCTCGTCGCCGGCGCGATCGGGCTGCTGGCCGGCGGCGCGCTGATGCGGCTGTCGGGCGCGGCGGCGTCGATCGCGACGCTCGGGCTGCTGATCATCGTCAACAACGTGATCGCGCAGGCGACGCCGATCACGCGCGGGCCGCAGTCGATCTACGGCATCCCGACGAACACGACGTTCTTCTGGGTCTTCGCGAGCCTCGCGGTGGCGGTCGCGCTCGCGTCGTGGTTCAAGTGGTCCGCGCTGGGCCTGCGCGCCCGCGCGGCGCGCGACGAGCCGGTCGCGGCGGAGTCCTCCGGCGTACCGCTGGTGCGCTCGCGGCTGTGGGCGTTCGCGCTGTCGGCGTTCATCACCGGCATCGGCGGCGCGCTCTACGCGCAGCTGCTGGGCGGCTTCTCGCCGGCGTCCTTCTACCTGCCGCAGCTGACCGTCGTCATCTCGATGGCGATCATCGGCGGCATCAACAGCATCACCGGCGCGCTCACGGGCGCGGCGGTGATCTCGGTCGTGAACGAGCTGCTGCGACGCGTCGAGGACGGCGTCAACGTCGTCGGCGTGCACATCCAGCTCGCGACCGGGATCTCGGCCGCCGTGCTCGGCGTCGCGTTGATCGCGATGCTGCGCTGGCGACCGGACGGACTGCTCGGCGCGGCCGAGCTGCAGGTCGGGCCCGGCACGCGCAAGCGGCCGCCGGGCAGCACCCCGCTGCCGGACGAGGGCCGGCAGCAACCACTGTCTGCGCCTCCGCCGGAGGCGACGCGACTCGTCGGAGGGTAGGAATGGCCGAGAACGTCTTTCAGGTCTTCATGGGCAGACACGCGCCCGTCGGTGATCTGGTCCAACACGCCGAGCAGGTCCTGTGGGTCGACAACGCGCTCGACCCCGTCATCAAGGAGCGGATGCGGATCGCGCTCGCGGAGGCGATCGGCTGCTCGTACTGCACGCGCTTTCGCACCGCCGAGGAGGGCGAGGCGATCATGGAGCGCGACGCCCAGCTGTCGGAGGCCGACCAGGCCCGCGCGGCGCTGGTCGAGCGCTATGCGGCCGCTGCCGTCGCGCCCGGCGGACCGTCCGACGAGCTGACCGTCGAGTTGCAGGGGCAGTTCAGCGAGGCGGAGTTCTCCGACCTGATCTTCAGCCTCGGCTGGTTCGTCGGGATGCAGCACGTCGGCCGGCTGATGCACTGGGACAACGCCTGCCCGGTCGCGCCGATCCGCGCGCTGGTCGAGGCCGGCAAGGCGGCCTAGTGGGCGCCGCGACGGCGAGCACCACGACGCGCCGCGCGCGCGGGGGCGCCCGGGCGGCGTGACGATGCGCTTCTCGCTGTGGCTCTATCCGTACGGTCGCTGGGGATCGCTCGAAGCGATGGGCGACGCCGCCGTGCTCGCCGAGCGGGCGGGCTTCGACAGCGTGACCGTCTCCGATCACGTCGTCTGCCCCGACGGCCCGAGCGCCGCCGGCGTCACGCCGGACTGGCCCGACTGGACGGTGCTCGCGACTTATCTCGCGACCCGCACGACGCGGCTGCGGATCGTCACCAGCCTCGTCGTGCCATACCGGCCCGTGCTCGTCTCCGCGAAGCAGATCGCGACGATCGACCAGCTGTCGGGCGGCCGCTTCACGCTCGCCGCGGCGGTCGGCTGGCTGGCGCCGGAGTTCGCGATGCTGGGCGTCGACCACGCCGAGCGCGGCGCGATCACCGACGAGTACCTGCGCGCGATGAAGGCGCTGTGGACGCAGCCGCGGCCGGCGTTCGCGGGCGAGCACGTGCAGTTCTCCGACCTCACGTTCGAGCCGCGCTGCGCGCAGGCGCCGCACGTGCCGATCTGGATCGCCGGCGGCACGGGGCCCGCGCCGCTGCGGCGGGTGGTGGAGCTGGGCGACGGTTGGATGCCGATGGGCGCCGCGCTGGACGACGAGCTGCGCACGACGGTCGTGACGCTGAAGGAGCGCGTCGCCGACGCCGGCCGCGACCCTGACGCGCTGACGATCCGTTACACGATCGGGATCGGCAGAGCGGAGCAGGAGCTGGACCGGCTCAGCGCCAGCATCGCCGCGCGCGACGACGAGCGCAGCGCGACGGTCCCCGGCGAGCCCGAGGCGGTCGCGGAGGCGGTCGCGCGCTACGCGGCGGCGGGCTTCAACGAGCTCGCGATCAACTTCGCCGGAACGAGCGCGGCCGAGGTCAACGAGCAGCTGAGCTGGTTCGGCGAAGCGGTCGCGCCGCTGGTGAACGGCGCCGGGAACGTGCGTTGAGCGGCCGCCGCGAGCAACGGCCCGAGGCGCATCGGCGCGACACGGCCGCGGTGCAACGGGTAACGAAGACGGAACGGAGACTGCGATGAGCACGCAAGCGGCACGTGGGACGCGACGCTCGCTGGAGGAGCGCGTCTGCGTCGTGACCGGCGCAGGCAGCGGGATCGGGCGGGCGAACGCGCTCGGGATGGCGGCGCGCGGCGGGTGGGTCGTCGTCAGCGACGTCGACCTCGACGCCGCGCGTGAGACGGTCGCGCAGATCGCGGCGGCCGGCGGCAGCGCCGAGGCGGTCCGTTGCGACGTCACCGACGGCGCGTCGGTGCAGGCGCTGATGGAGACGACGGTCGAGCTGTTCGGCGGGCTGCACGTGCTCAACGCCAACGCCGGCGTGCACGAGGCGGACGTCGCCGACGTGACGACGATCGAGCAGATGCCCGAGGAGACCTGGGATCGCATCTGCGACGTCAACCTCAAGGGCGTCTTCCTCTGCATGAAGCACGCGATCCCGCATCTGCGCGCGGCGGGCGGCGGCGCGATCGTCAACGCCGGCTCGACCAGCTCGTTCGTGGGCTATCCGATGGCACCGGCGTACTGCGCGACGAAGGGCGGCGTGATGCAGCTGACGAAGGTCGCCGCGATCGAGCTGGCGCCGTACGGGATCCGCGCCAACTGCTACTGCCCGGGCTCGATCGACACGCCGTTGATGGCCGGCTACCTCGACGCCGCCGACGATCGCGCCGAGGCGGAGTGGGCGGCGGCGGGCTCGCACCTCGTGCCGCGGCTCGGTCGTCCCGAGGAGATCGCCAACCTCGTCTGCTTCCTCGCCTCCGACGAAGCCTCGTTCGTGACCGGCGCCGCCTACCTCGCCGACGGCGGCTCGCTCGCCTGGCGCGGCTTCCGCGAGCGTGCGGCATGACCGTCGCCTTGACAGTCGCCGAGGCGCTGTTCATCATCCGGACGCATGTTCACATGTCGAGCATTGATCTTGAGAACGCTGTCACGACGGGGCTTGTGCGATGACCACCGGTAACGAACTGGCGCGTCCGGCGCGCATCGGGCTGTGCGGACTGGGCGGCATCGGCAAGGCCGTCGCACGCCTGCTGCTCGATCACCGCAGCGGCTACGAGCTGGTCGCCGCGGCGACGAAGGAGCCGGCCGACATCGGCCGCAGCCTGCGCGACGTGAGCGGCGCGAGCGCTCCGGGCGGAGGCGGCGACGTGGTCGTCGGCGACGGCCTCGAGCACGTGCTCGCCGCGCAGCCCGACGTGATCCTCTACATGACCGGCTCGTTCCTCAGCGCAACCGGCGACGACGTCGTCGCCGTCGCGCAGGCCGGCATCGACCTCGTCTCGCCCTGCGAGGAGCTGGCCTTCCCGTACGGGCGCTTCGCCGACGACGCCCGCCGGATCGACACCGCGGCACGCGCCGCCGGCGCGACGATCCTCGGCACCGGCGTCAACCCCGGCTTCATGTTCGACGCGCTGCTGGCGGCGGCGAGCGGCGTCTCGTGGGACATCCCCGCGATCCGCGGCCGCCGCGTCGTCGACGTCGCCGGCTTCGGCCAGAACATCCACCTGCGGCTGGGGATCGGCTACACGCCGCAGGAGTTCGAGTCCGGCCACGCCGACGGCTCGATCGCCGGCCACGTCGGCTTCCCGGAGTCGATCGAGCTGGTCTGCGCGCGGCTCGGCGTGCAGCTCGACGGCCCCGTGCAGGAGACGTTCGAGCCGATGGTCGCCGAGACCGACGCGCCGACGCTCTACGGCGCGGTCGCCGCCGGGCGCACGGAGGGCTTCGTGCAGCGCGCGGTCGGCAGCGTCGGCGGCGCTGCGTTCGTGCAACTCGAGCTGGTGCTGCACCTGCGTCCCGAGCAGGCCGGGATGAGATCGGTCGACCACTTCGAGATCGACGGCCTGCACCCTGTGCGGCTCACGCTCGACCCCGGCATGGACGCGATCCCCGCGACCGCCGCCCAGATCGTCAACAGCGTCCCCGGCGTGCTGCAGGCGTCGCCGGGGCTGAAGTCGGTGACCGACCTGCCGGCCAGCGCCGCCTGGCTCGGCGGGCTGCCGACGAAGGCGCCACGGTGAAGGAGATGGCACGGATGCAACGCGACAACGGCGGAGCGGTCACGGCCGAGGCGCTCACGGGCGCCGCGCTCGAGGCCGGTCTCGGCTACTACCGCGAGATGCTGCTCGTGCGCTCGGTCGAGGGCGAGATCGAGTCGCTGCACAGACGCGGCCGGATGCACGGATCGTTCCATTCCTCGATGGGTCAGGAGGCGTGCGCGGTCGGCGTCTGCGCCTCGTTGCGGCTCGCCGACATCGTCACCAGCACCCACCGCGGCCACGGGCACGCGATCGCGAAGGGCGTCACCGCGCACGGCATGATCGCCGAGCTGTTCGGCCGCTCCACCGGCGTCAGCGGCGGGCGCGGCGGCTCGATGCACCTGCATCAGCGCGCGACCGGCTTCTACGGCGAGAACGCGATCGTCGCCGGCGGCCTGCCGTGGGCGGCCGGCGCCGCGTGGGCGCGCAAGCGCGCCGGCACCGACGACATCGCCGTCGCGTTCATGGGCGACGGCGGCTTTGCGCAGGGCGTCACGCACGAGGTCCTGACGATGGCGCGCTACTGGGAGAGCCCGCTGCTGATCGTCTGCGAGAACAACGGCCTCGCGCACTCGATGCCGGCCGATCGCCTGTGGGGCGACCCCGGTCGGATCGCGTCGATGGTCGCGGCGAGCGGGGTCCGCTCGGAGTACGTCGACGGAACCGACGTGTTCGCCGTCGCCGAGGTCGCGCGCGGGCTCGTCGAGCACGTCCGCACCGGCCAGCCGGCGTTCCTGGAATGCGGCGTCTTCCGCGTGCGCCCGCACAGCATCTCCGACGCCGACTACCTCTACCGCTCCAGAACGGCCGGCCAGGAGTGGATGGACGCGCACGATCCGCTCGCGAAGCTGCGCGGCCGGCTGGGACCGGAGGCGGGGGAGCGGCTCGACGCGATCGACCGCGACGTCGCCGCCGAGGTGGCCGCCGCCTCCGCGCAGGCCGAGGCCGACCCGCTTGCGTCGACGTCGGACGCGACCCGCAACCTGTACACGACTCCGGAGCTTGCCGCCCGTGCCTGAGCTGAAGTTCGCCGAGGCGATCCGCGCCGCGATCGACGCCGAGATGACCGCTGACGAGAACGTCGTCGTGATGGGGGAGGAGATCGGGCCGCTCGGCGGCGTCTTCACCGTCACGCGCGGCCTGCAGGAGAAGCACGGCGAGCATCGCGTGATGGACTCGCCGATCTCCGAGAACGCGCTCGTCGGCTGGTCGATCGGCGCCGCCGTCGAGGGGATGCGGCCGATCGTCGAGATCATGTTCTCCGACTTCGTCTTCCTCGCGCTCGACCAGATCGTCAACCTCGGCGCGAAGGTGCGCTTCATGAGCGACGGGCAGTTCAGCGTGCCGCTCGTGATCCGCATGCCGGGCGGCGGCGGCACCAACCACGGCCCGCAGCACTCGCAGAGCCTCGAGACGCTGTTCGCGCACGTCCCCGGCCTCGTCGTCGCGCTGCCCAGCAGCGCCGACGACGCCTACTGGATGATGCGCGACGCGGTCCGGCTCGACGATCCCGTGATCTTCCTCGAGAACAAGAACCTCTACTTCCGCGAGAGCGCCGAGGTCGACGAGCAGGGCGGACCGCGCGGCTTCGGCGCGCGCGTGCGGCGCGCGGGCGCCGACATGACCGTCGTCTCCGCGGGGCGCATGACCGGTGCCTGCCTGCACGCGGCCGAGCAGCTCGCCGGCGAGGGGATCGACTGCGAGGTCGTCGACCTGCGCTACATCTGGCCGCTGGACACCGACACGATCGCGACCTCGCTGCAGAAGACCTCGCGGCTGGCGATCGTGCACGAGCCGGTCGAGTTCTGCGGCTGGGGCGCGGAGGTCGCGGCGTGGGCCGCCGACAAGCAGTTCGACCAGCTCGACGCGCCGATCGCGCGGCTCGGCTCGCTGCGCAGCCCGATCCCGTACGGGACGCGGCTGGAGGACGAGGTCGTGCCGACGCCCGACAGGATCGTCGACTTCCTGCGCGACGCGGCGGGACGCTGACGATGCGCTTCGCGGTCGACACCGGCGGCACCTTCACCGACCTCGTGATCGAGGATGACGACGGGCGCCTGAGCGTCCACAAGAGCTCGACCGTCCCGTCGGATCCGGTCCAGGGGATCCTCGACGTGTTCGCGGTCGCCGCCGACGCGCGCGGCGTCACGCGCGCGCAGCTGCTGGACGCGGGCAGCACGCTGATCCATGGCACGACGCGCGGCCTCAACGCGGTGCTGACCGGCAACACCGCTCGCACCGCCTTCCTGACGACGGCCGGGCATCCCGACATCCTGCTGCTGCGCGAGGGCGGGCGCAGCGACATCTTCGACTTCAGCCAGCCGTATCCCGACCCCTACGTGCCGCGGTCGCTGACGTTCGAGGTGCCGGAGCGGATCGGGGCCGCGGGCGAGGTCGTGACAGCGCTCGACGAGGCCGCGGTCGTCGCGCTGGCGGCGCGGCTGCGCGCGGCGGAGGTCGAGGCGATCGCCGTCTGCCTGTTGTGGTCGATCGCCAACCCGGCGCACGAGCTGCGCGTCGAGCAGCTGCTGGCAGAGCAGCTGCCGGACGTGCCCGTGACGCTGTCGCACCGCCTCAACCCGTGCATCCGTGAGTACCGCCGCGCCTCGGCGACCGCGATCGACGCGTCGCTGAAGCCGGTCATGACGCAGTACATCGGCGGGCTCGCGCGGCGGATGCAGGAGGCCGGCTTCGACGGGCGCCTGCTGATCGTGACCTCCTCCGGCGGCGCGCTCGACGCCGCCGACGTCGCCGCGGCGCCGATCCACTCGCTCAACTCCGGTCCGTCGATGGCGCCGGTCGCCGGCCGTCACTTCGCCGCGCTCGACGCCGACGCCGAGATGGCGATCGTCGCCGACACCGGCGGCACCAGCTACGACGTCAGCGTCGTGCGCCGCGGGCGGATCCCGTGGTCGCGCGAGACGTGGATCGGGCGCCCGTACTTCGGCCACATGACCGGCTTCCCGTCGGTCGACGTGCGCAGCGTCGGGGCCGGCGGCGGCAGCATCGCCTCGGTCGACGCCGGCGGCATGCTGCACGTCGGCCCCGAGTCGGCCTACGCCGATCCCGGCCCCGCCTGCTACGGCCGCGGCGGCACGCGCCCGACGACGACCGACGCCTGCCTCGTGCTCGGACTGCTCGATCCCGACTACTTCCTCGGCGGCCGTTCGCGGCTCGACCTCGACGCCGCGCGCGCCGCCGTCGAGCAGCACGTCGCGCAACCGCTCGGCCTCGACGTGGAGGCCGCCGCCGCGGCGATCGTGCGGCTGGCGACCGAGCGGATGGTCAGCGCGATCGAGGAGATCACGATCCACGAGGGGATCGACCCGGCGCGCGCGGTGCTCGTCGGCGGCGGCGGGGCGGCGGGCTTCAACACCGTCGCGATCGCGCGGCGGCTCGGCTGCGCCGAGGTGATCGTGCCGGCGCTCGGGCCGGCGATCAGCGCGGCGGGCGCGCTCATCTCCGACCTCTCGCGCAGCTTCGAGATCCCGTTCGCGGCGACCGACGCCGGCTTCGACGAGGCCGGCGTCGACGACGTCCTGCGGCGGCTGGAGGCACAGGCGCAGGCGTTCATCGACGGCCCCGGCGCGGGCGCGGTCAGCAGCACGATCGAGTTCTCCGTCGAGGCGCGCTATCCGCACCAGGTGTGGGAGCTGGAGATCCCGCTCGCCGGCTCGCGCGTGCACGGCGGGGAGGCGCTGCAACGGCTGCGCGACGGCTTCCACGCGGTCCATCGCGAGGTCTTCGCCGTCGCCGACGAGCGCTCGGCGATCGAGTTCACCAGCTGGCACGCGCGTGCCCGCTGCCGCCTCGCCGAGCCGGCCGCCGTGCAGGCCGCGCACGTCGAGCAGGCGCCCGGCGAGCGGCGCATCCACCTGCCCGAGAGCGGTCCGGTCGACGCGCAGGTCTGGCGGCTGGAGGCGATCCCGCTCGACGCCGTGCTGAGCGGCCCGGCGATCGTCGAGACGGCGACGACGACGGTCGTGATCGACGACGGCGCGAGCTTCCGCCGTCGCCCGAGCGGGACGCTGCACATCCGGCCGGGCAGGGACGCGGCCGCGTCGCTCGCGCTGCCGGCCAACGCGAACTCGAACGGGATGGGCTGATGAGCGCGATCGACGGGGTCCAGATGGCCGTCCTCAGCAACCGCTTCAACGCGGTCGTGGCGAGCATGATGAACACGATCTTCCGCTCCAGCCGCTCGGGCGTGCTCAACAGCGCGCACGACTTCTCCTGCTGCGTGATCAGCGCGGAGCACGAGCTGGTGATGGGGGCCGAGAGCCTGCCGATCCACATGATGAGCGGACCGGACCTGATCTCGCGCGCGATCAAGCAGACGCATCCGGACCTGCGTCGCGGCGACGCCTTCCTGCACAACAACCCGTACAACGGCAACTCGCACCCGGCCGACCACGCGCTGCTGGTGCCGGTGATCGACGACGACGGCGTGCACCGCTTCTCGGTCCTCGCGAAGGCCCACCAGGCCGACTGCGGCAACTCGCAGCCGACGACCTACATGGCGGCCGCGACCGACGTCTACAACGAGGGCGCGCTGCTGTTCGACGCCGTGCGCGTGCAGAGCGACTACGCCGACAACGACGACATCCTGCGGATGTGCAGACTGCGGATCCGCGTGCCGGAGCAGTGGTGGGGCGACTACCTCGCGCTGCTGGGCGCGGTGCGGATCGGCGAGCGGCGGCTGCTGGAGCTGGGGGCCGAGCTGGGCTGGGAGACGCTGGCGGCGTTCGTCGGGCGCTGGCTGGACTACAGCGAGGCGCGGATGGGCGACGCGATCGCGGCGCTGGAGCCGGGGCGCTTCAGCGCGGTCACCCATCACGATCCGGTGCCGGGCGCGCCGGACGGGATCGCGGTCACCGCGCACGTCGACGTCGATCCGGGCGCGCGCGCCGTGCGCGTCGACCTGCGCGACAACGTCGACTGCCTCCCGAACGGGCTCAACCTGACGACCTCGACCGCGCGCACCGCGGCGATGGTCGGCGTCTTCAACAGCATCGGCGCGGGCGTGCCGCCGAACGCCGGCAGCTTCCGCCGCGTCGAGGTCGCGCTGCGGCGCAACTGCGCCGTCGGCGAGCCGGTCCATCCGCACAGCTGTTCCGCGGCGACGACCAACCTCGCCGACCGCGTCGCCAACGCGGTCCAGCGCGGGATGGCGGAGGTCTCCGAGCAGGTCGGCCTGGCGGAGGCCGGGCCGGTCATCCCGGCCGCCTCCGCCGTCGTCTCCGGCAACGACCCGCGCCGCGACGGCGTCGCGTTCGTCAACCAGATCTTCCTCGCCGTCACCGGTGGCGCAGGCGCGCCGTCGACCGACGGCTGGCTGACGATCTTCCATGTCGGCTGCGGCGGCATGCTGCGTCGCGACAGCGTCGAGATCGCCGAGATGACCCATCCGCTGCGCGTCTTCGAGCAACGGCTGCTGCCGGACACGGAGGGCGCGGGGACGTTTCGCGGTGCGCCGTCGGCGTACGTCGAGTACGGCCCGGTCGACACCTCGCTCGTGGTCGCCTACGGATCCGACGGGGCCGAGCATCCCGCGCTGGGTGCGCGCGGCGGGCTCGCCGGCGGGCCGACCGAGCACTACCGGCTGCGACCCGAGTCGGGCTTTCAGACGCGCGAGCCGCTGCCGGCGATGGGCTTCGTCGAGCTGGCCGACGGCGAGCGGATCGTCTCGATCACGGCCGGCGGCGGAGGCTACGGCCCGCCCGCCGCGCGTCCGCCGCAACGGGTGCGCGCGGACGTGGTCGAGGGCTGGATCACCGCTGCGCGCGCGCGAGACGTGTACGGCGTCGCGCTGACGGGAGACGAGTCGACGGTCGACGAAGCGGCGACCGCGGAGCTTCGGGCGGGGGTCTGAAGGCGCGCGCGGGTGGCCCGGACTGCGGCCACCCGCGCGCGGGTCCTACAGGTGGGTCTCGAACCAGTCGGCCGCGATCTCGGCGACTGAGCGGCGGGTGTCGTCGTCGTCGTAGAGGCTGAGGTGGTTGGAGTGGGGGACGATGTGCAGCTTCTTGCGCTCGCCGGGAATCGCGTCGAACGCCTCGGCGGCGAAGTCCCAGTGCGTGTGGTCGTCGCCCTCGGCGAGGCACATCAGCGTCGGCGTCGCGAGCAGCCGCGAGAGGAACGGACGCACGCTGTAGGCGAGCAGCAGCTCGGTCGAAGCGGCCGTCGCGTCGCCGACGTAGCCGGGCGCGGGTCCGGCCTTCAGCCGCGCGAAGGTGTCGCGCGAGCGCGGGAACGGGAACGTGCCGACGGCGCCCAGCTCGACCGGCTGGTGGTCGATGTAGGTGTGCTCGCCCGTCTCGTACAGTCTCGTGCGCGCCGCGGCGAGCGCGGCGTTGAGCGCCCGCAGGCTGACCGTGCCGTGGCTCGTGCGCAGGTTGTCCCAGCCGTCGATCACCGGCACGACGGAGCAGATCGCCTTCACGCGCGGATCGGTCGCACCGAGGATCAGCGCGTGGCCTCCGCTGTAGGAGATCCCCCACGCGCCCAGCCGTTCGGCGTCGACGTCCGCGCGCGTCTCGAGGTAGGAGATCGCGTTGCGGTAGTCCTCCAGTTGCGCCCACGGGTCGATGTGTCGGCGCGGTTCGCCTGTGCTGCCGCCGAAGCCGCGGTAGTCGACCAGCAGCGCGGCGATCCCGTTGTCGGCGAGCACCTCGCCGAACAGCGGCATCGCGACCTCCTTCACGTAGCACCAGCCGCCGGCGAGCACGACCGCCGGGTGCGGGCCCTCGCCCGCGGGCAGGTAGAGGAGCGCATCGAGGCTCTCGCCATGGCTCGGGATCGTCAGCGAGAGTGGGCGGGCGGATGTCGTCACCGGGGTCGGCCTCCTGTCAGCGTGCACATGATGCGTGCATCGGCACGCATCGTGAACACTATAGGGACGCAGGAGCCGCTTGGCCAGGTCAGCCGACGTCGACCGCGAGCTGCTTGGCGAGCGCGCTGATCGCGTCCGCCGCCTCGATCACCTGCGTCGAGAGGCGCTTCTCCTCGCCGGGCGCGAGCTCGTGCGCGACGGAGACGTTGATCCCCGCGATCGGGCGTCCGGAGACGCCGAAGACCGGCGCCGCTATCCCGCGCACGCCCAGCACGATCTCCTCGTCGTTGAGCGCATAGCCGCGGTTGCGCGTGCGGCGCAGCTCGGCCATCAGCCGGCGGCGGTCGGTGATCGTCTTCGGCGTGACCGCCTCGACGGCGCCGGAGTCGAGGATCCGCTCGACCTCGTCGTCGGGCAGGTAGGCGAGCATCGCGCGCCCCATCGAGCTCGACGTGCTCGGCAGGCGGCTGCCGACGAACAGGCGCAGCGCCAAGAGGCTGTCGTTCAGCAGCCGCGAGACGTAGACGATCTGCGCACCGTCGAGGAGCGCCATGTTGACGGTCTCGCCGGTCGCGTCGCGCAGCTCGCTGAGGTAGGGGCGCGCGAGGTCCGGCAGCTCGTGCGCCGCCAGTGCGGCCTGCGCGAGGCTGACCGCCTTGAGCCCCGGACGGAAGGTTCGCGGGCGTGTCTCCTCGAGGTAGCCGAGCGACAGCAGCGTCTGGCAGAAGCGGTACGCGGTGGCCCGGTTGAGGCCCGACAGGTTGGCGATCTCGCTGGCCGTCAGCGCCGGCCGCTGGGCGCCGAACAGCTCGAGGATCCCGAGCGCCCGCGAGACCGACTGGATGCCGTTGACGCCATCCTTGCCCCTGCTCTCGTCGGCGATCTCGCCGTTGCTGCTGTGACTCTTGGTTCTCGCCATCGTCTCGCCTTCGCACCCTACGACCTCGCGCGAGGCCGTGTCCAGTTGCAAGCCGTGTCCGCGCGACGTTCGCGCGGCCCCTTTCTTCACTATACGTGCACTAGCGCGTATAGTGAACAAGATGGCGATGACGTTCGGCGTTTCGATGTTCCCGACCGATGACGGTCTGCCACCGGCAGAGCTCGCGGCGCTCGCCGAGGAGCTCGGCTTCGAGTCGCTCTTCTTTCCCGAGCACACGCACATGCCGGTCGACCGCAGATCGCACTTCAAGCCCGAGGGCGGCGAGCTGGCGAGCGAGTACGCGCGCACGCTCGATCCGTTCGTCGCGCTGATGGCCGCGGCGGCTGCGACCGAGCGGCTGCTGATCGGCACCGGCATCTGCCTCGTCGTCCAGCGCGACCCGATCACGACGGCGAAGGAGGTCGCGACGCTCGACCTGCTGTCGGGCGGTCGCTTCCTGTTCGGCGTCGGACTGGGCTGGAATCGCGAGGAGATGCGCAACCACGGCACCGACCCGCGCACGCGCACCGCGCTGCTGCGCGAGCGGATCGAGGCGATGCAGGCGATCTGGCGCGAGGACGAGGCGAGCTACGACGGCCGCTTCGTCGCGTTCGAGCGGATCATGGCGTGGCCCAAGCCGCTGCAGCGCCCGCACCCGCCGATCCTCGTCGGCGGAACCGGCCCGACGGTGCTCGAGCGCGTGCTCGCGTACGGGGACGAGTGGCTGCCCGAGCCCTCCGACGGTCTGCTCGAGCGGATGGTCGAGCTGCAGGAGCGCGCCCGCGCCGCCGGACGCGATCCGGTCCCGATCACGGTCTACAGCGCCAGACCCGAGGACGTCGCAAGCTATGAGGCCGCCGGTGCGCATCGCTGCGTCTTCTGGCTGCCGGCGCGCGATCCCGACGGCGCGCGCCGCCGGATCCGTGAGCTGGCGCAGGAGCTGGGGTTGGCCGCATGAGCCTGCTGGGCGCGGACGAGCCGCTCGTCTACCCGGCGCTGCAGGAGCGCGACGGGCGCCGCGTCTCGCGCAGCCCGTGGGGGCCGGACGACGTGATCGGCCGGCTCAACTGGATGACGCCCGCCTCGCAGGCGGCCGCGCTCGCGGGCGCCGACGCGGCGCGCCCGTTCGACCTCGCCGTCGACCACTTCCCCGGCATGCCGTCATGGCTGCAGGCGGGCGATCCGAAGTACGACATCTGGATGACGCACACGCCGTCGGGCGAGGTCGCCGACGCCCCGCCGGGGCCGCAGCGGGAGCAGTTCGAGCGCAATGCCTACGCGGGCTCGGCGATCACGATGTACACGCACGTCGGCACCCACGTCTGCAGCCTGCTCCACATCGGCTACGACGGGCTCTTCTGGAACGGCCGCAGACAGGCGGACGACCTCGGCAGCCGCGCGTGGCGCGAGGGCGGCGCGCTGCCGCCGATCGTCGCGCGCGGCGTCCTGCTCGACGTCGCCGGGCTGCACGGCGCCGGCTCCCTGCCGGACTCCTACGACATCGGCCCGGCGGATCTGCGCGCGGCCGCCGCCCGCGCGGGCGTCGAGCCGCAGCGCGGCGACGTCGTGTTCGTGCGCACCGGCCGGATGGCGCGCTGGCCGGACGCCGAGGGCTTCATGCGCAACCCGCCCGGGATCGGGCTGGAGGCGGGGCGCTACCTCGCCGAGGAGGTCGGCGCGATGTGCGTCGGCGTCGACTGCGGCGGCGAGACGATGCCGCCGCGCACGCCGGGCGAGTTCCTGCCGGTCCACGCGTATCTGCTGGCGACCGCGGGCGTGACCGTGTTCGAGAACCTCTGGCTGGAGCAGCTCGCCGCCGCCAGGGTGCACCGCTTCGCGCTGCTCGCGTTCCCGCTCAAGCTGCGCGGCAGCACCGGCCTGCCGCTGCGGCCGGTTGCGCTGCCGCTGACGTGAGCGGGCAAGCGACGGGCGGGCGGCCGGCCGGCGATCGCCCGCGTCGCCCACCGCCCTCAGTGCAGCGGGTCGCCGGCTTCCTGCACGTCGGCGAGCGCGGCGAGGTCGTCGTCGTCCAGCACGACGTCGCCCGCGGCGAGGTTCTCCTCCAGGTGCGCGACCGAGGTCGTGCCCGGGATCAGCAGGATGCGGTCGTAGCGGGCCAGCAGCCACGCGAGCGCGATCTGCGACGGCGTCGCGCCGTGCTTGGCGGCGACGGCGGCGATCGCGGGGTCCGCGGCGAGCTTGCTCGGGCCGCCCGAGAACGCTGAGCCGAGCGGGAAGAACGGCACGAACGCGACGGCGTGCTCGCGGCAGAGGTCGAGCAGCGGCTCGGCGCTGCGGTCGAGGATGCTGTACCCGTTCTGGATCTCGCCCAGCTCGACCAGCTCCAGCGCGCGCCGCGCGCCCTCGAGCGAGACGTTCGAGACGCCGATCAGGTCGAGCTTGCCCTCGTCGCGCAGGTCCTGCAGCGCGCCGAGCTGCTCGGGCAGGGGGACGCCCGGGGCGCCGCCGTCGCCGAAGACGCGCAGGTTGACGAGGTCCATCCGCTCGACGCGCAGCGCGCGCAGGTTGTCCTCGACGCCCTGGCGCAGCTCGTGCGGCTCCAGCGCGGGCAGCCAACCGCCTCTGTCGTCGCGCCGCGCGCCGACCTTCGTGACGAGCTTCAGCTGCTGCGGGTACGGGTGCAGCGTCTCGCGGATCAGGTCGTTGACGACGTCGGGACCGTAGTACTGCGAGGTGTCGATGTGGTCGACGCCCAGTTCGATCGCGCGGCGCAGGACGGCGCGCGCGGCGTCGGGATCGCGCGGCGGGCCGAACACGCCGGGCCCGGCGAGCTGCATCGCGCCGAAGCCGATGCGTCCGATCGGCTTGTCGCCGAGGAAGGAGGTGCGGATGTCGCTCATGGCAGGGAGTCTGCACCAGCGCCCGCGATCTCAACCGCGCGAGGTCGTTCATCAATTGAGCGATGCGGCGGGTCCGGCGCAAGCACCGGACCCGCGCAATCGATCACATCACCAGTGGCAGGTCGCCTGGTTGATGTTGTTGCGCCAGAAGTATCCGGTCGGCTGGCCGTTGCCGTGGCCTCTGTAGTAGTCCGGGCCGGCGAAGCCCTCGATGCGGAACCCTGCGCCGGTGCCGAGTAGGTACCAGGCGTAGCCGTCGGCCGGCTGGGATAGGACCCAGTAGCCCTCCAGCGTGTTGCAGACTTGTCCGATCTCGGCGGCCTGTGCGGCAGCGGGCATCGCGAACGCCATCGTCGCGAACGCGCCGGCCAGCAGCGCCTTCCATCGATTCCTCATGAAAGCGACTCTCTCTGACTTGATGATGGACGAGGTTCTCCGCGCGCGGTCGTGACGACGGCGCGGAGTCAGGCACGCTGCGAGGCCCCGAGCACAGATATTTCTGGCAGATCCATGGACCCGTTGTCAAGTCGATTGACGCTGAAGCAGTTCGTCAATCAGCCGAAACGCGATTCGCTGACCGCGACGGTCACGCGCCGGCCGTCGCCTCGCGCTTCTCGCGCAACCCCTCCAGCAGCTCGTCGAAGGCGGTCGCGAACTTCTCGACGCCCTCGCGCTCGAGCGTGTCGGTGACCTCGTCGTAGCTGACGCCGGCCGCCTCCAGCTCGTCGATCACGCGGCGGGCGCCGTCCAGCTCCAGCTCCAGCCGCGGGGTCGGTCTGCCGTGGTCCTGGAACGCGCGCACGGTCTCCAGCGGCATCGTGTCCACCGTGTCGGGGCCGGCCAGCTCCTCGACGTACATCGTGTCGCGGTAGGCGGGGTTCTTGACCGACGTCGAGGCCCACAGCACGCGCTGCGGCGTGGCGCCCTTGTTCGTCAGGTACTCCCAGCGCTCGCCCGTGAAGGCGCGCTTGTAGTGCTGGTAGGCGAGCCGCGCGTTGGCGATCGCGAGTCTGCCCTTCAGCCGCTCGGGGCCGCCGATCTCGTCGAGCCGGCGGTCGGCCTCGGTGTCGATCCGCGAGACGAAGAAGCTCGCGACCGACGCGATTCCGGCCGGGTCGCCGCCCTCGGCGACGAGCCGCTCGAGCCCGCGCAGGTAGGACTCGACGACCTCCTCGTAGCGTCGCAGCGAGAAGATCAACGTGACGTTGATCGAGATGCCTGCCGCGGTCGAGTCCTCGATCGCGGCCAGGCCCGGCTTCGTCGCCGGGATCTTGACCATCAGGTTGGGGCGGTCGACGTCGTCGTGGATGCGGCGCGCCTGCTGCGCGGTCGCGAGCGTGTCGTAGGCGAGGCCGGGATCGACCTCCAGCGAGACGTAGCCGTCGCGCCCGCCGCCGCCGTCCCAGACCGGCCGCAAGAGGTCGCAGGCGTCCTGGATGTCGCGCGTCGCGAGCGCCCAGAACGCCGCGTTCACGTCGGTCGCGTCGCCCAGCTCGCGCAGCTGCTGGTCGTAGGCGTCGCCCTCGGCGAACGCCTTCTGGAAGATCGACGGGTTCGAGGTCGCGCCGACGACGGCGTCGTGGTCGATCAGCGCGGCGAGCTGGCCGCCGTGGATCGAGTCGCGCGAGAGCGCGTCGATCCAGACGCTCTGGCCGAGTGCCGAAAGGCGGTGCAGTGGGGACGAGGTCATGTGCGGATCCCTTTCGAAAGTGCTGGCTGGCGGCTCAGGTGGCGCGCTGCAGCAGCGCGGTGGCGCGGTCGGCGATCGCCTCGGGCGTGAAGCCGAGCTCCTCCAGCACGCGCGTGCCGGGGGCGGAGGCGCCGAAGCGGTCGACGCCGAGCGAGTCGCCGCGGTCGCCGACCCACTTCGCCCAGCCGAGCGTGACGCCCGGCTCGACGGACAGGCGCGCGCCCGTCTCACGCGGCAGCACCTCGTCGCGGTACGCCTGCGTCTGCGCCTCGAACAGCTCCCAGCAGGGCATCGAGACGACGCGCACGCGCGTGCCGCCGGCCGCGATCGCTCTGCCGGCCTCCAGCGTCGCTGGCAGCTCCGCGCCGGTCGCGATCAGGATCAGCTCGGGAGCGCCGCCGCCGGCGTCCGAATCCCACAGCACGTACGCGCCGCGCTCCAGTCCGTCGGCCGCGGCGACCTCGGTGCGGTCGAGCGTCTCGATGTTCTGGCGCGACAGCGCGAGCGCGACCGGGCCGTCCTGGCGCTCCAGCGCGACGCGCCACGCGACCGTCGTCTCGTTCGCGTCGCCGGGGCGGATCACCCACAGGTCCGGGATCGCGCGCAGCGCCGCGAAGTGCTCGACCGGCTGGTGCGTCGGGCCGTCCTCGCCGAGGCCGACGGAGTCGTGCGTGAAGACCCACACGACCGGCAGCTTCGACAGCGCCGAGAGGCGGATGCTGCCGCGCATGTAGTCGGAGAAGATGAAGAAGGTCGAGCCGTACGGGCTGACGATCCCGCCGTGCGCCGCGGCGCCGTTGACGATCGCGCCCATGCCGTGCTCGCGGATCCCGAACGGGACGTTGCGGCCCGCGTGCACGCGCGAGAACTGGCCGCCGCCGACGAACGTCGTGCGGGTCGACTCGACGAGGTCGGCCGCGCCGCCGAGCATCGTCGGCGCGTACGGCGCGAACGCCTGCATCACCTTGTTGCCGGAGGCGCGCGAGGCGAGCTTCTCGCCGGCCTCGAAGACGGGCAGCGCCTCGCGCCAGCCGTCCTCCAGCTCGCCGGCCCAGGCGCGCTCCCATTCGGCCTTCAGGTCGGGGTGCTCGCCGCCCCAGGCGTCGAACGTCTGCTGCCATGCCGTCTGCGCGGCGGCGCCCTGCTCGCGCAGGTCCATGTGCTCGTAGACGTCGTCGGCGACGGCGAAGTGCGCGTCGGGGTCGAAGCCCATCACCTCCTTCGTCGCGCGGACCTCGTCCTCGCCGAGCGCCGCGCCGTGGCTCTTGGCCGTGTCGACCGCGTTCGGTGCCGGGTAGGCGATGTGCGAGCGGACCTTGATGAAGGTGGGGCGCTCGGTCTCGTCGCGGCCGGCCGCGAGCGCGGCAGCGATCTCGTCGAGGTCCTCGGAGTCGTCGACCGATAACGTGTGCCAGCCGAGCGCCTCGAACCGCTTGAGATGGTCCTCGCCGTTGAACGAGATCTCGGTCGTGCCGTCGATCGTGATGCGGTTGTCGTCGTAGCAGAGCACGATCTTGCCGAGGCCGAACTGTCCGGCGATCCCCGCCGCCTCCTGCGAGATCCCCTCCATCAGGTCGCCGTCGGAGCAGATCGCGTAGACGTGGTGGTCGACCGGGTGGTGGCCGCCGGGCCGGTTGTAGCGCTCGGCGAGGAAGCGTTCCGCGAGCGCGAGGCCGACCGCGTTGCCGACGCCCTGGCCGAGCGGGCCGGTCGTCACCTCGATCCCCGGCGTGTGGAGGCGCTCCGGGTGGCCGGGCGTGCGCGAGCCCCACTGGCGGAACTGTTTCAGATCGTCCAGTTTCAGGTCATAGCCTGTGAGATGCAACAGCGAGTACTGCAGGACGCACGCGTGGCCGGAGGAGAGCACGAAGCGGTCGCGGTCCGGCCACGCGGGGTCGGCCGGATTGGCGTGCAGGAATCGGGTGAAGATCGTGTACGCCAGCGGGGCGAGCGCCATCGCCGTGCCGGGGTGGCCCGCGTTCGCCTTCTGCACGCTGTCCATCGCGAGCGCGCGGATCGTGTCGATCGAGCGGCGCGTGACGTCGTGGTCGTCGGTCATGTTCATTCGGCTGCCCGTTGCGAGCTCTGCTCAACCCGAGCTGGGCCGCGTGGACGCGCCTATAGTTCGTCATGAACCGAACCGAACGTGAATCCAGCGAAGCGAGTGATGCGCATGAAAGCGATCGTCTACACCGAGACCGGCGACCCGTCGGTCCTCACCCTCGTCGAGCGCGAGGCGGCCGCGCCGGCCGCTGGTGAGGTCCGCGTGCGGATCGTCGTCTCGGCGGTGAACCCGACCGACTGGAAGTCGCGGCGCGGGAACAGAGGGTCGCTGCCATATGCGGAGAACGTCCCGAACGTCGACGGCGCGGGTGTCGTGGACGCGGTCGGCGACGGCGTCACGCATGTCGCGCCCGGCGATCGCGTGTGGATCTTCCTGGCGGGCTATCAGCACCCGGGCGGCGGGACCGCGCAGGAGCTGACGGTGCTGCCGGCCGAGCGCGTCGTCGCGCTGCCGGACGGCATCGGCTTCGACGTCGGCGCCAGCCTCGGCGTGCCGGCGATGACGGCGCACCGCGCGCTGACGGTCGGCGAGGGCGGGCCGACGCGCCTGAGCCCGGGCGCGCTCGCGGGCAAGACGGTGCTGGTCGCGGGCGGCGCCGGCGCGGTCGGCCACGCCGCGATCCAGCTCGCGCGCTGGGCCGGCGCGACGGTGATCACGACGATCAGCGGGCCTTCGAAGGCGGCGCTGGCGCTCGCCGCCGGCGCCCACCACGCGGTCAGCTACCGCGCGGACGACGCCGCGCAGCAGATCCGCGCGATCGCTCCCGACGGGGTCGACCTGATCGTGGAGGTCTCGCCCACCGCGAACGTCGGCCTGGACAACGCCGTGCTCGCCAACCACGGCACGATCGCGATCTACGCCAACGACGGCGGCGACGAGATCACGGTCCCGATCCTGCCGGGGATCGTCGCCAACATCCGCTACCAGTTCCTGCTCCTCTACACGGTCGGCCCCGCGGCGCTCGCGGCCGCCGCCGAGGACATCACCGCGGCGCTGCGCGACGGGGCGCTGCCGGTCGGAGAGGAGGCCGGCCTCCCGCTCCCGCGCTTCCCGCTCGAGCGCACCGCCGATGCGCACGCGGCGGTCGAGGGCGCGGTCGTCGGGAAGGTGCTGATCGACGTCAGCGAGGGGTAGGGTCAGTCGCGGCGCTGATTCGCCTGCGCCGCCGCTTCGGCCACCTTGCGCAGCAGCGGCGGGACGTCGTGCGGGTCGAGGACGGCCTGCACGAACGTCAGCCGCTGCGGCTGCGCGGCGGCGTGCGCGAGCGCGTCGGCCAGCTCGCGGCCGCTCGTGACGCGGAAGGCGGTGTGGTCGGCGTCGGCCGCTCCGAGGACGGCGGGCAGCGCGCTCCACCGCCACGGCGCGATCTCGTTGTAGCGCGCGTTCGGACCGTGGATCGCGCGCTCGACCGTGTAGCCGGCGTTGTCGACGACGACGATCAGCGCGGGCACGCGCGAGCGGACGATCGAGCCCAGCTCCGCGATCGTCATCTGCGCGGCGCCGTCGCCGATCAGCAGCACCGGTCGCCGGTTGCGGTCGGCCAGCGCGGCGCCGTAGACCGCCGGCAGCGTGTAGCCGATCGACGCCCACAGCGGCTGCCCGATGAAGAGCGCGCCACGCGGGAGCGGATGGTTGCCGATCCCGTAGAAGGCGGTGCCCTGGTCGGCGAGCACGACGTCGTCCGACCGCAGCGCGACCGCGACGGTGTCCCACAGGACCGCCTGGGTGAGCGGGGCGTCGGTGGGGGTGGGGGCCGCGCGGGGTGGCAGGGGTCTGACGGAAGCCGGTCTCACGAGACCCGTGCCATCCCGGGTGACCACCTCCCTGATCGCGTTCAGTGCGTCGCGCATCTCGACGCCCTCGTGCACGACCCCGGCGACGAGGGCGGCGTGCGGGAGCAGGTCGATGCGGCGGCGCTCGTCGAGGTGCTGGCTGAAGAAGCCGCTGATCAGGTCGGTGAAGTAGACGCCCGCGGTGACGATCCGCTCGGCGCCCTCGACCGCGGCGAGCACCTCCGGCTCGCTGGCGGCACCGATGTAGGTGCCGACGAAGCCGTCGCCCTGCTCGTCGATCACGCGCCGGCCCCACAGCAGCGAGGAGTAACGGAGCCCGCCCGCGTCGATCAGGGCGTGCAGCTCGCGCTCGGCGTTCGCGCGGTTGACGAGCACGTCGGCGAGCACCAGCGGCGCCGCCGCGCCCGCGAGCTGCAGCTCGACCGCCTGGCGGAATGCTGCGAGCCGGCGGGGATCCGATTCGCGCGTGCCGTGGTCGAGCGGTTGCGCGGGCGGCTCGGCCGGCGCCTCGGCGACGTCGGTCGGCAACGACAGATAGCCGGGCCGTCCCTCTCGCAGAATCGCACCGAGCACGCGGTCGATCTCGGCGGTCGCGGCCGGCATGCTCAGCAACGCCTGCGCGACGGTGATCTCCGCGTGCATCCGCAGGGTGTGCCCGAAGTCGCCGTCGCCGAGCGTGTGGTGGGTCGGGCGCCCGGCGGCCTGCACGTTCGTCGCGGGCGAGCCGACCAGTTGCAGCAGCGGCACGTGCTCCGCATATGCGCCCGCGATCGCGTTGATCGCGCTCAGCTCGCCGACGCCGAACGTCGTGCAGACGACCCCGAGCCGCCGCACACGCGCATATCCGTCGGCCGCGTAGCCGGCGCCCAGCTCGTTCGCCGTCCCGGCCCACTCGATCGCCGGATGCGCCTCGACATGGTCGAGCAGCCCGAGCGTGAAGTCGCCGGGAACCCCGAAGATCGTGTCGACGTTCAGCTCCGCGAGCCGGTCGAGCAGGTAGTCGGCGACGGTGTAGGCGCTGGGCATGGCGAGAGGATGCCACGGGGCCAGCGTGTGCGCCTCGTCGCGCGCGAGCGCAGCTGCGGAAGGCCCGCGCGCCAGCGGCGTGCGCCGGGGCCGAAGCGGTCGACCAGGCGACGTTCGAAGCTGTCGCCGAGCGGCCGCATCAGAAGGTGATCTGCGCCCCCATCGTCACGACGCGCTCGGCCGGCAGGCGGAAGTAGTCGGCGGGGCTGGCGGCGTTGCGCGCCATGCCGACGAAGAGCGCCTTGCGCCAGCGCGCCATGCCGGGGGAGCGGTCCGGGACGATCGTGATCGAGGAGAGGAACCAGGTCGCGTGGTAGGGGTTGAAGTCGACCTCGAGGCCCGCGCCTGTCGAGCGCGCCCGCAGCAGCGCGCGCGGCACGTCCGGGCTGTCCTGGAAGCCGAACCTCAGCGTGATGTGGCTGAAGTCGTCTCTGTCGTCGCCGAGCGTGTTGAAGCTGATCCGCTCGCTCTCGGGGACGTGCGGCGTGGTCGTCGTGACGACGGTGACGATCACGATCTTCTCGTGGATCGCGTGGATGCGGTCGACCGTCACGCGCAGCGCCAGCGGGGTCGTCGTTCTGCTCGGGTTGAGGTAGATCGCCACACCGGGCAGCTGCTTGATGAACGGGCTGCGGTTGCGCATCCGCGCGATGAACTCCAGCAGCGGCCCCTCCGCCTTCACGCGCGCGGCGGTGACCTCTTCGCGGCCGCGATCCCACGTCGTCAGCAGCAGGAAGACGATCGCGCCGACCAGCAGCGGGAACCAACCGCCGTGCGCGATCTTCGTCACGTTCGCGGCGAGGAACAGCAGGTCGACGGTGACGAAGCCGAGGACGCCCGCGACGACCATCCACAGCGGCCGGCGCCACAGCACGCGCAGCACGACGAGGAACAGCACGGAGTCGATCAGCAGCGTGCCGGTGACGGCGATCCCGTACGCGGTCGCGAGCTTCGCGGAGGAGCCGAAGCCGACGACGAGCGCGAAGACGGCGACGAACAGGCCCCAGTTGACGGCCGGCACGTAGACCTGGCCGATCTCGCCCTCGGACGTGTGACGGATCGTCAGCCGCGGCAGGAAGCCGAGCTGGACCGCCTGGCGCGTGACCGAGAACGCGCCCGAGATCACCGCCTGCGAGGCGATCAGCGTCGCGACGGTCGCGAGCGCGATCATCGGGATCCGTGCCCAGTGCGGGAACAGCAGGTAGAACGGGTTGGAGATCGCGTCCGGCTGCGCGACGATCAGCGACCCCTGGCCCATGTAGTTGAGCGTCAGGGCGGGGAAGACGACGAGGAACCACGCGCGCCGGATCGGCTTGGCGCCGAAGTGGCCCATGTCGGCGTACAGCGCCTCCGCGCCGGTCACCGCCAGCACGACGGAGCCGAGCGAGATGAACGCGATCCCCGGGTGGTCGACGAAGAACTCCAGCGCGTAGTGCGGCGAGAGCGCGCGCAGGATCGCGGGGTGGTGGATCAGCCGGCCGATGCCCGCGGCGGCGAGGACCGTGAACCAGACGACCATCACGGGGCCGAAGAGGCGGCCGATCACCTCGGTGCCGAAGCGCTGGATCAGGAACAGGCCGGTCAGCACCACGAGCGTGAACGGCAGCACGAACTGCTCCAGCCCGGGTGCGGCGACCTCGATCCCCTCGACGGCGGACAGGACGGAGATCGCGGGCGTGATCATCCCGTCGCCGTAGAACAGCGCGACGCCGAAGAGCCCGGCTATCACGAGCGCGGCCTTGACCCACGGCCGTCTCAGCCGCGCGCGCCGCACGAGCGCGACGAGCGCCATGATCCCGCCCTCGCCGTCGTTGTCGGCGCGCATGATGAACGTCACGAACTTGATCGAGACGATCAGCGTGATCGACCAGACGACGAGCGAGATGATCCCGTAGACGTCCCCCTCCGTCGGCTTGACGGCGCCGTCGTCGGCCGCGAAGACGGCGGTCAGCGCATACAACGGGCTCGTGCCGATGTCGCCGAAGACGACCCCGAGCGCCCCGAGCGCGAGCGCGAACGGAGCGGCATGGCCATGGCGTTCCTGTGCGCGCGGGTCGGACACCGGCGCGACACCTTACGGGGTGCGTCCCAGCGGGCGCCGCGTCGCGGCATTCCGGGCGCTTCGCCGGGGCGTCAGCGCCTCGGGCGCCGGTCGTCGCCGACGAGGGGTCGCGGTGCCGCGTCGGCGCTCAGCGCGCGCCGGCGCCCGCCTCGTGCACGTGCTCCTCCGCCATCCGCTTCAGCCCGACGCGGTCGATCTTGCCGGTCGGGTTGAGCGGCATCTCGCCGAGGAAGACGACCTCCTCGGGCGCCTTGTAGCCGACGCGCTCGCGGCAGAAGAGGATCAGCTCGTCGGCGGCGGGGCGCGCCGTCTGCGGCCGCAGCGTCACGTACGCGCGCACGTTCTCGCCGTGCACGACGTCGTGGATGCCGACGACGCCGACGAGCGCGACGGCCGGGTGCTCCATCAGCGCGCCCTCGACCTCGCGCGGGCTGATGTTGGAGCCGTCGTGGACGATGATCTGCTTCTTGCGCCCGAAGAACCACAGGTAGCCGTCGTCGTCGGCGTGCGCGAGGTCGCCGGAGTCGATCCAGCCGTCGCGCAGCACCTCCGCGGTCGCCGCGGGATCCTCCCAGTAGCCGGCCATGCGGCTGCGCGTCCTGATCCACACGCGGCCGACGGCGCCCGTCCCCAGCAGCCCGTCCGAATCGTCGCGGATCGAGATGCAGAAGCCGTCGATCGGGCGTCCGATCGAGCCCTGCTTGATCACGCCGGACGGCGGGTTGACGGTCGCGAGGCCGACCTCGGTCATGCCGTAGCCCTCGTCGAGCGGGATGCCCGCGAGCTGGGCGAACTCGCTCAGCAGCTCGGCCGAGACCATGTCCGAGCCGGTGCGGCACAGTCGCAGCGACGCGAGGTCGCCGGCGCTGACGTCGTGGTCGCGCACGAACGCCGCCAGCGCCGCGGGGACCATCGCCATGAACGTCGGCCGGTGCGCGCGCAGCAGCGGCAGCACCTCGTACGCGTCGTAGCTGCGCGCGACGATCACCTGCGCGCCGACCGACAGCGCCGCGAACGACCACAGGAACGAGCCGACGTGCGACATCGAGGAGGCGGGCAGGGCGACGTCGTCGGCGCTCAGCTCCAGCCCCGCGGCGCAGCTGGCGAACATCCAGCGCAGCGTCTCGTGCGTGTGCGTGACGCCCTTCGCCGGGCCGGTGCTGCCGGAGGTGAAGAAGATCACGGCCGCGTCGTCCGGCGCCGGCGGCGCGCCGTCGAGCGCGAGCGGCGGGGCGTCGAGCAGCGCCTCGAAGCCGTGGCGCGCACCGGGCAGCTCGCCGCCGTAGGCGATCGTTCCCTGCGGGAGCGTCGCGGCGAGCCGGCTGGCCGCGAGGTCCTCGGCGCGCTCGGCGTGGACGAGCAGCGCGCCAGCGCCGCTGACCTCCAGCGCGTGGTCGATCTCGCGGGCGGTGTAGCGGTAGTTGAGCGGCGTCGCGACGACGCGGGCCTTGAAGCAGGCGAGATAGTGGACGAGCAGGTCGATGCGGTTGGGCATCAGCGACGCGAGCCGGTCGCCGGGCGCCAGTCCGAGCTGGCGGTAGCGCGCCGCGAGCGCGCTGCTCTCGTCGTCCAGCGCGCGCCACGTCAGATGGCGCACGGCGGAGATCGCGGCGAGCCGGTCGGGCCCCGCCGCGAGACCCGCGCGCAGCAGGTCGTGCGGGGCGACGGACGGCGGGGGGAGCGGGCGACCCTCGATCAGCATCGCGACACTCTACGAAACCGGGGATGCGCCGTGAGACGGATGCGGCTACGCTCGGGCCGCTCGCCGCCCAGCAGGAGGATCTCGCGAAGTGTCAGCCCGCCCCGTCGTGATCGAACAGCTGCGCTTCGGCGTCAGCGACCTCGCCCGCAGCCGCGCCTTCTACGCGCGGGCGCTCGCGCCGCTCGGACTCGCCGAGCTGGAACCGGCCGCGGCGGACGTCGAGGTCGAGGAGATCGTCTTCGGGCTCGCCGGCACGGTCGCGTTCCGGCTCGCCGTCCACGCCGCTCCGGCCGCGTCGCTGCAGGTCGGCTTCGCGGCGCGCGGGCGCGCCGAGGTCGACGCCTTCCATGCCGCCGCGCTGCGAGCCGGCGGCAGCGACCACGCGGCGCCGCAGCTGCGCGACGAGCGCGGTTCCGCGACGTACGGCGCGACGGTCGTCGATCCCGACGGCCACCGCGTCGAGGTCGTCGCGCGCGGCGCCGCCGTCCACGCCGACGCGCTCGCCGCCGACCCGCGGCTGATCGCGGTGATCGAGATCCCCAAGGGGACGCGCAACAAGTACGAGTACGACCCGGTCCTCGGCGGCTTCACGTTCGACCGGCTGCTGATGACGGCCGCCGCCTACCCGGCCGACGACGGCTACTTCCCCAACACGCTCGGCGAGGACGGCGACCCGCTCGACGTGCTCGTCTGCCTGTCGGAGCCGACCTTCCCGGGCTGCCTGATCCCCGTCAAGCCCGTCGGTCTCTTCAAGATGCGCGACGACCAGGGGATCGACGACAAGGTCATCTGCGTCCCGCTGCACGACACCAACTGGGGCGGCTACGACCACCTCGACGAGCTGCCGGAGCTGCTGCGCAACGAGATAGCCCAGTTTTTCGCGATCTACAAGGACCTCGAGGGCAAGACGGTCGAGGTCGGCGGCTGGCGCTCGCGCGAGGACGCGCTCGCCTCGATCGAGGCCGCGCACGAGCGCTTCGACCGCCGCCGTGAGGAGACCGGGCTGTCGTTCGACGGGCCGGGCGGCGGGCTGCCTGCCTAGAGGTGCGTGCCGCCCGAGACCTCGATCCGCTGGCCGGTGACCCAGCGGTTGCCGCTCGACAGCAGCGCCGCGATCGCTCCGCCGACGTCGTCGGGCTCGCCGACGCGGCCGAGCGCGGCGTGGCCGGCGAGCACGCTGCGGACCTGCTCGTCGTCGCGCATCGCGCCGCCGCCGAAGTCGGTCCCGATCGGGCCCGGCGCGACCGTGTTGACGGTGATCCCGCGCGCGCCGAGGTCCTGCGCGAGGTGGCGGGTGAGGACCTCGATCGCGCCCTTCATCGCCGCGTACGCCGCGATGTCGGGGGCGGTGAAGCGCGTCAGCCCGGTCGACGTGTTGACGATGCTGCCGCCGTCGGCAAGCAGCGGCAGCAGCGCCTGCGTGAGGAACACGACGCCCTTGAAGTGGACGTCGACGAGCGCGTCGAAGTCGGCCTCGCGCAGCTGCTCGAACGGCCCCATCACGGCGAAGCCGGCGTTGTTGACGAGGAAGTCGAAGCTGTCGCGCTGCCAGCGCTGCTGCAGGAGCGCACGCACGTCGGCGGCGAACTGCGCGAAGGAGGCGACGACGGCGACGTCGAGCTGCAGCGCGACCGCGTCGCCGCCGTCGGCGACGATCTGCGCGACGACGGCGTCGGCCTCGTCGGCGTTGCTGCGGTAGGTGGCGATCACCGCGACGCCGTCGGCGGCGAGGTGCAGGGCGGTGCTGCGGCCGAGGCCGCGGTTGGCGCCGGTGACGATCGCGATCTTGCGGGTGGTGGTGTCCGTGGGGGAGGTCATGCGCTCCACGGTGCCGCGTGGACGGCCGGCCTGAAAGGGGAGCGTCCATCCACGGATCGGCGATCCGCCCCTGCCTCAGCCCGCGAACTGCTGGTCGCCGATCACCGACAGCAGGCGCAGGCGCTCGTAGTCGTCGCTGCCCGGCGTGGCGGTGTAGACGAGCAGCGACTGCGCCTCGTTCTCGGCGATCAGGACCTGGCACTGCAGCGCGATCGTGCCGACCTCGGCGTGGATGATCCGCTTGCGCTCGGGGACTCTGACCGCGACCTCGTGCTGGGGCCACAACGCGGCGAACTCCTCGCTCTCGCGCTGCAGCCGCTGCACCAGCTCGTCCACGCGTCCGTCACCGGGCTCGCGCGCGAGTGCCCTGCGCAACGACGCGACGTACGCGCGGCTGTGGCGGGCGTGGTCCTCCTGCGGATAGAAGCGGCGCTCGTCCGGACCCGCGAACCAGCGGTAGAAGAGGCTGCGCGAGGGGCCGGTGAAGCGCGTCTGGTCACCCAGCAGCGCGGTCGCGAGCTGGTTCTGCACGAGCGTCTCGGCGAGGTCGGTGACGACCTGCGCGGGGGTGTCGAGGCGGTCGAGCACGCGCAGCAGCGCCGGGCTGACGTGCTCGGTCCGCACCGCGTGCGACGGCGCGGTGTGGCCGGCGAGGCGGAAGAGGTGGTCGCGCTCGTCGATCTCCAGCCGCAGCCCGCGCGCGATCGAGGCGAGCATCTGCTCCGACGGCTGCGGCCCGCGCTGCTGCTCCAGCCGGCTGTAGTAGTCGGTCGACATGCTCGCCAGCGCCGCGACCTCCTCGCGCCGAAGCCCGCTGGTGCGCCGTCGCGGCCCGCTCACGAGTCCCACGTCGGAGGGCTGCAGCGCCTCGCGTCGGCGCCGCAGGAAGTCCGCAAGCTGCGCTCTGTCCATCGGTCCATTATGGGCGCGCCTCTGCACCGCAGCCAGGGATCGCCGATCCCCGGCTGGCGCGCGATCCGGGGATCGGCGATCCGGGGAGCGGCGGCAGGCATCGGCTGGCCCCGCGTCGCCGCGCGCGGGCCCGGCGTGCGCGCGCCCGCGCGGCACTAGCCTTCACGCCCGTGGAATTCGCGTTCACACCCGCGCACCACGGCGGTCGTGGCGCTCGCGCCGGCCGGCGGCTGGGCGGTCGGCGACGAGTCGTTCCAGCGGACGCTCGGCCACTTCATCACGATGCAGGAGCTGCTCGCGGCCGCGATCCCGCACGTCGACGCGATCGTCGCCTCACCCGAGGGCCGGCGCCGCGCGACCGAGTTCATCGCGACCAACCACGAGCACATCCCGGCCGAGCTGGACGGCATCGGCCACTGCCCCCAGCTCGACGTGCCGCTCGAAGCGGCCCAGCTGATCGCCGGCTTCACGCAGCGCTGAGCGGCTGCAACCGCGTCTTCTCGACGCGCGCGAGCTTCGCCCGCATCCGCCGGTACTGGCGGTCCTGCATCGGCGTGCGTCTGTGCCCTCTGAACGCGAGGTTGACGCGCTCGAAGGGGTCGTTCTGCAGGTCGTACAGCTCCCACTGGTCCGGCTCGTTGCCGTCGGCGTCCCAGTAGCGCGCGATCTTCCAGCGCTGCTCGCGGATGCTGACGATGTGGTTCGGCGGTCTCGGGTACGGGCCTCTCGGCTGGCCCGATTGGTAGTCGTCGTACGTGAAGACGGTGTAGTCCTGCACCGGCTTCGCGGCCTGCTGGAGGATCAGGTCGGAGTAGTCGACGCCCTGCCAGTCGGCGCGCGCGCTCGACGGCGCGCCGACGAGGCTCGCGAGCGTCGGCAGGAAGTCGACGTGCGAGACGAGCGCGTCGGTTCTGCGCGGCTTCTTGAACAGCCTCGGGTTGGAGTAGACGAGCGGGACGTGCGTCGACTCCTCGTACGCGTTGAAGTTCTTCTGCCGCATCCCGCCGTGGGCGGTGCCCATCTCGCCGTGGTCCGCGGTGGCGATCACGAGCGTGTTGTCGAGCAGTCTGTTCTTCTCGAGCGTGTCGAGCAGCTCGACCAGGTACGCGTCCGAGGACTTCATCAGGTTGCCGTAGAAGTTCAGGTAGTTGCGCTTCATCTGCGGCGTCGGGATCGGGCCGGAGGCGTTGAACAGTCTGAGGAACTGCGCCTGCACGGTCGGCTTCGTCGAAAGGTCCTCGTTCGCCGTCACGGGCGGCTCGATCTCACCCTGCAGCCACGAGTCGTCGTAGCCGCTGCTGTCGTACGTTCTCGGATAGAAGAGGACGTCGTGCGGGTTCACGAGCGAGACGACCATGAAGAACGGCTGGCTCTGCGCGGCGGCTGACGACAGGTACTGGACCGCGCCCTCGGTGCCCGCGTCGGGCGTGCCCTGGTCGTTCATAAAGCGGCCGTCGTTGTCGTAGCTGCCGCCGCCGGCCTCGGGCGCCGACTGGTTGGCGCCGGCGTCCGGCGGATCCCAGCGCGTGAAGCCGTACTTGTTGACGTCCTCGGGCACCCAGTCGGCGCCGGCCGGCTTGTTGCAGTGGAACTTGCCCTTGTAGACGGGCGTGTAGCCGGCTGCCGCGACGACGCTCGCCGGGTTTCTGAGGCCGGTCGACAGCTCCACCTGCGGGTACTGCGGCGAGGGCATGTTCGTCTCGAGCGTGTACTTGACGCCGTGCTGCGCGGGGAAGTAGCCCGACATCAGCGTCGAGCGCGCGGGCGAGCACATGCACGCGTTCGTGAACGCGTTCTCGAACGTCAGGCCGTGTCTCTGCAGGCGCGTGAGGCCGGGCAGGTTGCGTCTGGACCAGCCCGGCGGGAAGTGCTGGACCGCGCGCTGCTGATCGGTCAGGAAGACGAGCACGTTCATGCCCGCGGCGCTGCGGCCGGCGCCGGCGTGCGCCGGCTGCTCGCGTCTGGCAGCGGCCGCGGCCTGGCTGGCGAGCAGCAGCGCGGGCGCGGCTGCCGCGGCGCCCTTGAGCAGGTCCCCGCGGGTGAGGCCGTCGCGGCCGTCGCCGTCGGGGATGTCGCGTGGAGGCCCGTCTGTCGCGTTGCTTCTCATCTCGTACCTCGCGCTCGTGTCATCGCTTTGGTGACGCGCTTGAAGACGGCGACCGCGTCGCTTCTGAACGCCGCGGCGTAGACGTGCTCGCCGTCCGGGCTGAGGGCGATCGAGCTGACGCCCCGCAGCGCGCGCGCTGGCGTGCAGTCGGGGATCGGGCCGCTCGTCATGCAGCCGGTGCGGCGCGGCTTCTGCATCAGCGCGCCGCTGCCGGCGGCGCGGTCGAAGACGTCGAGCGCGCCGGAGCCGAACGCGGCCGCGTAGACAGTCGCGCCGTCGGGCGCGACGGCGAGGCCCTCGGGCTCGCTCAGCGCCCGCCCGAGCGAGCAGCCGACGGCGAGCACGTAGATGACACAGGCGGAGGTGCCGCTCTGCTGCGTCAGCGTGCCGCTGCCCGCCGCGCGCGTGAAGGAGGTGAGGCTGTTGCTCGTCAGCGAGGTGACGTAGACGTCGCCGTCGTCGGGGCTGACCGCGACGGCGTTGGCGCCGCCGAGCCAGAGGCCCGTGGTGCAGCCGGCGAGCGCCGCGTTGACGATGCAGCCCGTGCCGTCGGCCGCCTGCGTCAGCGCTCCCGTGGAGGCGTTGCGCGTGAGCACCAGCAGGGCGTTGCTGAGCGCGGTCGCGACGTAGACGTTGTCGCCGTCGCCGCTGATCGCCATGCCCTCGGGCGCGCCCAAGGCGAGCACGGTGGTGCAGCCGTCGGTGGCGGCGTTGACGAGGCAGCCGCTCGCGTCGGCCGGCTGCGTCAGCGCGCCCGCGGAGGCGTCGCGCGCGAAGACCGCCAGCGCGTTGCCGGTGAACGAGCCGACGTAGACGTTCTTGCCGTCGGGGCTGACGGTGACGACGTCCGGGCCGGCGATCCCGCGGCCCGTGGCGCAGTCGGCGACCGGCACTCTGCCGGCGATGCAGCCGGCGACGCCGGGCAGTTGGCTCAGCGCGCCGGTCGATCCGTTGCGGCGCAGGGCCACGACGGCGTCGCTCTTCAGCGAGGTCGCGTAGACGTTCCTGCCGTCGGCGCTGACGGCGAGCGAGTTGGGACCGTCGAGGCCGCGGGCGCTCGTGCAGCCGGAGGCGCCTCTCGCAGCGATGCAGCCCGCGCTGCCGGAGCGCTGCGTCAGGCGGCCGGTGCGCGCGTTGCGCGTGAAGATCGCGATCGCGTCGCTGTCGGAAGCGGCGACGTAGACGTTGCGCCCGTCGGGGCTGACCGCGATCGCGTTGGAGCCGAGGAACGGGCCGGGCCCGCTCAGCGCCCGCACCGGCGCGCAGCCTCTGCGGGCTCTGGGTCTCGCGGAGCGGTCGACGACGCAGCCGCTCGCACCGTCCAGCTGCACGAGCGAGCCGGTCACGCTGATCGGCGACCGGCTCGGCTGCGGTCTCGGCGCGGCGAGCGCGACGGCCGGCGTCGCAACGGCGCCGGCGAACGCGAACGTGGCCAGGAGCGCGCGAGGCGCGCGGCGGGAGATGGGGGAGGGGATTCGCATCAGCCGTGACGCTTGCCTGCGAGCGTGTCGATCAACCCGCTCACGGACTGCGGCGCCGAGCTTACGCCCATCCTCGGACTGCTGGAGAATCATCGTCCAGAAAGGTCGAGGGCTACGCCGCCTGCGCCTCCGCGATCTGCTCGGCGTCGGGCGCCAGGCGCGGCGAGACGAGCGCGATGCCGACGTTCAGCAGCGCCATCACCGCCGCGATCAGGAGACCGCGGTGGAAGCCCTCGACGAGCGCGTCGGACTGCGTCGCGCCGGCCGCGAGCGCGTCGCCGCTGCGCGAGGTCGCCAGCGTCGTGACGATCGCGAGGCCGAGCGCGCCGCCGACCTGGAACGCCGCCGTCACGAGCCCGGACGCCGCGCCCGCCTCGTGGTGTCTGACGTCGGCGATCGCGGCGATCTGGTTGGAGACGCCGACGCCGGTGATGCCGAAGCCGAACAGCAGCAGGCCGGGCAGCAGGCCGCCGGCGAAGCTGTCGTCGGCGCCCGCGCGCGAGAGCAGGTAGAGGCCGGCGGCGCTGAACAGCGCGCCGCCGATGTGGACCGGGCGCGTGCCCAGCCGCGTCACGACGTTGGAGGCGACGGCCGCGCCGACGATCGCCGCGATCCCCATCGGCAGGAAGTGCAGCCCGGCCTCGAGCGCCGAATCGCCGCGCACCTGCTGCAGGAAGATCGCGGTCAGGAAGAACATCGCGAGGAAGGCGGCGCCGTTGAGCGCAAGTGCGCCGGAGGCGGTCCGCAGGCCGGCGGAGCGGAACAGCCGCAGCGGCACCAGCGGCGCCTGCGAGCGGGCCTCGACCATCAAGAACGCGCCCAGCAGCACGACCGCGCCGCCGAGCAGGCCGAGCACCTCGGCCGAGCCGAAGCCGAGCGGTTCGGCGCGGATCACGCCGTAGACGAGCGCGAGCAGGCCGGCGGTGCCGAGCACGGCGCCGGCGCTGTCGAACGTGCGCGGGCCGGTGATCTCGGCGCGGCTCTCGCGCACGATCAGCGGCGTCGCGACCACGAGCGCGATCCCGATCGGGACGTTGACGAAGAAGACGGCCTCCCAGCCGAGCGCGTCGACCAGCACGCCGCCGGCGATCACGCCGAGCGTGCCGCCGAGGCCGGCGAGCGCGCCCCACAGGCCGAGCGCGATGTTGCGGTCGCGGCCGTGCGCGAACGTGACCGTGAGGATCGAGAGCGCGGCAGGCGACAGCAGCGCGCCGCCGAGGCCCTGCACCGCGCGTGCGGCGATCAGCGTGCCGGGCGACGGCGCGAGGCCGGCGACGAGCGAGCTGGCGGTGAACAGCGCGAGCCCGGCGATGAAGACGGCGCGCCGCCCGAGCAGGTCGGCGGCTCGACCGCCGAGCAGCAGGAAGCCGCCGAACGTGAGCGTGTAGGCGCTGATGACCCACTGCAGCCCCTCGGCGGAGAAGCCGAGATCACCCTGGATGTCGGGCAATGCGACGTTCACGATCGTCACGTCGAGCACGACCATGAACTGCGCCAGCGCCAGTACTGCAAGAACGGTCCAACGGTTTCGTCGCATGTGCGAACACTTCCTAAAGCGTTTAGTGGCTGAACGATTAGGTCGCCGAAGGTAGCACCGCGCGGTGTATCATTCAAGAGGTGAACGATTCAGCTGACATGCAGGGCCGCACCGAGGGCGAGCGCGGGCACGGCTGCCTCGGCGGCGCGCCGATCCCGCGCTGCGCGGCCGGCAGTGCCGCGCTGCTGCTGTCGTGGGCCGGCACCGCGATCGCCGACAGCGGCGACGAGCGCCTCTCGGTCGTCGGGATCGACGCACGCGAGTACTCGATCCTGTCGATCCTCGAGACCGACGGGCCGGGCTCGCAGCAGGAGCTGGCGAGACTGCTCGGCAAGGTCCCGGCGATCGTCGTCTCCGCCGTCGACTCGCTGGAGCAGCGTGGTCTCGTCGAGCGCACGCGCGACCCCTCCGACCGTCGCCGCACGCGCGTGACGCTGACCGCCGCCGGCACCGACACGCTCGCGGAGGCGCACAGAGTCGCCGACGCGACCGTCGCGGAGCTGTTCAGCGGCCTTGACGCCGCCGAGCTGCGGCAGCTGCAGGAGCTGATGACGCGCGGGATGGGACTCGACCAGCCGGTCGCGCCGGCCTGAGGCGGCGGCTCGGGCGCTGAGCGTCTACGCGCCCGGTACTCGCGGGTACCGGCGCGCACCGCCCGTACGTTGGGCAAGATGGATCGCATGCCGCACGAACACGTCGACGTGCTGATCGTCGGTGCCGGCCTGTCGGGCATCGGCGCCGCCTGCCACCTGCTGGCCGACTCGCCGGGCAAGTCGTACGCGATCCTGGAGGCGCGCAGCTCCAGCGGCGGAACGTGGGACCTGTTCCGCTACCCCGGGATCCGGTCCGATTCGGACATGTTCACGCTCGGCTACGCGTTCAGACCGTGGCGCGAGGCGAAGGCGATCGCGGACGGCCCGTCGATCCTCAGATACATCCGCGACACCGCGCAGGAGCACGGCGTCGAGCAGCGGATCCGCTACCACCACCGCGTCGTGCGGGCCGAATGGTCCTCGGTGCAGTCGCGCTGGACCGTCGAGGCGCTGCGCACCGACAGCGGCGAGACGGTCCACCTCACCTGCAGCTTCCTCTTCGGCTGCACCGGCTACTACCGCTACGACGAGGGCTACACGCCGCAGTTCCCCGGCACGGAGCGGTTCCAGGGCGAGATCGTCCACCCGCAGCACTGGCCCGAGCAGCTCGACTACAGCGGCAAGCGCGTCGTCGTGATCGGCAGCGGCGCGACCGCCGTGACGCTGATCCCGGCGATGGCCCCGCAGGCCGCGCACGTGACGATGCTGCAGCGCTCGCCCAGCTACGTGCTGTCGCTGCCGGCGCGCGATCCGCTCGCCGACGTGCTGCGCAAGCGGCTGCCGGCCAAGGTCGCGTACCCGATCGTGCGCTGGAAGAACGTGCTCGTCAGCTCGCTGCTGTTCCAGCTCAGCCGGCGCACGCCGCGCCTGATCAAGGCGCTGATCCGCAAGGGCGTCGCGCGTCAGCTGCCGGAGGGGTACGACGTCGACACGCACTTCGCGCCGACGTACGACCCGTGGGACCAGCGCCTCTGCCTCGTCCCCGACGGCGACCTCTTCAAGGCGATCCGCAGCGGCGACGCCTCGGTCGTCACCGACCGGATCGAGACGTTCACCGAGCACGGCATCAGACTCGCCTCCGGCGCCGAGCTGGAGGCGGACGTGATCGTCACCGCGACCGGTCTCAACCTGCTCGTGCTCGGCGGCATGGAGATCGTCGTCGACGGGCGCCCGGTCGACCTCTCGCGGACGGTCGCGTACAAGGGCATGATGTTCAGCGGCGTGCCGAACCTGGCGCTGACGATCGGCTACACGAACGCCTCGTGGACGCTGAAGGGCGACCTCGTCGCCGAGTACGTCTGCCGGTTGATCAACCACATGGACGCGGGTGGCTACGCGACCGTCACCCCGCGCCTCCCTGACGCCGCGCTGCCGACGGAGCCGTTCATCGACCTCAGATCCGGCTACGTGCTGCGCTCGATCGACGACCTGCCGCGGCAGGGTCCGGCGACGCCGTGGCGGCTGCATCAGAACTACCCGCGCGACGTCGTGATGCTGAAGTACGGATCGGTCGAGGACGACGCGATCGAGTTCGCGCGCGCCGCCCCGGCCCCCGCAGCGCCGCCGCAGCCCGTGTCCGCTGCCTGACCCGTTTGGGGGGTATTGGGCCGACGGGGCTCAACTACGGCACGCAGCTGCCGATTCTCAGGGCGACGCCGCGCGCGCCGGAAGCCGCCGCGCGCGGGACCCCTTTTGACCGCACCGGGAGGTGCTGCATGTATCCCGTCACCTTCGATGCAGAGTTCGTCGAGCAGCGCAGTCGACTGACGAGCTTCTTCCGTCTGATCATCTCGATCCCGTGGCTGATCGTCAGCATCTTCTGGGGACTCGGCGCCGTCGTCTGCGCCGTGATCGCGTGGTTCGCGATCGTCTTCACCGGCCGTTATCCACAGGGCCTCTACGACTTCGTCGGCAAGGCGCTGCGCTACAACGCGCGCGTCAACGCGTTCCAGCACCTGATGACGGACAGATATCCGTCGTTCGGCGGCGACGAGGACCCGGACTACCCGGTCCACCTGCGGATCGCCCCGCCGCTGGAGCACTACAGCCGCGTCAAGACGTTCTTCCGCGTGATCCTGATGATCCCGGTCTTCATCCTGCTCTACCTGATGGAGATCCTGGCGCGCGCGATCGGCGTGCTGTCGTGGGTCGTGATCGTCGTCACCGGCCGCCAGCCGAAGGGCCTCTTCGACGTCGTCAAGCTCGTGGTCGCCTACCAGGCGCGTGCCGGCGCGTACCACCTGCTCGTGACCGAGACCTACCCGCCGCTGACGCCCGAGGACAGCGAGCCGGGCTACTCCTCGTCGGTCTCGCCGGCGTAGCCGGTCGCGCGCGCGGTGCGGCTCGCTCAGCCGGGCCGCGCCGCAGTCGCGCGGGCGCGCGCCCACTCCGCTTTGTGCTGCTTCTTGGCGGTCTGGTAGTCGGTCAGCGCCTGCGCCGAGTCGACGTCGCCGAGCGTCGGGTGCCACGGCACCAGTTCCTGCGCGGCGGCGAGGTCGTAGTGCTTGGCGAGCACCGCGCCGAGCGACGTGACCTTCATCGTGCCGAAGCCGGGCAGCGCCAGCAGGTTCGCGCGCAGTTCGGTCGCGTCGGCCGCGTCGCTCCAGACGCGCGCCGCCTCGCCGTCGTACTCGTCGCGCACGTGAACGGCCAGTTCCTGCACCCGTCTCGCCATCGCGCCCGGGTAGCGGTGAATCGCCGGCTTCTCGCGGAACAGCGGCTCCAGGTCGGCGGTCGCGAGCGCCTCGACGTCGAGCGAGCCGAGCCGCTCCTGCAACGCCAGCGGCCCGGCGAACGCCTTCTGGACCGACACCTGCTGATCGAGCACGAAGCCGATCAGCAGGGCCATCGGGTCGGTCGCGATCAGCGCGTTGGCGGGATCGGACGCGGTGAACCAGAGGCGGTCGGGCACGCTCCTGATGTTAGCCCGCCACCGCCACCGATCTGAGGCTGCCGACCTTGATCGCGACGATTCTCGCGTTCTGCGCGCGCCACGACGCGCCGAGCAGCGTGCACGTCATCGTCGCGTCGTGCGGCGCGTCGAAGCTGACCGCCAGCATCGTGTTGACGGTCGCGCCGAGGCCGGTGCTGTCGGGGGCGATCGTCAGCGAGGTGTCGCTGGCGGTGGCAGCCGCGAGCGTGCAGGAGGCGGAGAAGGAGCCTCTCGGGGCGCCGCGCGTGACCGTCGCCTTGCCCGAGATCACGTAGGCCCCGGCGGGGAGCTGCGGCAAGGTCACGACCGTGACGTCTTCGCTGTCGGGGCCGTTGACCGTGCCGTCGTTGTGCGCCTCGAAGGCGTCGGAGGGACCGGCGGGGCCAGCCGGGCCGGCGGGGCCGGTCGCGCCCGGCGCGCCCGCGGCTCCCGGCGCGCCTCTGGCGCCGTTGGAGCCGGGCGAGCCCTTCGGTCCGCGGGGGCCGCGCGTGCCGGAGACTCTTCTCGCTCTTCTCTTTCTCGCGGTTCTCTTCGCCGCGGCGGAGGCGGTCGGGCCGTTGCCGCCATGGCCGGGCGCGGCGAGCGCGGCGGCGCTCATCACGCCCGCGCTCGGCAGCGCGAGCGCGATCACGAGGGCGACGGGGAGCGTGTGCCGGCGGTGCACGGACGATGACATCGGGACCTCCAAGACGGTCGTCGGGGTTGACAACGGCCAGCCTCCCACGGATAGGCTGAAGCTTCCATGAAGTGGTGCTTCATGTGTTCTTCATCGACCGATCGGCAGGCTGCGCAGCCATGACCAGACGACGTCTTCTCACCACGGGCCTGCTCGCCGCCTGCGCCGCGGCCGCCGCCCTCCCGTCGTTCGCCTCCGCGGCGGCGCCGACCGATCCACAGGCCGCGGCCCAGCAGCCGCTGCAGCTCATGCACGTCGGCGAGGCGCTCGACCTGATCGCGAGACCGCTCGCCGACGTGCCCGTGATGGTCGCCGACACCGGGCTGGAGTGGAACAACCCCGACATCGCCCCGCGCCTGTGGAGAACGCCGGTCGACAGCCAGGTCGCCGATCCTGACAACGACACGACCCGCGACGTGCCGGCCGGCTCGATCGGCTGGGACTTCATCGGCGGCGCGAACCCGGGTAGAAGCACCAGACCGGACAGAGACCCGGCCGACCCCGACGGCCAGAGCGGCCACGGCACCGCTGTGGCCGGCGTGCTCGGCGCCGCCTGGAACAACGGCCAGGGCGGCGCCGGCGTCGCGCCCAACGCCCGCTTCCTCGCCGCGCGCACCTGCTGGGACGGCGACCTCTGCTTCGAGCACATCCAGGGGGCGGCGATCGACTGGGCGGCCGGGCTCGGCGTGCGCGTCGTCAGCTTCAGCTGGCTGTCCGGCCCGCTCGACGCCGACTCGCCGCTGCGCACGGCGATCGTCGACCACCCGAACGTCCTGTTCGTGACGATCCCGTCCGGCAACGGCGGCGCCGAGGACGCCGACCCGCAGGATCCGCAGCCGTGCAACCTCGGCGTGGGCAACGTCATCTGCGTCTCGACCTCCTCGCCGACCGACGGGCTCGACTGCGGCGCCTTCGGGGCGAGATCGGTCGACGTCGCGGTGCCGACGCAGAACAATTTCACGACCCGCAACGGCTTCACGCTCGGCGGCCCCGTCTCCCAGGGCCCGACCGGCTGCGCGACCAGCTGGGCCGCGCCGACCGCGGCCGGCATCGCGACGATCCTGTTCGGGATCGACCCCAGCGCCACCCCCGCGGACGTGCGCAGCGCGATCGTCGACAGCGCGCGGCCGGCGGCGGCGTGGCAGGGCAGATCGGTCAGCGGCGGGATCGCCGACGCGGCCGCCGCCGTGTCGCTGTTCCAGCAGCGCCGCGGGATCGCCCCGGCGACGCCGCCGGCGAGAGTTCCCGCGCCCGTGACGCCTGCGCCGACGCCGAGAACGCCGCCGACGATCCCGCCGAGATCGACCCGCGACACGACGCCGCCGCAGCTGAAGGTGGTGCGCAGAGGCCTGAGCCTGAAGGTGACGCCGTCCGAGCGCGCGACGCTGACGGTGCGGATCGAGCGCGCTCAGCCGGGCCGCCGCTCCAGAGGCGCCTGCCGCCGTCCGAGCCCGAGACTGCGTCGCGCGCCGCGCTGCACGCGCTGGGAGCGCGTCACGAGCGTGAGCCAGTCCGGCGTCCCGGCCGGCTCCGCGCGCACGCTCAGATTGCCGCTCGCCGCCGGCAGACGCCGCCCGCTCGCGCGCGGCAGCTATCGCGGCGTGCTGGTCGCGACCGACGCCGCCGGCAACAGCAGCAAGCCGCGCACGTTCGCGTACGAGATCAGACGATGAGTTGGCGACAGGACGATTCGCGCGCGGGAGGCCGCGCGCGGATCAGTCGTGCGCGAACGGGCGCGCTCGGCGCGCGGCTGGGCGTCCGGCTGCGGAGGGGCGCACACGACGGGTCGCCGGTCGTGGCCGTGCTGCTCGCGCTGGGAGCGGCAGCGTGCGGTGCATCGTCCGCGTCCGCGACGCCGCCGGACGCGATCCGTGTCGGTGGGCCGAGCGCTCCCGGCGACGCGAAGGTCGCGATCGTCGGGAGCGGGGGCGACCTGCGCGGGCGTGCCTTCCGCGTGGTCGACAGCAGCGGGCGTGCGGTGCTGCGCGGGCGGCTCGCGGGCGCGGGCGGGAGCGCCGCGCCATGGCGTCATGCGGCGCGTGCGGATCTTTCGCGCGTGCGGGCGCCCGGCGCATATCGCGTCCGCTTCGGCGACCTGACCTCACGTCCGTGGATCGTGCGGACGAACGCCGTGTCGGCACCGATCCGCGCGATCCTCGGCTTCTTCGCCGCCAACGCCGACGGCCGCGAGCCATCGCCCGCCCACGGTCCCGCGCATCTGCGCGACGCGGTCGTCGCGACGGGCCCGCATGCGGGCGAGGCGTTCGACCTCACCGGCGGCTGGATGGACGCGGGCGACATGCTCAAGTTCACCCACACCACCGCCTACGCCGCGGCGGCGCTGCAGGTCGCGGCGCGCCTGGACCGGGCCGACGCACCCGCGCTCACCGCAGCCGCCGACGTCGGCGTCCGCTGGCTGCTGAAGGCCCACCCGGCGCCGGACCTGTTCATCGCCCAGGTCGGCGACGAGCGCGACCACGAGCTCGGCTTCCGCGACCCCGCCGGCGACGATGCCTCCGGCAAGGTCGGCATCGCGACCCGCGTCGCCTACGCGAACATCGGCGGCGACCTCGGCGGCAAGGCCGCGGCGGCGCTGGCGCTGGCGGCGGAGCGTGCGGGGGCAGCTCCCGCGTCGCAGGCGGCGTCCGCTCCGGCCCTCCTCGACGCCGCCCGCGACTGGTACGCCGCGGGCGTCGCGGCCGGCGGGGTCGCGCCGAAGCTCGGCGCTCCGAGCGGCGACTTCTACAGCGGCGACACCGCGCAGGACGCACTCGCGGCCGGGGCGGCGGCGCTCTACCGCGTCACCGGCGAGCGACGGTACCTCGACGACGCGCTCCGCTACCTCGGCGCGATCACGCCCGACGGCCGGCTCGGCTGGAACGCGATGGCGGGCTTCGCCGCCGCGGACCTGTGCGGCGCGCTCGGGGCACCCGGCGCCGCCGATCGTGCCGCACGTGCGACGGCGTGCGCGGCGCTCGGCGCGCAGGGGAGAGCGGCGCTGGCGCGCGCCCGCCGCGGCGCGTTCCGCACGCCCGGCGACTTCACGTGGGGGCAGACCGGCGAGAGCAGCGGCGCAGGCGCGCTCGCCGCGTTCGCCGGCGGCGCGATCGGCCTGCCCGGCGGCCTCGCGGGCGGCGCCGCAGCGCGCGACTGGCTGCTGGGCCGCAATCCGTGGGGCGCCAGCTTCGTCACCGGCTACGGGCCGAAGGCGCCGCGCCATCCCCACCACTGGTCCTCGCTCGCCGGTCCCGGCCGCCCGCGCGGGGCGGTCGTCGGCGGCCCGGCGCCGCTCGCCGACATCCTCGCGCAGGATCTCGGCGCTCCCCGGCGCAGCCCGTTCGACACGGCGGGCGCGACCTACGAGGACCGGGTCGACGACTACGTCACGTCGGAGCCGGCGATCGACTACGCGGCCAGCGCGGTGCTGCTGCTGGCGGCGCTGGCGGGGCGGTGAGTCGCTTGACGCCGCAGTATTCTGGCGCGATGCGAGTCCTCGTCGTCGAGGATGAGGCCGAACTGGCCGCCGCGGTCATGCAGCGGCTGCGCGCCGAGTCGTTCGGCGTGGACGTCGCCGCGACCGTCGCGGAGGCCCGCTTCCATGCCGACGTCCACCCCTACGACGCGATCGTGCTCGATCGCAGGCTGCCCGACGGCGAAGGTCTGGAGCTGTGCCGCGAGTGGCGCGCGGCCGGCGTCGAGACGCCGATCCTGATGCTGACCGCGATGGACGACGTCGAGTCGGTCGTCGCGGGCCTGGAGGGGGGCGCCGACGACTACCTCGCGAAGCCGTTCGCGACCGAGGTGCTGGTCGCGCGCCTGCGCTCGCTGCTGCGGCGCGGGCCGGTCCGGCGCCAGACCGTGATCGACGTCGGCGGCCTGCGGATCGAGCCGGCGCGCCGCCGCGTGCGCAGGGACGGCGTGATCGTCCCGCTGACCGCGAAGGAGTTCGCGCTGCTGTCGTTCCTGGCCGACCGCGCCGGCGAGGTCGTCGATCGCTACGACGTGCTGGAGCACTGCTGGGACCACGCCTACGAGCCGGAGTCGAACGTCGTCGACGTCCACGTCGGCGCCCTGCGCCGCAAGCTCGGCGCCGCGACGATCGAGACCGTGCGCGGCGCGGGCTACCGGCTGGTGGACGAGGCGTGAGCGGACAGCAGCTGGGCCGCCTGCGGTGGCGCCTCACGGCCGCCTTCGCCGTCCTGACCTTCGTCGTGCTCGCGGTCTTCGCGACGGTCGCGGTGCTCGCCGAGGGGCAGCGGCGGCACGAGCGGCTCGACGCGCGCGTGGAGCAGACCGCGCTCGCGGCCGACGGCTACGCCTATCCGCAGGGCAACCCGAGCAGACTGGTCGTCGACCGCCAGCCGGTCGGCTACTTCGGGCCGCAGCGGCGGCCCGGCGCGCCGGTCGTCGTGGTCGCGCTCGACGGGCGCGTGATCGCCGGCCCGCGCGACAGCCTCGACGCGCCCGCGGCCCGGCGCGCGCTGGCGATCGCGCAGCGCCAGCAGGACCTCCACGTCTACGACGACATCGCGGCGGGCGAGGATGCCCGGCTGGCGACGAGCCCGATCTACGGCGACGACGGGATGCTCGCGACGATCGTCGCGTTCGAGCCGTTGTCGGAGGCGGGCGTGCGCTCGGCGGCGCTGACGATCGGCGGCGTGGCACTGCTGCTGTGGCTGCTGACGGCGGCGGCCGGCTGGCTGCTGGTCGGGCGCGCGCTGGCGCCGGCGGTCGCGGTGGCCAAGCGCGAGGAGGCGTTCCTCGCCGATGCCGCGCACGAGCTGCGCACGCCGGTCGCGGTGATCCGCGCGCGCGCCGAGCAGGCGCTGCGCGAGGAGGGCGAGTCGGCGCCAGCGGCGGGCGCGCTGCGCTCGATCGAGCAGGCGGCCGAGCGCGCCTCGGGCACGATCGCCGACATGCTCGAGCTGGCACGCCTCGACGCGCGCCGCGGACGCGTCGAGCGCGAGCCGCTGCGGCTCGACCTGCTGCTGGAGCAGGTCGCCGACGACTACCGCGAGCAGGCGTCGGCGGCCGGCGCCGAGCTGAGAACGCGCGTGGACGCCGAGGCGGTCGTGGAGGGCGACGAGCGCCTGCTCGCCCGCTCGATCGCGAACCTCGTCGAGAACGCGATCCGCTACGGCGCGGTCGGCGGCGAGATCGAGCTGTCGCTGGAACGCGACGGCGACCTCGCGCGGATCGCCGTCGCCGACCGCGGCCCCGGCGTCCCGCCCGCCCAGCAGGCCGCCGTCTTCGACCGCTTCCACCGCGCGACCGCCGCAGCCGGCGGCTCCGGCCTCGGCCTCCCGATCGCCCGCCTCGTCGCCGAGGCCCACGACGGCACGCTGGAGCTGGCCCCGCCGCAGGAGGGCCGCCCGGGAGCGCGCTTCGTGCTGACGCTGCCGCTGCGCGCAACGCCGGCCCGCTCCTGACGGCCACGGCGCCTACGACAGTGAGGACCTCGCGCGTGACACCAGCGCGTCGGCGTCGCCGGTCGAGCAGCCTGGCGCGAGCTGGTAAGACACTGCGTATCGCGACCTCGTCGAACAACCGGCAGCTCGAGCTGGGGATCTCGGACTCGGACGCGCCGACGGTCACCGAGCCCTACTGGGACGGGCTCGGGATCGGGCGCGCGCGGGTCGTCGTGCCGTACGACGTCGCGACGACGAGCGGCGCGGCAGGGATCAGACGGCGCGCGAACTTCGAGGCCTACCGGGCGAACGCGGCCGCGAAGGGCGTCGAGCTGCTGGTCGTGCTGGCGCCGAGCGCCGACGTGCGCGCACCCGGCACGCGGGCGCCGCTGGCGCCGAGCGCGGACGAGTTCGCGGCGGCGTTCGCGGCCTTCCGCGAGCGCTACCCGGACATCCGCACGATCGCGCCGTGGAACGAGCCGAACAACCGCGACGGACGCCACTACGCGCTCGGCGGCGACCCGCAGCTCGCGGCCGACTACTGGCTGCGGGCGCACGAACTCTGCGGCGGCGGCAACGCGAACGCCGGCCGCGCTGACGCCGCCGACGCGGGCGCCGCCAGCCGGGTCACCCTCGTCGCCGGCAGCTTCGCCGGGATCGTCGGAGACGACCGTTACGTCGACGCCTACCAGCGCCGGCTCGCGCGGGCCGGCGCGGCGCCTGACGTGTGGGCGTTTCACGCGCACGGCGACGCGAACGCGTTCCAGGAGCACGGTTCCGCCGACGCGCGCGTGACGCGCTACTACCTCTCCAAGTTGCAGGGCCGCTGGGCCGGCGCGCGGATCTGGATCGACGAGATCGGCGCGCGCTACCGCGACGCGCACGGCGTCGTGTGGGGCGACGAGTCACAGGCGCGCGCGACGCAGTTCGTGCTCGGCCTCGCGACGCTCGACCCGCGCATCGAGGCGATCTACTACTTCAACTACTCCAACCAGTGCGCGCAGCCGAGCAGATGCGCCGTGCAGGATCGCGGGCTCGTCTCGCCGACCCCCTTCGACGGCGAGCCGCCCGACTACGACGACGCGAACCGCCGGCGTGCCGCCTACGACGTGATCGCCGCCCGCGGTCCGGTGATCGCTCCGGCCGCGCACCACTGGTGGCGCTGAACGGCGCGCTCCGTCGGCGGAGCGCTGGAACGCCGCCTACGCGTCGTGCGCGTCGTACTCGTCGTGCAGCCGCCACCACTCGTACGGCGCCGTCTGCGGCGTGCCGGCGGGGGCGTCCTGCCATCTCTCCTGCCGGCCGAACGCGGTCCGACCTGCTGGGCACCCGGGGAGCTCGCCGCGTCGGCGTGACCGCTTGCCCGCCGCTGCGCGACCGTTCGCCGGCCCGAAACGCCGCAACTCGGGGCAGTGTCACAAGATCGTCACAAGCACAGCGCAACCTCGGCACGCCGGCGGTGTTCTGGTTGGTCGTGGGGTACTCGAACTACGCGAACGCACGCGCCCTGCGGGGGGCGCTGCTCGCAGCGGCGCTCGTCGCCGGTCTGCTGACGGCCCTGCTGGGCGCCGCGACACCTGCCCGTGCGGTGGAGCTCGGCATCTCCGACTCCAACGCGACGACGCTGAGCGAGCCGTACTGGGACGGGCTCGGCCTCAAGCGCGCGCGGATCGTGCTGCCGTGGGACGTCGTCGACACGAGAGGTCCGGCCGGCACCAGACGGCGCGAGGACTTCGAGGCGTTCCGCGCCGGCGCGGCCGCGAAGGGCGTCACGCTGCTGATCGCGTTCGCCGCCAGCGCAGACATACGCAACCCCGACGGCTCCGCGATCGCCCCGACGCCGGAGCAGTTCGCCGACGGCTTCGCGAAGTTCCGCAACGCCTACCCCGACGTCACCACGATCGCGCCGTGGAACGAGCCGAACAACCCCGACGGGACGACCTATCCGCTCGGCGCCGACCCGGCGCTGGCGGCGCAGTACTTCCTGATCGCGCAGTCGATCTGCCCCAGCGGCTGCACCCTCGTCGCGGGCGACTTCGCCGGGATCGCGGGTGACGACGCCTACGTCGACGCGTACCAGACGGCGCTTGCGGCCGGCGGCGTGTTCCCGGCCGTGTGGGCCTTCCACGCCCACAGCGACATCAACGCCTTCCAGGCCGGCGGCCCCGACAGCGCGCGGATCTCGCGCTACTACCTCAGCAAGTTCCAGGGCCCGTGGGCGAATTCGCGCATCTGGATCGACGAGATCGGCGCCCGCTTCCGCGATCCCGGCGGCATAGTCTGGGGCGACGACTCGCAGGCGCAGGCGACGCAGTTCCTGCTCGGGCTCGCCACGCTCGATCCGCGGATCGACCAGATCTACTACTACAACTACTCGAACCAGTGCGCGACGCCGAGCAGATGCGCGCAGCAGGATCGCGGCCTCGTCTCGCCGAGCCCGTTCGACGGCCAGCCGCTCGACTACGACGGCATCAACCGACCCCGTTCGGCGTACAACGTGATCGCCGCTCGCGGCCCCGTGATCCCGCCCGCCGCGCCGGTCCCGCCGGTCGTCGCGATCACGACGCCGGCGCAGAGCGCCGCGCTCAACACCGCCACGCCGACGTTCAGCGGCACCGCCGCGTTCGGCGGCCGCGCCGCCCCGACCGTGATGTTGCAGATCTTCCCGGGCGTATCCGGGACCGTCAGCAGCACGCCGGCGCAGACGATCAGCACCCCGCTGGCGGCGGGCGCCTGGTCGCTCAGATCCGCCGCGCTGCCCGACGGCGCCTACACCGCGCGCGCCTCGCAGCAGGGCAACCCCAGCTCTTCCGGGATCAGCCAGGACGTCGTCTTCTCGGTCGACACCGTCCCGCCGACCTCGACGATCACGGGCGCCCCGCCGGCGCAGACCGGCTCGCGTCTCGCGACGCTGTCGTTCACCGCCTCGGAGGCCGGCTCGACCTTCACCTGCTCGGTCGATCGGGCCGCCTACAGACCGTGCGCGGCGCCGCTGAGACTGGCCCACATGAGACTGGGATCGCACTCGGTGCGCGTGCGCGCCGCCGACCCGGCCGGCAACGTGCAGACGAGACCGACGCTCGTGAGCTGGCGCGTCGTCTCGCTCGCCAGCGCGCTGCTGCCGCGCACCGGCGAGCTGGGCGCGGCGTTCAGCAGCGGGGTGCCGCTGACGGTCGCCTGCGCCGACTCCTGCCGCATCGACGCGCGCCTGTACATGCCGCGCACGACGGCGGCCAGAGCCGGCATCGCCGGCCGCGGCCTCTCCAAGAGCGATCCGGCGCGGCCCGCCGGGAAGGCGTCGAGCTACCTCGTCGTCGGCGGCGCGAAGCTCGTGCGCACGCGCGCCGGCAGCGGCGCGCTCGCGCTGAGACTGCGCGCCGGATCCGCGTCGGCGCTGAGCGCGACGAGATCGGTCGGCGTGCGGATCGGCTTCACGCTGCGTCCGAAGAACTCGAAGCCGACGGCGGTCAGCCGGCCGGTCACGCTGGTGCGCGCCGGCGCGCTGGCCGCGCTCGCCGCCAAGGGCCTGCCCGCGACCGTCGCGTGCGCCAGCGCGTGCAGCACGAGAACAGCGTTGTGGGTGCCGCAGACGAGCGCGAGAGCGTTGAGAGCGCCCGGCCGCAGCGTCGCCGGCGGCCGCAGAACCGGGCTGCCGAACGGCCGTTACGTCTCGCTCGGGAGCGCGACGGTGACGCGCAGAAGCGGCGGCGCCAGCGACCTGACGCTCGTGACCCCGCGCGCGATCCGCGGCCGGCTGCCGAGACTGCCCGGCCTCAGCGTCCGCGCGGTCGCGCGCATCAGCGGCCCCGGCACGCCCGCCAGCATGCTCAGCTGGCCGCTTGCGTTGCCGCGCTGACCGGCACGACTTGACCGTTCGCGTTTCGCGCCGATAACAGGGCCGAGGCGTAAATCCAACGGAGGTCGGGTCAGACATGGCGCAGGTGCAGAAGGTGGTCGTCGCGGGTGGCGGCGTCGGCGGCTTGACGGCGGCGATCGCGCTCGCGAACGCGGGCGTCGAGGTCGAGGTGCACGAGAAGTACGACCACCTGCAGACGCGCGCGAGCGGCTTCACGATCTGGTCGTACGCGATCAGGCACCTGCTCGACCTCGGCGTCGACGGCGACCGGCTCGCGCAGCTCGGCTCGCCGATCGAGCGGACCGACATCCGCTCGCGCCACGGCAGGCTGATCGAGTCGCTCCCGGTCGGCGAGGTCTCGCGCAGACTCGGCGCGCCGACCTACGACATCCAGCGCCAGGGCCTGCAGCAGGCGCTGATCGAGACGCTCGGCGCCGACAAGGTGCGGATGGGCTCGGAGGTCGTCGGCTTCGAGCAGGACGACGACTCCGCGACCCTGCTGCTGGCCGACGGCGGCCGCGCGAGCGGCGACGTCGTGATCGCCGCCGACGGCACCCACTCGGTCCTGCGCGACCCCGTCTGCGGGTCGCATCGCGAGCTGCGCTACTCCGGCTTCAGCGGCTGGAGCGCGGTGATCCCCTTCACGCACGAGCTGCTGCCCGAGCGCCACCACGTCGAGATCTGGGAGAAGGGCTCCAAGGGCGGCGTCGCCGACGTCGGCGGCGGCAACGCGCGCTGGTACGCGCTGCAGAAGGCGCCGGCGGGCGGCACGAGCGTCACCAAGGGCGAGATCCTCGCGCACATCGTGGGCTGGTACGAGCTGCTGCAGGACGCGGTCGAGCGCACGCCGCAATCCGCGATCGTGCGGACGGAGGCATGGGACATGGCGCCGCTGAAGTCATGGATCGACGGCCGCGTCGTGCTGATCGGCGACGCCGCGCACGCAACGACGCCGTTCGCCGCGATGGGCGCCTGCATGGCGATCGAGGACGCGACCTGCCTCGGCAGACTGCTGACCGAGCAGCCCTACGAGTCAGCCTTCGCGCAGTTCGAGCTGGAGCGCAAGAAGAGCGCCGAGGCGGTCGTCAAGCACGGCAGACGGATGGGGCACATGTCTCAGCTGCAGAGCACCATCGCGCTGTGGATGCGCGACGAGTTCCTCGCGCACGTGCCTGAGCCGCAGCTGGAGCAGATCGCGTTGGAGATGGCGTCTGGCAGATAGCCGCGCGCAAGGCCGGACGTTTGGAGAAGACAGCCGGCGCCGCGCCGGGTAGCGTGCCGGCGATGAGCATTTCGTGCAACGGACGCGACGCGGGGAGGCCCGCGTCATGAGCACTTCGACGTCGCTTCGCGTCCGCGAGCACGAGCTGCTGAGCGCCGCGCGCGGCGGCGACGAGAACGCCTTCGGCCGCCTGGTCGAGCGCTACCGCGGCGAGCTGCACGCGCACTGCTACCGCATGCTCGGCTCCGTCCACGACGCCGAGGACGCGCTCCAGGACGCGCTGCTGCGTGCGTGGCGCGCGCTGCCGCGCTTCGAGGGCCGCAGCTCGCTGCGCTCGTGGCTCTACAGGATCGCGACGAACACCTGCCTCGACCTCGTTTCGCGGCGGCCCAAGCGCGTCGTGCCGATCGACTACGGCCCGCCCGCCGACGCGCGCCTCGGCCCCGGCGAGCCGCTGCTGGAGTCGGTCTGGATCGAGCCGTACCCGGACGAGGCCGTCGGGCTGACCGACGGCTTCGCGGCGCCGGCCGCGCGCTACGAGCAGCGCGAGGGCGTCGAGCTGGCGTTCGTCGCCGCGCTGCAGCACCTGCCGGCGCGCCAGCGCGCGGTGCTGATCCTGCGCGAGGTGCTGGGCTTCTCCGCGGCGGAGGTCGCGACCGCGATCGACACGAGCGTCCCGGCCGTCAACAGCGCGCTGCAGCGGGCGCGCAAGACGATCGACGACCACCTGCCGCAGCGCAGTCAGCAGGCGACGCTGCGCTCGCTCGGCGACGAGCAGCTGCGGGCGTTGGTGGAGGGCTACGTCGAGGCGTGGGAGCGCGGCGACGTCGAGGCGGTCGTGGCGATGCTGACGGCCGACGCGACGCTGACGATGCCGCCGATGCCGACCTGGTACCGAGGCGAGGGCGTGCGTACGTTTCTGGAGGAGTGGGCTTTCAACGGGCGCGCCTACGACGCCGTCGGCAGACGCCGCGTGCGCGTGCTGTCGACGCGGGCCAACGGCCAGCCGGCGTTCGCGACCTACAGCTGGCACCCCCAGCGCGGCGCGCACCTGCCGACGGTGCTGCAGGTGCTGACGCTGCGCGACGGTCGCATCGAGGAGATCTGCGGCTTCGTCACGCCGGCCGTCTTCGCCCGCTTCGGGCTGCCGGCGGAGCTGCCGGCGTAGTACCTTCAGCCGTACATGGCCGCTGACACTCCCGCATCCGAGCGCCGGCCGGTCATTCTCGCGGTCGACGACGAGCCCGCCGTGCTCGCTGCCGTCGCGCGTGACCTGCGTCGCGGCTTCGGCGAGCGCTTCCGCATCATGCGCACCTCCAGCGGCAGCGAGGCGCTCGAGGTCCTCGCCCAGCTGCGCACGCGCGGCGACCAGGTCGCGCTGCTGGTCGCCGACCAGCGAATGCCCGGCATGGAGGGGACCGAGTACCTCACGCAGGCGCGCGAGCTGGTCCCCGACGCCAAGCGCGTGCTGCTGACCGCCTACGCCGACACCGAGGCGGCGATCGCGGCGATCAACGAGGTCGCGCTCGACTACTACCTGATGAAGCCGTGGGACCCGCCGGAGGAGCAGTTCTTCCCCGTGCTGGAGGACCTGCTGACGACGTGGGAGTCCGGCGCCGCGCTCGACGCCGGCGGCGTGCGCGTGATCGGCCACCGCTTCTCGAAGGAGTCGCACGACCTGCGCGACTTCCTCGCGCGCAACCGCGTCCCCGCCCGCTGGATCGACGTCGAGCGCGACGACGAGGCCAAGCAGCTGCTGGAGATCGCCGGCGTGCCGCAGGACCGCCTGCCCGTGACGCTGCTGGAGGACGGCACGCTGCTGGAGCGCCCGTCGGTGCTGGAGCTGGCGGAGCGGCTCGGGATCGTCGGCGTGCCCGCCTCCGACCACTACGACCTCGTGATCGTCGGCGGCGGCCCCGCCGGGCTCGCGGCCGCGGTCTACGGCGCCTCCGAGGGCCTGCGCACGGCGCTGGTCGAGCGCGAGGCGCCCGGCGGCCAGGCCGGCATGTCGAGCCGGATCGAGAACTACCTCGGCTTCCCCGCAGGCCTGTCGGGCTCCGACCTCGCGCGCCGCGCCGCCGACCAGGCGCGCCGTCTCGGCGCCGAGCTGCTGACGATGCAGGACGCCGCCGCGCTGCGCGTCGAGGGCTCCGGCCGCTTCGTCGAGCTGACCGGCGGCGGCGAGCTGAGCGCGACGACGGTGCTGATCGCCTCCGGCGTCTCCTACCGCCAGCTCGACGCGCCCGGCTTCTCCGAGCTGACCGGCGCCGGCATCTACTACGGCGCCGCGCTGACCGAGGCGCGCTCGTGCAGAGACCAGCACGTCGTGATCATCGGCGGCGCCAACTCGGCCGGCCAGGCGGCGGTCTACTTCTCCGGCTACGCGAAGAAGGTCTCGATGCTGGTGCGCGGCGCGTCGCTGGAGTCGTCGATGTCGCACTACCTGATCGAGCAGCTGAGAGCGCTGCCGAACGTCGAGCTGCGGACCGGCACGCAGGCGGTCTCCGCCGAAGGCGACGACGGTCACCTCGCACGGCTGACGCTGCGCGCCGCCGACGGCAGCGAGACCGTCGAGGACGTCGATGCCTGCTTCGTCTTCATCGGCGCCGCGCCGCGCACCGACTGGCTGTCCGAGGTCGTCGCGCGCGACCCGCGCGGCTTCATCCTCGCCGGCCTCGACGCGAGAGCGAACGGCTGGCGGCTGGAGCGCGACCCGTACCTGCTGGAGACGAGCGTCCCGGGCGTGTTCGTCGCCGGCGACGTGCGCGCCCGCTCGATCAAGCGCGTCGCGAGCGCCGTCGGCGAGGGCTCGATGTCCGTCTCGCTCGTGCACGAGTACCTCGCGGAGGCGTGACCGGAGATGGGGAGCGAGATCACGATCCCCGTCACCGCCGCCGATCTGCGCCCGGTCGACCTGTTCGACGGGATCGACGACGAGCAGCTCGCGCGCTGGGCGGCGAGGGCGCGCGGCTGCACGATCCCGGCCGGCGAGATAGTCGCCGAGGCCGGTGAGGAGGCGTCGGGGCTGCACCTGATCCTCGCGGGCAGAATCGCGATCTTCCTCGTCCACGACGGCCACGCCGAACCGGAGGGGATGAACGTCGCGCCGACCTGGATAGGCGCGATCCCGTCGTTGACCGGCGGCTGGCACCGCGTCCGCATGCAGGCGCAGGGCGAGGTGCGGATGGCGACGATCGCCCGCGACGACTTCGTCGAGCTGGTGTTGCAGTCGCGGCCGGTCTTCGAGCGGCTGATGAGAACGATGCGGCCGGTCATCAGCCGCATCACGCAGCGCGAGTCCAACGCCGAGCGGCTGGCCTCGCTCGGCACGATGGCGGCCGGCCTGGCGCACGAGCTGAACAACCCGGCGGCGGCGGCCAAGCGGGCCGCCTCGGACCTCGCCGAGACGCTGGAGACGTTCGAGACGTTCGTCGGCAAGCTCGTCGAGGCGGGCGTCGAGCGCGAGGACGCGAAGCTCGTCGTCGGGCTCAAGGAGGAGCTGCAGAAGAGAGCGCGCGAATGCGAGCCGCTCAGCGCGGTCGAGGCGGCCGACGCCGAGGACGAGTTGCTGGACCGGCTGGAGGCGATCGGCGTCAGAGAGGCGTGGAGGGTCGCCGGCCCGCTCGCGACCGCCTGCGCCGACGAGGAGTGGCTGACGCGCACCGCCGCGGTCGCCGGCGACGTCGTCAACGAGGTGATCAGCTGGATCGCGGCGTCGCTGCAGGCGCACACGCTGGCGGAGGAGCTGGCCGAGTCGACCGACCGCATGAGCGAGCTCGTGAGGGCGATCAAGTCGTACGCCTTCATGGATCGCGGCGAGGTCGTCCAGGCGGACGTGCACGAGGGCCTCGACACGACGCTGATGGTGCTCAAGCACAAGGTCAAGCACACCTCGATCAACGTCGTGCGCGACTACGACAAGACGCTGCCGAGACTGATGATGCACGGCTCGGAGCTGAACCAGGTCTGGACCAACCTGATCGACAACGCGATCGGCGCGCTGGGGGAGACCGGCGAGATCACGATCACGACGCGCCGCGAGGGCGACTGCATCGTCGTCGCGATCGCCGACGACGGTCCCGGCATCCCGGCCGACATCGCCAGACGCATCTTCGACCCGTTCTTCACGACGAAGGAGGTCGGCAGCGGCACGGGCCTCGGCCTCGACGTCGCCCGTCGCATCGTCGTCGACCGCCACGGCGGCAGCCTCAAGGTCGACTCGGAGCCCGGCAGAACCGTGTTCCAGGTCTGGCTGCCGATCGAGCACAAGAAGAAGTAGGGCGGCGCTCGCGCTCGCGGCCGACCGTCGTCTGCTCCACGAACTCAGGCGTGGTTGCCGCACCCGGCTGACCGGGTCCGCCGCGAGCGGTCAGGCGTCGTCGCGGCGCCCGGCGAGCCGCTCCAGGCGCGCGCGGCGCTCGGGGTCCAGCTCGCCGACCTGGCGGGCGAAGTGGACGAGCGCGGCGTCGCCGTACTCGCCGACGAGCGCGTCGACCTCTGCGCGGGCGCGGATCGCGTGATACTGCTCGCGCGTGAGGGCGGCGCTGTAGCGGTCGCTGCGACCGTCGCGCCGGCGCACCAGCAGCCCCTTCGCGTGCAGTCGCACGAGCACGGTCATCAGCGTCGTGTACGCGCGCTGCTTGTCGTCGCGTCCGTTGAGCGCATCGAGCACCTCGCGCACCGACGTGTCCCCGCCGCAGGCCCAGACCTGCTCCAGCACCTCGCGCTCGAACCCGACGACGGCGGGCGGCTGCTGCTCGTCGGCTGCGCTCATCTGATGGACGGTACCGGGGCGGGCGGGTGGACGGCGCGAGCGGCGGCGCTGCGGCTCATATCGACGGCACCGGGGCCATCCGGCGCGGCGTGCGTGCCATCAGCGCGAACACCAGCAGCGCGGCCAGCGCGCAGGGGAGCGCGAGCACGGAGGCGAGGCAGACCTCGACGCCGAACGGGAACAGGTGCAGCGCGCGGCCGGTCATGTGCTCGACCGCCAGCACCGGGCAGGCGAGCACGAGCGCGAGCGTGCCGAGCGCGACCGCCAGCGCCCGCGACGGCTGGCGCCAGGGACGCTGGACGCCGGCGAGCGAGTCGACGCGCTCGGGATCGATCCGCAGCGGGCTGCGCTGGGCCTGCTCGAACGTCAGCAGCGCGTTCGCCAGCGGCCTCACGTCGCCGTCGCACGCGGCGACCGCCGCCGCGTCCGCGCGCAACTCCGCGACCGCCGCCTGCCGGGCGCTCAACGGCCGCAGCACCGGCAGGAAGAACAGCCCGCGCGCGACGACCTCCCCGCCCAGCCGCCGCAGCGGATCCCGCCGCCGCGCGTGCGCGGCCTCGTGGGCGAGCAGGGCGTGCAGGGGCTCGGGACAGCCGCGCCCGCCGCCTTCGCAGCGCGCGCCGCCCACGCCCGCGTCGCCGGCGTCCCCGTCCGTCCCGAACGCCGCCAGCGCCCCGCTCGTCACGTACACCCGCGGGTGCAGCAGGCCCGCGCAGAAGGCCGCTGGACGTGCGTCGTCGAGGACCGCGACGGCGATGCCACCGACGATCCGCGGCTGGGCGGCGGCGAGCAGCGGCCGCAGCCGCACCCTTGCGCGCGCGTGCGCCAGCAGCACGCCGAGCGTCCTCACCGAGACGACTCCGACGAGCAGCGCGAGCGCCGTCACGAGCGGCCATTCGAGCAGCAGGTGGACGAGCAGCGGCTCGTGATGGTGGTCGATCGCGTGCGCGGCGTCCTCGCCCAGCAGCATCGCCGCGAGCACCGCGGCGACCGCCGCCAGTGTCGCGACGACGCCCAAGAGGACGAGCAGCGCGTGCAGGCGCAGTGCGGTCGGACGATCGTGCACCCCGCGAAGGCTAATCCCCCGTCCCGCAAGGGCGGTGACGCAGCTGTGAAGGGTCAGCGGACGTGGCGCGCGGCATCGCGACCGGGTGTCCCGGACAGGCTCCTGCGGTATGAGTTCGACACGCAGTGCGCCGCTCGTGGCACGATATTGGTTGACTAGCCAATCAGCGTGTCCGTCCGGGCCGCCAGGCGCCTCACACGAGCCCAACCGAGGTAGGAGAAATGCCAAGCACCGAAGCACTGGTCTTCGACGCCATCCGCACACCACGCGGAAAGGGCAAGAGCAACGGTTCGTTGCACACGACCAAGCCGGTCGACCTCGTCGTCGGCCTGATGCACGAGCTGCTGTCGCGCAACGTCTCGCTCGATCCCAACCGGGTCGACGACGTCGTGCTCGGCTGCGTCACCCCGGTCGGCGACCAGGGCGCGGACATCGCCAAGACGGCCGCGATCAAGGCCGGCTTGCCGGACACGGTCGCCGGCGTGCAGCTGAACCGCTTCTGCGCGTCCGGCCTGGAGGCCGTCAACATCGCAGCGCAGAAGGTCGCCTCGGGCTGGGAGGACCTCGTCTTCGCCGGCGGCGTCGAGTCGATGTCGCGGATCCCGATGGGCACCGACGGCGGCGCCTGGGCGATGGATCCCGAGACCGCGTACGACACCTCGTTCGTCCCGCAGGGCATCTCCGCCGACCTGATCGCGACCGTCGAGGAGTTCAGCCGCGACGACGTCGACGCCTACGCCGTGCGCTCGCAGGAGCGCGCCGCCGCCGCGCAGGCCGCCGGCCGCTTCAACGACTCGGTCGTCCCGGTGCTCGACATCAACGACCACGTCGTGCTCGACCACGACGAGTTCATCCGCCCCGGCACGACGACCGACGCGCTCGGCAAGCTGAAGCCGTCGTTCGCCGTGATGGGCGACATGGGCGGCTTCGACGCCGTCGCGCTGCAGAAGTACCACTGGGTCGAGAAGATCGACCACGTCCACACGCCCGGCAACAGCTCCGGCATCGTCGACGGCGCCTCGCTGCTGGCGATCGGCAACGCGCAGACCGGCGCCGACCTCGGCCTCACGCCGCGCGCCCGGATCCTCGCGACGGCCGTCTCCGGCGCCGACCCGACGATCATGCTGACCGGCCCGGCGCCGGCGTCGAAGAAGGCGCTGTCGAAGGCCGGCATCACGGCCGACCAGCTCGACCTGATCGAGATCAACGAGGCGTTCGCCGCGGTCGTGCTGCGGTTCGTGCGCGACATGGACCTCGACATGGAGAAGGTCAACGTCAACGGCGGCTCGATCGCGATGGGCCATCCGCTCGGCGCGACCGGCGGCATGATCCTCGGCACGCTCATCGACGAGCTGCACCGCACGGGCGGCAGATACGGCCTCGCGACGCTCTGCGTCGGCGGCGGCATGGGCATCGCGACCGTCGTGGAGGCGATCTAGATGGCAGACGACAGCACGATCCGCTGGCAGCAGGACGCCGACGGCGTCGTCGTCCTGACGCTCGACGACCCGAATCAGGGCGCCAACACGATGAACGAGGCGTACGGCCGCTCGATGGCGGCCGCGGTCGACAGGCTCGAGGCCGAGAAGGAGTCGATCACGGGCGTGATCGTCACCTCCGGCAAGTCGACCTTCTTCGCCGGTGGCGACCTCAACAACCTCAGAGCGGTCACGCCGGACCAGGCGGAGGAGTTCTCCGTCTACCTGCGCGAGGCGAAGAGCCAGCTGCGCCGCCTGGAGACGCTCGGCAAGCCGGTCGTCGCGGCGATCAACGGCACCGCGCTGGGCGGCGGCCTGGAGATCGCGCTGGCGACCCACCACCGCGTGATCGTCGACGACTCCAAGATCCAGCTCGGCTTCCCGGAGGTCTCGCTCGGCCTGCTGCCGGGCGCCGGCGGCGTCGTGCGCACGGTCCGCATGCTCGGGATCGTCAACGCGATGATGACGCTGCTGCTGCAGGGCAGAAGAGTGCGCCCGGCGAAGGCGCTGGAGATCGGGATCGTCGACGAGCTGGTCGCGTCGAGAGACGAGCTGATCGGAGCCGCGAAGAAGTGGATCGCCGCGAACCCTGAGGCGCAGCAGCCGTGGGATGCGGACAAGAAGTACAAGATCCCGGGCGGCACGCCGTCGACGCCGTCGCTTGCGATGAACCTGCCCGCGTTCCCGGCGAACCTGAAGAAGCAGCTGAAGGGCGCCAACTACCCGGCTCCGAAGGCGATCATGGCGGTCGCGGTCGAGGGTGCGCAGGTCGACTTCGACAGCGCGCTGGAGATCGAGGGCCGCTACTTCGTCGCCCTCGCGACCGGTCAGGTCTCCAAGAACATGATCCAGGCGTTCTTCTTCGACCTGCAGCAGGTCAACGGCGACCGCGGCCGGCCGGCCGAGATCGAGCGCTACCGCGCGAAGAAGGCGGTCGTGCTCGGTGCAGGCATGATGGGCGCCGCGATCGCGTACGTGTGCGCGAAGGCGGGCATCGAGGTCGTCCTGAAGGACGTCGACCAGGCGGCGGCGGAGCGTGGCAAGGACTACTCCAAGAGACTGCTCGAGAAGGCCGTCTCGCGCGGGCGCTCGACGCAGGAGAAGGCCGACGCGCTGCTGGCGCTGATCACCCCGACGACCGATCCCGCCGCGGCGGCCGGTGCGGACCTCGTGATCGAGGCCGTCTTCGAGGACCCGGCCGTGAAGGCGAGCGTGTTCGCCGAGATCGAGCCGCATCTCGCCGAGGGCGCGCTGCTGGGCTCCAACACCTCGACGCTGCCGATCACGCAACTGGCCGAGGGCGTCTCGCGACCGGCCGACTTCATCGGCCTGCACTTCTTCTCGCCTGTCGACAAGATGCCGCTGCTGGAGATCATCAAGGGCGAGGCAACCTCGGACGAGACGCTCTACCGCGCCTTGGACGTCGCCAAGCAGATCAAGAAGACGCCGATCGTCGTCAACGACTCGCGCGGCTTCTTCACCTCGCGCGTGATCGGCACGTTCATCAACGAGGGCATCTCGATGCTGGTCGAGGGCGTCCCCGCCCCGACGATCGAGCAGGCCTCCTCGCAGGCGGGCTACCCGGCGCCGGTGCTGCAGTTGTCGGACGAGCTGAACCTGAAGCTGATGCGCAAGATCCGCAACGCCGCGAAGGCGGCGAACGAGGCGGGCGGATCGGGCTGGGACGACCACCCGTCCGAGACCGTGATCGACCGCATGCTCGACGAGTTCGACCGCCCCGGCAAGCTCGAGGGCAAGGGCTTCTACGAGTACGCCGACGGCAGACGCACGGGCCTTTGGAAGGGCCTGCGCGAAGCGTTCCCGCCGGTCGCCGACCCCTCGAAGATCTCGCTCAGAGACCTCGAGGAGCGGATGATGTTCATCGAGGCGCTCGAGACGGTCAAGTGCCGTGACGAGGGCGTGATCGAGTCGGTCGCCGACGCCAACATCGGCTCGATCTTCGGCATCGGCTTCCCCGCCTGGTCCGGCGGCGTCCTGCAGTACGTCAACGGCTACGAAGGCGGCCTCCCCGGCTTCGTCGCCCGAGCCCGCGAACTGGCCGCCACCTACGGCGACCGCTTCGACCCCCCGGCCTCCCTGGTCGAGGCGGCGGAGCGGGGCGAAACGTTCTCCGACAGCGTCCCGGCCACGGCGTAGCCATTCCTCCGCAGTCCGTCACGAACGCGCGTAGCGCCGTTCGTGGCGGGACTGCGAGGCTGGGCCCATGTCGTCGCGACCGCTCCTCCGGAGCGGCGGCTCGCGGATCTGGCAGATTGCCAGCACGGTGTGGTGAACCGGCGACAGCTCGGGGCCATCGGGTTCTCTCCGACGATGGTGCGAGACCGCCTGCAGCGCGGCTCACTCGTGAGACTCCACCGCGGCGTCTACGCGGTCGGGCACCGCCGGCTGCGTCCGCAGGACTGACGTGACGGTTTCCACCAAACGCGCTCCGATCGATGGCCTGCGCCTCCACCGCGCCGCCCTCCCCCAAGAAGACCTCACCACCATCGACGGCCTCCCCGTCACGACCCTCTCCCGGACCCTCGTCGACCTCGCCGGCACGGTCCCAGCAGCCTGGTCCGCCACCACGAGCTGCCGCGACCGCAGACCAACGCGATCGTCCACGGCAGAGAGGTCGACGCCTGGTGGCCGTCGGCCCGACTCGCGGTGGAACTGGACGGCTGGCAGGACCACGGCACCCGCCGTGCCTTCCAGAGAGACCGCGAGAAGGCGAACTCGCTGGCCGAGCGCGGCGTCACCCTGCTGCGCTTCACCCACCACGACACCGTCGACCGACCGGCCGCCGTGGCCGGGCAGATCTCACGGATGCTGGAGCGGGCGGCGTCTTCCTGAGGCGCGACCCACTCGAAGGGGGGCGCGAACGGGCCGCGCCGATGCTCCTCAGCCCGTCAGCCCCGGCAGCGTGCTGACGGCGCCGAGGGCGCCGCAGCCGAGTACGCGCGCGGGTTCGGTGCCGTCGTTGACGATCCGGAAGCGGCGGGCGGCGCGGACGTAGATCGTGTCGCCAGCGTTGAGCCTGACGGTCTCCTCGTCGGTCTCGATCGTGACCGAGCCGGCGATCACGTGGCTGAAGTGGTCGGTCGGGAGGGCCGTCGGCTCGCTCATCGCGGCGCCCGGCGCGTAGACCCACACCATCGGCACGAGCGGGCGGTCGTTGTCGGTCACGAGCAGGTATGCGTCTATGTGCTCGCCGGGCGAGTGGACGCGCAGTTCCTCGCCGCGGCGCACGACGTCCGACGGCGGTGCGGCGGGCTCGACGAGATCCGTCAGCGAGGCGCCGTAGATCTGCAGCAGCCGCATCAGGCGGTTCATCGCCAGGTCGGACTGGCCGCGCTCGACGAGCGACAGGAACGACGCGGACAGTCCCGCCTGCTCGGAGGCGGCCTTGATCGACAGGCCGCGTCGCTGGCGCAGTTCCCGCAGGCGCGGGCCGAGGGGTGGGTCGGTCAGGTCGCTCGTCATCGTCGCGGGACCATTCCCGCTGGCCGACAGGCTATCCGCCGGGGTCGACGCACGCGCCGGGATGCCTCAGGATCCCGCGGCTCCGGAGACGTACGCGGCGACCGCCTGGATCTGCTCGGGCGCGAGCGTGCCGTCGAACGAGGGCATCCCGCCGCCGCCCGCTCTGACCTTCGCGGCGACCGTCGCCTCGTCCGGCGCGAGGTCGTCGAGGTTCGGGCCGACGGAGCCGCTGGCACCGGCGTCGGCGAGCGTGTGGCAGCCGGCGCAGCTCTGCGTGAAGATCGCCTTGCCCTCGGCGGCATCGCCGCCGCCGCTCGCGGCGTCGTCACCGCCGCTGGCGTCGTCACCCGCGCTCGCATCGTCACCGGCAGCCGCGTCGCCGCCGCCGCTCGCGTCGTCGGAGCCGCCGGCCGCCTCGTCGCCGCCAGCGGAATCGGCCGTGCCGCCGCCCATCGCGCCGCCCGACGGTCTCCCGGGGGTCGACCCGTTCTGCGGGTTTCCGGGCAGCTCGGTCAGCGAGATCGTGCCGGTCTTCTCGTCGTCGCCACCGCAGGCGGCGAGGCCTGCGGACATGCCAAGACAGGCGCAGAGGACGGCGATCAGCTTGAGGGCACGGGACGGCATGGCGTTCTCTCTCCAGTCGAACGGGGTGCGCGGCTTGGCGCCGAAAAGACCGTACATGAGGCGTGCAAAATATGCGATAGTCGCTCCCGAGGAGCAGGCAAATTTGTGTAGCTGGGAGAGAGAGATGGCCGACGACGTGAACGCTGCGCAGCAGGGCTCGAGGGTTTCGCGGCGCTCGCTGCTGGCCGCGGCAGGTGCCGTCACCGGCGGTGCGGCGCTGGCGAGCATGCCGCGCGTCGCACGCGCCGCGGGGCGCTCGTTCGACGCGGAGGCCGACGTGATCGTCGTCGGCGGCGGTGGCGCGGCGTTCGCCGCCGCCGTGGGCGCAGCGCAGGCCGGCACCAGAGTGATGGTGCTGGAGAAGGCCCCCGCGATCGGCGGCACGACCGCCCGCTCCGGCGGCGCCTACTGGATCCCCAACAACCACCTGTTGCGCGGCAAGGGCGTCAACGACCCCAAGACCGAGGCCGTCAGACTGATGGCGCGGCTCGCGTACCCGACGGTCTACGACCCCGAGGCGCCGCTCTCCGGGCTCGACAGGTTCAGCCACGCCTCGCTGGAGGCGTACTACGACCGCGCACCCGAGGTCGTCGAGCGGATCGAGCGGATGGGCGTGCTGAGATCGCAGATCGCGGCGCTGCTCCCGACCCAGATCGCGACCGGCGGGATCGACTGGACGCACCCCGAGTACCACGCCGAGCTGCCCGAGAACAAGGCGCCGTACGGCCGCACGCTCAACCCGATCGGTTCCGAGGGCGGCGGTGGCGGCAGCCTCATGACCGGCCTGGCGACCTACGCGCGCAGAAAGGGCGTGAGAGTCCTCACCGGCCAGCACGTCGTGCAGATCGCGACCAACGCCAAGGGCGAGGTCGTCGGCGTGCAGGCGCAGACGCCCGACGGCGACCGCATGTACCGCGCGCGCCGCGCCGTCGTCTTCGGCACGGGCGGCTTCACGCAGGACCGCAGCAAGGTCATGAACTACCTGAAGGGCCCGATCTTCGGCGGCTGCGCGGTGCCGACCAACACCGGCGACTTCATCGACATGGCGACGCAGCTCGGCGCGCGGCTGGGCAACATGCGCAACGGCTTTTTCGTCCAGCACGTGCTGGAGCAGGCGCTGGCGAACTCGAGCGTCGTCGACGACCTCTGGATCCCGCCGGGCGACGCGATGATCATGGTCAACCGCTTCGGCGACCGCGTCTCGTCGGAGAAGACGCCGTACAACGAGCACACGCAGAGCCACTTCGTGTGGGACACGGTGCGGGCGGAGTACCCCAACCTCGTCCAGTTCATGATCTACGACGACACCGTCGCCAACGATCCGTACCAGGCGTACGGCGCGCCGTTCCCGAGACCGGGCACGACCGCTCCGTACGTGATCTCCGGCGCGACGATCCCGGAGCTGGCGCAGAACGTCGAGCGGCGCCTGGCGAGACTGCGCGGCAGCGTCTCGATCAACGGCGCGATCGGCCCGGACGTGCGGCTGTCGGACGGCTTCACGGCGAACCTGCAGCAGACGATCGATCGCTTCAACGGCTTCGCGCGGGCCGGCAGAGACGACGACTTCGGCCGCGGCTCGACGCCGATCCAGGTCTCGTGGGGCGGCGTGCGCCGCACAGGCAACACGAAGAACCCGACGATGTACCCGTTCGCCTCGTCGGGCCCGTACCACTGCATCCTGATCGGCGGCGGCACGCTCGACACCAACGGCGGACCGGTCGTCGACCCGTCGGGGCGCGTGCTGCACGTCAGCGGACGCCCGATCCCGGGCCTCTACGGCGCCGGCAACTGCGTCGCGTCGATCGCCGGCCAGGCCTACTGGTCGGCCGGCGGCACGCTCGGCCCGGCGATCACGTACGGCTTCACGGCCGGCGAGAACGCGATCGGCGAGCCGGAGAAGGCGGTCTGAACCGCGTGCACGAAGCGATCGGATCGGGCATGTCCGTCGCGTTGCTCGACCGTGCGGGGCTCGTCTACCGGCTGCAGGAGCCGGACGGCGAGCCCGCGAGCGGGACGACGATCGTGCTCGCGGGCACCGAGTCCGTCGCGCAGCAGCTCGACGCGCTCGCGTGCGAGCAGGCGCCGGGCAACCGCCGCATCACGCCCGAGCCGCTGCGCTTCCTCTACCTCGGGCGCGCGCACGTCGGGCGCCGCTGGTACGTGACGGGCCTTGATGGCGAGGTCGAGCCGGCGACGTTCGGCGATGCGCTCTACGCGCTCGAGCAGCTCGTGATCGGCGCGCACGAACAGTGGGGCGCGCCGCCGCTGCTGGTCGGCGAGGGTCAGGGCGGAGCGCTGGCGCTCGCGCTCGGGCAGCTGCTGCCCGAGCGCCTCGCGGGCGTCGTCGCGCGCGGCGCGGCACTGCCCGACGTGCCCGGCTGGAGACTGCCTGAACGGTCAGCCGCGGCCGACGCGCTGTCGGTGCGGCTGCTCGACGCGGCCTGACGGCCGTCGGCGCGCCACGCCCCGATGACCCGAGCCGCGGCATCGTGTCCGCGGCGCGCCGCGGACCTGGCACGGGGCCGCGGCATCGTTCCCGCGGCCCGACCCGCCGCCCCTAGCTCCCCCGGCACGCCTCGATCTCGGCGGCGAGCGTGTCGGCGTCGTATGCGCCGACGTGTCGTCTGTCGCCGACGAAGAAGGTCGGCGTGCCGCGGGCGCCGCTCAGCTCGGCGCTGATGACGTCCTCCTGCACGCGTCCGAGGTGGCGGCCGTCGCTGAGCGCGCGCGCCATCTCCTCGACGTCGATCCCGATCTTGCCGGCGTAGCCGAGCAGGTCCTCGAACTCGAGCTCGTTCTGGTGGTCGAACAGCTTGTCGTGCAGCTCCCAGAATCTGCCCTGCGCGCCCGCCTCCTCCATCGCCTGGGCGGCCAGCTCGGCGTGCGGGTGCACGTCGATGAGCGGCAGGTGACGGATCACGTAGCGCAGGTCGTCGCCGAAGCGTCTGCGCAGCTCGCGCACCATCCCGGTCGCGCGGCCGCAGAAGGGGCACTCGAAGTCGGCGAACTCGACCAGCGTCAGCGGCGCGTCGAGCGGGCCGCGGACGTGGTCGCGCGTGACGTCCAGCGGCGGGTCGAGGATCGTCGGCAGCCCGGCGCTGACCTCGCCGCGCAGGACCGCCGCGGCCTTGAACGCGATCCAGCCGACCGCGACCGCGAGCACGGCCGCCAGCAGCACGCCGATCTTCGCCTCGTCCTGCAGCTGCGGCGAGTCGAAGGCGAGGCCCGCGATCAGCAGCGAGACGGTGAAGCCGATCCCCGACAGCGCCGCGCCGCCGACGACCTGGCCCTTGCCGACGCCCTGCGGCAGCTTGCCCAGCCGCGCGGCTATCGCGCCGAGCGCGCCGGCCGAGATGCCGAGCATCTTGCCGCCGACGAGGCCGACGACGACCGCCCACGTGAGCGGCGAGGAGAGCGCGTCGGAGAGCGCCCCGCCGCGCAGGTCGACGCCGGCGTTGGCGAGCGCGAACAGCGGCACGATCACGAACCCGGTCCACGGGTGCAGCAGCTCCTGCAGCCGCTCGTTCGGCGAGATCGAGCGCGCGACGCTGCGGCCGGTGTCACGCGCGACGCTCGCCAGCGGCGACTGGCGGAAGGCGCGCGCTCTCGACGCCGCCTCCTCGACGCGCTCGCGCGACGGCGTGTAGGCGGTGATCAGCAGGCCTGCGGCCATGCCGGCGAGCGTGGGGTGCACGCCGGAGATCAGCGTCGCCAGCCACAGGCCGAGCCCGAGTACCGCGTACGCCGAACCGCGCCAGACGCGCAGCTCCGACAGCAGCGCGATCCCGACGAGGCAGCCGGCGGCGACCGCCAGCGCGACGAGGTCGATCGAGTCGGAGTAGACGATCCCGATCACCGAGATCGCGACGATGTCGTCGACGATCGAGAGCGTCAAGAGGAAGACGCGCAGCTGGGTCGGGCAGGCCGGGCCGACGATCGCCATCGCGCCGAGCAGGAACGCGGTGTCGGTCGCGATCACGATCCCCCAGCCGCCGCCGGCCTCGCCGCCGGGGGCGATCAGCAGGAACAGCAGCGCCGGCACGATCATGCCGCCGATGCCGGCGATCACCGGGATCGTCACGCGGCTGCGGTCGCGCAGCTCGCCGATCGACCACTCGCGTCGCACCTCCATGCCGATCACGAAGAAGAACAGCGCCATCAGGCCCTCGTCGAGCCAGTGGCGCAGGTCGAGGTCGAGGTCCCAGCTGCCGAGCGAGATCGCCAGGCTCGTGTGCCAGAGCGACTCGTAGGAGTCCGACAGCGGCGAGTTCGCCCACACGAGCGCGACGATCGTCGCGATCAGCAGCAGCCCCGCGCTGCCGGCCTCCGTCGTGATGAAATGGCGCAGCGGCCCGCCGAGCTGTCCGAGCAGCTGACGCTTCTTCGGCGTCGTCTGGTCGCCCGCGGCGGCGGGTGGAGCGGTCGTGGTCGCCACGCGTGGAGCCTAGTCGGTCAGGGAAGCGACGCGGCGGCGGGTCAGGCGGCGTCGCCAGAGCCGTGCGTCCCGCCGCGCGCCGGGCGCCGCGGCGCTCAGCCGGCCCGCAGCGTGAAGCCGATCTCGTCGATCGTGCACCACGACCAGACCTCGCCCGGCTCGGCGGAGCGCAGCAGCGGGTGGCCGGCGGCCGCGGCGTGCTTGGTCGCGTGTCTGCCGGGGGACGAGTCGCAGCAGCGGATCTCGCCGCAGGTGTGGCACATCCGCAGGTGGACCCACGTGCCGCCGACCGCGAGGCAGTCCTTGCAGCCTTCGATCGTGTCGGGCAGCTCGAGGAACTCGATCTGGTCCAGGTGGCTGCATTCGGCCATGGCGGGGCTCCTCGAAGAAGGTCGGCGGACGGTCCTGTAGTTCTACCCGACGCCTGAGCCTGGCTCAGAACTGGGAGCGCATGCTCGGTGCCACCAGCGCGACGAGGTCGGGATGTCTGCGCACATAGGCGGCGGCGAACGGGCACAGCGGGATCACGGTCTTGCCGTCGGCCTCGATCGCGGCGAACGTGCCGCGCACGAGCCGCCCGCCGACCCCTTCGCCCTCGTGCTCGACCGCCACCTCGGTGTGCGCGATGATCGTGCTCTCGCCCGCCGGCAGGTACTCGACGAACCCGAGCAGGTCGCCGTCGTCGCCGTGCAGCTCGTAGCGGTTGCGCGCGAGGTTCTTCGTCAGCTCGTCGCTCATGGGTGGAAGTGTGTCACTCCCGCCCGCGCAGGCGCCCGTGCTGGAAGCTCTGCTTCGCCAGCTTCAGGTAGACGAACGTGTTGGTCGCGACGACGCCGTCGAGCGTGCCGAGGCGCTCGGTCGTGTCGAGCAGGTGGGCGTGGTCGCGGCAGACCAACTCGACGAGCACGTCGAACTGGCCGGCGACGACGACGACGTAGCTGACCTCGGGCAGTTCGGCGAGCGCGTCGGCGACCGACTGCGAGCGGCCGCTCGTCGTGACGCCGACCATCGCCATCGCGTCGAAGCCGAGCGCGAGCGGGTTGGTGACGCCGACGACGTCGAGCACGCCGGCGTCGGAGAGGCGGTCGTAGCGGTTGCGCACGGTACCCTCGGCGACCGCGAGCGAGCGCGCGATCTCACGGAAGGAGGCGCGCCCGTCGGCCTGCAGCGCCTCGACGATCGCGCGGTCGAGGTCGTCGAGGACCGCGCTGCCGGCGATCGCCCCGCGTCTGCGGTCGTTCATCGGCTCGATCCTACTGACGTCCGCAGGCATTAGCGACATCCGCAGTAAAAACGCATACACAGTGCGGTTATCGCAGTGTAAGGTGGGTATAGGTACGCAAAGCGCAACCGCCTGGAGGAAGGCCGCCGTGGCTCAGACGACTCCCAGCACCCCGTTCCGCAACCTTGTCGGCGGCAAGCTGCTCGACGCCGTCGGCGGCGCCACGCGCGAGATCGTCAACCCCGCGACGGGCGCGACGATCGCGACCGTCCCCGAGGGCGACGGCGCCGACGTGCAGCGCGCCGTCGAGGCCGCGCTCGCCGCCAGGCGCGAGTGGAACGCGACGACCCCCGGCGAGCGCGCGACCGCGTTGCTGAAGCTGGCCGACACGATGGACGCTGCGACTGACGAGCTGGCGCAGCTCGAGTCGGCCAACACCGGCAAGCCGCTGCCGATGGCGAAGGACGAGGTGACCGCCTCCGCCGACCTGCTGCGCTTCTTCGCCGGCGCCGCGCGCACGCTCGAAGGCAAGTCCGCGGGCGAGTACATCAAGGGCTACACGTCGATGGTGCGGCGTGAGCCGATCGGCATCGTCGCCGGCATCGCGCCGTGGAACTACCCGCTCAACATGGCGGCGTGGAAGATGGGCCCGGCGCTGGCGGCCGGCAACGTGCAGATCCTCAAGCCCGCGGAGGGGACGCCGCTGTCGCTGCTGCGCTTCGCCGAGCTGGCGCACGCCTCCGGCGCGCTGCCCGACGGCGCGCTCGGCGTCGTCACCGGCGACGGCCCCAACGTCGGCGCCAAGCTGGTCGAGAACCGCGCCTTCGGGCTCGTCTCGCTGACCGGCGACGTGCGCACCGGCAAGACGATCGCGCGCGCCGCCGCCGACAACCTCACGCGCCTGCACCTGGAGCTGGGCGGCAAGGCGCCGATCGTCGTGCTCGACGACGCCGACCTCGAGCAGACGGTCGCGGCGATCCGCGTCGCCGGCTACTGGAACTCCGGCCAGGACTGCACCGCCGGCACCCGCATCATCGCGACGAGAGGCGTCTACGACCGCCTGCTGGAACGGCTCGTCCCGGCGATCGAGTCGCTGAAGGTCGGCGATCCCGCCGAGGGCGACCGGATCGAGATGGGCCCCGTCATCTCCGCCAAGCAGCAGCAGCGCGCGTTCGGCTTCCTCGAGCGCGCGACCGCCGCCGGCGCGCGGATCGTCACGGGCGGCGGCGGCGACGCGATCGGCCCGGCCGGCGGCTCGTTCGTCGCGCCGACGCTCGTCGCGGACGTGGCGCAGGACAGCGAGATCGTGCAGGACGAGGTCTTCGGCCCGGTCGTCACGATCCAGCGCGTCGACGACTACGAGCAGGCGCTCGCGTACGCGAACGACTCGCGCTACGGCCTCGCCGCCTCCGTCTTCACCGAAAGCGTCGGCCGCGCGATGGACGCCGCGCGACAGCTGCAGTTCGGCTGCGTGTGGGTCAACGACCACCTCACCCCGATCACGAGCGAGATGCCGCACGGCGGCTTCAAGGAGTCCGGCTACGGCAAGGACATGTCGACCTACTCGCTCGAGGACTACACCCAGATCAAGCACGTCGCCGTGCGGATCGGACTCTGAAACGGAAGCTCATGACAGCGACAGCGAACGACCCCACCGGCATCGACCTCCAACAGGCGGCGCGCGACCACCTCTGGATGCACTTCACGCGCATGGGCGCGTACGGCGCCGACCATCCCGTCCCGATCATCGCGCGCGGCGAGGGCTGCTACCTCGAGGACTCAGGCGGCAAGAGATACCTCGACGCGCTCGCGGGCCTCTTCGCGGTCCAGGTCGGCTACTCCTACGGCGACGAGATCGGCGAGGCCGCGGCCGCGCAGATGCGCGAGCTGCCGTTCTACACGAACTGGTCCTACGCGCACCCGCGCGCGATCGAGCTGGCGAAGCGGATCGCCGACCTCGCCCCGGGCGACCTCAACCGCGTCTTCTTCACCAGCGGCGGCGCCGAGTCGGTCGAGGGCGCGTGGAAGCTTGCGCGTCAGTTCCACACCGCCAACGGCGAGCGCCGCTGGAAGGCGATCGGCCGCGACATCGCCTACCACGGCACCTCGATGGGCGCGCTCTCGATCACCGGCGTGCCGGGCCTGCGCCAGCCGTTCGAGCCGCTCGTGCCGCAGGTCGCGCACGTGCGCAACACGAACCGCTTCCGCCGCCCCGCCGACGAGAGCGAGGAGCAGTTCACGCAGTTCCTGCTCGACGACCTCGAGCACCGCATCCACTCCGAGGGCCCGGACACGATCGCGATGGTGATCATGGAGCCGGTGCAGAACTCCGGCGGCGCGTTCACGCCGCCGGCCGGCTACTTCGCGGGCGTGCGCGCGCTCTGCGACGAGCACGGGATCCTGCTGTGCGCCGACGAGGTGATCACCGGCTTCGGGCGCATCGGCGACTGGTTCGCCTCCGCGCGCTACGACATCAGACCGGACATCATCACCTGCGCGAAGGGCCTCTCCAGCGCATACGCCTCGATCGGCGCCGTGATCGCGTCGGACCGCATCGCCGAGCCGTTCCAGCAGGGCGACGCGACGTTCATGCACGGCGTCACCTTCGGCGGCCACCCGGTGCAGGCGGCGATCGCGCTGAAGAACCTCGAGATCATGGAGCGCGAGCAGCTGCCGCAGACGGTCCGCGCGACCGAGGACGCGTTCAGAGCGACGCTCGCGCAGCTGCTGGAGCTGCCGATCGTCGGCGACCTGCGCGGCACCGGCTACTTCTACGCGCTGGAGCTGGTGAAGGACAGCGAGACGAACGCGACCTTCACGGAGGAGGAGTCGGAGAGACTGCTGCGCGGCTTCCTCTCCGAGCGGCTCTACGACGCCGGCATCATCTGCCGTGCGGACGACCGCGGCGACCCGGCCGTGCAGATATCGCCCCCGCTGGTCGCCGGCCAGCAGCAGTTCGACGAGATCGTGACGATCCTCGGCGAGGTGCTGACCGAGGCGAGCAGACTCGTCGGGCACTGATCGGCTGACCTGATCGGCGCGCCGGCAGCGGCCGGCGCGCCGCGAAGGGCTCAGGCCAACTCGTCCTGCGGGCCGCCGTGGACCGCGAGGCCGTAGATGATCAGGATGTCGACGGCGAACAGCGCCAGCGACAGGAACGGGTAGGCCGGCAGCATCAGCAGCTGCGCGATCGCGTTCAGTCCCGCGAAGCCGATCCCGAGCCAGGTCGCGAAGCCGTTGCGGGCCCAGATGCCGAACGCCGCCAGCATCTGCACAGCACCCGTCAGCGTCACGATCCAGCCCCACGTGCTGAGGCTGCCGAAGATGTAGCGCGTGTCGTTGATGAAGAAGTTCGCATCGCTGATCGCGCCGATGCCGTAGATGATGTTGAGCGCCGCGACCATCAGCAGCATCGTCCCGGCGAAGACGACCCAGCCGGTGCCGGTGTGCGTGGAGACGACGGCGTCTGAACGGCTCGGGGCGGGAACTCCGCCCGCCGCGTGAACTCCCATGGTTCCTCCTCGGATCTGGAGCGGAGTCAGAACCGTCCCACCGCCCGCGCCGTCGCGCCAAGGGTGCGCTCACCACACGCGGACACCGGCATGCACCACTGCGCACCACGCGCGCGCGGGAGATGATCGGGCGATGGTCCGCACGCACCACGACGTCGGCGTGATGACCGTCGACGATCAGGCGGCGTTCCGCAGCGCGGCCCGCGCGGTCGTGCAGGCGACGCGCGGCTTCCGCACGCTCGCCGAGGCGGCGTCGGCAAGCGAGGCGCTGGCGGCGTTGGAGCGGGTCACGCCGCAGTTGGTGCTGATGGACGTGCGGATGCCCGGCGGCGACGGCGTCGAGGCGACGCGCCGGCTGCTGGCGCGGCGGCCGCGCACCGTCGTGATCCTCGTCTCTTCCGGCGCGCCGGATCAGCTGCCGGCCGACGCCGAGACCTGCGGCGCGGCCGCGGTGCTCGCGAAGCAGGATCTGCGGCCGTCCAAGCTCATGGAGCTGTGGCGGCGCCACCGGCCTGATTCGTCGCCGCGAGGTAGATCAGCGTCGCCTTGACGCGGCGGCTGACGTCGTCGGCGAAGCTGAGGCCGAGCTTCAGGAAGATCGCGTTGATGTGCTTCTCGATCGCGCGCTTGGTCAGCACGAGGTCGGCGGCGATCCGCGCGTTGCTCTTGCCCATCGCGATCTGCCCGAGGATCTCCAGCTCGCGCGGCGACAGCTCCGCCAGCGGCGAGTCCTGCGCGCGCGCCTCGCCCGCGAGGATCGCCTCGATCACCTTCGCGTCCATGAACGCGCCGCCGTGCGCGACCGCGTCGATCGCCGTCACCAGCTCGCGGCGATCGTGGACGCGCTCCTTCAACAGGTAGGCGCGGCCGTCGGCGCCCTGCGCCAGCAGCGCGCGCCCGAACGACGGGTCGGCGTACTGGCTCAGCACGACGACGCCGATCTCGGGGTGGCTGAGGCGCAGCTCGTCGGCGACCTGGATGCCCTCGTCGGCGTGGTCGGGCGGCATCCGGATGTCGGTCACGACGACCGCCGGGCGCTCGCGCTCGACCGCCTCCAGCAGCGACGCGCGGTCGGCGCAGACCGCCGCGACCTGCAGGTGCGGCTCCTCCGCGAGGATCCGCGCGACCGCCTCGCGCACGAGGTAGCTGTCGTCCGCCAGCACGACGCGGATCGGCGCGTCGTCGTCGATCTGCTCGCGTTCCGGTGCGATGCGGCCAGACATCGTCCTCCTGTCCGTGCGGGCGCTCGACGGCCAGTCAATCACCTTTCCGGTCTCAAAGTGGTGTGTAAGGGGTTGGCGACGCGCCCCCGGCGTGGGAAGGTGGGAAGGAAAGCAACGTCAGCCGGGCCAGGCCATGACGACGACCCCCTATCAGCGATCCGACGCGACCGCGCTGCCGCGGCCGCGGCTGTTGCGCCGGGCGACCTCCGCGCGCAGCCTTCACGTGCCGCAGCCGACCCCGCGGCTGCTCGTGCCGCTGGCCCTCGCCGGCGCCGCCGCGGCGCTCGCCGCCGCGCTGCTGGGCGCCGGCAGCAGCGTCTTCGCCGACCCGCTGCCGAACGCCGCGGTGCGCGCGGTCGCGATCGCCTCGTGGGTCGGGATCGGCCTGCAGACGTGGCGGCTGCGCCCGGCCAGCGGGCTCGGGCTGCTGCTCGTCGTCGGCGGCTTCGCGTTCGCGGCGACGACGCCGATGGCGCTCACCTCGCCGGCCGCGTTCACGCTCGGGCGGCTGGCGTGGGTGCCGTTCGCGGTGGTGCTCGTCTACGTGATGCTGGCGTTCCCGCACGGGCGCGTCGAACGGCGCTCGACGGAGCTGGCGTTCCGCGGCGCGGTGGCGGCGATCGCGCTGATGTGGATCGTGCTGCTGCTGGGCGGGCGCGACCTGCCGCTGGGCGGGATCCTGACACGCTGCGACGGCACCTGCCCGGCGAACCCGTACGGCGTCTTCGGGCTCGGCGAGTCGTTCGCCGCCACGCTCGCCGACGTCGCCGCATTGGCGACCAACGCGCTGATCCTGACCGTCGCGGTGCTGCTCGCGCGCCGTGCGCTGGCCGAGCGCGGGCTGCAGCGCGCCGCGCTGGAGATCCCGTACGCCTGCCTGTTCGTGTTCGCCGCGTCGGTCGCGCTGTCGGGCGCGCTGCGGGTCAGCGGCGGCGACGACCCGTTGGCGCTCGCGGTCGGCTGGCTGAGCGTCGTCTCGGGCCTGCTGGTGCCATGGGCCCTGCTGGCCGGCCAGGTGCGCGGGCGGCTGATCGAGAGCACGCTGCTGGAGCGCCGCAACATCGCGCTGGAGGGCGAGCTGCAGGCGACCGCGCGCGAGCTGCGCGCCTCACGCGCACGGATCTTCGCGGCCGGCGCCCAGGAGCGCCGGCGGATCGAGCGCGACCTGCACGACAGCGGGCAGAACCGGCTCGTCGCGCTGCGGATCAAGCTCGGGCTGGCAGCCGACGAGGCGCGCGCCGCGGGCGCGCCGGAGCTGCGCGACGAGCTGGTCGCGCTCGGCGAGGAGGCGCAGGACGCGCTCGACGCCGTGCGCGCGATCGCCCACGGGATCTACCCGTCGCTGCTGGCGACGCGCGGGCTCGCCGCGGCGCTGGAGGCGGAGGCGCAGGAGTCGCTGCTGCCGGTCCAGGTGCACTGCGGGACGGCTGTCTGCCGCAGCTCGCCCGACGTCGAGGCGGCCGTCTGGTATTGCTGCCTGGAGGCGATCCAGAACGCCTGCAAGCACGCCGGCGCCGGCGCGCGCGTGGCGGTGCGGCTGGAGTGCGTGGCGGGGCGGATCGACTTCGTCGTCGCCGACGACGGTGGCGGCGTCACGCCCGAGCAGCTGGCGGCGGGCAGCGGTCTGACGCACATGCGCGACCGCGTCTTCGCGGTCGGCGGGTCGCTGGAGGTGACGAGCGCGCCGAGCACCGGGACGCTCGTGCACGGCAGCGCGCCGTGGCCGGCGCGGCCGGGCCGCTACCAGGGCGACTTGGCGTAGTCCTTCAGGAAGATCCCGTGCAGGTCCTCGCCGAGCTCGCCGCGGACGATCGGGTCGTAGACGCGGGCGGCGCCGTCGACCAGGTCCAGCGGCGCGTGGAAGCCCTCGTCGGCGAGCCGCATCTTCGTCGGGTGCGGGCGCTCGTCGGTGATCCAGCCGGTGTCGACGGCGGTCATCAGGATCCCGTCCTGCTCCAGCATCTCGTTCGCGCTGGTGCGGGTCATCATGTTCAGCGCGGCCTTCGCCATGTTCGTGTGCGGATGGCCCGGACCCTTGTAGCCGCGGCTGAACTGGCCCTCCATCGCCGACACGTTGACGACGTACTTGCGCCGCGCGGGCGACGCCGCCAGCGCGCGCCGCAGGCGGCTGACGAGGATGAACGGCGCGGTCATGTTGCACAGCTGCACTTCCAGCAGCTCGGTCGGATCGACCTCCTCGACCGTCTGTATCCAGCTGTTGGTGCCGTGCAGGTCGGGCACGAGGCCGCCGGCGTCGATCGCCTCGCCGACCGCGACGCGGTCCATCGAGGCCGACTTCGCCGTCAGCGCCAGCGCGGTCAGCGCGTGGGGGGTGGGGGCCCAGTGCTGGCCGGACTCGATCCCCGACGGCAGCGACGTCGGGCGGGCGCTCGTGACCTGGCCGAACGTGACCAGCTCTGGCAGCTCGCCCGCGGGCAGCGGCGCGCGCTCGGCCTCGACCAGCGGCGCGTACGCCTCCGGCGAGCGGCGGACCGTCTGCGCGGCGTTGTTGATGAGGATGTCGAGCGGGCCCTGCTCGGCGACGCTGTCGGCGAGCGCGATCACCTGCGACGGGTCGCGCAGGTCGATCCCGACGACTCTCAGCCGGTGGATCCACTCGTCGCTGTCCTCCATCGCCTTGAAGCGGCGGATCGCGTCGTTGGGGAAGCGCGTCGTGATCGTCGTGTGGGCGCCGTCGCGCAGCAGTCGCAGCGCGATGTACATGCCGATCTTCGCGCGCCCGCCGGTGAGCAGCGCGCGGCGGCCGGTGAGGTCGGTGCGCGCGTCGCGGCGCTGGTGGTTTCTCGTCGCGCAGTCGGGACAGAGCTGGTGGTACCAGGCGTCGACCTCGGTGAAGTGCTCCTTGCAGACGTAGCAGGCGATCGACTCCAGCAGCGTGCCGGCGCTCGCGCCGCGGGCGGCGGTCTTGAGCGGCAGGCCGGCGGTCTCGTCGTCGATGCGGCCGGGCGCGCCGGTCGCGGTCGCGTGCACGATCGCGCGGTCGTGCGCGAGGATCGCGTCGCGGCGCTCGCGCTTGCGCGTCTTCTTGACGGTCTTGTAGATGCTCGCCGTCGCGCGCTGGACCGCCAGCGCGTCGGGGTGCTCGAGCGGAAGCCGCTCGACCTCTGCCAGGACCGCCAGCGCCGCCTCCAGCCGCGCCGGGTCGATGCCCGCCGCGGGGCTCTGCTGGTCGTCTTCGTGCTGCATGCTCGCGCTCTAGGGTACGCGAGTCGGGCGAGGGCGCTCAGACAGAGCTGCCTGAACGCCCTATGCGGCCGCTCAGCTCGCGGCGGCCTCCTGCTCGCGGTGGGCGGCGATCGCGCCGGCGAGCGCCTCGGCGTTCACGATCCCGCCGGCCGCGCCCCAGTTGCCGTCGGCGACCTCGTCGAGCACGACCATCACGCGCGGGGCGTCGTCGGCGCCCAGTTCGCTGTGCTCGATCACGGCCTGCGTCGCGGCCTCGACCAGCGTCTGCTTGCGCTCGGTCGTGACGGCGCCGGCCAGCACGCGCGCCTCGACGCGGAACAGCGGTCGGTCGATCGGCTGGCCACCGGCGTAGTAGGTCCCGCTCGGCTGCTCGTGCGCGCAGGCCCACGTGACGCCGCGGAAGAAGGGCGCGTCGGGCAGGTCCTCGGCGTTCATGACGGCGACGGTCAGCGCCTCAACGAGCGCGTCGCGGGCCGCGTCGGTCAGTGCGCCCTGCGGATAGGTGACGTCGATCAACGGCATCGGGGCTCTCCTCGGTTCGGCTCGGTGTGCGGGCACGAGATTAGACGCCCGCCACAGCCACCGGCGGCCGGCTTCGCGTGCCGTCTGTCACGAACCGCACGGCACGGCCGCGAACCATTCGCTACGCTGCCGCAATCCCAATGAGAAAAGGCCCGCCAATGGCGAGCCTTTTCCCGGGAGGAGAGATGTGTCTATGTGGTGGTGCTGCGATCGGTGAGGAAGCTTTTTGCCGGGTTCGCGGGCCCGGCGGGTGATTCAGTCGATCGCGTAGACACATGGTGCGCGTTCGCGTACGCCGCTTGTGTGACATCCGTCATAGAAGGGTCACCGCACGCGCCGATCGGGCATCCAAGCCTGTTGCGGCCGTCGCCTGCGATGCCCGCGGCGCTCCCGCTCAGACGCTTGCGCTGAGCAGCGGTCTCGACGTCGGCGCCGCGCTGCCGCCGGACGGCTCCTGCGTCACGAGCACCTGGTCGCCGTTGGACAGCGACTGCGGGATCGCGACCGTCGAGGAGCCGTCTCTGGCGAGCACGAAGACGGTCGACGGCTCGACGTCGCGGCCTCTGCGCATCACCCACGCCTGGTAGACGTTGCCCGCTCTGGGCTGCGGCAGGCGCGAGACGTCGAGGTGCCAGGCGCCGCCCTCGGAGATCAGCTGGCCGCGCACGTCGCCGCCGCCCACGGCCGCGACGACCGGGACGGTCGTGCGCTGCGGGCTCGTGGTCGAGTCCCCGCCGCGCACGAGGAAGCCGACCGCGAACGCGGCCGCGACGGCCGCGCCGGTCAGCACCGCCGGCAGCGCCGGCACGTGCCAGCCGCGGATCCGCTCGCGCAGCGTGCTGCGGCGGCGATGCGGCGCCGGCGCCGGGGCCGGCTCCGGCGCATGCGTACTCGCCACCCCAGCCGCCGCACCAGCCGGCTCCTGCGCGATCGCGGCCATGATGCGGCCGCGCAGCGCGGGCGGAGGTTCGAGCTGCTCGACCGAGGCCGGCAGCAGTTCGACGACGGGCGCGAGCCGGTGCAGTTCGCCGCGGCAGCGGTCGCAGCCCGCGAGGTGTCTCGCGAACGCGACGGTGTCGTCGGAGTCGAGCGCGCCGATCGCGTACGCGGCGAGGTCTTCGTCCCAGCGGCTGTGGTCGTCTGCCACGTTCATCAGATCGCCTCGTCCATGCTGGTCCGCATCTTCTCCAGCCCCAGCCGCATCCGTCCCTTGATGGTGCCGAGCGGCACCTCCAGGAGGTCCGCGATCTCCCTGTGCGTGAAGCCGCCGAAGTAGGCGAGCCCGAGCACCTGCGACTGATCCTGCGGCAGCTCCTGCAGCGCGCCGCGAACGACGCGGGCGCGCTCGCGCCGCAGCGCCTCGCCGTCGGTCCGCTCGGGGCTCTCCTGGCTCTCCAGCGCCGCGTCGTCGTCGTAGTCCAGCCGCGGGGCGCGCGAGGCCGTGCGGCGCAGCGCGTCGATCGCGCGGTTGCGCAGGATCGCCAGCACCCATGAGCGGACGCTGCCGCGCGTCGGGTCGTAGCGGCCGCCCGCGCGCCAGATCGACACGAACGCCTCCTGCGTCACGTCCTCGGCCGTCTGCCGATCGCCCATGATCCGGAACGCCAGCGAGTAGGCGGCGCCGCCGTGGCGGTCGTAGAGGACCTCCAGCGCGCGCGCCTCGCCATCCTGCACGAGCGTCATCAGCTCCTCGTCGGCGAGGCGTTCGACGCTTTGACGCTTCACGTGGCGGGGTGCTGGGCCGTGGGGCGCATCGACCGGTATTCGCGCCGTGGCGCGCTTTGGATCACCGCGCGGGCGAATTCGTCCGTTCTCGCACGTCCAGTGATCCGCCTTTGCGAGCGCTGCGCAAGGGAAGCCCGGTAGGAAACCTTCGGAAGGAGCACCACCGTGAAGCCACAGCTGACCGATCTGATCTCGCTCGAGACGCTCGATCGTGATGGCGCGCTGCGCGAGCAGGAGGCAGCGGTCGCCGGCGACACGCGCGCAGACCTGTTCCGCAAGGCCGGCATCGCCGGCGGCACGCTGATCGCCAGCGGCGTCCTGTTCGGCGGAATGCCCGCGCTCGCCGGCGCGGCCAAGCCGTCGAAGAAGCAGGACACCGCGATCCTGAACTACGCGCTGACGCTCGAGTATCTCGAGGCGGCCTTCTACAAGGAGGCGCTGAAGGCGAAGTTCTCCGGCGACCTCGGCAAGTTCGCGACGCTCGTCGCCGCTGACGAGGCCGCGCACGTGAAGGCGCTCAAGGGCGTGCTCGGCAAGTCCGCCGTCAGATCGCCGACGTTCGACTTCGGCGACACGACCTCCAACGAGGCGAAGTTCCGCGCGACCGCGTTCGCGTTGGAGACGACGGGCGTCGCCGCCTACTCCGGCCAGGCGACGAACATCAAGCAGGTCCCGATCATCAGAGCGGCCGTCTCGATCCTCACGATCGAGGCCCGTCACGCGGGCGCGATCGCCGCGCTGAACGGCAACATCGCCGGCAGAAGCGGCGTCACGCCGAACGGCCCGTTCGACGTCGCCTACTCGATGAGCAAGGTCCTCGGGATCGTCAGAGGCACCGGCTTCATCACCGGCTGACCCAGGCCAGCAGCTTGCAGGGGTAGTGCCGCACGGGGAGGGCGCAGGGATGCGTCCTCCCCGTGGTGTTTCGCGGTCGCGCTCGCTCAGACGGAGCGCCGCGCGCGCCCCAGCGGCACGAGCGTGAGCGCGGTCACGAGCAGGCCGCCGACGATCGCGCCGAACGCCCACGGGCGCAGGCCGTCGGTGTAGACGTCCCAGATCGCGGCCGCCGCGTCGCGCGCCTGCGCGGCGCTGACGCCCACGCCGGCTTCGACGCGGTCGAGCCCGAGCGACTGGCCGATCGACAGCAGCCCCAGCAGCAGGACGCCGGCGATCAGCGCGCCGATCCCCAGCAGTCGCAGCACGCTGCGGCGGTCGGTCGCGAGCAGCAGCGCGCCGACCAGCGCGACGAGCGCGAGCGGCGGCGCGATCCCCGCGAGCGTGTCGGCGCCGTCGGCGATCCGGTGGGTCGCGGAGCCGAGCGTGTCGGCCTGCAGCGTCAGCAGCCGCTGCGAGGCACTCGCGCTGAGGACGGCGCCGAGCTGCGGATCGATCGCGTCGAACGCCGGAATCACCTCGCCGAGCCGCAGTTGGGCGCTGTCGCCGCTGCGCGCGTCGGCGTGGAACAGCACGCGGTTGAACTCCGCCGCGGCGCGCCGGAACGAGCGCCGGAAGACGCGCGTGTCGATCACGCGGTCGACGATCCGCTCGATCTGCTCGCGCGACATCATCCCGTCGGGGACCTGCCGCTGCACCTGCGTCGTGATCTCCTGCTCGACCGCGAGCCTGACCGGTGCGCGATCGAGCGCCTTCAGCGCGTTCGCGGCGAACGGCTGACGCGCGACGACCTCGTCGCGCACGTGCAGCGAGACGACCCCGACGAGCCCCAGCACGACCGCCGCGACGGCGAGCAGGCTGGCGAGGAACTGGCGACCGGTCACCCGAGCAGTATCGCGTCAACGCTCCCAGGCACCACCGCCGAGCAGGCCCAGTTCGCGGGCGCGGGCGATCGCCTCGGGGCGCGTGCCGACGCCGAACTTGCGGTAGATCGCGCTGACGTCGGTCTTGACGGTGTTGGCGGAGACGCCCAGCTCCGACGCGATCTCGCGCCAGCACGAGCCAGCCGGGCACGCGCAACAGCTCCGCCTCCGCGGCGGCTGCCGCGGTCTCCAACCGGGCCAGCTCCGCCTCCGGATCGCCGGGCGTGCCGGCCGCGGCGAGCCATGCCGAGGGGATCCGGACGGCGAGGGCGGTGAGAGGGGCGGGGGCGTGCGCGGGCAGCCGGCCGCTCGTTCGCGGGTGAGCTGCTGGAGCTGCTGGAAGCGCGACGGGATGCGTCCGCTGGCCCTGCCGGAGCCGCTCAGCGAGCGCGAGGAGGCGGTCCTGCGCGCCTGCCGACGATGATGTCCAACCGCGAGATCGCGAGCGAGCTGTACGTCTCCGTCAACACGGTCAAGACGCACCTGAAGCACATCTACCGCAAGCTCGACGCGAGCGACCGGCGCGCCGCCGTACGCCGCGCGCGCGACCTGCGACTGCTGAGCCCGCCGCGCGAGCCGCTCGCGACGGCGACGGCGATCACAGTCGGCTGACGGGCGCCGGCGCTCGCATCACCCGATCGGGGTGACGGCCGCTCACCCGTCGCGCCATAGGATCGGCGCGACGACTGTCGACGACCGAGGAGGACCGACCCGATGGCGACCCTGAGCGTATGGAGATTCCCCGATGCGGCCGGCGCGGACAACGCCGTCGCGACGCTGAGAGACCTTGCGAAGCAGGAGCTGATCCAGATCCACGACGCCGCCACGGTCGAGTGGGAGGTCGGCAAGAAGAAGCCGAAGACGAGACACCTCGCCGACATGACCGGCGCCGGCGCGCTCGGCGGCGCGTTCTGGGGCTTCCTCTTCGGCCTGATCTTCTTCGTCCCGCTGCTCGGGCTCGCGGTCGGCGCGGCCGCCGGCGCGCTCGGCGGCTCGATGGCGAACGTCGGGATCGACAAGGACTTCATCGAAAGAGTCCGCGAGGAGATCAGACCCGGGAGATCGGCGCTGTTCGTGCTGACCTCAGGCGCGGTCGTCGAGCGCGTGCTCGACGCGTTCAGAGGCAGCGGGGCGGAGCTGATCCAGACGAACCTGTCGTCCGAGCAGGAGGCGCAGTTGCGCGACGCGTTCGAGGAGGACCGCTGAGCGCAGTCCCCTTCCAGTCGCTGCGGGCCGCCGCCCGCAGCGGCCGCGTCGATAATCTCGGCAGCCCGTGCCGATCGCAGACGACCGCTCCACCACTCGCCCCGCCCCGCCGCTCGCCGCGCTGCCCAACCTGCGCGACGCCGGCGGGCTGCCGACGCGCGACGGCGGCCACGTGCGCACGGGGCTGCTCTACCGCTCCGGCCAGCTGGACCGGATCGCCGGCGAGACGCGCGCCGCGTTCGCGGCGCTGGGCGTGCGGACGGTCGTCGACCTGCGCACCGGGGCCGAGCGCGACGAGCGGCCCGATCGCGTGCCGCGCGGCACCCGCCAGCTCGTCGCCGACGTGCTCGGCGACAGTCGCGGCGCCGCCCCGGCGCAGCTGCCGCAGCTGATCCGCAACCCGCCGCGGGTCGCGCAGGCGGTCCGCTCGGGGATCGTGCAGCAGCTGTTCGAGCGCACCTACCGCGGCTTCGTCACGCTGCCGAGCGCGAAGGAGGCGTACGCCCGCCTGTATCGCGCGATCGCCGACTCGCGCGACGACGAGCTGCCGCTGCTGTTCCACTGCACGGCCGGCAAGGACCGCACCGGCTGGGCTTCGGCCGCGCTCCTGCTGCTGCTCGAGGTGCCCGACACCACAGTGCTGGAGGACTTCATGCTGAGCGACCGGCTCGCGCTGCGGGGCTTCCAGCCGCTCGTGGACCGCTTCGTCGAGCGCGGCGGCGACCCCGACGTGCTGCATCCGATCCTCGGCGTCGAGCCGGCCTACCTCGCCGCCGGCCTCGACGAGCTGGAGCGCCGCCACGGCACCGTCGAGGCCTGGTTCGCCGACGCGCTCGGCCTCGGCGAGAAGCTCCAGACGCGCCTGCGCGAGCGGCTCGTCGCGCGTTAGAGCCTGTCTCAGGCTGAGGGCGAGCGGTCCTGCGCCTGGCTCGTCGTGCGTCAGCCGGTCTCAGAGCCTCTTTCAGAATGAGGCCGCGTCGGCGGCCTCATTCTGAAAGAGGCTCTCAGAGCCCCGGCAGCGGGCAGCCGCGGGCGCCGTCGGTGAAGCCGCGCATGATCGCCTCGGCGTTGTGCGCTTCCATCCCGATGTACGTCGCCGCGTCGGAGTCCTCGGGGCCGAGCGTGTCGCCGTAGAGCTGGTACTCGGCGCTGACGCCGGTCTCGTCGGCCAGCGCGGACGGCAGCTTGCTGTTGCTGCCCGACTCGGGGAAGACCGCTCTCACGCCCTCACGCCGGATGATCGCGGCGAGGTCGGCGACGTCCCCTGCCGACGGCTGCGCCTGCGTCGTCAGCGACGGGATCACCGCGCCGACCAGCTCGATCCCGTAGCGGTCGGCGAAATAGCCGAGCGCGTCGTGGTCGGTGACGAGCTTGCGCTGCGACGCGGGCACGCTGGCGAGGCATCTGCCGATGCCGGCGTCGAGCGCTCTGAGCTTCGCGACGTAGGCGGCGGCGTTGCGCGCGTAGGCCGCTCTGCCGGCCGGGTTGGCGCGTGTCAGCGCATCACGCACGAGCGCGGTCGCGGCTTCGACGTTGGTCGGGTCGTGCCACCAGTGCGGATCGGTGCCGCCGCGGTCGTGGCCGTCCTCGGCGCGATCGTGTCCGTCGCCCTCGTCGTGGCGCTGGACCGGCAGGCTCGCGGCGACGTCGACGACCGTCGGATCGCTGCCGGAGTCGTCGACGACGCCGTCGATCCAGCCGTCGAGCCCGTCCCCGCTCGCCAGCACGACCGGCGCCTTCGCGACCGCGACGACGTCGTGCGGTCGCGGCTCGTAGTCGTGCGGATCGCTGTTGGCGCGCAGCAGCTGCTTGACGCTGACGGCGTCGCCGCCGACTTCCCGTGCGATGTCGCCCAGCACGGTCGTCGTGGCGACGACGTCGACGGATCCGTCAGGACCCACGCTGCGCGCGTCGTCGCCGGTCGAGCTTCTGCAGCCCGCGAGGCCGGCGACGACGATGCCCGTCAGCGCGACGAGGCGAAATCGCGAACGGGGCACCGTCACAGCCTACAGCGCGATGGGAACTGTTCTCGTCTGAGCATTTCTAACCCTTTACCTGAGGGTTAGATCCGGTCCCTCAATCGCCTGTGGTGACGGCGATCTCGTCCTCACGTGCGTCGTAGTCCGCGCGCGCCGCGGCGACGTCGTCGCGATGGGCGTACGACCAGCGGGCGAGCTCGGCCAGCGTCGCGTGGAGGCTCCGTCCCAGCTCCGTCAGCTCGTAGTCGACGCGTGGCGGCACCGTCGGGAAGACCGTTCGCGTCACGAGGCCGTCGCGCTCGAGGCCGCGCAGCGTGCGCGTCAGCATCCGCTGCGAGACGAGGCCGATCGCCCGCTTCAGCTCCATGAAGCGCAGCGGGCCGTCGCCCAGCAGCGTGATCGCGAGCACCGACCACTTGTCGCCGATGCGGTCGAGCACGTCGCGCACCGGGCAGGTGCCGTCGAGCGTTTCGAACACGCTTGCCGCTGTGCCGGGCGCGGCCGTCAGCGGGGGCGGAGCGGTCGGGTCGGTTACCGCCGTGTCACCGGCGGACATCGCAGTGCCGTCTTGCATGACTCCTCATGGTGACGGATGATGAGGTCGGTATCAAACAGTAACCAAGGAGCTTGAGTCGATGACCACGATCGCGATCGCTGGAGCGAGCGGCCCGCTCGGCCGCGGCGCCGCCGAGCAGGCGCTGAAGACGACCGCCCCCGAGCAGCTCGTCCTCGTCACCCGCGACCCCGCCAGACTGGCCGACTTCGCGGCCCGCGGGGTGCAGGTGCGCAGCGGCGACTTCGACGCGCCTGAGACGCTCGCGAGCGCCTTCGCCGGCGTCGAGAAGCTGCTGCTGATCTCGACCGACGCGGTCGGGCGGCGGACCGCCCAGCAGACTGCCGCGGTCGGCGCGGCGAAGGCCGCCGGCGTGCGCCACGTCGCCTACACGTCGGTGCCGAACCCGAGCAGCGAGCACCCGACCGGCATCCTCGCCGCCGAGCACTTCGCGACCGAGGAGGCGCTCAGAGCGAGCGGTCTCGCGTGGACGTTCCTGCGCAACGCGCTCTACGTCGACATCCAGGCGCAGGGCTGGGCGCACGCCGTCGCGACCGGGCAGCTCGTCACCAACGCGGGCGCCGGCCGTACCTCGTACGTCACGCGCGCCGACTGCGCGGCGGCGGCCGGGGCGATACTCGTCAGCGACGGCCACGAGGGACAGGCCTACGACGTGACGGGACCCGAGTTGCAGAACGCAGACGACGTCGCCGCGACGCTCAGCGCGGTCAGCGGCAGAGCGGTCGAGGTCGTCCAGGTGGACGACGAGGCGTTCGTCGCCGGCCTCGTCGCGGGCGGCGTGCCGCAGGAGATGGCTGCGGTCTACGCCGGCTTCGGCACGGCGATCCGCGAGGGCCTGCTGGAGACGCAGACCGACGTCGTCGAGCGGCTCACCGGCCGAGCGCCGACGTCGGTGTCGGCGTTCCTGACGGAGCACCGCGAGGCGCTGGTCGGCTGAGCCCGACCGACAGCCGCTCGCGCGCTCGCAGCGCGAGCGGCTGCCGTCAGGCGCTCAGAGCGGCAGCTTGCCGCGGCCCTGTCGGCCGGCTGACGCGCTCTTGTTCGTCGCCTTGCGCGACGTCTGGAACGGCTTCTGCAGCCAGTGGCCGAGCTTGCCCGGCGCGACCGCGGCGCCCTTCTGACCGGCGCCGAGGGTCGCGTCGACACCTCGCTGCGGATGCCGCGACAGTCGCGGCAGCAGGAAGGCGAGCACCAGCAGGACGATGCAGATGACGATGATGCCGGCGATCAACATGGTGTGGGAGCTACCCCTGGGTGGGACGGGGCATGCGCGATCCGCCCCGCTCGCGCCGGGCGCGGACTCAGGCCGCGGCCGGCATGTCCAGCCGCACGAGGCTGCTGATCTCGTCGGGCGTCTGCAACTGGACGGCGTTGCCGGGGCGGGGGCCGTAGCCCCAGGCGGCGTGCAGGAAGCGCATGCCGGCGTGTCTGGCGGCGGCGCAGTCGACGTCCATGTCGCCTATGAAGATCGCCTCGTCGACCCCCGTGCGCGCCTCGTCGGCCGCGATCAGCAGCGGCCACGGCGACGGCTTGCCGGGGTGTTGGGACTCGGGCGTCTGGACCGTCTCGAACGGGACGTCGAACTGCGACAGCGTCCAGTAGGTCTGCGGCCGCGCCTTCGACGTCACGACGCCGAGCTTGACGCCGGCGACCGCGAGCTTCGCCAGCGCCGCCTCCACGCCGGGGAAGGCCGGCACGCGCGGCGCGGTGCGCAGCGCGGTCGCGCGGTAGACGCGTTCGATCTGCTCCGCCTCGTCCGCCAGCCCGAGCCGCTGCATGATGTCGGCGAACGGGCGGCCGATCTCGCGGAAGTAGGCGGCGAAGCCGACCGTCACGCCGAGGTCGCGCTGCACCGCCTCCCACGCCTCTTGCATCGCGTCGCGCGAGTCGACCAAGACACCGTCCAAGTCGAATAGAGCGAGACGACAGCCGGTCATCAGACGATCGCCAGCTCGCGCATCGCCGCCAGCACCTCTTCTCTGCGGATCGGATCCAGCGGCGTCAGCGGCAGGCGCGTCGCCGGCGAGGCGATCACGCCCTTCGCGAAGAGGATCTCCTTGTAGCTGCGGATCCAGCCGTTCTTCGCCGTGATGCACGGCGAGACGGCTGGGACGACCTCGCGCAGCAGGACCGTCCGCGCGCCGTCCACGTCACCGGCCTCGAACGCGCGGTGCACGCGCGAGATCGCGCTCGGGTCGACGTTGCTCCAGCCGACGGTGCTGCCGATCGCGCCGTGGCGCAGCCCCATCAGCAGCATGTTCTCGTCCCCGACGAGCGCCTCGACCGCCGGTGCGCCCGCGCGCATCGCCGCGACCTTCGCCGGGTCGACGATCGACATCTTGACGTAGCGGATGTTCGCCGCCAGCTCGTTGAGGCGCCGCACGCGCTCGACGCTCAGCTCGATTCCCGCTCCGCCGTCGTACGCCATCACGGGCAGGTCGATCGCGTTCGCGACGGCGACGAAGTGGGCCTCGGTCGAGGCGGCGGTGTGGTCGAAGTAGTAGGGCGGCTGCAGCATCACGCCCTCGCCGCCGAGCGCCTGCGCATGCTTGGCGAGCGCGATCGAGACGCTCGTGGCGCTGTTGCCGACGCCGTAGGTGATCGGCACGCGCCCGCCGACGACCTTCGCCAGCGTCGTCATCAGCTGCGCCTGCTCGTCGATCGACAGCGTGAAGAACTCGCCGGTCGTGCCGAGCCCGACGATCCCGTCGATCCCGCCCTCGATCACGTGGTCGACGAGCGACGCGAGCGAGCGCTCGTCAACGTCGCCGTCGTCGGTGAACGGGGTCAGCAGCAGGACCTGGGCGCCTATGGGACGTGTCGAGTGGCTGGGGCTGGGCGAGTGGGGACCGTCTCCATTGCCGAACGCGGAGCTCATGTGAACGTGACCATCGCCTTTCCTGCAGCACGGACGGTGAACAGCTCGCTCGGGTCGGCGAGCGCGTCGAAGCGGTGGACGTCGGTGATCGCCCGCGCCAGCTCGACGCTCGTGGACGCGACCAGCGCGATCGCCGGGTCGAAGTCCTCGTAGAAGGTCTCGCCGCTGCCGATCACGCGCAGGTCGCGCAGGCAGATGTCGCTCGGCTTGATCGCGATCTCGCCGAGGTCGGCGAAGTTGCCGATCTCCACGAGCGTTCCGCTCCACGCCAGCAGCTCCAGCCCGCTCTTGAACGCGGCTGGGGTGCCGGCCGCGTCGACGACGAGCGGGAAGCCGCCGCGCGCGAGCGCCAGCTCCGCCGCCTCCTCGACCGACGCCGCCGTCGCGAAGCCGAGCTGGGCGGCGAGCGCGCGCCGCGTCGGGTCGTACTCGACGACCGTCACGGCGCCGCCGGAGGCGTGGATCGAGACCGCGGAGCAGAGGCCGATCACGCCGAAGCCGAGCACCAGTCCGCCGAGTCCGGCCGGGACGTAGCGCGGGCCGTACGCCTTGCGCAGCGCGCTCAGCACGCACGCCATCGGCTCGGCGAAGACGACCCGCGCGGGCGCGAGCCCCTCCGGCACGCGGAAGACGCGCGTGCCGGGCAGCAGCTGCATGTACGGCGAGAAGCCGCCGGTCAGGCCGTCGCCGGTCATCGTCAGGCCGTAGCAGGGGCGGTCGAGGCAGCGGCCGTCGCCGAGGCAGCCGGCGCACTCGCCGCACGGCACGCCGGGCGCGATCAGCACGCGATCGCCCTCCGCCAGCGCATCCGGCGAGCTGCAGACGAGCGCGTGGTCGGCCGGCAGCCGCTCCAGCCGGCCGATCACCTCGTGTCCGAGCAGTTGCGGCAGCGGCACGTCGATCTTGCCGGCCCAGATGTGGTGATCGGTGCCGCAGACCCCGGTCGTCTCGACGCGCATGAGCGCGCCGGCAGCCGGCAGCGGACGATGGGCGACGGCGATCGCGCCAGGGCCGTGCAGTTCGAACACGCGAACGGATGCGTGGGGGCGCTGCTCGGCAATCGGGTCGACGCTCGTGGAACTGAACGATGACATGGTTAATTTCACCTCGGCAGGGCCGGATGACTAAGGTGCATCCATGGATGGCAAGCCGCCTGATCCCCCTTCGAGGACGACTTGCGAGCCAGCCTACAGGCACCCTCCGGGCGTTGCAAGACGGAGCTGTTTGCAAGCAGCGACGTCCGCTTGTCCGCGCGAAAACAGGCGCTAATTGACTTCGGTCGAGCGGCGTGCCTATACTCGCTTCGAGCCGACCGGGGGACTCGGCGCGGCTCATACGTTGCAGCAGATCGAGCGTCCGTAGCTCAACTGGTCAACGGTAAACTCAATAGACCCGTGCGCTGAGGCAGGCGCCAGCCTTCAAGCCGAAGGGATCGAGACCAAATCTTCCCCGTTTCGGTGGCTGAAGCCGCGAAAGCGGCCCCTGTCTGGGCGCACATCGTCGAACAGTTTGCTCAAGAGCTCCAGGTTTAGGGCCTGGAAGATGCGGGTTCGAATCCCGTCGGGCGCATTCAACGTTGTTCGTAAAGTTGTGTCATGTAGTTCACGAATCCGAAGATTCAACGTTCACCGTCGGGAGCGGGATGCCACGCCCGCTCGGCGTGCGGTGGTGAAGCTGCCAAGCCAGGCCGAACTTGGGGGGACGATGGCCTCACAGAGCGTCACGCCGGACTACACGCCGGCAGCGATCGAAGCACGGTGGCAGGAGGCATGGCGCGAGGCGGGCGCCTTCCAGACACCGCTGCCGCGCGAGGGGGAGAAGCCGGCCTACATCTTCGCCGCCTGTCCGTTCACCTCGGGCAGCGCGCACATGGGCCACATCCGCAGCTACTCGATAAGCGACGCGTACGCGCGCTACCTGCGCACGCGCGGCCGCAGCGTGCTGTTCTCGATCGGCTTCGACGCCTTCGGCCTGCCGACGGAGATCGGCGCGATCAAGAACCAGCTGACGCCCGACGAGTGGGTCCAGCAGTGCCGCGTGCGGATGCGCGAGCAGTTCGACCGGATGGGCTACTCGTTCGACTGGGAGCGCGAGTGGGTCACGAGCGAGCCCGAGCTCTACAAGTGGACGCAGTGGCTGTTCCTGCTGTTGCTGAGAGAGGGCCTCGTCTACCACTCCGAGGGCCAGGTCGACTGGTGCGACAACTGCAAGACCGTGCTCGCAAGCCTGCAGGTCGAGGACGGTGCCTGCTGGCGATGTCACGAGCCGACGCGGCTCGTCGAGCGCTCCCAGTGGTATCTCGGCATCAGCCGCTACCTCGAGGAGAACGAGCGCGGGATGGAGCTGCTCGGGGGCTGGAACCCGGCTGCGGTCGGCGCCCAGAGAACGATGCTCGGACGCGTCGACGGCGTCGAGCTCGACGGCGCCACGCTCGACGGCCTGCAGCTGACCGTCTTCACGCCGCACGTCGACGCGATCGAGAGAGCTGAGTTCGTTGCCGTCTCGCCCAGCCACCCGGACATCGACGAGTGGATCGTCGACGACGAGGTCCGCCGGCAGGTCGCGCGGATCCGCAGCGGCGGCATCGCCCGCGACGAGCGCGGCGCCGACAACGTGCCGGTCGTCGACAGCGGCCGCACGCTCGGGATCGCCGGCTACAGAGATCCGCTGCCGGTGATCGTGACGCCGGCCGTCGACTCCCGCTTCGGCCGCACCGCGGTGCTCGGGATCCCGTCGGTCGACCGCACCGACGCGGCGATCGCGAAGCGGCTGAGAGCGGCCTCCTCGCTGTTCGCCTGGAAGCTGCCGCCCGGCCCGCCGCGTGTGCGGGAGTCGGCCCGCTACAAGGCGCGCGACTTCCCGATCTCGCGTCAGCGCGCGTGGGGCGCGCCGATCCCGCTCGTCCACTGCGACACGTGCGGGACCGTCGCGGTGCCGGAGGATCAGCTGCCGGTGCGGCTGCCCGACGACCTGCGCCCGACCGGCGAGGGCAACGTGCTGGCGCAGCGCGAGGACTTCGTCGCGGCGAGCTGCCCGCAGTGCGGCGGCGACGCGCGGCGCGAGACCGACACGCTCGACTGCCACGTCGACGGCCTGTGGCAGTGGCTGCCGTTCTCCGTCCCGGCCGACGGCCGCGAGCAGACGATGTTCGACCACGACGAGCTGAGACGCTGGCTGCCGGTGCACCAGGTCGTCTGGGGCGCCGACGGCGGCGGTTCGATGTTCGACCAGCGGATGACGGCGAAGGTGCTGCGCGACGTCGGCGTGCTGCCGCACATCGAGCAGGGCGAGCCGCACGAGCGCGTGCTGATGCACGAGATGGTCCATCTCGACGGTCGCAAGATGAGCAAGCACCTCGGCAACGTCGTCGACCCGGACGAGCTGCTCGCCCGTGTCGGCGCCGACACCGTGCGGCTCGCGGTCCTGTACGCCGCCGCGCCGACCAACGTGCTGACCTGGACCGATCAGGCGCTGCAGTACTGCCGCCGCTGGCTCGTCGCCTTCTGGACCTACGCGCTGCCGCGGATCGAGGGCGCCGGCGAGCTGCCCGAGCCGGATCCCGAGGAGGGCGCGGCGAAGCTGCGCACGCGGCTGGAGGGCTGGCGCGGGGTCGCGCTGAAGCGGATCACCGAGAACTACGACGGCCTCGAGACGCACCGCGCCGCGCGCAACGTGATGACGCTCGTGGAGCGCATCAGAGACTTCGAGCAGCGCGTGCTGAAGCAGCAGGGGGAGCTGACCGCGAGCGACACGGCGGCGCTGCAGGGCGCCCTGCTGACCGCGATCCAGTGCCTCGCGCCGCTGGCGCCGCACGTCGCGGAGGAGCTGTGGGAGGCCACCGGCCAGGAGGGCCTCGTCGCGCTCGCCCCGTGGCCCGAGCAGGTGGAGACGACCTAGCAGCACAGACCTAGCCCCAGCGAGGGGGAGAGGCGGGCGTCGCCTGGTTACGACGCCCGACCGTTGGACGCGAAAGCGTCTTGCACGATGCGACGCGCCAGCTTGGGCCAACCCGCCCGCCTCGCGCGTCGCACAGCGCCTGGAGTGGCGCGTCCGGTTCGGGGGAGCCGGGCGCGCCGCTTGGCGCCTGCCGTCAACGCGTGACAGCCCCGCATGCGGGACGCAGGCATCGCGGTTCGGTGCTCAGCGCCGCGGCTCGCCGCTCACCGTCTCGCGTCGGCGATCAGCGTGCGCGCATCGTCGAGCGAGCTGCCGAGCGACTCGCCGAGCGCACCGAGCCGCTCGGCCATGCTCGCGACCTGTTGCGAGACGCCGGTCAGCTCGTCGGCCGAGCGCGAGACGTCCTCGACGCCGCCGACGATCTCGCCGAGCGAGCCGGCGGTCGAGCCGATCGCGTCGTTGATCGCGTCGAAGCTCTCGCGCGCGTGGCCGGCGTGGCGCTCGACGACCGAGACCTGGTCGCCCGTCTGCGCGACGGCGCCGCTGACCGACTCGATCGCGGCGAGCGAGTTGGCGTTCAGCTGCGTGATGTCCTGCAGCGCGGAGCGGGTGCGGTCGGCGAGCCGGCGCACCTCCTCGGCGACGACGGCGAAGCCGCGGCCGTGCTCGCCGGCGCGTGCGGCCTCGATCGCGGCGTTGAGCGCGAGCAGGTTCGTCTGGTCGGCGATCTCGCGGATGCCGGTCACGAGCGTCGAGATCTCGCGTGTCTGCTCGGTCAGCGCCGCGATCTGCTCGGAGATCTGCTCGACACCCTCGCGCATGTCGGTCACGGCGCTGTCGGTGCCGCTCGTCGTGAGCGCCCCGCCGCGCGCCTGCTCGACGCTCTGCGCCATCAGCTCGTTCGCGCCGCTCGCGCGCTCCGCGATGCCGGTCGAGGTGAGGCTCAGCTGCGTCGCGGAGGCGAGCGACTGCTGCGCGGCGGCGGCGAGCGACTGCGAGACGCTCGTCACCTGGCGCTGCTGCTCGGAGACGTGCAGCGTCTGCTGCTCCAACTGCTGCACCAGCGCGACGGTGTGGTCGCGCGCGTCGATGAACGTCTGCGTGACGACCGCGACGTCGGCGGTCGTGAGCTTGCGGTAGGCCATCAGCGCCTGCACGAGCTGCTGCGGGTCGTCGGCGTGGCGCTGCACCAGCCACGGGATCGCGATGCCGTCGAGCCGCAGGACCGCGCCGATGAAGGCGCCGATCGGCAGGTCGATCGTGTCGTGCACGACGCCGATGCGGACGATCTGCTGGACGCGCGCGGCGCCGTACTCACCCGACCAGAGGCCGCGGAAGTACTGCTTCAGCGTCTGCGCGAGCCGCTCGATGCTCGAGTGCTGCTTGATGATCGCGCGCAGCTCGGGCTGTGCCAGCACGTGCGCGTAGAACGAGTCGGGCAGGCCTTCGATCAGCGCCGCCGGCGGCTGCGAGTCGGCCAGCAGCCGCAGGTCGGTGCGGTTGAGCAGGCAGAAGGCGAGGAGGTCGTTCCAGCGGGGGTCGCCGACCTCCAGCGGCGCGCCGCTGGTGGCGGGCGCGGCTGTGAGGGCGGCGAGCGGGGCGATGGACATCTTGGCGGCGATCCTTCTGGTCAGACGGCGTGGGAGGCGTGCGCGGGCTCGTCGGTGGCCTCTCCCGTGTGGTCGGCGGCGGACGCGGCTCCTTGACGCGCGCTCGCCCGGAGGTCCGTACGCGAACGCAGGCGACGACACGCCTCGGCGGGCCGGTCCGCGCGATCTGGCATCCTCGGAGGAGTGCACCGACGCACGCGCTTGACGAGCCTCCTCGCCATGGTCGCGCTTGGCTTCCTGTTGACCGCCTGCGGCGACACGCCGGCGAGCCAGACGACGACCGCTGCCCGCGAGGACGGCGGGGGGCAGACGACGTCCGCGCAAGCCGCTCCGGCCGCGCGCTCAGGCGTGAGACTGACGCGGATCGGCAGCTTCGACGGCCCCGTCTACGTGACGCAGGCCCCGGGCGACAGAAGCCGGCTGTTCGTCGTCGAGCAGGAGGGGCGGATCCGCGTGATCCGAAACGGCAGAACGCTGAAGGCGCCGTTCCTCGATCTGACCGACCGCGTCCGCAGCGGCGGCGAGCAGGGTCTGCTGTCGGTCGCGTTCGCGCCCGACTACCAGCGCAGCGGTCGCTTCTACGTCGACTACACCGACCGCGACGGCGACACGCGCGTCGTCGAGTTCAGAAGAGGGGCGACGCCGGATCGCGCGAACCGCGGCAGCGCGCGCCAGGTGCTGTTCCAGGACCAGCCGGAGTCCAACCACAACGGCGGGCTGCTGCTGTTCGGCCCCGACGACAAGCTCTACATCGGCTTCGGCGACGGCGGTGGCGGCTACGACCACCATGGGCCGATCGGCAACGGCCAGAACCTCAGGACGTGGCTGGGGAAGCTGCTGCGGATCGATCCGCGCGCGAGCGGCGGCAGACCGTACTCGGTGCCGGCCGACAATCCCTTCGTCGGGCGCGCCGGCGTGCGGCCGGAGATCTGGTCGTGGGGCCTGCGCAACCCGTGGCGCTTCTCGTTCGACCGCAGCACGGGCGATCTGACGATCGGCGACGTCGGCCAGGACCGCATCGAGGAGGTCGACTTCGTGTCCGCCGGCAGAGCGCCCGGTCCCGGCGCCGGCGTCAACTTCGGCTGGCGCGCGTGGGAGGGCACGAGCCGCAACGACCGGAGACAGAGCCCGCGCGGCGTCGTCTTCCCGGTGCTGGAGTACAACCATGACGACGGCGGCTGCTCGGTCACCGGCGGCTATGTCGTGCGCGACCCGCGGCTGCCCGCGCTCGACGGCCGCTACGTCTACGCCGACTACTGCCAGACGCCGCTGAGAAGCGCCAGGCTGCAGGTCGGCAGAGCGACCGACGCGCGCCCGCTCGGGCTCGACGTGCCGGGCGTCACGTCGTTCGGCGAAGATCTCGCTGGTCGCGTCTACGTCGTCGCGCAGAGCGGGCCGGTCTACCGGCTCGACCCGCGCTGATGGCGAGCGGCGCGGAGCAGCCAGAGGCGGCCGCGAGCGGACGTGCGGACCGCGCCGGCGACGAGCGCGCCGCCGCGCAGCGATTGCTCGCCCGTCGCGAGGTCGCGCTCGTGCGCGCTGACAACCCCGGTCCGTTCACGCTGGAGGGCACGAACAGCTGGATCGTCGGACGCGATCCGGCGTGGGTGATCGATCCCGGACCCGCGCTCGACACGCACCTCGACGCGCTCGCGCGGGAGCTGTCCGCACGCGGCGGCCTCGGCGGGATCGCGCTCACGCACGACCATCCCGACCACTCCGAGGCGGTCGCGCCGCTGCTGGCGCGCTGCGGACCGGCGCCGGTCGCGGCGGCGCGCGGCGCTGTCGACCTGCTGCTGGGCGACGGCGACATGGCCGGGCCGCTGACGGTCGTCGCGACGGCCGGCCACGCGCCGGATCACCTCGCCTACGTGCTCGGCGAGATCGGCTTCAGCGGTGACGCCGTGCTCGGCCGCGGCAGCTCGCTGCTGATCCCCGATCCCGGTGCGCTCACCGGCTACCTGACGGGGATGGAGCGGCTGCGGGAGCTGCACCTCGCGCTGCTCGCGCCCGGCCACGGGCCGCTCGTGACCGAACCCGACGCGAAGCTGCAGCAGTACGTCGCGCACCGGCTCGAGCGCGAGCGGATGGTGCTCGACGCGCTCGTGCGCGGGCTGCGCACGGTCGACGAGCTGCTCGACGACGTCTGGGCGGATGCGCCGCCGCAGTTGCGCGGAGCGGCCGCTGTCACGCTCGCCGCACACCTCGACAAGCTCGCCGACGAGGGCCGGCTGCCGGCCGGCGTGGAGCGACCGCCGTGGCCGATCCCGCTCGGCGGCGTCGGGCGCGAGGCGCTCGGTCCGGAATCTTGAGCGAATCGCACAGTTGACCGCTCCAACTTTGTCGAGTGGTGCAGAGACGCGGCCCCGGCACTGAAGTAGCGTCACTTCCGAGGGCTGGCCCGGGCAGGCCGAAATCGCAGCAGGAGGGGAGAATCACATGCGAAAGGTCTTTCGGGGCCTGGCGCCGCTGGCGTGTGCCGCGGTCGTCTTCGGGGGTGCCGGCACGGCGTCGGCAGCCGACCGCTACGTCGCGCTCGGCGACTCGTACTCGTCGGGCACCGGCACGGCGTCGTACACGCTGGACTCGGGTTGTGAGCGCGGCAGATACGCGTACCCGTATCTGGCGGCTACGCAGCGGCCCAACACCGACCTCGTCTTCGTCGCGTGCAGCGGAGCGACGACCGACGACGTGATGGCGAACCAGATCTCGTCCGTCACAGCCGCGACGAGACTCGTCTCGATCACGATCGGCGGCAACGACGCCGGCTTCACGAGCGTCGTCACGGCGTGCGTGACCATAGGCTGCTCGTCGGCGATCACGACGGCGAACAACTACATCAGAAACACCCTGCCGGGCAAGCTCAACACCGTCTACGCCGCGATCCAGAGACAGGCTCCGGGCGCGACGGTCGCGGTGCTCGGCTACCCGCGCCTGTTCAGCACGTCCAGCTGCGCGGGCACGACCGGCATCGACGCGAGCGAGCGCACGCAGCTGAACGCGCTCGCGGACCTCGCCGACACGACGATCGCCGGCCGCGCGGCGGCGTACGGCTTCTCGTACAGAAGCGCGATCTCGTCGTGGACCGGGCATGCGATCTGCTCCGGCAGCGCGTGGCTGAACGGGCTCAACATCTTCTCGATCGGTGAGTCGTTCCATCCCAACAGATCGGGCCACAGCAGCGGCTACACGCCGCTGGTGCGGAGCGTGATCGGTTAGGCCGGTCGGCCAGGCCGGTGGCGGCGCGCGTACGCCGCTCAGCCGCGGCCGCTTGCTGACGCGTCACCGAGGCGACGCGCACGGAGGGCCAGTTCGAGCTCGAGCCGGCCCTCCGCGCCGTCCATCCGCGGTCCCAGCAGGCTGCGCAGCCGCCCGAGGCGGTAGCGGACCGTCTGGGCGTGCACGTGCAGTTCCTGCGCCGCCGCAGTCGCCGCGCCGCGATGGCGCAGCCACGCGTCGAGCGTCTGCAGCAGCCGCGCGCGCGTCGCGGCGGGCACGGCGGCCAGCGGCGCGAGCGCCTCGTCGGCGAGCGCGGCCGCGAGCGCCGGCGCCCCCAGCAGCAGCAGGTCGACGCGATGGTCGGCGGCGACGACGAGCGCTGGTGTGCGGTCGCTGACGAGCGCGAGCGCGAGCCGCGCCCAACGGGCCGACTCGGCCGCCTGCGCCAGCTCGACCGCCGGGCCCAGCGCGGCGTGGACGTCGTGCAACCGCGCGCGCAGCCCCGCCTCGCAGCCGGGACCGTCGGCGTCGGGGACGATCGCGTAACCGACCCCGTCCACGCGTGCGACGAGCGCACCGGCCGCCAGCCGGCCCGCGATCCGCTCGGCCGACTCGTGTTCGAACGCGATCACGGCGACGCGCGGGGCGCTGTCACGGCGCGCGAGCGGCGCGTCGCCGTGCCGGTCCGCGGGCGAGGCGCTCGGGCGCGGAAAGTCGCCCGCAAAGTCGCCGGGCGTCGAGGCCACGACGGAGCGATCCCATCCTGCTGCCGCCGCGATCGCGCGCAGCTCCTCCGGCGCGGGCGCCGGCATCCGCACGAGCGCGGCGACGAGCCGCCGCCGGCGCGTGTCGTGGTCGGAGCCGGGCGCGGCCTGCTCGAACGCGAGGCCGTCGGCCGAGGCCGCGGAGATCTGCTCGAGACAGGCGAGGATCGCGTCGCCGAGCGCGTGCAGCGTCTCGACCGCCGGCTCCAGCCGTGCGGCCACCTCCGGCCCGTGCACATCCCGGGGCGCGCTCACACGCGCCGTCTGGCTCAGCCCTGCGCTGTTCCTGCCTGCGGCAGGCCGCCCCTGATCCACGTCTCCTCGCCCCTTCCCCAACCCCGCCCACGACCGTACCGGATCGGGGACGGGCGCCGCGAAGGGTGCGTCAGCGCTGGAGCGAGCGCGGCCCGCGCCAGCGGCGCGATCAGGAGGCGCGCGCGGCGGCCGCGGCGGCCGCCAGCCGCTGCTCACCGAGCGCGACGGCGGCGGCGAGCGGGGTGGTCCGCTCGGCGTCGGCGGCGGCGAAGATCTCGGCGAGTGTGTCGCCGATCGCGCGCACGCGTCTGCGCGCGAGCCCGGCGTCGTAGCCGGACGGCTCGAACTCGACGGCGATGTTGACGATCCCGCCGGCGTTGACGACGAAGTCCGGCGCCCACACGATCTCGCGCGCGGCGAGCTGCGCGGCGACGGCGTCGGTCGCCAGCTGGTTGTTGGCCGCGCCGGCGATCGCGCGGCAGCGCAGGCGCGGGACGATCGCCTCGTCGAGCTGGCCGCCGAGCGCGCACAGCGACAGCACGTCGACGTTCGCGGTGAGCGCTCTCGCGGGCGTCGTCCAGCGCGCGCCGAGCCGCTCCGCGAGCACGCGCTTGGCGGGGTCGACGTCCGCCAGCACGAGTCTCGCGCCGGCTCTCGCGCAGCGCTGCGCGACGCGCGAGCCGACGTGCCCGAGACCGACGACGGCGACCGTGCGGCCTCTGAGCGACGCGTCCCCGAACGCCTGCGCGCAGGTCGTTCTGATCGCGGCCTCGACCCCGAGCGCGGTGAACGGGCTCGGGTCGCCGGAGCCGCCGCGGCTGGTCGCGAGGCCGCAGACGTGCCTCGTCGCCTGCGCGATCATGGGCATGTCGCGGCTGCCGATGCCGACGTCCTCGGCGGTCACGTAGCGGCCGTCGAGCTGGTCGACGGTCTCGCCGAAGTCCAGCAGCGCGTCGCGGCGGCGTCTGCCGGTCAGCCGCGTGCCGGGCGGCAGCGCGATCACGCCCTTGCCGCCGCCGAGCGGCTGGTCGGCGCAGGCGGCCTTGTAGGTCATCGCGCGCGCGAGCCGCAGCGCGTCGCGGACGGCGAGCGTCGGATCGTCGTAGGTCCACACGCGGCAGCCGCCGAGCGCCGGCCCGAGCACCGTCGAGTGGACGGCGACGATCGTCGGCAGGCCCGAGCGCGGTCCGCGCCGGACGTACAGCTCCTCGTGGTCCAGCGGTGGCAGCAGCGGGTCGATGGCGGCGACCCTACCGGACGGGTCGGCGCGCCCGCTCAGCCGCGGATCGGCGTGCCGACGGGACCGCGCAACGGCGCCGGCTCAGCCGCCGGGCGGCAGCGTGTTCGCCGGCGTCGAGCCGGCGCCGCCGGTCGTCGACGGCGTCGCGGGCGGCTGCGGGGCGCCGGCGGCCGGTGTGCTCGGCGCTGCCGGCGTGCTGCCTGCACCAGCCGGCGGGGTGCTGCCGGTCGGGCCGCTGGCGGTGCCGGTGGCCGGTGGCGGGGCCGCCGTCGTCGGCGCGGTGGTCGTCGGCGTCGTGCTCGTGCCGGTGCCGGTGGTCGGCTCGGTCGTGGCGGTCCCGTCAGGCGTCGCCGGATCCGTGACGGTCGTCGGCTCGTCGGCGATCAGCTCGTCGGAAGGGGCGGCGGCACCGCCGTTGCCGCTGCCCTTGGAGACGACCGCATCGGCCGGCACCGACGGACGCACGATCGAGACGACGGTTCCGCTCGGCTCGTGCGAGGCGCGCAGCTTGACGGCCTTCGCGGTCGCGGCCGCGCCGGCGGGTCTGGAGTCGCGGACCGTCGCGGAGGCGCCCGCGGTCGACGGCGCCGAGGCGGCCGCCGGGCGCGCCTGGACCGACGCGGCCGCCGCCAGCAGCGGCTCCTGCTTCGGTCTCGGCACTCTGACGACGATCGCGGCAGGCTTGGAGGACGGCGGGCTGAGCGTGCGCTTGACCTCGACGGCGCCACCGCCCGCGACGACGGCCGCGGCGACGACGGCGGCGACATGGCCGGCCGTCACGACGGTCCCGCCCGCGGCGGCACCACCTGCGACGGCGGCCGCACCGCCCGCGGCGGCGCCGGCACCTCCGCCTGCGGCGGCGGTCGAGCCGGCGGCGGCACCGCCGCCGCCGATCCCCAGCAGCTTCGCCAGCACGGCGACGGGGCCGAGCGCCGGAGTCAGCGCGGCGAACCGCTCGCGCATCGTCTTCAGCTCTCTCTTGTACGCGCGGCAGCCGGCGCAGTCGTGCAGATGGCGGCGCGCGAGGCCGCTGGCGCGCACGCCGCGGTCATGCGCGCCGACGAGCTCCTCGCGGATCTCGACGCAGGCCGTGTCGCGCGCCTCGGCCGCCTGGGCGAGGCCCATGCGGGCGCGCACCAGCAGGGACTTGACGGCGGGCACGGTCACGTCGAGCGCCGCCGCGAGGTCGGCGTACGACATCCCGACGATCTCGCGCATCAGCAGGGCGGAGCGCTGTTGCTCCGGGAGCCGCCTGACGTCCTCGACCAGCCGCCGCAGCGACTCGCGCTGCTCGGTCTCGGCGATCGGATCGCTCTCGGGCGGCCGGATCTGGTCGAACATCTCCGGCGGCGGCGGCGCGGGCCGGCGCAGTTCGTCGATGCAGCGGTTGTGCGCGACGCGGTAGAGCCAGGCGCGCAGCGAGACCTCGCGGTCGTTGGCGCGCAGCGCTCCGTACGCGCGCACGAAGACGTCCTGCAGCGCATCTTCGGCGTCCTGCCTGGAGCCCGACAGCATCTGCCGGGTGTAGGCGAACAGCCGCGCACGGTAGCGGTCGTGGATCGCCCGGAAGGCGTCCTCGTTGCCCTGACGGAAGAGCTTTACGAGCTGCTCGTCCGAGCGCAGGCGCAACAGGGGGCCGACGGAAGGACGTGTGCGCTGACGCGTACGGCCTGCCGTGGCTGGAATCGAAGAGGCTTCCACAGATTCGCTCCTACCCGTTCAACGGGGCTCGTGGCGCAAAGTTGCTCACAAGCCCCGCTGATCGGGTTGGTAGTGGGAAACGTACTCGATCTTCAAGACGCTTCCCGTCGCTCTCATCGATCTTTAACTAGCCGCTGGGCGGATTTTGTGACAGCTCGCGGACGAATTTCTTCTTGCGCTGACCAGATATGTCTGGTGCGTCGCGTTTCGCGAGCGTCTGCGCGTCAGCTCTCGATGTTCGCCATCACGTGCTTGATCTGCGTGTAGTCCTCGAAGCCGTAGAGGCTCAGGTCCTTGCCGTAGCCGGACTGCTTGAAGCCGCCGTGCGGCATCTCCGACACGAGCGGGATGTGCGTGTTGATCCAGACGCAGCCGAACTTCAGCGCCTTCGACATCCGCAGTGCGCGGCCGACGTCGCGGGTCCAGACCGACGAGGCGAGCCCGTACGGCGTGCCGTTGGCCCACTTCAGCGCCTCGTCCTCGTCGGTGAAGCGCTGGACGGTCACGACCGGGCCGAAGATCTCGCGCTGGATCAGCTCGTCGTCCTGCTGCAGGCCGGCGATCACGGTCGGCTCGTAGAAGAAGCCGGGGCGATCGGGCTGCTGGCCGCCCGTGACCACCTCGGCATGGCTCGGCGTGCGCTCGACGAAGCCGGCGACGCGCTCGCGCTGGCGCTGCGACTGGATCGGGCCGAGCGTCGTGTCGGGCGCGCGCGTGTCGCCGAGGACCAGGTTCTTCGCCTCCGAGGAGAGCCCGGCGACGAAGTCGTCGTGGACCTTCGCGCCGACCAGCACGCGCGTGGCGGCGGTGCAGTCCTGTCCGGCGTTGTAGTAGCCGGCGCCCGCGATCGCCTCGTAGGCGGCCTCGACGTCGGCGTCGTCGAAGACGACGACCGGCGCCTTGCCGCCGAGTTCGAGGTGGACGCGCTTGAGCGTGTCGGCGGCCGCCTTCGCGATCCACTTGCCGGTCTCGACCGAGCCCGTCAGCGAGACCATGTCGACCTCGGGATGCGTCACGAGCGTCTGGCCGGCCGGGTCGCCGTGGCCGGTGATCACGTTCAGCACGCCGGGCGGCAGGTGCTCTGCCGCCAGCTCGGCCAGCCGCAGCGTCGAGACCGGGGTCGTCTCGGCCGGCTTCAGGACGATCGTGTTGCCGGCCGCGAGCGCCGGGCCGATCTTCCAGCCGGCCATCATGATCGGGTAGTTCCACGGCGCGATCTGACCGACGACGCCGATCGGCTCGCGCCGGACCATCGACGTGTGGCCGGCCATGTACTCGCCGGCCGACTTGCCCTCCAGCATCCGCGCCGCGCCCGCGAAGAAGCGCAGGTTGTCGACCAGCACCGGGATCTCGTCGGACTTGACGGCCTCGAGCGGATGACCGGCGTTGTCAGCCTCCAGTTCGGCCAGCTCGTCGGCGTGGGCCTCGATCGAGTCGGCGATCTTCAGCAGCGCGAGCGAGCGTTCGCCCGGCGTCTGGTCCGCCCAGCCGTCGTACGCCTCGCGCGCGGCGCCGACGGCACGCTCGACGTCCGCCGCGCCCGACAGCGGCGCGGTCGCGATCTGCTCGCCGGTCGCCGGGTTGAGGACCGGCTCGGTCTGGCCGTCGGCCGGATCCACGTGCCGGCCGTCGATGAAGTTGCGAAGCGTGCGCACGGCAGTGGCCATCGTGTAGTTCCTCTCGTCTGGACGCTGGCCGCAACGTACCACCGGTCAAACGGCCCCAGAGCACGAATCGCAGGGCCCGATTGCACCGCCGTGTACACCCCGCGCCCGGCGCCCCGGCGTCACGCGCGAGTACCCTTGGCGGCGATGGTGGATCCTGCTTCCGGCGTCGGCATCCCACTCGCCCTCGCGGCGGGTCTCGTGTCGTTCCTGTCGCCGTGCGTGCTGCCGCTCGTGCCCGGCTACATCTCCGCGGTGGCCGGCGTCACGCCGGAGCAGGCGCGCGCCGAGGGCAGCGGCACCTTCCGCGTGCTCGGCCCGAGCCTGCTGTTCGTGCTCAGCTTCTCGACGATCTTCATCATGCTCGGGCTCGGCGCGACCGCCGTCGGCGCGACGCTGCAGGATCACCGCGAGACGCTCGAGAAGGCCTCCGCGGTCACGATCATCGCGATGGGCCTGTTCTTCGTCGCGGCCCCGTTCGTGACGAGACTCAACCGCGAGTTCCACGTCGGCGGCCTGATGGCGCGCGCCGGCCGCGGCGGCCCCGTGATCGCCGGCGCCGCCTTCGCGATCGCCTGGACGCCGTGCATCGGCCCGACGCTCGGCGCGATCCTCAGCGCCGCGGCGCTGACGGACTCGGCCGGCCGCGGCGCGCTGCTGCTGGCCTTCTATTCGGCGGGGCTGGCGATCCCGTTCCTGCTGACGTCGATCGCCTTCGGTCGCATGACGACGGCGTTCACGTTCGTCAAGCGCCACTACGGCGCGGTGATCGCCAGCGGCGGCGTCGTGCTGATCGCGATGGGGATCCTGATCTGGACCGGCGAGTTCTTCCGCCTCAACGCCGAGGCGCAGAACCTGCTGAACAACCTCGGGCTGGACTTCTGGAATTCCGTTTGAGAGGAGCAGCCAGATGAGCGACACCGCCGCCACCGGCGAAGAAGAGACGCACGCGCCCGCCCCGCTGACCGCGCCGGCCGCGAAGTCGCGCAAGCACCATGCGCAGCCGGCCAGGTCGCCGTTTCCACCGATCGGCGACTACGCCTTCATCTCCGACTGCAATACGGGCGCGCTGATCGCGCCCGACGGGACGGTCGAGTGGCTCTGCCAGCCCTGCTTCGACTCCCCGAGCGTGTTCGGCTCGCTGCTGGACCGCGGCGCCGGCGCCTTCCGCCTCGGCCCGTACGGCACCGCGGTGCCGGGCGCGCGCCGCTACGAGCCGGGCACGAACATCGTCGAGACGACGTGGATGCAGCAATCCGGCTGGGTGATCGTGCGCGACGCGCTCGCGATCGGTCCCTGGGGAGCGCACAACGAGGGCGACGAGACGCGCACGCGCCCGCCGACCGACGACGCCGCCGAGCAGGTGCTCGTGCGCACGATCGAGTGCATCCAGGGCGCGGTCCAGATCGAGATGATCTGCGAGCCGATGTTCGACTACGCGCGCGAGCCGGCGCAGTGGACCGACGTCGACGGCACCTACATGGCCGTCGATGCGCACCACCACACCGGCTCGATCCGGCTGATGAGCGACCTGCGGATCGGGATCGAGGGCAACCGCGCCCGCGCCCGTCACACGCTCAGAGAGGGCGAGAAGCGGTTCGTCGCGCTGTCGTGGGCGAGAGACCTGCACGGCCCCGCGTCGGCCGAGGAGGCGACCGCGATGCTGGAGCACACGTCGCACTTCTGGCGCGACTGGGTCGACGACGGCCACTTCCCCGACCACCCGTGGCGCGTGCACCTGCAGCGCTCGGCGCTCGTGCTGAAGGGACTCACCTATGCGCCGACGGGCGCGATGGTCGCGGCGCTGACGACCTCGCTGCCGGAGACGCCGGGCGGCGAGCGCAACTGGGACTACCGCTACACGTGGATGCGCGACGCGACATTCACGCTGTGGGGGCTGCACGCGCTCGGGCTCGACTGGGAGGCCGACGACTTCATGCAGTTCGTCGCCGACGTGCCGCGCAACGAGGACGGCTCGCTGCAGATCATGTACGGCGTCGGCGGCGAGAAGCAGCTGACCGAGTCGACGCTCGACCATCTGACCGGCTACGACGGCGCCACGCCGGTGCGGATCGGCAACGGCGCCTTCGACCAGCGCCAGAACGACGTCTACGGCGCGGTGCTCGACTCCGTCTACCTGCACACGCAGATCGGCGGCCATCTGCCGCAGCGGCTGTGGCCGGTGCTGAAGGACCAGGTCGAGTGCGCGATCCGCGTCTGGGACCAGCCCGACCAGGGGATCTGGGAGGCACGCGGCGCGCCGCAGCACTACGTCTCCTCGAAGCTGATGTGCTGGGTCGCGCTGGATCGCGGGGCGCGGCTGGCGGAGATCCACGGCGAGCCGAGACTGGCGGCCGAGTGGCAGGCGATAGCGGACCAGATCAAGGCCGACATCCTCGAGCGCGGCGTGCGCGACGGAATCTTCCGCCAGCACTACGACACCGACGCGCTCGACGCCTCGACGCTGCTGATCCCGCTCGTGCGCTTCCTCGACCCCGACGACGAGCGCATCTGCGCGACCGTGCGGGCGGTCCGCAGAGACCTGACCGACCACGGCTTCGTGCTGCGCTACCGCACCGACGAGACCGACGACGGCCTCTCCGGCGAGGAGGGGACGTTCCTGATCTGCTCGTTCTGGCTCGTCGCCGCGCTGCAGGAGATCGGCGACCACCGCCACGCCAGATCGCTGCTGGAGAAGCTGCTCGCGAACGCGTCGAAGCTGTACCTCTACGCGGAGGAGTTGGACCCCCACAGCGGCCGCCACCTCGGCAACTACCCGCAGGCGTTCACCCACCTCGCGCTGATCAACGCGGTGATGCACGTGATCGCGGGGGAGCAGGCGGAGCGGGAGTAGGCGGCGCCGCCGGCCGCCGGGGGCGGGGACCGCGTGCGATAGGTTCCGGCGATGCATCTGAGGACCTGGCGCCGCCGCGCGGCCGCCGACGACACGTCAAGCGGGGGCGCGAGCCGCAGCCTCGCGCTGCAGCAGGCCGAGCCCCAGTTCTTCGAGCTCTGGCAGGTCGCCGTCACCCCCGAGGATCCGCAGTTCGAGCGCTGGGCGGCGCTCGAGAGCGAGCAGCTGGAGATCGGCCGCAGGCGCGTCGCCGAGATCGAGCGGCACGTCCCGCTGCAGGGCAAGGACGTGCTCGACGTCGGCTGCCAGTGGGGCGCGACCTGCATCGCGATCGCGCAGGCCGGCGCCACGAGCGTGACCGGCCTCGACGTCGAGGAGAAGCTGATGGAGGGCGCGCGCGTGCGCGCCCGCGAGCAGGGCGTCGAGGCGACGTTCGTGCACGGCTTCGCCGAGACGCTGCCGTTCCCCGACGCGTCGTTCGACGCGGTCGTCTGCGTCAACGTGCTCGAGCACGTCAGAGACCACGAGCAGACGATTCGCGAGCTGCTGCGCGTGCTGCGACCGGGCGGCCGGCTCCACCTCGACGGCCCCAACCGCTTCTCGCCGTGGTGGTTCGCGCGCGACCCGCACTACCAGCTGGTCGGCATCAGCGTGCTGCCGCCCGGAATCGGCGAGCACTACGTCACGAGAGTGCGCAACTTCCCCAGCTACGACGTCGGCACGTTCCCGGTCGCCCAGGTGATCGAGCGCCGCCTGAAGGCGAACGGGGCGCGGATCGTCTGGCGCAGCCTCGACAGCGGGCGTCCGAAGCTGCTCGGCCGCGTCGCCGCGAACGCGAAGTCGGCGCTGTGGCCGATGTTCGTGTTCGTCGCGGAGAAGCCCGGCACCAGCGGCAGCTGAGCGACCCGTCGTCGTCAGCCGTCGCCCGCGCGGCGACGGCACGGCGCGGTTGTCGCTCCTACGCCGACTGGGCGAGGTCGCGCGCGGGGTCGATCGCCCAGCGCGCGGCGAGCGCGTCGAGCGGCGCGTCGATCGCCCAGCGATCGGGCTTGGCGGGGCCGTCGTGGTCGACGGCGGCGCCCTTCAGCGCCATCGAGCCGGTGTTGTCGCCGATCGCGCGCAGCTCTTCGACCTCGGCGGGCGTGAGGCGCAGTTCGGGCGGCAGCGCCGCCAGCTCGGCGCGCTTGTGCTCGACCGGCTTCGCGTCCGCGCCCGCCTCCTGCACGAGCGTCGGCACGACGCACTGAACCGGCGCGTGCGCGAGGTTCCACTGGCAGGCGAGCTGCAGCGGGGTGAGCTGGTGGCGGTCGGCGATCGCCTGCATCCGCTCGATCCGCTCCAGCCCGCGCTCGACCCAGCCGGCGGGGCGGAACCTGCGATGGTCGCGCTCGCCGAGCGTGCCGGGGTCGCGCAGGTCGCCGCCGAACAGGCCGCCGTAGTCGACGACGCGCGTGAGCAGCCGCACGTCGTGTCTGAGCGCCGCCGGCAGCACCAGCTCGCCGGGCCACGGCTCGAGCGGGTTGAGGATCACCATCGCCCAGTCGATGCGGTCGCCGAAGCGCTCGAAGCAGTCGATCAGGTCGAGCGTGAAGCCGTTCGCGGGGCCGGGCGCGACGCCGATCAGGTCGGTCAGGCCGGCCTCGCGCAGCGCGGCCATGCCGTCCCAGACCGCTTCGCTGGTGTAGCCGATGCGATCGGGGTTGTGCAGCAGCAGCAGGTCGAAGCGGTCGGCGCCGCAGCGCTCCAGCGACGCCTCGGTCGCGCGCCGCAGGTAGGAGGCGTACTCCTCGGGGCCGCGCAGGCGCGCGTCGGTGAAGCGCGGGAAGCCCTTCGCGCCCTCGCGCTCGCCGTCGTAGAAGTCGTGGCCGACCGCGCCGACGAGCACGTAGTCCTCGCGCGCGAGGCCCTGCAGCGCGCGGCCGAGCAGGCGGTCGGCGTCGCCGCTGCCGTAGGCGTCGGCGGTCAGGACGGTGTGGATCCCGGCGCCGGCCGAGATCGGATCCGGCCGCAGCAGCGCGAGCATCCGCTCGTCGTCGACCGGTTCGCCGAAGTGCATGAAGCGCCCGCCGCTCCAGGTGCCGACGGCGGTCTGCGTGGGATGGGCCATGGGTCAGACGCTAGCGAAGCGGCCGCGTGGGCGAGCGCGCCGCAGCCGCCGCGCGCGGCGAGGCGGCTGCACGACCGCTCAGCGCAGCATCTGGCTGAGGCGCGCCTCGGCGATCGTCGCGCGCAGCGTCTCGCGCACGCCGTATCTGGGGCGCCATCTCAGCTCGCGCTCCGCCTTCGCCGTGTCCATCAGCATCGGCACGCGCAGCGCGTTGAGCCATTGCGCGTCCTCGGGGATGAACGGCAGCCGCGTCGCGACCTCCGCCGCGACGTCGACCGCCAGCTCCGGCACCGGGATCGCGTACCAGCCGAGGTCCTCGGCGAGGTCGCGCATCGTCAGCGTGCCGGGCGCGGCGAGGTTGTAGATCCCCGGCCTGCCTCTGCCGAGCGTCGCCGCGCGCAGGGCGGAGGCGACGTCGTCGTGGTGCACGAGCTGGAACGAGATCCCGTTGTCGGGGATCACCGGCTTCAGCACCGGCACCGCGTCCAGCAGCCGCCAGACCGCGCTCGGCATCTTGTCGCCGAGCTGGACGTAGGGGATCGAGCCGATGAACATCAGCGCGTCGGGGCCGGCGACGATGCAGGGGCGCAACAGGTAGACGTCGGTGTGCGTGCCGATCGTCAGCTCCGACAGCAGCTGCTCGACCTCCGCCTTCGCCTTCGAGTAGGCGTGCGCGTCGGTGCCGCGCGGGCGCAGGTCCTCCGTCAGCAGCGGCGGGTTGTCGTCGTGGAAGCCGTAGGCGGCGACGGAGGAGGTGTAGACGAGCCGTCTGGCGCCGGCGCGCACGGCCGCGCCGAAGACGTTGCGCGAGCCGGTCAGGTTGACCTCGCGGCCGTCCTCGCCCGGCGCGCCCATGATCGCGAAGGCGAGGTGCACGACGACGTCGGCGCCGTCGACCAGTTCCGCGACCGCGTCTCTGTCGAGCACGCTGCCGCGCAGGTACCGCGTCTTTCTCCAGCCCTCGCTGACCGGATCGATCTCGCGCCGGCCGAGCGCCTTCACGCTCGCGACGTCCCTGCTGCGCTCCAGCGCGCGCACGAACGCCCGTCCGACGTCGCCCGTGGGACCCGTGACGGCGACCTTCACCGGCGGCGTTGCGGGCGCTGCGGACATCTAGTCCCTGCGCCCGGCGCTCTCGTAGCCGGGATCGCCGGGCAGCAGCACGCGCGCCTCGTCTCTGACCATCACGACGCGCGGCTCGACCGGCTCGATGATCAGCTCGTAGCTGTACTCCAGCAGCTGGTTCGCGGTGCTGAACGCGCGCAGCTGCTCGAGATGCTTGATCGTCGGGAAGACGAGCGGGAGCTGGCCGGCCTGGTGCGCGGCGAGCGCCTCCGTCGGCGACATCCACTTCGCGTCGATGCACTCCGAGCCGTCGACTCTCGCCTCGGCGCCGTACGGCGCGGGCGTGACGAAGAACCACGTGTCGAAGCGCGTCATCAGGTGCGCGGGGGTGATCCAGCGCGAGAACGGCGTCAGCTCGCCGTCGATCCGGATCCCGGCCTCCTCGGCGACCTCGCGCAGCGCGGCGCTGCGCAGCGCGTACTGGAGGTCGTCCGGGTGGTCGATCGGCCCGTCGGCGGCGTCGACCGCGCCGCCGGGGAAGACCCACACGCCGGCCATGAAACGGGCCTCGTGGCTGCGCTGCACGAGCAGCAGCTCGAGCGCGTTTGCGCCACCGCGCACGACGATCACGCTGGCGGCGGTGCGCGGCGGCGTGGCGCGTCCGGCGTTGACCTCTTCGCCTGGTCCGAGTCCGGGGTGCGGCTCCATTCGTCGCACCCTACCGACTGCGCGATACCGTGTCGCACATGAGCACTACCCAGACCTCTCAGAAATGGATCTGTGAATCCTGCGGGTTCATCTACGATCCGGAGGACGGCGATCCCGACGGGGGCATCCCGGCCGGAACGGCGTTCGAGGACATTCCGGAGACGTGGTTCTGCCCCGTCTGCGGTGCGCGCAAGCGCGACTTCGTGCTGTACGAGGACTGAGCAGAAGCGGCGGCGCCCAGGGGCGCGGGTCGGCCCGCGCCCCGGCTCATCTACGCTGTGGCTGACGTGCCCGCGCGCCGCCTCTACGCCCTCACCTTCGTCGGTGGTGCCGCCTCGCTCGGAGGTGAGATCGCCGCCGCGCGCCTGCTGGCGCCGTGGTTCGGCGACTCGACGCTGATCTGGGCCAACACGATCGGCGTCGTGCTCGTCGCCCTGTCGGTCGGCTACTGGCTCGGCGGCCGGATGGCCGACCGCGACCCGCAGCTGAGACGGCTGGCGCTGATCATCCTCGCGGCGGCCGCCGTCTTCGCGCTGCTGCCGTTCGTCGCGCGGCCGTTCCTGCGCGTCTCGGTCGACGCGCTCAGCTCCGTCTCCGCCGGCGCCTTCGTCGGCTCGCTCGTCGCCGTGCTGGTGCTGCTGGCGGTGCCGATGCTGCTGCTGGGGATGATCTCCCCGTTCGTCGTCAAGCTCGCGATCAGGACGGTCGACGAGGCCGGAAAGGTGACCGGCCGCCTCTACGCGGTCTCGACGCTCGGCTCGCTCGCCGGCACGTTCCTCAGCTCGCTGCTGCTGATCCCGTTCCTCGGCACGCGCCGCACGTTCCTGATCTTCGCGCTCGCGCTGGCGCTCGTGGCGACCGTCTCGCTGGGCCGCCGCTTCGCGCCCGCGCCGATCCTGATCGCCGTGCTGCTGGCGCTGCCGGTCGGGACCGTGAAGGCGGTCACCGACGGCAGAGTGATCTGGGAGAAGGAGACGCTCTACCAGTACGCCGTCGTGATCGAGCGCGACGACGGGCAGCGGCGGCTGGAGCTGAACGAGGGCCAGGCGGTGCACTCGATCTACACGCCCGGGCAGTGGACGACGGGCAACTACTGGGACGAGTTCCTGACGCTCCCGTTCGCCGCGCGGGCCGGCGGGGACGAGGGCACGCCGCCGAGATCGGTCGCGATCCTCGGCAACGCGGCCGGGACCGTCGCGCGCCAGTACGGCCACTACTTCCCGGACACGCGCGTCGACGGCGTCGAGATCGACGGCCAGCTGAACAAGATCGCCGGCACGCTGTTCGATCTCAACAAGCGCGACGCGCCCAACGTCCACCTCCACACCGCCGACGGCCGGCCGTGGCTGCGCGCGCAGACGCGCAGATACGACGCGATCTTCGTCGACGCCTACCGCCAGCCGTACGTGCCGTTCCACCTCGCCACGCGCGAGTTCTTCCAGAGCGTGAAGGACCACCTCAACCCCGGCGGCGTCGTGCTCGTCAACATCGGCCACCCGGAGAGATCGCACGCGCTCGAAGAGGTCCTGACGGCGACGATGGCCGACGTCTTCTCGACCGTCGTGCGCGACCCCAGCCAGCGCGTCAACACGATCGCGATGGCCGGCGACGGGCAGATCTCGCCGGCCGCGCTCGGCGCCGCGATCCCGCGCCTGCCGCAGGACCTGCGCCCGATCGCCGCCGAGACCGCCGCCCGGATCGCCCCGCGGCTGCCCGGCGGCAGGGTCTACACCGACGACGTCGCGCCGGTCGAATGGCTGATCGACGCCTCGATCGTGCAGGTCGCGGCCAGCGGCGAGCGTTAGCGCTCACGCGACCGCTGGGATGCAGCCAGCTCGCCCAGCGCCGCCTGCAGGGCGTGCTCGTGGCCGTCGACCAGTTCCAGCACCTCCGCGCGCTCGCGCACGCCGATCGCGGCGAGCTGGCCGAGCAGCTGCGCGCGCTGCACGCCGTCGAGCAGCTGCTCGGCGATGCAGCTGCGGAAGGCCTGCGCGCCCGCTGACGTCACGCGGTAGTGGATCTTCGGCTGGCGGCTGGAGCTGTCGGACGGCAGCGGCTCGATGAGGCCGTCGCCGAGCAGGCTGTTGAGCGCGGCGTAGATGTGCGAGCGGCTGACGTGCAGCCGCTCGCCGAAGCGCGCCTCGAAGCGCTTGCTCAGCTCATATCCGTAGCTCGGCTGCTCGATCAGCAGACCGAGCACCGCAACATCGACCGTCGACCGCACGAAGACCCCTGCCCCCCGATGGTGCGCCCCGACGACACACCTGGAAACACGCAGCCTCCGGAACGCTAGACGACGAGCCAGTCAGAGCGCAAGCGCGCCATCTGCTCAGCTTCTGGCGGGCGGCGCGAGTCTGAACGTCGTGGTCGTCTCGACCGGGTCGTCGCCGATCGGCTCGGCCGTCAGGCGATACGTCCCCGGGGCGAGGCGGCGGCCCTTCCAGCGGCGCAGCTCCAACGTGTTCGCGCCCGCTTCGCCGGCGGTCGTGATCGTGCCGCGCACGGCGGTCGAGCGGGTGCAGCTCTTGCCGTGTCTGCGCGCCTGCTTCGCCCGCGCCTGCTTCGCCTTCGCCGCAACCGGGACGCAGCGCTTGCCGCTGCTGATGCCGGCCTCGGTGCGCTCGAGCGTCAGCGCGACGTCACCGGGCGTGTTGAGCGTCCAGCTGACGGTGACGTGCGCTCTGCGGCCCTGGCCGGCGACCGTCGCGCGCAGCGCTCTCAGCAGCGGCGCGCCGACGACCGTCTCCTCGTCGGCGCATCCGTCGTCGTCGGCGGCCGACGCCTCGGCGGGGTCGTCGTCGGACCACTCCTCGCCGTCGTCGTCGGACCAGTCGTCGTCGCACAGCCCGCTGACGTCGCCGTCGTCGCCGTCGACCCAGTCGCCGCCCGATTCGTCGTCGCCGCTGGTGCAGGTGATCGTGCCGTCCTCCTCCTCGACGGCAAGCTCGTCGTCGGCGCAGTCCGCGCCGGGACCGTCGACGGCGGCGCGGGCGATCGGAGTCGAGCTCGCGGCCGGGGCGGCGAAGGCGGAGGGGGCGGCAGCGAGCGGCAGCGCGAGCGCGGCGAGGAGGGGGAGCAGCAGGCGGCGGGGCATGCCCTGGGGATCGACGTCGTGGCCGGTGCCCTTGAGCGGACTGGACCACCGTCCTAGACGCACGTGCGCCGGCTCGAGGCATGTCCTCAGGCTTTTCCAAGGTCGCTCTTACTCGACGTTCAGCTTCGCGGTGGATCGTGCCCTCATGCGCATCCTGGTGGTCGATGACGAGCCGGCGGTTCGCAGCGCGCTCGAACGCGCCCTGCGACTGGACGGCTACGACGTCGCGCTCGCCGCCGACGGGGCACAGGCGCTCGACGCGCTCAGCGGCGTCGCGCACGACGCGGTCGTGCTCGACGTGCTGATGCCGGAGCTGGGCGGGCTGGAGGTCTGTCGCCGGCTGCGCGCCGCCGGCGACCGCACGCCGGTGCTGATGCTGACCGCGCGCGACCGCGTCGCCGACCGTGTCAGCGGCCTCGACGCGGGCGCCGACGACTACCTCGTCAAACCGTTCGCGCTGGAGGAGCTGATGGCGCGCCTGCGCGCGCTGCTGCGCCGCACCGGCGCCGACGAGCGCGACCTGCTGCGCTTCGGCGACCTCGCGCTGGACCCGGTCGCACACGAGGTCGAGCGCGGCGGGCGCGAGATCGAGCTGACGCGGACCGAGTTCCTGCTGCTGGAGCTGCTGCTGCGCCATCCCCGCCAGGTGCTGCCGCGCAGCGTCATCTTCGAGCACGTCTGGGGCTACGACTTCGGCTCGACGTCGAACTCGCTGGAGGTCTACGTCGGCTACCTGCGGCGCAAGACCGAGGCAGCCGGCGAACCGCGCCTGATCCACACCGTGCGCGGCGTCGGCTACGTCCTGCGCGAGCGATGACGCTGCGGCGCCGGCTCGCGCTCGTCGCCGCGGCCGCCGTCGCCGTCGCGATCGTGCTCGCATCCGGGATCGTCTACGTCGTCGTGCGCGGCGAGCTGCGCGGCCAGCTCGACGGCGAGCTGCGCCAGGTCGCCGACTCGCCGCTGAGACTGCGGGTGATGATCGACGGCGGCGGCGATCGGTTGAGCGGACCAGCCGTCGCCGGCGGCGGCGCGGGGCTCGACGGTGCGGCTGGAGGTGGCGGCGCCGCGATCGAGATCCAGCCGCCGCCCGTCGTCGCGGCGCGGCCCGGCGGCGCCCCGCCGCCTCCGCAGGACCGCGAGCGCAGACTCGGCTTGGCGGGTCGCTACGCCACCCCGCGCGACGCGCTCGGCCTGCAGACGACCTACGTCGCGCTGATCGACGCCGACGGCAACCGCGTCTGGCCGCCGGGCGGCGCGCCGGCGCTGCCCGTCGGCGGCTCTGCCCGCGCCGTCGCGGCCGGCGAGCACGACGCGTTCTTCTCCGACGCGCGCATCAACGACACCGGCGTGCGCGTCCTGACCTCGCCGCTGCGACCCGGCTTCGCCGTGCAGGTCGCACGCCCGCTGACCGACGTCGACCGCACGCTCGACCGGCTCGCGCTCGTGCTGGTGCTCGTCAGCCTCGGCGGGATCGCGCTGGCCGCCGCGCTCGGCCGGCTCGTCGCCCGCACCGCGCTGCGCCCCGTCGGGCAGCTGACGGCGGCCGTCGAGCACGTCGGGGAGACCGGCGACCTGACGCGGCGGATCGAGGTCGGTGGGAGCGCTGGCGCCGGCGGGAGCGAGGACGAGATCGCGCGGCTCGCGCGTTCGTTCAACGCGATGCTCGCGGCGCTGGAGGTGTCGGTCGGGCGTCAGCGCCAGCTCGTCGCCGACGCCTCGCACGAGCTGCGCACGCCGCTCACGAGCCTGCGCACGAACATCGAGGTGCTGACGCTGCCGGCGGGGCTGCCGGCCGACGAGCGCGAGCGCCTGCTGCGCGACGTCGTCGAGCAGCTGGACGAGCTGAGCGGACTGGTCGGCGATCTCGTCGAGCTGGCACGCGAGGAGGAGCCCTCGGTCTCGGTCGAGGACGTACGTCTCGACCTGCTCGTCGCCGAGGCGGTCGTGCGTGCGCGCCGGCGCCCGGCCGCGCCGCTGTTCGCGACGAGACTGCAGCCGTGCGTCGTGCGCGGCGTGCCGGCGCGGCTGGACCGCGCGGTCGCGAACCTGCTCGACAACGCGGCGAAGTGGAGCCCGCCGTGGGCGGAGGTGACGGTCACGCTCGACGCCGGCGGCGAGCTGAGCGTGCGCGACCGCGGCCCCGGCATCGCGGAACAGGACCTTCCGCACGTGTTCGAGCGCTTCTACCGGGCGCCGGGGGCGCGCGGCATGCCCGGCTCAGGCCTCGGCCTCGCGATCGTGCGGCAGGTCGCCGAGCTGCACGGCGGCAGCGTCACCGCCGAGGCGGCGCCCGGCGGCGGCGCGCTGCTGCGGCTGTCGCTGCCGGGGGAGGGGGTCGAGGGTGCGCAGGACGTCGTATCCGGCGACGCCGCCGCGCACGAGAACGCCGCGGCCGGCGCCGATGCCGCGGCCTCTACGCCGCCACGCTCCGCTGCACCCGCCGCGTCACCGCCTCCGTCGCCCGCTGCGGCGGCCAGCGGTGCGCGAGGCGCAGATGGCGGTACGTCCACGAGAGCAGGTTGAAGAGGACCGTCGCGACCTCGTCGAGCTGCTCGTCCGGCGCCAGCGTCAGCGACCCGTCGGCGACCCCGTCGCGCAGCAGCGCCTGCAGCGGCTCGGTGAAGACCGGGTGGGTGAGGACGGCGTCTCCACCTTCATGGAAGATCTCGTCGCGCTCGGCGCTGTCGATCGCGGCCAGCAGCGCGAGGTTGGCCTCGGTCACCTCGCAGAGGCCGAGCAGCGCCAGCCGCAGTCGCTCGCTGCCACTGCCGGTCGCGGTCAGCGCGGGCCAGAGGGCGCGGCGGTAGTCGTCCTGCAGCAACTCGCCGAGCGCCTGCAGCACGTGCTCGCGCCGCACCCCGCGGCGATGCAGCGTCATCCGCGAGACGCCGAGCGCGGCGGCGAGCCGCTCCATCGTCGCCGCCTCCCAGCCGCACTGCTCGATCGCGTCGCGCGCGCGGCGCAGCGCTTCGGCGTCGGTGAGGGTCACCACGACGCTTGCGCCCGCGCCATCCAGCGGCCGTCGACGTGGTCGACGCGGACCGGGGTGTCGAACGTGGTGGACAGGTTCGCGCCGTTCATCGTCGCGACCGCCGGGCCGGACGCGACGACGGCGCCGTCGCGCAGCAGCAGCGCGTGCGTGGTGGAGGAGGGCAGCTCCTCGACGTGGTGGGTGACCGTCACGGTCGCCGTCTCCGGCTCCTCGCGTGCGATCGTCGCGACCGCGCTCAGCAGCGCCTCGCGCCCGGGCAGGTCGAGTCCGGTCGCCGGCTCGTCGAGCAGCAGCAGCGACGGACTGCGCATCAGCGCACGCGCGAGCAGCACGCGCTGGCGCTCGCCCTGGCTGCAGCTGTCGTAGGGGCGATCGGCCAGCTCATCGCAGCCGAAGCGGCTCAGCAGGCCCGCGGCGCGGGCGCGGGTCGCGTCGTCGATGCTCGCCGGCCGCAGCGCGATCGTGCCGGTCGCGCCCGTCAGCACGACCTGCTCCGCGGTCAGGCGCTGGCGGAAGGCGCGGCTCGTTCTCGCCTCGACGAGGCCGATCCGCGCGCGCAGCACGCGCAGGTCGACGTGCCCGAGCCGGTGGCCGAGCACGTCGGCGGTGCCGTCGCTCGGGTGGTGGACGGCGGCGACGACGTTCATCAGCGTCGTCTTGCCGGCGCCGTTGGCGCCCAGCAGCGCCCAGTGCTCGCCCGGGCGGACGGTCCAGTCGACGTCGCGCAGCAGGTGTCGTTCGCGCTGCTGCTCGGCGTCCCAGCGCCACAGCGAGACGCCGGTGAGGTCGAGCGCAGGAGTCATGGCGACGATGATACATCGACGTAACACGCGGAGACCTCCGCGTAACAGCGCCCTTAGGTCCTCCTTATGAAGCGATGAGGTTCGACTGAGGGACGGATGAATGGATACGTGCCACGGGGTGGGCGTAAGCCACTGGCAGAGCCCGCTCCGTCCAACTTCCCCCGCACAGCTGCAAGCAAGCGATTCCTCCCCCGCGAACGCCCGGTCCCTCCGCCGGGCGTTCGTGCGAGCGCGCCTTACGCGGCGTGCTCGACGAGCGTGCCGGGCGCCTCGACGTCGAAGATGCCCTGCGCCTGGCCGGCGCGCGCCTGATCGGCCCGCGACTGGTCGCGCGCGGCGCGCGGCCGCGGCGGACCGTCCAGCTCGGCGTCGAACGGCCGTCCGCCGCCGCCGGCGGCGGAGACCTCTGCCGGCGCGGCCTTGCGACGCTCGACCCACAGCTCGCCCTCGCCGTCGTCCCACAGCTCGGCGCGGCGCGCCCTGGGGGCGTCCTGGTCGAGCACGACGGCGGCAGCGCGCGCGGAGGTCGGCGCAGGGATCGCTTCGCGCCGCTCCTGCGGGCGCGCTCCGGCGGCCGTCGCGGCCTGCGTCAGTGCCCTGGCCGCGTCTCTCAGCTCGCTCTTGGAGTGCGACGCCATCACCGCGAGCCGCAACTGGGAAGTCCCGGCGGCAACCGTCGGCGGCAGCAGGGGCTGCGCGAAGACACCGCGCTCCAGCGCCTTCTCGCAGGTGCGCACGGCGGTCTCGGGCGCGCCGAGCGCGAGCGGCACGATCGGCGTGCGCTGGTCGCGTGCGACGTCGAAGCCGGCGGCGCTCAGCTCGGCCCGCAGCAGCGCGGCGTTGGACTGCAGCTTCTCGACGCGGCGCGGCTGCTCCTCCAGTAGCGAGAGCGCCGCCAGCGCACCCGCGACGGCGGGCGGGGAGGGGGCGGTCGAGTGGATCAGCGAGCGGGCGGCGCCCGTCAGGTAGCGCGCCATCCGCTGGTCGCACGCGACGTAGGCGCCGTAGGAGCCGAGCGCCTTGCCGAGCGAGCCGACGATCACGTCGACGCCGTCCTCGCAGCCGGCCTCCGCGACGGCGCCGCGGCCGCCGGGGCCGAGCGTGCCGAGACCGTGGGCCTCGTCGACGACGAGGCGCACGTCGTAGCGCGCGGCCAGTTCGACCAGTTCGGGCAGCGGCGCGACGTCGCCGCCGAGCGAGAAGACGCCGTCGGTCACGATCAGCGCGCCGCGGCCCTCCGCCTCGCGCAGGCCCCATTCGAGGTGCTCGACGTCGCCGTGCTCGTAGACGAAGACGTCGGCGCGCGAGAGGCGGCAGCCGTCGACGGTCGCGGCGTGGTTGTGCTCGTCGCTGAAGACGACGTCGCCGGGGCGGGCGAGCGCGGAGACGACGCCGACGGAGGCGAGGTAGCCGGAGCCGAACAGCAGCGCCGCCTGCCGGCGCTGGAAGGCGGCGATGCGCTCCTCCAGCCGCCGATGGATCGTCATCGTGCCAGAGACGAGCCGTGAGCCGCCCGCGCCGACGCCCCAGCGCATCGCCGCGTCGGCGGCGGCCTCGCGCACGGCGGGATGGTCGGCGAGACCGAGGTAGTTGCTCGAGCACAGCAGCAGGACCGGCTTGCCGTCGAGCACGACGCGAGGCCCCTGCGGGCCGCTCACCAGGCGGGTGCGGCGCGTGAGCCCGAGCTGCTCGAGCTCGTCCAGTCGTGCCTCGATCTCGATCATCGCTCAGGCTCTCCGCAGCCTGGTCTACCTAGGAGTGAATGACGGCGGCAATCCGGAGGTTATGTCGACCGTCGGACGACATCTTTTCCGCATTCTGCGAGAAAGTTCGTAGCACTCGTGGCGAGCGAACTGCTGTTCGCATCGATGTTTCAGCGAGCGCCCCGAGCGGCCTCTCGCGTGCTGACCCAACGGTCTACCTGAGCGTTAGCGATGACTGCGTCGCGGGAACCGCTCGCACAAATGTCCAGCGGTGGGCGCGCCAGCAGTGGCCGGATGGCCTTGTTCTGCCATGTTCCTGTTGGAAGGATCGTCGCACCGGGATCTGGCAGGGAGGTTGGGATGACCGCGCAGCAGGCCGACGGATGGGCGCAGCGGTACGACCGCGCAGCAGGTGAGCAGGTGCAGGACGTCGTCGCAGCGGCGCAGTTCATGCGCCCGCGCGGCTGGAAGGCGTTCGGGCACGCGCTCGCCGACGGCCCGGTCGGGCTGATGCAGCGCGCACTCGGCCGCCCGCGCCAGGTCCGTCTGCCCGAGGCCGTGCTCGTCGCGGTCAGCGACGGCTCCGTCCACCTGCTGTCCGCCCGCACGCGGCCGGGCGGCGGGCCCGTCCCGTACCCGACGAGGTCGCTCGCGGCCTGGCCGCGCGCCGACGTCGAGGTGGCGGCGAGCCCGGTCCACGACGGCACGCGCCTGACGATCGCCCCGCACAACGCCCCCGCCGTCGAGCTGTACGGCCCTCCGGACGCACTGACGGCGCGCGTCGTGCAGGCGCTCACGGGGAGCGGGGAGACGCAGGCGGCGACCGCGGCGGCCGCGAACGACGCGACGGCCCGCGAACTGGCCGCCACGGCGAGCGAACTGGCCGCCACGGCGAGCGGTGCGGCCGCCGTGAGCGCGGCGCCCGTCGCCGACGGCGAGCAGACGAGCGCGGCCGCCGCCGCGTAGGCCGGCGGCTGTCTCAGCGCCCACGCCACACGGGCGGGCGCTTCTCGGCGAAGGCGGCGAGGCCCTCGCGCAGGTCGTCGGACAGGAACGCCTCGCGGCGGGAGCGGTCGAGCGCCGCGGCGGTCGCGTCGTCGAGCGCGCCGGCCGCTGCCGAGACGGCGGCGATCGCGGCCTTGTTGCCGCGCAGCGACAGCGGTGCGTTGGCGGCGATCTCGACGGCCAGCGCGAGCGCCGCCGTCGGCAGCTCGTCCGCCGGCACGACCTCGTTGACGAGCCCCCAGCGCTCCGCCGTCTCGGCCTCGACGCGGCGCCCGGTCAGGAACAGCTCGCGCGTGCGCGCGGCGCCGATCGCCGTCACGAAGCGGTTGATCCCGCCGTGGTTGTAGACGACGCCGAGCTTCGCGGGCGGCATTCCGAACTGCACGCCGGCGGCGGCGATCCGCAGGTCGCAGGTGATCGCCAGCTCCAGGCCGCCGCCGATCGCGTAGCCGTTGAGCGCCGCGACGACCGGATACGGATAGTCGGCGACGGCCGCGAGCGCGGACTGGAACGGATGCCCGTCGCTGTCGTCGTAACCGTCGGAGGACAGCGCGCCGATGTCGTAGCCGGCGCAGAACGACCTGCCCTCGCCGGTCAGCAGCACGCAGCGCGCGTCGATCGCGGTCAGCGTCTCGACGAGCGCGTTGAGCAGCGGCTCGTCGAGCGCGCCGCGCTTGGCGGGGTTGGAGATCGTCAGCTGCACGACGCCGGGCGCGGGCTCGGCGAGCAGCAGCCGGCCGCCCTCGGCGACGCCTTCGGGGGTCGGGTCGCTCATCGGTGCGCGGCGGCGGCGACGCGGGGCGTGGCGTCGTCCATCTACTCGAGCACGACCAGCGTGTCGCCCTCGGAGACCGCCTGGCCCTCGGTGCAGCGGATCTCCTTGACCGTGCCGGGATCCTCGGCCTCGACCGGCATCTCCATCTTCATCGACTCGAGGATCACGACCGTGTCGCCCTCGTCGATCGTGTCGCCGACCTCGACTTCGATTCTCCAGATCGTGCCGGTGATGTGGGCCTCGACGTCAGCCACGGGGACCTCCTAGAAGATGCGCAACGGGGAACGGCGCCGCAGCCGGCTCCGTGGAGCGCCAGAATAGCCGCCGCGCCCGATGACCGACGAAGCTTCCCCCCACACGCCTGACCCCACCCCGACGCCCGGCGGGAGAGCGCCGGTCGTGTTGATCGCCGCGCACGACGAGGCCGATCGGCTGCCCGCGACGCTCGCGGCGCTGCAGGAGGTCTTCCCGGGCGCGCGCGTCGTGGTCGCCGACGACGGCTCCACCGACGGCACGGCCGAGGTCGCCGCCGCGCACGGCGCCGAGGTCGTGCGCTCCCCGCGCAACATCGGCAAGGGCGGCGCCGCGACGCTCGGCGCCCAGCGCCTGCTGGCGCTCGCCGACGAGCCGGATCCCCCCGTCGTGCTGCTGTGCGACGGCGACCTCGCGACCAGCGCGGCGGCGCTCGCGCAGCTCGTCGACACGGTCGCGCGCGGCGACGCCGACCTCGCCGTCGCCGCCTTCGCGCGCCGCGTCGGCGGTGGCTTCGGGCTCGCGGTCGGCTTCGCGCGCTGGGCGATCCGACGTCGCTGCGGCCTCGCGACGACCGCGCCGATCTCCGGCCAGCGCGCGCTGCGCGCCGAGATGCTGCCCGCCGTCGTCCCGTTCGCGCCGCGCTTCGGGATGGAGATCGGCATGACCGTCGACGCCGTCCGCGCCGGTTACCGGGTGCGCGAGGTCGAGCTGCAGCTGACGCACCGCGCGACCGGCAAGACGCTGCGCGGATTCCTGCACCGCGGCCGCCAGCTGAAGGACTTCCTCGCGGTCTACGTCGCGCGGCGGTAGCCCTGGACAGGCGCATTCTCGGGTCGATGTCCGACCCGGGAATGCAGGTCGTCGCCGGCTCAGCGTCTGCAGTTCGCCAGCGCGTTCGCGTAGAAGCGCAGGTATTCGCCGATGTGGGCGCGCCAGTAGTCGCCCTCGTGGGCGCCGGGCCAGATGTGACGCTGCACGTTCGCGCCGCCGGCTCTGAGCGCGGCGGCGAAGGCGTCGTCGCCGCCGCGGAAGGGGTCCTCGTCGCCGCCGTCGAGCCACAGCGGCATGCCGCGCCAGGGGGACGCGTCCTCGCTCGCGGCCGCGATCAGGTCGTGTTGCTCGAAGTCCGCGGCGTCGTCGAACGCGCCGGCTGCCGTGTCGCCGGCCGACTGCCACAGCGCCGCCGAGTGGCCGCCGACCGCGCAGAAGCGGCCCGGCCGCGCGCGAGCGATGTCGTAGGCGCCGAAGCCGCCCATCGAGATGCCGCCGATCGCGATCCGGTCGGGGTCGGCGTGGAGCCGACGCACGGCGGCGGGGATCGCCTCGCGCAGCACGTAGCGACCCCACGCGCCGTCGTCGCGGTCGTGCCAGTACGACGCCTCGCCGCCGTCCGGGAAGACGATCACCGGCGCGCGCGGGCCGAGTCTGCGCAGCGCCGCGAACAGCTCGTCGGAGAGGTTGGAGTCGTTGCCGTCGCTGCCGCGGCCGTGCAGGAAGACGAGCAGCGGGCGCCCGGCGGAGGCGCCGTCGGGCGTCACGTAGGTCTGCTCGACCGTCCGCCCGTCGAGCGCGTCGCTGCGCAGCTCGACGTGGGTCACGCTCGCGCCCTGCGGGTCGTACCCGCGGACGACGTCGAGCCCCGCCCGCACCGCGAAGAAGCCGACGACGAAGAACGCGACGAAGGCCGTCAGCGCCAGCGCGCGGCGGCGCAGGACCGTTGCGCGGCGCGGCCCGCTCACCGCTCGCGCTCGGCCATGAGCGCCGCGATCCCGCGGATCTGGACGTCGAGTGCGAACTCGAAGCGCTCGTCCTCGTGGTCGCCGTGGCGCGTCAGGTCATCGACCATCGCGACGAGCGTCGGGAAGCGCTCGGCGGGGAGCGCGGCGAAGTATCTGCGGATCCCCTCGAAGTACTCGGCCTCCGCGCCGGTGTCGCCCATCCGCTGGACCTGGATCGCCTCCTCGTAGACGACCGAGCCGACGAACAGCGCCAGCGAGTCGACCGCGTAGGCGGCGATCGGGCTTGGCACCCCGCCGGCGCGCATGATCGCCAGCAGCGTCTCCGCGCCGCGCAGCCCGTTGGGGCCGGTCGGGACCCGCCCCAGCGTGACGTAGGCGAGGTCTCTGTGCGCGGCGAGCACGCTGCGCAGCTCGCGCAGCATCTGCTTCAACGGCGTCTGCCAGTCGTCCGGGTCGGGCGCCGGCAGCTCGACCTCGCCGAGCACGCGGTCGAGCAGCTGCTCCAGCAGCTCCTCCTTGTCCGCGATGTGCTGGTAGAGCGAGGCCGGGCCGGTCTCGAGCCGTTCCGCGATCCGGCGCATCGAGATCCCGTCGAGTCCCTCGGCGTCGAGAATCGCGAGCGCCGTCTCGATGATCGCGTCCTGCGTCAGCGGTGCCTTCGACGGGACGCGTCGCGGTCTGCTGCGTGACCAGGGGGCGGGCGGGAGCTCGGGATCGGTTGACACGAACAGCGATTGTACGCTAGAACAGTGTTCGAACTAGAAAACATCGTTCGTATCCAGCAAACACCGTTCGCATCGCGAGGCCCCCGTGACTGCCGCCACCACCGAATCCGCTCCCGCCGCTCCCGCCGCTCCCGCCGTTTCAGCCGGCCACCCGCGCCGCTGGCTGATCCTCTTCGTCGTGCTCGCCGTCGAGTGCATGGACCTGCTCGACGGGACGATCGTCAACGTCGCCGCGCCGTCGATCGGCGCCGAGCTGCACGCCTCCACGACCGCGCTGCAGTGGATCGTCGGCGGTTACGCGCTGGCGCTCGCCGTCGGGCTCGTGCTCGGCGGCCGCCTCGGCGACCTGTTCGGCCGCCGGCGCCTGTTCCTGATCGGCACCGCCGCCTTCACCGTCTGCTCGCTGTTGTGCGGGGTGGCGCCCAGCAGCGGCGTGCTGATCGCGTTCCGCCTGCTGCAGGGCCTCGCGGCCGCGCTGATGATCCCGCAGGGCTTCGGCATCATCCGCTCCGCCTTCTCGACCGAGGAGCTGCCGAAGGCGTTCGGCCTCTTCGGCCCCGTGATCGGCCTGTCCGCCGTGCTCGGTCCGATCGTCGGCGGCGCGCTCGTCGACGCCGACCTGTTCGGGACCGGCTGGCGCCTCGTCTTCCTCGTCAACCTGCCGCTGGGGATCGTCGCCGTCGCGGCCGGCATCGCGCTGCTGCCGGAGTCGCGCACCGACGGCGTCAGCAACCTCGACGGCGTCGGCGCCGCGCTCGTCGCGCTCGCCGTCGGCCTGCTGATCTACCCGCTGATCCAGGGCCGCGAGCTGGACTGGCCGGCTTGGACGTTCGCGATGATGGCCGCCAGCGGCGTGCTGCTGATCGTCTTCGGCTGGCACGAGCGGCGGCGCGAGCGGGCCGGGCGCGACCCGCTCGTGACGACCTCGATCTTCGCCAAGCGCGCCTACACGAGCGGCCTCCTCGTGATGCTGCTGTTCTTCGCCGGGATGGTCGGGCTGATGCTGGTGCTGACGCTCTACCTGCAGCTGGGGCTCGGCTTCAGCGCGATCCACGCCGGTCTCAGCCTCGCGCCGCAGTCGCTCGGGATGGCGATCGGCGCCGGGCTCGGCGGCGCCCTGCTCGCGCCCCGCTTCGGGCGCAAGGTGCTGCACGCCGGGCTGGTCGTGATGGCGATCGGGACGGTCGCGCTGCTGCTGGTCGTCGACGCGAACGGGCTCGACGTGACGACCTGGCAGCTGGCCGTGCCGCAGCTGGTGGCGGGGGTCGGGATCGGCCTCGTCGTCGCGCCGCTGTTCAGCCTCGTGCTCGCGGCGGTCGCCGACGACGAGGTCGGCTCGGCCTCCGGCGTGCTGAACGCACTGCAGCAGCTCGGCTCCGCCGTCGGCATCGCGCTGCTGGGCACGCTCTTCTTCACGACGCTCGACTCCCAGGGCTTCGTCGACGCGCTCGAGCATGTGCTGATCGCGGAGCTGGCGGTGATCGCGGCGGCTGCGGTGCTCGCGCTGCTGCTGCCGCAGCAGGGGCGCGAGGAGGAGCTGCACTGACCGTGGCGCGAGCGCGTGTCCGTCCAGCACGGGCGGACGCGCCGCGCGGCCCGGCACGGCAGTAAGCTGCGGCCGATGGCCGAGCAAGATCCGAGACTGTCGAGCATGAAGGCGCAGGTCTACAAGGACTCGCGCGAGAAGGAATACTTCGACAAGTTCCATCAGCGCGCGCGCACGCACGAGCCGAACTGGGTCTACGAGGTCACGCGCGTGCTGACCGTCCTGTGGGGGCTGATCGCGTTCCGCATGCGCGGCTACCACTCCGAGCGCGTGCCCAACGAGGGCGCCGTGATCCTCGCGCCCAACCACGCGTCGTTCATGGACCACTTCTTCGTCGGCGCGTTCATCCGCCGACGCGTGCGCTTCATGGCGAAGTCGCAGCTGTTCAAGCCGCCGGGCCAGTGGGTCTTCTCGCCGGGCGGCGTCTTCCCGGTCCGCCGCGGCGCGTTCGACGAGGACGCCTTCATCACGACGTACTCGATCCTCGAGCGCAGAGGTGCGCTGGTGATGTACTGCGAGGGCGGCCGCTCGCGCGACGGCAAGGTCAGCGACCGCGCCCGCCCCGGCATCGGCCGGATCGCGCTGCAGTCCGGCTCGCCGATCGTCCCGATCGCGGTCTACGGCTCCGTCAGAGTGCGCAACTGGAAGAAGCTGCAGTTCCCGAAGGTGCTCGTGCTGTACGGCGAGCCGCTGCAGTGGGACAGAATCGAGAAGCCGACGCGCGAGCAGCAGCAGGAGGTCGCGGACGCGGTCCTCACCGAGATCAAGGCGCTCTACGCGCAGCTCGAGCAGCTCGGCCCCAAGGGCGTCGCCCAGCGCGTCCGCCAGGAACGCCGCGCGGCGACGGCGTAGCCGGCCCGCGCAGCTCGCCCGCCGCGGCACGTCGCCCGGCGGCTCGCGCCGGCTACTCGTAGCGCTCCTCCAGCTTCGCCCACGCCGCGGCGTCGTGGCCGGGGATCACGAGCGCGCCGGGGGTCTGTCTGAGGTAGAGCGCCAGCTCTCCGATCGAGCGCCTGTAGCGGTGCTCGTCGTCGAGCACGAGCGGCATCGCGCCGTCGCGCAGGGCGGCCCAGGTGTAGGCGGCGTCACCGGTCAGCAGCGCCTCGCGCGCGCTCAGGCGCAGCAGCACCGACTGGTGGCCGGCGCTGTGACCGGGCGTCGACAGCAGCCGCACCGCGCCGTCGCCGAAGAGGTCGAACGACTGCCCGAAGCTCGCGAACGAGTCGATCGCCTGCATGCCGTAGTCGATCGTGCGCCAGTCGAAGGCGTGGTCGAACTGGCGCGCGTGGTAGCCGTTGCGCGTGCCGCCCGCGCTCGCCGCCACCCACTCGCGCGCGTCGACGACGAACGTCGCGGCGGGGAACTCGGAGACGCCGCTGGCGTGGTCGACGTGCAGGTGGGTCATCACGACGGTGCGGACGTCGGTCGCGGCGATCCCGCGCGTCTCCAGCTGCTTCGCGATCGCCTGCTCCCGCTCCATCCGCACGTGGTAGAGCACCCGCGCGGCGCGGCCCATGTTCGCCTCGACGCCGTCGACGACGCTGGGATGGAAGCCGGTGTCGACCAGCAGCGGTCCGGCGCTCGGATGCTCGACGAGGAAGGCGGGGACCGGCAGCTGCAGCCACCCCGAGCGTCTGCTCCCGAGCACCTGCAGCCGGTCGCGCAGCACCCCGAGCCGACCGTCGCGCCGGGCGAGGTAGGCGGGCGGCGCGGCCAGCTCGCCGGCCAGCAGCGGCGTCAGTCGCACGCGCGCCCCCTCGCGCCCGCCCGGCAGCGGGTGCGTCAGCGGCTTCGGCTCGGTCGCAACGGCCATCGCGGCGAGCCTACCCGCCGCACCGGACTTCGGTTCGGCGCCGCCTGGGCGGAGGACCGAAGGATTGCTGCTGCTCTACGGCAGCAATCCTTCGGTCCTTGCTCGGAAAGGCGGCCGGCGCGAGTCGGGCGGCGCGCCGGGTAGGCTCGCGGCCGATGGATCCGACCGCACTGCTGCGCCCCGGCCTGCTCGCCGACACCGTGATCGCGCTCGGCGGCGGCGGGCCGTTCGCGCCGTCGCTGGGCGCGCTCGGAGCGACCGCCGCGACATTGCCGCAGACGCTCGACGAGCAGGCGGCGAGCGAGCACGTGCGGGGCGCGCTCGCTGCGCACGGCGCGATCGACGCGCTCGTGCACGACCTGCGCCCGGCGTTCGGGAGCGGCGGCGTCGAGGGACTGCGCGCGACGCTCGACGGCGCCTGGGTGACGGTCCGCGCGATTGCGAACGCGGCCTGGATCGAGCGGGGGAGACCGGGGCGAGTGACGCTCGTCGCGCCCGCGCCCGCGCCCGCCGCCCCGGACCCCCACGCCGAAGCGATCCGCGGCGCCGCCGAGAACATGGCCCGGACGCTCTCGATCGAGTGGTCGCGGTTCGGGGTCCGGGCGGTCGCGATCACGCCGGGCCCGCGCACGACCGACGGCGAGCTGGCCGCGCTGGCGGCCTACCTCGCCTCGCCCGCGGGCGACTACTTCTCGGGCGCGCGGCTGTCGCTCGGCGAGGTCACCGTCACGCCCTCGCCGGCCTGACGCCCGCCCGGCGGGGCGGCATCTCCGTCCGCCAGCGCCGCGGGCACGACCTGGATCTGCAGCGGCCCCTGCTCGTGGTCGATCTGCAGCGTCGTGTGGTGCAGGTCGAAGCGCTCGGTCAATTCCTCCGCGAGCGCCATCCGCAGCTCGTGCACGTCGATCCCCGTTCTCACGACGACGTGCGCCGACAGCGCTGGGAAGCCCGAGGTCACCTCCCAGACGTGCAGGTCGTGGACCTCCACGACGCCGGGGTGCGCCGCGAGCGTGCGGCCGATCTGCTGCGGGTCGAAGCCCTCCGGCGCGGCCTCCAGGAAGACGCGCCCGCTCGCCTTCACGAGCCCGTAGCCGGCGTGCAGCATCAGCCCCGCGACGACCATCGAAGCGATCGGATCCGCCCGCGAGAAGCCGGTCAGCACGATGATCAGGCCCGCGATCGCGGTGCCGATGAAGGCGTAGAGGTCGGTCAGGATGTGCTTGAAGCTGCCTTCGACGTTGAGGCTCTCGCGGTTGGCGCGCGCCAGCACCCACGTCGCGGCGATGTTGACGACGATCCCGAGCAGCGCGATCGCCAGCACGAGGCCGCCCTCGACGGCCGGCGGGTCGAACAGCCGCGTGATCGCCTCGTAGGTGATCCACGTGCCCAGCAGCAGCAGCGTGATCCCGTTCGCCTGCGCGGCGAGGATCTCGACGCGGCCGAAGCCGTAGGTCATCGCGCCGCGCGCCGGCCGTCTGGCGATCCTCAGCGCGAAGAGGGACAGCGCGAGCGCCGCCGCGTCGGTCAGCATGTGCGCCGCGTCCGACAGCAGCGCGAGCGACGAGGCGATGATGCCGACGACGACCTCGACCAGCATGAAGCTGACGATCAGCGCCAGCGCGATCTTCAACGCGCGCGCGTCTCTGACGCCGCCGGCTCCGTGTGAGTGACCGTGCTCGTGTGCCATCGCGCGGACATGGTACGCGTATGTGCGCCCGCGCCGGGAGCGCGTTCCGCGGGCGCGCCCCAGTATCGTTGGGGCGAATGACTGAGATCCTCCACTGCCTGGTCGAGATCCCGAAGGGCAGCCGAAACAAGTACGAGTGGGACGAAGAGCTGGGCGCGATCAAGTTCGACCGCTTCCTCTTCTCCTCCGTGGTCTATCCGACCGACTACGGCTTCATCCCCGAGACGCTCGGCGAGGACGGCGACCCGCTCGACGCGATGGTCTGCGTCTCCGAGCCGACGTTCCCCGGCTGCGTCATCCCCGTCAAGCCGATCGCGCTGTTCAAGATGCGCGACGACAAGGGGATCGACGACAAGGTCCTGTGCGTCCCGCTCGAGGACCCGAACTGGAACTGGATGAACGAGCTGGAAGACCTCTCGCTGCCGCTGCGCGACGAGATCTCGCATTTCTTCTCGATCTACAAGACGCCTGAGGGCAAGGTCGTCAAGGTCGACGGCTGGTTCCCGAAGGAGGCCGCGATCGAGGTCATGCGCGAGTCGAGGGAGCGTTGGCAGGAGCAGCAGGACAAGCGCGCCAAGACGCTCCAGAAGGGCTGAGTGCTTCGCATTGCGAGTCCCACGGCGGCGCACCGCCATCCGTCGCGTCTCGGGAACTCGCGGTCGTGACTGCTGAGTCGCTCGCGGATCTGCGTGCGCAGTTCCCCGTCCTGTCGCGGCTGGCGTACCTGAACGCCGGCACCAACGGCCCGATCGCGTCGGTCGCCGCCGCGGCGTCGCGCGCGCAGATCGAACTGGAGGAGCGCGAGGGTCGCGGCGGGATGCCGTTCTTCGTCGGCTACAGAGACATGATGGAGCGCCAGCGCGCCGGCTACGCCGCGTACCTCGGCGCGCCCGTCGAGCAGGTCGCGCTGACCAGTTCGACGACCGACGGCGTCGGCCGCGTGCTCGTCTCGCTGAACCTGCAGCCGGGCGACGAGATCCTCACCAGCGACGAGGAGCACCCGGGCGTGACCGGGCCGCTGGCCGGCCAGCGGGCGCGCGGGGTGGAGGTGCGCACGGCGCCGCTGGCGCAGCTGGCCGAGGCGATCGGTCCGCGCACGAAGCTCGTCGCCTGCTCGCACGTCAGCTGGCGCAGCGGTGCGCTCGCGCCGACCGCGGCGCTCGCGCAGGCGCCCCCGCTGGTGCTGCTCGACGGCGCCCAGGGCGTCGGGGCGGTGCCGATCGACGTCGCCGAGCTGGGCGCCGACTTCTACGCCGGCTCGGGCCAGAAGTGGCTGTGCGGCCCGACCGGGAGCGGGATGCTGTGGGTCTCGCCGCAGGCGCGCGAGCGGCTGACGGTGCCGACGCCCGGCTACCTCAACCTCGCCGACCCGGCCGCCGGACTCGACGCCGAGCCGAGAGCCGACGCGGGCGCGTTCGACACGCCCGCGCTGAGCAGCGTTGCGCTCGCGCACGCGGTCGCGATGCTGGAGCTGTTCGAGCAGACCGGCTGGGACGCGATCCACCGGCGCGCGCACGACCTCGCCGAGCTGGCTGCGCGGCGGCTCGCCGAGCGCGGCCGCACGGTGCTGCCGCGCGACCGCACGACGCTCGTCTCGTGGTACGAGGACGACGCGCCGGCGCGCTCCGAGGCGCTGCTGGAGGCGGGCGTCGTCGTGCGCTTCCTGCCGGGCGACGAGCTGCTGCGCGCCTCGTTCGGCGGCTGGAGCGACGAGCAGGACCTCGAGCGGCTGCTCGAAGCCCTGCCGGCCTGAAGGTCCGCTAGCCGGTCATCCCGCCGAACAGCCCGCCGGTCACGTGCAGCGTCTGGCCGTGGACGTAGTTGGACCACGGCGAGCAGAGGAAGAAGATCGCGCCCGCGGCCTCCTCGGGCTTCGCGGCGCGGCCGAGCGGGATCAGCATCTGCGACATCCCGCGCAGCTGGTCGGGGATCCCGAGCTGGACCTCCTCGCCGTCGATCACCATCGTGTTCGCCGCGTCCTTGGACTGCGTCAGGCGCGTGTCGATGAAGCCGAACGCGACCGCGTTGGAGTTGACCTTGAACTGGCCCCACTCCTTCGCGAGCGTCTTCGTGAGACCGACGACGGCGGACTTCGCGGCCGAGTAGTTGGCCTGCCCGGCGTTGCCCATCGTGCCGGAGGTGGAGGAGACGTTGACGATCTTGCGGAAGACCTCGACGCCCTGCTCGCGCTCCGCCTTCGCGGGCTCGCGCAGGTGCGGCGCGGCGGCGCGCACGACTCTGAACGGGACCGTGACGTGGATGTCGAGCATCCGCTGCCACCAGTCGTCGCTCATCTTGTGGACCGGCGCGTCGAGCGTGTAGCCGGCGTTGTTGACGACGATGTCGATTCTGCCCCAGGCGTCGATCGCCGCCTGCACCAGCCTGTCCGGCGCGTCGCCCTTCGTCAGGTCGCCGGCGAAGACGGTCGTCTCGCCCGCGATCTCGGACGCGGTCCGCTGCGCGACGTCGCCGTCGAGGTCGTTGATCAGCACGCTGGCGCCCTGCGACGAGAGCAGCTCCGCCGTCGCGCGGCCGATCCCGCGCGCGCTGCCGGTGACGATCGCGACCTTCCCGTCGAGAACTCCCATGCTCATCTCCTTGAAGCCGTGGTCGTGGTGAGGCGGCGCACGATACGTCCGCCGTGCGGCTGTCGGCGCCGGTTGCCTCGCTGCGACATTGCTTCGATCGGGACGTTCTCCTTATCGGCAAACTCAAATCTTAGAGAAATTTTTCCTGTATAGTTTGATTTGCGATGATAGGGAATCATGCCTATGAGGAAACGCTTGTGGAAGAAGCACGTGAGCGCCTCGATGCGCTTCTGCCAGCGCCGTGGGCGGTCGCGTACGCGCCGATGGATGGCGGCACGCGCGCATTCGTGATCAGCGCGCCGAACGGGACGGCCGAATGGCTCGCACTGGAAGTCAGGAGATCCCTTCCTCCGCGTGATGTGCCGACGATCTTGTCGGGACTCGGCCGAGCGATTCGCAACCTTGCCCCCGAAGTGCCGGTGCTGGTCATCGCTCCCTGGATCGGGCCGCGTGCGCAGACGCTGCTGGTCGAGGAGCAGATCAACTATCTCGATCCCACCGGCAACGTGCGCATCCAAGCCGACGATCCTGCCGTGTTCATCTCGTCGTCCGGGGCGACGAGAGATCCGCAGGCATCTGTCCGCGGCGCGGCGCGCGTGCGCGGTCCGAAGTCGGGGCGCCTGATCCGCGCGCTGGTCGACGTGCGGCCTCCGTACGGCGTCGGCGAGCTCGCCGACGCGACCCGACTGGCGCCCGGCTACGTCTCGCGCATGCTCGACACGCTCGACCGCGAAGCGCTGGTGCAGCGAGGGCCGCGCGGAAGAGTCGAGTCGGTCGAGACGATCGCGCTGCTGCGTCGGTGGGCCGAGAGCTACGACGTGCTGAGCGCCAATGCAGCGCGCGGGTTCGTCGCACGCGACGCTGCGGAAGCGTACGCAGCGCTCGCGGACATGCCGGGGCGCGTCGCAGTGACCGGCTCGTTCGCGGCAGTGCGACTCGCACCCGTCGCCGCTCCCGCGGTCCTGACGGTCTACTGCGAGCACGTCGACGGCGTCGCCGGCAAGCTCGGACTTCTGCCCGCGGATGAAGGCGCGAACGTCGTGCTTCTGAGACCGTTCGATGACGTCGTCTGGACCGGAGTCAGACGGATGGACGCGGTCGACACCGTGGCTCCCGCACAGATCGCCGTCGACTGCCTGACCGGCACTGGCCGCATGCCCGCCGAAGGGGAGGCCGTGTTGAGCTGGATGGCGGGCGACGAGTCGAGCTGGCGCGCGGACTCGCTCGCCGGGCTGTCCGTCCCAGCTGCGGCATGAGCCAGACGCCCACGCTCGACCCGCGTTACGTCGCGGCGCGCCGCGTCCTGCTCGACGCGCTCGACGGCCTAGCTCCGCAGCTGGAGGCGATCGTCGTCGTCGGGGCGCAGGCGATCTACCTGCACGGTGGCGTCGATGCGCTCCCGCTTGCCCCGTTCACGACGGACGGAGATCTCGTGCTCGACCCGGCATTGCTCGTGAAGGAACCGACCCTGGAGGCTGCGATGACGGCTCGCGGGTTCCGGCTGCAGGAGATCGGCGGCCATGTCGAGCCAGGGATCTGGCTCGCCTCCGCCACCATCGAGGGCGTTGAAGCTGAGATACCGCTCGATCTGATCGTCCCGGATGGAGCGGCCCCGCCCGGAGGTCGCCGAGGGGCCCGGTTGCCGGACCACGGACGGCGCGCCGCTCGCCGCATCGCGGGGCTGGAGGCGGCACTCGTCGATCACGAGCCGATGGGGATCCGTGCGCTTGACCCGCAGGACGCGCGCTCGCGCATGGTCAACGTCGCCGGCCACGCCGCGCTGCTCATCGCCAAGGCGCACAAGCTTGGCGAGCGGGAGGCGAGCGGCCGGCGCGATCGTCTCGACGACAAGGACGCCGTCGACGTCCTGCGGCTGATGCTCGCGACCGATTCGGTCGCGGTCGCGCGGACCTGCTCGCGCCTGCTCTCCGACGAGGTCGCCGGCGCCTCCACGCGGATCGGACTCGACCATCTGACGCGCCTGTTCGGACGGCGCGGACGGCCTGGCGTCGAACTGGCGACGCGCGGGGTCCGGTTGGCGATTCCCGCGGCACGTGTGGAAGCGGTTTGCGTGGCCTACGTCAGAGCGCTGTTCGCCGCGCTCTGAGTCCGCGCCGCGAGCGGCGCCGGTCGCCCGGCGCCGCTCAGAGGCCCATCGTCTTGCCGAGGATCTCCTTCATGATCTCGTCGGTGCCGCCGCCGATCGGGCCGAGGCGCAGGTCGCGGACGGCGCGCTCCAGCGCCGGCTCGGCGTGCTCGCCGGCGTCGAAGTGGATCTGCAGGCAGCTGTCGGCGCCGTCGTAGGCGGCGCGCTGGGTCGCGAGCTTGGCCATCGTCACCTCGCGTACGCAGTCGGCGCCGGCGAGGTGCAGGCGCAGCGCGTGGTAGGTCAATGCGCGGCCCGTCTCCAGCGCGGTCGCGACCTCGGCGACGCGGTGGCGCGCCGATTGCGAGGGGCGCCGCGCGCGCGAGCGCAGGAACGCGACCGTCCGCTCCAGCACGACGTCGAGCGCGCCGAGGGCGCCGAGCGCCATCATCAGCCGCTCCCAGGCGAAGTTGACCATGATCAGCCTGAAGCCGCCGTGCAGCTCGCCGAGCAGGTTCTCGGCAGGCACGAAAAGGTCGTCGAACGTGATCAGGGCGGTGTCGGAGGCATGCCAGCCGAGCTTCTCGATCGGGCTCGAGGTCATCCCCTCGCCGCGCTCGATCAGCAGGAACGAGATCCCGCCGTGGCCGCCGTCGGCGGTCGTCTTGACCGCCGTCACGACGAAGTCCGCGCGCATCCCGTTGGTGATGAAGAGCTTGGAGCCGTTCACGAGGAAACCGCCGTCGACCTGCTCGGCGCGCGTGCGCAGGGCGGCCACGTCGGAGCCGGCGTCGGGCTCGGTGATCCCGAGCGCGGCGAGCTTCTCGCCGCGGATCCCGGGCCGCAGGAAGCGCTCGTGCTGGTCGGGCGTGCCGAAGCGCCACACCGGCGGCAGCGCGATCCCGGCGTGCGCGCCGATCCCGGCGCCGACCCCGCCGGAGCCGCAGCGCGCCAGTTCCTCCGCGAACACGGCGGCCGCGACGGGATCGCCCGCGCCGCCGTGCTCGGGCGGGAACTTCAGCCCGACGAAGCCGCGCTCGCAGCAGAGCCGCAGCGCCGCGTCGGGAAACGCGCGCGCCACCTCCCACGCTTCGGCGTGCGGCGCCAGCTCACGCTCGACGAACGCGCGCATCTCGGCGCGCAGCGCGACGTGGCGGTCCGTCAGCGGGGGCAGCGGCCGGGCGCGCGCCGCCGCGCCCGCGCCGGTCCGCGCGAGCAGGTCGCTCGCGCTCACCGGCCGCGCCCGGCCGCCGCGCCCGCGCCGATCCGCTGCAGCAACGACGCGAGCGCCGCGCCGCTCACCGCGCCTCGGACCCGTCCGGGTTGACCTTCACGCCGTCGCGCCCGACGTAGCCGTCCTTGCCGCCGACGATCACGTAGATCGCGTCGCCGGTGCCGATGTTTCTGACGTTGCGCACCGTCGTCGCGTCGACGCGCGCGAGGCCGCCGGGATCCAGTTCGTGCGTCGTGCCGTCGCCGAAGGTGATCGCGATCCGGCCGGAGTGGACGAAGTACGTCTCCTCCTGGTGCTCGTGGTAGTGGCTGCCGGTGTCGTAGCCCGGCGGCAGCACGATCGCGTTCATGCCGAACGCGGTGACGCCCAGCTCTCTGCGGATCTTGCGAAAGCCGGGGCCGGCGCCGATCGCGTCGAGGTTGCCGACCGCGTACCCGGGCCCGGCGGTGATCTCACCCATGACGAAGCCTCCTCACAGTCCGTAGGAACGGCCGATCACGTCGAGCATGATCTCGTCGGTGCCCGCGCCGATGCGGTTCAGACGCATGTCACGCCAGACGCGCTCGATCCCATACTCCTTCATGTACCCGGCTCCGCCGTAGATCTGAATGCACTCGTCAGCGACCTCGACGGCGATCCGCGCCGCGTGCAGCTTCGCCATCGAGATCTCGCGCACGGGGTACTCGCCGTTGTTGAAGCGCCAGGCGGTCGTGTAGACCATCTGCCGCGCCGACTCGATCTTCGTCGCCATCTCGGCGAACTTGTGGCGCGTGACCTGGAACTTGCCGATCTGACGGCCGAACGCGGTCCGCTCCAGCGCGTACTGCAGCGTCTGGTCGAACGCCAGCTGGGCGCCGGCGACGCAGCCCGCGGCGCCGATCAGGCGCTCTCCCTGCAGCTCCCACATGATGTGGTAGAAGCCCTTGCCGATCTCGCCGAGGACCGCGTCGGCCGGCACGCGCACGTCCTGGAACGCGAGCAGGGCGGTGTCGGAGGCGTGCATCCCGAGCTTCTCGAGCCGCTTCTCGCGGATCACGCCGGGCAGGTCCATGTCGACGATGAAGACGGTGAAGCCCTCGTAGCCGGCGTCCGCGTCGCCGGTCTTCGTCATCAGCACGATGTAGTCGGCGCGGTGGCCGTTGGTGATGTAGGTCTTGGAGCCGTTGATGACCCACTCGTCGCCGTCGCGGACGGCGCGCGTCTTGATGCCGGCGACGTCGGAGCCGGCGTCGGGCTCCGTTATGCCGATGCAGGCGATCTTCTCGCCTCTCATCGCCGGCGTCAGGTACGCCTGCTTCTGCTGCTCGGTGCCGAACGCGAGGATCGGCGGCGTCGCCATGTCGGTGTGGACTGCGACGCCCATCGCGAGGCCGCCGCAGCGGGCGCCGGCCATCTCCTCGGCGAGCACGAGGTTGGCGTAGTAGTCGCCGCCCTGGCCGCCGTACTGCTCGGGCACCGAGAGGCCGAGGAAGCCGAGCTCGCCCATCCGCCGGATGACGGAGTCGGGGAAGGTCGTCTCCTCCCACTCCTCGGCGTGCGGCGCCAGCTCCTTGGCGACGAAGCGCGCGATCGACTCGCGCAGTCGCTCGTGCTCCTCGGTGAAGATGAAGTGCTTGCGCTGAGCGCCGTGGTCGGGCTTCAGCACGTCGGCGGCGGTGGCCATGCGGCGTCTCTCCTCGGTGCGCGTGGGCGGGCGAAGAAAGTGAACAGTAGAACTTCCTACTTCCGGCTGCGCCGGTCAGGCCACCGCCTGCGCGAGCTACGCGACCTTGAAGGAGCGCACCTTGCTGTGCACGTGACAGCCCTTGACGCGGCAGTCGATGTGATAGGCCTGCCAGTAGTAGGTGCCCGGCGCCTGCATGAACCACTCAGGGAACGAGTACGCCGGCGGCTTGTAGGTGAAGCCGTATCTGCCGGACTGTCTCATGCTCGTGAACGTGCCGGAGCCTCTCGTCTGCTTGAGGTCGCCGTCCTTGTCGAGCTTCTTCGATCTCGAGATCGTCATGAAGACTCTGTAGCGGCGTGCGTTGGGGTCGGTGTCGCGTGCCTTGAAGAGCGGCTGCGAGCCTCTGGCGAGCGTCTTGCCGATGCCGGGCGCGAGCAGTTGGGGTGCGGCGCTGGCCGCCTGGGCGGCGGCGAGCGAGACGGCGCTGGCGAGCAGCGCTGCGAGCAACGCGACCGAGAGGGAGCGGCCGCGCGTGCTGGTACGTGTCTCCAAGGGAGACCTCCTGGTGAGTCGTGGGACGAACGACGGTCGCCGGGCCCGTGCCTGGGGAAAGCGACCAGACGCCAACGTTCCCGCGCGTTAAGCCCGCCTAAACCTGTGCTGTCTGCGCATCGGCGGCAGCGGGTCCGCCTTGACGCATGTCGCGTTCGGCGCCAGAGTTGGAAGTGAAACGTCCTACTTCTCACAGGAATTGGCCGCGTGGACTACGCAACCCTCCGCTACGACGTCGCCGACGCCGTCGCCACGATCTCACTCGATCAGCCCGACACCCGCAACGCGCTCTCCGACGAGCTGCTCGACGACCTGCTCGCGGCCTTCGCCGCGGCACGCGACGATGACACCGTCCGTTGCGTCGTGCTGACCTCGACGCACGCCAGAGTCTTCTCCTCCGGCGGCAACCTCGGCGGCTTCGCCGCGCAGGCGCCGCTGGTGCACAAGTACGCCGCGATCGAGCGCTTCACGACGCTGTTCAAGCTGATCGGCCAGCTCGGCAAGCCGAGCATCTGCGCGGCCAACGGCCACGTGCTCGCGGGCGCGCTCGGCGTCGCGCTCGCGTGCGACCTGATCGTCGCGAAGGAGGGCGTGCGCTTCGGCACGCCGGAGATCAACGTCGGCGTCTTCCCGTTCATGATCATGGCGCTGATCTACCGCAACGTCGGGCGCAAGAAGACGAACGAGCTGCTGCTGCTGGGCGACCAGCTCGACGCGCACGAGGCGGAGCGGATCGGGATCGTCAACAAGGTCGTGGCGGCCGACGAGTACGACGCGGCCGTCGCCGACTGGGCCGGCCGACTGGCGCGCAAGACGCCGCTGCTGATGAAGATGGGCAAGGACGCGATGTACCGCCAGCAGGACATGGCGTTCGAGGAGGCGCTCGACTACCTCCGCGCCCAGCTCGCGCTCGCCTTCTCGACCGACGACATCCAGGAGGGCGTCAGAGCGTTCTTCGAAAGACGGGAGCCGCAATGGACAGGACAATGACCTCGCCGCCGTCGCTCCTGCGCCCGCTCGTCGAGGAGCTGCACGAGCGGCGCGCGAAGGCGGCGCTCGGCGGCGGCGAGGCGAAGATCGCCAGACAGCACGCGGCCGACAAGCTGACCGCGCGCGAGCGGCTTGCGCTGCTGATCGACGACGGCACCTTCACCGAGCTGGGGATCAACGCCGGCATCCACTTCTCCGTGCGCGGGCTGGAGGGCAAGGAGGCGCCGGCCGACGGCGTCATCACCGGCTACGGCAAGGTCGACGGCCGCATGGTCGCGGTCTGCGCCTACGACTTCACGGTGATGGCCGGCTCGATGGGGATGACCGGCGAGATCAAGGTGACGCGGCTGCGCGAGCTGGCGCTGTCGAAGCGGATCCCGTTCATCTGGCTGCTCGACTCGGCCGGCGCACGGATCCAGGAGGCGGTCGGCTCGCTCTTCGCCGGCTCCGGCCACCTGTTCCGCGAAGAGGTCGTGATGAGCGGCGTGATCCCGCAGATCGCCGCGCTGATGGGGCCGTGCGCCGCCGGCACCGCCTACATCCCCGGACTCGCCGACTTCGTCCCGATGGTGAAGGGGCGCGGCTCGATGGCGCTCGCCGGCCCGCACCTCGTGCGCGCGGCGGTCGGGGAGGACGTGACGCAGGAGGAGCTCGGCGGCTCGCGCGTGCACTGCCGCAAGTCCGGCGTCGGCGACCTCGAGGTCGCCTCCGACGAGGAGTGCGTCGAGCGGATCAAGCAGTACCTCTCGTTCATGCCGCAGCATTGCGAGGCGCCGGTGCCCGTGCGGCCCGTCAGCGACCCGGTCGACCGCATGGACGACGACCTGCTCGACGTGCTGCCGGAGTCCAACCGCAAGCCGTACGACATGTACGAGGTGATCCGGCGGATCGTCGACGACGGCGAGTACTTCGACATGAAGCCGCAGTGGGCGAAGACGCTGATCACCTGCTTCGCGCGCTTCGGCGGGCGGCCGGTCGGGATCGTCGCCAACCAGCCCAAGCAGCTCGGCGGGATCCTCGACATCGACTCCGCCGACAAGGCCGCGCGCTTCGTCAACCTCTGCAACGCGTACGGGATCCCGCTCGTCTTCCTGCAGGACGTGCCGGGCTTCATGGTCGGCACGAAGGTCGAGGCGGCCGGCATCATCCGTCACGGCGCGAAGATGCTCCACGCGGTCGCCAACGCGACCGTGCCGAAGATCACCGTCGTGATCCGCAAGGCCTACGGCGCGGGCTACTACGTGATGTGCGGCAAGGCGTACGAGCCGGACCTGATCGTCGCCTGGCCGAGTGCGGAGATCTCCGTGATGGGGGCCGAGGGCGCGGTCGAGATCGTGATGCGCAGAGTCGTCGAGCAGGCCGACGATCCGGCCGCCAAGAGAGCCGAGCTGGTCGCCGCGTACCGCAGAGTGATCGACGTCTACGTCGCGGCCGGGAACGGAATGATCGACGACGTGATCGACCCGCGCGAGACGCGCCCGACGATCGTGCGCGCGCTGGAGATGGCGGAGGGCAAGCGCGTCGAGCGGCCCTGGAAGCGACATGGGGTGGTGCCGGTATGAGCCTCGAAGATCCCGTCATCGTCACCTGCTCGATCTCGGGCGCGATCGCCAACCGCGAGCAGTGCGCGGCGATCCCGTACACGCCGGCGGAGTACGCCGCGGAGGCGCGCCGCGCGGTCGACGAGGGCGCGTCGATGATCCACATCCACGCGCGCACGCCCGACGGCACGCCGTCGTACGAGATCGAGGACTTCCGCGCGATCACCGACGCGATCCTGGCCGCGGTCGGCGACGTCGTGATCAACTACTCGACGGGCGCCCTCGGCGTCTCGCTGGAGAAGCGGATCGCCTACCTGCGCGCGTTGAAGCCGGACGTCGCCGCTCTGAACATGGGCTCGATGAACTACGCGAAGTACTCGCGCAGACGCAGAGACTTCGTCTTCCACACGGTCTTCGAGAACAGCTTCGAGTCGATCATCACGCTGCTGCGCGCGATGAACGAGGAGGGGATCAAGCCCGAGCACGAGTGCTTCGACACCGGCCACATCGCCAACCTCGACCCGCTGCTGGACATGGGGATCCTGCGCGAGCCGCTGCAGATCTCGTGCGTGATGGGCGTCACGGGGGGGATCCGGCCGACCGCGCGCAACCTCGCGCACATGGCGGAGAACGTGCCCGGCGGACCCGACGGGGGCAACGAGTGGGGCGTGATCGGGATCTCGCGCGCCCAGTGGACGCTGATCGCGACCGCGCTGACGCTCGGCGGCAACGTCCGCGCCGGCCTGGAGGACAACTTCTACCTCCCCGACGGCGCGATGGCGCGCTCCAACGGCGACCTGATCGCGCAGGCCGTGCGGATGGCGCGCGACGTGGGTCGGCGGGTGGCGAGCGTGGAGGAGACGCGCAGCATGCTGGGCGTGCCGAAGCGGGAACGGGCGCCGGCATGAGCGGTCCGCTCACGGGCCTCAGAGTCCTCGACCTCTCCCGCCTGCTGCCCGGTCCGTTCTGCTCGCTGCTGCTCGCCGACCTCGGCGCGGACGTGCTGAAGGTCGAGGACATGGGGATGGGCGACTACGTGCGCTGGTCGCCGCCGTACGTCGAAGGCGTCGAGGATTCCGCCAGATCGGCGCTGTTCCTCGCACTCAACCGCAACAAGCGCTCGATCCGGCTCGACCTGAAGTCGGCGGCCGGGCGCGAGGTGCTGCTGCGGCTCGTGCGCGACGCCGACGTGCTGCTGGAGTCGTTCCGGCCCGGCGTGCTCGACCGCCTCGGCGTCGGCTACGAGCGGCTGCGTGAGGAGAACGCCGGCCTCGTCTACTGCGCGATCACCGGCTACGGCCAGGACGGGCCGCTGCGCGACCGCGCCGGCCACGACACCAACTACCTCGGCCTCGGCGGGCTGCTGGCGCTGACCGGCGAGCGCGACGGGCCGCCGGTGCAGGCGTCGGCGCAGATCGCCGACGTCGGCGGCGGCGCCTTGATGGGCGCGGTCGGGATCCTCGCGGCGTTGCGCGAGCGCGACCGCTCCGGCGAGGGTCAGCTCGTCGACGTCTCGATGACCGACGGCGCGCTGTCGTGGCTCGCGATGCAAGCAGCGCAGCAGCTCAACGACCCGGCCGGGACGCCGCTGCGGCGCGGCGGCCTGCCGTTGTCCGGCTCGATCGTCTGCTACCGCCCGTACGCCTGCGCCGACGGCTGGGTGACGCTCGGCGCGCTGGAGCCGAAGTTCTGGCAGGCATGGTGCCGCGGCGTCGGCCGCGAGGACCTGATCGAGCGCCAGTTCGAGCCGCCCGGCAGCGACGCCCACGGCGAGGTCGAGCGGATCTTCGCCGCGCGCACGCGCGGCGAATGGGAGGCGTTCGCGCGCGAGCACGACTGCTGCCTGGAGCCGCTGCTGGAGTTGGACGAGGCGCTCGACTCCGAGCTGGTGGCCGCGCGTGAGATGGTCGTCGGGCTGGACCAGCCGGGCGCCGTCGAGCCGGTCCGCATGCTCGGCCTGCCGGTCAAGCTCAGCCGCACCCCCGGAGATCCGACCCGCGCCCCGGGCCCGGTCCTCGGCGGCGACACCGACGCAGTGCTGACGGAGGCGGGCTATACGGACGAGCAGATCGCGGCGCTCAAGGAGTCCGGCGCGGCGGCTGGCCCGGCGTCCGGCGTGCGAGGGTCGTTCCTTGGCTGAGGCGGTGTCACGCGAGGACGGGCCGGCGGCCGCCGGCGAGGGCGGCGCGAGCCCGCGCGAGAACGGGCTGCTGAAGATGAGCGAGCTGGCCGAGCGCTCGGGCGTGTCCGCGGGCACGATCAAGCACTACCTGCGCGAGGGCCTGCTCGGCGACCAGAGCGACGTCGTGCGCACGAGTCGCAACATGGCCTACTACCCGCCCGACTTCGTCGATCGGATCAGGCTGATCAAGCGGCTGCAGGAGGAGCGCTTCATGCCGCTGCGCGTGATCCGCGACGCGCTGCGCGACGATCCCGCGCGGCTGGAGGCACGCGTCGAGTTGGAGGACCGGATCATCGAGCGCGCCGTCGCCCAGGGCGAGCGCACGCGCGTCTCGCGCACGGCGGTGCAGGAGCGCTACGACGTGCCGCGCAACGTGCTCGACCGGATGCAGCAGATCGGCGTGCTGACGCCGACCTCGCGCGGCTACGACGCCGACGACGTGCAGATCATCGAGGCGATCTCGCGCTTTCGCGCCGGCGGCTTCGAGGAGGCGATCGGCTTCACCGTCTACGACACGATCCGCTACCGCGAGGCGCTGCAGCCGCTCGTCGAGGAGGAGGTCGGCACGCTGCTGCATCGCCTCGCCGCCCGCGTCGACCCCGACCGCGCCGTCGAGATCGTCGCTTCGGGCACCGAGCCGTTGCGCGAACTGATCGGCGCTCTCCACTCCAAGCTCCTGCTCGCCGAGCTGCGCCGCCAACGCGACGAGCGACGGGAGCCGTGAGAGGTCACCAGAGGGCTGTGTGCCGCTCCATCACGCCGAAGCCCTCGGCGAGCGCGATACCGCCCGGGAGGGTGCCGCTGAACGTCCCGAACGGCTGGCGGTAGGAGCTGCGCACGAGCAGCATGTTCTCCTCGCGCTCGCGCACGGCCTCGGCGGCGAAGCGCAGCGTCGCGCCGTCGTCGGTCGAGACGCCGGAGAGGTCGGGCGCGAAGCGGGCCGGGGCGGTCTCCCGCGGCTCGCCGTCGAGCCAGACGGTCCGCTCGGAGCCGGTGAGCGGGTCGTTGATCCCCTCGACCAGGTTCCAGGCGGCGTCGCGACCGTCGTCGGTGCGCCCGACTCCGGCAGACCAACGCCAGGCGGTGCGACGGGCGTGGTAGCCGGCGCTGTCGTCGACGATCGCGCGCGCGTCGAGCGCGTGCGCGACGCCGTCGAGCACGACCTCGCCGTGGGCGCGCACGCCGCCCTGCTTGCGTGTCCAGGCGTAGGCGCCGCCGTGCGGGCAGACCGTTTCGACGCCGTCGACCTCGTCCAGCAGCAGGTCGATCTCGACGTCGTCGGCGCGCACCTGCACACGCCCCGGCCGGTCCATCCCGAGCACCACGCCCCGGTGCGACAGGCGCGTGCGCTCGCGCAATCGCGCTTCCCATGCACGGCTCCAGACCGCCCAGAACGACTGCTGCGCGACGCCGACGCGCACCGCCCCGACGCACAGCATCAGCTGATCGCCGTAGACGCCGACGTAGCGCCATTGCTTCAGCGGTCGCGTGCCGCGCCGCAGCGGCATCCGCGCCGGCGGGAGCGCCAGCGCGGCGATCGACGCCGGTCGCGCGCCACCGTAGCGCGCGCGGTAGGGGCCGAAGGGGCCAGACAAGGCGAGGTCGCCCGTCGCAGCGCCGTCAACAGGCAGGACCACGGCGGCGCTGGGCGCGGGCGTGGCGGCGGCGCTCGGCGGGCTGCCTGTCGCCGCGCCGGCGTCGTTGGCAGCCGCCTTCGCCGGGGCGGAGTTCCCGCTGGAGACGACGTGTGGATCGTCGGTCGATGACGCCATGCGGCTGCGGTATCCTTCGGCCTTCGGGATTGACTGACCAGTCAATCTGCCCTGCCTTGGAGGATCACCACACCGTGCGCGCCGCGGCGATCCAGATGAACTCTACTGAGGATCGCGACCGCAACCTCGCGGTTGCCGATCGACTCGTCCGCGCCGCCGCCCGCGACGGCGCGGCGCTCGTCGCGCTGCCGGAGAAGTGGAGCGTGCTCGGGACGCCCGAGCAGCTCGCGGCCGGTGCCGAGACGCTCGACGGCCCCGCGATCTCGTGGGCGCGTGCGACCGCGCGCGAGCTGCAGATCGACCTCGTCGCCGGCTCGATCGTCGAGCACGTCGAGGGCCGCGAGAAGCGCTCCAACACGAGCGTCCACGTCGGCCCCGACGGCGAGATCCGCGCGACCTACCGCAAGGTCCACCTGTTCGACGTCGAGGTCTCCGGCACCGCCTACCGCGAGTCCGACGGCGAGGAGCCGGGGGAGGAGCTGGTGACGAGCGCGCTCGGCAGCGCGCCCGTCGCGGCGTCCGCTGCTGCCGCCGGCGACGACGCCATCGCCGCAGCCGCGGAGCCCGTCGAGCTGGGCATGGCGATCTGTTACGACCTGCGCTTCCCGGAGCTGTTCCGCATCCTCGCGCTGCGCGGCGCGCACGTCGTGACGCTGCCGTCGGCGTTCACGCTCGCGACCACGCGCGACCATTGGGAGGTGCTCGTGCGCGCACGAGCGATCGAGAACCAGTGCTTCGTCGTGGCGCCCAACCAGATCGGCGCCCACCCGCCCGGCAACCGCTCCGGCGGGCGCTCGATGATCGTCGACCCGTGGGGCCTCGTGCTCGCGCTCGCGCCGGACGACGAGGGGCACGTCGTCGCCGAGCTGGACCTCGAGCGCCAGCGGCAGATCCGCGCGACGCTGCCGTCGCTGGCGAACCGGCGCCCGCAGACCTACGCCTGGCCCGAGCAGCGCGTCGAGGCGGCGGTCTGATGGCGCGCACGCAGGCCGCGGTCGACAAGCGGCGCCTGATCCTCGACGCGGCGGTCCACGTCTTCGCGCGCACCGGCTTCCACACCTGTCGCGTGTCCGACATCGCCGACGAGGCGAGAGTCGCCTACGGCCTCGTCTACCACTACTTCAAGAGCAAGGACGAGATCCTCGACACGCTCTTCCTCGAGCGCTGGGACATCCTCCTGCACGCGATCACCGAGGTGGACGCGCAGGAGATCCCGCCGAGACAGAAGCTCTACGCGATCGCCTCGTTCATCGTCGACTCCTACCGGCACGACCCGGACCTGATGAAGGTGATCATCGTCGAGGTCACACGTGCGGCGAACACGTTCGGCCGCACGCACCTGCCGCAGATCCGCCAGGCGTACGTGCAGATCGCGGCGATCGTCGACAGAGCGCAGCGCGAGGGCGTCTTCCGCGACGACGTCACTCCGGACTTCGCCGCGCTTGCCTTCTATGGCGCCGTCGAGCAGGTTCTGACAGGCTGGATCTTCTCGTTGCTCCCGGTCGGCGATCGGGAATATGAGAATGCCAAGACCCTTATTGTCGAGACGATCTGCGGTGGGCTGGAGCGCGTCGAGGGTTAGCGCGAAGCCGCCGGGAGAGCTGATTGAATGCCTGAGCTGATGAAGGAAAGCGATCTCGTCAAGCGACTCGTCTGGTCCGGCCTGCTGGCCGGGATCGGCGCGCTCGCCAGCATTGCGACCCAGCGGCTCGCGACGCTGATCTGGACCCGCGCCTTCGGCGAGGAGCCGCCGGAGTGAGCGCGTCGAACCCTGGCGTCCCGCCCGTCGGCGGCCGTGAGGCCGCGGCCGGCGAGGCCGCGCCGACGGTCGCGCAGGCGACCGTGAGCGTGCCGCTCGGCGCGCCCGCCGGCCCGCCGCCGCCGAAGGCGCCGCTGACGATCCCCGGCCTGCCCCTCGACAGACCCGAGCTGCACGTGGGCGCCGCATTCGCCGGCGGCCTCCTGCTCGCAACGGTCCTCAAGCGCTTTGCCCGCTGACGATCCGACACCCAGAAGCATCGCCCAGGCGATCACCGAGGTCTCCGAGAAGGCCTCGCTGCTGGTGCGCGAGGAGATCGAGCTCGCGAAGGCCGAGATCAGCGCCAGAGTGACGAAGCTCGTCAAGGGCGCGATCGTCGGCATCGCCGCCGGCATCTTCGTCGTCGTCGGCCTGCTCTACCTGCTCGAATCGGCTGCCTGGGGCGTCTGGAAGCTGAGCGGCTGGGGCCAGAACTACTGGTTCGGCTTCCTCGTCGTCGCGCTCGTGCTGTTCCTGCTCGGAGCACTCGCCGGCATGCTGGCGTACAAGGCTGTCAAGGCCGGCTCGCCGCCGTCGCCGGAGATGGCGATCGCAGAGGCGAAGAAGATCAAGCAGACGGTGTCGGGCGACGACACCCCGTCCGTCAGAGGGGTCTCCTGATGCCCGCCGCACCGCGCACGCCGGAACAGATCCGCGCCTCGATCGAGGCCAACCGCAGAGACCTCGGCGCGTCGCTGGAGACGCTGCGCGGCCACGTCGAGGAGCTGACCGACTGGCGCAAGCAGTTGGCCGCGAAGCAGACCGAGGCGATCGTCGCCGCGGCCGTCACCGGCTTCGTGATCGGCGGCGGTATCGCCGCCGTCGGCGGGATCCTGTTCGGCCGCCGGAAGAAGCGGCGCCGCCGCTAGCAGCGCCCGGCGCGGGCGAGCGATCCGCTGCCAGCGGATCGCGGCCCGCACCGCGATTCGCTGCAGCGGAGTCGTTGCGCGTGCCCCGATCCGGTGCGCCCGGCCCGGGGTTCGCGGGCCGCGCCGCTAGCGGATCGCGGCCCGCATCGCCGCCTGCGCCCGCTGATCCGGCGCGCTGCGCTGCGCCACCGGGGCGGCGCGCCGGGTGCGGAAACGCGATCTCTGCTGCCCTGGCAGGGCGGCTCTCGCCGCCTTCGCCCCGATGCCGCCGAAGCGGCGGTCACGGCGATCGGCACGACCGGCTGCGACGGTGACCGCGACGATCAGCGCGGACAGCGCGATCCACACGGCGACGACGATGCCGATGATCTGGAGAAGGTCCATCCCCGGTCTCCCTTGTGCGTTGTTCTCGCGAGTGAAACGACGACCTGTCGCCCTCTCGCAAGTTCCCGAGTCCACACAGTTTCCGCTCTCGGTGGATCGGAAACGTGAAAGTTCTGCAGCTTTTGGGAGCTTCGGAGAGCGAAGCCTACCGGCCGGCTAGGACAGGTAACTGAGCGGCACGGCGCCGGCACCCAGCAGGCCGGGCCCGACGTGCGTCCCGATCACCGGGCCGACCTCCGACACGAAGACCGGGTCGGTGCCGAATATCTCGCGCCCGCGCGCGACCAGCCGCGCGCACTCGTCCGGCGCCTGGATGTGCTGGATCACCCAGCCCTCGGCGCCGTCGTCCTTGCGCGTGCGGAGATAGTCGACGAGCCGCTCGAACGCGCGCCCGGAGGTGCGCACGCGCTCGATCGGCGTGATCTCCGAGTCGACCGTGAGGATCGGCTTGATCCGCAGCGCCGAGCCGACCCACGCCTGCGCGGCCGCGATCCGGCCGCCCCGGCGCAGGAACTCGAGCGTGTCGATCGCGAACCACATCTTCAGTTCCGCGCGCGCGGCGCGCGCGTGGGCGACGACGTCCTCCGCGCTGGTCCCGCGCACGGCGGCGGCGTGTGCGGCCAGCACGACGAGCCCCTCGCCGCCGCAGGCGCTCTCGGAGTCGAGCACGTGCACGCGCGGCGCGCGTTCGCCCAGCTGCTCGCGCGCCTGCTGGGCGGCACCGACCGTGCCCGACATCCCGCCCGCGAGGTGGATCGAGACGATGTCGCGCCCCGCGTCCAGCAGCGGCTCGTAGACGGCGAGGAAGTCGCCGATCGACGGCTGCGACGTGGTCGGCAGGCTCGGCGTCGAGGAGAGGTGGTCGTAGTAGCGGTCGAAGTCCGGCAGCGCGGACTCCCTGTCCTCGCGCCCGTCCCAGTGGACGTAGAGGCTGACCTCGTGGATCCCCCGCGCCGCGACCAGCTGGCGCGGCAGGTAATGGCACGTGTCGGTGACGATCGCAACGGACGCCATGCCGGCGACCCTAGTCGATCTCCACGATTCAACATGCACTTCGTCACACTTCGCACGGAATGGATGATCCGGTCACGACGCTCTACCGCTGTCCGACGCCGACCGACGTGCTGTGCCCGTGCGGGCGCGTCGCGCGGGCGCTGCGGCGCGCCGGGATCCCCTACGAGCAGGTGCGCGTGCCATATCGCCGCTCGCGCCGGGCGCAGGTCGAGGCCCTCAGCGGTCAGCCGCGCGTGCCGCTGCTGGTGTCCGACGACGGCGCGGTGATCTGCGACTCGCACCGGATCGTAGAGCAGCTTGAATGGCGCGTTCGCCGCACAGCTCAGCTTCAGGATCGATGACTACAGTGCCGCGGATGTACGCCCGCGTCATCACCGTGACAGCGTTCGCTGCCACCCTCGCAGCGCCGGCCGTGGCCGCCGCCAGAGATCCGATCGTGCCGCTCTCCGACATCCACCGCGGCATGACGTGCACTGCGCGCACGGTCGTGCAGGGGACGGAGATCACGAGCTTCGGCGTCGAGGTGCTCGACGTCGTCAACGACATCGACGGAAGCGGCCCGAGGATCCTCGTGCGCGTCACCGGCGACGCCGTCGCCGGCAGCGGGATCGCCTCCGGCTTCTCCGGCTCGCCCGTCTACTGCGCAGGCAGAGACGGCGCGATCGGCAACGCGGGCGCGGTCTCGGCGACGGTCGGGCAGTACGGCAACGACGTCGGGCTCGTGACGCCGATCCAGCGGATGCTCGGGCTCGCCGTGAAGCCGCCGTCGGGCGCGCGCGCGGCGACCAAGGCGGAGCGCGCGAGCGCCAGAGCGGTCGCGACGCCGCTGATGATCAGCGGTCTCTCGCCGGCGCTCGCCAAGCTCGCGGAGGAGTCCAGCCGCGCGCACGGGCGCACGCTCGTCGCGGCGCCGGTCGGCCCGCTGGCCAGCTTCGCGCCGCAGCCGCTGGTGCCGGGCGCCTCGATGGGCGCGGCCTACTCGACCGGCGCGCTCGCGCTGAGCGCGATCGGCACCGTCACCTACCGCGACGGCAACGCGATCTGGGGCTTCGGGCATCAGTTCGACGGCGTCGGACGCCGCTCGCTGCCGCTCCAGGACGCGTATGTCTTCACCGTGATCGACAACCCGCTCGACACGAGCGAGTCGACCTCCTACAAGCTCGCCGCGCCCGGCCACACGCTCGGCACGCTCTCCAACGACGCCTCGTCGGCGGTCGTCGGCAGCGTCGGCGAGAGAGCGCCGACGACGCCGGTCACCGTGACGGTGCGCGACCGCGACCGCGGCAAGACGGTGCGCCAGCGGACCGAGGTCGCCGACGAGACCGCCGTCGGCGATCCGCTCGGCTACGGGCTGCTGCCGACGGTCGCGCCGCTCGCCGTCGCGCAGGCGGTCACGACAGCGTTCGACGGCGCGACGGCGCGTGAGACCGGTCGCCTCTGCCTGCGTGTGACGGTGAGAGGTCAGAGAACGCCGCTGAGATTCTGCAACCGCTACGTCGTCAACGGGTCCGACACCAGCGGCGTGCCGGCGCTCGCGCTCGCGATGGGCGGCGACGTGACGACGGCGCTGAGCGCGATCGACACCGCCCGCTACGCGGCGCTGGACGTGACGAAGGTCGACGCCGACATCTCGTTCGAGCGCGGGCTGGCGCTGGCGACGATCCTCGACGCGAAGGGTCCGAGCACCGTCAGACGCGGCGGCACTGCGCGCGTGAAGCTGCGCCTGCGCGAGGACCGCGGCCCGCTGAGAACGATCTCGGTCGCGCTGAGAATCCCGCGTGACGCCCCGCTCGGCGAGCGCACGCTGCGGCTCTCCGGACGCTCGCTCGACGGCGCGGACGGCGGCGACGGCACGACGATCGTGCTCGACCTGGGCGGCGGCAGCGGCGAGGACGGCTCCAGCGGCAGCGGCGCGCTCAGCTACGGCCAGGTCAGAAGCGGCTTCGAGTCCGCCCAGCGCTACGACGGGCTGACGGCGAAGATCGACAAGACCCGCTGGCGCGCCTTCCGCGACGACGCGATGCGGATCGACGGCCGCGGGACGCTCAGCGTGACGGTCGTCAGAGGCTGAGGCAAGAGAAGGGCGCGCCCGCGTCGCGGGCGCGCCTGACGCTTCAGAACAGCCGGATCCTCCTCAGGAAAGCCGGTTCTCGATCGAGAGCGGCGCCGAGCCGGCGGCGGTCTCGCTCTCGGGGGCGGCGGCAGCTTCCGGCTGCTCGACGCCGAGCACCTCGGCCAGCTCGCCGCTCTCGTACATCTCGGCGACGATGTCGGCGCCGCCGACCAGCTCGCCTCTGACGAACAGTTGCGGGATCGTCGGCCACTGCGAGATCGCCGACAACTCCTGGCGGATGCGCGGGTCGGGCAGGATGTCGACGGCCGCGAACGGCGCGTCGAGCGACTGCAGCGCTCCCGCGGTGCGCGCGGAGAAGCCGCACATCGGCTGCTCCGGCGTGCCCTTCATGAACAGGATGACCGGGTTCTCGGCGATCGCCGCTTGGATCGCGTCCCGGAGGGGGTTCGTCTCTTCGCTCACGATGAAGTCCTCACTGGAGCCTTGGTCTGCAGGGAGAGCGCGTGGATGCTGCTGCCGAGCTCTCCCTCGAACACGTCGTAGACGAGCCGGTGCTGCGCGATCCGGCTCAGCCCTTCGAACTGCTGGGCGACGACGACCGCCTCGAAATGCTGTCCGTCGGCGCCGGAGACCTGCGCAGCCGCGCCTGGAATCGCCGCCTCGATACGCTGCTTCAACTCTTCGCTCGTCGCCATGACCTTCAAGGGTAGCGATGCTCGCGGTGGCGCCGAGGGGTCGCTACACTGAATGAAGCAATGGAGCGCCACGGGGCGCATCCAGGCTTGAGCTTCAAGCGAACCCGACGGAGACGCACATGATCACGCTCACCGACAAAGGCGCCGAGAAGGTCCACGAGTTTCTCGCCTCACAGGGATCCGAGGTCGCCACGGCCGGACTGCGCGTCGGCGTTCGCGGCGGCGGCTGCTCGGGCTTTCAGTACGCGCTCGCATTCGACCAGGAGCGCGACGGCGACGTCGTGTTCGAGGACAGAGGCATCCGCCTGCTGGTCGACAAGCCGAGCCTGCCGTACGTGCACGGCTCCGTGATCGACTACGTCGACGAGATGCAGGGCGCCGGCTTCAAGGTCGACAACCCCAACGTCGTCGCGGCCTGCGGCTGCGGCTCCTCTTTCCGCGTGGCGGAGGAGGAAGAGGTCTCCGCGGTCTGAGCATTCGGAGGGCTCTCGGCGCATGCGCAGATGCGTGGCGCATGAGAGCTCTGTAAAGGTTCGGCTGCCCCCAGTCGATCACTCCGAGATCCGCGATAGCATCCCGTCCCGATGCGCATAGCCCTGGTCTCACCGTATTCGTGGACCTATCCGGGCGGCGTCACTCGGCACATCGAGGCCCTTGCTGAGTCGTTTCTGACCGACGGCCACGATGTGCGCGTACTGGCGCCCTTCGATCCTGACGATCGCCGGAGTCGGTTGCTGCACAGAGGTGCTGCCCCTCAGGCGCGCCCCGTGCCGGACTACCTGATCCCGCTCGGCGGGACGATCGGGTTCCGCGCCAACGGCGCCGTCTCGAACCTGATGGCGACGCCGTCGGGCGTGCTGAAGATGCGCAACGAACTGCGCAGCGGCGGCTACGACGTCGTCCACCTGCATGAGCCGGTCGCGCCGAGACTGAGCTGGGACGCGCTCGTGAGCACGAACGCGCCGCTGGTCGGCACGTTCCACGCGTACTCGGCCAATCGCTTCTCCAACAACGTCGCGAACGTGCTCGGCGCGCGCCGCATGCTCAACCACCTGCACGTGCGGATCGCCGTGTCGGAGGCGGCGGCGTGGACGGCGACGCGCTTCTACGGCGGTCGCTACCGCGTGGTCCCCAACGGCGTGGCGGTGCCGGACCTCGGCGCGCCGAAGCAGCCGTCGGACAGGCTGCGGATCGCGTTCGTCGGCCAGGCCGTCGAGCGCAAGGGGCTGCCGGTGCTGCTGCGCGCCTTCGAGGCGCTGCGCGAGCACATCCCGGTCGAGCTGACGGTCGTCGGCGCCAACCGCGAAGAGGTCGAGCCGCTGCTGTTGGACGACCGCGGCATCACCGTGCTCGGCCGCGTCGACGACGACGAGAAGCGCCGCGTGCTGGAGCAGTCCGACGTGCTGTGCGCGCCGTCGCTCGGCGGCGAGAGCTTCGGGATGGTGCTGACGGAGGCGTTCGCCGCCGGCACGCCTGTCGTCGCCTCCGACATCGCCGGCTACCGCGACGTCGTGCGCGACGGACTCGACGGCGTGCTCGTGCCGCGCGGCGACGCGACCGCGCTCGCCGAGACGCTGCGCGACCTCTGGCTGGATCCGAGACGGCGCGCCGCGATGGGCGTCGCCGCCGCCGTGCACGCGCAGCGGTTCGCCTGGCCGAGGGTCTCCGCCGAGGTCGTCGAGGCCTACCAGGACGCGATCGAGACGCCCGCGCCGCGCACGACGAAGGAGCGCATCGGCGTGCGGATCGGAACGATCCCCGCCGACCTGCGGCCGAAGGTGCGCGCGCAGCCGCGACTGCCCAGCATCGAGCCGCCGCGCGTCGCCGGCACGCGCCGGCCCGCGCTGGTGCTGCTGCGCCGTGTCGTGATGGCGCTGCTGGCGCTCGCCGTCGTCGGCGGCGCGGTGCTTGCGTTCCGTCGCATCGGCGTCGACAAGGTCGGCTCGGCGCTGCTGGACTCGAGCCCGCCGTGGGTGCTCGCCGGTCTTGGGATCATGTGCGCCTCGATGGCCGTCCGCGCCGTCGCATGGGAGGCGATCCTGAAGGCCGCCCTGCCAGATGCGCGCGTGCGCTTGCGCGACGCGATGCAGGGGACGTTCATCGGCGTGCTGATGTCCGCGACGCTGCCGGCCCGCCTCGGCGAGCCGTCGCGTGCGCTGATCGTCGCGCGCCGCACCGGGCGCCCGCGCGAGCACTTCCCGATCGTGCTCGGCACGATCGTCTCGCAGACGCTGCTGAACCTGCTCGCGCTCGCGCTGCTCGGCATCGTGACGCTGTCGTCGGTGAAGATCTTCAGAGGCCATCAGGACGCGCTCCTGGTCGCGACGATCGCGCCGCTGGTGCTGCTGGCGATCGTGCTGATCGCGCCCCCGCTGCTGAAAGCCGGGCGCCACTCGCGTTATTCGAGAGTGCAGGAGCTGATGGCCCAAGCCCGCCGGGCGCTCGCGCGCGTGCGCGACGGCCTCGCGGTCTTCCGCCAGCCGCGGCTCGGTGCCGTCGCGCTGGTCGCGCAGCTCGGCGCGTGGCTGCTGCAGTGGCTCTCCTGCTACGTGCTGCTCGTCGCCTTCGGGCTCGACGACCAGGCTGGGATCGGCGCCGCCGCGGCGGTCCTGTTCGCGGTCAACGTGACAGCGGTGCTGCCCGCGACGCCGTCGAACCTCGGCATCTTCCAGGCCGCCTGCGTCGTCGTGCTGAGCAACGGCTACGGCGTCTCGCACGCCGATGCGCTCGGCTACGGCATCGTCCTGCAGGCGGTCGAGATCGCGACGGCCGTGCTGATGGGAATGCCGGCGCTGCTGAAGGAGGGACTGTCCTGGAAGGACGTCCGCCTGCGCGCGATGCAGACCTCGCCGGTCAAGCTGCACGCGCAGCCGCGCCACGGCGCTGCCCAGCAGGGCAACGCCGCGGAAGCCTGACCTACCGCGCTGCGGTCCCCTCGACCTCTTCCTCGATCGCCCCTTCGCGCGGGTCGTCGTCGAGCGAGGCGGCGTCGAGCAGGCTCGGGTCGCGGTCGGAGCCGGCGATGATGTCGTCCGGCGCCTTCTCCTTCGGCAGGTGGCCGCTTCTCATGCCGAAGTAGACCGCCTGCGGGTGGTGCGCGACGATCGCGACGGTCGACTGCTCCGGCTCGACGGCGTAGCCGCCGGACAGGCGCATGCCGATCGACTGCGCGTCGAGCAGGTCGAAGACCTTCTCGTGCTCGGACTGGTCCGGGCAGGCGGGGTAGCCCCACGAGTAGCGGCGGCCCTCGTCGAGGTCGATGCCGAGGTCGCTGCGGACTCTCGCGTGCGTCCACTCGGCCATCGCCTCCGCGGTCTGCACGCCGAGGCCGTGGACGAACAGCTGCTCGGCGAACTCGCCCTCCTGCTCGAGTCTCGCCATCAGCTCGGTGACCTCGTCGCCGGCGGTCACGACCTGCAGCGCGACGACGTCGCGCTCGCCGCTGTCGAGCGGGCGGTAGAAGTCGGCGAGGCAGATGCGGTCGTGGCGCGGCTGACGCGGGAAGACGAGCCGGTGCAGCTCGCGGTCCTGGTCCTCGGGGTCGAAGACGATCAGCTCGTTGCCGACGCTGTTGCAGGGGAAGTAGCCGAGCTTCGCGCGCGGATGCAGGTAGGTCTGCTCGCGCCACATGCGCTCCAGCCGCGGCACGAAGTTGTCGCGCAGCAGCTCTCTCCAGGCCTCGCCCTTGACGCCGCGCCCGCCCCAGTGCAGCTTGAAGAGGACGTGCGTGTCGATGTGGTGCCAGACCTCGTCGAGCGGCACGTCGAGCTCGCGCACGCCCCACCACGGCGGCGTCGGCACGGGCAGGTCGGTGCGCGCCGCGGAGCGGACGCTGTCGTCGGTGACCGGGGGGCCGGTGTCGACCACGACGGGCTTCTCGCGCAGTCTTCTGGCCGCGCCGCGCACTTGCGCGACGAGCGCCTCGCGCGCGTCGTCGTCGATCAGCTGGTCCATCTTCGCCAGTCCCTCGAACGCGTCCTTGCAGTAGAAGACGCCGGGCGCATAGACGTCGTCGGCCTCTCTGCCATGCGGGTAGAGGATCCGCAGGCTGAAGTCGCGGTTGATCGCGGCGCCGCCGATCAGGACCGGGTAGGGCAGCTCGCGTTGGTGCAGCTCCTGGACGGCGAGCGGCATCTGCTTGGAGGTCGAGACGAGCAGCGCGGAAAGGCCGATCGCGGTCGCTCTGTGCTCCTGCGCGGCGTCGAGGATCGTCGAGACCGGGACCTGCTTGCCGAGGTCGACGACCGTGTAGCCGTTGTTCGTCAGGATCGTGTTGACGAGCGACTTGCCGATGTCGTGCACGTCTCCGAAGACGGTCGCGAGCACGACCGTGCCCTTCGTGTAGCCCTCGAGCCGGTCGAGGTAGTTCTCCAGCCGCGCGACGGCCTTCTTCATGACCTCCGCGCTCTGCAGCACGAACGGCAGGATCAGCTCGCCGGCGCCGAACTTGTCGCCGACCTCCTTCATCGCCGGCAGCAGCACGTCGTTGAGCGTCGGGACCGCGCCGATCTTCTCGACCGACTTGTCGATCCAGTCCTCGACGCCGTCCTTCTTGCGCCGCAGAATGTGGAAGTGCAGCGCCTGCTCGGGCTCCATCCCGGCGGTCGGGTCGGCGCTCTCGGCCTCGCTCGACTCGCCCTTCTCCTCGAAGTGCTCGATGAAGCGCTGGGTCGCGTCGTCGCGTCTGTTGAAGACGAGGTCGTCGGCGAGGTCGCGCTCGTTCTGTGGGATCTCCGAGTACGGCGTGACGTCCTTCGGGTGCACCATCGCGAGGTCGAGGCCGGCCTCGACGCAGTGGTGCAGGAAGACCGAGTTGAGCACCTCGCGCGCCGCTCTGCCGAAGCCGAACGAGACGTTGGAGACGCCGAGCGACGTCAGCACGCCGGGCAGCGCGGCCTTGATCTCGCGGATTCCCTCGATCGTCTCGACGGCCGAGTCCTTGAACTCGTCCGAGCCGGTCGCGAGCGTGAACGTGAGCGCGTCGAAGATCAGCAGCTCAGGCGTCAGGCCGTGCTCCTCGACGACGTACTGGTGGATGCGGCGGGCGACGTCGACCTTGCGCTGGCGCGTCTTCGCCATCGACTCCTCGTCGATCGTGAGCGCGATCAGCGCGGCGCCATGCTCGATGCAGAGCGGCGTGACGAGGTCGAGCTTGTCGCGGCCGGCCTCGAGGTTGACGGAGTTGACGATGCCGCGGCCGGGGATGTGCTCCAGCGCCGCCTTCATCACGTCGGGCTCGGTCGAGTCGATCTGGATCGGCGCCGGCAGCGACAGCGAGACGCGCTTGACGAGCTCGCTCATCTGCTCGGCCTCGTCCTGGCGCTCGGTCAGCGCGACGCAGAGGTCGAGCACGTGGGCGCCCAGCTCGACCTGGTTCTCGGCGATCTGCAGCAGGCCGTCGTAGTCGTCGGCGAGCAGCAGCTCCTTCGCCTTGCGCGAACCCTGCGAGTTGACGCGCTCGCCGACGATCGTCGGGCGCGGCTGCTGCGCCAGCAGCGTGTCGGCGATCATCGAGGAGACGTGCGGCGGGCGCGCGGCGGGGCGCGGTTGCACGGCACGGCCCTTGACGGACTCGGCGAGCACGCGGATGTGCTCGGGCGTCGTGCCGCAGCAGCCGCCGACGATGCCGACGCCGTAGCGCTCGACGAACTCCGTCAGGACCGCCGCGAGCGGCTCCGGCTGCTCGGGGAAGATCGTCTCGCCGTCCGGGCCCTGCAGCGGCAGGCCGGCGTTCGGGATGCAGTGGACGGGGAGGGGGGAGAACTCGCCGAGGAAGCGGATCGCGTCGCGCATGTCCTCGGGGCCGGTCGAGCAGTTGAGGCCGATCGCCTGCACGTCGAGCGCGGTGAGCGTCGTCAGCACGGCGGAGATGTCGGTGCCGAGCAGCATCTTGCCGCCGTTGGGCAGCAGCGAGACGGAGACCTGGATCGGCAGCGTTCTGCCGGTCGTCTTGAACGCCTCGCGCGCGCCGAAGATCGATGCCTTCACCTCGAGGATGTCCTGCGCGGTCTCGATCATCAGCAGGTCGGCGCCGCCCTCGATCAGGCCGGTCGCCTGCTCGGCGAAGACCTCGACGAGTCTGCCGAAGGAGATGTTGCCGAGCGTCGGGTCGTCGGACGCGGGCAGGAAGCCGGTCGGGCCGATCGAGCCGGCGACGAAGCGCGCGTCGCCCGCCGCTCTGCGCGCGATCTCCGCACCTCTGCGGTTGATCTCCAGCGTGTGCTCCCCGAGGCCCCACTCCTCGAGCTTCAGCCGCGACGCCTGAAAGGTGTCGGTCTCGACGACGTCGGCGCCGGCTTCGAGCATCGAGGCGTGCACGCCCTCGATCACGTCGGGACGGTTGAGGATCAGCGCCTCGTGGCACTTGCCCTGCAGTCCGCCGTAGTCCTCCGCGGTCAGCTCGAACTGCTCGAGCGTGGCGCCCATGCCCCCGTCGAAGACGACGACACGGCTGCGGATGGCATCGAGGTAGTCACGCATGCTCCGATCCTACCAGCGCGCAGCCCAACCTTGACACGCTCGTGCCAAGGTTGGGTGGGAGCGTCGCGTCGCCCTCAGTTCTGTCTGGGGGCGGGGGAGGTGATCAGCGGCTGCACGACGACCTCGGTGCCGCCGACGTCGGTGGTCGCGCCGTTGTCCGCCTCGTACCCGAGCGCGCAGTAGAGGATCGCTCGCTCGCCGGCGAACGACATCACCGTCGCGACGCTGGGAGCGCCGTCCGCACGGCCGGTGAGGTCGAGCGACAAGCTGCGCAGCGTGCAGCCGTTGGTGCTCGGCGCGCCCGGGGCGGGCCCGCCGCGCGGGCGCAGCGCGACGACCGAGACGCCGGCGGGAATCTCCGCGAACAGCGTGACCGTGGGTTCAGCCGAGAAGCCGATGCCCTCTTTGCGCGTGCTGATGACGCTCGGCTGCGGCACTCTCGCGACGACGATCGGGGCACCGGGCGCCGGGGCGGAGGGCGCGCCCGGCGCGCCGGGCGCGCCGGTTCTGCCGGCGGATCCGCTGCTGCCGCTGCCTCTGCCGGCGAGCGGGCGCGGTCTGCCCCAGCCCTGTCTGGTCTTGGGGCCCCACAACGTGCGGTCGCGCGTGCGCAGATAGACGTCGCCGACTCTGCCGAGCCGCAGTGACGGCTTGCCGCGGCCGCTCAGCACGACGCCGCGGGCTCTGCGCTTGCCGTGCTGCTGGGTCTTGTGCGCGGCGGCTCTGGTGCCGCCCGTGCCGCCCGTGCCGGCGTCGGCGATCGGCGCCGCGACGAGTGCCAGCGCGGCGCCCATCAGCAGCGGCAGTACCTGCTTCGGTGTCAGCATCGCGTTCCGCTCCCTCACGCAAGGCCGGTCGGCAGCGCGATGTTGCTCTGCTGGATGAACACTCTCGTGCCGGCGACGGTGCCCTCGCGGCTGTCGCCGGGCGTCACGCCGGCGACGCATCTGAGGTGTGCGGTCGTGCCGGACGTCGGGACGACGGCCAGCGTGCTGACCGGGGCGCCGAGCTCGCCGCTGCCATACAGGGCGAAGCCGGCGCCGGTCAGCGTGCAGCCGGGGGAGTTGAACATGCCGCCGGTGTAGCCGCGCGGCCAGAGCGTGACGAGCGAGATCCCGACCGGCAGCGCCACGTCGAGCTCGATCGTCACGTCGTCGATCTCTCTCTGCGCGTCTGCGTCCCAGTGCGCGGAGACGAGTCCCGGCTGAGGGATCTCGGCGAGTTGCGTCGCCACGCCGAAGCTCGGCGTCAGCGACGGGCCGGCGGGGCCGGTCGCGCCCGTTCTGCCGGCCGTGCCGGTTCTGCCGGCGGGCCCCTGTCTGGCGAGCGGGCGCGGTCTGCCCCAGCCGCGTCTGGTCTTGGGCCCCCAGAGCGCGCCGTCGCTGCTGCGCAGGTAGACGTCGCCGACTCTGCCGAGCCGCGGTGACGGCTTGCCGCGGCCGCTCAGCACGACGTGGTGCGCCGGCGTTCTGCCGCGCTTGGCCTTGTGCGTCGCCGATCTGTGCGCGGTCCTGCCCTTGGCCGGTGCGGCGTCGGCCAGTGGACCGGCCCCGAGGGCGACCACTGCACCCGCCAGCAGAGGAAGCGCCCGCTTGCGTGACGACATCGTGTTCCTTCCCGTCCGTTTCGCCGCGCGTGTGCGCGCGGCGCCCCCGGGCCCCACGGGGCCCGTTCTCTGCCTTCTTGAACGCCCGACGCCGATCAAGGTTGCGCTGACGCGCCAAAACGCGACGGTCCCGGCGCTCCGCGGGGAGGAGCGCCGGGGGCAGGCGCCTAGTTGAAGGCGTATTCCTCGTACTCGTCGACGTTCTCCTGCGTGACCGTCGCGGCGGGGACGATCAGCTGGCGCGGCACCTCCGGCGGCACCAGCTCCTCGAAGCCCTCGCCGAGCGCGATCAGGCGCGCCATGTTGACGGCCGAGGCGGCCATCGCCGGGTTGTAGAGGAAGGTCGCGGCGTACAGCCCGCCCTCTCTGATCTGCGCCATCGCGTCCTCGGAGCCGCCGACGCCGGTCAGAAACATCTCGTCGTCGCGGTCGGCGTTGCGGATCGCCTGCACGACGCCCTGCGCCATGTCGTCATCGTGCGTGTAGACGGCGTCGATTCTGTCCTGTGCCTGGAGGATGTTCTCCATCGCGCGCAGGCCGGTGTCGGGGTTGAAGTCGCCCGGCTGTCTGGCGACGATCTCGATGCCGCCGTCGGGGCAGGCCTTTCTGAGCTGCTCGGCGAAGCCGGCCGAGCGCTCCTCCGTGACCGAGATCCCGGCGAGCCCCTGGATCTCGACGACGTTGCCCGCGCATCTGAGTCTGTCGGCGATGTAGTCGGCGGCCGAGACGCCGATCTGGTGATTGTCGCCGAGGATCGTCGCGGTCGCCGCGTCGGGCGCCGAGAAGAGCCGGTCGACGTTGATGACCGGGATCCCCGCCGCCTCGGCTCTCTGCGCGACCGGCGTCAGCGCCTCGCCGTCCTGCGGCAGCACGACGAGCGCGTCCGGTCTGTCGGCGATCGCCTGCTCGATCTGCTGCGCCTGCGAGTCGGCGTCGGCCGCCTCCAGCAGGCGGAAGTCGACGTCGTCGAATCTGTCGGCGGCGGCCTGCGCGTTCTTCGAGATCGCGCCGAGCCAGCCGTGGTCGGTCGGCGGCACGCTGGCGACGATTCTCACCGTGCCGCCCGAGTCCTCCGCGGCTGCGCTGTCTCTGGCGGCCGTGTCGACGGCGGCGGCGGTCGTCGTGCCGCCCTCGTCGTCGTCACCGCCGCAGGCCGCGGCGCCGAATGCGAGCACCGTCGCGGCGGTGAGCGCCATCAATGGTCGTGTGAGCGACATGTCCCGTCCCTCCTCCTGCTGTCGTTTGACCTCCTCCTCACAACCGTGCCTCCGGTCGCTGCAGCAGCACCGCACCGAGCACGATCGCGCCCTTCACCACCTGCTGGACCTCCGTCGAGAGGTTCAGCTGCGTCATCAAGCTGAAGATCAGCGCGAACGTCAGCACCCCGAGGAACGTGCCACCGATCGTCGCGCGCCCGCCCGCGAGACTCGTGCCGCCGATCACGACAGCCCCGATCGCGTCGAGCTCGTAGAGGTTGCCGCTGACCGGCGAGGCGGAGCCCAGGCGGGCGCACAGCAGCACCGCCGCGACCCCGGCGAGCAGGCCGGAGAGCACGTACACGCTGAGGATCGTCCGCCGCACCGGCACGCCGGCGATCCGCGCCGCCTCGCGGTTGCCGCCGACGGCGACGACCCAGCGGCCGTAGCGCGTGCGGTTGAGCACGACCCACCCGGCGATCACGACACCGAGGAAGACGTAGACAGAGACGGGGATCCCGACGATCCGCCCGGTCCCGAACCACAGCAGCGAGAAGGCGGCCGGGTCGCCGAACGAGCCGCCGTTGAGGTCGAGCAGGCTGACCGGCAGCTTGTCGTTCAGCAGCAGCGAGATCCCGCGCGCGATCGAGAACATCGCCAGCGTCGCGATGAACGGCACGACGCGGCCGTAGGCGATCGCGATCGCGTTGACCGATCCGAGCGCGGTCGCGAAGAAGAGCGTGCCGAGGATGAAGACGAGCGTCGAGCCCTCGGGGTCGACGAGGATCCCGCCGAACATGCCGGCGGCGGCGAGCATCGAGCCGACCGAGAGGTCGATGCCGGCGGTCGCGATCACGAAGGTCATGCCGATCGCGAGCACGCCGACGACGCTCGCCTGCGTGAGCATGTTGCGGACGTTGTCCCACGTCGGGAAGCTGTCGGGCTTGAGGATCGAGCCGGCGACGAACAGCGCGATCACCACGATCACGAGCGCGTACTCCTGCAGGCGCAGGCCCGCGACTCTGCGCCGCAGCGTCGCGCTCAGCGCCGTCTCACCTCCGCCCTTGACAGGCGCCGTGCTCATGTGACCTCCTCGATCAGGTCGCTCGTCTCCGTGTGCGCGACGGCGTGGCGCAGCAGCTCGCGCTCGCTCGCCTGCTCGCCCGTGACCTCGTGGACCGCCTCGCCCTCGCGCATCACGACGATCCGGTCGCAGATGCCGACCAGCTCGCCCAGCTCGGAGGAGACGACCAGCACCGCGACCCCCTCGCGCGCGAGGTCGACGATGACGCGGTACAGCTCGCCCTTCGTCGCGACGTCGACGCCGCGCGTCGGCTCGTCCAGCAGCAGCACGCGGCAGCGGTGCAGCAGCCAGCGCGCCAGCACGACCTTCTGCTGGTTGCCGCCGGACAGTTCGCGCACGATCCGCTCGCCGTCGGCCGGGACGGTCTTCAGCCGTCGCAGCAGCTCGCCGGTCGCGGCGCGCTCGGCGCGCACGTTCAGCAGGCCGCGCTCGAAGCGGGCGAGATCGGCGAGGCTGACGTTCTTCGTCTGACTCCACTCCAGCAGCAGCCCCTGCGACTTGCGGTCCTCCGGGGCGAACCCCAGGCCGGCGGCGATCGCGCGGTCGGGGCGGCCGGGCGGCAGCGGGCGGCCGTCGAGCAGCACCTCGCCGGCCTCCGGGCGGTCGAGGCCGTAAACGAGCCGCAGCAGCTCGGTGCGGCCGGAGCCGACCAGCCCGCCGAGGCCGACGACCTCGCCGGCCCGCAGCTGGAGGCTGACGCCGCGCACCATCGGCAGTCGCCGCAGCCCACGCAGCTCCAGCACGACCTCGCCGGCAGCGCCGGCGCGATCGGGGTAGAGCTGCTGCGCTCTCTGCCCGACCATCAGCTCGACGAGCCGGTCGGTCGGCGTGTCGGCCGGCAGCCCGGTGGCGGCGGTGCGGCCGTCGGAGAGGACGGTGACGCGATCGCCGATGCGGCGGATCTCGTCGAGCCGGTGCGAGATGTAGACGACCGCGACGCCGTCGGCGGCCAGCCGCCGCACGACCTCGAACAGCGTCTCGATCTCGCCGTCGTCGAGGATCGCCGACGGTTCGTCCATGATCAGCAGCCGAACGTCGTGCGACAGCGCGCGGGCGATCGAGACGACCTGCCGCGCCGCCGGTCGCAGCGCGAGGACGCGCGTGCCCGGGTCGATCGCCTCGTGACCGAGCCGTGCCAGCAGGGCGGCCGTCTCGCGCCGCATCCGCTCGCGGTCGAGGAACGGTCCGCGGCGCGGCTCGTGCGCGAGGAAGACGCTCTGCGCGACGGTCAGCTCCTCGACCAGGTCGAGCTCCTGGTAGATCGTCGCGACGCCGCGCGCCAGCGTCGCGGCCGGGTCGGCGACCGGCAGCGGCTCGCCGTCGAGCAGGATCTCGCCCGCGGTCGGGGCGACCGCGCCCGCGACGCACTTGATCAGCGTCGACTTGCCGGCGCCGTTGGGGCCGAGCAGGCAGTGGACCTCGCCGCGGGCGACGGCGAAGTCGACGCCGCGCAGCGCCTCGACGCCGGGATAGCGTTTGACGAGCCCGCGGACCTCCAGCCGCGCCGTCGCGTCGCCGCTCATCCGACCACCAGCCCGCGCAGCGTGCCGTGGGCGATCCGCAGCCCCTGCTCGACTCTCTGCGGCGTCCCGCCCCAGATCGGGTCCTCGTGCTCGACCGACAGCACGCCGTCGAAGCCGCCCGCGTAGAGCGTGTCGAGATAGCGGCGCCAGTCGACGGCGCCGAGGCCGGGAATCCGGTAGCGCCACCAGCCCGCCTCCCAAGGCTCCTCCGTGCGCGTCGAGAGGCGGCCGAAGAAGCCGTAGCGGTCGCGTCTGGCGGGGAAGGTCTCTGCGTCCTTCGCGTGCGCGTGGATGACGCGGTCGACGTACGGCTCCAGCGCGGCGACCGGGTCGATCCCGAGCCACAGCAGATGGGAGGGGTCGAAGTTGAGCCACAGCCCGAGCCCGAACATCCATTCCCACAGCTCCGGCGAGTAGGCGAGGTTGCCGGGGTAGCCGTCGGGGTGCCAGCCCTCCATCACGCAGTTCTCGACCATCAGGCGGACGCCGCGCTCGCCGGCGTAGTCGACGAGCGGCGGCAGCACGCGCTCGGCCTCGCGCAGATTCTCCGCGACCGAGCGGCTCGGGTCGCGTCCGACGAAGGTCCCGACCGGGACGCCGCCGAGCGCCGCCGCGGCGTCGACGCAGGCGCGCAGGTGCGCGTGGTAGCCGGCCCGCACGGCCGGGTCGGGGTGGAGGTTGTTGTCGTAGTAGGCGAGCGCCGAGAGCGTCAGGCCGTTGTCGGCGAGCGCCGTGCGGACGCGCTCGGCCTCGCGTTCGTCGAAGGCGTCGGCGGCGAGGTGAGAGGCGGTGAAGGGGCGGTCGCCGAGCGTCGGCCAGGCGGCCAACTCGAGCGCCTCGTAGCCGTTCGCGCCCGCCCACGCGGCGACCTGATCGAGCGAGCGCTCGGGCATGCAGGAGGTCAGCAGGCCCAGTCTCACGCGCGCGTCTCCGCAGCAGCCGTCGTGCTCAGCGGTGCCGGGACGGCCGTCCAGGCGCCGTCGCGGGCGGCCGAGGCGAGCACCGCCTCGGTGATCCGTGCGGCGCGCAGCCCGTCGGCGAAGCGGGGGAGGCCGTCGGGGGCGACGCCGTCGCGGATCGCGGCGTAGAGGTCGGTGACGAAGCCGTCGAAGCAGTCGCCGTAGCCCTGCGGGTGGCCGGCCGGCAGCGTCACCAGCCGCGCCGCCGCCGGCGACAGCAGCGCCGGGTCGCGCTCGATCACACTCGCACCGTCGCGCTCGCCGCGCCACAGCCGCTCCGGCTGCTCCTGGTCGAAGACGAGCGATTCCTCGGCGGCGTCCCACTCGATCCAGAGATGGTTCTTGCGACCCTGCGAGAGCTGGCTGACGACGACGTTGCCGAGCGCGCCCCGGTCGGTCTCGAACTGCACCAGCGCGACGTCCTCGGTCGAGACCGGGCGGCGCGGTCCTGCGTCGTCGGCGCCGTCGTCGTCGCGCGCGAACGCGGGCCGGCCGCCGGCGGCGCTGCGCTGCGGCACCATCGTCGCGGTCCGCGCGCTGAGGCGGCTGATGCGGTGGCCGGAGACGAACTCGGCGAGATCGCACCAGTGCGAGCCGATGTCCGCGAACGCGCGCGAGCGCCCGCCGAGCGCCGCCGTCACGCGCCAGTTGTCGTCGCTGGGACGTGACAGCCAATCCTGCAGGTAGGTGCCGTGGATCAGCCGCAGCGGGCCGCTGCGGCCGTCGTGCAGCCGCTCGCGCGCCTCGCGCACGAGCGGGTGGTAGCGGTAGACGAAGGGGACGCCGTCCCAGCGACCGCATGCCGCCGCCAGCTCGACGAGCGCGCCGGCACCGGCGCTGTCGAGCGCGAGCGGCTTCTCGCAGATCACGTGCTTGCCGGCGTCCAGCGCCGCACGGCTCAACGGCAGGTGGAGGTGGTTGGGGGCGCAGATGTGGACGACGTCGACGTCGTCGGCGACGACCAGCTGCTCGGCCGAGGCGCAGGCGCGCTCGGCGCCGAGTCGCCGCGCGGCCTCCGCGGCCGACCGCTCGCTCGATGCGGCGACGGCCGTCAGGCGGGCCCCGGCAAGCCGGGCAGAGCGGGCGTGGACCGCGCCGATGAAGCCCGCGCCGACGATGCCGGCGCGCAGCGGATGAGCTCCTCCACTCACAGGTCCGACACTCCCATACCCTTTTGTCGGTTGTCAAGCCAAAAGCTTGTTTGACAAACATCAAAAGATACGGATCAAGCGATTCCCGGCGATGCAAGATCGCTTGACGGCAATGCTTTACTTCCGACGTGGTGGCAGCGAGCGACGAGCACGGTGACGGCGCCAAGGCAGCCGTCGGGGAGGCGGCGACAGCCGGCGCGATGCTCCATGTGATCCGTGCGGCCGGCACGCTGACGCGCGCGGAGCTGGCCCGGCGCACAGGCCTCGCCCGCTCGACCGTCGCGCAGCGCGTCGACGCCCTGCTGCGCCACGAGCTGCTGCACGAGGTCGGCGGCGACTCGACCGGCGGCCGCCCGGCGGCGGCGCTCGCCTTCAACGACGGCTCCGGCGTCGTGCTCTGCGCCGACCTCGGCGCGACCCACTCGCGGCTGGCCGTCTGCGATCTCGGCGGCGGCGCGCTCGCGGAGGAGGTCGAGGAGGTCGCGATCGCCGACGGCCCCGAGCGCGTGCTGACGCTCGTGCACGAGCGTTTCGGCGCGCTGCTGGAGCAGGCCGGCCGCAGCGCCGCGCAGGTGCGCGGGATCGGCCTCGGCGTGCCCGGCCCGGTCGCCTTCGACCGCGGCGAGCCGGCCAACCCGCCGATCATGCCGGGCTGGGACGGCTTCTCGATCCCCGGCTGGTTCGCCGCTCGTTACGAAGCGCCGGTGCTGGTCGACAACGACGTCAACATCATGGCGCTCGGCGAGCACGCGACGAGCTGGAGCGACAGCCGCCACCTGCTCTTCATCAAGGTCGGCACCGGCATCGGCTGCGGGATCGTCGCCGGCGGGGCGATCCACCGCGGCGCGATGGGCGCGGCCGGCGACATCGGCCACATCCGCCTCGCCGGCCGTGACGAGACCTGCCGCTGCGGCAACGTCGGCTGCCTCGAGGCGGTCTCCGGCGGCGGCGCGATCGCGCGCCGGCTGAGCGCGCTGGGCGTCGAGGCGAGCAGCAGCCGCGACGTCGTGCGGCTGGTGCGCGGCGGCGACGGGCCTGCGACCCAGCTCGTGCGCGAGGCCGGTCGCAACCTCGGCGAGGTGCTCGCCGGCTGCGTCAACTTCTTCAACCCCGAGGTGATCGTCGTCGGCGGCGACGTCGGCCGCGCCTCGCAGCAGCTGCTGGCCGGCGTGCGCGAGGTGATCTTCCAGCGGTCGCTGCCGCTCGCGACCGACGCGCTGCGCGTCGTGCCGAGCGAGCTGGGCGACCGCGCCGGGATCGTCGGCGCCGCCGCGCTCGTGATCGAGCACGTGCTCTCGCCGGCAGCGATCGACCGTGCGCTGCGGCGCGCGGCCGCCGCGTAGGCCCGGCCGGCGGCCTCTGCCCGCCGCCCGCCGCAACGAAGAACACCCGCCAGCTCTGATCGCGGGGAGACCAGAGCTGACGGGCGTTTTCACACTCGCGCGGACGGGCGCGAGAGGCTTGGGTGAGGTCCTACTTGATGAAGAGGATCTCGCTGTACTTGGGGAGCGGCCAGAGGTCGTCGGCGACGACCTTCTCGAGCTTGTCGGCGACCTCGCGGACGGCGTTCATCGCGGGGATCACCTGGTCGAGCAGGAAGTTCGCCCACACCGACGGCGGCTCGTCCTCCTGGTTCTCCTTCAGGTTGACCTGCTCGAGCGCTCTGATCGCCGTCACGAACTCGTCGACGAGCGCCTGCGTCTCGGTCGTCAGCGCGTCGACGCCGGCGGCCTTCAGCAGTGTCAGGTGGCGCAGCGAGGCCGGCAGCAGCAGCGTGCGCGCGATCGTCGCGGCCGTCTCCGCCTCGATGTTGATCTTGACCGCGTACTGCTCGGTGAAGACGTCGTAGCGGGACTCGAGCTCGCGCTCGGAGAGCACGTTGTAGTGCTCGAACACCTTGACGGTGTCCTCGGCGACGAAGTACGGCAGCGCCTCGGGCGTCGTTCTGAGGTTGAGCAGCCCGCGCTGCTCGGCCTCGTCGTGCCACTCCTGCGAGTAGCCGTCGCCGCTGAAGACGACCTTCTTGTGCTCGACCCAGCTCTTCTGCAGGACCGGGGGCAGCGCCTCCTCCAGCGACGCGCCGCCTCTGAGCGCCTCGTCGAGCTGCGCGGCGAGGTCGTCGACCGCCTCGGCGACGATCGTGTTGAGGACCGTGTTCGGCAGTGCGACGGACTGCGTCGAGCCGATCGCGCGGAACTCGAACTTGTTGCCGGTGAAGGCGAACGGGCTCGTGCGGTTGCGGTCGCCGCCGTCGAGCGGCAGCGGCGGCAGCACGTCGGTGCCGAGGCCGAGGAAGGAGCCGGGCACGGCCTCGCCGGCCTCGCCCTTCTCGATCGCGGCGTAGACCGTCTCGAGCTCTCTGCCGAGGAAGACCGAGATGATCGCCGGCGGCGCCTCGTTGGCGCCGAGGCGGTGGTCCTGACCCGGGCCGGCGGCCGTCGCGCGGACGAGGCCCTGGTGCTTGTCGACGGCCTGGATGACCGCGGTGCAGAAGAACAGGAACGACAGGTTGGAGTGCGGCGTCGCGCCCGGGTTCAGCAGGTTGGCGCCGGTGTCCGTGCCCATCGACCAGTTGTTGTGCTTGCCGGAGCCGTTGACGCCCGCGAAGGGCTTCTCGTGCAGCAGGCAGACGAGGCCGTAGCGGCGCGCGACGTTCTGCAGCACCTGCATCGTCAGCTGCTGGTGGTCGGAGCCGACGTTCGAGTTCTCGAAGATCGGCGCGACCTCGTACTGCGCCGGCGCGACCTCGTTGTGGCGCGTCTTGATCGGGACGCCCAACTTCGCCAGCTCCAGCTCGACCTCGAGCATGTAGGCGAGCACGCGCTCCGGGATCGAGCCGAAGTAGTGGTCGTCGAGCTCGTGGCCCTTCGGCGGCTTGGCGCCGAACAGCGTGCGGCCCGTCGTTATGAGGTCGGGGCGCTCGAAGTAGTACTGCTCGTCGATCAGGAAGTACTCCTGCTCGGGCCCGACCGTTGTGAAGATCCTCTGCGACTCCTCGTCGCCGAGCAGGCGCAGCGCTCTGATCGCGGACTTGGAGAGCGCGTCCATCGAGCGCAGCAGCGGGATCTTCGTGTCGAGCGCCTCGCCCGTCCACGACGCGAACGCCGTCGGGATGCAGAGCAGCGCGCCGTTGGGGTTCTCGAGGATGAACGCCGGGCTGGTCGGATCCCAGGCGGTGTAGCCGCGCGCCTCGAAGGTCGCGCGCAGGCCGCCGGTCGGGAACGAGGAGGCGTCGGGCTCGCCCTGGATCAGCTCCTTGCCGGAGAACTCGGCGATCGCCGTGCCCTCGCCGGTCGGGCCGTAGAACGAGTCGTGCTTCTCCGCCGTGAGGCCCGTGAGCGGCTGGAACCAGTGCGCGTAGTGCGTCGCGCCGCGCTCCAGCGCCCACTCCTTCATCGCGAGCGCGACGGAGTCGGCGAGGGAGCTGTCGAGCGCCTCGCCCTGCTCGAGCGTCGACTGCAGCTGCTTGAAGACGGCCTTCGGCAGGCGCTGGCGCTGCTCAGCAGGGCTGAAGACGTTCGCGCCGAACACCTGGTTGTCGGGAAGCGTCAGGTCGATCGCACCGAGCGTCGCACCGTTGGGCGACCACTGGGCCGCAGTGACGTTCTCTTGACGGATTCTGGGCATAGACGGGTGTTGTTCCTTTCCATCGTCCGTGCCGATGTACTTCCGGCGCGGCGCCGCTGATCGGTACGGCGAAGGACGGTGGCTCGTGATTTCCGTGCGCAGCGAGCGTACGAAGGTTCTGCAGAATCGACACTATCCGCATGTCCAAAGGAACGCGGCGACCGTTCGCCCCCTGACATCCGCTCCGACTCTGCTCGCACCACCCGCACGTGCATCTCGCGCGTGACTATGAGTCGACTGAAACGAGTGCCGTCTCGGTCGCGCCGAGATGTGGAGTTTCCGGCGGCGCGTCGGAGGCTTCACACCGGCCTTGGCGAAAGCCCCGACTGGATCTTTCGCCACGTGGCCAAAGATCCGTCGCGTGCGCTTGCGCAGACTGCCCGTACCGTCATCGCGATGCGCCCGCACTCGGCCCGCGGCGCGCTCGACAGCTGTTCCGAACTCGGCTCCGGCATCGTAATGACGGGCGATGCTGGTCCGTGCAGCGCGGGGGCCCGTGGCGTGAGAACGCCGCGGGCCCTTGTGTCTACCTGGCGGGTACGCGCTCGACGGCGCCGCTCGCCGTCACGCGCGCCTGCGCGGGAGCGCGGGAGATCTCGACGTCGAAGCTGCCGGCGACCGGTCTGCCGCCGGGCTGCTCGAGCCGTGCGGCGCCCGGGAGGCTGCCGGCGAGCCGGTAGGTCAGTCTGAATCTGCCCGAACGTATCGCCGTGACTCTCCAGACGAAGTCTCTCTCGGCGCCGGCGGGCATCGGGCCGAGCGCCCACGTGTTCGCGTACGCGGTGTCGCCGCTGTAGGGGCCGTCGTCGACGATCCAGATCGGCCGCGAGCGCGACGACAGCCCGACCTGCTGGTCGAGCGTGCCGAAGGCGGCGGCCTGTGTGCCCTCGCCGGCGGCCTCGATCGTCGCCGCGACGTTCGGGATCCGTCTGCCGCTGGTGTTCTTGATGCTGATCAGCATCTCGGTCTGATCGGCGAGGTGCTGGACGCGCGGGAACGAGTCTCTGACGAGCTCGACGCTGTAGGTGCCGGCGGTGTCGCCGTGGTCCTGGCGCTCGCCGCCGCCGCAGCCGGCGAACGTCAACGCGACGGCCGCGAGGACCGCTGGTGCGCCTCGCAGGATGGCGTCTCTCCCGTGCACAGCGGCGCGAACATACCACGCGACCTGGCACCCGCTCGCCGGTTCCCCGAAGCGGTCAGATCTCCGATCACAGACGTTTATAGAACTGCGTGTCTCTTGCTCGGGGGTCGCGACGGTTCCCGTTTGGCATGCGTCCCAGGCGTGCCATACGCTTTCCCGCGGAAGGTGCCGGTTGAGCCCCTTCTACCCGTGTTTTCCAGGGAGGACGAGAGAGAGATGGTCCGAACGGTCGCCGACCGCGCGTTGCTTCCCACGAGGAACGCCCTCGAGGAAATCGGCGACATGATGATCCTGACGGGCAAGACGATCGTCTCTGCGATTCGGCCGCCGTACCCCTACGGCGGCGAGTTCATCTCGCAGTTCTTGTTCGCCCTGAAGCTGTGCTGGTTCCCGCTGCTGGTCTCGACCGTGGCGTTCGGCTACGGCGCACCGGGGCTGCAGGCGGCCAACTTCCTCGTCCTGTTCGGGGCGCTCGATCGCCTCGGCGGATTCTTCGTGCTCGCCTCGATCCGCGAATTCGCGCCGTTCGTGACCGCGATCGTGCTGGCCGGCGTCGCCGGCACCGCGATCACGGCCGATCTCGGCGCGCGCAAGATCCGCGAGGAGCTCGACGCGCTGCAGGTGCTCGGCGTCGACCCGGTCAAGAACCTCGTCGTGCCGCGCTTCCTCGCGCTGATGCTCGTGACCGGCCTCTTCAACGTCTACGCGCTGCTGTTCGGCATCTTCGGCGGGATCATCGCGACGATCGTCTACGGCGCGCCGCTGGGTCCGTTCTTCGCGACCTTCCTGACGAGCGCGTCGACGACAGACCTGTGGGGCTCGATGCTGAAGACGACGCTCTTCGGCGCGATCATCGCGATCGTCTGCTGTTACAAGGGTATGACCGCCTCAGGCGGCGCAGAGGGCGTCGGTCGCGCAGTCAACCAGGCGGTCGTCATAGCTTTCATGGGCATCTTCGCGTTCAACTACGTCTTCACGCAGACGCTGCTCGCGACCCATCCCGAGATCAACCTGATCCGTTGACGATGGCGCCCGGAACCGACACCAGGAGAGTTTCGTGAGCCGCTCGGACTCCGACAGAGACCGCCTCGACGACGACGTCGTCGAGCGCTACGACGACGCCGCCGTGGAACACGGCGACGTGATCGGCGAGAACGACGATCCCAGCGGGGATCACGACCTCTACCCTGAAGCTGAGCTCGAGCCTGAGAGTCGGGCGCTGGAGCCGCGCGTCTCGGTCGTCTCCGAGCAGCCGCCGGCCGACGTCGTCGGCGCGGACGAGGACGAGTTCCGCTGGCACACCGAGGATCGCCACAGCGTCGAGGGCGTCGAGGACGCCGTCGAGTTCATCGACGTGCACAAGGCGTTCGGGCGCAACGAGGTGCTGCGCGGCCTCAACCTCGGCATCCCCGAGGGCAGAATCTCGATGATCCTCGGCCCGTCCGGCACGGGCAAGTCGGTCTGCATCAAGCACATGGTCGGGCTGCTCTACCCCGACCAGGGCGACATCCTCGTGCACGGCGACTCGGTCCCGAACATGGTCGACGACGACCTCTTCGAGATGCGCAAGAAGTTCGGCGTGCTGTTCCAGGACGGCGCGCTGTTCGGCTCGATGAACCTCTACGACAACGTCGCCTTCCCGTTGCGCCAGCACACGGACAAGGGCGAGGACGAGATCGCCGAGATCGTCAACAGACGGCTCGTCGAGGTCGGCCTCGCTCAGTCGCACGAGAAGATGCCCAACGAGCTGTCCGGCGGCATGCGCAAGCGCGCCGGCTTCGCACGCGCGCTCGTGCTCGATCCGGAGATCGTGCTGTTCGACGAGCCCGACTCGGGCCTCGACCCGGTCCGCACCGCGCTGCTGTGCGAGCTGATCAAGGAGGTGCACGCCGAGAACGGCGGCGCCTACGTCGTGATCACCCACGACATCGCCAGCGCGCGTCGCGTCGCGGAGTTCATCGCGGTGCTGTGGCGCGGGCGGATCGTCGAATCCGGACCTGCGAGAGACCTCTTCAGCTCCGAGAACCCCTTCGTCCGTCAGTTTCTGAGCGGGGAGTCCCAGGGCCCGCTCGGGATGGAGTAGGACGCCCCCGGACCCATCCTCTTGACCGTCGTCCACGTCATCGAACCGGCTTGCCGGGAGGCGCGCACGTGACCGTTGCGCGCGGTGCCGCGCTCGGCGCGCTGCTGCTGGTCGTCGCGATCGTCCTGATCGTGCTGCTCGGCGGTGGCGGCAGCGAGCGCTACAAGCTCGTCTTCGAGACGGCCGGCCAGCTCGTCAGAGGCAACGACGTGCAGATCGGCGGACGTCGCATCGGCAGCGTCGAGGACATCTCGCTGACCGACAACAACCTCGCCGAGGTCACGATCAGCGTCCAGAAGCCGTACGCGCCGCTGCACAGAGGCACGACCGCGGTGATCCGGCTCGCGTCGCTCTCCAGCGTCGCCAACCGCTACATCTCACTCACGCCGGGCCCCAACAGCGCGCCCGAGCTGGCAGCCAACTCGACGCTCGACACCACCGAGACGACATCGGTGGTCGACATCGACCAGCTCTTCAACACGCTCGACGAGAGAACGCGCAGAGGCCTGCAGGACGTGATCCAGGGCTCGGCGACGCAGTACCAGGGCAAGACGAGAGAGGTCTCGGAGGCGGCGAAGTACTTCAGCCCCGCGCTGTCGGCGACGAACAGACTCGTGCGCGAGCTGACGCACGACCAGCAGAACCTCGAGGCCGCGATCGTCAGCGGCGCGCATGTCGTCAGCTCGGTCGCCGAGCGGCGCGAGCAGCTGTCGTCGCTGATCAGCAGCCTCAACATCATGATGGGCGCGATCTCGGGCCAGAACCGCAGCCTCGCGGCGACGCTCGACGAGCTGCCCGGGACGCTGCGCGAGGGGAGCTCGACGTTCCGCGACCTGCGCTCCGCGCTCGACGACCTCGACCCGCTCGTCGACGCGTCGAAGCCGGCGACGAAGAACCTCGCGAGATTCTTCGCCGAGTTCCGCCCGCTCGTCGATGCGGCCGTGCCGACGTTCACCGACCTCAGCGCGTTCGTCAACACGAGCGGCCCGAACAACGACCTGACCGACATCATGCGCCAGCTGCCGGAGCTGCAGCGGGTCGGATCGCCGGCGTTCGCGAACTCCGTCAGCGCGATGCGCAGAGGCCAGCCGGTTGTCGACTTCTTCCGCCCGTACACGCCGGAGCTGGTCGGCTGGCTGCGCAGCTTCGGGCAGGCGTCCGCCAACTACGACGCCAACGGCCACTACACGCGCGCGCTGGCCGACTTCGGCGCGTTCCAGTACTCGCAGGGCGCGGACGGCTCCGAGGTGCTCAACCCGGTCTCGCCGAACCAGCGCTTCGTCGACCAGAGAGCCGACGCGACGCGGCGCTGCCCGGGCGGCGCCAGCCAGGCGCGGCCGGACGGCTCCAACCCGTGGGTCGCGCCGGGCGGCGACTGCGATCCCTCCGACACCCTCACCGGCCCATGAAGCGGCTGCTCGCGATCGCAGGCGTCGTCGCGGCGGTGCTCGTCGTGCTGGTGATCGGCACCGGCGCGCGCTCCGACGACGGCAGCTACAAGGTGCGCGCGATCTTCGACAACGCCGGCTTCCTCGTCGCCGGGGAGGACGTGAAGTCCGCAGGCGTCGTGATCGGCCGGATCGACTCGCTCGACGTGACGCCGCAGAAGAAGGCCGCGGTCGTGCTCGACATCACCGATCCCGCCTTCAAGGACTTCAAGCAGGACGCCAGATGCGCGGTGCGGCTGCAGTCGCTGCTGGGCGAGAAGTACGTCGCCTGCGAGACGACCCAGCCGCGCAACGAGGGCGAGGCGCCGTCGCCGTCGCTGAGACAGATCAGAGACGGCCCGGGCAAGGGCGAGTACCTGCTGCCGCTGGAGCGCAACTCGTCGCCGGTCGACCTCGACATGCTGAACAACATCATGCGGCTGCCCGAGCGGCAGCGGTTCGCGCTGATCCTGAACGAGCTGGGCACCGGCCTGGCGGGCAACGGCGACGAGCTCAGACGCGTGATCCGGCGTGCGAACCCGGCGCTCGACAACTTCGACAGATTCCTCAGAGTGCTGGCCGACGAGAACGTCACGCTGGCGAACCTCGCGCGCGACTCGGACATCGACCTGACGCCGCTCGCCCGCGAGCGCGAGTCGATCAGCAACTTCATCGACAAGGCCGGCGCGACCGCGACCGCGACCGCCGAGAAGGGCGACGCGCTGGAGCGCAACTTCGAGCTGTTCCCGCAATTCCTGCAGGAGCTCGGCCCGACGATGGCGAGACTCGAGCAGTTCTCCGACGCGGCGACCCCGGTCTTCAGCGACCTCGGCGAGGCCGCGCCGTCGATCAACCAGCTGTTCGCCCAGCTCGGCCCGTTCTCGACCGCCGCGCTGCCGACCTTCCGCACGCTCGGCGACGCGGCGGAGATCAGCAGAAGAGCGCTGCTCGCCGCCAGACCGGTGATCCAGGACGTCGACCAGCTGGCGAGAGCGAGCGGCCCGCTGGCGAGAGACTTCTCGCTGGGTCTGGCGAGCCTGAGAGACCAGTACGGGATCCAGAACTTCATGCGGACGGTGCTGGGCTTTGCGGGGGCGACCAACGGCTATGACTCGGTGAGCCATTACTTGCGGACGTTCGTTCAGCTCGGCCTGTGTCTCAGATATGTCGTTGAGCCGACGAGCAGCTGCGACGTCCACTTTGCCAACAGACAATTCATCGAAGACGAGGACGCGGCGAACGCGCAGACGGCAACGGCGCCCGACGCCTCCACGGCCCAAACGCCGCCGCCCGATGGAGCTCTGAGATTTCCGACCGTGACGCTGCCCGCCGCGCAGGTCGATGAGCCTCCGGTCACCGACGACCAGGCAACCGAAGCGCCCACCGCTGACGCGACTGAGGAACAGCAAGTGCCGGCCGAGGCCACCGAGGACCCGCGCGCGGGTGTGCTCGGCTACCTGCTCGGGAGCGAGGCCGTGCGATGAACCGCCGCAGCACATCCGTGGCGGCGAACCCGATCCTGATCGGCGCGGCCACCGTGCTGGTCGTGATCGTCGCGGTCTTCCTCGCCTACAACGCGAACAACGGCCTGCCGTTCGTGCCGACCTACCGGCTCTACGCGCAGGTGCCCGATGCCGCCAACCTCGTGACGGGCAACGAGGTGCGGATGGGCGGCGACCGGATCGGGATCATCTCCTCGATCGACCCGGTCGTGCACAGAAACGGTCGCGTCACGGCAAGACTCACGCTGAAGCTCGACACCACGGTCGATCCGCTGCCGGCGAACTCGACGTTCATCGTGCGCCCGCGCTCGGCGGTCGGCCTCAAGTACCTCGAGGTCACGCGTGGCAACTCCAGCAGAGGACTCGCCGACGGCGCGACGATCCCGCTCGCGAACGCGACGCCGAGACCGGTCGAGATCGACGAGTTCTTCAACATGTTCGACGAGAGAACGCGCGCGGCGAACCAGGCGAACCTGAAGATCTTCGGCGACGCGCTCGCCGGGCGCGGCGTCGACCTCAACGAGGCGATCGTCGAGCTCGACCCGCTGACGAGAAACCTCATACCGGTGATGCAGAACCTGATCTCGCCGGAGACCGACCTGCGCGGCTTCTTCCGCGGGCTCGGGCGCACGGCCGAGGCGATCGTGCCGGTCGCCGAGCAGCAGGGGCAGCTGTTCGTGAACCTGTCGACGACGTTCGACGCCTTCGCCGCGGTCGCACGCCCGTACCTGCAGGACTCGATCACGGGCGGCCCGCCGGCGATGGAGACCGCGATCCGCGACTTCCCGTTCCAGCGCACGTTCCTGGCCGACTCGGCCGAGTTCTTCCGGCTTCTCCAGCCAGGCGCCGCCGAACTGCCGAGTACCGCGCCGCTGTTGGCAGAGGCGTTCACGGTCGGCACCAGAACGATTACGCGTGCCTCCGCTTTGAACGAGCGGCTCGGCCGCTCGATGAGATCGCTGGAGGCGTTCGCCACCGATCCGCAGGTGCCGCTCGGCATCAAGGGCCTCAACAACACCGTCAATGTGTTGTCGCCGACGATCGCGAACCTCTCCGGGATGCAGCAGAATTGCAATTACATCGCGCTGTTGCTGAATAACGCCGCTTCGGTGCTCGGTGACCGTGACTCGAGCCCGACGCCGTCCGGCTCGTGGCTCTCACTTGCACCAATGGGCGCACCGATTGGTCCGAACAGCGAGGCGGGACCTGCGTCGGCCCCAGCCAACGGTGCATCAACCTTCAGCGCAGAGCCGGTCAACCATCTGCACTCGAACCCCTACCCGTACGTGGGTGCGCCCGGGCAGAACGGCATCTGCATGCCGGGCAACGAGAGATACGTGATTGGCAGAACGGTTATAGGTAACCCGGCTGGTCAGCAGCCGAGACGGACCGCCAGAGTCAACAGAGTCCCGTTCGAGTCCTACAGCGAAAACGACACCCCGTGACGCCCGCGAGAGGAGACAGCCGAGCGGTGCCGCCGACGCGTCGCAGACACTGGAGCCGCTTCCGCATCGGCCTGATCGCTCTGATCGTTCTGATCGTTCCGGTCTACCTGGCGTTCACGAAGGACATCCCGTTCACGCACGGCTATCGCGTCACGGCCGTCTTCGAGACCTCGAACAACCTGCGGGCCGGGTCGCCGGTGCGGATCGCCGGCGTCAACGTCGGCAGAGTCAAGTCGGTCGGCCAGTACAAGGACACGAACCTGTCGCAGGTCACGATGGAGATCGGCGATTCCGGGCTGCCGATCCATAGAGACGCGACAGCGAAGATCCGGCCGCGCATCTTCCTCGAGGGCAACTTCTTCGTCGATCTGAGACCGGGCACGCCGGGCTCGCCTGACATTCCGGACGGCGGCACGATCCCCGTCGCGCAGACGTCGACGCCGGTCCAGCTCGACCAGTTGCTGACCGCCTTGCAGTCAGATTCTCGCGAAGACCTCCAGCACGTGCTGGAGGAGTACGGCACCGCGCTGAACTCGAAGCCGACACCTGAGCAGGACGCGGAGCTGCCGCCGTCTGTGCAGGGGCTGAGCGGCGCGGAGGCGATAAACCGCTCCTACGACTCCGCCGGTCCGGCGTTGCAGGGCACGGCAGTCGTCAACGACGCACTCCTCGGTGACAGACCCGGGGACCTGGCGCGCACGATCGCGGGGATCGCGAGACTGGCAAGAGCGCTGGACAGTCGCGAAGGCCAGCTGCAGGACCTGATCGTGAACTTCAACCTCACCGCCAGCGCGTTCGCGAACCAGAGCGGCGCCCTCAGCCGGACGCTTCAGCTGCTGCCCGCCACGCTTGCGACCGCGAGAGACGCGCTGCAGAGCGTCGACGCCGCGCTTCCGTCGACCCGTGCGTTCGCGAAGGAGATCCTGCCAGGCGTCGAGCAGACCGCTGCGACCGTCAACGCCTCGTTCCCGTGGATAGAGCAGACGCGCGCGCTGCTCGGCCCCGATGAGCTGCAGGGGCTGATGGCGCAGCTGACCCCTGCGACGAAGGACCTCGCCGCGTTGACGAACCAGTCGATCAAGCTGCTGCCCCAGATCGACAACTTCGCGCAGTGCTTCGACAAGGTGATCCTGCCCGCGGGCAACGTGAAGCTCGACGATGGTGCGCTCAGCACTCGTCGCTCGGATGGCAGCGTCGTAGAGGCGTACAAGGAGTTTTGGTACGGCCTCGTCGGTATGGCCAGTGGCGGGCAGAGCTTCGATGGGAATGGGGCGTCTCTTCGCGCCAACGCAGGTAGCGGCGAATGGCAGGTCCAGCCCGGCTACTCGAAGTACTCGGCGATCGGCGACAGACGAGGCAGAACGCTCGTCGGCAATGCCACGGACAGACCGCTCGGCACTCGTCCGCTCTACCCGAGAAGTGCTCCACTGATCACGACGAGCCGTCCTTGCAAGAGCAACGGCGTTCCGAACCTCAACGGACCCCAAGCTGGTCCGGGGGCGGCGCCGCGAAGCATCGTCGTGCCGACGCCTCCGCCGATTATCAGAGAGACCAGCACGGACACCACGACCACGACGGGCGCGACGCCGTCGCCAGCTCCCGCCACCAGTTCTGTAGACCAGCAGGCAGCCGCAAACTCGGACTCGCTCGGCGCCCAGCTGCTCCAGCGCCTCAACCCGCTCGCGAACGGTGGCGGCAGATGAAGACGGCGATCCGCAAGCATCTGCGCGACTTCATAGCGATCCTCGGCCTCGTCATCGTCGCGGCGATAGTCGGCGGCTACATCCTCTCCAATCAGCGGATCTACTTCCCGAGCTGGGTGCCGGTGCTCGGGCAGGACGACTTCATCCTGAAAGGCGAGTTCTCCACGGCGCAGGCGATCACGCCGGGCCAGGGCCAGACGGTCGACGTCGCCGGCGTGCAGGTCGGCGAGATCTCCAACGTCCAGCTCGAGAACGGTCGCGCGATCGTGACGATGCGCGTCGATCGCAGATACGACCAGATCTACGACAACGCGACCATGCTGCTGCGGCCGAAGACGGGCCTGAAGGACATGGTCGTGGAACTCGACCCCGGCTCCAGAAGAGGCGGGGGCAGACGCGTGCCGGATGGCTACACCGTGCCCGTCTCGCAGACGCTGCCCGACGTGAACCTCGACGAGATCCTGGCCGTGCTCGACGGCGACACGCGCACCTACCTGCAACTGCTGCTCAACAGCGCCGCCGTCGGCTTGACCGGCAACGGCAGAGAGCTGGCGCAGGTCTTCCGTCGCTTCGACCCGCTCGCCAGAGACGCGCAGCGCGCGACCGAGCTGCTGAGAACGCGCCGTAGACACATCCGACGCGCGATCACGAACTTCGGCGTGCTGACGAATTCGCTCAGCAGAGACGACCAGAAGCTCGCACAGTTCGTCGACAGCTCGCAGGCGGTCTTCAGACGCTTCGCCGCGCAGGGCGACAACATCGAGCAGACGCTTGCGCTGCTGCCGTCCACGCTGCAGCAGACGCAGTCGGCGCTGTCGGCGACGAGAGAGTTCGCCGACACGGCTGGCCCCGCGTTGGAGAGCCTGCGGCCGTTCGCGCGCGAGCTCGGCCCGGCACTGACCGCGACGCGGCCGTTCCTGAAGGAGACGACGCCGATCATCCGTGATCAGATCCGGCCCTTCACCGTCGCCGCCACGCCGGTGATCGAGGAGCTGCGCCCGGCGGCGCAGAAGCTCGCGGCGGCATCGCCTGATCTCGTCAGAACGTTCGGGATCCTCAACGAGTTCTTCAACGCGCTTGCGTACAGAGGCGGGCAGGAGGGCTACCTCTTCTACTTGACCTGGCTCGGCCATCTTGCGAACTCGGCGCTCGGGACTCAGGACGCGATGGGCGCGAACCTGCGTGCGGCGCTCTACGTCAACTGCTTCAACCTGAGAGCGATCGGAGGCGTCAAGGGCGCTGACGAGCCAGCTGGTGCCGCCATCACACTCGCCACGCAGCTTTCCAATCTGCCCGACACCTCGCCAGCGTTTTGTGGGAGATGAGGAGCTGAGATGCAGAAGCAAGCTCCGACACTCGGTCGCATCCTCGTCATGGCGGGCTTCGCACTGTCGTGCTTTGGTCTGCTGCTCTACCTCTGGATCTCGTTCGGCGGATCTGTCCCGCTGAAGCCGAAGGGCTACCAGTTCCACGCGTACTTCCCCGAAGCTGCGCAGCTCGCGCAGCAGGCTGACGTGCGGATCTCCGGCGTGCCCGTCGGTAAGGTCGCCAAGCTTGAGCTGGGTCCGAACGACACGACCGACGCCACGCTTCAGATCGACGAGCGCTACGCACCGATACCGAGAGACGCGCGGGCGATCCTGCGGCAGAAGACGCTCTTGGGCGAGACCTACGTTGAGCTGACACCGGGCAACAAGTCCGACGGACTCCTGGCCGAGGGCGGCGTGCTGCCGGCTGCGAACGTGCAGAGAACGGTCGAGCTGGACGAGATCTTCCGCTCGTTCGACGAGCCGACGCGGCGCGCGTTCCAGGTCTGGATGCAGTCGACCGCGGAGGGGCTCAGAGGCCGCGGGCAGGACTTCAACGACGCGCTCGGCAACCTCGCGCCGTTCGCGGAGGGGACCAACAACCTGCTGGAGGTGCTCGACAGACAGAGACCCGAGGTGCAGGCATTGATCAAGAACACCGGCGTCGTGTTCGACGCGCTGGCTGGCCGCAACGGCGAGCTGCGCGACCTGATCAGCAACTCCAACCAGGTCTTTGGGACGATCGCCGATCGCAACGAGGCACTGCAGGCGACGTTCCGTGCGTTGCCGACGTTCGAGCGCGAGGGGCAGCTGACGGTCGAGCGTCTCAACGAGTTCGCCAGAAACACCGATCCGCTCGTCCTGCAACTGCAGCCCGTCGCGCGGCAGTTGAGCCCGACGCTCGCGTCCTTGTCGAGAGTCGCGCCACCCTTCCGTGACTTCTTCGTCGATCTCGGGCCACTCATCACTGCTTCATACAGAGGCCTGCCGGCATTCTCACGTTTCCTCGACGACCTGCGGCCGGCGCTGGGTCAGCTCGACCCATTCACGCGCACATTGAACCCGGTGCTCGCGTTCGTCGGCGACTACCTGCCGGAGATCGACGCGTTCTTCGGCAACTTCACGGCGGCCGCGAACGGCATCGGCATCAATGGTGCCAACGGCGCGCTTCGCGGGACGACGCCTTTCACACCTGAGATGCTCGCGACATATCCGAAACGCCTCGCATACAACCGCGGCAATCCCTATCGCTCGCCGGGCACTGGCGGGGATCTCGCTCGCGGCCTGGCATCGTTCGAGACGCGCCAATGTGTTGACGGCCTGCGCCCGGTGCCGAATTTCCCTGCCGACACAGCATCGATTATCGGCGGCATCGGACCGGACGCTCCGCAGTTCCTCCAACTGCTCGCATTCCGTGCGACCGCTGACCCGCCTGGCTCCTCGAACCTGACCAGCGGCAGCTACACCGACGTCCCCGCACCCGCCTGCCGCCTGCAAGGCAGATTCCCCGGCTTCTCCGGCGACTACCCGCACGTGGTCGCTGATCCGCCATCGCAGCCGTGAGCCAGCGCGCTGCGGCATCCGTCCGGCTGACGCGCGCCGCTCAGGCGCGCGCTAGCCTCGGCTGACCGTGCGGATGCGAGAGGGTCTCGAGCGCGTCGCCCGGGCCGCTGCGGGCCGCCCGCTCGTTGTGCTGCTCGCGGTGTTTGCGCTCGCCGTCGGGGGCGGCGTGTTGGCGCTGGGGCTGCAGGCGAGCACGAGCACCGACACGCTCGCCGGCCGCTCGTCCGATGCCGGCAAGGCGACGGCCGATTTCCATCGCGACTTCGGCGACGACGCGATCCTCGTGCTCGTGCGAGAGCGCGTTGCAGACTTCGTCCTGACCGACGACCTCGGTCGCGCGGTTCAGCTCGAAGGCTGCCTCGGCGGCAACGTCCCGGCCGGCGCGAGACCGTACGGCGGCGACGACAGTCCGTGCGCGAAGCTCGCCGCCCTCAAGCCCGCGCGCGTCGTGTATGGACCAGGCACCTTCCTGAACGAGGCCGCGCGCGCGTTGCAGGACACCCTCTTCGCAGAGCTGACGCGCGCGAGAGCGGAGGCGGCGACGGCGCGCAGAGCGGCCGAGCAGCGGGTCGCGAGAGCCGGGGGCAGCGCGGCCGAGCAGCAGCGTGCTGGCGACGCGGCGGCTAACAAAGCTTCGCAGCAGGTGCTCGCGGCGGTCGCCAGACTCGCGCTCGACAGCGGCCTGAGAGGGATGCCGCAGATCGACAACAGAGACTTCGTCTCGCAGATCGTCTTCGATCCGGCCCGTGGCGCAGATGTGCCGAAGTCGCGTTTCACCTATCTGTTCCCGAGCAGAGACTCCGCGCTGATCCAGGTGCGGCTGCGCGACGACCTCTCGCAGGCTGACCGGGCGCAGGCGATCAGCCTCGTGCGCGACGCGGTTGCGATGCCGATGTTCAGACTCAGACGCGGCGGGACGTACACCGTCTCGGGCGTCCCGGTCGTCGTCGACGACCTCGCCGACTCCGTCACCGGCGAGCTGACGCTGCTGCTCGGCGCCGCCGTCGCGGCGATGGCGCTCGTGCTGCTGCTCGTCTTCCGCGCGCGCCTGCGTCTGCTGCCGCTCGCGCTTGCCCTCTCAGCCGCCGGCCTCACGTTCGGCCTGATGCGTCTCGCCGGCGCCGAGCTGACGATGGCGTCGATCGCGGTGCTGCCCGTACTGATCGGTCTTGCGGTCGACTACGCGATCCAGTTCCAGTCGCGCGTGGAGGAGCAGCGGGAGGCGGGTGTCCGCGGGGCGGATGCTGTCGGGTTGGCGGCGCGCGCCGGCGCGCCGACGATCGCCACCGCCGGACTTGCGACGGCGACCGGCTTCCTCGTGCTGCTGCTGTCGCCCGTGCCGATGGTGCGCGGCTTCGGCCTGCTGCTCGTCGTCGGCATCGCGATCGCGTTCCTCGTGACGATCACGGCGGGGTCGGCGGCGCTGGCGCTGAGCGCGCGCCGGGATGTTGCGCCAGGCCCCGTCACCCGAAACGGCGGGATCGGCGACCGCTCGTCGCGCCGCGGCAGCCGCATCACGGCGGCCACCACACGCCTGTTCTCCGTTCCCGCTCGGGCATTCGCAGCACTCGGCCGCGCCCTCTCCGCCTCGCTCGCCGGAGCCCGTGACCTGCTCGCCGGCGTCGGCCACACGCTCGCGCGACCCCGCCCGGTCCGCGCCCTCGTCCGCCGTCGCCCGACCTCCGCCGGCCTGATCGCCGTCTCGCTGCGCCGCCCGGGCCGCATCCTCGCGGTCGCGCTGGCGCTTGCGGTCGTCGGCTGGTGCGTGGAGACGCAGACCGATGTCGTCTCCGACGTGACGAAACTCGTGCCGGCCGACATGCCCGCGCTCGCGGATCTGACGACGCTGCAGGACGCGACCAGATCATCGGGCGAGATCGACATCGTCGTGCGGGGCGACGACGTTGCGAGCCCGGCCGTCGTGAGCTGGATGAGCGACTACCAGGGCCGCGTGCTCAGACGCCTCGGCTACGACGCTAGAAGCGGCTGCACGGACGCGAAACTGTGCCCAGCGTTCTCTCTGCCGGATCTGTTCTCCGGGTCGGCTGCCTCCACGCAGAGACAGATCGACGCGCTGCTGGACGCGGTCCCGCCGTACTTCGCCTCTGCGGTGCTGTCGAGCGACCGCCGCGCCGCGACGCTCGCGTTCGGGATCCGACTGATGCCGCTCGACGAGCAGCAGCGTGTCGTCGACGTGCTGCGCGCGGAGCTGAATCCGCCCAAGGGCGTCGAGGCGCAGCTTGCCGGCCTCCCCGTCGTGACCGCGCAGGCCAACGCGGACCTGTCGTCGGCGACGCGCCGGCTGCTGACCGTCGTGCTGGGCCTGCTGGCGGTTGCTGCTGTCCTGTTCGCGATCTTCCGCAGCGCGGGCCGCGCGCTCGTGCCGCTGCTGCCGATCGCGCTCGCGACCGGCTGGTCGGCGCTCGTGCTGTTCCTGACGCGCGTGCCGCTGAACCCGCTGTCGGCGACGCTCGGAGCGCTCGTGATCGCGATCTCGACGGAGTTCAGCGTGCTGCTGTCCGAGCGCTTCCGCCAGGAGCGCGCGGACGGCCGCGACCTCGGTGACGCGCTCGCGCGCACGTACCGCTCGACCGGTCGCGCGGTCGTTGCCTCGGGCGTGACCGCAATCGCTGGCTTCGGCGTGCTCGCCTTCTCCGACATCCGGATGCTGCGCGACTTCGGGATCGTGACCGTGGTCGACCTGGCGGCGTCGCTGATCGGCGTGCTGGTCGTGCTGCCGTCGGTCCTGGTGCTGGCCGAGCGCGGCGTCTTCGCCCGCGTCGCGCAGCGGCTGCCGCTGCCGGGCCGGCGCCGCCGCCGCTCGACGGCGCGGTCTGACGCGCCGTTCGCATGACGCGCGAGCCAGAGCCGGGCGAGCCAGGCGCGGCGTGGCCGCCGGCGCCGCGAACACCCGCGCGTACGTCTGGCACGCCGTCGGATCCTGAGACCGTTCGCTCGCCAGCGGAGCCCGGGGGAGCGCATCCACCATCGGCCCAGCCGCCTGGGCGCGTGCGATATGGCTGGATCGTCGGCATCGTCGGCCTGATCGTCATCGCCTACATCTCGCTCAACACGCTGCGCACGGAGGGACCGGGGTCGACCGGTCCCGTGGTCGGCAAGACGCTCCCGCCCTTCGCCGCCCCGCTGGTGACGAGCGACCTCGAAGGTGACGCCAACGTCGCCACGAGACCCGACCAGGGTGACGCGGGCGCCGTGCCCGCCTGCGACGTGACCGACCCGCGCGCGCTCAACGCCTGCACGCTCGCGAGAGACCGACCGCTCGTGCTCGCCTTCCTGACCTCCGGCGCGGACAAGTGCACCCGCGAGCTGGACGTGATGCAGTCGGTTGCCGCGGACTTCCCGCAGGTCGCGTTCGCCGCGGTCGGGATCAAGGGCAAGCGCGACGACTTCCGCCAACTCGCAAGAACCCACGGCTGGACCTTCCCGCTCGCGCAGGATCGCGACGGCGCCGTCGCCAACCTTTACGGGATCGCGGTCTGCCCGACGGTCGTGCTGGCGGCGAGAGGCGGGAGAGTGACGGAGACGCTGCTGGGGGACGAGGCCTCGACGCCACGTGTGCTGGCGGCCCAGGTGCAGGCGCTGGTGAGACAGTGAGCGAGCCGACCACCCGCCCCGGCTGGGTCTCCGATCGGCTGCGGGACGAGTTCCCGCAACTCGGTCTGACGCTGCTCGACGTCGAGTTGGAGCGCAAGCTCGGCCGCAGCCCGAGAGGCGTCAGAGAGCGGCTGGCGCTGATGGCCAACCGCTTCCGCGGTGCTGATGCGCTGGTGCTGCGCCAGCGGCCCGTGCCGCACGCGTATCGCGTCTTCTTCCGCCACATCGGCCTCGACCCGGATGTGACGCGTGTGCCGGTCGAGGCGGCCGCGGTGGAGCGCCTGGTGAAGGGCGGCTTCGTGTCGCACGGGCTGCTCGACGACGCGCTGACGATCGGGCTGATGGAGACGGGCGTCCCGCTGTGGGCGCTCGACGGGGACCAGGTCGAAGGCCGCCTCGGCCTGCGTCTCTCCGGCGAGCGCGAACAGTTGGGGGAGGGGAACGACGCCACGCCGCTCCCGCCGGGCCGCATCGTGATCGCTGACGAGCGCGGCCCGATCTCGCTGCTGTTCGGCGACGTTGCGGCCGAGCGATCGGTGACGAAGAGGACGCGCCGCGTGCAGCTGTTCGCGGTCGTCGTCGCCGGCGTCTCGGCGCTCGAAGTCGAAGAGGCGATGTGGGCGTGCGCAGAGACGCTGCGGTCATGATGCGCGGCCTCGACCCGCACCTCGTAGGTTGCGCACTCGAAAGCGGCGTGACGCGGGTAGAATGCCCGGCGATGGAGCGCGTAATCGATCAGCCGAACACGCAGGTCACCCCCGATTGGGTGGGCGTCGACGAGTCCGCGGCGCGCCGCACGCTGCGCGCCCAGATCGCCAAGCTGGAGGGCCAACTGGCTGCAGCGGCCGCGCGAACGGCGCCGCACGATCGGATCGTCTGGTCGATCGGCACCCCGAGCGAACGCGGCCCGCACCTGCTCGACCTCGGCGAGTTGGAGCGCACCCGCGACGACCTCGCCGAGCGCCTCCACGAGGTCCGCACTGCGCACCGCGAACGAGCCGCCCGTGAAGTGCTCAAGCGCGACGAGCTGGCCCGTCTCCTGCGCGACCCCGCTGACTACCCCGGCGTGCGCATCTCCCGCCGCGAGATCGGCGAGCCAGGTTGCGGCGGCTGGGAGTCCAAGCCCCGCCTTGGGCTGATCGGCATGCTCGCCGGCTGGTGGCACGTCAAGGTCTCATCCGGCTGTCCGCTAGCCGGCGCAGTACGGCGTTGATTCGGCATTAGACAACAGATAACTGGCATTGCTTGCAAATGCCTAAACTCCGTGTGTAAGATCTTCGGCAATACAGATCGTTGATCGGAGGTCTCGCTTGGGAAGCGAGACCGGCCTTGTAGAAGGTCGACTCCAGCAACGATTGGCCGAGGTCAGGGGGTTTGTTGATCAGTGCGCGTTTGCGAAGAACGGTATGGGTCGTCGTAGTATTGCTCGTTGGTGGGTTATGCTCCTCATGTGGAAGCAAGGATCACGTTGCACGCACGCACGACGACGGCGTGTCAACTGAATCGATTGCCTTGTTCGAGCGTCCGCAGTTGGATCGAGATCGCCTGCCGCCATCGGCCTATGCAAGCGGCTATGGAGACGTGACTGTCGACTTCGATTCCGCACGGCGTGTCCGCGCTGAAACCAAGCGCTACCGCATGTGGGTCACAAACGGTACGAGGCCGGGGAATTCGAACTGGCGTTCGGATTTCGATCCCAACGTGGTCTGTCTGCATTTGTTCGATCGTCGTGCCGCGCCGGTTGCGTTCCGATGCGCGCCCCGTGGTGAGGCAACCGAACTCGGCAGAGTGTTCACGTTGCTCAGCGGTGGAGCAGTCGGCGCACCAGGTCTGCGCCCGCATGAAATCGTTCTTGCGGGCTTGGTGCCGGACGGCGTTCGTGAAGTGCGAATGATCTCACGCCGAGGAGACAGGACGCCAATGAGAACAGAGGACGGTGGATTCGTGCTTCTCACGCGAAGAGATCTCACAGGCATTGAAGCATCGCGACCCGGCGGAGAAGTGGAACTGCTCCCCGTGAGCGGATGTCGGGATTGCTGACTTCGCGCGGCGAAGCGAGAATTGCGTTTGTTGCAGATCTCTTAACCAGCGGTGCCGGCGGTACCGGCGCTTAAATGATAGGGCGCACGACGAGTGCGCCGGACGAAGTATGACGAGACGCCAGGGGGTGTCCGTATGTTGCATCAGGAGAGTTGGGGGTTCCGGCGATATGTGCCGTTGATCGCAGCGGCGATCTCGCTGATCGTAGGCGTTGCCCTTGCGAGCAACGTGCCGATCGTCGGGGCGGAGAGGGCTCACGCCATAACGCAATACTTTGGTGGGATTTCGGTGGGAGCAGGCGGACGGTTCGTGGGTCCGTACAAGTACCTGTTCGGCGTGGGCTACGAGGCGCCTTGGACCGAGACCGTGGGAGACAACGTGTGTGTCGGCGCCAAGACAAATGCCGACGGGTCTGGCGGGAACGCGATTCCCTTCACATGCGTATATGTCGCACCGAATACTGCGAGATGGACGCCCGGGGGGCTGTCGAACTACGGCTATCCGACGTACATCAACCAGGAAGCGCGCGGCATCTACGGCGCGGGCCTCATGAACTGGGGAAGTCCGTGATCGTGGTCTAGGCGTTCGAGAGGAACCTGAATGCCGAGCTCCTCGGCTCCGTTACGCTGGCTCCCATATGGGCCGCCGTAGCCGAAAGCGCATAACCGCACCCGAGACGCCGGTGGTTGCTGAGCAGCCGCCGGCGCCGGTCGTTCCCGGGCGACATGAGGTGACGGCTCGGGCTCGGGGGGAGCGGGTGCGGGCGGCGCGGGCGCCTTCGCGGCGGGAGGAGGCGCCGGCGGCGCCTTGGGGGGCGTTTCCGCTTGTCGAGCTTGCCGTGCTGTCGGCGATCGTGCTCGGGATCGCGGGGTTCTTCGTCGGGGGGCGGCCGGGGAACGTGCTGCTGACCGGGGCCGTGCTGATGGGATCCGTGGCGGGGCTGGAGGTTGCACTGCGCGAGCACATCGGGGGGTACCGGTCGCACACCCTGCTGCTGTCGGCGGTGGGAGCGGTGGCGACGATGGCGGTGCTGTTCTTCCTGAGAGTCGACAGAGCGACGATGGTCCCTATCGCCGTCGGCGTCCTTGCGCTCGGGTTCCTCGGCTGGCGGGCGCTGTTCAAGAAGCGCTCCGGCGGGTTCGGGATCAAGGTCCGCTGAGGGGCAGGAGAGGCCGAACCGCCCCACAACGACATCGACCCGCTCCGAGACGGAACGGGTCGAGACGCGGGTGGTTGGCCCGGAGCGCTTGACAACCACGAGCAACTCTAGGGCGGTCGGGAGCGATGCGCTACCCGATAGATATGGGATCTGGCGGGTTTTGTGGCGGATGAGTGCGGGGGAGCCGCCTCTCGCGCCTATATGCTGCGCTCGATGACTGCCGATCCACCGAGCGAGCCGCGGCGGATGCGGCTGACCGGGCTTCACCACGTCACCGCGATCTGTCGTGACCTCAGCCGTACCACCGCGTTCTACCGTGACGTGCTCGGGCTCGCGCTCGTCGAGGAAGGGGTCAACGACGACGACCCCAACACGCGCCACTTCTGGTTCGGCGACGCCGGCGCCACGCCCGGCACGCTGATCACCTTCATGGAGTACCCGCAGCTGCCCGACGGCGTCACCGGCGCCGGCTCCGTGCACCACGTCGCGTTCACCGTCGACACCGCGGACGAGCAGCTCGCGTGGCGCGACTATCTGCGCGAGCGCGGCGTCGGCTGCACCGACGTCTTCGACCGCGGCGCGTTCCGCTCGATCTACGTCCGCGACCCGGACGGGCACATCGTCGAGATCGCCACGCGCGGGCCCGGCTTCGCGGCCGACCGCATCTGAGCATCCCCGCCCGCACGGCGCGCCCCGTGCCCGCGGAAGTCCTCGGGCACGGGGCGCGTCGCAGCGTTCACTGCACCTGCACCAACACCTGCGTCAGGCGCTGACCAACGCTCCTGCCACCTCGAGGCGGCACGAGCGCTCTATCTTCGCGTGCGCATCCAACTGCGCGGCGAGGGCCAGCCTCTGGCGCTCCGTGAGCGAACCGACGCTCTTGGTCTCCTGGATCCGGAACATCGCGAGGAACTTGCGACAGCGGGTGCTACCCCACCGGCGCTGGCTCATCAGGACGTCCCCGATCGCCATGCTGTCAGCCTCCCACGGGGAAGAGAGGAGAACCTCCGCTGCGGAGACCTCCCCGTCCGCGATACGGCGTTTGAGCTCCGCGCGAGCGAGACGCACGCGGTTTGCTCTCTGGAGGGCACGCATGTGCTGCGGCCCAGGGGTCATCGTCGGCAACCCGTCCATCTGCACTCTTTCTCCCTGCCTCCGATACGAGTAGACCACCGACAGGCGACTGAACTAAGGGGGATCAGAACGCACTGTCGCGTCGCGGAACGAGTCTCGGGCACCTTCCTTGACGTGAGCGCTCTCCCTCGTAAGAGACGCCGTGGCCCCGGTGCGAGTCAGCCCCAACAACGTCCGCAGAAGCTATGCCCTTCGCCCCGCGGCGGTCAATGCCGAACTGTCTGAACGTGCGCTAGGAGCGGCCTTTTTTTGTGCCGCACAAAGCAGTGCAACGAAGGTGCGCCACGCCCATATCAGAGTGTCGCGAACGAGGTCGCAGGACCAAGCGAAAAATGAGAGCTTTGACAGAGAGAGAATCGGAGCAAAGTCTTAGAGTTCCCTCATCCGCAATCGGTCCGTCACCTGCACCTCAAGGAGAGGTTCGGCAGGTGACGAACTCGATTGAGAGGTCAGACGTGAACGGTGCGACTCACGCGGCGAGCGGGCCGGGCAGCGGCCCGTGCTCCGCCTCGAAGCTGCGCTTGACGCTGGCGAACTTCGCGATCGCCTCATCCAGCTGCGAGCGCTCGTGCGTTGCCATCACGCTCGTGCGCAGCAGCGCCCCGCCCGGCGGCACCGCCGGGTGCAACGCGACGTTGACGTACACGCCTTCCTCGTAGAGCGCCTTCCACATCAGCGCCGCCTTCCAGTCGTCGGCGACCAGCACCGGCACGACGGGCGTCGCGACGACCGAGCCGTCCGGCAGCGCCGTCGGCTCGACCGTGTGGAAGCCGAGCGAGCGCAGCCCGGCGTTCAGGTAGGCCGCGTTGTCGAGCACGCGCGCGAACAGCGCTCTGCCCTCGTCCGAGCGGCAGACGCGCACCGCCGCCAGCGCCGAGCCGACCGCCGCCGGCACCGCCGATGCCGTGAACAGGAACGGCCGCGACTGGATCCGCAGGAAGTCGATCACGTCGGTCGGGCCCGCGATCACGCCGCCGCAGGAGGCGAGCGACTTCGAGAACGTCGCCATCCGCAGGTCGACGCGGTCCTCGACCCCGAGCAGCTCCGACGCACCCGCGCCGCGCGCGCCGAGCACGCCGAGGCCGTGCGCCTCGTCGACCATCAGGCGCGCGCCGTAGCGCTCCGCCAGGTCCGCGATCTGCGGCAGCGGCGCGACGTCGCCCTCCATCGAGAAGACGCCGTCGACGACGACCATGATCCCGCCGCCGTCGGACTCCGCCTGCTGCAGCCGCTTCTCCAGCAGGTCGAGCCGGTTGTGGCGGAAGACGCGCATCTTCGCGCGCGAGAGGATCACGCCGTCGAGGATCGAGGCGTGGTCGCCGGAGTCGACGACGACGGTGTCGCCCGGGCCGAGGATCGTCCCGATCGCGCCGAGGTTCGCCTGGTGCCCCGTCGTGTAGACGATCGCGTCCTCGGTGCCGAACCACTCGGCCAGCTCCTGCTCCAGTTCCAGGTGCAGGTCGAGCGTGCCGTTGAGCAGGCGCGAGCCGGTCACGCCGGTGCCGTAGCGGCGGATCGCGTCGTGGGCGCCCTCGATCACGCGCGGGTCGCTCGTCAACCCGAGGTAGTTGTTGGAGCCGAGCATGATGCGCGGCTGCCCCTCCATCTCCACGACGGGGGCCGTCGCCGATTCGAGCCGGCGGAAGTAGGGGACCGCATCGATGTCACGGGCCGCTCTCAGCTGGAGAACGCGCTCGTGGGTGCGGGCCTTGTCGAAGACGTCTGTGGTGGTCGGCATATAGATTGGCCGGATGGCTCTCGAAGTCCGGCCGGTCGCTTCCAAGCGCGACCTCACAACCTTCATCAAGCTGCCATGGCGGCTCTATCGTAACGAGCCGCACTGGGTGCCGCCCTTGATCTCCGAGCGGCGCAGCTTCTTGGACCGGCGCAAGAACCCGTGGTTCGAGCACGGCGAGGCGCAGTACTTCCTCGCCTGGCGCGACGGCAGAGCGGTCGGGCGCATCACCGCTCAGGTCGACCACGTCCTCAACGAGTTCCAGGACAACAGATGGGGCCTCTTCGGCTTCTTCGAATGCGAGGACGATCCGCGCACGGCCGCCGCCCTGCTCGACGCCGCCGAGCAGTGGCTGCGCGGCCGCGGTCGCGACCGCATGGTCGGCCCGGCCGACTTCACGATGAACGACGAGTGCGGGGTGCTCGTCGAGGGCTTCAAGCTCGATCCGATCGTGCTGACGAACTGGACCAAGCCGTACTACCCGAGACTCATCGAGTCGGCGGGCCTCGTCAGAGCGATGGACACGCTGATGTGGCACCTGGAGATCTCGGGCCGCGACAGAGTCCACCCGACGATCTGGAGAGTCGCCGAGCGCGTCGAGTCGAAGTACGGGATCACCGTGCGGCCGATGCGCAAGAAGGACATCAACGCCGAGATCGACCGCTTTCTCGAGGTCTACAACGAGGCGTGGGAGAGAAACTGGGGCTTCTCGCCGCTGACGGAGAACGAGGTCCGCCACTACGCCAAGACGCTGAAGCCGATCCTCGACGAGCACTGGGCGTTCGTCGCCGAGAAGGACGGGGAGACCGTCGGCGCCGCGCTGTCGGTGCCGGACTACAACCAGGTCTTCAAGCGCATGAACGGGCGGATCCTGCCGTTCGGCTGGCTGCAGTTCCTGCTCCACCGCAGAAAGATCGATCGCGTGCGCGTGTTCGCGCTCGGCGTCAAGCGCGAGTGGCAGCACACCGGCGTCGCCGCGCGCTTCTACGAGCTGCACTTCGACTCCGCCGAGGTCACCCCGCAGACCTACGGCGAGATGGGCTGGATCCTCGAGACGAACAAGTCGATGAACCGCGCGATGGAAGGGATGGGCGGCAGAGTCGTGCGCCGCTACCGCCTCTTCGAGAAGCTGTTCGACGCCGACGCGATCCCGTCGATCGCGCCCGCTGACCCAGTGTCGACATAACGCCGCCGCATCGCGTAGCGTGTCCGAAGCGCGATGAGCGAGACCACCGCAGACCATCACCCGCTGCCGCTCGACGAAGAGGAGACGGTCGACGCCGTCCCCGTCATCGACGAGGTGCGCGCGATCGAACGCACCCGCGCCCAGCTGCCGGCGGTCAAGACGGCGGCCGCGGTCGCGGCGACGAGCTTCGTCGCCGGCGCGGCGACGGTCGTGGCGATCTCCCACCATGCGCGCAAGCGCAACGGCGGGCGGCTGCTCGGCGGCGGTCGCCGTCGTGGCAAGGGCGCCGACGCGCTGCCGATCGTCGCGACGCGCTCGGTCCTGCTCGACATCCACCTGCTGGGTCGCGACTAGTGGTGCGTCCGGTGACGTTTGCCGGGTCCGACGAGCCCGACCCGGTGACCGTTGCCTGACACGCCACTGGCAGCACTGCGCGAACTGCGCATCGAGGTGACGCCGCCCTGGGCCTTCCGGCTGCCGCGCGGGAGCGGGATGGACGGCGTTCTGCGCTGCCGCCACGGGGTGCTGCAGCGGCTGCTGCACGACGACGACGGCGAGCCGGTCGTCGTGCGCGTGGCGCAGACGGCGCCGGACCGCGTCCTGTTCGGCGCGCGCTCGCGCAGTGAGCGGACGGCCGCGTGGGGGATCGAGCGGATGCGCTTCGCGCTCGGCGTCGACGACGACCTGCGCGCCTTCCACGAGACCTTTCGCGACGACCCGCTGATCGGCGGCGCGGTGCGCGCGCAGCCGGCGCTGCGGCTGCGGCGCCGCCCGCAGCCGTTCGAGGCGCTCGCGTGGGCGGTGACGGAGCAGCTGATCGAGTACGTGCGCGCCGCCGCGATACAGCGGCGGATCGTCGTGCGGCTCGGCCGCCGCGACGAGGCCAGCGGCCTGCGCGACCTGCCGTCACCCGCACTGCTGGCGGCGCAGGCGCCCGCGCTGCTGTGCTCCTTCGACCTCGCCGACAAGCGCGCGCTCGCGCTGCGCCGCGCCGCGCGCGAGGTCGCCAGCGGCCGCGTCGACCTCCACGCGACCGATCAGGAGCGCGCCTGGAGACGCCTGCGCGCGATCCCGGAGATCGGCAGCTGGACGCTGGAGGTGACCGCGCTGCTGGGCCAGGGCCGGATGGATCAGCTGCCCGCCGGCGACCTCGCGTATCGCAAGCTCGTCGGGCGGCTGTTGACCGGCGACCCGCGCGCTCGCGTCGACGAGCAGGACGTGCGGACCTTCTTCGCGCCATATGGACAGTGGGCCGGGTTGGCGGGGGCGTACGCGTTGCGCGCCGCCGCGCCCGAGCTGAAGGCCGTCGCAGCAGCGGCTTAGCGCCCTCGGACCCCCTCCGATCGGAGGTCCATTCACATCTTGGTCCACCCCCGTTCTACCGCGTGGACAACGGGTGGCCCAGGAATCTTCGACACCCGTCCAATGTTTCGCCCCCCAAGGTTGCGGAGGATTTGCGACGCTCGCAATCGATTCAGGAGGGTTCGCAGTGCCTAAATCCCGTTTGGGGCGGGCCGCCGTTCTCGGCGTGCTCGTGACGCTTCTCTTGCCGGCCTCCGCCCTCGCCCAGGACGGCCCGACGCTCGACTCGCTCAAGAGCGAGCTCGACACCACGTGGGTGATGGTCGCCGCGTGTCTCGTCTTCTTCATGCAGGCAGGTTTCGCGTTCCTCGAGATCGGCCTGTCGCGCGGCAAGAACGCCGGCATGGGAATCGCCAAGATCCTCATCAACTTCTCGATCGGCTCGCTCCTGTGGTGGGCGGTCGGCTTCGGTTTTGCATTCGGTGGAGACCACACGATCATCGGATCAAGCGGATTCTTCATCGGCAACGGAACAGATGTCGCCGGCACTCCGGCCGATTCAGCTGAGCTGGGCTTCTTCGCCTTCCAGCTGATGTTCGCCTGCGTCTCGCTCGCGATCGTCTGGGGCTCGACGCTCGAGCGCATCAAGTTCGGTGTCTACATCATCTTCGGCGCCGTCTTCGTCGGCCTCATCTACCCGCTCGTCGCGCACGCGGCATGGAGCGGCTCGGGCATCCTCTCGAGAGTCGGCGGCGGCGTGCAGGACTTCGCCGGATCGTCCGTCGTGCACCTCACGGGCGCGACCGCGGCGTTCGCGGCCCTGGTGTTCCTCGGCCCGCGCAAGGGCAAGTTCGGCCCCGACGGCAGACCGCGCGCGATCCCGGGCCACAGCATGCCGCTGCTCGGGCTCGGCGTGCTGATCCTGTGGCTCGGCTGGTTCGGCTTCAACGGCGGCTCGACGCTGGGCACCAGCGGCAACAGCTTCGCCGAGGTCATCGCGGTCACGAACATGGGCGCGATCGGCGGCGTCATCGGCGCCACCTTCCTGATCTACATGCTGTCGAGAAAGCTCGACGTCGGCATGATGGGCAACGGCGCGATCGCCGGTCTCGTCGCGATCACGGCCCCGGCCGGCTACGTCGAGATGTGGGCGGCACCGATCATCGGCCTCGTCGGCGGTCTCGTCGTCGTCGCGGGCGTGCTCGCGATCGAGAAGAAGCTCGACGACCCGGTCGGCGCGCTGTCGGCGCACGGGCTCGCGGGCATCTGGGGCACGCTGTCGTGCGGTCTCTTCACGTCCGACCGCCTCGCGGAGTCGCTCGGCGTCGGCAAGGCCGGCCTCTTCTACGGCGGCGGGCTCGAGCAGCTGGGCGTCCAGGCCGTCGCGGTCCTGGTGACGTTCTTCGGCGTCTTCATCCTCTCGGCGATCACGTTCGGGATCATCAAGGCGACGATCGGGATGCGCGTCAGCGAAGAGGAAGAGGACGCGGGTCTCGACATCGCCGAGCACGGCATGTACGGCTACCCCGAGCAGTTCATCCCCGCCCCTGAGCTGATCGGCGTCGGCTCGCCCCGTCCCCAGTCCGGTGTGGCCGCCCCGGTCGGCAGCACCACGGAGGTCACCGCATGAAGCTCGTCGTGGCGTACATCCGGCATGAGGCCTTCGAGCCGATCCGCACGGAGCTGCTCGAGCTGGGGTTCCCGTCCCTGACGATCATCGAGGTCAAGGGATCGGGACGCCAGAAGGGCATCACCGAGCAGTACCGCGGCTCGGCGGTGACGAACTACCTGCGGCCGAAGATCAAGATCGAATGCGTCGTCGCCGACAGCGACGTCCAGACGATCGTCGACTCGATCCTCAAGCACGCGAGGACTGGCTCGATCGGGGACGGCAAGGTGTTCGTCATACCCGTCGAGCAGGCGTACCGGATCCGCACCGGCGAGTCCGGTGAGGAGACTCTCCAGATCCACCCGGACGCGGCGGCAGCCGCGACCTGAGCACGACGCGCGAGCACGGCATCGCCGGGTGGTGGGCGCAGTGCCCACCACCCGCCGTGCGCCGTGTGCCGTGCGCGTGAACCGGAGGGTGTCGCCAATGTCCCACGAGCTGCATCTCCAGCTCGTCGGCGCCGTGCTCGGTGGTGAGGGGCTCGTGCGCGTCGCGCAGCTCGTCTCCGCTGCCGTGCGCGCGCCCGTCGCGATCCTCGTGCCGCGGATCGCCGTCGCCGCCGCGTTTCCCGCCTCGATCGAGCTGGGAGCGCTGCGTCGCTACGCGAACGAACGTGTCGAGGGCCGTCGCGCCGCGCGCCCGCTGGAGCTGGTCGACGAGGCCCCCGTGGTCGCCGGCGAAGATCTGATCGGCGTCGTCGCGCTGCTGCGCGGATCGCAGCCGCCGCCGGCCGAGGCGCAGGAGCTGCTGCAGTTCGCGGCCGTCGCCTCGCTGACCGAGGTCGCGGTCGAGCAGGCCAAGCGCGAGGTCGAGCAGAGATTGCGCGGCTCGCTGCTGGAGGAGCTGCGCTCGCCCGCCGAGCAGCTCGACGCGCGCCAGGTCGTGCGTCGCGCGGCGCGCCTGGGCTGCGACCTGTCGCAGGGCGCGGTCGCGCTCTGCGCAAGCTTCGAGGGCGACGACGAGAGCGCGCAGCGGCGCGCCGTCGCGCTGATCGCCGAGCAGCATCCGGGCGCGCTCGCGCAGGCGCTCGACGGGCTCGTCTACGCGATCCTGCCGCCGCTGCCGCCGCAGAACGGCGACGCGGGCGACGACGTCGCCGCGCGCACGCTGACGGCCGCCCGGCGTCTGTCGCTGCGGCTGCAGACCAACGGCGTCGCCGGCATCTCCAGCTTCTGCGCCGATCCCGCGGCGCTGCCGCGCGCGATCCAGGAGGCGGAGCTGGTGCTCGACGTGCTGCGCCGCTCCAACGCGCCGATCGCCGAGGACGTCGGCCAGGGCACGTACCGGCTGCTGTTCCGCGTGCTCGCCTCGCACCCGGAGGAGCTGAGCAGCTTCTACCAGGAGACCGTCGCGCCGCTGGTGCGCTACGACGAACGTCACAGCAGCGAGCTGGTCAAGACGGTCGAGGCGTACCTCGCGCAGGACTGCAACGTCAACGCGACCGCCGCCGCGATCGGCGCCCACCGCCACACGATCGCCCATCGGCTGGACCGCGTGAAGGAGCTGACGCAGCTCGACCCGCTGCGCTCGGAGGACCGCGAGCGGCTCGGGCTCGGCCTGAAGGCCTACCGCATCATCGCGCCGACGCTGCCGCCGGCGCACTGATGCGGTGACCGTCGCCGCGGGGCGCCCGCGGCGGGCGCCCACGGCGAATCAGCCGGACTGGCCGGCGAGGAACTCGTTCGTGATCGCCGAAGCGCCCGCGTTCGGGTTCGTCGTCAGCAGGCCCTGGTTGAACATCCATCTGCCATAGGTGGTCCAGTCGTCCGGATCCTGCCAGCCCCACGGCTTCGAGCTGTCGGACGGGAAGAAGACCGGCAGCGTCGCTCTCACGCTCGCGAGCGCGAAGCCGGGGTCGAGGTCGGGCGCGGCCGCCACGAGCGAGTCGGTCGCCGCCTGCGGGTCCTCGCGCGTCGCCTCGTAGCCGCGCGCGAGCGCCTGCACGAACGCGCGCACGTCGTCGCCGCGCTCGCCGACGAAGTCCTTCGTGGAGGCGAGCACCAGCTCGTTGTACGTCGGCACGCCGACGTCCTCCATTCTGATGATCGTCGGGTTTCTTCTGGCGCGCTGCAACTGCACGCCCTCGACGTTCCAGAAGGCGCCGAGCGTCGCGTTGACTCTTCTCGACAGCATCGCCGGCACGAGGTTGAAGCCGACGCTGGTCTCCTTGACGGAGTCGAGCGGGACTCTGGCGGTCTCGAGGATCGTTCTGAGATACGCGCTCTGGTAGGGGATCCCGGCGGTGCCGACGCGGCCGCCTCTGAGGTCGGCCGGCGCTCTGACTCTTCTGTCGAGCGTCATCAGCGACGTCAGCGGCGTCTGCGCGACCGCGCCGATCGAGACGACCTGCGCGCCCTTGTCGCGCGCGATCAGCACCTCGGGCTCGTAGGAGATCGCGACGTCGACGCGACCGGCCTGCAGCAGCTTCAGCGGTGCGGCCGGATCGCCCGGGGTCTCGACCTTGACGTCGAGCCCGGCCTCGTCGAAGTCGCCGTTGGCGAGCGCGGCGTAGAGGCCGACGTGGTCGGGGTTGGGCAGGTAGTCGAGCATCACCGTGATCGTGCGCTTCTGCGCCGAGGGGGTGGTCGTCTCCTGCTTCTCGCCGCAGGCCGTGAGGCCGAGCATCGCCGTGGCGGCGAGGGCGAGGAGCGTGAGCGCGCGTTTCATCGTGTGGGTCCTCCTCTGGATTCAAACGCCCATGGCAGCATGCGCCGCTCGGCCCAGGACAGCAGGCCGAACAGCACGATCGCGAAGGCGGACAGGATCAGCACGGCGGCGTACGCGCGTGCGGTCAGCAGTTGGGGCACGGCCTGTTGCACGAGGTGCCCGAGGCCGGCGTCGGAGCCGGACTGCTCGGCGAAGACGGCGCCGATGACGGCGACGGCGACGGCGATCTTGGCACCGCTGAAGAGGCCCGGCAGCGCGGCCGGTGCCTCGACGAAGCGGAACGTGCGCAGGCGCGGGGAGTCGAGCGTGCGCATCAGGCGGCGCAGCTCGGGGTCGACGCCGGCGAGCGCGTCGAGTGTCGTGACGGCGATCGGGAAGAACGACACGAGCCCGATGATCACGAGCTTCGGCGCGAGGTCGAAGCCGAGCCAGACGACCAGCAGCGACGCCACGATCGGGATCGGGATCGTCTGCGAGGCGACCAGCAGGGGGTAGGTCGCGCGTCGCAGCGTGGGGGAGAGGTGGATCGCGACCGCGCACGCGAGCCCGGCGATCGCCGCGACGACGATTCCCAGCAGCACCTCGCCCGCGGTCACCTTGAAGTTGTCCCACAGCAGCGCGCGGTCGTCCCACAGGGCGGTGGCGACGTCGGCGGGCGACGGCAGCAGCAGCGGATCGACGTTGCCGTAGGTCGCGTACAGCTGCCACGCGCCGATGAGCGCGACGAGGATCGCGAGGGCGGGGAGGTAGCGGAGGGGCTTGCTCACGCGGCCGCTCCCGGTGCGGGGCGAGCGGCGTGGCGGCGGATCGCTGCGGCGCGGCTCACGCGGCCAGCCCCAGCGCCTGCAGCGCCCGTTCGCGCAGCTCCACGACCGCCGCGTCCGTGCGCTTGCGCGGGTGCGGCAGCGGGATCTCCAGGGTCAGCACCGCGCGGCCCGGGCGCGGCGACATCACGACGACGCGATCGGCCAGCAGGACCGCCTCCTCGACGTCGTGGGTGACGAGCACGACCGTGCGCGGCTCGGCCGCGAGCGTCGCGATCAGCCAGCCGTGCAGCTCCTGGCGTGTGAGCGCGTCGAGCGCGGCGAACGGCTCGTCGAGCGCGAGCACCGGCTTGCCCGCCAGCAGCGTGCGCACGAACGCGACGCGCTGGCGCATCCCGCCCGACAGCGCCGCGGGCCGCGCGCGCTCGAAACCGGCGAGGCCGAAGCGCGTGAACAGCGGCTGCGCCTGCGCGCGCGCCTCGTCGCGCCCGAGCCCTCTCGCCCGCAGCGCCAGCGCCGCGTTGTCGAGCGCGGAGGCCCACGGCAGCAGCAGGTCGCGTTGCGGCATCAGCACCGCAGGGTCGGATCTGACGCTGCCGCTGTCCGGCGGCTGCAGCCCGCAGATCAGCTCCAGCAGCGTCGACTTGCCGCAGCCGCTGGCGCCGACGACCGCGACCAGCTCGCCCGGCCGCGCGCGCAGCTCCATCCCGCGCAGCGCCTCGACGGCGCCGTCGCGGCCGTGAAAAGTGCGTCCTGCGCCTTCCACCAACACCCCGATCGGGGCTGAAACGGGTCGAGGCTCCATCACGGGAGCCTCGGTTGTCTCTGGCATCGCTCCCTCCGCGGGCATTACCCCACAGGTTCGAAGGGTCAGCGCCAGGTCTTTGAAGGCGCTATCTCAGCCGGCTCACCCGCCAGCCCCCCTGTATGTGCACGTCTACGACGGCAGCTTAGCGCGGCGCGTCGGATGTGAGGTGCGTCGTGCTCCAGCGATGCGGTCAACAACGGGCCCGGCGGGATGGTCGCGGTCGTACCGGTCTCCTCGAACGGGTACGGACTGCGCAGTCACGTAGAGCTGGAGCCAGGTGATCTCTGAAGGTCTGCAGGCGCTTCAGCGCGGCAGGTCGGATGCCGGTCCTGTCAGGGCCTTGACGAAGTCCTCCAGCTGGGCCGTCGTCCAGCACTCGAACGCGATGCAGTGCTTGGCGTAGGCGGCGATCACCGAGTCGCCGTAGTTCCAGTAGAGCTTCGGCTCGGGGTTGAGCCAGAAGGTGCGGCCGGCCTTCGCGGCGATCGCGGCGAAGACGTCGTCGCGCGGCGGGCGGCCGTTGGTGCGCGCGTCGCCGAGCACGATCACGGTCGCGCGCGGGCCGAGGTCGTCCTCCAGTTCGGCGAGGAACTCGGTCCAGACGCGGCCGTAGTCGGTGTAGCCGGAGACGTCGGCGACGCCCGCGTCGCGCGATATCGCGAGGCTCGCGGCCTCGAAGTCGCGCTCGCGCTCGAACACCTCCGTCACCTCGCTGATCCGCTCGATGAAGACGAACGAGCGCAGCTTGCGGAACGAGTCGTGCAGCGCGTGCAGCACCGACAGGAAGAAGACCGACGCTGACGCGACGCTGGTCGAGACGTCGCACAGCACGAACAGCTCCGGCCGCCGCGGCCGCTTCGGGCGGTATCTCAGCACCACCGGCACGCCGCCGGTCTCCAGCGACGCGCGCATCGTGCGGCGCACGTCGACGTGCGCGTGGCTGCGGTGGCCCTTCTTCTCGTGACCCTGCGTCGCGAGCCGGCGCTTCAGCTGCACGACGACCTTGTGGACCGCCGCGAGATCCTGGATCGGGCCGCCCGGCAGCGAGCGGTCGAGGTCGCTCAGCGGCCGCGCCGGCGGCAGTCTCCGCGTGCGCTCGATCATCGCCCGCTCCAGCTCTCTGCGCAGCTGCTGCTCGAAGCGGCGCAGCTGGTCGCGCGGGATCCCGTCGTGGCGCGGGTCGTCCTGCGGCAGCTCCGGCTGCGGCTCCGCCCTCAGGCCGAGCTGGCGGCGGATCCGCTGCACGTCGACGCCGATCACGCCGGAGCCGTCGCCGCGGTCGCCGAACGCAGCGATCGCGAGCCGCGCGAGGTCCTGCATGCCGCCCTCGCCGCCGTCCTGCAGCGCCTGCGCGATCTGCTGGCGCAGTTCGTCGAGGTCGATCTGCTCGGAGCCGTCGAAGCCCGCGCCCTCTCTGATCTGGTGCTGCGCCGCCTGGTGCTCGGCGGCGCGGAAGAAGAAGCGGTCGAAGACCAGCTCGAAGATGCGGCGGTCGTCTGGAGATTTCGCAAGCGTCGCCGCGAGCGCCTCGCGGAAGTCGTCGCGCTGCCCCCAGCCGACCTCTCTCAGCGCGGCGAACGAGTCCAGCAGCTCGGAGGTCCCGATCGAGACGCCCTCGCTGCGCAGCTGGTCCGCGAAGCCGATCAGCTGCGCGTCGATGCCGGCGTCCGGGCGCGGCGCCGGGGGCTGCGGGTCAGCCGCGGCGGGCGGATCCGAGGGCGCCATCGGGCGCTCCTTCGAGCCGCACGCCGACGCGCGCGGCGACCAGCTCGAGGTCGGTGCGGTGCTTGACGATCACGCTCATCGTCTCGCGGAAGATTCTCGCGTCGAGGTCGTCGGCGCCGAGCAGCAGCAGCGCGCGCGCCCAGTCGATCGACTCCGCGATCGAGGGCGGCTTCTTCAGGTCCAGCGCGCGCACCTCGTGGACGATCTCGACGAGCTTGCGCGAGATCGTCTCACTCAGCTCCGGCGTGTGCAGGCGCACGATCTCGAGCTCGTGCTCGGCGTCGGGGTAGTCGACCCAGAGGTAGAGGCAGCGGCGCTTGAGCGCCTCGGTCAGCTCGCGCGAGTTGTTCGACGTCAGCAGCACGACCGGCTGCGTGCGCGCGTCGATGCGGCCCAGCTCGGGGATCGAGATCTGGAAGTCGGACAGCAGCTCGAGCAGCATCGCCTCGAACTCTTGGTCGGTCTTGTCGATCTCGTCGATCAGCAGCACGACCGGCTCGGGCGACGCGATCGCCGTCATCAGCGGGCGGGCGAGCAGGAACTCCTCGCCGAAGATGTCGTCCTGCACCGCTTCCCAGCCGGTGCCGGCCGCCTCCGCCTGGATCCGCAGCAGCTGCTTGCGGTAGTTCCACTCGTACAGCGCCTTCGCCTCGTCGAGGCCCTCGTAGCACTGCAGCCGCACCAGTTCGCGGCCCAGGTACTTCGACAGCGCCTTCGCCAGCTCGGTCTTGCCGACGCCCGCGGGACCCTCGACCAGCACCGGCTTGCCGAGCTTCGCGGCGAGGTAGGCGACGAGTGCGGTCGACTCGCCGGGAAGGTAGCCGGCGGCGCGCAGGCCCGCGGCGACCTCCGCGACCGATGTGGGCTCGATCGGCATGCGACGGCGAATGATAGGGGCTGGCCGGCACGCGACTCGCCGACACCTGGGAAGATCCCCGCCTCGATGGACCCGGCGCTCGCCCCTTACGTGATCGGAATGGCGCTCGGCTTCGTGGTCGGGACGTTCGGCCACGTGATCAAGTCCAGAACCTTGATCGCAACGGGGATCGCGATCATCTTCGCGGTCGCCGTGGTGCTGCCGCTGCTGCGTTTCGGGCAACCTGACTGAGGGCCCGTCGGGGTCGCTCCCTAGGGAGCATTCCCAATAGGCACGGGCGACGCCGAACGGCAGTCTTGCTGCCATGACCACGACCGACAGCACCGAGAGAGGACCGCGGCGCCTGGAGCGCAGCCGCGACGACAAGGTGATCGCCGGCGTCTGCGGCGGCGTCGCCCGCTACTTCAGCGTCGACGCGACGATCGTGCGCGTCGTGACCGTCGCGCTGCTGGCCTTCGGCGGCTTCGGCGCGTTTCTTTACCTGGCAGCCTGGCTGCTGGTGCCCGAGCAGGGTGAGGCGCGGCCGCTGCTGGGCCGCTCCGACCAGCGCCGCAGCGTGCAGGCCGCCGCGATCGCGGCGTTCTCGCTGCTCGCGATCGCCGCCGTCGCCGCGTGGTCGGCGCTCGGCCTGTGGTTCGGCGGCTGGCCGCTGCTGCTGTTGGTCGCTGGCGGAGCAGTCGTCTGGTTCGTGAGCGAGCGGGGGGATGTCAACACGGACGCGCCGCTGTCTGGCGGTGCGACCGCCGCGCCGCCGCGCCCGACTCAGCCCGCCGCCGGACCGAGCACGTCCGTGGTGCGCGCGAGTGCCGCCGGCCTGTCGACCGAGCGCGCGACCGTCGATCCCGATGCCGAGACCTTCGTCGCTGACGGGGCGAACGCCCCCGAGGACCCGACGCTGATCGCCGACCCCGCGCCGGACGTGCCGCCGGAGGCGGCGCGCCGCCGGGGCTCGGCGGGCGTCACCGCGCTCGCGACGGGCGGCGTGCTCGTGCTGCTGGCCGCCGCGATCGGGCTCGACGCGACCGACGCGGTCGACCTCGGCTGGGGCGGGATCGTCGCGGTCGCGATCGTGCTGACCGGCGTCGCGCTCGTCGTCAGCGCCTTCTACGGCGGCGCGCGCGGGCTGATCCCGGTCGGGCTGCTGCTCGCGGTCGTGCTCGGCGGCGCCGCGGCCGCCGGCGTCTCGCTCAACGGCGGGATCGGCGAGCGCGAGTACCGCGTCACCGACGGCGACATGCTGCGCGCCCGCTACGAGCTGGGGATCGGGCACCTGATGCTCGACCTGCGCGGGATCGAGCTGGCACGCGGCGTCACGCACGTGAGAGCGGACCTCGACGTCGGGCTGCTGGAGATCGTCGGCGCCGACGCGCGGATGGAGGACGGCGACACGACGCTGCGCTCCGGCCGCGACGGCAGCGGCGACGGCGGCCTCGACGTGCGTCGCACGATCGTCGTCGGCAGGGGCGACCGCCTGTTGGAGATCGACGCCCACGTCGGCGTCGGCGCCCTGACGGCGAAGAACAACCTCAGCGGCGACGACCTCAACTGGTCGAGCCGCACGATCGGGTCGACGGGTGGGCGCCGCTGCATCAAACTCGGCTTTGCGACCACCCAGCCGTCCTGCGAAGGTGCCTGAGATGCGGCGTGAACGGGAGCTGCACCTGCCGTCCCTGGTCGTCGGGATCGGGCTGGTCCTCATCGGGATCGGGCTGCTGCTGGACTCGCTCGACGTGCTCGACCTCAGCGCCGGCGCGATCGGCCCCGTGCTGCTGGCGGTCGCCGGCGCCGGCCTGCTCGCCAGCGGCCTGCGCGACCGGCAGCGGCGTTGAGACAATCGACCGCGATGTCGCGCGACGAAGCCACGGCGGCGAAGCCGCCGTTGCGCCGGCTGCCGGACGAGGCGTCGCTGGCCGGCGTCTGCGCCGGCATCGCCCGCCACCTCGGCGTCGAGACGATGTACGTGCAGGTCGTCTTCATGCTGCTGACGATCTTCGGCGGGGTCGGCGTCGTCGTCTATGCACTCGGCTGGGCGCTGCTGCCGGCGATCCACACGCAGCCGCCGGAGCAGCGGCGCGCCTGGAACGATCGTGGCGGCTTCACGCGCGAGGTGATCGGCGCCGTGCTGTTGACCGCAGCGGGCCTGCTGATCCTGCGCCAGTTCGGCTTCTGGTTCGGCGACGAGCTGGTCTGGCCGCTGCTGCTCGCGTCCGCCGGCGTCGGGCTGATCTGGCGCCAGGCCGACAAGGCCGCGGCCTGGACGCCGGCCGAGTTGCGCCACCCGCTCGACGGGCTGCGCGCCCGCATGCGCGGCGAGCGCGGCGCCGACGGCCGTCGCACGGCGCTCGGCGCGGCGCTCGTGCTGCTGGCCGCGTTCGTGCTGCTCAGCTCGACCGGCGCGCTGCGGGCGCTCGGCAACGCGATCGGCGGCGTCGTCGTGCTGGCGGGCGCGGTCGCGCTCGTGTTCGGCCCGTGGCTGGTGCGGATGGGCCGTTCGCTGGCGGACGAGCGCGCGGAGCGGATCCGCTCGCAGGAGCGCGCCGAGGTCGCCGCCCATCTGCACGACTCGGTCCTGCAGACGCTGGCGCTGATCCAGAAGCGCGCGGAGGATCCGCGCGAGGTCGCCAGCCTCGCGCGCCAGCAGGAGCGCGAGCTGCGCCACTGGCTCAGCGACCGGCCGGCGAAGCCGGCGGGGGAGAGCCTCGCCGCGGCGCTGGAGGAGGCGGCGAGCGAGGTCGAGCGGTTGCACGGCGTCCCGATCGAGGTCGTGATGGTCGGCGACAGCCCCGTCGACGAGCGGCTCGCGGCGCTCGTCTCGGCCGCGCGCGAGGCGATGTCGAACGCGGCGAAGTTCGCCCGCAGCGCGAAGGTCGACCTCTACGCCGAGGTCTCGCCGGGCCGCGTCGAGGTCTACGTGCGCGACCGCGGCGTCGGCTTCGACCCGGCCGCGATCCCAGCCGACCGCCGCGGCGTGCGCGAGTCGATCGTCGGCCGGATGGAGCGCCACGGCGGCCGCGCGGTCGTGCACGCGGCGCCGGGCGAGGGAACGGAGATCGAGCTGACGATGGAGCTGCCGGTGGAACCGCCCGAGGAGCGAACATGAGCGGTGTGCGCGTGCTGATCGTCGACGACCACCAGCTGTTCCGCGCGGGCGTGCGGGCCGAGCTGGGGGATCGCGTCGAGGTCGTGGGGGAGGCGGACGGGGTCGAGCAGGCGGTCGCGCTGATCGCCGAGCTGACGCCGGACGTCGTGCTGCTCGACGTGCACATGCCCGGCGGCGGCGGGGTCGAGGTGATCCGCCAGACCGCGCCCGCGCAGCCGGGCGTGCGCTTCCTCGCGCTGTCGGTCTCCGACGCGCCCGACGACGTGATCGCCGTGATCCGCGCCGGCGCGCGCGGCTACGTGACGAAGACGATCTCCGCGGACGAGCTGGTCGAGGCGGTCCAGCGGGTCGCCGACGGCGACGCGGTCTTCTCGCCGCGGCTGGCCGGCTTCGTGCTCGACGCCTTCTCGCTCGGCGCGGGGCAGACGGCGGCGCCCCACGGCACGGCGCCCGCCGGTGTGTCGGCCGACCCGGCCGCGCAGGACGACGACCTCGACCAGCTGACCGCGCGCGAGCGCGAGGTCCTGCGCCACATCGCGCGCGGCTACATGTACAAGGAGGTGGCGCTGCGACTGGGGATCTCGACGAAGACGGTCGAGGCGCACGTCTCCGCGGTGCTGCGCAAGCTGCAGCTGTCCAACCGCCACGAGCTGAGCCGCTGGGCGGTCGAGCGGCGGATGCTCGACGGCGACGACTGACTCAGCTGTTGTCGTCCCACAGCCGCTCGGGCTGCGGCAGCCGCTGCGTCGGCGGCTCCTCGTCGACGTCGAGCGGCGGACGGGCACGTCTACGCACCACGGGCGGAGGTGGTGGCGGGGAGGGGATTCGCTTCGTTGGAGCGTCTGAGGAGGGCACGCGCTTCGTCGGCGCCTCCTCCCAGTCCGGCGGCGGATCGGACGGCGCGTCGTCCCAGATCGCGCGCTTCTCGGGCGCGTCGTCGGGCTCCCGCGCGCGCTCGGGCATGCGCTCGCGCGGGGGCCCGGGCGGGGGATCCGCGGGGGCGTCCTCCCACACGGCGCGCTCCGACGCGAGCGGGCGCGTCGGCTCGGTGCCCGGCGCCGGCCGCGGACGGCGCCGGCGCGCGGCGCGCTCCTCGGGACTCGTCTCGGCGGCGGGACCCTCCGGCTCCGGCCTGTGGGCGGCGCGCATCCGCGCGCCCGCGTAGGTCAGCAGCCCCGCGGCGCCGAGCGCGAAGAAGATCCCCCACTGGATCCCGACGTTGCCGACGCCGCTGCCGTCGACGTCGGGCTTGTCGAACAGGCGCCAGATCAGCAGCAGCGCCGTCCAGCCGCCGGCGATCATGACAATCGTGCCGTCGCCGCCCGGCAGGTGGAAGCTGCGGCCCTCAGCGCGCGCGAACAGCAGGAACAGGACCGCGATCGCGACCAGCAGCACGGCCGCTTCGACGAACGAGAAGACGCCGAACGCGTTCATGTTGTCGCCGACGAGCTTGCCGCCCGTTCTGTCGTTGACGACCGCGTTGAGCTGGTACCACGGCAGGAACATCGTCAGGAACAGCAGCAGCGCCGCGCCCGCCGCCATCCGCCCGTCGGGCGCCAGTCCGCGCCACGCTCTGCTCAGTCGTGTCAACACCGCGTCCGCTCCCCGCTCATGCGCGCATGCCGGCGCCCAGACGCGCGTCCGCGGCGGCGGGCGCGCCCGCTGCCGCCCGCAGGCGCGCCAACAGGACCCCCGTGTCGTGCTCGGAGACGGTCCTCAGCTGCCCCTGAAAGGCGAGCGTCCAGTGCTCGCGCGGCCACTTTGCGACGTGGTCGAGCGTGTCCGCCAGCGTCTCGGCCGGGACCCACTCCTGCTCGGGAACGACGATCTCCGGCCGCGTCGCAAAGCGCCACGGATAGATGTCGGCACGGCCCGTCCGGCCCGGCCACAGCACCGTGCGCTGCTCGAACAGCTCGCCGGTCACGACGATGCTCGCCGCGAAAGACGAGACGCGCGTGAGGTAGAGCACGATGCGGTCGCCGACGGCGATCCGCAGTGCGCGGTTGCGGTTGCGCTCCTTCACGCCGATCACGCCGTGGGCGTGTGCCCGCGTCGCGGCGTAGTTCTCCGGAGAACACGTCAGGACCCACGTCTTGGGCGTCTCGTCGACCACCAACGCGATTGTACGCGTGGGCGCGTTTCGCCACACGCGCCGTGCCGTCCGGCGGACGGGCGGCACGGCGCGTGCGGCGGATCAGACTCTCGCTCTGCCGGGTCTGCCGACGACGGTGATCGTCGCCTTCGTCGTGCCGTAGTTGCCGGCGAGGTCGGTGCCCGACAACACGAGGTCGTAGGTCCCGGGCGCCGACGGCACCTTCCACGCGTAACCGTGCGGGCCGCGGGAGACGGTCGCGCTGGTCGCCAGCGCCGTCGCGCCGTCGCGGCGGATCGTCAGGCCGACCTTCGACATCTTCGAGACCTCGAAGCGCACGAGCGCGGTCGAGCCGGCGCGCACGCGCGTCGTCAGCAGCTCCAGCTCGGGCGGCGCCTTCAGGTAGCCGCTGAAGCGTCTGTCGGCCTGGCACCAGAAGGCGATCTCGGAGCGGTCGCAGAGGTTGTGGATGAAGGTCGTGACCTCGGTCTGGTAGTTGAGGTCGGCCTCCGCACCACCGATCTGGTAGAGCGACCAGGCGCCCGTGTCGGTCGCGGCGAGGTCGAGCCGCGCCTGGCGCTCGCCGGCCTTGAACAGCGTGCGTGCGCGGGCGTCTCTGGAGATCTCCCAGTAGTCGTTGAGCCCGACGAGCGTCTGCACGAAGCCGTTGATGACCTGCTGGCTGGGGGCGAAGGAATAGAGCAGGAAGCGGCGCCCGCTGCTCGTCTTGACGCCGACGCCCGTCGTCGCGTTGACGCTGAACAGCTGCACGCCCTTCTTCGCGGTCGCGAGGTAGGCGGGCTTCTTCAGCAGCTCGGCGGCGCGCGCGTAGACCTGCAGGCCGGTCGCCTGCGCCATCGCGCTCGCCCACGGCGGCCGGCCGCCGCCGAAGTAGAAGTAGTACTCCCAGGCGAGCGCGCCGCCGCGCGTGGACGCCAGCGACGTCATCTCGTCGAGCAGCTCGCCGAGTCTGCGGCCGTCTCTGGACATCCACAGCCCGTTGCCCTTGCCGAACGTGCCGAGCACCTGCAGCTGGATCCCCTCGCCGGGGTAGTACTGCCACACCAGTTCGCTGTCGTTGAACTCGACCCGCTCGCCGTAGGACAGCAGTCGGCCGGTCGTCCACCACTCGCGGTTGCGCTTCAGCGTCGTGAAGATCGCCGGCAGCCGCGAGGCGGTCAGGTCGCCGCGCGAGGCCATGAAGTTCGTGTTGTTGATGACGCCCTGCAGCGCGTCGCCGCGGCTGCCGGACAGTCTGCTGCGGGTCCGCAGCGCGTCGTCGTAGATCGCGCGGTACTCGTCGTGCTGCGCGTCCGTGATCTGACCGCGGCTCAGCAGCTTCTTCAGCTCGCCGCGGACGGTGAGAGCGGCGGCGCGCCGGGCTTGGGGCGTGCTGCTGCGCGCCAGCCGCGCCTGCGCGGCCGGGCTGGCGGCGCGCGCGGCGGCCGCTCTGAACTGCCGCGGCGTCGGCAGATCTGCCAGCGGGCTGCCGATCGGCGGCAGCGCGCGATCGGTGCGCTGATGCACTCTGCCCTGTCCGTCCATCACGAGAACGGGGCTGGCGGCGGCTGAAGCGGAACTTGAAAGCAATGCACCTGCGACGATGCATGCCGACAACGTGGGCAGAGAAGGCACGCGGCTGAGTCTTACGCCCGCTGCCGCCCGTCGCCACCAGTGAGAAGGAGATTGCACGTGAACCATCGTGTCCTGGAACACCGAGCACGCGCCGTTGTCGCGCTGCTGCTCGCGCTGCTCGCGGCGGTGACGCTCGCGGCCTGCGGCAGCGACGACAAGGACAGCTCCGGCAGCAGCGGTGGCGGTGGCGGCGACACGGCCGACGCGCAGACGCTGCTGAGAGAGACCTTCAGCGGCACGAAGGACGTCAGAAGCGGCAGATTCGCGCTCAGCCTCAGAGCGGGCGAGAGCGGCGGCGAGCAGATCGCCGTCAGCATCGGCGGCCCGTTCGAGTCGATCGGCGGCGACGCCTACCCGAAGTTCGCGATCACGGCGGTCGTCAGAGGCGGCGGCCTCGACATCAGCGGCGGGCTGACCTCGACGAGCGACAGACTGTACGTCGAGTACGGCGGCAACGCCTACGAGGTCCCCGCCGAGTACCTCGATCTGGCCAGACAGCAGACGGGCACGCAGGACAGAGCGATCCCGGAGCTGCCGGACTTCGATCCGCTCAGCTGGGTCACCGACCCGACCGTCGTCGGCACCGAGGACGTCGGCGGCGTCGAGACACAGCACATCAGCGCCGGGCTGAACGTGACCGCGCTGATGGACTCGATCGACAGAGTGCTCGCCGAAGTCGGCAGACAGGGCCTCGGCGCGGCCGCCGGCGGCCAGGTGCCGAGCTCGATCCCCGCCGACACGCGCGCGCAGATCGAGAGAGCGGTCAGAGATCCGAGAGTCGACATATGGACCGGCAGCGACGACAAGACGCTGCGCAAGCTGCAGGTCGACACCGGCATCGAGCCGGAGGCCGGCAGAAGCGGCACCGCCTCCTTCTCGCTGGAGCTGTCTGACCTCAACGAGGCGCAGACGATTGAGCCGCCCGCGAACACGAGACCGATCGACGAGCTGCTCGGCGCGGTCAGCGGGCTGCTCGGCAGCGCGGTGAGCCCCGGCACTGATAGCGGCGGCAACGACCCGAGCGCCTCCTCCGACGCGCTCGGCGAGTACCAGAGATGTGTCGTCGACGCCGGTTCCGACGTCGCGAAGGTGCAGCAGTGCACGAGACTGCTGCAGGCCAGATGACGCACTGAGCATGCGCGGGTCCCGCCGGCCGGCGGGACCCGCCGTGCGCCCGGACGCGGCGCGCGCGTCGCAACGCGCGCGCCGCACGCGCGACCGCGGCGACGGGTAAGGTCCCGCGCGTGTCGAGCCCCCGTCACGAGCAGCAGTTCTCGCTCCGTCGCCTGATCCTCTCCAGCGACGGCTGGCCGTTCCTGCTCGTCCCCTTCATCCCGCTGGCGATCCTCCTCGACGTGCTCGGCGTCTCGCCGGTCGCGATCTTCTTCACGTCGGCGCTCGGCGTGATCCCGACCGCGGCGCTGATGGGCCGCGCGACGGAGGAGCTGGCGGCCCGCTCGGGCCCCGGCATCGGCGGCCTGCTGAACGTCACGTTCGGCAACGCGCCGGAGCTGATCATCGCGCTGTTCGCGCTTCAGAAGGGCCTGCACGAGGTCGTGAAGGCCTCGCTCATAGGCTCCGTGATCGGCAACATCCTGCTGGTGCTCGGCGCCTCGATGCTGGCCGGCGGGATCGGGCGCGACAGACAGACCTTCAGCCGCGCGGCCGCCAGCGCGCAGTCGTCGATGCTGCTGCTGGCCGGCGCCGCGCTGATCATGCCGGCGATCTTCGAGCTGGTCGAGGGCAAGGGGCTGCCGCTGCCGGGCGACGAGCGGATCTCCTACGACTCGACCGTCGAGCACCTCTCGCTGGCGGTCGCGATCGTGCTGATCGTCTCCTACGCGGCGGGTCTGCTGTTCTCGCTCAAGACCCACCGCGGCCTCTTCAACCCGCCCGGCTCGCACGACGAGGGCGAGGCGCACGAGGCGTGGTCGGTGCGCAGATCGATCGGCGCGCTGGCGCTGGCCGGCGTCGCGGTCGGCGTGATGTCGGAGATCCTCGTCGGCTCGATCTCCGAGGCGACCGAGTCGATCGGCCTGACGGAGTTCTTCGTCGGCGCGATCGTCGTCGCGATCGTCGGCAACGCCGCCGAGCACTGGGTCGCGGTGCTGGTCGCGCGCAAGGACAAGATGGACCTGTCGGTCAACATCGCGATCGGGTCGAGCGCGCAGATCGCGCTGTTCGTCGTGCCCGTGCTGGTGCTGTGCTCGTTCTTCATCGGGCCCAACCCGCTCGCGCTCGTCTTCAACGGCTTCGAGCTGGGCGCGTTCCTGATCGCCGTGATCATCGCCAACCACGTCACCAACGAGGGCGAGTCGACGTGGTTCGAAGGCGTGCAGCTGCTGGCGGTCTACGCCGTGCTGGCGCTGACCTTCGCGTTCGCCTGACTAGTCTTCGCGGCCGACTTCCTGCTCGTCCTCTTCGAGCTCGTCGTCGGGCTCGTCGCCGTCGTCGGTGATCGAGTTCGCGGCACCGGCGTGGTAGGTGACCTGGAAGCGCTCCAGCATCTCGTCGCGCTCGGCCTCGTCGATCGGCGACTCGTCGGAGACGAGCACCCAGTCGGCGCCTTCGGCGCCCTCCATGTTGAAGACCGCCTGGTCCATCTCAGGCGAGTCGTCGACGACGACGAGGACCTCGGTCTGCGGGTTGAAGTAGGTACCCGGTCGGACGAGCAGCTCGTCCAGCTCGAAACGGCGAAGATCGGCCATGCCCGGGAGGGTACCCCGTCGCCGCACGTCAGGCATCGGACACGTCATGCGGCCCGTCGCAGCGGCCTTTGCAGCTCGCGCTTGTAGATCGCGGGCGGGGTTCGCTACCCTTGCCACAACCCATTGACTGACCAGTCAATCTGCTGTCCGCAGGGGGCCAGGAGCCGCCGCGGAACACCCGCACCGCTTCAAGGAGCAATCACCGTGGTCGATTTCACGCTCACCGACGAGCAGAAGAACCTGCGCGAGGTCGCGCACGACTTCGCCGAGAAGGAGATGCGTCCGGTCGCCTGGGAGTACGACAGAGACTCCGTCTGGCCCGAGAACGTCATCAAGAAGGCCTGGGAAGTCGGCCTGATGAACAACCACATCCCCGAGGAGTACGGCGGCGTCGGCCTCGGCTACCTCGACGGTTGTGTCATCGAGGAGGAGCTGGCCTGGGGCTGCTCCGGCATCCAGACGTCAGTCGGCTGCAACGGTCTCGCGACCGCGCCGCTGATCCTCGGCGGCTCGCACGAGCTGAAGAAGGAGTACCTCGGCCGCCTCACGGAGGCGCCGCTGCTGGCCTCCTTCTGCCTCACCGAGCCCGACGCCGGCTCCGATGTCTCCGGCATGAAGACCACTGCCGTCAAGAAGGGCGACAAGTGGGTCATCAACGGCTCCAAGTGCTTCATCACCAACGGCAGCCACGCGAACTTCTACACCGTCTACGCGAAGACGGACAAGGACGCCGGCCACCGCGGCATCTCGGCCTTCATCGTCCCGCGTGACGCGGGCGTCGTGGTCGACAAGAAGGAAGACAAGATGGGCCAGCGGGCGTCCAACACCGCGACCATCTCCTTCAACGACGTCGAGATCCCGGCCGACCACCTCATCGGCGAGGAGAACAAGGGCTTCAAGCTCGCGATGATGACGCTCGACCGGACGCGTCCGGGCGTCGCCGCGATGGCGACCGGCATCGCGCGCGCCGCGATGGAGTTCGCGATCGACTACTCCAAGGAGCGCGTGCAGTTCGGCGTGCCGATCGCGATGCACCAGGCGATCCAGTTCATCATCGCCGACATGGCGACCGAGGTCGAGGCGAGCCGCCTGCTGACCTGGAAGGCCGCCTTCCAGCTCGACAACGGCGAGCGCAACACGCTCGTCTCCTCGCACGCCAAGCGCTTCGCCGCCGACACCGCGATGAGAGTCGCGACCGACGCGGTGCAGGTCTACGGCGGCTACGGCTTCATCAAGGAGTACCCCGTCGAGAAGCTGATGCGCGACGCGAAGATCATGCAGCTGTACGAGGGCACCGCCCAGATCCAGCGCCTCGTGATCGCCCGCGAGACGCTGTTGCCGCGCCGCGCGGAGACGCCCGCCGCCGCGACCGCCTAGCCAGACCGCCACATAGGTAGTACGCTTTCGCACACACTATGTGGTGGTGAGAGATCGAGCCCCGGAGCAGCAGCTCCGGGGCTCTCTCGTTTCTGCACTCGCTCCCGCGAGTTCCCGCCGGCGCAGCGCGGCACGGCGCGGCGCGGAACTCGCAACGTGCGTCAGCGCACGCTGACGAGGAACGTGCGCGCGTCGTGCGGGGAGAGGATCGCGTTGCCGTAGAAGCGCACGTGCACGCGCAGCTTCGACGTGCCGGCCGGTGGCAGCGCCCGCACGCGCAGGCGGTAGCTGCAATGGCCGGGCGCCAGCCGCACGCGCTTGCTCGCGACCGTGCGCGAGCCGGACGTGAAGCGGACGCCGACGATGCCGGTGCAGCCGTCCGCGACGCCGACGCCGGAGCCGAGCCGCAGCGCGCCGGTCGTGACGAAGTACGGGTGCGAGCGGCGCTGCGTCGTCGGCCGCGTGTGGACGTCGATCTTCGCGGGCGGATACGGACCGGTCGTGAACGTCGCGTCGGGGCCGACGACCGTGCCGATGCGGTTGGAGACGACGGTGCGGAAGTGGTAGAGCGTCCGCTCCTGCAGCCCGTTCAGCGGCAGCTTCACCGCGACCGGCTGCACGCCCGCGGGCACCGACGCGGCGAACGTCTCGGCGCCATAGGTGTTGGTCGTGCCGAACTGGAACTTGTACGTCGTCGCGGCGCCGCCGGGGTTGACCGTCGCCGTCAGCGTGACGCTGTTGGCCTGCGGCGAGAACGGCGCCGTGGCGAGGATCGCCGGGGCCGTCGCCGGCGGCAGCGTCGTTCTGAACGCGCGGTCGCCGCCGACGGTCGTGCCGTCGGCGTTGGTCGCGACGATCCGGTAGTGGTAGGTCGTGCCCGGCACGAGCCCCGTCAGCCGCTGCGTGACGTCTCTCGCTCTCGCTCCGGCGCCGGCCGCGCGGTTCGCCGTCTGCTGGCCGTAGCTCGTCGTCGTGCCCCACTGGAAGGCGAAGCTCGTCGCGACCCCGTTGGGGTCGACCGCGCCGCGCAGCGTCGCCGCCGTCTGGCCGATCGCGTCGGCGGGTCGCGTGCTCGCCGCCGGGCTCGCCGCCCGTGCTGTCGCCGTCGTGACGGTCGCGAGCGTCAAGCTCGCGAGCGCGGCCGCGGCCAATCGCCGTCGCATCTGAACTCGCTCCTCGGGTCGGTTGCTCTGCGAACATCCGTGCCCCGTGAGCCCCTTTCGCATGCGAAGCCCACGCCGATGAGCGTTGCGCGCGCCGCGCTCGAACTGCCGACGACGGCGGTCGCGGTCGAGCGGCTGTGGGCCGATCCGGCCGGCTGGAGCGCGTTCGTCGACGGCTTCGACCGCGTCGTCGAGGCCGCTCCCGGCTGGCCGGCGGTCGGCACGCGGCTGGTGTGGGAGTCGCACCCCGGCGGGCGCGGGCGCGTCGTCGAGAAGGTGCTCAGACACGAGCCGGGCGTCGAGTTGGTGACGGAGCTCGAGGATCCGACCCTGCGCGGCGTGCAGCGGCTCGCGTTCGCGCCCGCCGTCGACCGCGTCGGCGTCGCGCTGGAGCTGGACTACGTGCTCGTCAGACGCGGGCCGTTCATGCTGCTCGCCGACCCGTTGTTCGTACGCCGCGCGCTGCGCGACTCGCTGCGCCGCACGCTGCAGGGACTGTCGACTGAGCTGGGGGTTCGCGCCGCCTCGCGGTCATAGACTGCGCCGCACCGCAACCCGAGGAAGGGCAAGCATGTTCGTGTTCAAGGCCGCGGTCGTCGGGGCCGGCACGATGGGAGGGGAGATCGCCTACACGATCGCCTCGGCCGACATCCCCGTCGTGTTGAAGGACGTCGACCAGAGATTCGTCGACCAAGGGCTGGCGAAAGCCCGCTCGATCTGGCAGGGCCAGGTCGACGCCGGCAAGCTGACGCCCGAGGGGCTGGAGCAGAAGCTCGCGCTGATCACCGGCACGACCAGCTACGAGGAGTTCGGCGACGTCGATTTCGTGATCGAGGCCGTGCCGGAGCGGATGGAGATCAAGCAGGCGGTCTTCGCCGAGCTGGACGACGTCACGCCCGGCCACGCGATCCTCGCCTCCAACACCTCCGCGCTGTCGATCACCGAGATCGCCGAGGCGACCAGCCGGCCGGACCGCGTCGTCGGCTTCCACTACTTCTATCCGGCGTCGATGATGCGCCTGATCGAGGTGATCGAGGGGCTGGAGACGTCGCCGGAGACGACGCAGACCGCGAGCAGCTTCGCGCAGTCGATCCGCAAGCTGCCGATCCGCTGCGACGAGGCGCCCGGCTTCGTCGTCAACCGGATCCTCAACTCCTCCTTCGGCGAGGTCTTCCGCTTCCAGGAGCAGAGCGGCGCCCCGATCGAGGCGATCGACAGAGCGATGACCGACGCGAGAGCGACGCCGATGGGGCCGTTCTTCCTCGTCGACCTGCTCGGCCTCGACACCGTCGGCCACGTCGGTCGCTACCTCAACGAGAGCTTCGGCGACCGCTTCCCGCTGCACCAGGGGATGCTCGAGCACATCGAGCGCGGCGAGCTGGGGGCGAAGACCGGGCAGGGGTTCTACTCGCACGGCGGCGGGGCTTCGGCCGGCGGCGCGGACGCCGCCGCCGCGGAGGCTCCCGTCGCCGGGATCGAGCAGGTCGTCGAGCGCTTCCAGCTGAAGGCGCTCGTCGAGGCCTGCCTCGTGCTGGAGGAGGGGATCGCGTCGACGAAGGACATCGACCTCGGCCTGATGGCCGGCGCCGGCCTGATCCCGCCGCCGTTCGCGCGCGCCGACCAGGAGGGGCTCGACACCGTGCTGGCGCGGCTGGAGCGCGCGCAGGAAGCGTGGGGCGAGCACTTCGCGCCGCCGGCGATCCTGCGGCGGCTGGTCGCGCAGGGGCGCCTGGGCGCCAAGAGCGGCCAGGGCTTCTTCGCCTACCCGCAGCCCGACGCGGGCTGGGAGGAGGGTCCGATCAAGCTCCAGACGCGCGGCGCGACCGCGATCGTCTGGCTCGACCGGCCGCCGGCCAACTCGCTCTCGCCCGCGGTCATCGCCGAGCTGGCAAGAGCGTGGGCGCAGGTCGACGGCGACGCGGCGGTGCGCGCGGTCGTGTTCGCCTCCGCCAACCCGGCGCTGTTCTGCGCCGGCGCCGACGTGAAGGCGTTCACGACGATGGACGAGGCGACCGGGCGCGCGCTGCTGGACGACGCGCACAAGCTGTTCCGCTCCTGGGAGCAGAGCTCGACGGTCACGATCGCGGCGGTCAACGCGCTCGCCTTCGGCGGCGGCTGCGAGCTGGCGATGGCGACCGACGTGCGGATCGCGGCGGCGTCTGCGAGCTTCGGCCAGCCGGAGGTCAGCCTCGGCATCATCCCCGGCTTCGGCGGCACGCAGCGGCTGCCGCGGCTGGTCGGCGAGGCGAAGGCGCTGGAGCTGAACCTCACCGGCGAGCCGATGTCGGCCGAGGAGGCGTACGAGTTCGGACTCGTCAACCGCCTCGTGCCCGATCACGAGCTGCTCGACACGGCGCTCGCGTGGGCGCGCAAGCTGGCGGGGCAGGCGCCGCTGGCGGTGCAGCAGATCAAGCAGGTCTCGGCCGTGGCGGACCTCGACGAGGGGATCGCGGAGGAGAAGAAGGGCTTCGCGCTCGTGTTCGCCTCCGAGGACGCGCAGGAGGGCATCGGCGCGTTCCTGAAGAAGCGCACGCCGAGGTGGCAGGGCAAGTGATCGAGCTTCTGGCGCAGCGGATCCGCTGCGCCAGATCGGTCGTCGCGCTGACCGGCGCGGGGATCTCGGTGCCATCCGGGATCCCCGACTTCCGCACGCCGCGCACCGGGCTGTGGGAGAACGTCGACCCGATGGAGGTCGCGCACATCGACGCCTGGCGGCGCGACCCGGCCCGCTTCTGGGCCTTCTACGGCGAGCGCTTCCAGTCGCTGCGCGACAAGCGCCCCAACCGCGCGCACGAGCTGCTGGTCGAGCTGCAGCGCCGCGGCCTGCTCGACGCAGTCGTGACGCAGAACATCGACCGACTGCACGCACAGGCGGGGAGCGGGGCGGGGGACCCGAGCGGCACGGCCGCCGAGGGTGCGGGCGAGCTGATCGAGCTGCACGGCTCGATCGCCTCGTCGTCGTGCCAGGCCTGCGGCGCTGCGTACGCGCTCGCGGAGGTCCAGCGGCGCTTGGAGGACGATCCGCAGGGCGTGCCGCGCTGCGACTGCGGGCAGCCGCTGAAGCCCGACGTCGTGCTGTTCGGCGAGTTCCTGCCGCAGGCGGCGCTGGAGCGGGCGCAGGCGCTCGCCGTGCGCGCCGACCTGCTGCTCTGCATGGGCTCCTCGCTGGAGGTCTGGCCGGTCGGCGAGCTGCCCGCGCTGACGCTGCGCGCCGGCGGCGAGCTGGCGATCCTGACGCAGGGCCCGACGCGCTACGACAGGGATGCGGTGGTGAAGCTGGAGGGGGACGTGGTCGCGGAGCTGGAAGCCCTGAGCGCAGCACTCTGACGGCCGGATCGTCGTCGCTGGCAAGGACGCAGGGAGCGCTGCGGGCGCCAGCCCGTGAGCGACCGAGGACACCGCCAGCGGCGGCGAGGCGGCCGTCAGCGGCCTTCAGCGACCGTTCGGGCGCGTAACGCCGCCTCCAGCCGTCTGAGCGTCTCCTCGAGCGTCTGGGCGGCCTCTGGTGGGATCACGCCGCCGAGCGCGTCGTCGGCGAGCGCGACGACGGGGCCGTGCAGTCTGCGCAGCTCCTCGACGCGCTCGGTCAGCTCGGCGGCCTGCGGCGTCCTCGGCAGCTCGGCGAGCGCGGCGTCGAGCGCGGTGCGCAGCTGCAGGGCGGCCTCGCGCAGCTGGGCGTGGTCGAGATCGTGGCGGGCGCGCAGCGCCAGCTCCTCGCACGCCAGCGCGTGCGAGCGACCGCTCAGCAGCGCCGCGATCCGCTCCTGCGGGCGCAGCGCGTGGCTGCGGCGGCGGGTGCGCTCGGCGTCGGCGGGCGGCAGTTCGCGCGCCTCGCTCCAGCGGCCGTGCGCGACCTCCTCGCCGGCGCCGTAGCCGACCCGCACGACGAGCGCCTGCGACTGGTGCGGCAGCGGCACGCCGGGGTCGGCGCTGGAGATCCGGTGGGCGCGCACGAGCCGGCCCAGCTCGACCAGCGCCGGCGCGGCGACCTCGGGGCCGGCGCCGGAGAGCCAGCGCTCGGCCGCGGCCAGTTCGCTCGGCTGCGCGTCGATCACGGTCACGCGACCGGTCGCGACGGGCGCGGGGGAGGGCTCGGGCGCTGCCTCGCGCGGCTTTGCGCGGCGGCCGCGCAGCAGGCGCCGCTCCGCGCTGCCGAGCGTCGCGACGACGATCACGTGCGTCGCGGCGCCGTCCGCGCCGTCGGGGCGCACGACGTAGCGCCCCTCCTGCGGCCCGACCGCCCACGGGAACTCCAGCTGGACGAAGCGAAAGACCTGCTGCCGCTCGCGTTCCCGCTCGCCGCCGCGGGCGCCGGCCGCGGCGCCCGAAGCGGAACCGGCGCCCGTGGGGGCGCCGGCGGATTCCGTCCTATCTCGCGTCTCTGTCCTTGATCGCGTATCTCGACGGGCTCGTCAGCACGGTCGGGTTCTGGATCGTGCCGAGCTGCGCCATCAGTCTCGTCCACTGCTCCGGTCTCATCAGCGTCTGCAGCGTGGGAGTGCTGCTCGGCGTCTCGACCGCGTGGAAGCCGACGTGGATGTGATCGTCGTGGTCCGGCAGCGCGAGCGTGTTGTCGGCCTCCGGGTACGTCATGAGGCTGATGATCTGGTGCGGCTTCATCGTGCCCTGCAGCGTCAGCAGCCGGCGGATCGTGATGTCGGTGATCGACCCCTCGCCCTGCGTGGCGGGCGAGATGCGGATGCCGTTGATCGAGCCGATGTCGACGGCGGTCCCGGTCGAGTGCTCCGAGACGTTGCCGGACGCCGTCATCAGGCCGTGATTGCCCTTCAGCGACGTGATCGTCGGCTTCAGGCCGCTGGCCGCGAGGAACTCGATCGTCGCGAGCACGCGGCGGTCGATCTGGCCGGTCTGGATGTCGTTGCGGCCGCCCTCGTAGATCTCGACGTTCGGATCGGCGAGCACGCGTGCCTGCAGCTCTTCCTTGCTCATCAGCAGGATCTGCCCGATCGACGGGCCGCCTCTGCCGTCGCTGCCGAAGACGCTGTCGTTCTCGGCCTTGTAGATCGCCGTCGACTCGAGCAGCTTCCAGCCGTCGAGGATCGGCTTCGGGTCGATCCGCGGAGCGCCGCGGCCGGCCGGGCGGATCGTGAACTCGACGTGCGGCGCGAGTCTGTCGTCGGTCTTGCCGATGCGGCCGAGGATCGTGCCCGCGATGACGGTCGAGCCGACTCTCAGCGGCTTCAGCACGTAGTCGGCCGGGTCGGCCTCCAGCGGTCCGCTGAAGTAGCCCTCGAACGTCGTCAGGCGCTCGCCCATCTGCTCGATCTGCCGCTCGCCGCCGGCGGCGAAGGCCTCCGGGCGGCCGGGATGCGCGAACAGCCGCTCCTTCGTGACGGCGGGGGCCTGCACGGCGGCGGCTCTTGCGGCGGCGGCGCCGGCTCTTCTGACGCCCGTGTCGCTTCTGCCGGCGGGCTTGTCGGTCTTCGCCGGCGCGTCGGCCTCGTCGTCGCCCGTGGCGGGCGGCGTCGGGATGCCGCTGATGGCCGTGCTGCTGGTGACGGCCCCGCTGACGGCATCTCTGCCTCTGTCGGCCGCGCCTGCGCCGCTGCCGCTCGGCTGCTGTCTGCCGTCGGTCGCCGCCTGCGTCGGCGCCGCGTCCGCGCTCGCCTGCTCCAACTCGCTGCCGGCCGCCGCGTCCGCGTCGTCCTGCCGCGGCTTGGGCACCGGGTGCTTCTCCGCGAGCGAGCCGAGGTCGCTGTACGTGTAGCGGTTGCCGAAGACGTCCTGCAGCACGACGAAGCGGCCGAGTCTGTCGTTCTCGCCGAGTCTCACGATCGTGCCGTCGTTGACGGCGACGACGGGAGCGTTTCTCGCGGCGTAGACGTTGATCGAGCGCCGCGACGCGTCGCCCTCGACGGTGACCGCCGCGTTGCTGCCGACGATTCTTCTGCCGGCTCTTCTGACGTCGATCGAGTCGGCGTAGGTCGAGCGGGCGGCGACCGGGAAGCGGCCCTGCGTGAGGCCGGTCAGCGAGCCGACGAGGTCGGCCGGCATGCCGCCGATCACGCGCGCCCGCAGCAGCACCGACTGGACGTACCAGTCGGCGTGGTTGTAGGCGAAGATCGCTCTCTCGAGGTCGGTCTCGGCGCCGGCGGCCTTCAGGTAGCGGCCGGCGGCGAAGATCGCGTCGACGGGGTTGTACGGGTCCTTGACGCCGTCGCCGTTGGCGTCGACGCCGTAGGAGTCCCAGGTCGGCGGCATGAACTGCATCCAGCCGAGCGCGCCGGCGGACGACACGGACAGGTTGCGCCCGTAGTCCGTCTCGATCTCGTTGATCGCGGCGAGGATCTGCCACGGCACGCCGTACTGCATCGCGGCGGCCTGGTAGATCGGCAGCAGGAACGGCGGGATGCGGAACTGCTCGATGAAGAAGTTCGGGACGCCCGCGGGGCCCTGGTCGAGCGTGGGGGCGACGGTGAAGCCGGGCGTGTCGGGCGTCGGCTGCGCGCCCGCGGTCTGGTCCGGCGTGTCGACCGTCTCGTCCGGCGTGGCGGTGCCGTCGCGGTTGGCGTCGGTCAGCGCGCCGTCGTCGTCGGCGTCGGCGGAGGTCTCGTCCGGCACGACGACGCCGCCGGAACCCTCACCCTTAGCTTGACCCTTCGGCTTGACGACACCGCCGACGGCGTCCGGCTGCGTCTTGCCCGGAGTCGTGGTCGTCGTTCTGGTCGTCGCGCCGGGCGTGGTGGTCGTGCCCGTGGTGCCGGTCGTGCTCGTGGTGGTGCCGGTCGTGCCGGTCGTCGGCGGGACCGTCGTGGCGCCCGTCGTGCCGGCCGGAGGCGGCGTGATCGTCGACGTCGACGGGATCGTCGGCGTGGTCGGGACGATCGGCGTCGTCTGCAGGGTCGTGGGAGGCGTCGTCGCGGTCGAGGGCGGCGTCGTCTGCGTCGCAGGCGGTGCGTCCTCGATCACCGACTCGGAGATCGAGACGACCGGCGCGCCGAGGTCAGGCAGCTGGCTCGCGCTGACCGGGACGCCGGGCGTCGCTTCGATCGTCAGCGAGACCTGTCTGCCGCCCAGCAGCGTGACGACGACCGCGCGCTTCTCCGCGGAGGCGTTCGTCGACGTGACTCCGATGACGAGCGCCGCACCCGCGACAAGCGAGGCTATGCGCAGCTTCATTCTCTTCATCGGACCGACGAGCTCCTCCCGCAGGGCCGCATATGCGGCCTAAATACAAAGCCGTCGATGCGACGGACGACTCGGAAGCTACCGGCTGTTCTGGACGTTTGCAAAGAAGAACCCGCGTGTTTGTAATGAGGCGTTCACATGCGAAAGGAGCAGTACCCGCGTTTCGGCGGACTGCTCCTCCACCTTGAGTACCACACGACGTCTGGCCCAAGGGTAACCAGCTCGTTTAACACCGCCTGAAGGGCTCTCGTGACTCCCGTTCACGAACTCTTCCCATTTGCGGCTCGCACACACGTGCGCGCTGACCCTCCAGCTCACCTGCAACGTTCGTTGCCGGCGGATCGGGCGGGGACGCTGCGCTACAGTCGGCCCCTTCCCGCCGACCCGACCCGCAGGGGACGACATGACGAACGAGACGTCCAGCGACGGGCTGCGCGCCCGCATCTCAAGGCAGGGCGAGGACGCCCTCGGAAGGCTGGCACAGGAGCTGCTGGAGAGTCCGCTCGTCAGCAGCGCGCTGACGCGGGCGTTCGACGCGCGTGAGAAGGCGTCGGCGGCGCAGGAGGTCGCGATGGGCGCGCTCAACCTGCCGTCGGCGGCCGACCTCGAGAAGCTGACGCGCCGCGTGCGCTCGGTCTCGCAGCGGCTGGAGGGGATCGAGGACGCGCTCGACCGCGTCGAGCAGAGGGTCGACGGGATCGGCGGCGCCGGCGCCGTCGAGCAGCGGCTGGCGTCGATCGAGCAGCAGCTCGAGGCGCTCTCGACGCAGCTCTCCCGGCTCGCGGACCAGGGCACCCCGTCCGCCCCGCAGCCGGTGATCACCTCGGCCGCCGCCAGAAGCCCGATCGCCTCGCGCACGCGCGCGAGAGCTGCAGAGAGACGGGCAGCCGCGAGAAGAGGCTGACCGCGACTGACGTCAGCTGAGTGCGGTCACGGCGATCTTGCCTGCGCGGATCGCCGCGGCTTCCATAGCCTCCGGCTCGATCCGGCCGCGCCGTGCGCCCAGCAGGTCGCTGACGACGAGCACGCAGCCGGCCCGCAGGTCGCGCAGCGCGCCGAGCTGGAACAGCGTCGCGGTCTCCATCTCGATCGCGAGCGCGTCGCCGGGGGGCGGGTCGGCGTGCTCGCCGGCGGGGTCGTAGAAGAGGTCGGTCGTGACGACCGCGCCTTGACGCACGGCGACGACGTCGCCGACGCCGCCCTCCAGCGGGATCGGCGGCTCCGCGGCCGCGGCCAGCGCCAGCGCCTCGGTCAGGGCGGGGTCGCCCGCGACGCGCTCGGCGGCGCCGAGCGCGCGGCTGGTGCCGTCGGTCGCGATCGCTTGGTCGACGACGAGCGTGTCGCCGAGCTCGAAGCCGTCGGCGAGTGCGCCGCAGGAGCCGACGCGCACGATCCGGCGGGCGCCGAGGCGCAGCAGTTCCTCGATCACGATCGCGGCGCTGGGACCGCCCATCCCGGTCGACTGGATCGTCAGCGGCTCGCCGTCGGCGGCGGCGCCGGTGTAGCCCCACAGCCCGCGGTTGTGGTTGAACATCAGCGGTCTCGCGAGCAGCGACTGCGCGAGCAGCAGCGCGCGGCCGGGGTCGCCCGGCAGCAGCACGCGCTCGGCCAGCTCGGCCGTGGGGTGGATGTGAAGCGTGGTCGGCATGCGGCCAGCGAGCATAGACTCCGGTCACATCGGAAGCCCGGGCGGCGGGCGTCGTCGAAAGGGAGGTCTTCAGATGAGCAGCAGCTTCAGGTCGCCGGCGGAGTTTCGCGAGGTGATCGACCAGATCTTCGGTCTGATGGACGGTCCCGAGATGGGGCCGCAGCTGCGCGACGCCGACGTTCCCCAGCGGTTCGAGTTCGACGACCTCGACCTGGTCGTGAACGTGCGCGCGGCGCGGCCCGACGAGGACGGTCGCTTCATCGTGTGGGAGTGGAGCGACGAGGTCGACTGGGAGCCGAAGGTCCGCATGGAGATGTCCTCCGAGACGGCCAACAAATACTTCCAGGGCAAGGAGAACATCGCGATGGCGATCGCGCGCCGGCGGATCAAGACGGGCGGCGACATCAAGGCCGCGCTCGCGTTGATGCCTGTCGTCAAGCCGGTCTACGCGAGATACGTCGAGCTGGTCGAGCGCGAGTATCCGCACCTGAAGGTCTGAGCCGCGAAACCTCCGCTGTCGGCGGCCGACGGCGTGCGCGCCAGTCCGCGCGTGCGCGGACAGATCACGTTGACGCGGACGTTGCGGAGGAGTTAGGTGTGAAGCACAGCCGAGCAGTGAGCCTGCCGTTCGAGCGCCGGTCCGAGAGGGCGGCGCGAAGGGCGCAGCGAGGCTCGCAAGGCGCCGCGACCGTGCGCGGAACGAGCGCCGTCGGCCGAGCGCGGCGGGCCGTCTTGCCCGCATGACGGCGGGGTCTCCGAGCGAGGCCTCGCCGTCAACTGCTTGTGGGGGCCCGTACGCCGGTCCGCGGCCGGCCGCGGCGTGCCGGCCGTGGGCGGAGCGTCCGCGTCCGCGCGGCGCTGTCGCCGCTTAGACTCGCGCGATGGACCCGGACGGCGTCGTCGAGCAGATCCGGGCCGGCGGGCTGCTGCGGCCCGGCGCGCCTGTCGTCCTGCTGCTGTCCGGCGGGCGCGACTCCGTCTGCCTGCTCGACGTCGCGGCGCGGATCGTGGGCGAGCAAGCCGTCACCGCGCTGCACGTCAACTACGGCCTGCGCGCGGAGGCCGACGACGACGAGCGCCACTGCGCCGCGCTCTGCGAGCGGCTCGGCGTTACGTTCGTCGTGCGCCGCGCGACGCCGCTCGCCGGGGGCGGCAACGTCCAGGCGTGGGCGCGCGAGGCGCGTTACGCGGCCGCGCAGGAGCTGGCGCGCGCGCTTGGCGACTGCACCGCCATCGCCGCGGGTCACACCGCCGACGACCAGGTCGAGACGATCCTCTACCGGCTCGCCTCCTCGCCGAGCCGGCGCGCGCTGCTGGGGATGCGCCCGCGCGACGGGCGGCTCGTGCGGCCGCTGCTGGAGCTGACGCGCGCGCAGACGACCGCCTACTGCGAGGCGCGCGGGCTCGGCTGGCGCGACGACGTCACCAACGCCGGCGACAGATACGCGCGCAACCGCGTGCGCCACCAGCTCGTCGCGGCGCTGCGCGAGGCGCACCCGGCCGCGGAGGCGAACGTGCTGCGGCTGGCCGAACTGCTGCGCGACGAAGCCGACGTGCTCGACGCGCTCGTCGACGAGCAGTTCGACGGCGAGACGATCCCGCTCGACCGTCTCGCGTCGCTCGCACCCGCGCTGCGGCGGCTGGTCGTCCAGCGGCTCGCCGACGCGGCCGCCGGTCGTCCCGTGTCCGGCGCCGCTCGCCGCGCCGACGCGGTCGCCGCCCTGAGACGGCAGGGGACCGCGTGGCTCGACCTCGGCGGCGGCGTGCGCGCGGTCGCGGAGTACGGGGTGCTGCGCGCCGAGCTCGTCGGCGAACGCGCCGCGCGTACGGGCGCAGGCGGCCAGGCGGGCGCCGGCGGGCGCGGGGAGCGGGTCGCGCCGTTGCCACCCGTCGTCCTGCCGATCCCCGGCGCCGTCATGTTCGGCGACTGGCAGCTCCGCTGCGAGGCGAGCGCGGTCGCGGCGGTCGACGGCGTGCTCGACCGCGCCGCGCTCGGCGACGGCGGCGCGCTGCTCGTGCGGCAGTGGCGCACGGGCGACCGGATCGCGCCGATCGGCCTCGACGGGACGAAGTCGCTGCAGGACCTCTTCACCGCCCGCCGCGTCCCGCTCGCGCGGCGCGCGGCGCTGCCGGTCGTCGTCTGCGGGGAGGAGATCGCGTGGATCCCCGGCGTTGCGACCTCCGCCCGCTTCGGCGTCACCGCGAGCACACGCGCGGCGGTGCGGCTGACAGCGACCGGTCCCTGACCTCCGTACACTGCCGCCCCACATGGCTGCCATGCGCGACGCGTCGATCGGCGAGATTCTCGTCCAACCTGACGATCTGCACCACCGGGTGCGCGAGCTGGGGCGCGAGATCTCGCGCGACTACGCCGGCAGGGAGCCGTTGCTCGTCTGCGTGCTGAAGGGCGCGGTCTTCTTCCTCGCCGACCTGATGCGCGAGATCGACGTGCCGTGCGAGGTCGACTTCATGGCGGTCGCCTCCTACGGCTCCGCGACGCAGTCCTCGGGCGTGGTGCGGATCCTGAAGGACCTCGACGCCGCGATCGAGGGGCGCAACGTGATCATCGTCGAGGACATCGTCGACTCCGGCCTGACGCTCCAGTATCTGCTGCGCAACCTGACCGCCCGCAGCCCCGCCTCGCTCGCCGTCTGCGCGCTGCTGACGAAGCCCGAGCGGCTGCAGGTGGACCTCTCGCCGCGCTACGTCGGCTTCGAGATCCCCGACAGGTTCGCGATCGGCTACGGACTCGACTACGTCGAGCGCTACCGCAACCTCCCGTACGTCGCGGCGTTGAAGACTGAGTGACGGACCGCGGGCGCAACCCCGGCTCAGGTTCCGCCCGCTCCCTGCCGATGCAGGGAGAACACCCGCTCCAGACTGCAGGGATGCCTGCGGGGGCGGGAAAACCCAGATGCTACGCTTGACCACCCCGTCCACCGTCAGATCGGCGCCGAGGGCGCCCGGAAGCCATTCATGAGCAGGTTCTTCAAGAGCGCCGCCTTCCCGATCCTGATCGTGGTCGTGCTCGCCTTCTTCGCCCAGCGGCTCATCAACCCCGGTGAGTCCGGCCCGAAGTACGACTACTCCACGTTCCAGCAGGATCTCAGAGACGGCAACGTCAGATCTGCCGTCGTCAAGACGCGTGACAACACGATGGAAGTCACGCTCAGAGATCCGGCGAACCAGAAGCACGAGGTCGGCTATGTGCCGGAGGACGGCAACACGCTCGTCACGCAGCTGACCGACGCGAGAGTCGCCTTCGACGTCGAGGGCAGAAAGTCCAACAGCTGGCTTTCGCTGCTCACGTACGTCCTGCCGTTCCTGATCTTCATCGGCTTCTGGATCTTCTTGATGAACCAGGTCCAGGGCGGCGGCTCGAAGGTGATGTCGTTCGGCAAGAGCAGAGCGAAGCGGATGTCGGTCGACAGCCCGAAGATCACCTTCCGCGACGTCGCGGGCGCGGACGAGGCGGTCGAGGAGCTGCACGAGATCAAGGAGTTCCTCGAGAACCCGAAGAAATTCCAGGCGCTCGGCGCGCGGATCCCCAAGGGCGTGCTGCTGTACGGCCCTCCGGGCACCGGCAAGACGCTGCTCGCCCGCGCGGTCGCCGGCGAGGCCGGCGTGCCGTTCTTCTCGATCTCCGGCTCTGACTTCGTCGAAATGTTCGTCGGCGTCGGCGCGTCCCGCGTGCGCGACCTGTTCGAGCAGGCGAAGCAGAACTCGCCCTGCATCATCTTCATGGACGAGATCGACGCCGTCGGTCGTCACCGCGGCGCCGGCATGGGCGGCGGTCACGACGAGCGCGAGCAGACGCTCAACCAGCTGCTCGTCGAGATGGACGGCTTCGAGGCGAAGGACAACATCATCATGATCGCGGCCACGAACCGGCCCGACATCCTCGATCCCGCCCTGCTGCGTCCCGGTCGCTTCGACCGTCAGATCACCGTCGACCGGCCCGACCGCAAGGGCCGCTCGAAGATCCTCGAGGTGCACACGCGCGGCAAGCCGCTCGCGCGCGACATCGACGTCGACACGCTCGCGGGCCAGACGCCGGGCTTCACCGGTGCCGATCTCGCGAACCTCGTCAACGAGGCCGCCCTGCTCGCCGCCCGCACGGGCAAGCGCGAGATCACCCAGGTCGAGCTCGAAGAGGGGATCATGCGCGTGATCGCGGGTCCCGAGAAGAAGACCCGCGTGATGAGCGACGAGGAGCGTCGCATCACGGCGTACCACGAGATGGGCCACGCGATCGTCGGCCACTTCCTCGAGCACGCGGACCCGGTTCACAAGATCTCCGTGATCGGCCGCGGCCAGGCGCTCGGCTACACGATCTCGATGCCGCAGGAGGACAAGTTCCTCACCACGCGCGCCGCGCTGAGCGACACGATGGCGATGACGCTCGGCGGCCGCGCCGCCGAGGAGATCGTCTTCGGCGAGATCACGACCGGCGCCTCCAACGACCTCGAGAAGGTCACCGGCACGGCGAAGCAGATGGTGATGCGCTTCGGCATGAGTGAGAAGCTCGGGCCGCGCGTCTTCGGGCACGATCAGAGCCAGCCGTTCCTCGGCCGCGAGTTCAGCTCGCAGGCCGACTACTCGGACGAGATCGCGCGCGAGATCGACGACGAGATCCGCCGCATCGTCGAGACCGCCCACCAGGCGGCGACGGATCTGCTGACGGAGCACCGCGAGTCGCTGACGTACATCTCCGAGATCCTGATCAAGCGCGAGACGATCGAGTCGGATCAGTTCGCGGCGCTGCTGGAAGGGCGCAGCGAGGAGGACGTCTTCGGCGCCGAGGCCCCGCCGCCGCCGGAGGTCCCGACGGCAGCGGCCGAGCGCGGTCGCGACACCCCGCGCACGCTCCCGCGTCCCGGCCTCGCCGGCGGTGCCGCCGAGATCCGCGGGCTGGAGTTTCCCGAGAGACCTGAGTTGGCGTAACAGCGGGCGCGGCGCGCGCGACAGCGCCCCGCACCGATGCTTTGAGCGAGAGCCGCCCCCGGGCGGCTCTCGTCGTTGCGCAGCGCCTCAGCGGGCGCCGCAGGCGGCTCTGATGACAGGATGGGCGCGGTGACCCCTCCGTTCCGCATCATGGGCATCGTCAACGTGACGCCCGACTCGTTCTCCGACGGCGGCGAGTTCCTCGACGCGCCCGCGGCGCTCGCGCACGCGCGCGCGTTGGAGGAGGAGGGCGCCGCGCTGCTGGACATCGGCGGCGAGTCGACGCGGCCGGGCGCGCAGCCGGTCGCGCAGGACGAGGAGCTGCGGCGCGTCGTGCCGGTGATCGAGGCGCTCGCCGCCGGCGGCACACGCGCGCAGATCTCGATCGACACGATCAAGCTGGAGGTCGCGCGCGCCGCCGTCGACGCCGGCGCGACGTTCGTCAACGACGTGACCGCCTTCCGGCACGAGCCGCAGCTGGCCGGGCTCGTCGCCGAGCGCGGCCTCGACTGCTGCCTGATGCACATGCGCGGCGAGCCCCGCACGATGCAGCTCGACCCGACCTACGACGACGTCGTCTCCGACGTGAAGGCGTTCCTGGAGCAGCGGCTCGCGTTCGCCGTCGCGGAGGGGATCGCGGAGGAGCGGATCCTGCTCGACCCCGGCATCGGCTTCGGCAAGACGCCCGAGCACAACCTCGAGCTGATGCGGCGTCTGCCGGAGCTGCTGACGCTCGGGCGCCCGCTGCTGATCGGCCTTTCGCGCAAGACGTTCCTCGGCCGCATCACGGGCCGCGAGGTCGGCGACCGCCTCGCCGCGACGCTGGCCGCGAACGTGCTCGCGTACGTCGCGGGCGCGACCGTCTTCCGCGTCCACGACGTCGCGCCGCTGAGAGACGCGCTCGCGGTCGCTGCTGCTACGGTCCGCCGACAATGAGCCCTGACGACAACGACGAGTTCGAGGACGACCTCGACGACGAGCTTGAAGACGACGAGCCCTCCGAGCCCGTCGTCACGATCGAGATCAACGGTCTCTCGCTCTACACCCACCACGGCGTCAGCGCCGCCGAGCGCGAGGTCGGCCAGCGGCTCGTGCTGGACCTGAGGCTCGAGGTCGGCGACTGCGACGCGACGATCACCGATCGTGTCGAGGACACGATCGACTACGGCGAGGTCTGCCAGGTCGTCGCGCTCGTCGCCCAGCAGCGCTCGTACAGAACGCTGGAGCGGCTCTGCACCGCGATCGCCGACCGCCTGCTGGACCAGTACGAGGCCGAGACGGTGTGGGTCAAGGCGTCCAAGCCGGAGCCGCCGATCCCGCTGCCGGTCGACGACGTCTCGGTCGAGGTCTTCCGCGAGTCAGACGGGTAGGCCGGTGGCCGAGCGGATCGGCTACCTGGGACTCGGCTCCAACGTCGGCGTGCCGCGGGAGAACCTCGCGGCCGCCGTCGCGGCGCTGCCGGCGCACGGCGTGCGCGTCGTCGCGTCGTCCTCGACGTACGAGACCGACCCGGTCGGCGAGATCCTCGACCAGCCGGACTTCCTCAACGCCTGCCTGCGGATCGTCACGGCGCTGGAGCCGGAGCCGCTGCTGGACGCCTGCAAGGCGGTCGAGCGGGAGCTGGGACGGGCGGCGCAGGACTCGCCCGCCTACGTCCGACACGGCCCGCGGCCGATCGACGTCGACCTGCTGCTGCTGGGCGAGCTGCAATACGCCTCCGTGCGCCTCAGGCTGCCCCACCGCGAAGTCGCCAGCCGCCGCTTCGTGCTGGTGCCGCTGCTGGAGTTGGAGCCGGCGCTCACGCTTCCGGACGGGACCCGGCTCGCTCAGGCGCTGGAGGGATTGCCAGCAGGTGAGAGAGACGACGTGCGGCTCGCCGGACCGCCGCTCGTCGTCAACGATCCCGGCGGCAGCCCCCCTTCACCGGGATAGACCGGGCAGACCTGGCGCGCGAGCTGCCAGGCGGGGCGTCCCGCCAGCAGGGGCCAGGCGTCGGCGAAGGTGGCGAGCATGCGCAGGCTGGAGCCGATCTGGAGGTCGGCGGCGTTGGGCTGCGGACCGCCGATGACGCCGTCGGCGATCAGCTGGTCGACGTCGTCGAGCCAGCCGGGCAGCGCGGCGAGGTCGGCGCGGCGGCTCGTCTCGTCGGCTCTGTTGCGCCAGGCCGCGAGGCGGCAGACGACGGGCGTCACGAGCGTCCGCAGCGGGCGCGGCAGCGGCAGTCTGGAGCCGGCCGCGTAGCCGTCGATCGCGCGCGGCGACTGCTTGATCCCGAGCCAGAAGAGCCGCCGCACCGCCGGCTGCAGCTCCTCGTCGCCCCAGCGCTCGGCCGCCAGCACGCGCTCGCGTGCGACGGCGTCGGCCGGCAGCAGCCCAGCCTGCGGGACCAGCTCGTCGAGCCGCCGGACGATCGCGCGCGAACCGGCGACGCGCTCGCCGTTGCCGAGCACCAGCAGCGGGACGGTCGGGTGGCCGAAGCGCAGCTGCATCGCCGCCACGTGCAGCACCGGCGGATACTCGACGACGCGATACGGCTGGCGCGTCAGCTGCAGCGCCCGCTCGGCCGCGACGCACGGGTGGGAGGCGTGGATCACATGCAGTCGATGGCCCATCGCGCGAGCATACGCGCAGCGCACCGCTTTTGCGGCAGTTGCAGGGAGCGGTGGCGCGAGCAGTCGCCGGCTGCGGCGACAGCCGTCGCATGGAGGACCGCTCGCGCGCCGCCGGCGGCGCGTCGGCAGGCTGTTGCGGCATCCCAGCCGCCCCAGCGGCGATACTGTCGCGCCCATGCTTCTCGTGCTCGACGTCGGCAACACCCAGACGCACTTCGGGACCTTCGACGGGACCGAACTGACGCAGCACTGGCGCTTCGCCACCGTGCGCGACTCGACCGCTGACGAGCTCGGCGCCAAGCTCGCCGCCCTGCTCGACCTGCGCGGCCTCTCGTTCGCCGACGTGCAGGGCTCGATCGTCTCCAGCACGGTCCCGCAACTGGGCGCCGAATGGCGTGCGGCCGGTGAGCGGTACCTCGGCCACCAGACGCTCGTCGTCGGCCCCGGCATCAAGACCGGCATGCCGATCCGCTACGAGAACCCGCGCGAGATCGGCGCCGACCGGCTCGTCAACGCCGTCGCCGCCTACGAGCGCGTCGGCGACGCCTGCGTCGTCGTCGACTTCGGCACCGCGATCACGTTCGACCCGGTCTCCGCCGACGGCGAGTACCTCGGCGGCATCATCGCCCCGGGCATCGAGATCTCGATGGAGGCGCTGACCGAGCGCGCCGCGGCGCTGCCGAAGATCGACCTCGTCGAGCCGCGCACGCTGATCGGCAAGACGACCGTCGACGCGATCCGCTCCGGCATCGTCTACGGCTTCGCCGGCATGGTCGACGGGATCGTGCGGCGGCTGCGCGCCGAGCTCGGCGCCGACTCGACGACGATCGCGACCGGCGGCCTCGCGGGCGCCGTCGTGCCGTTCACAAAGGAGATCGACGAGACCGACGACCTGCTGACCCTCACGGGCCTTCGCCTCCTGCACGAGCGCAACACCTAGCCCGGATAGAATCGGAGCCTGATGCGCTCCCTTCACGACACCTGGACGCTCGGCGGCGTCGAGATCCCCAACCGCGTCGTGCTCGCCCCGCTGGCGGGCATCGGCAACTGGTTCGTGCGCCTGCAGGCGAAGCGCTACGGCGCCGGCCTGGCGGTCTCGGAGATGGTCTCCAGCCACGCGATCCACTACGGCAACGAGAAGACGTGCACCGAGCTGCTGCGCGTCCACCCGGACGAGCAGCTGACCGGACCGGTCTCGATCCAGCTGTTCGGCAACGACCCGGAGATCATGCGCTCCGCCGCCGCCAGAGCGGCCGAGACGGGCGCGAACCTGATCGACCTCAACATGGGCTGCCCGGTTCCGAAGGTCTGCAAGACCGGCGCCGGCGCCGCGCTCGTGAAGGATCCCGACCTCGCCGTCGCGATCGCTCGCGCCGCGCACGAGGGCAGCGGCCTGCCGGTCACGGTCAAGCTGCGCCCCGGCCTGCGCCCCGGCGACCGCCACGGGATCGAGCTGGCCTACCGGCTCGTCGAGGACGCCGGCATCGCCGGCCTCTGCATCCACCCGCGCCACGCCTCCCAGCAGCACAGAGGCAGACCGGACTACGACCTCGCCAAGCAGCTCGTCGAGGAGCTGCCGGTGCCGGTGCTGATCTCAGGCGGACTCAGAAGCGCTGAGGTCGTCAGAGAAGTATTCGAATACACAGGCGCCGAGGCGGTCCTGCTCGCGCGCGGCTCGCTCGGCAACCCGTGGCTGTTCGAGCAGGTGCTCGGCACGCGCGAGGGCGAGCCGAGCCGCGAGGAGGTCCTCGCCGAGGTCGACTGGGTGCTGGAGCGCGCCGTCGAGCACCTCGGCGAGCCGCGCGCCGCGCGCTACCTGCGCAAGTTCTACCCCTGGTACGTCGAGCGTCTCGGCGAGGGTGCGGAGCTGCAGGATCAGCTGCAGCGCAGCGAGTCGACGGCCGAGGCGCGCGCCGCGTTCGGCATCGGCGAGCTGGCGACGTCGACGGCCTGAGCGGCCGCCCGCGAGCTCCCACGACCGCTCCCAGGCGCCATCGGCCTGGCGTGGAACTCGCAATGCGAAGCGCCCTTAGCGGGTACTTACCGAGACGGCGCTATACTGTCGCGCCCCGTCGGCCTGATCGGACCGGAATCCCGCCATGTGCGGGTTTTTCCTTGTCAGGATCGGCACGCTTTGCACACCATCGCACCTGCAAGGTCACGCTATGCCCAAGGACGTCATCCTCACGCCGGACGGTCTCACGAGACTCAAGAACGAGCTCGAGTTCCTCGCGACCGAAAAGCGCCGTGAGGTCGCAGCCCGCATCAAGGAGGCGCGCGAGTTCGGGGACATCTCCGAGAACGCGGAGTACGACGATGCGAAGAACGAGCAGGCGATGCTCGAGTCCAAGATCGCCCAGCTGGAAGAGAAGCTTCGTGCCGCGACGGTGATCGACTCGAAGGAGCTCAGAACCGACATCGTCGGGATCGGCTCCTCCGTGGAGGTCGAGGACAGCGGCAAGTCGACGACCTACACGATCGTCGGCTCCTCCGAGGCCAGCCCCGCGGAGCGCAAGCTCTCCAACGAGTCGCCCGTCGGCAAGGCGCTGCTCGGCGCCAAGGCCGGCGACACGGTCACCGTGCAGCTGCCCAACGGCAAGCAGCGCGAGTTCAAGATCAAGAAGATCGACGTCGGCCTCGCGTAGGCCCGGCTCGCCGCCGCCCCACCTGATGGCCGACACAGACGAGAACGGCTCCTCGCCCACCGGCGAGGAGACCACGGAGCTGCTCGCAGCCCGCCGCCGCAAGCTCGAACGGCTCCGCGAGGAGGGCGTCGAGCCGTTCCCGCACGACTACGACGGCGTCGTCCACGTCGTCGACGTGAAGGCGGCGCACGAGGCGCTGGAGGCGGGCGAGGAGACCGACGCGAGGTATCGCGTCGCCGGTCGCCTGGCGGCGCGTCGCGGCCAGGGCAAGGCCGCCTTCCTCGATCTCGTCGACCGCTCCGGCCGGATCCAGCTGCACGCGCGCGTCGACGTGCTCGGGCAGGAGTCGCTGGACCGCCTCGTCGGCCTCGACCTCGGCGACCTGCTCGGGGTCGACGGCACCGTCTTCCGCTCGCGCCGCGGCGAGCTGTCGCTGCGCGTCGACGACTGGACGCTGCTGGCGAAGTCGCTGCGCCCGCCGCCGGAGAAGCACCACGGCGTGCAGGACGTCGAGACGCGCTTCCGCCACCGCGAGCTGGACCTGCTGTCGTCGGAGGAGACGCGCGCGCTGTTCATCGCGCGCGCCAGAATCGTCTCCGCCGTGCGCCGCTTCCTCGACGACAACGGCTACGTCGAGGTCGAGACGCCGGTCCTGCAGCCGCTCTACGGCGGCGCCAACGCGCGGCCGTTCACGACCCATCACAACGCTCTGGACCGTGACCTGTTCCTGCGGATCGCAACCGAGCTGTACCTCAAGCGGCTGATCGTCGGCGGCCTCGAGCGCGTCTACGAGATGGGCAAGGACTTCCGCAACGAGGGGATCTCGCAGAAGCACAACCCCGAGTTCACGATGGTCGAGTTCTACGAGGCCTACGCGGACTACGAGGACATGGCGCAGCGGACCGAGCGGCTCGTCGCCGCGGCGGCCGCGGCGGCCGGCTACGACGGCGAGATCGACGTCACGCCGCCGTGGAGACGTGAGACGCTGCAGGGCGCGATCCTCAGCCGCAGCGGGATCGACATCCTCGAACTGGAGGACCGCGACGCGCTCGCGGCCGCGATGGCGGCGAAGGGGATGAGAGTCCCGCCCGACGACACGTGGGCGCAACTGGTCGACGAGCTCGTCACCAAGCACGTCGAGCCGACGCTGATCGAGCCGACCTTCCTGTTCGACTATCCCGTCGCGCTGTCGCCGTTCGCCAAGCGCCACCGCGAGGACGACCGCCTCGTCGAGCGCTTCGAGGCGTACGTCAACGGGATGGAGATCGCGAACGCCTTCACCGAGCTGAACGATCCCGACGACCAGCGCCGCCGCTTCGAGCAGCAGCGCGCGCACGCCGAGGCGGGCGACGAGGAAGCGCAGCCGTACGACGAGTCGTACCTGCAGGCGCTGGAGCAGGGGATGCCGCCGACCGGCGGCGTCGGGCTCGGGATCGACCGCCTCGTGATGCTGCTGACAGGCCGCAGATCGATCCGCGAAGTCGTGCTCTTCCCTGCAATGCGGGACTGAGGAACGCCGACGCGGGGACGATCCCGCGAGTTCCCCCGAACGTGGGGGGCGAACTTTTCCCCGACGTGGAACTCGCAGTGCAAAGCACATCCGCCCTGTTGGTAGACTGACGTATGCCCGGCGAACGAACCCGACCACTCATCATTTGGCTGCCAGCAGCCGATGACACGGGTGCACAGGAACATTCGCATCCCTCTGAAAGATCCCGCCTCACCCGCCCGTAGGGAAGGAACGTCGCACCTATGTTCGAGCGATTCACAGAGCGAGCCCGCCAGGTGGTCGTCCTCGCCCAAGAGGAGGCCCGGACGCTCAAGCACAACTACATCGGCACAGAGCACATCCTCCTCGGCCTTCTGCGCGAGGAAGAGGGTCTGGCCGCGCGTGTGCTCGAGAGCCTTGACATCACCGTCGAGCGTGTGCGCGCGCAAGTCGTGCGCATCGTCGGCTCCGGTGAAGAGGTGACGTCCGGTCAGATCCCCTTCACGCCTCGTGCGAAGAAGGTCCTGGAACTGGCTTTGCGCGAGGCCTTGAGCCTCGGGCACAACTACATCGGCACGGAGCACATCCTCCTCGGTCTCGTGCGCGAGAACGAGGGTGTCGCCGCGCGCATCCTGCTCGACTTCGACGCGGATTCGGAGAAGATCCGCAACGAGGTCATCCGCATGCTGTCGGGTCCGGGCGGTCGTCGCCAGGGCGCCAGCAGCGGGAGCGGGGCAGCAGCAGCCGCTGGTCAGCAGGGCGAGGGCAAGAAGTCCTCCAAGCTGCTGGACCAGTTCGGTCGCAACCTGACCAAGCTCGCCTCCGAGGGCAAGCTCGATCCGGTCGTCGGCCGCGAGACGGAGGTCGAGCGGATCATGCAGATCCTCTCGCGCCGTCAGAAGAACAACCCGGTTCTGATCGGGGAGCCCGGCGTCGGCAAGACCGCCGTCGTCGAGGGACTCGCGCAGCGGATCACCAACGCGGACGTGCCGGAACTGCTGAAGGGCAAGCAGATCTACACGCTCGACCTGGCGGCGCTCGTCGCCGGTTCGAAGTACCGCGGCGAGTTCGAGGAGCGCCTCAAGAAGGTGATGAAGGAGATCACCCAGCGCGGCGACATCATCCTCTTCATCGACGAGCTGCACAACCTCGTCGGCGCAGGCGCGGCCGAGGGCGCGATCGACGCGGCCTCGATCCTGAAGCCCGCGCTCGCACGCGGCGAGCTGCAGACGATCGGCGCTACGACGCTCGAGGAGTACCGCAAGTACCTCGAGCGCGACGCGGCGCTGGAACGGCGCTTCCAGCAGATCCGCGTCGACCCGCCGTCGACCGACGAGACGTTCCAGATCCTCCAGGGTCTGCGCGACCGCTACGAAGCGCACCACAAGGTGAACATCACCGACGAGGCGCTGACGGCCGCAGCCGACCTGGCGGACCGCTACATCTCCGACCGCTTCCTGCCGGACAAGGCGATCGACCTGATCGACGAGGCCGCGGCCCGCATGCGGATCAAGTCGATGACCTCCCCGCCCGTGTATCGCGATCTCGAGGAAGAGATCGAGACGACGCGGCGCAACAAGGAGGCCGCGATCGAGGCGCAGGAGTTCGAGAAGGCCGCGAACCTGCGCGACGCCGAGCGCCGGCTGACGCAGAGAAAGCGCGAGCTGGAAGAGCAGTGGGAGGCCGGCGAGTCCGGTGAGCGTCCGTCGATCGGCGAGGAAGAGATCGCCGACATCGTCTCGATGTGGACGGGCATCCCGGTCTTCAAGCTGACCGAGGCCGAGACGGCCAAGCTGATGCGGATGGAGGAAGAGCTCCACAAGCGCGTCATCGGGCAGCACGCCGCCGTCGAGGTCATCTCGAAGGCGATCCGCCGCTCGCGCGCGGGCCTCAAGGATCCGAAGCGGCCCACGGGCTCCTTCATCTTCCTCGGCCCCTCCGGCGTCGGCAAGACGGAGCTGGCGCGCACGCTCGCCGAGTTCCTCTTCGGCGACGAGGACGCGATGGTCCGGATCGACATGTCGGAGTACATGGAGAAGCACGCCGTGTCCCGGCTCGTCGGCTCGCCCCCCGGCTACATCGGGTACGACGAGGGCGGTCAGCTGACCGAGGCCGTGCGGCGCAAGCCGTACTCGGTGCTCCTGCTCGACGAGATCGAGAAGGCCCACCCGGACGTCTTCAACATTCTGCTCCAGATCCTCGAGGACGGGCGGCTGACGGATGCGCAAGGGCGCACCGTCGACTTCCGCCACGCGATCGTGATCATGACGTCGAACATCGGCGCGAGCGAGATCGCTCGCAACACGCCGCTCGGCTTCGCCATCTCCGATGACGAGACCGGGATCACGTACGACGACATGAAGACCCGGATCATGGGCGAGCTGAAGAAGGTCTTCCGGCCCGAGTTCCTCAACCGCATCGACGACGTGATCGTCTTCCACAAGCTGGCCAAGGAAGAGATCAAGGAGATCGTCGACCTGCTGCTGCTGCGGATCCGCGCGTCGCTGGCGGAACGCGAGCTGCAGTTGGAGCTGACCGAGGAGGCGAAGGACCTGCTCGTCGACAGAGGCTGGGACCCCGCGATGGGCGCCCGTCCGCTGCGTCGCGCGATCCAGAGATACATCGAGGATCCGCTCGCCGACTTCGTGCTGCGCTCCGAGCTGATCGCCGGCGGCACGGTCATGGTCGACCGCGCTCCCGAGGGCGACGACCGCGGCGTGATCATCGAGATCGTCGCGCCGAAGCCCGCTCCGACGCCGGTCGGTGTCGGCGCCGAGGGCGGTTCCTCTGACGAGGAGCCGGCGGCGCCCGAGGCCGAGGGCACGACGGACGGTTCCGAGCCGGCCGACAAGTAGCTCGCGGCAACGCATTTCAGCAGCGCCTGACGGGGCGGCTCTTCGGAGCCGCCCCGTCTTGCGTTGCGGGTCGGGTACGTTGGAGCGATGGACGAGCGCGTCGAGATCAGAGTGCGGGACAACGGGCCGTACAAGGTCACGGGGCCGGTGCGGTTGGTCGATCCCGAGGGCCGTCCGATTCCGCTGCCGGACGGCGATCGCCCGATCGCGCTGTGCCGCTGCGGGCAGTCGCTGACGAAGCCGTTCTGCGACGCGGCGCACAAGGCGAGCGGGTTCGAGTCGTGCGTGCGGGCGGAGCGGGTCGGCGATTGACGCCTGTTTCACCGTAAGAGGTCAGGTCTGCTGGTCTCCTGGACCAGCGAACCTGTCCGCTTCGGCGCGAACGCCTGTTCGTCCGGCACGGTGCGTAGCCTGCCTGGCATGGCTCGCCCGACCACCGTTCACGTCTGCTCCTCCTGCGGGCACGAGGCGCCGCGCTGGGCCGGTCAGTGCACCGGCTGCGGCGAGTGGAACACGCTCGTGGAGGAGGTCCGCAGCGCGCCTGCGCGCGGCGGTGGCGGCGGCTCCGGCCGCGCCGGCGTCGGCGGCTCGCGCGGCGGGGCGGCGGTGACGCCGACGCGGCTGGGGGCGGTCGAGGCGACGGAGGTCGCACGGCTGCCGACGGGGATCGGCGAGCTGGACCGCGTGCTCGGCGGCGGGATCGTGCCGGGCTCGCTCGTGCTGATCGGCGGCTCGCCGGGGATCGGCAAGTCGACGCTGACGACGATGGCGCTCGCGAACCTGACGGGCGCCGGGCGCAAGACGCTGTACGTCTCGGCGGAGGAGTCGGCGGCGCAGATCAAGCTGCGCGCCGAGCGATTGCCGGGCGCCGCGCTCGACATCCCCGTGATCGCCGAGACCGACCTCGGCGCGGTGCTGGCGACGCTGGAGCGGGAGCGTCCCGACGTGTGCGTCGTCGACTCGGTGCAGACGCTGCACGCCTCCGAGCTGACCGGGGCGCCCGGCTCCGTCGGACAGGTGCGCGAGGTCGCCGGCGAGATCATGCGGGTAGCCAAGCAGCACCGGATCGCGGTCCTGCTGGTCGGCCACGTGACGAAGGAGGGCGCGCTCGCGGGGCCGCGCGTGCTGGAGCACCTGGTCGACTGCGTGCTGCAGTTCGAGGGCGAGCGCGAGCGCACCTACCGCACGCTGCGCGCGCTCAAGAACCGCTTCGGCTCGACCAGCGAGGCGGGCGTCTTCGAGATGAGACAGGGCGGCCTGGTGGAGGTGCTCGACGCCTCCGCGCGCTTCGTCGGCGAGGCGACGCATGCGCCCGGCTCGGTCGTGCTGTGCGCGATGGAGGGCTCGCGGCCGCTGCTGGTGGAGGTGCAGGCGCTCGTCTCGCAGTCGGAGCTGGTGCCGCCGCGCCGCGTCGTCAGCGGGATCGACCGCAACCGCCTCGCGCTCGTGCTGGCGGTGCTGACGCGCCACGGCGGCGTCGCGCTCGGCGCGGCCGACGTCTTCGTCAACGTCGTCGGCGGCGTGCGTGTCGACGAGCCGGGAGCGGACCTCGCGGTCGCGCTGGCGGTGGCGAGCGCGGCGCGCGGGGTCGCGTTGCGCGGGGGCGTCAACGGCGGCGCGCGGGGCGGGCGCGACGCTCAGCGGAGCGGCGCGGACGCGCAGGAGAGGCTGCAGCTGGGCGGCGGCGAGCGGACCGAAGGGGCCGCTCCGGGCCCGCCGCTCGCCTGCTTCGGGGAGCTCGGCCTGACTGGTGAGCTGCGCACGGTCGCGCATCCGGAGCGACGGATCGCGGAGGCGGCGAAGTTCGGACTTGGCACGATCGTGACGCCGGAGGCCGGTACGTTACGGGCGGCGCTGCGCAGTGCGCTGCCGGCCCAGCGCCGTCCCCAAGCGGCCTGAGCTGCAACCGATTGAACAGCTCGCGAGCGGCGCGTCGGCCGGGTCGTAGAATGCGGACGTTTCCCGCTGCTTTCGCGTTCCGTCCAGATTTCCCTCTGCCGTGCCGAAAATCCCGGGAAAACCCGGTAGAATGGTTGTTCTATGGCGCCGCGTCCCGGGGAAGAGCTCAAAGACGAGCTCGAGTCTCGCCAAGAGCCCCGGCTCGTCAAGGCACTCGAGATGGTCGCCCCTGGCACGTCGCTGCGGGAGGGTATCGACAACATCGTCCATGCCCGCACCGGTGGCCTGATCGTGATGGGCGACTCCGACGACCTCGCGTTCCTGTATTCCGGTGGTCTGAAGCTCGACATCGACTACACGCCGGCGTTTCTCTACCAGCTTGCGAAGATGGACGGCGCGCTGGTGCTGAACGCCAACGCGACGAAGATCGTCTGGGGCAACGTCCAGCTGACGCCCGACCCGACGATCCTCACGCTCGAGACCGGCACGCGCCACCGCACCGCCGAGCGCATCTCCAAGCAGACGGAGGCGCTGGTGATCGCGATCTCCCAACGGAGGGAGGTCGTGTCGCTCTACGTCGACGGCGCGAAGTACATCCTCGAGGACATTCCGGTCGTGCTCGCGAAGGCCAACCAGGCGCTCGCGACGCTCGACAAGTACCGCAGCCGCCTCGACCAGGTCTCGACGCGCCTGACGGCGCTCGAGTTCGAGGGCGGCGCGACGCTGCACGACGTGCTGACGGTGCTGCAGCGAGCCGAGCTGGTCACGCGCATGGGCGTCGAGATCGAGCGCTACATCGTCGAGTTGGGCACCGAGGGCCGCCTGATCGAGATGCAGCTCGACGAGACGATGGTCGGCGTCGCCGGCGACAAGTCGGCGCTCGTGCACGACTACCTCGCCGAGGACACCGACGAGAACTTCGCCGTTGCCTTCGACCAGCTCGTGCGCCTGCCGCACCAGGACCTGCTCGACTTCGGCCGACTCGCCGAGCTGCTCGGCTACGACCGCAAGGTCAACACGCTTGACTATCCCGTCTCCCCGCGGGGCTACCGGATCCTCGGTCGGATCCCGCGGCTGCCACGACTCGTCGTCCAGCGAATCGTGCAGGAGTTCGGAGGCTTGGAGGAGATGCTCGCCGCAACTGACGGCGAGCTCGAAACCGTCGACGGCGTCGGCGAGATCCGGGCGAAGGACATCCGAGAGGGCCTTCGCCGCCAGCAGGAGATCAACCTCGTGGATCGGTATCTGCAGACCTGAGGGGCTGCGGATCCTGGACTACTTGGAACAAGGAGGACGACCATCACTGAACTGAGCGAAGAGCAGCTCGAGGACCTTGACATCACCATCGAGGTCGAGCACATCGAGTTCGAGATCGGCGACAACGTCGTCTACCCGCACCACGGTGCAGGCCAGGTTCTCAAGAAGGAGGACAAGGAGATCCTCGGGGAGACGCGCGAGTACCTGACGATCAAGATCCTCCACAACGACATGACCGTGATGGTCCCGACCGAGAACGCCGCGGTCGCCGGGCTGCGCCGCGTGATCGACGAGGAGACCGTCAAGAGAGTGCTCGGAGTGCTGGCCGACGAGTGCTCGGAGATGCCGAAGAACTGGAACCGGCGTTTCAAGCACAATCGAGACAAGATCAAGACCGGCGACATCTACGAGCTGGCCGAGGTCGTGCGCAACCTCGCCATCCGAGAGGCGGAGAAGGGCCTGTCGACTGGCGAGAAGCAGATGTTCACGCGGGCGAAGAAGATCCTCGCCTCGGAGCTGATGTACGCCCTTGAGATGGAAGAGGCACAGGCGGAGGAGCACCTCGACGAGCTGCTCGCCTCGTCTGCCGCCAGCGGCAAGGTGGCCGTCGGCGCGGAGTAACCGCCGGCACGCGGGATCGGAGATGGCGGTCGCGCTGCTGGTGGCCGCTGGTCGTGGAGAGCGCCTTGGGGCCGGGGGTCCCAAGGCGCTCGTCATGCTGGCGGGTCGCCCGATGTTGGAATGGTCGCTCGACGCGCTGCGCGCGGTCGAGGCGATCCGCTGCATCGTCGTCGCCCTGCCCGACGGCGTCGTCGCGCCGGCCGGCACGATCGGCGTCGCCGGCGGCGAGGAGCGGTCGCACTCCGTGCGCGCCGCGCTCGCCGCGGCCGGCGACGGGCCCGACGACGAGCCGATCCTCGTCCACGACGCCGCCCGCCCGCTGCTGACGCCCGAGTTGGTGCGGCGCTCGCTCGACGCGCTCGCGCAGACCGGCGCCGACGCCGTCGTCGCCGCCGCGCCCGTCGTCGACACGATCAAGCGCGTGCGCACCGACGCGCCCGGCCTGCACGTCGAGGCGACGCTGCAGCGCCACGCGCTGTGGGCCGCGCAGACGCCGCAGGTCTTCCGTCGCGCCGCGCTCTCGCGCGCGCTCGCCCAACCCGACGACGTGCTCGCGGCGGCGACCGACGACGCCGGCATCGTCGAGCAGACGGGCGGCCGCGTCCACCTCGTAGAGTCCCCTCGAGAGAACCTCAAGGTCACCACTCCTCTCGACCTTCGCCTCGCAGCCCTCCTCCTGGAAGAACGATGCTGACCGACTACCACGTCCACCTGCGCCCCGACGAGCCCGGCACGACGGCCGAGCGCTACTTCACCCCCGCCAACGCCGAGCGCTATCGCGAAGCCGCCGCCGAACGCGGCATCGCCGAGCTGGGCGTCTCCGAGCACATCTACCGCTTCACGCAGGCGCTGGAGGTGTGGCAGCACCCGTTCTGGCAGGGGCAGGCGCGGGAGGACATCGACGCCTACTGCCAATACGTCCGCGAACAGACCGATCTGAAGCTGGGGATCGAGGCGGACTACGTCCCGGGTAGAGAAGACCGCATGGGCAATCTGCTCGAAGCGCGCGAGTGGGACTACGTGGTCGGCTCGGTCCACTTCGTCAGAGACACCGCCGTCGACATGGCCGGCGACTGGGACGTCTGGACGACCTCGTTCGAGTCGCCCGACAAGGTCTGGCGGCGCTACTTCGAGACGCTCGGCGAGTGCGCCCGCAGCGGTCTCTACGACATCCTCGCCCACCCGGACCTCGTGAAGGTGTGGGGCAGGGAGCGGCCCAAGCCCGACGGCGACCTGCGCCGCTACTACGAGCTGGCGATCGAGGGGATCGCGGAGTCGGGGATCGCGGTCGAGGTCTCGACCGCGGGCCTGCGCAAGCCGGTCGGAGAGCTGTACCCGGCGGTCTCGTTCCTGCAGCTGTGCATCGAGGCGGGCTGCCCGGTCGCGCTCTCCAGCGACGCGCACCTGCCCGAGCACATCGGCTGGCAGTACGAGTCGACGATCGAATGGCTGGCTGAGCAGGGCGTCACCGAGCTGGCGGTGTTCGAGCGCCGGCAGCGGCGGCTGGAACCGATCGGGCCGAGCTGATGGGGCGCTGCTGATGGTCGCGACCGGAGTCGGCTGGGACGTCCACAGACTCGTGCCGGACCGGCCGCTGATCGTCGGCGGCGTGACGATCCCCAACGAGCTGGGGCTTGAGGGCCACTCCGACGCCGACGTGCTGACGCACGCGGTGATCGACGCGTTGCTGGGCGCCGCCGGCCTCGGCGACATCGGCGAGCACTTCCCCGACACCGACGAGTACTGGAGCGGCGCGAACTCGCTCGACCTGCTGCGCTCGACGCGTGAGCTGGTGGTCGTCGGCGGCGTCGAGATCGCGCACGTCGACGCGACCGTGATGCTGGAGCGGCCGAAGCTGCTGCCGCACAAGGAGGCGATGCGCGCGAACCTCGCGGGCGCGCTCGAGCTGCCGGTCGCGCGCGTGAACGTGAAGGCGACGCGCGGCGAGGGGATGGGCTTCGTCGGCCGCGTCGAGGGCGCCGCGGCGCTCGCGATCGCGACGCTGCAGCGACCCGAGGACTGACGAGCGCCGCTGCTACCGCGCTGACGGTAGTGTGTGCTGCTCTGGCGCCGTAGTCGTCGTGTCTGGCAAGGACGCAGCGAGCGCGGTGGGCGCCAGCCCATAAGCGAGTGAGGACGCCGCCAGACGCGGCGAGGACAAGCCAGATGCGCGCGATCACGATCCATGACACCAGAAGCGGCGAGCTGAAGCCGCTTGAACCGCGCGACCCGGGGCGCGTCTCGATCTACGCCTGCGGGCCGACCGTCTACGGCCGCGTCCACGTCGGCAACGCCCGCCCGTTCGTCGTCTTCTCGCACTTCAAGCGGTTCCTGCAGCACGAGGGCTACGAGGTCACGTTCGTCGCGAACGTGACGGACGTCAACGACAAGATCTACGACGCCGCGCGCGCGGCGGGCGTGCCGAGCGAGCAGCTCGCGGCCGAGATGACCGCGCACTACGTCGCGGACACCGACGCGCTCGGGCTCGGGCGGCCCGACCACGAGCCGCTCGCGAGAGAGACGATCGCCGAGATCGTCGCGCTGATCGCGTTGCTGATCGAGCGCGGCCATGCGTACGCCGTCGAGGGCGACGTCTACTTCGACGTGCGCTCCTACCCCGCCTACGGCGAGCTGTCGCACCGCGACGTCGACCAGATGGACCAGGGCGAGGGCGTCTCCGGCGCCGCCTTGAAGCGCGACCCGCTCGACTTCGCGCTGTGGAAGGCGTGGAAGGACGGCGAGGACACCTCCTGGGACGCGCCGTGGGGCAGAGGCCGGCCCGGCTGGCACATCGAGTGCTCGGCGATGGCCGAGGCGCTGCTGGGCGTCGGCTTCGACGTCCACGGCGGCGGCTCCGACCTCGTCTTCCCGCATCACGAGAACGAGGCGGCGCAGACCTGCGCCGCGCACGGCGAGCCGCTCGCACGGCTGTGGATGCACAACGGCATGGTGCGGCTCGACGGCGAGAAGATGGCGAAGTCGGTCGGCAACATCTTCCTGCTGCACGAGGCGCTCGCGACCCACGGCCGCGACGCGCTCGTCGCCTACTTCGCCGGCGGGCACTACCGCCAGCCGATCTCGTACTCCGGCGAGCGGCTGGAGGAGGCGAGCCGCTCGGTGCAGCGGATCCGCGAGCTGGGCCGCCGGCTGGATCCGGACGGGCCGACGCCGCCGGAGCTGGCGCCGCTGCGCGAGGCCTTCTTCGCCGCGCTCGCCGACGACTTCAACACGCCGAGAGCGCTTGCGGTCGTGTTCGACTGGGTGCGCGGCGCGAACCGCCTGCTGGAGACCGGCACGCCGGTCGGCGCGCGCGACCTGCGCGAGCTGCTGCAGGTGCTGGCGCTCGACAACCTGCTCGACGCCGATGGCGCGGCGGGCGGTCCCGACGAGGCGGCGCAGGACCTGCTGGCGCGGCGGGAGGCGGCACGCGCGGCGCGCGACTTCGCCGCCGCCGACGCGCTGCGCGACGAGCTGGCGGCGCTCGGCTGGACGGTGCGCGACGGCGCCGCCGGGCCCGAGCTGGTCCCCAACTCCTGACTATGGCTGATCGACGTAGACAAGGGCGCGACGCGCGCCGGGCCAGCGGCTCGACGGAGGGCGGCGGCGCGGGCGGGCGCGGTGGCGAGCGCGGACGCGGAGGCTCGGGCAGGCGCGATGGGCGCGGCGACGGGCCGCGCAGTTCGGGCGGCTTCGGCGAGCGCGGATCCGCGCCCCGTGGCGCGGGCTCGGGCTTTGGCGGTGCGGGTGAGCGCGGCAGACGCGAGGAGCGGCCGCCGACGCGCAGATCGCGCAGAGCGGGCGGCAAGCACGGGCCCGGGGCGAGAAGCGCGAGAGCGCGCAGCGCGCGCGTGCCGGCGACGCCCGGGCAGCGCGGACCGGGACGTCCGGGCGCGCGCGGAGCTGCTCAGCGGCGCGGGCCCGAGGCGGAGGTCGTCGCGCCGCCGGCGGACGTGCGCGAGGAGCGCGTCTTCGACGACTCGATGGTGCTCTACGGCCGCAACGCCGTCCACGAGGCGCTGCGCGGACCGCGCGAGGTGCAGCACGTGTGGGCGACGCGGCACGCGCTCGAGGAGCCGTGGCTGGCCGAGGTCGCGCGGGACGCCAACGCGGTCGACGTCAACGTCGTCTCGGACGGGTCGTGGATCGAGCGGCGGTCGGGCTCGCCGGACCATCAGGGCGTCTGCGCGCAGGTCGCGCCGTTCAAGTACGCCTACGTCGACGAGCTGCTGGCGGTCGAGCGGCCGCTGATCGTGGCGCTCGACGAGATCCAGGATCCGCAGAACCTCGGCGCGATCGCACGGACCGCCGAGTGCGCGGGCGCGACCGGGATCGTGATCCCGGCGCGGCGCACCGCCGACGTCACGCCCGCGGTCTGCAAGGCGTCGGCCGGCGCGGTCGAGCACATCCCGATCGCGCGGGCGCGCAACCTCGCCGACTTCCTCAGAGACGCGAGGGAGACAGGCGCCTGGTGCTACGGCGCCGAGGGCGACGGCGGCGTCCCGTACACGGGCGTCGACTACTCCGGCCCCGGCGTCGTACTCGTGCTCGGCTCCGAGGGCAGGGGCCTGCGGCCGCGCGTCGCGTCCAACTGCGACGGGCTGATCGCACTGCCGCTGCGCGGCATGATCGGGTCGCTCAACGTGAGCGCCGCAGCCTCCGCGCTGCTCTACGAGATCGTCCGCCAGCGCGACGCCGCCGCGGCCTGAGCCGCGGCAGCCGGGGTGGGGGAGAGGGGGCTCGCGCCCCCCTCGCGTCGGCTCTGCCCGAATGCGTGCGCGCGCTGCGATCGGCGTTTGCGCGCCGTTTCCTGCACCCGGGTGTCCGGGCTGCAACCGATCCTGCAGACGCCGCTTGACAGGCGTTCCATAACTGTGGCAGTCTGCAGCCCTCATAAGGGTGGACCTCAGCTTGAGGCTCCCACCCGGACCTATAAAGTGGCAGCGCCTGGGGAGGTAATGCGCTACGTAGCGACGATCGCACTCGAGCGTGCGGTTGTCGGAAGGGTGTGCTCGTGGCTCGAATCTCCTATAACCCTCAAGGTCAAGTCCAGCTTGATGACGGGTTCCTGATCGCCCTTGCGAAGCAGGGCAATCCAGATGCGTACGACAGACTCGTCCGCCGCTATTACGGATTCGTGCGACTGAAGGCGTCGTCGTATTTCCTCGCCGGTGGCGACTCGGATGACCTGATACAGGAGGGCCTGGTCGGCCTCTACAAGGCGATCCGCGACTACCGCACCGATCGCGAGTCGAGCTTCCGCAACTTCGCGGAGCTGTGCATCACGCGCCAGATCATCACCGCCGTCAAGACGGCGACGCGCAACAAGCACACGCCGCTGAACCAGTACGTCTCGTTCTCGGCGTCGCCCGCCTCGGCGACCGGCGACGGCGATCCGACGCTGGACGAGGTGATCCCGGGCCCGACCGTCCACGACCCGGTCAACCAGGTGATCAGCAGCGAGGAGCTGCGGGCGCTCGTCGCATGCCTCTCGACCGTGCTCTCGGACCTCGAGTCGCGCGTGCTGTCGCTGTACCTCGACGGCCACTCCTACGAGGCCGTCGGCGAGAAGCTCGGCTGCGACACCAAGACGGTCGACAACGCGCTGCAGCGCGTCAAGCGCAAGGTCGGCACGCACCTCGCCGCCCGCAACGTCCTGCTGTAGCCGGGCAGGGACCGTTCACGACGACGACTTTCCGCGGGCCGTCGCGGCGCGCCCACACCCCGCGCCGCGACGGCCCTGCGTCGTCGCAGCACCCCCGCGTTAGGATCACGGCGTGAACACCGTTCTGATCGTCATCCTCGTGGTCGCCGGCCTGTTTCTGCTGGCGATCGCCATCGGCGCCGTCGCCGCCACTCGCCGCAACCGCGCCGGCGCCGCGAGCTTCGGCGCGAGCCTGCTCGCGGTCGACCGCCAACTGGCCGCGGCGACCGCCGAGGACCACGGCTGGGAGCGCTCGACGCTCGACGCCGCAGCGCGCAGAGCGTTCGCCGCGCACCGTCCCGGCGTCAAGCCGCAGGAGCTGGGGCTGGCGCAGATCGTCGACGAGCCCGGCACCGACTCCGACCTCGCGATCTACCGCATCGTCACGGCCGAGGGCACGACGCGCCTGACGCTCGGCCGCAGAAACGGTGCCTGGTACGCGAAGGGCGTCGAGGACGACCGTTGACGGCCGTCAGGGGCCGGGCGGTCGCCCAGCAGCGCTGATGCGCGCGGACGGCCGCAGCCCGCGGTCGGCACCGCGCTCGGCGATCGTCGCGCCGTGCTCGTCGAGCAGCCTGTAGCCGGCGACGCTGTTCGCGGGCGTGGCCGTCCGCCCCTCGAGCTTCAGGACCGCGACGTTGTCGGTGATCTCGAAGCGCTTCAGGGACCCGTCGAAGAAGCGCACGTCGACGGCCGCGACCGCGTCGCTGAAGAGGCCGATCGAGATCGAGATCCGCGTGCGGGAGCTGGCCGGCAGGAAGCGGCCGCGGCCGAAGAAGGACGGCGGGTAGCAGTTCCCGCCCGCGCCGCTGTTCGGGTACACGATCGTCGGGCACAGACGCGGGCCGGTCATGTCCGGGATCTCCCACGGCGGACGCGGGTCACCGCGTCGGAAGGCGCGCTCCATGTCGGGGACGCTCGCCATCGGGACGAGGAAGAGCGGATGCCCGTCGGGGTCGCTGCCGGCTCGGCGGATCGCGGCGGGGTTGAGCCGTCCGATCTGCGCGGTGGCGGGACAGGTCGTGCGGTCGGCCGCCGTCTGCGGACGCCGCAGGATCGCGTAGGTCGCGAGCAGACCGCTGTCGACCGGCGCCGAGACGAGTCTCAGGCGGCCGCGCCCGGCGGCTGCGTCGCACTGTCTCGGCAGCGCGCTGTGCGAGCCGCCGGGAGTCGTCGCGCGGTCGCCGCCCGGGAGCGCGAGCGCGATCACCGCGAGTGCGACCAACGCGATGCACGCGACCGCGGCCGTCAGCGCGAACCGCGGCGGGCGCGGCAGCCGGCGCGGGCCGAGGGCGCGGCGGGAGCGCGCGCGAGCGGGGCTGCCGGCGCCTGCGGCAGATGCGCCGGCGCGTGCGCGGCGCCGGGCCGCGTCGACCAGTTCGCGTTCGAGGCGGTCTTCGAAGGTCGTGCTCACGGTTGCGTCCTCTCACGGGCACGCAGGCGCGCGCGCAAGGTCGCCAAGCCGCGCGAGACGCGCTGGCGCACCGCCGCCTCGGACAGGTCCAGCTCGCCCGCGATCTGCTCGTAGTCGCGCTCGTGCACGATCCGCGCGAGGATCGCCTCGCGCTGTTGGAACGGGAGCGCGTCGAGCAGCCGCGCGAGCTCGGCGACGGGGAGCGACCCGAGCTCGTCGATCCGCTGCACGTCGTCGTCGCTCAGCGCGATCGTCGCGATCCCGAGCCGCTCCCGCGCGCGGCGTTCGGCGTGGCCGCGGCGCTGCGCGTCGGCGAGCTTGTTGAGCGCGATCCCGAACAGCCAGTTGCCGGCGGCGCCGCGGCCTGGCTCGAAGCGGTCGCTGGCGGCGAGCGCGGCGGCGAACACCTCAGCAGTCACGTCGGCGGCCAGCCGGGGTCGCGCGCGCGGCGGGAGCAAACGGCGAGCACCCAGCGGACGTGGCGGCGGTAGAAGACGCCGAACGCGTCGGCGTCGCCGCCCGTGGCGGCCAGCAGTTCGGCGTCGGTGCGGGGATCGCGGTCCTGCATCTGGTCGATCTTCGCCGCAGTGCCACCGGCTGTGACGAAGACGTGCCAAGTCCCTACGATCCGCAGTCCGATGACCGCCACCGCAGATTCCACGACGAAGGGCCGCAACGAGCGGCCGAACACCGCCCGGCTGCTGATCTCGTGCCCAGACAGGCGAGGGATCGTCGCGGCTGTCTCGCGCTTCCTGTTCGAGCACGGCGCCAACGTGCTCGAGGCCGACCAGCACTCGACCGACCCGGCCGGCGGCAGCTTCTTCATGCGGATGGAGTTCCACCTCGACGGGCTCGACCTCGGCAGACCGGAGCTGGAGCAGGCGTTCGGCTCGACGGTCGCCGAGCAGTTCCAGATGGACTGGCAGATGTCCTATGCGCACAGCCCCAAGCGCGTCGCGTTGCTGGTCTCGCGTGAGGAGCACTGCCTGCTGGACCTGCTGTGGCGCTGGCGCAGCGGCGACCTCGACGCTGACGTCGGGCTCGTGATCTCCAACCACACCGACGCACAGCGCGACGTCGAGAGCTTTGGCGTCCCGTTCGTCCATGTCCCCGTCACGAGAGACACTAAGCCTCAGGCTGAGGCTGAGATCATCCGGCTGCTCCGAAGTGGCGACCACGGCAGCTTCGACCTGGTCGTGCTGGCGCGCTATATGCAGATCGTCTCCGGCGACTTCCTCGCGAGGGTCGGCGCCCCGCTGATCAACATCCACCACTCGTTCCTGCCGGCCTTCGCCGGCGCCGACCCGTACCGCCGCGCGAGTGAGCGCGGCGTGAAGATCATCGGCGCCACGGCCCACTACGTGACCGAAGAGCTCGACGCCGGACCGATCATCGAGCAGGACGTCGCCCGCGTCAGCCACCGCGACAGCGTCCCGGACCTCGTGCGAATCGGCCGCGACATCGAGCGCACGGTGCTCGCACGCGCGGTCGCGCGCCACTTGGCCGACCGCGTGCTCGTCTACGAGAACAAGACCGTCGTCTTCTGAGCCGGACGCGGCGGCCGGGCGGGCGCTCGCCGCCGCTCGCAAGCGCTCAGGCGTCGATCAGCACGATCGCGACGACGAGCACCGCGACGAAGACGCCGACGGCTGCCAGCACGGTCACGAAGCGGTCGTCGGGGCCCATGTACTCGCCGCGCCGCACCGCCGCGTCGACCTGCCTGTAGCGGATCACCCCGTAGACGAAGCAGGCGATCCCCAGCAGTCCGAAGACGACGCCCGCGAGTATCGCCAGCGTCTCGCTGCCCGTCGTCACCTCGGGCAGGACGCGGCCGAGCCCGAGGCTGCCGGCCATGCACGTCAACCCGGTCCGCCACCACGCCAGGTAGGTGCGCTCGTTCGCGAGGTGGGTGCGTCGCGTCGCGTCGCCGTCGGCGTCGAATCTGCCACCGCGCGCGGGCGCGGTGTCGCGGTTGCGCTCGCTGGTCACAGCGAGGACGCTACTCCACGGTGAGGCCGGCGCTCACGCCGCGGCGGCGGCGCTGCTGGGCAGGCGCACGCCGCTGCCCTCGGCTTCCAGCTCGCCGACGCGCTTGAGGCGGCTGATCGTGGAGGCGACGACGGTTCGCTTGAGGCCCGTCAGCGCGGCGATCTCCGGAGCGGCGACGCCCGGCTTGCGCGCGACGATGTCCAGGATCAACTGCTTGTTGGCCCCTTGCGGCGCGCGTGCGCCGACCGCGGCGCCGCCGCCGAGGCGGCGTGTCGAGACGGTGGCCAGCCGTGGCTGCGGGCTCTCGTCCAGCGCGATCAGCAGATGCTGCAGCTGTTCGGCCTCCACCAGCAGCGGCTGCAGTTCGCGCAGACGTGCCTCGGCGGTGCGGCGAATCTCGTCGACGGTGGGACTCATGACCTCTTGGGGAAACGTGCGGCGGGGAAACGGACGGGGAGAGGCCAGTATGAGGCATGTCGTCGCTAAACATGACAAACCTGGTAACGAATTTACGAACTGTTCACAACTGGCACGTCAACGCGGCGCGGTGTATACGAAACGTCAACGTTTACATCCGCGCCCGCGTCACGGGCGCAGCCGCCGCCGCTCCAGTCGCACGCCGTCCTGGTCGTAGGAGACGACTTCAGCACCCGCGTGCGAGGGCGCCCCGTCACCGCGCGGGAGCAGCGCGACAAACCAGCGCAGCTCGCGCGGCAGGCGCGCCGCTCGCGCACCCGCAGCGGACGTGAGCGGCTGCGTCGGGACGATCACGCGCCGCCTCCCCTCGATCACGGCGACGCGATCGATCTCGTCGCCCGTGTAGCCGATCACTATCCGTGTCAGCGGCGCCAGCGTGCCGTCGATCTGCAGCTCGCGCGCGCTCGGCGGCGGCTGGCACGCGGTGGCGACGCGTCCCGCGGCGATCAGGTCATGGCAGAGCTGGTGATCACGGCGGTAGCCGTTCAACAGCCAGTGCTGGCCGTCGATCATGCCGCTGGCGAGTCGCGCCGTCGCGCTCGTGCGCAGCGTCGGATCGCTGCCGCCCGTGTCGACGAGCGAGCGCGTCGCGACGGCCGACGCCGCGACGAGGCAGCCGAGCCCGGTGAGCACAAGCACGCGGCGCGCTATACGGCCGGCGGCCTCGCGGCGTGCGGCCGCGCGGCCGCGAGTGCGCACGGCAATGCCGGGCGAGTGCGCGGGTGCGCTCACCGTCGCGGGAGCATGCACACGGTCGGCCGCGGGAGCGTGCGCGGCCGACGGGCCGATCGCGCGCTGCGCCGCGGCGCACCATGCCTGCTCGAGCTCCGCGAGGATCGGCAGGTCCAGGTCGTAGGGTCTGTTCACGTCATCACTCGTCACTCGTCAGGGGTCCTCGTGGTTGCAATTCGCGTGGTGCAGCAGGTCCCCCCTGTCACTGTCGAGCAGTTCGCGCGACAGTCGGCGCAACGCGCGTGACACGTGCGCGCGGGCGGTCGGCACGCGTACCCCCATGCGGTCGGCCACCTCCCTGTACGTCAGGTCGTCGATCACGCGCAGCTGCACGGCGGTGCGCTGGTCATCTGGCAGTTCGGCGAGTTGCTCGGCGAGCATGGCGCGCAACTCCGACAGGCCCGCGAGCTCCTCGATCCGCTCGATCTCGCGGTCGCTCAGCATCCGCCGCTCTACGCCCATGCGCGCTGCCCCTCTGCGCTCGGTGACGCCGCGTCGCTCGTGGTCGCGCAGCGTGCTGCGGGCGATGGCCCACAGCCAGCCGGACAGCTCCGACTCGTCGCTGCCGCGATACTGCGCGCGGCGGTCGAGTGCCGTCGCGAAGACCTCGCCCATCAGGTCCATCGCCAGCTCCGCGTCGTGCAGCCGCCGTTGGAAGAACAGCAGCAGCGACTGCGCGTGGCGTCGGTAGAGCACCCCGAAGTCGTCCGCGTCCAGCGGAGCGGAGGGTCGGCGCCTGGGCGGCTGCGTCATCTGCGCCTCGCGGCGCGCTGCGCGACATGGCCGGCGTCGACGGCGATCTTGTCCTGCTCGCTCCGCGCCAGCGCGAGGTAGCGCGCGGGCGTCGCGCGCGGTGCGGGCGAGAGCGCGAGCCGGCGCAGCGTCGCCTGCCAGCTGACCGTCGCGGTGATGCGCGTCAACTGGCGCGTCAGCGCACGGCGTGTGCGCGCGTTGGTGCCGGGTGGAGCGACGATCGCGATCCAGCGCTGCGCGTGGGCGACTGCTGCGCCGTCGCCGAGCAGATCGCCCAGCCGCGCGACGGGCGGGCCGGTTGGCCCAGCGGCGCCGGTCGGCCCAGCGGTCCCGATCGGTCCAGCGGCGCGGGCGGACGCGCCTGCCGGGGTCGCGGAGCCGCTGGCGGTCTGCAGGCTGTCGCTCTGCGCCAGCAGCCGCAGGCCGCGCGCCAACGGCAGCCGGTGCAGCTCGCTGCGCGGCGCGATCACGACGTCGGCGAGGTCCCCGGCGCGTGCGATCACGGCAGCGTCGGCGGTCGGCAGGACGCGGTAGCGCACGTCGCCGTCGACGCCGACCGAGTGCACCAGCGCCGCCAGCGCAGTCCTCGACCAGGCATCTGGCGCGAGCCCGAAGACGGCGCCGCCCGGATCGCGGCGCATCGTCGTGAAGAGCTCCTCGGGGCTGTGGATCGATGATCTCCCAGAGGTCGCGACCACAAGCGGATCCTCGGCCAGCAGCGCGACCGGAACGGCGTGGCGCAGCAGTCGCGCAGCGCGCTCTCCCTCTGCCGCGATCGTCGGCAGCGCGCTGCCGCGACGGTCGCGCTCGATGTCTGCGACGGTGCCGGCGTCGACCAGCAGCAGCGGCGGCGTCGAGCCGCCGCGTCGTGCCAGCAACGTCGTCACCGCGCTCGTGGAGCCGCCGTGCACGAGCTGACTGCGGACCGGCCGCCAGGGCCGGTCCAGTCGCTCTGCGGCGGCGCCGGCCAGGCGCTCCGCCGAGCTGCCCGCGTTGACGCCGGGCACCCACAGCACGAGCGCGCTCGCCGGCGGCGCCGCCACACCGTTCTCGGGACCGTGCAGCGGCTGGCGCAGGAAGTCCGCCGCGACGAGCGCGACGGTCATCGTCAGCACCAGCGGCCATAGACCACGCCCACCGAGAGAGGTGGCGCGCATCAGCGGCGCTCAGCGCTGGTCGCCGTCACCGCGACCGCGCGTGTCGGCGTTGTTGCGCTCCGCGAGCGGGATCGTCTGCAGGTCGACCGTCTTGACCGTCGACAGCAGCGCCTCGAGCGCGACCCCCGAGAGCGTCTCGACCTCGATCAACGAGCGCGCCGTCTCCTGCACAGAGGTCCAGTTCATGCGCAGCACGTGCTCGGCGCGCGTCTCGGACTCTTCGACGATCCGCTCGACCTCTTCGTCGATCAGGTTGAGTGTCGCGTTGCCGATCGAGCCCAGCTCCTGCAACGAGGCGCCGAGGAAGACCTCGCTGGCCGGCTCGCCGATCGTGACGTGACCGAGCCGCGGCGACATGCCGAAGCTCGTGACCATCGAGCGCGCCAGTCTCGTGGCGGCGTGCAGATCGTCGCTGATCCCGGTCGACTCCTCGCCGAACTCGATCACCTCGCCGGCGGTGCCGGCCATGATCGCGACCAGCTGACGTTCGAGGTCGCTTCTGCCGTGCATGATCGCGTCGCGGTCGGTGAGCATGTGGGCGGCGGTGCCGAGTTGGCGGCCGCGGGCGACGATCGAGAGCTTCTGCGCGCTGACGGCCTGGCCGATCGCACGGGTGGCGACGGCGTGGCCCGCCTCGTGGATCGCGATCGTCCAACGCTCGTCGACGCTCAGCACGTGCTTCTTGGCGGGGCCGGCGACGACGCGGTCGATCGCCTCTTCGAGCGTCGCCTGGTCGATCTCGGCATGGCCTTCGCGGACGGTCAGCAATGCGGCCTCGTTGACCACATTGGCGATCTCGGCGCCGGAGAAGCCGGGGCAGAGCTTGGCGATCTCGTGCAGCTCGACGTCTTTGTGGAATCTGCGGCCGCGGGCGTGCAGCGAGAGGATCTCGAAGCGGCCGTGAACGTCGGGGACGTCGACGACGACTTGGCGGTCGAAGCGGCCGGGGCGCAGGAGGGCGGGGTCGAGGATGTCGGGGCGGTTGGTGGCGCCCATGACGACGACGCCGGCGTCGCCGCCGAAGCCGTCCATTTCGACGAGCAGCTGGTTGAGTGTCTGTTCGCGTTCGTCGTTGCCTTGTCCGACGCCGGCGCCGCGTTTGCGCCCGGCGGCGTCGAGTTCGTCGATGAAGATGATCGCGGGCGCGTTCTTGCGGGCCATCGCGAAGAGGCTGCGGATGCGGGCGGCGCCGACGCCGACGAGCGATTCGACGAATTCGGCGCCGGAGGCGGAGTAGAAGGTGGCGTCGGCTTCGCCGGCGGTCGCGCGCGCCAGCAGCGTCTTGCCGGTTCCGGGAGGTCCGACGAGCAGCACGCCCTTCGGCGCCGCCGCGCCCTGGTCGAGGTATCTCTGCGGGTCGTCGAGGAAGTCGCGGATCTCGCGCAGCTCCGCCAGCGCCTCGCCGGCGCCCGCGACCGAGTCGAACGTGATCGGCGAAGCGCCTCTCTTCTTCTTGCGGCCTCTGCCACGGAAGTTCGAGAACGCGCCGATACCGCCGGCGCCGCCGTCCTGGCCGAGCCGCGTGAAGAACGCGAACAGGCAGACGAGCAGCAGGATCGGCAGCAGGAACTGCACGACGATCGTGCGCGCCGGCTTGCCCGACTGCGCGTCGATCGTGTACGGGACTCTGTTCTTCTGCAGCGTGTTGACGAGGTCGAGCGTCGCGGCGTCGGAGGCCGGGTAGTCCGCGTACACGTCGAGGCCGGTCTCGGTGACCGCTTCGATCTGGTGGTCGCGGTCGAGCAGGACGGCGGAGCGCAGCTGCTCGGCGTCGGACAGCTCGACGACGGTGCTGAGGGCGACCTTGTTGCCGCTCCCCTCCTGCCCGAGCGAGCCGAGCAGGACGAAGAAGGTGATCGCGAGCGCGATCGAGGCCAGCAGCAGGAAGGTCGTGATCACGTCCTTCGTGAGGAAGCGGCCGATCGGCGCGATCGCGTCGACGACGCGCTGGAGGGCGAGCGCGACGGGGGAGCGTCTGCTCTTCGCCGCCAGGCGGGGATTGCTCATCGAACTCCTCGACAGCGATTCGGGAACGAAAACGGCAAGCGGACAAGATTGAGGCGCGACGAGCCGCCTGGTGTGAACAAATCGAGAACACCGCGCCGTGAACACGGCGCGGTGTTTTCAAACTCGATCATTCGGCGCCGCGCTCCTCGGCGCCTGGGGTCTTCGCGTACGCGCAACGGAAGTTCTCCGGCTGCGAGACGGGCTTCGCCCCGGCGAAGCCGCCGTGGTCGGCGTTGTCGTATACGGTGATGTACTGCAACGTCTCGGGTGACGGGTTGGCGGGCAGCGGGACCGGGTCCGGCTCGCCCTGACGGGGGTCGCCGCGCGAGCCGTCGCTGACGCCCTGCGAGCCGGCGGCGCTGCCGCCGGCGGTCGTCGTTATGAGGTTGGACGTCATCTCGCGCTGATCCTTGCTGCCGTCGGCCGGGTCCTCGTCGCGCGAGGAGGTCAGCTCCGAATCGCTGACGCTCGACTCGAGCTTGAGCCGTGTGACAGCGCCGATCAGCTGCGCAGCGCTCGGCAGGTAGCCGTCGGCATCGCTGCACCGTCTCGTCGCCCAGAACCAGTCGTTGTCGCCGGCGTCTTGCGGCTCGACCGGGTACGGGGAGGCGTCGATGCAGTAGCTGCCCAGGTCGATCGTCGTCGGCGCGCAGCTGCCCTGCACCTGTGCGAGCGTTCTGCCGCCGAGTCTGTCGGCGTTTCTCGCGGATCTCGCCGATCTAGCGGATCTCGCGACGCTGACCAGCGGAATCGCCGACGCCGGGAACTGCTTTCTGCGATTGAGCCGCAACAGGCCCAGCGGCCGCGGCGTCGTGCTGGGGCCCGGCAGCGCTCTGCGCTTGGAGCTTCTTCTGGTCGGTGTACCCGGTCTTCTGTTTGCGGCGGCGTTCACGGCTGTGACCGGGCGTTCACGTCCGCCGAGCGCGGCGCCCGCGAGCCCGGTCGTCGACACCACCAGCGCGATGATCGAGATCGTCAGCGCGGCGGGCGCGATGCCGCGCGAGATGCGCTCCTTCATCCAGACTGCTCCCAGAATTCGTTGACGGCTGACGCGCGATCATCGACCCCCGGCGCAGCGAGGATGTCAACGACTTGAGAACGAACACGTGTTGACGATGTGATCACCAATTCTTCACGTTGTCCGTTTTACGGCACGGCAGACTATCGTCGCGTTCGGGGTCTGCGCCCGCATCTCGCCGGTCCCCCTGGCGCAATCAAGGAGCTGCAGTGTTGTCACAACATCCTCGCCGTGTTCACGTTGCGTCCGGTCGTCGCCGCACTGGAGCGCGCGACCACGCGGCCGCGTGAGCCGCGTGAGGTTAAGCGCACGCAGGCGCGTCACCGTTGCCGCAGCCCTCGTGCTGGTGGCCGGCGCATGGTTGGCCCAGATCTCGCTGGGAGATCTCGCCGGGACTGGCACCGAGGACCGCAGCGGGTTGACGTTCCAGCCGGTGCTCGGAGCGCCGGCGGTCAACGTACGGCTGCTGGGCGCAGCGACCCAGGGCGCCCCGGGCGAGGTCTGGGGCTACGGACAGCTGAGCGAGCCGCAGGCCGCCACCTCCGGAGGATTGGAGTGGGGGGCGATTCGCTACACGCGCGATTCCGGCGTCTGGCAACCGGTGCCGTTCGCCGATGCTCAGGGTGGCCCGTTGAACGTCGAGCCCGCCTGGCCGTACAGCGTCGTCACGCCGAGCGGAGGATTCGCGGTGCTGGCACGTGCCGACGGTGTGACGACGGATGATTTCGGGCGGCTTGCGACGCGTGATCCGAACGGCGGGTTCGTGATCGCGCCGGCGCCGCCGTCTGCGACGCCGCCCGCGGATGCGAGAGACGTTTCGCCGAGCGAACCGCCCGTGACCGACCCGACGCCGAGCGAGCCGACGGTGAGCGGCACCGACCCGAGAGCGGCTCACGACGCGTCCGGCGACGGTGAGGCCGCTACCGGCGCGGTCATGACGAACGAGGCGACATCGCCGGACATGTCGCAGGCGCCTGCGACGCCGACGACGACACCGCGGGACCCGGAAGCGACGACGACACCGCAGGATCCGGCCGCGACGACCACGGCCAACGACGACCCGGCCGCACCGGCCGATCCAGTGCTCGAGGCCGGTGAGCGCCTCTACGCCGGCGAGCAGGATCCGAGCCTGCTCCTGCGTCCGACGATCGCCGCGATCGACGAGGCCGGCCGCACGGGGGCGCTCGTCCTCCCGGCGCGTGACGGGGACGCCAGAGCAGCTCCTGGGGTGCTCCACTACGACGGCAGCAGTTGGACACGCGAGGCGATCTGCATCGCTCTGGTCACGGATAGATGCACGCCGCCGACGGATCCGCTGCTGACGCCGACACTCGTCGCCAGCGGACCAGACGACGCCTGGCTGCTGGCGAGAACCGGCAACAGAGCGACGCTTTTCCAGCGCATGCCGAGCACAGGAGACACGCGGGTCTGGCTCCAACGTAGACCGCAGAGCCCGCTGCTCGGCGCCGGCGCCGAGCCGCTCGCGACCACGCCGCGGAAGCTGACCGTCACTGCGCAGGGCGCATGGGTCGATCTCGACCTCGACGCCGCGCACGGCAGCGGCACCCTGCTCGTTCCCGCTGCTGCGCCGGACGGGCCGCCGATCGGCACATGGTGTTACCCGAGAGCCGCATGCGCGGATGCCACCGGCGCGCTCGCCGCTCCTCTTCCGAGCGACGCGTACGGCAGCGTCGCCTTCCCCGGCACCGGTGCCGACCCCGGCACGCGCATCGTCACCGGGCTGCCCCGCGGCGTCCAGTTGCGGCTGCAGGGGAATGGCACCTTTGACTACGTCGTCGGCGCCGGAACCGGCGGCGCGACGGCGGCGTTCAGCGCGCCCGACGACGGATGGACGGGCGCGCTGGCCGGCACGACGCTCCTGCGCGTCGCGGCGACGGCGGTTCCGAGCCCGCTGACGTCGTGGCCCGTCCCGTTCCGCTACCCGTTGCTGGCGCTGGCCTCGCAGCCCGGCAGAGCCGCCGGGGACGCCGACGCGCAGATGCTCGCCGTCGGAGATCGCGGCCAGGCGGCCCGCTTCGCGCCTGGGCGTGGATGGCAGCCGGAGTTCATGTACGGCGCCAGCGGGGCCCGCGCGACGCCGCGGCTGCGCGGCGTCGCGTGGCCCGAGAGCGGGCGCGCCTATGCCGTCGGCGACGAAGGCGAGATGTGGCTGTGGCGCTCGGACACCGGTCTGTGGGAACCCGACCCGGGCAAGCCGTTGAACTTCCACGGCAACCTCAACGCGGTCGCCTTCTCGCCGAGCGACCCGAACGTCGGCTATGCCGTCGGCAAGCAGGGCGTCCTGCTCGCGTACGGCCGCATGTGGACGCAGGAGGCGCTGCCGGAGGGCATTCAGCAGCAACACCTCACCGACGTCGCGTTCGCGGGGACGCAGGCGCTCGCGACCTACAGCACCGTCGCCACCTTCGGCACTCCGGTCGCGTCGAGCAGAAGCGGCCTGCTGGTGCGCGACGGCGCCGGCTGGCGGATCGACGACACCGTCACGCAGCTGCTGAGAGGGCGAGCGCTGACGAGAGTCGCCGGTCTGCGCGACGGCGGCGCGGTCGCCGCCGGCCCCGGCGTCGTGATCGAGCGCGACGGACCCAGCGCGCCATGGCGAGAGGGCCCGCCGCTCTCCGGGCAGCAGGCGCCGAGAATCTCCGCGCTCGCCGCGTTGCGCGACGGCGCGTCGGTGCGTGCGCTGGTCTCGGTCGACACCGACGGTACGGCGCTGGCCGACCTCGACATCAACGATCAGCCCTCGCCGCCGCCCGGCCAGCCGCCGTTGTTCATCGACCCCGACCCGCTCCCCGTGACGGGATACCTGCTGCGCGAGAACGCGGGCGGATGGCAAGACGTCCAGCACGGCGCCTACGTCGAGAGCGGCATCGACGCACCGGCCTGGCCGGATCCCGTCCTGGCGCTCGCCGTCGACCCCGCCGGCACCACCGGTTGGGCGGTCGGCGGCAACACCGGCGGCCGGCAGTACAGCGGCGGCGTGCAGGGAGGCGTGCAGACGGCGAGCGCTCAGCGCTACGGCGCCGGGCCCGCGCCGCCGGCGGCCGCGACCGTCCCGGTCGGCGCACCGCCGGGGATGGCGACGTTCGCGCTCGCGGGCGGCGCGCAGTGCGCCCAGCTCTGCGCCGACTCGGCGAACCTCGGCGTCGGCCCCGACGTGTGGCTGCGCGCCGCCGTCAACCGCGCCGCGCAGATACCGGATCTGCGCGCCTTTCTCTATGCCGGCTCGCGCCTCTCGCCGACGCAGAGAACGACCGATGCCGATGCGTTCGGCCGGGAGCTCATGCGCTATTCGCAGATCCTGCGCGGATCCGGTGCCACGCTGCCGACCTACGCGGCGGCATCGGCCGGGGAGGCCGCGGTGGATGGCAGCATCGCGCCGTTCGTGGCCGCGCTCGGGCCGTCCGCGCCTGCCGGCTCGGTACCGCCCGGCACCCCTCAGCCGCCCGCGGGGATCGCGGCGTACGCGTTCGACTCCGAGGGCGCGACAGGCCCGGTGCGCGTGATCGTGCTCGACACGTCGCGTCGAGCCGTCGCACCGGGACGCACGAGCGGGGCATGCTCCGCGACCGCGATCCAGGACCAGCTCGACTGGCTCTGCGCGCAGCTCGACGCCGCGAACGCCGCGCAGGTGCCCGCGCTCGTGGTGGCGAACGCCGACCTGCTGGACGCGTCGGCGCCCAACCACGCCGCGGACAGCGACCTCGTCGTCGATGCGCTCGTCAACCACGGCGCCTCGGCGTATCTGTTCCAGAGCGTCGAGAAGAACGTCCAGCAGACGCTCGGGGTGGCGCCGCGGACCGTCCCGGCGTTCGGCACGGGCACGCTCGGCTACGTCACGCGGCCGACCGTCAAGCTCGACGAGTTCCTCGGCGACAGCGGGTTCCTGCTCGTCAGCGTCGACGTCGCCAGGCGCAACCCCGTGACCAACGTCGCGCCCGTGAGCGCGTTGACGATCCCGAACGCCGGTCAGCTCGCGCTCGATGCCACCGACGGCCTGCTGCTGCGACGCAGCAGCGTCGCCCTCTTCACCGGTCTCGCACGCCGTCCGCTCGGCGGCAACAGCGTCGCCGGCACCGCAGCCAACCGGATCGAGAACCCGGACCCGTACGTCGCGATTCCCAGCAGCTGCATCGGCGCCAGCTGCGGGCAGCAGGTGCCGCTCGCCTATCGCTTCACGTCGTCGAACCCCGACATCGGCGACTTCGTCGCGCGCGATCCCAATTCGACGAACCCCCGTGCGGTGCTCCAGGGCGTGGACGGCAAACCGCTGCTCGATCCTGCGTCGGGCCTCTTCTGCGCGTTCAACGCGGGCAACACGACGGTGACCGTCGAGTCCGGAGGCCTGAGCTACTCGCAGGACGTGACGATCCTGAGAGGCAGCGTCCAGCAGCCGTGCGGCACTGTCCCGCTGCGTAACCCCCCGCCGGCGAGACAGATCGTCGCGCAGACGGAGATCGAACCGCCGGACTTCACTGCGCCGCCCGACGAGGAGCCGGCGAGACGGACCCCGACCGAGATCGACATCGCACCGCCACTGCCGCCGTCTCCGTCCGCGCAGCCGCAGCCGACGCCTGCGCAGAGATCCCCGGCGCCGAAGGCTCCCGTGAGAGCGCCGCCGCCACCGCTGTCGCTGGCGATCCCGGTCGCCGCCGCGCTGATCCCGATCCCCGTGCGCGCCGCCGTGCCGCCCCCGCCTCCGTCGCCCGCGCGCCCGACGCCGCCGTCGGGCACGTCGCAGGTGCAGGGCCAGTCGCCGGTCTCCCAGACGGCTTCCGCGCCCGAGCGCCAGCGTGAGCAGGAGGTCGCCACCGAGCTGATGCATCACATGGCCGCCTACGAGCCGGACCGCACGTCGCGCGCGCCGTCGTGGCCGTTGTCGGTGGCGCTCCTCGTGATCGCGGCAGGAGCGGGCGCGACGCTGCGCCTGGATCGCCGCCGCCGCACGTCCAACGACCCCGGCCGGCTCGCCTACGCGACCGCACGCGACCGCCGTCTCCGCAGAGGGTGAACGCATGGCGCGGCGACCTCAATGTGATGAATTGGCGCATCCCGTAATCGGGAGCTGGTGTTGGCACAGGTGTTTACGTTCTTATTACATCGCCCTCCAGACACGCGTTTACGGTCATGTAGACCTCGACGAAGGGGGTCGGGGCAGATCACATCGATCCCCCTCTAGGGGGAAAAGGACGGGACGATGTCAAGTTGGAAGAACGGCCTTCGCAAGGCTGGTCTCGCCGTGGGCGTAGGCGCGCTCATGGCCGGTGCGATGGCAGGGCAGGCCTCCGCGGCCGGCATCGCGATTCAGGGCGGCGGCGCGTCGCTGCAGAACGTGGTCCAGGGCCAGTGGCTGGCCAACTGGGGCACGAGCACGAGAAAGATCTCCGGCGGTTCGGGTCTGACCTACGTCTCGGACTCAAGCGGTCGCTGCCTCAACAACTGGGGCTTCACCGGCGGCAGCCTCGGCTCGCCGACGCCGATGTTCGACTACTGCTCCTCGGATGACCCGCCGAGCACGGCGCAGATCGCGGCCTCGAACCTGCTCACGGGCACCACGGCCGTCACGGTTCCGGTGACGCAGGCGCCGGTCGCGGTGATCCTCGGCATCCCGTCGACGGTCACGGGCCTGTCGGGCCAGGTCAGCCTGACCAACGCGCTCCTGAACCAGACGTTCGCCGGCACGCTGCCGACCAACGGCGGCTTCGCGGCCAACACGTGGGGCGCCCTGCTGACGGCGGCCGGCAAGACCGGCCTCGGCGGCGCCGGCCTCAACACGAGAATCAAGGTCGAGGGCCGCTCCTCGACGTCGGGCACCACCTACGCCTTCAAGAACTACCTGGCGAAGGTCGACTCGACCACGTGGCTGAGATTCAACGATGGCACGACCACGTGGCCGTCGGGCACCAACCTGGAGCTGACGCGCTGCTCCACGGCCAACAGCGGCGGCAGCCAGCTGGCGGGCAACGTCGCCGCCGCCGGTGAGGGCGCGATCGGCTACGCGAACCTCGCGGACGCGGTCACCGCCGGGTTCACGAACACGCTCGCGTCCCACGCGGGCACGGCCGCCGACTGCACCACGTCGGCGCCCCACCTGATCGCGTACGCGCTGGTCCAGAACAACGGCTCCACCTCGCCGGCCACCTACGGCGATCCGATCAGCAGCGATCGCGCGAACGTGCGCACCGACAGAAGCGACTTCACCACGACGGACAACAGAGTCCCGTCGTCGTACCCGTCGGGTGGCGGTTCGTGGTTCGATCCGAGCAGCGATCCGTCGCTCGGCATCACGGCCAACCGTCCGGACGCCGGTCTGAGCCCCGCCAGCAACAAGTACGGCATCGTCGCGGTCACGTACATGATCGTGTTCGACGACTACCAGACGGGGGCGCTTGGCACCGCGTACGGCAGAAACTCCCCCGCCAGATCGACCACCGACGTCGAGGACACGGCGTGCAACTACGTCAGATACGTGGTCAGCGCGTCGCCGTTCCTGGGCATCGGCGGCCAGCAGTTCCTGAGCTCCACCACCGGCCCCGCCAGATACTACGCGGCGCTGCCGACCAACCCGGGGACCGCCGCGCGCAACAACGCGGCGCTCTGCGGCTGAGCCTTGGATTGAGAGGCTCTGACAAGAGCAGTTCGATGACAGAAGAACGCGCGCCGGTCGTCTGACGACCATGCGCGTGCCGAATTCATCGTGTCGACTTCGACGCGGTGAATTCGACAGCCTCGGGCGGCGCCGAATTCGGCGCCGCCCTTGGCACGTTGTGAATCCCCCTGAGAGACGAGGTTCCCTTGCGAGAAGTGACGAGAGTGACAAGTACGAAGCGCAGATGGCGGCGAGAGATCGGTTCGACGATCCGGCGCGGCATCGGACGTTCACTGCCGATCGTGGTTGCCGCCTCGGTGGTGGCCACCGCTTCGGCTCACGCCGCCGACCCCTACGGCGAGGCGCACCGCTTCGGCGGGTTCGACGCGGCGTACTTCAACAGCGGCGGTTATGACGGTTCGAGTGCTCCCGCCCCTGGCAGATTCCTCAACCCGACGGGCTTCGCAGTCGACGCGAGCGATCCGGACGGCACCGCGATCTACGTCGTCGACCGCACCAGCAGAACGCCCTCGCAGCTCGGCAGCGCGCGCAGCCAGTGGCGCCTGCAGAAGCTGAGCGAGAGCGGTGCGGTCGAGGGCGTCGCGAGCTTCTCGCTGCCGGGCGGGCAGCCGCTCAGCGACTATCCCTCGATCGCCGCGATCACCGTCGATTCGGGCTCCGCGGGGAACCCCGGGCGCGTCTACGTCTCGCTGCAGGACGTCGACACCCACGCGGCGATCGCGATCGTCGCGTGGTCGACGAGAGTCGTCGACGGCAAGCTGACGACCCCGGACGGGCTGACCGCCGACACCTACACGCAGGCGGAGGACGGCTCGCAGTCGGCGGGCGTCCTCAGCACGAGCGCGCAGCTGAACCTCGACAGCACCACGGTGTTCCCGACCGCGCTGGCGATCGCGGGCACGGGCACGGGCAGAACGCTGGCCGTGATGTCCGGCGACATCGGCGTGCCGGCCGCGATCACGCGCATCGCGCTCACCAACGGCGGCGGCAGAGCGGCCGGTGACAAGCTCGAGACGTGGACGCCGGCAGAGCTCACCGGACTGCCCAACGCCCCGGATGACATCGGCGCCTACCAGCGCGACTACGGCGGCCTCTCGCGCGATCCTGACGGCGGGCTGACGGCGACGCTCTCGGCGGTCGAGAACGCCCGCGGTGCCGGCGCCGTCGCAGTGGTGCGGCTCGGGCCTGATCTCGACCAGCCGAGAGTGCTCGAGTCGTGGGTCAACACGCCGGCCATGTTCCCGCCCTTCTTCGGCCTCGACTTCTCGCGCTGGGCGGCCGTCTCGACACCGACGTTCGGCGCCATCCCCAAGCCCTCCTCGCAGGTCGTCGCGCTGAGCAACGGCCGCTATGCGGCGATGTTCCTGGAGGTCGGACAGGCGACGCCGTGGACGGCCCGCTCGGCCGGATCCGGCTTCTGGTACGAGTCGAATCTCGGTATCCGCCTGCTCGCGCCGGTGAGCGCTCCGGGTGAGTCGTGGGACGGGTCGCTGTCCAACCCCGACGTGCCGGTCAGCTCGATCCTGAACACGCTCGGCAACGTCTCCGGCAGAGGCGACTGCGCGCTGTCGTTCAACAACATCAACAACACCGCGGGCCTGGCCACCGGCAGCGACGGCAGCGTCTGGGCGCTGACCGCCGGCGACGACGCGGGACAGGCGCAGACCGACGGCGTGGCCGTCAACGGTCGCGAGGTGATTGAGTTGTCGCCCGGGGCGAGTGAGCGTCCCTGCTCGCAACCGCAGGGCACCTTCGCGGCCGCGACAGGCGGCAGAGACCTCGATGCGAGCGCCCCGATCACGATTCCGGTCGCGTCGACGGTCGACTTCGACGCCTCGGCGCTGCTCGTCGGTACGTGGGGCTACAAGTACGAGTGGGATCTCGACGGCGATGCGTCCAACGGCTACGAGCAGGCTACGAGATGGCTCGCACCCGACGACTTCGAGACGAGACAGGACCCCACCGCCAGACATCAGTACACGAGACCGGGGGTCTACACGATCAGACTCCGGATGCATGGCGACTTCGGTGTTGTCGAGCGCGAGGCGAGAGTGGTGGTGCAGTCGACGACCGCACCCGCGGCCTCGTTCACGGCCAGCACGAACTCGGCGTTCGTCGGCGACGAGGTCGCGTTCGACGCGTCCGCGTCGAGCGCCTCGCCGGACACGAGACTGCTCAACTACCACTGGGACTATGGCGACGGCGTCATCGAGGACAGCTCTACGCCGCAGATCGACCACGTCTTCGGCGCGGCCGGCTCGTACAGCGTCAGACTGACGGTGCGCGGCAGCGACCAGCAGGTCAGCACGGCGGCGACGCGGACGGTGACGGTCTCGGCGAGAGACATCGTCCAGCCCCCTCCGCCGGATGACAGAAGAACGCCGATCGTCGTCCCGCCGCCGCAGCAGAGACCGCCGGTGATCCCCGCTCCCGTGGCGGACACCACCGCCCCGGACATTTCGCTGAAGCTGAGAGCGGCGAGAGACGCGCTCGTGGCGACGCTCGGCTGTCCGGTAGGCGAGTCGGCCTGCGTTGGCACGATCAAGCTGACGGCGACGACGAGAGTCAAGGTCGGCAAGGGCAGAAGAGCGAGACTGCGCACGAGCGTCGTGACGGTCGGCCAGGTGTCGTTCTCGCTCGCGGGCGGTCAGTCTAGAACGGTGACCGCGAAGCTCAACGGGGCAGGCAGAGGGCTGCTGAAGAGAGGCGCGCTGCGCGTCCAGGTGATCGTCACGACGAGAGACCAAGCCGGCAACGCAAGCTCCAAGAGACGCACGGTCACGATCAGAAGAGCAGCAGCGAGAAGAGCCGCGAGAAAGAAGGCGCGCCGCTAGGTGAGCTGCTCACGGGGTTTGTGAACGTTTGAAGGGAGGTGTCCGGCCTCCGACGGAAGGTGCGGTCTGCGAGGACAGACCTGCCGAAGGAGGCCGGACATGGAGGATCGTAGGTGCAAGCTCGGGCTGCGGGGCCGGCTTGAGTTGGTGCAGTTGGTGGAGGGTGGCGCGACGCTGAGGGCGGCCGCGGCCGCCCTCAGCGTCGCGCCGGCGACCGCGCATCGGTGGTGGCATCGGTGGCAGGACGCGAGCGTGGAGGAGCGCGCGTCGCGAGCGTGCCTGCGAGCCAGGCCGCCGGTTCCGAGGTCGTGTCCGTGGGCGCTCAGCGCCGAGGCCGAGCAGCAGATCCTTGACGCAAGGGCGAGAACGAACTGGGGGCCGATGCGGCTGACGTTCTTGATCGGCCGGCATCGCTCGACGATCTGGAAGGTGCTGCACCGCCATGGCGTCAGCCGAGCGCGGCGCTCAGCGCCGCCGGCGAGCACGCGCCGCTACGAATCGACCGAGGCCGGCGCGCTGCTGCACATCGACGCGTTCTCAGCCCCGAAGTTCGACGCGCCCGGGCACTGGGCGACCAGAGATCGCTCCCAGACAGGCCGCAGCCGCAACGTCGGCAAAACGGTCGTGATCGGCATCGTCGACGACCACACCCGCCTGGCCTACTGCGAGCTGCACAGCGCTGAGAAGGCGACCAACGTCGCCGCCACGCTGCGCCGCGCAACGACCTGGTTCCACCGGCAAGGCTGCGGCGCAGTCGAGGCGGTCATGAGCGACAACGCCAGGTGTTACTCAACCAGCGCCGCCTTCAAAGACGCCCTCGCTGAGATCGCGCCCGCCACATCCTGATCCCGCCCTACACACCCCGCTGGAACGCAAAGATCGAGCGCTTCTTCGGCACCCTCGACCGCGAATGGGCGCACGGCCGCATCTGGCCCAACAGCACCCAACGCGACCGCGCCCTGTCATCGTTCATCCGCTTCTACAACCGCCGCCGACCACACCCAGCCTGCAGCGGCCAAGCCCCCATCACCCGCGTTCACCAACACCACGAGCAGAACAGTTAGATGGTGGATGCCACGCCGGTGGGTGTGGCAGGTGTTTATGGAGCGCAGATCGAAGTCGGCGGTGCTCAGTGCCACCGTCGACCAGGGGGCCACGATGCTTGCCGACCTCGATCTGCTGCTCTGTGCCGTGTTCGTCACGGCTGACGATCTCCTGCCCACAAGGCTGGGGAACGCCAGGCGAAGGATCGCTGACGCGGAGGTCATCACGCTCTGTATCGCTCAGCCGCTGCTCGGGATCAGCTCGGATCGCAGTTCCTGCGGGCCGCACGGCGGCGACTGAGCGGCCTGTTCCCCGTCCTGCCGACTCAGGACGCGTTCTGAGAGCGGCGCGCGCGGCTGACTGAGCAGATCGAGCGGGTCATGGCCGTGTCCGCCAGAGACTGTCCGGGCTACCGGGACTCGATCTGCCTGCTGGACCCAACGCCGGTCGAGTGTGGCCGGTCGGTCGAGACCGCGCGCGGCTCCGATCTTGGCCCTGCATGCGCCTACCACTACAGCCGCAGCCATTCCCGTTGGTTCTGGGGATGCGCCTGCATCTGCTCGGCGCACCGGACGGCACGATCCACTCCGTCATCCTCGCCTCCGCCGACCAGAAGGAACGTGACGTCGCGCACCGCCTGTTCGCGATCGGCCTGCGCGGCGGCGAAGCGATCGTCTGCGACAAGGGCTACGCAGGCGCGGAATTCGCCCAGCATGCTGTCGATACCTACGGCGCCAAGGTTCTGCGCCCAGCCCGCGCGACCGAACCCGACAACGGCCTGCACCTCTCCTTGATCCGACAGCAGATTGAGAGCTTCTTCTGGACCCTCAAAGACCAACTCGGGCTCGAGCTGCACCTGGCGCGCAGCCTGCACGGCCTGCGCGCCCGAATCACCGTAAAGCTCCTCGCCTAGAGCGCCGGCATCTGGCTCAACTGGCTCACCGGCCGCCCAACACGAACCTTCGCCGACCTCACCACCTAACCAACAACCGTGGCATCAACCACTTAGCAGCTGCGGCACGCCTTCGGGGCAGCCGGTCGCGGCCGGCCGCCCCGACGAGGTTGCTCAGCCCGGCTTCTTCGGATGCTTCCGCTTCGAGGCCGGCGCAGGCGTGGCGCGGAGGTCGAGCTTCGTCGGCCAGCGACGAGGGTAGAGACGCAGCATGATCACGCGGCGCCCGGCGTTCATCGTCCGCTTGGGGCTTCGCGCGACGACTCGCGATCTGCGCGACGCGACGAGCTGGACGTGCGCTCGTGCAGTGAGCGTGAACGTCATCTTCAGCGTCGTTCTGCGCACGATCTCTCGTCTGGCGTTCTTGACGAGTCTCACGACCCGCGTTCTGCGTTGTCTGCGCGGTCTGTCGTCGCCGTCGTCACCGTTGCCGGGGCCGACCGGCGGCAGTGGGGGGGCCTGGTTGCGCAGCGAGTCGTCGGGCGGCGGGTCGTCCGGCGGCGCGAACGGGACGCCACCGTCTGGCGGGCGGAAGGTGATCACGCCGGCAAAGCTGGGGTCCGTGTCGCGCGGCAGCTGCGCTCCGTTGGTGAGGTGGAACAGCCAGCCCTCGTCCGTTCCCAGCCAGCAGTCGTTCGCCGCCGGGCAACTGATCGCGCTGGGCGTGCCGCGCTTGCCGACGCCTTGGTCGACACCAAGCTCGCCAACGGCCGTTACGCTGCCGTCGGCACTGACACGGGCGACGTAGGAGGTGTGCGCACCGTCGGTCCCGAGTGCGACCCACGCGGCGCCGGTACCGGGCTCGGCCGCGATCTTCAGGGGCGTCTGTCCGTCCGGGAACGTGCCGAGTCGCGGCACGACCTGCGTCCAGGTGCCGCCGGAGAAGCGCAAGGCGATCGGGTGGCCGGCGCCTCTTCCGGCCGGCACCTTGGGCGTGCCGAACGGCAGGCCGGCGATCGCCCACAGCTGCGGGGGGCTGGTGGAGGAGCCGGCCAGCGACCAGTCGCTGCTGAGGCTGAACCCGCCGAGCGTGGCGGGCCACACCGGTCTTCCCGCTGGGTCTCTGCCGTAGTCGGGCAGCGGCGGGCACACCACCTCGCCGGCACATGCCGAGTCGGACGGGACGACGGAGCGGAAGATCGTCGACGAGCTGGGCGAAGCGATCGTGTGCAACAGGGCCGGCGTCGCGGGGTCCTCGTCCGCGAAGACGTCGTCCTCGCCGAGCCTGACGCTCTCGTACAGCTGGCCGGGCAGCGCGGCGATGTCCGTGATCGCGTGATCCTGCGGCGAGTAGAACGCCGTGACGGCGCTGCCGTCCCAGTGCAGATGGAAGCCGCCTCGACCCGGTCGCACAGCGCGAGCGCCGGCGAACCAGCAGTCGTCGGCGCTGCGACAGGCGACGGCATTCATCGGCCGGTAGGAGTTGGGCTGGTCGAGCGGCATCGCATAGGAGCCGACGACGCGACCGCCCTGGAAGTGACAGAGCGACATGTTGGCCAGCGAGGCGCCGATCTGCGTGACCTGGCCGGGACGCTGGTCGGCGATCGTCCAGAACTCGTCGGGCCCGGAGAACGCGATGCGGCCGTCGGCACCGCCGCAGACCGTCGAGAGCTGGTGCCAGTCGACGCCGTCATAGGCGTAGACACCCATCGGCACGATGCCGCCGCTGGCCTCCGTGCCGCTGGTGATCAGCACGCCGCGGTTCGGCGACCAGAACTCGATGTCGCCGATGTTCCCGAGCCGGACTCGGTACGGCGAGGGCAGCGCTCCGATCGGCGGCGCGGGCGCGAGGGCCGGCGCGAACTGCCACTCGGCCTGCGCCGCGGTGGAGGCCGGCGCCAACGTCCCTGCCAGCGGCAGCGCGGTTGCGGCGACGGCGAGGACACGGGCGAGTGCGGGCATGCTCATCCCTGGGCTGTGCGTCGAGGTGAGGGTCTGGGTGGAGGTGTCCGCAGCGATCTGGCGGGCCGCTTGGGCACGACGCGAAACCGCGTCTGGAGCGTGATTCGCAGCGCCGGTCTGCCAGCGGCCGTGAAGGCGATCGCGAGCGTTGCGTCGAGTCCGGCGCGGGCGCGGGCGAGGGCCCGATAGCGTTGCGGGGTCGTGAGCTTCAGGTGCACCACGCCGGCGCTGCCTGTGGTGGTCTTGGCCTGTGCCACCGTGCGCCGGACGATGCGCGTCCGACGCTGACGAGCAGCCGTGCGTGAACGCGCCGCAGGGCGTCTGGCGCCTCTGCGCGATGAAGTACGCCTGCGGCTGGCGCTTCTCTTCGGTCTCGGTGCGGCCACGGCTACGTTGGCGCTTGCGACCACGGCGAGCCGCCCGGACGCAGGGACGGCCACATCGAGCAGCACGCGTCCGTCGCGGGTTCTACGCGCGGTCGCGCTGATCCGCCAACGCGGCGTCGGCTCCGGTGAGATCGGTCGTGGCGTCTCGGTCGGCTGGCCGGGAACCGACGGGACCTCGAGCTCTCTCATCGCGAAGATCGCGTCCGAGCCGTTGACGGCGCCGTAGACGAGGTTTGCGGCGGCCGAAGCGAAGGCGATCGTGCGGCTGTCGCCGCCGTAAGACAGCCCGAACACGTCGCCGTCGGCCGCTCTCCCGTCGTAGCCGATGCTTGCGAGCGAGAGCGTGCTCGCGCCGAGGTTGACCTGGTACAGCTCGGTGGCGACGACCTGGCCCAGCGGTGCGCTGACGAGCGCCGGCGGCGAGAGCGAGAAGACGATCCGCGGCGTCGTCAGCGCGACGCGAGAGCCATCCGGCGAGATCGCGATCTCGGTCACGTCGCCGGTCCGTGCGAGCGTGCCGAAGTCGAACGACGGCCACGCCGTCAGCTGTCGTACCGCTTGCTGGCGGGTGAGGCCCGGCGTCATGTCGACGACGAACGCGTTGGCGGTCGTGAGGCCTCGCGTCGGGCTGCTCGCGAGGATCGCCGCCTCTGGCGGCGTCGGCTGGGTCGAGAGCAGCGCGACGGTGCGCCCGTCGGCGCTCATGCGCGGCGTGATCGCGTCGAAGCTGGATCGGAAGGGAAAGGACGCCGTCGCGATGCCGTTGACGACGAAGCTGCCGAAGACGGGCGTCGGGGAGCGTTCGGCGATGCTGCTCTGGCTGGTGTAGCTGGCGACGAGCGGCCCGCTGCAGGTCGGGCAGGCCTCAGGATCGTCGTCTCCGCCGAGGATCCGGCGCGTCGGAGCGGCAGGACCGTCGGCGATCCTCCGCCACAGCGGCTCGGCGTACCACGTCGGCGACCAGTCCGGCTGCGGTCTCGGCAGACGGGCGAGGTCGACAGCGGCCTGCGCTGGGATCTGCGCCCCCATCCACGCGACCGTCGAGCCGTCGGCGCTGATCGTCGCCGTGCTGCGGCTCGTGCGGGCACCGGGGCTTCCTTGCTGCGGAGCGATGGCGAGCGCTGCCGCGCCGGGGACCGGCGCCGGCGTGGAGCCGAGCGACTCGCGCGTCTGGCTGACCAGCATCGTGCTGTCCGTGTCGAGCGCTCGCATCGCCACCTGCAGCGGCGGCGTCGTGGTCTCCCCGGGGCCGCCTTCGAGGTCAGAGGACCCGATGACGGTGAACGCGACCCGGTGCCCGTCGGCGCTGAGCGCTCCGCGAGTCGCGTCCGCGCCCCCGCCCGGGCAACCGGGCGTCGCGCTGTCGGCGTAGGAGAGGCTGTCGGTTGCGCCGTCACGGGCCGAGACGAGCGTGTACGCAGCGGAGGAGGCCGTGGACGCCGACATGTCGCGCACGTAGACGCTGGTGCAGTCGCCGCTGCTGTCGGCCGGGTCGAGGTCGGCGCTGGTCGTGAAGCTGACGTAGCGGCCGTCAGCGCTGATCGACGGCGAGGTTGCGTCGCCGCCGGCGACGAGTTCGAGCGCGCCTGTCGCGAGATCCTTGCGGAAGATGCCCGTCGTGCCCGACTGCGAGCCGGTGAACGCGACGTACCGGCCGGCGGCGGCGAACACGGGGTCCAGTGCCGTGTCGGCGGCCATCGCGGTGTTGCCGGAGATCATCTGCGGGGGCGAGAAGGCCGCGTCGGCACTCGTTGTCGCGAACGTGGTGGCGAGCACGGTCGCGACGCCCGCCGACGCCACGACGGTCGCCGCCGTGCGTACCAGCCTCATCTGACCTGCACCCGCGTGCGCCATGTGCCGGCGTTGCCGATTCTGTCGCGGCGGCGGACGGTCACGACGTAGTGGCCGGGTCTGCGATACCGGTGTCTCGCCGACGCCCGTCCGCCGGCAGCTCGCGTGCGATCGCCGAAGGAGATCCGGGTCGAGGCCCGGCGCAGACCCGACGCCGTGTCTCTGACGACGACAGCGACCGCGCGGCGGCCCGCTCGTCTCACGGTCACCTGAGGCGGATTCGAATCGACCCGCAGTTGCGCGAGCGCGCTCGCGGTCTCCTGCCCGTCGCTGTCGACCGCCGTCACCTGGACGTCGTGGCGTCCGTCGCCAAGGCCGCGCGGATCGAATCTGAATCGGCGCGCGGTCAGGCCACGCGCCTTCGTCTGCCCGTCGAGCGTCACCGTGTAGGTGATGCCGCGGGCGCTCGTCAGTGCGGCGTCCCAGCGCACGCGGGCGGCCTTCGCGCGCACCCAGCGGTTGGGGGTCGTCGCGAGAAACGATGCCGGACGCGACGTCGCGATCGCCGCGACGACCTGCGACTGCTCAGCGGAACCTTGCCGGAAGGCGACGAGCCCGTCACCGCGCTCGGACTCGCCGGTCGCCAGGCCGTCGACCGCGCCGCTGACGGGTGCCGTCAGAGCGGCCAGCTGCCACTCGCCGGCGGGGAAGTCCTGGCGCACCTTGACGACCGGCCGACCGCCGTCGTCGAGGCTGGGCCAGGCGGTGACGCCGCCACCTTCGGGGTTCAACGTCGCGAAGGGGAGATCGCCGTTGCCGCCCGGCAACGGGGCCGGGGGCTGGCGGCCGTCGATGTCGCCGGTGACGAGGCGCACGGCCGAGTCCGCGGAGTACACGAGGCGGTAGCCGCTGTCTGCGTCCACCGACACGCTAGGGCGACCGATCGACGCCGCTGTCTCGATCCGTTCCGCCACGCCGAATCTCTGGGCGGTGTCCTCGATCAGCGCCGGCAAGTCGCTGAGGAACAGCTGTGAACCGCCGGCAACGGATCCCGATCCGCCGAGGAGCCGGAAGGCGACCTTCGCCTGGGACAGCTGGCTGACCGCGAGCGCCGGCGCGTCCGCGTCGACGTCGACCGGGCTGCCGTCGAGCGTGGTCGGGCTGACGGCGAGCACGTTGCCCGGCGTGGTTCCGAAGATGCGACGCGACCAGATCCGCGCGACGCCGTCGCTGCTCGGTTCCTGCCACGTCACGACAGCGGCGTTGCCGGCGCGGTTGACGCCGATCGACGGAGCGTTCGTCGCGCTCGGACGGCGCATCGTGACCTGGTCGTCGAGTCGGTTGACCTCGCCCAACGACGACCAGGTGAGGCCGTTGAAGCGGGCGACGCGTACGTCAACGAGCTCGTCGCCGGGGCGCATCGGCATCGTGCCGAGACTGGCGCCCTGGTCCGCGTCGAGCGGATTGGTGACGACTCGGTATGCGACATAGGCCGCGCCGCCCGGCGCCATCGCGAGCGACGGGTAAGCGGCTGAGCCATCGCCGATGTCGTCAGGGTCGATCTCGATCGCCTGCCCGAAGCCCCGGGCGCCGGGATCGAGCGTTGCTGACATCAACGCGAAGTGGGTCTTGCGATCTCGTCGCACGGCCCACGGAGTCGCCCACACGACCAGCAGCCGACCGCGGTTGCCCGCCGCGATCGTCGGAAAGGTCGCTGCGAACGACTGGCCGGTGTCGACGCGGATCGGCGCGCTCCACGATCCGTGTGCGAAGCGGGCGACGAAGACGTGCGGGGTGCCGTCGACGAGCTTGCGGTAGACGACGCCGCCAGTTCCGTCCGGTGCGAGCGCGGCGCCGCCGACGTCGAGGATCGTCGCGTTGGGGCCGTCGAGCGTCTGCGACGGAAGGACGACGGCCCCCGCCCCGGCTGAGTTGCCGGCTGCGGCGGTGGCGGCGAGCACCACTGCGAGGAGTGTGTGTCGGGCGACGGTTCGGGAAGTCATCAGCAGCGCGCGACGCCGCAGTCGGCGCCCTCCGTCGATACTAAGTGAACACAGCCCCGCGTCCAGGCGTGTTCACGAGAACGTCACAAGAGAGTTGACGCGCTGTGACGATCTCTTGCCCGCGATGTTGACGAATTGCTACTGACACTTGAATTTAAGCGTTTCAGTAGTGGTGTAAACACTATTCGGTGTGTGTTTACGAAAGCTTCACCGGGTCGTGGTCGCTCGCAGATAGGAATCCATTCGCTCGGCATTCCATGTCAGACAACGAAGTAGGAGAACCCATGCGTTTTCGTGCACGCGTCGCCGCTGCGGCTGTCATCGGCTCTGCACTCACCACTGTCGCGTTCAGCAGTTCGGCGCTTGCCGCGCCTGACTTCAGCGACTGCCCCACGACGGCCACCGGCGTGACGCAGTGCCTCGTGCTGCAGTCGACGGGCGGCTCGCTCAACATCAACGGCACCGCGATACCGCTCGGCGACTCGCTTAACATTCGCGGCGGGATCACGGCTGACTCGACGGCGCTCGTCCCGCCCGTGGGCAGAACCGGCCTCGACTCCACGCCTGTCAAGGTTCCCGGAGGCCTGGTCAGAAGCAACTCGCCGTCGCCGCTCAACAACCTGACCGTCCAGTTCAAGCTGGCCGGCAACGGTCCGATCAAGTTCGACTCCGGCACGTTCGACCTCTCGCTGCCGGTCAAGCTGACGGTCAAGAACCCGCTGATCGGGACCTGCAAGTTCGGCACCGACGCGAACCCGATCCAGCTCGACCTCCCGGTCGCGACGGTCGGCGACTTCGTCTTCGAGGACACGTACTTCGAGGCGTTCGGCAACGAGCACACCGGCAACACGTTCGCCGTCCCGGCAGCGTCGGGGTGCGCACTGAGAGCACTCAACAGCCTCATCAACTGGCGTTTCGGCGCGCCCTCGCCGGCCGGTCACAACTCGCTGACGATCACCGACGACGTCGCGATCACCTTCGGCCTCTAGGCAAAGGCCGCTGACGGCGGCGGGCTGGACCGGCCGCCGATAGGCGCACGCGCCCACGCAAGCGCGCGCGCAACAGGGGGAACCGAGGGGGCGGCGCTGCGCGTGCCGCCCCCTCGTGTGTTGTGTCCGACCGTATGAGCGTGGAGGGAGTTGGGCGCGGACGGAGCGTCGGATGTTTTCGGCGTGTCCGTCGCAGGTTAGGCTTGCTCACGTGTCCTACCGCTTCAGCCTCGCCGACGAGCTGCCGGCCTCCATCCGCGCTGTTGCCCGCGAGCAGCTGTTCGGCGCCGTGACGCAGCTCGAGAACCCCGGCGAGGATCCCGCGAAGGCGATCCACGAGGCGCGCAAGCACCTGAAGAAGTCGCGCGCGTTGCTGCGGCTCGTGCGACCGGCGCTCGGTGACGACGTCTACCGGCGCGAGAACGACGCGCTGCGCGAGATCGCCGGCATGCTGTCGGCGACGCGCGACGCGGACGTGCTGGTTGCGACCGTCGACGCGCTCGCCGAGCGCTCGATCGGGCGGCTGCCGTCGGCTGACTTCGGCGCCCTGCACGACGCGCTCGTGGCGGAGGCGGCGGCCGCGCGGGCGCCGGGTGCGACCGCGGGCGACGCTCCCACCGCCACGGCGGCCGGGGCCGCGCCGGCTACCGACGCCACGACCGCTGAGGCCCCCGCGGCCGCCGCCCTCCAGCTCCGCGCCATCCACGCGCGCGTGGAAGAGTGGCCGCTGGACGACAGCGACTGGGACACGGTCGTCGCCGGGATCTCGCGCGCGTACAGACGCGGGGCGCGCGAGCGCGAGCGGGCCGAGGCCGAGCCGACCGTCGAGCACCTGCACGACTGGCGCAAGCGCGTGAAGGACCTCTGGTACCACCAGCGGCTGTTGAAGCCGGCCTGGACCGAGGTCCTCGACGCCTACGCCGAGCAGGCGCACGTGCTGTCGGAGCTGCTCGGCGACGACCACGACCTCGCGGTCCTGCGGGCACGGCTGGAGCGCGGGATCGAACTGTCGGGGCGCGCTGCGACCGTCGACCTCGACCCGTTCCTCGCGCTCGTCGACGAGCGGCGGCTGGAGCTGCAGGCGCACGCGCGGCGGCTGGCCGCACGCCTCTACGCCGAGACGCCGAAGGCGTTCGAGCGGCGCATCGCGGCATGGGTCGAGGCGGCCGTCGCCGAGGCTGCGGCGTGAGCGGCGCTGAGATCGAGCGCAAGTTCGTCCTCGACGCCCCGCCGCAGGGGCTCGAGGAGCATCCCTCCGAGCCGATCTCGCAGGGCTACCTGGCGCTCGACGGCGACGTCGAGGTGCGCGTGCGCAGACGCGGGGAGCACGCGTATCTGACCGTCAAGGCCGGCGGCGGGCGCCGCCGCGTCGAGCAGGAGCTGGAGCTGGAGCAGGAGCGCTTCGACGCGCTCTGGCCGCTGACGGAGGGGCGCAGGATCGTCAAGCGCCGCTACGTCGTGCCGGCCGACGACGCGCTCGAGTTCGAGGTCGACGTGTACGAGGACGAGCTCGCCGGGCTCGTCGTCGCGGAGGTCGAGTTCCCCGACGACCGGGCCGCCAACGCGTTCGACTCGCCCGAGTGGCTCGGGCGCGAGGTGACCGACGACCCGCGCTGGAAGAACCAGTCGCTCGCGCTGCACGGCCGGCCGGATTGACAGGATGTCGGCGATGCCGACGATTCTCAGCAGCCGACCCGAGCGGGCCCCCGCGTGAAGCCGATCTGGTTCGCCGTCGCGGTCGCTGTCGCCGCGTTTGCGTGGTGGAGACGGCGCAGACTCGAGCCGCCGCTGCTGATCGGCCTGCTGATCGTCGCCGCCGGCAGCGCCGTCTACGGCACCGGCCTGGTCGAGCTGCCGGACCTCGAGAAGGTGCTCACCGACCTCGGCAGAGCGCTCGGAACGTGGACCTATCTGCTCGTCGGCGCGCTCTGCTTCCTCGAGAGCGGCGCCGGGATCGGGCTGCTGGTCCCGGGCGAGACGGCGATCATCGTCGGCGGCGTCGTCGCCGGCCAGGGCGAGATCAACATCATCCTGCTGATAGCGATCGCCTGGACCACCGCGGTCGCGGGCGACCTCACGAGCTTCTTCATAGGCCGCCGGCTCGGGCGCCAGTTCCTCGTCAAGCACGGCCCGCGCTTCAAGATCGACGAGCCGAAGATCGAGCACGTCGAGGCGTTCTACGCCAAGCACGGCGGCAAGGCCGTCTTCCTCGGCCGCTTCGTCGGACTCGTGCGCGCGGTCTCGCCGTTCGTCGCGGGGTCCTCCGGCATGCCGCTGCGGCGCTTCCTGCCGTACGACGTGCTCGCCGCGGGGATCATGTGCACCGCCTTCTCGCTTGTCGGCTACCTCTTCTGGCACTCGCTCGACAGAGTCCTGAAGATCGCCAGACAGGGCACGCTGGCGCTCGCGACGGTGATCGTGCTCGTCGTCGCGATCGTCGTGGTCGTGCGCTGGCTGCGCGTCGAGGGCAACCGCGAGAAGCTCGACGCCTGGATCGACGCGCAGGAGCCGAAGCCCGCGATCGGCCCCGCGATCCGCTTCCTGCGCGCGCTCGGCCGGCGCCTCGCCGGTCCGGCGCGGTTCCTCTGGCAGCGCCTGACGCCCGGCCAGCTCGGGCTGGAGCTGACGAGCCTGCTGGCGGTCGCCGCGGTCGGCTCGTTCGTCTTCTTCGGCTACCTGATCGTGCTCGACCCGATCACCACGCACACCCCCGGCGACCTGCGCGGGGCCCGCTGGTCGACCGACCTGCAGAGCGCGTGGCTGACGGACCTGGCGAAGATCCTCACCCACCTGGGCTCGCTGCCGGTCGCCGGCGGCGCGCTCGCGCTCGTCACGATCGTGCTGCTGACGCGGCGCGAGTGGCTGGAGGGCCTCGCGCTGCTGGCCGGCGGTGTGCTGACCTACGCCGGCGTCCACATCACGAAGGCGGCGACCGACCGGCCGCGCCCGACCGACGCGCTGATCGACGCGGCCGGCTCGGCGTTCCCGTCCGGACATGCGGCGTACTCCGTCTTCTGGGTCGCGATCGCGATCGCGCTGCGGCGCGCGTTCCCCGGGCTGGCCGCGCGCGCGGCCGTGCTGACGGTCGGGATCGCGCTCGCCGTCGTCGTCGGGCTGACGCGGATATACCTGCGCGCGCACTGGTTCTCCGACGTCGCGGGCGGCTGGGGCCTTGCGGCGATGTGCTTCGCGCTGACCGGGATGGTCGCGCTGATCGTCAGCTACTTCAGCGGCGGCGACGCGGCGCGCGAGCGCAACGAGGGCGGCGCCGGCGGCGGCGCGAGCGGGCAGGGCGGCGCCGGGGCTGGCGCGCCCGCCCCAGCGGGACTCAGCCCCCGCTGACGGTCCGTCTGAACATCAGGAAGCAGACGATCGCGATGATCGCGGTGATGATCCACAGCCCGCTGCCGAGCACGCCGGCGATCGCGAGCACGAGGCCGACGACGGCGATCAGGCCGAAGACGCCCGATGCCATCACGAGCTGATACGCCCGCTGCGCTCTCTGGCTGCGCGTGGGTCGGTTGGAGGAACGGCGCTGGATATTGGCCATGTCCCCAATGTTCGCAGGTGCCGGAAGCGGCGCCGCGGCGCTGCGATCGGATGCGTCGCGGCTGCGACCGGCGGGTAGATCGCCGCCATGCCCACCGAACCGCAGCCGACGACCCTCGCCGAGGTCGTCAACCGTGCCGTCGACGTGACCGACCCGGCAAACCAGGACCCCTCGATCGCCGCGCTGCAGGAGCTGTTCGAAGACGCCGACGAGCCGATCAGCGCGATCCTCGACGGCCTCGAGGAACGGCTCGCCGACGCGGTCGAGCAGATCGACGTCGAGCTGGACGACCCCGCGGTCGCGGTCACCGTCGCGATCGTGCAGTACCTCGGCCGCCGCCGCGACGAGCTCGACGCCGACGCCGACACGATCATGCGCCTCGCCGTGCGCGCCGAGTGGAGAGGCGATCCGCCGCGCACCGTCGAGGAATGGCTCTCCGAGCGCGGGGTCGACGGCGTCTAGACGGTCCGCCTGCTGACATCCTGCGATCGGCGGGCGGCGCGCGGGACGTTCGCGGGAGGGATCTCCCACCTTCAGCGCTCCCACGACGCGCATCCGCATGCGAGACTCGCGGCGAATGCTGGAGGGTCGTACGAGGGAGACCGCGTGGTTGGGCGCGCGGCTGCGCAGTCTGCGTGAGGGCGACGCGTTCGCGGCGCTGCTGCGCGGCGAGGCGGGCGTCGGCAAGAGCGCGCTGATCGACGCGGCGCTGGCCGGCCCCGACGCGCGCGGCGTGCGCGTGCTGCGGGCGCGCGGCTACGAGTCCGACACGGCGATCCCGTACGCCGGACTGCTGGAGCTGGCCGCGCCGTTGCTGGACCTGCGCGAGACGCTGCCGCAGGCACAGCGGCGCGCGATCGAGTCGGCCTTCGCGCTGGAGCCGCCGACCCCGCACGACCGCCTCGCGGTCCCGGCCGGGCTGCTCGGCCTGCTCGCGCGCGCGGCCGAGCGCCAGCCGCTGGTGGCGGTCGTCGACGACGTCCACTGGCTCGACGACGCCTCGCGCGACGCGATCCTGTTCGCCGCGCGGCGGCTCGTGGCCGGCGGCGTCGGGATGCTGCTGGCGGTGCGCGCCGGCGCCGACGACGGGATCGACCTCAGCGGGTTGCAGGAGCTGCGCCTGCAGGGCCTCGACGCGGAGGCCGCGCTGACGCTGCTGCGCCGTGGCGCGCCGCGCCTGCCCGACGGCGTCGCGGACGCGCTCGTCGCCGCGACGGCCGGCAACCCGCTCGCGCTGATCGAGCTGCCGAGCGCGCTGACGCCCGCGCAGCTGGCGGGGGAGACGCCGCTGGCCGACCCGCTGCCGGCGAGCGCCGCGATCGAGCGCGCCTACGCGCGCCAGGTCGCTCAGCTGGCGCCCGACACGCGCCGCGCGCTGCTGGTCGCCGCCGCCCTGCACCGCGGCCGGCTCGACCTGCTGAGCGCCGCGCTGCGGCAGCTGGAGCTGGCCGACGACGTGCTCGCGCCAGCCGAGCAGGCGCGCATCGTCACCGAGCGCGACGGCGACCTGACCTTCCGCCACCCGCTGCTGCGCGCCGCCGTCTACCACGCCGCCGCCAGCAGCGAGCGCCGCGCCGCGCACGCCGCGCTCGGCGCCGTCGCGAACGATCCGCGCGTGCGCGCGTGGCACCTCGCGCACGCCGCTACCGGCGCCGACGAGGCCGTCGCCGCGGCGCTGGAGGCGGCCGCGCAGGACGCGCGTGCCCGCCGCGGCCATGCCGAGGCGGCGCGCGCCTTCGCGCGCGCGGCGGAGCTGTCGACCGACCCCGTCGCGCAGGGCCGGCGCGCGCTCGACGCCGCGCAGGACCACGCCGTCGCCGGTCACGTCGCGACCGCGCTGGCGCTGCTGGACGAGGCCGGGGCACGCGTCGAGCCGGCGCTGGCACCGGCCGTGACGCGGCTGCGCGGCAACCTCACGATGCGCCGCGGCGAGCCGCTCGCGGCGCAGCGGATCCTCGAGGGCGAGGCGCAGCGCGCGGCCGACGCGGGCGATCACGGCAGCGCCGCGGCGCTGCTGCTGGAGTCCTCGATCGGCTACACGATGACCGGCGACCAGGTCGGGATGTTCTCGGTCCTGGAGCGAGCGCAGACGTCCGCCGCGGTCGTCGGCGGCCCGCCCGAGCTGATCGCGCGGATCATGCTGGCCGTCTCGCGCACCGTCACCGGCGGCGCGCACGCGGCCGCCGCGCGGGAGCTGGCGGAGATCGAGCCGCTCGCCGCGGCGCTCGACCCGACCGGCCTCGGCGAGCCGCTCGGCCTCTACGCGCAGGCGTCGATGTGGGTCGAGGAGGAGCGCGCCGAGCGCGTCGTCGAGCGGCTGATCGCGCACTACCGCGAGGCGAGCGCGTTCGGCGTGCTGCCGTTCCCGCTGACGGTGCGCGCGATGCTGCACGAGCGCCGCGGCCGCTGGGACGCCGCCCACGCCGACGCCGAGGAGGCCGTGCGGCTGGCGCGCGAGATCGACCAGGCGACGATCTTCGCCTTCTGCCTCTCGACGCTCGCGCACGTCGAGGCGGGCGTCGGCCAGATCGAGCAGGCACGTGCGCATGCCCTGGACGGACTCGCCTTGACCGACGCCGCGCACGCGACGAACCTCGGCATCTACCTGCTCGCCGCGCTCGGACGCACCGAGCTGGTCGCCGACCGGCCCGAAGCGGCGGCGGAGGCGCTCGACGCCGCGGCCGGACGCGCGCACGACCTGCATTGGCACGAGCCCAACGTCGTGCAGTTCGCGGGCGACCACGTCGAGGCGCTCGTGCGGGTCGGCCGCGTCGCGGACGCCGAGCGGGTGCTGGAGCGGCTCGCCGCCGACGCCGAGCTGACCGGCGGCGCATGGGCGCACGCCGTGCTGGAGCGCGGGCGGATGCTGCTCGCCGCGCCGGAGCAGCTCGACGTCCACGCGCAGGCGGCGCTCGCCTGGCACGCGCGCGACCACGGCCCGTTCGAGCGCGCGCGCACGCAGCTGGCGTGGGGCGAGCGGCTGCGGCGGCGGCGCCGGCGGATGGACGCCCGCGAGCCGCTGGAGGCGGCGCTGCGGACGTTCCGCGCGCTCGGCGCGGAGCCGTGGGCGCGGCGCGCCGCCGACGAGCTCGGCGCGGCCGGCGGCACGCGCCCGGCGGACAGCTCCCCGCGCACGCGCGACGAGCTGAGCCCGCACGAGCTGAAGGTCGCGCTGATGGTCGCGCACGGGATGACCAACAGAGAGGTCGCGGCGGCGCTGTTCCTGTCGCCGAAGACGATCGAGCGCCACCTCAGCCGCATCTACCGCAAGCTCGACGTGCGTTCGCGCACCGAGCTGGCGCGCCTGCTCGCGGCCGACGCCTGACACCCGCGCGGTGGCGCCGCCGCGTCATGCGATACGAATACCCCGGCATGGGGACGGCGATCGAGGTGGTGGGACTCAGCAAGCGCTTCGGCGACAAGCTCGCCGTCGACGACCTGTCGTTCTCCGTCGACTTCGGCCGCATCGTCGGCTTCCTCGGCCCCAACGGCGCCGGCAAGACGACGACGCTGCGCGCGCTGCTGGGCCTGATCAACCCGACCGGCGGCACGGTCACGATCGAGGGCAGGCAGTTCACCACGATCGAGAACCCGGCCGCGTCGGTCGGCGCGGTGCTCGACGGCGGCATGTTCCATCCCGGCCGCAGCGGCCGCAACCACCTGCGCACGCTCGCGCGCGGCGCCGGCGTCTCGGACGCGCGCGTCGAGGAGCTGCTGGAGCTGGTGCAGCTGAGCCAGGACGGCAGACGCCGCACGAAGGGCTATTCGCTCGGCATGCGCCAGCGGCTCGGGCTCGCGGCGGCGCTGCTGGGCGATCCGCGCGTGCTCGTGCTCGACGAGCCCGCCAACGGCCTCGACCCGCAGGGGATCCGCTGGCTGCGCGACTTCCTGCGCGCGCTCGCGGCGGAGGGCCGCGCGGTGCTCGTCTCCTCGCACGTGCTCGCCGAGGTCGCCCAGACCGCCGACGACGTCGTCGTGATCCACCGCGGCAGATCGATCCTGCAGGCGCCGCTGAACGAGCTGCTCGCGCGTCACGCCGGCGGCGTCAAGGTCGCCGGCCCCGACGTCGGCCGCCTCGCGCAGCTGCTGCGCGCCGACGGCGCCGACGTCAGAGCGCTCGACGGCGACAGCGCGATCGTGATCTCCGACCGCAGCGGCGAACAGGTCGGCCGCGTGATCGCCGCCAACGCCGTCGTGATCTCCGAGCTGTCGCCGGTGGCGGAGTCGCTCGAGGACGTCTTCTTCGAACTGACCGGCACGACCGGGGGACCGGCATGAGCGCGCGTCACGCCGCGGCGACCGCCCGCGCGCGAGGAGCACGCGGATGAGCCGCGCGCTCTCCAGCGAGCTGCTGAAGCTGCGCACGACGCGGACGTTCTACGCGCTCGTCGGCAGCGCGCTCGGGCTCGTCCTGCTGATCGTCTGCGTCGCCGCGGCGACCGGCGACTGGACCTACGGCCCCGGCGACACGCCGCCCGGCCTCGATCTGCTCGGCGTCGCCGCGATCGCGCAGCTGTTCGCGGTCGTGCTGGGGATCCTCGCCGTCACGAGCGAGTTCCGCCACGGCACGATCACGCCGTCGCTGCTGGTCGTGCCCAGCCGCGAGCGGCTGCTGTCGTCGAAGCTGATCGTCCACCTGCTCGCGGGCCTGCTGTTCGGCATCCTGACCGTGCTGCTGACGCTGGTGCTGTCGGCGCTGATCTTCTCGCTGCGCGACATCGAGACAGGGCTCGACGCCGCCAACGTGATCAAGACCGGCGGCGGCACGGCGCTGTCGATCGCCTTCTACGCCACGCTCGGGGTCGGGATCGGCGCGGTCGTGCGCAACCAGGTCGGCGCGATCGTCGGCACGCTGGCATACCTGTTCGTGATCGAGTCGCTGCTGACGATCATCCCCGGGCTCGACGACGCGATCAGCAAGTTCGGCCTCAACGGCGTCGCCAGCGGCCTCGCCAACAGCGACTTCGGCGGCGACACCGACACGCTCGCGCAGATCCCCGCCGGGCTGCTGCTGCTGGCCTACTGCGCGCTGTTCGCGATCGCCGGAGCGGTGCTCCTGAAGCGACGCGACATCAGCGCCTGATGGAACCAGCGCCAGCGGTTTCGCCATCGCCTAGTATCGCCTCCGGCATGGCCCGGTGGAGAGTGAACGGCGGGGAGACCGCATGAGCTGGTTGGCGGTACCGCGTGGATGGATCGAGTCGTTCGGCGACATCGTGCGGTTCGCGATGCGCATGTTCGGCGAGGTCTACGGCGGGCGCGTCTTTCGCTTCTTCGGCGAGGCGCTGCGCCAGGCCGGCCTGCTGATCCTCTCCTCGACGCTCGTGATCTGGGGCCTGGTGTTCATCATCGGCCTGCAGTGCGGGATCGAGGGCGCCTACTTCACGCGCGGCACCGGCACGCCGAACTACGCCGGCGTCTTCACCGCCTGGTGCGACCTGCGCGAGCTGGTCCCCTACGCGTTCGGCTACATGATGGCCGCGAAGGTCGGCACCGGCATCGTGGCCGAGATCGGCTCGATGCGGATCACGGAGGAGATCGACGCGCTCGAGGTGATGGGCATCAGCTCGATGACGTTCCTCTGCGGCACACGCCTGCTCGCCTCCTGGATGGTGCTCCCGTTCGTCTACATCGGAGGCGTCGGAGCCGCCTTCATCGCCTCCTACCTTGCGGTCGTGGTGCAGATCCACGAGGTCTCGGCCGGCGGCTACGAGCTGATCTTCTGGGCCTTCCAGAATCCGACCGACCTCTTGTTCTCGCTGCTGAAGGGCGCCTTCATGGCGACCGGCATCGTGATCGTCGGCTGCTACTACGGCTACAACGCCAGCGGCGGCCCCGTCGGCGTCGGCACCGCGACGGCCAAGTCGATGGTGCTCAATCTCGTCTACGTGCACCTGATCGGCATGATGGGCACGCAACTGTTCTGGGGCGCAAACCCCCGAGCACCCATCGGCGGCTAGCTAGCGGGTCGCGCGAGAGCACCGCCTCGCGGCGCTGGACACGATCCGATCTCGTTCAAAGACGACCCCGGTCTGATCACGAAATCGGATCGCGCCCAGCATCCACGATGCGGCACTCTCGCGCGACCCGCGACGTTGTGACGATCAGCGCGGATCCCGGATCAGCAGTTCGACGTTGCGGTCGCTGCGTCTGCCCGGCCCGCCGCCGCCGGTCACCTCGCGCGTCTGCGGGTCATTCGCCGCGAGCGTGCGGGCGAGTGAGCCGAGCTGGACGTCGCTGAAGCCGGCCGCGGCGCCGGGCTTCGGCGGGGCGATCGGGGCCGCCGTGTCGAGGATCGTGCCGAACAGCGACAGCGTGCCGTCGCGGTTGTCCATCAGCTCCAGCTCGCGCGACTGCTGTGGGAAGTCGATGTGCGCGGCGGTGTTGACCTGCCAGAAGCCATGGCCGCCGCGCTTGAACGCGCGCACGCCGTTGTGGTGCGTGTGGCCGTTGACGAACGCGATCACGTGCGGCTGCGACAGCAGCAGGTCGCGGATGCTCTTCGGTCCGCTCACGCCGAGGTGCAGCGGCGTCGATCTGCGCGGGTCGCCGTCACAGCCCGGTCCGTCGGGATCGGTGCAGCCGGCCGCCTCGTCGGGCGTTCTGTTCGTCAGCGTCTCGAGCGTGTGGTGGCCGTAGACGATCACCAGCTCGTCTCTGGCCGCGGCGGCTCTCAGCGTTCTCGCCAGCCAGCGGTACTGCGGGTCGTCGAGATTGCCCTCCGAGCCGCCGCCCTCCGCGACCGTGTCGAGCGAGATCAGCCGCAGCCCTCTGCGCGGCGCGTAGGAGTAGTAGAGCGCCGTCCCGTCGGAGGCGCGCAGCTCGGCCGGGTCGGTCCAGCCGAAGCCGTGGCGGTCGTCGGCGCGGCCCTGCAGTCGCTTGTACTCGGGCTTGGAGACGAGCGCGCGGTCAGGATCGGGCGGCGTCTGCGCGGCGCCCGCGAGCAACCCGCCGATGAACAGCGGGCTGCCGATCTCGGCGAACACCTCGCTGCCGCTTCTGCCGGCAAGTCTGGCCGGATCGAACGCGGACGACGGGTAGATCTTCAGGCAGCCGGTCGCGATCCCGCGGAAGAGGGCGCTCGAGGCCGGCGCGTTGCCCTGCACGAGCCCGTCGTGGTTGCCGCGCGAGGAGTACCACGGCACCCTCAGCCCCTCGGCGGTGAACGGCCGCTGCGCGCGCTCCATCAGGCCCGGGTAGCGCGGGAAGCTCGCGTAGGCGCCGCCGGCCGGCGCGCTGTCGGGATCCCAGAAGCCGGCCTGGCGGTCGGCGCCCGCGCCTGGGTAGTCGTCGTAGTCCTGGATGCCGGTGTAGCGGCGCGCGGCGATGTCGGCGTTCAGCTTCGCCGTCTGCGCAGGCGTCGCGCCGGGGCAGTCGTTGGCGGCCGTGATCGGCTTGCCGGAGAACGGGTCGACGCGCCCGCCGTCGAGCACTCTGACCATCCACTGCGTCTCGTTGCGCTGGGTGTTGTCGGGCAGGTCGCCGGTCGTGATCGCGAAGCCCAGTCTCGCCCGTCTGCCGTCGCCCTGCTTCACGGCGCTGACGCGGTTGCGGTTGACGTTGCGCACGATCGCGTCGAACGTCTGCAGCCCGAGCGCCTCCTGCGGGCGCCATGAGGCGCTGACCGCGCCGCCGGCCGGGTCCAGCAGCTCGACGCGCGCGGGCGACATCTCGTCGGCGATCTGCGGGTCGGTCAGCTGCCCGAAGAACGCCAGCGACGTGCGCTGCTTCAGGCGCTGGCGTCTGGCGGGCGCGAGCGTCGTGCGGACCGTGTACGGCTCGCCTCTGCCGCGCTGCAGCGGGTGGTACGGCCCGTTGCCGTAGCCGCCCTGCACCTGGATCGTCTCCTGCAGCGTCGAGCGGCCCTGCGGGTCGGCGACGGCGGCCGGGGCGGCGAGGGCGAGCGCGGCTCCCGCCAGCGCGACAACGGGCAGCGTTCTCATGTGCAGACTCTACGCCTGCACGACCTCGTGTGTCACCTCCGGCGCCGGTCTGTCGCTCGTGGAGGGGGCGACCGGCGCCGCCGGCCGTCTGCGCGGCAGGAACAGCGCCGGAACGATCGCGATCAGCAGCACGATCACCGGCCACCAGAAGGTGTGCGCGAACGCGTCCGCGAGCAGCGGGGCGACTCTGTCGACCGCGTTCGCCGGGATCGCCTCGAGCGCGCCGAGCCCGCCGCCGCCGGCGTTCGCGGCGGCCGGCGGCAGCCCGTCTCTGATCTGGTGCTGCAGCACGACGGCGAACAGCGCGGTGCCGATCGATCCGCCGACGCGCATCAGCACGTTCAGCGTCGTCGTCGCGCGCGGGACGTCGGCGTGCGAGAGCGTCTGGTAGGCGGCCGACATCGCCGGCATCATCGTCATGCCGGTACCGAGGCCCGCGACGAACAGCGACCCCGCCAGCAGCGCGTAGGAGGTGTCGGCGCCGAGTTGCGTGTACGTCAGGTAGCCGAGCGCGACCAGCGGCAGGCCGGTCAGCACGACCTTGCCGGCGGCGCCTCTGTCGACGATCCGCCCCGCGATCGGCATCATCAGCGCCGCGCCGAGGCCCTGCGGCGCCATCAGCAGGCCGGCGTCGAGCGCCGATTGGCCGCGCACGATCTGGTAGTAGAGCGGGAACAGCAGCATGCCGCCGAACATCGCGGTGCCGAACAGGACGGTCACCCCGGCCGCGGCGGAGAAGGCTCGCACCTTGAACAGCCGCAGGTCGACGAGCGGGTGCGGCGAGCGCAGCGCGTGCAGCACGAACAGCGCCACCAGCACGACGCCGGCGACCATCGGGATCAGCGCGCCGGCCGAGCCGATCCCGCCCTTCGTCGAGGTCTCGGCGAGGCCGTACACGAACAGCGCGAGGCCGGGGGAGACGAGCAGCAGGCCGAGCAGGTCGAGCTTCTCACTCGGTCTCGGCACGTCTCTGTCGAGGATTCTCCAGGCGAGCGGCAGCGCGATCGCGCCGATCGGGACGTTGACGTAGAAGATCCAGCGCCACGAGACGTCGTCGACGAGCCAGCCGCCGAGCACCGGGCCGAGGATCGGCCCCAGCAGCATCGGCACGCCGACGATCGACATCACGCGTCCGACGCGCTGCGGGCCGGCCGTCTGCGCCAGCACCGTCATGCCGGCCGGCATCACCATGCCGCCGCCGAGCCCCTGCAGCACGCGGAACGCTATGAGCGAGTCGGCGTTCCAGGCGAGACCGCAGAGCGCCGAGCCGAGCACGAACAGCGCGACCGACGACATCCACAGTCGTTTGGTGCCGAATCGATCGGCCGCCCAGCCGGTCAGCGGGATCACGATCGCGAGCGACAGCAGGTACGCGGTCGAGACCCACTGGATCGTCGACAGCGAGACGTCGAAGTCTCTCGCCAGCGTGTCGATCGCGACGTTGACGATCGTCGTGTCGAGGATCGTCATGATCGCGCCGAGCACGACGACGATCGCGACCATCCAGACGTGCCTCGGCAGAGGTTCGCCGGCGGCGCTGTGTGAGGGGGCTGCTGTGTCGGGGCCTGACATCGGTGTGCTCCTGACGGATCGTGGCGACGGCCAAGATCGTTCCAGATTGGAATGATCCTCGCAAGTCATCATTCCGACATAGAACGAGTTGATACGCTGGCCACGTCATGTGCCCCTCAGGACCCGATGCCATGCACGGTCTCACGTTCGTGCTCTCGCAGCTCGGTTTTCACGTCTCGTTCGCCTTCAAGGAGGCGCTCGAGCCGCTCGGGCTGGCCCTGCCGCACGTCGGGATCATGCAGCTGGTCGGGCGCGAGCCCGGGCAGAGCCAGCAGGCGCTCGCGACGAAGCTCGGGATCCCGGCCAACCGGCTCGTCGGGATGATCGACGAGCTGGAGGCGCGCGGCCTCGTTCGCCGCGACCGCCCGCCGACCGACCGCCGTGTCTTCGCGCTGCGGTTGACCGCCGACGGCGAGCGGATGGTCGAGCGCGTGCGGCAGATCGGGATCGCGCAGGAGGAGCGCCTGACCGCCTCGCTGACGCCCGCCGAGCGCGATGCGCTGACCGCGCAGCTGCAGCGTCTCGCCGATGCCGAGGGCCTCACCCCGGGAATCCATCCGGGCCTGCGCAAGTTCGCCTGAACCGCAACGCCGACACGCCCGAAGCACCGGCTACCGGTTGGAAGACGTACCCGCGCAAACGTTCGCCCGATGGCCATTCGGAGCCGGCCACGCGTCCAACAGCATCTTCTTCACATTCGAAGAGGAGCTGTGAATGCAGGATGGGAGACCGATTCTGAAGGGGGTCGCCGCGCTGCTGGGCGCGGCGGCGGTGACGCTGGGAGGTGCCGGGGCGGCACAGGCGTACAACTACGTGGCGAGTTCCAACGGCGAGTACTGGGGCGTCCAGGACGCGGCCGCGCCGCGGGTCGACACAGGCAGCATCCGCGACACGACCTCCAACGCGCTGCGCGGCTTCGGCGGCATCCGCGTGCAGGTCTCGACCGATCCGTTGCGCAACGGCGAGCTGGTGCGCGGCTTCGGGCTCAAGCTCGATCCGCCGGACCGCTTCTCCAGCACGAGATCGGTCGATCTCGGCGGCGTCGCGATCGAGCGTTCGATGCGCTTCAGCCAGGCCGACAACTGGGGTCGCTGGCTCGACACCTTCAAGAACACGACCGACCTTCCGATCACCGTCGACGTCGCGTTCGGCGGCCAGACCGGCATCGGCAATGCGTCCGGCTCGACGAACACCAGCGTCGGCGCCAGCTCGAGCGGCGACCTGACCGCCGGGACCGACGACTCGTGGGTGCTCATGCGCACCGGCGTCGCGCCGGCCGAGACGAGAGCCGCGGGTCCCTCCGCGATCGTGCTCGGCACCCCGAGCCCGTTCGGCGGTGCGATGACGCGCACGGTCAACTTCGTGCGCGACCCGTTCGACGAGACGCCGTTCGCGAGCGCCCACGAGGCCAACTTCGTCGGCTACCAGAACACGCTGACGCTGCTGCCGGGCCAGACGAAGTCGCTCGTGCACTTCGTCGTGATCGGAACGACGGAGTCCGACACCGGCACCGGTACGACCGCGCCGGGCGCGCAGACGACGGCCGTCAGAGACATGGCCGCCAGACTCGCCGCCAGACCGGTCCTGTCCGACCTCAGCACGCCCGATCTCTGCTCGCTCGCCAACTGGAACCTTTCGGCGGTCACGATCACGGCGTTCGACCCCGCCAACTGCGCGGTCGCGGGCGTGCCCGCGATGCCGCCGCTGACGGCGCCGGAACCGACCACGACCGGCTCGCCGTACAACGTCGTCGGCAAGTCGATCGACGACATGCAGGCGGACATGGAGTCCGGCGTCACGACCTCGCAGCAGATCACGCGCGCCTACCTCGACCGCATCGCGGCGTACGACGTCGGCCCGTGGGGCCTCAACTCGATGCACTACGTCGCCAGAGACGCGATGGCGCAGGCGAAGGCCGCCGACGACGCGCGCGCCACGGGCGCCAGAGGGCAGCTGCTCGGCATCCCGGTCGTGGCGAAGGACCTCTACGACACGAAGGACATGCCGACGACGAACGGGTCGCTCGCGTTCGAGGGCTTCCAGCCCGAGACCGACTCGACGCAGGTCGCGCTGCTGCGCAGAGCCGGCGCGATCATCCTCGGCAAGGCCGCGATGGAGGAGTACGCGCTCTCGGGTCAGTACTCCGACGATGCCTGGGGCCAGGTCTGGAACGCGTTCGAGCCGTCGAAGTCGTCGATCGCCTCCTCGGGCGGCACCGCCGTCGCGACGGCGGCCGACTTCGCCGCCGCGGGCCTCGGCTCGCAGACCGGCGACTCGCTCTACGGCCCCGCCAGCGCCGCCTCGCTGTGGACGCTGCGCGGCACCGACGGGATCGCCAGCTCGCACGGCGTCTGGCCGCTCTCGTGGCTGCAGGATTTCCCCGGCACGATCGCGCGCTCCGCGGGCGACCTCGCCGACATGCTGAACGTCACGACGGGCACGGACCCGCTCGACCCGCTGACCGCCGAGGCGGACGAGAAGCGGCCGGCGGACTGGCGCGACTCGCTCGACAGAGAAGCGCTCAGAGGCAAGCGGATCGGCTACTACGCCTCGGCGTTCGTCGACCCGTTCGCGACGACCGGGACCGTCAACGCACAGCTGCAGGCGCTCAGATACTTCACCGACGCGGGCGCGACGCTGGTGCAGATCGACGCGCCGAGAAGCTTCGCCTCGGCGGGCGGTGACAAGGCGTACACGGGCTGGAAGTTCTGGATCGACGACCACCCCAACTCGCCGTACAAGGACCCGCGCGACATCCTCGCCAACCCCAGACGGCTGCCCTACCGCTACAGATCGTTCCAGAACGGCTACAGCAGCACGGGCATGATGACGCCGACGCAGATCCAGGCGTACAGAGACGCGCGTGCGCTGGGCAAGACGCAGGTCGCCGACTGGCTCGACGCGCCGTCCAACCCGGTCGTCCCGGACACGGCGACGCCGTCGCCGGGGTCGATCGACGCGGTCGTCTTCCCGGGCCTGCGCAGCGACATCAGCCTCAACGACGGCGGCAGCTCGGCGTTCGGCCGCGGCGACCCGCCGACCAACGGCGTCGGCGCGCCGACGGTGGCCTTCCCGGCCGGCGTCAACGACCACGGCGAGCCGATGAACCTGCAGATCGTCGGACGCGCGTGGGACGACGCGAAGCTGATGGGCTACGCCTACGCGTTCGACCAGGTCGCGCACGGCCACGTCAAGCCGGACACGGTGCCGCCGCTGACCTACAGAGCAGACCCGACGCCGGACGATCCGGACGATCCGACGCCGGACGATCCGGACGACGTCCCCGAGCCCCCGACGCCGATCCCGCCGGCCCCGGTGCCGCCGGTGCCGCCGGCGCCGCCCGCTCCGCCCGCGCCGCCGGCCCCGAACCCGACCGTCGTCAGACGCGGCGTCTCCTTCAGAGCGCCGAGAAGCGTCAAGGTCGGCAGAGCAGGGATCGTGAAGGTCGCGCTGCGCTGCTCGGCGAGCGGCACGAGAACGTGCAGCGCGACGGTGACGCTCAGAAGCGCCGGCGGCAGAGTGCTGGCGCGCAAGACGGTGACGCTGAGAGCCGGCCGGACCGTCACGGTCCAGCTGAAGCTCGGCAGAGCCGGCAGAAGAGCGCTCAGAGCGCACAGATCGATCGCGGTCAGATTGCAGGCCGCGGTCAAGGACGCGAGCGGCGCGCACGTGAGCACGAAGCGGATCGTGCTCAAGCGCGGCTGACGCGTTCGCGGCAACAGCAGCCGTAGTCGCGGCGAGCGCGGCGGGAGCCTCCTGGCACCCGCCGCGCTCGCGCGTTCGGTCAGCCGCACCGTCGCGGGCCGGGCCGTCGACTAGCCTCCCCGGCATGACCGGGACAGAGGTCGCGCGCGCGACACCGCAGAGCGGGTTGACCGAGGCGGAGGCGCAGCGACGCCTGCAGCAGCGCGGGCCGCTGCCGGAGCAGGCGACGAGCCGCTCCTACCGCTCGATCGTGATCGCGAACACGTTCACGATCTTCAACCTGATCCTGCTCGTCTTCGGGCTGCTGACGATCTTCTTCGGCGATCCCAAGGACGCGCTCTTCGTCGGGATCCTGATCGCCAACATGACGATCGGCATCTTCCAGGAGGTGCGCGCCAAGCGGGCGCTCGACGGGCTCGCGGCGCTGGTCGCGCCGCACGCGAGCGTGATCCGCGACGGCGAGACGAGAAGAGTCCCGGTCGCCGACGTCGTCGTCGGGGACCTCGTGCGCGTGCAGGCGGGCGACCAGGTCGTCGCCGACGGCAGGCTCGTGCGCGCCGACGGGCTCGCGCTCGACGAGTCCAACCTGACCGGCGAGTCGGAGTCGGTGCGCGGGGAGGAGGGGCGCGGCGTCTTCTCCGGCTCGTTCGTCGTCGACGGCGACGGCACGTTCGAGGCGACCGCCGTCGGCCCCGACAGCCGCGCCTCCAGACTGGCCGCGACGGCGCGCGCCTTCCGCCATCCGCGCTCGCCGCTGGAGCGCGCGATGGACAGACTGCTGATCGTCTTCGTCGCGGTCATGTTCCCGCTCGCGCTGGCGCTGGGGATCTCGCTCGCGATCCGCGACGTGAGCCAGGCGCAGGCAGTCGAGACGCTGACGGCGGCGGTCGTCAACATCGTGCCGGAGGGGCTGATCCTGCTCGTCTCGCTGACGATGGCGGTGTCGGCCGCGAAGATGGCCCGCCGCGGCGTGCTGGCGCAGCAGCTCAACGCGATCGAGTCGCTCGCGTCGGTCTCCGTCATGTGCACCGACAAGACCGGGACGCTGACCGAGGCGGCGCTGCGCGTCGTCGAGACGCTGCCCGGCGACGGCTGCTCCGAGGACGAGCTGCGCGCCGCGCTCGGCCGCTTCGCCGCCAGCGCCCCGTCGCGCAACGGGACGCTCGACGCCGTCAACGACGCGCGCCTGGCCGGCGACGACGCCGCCGTCGAGCCGACCGCGCAGGTCCCCTTCTCCTCCCGCCGCCGCTGGAGCGCGCTGGAGCTGGACGGCGTGCGCTACGTGCTCGGCGCGCCGGAGGCGTTGTTGGCCGGCGGGGGCGGCGGTGTGGGCGGTGCGGTCGCGGGCGGCGACGGGGCGAGCGCCGCGGACGGCGCCGCCGCGCTGCGCGAGCTGGCGACGACGCACGCCTCGACCGGTCGCCGCGTGCTGGCGCTCGTCGCCGCCGACGGACCGCTGCCGCCGGCCGCGCCCGATGCGCCGCTGCCGCAGGGGATCCGCCCGCTCGGGATCGTCGTGCTGGCCGAGCGGCTGCGCAACGACGCCGACAAGACGGTCGCGTTCTTCGGCCACGAGGAGGTCGCGCTGAAGGTGCTGTCGGGCGACAACCCGGCGACCGTCGGCGCGATCGCGCGCGACGCGGGGATCCCCGCCCGGTCGGCCGCGCTCGACGGCGGCAGCCTGCCCGAGGACGACGCGGAGCTGCTCGCCGCGGTGCGCGCCGCGCCCGCGATCGGGCGCATCTCGCCGGAGGACAAGGCGCGCGTCGTGCGCGTGCTGGCGGAGGCCGGTGAGTACGTCGGCATGCTCGGCGACGGCGTCAACGACGTGCCCGCGCTGAAGCAGGCGCGGCTGGCGATCGCGCAGGGCAGCGGCACGCAGATGGCGCGCTCGGTCTCCGACCTCGTGCTCGTCTCGGGCGAGTTCGACGAGGTCCCGCAGATGGTCCACGAGGGCCGTCAGATCCTGCGCAACATCCAGCGCGTCGCGCGGCTGTTCGTGACGAAGGCGGTCTTCACCGCGTTCCTGCTGATCACGATCGCGCTGCCGAGCGGCGTCTTCCCGCTGCTGCCGCGCCAGTTCACGCTCGCGTCGTCGCTGACGATCGGGATCCCCGCGTTCTTCCTCGCGCTCGCGCCCTCGACCGGCCCGTGGCGGCCGGACGGTTTCCTGAAGGCGATCGCGCGCTTCTCGCTGCCGGCGGGGATCGCGACCGGAGCGGGCATCCTCGTCGCCTACCTGGTCGCGCGCCACGGCTTCGACGCGACGCTGGAGGAGGGCCGCACCGTCACCGTCGCGACGCTCGTCGCCTCCGGCCTGGCGATCGTGATGGTGCTCGAGGACGAGCCCGGCAAGCGCCGCTGGATCGTCGCGGGGCTGTGCGCGCTGATGGCCGTCGGCTTCGTGCTCGTCAACGCGATCCCGGCCGGGCGCGACTTCTTCGACCTCGCCGACCCGACCGGCGGCATGGTCGCCGCGTTCGCGATCGGCACCGCCGTCACGCTCGTGCTGCTGGCGATCGCGCTGCGGTTCGTGAAGGTGCTGGACGCGCGGGCAGAGGCCGACGCGCGCGTCGAAGTCGCGTAGGCGCTCGCACGCGGCTGTTCTCCCGCGCGCGAGGCAGGACCCGCGTCCGCCGGGGCGAACTGTCGGGGCATGGGTGCAGAGCAGCGCCCCGCGTCGCTTGCGCGGGCTGTCTTCACGACGACGATCACGGTCGTCGCGGTCGTCATCGGTCTCTACCTCGTCTACCTGCTGCGCAAGCCGATCGGCTGGCTGCTGATCGCGACGTTCGTCGCGGTCGCGCTGTCGGGGCCGGTCGCGCTGCTGCAGAAGCGGATGAAGCGCGGCTTCGCGATCACGCTGACGCTGATCGGCGTGCTGCTGGTGCCGGTCGGCGTGCTCGCGATCATCGTGCCGCCGCTCGTGAAGGAGGGCTCCAAGCTCGTCGAGAGCGTGCCGGACTACGCGCGCGAGTTCACCCAGTACGTGAACGACAACGAGAAGCTGCAGAGAATCAACGAGGAGTACGACGTCACCAGAAAGGTCCAGGACTGGGCGAACGACCTGCCGTCGAGAATCGGCGACGCGGCACAGCTGCTCGGAGACCTCGGCGTCGGGATCGTCAACTCCGTCTTCGCCGCGGTCACGATCTTCATCATGGTCGCGTTCATCCTCGGCAGCGGTCCGCGCTGGATACGCGCGCTGCTGGCGTTGCAACCTCCCGACCGCGCCAGACGAATAGGGAGAACGCTCGAACAGATGGGGCAGGCGGTCGGCGCCTACGTCGCCGGGGCGCTGTTCCAGGCGCTGATCGCAGGGATAACCACCTTCATCGTGCTGACGATCCTCGGGATCCCGTTCGCGGCCCCGTTGGCGGTGTTGACGGCGCTGTTCGACCTGATCCCGATGGTCGGCGCGACGCTCGGCGCGATCGTCGTCGGCATCGTGACGGTCTTCTCCGACTTCCCGGTCGACACGATCATCTGGGTCGTCTGGGCGATCGTCTACCAGCAGGTCGAGAACAACCTCGTGCAGCCGCGGATCCAGAACCGCGCCGTCGGCATCCACCCGTTCGGGGTGATCTTCGCGGTGCTGTGCGGCGGCACGCTGCTGGGGATCCCGGGCGCGCTGCTGGCGGTCCCGGTCGCCGCTTCGCTGCAGATCGCCGCGAAGGACTGGTGGGACTGGCGGATGGAGCGCAAGTCCGGGCTGGCGCTGCCGCCCGGGGTCGCCGCCGCGGGTCCCGAGTCGCCGCCGCCCGCGGCCACCTGAGCCGACGCCGGGCGCGAGCTACCATCTGCGGATGGCCCCGATGACTGACAACGAATCGTTCGTGTGGGCGACGCAGCTGTCGCTCGGCTCGGATCTGACGCCCCCGGCGATGGCCGCCCAGCTGGTGCGCTCCGAGCTGTACCTGTTCACGGAGATCGTCGACGTCCTGCCGGCCTCCAGAGCCGACACCGTCGTCGTCGTGCACGAGGGCCCGGCCCGGCCCGGCGCATGGCGCGCCGAGCTGGAAGAAGCCGGGATCCTCTAGACGCGGCTTGTCGGCCGCAGCGCTGGTCGGCACCGGCGGCGCTGCCGACACCGCTAGGCGCGTCGCTCGCCGTCGCTGCTGCTGCGAGCCGCGGCCGCGTGCTCGTGCCGCCGCTCCCGCACGTGCGCGGCGTACCGCTGTATCAGCAGCGTCACGGTGCCGGACGCGATGATGCAGCCGACGTTGACGCCGAGCACGGCGAGCGCGCCGACGGCCTTGTGGCCCTCGCCGAGCCCGATCCCGACGCCGAGATAGGCGGACGCGGGGATCGTCGTGACCGAGATCGCGACGCCGACCGCGGCGCTCGCGCGCGTCTGGAACGCGAGCACGCCCGCGACGCCCGCGGCGAGCGCGACGAGGATCGTGAAGATGTCGACGGTCGCGAGCGTGCCGAGCGCTCCGCGGTTCAGGACGAAGTCGTCCGGCAGCCAGTCGGCCAGCTTCAGCAGCCAGGTCACCAGCGCTGCGACGACGGTCCCGAGCGCCAGCCCGATCGCGAGCGTCAGCGACGCGCGCCAGACGAGTCGCACGCGCGCGCCGACGATCCCGACGCAGATCGCGCAGATCGGCAGCAGATCCGGGCTGACGGCCATCGCGCCGATCACGAGGATCACGTTCTTGTCGAGCACGCCGAGCGCGGCCAGGATCCCGGCGACGCCCATCAGCGTCAGGTAGCGCCCGACCGGTCGCGCGTTCGCGCGCGCCTCGCCGAGCACCTCGACCCACGCCGGCCCGCTCTGCGAGCGCGTCCCGCGCTGTAGCGTCGCGCGCGGCGCGACGACGTCGAGATGCGCGATCACGTAGTCGTCGTCCGGAACCTCGTGAAACGCCAGCAGCGCGACGACCGCATCGGCCGCTTCCTCGTCCACGTCGGCCGAGACGACGCCGTCCTGCAAGGTCACGCGCCGCACGCCGCGCACGCCGCGCAGCTTCTCGGCGAGGCGCTCGCCGGCAGACAGTCGAAGATGGAGCATCGGGAACCGCGGACGCTACTCGAACCACTCGCGCCCTGTTTACAAGGCGGTCGCCGTGTCGTGCGAGCAGGCCGCGATCGCAGGCAGGACGGAGCGATCGAGCGTCGGGTGGGGTGGAGCGGGGGTGCCGGATCCGGGCTGTTTCGGGCCCCGGTTCGGGCCCAGGATCGGGACCAGGGGGAGCGACCGCTCAGGCAGCCTTGCGCGCGGCCTGCGCGGGCCAGGCGATGCCGTCGCGCGGCAGGCCGACCGCGACCGCGAGCACCGCGCGCGTCGCGCGGCGCGGCGAACAGAGCGCGTGCTCGATGTCGTAGATCTGGCGCGCGCTCACGCCGGAACGACGGGCGAGGCCTTCGCGTGAAAGACCGGCGCGCTCACGAGCTTCTCTCAGCAGCACGGACGGGATCGTAGCTGCTGCAGCGGCCAAGATCCTGTTGACGGTGGGCGATCCGGCGGAACCTCCGGAGGAACCGCCGGATCGCTAGGCGGATCGCTGCCGGCGGTCGCATGCTGCGCCGCAATGGTCCGCTCCTTCGACGGTCAGCGCGTCAGCGACGACTGGTTCCACGTCCTCTCGGCCGCGCGCCGGGCCGGCGTCGCGTTCCAGCTCAACAGCGGCCAGCGCACCTTCGAAGAGCAGCAGCGCCTCTACGACCTCTGGAGAGCCGGGATCGGCAACCTCGCCGCCGTCCCGTCGCACTCCGCGCCGCACATCCGCAGCGGCCGCCAGGACCACGCGCTCGACGTCGACATGTACGCCGGCGTCGGCACCGCGGGCCTGCGCAGCTGGCTGCGCGCGCACGGCGTCGCGACCTCGCTGACGGTTCCCGGCGAGGGCTGGCACGTCGAGGCCGACAGCGCCGGCGACCTCCACGCCGCCGCCGTCCGCCTCGCCAGGCCGCTGACGATCCTCGACCGCCTGCGCGCGCGTCCGCTGCGCCGCGGCACGAGATCGCCTGACGTGCGCGCGGTGCAGGTCTACCTGCGGCGCGGGGGCTACTTCGACGGCAAGCCCGCGAAGAAGATCGGCACCTTCGGCCCGGCCCTCGTGGAGGCCGTGAGAACGTTCCAACGGCACGTCCGGCTCGACGCCGACGGGATCGTCGGCCCGAAGACCTTCGCGGCGCTGCGGCGCCGCTACGGCTGGCGGGTGTGGTCCAGACGCAAGGCCGCGGCGCCGGTCGCGCCGGCGGGCAGGCCCGCCGCGGGTGCGCCGCCCACGGCCCCGCCGAGCATCGCCGCGCCTGCACCCGCCCCGCAGCTGCGGATCTCCGCGACAGGCCTCGCGCTGATCGAGGAGTTCGAGGGCTTCTACGCGCGGCCCTACGCGGACCCCGCCGGTCACGCGACCGTCGGCTACGGCCATCTGCTCCACCTGGGGCCCGTCACCGCCGCTGACCAGCGCGCGACGTGGGTCGCGGATCAGAGCACGCCGGGCCAGCTGACCAACGCCGAGGCGCGTCAGCTGCTCCGGCAACAGCTCGCGACGCAGTACGAGCCGACGGTGACCGCGCTGCGGCTGCCGCTCGTGCAGCACCAGCACGACGCGCTCGTCTCGTTCGTCTACAACGTCGGCACCGGAGCGCTCGGCAGCGACACCGGCATCGGCAGAGCCTTGCGCGCCCAGCGTTGGAACGTCGCCGCCGACGAGCTGCTGCGGTGGGACAAGGCCGGCGACCCGCCGGTCTCGCTGCCCGGCCTGGCGCGCCGCCGCCGCGCCGAGCGCACGCTCTTCCTGACGGGGTCGCGATGAGCTTCCTGCGCGCCTTCCTCGACGACCTCGCGACGCTCAAGCTGCCCGTCACCGCGGCGGCGCTGCTGAGCACCGTGGTCGCGCTGATCGAGCCGTTCGGGATCACGCTCGGCGGCGACACGACCGCGAAGCTGACCGCCGCGCTCGTCGCGATCGGGATCGTCTCGCAGTACCTGCAGGACCGCCTCGGCGGCGTCGTCGTCAAGACCAACCCGGCGACGCGCAGCGTGCCGCCGACGGAGGTTCACGAGTAACCATGGCCGCTCCCGCCTGGGCGCCCACGCCCGACCAGGTCGCCACGGTCCTGTCCTCCCGCACGCGCGGGCGCGACTCGATCGCCGCGACGTCCGCCAGAGAGCTGGGCAGATTCACCGAGACGACGCGTCCGACGGAGACGCAGGTCAGAGCGCTGATCGAGCTGGCCTGCAACGACGTCGCGATGCGCTTCGCCGGCCGCAGCCCGTGCACCGACGCGTTCGAAGCCGCCGCGGCGACCGCGGCCGTCTACCGCACGGCGCAGCTGATCGAGCTGTCCGTGCTGCCCGAACGCACCGAGGCCGGCACCGCCTTCGACGCCTTCTCGACGCTCTACAACGACGCCGTCGAGGCGCTGGCGGAGGCGATCATCGCCGGCTGCCCGCTCGACTCCGAGGAGAGCCCGTGAGCGTGAACACCTCACGCGTGCTCGGTCCGTTCACGACGCCGTGGTCGCTGAGAAACGCCGCGCGCGAGCTGCTGCTCGGCTACCACCTCGGCATCTACCTCGACGAGATCGTGCGCCAGCAGACGCCGTTCGGCGGCACGGTCAAGCGGATCGAGCGTCCCTTCGACGTCGTCTGCCGCGAGCGTCCGAAGCCGCGTTCGCAGGAGCTCATGCCGCTGATCGTCGTCTCCTGCCCGGGCACCTTCGACGACATCCGCTACCGCGCCGGCGACGGCGAGTACACCGGCACGCTTCGGCTCGAGGTGCACGCGATCACACGCAATGCCGACGAGCTCGTCGGCGGAGCGACCGCCAGCATCCTGGCGCTCGGCGCGACCGCGCTGCTGCTGCAGGAGCTGCCGCTGACGACCGGCTTCACCGCCCGCTGGGTCGGCGTCGTCGCGACGCCGCCCGAGGCACCCGACGAGGTGCGCGAGCCGGCGGACGACATCGACCAGCTGCTGTACACGGAGGGCCACGTGCTGGCCGTCTCCGGCGTCCTGCTGTCGGATCTCGGCGGCCCGCTGCCGCTCGATCTCAGAGATCCGCCGATCGAAGACCCCGCGCTCGACCTGGAAGACGGGCCGAGAGTCGAAGAGATCGCCCTGACCACCACTCCCGTCGAGGAGATCCCATGAGCGAGGCCGTGCCGGTGCACGTCGAGTTGTCCGCAACCAACGCAGGAGATGCAAGCTGATGCCGCTGCCTGAAGTGATCGTGCGCCGCGGAGATCGCGGCGCCGCGCCGTTCCCGGCCGACGACGTCTCGACTCGTTTCGAGGTCGTCGCCAGCGACCGCGGCCCGGTTGGCGAGCCGGTCGAGTGCCGTTCCTTCGCCCAGGTCCGCCAGGCGTTCGGCGACCACTCCACGACCTCGACGCTGCGCGCGGTCGAGTCCTACTTCGCCGAGGGCGGCAGCCGCGCCGTGTTGTCGCGGGCCGTCGGCCCCGCCGCGAGAGTGGCGAGAGCCACGCTCACCGGCGGCGCCAGCCCCGTCGCGACGGTGACGGTCGAGGCCGCCGGCGAGGGCACCTTCTACCACGGCGTCAGAGTGGCCGTCGCGGCCTCCGACAGCGGCGACGACCGCCTTGTCACGGTGACGCTGAACGGCTCCACGCTGGTCAGCGGCACCGTCTCCAGCATCGACGAGGCGATCGAGCTGATCGACCTCTCCGGCTACGTGACCGCGAGCGCGGTCACGAACGGCAGATGGCCGCTGACGGTCGCCGGCGCGACGCTCGCCGACGGTGCCGACGACGACACGAGCATCACCCACACCCAGGTCAGAACGGCGCTCGCGGCCTTCGACGAGGACTTCGGCCCCGGCTCGGTCTGCGCCTCCGCGTGGGACGGCATCGACGTCTTCACCGCGCTCGCAGACCACGCCGCCGCGAACAACCGCTTCGCCCGCGGCGACTTCGGCCGCACCGCGACGGTCGCCACGATCGAGCCGGTCGCCACGACGGTCCGCGGACTCCCGAACGCCAGATACATCCAGCTGCTGGCCGGCTGGATCAACGTCTCGGTCGCCGGTGTCACGGTGCCCGTGCCGCCGTCCGGGGTCCACACCGGCCGCGAGGCGCTGGCCGATCGCGAGAACGCCGCCGGCCCCGGCCAGCCGTGCTCCTGGACCTTCGGGGAGTACCGCACGCCGGTCGGCGTCGTGAAGCAGTTCACCCGCGCCGAGCGCGAGACGCTCAACGACCTCGGCGTCAACGTGATCGTGCAGGACCCGCAGGGCGCGATCTACGCCGAGGACGCGATCACCGCGGTCGACACCATCAGATACCCGCAGTACGCCGAGGTCTCGGCGATGCGCGTGACGATGGCGGTCCACGCACAGGCGAAGCAGGTCCTGCGCAAGCGCGTGATGCAGACGATCGACGGCCGCGGCCATCTCGCCGCCGCCGCCACCGGCGACGTCATCGCGATCTGTGCCGACTGGTACGCGCGCGACGCGCTCTACGGCGGCGACGCCGCCGAGGCGTACGCGGCCAGCGTCGTCGCGGAGACCGAGGCCGGCAGACGTCCCCGTCTCGTCGGCTACCTCGCCCTGCGGCCGTCGCCTTCGGCGCACACGGTCGAGCTGACCATCACCCAGGTCGCCCCGAGCGACACGATCTAGGAGACGCTGACGATGGCTCACCCCCTGACGAGCGAATGGCAGTTTGTCGCGACCCTCTCGCTCGCCGACCTGAGAGTGGACGGCAACTGGGACGCGATCGACGGCGGCGACACGACCTCGCCGACGCGCAGCTACCGTCCCGGCGGCAACGTCGCCCAGCAAGCGCTGGCGGGCGTCCCGACCACCGGCGACGTGGTGCTCGAGCGCGCCTACCGTGGTGAGGTCGACGGCTCGCTGCGGCGCGACCTGGTCGCCCGCATCGGCAGAACGGCGACGGTCCAGTACTACGCGATGGCCGACGACAGAACGAAGGTGCCCGGAAGCGGCGAGTCGATCAGAGGGATCCTCAAGGAGGTCACGCGGCCGTCCTTCAGATCCGAGAGCGACGGCGTCTCGCTGTACAGAGTCATCGTGACGCCGGTCGGCACCTGGTTCCCGTCGTGACGAACCCCGATCCGTTCGCGGCGGACGACGTCGTCGACGAGGTCGAGCACGGCGAGGCAGCCGCGGCGGGCAGCGATGCCGCCGCGGCCGACTCGCCGCTGGCGCGCCTGCGGCGCACCTACGTCGAGCGCCGGCAGCAGGCGGAGCTGTTCCTGCCGTTGCCCGGCTGGGGCGACGAGCTGATCGCGCGCGTCACGGTCCCGGACCACGACTTCGCAAGCACGCTCACCGGCACGCCGGGAACGATCGACTGGATGGGCGACTTCGTCGCCGCGACCGTCGCCGGGCTGTATGCGGGCGACGGCGTCGACGACGAGGGCAGACCGCGGCTGACCGCGCTGGAGGGCTCCTACGGCCCGCTGCGCTTCGACGTGCACTACAGCGAGGCTGTCGGACTGCCGCAGGCGCTGTCGGCGCGCGGCGCCGTCCACTCGGCGTTCACCGTCGGCGGCGAGGGCTCGATCCCGGTCGTCAACGTTGTCGCGCTCTCCGACTTCGCCAACACGATCGAGCGCTGGCTCACCGACACCTCCCGTGAGATCGCGGAGGCGATCGTCCCGGGGCGCTGAGCCTCGGCGAGCAAAGTCATGTGGAGCTTGCGCTGGCACTCGGGCTGGACCGGATCGCCGAGCGGCTCGTCGCCGGCGATGCGCTCGAGCGCGTGTTCTGGCGCGAGCGCCTCGCCGGGGCTGACAAGTACGCCGCCAAACGCGACGAGCGGCTCGCGCACCACGTCGCCAAGCTCATGTGGGGATGAACGATGACCGGAGCCTCGTGGAATGACATCACCGGGGCGGCGAGAATGCCCTGGGACGTCCCGTCACCGCTGCCGAAGCCGCCTGCGCCGAGAAGACAGACGCTTCCCCCACCCCCGACCGGCTCCGGTGTCGTCGGTTACCAGGGCTACAAGGAGTCTGGCGGGAGGGGCGTCTGGAGCGCCGGGAACGGTACGCCGGGTACCCAGGGGCTGGTCTATCCGCTGTCTCCGACGGCGACCGTGTCGCCTGTCACGCCTGCCGCGCCGCGGCCGAGACCGCTGCCGCCCGCGGTCACCCGACGGAACTCGAAGTTCTTCGGCGCACTGGGGCTGCTGAGACCGTCGCCGCTGCTCCCGCCGAGACCGAAGCATCCGTTCATGTCGGAGCTGAGATTTCCGAGACCGACACCGACGATGCCGTTCCCAGAGTTGTACTACGCATACAACGGCGTCATGCCGCCGTCGATGTCGACGCCGCCGGATGAGGATCCAGCCCTCAAACACTCGGCGTGGCCGGGCGAGGCGCCAGCGACGCTGAGCGACGTGATCGGGCCCGTGTGGGACGTCATCCCCGGGAGCGCGTGGCTCGGCCAGGCGGCACACGACTACAACACCGGCAAACTGGCCCTCGATACGGGCACCGTGCCGTTTTGGCTCCCGGGCTCGGGCGGCGGCCTCCCCGCTCTGCTGAGAAATGAGAGAGGAATCGTCGGCACGATCGCCCGAGGGACCGAACGGTTCGGGAGAGCCGCGGATCTCGTCGGCACTGGCGCGACGGTAGTCGAGTGGTGGGACACGGAGGCCAGATTCGCGCGCGGAGAGGCCGCTGAGGGGGAACTGTGGCGTGCCCGGGGCGGCGCCTTGCTCGAGGTCGCCCCGTGGAAGGTGGCGAAGGTGGGCGGGCTCGCGCTCGGATGGTACTCCTACGACGAGGAGCACGAGAGCTCGGGCTCGACCGCCGAAAAGGTTCTCGTGCCGGACCCGACCGCTCAGACAGCGCGCCCCGGTCGCGCGCCGGGCGCGACCACCGAGCGGGCTCACGGCGGTCGCGTGCGCCATGGCGAGACGACACTGGTCGGCGAACGCGGCCCGGAGATCGTGCAGCTCCCGGCCGGCTCCGACGTGACGCCTGCGCATCGCTCGCGTCAGCTGATGGAGCGTGCCGAATCCGCCTCGCCGTTCGGCAGCGGGGCGGGCGCGCAGCGTGACCTTCACGTCCATCAGTACCTGGATGGTCGCGAGGTCGCGCGCTCGACGGTGCGCAACCTCGACGACGAAGAGCAGTGGGGATGGCGATGAGCGACAAGAGCGACTGGATGCCCGAGACGCTGGCTGAGGTGATCAGCCGGCTCACTGCGAGAGCGACGCGCGCGGCGCAGCGCCAGGCGCACATGCAGTCCGAGAACGGGCCGAGAACCCTGCCGGACAGACGCCGCACGACCAAGAGAAAGAGACACAGACCCGCCTACGACGTCGTCAGACTGGTCAGCAAAGAGGACGACCTGGTCGTGAAGGCGCACCTCGACGACGGCTATCCGCAGTCCTTCGGCGGATACGGCGGCTGGGAGGACGAGACGCGGCCGGGACAGACCTCGGCGACCGTCTTCCGTGGGACGAGCGCCCCGCAGCTGCGGCTGAGACTGATCCTGGGCGGCTGGCCGCGGAGAAGAGACGTCGACTGCGAGCGCGACATGCGCGTGCTCGACCACTTCGCACGACTGCCGTTCGACCGCAAAGAGGACCGTCCGACGCTGCTGCGGATCCGCGGGCAGGTCCCCCATCACCACCGCCGCTGGTTCGTCGAGAAGCTCGAGTGGGGCGAGGTCGACGTCGTCAGAAACACGCGCGTGCGAGCGTTCGTGACGGTGACGCTGAGAATGTACGTCCCGGTCGACCTGCTCAAGCGCAGAGATCCGATCGCGAGACCGACGCGCTCCTACACCGTCAAAGGCAGAGAGGACCTGCGCAGAATCGTCAAAGAGGAGCTCGGTCTCCACGCCACCAACGAGATCACTGCCGCGGCCCGCTACGTGCGCAGAATGAACCACCTCAAGCCCGGCGACAAGCTCAAGGAGAGAATCAAGTTGCCGAGAGGCAGCTGGTGGCGGCGGGAGGTCAAGAGAAGAAAGACCGAAACGGCGAAGCCGAGAGCGCCGAAAGTGTGGAGCGGGAGAGCGAGAAGATGAGCGCGCTGTACACCCTTCCGGGTGACGCGCGTCAGCTCGACGGCGACATCCGCCTCGACGGCAAGGGCGTCGACCTGCTCGTCGGCGACGGCCTGACCGCCTTCGAGGAGGAGCTCAGCCTCGTCGGCTCGTCCGTCGTGAGAATGGGCGTGATCGACCCTGAGCGCGTGCTCGTCGACTCCGGCCTCTTCAAGCCCAGAGCGGACGACGACGAGCGGCTCGAGCGCGAGGTCCGGCTGGAGCTGGACGGCGTCGAGTACTGGCTGCGGTCGATCGCCAAACGCGACGACAGCTTCATGCTGACGTTCGAGGACTCCACGATCTGCAGGCTGCGTGCCAAGGGCAAAGTCATGCTCGCCGACTCCAGCGCGACCGATCACCAAGCCTTCGTCAGAAGACTGTGCAAGAAGGCGGGCATCGACGAGCTGATCCTGGAGTACCCGAGCGAGCAGGAGCGCAGAGGGCGCGGCTCGCTGAAGGGCGCCTCCAGAGGCAAGCGCAGAAGCGCCCTCGCCAACGCCGACGACCGTCGCGCCGAGGGCATCGACGACGATGCGAAGGTGAGAGTCAAGTTGGTGTGGGCGGCGACGCGGCAGCTCGACGTCGCCAACCAGCTGCTGACGGTCGCGCGCGAGCTGAGCGCCAACGACAAGGCGACGCAGGCGCTGATCGTCGCCGCGATCGAGGAGTCGGCGCTCACGAACGAGACGAAGGCCGACACGCGCGGCCGGCTCGGCGTGCTCGGGGCGATCCCCGAGCGCTCGCGCAGCCATCGCGGCAGATTTCTGCGAGCGGGCGCGATCGACGTCGAGTTCAGCGCCGAGGCGTTCCTGCGCGACCCCGGCTTCGCCGGCGAGGCCGGCGCGATCAGATTGGCGCGAACCCACACGAGTTGGAGCGTCGGCGCGATCGCGCACGAGGTGCTGAGACGCGGCAACGCCGGCCTCTACGACCGCTGGGAGTCGCAGGCGCAGGAGCTGATCGAGGCGTTCCGCAACGACGACCCCGACGAGGACGAGGACAGCAGCAAGGACCAACTGCTGGCCGTCATCAAGGGCGAGACGTACTGGGACGCGGCCACCCGCACCGCCGACCAGAACGACTTCATCTTCTTCGTCGCGTCGAACAAGGCCTACTACCTGCCCGAGAGAGCGCTGCGCACCAGCCGCGCGCGCAAGCGGATCGGCGAGCAGACGCCTGGAATCCACACGATCGACTGGGAGTGGGCGCCGCACAAGCGGATGCGGCGGATCGACGTCACCTGCGATGCCGCCATCTGGGACGTCCCGCCGGGCTCGATCGTCGTGCTCGACGAGGACTGCGGCCCGGCCGCGGGTCGCTGGCTGGTCGGCGGGTACCGCCGCTCGCGCTACCACGCGACCGCCACTGTGACGCTCGTCAGAACGCGCAAGAGAACGAAGAGAGACGACGACAAGGACGACGACGAATGAGCGCGTTGCGTCGCAGAGAGACAGGCTCCGAGCCGGTCGCGCGCGAGGCGCGCGTCTCCAACCCCGACCCTGACGAGCTGACCGTCACGATCGACGACTTCGACGGCGACGAGCCGGCGCGCCACGCGTGGCCGGTCGTCGGCTGGCCTGCGAACGCGACGGCCGTGCCGGCGCGCGGCGACCGCTGCCTCGTCGTGATGTCGGAGATCGGCCGTGCCTGGGTCGTCGCGGCGGAGTGGACCGGCACCATGCCGGACTGGCAGAACCTGACGCCGGCCTCGGGCTGGGCGCAGGACGACGCGACGACCTCACCGGTCGGCTGCGCGAAGTCGGCGGACGGCTGGGTCACGCTGCGCGGCGTCGTCAGAACGACCGCGGCCATCACCAGAGGGCAGAAGCTGCTCGAGCTGCCGAGAGGCTCCTGGCCGGGCACCGATCGCAGCTTCCCGGCGTCGGTCGGCACCGCCCTGACGGGGCGCATCACCGTGAAGAGAACCGGTGACGTGGTTGCGGACGTCATCCCGTCCGGAACGGTCAGAGGCGACCGCTGGACGCTCGACGGCATCGGCTACTGGGCGGAGGACTGAAGAGATGATCGACACCCCACACCTTTCATTGCCGCTGCGGCTCGACCGCGGCACGTTCGCGGCGGTCGAGCAGGACTCGCCGCAGCAGGTCGCCGAGTGCGTCGAGGCTGCCGCCCGAACCGAGCTCGGCTGGCGCGTCGAGGCGCCCGAGTTCGGCGTTCCCAACTACATGATGACCGCCGGCGGCGTCGACGTCGACGAACTGCGCGAGGCGCTCGTGACCTCCGAGCCACGCGCCGAGGTCGTCGCCGAGTTGGTCGAGTCGCTCGGCGACCTGCGCGCCGAGAGCATCCGCATCCTGATCGAGGAGGAGTACTGACGTGGCCGTGATCCGACCCGAGATCGAGACCGACCCTGCGGAGCTGGAGCAGATCGCGATCTCGTACCTGCAGGAGGCGCTGCCCGGCTGGGAGCCGGCCCCGGGCGACCTGATGACGTGGCTGATCAGCGCCCACGCGCAGATGATCGCGGAGGAGCGCGACATCGCCGCGGACGTGCCGATCGAGCAGATCATGCGCCCGCTCGGCGAGCAGGTCCACCTCGTCGCGCCGAGGCTGGCGCTGCCGGCGAGCGTCGACGCGACCGTCACGGTGCGCGATCAGGCCGGCTACACGGTCCCCGCCGGACTCGAGGTGCTCGTGCGGACCGCCGGCGACGATGGCGTCACGATGGTCGTCGTCAGAGACGCGACGCTGAGACCGAGCAGAGGGCTGAACGTGCAGGTCCAGCTCGAGGCGGCGCCAGGCAGAGAGGGCAGCGCCGGCAACGGCCTCGACAGCGACAACGAGATCGTCTCGCTGCGGGCGCTCGAGTTCATCAGATCGATCAGAATCGACGCGCCCAACGTCTCCTCCGGCGGCCGCGACGCCGAGACCGACGAGGAGTACCTCGAGCGTCTCGTCGACACGCTCGCGCTCGCCTCCCCGACGCCGATCCTGCCCGACGACTTCGCCGCGATCGCGCGTCAGGTCGACGGCGTCGAACGCGCGCTCGCGATCAACCTGGTCGTGGACAGACCGGAGATCATCGAGATCATCAGCGAAAGCTTCAACGGCTACGTGTTTGCCGCCGGCGAGCAGGCCCATATCGAATGGGGAGAAGACGGACCGGCCACGGCAGACGAGGTCAGAAGAAGTTTCGAGCGTGTCTTCTACACCGCCGATGTGACCGGCGGTGGGAGTGAATTCGTCGTCATCCTTCCTGCCCTGGAGTGGACGCCCTATGGACCGTGGAGCTTCGTCGTGACCGGGGGTGGATCGGTTGACGGCTTCACTGTCATCCAGGAGGCTGAATACCAGGTCGCGGCTGAGCGTGCGGTCACGGTCGCCGTCATCGACGAGGCCGGCGAGCGACCGGAGCTTGCGGTGCTCACGGCGGTGCAGACGACGCTGGAGTCGATGCGCGAGGTCAACTGGCGGGTCTCGGTGATCGGGCCGTCGTATACCGAGATCAGCGTCGACTTCACCGCCGTCGCGTGGCCCGACTACGACGCTGCGACGGTGCAGCTGGCGGCGGTCGCGGCGATCACCGACTATCTCGAGCCGGCGAACTGGGGGCGCGGAAAGGATGGCGATCAGGCCGACGACGCGACGTGGATCCAGGAGCCGGTCGTCCGCTATCTCGAGCTGGCGCAGGTGCTCAACGACGTGCCCGGAGTCCACTACATCGACAGCCTGCGGCTGGACGGTGGAGCCGGCTGGGTGCAGGCCAACGTTCCGCTGGGCGGACGCGCGCCGCTGCCGCGCCCGAAGGACAGAGGGATCACCGGCAGAGTGATCGGCAGCTGAGTCCGATGGCGATCTACACGAGCGACACAGAGGTCAAAGTCGTCGAGAACGGGTTCGAGGTGCCGCTCACGCGCGAGCGGCTCGCAGCCGACGTGATCGCGCAGGCGGGCGGCACCGCCGCGCTCACGGGCCCGCCCGGTCCGTCCGGCGCCGACGGGGCGCCGGGGGCGCGCGGCGAGACCGGCGCTGCCGGCGCCCCCGGCCAGGGCGTGGCGACCGGCGGCACGAGCGGCAGACTGCTCGCGAAGACCGGCTCCGCCGACTACGCGACTGGCTGGATCGATCCCCCGATCGACGGCAAGGCCGTGGGCTACGCATCGAGCACCGCCACCGTGCGACCGGCGGGCTACGCGCTCGTCGTATGGATCGGCCTCGACGCGCCGTCGAACACTGTCAGCGCCAACGGCGACCTGTGGATCAAGAGCTGAGGTGGACGATGGCCAGACTGCGCCTTGAAGCCGACCTGATCTTTGACGACGGCGATCCCGTCGCCGCCGCGACCTTCGACGCGCTCGTCGCGCTGGCACCGAGCCTGCGCACGATCCCCGGGGGGAGAGAGGACACGCTGAGCCGCGTCAAGCTGCACCGCTGTCACCACGACGATCCGGTCGGCGCGCCCTGCGAACCGCTGCAGGACTGGGAGGTCGAGTAGGTGCCGGTCCGCATGTTCGACAGCACCGACGACGTGCTGCGCTGCAACCGCGGCGCGGCGGACATCACGGGCGACTGGACGTTCGCCACGATGCTGCGCTGGAGAGGGGCGCGTCTCGAGACGGTCTACCTGCCGCACACCGCGGGCAGACTGGCGTACGGCTACGGCCTCGAGATCCTCAGCGGCGGCGCCCTCTACCTCTACGCCGGGACGCCGGGGTCCGGCTTCGGCTACTCCGAGGTGAGCTCGCCGAGCGTCCACGTCGTCAGGGGCAAGTGGCGCATCCTGGCGATCACCAAGAGATCGGGCTCCGTCCAGGCGGACTTCCACAGCTACGACTTCGACACGAGACTGTGGAAGCAGGAGACCGCTGCCAGCCCGTCGCCGAACTGCACGTCGATCGGCGCCGACGGCGTCGTGACGTTCGGCAAGTATCAGAGCAGCGACACCTACAACTACACGGGCGAGCTCGCCGCGGCGGCGGTCTGGAACCAGGCGCTGTCGTACGAGACGGTCAGATCGCTCTCGCAGGTCAACGCGCTGGTCGACTGGGCGTTCGTGTCGAGTCCGAGAGCGCTCTGGCTCTTCGACCAGCGGCGCGCGAGCGCACCGGTCGAGGACGTCATCGGCTCCGCTGACCAAAGCGGCACCAGCGGCGCGAGTTCGCTGGCGGAGCCGGCGCCGATCCCCGCCCGCCTGGCGACGACGGCGGTTCGCACGACGGCCGGCTGGGTCGAACACGATGTGTCGGTGCGAACGAGCGCCGGCTGGAGACGACCACCGACCCCGGAGATTCGCTGATGGCCGAAGGAGACGTGATCTTGGAACTGGAGTACGAAGACGGCGGGCCCACGCTGGGCTCGTGCGGCGCCGTGCTCTACGCCGCGGTGGCGCCGCTCGCCTATGCGGACGAGGAGAACGGCTGGCCGCTGGCGCACCTGTGCGAGGCGCTCGGCCGTATGCGCCAGCCGATCTCAGACATGGTGCGTGCATGGGACGAGCGCGTCAGAGTGGACGAGGTCCGCGAGGGCTATATGCAGACGGTCGTCCGCTCGGGCTGGTCGAGAGCGACGCACGTCACCGCCGCTCCGGGCGCTAGAGAGGCGGTCGACGGCGGCTTCGACATGCTGCCGTTCCTCGGCCAGCTTGTCGGCGTCCGCGACATCGAGGGGCTCGACGACGCCGACCGGCGTGCCGCGATCCGCGAACGCGACGGGTTCTCGCGCGGGCGCCCGCTCTCGATCAGATCGTTCGCGGAGCGGTTCACGGGCGGCGGTGGCGTGGAACTGCGCGAGCGCTACGACCCGAACCTGCCCAGAGGTATCGACGCGCCGTACCACGGCCGCGTGATGATCAAGAGATCGCGCGTGAGAGGCCTCCAGCGCGTCAATCTGGCGACAAACCCGCGCGCTCAGGTCAACACCGCCGGAGCGAGCGCGGCCGGATCGAGCGGTATCCTCGGCGCGACGCTCAGCCGGGTGGCGTGCTTGTGGCACCCGGGTATCGAGTGGTGCTACCGCGTCACCGGTGCGCAGCCGAGCGACACGGAGTACCGCTCGGTGCGGTTCGTGCTCGGCGGGACCGGCAGATCTGCGCTGCCGGTCATCCCGCGGCGTCCGTACACGATCTCCGCGTACGTCAACGTCTCCGATCCGGCGTCGCAGACGACGGAGCCGCAGGGCCTGCAATGGGCGGTCGCCTGGTTCGACGTGAGCGGCGCGGCGCTGACGACCTCGTTCGGACCGGGTTTCCTGGACGAGGGCCTTGACGACGCACGCGTGTCGAGCACGTTCACACCTCCGTCGGGGGCGGTGTTCGGCCAGTTCCGGCTGCAGCAGTCGACGTCGACTCCGGACGACGTCATGCAGTTCGAGCTGACCGCGATTCTGCTCGAGCAGGCCGACGAGCTGCGCGAGTTCGGCGACGCCCTCACCCCGGGCTGGAGAGCCGACGGCACGCTGCACGCCTCGCAGTCACGCGACGACGGGATCACGGCGGACGAGATCAGAACGCGGGTGCTGGCCCGTGTGCCGGCCGGCCTCATCTACGACGTGCTGATCGTCGACTACGCCGTCTACGACGACATCGCGGCAGAGACGACGTACGCCGGACTGAACGCGAGCGTGACCAACTACGACGACCTGCTGGAGGGCTGAGCTGTGGCCGAAGAGATTCGCTACCGAGACACGCCGGTGCAGGTCGAGGTCGGCGGGATCTCGCAGACGCTCACGGTCGACTACCTGGTGCCGAAGATCGTCGCGCAGGTCGGCGAGGAGAACCTCGTCGTGGGGCCGGGAGGGCCGCGGGGCGACCAGGGTCCCGCCGGCGCGACCGGCGGTCAGGGCGCCAGAGGCGACACCGGGGCGACTGGAGCAGCCGGGGCCACGGGCGCGACCGGCCCCGGCGTCGCGACTGGCGGCAGCAGCGGGCAGCAGCTCGTCAAGGCGTCGAGCGCCGACTTCGACACGAGATGGATCACGCCGCCGGCCAAGACGTTGCGCAGCGTCCACACGTTCGCGCTCGCCGGCCCGGTGCTCGCTGCGACGCTGCCGGGGTTCTTCGTGTCGCTCGCGTCCGGCCAGGCGGCGACGCTCGCCGCCGTGCGCTACGTCGCTGGCGGCGGCACATCGTTCAGCTTCCGCGTGCGCAAGGGCAGAGCGGACGTCAGCGGCTTCGGCACGAGCGGCGCGCCGTTCGTCGCGACAACGACGGCCGCAGCCAGAGATCCGACGAATGTGACGCTCGCCGACGGCGACTACGTCGACGTCGTCATCAGCGACGTATCCGGCTCACCGACCGACGGCGTGATCACGGTGATCCTGGAGCACACGAGCTGATGGCCGGCTCCCGGCTGTTCGCCAGCGGTGACGAGCTGCGCTTCGCGCTCGGCGCGCCGCTGGTTGATGACTTCGTGCTGGCGGTCACGCTGAAACTGCTGTCGAGAGCAACGCAGACCTGGATCGGCGACCTCTCCAACGGCTACCAGTTCGGGCTCGACGGCGGCCCGCTCGCGATCTTCGAGTCTGCCGGCTCCGCGAACTTCGTCGAGACCTCGCCTGTGCCGCTGAACACGTGGGGCACAGTCATGGTCTCGAAGACGGCCGGATCGGTTCAGTGCGTGTTCAGCTGGGTCCCGGCCGACGGGTCGACCCCCGTGCACCCGGCCCCGAGCGAAACGAGAGGCGGTAGCTACGCCGACCTCAGATCGCTGCTCGGCTGGGTGATCAGAGGACAGGCGTTGATCGCGTCGGTGGCGTTGTATGACGCCTACAGGGGTTCGGCGATCCGCAACACGTTCACGTCGAGCGCAGCGATCGAGGCCGCCGCGCCGCTGCACCTCTGGGACGAGCGCGACGGCTTCACGAACGATCGCGGCAGCGACGGCGCCGCGGACCGCACCTCGATCACCGGCACGTCGCACTCGACCGACGAACCGGGCGGCTGGTGGGGCAGCGCACCGGCCACGCCGGGCGATGCGATGGTCGGCGTCGGCGACAGACGGGCGGTCGTCTTCTGGACCGAGCTGAACACCCCGCCTGACGGTTACCGCGTCTACCGCGACGGCGTCGAGGTCTACGACGGTGCAGGCACCGGCGACAGAGGCACCGTCGCGTTCGAGGACACCGGGCTCACCAACGGCGTCGAGCACACCTGGACGGTCACGGCCTACGTCGGCGGCGACGAAAGCGCGCCGAGCGGCGACCTGGTCGCGACCCCGATCGCGCCGACCCCGCACGGCGGCGGCTCCCGCTCGTTCGACGGCACCGACCTCGTCCGCCTGCTGCCGGGCATCGAGCCGCAGGAGCAGCCGAACGCGACGTTCGTGCTGGTGCTCAAGCCCGACAGCGTCTCCCCCGCGATGGGCCTGCTTCGCGCCGACGCGGCCCCGGCGCAGAGCGACACCAGAGACCCGTTCGCCTTCCGCATGTCGAGCAGCGGCGAGCTGATCCTCGACGTCTACAACCCTGAGTCGACGTCGAGCAGCGCCTCCGGGATCCGACTCACCGCCGGGGTGTGGCAGATGATCGCCGTCACCTTCTTCACGCCGAACAGAACGCCGCCGCGGTTCCACCACAAGAACATGGCGACCGGCGTCGTCGCGCACGCCAACGGCTCTCCCGACCACACCTACACGATCCACCCCCACGGCACCTGGACAGTGGGCGACAGGTTCAGCGGTCTGATCGCGCTCGCGGCCGTGATCGAGCAGAGCGACGACGCCGACTTCGAGACGCTCGACCTCGACACGATCGCGGCTCTCGCATACGCGCAGTGGGACGAGCGCGACGGGTTCTTGGAGGACCGCTCCGCCGGCACCGCCTACGCGCTGCGCAACGCCATCACCGGCACGACGCACTCGACCGACTCGCCGCCGAGCTTGTGGGCGCCGGCGTTCAACCGACTCGCGATGGTCGTCTGATGACGCGCCGCGCACACGAACTCCCGATGACCACCTACGAAGCCACGCTGGAGGGCTGACCCGATGCCTGTATCTCCCTCAACCCGCCTGGGCCTGCACGCCCCCTCGGGCGGCGACCCCGCTGACGTCCCCAGAGACATCCTGAGACTGCGCGACCAGCTCGACGCGTTCTCGCTCGGCTACGGGCAGGGCAGACTGTCTGACCGGCCGACGACGCATCTCAGAGGCCGGACGTTCTACGCGACCGACATCGCAACGCTCTACTACGACGACGGCTCGGTGTGGCACGAGGTCGGCGCGGAGGCCGGGAGTGCACGGATTGTCGGCGGTGTCGGCCAGCCGGCGCCCGCGAACGGTTGGTCAGCCGGATCTCCGGCGCCGCGCTTCTGGCGCCAAGGATCACGCGTTTACCTCGCAGGTTCGATGAACACGAACGGGACTGTGGTCCCGATCGCGTTCACGTTGCCGACCGGCTATCGGCCGAGTCTGGCGGTAGTGGCTGCGGCCGCTGCCCAGCCCGACAGCCTCGTGCCTGTAGGGATCTCAACCGACGGCGCGGTCTACGCCATCTTCGAGCCGGGCGTAACGTCGGTCGCGCTCGACGGCATCTCGTTCGACACAGTGCGGTGAGTCAGAAAGGGCGGCGATGACGCCAGACGACTACGCCGCCGCCCGCTACGAAGCCCTCAGCGAGCGGCTCACACATGTGAAAGCCGGCGCCGATCGGCGCGCCGAGCAGCTTGGGGAGCGGATTGACAGGCTTGCCGACCGCTTCGACGCGAGAGTCGAGCTGCTGCAGCGCGAGAAGGCCGACCAGGCCGATCTCGAGAAGGTCACGGGGACGCTCGACAGGGTCCTGTTCGCGATCATCGGGTTCAGCCTCACGATCGCGGGCTCGGCCGCGCTGATCGTGCTGCAGGCGCGGGGGCGGGCATGAGCGGCGGCGGGTGGAGGGCGGCGATGCGGCGGCTCTACGACGACAAGGACCGCTTCGCCGTCGTCGCGCTGGCGATCTCGTTCGTAGCGCTCGGCGCGGGCTTCGGCGCGCTCGCCTACACGGCGGCGAGCAACGCCGATCGGGCCGACGAGATCCAGCGCTCGCGCTACGACGCGACGCTGCGCTCGTGCCGCTCGCGCAACGAGGATCGCGCGAACATCGCGATAAGAGTGCAGCCGCGGCCGCCGTTCACGGCCGCGGACCTCGCGCGCGACTTCGGGCCGATCGCGCACGACTGCGCCCGCTACGCGCGCGAGCAGGTGAGGGTGCGGTAGGCGGGCGCCGGTCTCGCGCCATGCGGGGGGCCCGCTCGCTCCGGCGGTCACGTCGCCATCTGGGTCCGTGCGCTCCAGCGGTCACGCGCCGCGGTCGGGTCCCGCGCGTTCCAACGCTCCGCGCGCGCCCGGCGGCGTCCGCGGCGGACCGGCGCCGAGCTGGCGCTCGAGTCGCTCGAGCCGCGCTGCCTGGCTGGCGACGACGGCGCGCAGCTCCGCGAGCCCCTGCGCGCCTTCGCTGACGCCGAGGTAGTGCAGCGAAGCTTCGCGCAGCAGTCGAGCGCGCGTGATTCTGCGACGCCGCGCCTCGGCGCGGAGGCGGCGGTCGAGGTCCCCGTCGACGGTCGTGGAGATGCGCGGCATGTGAATCACCGTACGTACCGGGCCGGCTGACGATGCGGTTGAGCGATGAGCGTCTGCACGCCAGCGTGCAGACGTGTGGGAGGGGCGTCGTTTCCGGGTGCCGTTCGCAACACCACCGTTGACACCTCAGTAGTGAAGTCCTTTACTGGTCAACGACTGTCGAGGTGAGCTGCAGAGGGCGCCGGACCAGGGGTCACGGGGCTGGGAAGCATGCGTGGGCCGTTCGGTCGCGGGCCCGCGCAACGTGGCGAACGCGACCGCCCAAGAGGGATTCGATGAAGCAGAGGGGACTGGCGCACGCCGAGGCGGTCGCGCTGCATGAGGTCGTGCTCGCGCTGAGACGCGAAGCGGCGAAGCTCTCGTCCGATTCGCCCGTGCGCGGGGCGTTGCTAGCTATCGGGTCGAACCTCTCCCGTGCGCTCGGCGAAGACCGGCTGACACGGCCCGCGCGTCCTCGAGCGCATCGAGCGCGGCTGTCATGCCATGACTGACGAGCGCCGGCGCTCTGCCACTCGGCGCGATCTCGCCGAGGCGGCCGAAGTCGGCCCAGAACCATTCGAACGGCAGCCCGCAGCGGGTCGCTATCGCGCGCAGCTCGTCCCATGAGGCGCCGCGCAGCCGTGCCCGCTTGCCGGTGATCTCGTCGATCACCGACCCGCTCTTGCCGATCGCGCGTCCGAGCTCGTCGCGCGACAGCTTCGCGTAGGCCTGCGCCGCTCGCACCCGCCGCGCAACCTCCTCCGGATCGGGCCGGTCGTCGACGGGAACCATCCGGTCAGCTTGGCCATGCAGAGCCGGATTGCAAGATCTTGTTGCAAGATCTTGTTGTAGTCCCTAATATCTTGGCCATGACGAACGTGACCCCGCTGAAGCTGGCGATCGTCGCGTCGGGCAGGAGCCAGCGCGACGTCGCGGCTGCGGTCGGGATCAGCGAGTTCAAGCTCTCGCGGATCGTCAACCGCCGTGCGCAGCCGGACACGTCGACGCGGGCCGCGCTCGCACGCGAACTCGGCAGAGCACCCGCCGTGTTGTTCGGCGACACGCTCGAGCTGTTCGCGGCGGCGTAGTCGCAGCACCACGACAACAGAGCGCCCCCGCGACGGCGCACGTCCGGGGGCAGGCACCCGAATTGGAGGTTCGGATGCACAGCCAGGATCGCACGTACCTGCGGCCGGAGCAGACCGGTGCTCGATGAGAGCGCCACCTTCCTGCTCGCGCTGCTGCTCATCGCCGCGTTCGTCGCGCTCGTCGCCGTCGTGGCAGTCGCCGGCGCCGCCGCCAGCTGGGCGGTGCGCGCAGCGCTGCGGGCGCGCTGCGCGGATCGCCGCCTGGAGGCGCTGCGCGAGCGCCACTACGAGGAGGTGCGCGCCCACGCGCGCCGCTCGTCCGTCGAGCTGGAGCGGGTCACCCGCGCACGCCGCCCGCTTGTCGAGCTGGAGCAGGTCGACTTCGACGACTGGCCGCTGCTCGACAGCGCCGACCCGCCGGTCGTCTTCCCGCGCCGGAGAGCGGCATGAGCCGCGACCCGCTCGTCGCCGAGCTCGTCGAGCAGCTCGTCGCGATCCGCTTCGCCGAGCTGGTGCGCGAGAACCGCGCGCTGCGGGCGCGGCTCGCGGCCGAGCTGGTGCGCGGGGGACCGGCGCCGCTGCGACCTGCCTCGGCGCTGGTCAAGCCCACGCCGCGACCGCGGCTGCGACTCGTCCCGTCGCACGCGGACGGAGCGCGCACGTGAGCGACGGGCGCACGGTCTGGTGGCCGAAGGACTCCGCCTGGTGGCGGCGCGAGTACGTCGTCACGCTCGGCGAGGAGTTCGGGCCGGCCGGGCCCGCGGTCGTCGACTGGCTGACGTGCGAGGCGAAGGCGCAGAACGACGGTGGCCGCGTCAAGGCCGGGATGCGCTCGTGCGCGCGCGGCAGCTTCGTCGACGTCGCGATCGTCGGGCGCGTGCTCGCGCGCGCGGTCACGCTCGGCGCGCTCGACGACTACGACGAGGACGACGGCCGCTTCACGGCCCGCATCTCCGGTTGGGAGAAGGACAACGAGCGCGGCCGCGCGGCCTTCCGCAAGGCGCGTCAGCGCGAGCGCGAGGCGGGCGCCGACAACGACGGCGGCGAGCCCGACTGGCACGAACCGCCGGGCCCCGTGACGCGCCGTGACGTGTCACGTCCCGTCACGCCCGGTCGCGGCGAGTCCCCTACAGGAGAGGACAGGACAGCAGAGGACTTGACTGCTGACGCAGCCACTGCGCCGGGCGCGGACACGCGTGCATCGGTCTTCGACGAGCACGTGGTCCGCCTCTGCCGGCTGCAGTCGGAACTCGCTCGCGCTCGCACCAAACAGGCGCCGACGTCGCGCCGGCTCAGACCGACGCGTAGATGGCACACCGAGATGGATCGGCTGATGCGCCTCGACGGTTGGACGCCCGAGCAGGTCGAGCACGTCATCCGCTGGGTCGACGGACATAGGTTCTGGGCGCCGAACGTGCTCACCGCTGACGCGCTGCGGCGGCACTTCGACCGCTTCGCGGCCGCGATCAACGCGGAGCAGAGAGCTGCCAGGTCGCCCGCGCCGGGACCGGCGGTCACCGACAGGAACGCGGCGCGCCGTGCTCGCGCGGCCGCGGCGTTCGCGGAGCTGGTGCGCCCGGCGGGCGCCGAGCTGGAGGGGAGCGCACGTGACATCGCGTGAATGGCAGCTGATCGCGGTCGTGTTGGAGAACTGCTGGAAGGGCGAGTGGGACGAGGCGCGCGCAGCGGCCTACTTCGTCCTGCTGGAGCCGTTCGACGCGGCCGACGTCGAGCGGGCTCTGCACGTGCTCGTGCGCAACGGCTCCCCGTTCATCCCGGCGGTCGCGGAGCTGGTCAGCGCGATCGAGGCCGGCGCGCGAGCCGCCGTCCCGACCTGGCCGGAGGCCTTCCATCATCTGCGCCGGCTGCTGCCGCGTCACGCCCGCGACCACGACGCCGGGCTGCGCGCGCTGGAGCAGGTCCACCCGCTGCTGGCCTCGTTCGTCGCGGCGTACGGATGGCGCCGGCTCGCGCTCGAGCCGGTCGAGGACCCGGACCACGGCGGCGCCGTGCTGCGGCGGATCGAGCTGACCTACGCCGATCACGTCGCGCGCCAGCAGGAGCGCGAGCGCCATGGGATCGCGCTCGAGACGGTGCGGCGCCGGCGGCTGGCGGGCCCGCGCAGACTCGACGCCGCGGCGCTGATGCCGGCGGGCCCGGCGCGGTCCGCGTCGCCGGAGGAGCCGCGATGAGCGACGTGCAAGCGGCGACGAGCGGCGCGGCCCGCGCGGCGTCCGACCCCGAGCTGGCGGAGGCGATCGCGCAGCGCGTCGCGGAGCTGGTCGCGGCGCGGCCGCCGCGGCTGCTGACCGTCGAGCAGGTCGCGGAGATGCTGCAGGTCAAGCCGGAGTGGGTCTACGAGCACGCCGGCGAGTTGGGCGCGCTGCGGCTCGGAGGCGGCGCGCGCGGGCGGCTGCGCTTCGAGCTCGAGCAGGTGCGCGAGCGCCTGCGCGCGCAGGCGGCGGGTCCGCAACGGCCGGTCAGAGCGCGTCCGCGCCGCGCGCCGCGGCCGCGCCCGGCCGACGGCCCGCTGTTGCGCGTCGGACCGAAGCGCGATGCCGCGTAGACCGACCGGCGAGGCGATCGCCTACGAGCGCGCCGACGGCGGCGTCACGTGGTACGCCCGCTTCCGCGCGGAGGGCAGACGCCGCAGAGTCAAGCTCGGCACCGACCACGAGGGCTGGAACGCGACCCGCGCGGAGAACGCCGTCGCCGAGCTGGTCGGGCAGGTGCAGCGCGGCACGTGGAGAGCGCCGCGGGCGCCGCGCGCGCCCGCCGAGGATCCGTCGTTCCACGCCTTCGCGTCGAGATGGTTCACGGGCAAGGCGCGCGGGCTCAGCCGGCGCACCGTCGAGGACTACGAGTGGCGGCTCTCCAACCACCTGCTGCCCCACTTCAAGGACCATCGGCTGTCGGAGATCGACGTCCGCGCCGTCGACGGCTACCGCGCCGCGAAGCTCGCCGAGCGCGACGCGGCGCGCGCAGCGGGGTTGCGCTCGCTGTCCAACGACAGCGTCAACGCGACGATCGCGCTGCTGGCGCAGATCCTCGACGTCGCCGCCGAGCACAAGCTGCCGGTCGAGCAGCCGAACCCGGCGAAGGGCCGCCGGCGCCGGCTGAAGACGCAGCGCGGCCGGCGCTCCTTCCTCGAGCCCGACCAGGCGGCGGCGCTGCTGGACGCCGCCGGCCGGCTCGACGCCGCCGGCCCGCTCGACTGGGAGCGCGTCCAGCAGCTCCGCAGCTCGATGGAGTCGAACGTCGCGCTCGCGCGCGCGCACGGGATCAGCGACTCGCTCGTCTCGCGCGTGCGCCGCGGCCTCGTCTGGAGAACGCCGGCGAGCCAGCCGGCACGGCGCCCGGCGATCGCGACGCTCTTGCTGGCCGGTCCGCGGATCGCGGAGCTGTGCGCGCTCGACGTGCGCGACGTCGACCTCGTCAACAGGCGGCTGCTGATCGCCGACTCCAAGACCGACGCGGGGCGCCGTCAGATCGTGCTGAGCGACATGCTGGCCGCGGAGCTGACCGCGCACGTCGCGCGCCTGCAGCATGACCAGCCGCTGTTCGCCAACACGCGCGGCGAGCGCTACACGCCCTCGGGCGTGCGGACCGCCGTGCTCGCGCCGGCGACGGCGCTGGCGGCGCAGACGCTGCCGGGCCTGCCGGCGGTGACGCCGCACACGCTGCGGCGCACGTTCATCTCGCTGCTGCTGGCCGGCGGTGCGGACGTGCCGTGGGTGATGGCGCAGGTCGGCCACACCGACCCGAAGGTCACGCTGCAGATCTACGCGCAGGTGATCCAGTCGCGCCAGCGCGACTACGGCGAGCGCATCGACCGCATGATCGACGGGGCGATGCCGAATGGGACCAGGAACGGGACCAACCCGTGATCACGTCGACCGAGGCGCAGTCGCCGGGAGCGGGGAGACCGCCGCAACGCCAGTCGCGACGGGCATCGAGACGTAAGCCCGAGAGGGGACTCGAACCCCTGACCCCCTGTTTACAAGACAGGTGCTCTACCAGCTGAGCTACTCGGGCGGAATGCCCGAGTCTACGCGGGCGACGCCGGCGGCGCGCGCGATGTCGCCGTGCCCGTTGCTGGAGACGTGGTGCTCGAGCGGGTCGGGATCGGGCTCGACCGGCGGCAGCGGCTGCGGGTTCAGGCGCGACTCCAGTTCGCCCAGCAGCACGCCGAAGAGGGCGTGGCGCCAGGCGGCCTGCCAGAAGGCGCGGCGGCTGCCGGTCAGCACCGGCAGCTCGTCGCGGCCGGGGTGGTGGCGGTCGCTGAGGCGGCCGGCCGGCCACAGCGCGACGTGCTCGGCGAGCGCGACGAACGTGCCGCGCGCCGCGGGCGGACCCGGCAGCAGCGGTGCCAGCTGCGCGTAGACGGCGCCGAACAGCGCGCCGTTGCCGACATGCAGCGCCAGCCCCGGCGCGAACCAGCCGTCACGCGTGCCGGTGACGAAGCGCCCGAGCAGCTCGACGTCGTCGTAGCACGAGCCGAACGCGCGCTTGTCGAGCGGCTGCTGCAGCGCCCAGACGCCGGTCGCCAGCGCGCCGGCGAGCGCTCCGCGGAGCGTGCGTCTCGTGTCGAAGGACATCGTCGGAAGGACCATAGCGCGGGCTCGCGCGCCCGACGCCGGCCGCGCGGCCGCGCGCCTGCCCGGGTCGCTGCACCGCAGCTGCCGATCCGCAGCGCACCCCGCGCGTCGTCGGCGCCGCGGACACAGGTCTGTAACGCGCGTCGGGGGCGTGTGTACGTAACTCCGATGAGCGAGAGAAACGAAGCCCTGCACCGGCGTGCTCGCGAACGCGGCGTCAACCCGATCGTCTACTGGATCGTGCGCGCGTTCTTCCAGCCGTTCTTCCACCTGTACTTCCGGCTGTCGCGGATCGGCCGTGAGCACATCCCGGACGGGCCCGTGATCTTCGCGGCCAACCATCGCAGCTTCCTCGATCCCTTCATCATCGGCACGATGACGCGGCGGCCGCTGTACTACGTCGCGAAGGAGGAGCTGTTCAAGAAGAAGCTGCAGGCGTGGTTCCTCAACTCGCTCGGCGCCTTCCCCGTCTCGCGCGGCAACGGCGACACGCAGACGATCGAGACCGCGAAGGCAATCCTCGCGCGCGGGGACTCGGTGCTGATCTTCCCCGAGGGCACGCGCGTGCGCCCCGGCCCGCCCGGCAAGGCCAAGCGCGGCGTCGGCCGGCTCGTGCTGGAGACCGGCGTCCCGGTCGTCCCGCTCGCGATCATCGGCACGACCGACGTGCGCAAGGGCTGGCGCATACGCCCGCGCAAGATCCGCATCCGCGCCGGTCACCCGCTCACGTTCCCGCAGGTCCAGGACGCCTCGCGTGAGCTCGCCGCCGCCGTCACCGACCGCATCTGGCCCAACGTGATGCTGCAGTGGGAGTGGCTCGGCGGCCAGACGCCGCTGCGGCGCGCCGCCGTGATCGGCGCCGGCGCCTGGGGCACGACGCTCGCGGTGATGCTCGCCAGGGCCGGCCTCGAGGTCGACCTCGGCACCCGCACGCGCGAGCAGGCCGAGCTGATCGAGCGGGAGCGCGCCAACGCGCGCTACCTGCCCGGCGTCGCGCTGGCGCCCGAGGTTCGCGTCGCGCCCGCCGCCGAGCTGGAGCTGAGCGCGCACGACCTCGTCTGTCTCGCCGTCCCCGCGCGGGCGCTGCCGGCCGCGCTGGCCGCGCACGGTGCGCGGATCCCAGCGCGCGCCGGCGTGCTCGTCGTCTCCAAGGGCCTCGTGCCGCCGCTCGGCACGCTCCCGTCCGCCTACGCGGCGGAGCGCGTCCCGGCCCGCTCGGTCGCCGCGCTCGGCGGCCCCTCGCACGCCGCCGACGCGCTCGTCAACGGCGCCTCGATCGTGCTCGCATCCGCCGACGCCGCCTTCGCCTACGAGCTTGCGACCGTCCTCGGCGCGGCCGGCTTCGACGTCCACACCAGCAGCGACGTCGCGGGCGTCGAGCTGGCCGGCTGCGCCAAGAACGCCGCCGCGCTGGCCGCCTCCGCGGCCGCCGCGACCGCCGGCCCCAACGTCGCCGGCGCCGCAGCCGGCAAGGTCTTCTCCGAGATCGCCCAGCTGGCGCAGCGCAGCGGCGGGGAGGCCGCGACGTTCGCCGGCCTCGCCGGGGCGGGCGACCTCGTCGCGACCGTCGTCGCCGACGGCAGCCGCAACCGCCGCGCCGGCGAGCTGCTCGCGCAGGGGCTCTCAGCCGACGAGATCGCCCGCGTGCTGGGGCAGGCGGCGGAGTCCGTCGACAGCGTCGCGCTACTCGCCGCGATGCTCGAGAGAGCGGGCGTGAGCGCGCCCGCGACGGCCGGCCTGGCCGCGCTCGTGGAGGGCCGGATCGCGCCGGAGCAGTGGACCGCGTCGGTCACGCAGCCGTCCGTGCGTCCAGCAAAGGCGAAGGCGGCCTAGCCTCGCCGCTCTCTGAGCGCGATACTGCGATGCGGTGTCCGACCCCCCGAGCAGATCCAAGGCAGAGCTCGACCGCGAGTTCTCCGACCTGTATCGGACCCATCTGCGGGACGTCTACTCGTACTCGTACTACCGCGTCGGCAACCATCACGACGCCGAGGACCTCACCGAGCAGACGTTCCTGCAGGCGTACCGCCACTACGAGCGGGCGCTGCGCGAGTCCGACGGCCGCCCGCTGCGGCCATGGCTCATCCGCATCGCGCACAACCTCGCCGCCAACTTCTACCGCGACCGCGCGCGCAAGCCGCAGGCCGCGATCGAGGACGCGGCCGTGATCTCGTCGCCGCACACGACCGAGACGCTCGTCGAGGGCCGTGAGGAGCTGGAGGAGATCCTCGCCGGCGTCCAGCAGCTGCCCGACGACCGCCGCGAGGCGCTGATCATGCGCTTCGCGCTCGGCATGGACAATCGCGAGATCGCGCGCGCGCTCGGGCGCACCGACGGCGCCACGAAGGTGCTGCTGCACCGTGCGATCAAGCAGCTGGAAGGCATCGTCGCGCACCCGGAGCCGACCTCATGAGCACGACCGAGTTCGAAGAGCGGCTGCGCGCGGCGCTGAAGCCGGTCGAGCCGCCGGAGGATCTCGCGCGGCGGCTGGAGCGCACGCTCGTCAGCCTCACCGAGCTGGCGGCCGACGAGCTCGACGCGTGGGAGCTGTCGTCGATGCGCGACCCGCGCAACTGGGCGCGCCCGGCGGTCGCGGCGGTCGTCGGCGCGGGGGCCGGCACGGCGCTGGTCGCGTTGCGCGTGCGCAGCCGCCACCGCAAGCGCAAGGCGCAGTCGATCGGCGTCCTGGACCTCGCCGAGCGGACCGTGCGCGACGTCGCCGACGAAGCGCGCAAGCTCCTGCCGGGGCGTGATTAGGCGAACGCGGGAGTTCCCGGACCGGCCGCGCAGCTTCGTCACGCCGCCGTGGAACTCCCAATGCGAAGCACCTGAGCTTGCGGAAAGGTCCGGCTGCTAGCGTCAGCGCCGCTATGGCCACCTGTTACCGGCATCCGACGCGCGAGACCGGCGTCGCGTGCTCCAACTGCTCGCGTCCGATCTGCCCGGACTGCATGACGCCGACCCCCGTCGGCATGCGCTGCCCCGAGTGCTCGCGTGAGAAGACGAAGGTCGTGCGCGGACCGGTCGGCGGCGGGCTCTCGACGACGACGCTGAGCGCGACCGTCGTGCTGATCGCGATCAACGTGATCCTGTTCGTCGGCGAGATGGCCTCCGGCGGCAGCATCGGCGAGGCCGGTGGCACGTTGTTCCAGAAGCTCGCGCTGTTCGGTCCCTCGATCGAGTTCAACCACGAGTACTACCGGATGGTCTCGTACGCGTTCCTGCACTCGGGCTTCCTCCACATCGCGTTCAACATGTGGTTCATCTGGGTGATCGGCAACATGCTCGAACCGGCGCTCGGAAAGGTCCGCTTCGTCGCGCTCTACTTCGCCTCGCTGCTGTGCGGCGCGTTCGCGGTGCTGCTGCTGGAGCCGAACTCGGCGACGGTCGGCGCATCCGGCGCGGCCTTCGGCCTGCTCGGCTGCGCGATCGTCGAGGCGCGCTCGCGCGGGATCGACGTCTGGGCGACGGGTCTGCTGCCGATCGCGCTGATCAACTTCGCCTTCACCTTCCTGTTCCCCGGCATCTCGATCGGCGGCCACGTCGGCGGCTTCGCCGGCGGCCTGCTCGTCGGGCTGATCTTCCAGCAGGCCGACCGCGCGCGCCTGCCGCGCTTCGCCGGCACGATCGGCGCGGTGATCGTCGCCGTGGCCGCCGTCGTCGGCGGCATCGCCGTCGTCGGCGGCTAGACCGGCGGCGGCCAACCGCCGCGGCCGGCGGTGGCTGCGACGACCATGGCGCCTACTTCGCGGGTCTGCAGCTGACGGTGCCGACCGTCTCCGTCGGAGCGACGGCGGTGCCGGCGAACTGGAAGCTGCCGGCGATCGCCGTTCTGCCGCTCTTGGGGCAGCTGCGGACCTCCGTGTAGGGGCGACCTCTCCAGAGGCCGTCGAACCCGAATCTGATGCGCTTGATCTGGTAGGGCCAACCCGCCTCGCCGATCTGCTGCAGCGCGGAGGGCAGGTTCGCCGTCAGCGTGTAGCCGTATCTGCCGCGCGTTCTGCGCAGTTTCGCCGGGAAGGCCGTGTTCACCACGACCGGCGTCGCCGTGTAGATGTTGAACGCGAATGTGTTGGAGCGCCCGCCGTTGAACGCGACGATCTTGCCGGCCACGTCCGTGAGGCCCGCCGCCGGCACGTCGACGATCACGTCGCCGCGGCCGACCGCGGAGCCGAGCGGGCAGGCGTCGAAGCTCGCCGGCGAGTTGACTCTCGCGACGGTGCACGCGGGGAAGTCCCTGGTGTTGAAGTGGAAGTTCGACGGCAGCCTCAGCTCGAGCCGTCTGAGCACGCCGTTCTGACCGTCCGCCTGCGCGATCGTGACGTCGGTGGTGAGCTTGAGCGGCTTGACGCGGAAGTGGCCGACGGCGCCGGGGATCGGCGTGAAGGCGCCGCTGACCGAGGGCACCGCCGCCGTCGCGGCAGACGTGGCCAGGGCCAGCGCCGAAGAGATCCCGGCTGCCAGCGCGAGTGTGCGACCTACCCGAGCGAGGGACATGGCCCCGAGCCTATCTCCCGACGACGACCTCGGGCCGGCTCCGCGTGACGGAACCGGCCCGAGGGACCTGCGTGAGCTTTGGCTCAGCGATTCAGCGACGGCAGGCGATCGTCGCGCTCTGCGAGATCGGCGCATAGTCTCTGAGAAATGCGATTCTGCTCGCGATCGGGACGCTGAGGCTCTTCGGGCAGAGCGTCGTCGACTGGATGTACGGGATTCTTCTCCCGCTTCTGTTTCTCGCCCAGCCGCTGATCGTGCTGGTGAGCGTGCGCACCTGCGCGAACCAGCCGTCTGCGATCTCCTGCAGCGACGGCGGAATCGGCGCGACCAGGTGGTAGCCGAATCTGCCGCTGGTCTTCGTCAGCGGCGCGGTGAACGCCTCGCTGATCAGGACCGGGTTCTCGGCGTAGATGTGGATCGTGACGGACTTGCCGCCTCTGCCGTTGAAGATCGTCATCGTCGCGGGGACGTCCAGCACGTCTGCAGCCGGGACGTCGGCGCGGATTCTGCCGGTGCCGATCTTCGAGCCCTTGGGGCAGCCCGCGAAGCTTCTGCGCGCGTTGATCGTCTCGGGGCTGCAGGAGGGGAACAGCGCGCCGTTCGTTCTCGCGTTCGGCGGGAAGAAGAGGTCGACCTTCGACAGCGTGCCGGCCTCCTTGCCGGGATCGGCGTCGAGTCTGAAGCCTATGGTCAGTCTGAGCGGAGAACCGATCGGCCCCTTGTTGGGGTTGATCGAGCCGTTCAGCGAGTTCGGCTGCCCCATCGCCGCCGGGGCGGTGGCAAGCAGCAGGGCGGTGGCCGTCGCCGCGACGAGCGCGCGACCGTGACGTTTGATGGGAAGCATCTCCCGACTATAAACAGGGGCGTTCCAACTTGTCCAATGCGAACCGTGCGCCAACTGCATCCGCTGACAGCGACCGTTTGGAGACGGTGCGAACGGGCTACAGGTCGACCGTCAACGGCTCCGACGGAGCGGTCGGGAACGCCGCCGGATGGAGGATGTGAGCCATCAGCTCGAGCCCGTCGACGAGCCGCGGACCGGGACGTGAGAAATACGACGAGGCGTCGACTGCGACCACCTCGCCGGCGCCGATCGCGGCGAGCCGCTCGCCGAACAGCAGCGCCTCCGTGTGCGCGCGCTCGGCGTCGTAGCCGCACTGCATCACGATGACGACGTCGGGCTCCGCCTCGGCGATCTGCTCCCAGCTGCGGCGCTCGGACGGCTCGCCCGGCAGCCCGAGCACGTCGAAGCCCCCGGCGTACTCGATCAGCTGCGGCGTCCAGTGGCCGGCGATGTAGACGGGGTCGAGCCATTCGAGCGCGGCGACCTTCAGCAGCGGCTGCTCCCGAACCGCCAGGCGGACGCGGTCGATCCGCGCGGAGGCGTCGGCGATCAGGTCGACGCCCGCGTCTCTGCGGCCAGTCGCCTCCGCCAGCGTGCGGACGTCGCCGAGCGCCTCGCCGAGCGTCGTCGGATCGAGCGAGATCACCCTCGGTCTGCTGTCGATCCGCGCCGCGATCGCGACCACGTCGTCGTAGGAGACCGCGCAGACCGCGCACAGCGCCTGCGTCACGATCAGATCCGGCTGCAGCGCGTGGAGCTTCGGCTCGTCGAGCTCGTAGATCGTCTCGCCGTGCTGCGTGCGGGCGCGCACGGCGGCGTCGATCTGCCCGGCGCTGAGGCCGGCCGGCAGCGTGTCGCGTGTGACCTTCGGCAGTGTCAGCGCCTGCGCGGGATGGTCGCACTCATGGGTGACGGCGATAACCTCGGATCCGAGGCCGAGTGCGAACAGCCACTCGGTCGCCGAGGGGACGAGGCTCACGATGCGCATGGAGGAGACGATATGCCACGACTGACCGAGACCGAGATCCGCGCCCTACTGACCGGCGACGTGTGGAGACGCGAGGGCGAGACGATCGTCCGCGACGTGCAGGTGAAGGACTTCGTCGCCGCGATCGCGCTCGTCAACGGCGTCGCGCAGCTGGCGGAGGCGGCCGGCCACCATCCCGACATCCTCGTGCACGGCTTCAACAACGTGCGCCTGGCGCTCTCGACGCACAGCGAGGGCGGCCTGACCGACGCCGACTTCGACCTTGCCGCGCAGTTCGACGCGCTGATCACGCGCGAAACCTCCTGAGACTGCACGAAAGCGACGAAAGCGTTACCGTTCCTTGTGCACAACCGCACTACGGCCTGAGAGGAGCCGGCGGTTGAGCGGAGGAGGAGCGTGGTGGGCTAGGTGGGTCCGCCTCGAAGCAAAGCCGGCCCGCTTTCGCGGGCCGGCTTTGTTGCTTCTGGGAGGAGGTGCTGCTGTGAGGTACGTCGCACGTCGCAGTATGTGGACGCCACCTGAACCAGTCTTAAGCTGCGACTGAGAAGAATCTCATGTGTAGGAATGGAAGCCGCGGCCCGTCTTCTTGCCGAGATGCCCCTCCGCGACGAGCGCCTCGACGCGCGCCGGCACCTGCGTGCCGATCGCCTCGCCGATCGCCTTCGAGACGTCGAGCCCGACGTAGTCCAGCAGCGCCAGCGGGCCCATCGGATGGCCGGCGCCGAGCTGCATGCAGCGGTCGATCGAGGCAGGGTCCATCGACGTCTCCTCGAGCAGGTCGACGGCGCTGAAGAGGTACGGGAACAACAGCCGGTTGACGACGAAGCCGGCGATGTCGGGCACCTCGACCGCGGTCTTGCCGAGCGCGGCGCAGAGGTTGCGCGCGCGCTCGCGCACGTCGCCGATCGCGTCCGGCGCGTAGGCCAGCTCGATCAGGTCCATCTTCGGCACCGGGTTGAAGACGTGCAGCCCGACGAAGCGATCGGCCTTGCCGGTCTCGCGCGCCAGTTCGGCGACCGACAGCGACGACGTCGTCGTGGCGAGCACGGCGTTGCCGTTGGAGTGGCGGCCCAGTTCGCCGAGCACGCTCGCCTTCGTCGCGCGGTCCTCCGCGACGGCCTCGACGAGGAAGGTCGCTCCCGCCAGGTCGCCCAGCTCGCTGACGATCGTGACGCGGTCGGCGATCGGCTCCTCGCTGAGCTTGCCGCACCACTTCGAGACCATGCCGCGGGCACGGTCGGCCGAGCGATCCGAGCGCGCCCACAGGAGTACCTCGCCGTGCTGCGCTGCCGTCGCCGCCAATCCGCATGCGATGGCACCCGAACCTGCGATGCCCAGCCGTTCCTCCACGCCATGTCCCTTCGGTCGACTACGTGAACGGCGCGAACAGTAGGGGTCCGGGGCCGTCGGGAGCGCCAGTTCCGCGATGCGGAGCGGTCGTTCCCGAACTGCGAGTTGGCGCGTTTGCGTCCAGGGGAACGGTTGCCGGGTCAAGCGGCGGGCGTTGCGGCCGATGTTGGGGGAGTGAAGATGCAGTTCGGCCCTACGCGCGCGGGCGCAGCCCTCCGCGAGACAGCGCCCTTTCTCATAGGCGCTGTGCTCGCGTTCGCGCTGGTGCCGCTGTCGTCGCTCGACGACGTGCGGATGTGGCAACGAGCGATCGGGCTGGTGGTGCTGGCGACCGCGATCGGCTTCGCCGTCCGCTGGCTGGTCGCGTACCTGCGCGCCGGCCAGCATGCGCTCGCGCACGCGCAGCAGCAGTTCCGCACCGCGTTCGAGGACGCGCCGATCGGAATCGCGCTGTTCGGCGTCGACGCCCGCTTCACGGAGGTCAACCGCGCGCTCTGCGAGATGCTCGGCGTCGAGCGCCAGCAGCTCGTCGGGGTTCCCGTGATCGAGTACGTCGCGCCGAGCGACCGCGTCGAGCCGGTCGACACCTTCCGCGAGCTGATGAAGGGCTCGCGTCAGACGTTCAGCTCCGAGGTGCGGCTGCAGCGCGCCGACGGGCGTGAGATCTGGTGCCAGCTGCGCGCCTCGCTGGTGCGCGACGGCGACGGTCAGCCGCTGCACTTCATCGTCCAGGTCGAGGACGTCAGCGCCCGCCGCCGCGCGGCCGAGGCGCTCGCGGAGGCCGAGGAGCGCTTCCGGCTCGCGTTCGAGGGCGCGCCGATCGGGATCGCGCTCGCCGACCTCGACGGCCGCTTCCTGCGCGTCAACGACGCGCTCTGCGAGATCACCGGCTACACCGAGGCCGAGCTGCTGGCCGCCAACGTCGACCTGCTCGGCCACTCCGACGCCGCCGACGCGGAGGAGGAGTTCTACGACCGCCTGATGCGCGGGGAGATCCGCTCCTACCGGCTCGAGCGTCGGATCGTGCACGCGACCGGTCGCAGCGTCTGGGTCAGCCTCTCCGTCTCGCTCGTGCGCGACAGCTCCGGCGTGCCGCGCTACTGCATCAAACAGCTGGAGGACATCTCCGACCGCAAGCGCTTCGAGGGCCAGCTCGCCTACCTCGCCGACCACGACGCGCTGACCGGCCTCTACAACCGCCGCGCGTTCCAGCGCGAGCTGGACGAGCGCACGGTGCAGGGCAGCAACGGCGGCGCGGTCGTCGTGATCGACCTCGACCACTTCAAGGACATCAACGACACGCTCGGACATGCGGCCGGCGACGAGGTGATCGTGCGCGTCGCGCGGCTGCTGGCCAAGCGGCTGCGCAAGACCGACGTGCTCGGCCGCCTCGGCGGCGACGAGTTCGCGACGCTGCTGTCAGGTGTCGGGCGCGAGGAGGCCGAGGCGGTGATAGCGGAGCTGCTGAGGGTCGTGCGCGAGCAGTCGGTCGTCGTCGAGGACGGGCATCCGATCGGCCTGACCGCGAGCGCCGGGATCGCGCTGTTCGACGCCGACACGCCGCTGAGCGGGGAGGAGCTGCTGGTCAGCGCGGACATCGCGATGTACGACGCGAAGGAGGCCGGCCGCGACCGGCACGCGATCTCGTCCGAGACCGAGCAGCGTCAGCAGCAGATGACGGAGCGGATGGCGTGGTCGCAGCGGATGCGCGACGCGCTCGAGCAGGGCACGTTCGTGCTCTACCAGCAGCCCGTCGTCGACCTTCAGACCGGCCTGCCCAAGAGCCACGAGCTGCTGCTGCGGATGCGCGGCGACAACGGCGAGCTGATCCCGCCAGCCGCCTTCCTGCCGATCGCCGAGCGCTCCGGCCTGATCACCGAGATCGACCGCTGGGTGACGCACCAGGCGATCGCGACGATCGCCGAGCAGCGGCGCGCGGGGCGCGAGATCCGGCTCGCCGTCAACCTCTCCGGGGCGTCGGTCTCCGACCCGGCCCTGCTTGACATGATCGAGCGCGACCTCGCGAAGATGGCGCCGCCGCCGGGCAGCCTGATCTTCGAGGTGACCGAGACGGCCGCGATCGTCAACCTCGATCGCGCACGCACGTTCGCGGCGACGCTCGCGGAGCTCGGCTGCGAGCTGGCGCTCGACGACTTCGGCGCCGGCTTCGGCTCGTTCTACTACCTCAAGCGGCTGCCGTTCGACTACCTCAAGATCGATGGCGACTTCATCCGCCAGCTGACCTCCAGCCACGAGGACCAGCTCGTCGTGCGCGCGATCGTCGAGATCGCGAGAGGGCTCGGCAAGCGCACCGTCGCGGAGTTCGTCGGCGACGAGGCGACGATGGAGCTGCTGCGCGAGCTGGGCGTCAACGACGGCCAGGGCTTCCATCTCGGCAGACCGGCGCCGTTGGAGGACCTGATCGCGGCGACGACGGCGGCCGCTGAGGCCGCCGCTTCGGCTGAGGCGTCGGCGCCGTCGCGGTCGGCCTCAGCACCGGCGATCCAGGCCTGAGCGCCGCGGCAGCGCCCGGCGTCGTCTCCAGCACGGCGCGCGCCCCGCGGCACCAGCGCAGCCGCCGCGGGCTGACGGAACGGTCGATCCGCAATGCGCGGCCGTCGCGGTCAAGCCAGACGAGGTCGAGCGCGAAGCGCATCCCGACGGTGTGGATCGAGCTGGTCCCTTCGAGCAGGAGCGCGATCCCGGCGGGCTCGTCGAGCTGCGCGAGGCCGCGCAGACGTGCGAGCGGGCTGGCCGCCGTGCACGCGTGCAGGTGCTGCAACGGAGGTGCGAGCTGGAGTGGCGGGAGCTGCTGCAGGCGGGGTGGGAGCATGGCGTGCCTGATCCGGCACGCGGCAGAGTTCGCCCCCCGCCGACGTCGCGCGCCGCGAACGCGGCGCCGCTCAGCCCTCCCAGCGAAAGCCGGTCGCCGACGGGCGCGGCGCCAGCGGGCTCGCGGGCAGGCCGTCGGCCGGGACCGCGAGGTTGTAGGCGCTCGGCGCGAGGTCGTTCGGCGTCTCGGGGTGGAACAGCGATGCGAGGTACTGCGCCTGCCCGCGCCCGACGCCGAGCTCGAACTGGCCGCCGCCGTAGGCGCGTATGCCGTGCTCGGCGCAATAGTCGTAGCCGGCGCAGAGGCGCTCCAGCCCACCGAAGCGCGACGGCTTCACGTTCACCATCTTGGGCGCGAACGGCAGCGCCTCGACGTCGGCGATCGAGTGGATCGGCGCGTCCCAGGTGATGCGGTCGCGGTCGGGCGCGAGCGCCGCGTCGATCCCGTCCGCGTCGAGGTCCGGGTCCTCCAGCCAGACGTCCGGGAAGGCGTCGGCGACGCGCCGATACCAGCCGGGCTCGGCGGGCGTGTCGACGATCGTGCCCTTGTACTTGCCCTTGTAGTCGATCGAGTCGACGGCGCCGGTCGCGCGCAGCGCCGCGATCACGTCGTCGTCCCAGTCCGGGCTCGCGTCGAGCTTGAAGCGCAGCGTCGGATAGCGCTGCAGCAGGCGCGTGACGCGCTCGGGCTCGGCCGGTCTGCCGAGCGACAGCGAGACGACGAAGGTGAGCGGCTGCGGCGTGCGGCCGAGCAGCTCGTGCAGCGGTCTGCCGATCTGTCGCAGCGCGAGGTCCAGCGCCGCCGAGTGAAACGACCAGCGGCGGTAGAGGCGCGAGGTCTCGCCGCTTCTCGGCTCGACGGGGAAGAGATCGAGCGCGTCGACGTGGGCGCAGAAGTCGCCCAGCGTCCACGTGCCGGCCAGCGGCTGGACGGCGCCCGCCGCCTGCAGCGCGTCCTGGTCCTCCGCTTCGTAGACGACGTCCTCGCCGACGCCCTCGTGCCCGCCGCCGTGCAGGTGCACGATCGTCGATCTGCGCGTGAAGCCGCTGGAGACGTCGAGTTGCAGCCCTTCGAGCGCGTACGACTCGATCGTCAGCGGCAGGTCGGCCAGCAGGGCGTAGGTGCTCATCGAGACGCCGTTCCCACTGCGGGCGCGGCGCCGTCGCTGCTCTTTCGCGCGGTCGCGAGCGGGGTCGCCGCGTTCATCGCTGCTCGCCGGTCTCGCCGCCGCGCTCCAGCCGCGCGACCAGCTCGTCGAGCCGCAGCTCCTCCAGCCCTCTGCCGACGGCGTCCAGTTCGCCGGCGCAGAACTCGACCAGGCGGCGGCCCTCGGCGACCAGCTCCAGGGTCTCGCGCAGGCCGGCCTCGCCGGAGTCGAGCCGGCGGATGATCTCCTCGATCCGCGCGCTCGCGCGCTCGTACGTCAACTGGCCCTGCGGCTCCTCGCCGGGGGCGCCGGCGCCTTCGATCCCGATCTGCACGCTGCTCATCTTGCCGCATCCTCCACGTCGGCCCCGACGACGCCCTCGTCGCCGGCCGGATCGCTCACGTCGGCGCGGACGCGACCGTCGTGGAAGCGCAGGTCGAGCGTGCCGGCGGCGCGCGCCTGCTCGGCCGAGGTGACGAGCGTGCCGTCCGCCTGCTCGACGAGCGCGTAGCCGCGCTCCAGCGTGCGGGCGGGATCGTGGGCGGCGAGCGCCAGCTCCAACCGTTCGAGGTCGCGTCGGCGTCGTGTCGTGGCGGCGTCGGCGCTGTGACGCAGCCGCTCGCCGTCGCCGCGCAGCAGGGCCCCCGCGCGGGTCCGGTCCGCGGCGGCGACGTCGGCCTTGCGGCGCAGCACGAGCAGCCGTGTCGCGGCCAGGTCGCGCTCGCGCTCGCCGCGGCGACGGGCGCTGGCGCGCAGCTCGCGCAGTTGCTGATGCAGGCGGCGGCGGTGGCGGGCGACGTGCTCGGCGGGGGCGCGCGCGAGCGCCGCCAGCGTGCGCGCGCGGTCGAGCACGGCGCGGCGGCCGTGACGGTCGAGGCGACGCGTCTCGCGGATCAGCCTCGCGCGCGCGTCGTTGACGTCGAGTCGCACGGCCGCCTCCGCCGCATGCGTCGGCGTCGATGCGCAGACCGCAGCGACGTCGTCGATCAGCGTGCGGTCGGTGTGGTGGCCGACCGACGCGATCACCGGCACGCGCAGCAGCGCGACGGTGCGGCACAGCGTCTCGTCGCAGAATGCGAACAGGTCGGCGAGCGAGCCGCCGCCGCGCGCGACGATCACGACGTCGACCTCCTCGATCGCGGCGAGGTCGCGCAGCGCCTGCGCGATCTTCGGCGCGGCGTGACGGTCCTGCACCGGCGCGAAGCCCCAGATCAGACGGCCGCCCCAGCCGCGCCGTCGCAGGCCGGCGAGCACGTCGTCGCGGGCCTTGCCGGTCTCGCCGGTGACGACGCCGATCGTGCGCGGCAGCAGCGGACGGGGAAGATGCCTCTGCGGCTCCATCAGCCCCTCGGACGCGAGCAGCTTGCGCAGCCGCTCGACCTGCGCGAGCAGATCGCCCTCGCCGGCGATCCGCAGGTCGGTCGCGCGGAAGGAGAAGGAGGGGGAAGAGGTCGCGCTGCCCGGGTAGTAGTCGCAGCCGCCCGCGAGCACGACCTGCGCGCCGTCGGTCGGCTCGACGTCGAGCGCGTCGAAGTCGCTGCGCCACATCGCGCACGGCAGTGCTCCGCGCGGATCACGCAGCTCGAAGTAGACGGTCGTGCGGCTGGAGCGGAAGTTCCACAGCTCGCCGAAGACCTGCACGCGCGCGAACGAGCGCAGCTGCTGTCTCAGCCGCTCCGCGTAGACGCCGACGGCGAACGGGCCCGGCAGTGCGCTGCCGGGGATGCCGGCGGGTACGGGAGCGGGCTCGCTCACGGCGCCGCCGCGACCGCGCGCACCGTCGCGGCCTTGTCGCCGGCGGGCACGATCACGAGCGTGTCGGCACCGATCGCGCGGTAGCGCTCGAGGCGCTCGGCGAGCCCGTCCGGCGTGGTCGCGATCGTCGAGATGTCGAGCAACTCGTCGCTGAGCGCTGCCGCCGCGCCGACGCGGTCGCCGTCGAGGAAGCGCTCCTGGCAGGTCCGCGCCGCGTCGCCGTAGCCGTAGCGGTCGGCCAGTTCGACGTAGAAGTTCTTGTCCTTCGCGCCCATTGCGCCGAGGTAGAAGGCGAGCCACGGTCGCACGAGGTCGCGCGCCTGCTCGACCGATTCGGCGACCGCCGTCGGCACGACCGGTGCGACGTCGATCTCCGCCAGCGAGCGTCCGGCGGCCTCGGCGCCCCGCCGCAGCGGATCGAGCAGCGTCTCGGGCTGCTCGGGGTTGAGCAGGAACGGCAGCCAGCCGTCCGCGATCGCGCCGGTCTGCTCGACGGCCTTCGGCCCGATCGCACCGAGGTAGACGGGGATCCGCTCCTGCACCGGCTTGGCGAGCAGCTTCAGCGGGCGGCCGAGCCCGGTCGCGCCGGGCGCGTCGGCCGGCAGCGGCAGCGTCCACTCGCTGCCGTCGTACGTGACGGTTCTGCGCGCGAGCACCATCCGCACGATCTCGACGTACTCGCGCGTGCGGCTGAGCGGTCTCTTGAACGGCGTTCCGTACCAGCCCTCGGAGACCTGCGGCCCCGACAGCCCGAGCCCGAGCCGGAAGCGCCCGCCGCTGAGCACGTCGAGCGAGGCGGCCGCCATCGCCGTCGCGGTCGGCTGGCGCGCCGGGATCTGCATCAGCCCGGAGCCGAGCGCGATCCGCTGCGTCTTGCCGCTCAGCAGTCCCAGCACGGAGACGGCGTCCTGCCCCCATGCCTCCGAGATCCAGACCGAGTCGAGCCCGAGCTCGTCGCCGAGCACGGCCAGCTCGACCTGCTCCTGCGGCGTGAACCAGGGCCAGTAGGCGAGAAAGAGACCGACGCGCATCCGCGCGAGCCTAGCTCACCGGGCCGCCGCCGCACGGCAGCAACCACCCGCCGAAACCCCGCGACGCCCGTCGCAGAGCGCCGCCGCTCAGGCGGCGTCGTCGACGCTGGCGAGCGTCTTCATGCCCGGCTGCTCGGGCGTCCCGCGGACCTCGCCGTGGAAGGCGATGCCCTCGAGGCGGGCGATCTCGCGCTCGCCCTCGACGCGGGCGGGGTGATCGGCCGGGAGGCCTCTGATCAGTTTGCGGATGCGCTCGCGCAGTTGCAGCGCGAAGTGCGGGGTCGATGCGCCCATCAACTGCCGGACGTCGTCGACGGTGACGTCGCGTCCGGGGCGGAGGCGATCTGGATGCTCGAATTGGCTCACGGCTGGCTCGTTCTGACCGGGGAGATCTCCAGGAGGCTGTCGATGCGCGACTGGACCGGAAGCGATATCGCCGCCTCGTCGCCGATCAGCCAGGCGTGATTGTAGACGCCGCGGACCGGGTCGCGCTCGTAGCCCGGCTGTATGTCCAGCAGGTACTCGCCCAGCGGCAGCGGCAGCGTCGCCGCGTCGTCGAGCAGCAGCAGCGGCCCGTAGGTCCCGCTGGCCGACAACGGCGCCGCCACGGCGGCGTCCTCGGGGCTTCTGTCGTTGGCGAAGACGAGCCCGTGGCCGGGGTCGACGACGCCCCAGCCGAACGCGCCGTCGCTGTAGCGCGCGAACGCGATCGAGTTTCTGACGGCGTCCTCGCCGGACACGCGCGTCACCGTGCCGAGGCCTCTGAGCGCGCGCTCGACGTCTGAGCTGATGACCGTCTCCGGGCCGAGCACGTAGATTCGCGGTCTGCCGTGGGCGCGCAGCGCCGCGAACGTCGCGCCGGGGATCGTGTCTCTGCTGACGAAGAGCACCGGCGTGCCGCTCTTGGCGGCGTAGGCGGCCGCCGGCATCGCGAAGGCCGGATCCTCACTGGAGGCGATCATCACCGCGCGCGTCGGTCTGCCCGCGGCGGCCGACTGGAATCTGTCGATCGCGGCCGCCAGTACCGCCGGGTCTCTGCCGTCGATCGTGGTCGAGCGGAAACCACCGGGGGCGGGCGTGTCGGAGCCGATCCGTACCACCTGGACGCCGCCGAGCGCTCTCTCGCCGGTCGGCGCGAGCGCTCTCAGCGCGTCGTCGCTGGCCTGCGGCAGCGACGTGCCGTCCGACAGCAGCAGCGGCGCCCGCAGCGGGCTGCTCATCAGCACCGCGGCCGCGAGGCCGGCCTGCCAGTTGTCCTGGTCGGCGATCGCGACCGCCGGCGGCTGTGTGTTGGGCGCCCCGCCGGGGTACACCGCGCGCGCGATCGCGGCGGCGTTGGCGACCGCGTCGGCACCGCCGACGCGGGTCGTGTTCTTCGTCGCGAAGCCGGGGAAGCCGAGCTGTTGCGACGCCTGCGGCTGGTCGCCGCTGGAGCCGATCTGCGGCGTCGGCAGCGGGTCGTCTGAGCCGGACGTGTCGGCGCTGCCGTCGTCGCCCCCGCCGCAGCCGGCAAGGCCGGTCAGCAGGAGCAGCAGAAGACCGGCGAGGGCGAGGCTGCGGCGCATCATCGGCCACGCACCATAGCCCGCCGCTCGCCGCTTCGAGTCGGTGACCTGTGAACGAAGTTCGGGAACGGAGCGGCGCGCAGGTCGCGCCATCCCGCTTTACGGCGTCACGTCGGCCGTCTGCGTCCCCTCGCCGTCGCCGTCGTCACCCGGCGTGCCCTCCGGGTCCTGCAGGTTCAGCGTCAGGCGCCCCGTCGTGCGCCCGTCGTCCTGCTTGGAGCCCGCGACGATCGATCTGTACGCGGTCAGGTACGGCAGCGCGGACTGGAAGTCAGGGTCGCTGTCGAGCCCGAGCGCTCTCAGCAGCGTGATCATCGGCTCGGGCACGAGCACGAAGGCGGGCTTGAAGTCGTCGCCCAGCGAGGCGATCGCGCTCTTGCCCGGTTCCGTGTCGTCGAGCTTCTCGTCGGGATCGAGCGCGTCGCGCGTCGACGCCACGCCGAGTCCGAGCACGACCTTGTCGTCCTGCGCCAGCACGACGATCGGTTGCGGGAACGTCGGCAGCTTCAGCTGGAAGCCTCTGCCAGCGCCGGTCGTCGGCGTCGTCGGCAGGCCGAGGCCACCGACGATCCGCTCGAGTCTGCCGACGAAGCGCTGCGAGGCGGCCGGGTCGCCGGAGCCGATCACGATGCCGCCGCCGATGTCGAGCGGGGAGGTCCCGCGCACGAACGCGGCGATCCCGCCGAGCCAGCCGAGCACATCGCTGTCGAGGTCCAGCGCGGTCAGCTGTCTGACGGCTCTGGCGGCCTCGTCGTACTGGCCGGCCTGTCTCAGCGTTCTGCTGATCAGGTCGCCCAGCAGCGGCGTCGCGAACGCGGCCCAGGCGTCGCCGGGCAGGTCGCCGATCGCGACGGCGCCGTCGCCCTCGTTCTGCGGCAGCTCGGCGGAGCCGGAGCTCACGTCGAAGACGACCTGGTCGGCACGCGCGGTCAGCGAGGCCGTGATCGGCTCGGAACCGAGCGCTCTGTCGATCTGGTCCTGCTGCTGCTCGAACGCTCTCCGAAACTCGGGGTCGAGTTGCTGCGCCTGCTGCTCGGCCTGGTCGCTGATCAGTCTCGCGATCCCGGCCGGCTCGACGTACGCCCACGCGAGGCGGTCGTCGGCGAGCTCGTCGGCGGCCGTCGTGAAGCGATCCTCGTCGGCCAGCGATCTGCCTCTGGAGGCGACGACGGCGGCTCTGAAGCCCTCGGCCGTGCCGACGACGAAGAAGTCGTCGATCAGGCCGGTCCACGAGTCGTCTCTGCTGTCGACGCTGTAGTCGACACCCTCGTAGGTGCCGCCTCTTTGGAGGTCTCTGTCGGCGAGCAGTCTGTCGATCGCCGCCTGCGCGGCGTCTCTGTCTCTCACGTCGGCGATCACCGCGCCGTCGGGCGACTCCGTCTGCGCGGCGTTCTCGATCAGCAGGAAGCCGCCGATCGTGCTGCCGAGCCAGGGGTCGATCTCTCTCGTGAAGACGCCGCGCTGGCCGTCGGTCTGCTCGTCGAACAGTCTGCGCAGCTCTCTGCCCGGGTCATCGACGCGCAGCATCCGTCTCGCGGCTGTGACGATTCCCGCCTCGACGTCGCCGCTGGGGCGCACGAGGATCTCGCCGTAGACGGTCGCGTTCGGCGGCGCCAGCGTCGCGGGGCCGTCGCTGGGCGCGGCGGCCTGGGAGTTGTCGTCGCCACTGCCGCCACAGGCGGCCAGCACGACTGTCGCGAGCAGCAGCAGAAGCGCCGCCGCCAGCCGACGGGAACGCCTGATAAAGGGCAGATGAGAGGATGGCATGCGCGGCATCCTAGGTGTCGAGACCGACGGCAGTTCCCGATGCGCGGGAATTTTCACATTCGATAGGGGTTGACGTAACGCCGGTGACCTCCTTAGGATGCCGCGCAACGCCGAATCCGGGGCCCGAAGCCCCGGACCGGGGGACCCAAGTCGTTTGGGGCTAATTCCACGGTCGACCCGTGGGAGGCGCAGGCTCTTTCAGCGCTAGCCCGACAGCTAACCCCGGAGGCCGACGAAAGAGGAAGCTGTTGCGTTTCAGGACCCTGCTTGCGCTGGGTCTCATGACGGTCTTTGCCATCTGGGCTCCCGCGGCTTCCGCGGTGGTCTCGGGCGGTGCGGGCGTCACGAGCGAGGCGAAGCCGAGAGCCCCCGAGGGCAAGAAGGCCAAGAAGGCGAAGAAGTCGCCGGCCAAGCAGGCCCCTCAGGCACCCGAGGTCCAGCAGGCGCAGCAGTCCGAGCAGGGGCAGCAGCCCGGTGCGGCCGCCGGCGGCGCCAGCGCCGACTACGTTCCGCCGCAGGACAGCCGTCCGACCGTCCCCGGCGCTCGCGCGATCTTCAGAGACGGGATCGCCTACGCCCCCGCTGCCGCGCCCGTCGAGGTGCAGGAGGCGGTTTGGGCGGCGAACGACCTGCTCGACAAGCCGTACGTGTACGGCGGCGGGCACAAGAGCTTCCGCGCCAGCGGCTACGACTGCTCCGGCACGGTCTCCTACGCGCTCAACGGCGGCGGCCTGCTCGACAGTCCGCTCGATTCGTCCAGCTTCATGTCGTGGGGCGACTCCGGCAGAGGCGACTGGATCACCGTCTACACGAACCCCGGTCACGCCTTCGTGATCATCGCCGGCCTGCGGCTCGACACGAGCGGTCCCGGCGCAGAGGGTCCGCGCTGGCGGCCCGGCAGATACACGACGCGCGGCTTCAAGGCGCGTCATCCCGAGAACTTCTGAGCGCCGCTCGCCGCCCGCCGTACGGTTCGCCGCCCTTCGGCCGGTGTCCGTGCCCGATAGGCTTGATGCTCTGATCCACGAACCTGTCCGAGGAGGATCCTGATGGCCGGTCTGTCCGGGCGCTTCTCCACCGTCGTAAAGGCGAAGATCTCCAAGCTGCTCGACAAAGCAGAGGATCCTTCCGAGACGCTGGAGTACAGCTACCAGAAGCAGATGGAGCTGTTGCAGAACGTGAAGAAGGGGCTCGCGGACGTCGTCACGTCCAAGAAGCGCCTTCAGCTGCAGTCGCAGAAGATGGAGCAGCAGGTCGTGAAGCTCGACACGCAGGCGCGCCAGGCGCTGTCTGCGGGCAACGAGACGCTGGCGCGCACGGCCCTGGAGCGCAAGGCCGCGATCCAGAGCGAGCTGCAGGGTCTCGACACGCAGGTCGCCGAGCTCGAGCAGCAGCAGCAGTCGATGGTCGACAACCAGGCGAAGCTGCAGGCGAAGATCGAAGCCTTCCGCTCCAAGAAGGAAGTCGTCAAGGCGCAGTACTCGGCCGCCGAGGCGCAGGTGCGCATCTCGGAGGCGGCGACGGGCGTGGGCGAGGAGATGGCCGACGTCGGCCTCGCGATGCAGCGCGCGCTCGACAAGACCGAGAACATGCGCGCCCGCGCGGGTGCGATGGACGAGCTCGAGAAGGCCGGCGCGTTCGACGACCTGACCCAGCTCGGCGACGGTCAGGACGACATCGACCGCCAGCTCGCGCAGCTCGGCGCCGGCGGAGCGGTCGACAGCGAGCTGGAGAAGCTGAAGGCCGAGCTCGGCGGCGGCAGCGCGCCCGCGGCGGAGCTGGGCGCCGGCGACGCGCCCGCGGCGGACGCGGAGAAGCCGGCATGATCGTCCGCATCTCGGGCGAGGGTCAGTTCAAGTTGGCGGACGACGTCGCAGGCCGCCTCAACCAGCTCGACAACGACGCGGTCGCCGCGGCCGAGGCCGAGGACGAAACGCGCTTCGTCGAACTGTTCGCGCAGATCATCACGCTGATCCGCAGCGAAGGCACGCCGCTGGCGGCCGACGAGTTGCACGGCTCCGACGTGATCGTCCCGCCGCCGGACACCTCGTACGAAGAGGCCCGCCACGAGTTCACCGGCGAGGGCCTGATCCCGGGCTGACCCGCCCGCCGTCAGGTCAGAAGTCTGAGCAGCGCCCGAGCGCCGGCCGAGAGGCCGGCGCTTCGCGTTGTGCGAGCGGCCCGGAGGGGCCGGCCGGCTCAGATCGGGATGCCCCAGAGCGGGAACCAGCGCTCGAGCTCGGCCTCGAGCGGCAGCTCGGCTCCGACCTGGGCCTTCAGACGCAGCTCGGATTCGCTGTCGCGCTGCTGGGCGCCGCCCGCGGGGACGAAGGGGTAGAACGAGCCGCGCTTGTAGTTGTAGATCCAGTAGAGCGGTCTGCCCTGGGCGTTGCGGAAGGCGAAGACGGAGCAGAGGATGCGGTCGCCGTAACCGCCGGCCTCGAGCGCGCCGCTGACGGCGTTGATGCCGACGACGAGGTCGTCGAAGTCCTTGTCCTTGAGCACGATCCAGCGGTAGCCGTACTCGTCGTCGCGCGACTCGACGACGGTGTCGGAGTCGCTGCCGAGGCCCTCGACGACCTCGACCATGTCTCTGACGATGCCGTCGAAGTCGGCGGTCGCGAGCGCCTGGAAGACGATCCCGGCCTCGCCGCTGGTCGTGATGCTCAGCTCCGTCTCGAACTTGACGTACGCGGTCGTCATCGCGAACAGCCGGTCAGGCGCCGGTCTCGCGAGTCTGCGCTTGCCGGTGAGGATGTCGAACAGGCCCATGGGGCGGAGCGTATCCGGTCGTCCAGCCGGTTACGCCGCGCCCTGCAGCTGCGACTCGAGCCGGCTCAGCGCCGCGATCCGCTTCTCCATCGGCGGGTGCGTCGAGAACAGGTTCATGACCGAGTTCTTCGCCTTCGGCGGGAAGATGTAGAAGGCCGCCAGCTCTTCGGATGCTCGCAAGTCTCTCTGCGGGATCCGGTCCATCGTGCCGGAGATTCTCATCAGCGCCGACGAGAGCGCGCTCGGTCGCCCGGTGATGATCGCCGCGCCGCGGTCGGCCGCGAACTCGCGGTAGCGCGACAGCGCCTGCAGCAGCAGGAACGAGACGATGTAGACGACAACCGAGACGAGGATCACGACGATGAAGCCGGGGCCGTCGTCGTCGCTGTCGCCGCCGCCCGTGAAGAGGAAGCCGAACTGCACGATATAGGAGGCGATCGCGGCGAAGAAGCTCGCGATCGTCATCACCATCACGTCGCGGTTCTGCACGTGCGTCAGCTCGTGCGCCATCACGCCCTCGAGCTCGGCGGGGGACAGCAGGTCCATGATCCCGGTCGTCGCGCAGACGGTCGCGCTCTTGGGCGAGCGGCCGACCGCGAACGCGTTCGGCATCGGCGTGTCGGCGACCGCGACGCGCGGCTTGGGCAGGTTCGCCTGCACGCACAGGCGGTCGATCATCGCGTGCAGCTGCGGCGCCTCCTGCGGGGACACCTCGCGGGCGCCCATCGCGTGCAGTGCGAGCTTGTCGGAGGCGAAGAACTGGACCGCCAGCAGGCCGCCGACGACGATCAGCAGCGGCAGCGCTCTGGCCGCCACGATCACGCCGATCAGCACCGCGTAGATGAGGCCGAGCAGGAACAGCGTCAGCGTCATCCGGACCTGGAGTCCGGTGTCCTTGCCGAAGTTCGATGGGCGGGGCATGAGCGGCGATCCTCCTGAGTGCAGGGTCTGCACGTCATGATCGCAGACGCGGATCAGGCGCCGCTAAGCGTGTCGAGGTGCCGGCGCGAGATCCGCGGGCGCGCGGACGCTACGGCTCGCCCCACGCGAGCCGGCTGCCCGCGTGCGACTCGGCGCCGAAGACGTCGTCCAGCAGCGGCGTCGCGTCGCCGATTGTGAAGCGCTCCAGCAGATGCCGCTCCACATCCGCGCGCGCAGCGCCGCCGACGGCCATCTCGATCGCGACCAGCCGCGCCGCGTTGGAGACGTCGCCGTTGGTCGCGGGTGCTTGGTCGGCGGGAGCGGGCTCCGGCTCCCGGGCCTCGTCGCTCGCGATCGGCCGCTCCCGCACAGGCTCCGACGCGCGCGCCCACATCGGGCCGGTGCGCTCGGGAGCGGGGTCGGATGCAGGAGGTGCGACGGCGGACACCGGAGGGGGAGTCGGTGCAGTGACCGGAGGGACATCGACGGGCTCCGCGTGCTGCGCTGGCGCCGGAGCGGCGCCGGCGGGCGCGGCGGGGGGCGCTGGCGCCGCCGGCCACGGCGCACGGGGGAGGGCGCCGCGCAGTTCGTCGTCGCTGCGGCGCAGTTCGTCGTTCAGCGCGGCGGCGGCGTCGGACAGCTCGTCGGCGAGGCGGCGGGCCGCGCTGCTGAGCGACTCCAGCCGGGCGGCGCGCGCGGCGGCCTCGGCGTCGACGTGCAGGCGCGAGGCGGCGAGGTAGCGACGGACCTCCTCCTCGGCGCTGCGGCGACGGTCCTCGATCGCGCGCTCGGCCGCGAGCGCCTCGCGCTCGGCGGCGCGGACGATCGCCTCAACGTGCCCCGCGAGGTCGCCCCCGAGAGCGCTGCCCGGTCGATCGAAGCGCGTGTCGTCGTGCGAAGAACCCATACGGCTGACGGCCGAGGTTACACACGAGGGGCCGCGATCCGCCACCGTCGCGGCGTTTTCTTGCAAGTTCTGGACCAATATCCCGCCGCCGCAGGCCCGATTGCTACCCTTCGCCGTGCCGAATCCCCTGCAAAGCACGGGGAGCGGGGGACCCAGAACCAGCAGTTCCCGGGGCGAATCGCGATCTGATGACCGCGTAGCGCAACGCGCGAGCCCGACAGCTAACCCCGCAGGCACCGCATCGCACCGACCACAGATGACGCCCGTCGACGCCTTCGCCAACGCCCGCGCCGGTTGCCCGGACGCCGTGCATTCCATAACACTGAACCCGAGCTTGAAGCTTGGGCCGGTCCGACCCTAGACTCGCGCGTCGCATGCGTCTTCGGATCCTCCTCGCCACGCTTCTGCTCCCGCTGCTCGTGTGGGCGGCGCTGCCGCTCGTCTCCAGCGCCGACCCGCAGTCCGACATCGACCGGCTGCAGGGAAGAATCGACCAGAAGCAGGCGCAGCTCGACAGAGTGAAGGGCAGAGCCCAGATCCTGACGAGCGACATCACCGCCTTCACGCGCAGAATCGACGAGCTGCAGAGCAGCGTCAACGGGCTGCAGGACAGACAGGACGCGATCCAGACGCAGCTCGACGCCAAGCGCCTCGAGCTGATCAGAACGCAGGACGAGCTGCGCACCGTGCGCGCCCGCCTCGCGAGACTGAGAACGCGCCTCGACAGCGCGCGCAGAACGCTCGCGGCGCGCCTCGTCGAGCTGTACAAGTCCGACGAGCCCGACATCGTCAGCGTCGTGCTCGACTCCGACGGCTTCGCGGAGCTGCTCGAGAACGGCGCATACCTGCAGCGGATCGGCGAGCAGGACGGCCGCATCATCACGTCGGTCAGAGACGCGAAGCTGGAGGCCGCGGCCGAGACGACGCGGCTCGACACGCTCGAGAGAAGGCAGCAGCAGATCGCCGACGAGATCTACCAGCGCCGCAACGAGGTCGCGCGTGCGCGGATCGCCGTCGAGAGAAGGCGCGACGCGGTCGACCGCATGCGCGCCGGCAAGCGCGACCTGCTGCGCGGCGTCAACGCGCAGGCGGGCGAGCTGCACGAGGACATCAGAGGGATGCAGGCGCAGCAGTCGAGAATCGAGCGCCAGATCCAGGCGGCGCAGAACCCCTCCTCGACCGCGTCGGATCCCGGTCCCGTCAGAGGCGGTGGCCGCTTCGTCTGGCCCGTCAGCGGCCCGATCACCTCGCCCTTCTGCGAGTCGCGCTCGTGGGAGAGCTGCCACCCCGGCATCGACATCGGCGTCGCCGAGGGCACGCCGGTCCACGCCGGCGGCAGCGGCACCGTGATCATGGCCTCCTACAACGGCGGCTACGGCAACTACACCTGCATCGACCACGGCGGCGGCATCTCCACCTGCTACGCCCACCAGTCGGCGATCCAGGTCAGCGTCGGCCAGCAGGTCTCCCAGGGCCAGGTGATCGGCCTGTCCGGCAACACCGGCTTCTCGACCGGCCCCCACATGCACTTCGAGGTCCGCATCAACGGCGCCGTCACGCAGCCGCTGAACTACCTCGGCTGAGCCGGCCGAGGAAGCGCGGGCGACCGCGCTCAGCGGTAGATGTCCTCGGGTGTGACGAGGCGGTGACGCGCGAGGTCTGAGTCGGCCAGCCTGCGCAGCTGGTCTGTGAAACCGGCGCGTGAGAAGAACCAGTGCCGGCGGACGTCGTCGGCGCCGGGGACGTGCTGCTCGACCTGTGTCAGCAGCTTTTCCTCGCCGTAGTCCATCGGCGCGCTGGTCCACTTGCAGCTCGCGGTCGCGAGCACGTCGCCGGCGCGGTCGAGCGCGACCGCGTCGAGCTCGCGCTCCTCCGTGCGTCGCGGAGCGAACTGGACCTTGCCCCACCACGCCCCGACGAAGACGGCGTTGGGCTCGTGGCGCCCGATGTGCTCCTGGCAGATCCGCTCCCAGGCGGGCTTGGAGACGAACGCGTCGAGGTTCGGGAGGACCGTCTCGACCTCGGGCTGGCCGTCGCGGGGCGCAGCTGCTCGACGAGCTGGAGGCGTTCGAGCACGTCGAGCGTCTGGTAGGTCTGCGCTGAGTTCAGCCCGGTCCTGTTGGCGATCTGCGAGTTGCGCGCCGCCCCGCGGGCGATCGCGTCGAGGACGGAGAAGTAGCTTCTTGTCTTCGGCCGAGTAGCCCGGCACGAACAGTGCGGCGGAGCGATGGTCGAACGGCGCCAACGCGAGCTGTCCGTCACGTCGCCCGTACATCTGGCCGCCGAGCACCTCCTCGCGGAAGAACGACACCTCGCTGCCAGCGATCACGAGCACCAGGGGGAGGTCGCGTCCGACCGTGCGCCACCACGTGTTGAGCAGCGTCGCGAGTTCCGGCTGCTGTCTCGCGACATACTGGAACTCGTCGAGCACGACCAGCGTGCGCTCCCCGGTCGAGGCGAACTGGGCGACCGCTGCGAGCGCGGCGGACCAGCTCGCGACGGGCTGCTCGGCGAGCAGCTGGTTGCCACTGACGCGCGCCAGCTCCTGTGAGAACGCCTGCAGCTGGTTGCGCTCGGTCGTGTCGGTCGCCTCGAAGTAGCAGCATCTCTTGAAAGAGCATCTCTTGCGCCCGGCGGCCCGGTGGCACCGCCGTCGGCCCGCGGAACCCGTGCCGGTAACCTTCACGCCGTGCTGAAATCGATCGACGTCTTCGGACTGCAGCTGCAGACCTTCGGGATCTTCTTCGCACTGAACTTCCTCTGTTGGGCAGCGGTTGCGGCGCGGCGGTTGAAGGAGCTGGGCAAGCCGGTCGACTGGGCCTACGAGATGCTGTTCGTCGCGCTGATCGGCGGCCTGATCGGGGCGCGCGGGTACTTCCTGCTGCAGAACTGGGACGACGTCAAGGGCGACGTCTTCGGCAGCCTCTTCTCCGGCGGCGGGTTGATCTGGTACGGCGGGCTGATCGGCGGCGTGATAGCGATGCTGATCTGGGCGAAGTGGCGCGGGTTCCTCTCGCTGCACCTCGTCGACATCGCCGCGATAGGCCTGCCGCTCGGCTATGCGATCGGCCGCATCGGCTGCCAGATCTCCGGCGACGGCGACTACGGCAAGGAGTCGTCGCTGCCGTGGGCGATGGGTTACCCGCATGGCGCGGTGCCGACCGATCCCGGCGTCGAGGTGCAGCCGACGCCGATCTACGAGACGCTGTCGATGGGCCTGCTCGCGTTCGTGCTGTGGAACCTGCGCGACCGCTTCCGGCCCGGCGTGCTGTTCGGCTTCTACCTCGTCGGTGCGGGGATCGAGCGCTTCCTCGTCGAGTTCGCGCGCCGCAACGACTTGGTCGTCGGCTTCATGACCGCCGCGCAGGTCGAGAGCCTGATCATGTTCGCGCTCGGCGTCGCCTGGCTGCTGTTCATGCGCGCGCGCGGCGGCGGTCAGCTCGTCGCCTCGGACGCGCCCGCCCCGCAGCCGAAGGACGCCAAGCGCCGGCGTCCTGCGACCGCCTGAGCTGCCGCGCGAGGACCGCGGCGCTCGCACCACCCGCCAGCCGGCATAATCACGCTCGCCATGGCCGCGACCCAGCTCTCCCACGTGCTCCCGCTCGGCAGCCGCGTCAACGACCTCGGACACCTCGAGATCGGCGGCTGCGACGCGCTGGAGCTTGCGCGCGAATTCGGCACGCCCGCCTACTTCGTCGCCGAGGACGACATCCGCACGCGTGCGCGGGCGTACGTCGAGGCGATGAGAGCCCGCCACGACGACTTCGACGTGCTGTTCGCCTCCAAGGCGTTCCCCTGCACCGCGGTCTACCGCCTGCTGGCCGAGGAGGGCCTCGTCTGCGACGTCGCCTCCGGCGGCGAGCTGGCGCTGGCGCTGCGCGGCGGCTTCGACCCGAAGCGGATCTACCTGCACGGCAACGCGAAGTCGCTCGCCGAGCTGGAGCAGGCGATCGACGCCGGCATCGGCCACGTCGTGCTGGACTCGTTCATGGACATCGACCGGCTGGAGCGCGTCGCGGCCGACCGCGGCGTCTCGCAGCGGGTGCTGATTCGCGTCACGCCCGGCGTCGCCGGCAGAACGCACGCGAAGATCTCGACCGGCCAGGCCGACTCGAAGTTCGGCTTCGGACTCGACGACGCGAAGCTCGCGATCGAGCGGCTGCGCGGCTCCGGCAGCCTCGAGCTGGTCGGGCTGCACATGCACATCGGCTCGCAGCTGCTGTCGTTGGAGGCGTACCGCCCGGCGGTCGAGGCGCTCGCGACGCTCGGCGACTTCCCCGTCTACAACTTCGGCGGCGGCCTCGGCGTCGCCTACACGGCCGGCCAGCAGCCGCCCGCGATCGAGGAGTGGGTCGACGCGAACGTCAGCGCGCTGCACGAGCTGCTCGGCAGGGACAAGCGCCTGCTGATCGAGCCGGGCCGCTCGCTCGTCGCCAACTCGACGGTGACGCTCTACACCGTCGAGACGGTCAAGCGCAACGTCTCGACCTGGGTCGGCGTCGACGGCGGCATGTCCGACAACCTGCGCCCGATGCTCTACGGGTCCGTCTACGAGGCGTTCTTCGCCGACCGGCCGCAGCTGGCCGGCACGGGGGAGACCGCCCACGTCGCCGGCAAGCACTGCGAGTCCGGCGACGTGATCGTGCGCGACGTGCCGCTGGCCGATCCGCAGCCGGGCGACGTGCTCGTGACGCCCGCGACCGGCGCCTACGGCCACGCGATGGCGAGCAACTACAACGGGATCCCGCGTCCGCCGGTGATCTTCTGCAAGGACGGCGACGCACGAGTGGTCGTCCGTCGCGAGACCTACGACGATCTGGCAGCCCGTGACGTCTGACACAACCGCAGCGCCCTTCCGTATCGGCCTGCTCGGATACGGCACCGTCGGTGCCGCCTTCGCCGAGCTGCTGCCGCTGCGCGCCGAGCAGATCGCGCACGTGACCGGGCTGCGACCCGAGATCGGCGGCGTGCTGACGCGCTCCAGAGGGGACTTCGAGCAGATCCTCGCCTCCAGTGACCTGATCGCGGAGCTGATCGGCGGAATCGAGCCGGCGCGCGACTACGTGATCCGCGCGATGCGCGCCGGCAAGCACGTCGTCACCGCCAACAAGCAGCTGCTGGCCCAGCACGGCGAGGAGCTGTGGGGGATCGCGCGCGAGCAGCAGGTGCAGCTGCGCTTCGAGGCGGCGGTCGCCGGCGTCGTGCCGGTCATCCGCGTGCTGCAGGAGTCGCTCGCGGCCGCGCACGTCGAGCGGATCCACGGGATCGTCAACGGCACCTCCAACTTCATCCTCAGCGAGATGGCGCGCACCGGCGCGCCGTACGCGGACGTGCTCGCCGCGGCGCAGCGGCTCGGCTACGCGGAGGCCGATCCGAGCGAGGACGTCAACGGCAAGGACGCCGCCGCGAAGATGGCGATCGTCGCGCGGCTCGCGTTCGACACCCCGGTGCACCTCGACCAGGTCGCCGTCGAGGGGATCGAGCGGATCGGCCCGGACGACCTCGAGTACGCGCGCGACCTCGGGCTCGGGCTCAAGCTGATCGGCACGGCGGAGCGCGTCAACGGCGGCATCTCCGTGCGCGTGCACCCGGCGTTCCTCTACGCGCGCCACCCGCTCGCCTCGATCGACGGTCCCTTCAACGCCGTCACGATCGAGTCCGAGGCGATCACCGAGATCACGATGTCCGGCCCCGGCGCGGGCGGCCCGCAGACCGCGAGCGCCGTGCTCGGCGACGTCGTCAGCGCGATGATCCCGCCGGCCTCGACGCCGGAGACGAGCGAACGGCTGGAGATCGTCTCCGACGTCGTCTCGCCGTTCTACCTGCACCTCGAGGTGCTCGACGAGCCCGGCGTGCTGTCGCGCATCACGGGCGTGCTCGGCGAGCACGGGATCTCCGTCAAGTCGGTCGTGCAGAAGGGCCTCGGCGACAACGCGCGGCTCGTGATGGTCGTGCACCCGGTGCTGGAGTCGCGCTTCTTCGCCGCCGTCGAGCAGATCGCCGCGCTGCCGGCGCTGCGCACCCAACCGCGCGCGATTCGCGTGATCGAAGAGGAGTTCAGCTCGTGAGCGTCGGACTGATCGAGCGCTACCGCGACCGCCTTCCGTTCGCCGCCGACGACCCCGTCGTCACGCTCGGCGAGGGCTCGACGCCGCTGATCCACGCGCCGACGCTGTCCGACCGCGTCGGGGCGGAGGTCTGGATCAAGTTCGAGGGCCTCAACCCGACCGGCTCGTTCAAGGACCGCGGGATGACGTGCGCGGTGTCCGCAGCCGTGCGCGAGGGCGCCGAGGCGGTCATCTGCGCCTCGACCGGCAACACCTCCGCCAGCGCCGCCGCCTACGCCGCGCGCGCGGGTCTGCGCTGCGCCGTGATCGTCCCCGAGGGCAAGATCGCGACGGGCAAGCTCGCACAGGCGCTGATGCACGGCGCGCGCGTGATCGCGCTCAACGGCAACTTCGACGAGGCGCTGAAGCTCGTGCGCGAGGTCGTCGACCGCCACCCGATCGCGCTCGTCAACTCGGTCAACAGATACCGCCTGGAAGGCCAGAAGACGGCGGCCTTCGAGGTGATCGAGCAGCTCGGCTCGATCGACGCGCTCTGCATCCCGGTCGGCAACGCGGGCAACATCACCGCGTACTGGAAGGGCTTCAACGAGCTGGGCGAGAGACCGGCGATGTACGGCTTCCAGGCCGCCGGCGCCGCGCCGCTGGTCGAGGGCGCGCCGGTCGCCAACCCGCAGACGATCGCGACCGCGATCCGGATCGGCAACCCGGCCCGCTGGGAGGAGGCGATGAACGCGATGTCCTCCTCGCATGGGGCGGTCAGAGCGGTCACCGACGAGCAGATCCTCACCGCCTACCGCTTCCTCGCGTCCAGAGAGGGCGTCTTCGTCGAGCCGGCCTCGGCCGCCTCGGTCGCCGGTCTGATGGTCCACGGCGCGGGCGACGCCGAGCGGATCGTCTGCGTCTGCACCGGCCACGGCCTGAAGGATCCGGACACCGCGCTGGACCAGGTCGGCGGCGTGCTGCCGTGCGAGCCGACGTTGACGGCCGTCGAGCACGCCGTGCTGAGCTAGGACGGCGAGGACACGACCTTGGAACGCCGCCGCGTCGTTCGCGTCCCCGCCTCCTCCGCCAACCTCGGCCCGGGCTTCGACGTGCTCGCCGCGGCGCTGTCGCTGCAGTTGGAGGTCGAGGTCGTCGAGACCGGCAGCTTCGCGGTCGAGACCGACCTCGACATCGCCAGAGACAGGCGCAACCTCTGCGTGCGCGCGTTCGAGCGACTGCACCCGTCGACCGACTTCACCTTCCGGATCAGATCGCAGATCCCGCTGTCGGGCGGGCTCGGCTCCAGTGCCGCGGCGATCGTCGCCGGCGTGATGGCCGCCGACCACCTGTTCGAGCTGGACGTCGACGTCTTCAGGCTCGCGTGCGAGATCGAGGGCCACCCCGACAACGTCGCCGCCGCGCTCTACGGTGGCGTCGTGATCTGCGCCGACGGCGGCGTCACGCGGATCGAGCCGCCGACCGGCCTCGAAGGCCTGCTGGTGGTCCCGCACGAGGCGGTGCGCACCGCCGCCGCGCGCGGCGTGCTGCCGGCCGAGGTGCCGATCGCCGACGCCGTCCACAACGTCGCGCACGCCGCGCTGCTGACGCTCGGGCTCGCGCGCGGCGACTGGGACCTCGTCGGCCGCGGCCTCGACGACCGTCTGCACGAGCCCTACCGCGCCCACCTCTACCCGCGCTCGGCCGAGCTGGTGAGGGACGCGCGCAGCCTCGGCGCGCTCGGCGCGACGATCTCCGGCGCCGGCCCGACCGTCCTCGTCTGGACCCACTACGAGCAGACCGCCGCCGTCGCGGAGGCGCTGCGCGAGCGCGCTGCGGGGTGGGCGCAGGTGCTCCGCGTCCCCTTCGAGACGCAAGGTGCGGATGTAGTCACGTTGACCTGATCGCCGCTCAGGCGATCGTCGTCAGGCGGTGATGGTGACGATGGTCCCCAGCGGGACCGTGGAAACGACTCTGCGAATCGCCTCGGTCGGGGCGCGCAGGCAGCCGAGGCTGGCGCGGGTGCCGATCGTCTCGGGCAGGTTGGTCGCGTGGATCGCGATCCGGTCGCCGCCGCCCCAGCCCTGCGGCGTCGCGAGCTGGTGGCCGCTGAGCGCGAGGATGCAGCAGCCGTAGGGGGAGGCGGCGGACTGGGTCAACAGCTTGTCGGTGACGGCGAAGCGGCCGCGCGGGGTCGGCGTGCCGACGCCGCCGATCGCGACCGGGAAGCGCTGCACGATCCGCCCGGCGCGGCGCACGACGACCTCGCGCCGGCCCAGCGAGGCGTCGACGCGGTAGTTGTTGCGGAACGCCTCGAAGCGGACGCGCGCGGAGATCCAGCCGACGCGGTCGTTGGGCAGCGCCGAGCTGAGCACGCCCAGCCAGCTGCCGCGCTGGCGCACGACCGCGAGCACGGTCGGCGAGTTGAACTCGGTTCTCGGCGTCAGCTGCCCGATCACGCGCCCGCCCGGCGCGTCGCGCAGCAGCGCCGTCTGCAGCAGGTGGATCGTCGGGCGCGGCGCGGAGGCGACCGGCGCGGCGGTGGCGCTGGGCGTCGAGCCGTCGGTGCCGCTGCCCGGCGCGGGGACGGGCGTGGTGTCGGAGTCGCCGGACGCGTCAGCTCCGTCACCACCAGCCGGCGGGTCGGTCGGGTCGGCGGCGTTGGAGGCCCCGTCCGCGCTCCCCGGCGCAGCGGGCGACTCCTGCGGCGCGACCGGGGCGGTGCTCGTGCCGATCGCGCCGGGGATCGTGACCGTCACCGTCTGCCCCTGGAGCGCGCTCGCGACCGGGTCGGAGCTGCCGCAGCCCGCGAGCCCGCCCGCGACGGCGAGCGCGAGCGGCGCGGCGACGAGCGCCCGGAGGAGCGATGAGCGCGCGCAGGTCACAGACCAAGGGTACGGCCCGTTCGTGTGAGCACCGGAGGATCGACGCCCGCGGGGGCGTCGAGCGTGCGCCGCGCGAACTCAGCTCGCGGCGGGTCTGTGCCCGTTCGCGGCCGCGTCGATCAGCGGCTTGAGTCTGCGACGGGCGCCTCTGAGGCCGAGGCGGCCGAGCAGCTCGTCGCTGACGCGCAGGTAGTCGAGCCCGAGGTCCGGGCGGTAGTCGACGATCGAAAGCGCCCGCTCGGCGGACTCCGCGTAGGCGATCGAGGAGCGGATCGTCTGCTCGACGAGCTTCTCGCCGAAGTGCTCTCTGAGCGAGTCGAACGCTTCGCGCGAGTGGCGCGTGCGCATGTCGGCGATGTTCAGCACGACGCCGAGCCACTCCAGCCCGGGGTTGAGGTTGTCGCGCGCCAGCTCGATCACCTCGAGCGCCTGCTCGACGCCCTGCATCGCGAAGTACTGCGCCTCGGCGGACAGCAGCGCGTAGTCGGCCGCGACGAGCGCGTTGACGGTCAGCAGCCCGAGCGCCGGCGGGCAGTCGATCAGGACGACGTCGTAGTCGTCCTTCACGTCTCTCAGCGCGCGTCTGAGGGTCAGCTCGCGGCCGATCTTGCCGCCCAGCGTCAGCTCCGCCTCGGCGAGGCCGAGGTTGGCCGGCAGGACGCCGCCGTGGATCGCGTCGGCGGCGACGGCGCGTCCGGTCAGCACGTCGCCGACGGTCGGCTCGGCGGCCGGGTCGACGTCGAGATAGTCGGACAGGTTGCCCTGCGGGTCGAGGTCGACCGCGAGCGTGTCGAGGCCGATCCGGCGGAACACGTCCGTCAACGTGCGCACCGTCGTCGTCTTGCCGGTGCCGCCCTTCTGGGAGAGGACCGCGATCGTGACCGCCATCGAGCCGCGCACTATAGACGCGCGGCCCGTTGGTTCAAGCCGGTTCGGCGATCCGCCCCTGGTCCGCGAGCGCGGGGAACTCGCGCGTGCCGCTGACGACCGGCACGTCGGCGAAGTGCAGGTGGTGCCTGCCGACGACCAGCTCGTCGCCGTCGCGCAGCGTGTGCCACTCGACCCGCTCGCCGTTGACGAAGACGCCGTTGAGGCTGCGGTCGTCGAGCACCCGCACCCCGTCGGCGCGGCGTACGACCAGCGCGTGGCGCCGCGAGACGGTTGGATCGTCGAAGCGGACGTCGGCGGCGAGGCTGCGGCCGATCCGCGTCCACTCGCGCGACAGCTGGTGCACGACCGCCGTGTCGTCCTCCTGGAACAGCAGGTACTGGCCGGCCTGGTCGAGCTGAGCGCGCACGCCGGCGAGCCACGGCTGCACCTGTTCGTCCAGGCCGCGCGGAAGCGTCTCGGCGCTGACGTGCTGCGCGGTGAAGAGGGAGGCCCGCACGAACTGCGCGCCGCCGCAGCTGGGGCAGGGGGGAAGTGCGTCCGCGGCTGCGAGTGAGACCACGTAGTCGCACTCGACGCAGCGGAACGTGCCGGTGCCAGCGAGGGTTCCCGACGTGTGAGCCTGCATGTCTTCGACCTCCGTCACGGACTCGACGCGGGGGCGTCGGGTCGAACGTGCAAGTAACACTTGTTACGAGCGAAGTTTTGTTGCAGCGATCGGCCCGTGGGATCCCTGCCTCCCTCCTCCTACCCGGCGTGCCGGCGGCGAAACTCTATCCGCCATACAGAGTTCTAGTGCGTCAGCATGGAAACCTTGCACGATTTCTGTCATGAAAGGACGCACGCCCAGCGCAGCCGAATACCTGGACATGCTCCGTTCGCTCCAGTCTTCCGACGTCCTCGAGCGTCAGCTGCTGCGTCGCAGCGTGATGGCGCTGTCCGAGGGACGCGACAGCTGTGACGGCTGTCACCGCACGCCGCTGCTCGGCGAGCGCATCCACCACTACGAGGGTGGCCGCAAGCTGTGCGAGCTGTGCCGCGGCGAACGCCGCGAGCAGCCGGTCGGCTCGCGCGTGGTGCACGGCGGCGAGCACGGCACGACCGTGCGGATCACCGACCAGCGGCCCGAGCGCCGCCGTCGGCGCGCGGCCTGACGCCCCACGGGCGCCGGGAGCCTCTGACGAGCAGGCGTTCTCGGCCGTTCGTCCTTTAGACTTCAGCGCGCTATGGAGCCCGTCACCGCCACCGTCTTCATCGCCCGCCCGCGCGATGAGATCGTCGCCTACTTGGCCGACGTGGCCAACCACCCGGAGTTCAAGGACCACTTCCTCGTCGACTGGCACTTGACGCGCGAGGACACCGAGGGTCGCGGCGCGGGCGTGCGCTTCAAGATGAAGCTGCCGTTCAGCCGCTTCTCGTGGGGCGACTACACGCTCGTCGAGGTCTCGCCGTACAAGGTCGTCGAGCGCGGTCGCAGCGGGAAGTTCAACCGCAACCGCACGATGGGCACGTGGTCGCTGTCCGACGCGCCGGGCGACATGACGCGCGTCGAGTACCGCTACGAGGCCGAGAGCAACATGCCCTCCGACAGCCTGCGCGAGAGTCGCGGCTGGTGGAAGCGCAAGACCGCGAAGGCCGCCCGCCGACTGCAGTCGATCCTGGAGGAGAACCGGGATCGTGGCGGTCGAGTGACGGTTGCCGGCCGCTAGCTCAGTAGACTCCGCGACCGCTCATGACGAACAGACTTCTGCGAACCCCCCCGATCATCGGCGCGCTGCTGGCGTCGATGACGCTGGCGGCCTGTGGCTACAACCAGACCGAGCCCGTCACCCACGGTGAGAACGAGTCGGTCAACGTGCAGGCCGGCAACCTCGTCTACCAGGTGCAGATCAGCCGCGCACTCAACCCCGAGGCGGTCGACGACAGCCAGTACCTCGAGGCCGTCGACCCCGCCGAGGCGAGACTGAGCGCGGACGACGAGTGGTTCGGCGTCTGGGTCCGTGTCGAGAACACGACTGACACCCCGCACGAGTCGACCGACGAGTTCAAGGTCAAGGACGCGGCCGGCAACGAGTACGAGCCGATCCCGATCGGCGACGTCAACCCGTTCAAGTACGCCCCGCGCCTCGTGGAGCAGAAGAGCGGCAACGGCCAGCCGATCCAGCCGGATCCCGACAGCGCCTCCGGCTCCGGCCCGATCCAGGGCTCGCTCGTGCTGTTCAAGGTGCCCCACACGATCTACCAGAACTCGCCCGCCGAGCTGGAGATCACGCCCACCGAGGGCGGCGAGGCGTCGGTGGTAGAGCTGGACCTCTAGCTTCGCCGGCGATCTGGCACCGCCTCGCGGCGCCGGATCACCACGCGGCGAGCCTCAAGGCCTCCGGCCTGATCGGCCCGCCGCCCGGCGCCCGGCATCCGCGATGCGGCGCCATCTGATCCGGCGAAGCGCGCGCCCTCAGCCTGTCGGTCTCTGCAGCCCCGCGACGAGCACCTCGCGGGCGGCGGGGGCGGCGACGTCGCCGCCGGCGCCCGCCTCCGTGAACAGCACGCCGACTGCCATCCGCGGGTTCTGCTCCGGCGCGTAGGCGACGAACCAGGCGTCGGTGTCGGGGATGTCGTCGGTCAGGTAGTCGGGCGCCTCCTCGCCGTCGGCCGGCGCGACCGTGCTGCGCAGCTCCGCCGTGCCGGTCTTGCCGGCGACCGCGACGCCGTCGATCTGCGCCGCCGTGCCGGTGCCCTCCTTGACGACCTCGTCCATCATCCGCCCGACCTCGCGCGCGATTCTCGGCGAGGTGACGCGCACGAACTGCGGTCTGGCGCCGAACTCGAGCGTCGGCACCGGGCGCTTGCCGCCGTTGGCGATCGTCGCCGCGACGAGCGTCATCTGCAGCGCGGTCGCCTGCACCATCCCCTGGCCGATCGCGGTCGAGCCGACGTTGAGGTCGTCGCCCATCTCGCTCGCGGCCGGGATCGTCGAGATCGCGGCGCCGGGGATGCCGACCGGCGCGTTGAAGCCGTAGCGCTCCGCGACGTCGACGAGCTTCTCCGGCCCGAGTCTGGCGCCCAGCGGCGCGAAGACGGAGTTGCACGAGTGCGCGAACGAGGCGACGAGCGTCCCGCCGCACATCTCGCCGCTGGCGTTCTGGATCGGCACGCCGGACAGCAGCGCCTCGCTGACGACGGGGTACTCGGTCTCCGGTCTCGCGATGCCCGCTTCCAGCGCGCCCGTCAGCGTGATGATCTTGAAGGTCGAGCCGGGCGGCTGCAGGCCGGAGTAGGCGACCCCGGCGAGCGCGAGGATCTCGCCGGTCGCGGGCTCGATCGCCGCGATCCCGCCATAGCGGCTGCCGAGATTCGTGACGGCGGAGCGCTCGATCTCCGGGTCGATCGTCGTCTTGACCGGCTTCGGCGCCGCTCTCGGCTGCGTCTCGGCCAGCACGCGCGCGCCGGCCAGCAGTCTGCCGCCGGGCGTGCCGGCGAGCTGCTGCTGGAAGACGCGCTCCAGGCCGGAGACGCCGACCTGCGCGTCGTCGGGGTAGCCGAGCGCGGCCAGCGCCGGTCTCTCGGCATCCGGGATCGGCTCCAAGCGCCCGACGATCTGCGTCGCGACGTCGGGGATGTCGGAAGTGCGGTCGGGGCCCTTCGCCAGCACGGCGTCGTCGCGCGCGAGCAGCGTGCCGCGCTCGGGCAGCGCGGTCTGGCGCGTGAGCTGCTCGCCGCTGCGCAGCCCGGGGAAGACGAGCGCTGTGGTCCAGGCGACTCTCGCCTCGTCGCCGGAGCCGCTGACCGGCACCTGCAGCAGCCTGTGGATCGTGCCGAAGACGCGCGTTCTGACGACGACGGGGATCGGCACCAGCTCGCCCCGCTTGTCGCTCGCGGGGCCGGTGGGGAGGACCGCGGTGGCGGTCGCCGTCGTGGCGGCGGCGCGGTAGAGCGCCTGGAACTGCTCCAGCGTGACGCGCGCTCTGGCTCTCGCGTCGATCAGCCCGTACATCGCGCTGTAGTCGTTTCTCGACCACAGTCTCGTGAACTGCTGGACGGCGTCGCGCTCGCCGCGGCCCGGGTCGCGGCCCGCGATCAGCCAGATCGCCACCAGCAGCACCAGCAGGACCCCGACGGCCGGGAGGAGTCGGCGCAGCAGTCGACGCCGCCGCTCGACGTCTGCGGCGGAATACCGCGACGGCTGTTTCCGTCGCGCACCCCCATACCGGCTACCTGCCTCCACGTGCACGCGGAGGGTACGTCATCCAGGGCCAAACAGGAAACCCGCTCTTTGTGGTGCTGCAGGATGGCGTGCGGGCGCCCACGCGAGCCGCGGTGGTCCACCCGTCACACTTGTCGTCCCCGTGACCACGATCGACTGGGTCATCGTCGCGCTCGTCGCCCTCTTCGCGCTGTTCGGATGGATGCGCGGGTTCATCGTCGGAGCGCTCTCGCTCGCCGGCTTCGCGGTCGGTGCGCTGGTCGGTGCGCGCGTCGGCCCGCTGCTGCTGCCGGACGGCTCGCACTCGCCGTACGCGGCGTTGTTCGCGCTCGCCGGGGCGCTGCTGGTCGGCGGGCTGCTGTCGAGCGTGCTGGAGACCGTCGGGGCGAGGCTGCGCGGCGTGATGCGGCTGCCCGGCCTCGGGTTGCTCGACGGCGCGCTCGGCGCGCTGCTGACGGCCGCGCTGGCGCTCGGGCTGGTGTGGGTCGCGGGCGCGGTCGTGCTGCAGACGCCGGGGATCCGCGACCTGCGCGCGCAGGTGCAGCAGTCGCAGGTGCTGAGACGGCTCAACGCGGCGCTGCCGCCGTCGGGGCCGATCCTCAACGCGCTCGCGCGCTTCGACCCGCTGCCGCAGCTGCACGGGCCCGACGCCGACGTCGCGCCGCCGTCGCGGCGAGTGCTGCGCAACCCCGGCGTGCTCGCCGCCGCGCCGAGCGTCGTGCGGATTCTCGGCAGCGCCTGCGGGCTCGGCGTCGAGGGCTCCGGCTGGGTCGCGGGCGACGACCTCGTCGTCACCAACGCCCACGTCGTCGCCGGCCAGGACGACACGATCGTCCAACGCCGTGGCAGCGGGCCGTCGCTGAACGCCTCCGTCGTCCACTTCGACGCGCGCAACGACGTCGCGGTGCTGCGCGTGCCGGGGCTCGATCTGCCGGCGCTCGCGCTCGCGGACGACCCCGCCAGCGGCACCGGCGGCGCGATCCTCGGCTATCCGCTCAACGGCCCGTTCGACGCGCGCGCCGCGCGGATCGGCGCCACGCGCACGGTGATGTCCGACGACGCGTACGGCAACGGGCCGGTGCAGCGGCCGCTGACGACGCTGCGCGGCGTCGTGCGCAGCGGCAACTCCGGCGGGCCGGTCGTGGACACGGGCGGCCGGGTGCTGACGACGGTCTTCGCGGCGACCACGAGCGGGCGTCCCGGCGGCTATGGCGTGCCGAACGCGATCGTCCGTTCGGCGCTCGTCGGCGCCCATCGCGGCGTGACCGTCTCCAGCGGCCCCTGCGCGCGCTGAGGACGGGTCCGCGCCGAGGGCGCTACGCTGCACGGCCCATGCCGAAGACCCTTGTCATCGCCGAGAAGCCCTCAGTCGGCAGAGATCTCTCCAGAGTCCTGACCGGCCCGTTCAGAAGAGGCGAGGGCTTTCTCGAAGGCCCCGACCACGTCCTGACGTGGGCTGTCGGCCATCTCGTCCAGCTCGCTGAGCCGGACGAGTACGACGACAAGTTCAAGAGATGGCGCATGGCGGATCTGCCGATCGTGCCGGAGAAGTTCAGACTCGTCGTCCGCGACGAGCGCTCCAGAAGACAGATGAACGTGGTCAAGCGCCAACTCGGCCGCGACGACGTCGACCTCGTCATCAACGCCTGCGACGCCGGGCGCGAGGGCGAGCTGATCTTCGCCTACCTGTTCGAGAAGGCCGGCGCGAGACTGCCGGTGCAGCGGCTGTGGCTGTCGTCGATGACGCAGACGGCGATCAGAAACGCCTTCGGCCAGCTGCGCGACGGCTCCGAGATGCGCTCGCTGGAGGACGCCGCCCGCTCGCGCTCGGAGGCGGACTGGATCGTCGGCATGAACTCGACGCGCGCGGCGACGATCCGCCTGCGCTCGTCGTTCGACGGCGCCGTCTCGCTCGGCCGCGTGCAGACGCCGACGCTCGCGATCCTCGCCCGCCGCGAGGAGGAGATCCGCGCCTTCAGATCCGAGCCGTACTGGACCGTCGACGCGACCTTCGCCGCCGACGGGGAGCGCGTCTACGACGGTCGCTTCCACGTCGCCGCCGGCAGCGGCGACGGCAGAGGCCCGCGGATCGGCACGGCCGAGTTCGCCGCCGCGGTCGTCGAGGCGTGCCGCACGACCGACGGCGTCATCTCGAAGCTGGAGAAGAGAAAGCGCAGAGAGCGCGTCCCGCTGCTGTTCGACCTCACCTCGCTGCAGCGCGAGGCGAACTCGCGCTTCGGCTTCTCCGCCAGACGCACGCTCGGCGCCGCGCAGCGGCTGTACGAGGAGCACAAGGCGCTGACCTATCCGCGTACCGCCTCGCGCTACCTGCCGACGGACATGATCCCCGAGATCAAGCCGATCGCCGAGATCGTCGGCGGGCGCAGCGAGTACGCCGCCGGCGCCAGATACGTGCTGTCGCTCGACGTGCTGCCGCTGGCGCGCGTCATCAACGACGCCAGAGTCACCGACCACCACGCGATCATCCCGACGAGAGCGCCGCACCCGGTCGACAGAATGGGCGACGACGATCGCCGCATCTACGACATGGTCGCGCGCCGCTTCCTCGCCGTCTTCCATCCCGACGCCGAGTTCGAGAACACCTCCGTCGAGACCGAGGTCGCCGGCCATGTCTTCCGCACACGCGGCAAGGTCATGCTCGTGCCCGGCTGGCGCGGCGTCTACGGCGAGTCCGCCGACGCCGAGCCGAGAGAGGGCGAGGAGGACGAGGGCCGCGAGCAGCAGCTGCCGAAGCTGGAGCACGGCGAGGCGGTCAGAACGCGCGAGGTCAGCTCCGAGCAGAAGGAGACGAGACCGCCGCGGCGCTACTCCGAGGGCTCGCTGCTGGCAGCGATGGAGACGGCCGGCAGACTCGTCGACGACGAGGAGCTGCGCGAGGCGATGAAGGACTCCGGCATCGGCACGCCGGCGACCCGCGCCGCGATCATCGAGCGCCTGCTGGCGGTCGGCTACATCGAGCGCGACGGCCGCTCGCTGGTCGTGACCGAGAAGGGCCTCAACGTGATCCGGCTGCTCGGCGAGCACCCGCTCACGTCGCCGTCGCTGACGGGCGACTGGGAGCACCGGCTCGCGAAGATCGAGCAGGGCACCGACTCGCGCAGAGCGTTCATGGGCGACATCGTCAAGTTCGCCGAGGGCACGATCGCGGAGCTGGACGCGAAGCTGAGAGACGTGCGGATCCCGCGCGCCAACCTCGGCCCGTGCCCTGTCTGCGGCCACGACATCATGGAGAACCGCAAGGGCTTCTCCTGCTGGGCGCGCGAGGATCCGGGCTGCGGCTTCGTGATCTGGAAGGCGAAGGCCGGCAAGACGCTCTCCGGCGCGATCGCGAGAGAGCTGATCCGCACCGGCAGAACCGACAGACCGGTGACCGGCTTCAGAAGCCGCGCCGGCAGATCGTTCCGCTCGCGCCTGGCGCTGATGCAGACGCCCGAGGGCAGATGGCGCGTCGAGTTCGACGAGCCGTGGGCGCGCGAGGGCGCCAGACCGCCGGAGGCCGAGGCCCCCGCCGAGGGCGCGCTCGCCGCCGACGCCGCCAGAAGAGCGATCGACGCGGTCGCCGACGAGGCTGCTGTCGCCTAAGGCGCCGCGCGTTCCCGCACGCGCGTCGTCCTGCCGGCGTGCTGTCGTGCAGCACGCGATGAGACGTACGACCCCGCGAGTTCCCGGACGCGCCGCGCGGCTCCGCGCGCTGCCGTGGAACTCGCAGTGCGGAGCACGATGCCTCTGAAGCTCCTCACGGGTCCGGCGAACGCGGCCAAGGCCGGCGTCGCGCTGGACACGTTCCGCGCGCGCCTGAAGCGCGATCCCTGGCTGGTCGTGCCGACCGCCGAGGACGTCGCGTACTACGAGCGCGAGCTGGCGGAGAGAGATCCCGTGCGGCGCGGCGGGCACGTCGGGACGTTCTCGGCGTTCGTGCGGGCGCTTGCGCAGCGTGCCGGCTACGCGTCGCGCGTGGTCGCGCCGCTGCAGCGCGAACGGCTCGTCGCCGACGCGATCGCGCAGGCGCCGCTGGTGGCGCTCGCGCCGATCGCCAGAACGCGCGGCTTCCTGCACGCCGCGGGCGCCTTCACGGCCGAGATGGAGCGCTCGCTGCTGACGCCGGCGCGGCTGACCGCCGCCGTCCGCGCGCTGCCCGACGCGCCCGCGACGCTGCACGAGGTCGCCGCGATCTACGACCGCTATGCACGCGCGCTGGAGCGGCTCGGCCGCGTCGACGGCGATCTCTTCGCCTGGCGCGCGCTCGACGCGCTGCGCGCCCGGCCGGCCGCGTGGGGCGAGACGCCCGTCGTCTTCTACGGCTTCGACGACTTCACGCCGATCGAGTTGGACGCGATCGAGACGGTCGGCAGGATCGCCGACGCCGAGGTGCTCGTCTCGATGACCTACGAGCGCGGCCGCGACGCCTTCGCCGGCCGTGCGAGAACGGTCGAGGACCTGACGCAGATCGCCGACACCGTCGAGCAGTTGCCGGCGTTGGACGACTGGTACGACGAGGCGGCGCGGGTCCCGCTGCACGCGCTGGAGCGCGGGCTGTTCGAACCGGGGGCGGAGGGGGCCGACCCCGGCGACGCCGTCAGCCTGCTCGTCGCCGGCGGCGAGCGGGCGGAGATCGAGCTGGTCGCCGCGCATGTGCTGAGGCTGCTCGACGCGGGCGTGAGGGGCGAGGAGATCGCGGTCGTGCTGCGGACGCCCGCGCGCAGCGCCTCGCTCGTCGAGCAGGTCTTCGGCGCCTATGGGATCCCGCACGCGCTCGACTGGCGCGTGCCGCTCGCGCACACCGCGCTCGGCCGCGGCCTGCTGGCGCTCGCGCGCTGCGCGCTGCTGCCCGACGAGGCGCGCCCCGCCGATCTGCTCGCCTACCTGCGCACGCCCGGCCGGCTCGCGAAGCTGGAGCTGGCCGACCGGCTGGAGCTGACCGTGCGGCGTCATGCGATCACCAGGTTGGACGGGGCGCGCAGGGCGTGGGAGGAGGCCAGAGGCGGCTGGCCGCTGCGCGAGCTGGACCGCCTGCGCGGTGCCGCCGCCGACGGTCCCGGGGCGCTGCTGAGCGCGCTCGGGCGCGAGGCGCGGGCGCTGTTCGTCGCTCCGCACAGGGGCGCCGCGCGCGTGCTCGACGCCGCCGAGGAGGCCGACGCACGGGCGCTGGCGGCGTTGCTGCGCGCGCTCGACGAGCTGGCCGAGCTGGCCGCCGCGGAACCCCGCCGCGCCGCGGAGCTGCTGGCGCCGGACGCGCTGCTGGCGTCGCTCGGGGAGCTGGAGGTCGCGCTCGGCGAGCCGCCCCGCAGCGGCGCGGTGCTGGTCGCCGACCCGCTCGCGATCCGTGCGCGCCGCTTCGACACCGTGATCGTCTGCGGCCTGCAGGAGGGCGAGTTCCCGCGTCCCGCGCACCCGGAGCCGTTCCTGTCCGACGACGTGCGGCGGGAGCTGAACACGGTCGCGAACCTCCGGCTGGCGCCGCGCGAGGACGCGCTCGCCGACGAGCGCTACCTCTTCTACGCGGTCGTCTCGCGGCCGCGGCGGCGGCTGCTGCTGAGCACCCGCGACGCCGACGAGGACGGCAACCCCGCGCTGCCGTCGTTCTTCGTCGACGATGTGCGCGCCGTGCTGCCGGGGCTGTCCGAGTCGCACCGCCCGCTGTCGGCCGTCACGTGGCCGCTCGCCGACGCGCCGACGCCCGCCGAGCGGCGCCGCTCCGAGGCGCTCGCGGCGCCGCGCGTGGAGCCGCGCCCGATCGCCTCGCTGACCGCCGCGGCCGCCGCCCAGCTGCGCCAGCGCGACGTGCTGTCGGCGGGAGCGCTGGAGAAGTACGCGCGCTGTCCGGTGCGCTGGTTCGTCGAGAGCGAGCTGCAGCCGGCGCGCTTCGAGCCCGACCCGGAGGCGATGACGCGCGGCTCGTGCATCCACGCGGTGCTGGAGCGCTCGCTCGCGCAGCTCGACTGGCCGCTGCCGCGCGCGGACGAGGACTTCGCGCCGGTCGAGGCGGTCGTGCGCGCGGCGGTCGCGGAGGAGGCGCCGAGATGGGTGCTCGGCCGCGGCGCCGCCGCCCAGGCCGCCGCCGCCCACGAGATCGTCGCCGACGTGCTGCGCCTGCTGCGCCACGAGGCGGCCGCCGGCGGGCCGTTCAGACCGGCCGAGCTGGAGCTGAAGTTCGGGATGGGGGAGGAGGAAGGCTCGCTGCCCGCGCTCGAGCTGGGCGGCGCGAGCGGTGCCGCGGACCCGGCCGATCCGCTTGCCGCCGCGCCGCCGCTGCCGGCCGGCGCCGAGCCGCTGCGCCTGCGCGGCGTGATCGACCGCGTCGACCTCGACGGGGCCGGGCGGGCGCTCGTGCGCGACTACAAGAGCGGGCGGCCCGGCAGAGGCTGGCCGGTCGCGGCATGGCGCGCGGAGGATCAGCTGCAGGTCGCGCTCTACATGGTCGTCGTGCGCGAGCTGCTCGGGCGCCAGCCGGTCGGCGGCGTCTACCAGCCGCTGCGCGGCGAGGACCTGCGCGCGCGCGGCGTGATCCGCGACGACGTCGACGCCGGCGAGCTGGCCGTCAGAACGGACCTGAGGTCGGAGGAGGAGCTGGAGCAGGCGCTGAGCGACGCCGCCGAGCGCGCCTGCCAGCTCGCCGTCCAGTTGCGCGCCGGCCGCCTGCAGCCGTCGCCCGACACGTGCGGCTTCGGCGGCTGCGCGTACCCGGGGATCTGTCGCGTGGTCGACGCGTGATGCTGCGGCCTGCGGCCTTGCGTCACAGGCGGGAACTCGCCTTGCGGCTCGCTCTCGCGTTCCCTGGCACGGTGGGCGCCGCGTGAGCGCCTCCGTCCCGTTCACCCCCGAGCAGCGCGCCGCGATCGAGCATCGCGGCGGGTTGCTGCTGACCGCCAACGCCGGCAGCGGAAAAACGTCCGTGATGGCCGCGCGGTTCGTGCGCGCGGTGCTGCAGGACGACGTCGACGTCGCGCGGATCCTCGCGATCACGTTCACCGAGAAGGCGGCGTCGGAGCTGAAGGAGCGCGTGCGGCGCGGCTTCGAGGCGGCCGGCGAGCCGGAGCTGGCGCGCGCGACCGAGGGCGCATGGGTCTCGACGATCCACGGCTTCTGCGCGCGGCTGCTGCGGACCCATCCGCTCGCCGCGGGGATCGACCCGCGCTTCAGCGTGCTCGACGACAACGCCTCCAGACAGCTCGCCGCGGTCGCCTTCGAGCAGGCGCTCGACCAGCTCGCGGAGGACCACGGCGACCCCGCGCTGGAGCTGATCGCCGCCTACAGACCGCTCGAGCTGCGCGCCGCGATCATGTCGCTGCACGGCGAGCTGCGCAGCCGCGGGCAGGAGCATCCGGAGCTGCCCGCGCCGCACCCCGCACCGCTGGAGCCGGCCCGCGTCGCCCTCGCGATCGCGCGCGGCCAGGCGGAGGCCGAGGCGGTCGGCGCGAGAGACGGCAAGACGGTCTTCAGAGCGCGGCTGGCGCTGGTGGAGTGCGAGAGAGTGCTGCAGCGGATCGCCGCCGCACCGCCCGGCGCGCTGCCGCCGACGCCGAACGAGATCCTCAGGCTCGCGCTGCCGAGAAACGGCAGAGCGCTGTCGGGCGACGGCTGCGAGGGCTACCGCGACGCGCTCGCCAGATACGCCGACGCCTGCGCCGACGCGCACGGGCTCGCCGTGCACGCGCTGCTCGACACGCTGCTGCGCAGCTTCGGCGAGCGCTACCAGCAGGCAAAGCATGCGGCGTCCGCGGTCGACTTCGAGGACCTCGAGCTGCGCGCCAACCGCCTGCTGCGCGAGCACGACGAGCTGCGCGCCCGCTACGCCGAGCGCTTCCTGTACGTGATGGTCGACGAGTTCCAGGACACGAATCCGCTGCAGTTGGAGCTGTTGGAGCGGATCGCGGGCGAGCGGCTGTTCACCGTCGGCGACGAGCTGCAGTCGATCTACGGCTTCCGTCATGCCGACGTGGAGCTGTTCCGGCGCCGTCGCAAGGCGCTCGCCGAGCACGGCGCAGCGGCGACGCTGGCGACCAACTTCCGCAGCCACGCCGACGTGTTGGAGACGCTCAACGTCGCCTTCGCCCCCCGCTTCGGCGCCAGCTTCACGCCGCTGGTCCCCGGGCGCACCGAGCAGCCAGACGCGCTGCCGGTCGCCGGCCCGCGCGTCGAGCTGATCGTCGTCGACCAGAGAGTCGACTGGGCCGGCGCGCAGCTGCTGCCGGAGGGGATGGCGGCGCCCGCGCCGCTGTGGCGGATCGCCGAGGCACGCGCGCTGGCGGGACGCGTGCGGGCGCTGCTGGACGGCGGTCGCAGAGCCGGCGACGTCGTGCTGCTGCTGCGCGCGACCGGCGACCTCGCCGTCTACGAGCGCGCGCTGACCGACCTCGGCGTCCCGACCTACGTGATCGGCGGCCGCGGCTACTGGTCCCAGCAGCAGGTGCGCGACCTCGTCGCCTACCTCGGCGTGCTCGCCAACCCGCGCGACGGCGTCGCACTGCAGACGCTGCTCGCCTCCCCGCTGATCGGCCTCTCGAGCGACGCGCTCGTCCAGCTCGTCGCGACCGCCCGCGAGCGGCGGCGCGAGGGGGAGGCGCCGGATCCGTGGTGGGTCTTGAGCGCCTCCGAGCAACTGTTGCAACGACTGGGACAGGATGATCGCGAGCGGATCGTCGCGCTGCGCGCCTGGCTCCCCGCCGAGCGCGCCAGCGCACCGCGCCACAGCCTCGAATCGCTGCTCGATCGCGTGCTGGCGCAAACCGGCTACGACCTCGCGCTGCTGCGGCTGCCGGGCGGCGAGCGGCGGCTGGCGAACGTGCGCAAGCTGATGCGGCTCTCACGCGAGTTCGAGGCGGAACATGGGCGCGACCTGCGCGGCTTCGTCGACCTCGTGACGGAGCTGGGCGGCGGCGCCGACAGTCGTGAGCCCGACCGCGAGAGCGAGGCGCCGGTCGAGGGCGAGGCGCTCGACGCCGTGCGCCTGATGACGATCCACCGCGCGAAGGGCCTCGAGTTCCCGGTCGTCTGCGTGGCCGACCTCGGCCGCGGCTCGCCCTCGGCCGGCGGCGACGTCGTGCGCGTCGGCAAGGACGGCCGCGTCGGCCTGAAGCTGCGCGCGCTGGACGGCGGCAGAGCGCAGCCGGCGTTCGCCTACAGGGCGATCGGCGACGCTCGCGCGCGGGCCGAGTCCGACGAGGAGGCGCGCCTCTTCTACGTCGCGATGACGCGTGCGCGCGAGCAGCTGATCCTGTCCGGCGCGCTGCCGACCGAGCCGTGGCCGGACCCGAAGCCGGGCGCCCCGCCGCTGACGTGGATCGGCCCCGCGTTCGTGCCCGACATCAGACGCCTCGCGGCGCCCGACTCCGTCGCACCGAGTGGGATCGCCGACAACGGCGGCATGCCGATCGCGTACGAGATCGTCCGCCCGCAGACACTCGCCGCGGCGGAGCCCGAGCCGGTCGCCGAGACCGCGGCGTCCGAACAGGTGCGATCTCCACGTCTCCTGGACCCGGAGAACGCACGCGAGCTGGACGACGGGTCGGTCGCGCTGCGGGCGGCTGCGCCCGCGGCGCCGGTGCAGACGCTCTCCTACACGGCGTTGGAGCAGCATGCGAGATGCGGGTATCGCTTCTACCTGGAGCGTGTGCTGCGGCTGCCGGCCGTCGAGGACCCGCACGCCGGGCGCGGCGGGGGCGGGCTGCTGGGGACGACGCGCGGCGTGATCGTCCATCAGCTGCTCGAGCAGATAGACCTCGTGCGGGCGCAGCCGCCGGATGCCGAGACGGTGAGACGCGCCGCCGCGCGCGCCGGCGTCGATCCGAGCCGGCAGGAGCTGGACGAGCTGCGCGCGCTCGTCGTCAGATTCCTCGCGAGCCCGCTGCGCGAGCGGCTGGCGCAGGCGAGAGACGTGCGGCGCGAGCAGCCGTTCGCGTTCCAGCTCGGCAGCCTCCCGCTCGTCGGCGTCTTCGACGTGATCGCCCGCGAGCCGGGGCGGACGCTGATCGTCGACTGGAAGTCCGACCGCCTCGCCGGCGCCGATCCCGAGGAGGTCGTGAGGCGCTCCTACGGCCTCCAGCGCGCCGCCTACGCGCTCGCCGCGCTGCGCGACGGCGCGACCGAGGTGGAGCTGGTCCACTGCTTCCTGGAACGCCCGGAGGCGACGGTCGCGGCGACCTTCCGGCGCCAGGACGAGCCCGCGCTGGCGGAGCAGCTGAGCCAGCGCGCCGACCGCGTCCTGAAGCGCGACTTCGCCGTCGCCGAGGATCCGGGCCCGCGCATCTGCGACGGCTGCCCCGGCCGCGGCACGCTCTGCTCATGGCCGCTGGAGCGGACGCAGGGAGCGGCGCACGAGGGACAGCTGTTCTGACGTCGCCCGACGCGTCCGGCTGCGCGCCCAGGGACCGCCGGGCCTGTGACGCGTCCGCTCGGGTGCTCAGTGGGCGAGCCGAGCAGCCCGCCCCGCTACGCTGGAGGGATGCTCCGTCGTGACCAACCGCACAACGACAGAACAGAGCTGACCGAGATGCTGCGCAGACTCAGCAGAACGGGCGGCTCCGTGACCGTCAGCCTCAACGGCGAGCCGATCGCGCGCGTCGAGCCGAGACCGGTGCAGCCCAGACGCGCCGAGCCGAACGCGCAGACGCCGCCCGGCGACGACGCGGCTTAGGCCGCCGCCGGCACGATCCACTCGGCCAGCGCCGCGCGCTCCGCTGCGTCGAGCGGGCGCGATCTGCGCGCGTCGCCGTCCCAGCCGACCAGGACCGTGAAGCCCTCCGCGGCCAGCTCGCCGTCCGGTCGCAGCACCCGCTGGGACAGCCTGATGCTGGATCTGCGGTACCCCTCGACGCTCGTCTCGAGGATCGCCTCGCGCACCGTCGCCGCGATCTCGCGGCGGTAGTCGAGCTCGACGCGGGCGAGCACGTAGCGGTTGGAGTCGGCCCCGAGGGCGGTGAGGATCCCGATCCGCCCCTGCTCCAGCAGCTCGTGGTAGACGGCCTGGTTGAGATGACCCAGCACGTCGAAGTCGTTCAGGCGCAGCTGCAGCGTGAGCCGCAGCGTGCGATCGGTCGCGTCGCTCATCCGCCTGACCCTACCGAGCGGTCGGCGCGATCGACCCCGGCGAAGCGGGCGGGCGCTCCGCCCGCCGGCCGTCCCGCCGACCGCGTAGCCTCCGCGCTCGTGCGCACCGTCTCCGCCACCCGCTACGTGCTGCCGCTGCGCGAGGGCGGCTCGCTGCCCGCGCTCGTCGAGGCCGACGACGACGGGCTCTACGTCGTCAAGCTGCGCGGCGCCGGCCAGGGGGCGAAGGCGCTCGTGGCCGAGCTGATCGTCGGCGAGCTGGCGCGCGCGCTCGGCCTGCCGGTGCCCGAGCAGGTCTTCGTCGAGCTCGACCCGCATCTGCCCGACGCCGAGCCGGATCCGGAGATCCAAGAGCTGCTGCAGGCGAGCGCCGGGCTCAACGTCGGGATCGACTTCCTGCCGCGCTCGCTGCCGTACAACCCGGCGATCGAGGGTTCGCCGGTCGATCCGCAGCTGGCGGCCGCGGTCGTCTGGCTCGACGCCTACACGGAGAACGTCGATCGCACGCCGCGCAATCCGAACCTGCTGACGTGGCACGGCAGACTGTGGCTGATCGACCATGGCGCGGCGCTCTACAAGCAGCACGCCGGCCTCGACCCGGCGAGAGCCGACGGCACCTTCGCGGCGATCCGCGACCACGTGCTGCTGCCGGCCGCCGGCTCGATCGAGCAGGCCGACGCGCGCCTCGCCCCGCTCGTCACCGACGCGCTGCTGCAGCAGCTCGTCGCGCGCGTGCCGATCGCGTGGCTGGGCGACGCGGCGCCAGCGCGCTACGTCGAGTACCTGTCGGCGCGGCTGCGTCAGCCGCGCGCGTTCGCCGAGGAGGCGGAGCGTGCCCGGCGAGCGTGAGGTCTTCCAGTACGCGATCCTGCGCGTCGTGCCGTCGCTGCCGCGCGGGGAGGCGCTCAACGTCGGGGTCGTCGTGCACAGCCGCCGCTGGCGCTTTCTCGCCGCCCGCACGCGCGTCGACCGCGACCGCCTGCGCGCGCTCGACCCGGCGCTCGAGCTCGATGCGCTGGAGCGTCATCTGAGAGCGATCGAGCGGATCGCGGCGGGCGATCCCGCGGCCGGCGCCGTCGCGCGGATGGACCGCTCCGACCGCTTCGGCTGGCTGACCGCTCCGTCGAGCGCGCTCGTGCAGCCCTCGCCGGTCCACACGGGCCTCTGCGACGACCCGCAGCAGACGCTCGACCGGCTCACGGCGGAGCTGGTCGACGCGCCCTCGCAGGGCGCCTGAAACACCGCCGGCACGGGAATACTCCGGAGTGCATCCGCGCCGCCGGTGCGGATGGCGACCAAAGGAGGGCACATGATCGGCGCGATCATCCTGGGCATCGTCGCGGGCTACCTCGGCAAATGGCTGATGCCAGGCGACGACCACGAGCCGCAGGGCTTCATCGCCACGACCCTGCTGGGACTCGTCGGCGCGCTCGCCGGCTTCTTCATCTTCACCGAGCTGCTGAACATCGGCGACGACAAGATCTTCGACCTCGGCGGGCTGATAGGCGCCGTGATCGGCGTGATGCTCGTGCTGTTCCTGTACCGCTTCGTGATGTCCCGGCGCGAGGGCGCCGGAACCGGCCACACCGTCTGAGACGAGCTACTTCGAGGACTCCAGCAGCCGGTCGCGCAATAGCGTGAAGCCAAGCCCGGCGGAGACGATCGTCAGCAGCTGACGGGCGTCGTCGTCGAGCTCGGTCGGCTCGTCGAAGACCAGCACGAGGACCCCGAGCGTCTCGCCGACGACCGTGATCGGCACGGCCAGGCTGTGCAGCCCGGCGGGAGCGCCGAACGCGCGCCCCGCCGCGTCGGTCAGCCAGCCGGGCTGGCCCTCGTGCATCAGCGCGGTCAGGTCGGCGTAGCCGGTGACCGTCACCATGCGCGGGCCGAGCAGGCCGCGGCTGGAGCTGCCGAGCGCCAGCTCGCCGGCCATGTAGACGGCGATGCCGGCGTCGACGGCGGACAGCCTGCGCACGAGCGTGTCGGCCGTCGTCGCCATCACCGCGTCGCCGGTCTCGCGCTGGAAGCGCTCCGCGAGCGCGGCCGCGAGCGCCAGCCAGCGCTCCTGGCGCCGCTCGCGCACGCGCAGTCGTGTCAGCTCGTCGCGCACCTCGATCAGGTCCCTGCGCGTGCGGCGGTCCTGCGCGCGGTCGATCCCGGCGATCGCGACGGCCGGCGGCTCGCCCGGCTGCAGCGGCAGGCGGTAGGCGAGCGAGCGGGCGCTGGCGTCGCCGCCGCTCCAGGTCGGGTGCACGCACTCCAACGCGGGTGCCTCGGTCGCGAACAGCGTCAGCAGCGTTCGCTCCAGGTCGCTGCCGGCGAACCATGGGAGCGTGTCGAGCAGGCTTCCGGCCGGGTCGTCCTGGCCGAGGGCCGGCAGCGCGGTGTTGGCGTAGAGGATCCGCAGCGGCTCGGGGCCGGCGACGACGAGGATCGGGGTCGGCGCGGCGGCGACGACCGAAGCGAGCGTCGCCTGCGACAGCGCGGGCGCCGCGACCAGCACCGACGCCTCGATGGCCTGCGGCAGCGGGACGCCCTGCTCGGCCGCGCGCCGCACCGCGACCACGCGGGGCGCGTCGCTGACCGCATAGCGGCGCGGCCCTGCGCCGCTGCGCGCCGGGTGCGGGAAGCCGAAGCGTCGTTCCCAGGTGCGCAGCCGCTCGCGCGAGACGCCGGTCAGTGTTGCGAACTCGGTTGCGCTGACCGTGTGTCCACCTTTGTCCACCCTAGGGTTGTACCGCACCGGACCGCTGTTCACCAGTGACCAGGTCTGCCCACCTTGTCATCGAATTCGTGAGCGCGAGCATGGCTAGACAGGACTGGGCACCCGAATAAGGAGGCGCAACCCGTGTCCGCAACGGCCGTTCGCGTCAGGGTTGATGCCACTATCTGTGACGAGCACGAGCTGCTCCGCCGGTGGCACGAAGAGCGTGACGAAGTCGCGCGACGCGTGCTGATCGAGCGGATGATGCCGCTCGTTCGCTCGCTCGCGCGCCGCTACGCCAATCGCGGGGAGCCGCTCGACGATCTCGAACAGGTCGGCTGCGTCGGACTCATCAAAGCTGTCGATCGGTTTGATCTTTCCCGCGAACTGCGATTCTCCACCTTCGCGGTTCCGACGATCCTCGGCGAGATCAAGCGCCACTTCCGCGACCGCGCTTGGTCGGTGCGCGTCTCGCGCGGGCTGCAGGAGCTGAGCGCCCGCGTCACGCGCGAGGCCGATCGGCTCTCGACCAAGCTCGGCCGCTCGCCGACGATCGAGGACCTCGCCGAGGCGACCGGCACGACGCCCGAGCAGGTGCTCGAAGCGCTGCAGGGCGCGCAGGCGTACAGCACGGTGCCGCTGGAGGAGCCGCTCGGCGACGACGGCGAGCCGGTCGCGCGGATCGGCGCCGAGGACCCCGAGTTCGAGCTGGCGGAGGAGCGGATCGAGCTGAGCCGCGGCCTGCACGTGCTCAACGAGCGCGAGCGGCGGATCGTGCTGCTGCGCTTCTTCGCGGGCCTGACGCAGCGCGAGATCGCCGAGCGCGTCGGCATCTCGCAGATGCACGTCTCGCGTCTGCTGCGGCGCTCGCTGGAGCGGATGGGCGACACGATGTCGCCGATCGCGCCGGAGGATCGCTGATGCAACCCCGCGCCCACGGCTTGATCGCGGCGGCGCGGGGGTAGAGGATCAGTCCCATGCCACGTGCGATCTGGAGTGGTGCGATCAGCTTCGGCCTGGTCAACGTACCCGTCAAGCTGTACAGCGCGACCTCGCCGAAGACGGTGCGGTTCAACCAGCTGCACGCTGCCGACGGCGGCCGCCTGAAGCAGAAGCGCGTCTGCGCGATCGACGGGGCCGAGGTCCCGTTCGAGGAGATCGTGAAGGGCTACGAGGTCTCGCCCGACCGCTACGTCGTGATCACGCAGGACGAGCTCGACGCGCTCGACCCGCGCGCGACGAAGACGATCGACGTGGAGGAGTTCGTCGACCTGTCGGAGATCGACCCGGTCTACTACGACAGCGCCTACCACGTGGCCCCGGCGACGGGTGGGGCGAAGGCGTACAGGCTGCTGCTGAGCGCGATGGAGGACGCCGGCAAGGTCGCGATCTGCCGCTTCGTGTTGCGCACGCGTCAGCAGCTGTGCGCGCTGCGGCCGGCCGGCGGCGTGATGATGCTCTCGACGATGCTGTTCGGCGACGAGGTCAACTCGCCCGAGCGGCTCGACGAGCTGGAGGCGCTCGGCGAGATCGAGGCGAACGAGCGCGAGGTCGCGATGGCGCGCCAGCTGATCGACTCGCTGTCGGCGCCGTTCGAGCCGCTGCGGTTCAGAGACGACTACCGCGAGAGAGTGCTTGAGCTGATCGAGCGCAAGGCCTCCGGCGAGGAGATCACGGTCCAGCCGACCGCCGATGCGCCGACCGAGGTGCCGGACCTGATGGCGGCGCTGGAAGCGAGTCTCGCGACCGTGCGCGCCGGCGACAGCGACAGACCCGAGCCGGTCGCGACCAGAAGACGCGCGCGCAGAGCGCCGGCCAGAGCCGCCAGAGCGAGAGCCGCGGCGAAGTAGCGCCCGCCGGCGGCGCGTCCGCGCCCGTCGGCGCGGGGTCGGCGCGCCGGCTCCCGCACGCGCTTTCCAGGCGTTTTCACATTTTCGTGTGACCGTCCGCGTTACACGGTGTTTACGCTTTCTCAACGTGGTCGCAGGGATCGCGACCCATGCTTCGCTTCATGAGCCCGCTCATCGCACCCCGTGCGGACCCCGTTCCGCTGTCGCACCTGCGCTCGCTGCGCGTCACGCTGGCCGACGGCGCGCGCACGACGGTCCACGTCGCCGCCCACGAGCTCGCCGCCACGCGCGTGCGGGTCGCGCGGCTGACGAGACCGGAGCCGCTCGCGACCTGGTGCGCGCGCACCGGCGTCGCGGAGGCGATCGTCGGCGGCTTCTTCGTGCGACCGCACGGCCGTCCGCTCGGCGAGGTCCGCACGCACGGGATCGCGCGCGAGAGCACGGCCTTCGCAGCGCCGTGGCACAAGCAGCGCGCGTGCCTGCACGTCGATCGCGGTGTCGTCTCGATCGCGCCGCGCAGCGCCTTCTGCACCGCGCCGCGCGGGGACCTGCTGCAGGCCGGTCCGCTGCTCGTGCGCGACGGCGCCGCCGCGGTGCAGGCGGGGGAGGACCCCGAGGGCTTCTCCGCCGGCCACGCCCAGTTCGACTCCGACATCAGCGACGGCCGCTACCCGCGCGCCGCGGTCGCGCTGGCGGGCGGCACGCTGCTGGCGGTCGCCGTCGACGGCCGCGCCCACGACGAGGCCGGTATGACGCTCGACGAGCTGGCCGCGACGCTGCTCGACCTCGGCGCGGAGCAGGCGATGAACCTCGACGGCGGCGGCTCCGCCTCGCTGGTCTGCGGCGGCCTGCTGCGCAACCTCCCGCGCGGCCAGCAGGACGTCGTGATCCCGGGCGGTCGGCCGATCTCGACCGCGATCGCGTTCGCGCGGCGCTGAGCGGCTCAGGCCCGTCCTCGCGCGCGCCCGCGCGCTTATCCGGCGCACCGATGATCCGCGGGCGCTCGGGCGCGCTGCTAGCGTCGATGGCACATGAGCCTTCTGCCACAAAGACGCCGCGTCCTGATGGGCGTCGCGTTCTTCCCGCGCGGTGGCTCCGCCCACGTCGTCCGCGGCCTCGCCACAGCGCTCCCGGCGCACGGCTGGGACGTCACCGTCGTGTCCGGCTCGCTGCCCGGCCACGGCGACGCCAGACAGTTCTACGCGCCCCTGCGCGTCCACGCCGCCAACGTCGCCGAGCCCGCACTGCAGGGCTCCTACGAGGATCGGCCGGACGCGCCCGACCGCGTCTTCGCGGCGCTCGACGAGGTCGACTACGAGCGCCACGTCGCCGCCTGGGCGCGTGTGCTGCAGCGCGCCGGCGCCGCCGAGGCCGACGTCCTGCACCTGCACCACCTGACGCCGCTGCACGAGGCGGCGGCCCGCGTCGCGCCGCACGTCCCGGTCGTCGGGCACCTGCACGGGACCGAGCTGCTGATGCTGGAGCAGATCGCCGCCGGCTCGCCGCCCTCCTGGCCGCACGCCGAGCAGTGGGCGGAGCGGATGCGCGGCTGGGCCGCGCGCTGCGAACGCACGATCGTGCTGACAGAGCGCCAGTTGCCGCGCGTCGAGCAGTTGCTCGACCTGCCCGCCGAGGCGTGCGTGGCGATCCCCAACGGCGTCGACCCGCGCAGATTCGCCCACGTCGAAGTGGACCGCAGGGCCCATTGGCGGCGCCACCTCGTCGAGCGCCCGCGCGGCTGGCGTCCCGGTGCGCCCGAGGGCTCGGTCGCCTACGACGACGCCGACCTCGCCGCGTTCGACGGCGGCGGCCCGGTGCTGCTGTACGTCGGCCGCTTCACGGAGGTCAAGCGCGTCGGCCTGCTGATCCGCGCCTTCGCGCGCGCCCAGCGCGACTTCGAGCGCCGCACGCCGCTGGTGCTCGTCGGCGGCCATCCGGGCGAGTGGGAGGGCGAGCACCCCTACGACGCGATCGCGGCGAGCGGCGCGCGCGACGTCTTCCTCGCCGGCTGGCAGGAGCACGACGTGCTGCCCGAGTTCCTCGCCGCCGGCGACGCGATCGTGCTGCCGTCGGTGCGCGAGCAGTTCGGCTCGGTGCTGGTCGAGGGGATGGCCTGCGGGTTGCCCGCGGTCGCGGTCGACGCGATGGGTCCGGGCGAGATCGTGCGCGACGGCGTGACCGGTTGGCTGGTCGGACCCGACGACGAAACGGGCCTCGCGCAGGCGCTCGTGGAGGTCGTCAATCGCCCGGCGGAGCGGGCTCGACGGGGCGTCGCAGCGCATGCCGACGTGGTCCGCCGTTTCAGCCGCGACGCCGCCGCAGGCCAAGTTGCGTCAACATATGCGGCGGCGTGCAGCGTCGACGCGACTCTGAGCGGGGCTCCGGTAGTCGCGTCAGGCTGACGCTCATATCAAGATTCTCCTGCTGGTGGAGCGCTGATGGGGGGCCGGTCCGCTGGTACCCTTTGGCCTCCTCTCAGTGTTCGCGACGCCCGCCGGGACACAGGATTCATGCTCTCGAACAAGCCGCCACAGGCCGCTGGCCTCTACCACCCCGAACATGAGCACGACGCCTGCGGTGTCGCGTTCGTGGCAAAGATCACGGGGGACGCCGACCACGGCGTCGTCGGTCGTGCGCTCTACGCGCTCGAGAACCTGGAGCACCGCGGCGCTGCCGGCGCGGACCCGACGACCGGCGACGGCGCGGGCATCCTGCTGCAACTGCCCGACGAGTTCTTCCGCGCGGTCACGGACTTCCCGCTGCCCGAGCGCGGCCGCTTCGCCGTCGGCGTGCTGTTCATGTCGCAGGAGCAGGACGAGCACGACCGCATCGTCGAGCTTGTCGAGCGGACGATCCGCGAGGAGGGCCAGAGAGTCCTCGGCTGGCGCGACGTGCCGGTCGACGACGCGTTCGTCGGCGTGATGGCCGGCGCGGCCGCGCCGCGCATCCGCCAGGTCTTCGTCGGCGCCAGCGACGAGCTGCCAGACCAGCTCGCGTTCGAGCGCAAGCTGTACGTGATCCGCCGCCTGATCGAGAAGGCCGCCGGCCCGGCGCTGGCGATCCCGAGCTTCTCCTCGCGCACGATCGTCTACAAGGGCATGCTGACCGCGCCGCAGATGTCGGGCTACTACCCCGACCTCAAGGACGAGCGGATGGTCTCGCGCCTTGCGCTCGTGCACTCGCGCTTCTCGACCAACACGTTCCCGAGCTGGGAGCTGGCGCACCCGTACCGGATGCTCGCCCACAACGGTGAGATCAACACGCTGCGCGGCAACATCAACTGGATGCGCGCGCGTGAGTCGCAGCTGCTGTCGGACAACTTCGGCGACGACCTCGAGAAGATCATGCCGGTCGTGCGCGACGGCGGCTCGGACTCGGCGACGTTCGACAACGTGCTCGAGCTGCTCGTGCTCGACGGCCGCCCGATCACGCACGCCGTGATGATGATGGTGCCGGAGGCCTACCGCGACAACGCGGAGCTGTCGCCGGCCGTGCGCGGCTTCTACGACTACCACTCGTGCGTGATGGAGCCGTGGGACGGTCCCGCCGCGATCTGCTTCACCGACGGCACCCAGGTCGGCGCGACGCTCGACCGCAACGGCCTGCGTCCCGGCCGCTGGGTCCAGACGACCGACGGCTACGTCGTGCTCGCCTCCGAGACCGGCGTGATCAAGGCGAAGCCGTCGGAGATCGTCCGCAAGGGGCGCCTGCAGCCGGGCAAGGTCTTCCTCGTCGACCTCGAGCAGGGCCGCATCGTCGAGGACGAGGAGGTCAAGGCGAGAGTCGCCGGCCAGCGTCCGTACGGCGAGTGGTACGCCGAGCGCGTCGTCAACCTCGACGACCTGCCCGAGCGCGCCCCGCGCGCCCCGCGCGTGGAGCCGCTGCGCTCCAAGCAGCTCGCGTTCGGCTATTCGCAGGAGGACCTGCGGATGACGATCGCGCCGATGGCGGTCAACGGCGAGGAGCCGACGGCGTCGATGGGCAACGACGCCGCGCTCGCGGTCCTGTCCGATCGCCAGCCGCCGCTGTTCGCCTACTTCAAGCAGCTCTTCGCACAGGTCACCAACCCGCCGATCGACCCGATCCGCGAGTCGGTCGTGATGTCGCTCGCGACCTCGCTCGGCGCCGAGGTCAACCTGCTCAGCGAGAGCCCCGCGCACGCGCATCAGCTGTTCATGCGCCAGCCGATCCTGCGCAACCACGAGCTGGAGAAGCTGCGCCAGGTCTCGCACGACATATTCCACGCCGCCACGATCGACCTGACGTGGCCGGTGGAGCAGGGCTCGGACGGAATGGAGCGCCGTCTCCGAGCGATCTGCGACGAGGCTTCAACGTGGGTCGAGCGGGGCGCCAACATCGTGATCCTGTCGGACCGCAACCTCGGCGCCGAGCGCGTCGCGATCCCGTCGCTGCTGGCGGTCGCCGCGGTCCATCACCACCTCGTGCGCGAGGGCACGCGCCTGCGCTGCGGGCTCGTGATCGAGACCGGCGAGCCGCGTGAGATCCACCACATGGCGACGCTGATCGGCTATGGCGCCGCGGCGATAAACCCGTACCTGATGTTCGAGTCGCTCGACGAGCTGGCCGACCACGGCCGCCTGCCGGTCGACCTCGACCGCGAGACGGCCGAGCAGCGGATCGTCAGAGCGATCGGCAAGGGGCTGCTGAAGACGTTCTCGAAGATGGGCATCTCGACGATCCAGTCGTACTGCGGCGCCCAGATCTTCGAGGCGGTCGGCCTCGAGCCGGAGCTGGTCAAGACCTACTTCACCGGCACCTCGTCGCGGATCGGCGGCATCGGCATGGACGTGCTCGCGAAGGAGGCGCTGGAGCGTCACTTCCGCGCCTACCCGCGCACCGGTCGCGAGACGCTGCCCGTCGGCGGCGTGCTGCAGTGGCGCCGCGACGGCGAGCGCCACATCTGGAACCCGGACACGATCGCGCTGCTGCAGCACGCGGTCAGAACCGAGGACGGCACCGCCCTCCAGACGTACGACGACTTCGCCCGCGCCGTCAACGACGAGGCGGCCCGCAAGGCGTCGCTGCGCGGCCTGATGAAGCTCAGAAGACTCGCCGAGCCGATCCCGCTCGACGAGGTCGAGTCGGCGGAGGAGATCGTCAAGCGCTTCTCGACCGGCGCGATGTCGCTGGGCGCGATCTCGCGCGAGTCGCACGAGGCGCTCGCGATCGCGATGAACCGCATCGGCGGCAGATCGAACACGGGCGAGGGCGGGGAGGACCCCAGCCGCTTCACGCCCGACGAGAACGGCGACGCGCGCCGCTCGGCGATCAAGCAGATCGCCTCGGGCCGCTTCGGCGTGACGCCGCACTACCTCGTCAACGCGGACCAGCTGCAGATCAAGATGGCGCAGGGCGCCAAGCCCGGCGAGGGCGGCCAGCTGCCCGGCCACAAGGTCGACGACTACATCGCGTGGCTGCGCAACTCGACCGCGGGCGTCGGCCTGATCTCGCCGCCGCCGCACCACGACATCTACTCGATCGAGGACCTCAAGCAGCTGATCTACGATTTGCGCTGCTCGAACCCGACCGCGACGGTCTCCGTCAAGCTCGTCTCCGAGGTCGGCGTCGGCACCGTCGCCGCCGGCGTCGCGAAGGCGAACGCCGACCACATCGTCGTCTCCGGCCATGACGGCGGCACCGGCGCCTCGCCGCAGTCGTCGATCCAGGCGGCCGGCACGCCATGGGAGATCGGCCTCGCCGAGACGCAGCAGACGCTGCTGCTGAACGACCTTCGCTCGCGCGTGATCGTCCAAGCCGACGGTCAGATGAAGACCGGCCGCGACGTCGTCGTCGCCGCGCTGCTGGGCGCCGACGAGGTCGGCTTCTCGACCGCTCCGCTGATCGCGATGGGCTGCATCATGATGCGCGTCTGCCACCTGAACACGTGTCCGGTCGGCATCGCGACGCAGAACGAGGAGCTGCGCAAGCGCTTCCAGGGCACGCCGGACCACGTCGTCAAGTACCTCTTCTTCGTCGCCGAGGAGACGCGCCAGCTGATGGCGTCGATCGGCGTGCGCAGCTTCTCCGAGATGATCGGCCGCACCGACCTGCTCGAGATGGACGGCGCGATCGAGCACTGGAAGGCGCGCGGCGTCGACCTCAGCGCCGTCTTCGCGATGCCGGAGCTGGAGGAGGGCACGCCCCTGCACCAGACGCGCGCGCAGGAGCCGGTGCTCGACGACGCGCTCGACTGGGAGCTGCTGCGCGAGGCCGAGCCGGCGCTCGCCAGCGGGGCGAGAGTGCAGCTGAGCGCGACGGTCCGCAACGTCAACCGCACCGTCGGCGGGATCCTCTCCAGCCAGGTCGCCAAGCGCCTGGGCCCGGACGGCCTGCCGGAGGGCACGATCGACGTCGCGCTGGAGGGCTCCGCCGGTCAGAGCTTCGGCGCCTGGCTGATGCCCGGCGTCACCTTCACGCTCGTCGGCGAGACGAACGACTACACCGGCAAGGGCCTTGCCGGCGGCGTGCTGACGGTGCATCCGCCCAAGGACGCCGCCTTCGACCTCGAGAACTCGCCGATCATCGGCAACACCGTGCTCTACGGCGCGACGCGCGGCCGCGCGTTCTTCCGCGGCCTTGCGGGGGAGCGCTTCGCGGTCCGCAACTCGGGCGCCGAGACCGTCGTCGAGGGCGTCGGCGACCACGGCTGCGAGTACATGACCGGCGGTCGCGTCGTCGTGCTCGGCCCGACCGGGCGCAACTTCGCCGCCGGCATGAGCGGCGGGATCGCCTACGTCTACGACGAGCAGCACCGCTTCGCGTCGCTCTGCAACCCGGAGCTGGTCGACCTCGACGAGCTCGAGGAGCACGACGAGGCGGAGCTGAAGGACCTCGTCGCGGAGCATGCCGCGCGGACCGGCTCGCAGGTCGCGCAGCGGATCCTCGACGACTGGGAGACCGCGGCGCAGCGGTTCGTGAAGGTGATGCCGCGCGACTACAAGCGGGCGCTCGCCGAGCGCGCCGCGCGCGAGCAGACAGAGACCGGCGTCGCGCAGCACGCGACGGCGGCCGAAGCCTGAGAAGGACACGACATGGGTGAGCTTGGCGGTTTCCTGAGAATCCAGCGTGTCGGCTTCGACAAGCGCGACCCCGCGCAGCGCGTCAACGACTACGACCAGTACTTCACGCTGCAGTCCGACGAGGAGCTGCAGCAGCAGGGCGCGCGCTGCATGGACTGCGGCATTCCGTTCTGCCACGAGGGCTGCCCGCTCGGCAACCTGATCCCGGACTGGAACGACCTCGTCTTCCGCGACAGGTGGCAGGACGCGATCGTCCAGCTGCACGCGACCAACAACTTCCCGGAGTTCACCGGGCGCATCTGCCCGGCGCCGTGCGAGTCGGCCTGCGTGCTGGCCGTCAACGACGACCCGGTCACGATCGAGCAGATCGAGCTGTCGATCGTCGAGCGCGCCTACGAGGAAGGCTGGATCGTCCCCGAGCCGCCGGATCGCCGCACCGGCAAGACGGTCGGCGTGATCGGCTCCGGCCCCGCCGGCCTCGCGGTCGCCGCCGAGCTGAACAAGTCCGGCCACTTCGTGACCGTCTACGAGCGCGACGAGGGCCCCGGCGGCCTGATGCGCTTCGGCGTGCCGGACGCGAAGCTGCCGAAGTCGGTGATCGACCGCCGCGTCGCGATCCTCAAGGCCGAGGGGATCAGATTCGAGTACGGCGTCGACGTCGGCGTCGACGTCACCGCGGACGAGCTGCGCGAGGAGCACGACGCGGTCGTCGTCGCGATCGGCTCGCGCGTGCCGCGCGACGTCGAGTCGCCGGGCCGCGAGCTGTCCGGCATCCACCCGGCGATGGACTACCTCTACCAGCGCAATCGCTGGGTCGCCGCGCAGGAGGGACGCGCGTCGAGAGCGCCCGCGCCCGGCACCGAGATCGTCGCGGCCGGCAAGAACGTCGTCGTGATCGGCGGCGGCGACACCGGCATGGACTGCATCTCCAACGCCAACCGCGAGGGCGCGACGAGCGCGAAGATCCTCGACGTGTACCAGGAGCTGCCCGAGGGCGGGCGCGACGAGCGCACGCCGTGGCCGCTGCCGCCCAAGCGCACGGAGACGACGTACGCGCTGGAGGAGGGCGGCGAGCGCCGCTGGGGCACCGAGGTCTACGCCTTCTCCGGTGAGGACGGCAAGGTCACCCACGTGCACGCGCGCAAGGTCGTCGGCTCCTCCTCGCGCGACCTGAAGGTCGTCGAGGGCAGCGAGTACACGCTGCCGGCCGACCTCGTGCTGATCGCGATCGGCTTCACGCATCCCGAGCACGACGGCCTCGTCGACCAGCTCGGCGTCGAGAAGGACCCGCGCGGCAACGTCAAGACGATGAAGACCTACCGCACCTCGACCGAGGGCGTCTACGCCTGCGGCGACGCGCGCATCGGGCAGTCGCTGGTCGTGACCGCGATCGCCGAGGGACGCAAGTGCGCGCGGATCGTCAACCGCGACCTCGGCGGCTCGCCGATGGACGCCGACCGCGAGAAGCTCGCGATCGGCGCGTGGGACGGCGAGGTCGACCACACGCTTCGTCACGAGGCCGACGTGGCCGGCAACGTGCGGCTCGGCGAGGACTTCTTCAGCGGTCCTGGCGGACCGATCTGACACCCGGGGCGGGTATGCTGCACGTGCAGGGCGCAAGCCGTTCTGCTGCGCCGAGAATCGTCTCCCCCACGATCCTCGGCAGCGGGGGGCCCGGATGCATTCGGGCCCTTCCGCATACCATGAGGTCGGATGCTCGTCACCGCCTCGCTCGGTAGCGACCTCAGTCGCTTCTTCGACTCCGTCGGTGAGTTTCTGGGGAATCTCGCCGGCCTCAACTGGCTCGCGCTGTTGTTGGCGCTGGCGTTCTACTTCGGCTACCTGACGCTGCGCTCGCGCGCGCTCTTCAACGCCGTGCAGGCGGCCTATCCGGCCGAGACGATCCGCTGGCGCGACATCTGGGGCGCGTACGTCTCCGGCGTCGGCATCAACCAGGTCTTCCCGCTCGGCGGCGGGACGATCGTGCAGTACTTCCTGACGCGCATATCGATCCCGAACTCGAGCTATCCGGCGATCATCGCCGCGCTCTGGACGGGGCTCGTGTTCGACTACGTCGTCAACATCGTGATCCTGCTGTTCGCCTTCACGCAGGGCGTCTTCCCGAAACCGCCCGACTTCTCGAAACTCCCCGCATTCGATCTTTCCTTCTTCGCCTCGCACCCGCGCTTCCTGCTGTTCTTCCTGACGGTGCTGGGGATCGCGGTGCTGGTGGCGTTCGCGCTGCTGTCGGCGAGGGTGAAGGCGTTCTGGGCGCGCGTGCGCCAGGGCTTCACGATCCTGACCGACCGCCGTCGCTACTTCCGCGAGATGGTCACGTGGCAGTCGGCCGCGTGGGTCTCGCGCTTCTTCACCTACTGGTTCCTGCTCGACGCGTTCCACATCGGCGGCGGGATCAGAAACGCGCTGCTGGTGCTGGGCGTGCAGGTCGTCGCGATGCTGATGCCGTTCACGCCGGGCGGCGCCGGCGTGCAGCAGGCGCTGCTGCTGACCGTCTTCGCGGGCGCGGCGACCGGTGCGGAGGTGGCGGCGTTCTCGGTCGGCCAGCAGATCGCGATCACGGTCGGCGCGGCGTCGATGGCGTTCGGGGCGCTTGCGCTGATCTTCAGATTCAGGAGTTTCAAGGAGGTCATCCGCGCCGGCCGCGAGCACCGCAAGCAGGGCGACGCGCCGAGACCCGTCGACGCGCACGCGTGAACCTTCGCGCTTGACCCGCGCGACCGCGCACGACTAAAGTGACGCCACCGTCACTTTTGGAGAGAGAAGGAGACGCTCCGATGACCACGCTGCCGTCGGTCTGCATCATCGGTGCCGGCTCGTCCGGGATCGCCGCCGCGAAGGCGCTGCACGAGCGCGGGATCCCGTTCGACTGCATCGAGAAGTCCGACCGCGTCGGCGGCAACTGGGTCTTCGGCAACAGCAACGGGATGTCGGCGGCGTACCGCTCGCTGCACATCAACACCTCGCGCGAGCGGATGGCGTACAGCGACTTCCCGATGCCGAAGTGGTATCCGGACTTCCCGCACCACACCCACATCGCCGACTACTTCGACGCCTACGTCCACCACTTCGGCTTCCGCGACAGGATCCTCTTCGAGACCGGCGTCGAGCGCGCCGAGCGCGGCGCCGACCGCGTCTGGGACGTGCGCCTGGACACGGGCCAGACGCGCCGCTACGACGCGCTCGTCGTCGCCAACGGCCATCACTGGGACCCGCGCTGGCCCGAGCCCGCCTATCCCGGCACGTTCGACGGCGCGCAGTCGCACGCGCACCACTACGTCGACAACAGACCGTTCGAGGGCAGACGCGTGCTGGTCGTCGGCTTCGGCAACAGCGCGATGGACATCGCGGTCGAGTCGAGCTTCGTCTCCGAGCGCACGTTCCTGTCGGCGCGGCGTGGCGCGCACGTGCTGCCGAAGTACATGTTCGGCCGCCCGCTGGACCAGATCGGCGTCAACCGCTTCACCGGCGCGGTCCCGTGGGGCGTGCGCAAGACGGTGCTGCGCGGCCTGTACCGGATCGGCGTCGGGCGCGTGGAGGACTACGGCCTGCCGCGCCCCGACCATCAGCTCGGCGAGTCGCACCCGACGATATCGGCCGACTTCCTCAACCGCCTCGCGCACGGCGAGATGACGTACAAGCCGGGGATCGCTCGGCTGGAGGGCGACAGCGTGCGTTTCAGCGACGACACCGTCGAGCAGGTCGACGCGATCGTCTGGTGCACGGGCTACAAGGTCACCTTCCCGTTCTTCGACGCGGACTTCCTGTCCGCGCCCGACAACGACCTGCCGCTGTTCCGGCGCGTCTTCCACCCGCAGCACGACGATGTCTTCTTCGTCGGGCTGCTGCAGCCGCTCGGGGCGATCATGCCGCTCGCCGAGGCGCAGGGGAGATGGATCGCCGAGTACCTGCGCGGCGAGTACGCGCTGCCGGACCCGGCCGCGCTGGCGGCCGACGTCGCGCGCGAGCGCGCGCGGATGCACAAGCGCTACGTCGCCTCCGCGCGCCACACGATGCAGGTCGACTTCGACAACTACCTGCACGACCTGCGGCGCGAGCGGCGCGCGGGCGCCCGGCGCATGTGCGAGCGCGGATTCGCGCTGCCGGTGGCGGCGGTGGCCGAGGCCGGGACGGGCACGGTCGCGGCGGTGAACGGCGGCGCGGGTGCCGGCGCCGGCGCGGCTGTCGAGGTCGAGGCCGCGACGTGAGCTCGGCCGCCGCCGCGCCGGGAAGGCGTGAGCGCACGAAGGCGCAGAACCGCCGCGCGATCCTCGACGCGGCCTGCGAGGTCTTCATCGAGATGGGCTACGACGCCGCCTCGATCCGCGACGTCGTGCGGCGCACGGAGCTGGCGTCGGGCACGTTCTACAACTACTTCCCGGACAAGGCGTCGGTCTTCCACGCGGTGCTGGAGGAACGCACGCAGGAGCTGCGCAGGCGGCTGCGCGCGGTGCGCCAGCGCGAGACGACGCTCGACGCCGTCGTGCTGGAGGGCTTCCGCGTCTACTTCTCCTTCATCGTCGAGGATCGGCCGCTGTTCGAGTTGCTGCGGCGCAACGCCGGCACGGTCCAGACGATGTTCGACACGCCGGCGTTGGAGGCGGGGATCGTCGAGCTGTTCGAGGACCTCAGCACGCTCGCGCAGCGCAAGCAGCTGGCGCCCACGATCGACCTCGACTACCTCTCCGCGGCGATGGGCGGGGTGGCGTTCGAGCTCGGCATCCGGCTGGTCGAGCAGCCCGTCCCGGAGGTCGAGCGGACGGCCCGCTTCGCCGGCGAGCTGTTCCTCGGCGGCATCGCCCGTATGACCGGGGAAGAGGAGTTCGGAGTCTGAGTGCAGACATGCTGCTTCGATCCCTATATTGAGAGGGGTCGCCGTGCCGTCGTTCTGCCGCCATAACCGCTTCGCCGCAAACTGCCCGGTCTGCTCCCGTGAGGAAGCCGAGAAGGCGGGTCCGCGCTCGACCGGGCTGAGAAGCTCCGGCGGTCACGTCACGCGCAAGACGCCGACGACCGGCAGGACTGCCAGGACCCGTTCGAGCAACAACAATCTGAGAGTGCGCCGCGTCGCGCGCGCCGGTGCCGACGGCTACAGCTCCGTGCTGGTGCCGGGGATAAGAGCGACCGCGGACGCCGAGCGGCTGGCGGAGGAGCTTGCGTTCGCGAGCGCCCGGCTCGCCACGCTCGCAGTCGCGCCGACCGGGCTCTATGCGTCCGTCGGGTCTGACTCGGACCTGGAGGAGGCGACCTGGCTGGCCTTCCTGATCGCCTACCTCGGCCCGCTCGACGGCGACGATCCGTTCGCCGGCGTCAAGGCGGTGCGCACGACCTGGGTCTCGGGCGAGCTGCCCGACCTCGACGGCGCCCAGCTCGGCCCGCGCACGTCGCACACGCGCGAGAGAGGGACCTCGACGATCGAGGGCTATCGCGCCTGGGTGAAGCGTGCCGGCACGCAGCAGAGAGCGTTCACCGGTGAGAGCTCGTGGACGCCCGCGCGGCGCTCGCAGCGGCTGTTCGAGCGGCTCGCGGTGAAGGGCTTCTCGCGCGACGCGCGCTACGACCTGCTCGTCACGCTCGGCCGTCTCGGCGTCTACGAGATCAGCGCCTCGACACTCGGACTCGGCGGCGCGGACGAGACGACGGTCGCCGCCAAGCGCGTCTTCGGAATCGGCGACACGCTGCTGCTCGAGAGACGTGCCGCGGACCTCGCAGAGGCCGCCGAGCTGCCGATCGAGGTGCTCGACGTCGGCCTCTGGAACTGGGCCCGCCCGAGACGCGCGACGCTCGGCGTCGCGGAGGGCGAGCCCGACGCCGACGTGTACGAGCGCGCTGCCGCGGCGCTCGGCCTCTGACGCGCTTTCTGGCGCGTCCCAGCGCTGCATAGTCAGCACGGAAATACGTCCGTGACGCCGTAAGGGCGCTGGACGAATATCCGTAAACAAGACCGTCTCTATCCGCAATTTGCGGACTTTTCCTCTTTCGTTGGGGGAGAAAGACATCTTTCTCGGGCTCTGGCTGCCGATTGACAGCCACGTGGAGCTGGCGCGTCGCCGATGCGCCAGCTCACCGCGAAAACCGGGGAAGAGGTCGCGATGGGACGGACGCCGGGACGGCATGGGGACGATGCCGTGGAAGACGAGGTGCTCGAGTTGCTGCGCGAGCACGCCGGGGAGCTGCTGCGCTTCGCACGCCGCTTCTCGATCTGCGCCGACGACGCGCAGGACGCGTACCAGCGCGCGCTCGAGAAGCTCGTGCGGCGGATGCGCCAGGAGCCGCCGGAGAACCTGCTCTCATGGATCCGGACGGTTCTGCGCCACGAGTCGCTGCAGGTGCGCGCCGATCGCGAGCGGTCGCTCAACCGCGTCCAGCTCGACGACGACCGCCACGGCGCGTCGCTGAACGACCCGGCCGAGCGCGTCGAGCGGTTCGAGCGCCTCGCCCACACGGCGGAGGCGCTCGGCCGCCTCAAGCCGCAGGAGCTGACCGCGCTGGTGCTGCGCGCGGAGGGCCTCTCCTATCGCGAGATCTGCGAGCGGACGAGTTGGTCGTACACCAGATGCAACCGCGTCGTGACGGAGGGTCGCCGCGCGCTGCGCCGCCGCCTCGACGCGATCGACTCAGGCGCCGAGTGCGAACGCTGGCTCCCGCTGCTGTCGATCTTCGCCGACGGCGAGGCGACGGCCAGAGAGGTCGCGGAGCTGCGCCCCCACCTGCGTGCCTGCACGAGCTGCCAGGCGACCCTGCGAGCCTTCCACGAGCTCCCGAGCCAGCTTCGCGCGCTCCTGCCGGTGGCGGTGCTGCCGGTGGTCCTGGGGGCGGTGGGAGTGGCGGGTGTCGCCAGCGGCGCTGGAGTGGCTGGCGGCACGGCGGCGGCCGATCACGGGGCGGCTGCTGCGGCAGCGACCGATCACGGGGCGGCTGCGGTGGATGCGGTCGGTGCGGCGAGCGGACCCGGAGGTGGGATCGCGCGCCATCTGGGGGCGCTGGTGCACGGCGCGCTCGATCGAGCGAGCGTGTCCGTGCTGCGGGTGCAGTCGGCGGTCGACGCGCTGCCCGGCGCAAAGCTGGCAGCCGTCGCGGCCTCGACGGTCGCGGTCGCCGGTGGCGGCGCGGCGATCGAGCAGGCGGCGACCGCGGGTGTGAAGAGAGTGCCCGCGGCGCAGGTGGCGGCAGCGAATCTGAACGCTCCGATCGCGACTGCGGACGGTACGACAGTCGGCTCGGGCGCCCTCACCACAGCGCCGCCGCTCGAACCGAACGTGCCGCCCGGTGGTGCAGGAGGCTCGTCCAGTTCCGACCCGCACCTGACGGACGCCTCCGACGAGGAAGGCCAGAGCGAATTCGCGGCCGGCTCGGAGTGGCCGGGCGCGGAGTTGCTCAGCACGGTCGCGGAATGGACCCCCGGATCCGCCTCGACCGCCCGCCCACGGGGCGGTTCGAGCGCAGGCGGGAGCCACGGCGACGCGACGGCTCCCGCGGAGCAGTTCGCAGACCAGGGAGACAGATCGGAAGCCGCGTCGCGAAAGCGCACGGAGAGCCGCGTGAGTGCGTCGCGACAGCGGTCGCCCGAGTGGTCAGCCGACCAGGATCGCGCCGGTGCCGATCCGGATGCGGATGCGGATGCAGGCGATCGCACGACCACGGCCCCCGCAACCGTCGCGTCGACCTCGCAGGACGATCCGCCGTTGCCGAGCAAGCCCGCCGCCTTCAGCGAGCCACCCCCGCCCGAGAACCCGCCCCCGCCACCCAGCTCCGCCGGCGAGTTCGCCGGCTTCTGACCACAACCACAAGAGGTCGCACGAAATGAAGACCCCCAAACACCTCCTCCCGCTCCTCCTCACAACTTTCCTCCTCCTCGCAACCGCCCAAGCCCAAGCGGATACCTACACCGTCTACAGCTGCAGAACGCCGAGTGGGAGATGGGTTGGAGCGGAGGGGTGGAGTTGGCTTATGCCATCGCCGTGGCCCGATACGGATGTCGGAGCCGTTGAGCGGTGCACGTCCGCTGAGAGGCCACTTGAACTGCGGTTCGGTGACGCGCAACTGCCCGTTAGAGCAGCTTCGCGCCTCAGCATGAGCTTCACCAGCGCTTTGGACACCAAGATCGTCTCGGCCGAGATCGTGCGTTCATACACGCTGGAATGGCCGTTTACTGACGACTCAAACGGACGTCCCTACCGATATGACAGTTGGCACGATGACGACGAGTCTGGCAACGACTTGGAGGCGCGAGGGGCCTCGACCGGCGTGGTACGCAGAGAATCTGCTCCGGTCGTTGAGTACGAGAGACAAAGCTGGGCGTCAGTGCATTTCCGTCTCAGCTGCTGGGAGCTGATGGGCGAAGGTGCGTGTGAACCAGGCCGATCGATGGTGACAATCGCTCGTGCGACGTTCGTGCTGTCTGACCCGCGCCGTCCCACGATCGCCGTCGACAGTCTGGCTGAGGAAATCCGGGGAGCGATCAGCCTTGACCTCACCGCCCACGACACTGGCAGTGGGGTGTATCGGTCGATTGTTGTGATTGACGATGTGGAGGTCGGGCGGGCGGTCGTGGATGGGAACGCGGGGCAGTGTGGGGATGTGGAGCCCGGGAACGCGGACGCGTATGAGTTTGCGGCGCCGCAGCCCTGTCCGAGCGACGCGACCGGTGAGGTCGCGATCGACACGCGGACGCTGAGAGACGGGCTGCACACGATCAGAGTGAGCGTCGAGGATGCTGCCGGGAACGTGTCGGCGCCCGAGACCAGCGTCGTCACGACGCACAATGCGCCGATCTCGCTCGCGCCTCCGTCGCTGTCGGGCGAGGCGAAGGTCGGCGGCGGGCTCACTGCTGGCGATGGGCAGTGGGACGTGGTTCCGACCGGGCTGGAGCATCGCTGGCTGCGCTGTGACGACACCGGCGATGCCTGCGTTGCGATCACGGGCGCCGGTGGCACCCAGTACAACCCGGCCGTCGCGGACGCCTATCACCGGATCGTCGCGGAGGTCGTCGCCGCCAACGGCAACGGCTCGGCGACCGCTCGCTCCGCGCCCAGCGCGGTCGTCGCCGATTCGAACGGCAGAACCGTGCCGTCCGATCCGGATCCGGACGACAGAACTGGCACCGGGGACAATCCGGGCTCCGGGGACGACCCAGGCGCAGGCGACGGGCCAGGGGCGGGCGACGGCCCGGGCTCTGGTGACGGGCCTGGCGTCGGAGACGGGCCGGGTGCCGGCGGCGGGGGTGGGGCGGATCGTGCCGGCGACGGCGGACGGTCGGGCGACGGTGCGCCCGCGCCTGGCATCGGCGGCGTGCCGAACCTGCAGAACCCGCTCGCCGACCAGACCGGGCGCGCGCCGAACGGCACGGGCGCATCGGCGCAGGCGCGCGTGACGATCGCGTTGCGACGCGCCGGTGGCGGGTCGGCTCAGCGCGTGCGCTCCAAGCGCGACAGGCGCTGGACGATCGTCGGTCGCATCACCGGCGCCGACGGCAGGGCGATCGCCGGTGCCCGGCTGAACGTCCTGCGACGCGTCGGCGCACGGCGCTGGGCGGCGCGGGGGCTCGTGCGCAGCGGCGCCGGCGGCCGCTTCACGCTGACGCTTCCGCCTGGCCCGAGCCGCACCGTCAAGTTGACCTACTTCCCGTTCGGCGACAGCAACGCGTTCCGCACCTCGAACGCGGTGAGAATCGACGTGCTGGCGCCCCTGACGATCAGGACGGACCGCAGCGTCGTCAGTGGAAAGCGCATCGTGACGATCAGCGGAAAGGCCGGCGGCGAGTCGATCCCGGCCGGCGGCCTGCTCGTCACGCTGCAGGGCTACCAACGCGGCTACGGGTGGCGCACGTTCCGCACGCTGCGCACCACGCGCGCGGGAAGTTGGCGCACGCGCTACCGCTTCCGCACCACCTCGGGCCGCTTCGCGTTCCGTGCGATCGTGCCAAGACAGGGCGCGTACCCGTTCATCACGACCACCTCCGCGGCGGTCTCGGTCCGCGTGAAGTAGCGAACGAGGACCAGGCGGCGGTCGCGCGAACGCGCGGCCGCCGCCAGCCGTTCAGTCCTGGATCCCGGCGCGTTGGCGCTCGACAATCTGCGCGACGACATCGGGTTCGAGACGCGTGACGCGCACGATTCGATCAGTCGAGAAACCGGCGCGAAGGGCGATTCCGATCCGCCGTTCGAGTGCGTCCATCGCCTCCCGGACGCCCTGCAGCCCCTCGAGGCTCCAGCGCAGCTGCGGGTGGTCGGTGCCGCGGTAGTCGATCACCGCCCCGGCCGCTCCGTAGAAGTCGAGCGCCGAGTTGAACAGGCCCCGTTCTACGACCGAGGCGACCGGCGCCCCGGCGACGTCGGGCTCGCGCTCGACGTCTTCCTGCTTGGTCACGACTCGCATCTGCATCTGCACCTCCGCCACCACGACTGTGCGCGTCCCCACCACCAGCGACTCCCCCGGCCGCCACGTGGGACTCGGGGACGTGCCCAACTCACGTCATCTGCTGCTGACACCTGCGTTCGTCCCCGCTGTCGAGCTTCCCATGAACGACAGCGTTCACCATGTTGGCAGCGTTCGGCTTACGACGCAAACGTCGTAAAAGAAGTTGATCAGCGGCGGCGCGACACGCTCAGTCCTCGGCCCTTGCTGCGGCCTCCGGCAGATCGGCGATCTGCTCGGCGCGGGCGAACAGCGCGGAGCAGGGCATGTCCAGTCCCGACACGAGACGCAGCAACGTGCGCGCGGTCGGGTTGCCGATCCCTGCTTCGAGCTCCCAGATCCGTCGTTGGGGGACGCCGGTCCGCAGTGAAAGCGACTCCTGTGTCAGGGTGAGTTCCTCACGACGATCGCGCAGCGCGCGGCCGAGGGCGCGCAGAAATGGGGCGGCATCCAGCACCGCGCCACCCTCGGGCGCAGCCGTCGCTTCTGCAACGACATTTACGTCATGACTTTGGATCGTGACGATTCTCACAGCTCGAAACTTTTGCCGTCTGCACCGAGCCGTACAGTCCTGCACGATCAAGTCCCCGATCTGTGACGACGTGGGAGCCCCGATGTCCCTTTGCTTCATCGAGCCGCAGAATGCCATTCGCGTAATCGCCAACTCCGTTGGGCGTGAGGCGCGTCGACAGCTGCTTGGAGAAGTCGTCCGCGCGTGGGTCGACGAGATTCCCGACACCGAGCTCGACTCGCACTACGCGAAGGCGGTCGCGGACCTCGACGAGCACGATCTGTCGATGCTCGCGGCCTGGCACGCCTCCCTGGAGGTCGGCCATCCGATCGCGAACAAGGAGTTCCTCGTCAATGTCTTCTCGTCGCTCGGCGAGAACCGGCGCGAGGCGCTGAAGATCGCCGCGGGCTTCCGCGGCGAGGAGGCGTTCGACGCCGGCGTCGCGGAGGAGCAGTCGCTCGAGATGGTGCTGCCGTTCCTGTCCGACGCCCGCTGCCGCGAGCTCGCGCAAGAGTGCGTCGAGCTGTACTGCTGGGACCGGCTCGGCTCCGAGAACTAGCGCGCCGCGCCGCTCGGCACGTTGCCGTCGAGCAGCGCCTCGACGCCGGCGATCGTCTGCTCGGTCGTCTCGAACTGGACGGCGTGCATGCCCAGCTCGCGTGCCGCCTCGCAGTTGACCTGCAGGTCGTCGACGAACAGCGTCGTCGCGGCCGGCAGCCCGAGTCTGTCGAGCAGCAGCCGGTAGATCGCCGGATCGGGCTTGCGCATGCCGACGAACGCCGAGTCGACGACCAGCTCGAAGATCTCGTCGATCGGGAGCATCGCGCGCCACAGCGGCTCCCATTCGCGCACGTTGTTGGTCAGCATCGCCATCCGGTAGCCGCGCCCGTGCAGCGCGCGCATGTACGCGAACAGCTCCTCGTTCGGGTGCAGCGCGGCGAAGAAGTCGTTGCCGAAGCCGTCGAGGTCGATCGGACGGCCGACGACGTCGCTGAGTCCCGCGTTCAGCTGCAGCACGAAGTCGCGCTCGCTCAGCGTTCCCTTCTCCAGCTCGAACAGCGGGTTCACGCCGCCGTGCAGCTCCGCCGCGCGCGCCATGCCCGCGCCGAACTGCTCCAGCGGTATCTGCTGCGCGTCCTGCAGCGCCGCGAAGGCGTGCATCAGCGGCGTCGTCAGGACGCCGCCGAAGTCGGAGACGATCGCTTCGATGCGGCTCATCTGCGCTGCAGCAGGTCGTAGCGTCCGACGCCGCGGCGCCCTTCCATCTGCCAGGTGAAGAAGGAGCAGTCGAGTCGCAGTTCGCCGAGGTCGAAGGTCGTGCCGCAGAGGGCCTGGCCGGCGCCGCGCAGCGGGCCCTCCTCGCCCTCCTCGTCGACCCACAGCTCCAGGCCGGCGCGCAGCTGGCGCCCGCTCGCGTCGAGGGCGGTCGAGAGACGCGGGTCGTCGATCGCGACCGGGTCCGCGTCGAGCAGGAAGGCGCTGACGACCTCCTCCTCGTGGCCGGCGGCGCCGCGCGGGCGCACCGAGGAGAGCGCGACGCCGAACTCGTCGTCGAGCCAGACGCCGAGCGTGCGCGACAGCTCGATCCGCTGCCAGTCGGGCGTGCCCCACGTGTGGCCGCGCTGGCCGAGGCAGTCGACCTTCCAGCTGCGCTCGCCGACGCGGACGGTCCCGCGCACGCGGCAGAGCTGCTCGTAGCCGTTGATCGCGGCGGCGCTGCTGGCGATCTCGCCCTGGCCGACTTCGGCCGGCGGGCCGAGCGCCTCGAAGCCGAGCTCGAAGCCGCCGCCGTCGCCGTCGTGGGTCACGCGCCAGGAGCGCAGCGGCTCGACGATCTCCGCGACCGCGTCACCGGCCGCGACGCGCGTCCAGTCGAGCTGCGCGACGTCGACCGCGCCGGAGGAGGAGACGTCGGCGACCTCGCCGGCGTGGAACAGCAGGACGATGCTGGTCGCGCGCGGCGGCGTGCCGTCGAGCAGGCCGAGCCGGACGCTGCCGTAGATGTCTGTCGCCGGGTCGCCGAAGGCGTACGTGACGGCGTCGCCGAATCCCTCGCCCGCGGCGGGGCGAGGCGTTTCGTGTTCGGGGCCGATCATCCGCGCAGCTGTGGGCCGGGGCGATCGACGTCGTGTGCGGTGGAGTCCACGTCGTAATCCTGCCGTGCCCGGGCGCGCGATGCTCCGCCGATGCTCGTCGCCGCCATCAGCAGCCGTCCGCGCGCGCCGCTCAGCAGCAGCTTGCGCGCCGCCACACGGGTCGGCGGCAGCAGCAGGAGCAGGCCGAAGAAGTCGCTGATGAAGCCCGGCACGATCAACATCCCGCCGCCGGCGACGACGAGCGCGCCGTCGACGACCTCGCGCGTCGGGGCCCGGCCAGCGTTGATCGCGCTGCGGAAGCGCCGCCACGCGAGCCTGCCCTGCGAACGCAGCAGCATCGTGCCCAGGACGGAGGAGAGGATCAGCAGGCCGATCGTCGGCAGCGCGCCGATCGCCTGGCCGACCTGGATGATCACGTACAGCTCCGCGATCGGAACCAGGATCAAGAGCAGCAGGAGCAGGATGAACATCGTGCTTGACAGGCTACCCGTGCCGGAGCAGGGCGGACAGGGGGCTGGCCGTACCGGCGCTACGCGTGTGCGAGTCGCAGCCGCGCGGCGGTCGCCGCGAGGCTCGACGGCATCCGCGCCGTCGGGCGCTCGACGTCCACGCCCGGCAGGCGGTCGAGGCCGACCAGTTCGATCAGCGCGACGATCTGCGGCTGCGCGCTGCGCAGCTCGACGTTGCGGCCGCTCGCGCGCAGGCGGCGCGCCAGCATCACGAAGTCGAGCATCAGCGAGGCGTCGGCCCAGGTCAGCTCGGCGAGGTCGATCACGACATCCGCCGGCGCCTTGATCGCGCGCGCCAACGCGGGGCGGCGCCGTGCCTGCGTCGCGCGGTCCTCGTCGCCGGAGCAGCGCAGCGTGGGCGGGTGTTCGACGTAGTCGACGATGCGCGCGAACCTAACGAAACCTTCACGTCCCGTGCAACTACATAAGTGGACTCTCACGTTGGTCGACCGCGCGCGCGAGCGCTCGGGAGGGGTCGGCTAGACTCACTTGCGTGCCGACCACGATCGAAGAAGTCAACGACGCGCTGTCCAACGTGATCGACCCGGAGCTTGGTCTCGACTTCGTCGAGCTGGGCCTCGTGTACGACGTCGAGGTCGACGGCGGGACCGTCAACATCACCTTCACGCTGACGACGCCCGCGTGCCCGATCGGCCCGCAGGTGAGCGAGCAGATGATCGAGTTCGTCGGTGAGCTCGACGAGGTCGAAGAGGTCAACCCGAAGATGGTCTTCTCGCCGCCGTGGTCTCCGGACCGGATGAGCGAAGACGCGAAGTTCGCGCTCGGGTTCTAGTCGGAGCTCGCGCACGCGGCCGCGTCGCGGGCCTCGTCCTCCTCGCCGGCGCCGCGTTCAGCGCGCCGGCTGCGGCCGCTGACCAACCCTCCACCGGCCGCGTCCTCGTCCTGACGAAGCCGCACGCCGGCGGGCCGCTCGTGCGCGCCGCGCTCGCCGGCTCCGGCACCGGCGCGCGTCACGCCGGCCCTGACGTACCCCAGATCGGCCTCGTGACCGTGCGCCCGCGCCGCGGCGAGGACGCCGCGCACGCCGCCCGTCGGCTCGCCGCGCAGCCGGGCGTCGAGTCCGCGCAGCCGGAGCTGCGGATGCGCCTGCGCGAGCTGGCGGACGATCCCGCGCTGACGCTGCCCGACCCGTTCGCCGGCACGCCCGCCTCGCCGCTGCCGGCGCAGACGCCGCTGGCCTGGCCGCTGCTGCGAGAGGGCTTCCCGAGCGCGTGGGACGTGACGCGCGGCGAGCGCGCGCTCGTCGGCGTGATCGACACCGGCGTCGACGCGACCCATCCGGAGCTGTCGCCGAAGGTCGACGCGCTCGTCGACCAGCAGTGGACGCTCTCGCAGGGGCCGGCAGGAGTCGACGCGGACGGCCACGGGACACACGTCGCCTCGATCGCCTGCGCCGTGACGGGCAACGGCGCCGGGATCGCCGGCGCCGGCCACGACTGCCGGCTGGTGGTCGAGAAGACCGACCTCAGCGACGCCTCGATCGCCGCCGCGCTCGTCGACGCGACCGACCGCGGCGTGCACGCGATCAACATGAGCTTCGGCGACGACGGCAGCCGGCCCGCGAGCGTCGCGATCAAGCGCGCGCTGCAGTACGCCGCGGAGCGCGACGTCGTGCTCGTCGCGGCCGCCGCCGACGAGCCGGTGCGCGAGCAGGGCGATCCCTCCAACGTGCTGCAGCCGAGCGGGACCGGACCCGACATCGGCGCCGGCATCGGCCTCAGCGTGACCGCCGCGGCGTACGACGGCGAGCGCGCGCCGTTCGCCGGCTACGGCTCGCAGATCTCGCTCGCCGCCTACGGGACGACGGGCGCGCCCGGATCCCGACCGCGCGGGATCGTTGGCGCGTTCCCCGCGAACCCGACGCGCTACGAGCAGGACGCCGCGCATCCCTGCGACTGCCGCACGAGCATCGACGGCGACCCGCGCTACGGCTACCTCGCCGGCACGTCGATGGCGGCGCCGCAGGTCGCGGCGACGGCCGCGATGGTGCGCGCGCTGAACCCCGACATGAGCGGCAGAGCGGTCGTCACGCTGCTGAAGCGGACCGCGCGCCGCGGCCCCGGCGGCGGCTGGAACCGCGACCTCGGCTGGGGGATCCTCGACGCCGAGCGCGCGCTCGCCAGCGCCCGCACGACCGACCTGCGCGCGCCGCTCTCGCACGTCAGCGCGAATCCGGTCGCCGGCGCGATCGAGCTGCGCTGGAGCGCGAGCGACGAGGCGCCCGACGGTGTCGTCGCGTCCGGCCTCGCGTCGGTCGGGCTGGTCGCGGTGCGGCTGCGCGACCGCCACGTCGAGCTGAGCGTGCGGCTGCGGCCGCGCACGCGCACGGTCGTCTTCCGCGGCGAGCCGGGCGAGCGCTACGGCTTCGTCACGCGCGCGCTCGACCGCGCCGGCAACCGCGAGCCGCGCCCGCGCCGCTTCGACGCTGTCCTGCGGATGCCGCGCGCCACCGCGCCGTTGTCACGCAACGGCGACAGCGCCCAGCCGCGCCGCTAGCTTCTCCCGTTGCCGTTCCCGTTCGGCGGATGACGCCGTCTGGCGCGCATCGCGGCACCGGGACCGTCGGGACGCGAGACCGGACCGCGTGGGAGCAGTTGCGGTTCCTCTGTCGTGGGCGCAACCGTCGCCGCAGCAGGCACCGGGGGCACCGTTTCGGCAGCTGCTCTTCCACGTCTCGCTCTCGCACCGTCGGTCACCGCCCCGACGACCGCTTTCGCCCCCGCGGCGCGCGCCAGCTTCGCCTGCGCGGCGCGTCTCAGCTCCGCCAGGCCGTCGGCGATGCCGTCGGCGATCATGTCGATGTCGGGCAGCGCGTCGTAGTCGCCGAGCAGGCCGAAGTTGACGCCGCCGTTGTACGACATGATCGCGATCGCGAGGCTGTGGTTCTTCGGCAGGAACGCGACGGGGAAGAGGTCCTGCAGCTCGCGGCCGAGCACGTAGAGCGGGAACTGCGGGCCGGGGACGTTCGTCGTGAGGATGTTGAAGAGGCGCGTCGAGAACTGGATCCGCGACGCCTGCGCGAGCACGGTCGGCGGCGCCAGTTGCTGCACGTCGGCGAGCACCTTCGCGCCGACCGCCTGCTTGGACTCCTTCAGCCCGTCCATCGCCTCCTTGACGAAGCGCAGCCGCGCGACCGGGTCCTTGATGTAGACGGGCAGCGGCCCGCGCATCAGCACGATCTGGTTGCCGAGCTGGTTTCTGTCGCCCTCGGCGCGGATCGAGACCGGCACGAGCGCGCGCAGCTCCAGACCCTCGGTGCGCACGCCGCGCGAGCGCAGCCAGCTGCCGAGCGCGCCCGAGATGACAGCCAGCACGACGTCGTTGACGGTCGCGTCGAAGGCGCTCTTGACGAAGCGGAAGTCGGCCAGCTGGTTGCGCACGATCGCGTAGCGGCGGTGCGGGCCGATCGGGACGTTGAGCGGCGTCTCGGGCGCGGGGTTGAGACCGGCCCAGACGATCTCGCCGATCCCCTCCGCGGCCTCTCTCAGCGCATCGACGGCGCTGCCCGGATGGGTCGCCGCCTCCAGCGCCTTCGCGGCTATGTCGAACGCCGTCCGCGCCAGCCCCGCGACGCCCGCGGCGACCAGCTCGGCGCTCGTCGGCTCCGGCCGCGGCTGCCAGTTCTCCGGCTCGCCGTCGAGCGCGGGCGGCACCGGCTGCAGGTCGAACAGCACCGTCGCGAGGTCGACGCCGGAGACGCCGTCGACGAGCGCGTGGTGCGTCTTGAAGATCAGCGCGAAGCGGTTGTTCTCGAGCCCCTCGACGAACCAGCACTCCCACAGCGGCTTGGAGCGGTCCAGCTGCTGGGAGCCGATCCGCGCGGCGAGCCGGTAGAGCTGCTGCTCGGTGCCGGGATGCGGCAGCGCGCTGTGGCGGACGTGGTACTCGAGGTTGAAGGTCGGGTCGTCGACCCACAGCGGGCGGCCGCTGTCGAGCGGCGGGTACGCGAGCTTCTGGCGGTAGCGCGGGACGAACCGCAGCCGGCTGCGGATGTGGTCGAGCACCGCGGAGAAGGGCGGGGGCGGCCCCTCGAAGATCGTGACCGCGCCGATGTGCATGTGCGACGCGGCGTCCTCCTGGTGGAGGAACGAGGCGTCCACGGCGGTCAGTCGGTCGAGGTGTTCCTGCGCCACGCGGTGATGCCTCCCCAGCAGCTCTTCTCAGTGGTCCGGAATTTCAAGCGTATCCCCGGAAGTCCTCTTACGCGAACAGGTGGCGTGTCACCAGTTCGTCACCGTGCACGGCGCGCGCGCGGCTGCGCGCCGCCCCGGCGTGACAAGCTGTGCCGATGGCAACGCGCGGACTCGGATGGGCGCTGCTGCCCGTGTTCCTCTGCGGCGCGATCGGGATCGTCGCCGCGATCATCCTGTCGGGCTCCGGCGGCGACGCCGGCGCGCGCACGACGCAAGCCGCCCGCGTCGACCGCTTCGACGGCGACCGCGCCCACGCGCTCGTCGCCGCGCAGGTCAGACGCGGGCCGCGGCCGGCCGGCTCGCCCGCGTCGCGCAGACTCGCCGCGTGGCTGCGCACGCAGCTTCCGAACGGCAGATTCGAAGCCGTGCCCGGCGGGCTGCGCAACGTCGTCGGCACGCTGCCCGGCAGCCAGCCCGCGATCGTGATCGGCGCGCACTACGACACGAAGGTGATCAGAGGCGTACCGGGCTTCGCCGGCGCCAACGACGGCGCGGGCGGGACCGCGGTCGTGCTGGAGCTGGCGCGCGCGCTGAGACGGATCAGACGCCCCGCCGGCGCGCCCGAGCTGCGCTTCGTGCTGTTCGACGGCGAGGAGTCGCCCGACGACGAGGCGGACTTCTACGCGACCGGGCTGCGCGGCAGCAAGGCGTACGCCAGCGCGCACGCCGACGAGCTGGGCGCGGCGATCGTCGTCGACTTCGTCGGCCAGCCCGACCTGAAGCTGCCGCGCGAGGGCAGCTCCGACGAGCAGACGTGGGAGGCGCTGCGCGCCGCCGCGGCGCGCGCCGGCGTCGAGCGCGTCTTCCCCGACGACACCGCCGGCGAGATCTACGACGACCACACCCCGTTCACGAGAGCGGGCGTGCAGGCGATCGACCTGATCGACTTCGACTACGACTGCTTCCACAGAGCCTGCGACAGACTCGACCAGGTCGACGTGCGCAGCCTCGACGCGACCGGCGAGGCGCTCGTCGAGCTGCTGCGTCAGAAGACGCCGATCCGCTTCGGCGGCCAGTAGGTGGCGAACGCCGTGCCGATCAGCCAGTCCTTCGGGACTGGCCCCCAGTAGCGGCTGTCGTCGGACGCGCCGCGGTTGTCGCCCATCATGTAGAAGCTGCCGTCTGGCACGGTGATCGTGCCCGGGAAGTTGCAGCCGAAGCCGCCGCCGCACGCGTTGATGAACGACTCTCTCTGGAGTCTGCCGTTGCGGATCACGTGGCCGTCGCGGATCGAGATCGTGTCGCCGCCGGTGCCGACGACGCGCTTGATGAAGGTCTGGTCGGACTCCTCGGGCGTCGGCACCGAGCACGGTCTCGCGCTGCCGTTGCCCTCGCCCTGAGCGCCGCACGTGGCCGGCTGTATGTCGGCCCCGGCCGGCGGGTGGAAGACGACGATGTCGCCGACCTTCGGGTCGCCGAAGCGCATCCCGATGCGGTTGACGAGCACGCGCTGGCCGATGTCGAGCGTCGGCTCCATCGAGCCGCTCGGGATCCGGTAGGTCTTCACGAGGAAGAGCTGGATCACGAATGCCAGCAGCAACGCGAAGATCACGATGCCGATCAGCTCGACCCACTTGTTGGTGCCGGACTTCTCTTCCTTCGGCGAGAGCCCCCCGGCGTCGTTGCGCACCATGGCCACGGGCCGAGCGTAGACGGTCGCCTACACTGTGTCGAGTCGCATGCGTCCCGCTCCCGAGAAGATCCTCCTGGCATCCCCGCGCGGCTACTGCGCCGGGGTCGACCGTGCCGTCCAGACGGTCGAGCGCGCGCTCGACTTCCACGGCGCGCCGGTCTACGTGCGCAAGGAGATCGTCCACAACAAGCACGTCGTCGAGCAGCTGCGCTCGCGCGGCGCGATCTTCGTCGACGACGAGACCGAGGTGCCCGAGGGCTCGACGGTCGTCTTCTCCGCCCACGGCGTCGCGCCGAGCGTGCACGAGAACTCCGCCGCGCGCGGCCTGAAGACGATCGACGCGACCTGCCCGCTCGTCACGAAGGTCCACCGCGAGGCCGTCAGATTCGCCTCCGACGACTACACGATCGTGCTGATCGGCCACGCCGGGCACGAAGAGGTCGAGGGCACGATGGGCGAGGCACCGGACCACATCGTGCTCGTCGAGACCGAGCAGGACGTCGCGCAGCTCGAGATCGGCGATCCGGACAAGGTCGCGTACATCTCGCAGACGACGCTGTCGGTCGACGAGACGCGCACGATCATCGCCCGCCTGCGCGAGAAGTTCCCCAACATCACCGGTCCCCGCACCGACGACATCTGCTACGCCACGACGAACCGCCAGCTGGCCGTCAAGCAGCTCGCGAGAGCGTGCGACCTGGTGCTGGTGATCGGCTCGCAGAACTCGTCCAACTCGCAACGGCTCGTGGACGTGACGCGCGAGCTGGGGACCGACTCGCACCTGATCGACCACGAGGGCCAGGTCGACGAGTCGTGGCTCGTCGACCGCAGAATCGTCGGGATCACCTCCGGCGCGAGCGCGCCCGAGGAGTTGGTGCAGCGGCTCGTCGAGTTCTTCAGAGCGCGCGGCACCGAGACGGTCGAGGAGCTGGAGGTCGTCCAGGAGGACGTCCGCTTCATGCTGCCAAAGCCGATCCGCCAGGCGATGGCGGCGCAGTCCGCCTGATCCAGCGACGCTGACGAGCCCGCGCGCCTGTGGCTGCCACGCTCGTCATCTCGGATCTGCACCTCGGCAACCGCAGCGGCAGCGACCTGCTGCGCCGGCCCGATCTGCGCGCGGCGCTGTCTGAGGCGTTGGACGGGATCGAGCGCGTCGTGCTGCTGGGCGACGCGGTCGAGCTGCGGCAGGGGCCGGCGCGGGTTGCGCTGGCGGCTTCGCGGCCGTTCTTCGAGGAGCTGGGGGCGAGTGGGGTGGCTGAAGTCGTGCTCGTACCCGGCAACCACGACCACGCGCTCGTCGCGCCGTGGCTGGAGCGGCGGCGGCGCGACGAACAGCCGCCGGCGTTGGGGCTGGAGCAGGACGCGGCGTGGGAGGACGGTGATGCGATCGCGCAGATCGCGTCGTGGCTCGCACCGGCGCGGCTGCGGCTCGCCTACCCCGGCGTCTGGCTGCGCGACGACGTCTACGCGACCCACGGCCACTACCTCGACCGCCACACCACCGTGCCGACCTTCGAGCGTCTCAGCGCGGGCGTGATGGGCCGGATCGTCGGCCGGCCGGCCGCGCACGGCGCGGGGCCCGACGACTACGAGGCGGCGCTGGCACCGATCTACGCGTGGTCATACGCGCTCGCGCAGCATGCTGGTGGCGGCGACGGCGGTGCGGGCGAGGGCGGCGCCAGCGGCGGAGCAGGCGCCCGCACGGGCGGCGCAGGGGGACGCGGTGCTGCCGGCACTCAGGGCATCAGCGTGAAGGTCTGGAGCACGCTCGCCGGCGACGGCCACCGGCCGCTGCGCCGGCGCGCGCTCGCGGCCGCCTTCCCGCTCGGCGTCGCCGCGATCAACCGCACCGGGATCGGGCCCGTGAAGGCCGACATCTCGGGCAGAGCGCTCGGCGTCGCGGGCGCGCGGGCGATGGCCGACGCCGCGACCGCGCTCGGCATCGGCGCCCCGCACGTGATCTTCGGCCACACCCACCGCGCCGGCCCGCTGCCGGGCGACGACCCGTCCGTCTGGCGCGGTGACGGACCCGTGCGGCTGCACAACACGGGCACGTGGGTCTTCGAGCGCCACTTCCTCAGCAGAGTCCCGTACCAGAGCCCATACTGGCCCGGCCGCGCGATCCGCGTCGAGCACGACTCGACCGCGCCGCCCGAGCTGCTGTCGCTGCTGGGCGAGCGGACGTGGGGGGAGCTGGCCGGGGAGTGAGCTGGGGCGGGGCCCGCGCGGGTCAGTCGGTCGGCGCGATGCCCGGCGTGAAGCAGACCGCTTCGCAGCTGACGCCGTCGCCGACTCTCAGCTCGAGCACGCCGGTCGTGTGGTGCTCGTGCTCGATCAGCGGATAGCAGCCCGGATGCGTGACGGCGATCTCGTTGCCGTTGGCGTGCACGACGCCGCTGCCGCTCAGCACCGCCCAGACGCCGCCGGCCTCGTAGGGGCCTGACCAGGCGCCGAACTGGTCGGCCGTCTGCGCCGGCAGCAGGATGCCCGGCTCGTCGGTCGCCCGCACCGGCGCGACCAGCTCGCGCTCGACGCCGAGCAGCTCCTGGATCGCCAGCTCGGTGTCGGCGTAGGCGCCCTCGCCGAAGTGGAAGTCGAACAGCCGGCTCTCTCTGTCCCACAGGTAGCGGCTCGGCCAGCCCTCGATCCCGTACGCCTCGGCGGCCTTCAGCTCCGCGTCGATCAGGACCGGGTACGTGATCCCGAGCCGCTCGACGGCCGCGCGCACCTCGTCGATGTCGGCCGACGCCTCGAAGCCGGACGCGTGGATGCCGATCACGCGCAGCCCGTCGTCGGCGTAGCGCTCGTGCCACGCCTGCAGATACGGGATCGTGCGCAGCGAGTTGACGCGGCAGAAGTCCCAGAACTCGACCAGCACGGGACGCCCGAGCTGCTTGTCCATCCGCAGCGTCGCGACGTTGACCCATCTGGCCAGGCCGGGGAAGGAAGGGGCGAGGATCTCGGCTTCTACTGGCGGGCGCATTCGGCCCGGAAGGGTAGCGCCGCGTAGAATCGCCGGTCTCGTCGGCGCCCCGCGCGGCCGGCCGCTCCCCATGATCCGCCTCTCCCGTCTCCGGCAGTTCGCTGCGCTCGTCGTCGTCGCGCTGTTGGTGCTCCCACCCGCTCCGGCCTCCGCCCACGGCCTCGTCGGCAAGGCCGACCTCCCGCTGCCGACCTGGCTGTTCGCGTGGGCTGCCGCGATCGTGCTGGTCGTCTCGTTCGCGGCACTCGGGCTGCTGTGGCCGCAGCCGCGCCTGCAGCAGCCGCGCGAGCGGCGGCTGATGCCGCTCGGGGCGTCGGCCGACGTGATCCTCGGCGCGGTCGGGATCGCGTTCTTCGTGCTGCTCGTCGTGAGCGGCTTCGCCGGCACCGAGGTGCCGACCGCGAACTTCGCTCCGACCGCCGTCTACGTCGTCTTCTGGGTCGGCCTCGTCGTCGCCTCGATGCTGTTCGGCGACGTCTTCCGCCTGCTCAGCCCCTGGCGCGCGCTCGCACGCGCGGCGGCGTGGATCACCTCGCAAGCCCGTCGTGGCAACGACGAGGAGGCCCTCCCCGAACCGCTCGCCTATCCGCGCTGGCTCGGCCACTGGCCCGCCGTGCTCACGATCGTCGCGTTCGCGTGGCTGGAGCTGGTCTCGGTCGACCGCGACACGCCGAGCCTGCTGGCGACGCTGGCGCTCGTCTACGCGGCGCTGCAGCTGATCGGCATGAGCGTCTGGGGGATCGAGCCGTGGAGCCGTCGCGGCGACGGCTTCGGCGTCTTCTTCGGCCTGTTCGCGCGCATCGCCCCGTTCGTCCGCCGCGACGGCGTCCTCCACCTGCGCCGCCCGCTCGACGGGCTGCCGTCGCTGGAGGTGCTGCCGGGAACCGTCGCGCTGCTGTGCGCGACGATCGGTTCGACGACGTTCGACGGCGCCTCCGGCGGGCCGCTGTGGACCGATCTGGCGCCGCACCTGCAGGATGTCTTCGCCGACCTCGGGATGAGCCTGACGGCGGCGGGGGAGGCGGCCTTCACGGTCGGGCTGATCGCCTGCATCCTGCTGGCCGCGCTCGTCTACCGGGTCGGGATCCTCGGCATGCGCACGGTCGACCGCGAGCGCAGCCCGCGCGAGCTGTCGCACGCATTCGCGCACACGCTCGTCCCGATCGCGCTCGCCTACGCGCTCGCCCACTACGCCTCGCTGCTGATCTACCAGGGCCAGGCGCTCGGCTTCCTGCTGTCGGACCCGCTCGGCGACGGCTCCAACCTGCTCGGCACCGCGGACTGGACGATCGACTACACGGTGATCTCCGCGACCGGGATCTGGTATCTCCAGGTGATCGTGATCGTCCTCGGACACATCGGCGCGCTCGTGCTGGCACACGACCGGGCGCTCGCCCTCTACCGTGGTGGACGCGCCGCGATCCGCTCGCAACTGTGGATGCTGGCCGTGATGGTCTCCTTCACGTGCCTCGCCCTCTGGCTGATCTCGGCGGCCAACCGATGACCGTCGTCTTCGCTCACCTCGGACACTGGTACGTGTCGATCGTCTACGCCGCGCCGGCGCTGCTGCTGGCTGGCGCGTTGGCGGTCAGCACCGTCCGTCAGCGCCGTCGCGACGCGGCCAGAAGAGCCGGCGCCGACGGCGAACACGCCAGCTGAGCTGGACATCGGCGGTTACAGTTGTCCGATTGAGGACATCTGTCACTTGCTCCCGAATCCCTGGCACGGGGAGGGAGTTTGTAACTAGATTCCCCCCCAAGTCCCATCCGCACCGCAGTACCAAGAGGAGGATGCATGTCGTTTCCCCGTTGGCGGACCCTCGCTGGGGTCACGCTGGCAGCGCTCGGCGTCACGGCGGCCTCGGCACAGGCCGCTGATCCGCCGAAGCCGGTGGACATGGTGCAGAACCTGAGAGTCACCATCTCCCCGGCGAAGTCAGGTACGTCAAGAGCGCCGAAGGCCGCGTCGATCGGCGTCACGATCCAGAGCCCGACGTCCGAGCCCGCGACGACGGAGACCGTCTCCGTCTCGTTCGGCAAGGGCGTCGAGTTCAACAACAGAGCGTTCCCGACCTGCTCGCTGCAGACGATCAACGCGAACCGCAGCCTGTCGAAGTGCCCGAGAGGGTCGATCGTCGGCAAGGGCACCGCGAGAGCGATCGGCTTCCTGAACGGCACGCGCGTTCCGGAGACGCTGAGAGTGACGGCGGTCAACAGCCCCGGCAACACGCTGCAGCTGTACGTCGCCGGCACCAACCCGCTGCCGATCGCGGCGCCGATCACCGGCAGACTGGTGAAGGCGTCCGGCAAGTACGGCTACAAGCTCAACGTGAGACTCCCGCAGGACCTGCAGGAGGTCATCCCGGGCACCGCCTGGGCGCCGCTCGTCTACTTCCACGTCGACGTCAAGGCGACGACGACGGTCAGAAGAGGCGGCAAGAGCACGAAGGTCCCGTACGTCCAGACGGTCAAGTGCCCGTCGGGCGGCTGGCCGTTCGAGGCGGCCTTCACGTTCGACCAGGCCGCGCCGTTCATCGACGGCCCGCTGAACGCGGTCTCGCCGAACCAGAAGTGCAGCTGATCTGAGGTCGTGTGAGAGCTGGGCGCCGCGGGCGCTCAGCTCTCGCGCTGCACGCGGCGCAGGTCGGCCGCGAGACCGTCGGGCGTCAGCTGGTTCGTCAGGAAGCCGACTCTCTGCTGGCCGTCGGCGCCGATCACGACCGTCGAGGCGGAGTGCTCGAAGCCCTGGCCCTGCGGCTGGATCCCGTACGCCTTCCAGATCGGCTCCAGTTGCGCGCGCGTGCCCGTGAGGAAGCGCATGCGCCCGTTCATTCTCTGCTTCACGAGGAAGTTGTCGACGTGGAACGGCGTGTCGTCTTTCGGGTCGACGCTGACCGCGATCACCGGCAGGTCCTCGCCGAGGTCGTCGAGCGCGCCGCGGATCGATTGCGCGGCCAGCGGGCAGGTGTCCTCGCAGGTCGAGTACATGAACGTCAGCACGACCGTTCTGCCGCGGTACTGGTCCATCGTCGCGAGCTTGCCGTCCTGGTCTCTGAGGCGGAAGTCGGGCACCGGCGCACCGGGCGGGCGCACGGCCCCGTGGAAGCCGGTCGGGTCGGCGCCCTTGGCGTCGGAGGCGCCGTCGCTGCCGCCGCCGAACACCACCACGCCGCCGAGCGCAGCGACGAGAATGGCGGTTGTGACGAGGAGCGTGAGGCGCAGACGGGCAGGCACGACCCAGACAGCGTAACGGGCCGCTATCCTTTCTGAAGCGATAAAAGCCGACCCCCTTTTAGGAGATTCTGCCGATGAGCCCGTCCGGAGCGGAGCTGCTCCGCAACATCAAGAGCCAGATCCACGAGGTGGATCCCGCGGCCGTGCACGAGCAGCTCGGCAACGGCACGGTTCTCGTCGACGTGCGCGAGACCGAGGAGTTCTCGGTCGGTCACCTGCCCGGTGCCAGACACGTCCCGCGTGCCTACCTCGAGTCGCGGATCGAGGGCGTGGTGCCTGACCGCGACGCCCACGTCGTGCTCTACTGCGCCTCCGGCAACCGCTCGGCGTACGCCGCGCGCACGCTGAGCGAGGACCTCGGCTACACCAACGTCGAGTCGATGACCGGCGGCATCACGCTGTGGAAGGACCGCGGCTACTCGGTCGACGTCCCGCGCACACTCACGCCCGAGCAGCGCGACCGCTACTCGCGTCACATCCTGATGTCCGAGGTCGGCACCGAGGGCCAGCTGAAGCTGCTCGACGCGAGAGTCCTGCTGCTCGGCGCCGGCGGCCTCGGCGCCCCGACCGCGCTCTACCTCGCGGCGGCCGGCATCGGCACGCTCGGGATCGTCGACAACGACACGGTCGACCTGTCGAACCTGCAGCGCCAGGTGATCCACACGCAGGACCGCGTCGGCGACCTGAAGGTCGACTCGGCCGAGGCGACGATCGCGAACCTCAACTCCGACGTCAGAGTCGTCAAGTACCCGGTCCGGCTCGACGCCTCCAACGTGATGGAGATCATCGAGGGCTACGACGTGATCGTCGACGGCCTCGACAACTTCCCCACGCGCTACCTGATCAACGACGCCAGCGTGCGGCTGAGAATCCCGGTCGTGTCGGCCTCGATCCTCGGCTTCGACGGCCAGCTGTCGGTCTTCGCCCCGTACGACGGCCCCTGCTACCGCTGCCTCTACCCGACCCCGCCGCCGGCCGACATGGCGCCGTCGTGCGGCGCCAACGGCGTGCTCGGCGTGCTGCCCGGCACGATGGGCCTGCTGCAGGCGACCGAGGTCGTCAAGCTGGTGCTCGGCGAGGGCGAGCCGCTGATCGGCCGCCTGCTGCTGTACGAAGCGCTCGGCGCGACGTTCACGGAGCTGAAGGTGCGCCGTGACCCGGACTGCCCCGTCTGCTCACGCGACCCGGAGTCGATCACCGACGACGAGATGGGCGTGTTCCCCGATTACGAGGCGTTCTGCGCCGCGGCCGGTTAGGGTTGACCGAACTATGGCAACTGTGAAGATTCCACCGGTCCTGCGCCCGTCGGTCGGCGGCGAGAAGACCGTCAGCGCTGAGGGCTCCAGCGTCGGTGAGGTGCTCAAGTCGCTCGCGAGCGACCACCCGCAGACGCAGTCGCAGCTGTTCTCCGCCGAGGGCGAGCTGAACCGCTACGTCAACGTCTACCTCAACGACGAGGACGTGCGCGTGCTCGACGGCCTGCAGACCGCTGTCGGCGAGGGCGACACGCTCGTCATCCTGCCGGCCATGGCTGGCGGCCGCTGAGGCAGGTTCTGGTGCGATCCGGGCGCTGACCGCGCCCGGATCACGCTTGCATCCCACCGCTACACTCCGTGAAGTAATGGCTTCTGAACGCCTCGAGAACAAGCCCTGCGGCGGTCGCTACGGCGACATCGTCCAAGCGATCGGCAACACGCCGCTCGTCGAGCTCAAGCGCCTCTCGCCGAAGCCCGGCGTGCGCATCTGGGCCAAGCTGGAGTCGAGCAACCCGACGGGTTCGGTCAAGGACCGCGTCGCACGCTCGCTGATCGAGGATGCGGAGGCCAGAGGCGCGATCAAGCCCGGCCAGACGATCCTCGAGCCGACCTCCGGCAACACCGGCATCTCGCTCGCGATGATCTGCAAGCGCAAGGGCTACAGACTCAAGGTCGTGATGCCCGACAACGTCACGCCGGAGCGCACGCAGCTGCTGCAGATGTACGGCGCCGAGATCGTCTACTCGGACGGCTCGAAGGGCTCCAACGGCGCCGTCGAGCTGGCGTTGCAGATGGCCGAGGGCGATCCGCAGTACTACATGCCGTACCAGTACGGCAACGAGGCGAACCCGCTCGCGCACTACAACGGCACGGCGCTGGAGATCCTCGAGGAGCTCGACGAGATCAGCGCCTTCGTCGCCGGCCTCGGCACGGGCGGCACGCTGATGGGTAACGCCCGTCGCTTCAAAGAGGTGCTCGGCGATGCCGTCAAGATCGTCGCCGCGGAGCCGATGCAGGGCGAGCCCGTGCAGGGCCTGCGCTCGCTCGACGACGGCTTCATCCCGCCGATCATCGACCTCTCGCTGCTCGACCGCAAGATCTTCGTCACCAACCGCGACGCGATCATCTGGACGCGCAAGCTGCTCGACGAGGAAGGCATCTTCGCCGGTGTCTCCTCCGGCGCGATCGCGCGTGTGGCGGTCCGCATCGCCAACGAGCTGGACGAGGGCAACGTCGTCTTCATCGTCTGCGACGACGGCTGGAAGTACCTCTCCTCCGGGATCTACACCCGGCCGGTCGACGAGATCGAGAATCTCGACTCGACCGTGTGGTGGTAGGGCCGCCCGCCCGCCCCACCAGTTCCCCTCTGCCCTCGCGCCGTAGCTTCCTGCGCGGGGCGCTCGTCGGCGTGCCGGCTGCGGCGGTCGCGGCCTCCGGCGCGGCTGCGCTCGCCGGCTGCGGCGGTGACCCGATCGACGACGACGCCGAACGGCTGTCCTCAGCGCCGCCCGGCCGCATCCCCGTCGGCGTCAGCGGCGACGCCGACCTGCTCAACGGCGCGCTCGCCGCGGAGCATCTGCAGGTCGCCGCGTACACGTCCGGCCTGCCCCTGCTGGACCCGCCCGCGCTGCTTGACGCCGAGCGCTTCCTGCAGCAGGAGCGCCGCCATGTCGAGCGGCTGCAGCAGCTGATCGCCGGCGTGGGCGCGACGCCAGTCGGCGCGCGGCCCAGCTACGACTTCGGCCTTCCGGGCACCGCCGCCGACGTGCTGCGGATACTGCACGACGTCGAGCAGGAGACGATCGCCGTCTACGTCCAGATCGTCCCGCGCCTGGCCGATCCGGTGCTGCGCGCGACCGCGGCCTCGATCGCCGCGGTGGAGGCCGAGCACGACGCCGTGCTGCTGCAGCGACTGGGCCGCTGGCCGGTCCCGACGGCGTTCGTGACGGGGGGAAGATGAGCGGGGTGGCGCGTGACGGCGGCGCGGTGAGCCGGCGCCAGCTGCTCGCGGCTGCGGCGGCGGGCGGCGCGACGGTCGCGGCGGCCGGCGGCGGGTCCGCGCTCGCGCAGGTGGGCGGCGGCACCGCGCTCGCGCAGGCTGGCGGCGGCAGGGCGCTCGCGCAGGTGGGCGGGGCGACGACGCTCGCGCAGGCCGGCGGCGACGCGACGGTGATCGCGCAGGCGCTGACGCTCGAGCAGGTGGCAATCGCCAGCTACGAGCTCGCGCTGCGCGACGGGCCGCCGGTGCCGTCGGTGCGGCGGATCCTGCGCCGCTTCGGCGCGCAGGAGCGCCAACACGCCGAGGTCTTGACGAGCGCGCTCGACACGCTCGGCGGCAGAATCCCGCCGCTGCCGCGCTCCGACGCCGAGCTGGCGCGCGCCCGCGAGCGCGCGGGGCTGAGCCTCCCGCTCGACCTGCTCGCGACCGTCGACGACGTCGCGCGCTTCGCGATCGAGCTGGAGAATGCCCAGCTGCGGCTGTATCTCGGGGCCGTGCGCGAGCTCGGCGACGGCCGCATGCTGGCGATCGCGACGCAGATCACGGCGGCCGAGGGGCAGCACGCGACGGTCCTGCGAGGGCTGCTCAGCAGCGACCCCGCAGTGGTCGTTCCGGAACCGTTCGAGACCGGTGATGCGACCATCCCGTGATCCGCGCTCGCGCGCGTTGCGCATCAGGGGTAGCATTTACAGAACCCATCCGCATCGCCCGTACGCGTCGTGACACGGCGGCGGGTGGTTCAGCTACGAAGGAGCAGAGCCCGCATGTTCTCTCAGATCGGACCGATGGAGATCATCCTCGTCCTCGTAATCGCGCTGATCATCCTCGGCCCGAAGAAGCTTCCCGAGGCCGGCAGATCGATCGGCAAGGGCATGCGAGAGTTCAAGGACTCGCTGGCCGGCGTCAACAAGGACGACGACGACGAGCGCGAGCTGACCGCCGTGCGCACCGAGCGCGAGCGCGACGTCGCCTAACGGAAGCTCCGCAGCACAGGTAGGATCGCGGGCGATGAAGATCGCCCGCGAGCTCTACGACCAGCTGATCGCCCACGCCCGTGCCGAAGCACCGAACGAGTGCTGCGGCATGATCGCGTCAGCCGACGGTTCCGCCGTCAGAATCTTTCCGGCGGAGAACACCGCCGCCAGTCCGTTGCGCTACGAGATCGACGGCAGGCAGCAGCTCGAGATCCTCGATGCGATCGAGGACGGCGGCCACGAGCTCGGTGCGATCTACCACTCGCACACGCGCACGGCGCCCGAGCCGTCGCAGACGGATATCAACCTCGCCTTCTATCCCGACTCGCTCTACGTGATCGTCGGGATCGCGAACGCCGACGCCGACGTGCGCGCCTGGAGAATCGTCGACGGCGTCGTCAGCGAAGCGCACTTGGTGGTCCAGTAGCGCGATGACCCTCCCGCCCGACGACATCGCGGGCAAGGTCAATCCCGAGTACGCGCAGGGCGAGCTGGTGCGCGTGCTCGGCGTCAGAAATCAGATAGAGGGCGAGTTCATCCAGGGGCTGCTGCTGGAGGAGGGCGTGCCGAGCATTCTGCGCCGCAGCATGGGCTTCGACGTCCCTGACTTCCTCGCCTCCGGACCGCGCGACGTGATGGTCCCGCGCTCCGGCATCTCGGCCTCGCGCGACGTGCTGCTGCAGGCGCACCTGCTGCCGACCGAGGTCCGCCGCGGGCCGTCGCCGCTGCAGTTGCTGCTGTGGATGGTCGCGGCGATCGTCGTCGTGGCGGTCGTCGCGTTCGTGATCGAGCAGTTGTAGCCGCGGCGCGAATCCGTCGCGCCCGCCGGCGGATCGGCGCCGTGCTGTCGCCGCTAGACGTAGCCGGAGGCGAGTCGCGCGAGGTGCGAGCGCCAGGCGCCCTCGGTGTGGACCAGGTCGCGTCCGCCGAACGCGTCGCGCAGCGCCTTCTCCGGACCCTCCGGATCGAGGTAGCAGGCAAGCCGCATCGCCGCCTCGGGTCCCTCCTCGCGCGCGAGCAGGTCAAGCAGCGTGCCGCCCAGCAGCGCCGCGTCGCGCAGGCTCGGCGGGAACGCCGGGCGCCCACCCTCGCGCAGCCGCCGGCCGATCGCCGGTCTGGCGTGCTCGACCTGCCCGGCGAAGAAACGCGCGGCGCCCTCCACCAGCCACGCCCAGCGCAGCCGGTGCAGCACCGCGGACGGGGTCGCGGGGGGCGGCAGGCGACGGTTGTTGGCGCCGACGACGAGGCGGGCGTAGAGCACGTCGGGCGCGCGCTGCAGCATCTCGCGCGAGCCGTCGACCTTCGAGGCGCGCTGCGACAGCGCCGCGGGGGCGAGCACGTGGATCGTGCGCGCGGTCACCGAGCCGACGACGTAGCGGCGCGCGGCGGGGGCGGTCAGCAGCCGCTCGACCGGCACGAGCGGGTGCGCGAGGTCCAGCAGCAGCGGCGATCTGTGGAAGACGACGGTGACGTCGGCGACGGTTCTGGGGAACAGCACGTCGAGCCGCACGCGCGTGCGCTCGAGCGAGTCGAGCATGCGGGCCGCGTCATCCGCGTCCGCCGTCTCGTGGCGGGCGCGGAACGAGGCCGAGATCGTCTCGTCCCAAGCCATGCGGGGGAGATGATGTCAGCGCGGCCGGTGCCGCTGCACCGTGACGACCTGCTGGAACGTCGGGCGGTTCTGCCAGGCGATCAGCGGCTGGGTGATCCCGCCGAGCGCCTGGAACGAAATCGCGTCGAAGCAGGTCTGCGACGCGGGCCGTCTCGCTCTCGTGCAGAGCGGGTCGGCGTAGAGCGTGCTCGCCGGCACCGCGAGCGCCGCGCGCAGCGACTGCTCCAGCACGGCGCGGCAGCGGGGCAGCGAGCCCCGGTGTGAGCGCGCGTCCGACTCCCCGCGTGCCGACGGCGCCGTGCCGCAGTAGGTCCGTCCGTAGCGTCCGCGCACCGGCGCTCTCAACACGGTCCGCAGGTCCTTCTGCGCGAAGCCGTACCAGCCCGTCTGGTAGGCCGAGCCGCGGTGCTCGCCGTGGCGGCCGTGCGGGGGATCGTCCTGCGGGATCGCCGCCGCGAGCTGCGCGTAGAGGCGGGTGCCGAGCAGCGGGCCGAACTGCGCGCGCAGCCAGCGCGGCCACCACGCGTCGAGGATCCGGATCGCGGCGGAGTGGGCGTAGGCGCCGCCGGGATGCGTGGCGCGGCGGTGCGCGCCGTCGCGCACCCACGCGCGCAGCTCGCCGACCGCGCGCCGCAGCTGCGGGTCGCGCGGCGTGCCGAGCACGCGCAGCGCCCACGGCAGCACCTGCGTGCCGCGCAGGTCGACGGTCGCCGCCTCCGCCATCGCGCTGACGAGCCCGCCGCGCGAGATCCCGTGCCCGCCGCGCGTGCGTCTCGCGATCGCTCTGTCGAGCGATTGCGAGCGGTAGACGGGGCCGAAGGTCTGGCCGTTGGCGGCCGTGTAGCCGGGCGCCTGCTTGTTGTTCCAGCTCGTCAGCACGTCTTGGTTGAGCGCCTGCGGGTGCTCGCCGAACGGCGTGCCGAGCCGCTTCCAGCCGAACCGCTCGCTCGTCGGCAGGTTGCCGTCGACGCCGCGCGGTCGCTGCGGGTTGAGGCCGGAGTTGAAGTACGCGATGTCGCGATCGTCGACGTAGAACCAGTTGAACGTGTAGTCGACCTGCGCGGCGGCGCGCTGGAAGCTGCGCGCGTCGCGGATCCGGCCGGGGTCGTTGAAGGCGGCGAAGCCGCGCGCGGAGTCGAGCTCGCGGTTGTAGGTCGAGCGGCGCTCGACGTAGGCGACCGGCCGCCCGCCGATCTCCGCGCGCGCGACGACGATCCCGCGCCGCGTGCGCTGCGAGCGCAGCGTGATCGAGCCGGCCGGCGTCTGGTCCGCGAAGCTCGGCGTCCACGCGTCGGTGCGCGTCAGCGTCTCCATCGGGCGGCAGCGGCCGTCGAGCCGGTAGCCGTCGCTGCGCCGCGTCGCGCGCCCGCCGCCCGGCTCGCACAACGGCAGCGCGAACGTGTCGATGATGTCCTGGCCGGCGGAGGTCGCGCTCCAGGCGTAGTCGGGTCCGCGTCCGAGCTGGACGTACATGTTGACCCCCGCGAACGCGGCGCCGGCGGCATCGATCCCCGGTCCGTGCAGCTCCTGCTCGACGAGGATCTGCGGCGAGAAGTACCCGACCTGCGGCCCGAAGACGGCGAGCGGATGCCCCGACTTCGACTGTCTCGCGGACACGACCAGCGCGTTCGACATCGCGTCGGGCAGGGCGGTGAGGAGGCCGGCGTCACTTGCGACTGCGCTCTCACCGATCTCGAGCAGCGTCCCGCGATCGGGCAGCGCGAGGCTCCCTCTCGCCTGCGCGCGCTGCGGCTGGTCGTACGGGAAGCTGCGGCCGTGGACGGTCGTCGGGGCCTCCGGGTCGTTCGAGGTGCGCCAGTCGCTCCACAGGCGCGTGCCGAGTCTGGCGCCGAAGCGGTCGCGGAAGCCCTCCAGCAGCTGCGCCTGCTCCAGTTCGCCGCCGCCGCCGTTGCCGAACGTCGCGCCGACCAGCGACGCGATCGCGACCGCATCGTCGGGCTTCCACGGCTCCGGACCGTCGGGATGTCCGCTGAAGCCGTACTCGCCCGGCATCTTCGACGGGTCGCTGCGGGCGACCGCGATGAACGCGTTGACGCCGGCGGTGTAGGCGTCGAGATCGGACAGCAGCCGCCGGCCCTCGGCGCCGTAGCGGCGCGGGAGCGCGGTCAGCTGGTCGGTCAGATCCTGCTCGCTGTAGGGCGCGGCGCGCCACTGCTCGCGGTCCATCGCGACGTTGCCGGCCGAGCCGCCGGCGAACGAGGCCAGCTGCGCGCGGCCGAGGTGGCGCAGCACGTCGATGAAGAAGAGGCGGTCCTCGGCGGCGGTGTAGCCGGCGCCGAACATCGTGCCGGCGCGCGTGGAGCCGTAGACGTGCGGCACGCCGTACCGTGCGTCGCGCACGACCGTGACGTCGTCGCGCGGGCTGTAGGTGCGCCCGACGTCGCCGGCTCTGACGCCGAAGCTCGCGTCCTTGAAGAGGTCGTTCAGCGCCGCGGGCTTGAACGCGAGCGGCGGCGGCGTCGCGACGAGGCGGGCGTAGCGGCCGAGCTGGTCGTCGTTGTGCGGCGGCCGCGCGCCGCTGCCGAGGAACGCGAGCAGCTGGTCGCGGTTGGCGGCGCCGTTGGTGCCGGGCGGCAGGATGTCGCGGAACGTCCCGTAGTCGCCTGCGCGATGCGGCGTCGGGACCGGCGGCGCGGCGAGCGCGGCGCTGGAGCCGGCCGCGAGCACGGCAGCGCCGAGCAGCAGCGGCGCGAGATGACGGAGGCGGCGACCGATTCCCTATTCAAGCGCGCTGGGAGGGGGCGGCGCAAGCGGCGGCTGCGCGCGACCGGCGGCGCGCGAGCCTGGAGCGCGCGGCGCGACCCGCCGTTCTGCTCAGATCAGCCCGGCGGCCGCTTCGCGTTCGTAGTCGAGCTCGGTGCGGATGCCCAGCTCGGACAGGATCGCCTGGGCGTCGAGCAGGTCGCTCGCGTGCAGCACCGCTCTGGTGCAGCGCGCGGCGGAGGCGATCGTTGCGGCGGGGTCGAAGAAGAACGTCAACGCACCGGCGGGCGTGCGCTCGACGGTGCGGCGGCCGTTGCGGATCGCCAGCGGGCCGAAGGCGCCGCGCGCGCATTCGACGGCCTGCGCGCTCGCCTCCGTCGGGACGACCGCGAGCGCTCGGTCCAGCCGTGCGATCGACGGCTGCGTCAGGCCCCAGACGCCGAGCAGGCCGCCGGCGGCGGAGACCTCGGCGACGCGCTCCAGCACCTCGGCCGGCGTCAGCTCGGCGTCGCAGCCGGCGCCGAACAGTGCGGCGACGACATCGATCCCACGCGCCTGCAAGAGCGGCGCGGTCGCGAGCATGACGGCGTCGCAGAGCGGGCTCGCGAGCCCCGCCTCGTGGCCGTGCGCGAGCACGTCGCCCCCGACGTCGAGCAGCACGACGAGATCGCACTCGAAGTGCGCGACCGCTGCCGCGATGCCGTCCGCGACCACAACGGGGCCGGGATTGGGGTCGACCAGGACGACCTGCGAGCCGAGCAGACCGGACATGTGCGACTCGGCGAAGAGGAAGCCGCCCGGGCCGCGCGTGTCGGCGCCCGCGAGTGCGATCGCCGGGTGGATCACCTCGGCGTCGGTCAGCTCGTCGATGCGACGAGCGCCTGGCAGCGGGTCGATCGGACGCCGCTCCCACGTGATTCCGCCGATGACGGCGTCGCCGCCGAGCGCGCGGCAGCACTCGGCAACGGCGAACGCACCAACCACGTCGCCGCCACCGCCGATGCCGATCGCGAGGGCGCGACCACCGGCCCCGAAGATCGTCTCGATACCGGGACGCTTCGGGCCGGCGGTGCCCCTGACCAGGATCTGTTCGATGCCGGCAGCCGGCGCGTCACCGCGACGGGGCACTGGAACTGCTTAGACGAGCGCGGGGACGCGACCGTTGACGATCGAGCGGATCTCCTCGGAGGCGCGCTCGAACTCGTCGTCGGAGAGGACCGGCGTGCCCTCGAAGGGCAGATCGCGGGTGATCTCCAGCCACGAACGACATCCGCCGTAGTCGTCACGGACCTTGACGGTCACGGGACGGGGGATGCGGTACGTGCGCAGCAACACGACGTGCAGCGGGTGGCGGCTCTTCCACGCGAGACGCTTCTCGGCGTAGTCGGGCGTCCACACGTAGAACGGCGACAGCGCGTCGACAGCTCGGCGATCGGTGATCGTCCAGTGGTCGGCGACCTCGGCCCACGCACGAATCCTCACGCGGTCGGGCTGCGGTATCTCGCCGTCACGCGTCAGCGCGTGCGGGGGCGGCTCGCCTTCCGGCCACACGCCTTCTTCCAGCGCCCGCGCCATCTCGGGCTGGTGAGACTCGCGAACCAGGTCGCGGCGCTGGTGATCGAACGTGGGGTACAGGAAGAAGCGCTCGTGATCGAGTCTGAAATGCTTCTCTTGTTCGCGGATGCCGCCCTTGCGCAGTGTTACGAGTTGCTCGCCTTCGGCAAGCGCGCGCACAGTCACGGCCCATTCTTTGAAAGCAATCGGCATAGTTCCGGGGGAGGGGAGAGGATGCGTATATGCCCGTTTACGCGAGGATGCAACATTTCGCGGCGGGAACTCCATTCTACGCAAGACCCTAGGAATCCCCAAATTCCCCTGCAAATTGATGCTTTTTCACGGCCGTTTCACGACTTGCGGGAACGCTTTTCCGCGAGCTGAGGCGGTCGGCCGGGTCAATCAGGCGGACTGGACGGGGACGGCGGCGTTCCCTGACCGCCGCCGCCAGGCGTCTCGATCCGCAGTCGCGCGCCCGGCTGCAGCGTGCCGCGGGCCTTCGCCGCGACCGGCTCGCCGTCGAGCAGGTTGCGACCGCGCGCGCCTGGGCCGCCGCCCGCGGCGCCGGGCGGTGCGTGCTCGCGCCGCTCGCTGATCAGCGACCACGTCATCGGCGAGAGCGCCTCCAGTTCGCGCACGATCCCCTCGCCGCCGCGGAACTCGCCGTCGCCGCCCGAGCCGCGTCGCACCGCGTACGTGACGACGCGCAACGGGAACTCCAGCTCGAGCGCCTCGACCGGCGTGTTGAGCGTGTTCGACATCGCGACGTGGACCGCGCTCGGTCCGTCCGCGTCGGGGCAGGCGCCCTGGCCGCCGCCGAGCGTCTCGTAGTAGGTGAACTGCTCGGTGCCGAGCGTCAGGTTGTTCATCGTGCCCTGGCCGAGCGCGCGCCCGAACGCGGCCAGCACGAGGTCCGCGACGCGCGAGGAGGTCTCGACGTTGCCGGCGACGACGGCGGCCGGCGAGCGCGCGTTCAGCAGCGAGCCCTCCGGCGCGAGCACCTCGATCGGGCGGTAGGCGCCGGCACTGGGCGGGATGTCGGGATCGGTCAGGACGCGGACCGCGAAGTAGCAGGCCGAGCGCGTGACGGCGAGCGGGCAGTTGAGGTTGCCGTCGTGCTGCGGCGCGCTGCCGGCGAAGTCGAGCACGAGCCGGTCGCCGTCGACGGTCGCTCGCAGCGTCAGCGGGATGTCGCCGTCGGGCCCTTCGAGCACGTCGTGCGCGGTCCGCGTCCCGTCAGGCAGCGCAGCGATGCAGGCGCGCGCTCGCCGCTCGGCGTAGTCGAGCACCTCGGCCATCGCGGCGCGCAGGACCGCGACGCCGGTCGTGCGCGCCAGCTCGGCGAGCCGCAGCGCGCCGGCGCGGTTGGCGGCGAGCTGCGCGCGCAGGTCGGCGCGGCGCTGGTCGGGCTGGCGCATCTGCACCACGAGCCGCTCGATCGCCTCCGCGTCGAGCGGCTGCGGCGAGATCACGACCCCCTCGTCCGCGAGCGTCCTGCTGTCGGCCGGCATCGACCCGGGCGTCGGACCGCCGACGTCGGCATGGTGGGCGCGGTTGGCGGCGAAGCCGAGCAGTGCGCCGGGGCCGCTCTCGCCGTCTCGCTCGAACACGGGCGTGATGACCGTGATGTCGGGCAGGTGCGTGCCGCCGCGGTAGGGGTCGTTGAGGACCCATGAACGACCGGGCTCGTGGCGCTCGCCGAGCACCGCCGCGACCGCCGCCGGCATCGCGCCGAGGTGGACGGGGATGTGCTCCGCCTGCATCACCATCTCGCCGTCGGGATCGAACAGCGCCGTCGACGCGTCGCGCCGCTCCTTGATGTTGGCCGAGTGCGCTGAGCGGATCAGCACCGCGCCCATCTCCTCGCACGTCGCCCGCAGCGCGCCGACGACGACCTGCAACTGAACCGGATCGAGCCCGTCGCTCATCGTGCCTCCCGTCGCAGCTCGACGGCGCCGCTGGCCATCACGCGTCCGCTCCAACCGGCCGGCACCAGCAGCGTCGACTCCGGCAGCTCGCAGACCGCCGGGCCGGCGACCTCCAGTCCGGGCGGGAGCGCGCCCCGCCAGACCGCGAGTTCCACGTCGCTCCCGTCGAGCCGTGCCCGGCGCGTGGCGGAACGGGCCGCGCGGTCGTCGCCGTCGGGAACCGGTGTCGGCAGCTCTGCGCCGTCGGCGACCGGGCTCGCCACCATCGCTCGCACGCGAATCGTCACCAGCTCGATCTCCTGCGCCGCGTCGCGGTAGCCGTAGCGCTTCTCGTGCGCGTTCTCGAAGGCTTCGCGCAACTGCTCGACCGTCGGCTCGGTGGACGCCTCGACGACCAGCTCGAACGCCTGGCCGCGGTAGCGCAGCGCGTAGGTCGCGGCGATCTCGACGTCGTCCGCGCCGAGGGCGTCGCGTGCGAACGCGCCGCCCGCCGCACCGCCGCCTGCCGCACCGCCGCCCGCCGCCGGAGCCGCCGCACCGAGCGCCGCGCGTGCCGCGCACGCGAGCTCGGCGACGTCGCGCGCGATCGCCTGCGCGTTCAGCGCCTCGCCCGTGCGCAGCACGCTGCGCTGCGCGTCGCGGCGGCGGGGGGCGACGACGAGGCCGAAGGCCGCCAGCACGCCGGAGGCGCGCGGGGCGATCACGCGGTCGATCCCCAGCTCCCGCGCGATCGCGACCGCGTGCAGCGGTCCGGCGCCGCCGAACGCGACGAGCGCGTGGTCGCGCGGGTCGATCCCGCGCTCGACCGTCACGACCCGCAGCGCGCGCGTCATCTCGGCGTTCGCGACCCGCACGATCCCCTCCGCGCACGCGAGCGGGTCGAGTCCGAGCGCGTCGGCGAGGCCGCCGACCGCGCGTCGCGCCGCGTCGAGGTCGAGCGCGACGTCGCCGGCCAGCGGCGCGTCGGGCGGCAGGTAGCCGAGCAGCAGGTTGGCGTCCGTCACGGTCGGCTCGACGCCGCCGCGGCCGTAGCAGGCGGGTCCGGGCACGGCGCCCGCCGAGCGCGGCCCGACGCGCAGCGCACCGCCCGCGTCGCGCCACGCGATCGAGCCGCCGCCGGCGCCGACCGTGTGCACGTCCAGCGTCGGCAGCGCGATCGGGCGCCCGGCGATCGCGCCCGCGCCAGCCTCTGCGACCGCGCCGTCGTCCACGACGCAGACGTCGCACGAGGTTCCGCCCATGTCGAAGCAGAGCGCCCGCTCGACGTCGGCCGCCGCGGCAGCGAACGCCGCGCCCTCCGCGCCGCCGGCGGGCCCGGAGAGGACCGTCCAGGAGGCATGCCCTGCGGCCGCCGCGAGGTCGATCAGGCCGCCGTTGGACTGCATGATCGCCGGCTCCGGCAGGCCCGCCGCCGCGGCGCGCTCGGCGAGCCGGCGCAGGTAGCGGCCGACGAGCGGCGACAGCGCGGCGTCGATCTCCGTCGTCGCCGCGCGCTCGTACTCGCGGAAGGTGCCGACGACCTCGTGCGAGAGCGACACGTGCACGCCCGGCATCGCCGCCAACAGCGCGTCGCGCAGCGCCAGTTCGTGCGCGGGATGGCGGTAGGCGTGCAGCAGCACGACGGCGACCGCCTCGGGATCGGCGGCGGCGATCCGCTCGGCCAGCGCGGCGGCGTCCGCGGCCGAGAGCGCGCGCAGCGGCCCGTCGGGCGTCATCCGCTCCGGCGCCTCGAAGCGCAGGTCGCGTCCGACGAGCGGGGCGGGGTGGGCGGCGCAGAGGCGGTAGAGGTCCGCGCGTGCCTGGCGGCCGAGTTCGACGAGATCGGCGAAACCCTCTGTCGCGATCAGCGCGGTGCGGGCGGATCTGCCTTCCAGCAGCGCGTTCGTCGCGACGGTCATGCCGTGCGCGAAGCTGCTCACGTCGGCGGCGCTGCGCTGCGCGCGCCGCAATACGGCGTCGACGGCGGCCATCACGCCGAGCGACTGGTCCTGCGGCGTCGTCGGCGACTTGGCGGTGACCAGCAGACCGTCCCCGAACAGGACGGCGTCCGTAAAGGTTCCGCCGACGTCGACTCCCAGCAGCATCGCGCCGCGCACGCTATCCGGCGCGGCGCCGTGCTGTCGGGTGGGGCTCGCTGCGGGACCTACGCGGCCGCGAGCGCAGCCTCGCGCTCGGCGACCTCGGTCTCGGCGAGGTGCTGGTGTGACGGGCAGTAGCCGTTGTGCGGCAGCGGCATCCGTTGACAGGCCGTTCCCTTGCGGGTCGTGGCCCTACATTGAAGGGGGTTCCCCGCAAGGTCGTAGCCCGTCATCGGCTGGCGCGAGAGGAACTCGTCCGCGCAGCTGATGTAGCGGTCGATCACATGGCATATCCGTGCCTGTGCCGACATCGGGAAGTACGGGCGGATGTCGTGAAACAACGTGCGCGCCGGCCGCGCGAAGTAGTGGCGATCGGTGGCAAGCCGCTCGATCGCGCTCTCGCACGCCTTCAATACGCGCTCGTGGTTGTTGATGGTGGCCGCAGTGGTCGGCCCCTCGACGATCTCGCTCGCAAGCTCGCGATAGATCGCTCGACTGAAGCGATACATGACGCTGGTTCTCTCCTTCTCAGATCCCCGTGCCGTGCTCCTTGTTGCAAGCCCAGCATCCCATCGCCTTGTGAAGCTCAGGCCATGGATCTATTAACCCCATGTTAAGTCGAAACGTTTGCGTTCGCTTGAGAGATGGTACGCGAAGAGACCGTGAACGTGCACGTTCGTCTGCTGTTGTGACAGGGAATGTCAGCGCCAGAACACGAGCGACGGTGCAGCGTCGCTCGTGACGACGGTGTGGTGCCCGTCGAGGTCCGCGTTGACCCGGGGGAAGTCGCGTCGCTGGTGCGCGCCGCGGCTCTCCTCGCGCGCGAGCGCGCTCGCGGCGACCAGTCGGACGAGCGGGTGCTCGTCGTCGAGCAGCTTGCGCAGTCCGTCGGCGTCGCGCTCGATCCCGGCCTCGTGCCACAGCGCCTCGCGGCTGGCCGCCGTCAGCCTCGGCGGCGGGCTGGAGGGCGGCGGCAGCGGCGTGCCGGTCAGCGCCGGCTCGTCGAGCGCGGCCTGCGCCGCGCGACGGCCGAACACGAAGCATTCGCTGAGCGAGTTGGAGGCGAGCCGGTTGGCGCCGTGCAGGCCGGTGCAGGCGCACTCGCCGACCGCGTACAGCGCCGGCAGCGTCGAGCGCCCGTGCAGATCGGTCGCGATCCCGCCCATCATGTAGTGCGCGGCGGGGGCGACGGGGATCAGGTCCCGCGTCGGATCGAGACCCGCTCTGCGCAGCACCGAGACGACGTTGGGGAAGAGGTCGGGGTCGATCGCGCGCATGTCGAGTCCGACCGACGGCGCGCCGGTCTCGATCATCTTGCGCGCGACGGCGCGCGAGACGGCGTCGCGCGGCAGCAGCTCGTCGACGAAACGCTCGCCGTCGGCGTCGAGCAGCAGCGCGCCCTCGCCGCGGACCGCCTCGGTCACGAGGAAGCTGTCGGCGCCGTCGACGCCGGCGACCGCGGTCGGGTGGAACTGGACCATCTCGAGGTCCGCCAGCGCCGCGCCGGCGCGCTGCGCCAGCAGCATCCCGCTGCCGGTCGCGCCGACCGGGTTGGTCGAGCGCGACCACATCGCCGCGGCGCCGCCGGTCGCGAGCACGACGGCGCGCGCGACGACGAGCCGCCCGTCGTGCAGGCGCACGCCGGCGGCGCGGCCGTCGAGCGTCAGCACCGCGGTCGCGCGGCTCTCCTCCAGCACCTCGATGCGGTCGTCCGCGGCGGCCAGCGCGGACAGCTGCCGCGAGACGCGCCGGCCGGTCGCCGAGCCGCCCGCGTGGACGATCCGGCGCACGCTGTGGCCGCCCTCCAGGCCGAGCGCGAGGCGCCCGCGGCGGTCGGCGTCGAAGTGGACGCCGAGTCGTTCGAGGTCGTGGACCACGTCCGGCGCCTCGTTCGTCAGCGCCTGCGCGGCGCTGAGCTTCGTCGTGCCGCGCCCGGACGTGAGCGTGTCCTCCAGATGGCGTTCTGGGCTGTCGTCGATCGCGAGCGCGGCGGCGAGGCCGCCCTGGGCCCAGTAGCTGGACGATTCGGCGAGCGGGGTGGCGGAGACGAGCGCGACGCGCGCGCCGGCGGCAGCGGCGGTGAGGGCCGTGTACAGCCCGGCTCCTCCTGCACCTACGACGGCGAGGTCGGCCTCGATCGTGACGGGTCGTTCCATGCGGGAAGGCCAGTACCGTACTCGCATGGCGCCCGCGATCTACCTCTCGCACCCCTCGTCGCTGCTGCACGACACCGGTCCGCATCCCGAACGGGCGGAGCGGATCGTCGCGATCGAGGCCGAGCTGGAGCGCCACGACTACTTCGGAATGCGGCGCGACGAGGCGCCGCTCGTGGACGAGGTGACGCTCGCAGCGGTCCATCCCGTCCGCTACATCCGCGCGATCGACGAGCTGTGCGCGGCCGGCGGCGGCGCGATCGACGCCGACACCGTCGTCGTCGAGGCGTCGTACGAGGCGGCGCTGCGCGGTGCGGGCGGGGCGGCGCGACTGGTCGACCTGCTGCTGAGCGGGGAGGCGCGGACCGGCTTCAGCGCGCTGCGCCCGCCCGGCCATCACGCCGAGGCGGCGCGCGCGATGGGCTTCTGCCTCTTCAACAACGTCGCCGTCGCGGCGCAGCGGGCGCTCGACGCGCACGGTGCCGGCCGCGTGCTCGTGCTCGACTGGGACGTCCACCACGGCAACGGCACCAACGACATCTTCCACGCCAGCGACGAGGTCCTGTTCGTCTCGCTCCACGAGTCGCCGCTCTATCCCGGCACGGGGCCGGCGAGCGACGTCGGCAGCGGCGCGGGGACCGGCTACACGGTCAACCTGCCGGTCGCGGCGGGCACCGGCGACGCCACGTACGCGTCGCTGGTCGAGCACGTCGTCGCGCCGCTTGCGCGCGCGTACGAGCCGCGTCTGATCCTCGTCTCCGCCGGCTTCGACGGCCATCGCGAGGACCCGCTCGCGGGGATCGCGCTGACCGAGGCCGGCTTCGCCGCGATGACGGGGACCGTGCGCCGGCTCGGCGCCGAGTTGGGCGTGCCCGTCGGCGGCGTGCTGGAGGGCGGCTACGCGCTCGGCGCGCTGGCCCGCTCGACCGCCGCGACGCTCGCCGTGCTGACGGCCGCGGATCCGCCCCCGGCGGTCGCCGACCTCCCGCTCGCGCCCGAGGCGAACGCGGCGCTGGAGCGACTGTCGGAGCGCTGGCCGGCGCTGGGCGCGCGCCGCTGAAACAGGTTCTAAGGCAGCGGGACTCTGACGCCGCCCGGCAGCGTCAACGTTCTTCTGTCGCCGCTCACCTCGGGCTCGCCGGCCGTGCTGTCCGGCGGGCTCGCGGCGGCCGACGGCGGTGCCGCGCTTCCGGGAGCGGCAGCGTCGGCGCCTGGCGTGGCAGCACCAGCGCCCGAGTTCGGCGTCGTCGTCGCGCCGCCGGGCACGGCGGCGCCAGGCGTCGTCTCGGTGCCGGGAACGACCGCGCTGGGCGTCGTCTCGGTGCCCGGGGTGACCGCGCCGGGAGTCGCCGCCGGCGGGGTGACCGGGGCGGCCGGGTCGACGGGCGTGACCGGTGCGGCGGCCGGAGCGGGAATCGTCACGGTCGCCGGGGTCGGCGGCGGCTGCTGCTCGTCGAGCAGCACCACGAGCGCATAGGCGATCGCGGCCGCGGCGAGCACGAGCACGACGATCGAGACGACGATCGGCAGGCGCCAGTTCGGCGGTGGATCGACGCGCGTGCGCGCCGCCAGCCCGCACTCCATGCACCACGCCTGGTCGTCGCGCATCGTGCTGCCGCAACGCGGGCACAAGAACGCCCCGGGCGTCGTCGGCGACGGCCGCGTGGCGGTCACTGCGGCGGGTTCGGCTCGGTCGGTCTGGACGCGTCCGCGTCGGGCTGCTCGGCGGGCGCGGGCGGTTCCGTCGGAGCGGTCGGCGGGTCGGCGGGCGCGGGCGGCTCGGTCGACCGGACCGACTCGGCCGGCGCGGTGAACGAGGGTGGATCGGCGGGCGCGGGCGACTCGGGCGGCGCCGACGGGAGCGCTGGTGCGGCCTGCTCGGACGGCGCGGCCGGCGGCAGTCCGGGCGCCGCTTGCGCCGACGGTGCGGCCGGCGGAAGCGCGGCTGCGGGCGCGGCGGCTGACGGGGAGGAGAGCGCGGCGGCGGCCTGCACGTGCGGCGCTCCCGCGGCCAGCTCGGCCGCGACGGGCTGCTGCGACAGCGCGGGAGGCGCCGGCGGGGCCGGTGGCGGCGGGGGAGCCGCGGCGACCTGCATCGGTCCCTGCGCGAGTCCGCCGAGCGCGGCGCCGCAGTGCGAGCAGAAGCGGTCGCTGCTGCCGTAGAGCGAGAAGCAGCGCGGGCAGGTGCCGCCGATGCCGGGCAGTCGCACGTCGCGCACGTCGCGACGCTCCTCGAGCACGGTCTCGAGCGAGTTCAGTTCGTCGTCGCACGCGCGGATCTGGTCGATCTTCTGCGCGATCAGGTCGTCGCGCTTGCGCTCGAAGCGGCGCAGGTCGAACGCGAGCCCGCCGAGATCGCGCACCTGCAGTTCGCGCAGCCGGCGCAGATACCGCAGCCGGCGGCGCATCCGGCCGCGCTCGCGGAACCCGGGTCTGCGCTCGACGGGCGCCGCGGGCTGCTCGGCCGCCGTCTGTTCGCCCGTTCCGGCGGGCGGCTGTTCGCCGGCGGCGACAGCGGTTGCGCCGGTGTCGGTCGCGGGCACAGCGCCCGCTGCATCGTTTCTTGCATCGCCGGCGCCGCCGCTCGCGTCGCCGGTCGCCAGCGCGGCGCTGGCCGGATCGGTCGAGCCCGCAGCGCTCGGCTGGTCGCCAGACGCCGGGTGCTCGCCTGTCGCCGGCGCCCCGACGCTCAGCGGCGTCGCGCCGGCCGTGGCGGCGCTGACCGCGGCGTTGGACGGCAGCGGCGGATGCGCCTCGGTCGGTTGCTCGGCGAGCGGGAACAGCGCCGTCGGCTGCTCGGCCGCGGTGAAGGCGGTGGTCGCACCGGACGCGTCAGCAGGGTCCGTGGCGGCGTCCGAGGTTGGCGCCGGTGCGTCGGCCGAGGCGGCTTCGCTCGACTGGCCTGCGCGCGGGGACCCCGCGGGCGGACCCTCGTCGGAGGGCGGCGCGGGGGCGCCTATGTAACGAGCGGTGGGGGCGTCGGCCGCGGCCGACGGCGTGTCGCCGGCTGCGGGCGCGGACGCGTCGGACCCGGCGGCTGGGGACACGGGGGCGTCGGCCGCGGGCGCCGGCGTTTCGCCGGCCGCGGGCGCGTCGGACCCGGCGGCTGCGGACACGGGCGCTTCGCCCGTGGTGGGCTCGGCGGCCGGCGCGTCGGCGCTCGGCTGCACAGGCGTCTCGGCGCCGTCGGGGTCGCCGGCGCGGCGCCGTGCGATGCGTTGGAACAGGCCACTCATCGTCGCGTGGGCGCCGCGTTCCCTACCTGTGCGGCGCCGAGGCGGCGAGTATACCCACGGCCCCCGGTCGTCCTCGCCGCCTCCTCCGCCAACGTCCGCCAGGCGACCGCGACGCGCTGCGCCATCCGCTCGGCGCAGAACAGCTCAGCCCGCGCGCGGCCTGCGATCCGCGGATCGGCTACGGCGAGGTGCGGTGCCAGCGCGCTGCGCCATGCGGTCGCGTCGAACGGTCCGCAATGCGCGCCCGCGACGCCCTCCAGCACCAGCGGCGCGATCCCGACGGGGGTCGCGACGACCGGCACGTCGCAGGCGAGCGCCTCCAGCACCGCGAGCCCGAACCCCTCCCGCTCGGACGGGATCACGACCGCGTTGGCGGCGTTGATCCACAACGGCACCTCGTCGGGCGCGACGCCGTCGAGCACCAGCAGCGTCGCGTCGCCGGCGACCGCGCGCGCGTCCTCGAAGCGCTTCTCGGGGCGCGCGGGGGCGGCGGGGAAGAGCAGGTAGCGCCCGGCGGGGTCGAGGCCAAGGCGCTCGCGCGCCTCTGCGCGCGGCAGCGGCCGGAAGCGGTTCAGAGCGACCCCGCACGGGAGCACCGCGACACGCCGCCGGGTGCCCGCGCCGGGGATCAGTTGTGCGAGCGAGGCGGAGACGGTCGCGGCCAGCGTCACCAACGGCACGACAGCGCGGCTGAGCCGGCCGGAGCGCGGATGCGCGAGATCGGTGCCGTGGAAGGTGACGACGTGCGGTGCGCCGCGCAGCGCGAGCGCCGGCCACGCGGTCAGGCCGAAGTGCGCGTGGACGACGTCGAAGCGCTCGCGCCGGTAGCGCCGCCGCAGTTCACGCGCGGCGCGCGGATACGAGCGCAGGCCGGGCGGGAACGCGAACAGCTCGACCTCGATCCCGTCGATCTGCTGCAGCGCCTCGACCTGGTCCTGGACGAAGCGCCCGAGTGCCGGCCGAGCCGCGGACGGATACATGTTTGTGACGACAAGCGCGCGCATTGGCAGAGGCAGCGTAAAGGCGTGCGTGATTTGTCGCAGATGCGTCTAGAGCCGTTGCAACTCGATCCGGAGACTCCGTGCCCTAGTCGAGCGAACGGGGAGGACGCGGTGATCTACCGGCTGATGGGGCTGTTGCACGTGCGGGTCGCGCTGGTGCTGCAGAGCGAACGGGTCGCGCTGATGCGGCGCGGCGAGCGGGGGCAGGGGACGGTCGAGTACGTCGCGCTGATCCTGCTGGTCGCGGCGCTGCTGGCGGGTGTCGTGGCGGCGACGAAGACGGCGAGACTGGGCGACGGCGGGATCGCGAGAGCGATCGTGACGAAGATCAGAGATGCGATCGGCGGTCTCAGATGAGCTGGCACGAGGACGCCGGCGCCGCGGGGGCGACCTCCGCCGCGGCGCCGGCGTTCGCGGGGGCGCCGGACGGGTGCGAGCACGAGGGGGCGGCCGTCGGGTCGCCCCGTTCCCGCGACCCCCTCTGCCACCATTGGACGATGCCCGCGACGACCGAACGAGCCGTCCGCAACAGCCCGATCGCCGTCTTCGACTCGGGCGTCGGCGGCCTCACCGTGCTGCACGAACTGCTCGTCTCGTTGCCGAGCGAGGACTTCCTCTACCTCGGCGACACCGCCCGCTTCCCGTACGGCGACAAGTCGCAGGAGCAGTTGCGCCGCTTCTCGCTGGAGATCGCGGATCACCTGCTCGACGCCGGCGCGAAGCTGCTCGTCGTCGCCTGCGGTTCGGCGACCGCGGCCGCGCTGCCGCTGCTGGAGGAACGGCTGAAGGGGACCGGCGTCGACGTGCTCGGCGTGATCGCCCCGGCGGCCCAACTGGCCGTGGAGGCGACCGCGAGCGGTCGTATCGGCGTGCTGGCGACCCCGGCGACGGTCTCCAGCGGCGCCTACGCGCACGCGATCGCGGCGAGCGATCCGCACGTGAGGCTCGAGAGCGTGTCGTGCCCGGATCTCGCGCCGATCATCCAGAGCGGCTTTCCGTTCGACGAGCGCGTCGTCGAGACGGTGCGGCGCTACACCGCGCCGCTGCGCGCCGCGGAGGTCGACACGGTGATCCTCGGCAGCACGCACTACCCGCTGATCGCCCCGATGCTGCAGCGGATGCTCGGTCGCGGCGTCCACCTCGTCACCTCGGGTGAAGGCGTCGTGCGCAGCGTCGAACGGGCGCTCGGCGCGCGCGGCCTGCTCAACGAGCGCGACGGCGAGGGCGATTACCGCTTCCACTGCACCGGCGACGTCGACGCCTTCCGCACGCTCGGCACGCGCTTCCTGCAGATGCCGCTGGGCGTGATCGAGCAGATCGCGCTGACGCCGGCGAGGGCTGCGGCGTGACCGCCGGGAATCGGCCGGACGCCGGCGGTGTCAGCGGCGCGGCGCGAACCGACGGCGACGGCGTCACGCGCCTGCTGCTGTCGACGCGCAACGCGCACAAGCTGCGCGAGTTCGAGCGGCTGACGGGCGGGCGACTGGTCGTCGATCCGCTGCCGGACGACGTCACGCTGCCGCCTGAGGACGGGGCCAGCTTCGCCGAGAACGCGCTCGGCAAGGCGCGTGCGGCGGCACAGGCGACGGGACGTGTGGCGATCGCCGACGACTCGGGGATCGAGGCGGCCGCGCTCGACGGCCGGCCGGGGATCTACTCCGCGCGATACGCCGGGCCGGACGCAAGCGACGGCGACAACCTCGCGAAGCTGCTGCGCGAGGCACCCGCGGGGAGTGCGCTGCAGTACGTCTGCGCGATCGCCTACGTCGACCCGGCCAGCGGCGAGCAGCGCGTCTTCGAGGGCCATTGCAGCGGCACGCTCGCGGCGCGGCCCAGCGGTGACGGCGGCTTCGGCTACGACCCCGCCTTCCTGCCCGACGACGAGCTGCCCGGCGGCATCGGCGGGCGCACGATGGCGGAGCTGTCCGACGCCGAGAAGGACTCGATCAGCCACCGCGGCCGCGCGCTGCGGGAGCTGGTCAGCTGGCTCGACGGCTGATCGCGCCGGGGCGCGGCGCACATTCGGCGGCGGCGCGGCGGGCGATCGGCGGCGGCGCGGCGGGCGATGGGCCGTGGCGCGGCGGGCGATCGGCCGTGGCGCGGCGCGGCGCGCGGCTCAGCGCAAGTTGATCGCGGCCGAACAGGCGATTGCGAAGACGACGGCGGCGTAGCCGACGTAGCCGCTCAACAACGTGATGACGGCGGTGATCAAGCAGACGGCGACGGTGACGATCCACGCGATCCGCTCGAGCGGCACTCCCGTATCCTCGGGCTCTGGCATGCCCGCCATTCTGACGCCTGAGCTCGCGCTCCGCCACCTGCTCCAACTCTCGACCGACGTGCGCACCGCGCTGGCGCTCGCGCGCGACGGCGGCGTGCTGGCCGGAGACGCCGCGTGCGCGTCCGCCGCGCGCGAGCTGATCGACGTGCTCGACGCGGCCCTGGGAGAGAACGCCCCGGGCGAGCTGCTGGCGCCGCTCGCGCGCGGCGGGAGGCTGGAGGGCACCGCGGTGGTGATCCGTGCGCTCGTCGCGCCGACGCCAAGCGCGTCCGCGCCGTCCGCGCCGCCCGCGTCGTCCACCGCGCCCGACACCCTCACGCTCGTAGTCGCAGCCGGCCCGCACGCGCTCCTTCCGCTCCTGCGACATGACCTCGCAGCGCTCGTCGAGGCGACCGGTGGGACCGTCTCGGCACGCGCCGAGGCGACCTCGAACGAGGCCGGAGCGGTCGTGATCTGGGGTGCGTCCAGGTCCGTCCAGCTGCTCCAGGCCTCGGAATCGGCCGCCCGCACTGCGATTTTCGCGGGATTGAGCCTGCTCGACGCGGGTAAGCCCTGACGAGGTCGCACTGAGGCGCGATCTTCCGCTGTGGCGGGAGGCACCTCTATGCGATAAATCGGAGCACGGGAGCCGCGCGCAACGGCCAAGATGGTCAGATTTCCCGCCGTGACGGGCGATTTGCGTTGTTCCCGTCCGCGAGGGTTGTTAGCTTCGGCCCTCCCACGACCTCGAAGGAGGATCACTGTGACGAAATCAGAGTTCGTCGACCAGGTTGCCGCCAACAGCGGACTGAGCAAGAAGGACGCCGGAGACGCTGTCGATGCCGTCCTCCAGACGGTGGAAGATGCCCTCAAGCGCGGTAGCGAGGTGACGTTCTCCGGCTTCGGCAAGTTCCATGTCGCCGAGCGCGGCGCCCGCGAGGGTCGCAACCCGAGCACCGGCGAGAAGATTCAGATCGCCGCGTCCCGTGTCCCGCGCTTCACGCCGGGCTCCGGGCTGAAGAGAGCCGTCAAGGGCTGATCGCCCTTCCTCGGGGTCCGGCGTCGCCGGGCCTCGGGCCACCACGGTCGAGACCAACTCGATTCCGGCGCCCGCTCCGTCTGTGGACAGCAGCGGGCGCAATTCGGACCCGGCGCGGCTTCGGCTGCAGAGACATGTCGACTGCGGCGTGAGCCGCGCCGGTTCTCGGCGGCCTCCGCCGGGGCGCTTCGAGCGCTCCGGCCGAGTGGCCGCTCCCTCTGGCCATCGCCGTTCAGCAGCGAGCGTTCGCACTCGCTCGTGCACCTTCACCCGAGTGCGTGGGTATGATCGCCGCCGATGCGTCACCGGAATCCCGTGCGGTTTCTCGCACCCCTCGCGTTGATCGCCGTCATCGTCGCTGGTTTCCTCGTCGTCAGAGCCGCCGAGCGGCAGACCGACGACAAGAGCACGACCACGACGGTCACGACGACGAGAAAGCACAGATCGACCAGAAGAAAGCCGAAGGCGAAGTTCTACGTCGTCAAGGCCGGCGACAACCTGACGCTGATCGCTGAGCGCACCGGCGTGCCGCTGGAGACGCTGCAGCAGCTCAACCCGGACCTCGACGCCTCGACCCTGAGCGTCGGTCAGAAGCTGAGACTCACGAGGTGACGACGGCGCCGCACCGTCGGGCGCGTCGCGGGCAACCGCACGCGTCCGCGCTGAGCTTGCGCGCGCTCGCACGGCGTCGGCGCAGCTCGCGGCGCCCGCTCGCGGTCTGGCGCCGGCGCTCGCCCGCCGTCCGGCGCGCGCTCGCACCCCTGCTCGCATCGGCTGCCGCCGTCGCGCTGCTGCTGACGCTGATCCCCGCGGCGACCGCAGCCGCGGCGAAGCTGCCCGCTCCACCGCACCTCACAGCGCCCGCCGGCGCCGTCTTCGAGGCCTCCACCGGCGAGCCGCTCTACGGCGTCGACGCGGGTGAGCGCCGCCTGATCGCGAGCACGACGAAGATGATGACCGCGCTCGTCGCGATGGACGAGCTGCCGTTGCAGCGCGTGTGCACCGCGACGGACTACGTGCCGTCCGCGGGCGAGTCGCAGGTCGGGCTGCACCCCGGCGAGCGGATGACCGTGAAGGACCTGCTGCGCGGGCTGATGCTGCCGAGCGGCAACGACGCCGCCGAGGCGCTCGCCGTCTGCGCCTCCGGCACGCGCGCCGCCTTCATCGCCGCGATGAACGCGAAGGCGCGCGCGCTGAGACTCGCCAACACCCACTTCGAGACGCCGGTCGGGCTCGACACGCCCGGCAACTACTCGACCGCCGCCGACCTCGCGCGGCTCGGAATCGCGGTGCGCAGAAACCGCTTCCTGGCGCGGACGGTCGACCTCAGATCGGCGCAGCTGACCAGCGGCGCCGTCCCGCGCACCGTCGTCAATCGCAACACGCTCGTGCAGGAGTTCCCCTGGGTCGACGGCGTCAAGTCCGGCCACACGAACGCGGCCGGCTACCTGCTCGTCGCGTCCGGCACACGCCGCGGCGTCACCTACGTCGCCTCGGTGATGGGCGAGCCGAACGAGGGCACGCGCGACGCCGACGCGCTCGCGCTGCTCAGATGGGCATTCGCGACGCACACGTTCAGGACGCCGGTCAGAAGCCGCGCCGTCTACGCGAGAGCGACCGTGAAGTACCGCTCCGAGGACGAGATCGAGCTGATCGCGACGAGAACCGTCAGAGAGCTGGTCAGACGCGACGCGCGGATCTCGGTCGCCGTCAGAGCGCCGAGAGAGCTGCAGGGCCCGCTGCCAGAGAACGCCGTCGTCGGCTCGCTGACGGTGCGCGTCTCCGGCAGAGTCGTCGCGACCGTTCCGCTCGTGACGAGAACCGCGGTCCCAGAGGTGGGCCTGTTCACACGCGCCGCCGACGCGGTTGCAAGACCGGGTAGCCTGATAGCGATCGTGGTGGTTCTCGGGGGGCTGGCAACGCTGCTGCTCCTGCGCAGGCGCCACGGGACCCGGCGCAGTCGTCGCCGCGCGGACATGGAGGCAGCATGATCATCACCGTGACGCTCAACACCGCGATCGACAAGACGCTCGAGGTGCCCAACTTCAGGATTGGCCGGCGCCACCGCTCGGTCGACCAGACGACGATGCCGGGCGGCAAGGGCGTCAACGTCGCGCGTGCGATCAAGCGCCTGGGCCGTCCCGTGATCGCGACCGGCTTCGCCGGCGGCGCGACCGGCACCCGCATCGTCGAGGCGCTGACCGCCGAGTCGGTCCTGACCGACTTCATCCGGATCGGCGAGGAGTCGCGCACGAACACCGCCGTGCTGGACCCGACCACCGGGATACAGACGGAGATCAACGAGCGCGGACCGGCCGTCTCCGAGCGCGAGATGGAGCTGTTTCGCGACAAGCTCCTGTACCTCGCGCAGGGCGCCGACATCTGCGTCTTCGCCGGGAGCCTCCCGCGCGCGGTCGAGACCGACGTCTACGGCTCGCTGATCAAGGAGCTGCGCAAGCTCGGCGTCACGACCGTCGTCGACACCGACGGCGAGCCGCTGCGCCATGCCGTGCGCGCCGAGCCCGACGTCGTCTCGCCGAACGTGATCGAGGCCGAGGAGCTCGTCGGCCACGAGTTCAACGACGACGAGGACCGCATGCTCGCGGTCGCCGAGATCGTCGAGCAGGGACCGCGCGAGGCGATCATGACCGTGCCCGACGGCGTCTTCGCGAAGGTCGCGACCGAGAACGGCAGCTCGCAGCTGTACCGCGTCCGCGTCGAGCAGCAGGAGGCGCGCGCCGCGGTCGGTTCGGGCGACGCCTTCCTCGCCGGCTACGTCGCCGCGCGCTACACCGGCGGGACGCCCGAGGAGTGCCTGCGCTTCGGCGTCGCCTGCGGCGCGGAATCGACACAGCACTTCGGCGCCGGCGTGATCGATCCGCACAGCGTCGAGCGCCTCCTCAGCCAGGTCGAGGCGATACCCGTCTCGCTGCCGGCCGAAGTGCGCTGAGCAGGGCTTTCGCGGGACCCGATCCCGGCGCGTCAGGCGGGGGCGGGGTTTGAAACCGCGTTGCTACGATGGAACGTGTCGCTGGTTGCCGCCACGACGACGATTGCTCCCCCTCTGGCCCCGCCATGCGCGGGGCTGTTTCGTCCGCCTCGACCCGTACGGTGCTTCCATGGAAATAGAGATCGGCCGCGGTAAGAAAGCTCGTCGCGCATACGGGTTCGACGATGTCGCCATCGTCCCGTCGCGACGCACCCGCGACCCCGATGACGTCGACATCTCCTGGACGCTCGGTCCGTACCGGTTCGAGCTTCCGCTGCTCGCCTCGGCGCTCGACGGCGTCGTCTCCCCGGAGACGGCCGGCATCATCGGAAGACTCGGCGGTCTTGCCGTCCTCAACCTCGAGGGCATCTTCTGTCGCTACGAGGACGTCGACGCGCAGCTGGAGCGGATCGCCGCGCTGCCGCGCGAAGAGGCGACCCGCGAGATGCAGGAGATCTACCGCGAGCCGGTCAAGCCCGAGCTGATCGTCCAGCGGATCAGAGAGATCAAGGACCAGGGCGTCGTCGTCGCCGCATCGCTCACGCCCCAGCGCGTGCGCACGCACTACGAGCTCGCGCTCGAGGCCGGCCTCGACATCCTCGTGATCCAGGGCACGGTCGTCTCGGCCGAGCACGTCTCGACGGTCAGCGAGCCGCTCAACCTGAAGGAGTTCATCGGCGAGGTGCCGGTGCCCGTCGTCGTCGGCGGCTGCGCCAGCTACCACACCGGTCTCCACCTGATGCGCACCGGCGCGGCCGGCGTGCTCGTCGGCGTCGGCCCGGGCGCGATCTGCACCACGCGCGGCGTACTCGGCATCGGCGTCCCGCAGGCGACGGCGATCGCCGACGTCGCGGCCGCCCGCTCGCAGCACATGCTCGAGACCGGCGACTACGTCCGCGTGATCGCGGACGGCGGCATGAAGAACGGCGGCGACGTCTCGAAGGCGATCGCCTGCGGCGCCGACGCGGTCATGCTCGGCTCCGCGCTCGCGAAGGCCTACGAGGCGCCCGGCCGCGGCTACAACTGGGGCATGGCGACGTTCCACCCGACGCTCCCGCGCGGCACGCGCGTGAAGACGAACCAGACCGGTTCGCTCGAGGAGATCATCAACGGTCCCGCGACCGAGAACGACGGCATGTTCAACCTGATGGGCGCGCTGCGGACGTCGATGGCGACCTGCGGCTACCGCGACATCGCGGAGTTCAACCGCGCCGAGCTGATGGTCGCTCCGGCGCTGCAGACCGAAGGCAAGAGCCTCCAGCGCGACCAGCAGGTCGGCATGGGCTCCAACGGCCGGGCCGTCGCCCTTGTCAACGACTGACGGGCTCACGACCCACCTCCCGACGGCCGCGACTGCAGCAGTCGCGGCCGGGGGACAGGTCGCAGAGCCGAACGTCGAAGCCGAGCAGGTCGTCGTCCTCGACTACGGGGGCCAGTACTCCCAGCTGATCGCGCGACGCGTGCGCGAGTGCGGCGTCTTCTCCGAGCTGCTGCCGCACCACGTCGGCGCGGCCGAGGTCGCGCGGCGCAGACCGAAGGGTCTGATCCTCTCGGGCGGTCCCGCGTCGGTCTACGCGCCGGACGCGCCGAGACTGGAGAGGGAGCTGCTGGAGCTCGGCATCCCGGTGCTCGGCATCTGTTACGGCATGCAGCTGCTGACGACTGAACTGGGCGGCGAGGTGCAGGGCGCCGAGATCGGCGAGTTCGGTCGCTCGAAGCTGACCGTGACCGAATCCGGCCGGCTGCTGGAGGGCCTGCCGCTGGAGCAGACCTGCTGGATGTCGCACCGCGACACCGTCTTCGCGCCGCCGCCGGGCTTCACCGCGCTCGCCTCCTCGTCGGAGTCGCCGGTCGCCGCCCTGGAGTCGGTCGACAAGCAGATCTACGGGATCCAGTTCCACCCCGAGGTCGTCCACACGCCCTACGGCCAGGACATCATCACGCGCTTCCTGGAGGACATCTGCGGCTGCACGCGCAGCTGGTCCGCCAGCTCCGTGATCGACGACCAGCTCGCGCGCATCCGCGAGCAGGTCGGCAGCGGCCGCGTGATCTGCGCGCTGTCGGGCGGCGTCGACTCCTCCGTCGCCGCGCTGCTGGTGCACCGCGCGATCGGCGACCAGCTGACGTGCGTCTTCGTCGACCACGGGCTGATGCGCAAGAACGAGGGCGAGCAGGTGATCACCGCCTTCCGCGACCACTACAGAGTCCCGCTCGTCGCGGTTGACGCCGAGGAGCGCTTCCTCGCGCGCCTGAAGGGTGTCACCGACCCGGAGCTGAAGCGCAAGGCGATCGGCGCCGAGTTCATCCGCGTGTTCGAGGAGGAGTCGGCCAAGCTCGCCGAGGGCGGCGCAAGATTCCTCGTGCAGGGCACGCTCTACTCGGACGTGATCGAGTCGGGCGGCGGCACCGGTGCCGCGACGATCAAGTCGCATCACAACGTCGGCGGCCTGCCGGAGGACCTCGAGTTCGAGCTGGTCGAGCCGCTGCGGGCGCTGTTCAAGGACGAGGTGCGCGCGGTCGGCGCCGAGCTGGGCCTGCCCGAGCGGCTCGTCTGGCGCCAGCCGTTCCCGGGCCCCGGACTGGCGATCCGCGTCGTCGGCGGCGAGGCCACGAGAGAGCGCCTCGACACGCTGCGCGACGCCGACGCGATCCTGCAGGACGAGATCCGCAGAGCCGGTCTGTACCGTGAGCTGTGGCAGTCGTTCTGCGTCCTGCCGGACGTCAGAACGGTCGGCGTGCAGGGCGACGAGCGGACCTACGGCTATGTCGTCGTGATCCGCGCCGTCACCAGCGACGACGCGATGACCGCCGACTGGGCGCGGTTGCCGTACGACCTGCTGGAGCAGATCGCCTCGCGCATGATCAACGAGATCCGCGAGGTCAACCGGGTCGTGCTCGACATCACGAGCAAGCCGCCCGGCACGATCGAGTGGGAATGAGCCTCGATCGGCCTGGGGGCCGATCGCGCGTCATTCCCGCTGGGAGGACGGCCTGGGGGCCGTTCTCCCGAAGTTGCTGATCAGTCCACCGGCTTGCCGCGCTCGTCGCGCGGCACGTCCTCGGGCTGGGGCGACTCGCCGTCGAGGTAGCCGCCCGGGCGCTTCATCCCCTCGGGGTGGAACGTCGAGACGAGCAGTACGATCACGGCGATCGCGACCACGGCCAGGCCTATGTAGCCCAGCACGTTCGAGGAGACGGCGAAGACGGTCACTCGCTGAGAGTAGACCGTCGCCCGCTCAACCCCGCTTCTCCCACGCCTTCAGCGTCGGCAGCGGGTCGATCGGACGGCCGCCCGAGTACCAACCCGGCGCGGTCCAGATCTCGAAGTGCAGGTGGCAGGCGGACGCGGAGCCGGTGTCGCCGGCATAGCCGATCACCTGGCCGGTCTGCACGCGCGCGCCTCTGGCGACGACGGCCGGCGCGCGGAAGTGGGCGTACATGTTGTCCTCGCCCGACGCGGTCGAGCCGATCACGACGTAGTTGCCGGCGGCCGACTGGAATGCCTTCTGCTTCACGACGCCGCTCTGCGCGGCGACGATCGGTGTGCCGCAGGCGGTCAGCACGTCCTGGCCCTCGTGCGAGTGGCCGACGCGGCCCATCCCGAAGCGCGCCTCGCCCTGGCCGAAGTTGTGCGTACCGGCGACGGGGAAGACGGCGCCGACGAACGTGAAGCCGCCGAGCCGCGCGGCACCGGCGGGAGCGGGGGAGCCCTGCGGCGCGGCACCGCCCATCGCGGCGCCGTCGTAGCCGGCGAAGACCGTCCGCGCACCGGACGCGGGGCCGGTCGAGATGCGGACCTCGTATCTGCCGTCGAGCGCGACGGCCCCCGCGAGCGAGCCCTTGCCCTCCCACGTCAGCGTCTGCGGCTGCTCGGGGGCGGCGATGCGCGTCTCGTCGAAGATCGAGAGGCCGTCGTCGACGCTGACGACGTCAACGCGCACGGCGACCGCGCTGGGCGCGTGCGAGACGAAGGCGATCGCGGCCGCCGAGGCGCCCTTGCCGGCTCTGCGCGTGGCGATGCCGGCGTCGAGCTGCGCGACGCCCTCGACCGGCGCGAGCACGGGGACGAGGAGCTTCGCGGACGGCGTCGTCGAGGACGCTCTGACGATCCGGATCGAGACGGTCTTGGACTGCGTCGCGACACCGGCCGCGGTCGTCACGACGACCTGGCCGCTGCGGGCCGTCGCGGGCACTCTCACGTCGAGCTGCGCGGGGTCGCTCGCACTCACTCTCACGCGCGCGTCGTCGCGCGTGCCGCGTCCGCCGAGGAAGACGACGGTGCTGGCGGCGTCGAGCCGCTGGCCGCTGAGCGTGACGGTGCCGCCGCGCTCGACGGTGCCGGCGGCGGGGCAGGCGCTGCTGCAGGCGATCGCGGCGATCGACGGCTGCGGAGCGTTGAGGGCGGCGGCGCCGCTGGACTGGGCCAGCGCGACCGGGGCGGCGACGGAGCCGGCGAGCCCGGCGAGGGCAGCGGCGGCGGACAGCGTCTTCGCGACGGAAAAGGGCCCGTGGGACCCCACCTGCTGCAGCATCGAGGGACGATGCCCCTTCCTGGACGGCCTACGGGGTTAGCTGACGGGCTCGCGCTGAAAGGGCCGCGCTACCGAGCACAGTGCTCGGATTCGCCCCAGCGGCTGACGTCAGGACGCCAACCGCCGATGGGTTCCCCGCTCCCTCCGGCAAGAGGGACTCGGCAGGCTTATGAACGCCGGCCAGTATACGGACGGTCCCGACGGACGCACGCGAGCGTGTGACATGCTGGTCGGGCACGCGGCGTTCGCCGCGCGGTCGTCTGGCGGGTCTCCCGACATCTCGATCCCGCTTTCTCTATAGTGCTCACCCCGCCGCGCCACGGTGCGCGGCCACTTTCATGCCATGAGAACTTACGTCGCCAATCCCACTGACCGCGAGCGCAATTGGCTCGTCGTGGACGCGAACGGGCAGACGCTCGGACGCCTCGCGACGCAGATCGCCGATGCCCTGCGCGGCAAGCGCAAGCCCACGTATACGCCCCACGTCGACACTGGCGACTTCGTCGTCGTGATCAACGCCGAGAAGATTTCGGTGTCGGGCAACAAGCGGGCCGACAAGCGCTACTACCGGCACACCGGCTACCCGGGTGGTCTCCGCTCCCGCACGCTCGAGGAGATGCTCGATCGTCGCCCGGAAGAGGTCATCCGCATCGCGGTCAAGGGCATGCTGCCCCGCAACCGCCTCGCGCGCAAGCAGCTGACGAAGCTGAAGGTGTACGCCGGTCCGGAGCACCCGCACACGGCTCAGCAGCCGCAACCGATGGAGATCGAAGCCTAGTGTCCGACGTCGAGCAGCCCGAAGACGAGCAGAGAAACCCCGCGGGCGAGACGCCCGAGGAGCCCGTCGAGGCCGCCAACGAGGCGCCGGAGCCCGTCGCCGAGGGCGAGCAGCCCGCTGCCGACGAGGCTGCCGAGCAGCCCGCTGCCACCGAGCCGCAGGCCGAGGCTGCCGCGGCCGCTGGCGCCGACGACGCTTCTGACGAAGAGGCCGTCGAGGAGACCCCGCGCGTCAAGCCGGAGATCCCCGGCGCCGACCTGATCCCGGACATCGTCCTCGAGGGCGAGCCGCGTGAGGAAGGCGAGGACGAGGACGGCGAGCCGTCCGCGACCGCCGACGGCGAGGATTCCGAAGAGGTCGAGACGCAGCCGATCGCCGATGCTGCCATCTCGCTCGCTTCCGGCGCGCGCTACACCGCGACCGGCAAGCGCAAGACGGCCGTCGCGCGCGTGATCCTGAAGCCGGGCACGGGCGAGTACACGATCAACGGCAAGCCGCTGAACGACTTCTTCCCACGCGCGACGCTGCAGCGCAACATCCGTCAGCCGCTCGAGGCCGTCGGGTACGAGGAGCGGATGGATGTGGTCGCCAAGATGCATGGCGGCGGCGTCTCCTCGCAGGCCGGCGCGCTGCGTCACGGCATCTCGCGAGCGCTGCTGCAGGCCGATCCGAACCTCCGAGGCGAGCTGAAGAGACGCGGCTTCCTCACGCGCGATCCGCGCGTCAAGGAGCGCAAGAAGGCCGGCCTCAAGAAGGCCCGTAAGCGTCCGCAGTTCTCGAAGCGCTAGTTTTCGCTTCATGGCTCGCCGGTTGTTCGGCACGGACGGTGTCCGCGGCGTCGCCGGCGAGTTTCTGTCGGCGGAGCTGACCTTGGCTCTCGCGCGCGCCGCGACGGCGCGCGTCGCCAGATCAGCCGCCGGCAATCGCCCGCGCGTGCTCGTGATTCGCGACACGCGCGAGTCGGGTGAGATGCTCGAGGCGGCGGTCGCCGCGGGCGTCGCCGCCGCGGGCGGGCTCGCGCTGCTCGGCGGGGTGCTGCCCACTCCGGCCGCGCCGCTCCTGATCGGCCGCTACGGCTTCGATCTCGGCGTCGTGCTGTCGGCCTCGCACAACCCCTTCGCCGACAACGGCGTCAAGTTCTTCGGCGCCGACGGCGACAAGCTGTCGGACGCGGTCGAGGAGGAGATCGAGGCGCTGCTCGATCTGCAGCCCGCGCAGCCGGCCGCGATCGGCGGCGTCAGCCAGCTGCACGGCACGCTCGACGACTACCTGCGCGAGCTGCAGACGCGCTTCGGCGGGCTTGACCTGTCCGGCAGACGGATCCTGCTCGACTGCGCGCACGGCGCCACCTACAAGGCGGCGCCGGAGATCTTCCGCCGCCTCGGCGCGCACATCGACGTGCTCGCCGACGCGCCCGACGGCCGCAACATCAACGCCGGCTGCGGCTCCACGCACCTCGACCAGCTCGTCGACGCGATGCGCGCCGGCGGCCACGACGCGGGCTTCGCCTTCGACGGCGACGGCGACCGTGTGCTGGCCGTAGACGGGAACGGGACGGTCGTCGACGGCGACGAGCTGATCGCGCTCTCCGCGCTGCACCTGCGCGCGCAGGGGAGACTGCGCGGCAACGGCGTCGCCGTGACGGTGATGACCAACTACGGCTTCCACAGCGCGATGGCCGAGGCCGGCATCGAGGTCGCCACGACCAACGTCGGCGACCGCTATGTGCTGGAGGCGCTGCGCCAGCGTGACTGGGCGTTCGGCGGCGAGCAGTCCGGCCACATCGTCGAGCTCGGCTACGCCCCCTCGGGCGACGGGATCGCGAGCGCGCTGCTGACGCTGGAGGCGCTCGGCGGCTCCGCGCTCAGCGACCGCCAGGGGATGGAGAAGCTCCCGCAGCGGCTCGTCAACGTGCGCCTGCCGGACCGGCGGGCGCTGGAGCGCGCCGCCGAGGATGCCCAGATGCAGGCCGCGATCGTGCGCGAGTCGCAGCTGCTGGAAGGGCGCGGTCGGGTACTGGTGCGCGCCTCTGGCACCGAGCCGCTGTTGCGCGTGATGGTCGAGGCGCCCAGCGACGACGAGGCGGACGCGGTCTGCGGTCGGCTCGTCGGGCAGGCCGAGGCCGCCGCAGCACAGCCGGCCGGCTGAACGGAAGGCGGGAGCCGGGCACCGCGCCCGGTGCCGCGCGAGCCGTTCCGCCGGCCAGACCAGAAAGTCGTCAGAACGCCCGCTAGAATCGGGCGACGCGTTCGACCAGTGCGCGTGCAGCCGCATCGCGCGGCCCTCGTCGTTCCACACGGAGGTTCCCCCATGTGCGGCATCGTCGGATACGTCGGCGCCCGTCCAGTCCAGGCCCTGCTGCTCGCAGGCCTCGAGAAGCTCGAATATCGCGGCTACGACAGCGCCGGCATCTCGGTCCTCGACGGCGACCACGTCGATTCGGTGCGCGCGGTCGGGAACCTGCAGAAGCTGCGCGACGCGGTTGCAGCGCAGCCGGTCCAGGCCGAGGCGACGGCCGGCTCCGTCGCAGTCGCCGAGCCGACGACCGGGATCGGCCACACGCGCTGGGCGACGCACGGCCGCGTCACCGAGCAGAACGCGCACCCGCACGAGGACGAGGCCGGGCGGATCCACATCGTCGTCAACGGCATCGTCGAGAACTACATGGCGCTGAAGCGCGAGCTCGCCGAGCAGGGCGTCAGCTTCAGCTCCGAGACCGACGCCGAGGTGATCGCGCACGTGATCGCGCGCCACTACGACGGCGATCTCGCCGCGGCGGTGCAGGCGGCGTACGGCGAACTGGTCGGCCACTTCGCGTTCGTCGCGATGGCGGCGGACGAGCCCGGCACGCTCGTCGGCGTGCGGCGCGAGTGCCCGCTCGTCGTCGGGCGCGGCGAGGGTGAGCAGTTCCTCGCCTCGGCCGTCCCCGCGTTCCTGGAGCACACGCGCAGCGTCCAGTTCATCGAGGACGGCGAGATGGTCGTCCTGCACCCGGGCGGCGTCGACTTCATGTCGCCGAGCGGCGAGCCGATCGAGCGCGAGATCATCGAGATCGACTGGGACGCCGAGACCGCCGAGAAGGGCGGCTTCGAGACGTTCATGCTGAAGGAGATCCACGAGCAGGCCGACGCGGTCGCCGAGACGATCGCCGATCGCACGGCGCGCGGCGACGGCGTCGACCTCGGGGACCTCGGCACGATCAGCGACGAGTTCCTGACCGGCGTCAGACGGATCGTCGTCGTCGCCTGCGGCACCTCGTACCACGCGGGTCTGATCGGCCGCTACGCGATCGAGGGCTGGGCGCGCGTCCCGGTCGAGATGGACGTCGCCTCCGAGTACCGCTACCGCGATCCCGTCGTCGGCCCCGGCGACCTCGTCGTCGGGATCTCGCAGTCGGGCGAGACGGCCGACACGCTCGCCGCGATGCGGCTGGCGAGATCGAAGGGCGCGACCGTCCTGGCGATCACCAACGTGATGGGCTCGCAGGCGACGCGCGACTCCGACGGCGTGCTGTTCACGCGCGCGGGGCTGGAGATCGGCGTCGCCGCGACGAAGACGTTCGTCAGCCAGGTCGCCGCGATGTACCTGCTCGCGCTGCGGCTCGCGGAGCTGCGCGGGACGCTGGAGCCGGCCCGCCTGGCCGAGCTGGTCGGCGAGCTGAAGCACCTGCCGCATCACATCGCGGAGATCCTCGACGCCGGCGACGACGAGGTCAAGGCGATCGCCGAGCGCCACTACAAGGCCGAGTTCTTCCTCTACCTCGGACGCCACATCGGCCTTCCGGTCGCGCTCGAGGGCGCGCTGAAGCTGAAGGAGATCTCCTACATCGCGACGGACGCCTACGCGGCCGGCGAGATGAAGCACGGTCCGATCGCGCTGCTCGACGAGGCGACGCCCGTCGTCTGCGTCGCGACCGACTCGCCCGTGCTGGACAAGGTCATCTCCAACATCCAGGAGGTGCGCGTCCGCGGTGCGCACGTGATCGCGGTGGCGAGCGACGGCAACGAGGACATCAAGCCGCACGCGGAGGAGATCCTGACGGTCCCGCAGACCGACTGGATGCTCGCGCCGCTGCTGGCGGTCGTGCCGCTGCAGCTGCTCTCCTACCATGTCGCCCGTCTGCGCGGACTGAACGTCGACCAGCCGCGCAACCTCGCGAAGACGGTCACCGTCGAGTGACGCCGCGGCGATCGGTTCGGCGCTGACGCGCCGGGTACGATCCCCGCATGCACGGCGTCGGCATCGACCAGCTGGAGATCGCGCGGCTCGAGCAGGCGCTCGCGCGCCGGCCGCGACTGGCGGAGCGGTTGTTCACCGCCGCCGAGCGCGAGTACGCGGCTGACCGCGCGCGGCCGGGGCAGCACCTCGCGGCCCGCTTCTGCGCGAAGGAGGCGGTCGCGAAGGCGCTCGGGCTGAAGGGCTGGGCGTTCACCGACGTCGAGGTCGTGCGCGGCGACGGCGCGCCGAGCGTCGTGCTGCACGGCGACGTCGCCCGGCACGCGGCCGAGCTGGGGGTGACCGAGGTGAAGATCTCGCTGACGCACACGCGCAGCGAGGCGGCGGCGGTCGCGATCGTGGTGTGAGTGGGATGACGCCGCTCCCTCCCTGGCTCGACCCGCTCCCCGACGCCGCCGCGCAGCGAGCACTCGACTCCTGGGCGATCCAGCAGCGCGGGATCGCCGGGATCGAGCTGATGGAGCGCGCCGGGCAGGGTCTCTTCGAGCTGGTGCAGGAGGTCGTCCCGAGCGGGACGATCGCGGTCGTCTGCGGCAAGGGCAACAACGGCGGCGACGGGCTCGTCGTCGCGCGGCTGCTGCGCGAGGCCGGGCGCGAGGTCGACGTGCAGCTGCTGCCCGACCCGTCGGAGCTGCGCGGTGACGCGCTGCTGGCGCTCGCGCGGTTGTGCGGCGCGCCGCCGCGGATCTTCAACCCCGGCGGGCTCGTCGAGGTGACCGGGATCGTCGACGCGGTGCTCGGCACCGGCGCCAGCGGCGTTCCGCACGGGATCGCCTGCGACGCGATCGAGTCGATCGCGTTCGCGGCCGAGCAGGGCGTCGCGGTCGTCGCCTGCGACGTGCCCAGCGGCGTTGACGCCTCGACCGGCGAGGTCGCCGGCCCGGCCGTGCGCGCGGACGCGACCGCGACGTTCCACGCCGGCAAGCCCGGCCTGTGGATCTCGCCGGGCAAGGAGCACGCGGGCCGCGTGGAGGTCGTGCCGATCGGGATCCCGCCCGGCGAACACCCGTCCGAGACCGCCGCCCATGCCGGCCTGATCGACGCCGCCGTGATCGACGCGCTGCCGCGCCGCGACGCCGGGGCGACGAAGTTCAGCGGCGGCAACGTCTTCGTCTGCGGCGGCTCGACCGGGCTCACGGGCGCGCCGTCGCTCGCGTCGGCGGCGGCCGCGCGGGCCGGTGCCGGCTATGTCACGGTCGCGGTGCCGGCGTCGCTCAACCTCGTCTTCGAGCTGCGCCAGCCCGAGGTGATGTCGGTGCCGCTGCCCGACGCCGACGGCGCGCTGGAGCCCGACGCGCTCGTGGCGCTGCTGACGCGTCTGGAGCGCGCCGACGCGCTCGTGCTCGGACCGGGCCTCGGCCGCGCGCCCGCGACGCGGGAGTTCGCGCGCGCGGTCGCCGCCGACGCGCCGCTGCCGCTGCTGCTCGACGCCGACGGCCTCAACGCGCACGCGGGCAGACTGGAGCTGCTGGCAGCGCGCGAGCATCCGACCGTGCTGACGCCACACGGCGGCGAGCTGGCGCGGCTGCTGGAGATCGACGGCGACGCGGTCGGCGCGCGCCGGCTCGCGCACGCTCGCGAGGCCGCCGAGCAGTCCGGCGCGGTCGTCGTGCTGAAGGGCGACGACACGCTCGTGGTCGAGCCCGCGGGGCGCGTCGCGATCAGCCGCGGCGACGCGCCCGCGCTCGCGACCGCCGGGACCGGCGACGTGCTCAGCGGCACGATCGGGGCGCTGCTGGCGCGCGGGGTCGATCCCTTCACGGCGGCCTGTGCCGGCGTCGAGTTGCACCGCCGCGCGGGCCAGCGGGTCGGCGCCGAGATCGGCATCGAGGGCGCGATCGCCAGCGACGTGATCGCGGCGCTCGCGGCCGTCCGCCGTGAGCACGACCGCGGCGGCGCGTGAGCACGACCGCGGCGGCCTCGTCGGATAGGCTGCCGGCCATGAAGACGGTCGCGGAGATCATGCAGCGGGACCCCGTCACGGTGTCGCCGGACGATTCGGTGGAGACGCTGCTGAGGGTGCTGCGCAGCCATGAGCTGCCGGGCGTCCCGGTCGTCAACGGCGGTGGGCGGCCGGTCGGGATCGTGACCGAGGCCGACCTCGTGATGGTCGACGAGGAGGAGGATCTGCGGCTGCCGCTGCACATCGACCTGTTCGGCGCGCAGATCTTCCTCGGTCCGGTCAAGCGCTTCGAGGAGCGCTTCAAGAAGGCGATCGCCGCGACCGTGCAGGACATGATGACCGAGGACCCGATCACGGTCGACGCCGACACGAGCGTGCAGGAGGCCGCGAAGCTGATCGCGGAACGCCGCCACAACCGCCTTCCCGTCGTCGAGCACGGCCGCCTTGTCGGCGTCGTCACGCGGCTCGACGTGCTCGAGGCGCTCGTCTCCGAGGAGTGACCACCTCGCGCGCACTCGCCCGCGTCAACCTCGCCGCGATCGAGCGCAACTGTGCGCTGCTGCGGTCGCAGATCGGCGCCGGCGTGGCGCTGTGCGCGGTCGTGAAGGCCAACGGCTACGGCCACGGCGCGCTGCAGGCCGCGCGCGCGGCGCAGGCCGGCGGCGCGAGCTGGCTGGCGGTCGCGGCCGCGCGCGAGGCGGCTGAGCTGCGCGCGGGCAGGATCGAAGGCCCGCTGCTGGTGCTCGGCGCGCTGACCGCCGACGAGCTGGACGTCGCGCTCGACGCCGACGCGGACGTCGCCGCGTGGAGCGAGGAGTTCGTGGAGCAGCTGGGGCAGCGGGCCGCGCGACGGGAGCCGGGCGCGGACGCGACGGCCGGCTCGCGCGACCTGCGCGTCCACCTCAAGCTCGACGTCGGGATGGGCCGGCTCGGCACGCGCGATGCGGATGCGCTGCTGCGGGTCGGTGAGCTGGTCGCCGCGACGCCCGGCCTGGCGCTGGCCGGGGCGATGACGCACTTCCCCTGCGCCGACGAGGACGTCGAGCTGACCGCGCGCGAGCTGGACGTCTTCACCGCGTTCGGCGAGCGGCTGCGCGAGCTGGCCCCGGACGCGCTGCTGCACGCGGCCAACAGCGCCGCCGCGATCGCGCTGCCGGCCAGCCGGCTCGACATGGTCCGCTGCGGGATCGCCGTCTACGGGCTCGATCCGTGGGGGAGAGACCCGGCCGCGCACGGGCTGGAGCCGGCACTCGAGCTGCGCTCGTGGGTCGCCGCACTGAAGCCGCTTGCGCCCGGCCAGACCGTCGGCTACGGCGCCAGCTTCACGGCCACCGAGCCGACCTGGATCGCGACGCTGCCGATCGGCTACGGCGACGGCTTCCGGCGCGCCTTCTCCAACAACGGCGTCGCGCTGCTGGGCGGCCGCCGCTGCCCGCTCGTCGGCCGCGTCAGCATGGACAACGTCTGCATCGACGTCGGCCCCGACCCGGGCGCGCTGCGGGTCGGCGATCCGGCCATCCTGATCGGCACTGACGGCGGCGAGCGGATCGCGGCCGAGGAGCTGGCCGCGCGGATCGACACGATCAACTACGAGATCACGACGGCCCTGACCGCACGCGTCGTGTGGGAGTTCCATCGGGACGGGGTCGATGCCTGACCCGATCCAGATCGCGCGCGAGGCGCTCGCCGGGACCGACGCCTGGATCGTCGGCGGGGCCGTGCGGGACGAGCTGCTGGGGCGCGCGACGAAGGACGTCGACCTGGCGGTCGCCGGCGACGTCGAGGCGGCGGCGCGGACGCTCGCGCGGACTGTGCGCGCCGCGGTCTTCCCGCTGTCGGAGGACTTCGGAGCGTGGCGCGTGATCGCCCGCGACGGCTGGCAGGCGGACCTCTCGCCGCTGATCGGCGAGACGATCGAACAGGACCTGCTGCAGCGCGACTTCACGATCAACGCGATCGCCGAGCCGCTCGCGGGCGGCGAGCTGGTCGACCCGACCGGCGGGCGCGCCGACCTCGCCGCGCGCACGCTGCGGATGGCGTCGCCGAGGGCGTTCGTCAGCGATCCGCTGCGCGTGATGCGGCTGCCGCGCTTCGCCTGCGAGCTGGAGCTGGAGGTCGATCCGAACACGCTCACCGCCGCCTCGCTGCAGGCGCACGGGCTGGCGGACGTCGCGCAGGAGCGCGTCTTCGCCGAGCTGAGCCGCGTGATCGCCGCCTCCGACCCGCTCGCCGGGCTCGCGCTGATGCAGCGGACGGGCGCGACCGAGGCCGTGCTGCCCGAGCTGGCGGCGCTGCGCGGCGTCGAGCAGAGCGCCTACCACCACCTTGACGTGCATGACCACACGCTCGCGGTGCTGGCGGAGGCGGTCGCGCTCGAACGGGATCCGGCCGCGGTCTTCGGCGACGCGGACGGGGCGCGGTTGGCGGAGCTGCTCGCGCAGCCGTTCGCCGACGAGTTGACGCGCGGCACCGCGCTGCGCTTCGGCGCGCTGCTGCACGACATCGCCAAGCCGCAGACACGCGGCGTGATGGAGAGCGGGCGGGTGACGTTCTTCGACCACGACCGCCAGGGCGCGCAGCTGTCGCGCGCGATCCTGACGCGGCTGAAGACGAGCGAGAAGCTGCGCGCGCACGTCGCGGCGCTCGCGCGCAACCACCTCGTGCTCGGGTTCCTCGTGCACGAGCGGCCGCTGTCGCCACGTCAGGTACACGCGTACATGAAGCGCTGCGAACCGGTCGAGGTCGACGTCTCGCTGCTGTCGGTCGCCGATCGGCTCGCGACGCGCGGGCGCAAGGCGGACGAGGCGATTGCGAAGCACCTCGAGCTGGCGCGCGAGCTGATCGGCCCGGCGCTGGCATGGGACGCCGGCGAGCGGCCGCAGGCGCTGATCCGCGGCGATCAGCTCGCCGACGCGCTCGAGGTCGACCGCGGCCCGCGCCTCGGCATGCTGCTGGCAGAGCTGGAGGCGGCCCAGTACGCCGGCGAGGTGACGACGCGCGACCAGGCGATCGCACACGCCCGCGCGGTCGTCGAGGCCGAAGCGGCGGCCGAGCGCGGCGACGCGGCCGACTGACCGAGGACCGACAGTCAGCAGCTGCTCTACAGCAGCTGACTGTCGGTCCTCGCGCTACGCCGACGCCGCGCTCGGGGCCGTGTGGCCGTCGTTGGCCGCGGCGAGGCGTCGGGCGATGGCGGCGCAGAGGGTGACGGCGTCGTCGACGGTGCCGTGGTCGACGTTCTCCGCCGTGTCCGTCGGCCAGTGGTAGTTGGAGGGGACCTTGTTCGGCGTGACGGAGCCGATCATCGCCGTCGGGTAACCGGCCTTCAGCGCGATCAGGCCGTCGGTCGCGTTGCGGAAGCGCAGGCCGCGGCGCAGGTGGACGCCGCTGTCGGCGGCGGCGTCGGCGACGAGCTGCTTGAACGGCTCCGGGTACTCGCGCATCTTCAGCATGCCCTCGCCCTCCAGCAGCGCCAGCTCCGGCGAGCCGACCGTGTCGACGCAGACGACATGGGTCGACTCCTGTGGCAGCGACGGGAAGTGGCGGGCGGCGAACGCGTGCATGCCCTCCATGAAGGCCTCCTCCGAGCCGGTCGAGACGAGCAGCACGCGCAGCCCGCTCAGCGGCCGCTCCGCCAGCTCCGTCGCGACGCCGAGCAGCGTCGCGACGCCCGTGAGGTTGTCGTTCGCGCCCGGGACGGCGTCGCGCGAGCCGATCTCCGCAAACGTCGCCGCGGAGCCGAGTGCGAGCGTCGTGCCGGCCGCCAGCAGCCGCCGGCTGCCCGTCAGCGCACCGAGCGCGACCAGCGCCGGGCCGGCGAAGACGGGCGCCATCAGCGGCGGCGAGGTGTCGCTGCGCTCCAGCAGTCCGGGTGCGTATCTGGCCACCAGCGGCAGCACGCCGGGGTGGAACAGCACGCCCCAGTGGGCCGCGTCGTGGTGGGCGACGAACACGAGCGTGCGCTCGGCATCAACGTCGCCGGTCTCCGCGACGACGTTCCAGGTCGGGCGGCTGGGCAGGAAGCGGCGGCGGAACCAGAGGCTGCCGCCGCTGACGTCGTCGTAGATCGCGGCGGCCGCGAAGGCGCCGACGGCGCCGGCCGCGACACGGCTGGGACGGCCCGGCAGCAGCTGCGCCGCGAGGCCCGCGGCGCCCGCGAGCGCCGCCGGGACGCCGAGCGGGAACCAGTAGCCGCCGTGCGCGCGCTCCTGCTCGACGCGCGCACTGCAGCCGAACTCGCTCAGCCGCGCGGCGATCCACTGCGCCGCCTCGCGCTCGCCGGGCGAGGCGGACGGGCGGTCGATCGCGGCCAGGTGGGCGATCGCGTCGCGGAGGTGGCGGCGGTCGGGCACTGGCTTGCCAGGCTACCGATATGCTCGGCGCGTGCCCACCACCTCGGATGACTGCATCTTCTGCAGGATCGTCGCCGGAGAGCTGCCGGCGCGGATCGTGCGCAGAGACGAGCGCACGATCGCGTTCATGGACATCGCCCCCGCGACCTACGGCCACACGCTCGTGATCCCGCGCAACCACTCGCGCGACCTGCTGGAGATCGCGCCGGAGGACCTCCACGCCGTCGCGAGCGCCGCGCAGTCGATCGCCGCGCGCGCGAGCGAGCGGCTCGGGGCCGACGGGGTCAACCTGATCAACTCCTGCGGTTCCGCCGCGTGGCAGACGGTCTTCCACTTCCACATGCACGTGATCCCGCGCTACGCGGACGATCCGCTGAGGCTGCCGTGGGTCCCGGCGCAGGGCGATCCAGACGAGATCGCGACCGCCGCGGCGCAGCTGATCGGTTGACCTGAAAGCAGCGCCGCGGGTGCGCGTGGCGCCGGTCCGACTGGCGCGTCGCCACCCCTGATGACGAATGCCACTTGCGGTCGACCCTGCTGGTGCTGTTGACTTGCACCGTCAGATCGGGCATCCGGCTCGATGGAAACCCGCCGGCATGTCCGGCATGCAGTCCTCGGGGGACGCAATGGCAACGGGTACGGTCAAGTGGTTCAGCGACGACAAGGGCTTCGGCTTCATCACGCCTGATGACGGCGGTCGCGACCTCTTCGTCCACTATTCCGGTATCGCAGGGGACGGATATCGCTCACTTCCTGAGGGCTCGAAGGTGTCCTACGAAGAGGAGCAGGGCGAGAAGGGGCCGAAGGCGGTCAACGTCACGAGAATCTGAGCGCGGGTCCACCGCGAGCCTGTCGCGTGGGCGGGCGCGACGGCGCTCGCGGTGGGTCGGCTCGACGGCGCAAGCCGGGCTGCAAGCGATACTTAGGCCGCTCATTCGTGTTGAATGAGCACATGAAGCGCATACTCCCCGGCCTCGCCGCGCTCGCGTGTGCGCTCGGTGTCGCCGCACAAAACGCCTCCGCGAAGATCTACGAGATCGGCGAGAGCGCCGTCCCGGTCACCACCAGCTGCCCGGACGACTGCTTCGTCGTCACCAAGACGACTGCACTGCAGGTCGCCACGGCCGGCAGAAACTACCCGACGACCGCGCCCGCGGACGGTCGCATCGTCGCGTTGACAGTGCAGCTCGGATCGCTGACGGACAAGCAGATAAGATTCTTCAACCGCACGTACGGCGGTACGCCGCGCGTCCAGCTGACGGTTCTCAGCCAGGACTCCAGACAGAAGCCGAAGCGCTTCTTCACCGCGACGGCGCAGAGCGAGACGTTCCGCATCACGGACTATCTCGGCACGACCGCGCAGTTCCCGCTCGAGACGAGCCTCGAGGTCAGAAAGGGCGACTTCATCGCCCTCACCGTGCCGACGTGGGCGCCGGTGCTGGCCGTCAACCTCGACAAGACCAACGGCTGGCGCGCTTCGCGCTCCGGCGCGGGTGCGTGCGGCGACGCGGGCCTCGCGACGCAGACCGCCCAACTGGTGCTCGACAGAGAGGCGCAGTACAAGTGCCTCTACCAGACGGCGAAGCTGACCTACACGGCGACGATGATCTCGACCCCGAAGCCGAGAGTCGCCGAGGAGCCCGCCAGAAGAACCGACTCGACGACGAGAAGAACCGACGACGACACGACGACCACGACGAGAAGAACCACCACCACGACGAGATGAGCGTGGGGGACGCGCGGTCGGTTCGCCGACCGCGCTCCTCGTCGCGGGACCCGGCTGGAGCTAGCATCGGCGCGTGACCACCGCGGGTTGGATCTTCCTCGTCGGGATGCGCGTCTTCGACGTCGGCGGGCTGATCGTGTGGCTGGTGTGGTTCTTCCGCCGCGAGGACGAGCCCGACGACTGGTCCGGCTGGGACGACCCCGGCGACGGCCCGCCACCCGATCGACCGGATTCGCCCGACCCCGGCGGCTCAGGCCTCAGACTCCCGCTGCCGGACGCCGCCCCCTGGCCGACCCGCCTGCGCGATCACGCCGCAGCGGGGCCGCAGCGTGCGATCGAGCGCCGCAAGGCGCCGGTGGAGCGGCCGCAGCGCGAGCGCACTCACTGAGCCGCCGCGTCGCTCAGCAGGCGCCGGGGTTCTGCTGGCAGAACGCGTCGGTGCCGGCGCCGCCGGTGCCCGAGTCGCCGCCGGTGTCGCCGGTCGCGCCGCCGCCGGGCGCTGCGCCGCCGCCGGTGTCGGCACCGCCGGTCGTGCCGCCCGTGTCGCCGCCGGTGTCCCCGGTGTCGCCGGTCGTGTCGCCGCCGCCGGTGTCGGTCGCGCCCGTGTCGCCGGTGCCGCCGCCGGTGTCAGCGGCGCCGTTGTCGGACGACGTGGTGTCGTCGGCGGTCGCGCCGCCGCTGTCGACGCTCGTGTCCGGCGACGACGTGTCGCTGCCCGTGTCGGCGGAGCCGGTGCCGCCCGGCGTCGTCGCGGTCGTGGACGTCGTGGAGACGGTCGCCGGCGTCGTGGAGGCGCCGGTCGGGATCGTCGCGCTCGTGCCGACCGTCAACGGCGGCGTGTCGAGCGTCGAGGCGCTCTCGGCGCCGCTGCCGCCGCAGGCTGCGAGGCCTGCTGCGATCAGCACGCCGGAGGCGAGTGCGAGAGTGGGACGGAGCAGATTGCGCGCGCGAAGCGGCACGATCAGCAGCGTCGCCTCAACGGCCGAGCGGCGCCATGCGGCGGCCGCAGACGGGGCAGTCGTTCAAATCCTTCGGAGCCATCTGGTCGCACCAGTTGCAGATGCGCAGGTTCGCGACCGTCCACGGCAGGTCCGAGGGCGACGGAGCCAGCGGCAGGAGCTGGGCGACGACCTCGAGCTCCTCGCCGGTCTCGCGGTCGAGGTAAGTGCGCCCCGGCTCGGCCTGCAGGATGACCTCACGACCAGTCGACGGGGTGCGCATGCGATAACGCTGATGAAGGCTCACGGGCAGGGATGCTACCAACGCGTCCGGCCGGGCGGCCCCGCCGCCGCCGGGCGTCGGAGAACCGGTCTGTTGCCGACTGCAGCGGGGAATAGGGTGCCGGGCACATGCGCGTCCTCATCTTCCACGGTTATTTGCTCGGCGGCACCGGCTCCAACGTCTACAACGCAAACCTCGCGGCGGCCCTCTCGCGGCTCGGGCACGACGTGCACCTGCTGTGCCAGGAGCGCGCGCCGCAGCAGTTCCCGTTCGTCGACGCCGAGGGCGATTGGGACGACGGCGAGCTGGCGCTGCGGACGTTGCGCGAGCCGGTCCGCTGCACGGTCTACCGTCCCGCGCTGGCGGGCGTGCTGCCGCTCTACGTCGCTGATCGCTACGAGGGGATCGAGGCGCGCACGTACAGGGAGCTGAGCGACGACGAGGTCGAGGCGTACGTCGCCGCCAACGTGCGGGCGGTGCGCGAGGTCGTCGAGCGGGTCGAGCCCGACGTCGCGCTCGCCAACCATCTCGTGATGGGGCCGCTGATCCTCTCGCGCGCGCTCGGACGCGTGCCCTACGCGGTCAAGATCCACGGCAGCGCGTTGGAGTACACGGTCGTGCCGCAGCCGGAGCGCTTCCTCGATGCGGCGCGGCGCGGCGTTGCGGGCGCGCGCGGGGTGCTGGTCGGCTCGCGCCACACGGCAGAGCGGCTGTGGGACACGCTGCTGGAGCCCGATCTGCCGCCGCGCACGCGCTTGGGCCCGCCAGGGGTCGACGTCGGCCGCTTCGGCCCGCGCGAGCCGCTGGCGGCGCGCGCCGGCCTGCGCGAGCTGGTCGAGACGCTGGAGCGGCGGGTCGAGGACGAGACGGTCGACGCGATGCTGGCGGAGACCCCGTCGGCCTTCACCCCCGACGACCGCGTCGCGCACGCCGCGCTGGCGCCGCTGCTGGAGCACCCCGACGATCCGCTCGTCGCGTTCGTCGGCAAGCTGATCGTCTCGAAGGGGATCGACCTGCTGGTGGCGGCGTGGCCGCTGGTGCTGGCGCGCGTGCCGCGCGCGCGGCTGGTCGTCGTCGGCTTCGGCGCCTACCGCGCCGGCGTCGAGCGGCTGATCGGGGCGCTCGCCGACGGCGACCTCGACACGGTCGACGAGCTGGTCGACGAGGGCCGCGCGGCAGAGGGCGGGCCGGACGGCACGCCGTTGACGCTGCTGCGCGCGTTCCTCGACGGGCTGCAGGACGACGGCGGCGCGCGCGACCGCTACCTCGCCGCCGCCTGCGAGCTGCGCGAGCGCGTGGTGCTGACAGGTCGCCTGGAGCACGACGAGCTGCGCGACCTGCTGCCGGCATGCGCGGCGCAGGTCGTCCCGAGCACGTTCCCCGAGGCGTTCGGGATGGTCGCCGCCGAGGCGGCGGCGTGCGGGACGCTGCCGATCTGCGCCGACCACTCCGGCCTCGCCGAGGTCGCCGGAGCGCTTGCGGACGCGGTCCCGGAGGCCGCGCGCGAGCTGCTCGCCTTCGCGCTCGACGACGGCGACCCGGTGCAGGGGATCGCGGATCGGCTCGTGACGTGGCTGCAGGCGGACGAGCAGCTGCGGGTGCAGACGCGCGCCGCGCTCGTCGCTACTGTGCGCGAGCGGTGGTCATGGGAGGGCGTTGCACGTGGTGTGATCGCCGCCGCGGAGGGAAGACTCGACGAGTTGCCGTTCCCCGAACGGATTTCGACGCAGTAGACACTGGTAAAGCTGCCGCTTCCTGGGATAGAGTCGCGCATGGAGATGATGGATCTGAACCGACGGAGACGAGGGTCATTCGTCGCTGTGGTCGCGGCATCGGCGCTGGTCGCCGGAATCGCAGGCTGCGGTGGGGATGACATCAAGGGGTCGCGAGCCGATCTCGTCCACGGGAAGCAGGAGTTCGTGGCGAGATGTGGCGCGTGCCACACGCTCGCGCGCGCGGGCACGAGAGGCAACGTCGGGCCAGATCTCGACGCGGCCTTCGCCCAGTCGATCGAGGACGGTTTCGGCCGCGACACGATCCAGGGTGTCGTGCACGAGCAGATCCTGTATCCGAACTCGAGAATGCCCGCGAAGATCGTCAAGGGCCAGACCGCCGTCGACGTCGCGGCCTACGTCGCCAACGCGGCGAGCAAGGGCGGCGAGGACCAGGGCGCGCTCGCGAGCGCGGTCAGAACCGCGTCGGCGGGCAGCGCCAGAGCCGAGGGCGGCAAGCTCGAGATCGACGCCAACCCCGACGGTCAGCTCGCGTACACGGTCAGAACTGCAACCGCGACGTCGGGCGCGCTGGAGATCGACTCCAGAAACGCCTCCTCCGTCCCGCACGACATCGCGCTGGCGAGCGCCGACGGCAGCGAGCTCGGCAAGGGCGAGACGGTCTCCGGCGGCGGCGTGTCGAGAGTCGACGTCGACGTCAGACCGGGCAGATACACCTTCTACTGCACCCTTCCAGGCCACCGCGAGGCTGGCATGGAAGGCACCCTCACCGTCAGATAGGTCCCGCCGGGGAGGCGGCCCTTGCGGCCGCCGCCTGGTCGCGGTCCTCCTGCTGGGAGGCGTGGTAGAAGAACCACGCCAGCGACGTGACGATGACGATGATGTCGAGCGTCATCATCAGGCCGCCGGCGGTGCCCTGGTCCGAGCGCGGTGAGAAGCCGAGCGGGCGGGGGCCGTCGCCGTAGGCGCCCTCGTAGAGGACGCCTCTGGTGAAGACGAAGATCATCCCGAGGAACATCGTCGACATGCGCGCGGCGAAGATGTAGCCGATCTTCCACAGGTGCCCGGGCATGCGGCGGCGCTGGGGCTCCAGCACCGGCCACCACAGCAGCAGGTTGGCGGCGAGGAAGAACTCGTGCTGCAGCGCGTGCAGCAGCGGATGCGCGAGCGCGCCCTCGAACAGGACGCTCGCGTGCCAGGCGTAGATCGTCAGCACGTAGACCGGCAGTGCCACCAGCGGCTGGCGCAGCGTGCGGAAGATCGTCCGCAGCCAACGCCGTCTGGCCAGCAGCACGAGCGCGGGGCGGGGCAGAAAGAACAGCAGCATCGGCGCGCGCATGCCGGCCAGCAGGAACGGGGCCGCGATGTCGCCCAGCAGCAGATGCTGGGCCATGTGCGCGCTCATCAGCTCGCCGTCGTAGGCGTCGAGCGGGCCGTTCAGCGCGACCGTCACGAACGCGATCCCGATCCACCAGCAGGCCTGCTGGCCGCGACCGACGCGCAGGCCGCGCCGGCGCACGATGCCGAGCGCGCGCACGTACAGCCAGCAGGCCAGCGCGATCAGCAGCAGGACGACCGGGTCGAACGCGAATCTCATCGTCAGTCAGTCTGCCCGGTTCGGCGCGTCGCGGAGGAGCCGCGTGGCGCGCTGGCGGCCGCGAGGCGCGGCCAGACCGCAGCGTCTCGCGATCACAGCAGCGCGCGTGCCAGCAGCACGAGCGCGATGATCACGACAGCGACGATGAAGACGTAGAGGAGGAGGCGAAACGCCTCCTCCTCGGAGCGAAGCGGATTGAGCATCGACGGTCAGATCTACAACAGGTAGACGGCGGAGTACACGATCACCCACATCACGTCGACGAAGTGCCAGTAGATCCCCGGCACCTCGACGCCGCGGTGCTCCTCCGGCGAGAAGTGGCCGCGGAACGCCCGCACCGTCACGAACAGGAGGATCATCAGGCCGAGCGCGACGTGCGCGCCGTGCAACCCGGTCAGGCCGTAGAAGACCGACGCCTGCGCGCTGTTGGAGGGCGCGAAGCCGATGTGCACGTACTCGTTGATCTGGATGAAGAGGAACGTGGCGCCGAGCAGGAAGGTCGTCGCCATGCCGGCCTTGAACGCGGCGCGGTTGCCGCGCTTGATCGCCTCGAGCGCCCAGTGCAGGGTGATCGAGGACGACAAGAGGATCGCGGTGTTGACGCCGGCGATCGCCTTCGGCAGCTCCGTCCCCTCCGCGGGCCACGGATTCCCGTCCACGACCCGGATGAAGAAGTAGGCCGTGAAGAAGGCCCCGAAGACCATGATCTCGGAGATGATGAACAGCATCATCCCGAGCATCTGCGGGTCCACACGAGAGCTCCGGTGCGCCTCCGGCGGGCCGTGGTGGTGCTCGGCCTCGCCGGCGTGGTGCAGCGAAGGGGACGCGGAAGCGGCTTCCATCAGGCGGCCTTCGCTCCCGTCTCGGCGACGACCGCGTCCTCTGCGACGTCGACCTCGATGTGCTGGACCGGCGCGGCGGTGATCCGCTGCACGCGGTCGATCAGGTCGCTGCGCATCCAGCGCGAGCGCATCTTGGGCAGCGTCGAGATGACGATCTCGTCGACGCGGTGGAACTGCAGCGCGTTCGCGACGGCGGCGTAGGGGTCGGGGTCGCCGATCCCGCCCATCGCGGGGATGCCCTCTCTCGAGAGCCTGTCCAGCAGCGCCTGCAGGCGCTGCTTCGCCTGCGACGTGTGGTGGCCCTGTCCGCCGTCCTGCGGGACGACGACGAGGAAGCGGTGGGGCGACGCCTGCGCGCGGCGTCTGAGCTCCTCGAACAGCGCGTCGGCTCTCGCCGTCTGGTTGGCGACGATCAGCGTGTGCGTCTCGGGATCGCTCTCGCGCTCGGACTCGAGGTCCACGACGATGTGCTGCACCGGCAGACCGGTCGCGTTCTCGACGCGCTCGATCAGGTCGTGGCGCAGCCAGCCGGAGCGCGTCTCGGGATGCGTCGAGACGATCACCTCGTCGATGCCGTACTCGCGCACGGCGTCGAGGACCGCGGTGTAGGGATCGGGGTCCATCACGTCCCCGATCGCTCTGATGCCGTGCTCGCCGATCGCATCGAGCGTCTCGTTGATGCGCATCTGCGCCGCGTCGCGCACAGCCTCGTCGTAGATGACGTAGCCGTTCTGCGGGCGGTTCTGCGGGGCGATCACGACGAACTCGGCGTCGCCTGCCTCATGTCGGGCGCGAATCGCGTCGACGAGGCTGCGTCCGCCGTGGGTTTCGTTCGCGACCACGAGAACTCTTCTGGCCATGGTGCGTCTCACCTCACTCTCTGGTCGGTGACGTCGCGACGGAGCCGGCCGGAGTCGGCTTCGCCTCTGTGGGCGATTGGAAGATGCCGTGGACGGCGCCGGGCACCCCGTACTCGTACGGGCCGCCGACGACTGTCGGGACGGCGTCGAAGTTGAAGATCGGCGGCGGGGAGGAGACCTGCCACTCGAGCGTGAGCGACCGCCACGGGTTCGCCGCGGCGCGGGGGCCGCCGCGCCAGCTCGCGACCATGTTGTAGAGGAAGATGAGCATCGAGAGGCCGAGCGCGAAGCTCGCGATCGACACGAACAGGTTCAGCGTCGCGTACTGCTCGGCGTAGTCGGCGACGCGCCGGGGCATGCCGTCGATCCCGAGCAGGTGCATCGGGCCGAAGGTGACGTTGAAGAAGACGAACGTGCACCAGAAGTGGATCTTCCCGAGGCGCTCGTCGTACATTCGCCCGGTCATCTTCGGGAACCAGAAGTAGATCCCGGCGAAGATCGTGAAGAGCGAGCCGCCGAACAGCACGTAGTGGATGTGGGCGACGATGAAGTACGTGTCCGAGACGTAGATGTCGAACGGGATCATCGACAGCATCACGCCGCTGATCCCGCCGAGCGTGAACGTCGTCAGGAAGCCGAGTGCGAACAGCATCGGCGTGTCGAGGTGGAGCACGCCTTTCCACAGCGTCGCCAGCCACGAGAAGATCTTGATCCCGGTCGGCACGGCGATGATCGCGGTCGTGATCATCATCGGGACGCGGATCCACGCCTGCATGCCCGAGACGAACATGTGGTGGGCCCAGACGGTGAAGCCGAGCGCGACGATCGCCAGCAGCGAGAACGCCATCATGCGATAGCCGAAGATCGGTTTGCGGGCCTTCACCGAGAGGATCTCGGAGACGATCCCGAACCCTGGCAGCATCATGATGTAGACCGCTGGGTGGGAGTAGAACCAGAAGACGTGCTGGTACATCAGCACGCTCCCGTTCTTGTTCGAGCCGACGAACGCGTCGAAGAAGTTGAAGCCGAGCGCGCGGTCCAGCAGCACGAAGAACTGCGAGGCGGCGATGAACGGCGTCGCGATCACGACCAGCAGCGAGGTCGAGAAGTTCGCCCACACCAGCAGCGGCATGCGGAAGAAGCTCATGCCCGGCGCGCGCATCGTGATGATCGTGACGAGGAAGTTCAGCGCTGTCGCGATCGACGACGCGCCGGCGAACTGGACGCCGATCGTGAAGAACGTCTGCCCCAACGGCATGTCCGTCGACAGTGGGGCATAGGCGGTCCAGCCGGACGCGAACGCGCCGCCGGGGGCGAAGAAGCTCGCCGTCAGCAGCGTGCCGGCCGCGGGCAGCATCCAGAACGAGAGCGCGTTCAGGCGCGGGAAGGCCATGTCCGGCGCGCCGATCATCAGCGGCAGGACGTAGTTGGCGATGCCGGCGAAGACCGGGATCACGAACAGGAAGATCAGCAGCGCGGCGTGGACCGAGAAGAGGCCGTTGAAGGTCGAGCTGTCGACGAACTGCATGCCCGGCTTGGCCAGCTCCGCGCGCATCAGCATCGCGATCAGGCCGCCGAGGAACATGAAGAAGAACGAGACGCAGATGTACTGGATCCCGATCACCTTGTGATCGGTGTTGACGCGGAAGTAGTCCTTCCAGCTGGTGGCGCCGTGCGAGGAGTGGTCCTCCGCGCGCGTCGGACGGCCCGACGCGTAGTAGAACCAGTAGTCGAAGCAGCCGAGGCCGACGAGGAAGAAGAGTGGGACGGCTATCAGCGAGACGGTCGTGATCGCCTCGCCGTCGGCCCAGGCGTCCGGGTAGTGCATGAGCGTGCGCACGACCCCGACGAGCACCCAGGAGAACGCGATCCCGAGCAGCACGAAGAGTGCGGCGCGGTACCACCCTGGGTTGCGGAGCTTTACGGTCATCTAGCAGCTCTCCTTCGTCATCTCGACACGCTCGCGAGGTACGTAACGAGCCCGTCGATCTGCTCTGCTGTCAGTGTCTCCGAGAAGTTGCTCGGCATCACGCCGGGTTGGAAGCCCTCGGTGATCTTGGCGTCGGGATCGACGATGTCTTCTCTGATCTCCGCCTCCGACTGGCCTCTGAGGGCGCTTGTGAGGTCGGGGCCGACGGTGCCGCTGGTGCCCGCGTCCGCGAGCGTGTGGCAGCTGCCGCAGTTGGAGACGAAGGTCTCTCTGCCGGCCGCCGCGGCATCGCCGCCGGCGCTCGCGTCGCCGCCGCCCGCCGCACCGCCGCCTGCGACCGCCGCGGGTCTTGAGGCTCTGGCGATCCAGCTCGTGTACGCGGCTGGTGTCACGACTCTGGCCGTCGAGCGCATGACCGCGTGGCCGAGGCCGCACAGCTCCGCGCAGACGACCTCGAATCTGCCGATCCGCGTCGGGGTCGCGCGGACCTCGGTCGTCATGCCGGGGACCGCGTCTATCTTGACGCGGAAAGCCGGCACCCAGAAGTCGTGGATCACGTCGATCGCTCTGACCTTGAAGAGGATGGGGCGATCCTTCGGCAGCACCAGCTCCGTCGTCTCCAGCGTTCTGCCGCCGTCGAGCGCGTAGGCGTATCTCCACGCGAACTGCTGGCCGGTGACCTGGACGACGAGCGTGTTGGGCTCCTTCTCCTCGATGTCGCGCAGCACCGTGTAGGCGTAGCTGCAGAGCGACACGAGCATGATCGCCGGGATCGCGGTCCAGAAGACCTCCAGGCGCGTGTTGCCGTGGATCGGAGGCCCGTCCTGTCTCTCCTGCCCGGGACGCATGCGGAACTGCCACACGGAGAGGAGGATCACGCAGACGACGCCGACGAAGATCGGGACGGAGACGATCATCAACACGTCGTAGAGCGTGTCGATCGGCTTCGCCTGCTTGGCGGCGTCGGCCGGGAACCAGTCGATGATGAGGGCGATCGCGATGCCGAGCGCGGACGCGATTGCGCCTACGACCACCATCACTGCGACCGGATGTCTACGCACGCGTGAAACTCCTGACTGCCGCCATGGAACTGCTCTCCTGACGCGATCCTAAGCGAGCGACGGGACGGTGCGCAAACCCGGTCGGGAGGAAGACCGCCCGGAGTGCGATCCGCGGGCATTCGGGGTATGCCGCCGAGCGCATGACGACGCGCCCGGCCGAGGACTCGGACGGATGCGTCTGAAGGAGCTGCGAAGGCGTGCGGCTAGGCTGCGCGCTGCGCCGGCGACGAGCCCTCGCGGGCCCGTGCGCGGTACGCCGACGGGACGCTGCCGAGGTGGCGGCGGAAGGTCTTGGCGAACTGCGCCGGCTGTCGGTATCCGACGCGACGCGCGACTTCGCGGACCGTCAGCGACCCGTTGGCGAGCAGCTCAGCGGCCCGCTCCATGCGGACTCTGGTGAGATGCTCGCGGAAGGTCGTGTCGCCGATCTCGGCGTAGGCTCGTTGCAGCTGGCGGCGCGACGAGGCCACCCGGCGGGCGATATCGTCGAGCTCCAGGTCCGAGGCGTACTCGGCCTCCACGATCCGCACGGCCTCGTTGAAGAGCTGAGTGCGGTGGCGGACTGTTCCTGGTCGTTGCGTTGGCACACCCAGAGATACGGAGCGAGGACCAGTTTTGGATGGTCCGAACAGCGTTCTTGTGACAATCTGGCGCACAAACACTCTTTGGGTACGATAACGAGCATGGGCTGTGCTCCCAACTGGCGTGTGTCGTTCGCCACAAGGGGTAAGCTTGCTGCAATCGTTGCAAGCGACCACGGAGGACGGCGATGCAGGTACGCGAGGGCATGTCGGCCACATCGCTGACCGTTGGACCGGGGCACACGCTTCGGGAGGCGGCCCAGCTGATGCACGAGAGGTCGGTCGGATCGGCGATCGTGCTCGACGGCGACCAACCAGGACCTGGGCTCCTGACGGAGCGCGACCTGTTGCATGCAATCGGCCGCGGGTTGGATCCCGACACCGAGCTGGTCGAGGATCACCTCACCAGCGATCTCGTCTTTGCCGGCCCCGACTGGTCGCTCGAGCAGGCGGCCTGCGAGATGGTGCGCGGCGGCTTCCGTCACCTGATCGTCGTTGAGGGCGGTGACCTCGTCGGCGTGCTCTCGATGCGTGACGTCGTGCGTTGCTGGACGGAGGACGGCGCCGTCTGCGCGGTCCCGATGTCGGGCAGCGGGGCCGCGGCGCGTTAGCCCGCCACGCCGGCGCCCGTAAGCACACAACCGGCTCACGCAGCCGGAAGAGAGATGTGCCGAGCGGCGCCAGTGGGGCGCCGCTCGTGCGTCCGGGGCCAAGAACGAGGAACGGCGCCCGCGGGCGCCGTTCGGAAGCTGTGGAAGCGGCGGGCCGCGTTCAGTGGTCGGCGGGGCCGTGCGAGTGCTCGAGCGGCAGTGCGGCGATGTCTCTGCGCGTGTCCATGATCCAGCGGATCGTGGTCGAGAGGAACAGCACGAGGCCGATGATCAGGATCGGCAGGCCGACCGTGATGCCAATGACCGAGAGCGTGATGCCCGCCGCGTTGAGGATCGGCAGGAGGCTCGGGCCGGGGAGGTGGATCTCTTCGCCGACGGGCGGCGGGGTCTGCTCAGGCTGGGTCTGGCTCATGGTCCTAGGAGATGTAGATCGCGGCGGCCAGGAACGACGCGCCGAACATGAAGACGCAGACCGCCGTGGCGATCAGTGCGGAGCGGATGTTCTTGCGTGCGAGTCGACGGTCCATTGTGAGTCCTTGATTCTACGGTCTTTTGCGGATCAGAGCTTCACGTCGGCCACCATCGCGCCGAACAGCAGCGCGAGGTAGAGCATCGAGAAGAGGTAGAGCTTGAGCGCGGAGGCGCGGTCCGGGTGGCGCTGCAGTCTGACTGCCAGGAACAGGAACCAGCCGCCCAGCAGCGCCGCGCAGACGGCGTAGATGCCGTCGAACAGGCGCCCGGCGAACGGCAGGAACGTGACCGCGACGAGCAGGAAGCTGTAGAGCGTGATCTGGCGGCGCGTCTCGTCCTCGCCGCGCACGACCGGCAGCATCGGCACGCCGACGGCGGCGTACTCGTCCTTCATCCGCAGCGACAGCGCCCAGAAGTGGGGCGGGGTCCAATAGAAGACGATCGCGAACAGGTAGAGCGCGGCCGGGTCGAACGAGCCCGTCACCGCGACCCAGCCGACGAGCGGCGGGACCGCGCCGGCGGCGCCGCCGATGACGATGTTCTGCGGCGTCGTGCGCTTCAGCCAGAACGTGTAGACGAAGACGTAGCCGAGGAAGCCGAGCAGCGCGAATGACGCCGCCAGCACGTTGACCGTCAGCGACAGCAGCAAGAACGAGGCGATCTGCAGGCTGAAGCCGTAGATCAGCGCCGCGTGAGGGCTGACGCGGCCGGAGGGGATCGGCCGGTTGGCCGTCCGCGCCATGCGCGCGTCGATGTCGCGGTCGTACCAGTGGTTGACCGCGCCTGCGCCGCCGGCCGACAAGTAGCCGCCCAGCAGCGTCAGCAGGATCAGTCCGACCGAGGGGCTGCCCGCGATCTCCATCGTCGCCACGGTCGTCAGCAGCAGCAGCAGCTGGACGCGCGGCTTCGTCAGCGTGACGTAGTCGGCGACCAACTGACGCACGCCGCTGGAGGCGTGCGTCTGCTTGACGGGGGCGGGGGAGGTGAAGCGCGACGCTTCCACGAGCGGGGAGACTACGCGTTCGCGGTGGGCTGCGTTGCGCTTTCGTGCTCGATGCCGGACTGGCGCTCCACCTGACGGCGGATGTCCTTCATCGGCTCGACCGAGCGCACGCGCGGGATCTCGTCGAAGTTGTTGACCGGCGGGGGCGAGGTCGTGAACCACTCGAGGGTGTTGCCCTTCCACGGGTCAGGACCGGCGATCGCGCCGTTCTTGTAGCTGCGCAAGAAGTTGACGCACGACAGCAGGATGCCGATGCCGAGCACGAACGAGCCGACCGTCGAGATCTGGTTGTAGAGCGTCCAGCCCGCGTCGCCGGGGTACTGGTAGATCCGGCGCGGCATGCCCGACAGGCCCGCGGCGTGCTGCACGAGGAAGGTCAGGTTGAAGCCGATGAACATCAGCCAGAACGACGCCTTCGCGAGCGGCTCGCTGCAGAGGCGGCCGGTCATCTTCGGGTACCAGTAGTAGAGCCCGCAGAAGATCGTGAAGACGGCGCCGCCCATCAGCACGTAGTGGAAGTGCGCGACGACGAAGTACGTGTCGGTCAGCTGCCAGTCGACGGGGAAGACGGCGAGGAAGATGCCCGTGATGCCGCCGATCACGAAGATCGCGATGAAGCCGACCGCGAAGTACAGCGGCGAGGCCATCACGATCGACCCGCGCCACAGCGTCGCGATCCAGTTGAAGATCTTGACGCCCGTCGGCACGGCGATCAGGAAGGACGACAGCATGAAGAAGCCGAGCACGACCGTCGGGACCGGCACCGAGAACATGTGGTGGGCCCACACGAGCGCCGCCAGGAAGGCGATCACGGCGGTCGAGGCCGCGATCGCCTTGTAGCCGAAGATCGGCTTGCGGGCGAAGACCGGCAGGACCTCGGAGATGATCCCGAAGCCCGGCAGGATCATGATGTACACCTCTGGGTGGCCGAAGAACCAGAAGAGGTGTTGCCACAGGACTGGTGAGCCGCCCTCGGTCGGGTCGAAGAAGTGCGTCCCGAAGTGTCGATCGGTCAGCAGCATCGTGACCGCGCCGGCGATCACCGGCAGCGCCAGGATCAGCAGCAGGGCGTAGATCAGGATCGTCCAGCCGAACAGCGGCAGACGGCCCCAGCCCATGCCGGGCGCGCGCATGTTGACGATCGTGGCGTAGAAGTTGACCGCGCCCACGAGCGAGGAGATGCCGGTGATGTGGATCAGGAAGATCCACGCGTCCTGGCCGCCGCTCGGGGTGAACATCTCGTTCGAGAGCGGGGTGTAGGAGAACCAGCCGGCCTCCGGCGGCTGCCACAGCAGCGACGCGTAGAAGACGATGCCGCCGAACGCGAGCAGCCAGAACGACAGCGCGTTGAGGCGCGGGAACGCCATGTCGCGCGCGCCGATCATCAGCGGCAGGAAGTAGTTCGCGAAGCCCGCCATCGCCGGGACGACGAACAGGAAGATCATCGTCGTGCCGTGCAGCGTGAAGAGCTCGTTGTAGTGCTCGGGGGTGAGGAAGTTGTTGTTCGGCGTCGCGAGCTGGACGCGGATCAACAGTGCCTCGAGGCCACCGATGAGGAAAAAGCCGAACGTGAAGACCAGGTACAGGATCCCGATCTTCTTGTGATCGGTCGTGGTCAGCCAGTCGATCCAGCGGGCGCGAGTACGCGGCTTGGCGACATCGTGCGCGAGCACCTGCGGCACCGGTTGCATCGCGAAGTCGGGGGTTGCCATGAGCGGTCGAGTTCCTTTTTCCTAGTTGAGGTCGCCGTCGCGCGTGAGCTGCTCGCGCAACTGCAGGACCTCTCTGTCCGCAGCGGCGATGTCTCTTCTCTGCTGCTGCAGCCAAGCCGTGTACTCCTGCGGCGTGACGACGCGAACGCGCGCCGTCATGTCGGCGTGGTTGCGACCGCAGAGCTCGGCGCACTGGCCTCTGTAGGTCTCGCCGGCTCGCGGGGCCTTGAACCAGGTGAAGTTTCTGTAGCCGGGGACGGCGTCGAACTTGCCGCCGAGCTTCGGGATCCACCAGGAGTGGATGACGTCGGTCGCCTGGATGTCCAGCACGACCGTCGTGTTCGCCGGGACCACCATCTCCTCGTAGGAGTAGGCGACGCCGAACGGGTTTCTCTGGCACTCCTCACCGTACGTGTAGCGCCAGATGTACTGGCGCCCGGTGACGCAGATCGTCAGCTTCTTGCCGTTCGGCGGCGAGGGGACGTCGACCGAAGCGGTCAGCACGCCGTCGGCGAGCTGCAGGCCGTCCGCGCTGCTGTTGGGCGGGTCCTGGATCGAGCTCAGCTTCGAGAACGTGACGGCGGCGAGCGCGACGAGGATCAGCGCGGCGCCGACCGTCCAGGAGATCTCCAGACGGGTGTTGCCGTGGATCTGTGCGGCGACCGCGCCCTTCTTGGCGCGGAATCTCCAGATCGAGTAGAAGAGCGCGCCCTCGACGACGATGAAGACGACGATCGCTATGTAGAGGACGATCTTGTACAGCGAGTCGATCTGGTCTGCGTTCGGCGAGCCACCCGACTCAGGGGTGAGGAAGTCGGCGAACGCGCCGCTGGCGAAGACGAGCGATCCGATCGTCGCGAGCAGCAGGGCCGCGACAGCGCGGCGGCGAATGGAAGCAGTTTCAGGTCGCAAGGCGGCGCGGATTCTATCCACGAAGCGGTCGAGTGCTGCGCCACGTGCCCCACTCCGGTTCCCGGGGTCTGCGCAACGCCCGTCCTGACGGGAACTTTCCTGCATCTCGACCACCTCAGACACCCTTGAATTCCGGGGCGCGCTTCTGCAAGAACGCGAGCGCGCCCTCCGCGAAGTCGCTGCTCGCCGCCTGCTGCTGCTGGATCTCGGCCTCCAGTTCGAGCTGCTGCGCGAGGCGGCTGTAGGCCCACGCGTTGAGCTGGCGCTTGCTGCCGGCGTAGGAGCGCGTCGGGCCGGCGCCGAGCCTCGCGGCGAGCGCGTCGGCGGCCGCGGTCAGCTCGTCGTCGGGGTGGACGGCGTTGATCAGGCCCCAGTCGAGCGCCTTGGGGGCGTGCAGCCGCTCTCCGAGCAGCGCCATCTCGAGCGCTCGGGTCAAGCCGATCCGCTCCGGGATGAAGGCGGAGGAGCCGCCGTCGGGGACGAGCCCGATGTTGACGAACGCGAGCAGGAAGTAGGCCGACTCGGCGGCCAGCACGAGGTCCGCGGCGAGCGCGAGCGAGCAGCCGATCCCGACGGCGGGGCCCTGGACCGCGGCGACGACCGGCTTGGGCAGTTCGCGCAGGCCGACGATGATCGGGTGGTAGCGCTCGACGAGCGCGGTCTGGACGTCCGGGTGGCCCTCTGGCGTCGCATCGAAGCCGGCCGACAGGTCGGCGCCCGAGGAGAAGCCGCGGCCGGCGCCGGTGAGCAGCACGGCGCGGACGGCGTCGTCAGCGCCGACGCGCTCGACGGCGTCGAGCAGGTCGAACCCGAGCTGCGTGTTCCACGCGTTCAGGTTGTCGGGCCGATTCAGCTCGATGCGTGCGACTGCGTCGGCACGGTGGACGTTCACCGTGTCGTACGCGTGCACCAGCTCGTAGTCGCTCATGGGCCGGGATCCTACGTTCGAACGAGGCGTACCGGCGCCGATCCGGGCGTACGTGTGAAGGAGTTGTGAGACCACCCTCATATACTCCCGGCGCTTTGCCGAAGTCGAAGGCCCTCCGAGCTGCAGCCTGGGCGATCTTGGCTGCCGGCGTCGCCGCTCCAATCGTGCGCCGCCGGGTCCGCCTGCCCAAACCGGCCGTCCTGGCGGCGGCCGCGGCCGCCCCTGTCGCACTCTGCGTCGTCGTTCCCCGCTCCCGAAAGCGCGACGTCGCGACCTGCGCGCTGCAGATGTGGGCGTACCTCGCGGCGTACGAGATGCCGCACGACGACCCCGAGGCGCTGCAACGACGCGTGCACGTCGACTACCCCGTCAACGTCGACCGCGTGATCGGCCTCGGCACCCCCCCGACGCTGCGGCTGCAGCGGCTGCTGTCGGCGCCCGGGAAGATGCGCGGCGTCGAGAAGGTGCTCGTCTGGTCGCACTGGCTGTGGTTCGCCGTCCCGCACGCGACGACGGCCTATGTGCTGATCCGTAGACGCGAGAGATTCGGCCGCGCCGCGCTGACGACGTACGCGGTCTTCGACCTCGGCGCGCTGATCTACTGGCTGGTGCCGACCGCGCCGCCCTGGTACGCCCACCAGCAGGGCAGACTCGAGGACCACGCGCACACCCGTGTGCGGCGGATGATGATCGAGTACGGCGAGCAGTTCTGGAAGCACCGCTGGGGGCCGCTCTACAGTTTGCTGGGAGGCAATCCCCTGGCTGCCATGCCGTCCCTTCATTTCGCGACTTCCGTGAACGCCGCGCACCTGCTCCGCGAGGTGGGTCCGGTCGAAGGCGCGATCGGCTGGACGTACGCGCTGACGCTGGGGCTCGCACTCGTCTACCTCGGCGAGCACTACGTCGTCGACCTGCTCGCCGGACTCGCCCTGACCGAGACCGTGCGGTTCGCCTCCGGTCCGCTGACACCGGCCGCCCTGGCCGGCTCGCGGCTGGTGCAGCAGCTCGAGTTCAGGGCGCGGGGCTGACCCGGATGGGCGACGAGGCGGTACGCCAGCGGTCGAAGGTGGAGGCACCGGCGACCGCGCCCCTCGTCGCGCCCGGGCAGGAGCACGAGGAGGATCATCACGAGGAGATGCCGCGCGTCGTCATAACGCGCCGGCGCCTGATCGCCTCGGCCGTCTTCGTCGCCGCGGTGATCGCCTTCCTCTACTTCGTGCTGCCGGAGATCAGCGGCATGAAGGAGACGTGGAACCGCGTCGCCGACGGCGACCACGCCTGGCTGGCCGCGGCGCTCGCGTTCGAGCTGCTGTCGATCGCCAGCTACGTCGCGCTCTTCCACGGCGTCCACATCCCGCCCGGCTTCAGAGTCACGCTGCGCGACAGCTACCTGATGACGATGGCGAGCCTCGCCGCCACACGCCTGTTCGCGGCCGGCGGCGCCGGCGGCGTCGCGCTGACGGCGTGGGCGCTGCGGCGCGCGGGCCTGCCGCGACGCGAGGTCGCCGAGCGGATGATCGCCTTCCTGATGCTGTTGTACGGCGTCTACGTCGTCGCGATGATCGTCTGCGGCCTGGGGCTGCGGACGGGGCTGTTCCCGGGCCCGGCGCCGTTCGGGCTGACGGTCCTGCCCGCGATCGTCGGCGTGATCGCGATCTGCATCGTGGTGCCGCTGGCGTTCGTGCCGGAGGACTTCCCGGAGCGGGTCGAGCGGATGGCGCCGCGGCGGCCGCGCGCGGCGAAGTGGCTGCGCCGCTTCGCGCTCGGGCCGGCGTCGGCGCGCGGCGGAATCCGCTTCGCCTTCTACAAGGCGTCGCACCCGGACCGCGCGATGTTCGGCGTCGCGACCTGGTGGATCTTCAACGTCGCGGTCCTGTACGCGTCGTTTCGCGCGTTCGGCGACGCGCCGCCGCTGGCCGTCGTCGTGCAGGGCTACTTCGTCGGCATGCTCGGCAACCTGCTGCCGCTGCCGGGCGGGATCGGCGGCGTCGACGGCGGCATGATCGGCGCCTTCGTCGCGTTCGGCGTCGGCGGCAGCCTCGCCGTCCTGGCCGTCCTGGCGTACCGTCTGCTGGCGTTCTGGCTGCCGACGATACCGGGCATCATCGCCTACTTCCGCCTGCGCAAGCGGGTCGAGACGTGGCAGCGAGAACCGGCCGCCGCGGCCTAGCGCGGCACGCTATCCTTTGTGAAGTATTGAAACGCGATCGGAGAGCCGAGTCACTCATGTCAGACGTCGAGAACGTCATCATCGTCGGCAGCGGACCGGCCGGCTACACCGCGGCGCTGTACACCGCGCGCGCTGACCTGAGACCGCTCGTGATCGAGGGCTTCGCCTGGGGCGGCCTGCTGCAGCAGACGACCGAGGTCGAGAACTACCCCGGCTACAGAGAAGGCGTCATGGGGCCCGTGATGATGCAGGAGTTCCGCGACCAGGCCGAGCGCTTCGGCACGCGCTTCATCACCGACGACGCGACCAGAGTCGAGCTCAACGACGGCGGCATCCACACCGTCTGGATCGGCGACGACGCGTACCGCACGAAGGCCGTCGTGCTCGCGATGGGCGCCCAGCACAAGAAGCTCGGCGCGACCGGCGAGCTGGAGCTGAGCGGACGCGGCGTCAGCTATTGCGCGACCTGCGACGCGGCCTTCTTCAAGGAGCACGAGACCGTCATCGTCGGCGGCGGCGACTCCGCGATGGAGGAGGCGATCTTCCTGGCGAAGTTCGCCGGCAGAGTCGTGATCGTCAACCGCCGCGACGAGTTCCGCGCGTCCGCGATCATGCTCGACCGCGCCAGAGCGCAGCCGAACATCGAGTGGCTGACGCCCTACGTCGTGGACGAGTTCGCCGCGGGCGAGAAGGGGATGATGGAGAAGGTCATCCTCAAGCACACCGACAGCGGCGAGGTGCGCGAGCACTCCGCCACGGGCGCCTTCATCGCGATCGGCCACGAACCGCAGTCGGAGCTGGTCGACGGCCTCGTCGAGCTGGACGAGAACGGCTACGTCAAGACCGAGGGCCTCTCGACGCGCACGAACGTCGCGGGCGTCTTCGCCGCCGGCGACCTCGTCGACCACACCTACCGCCAGGCGATCACCGCCGCGGGCTCCGGCTGCAAGGCCGCGCTCGACGCCGAGTGGTACCTGCGCGACACGCCGCCGGTGGTCGAGCCGGCGCCGGTCAATCAGGCGGTCGAAGCCTGAGCCGGCAGAGCCGCGCCGCGTCCATCCGACGCGGCGCGTAGCCGCTCGCAGTAATGTCGCGGCTCGACCATGTTCGAGCCGCCGGCGGAGCGCCGTTCCCCATCCTCGCCGCAGCTCGCGGTGCGCGTCGCGATCCTCGGCGGGATCGCGCTCGCGATCTTCGCGGTGATCTTCTTGCGCCTGTGGTTCCTGCAGGTGCTCACCGGCGAGCAGTACCTCGCGCAGGCGTCCGGCAACCGCGTCCGCTCGGTCAGCGTGACGGCGCCGCGCGGCAAGCTGCTGGATCGCAACGACACGGTCCTGGTCGACAACGAGAGCGCGGTCGCGATCGTCGTCTCACCGCCGCAACTGCCCGAGGACGCGGCGGCGCGTGAGGCGGTCCTGCGCAGACTCAGCCGCGTGCTGGGTGAGCCGACGGCGCCCGAGGAGTGCGACTTCGCCGACGGCGACAGAACGATCGTCAAGCAACTGATGCCGGTCGTCTGCACCGTCGAGCAGCACGTCGCCGCGCTGCCGTACGCGGACGTCGTCGTGCAGCCGGCAGCGTCGCGCGCGGTCTAGCGACGGCGCCCAGCGGATCGAGGTCGACGCACAGGGGCGGGCGGCCAGAAGACAACTCGCGCCCCTGCTGCCCGTGCCCGGCAGAGACCTGCGGCTGTCGATCGACGCGGCGCTGCAGCAGGTCGGCGAGCGGGCGCTGCAGAACGGGATCGGGCTCGCGCAGGCGCACGGCAACCCCGCCGACGCGGGCGCGTTCGTCGCGATGGACACGCGCAACGGCGAGATCCTCGCGCTCGGCTCCGCGCCGTCGTTCGACCCGAACGTCTTCACCCGCCCGATGAGCCAGAGAACGTACGACGAGCGCTACGGCGAGCGCGCGGGCAGCCCGCTGTTCGACCGCGCCGTCGAGGGCGCCTACGCGATCGGCTCGACCTTCAAGGTCGTCACGGCCGCTGCCGGGCTCGCGACCGGCGCGACGACCGTCGAGCGCGTCTACAACGACACCGGCGCGTGGAGCAGCGGCGCGCAGGTGCGCAGAAACGCCGGCAACGCCGTCTTCGGTCCGGTCTCGCTCGTGTGGGCGCTGGCGGTCTCCGTCGACACCTACTTCTACGACCTCGGCGAGCGTCTCAACGCCGATCCGGTCAGACATCCGCGCGGCGGCGAGCTGCAGGCGTGGGCGCGCAGGTTCGGCTTCGGCGCGCCGACCGGGATCGACCTGCCCAACGAGCAGCAGGGCGTCGTGCCGGATCCGCGTCGCGGGCCGGAGCTGTGGAAGGCGGAGCTGAGGTGCCGCCGCGAGAGACACCTCGACAACTGCCACATCGCGCTGCCCGAGCACGACTGGACCGTCGGCGACAACGTCTCGCTGGCGATCGGTCAGGGCGACTTCGCCGCCTCGCCGCTGCAGCTCGCGACGGCGTACGCGGCGATCGCCAACGGCGGCACGGTCGTGCGGCCGCACGTCGGCCTGGCGGTGCTGGGCGACAAGGGCCGGATCGCCGACCGGATCACGCCGAGACCGGCGCGGCGGATCGAGATCCTCGGCCTGCAGGCGATCCGCGACGGACTGCTCGGAGCGACGGCGATGAGAGACGGCACCGCCTACGACGTCTTCGCAGGCTTCGGCAGACAGGTCTACGGCAAGACCGGCACCGTCCAGATGGACGGTCGACCCGACCAGTCGTGGTTCGTCGCCTACGTCGAGGACCCGCAGCGTCCGATCGTCGTCGCCGCCGTGATCGAGGACGGCGGCTTCGGTGCCGAGGCGGCCGCGCCCGCGGTGCGCCAGATCCTCTCGCAGTGGATCTACGGCAGACCGGGCAGAGCGGTGTCGGGGACGAAGGGGAACTGAGCGGCGGCGCTGCGCAGGGCGGGCGGCGGGTCGCCGCCGAGCGACCTGGCGCCGGCGCGTCGGCTCAGCGCAGGTAGATCGGGTTCGAGACGATCCAACTGCGCTGGCGGCCGTGCTCGGGCAGCGTCGCCTCGACGCGGTAGACGCCCGGCCCGCCCGACGCCGCGTCGAGGCTGGAGCCTCTGACCGTGTGCGCCACCTCGACCCCGTCGCGCAGCAGCCGCACGCTCGCCTTGCGCGGCAGCCGCACGTGCAGCGTGAAGCCGCCCGCCTGCGCCTCGCTGCCCATCTCGACGTGCTCCGGGCCGTCGGCCCAGAAACGGAAGCCGCCGGCGGGGGCGATCACGTCGCGGGCGAGGTAGCAGCGGCCCTCGCGCAGCGCCTCGTAGACGGCGGCGCGGTCGGCGGCGGCGTCGCCGCTGGGCGGGCGCTCCAGCAGCACGTGCGTGCGCAGCAGTTCGAACGAACGGCGGTAGCTCATCAGCCGCAACGGCACGCGGCCGCCGAGCCGCAGGCCCATCTGGTGCGCGTCGAGCCCGCCGATCGCCACGACGCGGCGGGTCGCGGTCGCGCGGTCCCAGGCGGCGAGCGCCTCGGGGCGCGGGGCGTCGAGCAGCTTCGACGCGCGCGGCGACAGCAGCAGTCGCAGCGGGTCGTGGCGGTGCCGGATGCGCTCGACGGTGTCGGTCAGTAGCGACCACAACTCGACGCCGGTCGCGCCGGGCGGGAACGGGTCGTCCCAGGCGGTCGTGGGGATGAACGGGAACGGCCTGACGCCGGTCGAGAAGGGGTGCGCGGTGAAGCCGAGGCCGCCCTGCCGCGCGACGGCGTCGACGACCTCCTGCGGGGTGCGGGTGCTGTGGTCGATCGGTTCGTCGATCCCGAACGCGAGGTAGTGGTGACCCGGGCGCTTGGTGACCTCCTCGCCGACGCAGACGAGCACGGAGCCGTGCCAGCGCTCCTCGCCGTGGTAGCGGGCGGCGAGCGTGTCGTGATCGGTCAGCAGCACGACGTCGGCGGCCGCGGCGGCGGCCGCGGCGGCGATCTCCTCGACCGTTCCGCTGCCGTCGGAGTGCCGCGAGTGCACGTGCACGACGCAGGTGAGGTCGATCATGCGGTCTGCGCGCGGCGCATTCGAGTGTCGTGTCCGGGGCCCATGGCGGCGGAACGCTACCGGCAACGGATTGCTCCGAGCTTGTTGCGTATTCCAGCGGCCGGCATGCGCGACCAGCGACTCCCGACCACGGGGGGCGGTTGTGGTCGGGAGCCGGTGGGCATGGCATGTCGTGGCGGGGGTTCGCGGGCGCGACGACGCCGGGGAAGGCACCCTCGCTTTCGGGTGGGATCCCGCGACGCCACGGACATCTGCTGAAACCCTTTCGCACGCCGCGAGTTGCGCTGCACCGGATCGCAGTTGGTGAGATCTGGCACCGGTAGACTCGCCCGTCGATGGACCTCTTTGCGGCGATCATGTTCGGCCTCGTCGCGGCGATCGTCGTCGTGCTCGTCGCGCTCGGGCTGTGGTACCCCGGGTCGGGCGCCGCGCAGGTCGGCTGGAGAACCCCGCGCGAGCACTCCGAGCGCGAATCCGCCCGCGACGCGGAGGACCTCGAGCAGATGCTCGAGGCCGCCAACGCCCGCCGCCGCGCGCGCGGCGAGCAGGAGCTGACGGTCGACGGGCTCGTGCAGGAGGAGACGGAGGCGGCGCTGGAGGCGGATCGGCGGGCGCGGGCCGCTCAGCGTGCGCAGGCGCAGGCCCAGGCGGCGCAGAGAAGAGCCTGATGGCGCGCGTGCTGATCGTCGGCTGCGGATGCCGGGGGCAGGCGCTCGCGCGGGCGTTGCGGGAGCAGGGGCATGCGGTGCGGGGGACGACGCGGAGTGCGGATCGGCGCTCCGCGATCGAGGCGACCGGGGCGGAGGTCTGGATCGGTGATCCGGATCGGATCGCGACGCTCAGCGGGGCGCTCGACGGGGTGACACTGCTGTGCTGGCTGATGGGCTCGGCAAGCGGATCGCCGCAGCAGCTCGCGGCCCTGCATGGCCCGCGCCTGCGGATGCTTCTCCAACGGACCATCGATACGACCGTGCGGGGGCTGCTGTACGAGGCGGCGGGAAGCGTGCCGGGGGACCTGCTGGCAGCGGGCGCGCAGACGGTGCGCGAGGCCTGCGGTCGTTCAGAGATCCCGTACGCGCTCCTGGAGACCGCGCCGCAGGGGAGTCGCAGCGCGTGGCTCGACGACGCGCTGGCGCGCGTCGAGGTGCTTCTGGCTGCTTAGACGTCCCCGCCGACGAGCGGCTCTATCCGCTCCAGCAGGTCGCCGAGGATGCGCGCGGTGGCGCCCCAGATGAAGTGGTCGCCGACGACGTAGGACTCGGTCTCGAACGTGAAGCCGCGTCTGGTGATCTTGCGCTGATCGAAGCCCGCGACGAGCGCGCGCAGCGGCAGCTCCATCACCTGCGCGACCTCGTTCTCGCTGACGACCCAGTCGGCGGCCGGCGGCGGGATCAGGCCGACGTGCGGGAAGATCACGTAGCCGGTCACGAACGTGCGGACCGGCGCGAGCGTGCCGACCAGCTCGACGGTGGCCGGCGCCAGCCCGACCTCCTCCTCGGCCTCGCGCAGGGCGGTGGCGTGCAGCGGCTCGTGCTGGTGGTCGCGACGGCCGCCGGGGAACGAGATCTCGCCCGGGTGCCGTCGCATGTCCTCGCGGCGCTTCGTGAAGACGGCGTGCAGCTCGTCGTCCTGCACGAACAGGGGGACGAGCACGGCGGCCTCGGTCTCGTGCGAGAGGTCCACGTCGGCGAGCGCCTCGCCGCCACCGAGGCGCCAGCGCAGCTCGTCTGCGATCGCCGTCGTCATCCGCGATCGAGGATAGACGGGCGAGAGGTGCGGCTCAGCGGACGAGCTCGATGCGCTCGTCGAACATGACCTCGCCGTCGAGCGTGCGGTGCACGGGGCACTTCGCGGCGATCACGGAGAGGCGTTCCAACTGCTCCTCCGTCAGGTTTGCGGGCAGCCGCAGCGTCAGTCTGAAACGGGTCGGCGCGCCGCGCTCCGCCGGCGTGTATTCGGCCTCCACGACGATCTTGCCGATGTCCCAGTTCTTGCGCCGGGCGTACATCTCGATCGTCGTCGCGGTACACGAGGCGAGGCTGGCCGCGAGCAGCTCCTGCGCACTGGGTCCGTCGTCGGCGCCGCCATGCTCCGCGGGCTCGTCCGCGATCACCTGATGACCACGGACGTCGATCTCGTGCGTGAAGGTCCCGGTCCGTCGCGCGATCGCCTTCAATGCCTCGTCCTTCGTTCGTCGGTTTCCCCTGTCGAGGCGCCCATCGTAGCGGGGCGTTCGGTTCTAATCGAACAGCGGATTGAAGACCAGCCCCGTCGGGACCTTGGGGAAGAAGTAGGTCGACTTGGGCGGCATGCTCTCGCCCGACTCCGCGACCTCCTGCACCTGCTGGATCGGCGTCGGCGCCATGAAGAAGCCGGCGTCGACCTCCTCGCTGTCGAGCGCGTCGAGCGCGGCCTCGAAGTCGCGCGCGTAGTCGAGTCCGTCTCTGTGGTCGATCTGCTCGTCGGTCATGCCGAGCGCGCCCTTCAGGATCACGGCCTCCAGCACCGCCGTGTCGAGCTGGCGGTAGGGCTCGGAGTGGTCGGCGAGCAGTTGGTCGACGTTCGAGCTCTCCTTCAGCGAGAGCATGTACGGGACCTGTCCGAGCGCGTCCATGTAGCCGATGTGGACGGCCTCGTCGCCGGCGCGCGGCTCCGGCACGAGCGAGCCGCGGTCGGGCAGTTCCAGCACGTCGAACTGCTCGCGGATCGTGCGGTCGAGCGCGTCCTGCCGGCCCGACTCGCTCTCCAGGCCGCTGATGAGGCGGTGCGTCGGGAAGACCGTGAGGCCCGGATCCTCGAGCGCGACGAGGCACATCAGCACCCAGCGGTGCGGCCCCTCGCCGCCGATCTCCTCGGCGTAGGCGCGCGCGGTCTCGTAGCGGTGGTGGCCGTCGGCGATCAGCAGCTCGGCCTTGGCGACCACGTCGGTGACCGCTTCGAGCGCTTGCGGGTCGGTGACGCGCCAGAGGCGGTTGACGGTGCCGTCGGGGTCTCTCGTGGTTGCGAACGGCTCGGTCGCCGTGGCGGCGATGTGCGGCGCGAGTGCGGCCCAGGCGGCGTTGCCGGGGTCGGAGAAGAGGCTGAAGATCGGGCTGAGGTTGGATCTGGTCGCGCGCGTGAGGTCGAGGCGATCCTGCTTGGGGCCGGGGTGCGTGCGCTCGTGCGGGCGGATGCGACCGGCGCCGTAGTCCTCGACGCGGACTCTGCAGAGGAAGCCGGAGCGGGTCTGGCGGCGGCCGTCGGGGCCGGTGTAGTCCTGCGTGAGCGGCCAGATCGCGGGTGTGTCGTCCTGGACGACGGCGCCCTCGTCGCGCCACTGCTGCAGCAGCTGCGCGGCGTGGGCGTAGGGATCCTCTGGGCCGTCGGTCTGTGGCAGGTCGATGTTGACGACGTTGTGGGGCGAGCGCGAGGTCAGCTCAGCGCGCAGATCGTCGTCGATCACGTCGTAGGGCGGGGCGACGAGCTCGTCGAGCGGACCGGCGACGGCTTGGTCGTAGTGCAGGGCGGTGAGCGGCAGGATCTCGGCCATGGGCGCAGGCTAGATGGTCCGGCGTCGTGGGCGTGCGCGGGTGCCCGCTCGCGTGCCGTCTCCGGGTACACACGGCTTGCTGGTGGATTGCACATTGCGTTGAAGTGAGTAGGCGGGGTGCGTGCGGTTTCGGTTTCGGCTCGGGAGGGCCTCCGCGGTTGCTGCGGCCTTCGTGGCGCTGCTGGCCTCGATGTGCGCCGGGAGCGCGTCCGCGGTCGTCGAGCAGCCCTTCGACGTCCGCTTCTCCGCGAACGACACCGGCGCGATCTGGGTCACCGGCGACACGCTGATGACGTGCCCCGCGGCCGACGCGACCTGCGCGGCCGCCCAGCAGGGCACCGCGACCGGCGCCGCGCTCAGCAACAACGCCTACTCGATGAGATACGTCGACGTCGACGGGGACCCGGCGACGTTCGACTCGTCCACCTCGACCTACGCGCCGCCGGCAGGCTCGTCGGTCCTGTTCGCGGGGCTGTACTGGGGCGGGCGCGTGACGTCGGGCGGGGGCGGGGGAGCGGCGGCGGTGTCGGCGGCTTCGCGAGGGTCCGTGCTGTTGCGGGTGCCTGGTTCGCCGGGCGGCGCGTACGTGCCGCTGACGGGCGCGGTCGCCGACAGCACCGCGGTGCCGGGCGCCTACACGGGCTTCGCGGATGTGACTTCGTCGGTGCAGGCCGCCGGTGCGGGTCAGTACTCGGTCGCGAACGTGCAGGCCGGGACGGGATTGGACCGCTATGCCGGCTGGTCGCTGGTCGTCGCGTACAGATCGGACAGCCAGCCGCTGCGCAACCTGATCGTGTTCGACGGCCTGGCGGCGATCCAGCAGGGCGACCCGCCGCTGTCGTTGACGGTGAACGGCTTCACGACCCCGCGCACGGGCCCGGTCAGAACGGCCGTCGGCCTGGTCGCGTACGAAGGCGACCGCGGCAGCGCAGGCGACAGACTGCAGCTGAACGGCACGCCGCTGAGCGATGCAGCGAACCCGGCCAACAACGTCTTCAACAGCTCCATCTCGGCCGAGGGCGTCGACACCGGCGCAGCGCGAACGCCCGGCTTCGTGAACCAGCTCGGGTTTGACGCGGATCGGATCGTCACGACCAACCTGATCGCCAACGGCGCGACGAGCGTGACGCTGCATCTGTCGACGACGCTCGACCAGTACCTGACGCAGATGGTGTCGCTGACGACCGACCTGTCGGCGCCGAGACTGGCGGTGGCGAAGAGCGTGGTGAATGTGACGCGTGGCGGCTCCGACGGTGCGGCCGGGTCACCCGGGGATCTCCTGCGCTACACGGTGTCGGTGACCAATCAGGGCGACGACGAGGCAGACGACGTTGCCGTGACGGACGCGCTCCCCGCCGGGACGGTGCCGGGCTCGAGCGGTTCCGCCTGGGGCTCGCCGGCGCCGCTCGGCACGCTCGCCCCGGGCGCGACGGCGAGCGTGACGTACGAGGCCGTGATCGCAGGCGGCGCCGCTGACGGTGCGGTTGTCGTGAACAGCGCCTCGGCTGTGGGCCGCGGTGCGACGGCGGGCCTGCTGGTGAACGGGACCTCGAATGCGGTCTCGACGCTGGTTCAGGCGCCGGCGCCGGCGCCCGCGCCCGTGGTCGTCCCACCCGTGGTCCCGCCGCCGCTGGCGCCGCCACCGCCGCCGCCGATCTCGATCGAGACGAGCGTGACCCCGTCGGCGCCGGTCGCGGGCGAGCCGGCCGTCGTGAGAACGGTCCTGGAGAACGTGACGGGGAGACCGATCGACGATGTCGTCGTAACGGTGAGCGTGCCGGGCGCGAGAGTGCTGTCGGTGAGCGTGGGCGGGCAGAGATGCTCCGTAGGCGACGACGCCGCATCTGCCAGCGGCGGCTCGGTCGCAACGTGTCGGATCGGCACGCTCGACCCCGGCGAGCGCGCGACGGTGAGAGTGCGTGTCGAGCCGCGCAGAGCCGGCACAGTCCTGCGCCCAGTCGTAACAGTTCGCGGGGCGGGGATCGAGACGCAGAGGGTGGTTGTCCGGGGTGTCGGTCGCGTGAAGAGACCGGCCGGGTTGCACGTGACGAAGCGGGCCTCGACCCGTCGCGCGCGACCCGGCCAGGTCGTCTCCTACCGGATCGTCGTGAGATCGGTCGGAGGCATGGCGGCGCGCGGCGTGCGGCTCTGCGACGTACCGGGAGTCGGGGTGCGGTTGCTGTCTGTCGGCGGTCGTCTCGTCCCCGGTGAGCGCACCTGCTGGAGCGTGAGAGGGCTGCTGAAGCCGGGCGCGTCACGCAGCTTCGAGGTCGCTGCGCGGGTCGGCAACGGGTTCGTGAATGGTGCGACGGTGACCAACGCCGCCCGAGCGTCGGCGGCGAATGTGGCGGGCTTGGGTGCCGTGAGCCGCGCGCGGGTGGAGGTCGCGCCACTGTCGCTGACCGTCTGCGGATCGGCGGTTTCGGCAGCAAGTGCTGCGCCGAGAGCGCGCGCTGCGTGCTGACGCATCGGCTTGCCGCTCTCGCCGGCCACGCGGACCAGCGCAGACGCCGTGTCCGCGAGCGCAACTCCAGGTGACGGGTCGCTAGTTCGCCCGCAGAAAGCTCGGCTGGATCTCGATCTCGCTCGTGAGCGAGTTCGCGATGAAGCACTCTCTGTGCGCGACCTCGACGAGATGCAGCAGCCGAGTCCCTCTCGGCAGCTCCCCGCGAATCGTGATCCGAGGCCGCAACACGATCCGAGTGACGCGAGCCGGCCGCGGCTCCTCCGGCATCTCCCCAACAGCATCGTCGACGTACGAGACCACGTCGATCCGAGCCCGAGCCGCAACCGCAAGGAAGCTGAGCAGCTGGCAGGAACTGGCCGCGAGCACCAACAGTTGCTCGGGATTCAGCAGCTCAGGATCCCCGCGAAACGCAGCATCCGAAGACACCCGAAGACTCTGCGCCGCCGGCACGGCCACAGCGTCGTGCCCCCGGTCGTACGAGTCGTACCCCGCTCCGGTAGACCCGCTCCACCGCGTCTGCGTGCTGTAGCTGTGCGTGACGCCCATACTCACAAGACGGTAGCCACCCCCGAAAGCGCCCGTATACTCGAAGCAGTCGCGGGGCGTGGCGCAGCCTGGTAGCGCGCTCGCTTTGGGAGCGAGAGGTCCCGGGTTCGAATCCCGGCGCCCCGACTGGTCGTTTTCCTTGCAGTACCGGCGTTTGCGGGCGATTTCCGCGCCTCAAGGTTCTAACCAAGGTTCCAAGAGGTGCGTTTTGGGGTGCGCGCGGGGCGTGGAGGTGGCCTCAGGTTTGTGGGGTGGTGTGGGGTCGCGTCGGGGCGATCAGGTGTCGCGCTCGGTCGGCGGTATCAGCAACTCGCGCACCCGCCCTGCGAACTCGGTGACGCGGCCGCGCTCCAGGTAGTCGAGGAGCTGCGCCGGCGTCAGCGGAGGCCGTCTGAGCTGGCCGGCCTGTTCGATGAGCGATTCGGTGACCGTGAGCGGGTCGATGTCGAGCAGGGTGCAGAGGAAGTCGTCGGGGTTGATCCGCTGCTTGCCGAAGGGAGCGAGGGCGGCCTCGGGGAAGTCGCGGGCGTTGAAGGTCACGATGCCTTCGGCGCCCGAGACGACGGCAGCCGCGAGGACGTGACGATCGCCGGGGTCGTTCGTCATCGCCGGCTCGATCGCCGCGATGGCGGCAGGGTCGACCATGGCTTCCGGGAAAACGGACGCGATCGCCCGCCTCAGGCGTTCGGCTTGGGCGGGGTCGACGCGTTGGTCGGCGACGAGGTTGCGGGTGGCCTCGTCGAGGATCCGTTCGCTGAGGGCGAGGTCGTACAGCTCGTGGTGGGCGAGCCGGAGCAGGGTGTCGCGGAGGGACGACGGGTAGAGGACGTTGGCGTCGAGGACGACCTTGAAAGCCATCGTCCTGACGCTACGGCGTGGGGCTGACGGCGTGCGCTGTTGCTAGCTGTAGCCGATCTCCTCGGAGATCTCGGTCACTCTGCGCAGCGCCGCACTCTGCTGCTCCTTGCGGGCAGCTCGGTATCTCAGAAGGTCCGCCGCATTGATGCGGCGGTGGGTGCCGACCTTGTGGAAGGGGATGGTGCCGTCCTCGAGAAGTCTGATCAGCGAGGGGCGGGAGATATGGAGGGTCTCGGCGGCTTGCTGGGTCGTCATCTCGTGCCCGCTGGGGACGAGCGTGATCGCCATGCCCTGTGCCATCCCGGTCACGACCGCCTTCAATGCCTCAAAGGCCGGAGCGGGCAGGACGATGCTTTCGCCGTCGGGACCGACGAGTCGGGTCATGCGCGTCCCCGCCGTGTCGAGGTGCGCGAGCAGGTCGACGACCTTGGCCAGCTCGGGCCGCTCTTCAGGAGATGCGCTGAGAACGCGCTGTTGTGTCGGGACGGCGGCCATGGCACAGATCCTTCAGATCGGGTGGAACCTCACGCTAGCAGTAAACGAAATAATCGCAAATGTGCGCGCTTGGTCCGAGGTCTGCACGCTGGCATCGTGCCTTGGCACTGGATGCAGATCCACCTAGGTTCGCCGGCGCTGCTCTCTACATCTGTAAAGCGGCCCGGCGGTGCGCTAACACCCCCGGGCCCGGCACCGAAGGCGGACTTCGATGCAACACCATTCTTCCCGACGCGCCACGAGGCGCGCGGAATCTCTTGACGCGCCCGCTCCGAGGAGCGCGTCATGCCCGTAACGCTCAAGCCGACGGCGCGCGCGCTCCTGCGCGGCCAGGTCCTCGCCGAGCTGTCCGGGATCGGGGACATCTACATCGCGGCGAACGCCGACCAGTGGGGCACGGCGCTTGCCTTGCGCGGCGGTATGAGGACTGCATGCGACTGCTGGACGATCTCGGCTGGCGCGAGGACGACCCGGCCGAGGAGTTCGCGATCACGATGGAACAAATCCCGCTGATGCGCGTGCTCGCGCGGGTGCACGAGCGCTGCGGCGAAGATGTCGAGGAGCACGTCGCGCGCACGGCTGAGGGGCGCGAGGCGTTGTGGGAGGCGATGCTGACCGTCGCGAACTGCGGTGACGTGCTCGTGGACCTGGTGGGCGACGACGTGGAGGAGGCGATGCTCGCCTACCGCCGCGAGCGCGAGGCAGACGGCGCGGAGGAGGCGTCATGACGCCCGTCCGCGTCCGCTCGGTCGAGCATGCGGTGTTCGGGAGACCGGTTCGCGAGGTGCGGGCTCGGTTCGACCTCTCGCAGGAGCGGCTCGGCCTCAGCGGTGGCCTTCACCGCAACTACGTCGGCGCGATCGAGCGGGGCGAGATCAACCCGACGTTCGCGGCCCTGCTGAAGCTCGCCGACGGCCTGACGGTGCCGCTGTCGGAGCTGTTCGGGCTCTACGAACGTCGGCGCGCGGAGCTGCGCTGATGGCTCGGGGAAGACTCCACACCACGACCGTCCGCTTCGACGCGGACACCTGGATGGAGATCGTCGCCGAGTCCGACCGCCTCGGCATCGCTCATGCGGAGCACATACGCGGCGCGGTGTTGCGGCTGATCGGCGGCGCTGGCGAGCACGACCGCCTGCTGCGGTTGGAGGCGCAATGCGACCGGCTCGCCGAGGAGACGCAGCAGATCGCTCGGTCCATCGTTCGGATCGTCCGGTCGCTGAAGGCGGCGCGCGGTCTCGACCTGACGACCTAAGGACAGAATCCTGTCGTTAGCGCAAGGATTCTGTCTGGGGCCGATCGTGTCTCCGTGCGCGGAGCAGCGAGACAAGCCGCGGCCGGCATGGCGGGCGCGCGTACGTGCCAGACTGGGTTGATCGTCCTCTTCCTCGCGCATCGTCTCGGCCGTGCGCGCGTCTCGCTCGCGATCCTCGTCGCGCTGGCGCTGCTGACCGGCGCCGGCTGTGGAAGCGGCGGCGGCGAGGGTGATCGCCAGCCTGCGCTGACGGAGCGGGACGCCGCCGGCGATGTCCTCGACGTGCGTGCCGTCGAGCGGATGGATGCCGACGAGTGGGACGAGGCGTCGGTCGACTCGATGGTGACCAACGGACGGCCCGGCCTGGACCTGCGCAGTGCCGGGGTGGCCGTGAAGGGCCGGACCCTGCGCCTCGACGTGGAGACCGAAGGCCCGATCCGGACCGGCACGTTCGTGCTGACCGCGTCGACCAAGGCGAGATGCGGCGACGCGCAGCTCACCGCGTACATCCACGTGCCGGGCGACGGCGAAGCGGCCAAGGTCGAGGCGACCGACCACCCGCACGGCCAAGGCAGACCGGTCGAGGCAGCGGTGACGGTGGACGGCGGGCATCTGACGCTCGTCCTGCCGCTGCTGGCCTCGGCACGCTTCGAGGACTGGACGGTGTCGAGTACAGATGCCGTGTCGTCTCGCCTTGAGGGCGCCCGCTACGGAGACTACGTCCCGGACCAGGTCATCGAGGGCGCCTACTTCACGCGCGGGACGGGCACGCCGAACTACGCGGGCACATTCGGGGATGAGCCCTGCGGCCCACCTGAGCCGCCATTGCTCGCGCGTTGATCGGGGCGGTCCGGACGAGACGTCCGCCGGCCAGGCGCTCCGCCGGCACCATCGAGCGGCTGCAAAGACAGCCCGGCGACGTTGCCGATCGCTCGTACCTGATCGGCAAGATGCGACGTGCTCCAATCGCTGGCGGTGCCGGCGGTTCGGCGACGTGCGGGCGCGCCGACTCTTCTCCCTGGATCGAAGTGCTGATAGGTGTTGTCGTGGATGGGAGTCTGGTGTCGCGTCGGAGCCCGCTGGGCATGCGGGGTCGGCGAATGCTCGCTCGTCACCGGACCCCTCGCACCATCGCTGTCCGCCGCTCGGCTCCGGTCACGGGGGACCGGGACGGGAGGCGCCGGCTGGCGGCCGGGCCGCGCTGGCTCGCTCGCCACTCGTGCCCAGGTCTCGCCGGTCTGCCTGCCGACGGTGGCGCGGTCCGGTCGGGTCCGCGCTCGGAGCTAGGCTCCGCCGGCGATGGCTTACGACGAGGAGCTGGCGAGTCGCCTGCGTGCTGTGTTCAGCGGGGTTGACGGGATCTCTGAGCGGCGGATGTTCGGCGGGCTGTCGTTCCTGCGCCACGGCAACCTCGTCTGCGGCGTGATGGGCGAGACGCTGCTGGTGCGACTGGGCGATGCCCAGGCGAGAGCCGCCCTGGCCGATCCCCACGTGCGGCTGATGGACCTTCAGAGACGGCCGTCGAGAGGAACCGTCTACGTCGCCCCCGCGGGGTGCGCGGACGATGACGCGCTGCGCGGCTGGGTCGAGCGGGCGCTCGGATTCGTCGCGACGCTGCCGGCGAAGCCGGATCGGAGAGCGGCACGCGATAGGTGAGGTGGTGGCGACCCGGCGGCGGGCGCCGGCCTATCGCAGCTTGCTAGCGCCGTCGTCGTCAGCGCCGCCGTGCTCGGCAAAGTGCTGCGGGTAGTAGGGCCGCGTCCCGACCTCGCAGTGATAGCACCTCTCCGTGAGGCCGTCATGGTTGTAGAAGACGTGCTGCCGGCAGTCCTTCCGCCCCTTGCCAGCAAGTCCGAGGTCGTAGAGCGGCATCGGGAGATGGATGCGGATCCACGAGCGGAGTCGGTAGCGAGGCCGTGCCATCGGTCGATGATCTCAAGCACGTCGCGGATCTGACAGCGACGCGGCCCGGTCGTGCGCTGAAGTTCTCTGAAGTCACCTCGGATTCGCACCTGCTCGACAGCTCTAGACGTGCGCTCGTTTCCGCGATACGACAAGAGGCATGACCGAAACAGTTAACGACTTAACCGACTGCGCAAGTAGTTGTAGACGCCGTTTCCGCTCGGCGATATGACCTCGGAACGATGCCTGGCACGGTCGACAGAGATGAGGGCGGCGCCGATTGACGGCCGCAGCCACGAGACGGCGCGCGGCGGTCGATCCGTCGCGCTGAGGTCGAGCGCGATCCGTTTTCCGTGTTTGGGGTGAGCGACCCGGAGCCTCAGGGGCCGGGCGGGATTCTGTCTGCGTCGTGGTCGGCGAGGTAGCGTCGCACGTCGGCGTCGCTTTGGGTGACCTCCCCGGGCAGTTCTTCGCGGCCGTCGAGGAGGGTGACGATGTCGGCGAAGTCGCGGCTGGCGAGGAAGTCGTTGTTGCCGCGACCGTTGAACGCTTCGAGCTTGGTCGCGAGCAGATAGGGCGGCGGGATCGCGCGGATCGTCGCGCCTGAGGGGAGGGTCCGGTTGACAGCGTGAGGGAGCGCGGCTGCCTGCCAGCGGTTCGCGAAGCCGAGGATGGTCGGGTCGGTCGGCATCGCGTCGAGGATGAGGCCGTGGTCTCGATGGCGCCAGCGGCAGATGATCCCGTCCTCGAGATCCGGCCCGAAGCGACGCTTGCGCAGACGCTTCTCGAAGGTGCTGAACTCGCTGCGAGTGGCGACCTCCACGACGACGTCGACGTCGTTGGTCGCGCGGACTGGTGGTGCGCCGGGGTCGGTGATCCACAGCTCGATGGTCGCGCCGCCGACGAAGGCGACCTCGGCAAGCAGATCGTCGAGCGCGGCGGCGGCGAGTTCGAGCAGCTCGATGTTCATGTGGCGGCTCGGTCGAGGCGGGCGCTGAGCAGTCTGGCGGCCACGCCGCGGACGCGCGCGTCGCCGATCCGCAGCGCGTCGACCAGCGCGAGCAGCTCACCAAGAGCTGGGTCGCGGCGGGCTGCCTCGGGGGCGGCTGCGTGGAGTGGGCGCAGACTCAGTCCGCGCACACGGCCGCGGGCGTCCGGCCAGACCGGCGGCAGCTCATCGGGTGAAGAGGAGATGCGGCTGGCCAGCGGTTCGGCGGCCCACGCGGTCGGGACGCCGCGGCTCTCGCCGTCGCGTTCGGGCGGGAGCAGGTATCTCACCGCGTGCAGGAGGAACTCTTCGGCGTTGCCGGCGCTGATGCGCCGGCGGCGCTCGTCGAACAGGCCGGCGGCGGCCAGGCGCTTGAGCGCGCGATGCACACCGCTGCGAGGGATGCCGGTCTCCTCAGCGAGGGATCGCACTGTCCCTAGTCCCGGGACTAGGGACAGGCGCTTCGAGGTTCCATCCAAGGTTCCAACGGGAGCAGATCCGAGCGCATCCCACACGCCTGACACCGCTCTACAGCAGCGAATACGCCTGACACGACCCCCCTCTGGATTCCGAATCCCGCCAGTCCGACGAGGATGTCGAAGCCGATGGAGGTTCTGCCGCTCTCGGCGCGTTGAGATGCGGGTGAACTGAGGTCGCCCGCGGCCTCGACTCTTTTGAGGCAGACGGGCGCCGACGCGGCGCCAGTGGTGGCGCGCCGCGTCGGCTGGTCGGTCAGCGCGTCACGAGCACGACGACGCGCCGGTTCTTGGCGCGGTCCGCGGCGGTGCCGCCGACGACGACGGGGCGGGTCGCGCCGTATCCGGCCGAGCGGGTTCTGACCGATGCGCCGTAGGCGGTCAGCGCGGCGCAGACGGCGCGTGCGCGGCGGATGCTGAGGTCGAGCTCGTGCGAGGGCTCTCCGCCGTAGTCGGCGTAGCCTTCGCACGTCACCGCGCGGCTGTCGCGCAACGAGCGCACGAGCTGCCTGACCTGGACGCGGCCGCGCGCGGTCAGCTCGTCGCTGTCGAAGCGGAAGAGGCCGCGGTGGGAGAGCGTCGCCGCCTGGCCGGCTTGCAGCTGGCGTCCTCTCAGCGCCGGGATCGACATCGCGGGCGTGCCGTTGCGCGAGCGGGCGGCGGCCTTCGTCGGGCGCGCCGTGCCCCGTACCAGCCACGGCTCGGCGGGGATCTTGACCTCCTTGCGGCGGTCGGCTGCTCCGATCGGGTCCTTGAACCATGCCCGCGCCGCGACGGTCGCGGTCGCGGTGGCTCTGCCGGTCCCGTCAGCACCGATGGCACGCACCTCGACGCGGTAGGCCGCGTCGTCATCGACACCGCGGACGATCGCGGTGCGCCGCTCGTCGCCGGTGGTGTGGACCGCTCTCCACGTGCGCCCGCCGTCGAGGCTGACCTGATATCCGCGGATCTTCACGCCGGCGCGCGGCGCCGGCGTGCCGAACGTGACGACGAGCACGCCGTCCCGGCGAGCGACGCGCAGGTCGCGGGGCGGCCCGGGAGCCGTCGCGGCAGGCGCCGGTCGCGTGGGCTGCGGCTTGGGCGTCGGTCTCACGGGCTGCGGCGCGTTCGGCGCCGGGCCGGCGGGCGGCAACGGCGCGGTCGGCGGCGTCGCCGGGGCGGTCAGCGTGACGGGGGCCGATGCGGCGGCCGTTCCCTCGCCCGCGCTGTTGACCGCGACGACCGTGAACGTGTACGTCTGCCCCGGCGTCAGGCCCGTGATCTCGCACGAGTTGCCGGTCGTGGTGCAGCTCGCTCCACCGGGCTGCGCGGTCACGACGTAGCGGCCGATCGGCGCGCCGCCGTCGTCGTCGGGAGCCGCCCACGTGACGCGCACCGTGGTGCCGTCGGGGATCGCGGTCACCGTGGTCGGCGCGGCGGGGGCGGTCACGGCCGGGACGGCGCGCGGCTGCGACGGCTCGCTCGTGCCGAGCGCGTTCGTCGCGGTGACGCTGAGCGTGTAGGCCGTCGCTTCGTCGAGGCCGTCGATGACGCATGAGGTCGAGCTCGTCGTCGTGCAGCCGATCGCGCCCGGAGCGCCCGTCACGGTGTAACCGGTGATCGGCTCGCCGTTGTCGGCTGCGGGCGACCATGTCACCGTGACGACGGTGCCGGCGCGTGTCACGGTGACGTTCGTCGGCGCGCTCGGCGCCGCCGCGGGGACGACCGTTCTCGCGACGCTCGGGGCGCCCTCCCCGGCGGAGCTGACCGCGCGCACCTGCACGGCGTACGCGGTGCCGTTCGCGAGCCCTCTGACGGTCGCTCTGATCGGGGCGGTGCCGCTCGTGCTGAGGGCTCTCCAGCTGACGCCGCCGTCGACGGAGACCTCGTATCCCGTCACCGGGGCGCCGCCGGGATCCGCCGGCGCGTCGAACGTCAGGCTCGCCGAACCGGCGCCGCGGACGACCTCGAGGTTCTGCGGGGCAGACGGCGGGAGCGTCGCGACGACGGCGTTCGACGGGGCCGAGGGGACGCTGACGTCGATCTCGTTGCGCGCCACGACGGTGAACGTGTACGACGTGCCGGGCGTCAGCCCCGCGACGTCGCAGCTGGTCGCCGGCGGGTCGACTCTGCACGTCAGCGCCGAGTCCTCGACCGCCGTCGCCGTGTAGCGGTTGATCGGGATCCCGCCGTCGTCGGTGGGTGCCGTCCAGCTGACCGTCGCCGTCGTCCCGTTCGTGCTCGCTCTGACCGCGGTCGGCGGATCCGGGGGCGTCGCCGGGATCGTCTCGTTCGACGGCTCGGACGCGACGCTCTCGCCGATCGCGTTGACGGCGACGACCGTGAACGTGACGCCTCTGCCCTTCGCCAGGCCGGAGACGTCGCAGGTGCGCGCCGGCGCCGTCGCGGTGCATCTCTGGCCGCTGGAGGCGGTCACGACGTAGCTCGTGATCGCGGCTCCGCCGTCGTCGGCGGGCGCGCCCCATCTGACGGTCGCGGTCGTGCCCTCGCTGGTCGCCTGCGGATCGGTCGGAGCGCTCGGCACCGTTCTGGCCGGCGTCACCGCGGCGCTCGCGCCCGACGGCGCGCCCGGTCCGTACTCGTTGCTCGCGGTGACCGTGAACGTCACCGCGACGCCCTTCGCCAGACCCGTGACGTCACAGCTCGTCGCCGGCGCGGTGGCGGTGCAGGTCGAGCCGTCGGAGCCCGTCACCGTGTACGTCGTGATCGCGGAGCCGCCGTCGGAGGCGGGCGCGGTCCAGCTGACGGTCGCCGTCGTCCCGGACAGCACCGCCGCGGCGTCGGTCGGCGCGCCGGGCGTGGAGCCGATCGCGATCGAGCTGACAGCGTCGGCGACGCCCGTGAACGCCGTCGTGGTGCCGATCGCGAGGTCGCCGTACTCGACGAGGTAGCCGTCGACCGAGGGGCCTGCGTTCGGCGGGAAGTCGTTCCAGGCGCCGCGGGCGCCGTAGTTCGTGATCGCGACGCTCTCCCCGGAGTACGGGCTGCCGGCGACGTACCCGCTGTTGTTCGGCTCCGCCAAGCTCTCCGGCTGCGGCGGGATTATCGGCGGCAGTCCCGGAAAGGCCGGGTTGAGGACCCAGGACGTCTGCGGCGGAATCGTCCCGTCGGGCGTCTCGCAGCCGACGTTCCCGGTCGCGGCGATGTTCGTGCACTCGGTGAAGACGACGCCGGCGAGCGGTCCGTCGGTCCATTGCCAGCTGCGCTTGATCGTGGCGTTCTCGTCCTCGAACCCTCTCGCGCCGAACCAGACGTTGTTGGCGCCCTCGATCTTGTTCGCGACGAGCTCGTTGACGTCGTCGGTGGGGATGCTCGCGAAGTACCCCTGTTGCCCGCCGTAGCTGAGGGTGGCGGCCTCCGTCTGGGCGTCGCGCCAGTCGACGCCTCTTCTCGCGACGAACTGGTAGAAGTGGCCGTTCGTCGGCGAGAAGGTGAGCCCGGTCACGTATCTGTAGGCGTTGACGGTGAATCTCGCGGTCTGGCCGGCGTTGGCGCCGGTGTTCAGTCTCAGCGTCGCGAGGTCGGCGTTCGCCTCGTCGCGTCTGCCGACGAACGCGATCGCCGCCTGGGCGGTGAACGACGGATAGCCGTACGCCAGCGACAGGCCCGAGGGGTTGTCCATCGACAGCGTGCCGACATCGGTCGCGACGGTCACCAGCAACTGCTCGTCGGGGTCGCCGCCGCTCAGGCTCACGCCCGGCAGCGGCTGCGAGGAGCTCTCCCCGGCCTTCACCACCGTCGTGCCGGACGCCGACAGCGGATCGACCGCCCATGCGCGATCGGCACAGGCGGCCGCCAGCGCGAGCGTCGCCAGGAAGGTGACGAAGGCAACCGCCGCGAGGCGTGGTGACAACCGCGGCCGGGCCGACGAACTACGAGCAGTGAAAATCATGGACCGGCTATCGGCGTGTCGCTAATTGCCCTTGAGGTCCATTGCCGTGAATGTCATGTGACCGACAGACATGTCTCAGGTTGAACGACGATCTGACTCATTGTGCACTGGGGCGTCAGGACGGCAACCGGTGAGCGCCCTCGCTGCGAAGCGGAGAGGGCCGAACGTCTCGGACGAGGTCGTGAACGTGAAGTTGATGCGGCCACCGCAGAGTGCCGGGAGGCCGTCGTCGCGGCGATGTCGGCGAGGTCGCCGACGATGCTCAGAGGAGCGCAGCGGTGGTCGTGCGGGCGGTTGTGAGAGAGCGCGTCGCATGCCGTCGCATGCAATACGGACGACGGCGTGCAGGCGATTGGCGCCCGCAGGGCGCCGGTGCGGGTCGGCTGCATGGCGCGCGGTTAGACTTGTCCTGATGATCACCTCGCTCGCGATCCGCTGGGCCGGCAACGCGCTCGCGTTGTTCGTCGCGGCGTGGGTGCTGAGCGGAGTCGCGTATGGGGACGACTGGTGGACGCTGCTGATCGCCGCCGCGGTCTTCACGGTCGTCAACGCGTGGGTCAAGCCGATCCTGACGCTGTTGTCGATCCCGTTCATCATCGTGACGCTGGGGCTGTTCTACTTCCTCCTCAACGTCCTGATGCTCTACATCACGGCGTGGATCGTGCCGGACTTCGAGATCCGCACCTTCTGGTGGGGCGTCCTGGCGGCGATCATCGTCAGCATCGTCAACGGGCTCTTCAACGTCGTCTTCCCGACCGACGACGATGAGGACGAGCGTCGGCGCCGCCGGCAGCAGCGCGAGCTGCGGCAGCGCGAGTACTGATCAGTCAGAGGCACGACGTAGGTGGCGTCCAGCCGTGGTCGACGACGGGGTGATGATCGCAGCGCGCGGCGGTGCCTCGGTCGTCAGGTGGATCTCGATGCGCTGATGTCGGGGAATCGCCAGCTGTCCGGGACGCGAGGGGGGGGCTAGTCCCTTGCTCGTTCGCGCTGTCGACGAGGATGGCTGCGGCAATCGCGGTCGCGTCGAGGCAGAGCGCGCAGCAGCGGCGCGATCAGGTGCTCGGCGGTCCGGCCGCGACGTTCGTGGCGCGGCCGGTGCAGACCTGATGCGCGACCGTTTCATGGCCGTCATCGAACACGCCACCGGCCGCAAGCCGATCGGTTTCGATGCCGTGGAGAAGCCGGCGGCGTTCGCTAGGCCGTTGGGTCCTCTCGAGCGTGGTCTCGTCCAGCCGCGGGTCATCGAGCCTCATCCTGATCGCCCGCCTGGGCAGTCCGTGGACGGGATGCAGCCGGTGCGGCTCCGTGCCGGCAGGTGGAGATCGCGACCGTCGGCGCGCTGGCCGACGAGCGCTTCGAGATCCGCGAGGGACATCGGCGGGGCGAAGTGGAAGCCTTGGCAGGAGTCTGTTCCGAGGCGTGTCAGTTCGTGGTGCTGCGGGGCGGTTTCGACGCCTTCGCAGACGACGGTCATACCGAGGCCGTGGGCGAGTTGGACGACTGCGGTGATGATCGGCGTGCTGGGGGAGTCGTGTCCGAGGGCGGCGATGAACGAGCGATCGATCTTGAGGATGTCGACGGGGTAGCGCATCAGGTAGCTGAGTGAGGAGTAGCCGGTGCCGAAGTCGTCGAGCGCGAGGGCGATCCCCATGTGCTTGAGTTGTCGGAGGACGTGCAGCGCCCGTTCGCCGTCGCGGACGAAGATGCTCTCGGTCACTTCCATGCAGAGGAGCGCGGGGTCGGTCGAGGTCGCCTCGAGCACTGCTGCGACGTCGTCGAGGAAGCCGCCGGCCATGAGTTGGTGTGCCGAGACGTTCACTGCCACGGCGATCGGCTCGTTGCGGCTGTGCTGCCAGCGGTGCTGCTCGGTGCAGGCCTGGTGGAGGACCCATCTGCCGATGTCGACGATCAGGCCGGATCGCTCCGCGAGCGGGATCACCACGCCTGGCGGGATCGCGCCGTGCGTCGGATGTGTCCAGCGCAGGAGGGCCTCTACTGCGGTCACGTCTCCGTCGGCCGCGGTGACGATCGGCTGATAGGCGAGGTGGAGCTCGTCGCGCGATGCGGCCTGCGCCAAGGCTTCCTGCAGGTCCAGGCGCTTGTCGTGGCCGTCTGGCTCGTAGGGACCGCGATCGGTCCTGGAGGCGGCGAAGGTCCGCTTGGCGCGGTACATCGCGAGGTCGGCCTGGTGCAGCAACTGCTCGGGACGCGCGGCGTGGCGCTCGGCGAATGCGACGCCGACGCTGGCGGTGATGGCCAGCGTGGCGTTCGCCAGCACGAACGGCTGTGCGAGCAGGGCGGTGATGCGGGCGACGATCAGGTCGGCCTCGGCGCGATCGTCGAGGTCCTCGCAAAGGATCACGAACTCGTCGCCTGACATCCGCGCCAGCGTGTCGGCGGGACGCAGCACCGACGGCAGTCGCTCGGCGATGGCGATCAGCAGGTGGTCGCCGACTTGGTGTCCGTGGGCGTCGTTGACGTCTTTGAAGCGGTTGAGGTCGATGAACAGCAGTGCCGAGTGTTTGTCGGAGCGACGTTCGCGCAGCAGCGCGTGGTCGAGACGCTCCAGCAGCAGGATCCGGTTCGGGAGACCGGTCAGCGCGTCGTGCAGAGCGGCTTCGTGGGAGTGGGCGGACGCATCGAGGAGGTCCTGACGGGCATGGGCGTTGAGCAGGTAGGAGGCGGCGACGTCGGCGAGCGTCTGCGCCACGCCCATCGAATCGGCCGACAGCGCCCCGGGCGTATCGCGGTAGAGGTCCAGCGCCCCCAACGGCTTCGCGTCGCCATGACGCAGCGGGAACGTGAAGACCGCCGCGAGTCCCGCGTCCAGCGCCCGCGGAACGAAACGGCGAAAGCGCTGCTCTTGATCGAGATCCGGGATGGAGATCGCAGTTCCAGTGCGATACGCGGCCAAGCACGGTCCTTCATCCAGCTCGGTCTGCAGCCGCTCAAAGCGCAGCGCAGCGCTGCTGGAGGCGGCGACGTACTGCGGATCTCTCCCGGGCGAGATCAGCGTCACGCCCGCGCCAGTGATGGGCAGGATCTCGACGATTCGCTCCACCAGCCGATCGAGGATCGCCTGAATCGGGAAGTCCGTCACCATCGTGCGAGCGAACTCGCTCAGGACGTCAGCGAGTTGCTCACGCTGCATGGCGACGTTCAGATGGCTTCGTACGTCCCCGCCGGCGGTTCGCGCCGAACTCATCGGGTTGGAGAGCGAGGGAACGCGAGCCGCATCGACAAGCTGGTGTACGCCCGCGATCGATGGCAATACCCTGTTGCCGGCACAAGCACCGTGCCGGCGAGATCGATGACTTTCGTGCGGGTCATTCTGACTCCTCGATTCGCCGCCGGTGCGCGAAGCTCGGAAGTCAGATGACGCTACGCGCCCGACCGCGTGGGTCGAGTCGCATCTCGTCGCGGAAGCCCTCCTGAAACCAGTTTAGTAGAAAAGAGAACCCGCGCAAGTCTCGGCACCCCACGGCGAGGCGACGACGGACGCCCGATGTACGGATGTCCAGCGCAGCTCAGCGTGGGCGGGGCGGCTGGGTAGAGTTCCCGCCACTCGGCACGTCGAACGGAGGGACGGAGGGACGGAGGGAATGGTGCGCACTGCTCTGGGGTTGTTCGTGCCCGACGGGGCCGGTGGGCTCGTCGGCGTCGGTCCGGCGCGCGGGAGCTGACGCGATGTCGTCTTCGAATCGCGCGCGCAAGGTCGTCCTGCTGATGGCTTCGCTTGCGGTCCTCATCTGCGTGGCGTCGGCGCCAGCGGTCGGCGTCGCTGACGCGAAGCCGAGATGCAGAGCCGGTTATCAGCTGAAGAAGAAGAGAGGCGTTCTCAGATGCGTTCGCAAGCCGACGGAGCCCAAGCCGCCGCGTGACGCGGTGGTCCCGTCGTCGATCGAGTTGCTCGTCGGGACGCTGAAAGACGGCCAGTTCGGCGCGACCGGCTACATGAGATTCGCCGAGCGCGTGACCGGAACGGCGTACGGAGAGTGGGTGCTCACGAACGGCGTGGCTCGTGAACGCGTTCCGTTCAAGCTGCGGTACATCACCGACACCGACTACACGCCCTTCACGATCGGTTATCCCATCGCCGTGTTCATCCGGGGACGGGCCGTGACAGCGACGCTCGTGATCGGTGGAGTGCGTTCGAACCGCATCACGCTGAAGCAGTGACGCGAGGCGAAGGTCCGGCCCATCGCGCCCTCGCGGCGACGGTCGAATCGGCCTCGCTCACCGCGAGTCGCTCTGCTCCCCGTCTGCGGGCACCCTCGGATGACTGAGGATGTTCAGCACGAGACCCGTTGGTTCGCGCACGAAGAAGCGGCGGACGCCCCAGGGCTCGTCGGTGAGGGGGTGGACGATTTCGCAGCCGAGTCGTCGGGCGGCGGCGTGGGCGGCGTCGACGTCGTCGACCTCGATCGAGACGTCGGGGTTGACTGGGGCGCTGGCGTCGGCGCTCATGATGCTGAGCTGGGCGGTGGGGTTGTCGCGGGCGGCGTAGGTGAGGATCCAGCCGTGGTCCATCACGACGTCGAGGTCGAGGACCTGTTCGTAGAAGGTGCGGCTCGCGGCGGGGTCGGGCGAGCCGAGGTTGGGGACGATCCGTCTGACGGTCATGGGGAGACCTTGACGGGGCGGTCGGCTCGATCGGGTCCGCGTGCCGGATTAGTCTGCGCTGACGATGGCCTACGACGAGCAGCTTTCCGGGCGCCTGCGTGAGGTGCTCGCGGGGCGGGAGGGGATCTCCGAGCGCAGGATGTTCGGCGGACTCATGTTTCTGCAGCACGGCAACCTCGTCTGCGGCGTGATGGGGGAGACGCTGCTGCTGCGGCTCGGTGAGGAGCAGGCGACCGCCGCGCTCGCGGAGCCGCACGTGCGACCGATGGAGATGGCGAGACGGCCGTCCAGAAGCACGGTCTACGTCGAGCCGGCCGCATGCGCCGGCGACGTGGAGCTGCGCGGCTGGGTCGAGCGCGCGTTGGGCTTCGTCGCGACGCTGCCCGCCAAGGAGAGCGGCTCCGATTCCGGCGGAGGGACGATGCGATGAGCGATCCGGTGGTCGTGGAGGTCGCGATCGATGCACCGGCCGAACGGGTCTGGCGGGCATTCCGTGAGGCGGCCCATCAGCGCGGCGTGGTCGCCGATGCGGGAACGCTCGTGGCGCGCGAGAAGACGATCGTCAGCGCGTACGGGCTCGACGACGACGGCTTCGCGGCGCTGGGCCGGCGGCTCGGCTGAGCTGCTCGCCAGCGGGCGGGACTCTGCCCAAAGACTGGGAGGGATCCCAGGTTGCTCGCGGCGTGCGGTGAGCTAGCTTGAGGCGCCTTGCCGTGCGGCGGGCGATTGCACGCCCCCTCGGCGCCAGATCGAGCAACCCTGACGGAGCCATGAGAACCCCTTTGCGTCGCCTTCCCTGCAGAGCGCTCGTCGTCGCGCTGGCATCCGCTGTCGCGCTGCTGTGCGGCTCGAGCGCCAGTGCGCTCGCGTCCGAGCGGCCCGCTGGGGGGAGATGGGCCGTCTACGCGCACGAGCATGCGGCGAGGGCATCGGCCGCCGCCGGCGCCGTGTCACTGTCGACCGTCGCGGCGAGACCGGTGAAGATCGCGGGCGCCGGGGCGGCGACCGGGTACACGTCCGCCGAGAGCGTCTGGGTCGAATGCAGAGGCGGCGCGATGCCGCTGATGATGGGGTGGAGCGGCACGCGCGCGGCGATCGCGACGATCTACTCCAACAACCTCCTCAGCGCCAGAACGCTCGGCGTCGCCGTGCGGCGTCCGCTCGTCGGCGGCGTCTTGCGCGCGACGGCGTTGTGCGCACGCGGGCCGATCGCGGCCCGGACGCAGGAGAGCTCGTCGGGCACCGTCTCCTGCAACGCCGGCCAGCTGGCGATCGGCGTCCCGATCGACGGCGGCCCGTACTGGACCAGAGCGATCGCGTCGATGCCGGTCGGCACGCGCGGCTGGCGCAACACCGAGGGCGGCTACGCGCGCGCCAAGGTGATCTGTGTCGCGGCGAGCGCGTTCAGAGCGGTGCACGTGGTGACCAAGCGGGCGTCGCTTCCCGCCGGCGCGCGGACCGCGACGGTGACCGCGGAGTGCCGCGGCGCCACCCGCCCGGTCAGCTGGGGCTTCGAGGCCGGCCTGCTGGAGGGCAACACCTGGAGATCCCCGGACTCCGACCTGTCGATCAGCGTGCCGTTCGTCGCGACCGCGAAGGCGAGCGGCAGAGCCGGGTGGTCGCTGACGTTTGCGACCCCGGATGGCAAGCCGGCCGCTTCGGCCACCCCGATCGGCCTCGGCGTCACCTGCGCGGCGCCGCGCTGAACGCAGTCGCCTCCTGCGATCCCGCACAAGCCGCCGCGTACGTCTCCTCGGCGACCGGCTGGCCCAGGCTCACGGCCGCGACCGGCTCGCGCTCCACGGCGAGCAGGCAGGTGAGGAAGCGGTCGGGGGCGGCGCCGTACCAGTGCTCCTCGCCGGGCTCGAAGACGACGCGGTCGCCGGGGCGCACGACCTCCGGTTGGCCGCCGCGGCGCTGGCAGAGGCCGACGCCGTCGACGACGGTGACCGTCCCACCGCGTGCGCTGCGGCTCCAGACCGTGCGTGCGCGCGGGGCCAGGTGGACGTGCTGCATCAGCAGCTCGGCGCTGCCGCTGGGGATCGCGATCGTCTCGACCATCACCGGTCCCGTGTATCTGCGCGGCTCTCCCGCGGAGACCGCGACCGTGCCCGTCGTCACACGCATGCTCGTTCCAGCTCCATAGATGGTGGTAGACCACCACTATACATGACCTCTATCTCACCCGGTACCCTGATTCGTGATGAGCGTCCTGCCTCCAGACCTCCCAGCCCTCAGATCGCCGAAGCAGCGGCTGGCGCTGAGATTGAACCTCCAGCTGTTCGAACTCGGCGAGCTGCTGATGGCGCACTGGAACGAGACCGCGCGCCGCTACGGGCTCGCCCCGAGCCAGGTCAAGGTGCTGCTCGCGCTCGGTGGCGACGAGACAGTGACGATGCGCGCGCTCGCGGACCGGCTGCGCTACGACGCCTCCAACCTGACGACGCTGGTCGACCGGCTCGAGCGCGAGGGGCTGGTCGAGCGTCACGCCCATCCGACCGACCGTCGCGTCACCGGCGTGAGGTTGACCGCCAAGGGCGTGAGAACGCGCGACGGGGTCTGGCAGGCGGTCAACACCGACGGGCCGCTCCACGGCCTCACCAAGGATCAGCTCGCGGTCCTCAGCGAGGGGCTCGGCCGGGCGCTCCCCGACCCGAGCTGAGAACGGTCGAGCGCGCCCGGGGCGCTGCCGTATCGCTCGCCATCAGCGCCGCAGCCGAGCCGTCAGCCTGAGGGTGCGTCGATTGCCGGCAAGGTCGCGGGCGCCGATCACCACGCGGACGCGCAGCGGACCCGCCACGGCGCGCAGCGTCCGGTGGCCGTAGGCGCTCAGACGCAGCTGCACCCGCGTCCGTTCACCGGCTCGCAGGCGGAACGAGCCGGTCGCCAGCCGCGCACGCCCCGTGCTGGCGCCAGGGCCGGCGCGGCGCACGCTGACCGTCCCGCTGCAGATCCCGCTGCGCGCTCCTTCCTGCGGTGAGCAGGCGAGCGGCAGGAGGGCACGGCCGCTTCCGCCGCGCAGCACGATGCCACCTCTGCCGCGCCCGACGGTCAGGCCGGGCGGGTAGGGGTCGACCTGAAAGGTCACGCTGACGGGCTCGCTCGTGCGGCCGCCGGCCTGGGCCCGGATCGCCACGGCGTGGTTGCCGGCGTTGAGGCCGCGCAGCCGCAGCGGCGAGCCGCATGGCATCCACGGCCCGCCGTCGAGCCGGCACTCGGCAGTCGTCGCGTCGTCGGTCGCGAACACGATCTCGACGTCGCGGCTGGTGCCGACGGCCGGCGGTGACCCGGTCAGCCGCGGCGCGGCCGGTACCGCGACCACGGGCGGATCGCCGACCGGGGGCGGTCCCTGCACCCCCACCGCCGGCGTCGTGAAGGAGACGTCCGTCCCCGCGGTCGTCCCCGCCAGGTTGGTCGCGACGAGCCGGACGTGGTACTCGCGGTCGGGCTCCAGGCCCACGAGCGCGGCGCTGACCGCGCTCGGCGCTCGACCGGCGACGACCGTCTGGTCCGGCGTGCTCGATCCGTACGCGGCATTCGGTCCGTACTCGAAGTGGTAGGTCGTGGACGCGAGGCTCGGCGTGAGGAGACCGTTGAGGGTCGCCGCCGTCGTCGCGATCGCGGTCGCGGAGCCCGTCACGACGGTCGGCGTGACCGGCACGCCGAGCGGGTCGCTCGTCACCGTCGTCGAGCCCAGTTCGTTGCTCGCGCTGGCGGCGCAGCGCAGCTCGCGCTCGCTGTCCTGCTCGCTCACGACGTACGCCGCTCCGTCGGCGTCGGCGATCGGGTCGCCGTCACGCGACCATGCGTAGCCGTCGGCGATCGGTGCGCTCCCGCTCCAGCTGACGTGCTGGCAGGTCAGCGTCTCGCCCGGTCGCGGGGTTCCGCTGACGGTCGGCGCGCTCGCGAGCGCGGGCTCGCTCGATGTGTTGGTCCACTGCTCGACCACTTCGCCGGGGCCGTCGATCGCGACGAGCTCGTCGAGGCCGTCGCCGTCGAGGTCGACCGCGACGAGCGCGGTCGGGTGTCGTCTGGTCGCGAACGGCGAGCCGGCGGCGAGCACGAACTCGCCGTTGCCGCCGCCGAGCAGGACCGTGAAGCCGACGCCGCCGCGGATCGTCGCGAGATCGAGCGCTCCGTCGCCGTTGAAGTCACCGGCGGCGAGCGATTGCGGCAGCGGTCCGACCGGATAGGAGGTCGTCGCCGCGAACGTGCCGTCGCCGTTGCCGAGCGACACGCCGATCCGGTCGGAGGCGCTGTTGAGCGTGATCAGGTCGAGCTTGTCGTCGCCGTCGACGTCGCGCGCCAGCAGTTCGGTCGGCTGCGATCCGACGAAGAAGGACGACGGCGCGCCGAAGCCGCCGCCGCCGTCGCCGCTCGCGACCGTGACGGTGTTGCTGCCGACGTCGGCGACGGCGAGGTCGTTGTTGCCGTCGCCGTTGAAATCGCCGACCGCGATCGCGCCGGGAAAGGAGCCGGTCGGCACCGTCACGCCGGTCGTCCACGCTGACGGAGTGCCGTCGTTGAGGACGATCTGGACGTAGCCAGGAGCGCCGTTGTTGACGACGGCGAGGTCGCGGCCGGCGACGCCGTCGAAGTCGGCGATCGCGACGGCGACCGGATCGCTGCCGGGCAGCGGCTCGGTCCAGTAGCCGACGACCGGGCCCAGTCTGGACGAGCCGGTGATCGTGAACGATCCGTCGGTGCGATTGACGGTCGCAAGCTCTGGGTGGCCGTCGCCGTCGATGTCGCCGGCCGTGACCGCCGTCGGCGAGGCGTCCAGGGTCGAATAGCTGGCGCCGCCGATCCTGCCTTCGTCGGGGACCAGGACGGCGATCTGTCTGCTGCCCGCGAGCGAGACGGCGATCTCTGGTCGTCCGTCTGGGCCGAAGTCGGCGACGACCGCGTCGCTCGCCCCGCCCGGCAGCCAGGAGTCGCTCATCTCACCGAACTCGAGCGCCTCGGCACTCAGGGGAGGCGTCGCGAGGAGCGCGAGCAGCGAGACGAGCGCGACGCGAGACGACCGATGCGACATGTGAGATCCCCGATTCGACAAACGAGCCCCGAAGTATTGACGGCGACGCGCCAGAGCGCAAACGCCCGTGCGCCAACCAGGCGGACGAGCTGAGGTTGGGGACGATCTGTCGGGCGGTCACGAGGAGATCGCGACGGGGCGCGCCGCGTTGCGCGCTCCCACGGCCAGCGTGACGGCGGCGCCGATCGCCGCCCACAGCGCCAGCACGAGCACGTGCCCGGCGATCCCGTGGCCGCCGAAGTAGACGATCCGGCGGACGGTGTCGGTGCCGGCCCCCGCGGGCAGCACGCCGCCGATCGTGCGCCAGAAGCCGGGCAGCAGCTCGCTCTGGAAGGCACCGCCGGCGCTCGGGTTGCCGAGCACGACGAACAGCAGCACGGCGAGCCCGATCCCGACGATCCCGGCGAGCGACTCGAGTGCGACGGTGACGGTCCCCGCCGCGAAGACGACGAGCGCGCCGAGCCACCACAGCGCGAGCAGGTGGCCGGTCTGCGCGCCGAGCAGCGGGTCGACGATCAGCGCACCGAGCAGCCCTGAGAGGATCGCGTAGAGGAGCAGCCCGCCGAGCCGGATCGTCGCCCGCCGTGCGTTCGCCGGTCTCGGGCCGTTGGCGATCCCCAGCAGCGCCGCGCAGAGGTAGCCGCCGACCAGCCAGCCGACCACGAGGTAGAAGCCGGTCAGCCCGCGAGCGTCGCCGGACTGCAACGGCACCGCGTCCTCGACCGAGATGGAGCGGCCCTGCGCGCGCTCGGCTTGCCGCGCGACCGCCTCGACCGCGGTCGCCAGCGACGCGCCCGCGCCCGCGGCGATCAGCAGCCGGTCGCGTCTCCCGTTCGGGTCGACGACCAGCACCGCGCTCGTCTCGCCGTCGCGCAGCTGCGCCCGCGCGGCCGCCTCGTCGGCGACCGCGTTCACCTTCAGCGGCGTGCCCGGCAGCGCGTCGAGTCTCGCGACCAGCTGCTGCGCCTCCTGCGCTGGCGCCACCAGCGCGACCGCGATCCGGTGCGGCTTGGGGCTGTGAAACGCGCCGACGTAGGAGAAGACGAACGCGAGCTGGATCACGAGCACGCCGAGGACGAGCAGGAGCGTTCTCGAGCTGGCCGCCTGCCGCAGATCCGCGCCCCAACCGTCGTCCATAGGGAGATCATCGCCTACACGACCGACGGACATGCGCGTTTCCCGGATGAGACGCGCATGTCCGCACAGGTCGATCAGTCGATCGTCAGTTCACCTCGTCACGTTCCTCTCACCGCGCGGAAGGCGATCGTGGTCGTCCGCGAGGCGTGGCCGGCAGCGTCGAGCGCGCGGACGCTGATGCGGTATCTGCCGGCGGGCAGCGTCGCCCCGGCGATCTGCAGCGACCAGGCGCGATCGGCGCCCCCGCCGCTCACCCGTGCCGCCTGGAACACGACCCGTCCGCAGGCGCGGGAGCGCTGCAGTCTGCCGCGCACCAGCGGCTGGCATCTGCCGCCGGCCAGCCGCGCGATCGCGACGCGGACCGCTCTCGGCGTGCCGGCGGCGAAGCCGCCGCCCTGCTGGCAGCCGCGGTCGCGCACGCGCCCGCTCAGCCGCAGGAGCGCTCTGCCGGCGCGCGCTCGGGCGAGCGCGCGGCCGCCGAAGCGGCGCGTCCCGACCGTGACCGTCGGCGCCAGCGCGTCGATGCATGCCGGCGCCGGCGCCGGCGGGGCGGGCGGCGCGGGCGGGGCCGGCGGCTCCACCTGCGGCGGCAGCTGGGCCTCGGTCCCGGGCCGCGCGGCCAGCTCCAGCTCCGGCGTCGCCGCCGGCTCTCTGCGCGCGTGCAGCGTCTGCTCGGTTGCGTAGCCGAGCCGGAACAGATGTGCGTCGTCGAACGCGCGGCCGATCAGCGAGACGCCGAACGGCAGCCCCTGCTGCGTGTAGCCGGCCGGCACGACGACCTCCGGCATGCCGCCGACCGAGGCCGGCGCGACGAACGTGCGCCCGTTCCAGTCCTGCGAGTCCTCGACCGGGATGTCGGCCTTGTTGCGCGGCATCAGCAGCGCGTCGACGCCGGCCGCGTCCATGTACGCCTGCACGTCGGCGCGGTAGGCGAGCCGGTCGGCCAGGTTTCTCGCCTGCGCCGTCTCGTACTCCGCCAGCGTCGGGACTCTCGACCCGGCTCTCCCGCTGGGCGAGCGGTTCAGCGACGAGGAGCGCGCCTCGCTGTAGGTCGCGAACGGGAAGTTCGGCTGCCCGTCGACGTACTGCTGGTTGAGGAAGGCGCCGAGCGCGCTCGGGTCGGTCGGCCCCTGCGCGCCCCATCGGGTGCAGATCGAGTCCGGTTGGTGGACGGTCACGAGCGTCGCGCCGGCCGCTTCCATCTGTGCGGTCGCTGCATCGAACAGTGCTCTCTGCTGCGGCCCGTCCTGCTCGGGCCCGGAGTTGCAGCCGGTGTGCATGCCGCGCGTCCACGCCTCCGGCACGAGCCCGATGCGAGCGCCTCTGAGCGCGCCCGCGTCGAGCAGCGCCGGGTACGACGGCGGCCGCACGGCGCCGAGCCCGAGCGTCTTCGGGTCCAGCGGATCCTCGGCGATCGTCACGTCGAGCACGGTCGCGAGGTCCTCCATCGTGCGCGTGATCGGGGCGATGTGGTTCTGGTTGGCGCTGCCCATGATCCCTCTGTTGGCGTCCCACTCGCGCGTGGCGAGCATCGTCACGCCGCTGTTGTTGCCGGAGGGATGGCGCGTGGAGGAGTAGTTGTCGGTGCCGATGTTGAACGCGACGAGGCTGGCCGCGGTCGCTGCGCCGGCGCCGCCGCTGGAGCCGCCGTTGGCGCGGTCGGGCGCGTACGGGTTGCGGACGGTGCCGCCCATCCCGCTCTGCGAGCGGATGCCGGAGCTGGCCCACTCGTCGAGGTTGGTCTTGATCAGCGGGATCGCGCCGGCCGCGCGCAGTCGCGCGATCTGGAACGTGTCGCGGTTCGGCATGAAGCCCTCGAGCGCGAGCGAGCCGTACGTCGTCGGCAGGCCGAGCGCGTCGATGTTGTCCTTCAGGCCGAACGGGATCCCCATCAGCGGGCCGAGGTCCTCGCCTCTGCGGCGCCGCTCGTCGAGCGCGCGTGCCTCCTCCAGCGCGTTCGGGCTGACGGCGATGACGCTGTTGAGGTGCGGGCCGGACTTGTCGAAGGCGGCGATCCGGTCGAGGTACGCCTTGACGATCTCCTCAGAGCTGGTGCGGCCCGAGCGCATGTCGGCCTGCAGCTGGGCGATCGTCTTGCCGACGACCGGATAGGTCGAGGTCGTGCGCAGCGGCTGCACGGCGACCGGCTGCGGCGGGCGGCCGGGGCTGGTGACGTCGTCGCAGGCACCGGGCGGCAGGCCGACGGTCGCGTCCCAGTTGACGACACCGCAGCGGACGGCTGTCGAGAGGCCGTCGAAGTCGGGATCGGTCGCGATCGCATCCGCGGTCGCGCCGACGGCCGCGATCGCGGCGGCGTCGGCCGGCGAGCCTCTGGAGCCGAGGCCCTTGGTCATGTACGTGACGAGCGTCGCCGCCTCGCCGGCGCCGAGCTCGACTCTGTAGCGGTAGCCGATGAAGCTCGGCAGACGGCCGGGATAGTCATCCGCGAAGGCGTCGTACTCGGTGTCGCCGAGGCCGTCCTTGCCGCTGGTGCCGACGATCTGCGCCAGCGGCGGTTTGGGCGACGGCCCGGTCGCCGGGTCCGCCAGCGAGTTGTCGGCGTCGGTCATGAACTCGACCCAGCTGTCGCTCGCCTCCGGCGTCTGGTCGCCGTCGGAGCTGTCGGCGACGCGGCCCCAGCCGGGCGTGCCGCCGGCGCCGACGCTGCCGCCCCAGGAGACGCGCACCGTCAGCGGCGCTCCCGTCGTGTTGAAGAGCGTGTCGGCATAGCGGATCGCGTCCAGGGCGGGCAGGACTCTGATCGCGCGTCTGACGGCGACCCCGCCGATGCGCGGCGACTGCGTCGTGTCGAAGTCGACGCCGCCGTCGTAGGTGAGGCCGAGCTCGTCGACCAGCTTGTTGGCGGCGAGCACGTCGCCACCGCGCTGGACCTGCAGGCGCAGGCCGCCGAAGCCGTCGATGCCGCCGTCGATCGAGATGCCGGAGCCGCTCGACCCCTTGGACGAGTCCTCGACGTCCCATTCGCCGCCGTTGGCGGTCGGGACGAGCGTGGTCGCGGCGGCGGGCGCCGCGAGCGCCAACGGCGTCAACGCTGCCACCGCCAGCGCCAGCAGGCGTCGTCGGCGCGAGGACGCGTTCAACCGCTCCGCATGCGCGGATGAGGGATGCATATGTTCTCCTGGGGACGGACTGGAGTTGGCGCGCTTCCCCTCAAACGCTCCCCCCGCATCCCACCCGGTCCCTTGCACCATGGCAATCGTCCAGCGGCCAGGACCATCTGCGCACGATTGCGACAAACGTCGAACCGGATCGTGGTGAGGCAGCGGTGGGCTGTGGCGCGATCGCGCGCTAGTACATCGGTCCAGTCATGTGATGTTTCGCGCCAACTTGGCGAGAACTTGCCGACAACTGTCCGACGCCGCCGGCTTCGGCGGCCTTGCTTCGGTCACCTCTGAAAGAGGGCCTCATATGCACGCTTCTCCGTTTGACGGATCGATCCGATCCGCACGGATGCACCCGCGTGCGCGCACCGTGTTGGTCGCGGTCGCCTCGCTTGCCGCATCCGCAGCGCTCGTTCCCGGCACCGCATCAGCTGCGACGCGCTTCGTCGCCCCTGGCGGCAGCGATGCCGGCAACCTCTGCCTCGACGCCTCGGCGCCGTGCGCGACGATCGCGCCGGCCGTCACGGCAGCCGACCCGGGCGACACCGTCCAGGTCGCTGCGGGCGAGTACGTCCTGACCGCGACGATCAGAGTCAACAAGGCTGTCACGATCGTCGGCGCGCAGGCCGGCGTCGACGCGCGCGAGCGCGCCGGCGTGCCCGAGACGGTCGTCACGGGCACGATCCCGGCGGGCGGGACCGGCGCGCTGATCGCGCTCGGCGCGGACGGCGCGAGCGTCGACGGGTTGACGGTGTCGGGCAACGGCCGACCGGGGATCTCCGCCTCGATCGCGGCCGGAGGCTACGGGATCCGCAACTCGGTGATCACCGGCAACGGCGTCGGCATCGACCTCGAGACCAGCGACGCCGCGACCGCGTCGACGGTCGTCGCGGGCAACCGCATCGAGGCGAACAACAACGGCACGCTGCAGAGCGGGATCTACGGCGACGGCCCTGCCGCCAACGTCGAGATCGTCGACAACCTCTTCCGCGGTCACACCAACGTCCCGATCAACATCTCGGGCAGAGGGGTCGACCAGCGCAACCTGTCGATCAGCCGCAACAGGTTCGAGGGCGAGCGTCATCTGCTGCTGCTCGGAGCCACGGGCGTCACGGTCAGCGACAACACGTTCGTCGACGGGCGCAGTCAGGCGATCGCCGTGCAGGGCGGCGTCGACGGGCTCGACATCACCGCCAACACGATCGACGCCCCCGCGCTCGACGGGATCCTCTTCGTCGACTACTACGGGATGGGGCCGAGCAGCGACACACGGATCAGCGGCAACACGATCACCGGCGCGGGAGCGGCCGGAGTCGACGTCTCGACCAGAACGACGACGGCCGCGAGACTGCCGGGCTACAGCGGCCCGCTCGCGATCCACGCCAACCGGCTCGTCGGCAATGCCGGCGCCGGCGTCGTCAACGAGATCGCCGGCGCGACGGTCGACGCGACCGACAATTGGTGGGGCTGCAACGCCGGCCCCGGCGGCGACGGCTGCGACACGGTCGACGGAGCGGTCGCGAGTTCCCCGCAGCTGGTCCTCAGCGGCGTCGCCACCCCGGCATCGATCGGTTTCGGCGAGAGCGCGACCGTGACGGCGTCGTTGGCGACCGACAGCGCCGGCGCGACGGTCGCTGGCCTGCCCGACGGCATCCCGGTGCGCTTCGACGCGGTACTCGGGACCCTGTCGCTCACGAGCGCACCGCTGCAGAGCTCCATCGCCGAGTCCGTCTTCACCGCCGCCTCTGCGGCCGGCACCGCGGGCGCGAGCGTCACCGTCGACAGCCAGACGACGCCCGTCGCGCTCGACGTCGTCGCGCCCGTCGAGCAGCCGCCGATCGAGCAGCCGCCGGCCGAGCAGCCGCCGGCCGAGCAGCCGCCGGCTGTCGTCCCGCCGGTCGTGCCCGCGCCCCCTGTCGTCCCGCCGGTCAAGCCCGCGCCCACGCCCGCCCCCTACACGCTGACGCTCAAGTCGCCCTCCGGCGACGGTGTGACGGTCTCGGCGAGAGGCGTCGTGACGATCGCTCGCGTGAACTGCCGCGCGAGCGGCTGCAGAATCACGGCCAAGCGCGTCACGGTGAAGATCGGTCGCAAGACGTACGTCGCGACGGTGACGATCGCCGGCAACGTGCGCAAGGGCAGATCCGCGCCGATCCGCATCGTGCTGCCCCAGGCGGCGCGCAGAGCGCTCGCGCAGGCCCGCCGCGGACGCGCGACCGTGCGCCTCACGATCGCCAGCGGCGGCAGAAGAACCACGGTCAAGAAGACGATCAAGCTCAAGGCGGCGCGCAGAGACGCGCGATCGCGCTAGGGAAACGTCGGTCGCTCGGAGCGCTCCGAGCGACCGACCGTCGCACGTTCGAGGCGACCCCGGCTCAGCGCCCGCCCGCCGCGATCAGCCCCCGGTCGCGCGCGACGTCCCAGAGCGTGAGGCGCTCGCCGTCCGCCCACAGGCGGGCGAACCGCTGCGGGTCGATGGCGGCGCGCAGGCGCTCCAGCAGCACGTCGGAGTTCAGCTGCACGGGCCAGACCATCCCGACGCGCCGCGCGTCGACCTGCGACGCCGCGTAGAGCGGGACGGCGGTGTCGCCGTCGCCGATCAGCGCGGCGAAGTTCGCGAGCGCCTCCAGGAAGGCACCGCCGCCGCCGTCGCCCAGCCGCAGGTGCGCGGCGATCAGGCGATCGGCCCAGACGATCCCCGTCTGCGGATCCTCGCCGAGCACGCAGGAGATCTGGCGCACGCCGCACATGCTCCACTGCGCCAGCAGGTTGTCGGCGGCCAGCGCGCGCTCGTACAGCGCCTCGGCGCGGGCGGCCGTCACGGCGAGGTCGCGCGTCGTCAGGCCGGCGACGCAGTCGACCTTCTCGGCGAGCAGGTGCAAGAGCGGGTCGTCGGCGACGGCGGCGACCTCGGTCAGGACGGCGCTGACGCGCGCGACGACGGCGAACTCGTTCTTCGCCCACGCCGCATCCGCCGCGCCGACGAGCGCCTCGCCGAGCTCGAGCAACTCGTCGTGGGGGATTCGCGCGACCTGCGGCAGCGCCTCGCCCTCGCCGATCTCCGTCCGCAGGATGCGCTCGACCTGCGGCAGCGCCGCGTCGAGTTGCGGCTGCGCGAGGTCGACGCGCCCGCTCAGCAGCGCCGTGCCGGCCAGCGCGATCCGCGCGATCGTCAGCTCGGTCGACTCCGCGACCTGTGCGGCGTCGATCACGCTCTCCAACCAGCGGCGCGCCTCGATCACGCGGGAGCGGTAGTACCAGGAGTAGAACAACCGCGCGCCGAGACGCAACAGGCGCGGATCGGGATCGCCGCGCACCGCCGTCTGCAGCGTCGCGCGCACGGCCGGGTAGGCATCGTCGACGGCATCGAACCACGCCGCCTCCTGCGGCTGCCCGAGTCGCGGCCGGCTCGCGAGCAGGTGTCGCACCCAGCCGTCGCGGCGGCCGGCGGTCGCGACGGCCTCGCCGGCCTCGGCGAGGTGCTGGCGGGCGTGCGCGCGGACCGTGTCGAGCTGCCGGAAGGTCGCCCGGCCGCCGCGCCCGCCGGCTCCGACCGCGACCAGCAGCGAGCGGTGCGCCAAGCGGGCCAGCAGGTCGGGGATCTCCGCCACGTCGAGCTCGGCGCCCTGCGCGACCGCGGTCGCGACCGGCAGCGTGAACGGGCCTGGCAGAACCGACAGGCGGCGGTGGACCGCCTGCTCGCTCGGCGACAGCAGCCGGTGGCTCCACTCGATCGCCGACCAGACCGTCACGCGGTGGTCGGCCGGTCCGCGGCCGATGCGCGTCAGCCGGCTGGGATCGTCCTCGACCTGCTCTGCGACCTCGTCGAGCGTGAACGAGCGGGCGCGTGCGGCCGCCAGCTCGATCGCCAGCGGCAGCCCGTCGACGGCCGCGCAGATGCGCTCGACCAGGCGCAGGTCCGCGGAGTCGGGGCCCGCCACGCCGTCCTGTCCCATCCGCGCGAGGAACAGCTCGGCCGCGTCCGACACCGCCGCCGGCCCGCCGGCCGCGGCCCCGGCGCCGGCGTCGTCGCCGGCCCCGGCGTCGGTTCGCAGCGACAGCGGCTCCAGCGGCCAGACCGCCTCGCCGTCGACCGCGAGCGGCTCGCGGCTGGTCGTCAGCACGGCCGCGCGCGATCCCTCCTCGACCAGCGCGTCGACGACGGCCGCCGCGCCGTCGAGCACGTGCTCGCAGTTGTCGAGCACCAGCAGCAGCTCCCGCTCCTGCACGAACGCGGCCAACGTCGGCAGCGTCGGGCCGTCGTGGTCGAGCGCGAGGCCGAGGGCGGAGACGACGGCGTCGACGACCAGACGCGGATCGGTCACCGCGGTCAGGTCGACGAACCAGACGCCGTCGGGGAAGCGCGCGGCGGCGGCGCGCGCGACGTCGATCGCCAGGCGCGTCTTGCCGCAGCCGCCCGGTCCGGTGACCGTCACCAGCCGCCGTTGCGGCAGCCACGCCAGCAGTCCCGCCAGCTCGGTCGCACGGCCGAGCAGCGGCAGCGCGCGCCGCGGCAGGTGGACGATCCCCGCCGGCCGCGGCTGCGGCGGCGGGGAGGGCTGCGACCCCGCCATCGGCGCGGCCTCCTGGCGCAGGATCTGCTGCTGCAGCCGCCGCAGCTCCGGACCGGGCTCGAGGCCCAGCTCGTCGCGCATCAGCGTGCGCACGCGCTGAAACGCCTGCAGCGCCTCGTCGGTCCGGCCGCTGCCGGCGAGCGCCGTCATCCGCTGCGCCCACAGCCGCTCGCGGAACGGATGCTGCACGGTCAGCGACTCCAGCTCGACGAGCGCGGAGCCGACCGCGCCGACCGCCATCAGCGCATCGATGCGCCGTTCGAGCAGCTGCTCGCGCAGCTCCTGCAGGCGCGCCGTCGCGGCGGTCGTGGCGGTGATGTGCGCGACGACCTCGTAGGGCGTGCCGCGCCACAGCCGCAGCGCCTCGTCGCAGCAGGCCAGCGCCGCGGCCGGGTCGCCGTCGGCGAGCAGCCGCCCCGCGCGCTCGGCCAGCGCCTCGAACGCGAGCGAGTCGAGCGCGTCGGGCGCCAGCGCCAGACGGTAGCCGCCGGCCTCGGTCACGAGCGAGGAGGAGGAGCTGCGCGAGTAGGAGGGATCGAGCAGCCGCCGCAAGCGCCAGACGTGGTTCTCCACGCTCGACGCCGAGACCGACGCGTCGTACCCCCACGCGCCCATGACGAGGTCGTCGACGGTGACCCGCTCGTTGGCGCGCATCGCGAGCAGCGCGAGGATCGCGGCCTGCTTGGCGCCCGCGCAGGGATGGTCGCCGTCGGCCAGCGATACGAGCAACGGGCCCAGATCGCGCACTCGCATGGCGCGCAGGATACGGCGCGGGCGCCGGTCGCGGGGCGCATGCGGACTGGCCCGCGCGGCGATCGCCGAGAGAACCGCTCGGCCGCCGCTCCTGCGCCCCGCATCCGCCGCTCCTCACCCGGCGGCCGCGGCGAGCGTCTCGCTCCTCTCCTGCGCACCCGTGTCGAGCCGTTCGCGCGAGAGCAGGAACCAGCCCGCGACGAGCGCGAGCGCGAAGGTCGCCGCGGCGCACGCGAAGCCGACCGTGATCGCGTCGGCCGACTCGTGCGGCGTCGGCACCTGCGCGCCGCGGTGCTCGAGCCCGAGCACGACGGTGCCGATGATCGCGACGCCGAGCGTGCCGCCGAGCTGGCGGACCGTCTGCACCAGGCCCGACGCCTGGCTGCGCTCCGCCGTCGTGACGCGACCGAGCGCGTCGGTGTTGGTCGGCGACATGATCAGGCCGAGGCCGAACCCGGTCAGCACCATCCCGGGCACCTGCAGCGCGTACTCCAGCTGCGGCAGCGACGCCGCCCACGCGGCGAGGCCGGCGGTCGCGACGGCGAGGCCGGTCAGCGCCGGCGGGCGCACCCCGCCGCGGTCGTACCAGCGGCCGCCGAGCTGCGCCGCGGCCGCGATCGCGACGATCAGCGGCAACACGCCGAGACCGGCGGAGATCGGCGACAGGTGCAGCAGCTCCTGCAGGTAGATCGAGCTGTAGAGGATCACCGCCAGCAGCGCGAACTGGATCAGCCCGAGCACGACCAGGTTGCCGAGGAACGCGCGGCGGGCGAACAGCCTCACGTCCACCAGCGGGCTGGTCGCGCGCAGCTGGCCGACCACGAACCAGGCCGTCAGCGCGAGCCCCGCCGTCAACGTCAGCAGCGTCGCGGGCGAGCCCCACGACCAGACGCTCGCCTGCTGGATCGCCAGCACCGTCGTGCCGATGCCGCCGACGAGCAGCACGACGGAGCGGGCGGCGATGCGGACGCCCGGCTGGCGGCTGTCGTCGGGCCGTGCGATGTGCACCATCACGAGCGCCGCGATCCCGACCGGAACGTTGAGCCAGAAGACGGTCCGCCAGGAGATCGACTCGGTCAGCACGCCGCCCAGCAACGGCCCCACTGCGAGGAACACCTGGCTGATTCCGGTGTAGACCGCCATCGCGCGCCCGCGCTCGCGCACGTCGAACGCGCCGATCACGATCGCCGCCGAGACGGGCACCATCAGCGCCGCGCCGGCGCCTTGCAGCACGCGCGCGGAGATGATCCACGGCTCGCCCAGCGAACCGTGCGGTGCCAGGCCGCACAGCATCGAGGCGAGGAAGAACACCGCCACGCCGATGCGGAAGGTCCTGACCCCGCCGAGCTTGTCGCCCAGCTTGCCGCCGAGCGCGACCAGCGCCGCCATCGCGAGCACGTACGCGTTGACGACCCACTGCTGGCCGGTGGGGGAGAGCGGCAGGTCGCGGCCCATCGACGGCAGCGCGACCGTGACGACGGTCTGGTCGAGCATGATCATCGACAGCGAGCCGGTCATCGCGACGAGCACGAGCCAGCGGTTGCGCGCGGGTGCCATCGCTCACACCGGCTTGAACGTCGGCCGGTTGCTCGCGTCGGTGCCCTGCGGCAGATCGAGCAGCAGGCAGTGGTTCAGCAGCGTCAGCTTCAGGAAGGTCGAGAAGACCGGGAACTGCAGCCCCGCGAGGATCGCGATCGTCGAGCCCGGCTGCGCCTCGGCGAGCAGCGTGTCGTAGAGCGCGTCGATGCCGATGCCGTCGGGATGGCGCGCCAGCACCTCGCCGACGACGGCGGCGAACTCGGTGCCGGAGGCGATCACGCCCTCCAGCGCCGCGCGCGCCTCGGCGCCGCTGACCGGCAGCAGCGGCCGGTGCCCGGCGCACAGCAGCTCGAGCTGTCCGCCGTCGATCATCGCGAGCGCCTTGTGCGCGGTCGCGATCGTTCTGCGCGGGTCGGTGTCGGCCCAGATCGGCACCGACGTGGTCTCGTCGGCCATGAACATGAAGCGGTGCTCGGGCAGGTAGAAGACGACCCCGCCGAACGAGTGGCCGCCGGACTCCAGCACCTGCACCTCGGGCCGGCCGTCGTCGCCGGCGAAGGTCCAGCCGGTCCAGGCGCTGTCGCCGATGCGGATGTCGGCGGCCGGCGCGATCCGCTCGTAGTCGACGATCGTCTCGACGCTCGGGAAGACCGGCGGATAGGTCTGCAGCAGGATGTCCACGACCAGCGACGGCAGGAAGCCGCTGACCGCCGGGCCGATGCCGAGCTGCGCGATCCGCGCGCCGAGGTCGGCGACGTCCGCGCCCGTCAGCGCGTCGTCGGCGCCGAGCGCGCGCAGCAGCGAGGCGACGCCGTCGGGCGGGAGCGTCAGGCCCGAGAGGTAGTCGAAGTACGGCAGGCCGCGCTTGTACATCGCGCCGAAGAAGGACTCGAACTCCAGCGCCGAGCGGGATGCGCGCGGGAGGTGGTGGCGCTTGGTCGCGCCGGGAGCGATCTCGGCCAGCACGTCGTTGTTGCCGAGGTGGTCGAGGTGGCCGTGGCTGTTGAGCAGCAGCACCTCGTCGACCTCGCCGGCGTAGCGGTTGGCGAGCTCGCGGATCGCCTCGCGCTGCTCTGGGCCGACGCCGGTGTCGAGCAGGTACAGCCTGCGCCCGCTGCGGTAGACGGCCAGCGTCGGCAGGTCCGGGTCGTCCCAGAGGTTGTGCGGGTGGTGCCCCTCGATCAGGTACAGGTCGGGGGCGATCTCATGAATCGTTCCGGTCGGCATGCGGCCACCCTCGCGGGAGGCGCTCGCATGCCGCTCTCATGTCGCTCTCACGGGCCGACGCCGTGCGGCGCGTCGACAGCTCTGCCGGATGACCGCCAGCCCGGCCGGCGCCGCCGGTGCGACGGGCGACACGGGCGCCGCGGGTGCCCGCGGCCCCGCTTGGGACTGCCGGAGCAGATCACGGCACCGCTCTCGCAGGCGGGCGTACCGGTCGTGGGTTTGTCCGCCCAGCCGCGCTTGCATGCCGCGACGATCTCGTGCGCCTCGCGCGTTGCCGTCTGCGCGTGGCCGTGCGCAGACATGGGTTCGCCGACCACGTGCGCGGCGGACTGCTGCTGAGCGACCGCTCGACCGCAGCTGGGCCGTGGCGGATCCGGCTGGTGTCGCTCAGAGGTGCCTGCGGCCGTTGACCAGCGCGCCATAACACGGTCACGACAGGTCGCGCGCGAGACGCGTGAGGGCGGCGAAGGCGAGCGCGGCGGCGACGACCGGCTGGGAGTCGCCGCGCCCGGCTGCTCGCGCGTCCTCCAGCGCGATCTGAAGTCGGCGGGCGGCGGTGTGGAGACGGTTCGAGCGCAGCCGCGCGAGGTCCTCCGCCAGGGCGCGTGCCTGCTGCGCAAGCTCTGCATCGGCGCGCTGCGCGCCGGTCGTCAGCAGCGCGCCGAGCAGCGTGCGCGCACGCTCCAGCGAAGCGGTCACGGTGGTGGCGGCGGATTCGGCGGACGTGGCGGGGACGGGTCGGAGGGCGGCGTCGGTCGGCGGTGCGGCGGAGATGAACGCGTCGGTCGCCGGCTGCAGCATCCGGCGCGCTTCGTCAGGTCCCTCCATCACGACGGCGGTCGGTTCCAGCACGAGTGGGTCCAGCGAACGGACATGACCCGCCGTCAGCACGATCCGTTCTTCGCCGCTGAGCGCTGCGAGCAGCGCTTCGGTCCCGGCGGCGGCGCGCGAGAGGAAGGGGTGGCGCAGGACGACCGTGTCACCGCGTCGATCGCGCGCGCTGATCACGACGGCTTGGGCGGCGTGGGAGAAGCCGCTGTCGCGGACTCCCGCCAGCGCCAGCGCGACCGGTGCGTCGGCCGCGCGGCGTGGCGCCAGCGACGCGGGCTGCCGCGTCGCCGCGAGGGCCTGCACGCTGGCGGCGTGGTCGCAGAAGGCGGGGCCCAGCAGCTCGCTCCACGCGAACGCCTGCGGCGTCACCGACACCGGGCTGCGCCCGAACGAGATGCGACCGTCCGCGCTGCGGCGCGCACCCTGCGCGACGACCTGGCCGGCGCCGTAAGCGCGCAGCGGCACGTCGCGCACGTGCGCCGCCGCGAGTGCCGTGAACGAACGTGCCGGTACGGGCGGCACGGGATCGACGGTGGTCGAGAGCAGCGCCGACGGAGTCCCGTCACCGACAGCCGCGAGGTGAGCGACGACATCGACGGTCCGCCCGCGTCGTCGCACGGAGGTGCCGAGCCCGACGAGTCGTCCGCTGCCGACGTCGCGCGCCGGTTGGTTCTCGAGGCCGGCGACGAACGCGCGCGGCGGCCAGGGTGCGTCGAGTTCCAGCAGGCGCAGGCGCAAAGCCGCCTCCCCGGCGGTCTCCGCGAGCGTCACCGGATCGTAGGAGGCGTCGCCCGCGTGATGGCGGCGGACCAGTTCGGCGAGCTCGTCGAGGCAGGCGGCGGGGGAGGGAAGCGCGGCGCGCCAGCACGCCTGCGCAGCGGCGGCCAGCTCGCCGGGGAGCGTCCGGCCGCCGCCCGCGGCGCCGTGCTCGACCAGCCGCCGCAGCGCGTCGTGCGCGTCGCGAGGCGGCGGCGCGCCGGGCGTGCGCGCGGTCTCGACCACGCCCGCGGTCGACGCGGCCGGCAGCTCGCGGAAGGCCAGCGCCGCGGCGAGCGCGTGCGAGCACGGCATCGGCTGGGAGCACGAGCAGCGCGCGTGCTCGATCGCGTGCGGCACGGAGAAGACGACCGTGCGGTCCTCGTCGTGCAGCGTCGCCCACGGGCGGATGCCGCGAGCTAGCGTCCAGGTCGTGCCCGCGGCGAGGCGGGCGCGGGCACGCGCGAGGGCGCGCCTGCCGGCTGGGGGCGGGGCGAGCCGGGCACGGGCGGCGCCGCCACCGCCCGCGGCTGCGGCCAGCGTGGCGTCGTCGAGCGTGCCGGGATCCCAGGGCTCCGGGTCGGGTGTGTCGTGCAGCGCCTGGTAGGCGAGCACGACCGCGACGACGTGACGGCAGACGCCGAGCACGGGACAGGTGCAGTGCCCGTCGTGCAGCGCGACACCGGGTGCCAGCGCGACCGTATGCTCGCCGACGGTCGCCGCGACCGTGCCGTCGGGCTGCTCCTCGACTTCAACCGCGCCGGCCTCGACGTCATGGCGTGCACGTCGCAGGGCGCCGCGCGTGGAGTGCGCGGCGAGGTCGTCGTCGGTCAGCGAGAGCAGGTCTCGGCGGGTCATGCGCTGACTCGCTCGGCGACCCACTCGGCCAGCTCACCGGGCGTCATCGCGCCGACATCGGCGCCGGCGTCGGCGAGGCGCCGCGCGATTCGCTCGTCGTAGGCGGGGCGCGCGTCGGTGGACAGCGCCCCGAGTGCCAGCACGGTCGCGCCGTCTTCGACGAGCGTGTGCACCGCGGCGATCAGGTCGCCCTCCGAGCCGCCTTCGCAGAAGTCGCTGATCAGCACCACGATCGAGCGGCGCGGCTGCTCCAACAGGGTGGCGGCGTGGCGCACGGCGCGCGCGATGTCGGTCCCGCCGCCGAGCTGAACGCGCATCAGCACCTCGGTCGGGTCGTCGCACGCGTGCGTGAGGTCGACGACCTCCGTGTCGAACGCGATCAGGTGCGTGCGCATCAGATTGCCGAGCTCGGCGAAGATCGACGCGGTCACGGCGGCGTGGATCACGTTGTCGGCCATCGAGCCCGACTGGTCGACGAGCACGACGACCTGCCACCGATCGGTGTGGGGACGGGTGCGCGCGGCGAACAGCGGTCGCGCGATCCCCAGGCGGCGCGCCTGCGGATCCCAGCGGTCGAGGTTCGCGCGGACGGTCGCAGCGGCGTCGAAGTTGGCGGCGACGCGGCGACGCGAGCGCGTGCGCGGATCGCGCGCCCCCTGCAATGCCGAGGCGACCGGTGCGGCCAGGCTGCGGCGCAGTTCGTCCACGACGACCCGCACGATCTGCCGCGCCTGCGCGAGCACCTCCGGGGCCATCAGGTGTCGCGTCGTCAGGATCGCCTTCAGCAGCGCGACGCTCGGCACAGCGCGGGCGAGCACCGCCGGGTCCGTGACGAGCGCGAGCAGCTCGTACCGTTCCAGCGCGTCGCGCTCGATCCGCTCCGCCACGCGCCGCGGGAACAGCTCGTGGACGGAGGCGATCCACGCCGGCACGTACGGGTCGGACGGCCCCAGGTCGGCGCCCAGCTGCTGCGCCGCCGGACGTCGGCGCACGTTGCGGACCGCGTCGCGCTCGCGGTCGTAGAGGAAGGCGAGCGCCGCGTCGCGTGCGGCGTCGGTCGCGGCGTCGGTCGCGCGATCGGCGTCGGCGACGCCCAGCGCGTCGTCCGCCTCGACGCCGAGCACGAGCCGCCAGCGTGCCAGACGCGTCTCCACGGCGGCCGTCACGGCCACTCCACGCCGGTACGGGCGAGCAGGTCGTCCAGCTGGCGCTCCAGGGCGGTCATCGCCGCGACCGTGGCGCCGGCCGTGGCCGCGTCGCCGGGCGCCACGGCGTTCGTGTCCGCGTCGCCGGCGACGACCAGGTCGTCGTGCCGCGCTCGCACCCCGCGCCCTGCTCTCGTCAACGCACGTGCCAGCGTGTCCTTCTCGCGTGGTGTGAAGACGCTGAAGGCGCGCCGCAGCGCGGGCAGCGCGGTGAGGAACCCCTCGTCGTCGAGCCCGCTGACGACGGCGTCGACCGCCGCGCGCAGATCGTCGCGTCGCGCGACCACGTCACGCGCGAGCGTGAAGAGCCCGTACAGCAGGTCGCCGAGCTCATCCGCCGCCGCCGTCACGTCGACGAACGCCGCGACATCGTCCGCTTCGCCGAGCACCCAGAGCACGCCGAGCGCCGCACCGCGCACGCCCGGCTCCACGGCAGTTGCGTGTGCGACACGGCGCAGACCGGCGTGCAGCACGACCGCGTCGAGTCCCGCGGCCGGGCCCGCCCGCTCGAACGCCTCCAACACGGCGGCGACCGCGCGCAGCCCGGTCGCCTCGCGCAGCGGCGCTCCGGTGATCGGATCCAGCAGCCACAGCACGCGCTCCCATGCGCTGCGCAGCAGCCGGCCGATCGCGGCCTCGCCGCTGCCGCGGATGCGGCGCTCACGCTGCTGCAGGTCGAGCAGCGCCCACAGCGCGTCGGCCACCGAGCCGGCGTCGGGATCGGTCTCGATCGCCTCGCTGAGCTGCTTCGCCAGCGGGGCCGCGAGCGCATCGGCGCCGCAGCGGAGCGCCTGCTCCAGCAACAGCGCGGCGGCGCCTGCCTCGTGCGCGAGCGACGCGACGCGCTCGCGCAGTCGCGCGTCGACCGCCTCCTCGACGCCGGCTCCGTAGCTGGCTGCGTCGATCGCCGCCGTCTCGTAGTCGACCGCCTGGCGCAGCTCCCACGATTCGTGCGCGTCGGCGTCGTCGCGGCGCACGAGCTGGAAGCCGGGCAGTTCGAGCACGGTGACGGCGTGCAGCAGGCGCGAGCGGGCGAGGTCCGAGGGCGACGCGAGGTCGAGCGCGACAGTGCGGATCCGTGTCGTCGGCGCGAGCCCGCTCCGCTGCAGCCGCTCGGCCAGCTCGCGCACGAGCGGCGGCAGCGGCGCGTCCGCGGCGAGCCGTCCGCGCCCGCTCCCGCGCAGCACCTCGTGCAGCGCGTCGAGTGCCGGCACGGGCAGCCCGAGCGCCAGCTCGTCCTTCACGAGCGCGCTGAGGACCGCGTCGGCGAGGTCCGTCCGCCACACCTGAGCATGCCCGCGCAGCCGCGCGAGGGCGACGGCGGTCGTGTGCAGGACGACGAGGTCGGCGGTCGAGATCGCCTGCCCGCGGGCGTGCAGTCGTCTGCGGACCTCCGCCAGCACCCGCTCGGCGGCCGTCTCCTCGCCGTCCTCGCGTTCGCGCGCCGCCCATGCGCGATCGTAGAAGCCGGGGCTCGGCAGCCCGGCGCCATACCCGGCGGTGCGGTCGAGGCGGGCATGGTCGTAGGGGGTGAGGGCGAGTGTCGTCGGCGTCGCTGCGCCGCGCTCGGAGGCATCCGCGGCCGCGGAGTCCGCTGCATCGCGCGCGGCCGCGCCCGCGGCCGCGCCCTCGTCGTCACCGGCCACGGCCAGCGCCGCCCGCAGCGCCGGTGCGTGCAGGCCGCCGACCACGACCAGCGCCGGCCCCGGATGCAGCGCTCGCGCCGCGCGCACGTGCACGGCCATCGCGCGTTCGCGCCGGGCCGTGAGCGGGTCGACGTGCCCGTCGAGGGAGCGCAGGGCGTCCCACAGCTGGTCGGTGCGCGTGAGGTAGGTCGCCGCGTCGGCGTGCGGTTCGACCTCGGCGATCCGATCCCATGCCGCGTCGAGGCCGTCGACGCCGAGACGGGCGCAGAACGCGGCCAGCGCCTGGGCGCGCAGCGTGTCGTCGTCGTCGGCGTAGCGGTCTCGCACCGTCGGCACGGAGCCTTCCGTCCGCGCGAGCTCACGCCACGGCAGGTCGATGAAGGCGACGTGCGCGCCGAGCGCGAGCCCCTCGCGCACCGCGATCCACTCCGGCGAGTGGCGGCAGAACGGGTGGTGGGCGGTGTGGCGCACGCCGTCCAGCAGCAGCGAGGAGGAGACCGCGATCGGCGGGACGTGGTCGAGCGCGAGCTCGCCGATGCGCGGGTTGAAGTCGGACGGACCCTCGACGAGCACCGTCGCGGGTCGGTCGCGGCGCAGCAGCTCCCGCACGGCATGCGCGGCCGCCGGACTGTGGTGACGGACACCGACGACGCGGAATTCGGCGTTCACGGCCCGGCGAGCTGCTCGGCGGCCGCGTCCAGCGCATGCCAGGCGTCGCCGGCGTGGCCGTCGGTCGCGCGTCGCAGGTAGTGGCGCAGCCGCAGGACGTCCGCCGGGTCGTCCTTGGCGGCGGTCGCGGCGAGCTGCGTGACGACGTGATCGGCGGTGACCTCGCCGGCACCGAACCAGTGCGCCTGGGCACAGGCGGCGAAGCAGACGGAGACGACCTCGGCGGTGCTCATCGCCGACGACAGCGGCTCCAGCGCCGCGCCATCCTCGGTGCGCCCGGCGCGCAGCTCGCGGCAGGCGGTGACGAGCGCCTGCGTCAGCTCCGGGGCGGTTCGCAGCGGCACGTCGGCGACCGCGAGCCGGCGGTCGGCCTCGCGCTCGACCAGCTCCAGCTCCGCCTGCGGGTCGGCGATCGGCAGGACGGTCTCGAAGCTGAAGCGGCGCTTGAGCGCGGCGCTCATCTCGTTGACGCCGCGGTCGCGCGTGTTTGCCGTCGCGATCACGTTGAAGCCGCGCCGGGCGAACAGCGTGCGCGCGTCGCCGTCCAGTTCGGGGATCGCCAGCGCGCGCTCGGAGAGAATCCCCAGCAGCGCGTCCTGCACCTCGATCGCGCAGCGCGTGATCTCCTCGAAGCGGACGATCGCTCCGGCGCTCATCCCGCGATGCAGCGGCGCCGGCACGAGCGCGCGGGCGCTGGGGCCCTCGGCCAGCAGCAGCGCGTAGTTCCACGAGTAGGCGATCGCGTCCTCGGTGGTCGCGGCGGAGCCTTGGATCGTGAGCGTCGAATCGCCGCTGATCGCCGCTGCCAGCAACTCCGACAGGAGGCTCTTCGCGGTGCCGGGCTCGCCGACCAGCATCAGGCCCCGGTCGGTCGCGAGCGCGACGACGCAGCGCTCGACGAACGCGCGCGAGCCGACGTACTTCGGCGCGACGCCCAGCTCCGCATCGCCGCGCACGAACGCGAGCACCGAGCGCGGCGTCAGCCGCCAGCCGGCCGGGCGCGGCGCGGCGCCGTCGCGCGCGGCGAGCTGCGCGAGCTCGGCCGCGTGCAGCTCCTCCGCGGGCGGCCGCTGGCGCTCCTCGCGCACGACGGCACCGCTCATGCGAGCGCCTTCGCCTGGATCGCCAGCAGGTCGGCGAGCACCTCGCAGCGGACGATCGGGTCGACCTCGCCCCAGTGCAGCGCCTGACCGCGCGCGCTGCCGAACTCCCACGCGCGCTCGCTCGACCCCACGACGGCGTAGCAGCGCTCGACGGCCTGCGGGTCGGCGTCCTCCATCGAGCCGACCGGGATCCCGTCGTACTCGACCGTGACCGTCACGCCTGCCGCCGGGAACTCCTTCACGTGGTTGGAGAAGAGACCGCCGTCGGCGATCCCCTCGCGGTGCCAGCCGCGCCGATCGAGCAGCCCGACGAGCGTCCGCGGCGGGACATGGTCGGTCGCGAAGCGCGTGATGTCCTGCTGCGCCAGCTCGTCGTCGCGCAGGTCCGCGACCGAGCGACCGAGCTGGGGGAACGGCGGCACGATCTCGTCGGCGGCGAGCGTCTCGCTCCATGCCGCGCGCTGCGAGCGATCGAGCTGGAGCGGGTGCACGATCGTCACACGCTCGTCAGCGGCGAGCGCGAAGGGGGCGTCGTCGGCGTCGGCGAGGTCGCCCTCGTCGGTCAGCCGGAAGGTGCGGCGCGCGCCGGGCGTGGACGCCGCGAGCACGAGCAGCCGCACCAGGTGGCGCAGCAGCGGCTGTGGGGCGACGTACGTCGTGAACTCCTCGACGCTCCACGAGCGCTGCGTCACCATTGCGTCCTCCAGCCGCATGACCTGGAGCTTCGTGGTGTCGGCGACGAATCTGCGCAGCTCTCTCCACTGCTCGCGCGCGGCATCCGCGAGCGCGGGATCGTCTCTGACGCCGGGCGGTGGGAGCGTGGCGCGCAGCTTGCCGGCGCTGTCGCGCACCATCGGCTTCAGCTGGGGGCCGAGCACGAACGAGAACTGGCGCGGGCCGTAGTCGAAGCTGCGGCTGCCGTCGGCGTCGAGCCCGGCGTCGGGCACGATGCGGTCCTCCAACTGGGCGCGCGACAATCCGCGCTCGCGGGCGATCTGCTCCATCGCCGTGCGCGCCTCGTTCTGCAGTCCCTTGAAGCGCAGTCTCTGCGCGATGCCGTTGAGCAGCATCAGCGCCGTCTCGCTGCCGATCGTCCGCAGCACGCGCAGCCCGGTCCGCGCACGCGAGTGACGGCCCTCTCCCGGCCAGGCGCGCACGAGCGGCGTCAGCCGCTGCGCCGAGCGGTCGCCGCCGAGCTGGCCGACCGCGAGCAGCGCCCACGCGTCGCGCGCGGGGGCGCCGGCGGCGGACCAGGCGCTGAAGAGCGCCCACGCGAACTCGTCCGCGGAGGCGGGGGACAGCTCGGCGCGGGCCGCGGCGGCGGGGTGCACGTCGTCGACCGACTGCTTCAGTGCGAGCAGCAGCCGCACGACGTCCTGCTCCCGCAGCATGGCTTCGCCGTCGCGCTGCAGCAGCGGCGGCAGCGCCGCGGGGTCGAGCCAGCCCGGCAGCCGTCCGGAGATCGGCTCCGTCGCCTCCAGCCAGGCCGGGGTCTGTTCGAGCGTGGATCCGCCGATCGACTCGGCTGCCGCGGCGAGCGCCGCGACACGCTCGGCCGCGGGACCCTGCAGCTGCGCCGCGGCGCGCCGGCTCGCGTCGGATGTGGCGGACGTGCGCAGCAGCCGTCGCAGCTCGTCACGCGCGGCGTCCGCCGACGCTCCGCTGCGCGACAGCAGCGGGGCGAGCCCGGCGACCGCCTCGGCCGGGTGGTCGTCGAGCCATGCGCGCGCCGCGTCGGGCGCGCGTGAGCCGAGGCCGGCGAGCGCGACCGGCGCCATCGCGGGATGGTGCACGCGGCGGAAGAAGGCGCGCGCGTTGACGCTCGCCTCGCCGCGGTTGGGCGAGCGCAGCAGCGTGCGCTGAAGCCAGTCCAGGCGGTCGGTCCCGGTCACCGCGAGCCATGTCGCGGCGCCCACCTCGTGGCTCATGTCGAGGCCGAGCCGGACGGCCTCCTCGACGAAGCGCTCGGCCGTCGCGAGGCCGAGCAGCTCGCACATGTGGCCGATACGGCTGCCGTACAGCTCCCCGAGCCAGTTGTCCGGCCATGTCGCCACGACCAGCTCGACCTCCTCGTGCATGCCGAGCGCGCCGGCGAGCGTGAGCTCCAGGCCGTAGACGTCGTCGGGGTTGGAGAGCTGCGGACGCAGCGACCGCTCGACGGCCTCCCGCAGCGACGCGCGATCCGCCTCCGACAGCAGCGGCAGCAGCAGCGTGCGCGCGCGTGCCGCCCAGTCCCACTGCGCCGAATGACCGTCTTGTCTGCCGAGCCCGCCGATCAACACCTCGACGATGTCGGTGGCCGGCAGCAGCGCCAGCGCGGCGGGCAGCCGATTGGCCTCGGGCAGCTGCGAGTCCCCGCTCAGCCGCAGGATGTCGTCGCGCGAGAGCTCGACGTCGAGGCCGCGTTCGAGCTCGGCGCGCAGCGCCTCGGCCGGTCTGCGGTTGCGTACCTCGGGCCCGCCGTGATAGGCGAGGCGCAGCCAGAACGCGGCGGTCGCGGGGGAGACGTCGTCGCCGAACGGCGAATCGGCCCAGTGCCACCAGCCCCAGTGGTGACGGGTGCCTCTCAAGCCGCGTCTGACCGCTGCGACGTCAACGGGCGCGTCGCTGCGCTGCAGCGGCGGCGGCAGTGGCAGCCACGACGGCAGCGCGAGCTCCTGCGGCGTCAGCTCGATCGCGGAGCGGTCGGCGGGGCCGGGGGCGGGCGGGACGGCACCCGGGCTGGTGGGCTGGGCGTCGGCGGCGGGGCGCGCGGCGCGAGGCGGGGCCGGCACCGCGCCGGCGTCGGCCCGCAACGCGATCGTGCTGCTCGCGTCGGCCACGTAGCCCTTGCGCGTCTTCTCGCCGACGAGCTTGTCCGCGGCCGCCGTCGCGGCGGCGCCGTCGGCGAACGCTCTCTGCTTCTCCTGCCCGTCGGTGCCGACGCGGCCCCAGCGGGTCACGAGGACCGGGCCGTCAACCGCGACGGCCCAGAACTTGTGAGATGTCCCCTGCTCGAAGACGTACGTTCGCGTCCGCACCGAAACCTCTGACATGTCGCGGTCGCGCCAACCATACCCACGCAGCGATTCCCGAACAGACGCGATGAAATCGCGCGACACGCCGGCCGTCGCGGCGCGCCTGCTCCCCCGCTGGCCTACTCGTACACGACGATGCTCGGCGCGGGTCGCAGCCGCAGCACCTGTTGCGGGGTCATCAGGCCCTCGTCCTCTCTGTAGAAGAGCTTGAAGCCCTTCGCCGGCCATGGCAGCTGGCCGGCGAACTCGCGGTACTTGGAGGTTTTCACCGAGCGGGTGCCGAAGCCGTCGATGTTGAGCGAGACGGCGACCCACTGGCGCTGGGTCAGCTGCTGCTCGTCGGCGATCATGTCGTTGGTGAATTGATGGATCAGCAGGAGTTTCTGCGGCAGTTGGTTGATTCTCGTCAGCATGTCGAGGTAGTAGGAGACCTCGTTGACGTCGGCGGCGGTGGTGGCGCCGATCTCCTGGCCCGGCACCGCTCCCTCCGGGACCTTCCACTCCGGGTCCAGCGCGAGCGAGACGTCGGGTTCCTTCAGCCAGCGCTGCAGCCGTCTCGTCTCGGTCATGAAGTCCGCGTGGCCGGGCTGGATGTCGAGGATCAGGATCGCGCCGATTCTGCGCGCCGCCCGCAGGTAGCGGCCGATCGTCGCGTCGTCGGTGCGCAGCGAGTAGTCGCCCGTCTCGCCGGGATCGGCGGTCGCGATCGAAGCGAGCAGCTCGAACGCAGGCAGGACGGGTCGTCTCGCCTGCTCGTAAGCCTCCGCCTGCGCCAGCAGTCTGCGTCCGGCCGCATCGGGTGAGCCGATCCCCAGCTCGCCCAGCTCGTCGTCGGTCGGGTGGCCGTAGAAGCCGACGACGCGCCGGTCGGGAATGATCCGCCGGCCTCCGCCGGGGAGCTGCGGCAGCTGGGCGGCTTTCGCCTTCGCCGCTCTCGCCGCCTGCTCCGTGCCGTCGTCGGCACCGCCGATCGCGCCCGTCGCGACGGCGATCGCCGCGCCGAGCACCAGCACCACCGCCACAGCGGTCAGTCGTCGGCGCCGGAACGCGGCGCCGCTCTGGATGTTCGATCTCATTGGCGGCTCGCCGTCGACCCTAGCCGTCGCATCGCCGCTTGTCATGCCCGCGACGGGCGGCGGCTAACGGCGAGCGGCTCCGGCGGGGCTCGTTCAAGCGCGCTGCATTGCGCCGCGGCGCGCGTGTCGGCTCGCGGACGCCGGTGGTTGTCAAACGGCGTGGCGGCCACCATGCTTGCGCGCCAGGTGGGGTTCACACGCAACAGCTCGCTGGTCGCGCTGGCGGTCGTCGCAGGCGCGCTCTGCGCTGCCGTCCCGTCCGCGGAGGCCGCGCGGCGGCCGACACGGGCGGAGGGGACGGCGATCAAGCGGCTGGCGCTGGAGGTGTGCCCGACGCCCGTCGGCCCATGCCGCTACTCCGGCGCGCGCGTCTCGACGCGCAACCCCCGCTTCGCATGGGCGAATGCCATAGGCGAGGGGTTCTCCGGGGCGCTGGTGAAGCGGCCGAGACCGCATGGGACCAACTTCAAGGTCGTCGGCACGGGTGGCGGCGGGATCTCGTCGTGCTCCTACTGGCGCAAGCGCGCGCCGAGACCGGTTCTGCGCGACCTGCGCATCGGCGGGCTGCTGAACGCGGCGGCGGGCACCTCCGGCAACTGCGGCTGAGCTCCACTTCGCGGCCGCTGCAAGGCCAGGGTCGCGCCGCGCCATGAACGCGGTGACGGCAACGCCTGCGAGCGCCTCGGCGTGCTCGACCGGCGGCTCGGCGAACTGGATCAGCTGATCGTCAGCGAGGCGCACGACGGCGAAGAAGCCTGCCTCCTCGGCGCGTTCAACCAGTACGTCCGCATGACAGGAACGGCGGGCCGCGCGATGAGTCTGGCGCGTCGCGGCGGTCATTGAAGGACCGACCACGAGCGGAGGACGAGCGATGACCAGCCACCCCGACGAACGAACGCCGAGCGACGCAGGAACGGTGACGGCCGCCGCCGGGATCCCGACGCTGTACGTCTGCGACGGCGACGACAGCGGTCCGCGCGTGCATCCGTGCCGCCGCGTCCAGGAGGCGCTGCACGCGGCCGGGATCCCCTACGCGAGAGTGATCGCCGCCGCGGGCAACCCGATCCCGTTCCTGCGCAGAGGCTCGCGGGAGCAACTGCGTGAGGTGACGGGAGACACGAAGCTGCCGGCGCTCGTGCTCCCCGACGGCACCGTCGTGACCCACTCGCGCGCGATCCTGAAGTGGATCTCGCAGCAGCCGGCGCCGTCGCGCTGACGGCGGCGGCGGGCGCGCCGTCGCGGGATCGCGCTCGCCCCCGCCGATAGTGTGCCGTCGCTATGAGCGAGCTTTCCGGTGGGGTTGAGTCGAACGAGGACGCGGCGCTGCGGGATGCTGTCGCTGCGTCGATGGGGCGGGCGCGCGCGGACCTTGCGGAGCTGGTCGCGCTGCGGTCGGTCGCGGATCCGCAGATCGAGCCGCCGGAGCAGTGCGAGCAGGCGGCGCAGTGGGTCGCGCGTGCGTTTGCGGAGGTCGGGCTGGGCGACGTCGTGGCGGCGCCGACGGCCGACGGCAGCAGAGCCGTGCACGGCTGCGCGCCCGGGCCGGCGGGGTCGCCGACAGTCCTGCTCTACAGCCACTACGACGTCCAGCCGCCGCTCGGCGAGGACGCCTGGGAGACGCCGATCTGGGAGCTGACCGAGCGCGCCGACGGCCGCTGGTACGGGCGCGGCGCGGCTGACTGCAAGGGCAACGTCGTGATGCACCTGACGGCGCTGCGGGCGCTGAAGCAGGTGTACGGCGGCAGCTTCCCGTGCGGGATCAAGGTCATCTGCGAGGGGTCCGAGGAACAGGGGACCGGCGGGCTGGAAGCGTTCGTGCCGCCCAACGCCGAGCTGCTGCGCGCGGATGCGATCGTCGTCGCCGACACCGGCAACTTCGCCGTCGGCGTGCCGACGCTGACGACGATCCTGCGCGGCATGGCGGAAGTCGACGTGACGCTGAGGGCGCTCTCCAGCGCGATGCACTCCGGCATGTTCGGCGGGCCGGCGCCCGACCCGGTCGCGGGCCTGATCCAGCTGCTCGCGACGCTCCACGACGAACGCGGCAACACGACCGTCGACGGGCTCGACGCGAGCGGCCGCTGGGACGGCGTCGAGTACGCCGGCGAGCAGTTCCGCAGCGACGCGAACGTGCTCGACGGCGTCGCGCTGACGGGCGACGGCGCCGTCGCCGACATGCTGTGGGCGCGGCCGTCGGCGACGATCGTCGGGATCGACGTGCCGTCCGTGATCGGCTCCGCCAACGCGATCCAGGCCTCCGCCCGCGCGCGCGTCAGCCTGCGCGTGCCGCCCGGCACGACCGGCAAGGCCGCCCAGGACGCGCTCGTCGCCCACCTGCGGGCGCGCGTGCCGTGGGGGCTGCGCTGCGAGCTGGTGCGCGGCGGGACCGGTGACCCGTTCGCCGGCGCGCTCGACGGCCCGGCGTTCGAGGCGATGCGCGGCGCGATGGAGCAGGCGTTCGGGCGAGCGCTGGCGCGGGCGGGCCAGGGCGGCTCGATCCCGCTCTGCAACGTCTTCGCCGACACCTATCCCGAGGCGGAGATCATGCTGCTCGGCGTCGAGGAGCCGAAGTGCCTGATCCACGCGCCGAACGAGAGCGTCGACCCGGGTGAGATCGAGCGCACGGCGCTCGCCGAGGCGCTGTTCCTGCGGCGGTTCGGGATGACGTCGTGAACGGGCGGATCGCCCGCGCGTCGCGCGCGGCTTGCGCCACCATCCCCGCCTGCTGTTTGACGTCGCCGAAGAACGCGCGACCGCGGACCTCGACGTAGACGCCCTCCGGCACGAGCAGCTCGACGTGCCGAAGATCGTCTTCGCCTCGATCAGGATCTCGCTCGCCGGCACGTGCGCCTCGCGCAGGTCGAGCACGACCTCGATCCGGTCTGCCAGCTCCTCCAGCGTCAGCCGCCCTTCCCCGGCGGCCGTCCGCAGCCGCTCGACTGTCTGCTCGCGCTCCCCGTCGGACCCGCGAATCCCCGGATCTGACATCTCCGACACGCTAGCGCCGCGGCGGCGCGGTGGTCGTCAGGAACGCCGTGATCGCCGCGCCGAGCTGCGGCGCCGAGGCGGCGGTGACGTGGTCGCCGGGGACGATCTCGCAGCGGGAGTGGGGGAGGGCGGTGGCGAGGGCTTCGGCGTCGGCGGGGTCGTCGTCGGCGCCCATCGCGACGAGCGTGGGGGTGGTGATGCGGGCGAGGGCCTCGGGCGGGGTGTCGAGCGACTGGCCGAGGATGTGCCCGAGCGCGACGGGGTCGGCGCCGATCCGCTGCATGAAGGCCTGCGCCTCCCATCCCGGCGAGCCCGGCTCGATCGTGCCGAAGTTGGCGACGACGCGGCGGAACGCGTCGCCGCGCTCGCGTCTGGCGGTGCGGGCGACGCCGTTGAGCCCCATGCCGGCCACGATGGCGCGGCCCGGGGTCGCGCCGCGCACCAGCATCCGCACCGTCGTGCGGCCGCCGAGCGAGTATCCGCCGAGGTCGTAGTCGGTCAGGCCGAGCTGCTCGATCAGCGCGAAGGCGTCGTCGGTGACGACGTCGGAGGGGTAGGCGGCGGCGTCGTGGGGCCTCGCGCTGTCGCCGTGGCCGCGCAGGTCCGGCATCACGACGCGGCGGCCCTGAGCGGCGACCGCGGCGGCGTGGCCGGGGAGGATCCACTGGACGGTCGCGGTCGAGAGGAAGCCGTGGATCAGCACCACCGTGCGGCCTTCGCCCAGTTCCCGGTATGCCAGCGACGCGCCGTCGCGGCCGCAGAAGCGATGGATGGGAAGGGCGGGCATCTCGGCCCGCGATCATCGCAGTGGCGCGACCGCGATGGTCCCGACATGCGAGATTGAGGGCGTGCGAATGCGGCTGTCGGCAGCTCTGGTCCTCTCAATGGTCGTGGTGGCAGCGAGCGGCGGATCGGGGATGGCCGCCGCCGCGGCGCCCGCGCGCCTCGAAACGGTCGGCACGTTTGCCCAGCCTGTCGCCGTCACCGCGCCTGCCGGCGACCGCGCGCGGGTCTTCGTGGTCGAGCGGCGGGGCCTCGTGCGGATCGTGAGGGACGGGCGGACGCTGCGGCGGCCGTTCGCCGATCTCAGCCGGCAGGTCGTGCGACCGCACGGGCCGGAGACGGTCGACCAGCGGGGGCTGTTCTCGCTCGCGTTCGCACCCGACTACGCGCGCAGCGGGCTGCTCTACGCCTTCTTCGTCGACCGCCGCGGCCATCTGCGGGTCGACGGGTTGCAGCGCGATCCACGCGATCCCGACCGGATCGATCCGCGCAGGCGCCGCACCGTGATCGACCTCGGCCGCGTCAGCCTCCAGCACCACGGCGGGCAGTTGCAGTTCGGTCCCGACGGCATGCTGTGGATCAGCACCGGGCAGGACGACGAGCCCGCCTCCAGCCGCGACCTCCGCTCGTTGCACGGCAAGCTGCTGCGGATCGACCCGCGCGGCGGGCGCGTCGAGCGGCCGTACCGGGTGCCCGCGGACAACCCGTACCTTGCGACGACGACGCTGCCGGGCGACGCGCCCGCCGACGTGCCCGCCGCTCGCCCCGAGATCGCCGCGCGCGGGTTGCGCAATCCGTGGCGCTTCTCGTTCGACCGGCCCAGCGGGCTGCTGCTGATCGGCGACGTCGGCGACACCGCGTTCGAGGAGGTCGACGCGCTGCCGGTGAAGCGGGCGCTCGGCGCGGACTTCGGCTGGGACCGCGTCGAGGGGCGCGAACGGCGCGGCGGCGGCACGATCCCCGGCTACGTCGCGCCGGCGATCGTCCATCGCCACTCGCGCCAGTGGTGCGCGGTCGTGGGCGGGCTGGTCGTGCGCGACCCGCGCCTGCCGCGGCTCGCCGGCAGCTACCTCTACGGCGACGTCTGCAGCGGCTGGCTGTGGGCGGCGCGCTTGGACCGCGCCGGTCGCGCCCACGGCGACCGCCGGCTCGCGCTGCGCGTGCCGTACCTCGTCTCGTTCGGCACCGACGGACGCGGGCGCGTCTACGCGGTCAGCCTCAGCGGCGCGGTCGTGCGGCTCGTCGGCTGAGCCGCGCAACACGCCCGCAACGCACGCGGCGCCGTCGTCTGCTGACCTATTCGCATTCCACGACGAGGCGACTGATATGGCACTTGACTGCACCTACCGTCTGCGCATTCCCCATCGGGCGGGGCAATTGGCGATCGTCGCCGGTCGCATCGCCGAGCACGGCGGGCTGATCGGCGACATCGCGACGATCTCGGTCGCGCGCCACGAGGCGCTGCGCGAGATCACCGTCGAGGTGCGGGACAAGACCCATGCGGACGAGCTGGCGGCGGGGCTCGGGGCGTTGGAGGACGTGACGGTCAGCTGGTACCACGACCGCGCGTTCCTGGCCCATGACGGCGGCAAGATCAAGGTCGTCGGCGAGCGCACGATCAGATCGAACCAGGACGTGCGCGACGTGTACACGCCCGGCGTGGCGCGCGTCTCGCAGGCGATCGCGGACTTCCCGGAGCTGGCCGCGCGCTTCACCTCGATCGGCCGCAGCGTCGCGATCGTCACCAACGGCACGCGCGTGCTCGGCCTCGGCGACATCGGCCCCGTCGCGGCGATGCCGGTGATGGAGGGCAAGTCGCTGTTCTACAGCCAGCTCGTCGGCATCAGCGCGGTGCCGATCCTCGTCGACACGAAGGACGTCGACGAGTTCGTCGAGACGGTCGTGCGGATCGCGCCGGGCTTCGGCGGAATCCACTTGGAGGACATCTCCGCGCCGGCCTGCTTCGAGATCGAGCGCCGGCTGATCGAGGCGCTGCCGCAGCCGGTGATGCACGACGACGTCCACGGTACCGCGGTCGTCACCTTCTCCGCCGCGATCGCCGCCTGCCGCCACGTCGACAAGCGCCTGGACGAGGCGGTCGTCGGGCAGATCGGCCTCGGTGCCGCCGGCTTCGGCATCGCGACATTGATTCACGACGCCGGCGTGCACCGTGTGCTGGCGACCGACCCGAACCCCCAGGCGCAGGCCCAGGCGGCCGCGAGAGGGATGGAGATCCACGACCTCGAGACGGTCATGCGCGAGTCCGACGTGATCGTCGCGACGAGCGGCAAGCCCGGCCTGATCACGCCTGAGATGGTCCGGCCCGGACAGGTCGTGCTCGCGCTCACCAACCCCGCGCCCGAGATCGAGCCCGCCGCCGCGTACGCCGCCGGCGCCGCGTTCGCCGCCGACGGCACCAGCGTCAACAACGTGCTCGGCTACCCGGGCATCTTCCACGGCGCGCTGCTGGCCGGCGCGAGCGCGATCAACCTCGAGATGAAGCGCGCCGCCGCGTGGGCGCTCGCGGGACTCACCGTCGAGTCCGAGCTGGTCCCCGACGTGCTCGATCCCGCCGTCCACGACGCCGTCGCCCAAGCGGTCCGCCAGGCCGCGATCGACAGCGGCGTCGCGCACGAGGAGCTGCCGCTGGAGGCGTTGGAGACCGGCTTCTAGTGTCGTGAGGCGCCGCGCGGGTCGCTCGGCTGGTCACTTGACATCGTCGCTCTCCTTCATCCGTCGACCAGCTCCTCGAAGCGGTCGAGACGCTGGCGCGGGGCTGACTACCGGATCGGCGGCGGCGTGCCCTCGGCGCTCGCCAGCAGTACCGGGTCCCACTCGCAGACCGAGCACGCGTGCCGGAACGCGGAGCGGGTGAACGCGACCGCGGTCGCGTGCGGATCGGCGCTGGCGACGATGTCGTCCCAGTCGAGCACGTACTCGCCGAGCGCCTCCTCCCAGCGCGCCGCCGCCGGCTCCAGCGTCGCGTCGGAGAAGTGGTCCGGCGCGGGGTGGGCGTAGGCGTAGAAGGCCGGCTTCGGATAGCGCGCGTCGCCCGGCCACCAGCCGACCGCGACCTCCTGGGAGTCCATCGCGTTGCGCATCAGGAAGTCGTCGGACGGCGGCTGCGCCTCCTCGCCGGAGAAGAGGCTGACGGCGAGGTCGAACGATCCCCACCACGCGTTGACCGGGGTCGAGCGGCCGCGGTACGGCGCGCGGAACTCGGCCAGCACGAGCGCGACGCGCGTGACCACGGCGAAGTAGCGCTCGACCTCGGCGGGCACGTAGGTGGAGTGCTCGTCGTCGTCGAGCAGCGAGATTCTCCACGGCACCTCCTGCGGCGTCGGGTCGATCTCGAACGTGCCGGCGAACCCGTGCAGCGCGGCGAGCAGTTCGCGCGCGACCGTGCCGACGGCGCGATCCGGCCCGAGCGCGATCCGTGCGCTGCGCCCGTCGCTGTGCTCGGCGACCGCCTCGTGCGCGCGCAGATCCAGGGCGACGACGAACACGCCGGAGCCGTTGGGCGCCGGCAGCGGCAGCGTCTCCCACCCGCGCGCGGTCAGCCGCAGCGCGGCGTGCTGCAGCTGCGGCGCCGGCGGCGCAAGCGCGACGGCGAGCTTTCCGAGCACCTGCGTGTGCGCGTGGACCGTGTCGCACGTCGCCTGCCAGGAGTCGTAGGACGGCAGCTGCGGCCAAGGGGAGGTCATGGGGTGACGGTATACCCGTCGCGTCGTTTCGCTCAAGGAATCGGTCTCGGCAGACGATGGACCGGCGTGATGGCGTGGCGCGCGAGAGTGACGACGACGACCCTGCTGCTCGTGGCGGCGCTCCTCCTTGGGGTCGTGTGGAGCGGGTGGGGAGATCAAGATGTGGCCGGAGCTGACGTCCATCGCTCGGACACGGCTCGGTCTTCGCCGTTTCGCGCCAACGTTCGCATCACGCAGGTCGGCGATCACCGGATCGCCTGGTACGAGCGCGGAAGCGGGCCGCCGCTGCTGATGGCGATCGGGACCGGCTCGACGATGGCGGAATGGGATCCCGCGCTGCTGGAGCTGCTGGCGCGCGAGCGGCGGCTGATCCTGTTCGACTACCCGGGGGTCGGGCGCTCGTCGCGGCTGCGCGACGGTCGCACGTCGTTCGCGGGCCTGGCGGACACGGCCGCGAGCCTGCTGGAGAAGATCGGCCTTCCGCGCGCCGACGTGCTGGGGTGGTCGATGGGCGGCTTCGTCGCCCAGCAGCTTGCGATCCGGCATCCGCGCGCCGTCCGCCGGCTCGTGCTCGCGGGCACCAACCCCGGCGGCGACGCGGCCGTCCTCGGCCCACCGGCCGACCAGCGGATCGACAGCGACCCCAACCCCTCCGACGCCGCTGCCCTGCGCGTCCTCTATCCGCGCACCCGCGCCGGCCGGGAGGAGGGGCGCGCCTTCCTGCGGCGGCTGGACCGCGCCAGCGACACGGGCGAGATCCCCGACGACTTCGAGGTCCCGGACGCGACGGTGCGCGCGCAGGTCCGCGCCGAGGACCCGTGGCTGCGGTCCAACGCCAACGCCGAGGCGCTCGCTTCGGTCCGCGCGCCGGCGCTCGTCACCGGCGGCAGACAGGATCCGGTCGTCCCGTCGCTGAACGCGCGCCGCCTCGGCGACCTGATCCCGGACGCGCGCGTGCGGCTGCTCCCCGGCGCCCATGCCTTCCTGTTCGGCGACCGCGAGCGATTTGCCGCCGTCGTCGAAGGATTCCTCGGGCCGGCGTAGCATCTCGGGCATGCCGCCCGCCGACGGAAAGATCGCCTTCGACGGCCTCGCGCAGCACTACGCGCAGGCACGGCCGGGGTATCCCGCGGAGCTGGTCGCCGCGACCGCCGCGGCGGTCGACGGGGTCGGGGGCGACGCGGCGCGCGAACGGGTGATGGTCGACGTCGGGGCCGGGACGGGGATCAGCACGCGCGCGATCGCGAGCGCGCTGCGACGGCCGACGCGGGTGCTCGGGGTGGAGCCGGGGGAGGACATGCGGCGGCAGGCGCAGGCGGGCGCTGCGGCGGGCGGCTCGACACCGGGAGCGCCTGACGGCGACGCGCCGAGCGGACCGGCGGCGGGCGACGCGGCCGGCGGCGGATCGCGAGGCGCGGTGTCGCGGATCGAGTACGTCGCCGGCGCCGCCGAGCGGCTGCCGGTCGAAGACGGCGGGGCGGTCGGGGTGCAGGTCGCGCAGGCGATCCACTGGTTCGACCGGCCGCGCTTCTACGCCGAGGTCAAGCGGGTGCTCGCCCGCGGCGGGGTGTTGGCGATCATGCAGAACAACCGCGCCTGGGAGCGCTCGGCGCTGGTCGACGCGTATGAGACGCTGCTGGAGCGGCACAGTCCCGGATACGTGCGGGCGTACCGCGTCTTCGACGTCGCCGCGGAGCTGGCCGAGAGCGGCGGGTTCGGCCCGTGCGAGCGGATCGTCGTGCCGTGGGAGCGGCCGATGGCGCCGGACCAGTTCGTCACGATGGCGCGCTCGTCGTCGCGCTTCGACGCCGTCGTCGCGCGCTACGGGGCGGAGCAGGCGGAGCGGATGGTCCGCGCGCTGCTGCCGCCGGAGGCGCGTGCGCTGATGGTGCCGTTCGACGCGGAGCTGTTTCTCGCGCGGACGGTCTGAGCGACCCACCGCCGCTCCCGCCGAAAGATACTGGCGCATCCCCGCTCCTTGGCGCGTGCGGGGTTCGGATGGTGGAGGTTCACGCGAGCGCGAGCATCAGCTGCTCGCACGCCTGCTGACAGCGCCGGGTCGCCTCGCCGCAGATGCGGCAGTGCGCGTGGTGGGCGGCGTGGCGCTCGCATTCCTCGGCCGATGCGCCGCAGATCTCGGCGCAGGCGGCGACGAGCGTGCGCACGACGGCCGTGTCGAAGGCGGTCTGCCGGGCGACGACGCGGGCGGTCGCGGCGCAGACGTCGGCGCAGTCGAGGTCGCTGCGGATGCAGCTGCGCATCTCCAGCGCCGTCGGCTCCCCGAGGCACGCGTCCGCGCACATCGTCGACAGCTGCGCGCACTCCGCGCATGCCTCGGCGCAGCGTGCGATCGCCGCCGGGTCGACTCCGCTGCCGCCGCCGGGCGGATCGGGGTGGGTGTCGAGCATCGCCTTCGCGTAGGCCATCGGGTCCTCCGTCATCGCGGGTCCGCCTCAGGGAGAAAGGTCTCCGTTCGGGGCGGCGGCGAACCGCGCCTGCTGATCGGTCATCGTCTTCAGCGTCTGGAGCAGCGCGCGCGTGGAGGCGCTCGGCCGGCGATCGCTGGGGACCGCGACGAACGTCTCGAACAGCGGCGCGTGATGGCGGATCGGGACGAACGCGAGGTCGGTCCCGGCGGCCATCGAGGGCGGCAGCAGCGCGATCGCGAGGCCGTGGCGGACGAAGTCGACCAGGCTCGCGGTGTCGTTGACCTCGAACGCGATCGTCCGCCGCACGCCGGCCGCGGCGAATACGCGATCGCTCGCCATCCGCGTGCCCCAGCCGGGCGGCAGCTCGGCGAACGACTCCTGCGCGAGCGCCGACAGCGTGATGCCGGCCCGCCCGGCGAGCCGGTGCTCGCGCGGGCACGCGAGCATCATCGGCTCGCTGCCGAGCAGCGTCAGCGTGAGACCCGCGGGCCGTCGCTCGGGCAGCGACAGGAACGCGAGGTCGAGCGAGCCGTCGCGCAGCTCGTCGGCCATCGCGAGCGATCCGCCGCCGTGCACCGCCTGCACGTCGACATCCGGATGGTGGACGCGGAACGCCGCCAGCAGCGCCGGGACGCTGAACGCCCGCATCCCCTGCGCCTGCATCGTGCCGAGCCGGATCGTGCCGCGCAGGCCGCCCTTCACCAGCTCGACGGACTCGCGTGCGACGGCCGCGGCCGCCAGCACGCGCCGCGCCTCCGGCAGCAGCGCGCGGCCGGCGTCGGTCAACGCGACGTGGGCGGTGGAGCGGTCGAACAGCTGCGCGCCGAGGTCCCGTTCGAGCGTGCGCACGCCGGCGGACACGGCCGACTGCACGACGTGCAGGCGATCGGCCGCGCGCGTGAAGCTGCCCTCCTCGGCGACGGCGACGAACGTGGTCAGGTGTCGCAGCTCCATCAGGTCGTTCGACCTTATCGCGAAACGCGATGAAGGCATGCACATATCTGCGTGGTACGAGATGAGTTGCGGGTGCATCCTGTCGTCTGCAGCCTTGACGCCGCCAGCGAAAGAACGCCGATGAACCCAGTCACATCGATTCCCACCGCTACCGCTCCCGCCGCGGGTGCGCACGCGCTCGCGGCAGCCGACCCCGCCGCCGCATCCGCTCGCGACGGCCGCCGCCGCGCCAGCCACGGCGCCGGCGTCTGGGTCGTCGCCTACGCCTTCCTCGTCGTGATGGCCTACAGCGCGGTCCCGACGCCGCTGTACGCGATCTACCAGCAGGAGGACGGCTTCTCGGCGTTCATGATCACCGTGATCTTCGGGGCGTACGCGGTCGGCGTCGCGGTCAGCCTCTTCGTCGTCGGCCACGTCTCCGACTGGCACGGCCGCCGGCGCGTGCTGATCCCGGCGCTGCTGATGTCGATCGCGAGCGCGTTCGTCTTCCTCTTCTGGCACGACCTCGGCGCGCTGCTCGTCGCGCGCGTCATCTCCGGCTTCGCGATCGGCGCGGTGACCGCGACCGCGACCGCCTGGATCGCCGAGCTGCACGCGACCGACCGGCCCGATGCGTCGCAGCGCCGGCCGCAACTCGTCGCGACCGCGGCGAACCTCGGCGGGATCGGCCTCGGCCCGCTCGTCTCCGGCGTGCTCGCGCAGTGGGTCGGCCATCCGCTGACGGTCCCGTTCATCGTCTCGATCGGCGCGCTGACGGTCGCGGTCGTGCTCGTCGCGCTGACGCCGGAGACGCGCACGCGCGCCACGCCGCTGCCGCGCTACCGCCCGCAGCGCGTCTCGGTGCCGCAGCAGGCGCGCGCCCGCTATCTGTCGGCCGCCGTCGGCGCGGCGATCGCGTTCGCGGCGTTCGGCCTCTTCACGTCGCTGGCGCCGACCTTCCTCGCCGGCACGCTGCACCACTCCTCGCGCGCGCTCGCGGGTGCCGCGGCGTTCGCCGTCTTCGGGGCCGCCGTCGTGGCGCAGTCGGCGATCATGACGCGCTCGACGCGCGAGGCGCTGACGGCCGGGATCGCGACCATGCTCGTCGGGCTGGCGGTGCTCGTCGCCGCGGTCTGGCTGTCGCAACCGAGCCTCTTCCTGTTCCTCGCCGGCGGTGTGCTCGCCGGCGCGGGCGGCGGCATGCTGTTCAAGGGCGTGATCGCGACCGTCGCGACGCTGACGGTCCCCGAGCGCCGCGCCGAGGCGCTGGCCGGGATCTTCCTCGCCGGCTACATCGGCCTCGCCGTCCCGGTGATGGGACTCGGTGTCCTGTCGCAGTACGTCGTCCCGCGCGTCGGCCTGCTCGTCTTCGCCGGGGTGCTGGGCCTGCTGATCGTCGTGGCGGCGCCGACGCTGGTCGGGCGAGGAACGCGGGCGGCGAGGGCGTGAGCGGCTGAGGAGCGGTCGATTGCTGGTCTCCTGGACCAGTCGACGACCGCTCCTCGCCTGGCGGCTACGCTCGGGGCGTGACCCATCGGCGCGAATCGGGCGACGTCCTCGTCGCGGCAGGCGTGGCGGCGGTCGTCAGCGGCGCGCCCTCGACGCTCGACACACTGCTGCGCGGCGGCGACGTGCTCGCCAGCTCGCGCGCGGCCGGCGTGATGGTCGTCGGCGCGCGGCGCTCCGGCGCGGCGCAGCTCGCGGCGGCGGTCCCGGTCCACCTCGTGCTGTCGCTCGGCTGGACGGCGCTGCTGGCGCGCGTGCTGCCGCAGCGGCGCGAACCGGCGTGGGGAGCGGTCGCGGGACTGGCGATTGCGGCGATCGATCTCGGCCTTGTCGGCCGCCGCATCGACCCGATCGCCGCACTCCCTCAGCCGGCCCAGTGGGCCGATCACGTCGCGTTCGGGGTCGCGGTGGGTGTGGTGCTGCGGGCGCGGCGACTGCGCCGGCTTCAGTGGATCGGCGCGGCCGCCTGCTCGTCCGCGCTCAGCTCGAACAGCTGGAAGTCGCGCCCCAGCACGGGGACCGAGACGTTGTAGACCGGCACGCTGCCGACCGTGCCGGAGAACGTGCCGGCGTGGGCGTGGCCGTGGACGGCGAGCGTCGGCTCGTGCTCGCGCAGCGGGGCGGCGAGGCGGTCGGTGCCGAGGAAGGCCATGATCCCCTCGCCCTCGCCGGCGAGCGTCTCCAGCGTCGGGGAGTAGTGCAGCAGCACCAGCCGCAGCGGGCAGAGCGCGATCTCGCGAAGACCGCGGTCGAGCGCCTCGACCTCGCGCGATCCCTCCGCGTAGACCGCGCGCAGCAGCGGCTCGCCGAAGTCCGGCAGGTGCGAGCCGGGGAAGCCGCCGACGAAGCCCTTCACGCCGACGATCCCGACCTCGACGCCCTTGACCTCGCAGATCGCGTGCTCGCGCTCGAGCACCGCGATGCCGCCCTCGCGCAGCGCCTCGACCAGCTCGTCATGGCGGTTGACATGCCAGTCGTGGTTGCCGAGCACGGCGAAGACGGGCATCCCGAGGTCGCGGCAGGCGTCGGCCAGCACGGCGCCCTGGGCCGGCTCGCCGTGGGTCGTCAGATCGCCCGCGAGCAGCAGCAGGTCGGCTCTGCCGCGCAGCGCGGCGAACGTCTCGATCGCCTGCTCGCGATGGTCCTCGCGGCAGTGCACGTCGCCGACGGCGGCGACGCGCACGACGGCGCCCGGCGCCCTGGCGGGTGGCTGCTCGACGTCCATGCCCATGACGCCTACCCGCCGGCGCCGACGGCTAACGCGGTGCGCGGCGGGGTACTGGACCTCGTCATGGGAGATCAGGAGGCTCGTTCGTTCGACGGGATCGTCGAGGCGCTGCGCGCGGCGGTGCCGGTGCTGCACGAGGCGGAGATCCCGTTCCTGCTCGGCGGCAGCATGGCGGTGTGGGCCTACGGCGGGCCGGAGCCGGTCAACGACCTCGACCTGATGCTGCGCCCGCAGGACGCCGAGCGGGCGCAGGCGGCGCTGGCGGAGGCCGGCTTCGGCGCGGAGGATCCGCCGGAGGAGTGGTTGCTGAAAGCCTGGCACGGCGACGTGCTGGTCGACCTGATCTTCGCCCCGCGCGGCGTGCCGATCACCGACGACGTGATCGCGCGCGGCAACGAGCGCAGCCTGTCCGCGATCCGCCTGCGCGTGATGGCGCTGGAGGACGTGCTGACGAGCAAGCTGCTCGCGCTCGACGAGCATCAGCTCGACATGGCCTACCTGCTGCAGCTCGTGCGCGCCGTGCGCGAGCAGGTCGACTGGGACGAGCTGCGCGTCCGCACCGGCGACTGGCCGTACGCGGCGGCGTTCATGACGCTCGTGGAGAGACTGGGGATCGCGGGGTGAATCTTTCACAGACGTGATCTGACTTCCTATACGATCGCACGCCATGATTGATCCTTTGGAGCGACTCGTCGCGTTGCAGGAGATTCGCGACCTCGTGGTCCGCTACGCGCAGGCGTTCGACGACGCCGACTGGGCCGCGTTCGGCGAGCTGTGGACCGACGACGCGGTGTTCATCGTCGACGGCACCGCGACGTTCGAGGGCAAGGAGGCGCTGCTGGGCTTCCTCACGACGTGCCTGCCGGACGACTACCAGGGCCGGCACATGAACCCGCAGACGCTGATCGAGTTGGGCGACGACGGCCTCAGCGCGACCGCCAGAACCGACGTCGTGTGGATCCCGCAGAACTTCGAGAACACGATCCTCGCGCGCTACAACGACACGCTCGTCAAGCGGGATGGCCGCTGGCTGTTCCAGCGACGGCACGAGGTCCCGATCCCCTACCGACCCGGTCCGCCGCCGCAGTCGGAGATGGCGAACGACGCGAGCGGGTCGACGATGCGGGAGTAGGAAGCGGGCGCGCCGGGCGAGCGGCCGCGGTCATCGAGCGGTCGACCGGCGCCGGGTCGGGACAGCCCGCGGCGCGCTCAGTCGAGCGGGTCGACCGGCGGCGCGCCGTGCTCGCGCGTCGGCGGGTCGGCGGCCGCGTCGAACGGTGCGGCGGCTTCGGTCTCGGCCTCGGCCGGACCGACCGGCGGTGCCTGCTCGGCCGGCGGGAAACGCGCTTCGGCGTCGAGCGCGGTCGCGCGCAACTGGTCGGCCAGTTCCTTCGTCGCGTCGATCAGCCGCTGACGCTCCTGCCACAGCCGCTCGATGTCGTCGTCGAGGCTGCGCACGCGCGCGATCGCGCCGGCCTGCAGTTCCGCCGCCTCGCGCTCGGCGCGCTGGACGCGGTCGTCGGCCTTCGCGCGCGATCTGCGCGTCGTCTCGTCGGCAGCCTGCTCGGCCTGGCGCAGGATCGCGGCGGTCTGCTCGCCGACGCGGTCGAGCGCACGCTGCACCGCCGCGGTCGGGTAGGTGCGCTCCTCGAAGCGATCGAGCGCGCGCACGACGGACGCGGTGTAGGTGTCGACCGCCTGCGGGTCGTAGCCGCGCCAGACGACGGCGAACTCCGTCTCGCGCAGCGCTTCCAGCTCGGGATCGCGCGCGGGGGAGAGGTCTGAGGTGTGCTGCTCGTCGCTCGGCGACCACTCCTCGGTCGCGTCGGGGTCGGGCGTGCCGGGATGCTCTGGAGCGGGCGCGTCGTCGTCGGAATCGGGCACGTGGGCGGCGGCGATCGTCGGCTGGTCGTCGGAGTCGGAGTCGGGCAGACGCGTGGCTGCAACCGTCGGCTGGTCGTCGGGGTCGCTCGAAGCGGACTCGTCGGAGGCGCCGGGCAGGGCCTCGTCCTCCGGCGGCGGGTCGCTGCCGGCATCGCGCGCGGACTCGTCCTCCGCCTCGGTGTCGAAGGCGCGTGTGGGCGGATCCGCGTCGGGCGGACGCTCCGCGGGCGGGTCTTCGTTGTCGCTCGGATCGAGTGCCATGGTGGTGCGAGGTGTCCCCAGCGCGCTGCCTGGACTAACCCCGAGCGCGGCACGATAGCGGGCGCTCCGCGCGCTCGTCCGGCCATTTTCCATGCGCGCGCCGTCGCGGTACCTTTGCAGGGAGAGATCGTGTCTGCTGCAACGACATCTGGAAGGCTGGCGCGATGAGCGTCGTTGGTGATCAGGCGGGGGTTGTTGGTGGTTGGTTGGCGGGGGGGCGGCGGGCGGCGCGTGCGGTGTTGGTGGCGGTTGAGGGTTCGGCGCCGTTGTCGTTGGGTGCGTCGATGTTTGTGGGTGAGGATGGTGCGGTGGAGGGTTCGATTACGGGTGGGTGTGTGGAGAGTGCGGTGGTGCAGGAGGCGTACGCGGTGCTCGCGGGCGGACCGCCGCGGATCCACACGTACGGGATCTCCGACGAGCTGGCCGGCACCGCGGGCTTGACGTGTGGCGGCACGGTCCACGTCTTCGTGCACGCGCTGGATGACGGCGGTGCCGCGGCGGTCGCGGCGGCGTATGCGGCGGTGCGGGAGGGGCGTCCGGCGGCGGTGGCGACGTTGCTGGACGGGCCGGGGGCGGGGGCGGCGGTGGCGGTGGTGGGTGGTCGCGAGGGGCTGGTTGGCTCGTTGGGTGTCACGCCGTTGCTTGATCATTCGGTTGGGCGTGATGCGGCGGGTTTGCTGGAGCAGGGTGTCACGGCGATTCGTCGTTATGGTGTTGATGGTGCGACGTTGGGGGCGGAGTTGCGGGTGCATGTGCGGTCGTTCGCGTCGCCGCCGCGGATGTTGATTTTTGGTGCGATTGATTTTTCGGCGGCGTTGGCGCCGTTGGCGAAGGAGCTTGGTTACGCGGTCACGATCAGCGATCCGCGGGCGGTGTTTGTGCGGGCGTCGCGGTTTGCGCGTGCGGCGGAGGTGCATGTGGGGTGGCCGGATGCGGCGTTTGCGGGGCGGTCGTTCGGTCCGCGTGACGTGATCCTGGTGTTCTCGCATGATCCGCGGCTCGACGTGCCTGCGCTTGAGGGGGCGTTGGCGACGGGGGCGGGGTACATCGGTGCGTTGGGGAGTCGTCGCACGACTGATGAGCGCAATGAGCGGTTGCGTGGGGTTGGTGTTGGGGAGGAGCAGATCGCGCGGATCTTTGCTCCGTGTGGTCTGGATATTGGTGGTCGCACGCCGGAGGAGACGGCGGTCTCGATTCTCGCGGAGATCGTCACGACCCGCGCGGGGCGCCCGGCCGCGCCGTTGCGTGACACGAGCGGCTCGATCCAACCACACGACACCACCTGAGCGCTGCGGTCGGCGGCGCCTCGTGGCGCGCCGCTGACGGGCTCAGCCGCCCAGCCCGCGCAGCTGCTCCGGCGTGTCGACGTCCACCGCGGTGCCGGTGCCGCACTCGACGGCGCGCACGTCGACGGTCGCCAGCAGCTCGCGGGCGCCGCTGTCGCCGCGCAGTTCGGCGATCGCGGGGAACAGCTCACGGCGCAGCAGGATCGGATGGCCGGGGCGGCCGTCGTACGTCGCGCGCGCGGCGGGCGCGCCACCTGCCTCGGCCGCGACGGCCGCGACGCGCGCGATCGCCGCGGAGGAGATGCGCGGCTGGTCGCCGAGCGTCACGACGATCGCGTCGGCGTGCGGGGCGAGCGCGGCGACGCCGGCGCGAAGCGAGGCCGCCAATCCCTCGTCCCAGTCGGCGACGACCACCGCCTGCGCGCCGTGCAGGTCGATCGCGGCGACGATCTCGTCCGCGTGCGCGCCGAGCGTCACCGCGACCCGCGTCAGCCCGGCACCCGCCATCGCCGCGAGCGCGTGCTCCAGCAGCGGCCGCCCGTCGAGCGGCGCGAGCTGCTTGCGCCCGCCGAACCGCCGCGCCGCGCCGGCCGCGAGCACGAGGCCGGCGACGCGGCTCGCCCCCGCCGCGTCCGCACGCACCGCCGCACTGACGTGGCTCGCGCCCGGCGAGTCCGCCCGTCCCCTCAGCGCGCTCTCCCAGCGCTCAGCATCTCGACCGCTCTCTCGACCTGTCTGCGCCGCGTCTCGGCTCTGCTCGCGCTCTCGACGTTGGGCATGAACCGCATTCTGTCATCGCAGCCTACGACCGGAACTTGGTGCACCGCAAGGCGAGCGATGCGCCAGGTAGCCCATCTGTGAAGGCGCTTGGCCCGTTTGACGCGCGGTGAGAAGATCGCTGCGCATGCAATCGCTTTCCCCGGGGCGATCCGCACGACCAGGGTCAATTCACCAGGAGGGCACCATATGGCGACGATCACAGAGCACGAGGCCGAGCAGGTAGTCGAGGCGAACAGAACGGGGCTCCAGCCGGTCGTGTTCGTCCACGGGCTGTGGCTGCTGCCGAGCAGCTGGGACCGTTGGGTGACGGTCTTCGAAGAGGCCGGCTACACGGCGCTGACACCGGGCTGGCCCGACGATCCCGAGACCGTCGACGAGGCCAACGCGCACCCCGAGGTGTTCGCCGGCAAGACCGTCGGCCAGGTCGCCGACCACTTCGAGGAGATCGTCGCCAGACTCGACAAGAAGCCGGCGATCGTCGGCCATTCGTTCGGCGGCTTGCTGACGCAGATCCTCGCCGGCCGCGGCCTCGCTGCCGCCTCCGTGGCGATCGATCCGGCGCCGTTTCGCGGCGTGCTGCCGCTGCCGATCAGCGCGCTGAAGTCCTCGCGCCCGGTGCTCGGCAACCCGGCGAACCGCAACCGCGCGGTCCCGCTCACCTACGAGCAGTTCCGCTTTGGCTTCGCCAACGCCGTCAGCGAGGACGAGGCAAAGGAGCTGTACCACGACTACGCCGTGCCGGCGCCCGGCGCGCCGCTGTTCCAAGCCGCGACCGCGAACCTCAACCCGTGGACCGAGGCGAAGGTCAACAGCAAGAACCCCGAGCGCGGGCCGCTGTTGATCATCTCCGGCGAGAGAGACCACACGGTGCCGTGGGCGATCGCCAACGCCTCGTTCAAGAAGCAGAAGCGCAACGAGGAGAACATCACCGAGATCGTCGAGATGAGAGATCGCGGCCACGCGCTGACGATCGACAGCGGCTGGCACGAGGTCGCCGACACGGCGCTCGCGTTCGTCAGACGGTTCGTCTAGGTCGAGAGACCGCATTCCGGGTTGCTGCCGTCGCGACGGCGACGGCGGCGACCCGACCCGCGGCCCGCGCTCGCGTTCAGTCGCCGCGCGGCGCGCGCGCGACCAGCGCCGCCAGCTCGGTCCGCCCGCGCAGGCCGAGCTTCGCGTAGATGTTCGTGAGGTGGTTGGCGACCGTCTTCTCGGACAGGTGCAGCGTCAGCGCGATCTGCTTGTTGGCGGCGCCGTCGGCGACCAGGCGGGCGATCTCGCGCTCGCGCTCGGACAGCTCCGCGAGGCCCTCGACGCCGGCCTCGCGTCCGACGCGACCGGTCACACGACCGCCGAGCCGGCGGATCTCGCGCGCCGCCGCGTCGTGCGCGCGCTGCAGCCCGCAGGCGTCGAACTCCGACGCGGCGCGCCGCAGTTCGGCGGCGGCCGCGTCGTTTTCGCCCGCGGTCGCGAGCACCCGCCCCAGCACGCTCGTCGCGAACGCGCGGTGCGGCGTGCCGATCGCGTCGGCGCGCACGACACCCTCGAGGGCCGCGGCGAGCGCGCCCGCATCGTCGCCGTCTGCTGACAGCACCAGCGCGCGCGCCGAGGCTGCCTTCGCGAGCGCCAGCGGGAGCCGCGAATGCTCGGCGACGGCGGTCGCGCGCTGGGCCCAGCCGCGCGCGGTCTCGCGGTCGTCGAGCTGCAGGCAGCAGAGGATCAGGTACTCCGCCAGCTGGCAGATCCACGAGGGATCGGTCTGCTCCAGCCATGGTCCGGCGGCTGCGGCGGCGTCGCGCAGCGCGCGCGCCGGGTCGGCGTCGAGCGACATGAAGAGCGCCGCGTTGAGACGGCTCGTCGCGGTCAGCACGTCGGGCTGCTGGGTCGCGAGGATCCTCAGCGCCTCGGCGCCCGCGCGCTCGCCGCCGGCACGGTCGCCCGCTCTCACCAGCAGGCTGCACGCGAGCGAGAGCGCGTGGCCGAGCGTCGCGTCGGATCGCATCAGCCGCGCCGTCTCGATCCCCTCCTCGACCGTCGCGAGCGCGCCCGGCATGTCGCCCAGGTTCCAGCGCGTCATGCCGCGGAACGTCAGCAGCGCGGCCAGCACGAAGTCCTGGCCGGAGCGCCGCGCGAGCGTCGCGGCGCGCTCCAGCAACGCGTCGGCCTGGGCGTAGCGCTCGTGCGCGACCGCCATCAAGCCGAGCGTGTAGACGATCTCCAGGCCTTGGATCAGCTCGTCGTCGCCGACCTGCTCCAGCTCCTCGAGCGCCCGTTCGACAGCCGCCGCGGCGGTCGCGTGATCGCCCTCCCAGCTGGCCAGCACGCTCGTGCAGGCGCGCGCGGAGGCGACCGCCAGCAGCGAGCCGGAGCGCTCGGCGACCGCGAGCGCGTCGCGCACGGCCGCGCCGGCGTCCCTGTCGTGCAGCTGCACGAACGAGACGGCCAGCCCGACGCGCAGCTGCGCCTCTTCGGCGGGCGTCTGGGCGAGGCCGGCGGCGAGCGCGCGCTGCAGCCGCGCGCGCGAGTCGTGCGCACGCCCGCTGCCGCGCTCGATCTGCGCGAGCTGCACGACGGTCGGGACCGCCAGCAGCGACCCGTCGGGCAGATCGTCGTGGACCGCCAGCAGGACCGCATGCGCGTCGTCGACCCGACCGCTGGCGGCAAGCGCGAGCGAGCGGCGCAGGCGCAGCCAGAGGCGGCGTTCCTCGCGGTCGGCGCCTCCACCGGGCAGCAGCCGCTCCGCGACCTCCAGCCAGCGCGCCGCGGCGTCGGGCGCGACCGCCTGGGCGGCGAGCGCCGCGGCGTCGAGCAGCGCGATCGCGTCCTCGTCGCCGGGCTGCGCGCTGGCCGCTACGTGCGGGGCGACCTCGCGCACGCCGGCGCCGCGCGCTCGCAGCTCCTGCGCGAGCGCGGCATGACCGGCGCGCCGCCGTTCGAGCGCGATCCGCTCGTGCACGGCCTGGCGCACGAGCGGGTGGCGGAAGCGGCAGCGCAGGTCGCCGGGATCGACGACGACGAGCCCGGCCTCGACCAGCTCGTCGATCGCGCCGTCGGCGCGGCCGGTCGTCGCCCCCGCCGCGATCTCCGCCAGCCGCAGCTCGAACGGGTCGCCGACCAGCGCGGCGCCTTCGAGCACGTCGCGCGCGACTGGGGACAGCGTGCGCACGGTGCCCTCGACGGCGGCCTGGATCGAGCGCGGGATCGCGCCGCCGCGGCGCTTGGCGCGGGCCAGTTCGAGCAGGAAGAAGGGGTTGCCCTCGGCGCGTGTCAGCAGCTCGGCCGGGTCCTCGACGCCGGTCACGAGCGTGCGGGCGGCGTCGTCGCCGAGCGGCTCCAGCTCCAGTTGGGCACGGTCGGGCACGTCGCGCGCGGCCTCCGCGATCACGCCCGCGGCGACGCCCGGACGGGTCGCCAGGACGATCAGGACCCCCGCGTCGGGCGGGTGGCGCAGCAGGTGCAGCGCCAGCTCCAGCCCGGCCGGATCGGCCCAGTGGAGGTCGTCGAGCACGAGCACGAGCGGGCTGCGGTTGGCGAGCGCCGCGAGCAGCGCGCCGACCGCGCGATGCAGGCGGAAGCGGGCTTCGCTGGAGGAGACCGGGTCGGGCGGCAGCGGGGCGCCGGAGCCGCTCGCGCCGGCGCCGGGGCCACGCGCACCGGCGCTCGCGCCGGCGCCACCAGCGGCGCGACCCGCTGCCAGCGCCGGCAGGATCCGCGCCAGCTCGCGCGTGCGCTCGTCACCGAGGCCGTCGAGCGCCATCGGGGGGAGCGCCTCGATCGCGCCGTCGAGCAGGTCGATCCAGAGGCCGTAGGGGACGCCGCGCTCGAACGCGGCGGCGCGGGCGCGCAGGACGCGGATCCCGGCGCTCTCGGCGTGCGCGGCGACGGCGGCCGCGACGGCGGTCTTGCCGATGCCGGCGTCGCCGACCAGTTCCAGGACTGCCGGGCGGCCTCGGCGGATCGCGTCGAGCAAGTCATAGCCGGCGGCCAGTTCCCGATCGCGTCCCGCCAGCGGCGGAGCTGTCTCCACCTCGCGAACGAACACTGCGCCGCACAGTACCCCCAACCCGGCGAGGAACAATGAGGGAATTCCCTCCCATGTGGAGGAGGCCGCCGGCCCGCAGGCTCCGACGATGCTCTCATCACGTCTCCGGAGCCGGCCGCACCGCCGTCTGTCGTCTCTGCCACTCCTGGCCGCGCTGGCGCCCGTCGCCGCGTTCGCCGCGGTCGCGGCCGCAGCGCAGATCCGCCGCGGCGCCAGCCTGGCGCTGCCGATCACGTTCACCCCGAAGGCCGGCAGATCGGTCGCGCGTCGCGCGACGATCGCCGTCCGCTGAGAAGGACCCCATCGCCATGAAACGCATCGCAGCAGCGCTCGCCGTCCTGGCGCTCTTGGGACTGGGCGCGGCGTCCGCGACCGCAAGCGCCGCCGACACGCCGAAGTACAGACTGACGCTGCGCGCCTACTCGAGCGAGAAGTCGCATCTGGAGGACGGCAACTACCCCGAGGACTGCGCGAACTGGACCGTCGCCAACAGCACGGTCGCGTTCGAGACGGTGGCGGGGCGGACGTTCAACCTCGCGCTGATCCGCCACCCGCTCACCGACACGATCTGGGGCCAGGTCAGCTCCGACCTCCAGCCGACGACCGAGCTGATCCGCTACTGGCGCTTCCGCTCGCACCTCGCGCCGTCGACGGAGGCGTGCTCGCCGTGCGGCCCCAGCAGCGAGTACGGGCAGTGCACGGGCGACGTCTTCGACGACAAGGGCTTCGACGACTGCGGCGGCTTCGCGCCGACGCGAAGAGGCTTCCTGATGATGTTCGTCAGCGACAGGGGGATCACCGTCAGCGCTTCTCCGGAGGCCGATTTCAGCGATTGTCCCGAGCCGAGACAGGACGGGCTTCCGCTCGGCAGCACCACGCCGCGTCTCGACAGAGTCCTGATCCCGAACGGCACCCGGCAGCTGCTGCGGATGAAGCCCGGGACGACGCGGATCATCGAGCGCAAACTCAGAAGAGGCCGGTGCGGGACGATGAGAGGCAGAGGGCTGAGAGTCTGCGTCCAGACGCAGGTGCGGATCAGAGTGACGCGGGTGTCGTAGGGATCGCGCGCGGCGAGCGCTGCGGCCGGCATCGCCATGCGCAGCCGCAGCGGGGCGGATCGCGACGCGGATCGGCGGGTAGTCTCTTCGACGCCCGTCGAACCCGTCCGAGTCTTGAAGTCACAGGAGCGCGCAAGCATGGCCCCAGCCGCAGCGACCGTCACGATCTTCACCGATCCCGGCTGCCCGTTCGGCTTCAACGCCCAGCGGCAGGACCTGCAGGTGCGCTGGCACTACGGCGACGCGGTCGACGTGCGCACGCGGATGATCGTGCTGCGCTCCGAGCGTGGCACGTTCGAGGGGACGCACCTGACCTCCGACATGCTCGTCGCCAACGCGCAGCGCATGCGCGACGAGTACGGAATGCCGATGGCGGTGGGCGCGCGGGAGTTCCTGCCGTCGACGCGCGCGGCGTGCAAGGCGTTCGTCGGCGCGCGGCTGTCGCGCGGCGACGCTGTGGCCGACGCGCTCCTGCGCGCGGTTCGCGTGCACGTCCACTCGCTCGGGTCGGTCATCGACGAGCCGGCGACGCTGGTCGCCGCCGCGGCGGACGCGGGCATCGAGGCGGCGGAGTTGGAGGCGTGGCTCGCCGACGACGCGGTCGAGGCGGCGCTGGAGGAGGACGTCGCGGCGGCGCGCGCGCCGGTGCCCGAGGCGCTGGCGCTGCCGCACAAGCTCGCCCGCAACGGCGACGGCGGCGGCATGCGCTACACGGCCAGCTCGGCGGTCGTCGAGGCGGGCGAGCGGACGACCTCGGCGCCCGGCTTCCAGCCGTGGGCGGCGTACGAGGTCGCGATCGCGAGCGCGGCGCCGCAGCTGCCGCGCAGAGCGGCGCCGGAGTCGGTCGGCGAGCTGCTGGCGTGGGCGCCGTACCCGCTCGCGACGGCCGAGGTAGCGGCGGTGCGCGGCGTCTCGATCCCCGCCGCGCGCAGGGAGCTGGAGGAGGCGGGAGCGTCGTTCACCGCGATGGCCAACGACGGGTACTGGGCGGCGGGCTGAGGTGGGCGGCGTAGGCGGTAGCGTTCGCGGGCAGAGCGTGGGAGAGATGAAGCTGCCGACCGACGAATGGAAGCGCGCCGCCCTGCGCCGGATGATCCTGCCGGTGGTGCTGATCGTCGTCGGCGCGGTGATCGCAACGATCACGGACGGCACGCTGCAGGCGATCGGTTTCGGGATCTTCGGCGTCGGCGGCGTGCTCGTCGTCTCGTTCGCGTTCCTCGAGATCGGCTACAGCGAGGATCGCGAACGCGCCCGCGACGCCGAGCGGCGGCGCCCGCCGAGCTAGCACGCGGCTCGCGGCTCCGCCCGCGCACGCTGCGCGCCTACGGGTGGATCTGCTTCCCGGCCGCGCACATCGCGGCATATCTGGCGATCCGTCTGGCGCGCGTCTCGGGGCGCTTGGCGTCGTGGACACGGTGCAGGATGCTGAAGCGGTTGCGGCTGTCGAGCGCGGCGAAGAAGTCGGCCGCGCCCGGGGCGGCGTCGAGCGCGGCCTGCAGGTCGTCGGGCACGGTGGCGTTGGCCGGGCTGTCGTACGCCGCGTCCCAGCTGCCGTTCGCTCTCGCGCGCTCGATCTCCGCGAGCCCGCCGGGCCGCATCGCGCCGGCGTCGATCAGCGCCAGCACCTTCGCGCAGTTGACCTTCGACCATCTGCTCGCGCGTGTGCGCGGGGTGAAGCGCTGGAGGAAGAACTGCTCGTCGAGCGCGCGCCGCTGTCCGTCGATCCAGCCGTGGCAGAGCGCCACGTCGAGCGCCTCGTGATGGGTGACGGTCGGGATCCCGGTCGCCTTCTTCGCGACCTTGATCCACACTCCGCGCTCGCTCGCGACGTTCTCCTCCAGCCAGGACGCGAACAGCTCCTGCGAGGCGAACGGGAGGATCGGCAGCTCGTCGGGAACGTCGTGACGGTCGGGGTCGGCGGTCTCGCTCACGCCGGCACCGGTCCCTTGCCGCCCAGCAACGTCAGCTCGACCGCTTCGCCCGCTTCGACGAGCGCCATCACCTGCGCCACCGACTCGCTGCCGCGGATCTGCGCGATCGCCTGATCGAGGTCGGCCTGGCTGCGCCACAGCTCCGTCACCCAGATCGTGTCCGGGGCGCCGGTCTCGTGCTGCACGAGATACAGCTCGCAGCCGGGATCGCCGTCCATCTCCGCCGCGGCCGCCAGCAGCAGCTCCGCGACCTCCCCGCCGCGCCCCGCGCTCGCGACCATCTTCCCGTACCGCGCCACCCGCTCCCCGGCGCCCTGCGTCGATCCGTTCGTCATGCGCGCCACCGTACCCCGACCGTCGCACCGCGTCTTGTAAGAACGCGCCAGGCGGGACGGGCTGTTTGGGCCGCCGCGCGGGCAGTCGGCTACGACGGCGTGCCGGGCGCCGGCTCGGCTTCGAGGTCCTGGACGCGGAGCCAGTGGTCGATCAGACCGTCGGTGACGTGCAAGGCGGTGCTGGCCGTGTTGCCGGTGCCGGTGCCGCAGTCGCCGCCGGGGCGGTCGGTGAGGCGGAAGGTGGCGACGAAGAAGCCGTCGGCGGCCGCTCTCGTGCCGATCAGGTCCGCACCGCAGGGGAGCGAGCGGTTGAACGCCTGCACCGCGGCGCGCGTCCGCAGCGCGATCGGTCTGCCGCCGTTGGAGACGGCGCTCGGCAGCGCGAAGAACATCGCGGCGCCTCTGACGTCGCCGCGCTGCAGCGTCGTCGCCCATGCGAGGACGACCTGCACGTCGGCGGGATCGACGTTGCCGCCGCTCGGCGTCGTGGGGGAGGGAACCCGCTCGGCGCTGGTCGCGCTGGTCGCGCCGTCGTCGCTGCCACCGCCGCAGGCGCTCAGGCCGATCGTCAACAGCAGCGCGGTCAACGCGCTGATCAGGATGGCCGTGAAGCGGAGCCTGCATCGCATCTCACCTGAGACTACGCGTGCTGGAGCCTCGCGGATGTGCCGCGCGCTCAGCGCCGGTCCGACGGTGCCACGCGGTACGGTGGGCCGCGTGGCACCGGACGAGACGACGGGACGCCCCGAGGAGGTTCAGCTCACGAACCTCGACCAGCCCCTGTTCGACGGTGCGCAGGCGACGAAGCGGGACCTGGTCGACTATCTCGAAGCGGTCGCCGAGCCCCTCCTCGCCGTGCTGCGCGAGCGGCCGCTGTCGGTGATGCGCGCGCTGCGCGGGCGCAGGCCGTTCATGCAGAAGAACGTCCCGAGATACGCGCCGCCGTGGCTGCGGACGGTCACGATCTGGGCGGAGGCGTCGAAGCGCGACGTCGCCTACGCGCTCTGCGACGACTGGCCGACGCTGCTGTGGTTCGCCAACCAGCGCGCGGTCGAATACCATCCGGGACTGGCGCGCATCGACGTGCCCGGCCACCCGCAGAGCGATCTCGTGCTCGACGTCGACCCGCCGGCCGGCGCGTCGTTCGACGTCGTCGTGCGCAGTGCGCAGCTCGTCCGCCAGGCGCTCGCGGACGCCGGGCTCGCGGGCGCGGTCAAGACCAGCGGCGCGAAGGGCGTGCACGTGTTCGTCCCGATCGCGCAACCGGCGACGATGGAGGAGATCGCCGCGGCGACACGCGCCCTCGCCGTGCGCGCCGCGCGGCTCGACCCCGAGCTGGCGACGACCGAATACGTGGTCGCCGACCGCGGCGGGAAGGTCTTCGTGGACGCGACCCGCGCGGGCGGCGCGAGCGTCGTCGCCGCGTACAGCCCGCGGATCCGGCCCGGCACGCCGGTCTCGTTCCCGTTGCGATGGGACCAGCTCGACAGCGTCGTGCCGGCCGACTTCACGATCCACACCGTGCCGAGACTGATCGGCGCCGGTGACCCGTGGGCGGCGGAGCTGCCCGATGCGCAGCCGCTGCCTGGCGAGCTGATCGAGGAAGGCCGCGCGATCCCGGTCGCGCGCGTCGCGGCGATGCACGAGGGCAAGCGGCGCGCTCGCGCGCAGCGGAGAGAGGCGCAGGGCGAGTGAGGCTCGGCGGCGCCCGCATCGACCACCGCTTGCTCGCGCGGTAGGGTCCCGCCAGGTGGCCAGAAGCGAGTACACGATGCTTGAGGTGGCGGGGCGTGAGATCCGTCTGTCGAGCCCTGCCAAGGTCTACTTTCCCAAGCCGGGCTGGACGAAGCTCGACCTCGCGCAGTACTACATGGCGGTCGCCGACGCCGCGCTCGTGCACCTGCGCGACCGCCCGACCGTGATGAAGCGCTTCGTCAACGGGATCACCGAGGATCCGATCTGGCAGAAGCGCGTGCCGAAGAGAGTGCCCGACTGGCTGGAGACGGCCACCGTCGCGTTCCCCTCCGGTCGCACCGCGGAGGAGTTGGTCGCCAACGACGCGGCGCACCTGGTGTGGGCGAACAACCTCGGCGTGATCGACTTCAACCCGTGGCCCGCCCGGCGTGACGACCTCGACCACCCCGACGAGCTGCGCGTCGACCTCGACCCGACCCCCGGAATCGAGTGGGATGCGGTGCGGCGCACGGCGATGGTCGTGCGCGACGTGCTGGCCGAGCACGGGCTGCGCGGCTATCCGAAGACCTCCGGGTCAAAGGGCATCCACGTGAACGTGCGGATCGAGCCGCGCTGGGATCACCTGGAGGTGCGGCGCGCGGCGCTGGCGCTGGCGCGCGAGGTCGAGCGGCGCGCGCCCGACCTGGCGACGAGTAAGTGGTGGAAGGAGGAGCGCCACGGCGTCTTCGTCGACTACAACCAGAATGCGCGCGACCGCACCGTCGCGTCCTGCTATTCCGTGCGCCCGACCGTCGATGCCCGCGTCTCGTGCGCGCTGGAGTGGGACGAGGTCCCGCAGGCCGAGCCCGGCGACCTGCGGATCGACACCGTCCCCGAGCGCCTGCGCACCGTCGGCGATCCGGCCGCGACGATCGACGACGTGCCCGGCTCGCTGGAGCAGCTGCTGGAGCTGGCGCGGCGCGACGAGGAGGGCGGGCTCGGCGACGCGCCGTGGCCGCCGCACTTCCCGAAGCAGAGAGACGAGCCCAAGCGCGTGCAGCCGAGCCGCGACAGAGACCGCCCGACTCAGCGCGGCCGGGCCGGCGATCCCCAGCCGGGCGGGCCGCCGCCGGGCGTCAGAGGCGGCCTGCAGCAGGGCTTCGGCGCCAAGCCGCGCTCCGGGCAGGGCTACGAGCACGAGTTCGACGACGACTGATCTCCGCCGATCCCCGGGCGCTAGGGTGGCGTCGACCACCGTTTCCGGAGATCGAGAGGGTCGCACGATGCATCCGTTTCGCCAGGCCGCGGAGGCCGGAGACCATGGCGCGATCGAGGCGCTGCTGGCCGACGACGTCGTCTTCACCAGCCCCGTCGCGTTCAAGCCGTATCCCGGCAGGGAGATCACCGCGGCGATCATCCGCGGCGTCTCGCGCGTGTTCACGGATCTGCGCTACGCGCGTGAGATCGTGAGCGCCGACGGACGTGACGTGGCGCTGATCTTCACGGCGAGAGTCGGCGACAAGCAGGTCAACGGCTGCGACTTCCTGCACATCGACGCGGATGGCCGGATCGACGACCTGATGGTGATGGTCCGCCCGCTGTCGGCCGCGAACGCGCTGGCGGAGGCGATGGCCGGCGAGTTCGAGCAGATCTCGCGCGAGGCGGTCGCCGCAATGTCGCCGGCGGCGGAGTAGCCGCCGAGCGCGCGTCAGCGGCGGCCGCTCGCGGTGCGGGCGCGGATGGCCCAGACCAGGTAGAGCAGCGCGCCGAGCGCCGCGTAGCCGGCCAGGTTGGCGAGGTGCGCGGCGTCTTGGGCCGAGGCCGCGACGAAGGCGATGCCCGCGACGGTCGAGAGTCCGCCGCTGACGATCATCGGCCACTGACGGTCGCCGCCGTGGCGGCGGTGCAGCGCGACGCCGAGCTGGATCGCACCCGACACGCCCGCCCACGCACCGAAGGCGACGAGCGTCGTGCCGGCGTCGCCCGCGAAGGTCGCAACGGCCAGTGCGATCGCGGCGACGGCGCTGATTGCGGCGTTGACCCGCAGGACCGCGGCCGGGCGGCCGGTCCGCGAGGTCGCTTCGACGAGGGACGAGACGACGTCGATGACGGGGTAGGCGGTGAGCAGCACGGCGGCCAGCGTGGTCACGTCGGACGCGGTCGTGGGGATGCGGTCGCCGATCGCCGCGACCAGAGCGGCCGCCCAGACGAGGGCGATCACGGCGCGCACCATGGCGATCCGCCGCGCGATCGGGCCGAGGTCGAGCGCGCGTGGTCCCACGAGGGAGGGCGAGGCGAGCGTTGGGACGGGTTCGGACACTGGAAAGCTCCTTGGATGTCGAGGTGCAAGAAAGAACGGTCGTTCTTCCATTGCTGAAGAGCCAAGCAGCCCGGAGCGCAGATGTCAAGAACGATCGTTCTTTCTCTGGTACCTTTCGGACCTGTGCAGATCACGACGCTTCCACCGGCAAAGGACTCCGAGGCGCGCGAGCGGCTGCTCAGCACGGCGACGGCGATCTTCTACGCCGAGGGGATCAACAGCGTGGGCGTCGATCGCATCGTGTCCGCCAGCAACGTCACGCGGGCGACGTTCTACCGCCACTTCCCCAGCAAGCAGGATCTGGTCCTCGCCTACCTGCAGACGGTGCACGACGCGATCGAAGCGCGGCAGATCGAACGTGCCGCGGCGCACGACGAGCCGCAGCGCTTGCTCGCGGCGGTGGGCGCCGACATCTGCGCGCAGATCGAGACCCCCGGCTTTCGCGGCTGCGCCTTCATCTGCGCCGCCGCGGAGTTCGAAGACCGCGACAATCCCGTCAGCCGGGCCATCCGGGCGCACCGCGACTGGTTCTTCGGCGTCGTGCGCGATGCGTTCGGCGCAGCCGGCCACCCGCAGCCCGAGGACGCGGCGCGGCGGTACGTGATGCTCCGCGACGGCGCGATGGTCGGCGGCCATCTCGGCGATCCGGCCGCCGCTGCGCAGACGTTTCGCCGCAGCGTCGACGGCCTGCTGCGGTTCGCCGACGAGCCGGCGTGAGAAGCAGAAGACCCCGCACATGGCGGGGTCTTCTCCAACTCGGGCGCCGGATTCGCGTCCGGCGAGTTCGGCGCGGGGAGTTGATGCGGCCGGCTGTTACGCCCCGAGCTGCTCGACGACGTAGTCGACGCAGGCGGTCAGCGCCTTCACGTCGGTCGGCTCGACCGCCGGGAACATCGCGACGCGCAGCTGGTTGCGGCCGAGCTTGCGGTACGGCTCGACGTCGACGATGCCGTTGGCGCGCAGCGTCGCGGCGACCGCCGCGGCGTCGATCGCGTCGTCGAAGTCGACCGTGCCGACGACGAGCGAGCGCTTCGCCGGGTCGGCGACGTACGGGGTCGTGTACGAGGTCGCCTCGGCCCAGCTGTAGAGGTGCTGCGACGACTCGGTCGTGCGCGCGACCATGCCGTCGAGGCCGCCGCCGTCGAGCATCCACTTGATCTGGTCGTCGAGCAGCAGCAGCGTCGCGACGGCCGGCGTGTTGTAGGTCTGGTCCTTCTTCGAGTTGTCCAGCGCCGTCGTCAGCGAGAGGAACTCGGGGATCCAGCGGTCGGTCGCGCCGATCTCGGCGATCCGCTCCTGCGCGGCGGGCGACAGCAGCGCCAGCCACAGGCCGCCGTCGGAGGCGAAGCACTTCTGCGGGGCGAAGTAGTAGACGTCGGCGTCAGCCGCGTCGACGGGGAGGCCGCCGGCGCCCGAGGTCGCGTCGATCAGCACGAGGCCGTCGCCGACGCGCTGCACCGGAACCATCACGCCGGTCGAGGTCTCGTTGTGAGCCCAGCCGATCACGTCGGCGTCCGGCTGCGCTGCCGGAGCGGGCGCATCGCCGGGGTCCGCCTTCGTGACGATCGATTCACCGAGGAACGGAGCGTCGTTGGTTGACTTCGCGAACTTCGAGGAGAACTCACCGTAGACGAGGTGCGCGGCGCGCTCGCGCACGAGTCCGAAGGTCGCGGCGTCCCAGAACGCGGTCGTGCCGCCGTTGCCGAGCATCACCTCGTAGCCGTCGGGCAGCTGGAAGAGGTCGCGCAGGCCGCTGCGGACGCTGCCGACGAGGTTCTTGACCGGCTTCTGGCGGTGCGAGGTGCCCATGACGGCGGCGCCCTCGGCGCTCGCGAGCCGCTCCAGCTGGCTCGGGCGGACCTTCGAGGGACCGCAGCCGAAGCGGCCGTCCGACGGCTTGAGATCGTCAGGGATCGTGACGGTGGTGGCAGTGTTCGACATGCGGAGGTCCTCTCGCGGGATCGGAACGACGTGCTTGCCCAGGCGCGCGGCGGAGAGAACCACGTCGCCGGTTCCCGGTGGTGCTCCACCTGTAAACGCCAGTCGCGGCGACCAGCCGAGTGTAGCGAGCCGACCGCCCGGCCTGGCGTCCCGTCACGAGGGTTTCACGCGCTCGCCGTTGGGTGGGATCATGGACGGATGGAGACCCCGGAGACGATGCGCGTCGACAGATGGCTGTGGGTGTCACGGCTCGTCAAGACGCGCGCCCTCGGCGCGGAGGCGGTCAAGGCCGGTCGCGTCAAGATCAACGACCAGCCGGTCAAGCCGAGCAAGGAGGTGCGGCCCGGCGATCGGCTGGAGCTGCGCAACGGCGAGCTGCGGATCTCCGTCGTCGTGCGCGGGATCGTCAGAATGCGCGGCTCGGCGAGAGTCGCCTCGGTGCTCTACGACGAGACCGAGGAGAGCAGAGAGCTGCGCGAGCGGCTGTCGGCGGAGCGCCGGTTGGCGGCCCAGCAGCAGCTGCCGGGAGGCGGCGCGCGGCCGACCAAGCGCGACCGGCGGCGGTTCGAGGCGGCGCGCGAGGAACGCTGGAGAGGATGAGCGCCGGCGCGGCTGCGCGGGCGAAGTTGCTGCGATGATCGGCGTATGACTACGAAACGCGAACCGGTCTCCGTCGACACCTGGCTGTGGGCCGCACGGCTGGTGAAGACGCGCGCGCAGGCGCTCGAGGCGATCGAGGCCGGGCACGTGCACGTCAACGGCGCGACGGCTGCGGCGGACACGAAGGTCGGCGCCGGCGACACGCTGGAGCTGCACGTCGGCGAGGGCCGGATCGCCGTCGACGTGCGCGGCGTGGCGACGCTGCGCGGCCCCGAGAGAATCGCCGCGAGACTGTACGAGGAGACGGACGAGAGCGCCGCCGAGCACGACGACGAGCAGACGGTCGCGCGCCGGGCCGCCGTGCCGCGCCTGAGCGCCGCCCAGGCGGGCCTCGGCTCGACCAAGCGCGACCGCCGCGTCTCCGAGCAGTCCGCCAACGCCCGCCGCGTGGCGCCGCGCGGCGGCGGCCGCGGCCGCTGACGGGCCCGTTGAGCCGCGACGCGGGCGAGGACCGAAGGATTGCTACCGCTCAGCGGTAGCAATCCTTCGGTCCTCGGGCAGCTCGCCGGCGGCGCTAGCTCTCGCGGGCGGCGTCGGCCAGGGCGGCGACGTCGAGGGGCGGCGTGTAGCTGACCGCCGTGACGAGCGCCGAGCCGGGCGGGGTGTCGGCGGGGCGCGGGGGGAGCGGCGGGGCGGTCGCGCCGTCGGCGAGCTTGACGTAGCGCATGCCGCCGAGCAGGTCCTTGTCGTTGGTCAGCGCGACGGCGGTCGCGAAGCGGCCGGTCACGTTCAGCTCGCCCTCCAGCCCGGTGAAGGGGATGAACTGGGCGTCGAGATGGCGCGCCAGGCGCAGCTGCAGGTCGACGAGCGACTCGCGGCTGGCGGTGCCGATCGGGTTGTCGATCAGCAGCGGGCCGGCGCGGCGGATCCCGCGGGTGCGGCCGGCGCGCTCGGCCGTGCGGACGGCCGAGACGGCGCAGAACAGCACGAGCTTGATCGTCAGCTCCTCGCCGCCGCTGAACTCAGGGCCGACGACCTCGATCGGGTGATATCGGTCGTCGGGCTGGGGGTGGGGCTTGAGGACCGTCACCTCGAGGCCGTCCTGCAGCAGCGCCATCGTCGCGCCGAAGGCGAGGTCGAGCCCGCGCCGCTTCGCATTGTGCGCGACCGACTCGTCGAGGATCCGCCCGAGCGCCGACTCGCGCGCGGCGTCGTCGGTCAGCGCGCGGTGGCGCACGCGCGCGAACTGCTTGCCCGACCAGGCGCCGAGCGCGGCCTCGCGCGGCAGCGTCGTGGCCGCGGCGACCTTGTCGAGCTTGCGCACGCCCTCCGCGCCGACCGCGAGCAGCTGCGCCACGATCGCCTGGCGGTGGCGCTCCAGTTCGGTGATCGTGCGATCCAGCTCACCGGCGCGCGTGCGCAGCTCGCCTTCGAGGCGGCCGGCGTCGGGCGCGAGCGCCTCACCGGCGCGCAGCGGGGCGGTGATGCCTCTCGGGATCCGCTCGTCGGACGCGGCGACCGCGTCGGCGATCGCCCGCAGCCGCTCCTGCACGAGCTGGCGCGCGGCCGCATGCTCGCGCGTCGCCGTCTCGACCGCCCGCACGGCCTCGGTCACCTGCTCGTGGATGCGGTCGCGGCGCCGGACCCAGGCAGGCAGCTCGCCGATGTGGGGGCGGGGGGCCGGCGAGGACGTCTCCCTACCGCGGGCGGCAGCCGTCGACGGGCGCCCGATCGCGCCCACGTCGAGCCGCTCGCGCCCGCTGCGCAGCTCGCCCAGCAGCTCCTGCTCGGTCGTGAGGCGCTCGTCGCTGTCGGCGAGCTTGGCGCGATTGTCGGCGATCTCCTGCTCGCGCGCGGCGCGCAGCTCGTTCAGCTCGCCGAGCAGGATCGCGCCGTGCGCGGCGTCCTCGGGCTGGAGCGTCTTCAGCACGCGCGGCTCGCGCGTGCGGTCGGCGGGGGTGAGCGCCTCGTTGGCGGCGAACAGCCGCTCGGCCGCCTGGCCCTCGACGGTCGCGGCCTCGCCCTGGTCGCGCAGCGCCCGCTCGTAGACCTCCTTCGCCTCGCGCTGGCCGCGCCGAAGCGTGTGCGGGTCGATTCCGGCGGGCGAGTCGGCCAGCTCGCGGGCGCGGGCGACGACGGGCGCGCCGGCCCGTTCGAGGTCCGAGCGCAGCCGCGCGGCGCGCGCCTCGGCGCCGGCCATGCGGGCGCGCAGCTCGCCGTCGGAGATGCGCGATTCCAGCAGCTGCTCGGCGACCAGCAGCCGTTCGCTGAGTGCTGACAGCGAGCCTTCGGCGGCGACCGCCGCGACGCCGTCGAGCGGCAGTTCGGCGGCGCGACGGCGCAGGCCCGCCGCCTCGCCGAGCAGCGTCGCGAGGCGGTCTTCGAGACCCTTCGCGTCGCGGATCAGCTCGTCGCGTCTGCGGCGGGTCGCCTCGGCCTCGGCGGTCAGCTGCTCGCTGCGCTCGGCGAGGCGCTCGAACTCGGCGCGCAGCGCTCCGACGTCGACGTCGTCGAGCGTCGCGAGCCGCTCCAGCGCCCGTTCGCAGCGCTGCTCGGCGCGCTCGACCTCGCGCTGGCGGGTCTCCAGCTCGGCGAGCCGCTCGCTCGCCTCGCGATGGATCCGCTCCTGCTCGTCGGCGCGCGTGGCCGCGGCCTCGGCCTGCTCCTCGCGCCGCGCCAGCTCGCGCGCGACGGCGCCGAGCACGCGGCGGTCGTTGCGCCCGGCGGGCGGCAGCAGCGCGCGCAGCTGCTCGGCCTCGCCGGCGACGACCGCACCGAGCCGCCCGAGCTGCGCGGACAGCCGTCCATACTCCTCGCGCTGCGCTCTGAGCTGCTCGACCGCGGCTGAGATCTGCTCCAGCTCCGCCTGTCCGGCCTCGGGGTCGTAGGCGCCGGCGGCCGGGAGGATGACGGCGGGGGAGGCGGCAGACCTTCTCGCGCTCGCTGCCAAGTCGTCTGCCGCCGCCAGGATCACTGGCCGGCGCGGCAGGCGGACGCGGGCCGCGGTCAGTTCGACGACGGCGTCGTGCGGGTCGCCGTCGAGCAGGACGATGCCGGCGGCGATGCCCGGGTGGGCGGCGATCACGTCGGTCAGCTGGTCGGCTCTGACGGTCTCGGCGAGATGGCGCAGGGCGGGCAGCGCCTGCATCCCGATCGCCTCCAGCTCGTCGCAGAACCGCTCGACGTCGGACTCGACCGCGAGCAGACCGTCGCGCTCCAGCGCACGCTCGTCGGCGGCGCGCGCGTCGATCTCGTTCGCGACGGTCGCGCGGCGTCCGTCGGCGGCAGCACGCGCCCGCTCGATCGCCCGCTCCGCCCCGCCGGGCTCGTCGAGCGGCTGCCAGGTGGCGGCGACGTCGAGGGCGTCGTGCAGGGAAGGGTCCATCTCGTCCTTCATGCGCGCCACCGCCGCGTCCCGCCGCCGCTCCAGCTCGCGCGCCCCCGCCGCATGCTCGGTTGCGGCTGTGCGCGCCTCGTCGCGGCGCTGCTCGGTCTGGGCGCGGCGCTCGGTCAGGTCGCGGATGCGCTCGGCGAGGTCGTGGCGCTGGCCGATCAGGTCCTCGCGCTCGGCCTCGAAGCGCTCGCTCGCCGCGGACGGGCGCTCGCCGTCGCGCAGCAGCTCGTCGGCGCGCAGGCGCTCGGTCGCGCGCTCGAAGCCGTCGAGCTGCGCCTCCAGCGTGCCGCGGCGCTGCTTCAGCTCGCCGCTGCGGCGCCCGAGCGACTCGATCTCACGCCGCAGCTCGTCCTGCGCGCCGTCGGCCTGCGTCAGCTGCTCGCGCAGCTGCTCGCCCTCGTCCTCCAGCCGCGCAGCGGCGTGCAGCAGCGCGCCGGCCAGCGCGAGCGCGGCCTCGCGCCGCTCCGCGCGCGCGTCGGCGACGCCGCGCTCCTGCTTCTCGACGCGCTCGGAGAGACCGGCCAGCTCGCCCTCGCTCTCCGACAGCGCCACGAGCGTCTCGACCAGCTGCCAGGCGCCGTGCTCGGCGTCGGCGGCGCGGGCGGCGTCGGCGGCTCTGCGGACGGACTGCTCGGCGGCGTCGGACAGCAGTCGCGCGGTGCGGGCGCGCACGAGCTTCGTCTCGCCGTCGAGGTCGCGCTCGGTTGCGTCGAGTTGGCGGCGGTGCTGCTCCAGCGGCTCGCGCTGCTCGGTCAGCGTCGCGCGACGCGCGGCACCGGCGGCGATCGCGGCGTCGAGCACGCCGGCGAGCTGCTGCTGCGTCGCCTGCGCGCGCTCGCGCTCAGCCGCGCTCTCCTCGCCGCGGCGGTGGGCGTCGGCCAAGTCGCGCAGCAGCGCCGCGACGTCGCGGCAGAACTCCGCCTCGGATGCGAGCGCCGCGCGCCGCGACAGCTGCTCGGCATGCGTCTGGACCTGCTGCTGCAGCTTCGCGAGCGGCTCGTCCTCCAGCACCATCTGCAGCACGAAGCGCGCGAACGACTCGGGGCTGTTGAAGCGCAGCTCGTCGTCGTCACCGCCCTCGCTGCGGTTGAGGCGCGCCTGGTAGCGCAGGATCGCGGGGTCGATCCCGGTCTCCAGCAGCGCGTCCTCCCAGCCTCTGACGCCCGCGACCGTGCGGAACTGCAGTGCGGGCTGCTGCTGACCGGCCGTCTCCAGCGCCTTGATCAGGCCGGCGCGGGTGCGGCGGCGGGCGCCGTCGCGCAGCGGCAGCGTGTCGAGCGTCAGGACGCCGTCGAGCGGTTCGAACAGCCAGCGCGTCTCCTCGCCCTCGCCGCGCTCGAAGCTGTGGCCGGTGACGAGCAGGCTGTCGTCGTCGCGGTTCTCCCACTCGATCGCGACCGTCGCGCACTCGTCGGCGAGCACCACCGGCCGCGCGTTGCGCTGCTGCTCGGCGGTCTTCGTGCCGTCGGTGCGGCGCGGCAGCAGGGCCTTGAAGAGGAGGTACAGCAGCAGCGACTTGCCACCGCCGTTGCGCAAGAGCACGACCGCGTTGGGCGCCGCACGCCCGTCGGCGACGAACGACAGCGTGACGTCGTCGTAGCGCGCGTCGGCCGGCCCGGCCGCCTCCAGCCGGGCGCGTCGCATGCGCCAGTTCATGCGATCGACTCCTCGGCGCCGGCGCCGGCCGCGCTCGCGACGCCCACCACGCCAGCGGCCTCCTCCTCCGCCACCTCGGCCACCTGCGACCACGCGAGCGAGCCGACCAGCTCGCGCGCCATCGCCTGCATGCGGCGCGTCGAGGCGTAGGTCTCGCCCTTCACGATCGTGCGCAGCAGGCCCTGCTCGGCGAGCAGGTCGAGGCAGCGCACGACGACCTGGCGGGTGCCGACCTCGCGCTCGCGACCGTCGGCGCCCTTCTTCGAGTTCGAGGTCTGGCGCCAGACGGTCCACGCGCGCGCCAGGTCGGGCTCGTCGATCGGCGGGTCCAGCTCCTCGCCGCGCTCGCGGGCCTCGGCGTCGAGTCGGGCGCAGACGTCGCGCACCAGCCGGTCGACGTCGTCCACGTCGCGCCGGCGCAGACGCTCGTTCGTGTCCTCGAGGTCCTCGGGGCGGGGGAAGAACGTCACGAACGACGCGACCATCGCGCATGCCAGCAGCATCCGTCTCTGCACGCCGGTCGTCTGGCGCGGGAAGAAGTCGGCGAGGCGCATCCGGAACGGCGAGTCGGCGCCGGCGCTCGTCAGCAGCAGCCCGCCCTGTGCGGAGGCGTGCACGAGCCGCAGCCCGAGCCCGTCCACCGTCGCGTCGGTCGCCGCGCGCAGCGAGGGCTCGGCCAGATAGCGCCCGACCAGCGCCGCATGGTCCTCGCTCAACGGCCCGCTGCGGGCGCTGAGCGACATCCGCACGAGCAGCCCGGCGGCGCGCGCGTCGTCGGCGGGGGTCATGCGGCCACCAGTCCTGCTTCGACCGGTTCCGGTTCCGCCAACTCCGGCTCCGCCAACATCACCCGCTGCAGCATCAGCCCCGGCGATGTCAGTCCGTCGGCGCCGCCGGTCGGCACGGCCAGCACCGCGGTCCTGATGCCCTGGCCCAGCAGCGTGCCCAGCTCGGGCGAGCGGTGGGCGAGCGCGAGCAGCGCGAGCGCGTGCGCCTGGGCGGGGTCGTCAGCCTGCGCCGCCAGCGCAGACAGGGAGACCGGCTCGGCGCCGACCCGCTCCAGCAGCGCGCCCGCGGCCTCGACCTGCGCGGCGCTGAACAGCAGCGGCTCGCGGTCTGGCGTCAGCTCCAGCTCGGAGACCTCGCGGCCGTGCTCGGCGGGGGCGGACGGCTCGACCGCCAGCAGGTCGACGCCGGCCCATTCGCTCAGCAGCCGCGGGGCGCGGGCGCCCAATGCGATCTCGACCACGTCGAGCAGCTCGTCGGCGGCGCTGCACTGGCGCGTGAGCACGTTCGTCAGCACCTCGTTGACGGGATGGGCGTAGGCGCGGCGCGAGCGCGGCTGCAGGTGCTGGCGCTGCTGCTCCAGCAGGAAGGTGTCGCGCGCCTCGGCGATCACCTGCTGCAGCGACTGGTGGCGGTCGAGGCACTCGTCGAGCAGCTCGACCGTCCGCGGGATCCAGCGGAAGTCCTCGTCCTGCGCGCGATCTCCGGCGGCGTCGATCAAGCCCTTCAGGCGCTCCTCGACGCGGATCCGGTCGACGATGTGGTCCAGCGCGGCGCTCAGGCGCGGGGAGACCGTGGAGGACCAATGCTCGCTGCGCAGGTCGCGCTCGGCCTCGCGCAGGTCGTCGCGGACCTGCTCCATGAAGCGGATCGACTGCATCCGGCTGTCGCGCGCGGCGAGGTAGGCGTCGTCGTGGCGGCCGCGTCGCACGAGATGCTCCAGCCGCGCCTCGGCGGCGTGCTGGGCGGAGTCGATGTCGAGGTCGAGCGCATCGACGAGCACGTTGATCGCCTGGTCGCGGGCGCGCAGGTGGTGCAGGCCGGACTGCTCGGTCTCGTACAGCAGGAAGACGCGGTGGGTGCGGCGCACCGCGGCGCCGCTCGCGCGGCCGGCCCCGCCGCTCGTCGCGTCGTCGGCGGCGCGGTTTGTGCCGGCGCCAGCCCAGGCCCCGCCGCTCGCGCCCGCCCCGGCGTCCAGCCACTCCGCGTCGTGCTCGTCGGTCAGCTGGCGCAGCAGCCACTCGGCCACGTGGCGGTGGTCGGCGTCGTCGCCGGCCGGGTGCTGGCGCGCGGCCTGGGCGGCGACCTCCTCGCGCGCCTGCTCCCACGTCGCACCCGATTCGAGGTCCATGCGGACGGCGACCGCGTCGATCGCGTGCAGGCACAGCTCCGGCGCGCGGTACGGGCGCAGCCGCTCGTCCTGCGAGCGCTGGCGCGCGTCCTCGATGTGGCCGATCCGGGCGGCGTACAGCAGCGCGCGCGAGCGCCGGCCCACGGCCTCGTCGACCGCCCCGCCGAGGGCGGGGGGAAGGGATCCGAGCGCAGCTGTCGACGGGACCGGACTCACAAGGGCCGAGCACGATAGCCACGCCGGCGGGCGGACTGTTTTTGCCTGCTCAGACTGTTTCGCCGGCGCCCGGCTGCTCCAGCAGCGATCTCTGCTCGACGATGCGGCGGGCGACCTCGACGAGCTTGAGGTTGCGGTCGCGCGCGGCGCGCTGGATGCGGCGGAACGCCTCCGGCTCGCTGATGCCGGTCGCGGCGATCAGCAGGCCCTTCGCCTGCTCGATCGTCTTGCGGTCCTCCAGCGCCTGCTGGGCCTTGGAGACCTCCGCCTCCATCGCGCGGAACTCGGCGTGGCGGCTGGCGGCGAGGCGGATGCCGGCCTCCAGCGCGCGGTCGTCGATCGGCTTCGTCAGGTAGGCGCTGACGCCGGTCGCGACGGAGCGTTCGATCAGGTCCGGGTCGTCGACGCCGGTGATGATCACGATCGGCCGTCGCAGACCCTCCTCCGACAGCTTGCGCGCGGCCGAGAGGCCGTCCAGTCGCGGCATGTCGACGTCGAACAGGTACAGGTCCGGCGGGTCCTCGCGGGCCAGCTCGACCGCCTGCTGACCGTCGGCGGCCGGGCCCAGGGGCTCGTGGCCGAGGGCCTTCAGGCGGGCGGTCAGGCCGATCGCGATGACCGGGTCGTCTTCAGCGATCAGAATCCGCATCGCCGACATTGAAGCGCAGGACGGCGCTGGTGGAGCCGTCGGGTTGGGTCGAGAGGTCGAACTCGCCGCCGAGCCCGCGCTCGGCGATCTGCCGCACGAGCGTCAGGCCGAGGCCGCTTCTGGTGGTCGTGGTCGTCGTCGTCCGTTCGATCGAACTCGGTGCGGACCTTCCCGCATCCCGCACCTCCAGCCGCGCCGCGCCGGGCCCGTTCGCCAGCACCACCGTCACCGGCGGCGAGCCGTGCCGCAGCGCGTTCGCGATCAGCTCGTTGGCGATCACGCCGAGCTGCTGCGCCTGCGCGGAGGCGAGCCGCAGCTCGTCGGAGACGACGACGACCTCCTCGCCCGGCGCGGCCAGCGCCTCCACCACGGTGCGCAGCAGTTGGTCGGTCGCGACGGTGCCGCCGCGCTCGCCCGCCAGCAGGTGGTGGACGGCGGCGATCGAGCGGATCCGCGCGGCGGTCGCGTCGAACGCCTCCGCGCCGGCGCCGTCGCCGGGGCGGCCGAGCAGCAGCAGGTCCGCCACCGTCTGCAGCGAGTTCTTGATGCGGTGGTGGGACTCGGCCAGCAGCGCCTGCTCGAGCTCGGCCTGCGCCGCGGCGCGCGCCGCCGCCGCCGCGTTGGCGCGCGTGGCCCGGGCGAGCGCCAGCGCCAACAGGACCGAGGCGGCGAACAGCAGCGCGGTGAACGCGACCTCGGCGGTCGACAGCGGGGCGGGGGCGAAGATCATCGCGGCGGCGAAGACGACTGCGGCGGTGGTCAGCCAGGCGGTCAGTCTGCGGCCCTCGTGCGTCAGCGCGATGAACGGCAGCACGAGGAACAGCAGCAGGTCGAAGCGCGCCTGGGCGCCCGCGACGAGGACCAGCGCGGCGACGAACAGCAGCAACCCGCCGGCCCACAGGTCCAGGCGTATGAGATCGCCCTTGACCAGCAGCCGCGTCCACGGCAGCAGCGCCATCCCGAGGTTCGCGGCGGCGCCCATCAGCGCGAGCGCCACGACCAGCGCCGGGTGGCGCGCGCCGACGTCGAGCGCGACCGCCACCAGCACCGCCGCGACCGACAGCCAGCCGAGCAGCAGCCCGGAGCGGATCGCCTCGCGGCGCGCGGTCTGCGGCTTCGCGTCCATGCGGTGGAGCCTACGCGGCCGAAGACTCGCCATTGCTAGGGTTGGGAAAGACGCGCTGTTCACGACGACGCCGTCGCTGGGTCCTGATCGCCCGCACCACCGGTCCTCCGCACGACGCGGCGGCCACCTGCGACAGGAGCCACTTCGTGAACAGTCTCGACTTAGCCCGCTGGCAGTTCGGCCTCACCACGCTGCTGCACTTCGCCATCGTCGGCATCTCGATCGGCCTCGTGCTGCACGTCGCCGTGATGCAGACGCGCTGGCAGCGCACGGGCGACGAGCGCTGGCTGCGGCTGACGCGCTTCTACGGAAAGCTGATGCTGCTGTCGTTCGCCGTCGGCGTCGCGACCGGGCTGCTGCAGACGTTCCAGTTCGGGATGAACTGGTCGCGCTTCTCCGCCTACGTCGGCGACGTCTTCGGTGCTCCGCTGGCGCTGGAGGGGCTGGGCGCGTTCTTCGTCGAGGCGGTCTTCCTCGGGCTCTGGATGTTCGGCTGGGGGCGGCTGCCGAGACGGCTGCACCTGGCGTGCGTCTGGATCGTCGCGGGCGCCGCGGTCCTGTCCGCCTACGCGATCCTCGTCGCGAACACGTGGATGCAGCATCCGACCGGCTACAGACTGGTCGACGGCCATGCGCAGCTCACCAACGTCCTGCCCGTCCTGTTCAACCTCAACATCGCGCTGACAACGGCGCACGTGCTGTTCGGCGCGCTGCTCGCCGGCACGCTGATCGTGCTCGCCGTCGCCGCGCTGCAACTGCTGCGCGGACGCGACGCGGAGGTCTTCCGGCCGGTCGTCGCGATGGGGGTGAAGGTCGGGTTGGTGGCGGCGCTCGGCGCCGCGACCTTCGGCCACTTCCAGGGGATGCTCGCGACGCAGCAGCAGCCGATGAAGATGGCCGCGGCCGAGGCGCTCTACGACACCGAGTCGCCCGCCGGGCTGTCGCTGTTCGCCCTCGGCGGGGTCTCGACGGACCCGGGCAGACTGATCCTCGACGTCAAGCTGCCGGTCGCGCTGTCGTTCCTGAACACGTTCTCGTTCGACTCGACGGTGCAGGGGATCAACAGGCTGCAGGCGGCCGCGGAGGAGAGATACGGGCCGGGCGACTACACGCCGGTCGTCGGCCTCATGTACTGGAGCTTCCGCCTGATGGTCGGCAGCGGGACCGCGCTGATCGGGCTGCTGGCGTTCGGCGTCTGGCTGCTGTGGCGCGGCGCGCTGTTCGACTCGCGGCGGTTCCTGCGCGTGCTGCTGCTGGCCGCGACGCTGCCGTTCGTGGCGCAGGCCGGCGGCTGGATCCTGCGCGAGGGCGGCCGCCAGCCGTGGATCGTCGAGGGCCTGCTGCGGACCGACGTGGCGAACTCGCCGAACGTCGGCGTCGTCGCGGTGGCGCTGTCGCTCGGCGCGTACCTCGCCTTCTACGCGATCGCGTTCTTCTTCGCCGGACGAGTCGCGGCGCACGAGGTGCGGGAGGGGCTGGAGGGCGCCCATTCGGTCGTCGACCTCCCGGGCGCCGGCGCACCCGGTCGCCGCTCCTCCGCCGACCTCGCACTGACGTACTAGGAGGGCTTCGAGCGATGTCCGATCTGACCGTCCTGCAATCGATCTGGTTCGTCTTGGTGGTGGGCCTGTGGGTCCTCTACCTGGTGTTGGAAGGGTTCGACTTCGGCGTCGGAATGCTGCTGCGACGCGTCCGCGCCGACCACGCCGATCGCCGCGTCGCGCTGCACACGATCGGCCCGACGTGGGCGGCGAACGAGGTCTGGGTCGTCGTCGCCGTCGTCGCGATGTTCGGCGCCTTCCCGGGCTGGTACGCGGCCTGGTCCTCGGGCCTCTACCTGCCGCTCGCGGTCGTGCTGCTGGCGCTGATCGCCCGCAACGCGTCGATCGAGCTGATGGGGAAGCGGGAGTCGGAGGCGTGGCGGCGCGGGTGGGAGCGCATGCTGGCGGTCGCGAGCACGGTGGCGCCGTTCTGCTGGGGGCTGATGTGGAGCGCGGTGGTGCATGGGTTGGTGCTCGGGGCCGGCGCTCCGTCGTCGCAGGTGCTTGACGGGCCGTTCGCGGTGTTCTCCGTCTACTCGGTGCTCGGCGGCCTGGCGCTGGTCGTGCTGTGCCGCACCTTGGGCGCGGCGTTCCTGGCGCTGCGGACCGACGGAGCGGTGCGGGACGCGGCGTCGCGGCAGCTGCGCGTGGCGGGGCCGCTCGCGGTTGCGGTCGGGGGCGGATTGGTGGGGTGGACGGTGCTTGGCTTCGACGCTCCCGGCGTCGTCGGGTGGATCGCGGCGGTCTGCTGCATCGGTGCGCTCGCGCTCGTCGGCGGCGCCGGGATCGGGCGGCGCCCGGGCGTCGCCTTCGCGGCCGGCTGCAGCGCGATCGCGCTGCTCGTCGTGACGTGGTTCGCGGTCTTGTTTCCGGCCGGGATCGCGGGCGCCGACGGAGGTCACGCGCTGCTGCTGTCAGATGCGGCAGCGGGCAGCTACTCGCTCGCGCTGATGACGGGTCTGGTCGTGATCCTGCTTCCGCTGCTGATCGGATTGCAGGCCTGGAGCTACTGGCTCTTCCGCCACCGCATCACGCGGGCGGACGTCGGGGAGAGGGTGCCGAGTCCGGTGGAGCTGGTTGGGCGGGTGGTGGGGTCGGGCGCTGGGTCGGGCGGTCCGGTCGGCGGGCCGGGGTTCCGGCGACGGGCCGAGGAGCCATGAGCCTGCTCGCTCGGCTCCGACGCGGTCGTGGCTCCGGTCGCGCCGACGCGAGAGCGATCCATCGGCGGTTGCTCGGGATCGCGCCGCGTGCTCGGCTGCTGCTCGGCGGAGCGATCGCGGCGGGGGTCGTGAGCGCTGGGTTGCTGGTCGTGCAGGCGCTGGCGCTCGCGCACGTCGTCGACGGGGCGGCGTTTCGCGGGCGCGGGGTCGGGGAGCTGCGCGGGGCGTTGATCGTGCTCGGGGCGGCGGTCGCGGGGCGGGCGGCGACGGCCGCTGCGACGGAGTGGCTCGGTCGCCGGGCGGGCGCGGCGGCGATGGGGGAGCTGCGCCGCCGGGTCGCGGCGCACGTGCTGTCGGCGCAGACGCCGCGGGTCGACGAGGCGCGTCGCGGCGAGCTGGCGACCGCGGCGGTCCACGGCGTCGACGCGCTCTCCGACTACTACGCGAAGGCGGTCCCGCAGCTGGCGCTGGCGGGCGCGGTGCCGCCCGCGCTGGTGGCGATCGTCCTCTGGCACGACCCGCTCGTCGGGGTGCTGCTGGGGTTGACGCTGCCGCTGGTGGTGATCTTCATGGTGCTCGTCGGGCGCGAGAGCGCGGCGCGGATCGGCGAGCGGCGGCTCGCGCTCGGAGTGCTCGGCGCGCACTTCCTCGACGTCGTGCGCGGGCTGCCGACGCTGCGCGCCCACGGCCGCGCGGAGGCACAGGCGGCGACCCTCGGGCAGATCGGCGAGCGCTACCGCGCGGAGTCGGTCGCGGCGCTGCGGGTCGCGTTCCTGTCGGCGCTGGTGCTGGAGCTGCTCGCGATGGTCGGCACCGCGATCGCGGCGGCCGTCGTCGGCGTCCAGCTGGCGAGCGGATCGCTCGGCTTCGAGGCCGGCCTGGTCGTCCTCCTGCTCGCCCCCGAGATCTACAACCCCCTCCGCCTCGCCGGCCAGCGCTACCACGCGGCGGAGGACGGCGCCCAGGCGGCGCAGACCCTGCTGGAGGTCATGGAGGCGCCGTCGGCGCGGGTGGACGGGAGCACCGACACCTTTTGGTTGCTCAGCGACCAAGACGTGCCGCTGCTCGACGTCGCGGCGGCGGAGCTGCGCGTCGTCGGGGTGCGGGTGGCCGGCGGGGCGGGTCGGGCGCCGGCGCTCGACGGACTCGACGTGACGTTCGCGCCCGGCACGCTGACCGCGCTGGTCGGCGCATCCGGCGCGGGCAAGTCGACGCTGCTGCGGCTGCTCGCACGACTGGCGGATCCGGACGAGGGCCGCGTCGAATGCGGCACGCGCGACCTGCGCGCGATGCCCGCAGAGCAGTGGTGGCGCGAGATCGCCTGGCTCCCGCAGCGCCCGGCGCTGCTGCGCGGCGCCCTGCGCGGGACGATCGCGCTCCAGCACCCCCACGCGGTCTCGGACGAGATCGCGCTCGCGCTGCGGCGCGCGGCGGCGAGTGAGGTGGTCGAGCAGCTCGGGTCGGGACTCGCGACCCCCGTCGGCGCCGGTGGCCGCGGACTGTCGGGCGGTCAAGCGCAGCGCCTCGCGTTGGCGGGAGCGCTGCTGTCGCGTGCGCCGATCCTGCTGCTCGACGAGCCGACCGCACACCTCGACCCGGACAGCGCGGCCACCGCCGCCGCCGGCATCCGCGCGGCAGCCGCCGGTCGCACCGCGGTCGTCGCGACGCACGACCCCGCGGTGATGTCGGTTTGCGACGCGGTCGTCGAGCTGCGTGGCGGGCGGATCGCGTCTGCCGGCGAGGTGGTTGCCGTATGAGCGCGGCAGCCGGTCGGTGGCGGATCGTCCACGTTGGTCGCACGGCGGTGGTCGTATGAGCGTCGCGACGGCAGACGCCGCGGACCTTCGCCGGCGCACGCGGGTCGTCGTGCTCGGATCGGCCGCCGCGATCGCCGGCGCGGTCCTGTTGGCGGCGTCGGGGTGGCTCGTGACGCGAGCGGCGCAGCGGCCGCCGGTGCTCGCGCTGCTGGCGGCGATCGTCGTCGTCCGCGCCCTCGGGCTGGTGCGCGCGTTCGGCCGCTACGGCGAGCGCCTCGCCGCCCACGACCTCGCGTTCCGCCAACTCGCCGAGCTGCGTGTGCGCTGGTACCGGCGGCTGGTGGCGGAGCCGGGGAGAGACCGTCGAGGAGCGACCGCGCTGCCCGCCGCCGACCTGCTCAGCCGCTTCGTCGTCGACGTCGACGAACTGCAGCATCGCGACGTGCGGGTACGGCAGCCGCTGGTGGTCGCGGGCGCGGCGGCCGCCGTGACGACCGTGCTCGCGGCGGTGATCCTGCCGGCCGCCGGGCTCGTGCTCGGTGGCGGGATGCTGATCGCCGGGACGGTCGTCCCGGCACTGGCGTACCTCGCCGCGCGCGGCGAGCTGCGGCGGCAGGGGGACGCGCGGGCGGCGCTCGTCGACGAGCTGGTCGAGGCGATCGACGCGGCGCCGCAGCTGGCGCTCGCCGGTCGTGCCGGTGAGCGGCTCGCGCGGATCGACAGGGCGTCGGCCGAGCTGACGCGGATCGGGCGCCGCGACGCCGCGGCCGCCGCGTTGGCGCAGGGGCTCGGCACGCTGCTCGCGGGCGCGGCCCTGATCGGCACCTTGCTCGTCGCGGTCGGTCCGGCGCGCGACGGCAGCCTCGATCCCGTCTGGCTCGGCGCGCTCGCGCTGCTCGCGCTCGGCGCCTTCGAAGCGATCGCCGCACTCCCCGAAGCCGCAACGCGCGCGGTGAGCGTCGCCGCGGCGCAGCGGCGGTTGGACGAGGCGGTCGGCGAGCAGGCCGACGGGGGGAGGAGCGAAGGATCACTGCTGTACAGCGACAGCAGATCGTCGCTCCTCCCTGAGACGGGGCGGACGGATGCGGCTCCGGTGGGCGCGGTCCTTCGGGCGCGTGGTGTCGCGCATCGGCCGGGCGGACCGGGGGCGGCGCTGGTGCTCGACGGGATCGACCTCGAACTCGCGCCGGGGGAGCGCATCGCGGTGATCGGGGCCAGCGGCGCGGGGAAGACGGTGCTCGTCCAACTGCTCGCGGGACTCGTGCGGCCGGACGTCGGTGAGATCGCGTTGGGGGCCGGTCGGCTCGACTCCCTCGATCCTGCCGCTGTCCGCGCGCACGTGCGGCTCGCCGGTCAGGAGGCGCATCTGTTTGCGACCTCGATCGCGAACAACGTGCGGATCGGGGCGCCGGGGGCGAGTGACGAGGCGGTCGACCGGGCGCTGCGGGCGAGCGGGCTCGGGGGCTGGCTCGACGCGCTGCCCGACGGCGCCGCGACGCTCGTCGGCGAGGAGGGATTCGCGGTCTCGGGCGGGCAGCGGCAGCGGATCGCGCTCGCTCGCTGCCTCGTCTCTCCCGCCCGGCTGCTGCTGCTCGACGAGCCGACCGCGATGCTCGACCCACCGGCCGCGCGCGCGTTCCTGTCCGACCTCGCGACCGCCGCGAGCGACCGCGGCGTGCTCGTGATCACGCACGAGCGGATCGGACTCGACGGCTTCGACGCGGTCTACGAGCTGCGCGACGGTCGGCTGCGGCGCATGACGCGCTGAAGGACTCGAGCGCTGTGGCGAGCGGGCGGGTACCTGTACCGCCATGGCGACACTCGAATGGCGCGACGAACAGGGACGCCTGCACCGGGACGATGGTCCTGCGCGGGTCTTCCCCAGCGGCCGCGAGGAGTGGTTCAGGCACGGGCGCCTGCACCGCGACGACGGACCTGCGGTCATCCATGCCAACGGTTCGGAGAAGTGGTACCGCGACGGCAGACGTCATCGCGTCGGCGCGCCCGCATGCGTGTACGTCAACGGAACTGAGAAGTGGTACGAGAACGGGCTGCGTCACCGCGCCGACGGGCCGGCGGCGAGCTACCCGGACGGGCGTCGCATCTGGTTCCTCGACGGCGTCAAGGTCAGAGAGGAACGCGGCGGACAGCGCCCGCTCACGCCGTTGCGGCCCTCAGCAGCTCGGCCTCGACCTCGATCGCCGCGGCCATCGTCTGAACGTCAGGAACCAGCAACGGATCGGCGAGCAGGCCGAAGCAGAGGCGGTCGGCGAACGAGGTGACCGCGATCCGCAGGGCGTGGCGTTCGCCGATCTCCGCGAGGCCGTGCAGGGCCTGCACCGGCGCTGACAGCAGCTCCACGGGCGCGCGCGGGCCGACGACGTTGGAGACGCTCAACGCGAACCGTCGCGGGCTTCGCTCCAGACGCGTCGCGAGGTCGGCCAGTTGCGGCGAGACGTGACCCATCTCGTGCAGCAGCAGCTCGCGCCGCTCGGCATCGTGGTCGGCCTTGCGCACGCTCGTCTGCGCGTGGATCGCGCGCAGACGCTCGACTGGGTCGGACAGCCCGAGCGGCAGCGCGAGCGAGAAGAACGAGTCGCGGTTGGCGGCGTCGTCGCCCTCGTGGTGGAGGCTCACCGGGACGCGCACGCGCAGGTCCCCGAGCGTGCCGTGGCGCGCGACGAGCCACTGCCGCAGCGCCCCCGTGACGACCGCCAGCACGCCATCGTTGACGGTCGCGCCGTCGAGCGTGCGGGCGGCGTCGTGCAGGGCGGCGAAGGAGATCGCGGCGAAGCCGATCTCGCGGCGCGTACCGATCGTGCCGTCGAACGGCGAGCGCTCGTGCGAGCGCGCGTACTCCCGTCGCAGGAACGCGGCGAGATGCCCGCGCCGCCGACGCTCGTCCGCGGCGTGCTCGGCGGCGAGCCGGGCGCGTCGGTGGGCGGTGGCCGCTGCGGCGGCGTGCGGCGCGGCGGCGCCGGTGGCGAGCGGGCCGCTGGCGCGGGTCTGCGTGTCGCTCGTGCGCGTGGGCGCGGCCGCATCATCCCCGTCCCACAACAACATCCGCGCATACCGCATCGTCGCCGTGCCGTCGGCGAGGGCGTGGTGGATGCGCCAGACGAGCAGGGCGCCGCCGTCGGGGAGGTGGATCGCGTCCATCTTCCAGAGCGGGCGGTCGCGCGGGAGGTGCTGGGCGAACAGCGACGCGACCACGGTGAGCACGCCGCCGCGGTCGAGCGGGCCGTCGACCGGCGCCTCCGTCACATGTCTGGCGACGTCGAACGCCGGATCGGGCACCCATGCGACGACGCCGCCTTCGCTGCCGAGCATGCAGGTCAGCAGCGGCGCGTCGACGAGCCGGTCGGCGATGCGGGTGCGCAGCGCGTCGATGCTCGGCGCGCCGACTCCCTCATCACCCGCCCCGAGCCGCACGACCTTGCACGTGTGCCCGGCGACCGTCGCGCTCTCCAGCGCGAGGATCGCGCGGTCCTCGGGGCCGAGCGGGGTCGCAGCGATGCCAGCCATGCGCCGCATCTTCGCGCTCTCGGCGCGTCGACGCCACCGCGCCCCGCGCACACGCGCCACCCGTGCGGGCCGCCCGGCGCCTCGGCGAGCGCCCGCGCGCCGCGTCAGCGGGACCGTCGCCACCCGCACGGCCCAGTCCGGCGCCTTCCTCAGACCCCGAGCCCGTCGATGCAGAGGTAGGAGATCTCGAGGAAGTCGTCGAGGCCGTGGCGCGAACCCTCGCGGCCGAGGCCCGACTGCTTGACGCCGCCGAACGGGGCGCCCTCGTAGGAGATCAGGCCGGTGTTCACACCGACGACGCCGAACTCGAGCGCCTCGCCGACGCGCCAGGCGCGACCCAGGTCCTGGGTGCAGAAGTACGCCGCGAGGCCCGACTCGGTCGCGTTCGCCAGCTCGACCGCCTCCTCCTCCGTCGTGAAGCGGAAGACCGGCGCGACCGGGCCGAAGGTCTCGTCGACCGCGATCCGCATCGCCGGCGTCGCGCCGGTCAGCACGGTCGGCTGGAAGAACGTCCCGCCCAGCTCGTGCGCGTCGCCGCCGACGACGACCGACGCACCGTGCGTGACGGCGTCCTCGATGTGGTCGCGCACCTTCGCCAGCGCGCGATCGTCGATCAGCGGACCCTGCTCGACGCCGTCGTCGAAGCCGTTGCCGACCTGCAGCGCCGCGGTCGCGGCCGCGAAGCGCTCGACGAACGCGTCGTGGATCCCGTCCTGCACGAGGATCCGGTTGGCGCAGACGCACGTCTGACCCGCGTTGCGGAACTTCGAGTCGATCGCGCCTCTGACGGCGACGTCGAGATCGGCGTCGTCGAAGACGATGAACGGCGCGTTGCCGCCCAGCTCCAGCGACACGCGCTTGACCGTCTGCGCGGCCTGCGTCATCAGCAGCTTGCCGACCGGGGTCGAGCCGGTGAAGGTGATCTTGCGCACCAGCGGCGACTCGGCCAGCTCGCCGCCGACCTCCTCCGCGGGCCCGCAGACGATGCTCAGCACGCCCGCGGGCACGCCGGCGCGCTGCGCCAGTTCGCCGAGCGCGAGCGCCGACAGCGGCGTCGTCGGCGCGGGCTTGATCACGATCGTGCAGCCGGCGGCGAGCGCCGGCGCGGCCTTGCGCGCGATCATCGCCATCGGGAAGTTCCACGGCGTGATCGCCGCGACGACGCCGATCGGCTTGCGCAGCGTCAGCAGGCGGCGGCCGTCGGCGGGAGAGGGGATCACCTCGCCGTAGGCGCGCTTGGCCTCCTCGGCGTACCACTCGATGAACGTGGCGCCGTAGAGGATCTCCCCGCGCGACTCGGCGAGCGGCTTGCCCTGCTCGGCGGTCAGCAGGATCGCGAGGTCGTCGACGTGCTCGACGATCAGGTCGTGCCAGGCGCGCAGGATTCTCGAGCGCGTCTTGGCGGGCGTTCTGCCCCAGTCGCGCTGCGCGGCGTCGGCGAGCTCGATCGCGCGGCGGGCGTCGGCGCGCGTGCCGGCGGCGACCTGGCCGACGAGCCCTCCGGTGGCGGGGTCGGTCACGTCGTCGCGTGCGCCAGCTGCGCCGTCGACCCATTCACCTCCGATGAGGAGCTGGTCGCGCAGCAGCGCGCGGTCGTTCAGATCGAGGTGAAGAGCGGTTGACATGGGCGGTCTCCCGACGGGGGGGTGGACAGCAGCGATCGGTTTTGCGAAGGTTCGCATATCGTGCACTTGACCGCAATCCGAGCAGGGACATGACGACGACACCCTCACAAGACGCGCTGGCCGACCTCGATCGCCGCCACGTCTTTCACCCATTCAGCGTGCCTGGGGAGCACGAAAGAGCCGGCCCCAGACGCATGATCGTCAGCGGCAGAGGCACGACGCTGACGGACGAGCACGGCCGCACCTACCTCGACGCGATGGCGGGTCTGTGGTGCGTGAACGTCGGCTACGGCAGCGTCGAGATCGCCGACGCGCTGCGCGAGCAGGCGCTCAGACTCGCCTACTACCACTCATTCTCCTCGATGGCGACCGACACGCCGGCGCTGCTGGCGGCGCGGATCCTCGAGAAGGCCCCCGCCAACATGTCGAAGGTGCTGTACGGCAACAGCGGCTCAGACGCCAACGACACGCAGATGAAGCTCGTGCGGATGTACAACAACCTGCTCGGGCGCCCGCAGAAGAAGAAGTTCATCTCCCGTCTGCGGGGCTACCACGGCGTCTCGATCGCCTCGGCCAGCCTCACCGGCCTGCCCGGCATGCACAAGATGTTCGACCTGCCGATCGACGGCGTCGTGCACACGCGTGCGCCGCACCGCCTCTGGGAGGCGCTGCCGAACGAGAGCGACGCCGACTTCAGCGCCCGCCTCGCGCGGGAACTGGAAGCGCTGATCATCGCGGAGGGCCCCGACACCGTCGCGGCGTTCATCGCCGAGCCGGTGCAGGCAGCCGGCGGTGTGATCGTCCCGCCGGCCGGGTATTTCGCAGCGATCCAGGCTGTTCTGCGCAAATACGACGTGCTGTTGATCGCCGACGAGGTCGTCTGCGGGTTCGGCCGTCTCGGCACCTGGTTCGGCAGCGATCAGCTCGGCATCGAGCCGGACCTGATGACGATCGCCAAGGGCGTCACGTCCGCGTACGTGCCGCTGTCGGCCTGCATCGTCTCCGAGAAGGTCTGGCGCGTGCTCGCCGACGAGAGCAGAGGGGCGACCTTCAGCCACGGCTACACCTACACGTCGCATCCGCTCGCGGCCGCGGCGGCGCTGGCGAACCTCGACGTGATCGAGCGCGACGGCCTGCTGGAGCAGGTCCGGCTGCGCGGCGCGCACCTGCAGGCGAGACTGCGCGAGGCGTTCGCCGGCCATCCGATCGTCGGCGAGGTGCGCGGGATCGGCCTCGTCGGCGCGGTCGAGTTCGTCGCCGCGCGCGATCCGTTGACGAGATTCGACCCGCTCGGAAGCGTCGGCGCGGCCGTCACGAGAGCGTGCCTGGAGCGCGGCGTGATCACGCGCGCGCTGCCCGAGAGCGACTCGATCTCGTTCTCGCCGCCGTTCGTCGTGACCGACGCGGAGATCGACGAGATCGTCGGCGTCGCGCGGGAAGCGGCCGACGAGGTGGCGGCCACGCTCGCGTGAGCAGGAAGACGATGCAGCGATGACGACGCATTCCGCACCCCGCCGCCTCGGGTTCGTCGTGAACCCGATCGCCGGCATGGGCGGACGCGTCGCGCTGAAGGGAACCGACGGCGCCGAGGCGCTGGCGCTGGCACGTGCGCGGGGGGCCGAACCGGTCGCCCCGCGGCGGGCCGCGCAGGCGCTGGCGACGTTGGCCGGCGGCGAAGCGCCGCTGGAGATCCTGGCCGCGCCGGGCGCGCTCGGCGGCGATATCGCCGCGGCGGCGGGGTTGGATGTGACGCTGACCAGCAATGCGTCTGAGGGAGACACCACCGCCGCCGACACCCGCGCCGCCGTCTCCGAGATGCGCGAGCGCGGGGTCGACCTGGTGCTGTTCGCCGGCGGCGACGGGACCGCGCGCGACATCCTCGACGCGATCGGCGACGCGCTGCCGCTGGTCGGCGTGCCGACCGGCGTGAAGATGCACTCCGGCGTCTTCGCCGCCACGCCCGCGGCGGCCGGCGCCGCGGCCGCCGCCTACCTGCGCGACCCCGACCCGGCCGCGCTGCGCGACGGCGAGGTCGCCGACGTGGACGAGGACGCGACGCGCGCCGGCCGCATCTCGACGCGCCTGTACGGCAGCGTGCGCGTGCCGCGCGCCCCCGCCCTGATGGTCGCCGCGAAGGCCGCGCCGCGCAGCTCCGGCGACCTCGCCGTCGACGCGCTCTGCCGCCAGCTCGCGCGCACGCTCGACCCGGGCCGCCTGACGCTCGTCGGCCCCGGCAGCACGACGGCGCGCCTGCTCTCCCACCTCGGCCTGAAGGGCACGCTGCTCGGCGTCGACGCGGTCCGCCACGGCGAGCTGGTCGCGAGCGACCTCGACGAGGCCGGCCTGCTGGCCCTGCTGGACGACGATGACGACCGTCGCAGCCGCCCGAGCGCGGCGACGCGTTGGGATGGCGCCAGCACAGCCGCCCGCGCCAGCGACGCCCCCGCGACCCTGATCTGCGGCGTCGTCGGCGGCCAAGGCGCGCTGTTCGGCCGCGGCAACCAGCAGCTCAGCCCGCGCGTGCTGCGGCGGCTGGGGCACGAGCGGATCCAGGTGATCGCCGCGGCCGACAAGCTGCTGCGGCTCGATCCGCCGGCGCTGCGCGTCGACACCGGCGACGACGCGCTCGACGCGGAGCTGTCGCGCTACATGCGCGTCCACGTCGCGCCGGGCCGCACGATCGTGATGAGAGTCTCGACCTAGATGTCCAGAGCACCCGCGAGGAGGCAGGCGCACGTGACGCCGACAGGACCGACCGCCCATCCCTACATGGCCAACTCGGCCCCGCAGCTGCGCCAGGAGCTGCTCGACGCCGTCGGCGTCGCTGACGCCGAGGAGCTGTTCGTCCAGATCCCGGACGACCATCGTCTCAGCAGGCCGCTGCAGCTGCCGCCGGCGCTGGGCTCCGAGGTCGACCTCAGCCGTCATCTGCGCCGCACGCTCGCGCGCAACACCGACTGCGAGCAGGCGCTGTCGTTCCTCGGCGGCGGCGTCTGGCAGCACCACGTGCCGGCGATCTGCGACGAGATCGCGCAGCGGACCGAGTTCGTCACCTCCGAATGGGGGACGCCCGCGTCCGACCACGGCCGCAACCAGGCGTGGTTCGAGTTCGCCAGCCAGCTCGGCGAGCTGCTGGAGCTGGACTTCGTCGGCCTGCCCGTCTACAGCTGGGGCTGCGCCGCCGGGCACGCGATCCGGATGGCGCAGCGGATCACCGGCCGCGCCGAGGTGCTCGTGCCGGCGACGCTGGACCGCGAGCGGCTCGCCGTCGTGCGGACCTACTGCGAGCCGATCGAGATGGCGAGCCACATCGCGATCGTCGCGGTCGCGGTCGACCCGGCCAGCGGCCGCCTCGACGTCGCCGACCTGGAGGCGAAGCTGAGCGAGCGGACCGCCGCCGTCTACCTCGAGACGCCCGGCTCGCTCGGCGTGATCGAGACCGAGGTGGAGCGGATCGCGGCGCTCGCGCGCGGCGTCGGGGCGCAGACGATCCTCGGCGTCGACCCGCTCAGCCTCGGCGTGCTCGCGCCGCCCGGCCAGCTCGGCGTCGACATCGCGGTCGGCTCGACGCAGCCGCTCGGCGTCCACATGAACTGCGGCGGCGGCGTCGGCGGCTTCATCGCCAGCCGCGACGAGGAGCGCTACGCGCGCGAGTATCCGACGCTGCAGGTCAGCATCGCGCCGACGCGCGCCGCCGGCGAGCGCGGCTTCGCGATGACGCTGTTCGAGCAGTCCTCCTACGGCTCGCGCGAGAACGGCAAGGACTGGACCGGCAACTCCGTCTACCTGTGGGCGGTCGTCAACGCGGTCTACATGTCGCTGATGGGGCCGCAGGGCTTCGCCGAGCTGGGCGAGCTGATCCTCCAGCGCAGTCACTACGCGGCGGCGCGGATCGCCGAGCTGCCGGGCGTGAGCGTGCGCTGGGGCGGCTTCTTCAAGGAGCTGGTCGTCGACTTCAACGCGAGCGGGAGAACGGTCAGCGAGGTCAACGCGGCGCTGCGTGCAAGGGGCGTCTTCGGCGGCGGCGACCTGTCGGCGTCGCATCCGGAGCTGGGCCAATCGGCGCTCTACGCCGTCACAGAGGTGCACGCGCAGGACGATCTCGACCGCCTCGTGGCGGCGCTGGCGGAGGCGACCCGATGACGACGACGAGACTGCCGCGCTACCACGCGGCGCGCTGGGACGAACCGGTCGTGCTCGAGCTGGGGCGCGAGGGCCGGCGCGGCATGCTGGTCGGCGCCGCCGAGCCGGACGTCGTCGCGGCCGTCGGCGACGGCGCGGCGCTGGTGCCGGAGGGCGTGCGCCGCAGGCAGGCGCCCGCGCTGCCGGAGCTGTCGGAGTTCGAGGTCCAGCGCCACTACCTGCACCTGTCGCAGATGACGCTCGGGATGATGGGCGTGAACCTGTTCGGCACGTGCACGATGAAGTACAACGCGCGGCTGAACGAGCAGCTCGCCGCGCGGCCGTTCCTGGCCGAGCTGCACCCGGGCCAGGACGAGCAGACGCTGCAGGGCGTGCTGGAGATCGTGCACGAGTTCGACCTGATCCTGCGCGAGCTGTCGGGCATGTCGCAGTTCGTCTTCCAGCCCGGCGGCGGCGCCGACGCGGCCTACACGCACGCGTGCATCACGCGCGCCTACCACGCCGCCCGCGGCGAGCTGGGCCAGCGCGACGAGATCGTCACGACGATGCTGGCGCACCCGTGCAACCCGGCGACGGCCGCGGCGGCCGGCTTCAAGCTCGTGACGCTGCCGCTGGAGCCCGACGGCTACCCGTCGGTCGAGGCGCTGGATGCCGCGGTCTCCGACAGAACCGCCGCGCTGATGGTCAACAACCCCGACGACATGGGCGTCTACAACCCGCACATCAAGCGCTGGGTCGAGATCGTCCACGCGGCCGGCGGCTTGGCCTTCTACGACCACGCCAACTTCAACGGCGTGATGGGGCGGATCCGCGCCCGCGAGCTGGGCTTCGACGCCTGCATGTACATGCTGCACAAGACGTTCGGCGCGCCCAAGGGCGGCGGCGGACCGGCCGTGGGCGCCTACGGCTGCAGTGAGGAGCTGGTGCCGTTCCTGCCGCGCCCGCTCGTGCGGCCCGACGGCGACGGCTATCGGCTGGAGCGCGACGCGCCGCAGTCGATCGGCCGCGTGCGCGAGTACTGGGGCAACGTCCCGGTCGTCGTGAAGGCGTACGCGTGGGCGCGCGCGCTGGGCGCCGAGGGGATCCGCGACGCCGCCGACCTGTCGGTGCTCGCCAACAACTACATGGAGACGCGCCTGCTGCGGATCAGAGGCGTGACGAAGTCGCAGCCGCACCTGACCGCGCCGCGGCTGGAGATGACGCGCTACTCGCTCGACGGCGTCACGCAGGAGACCGGCGTGACCGTCTTCGACGTGCAGAACCGGATGGTCGACTTCGGCGTCGACGCCTTCTGGCTCTCGCACGAGCCGTGGATAGTCCCCGAGCCGTTCACGCCGGAGGCCGGCGAGCTGTGGTCGCGCGAGGACGTCGACCTCTGGATCGACGTGCTCGCGCACGTGGTCGAGGAGGCGTACACGGATCCCGAGCTGGTCAAGACCGCGCCGCACAACCAGGCGCTGCACCAGGTCGACGCCAGCGGCGTCAACGACCCGCAGCGGTGGGCGACGACGTGGCGCGCGGCGGTGCGCAAGGACGTCGTGCCGTGATCGCGGTCGTCGGCAGCGGCTCGATCGGCGTCGCCTGGGCGATCGTGTTCGCCCGCGCCGGACGATCGGTCGCGCTCCACGACACCGACGCGGGGCGGCTCGACGCCGCCCGCGGCGAGCTGCGCGCGCGGCTGGACGAGCTGGCCGCGGCGGGGCTGCTCGACGCGCCGCCCGCGGCGGTCGCGCAGCGCGTCGCGACGCACACCGACCTGGCGACGGCGCTGGACGGCGCGATCCACGTGCAGGAGTGCGCGCCGGAGCGCGTCGAGCTGAAGCGGGAGCTGTTCGCGCAGCTCGATGCGCTCGCGGCGCCGCACGTCTCGCTCGCCAGCTCCTCCTCGGCGCTGACGGCGTCGTCGTTCGCGGGTGAGCTGCCCGGACGCGAGCGCTGTCTCGTCGTGCACCCGGCCAACCCGCCGTTCCTGCTGCCCGTCGTCGAGCTGGTGCCGGCGCCGTTCACGGCGGCGGCGGTCGTGGACGGCGTCGAGGCGCTGCTGCGCGACGCCGGCATGTCGCCGGTGCGGGTCGCGCACGAGCCGGAGGGGTTCGTCTTCAACCGCCTGCAGGGCGCGCTGCTGCGCGAGGCGTACTGCCTCGTGCGCGACGGCGTCGCGTCTGTGGAGGACGTCGATCGCGTCGTGCGCGAGGGGCTCGGGCGCCGCTGGGCGATCATCGGCCCGTTCGAGACGGTCGACCTCAACACGCGCGGTGGGATCGCCTCGCACGCGGAGAAGATGGGGCCGGCCTACGCGCGCATGGGCGCCGAGCGCGGTCAGGACGATCCGTGGACGCCGGAGCTGGTCGCGACGGTCGCGCAGCAGCGCCGCGCGCTGCTGCCGTTGGAGCAGTGGGACGAGCGCGTCGCCTGGCGCGACCGCGAGCTGATCGCGGCGGAGCGGGCGCGCCGCGCCGCCGAACCGTCGGAAACCAGATGATCGGCCTGAGGCGAACACGATGAACGCACGTGGACCGTCGTGGCGGCGGCCATCGATAACATCGCGGCCCATGTCGGGGGTTTCATTGACGAGCCTGCCGGGCGACGACGACGAGAACGGCGGCGAGCGTCCGCGCGAGTTCATCCAGTCACTCGAGCGCGGGCTCGCGATCATCCGCGCCTTCGGTCCGCACGCGCCGGAGCAGACGGTCAGCCAGCTCGCCGCGAGCACGAGACTGACGCGCGCGACCGCGCGCCGCTTCCTGATCACGCTGATGGAGCTGGGCTACCTCGAGAGCGACGGCCGCATATTCCGGCTGACGCCGAAGGTGCTGCAGCTCGGCTACTCGTTCCTGTCGGGTCTGCGCTTCCCCGACGTCGCGCTGCCGCATCTCGAGCGGCTCGTGGCCGAGGTCGACGAGTCCAGCGAGGCGTCGGTGCTCGACGGCGACGAGATCGTCTACCTCGCGCGCGTGCCGTCCTCGGCGGCGCTGACGATCGCGATCAACGTCGGCGCGCGGATGCCCGCGCACGCGACCTCGATGGGCAAGGTGCTGCTCGCGTCGTTGACGGACGCCGAGCTGGAGGCGTACCTGGAGCGCGCCTCGCTGCGCCCGATACTGCCGCACACCGTGACCGACGCGGCCGAGCTGCGCGCACAGCTGGACAGCGTCAGGCAGGCGGGCTACGCGCTCGTCGACCAGGAGCTGGAGGAGGGCCTGATCGCCGTCGCCGCCCCGGTCCGCGACCGCGACGGCAGGGTGACCGGCGCGATCAACCTCTCGACGCACGTGATGCGGCGCTCGGCCGAGTCGGTCCGCAGCGAGCTGGTGAGACCGTTGCTGCGGACCGCCCAGCTGATCGAGGCCGACCTCGCGGGCGTCGCGTGAGCATCAGACGACGCCCGCCCGGTCTGACGCCTCTCCCTCAGTACCGCGCCTCCGTGAGGCAGACGCGCGTCCCGTCCGGGTCCGCGAAGTACGCGTAGCTCCACGTCGCGCCGCCGCCCAGCTCGATCGTCTGCGGCTGTGAGCGCAGCTCGACGCCCAGCTCGCCGAGGCGGTCGACGGCGACGGCGAGGTTGCGCACGCCGACGCCGAAGTCGAACGGTCCGAGGTGGCCCCAGTCGCCGCTCATGTCGGGCGACGCGGGGATGTGCTCGACCGGCTCCAGCCCGGCGCCGGAGGGGTTCGTCAGCAGCGTCATCTTCTGGCGCGGCGGCTTGCGCGGCGCGTACCACGGGTCCATCGGCTCGAAGTAGCCGTCGGAGTCGAACAGCATCCCGGTGAAGCCGAGCTGCTCGTAGAACGCGCGCGTGCGCTCCAGCGAGGCGACGCCGAAGGCGACGTGGTTGACGCCCTGGGGCCCGGCCTCCTGCGGCCAGCCGGCCTCGAGGTCGAGCCACTCGATCAGCTCGATCTTCGTGCCGTCGGGATCGGCGACGTAGGAGAGCGAGCAGAGCGTGCCGTAGGGGTCCAGCGGCGACGTGTTCGGCTCCATCAGGCCGGTGCTGCCGGCGGCGACGAGCCGCTCGTAGAGCGCGGCCTGGTCCTTCACGTGGACGCAGACCTCGCAGACGCCGGGCTCGCCCCACGCCATGCCGTCGGGCATCGGCGGCGGCGGCGCGTCGGTCGTGTGGACGAGCTTGACGGCGCCCGGTCCGAGCACGGTCGGGACGGCGGGGCGCAGCATCACGACGCGCGCCTGCACGCCGTCGCGGCCGGCGACCGCGCCGAGTCCGGGCAGCGGCCCGCTGTAGTCGAACGCGACCTCGCTGAAGCCGAGCTGCGCCCAGAACTCCTTCGACTGCTCCATGTCGGACACGCCGACTCCGATGTGGTCGACCCCGAGGGTCGTCGCGGTGCTCATGGTGACGTCGCTCGCTCCTGTTCGTGTAGCCGGTACGATGCTCGCATATCGGGCGTCTACTCGCAATGCGAGCGGGCCCATCCCCGGGTAACGGAGAATGGACAGATGCGAATCGGCGCAAAGCTTCCCAACAGCGGCCCGCTGCCCTTCCAGCACGGCGTCCCCGCGATGGCGCGGGCGCTCGAAGACGCCGGCTACGACTCCCTGTGGGTCAGCGACCACATCGTGCTGCCGCAGACGATCGGGTCGTACTACCCGTTCGCCGCCGACGGCAGAGCGACGTGGGCGACCGACACGCCGTACCTCGACGCGCTGATCGCGCTCGCGCTCGCCGCGGCCGTCACCGAGCGCGTCCGGCTCGGGACCGCGGCGCTGGTGCTGGCGCTGCGCAACCCGGTCGAGTTCGCCAAGCAGGCCGCCTCGATCGACGTCGCCAGCGGCGGCCGCCTCGAGCTGGCGGTCGGCGCCGGCTGGCTGGCGGAGGAGTTCGAGGCGCTCGGCGTGCCGTTCAAGACGCGCGGCTCGCGGATGGTCGAGTGGATCGAGATCGCGCGCGACTGCTGGGGCGGCCGCCCCGCCGCGCGCGCGACCGAGCGCTACACGCTCCCGGCCGGGATTCTCAGCTCGCCGCCGCCGGCGCACGAGATCCCGCTGCTGATCGGCGGCCACGCGCCGGTCGCGCTCAGACGCGCCGGCACCGTCGGCGACGGCTGGCTCGCGCAGCAGCCGTTGAGCGCGATCGAGCCGGACGAGATCGTGCAGGCGATCGCGACGATGCGCGCCGCCGCGCAGGAGGCGGGCGCCGAGCAGGTCGCGCCGCGCGTCGTGCTGCGGATCGTCGAGTCGCTCGGCAAGCCCGAGCAGGTCGCGCAGCACCTCGACGCGCTCGCGGGCGCGGGCGTCGAGGAGGTCATCGTCGACGTCCCCGTCGAGCGCGAGGCGGCGGAGCGGGATCTCGCCGTGCTGCGAGCGGGGGCGAGCGCATGACGCTGCTCGAGGGGCGCCGCGCGCTCGTCACCGGCGGCGCCAGCGGCATCGGCGCCGCGGTCGTGCAGCGGCTGACGCAGGAGGGCGCCGGCGGCGTCGTGCTCGACCTGCCGGCGGCGCTCGCGTCCGCGACGCTGCCCGGCGGCTGGGAGGGCGTCGCCGTCGACCTGCGCGACGACGAAGCCACCGCCGATGCGTTCGTGCAGGCCGCACGGCTCGCGCCGCAGCTGGACCTGCTCGTCGCCGCGGCCGGCGTCGTGCCGGGCTGGTCGACGATCGCCGAGCTGGACCTGGCCGAGTGGGACGCCGTGCTGGCGGTCAACGCGCGCGGCCTCGTCGCGACGCTGAAGCACGCCTCGCCGCGCATCCGCGACGACGGCGCGGTCGTCGTGATCGCCTCGCTGAACTCGTGGAGAGGCGACGCCAACCTGACGACGTACGCCGCCAGCAAGCACGCCGCGCTCGGCGTCGTGCGCTCCGCCGCGCTGGACCTCGGCCGCCGCGGGATCCGCGTCAACGGCGTCGCGCCCGGCCCGATCGCGACCGACGCGCTCGTGACGCGCATGACCCGCCGCGAGGCGGAGGGCGGGTTGCCGGTCGCCGAGGCGCTCGCGCAGGCCGCGAGCGCAACGGCGCTGGGCCGGATCGCTACGGTCGATGACGTGGCCGCGGCGACGCTCTTCCTCGCCAGCGACATGGCCGGCGGCGTGACCGGCCATCTGCTGCCGGTCGACGGCGGTCTCTCGTAGCCACCACACGCGAGCGAGTCCGCTCGCGTCGATGCGCCAACCCCGACGAAGGAACCGCACATGCCTGACGTCCAGGACCTGACCGCCAAGACGGTGCTGCTGACCGGCGCCTCGGGTGGAATCGGCTCTGCCACCGCGAGCGCGCTGCTGGAGCGCGGCGCGCACCTGATCGCCCACTACTCCAGCGACCGCGACGGCGCCGAGCGCGCCTGCGCGCAGGCGCCGGAGCGCGTGCTGCTGGTGCAGCAGGACCTCTCGCGGGCGGGCGCTTCGCGCAGGCTGTGGCAGGAGGCGGTCGCGTGGCGGGATCGCGTCGACGTCGTGGTCCTCAACGCCGCGGTCTCGGTCCAGACGCCGCTGGACGGCGGCGACGAGGAGTGGGACGCGGGCTGGGACCGCACGCTGCGCGTCAACGTGCTGGAGCCGGCCTCGCTGATGCGCGAGGCGGTCAACCACTACCGGCAGCACGGCGGCGGGGCGCTGATCACGCTGTCGAGCTGGGCGGCGCAGCGCGGCTCGGCGATCCCGCAGCTGGGCGCCTATGCCGCCTCGAAGGCGGCCGTGCAGGCGCTCGCGCAGACGATCGCGCGCAACCACGCCAGAGAGGGGATCTTCTCCTACGTCGTGGCGCCCGGGATCGTGCAGACGCCGATGTCGGAGATCTCCGCGATCCACCGCGGCGGCGTCGACGCCGTCAACGCGGCGCTCGCGATGGGGGAGATGGCGCAACCCGACGAGGTCGGGCGACTGATCGCGTTCCTCGCCTCCGGCGCCGTGAAGAACCTGACCGGCGCGACCTTGGACGTCAATGGCGCGTCCAACATCCGCTGAACGTGCCGAGATGGCCAAAGCGTGCCAAACCCGCTTGACAGGTCGCTCAACATCGTTCACTATGCGAGCGCGTTCTCGCTATGCGAGCAGAAGCGAAAACGGGAACAAGAGAAGAGACGAAGTAGGTGTCGAAGACCGTGAACAGCCCAACGAGCGTGGAGGTCGAGACCATTCCGCCCGCCCACGAGATCCCAGCCGAAGCTCTTGTCGAGCTGACCGGGATCCGGAAGTCCTTTGGCCCCAACGAAGTCCTCAAGGGCGTCGATCTGGCGGTCCAGAGGGGCGAACACGTCGTCATCTTCGGCCCGTCAGGGTCGGGGAAGTCGACCCTGCTGCGCACGATCAACCTGCTGGAGGAGCCGAACGCCGGCTCGCTCAAGCTCGACGGCGTCGAGTACGGACCCGGCCTCGACGGTGACAAGCGCCTCCCGCGCGGCAAGCCGATCGAGCTGCGCCGTTCCGTCGGCATGGTCTTCCAGCAGTTCAACCTGTTCCCGCACCTGACGGCGCTCGAGAACATCACGCTGCCGCTCGGCTCGGTCCGCAGAGTCGGCCGCAGCGAGTGCGAGGAGCGCGCCGCGCACGCGCTGCAGCGCGTCGGTCTGCTGAGACACGCCGCGCACTACCCGCTGGAGATGTCCGGCGGTCAGCAGCAGCGCGTCGCGATCGCCCGGGCGCTCGCGCTCGATCCGAAGGTGATGCTGTTCGACGAGCCGACCTCGGCGCTGGACCCCGAGCTGGTCGGCGAGGTGCTGTCGGTGATGCGCACGGTCGCCGAGTCCGGCATGACGATGGTGATCGTCACGCACGAGCTCGGCTTCGCACGCGAGATCGGCGACCAGAACGTCTTCATGGAGGACGGCTGCGTCGTCGAGCGCGGCGGCCGCGACATCTTCGACGGCTCGACCAATCCCCGTACCCGCAAGTTCGTATCGGCGGTGCTCTGATGCACACGGTGTTCGCGTCCTACGACTGGGGTCTCGTCTGGGACAACCGGTCGATCCTGCTGAGAGGCCTGCTGACCGCGGCCGAGGTCGCGGTCGTCGGCCTCGTGCTGTCGGTGATCATCGGCCTCTTCCTCGCGCTGCTGCGGATGGGCCCCAAGCCCGGCTCGTGGATCGCGGCGACCTACGTCAACGTCTTCCGCGGCGTGCCAGCGCTGGTCAGCGTCATCTGGGTCTACTTCGGCCTGTCGCTGCTGCTGGGCATCGAGTTCACCGTCTTCCAGGCCGGCGTGATCGCACTGACGCTGCTGTACAGCGCGTTCATCGCCGAGATCTACCGCTCGGCGCTGATCGCGGTGCCCAGAGGCCAGCGCGAAGCCGGCCTCGCGCTCGGCATGCATCCGGCGCGGATCTTCGCTTCGGTCACGTTGCCGCAGGCGACCAAGATGGCGATCCCGAACATCGGCTCGATGTTCATCGGCATGGTGAAGGACACCTCGACCTTCACCGTGATCGGGCTCGTCGAGGTCGTTCGCGTCACGCAGAACATCAACTCAACGTACTTCCAGCCGTTTGTTCTCTACACCGCGGCCGCGGCACTGTACGTCGCCGCTGCGTTCGCGGTCGACTTTCTCTTCCGAGGCATCGAGAAGGTCATGGAGAACCCGCCGAAGGGGCGGATCGCCAGAGCCGTCACCGGCCGTAAACGGCGACGCATCAACGCGCTCGTCGAGCGTGTCGGGGCGTCGCAGACGACCTGACGGCGGACTTCGCCGGAAGGTCGCAGTCTCCATATCCGCATGGGAGGATCAAAGATGGTCACAAAGGGATCGAGCGGCCGCTGGCCGAAGCTGGTGCTTGCGCTCGTCCTGGCTGCAGTGGCGGCGTTCGCGCTGTCGGCCTGCGGCAGCGACGACGACAGCGGCTCCACGGCCGCCAGCACGACTGCAGCACCTGCCTCGACGTCCGCGTCGACGACTGGCAGCGCCGACACGGGTCTGAACCCGGCCCAGGCCGGCAAGCTGACGGTCGGCATGAACCTGCAGTTCAAGCCGGAGATGTACCTCGAGAACGGCCAGCCCGCGGGCTACGACGTCGAGCTGCTGAGACTGCTCGCGCCGGCGACCGGCCTCGACCTGAACATCCAGAACCTCGACTTCAACGGCCTCATCCCGGGCCTGCAGTCGAGAAAGTTCGACATGGTCTCCGTCGGCCTCTCGGCGACGCCGGAGCGCAGACAGGTCGTCGACTTCTCGCGCGCCTACGTCCCGTACGCGCAGGTCCTCGGCGTCCCCGCGGCCGACGCGGCGTCGGTCACGTCCGCCGACCAGCTCAACAGAAGCGGCGAGACGATCGTCGCGCTGCAGGGCTCGACGGCCGAGCAGCTGGCCAGAAGAATGTTCCCCGACGCGACGATAAACGGCCTGCCCGACCAGAACTCCGCGTTCCTCGAGGTCGCGACCGGTCGTGCCGACGGCATCGTCGTCGAGGACTACCTGCTGGCGCAGTTCCAGGCGTCCAACAGAGGCAGACTCGAGAAGGCGCAGATCGACAGACCGCTCGACGTCCAGTACGGCTCCTACGCCGTGCCGAAGGGCAACGAGGCGTTCGTGCAGTTCCTCGACAGATTCCTCTGCGAGAAGCAGCAGGACGGGACGCTGGAGACGCTCTACAAGAGAGCGTTCAGCGTCACCGAAATGCCCCCGATGCCCCCCTGCTGAGGCACTCGGTTGGCTGAGCAAGCGTCTTACGACCTGCTCGTGGCCGGCGGTGGACCCGCCGGGCTGGCAGCGGCTGCGCAAGCGGCCGCTGCCGGTCTGTCGGTCCTGCTGGTCGACGAACGGGTCACGCTGGGCGGACAGATCCACAAGCGCATGGGCCCGGGCTTCGAGGTCCGCGACCCGAGCGCGCTCGGCCCCGACTACGTCCGCGGCGGCGCGCTGATCGACGCCGCGGTCGCGTCCGGGGCGGAGATCCGGCTGCGCACGAGCGTGCTCGCGCTCGACGGCGACGCCGTCGTGCTCGCGACCGACGGCGAGCGCGCGCAGACCGTCACCGCGCGCGTGCGGCTGATCGCCGCCGGCGCCTACGACCGTCCCGTCACGTTCCCCGGCTGGACGCTCCCCGGCGTGCTGACCGCGGGCGGCGCCCAGACGCTCGTCAAGACGCAGCGCGTGCTGCCGGGCGAGAACATCCTCTTCGCGGGCAGCGGCCCGCTCGCGCTCGCCTTCCCGGCGCAGCTGCACGGCTACGGCGCGAACGTCTCGCTCGTGCTCGAGGCCGGCCCGCCGCCGCGCGCCGCCGACGTGATCGGCATGGGCCTCGCGGCGCCCGGCAACGTCGGCCTGCTGCGCGACGCGATCCGCTACCGCTCCCAACTGCTGCGCGGCCGCATCCCGCTGCGCTACCGCCGCATCGTCGTGCGCGCCGAGGGCGACGGCCGCGTCGAGTCGGTCACGCACGCTGCCGTCGACGCCGACTGGCGCGTCGTCGCGGGCACCGAGGAGACGGTCGCGGCCGACACGCTCTGCCTCGGCTACGGCTTCGTCCCGTCGACCGAGCTGCCGCGCCTGGCCGGCTGCGCGTTCGGGTTCGACGAGAACCGCGGCGGCGCCTGCGTCTCCGTCGACGAATGGATGCGCACGTCGGTCCCCGGCGTGCTGGCGGCCGGCGACGGCACCGGCGTCGAAGGCTCCTACGTCGCCGCCGACGAGGGGCGCCTCGCGGCGATCGGCGCGGCGGTCGAGCTGGGCCGCAGCACGAGCGCTGAAGCCGTCGTCGCCGCCGCCCCGATCCGCCGCCGGCTCGCGCGCAAGCGCGTCTTCGGCAGAGCGCTGAGGCGGATGCACCGGATCGGCCCCGGCGTCTTCGAGCTGGCCGCGCCGCAGACGATCGTCTGCCGCTGCGAGGAGGTCACTCGCGCGACGCTCGACGAGGCGATCGCCGGCAGCGGCGACGTCAACGTCGTCAAGAGCCTCACGCGCGCCGGCATGGGCCTCTGCCAGGGGCGCAACTGCCAGCGGCAGATCGCCGCGTCGGTCGCGCGCCATCACGGCCGCTCCGTGTCGGCGATCGAGGCCGCGACGCCGCGCCTGCCCGCGCGGCCGGTCCCGCTCGGCGCGATCGCGCAGGCGCCCGCCGACGACCCGGGGCGGTTCCAGTGACGACGAACCCTGCGCACTGGCTCTCCGCCGACGCCACCACCGGCGACCTCCCGGCCGAGACCGACGTGCTGATCGTCGGCGGCGGCATCGCCGGCGTGGCGCTCGCGTACTACCTCGCCGGCGCCGGCACGGAGGTCGTGCTGGTCGAGCGCGACGCGCTCAACCGCGAGGCGTCCGGCACCAACGCCGGCTCGATGCACCTGCAGATCGCGATCCACCAGCTGACCTCGCCGGACGTCTCCGACGCGCTCGAGCGGCTGACCGAGGAGACACGGCTCGCCGCCGAGGCGTTCGAGCTGTGGGCCGGCTGGGAGCGAGAGCTGGACGGCCCGATCGGCATGCACGTGACCGGCGGCCTGATGGTCGCCGAGACGCCCGAGCAGCTTGCGCTGCTGCGCGCCAAGCAGCCGCTCGAAGCGGCCGCGGGCCTGGAGACGCACGTGGTCGAGGGGGAGGAGCTGCGCACGCTCGCGCCGTTCCTGTCCGAGCGCGTCACCGGCGCGACCCACGCCCCCGCCGAGGGTCACGTCGACGCGCTGCGGGCGGTGCCGCTGCTGGCGCTGCGCGCGGTCCAGCGCGGCGCGCGGATCCGCACCTCGACTGCGGTCACCGGCATCGACTGCGAGGGCGCCGACGGCGGCGGCCCGTTCCGCGTGCGCACCAGCGCCGGCACGATCCGCGCCCGCCGGCTCGTCAACGCCGCCGGCGCCTGGGCCAACCAGCTCGCCGCGCTGGCCGGCGGGGAGCTGCCGATGATCGTCCAGGGCCTGCACGTCAACGTGACCGAGCCGCGCGAGCGCTTCCTGAAGCCGCTGGTCCAGCACATCGGGCGGCGGCTGACGCTGAAGCAGGCCTACAACGGCACGTTCATCATCGGCGGCGGCTGGCCGTCGCGCGCGGCCGCACCGCCGCAGCGCTACACGACGATGTGGCAGAGCGCCGCCGGCAACGCCGACGTCGCCGTCAGCGTCGTGCCGGCGCTGGCCGACGTGCGGCTGCTGCGAACATGGTCCGGCGTGATCGCATGGACCCCGGACGTGGCGCCGCTGCTGGGCGAGTCGCGCCGCACGCCGGGCCTCTGGACGATCGTCGCCGGCTCCTCCGGCTACACGATGAGCCCGTTGTTCGCGCGCATGCTGGCCGAGTCGATGAGCGCCCCCGGCAGCAAGTCGCCGCTGCCCGCCGAGTATTCCCCCGACCGTCCCCCGGCGCGTCCGCCGGCGAGGGCTTGAACCGATCAGAAGGAACGCACCGTGAACCGAGACGACGTCACCTGGGCCGGCTACTGGGCCGCAGTCCCCACGCCCTTCCACGCGGACGGCAGCCTCGCGCCGGAGCTGCTGACCAGGCTGGTCGAGTGGTACGTCGGCCAGGGGGTCCACGGCCTGGTCGTCAACGGCACGACCGGCGAGTGGTTCTCGCAGACGGCCGACGAGCGCAAGCAGGTCGCCGAGGTCGCGCTCGCCGCGGTCGCCGGTCGCGTGCCGGTCGTCGTCGCCTGCACGTCGTACACCGCCGAGCAGGTCGTCGACTTCGCGCGCCACGCGATCGCCGTCGGCGCCGCCGGCTTCGCCTCGACGCCGCCGCCGTACGCGAAGCCGTTCGAGGACGAGATCGTCGCCTTCTACGAGGACATCTCGGCCGGGATCGACGCGCCGCTGATGATCTACAACTGGCCGCACGGCACCAGCGTCGAGATCGGCACGGAGCTGGCGCGGCGCCTGGTCGAGATCCCGACGGCGGTCGCGCTGAAGGACTCGACGCCGAACGCCGACCAGTTCTTCGCGACCTCGCGCGCGGTCAACGACAGAGTCCGCGTCTTCGGCCCGTACATGTCGACGTACGGCTACGCGCAGCTGCGCGAGCACGGCGGCGACGGCTCCGTCGGCGGCGGCTCGCTCTACGGCGCGCCCGACCCGGCCTTCTGGGACGCCCACTGGGGCGGCGACCACGAGGCGGCGCTGGTGCACGCGCGCCGCACCGAGGAGCTGTTCCCGAAGTTCTGGCTGCCGGGCGGCTGGGCCGGCCAGCACGGCCACTACGCCAGCGAGCTGAAGGCGATCATGGACGTGCTCGGCCAGCCGGGCGGCACCGTGCGGCGCCCGCGCCTGCCGGTGACCGATCCGGCGAAGCTCGCCGAGATCCGCCGGATCGTGATGGAGGAGCCGCTGCTGAAGGCGCAGGCCGAGGCTGCCGGCGGCGCCGCCACGGGCGCGGAGGCGTAGTCCCGCGATGGCCGCGTCGCGCCGCCTGAAGCTCAGACCCGCGCTCGTGCGCGGCCCCGAGGTGACGATCCAGCTCGAGGGCGCGCCGCTGCGCGCGCACGAGGGCGAGACGGTCGCGGCGGCGCTGATGGCGGCCGGCCACGGCGTCACGCGCCGGACCGTCGGGGGCGCGCCGCGCGGCGTCTACTGCGGGATGGGCGTCTGCTTCGAGTGCCTCGTCGTCGTGGACGGGATCCCCAACACGCGCGCCTGCATGACGTGGGTGCGCGAGGGGATGGAGGTCGCGCGGCAGGACGGCCTGCGCGCGACCGACGACGCGCTTGGCGGGGCGTGAGGGCGATGCGGATCGCCACCGACGCGCTCGGCGGGGCCTGACCGATGCGGATCGCGCGCATCGACCTCTTCGGGCAGTCGCTGACGTACCTCTACGGCTCGTTCACGCTGTCGCGCGACCGCGTCGCCGCGACGGAGCAGACGACGCTCGTGCGCGTCACGGCCGACGACGGCAGCGAGGGCTGGGGCGAGGTCTGCCCGCTGACGGGCGCCTACCTGCCGGCGTTCGGCGGCGGTGTGCGCGCGGCGCTGGCCGAGCTGGCGCCGGCGCTGATCGGCGCCGATCCGCGCACGCTCGCCGACGTCACGGCGCGGATGGACGCGACGCTGATGGGCCAGGGGGCGGCCAAGAGCGCGCTCGACGTCGCCTGCTGGGATCTGCTCGGCAAAGCGGCGGGGCAGCCGCTGGCGACGCTTCTGGGCGGTCGCGTGAACGATCCGCTGCCGCTGTACGAGGCGATCCCGCTCGGGACGCCCGACGAGACGGCGCAGAAGCTCGCCGACAGCCAGGCGCGCGGCTTCACGCGCTTCCAACTGAAGGTCGGCAGCGACCCGCGCAGGGACGCGGCCGCGCTGCGGCGCGTGCTGGAGCTGACCGGCCCCGACGACCTCGTGATCGTCGACGCCAACGCGGGCTGGCGGCTCGACGACGCGCTCGTCGCCGTGCGGCTGCTGGAGGGCTTGCCGATCTACCTGGAGCAGCCCTGCCGCGCCTTCGCCGACTGCCTCCACGTGCGCCGCGCGACCGGCCTGCCGATGATCTACGACGAGCTCGTCACCGACGCCGCCAGCCTCGTCGCGGCGGTGCAGGAGGGCGGCGCGAGCGTCGTCAACCTGAAGCTGTCGAAGGTCGGCGGGATGACGAGAGGCAAGCTCCTGCGCGACCTCGCGGTCAGCCTCGGCGCGCGCGTGATGGTCGAGGACAGCTGGGGCGGCGACGTCGCGACCGCCGCGATCAGCCACCTCGCCGCCAGCACCCCGCCCGGCGCCCTGCTGGCGACCTCGTACGTCAACGACGCGACCGCCGAGCACGTCGCCGGCCACGTCCCGCGCTCGACCGACGGGCACGGCTCGGTGCCAAGCGGCGCGGGTCTGGGGATCGCGGTCGACGTCGAGGCGCTCGGGGCGCCGTTGTTCAGCGCGGGCTAGGCAGGCGCGGTCGCTCGCCCGCGCGCCGCTCGCCCCCGCGCACCGTCCCCCTACGCGAGGTGCCCGCCGATCCGGCGCCGCCCCGCCAGCAGATCCCGCGCGATCGCGCGGCGTTGGATCTCGTCGGTGCCCTCGAAGATCCGCCACAGGCGCGCCTCGCGGTACCAGCGCTCGATCGGCAGCTCGCGGGTGTAGCCCATGCCGCCGTGGATCTGCATCACGCGGTCGACGACGCGGCCGGCGGCGGTCGCGCCGCCGAGCTTCGCCAGCGCCGACTCGTGGCGCGCGTCGCGGCCCTGCTCGACCGTCCAGGCGGCGACCAGCACGAGCCAGCGCGCCTGCTCCAGATCCAGTTCGCAGTCGGCGATCATCGTCTGGATCATCTGGTGCTCGCCGATCGCCTTGCCGAACGTGCGCCGCTCGTTCGCGTACTGGACCGCCATCCCCAGCAGCCGCTCGGTCGCGCCGATCGCCTGCGACGGGATCACGTAGCGCCCGCGCCCGATCCACTCCATCGCGAGTCTGAAGCCCTCGCCGACCTCGCCGAGCACGTTGCGGTGCGGTACGCGCACGTCGACGAAGCCCATCGACGCGGGCGTCGAGGGACCCATCGTGTGGATCGGATCGGCCGTCCAGCCCATCGCGCGGTCGACGAGGAAGGCGGTGAAGCCGCCGCGGAAGCCCTGCTCGGGATCGGTCACCGCGATCACGATCGAGAAGTCCGCCTCGACGCCCTTCGTGATGAACGTCTTCTCGCCGTTGAGGACCCAGTCGTCGCCGTCGCGCACGGCGCGCATGCGGATCGCGGTCGCGTCGGAGCCGGCCTCGGGCTCGGTGATCGCGAAGCAGGAGATCCGCTCGCCCTCGATCGTCGGCGTCAGGTACTCCTGCTGCTGCTCCGGCGTGGCGCGGAAGAGGATGTTGTCGGCGTCGCCGCCGAAGACGAACGGCACGAACGTGCGCCCGACCTCGGTCCAGACGAGGCTCTGCGTGACGGGGGAGAGGTTCGCGCCGCCGTGCTCGGTCGGCGTCCCGATCCCCCAGAAGCCGAATCTGCGCGCCTGCGCCTGCAGGTCGCTCAGCTCCTGCGGCGTGATCCCCTTCTCGCCGCGCCGCTCGCGCTGCAGCACCTCCGGCTCCAGCGGCATCACCTCTCTGGCGATGAACGCGCGCGCGGTGTCGCGGATGTCCTTCTGCTCGTCGGTCAGGGAAAGGTCCATCAGCGCTGCCCTCCTGTGACGTAGATGGTCTGCCCGGTCACGTGGCGGGCGTCGTCGCTGGCGAGGAACGCGACGACCGCCGCCACGTCCTCGGGCTGCGCGACCCGCCGCAGCGGGATCTGCTCGGCGACGCGCGCGCGGTAGTCCTCCGGCTCGATCCCCTGGCGTCGCGCGGTCGCGTCGGTCATCTCGGTCGCGACGAAGCCGGGCGCGACCGCGTTGGCGTTGATCCCGAACGGTCCCAGCTCCTGCGCGAGCGTTGCGGTCAGCCCCTGGATCCCGGCCTTCGCGGCGGCATAGTTCGCCTGCCCGCGGTTGCCGAGCGCCGAGCGGCTGGAGAGCGAGACGATCTTGCCGCTGCGCGCCGGCACCATCACCCGCTGCGCGGCGCGAGCGCACAGGAACGCGCCCTTGAGGTTGACGTCGAGGACGGTGTCCCAGTCGTCTTCGCTGAGCTTGAAGAGCAGGTTGTCGCGCGTGACGCCGGCGTTGTTGACGAGCACGTCGAGCCGCCCGCAGCGCTCGGCCACCTCGGTGACGGCGGCCTCGACCTCGTCGGCGCAGGCGACGTCGGCGACGAGCGGGAACGAGGTGCCGCCGATTCGCCGCGCGCTCGCTCCCGCCGCCTCGGCGTCGCGATCGAGCACGGCCACGGTTGCTCCCTCACTCGCCAATCGCTGGGCGACCGCGGCGCCGATCCCGACGGCGGCGCCGGTCACGAGCGCGACGCGATCGCTGAAGCGTTGCGACATTCCCCTGGTCCTTTCCTCGACTGTGCGACAGCCTTCCCGTTGGTGGATAGCGCACGCGGACAGGGCGATGCGCCGCCACGTGCGCCGCCGTCCGCATCGCGCCGGTCGACGACGCGGCCGCCTCTGTGACGAGCGTCCCGCAACGAGCGCGGGCGCGCCGCTAAGGTCGCTCGTCGTGCCCGCTGCCGCCCGTCCGCGCTTCCCGCTCGCGATCTTCGCCTTCGCGCTCTGCTCGTTCGCGATCGGGACGACCGAGTTCGTCATCATCGGCCTGCTGCCCGAGGTCTCCGACGGGCTGCAGATCTCGATCCCGATGGCCGGCCATCTGGTCTCGGCGTACGCGCTCGGGGTCGTCGTCGGCGCGCCGTTGATGATCGCGCTCGGCGTGCGGCTGCCGCGGCGCGCGCTGCTGCTGGCGCTGATGGTGCTGTTCGTCGCCGGCAACATCGCCTCGGCGCTGGCGCCGTCGTTCGGCTGGCTGTTCGCGGCGCGCGTGATCACGGCGCTGCCGCACGGCGCGGTCTTCGGCCTCAGCGTCGTCGTCGCGTCGCAGCTCGTCGAGCCGTCGCGGCGCGCGGCGGCGATCTCGCTGACGTTCCTCGGGCTGACGCTGGCCAGCTGCGTCGGCGCGCCGCTGTCGACGCTCGTCGGCCAGCAGCTCGGCTGGCGCGCGGCGTTCGTCGTCGTCGCGGGGCTCGGGCTGCTGGGGCTCGCAGCGCTCGCGCGGACCGTGCCGCACCTGCCGCCGGCGAGAGGCGTCACGGTGAAGCACGAGATCCGCGTGCTCGCGCAGCCGCGGATCCTGCTGTCGCTGGCGATCGCCGTCGTCGGCTTCGCCGGCGTCTTCGCCGCGGTCGGCTACGTCGCGCCGATCCTCGAGAACGTCGCCGGCTTCTCGGAGGCGTCGGCGATCTGGGGCCTGTCGGTGTTCGGCCTCGGCCTGACGACCGGCAACCTGCTGTCCGCGCGGCTGCAGCGACGGATCAGAACGCAGCGCGACAGCGCGGTCCTGATGACGCAGGTGCTGGTGGTGCTCGGGATCGTGCTGGCGGCTTTCGTCGCGACCGCGCACGTGCCGATCCTGGCGGTGCTGAACGTCTACGCGATCGGCGCCGTCGGCTTCACCGCGGTCCCGATCCTCCAAGCCCAGCTGCTCGACATGGCCGCCGCCGCCCCGACGATGGCCTCCGCGACCGTCCACTCCGCCTTCAACCTCGGCAACGCCCTCGGCCCCTTCGCGGGCGGCATCGCAATCGGCGCCGGCCTCGGCGACGCCTCCGCCGCGGGCGCCGGCGCAGTCCTGACCGCCGCCGGCGTCGTCATCGCCGTCGCCGCTGTGCGCCTCGCGAGCCGGCCGGGCGGCGGCGCCGTGCCGCAGCCCGCCTGAGGCCCTACGGCACCAACACCACCTTCCCGCGCGTCGCGCGCCGCTCCAGCGCCGTGTGCGCGGCGGCCGCCTCGGCGAGCGGGAACGTCTGGACCGCGGGAACCAGCGCCCCGCTGGCCGCCGCCGCCAGCGCGTCGCGCTCCAATCCGCGCAGGCCGCCGGGGCGGCGGCTGATCGCGGGGCCGACGGCGGCGGAGACGGTGAGGCCGCCGGCGTAGAGGTCGTCGGTCGTGACCTCGGTCGCGGTTCCGGACGACCAGCCGTAGAGGATCAGCCGGCCGCCGGGGGCCAGCAGCTGCATCGCGCTGCGGCCGAGCGCGCCGCCGACGCCGTCGAAGGCGACCGTCAGCGCGTAGTCGCCGAGCTGCTCGCGCACCTGCTCGGCCCAGTCGGGCTGCTGGTAGTCGATCGCGACCGCCGCGCCGAGCGCCCGCACGCGCGCCACCTTCTCGGGTCCGCCGGCGACCCCGACGACGAGCGCGTCGACGTTGCGCGCGGCCTGCAGCAGCAGCGTGCCGATCCCGCCCGCGGCGGCCGTCACGAGCACGACGTCGTCGGCTCTCAGCTGCGCCACCTCCAGCACCGCCAGCGCCGTGCGGCCGGTCCCGATCATCGCGACCGCGCGCTCGCTGTCGAGCGCCTCCGGAACCGCGTGCAGCCCATCGGCCGCCGCGACGGTCGCGCCGGCGTAGCCGCCGACCACCGGCTCGCGCCCGAGGTGCGCGACGACGCGGCGGCCGAGCCATTCGCGCGCCACGCCGGGGCCGAGCGCGTCGACGACGCCGGCGACCTCGCGGCCGGGGATGTGCGGCAGCGCGGGCAGCGGCAGCGGCGGCCCGCCCTGCCCGGCGCGCAGGCTCGTGTCGAGCAGATGGACGCCCGCCGCGCCGACCGCGATGCGGACCTGCCCGGCGGCCGGCTGCGGGTCGTCGACCTGCTCGTAGACGAGGTTCTCGGGCGGGCCGAAGGCGTGCAGTCGGATGGCGTGCATGGCGGTCTCCAGAAGGTCGTCAGGGAGGCGTCCGCCACCGTAGTTCTTCAACTGCGCTTGAAGTCAAGCGGAAGACCCGCCCCTGTCCAGAATTGCATGCACGTGCAACAATTTAGATATGAGTCCCCCGCCGCCACCACCCGAGGTCGCCACGTCGGCCCCGGGCGCGAGCGGCTCTGCGACGCGCTCGAGCGCCCGTGCTGCGCTGCCGAGCGAGTTCGAGCCCCGCAAGCTGATCAAGCACGCGCTGCAGGTCGCGGCGCTGATCGGCGTGCTCGTGCTGGTCGCGCTGCTGGCCCCCGGGCTCGGCGAGGTGCGCGACCACCTGACGGAGGCGAAGCCGGCCTGGGTCGCGGCCGCGGTGGGGCTGGAGCTGCTCTCGTGCATCTCCTACGTGCTGATGTTCCGGCCGATCTTCTGCCGCCAGATGCCGTGGAAGTCGGCCAACCAGATCGGCTGGTCGGAGATGGGGATGGGCTCGATCGTGCCAGCCAGCGGCGCCGCCGGCCTCGCGCTCGGCGCGTGGGCGCTGGTGCAGGGCGGGATGGCGCCCGAGCGCGTCGCGCGCCGCTCGGTCGCGTTCTTCCTGATCAAGAGCTCGGTCAACTTCGTTGCCGTCGCCGTGCTCGGCACGGTGATGGCGATCGGCCTCGTCGGTCCCGACCTGTCGTTGTGGCTGACCGCCTTCCCGGCGTTCCTCTCGCTGCTCGTGATCGCGGCGATCCTGCTGCTGCCGCGCCTCGGCGAGGGGGCGCCAGTGGCCGACGACGCGTCGAAGGTCAAGCGCGGCGTCGCGGCCGCGCGCCGCAGCGTCATCACCGGCACGCGTGAGGCGGTCGAGATCGCCCGCTCGGGCGACCCGCTCGTGCTCGTCGGCGCGTTCGGCTACTGGATCTGGGACAACGCCGTGCTGTGGGCGACCTTTCATGCCTTCGGCGCCCACGTCAGCATCTGGGTGGTCCTGCTCGGCTACCTGATCGGCCAGCTCGGAGGCCTGCTGCCGATCCCCGGCGGCATCGGCGGGATCGACGGCGGCCTGATCGGCACGCTGATCGTCTTCGGCGCGCCGGCCGCGGCGACCGCCGCCGCGGTCCTGACCTACCGCGTGATCCTCTTCTGGCTGCCGCTGATCGGTGGCGCGATCGCGTTCATCTCGCTGAGGCGGAGATTGGCGCGCGAGGGCGACCAGCTGCTGATCAGCTGCTGAGCGCGCGGGGCCTCGCGGGCGCCGCTGCGCTCGACCATCGGTCTGCGCGGCGAATGACCGGCCGGTCCAACGGTCATGATCCGTTGTGAGCCGCCGCCGGTCGCGGCCCGGACCAACCTGAGCAGTGCCCCCGGACCTCACGACGACAGATCAGGAGATCGCCGCGCTGCTGCGCGCGGTCGCTGACGCGATGGAGCGAACGGCCGCGCCGTCCGCCGCGATCGAGGGGGAGCAACTGGAGCAGTACCTCGGCGACGTCGTCGACATCACCTTCAGCGGCAGCGAGGAGCAGCGTGTCGCGCTGATAGCGCGGCTGCTGACGCTCGCGCGCACCGTCAACGCCGAGCACGACGCCGACCTGCGCGACTACGCCTGGCTGCGGCGCCTGGAGCGCCCGCTGCGGCGCTGGGAGCGCGACCGCAGACTCGGCACCGCCCACGCCCGCCCACGGCCCGCAGAACTGGACGCGCGCGTCGCGATGTTCGGCGCCGCGATCGGCCCCGACGCCGTGATCGGCGCGCACACGGTCGCGCTGTCGGTCGCCGAGCTGGTCGCGATCCACCAGTTGGCCGGCGCGACGAGCGTGGAGGAGGGGATCGCGGCGCGCGCGTCGCTGGCGCCGCTGCTGGAGGAGGCCGCGAGACTGCTGCGGCGCGACTCGCCCGACTTCGGCGTCGGCGTCTTCGAGCAGCCGGGCGCCACGCTCGCCCACGTCGACCAGGCGACGTGGCAGATCGAGCAGATCCTGCAGCACCAGATCGGCGCCGAGGAGCTGCCGTGGCTGCGCACGCTGTGGCTGGAGGTCGCGGCCGCGATCGTCTTCGCGCACGACGCCTACGAGCGGCGCGACGACCATGCCGCGCTGTGGCTCAGCGTGCTCGACCTGGCGGCGGAGAAGCTCAGCGTCGGCGAGCTGGCGGAGGACCCGACGCTGTTCGACGAGGCCCGCACGCTGACGCTCGTGCGCTCGGTCGCGCTGCAGCTCGCGGCGCTGTGGCTCGACGAGGCGCGCGACGCGAACGAGCTGGCGAGCGTGCCGATGCTGGAGGACCGCCTCGTGACCGCGGCCGCCCAGTCGCTGATCGCGGCGTGGGTCGCGCATCGCAGGTTGGCGAGCGCGTAGGGGGCGGTGCCGCGGCGCGCTTGGCCGCCGCCGCGCTTGGTCGCCGCCGCGCTTGGCCGCCGCACGCGCGCCTTGCCGTCGCGCGAGCAGCGCGGCGAGCGTTCGCCGCTACGCCGCCGACGCCAGCGCCGCCGCCTGCAGCAGCGCCGCACGCGGGACGTTGCCGTCGTCGTCGATGCTGGCGATCGTGCGGACGGCCATGCGGATCCAGCGCAGGTCGCCGTGCAGGCGCTCGATCACCGCGGCGTCGGCGAGCCAGCGCACGGCCGTGTCCCAGCGGATCTCGGCGGCGCCGCCGTCGAGCTGCTCCAGCGTCGCCTGGGCCGCGATCTCGCGCAGGCAGTCGCGCTCCATCCGCTCCAGCTCGTTGCGCAGCAGCGCCAGGTGGGCGCCCTGGGCGACGGCGAGCTTGAGGTACAGCTCGCCTCGCAGCGGCTCGCGGCTGAGCGACTCGCGCATCCACGCGGCGAAGCGCTCGACGCCGGCGGGGGTGGCCTCGTAGTAGACCTTCACCTGGCGACCGACCTGGACGCGCTTGGCCTCCGCGACGAGCTGCTCCTTCGCAAGCTGGTCGAGTGCGACGTAGACGGTGCCGAAGGCGGCTCTGAAGCCGGGGCCGAGCCGTCTCTGCAAACGGTTGGCGAGGTCGTAGCCGTAGCCGCGGCGTTCGATCAGCATTCCGAGCACTGCGTACTTCATCGACAACGCCGACCCCTCCTCGTGGCGATCGACCAGCTTTCCCCCGTCAGCGACACGCGCCGATCCTAGGCGACATGGCTATTGCATGCGCAGTATTCAGTAGTGACACTGACGCGTGCGGCGACGCGCGGTAGCATCGCGCCCGTGGGCCTCTTCAGCAAGCTCCGCCGTAATCGCGACGACGACCCGTTGCGGGTCGGCGGTCAGATCAACGTCACCACCCACGTCGTCGGCGACGACGACGGTCGCAGCGATGATCACGGTCACAGCGACGCGAGCGACCCGCTCCACGTCTTCGCCGACATGATGCGCAGCGGCGGCGCGTTCTCCGGCGGCTCGGTCCAGTTGACGGGCGACCTCAGCCACATCAGCGACCGCCAGCGCGAGCAGCTGCGCGCGTTCGGGATCGATCTCGACGCGCTCGCGAGCGCCAGCGCGGCGGCGCAGGCGGCCGCTCCGGCCGCCTTCACGATCCCGGCGAGCGGAGCCGGCGGCGCGCCCGGGGGAGACGACGAGACGCTCTCGCGCCTGGAGCGGCTCGCGAAGCTGCGCGAGCAGGGCGTGCTGACCGACGAGGAGTTCGCGACGCAGAAGCGCCGCATCCTCGGCGAAGCGGACTGAGCGGCGCCCGCGCGGGGCGCCGCCCAGAGCAGACGTCCTACAGGACCTTCGAGAGGAAGTCCTGCGTGCGCGCCTCTCTCGGGTGGACGAGCACCTGGTCCGGCGTGCCGGCCTCGATGATCATGCCCTCGTCCATGAAGACGACGGTGTCGGCGACCTCGCGCGCGAAGCCCATCTCGTGCGTGACGACGAGCATCGTCATGCCCTCCTCGGCGAGTTGCCGCATGACAGCGAGCACGTCGCCGACCAGCTCGGGGTCGAGCGCGGAGGTCGGCTCGTCGAACAGCATCAGCTTCGGTCTCATCGCCAGCGCACGGGCGATCGCGACGCGCTGCTGCTGGCCGCCCGACAGCTGCGACGGGTAGTTGCCGACCTTCTCGCCGAGCCCGACGCGCTCCAGCAGCGCCATGCCGGTCTCTCTGGCCTCTCGCTTGGAGACCCTCTTCACCTGCACCGGCGCCTCGCAGACGTTCTGCAGCGCCGTCATGTGGCCGAACAGGTTGAAGTGCTGGAAGACCATCCCGATGTCGGCCCGCTTGCGCGCGACCTCGCTCTCGCGCAGTTCGTAGAGCTTGTCGCCGCTCTGGCGGTAGCCGACCAGCTCGCCGTCGACCGAGAGCCGGCCGCCGTCGATCTGCTCGAGGTGGTTGACGCAGCGCAGGAAGGTCGACTTGCCAGAGCCGGACGGCCCGATGATGCAGGTCACCTCGCCGGGCTGGACGGTCAGCGAGACGCCCTTCAGCACCTCGACGCGCCCGAACCGCTTCTGCACGGCTTCGGCCCGGACCATCGGCTCTTGCGTCGCGCTCACAGGCCGCCTCCTTCCGGCTTGACGATCGGCTCCGCGTGCTGCGGGACCAGCAGCTTCTTGATCCGCTGCATCGGCGTCGGCGGCAGCTCGCGGCGGTGGCCGCGGCCGAAGCGACGCTCGAGGTAGTACTGGCCGATCGTCAGCAGCGTCGTCAGCGCGAGGTACCAGATCGAGGCCACGATCAGCAGCTGGATCGTTCTGTAGTTCTGTGCGTAGATCAGCTGCGCCGCGTAGAGCAGCTCGGCGGTCGCGATGACGGAGACGAGCGAGGTCGTCTTCAGCATCGAGATCGTCTCGTTGCCGGTCGGCGGGATGATCACGCGCATCGCCTGCGGCAGCACGATCCGCCGCATCGTCTGCAGGCGCGACATGCCGAGCGCCTGCGAGGCCTGCGTCTGGCCCTCGTCGACGGAGAGGATGCCGGCACGCACGATCTCGGCCATGTAGGCGCCCTCGTTGAGACCGAGGCCGAGCAGCGCGGCGACGAACGGCGTTATGAAGGTGTTGGACTGCAGCGTGAAGAAGTCGGGGCCACCGAACGGGATCCCGATCGTTATGTCGGGGTAGAGGGCGGCGATGAAGTTCCAGAACAGCAGCTGCACGAGCACCGGGGTGCCGCGGAACAGCCAGATGTAGAAGCCGCTGACGCCGGCCACGAGCGGGTTCGGCGACAGCCGCATGACGGCGAGCAGGATGCCGATCAGGACACCCGCGACCATCGCGCAGACCGTCAGCTCGAGCGTCAGCACGAGGCCGTCGATGATGCGGCCGTCGAACAGGTAGTCACCGACCACGCCCCACTCGAAGCGGGGATTGGTGAGGACCGAGTTGACCGCTATCGCGACGAACAGCAGCACGACCGCCGCGGCGATCCAGCGGCCGACGTGGCGCACGGGGATCGCGACGATTGCTTCAGGGGCCGCGCCGGAGGGGGGGCCGCCCGTGGGCGATCCGGCGGGTGAGGGGGAGGCCGACCCCGCCGGCGTGTCGCCGGCGGGGTCAGAGGGTGAACTGGACAGGGTCGTGCTCCAGGTCGCCTAGTCGATGGCCCCGTTGATTCTCGGATCCGTGATCGCGCCCTGCTGCACGCCCCACTGATCGAGGATTCTCTCGTACGTGCCGTCGGCGATGAGCGCTCTGAGAGCGGCCAGAACCGGCTCCGCCAGACCGCTGTCCTTGGGCAGTGCGATGCCGTACGGCGCGGTGCCGTAGGGCTCCCCGTCGAGTCTGAACTGACCGTTGGACTGCTTGACGATGTACGCCGCGACGGGCGAGTCCGCCATGCCGACGGCGGCACGGCCGCTCTGGATCGCGAGGTTGGCGCCGTTCTGGTCGGGATAGACCTGCAGGTCGGCGGGCGTGTCGCATCTTCTGTTCTGCGCCTGCACGTCGGAGGCCTGGGTCGTGCCCTTCTCGACCGCGACCTTCTCGCCGCAGACGTCCGCAAGCGAGGAGATGTCCGGGCCGCCGTCTCTGACGTAGAACGACGTACCAGCGTTGAAGTACGTCACGAAGTCGACGGTCGCCTCGCGCTCTCTCGTGTCCGTGAAGGAGGACATGCCGAGGTCATATCTTCTGGCCGCAAGGCCGGGGATGATGCCGTCGAACGTCGCCTTCACGACTTCGACCTGCAGACCGAGCTGTCTGCCGATGGCGACAGCGAGGTCGGGATCCATGCCGATGATCGTCTTGCCGTCTCTGTCGACAAACTCGTTCGGCGCGTACGTGGGATCGGTCGCGACGACGAGCTTGCCCTTGCTTCTGATGTCTTCGGGGACGGCGATGGCATCACTGGCCGGGGCTTCGGTCGTGGCTGCCGACGTCTCGACGGGAGCAGACGCAGTGGTCGAGCTATCGTCGTCGGAGCCACAGCCGGCGACGCCGAACGCGGCGACGACCAGCAGCAACAGGGCGGTCAGCAGCCAGACAGGCCGCTTTGACAACTTCATTCAGCACCTCACGAGTCGTGGAACCGACATGTTTCTCTCCTCCCGACGACCGTACATGGGACGCACGTCGGACATCCGCAGCAACCTCTTCAGCCACTGGGATAGCTCGGGCGTGTGACGCATGTGCACGGTCGGGCCAATCGTAATGCCATTGAGCACTCAACGGCCCTTACGACAGCCGATCGAACCCGGCCATGATACGGCTGTCAGCGCCCGCTCCCAGCCCAGGCTGTACAAAGCTGTCGAGGGCGATCTTCCCCTGTGTCGCACTGGCAATCGGTGCTCCGCGTCAGCCTTCGATCCGCGCCGGCCCCCGGCGCGCCAGCCCGATCGAGCTGCCGTCGATCAGGGCGCATGACCCGGCGCGATCCGCCGCGCGCGGTGGAAGCGCAGCGGCTGCGCGTCTCTGCGGGCCGAGACGACGACCGGCTCCAGCAGGAAGCCGTCGTGGTCGCCGAGCCGTATCCGCTCCAGCACGCGCCCGGCGAACCAGGTCTGCAGCCGCTCCAGCACCGGCACGTTCTCGGGACCGTGTCTCCAGGCGACGCGCGCGAACTTGTCGATCGCGTCGCCGGTCTCGCCGCCGAACAGCTCGGCGAGGTCGCCCGCGTCCTCGTCGACGAAGTGGACGACGAGCGTGTCGGTCTGGCACGCGACCTTGTACGTGTGGTTCTTGCGCGAGATGCAGGCGAGGAAGCGCGGGGGGTCGACCGACGCCTGCGTCGCGAAGCCGATCAGGCACCCGGCCTGTTCGCCGTCGGGCCCGCGCGCGGTCACGACGAACATCGTCGTGTCGACGTCGGCGAACAGGCGCGCGAAGCTTCGTTGCAGCGGTCCGCTCATCGACGGAGGTGATACCCGCCGCGGCGTCGAACACGCGCTTCAGACATGGACGAGCGCAGCGAACGATGGGCGAGACGATTCGAGGTGCCGCTGCTGGTCGCGGCGCTGCTGGTGATCCCGCTGCTCGTGCTCGACCAGACCGACCTCGGCGAGCCGTGAACGACCGTCGAGAACGTGCTCGACTGGGGCACATGGCTGGTCTTCGTCGCGGAGATCGTCGTGATGCTGTCGATCGTGCCCGACAAGAAGCGCTGGCTTCGGCAGCACCCGATCGACGTGATAGTCACGATCTTCAGCCCGCCGGTGCTGCCGACGAGCCTCGCCGCGGCACGGCTGCTGCGGCTGCTGCGGGTCCTGCGGCTGCTGCGCCTGGCGCCGCTGGCGCGGCGGCTGTTCTCGCTCGACGGCGTCAAGTACGCCGGACTGCTCGCGTTCCTGACGCTGATAGGAGGGGGAACGGCGTTCGCGGTCGTCGAGCACCGCGAGAGCGAGTGGGACGGGATCTGGTGGGCGGCGCAGACGATGACGACGGTCGGCTACGGCGACGTGCCGGTCACGACGGTCGCCGGCAGAGTGATCGGGATCGTCGTGATGGTGATCGGGATCGGCTTCGGCACGCTGCTGATCGGCTCCGTCGCCGAGCGCTTCATCGCGCACGAGGTCGACACCGACCTCGACGCGACGGAGATCGAGCTGCAGCACGAGCTGCGCGAGGTGGCGCAGCGGCTGGCGAGGATCGAGCAGGCGCTCAACGCGCGCGCCAGAGGATGAGGGTGGGGCCCGCGAGGCACGGGCGCAGCCCGCCGCGCACGCCGGGGAACAGGGAAACCTGGCATGGATCTCCGCAACATCCGGCCGCGCCGGAGGTTTGCATTGCGATGCGACGACCCGGAACCCTGATCCCGCTGTGCGCCGCGGTGGCCGCCTGCCTCGCCCTCGTCCTGCCCGTCGCCGGCGCCACCGCCGCGGTCACCGCGACGATCGAGGATCCGCTGGAGGCGGCCGCGTTCGTGCCCGACCTCGGCCGCACGACGGTCGCGCTCGGCGACGACACGACGCTGGCGGTTGCGACGGCGATCGTCGCGCGGCCGCCGGCCGGCTGGGGCGGCTGCGTGCCGCTGCCGGCGGGCACCTGTCTGCCGGCGCAGATGAGCGTCAGCTGGCTGTTCGACCACTCGCCGGGCGGCAGCCCGCAGGAGAGCGGCGCCGACGCGAAGGTCGTCGCGATCCCCGCGGGCGGCACGACGACGTGGCAGAGCGCGAGATGGGATCGCTACAACGCGCGCTGGACGATCGGCACGGTGCCGGTCGGCGGGACCGACATCTCGGGCGTGCGCTGGTCGCTGCGGGCGAGCGAGCTGGGCATGCCGCCGGCCGGCGCGGGCACGACCGCGAGCGCGAACGTGCGGGTGGTGGCGAGCTTCCGTGCGCTCGGCGAGGACGGCACGCCGATCGAGGCGTATGACGAGGCGGGGCCGCTCGTACTGCCGCTGGGCGGGTTGCCGCCGGTCCCGGCCGCGGGCGTCGACGGCCCGGTGCCGGATGCGGGCTTGCCGCCGTCCGCGCCGTCCGCGCCCGCGCCGACGGCGCCCGCGCAGCAGTCGCGCCCGGGCAGCGCGACACCGACCGCGGCGACGAGATCGGCCGCCGCCTGCAGCCTGGCGCGCGGCCGCGTCACGCAGCTGGAGCGCCGCATCGCGCAGCTGCGGAGGGTCGTTCGGCACGGAGCGGTCGCGGCGCACCGGCGTGCGGCGCGCAGATCGCTGCAGCGGCTGCGTCCGCAGCGGGCGAAGGCTCGCGTGCGCGCGCGTAGTGCGTGCGCGAGAGCTGCACGAACGACGCCGCGCTGAAACGGCGGCGGGTCGCGCGCTGAGGCAGCGGATCGGCGCGCGCCGAGGCCGCAGCGCGGGTGCCGCGGGCGGCGCCGGATCGGTGCGACGCGGTCCGACGCTCTATCCTGGCCCGTCGCCATGGCTATTCGTTCAGATCTCCGCAACGTCGCGATCGTCGCCCACGTCGACCACGGGAAGACGACCCTCGTCGACAAGCTCCTGTGGCAGTCGGGTGCGTTCCGCTCCAACCAGGACGTCGCAGAGCGCGTCATGGACTCGATGGACCTCGAACGCGAGAAGGGCATCACGATCCTCGCGAAGAACACCGCCGTCCAGTACGGCGATGTGAAGGTCAACATCATCGACACCCCCGGCCACGCCGACTTCGGCGGTGAGGTCGAGCGCGGCCTGACGATGGTCGACGGCGTGCTGCTGCTGGTCGACTCCTCGGAGGGTCCGCTGCCGCAGACGCGCTTCGTGCTGCGCAAGGCGCTCGAGGCGCATCTGCCGGTGATCCTCGTGATCAACAAGGTCGACCGCCCGGACTCGCGCATCAAGGAGGTCGTCAACGAGGTCTACGAGCTGTTCCTCGACCTCGACGCCGACGAGACGCAGATCGAGTTCCCGATCGTCTACACGAACGCCAAGGACGGCTGGGCGTCGATGGACTTCGACCCCGACAACCCCGTCGACGGCAGAGACCTCAGACCGCTGCTGGACCTGATCGTCGAGCACATCCCGGCGCCGAGCTACGAGGAGGACCACCCGCTGCAGGCGCTGGTCACGAACCTCGACGCGTCGCCGTACCTCGGCCGCATCGCGCTGGCGCGCGTGCGCCACGGCGTCATCAGACGCGGTCAGACGATCGCCTGGTGCCGCACCGACGGCTCGATAGAGAGAGTCAAGGTCACCGACCTCTACATCACCGAGGCGCTGGAGCGCGTCGAGGCGAGAGAGGCCGGACCGGGCGAGATCATCGCGATCGCCGGCCTTGCCGACGTCACGATCGGCGAGACGCTCGCCGATGCCGACGACGCCCGTCCGCTGCCCGTGATCCACGTCGACGACCCGTCGCTGTCGGTCACGATCGGCGTCAACAACTCGCCGCTGGCCGCGACCGAGAAGGGCACGAAGGTCACCGCGCGCCTGATCAAGGGCCGGCTCGACTCCGAGCTGGTCGGCAACGTGTCGCTGCGCGTGCTGCCGACCGAGCGCCCGGACACGTGGGAGGTCCAGGGCCGCGGCGAGCTGCAGCTGGCCGTCCTCGTCGAGCTGATGCGCCGCGAGGGCTACGAGCTGACCGTCGGCAAGCCGCAGGTCGTCACGCGCGAGATCGACGGCAAGCTGTGCGAGCCGATGGAGCGCATGACGATCGACATCCCCGAGGAGTACGTCGGGGTCGTGACTCAGCTGCTGGCGCTGCGCAGGGGCCGCATGGAGCAGATGATCAACCACGGCACCGGCTGGGTCCGGATGGACTACGTCGTGCCGGCGCGCGGGCTGATCGGCTTCCGCACCGAGTTCCTCACCGAGACGCGCGGCACCGGGATCATCAACCACGTCTTCGAGGGCTGGGAGCCGTGGCACGGCGAGATCCGCACGCGCCCGTCCGGCTCGCTCGTGGCCGACCGCGCCGGCAGAGTCGCGTCGTTCGCGCTCTTCTCGCTGCAGGAGCGCGGGATCCTCTTCGTGGGGCCGGGCACCGAGGTCTACGAGGGCATGATCGTCGGCGAGAACGCGCGCCAGGAGGACCTGGACGTCAACGCCGTGCGCGAGAAGAAGCTCAACAACATCCGCTCCTCGACCGCCGACGAGCTGGAGCGGCTCGTGCCGCCGAAGATCCTGTCGCTGGACCAGGCGCTGGAGTTCGTGCGCGAGGACGAGTGCGTCGAGGTGACGCCGGGCGCGGTGCGGATGCGCAAGGTCTACCTCGACCAGACCTCGCGGCAGAAGATGGCCCGCGGTCGCGCGCGCGACCGGTTGTCGGCAGCGGAGTCGAAGTAGCGGTTCTCTGGCGGTCCGGCCGGTCGTCCTCGGATCGACCGGCTGCCGCTCGGCCGCTCAGCGGCGCGTGAACGGCGTTGAGCCGGAGCGGGCGCCGGAGCCGGAGCGGTCGCGCTCGACGCTCTTGATGTGATCGGCGATCGTGCCGATCACCTCGGGCCAGTTCTCGCGCGGCAGGTCGTGGCCCATGCCGGGGACGACGTGCAGCTCGGCCCCGGGGATCGCCCGCGCGGTCGCCCTGCCGCCTGAGAGGGCGATCATCCGATCGGCGGAGCCGTGGACGACGAGCGTGGGGGCGGAGACTCTGTGCAGCGCGCGGGTGCGGTCGCCGGAGGCGAGGATCGCGGCGAGCTGCCGGCCGGTGCCGGTCGGGTCGGGGTTGCGCTCGAAGCTGCGGCGCGAGATCTCGAGGAAGAGCGGATCGTTCGGCGGCGCGCCGGGGGAGCCGATCGCCGCGTGGATCGCGACCTGGTGGGCGAGGTAGGCGTCGAGGTCGCGCGGGGCCCGTCTGAGCAGGATCGGATAGGTCTTCAGCGCGGGCTGCCCCTGCCAGCGGCTGCCGGTGTTGGACATGATCGACGTCAGCGAGCGCACCCGCCGCGGATGCTCCGTTGCGAGGACCTGCGCGATCATCCCGCCCATCGAGGCGCCGGCGACGTGGACCTTCTCCAGCCCGAGCGCGTCCAGCAGCCCGACGGTGTCGAGCGCCATGTCGGAGAGTCTGTACTGCCGCGGATCGAACCGCCGGCGCACGAGCTGCACGGGTCTGGGCACCGGGATCTCGGGAAAGAAGGTCGACCGCCCGCTGTCACGGTTGTCGAAGCGGATCACATACAGCCCGCGATCCGTGAACTCCCTCACGAACGACTCGTGCCAGCGGACCATCTGCATCCCCAGCCCCATCACCAGCAGCAGCGGCGGATCGGACGGATTCCCAAACCCCTCCGCACACATCGTCACGCCACGCCCGACCTCATACAACTGCTCGCTCATCTGAGCAGCCTATCGGCACACGGGAGTCGGGTCGTGCCCTTTGCAGGCGGCCGCCCAAGCCCTCGCCAAGACGCGATCCGTCCCGCAATGGTAGATTCCAGTCTCCACTTGGTGGGCGTAGCTCAGTTGGTAGAGCTCCTGGTTGTGGTCCAGGCGGTCGGGGGTTCGAGTCCCCTCGCTCACCCCTCAGAAAGCCCTGCAAACGCGGGGCTTTCGTCGTTCGGCACTCTCTCGTAGCGGGTCAGAGCGCGGACAACGAGGGCGGGGGATTGCCGTCCTTTGCCGGGAGTTTGGGGCCGGGGCCGGCCGCTTGGCCCCAAAATCGCGCGCAGCCTCCCGGGCCGCAATCCACAGGGGTGGGTTCGCCCAGATCTACGACGTGGATCGGCGTGGCAGCCGGTCCTACACACTCATCCGGTCCCGATCCGGGCCTCGTCGAGGCCGTGGCGAGGCGTGTCCTCGAGCTGTTGCAGGAGCGGCCGCCCGCGTCCTCTGCCGGCGAGCTGCTGACGGTCGCGGAGGTGGCCGCGCGGTATCGCGTGCGGCCGAGCTGGGTCTACGCCCATCAGCGCGAGCTCGGCGTCATCAGGCTCGGCGATGGCCCCAAGGCTCGCCTTCGTTTCGACGGCCAGGTCGTCGCTGCAGTTCTCGATCGACACCGGCACGCTGGCCGGCGCCGCGGCGAGGACCACCGGCCGCGCTCTCGGAGACGCCGCCGGTTGCCGTCGCGCATGCCGCCGCCGCTCCCATAGGTCTTCGTCCAACGTCAGCACCACGGAGCACCGATGGCTTCCTCGACACTTTCGATTCGACCCAGACCCAGAACGAGAAGATCCAGCGTCAGACGCGGGCGCCCCGCCAGCGGCGGGATAAAGAGCTGGAGCCGCGCAGACGGCGACATCGGCTACGCGATCCGGTTCCGTGACCAACACGGTGAACGACAGCGGATCAGATGCGGCCTCCGGAGTGAGGGCTGGTCTGAGGAGCGAGCGCAGATCCTGCTCGACTACTTCCTGGACCAAGTGCAGCGCGGGACCTACGAGCCCCCGCCCGAGGAACCGCTTGACGAGCGCGGCGGCGATCCGTTCTTCGGCGAGTTCGCGACCGATTACCTCATGAAGCACGGGATCACCGTCTCACCCAACACGCAGGCCTTCTACAGCAACATGCTCCGCAACCACTTGCTGCCTGAGTTCGAGAACGCTCGGCTGAGCGAGATCGTGCGGGAGCGAATCGGCGAGTTCCGTCGCAGACGCATCGAGCTGATGCATCACATCCGCGTCGCCAACGATCGCGGAATCGTGTTGCGCCAATCCGACAACCGTCCGCTGAAGCTCAGCGAGAAGACGATCAACCACTCGATCGACGTCCTTCATCTCGTCCTCGCTGAAGCATGCCGCCGAGACAGCATCGCGATCAGCAAGAACCACGCACACGATCCCCAGCTTCACGTCACCGTTCCGAAGAAGACAGTCCGCGACTGGCTCGAAGGCGATGAAGTGCAACTGCTCTTCGAGGTGGCTCACAACGCCGACGCCGGCGTGCATACGCGCACGATCGCGAAGGCGGCCGAGATCCGGCGTCTTCGCGAGGAGGTCGGCCTGACGGTCGTCGAGACGGCAAGAGCGCTCCGGATCTCCCGGAGCACCATCTGGTACCTCGAGGATGCAGCCCGCCGCGCACGCCCGCGCGTCTCGCAGACACGGACGATCGTCGCGCTGCTCAGCGCGAGTGGCGCCCGAAATACGGAGATCTGTCTTCTGCGGCCGATCGACCTCGACTTCGTCCACCACAAGATCCGTGTCTCAAGATCGAAGACCCGCAAAGGAGTGCGCGAGATCGACATGACGCCTTGGGCTGAGGAACAGCTGAGAGCCTGGGTAGACGCGCTCGGTGATGCCTACGAACTTGAGGCGCCGCTCTTCCTCAACAGACGTGGCAGATCCTTCAACAAGGACACGTTGAACAACCTCCTCCAGCGCGTTCAGAAAGCTGCTCTCGACGAGCTGCGTCGGCGCCGGCTCCCGCCTCTGACCGTGCACGTGACGGCTCACGTCTTCCGTCGCACATACATCGCGCACATGCTCGAGGCGGGTGCGCCGCTGTCGTACGTGCAGGAGCAGGTCGGTCACGAAGATTCCCGGACGACGATTGAGATCTACGACCGGATCCTCCGCACCCGCGACCGTCGCCAGCACGGCGCTGCGTTCGACACCATCATGCGCGGGACGCCGTCAGTCCGCGCCTCGCAGGAGACGCCCGGGGGAGTCGCGACCTCATGACGCGCTGCTGACCGATCAGGAAGGCCGAGGCGGGGAAGTCTGGAGAGGTCGGCGGAGAGCCGCGCGACCAGCGCGCTCTCCGGCGCAGGGCGGTGCCGGCGTCGGAACGACCGTCTCTCTCGCCGGGTTCGGGATCACGACCAGGTGCGAGGTGGCCGCGCATAGGATCGAAGCGCGACCGTCACGGCTCTGGCCTCGCTTTGGGTCGGAAGCACGTGCATGAGTCTGCGTACCTTCTCGACAGCTTCGGGCAGCAGATCGTTCTCGGCGATCGTGCGCTCGATCCAGCGGGTTGCCCAGCGGCCGAATCGTGGGTCCCCGGTCTCTGCGAGCAGCGTGACGACGTCGAGCGCGTCGAGCAGATCGAGCGGTCTGATGGCCCGTGCGGCCGTGACGGCGGCCTCCACGTTTCGAGCGAGCAGTGCTGCTTGGAGTTGGCGACGGTGACCCTGCACTCGCGGTGAGGCTAGAGGCGCAGCGTCGACCGCGGACCGTCTTGGCGCAGCGTTGGCTCCTGGCCGACGCCGCCGACCGGTCGATGTTGACCGCGGCGGGATCTCGGAGTCCTGCCGACGCCGGGAGTACGGTGTTGCGGGTGGCTGGAGACGACGAACAGGGCAAGCCGATCGAACTCGAGGTCGCGTCCCTGACGCAGCTCTCCCGCGCGGCGGCGCTCGGTGACGCGATCGCCGATGCGACCCGTGACGTCGACATGGTCCTGTTCGCCCTCGAGACGGTGGGATGGGTGCTGTTGCGCGAGGTGCCGCTTGGTGACGTGGTCGTCCGCCGCGGCGTCGTCGGCCCTGGCGGCATCTTCGCGATCGCCCCTCGGCCCGGCCGGTGGTCGGTAGAGGATCTCGTCGCTGTCGATGCGGATGCAGCTGCGCTGGCTGGAGCCCTGCAGCTTCCGCGTGAGGATGTCGGTGCGCTCGTCGTCTTGCGCGGGTCGGCGCAGGGACCGCACAGCTGGCACCACGAAGGCATCGACGGCGTCGTGATCGGCGAGAACATGCTCTTGGAGTGGCTCATGAGCCTGCCGCCGCGCCTCGGAGAAGACACTTTGCGTCGGCTGGGCCGCGACCTCGATGCGGAGGGTGACCGGGTTCGTCGTCCGCCGCCGGTGATGAGACCGCATCAGGGTTGAGTAGGTCGCTGGCGCGTATACGTCAGAACGGCGACGCGCCAGTCGTGTCGAGCGCTCCCTGAGGGTACGGTCGAACCGGATCGTTGCTGAACAAGGTGGGGTGGGGTCGCGGTGGTTCCTGCCGGGCGGAGCTCGATGACGTTGCAGAACTCAGGGGGGTGGATTGGCTGCGAGCTGCGTCAGAGGTTCATGCGCGCGCGGATGGCATCGACAGCTTCGGCACGGAGACGATGATCATGCCGAAGGTTCTTCGTCCGGAACGAGGGGGTCGTCGGCGCCGTGGCCACGATCGCCACTGCACGCCAACGGCGGGGACGATCCAGGTCGACCCAGCCGCGGCCGAGCGGCGACGCCAAGCCGAAGCACTGATCGAGGCGGAGTACGAGGCGATCAAGCCCGAGGTGATCAAGAACGCGCGGGCGAAGCTCGCAGCTCGCGGGCTGTACTTTCCGAAGCTCGATCTCGAGGGTTGGTACAACGCCGCCTGGCACGGCCTCTTCCGCACGATCGTCGATTCTGACGAGCAGATCGAGAATCCCGGGGGCTGGCTGGTCGTCACGATGGTGCGCCGGGCGCTGGACGACGTCCGGCATACGAGACCGGAGAAGCTCGCGAGGTTGAGAGAGGACTCGACGCTCGCCGAGGGTGTCGTCGAGCCGGATTACGCGCAGGAGCTCGACGACCTCGATCGCATCCGCAAGTGGCGGACCGGCTTGCGCGTGCGGTTGAATCGGCGAGAGCGCGAGGCCGCCGCGCTCCATCTCATTCACGGCTACTCGCGGATCGAGACGGCCAGAATGCTCGGCGTCCCGACGCGGCGGGCCGACAAGATCTTCGACTCGATCACGTCGAAGACGGCAGGGCTGCTGCGCGCTATCGAGGACGGGACGTGGTGCGACGAGCAGCGTTCGCTGATGACCGCGTACGCGGCCGGCATACTCGATCCCGACGGCGAGCGGCACGCGATCGCCGTCCAGCACCTCGGGGAGTGCGCGGGCTGCACCGCCTTCGTCCGCAGCTTGCGCGTCGCTTACGTCGTCGTGCCGGCGCCGGCGCTGCTCGGTGTCGGAGGCGTCCTCGGCGGGGGCGCGCTTGGCGCGGCGCTCGGTGTCGCCGAGGTCTCATCCTCGACGGGCGCTGCGGGCGGCGTCGGCGCCGGACTCGGCGCCGGCGGCGCTGCTTTCGGCCTTGGCGGGGCGACCGTCAAGACGGCCGTCGTCTGTTTGTCCGCAGTCTGCGTCGGCAGCGCGGGCATCGTCGTCGAGCAGGTCGTCAGAGATCCAGCGCCGAAGGTCGAGCGCCGGATCGAAGAGCGCGCGAGACGCTCAGCCTCGTCGCAGGGAACGAGCACGACCAGCAACGCGACGATCAACACGACGGTGCCAAGCAGCACCACGGGGTCCTCCCAGCAGGCTCCGCCTCCGAGCGAGCCCTCTCACGAAAGCGTCCCGACGGCCAGAGCGAAGCGACGCGTTGCGAAGCCGCGAGTGGACGAACGGCAACAGCAGCAGCGACAACAACCGGCTGCCGAGCAGCAGGAGTCTGAGATCGGCATAGAGTCGGCCGCGTCCGAACCGACGCAGCAGTCACCGCCTCCGAGCACGGCAACCGCAAGCGCTGCGAGCACGTCCCAGACAGGATCTTCGTCGCAGACGCAGGCGTCGTCGGCGCATCCAGCGAGACCTTCGGGCGCGGGCGGCGGCCTGGAGATAGGCATTGAGCCGTAGCCCATGTGTGCGCGGATTTCGCGCCGACGGGAGGTAGCTGGCAGTCGCTTCAACTGAGAGGGGTGGATCGAGCGCGGGCCGCGTCAGCGGGACCCCATGCTCGATCGCACTACCAACCTCTTTGCGCCGGAGCACGCGGATGACCGCGATGCTCCGACGCCGTCCGAGCCGGCAAGCACGTCCGGATCGACGCTGTTCGAGCCTCAGCTCGATGTCGATACCCAGCCGGCTCCGACACGCTCGGCGCCCACGAGGCGCCCGGAGCCACCCCGTCGTGAACGCCCGACGCGGCTGACGACCGATCGGGTCCGTCGCCTTGCCGCACCGCTCAGCCGAGCGGACGCGGCATGGCCGCTCGGGATCGCCGTGGGCGCGCTGGTCGTGGCGTTGGCGACCGCGGCTCGACGAGCGGACCCACCGCCTGCTCCGACGCCATCCGCAGCCACGGCGCCGACGCCGGTCCCCGCTCCTGCGCGTGCTGCCGGTGGCGACGGCCGTCGGCGAGCACGGCGCAGCGAGACGCCGGCGAAGCGGGACGCTCGGCGCCGGTCGCGCCGTGGCGCGACGGGCCCCGATCGTGGCGCCCGGTGCCGCGATCCGCGTAGGCGTACTTCGACGTCTCCCCGTTCCCACGCGGAGTCGGCCGTTGTGCCGCAGCCGCGCGCTGCGCTCGCGGCGAAAGCCGCAGCCGCGGCTGCCGCTGCTCCAGCTCATCCGACGACGAGCGGCCCGGCGGGCGCCTCTTCGTCTTCACGCCCGCGGCCCGCCGCAACCGCTGCCGACGAGTTCGGCATCGAGTGATCGGAGTCGCCATGCATGCGATCAGACGCCTGTCTCTCCAGGACGTACCGCGCAACCTCTGCGTCGCCCTCGTCGTGCTCGCAGCTGCCTGGGCTGCGAGTGGCGCTGGCCACGCGCAGATCATCCGTCGCGCCGCGCACATCCCGGAGAACGCCGGCGGACTCGAAGGATTCGTGTCCACGTGCGATGCGATGGTGACCCCGTGTCTCGTGGCGGCTGCGGCCGCGACGCCGCTGGCCGTGATCGGCGGTGGCGTCGCGATGGCGTTCGGCGCCAGGCGCGGGATGCAGATCGTGCTGACCGCGCTCGGTGTGCTCGCGCTGCTGGGCTCCGTCAAGGGCATCGTCGCCTGAGGGCGGTGAGGAGATGGCTCCCGTCACCGCGATCCTTGGGCTTCCCAGCCCGGACGACATCATCCAAGACGGCGTCAAGTCTGCGTTCGACTTCGTCGTCAAGACGCTCTTCGGCTCGATCCCGACGAAGGTCACCGAGGCGGCGATCAGCTGGCAGTTGCACCTGCCCAGCGAAGCGTTCACCAACAGCAATCTCGTCGAGCTGAAGAACACGACGACGGCCGCGGCGTTCGCGCTGCTCGGCCTGGTCATGACGACGTCGGCGCTGCGCTACTGGCTCGCCGGCTTCGTCGACGGCGGCACCGGCGCCGAGGCATTGAACGGCGTGACGAAGACGATCGCCGCCGCGCTCGGCGTCCTCGCGTGGCCGTGGGCCTTCAACGCCAGCATCACGCTCGTCAACGACCTCACGTCCGGCCTGATCCACTCGCAGAGCGTCCACGACGACGTCTCGCGCATGCTGGGTGCTGCGGTCGGCATCTCAATCGCCGCGGGCCCGGTCGGCACGTTCGCGAGCATCGTGCTCGTCATCGCGGGAACGCTGTTGATGCTCGGGCTGTTCTCGCTGCACATCGTGCTCGCGTGCGCCTTGAGCGTCATCTTCGTCGGCGGACCGCTGCTGATCGTCCTGTGGCCGTACCCCGGCACGGCGTGGCTGTCGACACTGGCCTTCCGCGCCTTCGGGACATTGCTCTGCTGGCCGGTGATCTGGGCGCTCTGTTTCGCAGCGTTCGCCGCCGTCTTCCAGGACGTCCTGAACTTCAGAGGGGATGGCGGCGTCCTCGACAAGGCGCTGATCAAGCCGCTGACCGGCGTCGCCATGCTGTACCTCTGTGTGCGTCTGCCGATGCTGGCGACGCGCGCGACCATGAGCGGAATCGCCAGCGGCGGGGCCGTCGCGTTCGCGGCACGATATGTCGCCGTCCGGCAGGTCGCGAGAGCCGGCGAAGGCCTGCTCAGCAGCGGATCGAGATCAGAGAGAGGCGCGTCCGAGCGCGGCGCCCGTCGTGGGAGCGCGGGAGCGAACGGTGGCGCGCGCGGTGCCGCTGCGGCGCGCGGGGCCGCGACGGCCGCGGGCGCTCCCGCGATCGCGTCGGCCGCGCCGGCGGCAGCGAGAGAGGCGGCTGGCGTCGCCGCGGTGCCGAGAAGCGACGGGCGGTCGCCTGCGCCAGCATCGAGCGGCAGACCCCGCACCGAGATGAGCGGGCCGGCCGGCATCCGCAGCCTCGGCGCTCGGCCGGCTGAGCTGACGCAGCAGATGGAGCGGGCGCGGACCTCGAGACCGTCGTCGAGCAGGGACGTCGAAGCCGCCCTCGGAGCGCTCGATCCCAGACAGGTGACTGCCCTCGGTGCGGCACATGATCGGGCTGTGGCTGCCGGATCGAGTCGCGACGAAGCCCTCGGCGCCGTCACGCGGGCGGCGGCCGTCGGCGCGGCCCGCGCCGAGCAGGCGGGCGACTCCTCACGTGTCCAGGCGTACACCGTCGCGGGCTCGGCATCGTCGCCGGCATTCGTCGGCGCGCTCGAGTCGTACCGCGCAGCGCAGACAAGCGCGCCGCCAACCAGCGCGGGTGCGGGGGCGCCGCCAGCACGACGGCCACTTGATCCGCCGGCGCCGCAGCAGACGGACTCGCCGTCGCCGACGTCGCATCGGCCGGAGGCGAGATCGTGAACACCGCCTACAAACATCTGGAGAGCCGACTGAAGATCGCCGAGCTGACGATCGCGCAGTGGAGCGGGATCGTGCTCGGCCTGGTGCTCGGGATCGGCTGGGGCATGTACCTCAGCCCGTTCGGCGCGTACATCTCGTTCTTCACGGCCGTGTATCTCGGCGGGATCCCGGCGATGGCCGCGTGGCTCGCGTCGCAGATGGATTTCGACCTCTGGCTGCACCTGCGCGCAGCGCTCAGCTGGCGTCGCGGCGGCCACGTCTACCTGCCCGGCCCGGGCCAGTCCGCGCTCGGCTACGTCGTGATCTCAGATCCCGACGACGAGCGCGCGCTGCCGGAGGCCGATGTCGTCGACCTTGATTCGGAGGCGCTGTGGGACTGACCAGTCGTCACACGAAGTCCGCGCGTGCGGGCATGCGCGAGGCCGGGGATCTGCTCGGTGTCGAGGCGATCTTCCGCACCGGCATCGTCGTCCGCAGCGACGGCGCGATGGTGCGGATCCTGCGCGCCTTCCCGCCGAACCCGCTGGTGATGGACGCCGACGGGCGTGCGCAGCTCGCCGAGTCGTTCTGCGAGCTGGCGCAGCGGCTCGGGCCCGGCCAGGCGCTGCAGTACTACGTCCAGGCGCGGCCAATCCCGCTCGACGAGATCCTCGGCGGCTGCCAGAGCGAGGTTGCCGCGTGGGCCGGTCTGCCGCCGACGAGAGATCGCGTCGTCGCCGATCGCCGCGCGCAGGATCGCTGGCGGTTGTACGCGGCGATGGAGCAGTCGATCCGGCTTCACGCCGACGAGCAGGCCGCTGTCGACCTGGCGGCCTACGTCGTCGTGCCGTTCCTTCCGACCCGCCGTCAGGCGCGGCAGATCCTCGGCCAGCTGAAGCGGCCAGGCCGGCCGCGCGCCGCGCTCGAGCGCGCGCTGCGGGCCCACCGCCGCGTCGTGCGGGAGTCGATGGCGCACACTGACCGCATCCGTGGCGAGCTCGACGGGATGGAGATCTCCAACCGGCAGCTGAACGGTCAGGAGGTCGTCGAGCTGCTGTGGTCGCGCTTCAATCCCACCACGGCCGATCGGCGGCGTCGTCCACCGCACTTCAGCGGTGAGATCCTCGGCGAGCTCGACGCCGTGCGGGAGGGGCGGGAGGCTCGTCAGGCCGCGCTGCGGCTGCGCGCCGCGATCGCCCGCAGCACGATCGACTTCGACGCGGATCCGAACCACGTCGTCGTCGAGCGCGACCTGGAGCAGACGATCTACGCGGCGTCGACCGCGGACGCGACGCACTTTGGGTGGCTGCTGAACGCGATGGTCGCGTGCCGCCAGCCGCACTCCGTTGCGGTCCACGTCCACGCGCTCGATCGCAAGTCCGAGCGGCAGCGGCTGAAGTTGAGCTACCGGCGGCGGTTCATGATCAACCGCGACCGCGAGTCAAAGGGGCGGCCGCCGGACTTCGACGGGTATGCCGCGGAGCACGAGCAGGAGCGGCTGCTGATGGAGATGAGCGGCCACGAGCGTGCCGGGCTCTACCAGCTGTCGATCTACCACGCGACGCGCGCGCAGGGTCCCCAGCCCGACGTCGGCGTGCTCGACGAGTCGGTCAGCCAGGTCGCCGAGCTGCTCGGCTCGGCGTCGGACTGCACGATCGACGCCGGCAAGCATCAGCAGCGCGAGCTGTGGCCGTCGACGCTCCCGCTCGGAGACGACATCGCGGCCCGCCGTCGCAAGTACGCGACGCGGAACGTCGGCGATTCGACGCCGCTGCTGGGGACGAGCGTCGGGTCGCCGGAGGGGATCCCGTTCGCGTTCTCGACGCCGGCGCGAACGCTGGAGCGCTGGAATCCGCGTGACCGTGAGCACCACAACCAGGTCACGCTCGTGTCCGGCCGCTCCGGCAGCGGGAAGACCGTCACGTGCAACGCGCTGCTGGCGCGCTCGATCGCGCTCGGCGCGCGCGGCTTCGTGGTCGACCGTGCCGGTCACTACCGCACGTTGACCCAGCTGATCGACGGTGCTCAGCACTTCGACATCGGCACCGACGACGGCTGTGCGCTGAATCCGTGGGACGTCGACGACGTCGCGCGTGTCGGGCGCGAGAAGGTCGCGTTCCTGATCGGCCTGCACGAGACGATGCTCGTCGAGGGCCTGACGACGCTGGAGCGCGCGCAGATCGGCGCGGCGATCCGGGCGGTCTACGAGCGTTGCCATCTGGAGGGGCTGGTTCCGCGCGAGTCGCTGCTCGTCGAGGAGCTGCTCGACCGCGCGACGATCGAGCAGACGGAGGGCTCGGCCGAGATCGCCTTCACGCTGCGTAGCCTCGCGGAACGGCTCGGGGAGTTCGTCGGCGACGGCTCCTACGCGCACGTCGCCGACCGCGAGAGCACGCACGTCCCCGACGCGCCGCTGCTCGTCTTCGACACCGAGAACTGCCCGGAGGCGGTCCTGCAGCCGGTGCTGTTCGTCGTCCTGGAGTACATCAAGCGCGCGGCGATCCGCCACCGCGACGAGCATCGTCAGCTCGCCGTCCAGGAGGACGCGCCGCTGATGGCCGGCTGCTCGATCTTCGTCGGCGACGAGTTCTGGAGATTCGTCGTCGGGCCGCTCGGCGTCTACGCCAACGACCTCGCACGCCGCTCACGTCGCTTCGGACTGACGGTGATGATCGCAACCCAGCAGCTGTCCGACCTCGACAACGAGCACGGCCGCGCGCTCGTCAGCAACTCGACCCAGCAGATCTTCCTCGGCCAGCACAGAGACGAGCTGACGCTGATGCAGCGCGTGCTCGGCCTCGCCGACGCCGAGGTCAAGCTGATCGCCCGCTTGCGCACGGTGAAGGGCGCCTACGCCGAGGTCTACTGGGTCAACGGCACGCGCGGTCGCTCGCAGGTCACGCTGCCGCTGGGCCCGCTCGAGTACTGGGCGTACACCAGCGAGCCGTACCGCGACGTGCCGTTGCGCGAGCAGAAGGTCGCCGAGCACGGCGGCGACGCCTGGGCGGCCGTCGTCGACCTCGCCGGCTACCGCGAGTCGAGAGCGAAGAGAGGCGTCGCCGGTCAGCTGCTCGACGGCGTCGTTCGAGCGGGGAGAGCGGCGTGAGCGCCTGGCTGCCGTTCGTCTCAGGAGGCGCCGCCGTCGCCGGCGGCGGTCGCGGTGGACGCGCTGCCGCAGGAGTGGCGGCGGTCCTCAGCGGCCTGCTGCTGTTCGTGATGCTGCCGCTCGTGACGTTCGCCGGCGTACTCGGCGGCATCGAGAAGGCGTGCGAGGCTGGTGCGCTCGGCAACGGCACGGTGCCGACGTTCCCGGCTGGCTCGGGCAACTGGCTCTCGACGTCGTACGGCCCGCCGTGGAACGCGATGGAGGGCACCGGCGTCACCGCGACCGGCACCGATCTCCGTCCGGCCAGACCGGCCTACGTGATCGCCGTCGATCCGGCGCTGATCCCGTTGGGGTCGCTCGTGCATGCCCGCCCGAACCCGTTCGGAGATCCCAGAATCGTCTTCGTCGCGGACGACACGGGTGGCGCGATCCTCGGCAGACACATCGACTTCTACGACTGGCGCGGTCGGGAATTCCAGGAGGGATGGGGACGACGTCAGGTCGATGTCGACATCGTGCGCGCGGCAGATGACGATCGCGGCACGCCGGCGCCATCGGAGTTCCCGAGCGCCGGCGAGCAGGCGGACGCTTGTGCCCAGCTCGACGCCGGCGGCGCGGGACCGCTCCGCCTGAGTCCCGGCGATCGCGCGAGAATCCTGCCGGACGGCTCAGCCACGGCGCCGGAAAGCGCGCCGCCGGAGATCAAGGACTTCATCCAGGCGGCGAACCAGATCCACCGCAAGCCGTACGTCTACGGCGGCGGCCACGGTGCCTCGCTCGCCGCCGTCCAGCCGTCCTACGACTGCTCGTCCTCAACCTCGTTCGCCCTGCACCACGCCGGCATGCTCGACTCGATCCCGCGAGTATCCGGCGACCTCGAGAGCTGGGGAGCCCCCGGCCCCGGCAGATGGCTGACCGTCTACGCCAACGAAGGCCACGTCTTCTCGATCGTCGCCGGCCTCTCGTTCAACACCGCCCACTACGGCGTGACGATCCCGGCAGGGTCGGGACCGCGCTGGAGCCCGGACATCACCGGTCAGCTGGCGAGCAGCAGCTTCGTGGTGCGGCATTGGCCCAGGCTGTGATTCCACTAGAAGTTCGCTGCGGGACCTATCTCTGGCCAACCCTTTGACGACACCGGGGAGACGGCATGCCACCTACTTGCTGGCCGGCATCAGCGTTGAGAGTCGGGAGTTCAGTCCAGAAGGTCTCGTGGCACGAACCATTCGGGGCGGACCCGGGGTGGCGGAGAACCGCGGGTTCCCCGGCTCTCGTCTGATCGGTCGAAGGCCGTCCGCGTCAGCGCGACGCCCCGCTCGACGAGCGCCGCGGCGATCCGATCGTGCGCCTCTGCTGTCGGAATCCCCTCCCTTTCCGACAGCCACCTGACCACCTGCTGCTCGTCGAGACGATAGGTGCGAGGGTCCCATCGGAGCATGGTCTGCGAGTTCTCGCGGACGTACTCACGAAGACGATCCATAGTGTCCACGGGCGCGATCCTACGTCGCACGGCGACGGAGAGCGCCACATCCGTGTCTCCGCAGCGTTTCAGTCCGAGACGGCGGGGACTATCTGCTAGATGGAAGAGCTACGACACGAGCGTTCTGACCGCGACGAACTGCGCATGCTGGCCCGCGATCAGTAGCCGATCGCGAGCCAGGCGCGTCGGGTGTGAGGCGCTTCGACCTCGTCGGCGAAGCCGATCGCGTAGTCGTCCACTCCCAGCAACGATCTGCCCTCGGCGTTCGTGACCTGTGCGACAGTGCTCTTGCGGTATCTGCCGGTGCGCGTGCCGGGGTTGTAAGCGCCGAACTCGCCCGCCGGGATCAAGTAGAACCAGTCGACGTCGGCCGGGGCCAGGCGAAGCGTGTCCAGCGTCTCCTGATGGGCATGGTGGAGCGCGGCGAACCGCTCGGGGAACTCAGGGGTATCGCCCTGGGCGGGCTGTCCCTCGAAGACCGGGATGACGGAGGCACCGCCGACGACCCCGAGGCGGGCGCCGCTGGCTTCGGCGGCGTGCATGAGCGTCGTGACGCCCGCTGCGAGGCTCGCGCCGTCGGCGCGAGCAGGAAGCGCGGACACGACGACATCGGCGCCAGAGGTCACGGATCTCACAAACGCCGGTTCGCCGACGCTGCCGGCGACCGAGCGCACCGGCTCCGGCATGTCGGCGCTTCCCGACCGGGAGACGGCGGTGACGTCATGCCCGCGTGCGGCGAGCTCGCGCGCGATCGCGCCGCCGACGAAACCGGCGCCGAATACGACAATCTTCATGTTGGTTCTCCTGTTTGCGGTTCTACTGCTGCGCGGACTGCTGGTACAACTTCCTCGGCAAATTGCCGGATGGTGTCCGCGTCGTCTGTGGTGAGAAGGAACGTGTCAAAGCCGCCCCCGAGCGCGAGCGCTGCGAGCTGACGGGTCCATTGCGCTGACGTGCCGGTGAGTGGCGCGTCAGCCGCGGGATCGAACGAGCCCTCGATGTTGAGCAGCCGTCGAATGGCGCGAGGCTCTCGGCCGGCGGCGCGCGCGGTGTCGTCGATCAACGCGTTGCCGGCTGTGAGCTCTTCGGGGGTGGCACGGCTCAACGCGGGGAGCCAGCCGTCGGCATGGCGGCCGATCAACCGGAGCATCTTGGGCTTGTGGGCCCCGATCCAGATCGGGATCGGATGGGGTGGGAGCGGGCCGCGCCGGGCGCCAGAGATCTCGTAGTAGTCGCCGGTGATGTTCACCAGCGTGGGCTCGCCCGCGTCCCAGACCGAGCGGATGATGGCGACGGCCTCCTCCAATGCCTGCACGCCTTCGCCGGGGGTGAGCCGCCGGCCGCCCATAGACTCGATGCCGTCCCACGCTCCCCCAGCCCCCAAGCCGAGTGCGAATCGGCCGCCCGAGAGCAGGCTGAGGCTGATGGCTGCGCGCGCGAGGATGGCCGGCGGACGCAACGGCAGAGCGAGCACGTTGGCCGCGATGTGCACGCGTTCTGTGCGTGCGGCCACCCATGCCACGAGCGTCCAGGCGTCCAGCAGCGCAGGGTTGTAAGGCTGATCCCGGAAGGTCACAAGCTCGTAGCCGAGCGTTTCGCTCAGAAGTGCGAGGCGCACCGGCCGGTCGAAGGTGCTGCTCGTGGGGGTGATGTTCGCGCCGAACGAAAGCGGACGGCCGTAGCTAGGCATGCCTTCATGAGAGCACCGCCCCGCCGCGCGCCCTAGACCGTTGATACCTGATGCTTGCACGATCCTTCCAACTCTGGGCTCATAGCGCGGAGGACGTGCTTCACTTGGAATATGGCCCGACAGACGCAAGCGTTAGCACGGATTTGCGACGTCATTAGCCGTCACGCCCAAGAAGGACGCGCCCCTACTGCGTTGCCGCGGGTCCGGCTGGAGCGGGTCAGCGCACTCACGCCCCCAGCGGGCGAAACCCTCGGTCCCAGCGTATCGCTCGTGGTGCAGGGAACTGTCCGAACCGTGCTCTGCGAGAAGACCTCGTACTACGGAGCCGGAGAGTTCGTCGTGGCTTCAGTCGGCCTTCCAGTGACCTGTGCAGTCACTGGGGCGAACAAGGTCCAGCCCTACCTCGCGATCTCGATTAGCCTGCAGCCAGCGATCGTATCCGAGATGCTGCTCGCCGCTCCCGCGCCGCGTCAGACAACCGTGTCGAGCGTGGCTCAGGCACTGGCGACCGGGATTGCCGACCCGGACCTGCTGGACGTCGTCGAACGCCTCACCAGGCTGCTCGACCGCCCCGCCGACGCCGCCGGACTCCAGCCGCTGTACGAGCGGGAGCTGCTCTGGCGGCTCATCACCGGTAAGCACGGGCAGACGGTCCGCCAGATCGGCCTTCCCGACAGCCACCTCTCTCAGCTCTCTCACGCGATCAGTTGGATCCGAACTCACTATGACCAGCCGTTCAGCGTCGAGGAACTCGCGGCGCGCGCGTCGATGAGCGTCACGTCGTTCCACCGACACTTCCGAGCCATCACGCAGATGACGCCGCTCCAGTATCAAAAGCACCTGCGCCTGCACGAGGCGCGCACCCGCCTTCTCGCTCACGCCGATGACGTCGCCGGCGTCGGCTACGCCGTGGGCTACGGCAGTCCCTCGCAGTTCAGCCGCGAGTACCGCCGCATGTTCGGCGCTCCGCCCAGAAACGACGCGGCCCACCTCCGTGAGACATCCGCCACCTGAACGCGTCGGGCAGCCACGGCCGCGCCTGTAACTCGCCAGCGCGTGGAGGTGGCGGGTGTCAGTCCGGGTCTCGTCGCGGCGCGCGTCCATCAGCTCGTTGGCGAACTCTGTCGCCTGCGGACCTCGTGGGCGCATCCGGCGCAGAGCGTGCCTCGAGACTGAGTCGTACCGCAGGACCCCGTTGGTCACCAAGACCTCGTCGGAGTTGCGCAGGAAGACGCTGAAGCCCCAGCACGTTGCCCGAGCGATGATGAACGTCTCCCTCGATCGCAAAGAAGGTGTGCTGGCGTCCGGCGAAGTACCACTCGTGCTCCGGTGTCCCGAGCCTTCCGATGCTCGCCGTCATCACCTCGTCCGCCTCCTTCATCAGCGCCAGCATCGATCTAGCGTTCGGAGACGTGAAGACGACGATCGGGCGGGTGCCGAGGCGGGCGATGCGGGGGTGGGCGAGGCACCAGCCGGTGAGGAAGGCGTCGTAGCGGGCGAGCTTGTCGCGGTTGTAGGCGGGGCGCTCGGTGAGGTCGAGTTCGAGCAGGAGGTCGAAGCGGATCGGGGAGTCGAGGCCGGCTTGGGCAGCTTGCTCGGCATCGAGGCGCAGCTCGACGGCGAGGTCGGCGACGATCTCCTCGCATCTCTGCGCGACGCCTGAGAGCGCGTAGCCGTCGGGCAGCTGGATGTCGGACGCACGGAGTGGTCGGCGGTCGCGGCCTTCGCCGAGCAGCGGCGGGCTGAAACGGGCGGTGTAGTAGCGAGCCGTGCGCCAGTTGTCAGTGACGAGGTCCGGCACGAGTTGGTGGAGCGACTGCATCCAGTTGACGACGTGCAGGTCATGACGAACGCGGGCGCCGTCGCGCGCCTCGCTCGGGCGGTAGCGGCGTCTGGGGGCGATGACCGGCGGGAGGCCGCCGGGTGGCTCCTGGCCGAGGACGAAGCCCTTCGACGTCAACGACCAGAGCGGCGGGCTGTTGCGCCGCGACTGTGCGCGCAGCCGTGTCGGCGTGCGGCGGATCAGGCCGGCGGACTCGAGGCGGGCGAGCGCTTTCTGCACAGCGCGCTCGCCGATGCCGTCCGGCCAGGCGGCCCGCCGCAGCTGCGCGGCGGTCATCATGCCGCAGCGGTCGAGCAGCTTCAGGACGCGCAGATGCTGCTCGGCGACGCGTTGCAGCGGCGCCGTCGTCCGCGGTCTCGTCGGCGCCTGGAGTTCGACGATCTGGTCTATCACCGCCAGCTCGGCGTACGTCTCCGGCGTTGGTGCGTCTGCCGCGGGCGGCTTCGCGTCGCGCTCGGAGACGGGCTTGCCGACGAGCTTCAACACGCGCGATCTCATCACGTCGGTGTCGTCGGCGGGCTCGCTCGCGGACCAGCGCTCCGGCTGGAGGTGTGCGCCCGTCGCGCGCCGTGGCGGCGTTGGAGGACTCGTTGACTCGCCGGTCGCCGAGTCCGAATCCGGGCCTGCAGTGGGCTCGTCGGCACCTCGCGCCGACGGCCCCGGCGTGTCCGCTGGCGTCGAACGCGTGTAGGTCGACGACATCGTCTCCGGGTACTCGCCGCAGCGGTCGACCAGGCGCTGGTAGTGGTGGCGGGTCCAGCCGAGCCCCACCGACGGCATAGCGAACGTCCGGCCGATGAAGGCCTGGGCCCGCTGGCCGCCGATGATCCATGACGCGAGGCAGTGCCATGTCCTCAGACCGAGAAGTGCCTCGGGGGTCGCGCGCATGCGCGCGCGGGACTCCGGGTCGGAGCGGAACAGCGACTCGAAGACCGGCATCGCGATCCGCGCGGCCTCCTCGGCGTCGACCGGGTCGCCCAGGCGAAAGAGGCAGCGCGACTGGCAGAGGTTGAGGATCCCTTTGCGGATCTTCTCCGATCGCGGCCCGGACGCCGACGACAGCAGCTGGGCGAAGAACTGGTGCACGAGCGTGACGTCGAGGCCGGCGGCGCGGTGCGTCGCCAACATGTCGATGATCGTCTCGTTGATCAGGTAGTGGCACTCTTCGAGATGGAGCGCGACGCGGGCGCGACGTGCAGGCTCGAGGTGGATCTGGTGCTGCATGTGGCTGTGGAGCATTCGCAGCAGGAAGCGCATGCAGGCGATCGAGTTCTCCTCGCCGATCCCCGGCCGGTCGGCACCGCCGCCCATGGCGGCGTCGACGATCAGGATGTCGCGCCGCTCGACGATGCTCGACAGCGGCATGTCGACGGGGTGGTTGAAGAAGCGCCGCAGCGGCGGCACGCTGACGATCCCGCCGACCTTGTTACGCGGCGCCTTCATCTGCTGTCGCGTTATCGACGAAGCTCCCTCGATCATGTCGGGGATCTCGTGCGCCCAGAACTCGTGCGTCTGGTCGAGGTCCGGGATGTGCGCGGTCGCCGATACGACGGCGTCGCGCAGATCGGCGCGGTACGGCAGCAGCAGACCGTACACGTCCTCGAAACGCGGGCGTGTGTCGGTCGAGCGCGCGAGGGCGAGTGCGCCGATCGTCGCGTGGTAGAGCAAGTCGCGACTGGCCTGGAAGATCTGGCCCTCGTTGACGTCGAGCAGCGAGTTGACGATGTTGTCGGCGACGCCGGAGACGGCGCCCGAGAGCTTGCGCGGGTCGCGCATCGTCGCGGGCGGGAGTCGCAGCGGCGACATGCCGAAGCGGGGAAACGCGAGGTCGAGGAACCACACGGTCTTGTCGCAGCTCGGTGGCACGAGCGCGAGAGCCGTCCGCGCGACCTCGCTCTTGGGATCGATCAGGATCGGCGAGCAGTTCGGATCCCGGCAGTCGTTGAGGAAGCTTCGCAACAAGAAGGAGGTCTTGCCGCTGCCCTGCCCGCCGACGACGAGCGTGCCCTGCGGGCGGTCGCCGGGCCGTTGCACGACGGCGCTGTTGGACGCCTGCAGAGTCGGCATCAGCGGGTACGTCGAGGCGGCCGTCATCTTGCTCGAACCGCGTCGATCGCCGTGCGCGGGAGTGCCGTCGTCGCCTCTGGTCTGATCGCCGCTGGGTCGAACGGCTCGTCGTCAGCCGGCGGCAGCTCAAGCGCTCCCGTCACGGTGCCGAACGCCTCGGGAGGCGCGGGAACGCGTGGCACCATCAGTCGGCGTACGGGAACGTCGCGCATACCCGCCGTCGGCAGCTCGACCAGTTGGGCGAGCTCGGCGGTGGAGATCAGCGTGCGCAGGCCCAGCACCATCGTGAACGGCGGGGCGAGCCAGTTGAACCAGACCAGCGGCAGCAGCGGCGGGTCGCCGGCGACGAACCGATCGCGGGTGCGGCGCGGACGCAGATCGAGCGTCCGCCGGTGCAGCCGGTTGTCGCCGCGGACGGCCTGGACGGCGGCCGTGACCGTTCTGACCGTTCCCTCGTCGTCGCTCGCGACGACGATCTCGAACCATGCGAGCGAGCGGCCCTGCGTCCGGCGCGCGCGGTCGAGCTCGGCGTGCCGCTGCGGCGCGCGAAGGCCGGCTTCGGACGCGCCCCAGCGCTCGCCGCCGGCGGCGCGATCAGCCTCGCGCTGCGCGACGACGGCAGCCAACCGCTCGACGGCGTGCAGCGTCGGCACGAGCGTGATCCGCACCGTGCTGGCGTGCTGACTCGTCGCCTGCGCTCGCGCGATCCGCTCGATCGCCGGCGTGCCGCCGGTCGCGCGGACGGCGGCCGCCGTCTCGACGTCGCGTCCGAGCGCGTAGACGAACGACCGCTGCTTGCGGAGACGTTCGACGTAGCGGGGGCGTCGGAGCTGCCCGTCGACCGGCTCCGGTCTCGCGATGAAGTCGTGGCCGAGCCGGAGATCCGGATAGGCGGTCGCGAGCGCCGCGTCGATCTGCACCGCGACGGCCGGCTGGCAGACGACGCACATCATCCACTCCATTCCGGATCTCGTCGCTGAGTGGTGCAGCTCGAACGCGATGTGTGGCTGCCCCTCGCGCCAGCGCTCGTCGGCGCGTTGGCGGACGATTCCGAGGACGGTCTCGAGCGCGTGTTCAAGGTCGTCCGCCTTCGCCTCGTCGTGCGCTGACAGCCGCAGCTCGTACCGCGCGTAGGTGCGCACGCGTCGATTCCGGATGCGGCGTGTCACGACCCGTGCGGTCATCACCGCAGCGCTCACGACGCCGAAGACGGTGCCGGCAACGGCCGCGAGCGCGAGCAGCACCACGAGATCCCGCTCGCGCAGCCAGCTGAAGAGGCCGGTGCTGCGCGCGTGACGCCGCGTCGGCTGCCGCAACTCTGACGAGCTGCCCTCCGCCTCGTTCGGCCGCGGGCGCGTCTCGGCGGGTGCCGTCGCCGTAGTCGTCGGACCCCGCACGATCGCGGTGCGTGCCAGGGCGGCGGTCGTCCCAGTCGGCGGCGGCAGCTCGGACCGGGTGAGGAGCGCGATCCCTGCGGCGGCTCCGGCGCCGACGATCGAGAGGGCGACGAGCATGAGCGCGACGAGCGGGCTGGTCGAGCGCATCAGGCTTCGTCCTTCACAGCTGGGCGAAGATCTCGAGCAACGCGCTGACGGCCAGCAGCGCGATGCCGGCACCGATCAGCGTGCGCCACGTCTGCGCGGGCAGCGGGCTGCGCCGGGCGAAGAGATACAGCGTCAGGCCGCAGGCGAAGCCGGCGAGCTCGATCGGTCCGTGCGGGAGGATGGCCTCGACCATCCGTTCGCGGTACACCGCGACGCCAAGCCCGACGACGGCCAAGTTCCTCAGCACGACCAGCAGGAGGGCGAGGTCGAGCAGCGCGCGGGTGAACTTCCACAGCCTGCTCGTCCGAGGATCGCGATCGACGGCGGTGAGCCACGGCGCGTTGACGGCGACGGCCGCACCGATCGCGGCGGCGAGCATGCGCACGTTGTTGACGAAGAGGTCGAACGCTTCGCTCGTCGTCGCGGGTACCGTCGGAAACTGGATCGAACGCCATTGGGCCGCGTCGCTGCCCAACAGCGGCGTTGCGACGACCGCGACGCCGACGGTCACCAGCACAGCGGCGCCGTAGACGAGCACCAACGTCCGGTTGAGCACCGTCGGCGTCATCGGCGGATCACCCGTCCGATCGCCGCGAGCGGAACCGCCGCCTGCTCAACCCGATCGAGCAGCGGCAGGTCGTCCACGTCGGCGATGTGAGGCACGAGAACGAGCGGGGCGCCGCGGCTCTCCGCCATCTCGGCGAGCGCGTGCAGCGGCGCGGGCTGGCCGGTCCCATCGTGTCGCGCGACGATCCCCTCGCCGCTCGGCGGCGACTCGTCGTGCACTCGCAGCAGCGCACGCCCGCGGGCGATCGCGGAAACGGTGCCGGGCACCACCCAGAGGACGCGATCCGCGACGCGCAGGACGACGCGGACGAACTCGCTGGCCGGCGTGCCGCAGTCGACGACGGTCAACGCGTGCGCGCGGCGCGCATCGTCGAGCACACGCTCGACGAGCTCGCCGTCGACTGCTCGAGTCGCATCGGGTCGTGGCTCAGCTGCAAGGACCCGAAGCCGCTCACCGGCGATTGCGAACGGTGCCTCCTGCAGCTGCTCGTCGCGCTCGACGACGCGGGCGAGGTCGGCAAGCGAGTACTTCGACCTGCAGCCGACGTGGAACGCCAGCCCGCCCGAGCCGGGGTTGGCGTCGACGGCGAGCACCGCAGCCGAACTCTCACGAGCAGCAGCGGCAGCCAGCAGAACCGACAGCGTGCTGACGCCGGCGCCGCCGCAGAGACCGACGACAGCGACGAGCGGTCCTCCCGGCCGAGCGAACCCTAACCCGAGCGGTTCGGTCAGCTGACCAGCGGCGTGTCGAAGCGGTTCGCCCATCCCGTGGCGATGCTGGTGTGCGGGTGCGACGATGGAGCTACCGGCGAGTCGCTTGTTCCGCGTTACATCTCAACCAACCTACGGCGCCGGCGTGTTCGCGCTCGTGATGCAGATTGTCGTGATTGCCGGATCCGCCAGGCGGCGTCTGGGGCTGGAGGCCGACGCCAGTCCTCTATCAGCCAGATGCTGCAGGTCCTCTGGCCAGCACACGCTTACGCCGGGTCGTGGGCGGAGGGGATCTTGTAGGTGCCGACGACGAGGGGCTTGATACCCATGCGCGCGGATATGCTTTGGGCGATTTCGCGCCAGTACGGCCAGGCGTGCAGTGTGCTGTTCGCGGCGGCGAATTCGTCGAGGTCGCCGCCGTGCAGTTCGGCTTCGTCGCTGAGGGCGTACTGCAGTTCGAAGGTGACTTCGGCGAATACGTGAGGAGGGCTGTCGCTCTCCAGGTTGATGTCGATGTCGTCGAGTGTCTTGTCTCTTTCGAAAACGACGATGAAGGACGCTTCGGTTCGGAAGTCTTTGGGCTCAGGGTGTCGGGAAACCCGCGTGCGATAGCCGATGAAGGCGTCGCTGCTCCACTCGTCTGGGACTTCTTCGGCATCGACGGTGCAGCCGGTGTAGGAGCTCTTGAGCCGGACGGCGATCAACTCCGACTGGGTCGAGACGCGGGCGACTGCAGCGAAGTCGAACGGTGCGGCGTGCTCGACTTCGGTGTCGAGGTCGTCGCGGGCGTCGTCGGTTTCCGGGGTTGCGGTCACGACGGGATGGTGCTCCAGGCAGCTGGCTTAGGCGCACGGCGCCGACGGGTCTGGTGGTGTGGCGCGAGCGGCGCCGAGGTCTGCCTTATCTGGACCGGTGTGTTCGGGGCGGCACGGTACTGCATGAAGGCGTTGCGGTAGACACGTTCTTCGACGCCGTTGTCGCGGAGGATGGCGGTGCCGAGTGGTGCGTAGCGCTTGGGCTGCGCGTTCGACGTCGCGCGGAGTTCGATGCGGTGTCCGGTCGCGTCGGCGAGGTCAGACAGCGTACGGAGCGTCATGTTGCGCTCGCCCGAGAGCAGTTGGGTGATGAAGCCGTTGCTCTTGTCGAGCGCGCGGGCGAGTTGGCCGCGGTTCAGGCTGGCTTTCTCCATCAGCTCGACGACGAGTTCCTGTGCGTCGAGTAAGAGAGTCTCCTGGGCGAGGATCCTCCTGTCCTCGAGGTCGGCGGCGTCAGGTTGGGAGGGCATCGGTGGCTCCTTGGAGTGTGAGGTGTTCCAGTCGGAGTTGGCGGGACTCTTCGAGGCGCTCTTTGGGTCGCCTGCCCGGAAAGTCTCTTCTAGAAAACGCGTCGATGAGGATTACGTCGCGTCGCTCGGTGAAGCCGACGAGCCGATGAGTCGAGCTGCGGAACAGCAAGAGGCCGTCGTCGAACTGGTCGAGACGCTCGTGGGGTCGGATGATTCCTGTCGCCAGGAAACGCTCCCAGAGAGCGTCGAACGTCAGCTGCTGCCGGCGGTCGAGGGCGTTGAAGTAGGTCATCGCGCGGAATGTTCCCGTCGCATCTGCGCCCCAGAAGAGACGCAGGCTCGCCCCTATGGCGAGCTGCTGACGATGGTCCATTTTACGCAATCGTAAAAATCCCGGCGGCGGTTCGGTAAGAACGTTCACGTTCTAGAGAGGAATGCACAACCTATCTGGTGCATCGTCTTGGCGCGACAGCCTCCTTGACTGTGTTTTTACGTATATGTAAAACTTCCCACCACAAGGACGTTGGCTGCCTCGACGAGGGAGCACGTCGAGAAGCAGCGACAAGGAGATGTAGGCCGTGTACGAAGTGGACTTTCTGCCCGTGGGCGATGGCGAGAAGAGCGGCGACGCGATCGCGCTTCGCTTCACAAACCCCGAGACCGGGCTGCCTGCAGTCGGCATCGTCGACTCGGGCTTCAGAGACGACGGCGAGGCGCTGGTCGAGCACGTGAAACGGGAGTACGGCACGAGCTCGGTCGACTTCGTGCTCTCGACCCACCCCGACCTCGATCACATCGGCGGCATGGGCGTCGTGCTGCGCGGGCTCGATGTCGCGAATCTGCTGATCCACCGACCGGGCCAGCACGGCTATGCCGGCAACTCGGGCGACACGCCTGCCGAGGAACTCGTCGCGCTCGCGGAAGAGCAGGGCACGACGGTCGTGGAACCTTTTCAGGGCGTCGGGGGGGTTGGCGGCGCGGTGCTGATTGCAGGGCCGACGCAGGCGTACTACGAGGAGATGCTCGCCGCGCAGGAGGTCACGACGAAGAGCGCCTCCGCGACGGCGTCACAGGGCTTCTTCGGGCGCGCCGGGACGGCGGTCTTGGCGGAGGCGCGCGCCGTGCTCGACGCGTTCCCCGGTGAGATCTTCTTTGGTGACGCCGGCGGCACGAACCCGCGCAACAACAGCGCCGCGATCCTGAGCCTGCTCATAGATGGCGAGCACATCCTGCTGCCCAGCGACGCGGGCGTGCCCGCGATCACGCAGGCACTCGACTTCCTCGACTCGCAGGGCCGCACCGCCTCGGTGCCGCGCCTGCTTGCGCTCCCTCACCACGGCAGCCGCCACAACATCGACCGCGAGACGATCAACCGCATCCTCGGCGACCCGACGTCCGGGTGGCGGGGGACCGTCGTAGCGAGCGTCAGTTCGGAGTCGCCGAAGTACCCGTCGCCGCGCGTCGCCAACGCTGCTGGCCGACGCGGCTACCCCGTCTATACCACGGCTGGGAGCAAGTTCTGGAGCCATAGCTCGGACGCGCCCGCGCGGCCGCACTACAGCACGGCAACGCCGCTGCCGCCGCTCGTCGAAGACGACCACGACGACTGAGGCCATGACGGCGATCGACACCTACGCCTTGCAGGCGCGGGTCGTGCCCGTCGTGGTCGTCTGCATGCCACCGCTGGTGCTGCTCGGGGCGGGGATCATCACGACCTCTGCCCTCGGTATCAGTGCCGGGCTGGTGACGACCGCGCTCGCTGCGCTCGCGAGCCAGCTCGGCCGCGATCGCGGCCGAGCGCTGCAGCCAGGCCTCTGGGCCGGTTGGGGCGGCGCGCCGACGGTGATCGCGCTCCGGCACCGCGAGGCCGAGCATCCCGGCCGGGTCGCGCGCGCACACGAGTGCATCACGGCCGTCACCGACATGGAGATGCCGACCGCCTCCGAGGAGGCAGCTGACCCGGCGGCTGCCGACGAGCGCTACGGCGAAGCTGCCGTCCGCCTGATCGCTCGCACACGCGACAAGGAGAAATTCGGCTTGCTGGGCGCCGAGAACCAAAGTTACGGCCAGCGCCGCAACCTCCTCGGCCTGAAGGGGGTCGGCATCGCCGTCGCCGTGCTCACGCTGGTGGCAGCGATCGTGCTGTTCGCCGTTACGGAGGGGACCGCCGACGAGCGCCTCGCGAGGTACGCGCCGGCGGCTGTCGTCGCGATCGTGCTTCTCACCTTCTGGCTCCTCGTCGTCAGGAAGTCATGGGTTCGTGTCCCTGCCGATGCGTACGCCCGGCAGCTGATCGAGACCGCAGAAACGCTCGTAGCCGAGCGCGCAGTACCGCGATAGCGACGCGATCTCCATCACGTCGCGCAAACTCCAGACCAACGAGGTGAAGTCACGTGGCACCCAAGTACAGACCCGGCCAGCCAGCCCCGTTCAGCGGCCAGTTCCCGGTCGAAGGACCGAAGGGCGGCAGAACCGGCGTCGAAGTGACAGCCATCAGAGGCCGCCCCCTGCCGCCGACGCCGAGAGCCGGCATGGGCTACGGCCGACCGGACAAGACGAAGCACAAGTAGACCAACAGAGCTGAACGACGCGAAGCTCCTCGGGGTGTTCGCCGAGGAGCTTCGCGCGGCGGCGACGAACGCGAGGTCGAAGAGGTGCACCGTGCGCGGCCGGCACGTCCGACGCCCGGCCACGCTGCACACCGGCGTGGCGCGAAAGGACGATCGTCTGGCGCCATGTCGAGGAACCGCCGACGGTCACCATTACCAATCTGCAGTTCGGTCGGACGCTCCCAATAGTTCGGCCAAGCACCTATCCGAACCGTGCGGCTACGACCTCGCGGTCGAAGCCGGAGCCGCTCGCGGATTCGAGTGTCTTGTTCGAACACCCGCGCCGCTGGAGCACCATCGAAGTCAGCAGCGCCCGTCCGACCGGTGTCATCTGGCTCGGTGACTTCGATGTCGAACCGGCCGATGATCGGTAGCGCATCGGCCGCCCCGTCGTCGCACCCCAGGTCCAACCTCCCTCGCTCTGATCGTTGGAGCTGACGGCATCCCGTCACCCGCCCCGCCGGACACCACGTCCCGGCACCCGACATAGGCCAGCCAGCAGTACGCGCTGCCGTTGACGCCGCTCTCGCGCCGCCGACGTCCGTGATCCGGCGGCCGACACGTTGAGGACGCGGGATGGCTCCGCGGTCGACGGTCAGCTCGCTTGCGAGCCGGCCGAGGAGCCAACCCAAGCAGGAGGTCCTCATGTTCGACGTCATCCCGACGAGCGTCCTCGCTCCGCACGAGCGCGTCGCCGTCCAGGCGCAGCAGTACGACAGCGCTGCGAGGCAGCAGATCGACGAGATCCAGCGGCTCGTCGATCTGCGGCTCGCGCAGGGCTTCTCCAGACGTGAGGCGGTGCGGTACGTCGCACGGCAGCTCCGCGCCGCGCAGCGCGGCCTCGGCCTTCGCGACCTCGCGCGGATCGAAGTGCAGCGCCTGCTCTGAACGCGCTCGACCACGGCTCGTGGGGGCGAGATCGGCGCAGCTGGCGACAGCCAGCTCTATCGGTCTTGTCGAGGAGGATCCCCATGGTCGGAGCAGCAGCGGAAGTGGTCGACGTCTCGCCGCTCGGGGTCTGCGCCCTGTGCGGATCCGCGCCCACGGCGACGTGCGGGACGTGCGTCCGCAGAAGTGCGCTCCGTCGCAGGCAGGCTGCTATCGACCTCGTCAGATCGGGTGCGTCGATCCGCCAGGCCGCTCGCGCGACTGGAGCGGATCGCGGCACGATCCGGCGGGCGTTGCACGACCGGCGGTGCATGATCCCGAACGCACAGCTGCGGGATGCCGTCGAGCGCGCGATCGAGCGCGATCCGCGACTCAGCCTCTCCGAGATCGCGCGACGCGCGCAGCCGCCGCTGGCGAGCGCGACGACCGTGGCGCGCCTCCTCGGTCGCATCAAGACGTCTGCTTATCGGCGCAACGGCCGGGACTACCCCGCGCGCTTCCGAACCGAGATCGACGTCGAGCAGGCGGCACGAATCGTGCACGCCAGCGGGATCGACCCGATCGAGATCGACGGCCTCTAGCCGTCCACCCTGACGACGCAGAAGGAGTTGAAGATGCCTCAGAGACCCAGGTCGAGATCGGAGCCGATGCTCCCGTGCCGCATCCGCCTCAGCGACGGCCGCATGTTCGAGGGGGCGTTGCCGGCGGCCCGGCACCGCCGTGTCCATCTCGGCATGCTGCACGCCGGCAGCGTCGGATTCGTCGAGATGGGGCGGGGGATCCGCACCGACGACGGCGAGATCCGGTGGGACGACCGCGGCCACGTCGAGTCGTTCCTGCACCTCGGCGGCAACGATCGGATCAACTGGCTCGACGTGCTCGACGGGCGCATGCGGAGCTACCTGAGCTGGACGCGCTGCGAGGTCATGGTCGCGCCGAGCGTTCGTTCGCGCCCGAGCGAGATGAGCGACGCCGTCGCCTACACCAACTGGCTGTGGGTCGACGTCGATCGGGCCGCGGCGGTGCCGCGCCTGCGGCGGTTCCTCGAAGACCACCCGGCACATCTGCGGATCGAACCCGGCGACGGCATCGGCGAGCACGTCTACTGGCGGCTCGCGCGACCGCTGCCCGCGGCCGAGCTCAACCCGCGCAGCGGCGGCGTCCACGAGTGGATCGACCGCGCCAATCTCCGTCTCGCCGCGGCGATCGGCGAGTGGGAGGACGACACGGCGGCAGCACGGCTGCTCGGTGCCGACGTGGAGCGGGCCGACCGCTCGCAGCTGATGGAGCTCGCCGGCGCTCCGAACCACGAGCACCAGCGCTGGGCGCGGATCGTCGAGGCCGACTTCGCGCTCCCGCCGTACTCGCTGAAAGACCTCGTCGGCGACCTGCCGGACATGCATGACCTGTTCGTCCAGCACCGCCTCGGGGCGGTGGACGGCGATCCCGATCCGGACGCGTCGGCGCCCGTGACGCAGCTGGTCTCCTGATCCACTGACCGCGGGCGAACTGCTCGTCCGTCACCCGACCGAACGCGAAGCCCGCCGCCTCTCGAGGCGGCGGGCTTTCTGTCGTTAACGACTCGCCGGCGCTCGGCGCCGACGTGACCCTGGAGGTCCCTCATGTCGATCGCTTCCCTGATCGTGCCGTCGGAGCGTGCGCTGCACGCCCGTCGCAGGACGATGTCCGCGGAGCATCAGCACTTCACGATCCCTCAGCAGGAGCTGCGTGCCGCCGACGCGCTCCACGACGTCGATGCGATGGCCGCGTGCGACGACCTGATCAGCGACGATCCGACCGGCCGCCTGTTCGCGAGACGTGCGCTCGTCGCCGGTACCGAGACCGAGCGTGACGCGTGGCTCGTCCTCAGCACGCTCGAGGCACGTTCGCTCAAGACGCCGATCATGTGCGCGCTGGCTGACCAGGCCGAGTCGGAGCAGATGCACGATCGCGCTGGCGCCGTGAGCTGGGCGGTGGAGCGCAGCGGCGTGACCGTCTCCGCGAACTCCATCGCCAAGCTGCTCGACCGCGGTCCACGCCGGTGGCAGCTCGGCAACGAGCTGATCGCCGACGCCTCTGACCAGCTGGAGCGTCGTGTCCGGCAGGTGCTGCGACTCGCCAACCACGAGGAGCTTCTCGCCGCTCGGCGGGCTCGCTAGCCCCGGCCTCCGTCGCACGCGCTGCGACCGCCCTACGTTCGGCATCGAGAGGAAGCCGGCCATGACGAAGAAGCACGCGGCGAGCCCCGACGCGTCGTCGCCCCCTGAGAGACCGACACCCCAAGCACTTCCGAGCGTCGTCATTGTGAACGCGCTCTCGCCCGAGGCGGTCGGCAGCATCGCGAACCAGCACCCAGACGTGTTGGTCGTGGACCTGCGCGGTGACGGGCACAAGCTCGATCTGTTCCTCGAAGACCTCCTCCGTGCGGTTCGATCGACCCCGCCCGACGGTGTTTTCAGTGTCGGCCCGATCGAGGTCGACACGCTCGCGCGCACGGTTCTGCTCAACGGCCGGCCTCTGTCGCTGCGCCGGCTCGAGTACGAGCTTCTTTGCACGCTGATCCGTGAGCCGTACCGGGTCTTCGAGAAGGACCGTCTTCTGCGCGACGTCTGGCAATGGACCCATGGGCATCGATCAACGCGGATGCTCGACCAGACGGCGCATCGGCTGCGAACGACGCTCCGGCGCGACGGAGATGAACTCGTCGTGAACGTGTGGGGGCTCGGGTACCGCCTGATCGACGGAGAGAGCTGATGTCGGTCACCGAACAGGCAGCCGCTTTGCTCGGCGCGGCGGGCTCGGACACGCTGACGTCCGAACAGCAGCAGGTCGCCGCGCACGGCACGGGACCGCTTCTCGTCACCGCCGGCCCCGGTGCCGGCAAGACCTCGACGATCACGCAGCGCATCGTCCGGCTCGTTCGCGACTCCATCGCAAGGCCGAGCGAGATCCTCGCGATGACGTTCACGGTCAGCGCCGCGAACGAGCTGCGAGATCGGCTCGCGGATCCGCGGATGCTTGGACAGGCCGGCGCGCGCGGCGTGATGGTCGGCACGTTCCATTCCGTCTGCGCACACGTGCTGCGCAACCACGCCGAGCTGTTCGGCCGAACCGACGCATTCAGCATCTACGACGCCGACGAGCTCGGGCGCATCGTCGACCAGCTGCTCGCCGACCCGTCGCGCGCCGAGCTGCGCGAGCAACTGGATCGCTTCGGTCACGGCCCGCGCGCGGAGATCGTTCGCGTGATGTCGCTGGCGAAGACGCATCTGCTGACGCCGACGGGATACGTCGAACGCAGCCACCATCCGATGAAGACGGTGATCGCGCAGGTCTGGCAGCACGTCTCCGACGAGCTCGCCGCGAACAATGCGCTCGACTTCGACGATCTGCTCGTCTTCGCGTACGCGCTGTTCATGAGCCGGCCGTCGGTGCTCCTGCATTACCGGCGCCGCTGGCCCTGGGTCCTCGTCGACGAGCACCAGGACAACAACTGGGCGCAGATCTGGCTCGTCGCACTGCTCGCAGGCAGCGACGGCAACGTGACTGCGCTCGCCGACGACGACCAGGCGATCTACCGGTTCCGCGGCGCCGAGGTCGACGGGACGCTGAGATTCCGGTTCTGGTTTCCGAACGCGACGACGATCGCGCTCGGCCAGAACTTCCGCAGCCGTGCCGAGATCGTGATGGCAGCACGCCGATGCGTCGAGCACAACAGATCGAGGACGCAGAAGGTGCTGGTGTCGGCGCGGGGGCCGGGCGGCAGGATCGACACGCCGGTCTTCGCGAACGAGCACGCGGAGGCGGAGTGGATTCGCACGTGCGTGGAGGAGACGATCGGCAGCGGCGTCCCCGTCGGCGAGATCTACGTCGTCGCTCGCAACGCCTATCTCACGCAACCGCTGCAGCGGCCGCTCACCGAGGCGGGGATCCCGTACCGGGTCGTCGGCGGACTCGGCTTCTACGAGCGCGCCGTCGTGAAGGATGCGATCGCGTATCTCGAGCTGATCGCGAACCCGCGCGACCGTCGCGCATTCCGCCGAGCTGTCCAGAGCCCCCGGCGCAAGATCGGCGATGCGACCGTCGACCGCGTGATCGAGACCGCCCGCGAGGAAGGGGTCGAGATCACGACAGCGTGCTCGGTTGTCGCGGCTGACGGAAGCGTTCGTCAGCGGGACACGCGCGCCGCGCTCGACCAGTTCGCCGCAGCGTTCGCCGGTTTGCGCCGGCGGATGCTCGCCGGCGAGCCGGTCGACGTCGTCGTGAAGGCGGCGCTCTCGATGCCCGGCGGCCTGGTCGCTCACCACCAAGGTCGAGCTTCCCGCCGAGACGACGCGGATCAGGCGATCGAGGACCTCAGGACGCTCTGCCGCGCCGCCGCGGCGCACCGCCGCCGGGACCCAGCTGCGACGCTCGCCGCCTTCGTCCAGTCCGCGATGCTGGACGCCGACGACGCAGACGGAGCTGACGACGTCGTGCGCATCTCGACGATCCATCGCGCGAAGGGCTGCGAGGCACACACGGTGATCGTCGTCGGCTGCGAGGAGCGGGTGCTGCCGTCGTGGCGCGCGACCGAATCTGCGGATCCTCGAGACCTGGAAGAGGAGCGGCGGCTGTTCTACGTCGCGGCGACGCGGGCGAGAAAGCGATTGATCCTCACGCGCAGCAACGCTCGCCGCGGCCGCCCGACGGCCGGGCCGTCCCGCTTCCTCGTAGAAGCGGGCGTCGTCGCTTGAGACGACAACCCACCAGATGATTGATCAGGAGGTATCGATGAGAGGCTGGAGCATCCACGGCTTGGACGATGGGATGCAGGTCTGCCCGCACTGCAACGGCTACGGATCGTCGCTGAAGGAAGGCGGTGATCGCTGCAGCCAGTGCGGCGGCAGCGGCGTCGTGCCGATCCCGTCCACCCCCGCCGAGCGCCTCGTCGAGAGACCGCGGTAGCGGCGCACCGAGCCAGCGACATGCCTGGCTCCAACCGATCCTCCAACGAGTTTGGAGAACGATGACTGACGATCTGACGGACGCTCCGGCAGCCGCCTCGACGGCGTCTGGAGCGCGCCTTCCTGACCTTGGCGGATGGTGGTCGCGTGAATCTGCGGAAGGCGGTCACGAGAGCCACGACAATCTGCACCGACGCGCCCACCGGACCGCCGCCGGAGCGCAACTGCAACGCTGCTTCCCGCGGTGGGGCGAGGCGTTCTCGCAGCTGCAGCCACGAGCGCTGAAGAGCCTCGCGGAGAACCAGCCAGTCGACCCGAACGACGCGTCGACGTGGAGGTCGCGGCGTGCGCAGGCCTACGCGATCCTGCGCCGGCACGGCGTTGTCGAAGACCCGACCGAGCAGCTGTCCACGAGCGCGATGGAGGCGTTGATCGCGCGGCAGGCGGCGGCGGACTCCTCCGCCGGCCTCGACTGGACCGTGTTGCTGGAGCCGACGGTGAGACTGGACGAGCGTCTCGAGCAAGCCCACCGCGACGCGCCGGTCGACCTCGACGATCCGCTGATGTACATGAGCGAGTGGGATCGGAGGCAGGCGTTCCGGCGCCGCACCGGTCTGCCGGCGGATGTCGTCGACGCAGTGTCTGCGGTCGCGCTCGACCGACCTGAGCAGTTCGATCCGGGCGATCCGCACAGCTGGCGTATGGGCAGCGCGCGCTGGGGCGAGGCGGTCCGCGAGCGACTCGGCGAGGTCGAGCGTGCAGCCCGGCCGGTCGGCGTGCTCGTGCGACCTGCTCGTCGACATGCCGGGCTCTGGGTGCTGGAGCCGACGCTGTCGGGAGATCTGATTCGTTTGGTGCTGCGGCTCGGCGGCACCGTGTCGCGAGATCTCGCGACGGCGTCTGTCCCAGACGCGACTCAGACGTTGATGCCGCTGCTCAACACGAACGTCCTGTTGGCGGAGCACGGCGGCTTCGGCGATGAGCACGATGCGGCGCGACGTGCCGCGAATCTGAGCCAAGAGCTCGGCGTGACGATGCTGCCGGGCACGCTCGACGACCCGTGCGACCGGTGGGGCCGACTCTCGGTGCGTCACGCGGCCGCCGCCGGTCGCGAGCATCTGAAGCTGGATGTCGTCACGCGTCAGACGCGCGGATTCCCGGTCTCGCATCTCGGCAGACGCGGCTGGTCGAGACGTGAGATCGAGTCGACGCCCGGTCGGCCGATGGAGCTCGGCGAGGCCGTCGACACGGCGGTGCGTCGCGGCATCCCGGTCCTGCTGAGCGAGCAGGCCGCCGTGCACCTGACGGGACGCGTGCGCGTGGGGCGGGCCGTCGGTCGGCCTGGGATCCTCACTGTCACGCGCGCCGACGGGATCAGCGCGAGCAGCAGACGGTACGTCGTTGAACAGGCTGTCGGGGTCCTGCGGCAGCTCAAGCGCGACGGCGAGCCCGTCACGCTTGACGCCGGCGCCCGACAGACGGTCGCGATGACGGTCGCAAAGCCGCTCGCCGACGACAAGATCTTGCTCGGCCGTCAGCGTGACGCGACCGCTCGGATGGTCGTCGGATCGGGACTCAACGCCAGTCACACGGGCGTCGGCAAGACGATCATGTCCGGTCGGGCGATCTTCCACCGCGCCGCGACGACGCAGCGCTTCCGCGGCATGCTGGTCGCCGAGGCGCGGCTGCTGCCGCAGTGGGCGGAGGAGCTGACGGCCGGAGCGCCGGCACGCGGGCTCCCGCCGCTCGCGCCGAACACGACGGTCGTCATCCTCGACGACGCGACTTCGATCGCCGCGCAGATCCGGCGACTCGACCGCGAGCACGGCGACGAGCCGTTGCTGATGCTCGTCTCGAAGACGATGCTTGAGCGCTTTCCAGGTGAGCTGCAGGTGATCGCGCTGCACCTGCTGATCGTGGACGAGGCGCTGAAGTACGTGAACCCGGCCACGCAGGCGCATCGCAGCCTTCGGCTGCTGCGCTTCGGCGCCGTGATCGACTGCTGGCTGCTGACCGCAACGCCTCGCAGCAGACGCGCGGAGGAGGTCGACATCCTCGTGGGGCTCGCCGTCGGCGACGAGGTGATGATCGACGACCGGCCCGGCGTGCGCGAGGGCGGCGACCTGATGCGGGAGAAGAACGCTCACCGCGTTCGGATCGGGCACGGGCCGCACCTCCTGCGCGTCACGCGCAAAGACATGGCGCAGTGGATGCCGGACGTCCGGCCCGCGCGCGCGATGCCGATCGAGCCAGACGACGCGCTGAAGCAGCTGCTCACAGCGATCCGCGAGGGCGGCCGCAAGGCCTACGAGCATCTGCTCGAACTGCTCGATCGCGCGAGCGGTCTGCCGAGCGGCAGCGCGGCGCACAAGGCGGCGCTGGTCGAGATCTCACGCGCGCAGGGCGTCGTGCTGGGCCACGTCGGTGTCTTCCTGGATGCGTCGGTCGATCCAGAGACGTTGACGCACTCGAAGAGCTCGCTGGCGATCGCGCTCGTGCGGGACGGCGCGGTCGCACCGGCGATACGCGGAGGTGGTGACGGCCTGCCGCTGCTGCGCGGCGTCGTCGCGGAGGCGCTCGCGCACTCCGCCGGCGATGTCCAGAGCCTCGTCTTCGCAGAACGCGTCCACTGCCTCCGGCAGCTGGCTGGGACGCTGCGTGACCGCTACGGCGTTGATGCACGCGTGGGGGACGGGAGCGTCCACCCGGACGAGTTCCGAGCCATGAAGAACGCGTTCGTCGCGGGCGAGTTCCCGATCTTCCTGCTGAGCTCGATTGGGCAGGAGGGTCACAACCTCCAGGCTGCGTCGCTCCTCTGCAACCTTGACCTGCCGTACACGCCGCCGCCGCTGGAGCAGCGCGTCGGCCGTGCCGCGCGCGCGGGCTCCCCGCACGACTACATCGACGTCATCAACCCGTACATCAGAGGCGGGGCGATCGAGCACATCGTCGGCCTGCTCGCACCGCGCGGTGCAGAGTCGCACCAGCTGCTCGACGGCTTCGAGGGCCTCGCTGCCGCCGAGTCGAGCGTCGCGAGCCAGCTCGGCGAGATCACGGCGCAGGTCGCCGAGAGTCGTCGGGCCGACGGCTTCGAGACCTCGGCGGCGAAGCTGCGCGTCGCGGCGTCGGTGTTCGGGGCCGTCTGAAGCAACCCCTGCGGTCGCGAACCGCCACCCATTCCGAGACTGGCTCCGAGCCAGTCCAACTGCATCGGAGGCATAGCGCATGAATGCACTCAGCGCTGCCCTGAACGCCGTCGACGACGTCGCCGCGGAAGGCGACCTGAAGGCGTCGGCGAGAGAGAGCGACGGGCTCGAGCTGGAGCCCGTCGGCGATCCAGTCGAGCTGCCCGACGGTCGGCGGATCTATCCGCCGGCGCTGTTCGGCAGGCCGATCCACGAGATCGCGTGCGAGCTGCTCGACCACGACGATCCGTCGCGATCGCGGTTCTTGCGACTGGTCGGTCCGCCCGGGACCGGCAAGAGCCAGGTGGCGCGGCTGATCGCCCACCACCGTTGGACCGCGGCCGGGCGCGACGTCGAGCTGCGGGATGGGCGTCCGTTCTACGGGCTCGTCGAGTTGCAGCCCGGCCCGTCGTCCGACGAGTACTTCTTCCGCTACGACTACGTGCCCGTCCCCGACAGTGATCGCGTCCAGCTCGTCGACGCGGCGTTCGTTGAGGCGATGCGTAACGGCTGGCTCGTCGTGATCGACGAGGTCAACCTCGCGCGCGACGTCGCGCTGCTGAGTATCAACGCGACGCTCGACGGTCGCCTGACGCTGCACCTGCCGGCGACGAACGAAACGGTGATCGCGCAGCCGGGCTTCGGCGTGCTGTTGGCGTACAACCCGGGCCTGGTCGGCGCCAGCGACATCCCGGATGCCTGGCGGTCGCGTTTCCCGGCGGCAGTGGAGGTCACGAGCAACTGGCCGGCGCTGCTGCAGATGGGCGCTCCCGAGAGGCTCGTCCAGGCGGCCCGCGATCTCGACCAGGAGCGCTTTGCCGGCGACAGCGGCCTTGTCTGGACGCCGCAGTTCCGCGACATCGAGGCACTCTGGGACATGGCCGAACGTGTCGGCGAGCGATGGGCGATCGCGCTCTGGATGTCGAACGTGCAGGAGCAGGTCGAGACCGGCAACCTGCAGCCGGCCGAGGCGAGCGCCGTCGCGCGGATGCTCGACGAGGCGGGATACGGGCGCTACCGCGTCAGTGAGTCCGGGGGCGTCGCGAACCTCAACGGCTATCCCCGCGCCGTGACGCGATGAGCTCGCCCGGCACACGCACGCCAGGCGCCCGGCTGGCCGGACAGCTGCAGTGGGCGCTCGCGCAGCGCGGTCGCAGCGATCCGATCTACAAGGATCTGTCCGATCACTGGACGCAGATCATGCAGCGGCTGTACCCGGTCTGGCTCGTGGTCGCGCCCGGCGTTGCAGACCCCGCCCACATCCACCTGCGCAGCCGCACGGTGTTCCTCGACAGCGACGAGCTGCTCGGCTCGCGCGCGGATCTCCTCGCCGGCACGCTCGATCGTCGCGCGATCCTGCGGACGTTCGGCGTCGCGCTGCACGAGACCGCGCACGCCAAGCACACGAAGCGCTGGGTCGCGGAGGCCGAGCTCGACGACGAGCAGCTCGCCATTGACGTCGAGCTGCTCGAAGAGCCGCGGATGGAAGCGCACGGCGTCCGGGACTTTCCGGCCGCGTCGGCGCGCGGTCGCTTCGTGCGGTCGACGTTGGGGATCGCTGTCGTCGATGCGATCCTGTCACGGTTCGTCGCGCAGACGGTCACCGCCGCTGCGACCGGCACCCTCAGTCGCGACATGTGCGCTCGGGCCATGACGTATCTGCAGGCGCGCACTCACTACGGAATCGTCGATCGCCGAGATCTCAGCGGGCTCGAGCGGGTGTGGCGGGAAGTGCTCGGCGACGCCGACGTCGCGGCGCTTGACGACCTTTACGCGAGATTGATCTGGGTGCCGGATGGCGAGTTGCCGGTCCTGGTCGACTTCGCGCGCAGGTATCGCGAGATCGTCGGACCGCCTGACCCGTCGCCCGCGTCTGACTCCAGGTCTGAGCGAGCCGACGCGTCGGAGCCGATCCCCGGCTCGCTGGCGGAGGCGTTGAGCGATGCGGTCGAGCGCGTCCGAGAGCGCCAGCAGGATCGAATCGACGCCGGCGACGATCCCGGTGGCGTGATCGCAGAAACCGTGGGCAGAGCCGCTGCGGACCGCGCTGTCGCCACAGGAGACGGCATCGGGCCGCCGACGGGGCGGATGCCAGATCGCGGAGTCGACCGCCCGCCGATGCCCGATGAGGCGGCTGCGGCGCGCAGATTCGCCACGGCGTTGATGCGCGCCCGCGCCGTCGTGCACCGGACGATCGACAAGCGCACCCCCGGAGGACGCTTCAGTCCGCGCCAGTACATGCGCGCGCGGGCCGAACGCGCGGCGCGCCGGCGGGTGACGGCGCGGCCTTGGCAGATCAGCCGCGACGTGCACGCGCCGATCGAGGAACCGCACGTCGCGCTCGTCGTCGACACCTCCGGCTCGATGGGGATCCACGAGTACGCGCTCGGCCCGATCGCATGGATCCTCGCCGAGGGACTCGGGAAGGTCGGGGGCCGGCTCGCGATCGGTCTGTTCGGAAACGGTTCCGAGCTGCTCACGAACGGCGCCGCTCCGCTCGCCCAGGTCCCCGGCATCAGGACCGGGGGCGGGACCGCGCACGGCGGCGACGCAGTGGTGATGACGGCCGATCAGCTCGACATGGAGAACCGCCGCCGGCCGCGCGCGGTCTACGTGCTGTCCGACGGCGGCTGGTGGGACACCGAGGAAGGCGTCGCGAAGATCCGCCGGCTCGCCGACCTCGGCGTCCCGACGATCCACATCTCGATCGGCATCGAGCCGCTGAGCATCGAGGCCGACCGCGTCTGCGTGATCTCAGATCCCGCCGACGCCCTCGACATCGTCGCGCGCGACACGGTCGCCGCACTCGACGAGCAGACCGCACGCAGCGGTCGCTGACGCGGGCAGCTGCCCGCCACCCAGATCGGCGCGGCGCCCACTCGGCGTCGCTGAAGGAAGGAGCGAGTCATGACTGGCTCGATGTCCCCGCCCGCGCTGTTCGACGTGACCGACGAGGTCGCGCCGGTGAAGTGCGCGCTCGAGCGGATCCCGCTGTCGCAGCTGCGGGCCGCGCCCAACCCTCGCCGCGAGATCTCTCACGACGGGATCGTGCGGCTGGCGCGGATGCTGATGATGTCCGGCCAGACGACGCCCGTCCTCGCGCGCCGCACGTCCAGAAGAGTCGTGACGGTCTACGCGGGCCAGCGCCGGTTGCTCGCCGCGAGACTCAGCGTCCAGCTCGCCGGCGAGGACGGCTTCGAAGGCCTGAGACCGGTGCTGGGGCTGAACGCCGTCATGCTCGACCACAGACCGTCGCTGCGCGAGATCCGCAGGATCCAGGCACAGGAGAACCAGCGGGAAGGGCTGTCCCTGCGCGACCTGCAGGACCAGTTCCGCGACGTGTGGGACGAGTTCGTCGGGCTGCCCGACGACGAGCGCATCGCCGCCGTCTGCGAAGAGCTCGGCCACGCGCCGAAGCTCGCGCACAACCTGCGGCGGCAGTGCACGTTGCCGGAGCGGGTCCGCCATCGCGTCGCCGACAAACCCAGCGACGACCAGCTGTCGATCGGGACCGCGAACCGGCTCGCCGAGATGGCGACGGTCGCGCCGCAGCTGGCCGAAGCCGTCGCGGACCGCGTGAGCACGCCCGAGCTCCACGCGCAGCTGCAGCACGACCTCGGCGCCTTCGTTCAGCGCACCGTCGTGGAGGACGAGCAGGTCTACGCGGTCCGGCTCGACGAGGGAGATCTGCTCGACACGGACGAGCTGTTGAGAGCCGCGACAAACCACCTCGGCGACGACGATCGCGCCCGCGTGTCGAGCGTGCTCGCGTGCGACGAGGAGGACGTCGACAGACAGCTCGTCGCGCTGCGTTCGAAGACACGGACCCACTCTCGACACGTGCGCGTCGAGGGCTCGACCCGTGACCGTGCGGCGAACGGCGACTTCGCATGGGTCTACGACCGCGGCGGCGACTTCGCTCCGACGGTCTGGCTCGTCGACCCGGTCTTCGCGATCGATCTCGTGCACGGTGCCGTTGCCGAGCACGAGGACAGAGACGACGGGTCCCGTCATGCAGACGAGTCGTACTTCGGCGCCGCGAGACTGCAGGACCAGCAGATGCAGGCGGCGACCGAGGAGGCTGCGGAAGCGCGCCGTCGGGCCGACCGCGTCGTGCGCGAGGCGATCAGCGCGAACCTCGCCCTCGGGCTCGACATCCGAGCCGGCCTCCTCGACGTCGCCGACGAGCAGCTGAGCGCCTTGCGCGAGGTGTTGTGCCGTCTGCTCGCCCGCGACTACCCGGAGGTGATCGCGTTCGGCGCCGGCTGGAGCGATCGGGACCTTCAGCGCGCTGTCGGGGACTCTGGCCGGCAGGTGCCCGTGAGCACGGACGAGATCGTCTCCACGGAACTCGACCGCGCGCTCTCGGACCGGGATCCGCTGCGCGGACTGGCCGGCCTGCTTGCATCCTTCTGCGCGGCCTTCGTGCTCGATCCGCAGGGCATCCCCGCGACGAAGCACCTCGGCACCGATCGCGCAGCCAGACATCTCCGCCGAGCGCTGCCGGGCGGTGCGACGCCGCTGCGCACCGCAACCTGGCAGTTCATGCGCCCGATGCTGAATCCGCATCTCGTCGAGACTGCGCGGGACGCGTTCGTCTTCGACGTCTCGGAGAGCACCGTCGACCTTGCCGATCGCGACCGAGCGGTCGATCTCGACGAGATCGATCTGGGCGACGGCGACCTGGCTGACGCGGCCTGAAGCGGCGTCGGCGCCGACGCGGTGTGTCATCGACAACTCCGCGTCCACCGCTTCCTCTCCGTCGAGGAGACCAACATGACCAGATCCATCGTTGCGCACGGCGTGGCACCTGCGCGCACGCACCGCGAGGCGGCGGAGCAACTCAGGCGACCGTTCGCCACGGGTGCCATCGGCTTTCGCGTGATGCGACGCGTCGAGTCCGAACAGCACGGGTCCGCCGTCGTCGTCGGGCCGTATGTTCGCGCGCAGAGCTCGATCGTGCGGCTGAGCGTCGTGACGCCGGGGCGTTGGAGAGAGACGTTCGAACCGGTTGCCGGAGAGCGGCTCACCGGCGTGACGCCGGGAGCCCTCTGCGTGCTGTGCCGGCTGACGATCACGTTGCCGTACGACGTCGGAGAGCCGGACGTCGAGATGTCGTACGAGGATGTCGGCGAGACGTCGAGCGCGTTCGACAACACGGTCAAGGCGCTCTACTCCGACGCGCGCAAGCGCGCCGGAGTCGCGGCTGGCATCGGCGCATACCTGTACACCGCGATGCCGGAGATCGTCCTGCCGCTGAACTCATCCGACATCCGGATGCTCCCCGGAGGGGACGCTGTCGTGTCCGTCGCCTGCCAAGCGCGGCTTCGGCGCGAGTACCAGGCGCACGTCCTTCGGTCGGAGGTGATCGGGACGTTCGGTCAGGTGTTCGCGCACGGCGAGCCCGACGGCGGCATCGGCGTGTCCGACGATGACTCGGCGGCCGAGAAGGGCACGGAAGCGCAGGAGGCCCTGCCCGCGACGCAAACCGAAGCCGGAACCGTCGGACGTTTGGGGCCCGAGCCGCCGTCGGCCCCCGTCGCCCTCGTCGGCGAGCAGTCGTCCGGCCAGCGGCAGGCTCCGGCGTCGCGCGCGGTGACGACCCTGTCAGACGAGCAGCAGCAGCGCATCTGCGAGCTCGCCGAGGCTCACGGTCTCACTCGCGGCGACGTCGCGAACGTGGTGCGCACGGTCTCCGGCCACCCCGCGGCCGACTCCGAGACGGCTGCGCGGGAGTTCGACGGAGGCTTGCTCGCAACGACGCCTGCCCACCACATGCCGCGCATCGTCGACGCGATCGTTCACGCCGGCGGCGATCGGCAGCTCGCGCTCGCCGGCACCAACGGCCACGTTCCGATCGACTACCGGGACCTCTGATGACGCCGCGCGAGCAGCTCTCACTGCAGGCGTGGCGGGCCGGCTACGGGCTGCGCACCGTCTCGTTGATCAGCGCGCTGGCGCTCCGCTGCGACGACCTGGAGCGGCTCGACGATTCGCGTGTCGTACAGCTGCGCGATGCGCTCGAGACGTGCGCCCAAGCGGGCCTTGACCACGAGCAGCTGACCGAAGTCGCGGTCTGCAGCCAGGCCCACGCGGACGCGGGGGAGGACTGGCGCGTCAGGTTCTGGTCGCGGATTCTCGCGACCGCGAACCGGCGCTTCGTCCACCGCCGGCGATACGGCCTCTCGCCCTGCGACCGCCCGACGCTCCCGCGCGGCCCACTGCCGGCGGATCTCCGGCGCCTCACCGGAAGCCCGTCGCGGATCGGAAGGCCGGGATGAGCGCGGCAGCCGTCACGGCGAGCGCCAGCGTCCGGCCGCCGGCGTTCGACGTCGGGGTTCCGGTACGGCTCCCCGCGCGCGCCGACGGGCGGCGGATGCACACGCTGTCGGCGAGCTCGTATGAGCTGTGGCAGCAGTGCGAGGAGCGTTGGCGGCGTCGCTACCTCCTCGGCGAGCGCGAGCCGCCGTCGCCGGCGATGATGCTCGGGACCGCAGTCGATCGCGCGCTCGGCTGGATGTACGAGCGCCGGATCGAGGGTGAGTTGCCGGAGCGCGGCGACGTGCTCGTGGCCTACGCCCGCCTGTACGAGGAGAACGAGCGGGACCGCCGATCGGCGGTGTGGACCGCGGCCGAGCCGGAGCAGCTGATACGCGCCTGGGGCCTGCGCTGCGTCGAGGTCTTCCTCGATCGGATCGCCCCGCTCGTCGGTCGGGCGGTCAGCGTGCAGCGCGAGCTGACGCTGAAGCTCAACGACGCCTGCGAGTGGAAGATCCGCGGCTACGTCGACCTCGAGACGATCCGCGACGAGCCGGTCGCGGTGACGGATCACGGACTCGTCCTCGCGATCGACGCCGCGCCGCCGAAAGATCACACGGTCGTCACCCGCTGCGAGGCCGGCGAACCGATCGTCACCGACTACAAGGTCAAGAGCAGATACATCACCCGCCAGGAGGCGGACGGCGATCTTCAAGCCGGGCTCTACCTGCTCGATCGCCGCCTTCGCGGCGACCCTGCCGGCGGGTTCGTGTTCGCGAACCTCATCAAGCCCGGTGGCCGCCGCGCCGCGATCGACGGTCGGTTGCTGCTGACGACGCGCACTGAGCGCCAGATGCGTGGTGTGCTCGACCGGTTCGCGCAGATGGCGTCCGAGATCACCGCGCGCGTCGAGCAGTTCGGCTTCGAGCGGCCGTGGAAGTTCGCGGACCCACGTCAGTCGTTCCCGTGCCGGCAGCGCTTCTGTGCCTACGCGCAGCGCTGCCCCGGCTGGTCGGGCCTCTAGCGCCCGATCGCCAACCCAGTCGGCTCCGAAAAGGAACCCATGTCCGAAAAGAGAGACCCAACCGACCGCCGCACCGAGGAGAGACCGTCGCTGCCTCGCCTCGACCAGGCGCTCGCGCTGATCGGGCGCACGCTCGTCACCGGCAACGTCGAGACGCTCAGAGCCGCGCGCGACATCCTCGAAGAGGAGCTCGGCATGCTGGACGCACCCGATCCGCTGTCGATCGCGGGCGTCCCGTACGTCAAGTGGCCGCCGCGCGGCTACACGTGGCAGGAGACCGCCTCGGCCTACTGCGGCTGGAACGACCGCTGGATCGTCAGCTTGATCGTCTCGTACGGCGAGGATGACGCCGACGGGCCGCTCGACTCCGCACGTCGCGCGCTCGACCTCACGCGCGACGTCGACCGTGGCGGAACACGCTGGTTCGCGTTCGACCGCCTCAGCGGCCAGATGCGCGTGTACGCCCAGCACGAGCTCGAGCCGCCTGCCGATCCGCTTCCGGATGCCGTTGCGTGAGGCAACGGCACCGAGCCCGCCGGGGCTCCAACCGTCGCGATCTCGTCCGAAAGGACTAACTCATGGATCAATTCGTTGAAGTTCTCGACTCGACGATCACGTTCGACGGCATGAGACGGATGTACCGCGCCATGCGGGCGTTGGACAACTGGGCGGCAGGCACCGGGCGCGACTACGAGCGCTTCGGTAACGGCTTCGCGTTCAGCAGGACGCTTCTTCAAGACCCGCTTGAACTCAGTCCGATCATCGCGGCGGAGTGGGGTGCGATCCACACGCTCGCGCCGTACGTCAGCGCTGGCAGCACCATCATCTACAGATCGGCTGTCGACGGCATCTGCTGCTGGAAGTTCGACGGCAGAACGGCGAGCCACGAGCGCGGGCGGCTCCTGTTCGGGCAGCGGCGGAGCGGACACCTCGTGCTCAGTTTCGACGGCCGCGGTAAGACGGACCTCGCAGCAGGATGGCTCTCGACCGAGCTGGCGGTGCTGCTCGACAAGCACGGCCTCGACAGCTTCTCGCTGCGGGTCGAGATCCTGCGGCGCAGAGGCGTCGCGTTTCCGCGGGCATCCCGCTACTTCCGCGAAGAGCATGGGCGACGCGACCTGCCGTAGGGCGCGCCGTCGTCGCGGCCGATCCATAGGCATGGACGGCCGCTTCCACCCCTGACTAGACTCTTAGGAGGCATGTTCGACATGCGTTCACTCTCACTCTCCGCGCAGGAGCTCGACGGGTTCGACCCGGTCGAGCGACAGGCGCTCGAGCTGGTCGCCGCCGGCCGGCACCCGCACGACGTCGCCGAACTGCTCCACATCGGGGAGCCGGACGTGTTCCGGCTCGTCACGGCGGTGCTCGACGAGAAGGACCCGCCGGTCGGATCGCCCATGGAGTCGGTCCACGCCGAGCTCGGCAGCCGGCCCGCGACCGCCGCCGAGCTGCGCGAGTTCGACGAGCTGTACGGGCCGTCGCTCCTCTCCGACGACGAGGGGTAGCGCCATGCCGACATCCGGGGGCGGGCGCAAGGTGCCCGTCATCTTCAAGGACACGTTGTTCGCGGCCGACGTGAAGCGGCTCGGTGCACGCGGTCGGCTCGCAATGCAGGCGACGCGCCGGCGTCTCGAGCGCGACGGCGTCGGCCAGGACGAGCGAGCCCCGTGTCAGGCGGAACACGCGTCGGGCACACGACTGCCGGGCTGCGTGAAGGTCTATGTACCGGCCCGCGGCGGCGCGTGGCGCATCGTCTTCCAGGTCGGCCGGCTGCAGGACGGACGGCTCGGCCTGGTCTACGTCGCTGCCGGCGTCGGTCACCTGCCGGGCGGAACCCGTCGCGACGTCTACGACCTCGCGCACTTCCGGCTGCACGGCAGCTGGCCCGCCCGCAGGCAGTGACCGGGTTGCTCGAGGGGCGGATCGGCGGCGCGGTGCGACACCACGTCGTGCCGATCACGATCCGTACCCAGCTGGAGCCGATCTGGACGCAGGTCGAGCCGCCCACGCCAGATCGACCGTACTGGCACGAGACTGAGGACGGCTCGCGGCGGCATCTTCTCGAGCTGCTCGGAGGCGATCCGGCGCAGGCCGCACGCGTGCAGTCGGCGCACCAGCAGGTGATCGCGGAGCTCGTCGGCGCAGCGATCTCAGCACAACGCGACGGGCACGACCGCGAAGCGCGCCGTCTCGCGATGGCAGCGGCGCGTCTCGTCGAGGAGGTCGTTGGCTTCTGGCCGGTCACCCGCAGGGGCGACTGACCGCCGGACCGCGACAGCGGCCCAACCCGAGTCCCAAGCTGGAGGTATTCAATGCTGTCGCCCCGTTGCCGGCGAGGAGGAACCCGATGAACACCGCCGGAGTTCGCAGAGGCGATCTCGTCCGCATCGACCTCAAAGGCCGGCTCTTCATCGCGACGGTGCGAGGACGTGATCCCGAGACGCGCCGCTTCGCGATCGAGCCGCTTCGCCCCGGCGTCGGCTACCGCAGCGCGAGCAGCCGTGAAATCGTCGAACACTGGCGTGAGCGACCGCTTCGCGACGGCCGAGTCTCGACGACGACCATCCGCTCAGGCGACTTGGTCCGCCTGGCCCCCGAAGGCCGCCGGGCCTTCGTCGCAACCGTGCTGCAGAAGCAGCGCGGCCGCCTGCGCGTGAGACTGCTCGCTCCCGACGACGCGGTCGTGACGGAGCAGCTCCGCGACACCGTCCGCCACTACGCGCGCCGTCGGCGGACGTCGCGCTGAGCAAGAGGAGGTCGCTTTCCTCCGGGAGAGCGACCTCTTCGTTCCTGGCGCTGAACCGCATTGCTCGCCTGGGCGGTCAAAGTAGGGTGCGGGACGTGGGAACCGATAGGAGAGAGGCTGCTGTTCACGTCGTCGTTGACGCGAACATCTTGATCGCGAACTTCCGCTCAGGGCGAGCCTTCAAGTTGCTCATGGACGGGGCTCGAACCGAGCAACTGCGCGTGAGCGTTCCAGAGTTGGTGATCCGCGAGGCGACAAACAAGTACCGCGAACGTTGTGACGAGGAGCGGCGGGCGCTCGAGCGTGCAGCTGGCGGGTTGGCGCGACTGGGCGTCGATTGGTCGGGCCATTCGCGTATCGACCCTGCGACAGAGGCAGCGCGGTACGGCCGCGACCTTCGACGGACGCTGAAAGCAGCAGGCGTGAGGATCCCACGTATCGCGTCGATCTCTCACTCCAGAATGGTTGATCGCGCCCTTGCGCGCAAGAAGCCCTTTGGTGAGAACGGGGCGGGATATCGGGACGCCTTGCTCTGGGAGACCGTCCTCAATGAGGTTCGCCAGCACGGACCACTTGTGCTTCTTACGAAGGACCGGAGCGATTTCGCCACAGACGGACAACTTGCTGGCGACCTTGCGGACGACCTGTCGCTGCAGGGCGATTCGGCTAACAGCGTGACTCTCCAGTCCGACTTGAAAGCATTCGTTGAAGCGCACGTCGAGGTAAGTGTCGTGGCACTCGCGACAGTCAAGAGAGTATTGCCACAGGCGGAAAGAGGGCTCAACGAATGGCTGCAGGAGCTGCTTCTCGACCTGGATCTCTCGCGAGCGCAGTTGAAGGCGGTGCTGTCCCAGGACACCGATCTCGCGCCCTCCTGGATGATCGGAGAGACCGTCGACGTCGGTGATTTCCAGATTCTTGAAGTCCGTGCCTTGTCTGGTGCGAGAGTCGATAGCGGGGAGGAACTCTCGACCGGCGATGTCGTCGCGGTCTTACTGTACGAAGCCGAACTGCTGATCGAGGCTGAGTTGGAGATAGCCGGTCGAAACGCAAGAGATGGTCGACCAAGTCGTGCGGGCACCATTGCGACTCTGGCCACCCCCGTCTGGCTCGATGTCGAAGCGACTTTCAGCGCGACCATGGGGCTCACTGATGTCGCGCTCTATCAGGCATCGATGCTTCCGCTCTAGGCAGCGCGCACCGATTGACGTCCCATAACGCCTCAGGCGGACTGGCACGTCAAGTTGTTGCAGTTTCGTCGCGGCGCTGTGGCAAAGCACTGCGACGAACAACCTAGAGTCTGTGATTCACCGCAATCATTGGGTCCGAGGGTGCTGTAACACCCCCGGACCCCGCACGGAGGTGTAGCTCCATGCGCTCTCAGCGTAACCGACTCGCGGATCTGCAGAGGCTCATTGCGCCCAGCGGATTCGATCACGCAGCGCGCCGTCTGCGCGCGCACATCCGGCGCCGCGGCACCAACTGCGAGCGCCGACGGCACGGCATCGTGCTCTCCCGCAGGGAGCGCGACATCATTCACGACGAGCTGCTGAGCGCTCTCAGTGGCGTCGGTGACATCCACCTTGCCGCGCGTCGCGGCGACTACCGCGACGCCCGCGAATTGAAGCAGCGCTTCGTCGGCCTCATGTGGTTACTCGACGACCTCGGCTGGAGCCCGCTCGACCCTGGCGAGTCGTTCGCGATCACCCTCCCGGACGCGCAGCTGGACGCGGCCGTCGCCCATCTGGTCGGTTGTGCCGCGGATCGGCGTCGGGCCCAGGTCGAGGAGGCACGGGTCGCGGGGCAAGAGGCGCTCTTCGCTCGGCGTTCGATCGAGGTGCTCGAGGATGTCGCTGAGCGGCGCGCCCTCTGGCCGTCGACGCGTGGTCGAGAAGGTCGATCGCTGTGACATCCAAGATGACCAGCGCGATCTCGGCGGACCACTACGCCTTCGGCATGTGCGTTCGAGAGTTCCGGGCCCGTCGTGGGGCCTCCCAGGAAGCGTTGGGCCTGCGGTCGGGCCTTCACCGCAACTACGTCGGTGCGATCGAGCGCGGCGAGATCAACCCGACTCTGAAGACGCTCCTCGTCGTTGTGAGAGGGCTGGAGACGAGATTGTCGGAGCTGGCGCTGCTGTACGAAGAGCGCCGCGAAGAGTACACCGCACGGTACTGGCGAATGCGGGGGTGGAAGGAGGAGGAAACCTCATGAACACCTGTGACGCGCTCTTGAGCGATGCCCCGCCATGGGCGCTCAGCTGCGGAGCCGCTCTGCTGCAGGACGAGACTGCGCTGGCGTTCATGAGCCAGCTTCTGTTCGGACCGTTCGGCGCCACAGCGCCCGACGAGGACGCGTTCGTGAGGGAGGACACGGAGTCCTACCTCGCGGGGCTGCTGGGCTTCGAAGCCCAGGGCGTCGCGCCTGATTCCGAGGTCGCAGACATCCGCGTGTTCCTGCGCGACTTGGGCCGGCGCCTGCGCCGCTGCGAGTTGATGCCGAGCGATCTCTCAGGCCACCTCTCAACTCATCGACATCGTCTGGCAGTCGTGGTCGCGTTCGCGTGCCATCTCACCCGGATCGCGGCTGATGACGAACTGTGCGCCGCAGTCGACGACGCTGTGGTCGCGGAGTGCCTCCGGATCGTCCGCTGCTCCATGGAAGAGCAGCGGGTGCATCCGGTCGAGGACACGGCGATCTTTCCTGAGACCGCTGATCGAGCCGCTGCCCGATCCCTCATCGCCGTCGCCAGCGGGCTCGGCTTCGTGCGCGAACCGACGCTTGGCGGGACGTCTGCATACGAGGCGCACCTGCTCGCCGACGCGCGGGAGGCCGGTTACTTCCTCCGAGCCTTGCTCTACGTCGTTCAGAGCGACGAGCAGTCCGATGAATAAACGGCGGGCTCTCGCGGCTCGCCGCACCACGTAGGCGGCGATTTGCCCGCCACGCGCGTCGGTCCTGCCGATGCGCGTGCGATGCGTGCCAACCAGCAGAGTTGAATCAGAAGGGAGAGCTCATGCTCGACCAGCCGATCGACGTGCGCGATTCGCACGTCCGACTCGCCGATCTCACGGAGGTCGTGAGCGTCCTCGGCAACGTTCGCTCCACCGACCGAATCAGGCGTCTGCGATGAGCCGCCGCCTGGAGCTGACCACGCTGCTGGCCTTCGGCGGTGAGCCGCGTCCCGCCGAGCACGCGCTCGGGTTCCTGTTCCTCCGGCTTCTCGGGGAGCACCTTCCCGGCGCGAACGAGTCATCGACCGCTTGGGAACATCTCGCAGCGATTCCAGGACGGCAGCTCGGCGCCGCGCTCGACGACACGTGCCGAGCCTGCGAGCAGGTGTGGCCAGCGCTGAAGGGGTTCTTCGACGGCGTCGAGTTCTCTCGCTGCCCGGCACCGGCGCTGCGGCGCTCGATCGAACTGGTCGGGCGCGTCGTCGCCGCGTATCCGTCGGCGACCTGCCTGGCAGAGGCGTATCAGACCACTCGCAGCCTCTCGACCTCACAATGGCAGGGCGCGTACTTCACGCTATACAAGCTCGCCCGGGCGCAGGCTCTCTTGCTCGAGCCACAGCCCGACGAGTGGGTGCTGGACCCGTGCTGCGGAGGCGGGGCGATGCTTATAGCCGCACTCGACGTCGTCCGAGAGCGATACGGCGTCGAGGCTGCGCTCGGACTGACGCTGGTCGGCGTCGAACTCGATGTGCGGACAGCTGAGATCGCTCGTGCGAGCCTCGTCCTCGCCGGCGCCCACCCCGACCAGTTCTGGGTCGGCACGGGCAACTCCCTCACGCAGCCGCTCGTCGGCCGCGACCGCAGCTCGGGACGGCTCAGAGAGCTGCAGTTCCCCCACATCCTCACCAACCCACCGTTCGGTCGTGCAGCGTCACGTGGTACCGGCGCTGAGCTGCGCGAGCCGCTCGTAGTTCCCGACCGCGTGCTCTATCGACCGGTTCCGGCGCGATGAGTGGGTCGTTATCCCGCCAGAGCGCCGTCGGCGGAGGTCACTCGGCCTCTGGCTCAGCGGCGCCTGCCGCGAGCGACGTAATCCGAGCAGCCGATGCTTCGTTCGTCTCGCTCGACGATGCAGGTACTGGTGGCCATTCGGACTGGTACGGCAGGGCTGGGAGGTCGTTGATGACTCGGTAGCCGGCATCTCTGAACCGTCGTGTCGATCGATGCAGTTTGCTGATGCATCTGGTCAGCACACGCCGAGTCTCTTCCATCGTGCGCTTTTGCGCCAGGAGCTTCCCAGTTGCGTCGGTCGCGCAGAACATGGTCAGCTGCAAGTCTCTGAGCACAGCGACGACTTCGTGCTCCTCTCCGAAGCGGTACGACAGCCGGGTGACGAGCCTCTGAAGTTCGGTCGTGCTCTTGGTCTCAGCGTCAGAGATGGCCTTCTGAGACACAGCGTCCTCGACCATCGCCCCAGTCGCCACCGCGAGCGCCATGGTTGCGCGGTCGAGGGCTGACGCGATCTCGTCCAGCAGCTCCCGCTGATCATCGAGTTCTTGAAGCCGGCGTTCGTGCTGCCGCTCCTTCTCGCGCTCGGCACGGTCGAAGCTGCGGGAACTCGCCTGCTGCCACGTGCTCGCACCGATGGCGGACACGGCAACGATGGTCGGCGCGGCGATGGTCGCGATGTCGCCCAGAGTGCTCACTCGCTGGACCCTAGCCCGCGCAGCTTGCTCGGCGTGGCAGTACGAATGGGTTGCCCGGCGGGCTAAGCCCTTCGGATTCTCGGGTCAGACGCAGAGAGATCGAGTGCGGCGGTCAGAGCTTCGTGCAGATGCTCGACCCGCGGCCAGAAGACCTTCGCGACGTACTCGGCCGGTGTCATCGTTTCGTCCTCGTCAGGCCCGGAGATCAAGCCTCGGCCCGCGACCTCTCTGATGGCCTCGATGACCTCATCGACTGTTCGGCTCACTTCGTGGTCTGTCCCGAAGGAGAGCTGCGCGAGTTCTCGCACTGCCTCGAACGGCTCCACCTGGATCGCGATCACCTGCCCTATAAGGCCGTGACTGGGCGGCAACACATCCTCTGGCTTCGTCCCGGCGGGGGCGTAAAGCGGCCAGGTTCTCGGGTCATGCACTCGTTCGATCGCCTCACCGGCCGTCAGAGCCCATCGCGCGATATCGGCCGCAGCGATGCGCCGTCCCTCAAGTCCGACACTCAACTTCTGCATCGCGAGGGCACTTCTGCTCGTGCGCACAGCTGCGGCGGCCGCGACGGCTGCGGCGACGGTGGACGCTGCCGTCAGCACTGCCACAACATCGGTCAGCGTCAACCCACGACCGCCAGCAGGATCTGCACGACGAGCCCGACGAGCATCAGGATGGTCAGTGCGCAGATCCATCGCGTCGGAGTGATCATCTCCGCGCTCTGTCGTGCGGACTGCTCGTTGAACGTCTCGATCGACTCGCGTAGCCGCTGCGTCTCCGCGCTGCCGTTCCACTCGCTAAGCGGGATGCCGGATCTGGCCATTTGAGACGACGGTAGCCAGGCAGGCGGATGGGACAGCCCTACGTCAGGTCGCCGATCGTGTCGAGAACAAGCCTGACGAAGACAAGCGTGTACAGGCGACCGGGGCAAAAGGCCGGGGGCTAGAGCACGATCAACACGAGCGCGAGCACGAGGCCCACAACGGTCGCGCCGAGCAGCATCAACCAGCGACGTGATGTGACGTTCGAGCTACCCTGTGCTCGGCGCGCCTCGGCCGTTCCCACCGCGAGGATCGCTTCGCGCTCGAACCGTTCGAGCAGCACATCGGTGTCACGGCTTGCGTCCTGCATTATTGCCGCAGCGTCGGTTGGGCGCATGTGACCGGTGAACTTGGGCCATGGCAGGCGACCGTAGGCAAACTCGGCGTAGTCGCTTCCCTCGCGCACCTTGCTGGATACCTCGTCGATCAAGGCGACGAGGACGTGATCTCGACCCATAAGGACCCGGAGCCGAGCGAGCGGGTATCTGAGTCCTGCGAGCGATTCGTCAACAGCATTGCGCCAAGCGGGGTCCCATGGCTCGTCGCTACCTCTAGCGGGGCCGGCAGGGTATGGGAGCTGGTCGACCGTCCTTCTTTGCAGATTCGTCCATGCGGCATTCGCCGCGTCCAGCGCGACGAGTGCATCATCGATGGCGGCACGCTTCGCGCTGAGGTCCTGCATGTTCTCGCTATGCGCCAGCGTCCTCCGGTTGACCAGGACCGCCACAGCTACCGCCACCAACCCGACGAGGATCGGACCGACCGCGAGCGCGATGTCAGCGCTACTTGTAGCCTCGGGGGCGTCACGCATCGCAGCCGCAGTCTTGCCTGCCGCTGGTACGGGTGCGCCGGTCGAAGTCGGGAGCGTGGAGCCGGTCAAGGTCCGACGGGCTTGGGCGCGGACAATGGGGGCAACGGGCCGATAAGCCGGCCCAGCGCAGGATCGGTTTGTTGTGGGGGTGCAAGCGGCGTCGGTTCGACAAGCTGCACGACCGGCTCGTATACCCGAACGATCTGTGTCTCGTTCGTTGATACCAGGCTCCCGGCGAGCCCGAGCAGAAGCCCGATCGTGACGCATGCGGCACCTGCAAGTTGTCGCCTGATCGATGGCTTCAACGTCTCCCGGCGCTCGGCTTCGGTCGTGTCGATGTAGTCCCTCAGCTCCTGGCCGAGTCGTGCGGCTTCTTCGACCGCTGCATCTGCGCGCTCCTTGATGTACCTGCGCAGCTCGGAGAGGTCTCTGTCGATGTAGTCGACGTAGCGTTCAAGCAGGGCGATACGCTCTTTGTCAGTCGCGCTCGGCCTAAGACCAGGTCGAGCGATTCCGTCGGCCGTCATCGTCCCGCCCGCGGTCGCTCCTCCACGGCCGATGTGCTCGACTGCCTTTGGTCTCAGCAACCATCGGAGCGAGCGCCGGAATCGACCGACCGCGCGGGTCCACGGCGGAAGCACTCCGAACTCCTGACTGCGGATCATCGCCAGCTCATAGAAGACGAGCGCGAGGCCGACAAATTCGAAAGCTGCCCCGGTGATCGTTAGACCAGTCGACACGAACAGCAGTATCGCCGAGCTGGTGCTGTCACGCGGCAGGTCACTGGCGCACCGCGAATGACGGCGGCGTACCGTGCATCGGCTGATGTACATGCTCCACGCGACGAATCGGGCAAGTCGGGCCTGAAGGACCTGAAGCAGCCGTTTCACGTACTCGAGGGCCTGGCCGTCCACGATGGACAGTGGCAAGCGATGGAGAAACCCTTGAACGCGCGGATCGACACGCTCGTGCCGCCTCCTCGTGCCCAAACATGGGAGCTGCACATGACCGACATGGTCAACGGCAAAGGCTGCTTCAGAGGCGTCAACCGGGGTGTACGCGAGGCACTTTGCAACGCCACGCTCGACGTGATCGATGCGCACAGACCGACGTTCATATTCATCGCGCTCGACAAGCAGAAACACGTCGCGAAGTACACGACGCCAGGCCCGCCCGAGGACATCACGTACGAGTTCATGATCGAGCGCTTCGACCGGTTCCTGAAGATCAAGAGAGAGGTCGGCGTTATCGTCAGCGATGATCAGAAGGGCTCCGAGGACCAGATCCGGAGGGCTCACTCGCGCTATCGCAGAGGTGGCACGAGCTGGTCAAAGATCGACCACATCATCGAGACGCCGTTCTTCGCGCCATCTCACTGGTCACGCATGCTCCAGGTCGTTGACATGGCGACGTGGCTGCCGCACGCCGGCCAGACGGACGAGCTGCGTCTTCGCGTCGAGCGGATCGAACGAGCGCTGCTTCGCGGGCGTTGACTACGAGGAGAGAGCCGATGGCAATGAAGCACCACGTCGCACGCGCCGTGCTTGTCGCAGCGATCGTCCTGGCCGCAATAGCGCCGACGGCATCGGCACGCACCACGATGGTGCTGGCGCCGGAGTCGAAGGAGACCATTCGCGGCGACGTGCTGTGGATGCGCACCGTTCCTGATCGAGCCCTGCTGGCGCCGTTTGCGCTCGACTACCGAGGGCGCTGGTGCTGGGCTCCCGCAGAGGTCTACGAGGAGAGCTGCACGGTCCTCGTGAGCCGTCGGGTGCAAGGACGCCGCACGCTCGACAACGGCTCGCGGGTCCCGGTGCGCGTCACGTACACGGAGCACTTCTAGATCCACCGCTCGGTCGATGCCGGCTCGCATCATCACCAACGATCATCCGCTCCTGCGCCCCGGAAGCCCTGACTCCGGGGCGCTTTGGTGGGAGGCAAAGTGCGTCCTGGAAGACGGTCACGCCGCAACGACAAGTGCTCGCCACGCGGTCGTGACCTCGATGACCTGGCCTGCGTTGATCACATTGGCCGTTGCCACCAGTCTGATCGTGTGCGAGCCGGAAGCGAGCGTCAGCTCGCTCTGTTGGGCTGCGGTGCATCGCCCCTGCGCGTTCAGTTCGAACCGCGCAGGCTTCGATCTCTGGAGAACGCCGTCGACATATGCGTAGCCGCCCATCTGGAGCGGCGCAGCGATGATGGCGAACTCGAACACCATCGAGAGCAGCAGGACGCTTCTCACAGGAAGCGAGAAGGTGACCGATGTGCCAGGAACGTCGGTCAGGGTGTTGCCAGCAAAGATTGTCGAATTGCTCGCCGCGCCAACGATGGTCGGCAGGATCTTGCGAGACGTGACCGCTCCGTCGGCAAGCGACGCCTCGACCACGCTCGCATCGACAGGGGTGCGTCTGTCTGCCCAACGGGGATCTGTGAGGATCGCGTTCACGTCGGCGTCGATCTCGTCGAGCGGCGTGCCGACCGCCGTCTCGATGGACGCTGGGTCTCTGAACTCCACGCGGTGATAGCTGCGGTATCTCGTTCTCGTTGTCATCGGGCACTCCCGGGGGTTGGCGAAAGGTCGCCGTGGTGCGCTAAGTCATCAGCGCACCCCCTGGGCTTTGCTCTGTCGTGGGCATCGGGCGCTCGAAGCTCGTCTTCAGCCGGCTCGCATGGCGCCGGTGCCGGGTCTGACCTCCTGAAGCGAACCGTCGGACGCTCTGTACGTCCAGACGGGTCTCGGTGCTTCGGGAGCCGCCTCGATCGCGATTCGCGAGAGGGCCGTGTCGAGGCCGACCTGATCGAGACGGACGATTGCATCGGTTCGGGCGGGACGCCGTTCGCGGTAGCTGCTGTCTTCGCCAGAGACGTACGCGGCGATGGTTTTGGCTGTCGCCAGGGCAGCGAGCTGAGTCTGGAGGAGCTTGAGCGTGTCGCGGACAGTGGCGCGGGCGTTCTCGACTGTCTCGACCGCGGTCTGCATCAGCTCGGCGCCGTGTTCGCTGATCGCCGCTTCGAGTCCACGAAGAGCCCGATCCTCGACCTCCCTCAGCGCCTCAGAAGGGCGGCGATACGTCGCCTTTCTTTTTCTCAGGCGCGAACCGTCATCTGCGCCAACGGCGGGTGCGTCGTCGCCGCAGACCGGCGCGACGCTACCTCAGTGAATCGACGTGCCGCAGCTGTGAGGCTCGCGCAGGACGGGGTTTCTCGTTGCGACATCGCAATGCGACTCGGAGCCGCTCCCAGCACCGTCCGTGGGTGGCTCGCTGACCCGGACGGTTCGTGCGCACGGCGGCGGAAGGCTGGGTACGGCGCCCGCTGTGACCGGTGCGGGACGAGGACGAGCGGGAACCGGCCGGGAGCTGCTCGTCGGCGCTGCCGTCGCTGCGCCGGAGAGCAGTCCCGCCGATGGCCGCCGTCGGTGATCGCGTCGAGGGCGATCGAGTGGCGCCGGCGCCACGGCCGGTGGCCGAGAGCGTCCGACTGGCATGCGACCCGCGCTCGGGAGCGCGGAGGGGCGGCATGGGCGCGGTGGAGCGAGAGCCGCTGGCCGCCGGCGAGCACGGTCACGCGCGTCTACGGCCGCTTCGCGTTGGCCGTCGAGGCCGCCGCGCGACGCATGGGCGAACAGAGATATCTGGATTGAGGCGCGCAAATGCTCAAAACCTCCTCACTGTGGGCACACTCCCACTCATCTGTTGTGTCGCGCCGGGCGATTTGTCGCCTCGGGCGCGCCTGGAATTCAGGGTCGCGAGGGGACGACGTGGTCGGCGTGAAGCGCGTGCGAAGCCAACGACGGACGCAGGCGGGGGCAGCGACGGTGCTCGTGCTCGCTCTCTTGGCGATGGGGGTCACGACCAGCGCTGCAGAGACGCTCAGCACGTCTCAGACGCGCGACTCTGCGGCGCAGTTTCTGGCGACGGCGCCGCCGCCGCCAGCGGTCGGCTCGATCTGCCTGATCGACACCGGCGTCGATCTGACACCCGATACCAGCGCTGTGCATGCCCGCCTCTCGCTCTGGGACGACATCGTCGGCGATACCAGCCCGACGCATCACGGAACTGTCGTCGCCGCAATGATCGGCGCACCTCTGAACGGCTGGGGCATCGTCGGCATCTGGCCCGTGGCAGGGGCGCATATCGTCAGCATTCGCGCGAACACTGCCGGCGGCGACGAGTTCAGCGTCTCTTCCTACTACCAAGCGCTGCAGCGATGCGACGAGCTCGCCAGCTTCTACGGGATCAAGGTCGTGTTGCTCGCGCTCGGATCGGAGGCACCGTTGACCGAGGAGGAGACCTTTGCCCTGAACGACAGAATCGCGAGCGTGCGAGGACACGGGCTCAACGTCGTCGCAGCCGCGGGGAACAACAACGGCGGCGCGCTCGAGACACCGGCGCAGCTGCCGGGCGTTCTGTCGGTTGGCGGATCGGCTGCGGACGGGACGCGCTGCGCGATCAGCGCTGCAGGGGCTCGACTCCAAGCTCCTGGATGCGGGATCGACGCGCTCGACACGGCCTCCGGCACGCCCCTCACCTTTCAGGGCACGACCGCCAGCGCGGCCGTGGCTGCCGTAGCGATCGACGCATTGCGCTCATGGCGCCCCGAACTCTCCCCTGACGATGCCGAGCATCTCTTGCTGTCGACCGCGGTGCCCGCGGCCGGCGGTGGCCGGCTCGACGTTGCCGCTGCGTTCCGCGCCGCCGGTCTCGCTGCTGTGGTCGACAGCGCCCCGCCGATCGGATCGCCGCCGCCACAGCCGCCACCGCCCGACGGCGGGCTGCCCGATCTCGCGCCGCCGAAGGATCGGTTGCCGAGACCGCGAGTACGGACTCGTTGGCTGGCGAGACACCCGTCGCGGCTGGAGGTCCGTCTTCGCAACCTCCCGCGGGCAGCCCGCGGCGTCATCGTCGTTGCGGATCGCCGCAGCAGGGGCAGACGCCAGCGGTTGCATCGGATCGTCCGCAAGCAGACCGGGACCCGGCTCAACCGCATCACGGTGCGCTCGCGACGGCCGCTGAGGCTGACGATCAGCTTCGTCGATCCGTCGCACAAGCGGTTGGACAGCCGTCCGCTCGTCGTCCGGATCGGTGCAGCTCGGAAGGGGAGCCGATGAAGACGTTCGTGACAGCGATCGGGGCGGCGCTCGTCGTGCTGCTTGCTCCGGCGATCACCACGGCGGCGACGTTCGAGGTCCGCGTCTGCGCCGACGCACCGGCTCTCACAGCGTCGGCCGCGACCGCGTCGAACTCGCAGCCGACCACGTTGGCGGCGACCGCGGCTTGCCGCAGAGATCCCGTCAGCCAGTTCGACGGGCTCGCGGCGACCGATGTCAGCGGCGCCCCCAACGCGTCCGCCGGAGCAGGCGCCGGGTGGACCATCACCGCAGTTCCGGGGACGAGGATCGTCTCGGCGAGAGTGCGCCGGTATCTCGGCAAGCGCTCCAACTCCTGGCAGGTCTGGACGAGGACCGGCGAGGGACAGACGCTCGACACGTGCGAGATCACCTCCGCCATCAGCTGCACGGTCGGTGCGATCCCAACCGACCCTCAATCGATCGTGACGTACCCGAACCTCGACACAGAGGCACTCACCTGGGGCATCTCGTGCAGACCGTCGCTTGGCGACTGCGCGACGGGCGTGTCGTTGCGCAGCGCTTGGGCCGTCGTGTACGGCGCGACGGTGACCGTCAACGATCCGGAGCCACCGCAGCTGCAGCCGCTCGCCGGCGGCTTGGTCGCGGCGACGCGCTGGCACGCCGGCATTGAGCAGGCGATCGTCTCGGCCAGCGCCGCGAGCGGGATCAGACGCCTCGAGCTGCTGGTGGACGGTGCCGCCGCGACTGCCACAGACCAGAGCTGCGACTACACGCAGATGCGCCCCTGTCCGCGCGACGCGCAGCTGACCGCGAGCGTCGATCTGGCGACGCTGACGGATGGCATCCACCAGGTGGCTGGGCTCGCGGTCGATGCCGCTGGTCAGTCGACGACTTCGGCGCCGACGGCGATCGCGGTCGACACGCACGCTCCCTCGGCGCCGGTCAGCATGGCCGTCTCGCGCAACGTCGACGCGACGGTGAACGCCAGGTGGGGCAACCCCGATCGAGGCACCGGCGCGCCGATCGTGGCCGTCCAGTACCAGTTCTGCCCGATCGCGTCCGATGTCGGTTGCGTCGGGAGCGGGATCGTCGCCGGTGACGGCATCAACTCGCTCGAGCGTATCCGGCCGCCAGCAGGCAGCGCGCCATGGGACCTCGTGATCTGGCTGCAGGACGCCGCAGGGCACGCCGATCGAGCGGCCGCCGCTCGTCAGCTGATTGCCCCGACGAAGCCGCCGCCCGACCCCGAGCCGAGAAGACCGTCTCCCCCGAAAGCAGGGAGACAGCCGACCAGGCTGCGGATCGCCGGCGTCGCCCGGCGCGGCGGGTGGCTTCGAGTGCGCGGAACTGCGGTCCGAGCCTTCACGGGGAAAGTCAGAGTCGCGCTGCGGCGGAGCCGCCACGGTCGTTTCGTGACGAGGCGGACCGTCGTAGTTCGAAACGGCGGCGTGTCGACTCGGCTCGACGTCCGTGGGCGTCGCTCGCTGTCGGGCTACCTCGTGACGATCCACTTTCCCGGCAGCGCTGAATTCCGTACGACGACGGCGCTGCGCCGTCTCGGCAGAAACTGAGAGGGGCGGAATTTCATGAATTCGCGACAGAAGAAACGAACCGACGATTGCCGACACGCTGGGGGTGTCGGTACGTCCCAATCCGTCGTGTAGCGGAAGGAACCCGCGATGCCCATTCGGTCGATTTCGTCGCGCCCTCTCAAAGCTCTCGCGCTCTTGGTCGCGTTCGGCGCAGCGAGCGCTGCTCAGGTCGCGGTACCAGCCGGAGCCACTGCCGGAACGTACGTGGCCTACAGCTGCCATACGCCATCGGGCAGATGGGCATCGACAGAAGGATGGACCGGTTCGATCGTCTCGACGAACCCTGGTGCGGCCAGAACCTATGAGGACTGCCAGCAGTCCGGGCAGCCGAACCCGAGCGGCAACCTGGTCGCCGAGCTGCGTGAGCCGCCATCTCTGCCCGACTATGCGAGAGCCGGGGACTACGCCGCGTGGGGAGTCGGCGGTCCCGACGGCACCTTGATCCAGGACGCGAGAGTCGGGCTCTGCGCCCGCGCGAACGCGATAACGGGAAGCCGCGTCTCGATCGGCCCGCTCATCAGCTGGATCTCGCCGGGCATGACCGTGTTGTTCCCGCGGGCGGAATTGGACGGGTGGCTTGGATGCGGCGGCGACCCCTGGTGGCGCAGCGACCCTCAGACCGGCGGGAGAAACTACATCGACCTGAACGGTCTCAACTCCGAGCGCCTGTACTTCACCAGCTGGTGCGGCGTCGAGGACTGCAATCCAGGCCACGACCCGTACGTTCGAGTCGAGATAGCCGCCGCGCAGCTCCGCCTTCGCGACGAGCAGGCCCCGACAGTTGACCGCGCCGCCGGCAGCCTCGCCAACGGCGTGCCCGAGAACGGCAGGCTCTCGGCGACCTTCGACGCTCACGACGTCGGCGGCGGGATCTACCGGGCGATCGTCGACGTCAAAGTGCACCAGTCCGGCGACTGGCGTCAGTTCACCGCTGAGATCGTCGATCGCGTCGGTGGGCGCTGCGCACCGGCTGGCGAGACCGGTGACCTGCACGAGTTCCTCTACCCGAAGCCCTGTGCGGATGCCGTCGCGGACGCCCAGGTGTCGCTCGACACCAGCCAGCTTCCCGTCGGCGACCACCTCGTCCGTGCGCAGATCGAGGATGCCGCCGGCAATCGCACCGACATCGTCCCGGCCCGCATCATCCACATCGACGCGCCCGACCCGGGACGACCGCTCGGCATCGTCGAGCCGCCTGCGCCGAACAACGGCCAGGGTGCGAGCACGAAGGCACTGGTACGCCTCGCGCGCGAGAGCCGAACGGTCCGCTATCGCGCGAAGCTCGACATCAGAGGACGTCTCGTCGACGAGCACGACAGACCGATCGCCGGTGCCAAGCTGCAGGTGGACTCGCGTCGTCTGATTCCCCGTCGCGGGCCGAGAGGCGCTTCGTGGACGCCGCTGGGGAAGGTGACGACCGACAGAGCCGGTCGGTTCACAGCCCGCATCCCGACGACGACCTCGCGCGTGCTCCGGTTCTCGTACAAGGCGAACCTCGCGCAGGACGGATTCACCTCCGCGGCCCAGTTCGGCGTCAGCGTCCGCGCGCACGTCGCGATTCGAGCGAAGCGATCCAGCGTGCGCAACGGGCAGGCCGCCGTCTTCGTCGGCCGAGTGCTCAGCACCCCGCGCGGCGGAGTGCCCCTCTCGCTGCAAGCGTGGGTCGCCGGACGCGGCTGGACTCCGGCGCGCACCGAGCAGCCCAGCCCACGTACCGGGCTCAGAGGCCGCTTCCGCGTCGCGTACCGCTTCGCGCGCACCTACAGCCGTGTCGTCTACAGATTCCGCCTCGTCGTCGGCGAGGACTCGAACTTCCCGTTCGTGCAGACGGCGAGCAGGCGGATGAAGGTCGTGGTGAGGCCATAGGGGGACGTCGGCGAGACCCGCTGTCTGCGTCGTGGTGGGCAAGAGTCGCCGACCCGGGCGCTCATCCGATCGATGCGGCCCGATACCGTCAAATTTTGTACCGTTTTTCGCGCACATCGACCCGCAGCTCGGTGCCGCCGCGCTGCAGATGAGGACCGCAACGTGCGTGCCGACGTCATCGACGCGACCGGCTGCCTGCGGGCTGAACATCTCGCCGGGCAGCCGATGCTCGTCACTCCCGCGCTCCGCCGTGATCGCGTTGGCGCGTTCTCGTTATGCGGCCCGCGGGAGCGGGGATGTTCTCGTTCGCGATGACGGCCGATCGTGCCAAGGAGACGTTTGTCGGACTGTGGATCATCGCGTGGGTCGTCGTCGGACTGACGCGCCTCGTCGGGATCGACGCGGATGGTGTCGGGTGGCGGATCGTCGCTCTTGCGATGCTCGCCGTGCAGGCTGTGCTCGGCGTCAGCTTCCTCGTCCTGTGGTCCCGTGAACAGCGCAGCGAGGGCCGTCTCTGGAGCGAGCTGCGGCTCTGGGCGTGGTCCCTCGGCGCGATCCTCACGATCGGTGGCACGTACGCGCTGCTGCTCGAAGTGGTCGGCTGAGGTCGCCAGCGGCGATGGCAGACCTGATCTTCGTGCTCGCCGCGGCTCCCGCGGTGATGGCCTTCATAGTGGGGACGGGCGCGGCGGCGCGGGGAGTCGGTCTACGATCTCCGCCGACGCTCAGAGAACGCGGTGAGCGCCACTACTCGCGCAGACGGGTGCTGGAGTCGGTCTACAACCGACGTTGACGTTCGCCGAGCGGCATCTCGTGCGGCCCACAGCTCGGCGGTGCTGCGCTCGGCGCTCGCGTCGTGCATGCGCTGCAGGTTGCGGCCGCCGCGCGCGAAGGTCGCGGCGACGGCAGCCGGCACGTCATGCTCGCCGAAGGGCCGCTCCAGCCACTCCGCGGGTCGCACGTGGTGGACGCCGACGGCCCGGGCCGCGGCCGAGTCGTCGTAGCGCCACGGTCCGGCGATGCGGCCGAGGCGGTAGGTGCCGTCGCCGAGGCGTGTCCAGACGCTGGTCCCGTCCGGCAGCTCCGCGAACCGGCGCAGCATCCGGCCGGCCTTCGCGCCGAAGCAGGCGCCGGTCGCCGTGACTGCCTCATCGAGCGTGGGCGGCGTCGCGGGGAGCGCCTCGCCGATCCCGACCAGGCCGTTCGCGACGCCGTGCTCGGCACCGGCGCCCGCGGGGGCGCCGTGCGCGCGAGCTCGCATCGGCGCGCGGTAGACCGGGGTCGTGACGTCCACCTTGCGGGGCGGCTTCAGGCGGTCGCGCCCTCGCGGTGGACCTCGTGGCGGCCTTCGGCGAACTCCTCGACGAGTTTGGCGCAGAAGGCCGGCAGGTCGTCCGGTCTGCGGCTGGAGACGAGGCCCTGGTCAGTGACGACCTCCTCGTCGACCCATCTGCCGCCGGCGTTGACGATGTCGGTCCTGATGCTCGGGTAGGAGGTGATCGTGCGGCCACGCACGAGGTCGGCCTCCACGAGCGACCAAGGCCCGTGGCAGATCACGCCGACGGGCTTGCCCGTCTTGAACCAGGCTTGCAGGAACTCGATCGCGTCGGTGTCGAGGCGCAGGTTGTCGGGGTTGGCGACACCGCCGGGCAGGATCAGCCCGTCATAGTCGCCGGGGGACGCGTCGCCGACGAGCTTGTCGACAGCGAATCTGTCGGATGGGTTGATGTCGTGTCTGGTCGCCTGGATCTCACCCTCGTGGATCGACAGCAGCACCGTCGTTGCGCCGGCGTCGGTGACAGCCTTGCGCGGCTGCTCCAACTCGACCTGCTCGACGCCGTCTGCGGCGAGGATCGCGATCGCCTTGCCGTTCAGCTCGTTGGCCATTGGTCGTCCGTCCTTTCGATCGTGAGGTGTCTCCCACAACCCGCTACCCGCTACCGGCGGAGTCAAGCCCGCCGTTACTTCGCTGTCGAGTGGGGGAGCGGCGAGGCTGACACGGTTCATCCGCCGATCACGCGCACGACCGCGGACAGGAACGCCGCCTCGCCGGTGACGAGGCTCAGCTCGCCGAGGAAGCGACCGGCCCCGTGGACTCCGACCGTCCGCTCGCCGCGCGATCCGAGGCCCTCGACCACGGCGATCGTCCCGTCGAGCACGACGAAGAAGTCGCTGTCGCGGTCGCCCTCGCGATAGAGCACCTCACCTGCCTCGGTGCGACGGCGCGCCGCGCCGGGCGCGCGTGCGAACAGCTCGACCTGCTCCGCGCTCAGGCGCGGATAGGCGCCGTACGGATCGGGGGTCTCGCGCAGCTCGTCGGCGACGGAGCGGTTCATCACTCCTGCTTCCTAGGCCGGACGGCCGCATTCGACAAATGCGGCGGCTGGGGGCGCGCTTCGAGCGTCTCAGATTGAGACGCCAGCGGCGGGTTCGGCGGTCCTAAGATCGGCCTCCCGTTCCGTCAACCGGGAGGAGAGAATGACGCGTCTCGTGAAGGAGGGCGCGGCTCTCGCGCGCGCCCGCGACACGTGGGTGCAGACCGGGTCGCTGCCCGCGGAGGTGTCGCTGCGACCCGAGATCGCCGCGTCGTGGCAGCGCTCGCTCGACTCCGGCATCAGGCCGGACAGCTTCCAGCTGCGCCACGATCGCGCCGCGGCCGCGGACGGGCCGCTGCGGGAGGCGGCGGCGCCCGTCGTCGACACGCGCACGCGCCGCCTCGGCGGGATCGCGGCGAGCCTGGTCGTGGCGGACGAGGCTGGGCGCGTCGTGCACTGCAGCCCGGCCACGCGCGAAACGGTCAGAACGCTGCGGACCGCGCACGTCGAGGTCGGCACCTCGTTCGACGAAACGCTCGTCGGCACCAACGGCGTCGGGACGGTGCTCGCGACCGAGCAGGCCGTCGTGATCAACGGCGCCGAGCACTACCTCGACGAGCTGCAGGAGCTGGCGTGCGTCGGCGTGCCGATCCGCCATCCGCTCGAGCAGCGGCTCGTCGGCGTGCTCAACCTCTGCTGCCGGATCGACGACGCCGACGACCGGCTGCTGCCGTTCGCGCGCGACGCCGCGCACGAGATCGAGCGGCGCCTGTACCTGATGGGCTCGAAGGCGGAGCGGCTCGTGCTCGAGCGCTTCCTGTCGGCGAAGGCGCGCTGCGACGGCCGCCCGATCATCTCGCTCAACCAGGACATGATCATCAGCAACACGGCCGCCGCGCCGCTGCTCGACGACGTCGGCCAGGCGCGCATCTGGCAGCACGCCAGCGGCGCGATCGACGCGCGCGCCTCGCGCGAGGGGACGCTCGAGCTGACCTCGGGTCGCACGCTGACGACGCGCTGCCATCCGATCGGAGAGGGCGAGGAGGTCGTCGGCGCGCTCGTCGAGCTGGACGCGCCGGTGAGCACCGGCGCGAGCACGGCCGCCGCCGAGCTGCTCCCGGGCGCCGGTGCCGTCGCGACGCCCGCTTGGGCGCTCGACGGCCTCTCCGGCACGAGCCCCGCCTGGCGCGCCGTCGCGACGCAGGTGCGCTCCTACGGCGACAGCCGGCTGCCGCTGCTGATCGAGGGCGAGGCCGGCGTCGGCAAGCTCGCGCTAGCGCGCTCGATGTTCGCTGACGTCGACGCGCAGGGCCTGCTGTCCGTCTTCGAGGCGCGGCTGCAGCCGATCGAGGGCGCAGCCAGATGGATCACGACGCTGCGCGAGGCGCTCGTCGATCCGCGGCGGGTCGTCGTCGTGCGGCACCTCGAGGCGCTCGAGGACGACGCGGCGCAGGCGCTCGTCAGCCTGATCGAGACGTTCGAGCCCGCCGGGACGCTGTTCGCCGGCACGCTCACGAGCGACCGGCACCCACGCGCGGCCCACCCGCGCTGGGTCGACCGCTTCGCCGTCGTGACGGTCAGGATTCCGCCGCTGCGCGAGCGGCGCGAGGACCTGGAGCCGTTGCTCGACGCGCTCACGCTGCGCCATGTCGATGCCGTCGACGCGCCGGCGCCGCGCTGGCTGCCCGAGACGGTCGCGGCGCTGGCACGCCAGGAGTGGTCGGCGAACGTGCGCGAGCTGGAGACGCTCGTGCGGCGGGTGCTCGCGACCGCCGCGGGCGGGCGCGAGATCACGCTCGCGCAGCTGCCGCAGGACCTGCGCGAGCGCGACGAGCAGGGACGCGTGCTGTCCTGCCTCGAGCGGCTCGAGCGCGATGCGCTGGTCGCCGCGCTGGAGGCCGCGCGCGGCAACAAGGCGGAGGCCGCCGCCCAGCTCGGCATCTCGCGCGCGACGCTGTACCGCAAGATCCGTGCGTTCGGCCTGGAGGCCGACCGCGTCCTCAGATGACAGGAGAGAGATGACGCTGGAACCCCAGGCCGCGGCGTTCCTGCGACGGCTCGCCGACGCCGGCGCGCCGCCGCAGCACACGCTCACGCCCGCGCAGGCGCGGAGCGCCCACGACGACGCGGCCGCGACCGTCAGCATCCTCGGGGAGCCCGTCGCGGAGGTGCGCGACGTCGTCGTCTCCGGACCGGGGGGTGAGATCCCCGTCCGCCTCTACGCGCCGCAGCAGCGCGAGCGCCGCGGCGCGCTCGTCTACATCCACGGCGGCGGCTTCGTCGTCGGCTCGCTCGACAGCTTCGACGGGCTCTGCCGCGCGCTCGCCAACCGCGCCGGCACGACCGTCGTCAGCGTCGACTACCGCCGTGCGCCCGAGCACCGCTTCCCCGCCGCGCTGGACGACTGCCTCGCCGTCACGGGGTGGGCGGCCGCGGGCGGCGCGGAGCCGCTGGCCGAGGGCGGGAGCGTCGTCGTGGCGGGTGACAGCGCGGGCGGGAACCTCGCGGCGCTCGTCGCGATCGCCGCGCGCGACCGCGGCGGGCCGCCGCTGGCGGGGCAGGCGCTGCTGTATCCGATGACGGATGCGACGATGAGCATGCCGTCGATGCGGGAGCTGGCCGAGGGCTACTCGCTGACCGCGGCCGACGTCGCCTGGTTCTGGGAGCACTACCTCGGTGAGACGGACGGCTCCGCGCCGGCGCCCGGAGCCTCGCCGCTGCATGTCGAGGATCTCGCCGGCCTCCCGCCGGCGCTCGTCGTGACGGCCGGGTACGACCCGCTGCGCGACGAGGGCGACGCCTACGCGCTGCGGCTGAGCGACGCCGGCAACGCCGTAGGGCGGCGCCGCTTCGACGGCATGATCCACGGCTTCGCGCGCATGACGGCGCTGTTCGACAGCGCCGTCGTCGCGCTCGACGAGGTCGCCGCGTTCGTGCGCGGGCTGCCGGATGCCGATCCGGGCGCAGCGGAGCAGCGGCCCGCGCTGCGGGGCTGAGCGGCGGCGTGCGCCGCGGGCTGAGCGGCGGCCCGCGGCGCCGGGGTGAGCGGCGGCGTGCGCCGCGCGCTCAGCCGTCTCTGCGCACGAAGCGGCGGATCGCCGCCTGCTGCGCGGCGGTCGTGAAGCAGAGCGCGACCGCTTGGCGCTCGACCTCGTAGCCGGCCTCGCCGCCGCCGCGGGCGGCGTGGATCGCGCGCTTGGCGAGCGCGGCCGCTGCCGGCTCGGGGTGCGCAGCGATCTCGGCAGCGAGCGCGAGCGCCGCGTCCAGCAGCTGCGCCCGCCCGTGCACGCTGCGCACGAGCCGCAGCGCGAGCGCCTCCTGCGCGTCGAGCGTGCGCGCGCTCAGGATCAGGTCCTTCGCGACCGCCTCGCCGACGATCCGCGGCAACCGCTGGGTCGCACCCCATCCCGGGATGTGGCCGAGCGTGATCTCTGGCTGTCCGAGCCTCGCGGTGTCCGCCGCGAGGCGGAAGTCGCACGCGAGCGCGACCTCCAGGCCGCCGCCGAGCGCGTAGCCGTTGATCGCGGCGATCGTCGGCTGCGGCAGCTGCTCCAGCAGGCTCATGACGGACTGGCCGCGGGCCATCACCGCCTCGGCGCCGAGCGGGCCGAGCTCGTCGAAGCCGGTCACGTCTGCGCCGGCGCAGAAGGCGCGATCGCCGGCGCCGGTGACGATCACGACGCGGACTTCGGGCGCCGCGGCAAGCGTCTTCAGGCGCGCTTCGAGCGCGTCGAGCGTGTTCGCGTCGATCGCGTTGAGCCGCCGCGGCCGGTCGAGCGTGAGCAGCTCGACGGACGCTCCGCCGCAGAGCAGGCGGCGCTCGCTGCGAAGGCCCAGGCTCAGATCGGAAAGCGCCCTTGCGGGCGCGGGTGCGCTGCTCTGCACGCTGCTGCTCCTCAGCTCGATGGAAGGGGGCCAGGGGGCGCCCGGCGCGTGCCGGGCGCCCTGGCGCGCGGCCGCTCAGGCCGCGGCGCCCGCCGGGGTGATGTCGCGCAGCTCCAGCCGCGGGACGACCTCGGTCGCCAGCAGCTCGAGGCAGTTGCGCCATGCCTCGGGGTTGTCCGAGTAGTCCCACGTCTGCAGGTTCGTCACGCCCCAGCCACCGGCGGCGTTGTACTGCTCCTGCAGCCGCTCGGCGACGCTCTCGGGCGAGCCGACCAGCCACGCGTTCTTCGCCAGCCACTCGACCGTCAGCTCCTGGCCGTCCGGGACCATGTATCTGTCGAGCCCGCCGGCCTTGAAGAACGGGATGAAGAACTCGCGGTAGGTGCGGCCCATCATGCCGTCGACGCAGAGGCGCATCGCCTCTTCGTCGGTGTCGGCGACGAAGATGTCGCGCGAGACGCGCCAGTTGCGGCGGTCGGCGACGAGCCCCGCCTCGACCGCACCCTCCTCGTACGCCTCCCAGTGCGAGGCGAGGTAGTGGTGGGAGAGGTTGAGGCTGAGCGGGTAGAAGCCGCGCTTGCCGGCCAGCTTCAGCGTCGAGGAGCGCGGGCTCAGGCCCGCCATCCCGATCGGCGGCCCCGGCTGCTGAAACGGCTTGATGAACAGGCCGGTGCGCTCGGGGTCCTCGTTTCTGAAGTCGAGTCTGCCCCAGTACTTGCTGTCATAGGTGAAGCCAGAGTCGTCAGCGGCCCACAGGCCCTCGATGATCTCCAGCGCCTCCATCGTCATCGCGGCGCTGTATCTCTGGTCGATGCCGAACAGGTCGGCGTCGGTTCTGAAGCCGCCCGTGCCGATGCCGAACATGTAGCGGCCTCTGGCGAGCTGATCCAGCAACGCCACGCGGTGAGCGAGCTCGACGGGGTGGTGGTACGGCAGCAGGTGCGCACCCGCGCACAGCTTGATTCTCTCCGTCACCATCAGCGCCTGCGCGATCAGGATGTCGGGCGCGCAGTGGGGCTCCCACTTGATCGTGAAGTGCTCCCCGAACCAGGCTTCCTTGTAGCCGAGCTGGTCGGCCCACTGGAGGACCTGCAGGTCCCACTGTGCGCCTTCGTACACGCCGCGTTCCGGCGGATGGTTCGGCATGACGATCAGACCAAGGTCCATCTTTGTTCCCTCCGGGTGGTTGTGAAGATCGGTTGGGTGTCCGGCGTCACGGTGTGACGCCGGAGTCGGTCAGTTCGGCGAGCTGCTGTTCGCTGCAGCCGACCTCCGCGAGCGCCTCGCGCGTGTGCTGCCCGAGTGCGGGCGGCGGAGTGCGCACGCTCGTGTCGAGCGCGCTGTAGCTGATCGGGTGGCGCAGCAGCTTGATCGGGCCGGCCTCCGGGTGGTCGAGCTCGACGACGGGGTCGACGGCGCGCACGGCGTCGTCGGCGAAGACCGCGTCGTAGTCGTTGACGGGCGCGCACCAGACGCCGGCGGCGCGCAGCTTGGCGACCAGCTCCTCGGTCCCCCAGGGCGCCAGCACACCGGCGAGCGCGCGGTAGATCGCGTCGCGCTGCGAGATCGCGAGCGCCGGATCCTCGAACGGCTCCAGCTCGGGCGCGCCGTCGAGTGCCGCGCGCAGGGCGGCGACCGTCGAGAGCGAGACCGCGACGTGGCCGTCGCGCGTCGGGTAGAGGCCGTAGGGGGCGGCGTGGAAGGCGGAGCCGAGCGGCTCCTGCGTCGCTGCGATGCGGCTGCCGTTGAGGTGGTAGGTGACGGGCTCGGTCTGCAGGTCCAGGCCGGCCTGCAGCATGTTGACCGCGACGTGCTGGCCCTCGCCGGTGCGCTCGCGGTGCACGAGTGCCGCCAGGACGCCCATCGCCAGCAGCGCTGCCGCGTGCTGGTCGACGACGGGTGCGCCCGCCGCGACGGGCGCCTGCTCCGCTGAGCCGGTCGCGGCCGTGAGGCCGGTGAGCGCCTGCATCAGCAGGTCCTGACCCGGGAGTGCGCGAAACGGGCTGTCGGCGCCGAAGCCGGAGGCCGAGGCGTAGACGAGCGACGGGTTGCCGCCGCGCACGTCGTCGTAGCCGAGCCCGAGTGACTCCATCACGCCGGGTCGGAAGTTCTCGATCACGACGTCGGCGTGCTCGATCAGCCGCAGCGCGGCGGCTCTGCCGGCCGGGCGCTTGAGGTCGAGCGCGACGCTGCGGACGTTGCGGTGCGACAGCAGGAAGAAGGCGCTGACGCCCTCGACGAAGGCGTCTCCGCCCGCCCAGCTGCGCTCCCACGCGCCCGCGTGCGGGTTCTCGACTTTGACGACGTCGGCACCGAGGTCGGACAGGTATTGAGCGCCGACCGGACCCAGCAGGAACTGGGTGAAGGCGACGATGCGGATGCCCGCGAGTCCCCGCGGAGGGTCTTCTCTGCCCACGTCTTGCCTCGCTCCTCTTACCGAACAGATGTCACTCAACGACGGCGATCGACGGGTGGCCGAGTCGCGCACGTTCAGTGAAGCTGGCGGTCACCATAGGTCCCGCCGCAGGCGTCTGCAACCGCCGTCTCAGCGGCGTCGCAAGGTCGCACACGAGTGTCGCAAGATGCGACACATCGGGCGTTTCGGGCGCCGCGATACTGGCGCGAGCAGAGAGGTGAATTCGTCACTCAGTGAGCGATGAACGTGTCATCGACAAGGAGAGCTTCGTGACTTCAGGAACCACCCACGCGCCGGCGCACCTGCTGATCGGCCACGGTGAGCACCCCGTCATCGTGGTGCATGGCTGGGTCGGCGATCATCGCTCGTTCCAGCCGCTCTGGGACGACCTCGATCGTGATCGTTTCACGTACGCGTTCATGGACGCGCGCGGGTACGGCGCGGCGCGCGGGGTGGAGGGCGAGTTCACGATCGCCGAGATCGGCGAGGACGTGCTCGCGCTCGCCGACGCGCATGGCTGGGAGCGTTTCTCGTTGATCGGCCACTCGATGGGCGCGATGGCGGTCCAGCGCGTCCTGCGCACCGATGCCGGCCGCGTTCGCGCGCTGATCGGGATCACGCCGGTGCCGGCCTCCGGTGCCGAGCTCGACGAGGGCGCATGGGATCTCTTCAGCCGCGCCGTCGACGACCTCGACGCGCGCACGACGGTCTTCACCGTCACCTCGGGGGACCGCTCCTCGCCGACGTGGGTCAAGCGGATCGCGCGCGAGTCGTTTCAGCGGCTGGACCCGATGGCGATGGCCGGCTACCTCAGATCGCACGCCAACGACGGCTTCAGCGACGACATCGCCGGCACCCAGACGCCGGTGCTGGTGCTTGTCGGCGAGCACGACCCGGCGATCCAGCGCGAGGGGATGGAGGCGACGTACCTGCGCTGGTACCCCAACGCCGAGCTGGACACGATCGCCAACGCCGCGCACTACCCGATGGACGAGTCCCCGGTCAGCCTCGTCACGACCGTCGAGCGCTTCCTCGACAAGCACTGACCGCGCAGATTCGCAGTGGAACAGGAGAGAACAACGTGAAGCGCAGACCAGAGATCGCCGAGGTGCTGATCATCGGCGCGGGCGCGTCCGGTGCGACGGCGGCGAAGGTGCTGACCGAGGCCGGCGTGAACGTCGTCGCGCTCGAGCGCGGCCCGTGGCGCAGACCCGACGAGTTCTCGGGCGACGAGATCAAGTACATCAACCGCACCTTCCTGTGGGAGGACCAGCTGTTGAAGCCGCGCACCAAGCGCGAGCACAGCGGCGAGGAGGCCGTCGTCACGCGCTTCTCGCCGACGCCGCAGACGGTCGGCGGCGGTACGACGCACTGGAACGCGCAGTTCCCGCGCCCGACCGTCGACGACCTGCGCGTGCGCAGCGTCTACGGCGAGGTCGACGGGATGACGCTCGCCGACTGGCCGGTCACCTACGAGGAGCTGGAGCCGTACTTCACGAAGATCGAGTGGGAGTTCGGCGCCTCGGGCAAGGGCGGCATCAACCGCTACGAGGGGCCGCGCAGCGCTGACTACCCGTGCCCGCCGGCGCCGCTGACCGGCTATGGCAAGGCCTTCTACAAGGGCTGCGACGAGCTCGGCCTCAACGCCTTCCCGTTCCCGATGGCGATGGTCACCACGCCGCACAAGGGCCGCACGCCGCAGGTCCACTCCGGCTTCTGGCAGGAGTACGGCGAGCCGACGACCGCGAAGTCGACGACGCTGACGTCGTTCATCCCCGAGGCGCTCGCGACCGGCCGCTTCGAGCTGCGTCCCGACTGCTACGTGCGCGAGCTGACGATCGACGGCAGAGGCCGCGTCGACGGTGCGATCTACCTCGACGCCGAAGGTCACGAGATCGAGCAGCGCGCGCAGGCGGTGATCCTCTGCTGCGGTGGGATCGAGACCACGCGGCTGCTGCTGCTGTCGAGATCCGATCGCTTCCCCGACGGGCTGGCCAACAGCAGCGGCAGAGTCGGGCGCAACGCGATGTTCCACGAGTACGTCTTCGCGATCGGCCTGTTCGACCAGGAGACGCAGTCGCCGCTGCGCGGCTGGTCGGGCTCCTACACCGGCGCGGCGACGTATGAGTTCTACAAGACCGACATGAGCCGGGGCCACATCCTCGGCGGGATCGCGGCGGGCTCGACGCTCGGCCATCCGATCAACTGGAACTTCCCCGGCCGCCCCGCCTGGGGGCAGGCCGCCAAGGACGCCGACCGCGACTTCTTCAACCACACGATGAAGATCGGCGTGCCGATCCAGGACGTGCCGCAGGAGAGCAACGTCGTCGACCTCGACCCGACCGTCGTCGACGCCTGGGGCCTGCCGGTCGCGCGCATCACCGCCAGACCGCACGTGAACGACCTCGCGCAGGCGAAGTGGACCGTCGACCGTTGCGCCGAGGTGCTGCAGGCGGCGGGCGCGGCGAAGGTGATGCCCGTCTACATGGACAGATTCAACGGCAACTGCAGCCACGAGATGGGCATGGCGCGGATGGGCGACGACCCGTCGACGTCGGTCGTCGACCGCTGGTGCAGAGCGCACGACGTCGACAACCTCTACGTCTTCGACGGCAGCGTCTTCCCGACCTCGCTCGGCGCCAACCCGACGCTGACGCTGATGGCGAACGCCTGGCGCTGCGCCGAGCACATCCTCGACGAGAAGCGCAAGGGCTGAGGAGGCGACGATGGATCAGAGCAGCGAACCGCTCTTCTTCACCGCGCTGCAGTGGGAGACCGTCGCGGCCGCGGCCGCGCGGATCATCCCGACCGACCATGACCCGGGCGCGACGGAGGCCGGCGTGGTCGGCTTCATCGACCGCTACCTGTCGGGCATCGACTACGTCTACGCGAACCCGTGGGGCAGCGGCTTCCTGCGCCTGGAGGGCCGCCAGGCCGAGGCCTGGAGCCAGCGGATCGAGCGCCAGCAGCGGCGCTACCAGGACGGGCTGAGAGCGCTCGACGAATTGAGCGCCAGCGTGTTCGGCAGCGACTTCCGCACGCTCGGTCCCGAGCAGCAGGACGCGATCCTCGTCGAGCTGTCGGGTCGGCCCAAGCCGGAGCCGGTCGTGCTCGACGGCGACGTCGGAGCGGCCGACCTGACGCAGTCGACCGAAGGGGTCGTGCTGAGCCAGCCGGTCACCGACGAGGAGCTCGACTTCTTCTCGACGCTCGTGCTGCACACGCGCATGGGCTTCTACGGCGACGTCGCCTACGGCGGCAACCGCGATCAGGTCGGCTGGCGCACGATCGGCTTTCCCGGCCCGGCCTCGTTGGCCGACACGCACGGCCGCTACAGCACGATGGACTACATGGAGGAGGTCGACTACTCGCAGCGCACCGCGTCGCACCAGGGATGAGTGTGGGTGCGCCGGGGCGCGCATCCAGATCCAGTTCAACGCAGCAGTTGAGGAGAGTTCTGAATGAGTCGATTGAAGAAGCTCGGCGCGAGCGCCGCGCTCGTCGGCGTGATCGCGCTGACGGCAGGCTGTGGATCGAGCAGCGGCGGTGACACCGGCGGCTCCGCGAGCGCCGACAGCGGCGACAAGCCGCTGATCGGCTTCTCGTTGCGCTTCATCGCCGGCAACCCGTGGCTGGCGACGCTCGCGAGAGACGCGAAGACCGCCGGCGCCAGAGCCGGCTACACCGTTGACACGGTCGACGCACGCGGCGACGCCGTCGCCCAGATCGAGCAGATGCAGTCCTACATCAACCGCGGCGCGAAGGCGATCATCATCGAGCCGGTCTCCGACCAGGCCGTCGCCAGCGGCATCGCGGCCGCCAACGCCGCGGGCGTCCCCGTCGTCGTCGTCAACGACCGCGTCTCCGACGAGCTTGCCAAGACCGTCGCATGCAACATCCACGACGACGCGATCAGAACGGCGGAGCTGATAGGCGCTCACACCGCTGAGATCGCTGACAGAAAGCTGCCCAGAGGCGCGCCGATCAAGCTCTACGTGCAGGCGATCTTCCCGCAGGAGCTGGTCACGCAGACGCGCGAGGACGGCTTCATGAAGGGCTGGAACGACTACTTCGAGGCCCACCCCGGGCGCAGAATAACCAAGCTGCCGAACATCTACGGCAGAGCGCAGCCCGACGCGACGCTCAGAGCGATGCGCGCGACGCTCGCGGCGAATCCCGACGTCAACGTGATCTACAACCAGAGCGACATCGTCTGGGGCGCGATCGAGCAGTCGCTGAAGGAGAGCGGCCTGATGTCCGAGGACGGCAGAACGGACGTGATAGCCGCCAGCTTCGACGGTGACATGGACCTGATCACGCGGATGGCTAACGACCCGAACTTCCCCGTGGTCGCCGAGGCCCTCGGCGAGCCGCGCACACAGGCGAACTACGCGATCGAAGAGGCGGTCGCCGCGATCAGAGGCGAGAGAAGCGGCAACTGCGAGGGCGATCCGCCGACGATCAACCTGCCGCCGACGGCGGTGACGACTGAGACCGCGAGAGAGTACGTCGACGACTCCTCGCCCTACGCGTATAGCAAGCAGAGATGAGCACCCCGGCCGTCGGCCGCGTCGCGACGGCAGCCGCTGGGGACCGCGAGGTCCCCCGGCTCGCCGTGCGGGGCGTGGGCAAGAGCTTTCCCGGGGTGCGCGCGCTGGCCGACATCGACCTGGAGGTGATGCCGGGGGAGATCCACGGACTCGTCGGCCAGAACGGTGCCGGCAAGTCGACGCTCATCAAGATCCTTGCCGGTGTGCAGTCGGCGGACGAGGGGACGTTGCTGACCGACGGCACGGAGGTCCGCTTCAAGCGGCCGCAGGACGCGCAGAAGGCCGGCATCTACACGGTCTTCCAGGAGATGAGCCTGTTCCCGTACCTGTCGGTCGCGGAGAACGTGCAGATCGAGGACATCCCGCGGCTGCGCTGGGGCGGCGTCGACTGGCGCCGCGTGCGCGCGGAGGCGCGCGCCGACCTCGAGCGGCTCGGCTTCGAGATCGACGTGCGCAGGCCCGTCGGCGAGCTGTCGATGGCGCACCAGCAGGCGGTCGAGATCGCGAAGGCGCTGCGCCAGAACGCGCGCGTGGTGCTGCTCGACGAGCCGACCGCGACGCTGTCGGAGTCCGAGGCCGAGCAGCTCTTCCGCGTGCTGCGCCAGCTGCAGTCGGAGGGCATCGCGATGCTCTACATCTCCCATCGTCTCGACGAGCTGTTCCAGATCTGCGGCAAGATCTCGGTCTTCCGCGACGGGCGCAAGATCGCCACCCACGCGGTGCGCGAGACGTCGCCCGACCAGCTCGTGCGGGCGATGCTGGGCAGACGCCTGATGGACGAGTCCGACGCCGTCGTCGAGGAGGGCACGGCGCGGCTGCGACCGCTCAGCAACGGCGACGGGACGGCCGGCGACGTGGTGCTGCGCGCGTCCGGGCTCGCCGACGGCTCGGCGATCAGCGACGTGTCGCTGACGCTGCGCCGCGGCGAGGCGGTCTGCGTCACGGGCCTCGCCGGCAACGGGCAGGCCGAGCTGGCCGCCTGCCTGGCGGGCGTGCGCCCGACGACCGAGGGGGAGTTCGAGGTGCACGGGCGCAGACGCCGCATCCGCAGCGCCGCGCAGGCGATCAAGCTCGGCATCGGGCTGATCCCCGAGGACCGCAAGACGCAGGGGCTGGTGCTCGACATGAGCGTCGCCAACAACGTCACGATGGCGTCGCTGCCGCAGTTCACGCGCGGCCCGGTGCTGTCGCGCGGCGCCGAGCTGCGGGCCGCGCGCGAGATGCAGCGCAGCCTGCAGATCAAGACCTCCGGCGTCGGGCAGGCGGTGCGCAACCTCAGCGGCGGCAACCAGCAGAAGGTCGTGCTGGCGAAATGGCTGCAGAACGGGGCCGACATCCTGATCCTCGACGAGCCGACGCGCGGCGTCGACGTCGGCGCGAAGGCCGAGATCTACGACCTGATCCGGACGTTCATCGCCGATGGCGGGAGCGTCGTGATGGTGACCTCCGAGCTCGAGGAGGCGTTCATGTGCGACCGCGTGATCGTGATGAAGCGCGGCCGCGTCGCCGGCGAGCTCGACAGCGACCAGCTCAAGGCCAACGGCGAAGCGGCCGTGCTCGAGCTGGCGGCGTGAGCGAGACCAAATGCACACGGACAGAGACAAGGACAGTGATCGAATGCACGTGGACATGAGCCAGACGGGGAGCCCCGTCGGCAGCGGCGCGGCGACCGGTCCACCGGCCGGCCGCGATCCGGACGCGTCACCGCGCTCGCAGGAGCCGTCCGGCGCCCGGCGCATCGGCGGCTCGCTGGTGGGGGCGATCGCCCCGCGCGCCTACCTGATCGTCGTGCTGGCGATCGTCGTGCTCGTCGGCACGATGTCGTCGGAGTTCTTCTTCACCGAGCGCAACCTGCTCGCGGTGCTGGTGACCGCCTCGGTGATCGCGGTGCTCGCGGTCGGCCAGTTCCACGTGATGGTGACGGGCGGGATCGACCTCTCCGTCGGCTCCGTCGTGGCGCTGTCGTCCGTCGTCTCGGCGCTGATCCTGTCGAGAGGCAGCCCGCTGATCCTCGCGATCGTGGCGGCGCTCGGCGTCGGCGCGCTGTGCGGCGTCGTCAACGGCGTGCTGGTCGTCTACGGCAGAGTCGCGGCGTTCATCGCGACGCTGGCGATGCTGAGCGTCGCGCGCGGCCTCGCCTACATCATCCAGCAGGATCGCCTGATCCCGATCTCCGACAGAACCTTCCTGTCGATCTTCTCCGGCAGAGTCGCCGGCATCCCCGCACCGGTCCTGATCGCGCTGCTGGTGATGGTGCTCAGCGCGATCGTGATGTCGCTGACCCCGGCCGGGCGGCGGCTGTACGCGTTCGGCGGCAACCCGGAGGCCGCGCGGCTGTCCGGACTGCCCGTCAACCGCGACGTGCTGATGGCGTACGTGACGTCGGCGACGCTCGCCTCGATCGCCGGCCTGATGCTGGCCGCACAGCTGCGACAGGGCAGCGCGATCACCGGCACCGGCTACGAGCTCGACTCGATCGCCGCGGCGGTCGTCGGCGGAACCGCGCTGATGGGCGGGACCGGCGACCCGGTGCGGGCCGTGCTGGGCGCGCTCGTGATCGCGGCGATCTCGAACATCATGGACATCCGCGGGATCGCCGCGGAGGCGCAGCTGATCGTGCAGGGCGGCGTGATCGTGCTGGCCGTCTACGTCACCAGCGGCAGCGGCACGCGCGCGGCGCGGGCGCTCGTGCGGCGGATCCGCCGCGGGAGCGGCGCGTCGCGCAGACAACGTGCGGCGACGGCGGCAGCCGAGGAGGGCTGAGCGATGACCGTCTGCGCGGCAGACCGTACGCGGCCGCAGCGCGCGGTCGTCTGGAACGAGTGGATCGGCGGGCCGGGGGCGCGGCCGCCGGCCGGCTTCGCGACCGCCGAGGAGGCGATCTCCGACGTGCGCGCCGGGCGCTTCGTCGTCGTGCTCGACGCGCAGGAGCGCGAGAACGAGGGCGACCTCGTGATCGCGGCGGCATTCGCCGGCCCCGACGCGATCAACATGATGGCGACGCACGCGCGCGGTCTCGTCTGCGTCGCGCTGACGGGCGAGCGCTGCGACACGCTCGGGCTGCGCCGCCTGCCAGACACCGGTGCGCGCCCGCACGCCGCCGCGTTCACCGTCTCGGTCGAGGCGCGTGCCGGCGTCTCGACGGGGATCTCGACGCACGACCGCGCGCACACGATCGCGGTCGTGATCGATCCGGCGACGACGGCGCAGGACATCGTGCGGCCCGGCCACGTGCTGCCGCTGCGCGCTCGTGACGGGGGCGTGCTGGAGCGGGCCGGGCACACGGAGGCAGCGGTCGACCTCGCGCGCCTGGCCGGCGTCGGCCCGGCCGCGGTCGTCTGCACGATCATCAACGACGACGGCACGATGGCGCGTCCCGACGACCTGCTGCGCTGGTGCGAGCGCCACCGCATCCGGCTCGTCTCGACGAGCGAGCTGGTCGCGTACCGGCTGCGGACGGACGCGCTGGCGGACGCGGGCTGACGCCATGTCCGAGCGCGCGCAGCAGACGCAGGCGCTCGTGCGCGCCCGCGAGCGCTTCCTCGAGACGGGCACGCTCGTCGACGACGACGGCGTCGTGCGCGCGGAGATCGCCGCCTCGTGGCGGCGCTGCGCGCTGAGCGGGCTGCGGCCCGAGCTGGCGTCGGCGACGTACGAGGCCGGCGGCGCATCGGAGGGGCAGGTGTGGACCGCGGCCGAGTCCGTGCTCGAGAAGCGCCGCGAGCAGCTCGCCGACACCTCGGCGGGCCTGATCCTCGCCGACCACCGCGGCCGCGTCCTGCAGGTGACGACGACCGACGGGCGCCTCGCCGAGCTGTTCGACGAGCACGACGTCGCGCGCGGCTACAACTTCCAGGAGTCGGTCGTCGGGACCAACGGCATCGGCACGGTGCTGGAGACGCGCGAGGCGATGCGGATCGTCGGCCACGAGCACTTCATCGGCGGCTTCAACGACCTCACCTGCGTCGGCGTGCCGATCCGCCATCCGATCACGCGCCAGCTGCGCGGCGTGCTCAACGTGACCTGCCCGACGGCCGAGTACAACGCGCTGCTGCTGCCGTTCGCGCTCGAGGCCGGACACGAGATCGAGCGCCGCCTGTACCTCGCCGGCTCGCGCAAGGAGCGGCTGCTGCTGGAGCAGTTCCTGTCGGTCCAGTCCCGCACCGGCGCGCACGCCGTCGTCACGCTCAACGAAGAGATCATCATCAGCAGCCCGGCGGCCGGCCGGATCCTCGACGGCGTCAGCCAGACGGTCCTGTGGGAGCAGGTCGCGCACGTGATCGCGGGCGGGGCGTCCGACGCGCACCTGCTGGAGCTGCCGACGGGCGAGCGGATCGCGACGCGCTGCCATCCCGTTCGCGACGGCGGCGCGGTGATCGGCGCGTTCGTCGAGCTCGACAGCGAGCCTGCGCCGCGTCCGTCGCGGGCACGCGCGCTGAGAGCCGGGCGGGCCGGCGCCGATGGCCGCCTGCCGGGCCTGGCCGGCTCCAGCGTCGCATGGCGCACGGTCGTCGACCAGGCGATCGCATACCGCGAGTCGGGACTCTCGTTCTTTCTCGTCGGCCCGCCTGGAAGCGGCAAGTTCGCGCTGCTCGACGCGCTCTTCGAGGCCGAGCGCGCGGCAGGCCGCGTGCACGTCTTCGAGGCCGCGCTGCAGCCGATCGAGGGCGCGGCGCGATGGGTCACCGCGGTGCGCGACGCGATCGTCGCGGGCGACGACGCGGTCGTGCTCGTACGCCACGTCGAGGCGCTGGAGGAGACGGCCACCCGCGCGCTCTGCGGTCTGCTGGAGGCGCTTGCGCCGCGCAGACCGCGGCTGGTCGGCACGCACACGCCGCACGACGGCCCGTCCGGTCCCGCGCCCGCGCTGATCGATCGCGCCAGCGCCGGCGCGATCCAGCTGCCGCCGCTGCGCGACCGCACGGAGGACTTCGCCGAGCTGCTGGCCGCGCTCACGCGCCGGCACTCGGTCGGCGGGATCCAGCCGCAATGGACGCCCGACGCCGTGCAGATGCTGACGCGTCTGGAGTGGCCGGCGAACGTCAGCCAGCTGGAGAACCTGGTGCGGCGGATCCTGTCCGGGCGCCGCAGCGCGGACATCCGCGCCAAGGACCTGCCCGAGGACATCCGCAGCCAGGCGCCGCGGCGCGTCCTCTCCTACCTGCAGCGTGTCGAGCTGGAGGCGATGACGACCGCCCTGCAGCAGGCGAGAGGCAACAAGTCGCGCGCCGCCGAGCTGGTCGGCGTCTCGCGCGCGACCTTCTACCGCAAGCTGCGCGCGTTCGGCCTCGACCTCGACAGGACCGCGTACTAGGCGGGCGCCGCGCGCCCGCGAATCGACCGATCACGCAAGGACCAGAGCATGGAGACCGAAACCTTCACCTCGATCATGGGCGCCTTCCCGGCGGGCGTCGCGGTCATCACGACCGTCGACGAGCGCGGGCAGCCGAAGGGGCTCACGACGACCGCGGTCTCGAGCGTCTCCGCGGAGCCGCCGCTGCTGCTCGTCTGCGTCGCGCGCACGAGCCGCACGCTGCCGGCGCTGCAGCACACGCAGCGGTTCGTCGTCAACTTCATCGAGAGCGGCTTCGAAGAGATCTGCACCCTGTTCGCCTCGCGCGCCGAGGACAAGTTCGAGGGTCTCGCGTGGGACTCCAGCCACGGCGGTCTGCCGTACCTGCCCGAGCACACCGTCGCGTGGGCCGAGTGCGAGGTCGAGCGCGAGATCGAGGCCGGCGACCACGTCATCTTCATCGGCCGCATCGAGGCCGGCGAGGCGCACCCCGCGCAGAAGCAGCCGGTCGTCTACTTCCGCCGCGAGTACGGGATCGTCGGGCCGCGCCCGTAGGCGGGCACCGGCGCGGGGCCGGCGCCGGCGGTCCGGGGGCGCACGCGCGTCCGCCCCCGGCCGCCGGCGGCGGCTCAGCGCCTCAGCGCCATGCGTCGACGGCGCGGCGCTCGACGGCGTCGGCATCGAATTCGAAGCCGAGGCCCGGGCCGCGCGGCAGCCGCAGCGTGCCGCCCTCGCCGATCTCCAGCTGCGTGTCGATCAGCTCGCGGAAGTTGAACACCCTGTCGTCGGCGAAGAACTCGACGAAGCGGGCGTTCGGCGTCGATGCGACGAGGTGGACGTGGAGGTCGTGGAACCAGTGCGGTGCCATCGTCACGCCGAAGCTGTCGGCGGTCGCCGCGATCCGCTGGTACTCGCTGATGCCGCCGCAGACGGCGGCGTCGGTCTGCAGGATCTGCGCGGCGCCCTCCTGCAGCAACCGCAGGTGCTGCCACTTGCCGACCTCGATCTCGCCGGTCGCGACCGTCACCGGCGTCGCGCGCGCCAGGCGCGCGTGGTTGGCGACGTCGTCGGGGCCGAACGGCTCCTCGATCCAGTACGGGTCGTACGGCTCCAGCGCGCGCACCGCCGCCAGCGCCGTCGGCAGGTCGCGCCAGGCGTTGTTGGCGTCGCACATCACGAGCACGTCGGGGCCGACCGCGGCGCGCACGGCGGCGAGCCGCTCGGCGTCGCCGGCCGGGCTGAGGCGGCCGATCTTCATCTTCACCGCTCTGAAGCCGAGCGCGACGTAGGAGCGCATCTCGTCGGCGAGGTCCTCCGGCCGCTTGCCGTCGAGGTAGTAGCCGCCGCTGGCGTACGCCGGGACGCTGTCGGTCGCGACCGCGCCGAGGTACTGCCACAGCGGCAGGCCGGCGATCCGCGCGTTGAGGTCCCACAGCGCGACGTCGACGGCGCTGACCGCGCGCATCACCGAGCCCGCGCGCGAGTGCAGGATCAGTTCCTGGTACAGCTCCTCCCAGATGCCCTTCGCGCGGTGGGAGTCCTCGCCGACGACGGCCGGCGCGACGAGCTGGCGGACGGACTCCGTCACGATCGGTCCGCCGCTGCTGCCGGCGTAACAGAAGCCGATCCCCTCGTGACCGCCGCCGTGGGCGCGCACGAGCGTGTAGTGGCGGTGGGTGACGGTGCGGCGCGCGAAGCTCGTCGGCGCGGGCAGCGGGACCGCCACGGTCCGTGCCTCCAGGGCATCGATCTTCGTCATCGGTTCTCCTTCTCGTTGGGTGCGGGTGGGAAGTCGGTCACCAGTAGCCGCCGCCGTAGCCGGGCTCGACGTAGATGCCGCCCTGGCGCAGGTCGCTGTCGTCGGGGTGGGGGCCGTCGAGTTGGGCGGCGAAGCGCTCGGCGTCGTCGCGCGGGGCGTAGCCGAGCGCCTCGGCCTCGGGCCCCAGCCGCCACCACGCGCGCGTGTTGGCGGAGACGCCGTAGACGACCAGGTGGCCGACGCCCGGCGTCTCGAGCGAGCGGACGATCAGGTCGAGTCCGTCGCGATGGCTGAGCCAGGTGCTGAGCTGGCGGTGGTCGTCGGGCACGGCGCGGAAGCTGCCGATCCGCAGCGAGACGACCTCGAGCCCGAACTTGTCGTGGTACAGCTGTCCGAGCGCCTCGCCGTAGACCTTGCTGGCGCCGTAGTGGGTGTCGGGGCGCACGGCGTCCTCGACGCCGATCCGCTCGCCGCAGCGGTAGAAGCCCGTGACGTGATTGCTGCTGGCGAAGACGACGCGTCTGACGCCCGTGCGGCGCGCGGCCTCGAAGACGTTGTAGGCGCCGACGATGTTGCTGGCGAGGATCTTCTCGTACGGCGCCTCGTCGGCGATCCCGGCGAGGTGCAGGATCGCGTCGGCACCGGCGGCCGCGGCGATGACGGCGTCGAGGTCGGCGACGTCGGCGAGCTGGACGCGGTCGTCCGCGTCGGCGTCCTCGACCGCGCTGCGCGCGAGCAGCGTCATTGGTCCGTAGCGTCTTCGCAGCTGCGGCAGCAGCACCTGGGCCATGCGGCCCCCGGCGCCGGTCACGAGCAAGCGCAGGCTCATGGCGTTCCCTTCGTCTGTGAGCGGGAGCTCCCGCTGGTGGAGGCCGGCAGCGCGCCGGCGAGGATCGTTCCCGTGGCGGCCTCGGCGATCAGCACGCGGGTGCCGCTGCGGTCCAGCGCGACGCTGGTCGGGTCCGGGCCGGGGCAGCGGTAGGCGAGCACGGGCAGGCCGAGCGCGTCGAACAGCCACACGACGCCGAGCCCGAGGTGCGTCACGAGCAGCCCGCCGTCGGGCGTCAGCGCGATCCCGTCCGGTCCCATGCCGCCCGACAGCTGGATGAAGCGGCTGACCTTCGCGACGGTGCCGTCGGGGCGCAGCGGGATCCGCCAGATCGCGTTGTCGCGGGTGACGGCGGCGAACAGCAGGCCGCGCCGTTCGTCGAGCGCGAGCGCGTTGGGGCTCGGGATGCCGTCGACGACGAGCTGCAGATCGCCCGCGGGTGTGCGGCGGTAGATGCGGCCGCTGGGCGCGTGCAGGCCGCTGCCGCCCTGGTCGCCGAAGTAGAGCGTCCCGTCGCCGGCGACGAGCACGTCGTTGAGCCCGTCGAAGCGGTTCATCGCGTAGCGCGCGAGCAGCGGCGTCACGCTCGCGCCGGCCGCCAGCCGGTCGAGCCGCATCAGGCCGTGCTCGAAGTCGGCGATGACGGCGCCGCCGTCAGGCGTCAACGCGAGCCCGTTCGGCTGGCCGTCGTAGTGCGCCAGCGTTCGTGTCTCACCGCTCTCCAACAGCAGCTCCAGCACGCGGCCCCACGCGAGGTCGAGCGCGAAGACGCGGCCGTCGGGGGCGACCGTGAGCCCTTCGAGGAAGCTGTCGCAGTGCGGGCGCTGCTGCAGCTGCGCCCAGGCGGAGGTGCCGCCGGCCGCCTGCGGCGCGGGAGCGACGCGAGCGAGCACGCTCGTGGCCGTGCTCGGCAGCGGGCCGCCGAGCAGCAGCCCTGCCGGGGCAGCGGAGGGTGAAGCGTTCACGTCGTCTCCGTCCGATCTCGATGCGATGCGCGGCGGCGCAGCGCTGACCGTGCGCGTCGACCGCGGGTGGCAGCTGCTCGCCGTCGCGCTTCTCGCTGCGTGGCGGGGCCGACCCGTGAGCCACGATAACCGTGCGCGAAGCCGTGCGCAAACGTCCGCGGCGGTCGTTACGAGTTGACGCACGCGCGTCTCAATAAGCGACAGTTCGGCGCCGGCTGCGGCGGTGAGAATCTGCGTCCGAGGGGTTGCGTCACGTTTTCAGTGACAGCGGCCTGCAACGAAGGAGGCACCGTTGAATTCGCACCGCGTCGTCCACGCGGCCGCCGAGTCGTGCTCGGCCGGCCGCGGTCCCCGCAGGAGTCCCGCGTGAGCGGCGCCTCGGCCCGTTCGGATGCCGTCGTCTCGGGCCTGCTGGACTGGCAGGTCGAGACGTTCGTGCACGTCCCCTCGTCGCATGTCGCCGCGATCATCAGCGGGCTGCGCGACCACGGCGTACGTGACCTGATGGCCAATCGCGAGGAGGAGGCGGTCGGGATCGCCGGCGGCCTCGCGCTCGCCGGCCGCCGCGTCGCGCTCGTGATGCAGGACAACGGCTTCGGCAACGCGCTGACCGCCCTGACGACGTTCACGAAGGCCTATCACGTGCCGCTGCCGATCATCGCCAACACGCGCGGCGGACTCGGTGAATACAACTCGATGATTCACAGCTTCTCCGAGGGCGTGCCCGGCATGCTCGCCGCCGCGGGGATCCGCTGCGAACGGCTCGGCGCGGCCGAGCCGGCGCAGCTGTGGCGCACCACGACCTGCGCGGTCGCCGAGCACGCGGCGATGACGCGCCGGCCGGTCGCGCTGCTGCTCGACGTCATGCACCCCGGGAGCGCCGACCGATGAAGCGGATGGAAGCCCTGCACGTGATCGACGAGGCGTTCGCCGGCTGTCCGCTGGTGACGACGGTCGGCGCGACCTCGCGCGAGCTGGCGTCGTTCTCGCGCCGCCCCTCGCACCTCTACCTGCTCGACTCGATGGGCCTGGCGCCGGCCGTCGGCGCAGGCCTCGCGTTCGGCCTCGACCGCCCGGTCGCCGTCGTCGAGGGCGACGGCTCGCTGTTGATGGGACTGTCGGTGATCGCGACGCTCGCGTATCACCGGCCGCCGCGCTTCACGTTGATCCTGCTCGACAACCACCAGCACGCCTCCGCCGCGAGCATCGAGACGCAGGCCGAGCGGATCGACCTCGGCGCCGTGTGCGCGGCCGCGGGGCTGCCGACGGTCCGGGCCAACGACGCCGACGCGCTCGGCGCCGCGCTGCGAACCGCCCGCGAGGACGCGCGCCAGACCGTCGTGCACGTCGCGATCGAGGGCGGCAACAGCCCCGGCGTCCCGTTCCTGCTCGACGACCCCGTCGCGATCCGCACCGCGTTCACGAACTTCCTGGAGCAGCCGCGATGACGGCGGTCACGGCCACGATCACCAGCACCAACCCCGCCACCGGCGAACGGATCGCGACCTTCGAGCCGTTCACGACCGGGCAGATCCACGCCGCGCTGGCCCAGGTCCACGGCGCGCAGGCGCAGTGGCGAGCGTTCGGCCCGCAGGAGCGCAGCCGCCTGCTGGTCGCGGCCGCCGCAGCGCTGCGCAGCGCGCGCGAGGAGCTGGCGGCGCTCGCGACCGCCGAGATGGGCAAGCCGCTCGCGGAGTCGCTGGCGGAGGTCGAGAAATGCGCCTGGGCCTGCGAGCACTACGCCGAGCAGGCGCAGGAGCTGCTGGCGCCGCGCCCGGTCGCGGCCGACGCCGACCTCAGCTACGTCGCGTACGAACCGCTCGGCGTCGTGCTCGCGGTGATGCCGTGGAACTACCCCTTCTGGCAGGTGCTGCGGTTCGCTGCGCCGGCGCTGGCGGCGGGCAACGGCGTCCTGCTGAAGCACGCGTCCAACGTCTCGCAGTGCGCGCTCGCGATCGAGGACCTGTTCGTGCAGGCCGGTTTCCCGTGGGGCCTCGTGCGCACGATCCTCGTCGCCGACGAGGACGTGGCGCAGACGACCGAGTGGCTGCTCGGCGACGCGCGCATCGCGGCCGTGACGCTGACCGGCAGCGCGCGCGCCGGCGCCGCAGTCGCCGCCGCCGCCGGTCGGGCGCTGAAGAAGAGCGTGCTGGAGCTGGGCGGGTCCGACCCGTTCGTCGTGCTGGCCGACGCCGACGTCGAGGCGGCCGCCGTGCTGGCCGCGCGCGCCCGCTTCGGCAACTGCGGGCAGAGCTGCATCGCCGCCAAGCGCTTCATCGTCGAGGCGCCCGTGGCCGACGCGTTCGAGGCGGCCTTCGCGCGGGCGGTGGAGGCGATGCCGGTCGGCGATCCGCTCGACCCGCGCACGCAGGTCGGTCCGCTGGCACGCGCCGACCTGCTCGATGCGCTGGAGGCGCAGGTCGCGGGCTCGGTCGAGCGGGGCGCGCGCGTGGTGATCGGCGGGCGCCGGCTGCAGCGCCCCGGCAACTTCTACGCGCCGACGCTGCTGGCCGACGTGACGCGCGGCATGCCGGTCCTCGCCGAGGAGACGTTCGGTCCGGTCGCGGCGCTCGTGCGGGTGCCCGACGCCGACGCCGCCGTGGCGGCCGCCAACGACACGCCGTACGGGCTGGGCGCGAGCATCTGGAGCGCGGACGCCGAGCGCGCGCAGCGGCTCGGCCGCCGGATCGCCTGCGGGATGGTGTTCGTCAACCGCATCGTCGCATCGGATCCGCGGCTGCCGTTCGGCGGCATCGGGCGCAGCGGCTACGGCCGCGAACTGTCACACGAGGGACTGCTGGAGTTCGTCAACACGCGCACGGTGGCGGTCGACATGGCGCCGTCCATGCCGTCCGCGGCCGCGCTCGCGGAGTGAGGAGAAGACGATGAGAACTGTCGAGTTCCGGCGCGACGGAGAGCTGCGCCTCGCCGTGATACCGGAGCATGCTGAAGCGGCGACGGACGTGACCGCGCAGCTGCCGACCGGCGCCGCCGAGCCGGCCGGCCTGGCCGCCGCGATCCGCCTGGCGCGCACCGAGCACGTCCCGTTGTGCGACCTGCTCGCGGGGATGGCCGAGCGCTCGGGCGAGGGGGTCGACGTCGACGCCGCGCGCGGCTGGGTCGGCGGCCTGCCGGTGAGCGCTCCGGTCGTCGCGCCGGAGACCTGGGCCGCGGGCGTCACCTATCGCCGTTCACGCGAGGCGCGCGAGGCGGAGAGCGAGCACGCGGCCGACGTCTACGCGCAGATCTACGACGCCGAGCGGCCGGAGATCTTCCTCAAGGACGTCGGCGGACGCCGCAGCGTCGGCCCGCACGCGCCGGTCGCGATCCGCGGCGACAGCGCGTGGACCGTGCCTGAGCCGGAGCTGGCGCTGATCCTCGACGCCGACGGCGCGATCGTCGCGGTCACGCTCGGTGACGACGTGACCGCGCGCGACATCGAGGCGCGCAACCCGCTCTACCTGCCGCAGGCGAAGATCTACGACAGCGCCTGCTCGCTCGGCCCGTGCGCGCTGATCGCGCCCGCGGGCGGCGAGCTGGGTGAGTTCGAGCTGGAGCTGACCGTGCGCGACGCGGCCGGCGAGCTCGTCTACACGGGCACGGCCACGACCGCGTCGATGGTGCGCGGGTTCGAGCAGCTGAGCCGCTGGCTGCGGCGCTCCAACACGGTCGGGGACGGCACCGTGCTGCTGACCGGCACCGGGATCGTGCCGCCGGACGACGTCGCGTTGCAGCCCGGCCACATCGTCGCGATCTCGTGCCCGCGGATCGGGACGCTGACGAACGAGGTCTTCAGACACCCGACCGCAGAGGCCGTGTCCGTCTCAGCCGCCGAGGCGCGCGCATGACGCTCGAACAGGCATGGCAGCGCGTGCGCGCGCTGGTCGAGCGCGAGGAGCGGCGCAACGGGCAGCACCCGGGCCGCTACCCCCACTACTGCGACGACGGTCAGTGGGTGCGCTTCCCGCTGGACCAGCGCAGCGGCTGGGTCGACGACGTCTTCTACGACCACGGCAACTGGACGGCGGGCTTCGGCGCCGGCAGCGGTTGGCTGCGCCGGCTCGACGGCGAGCCGGCGGACGGCGGCCTGCCGCTGCGACCGCTGCTGCGCGACCTCGAGCAGCGCCAGCACGACGGCACCACGCACGACCTCGGCTTCCTCTTCTATCCCTCGTTCGTGACCGGCGCGATCACCGGCGAGCTGCGTGACGACGAGCTGGCGCCGGCGCTCACCGCCGCCCTCACGCTCGCGGGCCGCTACCGCGAGTCGGGCGGCTTCATCCAGGCGTTCGGCGCCGCCGACGACCCGCGCTCGGCCGGCACCAGCACGATCGACACGATGATGAACCTGCCGCTGCTGTGGTGGGCCGGGCGCGTCGTCCAAGGCCCCGAGGGCAGCGAGCTGATCGACCGCGCGCACCGCCATGCGCTCACCTCGGCTCAGGCGTTCCTGCGCGAGGACGGGTCGACCTACCACCTCAACCGCTTCGACCCCGTCGACGGCCGGCTGCTGGAGCAGGGCACGTTCCAGGGCTCGTCGCAGCGCTCGTGCTGGTCGCGCGGGCAGGCGTGGGCGATCGCCGGCTTCGCGTGGGCGTATGCCGCGACCGGCGACGAGCGGCTGCTGGACGCGGCCGAGCGCGCGTGGGCGTACTTCGCGGCGCGTGTGCCGGCGGACTGCGTCGTGCCGTGGGACTTCGACGACGGAGCTCCCGACGCGCCGGAGGACGCGAGCGCCTCCGCGATCGTCGCGCTGGGCCTGTTGATCCTGTCCGACCGCCATCCCGCGACTGCCGCGAGAGACCGGCTGCGAGCGGCGGGCACGTCCCTGCTGAGCGGACTCGCGGACGCGGCGCTGACGAGCGGACCGGAGGACGGGATCCTGCAGCGCTCGTCCTACTCGATCCCGCACCGACTGGGCCTCAGCGGCGCGACGCCGTGGGGCGACTACTACTACGCGCTCGCGCTCGCGCTCGCGACCCGACGACTGTCGGTCGAGCAGCTGCTGCAGGGCACGCGCGCCGGCACGAACCGAGAGGCCGTCACGAAGCCATGAGCCACCTGAGCCTGAACCCCGCGCGCCCGTCGGACGTGGTGCTCGAGTTCGACGGGCCGACCGCCGCCGTCGCACCCGCCGCGGCGCGCGCCGCGCAGGCCGCGCGCGCGTGGGCGGCGACCCCCGCGGCGGCGCGCGGAGCCGCGCTGAGCGTCGTCGCCGACGCGCTCGAACAGCGCGCCGGCGAGCTGGCCGCGCTCGTCACGCGCGAGGTCGGCAAGCCGATCGTCGAAGCGCGCGGCGAGATCGCGCGCGCGGTCGCGATCTACCGCTACTACGCCACCGCGGTGCTCGCGCCCGACGGTGAGACCTACCCCGGCGCCTCGCCGTCGGCGATCCTCGCCGCGCGTCGTTACCCGGTCGGCGTGTGCGCGGTGATCGCGCCCTGGAACTTCCCGGTCGCGACGCCCAGCTGGAAGATCGCGCCGGCGCTCGCGTACGGCAACGCGGTGCTGTTCAAGCCGGCCGTCGAGGCGACCGCGACCGCTCGTCTGCTGAGCGAGATCGTCGCCGCGCAGCTGCCCGACGGGCTGCTGGAGCTGCTGGAGGGCGGAGCCGACGTCGGCGCGGCGCTCGTCGCCGAGGAGCGTGTCGACGCGGTCACCTTCACCGGGTCGCTGGCGGGCGGGCGGGCCGTCGCACAGCAGGCGGCGGCGCGCGGGATCCCCGCGCAGTGCGAGATGAGCGGACACAACCCGTCGATCGTGCTGCCGTCCGCCGACCTCGCCGCGGCCGCGCAGAAGATCGCCTACGCGGCGATGGGCTACGCCGGGCAGAAGTGCACGGCGACGAGCCGCATCATCGTCCACGACGACGTCTACGACGAGCTGCGCGACCGCCTGGTCGCCGCCGTCGAGGCGCTGACCGTGGTCGATCCCTCCGACGAGCGCTGTCTCGTCGGCCCGCTGATCGACGCCGCCGCGCGCAGCTCGGCCAGCGCGGCCGTCGAGGCATCCGGCGGGTCCGTCCTGACGGGCGGCGGCGCGCTCGACGACGACGGCTTCTACCTCGCCCCGGCGCTCGTCGAGCTCCCGCAGCAGTCGGGGCCGCTCGGCCGCGACGAGGTCTTCGCGCCGGTTGCCGGACTGCTGCGCGCACGCTCGGCCGAGCACGCGATCGAGCTCGCCAACGACAGCCCGTTCGGGCTCGTCGCGTCGGTCTTCACGCGCGAGCTGGGGTCGGCGCTGGAGGCGCTTCCGGCGCTGCGCTACGGGCTCGTGCGCGTCAACGCGCCGACCTCCGGGCTCGACTACCACGTGCCGTTCGGCGGCAGCAAGGCGTCGGGCCTGGGGCCGAAGGAGCAGGGGCTCGCGGCGCGCGACTTCTACACCGAGACCCGCACCCTGCTCGTGGAGGCCTGAGCGATGGTCACGACCACCGCAGCCGTGCTGGAGCGCTTCGGCGAGCCGCTCGCGGTCCAGCAGCTGGAGCTGGACGGTCCGGGGCCGGGGGAGGCGCTCGTGCGGCTGCATGCGTGCGGCGTCTGCCACACCGACCTCTACACCGCCTCCGGCGTCGACCCGTCCGGCTACGCGCCGTGCGTGCTCGGTCACGAGGGCGCGGGAATCGTCGAGCAGGTCGGCGACGGCGTCACGCTGGTGGCGCCCGGCGACCATGTCGTCACGTTGTTCTCGCCGCAGTGCGACGACTGCGTCCACTGTCGCAGCGGCCGCACGAACATCTGCCTCGCGATCCGCGAAGAGCAGAACAAGGGGTACCTGCCCGACGGCACCACGCGGCTGCATCGCGGCGACGAACGCGTGCGCCACTTCATGGGGACCTCGACCTTCTCCGAGTACGCCGTCATCCCGCAGATCGCGCTGGCGAAGATCCGTTCGGACGCGCCGCTGGACGGCGCCTGCCTGTTCGCCTGCGGGTTGTCGACGGGTCTCGGCGCGGCGATGCAGACCGCCCAGGTGCGCGCTGGCTCGACCTGCGTCGTCTTCGGCGCGGGGATGGTCGGGCTTGGGGCGGTCGCCGGCGCGCGGCTGCAGGGCGCTGAGCGGATCGTCGCGGTCGACCTCTCGCCGCAGCGGCTGGAGCTGGCGCGCGGCCAGGGCGCGACCGACACGCTGATCGGCGGTCCCGACGCGGTCGCCGAGCTGCTCGAGCTGACCGACGGCTTCGGTGCCGACTACACGTTCGAGGCGACCGGCAACGTGCGCGTGATGAGACAGGCGGTCGAGGCGGCGCGGATGGGGTGGGGGCTGTGCACGATCACCGGCGTCGCCGGCAGAGGCGAGACGCTCGACGTGATCCCGCGCTGGCTGATCCAGGGCCGCCGCATCGCGGGCGCCTCGTTCGGCGGGCTGAAGGGCCGCGAGCAGGTGCCGAGGCTGATCGATCGCTGGATGGAGGGCGAGCTGGACGTCGCGCCGTTCATCTCGCATCGCGTGCGACTGGACGAGGTCAACCGCGCGTTCGAGCTGATGGAGGCGCAGGACGGGATCCGCACGGTCATCGACCTGCGCGGGTGAACGTGATGCAACTGCACGTCTACCAGTCGATCTGGGGCATGAACGGGCTGCCATGGCGGGCGCGGCTGCCGTGGACGCTCGAGCAGCAGTTCGAGCGGATCGCCGAGGCCGGCTTCGACGGCGTCTCGGTCTCGTTCACCGACGCCGAGCTGGCGCGCCGCGTCTGCGCGCTGGCGGTCGCGCACGGCCTGCGAATCCAGGCGTCGTACTTCCCGACGACCGTCGAGGGCTTCGCGACCGTCTTCGAGACGATCGCGGACGTCGGCCGCGAGCACGTCGACCACGTCAACCTGCAGCCGAACGTGCGGCCGCGCACGGTCGCCGAATGCGTCCCCTACCTGCTCGGCTGGCAGCGGCTCGCGCGGCAGGCCGGCATCCCGGCGTACGTCGAGACGCACCGCGACCGCATGACGACCGACCTGATGTTCACGCTCGACCTGCTCGACGCGGTCCCGTCGCTGGAGCTGACGGCCGACCTCTCGCACTTCCTCGTCGGACGCGAGTTCGCGTGGCCGATCGACGCGGTCGACCACGGCATGATCCGCCAGGTGCTGCGCCACGCCCGTGCCTACCACGGCCGCGTGGCGTCGCGCGAGCAGGTGCAGATCCAGACGTCGTTCGAGCATCACCGTCAGTGGGTCGAGCTGTTCGCGGGCTGGTGGGAGTGGGGCTTTCGCGACTTCCGCGCACGTGCCGCCGACGACGCCGTGCTGACGTTCACGACCGAGCTCGGACCGCCGCAGTGGTACGCGATCACCGGCGCCGACGGCCAGGAGCTGTCCGATCGCTGGGCCGAGGCGCTGAGCATGCAGCAGCTCGTGCGCGACATCTGGGCGCGGATCGAGCGCGAGACGGACCAAGACCGGAGAGATCGATGATCAAGCACTTCCTGCTCTTCAACGCTCCCCCGCAGCTGTCGCAGGAGAGCCTCGCCGAGCTGCTGCTGGCCGCGCGGCACCTGCCGCAGGGGATCGAAGAGCCGCGCAACTTCCAGATCGGCGCGGCGTTCGCCGCCGTGACGGAGCCGCGCTGGCGCTTCTGCATGTCGATGGAGTTCGAGGACGAGGCGGCGCTGCAGCGCTACACCGACCACCCGCTCCACCTCGCCTTCCGCGACCTCCTGCGCGAGCGGATCGAGGACCGCCAGGTGCAGACCGTGCGCTGCTGCGACTCGGCCGAGGAGCTGTGCGCGCTCGCCCGGGCGGCGCAACACGAGGCGGTCTGACGGTGCTCTCGGCAGATCGTCGCGGCCGCTCAGAAGACCGTCTTGTCGAGGTCGAGCCCGAGCGAGCGCAGCTTGCGATACAGCGTCGCGCGCGAGATGCCGAGCAGCTGCGCCGCCTGCGCCTTGTTGCCCCCGGTGCGCTGCAGCGCGGTCATGATCGCCTCCAGCTCGACGCGCTCGAGATACAGCAGCTTGCGCCGGGGCGCGCGTCCGCGCACGTCGTCGGGCAGATCTTCTGCGCGGATGTCGGCACTGCGCCGCGTCGCGAGCACACGCCGCACGACGTTCTCCAGCTCGCGCACGTTCGCCGGCCAGTCGAGACGGCTGAGCGTCTGCAGCGCGTCGGGCCGCCAGCGCGGCTCGATCGCGCCGGCGGTGTGACGACGGGTCAGGGTCGCGACCAGCTCGGGCAGGTCCTCGAGCCGGTCGCGCAGCGGCGGCAGCGTGACGGTCGCGACGCCGAGCCGCTCGATCAGCTGCGCGGCTGGCTGAGCGTCGCCGTCTTGCTCCGGGCGTCCGCTGGTGCCGCCCGTGCCGCTGGTGCCGTCGGTGCCGCGGGTGCTGCCGGTGCCACCGGTGCCGCTGGTGCCGCCGCGCCGCTCGGTGCGCTCGGAGCCCGCGGGTGGGGCATCTGTCAGCGTTGCGACGACGCGCGGCCCGTCGTCGCCGATCGCGTCGAGCAGCGCACCGAGCGTCTGCGCGACGTCGGCGTGCAGCGTCTCGACGTTGCGCAGCGCAAGCAGCTCGCAGTCGCTGCCGGCCGTCGTCGCGGCGCGCACCTCGCGCAGCCAGGCCGCCCCCTCGATCGGCTGCAGCGCGGCGTCGAAGACCCGCAACGTGCCAGCCGCGCGCTGGCCGGCGAACAGCGCCTTCAGCAGCGAGTGCTTGCCGACGCCGCGCTCGCCCCGCAGCAACAGCGGCAGCGTGTCGGCGCTGAACGACGCGGCCTGGCGCAGAACGGTCCGCCATGCCCGGCTGCTGCCGGCAAGCTCCGCGAGCTGCGGACAGGGCGCGGGATCCTCTCGCTTCACGCGCCCACGCCCGTGCGTGCGGGCGCGGGCGCCGCCGCGCGCTTCGCCGCGGGCCGGGTCTGTGGGCAGCCTCCGCGCGCGGTCGCGCTCGCGGTCCTGCGGCACGTCGAGCTCGATCAGCGCGCCGACGACCTCGCCGCCGTCCACGATCGTGGTGCAGCGCGTGTGCAGGATGCGGCCGTCCGGCAGCGTGAAGTCGCTCTCGCGCGCGGTGCGGCGATGGATCGTCTCGGAGGCGTGCTCCCACAGCAGCCCCTGCTCGACGTCGCCGAGCAGGCGCGCTGCGGGCGGACTGCTGATCACCATCCGCTCGTTGACGACGATCAGCGCGCGGCCGGCACGCTTGTCGGCGGCGAGGAAGTGCTCGAGCAGGAGCCGCTCGGCGCGCGAGCTGTCGAGATAGAGGCGCCGCTCGACCTCGCGCACCGCCGCGAGCACGAACGGTCGCATCAGAGGACTCGACCGCTGAGCCCGCGCCGACACGCAGATCGCTCCCAGCAGCTGGTGGGTGATCGGATGGCGGATCGGTCCGCCGGCGCACGTGAATGGCTGCAGCTTGGTGAGAAAGTGCTCGGCGCCGCTGATCAGCAGCGGCGCCTCGATCTCCAGCACGGTGCCGACGCCGTTGGTGCCGGCGACGGTTTCGCCGAGATGGCAGCCGAGCGCGACGTCCGATGCGTCCCAGGCGCGCGCGGTCGCGTCGTCGGAGCTGTGACGGTAGAGCACACGGCCGCCGCGGTCGGACAGCAGTATCCCGGTCGGCGTGTCGGTCAGCTGATCGCGCAGGTCCTTCAGGACCGGCTCCGCGGCGTGCCACATGCGGCCCTCTGCATCGACGTCGGAGATCGGCGCGCCGCGCGCCCGCTCGGGGTCGATGCCGCTCAACGCGCAGCGGCTCCAGGAGGCGACGATCTCGGGCCGGATCGCCACGTCACGCGGCCACGCACCGGTTCCGAGGAAGCGATCGCGGGCGAGCGTGAGCGCTCTCGTGTCCAACCTGGCGGCCACGTCTCTCCAGACTGTAGACGAGCTGTTGCCGAGAAAACGAGCGACGAGACGCCGGCTGCGCCCGCTTGGCGTGTCACCGGTCGCCGCGGCAAGCGTCGGCCGCCGTGGAGTGCGAAGCGATGACACGTTCCGCGCCGCCCGGCGCCATGCGGCCGCACGGAGCCATCACGACCGTCGAGGGCGTCGTCGTCGAGGGCCTCAGACTGGGCCGCCAGCTCGGGTTCCCGACCGCGAACGTCCGCCTGGCCGAAGATGGACCTGCTCACGGCGTCTACGCCGGCTGCGTGCTGGATCACGCCGCCGCGATCAACATCGGCGTCCGCCCCACGATCGGGGACAGACTCGAACCGCTCGCCGAGGCGTACCTGCTCGACTTCGAAGGCGACCTCTACGGTCGCCGGATCGTGATCGAGCTGATCCAGCTTCTGCGCCCCGAGCAGCGCTTCGACTCAGTCGAGCAGCTGACTGCCCAGATCGCTCGCGACGTCGCCGCTGTCCGAGCCCTCTGCGCGCGACGGTGATCGCTAAGCTCGAATCATGGTGAGTTGCCGAGAGTTTGGGGCCCTGCGAGCGATTTCCGCGGTTCCGGGCCCCAAACCCTCCACCCGGAGGGCGAGAGCGACGGCCGGATTCCGTCAGTCGTGGCGGGCGATTCGGCGCTATGGATCACAGGCATCCGCAGTCGTCACAGCATGGTTGTGGTCCAGGCGGTCGGGGGTTCGAGTCCCCTCGCTCACCCTCAAGAAAGCCCTGCAAACGCGGGGGTTTTCTTGTTTCAGGAAGGCCGCAGAATCGGGCCTGATCCGGACCATCTACAGCCACTAGTGGCTGTATTTTCGTGGATTGGGCTGGATCGGGTGGATTCGGCCCGATTCGCACCGCCGCTGCCGCAGGACGCACCGTGCCCCCTGCCGCTGCTGAGTCCCTGCTCGCTGATCCGCCGCTCAGGGCCGAGATCCCGTCCTGGTGCGCTGTCGTGCGCGTGCGGCCGTCGGGGGCAAGGTGCGAGCCGGATGGCATGTCAGGAACCCCGAGGGCCCATCGGCGGGCAGCCGCGATCGATATCGCCACTCAGCGCCAATCACGCTCCCGATCCCCGTACCCGCGCTGGTGCGCGGCCGCCTCGCCGTCGACAGGACCCATGCTGGTCTCGGCGTCGGCACCGCGCTCGTCGCGCATACGTTCGCTACGGCGGCTGAGATTAACACCAAGGCAGCTCCGCGCCGTCGTCGTGACCGCCGTGCATGACCGCGCCCGTCGATGGTGGGAGCGCCGCGGTTTTCAGTGCGTCCACCCAGACGACCCAACCGAAACCGGCCTCTACCTCCTCACCAGCGAGATCGACGCGACGCTCGACGCCATCCAGACCCGGTCCTAGCCGGCTAAGGCGCAGTCCCAGGAGCGAGATCCCACACTTCGGCAGAACCAGCGTCGTAGAAGGCGACGTAGAGTTCCTTCGCGGTTCGTCGGTTGGTCTCGGCCACGACGTTCGCCCGACGTTCCGCAAGCAAGAAGGCACGTTCGATCAGGGTCTTGTTCTCGGCTGTGTCGGGATCTCCGTAGACGCTGACAAAGATCCGTCTGATCTTGCCGCGAACGATCGCATCGAGGATGTGCTCGTCGCTCTCGGCAAGACTGTGACCGTAGATGAAGAGATCCTGATTGCCACCGAGGGCCGAGAAGCTGCGGAACGCCTTGCTGAGGTAGGCGCTGTGGAGGATCTTGTCCTTCTTGTCGGTGCTCGTTCCTTCGGTCACGACCAACGGATAGCTGCGCTCGGCGAGCTGATCCCGAATCTGGTCAACGAGCGCGATTCCAGTGCGAACCCAGGTGAGCTTCTTGAGCCGAGAGCCTGCGTCGAAAAGATGCAATGCACCGTGGATGTAGTGGATCTCCTGCGACCACGACTGTGCCATGTCCCACGTGACCCACGTCGCGTCCGGATCATCCGGGTCCGCCCGGAACCCGTCGCCCTTCGGAACGTCAAAATCGTCCTCGTCCTTCATCGTCGCCCAATAGAGAAGAAGGTCGTAGTTCAGCGCGTAGACGCTCTCGAAGTTCGAAAGAAAGGTGCGCACGCTCCGGTACTGGCTGTCGGTGATACTGCCGATCGTGTCGGGGTGGTTAGATGCCAAAGCGTCGGCGAGCACGTCTCGCAGCACCTCTGCGTCCTTGGCAGCCTGCTCCGCGACCGGTGAGTCTGGAACATAGAGGCGCACGATCGCGTCGGTCGCCCGAAGACGCTCGATCACGACCTCGAAGTCCGACGTCTCCAACTGCGCGAACAGCGTCAGCGTCGCAGTGGAGCCTGCCGAAGTCCGCCTTCTGCCGCAGGCTGCCATAGCTGAAGGCCTCGTAGTCCCACGCAATGCTGAAACCGTTGCCGAGGAGCAGACGCGGCTCCTTCGATGCAGCGGCGATCGCGTTGGCAAAAGACAGGATCTCGGGCATCCGGAGAAGCTTAACCGTGCCCATCGTCACGAGCGCAGCTCGCAGGCTCTTGTGTCGCCTGGCCGAGAGGGTGTCGGCTCCAAACGGCCATGGCGGGGGCGGAACGGCGCCGGCGCCACTAACGGCACTCGCACGATGCGCCGCCACAAGCGCGACAAGGTCCTCGCCGTGATCGGTTAAGGGCCGAGGACTTCCAGGGAGATCTCAGAGGCGCCCGGCATCGGCCGCGGATCGGCCGACCGAACGCTCAAGCAACTCTGCACCTGATGATTCAGATCGAGCGTTAGATCCCTGCATAAGCCGTTTGACGTCAAGGGCCTCATCAAGCTTCCAGCTTCGCGGTCCGTCATCGTCAGGCCCCTGTACTGAGGACGAGCGGCCCGAATCCAGCACTCGTCCAGGAAGATGGGTTGCATGCCCAGGTTCGACACGCTTGCTGAGCTCCGCGAGTTCTTGGAGAGCAACGCCACGGGGATGGCGCACGACACCCTGAGCTTGGCGGCCGACTCTCGCGAGAAGCGGCGTATCGATGCGGCCGATGTGAGCCAGGCAATCAGCGTGCGATGGAGCGAAGGCCTGGCCGCCCTCGACGCCGTGATCTTTGCCATGGGTCAGAACGGGCTCATGATGCTGAAGCGGCTCGACGAGGTCGACGCGGCCGATCTCAATGATTCGCATCAGACCGTGCGCGTCGTGCTCGCGCTGCAGCAGTTCAACGCTCTCATCGTGTTGCAGGAGATTCGGTCTTGCTTCAGGCAGGATTCTGGTCCGGTGGCGCTGCCCGCTGGCGCGCACTCCACGAGGCCGCGGTCACAGCCCGAGTAATCGCCGAACGTGACGCGGCGCTCGCGCAGCGGTATCTGGATCACGGGTTCGTGGTCCAGACGCGACGGCTCGCTGCCTACTTCGACGAGCACGGCGTTGGTCCGGTCGCGTCCGCAGAGCTGGCGTCGCGCTCGAAGAAGGCTGCCGCGCTCGAGCAGACCCACGATGTGTCCGACGCGAGCTCGAGGTTCCGTGAGCCTTACGGCTGGGCCATCCCCCTGATGGCGACCAATGCGAAGGGGCGCCGGGCGCGCCCGAGCATGAACGCGCTGGAGAAGCTTGCCGGCCTGGATCACCGACGTCTTCTCGTCGCGAGTGCGCACGGCATGGTTCACGGAGACTCCGGCGGTATCGGCGGCACCGTCCTCCTGGAGGACGGTCAGTGGCTGGGTGGGCCGACGGAGCGATTCGTTGAGGCGGTCGCGCGGCCCACCTTTGAAACGCTGATTCACCTCGCGGGGGCCACTCACCTCGGGTTCGAACCGGAACTGAACGATTTCTGTGAGACGATCAGCCTGGTGGGTAGCGGCCTGATGGCCATTTGCGGCGATGCGATCGAGAAGTTCGCGCGAGAGTGAGCCGTTGGGACCGGCCGATGGGATGCTCCCGCCTCGACATTCACTCGCAGACCGTCGTTCAGGAAGAACTAGTTGGCCACGATGGTGGGAGAGTGCCCCAGCGAGGTTGCTAGTCGCAGGTCTCCAGGTCGAGGCCCGGAGCGTTGCGGTAGATCTTGTCGTTGGAGACGAGTGGGATGCCGAGGCGGATGGCGGTTGCGGCGATCCAGCGGTCGGCGTTGTGCTCGCGCTGGGCAAGAGCGTGGCCGTGCGCCTGACAGGTTGCCCGCAACCGGGCGTAGACCATCACGAGGTCCGGTCCTGAATGGACGACCTCGACGCGTCCGATGAGCGCTTCGAGCTTGAGCAGCCGTGGCTGGCCCCATCCGCGAAGGAGCGCGCCGTAGCGCAACTCGGCCGCGGTCTGAAAGGAGATGAACGCCGGGCGGCCGGTGATGATCGGTGCGTACCGTTCGGCGAGGCGAGACCCTGGAACGATGTCAGCGCTGAAGACGTCGGTGTCGATGACGATCGGCCCGCGTGGCCGAGTGCTGCTCACGACTTGACGGCAGTCAAGAAGGCGGCGCCCTCGTCCTCGCTGAGGTCTCCGATGACCATCTCCTCGTGCCGCGGCAGCGGCCGCGCACGGCGCAGCAGCTCCTCGACAGGAAGCTCGAGGTTCGGCTCGCTGGTGTCAGCAGGACGCGTCGACATGCAAGTCAGCTTACGCCCTTCGGCCGTTCCGAGCTAGCGAAGGCTCGGGTTCCGGCACGGCCGTCGATGGTGTCACTGCCGTATTTCATGTCGCGCCATGGTCGAGCGCGGCGTTCAGGCGAGGCTGCCACTTCCCGGGCAGTTCGGCGCGCAGGCGGCGGGGTGTCGTGAGGCCGTGGTGGATCGATTCGCGGACGGCGAGGTCGCTCTGCTCGGTCCAGCCGTCGCTGCGCAGCATGTCGGCGATCGTGCGCTCCGCGCCCGTTACCGGGACTCCGAGCACCTCGCGGCGGCGCTCGATCGGCCGGTCGCTGAAGTGGATACGCACGCCGGACGGAGTGCGTACGCCGCGCTTGGCTCGTGGCAGCGTGACGTGGACGACGTCGGGGATCAGGTCGGTGATCTCCAGCAGTTCAGCGGCGCTCTCGTGCGAGACGACGGCGTCGGCTCTGGCGAGCGCGAGCCAGCCCGCGATGACGTGCGCGTGCGGCGGCGTCGGAAAGCGACGCAGGCGGTAGACGCCATGCGCGACGCGTTCCAGAGCATCGCTCTCAGTCGCGTGGTAGGACAGCGTCGAGCGGGGGATCCCGGCCTCGACGGCTTGACGAGCCGCGACAAACCCGCCTTGCGGCTCGGCGATCTCGTAGAGCCGATCCAACACAGAACTGTCACGAGAGTCGACGGGAATACCGGACATATTCGTGACATTAGCAGTCCCGGCGGCCGGTTGGGGCATGTACTGGTCAACGACGGCGGTGCCGTCCTGCCCGTTCAGCCACTCGGACCCCGCGAGTGGCTGAAACGGGCCGAATCGCGCCGAATCCGGCCCAATCCGATTGCTTTCCGAGCCGCTGAATTCCCGCATAAAGACCTGCAAATCGGCACCTTTTGCGGCGAATGAGTGGTGTATTGTGGTCCAGGCGGTCGGGGGTTCGGGTCCCCTCGCTCACCCCTCATGAAAGCCCCGCATTTGCGGGGCTTTTTCGTTTCTTGGGCGGGCGGCGGGGCGCCGGCTGCGGCCGTGGCTTTCAGCCACTCGTGGCGTTTGAGTGGCTGAACGGCGGGGTTGTCGCCGGTTCCAAGCGGTCATTCGGGATTGATGCCAGCTCGATCTGGCGATAGGAATCGCATGTTGACCGATGTCCCAGGCAGAGCGGGGCAATGATCTCCTGTGTGGTTTCCAGGAGGTCGGCGGTCGCCGTTGCCGCCTGTATGACGTCCAGGGGGGATGCCGGCAACTGCGCTTGGGATCCGGTACCGGCTGTCGGTACTCTGGGAAGCGTGAGCCAGCCGGATTTCGACAACCAGATCGTGCCGCCTGACGCGTTCGTTCGCGATCCGCTGGCCAATCCTGGGGCGATCCTCGCGGCCCGTGAGCGTTCGATGGCGGAGCGCCTCGAACTGGCGATCAGCTGGAACAAGGTGGCCTCAGAATTGCGCGCCGGCATGATCCGCGCGGGCCAGCAAGCCGCCTCCAGACGATGACGTTCGACGCCAGCGAGCTGTTCCGTGCGCTTGCCCGCCACGACGTCGCCTACGTGACGATCGGCGGCGTGGCGATCCAGGTGTACGGCGCCCAGCGGCTGACCCAAGACCTCGACGTGACGATCGCGTCGTCGAAGGAGAACTACACGCGCCTCGCCCAAGCGCTCATCGATCTCGGCGCTCGCATACTCGGCCCGCAGGGCCAACGCTCCAGATCAGTCCGAGCGCCGCGATGCTGGCCAGCAGCGACCAATGGCACCTCATCACCGCCCACAGTCCGCTCGACGTCCTCACGCTTCCCGCTCACCTCGGGTCGTTCGCCGCGATGCGCGAGCGCGCCCATGAGATCCCGCTCGGCGACGTGATCGTCCCGATCGCCCACCGCGACGATCTCATCACCCTCAAGCGCGCCGCCGGCCGCCCAAGACCTCGCCGACATCCGCCTGCTCGTAATCGCTCGACGAAAGAGGCTGATGGCCGGGCGCTCGCCCGCCGCTGGTCTGGGCGCAGATCCCAGCGGGTGTGGAGCGTCCGCATATGAGGCCGGGGCTCTCCGCAGCCGCTGACGACAGAGGAGCTCGGCGACCGGTCGACGCCGTAGCCCATCTTCCCGAGGCCCACCCGCCTCGTCAAGCAGCACTCCAAGGTCGCTACAGCACGAGCGCTGGCCCGTCGCCGCCGCTTCACGGCGCACGATCACTGCATGCTGACGATCGCTGAGACAGCCGCTCGGATCGGCCGGAGCCCCGACACTGTTCGCCGGTGGGTTCGTGAGGGTCGTCTGCCCGCTCGGCAGGTCGACGGCAGACGGGCGCCGAATTGGGTTGCTGCGCTGCATCGGTCACGCGCTGGTCGCTAGATCGACGTGCCGGACGACATGATCTCGGTGCCGTCTGCGGCGCCGGACATCGTCCGGCCCGAAATTGTGACAATCCCACAGGTATGTAGCACCTCCAGTACTACACTGCGGCCATGGAGCGCATCGGTGTTCGCGAGCTGCGTCAGCACGCCACGCGCCACCTCGCCCGTGTCAAGGCCGGGGAGACAGTTGAGGTCACGGAGCGCGGCAGATTGATCGCGCTGTTGGTGCCGCCGGATCCTGAGACGACGGCGCGGGAGCGGCTGATCGCCGCGGGTCAGATCGTGCCCGCGTCCCGTCCCTTTCAGCTTCCGGAGCCGCTCGCGTCGCCGCCCGGCGCGTGCGAGACGGGCGCTGTGCTGGACGAGCTGCGGGCCGACGGCGCGTGATCTGCCTCGATTCCTCGGCGCTGTTGACGCTGCTGCACCGAGAGGCTGAGAGCGCCGCCCTGGCCGACTGGCTCGCGGCACGCGCGAGGACCCCTGTCGTCAGCAGCGCGCTGGCGAAGGTCGAGGTGACGCGCGCCTGCCAGCGCATCAACCCCGAAGCGCTGCCGGCCGCCAAGACGCTGCTCGCCGGGCTGGACGTGATCCCGCTCAGCGGCGCCGTGATCGACGAGGCCGCAGACGTCGGCGGAACGCTGCTGCGCAGCCTCGATGCGATCCACCTCGCGAGCGCGCTCTCGATCCGCGCCGACCTGACCACCTTCATCGCCTACGACCACCGCCTCAGCGACGCGGCCGCAGCCGCCGGCCTCACGCTCGCGACGCCAGGCGTTCGGTGACCATGCGCGTCCGTCAGCCGCACCACACCGCCCGGCCCGGCGGCGGCTGACGCCGTTCAGCCACTCGGACCCTGCGAGTGGCTGAAACGGGCCGAATCGGGCCCTATCCGATCGTCTTCGGCGCTGCCGACAGCCACCAGTGGCTGTATTCCGGCGGATTGGCCTGGATCGGCGTGGATTCGCCCCGATTCGCGGTCGCTGATGCCCGCCAGCGGAGTCGAGGTGGCCGCCCTGTCAATAGGCGAGCCCCGCCAGGCGCGTCCCTTCGCGCGTGCGGGCATCAGATTGATCGTCGCCCGCCGCGGCGACGCCGCCGGCGACCCGGTCGGGCGTGCGGCGACGGCCGAGCTGCTCGCCTACGCAGACCAGGATCTCAGCGCGGGCGACGGCAAGGGCGTCGAGCGCCGGCTGCGTGCCGCCGCCAGGTTCCCGTACGTCGTGAGAGCGGCGGACGCCGCGCTCGCCGCCTTCAGATCGAACCGGCCGAGACGCGCCCACGCGCTGATCGTCAGCGCCCTGCGCCAGCTCGGCAGAGCGAGCGCCTGAGCCGATTGGCGCGCGCAGTACGCCGCAGCGCGCTGCGGTGCAACCGTCTGGCGCTGCTTTGCTGGGCGAGCAGTTCGAGCGCGTGTTGAAGGTCGTCACCGCCTGAGAGATCCGCGACGATCGGCCAGTGCTGGCCTGCCGGCACGATCGGAGCGGTCATCTCCGAGCGACCCGAGTCAGCGCTGGTCGAAGTGGTCTCCGACGCCGCTGTCGATGCGACGGGTCCGACCCGGTCCGGCGCTTCGTCGAGAAGTGCCGCGCGATCGGTGCATCGTCGGCGTGGTCCGGCGGCGGCCGCGGGCCGGGCCAGACTGCGCGCCGCGCGCTCGCCCCTCACACTTCGTGGCGAGGACACGACGGTCGCCGGACGCGGCGACAGAGGAGGAGCGCGGCGAGATGCAGCTTGACGGAGTGGTCGCATTGGTCACCGGCGGCGCGTCGGGGCTCGGGCGCGCGACGGCGATCGAGCTGGCCGGGCGCGGCGCCGACGTCGTCGTGCTCGGGTTGCCCGCCGCGCGCGAGCGGGTCGAGCGCGAGGGGCGCTTTGCGTTCGTCGCCGCCGACGTGCGCGACGAACGCGCGGTGCAGGCCGCTGTCGACGCCGCCGCCGCGCGCGGCCCGCTGCGCGTCGTCGTCAACTGCGCCGGCGTCGGGCTCACCGCGCGGATCGTGCGCAGAGGCACGCCGCACGCGCTCGCCGACTTCCAGCGCACCGTCGACGTCAACCTCGTCGGCACGTTCAACGTGATGCGCCTCGCGGTCGTGGCGATGCAGCGCAGCGAGCGGCTGAGAGACGGCGAGAACGGCGTGATCGTCAACACGGCGTCGATCGCCGCCTACGACGGGCAGATCGGCCAGGCCGCCTACGCCGCCTCCAAGGGCGGTGTCGTCGCGCTCACGTTGACCGCCGCGCGCGACCTCGCCTCCGCCGGCATCCGCGTCGTCACGATCGCGCCCGGCCTGTTCGAGACGCCGCTGTTCGGGGACCTGCCGCAGCCCACGCGCGAGGCGCTGGCGGCATCGGTCCCGCATCCGAGCCGGCTCGGGGTCCCGCACGAGTTCGCAGCGCTCGCGCGCCACATCGTCGAGAACCCGATGCTCAACGGCGAGGTGATCCGGCTCGACGCGGCCTTCCGGATGGGACCGCGCTGAGCTTCGAAGCGGCCGTCGAGTAGCGCTCCTCCCAATATCCTTGGGTATCATACTATCTTGGCCCAAAGGAATTTGGCCGCCGGAGGGTGTGAAAGCAACCCCGGCAAGGTCCGCCGTCAGGCGAGCGAGCGAGGAGGATCAGATGGCGAAGTTCGACTGCGACGTGCATCCCTACGCAGGCGAGATGAGCGCATTGCTGCCGTACATGCCGACCGCATGGGCGCGGCAGCTGGGGGAGGTCGCGCTGTCGCGGTCCGGGCGGCCGACCAACCGCTACCAGAACCCCAGCGGCGGCCTGCGCGCCGACGCCGTCCCGCCCTCCGGCGGCATCCCCGGCTCCGACGCCGCCTACGCGGCGCGGGACCTGCTCGACCGCTTCGACGTCGAGGTCGCGAACCTGATCCCGATGGAGGGGTGCGCGATGACCGGCTGGACCGATCCCGACGCCTGCGCCGTGCTCGCCTCGGCCGTCAACGACTACATGCTGGAGCACTGGGTCGGGCTCGACGACCGCTTCAAGCTGTCGGCGGTGATCAGTACCCACGACGCCCACGCCGGCGCCGCCGAGATCCGCCGCCTGGCGGGAAACCCCGGCGTGATCGGGGCGCTGCTGCCGCTGCTCGACAAGCCGATGGGCGACCGACACCACCACCCGATCTACGAGGCCGCGCAGGAGTGCGGCATGCCGATCGTGCTGCACCCGACCGGCGCCGAGGGGACCTTCACCGGCGTGCCGGCGCTCGCGGGCGGGATCCCGCGCACCTACCCCGCCTGGCACGCGCTGCTGCCGCAGATCGGCCAGTCGCACCTCGTCAGCCTCGCCTTCGACGGTGTCTTCGAGCGCTTCCCGAGACTGAGAGTGCTGTTCACCGAGTTCGGCTTCAGCTGGGTCGTCACGACGATGTGGCGGATGGACAAGGAGTGGCAGAACTTCCGCTACGAGGTGCCGTGGATCAAGCGCCCGCCGAGCGAGTACGTGCTGGAGTCGGTTCGCTTCGCGACGCAGCCGATGGACGAGCCGGCCAAGCGCGACGACCTGTGGAAGCTGATGGGCCTCAACGAGGCCGCCTCGATGCTCGTCTTCAGCTCCGACTACCCGCACTACGACAACGACGACCCCATCACGGTCGGCAAGCACATCCCGGACGCGGTCAAGGCGGCGTTCGACGACAACGCCGCGGCGCTGTTCGGGGGGCGGCTGCGATGAGCGCGCTGCACGCGCCCCGCAAGGGGCCCAGACAGCCGAGACGCCATCGCCTCGGCGCCGTCGCCGACTTCCCGCTCGGCGAATTCAGGCTGCACGAGGTCGAGGGCCGCGAGGTCGCCGTGATCCGCACCGCCAGAGGCTTCTTCGCGATCCGCAACGGCTGTCCGCACATGGGCGCGCCGCTGTGCTTCGGCAAGGTCGGCGGCACGATGCTGCCGTCGGATCCCGACGAGCTCGTCTACGGCCTCGAGGACGAGGTCGTGCGCTGCCCGTGGCACGCATGGGAGTTCCACCTCGCCACCGGCCGCGCCGTCGGCGGGATCACGAGCAAGCGCGTGATCGCCTACCCGGTCGAGACTGGCGAGGACGGCGTCTTCCTCGTCGTCGGCGGTACGCGCGTGCGCGAGGCGTAGAGCGCGAGGCTGCCCAGCAGCAGCGCGAGCGCCGCGGTCACCCCGGCCGCCGCCAGCCACGCCGTCGTCCAGGCGGCGCCGTCGTCGGAGATCACGCCGATCAGCGGCGGCACGCAGATCGAGCCGCCGTAGATGAAGAAGAACGCGATCGAGGAGGCGTGGCCGATCGTCTGGATCGGCGTCGTCTCGGTCACGAACGCGTGGAAGACGCCGTTCCAGCCGACTGCGCAGACGCCGACCAGCGCCAGCGCGATCCACACGGTCGCGCCGCTGGAGGCGAGCAGCAGCAGCAGGCACGCCGCCGAGCCGAGGCCGATCCCGCTGAGCGGCAGCGCGCGTCTGCCGAGCCGGTCGGAGGTGAGGCCCCACAGCAGCCGCCCGCAGGTGCCGAACGAGAGCGCGACGAAGTAGCCGAGGCCCGCGAGCGCGTGCGAGAGCCCCTTCTCGTCGGACAGGTAGACCGGCAGGTAGGCGAACAGCGCCAGCTGGATCCCGGCCATCGCGAAGCCGTAGACGCGCATCGTCGCGAGCATGTAGCCGGGCGGGCGCACGACCGGCGGCGGCGGCGCGGCGGCGGCCGTGGGATGGTCCGGGACGCTCGGGCGCAACCCCCAGGCGGCGACCAGCACGCACGCGACGGCCGGCACCGCGAGCGCCGGTCGCCACGAGGTGAGGCTCGCCAGCGGCGGCAGCACGAGCGCCGCGGCGGAGCCGCCGAGCGTCACGCCGGTCTGCTTGATGCTCATCCCGAAGCCGCGGCGCCGCTTCGGCAGGCCGGCGCTCGCGAGCGCGTTGGTGGCCGGGTTCAGCAGCCCGTAGGCGAGGCCGACCGCCGCGACGCCGGCGTAGACGACGGCGACGTGCGGCGCGAGCGCGACGAGCACGACGGCAGCGGCGCCGGCCAGCTGCGCGATCGTCAGCGTTCGGCGCGCGCCGATGCGGTCGGTCAGCCTCCCCGACGGGACCGACACGAGCGCGGCGGCCGCGAAGACGGTCGAGACGAGCAGGCCGATCGCGGTCGTCGAGAGGTCGAACGTCTCCTGGATCTGCGGGCTGAGCGCAGTCACGCCGAGGCTCGCCATGTTGACGGCGCCCATGCCGGCGGTCGCCAGCAGCAGCTCCTCGCGCGTGCGCGTGTGCATGAGCGCGGCGCGCCGGCCTCTGGCTCTCTCCCCGGCCAAAATTACTTTCACCCCCAACTATTGTAGCGCCGATGATTGCAACCTACTATGGTTTGCGCCATGAGGAGAGAACGTCATGCCTAGCCATACCCAGGCCGCAGGTCGCATCGATCCCGGTCGCGTCGATCACGGCACGTCGACGCCGCCAGCCGAGGCCTCAGCCCAACACGTGCCGCTCTCAGCACCGCGACGGAGGCAGCAGTGGTGGCAGTCGCAGCGGCTGCTCGGCGTCATCTCGATCCTCTTCGTGCTGGCCGCCTGGGAGATCGTCGGGCAGTTCTTCGTCACCAACGCGGCGTTCTTCGTGCCGGTCTCCGACGTCGCCAGCGACCTGTGGGAGTGGATCACCAGCGGCGACATCCTGTCGGCGCTCTCGACGAGCGCGCAGGAGTTCGCGATCGGCTTCGGCCTCGCGTGCGTGATCGGGCTCGCGCTCGGCTTCGCGATGGGCCTCTCGCGCACCGTCTGGGGCCTGCTGAACCCGCTCGTCTCCGCGCTCAACGCGACGCCGCTGCTGGCGCTGACCCCGCTCTTCATCATCTGGTTCGGGATCGGGATCACCTCGAAGGCGCTGATGATCATGTTCATCGCGTCGTTCCCGATCATCATCAACACGGCCGCGGGCACGCGCGAGGTCGAGCAGGCGCACCTCGACGCCGCCCGCTCCTTCGGCGCCAGCCAGTGGCAGCTGATCACGAAGGTGCGGCTGCCCTCGGCGCTGTCGTTCATCATCGCGGGCCTGCGGATGGCCGTCGCGAGAGCGCTCGTCGGCATCTTCGTCGTCGAGCTGTTCGGCTCGCTCGACGGGATCGGCTTCGCGATCTCCAACGCCGCGACCGTCTTCGACACGCCGCGCGTCTTCGCCGGCATCGTGCTGCTGTCCGGCCTCGGCGTGATCGCCTCGATCGCGCTCACCAAGCTGGAGCAGACCGTCGCGCCGTGGCGCGTCCAACGCGACAAGGGGAAGGGACAATGAGCAGCACGACCATCCAGCGCGTCGTCGTCGACCACGTCTCGCGCCAGTTCGGCTACGAGGAGGAGGCGGTCCTCGCGATCGACGACGTCAGCCTCTCCGCCGCGCCCGGCGAGTTCGTCTCGCTGCTGGGCCCCAGCGGCTGCGGCAAGTCGAGCCTGCTGAAGATCATCGACGGGCTCGACCGCGCCAGCGCCGGCCGCGTGCTCGTCAACGACAAGGAGGTGACGGGGCCGCGCACCGACGTCGGCTTCGTCTTCCAGAACGACTCGCTGCTGCCGTGGCGGACCGTCCGCAGCAACATCCTGATGGGCGCCGAGTTCACCGGCAGCGACATGAGAGCGGCCCGGCAGGAGGCCGACGAGCTGCTGCGGCTGACGGGGCTGCAGCAGTTCGCCGACCGCTACCCGCACCAGCTCTCCGGCGGCATGCGCCAGCGCGCGAACCTCGCGCGGGCGCTGCTCGTCGACCCTGAGATCCTGCTGATGGACGAGCCGTTCGGCGCGCTCGACGCGCAGACGCGCGAGCTGATGCAGGCCGAGCTGCTGCGCATCTGGGAGCTGCGCAAGAAGACCGTCCTGTTCGTGACGCACCAGATCGAGGAGGCGGTCTACCTGTCCGATCGCGTGCTGCTGATGTCGGCCCGGCCGGGCCGCATCGCCGCCGAGTACGTGATCGACCTGCCGCGCCCGCGGCAGCTGGAGATCCGCCACACCGACGAGTTCACCGCCCAGGTCCATGTCATCTGGGAGCGGCTGCGCGACGAGGTGCTGGAGACGTTCCGCGCCGAGACGCAGGCGCAGGCCCAGGAGGCTGTCGCATGATCGACGCGCTTGCGTTCCACGAGTGGCCGTCGACGGCGACGCTCGCCGACTACCTCGACTCCGGCTGGCGCGAGATCGTGATGCGCCCGGGCGACCGCGGCGGCCCGATCCAGGTCCGCTCGCAGTGGCTCTACCGCAACCCGCTCGGCGCCAAGCAGGCCGACGCGTGGCCGGCGGAGGGCGTGCCCGGCAGCGACCTCGCGACGCTGCGCGCGCAGCTGCTCGACCACGAGGGCGCCGAGCGCGTCGTGCTCGGCTACGAGGAGGGGCTGCTGGCGATGGGCGTCAGCCACTACCACCTCGCGCGCGCGGTCGGGCGCGCCGCCAACCAGTGGACGATCGCGGAGTGGCTGGAGCGCGACGAGCGCCTGCACGGCCTCGTGCTGATCTGCAGCGCCGTCCCCGAGGACGCCGCCGCCGACGTGCGCGAGTACGGCAGACACGAGCGGATGGTCGGCGTCGCGATGGGCGTCAACGGGCTCGGACGCCCGTTCGGCCATGCCGCCTACCTGCCGATCTACGAGGCGGCGGCCGAGCTGGACCTGCCGATCGTGCTGCAGATCGGCAGCGACGGGGTCTCCGCGCTCGACAGCACCCCGGTCGCGGGCGGGCTGCCGGCGACCTACGGCGAGTACGCGGCATGGGGCGTGCAGGCGCTCACCGGCCACATCGGCAGCATGATCACGCAGGGGCTGTTCGACCGCTTCCCGAACCTGCGCGTGATGGTCGCGGGCGGCGGCGCCACGTGGGTGGCGGCGTACCTCTGGCGGCTCGACTTCTGGTTCAAGACGAACTCGAAGGAGGTGCCCTGGCTGCTGCGGCCGCCGTCGGAGGTCTTCCTCGAGCGCGTGCGGCTCGGGACGCTGTCGCTGGAGTCGCCCAGACAGCCGGAGCGGCTGGCGACGGCGCTCGGCACGGTCGCGGGCTTCGACGAGCTGCTGATGTACACGAGCGGCTATCCCAGCTCGATCGCGGAGCCGCCCGCGGCGATCCGCGCGCGGCTGCCCGAGGGGTGGCACGAGCGGGTCTTCGGCGCCAACGCCGACGAGTTCTTCCGCTGGCCGGGACGCGCGCGCCGCGCCGGCGCCGGACCCGACGCCGGCGCAGCGACCGCGACCGCCGCCGCCCAGACCACGAGCGAGAAGGGAGCCTGATGGCTCGCTACGACGGACCGATCGTGGACCTCGACGTCCACCACCGCCCCAAGAGCGACAAGGAGATCCTCGACTACCTGCCCGCGCCGTGGCGCGAGTACGCGACCGCGGATCCCCACTCCCTGCAGCCGATGGAGCCGCCGTCTACGACCGGCGCGGCGATGCTCAGCAACTCTGCGCGCCGTGCCGACGCGTTCCCGCCCGAGGGCGGGCTGCCCGGCTCCAGCTTCGAGATGATGCGCGAGCAGCTGCTGGACCGCCACAACTACTTCCGCGCGGTCCTCACGCACGACGTCGGCGACTTCGCGACGCACCTCAATCCGTACCTGTCGGCGGCCGTCTGCCGCGCGATGAACGACTGGAACATCGAGCAGTGGCTGACACGCGACGACCGCCTCGCCGGCCTCGTCGTCGCGCCGTTCGGGATGCCGGAGCTGGCCGCGCAGGAGATCCGCCGCGTCGGCGACCACTCGCAGATGGTCGGGGTGCTGCTCGCCGGCTCGCCGCTGGGACGCCCGTTCGGCGATCCGATCTACCACCCGATCTATGCCGCCGCCGCCGAGATGGGGCTGGCGCTGTCGATCCACCCGGCCGGCTCGGACCGCCCGAACGTCTCGATGCGCGCCGTGCCCGGGCCGTTCATGACGGTCGTCGAGTTCACCTCGCTGCAGAGCCAGCAGGCGGCGCACCACATCTCCAGCTTCATCGTCCACGGGGTGTTCGAGAAGTTCCCCGACATCCACCTCGTCGTGAAGGAGTACGGGATCGCCTGGCTGCCGGGCGCGATCTGGCGGCTGGACCAGCACGCCCACTACCTCAGACTCGAATCGCCGTGGGTCAGACGCTGGCCGAGCGAGTACATCCACGACTACGTCAAGCTGGCGACGCAGCCGATCGAGAAGAGCCACGACGCCTCCGACGGCCTCGCGACGCTGCTGCAGACGGTCGACGGGATGGACGACATCCTCTGCTTCTCGACCGACTACCCGCACATCACGTTCGACGACCCGGACTACGTCGCGCGCCAGCTGCCGCACGGCTGGGAGCGCAAGGTCTTCTGCGACAACGCCTGCGCCGCCTACGGCTGGGACCCGCCGAAGCCGGCGCCGCCCGGGCCGGCCGCGACGGCGGCGGTGGGCGGATGAGCGGGCTGGTCGACGTCTGCGCGCTGGACGAGCTGGAGGAGGGCGTTCCCGCCGTCAAGCGCGCCGGCAACCGCGAGCTCGTGCTGGCGCGCTGGCGCGGCGAGGTGTTCGCGCTGCGCAACGTCTGCCCGCACCAGTCGCAGTCGTTCATGTGCGGCAACGTGCACCCGAGACTGCGCGGCAGCTCGGCGCCCGGCGGCCTGATCGCCGACGCCGCCGACCCGGTGCTCGCGTGCCCGTGGCACACGTGGGAGTTCCGCCTGCAGGACGGCCGCTGCACGACCGACCCGCAGCTGCGCGTGGCAACCTACCCGGTCGGCGTCGAGAACGGGCGCGTGCTCGTCGACCTGCGGCCCAAGCGCGCGAGGGTCGCCGCATGAGCGCGACGCTGCCGCCGCTGCTGGCGGGCATGCGCGTGCTCGACCTGACGCACGTGCTCGCCGGCCCGTACTGCACGATGATGCTCGCCGACCTCGGCGCCGACGTCGTCAAGGTCGAGCGGCCCGGGACCGGCGAGTCGGCGCGCACGCGCGGGCCGGCCGCCGTCGGCGCGGACGGCACCTCGGTGCCGACCGGCTTCCTCGGCCCCAACCGCAACAAGCGCAGTCTGACGCTCGACCTCAAGCAGCCGGAGGCGAAGCAGATCATCGCCCGGCTGCTGCCGGAGTTCGACCTCGTCGTCGAGAACATGTCGGCCGGGACGATGGACAAGCTCGGGCTCGGCTACGACGTGCTCGCCGCCGCCAACCCGTCGATCGTGCTCGCGTCGATCAGCGGCTACGGCCAGCCCGGCACCTCGCCGTACTGGCGCCAGCCGTCCTACGGGCAGATCGCGGAGGCGCTCAGCGGCTTCTCCAGCCGCACCGCCGGCGCCGACTCGCCGCCGGTCTTCACCGGGCTCGGCCTCAGCGACATCATCACCGGCACGTACGCCGCCTTCGGCGCGCTCGCCGCCGTGATGCACGCGCGCGCGACGGGGAGGGGGTCGCACGTCGACGTCGCGCAGTTCGACTGCCTCGTCTCGCAGCTGGAGCGGCTGCTGCTGTACCTCGACGTGCAGGGCGTCGAGGTACCGCCGGGCAACGAGCGCGCGTGGCTGCCGACGGGCGTGCTGACGACGACCGACGGCCACGTCATGTACGCCGCGATCTCGGAGCGCTTCTTCCATCTGATCGCGGGGATCGTCGGCAGACCCGAGCTGCCGACCGACCCGCGGCTGGCCGACACCGCGCAGCGGGAGGCGAACCTGCCGGACGTGTTCCTGCCGGTCGTGCGCGAGTGGGCGCGCGACAAGTCGACCGCCGAGGTGCTCGCGATGCTCACCGAGGCCGGCGTGCCGGTCGCGCCGGTGCGCGGGATCGCCGACGTGCTCGCCGACGACAACCTGACCGCGCGCGGGATGTACGTCCAGGTCGAGCACGAGGGCTTCGGCCCGGCGCCGTACATCGGCAACCCGGTCAAGGTCGGCGGCGCGATGCTGCCGCCGCTGCGCTCGGCGCCGCCGCTCGGCCGCGACACCGACAGCGTGTTGAAGGCGCTGGCTGACGCCAGCGAAGACGATCTCGCCGGCTGGCGAGCGCAAGGAGTGATCTAGTGGTTCTCGACCGTCCGATGCGGAGCATGCTGTACGTGCCCGGCAACCGCTCCGAGTGGGTCCGCAAGGCCGCCAAGTACGGCGCCGACGCGGTCGTGATCGACTTCGAGGACTCGGTCCCCGACGAGGAGGTGCCGGCCGCGCGCGAGGCGCTCGCGGAGAACGCGCAGGCGCTGCGCGACGCGGGGCAGTCGATCATCGTGCTGCGGCCCAACGAGGTCCAGCGCGGTGGGCTGCTCGACGTCGCCGCGGCGGCCGCGGCGCCGGCCGTCGACCTGCTGATGGTCCCGAAGTCGACCGTCGACGTGATCAAGGTGGTCGATCGCACGCTCGACGAGCTCGGCTGCGAGCTGCCGCTGCTGCCGATCATCGAGACGCCGGAGGCGATGGTCACCGCCTACGAGCTGGGCCGCGCCAGCCGCCGCAACATCGGCTTCTGGGCCGGCAGCGGGGCGAGAAACGGCGATCCCCATCGCTTCCTCGGCTTCGACTGGTCGGTCGAGGGCCAGGAGACGCTGTTCCTGCGCTCCAAGCTGCTGCTCGACGCGCGCGCCAACGGCTTCGAGCACATCATCGGCGGCGCCTGGGTCGACCTCGATGACAAGGACGGCCTGTGCAAGCACGTCGAGAGCTACCGCGTGCTCGGCTACACCGGCTACGTCGCGATCCACCCCGGTCAGGTCGAGCCGATCCACGAGACGCTGCGCCCGAGCGAGGAGGAGATCGCCTATGCGCGCGAGGCGATCGAGACGATGCGCCGCGCCGAGCAGCAGGGCCAGGGCGCGATCCGCATGGGCAGCGACATGATCGACTACGCCACCGTGCGCATGGCCGAGCGCGTGCTCGCGCTCGCCGAGCGCTAGAGAGCGGGGCGCAGACGGTGCCGGCAGGGATGTCCGGCACGGCAGCCGGCGCGCCTGCGCCGCGGCGGGTGACCGTCGTCGGCGCGGGGGCGCTGGGCTGCCTCTACGCGGCGCGGCTGAGCGAGGCCGGCGTCGAGACGTGGCTGCTGGACCATCGTGCCGAGACGGTCGCGGCGCTGCGACGGCGCGGGATCGTGCTGCACGAGCGCGAACGGCGCCGCACGGTCGCGGTGCAGGCGAGCGCCGATCCCGGCGCGGTGCCGCCGAGTGGGCTGGCGCTGCTGCTCGTCAAGTCGCCGGCGCTGCCGGCCGCGGCGGCCGCGACCGCGCGGCTGCTGGCGCCCGACGGCTGGGCGCTGCCGCTGCAGAACGGGCTCGGCCACGCCGAGACGGTCGCCGCCGCGGTCGGGCCGCATCGGACGCTGCGCGGGATCACCTACGCCGGCTCGGTGCGCGTCGCGCGCGGTGAGATCCGGCCGGTCGAGGACGGGCCGCTGCTGTTCGGCGCCTTCGAGGCGGATGCGCGGTCGCGGGCGGTTTCGGCGGATGCGCCGCCGGCGGCGTCTGCGGCGGACACCCCGCCGGCGGCGTTTGCGGGTGTCGTCGCGGTGCTGGAGCGGGCCGGGCTGCAGCCGCGCGTCGTCGCCGATCCGGGGCTCGCGATCTGGGAGAAGACGGCGATCGCGTGCTCGCTCAACCCCTTGACCGCCTTGCTGCGGGTGCGGCTCGGCGGGATCTCGGCGTCGCCGTCGGCGAGCGCGCTTGCGCGCGAGCTGATCGCGGAGGCGGTCGCGGTCGCGGCGGCGGCCAGCGTGGCGCTCGACCTGGACGCGCTGCTGGAACGTCAGGCGCGGCTGTGCGCGCAGATGGGCGACACGGTCCCGTCGATGCTGCAGGACGTGCTCGCCGGCCGCCCGACCGAGGTCGAGGGCCACAACGGCGCGCTCGTTGCGCTCGCCGACGAGCATGGCGTGCCGGTGCCGGCGCAGCGCGGCGTGCTGGCGCTGATGCGAGCGGTCGAGCAGTCCGGGGCGCAGCGCGTCGCGCGCAGCGGGTGAACGTGTCGGTGGGGCGGCGCGTCGTGCGGCTGCCCGGTGGCGGCGCGAATCCCTCCCGAACGCACGAGGGGCGGGCCTTTCGGCCTGCCCCTCGTGGTCGTGGGTGGTGGACGAGGTTGTGCGCGCGCCGCGGGCGACTCAGTTGACGCCGGCCGCTCTCAGGTAGGCCGGGTCGATGTATCTGTCGTCGCTGCGCTCGGTTCTCTGGCCCGTCGTCGTGTTCATCGCGTCGTAGACGGCGGCCATCGCTCTCGGGTCTATCTGGGCCGACGGCGACATCGTTCTGAATCTGTTGAACATCGCGTCGTACGATCTCTCGGCGATCGCTCTCGGCACTCTCGCGACGTCCGCGAAGGCGTCGATCGCGGCGTCCTTGTTGGCCGGGTCATACAGCCAGTCATGCGCCTGCTGGATCGAGGTGACGAACGCGATCACCGCCGACGGGTTCTTCTTCGCGAAGTCCTCGTTCACCGCGTGCGTGGTGATCTGGTACGGGTAGACGGCGTCGACCGTGTTGCCGAGCGAGTGGAAGTCGCCGGTCTCGATCGCGGTGTAGTTCGCCGGGTCCGCCAGCAGCGCGGCGTCGACCGCGCCCGACTGCAGCGCGGCGAGCCGCTGCGGCGTCGCGGCGGCCGGCACGTAGGTGACGTCCTTGGGCGTCAGCCCGTGCTTGGCCAGCAGCGCGTTGAGCAGGACCGTGCTGCCGGAGCCGGGGTCGGCGATCCCGACCTTCTTGCCCTTCAGCTGCTCCCAGTCGCCGATCGAGTTCTTCGCGACGAGGTCGTAGGATCCGTACGCCTCGCTGGCGACGATCTTCAGCGGCGCGCCTCTGTCCTCGGCGTTGATCAGCGTGTCGGTCGCGACCGAGACGAAGTCGGTGCTGCCGCCGGAGGCGGCCGAGACGAGGTCGCCCGGGGTCGAGACCGCGACGAACGTCGGCGTCAGGTTGTTGTCTCTGAAGATCCCCGCTCTGTCGGCGGCGATCAGGTCCCAGTAGAGGTTGATGCCGAGGCCGGTCACGCCGAGTCTCACCGGCGTCGCCGAGTCGGGCTTTCTCGCCGCTCTGGAGAGGTCGGCCGAGGCGGTCGTGCCGCCGTCGGAGGAGGACGAGGACCCGCAGCCGGCAACGGCCAGCGCCGCCGCGCAGGCGAGCGCGACGAGGGCCGCGACACCGCGTCGGGAGTTCAACAACGTTCGGAGCGTCATGGGCATCAAGCAGTTCCTCGGTTGCGCGGCCGGGCACCCTCGCCCGGGTAGCTGATCTGCACCTGCAGGCCGATTCCGGCGCGCTGCAGTGCCTGGTCGAGCATGCGATGGAGGACGGGCTTCGGGCTGAGGCAGTCCTCGCACGCCCCGCTGCCGGCTTCGACGTCGAAGCGCAGCGTCTCGGCCTGCACCTCGTAGCGCGCGACGTAGCCGTCGAGCGTGAGCGTGCGACAGACGTCGCCGATGGCGGCCTCGACCGCGGTACGCGACACGACTTGCACCACACAAGCCTCCTTTCTCTCCTCGTTCTCCCCGCATCAGAGGCCCTTGAACAGAGATCCTCTGATGTCCGACTATTTATACCCCGAAGGGAATGTGCACGTCAAGTGACTCAGGCGGCTTCCAGTACCAATGCCGCGCCACGTGAGCCGCCGGCGCAGATCCCGATCGCCGCGTAGCGTCCGCCGCGCCGCCGCAGCTCGTTGGCGCTCTGCGTGATCAGCCGGCCGCCGGTCGCTCCGAACGGGTGGCCGAGCGCGACCGAGCCGCCGTTGACGTTGAGGATCGCGTCGGGCACCTCGCCGAGCCGGCGCTCGCCGGGCAGGTGGCGCTGCGCGAACTCCTCGGAGGCCATCGCCCGCAGGTTGCTCAGGACCTGGCCGGAGAACGCCTCGTGGAGATCGAGCAGGTCGAGCTGCGCGACAGTCAGGCCGGCGCGCCCGAGCGCCTCGTTGAGCGCGAAGACGGGCCCGATCAGCGCCCCGAGCGCCGGGTCCTGACCGGTGAACGACCAGGCGCGCAGAAACGCCAGCGGCGTGCGGCCGGAGCGCTCCAGCGCCCGCTCGCTCATCAGCAGCACGGCGGAGGCGCCGTCGGTCAGCGGCGAAGCGCTGCCGGCCGTCAGCAGGCCGTCGGGGCGGACCGCGCGCAGTCTCGCGAGCAGCTCCGGCGAGCTGTCGGGCCGCACGAGGTTGTCCTCGCGCACGACCTCGCCGTCGGCCAGCGTGACGGGGACGATCTCCTGCTCGATGCGCCCGTCCGCCCAGGCGGCCGCGGCGCGCTTGTGGCTGCGCGTCGCGAACGCGTCGGCGTCCTGACGCGAGACGCCCCACTCGACCATCATCTCCTCGGCGTGGTCGAGCAGCGTGCGGCCGCTGTAGGGCTCGGTCACTGACGGCGGCGCCGGCAGCAGGTCTCTCAGCGTCACGTCGAGCAGCGCCCCGACGTCGCCGCGCGCGCCGACGAGCGCCTCGCGGGCGGAGTCGCCCAGCTCCAGCGGGCGCTGCGAGAGCGACTCGGCGCCGCCCGTGATCGCGACCTGGTGCTCTCCCGTCAGCAGCTGGTAGGCGGCGTCGACGGTCGTGCGCGCGCCGGTCGCGCAGGCGCACTCGGCCGAGTGGCCGTCGACGCCGTCCCAGCCGAGCGCCATCGCGGTCTGGCGGCCGAGGTAGGGCACCGCGAGCGGGACGTAGACGGAGCCGAGCACGACAGAGGTCGCCTCGCCGGCGGCCAGCTCGTTGCGCTCGACGACGCCGCGGACGGCCTGCTCGGCCAGCTCCAGGTGGGTGAGCCCGGCGAACTGCGTGCCGATCTTCTGAAACGGCGTGCGGCAGCCGTCGACAATCGCGACACGCCCGTTCACGCCGCTGCCGGACGTGGTTGCAGCTCCATTCCCAACGCTTGTGTTCATATCGGCATTATATCGCCCATCAAATGTTTGTATCTCCAATGATCTTTTGAGGAGCTGTCATGGAACGCCCTGTCTGGCACACGCTCGCCGACGCCGGCGAGGCCGCCCGCGCCGCGCTCTCCGCGGCCGACTGGGACCACCTCATGACCGGTGCGGAGGAGGAGGCGTCCAACCGCATCGCGCGCGCCGCCTTCGAGCGCTGGAGCTTCCTGCCGCGTGTGCTGCGGAGCGTGCCGAGACCGGCGCTGGCGACGCGGCTGGCGGGCGTCGAGCTGGCGCTGCCGCTGCTGGTCGCGCCGGTCGGCACGCACGCGCTGTTCCATCCCGACGCGGAGCCGGCGACGGTCGCGGGCGCCGCCGCCGCGGGCGCGCTGCCCGTGATCAGCACGATGTCGAGCGTCGCGTTCGCGACCGCCGGGGCCGGCGGGGCGCCGTGGCTGATCCAGCTGTACCCGTTCGAGGACCGCGGGCTCGTGCGCGAGATCGCGCACGAGGCGATCGCGGCCGGCGCGCGCGGGGCGGTGCTGACGGCCGACGTGCCGGTGCTGGGCCGGCGCGTGCGCGACCGGCGGCGCGGCTTCCGCTCCGGCGTCGACGCGCGGCCGTACCTGCAGCAGGAGCTGTCGCGGCGCGGGCTGGCGAGCTTCTGGGAGGGCTGGTCGGCCGAATACCGCTGGGACGACGTCGCGGCGCTGGCGCAGGAGCTGCCGGTGCCGCTGATCGTCAAGGGCCTGCTGCATCCGACCGACGCGCGGCTGGCGCACGAGGCCGGCGCGGTCGCCGTCTGGGTCTCGGCGCACGGCGGCCGCCAGCTCGATCACGCGATCGCGCCGCTCGACGCGCTGCCGGCGATCGCCGCCGAGCTGGACGGCGCGCTGCCGGTCGTGTTCGACGGCGAGGTCCGCTCCGGCGCCGACGTCGCGAAGGCGCTCGCGCTCGGTGCCGACGCGGTCGCGCTCGGCCGCCCCGCGATCTGGGGCCTCGCTGCGGCCGGAGGCGACGGCGTGACGGCGGTGCTGGAGCTGGTCGCCGCGCAGTTGGAGAGCGTCGCCGCGCTGGTGGGGGTCGGCGCGGTGGGGGAGCTGGGGCGCGAGCATCTGCACCGCATCTAGGCTCCCCGTACGCTCGCCTCCTGGCTGAGCGAGTCGACGAAGCGGTCACGGGCGATCAGCTCGACGGCGCGGTTGCGCTCGGCCAGCAGGGAGGAGCCGAGGTGGGGGCTGCTGGCGCCGCGGATCGCCGCCTTCGCCTCGCGCAGCCCGGCCGGTCGCTCGAGCCCGAGCAGCGCGAGCGCGTCGTCGCACTCCCCGACCGCCTGGGCGATCCCCAGCCGCTCGGCCGTCGCCGCGTCGACGCGCTGCGCGGAGCCGAGCAGCATCGTCGCGTTGGCGGCGCCGACGAGCGCCGTCAGCCAGACCGCGGTGATGTTGAGCCCGTAGCGCGAGGAGGGGAACTGCAGCCACGCCGACGGCGCCAGCACGCGCAGGTCGCAGGCGCACGCGAGGTGGGCGCCGCCGCCGGTCGCGTAGCCGTCGACGACCGCGACGCTGAGCGCCGGGTGATTCCACAGCTCGACGCAGCAGTCGCCGAACGCGGCCATCGCCTGCTGGCGCTCGGCCGGCGCCAGGGCAACCATCTCGCGCGAGTCGGCGCCGCCGCAGAACGAGCGCCCGCCGGCGCCTCGCACGACGATCAGCTCGACCTCGCCCGGCAGCGCCGCAAGCGCCGCCCGCAGCTCCGCGACGGCCGCGCGGTCGAGCGCGTTGCCGCTGCGGGGGCGGTCGATCGTCAGCGTCGCGACCGCCCCGTCGCGCGCGATCCGGATCGCGCCCGCCGCGCTGCTCATCGCTCGCTCGCGGCGGTCGTCAGCAGCTCGCGCGCCAGCGCGCGCAGCTCGGCCTTTCTGATCTTGCCCGACGGCGTCTTCGGCAGCTCGCGCACGAGGTGGACGTCGCGCGGGATCGCGAATCTCGGCAGCCGATGCTCGCACCAGTCGCGCAGCTCGGCGATCTCCACGGCGCCCTCGGCGGTCGCGACGACGAAGACCGCGATCTCGTCCTCGCCGCCCTCGTCGGCCGGCGCCGCGACGGCCGCGCACTCGATCACCGCGACGTGCTCGAGCACGGTCTGCTCGAGCTCGTAGGAGCTGATGTTCTCGCCGCGGCGGCGGATCGTGTCGTTGAGGCGGTCGACGAAGTAGAACCAGCCGTCGGCGTCGCGTCTGACGCCGTCGCCGGTGTGGAACCAGAAGTTGCGGTAGGCGTCGACGGTGCGCTCCGGCATGCGGTAGTAGCCCGAATTCATCAGCCACGGCTGCTTGGAGCGCACCAGCAGCTCGCCGACCTCGCCGGGCGGCAGCTCCTCGTCGGTCTGCGGGTCGACGATCCGGACCTCGTACCAGTCCTCCACGAGCAGCCCGCACGATCCCGCCGGGTAGGGCTGGCCGTACGGCGTCAGCATCGGCATCGAGACCTCGGTCATGCCGTAGGACTCGACGAACACGTCGATCCCGAAGCGCTGCTTGAACTGATCGACGATCTGCGTCGCAGTCGGGATCGCGAAGACGCAGCGCAGCGGGTTGTCGGCGTCCTGCGCCGTCGGCGCCGCCTTCCAGACGAAGTCCATCATCACGCCGATCAGGTTCGTGACGGTGACCTGGCTCTCGCGCAGCCACGCCGACCAGCGGCTGGCGCTGAAGCGCTCGCGCAGCACGAAGCGGCCGCCCGCGATCAGGATCGGATATGCGGCGAGGAACTGCGAGTTGCCGTGGAACATCGGGCCGACCGCCATGTAGGCGTCCGCGTCGGTGAGGCGCGTCAGCGCGCGCAGCTCGTCGGCGAAGAAGGCCATCTGCATGTGCGACATGACGACACCCTTGGAGGGGCCGGTCGTGCCGGAGGTGAAGAAGATCGCGCATGGCTTGCGCACGTCGATCGTGGGCAGCTCGGAGTCGCCGCCGGCGTGGGCCGCGGTGAACAGGTCGGCCTGCCAGCCCGCGTCGCGCAGCAGCGCGATGGCCGCGTCGGCGCCCTCGGCGGCGGTCACGTAGATGCGCCGCAGGGCGCCGCAGGCGGAGCGGCTCTCGATCAGCCGCTCGGCGAACTCGGGGTCGATCACGTACGCGGTCGCGTCGACCGTGCCGAGCTGGTGCTCGAGGAAGCTGCCGCGGTAGGCGGTGTTGATCGGGACCTCGACGAGCCCGCCGACGGCAGCCGCGACCCACGCGAAGACGACCTCCGGCCGATTGGCGCACATGATCACGAGCCGGTCGCCGGCCTCGATCTCGTTGGCGAGCAGGTGCCGGGCGATCCGCTCGCTGGTGCCGAGCAGCTCGGCGTAGGTCCAGCGCTCGCCCGTCAGCGGGAAGTCGAGCGCGACGCGGTCGCCGTGCGTCTGTGCGCGCTCGCGCAGGACGTGCGCCAGCGACCACGTGTCGCGGTCGGGGAACGTCGGGGTGAACTCGTCATAGACACGCATCGTCGGAAATCGCTCCAGGAATCGTAGCTCTTGCATGGGAGAATATTGGAACCACAATAATTGAATCTGATAGCTTTTTGGGCGTGCATATCATCGACTCTCACGTACACGCCTGGCCCGACGCGATCGCCGAGAAGGCGATCGGCGCGCCGGACGAGTCTCTCCACGCGCTCGGTGACGGCAAGGTCAGAGGTCTGCTCGATGCGCTCGACAAGGCGGGGATCGCGCACGCCGTCGTCGTGACGATCGCCAACGAGGCCCGCCACGTCGCCTCCAACAACGCGTTCGCCGGCTCGCTGGAGAGCCCGCTGCTGGCGTTCGGCTCGATCCACGCCGAGCTGAGCGCGGAAGAGAACGTCGCCAGCCTGCGCGCGAACGGGCTGCGCGGCGTCAAGCTCAATCCGCCGTTCCAGGGCTTCGCGCTCGACGACCCGCGCCTGCGCGAGACGCTCGACGCGCTGCAGGGCGAGTTCGTGCTCCTCACGCACACCGGCGTCGGCGGTGCGACCGGGTCGGAGGCGACCTGCACCCCCGCGATGGTGCGCCAGCTCGCGCGCGACTTCCCGCGGCTCGACATCGTCGCCGCGCACTTCGGCGGCTACCACAAGCTCGACGACGCCGAGCGCGACCTCGTCGGCGCGCCCGTCTATCTCGACACGTCGTGGCCGCCGAGCATGGCGGAGCTCGACCGCGGGCGGATCCGCCGGCTGATCGAGCGCCACGGCCCTGACCGGATCCTGTTCGGCTCCGACTGGCCGATGGGCGATCCGGTCGCGGCGATCGCCGCCGTCGAGGCGCTCGGCCTGCCGGACGAGCACGTCTCGGCGATTCTCGGTGGCAACGCGGCGCGGCTGCTCGGACTGTCGATCGTCTGAGCCCACGGCTCAGGCGATCTCCCGCTCGGGCGGCCGCAGCTTGAACTTCTCGACCCGCCCGAGCGCGTTGCGCGGCAGCGCCTCGACGATGTGCACGACGGCGGGGACCATGAAGTCTGGCAGGCGGTCGGCGCACTCACGCCGCAGCTGCTCGGCGTCGAGCTGCCCCGCCTCGGCGTACAGCACCACGCGCTCCTCGCCCCACTCGTCCGGTTCGCCGACGACGGCGGCGTCGTGGACGCCCGGCAGCTCGCAGACGACCCGCTCGACCTCGGTCGCGGAGATGTTCTCGCCCTTGTGGCGGATCACCTCCTTCAGCCGGCCGACGAGGAAGTAGAAGCCGTCGGCGTCGCGGCGGACCGCGTCGCCGGTGTGGAACCACAGGCCGCGGAACGCCTCGAGCGTCTGCTGCGGCATGTCGAGGTAACCCGACATCACGCCGCTGGGCAGCAGCGGGCGCGCGACCAGCTCGCCGACCTCGCCGTCGGGCAGCGGCATGCCGTCGGGGTCGACGACGGCGCACTCGTAGCCCGGGCCCGGGCGGCCGCAGCTGCCCGGCCGCGCCGGCTGGTCGAGGTCCGGCGGCATCGGGATCATCTCCGTCGCGCCGTAGTACTGCGAGACGACGCGGATGCCGAAGCGGTCGGTGAACGCGCTCCCGCCGCGCGGCGGCGGCACGATGCAGGCGCTGCGGACCGCGTGCGTGCGCTCGTCCGGGCGCGGGTCGGCGGCCAGCAGCAGGTTCGCCATCCGGCCGATCAGCGTGAAGCGCGTCGCGCCGGCGGCGCTGATCTGCGACCAGAAGCGCGAGACGCTGAAGCGGCCGTGCAGCGCGACGCGCCCGCCGGCCAGCAGCGCCGGCAGCACGGTCGCCATCTGCGCGTTGTTGTGAAACAACGGCAGGCAGCTGAACATCACGTCGTCGCGGTCGAGTCCGAGCCCGCGAACGTAGGAGCCAGAGCGGGCGATGCAGTGGCCGTGCGACAGGATCACGCCCTTCGCGGGGCCGGTCGTGCCGGAGGTGAAGATGATCGAGACCGGGTCCGCGGGGCGCGACGGCGGCGCGAGCGGCGCGTCGCGGTCCTCGACGAGCGCGTCGTGGCGCAGCCAGCCGCCGGAGGCGTCTGCCGGTGCGGTGCCGGTCACGGCGCGCGGGATCCCCGCGTCGAGCAGCGGATCCAGCAGTGGCACGTAGTCGGGGTCGGCGATCACGGCGCGCGCGCCGGAGCGGGTCGCGACGTCCTCCAGCAGCCGGCCCTGCAGGCGCGTGTTGAGCGGGACCATCACGAGCCCGCCGAGCGCGCACGCGAACCAGGCGTCGAGGAACGCGGGGCCGTTGTCGAGCATCATCAGGACGCGGTCGCCGGGGCCGAGGCCGGCGTCCCGCAGCGCGGCGGCCAGCGACGCGGCGCGGCCGACGACCTCGTCGTGCGTCAGCGGCGCACCGCCATCGAAGCGGACCAGCTCCTTGTCGCCGCGCCGCTCGGCGAGGCCGGCCAGCAGGGTGCCGAGCGTCTCGGCGCTCACGCTTTCGCCCCTTCCAGCTCGAACAGCGGTGCGAGCAGGCCGGTCGCGGGGGAGGGGCGGAAGGCGAGCGTGCAGCGGGCGCCGATCGCGACCGCGGCCTGCGGCTCGACGTTGGCGACCATGCGGAAGCCCTCTTCGAGCGCGACGATCGCGACGACGTACGGCAGCATGTCCTTGAAGTCGGTGTCGGCGGAGCGGTGCACGCGCGACCACGTCACGATCTCGCCGCGACCGGCCGAGTCGCGGATCTCGCAGTCGCCGCCGCACGCCGGGCAGTGGTCGCGCGGCGGGAAGTTGGCCGTCCCGCAGACGCTGCAGCGGCCGTAGGTCAGCCGCTCCTGCGCGGCCGCCCGCCAGAACGCGTCGGCGTCGGGATCGCCGGTCTGTATCTCGCTCACAGGGTCGCCTCCGTTCCGAAGATCGCGGTCGCGTTCGTCGAGAAGATGCCGCCCATCGAGTGGCCGAGGCCGACGTCGCAGCGCACTTGGCGCCCCTGCGCCTCACCGCGCAGCTGGCGCGCCAGCTCGACGAGATGGAACATGCCGCCCGGATACCCCGGATGGCAGTACGACAGCAGGCCGCCGTGCGTGTTGGTCGGCAGCCGGCCGTCGAGGCCGATGCCGCCGTCCTCGACGAACGGCCCCGACTCGCCGGGGCTGACGAAGCCGAGGTCCTCCAGTTCGATCAGCAGCACGCCGCTGAAGCAGTCGTAGATGCCGGCGACGTCGACGTCCTGCGGCCCCAGCCCGGCCATCGCGTACGCCCGCCGCGACGACTCGCGGCCGCCGAACGAGCTGAGCGACGGGGCGTTGGAGATCCGCTCGTGCGTGTACGCCTCGCCGACGCCCAGGACCGGAATCGGCGCCTTCGCAAGCGTGCGTGCGCGCTCGGTCGAGGTCAGGACGAGCGCCGCGGCGCCGTCGGAGACGAGCGAGCAGTCGAGCCGGTGGAACGGGTCGGCGATCATCGGCGAGTCGAGCACGTCGCCGACGGTCAGCGGCTCGGTCTTGTGGCCGCGGCCGGTCAGGCGCGAGTGCTCGCGGAAGGTCGTCGCGACGGTCGCGCGCTGCTGCGGCGTGGTGCCGTAGTCGTACGCGTGGCGCTGCGCCGCGAGCGCGAAGCCGGCCGGCACGATCAGGCCGTAGGGGACCTCGACGTCGGGCTCGCGCTGGCGCGCCAGCTCGGTCACGACGCCGCCGGTGCCGAGGCCCGACAGCTCGTTGTCGCCGGAGGCGATCACGACGACGTCGGCGAGGCCGGCGAGGATCGCGGCGCTGGCGGCGCCGACCATCGCGCAGGCGCTCGCGCCCGACGCCTGGTAGGTCGCCTCCCAGCGCGGGTGCAGCCCGAGGTACTCGGCGACGACGTTCGCCTGCCGCGGGTACGGCTTGACGAAGACCGGGGTGACGAGCAGGCCGTCGACGTCGGCGAGCGTGAGGCCGGCGTCGGCGACGGCGGCGACGATCGCGTCGGCCGTCAGCCGCACCGCGCTGCGCCCGGGCACCCGCCCGATCGCGCTCTCGCCGACGCCGGCCACGGACGCCGTGCCGCGCAGGGCGGTCATGCGGCACGGCCCACTGCCAGCGCGTCCACGATCACGCCGCCGTGCGGTCCGACGATCGCCGGATTGACCTCCAGCTCGGCGGCGCCGAGCTGCTCGGCCGCCTCCACGAGCGCGTCGAGGGTCCGCTCGATCCAGGCGCGGTCGGCGCCGGGGCGGCCGCGGTAGCCGCGCAGCAGCGCGCTGCCGGCCAGCTCTTCGAGCAGCCGCTCGAAGGCGCCGTCGGGGAGCGGGTGGGGCGCGTAGCGGACGTCGTGCAGCAGCTCGATCAGGATCCCGCCGAGCCCGACCCCGACGAACGTGCCGAGCGCCGCGTCGCGGCGCACCGACAGCACGACCTCGACGCCGGAGCCGGCCATCGCCTGCACGAGGTAGGCGACGTCCGGGGCACCGGCACTCGCGGCGGCCGCCGCGAGCCCGTCGAGCCTCTGCTCCAGCGCCGCCGCGTCGGCGATCGCGACCGCGACCAGCCCGTGCTCGGACTTGTGCGCGACGCCGGGCACGAGCGCCTTCACGACGACGGGGAAGCCGAGCTCGGCAGCGGCCTCGACGACTTCTGCGCGCGTGCGCGCGAGGCGCATCGGCGCGACCTCGCCACCCGCGTGCGCGATCGCGGAGAGGACCTCCCAGTCGGACATCGTGGCCTCTGAGGCGGGCTCCGGAGCCCGCTCCGCGTCCGGCTCCGCTTCAGCCGGCCCGTGCACCGAGTCCAGCACCGACGCCAGCTCGCGCGGCGACTCGACGACGACCACGCCCGCGCCACGCAGCCGCTCGACGCTGGCGGCGGCCGAATCGCCGGCGTACCAGCAGACGAGCAGCGGCTTGTCGAGCGTCTCGGCGACGGCGAGGACGCCGTCGACGACCGCGGGCTGCCAGGCCGTCGCGACGACCGGCAGCACGACCGCGACGGCGTCGAGCGCCGCGTCGGCGGCGAACGCCGCGAGCGCCGGCTGGAAGCCGTCGGGCATCGTGCCGGGGCCGAGGTCGAGCGGGTTGCGCGCGCCGACGTAGCCGGGCAGCCACGGCGTCAGCGCCTGCCGCGTCGCCTCGCTCGGCTCCGGCAGGTCGAAGCCGTCGCGATGGCCGAGCTGGTCGGCCGCGAGCACCGCGAGCCCGCCGGAGATCGTGAAGATGCCGACGCCCATCGTCGGCGTCGCGAAGCGGGCCGGGTGACGCGCGTGCAGCGTCGGCGTGCGCCACAGGTCGTCGGGGTCGTCGACGAGCGTCGCGCCGGTCTCGCGCAGCAGCGCGCGCTCGAGCGCGGCGCGGCCGGCGATGCGGCCGGTGTGGCTCGTCGCGGCGCGCTCGCCCAGCTCGCTCGCGCCGCCCAGCAGCACGAACAGCCGCTTGCCGGTGTCCAGCACCTGCTCGACGGCGCGGCGGTAGCGCGGCCCGTCGGGGACGCCCTCGGCGTACAGCGAGATCGCCTCGATCCGCTCGTCGGTCGCGAAGTGGGCGAGGAAGTCGGCGGCGTCGAGGTCGACCTGGTTGCCGAGCGAGACAACGCAGCCGGCGCCGACGCCCGCGCTGCGCGCCCGGTCGATCACGCAGCTGCCGAGCGCGCCGCTCTGCAGCAGCAGCGCGATCGGCCCCGACCGCAGCAGCCCGCCGGCTGCCAGCACCGACGTCATCGTCAGGTAGCACCCGTCGGCGACGTTCGCGATCCCGGTCGTGTTGGGGCCGAGCACGCGCACGCCGGAGGCGGCCATCGCGGCGCGCAGCTCGGCGTCGAGCGCCGCGCCCTCCGGCCCCAGCTCGCCGAACCCGGAGCTGAGCAGCAGCACGTTGCGCACGCCCGCCTCGCCGCAGTCGCGGATCGTCTGCGGGACGGCCGCCGCGGGCACCGCGACGACGGCGCAGTCGGGCGCCTCCGGCAGCTCGGCGAGCGCGGGAAAGGCCTGCACGCCGTCGATCTGGTCGTATCTGGGATTGACGGGGTAGAGGCGGCCGTCGTAGCCGAAGCGGCGCAGGTGGTCGAAGACCGCGCGGCCGCCGGGGCGGAAGGTGCCGGCGGCGGCGCCGGAGATCCCGACGATCGCGACCGATCGCGGGCGGATCAGCGCGGCCGCGGCGCCGGCGTCGAGTGCCTGGTCGTGGAGTGAGGTCATGCCTTCGTCTCGATCGATCGGGTGACGAGGGCTCCGTCGGCGAAGCCCGGGACGTAGCAGGAGTGGCCGCCGCTGCCGCCGGCGACGACGAGCGCGATCTCCTCCGGCGTGCGCACGAGCGGCACCGCCGTCTGCTCGCCCACGAGCGCGAACTCGTCGGGGCGCCAGCGCGTCAGCAGGTTGCGCATCGCGGGTGGGAACTCGTGTCCGCGCACGGTGCTGCCGCTCCACAGGAAGCGCTGCACGTCGGCGATCGTGAGGCCGCCGCCGGCGAGGATCCGCGCGTGGTCGGGGCAGATCACGACGAGCGCCTCGCCGCGCTGCAGCTGCATGTTGTTGGATCCGATCCCCTTCAGCGAGTGAGCGATCGTCGTCAGCAGCTCCAGCGGCGTCGTGCTGACGAGGTCGAGCAGGTTGAACGTGCCGGTGCCTTGGAACAGCGTGACGGTCGAGTCGCCGGGCGCAAAGCCGCGGCGCTCGTGCAGCTGCGGCCACGGCGAGCCGGGCGCCTCGCCGAAGCAGAGGCTGAGCTTGCCGGGGTAGCCGTGCGTGGCGCGGTCGATCGGGCCCACCTCGGCGCCGCCGGGGTTGAGCATGATCAGCCGCAGCGCGCGGCCGATCGTCATGTTGGCGCGGCTGCCGGGGCCCAGGCAGCCGGCGCCGCTGCTGATCCCGAGCGCGTTGAGGATCGGGCCGTTGACGATCACCGTCGGGCCGACCGGGTTGGTCGTCGCCTGCACCGCGAAGAGGTTGAACGCCGGGTCGAGCATCGCCTCGCAGGCGGCCACTACGACCGGGAAGACCTCGGCCCGGCAGCCGGCCATGACGGCGTTGATCGCGGCCCGCTCGACGGTCAGCTCGCCCCACCGCGGCGGGACGTGGCCGAGCAGCTCGGCGGGGTCGCGCGCGACCGTCGCCAGCAGCGCCGCGACCGCCTCGGGCGTCGGTTCCAGCACCGGCAGGCCGTCGGTCCAGCCGGCGGCTTCCGCGTGGTCGAAGAACGCCGCGCCGCCGAGCGCGATCCGCTCGGCGGGCGCCCCGACGGTCGTCACGCAGCGGTACCGGTCGCCTGCCCGAGCAGCAGCGCGGCGACGCGCGGCCCGGCAGCGCGGCCCTTCGCGCGCGTCTGCTCGGGGTCGACGCCCCCGGTCGGATAGGGCACGAGCGCGATCCCGAGCTGCGGGAGGCCGAGCGTCTCGCGCTCACTCTCAGCCAGCGGGCGGAACTCGTCGGTCGCCATCAGCACGACCGGCACGCCGCGCCGCTCCAGCTCGATCGAGTCGTAGACGCTCCACGACGTGCACGAGCCGCAGTCACCCGAACCGGTCAGGACCGCGTCGCACTCCGCCGCGAACGCCTCGTACCAGTCGTACGGGGCGGGCGAGGCGGGGCCGGGCTTGGTGCTGTGGCGGACCAGCTGCGCCCCCTGCTCGACGAGGTGGTCGACGGCGCCGCCGATCAGCACGTCGGCGTTCGGCTTGCTGTTCTCGAGGATCCCGATGCGCGCGCCGGCGAGCGTCCGCAGGCGCGGTGCGCGCTCGTGGCGGATCGTTCGCACGGGGCCCACCGGGTCGAGCACCTCGCGTGTCCGGGCATCGACGGTCGTCGCAGCCATCGGTATCTCCTCCTCGTGATCTGTTGGACTACAGATGCTTGGACATCATAGTAATTCCCGGGTCAGGCTGCCGCCACACCGCCGCGCAGCGGCGCCAGCAGCTGCGTCACCGCAGTCGCGGCGACCGGGCGGGCGAGCGAGCGCAGCTGCGCCTCGTCCTTGCCCCAGACCGGGTGCGGGACCGCGATCGAGTGATACCCAGGCGCGCCGAGCTTGGCCGCGATCGATGCGATCAGGGTCTGGAACGGCTCCGTGATCAGGACGGTCGCCGGCACGCCGCGGCGCTCCAGCATGACCGCGTCGTAGAGGCTGCAGGTCGAGCAGGCGCCGCAGTCGCCGAGGCCGGCGATCGCCCAGTCGGCGCGCTGCGCGAGCGCGTCGGCGACGTCGTCGGCGAGCTGGTGGCCGGCGCTCGGCTTGCGCACGAGCACGACCTCCAGCGGCCGCCCGAGCCGCTGGCCCAGCTCGTCGGCGAGCGCGTGCATCAGCTCGTCGGCGAGCGGCTTGCCGTTGACGACGAGACCGATCACGGGCCGCCGCGGCAGCGCCGAGCGCTCTGCCAGCGCGATCGTCTCGGCCGCGGCGGGGCCGTGCTCGTCGGGGGTCAGGACGGTGATCAGGCTCATCCGGCTCAACTCCTCATCGCGGGGACGATGCAGCCGTCGGGGCCGCACTCCGGCAGCGCCTCGCCGGCCGGGCGCACGCGTCTGGTGACGCGCTGCGCATGGACCTTCGGCGCCCAGTTCGGCAGCCACGCCGACCAGCCCGCGCCCTCGCCGCCGGCCGTCACCAGCAGCAGGTCCTCGGGCGAGCGCAGCGATCCGAGCTTGCCGTCGGGTCCGGGCGTCATGTCGTGCTGGGAGTTCTGCTCGAGGTGGACGCCGGCCGCGGTCAGCTCGGTGGGCGCGATGCGGCTCGCTTCGCAGACGAACGCGCGCACGTCGTCCTGGGACATGCCGGCGGCGATGCAGAAGCCGGTGTGCTCGGGGCCGAGCAGCAGCACGCCCTGGCTGCCCTTGCCGGTGCCCATCCAGGTCGGATGGCTGATCGAGCGTGCGAACGAGCGCAGGACGTCGGTCGCGTCGTCGGTCAGCTGCTGCGCGAGCTGGTGCGGGCCCTCGACGGGCACGAGGCTGACCGTCGTGTCGGCGTGCGCGTAGCCGGCCTGCGCGCGGATCGGCTGCCACGGCGCCGGCGGCGGATCCTCGGCGAAGCAGAACGAGTAGCGGCCGGGATGGCCGATCGAGGTGCCGTCGGACTCGCCGGCGCGCGCGCCGAGCACGTTGGAGGCGATCAGCCGCAGCGATCGCCCGATCGTCGCGTTGGCGCGGTTGCCCTCGCCGAGCGCGTTGTGGCGCGCGTTCATCCCGATCTCGGTCGCGATCGGCCCGCTGACGATCGCGCACAGCGCGGCGCCGCCGGTGCTCGTCAGCACCCCGTGCAGGTTGAAGGCGGGGTCGAACATCGCCTCGACGGCCGCGACGACGACAGGGAAGTACTCCGGCCGGCAGCCGGCCATCACGGCGTTCGTCGCCGCCTTGCCGATCGTCACGCCGCGCTGGCGCGAGGCGAGGTAGCCGACCAGCACGTCCGGGTCCTCGGCGCTGACGACGTCGAGCAGCGCCTGGACGCGCTGCGGCGTCGGCGGGACGACCGGGAGCCCGTCGGTCCAGCCGCGCTCGAAGAACTCCTCCTGCACGGCCGCCTCCTCCAACAGCAGGCTGGCTTCCACCACTCACTCCATTTGGTTGGCGATATTTTGAACAACAACTATCACACGACAAACAGATCGGCTACGGTCTCGCCGCATGACGTTGAACTGTGCAGTCGTCGGCGCCGGTCCGTCCGGCTTCTACGCGACCGCGATGCTGCTGGCGGAGGGCTTCGCGGTCGACCTCTACGACGTGCTCCCGACGCCGTTCGGGCTCGTCCGCGCGGGCGTCGCGCCCGACCATCCGAACATCAAGGCCGTCACGCGCGTGTTCGAGAGAACCGCGCGCCATGCGTCGTTCCGCTTCTTCGGCGGCGTCGAGCTGGGCGCCGACGTCAGCCGCGCGGAGCTGCTGGAGCGCTATCACGTGGTCGTCTACGCGATCGGCGCGGCGACCGACAACCGCCTCGGGATCCCGGGCGAGGAGCTGCTGGGCTCGCTGCCCGCGACCGAGTTCGTCGCCTGGTACAACGGCCATCCGCACCACGCCCACCGCGACTTCGACCTGAGCGCCGAGCGCGCGGTCGTGATCGGCAACGGCAACGTCGCGATCGACGTCGCCCGCATGCTCGTGCTGCACCCGGACGAGCTGCGCGTCACCGACGCCGCCGACTACGCGATCGAGGCGCTGGGCTCGTCGAACGTGCGCGAGGTCGTGTTGCTCGGCCGCCGCGGGCCGGCGCAGGCCGCCTTCACCAACCCGGAGCTGCGCGAGCTGGGGGAGCTGATGCGCGCCGACGTCGTCGTGGCGGCCGAGGAGGCGGCGCTCGATCCCCTGTCGCACGGCTGGTTGGAGCAGGCGGGCGACGCGACCAGCCGCCGCAACGTCGCGCTGCTGGCCGACTACGCCGGCCGCCCGCCGAGGGGTCACGAGCACCGTGTCGTGCTGCGCTTCCTGCGCTCGCCGCTGGCGCTGCTCGGCGACGGCCGCGTCGAGGCGGTGCGCGTCTCGGTCAACCGGATCGAGGCCGGCGCGGACGGCGCGTTGCGCGCCGTCCCCACGGGCGTCACCGAGGAGATCCCGTGCGGGCTCGCGATCCGCTCGATCGGCTACCGCGGCGTGCCGGTCGCCGGGATCCCGTTCGACGAGCGGCGCGGCCTGATCCGCAACGACGGCGGGCGCGTCGTCGACGCCGGCGGCCGTCCGCAGCTCGGCGAGTACGTCGTCGGCTGGATCAAGCGCGGGCCCAGCGGCGTGATCGGCGCCAACAAGAAGGACGCCGCCGGCACCGTCGCGCACCTGCTCGCCGACCGCGACGCCGGCGCGCTCGGCGCGCCCGCGTTGCCGCGGCCGGGCGACGACTGGCTCGCGCGGCGCGGCGGCCGCGTCGTCGGCTGGGAGGGCTGGCGCGCGATCGACGCGCACGAGACCGCGCGCGGCGAGCCGCACGGCCGCCCGCGCGTGAAGCTCGTCAGCGCCGATGAGCTGCATGAGGCCGCAAACGGGGTCAGCGCGCCAAACTCGTTGGAGCCTTCCCGCTCGTGCTGATGGCGATCGGCGTCGTCGCGACCTCGGACGCGGACTGCTCCGGCATGGTGGCGCTCGATCCCGGAGATCCCGACGGCGCGTTCACGGCGTCGACGGCGGCCGACGGGCTCGGCGACGGCCTCCCGCTGCTCGCGCCGACGCCGCAGCGGGTCGCGGCGTTGTCGCGCGGTCGCGCTGTCGTCGTCGTGTCTGCTCGGCACGCGGGCGGGCGGCGTGGTTGCCTCGCTGACCAATGGTGATCATGTGGATGTCTTATCGTCGCTCATCAAACAAAACTGGCGACAGCAACAGCCAACATAGAGACGAGATGGGGAGATGACCGTGCACCTCCTACGACCATCGAACTATCCGAGCCCCAACGGAAGCAGCGGATCGGGCTGCTCGCCCTGATACGGTCTCAGCGTGGCAACCGCCGACAAACAGAACGCCCCGGCCCTTGATCCGGTCGCCGAGGTCGTCCGCCTGTGGAGATCCCACGGCATGCTCGCGATCGAGCATCTCGAGGCGGCGACGGCGATGATGCGGATGCAGCAGCTGATGACGACGTCGATCGACCGCGAGCTGCGTCCGTTCAGAATCAACAACCCTCAATTCGAAGCGTTGTTGCTCCTGTATTTCAGCCCCAACGGCGCAGTGCCGCTGGGGCGGATGGGTCGCCGCCTGATGGTCCACCCGGCGACGGTCACCAACACGATCGACCAACTGCAGTCGAAGGGCCTCGTCGAGCGGGTGCGCAGCGAGGAGGACCGCCGCCTCGTCTTCGCGAAGCTGACGCCGCGCGGTCATAAGGTGGTCATCGGCGCGACCGAGGCGCTGACCGAGATGAAGTTCGGGATCGCTGAGATGACGCTCGATGAGGCCACCGCGGTCGCCCAGGCGATCAGCGCCTTCCGCACGCGCATCGGCGACTACGCCGAGTAGGCGGCGCCCGTACGGCGCTGCTGGCGTACCGGCCGTTCGGCTCTCGGGCGAAGCAGCGGCGGACGCCTCAGGCCCGTCGGTGAAGGGCGTGGACGACTTCGCGGCCGAGTCGCTGGGCGGCGGCGCGGCGCACGACCTCCGGTTGGCCGCCGCGGCGCTCGCGCGGCCGTTGCTCAGCGGGCGGGACGCCGCGGCAGATGTGATGACAGCTGGCGGCGGTCGTCGACGCCCAGCTTCTGCATGGCCCGGTAGATGTGCGACTCGACGGTCCGGATCGACAGTACGAGGCGCTCGGCGATCTCGGCGTTGCTGAGTCCTTCTGCTGCGAGCGTGACGAGCTGCTCCTGCCGGGTCGTGAGGCCGATCGCGGGGCCGTCGAGGCCGTCGAGGCGGGGCTCGGCGCCGCCCTGCCCACGGGCGTGCAGCGCCCGGGCGCGCGCGAGCGCGCGCCGCGCGGAGTCGTGACGACCCTGATCGCGGAAGAGCGCCGCCGCCGCGAGCGCGGCTTCGCCGGCGTACGCCAGGGCGCCCGCCGCCTCGAGCCGCTCGGCGGCGACCAGGGTGCCGGCGGCGTCCCCGGCCGCCCGGGCCTGGACGTCGGCGGCACAGGCGCGGGAGAGCGGTCCGTCGAGGCGCGTCGCGGCCCGTCGGATCCGCTCCTCCACGTCACGCGGCCGCGTGCCGGCCCGAACCGCCTCATAGGCGAGGACGGTCGCGTAGACAGGCCGGTCGTCAGCGTCGGAGGCGGCCGCGAGCAGGAGCTCCCGAGCCTCGTCGGGGCGGCCCGCGGCGGCGCGCGCCCAGGCGCGCGCTCGCGCGACGTACGGCTGCTGGATCGGCAGGGGGTCGGCGCCGCCGAGCGCCGCTTCGCAGCGGCGGAGGGCGAGCGCGGCGTCGTCGGACCGGCCGTCCGCGCAGGCGACCCAGGTGGCGACGGCCCGGGCGATGACGGCCGCGCCGAACGTGTCGCCGAGCTCGAAGTGCAGCTCGGCTTCGGCGAGCCATCGCCGGGCGTCGCCGAGCCGTCCCGCCAGCTGCCCCAGGAAGGCGAGGCCGAGCGCGGCCAGCCCGGCCGCGACGTGGTCCTCGGCGCGGACGCTCGCGACCAGGGCGCGGGAGATCTCGCCGTCGAGCTGCTCGTGCCCGCCGCCCGTCTCGATGGCGACGAGGACGTACGTGGCGAAGCCGACGCGCTCGGCCTGGTCGCTCAGCGGAACGGACGGCCACGCGCTGCGCGCCAGCGATCGGGCCTCGAGCGCATGCCCCTCGAGGAACAGGTGAAGCGCGTGCGCGGGCGCCACGCGTCGTTGGAGGTCCGCGTCCGTCGCCGGATGGGTCAGGAGCGTCTCGGTGGCACCGGCGACGTCGAGGCGTCGCCCGCCGATCGCGGCGAAGCGCAGCTCGAGGGACTGCAGCCGCCGCCTCCAGGCCGGCTCGTCGTGCCACGCGCAGGCGCGGAGGAGCAGCGCCGTCACGGCGTCCGGATCCTTGCGCTCCCAGAACAGATACGAGGCGCGCAGCTCCAGGTAGGTCAGGCTCGTGCCGGCGTCGGGCAGCTCGCCCTCGAGCGGAGCGAGCAGGGCCTCGGCGGCGTCGAAGCGCCGGCGCGCGACATGGGATCGCGCGAGCTCGATCGTCGCCTCGGCTCCGGCGCCGTGCTCGATCGCCACGGCGGCCAGCCGCTCCCCCGCCTCCGGATCTCCGGCGGCGAGCGCGGCGCGCGCGGCGTCGAGCACCAGCTCGGCGGGGGGTGCCTCGTCCGCCTCCAACAGCCAGGTGACGACGCGCAGCGCCTCGCCGGGCGTCAGCGCCTTGCGGCTCCTGAACGCCTGCGCCACGCGGACGCGGAGGATCCGGCCGCGGATGACGGGCATCGACGCGCGGACCACCTCGCTGTACAACGGGTGGCCCGAGCCGGCGGTGACCTGTCCGCGCGAGGAGCGCAGCTCGATCATCGCCTGCTCCTCCAACGAGCCCACGACGTCCGGCGCGCTGAGCGTCAGCAGCTCGTCCAGCGGCAGCGGCTCGGCCAGCGCCAGGATCTCGAGCACCTCGCGCTGCCGCTCGGACAGGGACCGAGTCCGCTCGAGGATGAGGTGCTTGAGCGAGGCGCTGACGGCCGCGTCCGGCGCCACGAGGCGCCAGAGCCCGTCGCGTCGCTCGATCGCGCCGTTCTCGAGGGCGCCGCGGAGCAGCTCGCTCAGGAACAGCGCGTTGCCGGCGCTCGTCGTGACCAGCCAGTCGAGCGCCGCCTGGGAGGCCGGTCCTCCGAGCGCCGACTCGACCAGCCGGATCGTGTCGTCCTCGCCGAGCACGTCGAGCGCGAGGCGCTCGACCCCGGAGTCCTTCCACAGCGAGGTGATCGCGTCGGGGCACGGCTGACCGGTGCGGGCGGTCACGACGACGAAGGCGGCACCGGAGGCCGCCAGGTGCTGCACCAGCGCGGCGGAGGTTGGGTCCAGCAGCTGGACGTCGTCCACGCCGAGCACGAGCCGGCGGCGGCCGGCACGCGCCCGTAAGGCGTCGGCGGACCGACGCATGATCGTCAGCGGATCGTCGGAGTCGACCTCGTGGCTCAGCAGGCTGGCGAACGCCGCAAGCGGCACGGTGGCTGCGCTGCTCGTCGCCTGGACCCATTCGGTGAGGTCCCCGTCCTGCGCGGCGGCACCGAGCGCTTCGCGCGCGAGGCGCGACTTGCCGACTCCGGCCGTACCCTGGATGACGACGCCGCAGGCGCGTCGGCCGCGGCGCAGCTCGCCGATGAGCGCGAGGTCCGCGCTGCGGCCGATGAGCGGCCAGGTCGTGGGAGAGGTGTACCGCACAACGAAAGCCTCAAGGGACGTGCCCCGCAAGCGGGCGCAAGCTGCCGAGCGATGATACACCGTTGACTAAGTAGGTATACATACATACATACCGATGATGCTTGGGGACCACCCTCGCCTGGCGCGAGGTCTACGAGCGGATCCTCGACGAGCTGGCCGGGCGGTACGTCTGCTTCTACTTCTGGGCCGCGATCGACTGGAACAGCACCCTGCTCAGCTGCTCGGCGACCAGCTCCAACGGCCGCAGGCTCGCCTCCGCGCGCACGAGGATCAGCGCGCCTTCGATCGCGGCGATGCACGTCACGGCCAGCGCCTGCGCCTGATCTGCGCCCACGTGCGGTGCGAACGCATCGGCCAGGAGCGTCTCCCAGCGGCGAAAGCCCGCAGCCGCCGCGCGCCGCGCGCCGGAGTCGTGGTCCGGATCCAGCGCGCCCGCCGCGACGGCGCAGCCGGCCTGGTACGCCTCCTCGAGCACGACGCCAGACCACAGGTCGACGAATGCTTCGAGCGCCGCGAGGGGATCGCCGCCGGCGAGCATCTCCTCGAGCTGCTCGGCGATCCACTCGGCGCCGTGCTCGGTGGCCGCCTCGGCCAGCTGGCCGCGCCCCTGGGGGAAGTGGTGGTAGACCGAGCCGCGCGGCGCGCCGCTGTCGGCCAGGACGTCGGAGAACGCGGTCCCGGCCACGCCGCGCGTGCGCTGCAGGCGCACCGCGCTCTTGATCATCTTAATCTTGGCGTCCGAGTGCCGGGGCATCGCGTGTTCCGGCGTCGATCATAGAAGCCGGCTGGTGAGGAACTCGACCTGGTCGGCGACGATCTGCTCGAATGTCTCGCCGACGTAGAACGCGAAGTGGCCCGCGTCGTAGCGACGCACGTCGCCGTGCGGTGCCGTCCGCGCGTAGCGGAGCGTCGGGCCCGGCGGCGCGACGGTGTCGGTGTCGCTGACGCAGAAGAGGATCGGGATGCGCACGTCCTTGGCCGCTCGACCGGGACGGTAGGCGCTCAGAGACGGGATGATCCGGGCGGCGACCTCGTTGCGGAACGGCAGCCCGTCAGGGATCAGCGCGTGGTACCCGGAGGCGGCGTCGGGGGCGTTCATCAGTGCGACATCGCCGGGCGGCGCGGCGACGGGAATCGTGACGGGCGGCCGCCCTGCGATCGCGGCCAGCGTGTCGCGCAGCAGCAGCGGAATGGCCTTGACGGAAGTGGCGAGGCCCAGCGCACGGGCCGAGGCGAGGCCGTCGGTGAAGGGGCATTGTGCGACGGCCGCGGCGAGCTCGGGATGGCGTGCGGCGATCGTGATCGCGTGGCCGCCGCCGAACGAGCTGCCCCAGATCGCCACGCGGCGGCCGTCGACGTCCTTGCGCGTGCGCACGTGGGCGATGGCGCTCTCCCAGTCCTCCAGCTGGCGCGCGACCGACAGCAGCTGGCGGGGCGTGCCCTCGCTGTCGCCGAAGTGCCGGTAGGTGAAGGCCAGCGCGGCGAGCCCGTGCGCGGCGAAGCGCCGGGCGTAGGCGTCCAGGCGCATCTCCCGCGTGGCGCCGAGTCCGTGGCCGAGGACGACGACGGGCGCGAGCCGGTCGCCGACGGGACGATGGAGCCAGGCCGAGCAGGACGCGTCACCGGAGGGGAACGCCACGTCGAGCCGCTCGACGGCGGCCGCCTGGCCGGTCACGGTCCCGGCACCCGGCCGCTTCGCAGCGCCTCCGCGTACAGCTGCGGATCGTAGAGGGGCAGCTCGCCGTCGGCGTCGGTGCGAGCCATGTACTCCAGCATGCGCTCCTGGGCGTCGGCGCCGCCCAGGATCGAGACGAACTCCGCGCGCTCGCGGCGCAGCCCGTCGGCGAGCGGCTCCGATCCGCCCAGGTATACCGAGCGCTTCACGGCGGCGATGCCGTCCTTTGACCGCCGGGCGAAGCCCTCGGCCGCCTCGACCGCTCGTGAGAGGAGCCGGTCGGGCGGCACCAGCTCGTCGATCAGGCCGACGTCGAGCGCTTCCCGGGCGGGGAACGGCCGGCCCTCGAGGATCGCCAGCAGCGCGCGATGCGTACCGACGAGGCGGGTCAGGCGCTGGGTGCCGCCGCCGCCCGGGTTGAAGCCCAGCAGGATCTCGGGCTGGCCGATGAAGTGCTCGCCTTCGGCCATCAGCCGCAGGTCGCAGGCCCACGACAGCTCGGCGCCCGCGCCCAGGGCCGAGCCGTTCAGGGCGGCGACGAAGATCGCGCCGCTGGCGTTCATGCGCAGGAGCGTGTCGTGGAACCGGTCGAGCTCGAGGATCCCGGCCAGCGGCGTCCGGCGGGCCAGCGGCTCCAGCACCCGGGTGCGGTTGACCGCGGTGCCGAGCCTGCCGAACGCGGCGGCGGCGCGCGGGCCGACCGAGGGGCTGTCGCGGCCGCCCTCCTGCAGCCAGCGGATGCTCGCGTGGCTCACGAAGCGGTGCGGATGCGTGCCCGTGATGACGACCGCGCGCACGTCGGGGTCGTCCTCGGCGCGGCGCACGACGGCACGCAGGCCCTCGGCCAACGGCGGCTCGAGCAGCCCCAGCTCGCCGGAGTCGAGCGACGCCAGCAGGACGCCGGACGCGACGTCGTCGACGGTGACATGGGGATGGTCTCGTGGGACAGACATGCCGCCCAGCATAATATGTATGCCTACATACATCAAGCACGGAGCTGCTGCAGTACCGGCGGGGAAGGTGCAGTAGCCGCTTACTGCTGCGCCGCGGGTCGCGTCGATCGATGCTGGGACGCGTCAACCAACACCGTCCCGAAAGGACATGCCATGCCCGTCTATCAGTTCGGCGCCATCGGCGTCCCGCTCGACGAGGACCAGCGCGACCGCCTCGCCGAGGGCATCACCCGCATCCACTCCGAGGAGACCAACGCCCCGGAGCCGTTCATCCGCGTCGTCTTCCTTCCGATCCCGGAGGGGTTCGGCTACACCGCCGGGGGCGTCGCCCCCTCGGTGATCGTCAACGGCGGCATCCGCGCCGGGCGCTCCGACGCGACCCGCCACGCGATCATGCGCCGCATCCACGAACTCGTGCTCGACGTCGTCGGCGTGCCGGCCGGGCAGATCGTCGTCTCGACCATGGACCTCCCGTCGCAGTGGCTGATGGAGGCCGGGCTGGTGATGCCCCAGCCCATCCCGGAGGAGGAGGCGGCGTGGTTCGCGCGTCTCGAGGATGCGGGTTCGATCGCCGAGTCCCGCGTCGCCTGACCCACACCCGGCCGCGGCGCCCCGGACCGGGCGCCGCGGCGACACCGGCACGGACAAGTACGACGAGATGCGCACTACGACGCCCACGGCTGAGAGCGGGCAGCGGTCGACCAACTGGGGTCGCGTCGCCTATCTCGCGCTCGCGCTGCTGACGGTCGCGCTTGCGTGGGCGCTCGTGCTGGCATCGATCCTGCTCTCGCGCAGCGGCGGGACCGTCGACGAGCTGACGGCGGTCCTGGTCGACGGTCAGCAGCAGCGCGAGCAGGCGCTGACGCGGGCCAACCGCGCCGCTGACGCGCAGCTCGCAGCGGTGCGACGTCAGCTGGCGGCGTCACAGCAGACCCGCTTGGACGCCGCCGACGCCTACGCTGGCCGGCTCGAGCGGGCGCTGGAGCGGGAGCGGGCCGGCCTGGAGCGCGTCCGAGCGTTGTCCGACACGGCCCAGCGGCGCTTGGCGGCGGCGGGGCAGCGCTTCGCCAGCGCGGGTCTTCGCTCCGTCGCGGCGGTCGACGACCTCGCCGACGCATTGCGGGAGACCGACCGCGCGCGGCTCGATCCGGCGCTGCCGGCCGCGTTGAGAAGACAGTTCGATCAGCTGGAGGCGCGGCTCGCGGAGATCGCGCGGCTGCTCCGCGCACACCACGAGAGAGAGCGACGATCGGCGAGAGCGAAGCCGCACGGGTGAGGGTCCCGGCGAACGCGCAGGACCGCGTCAACGGGTGAGCCGCCTGCGGGGCGAATCGCACGTGCACGGCGATTCGCCCCTGCTTGCGCTGCGGCTCAGCGGCGGTCGAGCCTGCTCTTCGCCTTCATCTTCACCTTCGCCTTCGGTCTCGCGAGCTTCACGGCCTTGCTGGCCGAGAACTTCTGCGTTCCGAACGTGGTGGCGAGGTTGACTCTCAGGCTGCCTCCTCTTCTGCGCAGCGCTCTCGTCGCCGTCGCGGTCAGGCGCAATCTGGCGACCTTCGACTTGTTCGGCGCGATCCGGGTGCCGATCGTCCGTCTGACGGCGAGCTTGCCTCTGGAGCGTGCGCCGAGCTTGACGACGCAGGTCGCCGGAGCGCTCTTCGGGCAGGCGATGGTGACCGAGGCGATCGTGCGCTGTCTGTTCAGAACGACCTTCTTGACGACGGCCTTGTCTCTGGCCGTCGCTCTGCGCGAGAGCGGCGCGGCGGACCCACCTCCCCCCGCTCCGGTCGTCCCGCCCGCGCTGCCACCCGCGCCGGGGGCGCCCGGGGCGCCGGGGGTGCCGGCGGCTCCGTTGAGGATCGTCGTCGTCCGCTGGATCGTGTCTCTGGTCGCGGTGTCGACGCCCGCCGTGTTGCCGACGAGGCCCAGGACGCTGGAGAGCTGTCCCGTCACGAGCGGGTCGAGCATGCCGTTCGTTCCCTGCAGCGTGCCGACCAGCCCGCCGATGAGGCTGGAGAGCGACGCCGGCAGCCCTGGAGTGGCGGCCACCTGCTGCAGCAGCGGGATCAGCGGCCGCAGCAGCTCGGCGGTCGGCTGACCGCCGTTCTGGAGCGCGCTGAGGACGCCGTTGAGCGCATCGACCGCGCTCGCCGGCAGCGACAGCGCGCCGCTGATCGGAAGGCCCGCCGTCCCGTCGCCGTCCAGCGTGTCGCCGAGGCCGTCGAGGAGTTGCGCGACCGGTGTCGGCACCCCGTCGGTGGTCGCCAGCTGCTGCAGGAGCCTGCCCACCGGAGTCAGCACGCCGGGGGCCAGCGGAGTGGTGCCGCCGGCGTCGAGCAGATCTACGATCTGCTGCAGCAGAGACTGCACGCCCGCCGGCAGACCTGCCGTGCCGGCGAGCTGGTCGAGGATGCCGGTGAGCGGAGCGAGGTCGGTGCCGGTCGGAGTTCTGCCGCTCTGCAGCAGGCCGAGCAGCTGCCTCAGCTGAGTCTGTTGGGCTCTGCCGACCAAGCCGTCGAGCGTGCCTCCCAGGTCGAGGCCGAGCAGGTCGTCGAGCACGCCGCGGGTCTGGTACTCCGGCGGTGCCGGGGTCGTGACTGCGGCGACGGCCGGCGGCGCGAACGTCGCAGCTGCGAGCACGGCGACGGATACGCCCGCGACCGAGCGAGGAAAGCGTTGCATCTGGTACCTCCAGTGGTCCTGCCACGGGTGGGCAGGAATGATTGAGTGAACGAATTCCCGGTTCTCGTCATTTGCAAAGCGAGGTTCCGGGCGACTTCTCGCTAAGTGGACATATGATCGAAGCTCAGCATTCTGGCGCGGTGGATCGTGACTCTGTCACGGTTACGAGTGACGACATTGCGACCAAACGGCTACGTGAATCTCGCGTGGTGAAATTCATGGACGACGCGATTGCAGCAGGAGCGGTGCGCTCACGCGGCCGACGCGGTCTCCGAAGCGCGCCCGGATCGTCAGCTGCGCGCGCAGGCGGCCGTGTCGCGCCCGCGCCAGCCGGCGGCGGTCGCGCTGTCCCAGCCTCAACGTGACGGCACGACTGCGCCCGGAGGCGACCGCGACCGTGCGAGAGCGGGCGAGCGTCGAGATCGTCGTCAGCGTGCCTTTGCCGCCGCCCGCGGGGGTCAGCGTCGCCGCCATCGTGCATCCGCCGGTGCCCCTCGGACAGGCGAGCCGGACCGTCATCCGCCCGCCGGGCTCAACCCTCAGCGTCCGCGTTGCGATCGCCGCGAGTCTGACGGCCGCGCCGCCGCGTGCCGGCGTGATGGTCGGCGGGGCGGTCGCCGGCGGTGGGAGCGCCGAGGTGGGAGTCGGGATGGCGGGCGCAGCCGCTGGCGGGGGTGGGTCGACGGGGGGTGCGGACGTCACCGCGTCGGTCACGGTCAGGACCGATGTCTGCGAAGCCGCCGGTGCGACGCCGTTGGCGGCTTCGATCACCACGGTGTATCTGCCCGCCGAGCCGGCGGCGGGAGTGCCGGAGATCGTCGCCCTGCCGCCGCCTTCGTCGCTGAACGCGAGACCGGCCGCAAGCGTGCCGCTGAGCAGACGCAGGCGCGGAGCCGGCGTGCCGGAGGCGGTCACGGTGACGGCCGCCGCGCTCGCGACCGTGAACGTCGCGTCGGCCGTGCTCGTGAACGTCGGTGCGGTCGCCGTGCCGCAGAGGCCGGCCTGCAGCGCGCCGCCGATCGGCGTGCCCAGTCCGCTCGCCATGTCGTAGCCGGCGCCGGCCGGGTACAGCCCGCCGTGCGTGCCGAGGTAGTCGTTGTCGCCGATCGTGATGTCGTTGAGTCCGATGAGCGTGCCGGCGGCGAGTCTGTACAGGGCGGGGCTCAGGAGCCCCAGCCGGCCGCTTGTGACGCACCCGGGCGAGCGGAGCACGAGCGCGGTCAGGGCACCCCACAGGGGAGCAGCGGCGGAGGTCCCGCCGATGCCGATCGTGTTGCCGTTGTACCGGATCACGTAGCCGGTGCGCGGGTCGGCGAGGGCGGCGACGTCGGGCACCTGCCGGCAGTAGCCCGATCTCGCCTGGCACGGTCTCGCGCTCGAGCCGGTGCCGATCACGCCGGGCCCGGTCTGCCAGGCAGGCATCGTCCAGCGTGTCGAGATCCCGCCTCCTCCGCTGCCCTCGCGCGTGGCCGACCGGTTCCAGACCTGCTCGACGGGCGGGTCGCTCGGCTGCGTCATCGTGGTGCCGCCGACGCCCGTGACGGCCGGCTGGCTGGCCGGGTCGTCGACGGCCAGCTGCGTCGCGCTCGTCGCTCTGGACGAGTAGCAGTCGCTCGAGCCCTGATCGCCCGAGGCGGCGACGACCGTCTGCCCTTGAGCCGCCATCTGCTGGAAGATCGTCGCCTCCGCGGCGACCATGTTCGCGTTGGCGCTGGTCTCGCAGACGCCCCAGCTCGTGCTGACGACCTGCGCGAGGTCGTCGTCGGCGATTCTCGCGTAGACGTCTGTGCTGCCGTCGTTGGGACCCTGATAGACGAGGATTCTCGCCTCTGGCGCGATCCCGATCGCCACCTGGATGTCGAGCGCCGCCTCGCCGGAGCCGGCGCCGGTGCCGGGACCTCTCCCGACGTTCTGATTGGTGACCGTCGCGCTCGTCCCGTAGCAGCTCTGGAACGCCTGGATGTCAGAAGCGCGGTAGGGCTCGAACTCCGCGAGCGCGATCGACGCGCCCGCACCGCCGTTGCCGGCGGCGTAGAAGCCGGACATGTCGTATGCCGACGCGATCTGGTCCATCGTGTAGAGGCCGTTGCTCTGCGCCAGCGAGGCGAACTGCGCGCACGGCCGCGGGCCGCTGGACCCGACGAGGAGGGCCGGGGTGAGCGCGGGAGCGGCGCTCGGGGTCGCGGCGGCGCGTGGCCCGCCAGGCGGTCGGACGCTCCTTCGCAGCCCTTCGGGCTGTACGCGCGCGCGGGTGTCGAGTCCCACGATCGCATCCACCGCCGGGGCGACCGACGCCGCGAGCTGCGGGCGCCCGACGTTCGCCACGGCCTCCTCGCCGGAGGGCAGGCGGTAGCTCTCGATCGAGATCTGGAACGCCGCCTCGGCCTCGGCGACCGTCGTCGTGACCGGGATCACCAGACCGCTGCGGGACGGTCTGCCGGGACTCAGGCCTGCGGCTCGCAGCGCGGCGCTGACCGCGTCGATCGTCGACGGCGCGGGCCCGAACCGACCCGCGAACTCGCCCGGCGCGATGAAGTCGCCGAAGGACGGAGAGCCAGGGGTGGAGACGTCGCGGACGAATGCCGCAAGCGCGTCGGGATCGCGCGGCGCGAGCACGATGTCGAGGCTGATCGCCTGGTCGCTCGGTGCCGATCCGAGGCGTCTGCTCCCGGGGACCGGCGAGGGGGCATGGCCGACCGCGGCGGTCAAGACCGACTGGGGACCGGATGCAGCTTGGGCGACGGGAGCGGCAAGCGGCAGCGCAAGGACGATCGCTGCGATGAGCAGGGGAGAGCGGATGGTGCCTCCATCGGTTACTGGACAGCCCCCCTGACTTCGGGAGTATCGACAGCTGCGCACGTACCTTTACGCGCGGTTCCCGATATCGGCCGGTACGGTCAGCGGACTGACTTCACGACCGTCGATGCGACGACAAGACGCTGCAGCTGACGCTCGATCATTAATGATCGGCTGTCCTGTCCACCACGTAGCTGATTAGCGTCACAATCGCGCGCCATGCGTGGAGAGCCGTAAATCGGGCAGCATGTCGACGGACCGGGCGCCTGCTGTGTCAGAGACAGCCCGGGATGGCCATCATCGTTGCTCCCAAACCATGATGATGTGTGACGCCCGCGTCGCCTCCGACGCGCGCTCGCGAGGGAGGGTCAGACGTTCGCGAGCTGAGCCTCGCCACCGTCGCCGGCGATGCTCTCGCTGACTCAAGCGATAGCGTCCGTGCGCCGATCACCGGATCAGCGTTGTTCTCGGTCGCGTCCAGGAGGCCCCCTTGTCATCATCTCGACCATGTCGATCCCCGCTGCGCCTGCTGGCGGCGTGCGCGGCGGCGGCACTGCTCGCGCTCGCCTGCGCCCAGGCTGCCCAGGCCGACTCCCTGACCGTCAAGGCCGGCGAGTACAACACCTGCGGGCAGCGAGCCGACGGCACGATCGTCTGCTTCGGCCAGAACGCTTCGTCGAGCATCTGGACGCTCCCGACGGACGCCGTCGACGGCTACGGCGTGATGAGCGTTCCCTGCGGGATCGACGCCGACCAGTCGGTCGCCTGCTGGCTCGCCGCCGACGACATGTACAGAATGAAGGGGCTGGCTCCGACCGGCAGCTTCAGCCAGATCTCGGTCGGCAACAGCCACGTGTGCGCGCTGGCGACCGACCGCGACGTGGTCTGCTGGGGCGACAACGACAACGGCGCCGTCGGCCCGGACGTCCCGGGCGGACGCCAGGTCGAGACTCACACCGGCCCCTTCCTCGAGGTCGGCGCCAGCCACAGCTACAGCTGCGCGCTGGGGGTCGACGGGATCCCGCAGTGCTGGGGCCTGCCTGGCGACGTCCTGTCGGACATGCCGCCGGCGACCGACCACTTCTCGACGATCAGCACCGGCGACAGCACCGTCTGCGGCATCCTCGACGAGCCCTCCGACACCGCGCGCGACGACACCGTCGAATGCTGGGGCCTGGACAACCACGGCCAGGGCGCGAGCGGTGTCCCCGCAGGCGTCAAGTTCGCATCGGTCTCCGCCGGCAAGGACCATACCTGCGGGGTCGAGCCGAACGGCACGCCGCACTGCTGGGGCAACGACGACAGACACCAGGTCAGCGGGCTTCCCACCGGCGTCGGATTCCAGTCGATCAGCTCCGGCTGGAGCTACGGCTGCGGCGTCGAGCTCGACGGGACGATCGCGTGCTGGGGCTTCCTGGCGTTCGGCCAGGGCGTCCCGGAGATCACGAGCGCCGCGCCGGCCGACGGCAGACTCGGCACTGCGTACACGTTCACGTTGAGAACGACCGCGCAGCTCCCGGGGCCGACCTGGAGCGTCACCGACGGCACCCTGCCCGACGGGCTGACGCTCTCCGCCGGCGGTGTGCTCAGCGGCACGCCGAGAGAGGCCGGCACCTTCGACGTCACCTTCGCGGCCTCCAACGGGCTGACGCCCGACGCCGTGCAGGTCGCCCACCTCAGAATCGCCCCGACCGCGCCGTCGCTCGCGAACGCCGCCGCGGCTGATCTGACGACGACCTCCGCGACGCTCAGCGGCGAGGTCGGTCCCGGCGGCGCGGAGACGACGTACCACTTCGAGTGGGGTGCCGCCGCCGGCGCCTACGACGGCGGCAGAACGGACGACGCGACCGTCGCCGCCGGCACCGACGCCGTCCCGGTCAGAGCCGAGATCGACGGCCTGCAGCCGTCGACGACTTACCACTTCCGACTCGTGGCGACCAACGACGCCGGTACGACCGAGGGCGACGACGCGACCTTCACGACCTCAGACGCCCCGCCGCCGGACGACGGCGATAGAGACAGAACCGGCGACGGCAGAAGAGAGCAGACGCCGCCGCCCGGCGGGGACGACCAGACCACCCCGCCGCCGAGCGGCGGCGAGCAGCTGCCGGCCGGCACGCCGCCGGTCGCGACCCCGCCGGCGCAGAGAAGACCGGTCGCGAGAAGACCGGAGCACAGAAGAGCGAGCGCGAGAAGACATGCCCTCGCGCCCAAGCGCCGCGTCGTGACGGTCTCGCCGCCGCTGACGTTCTGCGCGAGCTGTCTGCACCTGACCGATCGCGACTCGGCGATCGTCCGCAAGCTGCGTGCGGCGGCGAACGGCGCGGTGCTCGTCCAGATCGACGGCTACAGCGACGCGAGCGGCACGCGCTCCGGCAACCTGCTGCTCTCCCGGCGCCGCGCGCGCAACGTCGCCGCGGCGCTGCTCGGCGGGCTGAAGCACCGCCCGGATCAGGTGCGCGTCGCCGGCCACGGAGAGGCGAACCCGATCGCCTCCAACGACACGCTCGCCGGCCGCGCGAAGAACCGCCGCGTGACGATCCGGATCGTCACCGAGCGTCGAGTGCGGCGGTAGCGACCCGACCTGAGTGAATCCGCACCCCGTGGAGGGGTGCGGATTCACTCTCCTGCGGCGAGGAGCCGGACGTCGCGATGAACGGAACGCTTGCGGCGGTCGGGGCTTCGAGTCCTCTCGCTCACCCCTCATGAAAGCCCCTGCTAACGCGGGGGTTTTCCGGCGACGTCCTACCGCCCCGGGGCCTGTCCCGAAGGTCGAGCCTTCGGTGCAGGATTGATCGAGGATTCGTCTGCGCGGGCCCGCTTCGCGCGGACTTCAGTCACAGCTCAGGGTGCTCGGAGAGGTTGCTGCGCGTGGGTGCCTTGGAAGACGTCGTGGACGCGATCGACGACAGCGCCGGAGGTGAGCAGGAACAGCGGGATGAGGAAGATCAGGCCGAACAGCAGGTCCCTCCTTGTGGTTGGGCGGTGGGACTGGGTCACGTGACGCGCGTAACGAGCCAGCTCGTGCCGTTGCGGCCGGGCCACTCGGCGGTCTGGTGCAAGGGGAGCGAGGCGACATCGGCCTGGCTGATGTCTTCCAAGACGCGCGAGCGCAGGATGTCTGCGGCCACGGCGAGTGTGATCCAGGCGTGGTGCTCGGGCGTGCCTTCGAGCGCGCCGCGGCAGCCAAGGACATGGAACTGAGGTTTCGGTGCCCCTCCGTTGCTCATCACACCAAGATAATGATCGTTGGCTCGTGTCGCCGCATCACGGCTCCTTGATCGCGGTGTCCTCGACTGTCGCAGTCGTGACCAGGCGCGGCAATGGTGCGGGCGTCACCGCGGCAGCGTGTCCACACCACCTTTCAGTCGCTCATCCCATATGGGCGATGACACGGAGGCAGGGCCGCGGTTCGATGTCTTATTTCGCGAACGGAGGAATCGTGATGGACATCTTCTCGGTGGAGCAGATGGAGCGCGTCGGACGCGAGGAGGCCGCGGCGCGGCTGCACAGACTCGCCGACATGCTCGCTGGTCACGACGACGTCGAGTTCGAGCGCGGCGGCCTGCGCTTCGGCGCGCACGTCTCCGACGAGGTCAGCCTCAAGATCGAATTGGAGCTGGAGACCGACGAGAGTGAGCTGGAGATGGAGCTGACCTGGTGACGCGTGCCTCAGGAGCGGCTCGTGGAGCCAGACACCAGACCTGATTCAGATGTCTCGGTCGGCACGCCGCGGCTCGCGATCCTGCTCGCGATGGCGATGTTCGTGCTCGTCGTCGACACGTCGTTGATGAACGTCTCGATCTCCGCCGTCGTGCACGACCTCGACACGACGGTCAGCGGCGTACAGGGAGCGATCGCGTTGGAGGCGCTCGTCTCGGCCGCGTTCATCCTGATCGGCGGCAAGCTCGGCGACCTGTTCGGCCGCAAGCGCGCATTCGTCGTCGGCCTGCTCGCCTACGCCGTCGGAGCGCTCGCGATGACGCTCGCCCAGGGACTGACCGCGGTCATCGTCTTCTGGGCGATCGTCGGCGGCTTGGGCGCATCGCTCCTGCTGCCGGCGATGCAGTCGCTCGTGCACGGCAACTTCTCAGGCACCGCGCGCACGAAGGCCTACGCGCTCGTCGCCGCGGCGGCGTCGGTCGCCGCCGCGGTCGGGCCGCTGCTCGGCGGCTTCATCACGACCTACCTCTCCTGGCGCGTCGGCTTCCTGCTGGAGGTCGTCGTGATCGCCGTCGTCCTCAGCGGGATCAGACTCGTCCACGACGTGCCCTACGACGGGCCGCGGGAGGCCGACTTCGTCGGCGCCGCGCTCTCCGTGCTCGGGATGGGCGGGCTCGTGCTCGGCATCCTCGTCTGGCAGGAGGGCGGCGAGTCGGTCGCCGCGCTGCTCCTGCTCGGGGTCGTAGCGATGGCCGCGCTCATCGGCTGGCTGCGCCGGCGGACGCGGCAGGGGAGGCCCGCATTGCTGGACCCGGGCCTGTTCCACTCGCGCCGCTTCCGCCTCGGCGTCTCGCAGGAACTGCTGCAACAGATCGCGCTCGGCGGCATGGTGATCGCACTGCCGATCTACCTGCAGCTCGTACTCGAATACGACGCGATGCAGGCCGGGCTGTCACTGGCGCCGTTGTCGCTCAGCATGTTCGCCATCGCACTGCTCGCTGGCAAGAAGGCGGGCAACCGGCGCCCGAGCGCGATCGTGCGCGTGGGCTTCGCGCTGCTGGCAATCGGGATCACGGTCGTGGTCGTGCTCGTGCCCCGCGCCGACTCCGGCTGGGCGCTGGCCGCGCCACTCGCGCTCGCCGGGTGCGGCCTCGGCCTCGTCGTATCGCAGCTCAACAACTACACGCTGGGGCCGATCCACGAGGAGCACGTGAGCGAAGCGGCCGGTGTCAACTCCGCAGCGGGGTCCTTCGGCCTCTCCTTCGGCCTCGCGTTCGGCGGCGCGATCATGCTCGCGGCGCTCTCGATCGCCTTCACCGACATGACGAACGACAGCACGGTCCTCCCTCAGGGCGCCAAGCAGCAGGTCGCGCAGGTGCTGGAGGACGACGCCGAGGTGATGAGCAACACCCAGCTGCGGACGCAACTGGCCGACGAGCCGCCAGCGATCCGCGCCGAGATCCTCCGCATCAACACCGACGCACGGCCGATCGCCCTCCAGGTCGCACTGCTCGTCCCGCTGCTCGCCAGCCTGATCGGGCTGTTCAACGGCTTTCGCATGGTCCGCCTCACCGACCCGAGCCGTGCGAGACCCGTGGACGGAGGCGTTTCGCGCTCGTGACTGACGTGGGGTGGGTCGCCAGAACCACTCGGCTGTTCGCCTGGCTGACACCAGGTGAGGTCTTGATCGTCGAACTCGGCAGACTCGAAGACGCCAAACGACGGGTCACCGGTTGATCCCATTCCTGCGGGCAGCGCCCGGTCCGCGTAGGTCAATGCTCGCGGCTGGGTCTCCGCTGTCGCGTTCGTAGTGCGAGCGCGGGCAGCGCGAGACCGAAGAGGTAGGCGAGGCCGACGCCGAGCAGCGTCTCGCCGACGCGTTCGCCGAGACGTGCACCGGCATCTTGGGGCTCGGCGTAGAGCAGCAGCAGGAAGACGATGAACGTCGTGAACGCCGGCGTCAGGTACCACCGGCTGCGATGCGTGCCGGCCGCTCCCGCGACGGCCGCGATCGCGGCGAGCGCGTACCAGCCGTCGGCCGGGTCAAGCCGCACGAAGCCGATCGCGAGCAGCGCGCCGACGAGGACGGCGAGGATCCGGCCGACGCTGCGCAGCCGTTGCATCTCTGCCGCGGGTCGCATCACCAGCAGCGCCGCGGCGCACGCCCAACCGACGTGGTCGAAGTCGAGCAGGAAGCCGATCGCGGCGGCCGTCGCACCGGCAGCACCGAGACGGACGCCGTAGCCGAGCGTCGGCATCGCTTGACGCGGTTCCCCACCCGGCGCCCCCGGCGCCGATACCGGGGGCAACGGTCGCTGCGGCCACGGCAGCGAGACCAGCCAGGCAACCGCAGAGCCCGCGACCATCAGCGCCGCCAGCCCGGCGGCCTCGCTGACGTCGTCGAAGCTGAAGCCGATCGCCACCATCGGCAGCGCCAGCGTCATCGCGATCTGGCCCAGTCGCGAGCGGCGCCCCAGCCACGCCGCCGCCACGCCCAGTACCACGAGTGCCGCCACTGCGATCACCGGAGCACCCGCCAGCACGCCGCCGAGCAGCACCGCGGCGCCGATCATCGCGCCCAGCGCCACCAGCGCGACCCGCGCGCGTCGTCTCGGCAGCACGCCGACGAGCGCGGCCGGCAGCACGCCGATCGCGAACGCCAACCCGTGCTGCGGATCGTTCAGCGCGATCACGCCAGCGGGCAGCGCGCAAACACCGCCCAGCAGCGCCGCCGGCCACGACCAGGTCACGCCGCGGCTGCGCGCCGGGTCTGGCCGCGGAGGAGGCCTGGTCCCCGGCGCGGCGAACTTGGGATCTGAGTCTTGTGGCGGATCCATCGGTCTTGCGAGGGGAGATTGTCATGACGAGCGGCACGCAACCGACGGCGGGGAGCGAACGGACCGTCTTCGACGACGTCGCGTACTGGCTGACGGTCGTCTCGGTGTACTTCCTCGTCGGGGTGCTCTTCTTCTACTCCGGCAAGGAGAAGCTGTTCGACGGTGACGCCAAGGCGCCGCCCGGGATCGCGAGACAGTTCGACGGCACGTTCGTCGCGACGTTCCCAGGCGTCGACGCGCTGTGGGCGATCCTCTCGGTGCTCGAGTTCGCCGTCTTCGTGATCCTGCTCGTCAGCCTGGTCCGGGGCGAGTTCCTGCCGCATCGCCGCAAGTCGCTTCTGCTGACCGGTCTCGCGCTGGGGCTGTTCACGTTCGCGTGCCTCTCGTTCGGGCAGACCTCGACCGGCAACAACGAGGGCACCGCCTCGCTCTTCACCTACTTCGGCGTCGTCGCGATCGTGATGCTGCTCGTCATGCTGCTGCCGCCCAACCGCCCCCGCGCCTGGCTCAGCGGCATCGCCCACACCCGCGACTGAACCAACACCCCTGTCAGGACGCGCGCACGACGCGAGGCGGACGCCAGCGGGACGTTCTCCACGCGGCGTGCCGAGGAGCGACGGTCTACGAATCGCGCGGATGATGCGAGCGGATGTCTCATGAGCTTCGATCTGATCGTTTCGCGGAGACGGGTCGCGGATCGCACCCCTGGCGCGATCGCGGGGGGCGGCGCTGACGTCCGCGGCGCTGGCGGCTCGGCTCGGGATCACGTCGGTCACCGTGGGTGACCCGAGCGGACCGAGGCAGGACGACTGGCGCGAGAGCCTGTCGGCGGCGAACGACACGCTGAACCGACTTGCCGCGGCGGTGACGGGGAGCCTCCGCGAGGAGCGCACTCCGCTGATCGTCGCCAACACGTGTGCGGCCAGCCTGGCGACCCTGCCGGTCGCCGCGACCGCGCGACCTGGAGCGACGCTGCTGTGGGTCGACGCGCACGGCGACTTCAACACGCCCGGCACGACCGCTTCGGGCTATCTCGGCGGCATGGTGCTCGCCGCCGCATGCGGGTTGTGGGACAGCGGGCACGGCGCGGGCCTCGACCCCCGTCAGGTGATCCTGGTCGGCGCACGGGACATCGACGACGCCGAGGGCCGGCTGCTCGCAGAGCACGGTGTCCGGATCGTCTCGCCGGTCGATGCCGTGCCCGAGGCGTTGCTCCCGATGATCGGCATCTCCGAGGTGTGGATCCACGTTGACTGGGACGTGCTCGAACCGGGCTTCGTCCCCGCCGCCTACGCCGTGCCGAACGGTTTGCCGCCGCAGCAGCTGAAGGCCCTGCTCGCCGCGATTGCGGCCGAGCGGATCGCCGCGATCAGCGGGGGCCTGGCCGCCGTCTAGCGTGGATTGCGGGTTGGGCCGTCGGCGACGCCTGGGGGATCGTCCGCTGTCGGGGACGCGAGAGGCTCGCGTGGTTGACGGCGGCTGAGGCCGCGACCGCGCTGGTCGGTCGTGCTGTCCACGATGGTCTTCTTGCGGCGTGGGATGAGGGTGTTGAAGAGGAGGATGGCTGCTGCGACTGCCCATGCGAGTTCGGTGGCGTGGTTGGCGGCGGCGAGGCCGAGGACGCCGTTGCCGCTGATGAGGGCGATGATCGCGCAGGCGGCGAGTGCGATTCCGACGATCAGGCTCATGGTCTTGGCGAGCAGGTGCTGTGCGGCGCCGAACAGCAGCAGGCCGCCGGCGATGGCGGTGAACATGCCGGTCCAGCCGTTGGCGCCGAAGATGCCGAAGAAGACGTCGCCGTCGGGCTTGGCGTCGCCGTCGGGAAAGTTCGACAGTCTGGTGAAGTCGTTCTGCTTGTAGATGAGGTACAGACCGGCCGCCAAGAGGATCGTGCCGAGGATCAGCGCTGGTCCTCGGGCGAGGCTGATGCCTTTTTCGGTGTGGGTCGTCTCAGCGGACATGGTCGCTCCCGGCGTCGGAGGTGATCGTTGGCAGGGCGGTCCGCGCCGTGGCGAGCTGGTCGAGTGTCCTGCGCAGCATGCGTGAGATGTGCATCTGCGAGCAGTCGAGGTGGGCGGCGATCTCGCTTTGGGTCATGTCCTGCGCGAAGCGCATGTAGAGCATCTCGCGGTCGCGTCGCGGCAGCGCGCGCAGCAGCGGCGCGATCGTCGTGCGGTGCTCGGCGAGGTCGAAGCCGTCGTCTTCGTCGCCGAGCAGGTCAGCGAGGGTGGCGTCGCCGTCCTCGCCGTCGGTTGCGACGGGTTGGTCGAGTGAAGCTGCCTGTTTGGCGCTCTGCGCCTGCAGCGCTTCCGCGATCTGCTCTGTGCTGAGTCCGGTCGCCGCGCTCAGTTCGGAGACGGTCGGGGCGCGGGCGAGACGTTCGGTCAGGTCGGTCGTCGCTGCTCTGGTTCTCAGGACGTCCTCCTGCAGGCCGCGCGGCAGGTGCAGCGACCATGTCGTGTCGCGGAAGTGGCGGCGCAGCTCGCCGGTGATCGTGGGGATCGCGAACGAGCTGAAGCGCGTACCGGCGTCCGGGTCGAACCGGTCGACAGCCTTCACGAGCCCCATGTAGGCGACCTGGAGAAGGTCGTCGAACGGTTCCGGGCCTGGGTAGTAGTGGCGCGCGAGCCGGCGGGCGAGCGGCATGTACGCCTCGATCGCGTCCGCGCGGCAGAGCCGGTCTCCGGTGCGGCAGTATCTGGTGATCAGGTGCTCAGCGGTCCGGCCGCGGCGTTCGTGGCGCGGTTGGTGCAGCGTGCTCGGCATGGCGAGAACCCCAGTCGTCGGTGACGTCGTCCGGGGCGAGCTGGACGCCGACCCTGTTTGGGGAGCGCATCCGTCCTGCCTGGCACTCAGGAGGCGGCGAGGGCTGGCTCGCGCCGTCCCGTCCGCTTAGCACAAGGGGTACCCGCCGCGGGGACGAACCAGTCCGGCCCCGCGCCGCAAGACGCGTCAATCCTCGAACGGCACGACCGTGTCAAGGCGCGTCAGCTCGAACAGCCGTCGGATCGCCGGTCCGCCCTGCCTGACCGCGAACGGCCGATCCGCGGCGGAGCAGAGTCGTTGGGCGCAGAGCACGAAGCGCAGGCCGGTCGAGTCCATGAACGTCAGGTCTGACAGATCGACCACGAGGCCGGTGCAGCGCTCGCCGAGCGCCCCGTGCAGCGCTCGTTGTGCGGCTTCGAGGCCGGCGACGTCGAACTCTCCTCTGAGCCGGAGGCGCCAGCGTGCGCCGTCCGGCGCGCTGGCAACGGTGAACAGCGGCGACGGGTGCGTGGCGGGAGACGTGTCAGGCATGGGGCTCTCGGGATCGCGGTGGACGTGCGAACGCTCCGAAAGTCACGTCGCTCTGCCGGACCGTTGTGCCGACCGCGCGGCGATGCCCTTCGCCGTTGACTCTACTCCCGTCGCCAAGACAGCCGTCAGGTTGGGGGCCGCTGTGCTGACCCGAGCATGAACAGTTCGATCTCGATGTCGGGTCCGACGTGGGTGTTGGAGATGAATGCGAGCACGTTGCGGCCGGAGAGTCGTTCGACGTGTTCGATGAATCTGTCGCGCATCGCGGTCTGGAAGTCGCTGCGCGTCTCCTGCACGGTCGTCGTGCGTTGCAGCTCGATCAACGTCTTCTCGACGTCGGTGTAGATGCCGCCGAAGACGCATGCGATCAGGTCGTCGCCGAGCAGCGTCGTTCTTGCTGTGACGGGTTCGCGGTGGTAGTAGCGCTTGTGCAGCGCGACCATCTCGCGGGTGACGGCGTCGAGCAGTTCGTCGCCGTGCAGTGGTGCCGGTGGGACCGGCATGCGGACCCTTCTCTCTTGACCTCGAGTAGTGAGCGCGCGAGGCAGAGGGCAGACACCCAACGAGCGAATCACCAATGACCATAGCGCGCGGCGGGTAAGGTCGCCGCATCTCGACCGAGGTTCAGACATGACCCCTTCCGATGTTCAGCGTGCGCACGGTGACGTGCTCACGGCCATATCCGATGGTCTTGTCGCGCTGTTGAAGGACTACTACGGCCGTGGCCCGACGCAGGTCAAGTCGTACTATCAGGACGATCTCGTCGTCTGCGTCCTGCGTGGCGGTTTCTCGCGGGTGGAGCAGACGCTGCTGGAGGGCGGCCGCGGCGCGGCCGTGATCGAGCAGCGGATGGCGTTTCAGGATCTGATGCGCGACCGTTTCATGGCCGTCATCGAACACGCCACCGGCCGTAAGCCGATCGGTTTCATGAGCGGCAACCAGCAGGACCCCGACCTCATGTGCGAGGTGTTCATCCTGCCGCCAGTCGAGCACGACACGGAGTCGGTGTTCTCCCCGGCGAAGAGCCGCGACGACCGCGAAAGAGCGATGCCGTAGAGCGGCGCGCCTCCGCGGGCGTCGTTTGGCAGCAGGCCGACGAGCGCGGCCGCTGGTTGGGCTCGGGTCGTGTGGGTAGCTCAGCCGCAACCGAGTCCGGAGCCCACGTTGACCGAGATCACCGCCCATCACGGCATCTTCAAGGACACCAAGCTGCACGTCGACGACACCGGTGACGGCGGCCGCCCCGTCGTGCTGATTCACGGCTGGCCGCTGACGGGCGAATCGTGGAACGACCGGATCCCGGCGCTGCAGGCGGCCGGCCACCGCGTCGTCGCCGGCGAGGTCGCCCGCTACTTCACCGAGTACGGCGCCGAGCGCGTGCGCAGCGCCGTCGTCGCCGCGGCGGTCCCGCCGTACATGGAGCAGGCCAGCGACAACCCCGAGGGTCCGCTGACCAAGAATCAGGCCGCCGCCATGACCGCCTCTCTGACGACCGACCAGGACTCCGTCTACGACGACTTCGTCACGAGATTCTTCCGCGTCCTGATCGAGTTCGTGGCAACGTGACCCTCCAGAGAGCGGGTAGCGGTCGGCTCATGCCTCAGGCGCTGCGCAAGATGGACTGCTCGTTCGGCTTCGATCAGCCGGACGCGCCGGTGGTGCTTCGCCCACTGGTCGCACCGCATTTCGGGATCGCGGAGAGCCTTGGTCGCGAGCTGGAGCGATTCGGCAGAGAGTTCGCGACGGTCAGCCTTGACCTCCGCGGCGTGGATCGGCTTGGTGAAGAATGCGCCGCCGTCATCGTGGAGGCAATAGCGGCAGCGCAGCGCCGAGGAGGCCGATTGGTACTGCTCGGGCTCACCGACGCCTTGCGTCGCGAACTGTCAGCAGACCCTGAACCGCCGCAGCGGACGGTCGGCACCATCTGACGAGCAGGAAGACGTCACCTCCTCAGGCAAGAACGAGTTCGACGGGCTGACCAACGGCGCCAAGCGGTGGGCGCACGACCGCCGAGCTGATCGGTTTCGACGCTGTCGCAATCCCTCGCAGAGCCCATGCAGGTCGAACCGCGCACGATGCGCAGCCGTACGGCGGGTGCCGAGACCGGCAGGCGGAGATCCGGTGGCTCCGAAGCGGAGCGCCCGTTGCAAGGCCCGCGCGTCCAGCGTGGACGTGCCAGCTTCCCTGCCGCGTTTGCCAACGGCGCCAGAGCGAGCTAGGTTGCTCCGAACCGGTTCGGAGAATGTGCATTCCGAACCTTGCTACGGAGTGATTTGCCTGTGACATCTGGGTCGACTGCGGATCGAAGCGCTGCGGAGAACGATGGTGATGGTGTCGCGATGCGGCGTGTCACGATCCGCGACGTGGCCGCGAGCGCTGGTGTGGCGCCGAGCACGGTCAGTGCCGTGCTGAACCAATCCGTTCCGACCTCGGGCGACGTTCGGCGGCGAGTGCTCGAAGCGGTTCGGACACTCGGGTACGAGCCGGACCACAACGCGCGCAACCTCGCGCGGCAGCGCGCGCAGGCGATCGGGCTCGTGATCCCGGACACCGAGAACGCGTTCTTCGCCGTGCTCGCGGGCGGCCTCGACGCTGCCGTCGGCGACGACGGGTTCAGCGTCCTGCTCCACACCGCGCGCTATGAGGACAGCCGTGAGCAGGACCTCGTCCGACTCGCACGCAGTCGGCGCCTCGACGGCATCGTCTACATCGCCGGGACCTCGACCGCGACCGGCGCGCTCAACGAGCTCGCCCGCTCCGCTCCGGTCGTCGTCGTCGACGAACGCACGTCTGGACTGAACGTCCCCTTCGTCGGCGCCGAGAACCGCCGCGGCGCGCGCTTGGCCGCCGAGGCGGCGCTCGCGTTCGGTCATCGCCGCGTCGGGATCGTCACGGGACCGACTGCGCTGTGGACGGCGGAGCAGCGGCTGGCCGGCTATCGGGAGGGTCTCGCCAGGGCTGGGGTGGACCCCGACGGAGTGCCGAGCTTCACCGGCGACTACCGCGTCGAGAGCGGCATCGCCGCGGCCGAGGCGCTGTTGTCGGGCCCGCGCGAGAGCCGGCCGACCGCGCTGCTGGTGTCCAACGACCTGATGGCGATCGGTTGCCTGCGCTGGTGCTTCTCGGCCGGGATCTCGGTCCCGCACGACGTGAGCGTCGTCGGCTTCGACGACATCCCGCTTGCGCGTCACTTCGTGCCTGCGCTGACGACCGTCCGCCAGCCGGCGCAGGAGATCGGCGCCGCGGCCGGGCGCCTGCTGCTGCAACTGCTGCGCGACGAGCAGCCCGACGCCGTCAGCGAGCTGCCGACGACGCTGGTGACCCGCGAATCGCTGATGGAGGCTCCATGATCCGCATCCCGACGCGGAGGGGCGCGCGATGAGCGTCGCCGCACGCCCGACCGTGATGGTGGTCGGCGAGTCCTGGGTGACGCACAGCGTCCACCAGAAGGGCTTCGACAGCTTCACGACGACGACGTACGAGGAAGGCATCGGCTGGCTCGCCCCGGCGATCGAGGCGGCCGGCTACGAGCTGCGGTTCGTGCCCAACCACCTCGTCGCCACCGCTTTCCCGACCGACCCCGACGAACTCGCGCGGATCGACGCGATCCTGCTCAGCGACGTCGGCGCCAACACGCTGCTGCTCGGGCCCGCGACGTTCGAGCGCAGCGAGCGCGCGCCCAACAAGCTCGAGCTGCTGCGCGACTACGTCGCCGGCGGCGGCGGCCTCGGGATGGTCGGCGGCTACCTCTCCTTCCAGGGCATCGACGGGAAGGCGAACTTCCGCAACACCGTGCTGCACGAGGTGCTGCCGGCGGTGCTGCCGCAGGGCGACGACCGCGTCGAGGCGCCGCAGGGGCTGACGCCGCGGATCGTCGACGACGGCCATGCGGTCACGGCGGGCCTGCCGCAGACCCTGCCGGAGATCCTCGGCTACAACCGCTTCGCGGCGCGCGACGGCGCCACGGTGCTGGCGACCGTCGGCGAGGACCCGTTCCTGGTCGTCGGCACGCACGGCTCCGGGCGCACGCTCGCGTACGCGACCGACTGCGGACCGCACTGGGCACCGCAGGCGTTCGTCACCGACGCCAGCTACGACCGCTTCTGGGCGCAGGCGATCGGTTGGCTGGCAGGAGCGCAGGACTGATGCCGGCCGTCGTCGGCATCGACATCGGCGGGACGTTCACCGACGTGGTGCACGTGGACCTCGACAGCGGCGTGCTGTCGGTCGACAAGGTGCCGAGTGTGGCGGAGCGGCTGCACGACGGCGCCGAGCAGGGACTCGCCGCGCTCGCCGCTCGCCATGGCGTCGACGTCGGCGCCGTCGAGGTCGTGGTGCACGGCACGACGGTCGCGACCAACGCGCTGATCGAGCAGCGCCTGCCGCGCACCGCGCTGCTGGCGACGGCGGGGTTCGGCGACATCCTCGAGATCGGCACGATGCTGCGGCCCAAGGCCTACGACCTGCTTGCGCCGAAGGCGCAGCGGCTGGTGTCGCGCGAGCTCGTGCACGAGGTGCGCGAGCGGCTCGACGCCGACGGCGAGGTCGTCGAGCAGCTCACCGAGGAGGAGATCGCGCGCGCGGTCGCCTGGGTTGGCGAGACGCAGCCGCAGGCGGTCGCGATCTGCCTCCTCTTCGCCTACCGCGACGGCGTCCACGAGCGGCGCCTCGCGCAGGCGATCCGCGCCGCGCACCCGCAGGTGCGGGTCTCGCTCAGCAGCGAGGTCGACCCAGAGATCCGCGAGTACGCGCGCGCCAACACGACGGCGCTCAACGCCAGCCTCAACCCGCTCGTGGCGACCTACGTCGAGCGCTTCGAGGCGATGCTGACGGCTCTGCCGGGAGCGCAGCGGCTGTACGTGATGCAGTCCAACGGCGGGCTGATCGCGCCCGCCGCGGTGCCGCGCAACGCGCACCGGATGGTGCTCTCCGGGCCGGCCGGCGGGATCGTCGCCGCGCAGCGGCTGCTCGGCGAAGCGCACGCGGACCTGATCACCTTCGACATGGGCGGCACCAGCTCCGACCTCTGTCTCGTCGCGAACGGCCGCGCAGCGATCGCCTCCTCGACGTCCGGGCACGACCGCATGCCGATCCGTGCCGCGTCGCTGGCGATCAACGCCGTCGGCGCCGGCGGCGGCAGCATCGCGGCTGTCGACCCCGAGGGCGTGCTGCAGGTCGGCCCCCGCAGCGCGGGCGCCTTCCCGGGACCGGTCTGCTACGGCCGCGGCGGCACCGAGCCGACCGTCACCGACGCCCAGCTCGTGCTCGGGCGGATCGCCCCGGACGGACTGCTCGGCGGCGAGATGGCGCTCGACCGCGATGCCGCCGCCGCCGCGATCGAGCGGCGGATCGCGCAGCCGCTCGGCCTGCCGCTGGAAGCGGCCGCGGTCGCGATCGTTGAGGTCGCAGTCGCCGTGATGGAGCGCGGCCTGCGCGTCGTCTCGGTCAACGCCGGCCACGATCCGGCGGCCTTCTCGCTCGTCGCCTTCGGCGGTGGCGGGCCGCTGCACGCCTGCGACCTCGCACGCGCCGCCGGGATGCGTCGCGCGCTCGTGCCGATCGCGCCGTCGACCTTCTCCGCGCTCGGGCTCGTCTGCGCCGAGCTCAGCGAGACCTGGCCGGCCGTCGTCGAGCAGCGCGCGTCCGAGCTCGACGACCGGCGCTTGGCGGAGCGCTTCTCGGCGCTGGAGCGCGAGGCGCTGCGCGCCTACGCCGAGCAGCACGGACAGCAGCGCGCGCCGTCGTTCACCCGGTTGGTCGAGCTGCGCTACGTCGGTCAGCGCGACGCGCTGACGGTCGCCTCCGACGGCCGCGACCTCGCGCAGCTGGTGCAGCGGTTCCATGCCGAGCACGAGCGCGCGTACGGCCACGCGAGCCCCGACGATCCCGTCGAGGTCGTCACGCTGCGGCTCGTGGCGGCGAGCCCGTGGCACGAACGCGGCGTCGATCCGGCGCGCCTGCAGCGGCGCAGCGCGCCCGCCGCAGGCGGTGCCGGCGGCACGCGCGCGGTGCACTTCGCGCACGACGGCTGGGTCGAGTGCGCGGTCCTCGACCGCGCGACGCTCGCGGTCGGCGACGTCGTCGAGGGGCCGGCTGTCGTGCAGGAGCGCGAGACGACGACCGTGCTGCCGCCGGGCGCAGTCGCGCGCGTCGACGCGGCGCACTCGCTCGCGATCGAGGTCGGACGATGACCGCGGTGCGCCACGTTCCGGCGCTGGAGGTCTTCCGGCACGCGTTCGAGGGGATCGCGGAGGAGATGGGCGCGACGCTGCTGCGAAGCTCCTACACCGTCGTCATCAAGGACCTGCTCGACTACTCCTGCGCGCTGTTCGACGCCAGCGGCGCGCTCGTCGCGCAGGCCGGCCACATCCCGTCGCACCTCGGCTCGATGGGGTACGCGCTGAAGCGGATCGTCGCGAAGTGGGGGGAGGACGTCCACCCGGACGACGTGTTCGTCACCAACGACCCGTTCGACGGCGGCACGCACGTGCCCGACATCCACATCTTCATGCCGATCTTCGCCGCCGGGCGGCGGATCGGGTTCGCCGGCAGCATCGCCCACCACGCCGACTGGGGCGGGCGCGTGCCGGGCTCGATCTCGGCCGCGAACGAATCGGTCTTCGAGGAGGGCGTCGTCTACTCCCACCTCAAGCTGGAGGCCGCCGGCGTGCCCAACGAGGCGCTCTACGAGGTGATCGCCTCCAACATCCGCCAAGCGCCGCTGGGGCTCGGCGACCTGCGGGCGCAGATCGCGGCCGCGCGCACCGCGGTGCGGCGCTTCGACGCGCTGCTGGAACGTCACGGCGCTGACGCGGTCGTCCACGCGATGAGCGGCCTGATCGACCGCTCCGCGCGCGCCACGCGCCGCGCGATCGCGGCGTTGCCCGACGGCCGCTACGAGGCTGAGGGCTTCCTCGACGGCGACGGCGTCCACGTCAGCGGGCCGCTGCGGATCGCGGTCGCGCTGACGATCGCGGGCGAAGCGCTCGAGGTCGACTTCGCCGGCACCGTCGCGCAGCAGCCGACCGGCATCAACGTGCCGCTGGCGACGACGCAGTCGGCCGTCCTCTACGCCGTGCGCACCATCCTCGACGACAGCGTCCCAACGACCGAGGGCTGTCTGGCGCCGATCTCGATCCGGCTGCCCGAGCGCTCGCTCGTGAACCCGTCGCGGCCGGCGCCCGTCAGCGACCGCCACCTCACGTCCCAGCGACTGGCTGACGTGCTCGTGCGCTGCCTCGCGCAGCTGCGCCCGCAGGAGACGATCGCCGGCTGCTTCGTCGGCTCGGCGTGGATGTCCTGCGCCGCGCCCGGCCGCAAGACCGGCGACGAGATGATCCTGCTGCTCAACGTCGTCGGCGGCGCCGGCGCCGGTCCGCAGCGCGACGGGCTCGACGCGGTCGACACGCACCTGTCGAGCTCGGCGCTGATCCCCGCCGAGGTGGTCGAGACGGAGTACCCGCTGCGCGTCGAGCAGTACGCGCTGCTCGACGGGACCGGCGGGGCGGGCGCGCGCGCCGGCGGGCGGGGGATGCGAGCGGTCTTCCGCGTGCTCGGCGATCAGCCGATCGTCTTCCAGTGCGGCATGGAGCAGACCGATCCGCGCTTCGGCGCCTGGGGGCTGGAGGGCGGTGAGACGGGACGTGCCGGGCACGTCACGGTGATCCGCGCCGACGGCGAGCAGGAGGAGCGGATCGCCGGCCGCTCGCGCGTCGTGCTGGCTCCGGGCGATCGCCTCGTGCTGGCGACCGGAGGGGGCGGCGGCCATGGGGCACTCGAGCGGGGAGGTGCCGGGGCTCGCACAAGCTGACCCGCGCCGGCCGCGCGCCGGCGAGCACTGTCCGTCCGACCATCGTGCGTCGCCTCCGTCACGCGCACATCGCTTCAGAGAGAGGTTCATCGCATGTCCCTGCCTACACCTGACGACAGCAGACGGCTCAACCGCCGACAGCTCGTGCGCGGCGCCGCCGCGGCCGGCGTGGGCGGCAGCGCAATGGCGCTGCTCGCCGCCTGCGGCAAGACCTCGGACTCCAGCACCGACTCCGCCGCCGGCGGCAACGGCGGCGTCGGCAACTTCCCCAGAACGCCGCGCTGGAGATTCGTCGTCGTCTGCCACGCGACCACCAACTCGTTCTTCACCGCGACGCAGTACGGCGTGCAAGACGCCGCCGCGATGGTCGATTCCGACTATCAGTGGACCGGCTCGGCCAACGGCGACGTCAGCGAGATGCTCAACGCGATGAACGCGGCGATCACCGCCAAGGCCGACGGCATCGCCCTCTCGATGGTCGACCCGAGAGCGTTCGACGGCGCCGTCGAGAAGGCCATCAAGGCCGGCATCCCGGTGATCGCGTTCAGCTCCGACGCGCCCGACAGCGACCGGCTCGCCTACGTCGGCTCCGACAACTACGCAGCCGGCATCGAAATGGGCAGACGGATCGTCGACCTCGTCGGCGGCTCCGGCGACGTCGTCCTGTTCGCCGCGCAGCCCGGCGCCGAGTACGCCACGCCGCGCATCAGAGGCACGAGAGAGGTGCTCGAAGAGGCCGGCATCGGCGTCGCCCTCTCCGCCAGCGGCTTCACGATCAACGAGTCGGTCTCCCGCGTGGAGGCCTACTGGCAGGGCCACAAGAGCGTCAAGGGGCTCTACGGCCTCGACGCCTACGCGACGCAGGCGATCGGACAGGTGATCAAGAAGAACGACCTGCGCAGCAGCGGCATGACCGGCGGCGGCTACGACGCGCTGGAACAGACGCTCAAGTACGTCGCCGACGGCTCGCTCGACTTCACGATCGACGAGCAGCAGTACCTGCAGGGCTTCTATCCGATCGTCTCGCTGTTCCTGACGAAGATCTCCGGCGGCCAGACGGGCCCGGCCGACATGAACCTCGCCAACAAGGTGGTGACCAGAGCCGACGTCGCCGCCTACATCGACAACCCGTCGCGCTTCCTCGCGACGACCAGACAGCAGAAGGTGATCTCCCCGTCATGAACGCGAACGCGCCGATCGCCGCCGAGCGCGGCACCGGGTCCACCGGTGCCGCGGGCGGCGCGACGCTCAAGCGCAGGGCGGTCGAGCTGCTCGGCCGCCGGCCGGAGATGCCGATCGTCGCGGTCACGATCCTGCTGGGCGTCTACTTCCTCAACACCGCCGTCGACTTCGGCACGAGCGGCAACTTCGGCACGCTCGCGTCGTTCGTGGCCGCGACCGCGATCATCGCCGTCGGCGCCACGCTGCTGATGGTCTCCGGCGAGATGGACCTCTCGCTCGGCCAGACGTTCGCGTTCTCGCCGCTGATCTTCTACTACGCCCACGACGCCGGGCTGCCACTCGTGCTCGCCGTCGTCGTGGGCGTGCTCGCCTGCTGCCTCGTCGGGCTGCTCAACGGCCTCGTCACGACCGTGATCGGGATCTCCTCGTTCATCGTCACGCTGGGCACCTTCTTCCTGCTCAACGGCCTCAACCTCGTCATCTCCGACGGCACGCCGAAGACGACGCCGGGCGAGGGGACGTTCGCGAGAGTGATGGGCGGGGGCACCTACGCGGCGCTGCTGTGGGCGGTCGGCTTCATGGTCGTGCTGCAGCTCGTGCTGACGAAGACGCGCGCCGGCAGCCACACGATCGCGACCGGCGGCAACATGCTCGGCGCCTCCGAGGCGGGCATCAAGGTGCGCTGGGTCAAGATCCGCGCCTTCATGCTCGCCTCGGCGTTCGCCGGCTTCGCGGGCATTCTGGAGGCGGTTCGCGTGACCTCGATCGACCCGCTCGCGGGCGGTCCGACGCTGACCTTCCAGGCGATCTCCGCGATCGTGATCGGCGGCACGCTGCTGACCGGCGGCTCCGGCACCGTGATCGGGTCGTTCGTCGGCGCGGTCTTCCTCGGCGTCCTGCGCGACGGCTTCACGCTCGCAGGCGTCAACGCCTTCGCCTTCGACCTGATCGTCGGTGTCGCGATCATCGTCGCGATGATCCTGACGGTCGGGATCGGGCGGCTGCGGAGAGGGTTCCGATGAGCGCCGTGGAGCACGACGGACGGGTCGTCGACGCGCTGCGCGTCGAGCACATCGCCAAGCGCTACGGCCCGGTGCGCGCGCTCGGGGACGTCTCGCTGTCCGTTCGTCGCGGGGAGGTCGTCGGGCTGCTCGGCGACAACGGAGCCGGCAAGTCGACGCTCGTCAAGATCATCTCGGGCTTCCTCAAGCCGGACGCCGGCAGGATCGTGATCGACGGCGAGCAGGTCGCGCTGCAGTCGGTCGTGCACGCGCAGTCGCTCGGCATCAACACCGTCTACCAGGACCTTGCGCTGATCGACTCGCTGCCGGTCTATCGCAACCTCTTCCTCAACCGCGAGCTGCGGCGCCGCCCCCTGCCATGGCTGGACGACCGCCGCATGGCGCGCGAGGCCGAGCGGCGGCTCGACGAGATCGGCGTCTCGATCCCCTCCGTCCATACGCCCACGGGTCAGCTGTCCGGCGGCCAGCGACAGGCGATCGCGGTGGCCCGCGCGGTCGGCGCCGAGTCGCGGATCCTGCTGCTCGACGAGCCGCTGGCGGCGATGGGCGCGAAGGAGGGCGCGATGATCCTCGACCTGATCCGTCGCATCCGCGACCGGCGCGAGGTCGCGATCGTGATGATCGCCCACAACTACGCGCAGGTGCTCGAGATCTGCGACGAGGTCAAACTGTTGCAGAACGGTTCCATCACACTCGACAGACGCGCGCACGAGACGTCGGTCGCGGAGCTCAACGAGGTCGTCGTGGAGGAGTACCGGCGTGCGCGCGAGGCGATCAGCCGTGGCTGACGCGGCAGGCTCGGGCGCGGCCGCCGGCGCGGTCGTCGTCGTCGGCAGCGTCAACCGCGACACCTCGTACGCGGTCGACCATCTGCCGGTGCCCGGAGAGACGGTCCTCAGCGAGAGCGTCGAGCAGCACCTCGGCGGCAAGGGCGCCAACCAGGCGGTCGCCGCGGCGCGGCTCGGGCGGCCGGTCGCGCTCGTCGCGCGCGTCGGCGCCGACGACGCGGGCGTCGCGGCGCTCGGCGAGCTGGCGGCCGAGCGGGTCGACACCGCGGCCGTCACCACCGCACCGCTGCCGACCGGTGCCGCGACCGTCGTCGTGGCGCGCGGCGGCGAGAACCAGATCGTCGTCGCGGCCGGCGCCAACGGCGCGCTCGACGCCGCCGACGTCGACGACGCCGCGCCGCTGCTGCGCGGGGCCGCCGTCGCGCTGGTGCAGCTGGAGATTCCCCTCGGCGCCGTCGCGCGGGCGGTCGAGCTGGCCGCCGGGACCGTCGTGCTGAACCCGGCGCCGGCCGCGCCGCTGCCGCGCGAGCTGCTGGCCGGCGTCGACGTGCTCGTGCCCAACCGCGTCGAGCTGGCCGCGCTGGCCGGCGCGCAGCCGGCGGCGACACGGGCGCAGGTCGCCGCGCAGGTCGCGGCGCTGGGGCTCGACGCCGATGTCGTCGTGACGCTCGGTGGCGACGGCGCGCTCGTCGTGCGGCGTGGCGCGATCGAGCACGTCGCGCCGGTCGCCGTCGAGCCGCTCGACACGACCGGCGCAGGCGACGCGTTCGCCGGCGCTTTGGCGGATGCGCTCGCGCGCGGCGCCGAGCTGCTGGAGGCCGTCCGCTGGGCGGCGGCGTGCGCAGCGCGCTCGACCCTGCGCCGCGGCGCCAGCCCGAGTTTCCCCGGTGCGACGGAGGTCGCGCCGCATCCCGACGCCGGAGCCCCGGCGCCCCATCCCGACGGCGGGGCCGCCGCGCTGGGGCGCGACGGCGTCGCCGCGCCGCAGCAGCGAGGAGGACGATGACGACCCCCGTGCCGCAGATCCGCAAGTTGACGACCGCGACCGAAGAGATCCGCTTCGAGGCAGGCCGCGCGGTGACACCGCCGTTGCGCGTCGTCGCGGCGATCGCCGTCGTCGCCAACCCGTACGCCGGCGTCTACGTCGAGCGGCTCGAGCCGCTGATCGACGCCTACTGCGCGCTGCTGGGCGAACAGCTTGGTGGGCGATTGCGCGAGCTGCTCGCCGGTGACCCCGCCGAAGCGTTCGGCAAGGCGGGGATCGCCGGGCTCGACGGCGAGGTCGAGCACGTCTCCGCGATCCTGCACAACCTCACCTTCGGCAACCCGATCCGCGCCGCGGCCGGGGCGACCTCGCTGCTGCCGTCGACCGAGAAGCGCGCCGCCGCGGGGGCGACTGTCGACATCCCGCTCAAGCACGTCCACGACCACACCGTTCGCTCGCACCACAGCACCTTCGAGGTGCGTGTCGGTGACGCGCCGCGCGCCGACGAGCTGCTGATCGCCGTCGCCGCGGCGACCGGCGGGCGACCGCATGCGCGGCTGGCGGCATTCGCCGCCGAGGTCGGCGGTCCCGAGCACGCGTAGCGTCAGGTGCCGGACGCGCGCCGGATGCCGGATCGCGAGCCCCGGCCGGTGCAGCCGCGCCAGCCGCCCGACGAGCTGGCGCGGGCCGGCCTGCGCGAGCTGGCCCTGCTGCTGCACGGGCGTGCGCTCTCCAGCGCCGAGCTGACCGCGGCGACGCTCGCGCGGATCGGGCGCGAGGACCCGCATCTCAACGCCTTCACGGCGATCCACGAGGAGGTTGCGATGCGAGCTGCCGCCGTGGCCGATCGCCGGCTGGCGCGGGAGCGCGCCGATGCGCCCGCGCTGTGCGGCATCCCGGTCGCGCTGAAGGACGTGATCGCAGCAAGTGGTCTGCCCTTGACCGGGAGCAGTCGCGTGCTGAGCGGCAACGTCGCCCGGCGCGACAGCGCGGTCTGGGCGCAGCTCGCCGGGCAGGGAGCCGTCCTGGTCGGGCACACGCAGACGCATGAGCTCGCCGTCGGCAGCATCACTCCGCAGACGGCGAACCCGTGGAATCCGCGGGTCGCCGCCGGTGGATCCAGCGGCGGCGGCGCCGTCGCACTCGCCGCGCGGCTGGTGAGCGCAGCGCTGGGCACCGACACCGGCGGCAGCGTCCGCAATCCGGCCGCGATGAACGGGGTCTCGGCGCTGCGACCGTCGTTCGCGCGGATCAGCCGCCGCGGCGTGCTCCCGCTCGCGCGGGCACTCGACCAGGTCGGGCCGATGGCGCGCTCGATCGAGGACGTCGCGACGCTCTTCGCGGCGGTCGCAGCCGACGGATGGGCGCTCGCCGCCGACCCGCTCCGCGCCTGCTCGGACGCGGCCGTGCGCGATCGTCCGCTGGACGCGCTCGGGGCCGGCCCAGGCCCGCGCGCGTCCGGGCGCCCTCTTGCGGGGATCCGGATCGGGCTGCCGACGGACACCTGGCTCGGAGCCGTCGCACCCGGGATCGGCGTCGTGTGGACGCGCTTCACGGGTGAGCTGGCCGCGCTCGGCGCGCGTCTCGTCAGCGTCACGCCGCCGTCACAACGCGGCACCGGTCCACGGCCGATCGGCGAGCTGCTCGTGCTCGCCGAGCTGCTCGAACACCACCGGCGCTGGTGGCCCTCGCGTGCGCAGGACTACCTGCCGAGCACGCGCGCGCTGCTCGAGAGCGCGGCGGGCCTGCGGATCGGGTCCCAGCAAACGCGGCGGACACGGCGCGAGGCGCGCATGCTGCGCGCGGCCTATCGCGTCCTGTTCGACCGACACCGCCTCGACGCGCTCGCATTGCCGACGCTCTCCTGCGAGCCGCCGCCGCGCCCCTCGCCGCAGGCCGCTGAGATGCCTGCCGTCGGTGCGTCGCTGCGCTCACCGCTGAGCGTCGCGGGAACGCCCGTGGCGGCCGTTCCCGCCGGTCGTTCGCCCGCCACCGGGCTGCCGGTCGGCATGCAGATCGCGACCCGCCCTCTGACCGACTCGCTCGCGCTGCGGATCGCGGCCGTCTATCAGCGCGCCCATCCCTACCACGCGCTGGAGCCTGCGACCTGGTGACGCACACACGAGATGGCGATCGGTCCGGCCCGCGTGGCCGAGCGACGGGAAGCTCACGGTTCGGCTCACTGATTTCAGCAGGACGCGTCGACACGTAAGTCCCGGCCGCCACCGATCCCAGTTCACACGGCGGCAACCCCACCCTGAGGATTCGGTAATAGCGTCACTGCACACCGCGAAACCGCGCTGTGCGTACGTATTTCACCTCTCGCGGTCCGCGCTCTCCGATCGTACTCCCGCATGAAAGACCCTCGTGAACCCTTCGATCCCTTCGAATCGACATTCGCTGCGCAGGCTCTTGGCCAGCATGCTGCTCGCCTGCACCCTGTTCGTCGGCCTGCTCGCCTTCGGCGCCGCTCCCTCCCACGCGGAGGACGTACCGCTCCCGGTGGCCGACGTGCTGGATGTCGACTTTGCTGACGGCACGGCGGTTGATCACGTCGCGAACGCGGCGCCGAGTCTTGTGTTCGGCGCCCCCGCGATCCTTTCTGAGGAGAGTCTCGGCCGCAACTACGCCAGCTTCGATGGTAGAAGAGACTCCTACGGATATCCGCTCGATTACACGTCGCTGACCAGAGGTCTGACGGTCGAGTGTTACTTCCGCTACGACGGCGATCTGCCGAGCGGCAGCGACAACCGCAACGTCTGCTCCAACGTCGAGAGCGGCGGCTTCGCGATCAACCTCCGTGGCGATCAGCTCACCTTCAACTTCAACACGACGACTGCCACAGCCCGTGCGGCGATCACCGCCCAGAAGGACACCTGGTATCACGTCGTCGCCGTCTGGGACGGCGAGAAGATCCAGCTGTACGTCGACGGACAGCTCGCCGGCGAGACCGCGGCCGGCGAGCTCGCCCCGCCCAAGGAGAACTCGCGCTACTTCCAGCTCGGCGCCGACAGCGGCACCAACAGAACCGCTCAGTCGTACGCCAGAGCCAGCGTGACGCTGGCCCGCGTCTACTCGTTCCCGGTCACGGCCGAGCAGACCAAGGCGCTCTACGACGACGCGCGCAAGAACGCGCCCGCCGATCCTGACGACCCCGGCACTCCCGGCGACCCTGACGATCCCGGCGATCCCGGCGACGTGGGAACCCCCAGAGCCGACGTGCTGGATGTCGACTTCGCTGACGGCACGGCGGTTGATCACGTCGCGAACGCGGCGCCGAGTCTTGTGTTCGGCGCCCCCGCGATCCTTTCTGAGGAGAGTCTCGGCCGCAACTACGCCAGCTTCGATGGTAGAAGAGACTCCTACGGATATCCGCTCGATTACACGTCGCTGACCAGAGGTCTGACGGTCGAGTGTTACTTCCGCTACGACGGCGATCTGCCGAGCGGCAGCGACAACCGCAACGTCTGCTCCAACGTCGAGAGCGGCGGCTTCGCGATCAACCTCCGTGGCGATCAGCTCACCTTCAACTTCAACACGACGACTGCCACAGCCCGTGCGGCGATCACCGCCCAGAAGGACACCTGGTATCACGTCGTCGCCGTCTGGGACGGCGAGAAGATCCAGCTGTACGTCGACGGACAGCTCGCCGGCGAAGCCGAGGCCACCGGCGACCTCTCTCCCCCCAAGGAGAACTCGCGCTACTTCCAGCTCGGCGCCGACAGCGGCACCAACAGAACCGCCCAGTTCTACGCCAGAGCCAGCGTGACGCTGGCCCGCGTCTACTCGTTCCCCGTCACGGCCGAGCAGACCAAGGCGCTCTACGACGACGCGCGCAAGAACGCGCCCGTCGCGGTGGAGGCCCCCAGGGCCGACGTGCTCGACGTCGACTTCGCCGACGGCACGGCCGCCGACCACGCGCGCGACGTGCCGGCGCAGGTCAGCGGCGCGCCGGCGATCGACACCGACGCCCTGCTGGGACGTCCGGTGGCGCACTTCAACGGGATCGCCGACTCCTACGGCTACTCGCTGGAGGGCCAGTACGACAGGCTCGCCGCCGGCATGACGGTCGAGTGCCTCGTGAGCTTCGACGGCGTCCTGCCGCTGGGAGACACCAACCAGAACCTCTGCTCGAACGTGGAGAGCGGCGGCTTCTCGATCAACATCCGCGGCGCGGACCTCAGCTTCAACTTCAACACGGCCGGCGGTGCCGCACGGGCCACCGTTCCCGCCGAGCGCAACCGCTGGTATGACGCCGTCGGCGTGTGGACCGGCACGCAGGTCCAGCTGTACGTCGACGGCGAGCTGGTCTCCCAGTCCGACACCACCGGTGCGATCGCGCCGCCCTCCGCCAACGCACGGGTCTTCCGGCTCGGCGCCGACAGCGGCTCGAACGGCAGCGTGCAGTTCTACGCCCACTCCCGTGTGTCGCTGGCACGCATCTTCAGCTCCGCGCTCGACGCCGGGCAGATCCGCGCCCTCTACGCGGACGCGATGAGAGACTCGCGCAAGGACGAGCAGCCGGCGCTCCTCTCCACCCGGCCCGCGGCGGATGAGAACGTCACCTCCTCGGTGGAGCTGCGTGCCGTGTTCTCGAACCCCGAGCTGCTGCTGGGCCAGCCGCGCTTCCTGCTCGACGGCGAGCCGGTCGAGCCCGGCGCCGCCATCGGCCCCGGCATGCAGTTCGGACGGCACACGCTGACCGTCCAGACCGAGACCGTCTTCGGCGTCCCCTTCAGCCAAGACGTCAGATTCACGACTGGCAACATCCCGCTGCTGGGCATCGGGAGGGTGGAGCAGGCGCGCGGCCTCACCAGGCTCCTCGCCTCGGCCGACAACCCCTCGGGCAACCAGGTCTTCACGACCTTCACCGGGGCCGACGTCGCCCCCGGTGAGGGCGTCGTGCAGGGCGTGGTCGACGCGATCCCGGCGACGCTGTCGTTCGACTACGCCGAGGGCTCGGACCTGTCGAGCGCGTTCGGGCCCGGACGGGACAACGCCCTCGCCAGCCCGGCGACCGGCTCGGCGCTCCCGTTCCAGCGCTTCGCGATCGCCGCCGATGCCGAGCGGGTGAGCGGCACCCAGATCGTCTGGACCGGCTACGCCGACCCGGCTCGTCTCGTCACCCTGTACGCGTGGAACGACGCGAGCGGCGCGTGGGAGAGACTGGCCGATACCCGCGGCGCCTCCGACGCGCCGGTGACGCTGTCGGCGCCCGCCTCGGCCGACGAGGTCGTCGGCGGGGCGATCCAGGTCCTGGTCGTCGGGGAGGACCCGTTCGCGGACGACCTCAACGCACCGGTGCGGGACGCCTTCGAGGATCCCGACGACTACGACTTCTCGATCGCCCACTTCTCGGACCCGCAGTTCGTGCCGAGAGGCGTCGTGCAGTCGGAGAACGCGGCGGTGCAGGACGCGTGGCGCAACGCCTACACGAGCGTGACGGACTGGATCGGGGAGAACGCCAGAGAGCGCAAGATCGCGTTCGCGTTCAACACCGGCGACATCATCAACGACTGGGCGGCCGGGGCGACGAACGAGACCCTTGCCCGCAAGGAGTTCACCTTCGCCTCGGAGGCCCAGAAGCGGCTCGACGACGCCGGCGTCCCCAACAACGTCCTGCCCGGCAACCACGACAACAGAGCCGGCAAGGACAACGGCGCCGGCAGCGTCTACAACGACTTCTTCGGCCCCGATCGCTACGAGGCGCTCTCCGAGCTGCCGTCATGGAAGCAGGAGAACGCCAGCTACGACCCGTGGCGCGAGGGCGAGAACGACAACAGCTACGTCCTCTTCACGACGGGCGGCCTCGACTTCGTGGCGGTCATGCTCGGATACGACGTCACCCAGGAGGAGGCCGACTGGGCGAGCGGCGTGCTCGACCAGTACGCGGATCGCAACGCGATCGTGCTGACCCACTCCTACAACGGGCCCAGCACCCGGATCGACGGACGGAGAGGGAACTTCTCCCACGACGGCAGCCGCGTCTACAACAGAGTCGTGTCGCCGCACCGGAACGTCTTCCTCGTCCTCTCCGGCCACGAGCACGGCGTCAGCATCAACGTGCGCAAGAACGCCGGCACGCCGCGGCACGACGTGGTCGAGTTGCTCGCCGACTACCAGGGCTACAACATCGAGTCCAACGAGGTCGGCCTCGCAGACGTGCTCGGCGACCACGTCAAGCTGCGGATGGGCTCGAGCTACCTCCGCCTGCTGCAGTTCGACGTCGCCCGCTCGGAGATGAGCGTCGACACCTACTCCCCGATGCTCGACGACTTCGGCAACACCGAGCACGACCCCGGCCGCCGCTTCAACGGGCACGAGGACGATTTCAAGCTGCCGATCCAGCTCGAGACGCGCAGAACGAGCTTCTCGACGAGCCTGGTCGGCCTGATCGCGCCCTCCGAGACCGTGATCGGCGAGCAGGTCGCCCCCTCCGGCGCCATGGCCTCCGTCGAGTGGCCGGGGTTGACCGACGGCGAGGCGTACGCCTGGTACTTCACCAGCCGCGACACGAAGAGAGACGCCGCCGGCACCGGCGTGCGCGCCTTCGGCGGGGTCTTCTTCGCAACCCCGGCCGGCACCGACCTGACCCCCCCGGTGATCACGGTTCCGGCACTGCCGACGGTGCTGCCGGTCGGCGGCGCGTTCGACCCGCTCGACGGGGTCGACGTGCGCGACGACGTCGACGGCGACCTGCGTTCGACGACGCAGGTGATCGGCACCGTCGACAGCTCCGTTCCCGGCGTCTACACGATCGCGTACGTGGTCGAGGACGCCAACGGCAACCGCTCCGTCGCATCCCGCGCCGTGATCGTGCGCGCGGACGAGGAGACGGAGCCGACCCCGCCCGATGAGCCGACCCCGTCCGATGAGCCGACCCGGCCGTCCCCCGATCCCGGCCAGATGACCCCGGATCCCGGCGCATCCCCGCCGGTGGCGCCCGGCACCCCGCCGGCGACGCCCGACGCCCAGCCGATGGCGCCGACCGGCGAGGGGATCGCGCCGGCGAAGCGCTCCAAGTCACGGATCACGGTGGGCAAGGTCGAGAGCGTCCCGGTCGGCACGCGCGCCACGCTCAAGGTCCGCGTGTCCGGCGCGACCGCGTCGCGGCCGACCGGAACGGTCAGCGTCGAGTCCGGCAAGAGGGTCCTCGTCAAGAAGGTCCGGGTCGGCCGCAACGGTCTGGTGACCGTGCGGTTGCCGCGACTGAATCCCGGCAGGTACGTGATCCGGGTGCGCTACCACGGCGATGCGCGTCACGCCGCGGCGCGCAGCAAGGCGATCACCGTCGTGGTGAAGAAGGCGATGAAGTCGGCTCGCCGGCACTGATCGGCGCTGACGCTCCCCGGCGGTCAGCTCACGCGAGTGCTGTCACGGCCGGGCGGCGATGAGTTTCGCCGTGGTCTGCGGTCTATTCACATGCCCGGTCAACCGCGCTCGAGGAGAGCATGATGACTGCTATCTACACCTTCGACGTCTTCGCCAGTCTCGACGGCTACGGCTCCCAGAGCGGTGGCGATTGGGGCGGCTACTGGGGCAAGCAGGGCCCCGAGCTGCTCGACCATCGCCTCGCCTTGTACGAGTTGGAGCAGCGGATGGTCTTCGGCGCCAACACCTATCGGCAGTTCGTGCGAATGCTGGCCTCGAGCACCGAGGAGTCCGACGTGCGCGACCCGTGGGTCACTCGGATGTGGGGCCTGCCGGCAACGGTGGTGTCGACGACGGTGGAAGAGCCCCTCGACCGACCGAACGCGACCGTCGTGAGCGGTGACGCGATCGACGTCGTCGCCCGGCTCAAGGAGGAGTCCGAGGTGCCGCTGCGCTCGCACGGCAGCCTGTCGATGAACCGGGCGCTGATGGCCGCCGGCCTGGTCGATCGTGTCCAGGTGACGGTCTTCCCTGTGATCACTGGTCAGACCGGAGCGGAACGGATCTTGCAGGGCGCGGCCGACTTCGACCTCGAGCTGATCGAGAGCCGGACGCTCGACGGCGACATCCAAGAGCTGGTCTACCGGCCCACCCTGCATGTCTGAGTCCGTCCATGACGGCGCAGGTTCAGCGGGCGTACACGATGACGCCGACGCGGGCGATGCAGAGGCGCCCCGATGAGGTCGGTGCGATCAGGGCGTAGCCGTCGAAGGCGACGCCCCACAACCTCCCCGATGGCACGTCGCGCCGGTGACCGATGATTCTTCCGCGCTCTGCTGGTCTGTACGCCAGATACCGACTCACGGGAGGCTGACGTATGCGGAGACTGACCTTTGCCATGAACCTGACCCTGGACGGCTACATCGCCGCGCCCGGGGACGACCTCGGCTGGAGCGTGCCGTGCGATGAGCTGTTCCAGTGGTGGTCTGACCGGGTGGGGGCGACGGGCCTGGCGCTGTATGGGCGCAAGCTGTGGGAGACGATGAGCTCCCACTGGCCGACCGCCGACCAGCAGCCCGGCGCCACACCGGCGGAGATTGAGTTCGCGCGCCGCTGGCAGGAAATGCCGAAGGTGGTGTTCTCCTCGACGACCAGCGCGGTCGACTGGAACGCCCGCCTGGTCACCGGCGACGCGGTCACCGAGATCGCCCGGCTCAAGGCCGAGGATGGCGGCCCCATGGACATCTGCGGTGCCACGCTTGCCGCGGCGGCCATGCGGGCCGGGCTGATCGACGAGTACGTGATCGTCACCCATCCGGTCCTGGTGGGCGGCGGCACGCCGTTCTTCACGGCCCTGGACGACTGGGTGAAGCTGAGCCTGGTGGAGACCCGGACATTTCCCAACGGCGTGCTCCTGACGCGGTACGAGACCAACCGTTGAGTGCCCGACGTCGGACCGGCCCGAGGTGCTGGCGCTGCAGGGCGTCGGGCGCAACCTGCGCGACCATCCCAACGTCTCGCTGGAGATCGACGCGCCCGCGTCCGTGTCGCTGGAGGACCCGCGCCATCAGGTGGTCCTCGTCCACACGGCGGAGGGCTCGCCCAAGCGATCGGCACGCAGGGTCGTGCGTTCCGTCTACGCCGGCGCGCCGGTGCGCAGGCCGAGGTGCTCGCGCAGCGTCGTGCCGGCGTAGTCGCGGCGGAAGCTGCCGCGCTCCTGCAGCAGCGGCACGACGCGGTCGGCGAAGGCGTCGAGGCCGCCGGGGGTGACGTGGGGGATCAGGATGAAGCCTTCGCAGGCGTCGCCTTGGACGTGCGCGTCGATCGCGTCGGCGACCGTCTGCGGCGAGCCGACGAACGACTGCCGGCTGGCCATCTCGACCATCAGGTCGCGGATCGACAGCCCGTCGGCGGCGGCGCGCTCGCGCCACGCGTCGGCGACCTGCCGGCGGCGGCCGGTGAAGGAGCGTGCCTGGATGCTGCCGGGCGCGATCGTGCTCTCTCCCTCGATCGGGTCGACGTCCGGCAGCGGGCCGTCGGGGTCGTAGGCGGACAGGTCGCGGTTCCACAGCTGTTCGAGGAAGACGATCGCGGTCGGCCCGCTGACCTGCTGGCGGCGCACGATCGCGGCCAGCTCCTGCGCCTCGGCGTCGCTGTCGGCGAGCACGAAGGTCGCGCCCGGCAGCACGAGCAGGTCATCCGGCTCACGGCCGTAGCGAGCCAGACGGCCCTTGACGTCGGCGAAGAAGGCCTGGCCCGCGGCCAGCTCGCCGTGGCGCGTGAAGATCCCGTCGGCATGCGCGGCGGCGAACTCGCGTCCTGCGTCCGAGTCGCCGGCCTGCAGGATCACGGGGCGGGTCTGCGGCGAGTGGGGCTGCCACGACGACCACATCGCGTCCGCGGCGCCGAGGACGTCGCCGCCACGGGCGTAGCGGTCGGCGTAGGGGAGGTAGGCGCCGCGGCGGAAGTTGCCGCCGGTCAGCGCGTCGGAGGAGGTGACGAGGTTCCAGCCCGCGCGTCCGTCGGAGAGGTGGTCGAGCGTCGCCAGCTGCAGGGCCGTCTCGTAGGCCTCGTGATAGGTCGTCGTCAGCGTCGCCATCAGGCCGATCCGCTCGGTCACGGCTGCGAGCGCGGCGAGCAGCGTGAGGCTCTCCGGCCGCCCGGCGACGTCGAGGTCGTGCAGCCGACCGGCGTGCTCGCGCATGCTGAGTCCCTCGGCGAGGAAGAAGAAGTCGAACTTCGCGCGCTCGGCGGTCTGCGCGAGTCGCACGAACGAGTCGAACTCGATGTGGCTGCCGGAGGCCGGGTCGCTCCACACCGTCGTGTTGTTGACGCCCGGGAAGTGCGCGGCGAGGTGGATCTGCCGGCGGACGCCGCTCATCGGCTCGGCGGTCCCGCGGCTGCCTGGGACGCGGTGGAGAGACGCGCGGAGTAGCGGTTGGCGGGGCGCGGCAGCCCGAGCAGGCCGCGCAGCGTCGTCGCTTCGTACATGCGGCGGAACGCTTCGCGCGCCTGCAGCTCGGGCACGAGGCCGTCGGCGATCGCGTCGAGGTCCCGCGGCAAGGCCGCCGGTAGCAGCCGCACCCCCGTCGCGCCGGCGGCGCGCCACGCGAGCAGCTCGTCGGCGAGGCGCGCGGGCGTGCCGGCGAAGAGCGGCACCCCGGGCGCCCAGGTGGCGCCGTCGCGCGCGTCGAGGCGCGCGAGTCGCTCCCGCGCTCGGCGCTCGTCGGCGTCGAGCACGACGGCGAGGTCGACGAACAGGTGCAGCGTCGCGCCGCTCCGACCCGCCTGCGCCTGTGCGTCGGCGACCACGGCGCGCAGTGCGGGCAGCTGCTGTGGATCCTGCGGCGCGGCGAGGACGACGTCGGCGGCGGCACCGGCGAAACGCAGCGCCTCGGGCGTGCGCGCCAGCGCGGCGATCGGCGGCTGACCCTGCGGCGGCCGTGGGGTGATCGAGGGCCCGCGCACGCTGAGGCGCCCGCGGACGAAGTCGATGTGGTGGATGCGCTCGCGGTCGATGAAGCGGCCGCCCGCGACGTCGCGGATCTCGGCGCCGTCCTCCCACGAATCCCACAGGCGCCGCACCACCTCGACGTGGTCGGCGGCATCGTCGAACAGCTCCTGCTCCGACCAGGTCGACAGCTCGCCCCGACCGGCCTCGATCGCCTCGTCGGCGTGCGCCGACACCCGCGCGAGCCAGCCGGCACGTCCGCCGGAGACGACATCGAGCGTGGCGACGGCTGTCGAGACGTGGAACGGCTCCGTGAAGCTCGTCGTCGCGGTCGGGAGCAACCCGATCCCCGCTGTCGCCGGCGCCATCCGCGCCGCCAGCAGCAGCGGGTCGAGCCGCACCCGAACGCGGTCGAGACGGTCGCCGCCGGGCCGCGGCGCGAGCGGATCCTCGAACGTGACGATGTCGAGCAGCCCGCGCTCGGCGGTGCGCAGCTGCGCCAGCCAGAAACCGGCGCGCGTCGGCTGCTCGGCATCGGCGGCCTGCTCACGCCGCGCCGCAGGGTGCCAACCGGAGTCGGCGAGCGCGACCGCGAGGTGGAGCGGGGCAGTTGCGAAGGGCATCGGTCGTTCGAGGGTAGCTGGAGAGTTCGACAGATGTCGACTATTCCGCTCGACATGCTAGGAATAGGCCGTGCTCCTCTCCGTGCTCGAACAGGCGCCGGCGTGTATCGGCGACCCGCCTGGCGCAGCGATCGGCGGCGCGTTCGCACTTGCGCGGCATGTCGACGCACTCGGCTTCACGCGCTTCTGGGTCGCCGAGCACCATGCGCTCGGCGCGGTTGAGAGCTCGGCGCCGGAGGTCGTGATCGGCCAGCTCGCGGCCGCGACCGCGCATCTGCGCGTCGGCTCCGGCGGCGTGCTGCTGCCCAACCACCGTCCGCTGCACGTCGCCGAGCAGTTCCGCGTGCTGGAGACGCTGCATCCAGGGCGGATCGACCTCGGCATCGGGCGCTCCGAAGGCGCGACCGACGACGCGACGGTGCTCGCGTTCGCGCGCCCGCAGGACAACGCGCACGCCGGCGGCTTCGCCCGCCAGCTGGACGAGCTGCTGGCCTTCGGGGAGGTCGCGCCGCTGCCGGCGGACGATCCGCTGGCGTCGGTCCGCGCGACGCCCCACGGCGTCGCGCTGCCGCCCGTCTTCCTGCTCGGCTCCAGCCCGGACTCGGCGGCGACCGCCGGGCGCCTGGGGCTCGGCTACGGGTTCGCGGTGCACACCAACCCGGAGCGCGCCGTGGAGGCGCTGCTGCGCTACCGCGCCGAGTTCGTGCCCTCCGCGCAGCGCCGCCGGCCGCATGCGATCCTCGCCGCGATGGTGATGGTGGGGGAGGACGACGAGCACGCGGCGGCCCTGAACGCGCCCTGGCGGCTGGCGATGGCGCGCCATCGCGCCGGCAGCCCGTCGCGGCTGCTGCCGGTCGAGCAGGCGCTCGCCCACGACTGGAGCGAGGCGGAGCGGGAGGCGCACGCGGGCCTGCATCCCGAGGCGGACGTCGTCGGCGGCCCTGAGCGCGTGCGCGAGCGGATCGAGCGGCTGGCCGCCGCGGCGCGCGCCGACGAGCTGATCGCGATCACGAACACCTCCGATCCCGCCGAGCGGCGCGCCTCGTTCACGCGCCTGGCGGAGGTCTTCGAGCTGAGGCGTCCGCGGCTCGTCTAGGGTGGCGCGATGCCCTGGGAGTGGCCGGTCGGTGCCGTGTGCGCGTTCGTCGTGGCGTTGGCGACGACGCCGGCTGGCGTGTCGGGCGCGGTGCTGCTGCTGCCGGTGCAGGTGAGCGTGCTCGGCGTCGCGAGCCCGGCGGTGACGCCGACGAACTTGCTGTTCAACGTCGCGGCGGTGCCCGGAGGATTGCTGCGGTTCTGGCGCGAGGCGCGCCTGGTGAGTCCGCTGTTGCGACTGCTGGTGGCCGGTGCCTTGCCGGGCGTCGTGGCCGGGGCGGTGATCCGCGTCGAGTTGCTGGCTGGCGAGCGGGCGTTCATGGTCGTCGCGGCGGGGGTGCTGCTGCCGCTGGGGTTGTGGCTGCTGCTGGCGGCGCAGCGGATGCAGCCGCAGCGGCGCGAGCTGACCCCTCGCACACGGCTGGCGCTGTGGGCGGCATCGTTGGTGGTCGGGACGGTCGGCGGGATCTACGGCGTCGGTGGCGGGTCGCTGCTGGCACCGCTGCTGCTCGCGATCGGCTTCACCGCCTACGAGGTCGCGCCGGCGACGTTGGCCGCGACTTTCCTGACCTCGATCGCCGGGATCGCGACCTACGTCGTGCTGCAGCAGACCGGGACCGGAGCGATCGGACCGGACTGGGCACTCGGCGCGTTCCTCGGCGCGGGCGGCTTCGCCGGCAGTTATTTCGGCGCACGCCTGCAACGCCACCTGCCCGACACCGCACTGCGCCGCTTGCTCGGCCTGATCGCCTGCCTCGTCGCCGCTCGCTACCTGCAGACAGCGACGCAGGATCGCGCCTCGGATCGGCACGCCGACGCCAGCGTGCTCGTGCAGCCGGTGCGTGGCGCGCCCGCGCGCGCGCCTGCGTGAGCGGCCGCTCCGCGGGCCCGCGGATACTTGACCAAAGCGATCGACAATCTGAGACAATGGCGGACATGGGACACGCGCGTGCGGACAGCGCTGCGAGTGACAACGGTGGCCCCGAGGCGCTGCGGCACGTCGAGCGCGCGACCGACGCGCTGCTGCACTTCAGCAGCGACCTGGAGGACGAGATCGCGGCGGCGCTGCAGTGTGACCCGACCTGCCCGATGGCCCGGATCCTGGATGCCTACGTGCACCTGCTGACGACCGAGCCCCAAGACGCGGCGGCCGCGGCGGCGACGTGGTCGGAGGATGCGCCGCAGGGGCGTCTGAGCGACCGCGAGCGCGGTCACGTCGCGGCGATCGAGCGGTGGCTGCGTGGCGACATGCGCGGGGCCGGCGAGCAGCTGCTGGCGCTCACGCGCGACCAGCCACGCGACGTCGTCGCGCTCGCCGTCGGCCATCAGATCGACTTCTTCACCGGCGAAGCGACCATCCTGCGCGACCGGATCGGCGGTGCGCTGTCGGCGTGGCGTGAAGACGACCCGCGCTTCGGGCCCGTGCTCGGGATGTTCGCCTTCGGGCTGGAGGAGAGCGGCGACTACGGCCGCTCTGAGGAGACCGCGCTGCAGGCCGTCGAGCTGGACGAGCGCGACGTCTGGGGCATCCACGCCGTCGCGCACACCTATGAGATGCAGGGACGCGTCGCGGACGGCGTGCGCTACCTGGATGCGCATGAGCGCGCGTGGGCAGAGGGCAACTTCTTCACCGCGCACAACTGGTGGCACTACTGCCTCTACGCGCTGGAGTCCGGCGACGTCGGGCGGGCGCTGGAGATCTACGACGCGGAGCTGCACCATCCCGGCGTCGAACTGGTCTCGATGCAGCTGCTCGACGCGGCGGCGCTGCTGTGGCGCCTCTATCTGGAAGGACATGACGAGACTGTGCGCTGGCGTGAGCTGGCGGCGGCGTGGGACGGCAAGGTCGACCCGGCCTTCTACGCCTTCAACGACATGCACGCGGTGATGGCGTACGTCGGCTGCGGTGACTTCGCGCGCGCCGAGCGGCTGATCGCGGATCGCCGCCGCTACGTCGAGACGACCGCGCCGACCGTCACCAACCGCGCGATGACCGCCGACGTCGGTCTGCCGGTCTGCGCGGCGCTGCTCGCCTTCGGCCAGGGCAAGTACGGGCGGACGATCGACCTGCTGCTGCCGATCCGCCGGCGCATCAACGAGTTCGGCGGCAGCCACGCCCAGCGCGACGCGGTCCAGCGCACGCTGCTGGAGGCGGCGATCCGCTCCGGTCGTGGGGCGCTCGCGCGGACGCTCGCGAGCGAGCGCCTGTTCGTCCGTCCCAGCAGTCCCTACAACGGCCTGAAGCTCGTCCAGGCCGATCAGGCCGCCGCGACAGCGAGCCGGTCCAACAGCTCCGACGGACGCCGGGTGCGCGAGTAGACGTCGACGAAGTCGCGCGCGAGCGCGGGTTCGCGCGCGAGCGCTCGCATCAGCGCGGCGGTCTCGTCGCGCTCCGGCGCTCGGGCGGCGCGGCGGCTGAAGTCGTACAGCTCGCGGTTGGCGCTCTCACGCCACGGGCCGAAGGCGCGGCGCTGCGTGCCCGCCAGCAGCATCGGCGCGAGCGCCTCGGCCGCGGCGAGGGCGTCGGCGATCCCTTGCACGGCGGCCGGGTGCTTGAAGTGACCCGCGTCGCCCACCAGCGTCCAGCCGGGACCGGTCGGCCGCCGCCAGAAGCCGTCGAGCGCGGTCGCGGCGATCACCTTCTTCGACATCCGCGCGCGCTCGAGGCGGCGCCGCAACTGCGGGACGGCGTGCACGCGCGCGAGGTAGGTCTGCGCCCGCGGTCGACCGTCCCAACCCTCGTGCGGTCCGAGCACGGCGACCACGTGGTAGCCGTCGTCGGCTGGGAAGTGCATCGCAGTCCACGGCGGCTGTACGTAGAACTCCTGCAGCTCGCGGCGCGGGATGCCGCGCCAGTAGGCGTATGCCATCGCGGTCGGGCTCGCGGCGACCTCCTCGCGCCCGACGCCGAGCAGCCTCGCGACCGTCGAGCGCGCGCCGTCGGCGCCGACGACCTGGCGCGCGCGTAGCTCGACCTGAACACCGTCGAAGCGGCCGGCGATCCCGTGGACCGGGTCCGTGTCGGTGCCGGCGCCGAGCAGCCGCTCGACGAAGAATCTCTCGTGGACGGTGGCGCCGGCCGCGCGGGCTCGGCGCACGAGGATCGCGTCGAGCGTGAAGCGACGCACGCACAGCGCCCAGTCACGCCCGGCGATCGGCGTGTGCGCGGCACGCCACGAGACGTTCTCGTGGTGCCACGAGGTGTGCAGCGGCGGCGGCTCGTGCCAGAGGATCTCGTCGAGCGCGCCAAGGCGGTCGAGCGCCGCGAGCGCGTTGGGGTAGAGGACGTGCGTCGAGAGCGTGTCGGAGGGAAACGAGGCGCGGTCGACGACCGCGACGCGCTGGCCGGACCGTGCGAGGTTGATCGCGAGGGCGCTGCCGGCGGCACGCGCGCCGACGACGATCGTGTCGTAGGCCTCGCTCAAGGGATCGCGGCGATTCCGCCGGTTCGCTGCACCGTCACGGGCGTCGGCGCGGCCACGGTGTTCGGGATCGGCGCCTGCGCGACGACGCGCGCGTGGATCCGGTCGAGCAGCTCGGACGGCGCGCCGGGCGCCTCGACGGCGACCTCGACGTCGATCGCCTCGAAGCCGGGGTGGCCGTCGGCGACGCCGTATGCCGCCGGCAGGTTCACACGTCCATGCGCGGCGACGGTCAGCGATGTCAGCTCGACCCCGTGCGCCGCTGCACTGCCGGCCCACCCGACCGCGATGCAGTGGCCGATCGCGCCGAGCAGCAGCTCCTCCGGCGACGGGCCGCTGCCGCCGCCGGCGAGCGCGACCGGCTCGTCGGCCGCGATCGCGTCGTGTTCGTCGAACCGGACCTCTGTGCGATAGCCGCCCTGCCAGTGCACGCGCGCGCCGAACGGCACGCGCCCGCTGTCCGGCGCGGCGGCGAAGCGCGCGGCGATCGCGCGCGACCCGACGAGGTCGACGCCGTTGAGACCGGGGCCGCTGCTCATGCGCCGTGCCAGCGCGCGTCGTGCTTGGCGTGCGTGTCGAGGTACGCGCCCGGTCCGAAGTGCTGGTCGTAGAAGCCGAGGTCGAGGTGGTGCGCCTGCAGGTAGTTGCGCGCGTAGACGGCGGGGACGGTCGCCGGGAAGCGGCCGTGCACGTCGTAGATGTGCTGGGCGATCAGCGCGGTCGCCTCGATCGCGCGCTCGCTCGCGGGGACGGCGCCGCCGCGGACGGCGGCGTTGTCGCGAAACGGACCCGCGGTGTCGCGGTTGAACGGGCCGCCGGCGCCGAACTTGCGCGCGACGAGCGCCCGCGTCGCCGCTTCGAGGTCGACGACGTGGGGTGGGGTGAACCCCTCGAAGACGCCTTCCAGCCCGGTCGGATTCGGCGTCGCCCAGCTCGGGTCGCTGTCGTAGCGGAAGCCGAGGCCAGGATAGTCGTCACGGCCGCTGGCGCCGAGCAGGCCGAACACGTCGATGCCGTCGAACGACCAGCCGCCGAGGCCGATCGCATTCAGCGTCAGCGCGCCGGCGTAGGCGCCGGTCGCCAGCTCGACGGAGACCTGCGCGAGCGCGTGCTTCTCGACGAAGCTGAGCGGGCGCGGGCTGTCGAGGTCGAGCAGGTCCGCGTACTGCTCGATCCCGGCGATCGGCTGTCCGGAGAGGTCGTCGAAGAGGCCGTAGCCGTTCTGGACGAAGTACCAGATCACGGCGAGCAGGTGCTGGGCGAGATCGGCGACCGGCAGGATCAGCGTCGTGCCGGGCTTGTTGACGACGAAGTTGTTGTGCGGCTCCAGCCACGGCGCCTGCCGGGGGATGTGGAGTCGTTCGTCGGAGAGCTTGCGAACGAGCGGCCGGTGGGCCTCCAGCAGCTCGTCGATCGACGCGCCCGGCGCCGCGAGCGAGGCGCTGTCGCGGGTGGAGAGGAAGAAGAGGCCGTCGTCGTTGGTGAAGAAGAGGTCGGAGACCTGGAAGCCGGCGCCGGAGATCGACGGCCGCCCGACGGCGCTGCCGCCGTAGTTGGCGATCGCCGGGCGGTCGTCGTAGACGATCCCGTAGTTCCAGCCGGTCGCGCCGCCTGTTGCCAGCAGCACGAGCAGCTCTTCGGCCCGGGACAGCGGCTGCGGCTCCGCGGAGGAGGTGTACGCGAGCGGACCGCTCGGCAGCGAGGCGCCCTTCGCGAAGCGGCGCGAGCGGCGCCCGAGCAGGGTCTGCAGGAACGGCTGCGCCTCCAGCGCGCGCAGCGCCTCGGCGGGGATCGACGTCGTCTGGGTTGCCATGCGGTTCGACCTCCGGGCTGACTTGACGGAACGGGCCTGTTGCTGCAATCCTGGCAAACCCGACCGGTAATGTCTAGTTTTAAATCAGGCCCGCGAATTGGAGGCGAAGGGATGAACGAGGGACTCAACGACGGCGTGCCGGAGCGGCAGCGGCTGTCGCGCCGGCAACTGTTGGCGCGGGGCGCGATCGGCGTCGGCGCGCTCGCCGTCGGCGGCGGCGTGCTGGCGGCCTGTGGCGACGACGGCGGGTCTGAAACCACTGCTGGGGCGGGCAGTGTCCAGAGCACCGCGAAGAAGGGTGTCAATGGCGGCCTGGGCGAGCAGATCGTGCTCGGTTGGGGCGGCGCCGCCTGCGAAGCTCCGCTCTACTCCGCCTATCACGAGGGCTTCTTCAGAGACGAGGGCCTCGACGTCAAGCTCGTCAAGTTCAGCGGCACGACGATCAACGACGCGCTCTCGACCGCGAAGATCCATGGCGCACCGGGGATTCTGTTCGAGTGGCTGAAGCCGATCGAACAGGGCCTCAACGTCCGGCTCGTGACCGGCCTGCATCGCGGCTGCCTGCGTTTCGTGGCCGGCAACGACAGCGGCATCACCGACATCTCGCAGCTGAAGGGCAAGGCGGTCGGCACCGATGCGATCGGGGGCTCTGCGATGGCCTTCTTCTCCGTCGACCTCGCGAAGGCGGGGATCGACCCGAGCAAGGACATCGACTGGCGGATCTATCCGCCCGACCAGCTCGGCACCGCGATCGAGAAGGGCGAGGTGCCGGCGATCGTCGGCTCCGATCCGTTCGCGTGGACGGTGCAGCAGGCGGGCAAGGGCGTCGAGATCGGCAACAACCTCTCGGCCGAGCACAGAAGACAGTTCTGCTGCACCGTCGCGCTCAACAAGAACCTGATCGACGAGTACCCGGAGGTCGCCGCCAGCATCACCAGAGCGTGGGAGCGCGGGGCGGAGTGGGTCGGCCAGAACATTCCCGCCGCGGCGCAGATCGAGGTCGACAACAAGTACGTCCCGGTCTCCAGAGACGACATCTCCGGGCTGCTCAGCAGCTACGTCTGGGCGCCCGGGACCGACGACTTCTACAACCAGCTCGAACAGGGCGCGAAGGACTTCAAGGGGACGGGCTACCTCGACGACTCGACCGACCCCGTCCAGCTGGCGAGAACGGCGTTCGTCGACATCAAGGCGCAGGTGGCCTAGGTCGATGTCGGTGACCGCGCTCCACGAGACGGCGCGGGCGGGAGCCGCGGGCTCTGCCGTCACGTCCGGCGCCGCCGTCCCACCCGCCCGTCGCACCACGCCGCTGCCGGCGCTGCTCGCCGCCGCGGCGTGGGCGGCGGCCGGTGCGCTGACGCTGATCTGGCCAGACGAGCAGGTGTCGGGTCTCGGGCAGGCGAGAGTGACGGGGACAGGGCTCGTCGCGGCGGTCGCGTTCGCGCTCGCCGGCCTGGCGCTCGCCGGCGGCCTGATCGGCCTGCGCCGGCGGTCGCTCGGCGCGCGGCTGGCGCACGCCGTGCCGTGGCTGGTCGTGCTGGCGGCGCTGTTCACGACGTGGGAGCTGCTGACGGCGAAGACGGGGACGCTGACGCCGCCGTACTGGGCGTCGCCGCAGCGGATCCAGGCCGACTTCCGCTCCGACCACGTGCTGCTGCTGCAGAGCCTCTGGTCGTCGCTGCGGCTGCTGCTGGAGGGGTACGCGATCGGCGCGCTGACGGGTGTGCTGGTCGGCGTGGCGATGGGCTGGTCGCAGCGGGTCAACTACTGGCTGCACCCGATCCTGCGGACGATCGGCCCGCTGCCGCCGGTCGCGCTGATCCCGATCATGTTCGTGCTGTTGCCGTCGTCGGGCAGCGCGAGCCTGCTGCTGATCGCGCTGAGCGCCTGGTTCCCGGTGACGGTGCTGACCTTCTCCGGCGTCTCCGGCGTCAGCCGCGCCTACTACGACGTGGCGCTGACGCTCGGCGCGAGATCGCGCTTCCTCGTCACGCGCGTCGCCGTTCCGGCGGCGCTGCCGTCGATCTTCGTCGGGCTGTTCATGGGCCTCGGGATGACCTTCCCGACGCTCGTGATCGCCGAGATGCTCGGCGCCAGAAACGGGCTCGGCTGGTACGTCCAGTGGCAGCAGCACTGGTCGGCCTACCCGAAGATGTACGTCGCGCTCGTGCTGATGGTCGTGCTGTTCTCCGGGCTGCTGACGTTGCTGTTCGTCGTGCGCGACCGCGTGCTTGCATGGCAGAGAGGTCTGGTGCGCTGGTGAGACCGGTCGCGGTGGAGATCAGCGGCGTCGGCCACGGCTACGGGACGCTGGCCGTGCTGTCCGAGATCTCGGTGGAGGTCGCGCCGGGCGAACTGGTCGCGCTGCTGGGACCGTCCGGCAGCGGCAAGTCGACGCTGCTGCGACTGGTCGCGGGGTTGGAGGCGCCGCTGCATGGGGCGGTCCGCGTCGACGGCGTCGGCGTGTCCGGGCCGGACCCCTCGCGCGCGCTCGTGTTCCAGGATCCGACGCTGTTCCCGTGGCGATCGGTGTGGGCGAACGTCGCCGTCGGTCCGCAGGCGCGCGGGCGGCTGAAGCAGGAGCGCGGTCGGATCGACGAGGCGCTCGCGCTCGTCGGGCTGCAGGGTTTCGAGCAGGCGCTCCCGCACCAGCTCTCGGGCGGGATGGCGCAACGGGTGGCGCTCGCTCGCGCACTCGTCAACAGACCGCCGCTGCTGCTGCTCGACGAGCCGCTGGGCAAGCTCGACGCGCTGACGCGGCTGTCGCTGCAGCGCGAGCTGCTGCGGCTGTGGGAGGGCGGCAGCTTCACTGCGCTGCTCGTCACGCACGACGTCGACGAGGCGCTGCTGCTGGCCGACCGCGTGATCGTGCTGAGCGACCGCCCCGCGCGGATCCTCGCCGACCTGCGCGTCGACCTGGAGCGCCCGCGCCGCCACGCCGACCCGCGCCGCGAGCGGCTGCGCGACAAGGTGCTCGACCTGCTCGGACTGGCCGAGGCGCGGGATGGCGCGGCGGCGTAGCGCGCTCGCGCTCGCCATGGCGGTGACCGTCCTCGCGGGGGCGGCGCCGACCGCGGCGTCGGCGCACACGTCGCTCGTCGCGGCGACGCCCGCACCCGGGAGCGTCGCCGCGTCAGCGCCGCGTGCACTGACGCTGACGTTCTCGGAGCCGGTCGACGCCGGGCTCGCGGCGGTCCATGTCGTCGCGCCCGACGGCCGTCGCGTGGACGTGGGGGCGGTCGCGCCCCGCTCCGGCGCGTCGAAGCGACTCCGCGTGGCGCTGCGCGGCGGGCTGCGCGACGGCACCTACGCGGTCGCCTACCGGATCGTCTCGGTCGACGATGGTCACACGATCCCCGGCGGCTACCGCCTCTCGGTCGGCCACGTCGGCGCGCCGCCGCCGGTACGGCTCGACGAGCTGATCGCGCGCGTCGGTCCGCCGCCCGGGACGAGCACCGAGCTGGACGTCGCGCGCGGCGTGCGCGACGGCGGCCTGGTGGTGCTGCTCGGCGCGCTGATCGCGCTGCTGATGGTCTGGCGCCCGGCGCTGGCCGACCTCGCCGGGCCATCCGACGACTGGCGTCGCGCCGCCGGCCGGGGCGGCCGGGCGCTGCGGCGGCTCGTCGTCGGCGCCGCGCTGGCGGGCGCGGCCGGTTCGCTCACGCTCGTCGCGCTGCAGGGCGCGGTCGCGAGCGGCGGCGGCCTCGCCGACGCATTCGCCGGCCGCGGCCTCGGCGCCGTCGCCGGCACGCGCTTCGGAGCGGTCGGCCTCGGCGCCGCGGCACTGCTGGCGGCGCTCGGCGCGGGCGTGTGGGCGAGCGGGCGGCCGCGGCGCGTCACGCCGGCGCCGCAGACGCCGGCACGGGCCGAGCGCGGGGATCTGCGGCTGGCGGAGCTGGGGGCGACCGGGGTCGCGGTTCCGGCGCGCGCCGACGCGGGGCTCGTGCTGGCGGCGGCGATCGCGGTCGTGCTGCTGCCGCTCGTTCCCGCGCTGACGGGTCACGCGGCCGCGCGCGACGCCGACCAGGCGGTGCCGTTTGCGGCTGCCCACGTGCTCGGCGCGGGCGTCTGGGCCGGCGGCGTCGCGGCGCTGGCGGCCGCGCTGTTCGCCGTGCGGACGCTCGGCCCGACGGCGCGGCGCGAGCTGACCGCGACGCTCGTGCGGCGCTTCGGGCCCTGGGCGCTCGGCGCGGTCGCGCTGATTGCCGTCAGCGGACTGCTGCAGGCGCTCGAACGCCTCTCCGCACCGGCCGACCTGACGCAGACCGCCTACGGTCGCGCGCTGCTCGTGAAGGCGGGTCTGTTGCTGATCGTCGTCGGCGTCGCTGCCGGTCACCAAGCCGAGGAGGGCGCGCGAGCGCGTCGTGCGGAGCGCTCGACGCGCCGCCGTCTCGCGGCCGAGCTGGCCGGGGTCGCCGCGATCCTCGCCGCGACGGCCGCGCTGTCCGGCTACCCGCCGCCGGACACCGCCGCCGGCGCGGCTGCGACCGGCACGCTCGCACTCGACTTCCACGCCGCTCGGCTGGAGGGCGCGCTGACGCCGGCGCGCGCCGGGCGCACGACGCTGGCGTTCGCGCTCGCAGATCGTCGTGGACGCGCCTTCGACGACCTGGAGCGGATCGACCTGACGCTGCGGCCACCGGGCGGCGCGGGCGCGGCCGCCGCAGCCGACGCGAGCGAGATCCGCCGCACGCTGCGCATGCGCCGTGACGGCAGCTACCGGCTCGCGCTCGTGATCCCGCGCGGCGGCCGCTGGCGGCTCGGCGTGCGGCTGCGGATCGATCGCTTCATCTCCTACCAGCGCAGCCAGGTACTGGAGATCTCATCCCCTTGACCACCACCAACCACAAGGAGCAGTGCGATGGCAGCAATCCTGCAGGTGAACTTCAGATGGGACGTGCCGGAGGACGTCGCGACCGGCGCCACGGCGGCCGACGCGCAGCCGTTCGCCGATCGCGAAGACGTCGTCTGGAAGATCTGGATCCGCGATCCGCAGACGAAGACCAGCGGCGGCGTCTACCTCTTCCGCGAGCGGCCCGACGCCGAGGCGTGGGGACGTGCGCTCGGCGAGCAGCTGGCCGGAAGAGAAGGGGTCAGCGACTACCGCGCGACCGCGTTCGACATCCAGGAGGAGCCGACGCGCGTCACGAGCGGGCCGGTCGACGTCTCGATCAGCGCGTAACGCGCCAGCCGCGAAAGGGCGGGCGGGCAGCCGGTCTGTGTCGCCGACACCGTCGTGCGCTTCTGTCGGTGACTCCGGCGGTCCGCCTATCCTGCCGCGCATGCCGACGATCGATGCTGCCGCGCTGCTCGCTTTCTCCTGCCGCGTGCTGCGTGCTGCGGGCATGCCGGACGGGGATGCGGAGGTGACGGCAGGGCTGCTCGTGGAGGCGAACCTGCGCGGCGTCGACAGCCACGGTGTGTTACGGCTGATCCAGTACGCCGACTCGATCGCGGCTGGTGACGTCGAGGGGAGCCCCGAGGTGCGGGTGCTCTCGCGCACGGGCTCCCACGCGCTGGTGGATGCCGGCGGCGGCTACGGTTTCGTTCCCACGACGCTCGCGTGCGACGTCGCGGGAGCGCTGGCGGACGAGCACGGCGTCGGAGTCGTCGGGGTGCGCGACAGCCACCACTTCGGGATGGGCGGGCCGTATGCGCGGCGGATTGCGGCGGCCGGCAACGTCGGCATGGTGCTCACCAACGCGGGGCCGGCGATGGCGCCGGCGGGCGTGCGGGTGCCGGTGGTCGGCAACAACCCGCTCGCGATCGCGGCGCCGCGCCGCGCGCCGCAGCCGCCGCTGGTGCTCGACATGGCGCTCAGCCAGACGGCCTTCGGACGGGTCCGGCTCGCGGCGGCGGAGGGGCGCGAGATCCCGCTCGGCTGGGCGCTGGACTCCGACGGTCAGCCGACGACCGACGCGCGGCGTGCGCTCGAAGCGCAGTTGCTGGCGCCGGTCGGCGGGCACAAGGGCCTCGGCCTGGCGTTGATGCTCGACGTGTTGGCGGGCGCGTTGACCGGGTCGCCCGTCGGGGCTGACGCGAGCACGCACGGTCAGCGTGCCGGTGGCGTCGGCCATCTCGTGCTGGCGTTGTCGCCGCAGCTGTTCGTCGAGCGCGAGGCGTTCCTCGACGCCGTCGAGCGGTTCGCCGACGGGATCAAGCTGCACGACGGCCCCGAGGCGGAGGTGCTGCTGCCCGGCGAGCGGGGCGACCGCAGCGCGGCACAGCGACGTGCCGACGGCGTTGACCTGTCGGCCGAGCTGGCGCTGCAGTTGGATGCGCTCGCGCGGCGGCTCGGCGTCGATCCGCTCGTGCCGGCCGGCGGCGCTTGACGGGCGGCCCTCGACAAGCTGCACGCACGTGTATCCGCACAGGTACACTGCGCCGATGCGAGCACGAGCGGCGAGATGAGCGATGTCGTCGCCGACGTGACGTCACTGCAGTACGAACGGCTGCGCAAGGAGCTGCTCGAAGGGGAGTTCCCGCCTGGGACGGTGCTGCTCGAAACGGTCTTGAGCGCGCGCTACGGCGTGTCGCGCACGCCCGTTCGCGAGGCGTTGGGCCGGCTCGCGCAGGATGGGCTGCTGGAGCGTTCCAGTCGCGGCTTCACGGTACGCCGGCGCAGCCCTGAAGAGATCCTGGAGATCTACGACGCGCGGATCGCGCTGGAGTCGACCTCGGCCGCGCTGGCCGCTGAGCGTCACACCGCATTCGACCTCGCGCGGCTGACGCACCTGCTCGAACAGCGCCGCGCGGCCACCGACGGCGCGGAGGCCGGGCGGCTCAACCGGGCGTGGCACACCGCATTGCGCGACGCATCGCACAATCGCACGATCGACGAGTTGCTCGACCGCCTCGACGGTCTGCTCGCCGTCTACCGGCCCGGCTACACCGTCAAGGCCGATCCCGACCGCGAGGCCGTCGAGCACGAGCAGGTGCTCGAGGCGATCCGACGGCGCGATGCCGAAGGGGCGCGGCTGGCGATGGTCGAGCATCTGCGCCACGGGCGCGACCTGCGCATCCAGGCGTTCCTGGACGCCGCGCCGGACGCCTAGCGCACCGACTGCCCGGTCACGCTCGCGGCTCGCGCGCGTCGGCGTCTGACGATGCGTCGGCGTCGTTCGCGCCAGCTCTTCGCGGAGCACTAACCCGACTAAGTCGATCTAGTATGCTGGCTTAGCGAATCCACGCGTATACGTTCGATGACCGACTGGCATCCGAACCGCCCTGGAGGCTCAGTGTCCGACCGCAAGCGTCAGCTCCATCTCGGCTTCACCATCTGGCCCACCGGCTTCCACCCGGCTGGGTGGCGGCTGGAGCGGGCGATCGACGACGGCAACACGAACCCGACCTTCCTGCGCGACGTCGCGCGGACGGCGGAGCGTGGGCTGTTCGACTTCTTCTTCATCGGCGACCAGCTGATCGGGCTGCCCGAGTGGCAGTACGCGCGCCCCAACCAGGTGCTGCGGCCCGAGGCGATCGGCCTCGCCGGCTTCATCGCCGCGGCGACGACCCACCTGGGGATCGTCGTGACCGTCAACACCACCTACGCGGAGCCCTACTCGACGGCGCGTGCGCTCGCCACGCTCGACCATCTCAGCCAGGGCCGGATCGGCTGGAACGTCGTCACCGGCGAGGCGGACGAGTCGGCGCCGAACTTCGGTCGCCGTGCGCTGTGGGACAACGCGCGCCGCTACGACTGGGCCGAGGACTTCACCGCCGCCGTCACCGAGCTGTGGGACAGCTGGGAGGACGGCGCGCGCGTAGCGAACAAGGCGACCGGCGAGTTCGTCGACGAGCGCATGGTCCACCGCATCGAGCACAGAGGCGACTTCTTCTCGGTGCTCGGGCCGCTGAACGTCGAGCGCCCCGTGCAGGGGCAGATCCCGATCGTCAACGCCGGGCGCTCGGAGCGCTCCGCCCAGCTCGGCGCGCGCTTCTCCGACATCAAGTTCACCAACGACACGTGCCTCGGACTGGAAGGCGCGCGGGCGGTCTACGACGACCTCAAGGGTCGCCTCGCCGAGCACGGTCGCGATCCCGACGACCAGTACGTGATCCCGGGGCTGATCACCTACGTCGGCCGCGACAAGGCGGAGGGCCACGCGATCTTCCGCGAGGTCCACGCGCTCACGAACACCGACTACGACCTCGGACGGCTGTCGGCCTTCCTCGGCGTCGACGTCGCCGGCTACGACCTCGACGCCGACACGAACGGCATCCCGGAGCTGGAGCGGCTCGATGACCCGGAGGCGGCGCGCTTCGTCGCCGAGTCGCGGGCGAACTTCGGGCCCGGTGCGGTGCCGCTGCGCGAGCTGTACCACGTGTGGTTGCGCAAGGCCTTCTTCACGAGCGTCGCCGGCGGCCCGATCGAGATCGCCGACTTCATCCAGGAGTGGTGGGAGGCGAGAGCGGTCGACGGCTTCATGATCTTCCCGCCCTACGAGCCGGAGCCGATCGAGCGGTTCGTCGACCTCGTCGTCCCCGAGCTGCAGCGGCGCGGCATCTACCGCACCGCGTACGAGGGCTCGACCCTGCGCGACCACTTCGACCTGCCGCGGCCGGTGAGCCGCTACAGCGCGGTGCCGGAGCGGGCATGAGCGAGCCTGCCGTGTTCGTCTCGATCGAGGCGCTCGCCGAGGCGCTCGCCAGCGAGACGCCGCCGCGCGTGCTCGACGTGCGCTTCGTGCTCGGCCGCGACGACGGCCCGGCCGCCTACGCGGCTGGCCATATCCCGGGAGCGCTCTATGTCGACCTGCCGACCGACTTGGCCAGCCCGACGGGTCCGGGCACCGGCAGTCGTCCCTTGCCCGATCGCGACACGTTCGCCGCGACCGTCGGCAGCTGGGGGATCGACCACGACACGCGCGTCGTCGTCTATGACGACCGCCGCGGGCTGTCGGCCGGGCGCGCCTGGTGGCTGCTGAAGTGGATCGGGTTGCGCGACGTCGAGCTGCTCGACGGCGACTACTCCGCCTGGGTCGCCGCGGACCTGCCGACGCGCGGCGGGATCGAGCACGCCGCACCCGCCGCGTTCGCTGCCGCCCCGCCGCTGGTGCGCGAGATCGACGCCGACGGCGCCGCGCAGCTCGGCGCGCGGGCGCGATTGCTGGACGCGCGCACGGCTGACGACGTCAGCGGCAAGGGCCGGATCCCCGGCGCCCGCGTCGTCTCGACCGTCGACAACGTCGGCGGCGACGGCCGGCTGCTGCCGCTCCGACAACTGCGCGAGCGCTTCGCCGCAGTCGGCGCCACCGACGGCGAGGAGCTCGGCGTCTACTGCGGCGGCGGCGTCGTCGCGACCCACGAGATCGCGGTGCTGCGCCACATCGGCGTCGACGCCGCGCTGTACCCGGGGTCGTGGTCCGAGTGGATCACCGACCCGTCCCGACCGATCGACGACGGAGCCAACGATGCCTGACCGACGAACCCTGACCGCTCGCGCGCTGGTGGCGATCCTCGCCCTCGGCACGACACTCGCGCTCGCCGCTTGCGGCTCCTCCGACGACTCGTCCGGCGACGACAGCGGCGGCAGCAGCAGCGCCAGCTCCGCGACCACGACGGCCGACGCCGGCGCCAGTTCCGCGCAGACCGTCAAGATCGGTGTCTTCCCCGGCCTGCTGCTCGGCCCGGAGGTCGCCGAGGCGCAGGGCATGTTCGAGAGAAACGGCGTCAGAGCCGAACTGGTGACGCTGACGGCGGGACCGGCGCTGATGGCCGCCGTCGCGAAGGGATCCGTCGACGTCGTCTTCGGCGACACGCTCGCGTGGGCGGCGGCGACGAGCAACGGCTTCGACAACATCCAGGTGCTGCTCGGCGGCACCGTCACCGACAGCAGATCGCCGAGCCCGATGCACCTGATCGCCGGCCCGGACTCCGGCGTCAGAACGGTCGCCGACCTGTCGGGCAAGACGATCGGCGTGATCCCGACGCCGCAGATGAGCGCCGCGATCGGCGTCTGGCTGCAGCAGAACGGCGTCGACCCGAGATCGGTCAGAGTCGTCACCGTCCAGGACGGCAACCAGTCCAGCGCGCTGAAGACGAACTCGCTGGCCGCGGTGCAGACGCGCAACACTGCCCAGAACCTCGACCTCACCAGAAACTACGGCGGCGTCGACCTCCAGAGCCCGCTGGACGCCGAGCCGCAGGGCACCGCGAACGCCAACTACTTCGCCAACGCGCAGTGGGTGCAGGACGACCCCGAACTGGCGCAGAGAACCGCGACCGCGCTGCGCGAGGCGTCGGTCTGGCTCAACGACGCCCCCTCGCAGGAGAAGGCCGATCTGGCCGCCAGATACGCCGGGATCGACTACGCCAGACTCAGCGCCAGACTTCCGGGCCTGATCAGACAGATCCAGTGGGAGCCGTGGATCACGGGGCCGATCGACCTCGACGCGACGCAGAGATGGATCGACGTCGGCTCGACGATCGGCCTGCTCAGAAGAGCGGTCGAGATCGCCGACCACCTCGCCCCGACGGCGCAGAGATAGCGCGATGGCGATCGAGCTCGAGCAGGTCGGCAAGACGTTCCGCTCCGCCCGCGGCGAGGCCGACGTGCTGCGCGACGTCGACCTGTCGGTCGAGGCCGGCCGCATCGTCGCCCTCGTCGGGCGCTCGGGCAGCGGCAAGTCGACGCTGCTCAAGCTCGTCGCCGGTCTCGCGCGCCCCAGCGCAGGACGCGTGCTGGCGAACGGCCAGCCGGTCTCCAGGCCGCCGCAGGGCGTCCGCTACGTCTTCCAGGACTACTCCAACTCGCTGTTTCCGTGGCTGACGGTCGGCGCCAACATCCGCTTCGGCCTGCGGCACGGCGACGGGCAGTTTCGCCGCAGCGAGACGCAGGCGCGCGTGCAGGAGCTGCTGGGCGCCGTCGGGCTGCAGCCGGAGGTCGCCCGTCAGTGGCCGGCGCACCTGTCGGGTGGGATGCAGCAGCGCGTCGCGATCGCGCGGGCGCTCGCGGCCGAGCCGGGCGTGCTGCTGATGGACGAACCGTTCGGCGCGGTCGACGAGCTCAACCGCGCGACACTGCAGGACCTGCTGCTGCGGATCGCCGCCGAGCGCAGGCTGACGGTGCTGCTCGTGACCCACGACATCGAGGAGGCGATCTACCTGGCTGACCGCGTCGTCGTGCTCGGCGAGGGGGCGGAGGGGCTGATCGGGGATCTCGAGGTGTCGCTCGCGCGTCCGCGCCATCAGCTCGACACGCGCGAGGATCCGGCGTTCCTGGCGCTGCGGCGCGAGCTGGTCGAGCTGGTGCTCGCGCGCGAGGCGACGCCGATCGGAGCTGGCGATGCCCGGCCTTGAGACGCGGCAGGTCTCGCCGACGGGGACAGCTGCCGCGGCCTCCGCGTCCGGGTCGTCTCCCGTGCCGCGTCGTCGTCGTCCGACGCTGAGGTGGCTGGTGCGCACGCGCGCGATCGGCTGGATCCCGGTGATCCTCCTGCTGGTGCTGTGGCAGGTGTCGGTCAAGCGCGGCTGGATCGACACGCCCGAGCTGCCGGCGCTCAGCGACGTGTTGTCGGCGTGGCGCTCGCAGCTCTCCGACGGGACGCTCACGACCGCGATCGGGGAGACCCTGCGGGTGATGGGCTGGGGCTACCTCGCCGGTGGCGCGGCCGGGTTCGTGATCGGCCTGCTGATGGGGCGCTTCCTGCTCGTCTTCAACCTGCTGGAGCCGCTCACGGAGCTGATCCGCCCGATCCCGCTGACCGCGATCGTGCCGCTGCTGGTGCTGTTCCTCGGCATCGGCGACCGGTTGAAGATCGTCGCCGTCGCGATCGCCGTCTTCTTCCCGATCATGCTCAACACGGCGGCCGGCGTGCGCGGCGTCTCGACGGTCGCGCGCGACACGGGCCGGACCTTCCGGCTCAGCAGCTGGCGCGAGTTCGTCGAGATCACGATCCCCGGCGCGTCGGGCGCGATCTTCGTCGGCCTCCGCCTCGCGATCGCGATCGCGCTGATCATCACGGTCTTCAGCGAGATGACCTCCGGCAACACCGGCCTGGGCTACTTCGTCCTGCTCAGCCAGCAGCAGCTGGACGTCGTCAACCTCTACGTCGGCGTCCTCACCCTCGCCGTCATCGGCTACGCCCTGAACCTCGCACTGACACTGATCGAGCGCCTCGTACGACGGTGGGCCTACCTCTGAGGGTCGCCGGACCGGCACAGCCCGGCGACGAGGAGCTGCGCGAGCCTGCGCGAGTCGTAGCCCGGATGGCTGCCGCCCGCGCAGCTGGTGCTCGCCACGCAGGCCCGGCCGGGCACGCCCACCGCGGCGCCGAACGCACCCATGAACCATCCAGAGCGGTCGCGTCGTGCTGGCCTGGGCGCGGCGCGGGCTACACTCCGTTGCGCGATGCCGACGCGATCGCGGCGACGGCGGCCACGGCCTGGTCGACGTCCTCCAGGCCGCTGTAGTGCGCGAAGCCCAGCCGTGCGGCGCCCTCCGCGCCGAATCCCAACAGCGTGCAGAGCTCGTGCGCGTAGACGTCGCCGTCGGCGGCGGCGATGCGGCGCTCGGCGAGCCCGCTCGCCACGTCGCGCGGGCGGAGTCCTTCGACGGTGAAGAAGGCCGTCGGCGTGCGTCTCGCAGGTTGGCCGAGGACGCGGACGCCTGCGATCGCCTCGAGTCCGCCGATCAGCCGGGCCGTCAGGGCGTCGTCGTGCCTGGCGATCACGTCCATGCCGATCTCCTCGAGGTAGTCGACGGCGGCGATCACCCCTGCCAGCGACTCCATCGGCAGCGTGCCCAACTCCCAGCTCTCGGGCGGCCGGCTCGGCGAGGGGATCAGCTTCTCGGGCCTCAGCAGCTCGGTCAGCTGCGGCGAGAGGCAAAGGATGCCGACGTGCGGCCCGAACCACTTGTACGCCGAGCAGGCGAGCGCGTCGATTCCCTGATCGGCGAGGTCGAAGCGGATGTGCGCGGCGGCGGCGACCGCGTCGACGAAGACGCGCGCGCCGACCTCGTGCGCCCGCGCGATCACGGGTGCGAGGTCTGCGACGGCCCCGACCGCATTGGAGGCGGCGCCGACGGCGACCCAGCGTGTCCGCTCGTCGATCGTCGACGCGATGCTCTCGGGCGAGAGCTCGAGCGTCCGCGGGTCCAGCTCGATGAACGCCAGGTCGGCGCCGGCGCGTCTCGCGGCGCCTGCCCACGGGCGCACGTTCGCGTCGTGCTCCAGGCGTGTGGTGACGATGCGCTCGCCGGCTCGCAGCGTCGCGCTCACCGCGTGCGCGAGCCGGAAGGTGAGCGCAGTCATGCTCGCTCCGAAGACGACGCCGCCGGGATCCGCTCCGAGCAGCCGGCCCACGCGCGCTCGCGCCTGAGCGACGAGTGCGTCCGTCGCGCGCGACGCCGCGAAGCGGCCGTGCAGGTTGGCCGAGCGACCCGATGCCATGTACTCGCCGATCGCGGCGATGCAGCTGTCGACGGGCTGCGTCCCGCCTGGGGCGTCGGCACGGATCCAACCGTCGCGAAGCCCTGGGAAGCGGTCGCGGTTGAGTCCGTGCGCAGTCGTGCGATCCGTCGATGCGGTCACGTGAGCGGCTCCTTCGGGGGATCGTCGGTGAGGCGGCGCAGGCGGCGCGCGAGCTCGTCGAGAACCGGCGCCTCGGCGCCGAACAACAGCCGCACATACTGCTCGGGAGCGTGGAAAGCGGGGCCGGGGATCGCGCGGATGCCGGCCCTCGCGAGCAGCTCGTCGCGGCTGGCGGGAGTGCGCTGCTGCACGGAGCAGTCGACAAGCGCGAATGCGCCTCCACGCGGGGTCGCGGCGGCGTAGCCGGCTGCGCGGATCGCGGCCAGCAGCCGGTCTCGTCTGGCCTGGTAACCGCGCAGCGGCTGCTCCCACCAGCCGGCGGGGCCGGAGACCGCCGCGCCGGCGGCAGCTTGATTGACGTGCGAGACCCAGGCGGCGTCCCAGCCCAGCAGATCGCCGATTGCGGCGATCGTCGCGGGCTGCGCGAGCACGTAGCCGATGCGCCAGTCGGCGAACGCGTAGGCCTTGCTGAGGCTCGTGACGGTCACGATCCGTGACCAGCGGTCGGCATGGCCCGCGATCGGGACGTACTCCGCGTCGTCGTGGACGAAGCGCTGCCATGAGTCGTCGGTGACGATCGTCAGCTCGTGCTCGGCGGCGACCTCGACGAGCGCCGCGACGGCGCCGGCGTCCGGCACGTAGCCGGTCGGGTTGTTGGGGTTGCAGACGACGATCGCCGTCGTGCGCGGCGTGACGGCGCGACGCAGCGCCTCGACGTCCCATGCCCAGTCGTCGCGCTCGCCGGCGGGGACGTAGACGGCGCGGGCTCCCGTCTGCTCGATCGCGAAGTCGAAGAAGAACGCGGGACTCGGCACGAGCACCTCGTCGCCGGGCCGCAGGAGCGCGCGCAACGTGAGCGAGAGCCCGTGCATCGCGCCGTGCGTGATCAGCAGCTCCGTCTCGGGATCGGCCGCGATCCCGAACGTCGCGGCGAGGTCAGCGGCGATCGCCGCGCGCAGCCGCGGCAGCCCCCGGGGCTCGCGCACGAGCGGTCCGTCAAGTGCGGCGGATGCCGCCGCGCGCACATGCGCGGGCATCTCGACGATCGGCGCGCCGATCAACGCGAGCGGCTCTGAGGCGCGCGTGACGCGGTCGGCCACCGCGAACGACGGCAGCGTGGCGATCCTCATGACGCGTCGCCGCGGACGTCGACGTCCCAGATCGGCTCGCTCCCGAGCGGCGCGATCTCGCTCTCGATCAACACGGCGCAGCCGGGGCAGTAGTAGCGGCGGAAGACGAGCTCGTCGTCGATCAGCGGACTGCGGTCGCTGGCATGCGGGTTCGCCGCCGAAAGCGGCGCCTGCTCGCAGAGGCACCCCGACTTGTAGGTCGCCGTGACGGCGGCGAGCGCGCGGTCGCACGCGACGCAGCAATACGTCCGCCCGCCATCCGCGTCGCGCACGGCGACGGTCTCAGTGACTCGCATCGTCGACTCCTTCGCTGGACGTCGTGAGCAGGGGGTGTCGCAATCGGGCCGCTCGCCGCGCAGCGCGCTCGGCGGCGGTCGCGGCATCGTCGATCGCCGGCCGCCCGGCGCCGTCGCGGACGAGCACGACGCCGTAGAGCGCGATCGTGCTCTGCGGCGTGACACGACCGTGGATCAGGTCGTCGAGGACCCGCGCGGGCTCCCGCTCGAGCGGATCGCCGTACCCGGTCGCCGCTCCCCACGTCACCTCCCACACGTCGTCGGCACGTTGGATCAGCCCGCTCCGCTTGGGGTCGACGAGCACGGACTCGCCCGCGAGCAGATCGAGCTCCTGCGGGATCCGCGACTGCGCGAACCGCTCCGCCACGTCGGTGCCGCGCTTGAGCCGGAAGGCGTTGGGGTTGGCCGGATAGCCGCCGGCGAGGCCGGCCGTCGGCGGGAAGGCGCAGCCCGACGCCGCCGGCGCGTGCACGATCGCGTCGGTGCCGTGCGGCACGAACGCGAACGTCGCCGCGTTGCCCCCGCGGAAGCGGCCCGCGCCGCCGGAGTCGCTGAGCTCTCGCCGGTAGAGGTAGAGCACGGGAAACGCCGCCTCGACCTGCTCGACGTTGGGCATCAGCGATCGCGGCGACCACACGACGCCGCCGGTGTCGACGCCGTCCGAGCTGGCCGACGCGCCGATCGCACCGCCCATCGGATCGAGGAAGCCGCTGCCGAAGGAGCGTCCGAACTGGTCGAGCCCGCTGATCGCGCTCATCGGATACAGCGTCGCCCCGGTCGAGAAGACCTGGTTGCGAAGCTCGTCGTCGCTCGCCGCGAGCTTGCCCATCACGATCGTCGCGAGCGTGCCGGCGATCAGCGTCCCGATCTGGGCGTTGGTGACCGACGCGGGAAAGGTGGGGCAGTTGATCGTCCCCGGCGTCGCGTCGAAGCGCAGATGTCGCAGCGCGCCGCCGATCGCGTACATCTGGTCATGGCAGAGCAGCGGGTTGACGATCGACAGGATCGCGGCGCGCCAGCCCGCGTAGGAGGCATTGAGCGCGCCGGCCTGGTCGTGCGATCCCTCGTTGGTGAAGCGCAGCATGTCGCCGCGCTTCTCGACGCTCAGCGCGACTCTGTAGATCGCCCGGTCTCCGGGCAGCGCGGCCTCGACGTGCGTCTCGTGGCGCCAGGTGCCGTCGGGGACCCGTCGCAGCCGTGTGACGAAGCTCTGCTCAGTGTCGTCGATGACCTTCTGCATCGTTGCGCCGACGACCTCGGCTCCGTATCGCTGCAGGAATGCGCGGATGCGGTCGCGGGCGACGAGGTTGCCGGCGATCTGCGCGCGCAGGTCCAGCGCGAGCATCTCGGGCCGGCGCGAATGGCGCAGGTACATCCGCTCGAGGTCCGGCCGCAGCCTGCCCTGCTCGACGATCTTGATCGGACTGATCGGCGTGGGCTCGTCGAACACGTCGCGCGCGTCGGCGCAGAAGCTGCCCGGCGTCTTGCCGCCCATGTCGTACTGATGCAGCGCGTTGGCGACCCAGCAGAACAGCTCGCCGTGCCAGAAGACCGGGCAGGCGACCTGGACGTCGGACTGGTGGATCGCGCCGATCCACGGATCGTTGGAGAGGAACATGTCGCCGTCCGCGATGCCGAGATCGGGCTCGAGGTGCTCGAGGATCCAACGGATCGGGAAGTCCATCGTGCCGGCGAAGTGCTGGATGCTCGGCCCGAAGAAGACGTACTCGCCGGCTGCGGTCAACAGCACGGTGTTGTAGTCGTACGCGTCGTTGGAGAACGGCGAGCCTGACACCTTCGTGATCGTCATCCCGTGCTCGTCGTTGACGTTCCAAAGGCCGTGCTTGACGATCTCGAACGTGATCGGATCGATCTGCTCGCGCTGCTCGCCGTCGCCGGGGGCGAAGTCGACCGGGCGGTACGGCAGCACCTTGCCGTCCCACTCGGCGAGCGGGCGGCCCGAGCCGTCGGTCTGGATCTGCGTCATCTCTCTCTCCCGATCGTCAGGACGATGTTGCCGTGGTCGTCGACCGTCGCCGTGTCGCCTGGGCGCACGACGATCGTCGTGACGTCGAGCTCGACGATCGCCGGGCCGGGCAGCGTCGCGCCGGGCCGCAGCGAGTGCTCGCGGTAGATCGCGGTTTCGGCGGCAGCGCCGATCTCCGGCCACCAGACGGTTCGGCTCGCGGGCGGCGGCGGTGCGTCGTCACCGGTGGCTCGCGCCGCCGACAGGACGGGCTTCACCGCTGCCGCGGAGGCGGTGCAGCGCAACCGCACGAGTTCGACACCGGCCTCCACGTTTGCGGTCCCCGCGCCGTACAGCGACTCGTAGCGCTGCTCGAACGCCGTCAGCAACGCTGCCGACGTCGACACATCGAGCGGCCCGGCGGGGAACGGCACCTCGATCACATGGATCTGCAGGCGATGGCGCACGTCGGCGACGAGCCGCAAGCTCATCTGCTCGTCCGCGAACCCCTCGGACCGCAGCTGTTCGCGCGCGTCGCGACGGAGCTCGTCGACGACAGGTGCGAGCGCCTGCAGGTCGAGCGGGAAGTCGGCCAGCTGCTCACGTTGATGGACGTGCACGACATCGGAGGACGCGACGCCCCATGCGGACCAGACCGATGCGGCGCTGGCGAGTGGGACGACGACGGTGCCGATCCCCAGCTCGCGTGCGAGGGTGCTCGCGTGGCTGGGGCCGGCGCCGCCGTAGCTGAACATGACGAAGTCGCGCGGGTCGTGCCCCTTCTCGATCGTCAGCCGGCGGATCAGCTGGGCCATGTGAAGGTCAGCGATCCGCACGATGCCGGCGGCCGTCTCCACGGCCGCCAGCCCGAGGCGCTCGCCGAGGCGCGCGACCGCGGCGACCGCCGCGTCGCCGTCGAGTGTCTTGGCGCCGCCGAGGAAGTAGGCCGGGTCGATCACGCCGAGCGTGACGTCGGCATCCGTAACGGTCGGCTCGGTACCGCCGGCGCCGTAGCAGACGGGTCCCGGCTCGGAGCCCGCGCTCTGCGGGCCGACGCGCATCGTCGCGCTCGTCTCGTCGAACCACGCGAGGCTGCCGCCGCCGGCGCCGACGGACTGGATGTCGATCGCAGGGACGTAGTACTGGTACTGGTTGAGCGTGCTGAGGTCGGTGCGCTCGGCGCGTCCCGCGTGGATGATCCCGACGTCGAAGGTCGTGCCGCCCATGTCGGTTGCGATCACGTTCTCGTAGCCGAGCTCGCGGCCGAGGAACTGGGAGCCGATCACACCGCCGCACGGCCCCGACTCGAGCAGCAGCAGCGGCGCCTTCGCGGCCTCCGCTGAGGAGGTCAGCCCGCCGTTGCACTGCATCAGCTGGAACGGCGCCCGCAGGCCGCGCCGGCGCGCTCTCTGCTCGATGCTGCGGATGTAGCTGCTGGTCTCCGGACCGACGAAGTTGTTCAAGACCGTTGCGGCCGTCCGCTCGTACTCGCCGAGCATCGGGACGAGCGCCGAGGAACGCGTCACGTAGAGGTCGGGTGCCTGCTCGGCGATCAGCTCCGCGACTCGGCGTTCGTGATCGGGGTTGCGAAACGACCACAGCAGCGCGATCGCGATGCCGTCCACACCAGCTTCGACGAGCTCGGCGATCGCCGCTCGCGTCTGGTCCTCGTCGAGCGCGACGACGACCTCGCCGTCGCAGTCGATCCGTTCGTGCACCTCGCGAATCAATTCGCGCGGGACGATCGGCGCGGGCTTCTTGGTGTGCGCGAAGCTCAGCAGCTCGGCCGGCGGCAGCCCGGCGACGCGACCGATCGAGCGCATCATCAGGATCGCGTCGCCGTGGCCGGCGGTGGCGATCAAGCCGACCTTCGCGCCGCGTCCCTGGACGACGGCGTTGGTCGCGACCGTGGTGCCGTGCGACAGCGCGTCGCTGCGCGCCAGCAACTGCTCGACCTCGAGGCCGAGCTTCGTCGCGCACAGATCCAACGCGTCGAAGAAGCCCTCGCTGAAGTCGTGCGGGGTCGTCGGCGACTTTGCAAGGGTGACGGCGCCGCGCTCGTCGATCACGACGCAGTCCGTGAACGTGCCGCCGATGTCCACTCCACATATGTATGGCAAGTCAACGTCCTGGTCTTGGATTGTCCGGCGTCGAGCTGACGATGGCCGGTGCGCGCCTGCGCACGCGCGCCAAGCGCAGCTCGCGTCCGCCCGTTGCTCCGCGCGGACGGGCGATCAGCACGACGAGCATCAGCGCGGCGAGCACGACCTCTGCGAGTCCGGCCGGCACGTCGAGATGGAGGGCGAGCAGGTCATGGCCGCCTTCGAGCTTGCGCAGCAACTCGGTCACGATCGTGATCGCGGCGGCGCCGAGCACCGCGCCCGAGAGCGTGCCGACACCCCCGACCACGAGCATCGCGATGGTCAGGAACGCCAGCTGCAGGTAGAAGGTGTCCGGGCTGATGGCGCCGAGGTAGTGCGCGTACAGGCCGCCAGCGACGCCCATCACGAACGCGCTCGCCAGCAGCGCGAGGTAGCGATCGCGATCGACGTCGATCCCGGCGGCACGCGCCGCTGCGGGATCCTCGCGCGCCGCCACGAGCCGCACGCCCAGACGGGAGCGCTGGAGCGCGAACGCGAGCACGATCACGATCGCCGCCGCGAGCAGAACGCCGAAGACGCCGAGGTCCAGCGGGATGCCCGTGAGTGAGCGGTAGCCGCCGGTGAAGTCGTCGGCGTTGCCGAGCACGACGCGCACGATCAGCAGCATCGCGAGCGTCACGATCGACGCTGTGGCGCCGCTCACCTTGACCACCGCCGGTCCCACGATCGCGGCGAACAGCGTCGCGACGGCGCCTCCGATCAGCAGTCCCAGCGGAGTGCTCACGTCCAGCGACGCGATCCAGCCGGGAAGCTGCGGCAGCAGCACCCCCTTGAACGTCGATGGGATCGACAGCAACCCCGCCGCGTAACCGCCGAGCGCCGCGAAGGCCATGTGCCCGAAGGAGTAGACGCCGCTGAGCCCGATGAAGAGATGCAGCGCCACGACGGCGACGACGAGCACCAGCAGCTCCACGATCGTGTTCTGCGTCGACGCGGAACCGAACAGCTGCGCGACGAACGTGATCAGCAGCAGCACGAGTACGAGCATGACTGGCGTCTGCCACGGAGCGAGCTGTTTCAGACGCGAGCTCATGAGCGGCCCAGCGGCCCGAACACGGCCCGGTCGCCGAAGAGACCTTGCGGTCGCAGGACCAGCACGCCGAGCACGATCAGCAGCACGAACGCGTCGCGCGCCCCGCGGACGCTCTCCGGGAGGACGACCTGCAGCGCGACCGTCAGCGCCCCCAGCAGCAGTCCGCCGACAACCGCCCCGCGCAGCGAGCTGATACCGCCGAGGACGCTGGCGACGAAGCCGACCACGACGATCTGCAGGCCGACGGTCGGATTGACGCTCGCCGTCTGAGCGAGGTAGATCGCGCCCGCGAGCCCCGCGAGCACGCCGCTGAGCCCGAACGCCGTCGCCACGGTCCGGTTCGCGCGCACCCCGACATGGCGAGCCATCCCGAAGTCCTCGGCGACGGCGCGCATCTGCACGCCGGCCGAGGTGCGAAAGAGGAAGAGGCTCACCGCGGCGAGTGCGAGCGCCGCGACCGCGATCCCGATCAGATCGAGGAGCTGCAGCTGTATCCCGAAGACGTGCAGCGAGTCCCCGACGAAGCCCGGCCACACGATCGGGCGGCTCTGCGCGCCGAGCGCGAAGATCGCGAGCGACTGCAGCAGGACGCTGACGGCAAACGACGTCACGAGCATGGTCGAGGGGTCTGAGCCGCGCACCGGACGGAACGCGACGCGCTCCATCACCACCGCGGCGACGCCGGCGGCCGCCACCGCGGCGAAGACCGCCAGCAGCCAGACGTGCCCGCCGAACGCGACGAGCGTGTAGCCGGCGATCATGATCAGCTCACCGTGCGCGAAGTTGATCAGCTTCATGATGCCGAATTGCAGCGAGATGCCGAGCGCGACGAGCGCGTAGACCGAGCCGAGGCTGAGCGCGTTGACGACGTCCTGCACGAAGGCGGTCACGACGGCATCGTCTCCCGCACGCCGAAGTACGCCTGTTCCAGCCGATCGCCGACGTCGACCTCCGCCGGGGTCCCCGACAGCGTCACACGCCCGGAGCTGAGCACGAAGACGTGCTGCGCGAGTTCGAGCGCGCGCCCGACGTTCTGCTCGACCAGCAGCATCGACATGCCGCGCGCGCGTAACGTAGCGAGGCCCTCGTAGACGGTGTCGACCACGCGCGGCGCGAGGCCGAGCGAAGGTTCGTCCAGCAGCAGCAGCCGGGGCTTGGTCATCAGCGCCCGACCGAGCGCGAGCTGCTGCTGTTGGCCGCCTGAGAGGCTGCCACCGGCCGATCCGAGACGTTCCTTGAGAACGGGGAACAGCGCAAACACCTCCTCGCGCAACGCCTCCAGTTCGGCGCCGCGATGGCCGCAGCTGACCGCGGCGACCTTCAGATTGTCACCGACGGTGAGGCCCGCGAAGATGCGCCGTCCCTCGGGGACGAGCGCGATCCCTTGTGCAGCGAGGTCCTCGGGCGCTGCGCGGCCGGTCGAGGCGCCGTCGAACACGATCGTTCCGCGACGCGGTCTGACGGCGCCCGCGATCGTGTTCAGCAGCGTGCTCTTGCCGGCTCCGTTGGGTCCGACCACGGCGCTGACCGCGCCGCTGGCGACGTCCAGCGAGACGTCGTGAAGCACGTTGCTCGATCCATAGCCCGCGTGTAGGCCGCTGACTTCAAGCATCCGAGGGCACCTCCGCTCGCGCCCCGAAGTACGAGGCCACGACCTGCGGATCGGCTCGCACCGTCGCCGGATCGCCCGAGGTCAGCGTGCGACCGTGATCGAGCACGTGGATCCGCGTGCAGACGCTCATGATGAAGTCGATGTCGTGCTCCACGACGACGAGCGCGCACGCGTGCTGCTCGACGATCGCTCGCACCGCTAGCCCGAGCCGTCGCGTCTCGCTGTCGTTGAGCCCGGCAGCGGGCTCGTCGAGCATCAGGACCTGCGGGTCGATCGCGAGCGCCCGCGCGATGCTCAACCGCCGCGCGTCGCCGTAAGCGAGCGCCGACGCCTGGACGTCCGCGCGATCGCCGAGGTCAAGACGGTCCAAGAGGCGATCGGCCTGCAGTTCGGCCGCTCGCCGCCGCGAACCGGCGCCGATCGCGGCGGCCGCGACGTTGTCTCTGGCCGACAGCGCGCCGAACAGCCGCACGTCCTGGAAGGTCCGCGCAAGGCCGCTGCGAGCGCGTCTGTGCGCTGACAGTCGCGTGACGTCGGTCCCCGCGAGCCGAATCGTTCCGGCGGTGGGACGCACGAAGCCCGTCGCGGCGTTCAGGAACGTCGTCTTGCCCGCACCGTTGGGACCGATCAGCCCGAGCGTCTCGCCGCGTGCGACATCGAGCGAGACGTCTTGCAGCGCGTGCACGCCGCCGAAGGCCACGGTGAGGCCGGCGACCTGCAGCAGAGGGTCAGCAGGAGGGACCATCGCGGCTTCGCTCAGGACTCGGGCGCGACGGTCGCCACGAACGTGCGTCTGCCGCCCTGGACGCCCTCGATGATCATCGGACGCGTCGCGGGATAGTGCTGCTCGGCGGTGAAGCTCGTCTTGCCGACGATCGTGTCGACATCGCTCAGCGTCGGCATCGCGGCGACAAGCGCCTTGCTGTCGCCTGACTTCGCCTTCAGCGCGGCGGCGCGCAGCACCTCGACCATCGCGTAGCCGAGGAAGGCGTCGGAGACCAGCGGGACCTCGCCGTACTTCGTCTTGTACGCCTCTACGAGCTGATTCACTCTCGGATTCGGATCGTCGCCCCACAGCGATGCGTACGCGGGGTTGTAGAAGTCGCTGAGGTTCGGAACGGTCTTCAGCCAGTAGTCGCCGCCCATCGAGATGCCTCCCACGACGGGCACGCCGACACCGCCGGAGCGCAGTTGGCGCAGCGCGGTCGCCGCCGGTGGCGGGTAGCAGATCAGCATGATGAAGTCCGGCGGCGAGGCGAGGCGACCGATCGTGCTGACCTGTGTGGCGATCGAGGCGTCGTTGGCCGAGAACGTGTCGATGCCGACGATGCCCGCTCTGCCAGCGCGCTTGGTCCACTCCTGCTCGAAGGCCGCCTTGAAGTCGGTCTGATAGGCGATGCTCGTGTCCCACAGGACGTAGCAACTGCGCCATCTCATCTGCTCGAACGCCCATTGCGCGACGCAGGCGGCCTGCGCCGGCGCGCAGTTGGACATCGTGAAGGCGACGTCGCCGATGCCGGTCGGCCCCCACTTGGTCGTCGCCGCCGACGGCGACATCGCGAGCACGCCTCTCTGCTGGCACGTCAACCCGATCGGCGCGCCGAGGTCGTAGTCGCTGGTCGCCACCACGACGTCGGCGCCCGCGGACAGCACGTCGACGGCGGCGCGCGCGGCGTTTGCGACCTTCGACTTCGTGTCCGAGACGGTGGTGCTGAACGCGGGGTCGGACGGGCCGTCGCCGATCGCGAGTCTCGCCATGTTCATCGCCGAGACGTCGAACGGCTGCATCAGCCCCGACTCGCCGATCGCGAAGCCGAGCTTGAGCGCCGTCGCGGCGGTGGTGGCCGCGCCCGTGGCGCCCGTGGCGCCCGCCTCGCCCGAGTCGCTGCCGCAGCCGGCGAGCAGGTTCGCACCCACGCCGCCAAGCGCCGCGGTCAGCGCGAGACGCCCTCCGCCGCGCACGAACGCCCGTCGTGTCGTTGCATCTTCGAAGCCCATTAGCTTGTCACCTCTCGCCGGCTGTGGTCGCTGTCAGCACTGCGGGTTTGATATGCCAGATCGCTGATCTAACATACGAAGTTGGAGGGGTGGTCATCTTGTCCCTTTGTCCAAGGTGAGCGGCGTCGCGTGCGCCCCGCCGTCGACAGCGCGCCGCGCGCGCGTCGCGGACTCGTCAACGGCCAGGTCCGGACCGATCACGACCCCGTAGTCGCGCGCCGCGGCGGCGGCGGTCACCTTGCCGTCGAGCACGTCGTCGAGCACGCGCTGCGGATCGCGCGCGAGCGGACTGCCGTAGCCGCCGCCGCCAGCCGTCACGTGACGGTGGATCTGCCCGGGTGCCAGCTCGATCACGACCTTGCTCGGCAGCAGCCGCTCGCCCGGACCGGGATCGAGGATGTTCAGGCACGGCGCGCCGGGCTCGCCGCCGGCGAGCCCGTACGGCCGGTGCTCGCGCCGGTCCGAGCGCACCTGCAGGATCCCGGGCGAGAGCAGGCGGATCTCGCGCGCGATCGAGAGGCCGCCGCGCCAGCGCCCGGCGCCGCCGGTGTCCGGGACGTAGGCGAACTCCCGCACCTCGACGATGCCCGACTGCTCCAGCTCCTCGACCGGGCTGTTGGAGAGGTTGCCCGCGAGGTGGCTGGCGCCGTCGAGGCCGTCGCGGCCGAAGCCGCCGCCCCACGCACCGAAGAGCGCGTCGACGATGATCGACTGGCTGCCGTCCGCGTGCGTGACGCCGAGCGTGAGGTTGTTGGGTCCGCCGTCGCCGGCCGCGGGGATCGTGTCGGGCAGGATCTCCGACATCGCGCCCCAGATCGCGTCGACCAGCCGGTATCCGACGAGGCCGCGCGCGGCGCGCGCGGCCGGGCGGCGTCCGTTGACGATCGAGCGCTCCGGCAGCGTGAAGCGCACCGCCCGGTAGAGGCCGGAGTTCGCCGGGATGTCGCCGCCGAGCGCGGCCTGCAGCGCCGCGAAGCTCGCCGACTTCGTGAAGGCACCGGTGCAGTTGAGCGCCGAGCGCACTTGGTCCGCGCTGCCGGTGAAGTCGAAGTGCGCCTCGTCGTCGGCGATCGTCACGCGGACGTGCAAGGGCACAGGGGCGCTGCCCATGCCGTCGTCGTCGAGCCAGTCGACGAACGCGGTGGTCGCGTTCGGCAATGCCGCGAGGCGACTGCGAACGAGCGCCTCGCTGTAGTCCATCAGCTCCTCGACCAGCGCGTTGAAGCGCTCGATGCCGTGCTGACGGACGAGCTGCTCGAGCTGCCTGGCGCCGCCGGCGCACGCCGCGACCTCTGCCTCGATGTCGCCGAGTACGACCTCGGGGTTGCGAACGTTCTTGCGGAGGATCCGCAGCAGCGTCTCGTTGCGGACCCCGTCGCGCTCCAGCCGCAGGATCGGGATCTGGAGGCCTTCTTCGAAGATCTCGCGCGAGTCGACCGCGTTGCCCCCGGGGACGCGCCCGCCGATGTCCGACTGGTGCGCGATCGCAACGGTGAACGCGACCCGCACGTCATCGTGGAAGACGGGGCGCACGACGAACACGTCGGGAAGATGCATCCCGCCTTCGTCGGGGTCGTTGAAGACGAACACGTCGCCGCTGCGCATGTCGTCGCCGAGGCGCGCGATCAGCTGCTCCATCGCCTCGGGCACGGAGCCCATGTGCATCGGCGTGCAGTTGCCCTGCGCCAGCAGCCGGCCGTCGCCGTCCGCCAGCGCTGTCGAGAAGTCCATGCTCTCCGCGACGATCTGCGAGTGCGCGGTGCGGATGATCGTGATCGCCATCTCATCGGCGATCCCGGTCACGGCGTTGCGAAAGACCTCCAGGCGAATCGGGTCGACCTGGCTGCGCTGCGCGGTCATGCCGCCTCCCCGTCGTTCCACTCGATCACGATGTTGCGCTCCTCGTCCAGCCAACAGGCGGCCCCGGGCGGGACGACCGTCGTGCTGCCGCTGTCCTCGACGATCACCGGACCCTCGACGCGCCCGGCGGCGAGCGCGGCGCGGGAGCCGACGAGCGCTTCGACAGGACCGGCGCCCTCGTCGAAGAAGCACAGCCGCGAGGATTTCGCGACCGGTTCGTCGAGCTGCGCGCCGACGCGGTCGGCGCTGCCGTCGATCGTGGCGCGCACACGCAGGTTGAGGAGCTCGACGAGCTCGTCCGCCGCGCGCCGGCCGTAGGTCTGCTCGTGTTCGTCGTGGAAGCGCTCGCGCAGCTGCCGCAGCGCCGCGGTCGGCGCCTCCGTCTCGCTGCCGATCCGCAGGCTGTGGCGCTGGCCGCGATAGCGCATGTCGGCCAGACGCTGGAGGCGAACGCGATCGGTCGCGAAGCCGCCGTCGTCGAGCACCGCGACCGCGTCGGCCTCCAGCCGCCGGAACGCGTCGCCGATCGCCGTCGCATCGATCGGCCGCCTGCCCCACGGCAGGACCTCCTGGCGCTCGACGTCTGCCGCAAGCAGTCCGACGCAGCTGAAGACGCCGCTGTGGACCGGGACGAGGATGCGCCGGATCCCGAGCGCGCGCGCGAGCTCCGCGGCGTAGAGCGGCCCGGCCCCGCCGATCGCGACAAGCGTCGCGCCGCGTGGATCGCGGCCGCGTTCGCTCGTGACGGCTCTCACCGCGCGCGTCATCGTGCTCACCGCGACCAGGTACGCCCCGCGCGCGAGCCGGAGCGCGTCGAGGCCGCTCGTCTGCACGAGCGGCGCGAGCGCACGCTCCGCGAGCCGCGGCTGAATCGCGACCCGCCCGCCGGCGATCGCGACCGGGTTCAGGTATCCGAGTGCGACGTTGGCGTCCGTCAGCGTCGCCTCCCTGCCGCCGAGCCCGTAGCACGCAGGCCCCGGATCGGAGCTCGCGCTCTCGGGGCCGACGCGCAACGCGCCGCCCGAATCGATCCGGATGATGCTGCCGCCGCCCGCGCCGACCTCCGCGATGTCGATCGACGGCACGCGGATCAGATGTCCGGCGCCCTGGCTCAGACCGCGCGGGGCGTTCATGCCGCCGCCGACCTCCATGTCAGGCGCGACGAACGGCTCGCCGCGCTCGATCAGCGACGCCTTCGCCGTCGTGCCGCCCATGTCGAACGCGACGACCAGGGGGAGATCCTTGCGTCGCGCGAGGTCGCGGACGCCAACGACGCCGGCGGCTGGACCGGACTCGATCAGCTGAACCGGTCGCTGCACGGCGAGCGACGACTCCATCAGCCCTCCGCTCGACTGCATGATCAGCAGCGGCGCCGCGGCGCCAGCGTCGGCGAGCGACCGGCGCATCGATTCGACGTAGGTGGAGACGATCGGGCCGACATAGCTGTTGACGACGACCGTCGAGGTGCGCTCGTACTCGCGGATCTCGGGAGAGACGTCGACGGAGGCCGAGACGTACACACCGGGCATCAGCGCGCTGATCTGCTCGGCAAGCGACCGCTCCAGCTCCGGTTGCAGGTAGGAGTTGATCAGGCAGACCGCCACCGCCTGCGACCCGGCGGCGCGCAGCTGCTCGACGAGCGGCTCGAGCTCCAACGGCGCGGTCGATCCGCCTTCTGGATCGGCCGCCTCCACACGTGCGGCGACGCCGAACCGCCGTCGCCGGGGGACGAGCGGCTTGGGCTTCTCCCACAGCAGGTCGTAGAGGAAGGGACGTCGCTGACGCCCGATCTCCAACACGTCGACGAAGCCGTCGGAGGTGACCAGCGACGTCACCGCTCCGTCGGACTCGAGCACCGCGTTGGTGGCGACCGTCGTTCCGTGCGTGATCGCCGCGAGCCTGTCCGGGGTCTGCGCGACCGCCTCGAGGGCCGCTCGCAATCCGTTCATCACACCGGTCTCGAAATGCGGCGGCGTCGAAAGCACTTTGAGGGCGACCAGCTGTCGGGCCGGGCCGATCAGCAGGACGTCCGTGAACGTCCCGCCGATGTCGATACCGACGCGCCAATCCGCTTGAGCTGCCTGTTCCATGGCCGGGCAAGGTACAGAACTAAGATCTCAGATGCAAGAAATGGCATTCCAAAGCTGCGAACAGAGCCGTTCAGATCCTTCCGACTGTAGGATCCACCCGCGATCTTCGATCGCACGTCCAGCGACTAGGAAGAAGGCACGCGATGACCCGCAGCGACGGACCAGCAGGCCCCGCCCGGGTGCCGACGCTCGTCGCGCCGACCCAGCCGGCGAGAAGGCTCAGCCAAGTCGATCGCGTCTACGCCGGCATCAAGCAGCGGATCATCCATCTCGACTACGCCCCGGACGCGGCGATCAGCGAGCAGAAGCTCGCCGGCGAATGGGGCACGAGCAAGACGCCGGTGCGCGAGGCGCTCGTGCGGCTTCAGCGCGACGGACTCGTCAGCGCCCTGCCGCGCTCCGGCTACCGCGTCACCCCGATCACGCTGAAGGGCACGCAGGACCTCTGCGCGGTGCGCGCGCCGCTCGAACAGGAGGCGGCCGCCGCGGCGGCCGTCCGCGGTATCGAGGACGGTCTCGCACGCGAGCTCGACGCATCGCTCGACGTGCGCTACGACAACCGCGACCGCGACACGATCGAGCCGTTCATGCGCGCGACGTTCGGTTTCCACGCGGCCGTCGCCCAGGCGTCTGGCAACGACCGGCTCGCGGCGCTCGTCTCCGATCTGCTCGACGAGCTCGAGCGCGTGCTGCGCATCGTGCTCGAGACGCTCCCTTGGTCAGCGTCCGCGCACGAGCAGCGCAAGTCGATCCTCGCCGCGATCGTCGATCGAGACGCCGAGCGCGCGCGCTCGGCGATGGCGGCTCGCATGCGCCACTCGCAGCGACAGATCCTCGACTCGCTGATCTCGACGGAGTCCGTCCATAGCGCCTCGATCCGTCGCGACTGAGCGGGACCGTCCCACCTCGTGAGGCGCCGCCTGCTCCGGCGGCCTCGGGCTCGCGGCGGCGATCCTGTTCGACGCGTTCGTGATCCGGCTCGTGCTGGTGCCGGCGGTGCTGTACCTGCTCGGCAGAACGGCATGGTGGATGCCGCGTGGCTCGACCGCCGGCTGCCGCGAATCTCAGGCGAAGTGCCCTGCGCCTGGCAGTGAACGCACTTTAAACCTGATGAGACACGATCTTGTTTGGTTCACGAGCGGGAAACATCCCGGGTCGTTCGCTCGTCAACCATCGCTGTTCCACCCAAGGTCCTACCCCCTGGAGCAATCGTTGCGCACTGCAAGAGCGATCGCGCGCGCCGTCGGCGTGCTCGCTATCGCATCCACCTTCGGCCTCGCGAGCATCGCGGTGGCTGAGGCTGCCACTCCTCTCTCAGATTCCTACAACCGCACGACATTCTCGCTCGACGGGACCGCGGGCGGCGGCTTCCCGCACGGCTCCAACGGAGCCGGCTACTCCGTCGAGGCGCTGCAGGCCGCGGGCCTGCAGAACGGCGGAACGCTGTCGGTCGACGGCTTCGACTACCAGTTGCCGACCGTCGGCGCGGGCAGACAGGACACGCTCTACCCCGGTGGCGAGGAGCTGTCGCTGCCGCCTGTCACGCATGCCAATCGGATCGGGATCCTCGCGGCGTCCGGCTACGGCAACACGTCGGTCAACATGACCGTCCACTACACCGACGGCAGCGAGTCGACGGCGAATCTCGGTGTGACCGACTGGTGGCGCAGCGCCGAGTGGAACGGCGCGCCCAACGGCGCGCGCACCAAGCGCACTGTCGAGGCCGCGCGCTTCGCGTACGCCAACGACGGCAGCGGCAGCAGAACCACGCAGGGCGCGTACTGGTTCTCGACCTCGGCGCAGATCGACGATTCCAAGACGGTCGAGTGGGCGAAGTTCACGCCCGGCGACTCGGCCTGGCCGTACATCTACTCGGTCGCGCTCGCGTCGGGCGATCCGAAGCCGCTGGAGCAGTCGTTCAACGAGAACTCGATCGGCGCGGTACCGACCGGCGGCCAGGGCGACGCTGAGTTCGGCGTCGACCGCTGGGCCTTCTCGCAGGCCTCGCTGGCTGACAGCGGCATCACCGCGGGCACCAGCGTCAGCGCCGGCGACATGACCTACACGTGGCCGACGGTCGCCGACGGCGCGCCCGACAATCTCGACTGGTGGGGGCAGCGGGTCGCCGTCGACGCCGTTGCCGGCGCGACGCACCTCGGCTTCGTCGCCGCCGCGCCCGGTGGGCCGGCGTTCGCGAGAACGACGATCGGCTACGCCGACGGCACGACCGGCAACGGCGAGCTGGTCGTCAGCGACTGGGTCCTCGGCGACATGGATCCGCCGTCGACCGGCAACACGATCCTGACGACGATGAGAACGCGGCTGTCGTCCGACGGCACGCAGGATTACCCGACGCGCCTCTTCTCCGTCGAGGTACCGGTCGACCCCAGCAGGCAGCCCGTCTGGATCCAGGCCGAGACCCCGTGGGCTGATGCGATCCACGTCTTCGCGATGTCGTCCGCGATCGTCACGGCGAGAACGCCGGACACGAGACTGCCGGGCACCGACCCGGTGCTCGAGCCGGTGATCCCCGAGATCGGCGAGCCGTGGGCGGATACGCCGCTGGTCGACGTGCCGCCGGTGGTCGATCCCGCGCCCGTCGCGCCGGTCACGCCCGCGCCGTCGGCGTCCGCGGCTCAGGCTCCGACGCCGCAGACGCCGGCCCCGGCCCCGGCCGCGACCGCCGTCGGCGAGATCGCTCGCGCGACCGTCGTCGTGCCGCGCACGCTGCGGCTCGACGCGAGGGGCGGGATCGCGCTGCGGTTGCGCTGCGCGAAGGGTGCCGACTGCCGCGTGCGTGCGACGGTCGCCGGCCGCGACGGCCAGCTCGGTCGCAGCGCGCTGGTGACGGTGAGCGAGGGCCGCACGGTGTCCGTGCGCGTCGCCCTGTCGCCCGCCGCCCGTCGCGCCGTCGCGCGCAGAGGTGCGCTCGCCGTGCGCATCGCCGCGGGCGGCGCGAACGTCAGCGCCGTCGTGCGTCCCGTCGCCCGCTCGGCGCGCAGATGACCACCACTTCGATCCGAGAGACCGTCGCGATGAACACTCCCACGACCACGCTGCGCAGCCGCGCGCGCGGCGCGCTTGCGGTGACGCTGCTGGCCGGTGTGCTGGCGGTGCCGGCGCTGGCCGCGACAGCGCAGGCGGCCGACAGCATCTACCCGGCCAACCAGCGTTACGCGCCGACGCCGGTGCCGGATCGCGTCACGCTGATCCCGACCGACGATCCGGCGCACAGCCAGCGCATCAGTTGGCGCTCGACGACGACCACGCCGCGGGCGCAGATCGTCGAGGCGCCGGTTGCCTTCGGCGACGTCATGACCAAGCGCCTGGAGCCGCATATCGGGCCGGACTTCCCGCGCCCGGACTTCGCCAGACTGGGCTATGTCGACGGTGTGACGAGCACCGTTCCCGGTGACATCGGGACCGGTTACACGGACCGTTACCAGATGGTCGAGTTCACCGGCCTGGAGCCGAACACGCGCTACTCCTACCGTGTCGGCGACAGCACCAACCCGGATCCGTCGTTGGGCGGCTCGGGCGCCGGCAACATCAACAACTGGAGCCCGTGGCAGGACTTCACGACCGCCGCGGCGGGCCTGCAGCCGTTCTCCTTCATCTACTACGGCGACGCGCAGAACCACCTCGCGTCGGCGCTGCCGCGTGTCTTCAACGCGTCGCTGCTGGACCGTCCCGACGCGAAGCTGCTGCTGAACGCGGGCGATCTGATCAACCAGACGGGCACCGGCTCCGGCGACCTCGCGGTGCAGGAGAAGGAGTGGGGTGAGTGGTACGCGGCCGGCGGCTTCGCGAACCAGACGCGCAACGTGATGGCGATCCCGGGCAACCACGAGTACAACGGCTCGGACACGATCAGCCCGTTCTGGCGCCCGCAGTTCCCATACCCGTTGAACGGCCCCAGAGGCGCTGACGGCGAGCTGCTGCCCGCCGTCGAGCAGAGCGCGTACTACTTCGACTACCAGGGCGTGCGCTTCATCGGCCTGGACTCCAGCCCGCTGGAGAACGGCCCGACGCAGCAGGACGTGCTCGATGCCGAGAACAGATGGCTCGTCGACGTGTTGAGCGATCCGGCGCGGCCGAAGTGGACCGTCGTCTCCTACCACCACCCGGCCTGGAACGGCACCGGCACGCGCGACTACGCGACGGTGCGCGAGAACTGGACGCCGCTGTTCGCGAGATACAACGTGGATCTGGTCCTGCAGGGCCATGACCACGTCTACAACCGCGGCAACCGGACGGTCGACGACGACCCGGTCAACCCGGACCTGTCGCACGGCACCGTGTATTCGATCTCGGTCTCCGGCGGCAAGATGTACAAGCTCAGCGACGGCAGGAACTGGAGCGACAACGGCGCGCACCGGCGGATGGCGGCCGAGGACGTGCAGGCGTACCAGCTGATCGACGTCGACAGGGACACGCTGACGTACCAGTCGCGCGTGTCCAACGGCGGCTTCCTCGACGGCTACCAGATCACGAAGCCGGGCGGCTGGGACGCGCACAAGGACGTGCTCGACCTCAAGCGCGATCCCGATGCGACCGACCCGCCGGCCGCGCCGGCAGCGGAGACGGACACCTCGCTGACGGTCACGCCGATGCAGGCGACCAGCGGTCAGCAGGTGACGCTGCGCGCGAGCGTCGGCGGCGGCGCGCCGAAGGGCGCTGTCAGCTTCTTCGACGGCGCGGCGCAGGTCGGCAGCGCAACCCGGGTGATCGACGGCGTCGCGCAGCTGCGTACGGCTGATCTCGCCGTCGGCGCGCACGCGCTGACGGCGCGCTTCTCGCCTGCGCCGGGCGCGCCGTTCACGGCGTCGAGCTCGGCGGGCGCGCCGCTGTCGGTGCTCCCGCCGGTCATCAAGGCGCTGCCGGCGCCGGCCGTGCCGGCACCCGCCGCCGTGCCGGCTCCGGTGCCTGCTCCCGCGCCCGCTACGGCGAAGGCCGTCGTCAGCGCGAAGCTGGCGAGCACGAAGGTCAGACAGGGCAAGCGCGTCGCGCTGACGGTCGCGGTGCACGGCGGCAGCGCGGCGGCGACCGGCACCGTCCGCGTCACCGACGCCCGCAGCGGCCTGACCTGGAGCGGGGCGGCGCGCTTGCGCGACGGTCGCGTGAAGGTCAGCTCGCCGCCCCTGTCGGGCAGCGGCGTGCACCGTATCGCGGTGCGGTACAGCGGTGCGAGCGGCCTCGGCACCGCCTCGGCGAGCGTGCGCCTGCAGGTCGTGCACTGAGGTGCGGCGCGCGGGAACCGCACGGCTCCCGCGCGCCGCGGGGGCGATCGCGGCTGTCGTGGCCGCGATCGCCATCGTGCTCCTCCTCGCCGCGTGCGGCGGGGACGAGCACGGCTCCGCGGCGCGCACGACGGCCGCCTTCGCCACGACGGCGGGCACCCCGATCGTCAAGGACGAGCATTTCCTGAACGCCGACGACCCGGGCGTGCTGACGTTCGAGAACGGCGACTGCTTCCGCGACCCGGCGACCAACGAGGCGCTCGGCGAGGCCGAGTTGAACTCGGTCGAGTGCGTCGGGGCGCAGAACGAGGTCTACACGTTCGAGACGCTGCCGGACGGCCCGTGGGACGCGGCGGCGGTCGCGCGCGCGGGGTGGAGGCAGTGCGGGCGTGCATTCGGGGAGCTGTGGGGACCGAGAGCCTCGAGCCCGTTCAGCTACTACCCGGCGCTGCCGACGCGGCGCTCGTGGAACGAGGACAGAGACCGCAGCGCGATGTGCGTCGTCTACTCCCCGCAGGGCAGATTGAGAGCGGACCCGATCGAGGCGCGCGGACAGACGAGCGGCGGGGGCTAGGCGGCCGCATCGAATCGCCGGTCGCCGAGCATGCTCGGATTGTTGATCGGACTGGTGGTGAGCAGCAGCATCTTGTGGACGATCGGGATCGTGCTCGTGCTGGTCGGCATCGTCTTGTGGATCTTGGGTGCGACCGGCCGCGCCGTCGGCGGACGAGAGCGCTGGTGCTGACGCGCAGCGCTGACACTCGATGACGGCGCACCCGGCCTCGATCAAGGGGATTGTGCCCGTGGCCGTCAGGCCGTGGGAGGGCGCCCAATGTCTGGGTGGGGTCCTAGGTCAGCGGCGACGACTGTTGGGGTAGGTTGCCGCGGTGTACCGTGCGGCGGACGGTCGCAGTCTCCGCCTGTGTTGGATCGAGCAACCCGACGGAGACATGAGATCGCTTTTGCGTCGCCTTTCCCGCAGCGCGTTCGTTGTCGCGCTTGCGTTCGTTGCCCTGATGCTGTTGGGCCTGAGCTCCAGTGCGCTCGCCTACGAGCGGCCGGCCGGTGGCAGATGGATCTTCGAGAACCTCTTTGACGACACCAGAAGCGGTGCGTTCACGCTCTCGCAAGACGGCGGCACGGTCGTCAAGCTCGTGCTGACGCCAGGCGAGGACAGCGTCGACCAATGCGGGTCGCAGTCGATCCGGCTCGTGACCAGAGCGAAGATCAGGTCGTACGCGACCGTCAACGGGCGCTATGCGTTCGGTCGCATCAGAGCGGGGCTGTTCGTGCCGACGGGCGTCACGTTCAAGCGCGGTGTCAGAGCGGTGGGTGGCAGACTGCTGCTGCTGTTCGACCAGACCGGGAAGCGGGTGGACAGCGGCAAGGCCGAGCTGCCCGGCGATTGCCACATCAGCTTCTACGCGCGCAAGCAAACGGTCCGTGCGGCGGTGGCCGCTGCCGCGCAGGAGGGGAAGGTCAAGGACGAGCGGTCGAGTGGGACCGGCTACGACGACCCGAGGATCGAGGCCCGCTGCGACATCAGCTCGCTCGAGGCGACAATCCAGGGGTCGACGCTGCAGGCGATCGTCACGTCGCGCGGCGAGGTCGGCGAAACCGGCAGCGCTCAGCTGCGCATCAACACCACGGGCGGCGGCAGCTCCGCGCCGGAGTTCGTGGTCGGCGACGACGGTAGCGTCAGCACCCCCAACGGCAGTGCGACCAGTCGCGGGGCGGGGACCGTCACCGTCGTCGGCAGGCAGATGACCTTTCGCGTGCCGCTGGGCCTGCTGGGCAGAGCGGCGAAGAAGCTCGGTGTGCAGGCGAAGACCTGTGGCGAGGGTGCGGTCGACGTCGCGCCGGGTCCCGACTACTTCGGCAGAGACGCGGAGCCGGTCTACAGGTATCTGACGGCTGTGCCGGCCGAGCGTGTGATCGACGGGCGCGTGATGCTGATCTGCGCGTCGAGCGGCCGCATGTGCCGCAGACTGCCCGTCAAGGGGGCGACCGTGAAAGCGGTCGGCGGCTCGCCGAAGCGGACCTTCACCGGCGAGACCGACGAGAAGGGCCGCTTCGAGCTGGGTGTCGAGAAGGGTCTCTACACCGTCACAGCTGATGCCGGCCCGCTGCAGCTGGAGACGCGCAGCAAGCGTGTCGACGTGCAGCGGAGAAGAACCGGCAGCGCGGCCTTCGAAGGGTGCGGGATCGGCTCGTCGCTGGCCGGGACGGCGGCGGTCAACGGCGGGACGTGGAGAGGTGGTAACAGAGACTGCCTCAACTACTTCGAGATCAGCTGGCGGCCGTCCTCGCAGGCGCTGTCGATCAGTTGGAAGTCGATGCCGGTCTGCACCGGCGCCGGCGGCAACTGGGTCGGCCCGGCGAAGCTGCTGCTCAGAAGCCAGCTGCTCGACCCCGGCCAGGCCGGCCACAACCTCGTCGTGAAGCCGGCCGAGGTCGGCTTCCTGTACCCGATCTACGCGCCGCAGAACGGCAACAACGTCAGCGGCACGCTCACCGCGGCCGGCGGCAAGGTCAACGCGAGATACGTCGAGGGCCTCTGCACGTACGGCATCAGCAACCTCTCGCTGAACCCATAGACGGTGGCCGACCGCTCAGCCGGTGAGCGCTTTGGCGGTGCGGACGAGGTTGCGGGCGGCGGTCTCGCCGGTTCTGCGAGACCACTCATGGCCGTGGTCGGTGTCGCCGTAGGACGGTCCGGGGCCGGGGCCCATGTTCCAGTAGGTCCACGCCTGGCCGGGGACGGTGAAGCCGATGTCGATCGCGCCCTGCGCCAGTTCGGCGATGACGTGGTGGGCGCCGTCCTCGTTGCCGGTCACGACGAAGCCGGCAACGCGGCCGTAGGCGATCGGCTCGCCGTCGTCGCCGGTCTCGGAGATCAGCGCGTCCATCCGCTCCAGCACGCGCTTGGCGACGCTGGAGGGCTGTCCGAGCCAGGTCGGCGTCGCGATCACGAGGATTTCGCTGGAGACGATCGCTGCGCGGATCGCCGGCCAGCCGTCGCCATAGCCCTGCGGCTCCGACGCGACTCCTTCGAACACGTTCTCGTCGACCACGCGGTAGGTGAAGGTCGTGACCTCTTCGCGCTCCAATGCGGCGCGCACGACGCTGAGCAGCCGCTCGGTGTTCGATGGCTGCGGCGAGCGCTTCAGGGTGCAGTTGAGCAGTGTGGCTCTCATGCTCGGACCGCTACCCGCGTCCACGCGCGTTCAGACGACAGCTCGCAGGTTGCGACGAGCGGATCCGGGCAATTGCTGGTGCGCAGAGCCGGTTCACGTGAACGAGCGAGAGGAGCCACCAATGGCAAACGCACTGGACGGCAAGACGATCGCGATCCTCGCCGCCGACGGCGTCGAGCAGGTCGAGCTGGAGCAGCCGCGTAAGGCGGTCACCGACGCTGGTGCGACGACGGTGCTGTTGTCGATCCACGACGGTGAGATCCAGGCGACCAGACACGACATCAACCCGGCCGACAGATTCGCCGTCGACAAGCTCGTCGGCGACGCTTCGCCCGGCGACTACGACGGGCTGATCCTGCCCGGCGGCGTCGCCAACCCCGACAACCTGCGCCTCGATGCCGACGCGATCGCGTTTCTGCAGGCGTACTTCAAGACCGGCAAGCCGGTCGGCGTGATCTGCCACGGCCCGTGGTCGCTGGTCGAGGCCGACCTCGTGCGCGGGCGCACGATCACCTCCTACCCCAGCATCAGAACCGACATCGTCAACGCTGGCGGCAACTGGGTCGACAAGGAGGTCGTCACCGACCAGGGCCTCGTCTCCAGCCGCAGCCCCGACGACCTCCCCGCCTTCTGCGCCAAGCTGATCGAGGAGTTCGCCGAAGGCCGCCACCAGATCCACGACGAAGGCGCGACGGCAAAGGCGAGTCTCCGATGAAGGAAGACGACTGCTTCAAGGTCGTGCTGCAGCCCTAGCGAGCGGACCCGGGGTCGCGCTTGCCGACCCCGGTCGCCAGCTCGGTGCTGCGCAGCGGGCCGCTGCTGCTTGCGGCGAGTGGAGGGGTGGGGTGGTCGGCGCCGTCGCGGATGCCGTCGAGCAGCTCCAGCAGCGCGTCGTCGGCGGTGACGGTCGCGCGCCAGCCGAGCAGCGCCTGCGCGCGGCCGGCGTCCATCAGCGGGACGCCGAGCGCGAGGTCGAGCCAGCCGGGCGGGCTCGGTTGCAGTCGCAGCTTCCAGGAGAGGTCGGCGAGCGCGCGCACGACGCCGCCGCGGGTCGGGACGCGGCGTGCTCCGAGCGTCGTCGCGAGCCGCTCGGGATCGAGCACCGGCTCCGCGGCGATGTTGAACGCGCCGTGCGCGTCGTCGGTCAGCAGCGCGCGGCGGTAGGCGTCGCCGACGTCGCGTGAGTGGACCGCCTGGAAGCGCAGGCGGGGGATGTCGGGCACGACGGGGATCAGCGCGCGGCGCACGAGCGGGTTGGGCAGGAACGGTCCGGCGAACAGCCGCCGGATGCCGGTCGCGGCCTCGCGTTTGAAGATCAGGCCGGGGCGCAGCCGCACGACGCGGATCTGCGGCTGGGCCTGTTCGAAGCGGTCGAGCATCCGCTCGACCTCGGCCTTGTGGCGCGAGTAGAACAGCGTCGAGATCCCGTCGGTCGGCCATGACTCGTCGACGCGCCGGTCCTTGGGACCGGGAGAGTAGGCGCCGACCGAGGAGGCATAGACGATCGTTCTGACGCCGGCGCGGGCGGCGGCGGTGAAGACGCGGGCGCTGCCGTCGACGTTCGTCGCGCGGGTGACCGCGTCGTCGCGCGAGGGCTGGATCAGCCAGGCGAGGTGGATCACGGCGTCGGCGCCGCGCAGCGCGTCGGCCAGGTCGTCGCGCGCGACGTCGGCCGCGACGAAGCGAACGCGCGGATCGTCGAACGTGGCGGCCCGGCGCGCGAGCGCGACGATCTCCTCGACGCCCGGCTCGCCGCGCAGCGCCGCCAGCACGCTCGTGCCGACGTTCCCCGTCGCTCCCGTGATCACGACGCGCATCAAGGCACCCGGACGCGGCTCGGCACGGGCTTGCGACCCTGCGCTGCGGCAAAGGAGGTGGGTGCCTGCCGGCCCGCCGTTGCCAGCCAGATCGGCTCGTTGAGGACGAGCACGCACAGCGGCCGCGCTGTCGTCTGTTCGGTCATCGAGAGAGAGGTACCCGTCACCGGTACGCGCTAACGATCAGCGTGCTCAGCGGCGGCGGTCGGGTCCGCGGCGGTCAGCGCGCGTGACTCAGCGGTGCGGCAGCAGCTCGGCGAGCTTCTGGCGGATCGAGTGGCCGAGCATGGCGCGGCGGTCGACGTCTCCGGCGAGCGTGGCGGAGGCGAACGCCTTCGCCTGCTCGAGCGTGATGTGGGGCGGCAGCGGCGGGACCTCGGGGTCGGTGACGACGTCGAGCACGACGGGTCCGCCGGCGGCGAATGCCTCGTCCCATGCGGCGCCGAGCGCGTCGGGATCCTCGACGCGGATCCCGCGCAGGCCGATCAGCTGCGCCCAGCGGGCGTAGTCGCTCAGGGTCGCGGCGCTATCGCCGACGAGATCGACCTCGGTCGGGTAGCGCAGGCCGAGCATGCGGCCGTCGATGTCGATCTGCACGGCGCGCGCCGCGCCCTCCTCGGGCAGGAACTCGGCGTAGGGGAAGCCGGTGCCGACCATCAGCAGGGTGTCGCACTCCTGCATCAGGTCCCAGCTCGGCTTCGTCCCGAGCAGCCCGATCGAGCCGGTCACGAACGGCAGCTCGTCGGGCGCCGCGGCCTTTCCGAGCAACGCCTTCGCGATGCCGGCGCCGAGCCGCGGTTGCCGCCCGGGGAGGAGGGGTGAGGCCGGGGACGCTCAGCCGCGTTTGACGACCTCGCAGTCGCGCCCGACACGGTCGCCGCGATCGGCCAGGACGACGTCGCGGCCGGTGCCGCACGCGATCTGGTCGGCCTTGCGGCCGCTGCTGCCGTCACGGGCGTCGAGGCGGTCGTCGCCAGGGCCGCCGTCAAGCCGGTCGTTGCCGGGGCCGCCGAGCAGGACGTCGTTGCCGGGGCCGCCGAGCAGGAGGTCGTTGCCGGCGCCGCCGAGCAGCCGGTCGTCGCCGCCGCGGCCTTCGATCAGGTCGTTGCCGCCCCTGCCGTCGATCGTCTCGCCGCGCGGCGAGCCGATCAGCGTGTCGCCGCGGCGGCTGGCCGTCGCCGGGGCGATCGTCGCCGCGATCGGGATCGTGTAGCCGCCGCCGCCCTGCACCGGCAGGTTGAAGGTCCAGTTGAAGGTGCCGGCGCGCGTCGGCGTCCCCTGCAGGACGATCCAGATGCCGTCCGGGGCGGGGAAGCGGGTGTAGGAGATCCCGGGCGGCAGCGCGCCGTCGACGATCGACAGCGGCACGACCGGAGAGCCGAAGGCGTTGCAGATGTGGACTCTGTCGCCCGTCCAGCTCTCGCCGACGCGGCCGCTGACACCGCGGTTGCACTCCAGCCTCGCCGGGCTCGGCGGCGTCGCCTCCTCCCAGCTCACCGAGACCCGCGGGTTCGTGTCGGTCTCGACGCTGGCGGCCGCGACGCTGAAGCTGCTGCCGCCACCTCCGCCGCCGGCGCCGCCGCCACCGCCACCGCCCCCGCCGCCGCCGCCGAAGTAGCCGCCGCCACCGCCGCCGCCGGAGCTGCCGACGACGGTGTAGCCGCCGCGCCCGCCGACGAGCACCGCGCCGCCGACGCCGTCGCCAGCGCCCGGGCTGTCGCCGCCGCGACCGCCGCCGTTGGTGTTGCTGCCAGCCCCGCCGCCGCGGCCGTAGGACTGGTAGAAGTGCGACGTCCCGCCGTCCCCGCCGTTGCTGCCGCCGATGCCGCCGATGCCGACGTGCTCCTCGGCGCAGCCGCCGCCACCGCCGCCGCCGGCCGCGACGACCAGCCGCGAGGAGATCGCGAGCGAGGTGCGGATCTCCGAGGCGCCGCCGCCGCCACCACCGGCGCCGAGGCCGGTGCCGCTGGCGCCGCCGCCGTTCCAACCGCCGGTCGCGGGACCGAGCGTGTGGCCGTTGTCGCCGTTGCCGCCGACGAAGATCTGCAGCGAGCGGGTGCCGGACGGCAGCGGCACGGTCGAGGTCACCTTCGCGCCGACGCCGCCGATGCCGCCGCCGCCGCACTGGCCTTGGCCGTAGTTGCCGCCGCCGCGGCCGCCGACCGCCTCGATGCGGACGCTGGTGACGCCGGCCGGCAGGTCGAGCTGCTGTGTGTCGCCGGTGGAGGTGAACGTTCTCGTCACGGTCGTCGCCTGCAGGCGCGGCGCGTCGGAGAGCGCGGCGGATGCCGGCGGGGCGGAGAGGGCTGCTGCGCATGCGACACCGGCGCCCAACGCCAGCATGCGGGGCACGACGGGCGATCTGAGCGGCATCGCGAGTCCTTTCGCGGAGATGAGGCCGATCTGGATCGACCGAGGGGGAGGGCGAATATACCGTCGCCCGCCGCCGATGCCCAGCCACGCGTCATTCGGCGCCGAGAGATGGGCGGCCGGGCGCGGCGTGCGGCGCACGCGGGCGGACGTCGTTCCAGGACAATCCCGTCGTGATCAGCGCCGGAACGCCGAGCACGAGTGCGGTGGCCAGCTCGACGACCTGGAGGACGATCCCGTAGGCGAGTGCGTCGGCGTACGAGAGGCCGTAGCCGGCGGTGAGCACGGCGACGCAGGCAGCCTGGAAGACGCCGATGTTCGATGGTGTGATCGGCACGGCGGCGGTGACGTTGACCGCGAACAGGACGGCCGCGGCGGCGGCCGGGCCGACGTGGGCGTCGAGGCCCAGGGCCACGAGCAGCACGTAGCAGGAGCTCCACTGGATCCCCCAAGCCAGCAGCTGCATCGCGGCGGCCTCCACGCCCAGCCGTGGGTTGCGGAACACGCGCAGGCCCTCGCGCGCCCGGGTGACAGCGGCGCGGAGGCTCGCCTCGGCGCCGCGCACGCGTCGCCATGGCGCTCTTGCGCGCAGGAGCACCGGCCCGAGGAGCACGGCGGCCACCAGCGCCAGCGGCGCGACGACGACGGCGATCAGCACGCCGCCACGGCCGCCCGAGAGGCCGAGCGAGGCGACCGTCACGCCGCCCAGCAGTGCGAGCGCGACGACGTTCAGCAGCGTCTGGGAGACGATCGTGCCGGCCACGGTGGGGAGCACGTCGCGCCGGCGGCCGCCGATGCGCCGCGACACCACGAGCGCACGGGCGGGCTCGCCCAGGCGGGCGGGCAGCGTGGCGGACAAGAGCACGCCGACCGACGTGCCGAGCAGTATGTCGCCCCGCCGGATGCGCAAGGAGGGCAGCGCAGCGCGCAGGATTGCGCGCCAGGCCACGGAGCGCACGACGATCGACAGGCACATCAGCGCCAGGCCCGTGACCACCCACGTCGGTGACGCGCGGGACAGCGTGTCGGTGAGCGGGTCGACCCCGATGCGCTCCAGCGCTCGCCAGGACAGGCCGATGCCGGCCGCGGCGGCAGCGACGACGGCGCCGCGTCGGGCGATCCTGGGCCGGCCGCGGCGCTGCCGGCCGGCCGCGGCGGGCTCGAGGCTGGGCAGTCGTCGGGCGGGCACGTGCGGCTGGCCGTCGGCGGGCACGAGCCCGTACTTGTGGCCGAGCCTGCGCAGCCCGCCCTCCGGAGCGGGTGCGGCGATCGCGTCGTCGTAGGCCTCCAGCACGCGCTCGGCGATCCCAGGCCAAGCGAAGCGCTCGGCGGACTGCGCGGCGTTGCCGCTGAGCGCCTGCGCGCGGGTCGGGTCGACGGCGAGGGCGCGCAGCGTCTCGGCCAGCGCGGTGGCGTCCTCGCGCGGGATCAACAGGCCGTCGACCTCGTGCCGGACGACGTCGCGGTAGCCGGCGATGTCCGAGGCGATGACCGGCGTACCGGCAGCGAACGCCTCGGTCAGGACCATCCCGAACGACTCGCCGCCCAGCGAGGGGGCGCACAGCACGTCCGCCTCCTGGAGCACCTGCCGCTTGCGGGCGTCGTCGACTTGGCCCAAGGCCTCGATGCCGCGGAGGTCGTCCAGCCACATCCGGGCGTCTTCGGTTCGCACGCCGACCATCGTCAGGTGCGCCGGGACCTGTTCGCGCAGCGCCGCGAAGGCGCGCAGCAGGACCGGCAGCCCTTTGCGCTGCACCGGCTGCCCGACGAAGGCGATGCGCAGCGGCTGGCCCGGCGCCCGCGGGGTAGGTGGGCGCAGCGGGGACAGGTCGACGCCGTTGGGGATCACCCGGTAGCGCCCACCCCAGAAGCGGCGCCCGGTCCAGGCGGCCGCCTCAGAGACCGCGACGCGTACGGCCAGGCGGTCCATGCGTCGCCGGGCGCCGGCCAGTGCGGCCAGCCCGTGCGACACCGCATGCTCGGAGTAGACGTGGAAGGTGCCCACGAGCGGGGCGTCGGTCGAGAGCAGTGCGTCCCAGCAAACGGCCGGGGCGACGGGCTCGTGCAGGTGGACGACGTCGTAGCCGCCGCTACGCAGCTCGCGGCGCGCGACGAGAGCGGCGGCGGGCGTCAGCGCGAGGTTGGAGATCGCACCGTTTGCCCGCAGGCCGAGGGTGCGCCCCAGCGAGACCAGGTAGTCCGGCAGCTCGCGCGCCAGTGGACGGGCGCCGCTGTGCCGGCGCGCCGAGCGCTGATCGTCGGGGTCGAAAGGCGCGAGCACCCGGACGTCGTGCCCGCGGGCGAGGTACTGGCCGGCCAGCGCCTCGATGTGCCGGTTCACGCCGCCCGGATACGTCCAGGAGTACGGCGACACGAGGGCGATACGCATGCGAGAGCTCATGCGACCCAGCCTCCGCTGCGACGGCGCCTCCCACCATCGGTGAACGCCCTGATCGGACCCTGAGCGCTTTAGATCATCCGCCGTTGAGCCGCCCAGCGGGTGAGCTCGTTGCGGTTGGTCAGCTGCAGCTTGCGCAGGACGTTGGAGACGTGGGTCTCGATCGTCTTGACAGACAGGTGCAGCCGCGCGGCGATGTCCTTGTAGGTGTAGCCGCGGGCGATCAGCAGCAGGACCTCCTGCTCGCGCGCGGTCAGCGAGTCGAGTTCGGGGTCGATCCGCGCCGCCGGCTCGGGCGAGGCCGATCTGCCCGTGAAGGCGTCGAGCACGAAGCCGGCCAACCACGGCGAGAAGACCGCGTCGCCGTTGGCCACGCGGTGGATCGCCGCGACGAGCTCCTCGGGGGTGATCGACTTCGTCACGTACCCGCGGGCACCGGAGCGGATCGTCGCCAGGACGTCCTCGGGCGCGTCGGACACCGAGAGCGCGAGGAAGCGCACGCCCGGGCGCTCGGCATGGACCGGCGCGATCACCGCGTCGCCGCCGCCGTCGGGCAGGTGGACGTCGAGCAGGACGACGTCCGGGTCCTGAGCGCGGATCAGCGGGACAGCCTCCTCGACGGTGCCGGCCTCGCCGACGACCTGCACGGTGGGGCCGAGGCCGGCGTGCAGGCCGGCCCGGAAGATCGCGTGGTCGTCGACGATGACGACCTTGAGCAGCGGGAGCGCCATGGTGGTCAGCTTCTCATTCGCGGCAACACCAGCTCCACCTCCGTGCCCGCCCCGGGCGCGGTGAGAACGGTGGCCCGCCCACCGCAGCGCTCCATGCGGCCGACGATCGACTCGCGCACGCCCCGGCGGTCCTCGGCCACCCGGGCCGGGTCGAACCCGCGGCCGGAGTCGCGCACGTAGACCGACGCCTCGTCGTCGGCCACGCGCGCCAGGACCGAGATCTTCTCGACGCCGGCGTGGCGCCCCGCGTTGGTCATCGCCTCCCGTGCGGCGGCGGCCAGCGCGGCCAGGCCCTCGTCCAGCGCCCCGTCGGACGGCTGCACCAGATCCACCTCGATGCCATAGTGCTCCTCGACCTCGGCGGTCGCCGTGCGCAGCGCGCTGGCCAGCGTGGCCGCCTCGCCCGGCGCCTCGCCCCTGTACAGCCAGCCGCGCAGCTCGCGTTCCTGGCGGCGCGCCAGCGCCTGGGCGCGGCGCGGGTCGCTCTCGCGCTGGATCAGCGCCAGCGTCTGCAGGACCGAGTCGTGCAACCGCGCGGCGAGGTCAGCCCGCTCGTCGGCGAGGATGCGTCGGCGCCGCTCCTCCTCCGCCTCCGCCCGGGCCTGCGCGAGCCGCGGGCCGACGAGCAGCCCCAGCCCGGCAGCGACGACGGCCGCGGCGATCAGCGCGCTCGACAGCCCGGCCAGCTTGTTGCTGTCGGTCAGGAACGAGACCGCGCCGCCGACCAGCAGCGCCAGGCCCGCGCCGACGCGCATGAGCTCGCCTCGCTCCAGTCGCTTGCCGGCGTCCCAGGCACTGATCATCTCGTGCCACACCAGCGCGACGCCGGCAGTCAGCAGCGCCGCCGGGACCAGCACGCTCAGCGGTGCGGTCACGACCTGCAGCCCGAGGGCGTACATCGCCGCGCCGAGCAGGAGCAGCAAGCCCAGCGTGGTGGGCGATCGCGCCGACCATGGCACGATCGGTCCCGGTTCGGCGGGCACCAGCAGCACGAGCGCCCCGTAGACGATGAGGCCGACCCCGCCGCTCACCACGAGCAGCGCCGCGCACGCCAGACGGACCAGGAGCACGTTTGCGCCGAGGTCGCGTGCGATGCCGGCGCAGACGCCGAACGCGAGGCGGTCGTCCGCGGCCCGTTGCACGGCCGGGAGCTTCACGTCCGCACCTCGACCGACCAGCCGCTCGCGCCGATCTTCCGCACGCGTGGGGATGTTAGCCCTCACACGATCCGGCAGCGGCCTCGACGCCCGCGGCGCGGACCGGAGCCGGCGTGAGCGCGGCGGCGACGACGACCAGGAGGAAGCCGACGACCTGCAGGACGATGCCGACGGTGTCGCCCGGCACCGGGTCACCGAACACGACGATTCCACCGGCGATGCCCACGATGTTCGCCGCGGTGCCCGTGATGGCGATGACCGGCACGGCATCGCCGTCCTGCAGCGCGCGCGCCGAAGCGTAGAACGCGCTGACCGAGGCGAGGGCCGCGACCAGCACCCAGGGCGACACGAGGCCGAGGGCGCCGTCGGTGGCCAGCAGGCCGGTGAGCGCCTTGAGCGCGACGTCCGAGACGCCGAACAGCACGCCCGCGGCGGCGCCGAGCGCCAGCCCCTGTCCCTTGGCGTGGGCGCCGACGACGCGCGGCCCGATGATCAGCAGCGCACCGACGCCCAGCAGCGCACCCTCGAAGGCGACCATCGCGGGCACCGAGTAGGAGGAGTGCGACCCGTGCACGACCGGCTGCGTGATGACGATCAGCCCCAGCCCCACCGCCATGGCGATCAGCCCCGCCCACTGGCGCTTGCTGACGGTGAAGCCGAACAGGCGGTCTGCCATCACGGCCAGCAGCACGAGGCCGCTGGCGAGCACGACCTGCACGACGGAGATCGGCGCCAGCGCCAGCGCCAGCACGTGGAAGATCCACGCGACGACCGCGACGAGCCATCCGATCATGAACCACCGCGACCGGAACAGCCCGGCGGCGGACGCGAGCGGATGCCGCATGTCCACCGGCGGAGCAGCGGCCGCGCCGCGGTGCTTGAAGAGGAACGCGAGGTTGGTGACGAACGCGCACAGCAGTGCGAAAAGTACGCCGAGTTCGAGCGAGAAGTCCATGCGACGAGTCTCCGTCCCGCCCGCCCGGCTCACCATCCGTGAGCACCCTGATTGAGCCCTGAGATGCGCCGTCAAGACCACGCCGATCCTGGACGGCATGAACTCCCGCTACGACAAAATGCAGATCGCGAACCGCTCGAGCGCCCGGACCGTCCCGTCGATCGGCAGCGTCGCGCCGCGGCGGTCAGATCCCGTCTCTCGTGAGGCGTCCGTCGACGCGGCGCCAGATCCCGGCCGGGTTGGCGTCGCGCAGCGGCGGCGGGAGCAGCGCCTGCGGCGCGTCCTGCCAGCAGACGGGTCGCAGGAAGCGCCGCGTCGCGGTCATGCCGACCGACGTCTCGCCGGGGGCGGTCGTGGCCGGGTAGGGACCGCCGTGCTGCATCGCCCAGCTGACGGCGACGCCGGTCGGGAAGCCGTCGAAGACGAGCCGTCCGCAGCGGCCGGCGAGCGCGTCGGCGACGCGGGCGGCCAGCTCGCGCTCGGTCGCGGCGTCGGCGTGGAGGCCGGTCGCCAGCTGCCCGTCGAATGACGCGATCGTCGCGAGCAGCTCCTCGTCCGATCCGTAGCGGGCCAGCAGCACGAACGGCCCGAAGCGCTCCTCGCGCAGCTCCTCCCGCCGCGCCAGCTGCGACGCGGCGACCTGGTAGGCCGCGGCGGACAGGCGGAAGCCCGGTCCTCGCGGTCGCGGCGCCGCGCCGTCGGCGCGGACCCCGCCCTGCCTCGCCAGCTGCTCCAGTTGCGTCGCCAGCGCGTCGCGCATCCGCTCGTTGAGCATCACCAGCGGCTCGCTCGCCGCGAGCCGCTCGGCGACGTCGGCGCACCATGCGTCGCCTTCCGCTCCGGCCGGCACGAGCACGACGCCGGGCTTGGTGCAGAGCTGGCCGGCGGCGCCGGTCACCGCGGTCACGAGCGATGCGGCGATCGCGTCGCCGCGCGCGGCGATCGCACCAGCCGTCACGACGATCGGGTTGACGCTGCCCATCTCCGCGTAGACGGGGATCGGCAGCGGTCGCCGCGCGGCGACGTCGAACAGCGCCCGTCCGCCGGCGGTCGAGCCCGTGAACGCGACTGCCCGCACCGGCTCCGCCTGCACGAGCGCCGCGCCGAGCTCGGCCGAGCCGCCCTGGACGAGCGCGAACGTCGCGCTCGGAAGGCCCGCGGAGGCGATCCCCGCCGCGACGTGCTCGGCGACGAGCGCGTTGACGCCCGGCTGCGAGGGGTGACCCTTGACGAGGACGGGACAGCCGGCCGCGAGCGCCGCCGCGACATCGCCGCCGGCGACGCCGAACGCGAACGGGAAGTTGCTCGCGCCGAAGACCGCGACCGGTCCGATCGGCACGAGCATGCGACGCAGATCGGGACGGGGGATCGGCACCGCCTGCGGATCGGCGCGGTCGATGATCGCCTCCAGCTGGTCGCCGGCCTCGATCACGTCGGCGAACGCCTCCAGCTGCCCGCTGGTCCGCTCCAGCTCTCCCGCCGCGCGGCCGGCCGGCAGCCCCGACTCGGCTTGGAAGCGCGCGCGCAGCCGCTCGCCGTCGGCGCGCAGGCGCGCGGCGACGTCTCGCAGCGCGTGGGCACGCCGCGCGACGTCGCGCAGCGCGGGGTCGGCGAAGGCGGCCGCCGCCGCGGCCGCGAGCGAGTCGATCGCCGCGATCGGCGTCGCCGGCCGCGACTCGCCGGGCTCGCCGGTGCGGGGGTCGACGGCGGTCAGGGTGGAGGAGGGGGTCATCGGGGTGTCGGTCCTTCGGTCGGAGGCGGGGGAGGAGGCGGCGCGACGTCGCGCCGTTCAGAACGAGGCGAGCAGGCCGCCGTCGACGAGGTGGGAGGAGCCGGTGATGAAGGAGGCGTCGTCGGACAGCATGAAGGCCACCGCCGTGGCGACCTCGCGCGTGGTGCCGATGCGGTTCAGCGCGTGGAGCGCGCCCCATTCGCGCAGCGACCTGTCCGGGTCGCCGGGCGTGAAGTACTCCGCGTTGGCGCGTACCAGCGGCGTGTCGATCGTGCCCGGGCAGACGCAGACGACGCGGATCCCCTGCGCCGCATGATCGAGCGCCATCGCTCGCGTCAGCGCGATGATCGCGCCCTTCGTCGCGGCGTACGCCGCGACCGACCGCTGCGTCGCCATGCCCTGGATCGAGCCGATGTTGACGACTGCTCCGCCGCCGGCCTGCTCCATCAGCGGCAGGCAGGCCCGCCCGACCAGGAAGATCGACTTGAGGTTGGTCGCCATCACGAGGTCCCAGTCGGCCTCCGGCATGTCGATGACGGTTCCGTGCAGCTCGACGCCGGCGCAGTTGACGATCCCCCGCAGCGGTCCGATCGCCCGCGCCGCGTCCGGGATGCGATCGCAGTCGGACGCGCGCGTGAGGTCGGCGACCAGCGGCGTGGTCCAGGCGTCGGCCAGCGCCTCGACGGCGGCGTCCTTGTCGACGGCCAGCACGTGCCAGCCGCGCTGCGCCAGCAGCTGCGCGATCGCGCGGCCGATGCCGGATGCCGCGCCGGTCACGACGGCGCATCTGATCTCTGTCATCACTCTCTCCATAATCGGTTATCTGCTGTCCGTCACGGCCACGAGGACCGCGCTCCGGTCAGCCGCGTCCGGCGCGCGCGCTCATCCGCGCGCCCTGTCGGCGGAGGGGGCCGGGCCCGTCGACGCGCGCAACACGACGCGCGGCGCGTCGTCGACGACGGCGTCGTGGGGCGCCGCGCCGGCGAGCTGCTCCAGCAGCAGGTCGACGCCGATCCCCCCGAGCCGCTCGAGCGGCATCTCGACCGCCGTCAGCGGCGGCACGAGCGCGGCGGCCAGCGGCGAGTCGGCGTAGGCGATCACCGACAGGTCCTCCGGAACGCCGCGTCCGCTGCGCCACGCCTCGCTCAACACACCGGCGGCCTGCATCACCGAGCTGGCGAAGATCGCGGTGATCTCCGGATCGTCGCGCAACAGCGCGCGCGTCGCCTCGGCGCCGCCCGTCTGCAAGAGGTTCGCCGACCGTATGACAGCGGCGTCGAGGCCGAGTCTGCGCGCGTGCGCGCCGAAGGCGCGCCGGCGGCGAGTCGCGGGATCGATGCCCGGCGGGCCCGCGATGTGCGCGACGCGCCGGTGCCCCAGCTCGGCGAGATGGTCGAGCGCCAGCCGCGTCGCGGCCGCGTCGTCCATCACCGCGTTGCGGCCGCTGCCGCGCACCGCGCGGTTGAGGAAGACGTGCGGGATGCCCGTCCGCGCCAGCTCGCGGGGCAGGTCGCTGCCGCTCGCCGCCGTTGCGATCATGAGGCCGTCGATCCGGCCGGAGCTGACCAGCACGGGCAGCTCGACGCCCGCCGTGCCGTCCTCCAGGTCCTCCGTCAGCAGCACCGCGTAGTCGCGCTGCGCGGCGCGCTTGAACGCACCGCGCACCATCGTCGCGTAGATCGTGTTGGTGAGGTCCGGGATCACCAGGCCGAGGGCGCCCGCGGTCAGGCTGCGCAGCCCGCGCGCCGCCGCATGCGGCCGGTAGTTGAGCTGCTTGGCCGCGTCCCTCACGCGGGCGCGCAGCGCGTCGCTGACCGACAGCCTCGGATCCTCGTTGAGGATCCGCGAGGCGATCGGCTTCGAGGTGCCGGCCAGCTCGGCCACGTCGGCGAGCCGCACCCGGCGCGGGCCGTTGCCGCCCGCCGCCGGCGCTCTCACCGCCCCCCTATCCGCCATCGACCCCCCTCGTCATCTCTCGTCGCGTCCGTACCAGCCGTCGCGCACGCCGCGCGCGAGTCCGACGTCGGTCGGGATCAACGGCACCAGGCAGGCCTGAAACGAATGGTAGACGTCCGGCTTGCCGAACCACGGGTCGCGCGTCGGCCGGTTCTCGGGCGTCAGCTGGTGGAACCAGCTGCCGTGCTCGTGGTCGATCAGGCAGCGGTCGGCATAGTCCCAGAAGCGCCGGTACTGCCGCTCGAAGCGCTCGTCGCCGTCGATCCGGGCGAGGAACGAGGCGGCTCCGATCGCCTCCGTCACCGTCCACCAGTAGCGGTCGCGGTTGAACGGTCTGCCGTCCCAGTCGACGGTGAAGCAGAAGCCGCCCGCGCGCGCGTCCCAGCCGTCCTGCACCGCGCGGTCGAACAGGCGCGCCGCAGCCTCCGGCATCCACGCGTCGGCGCGTCCGCGCAGCTCCCACAGCTGCAGCACCAGGCGCGCCCACTCCAGCCAGTGGCCGGTCGTCGAGCCGTACGGCCGGAAGAGGTTGAAGGGGTCCTCGCGGTTGTAGCCGAAGTCGATCTCCCACGTCTGCGTGTAGTGCTCGGCCAGGCGCCAGCCGTTCGCGCGCGCGGCGCCGTTGACGAGCTTGTCGGCGATGCGGTGGGCGCGCTCCAGCAGCACGTCGTCGCCGGTCACCTCGAACGCGGCCATCAGCGCCTCGGTCAGGTGCATGTTGCCGTTCTGCCCGCGATACGCCTCCGGCGCGCTCCAGTCGGCCGCGAAGGACTCGCGCGCGGCGCCGGCGCGCTCGTCCCAGAAGCGCTGCTCGTGGATCGCCAGCGCGTCCTCCAGCAGCGCCGGGCCGTCGGGATGGCCCGCCTGCGACGCGGTCGCCCCGGCGAGGATCGCGAACGCGTGCCCGTAGTGCTGCTTGCTCGCGTCGACCGGCCCGTCGGCGCCCACGCTCCAGTACCAGCCGCCGTGCTCGCGATCGGCGAGCGCCTCGCGCAGGTGGCGCATCCCGTGGTCGACGATCGCGCGCGCGCCGGGCTTGCCGAGCAGCTCGGCGATCCCGAAGACGTGCACCATCCGCGTCGAGGTGAACAGCTGCCGCGCCGCCGTCGGGCGCCGGCTGCCGTCGTCCTCCAGCTCGAAGAAGCCGCCATCCGGATCGATGCTGCGGTGCTGGTAGAAGTCCAGCAGCGAGATCGCGTGGTCGTGCAGCCAGCGCTGGTGCGCGCGGCGCTGCGACCAGCGCGTGCCGAGGTCGCCGTCGGCGATCGGACTGGTCATGCGAGGCTCCTCTCCTCGTCGCGACGGCCGACCGGCTCGCCGACGGTGTTGCGCAGTCGTCCGAGGCCCGGCACGGAGATCGCGACCTCGTCGCCCGGCAGCAGCGTGAACGGCGGGTCGGGCACCAGCGACGTTCCGGTCATCAGCAGCACGCCGGCCGGGAAGGCGAGCGCGCGCGTCGCGTATCGCGCCAGCTCGGCGAACGTCCGCTTCATCTCGGCCGTCGAGGTCGCCTCGTCGTAGACCGCCGCCCCGTCGCGAGTGATCGTCAGGCGGATCGCGAAGGGGCCGCCGGCCGCGTCGGTCGGCACGATCCCCGGACCGATCGCGCACGCGCCCTCGAAGCACTTGGCCTGGGGGAGGTAGAGCGGGTTCTCGCCCTCGATGCTGCGCGAGGAGACGTCGTTGCCGATCGTGTAGCCGGCGATCTCGCCGCGCGCGTCGAGCACGAGCGTGAGCTCCGGCTCGGGCACGTCCCAGCTCGAGTCCGCGCGTGTGGCGATCGGCTCGCCGTCGCCGCGCACGCGTGCCGCCGTCGCCTTGAAGAACAGCTCGGGACGGTCGGCGGCGTAGACGCGGCTGTAGGCGTCCGCCTGCGCCTCGGACTCCTCCATCCGCGCGTCGCGCGAGCGCAGGTAGGTCACGCCGCAGGCCCACACCTCCTGCACGTCGACGGGCGCGCGCAGCAGCGCGGCCGAGGGGAGCGGGCCGTGGCCCGGTCCTGCCAGCGCCCGCGCGAGCGCGCCGCCGCCCGCGGCGAGCAGGTCGGCGAGCGTCAGCGCAGGATCCAGCAGCTCGGCCGGACCCGTGTCGGCACGCCCGCGCGCGAGCGCGCCCGCGCCGTCGGGCAGCTCGACCCGAAACAGCGCCGTCGTGCGCTCAGAGGACGCCATGACGCTCCCACACCTCTCTGAGGTACGCGCCGCCGAGCAGCATCGAGAACGAGCTTCTCTCCGCGCTCGCCTTCTCCAGCGCTCGATCGACGACCTCCGGCGCGACGTCGCCCGGGACGACCACGACGCCGTCGGCGTCGGCGACGACGAGGTCGCCGCGACGGACCGTCACCCCGCCGACGACGACCGCCGTGTCGTGCTCGGCGATCGAGATCCGGCCGAGGCTGTCGGTCGGCCGCGCCCCCCGTCCGAAGAGCGTGAAGCCGGCAACGCTCCCGACACGGGCGCGATCGCGCACCAGTCCGTCGACGATCGCGCCATGGGAGCCGCGTCCCCGCGCGGCGGCGGAGAACAGCTCGCCCCAGAACGCGGCCGGCGGCGTGCACCGCGCCATCACCACGTCGCCCGGCAGCAGCGAGTCGATGAAGTCGATCTCGCGACCGTAGTGGCGCTCCGGCGCCCGCTCGACCGCGGCTGAGCGGACCGGCCGCGCGAAGCCGGCCAGCACGCCCTCGCCGACGAGCGGGACGATCCCGCTCTCGAGCGTCTGCGCGCGCAGCCCGAGCGCGTCGCAGCAGTCGGAGACGACCGCCGCGTAGCACTCGCGCTGGACGCGGCCGAGGTCGATCGGCTCCGGCGCGGTCATCCCGCCACCTCCATCCCGGTCGGCCCGTTCGCGGCGAGCGCGGCCACGGCTGCCTCGCGCAAGCCCGTCATGTAGCCGATCGCGTGCAGCCGCGCGAGGAACGAGTACGACGGATCCATGTTGCTGTCGCCCTCCAGGGTCGGGACGTGGTCGCAGCGAAGGACCCCGTCGAAGTCGATCTCGTGCCAGGCGATCATCGCCTGCAGCATGTCCGTCTGGCCCTCGTCGTGGAACGTCTCGACGAACCGCTCCGCCGTCCCGCGCACGTCGCGGAAGTGGCCGAAGGCGATGCGGCCCATGCCGCCGAAGTGGCGGATCGCTCCCGGCACGTCGTCGGTCATCAGGGTCCAGTTGCCCTGGCACAGCGTGAGCGAGTTCGCGGGCGTGTCGACGAACTCCAGGACACGCTCGAAGGCGTCGAGCGAGTTCATGATCCGCCCCATTCCGCGCAGCGGCGCCAGCGGCGGATCGTCCGGGTGCAGCGCGAGCCGCACACCGGCCTCCTCGGCCACCGGTGCGACGCGCTTGATGAAGTGCTCGAAGGCGTCCCAGAACTGCTCCGCGGGCACCGTGCCAGCCCACGTCGGACCGCTGTCGCGCAGCGCCTCCGCGTCGAAGCCCGTGACGAGCGCGCCGGCCCGTCCGCGCAGCGTGACGGACGTCCGCAGCCACGGGATCACCGCCATCCAGTTGTAACAGAGCATCGGAATGCCGGCGTCGCCCATGCTGCGCACGAGCGTGCAGAAGTGCTCGATCTCCTCCTCGCGGCCGGCGATGCCGAGCCGCGTGCGGTCCAGCGGCGGGGAGTCCTCGATCCCGACCAGCTCCAGGCCCATGTCCTCGTAGCGCTGCTTCAGCTGGCGCACGGCGCCTCTGCCCCATGGCAGGTCGGCGGTGCGGTGGCCCATCGGGTTGGGGCTGCGGTCGAGCGTGCTGACCGCGCGCTCGACGCCGACCTGGCGCAACGTCGTCCAGAAGGCGTCGGGCCGCGGATGCAGGTACTCGGCGAACTCGATCACGATGCGCTCCCGGCTGCCGCCGCACGCGCCGTCCGCAACTGCGCGGCGATGAACCGGCGGGCGTCGGCGGCGACCTCGTCGCTGTCCTCCCACTGGTCGCGCCAGACGCACAGCAGCGGCGCGGCGGCCGCGCCGACGACGTTCGCCGAGAACGCCTCGTAGACGATCGGGCCGCTGAACCGCTGCGCGGCGACGGCCGCGAACAGCTGCGCGAAGTCGACGCTGCCGGTCCCCAGGCGTCCGCGGTGGCTCTCGCCGACGTGCAGGTAGCCGAGGTGCTCGCCGCAGCCGGCGACGGCGTCGGCCTGGCTGTTCTCCTCCAGGTGCGCGTGGTAGCTGTCGAGCTGCACCCGCAGCCGCGGCGACCCGACCTGCTCGACGATCGCGCGCGCCTGCGCCGTCGTGTTGACGAGGTTGTTCTCGAAGCGGTTGAGGACCTCCATCCCGATCGACACGCCGAGCTCGTCGGCGCGCGCCGCGATGCGGCCGAGCGCCTCGACCGCGTTCGCCGTGCCCGCCTGCGTCGGTGCCGCCGGGTACTTCGCCCAGGCGCCGTAGGTGACGCCGACGAGCCACTGCGCCTCCAGCTCGGAGGCGAGCTCGAGCATCGTCCGCATGTGCGCCTCGCCGCGCGCGCTGATCGCGCGATCGGCGCTGGAGAGGTCGGTCTCCAGCCGCATCGCCGTCGAGCACGCGATCCCGAGGCCGGCGGCGTCGAGCGCCGCGCGCGTGCCGGGCACGTCGAACCGCTGCGGATCCATCACGGTGACCTCGAGGAAGCCGAAGCCGGCCGCGGCGGCCCGCTCGGCGACCGCCCTGCGCTGCTCGCCCTCCCACGCGGCCGCGAAGACCTGCGAGTGGACTCCGATCGGGTTGCCCATGTTCGTCATCTCCTGCCTCGTTCGGTGAAGTCTCGGGCGCCGCTCATGCGCGCGGCGCGATCCAGCGGTAGGTGTCGGGCGCGGTGCGCGCGATCAGGCCGTCCGCCGACAGCCCGCGCAGATGCGCGTCGACCATCGCCAGCCCGCGGAACTCGCGCGCGCGGCCGAACGTCTCGCAGGCCGACTCCCACAGCTGGCCCAGCGTGCACGACTGCTCGCCCGCCGCGCGCAGCTGCGCGCGCAGCTGCTCGTCGACCGCGTCGACGAACGCCTCGCACGCGGCGATCGTCTCGCGCAGGCCGGCGCCGTCGGTGACCGGGCGGTGCGCGAGGCTGACGGGCCCGCGCGCCGCGTGCGCCAGCCCGCGCAGGCGCGCCAGCGTCGCGCGCAGCACGGCCGGCTCGACATGGCCGTGGAACAGCGGCCAGTCGACGTTCGGCACCGCGTCGGCGATCAGCAGCGCGCCGGAGCGCCGCTCGACGAGGCCGATCTCGTCCTCGACGTGCCCCGGCAGCGCGAGCGCCCGCAGCTCGATCCCGTCGCCGAGCCGGAGCGTGAAGCCCTCGCCGGCGATCAGCTCGACGGCGACTTCGCCGTCGAGCGTCGCCGCCAGCTCCGCGCGCTCCTGCGCCGTCGGGAGCAGCAGCTCCGGATGGTGCTCGGCGAACTCGCGCAGGTGGCGCTCGTGGTCCTCGATCCACGCGACCGCGCCGGCGGGCGCGGCCAGCAGCGCGCCGGTGCGCTCCTTCGCCTGGCGGTTGCCGCCGATGTGGTCGTGGTGCTTGTGCGTGTCGAGCACGACGCGCACGTCGCGCGGGCGCACCCCGGCGGCCTCCAGCAGCTCCAGGACCGCCTCGTGGTCGCCGGCCGAGCCGGTGTCGACGAGGACCGCGCCGAGCGGCCCTCGCACGACGTGCACGGCGACCGTGATGCCCGGCGCCAGCGGCAGGTCACGGCGCCAGATGCCCGGCGCGATCTCGTACGGCCGCCGCTCCGGCGTCTTCACGGTCTCTTCCACGGTCGCTCCTAGAAGTCGTAGTCGCCGACGTTGTCCTTCGTGAGGACCAGCGGCGGGCCGAGCACGATCTGGCCGTCTTCGCCGACCTCGCGCTCGCCCATCCGCCCGGCTCTGAAGGTCTCGCCCGCTCTGCCCGTGATGTCCCCTCTCGCGAGGGCCGCGGCAGCGTAGTACGTCAGGTACCCGAGGTCGGTGACGTCCCACAGCGAGGCTCTCTCGATCGTCCCTCTCTTCAGGTAGCTGGCAAGGGCGCTGGGAAGCGCCACGCCGGTCACCGCGACGTCGCCGACCTTGTCGGCGCGCTCGACGGCGCGGGCGATCGCCATCGGCGCGATCGAGAAGATGCCGGTGATCCCTCTGAGGTTCGGGTAGGCGCGCAGCAGGCCCTGCGCCTCCTGCAGCGTCTTCTGGTCGTTCTCCTCGCCGTAGGCGATCTTGACGAGCTTCATGCCGCTGTATCTGGGCGTTCTGAGCAGCTCCTTCATCGCCGCGATCCACTCGTTCTGCGCGGTCGCCGTCGGCGAGGAGGAGAGGATCGCGAACTCGCCTCTGTAGTCCATCTGCTCGCCGAGCATGTCGAGCTGGTTCTGCGCCTCGGCTTCCGCGGTGATGTCGGCGACGTAGACGCTGCGCGCGTCGGGGGCGACGTCGGAGTCCCAGCTCATCACCTTCGAGCCGGCGGCGGCTGCCTGCTTGAGCGCCGGCGCGACGGCGTTGGCGTCGTTGCCGGAGATCGCGATCACGCCCGCGTGCTTCTGCGCCTGCGTGTTGATGAACGGAACCTGCGAGGCGGCCGTCGCGTCGGACGGGCCGACCATCTCGAATCTGCCGCCGAGCTCCGCGGCAGCCTCTCTGGCGCCCGCGGCGGCGGTGTCGAAGTAGTCGACGTTGACGACCTTGGGGATGAAGACGACGTCGGGGCCGGCGGCGGCGCCGGTGGTTCCGGCGGCGTCGTCGCCGCTACCGGCGCCGCAGCCGCCGAAGGTCAGCAGCGCCGCGCCGATCGCGGCGAGCGAGAGACAACGATTGCGCACTTGCGTTCTCCTCCTGATGATGAGACGGATGCCCTGCTCAGCCGGCCGCTTGGGCCGGTGGGGGCGGCAGGGGTCTGACACGGGCGCGGCGTGCGCCCGCTGCGACGTTGGTGACCAGCACCGATCCGACCAGCAGCGCGCCGATCACGACCTGCTGGACGTCTCCGCCGACGCCCTCGAGGCCGAGCACGTTGCGCAGCGCGATCACGAGCCCGAGCGACAGCACGACGCCGGCGAGCGTGCCGCGCCCGCCGAAGATGCTGATGCCGCCGAGCAGCACGATCGCGATCACGTCCAGCTCCAGCCCGGTGCCGTTGGCGGGGCTCGCGCTGGAGAGCCGCGCCGTCTCGACGACGCCCGCCACGGCCGCCAGCAGCCCCGACAGCACGAACACGGCGAAGGTGACGCGGCCGACGCGGATGCCGGCGAAGCGCGAGGCATCCGCGGAGCGGCCGATCGCCTGGATCGTGCGACCGACCCAGGTGGCCTCGAAGACGAGCGCCAGCAGCGCCAGCAGCACGGCGAACAGCACCACCGACCACGTCAGGAAGCCGCCCGCGACGCTGCCGGAGCTGAGCGAGGTGAAGCCGCTCGGCCACGCGCTGACCTGCTGGTCGCCGAGGACGATGAAGCAGATGCCGCGGAACAGCGCGAGCGTCCCGAGCGTGACGACCAGCGACGGCAGCCCGAAGCGCGCGATCAGCAGCCCGTTGAGCGAGCCGGCGGCGACGCCGGCGGCGAGCGCCGCGGCGATCGCCAGCCACAGCGGCGCGCCCGACCCGTAGAGCTTGCCCAGCAGCGTGCTCGAGAGCGCCAGCACGGAGGCGACCGAGATGTCGATCTGGCCGGTCATCAGCACGAGCGCGAGCCCGAGGCAGACGATCGCCGTCGGCATGCTCGCCTGCAGCGCCAGCGACATGTTCGAGCTCGACCAGAAGCCGGGCACCGCGAAGAAGCCGTACAGCAGGACCGCGGCGAGGCAGGCGGCGAGCGCCGTCTCCCAGCGGGCCAGCCGGGCGAGACGGGCGCTCATGACGGCGCTCCCGGCGCGCGGCGGGCGCGGTAGGCGATCCAGGCGCCGAGCCCGACCGCCAGCAGGATCACGATGCCGTAGACGGCCTGCAGCCACAGCGACGAGACCCGCAGCAGCAGCAGCCCGTTCTGGACGGCGCCGAGGAACAGCGCGCCGAGCGCGGCGCCGCCGACGGTGCCGGTCCCGCCGAAGACGCCGACCCCGCCGACGACGACCGCCGCGATCACCTGCAGCTCCAGGCCCGTGCCGGTCGTCGCGTCGGCGCCGGCGTAGAGCGAGCTCCAGAGCAGACCGCCGAGGCCCGCCAGCAGGCCCGCCGCGACGTAGGCGCCGAACACCAGGCGCCCCGGCCGCAGCCCGGCCAGGCGCGCGCTCTCCGGGCTGCTGCCGACCGCGTACAGCTCGCGACCGGCGCGCGTCTGCGACAGCACGTAGGCGCAGATCACGAGCACGACGACGGCGACGACGACGACGTTGGGGATCCCGGCGACGGTGTCGACGGAGAACGACAGGTAGCGGTCGGGCAGGTCGCCGGCGTTGATCTGCTCGCTGCCGGCGATCGTCGACGTCAGTCCGCGGAACATGTAGAGCGTGCCGAGCGTCGCCACGATCGCCGGCACGCGGCCGACCGTCACGAGCAGGCCGTTGACGGCGCCGAGGCCGGCGCCGGCGGCGCACGCGACGAGTCCGACGACGACGATCGACGTCGAGGGGTGCCGATGCGCGAGGTCGGCGGCGAGGTACGCCGTCAGGCCGAGCACCGCGCCGACCGAGAGGTCGATGTTGCGCGTCAGCACGACGAGCGTCTGCCCGGCCGCGAGCACCGCCAGGATCGCGACCGTCGAGAGCATCTCGCGCAGGTTTCCGGCCGACAGGAACGTCGGCTCCTGCACGGTCACGACGAGCACGACGAGCGCGAGCGCGAGCAGCAGGCCGGCGTCACGCGAGGCGGCGAGGCGCAGCAGGCCCGCGCGCGGGCGCTCGCCGTCGCCGACGGGCTGCGGGGCGCTCGCGGCGGTCGCGGCGGCAGCGCCCGGCGCGGCGAGCAGTCGTCTGTCAGGCCGCAAGGGGAACCTCGCTGGTCGCCGCGTGCATGATCGTCTCCTGCGTCGCCTGCTCGCGCGTCAGGCGCCCGCCGACGCGGCCCTCGCGGATCACCACGATCCGGTCGGACATCGCGAGCACCTCGGGCAGTTCGCTCGAGATCAGCAGGATCGCCAGGCCCTGCTGCGCGAGGCCGGAGATGAGACGGTGGACCTCGGCCTTGGTGCCGACGTCGATGCCCTGCGTCGGCTCGTCGAGGATGAGGACGCGGGGGGAGGTCGCCAGCCACTTCGCCAGCACCACCTTCTGCTGGTTGCCGCCCGACAGCGAGCCCGTCAGCTGCCCCGCGCCCGCCGCGCGGATCCGCAGGTCGGCGATCGCCTCGGCGGCGATCTGCCGCTCGCGCGGCCGGTTGCGCAGGCCGTGACGACCGAGCCGGCGCAGCAGCGGCAGCGACGCGTTGGCGGTGATGTCGAACGTGAGGATGAGGCCGTGATGCGGGCGGTCCTCGGGCACGTACGCGATGCCCTGGGCGACGGCGTCGGCGGGCGACCCGATCCGCACGGGCGTGCCGTCGATTTCGATCGTGCCGGCGTCGAGCCGGTCGATCCCGAAGATGGCGCGCGCGATCTCGGTGCGACCGGCGCCGACGAGCCCGGCGAGACCGACGATCTCGCCGGCGCGGACGTCGAGGTCGATCCCCTCGAAGGCGCCGCTGCGTGCGAGGCCTCGCACGGTGAGGACCGGCGCGCCGATCTCCGCCGCGGCCTTCGGATAGAGCGCGTCGAGTCTGCGCCCGACCATCGCCGCGATCAGGTCCGAGCGCTCGAGCTCGGCGGCGGGGCGCGTCAGCACGTGGCGTCCGTCGCGCAGGATCGTGACGCGGTCGGCGAGCGCGGCGACCTCGTCCAGCCGGTGGCTGATGAAGAGGATCGCGACGCCCCGGTCGCGCAGGCGCCGTACGACCTCGAACAGGCGCGCGACCTCGGGCGCCGACAGCGACGCGGTCGGCTCGTCCATGATCAGGACCCGTGCGTGCAGCGAGAGCGCACGTGCGATCTCGACGACCTGCTGGTCGGCGAGCGAGAGGCCGCGTACGGGCACCTTGCCGCGCAGCCTCACGCCGAGCGTCGCCAGGATCTCGTCGGCCTCCCGTCGCATCGCGGCCTTCTCGAGCCGGCCCGCGCGGTTGCTGCGCGTGTGTCCGAGGAAGACGTTCTCCGCGACGTCGAGGTCGGGGAACAAGGCCGGATGCTGGTAGATCGTGGCGATCCCCTGCGCCTGCGCGGCTCTGGGACTGTGCAGCTCGACGCTGCGGCCGTCGATCGACAGCTCGCCCTCGTCGGGCCGGTGGACGCCGGCGAGCACCTTGATGAGCGTGCTCTTGCCCGCGCCGTTCTCGCCCAGCAGCGCGTGCACCTGCCCGCCGTCGAGTCGCAGGCTGACGTCCTCCAGCGCGCGGACGCCGCCAAACCGCTTGGCGATCCCGCGCACCTCGAGCAAGGGGGCGTGAGCGCCGTCCGCCGATGGCGCGCGCGCTGCACTTCCCCTCCCTGCTGGCTGTGGCATGGGCACTCTCTCCTCTTTCGTCTGCGAACGGCGATCCGGCGACCCAGGACGACGTAATCGCCTTCGGTAACCGGTTACCTTAGCGAGTGGTCCGCGCTTGTCAAATCGAGACGAGGAGAGCTGAGCGCGTGGGTGCGTACTTCGATCGCGTCGCCGGCGGGGTAGGGTGTGCCGTTCGGTGACGGGCAGATCGACATCGGCGCGCAGACGCGGCCGGCCGCCGCTGGTGAAGCCCGACGAGCTGGTCGAGGCGGCGCTTGCGATCGGGCTCGAGCAGCTGACGATGCAGGACGTGGCGAAGCGCCTGGGGGTCTCCTCGCAGGCGCTCTACCGCTGGGTCGGCGATCGCGACGAGCTGCTGGATCTCGTCGCCGACAGCTTCGTGGCGCGGATCATGCCGCCGCGGATGCCGCTCGAGGGCGACTGGCGCGCGTGGCTGTTCGACTTCACGCGGACGCTGCGCGCCGAGCTGCTGACCGTGCCCGGCATCGCCGCGCGCGGCCTGACGCGGTTCCAGATCTCGGTCGCGTTCGTGAACCTGCACGAGCGCGTGATCGCCGGCCTCGTCGCCGGCGGCGTCGAGCGCGGCAGGGCGGTTTGGGTCGCGGAGGTGGTCGGCACCGGCACGCTCGCCTGGGTCGCGCGCGAGCAGGGCCTCGCGGCGGCTGCCGGCGGGCGTCCGCGCGCCGACGCCGACGCTCGCTTCGACGCCTACGTCGCCACGCTGCTGGCTGGAATCGGGTCGTCGCCCGACGGATGAGGGCGGCGGCACCGCTGTGAGTGCCGCCGCCGTTCACCAGCGTCGCCGCCCGATCCGCCCGCCGGCGTCGGCGGATCGGCGCGGCCGCCCGCTCAGCCGAGCTCGACCGAGAAGCTGATCGGGTCGAGCGGGTCGCCGCTGAGGTACGTGCCGTTGCCGATCTCCTCGCCGGCGGCCGTCAGCGTCGTGGGCACGTCGGACCAGGTGACGGTTCTCGTCGCCGGGTTGTAGGTGCGGGTGCCCGCGGTGAGGTCGATCGTCGCGAACGTGCGCTCGACTCTCGGGGTCGGGTCGGAGCCGTGGAAGCCGGCCTCGGTGACCGCGGTCAGCGTGCCGCCGCCTCTGCCGTCGAGCGCGATCTCGAGATCCTGGAAGTTGACCCAGATCCCGTAGGCGTTGCCCGGTCTCGGCGCGCCGAGGTGGTAGCCGATCTCGACGCCGCCGTCGGTCTCGATCGTGCCGGCGTCCGCGGTCGGTCTTCTGGCGTCGTAGGTGTAGCTCGTCGCGGCGGCGGCGTCGACCGGGAAGCGGAAGATGTCGCCGTCGAGCGGGCTGGCCGTCGCGGGGCTCCAGATTCTGTGGTAAAGCGAGGCGGGCACGAACGTGTCGCGAAGGCCCTGCTCGACGCCCCAGTCGGCCCAGCCGTCCTCGACGGTCGCGCCCTGCGCGACGCCGGGGGCGGCGGCGAGCGTCAGCAGCGCGCCGAGCGCGAGTGCGCCGCGACGGGTACGGCGAATGGCGGAATGCATGGTCGGTGCGTCCTTCCGTTGATCGTTATCGAGGCGGACCCGGCCGGGTTCCGCGCGTTAGGCTACCCTAATAAGAGACACATGTATTAGGTCTACCTAACACGAGTGAGGAAGGGCGCATGAAGACAGCGACGAGGACGGCACGACCGCGTGCCGAGGGTGGTGCGAGCGGGCGTGCGGCGGAGGTCGCCACGCCGGCCCGCGCGCGGCTTGCGGGCGCCGCCGCGTGGACGCGCGGGAGGCTCGTGGGCGGGCGGCCGGTCCGTCGCGCCGCCGCGACCGCCACCGTGCTGGCTGCGTTCGGCGGCTTCGCGGCGACCGCGGCCGAGGCCGCCGGGACGACGACCTGGACCAGCCGGCCGTTCGAGTCGACGGCGGTCACGAACGTCGACAACTCCAGCCCGGCGGCGCTCAGCGCCGACGGCCGCCGCGGCGTCTTCGCGTCCTCGGCGCCGAGCCTCGTCGCCGAACTCGCCGGGACGGCAGGCACAGCGGTGCACGTCTACGTGCGCGACTACGCGGCCGGGCAGACGACACTCGTCAGCCGCGCCGCCGGCACCGCCGGCGCGGTCGCCGACGCCGACAGCAACCGCGGGCAGACCACCAGATCCGACGACGTCGGGATCAGCGCCGACGGCGCCGTCGTCGCGTTCGAGTCGAGCGCGACCAACCTCGTCGGCGAAGCCGCGGCCGAGCCGAGCCAGATCTACGCGCGCGTGCTCGCCACCGGCGCGATCGAGCGGATCAGCGTCGACGCCGCGGCAGCGGCGAGCGAGAGCCGCGCCAGCGCGCCGTCACTGAGCGCCGACGGCCGCTACGTCGCATTCGTCAGCGCCGGCGCGAACCTGCCGGGCGGCACGGGCGACGACAACCTGTTCGTGCGCGACCGCATCGCCGGCACGACCACAGTGGTCTCGCTGGCGGCCGACGGCGCGACGGCGGTCGGGGCCGACTACGGCGCGATCAGCGCCGACGGCAGACACGTCGTCTTCACGACCAACGTCGACGACGTCGTCGAAGGCTTCGCGCCGGGTGTCGCGACCGCCTACGTGCGCGACCTCTCCAGCGGGGTCGTCAGAGCGGTCGCAAGAGACGCCGCCGGAGCCGCCGCGGAGACCTACCAGGAGCCGCTCCTCAGCGCCGACGGCCGCTACGTCACGTGGACGACGCGAAGCTCGACGACCGTCGACGACCGCGGCGCAGTCGGCGTCTTCCGCCACGACGTCCAGACGGGCGCGACGATGCGCGTCTCCGTCGGCCACGACGGCGCGCTGCCGGACGGCTCGGCCGCTCCGCTGGCGACCGGGATGAGCGCCGACGGCCGCAGGGTGGCGTTCTCCTCCAGAGCCACCAATCTCGTCCCGGACGACACCAACGGGGTCAACGACACGTTCGTGCGCGACCTCGCCGCCGGCACGACGGAGCGCGCGACGCTGCGCCAGGCCGGCGGGCAGATCGACAGAGCCTCGTACGGTGGCACGACCAACCCGACCGTCTACGACGGCTCGCTCAGCGCCGACGGCCGCTTCGTCAGCTTCGTCACCAACGCCGGCGAGGTCGTCCCCGACGGCCCGGTTCCGGTCACCTCGGTCAACAGAAACCGCCGCTATCACTCCTACGTTCGCGACCTCGGCGCGCCGGTCGTGCCGGGCACCGTCAGCACAGTCGCGGCGACCCGCGTCGGCGTCGACCGTACGACGATCCGCGGCGTCGTCGACCCCGGCAGCCGCGACGGCGCGGTGACGGTGCAGTACGGCACGAGCACCGCGTACGGCAGCGAGAGCGAGCCGCATGCGCTGACCGGCGGCGCCGGGGCGCGCTCGGTCGCGATCGCGCTCGAGCAGCTGGCGCCGGCCACCGAGTACCACTACCGGCTCGTGCTCAGCAGCGACGGCGAGGGCGGAGCGGAGCTCGTCGAGGGTGCTGACGGCACCTTCACGACCGCCGCCTCCGACCCTGAGGGCGCGACCGCGATCGTCGGCGGCGGCGCCAGCTGGGGGTTCGCCGCGGCGCTGCGCGGGATGTTCGCCGTCGACCCGCCGAACAACTACAACTCCAGCTATCCGGACGATCCCGACCAGCTGTTCTGGTACCCGTTCGACGGCGCGACCCGCGTCGCCGGGCAGCCGAGCTGGCGCTTCGAGGCGACCGGCGGCAGCTACGACGCCAGTGCCGGGACGGCGACGATCCGCCATGCCGGCGGGCTGCGGATCGGCTACTGCGTCGGCGGCTTCCGGCCCGGCCCGCAGCCGATCGCGTGTCCGGCCGCGACCAGACCGCCGCCGGGCGCGTTCGGCGTCTACGTCGGCTTCTCCGACCTCGAGATCCTTCTCGACGGCACGAGCGGGACGATCACCGGCCTCAGCTTCGCCGGCATGCACGGCCAGCCGCCGGTCGACGAGCAGCGGCGGACGTTCGGCGCGCTCGACCTCTCGGCGATCAGACCCGTGCGCGACGAGGAGGCACGCACCGTCACCTGGAGCGGGGTTCCGGTGACGTTGACGACGGACGGCGCGCCGCTCGGCCTCGGCGCCTTCCCGGCCGGCACCGTGCTCGACCCGATCGACATCACGGTCAGACTGGCCGAGGGGAACAGACCGCCGGTCGATCCGGAGCCGCCCGTCGATCCGGAGCCGCCGGTCGACCCACCGAGACCGCCGGTCGATCCCGCGCCGCCGGTCGATCCCGCGCCGCCGGTCGTCCCGGTCGTCCCGTCCCCGCGTCCCGACAGACCCGCGACGCCGCGCGATCCCAAGCCGCAACCCAGAACGATCGCCGCGCGCGTCCGCTCCGGCGCCGGCAGACGGGTCGTGGTCCTGCAGCTGGGACGCGCGCTGAGCACGCGCAGAGGCGCTGTGAGGGTCGTGCTCGTGCGCGGTCGCACGACCGTTGCGCGCGGCACGCTTCAGGGACGGCGGCTGCGACTCGTCGTCGCGCGCAGAGCCGCGCGCAGAGGCCGCGTCGTCTACGTGCGGCTGAGCGGCCGCTACTCGCTGCGGCCGGCGGCGGGAGGCGCGCACCTTTCGCGGGCGACCGTCGCGATCGGCTGAACCCCTGCGCCCCGTCCGCCGGCTCGTCGTCGCGCCGCGCGCACCGCGCGCGGCGCCGAGCGGCGGCGGGGCGTCAGGCGGGTGCGCGCGGGAGCGTCGCTGCGAGCCCGTCGATCAGCACGCTGACGAAGGCGTCGAAGCGCTCCTCGGCGGTGCTGCCGGAGATGCGGCCCGACGCCGGTGCACCGCTCGGCAGGCTCGTGCGCAGGCCGGCGCTGCGCCTCGCCTCGGCGATCTCCTCGGCGAGCCGCCGGCCCTGTCCGCGCTGCGAGCGGATGCTCTGCTCGCGCGCGATCCAGCCGAGCACGCCCGTGCCGAAGGTCTCGGCGGCGCGGACCGCCGCGGTGCCGTCGAAGCCGGCGGCGGTCAGCGCGGCGACGCTCTCGCGGTGGAGCGCGAGGAACGGCCGCGTCGTCTGCAGACGCGTCAGCGCGCGCGCCGCGACGCCGGGAACGGCCAGCAGCTCGCGTCGCAGGCCGCGTGCGAGCTGCCGCAGCCAGGCGCGCCAGTCGCCGTCGTCGGGCGCGGCCGGAAGGTCGACGCGCAACAGCACCTCGTCGGCGACGAGGTCGAGCACGTCGTCGCGATCGGCGACCCAGCGGTAGAGCGCCTGCGGTTGGACGCTCAGCGCGCGCGCGAGCGCCTGCATCGTGAAGCGCTCGACGCCGAGCCTGATCGCGGCGGCGGCGATCTGCTCGCGCGTGGGGGGCGGCTTGCGGCGATTGGGGGCGGTGCCGGCAGCGGTCGGACGAGGCACTGCCCCAAGCCTACGAGATGCGCCGCTCGGCCACTGCCCGGGGGCGCAGGCCGCGCCGACGGGGCGGGCGCGCGGGCTCAGCCGAGCTGCGCGCGGAATCTCTGCACGGACTCCGCGACGGTCTTGCCGACCTCCTTCTCCAGCGCGGAGATCATCGGCTTCAGCGCGACGGCCGAGAACTCGAGCGTGTTGGCGAAGCGACTGCCCTCGCCGGCGGGCTCGAACGTGAACGTCTGGCGCAGCTTGATGCCCATCGGGCCTTTGCCGTCGAGCACGATCTCGCGATCCGGCGCGAACGTCGAGACGACCCACTTGACCTCGGCGGGCGCTCTGCGCACCTGCAGCTGCTCGCGGAACTCGGCGCCGGAGGCGAGCGTCGGCGGGCCGTCGGGGAAGTCGACGTGGTTGACGTTCCAGGCGCTGTACACCGAGAAGTCGGCGAAGCGCTTCCAGGCGTCCTGAGGCGTCGCCGGCAGTTCGGTGGAGTGGGAGACATGAGCGCTGGCCATCGGGGACCCCGCCTTTCTGTGGGAGTGGCGCTCGAGCTGGTGCCGAGCCCTCTATTCGGGTACCCTAATGCATCTGTAACTAATTGCGCTGCCCGTCCCGAGGGGGTCGTCCCGCCGATGCCGTTCCGTCGCTCGCAGGCCCGTCGCCTGCTGCTCAGCACGCTGCTCTTCGCAGCGCTCTTCGCATTCGCGGGAGCGCTCGTCATCCGCGACGCCGCGGCGCGACCCGCGCCCGCGGCGGCGCCCGCCGCAACGGGCGTTCAGCCGACCACGCTGAGATTCGCGGGCGCCGCGGCCAGAGCGCTGCAGGCGGCCGGTGTGACGGTCAGGCCGCTCGCGCCCGCGCGCCGCACGGGCGGGCACTTCACGGTGCCGGTGCGCGCGGTGAGGGACGACGGGACGGTCGTCCACAACGGCGGGCTGCGCCTGCTCGCGGGCAGACGGACGGTCGTGCTGCGCGGGCTGCGGCTGCGCGCGGGCAGCCTGACGGCCGCGGCCGGCGGGATTCGCGGGCCGCTGCGGCTGACACTGCGCGGCGGGCGCCTGACGCTGCCGCCGGCCGCGGCCCGTGCGCTGCGCGCCGCGCTGGCGCGGCCGGGCCTCGTCGCCGGCCCGCTCGGCGCGCTCGACGCACCCGCGACGCGCAGCCGCGCGATCGTCGGCGGGACGCTCGACTGGGGCTTCGCGGCGCCGGTGCGCGCCGCCTTCAGCGCGACCGGCGCCAACTACAACACCGGCGAGCCGTTTCGGCGCCTCTCCGGCGGAGCGAGCCAGAACGCCGACGACACGTTCCGCTTCCCGCTCGGGCGCGGCAGCTGGGAGGCCGGCGGCGAGCGCGCGACGATCGCCGCGCGCGGCTCGGTGCGGCTCGGCTACCAGGTCGGCGGCGCCGTCGACGACGGCAGAGCGCACGGGATCTGGGTGACGCTGTCCGACCTCGTCGTCGAGCTCGACGGCGCACGCGGGACGCTCTCCGGCGTCACCGACGCTGGCTTCCACGACAGCGCGCCGGTCGTGCGCAAGCGCCGGGTCTTCGCCGACCTCGACCTGCGCGCCGCCAGACGCGTACTCGGGGCCGGCGGCGCGACGGTCAGCTGGAACGGCATCAGAGCGACGCTGACACGCGCGGGCGAGCCGCTGGGCCTGGGGATGTACCACGCCGGCTTCGCGCTCGACCCGCTGACCGTGACGGCGCGGCTGCGCGGCGCGAGCGCCGGCGGCAGGGGAGCGACCGGGGGTCGGAGAAGCGGCGGCGCGAGAAGAACCGGCAACGGCACAGGCGCGAGATCCGGAGGGGGCGGTGGATCGGGCGGTGGCGCCAGAACCGGATCCGGCGACGGCTCGGGCGGGAGCGGCGGGGGCGGGGGCGGCGACGCGGGCGGCGGCCCGTCCGCCCCGCAGCAGCCGGCGCCGAACCCGCGTCCGGTCCTCGGCGGCGCCGCCGACTGGGGGTTCTCGGCGGCGCTGCGCGGGATCTTCCCGCTCGACGGTGCCAACACGGGCGTCAATCCCGCGGACCCGGGCAGCGGCGGTGGCGGCGACTACGCCGATCCGTACTGGTTCCCGCACGACGGCGCGACGCGCAACGCCTCCGCTGCGAGCTTCCGCTTCCCGGCGACCGGCGGCAGCTACGACGCCGGTCGCGCAAGCGGCACGGTCGAGCTGGGCGGCGGCCTGCGGATCGGTTACATGGTCGGCAGCTTCGCCTCCGCCAGCAACCGCGGCACCTGGCTGCGGCTGGCCGACCCGATCGTCACGATCGACGGCGCCGGCGGCACGCTCTCGGCCGTCTCGGAGGCCGGCTCCGGCTACGAGCCCGGCGGCGCGAGCAGAATCGTGCCCTCCGCGCGGCGCGCGGTCGCTGCGCTGACGCTGCCGCCGCCGACGCGCTCGGCCGATGGCACGACGCTGACCTGGAGCGGCGTGAGAGCGGCGCTGACGGGCGAGGGCGCCCCGCTCGGGCTCGGCGTCTTCACGGCCGGCACGCAGCTCGACCCACTGACGCTGTCGATCCGGATCGGAGGCTGAGCGATGCGCCGCCCAACCGCCGCGCTCGCGCTCGCCGCCGCGCTCGCGTTCGCCGTGCCGCCGGCGACCGCGCCCGCCGGCGCGTCACCCGCTTCGCTCACCGCGACGCCGGCGCCTGTCGCGGCTGCGGCTGCGGCTGCGGCGCAGGCGGCGCCCGCGGCGGCGACCGCCGCCACCGCCAACCGCGCCACGCTCACGCTGGGCGGGCCGGTCGCGCGGCGGCTGC